>DKPQ01000022.1:0-154 GCA_002471275.1 Flammeovirgaceae bacterium UBA7330
TGGGGATTTGTGATTGATTGAATGTGAATTGCGAGTTTTTACTGGATCTACGAGTCCGTAGACTTTATTCAGAATGGCTTCAGTTAAAATCTTTAGTCGAAATTGCCATGGGCTTTAGCTCATGGGCAACGGAAATCAGACCTCCAGGGCTTTA
>DKPQ01000022.1:535-46546 GCA_002471275.1 Flammeovirgaceae bacterium UBA7330
GATGTTGTTCCTGTTGGTTGATGTAGTTTCTAACTGCTTTAACCGCCCAAACTGCATGAACCCAGATCTTAATGAAGGGCATGTGATAAAATTAGTGGCTAAAGCCACTATATGTAAATCTATTGGCCCCGGGCTAAAGCCCGAGGCAATAGATTATGCTAAAACATCTGGTAGCAAACTAAAGTTTGTGGCGGCAAGCCAAAACCTGTGATAGAAAGCCAAAACATTGTAAAGAAATTTGGGGATTTGTGATTAGTCGAATATAAATTGTGAGTTTTTTACGGGATCTACGAGTCCGCAGACTTTATTCAGAATGGCTTCAGTTAAAATGGGGCTTTAGTCCCTAAAGGTTTCAAATAAATAGCCAAACAGAACTGTAAAAGAATGACTCGAGCCATTTAGTCTATGTTGTGTGACATCAAGTTATCCGTAGACTTATTGCGGATAACTATTTATATCGTCATAAAATCTAACGTAATTATTTAAGATTTACGATTCAGTCATTAGATGTAGCTGCTGCAACCGAGCAACATAGCAAGGTTTTGAGCAGGAGCAGAGGCGGATAGCGATTTTACTTCCCCATGTAAGCAAACAAATCCCGGATCTCCTGGTCGGAAAGCGGTTCGAGGAGTCTTTCGGGCATGATAGAAGTTTTTTGAGCCTCCATTTTTTTAATCTCTGATGATGACAGAGTGAGTTCTGTTCCTACAATAGGCTGTATGGTTACATTGCCTCCACTTTGATCCATGATGGTACCCATGATTATCTGGCCATCAGTCTTTTCAATTAAATAATTCACATAACCTTCCCGGATGTCCGCATTTGGATTCACGATGTTGAGCGTGAGATACTCCAGGTCGTCTCTGTCATATCCCGTCAGTTCCGGTCCTATATTTCCCCCTTCACCGAATAATCGATGACAGCTTCCACAACTTTGCTGGTAAATGAGCTTTCCGGCTTTCGGGTCTCCCTTTTTTAGAGACAGTGCCCTGCGTACACGCTCCATTTCCCGTTTCATTTCATCAGCTGATGTGATTTTAACTTCCGGCCAATGGGTATCTACCAGCTTGATAAGCTTAAGGTTGTTAAGCATTTTTATTTGTTTCAGGATGTCGGCAGGGACTTCTTCTTTTCTGATTTCCCTGGTGACAAAGATTTTATCCATCAATTCATTTGCCCACCTGGCCCTACTTGCAAAGAGGCTCAAGCTGGCGTTTCTCAGATCTAAATCGGCCCTGATCTTATGCTGATAGGCATTGGCGATGGACTTGCCTATATCTGGGTCTTCGTAATGCTTCAGTGATTGGATGCTTGCAAGTCTTAAAGCGGTAGAGTATTCCTGGCCTTCGGCTATCTTGAGCAGTACCGGTATAGATACAGGTTGGTTGATTTCTCCAAAAATGCGGATGTAGGATAATCTTTCCTTTATAGAAGCCTGCTGGTTGGTTATTATTCCCAGTGCTTCGGTGATGGCTTGAGTTGAATTTTGCCTCATCGCCAGCGCCAGCCTTCCTTCCCCGTATTTTCCTTGATATTGCTCAATGATGCCAGCCAGATTTGCAGGAAGTTCAGCCAGGTCCCTGCCTCGTAACCCTTCCAGCAAACCATCCATAAGGATTTGTTTTGTGTCATCAGTAGGTGAAAGCTCAAACAGCAGGGCACAGGCGTTGTAATGCTCAAGGCCTCCTTCCAGTGCATACCTTTGAATCAAACGAGAAAGGATAAATTCCTTTACCATTGGTTGGGTCCAGTATTTTTCATCTTCAAATAATGTCAGTAAGCTTTCTCTGGAACTGACGGATTTAGACTCTACAGCCCACCAAATGAATAGTTGATTGTCCTTATCGTGAGCTGTGGATTCATTTCTCAGTAAGCTGGAAATGATGGGTATAGCATCCTGTCCGGTCAATCGTTTAGCGGTAGATGCCAGTTGACTGATGACCTCGAGATGATTTTCTGATGCAGCTAGCTCTGCCAACTTATGAGCGATAGCAGGTGGTAACTCAGGCTCATTTTTATCTGATATTAACCGAACAGCCCAAAGTCTAACATACGGATCCTGATGATCCAGGGCATCAAGTGCCACTTCCGGTTCAAGTCCTGCTGTCAGGTTAATCGCCCATAGTGCTTCTAGTGCAGATTGAGCATCTCCATTGGCTAACATGTCCTTTAATATGGGCAATACCGACTTGTCCTTTCTATCACCAATCAGCCTCAGTGCCTGCTGTCGAAACCATTTGTTCTTGTGAGAGAGCAGGCTTACCAGTTCCTCACTGGAATACGTACTCAAATCAAACACCTCAATCCCGGTTTCGTTTTTATTGCTCAGGCGATAGACCCTCCCGGTACTTTTGTTCCAGGTGTCCCGTGGATCAACGTGTGAAAGTCGGCTATCATTCCAATCTGCTATGTAGATGCTTCCATCCGGACCCGCTTTAATATCCACGGGTCTGAACCAGTGATCTTTCGTCTCGAGTATGATACCTTCATCAATATTTGAAAAGGTGGATCCCTGTTCTTTCAGCCTGGTGACCTGTACAAAATTTTGCAGGGGGTTGATGGCTATTATCTTATTGTCATAAACTTCAGGCAAGCTTCCTCCTTCATATTTTATCCAGGCATGCGTAAACCGGGTTCGCTCCCCGGTCAGGTCCATACCTTTGATATATCCCAAAGCATAGGGATTGGTAAGGGCTCCGTGTTTGCCCCAGTTCTTTTGATAGTAGCCGCCCTGTTTGTAATAAAACCCCCTGGCACTGCCGTTGTCTCCTGAATAGACTCGTCCCTTGGCATCGATTTCCACATGGAAGGTGTTTCCACCCCCTTCCGCAAAAATCTCGAAAACCCGGGTCTCTGGGTGATATCTCCATATGGCCTGTCCTTTGAAATGAACGTTTTTGGATGCTTTTGAAGTGATGGTGGCATGTGTGGTACTTCCCTGCGCTCCGTAAAGCCATCCATCTGGTCCCCACCGCAGGCTGTTGGCCACAGCATGTGTGTCCTCCAACCCAAAGCCCGATAGGTGAACTTCCGGCTGCCCATCGGGAATCCCATTTCCATCCGGATCGGGATAGGCAACCAGATAGGGTGGTGTCAATACCCATATATAGTTCCTTCCAAGACAGACACCTGTAGCTATGTTTAGCCCTGTGATGGCATCAGTTGATTTATCGTAGGTTCCATTTCCATCCGTATCCTCGAAAATGGTGATCTTATCTGCACCACGGATGCCTTTTGGTGGTGGTGCCGGAACTTTATCAAAGACAGCTCTTATGTGGTTGTCAATATCGATAATTTTGACTCCTTCGGGGTATGGATACTGGTTATACTGGACTACCCACAGCCTTCCCCGATGATCAAAATTAATTTCTACAGGTTGATGGATTTGAGGCTCAGACAACACCAGGTCCAGCTTAAGGTCATCTACCACTTTAAAATTTTGAAGTGCTTTCTCGGGTGGCGTAACCTCTGAGTCATCAGACTGGGCTCCCCGGCCTTCAAAGGCTTCCATGTAGGCTTTTACTTCCTCATTGCCTGCTATTTCATGCAGAGGAACATTTCTGGCAGACTCATTTTTTTCCGAGCATCCAAAAAGGGCTAGGGTAGAGAGCAGGAAAAGTATGGCGGGATGGCCATTGGCTGTTAATGAAAACTTAATAGACATCAATATTCGGGGTATGTAATGCAAGTGGATTGATATTCTACCTCTAAAAGTAGTTTAAATTATCTGAAGGGAATTCGACCCTACGCCCTCAATTCAGCACATTGTGGAAATGCTGGAGCAGCCAGTTCCAGATCTCTTCTGGCTTGTTGAGGGTTTGTATTTGGGGATACTGGTTGTTGAGGGAAACGATGATGCGGTCGTAGGTGGAGGAGTCGATATCGTAGATTTTGCATAGCTGGGTCTTGACAGTATCATTCTCGATGTATCGGTCAAAGTAATGGGTCTCAGCGCTGGACTCCAGGGCATTTCCATATTTCCGTTGCTCTTTGGCGTCCTTGCTGAAGGCTGTGATGGGTCCGTAAAGGGTAAGCCCCACGCCGCCACTCTCTCCCGGACCGAGTGACCCGGGTTTGATGGGGTCCTTATCCGATTTTGCCAGGCCAATATCCATGGACTCGGCCTGATAGTTAAACGGGACCTTGAAATAGGGATCGGAATAGATGGTGATAGACGGCAAAAGCAGGGAATCCTCTGTCAGGGTCACCTTTAAGTAATTGACGAGGTGGACGGACTCTACCACCAGCGTCTCTTTCATAAAGCCCACGAAGGAAAATGTGATGGTATCGCCTTTTCGGGCCAGCAGGTTAAACTTACCGTTCATGTTGCTGACCTGACCAAGATTCAGATCCGTATTGGTAGCGTGCGCAAATCCAAGGGGATTCTCTTCCTGGTCCACAATGATCCCCTCAACATATTGCTGGGCCTTGAGCTGACCAGCACATAAGGCAATCAAGACGATTAATGGAAGATATTGCTTCATTTGAGATACGAAATTATGCATTTAGCATCATGCTTTCAGGTTTTTAACATTTTTTGGGATGCTGTAAGCCTGGTTATGAAAGTATTAAGAATTGATGAATCCCCATCAAAACGAGGTAATGGCTATCGCAAATTCAATTAAATCTTTAAATTGGACCTGCTAACACTTACCAATCTATCCAATGTTCAGAATCAGTCATTTATTCATTTTATCCGCATTAATATTTGTAGCCTGTGCTCCGGAGAAGCCAGAAGAATCGAAAAAGTGGTACAAAGGAAACTTACATACCCATTCCTTCTGGAGCGATGGCAATGACTTTCCAGAGATGATCATGGACTGGTACAAAACACATGATTATAATTTCATTGTATTATCAGATCACAATACACTGGCCGAAGGCGACAAATGGAAAGGCTTTCCGGAAGACAAATTGTTTATCTATGAGAAATACCTGGCCAAATATGGAGAAGAGTGGATTGAGACCCGAAAGGATAGTGCTGGCACTTTGGAAGTAAAGCTCAAAACCCTGGCCGAGTACCGACCGCTATTTGAGGAAAAAGGCGAATTCCTGATTATTCAGTCCGAAGAGATCACAGACAGGTTTGAAGACAAACACATTCACATCAATGTCACAAACATTCAGGAGCTGATTGAGCCTCAGGGAGGAAGTTCAGTGTCTGATGTGATGCAAAACAACATTGACAAGGTGCTGGAGCAAAGGGAAGAGCTGGATGTACCCATGTTCCCACATATCAACCATCCGAACTTTATCTGGTCAATCACCCCGGATGACATGATCCAACTGTCAGGAGAAAGATTTTTCGAGGTATATAATGGACATCCAATGGTCCACAATTATGGTGACTCCCTGCGTCCGGGGATGGAGGCATTGTGGGATCTTGTACAGACAGCCTATTTGAGAGACGGAAAGCCGAGCATCTATGGACTGGCTGTCGACGATGCACATTCCTATCACAATTTTGGGCCCAAGGACAGTAATCCTGGTCGGGGATGGGTAATGGTTTATACAGATGTCTTAACCCCTGAAAATATTGTGGAAGCCATGGAAGCAGGCGATTTCTATGCCACTACCGGAGTGACCATGAAAGACATTTCTTTTGACGGGAAGACACTCAGTGTGGAGGTAGAACCGGAAGAAGGTGTTACTTATAAAATCCAGTTTTTTGGATCCAGAGAAACCAGTGACGGCATAGAAACCGGTGCTTTTTTCGAGGAAGCTGATGGCGTTTACGCAAAATATTCGTTGAAGGATGGAGACCTGTATGTGAGGGCCAAAGTGATTAGCTCAAGGCCAAAGGAAAATCCTTACCAGGCCGGGGACATGGAAGTGGCCTGGACGCAACCGGTGCTGTCAGAATAAGGATCCCTGCTTTACCAGGGCTCCTTCCAGCTCGAGCAGGTATTTCTTACGCCAGACCTTTCCACCATACCCGACCATTTCACCATTGCTTCCGATGATGCGGTGGCAGGGAATGATGATCGCTAGTCGGTTGTCACCATTGGCCTTGGCCATGGCACGAATGGCTTTTGGGTTGCCCAATAGCTCCGATTGGTAATGATAGGATCTTACTTTGCCGTAGGGGATCTTCAGCAACGATTCCCAGACTTTTACCTGGAAGGGGGAGCCCGGATAAATGATCGGTACGTCAAATGACTGGCGTCCTTCATGGAAATATTCCGCTAATTCTGTTTCAAGCTGAGCAAACAATGGATGATTGTCCGTTATAGTTTCAGCATTTAGCTGCTGCCTGATCCGGTCCCATTGTAGTGGTAGCATCCGGCGATCGTGAAATTCCAGCAGGCAGATGCCTTCGTCCACTGCTCCTGCCATCATTTCTCCTATGGGTGTTTCGATTGTTTTGGTGGAAATGGATTGCATTAGTTAGGTTTTTTGGTGGAAGCCATGGATTGCACGCATATAAATTTAGTTCATTAAGTACTAGTTGTTAAAGTAATCCGGAACCTTTATAGCCACCAATGTACACCTTAGTGACTTCGGGCCTTTGTGGCAAAGAAAGATATTCAAAGACCTCAAAAAAAATCAATCCGTGACCAACTGATATTGATTCATCTCCTGATCCCAACTGGTATAGTCATTTAAGAGAGATTCCAATAATTCCGGACGAGTTGTGCTCAGGTCTTCCTTTTCACCGAGGTCCTTGTTCAGATCAAACAACAGCGTATCACTTTTTGTCAATAACAATTTCATATCACCGGACCTAATAGCTCTCTGTCCACGATATCGCCAGTAAAGGTTACGCTCATGCCCCAACTCCTCACCAAATAACCTTTTGGAAAAATCAATCCCATCAAACTTTTGCTGATCAATTTCAATGTTGGCCATTGAACTGAGGGTAGGCAACAGATCAAAACTCATCAGCAGATCATCCGATACGTCAGGTCGGATCTTTCCTTTCCAATAGGCGATGGCTGGTACACGATGTCCTCCCTCATACAGTGTGCCCTTGGTGCCATTGAGTGGCCCATTGTCACCATACTGCTGATAGCCGCCATTGTCAGACAGGAAGAAGATCAGCGTGTTTTCCAGTAGCTGCATTGACTCAAGCGACAACAAAAGCAACCCAATGCTCTCATCCATGGCTTCTACCATGTCCTTATATGCTCGTTCCCGGTCTTCCACCGGTCCCAGGTAGGTGAATTCCCTGTCGGGGTACCGAAAAGCCGGGTCGTTTCTTCCCTGAAAAGGCACATGAGGTGCTTCGTGTGGCAAGTAAAGGAAAAATGGCCTGTCCTTGTTTTTTCTGGCAAAATCAATAGCATGCTTCCCGATCAGGTCGGTGACGTATCCATTTTCAGCCAGGCTGTCCAATCCATCATACCAGTCATAGATGCCTGCATTGTCATAATGACTCTTATAGTCGATGTTACCACTCAGATACCCGATAAATTCATCAAAACCCTGATGTACCGGGTTGTATTGTTTTTCATACCCCAGATGCCATTTGCCCATCATTCCGGTGGCATACCCAGCGGACTTAAAGACCTCTGCCATGGTGGTAAATGCAGTATCGAGCCCAACTTTTCGGGTTTCGCCTTTCACATATATCACCCCTTCAAGTCCTGATTTCTGTTGGTATAGTCCGGTCATCAAAGCCGCCCGGGTAGGAGAGCATACAGCACCATTGGAATGGAAATCCGTGAACCTTAATCCATTTTTGGCCAATCGGTCCAGGTAGGGTGTTTTGATCCGGGTATTGCCATAACAGCCCAGGTCTCCATAACCCAGGTCATCGGCCATGATCAGAATGATATTTGGAGGCCTTGTTTCGTTATTTTCAACACAGGTATAAAACAGGAATGATATTCCCAGTAGGATCAGGGTTAGGTTAAATTTCATTAGAAGATTATTTGATGATGGCGATCCAGTCTCCTTTTCCGGGTGAAGCAATGGTTGCCTTGTTGTTGGTAATTGATAATGATGCTGGTTCGGTCCATAGGTTGTTCATCACGTCCACCCATTCGATAGCAAGTGATGTGCTGGTTCCGGTATTGAGTGAAATCTCGCCTCCATCGTTAAAATACAGGGCAAATTCCTTCCCATTGGAGCGGCAATAGGCTTCATTCTCCTCCCGGTCTTCAAGCCGTTCATTCGAAGGTTTGGCATCGAACCAATCTATTTTATCCGTTGCTTCACGAACTGACTTTACCACTGCCTGTGCCTGTAGGTTGAGCCCAATACCTGATGGTGGCCGATGGAAGCGAACACTGGCACAGCCGGCAAATACATTTTGAATGAAGTTTTCAATCCCTTCTTCATCGCTGGTAAATCTCCTGGTGGCACTGCCATAGATCTTCACATTATTCACAGGCCTTAAATGGCCCAGTGATCTCAGGCGATCAATTTGAGCCAAAGCATTATCCCAATGCTTCTGGCCGGTGTTGTGGTTGTTTTGAGAGATATCTACAAAGTCATAGATCTCCGGATGATCGAACGTTTCGAAATGAAATGCATGATCCAGGTTATGCGGATCCCACATCTCTGTACAATAAACGGTCTTGCCCTTGAGCTGCGCAGCTTTTTTGATGTATTCGGCCCAGAACCTGCCCCAATCGGCACTTACCGAGGTTTCATTGTCCATACAGTAAAGCACATGATCATAGTTGAGGCTATAAGAAAGTAATCTATCGACGAATTTCTGCTGATAGTAAAGTGGCCGGTGAAGAGACATTTGCGTAGGCACGGACCGGAAGAAATTGTTTTCCGTGAAAACGGGGTGAGTAGAAACCAACGTGTCCAGTTTGTCTCTGCGGGCATTGAGGTTTTTGTTGTTCTTAGGATTGAAGGGATTAGCTGACCAGTTTTCGCGATAGAAATCAAAGGTGGCCCATACTTCTATCTGCACTATGATGTCCCGCTTGTTGGTTTCGTCAAGGAAAGTCTCAAACCTCTGCCAATACTCCTCATTAAACACATTCAGGTCATACAAGCCGTCTTCCATCAGCTCGAATGGCCAGACATTTCCTGAATCCCTGGATGACATGGTATTCCGCACGTAGTTGCCACCATTTTGCTTCAGAAGCTCCAGGTGTTCGACAACCCCATTCATTTGAAAAAGGTTGTCATCATCACTGGCACCCAGCAATAGCATTTCCTGACCATGATAGGTCCAGAATTGTTGGTGATCCTTGCCCGGATGTATTCCCTTTAGCTCAGTCTGCCCTGAAGGGGGCATGCAGGCAAAAAGTAATACAAACAAGCCGATAAGGGGTGGGGTTGGGTTTTTCATCTTTGGGTTGATAAGTTACAGGGTATATTTCCTGCCTTTGTTCTGCTCTTTGAGCCAGTCTACGAGCGGCTCAAAGTATTTGACCATGGCCGTGGCATTGAGTGGCTCTCCCGTAGCATCTTTCAATACATCCTGCCAGTCTTTAGTAGCGCCGGGCTGCATGATTTCTTTTAGGAAATCCCCGACCGCGGTAGCTCCATAATAGTTGGTTTCACGGGGGTCCTGTTTCAGGATATTTTCTGCAATGTGTTGATGCAGCTGAAATAGGATGATGTAGGACAGGGCATAATCATAATATTGAGCCGGATCATTGTTGATATGTGTTTTGGTACAGGCATCGCAGTATTCCTCATCCCGATCATCCGGTGGTACGATTCCTTGATATTTCTTCACGATTTCCCACCATTTGGCATTGAATTGATCTTTAGGTAACCCATCCACATAAAGTGCCTTTTCAAAATTGCTCATAGTGCCAGCTGCAAACGGAATGAAGACGGCATAGTCCATGGCTTCAGCCAGTAGTTTTTGGATGTTGTCAGATTTTGAATTTTGATCAATCAATCCTCTACCAACGAGATAAGGTTTTTGCAGGGCTGCGGCGCCCATCATAGACCCAATGGCTTCATGGAATGCCCTGTTGGCACCACCTCTGAGAAGGGGAGGCACATCCGGGTTGGTATAAGAGATGTAATAATAAATATGGCCCAGCTCATGATTGGAGGTTTGAAACCACTTTTCATTGGGTTCTACACTCATCAGGCTTCTCACATCATCTTTTAGGTCCATGTGCCAGGCAGAGGCGTGATTGTTCTTTTTGACTGCAGAGTCTGGTGGGTAAGGGTAGAGACTGGACTTTTCCCAAAAAGTATCCGGTAATTCAGGAAAACCCAGACTGACGTAGAGCTTTTCTCCTTCTTTCACAATCCATTCGGGGCTTTTATTGGCCAGCGCACTGTCAATGTCAATCCCTTCCACCTTGATCATGGGTCCCCAGTCCTGCCCCCAGCGGTTGGGTGCCCAATGGGCTGGCAGATAGTCGGGCACTTCTGAAACGCCATATTGCCGGGCTAGCTCATATCTTGCATAAGTATGTAACTCACGGTACAATGGAAGTAGCTCCTCATGAAGCTTTTCCATCATATCCATCATTTCTTCTGTGGTCAGTCCGTACTCGGAAACCTGGTAGGTGAAGTAATCATTATATCCAAGGGCCTGCACCGTCTGATTGCGCAGATTTCTTAGGTTTTCCAGCCCATCTTTTAATTCAGGACCAACTTCTTTGCTTGACTTCCATGCAGCCAGGCGTTCATTCAGGTTTTTGTTGTGATAAAGGATGTTGTCTATCTCGTTGGTGCTTACCTCTTTACCATTCAGGGTATAGGTGAATCCATACAAAGTCTCCGTCTGAGCGATGTCAGCCTTGATCTTTTCTTTCACAAGGTCCTCTACTGTCTGTGGGTTGCTTCCCGCACTATACAGAATGGCTTCCAATTGGCGTACCTGAAGATCCGTAAGCTGGTCCTTGCTTTCCAGAAATTTCCGGGTCTTTTCGATGTTATCGATACTCCCCATGAAGGATGCCAATGCCTCATCGGCCTTTTTGGATTCATAGGCATTCATGGTATCACCTTCTACTATCTGGGTATTTGTTTTCCAGGCTGCCTCAGCCGATGCATAATACAGGCCCAAAAGTTCTTCCGTATAACCATCAATATATTGCTGAGCATCCTCTTTTACATCCACACAAGTATGAAAGATTAAAGCCAGTGCTAACAGCTGGCTATAGATTATAAGTTTATTGATTTTCATAGACTATTGTTAAATGGTTTAATTCCCGCTGCCGGATTGTTTATGCTATGAGTTCGTTTTTGGGCCGGTGGCAGTTAGGGATCACTAATTTAATCCAAAAGGTCCTGAAGTAGCAAAGGCACAAAGACAAACATTATTTGAATGTCATTGTGCCTTTCTGTTCATTATCAGATGGTAATTATTTAACAATGATTCTTGAAGTCATCTCATTTCCGTCTTCAGAAACCATTTTCATCAGGTACAATCCGTTTTGCAATCCGTTCATGTCCACTTCTACATTTCTAAATCCAACTTCAGAAGTGTTAGGTTGGTAAATATTTGAAGTACCCGTCAGGCTGATTACCTGAATGTCTTTCACCTGGAAAGGTTTTTCACCTTCGATGGTTACTTTACCCTGAGTCACCACTGTAGGGTATACGTTGAAAGTGTTTTCTGTTTGACCCATGTTAGTTTCTACACGGATGGCATTGAAAACCTCATACTGACCATCGAAGTCAACCTGAGTCAATCTGTAGTACTCAACTTCACTTTTGTAAGTATCGTCTTCGAAAGTATATTCAATTACTTCAGTTGAGTTTCCGTTTCCCTCGATTCGGGCGATCTCATAAAATTCAACTCCATCTTCAGATCTTTCTAACGAGAAGTATTCGTTATTCACTTCAGTAGCCGTTGACCAGGTGATCTTTACATTTTTTTCGAAAGTGGCATCGAAAGAAAGCAATTCAACAGGTAAGGTAGAATATGAACAACCTCCAAGGCAGTCAGGATAAGTTCTTGAGTTACCAAAGATGGTAGCACCGCCTTTGTTTTTGATGCCATTAGGAGCATATAGAATTCCCATACCATCAATTACTCCTTCACCTTTATTTTCGTTTTCAGTGCCATTTAAGATTAATTCCCCGTCGATGGTGATAATGCTACCTGCCTTATTTTCAAATTTTCCATTCACAATAACGATAACACCAGCAGGAATCTTAAGCGTTGCAGCACTTTTGAGCTTAAGCTCAGTAATAGTAAAAGTTCCGATACCTCCAATGGTCACGTCATCTCCATTCAATTCAATATCACCAGCAGAACCTGGAGCAATATAGGTCTGTGCATGTGCAGCAGACACTGACACTGTCATGATGATTAAGATTAAGATTGATTTAAGAGATTTCATTACCTGAACTGTTGAATTACTTATAGTAGGTAAGTATGCAATTCACGTACCAGGCGTAGGTAATTTCCCTATATGATCGATGAATGGGTATTAATCATCTATAAGTGGATATCTTAAGATTGTGAATGGGTCAAAATCAACGATTGATTGATTTTGAAGCCAATTTTTGGTGTTTTTCGAGAGCGAAAACGCTTAAGTTCAGAAGTGTTTTACAAGATCTCCCAATTCAGGATATAAGAGGCTGTACTTCTTTTTTCATTCAAAACCATGCTGGTTTGGTAAGGTCCGCCCTCTTTTTCATCTACTTTCATGGTGAAAGTACCCAGATGGTCATTTGGCGATAAGTAATCGAAGTCCCAAAGCTCAATGACCATGGGCTCATTGACATTCTTGTGCTCGAAAGTGATACCGATGTCCTTTTTCTCTTCATTATCAACAGACTTGTAGATGCCCTCAGGCCAGATTTTCTTTCCTTTATATTTCAGGAAGACCTCATCTTTGTCTATCTCGTCATTGAGGATGCATATCAGGTGGTTGAGCTGGATAGTGGGCATGGCAGTGCTGTTTTGGTTAAAATTATATCAAAAGTTCAAATCTGCCCGTCTTGATCCGGGTTAAATGATCGGTAGGGAGTATATACTCATACACCCAACAGGGTAGTGTCGGTCCGTTTGCTACGTGCACAGGTCGTACTCTCCTGTGATAATTGGCATCGTGTCTCTTATAATTGGGTAGGGCTAGCTCATATTCATCCATTTCCTCAAAAAAGACTTTTTGTTCTCTGACCAAATAAACTTCGCCATATGTTCTGTGTTTTCTGCTGTTGTCATACACCAGTCCCGGGAATCCCGCCACTCTATAGAGGTGTGCATACATAAATCCATCACCTAAATATTCCACAGGCATGTCCGGAACACCTAATTCTTTGATGAGTCTGTTTTTTCTCATCAGGTACCCATATACAAACAGATAATTGGCATTTATTTTCGACATTGGTAGGAAAATGTGATAATAGTCGCACTAAAATAATGATTTACGCTTATCAATTGGTGAACCTTTATATCTTTGAAATCTTCGTTTTTCCGTAATAAAATTATATGTCTTTAAAGGTAGCGATTGGTGTAGATATTGGAGGTACACTCACCAAGGTTGGGATTGTTGATCTGAATGGAAATATGTATGGTCATACAGAGTTTCCAACGCAAAAAGGAAAGGATTTTAAGCAGTTTCTCGATAAGCTTGTACAAACTTATACTCAGCTGATAGAAAAATCATCTGTGGAGCTGGAAGTGGTAGGAATGGGTGTAGGAGCTCCTAATGCCAATTATTACCGGGGGACCATCGAGCATCCGGCTAATCTCAAATGGAAAGGAATACTCAGGGTGACTGAGGAATTGCAGAAACGCTTTGACAAACCTGTGCATATCACCAATGATGCCAATGCAGCAGCTATTGGTGAAATGATTTATGGTGAAGCCAAAGGCATGCAGGATTTCATTGTCATTACGCTAGGCACAGGATTGGGTTCCGGAGTGGTTAGCAATGGTAAGTTGATCTACGGTTATGATTCTCAGGCCGCAGAGTTGGGCCATATTGTCATTGACTACAATGGCCGATGGACCGGACTTGATCGCAGAGGAGGGCTGGAAGCATATGTATCGTCCACCGGATTAAAAAGAAATGTATTCTTCCTGCTATGCGATTCTCTCAAAGACAGTGTTTTAAGGGATTATTCTTTCAATGACTTACATGGTGAGATCATCACCAAAGCTGCGGAGGAAGGTGACCCGATAGCTATTGAAGCTTATGAGTTGACAGGAAAATATTTAGGTCAGGCACTAGCCAACTTCACAACATTCTCGCATCCGGAAGCGTTCTTCCTACTTGGAGGGCTGGCGAAGGCAGGTAAATGGATATTTGAACCTACCAAGAGATATATGGAAGAATATCTTCTGCCATTTTACAAGGATAAAGTGAAGCTGTTGCCTTCCGGAATGATGGATAAGAATGCTGCAATTCTTGGTGCCGCCGCACTTGTATGGGATCATCAAAGGCGTTAAGTTCAACCTTAATTGGGAACGATATTTGAGCAAACCTATTTCAGGAAAGGTATGTTAAATATCTAATAAATTATTTGCTAATTAATTACATTTAGGTAATGAATAAGTTATTGTTAGTACTGTTTTCCCTGGTAGTGGGGTGGGGATATCTGGAGCCATCCAGTAATGATAAAGCCGCAGGAGCCATTGAGTTGCTTCGCTCTGATACCCTGGAAATGCTTCGCCCGAAGCAGGAGCATCCCGCTGAGACAAAGGCCATTGTCGATTTATTGACCAGGTACCATTACAAAAAGAAGTGGCTGAATGACTCTATTTCCTCGGAGGTTTTTGATAACTATTTAAATGCATTAGACCCTAACAAAGCTAATTTCCTGAAGAGTGATATTGAATTCTTATCAAAATATAGACATCAACTTGACGATGAACTGCTTGATGGTAAGCTTGACTTTGCCTTTCAGGTGTTTTCAATATATAGAGAGCGATCTTTGGAAAGACTGGATTACCTGGATGTCTTATTGGCCAAAGAGTTTGACTGGTCTGCCAATGAAGAGTTAGAGATTGAGCGAGAAGATTGGTTGCAGTCCAGGGAAGACCTTAATGAGCTATGGAGGAAGATCATCAAAAATCAGGCGCTAAGCTACAAGCTGACAGGGCAGGACTGGGACCATATTGTAGAATCATTGCTCAAACGATACGCCAGGGTTCGCAAATCAGTGTATCAGTACAACAGTGAGGATGTGTACCAGACCTACATGAATGCTTTTACCAGCACATATGATCCGCATACTGATTATTTCTCACCGATCGCCAAAGAGAATTTCCAGATTGACATGAGTGCATCCCTGGAAGGGATTGGTGCCAGACTTACCCAACAGCTCGACTATACCAAAGTGGAAGACGTCATCCCGGGTGGACCTGCCTTTAAGAGCAAGCAATTGCAGAAGAATGACCGGATCATTGGAGTTGCGCAAGGTGATAGTGGTGTATTTGAAGATGTGATCGGCTGGAGAATCGATGATGTGGTACAAAAAATCAGGGGCCCCAAAGGATCGGTGGTCAGGCTTCAGGTATTGAAACATGATAAAGACATCAACGCACTGCCTGATACTGTCAGGATTGTGAGAGATAAGATCAAGCTGGAAGAATCTACCGCTCAGTCGCAGATGATTCCAATCATCGAAAATGGCGAAACTTTTAAACTTGGAGTGATCACGATTCCTCAATTCTACATTGATTTTGAGGAGATGCACCAGGGCAAAGAAGACTATACCAGTACCACTCGGGATGTTAAGAGACTAATCGCTGAGCTGCAAGAGGACGGCATGGATGGTTTATTGATCGATCTTCGCTTCAATGGGGGTGGTTCGTTACAGGAGGCTGTAGAACTCACAGGGTTGTTTATCAATGAAGGTCCGGTGGTGCAGGTGCGGGACACTTATGATTCGGTAGACATTTATGTGGATGAAAATCCGGGTTATTACTATGAGGGGCCTCTCGCAGTATTAACCAACCGGTATAGTGCGTCGGCATCAGAAATCTTTTCAGGCGCCATTCAGGACTATAGACGTGGTATCATACTGGGTGAAAATACCTTTGGAAAAGGAACTGTTCAGAACCTGATCGACCTTGATTTGTATTTGAGAAATTCTGGTGTGGAGTTGGGACAACTAAAAATGACACTGGCGAAATTTTATCGGGTCACAGGTAGCAGTACGCAACATATTGGGGTAGCCCCTGACATTGCATTTCCATCTCCTTATGATGATGAAGCTTTTGGTGAAAGCAACATGTCTAATGCGCTGCCCTGGGATGAGATCAAGACAACTAATTTCAAAAAAGAGAATACCATCTCAGACGATTTGATGGCCAGTTTGAAAAAGTTGTATGAAAAACACCTTAAAACTGATGAAGACCTGAGGACCCTTGCCGAAGACGTAGAACGGATCAAGGAAGACAAGTACATCAAATCAATTTCTCTCAACTATGAGGAACGGCTGAAAGAACAACAGGCTGAAAACGCCAGTAATGATCTTTCAACTACCATCGATATCAATGAATTGGGGGAAGAAAAAATGGAAGTTGATAGCATAGCCAAGAAGTTATCCGAAGATCCTTATCTGAAAGAAAGCTTAAGGCTACTGGCTACTTTGACAAAATCCAAAATAGGCTAATATTCTGTTTGCCACTGAGGAAACCTTTGAATGTTCTTTTGGTCTTTGATCAAAAGAATGCTCATGTTTCGGATTATTGGTTTACTACTGTGTCTAATGCTGCTTCATGATGCCCAAAGTCAAAGGAGGCTGGCATATCATGAATTCGAAGCTGAGAATATATCAAAGATCCACCTATATGGATCATTTTGTGATGTGAAGATCTCTCATGACCCAAAAATCAGGTTTTTGGGAGAAATTGAAGGAAGTGGTCGCCCAGACGATTTCACGATATCTTCCGATCTGAGCACTTCAGGTACACTGGTGATTCATGTAAGGCACCGGGGAAGAAAGTCGAATTATATCAGTAAGGCTCGCATTCAACTTCATATTCCTAAGGGAATTTTGCTGAATATTGACAACACAACAGGAGATATTAAAGGAGATAACCTGATCTCGGGTACGTATCATTTTAAATCATCAAGTGGAGATGTTAGCCTGTCCGAAGTCATAGGAGACCTCCGGGTAGAAACCACTTCCGGAGACATCTCTATTGAGAATCTTCAGGGAGAAGCACAATTTAGGTCTACCAGCGGTGATAAATATATCGGTAATGTTCAGGGAACGGTCAGGGCTTCAGGGACTTCTGGCTCAACCTATCTACACAACATCATCGGCCCTGTCCACCTATCATCCACTTCCGGCAATGTAACCCTTAGGGAGATTAAGGGCCGGGTTGAAGTCACATCAACATCCGGCAACATTTATACCCGTCAATTGTTGATTACAGGTGATTCGAAATTTGCGCTCATCTCAGGCAATCTGAAGATAGACCTGAGCAACCCACATGACGACTTTAAATTTCAATTGATGACCGGTTCCGGAACAATCAGCGTGAATGGAAATGCATTTAAAAGGCAGTACCTGGAAGGCGACGGACCTATCGTCATAGATGCTGCCACTGGTAGTGGAAATCTGGATTTACACTTTTAGTGGAGGTACCCTTTGTTTTAATACTTCAAATGAGCATTTTTGTTAGCATTGCATTGAATTTTTTGTATCACCTTTTTTCAATCCTATGCGACCTTACATCAGCCCTGAGACCCGTCTCAATGAGCTAACCTTTCGTGCCATTATACTGGGGGCACTATTATCAGTAATTCTTGGAGCAGCCAATGCTTATTTCGGTTTATTTTCCGGACTCACCGTTTCAGCGTCTATACCAGCTGCTGTGATATCCATGGCTATTCTAAAAGCCTTCAAGGATGCCAACATCCTGGAAAATAACATGGTTCAGACAGCAGCCTCGGCCGGAGAATCCTTGGCCGCCGGAGTTATTTTCACCATACCGGCCCTGGTCATCATGGGGTACTGGCAGGAATTTAATTATATCGAAACCACATTTATTTCCATCTGTGGTGGCGTGCTTGGAGTACTTTTTACTATTCCGCTCAGAAAAGCTTTGATCGTTGAAGAAAACCTGATGTTTCCGGAAGGCGTAGCCACAGCGGAGGTGCTGAAGTCCGGTGAGACAGGTGGAAAATCAGTCATGTACCTGGTATATGGTGCTTTGATGGGAGGGATCTTCAAGTTTGGATATGAGGCCCTCAATCTCTGGAATGGAATATTCGAGCGAGCCACGATCCTCAACCAAAAATTGTATCTGTACTTTAGTCTGAACCTTTCACCAGCCCTGGTGGCTGTGGGGTACATAGTAGGACTCAATATTGCTACCCTTGTTTTCTTGGGTGGGGTGATCACCTGGTGGCTAGCGATTCCTGCCTATGTATGGATCAATGGATTTGAATCCGTAGCCAATGAACTGATTGCAGCCGGAAAATTTACGAGCATTGATCAAATACATGCCGAAGCGCTGGGGATCAGTTTATGGAGCGTTAAAATGAGGTTTCTGGGTGTTGGATCAATGATCGTTGGTGGTATATGGGCAGTGCTGAACTTACGAGGTGCCCTCGTTACTTCTTTCAAAGCAGGTGTAGAGGCTTTCAAAAAGGGCGCTCAAAAGATAAGTGATACAGCCAGGACTGAGCTGGATACACCCATGTCGTGGGTGATCATTGGGATCGGTATTCTGATTATTCCTATCTTTTTCATCTATGTCTCGATCATTGAGGATGTTCCGATTACCCTGTTTATGGCACTGATCATGATATTTGCCGGTTTTCTGTTTTCTGCCGTAGCCGGTTATATGGCTGGTTTGGTTGGTTCGTCAAACAACCCCATCTCCGGTGTGACCATTGCCACCATATTATCTACCTCACTCTTGCTTTTGCTGTTGATGGGTTCCGGTGGGGCTATCAGTGGCGCAGCAGGAGCGATTCTTGTTGGTGCTGTAGTATGTTGTGCTGCAGCCATAGCAGGAGACAACATGCAGGACCTTAAAGCTGGTTACATATTAGGTGCGACACCCAGGAATCAGCAGATCATGCAGATGATTGGGGTAATTGCCGGAGCGCTGCTCATCGCACCTGTGTTGAACCTGCTCCTGGCTTCAAAAGGTATTGGAAGTCCAACTGCCGAACATCCCAATCCGTTGACTGCTCCTCAGGCTACTTTGATGATGAGTGTAGCGACCGGGATTTTCGGAGGTGAGCTTCCCTGGACGATCATCACCATCGGAGGATGCATCGGGATTTTGATCATCATCACAGATCTTTATTTAAAGAAAAGAGGGTCTACGTTTAGGATGCCAGTGCTGGCAGTGGCTGTAGGGCTTTATTTACCCTTCGAGTTGGATAGCTCGATATTTGTCGGAGGATTGATTGCCTGGGCATTGGATCGCAGCTTTAGGAAGAACAAGGTTTCCACGGAGTTAAAAGATTCTGCATCAAACAGTGGATTACTCATTGCCTCAGGTTTAATAACCGGAGAAGCCTTGATGGGCATTCTCATCGCTCTTTTGGCGACTTTTGGATGGAGTGTATCGCTTACGGATGAACCATGGGGAGGAAGTCTCCCGGGATTGGTATTGCTTTTCCTGATACTCATTTATCTATACCGAACAGTTAATTCAATTAGTAAAAAGAAGTAGCCAATTGACAGTAAATCATTAATGGATCAAAAGGATCGGTTTACCAATCGTTGGGGGATTATCCTGGCCTCATTGGGCATGGCCATAGGGGCAGGGAATTTATGGCGTTTTCCCAGGCTGGCTGGTCAATACGGTGGTTCGTTCATCCTGTTGTGGATACTGTTTCTGTTAATCTGGTCTATTCCGCTGTTGCTTTCCGAATTTGCCATCGGCAAGAAATTTAAGCATGGGGTGATACATTCCATGAGCAAGGTGACTTCACCCGGAATGACATGGATGGGCTTTTTTATTGCCATGTGCACCCTGGGAATTGCATTTTACTATTCGGTGGTCACGGCCTGGTCTATGCAATATTTATTTCTGGCTATCGGGAATGTCATAGATACTTTCCAGGGGATTTCCTTTGCCGACACCCTTCAGCAACAGCCCGATTTCCTGCAGAGCCAATGGATGTCAATCTCTAACGCCAACTGGACCACCATCGCAATGTTTGTTGTCGTCATTCTGGCGGGTGTTTTCATGCTGGTGAAAGGAATAAGAGAAGGGCTCGAAAGAGTGAACAAGGTTTTAATACCCACACTTTTTGTGTTGCTGATCGTCATCATTTTTACCGCCTTGTCTATTGAGAATGGTGTTCTGGGGCTGGAATACATGTTTACTTTCAAAGTAGAATACCTGAAAGAGCCCAAAGTATGGATTGAAGCATTATCGCAGTCTGCCTGGAGTACCGGGGCAGGGTGGGGGCTGCTGATGACCATCTCAGCCTATTCCAGAAAGCAAGAAGATGTTACACTCAATACTTTCATAGGGGCATTTGGAAATAATACAGCCTCGCTGATTGCTGGCATGGCTATTCTGCCCGCGGTATTTGCTTTGGCACCTACCGAAGCTGAAGCGATCAGTTATTTGCAGCAAGGTAATCAGGCACTTACCTTCAATGTGATTCCTGATTTGTTTGCCAGAATCCCGGCTGGGGAATATATGGCAGTACTGTTTTTCCTGACCTTGCTGTTTGCAGCTTTTAGTTCTTTTCTTCCGATGATTGAGCTCTTTATTAGTAACATTGTAGACTTTGGGATCCCAAGAAGGAAAACCACGCTGTTGATTATTGTAGCTTTTATAGCTTTTGGCTTTCCGTCAGCTTATAACCTGGATTTTTTTACAAATCAGGACTGGGTTTGGGGGCTGGGGTTGATTTTGAGCGGGTTCTTTATTTTGTTTGCCGTTGTTAAATACAACCCCCTCAGGTTTAAAGCTGAACTGATCGATCTTGATTCGGACTTAAGGGTAAACAAGTGGTATTTTGCCAGTTGCATTTATCTCAATATACCCCTGGCACTGGGGCTGATTTACTGGTGGATGTCTCAGGGATACAGTGAATATCCCTGGTTTACCGAATCGGGAGGGTGGAATGTTTTTGATGTTTATAGCAATGCCACCATCGTCACGCAATGGGGGAGTGTGCTTCTTGTAGGAATAGTTCTAAATAAATATATATACCAAAAAATGGTGGCAGGAAAATGACCTATTCGGCTATCATATCAATGATAATCATTCTGGGGTTTACCTTCGGTGGCTTCCTGTATTTTATCATATTGGCAATAAGGAATAATAAATAGATAATTGGATATAATGGATAAAATCGACTCACTCAATCAGGTAGCAGAATTTCATAAGACCTTTCACCATCCGGTATTAGAAAAGCCAACCATCCCTGATGAGAAGCGCTGTGAATTGCGCGTGTCCCTCATTGCTGAAGAGCTGAAAGAACTGCAGGAAGCTATTGAGGACAAAGACATTGTAGAGATCGCAGATGCACTCTGTGATATCCAATATGTATTGTCCGGCGCAGTGCTTGAATTTGGACTGGGTGAAAAGTTTGTGCAACTATTTGATGAGGTTCAGCGATCAAATATGAGTAAAGCATGTAATTCTGAAGAAGAAGCTCAGGCTACAGTAGAATACTATGAAAAGGAACGTAAAACAGCCTGTTATTATAGAAAGGAAGACGGAAAGTACCTTGTGTTTAGGAAAGGGGATAACAAAACGCTTAAGTCAATCAACTACTCTCCTGCAGATCTCAAAAAGATCCTTGATAACTAATTAAGGTATAAGTAGCGTAAGCGTAGTTGCAGTATTATTTCTCAATTCTACCAGTTTCTGAATAGTGTTATCATCCTCACATCCAAAAAATGACATTAAACACATGTAGGTAAAGCAAGATAGCAGTAAGCGAGTGATCTTTTTGTTTTTCATAAGAAATCCTATGATACTTTAGCTGATTATTAACGAATTAAGAATAATATTATCTCAAACGCAAAGTAACATAGGATAATTGACATTACAATGAAAATGTGCCGCTATTTTTTAAATTATCTTAACAAGATATGCCATGTTTTTTTCTCCGTCTTCATCATACCCAACTAAAACATCATCTTCTAGGATCCAATGATCAATATCTACATCATTTTTACCATCATTTATTAATAGAAATCCCTTGTCATTGATGATCCATTCACTGTATTCAACTTCTTTTTCATCGAAGGCTTCTACAATGACCCTAAGTTTTCCATCCTTCTGAAAATCCATATAAATATCCACCTCATCCAAAATGGCTGAAGCAAAACCTTCTATTGAGCTCAGGATCAATTTGCCAAGAAATTCATCGTCATTGTCATCCAATTCTTCTTTAGCCTTTTCAAATCCTTCTTCCAGGTTGATGACCATTTTCCATTGACCGATCAGGTCTTTTTCCTTGATTTTCTTTTGGGCATTGCCTGTAAAAGCAATGATCATGAACAGAGATAGGAGAAACGTAAACTTTTTCATGGCTTTCAATATTATGTAATACAAGGTACTATAGTAGGCATACTGTGTTGTTTGTATAAAGGTTGCCGATTTATAGGTATTCTGTCGTAAAACTTGATGAGCGGTAAATGAGAATACCTTATTCTTAAAGCATTTCCATCCTTTGTTTATTAATTTTGCCCTCTAATTTGAATTTCTATGTTTGATAATTTAAGTGTTAAGCTAGACAGGGCTTTCAAGACCTTAAAGGGACAGGGTACCATTACCGAGATCAATGTTGCGGCTACGGTTAAAGAGATACGAAGAGCACTTATTGATGCTGACGTAAACTATAAGGTTGCTAAAGAGGTTACCGATACCATCAAGGAAAAGGCTTTGGGGCGTGATGTACTTATTGCAGTATCGCCAGGTCAGCTACTCACGAAAATTGTAGCAGAGGAACTAACCCTGTTGATGGGGGAGAGCAATGTGCCTATCAACCTGGATGGGAACCCCAATACCATTCTGATCTCCGGTTTGCAAGGTTCCGGTAAGACCACGTTTAGTGGTAAGCTGGCCAACCATTTAAAGAAGCAGGGAAGAACTGTTCTGCTTGTTGCCTGTGACGTCTACCGTCCGGCTGCGATTGATCAGCTGAAGGTTTTAGGTGAGCAGGTAGATGTGGAGGTCTATACCGAGCCGGAGGAGAAAAACCCGATAAAAATTGCTGAAAATGCTGTGAAGTATGCCAAGCAGAATGGTAAACGAACAGTGATCATAGATACGGCTGGTCGATTGGCGGTAGATGAGGCCATGATGAATGAGATATCAGCCATCAAGCAAAACATCAATCCTTCAGAGACACTGTTTGTCGTGGACTCCATGACCGGTCAGGATGCTGTCAATACTGCCAAAACCTTCAACGAAAGGCTCAGCTTTGATGGCGTTGTATTGACCAAACTGGATGGTGATACCCGTGGTGGTGCAGCCTTATCCATTCGCAAGGAGGTAACCAAGCCGATCAAATATATCAGTACAGGGGAGAAGATGGACGCCATTGACATCTTCTATCCTGACAGGATGGCCAAACGGATCCTTGGAATGGGTGATGTGCTATCTCTTGTAGAGAAAGCGCAGCAAACCTTCGATGAAGATGAAGCCAGGAGGATCAACAAAAAGATCAAGAAAAACCAGTTTGGTCTGGATGATTTTCTTTCCCAGATGGAGCAAATCAAAAAGATGGGTAGCATGAAGGATCTCCTGGGGATGATCCCCGGAGTAGGTAAGGCTATCAAAGATGTGGATATCGATGATGATTCACTCAAGCCCATTGAAGCCATCATTAAGTCAATGACTCCAAAAGAGCGTGAGATGCCAGACATCATCAACGGTAGCAGAAAACAGCGTATCGCAAAGGGGAGTGGTACGGATGTAAACCAGGTAAATCAGCTGCTCAAACAATTCGGTCAGATGAAGAAGATGATGAAGACCATGAATAAAATGGGAGGTGCCAAAGCACTATCAGGAATGCTTCGCCAATAAGTAATTATCGCTCTTCTTGCCAACAAAAAAAGAAACCCCTGAAAACTTCAGGGGTTGTATTTATATGTCTTCAAGGAAATAAATCCTTAGTATATCACCTGTAGCATACTGCATTGATGGCTTCAATAGTCCTTTTCACATTAGGAAGGATCTCTTCAATCAATGTAGGGGCATATGGAAGCGGCAGGTCACGGTTGTTGATCCTATGCACGGGAGCATCCAGGAAGTCGAATGCATGTCGCTGTACATAATGACTCAATTCTGATGCAATAGATGACAAAGGCCATGCTTCTTCCACGATTACCAGCCTGTTGGTTTTCTTTACGGATTCGATCACAGTAGCATAGTCAATAGGTCGTACAGTTCTAAGGTCAATCACTTCTACGCTAACACCCTCTTTTTCCATTTCAGCGGCTGATTCGTTGGCTACCTTCATGAATTTACCGAAAGAAACAAGCGTTACATCAGTTCCTTCTTTCACTATTTTGGCTTCTCCAATCGGAATCAGGTATTCTTCCTCAGGAACTTCTCCTTTGTCACCATACATCAACTCCGACTCCATGAAGATAACAGGATCGTCGTCTCTGATAGAAGACTTAAGTAGTCCTTTAGCGTCATAAGGGTTGGAAGGTACCACTACCTTGAGACCAGGAGTGTTTGCATACCAGTTTTCAAAGTTTTGTGAATGCTGGGAGCTCAATTGTCCGGCATTTCCGGTAGGTCCTCTGAATACGATCGGTACTTTAAATTGACCACCTGACATGGACATCATTTTGGCAGCACCGTTTATAATTTGATCTATGGCCACCAAAGAGAAATTGAAGGTCATGAATTCGATGATTGGTCGTAGGTCGTTCATGGCAGCACCTATACCTAAACCAGTAAAGCCTAATTCAGAGATTGGGGTGTCAATTACGCGATCAGGACCAAATTCATCGAGCATCCCCTGGCTCACTTTATAAGCTCCATTATATTCTGCAACTTCTTCTCCCATCAAAAAGATGGCAGGGTCACGTCGCATTTCTTCACTCATTGCTTCTCCAAGGGCTTCTCTAAATTGAATTTCTCTCATAGTAAACGATGTTTTCAGGGCGCTAAATTAATCTATATAAAATAAAAAAGCCCTCCCGAAAGGAGAGCTTTTTTGAATGTTTTTGAGAAATGATTGATTATCTCACTGCTTCTGCAACTGCGTCTGCAAAGTTTGCAAAAGACAAGTCGTTCAATGCTTTTTCTTTCAATGAAGCATCTTTACTAACTGCTTGCTTAAGGTTTGATCCAAGACCCTGAGCATTGTTTTGTTTAGCGCTAGCGATGGCTTTTAGATAGTAAGCATCAGCAGATAATTTTTCACTGTCAGTTACTCCACTCAAAGTAGTTTGAGCATCACCGTAATCACCAGTCAATAAGCTTGTAAGACCTTTATCGAAGGTTACTTCAGGACTTGCTTCAGCTGAAGCGAAAGAAGCTTTTGCCTCTTCGTAGTCACCACTCATCAATTGAAGTGAACCTTTCATGCCTTTCAATTTGGCAGATACCATGTTGGAAGGAGAAGCACCCATTGCACCGTCGATGGCTTCAGAAGCACTTTCTTTATCACCTTGAAGCATTGCTGCAGCAGCCATGTTAGTTTGAACAATAGCTGATTTTTGTTTATTAGCAGCAATTTCAAGTTGAGTGATTGCGTCCTGAATCAATTTAGAATCGCCAGTCATTTTAGCTTTTTCAAGCAAAGTAGCGCCCAGGTTGTTGTGAGCTCTCCAGTCACCTGATTTAGTAGCTGTTTTGTAGATAGCTTCTTTCTCATCCAAAGAAGGAGTAAGCGTAGCTGAGAATAAGAACTCATTCATAGTCAATGAATCCATAGAAACATTACCACTTACGATACCTTTAGACAATACAGCGATTTTAGCATTAGGCTTCTTAACAACTACTGTAAGGATCTCAGTTTTTGCAGATCGCAATCCAGGATAGATATCCTTAAATACCTGCTTATAAGTAGAAAGTTTTTGTAATTGCTTTTCCTTGTCAACAAATGTTCCTGAACCGTTGATGATGTTTGTCCATTCACTCTTCTCACTTGAAGAGATACCATCATATGCAGATAAAGCTGCTTTAAATTCGCTCCAGTCCTGAATTACAGGCTTAAGAATAAAGTTGATTTCATCAGCAATGTCCTTGTAGTCATATCGGCTCATTTGCTTTCTGTAGAAGTCTTCGATGGCTTTCGCTCTGTCATTAGAAAGATCAGAGTTGATAGTCTCAGAACCTTCAGGAGAGTGAGTACCAGTGATTGTAACAGTTCTGGTTACGTTTTTCTCAGCAATAAAAGCTGTCATGTTTTTTGTCTTCTCACTGTTTGAAGTACCATCGGTAGACAATCTTGGGTTGATCCTTGATCTTCCCTGCTCAAAGTAGAAGTTGATGTTTGTAGGCTCCAACTCTTCTTTGTCATTATATCCATGGTCTGCAAGTGCAGTTAAAACAACTGGTTTAGCGAATGCAGAAGTAGTTACAAGTCCTTTTGCTACTTCCATTCTAGGAGAAGTTTTAGATTTTCCACTGGCTGTGATGGTAGCAACTCCTTCTACATACAAAGTACCCGGGTTCATACCATCCTGGTAAGGAAAAGAGAAATTTTCAGATTTTCTTGACGTAGAGCTGCTACTGTTAGGAAAATCTTCTGCTTTGAAATCCACAGATCCCACTGCAACTTCCTGATCACCATATTGATAGATCGTATTGATAGTATACATGGTTCCTGAGGGAAGCATTTTAGGAGGAAGAACTGCCGACATAGTGAATGGCACTTCATCTCCTTTTAATTCTAGTGGATTAGGATCAATCGTTAGATCCTGATCAGATGCTAATTTGATCATCTTGCCCAGCTTACAACCCGAGAAGATCATAGCTACTGCAAGCATGGCTATAGCGAAGTTAAGTTTTTTCATGTGGATCATCTTTTTGAATTTTTGAGATACAAAATTGGTGAATTTTAACATTAGATTTTTACAATATTACTTAAAAAATAGTTTCTTCTGAACCATATATAACAAATTCAAGGGCCATAGTGTTATCTTTGCAACAAAACAGGAGTTTTCGATGCAGGAATTAATTGAAAAATATGCATTCGGTGTATGCACCAGACTTGGAGAGAAATTTCGTATTCCGACGTCCAGCATACGTTTATCCTTCATTTATGCGTCATTTTTAACTTTTGGCTCACCTATTATTCTTTATCTGGCATTGGCTTTCATCATGAACTTTCGCAAAATGCTAAGGAGACGAAACAATACCATCTGGTATTATTAAAGTTTAGAAAACTTATTTTTTCTGCCAATATAGTAAAGAATTAGTATCCATTTATTACCTCCCAACCTACGGGGAACACGTTTTGGCTTATTTCTTTTCCTGAAATGGAGGCTAATGGATCGATAGAAGTCCTGATTTGCCCGCATTATCGCTTTAAAATGATCCCAGGACCACATACTGATGGCAGCCAATATGTCCAGGCCGACTCTCATCATCAATACGAAAACCAGGTGAGGTAAGGGAAGATTTTTACATAATACAATGAGACTGTTCCGGAAATTTAGATAGGTCTTGTTTGATGAACCATATTTAAGTGTACCACCGCCGACATGGTATACAACCGACTGAGGAAGACAAATGGCTTTTTTATCCTCCTGGTAGATCCTCCAGCAGAGATCAATCTCTTCCATGTGAGCGAAAAAATCTATATCAAATCCCCCAAGTGCCTGAAAAGTAGACGTACGGACCATCATACACGCTCCGGAAGTCCATAGCACATCTATTGGATCATCATACTGGCCAAGGTCCTCTTCTGTCTGGTGTAAAATCCGTCCCCGACAAAAAGGATAGCCCAGGAAATCAACAAAACCACCGGCTGCTCCGGCATGTTCAAATTGATCTTTATTATTGTATGACAATACTTTTGGCTGACAGGCCACATATTGGGGATGGTCATCCAAAAATCGAAGCATGGGTTCTATCCAATTTTCCGTGACCTCCACATCGGAGTTTAACAAAATGTAATATTCCGAATCAATTTGCTCGAGGCCCAGGTTATACCCTTCGGCAAATCCGTGGTTTTCTTTCAGCTGAATTGTATTTACTGCTTCCTGTGTCTCCAGAAATTTCAAAGAATCATCCGTAGATCCATTGTCAATGACATAGATGGAGGCAAGAGGACTCCATTGAATCAGCGTAGGCAGGAATTTCTTTAAGTGATCGGCTCCGTTGTAGTTAAGGATTGCTACAGCGACTCTACTCACCTTACATTAGGTTATTAAGGTCCAGACCCGGGATGTTAGGCATCACACCTTCAGTGGCCTTCTTCAGATATTCTCTCGCCTTTACTTCTACAGATTGGATGGCTAAATTCACAGCAGCTATGACAAGATCCTGCATCATTTCTGCATCATCTTTGTTGATGAGGGAGGGGTCAATCTGGAGAGAAACGACCTCTTTGCGTCCGTTGACGACTACCTTTACAAGCCCTCCACCAGATTCAGCTTCAGCGGTCACTGACCCCAGTTCCTCCTGAGCTTTCTTCATTTTTTCCTGGACCTCTTTGACCTTGCCCATCATTTTCATCATATCAAACATATCGGACTCTATTTTTTTATTAATGCAAACGTACCAACTTGTACGAGTTCTTCGCCATCAGGGCTGGTAAATTTAATCTCATAGGTATATGATCCTTCGGGTGCCGGTTCGTCATTAATAAAGCCGTTCCAGCCAAGACTTAAGTTGTCAGTGAAGTGGATCTGTTGCCCCCAGCGATTAAAAATACTAACTTCTGCGCTATTGTTGTCCAAACCAAAGAATTCAAGCCTGTCATTCAGGCCATCATTATTGGGTGTGAAAGCAGTTGGTACATAAATACGATATATAAAGCGAGTGGTTACTTCATTGGAGTAAACAGGGTCGCTCACTTCAGCAAACCAATGGCGAGATCTGATATGTTGTATACTGCCAATGTTAGCAGATAGTCTGATCTGTTGATCAAAATTTACTACTTCTACCACAGTGCTGTCCTCGCTGTAGAAGATCAGTTCCCGCGCGGTTTCTGACAGCTCGTTGATGGGGTCTTCCAGTTCGAGCCTGATTTCATTGACTTCATAGTTTCTGTCTGTGATGGAAAGAAATGGTGGCATGACGACTGCCGAATCAAGAATTGATTCACAACTATCGATCATGACCAGTCTGTAGGTATTGTTTCCGGCAGAAGGGTAGGTAGTGGATGCGTTGATTGTGTCAATGGATGAATTAACACTGATGTTTTTGGCGATGACATCCTGAAAAGATTGATTGCTGAAAACAATCGCTACCCGACTACCAGCATAGCTGGCATAGGCATTGGAGAGGTACTCAAATTGTGAAGCTGGTATGGTGCCGCAGTAATCGTTCCCATTGATGATGGTGTTTGAGCATGCCTCGACTGTGTTGATTCTTAAGCAATAATCCAGAAAACCGGGATTGTCCACGTCTCTAATCGTTATCGGACTGGAAATAGGCCCCTCGTAGAGGGTAGTATAAGCACCGTTGTTGAAGGCAATCTCTACCTGGTATTTGACATTGGGTAGTACTGTGCCATTCACGGTGACATCAAAAAGCGTCCCACATGTTTGTGTCAAAGTTGCACTGCTAACATTGGCAGGAACTATGGAATTGTTGAGCACAATTGACTTGAAGGTGCTGCCACAGTTTGGGTAGGAATCGTTATAAAATCCTTCAACGAGTACCTGCACATTGTTTGTCGGGTAGGTGAATGTAGGGAAGGGGTCACCAGGGATATAGTCTATCGAGTCATTGTTGGTGAAGTGGATTCTATAAAAATCATAGATACTTTCTGTGATGTCCACCTGTACGGTCTGAGATCCACATTCATAGATTTCAAATTGAGGTGAAGTGTTTGGCAATACTTCGAAAATAAGTGTGTCGGTTTTGGGAGTCACAGTTTCCTGGGTCAGCTGGACGATCTGATAGATTCCGGGATCAGTGTAGGTGTAGAATGTATCGTTGACGTCAAAAAGGCCTTGTATATAATAATATGAATTGGTAAATCCCGAAAAGGTGGGTGATGTGGTAACTGAGACAGTAACCCCTTCACATCCCCGCTGATAAGCTATGGAGAACCGTCCAAGCTGACTGGTATTCTGTGCCTGAGAAGCCCAATGCATGAGCATCAGCATCAATATGCCATATTTTCTCAGAATTGATTGCATGAATTACTAAGGAAACGTAATGATAAGATGATTATTCGGCCTTTAATAGCTTTATCAGCTCTGAAAGTGCCAAAGAATGCTGCTGACCTGTTTTCATCTGTTTCACTGTGTATACCCTGGTTTTTACCTCTTCTTCACCGATGACTATAACGTAAGGTATATCGATTTTATTAGCGTAGTTAAACTGCTTATTTATTTTAGCCAGATCCGGGAACAACATGGCCGGGATCTGGTTTGCCCTGAGTTCACTGAGCAGGTCCATTCCATGCACAAAAGATTTTTCGTCGAAATGAGTAATCAGAGCCTGTGCGCTTACTTTGAGGCTATCCGGGAAGAGCCCCTTTTCTTCCAATACGTCGTATATCCTGTCAAGGCCAAAGGAAATGCCAATCCCTGATACGTCCGGGAGACCAAATACACCCGTAAGGTCATCATACCTGCCACCTCCACAGATGCTTCCAATCTTTACGTCCTGGGCCACCACTTCAAAGATGATGCCTGTATAGTAGTTGAGACCACGGGCAAGACTTAGATCCAGGGATACGTTTTCACCGGAGTCTTTCAAATACCTGAAGTAGGTTTTCACTGTTTCTATACCAGGATTTTCCGGTAGTAAGGCTTCGATGCCTTCCAGCTTTTGCATATTATTCCAGTCCTGGCCCAATAAATCAAACAATTGGACGAGCTTTTCTGCATCTGCTCCCAGGTTATTCAACTCTTCGGTTACTTTTTCATGGCCAATTTTATCCAGCTTATCTAATGCGGTGCAAAATTGGATTTCTTTTGTGGCCAGCCCACACCATTGAGCGAGCCCAAACAATAATTCCCTATGATTGATCTTGATAAGATAGTTGGGATATCCCAAACTCTTAAAGACATCTTGTATGAGCCTGGTGAGTTCCACCTCGCTAAATACTCCTTTGGTGCCAATGATATCGGCATCACATTGATAAAACTCTCTATATCTGCCTTTTTGAGGCTTATCGGCACGCCAAACAGGTTGGATTTGAAACCGCCTGAATGGGAAAGCCAGGTCATTTCTGTTCTGAACCACAAATCTTGCAAAAGGGACGGTAAGGTCATACCTGAGTCCTTTTTCAGCTATGGATGGAAGAACATGTTGACTGCCTTGCTCAAAGTCTTCCTGGGAAACTTTCTGAAGATAGTCCCCCGAATTCAGGATTTTAAACAACAATTTGTCACCTTCTTCGCCATATTTCCCCATCAAAACAGATAAATTTTCCATGGCTGGTGTCTCAATCTGAGAGAACCCATAGTTGAGAAAATGGGCCTTTATGCTGCTTATGATATGATTTCGCTTCGCCGATTCTGCCGGACCGAAATCTCTTGTGCCTTTTGGTGTGTTAGGTTTTTTGTTTGACATGAACAAATTTTGGACAAAACTAACTAAAAGCGTAGATTTGCGCTCGTTTACAAGGAAATCATCTAGAAATGGCTGTTACCAGATTAGAAAGAAAATTAAAGAGAGACCGAGCAAAGTCTAAGCGTAGGATTGCAACAATGAAAAGGTTGAATGCAATGCCTCCAGTGAAAAATATTGATATCGAGGCGATCAAAGCTGAGTTTGAGCAGAAGAAGGAGGCACCAGCCAAAAAAGCTGAGGAACCTAAAGCAGAAGCTCCAAAAGCAGCGGCTAAAACTGAAGCAAAAGCTGAAGTAGCTGAGCCAAAAGAAGCTCCAGCAAAGAAGGAAGTTGCAACCAAAGAAAAAGCAGCTCCAAAAGCGAAAGCTACCAAAAAAGCTGAGCCTAAGGCTAAAGCAGAGAAGCCAGCGAAAAAAGAAGATAAGTAATTGGTCATATGTAGCCTGCAATCTTGTAGGCTACCATTCCAATCCATTCTTTGATAAGCATGCTCCAGTTAGCCAGGGCATGCGGACTTGGTAAGATCCAGGCAATATCCCACGCAACATAGCTACTCCTAAAATCTACGGGGTAGGGGACCACGTGGATCTTTTCTTTTGCAAAGCAAGCCAGAGACCTTCGCATATGGAAGGCCGAGGTGATCAACAGATGCTTTCTGTCCTCCAACGAATATTGTTTTAAGACTGCTGCTGTATTTGCAGCATTTTCATGGGTATTTCTCGAATTGTATTCAATGATGATGTCTTCTTCAGGGAATCCATTGGTGATCAGGAAAGATTTAAGTACCTCACTTTCTTTGAATTCCTGATCCAGAATTGAACCTGAGCCCCCGGTAATCAGGATCTTCCGAATGAATCCCTGCTTGTATAAGACCATGGCTTCAGTAAATCGGTCTCCTGCTTCACCAACATGCATTTGATCTTCCAGGTCCGGATTATGGCTCAATGCTCCCGTCAGTACGATCCCAACTTCCATCAGTGGGAGGTTTTCTTTTGGTGAGGCCGATCGTTCCCAATTATGCATCACATAGTTGCATAGCAAAGGGTTTGAGAAAATCACAAAAACGAGGATCCCTGCTCCCAGAAAAGCTTTTGAGCGTTTCCTGAAAAACAATCCACAGAGCAACAAAATGAAGACCCACAATATCGGTTGAATTATGAAATTGAGAATCTTGGAAAGAAAGAAGAACATATGATTAGCGTCTTTTCAACCCCGAAAGTAATATTTTTAGCCAGTTGAAGTAAAGGGCAATAAACATAATGATTGTCATCACCCATATCACTACAATATTAAAAATAGGGGTTGGATATAAGTTTCCAAACAGTTGTTTTTGGGGCTGGAAAAACTGTGCTCTAAAATCCAGGGCATGATCAGTGAATTCCGGATCCATATAGATAGGGTAGATCTTTTGGATCAGGTGATTGTTATGCTCAAGTATCCTGTGTTCTGTTGCCGTATTTTTCACCATGAAGCTGATGGCTTCATTTTCATGGTCTCTGCGAAGCTCATTCAGCATGGCTTCCTTCTCAGGCGTAGAGGTAAGACTTTTGAGTAAGTCATTTTTCTCGCCATTCGCTGCATTGAAGCGCTGATAATAATATCTTTTCAGGTCTGAAATAAACTTTATCGCTTCGTCATGCACTGTAGGTGTAAAGGCATCCCCGTTCAATGAATCCAGTTCTGGGAAATGGTTGAAACCAATCTTAGACAGCTCTTTGGTGAATTCATTTTTTACAGTTTTTAACCGGTATAGCGCATCTTTCTTTTCTTTATCCGTCCCACTGCGGAGGTGATGGTTGGCGTACTCTAGATCTGCCGTCAGTCGTGGCAGCAGGTAAGTGGTTTTAAATTCAGACTCTGCCAAGATCTTGTCCTGTGGATAAAACTGACTGGCAAAATCATTGTTGACAAACTGATGAACAGCCAGCCCTTCAAAAGCCCATCGGGAGGTCATAATCTCTCCGATCATGGGCACCTTGTCTTCTGTTGTGATTAATGGGTTTAGTTTGTCAAAGCTCACAACCACACCACTCAGGATGATCTGAGGGATAATCAGTAAAGGGATCAGAATATAAACAGTCACTGCAGATTTGAAGGCAGCTGAGATGATGAGCCCAAGTGTATTGGCAAAGCATGAGACAGAAAATAAAGTGAGCCAGAAAACGAGGGTCATGCCTTTTACTCCCATGATCAATTCACCCAGTATCACAAAGGATAGTGTCTGTATAGCAGAAAGGGTAAATAGTATGAATACCTTTGAAAAGAGATAGCTCAGCCTGCTCAGATGTAGGAATTCTTCGCGCTTCAATACCTTCCTGTCCCTGATAATTTCCTCGGCACTGACCGTGAGGCCCATAAATAACGCCACAATCACACTCATGAAGAAGAACACAGGAATGTTTAGGTTTTCTTTGAAGTGGTAGACAGCCGTATCTTCAGGCATGTACCTGATAATGAAAGATAGCAGGATAGCCAACAAAGGCCCTTCCAGCAAATTGATGGTCAGATACTGGCGATTGGTAATCTTTGACTTAAAATCCCGGATGGTAAAAGTCTTCCATTGGCTTAGCTTGCTCGGAATCTCAGAGGTCTTTTGGGGTGTGGCGTCAGCTTCGGTAATTTCAGTAGCTTCAAGATGTTCCTGATATATCTGCCACCATTCTTCAGGAGTAATTTTTCGCTTTTTAGTGAAGTTACCAAACTCATTAACCACTTTGGATTCTATGATATTGAAGATCTGCTCAGGACCATTGTTTCGTCCCTGATCCACGATTTTAACGGCTCTTTTGAAATAGGGGACCGCTTCAGCTGGGTTACCATAGTAGATCTGGTAACCACCTACGTCCAGAATCAGCAGGTTGTCAAACATCCGGAAGATCTCTGCAGACGGTTGATGGATCACCACAAAAACGAGTTTCCCCTTCAGGGCCAACTCTTTCAACAGGTCCATGATATTTTCAGAATCCCGGGATGACAGGCCACTCGTAGGCTCATCTACAAACAAAACCGATGGCTCTCTCAATAGTTCCAACCCGATGTTCAATCTTTTCCTTTGTCCGCCTGAAATAGTCTTGTCGAGTGGGGATCCGACTTTCAGGTTTCTGGTTTCGAATAACCCCAGCGACTCCAGGGTATGATTAACAAGTTCTTTTAGTTGTTGATCACCCAGGTTTTTGAAGCACAGCTTGGCAGCAAAATACAGGTTGTCAAAAACAGTTAACTCCTCAATGAGCAGGTCATCCTGCGGGACATATCCAATAACACCTTCAACCTTTTTCTTTTCGCGATGGATGTCAATACTGTTGATTCTTACTTCTCCTTTGGTTGGTGTTTCGTTCCCATTCAACACATTCAACAGCGTGGATTTTCCTGCACCACTACCACCCATCAGAGCGATGAGTTTGCCAGACTCTTCCTGCACATTAATGTTGAACAGTCCTGTCTTCCCGTTTCTGAACTTGAAAGAGACGTCTTTGGCAACAAAGGTGAGCTTGTGTTCATCAGACAGGTCTCTGAATAAGCCAACCACCTCTGAATGATAGATGGCTGAATTTTGGAACTTGATTGCACTCCCGGTACTGAAATTATAGATCTTGTCTGTCCTCATGATCTCCCCATTCAGCAGGATGTTTTTCTCACCCATATATTTCAGGAAGTAAAGATCTACTTCGGGGATATTCAGTACGAATATAAAGCCATCTACTTCTTCATTGATCAGGTGTTTACATGCTGGATTTATTGGTTGCTTACCATCGTCAATAATGAGTACGCTCGATGAAGTGATTTTACTTCTTTCCTGATGTATAATGAAAGCCTTGATCAGATCAATGATATCCTTGGGGACATTCAGGAAGTCACCAATCATGTACAACAATTGGTTTTCGCGTTCTGTGACCACGCCATCTGCTGCGATGAGGATAACGAGGTTGAGAATGACCACTACCTTTTGCTGAGCAGTTTGCTCAAAATTGATCTGGTCGCAGATCTTTTTAATGTTTTTTGAGAGGTCTACATTCTGTTCTTCAGAAACCAGCTTGTTAAAGATTTGCATGTATTTCCTGGCAGTCTCCTGGTCTACAGATTCTCTCAGGAAGTTTTGAATGAATGTGCGTTCCTCTTCGGAAACAGCATCTTCTGAAGCGACAATTGCCAGGAGTCTTAGGATTGCATTGAGAACTTCTTCACTCATTTTCAGTCATTAGGGTTAGGCGGAAAAACAAAAAGCATTGAAAAAATATTCAATGCTTTTGTTCGATTTAGAATAGGTTGGTTGTCAAAGTTTTATCCCACTATTTCGGAGCGGATACGCTTTACTTCTATGGTGATGTCCAGCAGCATATCCTGAGTCAGGATGAAATCACCGGTATTCTCAGCGATTTTCTTTTCTATCTCAGCAAGGTCTCCGTCATAAAGCAGTTTCAGGATCTTCAACTCCTCCATCATTTCCAAAATGGTTTCATCATGAGGAATGTCTTCGAGGAGCGCAATGATGTCTATAAGCGGCTTCTCCTGATCCAATACAATTTTTACAAGAGGCTCAAGGATAAGATTTCTGTTGTCTTCATCCAGGATGTCGGTAGGGTAGGTCTCAATCACCTTTACAGCCAGGTATAAGCCTTCAACGAAAGATCCCGTAAGGATCAAAGCACCTACATTGAGTCTTTCCGCTTCATTCAGGTTTCTCCCTGCTTCATCAATGGCTTTGTCAATCATTGAAGATAAAGTGTCTTTGTTGCCTTCGCTCTCCTGGAATTTGGTGATCATCTGATTGTTGAAAATGGAAGAAACTCCAAGTGTTTCAGAGAGTTTCTGACATGCTTCCAGATAATCCAAAGATTTTTGTACCTGCTCATAAGAGATCAGGTAGCCCATATCCGTGGCGTATACACCCAGGTTAAGAGCGGCTTTATCCTCATCGTTTTGATAAGATGCACTTTTTGATAGACCATTGATCAGGTCTTCATTGTAATCTGCGGCGGCAGCTTGTAAAGTGTATGGCACTTCTGATGGATTAGGAAGTTCTGCCAGTACTTTATCGATATCAGCAACCAATTTTTCTTTGGAAGCTGAAAATTCAACAGCATCTGCTTTTGATCCTTTGCCAGAACCACCACATCCCATCAAAAAGAAAATGGAAAGAATTATACAGGAAGAATAGAATGATGTGAGTTTCATGTGTGTAATAATTGATTTTTAATCGACATATGGAATTCGCATGAAAACATTACTTCTACTCCAGACGTTTTTATCAAATTTTGATAGCCATCGCTGGTTGTTGTTTCCATAATCATGCTCATTTCATGTGAGTAATAATTGATTTTTGAGGGCACATGTAATTCGTCTCGCCAGAGGCGAAACTCATTTCATCTACAAGTTAGGTTTTATTTATTCCCAATTTTAATCTTTTTTTAAGTGGCATTGAAATTTAGTAAGAAGATTTTCAAACTTTGTTGGAACAAATCAGGAACATTTGTAGGAGATGAGCGGAATTAGCTATTCAAGTCTAAGAGCAGGACACAAATATTGGGCAGTCAATTTTGGAGAGAAAATTGAATTTGAAATTTTGGAAGTACTCTACCCGTTGGACTTTGTGATCAAAGACCTGGCTACCCTGGAGAAGTATAAGCTCTCAGACCTGACCCGTTATGGTAAGGGTCAGGACTTTGAAATCAGGGACTTAATTTAACTCGAAATAGCTGTGCTGCTTGGATGGCAGGCTGGAAACACCCATGAGGTGGGTATCTAGTGCTCTGGCAGCTTCTCTACCCTCAGAGATGGCCCATACCACCAATGACTGGCCACGACGCATATCACCGGCAACAAATACGTTGCTTTGGCTGGTCTGGTAATCTTTGGCTTTTACATTGCCACGCTCATCAAGTTCAAGGCCTAACTGCTCAATCATGCCGGCTTTTTGCGGATGCAGGAAACCTGCAGCGATAAGTGCAAGCTCACACGGCACTACCCGCTCTGAACCTTCGATTTCGGAAAAACCTTTGTCACCCCACTCAATGTCTACCAGCTTGATGCCTGTAAGCTCTCCCTGGTCGTTTCCAAGGAATTCTTTAGTCAGGATAGACCACTTTCTGTCGCTACCTTCTTCATGGCTGGAAGAAGTGCGCAGGATCATGGGCCACTCCGGCCATGGATTCGTAATAGACCTGTTTTTTGGAGGTTTGTCCAGGATCTCAATCTGAGTGATGGATTTGGCCTTGTGTCTGTTGGACGTACCGATACAGTCAGAACCCGTATCACCACCTCCGATGACCACGACATTTTTGCCTGTGGCCAAAATTTCTTTTACCGGACGTCCCTCATGGTTTTTAAGGACCTCATCTTCCTGAGAAACCCGTTTGTTTTGCTGGCTAAGAAAATCCATCGCAAAGTGGATGCCTTTCAGGTCTCTGCCCGGGATAGGAATATCTCTTGGTATGGTAGAACCACCGCAAAGGATAATGGCGTCGTGAGCAGACTGGATCTCTTCCACACTCACATTGTTTCCAACATCAGCGTTGGTTTTGAATTTCACACCTTCTTGTTCCATGAGGTTGACTCTACGGTCCACAACCCACTTCTCCAGTTTGAAGTCCGGGATACCAAATCTGAGGAGACCTCCGATTTTGCTAGCCCTTTCGTAGATAGTCACCTCGTGTCCTGCCTGATTCAGCTGATCTGCAGCTGCAATACCTGCCGGTCCGGATCCGATAACAGCTACTTTTTTACCTGTTCTGGTTTCAGGAATCCTGGGTTTTACAAGCCCCAGCTCATAAGCCTTTTCGATGATCTCTTTTTCGATCAACTCAATGGCGACAGGATCCTTGTTGATGCCCAATACACACGAACCTTCGCATGGGGCAGGGCAGATGCGACCCGTAAACTCAGGGAAGTTGTTTGTCGACTTTAAGATCTTATAGGCAGCTTCCCAGTCTTTGTTGTAGACAGCATCGTTGAAATCAGGGATTTGATTACCCAATGGGCATCCCTGATGACAGAAGGGAATCCCACAGTCCATGCATCGTGCAGCCTGTTTATTGGTCTTATCCTCTGAAAAAGGTTCGTAAACCTCTTTGTAGTCGTCGATTCTCTTATGTGGATCCCGCGATTGGGGAAGTTCTCTTTTGTATTTTAAAAATCCTTCTACGTCTGCCATTTAAGCTACTTTTTCTTGTTCCTCCAATTTTCTTTCTTCCAATACCCTTTTCAGGTCATTTGGCATTACTTTGATAAAGTATTTAGCCATGCTTTCCCAATCGTCGAGTATTAGTTTGCCCAGCTTGCTACCGGTATATTCTACGTGGTTTGTGATCTCCTCATGGATGTATTTAAGGTCGTCTTCAGCGAGTGATTCCAGACCAACCATCTCCATGTTTACTTTTTCAGGGAATTCATTCTTCTGATCGAAGATATAGGCCATGCCACCGGACATACCAGCAGCGAAGTTATTTCCGGTCTCTCCAAGGACGATCACCTTACCACCGGTCATATATTCACATCCATGGTCACCGATTCCTTCTATCACAGTTTCGGCACCGGAGTTTCTCACACAGAAACGTTCACCCGCCATTCCACTGATGTAGGCTTTTCCTGAAGTGGCTCCATAAAAGGCCACGTTACCGATGATGATGTTTTCATGGGCCTTCAGCGTAGATTCCTTAGGAAGTTTGATCACCAGGTTTCCACCCGACAATCCCTTACCGCAGTAGTCATTGGCTTCACCTTCCAGCTCGAAATTCACACCAGGGGCAAGGAACGCGCCGAAGCTCTGTCCTGCAGAACCTTTAAATCCTACAGTGATTTTCGATAGGCCCAGGCCTTTGCTTCCATGAAGCTTGGAGATCTCATGTGAGAGCATTGCTCCGACTGACCGGTCGGTATTTTTGATGTTATAAACTTTGTTGTTTTCTCCCTTTTTCAGGTAATCCCTGATAAGCTTTCTGTCCAACACTTTTTCCAGTCCGTGATCCTGTTCAAACTGGTTGTATTCACCGTATGAGCTAGGAACACTTACTTTGTTCAGGATAGGGGAGAAATCAATTCTTTTCAGTTTCCAGTGTTCGATATCCGGTTTTACCTTGAGTACCTGAGACTGACCCACCATTTCATTGATGGTTCTGAATCCAAGCTCCGCCATGATCTCTCTCAGTTCCTGAGCGATGAACGTGAAGAAGTTCACTACATGGTCAGGATTTCCGGTAAACAGTTTTCTGAGCTCAGGTCGCTGTGTAGCAATACCCACAGGGCAGGTATTCAGGTGACACTTTCGCATCATGATACATCCTTCAACGATTAGCGCTGATGTACTGAAACCATATTCTTCAGCACCTAGAAGCGTAGCGATGGCCACATCTCTTCCGGTCATCAGCTTGCCATCTGTTTGGAGTACTACCCGGCTTCTCAGGTTGTTTTTCAACAGGGTCTGATGGGCTTCGGATAATCCAATTTCCCATGGCAGTCCGGCATGTCGGATAGAAGAGATCGGTGAAGCACCGGTTCCTCCGTCGGCTCCGGAAATCAGGATTACGTCAGCTTTTGCCTTAGAAACCCCGGAGGCGATGGTTCCAACACCAGCCTCAGCTACCAGCTTCACATTGATCCTGGCATGCCTGTTGGCATTTTTCAGGTCATAGATCAGCTGTTTCAGATCCTCAATAGAATAAATATCGTGGTGTGGGGGAGGTGAAATCAATCCAACGCCCGGAGTAGAATGTCTTACTTTAGCAATCCATGCATCTACTTTATGTCCTGGCAATTGGCCACCTTCTCCAGGCTTGGCACCCTGGGCAATTTTGATCTGAAGCTCGGCAGCTTCTTTCAGGTAGTTGCTGGTAACACCAAACCTACCGGAAGCCACCTGTTTGATGGCTGATCTTTCCCAGTCACCATTGGGTTTCCTCTCAAAACGAATTTCGTCTTCACCACCTTCTCCACTGTTGCTCTTGCCCCCGATTCTGTTCATCGCAATGGCGAGGGTAGAGTGGGCCTCGTGAGAAATGGATCCAAAAGACATGGCCCCGGTAGCAAAACGTTTTAATATTTTTTCGACAGGCTCAACTTCACTCAAAGGAACAGACTGTCGCTTTTTAAACTCGAACAGACTGCGGATGGTGATGTTTCTTTCCTGATGCTGATCAATCTGCTCAGAAAATTTCTTAAAAAGGTTGTAGTCGTTCAGCCTGGTAGATTTTTGCAGCAGATGGATTGTTTCCGGATTTAGCAGGTGAACTTCACCATTCCTTTTCCATTGGAAATAACCACCCACCTCGAGTAACCTGTCATAAGTTTTGTATGCAGCATTGTGTTTGATCAATGCCTCTTTCTCCAGGTCATCGAAGGTCAGACCATCGAGACGACTGATGGTTCCCTTAAAGCACTTTTCAACAACCTCAGAACCCAGTCCGAGACATTCGAAGATCTGCGCGCTCTGATAGGACTGTAGTGTGGAAATTCCCATTTTGGAAAGGATCTTCAACAGTCCTGAACCAACACCTTTAGCAAAGTTCTCGAAATAGTATTCTACTGACTGGCTGTTGTCCAGTTTGTTGTTTTTATGAAGATCCCTGATGGTTTGATAAACCTTGAAAGGATAGATAGCACTGGCACCATAACCGATGATGGTAGCAAAATGGTGAGTCTCCCACGCATCACCAGCTTCAACAACCAGCCCTGCTTTTGTGCGGATGTTATTTTTCACCAGGTGGTGATGGATGCCTCCTGTGGCCAACAATGCCGGAATTGGAACCCTTACCTCATCAACATTTCTGTTGCTGATAATGATGATCTTTTTCTTGTTGTCAACTGCCTTTTTCGCAATGGCACAGATCTTATTGATGGCTTCTGAAAGCGACGCTTTTTGCGGATCGAATGTGGCATCGATGATTTCATAATCAAAACCATATTCCTTCAGGTGTGTGAGCTTAAAGAAATCTTCTTTTGACAACACCGGGTGAGAAATGTGGATCTGTTTGGTGTGATCGGCTGTTTCATCCAACACGTTGAGAGATTCACCCACCCTTGTAAACAGTGACATGACCAATCGCTCCCTGATGGGGTCGATAGGAGGGTTACTTACCTGGGCAAAGAATTGCTTAAAGTAATTGGATACATGCTGGCTCTGTTGAGACAATACGGCCAAAGGAGCATCGGCACCCATGGAGCCAACGGGTTCCTTGCCTTGCTCAGCAATGGCTTTAACGATCAGCTTAATGTCTTCCTGGGTGTAGCCGTAAGCTTTGAGTTGCTTAATCTGTGTATCTGGATCCAGCTCTACCAGATCCATTTCTGCTTCAGGGAGCATGTGTAGCTTGATCCTTTTTTCTTTGATCCAGTCGTAGTATGGTTTATTCTCTACGATATATCGTTTGATCTCTTCATCTTTCAGTACCCGGTTATTGGGAAGGTCTGCCCAGATCATTTTACCTGGTTGTAATCGACCTTTTTCCAATACGTTTTCAGGCTGAATATTGAGCACACCTGCTTCTGATGCCATGATCAGGTAACCATCTTTGGTGATACAGTACCTGGCGGGTCTCAACCCGTTTCTATCCAGGGTGGCTCCAACCTGAACACCATTGGTGAAGAACAAGGCTGCTGGTCCGTCCCATGGCTCCATAAGTGAAGCATGGTACTTGTAGAATGCCTTTTTCATGGTATCCATCTTGGAATTGTCCTGCCATGCCTCCGGCACGAGCATCATCATGACATGTGGCAATGGCCGGCCACCCATGCGCAACAATTCAACAAGCGCATCAAGGTTGGCTGAATCCGAATTCTTTGGATTAGTCACTGGGAGCAACCATTGCAGCTCCTGCTCAGTGAAGAGCGGAGAGGACATGGCAGCTTCCTTGGATTTCATTTTGGTGACGTTACCACGGATGGTGTTGATTTCTCCATTGTGAGCAATGTACCTGAAAGGTTGTGCCAACCGCCAATTAGGGAAGGTATTGGTAGAAAATCGTGAGTGGACGATGGCAATAGCAGACTTTGTGCTCTTGTTTTGAAGGTCGTAGTAGTATTTTTTTACCTGGTCGGTTTTTAGCTGTCCTTTATAGACGATTGTTCGCGTAGAAAAGCTGCAGATATAAAAGTCGTCATTTTCACCGGAAACTGCTTTTTTGATCTCGTTGGTTGCGTAATGATTGAGGACAAAAAGCTTGCGGTCCAGCTCATCCTGCGTCAACTTATCTTTTGGGGTAACGAATACCTGCTCCACTGTAGGTTCAACTGCTTTGGATTCATGCCCGGGAACCTTCTCATCAATGGGTACATGTCTGTATGCATTCAGGTTGAGTCCCAGGTTATCGATGCACTTGTTAAGTATTTTTCTGCAGGCTTCCCGAATCTTATAATTTTTTGGAAAAAAGATCATTCCAACTCCATAAGAGCCTTTTTTGGGGAGCTCGATAGCATACTTTAACAACTCTTCTTTGAAGAGCTGATGAGGAATTTGAATGAGGATACCAGCTCCGTCACCGGTGTTTTCATCACTTCCTGTGGCACCCCGATGCTCCATGTGCTCGAGCATGGTAAGCGCGTCATTTACTATCTTATGTGACTCCTTGTTGTTGATGTTGGCAATACAACCTACACCACACGAATCGTGCTCAAATTCCTCTCGGTATAGACCCTTCTCCTGCATATTGTATCCTTTCAGTTTAATCAATGGTTAAGCGTAGCAAAATTACTTCAAATTGACTGCTATTTAAAATAAAATTTCATTCATGGCCCCTTTTGACAAATAGAATTATCAAAAAATCAAAGTATGTTCATTTTAACATCTCAAATTTGATATTATGCAATATTTTAAAAGATAATTATGAATTTGTCAAGTATCCGGGCACTTTAAATTAATTGATCATTGCTAACTAACTAACTAATTGATCTTTATTGTGATATATTATGAAATTGTCCTATATTTTATTACAAATTCGACAGAAATTATGATAAAAGAAATATCAGGAATGTGTATTTTTGACACAATTCAGTTACTAACCGCCAAATTAAAACCAAAGAGCTGAATAATATAAGCCACCCATACTATCAGGAATAAGTTTCATTCTTCGTGCAAAAGTGACAACTTATCGATTTGATTGTAATATTTTTATAATAATTATGATTTTTGTAATGTTCTGAAGTTTGCAATTTTTAAATATGCATTCACCGATCTGATTATGAAACAGTTATATCCGGCACTCATTCTGATTTTTATCTCTTGTTACTCAGCATTGGGACAAAGCTCAGTGGGTATCAATACATCAACCCCCAACACAAACGCAGTTCTCGAACTCGTATCACCAACAAACAACCAGGGATTTCTTATTCCAAGATTAACTACTGCCCAAAGACAAGCCATGTCGCTGAGTGGTACTGATCAAGGTATGATGGTTTATGATATCAACCTCAACCAATTCTGGCACTGGGATAGTGATGAATGGAAAGCCGGTCTTGGTGTGCTGGATCAAACCACTGCATCAGGAGACCTGAACGGTACATTTCCTGAGGTATATATTAATGATGGTGCGGTAGGCACCGATGAATTGACTGATGTGGCTGGCAACGTAGGTACTTTTGGTTCTTCAAATGATTCAACTATTCTTGAAATTACTGTTGATGTGGATGGTCGGGTGACAGCAGTTGTTGAGAAGTCTGTCAGGGTAGGAACAGCCAATATTTACGATGCATCTATTTTAAATCAGGACATCGCAAACACGACAATAACGATCGCTAAACTAAATCCGGAAGGAAATACAGACAAGGTTTTAGCCATAGATGGCACGGGTTTGGTTTACTGGGAGGACATATCGGCTTTTACATCCTCAGACCTTCCTACAGACTACATGTATATAGGAAACGCTGCAGGGGTAGCCCAGGGTTTGCCCGTAAGTGGAGACGTCACAGTATCAGATGCGGGCACGGCGGTAGATATTCAGATAAGGCCGGATGTGGTGAGTACACTTGAAATTGTGGATGAAACCATTCAAAGCGTAGATATCATGGATGGAGGAGTGGCGGAAGCAGACATTGCTGCAGCGGCTGTCACCGAGCAAAAGATTGGCGTTGATGCCGTAACTGCTGCCAAGATTAATCCTGATGTGGCAGGTGAAGCCTTAATCCCCAATGCCACCACAGGCGCTTTGGATGTCAATGCCGGGAATGGTTTGTTAGTTGCAGCAGACTCTGTAGAGATTGATCTTGAAGATATTGATGGTGATGGGATCGTAGCTGATCTAACAAATAAAGAACTGGATGTCAATGTGGATGAATCTACGTTGACCATAGCTTCAGATGTGGTTCAGGTAAAGGATTTGGGGATTACAAATGAAAAGATTGCATTTGCAACCATCAATGCTGAAGCCAAAATTTCTAATATCAATTTCAATACCACTTTGCCTTATTTAAATAGGGTACTAACCATAAATGAAGGATCAGAAGTTGAGTGGACTACCCTTGGAAACTCCAGGGTATTAGCTACAAATGCATCTGGCGAAATATTTGGAAAACCTTTATCAGATTTTGCAACAAACAATCTCCCTTCAGGATCCGTATTCGTAGGGGATGGTGCGGGCAATGCCCAGCCATTATTTGCTGCAAATGCCAACCAGGTACTGGTAGGTAATGGGACTTCATTGACCTCAGTTCCCTTATTAGGTGATGTGAATATTGTTTCCCCTGACGGTACGGTTGCAATTCAGGACAACGCTGTTCAGGGAAATGACATCGATGCGACCAATAATAATCTAAACATAGCTGGAACGCAATTGATAAGCCTGACTACCTCAAATGCTTCAGCTCAGGCCATACAGTTGGATGCTTCAGGGGGAGCAATCGACATCGGAGGAAACCAGGGTGTATTGATCGATGCGGATAACAATAACATAGACCTTGATGCGATTGCAGGATCTGTCAATATTGATGCCAACCAAAATATTACCCTGACTTCCAACAATGTTGCCTTAAACCCTACCACCAATGCCAATATCACCACTACAAGTGGTGATATCATCCTTACATCAGGTGACGGGATATCCATGACGGGTACAACAGGATCCAGCTTTACTACTTCATCTGGAGATATAGATATCAATGCCGCCGGTCAGCTGGACCTGGATGGAGGTACTACAGTCGTCATCGATGGAGCTACTGGTGTAGCCATCAACAGTACTGCTAATGATGTAGATATTACAGCAGATGACAATGTGAATATTACGGGTACGAATGCGGCTGTAAATATTTCAGGAAACACCAATGTTGACCTTACTTCCAGTACAGGAGATATCACACTTACTTCAGGTGATGAAGTGTTAATCAGTTCTACTAATCAAACAACTATTGATGGAACAGTCGTCAGCATAGATGGGACAGACAATACGAACTTTTCTATGGCTGCCAATGATGCGGCAGATAAAGCAGTTACTATTAATTCAACAAACCTTGGAGGGTTGGCGGATGTAGACATTACTGCCCAGGACGATATTAATCTGACGGCAGGTGGAAATGTAAACATATCAGGAGGTCTTACAATTGATGACCTGGATGTAGATGGCCTTACCCAGCTTGATGAAACACAA
>DKPQ01000022.1:46966-47798 GCA_002471275.1 Flammeovirgaceae bacterium UBA7330
ATTACTGCCAATTCGATAGACAATGTAGATATTGATGCAGGAAGTGCGGTTAATATTGACGCAGGAGCAACATCAAACTTCACAACTTCTGCAGGTGACATTGACATCAATGCAGCCGGACAACTTGATTTAGATGGTGGTACCACAGTGGCAATTGATGGAGCATCCGGTGTTACCATCAACAGCACAGCTAATGACGTTGACATTACAGGAGCTGCGAATGCGACAACTATGGCTACGACTGGAACAGCAACTTTAACAGCGACAGCAGGAGAGGTTGATCTTACTGCAGGTACTCTGGTAGACATCAATGCCGGATCAGTTGTTGATATTGATGGAGCTACAGGCGTAGCCATCAACAGTACTGCTAATGATGTAGACATTACAGCAGATGACAATGTGAATATTACGGGCACAAATGCGGATGTAAATATTTCAGGAAACACCAATGTTGACCTTACTTCCAGCACAGGAGATATCACACTTACTTCAGGTGATGAGGTGTTAATCAGTTCTACTAATCAAACAACTATTGACGGAACAGTCGTCAGCATAGATGGAACAGACAATACGAATCTTTCTATGGCTGCCAATGATGCGGCAGATAAAGCAGTGACTATTAATTCAACAAACCTTGGAGGGTTGGCAGATGTAGACATTACTGCCCAGGATGATATTAATCTGACAGCAGGTGGAAATGTGAATATATCAGGAGGTATTTCGCTTGATGACCTGGATGTAGATGGTCTTACCCAGCTTGATGAAACACAAATCAACACGACAGATGGTCCATTGGACGTCACTGGTAATGGCGGAGTATCCATTTCACAGG
>DKPQ01000001.1 GCA_002471275.1 Flammeovirgaceae bacterium UBA7330
AAGTAAAAGCCTGAGGTTGGCCACGCGCTATAGTCAGACGTTACAGGCCATACCTGCAAATCGTGAAGACATTTACTAAGATCATTGGACTAGCATTTCTTCTTGGGTGTAAATCATCTAGCTACATATATTATCCACCTATTGAAAGTAAATTCTCCGTTAACGAATGTGGTTATTTCGGCAACTCAAAACTAACATACGAGACTTTTGATAAAGGAAATGAATTCAGTTTCATTGGTTATTACGCTGTAAACAACTACGGAGAAACGAGCTTACTAAAAGTTAAGGAATGTAGCGAATATTACCCGAACGGCAATTTAAAATCAAGAGGTAACTACCAAATTGGAAGTTATTCACAGTGTTGCAGCTCAGGTCCCTGTCAACAATTCTATAACTACAAAATTGGAGAGTGGACTTATTATTATCCGAACGAACAACTCAGGGCAAAATGTAACTATCAGACAGATATCTTCTACATCCGAACTAGTTGCGAGGATGGAGATTCCCTAACTTTTAACAACATCCAGTTGGTAGAGGCATTTGATGAATCTGGAACATCTATTCAACCAACAGCCGAACTTCTGAACGAACTCAATACCGTTTTATCAGATCGATACTATTTCAAGTTAGATCCTGGCAACAATAAAAGAATCATAGTAGAAACCGAAAGATAAACGGCCTGTAACATTGTGTATGGCCGCATGTGCTAAGTGCTGCTAGCCAGGGTCTGTGGGGCTCCACCGTTAATCTGTCGCTGGGAACGGTAATCTATCTTTTGACTTGCGGAGCGCAGGAGTTTTTTAATCTGCAGAGTGTAGTGCCTCTTGGATTCTTTGCCAACACCGGCAGATTCACTATTTTAGAGCTATTAGCCAGTGTAGGCACACGCGCCATACACGGGCGTTACCTTCAATTGCTTCCTTGAGAAACATTCTACTTTTAATCGCTACTGTTTTAGCAGGTTGCTCACCAAAATTGACACCTGAACAGGAGGTGATTAACGCTACATTCATGGAAATGGTGGGTACCTACTACTACAATGAACCGCCACCAGCACCGCCATATAAACCAATTCATCCTGACTCGATTTACAATGAAATTGAGGGTGAGATCGAACTTAACATTGAATTTGATGGAGAGATTTATGAACCTAAGGACAGCTTAACTCTGGCGAAGGAATGGGAACTTGAACGTGATAGTTTGTTAAAAGCGTTCAACAACTTCGATTGGGAGCAGTACCAACAAGATTCTATCCAATGGAACAAACTTATAAACAATCCAAAACGAGACAAACGGAACATTGTGTTAAAAGTCTATGATTCTTTGATTGTTCCGAACCTAGACTTGACAACCAGGCTATCGGAAAAAGGATTTCGGAATAATATTCAACTCGATGATTCTTGGAGGCAACTACTTATCAAACTGGTTGACACTGAATCTAGTAGCAAACACTTTAAGTTCGAGGAACTTACTAACGTGGGGGATTATCAACTTCGTCCAGTGAACTTTGAACCAACTGAACAGGATCGTGCGGTCGCGACCTTAACATTCTCAAGAGTCGTCTTTGACGAAAATGGAACTAAAGCTTGTTACTACTACAAAGAATACTGCGGACCACTTTGCGGATACGGCTATCTAGTATTTGTCGAACGAACCGATGGAATTTGGAAACTCAAAGAGAAACATCAACTCTGGATATCTTAAAATGAAGGTAACAGGCGATTGTGGAACGCAGCTCTTCGTAGATACCGTTGTGCTTCTGGTGCACTTCCGCTATTTTAGCAAGAAACAAGCGCCATCATAGTGTATAACGCATGTGCTAAGTGTTTCAAGCTATTCTCATTTGAAGTTGGAAGATGGTCTATTGGCCTGAAACCAGGATGATAATAGTCACTCGGCGCAGCCGAGCGACTTAGGTGAGAAGGTCTGGCAGGGGACAGACCTCGGAGTAGATAAGCAGTAGTCGTGCTTTTGCTTTAGGTCGGCACCTGTAAAGCATTAATGTCGGTGACAACACCGACATTAAGCTTAAAGACGGGCGCTTGTCCCATTTTACGGGTGGCCTGTGAGCCACAGGCCACGGTTTAAGAGGAAAAGATACCGACATTAAGCTTAAAAGATTAATTTAAGGAGGGAGTCCAGTAGGGACGACCTGTCTGTAGAATTATCAACCAACATGGTTAGCTCCGTAGGAGCGGCCTGTTCCTGTATTTCAATTCCCCTGGTTTGTACCCTCACTGTCTTGTCACCGACCAGAAGAGAGGAAGCACCTGCAAAGCATTAATGCCGGTGACAACACGGTGACAACACCGACACTAAGCTTAAACCCACCCATAAACCACCCAACACCAATTGCACTATTCCAATACAGCAGCATTCAATCAAAACCTGCGCGGGTTTTGATCAAAGTCTGCGCGGGTTTTAGTCAAAGTCTGCGCGGGTTTCAGTTAAAAGCTGCGCAGGTTTTAGACAATATCTGCGCAGACTTTTGGAAACATCACAAAAACGCCCTTTAAAGGCAATGAGGGATGTTTTTCTTCAAATCATATCGCTGTTTTTCCCTCCGAACTTCATTATTTCCCAAAAATCCGATAGGATTATTCTAAGATGGTGATATACTGTTGCAATATCCTTCTGATGGGTCTGCCCGGGGCCAGACCTTGGAAGGAGGAGCTATATCACTGCAAACTGCAAGAGTTGTTCAATTCCATAAAAAACCCAGGAATGGACCTTGCAATAAGCTTTGGTATGCACCAAAAATGCGCTATTTGCGTACATTTGATATATGAAAATCGCTGGCCAGGAAATCAAGCCCGGGGAGAGCAAACGCATCAACGTCAATATCGCCAAGCTCCCATCAGGCACACTCATCGACATCCCCATTTTTATTCACCAGTCCAAAGTCCCGGGGCCGGTCCTCATGCTCATCGCCGGGATGCACGGCGACGAGATCAACGGCGTGGAGATCATGCGCCGGATCATCTCAGAGAAGAAATATGTGGTCAATAAAGGTGCGGTGATCTGCATACCCATCATCAATATTTATGGGTTCATCAACTTCTCCCGAGACGTTCCGGATGGCAAAGACATCAACCGCTCCTTTCCGGGTAGCAAGACCGGCTCCTTAGCCAGCCAGGTAGCTCACTTCCTGATGGAGGATATCATCCCGCATATCGATTATGGCATAGATTTTCATACCGGTGGTGCCCGTATCAACAATTACCCCCAGATCAGGGTAAAGCTCGAAGACAAGGTAAACCACAGGTTGGCTGAAGCCTTTGGCACCCATTATATCCTGGATTCACCATTCAGGGACAAGTCCCTACGCAAAGAAGCCTTCAAGCTGGATAAGCGGATCCTGGTATATGAGGCCGGTGAGTCATTGCGCCTTAGAAAAAACGCCATTGATGAGGGGATCAATGGGATGTTGCGGGTGATGAAGCACCTGGATATGATTGACGAAGCCCCTGAAAGCCCACGAAAACCAACCATTATTCACCAGTCTACCTGGATACGGGCCAAGTCGGCCGGACTGCATGTGGCCTATGTCAGAAATGGGTCGATGATACAGAAAAGACAGATCCTGGGGGTAGTAAGCGATCCCTACGGAGACTATGAGATCAAAATGAAATCACACATAGACGGGTATATTATAGGAGTGAACAACAATCCGGTGATCAATCGCGGCGATGCTCTTTTTCACATTGGACATTAGCGTTAATGCTTTTTTATCCAATCGCTCACCAACGCATAAATTTCTTCCCTGCACACATCATTATGAGGTTCATGATATGCTCCCTCAATGGTTTTCCAGTCAATCTTTTTGTTTCCTGAAGCGAATTTTTCTGAGGCCGTCCAGTCTATAATGCCATCATCTGTGCCATGGTAGACCAATCCTGGTTTTTTAATTTTATCAGCCTGCTGCAACGCAAGTACGCTACCTGCTGTGATGGCATTGTATAACGCAACAGAGATCTTGTCATGAACCATGGGATCTTCCACGTATTTTTCTACCTCGGAGGTTATCCTACTGATTTTTGCAGGGTCCAGGCCAGTGGAAGTTGAATAAGAAGACCAGATTTTACCTACAAGAAGCCCTGACTTTACTTTCCAGGCCGATGGCTCAAGCTTCAGTTTAAGCCAGGGAGCTGATAAGATGAATCCCGTGACCTCCCTGGAATCATTGGAAATCATATAATTGGCTACGAGATTTCCCCCCATGCTATGCCCCATCAGAAACAGGGGGCTTTCCAGGTCCTGTACCCGGGCAGCTTTGAGCAGTTCTTCGATGTCGCTGAGCAACAGGTCCAGGTTTTTTGCATGACCTTTTTTCCCTTGAGATTTACCATGACCTCGCATGTCCATACAGTAGACCGCTATTTGATCATCCATGAGCTTTGATGCCATCATTCGATATCTGCCGGAGTGCTCGCCATGTCCATGGATGATGCATAGAATTTTTTTGGGTTTTTCGGGAATCCAATACCGGTAGTACAATCTCATGCCATCCCGGGCAACTAAAAAACTCGAATCAATTGGCATATCGTTATAATAATTTCATTTTTTTGATATATTATCAGACTTAATCAGGATATTGCTAATCGTGCGTAAGATATTAGATGATATACTATATTCCTTGCCTGTTCAACTGGTATTTCATCATGTCAAAAAGAATATAGCCCTTCTTTTTGTTTGGGTCTTGCTGATTGCCTCGGTCTATGGAGGCGTTGGCAGGATTTATGGCATACATTTTCTCTTTCTGGATCCTGAGTATATAGATCAGGTAAATTTCCTGAGCTTTTTTACCGTGGGTCTGGCATTTGGGAACCTGGCGATGGCTTTCAACATTACTTGCTACATCCTGGATAGTCATCAGTTTTCATTTCTAGGCATCCTGGAGCGACCTTTTGCCAAGTTTTCGGTAAACAACAGCACCATACCTTTGATTTCGCTGGTCTTATATCTGATCGCCATCATCAATTTTCAGCTACACAATGAGTTCAGCACGGGGCTGAATGTGGTACTCAATATCATCGGACTTTTGGTTGGTATTGTCATCATGTTTGTGCTCTATTTCATTTATTTCAAGTTCACAAACAAGGATATCTTCAAGTTCCTGGCCGGGAGTGTAGACAAAAGACTACGCAGGTCCGGGATCAGCAGGGACAGGGTGATGAACAAGCTGAAGGAGTCCAAGGAGAATAAATATCCTGTAAGACACTACCTGGATCTTCGACTTAGGGTGCGTTCAACGAAAAACCTGATGGACTTCTATGACAAGGAGGCTGTGCTCAAAGTTTTTGATCAGAATCACTTCAACTCTGTGATTGTAGAATTGACAATCATCCTGCTGGTGGTTGCTTTGGGTGCTTTCATGGAGGTGAAATACTTCCAGATCCCGGCGGCAGCCAGCACGTTGTTGCTTTTTTCATTGCTGGTCATGCTGGTAGGGGCTGTTTCATATTGGTTCAAAGGATGGGGGATAGCTTTTGTCCTCGTGCTTTTTGTTTCTGTGAACACCCTGATAAAAACCGGCATTGTCAAAGGGTTTTATCCGGCCAGAGGCCTTGATTATTCTACGGAAAAGGCCGAGTATTCTATACAGAGTCTACATGAATTTAACAATGTGGAGCAATACAACAAGGACAAGGCATTCATGCTGGGTATCCTTGAAAATTGGAAAGCAAAGCAACCTGAAGACAAGCCAAAGATGATCCTGCAGTGCGTAAGCGGTGGGGGACAAAGGGCAGCTCTGTGGGCAGTCAATGCCCTTCAAAAAGCCGATAGTGTGCTTGATGGGTCATTGAATGACAGAACCATATTAATCACCGGAGCATCTGGAGGGTTGATTGGGAGTGCTTATTACCGGGAACTTGTATACAGGAAGAATCTGGGTGAACCCATACACCCGGAGTCTGAGGAACATCTGGCAAATATTGGCAAAGACAACCTGAATGCCATTATTTTCAGTCTCGTGGTAAACGATGCCTTCTCCAGGTTCAGGAAGTTTGAATACCTGGGAAATAAGTATAAACGTGATCGGGGCTATGTATTTGAGCAAAATCTGAATCAAAACCTGGGTGGGGTATTGGATAAGAAGTTATCGGATTATACCGAACCGGAGCGAAATGCAGAAATCCCCATGATGATTATGTCACCAGTCATTGCCAATGACGGGAGAAAATTGATCATTTCAAGTCAGCCGTTTTCCTTCCTGAATCTTAGCGAACCGAATTCGGGAGACGGGGTATTCAAGGTGAGGGGAGTGGATTTCAACAGGTTGTTTAAAGATCAGGGAAGTGAAAACCTGAATTTCATCACTGCATTGAGGATGTCAGCCTCTTTTCCTTATATCACACCGACCATCTCCCTTCCCAGTGAGCCACCCATCGAGATCATGGATGCTGGTATCTCAGACAATTATGGCCTGTCAGATGCTTTGCAGTTTGTCTATGTTTTCAGAGAGTGGATTGAGGAAAATACTTCCGGGGTGGTGTTGCTTATCATTCGTGATACTAGAAAGATTTCTCCAGTAGAGCAGAAATCATCTCAATCTTTAACCGATCGGTTAACCTACCCTATAGCCAGTGTGTACAACAACCTGGGAAATATACAGGATATCGTAAATGACAGTAAAATAGAGCTGGTCAGGGCAGCCATCGATCAGTCAATAGAAATGGTTGAACTGGAATACAATACCTATTCAATCTTTAATGAAGGGGAATTCTTACTTTCATCCAGAGAGCGCCAATTGAAAGAGCTTGAAAGAGCCTCCTTGAGCTGGCATCTCACCACCAGAGAAAAGCAGAATATCATCGAAAACATCCAGCGGGAAAATAATCAGGCAGCGCTAAAAAAGTTGAACAGCGTAATAATGGATAGATAAAGCTGTCAGCTTATGGCATTTCCAGCGAGAGTGTCCTGGATTTTTTGGGAGCTTCATCCTCATCCTTTTTGATGAATTCCACAATGGGATTGGCAATGATAATTTTCATGGCTTCTTCGGTGGTGAAACCCATTTCGATGAGTGAAGCATAATACTTGCGGTTTATTCTTGCCACCCTTGCCAGAATATCAGATTTTTCCAGGGCATTAAGTTTTTTCTCAACTTCAGCCAGGTTGTCCGGATCATCCAAAGAACCGAACTCCGCCTCTATGCCACTGAGTAGTTTTCCCAGTGATGATCTGGTAGTGTCTTCCAGTGGCCTGGTATATCTTTCAGGGGCAGTACCATCCAGGGTAATTACCGTACGGGCCGTTTGCGCATTCACAAGGGTAGTGAAAGCCAAAAACAGAAGCAAAAGAAGGTAACCGGCGTATTTCATGTGATTTGTCCCAATAAGCCTCATCTTATCCAAATGTAGTGAATATTTAACCCATTCATGGGCTATTCCAGTAAGGATTTTAATTTAATAGAGACCAATTTCTCTTGCCCGTTATCCTTCAACACCAGCTTGACTGTTTGGCCTTCCTGTCGGAGCATTTCTTTGATGTCGGGTAATGCCAGCTCTGCTGCCGGAGTGTTATTGATAGAAACCAGTTCGTCGTTTAACTTGATGCCTGCTTCATCGGCCGGACTATCTTCAAATACCTGGTGAACGAGAAGTTTCTCTTTGTCTGGCGATAGCTGGAGGTCAATGCCGCTGCAGTTTACCGCAAGCTTTTTCCCGTAATTCGAGTTCTTTTCAAAATACAACATCTTACCGGGGATGTCGAAAGTGATGTTGTACATGCTCAGTACCTGGTTTCCAAGGATTCCTGCTACGTTTTCACTGGCCTGGATCCCGCTCCTGGCAGTGCTGATCCCGATTGGCAGGTCTTCGATTGTTTGTTTGCCGAAAGAAGCGGATAATACATGTCCTTCATAGTGCAGGTTTTCTTCTTTGCTGATTCCCTTTACAGGGTAAGAATAGTGTTTGCCTGTTTTATGTATCACATCATATTTTTTGGCGTAGGGCGAATTGAAGTCAAGTGTGGTGCCCGCACCGGTAATTACGTAAAAGTTGGCAGTATGGGCTTCATTGTTGTTCAATACCACGGAGCCTTTAATTACCGGAATGGAGGTGTTTAAAACAAATGGGATAGCATCTCCGTTTTTTGGTCCTTTGCCATGATCATAAATGTCCATGGTCTGATCTTCATAGTTTAAGCGGACGGTATGATGGTGCAACAGGTCATATCCCACGATCCCGTCAATATTCCTGCCCATGCTGATCTCCAGGTGGTCCAGGTCCGTGGAATAAATCTTGATGTTTTTTTCCATGGGGAAGTGGTTAATATCCAGCTTGTTGTGTTTTATCAGCTCGAGAACGGCCGCTGGTTCATTCATTTGAATCTTTTTCCCCGACAGTCCCAGTTCTCTTGAAATATCCTCATCAATGACAGTAAAGCCTGATCCTGAATCAAAGATGAAGTCAAGGGGCCTGGAATCATCCACACTGGCTTTGATGATGATATGGTCACCATATAGCTCAAAAGGAATGGTAGTAATCGGTTTCTGGGCCTGACCAGCCAGGATAATTACCGAAAAAAGGAGGGTTAATAAAGTTTTCATTTGATTTATGCAGACGGTTAGTTCATTCAAATTATGAATTCCTGAGCAGAAAAGGAAGTTTTACCTCCTGATTCTCAATTGATTAATGCATCAACAATTATGCCAGTAAACGTGATGGAGCCTCTGATTACCAAAAAACTATTCACACCCTATTATGTAAATTTGCGTTGTTTCCTTAAGAAAATTTTATGTCTAATACAGCCCCTTCCTATCAACCCAAAAACCACGTAAGGATCGTCACGGCAGCATCGCTGTTTGACGGGCATGATGCAGCTATCAACATTATGCGTAGAATTATGCAGGCTTCCGGATGTGAGGTGATACACCTGGGTCATAACAGGTCAGTGAAAGAAATTGTCGATTGCGCCATCCAGGAAGACGTCAACGCCATAGCGATCACTTCCTATCAGGGCGGACACATCGAGTTTTTTAAATACATGTATGATCTTTTGCATGAGCGGGGAGCAGACCATATCAAGATCTATGGAGGTGGTGGAGGGACCATACTACCGGAAGAAATCAAAGAATTGCACGAATATGGCATAGCCAGGATCTATTCACCAGACGATGGCCGTAAGATGGGCTTACAGGGCATGATCAATGACCTGATCAAAGGCGTAGATTTTTCCCTGGGAGAGCAGCTAAATGGTTATGACCCTTCTGTTACTGTTCAGGACAAGAAACAGATTGCTCATCTCATCTCATCGATGGAAAATTTTCCGGAGCAGAATCAGGCTTTTTCTGAGAATATCAGGGGAAAAGGAAAGGCTCCGGTGCTGGGGATTACCGGTACGGGTGGTGCAGGCAAATCTTCTCTCGTGGATGAGTTGGTAAGACGTTATTTGGAGGATTTTGATAACAAGACCATCGCGGTGATCTCAGTAGATCCTTCCAAAAGAAAATCAGGAGGTGCGCTGCTGGGAGACCGGATAAGGATGAACAGTATCTTCAACGATCGGGTCTATATGCGGTCGCTGGCAACCAGGCAGTCCAACCTGGCTTTATCCAAATATGTGAAGGAGGCAGTAGACATCGTGAAAGCGGCTGGCTATGACCTGATAATCCTGGAGACTTCCGGTATCGGTCAGTCGGATACTGAGATTGCAGACCACTCTGATGTCTCTTTGTACGTGATGACACCGGAATATGGAGCTGCCAGTCAGCTGGAGAAAATAGACATGCTCGACTTTGCTGATATCATTGCCCTCAATAAGTTTGATAAGCGTGGTGCTCAGGATGCCCTTAGGGATATTAAAAAGCAATACGTTCGAAATCATCAGCTCTGGGATACCCCGGAGGATAAAATACCCGTTTACGGTACAATAGCTTCTCAGTTTAATGACCCGGGGATGAACAAGCTTTATCATCAACTGATGAGCATGCTCACTGAAAAATCCGGACACGACTTCCTTACTTCGGCACACCTGGAAGACCTCCAATCCGAAAAGATCTTCATCATTCCTCCCGGTAGAACAAGATATTTGTCTGAAATCACAGACACCATTCGCGAGTATAACAGGCAGGTTGAGCAGCAAAAGGAAGTTGCCAAACAACTTCAGAGCCTCCGGGAAACGCGCAAACTTTTACAAAAAGAAAGCAGGGCTGTTGAGGAGATAGCCGGCATTGAAGAGTCGATTGCTCAAAAACTTACTCCTGAGCATCAAGCGTTGATAGACACCTGGGAGGAGACTAAGGCAAAATATTCGGGAAGCAGCTATACCTATGAGGTACGGGGCAAGGCCTTTACGGTAAAGACCTCCTCAGAAACCTTGTCGGGCACACAGGTACAAAGGATCGCTTTACCCAGGTTTGAGGGATGGGGAGACATCCTGAGGTGGCAGCTTCAGGAAAATGTTCCCGGTGCATTCCCGTTTACAGCGGGCGTGTTTCCTTTTAAAAGAGAATCCGAGGATCCTACCCGAATGTTTGCCGGAGAAGGGGGACCGGAAAGGACAAATAAGCGTTTTCATTATTTGTCAGAAGGACTGCCCGCTGCCAGGCTATCCACGGCTTTTGATTCTGTCACCCTCTACGGAGAAGATCCGGACCAAAGGCCGGATATCTATGGCAAGATCGGTAATTCGGGGGTCAGTGTTTGTTGCCTGGACGACGCCAAGAAACTTTATTCCGGGTTCAATCTCTGCGATCCCTCCACATCTGTCTCTATGACCATCAATGGGCCGGCGGCCACCATCGCTGCTTTCTTTATGAATGCTGCCATTGATCAGCAGTGTGAGCTGTATATCAAGGAAGAAGGCCTTGAGAAAGAGGTGAAGAAAAAGATAAAAGCGCTCCTGGGAGGTAAGAAAAGACCTGAGTATCAAGGGGAGTTACCCAAAGGACACAATGGTTTGGGGTTGATGTTGCTGGGAGTAACAGGAGACCAGGTATTGCCCAAAGAAGTTTATGATGAGATCAAAGCGAGGGCCCTTTCATCCGTCCGGGGTACTGTGCAGGCAGACATACTCAAGGAGGATCAGGCACAGAATACCTGCATCTTTAGCACGGAGTTTTCACTGAAACTGATGGGTGATGTACAACAGTACTTTATCGATTATCAGGTGAAGAATTTCTATTCTGTCTCCATTTCAGGGTATCACATCGCAGAAGCAGGCGCCAACCCGATCACCCAGCTGGCCTTCACACTTTCGAATGGTTTCACCTACGTGGAGTACTATCTTTCCAGGGGGATGCACATCGATGATTTTGCACCCAATTTATCTTTTTTCTTCTCCAATGGAGTGGATGCAGAGTATGCCGTGATCGGTCGCGTAGCCAGAAGGATTTGGGCCAAGGCGATCAAGCTTAAATATGGTGGTAACGAGCGCTCGCAAAAGCTGAAATATCATATTCAAACCTCAGGGCGGTCTTTACATGCCCAGGAAATTGATTTCAATGACATTCGCACCACACTTCAGGCTTTATATGCCATCTATGATAACTGTAATTCACTGCATACCAATGCCTTCGATGAGGCGATCACCACTCCCACTGAAGATTCGGTGAGGCGGGCCATGGCCATTCAGATGATCATCAACAAAGAGCTTGGAATGGCCAAAAATGAAAACCCTATGCAGGGATCGTTCATTATTGAGGAGCTTACAGATCTGGTGGAGGAGGCCGTGATGGCTGAGTTTGACAGGATTACAGAGCGTGGGGGTGTCCTTGGAGCCATGGAATCCATGTATCAAAGAGGAAAGATCCAGGAGGAAAGCATGGCCTATGAGCATAAAAAACACTCAGGAGAGCTGCCAATCATCGGAGTGAATACTTTCCTATCATCAAAGGGCTCTATGACAGTGATCCCGGGCGAGGTGATACGCGCGACAAAAGAAGAGAAGGAACAGCAGATCGATAATCTGGACAACCTTAAGCGAGGGAATAGCCGGGAGTCTGAGGCATTACTGGAAGGACTCAAGGAAGTTGCGCTGGAAAATGGTAATCTTTTTGAGGAGTTGATGGAGGCCACAAAAAAATGTTCGCTGGGTCAGATCACACATGCCATGTTTGAGGTGGGCGGACAATATCGAAGAAATGTTTAATTTGGTCTTTTTAAGATTTGAAATCCATAAACATGATGAAACCTATTTTAACCGTAATGCTTGCGATGCTAAGCATAGGTCTTATGGCTCAGGACAAGGAAGATAAATTTCCTGCTTCTGCCACCGAGCTATATTTAGATGTCCCAAAAGTGACTCCGGGCAATAACAATGAACCACCTTCCGATGCCATTGTATTATTTGATGGCAGGAACCTTTCCCAGTGGAAAAAAGAGTCCAAAGATTCGCTTCCCGGATGGAAGATCGAAAATGGGGAACTAGTAGTTGTTCCAAAAAAAGGGGGTATAGCTACGAAACAAAGTTTTGGCGATGTTCAGCTTCATATCGAATGGATGTCTCCCGTAATGAAGGGTGAGACAGGCCAGGGGTATGCCAACAGTGGAATATTCTTCATGGGAAAATATGAGCTTCAGGTGCTGAATTCCCATGAAAATGAAACCTATTCCAATGGCCAGGCGGGATCTATCTATAAGCAATATGCACCGCTCGTAAATGCCAGCAGACCTCCGGGCACATGGCAGGAATATGATGTGATTTTCACCGCTCCCAAGTTTAGTGAAAAGGGTACTTTGGTGTCACCAGCCAGGATCACGGTATTTCACAATGGAGTGCTGATCCAAAACAATGTAAGTATTTGGGGAAACACCTCTTATAAAGGGCTTCCTAAATACACAAAGCATGCGGAGAAACTTCCATTGGCTTTGCAAGACCACACTGACCCGGTCAGATACCGAAATATCTGGATCAGAGAACTATAAAATATGAAATTAGGCTGTTTGGGGAACCCGATTGTTGTAATGCTTTCGGATTTCCCAGATAGCATTGATATCCTGAATCAGTTTTTCCAGCACCTTAGGTGTAATGGACTGCTTAGGATCATCACCGATACCTTTTGAAGGCTGGCAGTGCGTTTCCACGATCACACCGTCAGCTCCATATGCCATGGCGGCAAGGGCTGCAGAAGGGACATATTTAGCCCTACCCACAGAGTGAGAAGGGTCAACGACCACAGGAGCCCAGGTTTTTTCTTTTAACAGCGGCGTGATAGACTCATCCGGATGATTTCTGTAAGTGTCCATTGTAGGCGCAGTACCTCGTGGACACAGCATCACATTAGGGTTTCCTCCGGCAGCGATATATTCTGCTGCGGCGATAAATTCGTTTACAGGTCCCATACCCATGCTTCGCTTGAGAAGTACGGCAATGGGTTTATCGGCAGTTAGCTCACCGATTTTCTTGAGCAAAGAGTAGTTTAAAGCGTTTCGTGCACCTACCTGAAGGATATCTACTCCGGCTTCTACAGCGATATTGAGCTGATGCTCGTCCATTACCTCAGTGTCCACAGGGATGCCTGTTTGCTCACGGGCTTCGATCAATATTTTCATGGAGCTGTCATCACCCTGAAAAGAGTAAGGCATGGTCCTGGGCTTCCAAACACCACCTCGAATGGCTGAAGCTCCGGCTTCCTTTACAGCATGGGCTGTTTCCAGAAATAATTGAGGGTTCTTGGGGTCGATGGTACAATGTCCTGCGATGACAAAAGGATCTTCACCCAACATTTTGCCTCCTACCACGATGCGGTGATTGGCCAGTTCTGAGTGAATGTCCATCAGTTTAAAAGGAGAATCGACTGCATCAAACCTATCAATGTAGTCCAACCCAAGAATACGGTTGACCATGATGGTTTCACGCTCTTCGCCCAATACGGCGTAGATTGTACGGTGATGTCCTTCTATCGGCTGAACACGACAGTTGTATTCTTCTACAATAGAAATGACTTCTTTTAGCTGCTCTGCACTTAGTTTCGACTCCTTCGGGATAATCATAACGCCTCAAATTATTTGAAATGAGGCACAAATGTAGGTGCATAAAATGTATAGTAACAAAAAAGTCGCGATAAAATTGAACGTTTCGAAGAATCAGTGTTGTTGTTGCATAGATTTGCAACCCTTCAATTGTATTAAAAATTTTGTAGATGGCAACTTTGAAAATTAACCTGGCCTATAAAGATGACCGGGAGTACACAGCTGTAAATGCTTCGGGAAATGAAGTCCCAATCGATATGCACCCGAGAGAGGAAAAGCAAGCCATGTCGCCGATGGAGCTGTTGTTGTCCGGATTGATTTCCTGTGCAGCAGTGGATATTGCCTTGATGGTAAAAAAGCGCAGGAAAACGTTGGCTGATCTGAAAGGCGAAGTGGTAGGCAACAGAAGGGAAGAGGTACCCAAGAAGTTTACAGATATTCATATTCATTATACCATTACCTCACCGGATCTTACGGATCAGGAAGCAGAAAGAATTGTTTCGCTTGCAACAACCAAATATTGCTCTGTTGCAGCCACAATCAATGAAAGCACCACAATAACCCATGATTTCACCATTGTAAAACCTTGATTTACAGTTAATTGTGAGGGTTTGAGATAAAAATAAATTTGGTTTTTACGTGGTTTATTGTTAACTTTTATTTCTCTCTAAACCCTAAAATGTAAAAAATCATGGTAATAAGCTATCAAGGACCTCATATTATCAAATCCAAAGAACCGGAGCATTACTCGATGATCGTGGCTGATTATATGGCCACCAGATTGGTGACATTTCGTCCTGAGCAATCAATGTTTGACGCCGTAGATCTGCTGATCAAACACAGGATATCCGGTGGTCCGGTAGTCAATGATGATAATGAATTGGTGGGTGTGCTGTCTGAGGGAGACTGCCTCAAAGAAGTGGTGAAAGGTAAGTACAACAACATGTTGATCTTGTCTGGTCAGGTGAGCGACCACATGGCTACGAATGTGATCAGCATCGCGCCGGAGACCAATATTTTTGAAGCCGCAAATATGTTTCTTACCAGAAGGTTGAGACGTTTTCCGGTTGTCAGAGGAGGTAAGCTTATCGGGCAGATCAGCCAAAAAGACATCATGAAGGCTGTGCTGAAGATGAATAGCTCCAACTGGAGGTAATTTATTCTAAAATAGACCTGAACTCTTCTAATGCAGTGGTATTTCCGATCACTGTAATGATATCTCCTGCCAGAAGATGAGTTTCTCCGTGTGGAATAAAGATCTGCTTGTTTCTGCGCAACATGATCAGCGATCCTGAAGGAGGGAAGGCAAGATCACGAACCCGTTTATTGACATTGTCATCGTTCCCCATGATGATTTCCTCAATCCTGTACATGCCAAAGTTTTCGCTGAAGGCCTGGTAGGAGTCTGGCCTGAGGATGAGGTTTTCTACATGGCTAGCCAGGGTGTCATCCATATTCACCAATTGAGTGTCATTCGAGGATTGGTGGTTATCTCTCTCATGTTCGTCCACCAGCGTAATGATCTTATTGTGATTTAGTTGTTTGGCGATTTTTGTCAGTTTGTTATTGTATTGTGTAGATCCAGACAGGATAATTAGCTGATCGCTCGTTTTCAGGTGGATAAACTCATTGAATTTTTCCAGATCAGTGATCCGTCGTACCTCAATGTCTTTTGTTTCTAAAAATGTGTAGGCTTCGTCACTTTCAACCAGGGTGAGACATCGGATTCCATGAAGCTTGATACGCTCAGCCAATAGAAAACTGGCATTTCCACCACCCAGGATAAATATATTGAAAGACTCTTCTTCTCCGGTGTTGAGCTGCTTATACAGCAAAGGTGCCAAAAAGCTGATGATGATACACGCAGTTACAATACCAGCATTGGCAGCAGGAGAAATGACCTCCAATGAAAGCCCTATCTGGGCGGCTGCGATGGTGAGCCCAAACCTACTACTGAGGAGTACACCGGCTGCAATTGCTCTCCTGACTCCAAAAACCCGGGTCATAATGAGTGCGGGCAACGTCTGAGCAATAAAGAATGCTGCCACGAGTAAGAGGATAAACGGAATCGATTCAGCAAAATTGCTTAGAGATGAGATATCCAGTTTTACTCCTACCATGATGAAAAAGATCGGGATAAAGAACCCATAACTTATACTGTCGAGCTTGAAAGTCAGGGCAGACCTTTCTTTATTCAGGAATACTGACAATAGGATGCCTGCTACAAATGCACCGAGGACAAGCTCTGTATTAAGCCAGTATGCAATCATGGTAAATAGTAACAGCAGGGCTACGGTACCACGTAGCCTTATTTGGGATGCGGCATGTTCCAGTGCATACATCAGCTTTTGAAAAGTTCGGACTCTTACCACTACCTTCCCCAACTGGTATGCAATAAAGAAAAAGACGAAAATGATAAGGAACAAAAAGGTCTCGTATTGAATGCCGTTTTTAACCACTCCGGAATATATGGAGATCAGCGTGATACTCATGATCATGGCAATAGCTCCTTCCATCAGGATGACCTGCCCGTATTTCCTGCCCAGCTCGTTATCACTTTTCAGAATGGGCACTACGATGCTCAGGGCTTCGGTAGGAAGCAGTAAAACGAGAAAAATGACATTGATCGGAATGAAGTAATCGATTAGGTGAGCAAAAGGGAAGGAGAGGGCCAGGGTGCCCAGATAGATAAATACTGCCAGGAGAAATGTATTACTGACAAAATCCACTTTTCTTAGTTTCCTGGGCAATGATTGCGCGATCTTGTTAACATCTATTTCAAGTCCCGACAAGAACATCAAAAAAATGAACCCGGTATAGTACAAAAACTCAACATATGGCTCATCCCCGATCCAGTCCAGTACGTAGGGGCCTACGATTACTCCGGCAATGATCTCAACAATGACTGAGGGTATTTTTGAGACCTCAAGCCATGAAAGCATCATGGGTACAAACCAGGCTATAGCAAAAATCAAGAGTAGTGGCCAATAATTGAGGGCGTGTTCCATGGTTGGGTATGACTTCGCTGTGTTGAATTATCCTTGTGCGGCCTCTAAACTAAAGGGAGTAAAGCAGGTTTACAAATTTCGTTGTCTCAACGCTTCAAACGTAAAAATGGCTGCTGCATTGGAGATATTCAGGCTGTCTATTTTTCCAGCCATCGGGATCCTCACCTGAAAGTCAGCATGTTTTACCCAGTAATTTGACAGCCCGGTAGACTCAGCCCCCAGCAATATGGCAATGGCCCCCTGATAGGATTCTTCAGAATAGATTTTGGTCGCAGCTGGAAGCGTAGCGTATGAACGGATGTTGTTTTGTGAGAAAAAGGCCGTCAGTTCTTCATTTGAACAGACCGCCGTAGGAACAGTAAACAGGCATCCCAGGCTCGCCCTGATGATGTTTGGGTTGAAAAGATCGGTTGCAGGATCACAAATGATCAGTCCATCTACCCCTGCAGCATCGGCCGTGCGTAAAACAGCTCCGATGTTACCCGGTTTCTCTACTTTTTCCAGGACAAGGTACAGGGGAGTTGCCGTGCTGGTAAGTTGATTCAACGTCTTTTGAGGTGTTTTTGCTACCGCCAGTACTCCACCGGAGCCCTCACGATAGGCCACTTTGGTAAAAATATCCTTAGTGATATGGTAGGTAGTCACTCCATCCAAAGCAATCGGGTAGGCTGGATCAGGCTCAAACAGGTCTTCGCATTGATAGATCTCCAGGATTTCGATAGCACCCTGCTGAGCCAGTGAAACTTCCCTGACCCCTTCTATGAGAAATGTTCCGGATTTTTTTCTTTCACGCGCCTTTTGAAGAGCGACCAGTTGCTTGACCCTGGGATTTTGTGTACTCGTAATGCTTACAGACATAGCTTATGATGTTTTAACCACCTCTATCCAGACCATATAAGGCACCGGAATGGTCAATGATGGATTGAATCCCAGACCCACCAATTGATCGGGTTGTATAAACCCTACTTTTTCAACGGAGAACCCTGATATCTCATACCCAAAATCATCTAAGAGCTCATACAAAGGAAAAATATTGTTGCGATACATGATTTCGGATACCATGGCATAATCCACCTTATTGTCAGCGCTATTTAAATGGTTTAACCAAACTTCTGATGTGGAAAATGCCTGGATATGGTTTGTAAGTACATCGTCATAAATCAGCGGATAACCCAAGTTTATCGAGCTAAGCCGTATATCAATTCTGGGAGCTGCAGCATTCCAAAGGCTGGCTATCACAGAAAGTAAGGGGAGTAATTGTCTGCTTTCATCTGGTTTGCGAAAACGCATAAAATGATAATGGGCACTATCAAGATGCTTATGAAAAGTAAGACTATGTCCAAGTGAATCGCTCACGGTGAAATCTACAGGAGACTCATCAAATGAAAAGGAAAGCACAATGTCATCTTCTTCCTGTGAGGTGGATTTTTTCTTAGATGTGTTGGTTTCGCATGATGCAATAACAGAAATGATGAAAATGGCGAACCAGGTATATTTCATGGGTATATTATTTTTTTGTAGTCCATGGTATCGTATGCTGGATGTAATATCCGAATTCAAAATGTTCGTTTTAGGCTCAAGAATCCCCGGAGCGTTTTTTTTAAAAAAAATCTGTCCCGGAAACCATGGCTGTTTAAAATGACTGCTTCATGAAGTAAATTTCTATAAATTATCATTCAAACAGAAAGAAAGATGAAGCTGGAGGTCCGTCCCATGTTGAAAGAGGAGATCCCTGATGTATTGGATTACTTTCTCAATGCTCCAAAATCTTATTTGAGAAAGATGGGTGTAGAGCCAACGCTGTTGCCTAAGAGGGAAGAATGGAGAGATACGATCTGGAGAGACATGGAACGTGCTGATGAGGCCAGAGAGTTCTTTTATCTGGCCTGGATTCAGGGTGGAGAACTCATTGGTCATACCAATATCAATAAGATCCGGTACGAAGAAGATGCATTTATGCATTTACACGTTTGGCCTGAGATATTGAGGAGGAAAGGAATGGGTACTAAACTGGTAAAGTTGAGCCTGCCACTCTATTTCAATAAGTTTAAGCTGAAAAGACTTTATTGTGAGCCCAATGCTTTGAATGAACCACCAAATAAGACCCTGGTCAAGGCTGGTTTTGAGTTTTTGGGGACCGAGCAAAAGATTCCAGGGTACATTAACTTTTTGCAACAGGTCAATAAATATGTGATCAAAAAAGAGGCGATAAGAAACCACCTGAAGTTGTAATTGGACAGTTTCAGGGATTCCTGTATATTGAAATGCCATAAACCCCAGATGATGAAAAGAAGACAAATACTTGGTCAGCTTGCACTGGCGCCGGCGCTATTTAACACCGGCTTTATGCTCAGGCCCCCGGCAAATATTTCCCGGGTTCAGTTCAGTGTGAATGCATATTCATTTAATGCGTTGCTTAGGAGTGGCGAGATGAATTTCGACGATATGATGGAATATGCAGCAGGTATTGGCCTCAATGCTGTTGATTTAACCGGTTATTATTTTGATAACTATCCGGAGATACCGCCAGATGCTGAACTTTTCAGGCTCAAGAAAAAGGCCCTGGCACTGGGACTCAATATTAGCTGGACAGGAGTTAGAAATAATTTTTGTAACCCTGATGCAGAAGCCCGCAAACAGGACATTGAACTGATCAAAAATTGGTTGACTGTCTCTCAGAAGCTGGGAGCATCCATCATGAGGATATTTGCCGGACGGGGAACCTATGAAGGATATTCAAAAGATGAAGTAAAGACGTGGATGGTAAAAGACCTCAAGGAATGTGCGGCACTTGCTCAACAAGCTGGTGTAATTGCGGGGCTTCAACATCACAACGACTTCTTATATAAAGCCGACGAAGTGATTGATATATTGAGGCGGGTAGATTCGGAGTGGCTGGGTCTCATACTGGATGTTGGGAGCCTGGATGATCCGGATCCCTATAAGGAAATAGAAAAGTTAGCTCCATATGCCAACTATTGGTTTGTGAAAGAACATGTAACGCAGCAGGGGAAACGGGTGCCCGTAGACATGAATAAGATTGCTGCCATTCTTAAGAAGGAAAATTATCAGGGTTACATTTCTTTTGAGAGTCTCTCGGATGGAGACCCCAGAGAGATTGTCAGAGACATGCTGCAATCATTTCAGCAGGCCTACAAAGGGTAGGTTACTTGAGTATATCCTCTATCTTTCTTAGTATCGATTCCTCGATATATGGTTTATAGGTCGCCGTGGAATTCTTGATTGATTTAATAACTTTAGTGGAATTAGAGTCGCTGAGGGCAGTGATGAACAAGATGGGGGTATCCATCTCTTTCCGTAGCTCCTGAGCAGCCTCCAGACCGTTCACTTTCCCTGCGAGCATGATGTCTAATAAGATCAGGTCAGGCTTATTTACCTTACATAGATGGGAGAGCTCATCAGCTGAGTCAAATCGACCAACGCTTTCAAAACCATTAGAAGTAACCATCATTTCCAATGCAGTAGATGAAATCAAATTATCCTCAATGATCAGTACTTTCTTCTTCATATAATTATTCTTCCGTTGAAAACTCAATGATGTATTTCACTCCCGGTTGGGCTTTCATTTTCATGGTTCCATTCAATTGTTGGACCAATAAGTTGATCAGGTCAAGACCTGAGGTGATACCATTGCCCTTCTCTTTATTGTCAATCCCTTTTCCCTTGTCAAAAATCGTTAATTGCATTGATTTTTTTACTTTCTTAAGGGTGACAAAAATGGGGCCTCCTATACCAGGTTTATAGGCATACTTGATCGTATTAAGAATGATTTCATTGGTCAGCAGTCCCAGAACCAGAATTTTGTCCACTGATAATTTCTGACTTTCCAGGTTTAGCGTGAGCGGAAATTTAGAGCCATCGGTGGTGTAGGTAGCTATGAGATTCAGGATCAGGTCTTCAAGGTATTTTTTGACATCCAGACGGTCAAACTCCTCCATTTTGAGGAGTTGATCATGTGTTTTGGCGATGGTGTTAATCCGGGTTTTTGTTTCTTTGATATAGTCGAGCAGTGCCTGATCTTTCGTAGCCTTTGATTTGAAATACAATAAGCTTGATATGAGGTTTAAGTTATTTTTAATGCGGTGGTGAAGCTCTTTCAGCAAAGTGTCTTTTTGTTCGAGCGCTTCTTCCAAATCTTTTTCTTTGGTGACGAAATCCGTGATATCCATATCAATTCCCACCAACTTGTATACGTTGCCAGCATGATCTCGCAATGATGCACCAGAAGCATGGATGTATTTAATGCTACCTTCTGTTGGCTTTATCCTGAACTGGTAACCATGAACTACTTTACCATCATGCATCTGAAAGAATTCATCCTTTGTTCTTTCCGCATCATCAGGATGTAACTTTTTCATCCAACTATCCGATTGTGAATAAAATTCTTCCTTGGTGATATTGTAGATATCAAACAAGATATCATTCCAATAATATTTCTTATCGTGTATGTCATAGGTCCATACACCTAGTTTGGCGGCACTCACAGCAAGATCCAGTTGCCGGTTGGTCTCTTCCAATTGCAACTGAGTTTCCTTTAATTCGGTAATATCTAAAATGAGTGTGTCCCAGGTAATGCTTCCGTCGTCATGCTTTGTAGGAAATCCTCTGCCATTGATCCATTTAACTTCTCCGCTTTTGGTTTTCACTCTGCATATATGATCCCAGAAAGTCATCTCTTTGGCAGAATCCATGATGGACTTTTGCATTTCAGCAGTGTCATCCGGATGAATTATGTCCCACACATTGACAATGTCGTCGATTGCATCTTCCTTGGTAACACCATAAAGGTCAATCACCCTTTCGCTGATGAAGGGCAATTCATCTGATCCGTCAGGGTTTAGCTTATACTCAAGCACCACACCAGGTACACTATTGGCGATATTACTGATCCTCTCCTGATGAGCTTTAAGCAGATCTTCAGATTCCTTGATCTTGGTGATATCAGAAAATACGGTAAGAAATGCAGGTTTCCCTTTGTAGGCGACCGGAATACCGGATTTTAGGACATCGATAGTTTTTTTGTTCAGCGTCCATAACTTTTCCTCAAGCGCCTCAAGATTTTTCTCTTTTCCACTGCTAAGGAGTTTATACCTTTCGGCGACAATCTTTCGGAAGTCCGGATGGATGATATCCAGGAGGGGTTTGTTGATCAGACTGGCATTTTTGTCTTCCTCCAGGACCCTGGCAGCATAGGAATTTCTGATCTTTATTTTCCCATCTATGTGCAGGAGTATCCCTACCGGAGCGTTTTCCACCAGCAGCTTATACCGCTCCTCACTGTCTTTGAGTTCCTGTTGCGTCGCTATTTGTTTGGTGACATCCAGAAAGGAAGCCACTACCCCAAATACATCACCGTTCTCATCCTTTACCAGTTCAGAGTTGATAGAAATGACACTTCTTTTTTTATTGCCCACATGGACATTCATTAGGAAGTTTGTCACCGGTTTGCCGGTTCTCAAGGTTACCATGCTGGGGTGTTCTTCAGCTTTTAGCTCGGTCCCGTCCATGTTGAGTGCTTTCCATCTGGGGTCATAGGAGTCTTTGCCCAGCAGCTGCTTCCTGGACAATCCCAGGATCTTACCCGCCGAATCATTGGCCAGCATGATCGTATCATCCAAAGACTGGACAACCACTCCCTCGTGGAGTGAATTGATGATTGACCAGTATTGCGCTTCATTCTTACGTAGGAGGATTTCGTATTCTTTTCTTTTGGAGATGTTGTTTTGAATACCAATGAACTTAGATAGTTTTCCATGCTGGTCGAAATAAGGGGTAATGTAAATTTCTGACCAGTAAGAATCACCCGATTTTTTGTAGTTGAGTATATCTATAGAAAAGGGAACCTGATCTTTGAGTGCCTTATTCATTTGAGCTACATGGTCAGGATCTGTTTCCGGACCTTGCAAAAAAGACAATGATTTTCCTTTGACTTCTTCAAACGTATACCCTGTAAGTCTTTCGAATCCCGGATTTGAATATTGCACCTTTCTGTTGGCATCGCAGATGACCACTGAATTCTGAACATTCTCGGCAACAAGCTCCAGGTTGAGCATTTCAGATTTAGAATAGTGGAGCCTTTTGAGTTCCGGTGAGTCAATAAGTGAAAAAGAAAGCCCTGCTACCTTTCCGTCATTATCCCAGATCTTCATGTTGCAGGTGCAGGTCATGGTATCACCATAGATCAGGTCCTCCTGCGTATCGGATAAGGCCGCATCATCACCATTGAGATATTTCAAAAATTTTGATTTTGTTTCACCCACGATTTTCTTGTGATCAACAGGAAAACCCGGCCATGGATCACCGACCTTGATTTTTATTTTATGCTGATTATAGACCCATTTTTTATAGGCATTATTATAGCCTGAATATTCCAAATGGATATTCAGAGAAAACATCATATGGATCTCCGAGATCACTCGTCTCATGGTAAAGGGTCTAGATGGAAAAATATTCAGGCGGACTTGACCAATACCTTAGGTTCTTAAACGAACCCTTATCAATTTAGTAAAAATGTATTTTTAAAAGGGTATACATAGATAGATTTTGTATTTTATTCCAAAATAAATGACAAACCCATGAAGCGTGATATGAAATATTTTATTGATCCAGTTAAAATGGGTCTTCTTTTTCTGATTTTTATTTATTCGTTTTTTTCCTGCGAAAGACCTGATAAAAGGCCATTGCCCAATATTGTGTGGATCACTTCCGAAGACAACTCAAAACATTATATGTCTTTGTTCGATGAAAATGGTGTGCCCACTCCGAATATTGAATCCCTTGCCAGGAATGGAGTGATGTTTACGCGGGCGTTTTCCAATGCGCCTGTCTGCAGCGTGGCGCGGTCAGCGATCATATCAGGTTGCTACGGCCCCAGGACTTTTTCGCAGTATCACCGACGGTTGGCATTGGTCCCCTTACCGGATAGCCTCCAGATGTTTCCCCACTACCTGAGGCGGGCAGGGTACTATACCACCAACAATAGCAAGGAAGACTATAATTTTATCAAAGGTGATGAGGTGTGGGACGAATCTTCGAAGGAAGCCACCTGGAGAAACCGTCAGCCCGGTCAGCCGTTTTTTCATATCTCCAATTTCACTACCACGCACGAGTCCCGGCTGCATTTCAAAGAGGAGGACATGCAGAAACCGACGAAGACACCGCTCGATGCTTTCGAAGTACAGCCCAACCACCCCAAGACTGACCTGTTCCGCTATACCAATGCCTACTACAGGGACAAGATCCAGGAGATGGACCAGCAGGTGGGAGAGGTGATTGCCAGGCTCAAAGAAGACAATCTGCTGGACGATACGTTTATCTTCTACTATGGAGACCATGGTGGGGTATTGCCGGGGAGTAAAGGCTATATCTATGAGACAGGACTCCATGTACCCATGATCGTCCATATCCCAAAGAATTATCAGGATCTTGTAGATGTGACTCCGGGCACACAGTCTGAAGGCTTTGTGAGCTTCGTGGACCTGGCGCCAACAGTCTTGAACCTGGCAGGTATCGAAATCCCGGATGCGATAGACGGTGTGCCATTCCTGGGCAAGGGGATAGATGATGCGGCACTGGCAAAGCGTGACGTAGCCTATAGCTATGCCGATCGCTTTGACGAAAAGTATGACCTGGTGCGGGGAGTGAGAAAGGGGAAGTACAAATACCTCCGAAACTACCTGCCCTACAATGCCGATGGGCTTCGTAACAATTACCGGTACATTCAGCTGGCCTACAGGGAATGGCTTGACCTTCATGATCAAAGGGCGCTGAACGAGGTGGAAGATGCCTTTTTTCAGTTTAAGGCTCCCGAGGCCCTCTATGATATAGAAGCCGATCCCTTTGAGACGAAGAACCTGGCCAATGACCCGGAATACCTGGTCACCCTGAAGGAGATGCGAAAGGAACTCAACGGCTGGGTGAAAGGGATGCCTGATCTTTCTTTCTATCCTGAGTTTCACCTGCTACAAAATGCAGCGGAGAACCCCACCTTATACGGACAGCGTCAGAAGGCTCAAATCAGTAAGTATGTAGACATCGCGGACCTGAGCCTGATGCCATTTGAAAGTGCCAAAGCTCAACTCATATCCGCCTTGAAGAGCAGTGACCCATGGGAGCGATACTGGGCCATCAATGCGGCGACCAGCTTCCGGTCAGAAGCCAGCTCGCTGGCGGAGTACATTGAACCCATTGGTCGGGGAGACGAAGTGCTGATCAACAGGACGGTAGCGGCTGTGTTCCTGGCTGTCGCAAACCAGCAATCCCCGGTAGGGATCATGACGGCTGCCCTGTATGATTGCCAGGATGCTGCAGAAGCTTTGCTGATGCTCAACTCCATCGTGTTGATGGGCTCATTTGAGTACGACTACAGCTTCAATCTGGATATCGATCGCATTCAGCCAGCGGTGAAGGAAGAGCCGCAGGTACAGCGGAGGCTGGAGTATTTGGGGGTGATGTAGGGGGAAAGTTAATGGGTTATTAGGTTAATCCACCTTCGCCGAGGCTTCGGTGGACAAGTAGGTTGAGAGTTATAAGAAGGTGCTGTTGACCTTTAGTCAGATTGTAACTTCCGCCCTAGTAGGAAGTGTAGTTCGGGAAGATATCACTGGTGGACATGCTCCCCGAACTAATATTCTGCATCAGAATTGATAACATTCAATCTGATTGACTGCCGAACGGTAATAAACCCTGCTAAAGATCTCATCCAGCTCATAGCTGGGTTCCTTGTCTTTGTTGAGATCAATGGTGCTTACGGCATTGCCAGTTAGCTTATCCACCTGCACCAGCCCAAATTCTTTTTTATCTGTTTCTGTCAGGACAAACATAAACTCGGGTGTTTTTGCAGAGGCCTTAAACCTGGCGTTGGCAAAAGACATCGCATCTTTCGAATAGGCAAAACCCTGGCTGGACAACGCTCCAAACCCTTGTGATAATTCATTACCGATTTGCTGGCCAAGTGCATCGTCAGACTGACTGGCAGCCTCGGCAAATGCGGCTGAATAGGCCGCTGAAACTGCGCCTATGTAGGCTGCTCTCAGTGCCTGCGCTGCGGCAACAGCCCTCAGCAGACCGGATTGTCTGGGCGCCGGATAGTAGTTTTGATATTTCACCGTACCATCCATGCCCACCTTCATGATATTTTGTTCCGCACTGAGCACCACGCCGTCGGTATGCACCTCCAGCTGATAGGGGACCTCTTTACCTTCAAATTTTATTTTGGAGCCTACAGCCCTCAATGTTCCGGCAGATTTATTGATCTCATAAAGGATGTCGTCCTTCGATGAGAACGCATAAAGCATACCTCCATGATTTACGTAGGGCAGGCTGTGTTTCAGCGGGTCAAAGTTCGAAGCATCCAGAGGTTTGGCTGCCTGGGGAGAATCAAATAACTGATCACCAGAGGTAAGGTTCAGCATATTGATCTCCAGGGATGTGATATAAAGAAGTCCCTTGTCCATTAGTTCCGTAGAGATCAGATCACCCGAAAGTTTGATATCCTTATCGAACCTCAAGGTCCCGTCAGCAGGATTTATTATGTTGACATAGAATTCATCTCCGACATTGTTCCATGCATTGTCGTACGAGTTCACCACCAGGTATCCTTCTTCAAATAGCTCATAGTCAACAATTGACCCTTTTACTTTGATGCCTTTCCCTTTTTTGCCCCACATTCCTTCACCTGTTTCGTAGCTCAGTTTATTCAGGGAAACTTTAAAGCCACTCGTCGGAGGACTAATGATGATTCCGCTTTCATCCAGTATCAGCCTGCTCAGGCTTGCATTATTCTCCTTATAGGGATTTTTCCAGATGGGTTTCCCTGATCCGATTTCAACTGCGTGGAGTAGAAACTCAGTGGTGGGTCCGGAGGAGCCGGTGCTGGTGGTAAAAGTTGCACCTGAAGACTGACGCTGTTCCCTCTCAACGCCAATGAAAACAGTTCCCGGTTGTAAGGAGGTTGTTTCGGCGTTTACCCTGATAGCCGATCCTTCATTGGGAATGTTCCAGATCTCTTCACCTGTTTCGGGATTGATACAATAAGAAAAATTGGGATGAAGCAATAGCAAACTATTGTCATCCAAAGCCATGGGGCTGGCCATTAATCCCTGTTTATTGGCTTCATTTGCCAGGGTAGAAGCTGCCTGATTTAGAAGACCTCCCAGAGCCCCACTACCAAATGATTGACCCAGATCCACTTTAAAGATTTCATCATTGGCCCAGCGGATAGATCCGGTATTGATATCGCAGGCAATAAGTGAAGCCTGATTTGCCCCGATTTTCTCAACGACCATGAGGAGTAAACCGAGTCTCGGAAGGATGTCAGTACTCAAAATATCCGTGACCCCCTGATCAACGCTGTTCATCAGTACTTTGCCATTCAAACTGTTGATAAGCCTGAATTGTGAACCGTTTTCAACCGGGGTTATGAGTGTGAAAAAGTTTGAATTGCCTATGCCCTGGTAGCTATCAATGTTCAGGTTTGGTAAACCATCAATTCGCCATATTTTGTCACCGGTTTCCGTATTTAAACCAATAAGTGAATTTCCTGAATAAACAACCAACTGCCCGAGAGCGGTTACTCTTTGCCAGGCCACAGGTCCGTCAAAAGTAGTTACCCAGGTGCTGGATTTTTGCGCTTTAAGTGGAAGCAATACGATTCCAAATAAGAGAGCTGTGAATAATAGCGCTTTGATCTTTTTCATGATTGCATTGTTTTGTTGTTTAATGAGTGGGTAACCACCTGGAGGTTATGAGAAAAGGTTATTCTTAATCAAAAACTGAACCAGAAAGTCTTATTGCGTGTAACTTAACTCATTGCGTTTAGAAGTTAATGACTAAATTTTTTTTAAGCGGGTAGTCTGATTAGTCTTTTAATGCCATATGTTTTATCAACTCATTCATTGTCGGGAGTTGCTTAAAACCAAAACTTATGTACCTTTAATTCCCTATCGCCGGACCTGATTTTAAAAATAGATTTAACTTCGAATTTTAAATCAGATAGAGGCAGTGCGATTTCTTGTTTTTATTCCCCTTGTTGTAAGTATTGTTTGTTGTGAACCCATTCCTAAAAAGCCAAACCTGGTATTTATTCTGGTAGATGACCTGGGTTGGAAGGACCTTGGCTATATGGGTAGTGAATTCTATGAAACACCAAACATCGATCAATTCAGTAAACAAAGTGTAAATTTTACCAATGCGTATTCTTCCGGATCAGTTTGTTCTCCCTCCAGGGCAGCCATTCTGACGGGTCGCCATCCGGTCAGACTGCAAATTACCGACTGGATCCCGGGTATGGGTAGTGATGGTAAAGCATTGAATACCCCGGGCATCGCCAATCAGCTATCATTGGACGAGGTCACCCTGGCGGAAAGACTCAGGCAAAATGGATATAAGACTTTCTTTGCCGGCAAATGGCACCTCGGGGATACCGCATTCTATCCGGAAGATCAGGGATTCGACATCAACATAGGGGGACATGACAAAGGCAGCCCTCCCGGTGGGTATTATGCGCCATACAAAAACCCTGTGCTGGAAGACGGTCCTGAAGGGGAGTACCTCACGGATAGACTCACCGATGAATCACTGCAGTTTCTGGATAATGTCGGCGACGACCCCTTCATGCTGTACCTGAGCTTCTATACAGTTCACACACCCATACAAGCCAATATAAAGTACCTCAAAAAGTTTGAGGATAAGCTGTCTCAAATGGAGACGCAGGAATCCACAACACGAACAGAGGGCGATGGCATCACCACGCTTGATCAAAGAAATCCGGCTTATGCTTCTATGGTATATGCCATGGATCAGAATGTAGGCAGGATCATCGAAAAGTTGAAGAAAAAGGGATTGCTTGAGCACACTATTGTGGTGTTCACCTCAGATAACGGAGGACTGTCTACGCTGGACAAAGATCGAAACTACGCCGGCCCAACAAGTGTGTTGCCCCTGAGAGGAGGAAAGGGTTGGCTCTATGAAGGAGGGATCAGGGTTCCGTTGCTATACAAGCCACTTTACTATAAGGGTGGTGCCAGGGTAGTAGAAACACCAGTGGTCGGCCATGATTTCTATCCAACCATTCTATCTCAAATGGAATTGGCTACCCCGGAAGACCTCACAGGTGACGGGATTGATTTTACGCCAGCGATTAGCCACCCTGAAAGCATTCCGGAAAGAGATATTGTGTGGCATTATCCTCACTATCATGGGAGCGGCTGGACACCAGGGTCAGCCATCCGAAGCGGGAAGTGGAAGCTGATTGAGTTTTATGAAACTGGCAAGGTGGAGCTTTACGACCTGAAGGAGGATATGGCTGAAGCGAATGAATTATCAGATCTGTTGCCTAAGAAGACGGAGATGCTGAAGGAGCTGCTACATGCCCAATTGGACTCTATGAATGCAGCACACACAACTGCTGCCCCTTAGATATAATTCAACCTGAGGATTTCGGCTTTGATCTTGTTGCGCTGCATGAAGTCTATCCAGAACAGTTGCTGTGCTGACAGGTGATCGTTGGGAGACTTGATCTCGTAGAAGTGGTATTCTTTCCCCTTCCATATAAACAGGTCAGGAAAGCCGGCGCTGTTATACTTCACATTTTTTGCCATTTCAAAGAGGATATTATAGAGGCCTTTGACCGGTAGCCTTTGTACAGCCTCTTCCAAACTCGGGAGCAATGAATCATGCCAGCTCACCAGCGGATTGGCAATGCCCTCTTTCTCGAGATATCGCTCAGTGATGGCTGATTTTAGCTTTTGTTTTGTGTTGTATTTCTTTTGGATGGCATGTAGGTTGTCTAACCTTCTGGTATAGAAATGCTCATCAAATAAGTCGGAAGGTTGCCTCTGCAGAGGATGATGGAAGCTATCCTGGTTTTCATCGAAGATCACATCCCAGAACACCAGTCCAAAAAGCCCGCGCCACAGGTAGTTTTCCGAGTGAATGGCGTCATATCCTTCCCTGATAAAATATTCGCAAGCCAGCTGCTCCACATTGATCGTTGAGTCCGGAATGACTTCGATGGCCGGGCTTTCTTTGATTCGCCTGGTGGTGGTGCGATAATTCCTGACACTCTTTTTAGCCAGGAAGTCATTCACAAACAAAAGCTCTGTGGCATTGAAAGGCTTGGAAACGGCTTCTTCTGCTATGGATCGGGCTTCGTCGATCCTGCCGGATTTCTCCAGGATCCGGATACTACGTTCACGAGCCGGATGCCGCTCCGAGAGTTGATAAAAAGTCAGGGCTTCGTCCGTCAGCTCTGCTTTTTCGAGATATTCACCGATTCGAAGCAAAAGCTTGTCTGCCGACTTCTTAGCACGGGGGAATTGTAAAAAATGCTTCCATTCAATGGGGGTAATCACGGCAAGTATTTCTTCCGGTAGCAGCTCTTCAGTTGCCAGACGAAATGCCCTGGAGAGATTGGCCAGCTCATAGGTCGCAAGTGCTTCCTCCCGGGTATCGAACCACGGGGTAAATTCGTGCCGGTCCAGGTTTTCCAGCTTGATATTCCCCACATCACGGATCACAAACTCCGTCATCATACCATAGTTATGGCCGAAGAAAAGGAATTTCAGGTAGTTGACCTGTTCCTGCTTCAGGAGGCGGATGATCTGCCACTCGGCACTCAGTGTTTGATAGTAAGTGTCATCAGACACCTCAATCAGGGTTTCCAACACCTCATCTTTATACATGGACTTAAGGCCCAGCTCGGGGAATGCCTTGTGGAGCTCAGACTTGGTGAATAACCCAAACACCTCAGGATAGACAATATCATCCAGCGTTATGAATTCAAGCTGTGACAGGTGATCGAGTGATTCTCCGTAGACTTCTATTTCCGGGTATTGCAGCTTATCCAGCCGAAAGAACTCACCCTTTCTGTTGAGCATTCGGATAAAAAGACACTGCGCATCGGTTTGAAGGCTTCTGTATTCCTCGATGAATTTTTGGTCTTCGTCACCCAACAGGTGCCCGGAGTGCTTTTCAATGAACTCGATGAGATAATTGAAATAGTCGAGGTAATACCTGGGGGGTAGTATGATCTTTTCCTTTTCAGGCATACAGACAAAGCTAGTTTCGCGCGACCTTAAAATTAACCGGAGCAGGAATTAAAAAGTTCTAAACTGAGATTTCCCCGGCTGGTATCTTCACCAGCCGGATGAGGAATCGTCGTCTACCAATTAGTCATCCTAGACTACTCGTAAAAGCCGGAGCCTGCATATCGGTGACAACACCGACATTAAGCAGTTAAGCAAGAAGGAGGAATCCCGAAGGGATGACAGGATTATAGAATTAAATCATTTTGGATAAAACTCCGAAGGAGTGACATAATAACACCCCTTCGGGGTTGGGATATATAGTTAAATCGATCAGCTATAATATTGTCATCCCTTCGGGATTGGTATAGAGTCATAGGATGACTACGGTTACAAATAAATGGTAATTATTATCCTTGAACCAATCCATAGAATTAAGACAGTCTTACCTCCAAAAGAGTCATCCTATGACTACTCGTAAAAGCCGGAGCTTGCATATCGGTGACAACACCGACATTAAGCAGGAGTAGACAATGAATCACAGAGAATTTGAATATAAAAGCAATCCCCCTTTCCTAAAGGGGGACAAAGGGGGATTCACCCTGGCAGGTGTCCTCACCTGCCAGAACGCTTTTTTACTCAGGATACATATCGCATCGGCAGGCATACCAGTTGCGCATATATGCTTCCATCTCATCCAGGTATTTTGTGATATCCTCAATGCCCGTATAGCTTTCCTTGTCATGCACGAGGACAGGCTGAGTAGCCGCCGCATCCAGATCGATCTTTCGGGCCAGTGAAAGATCATCGAGTCGTTCCTTTAGCTGTAATTGTTTAGGATCTTTATCGGAGATAGTCAGATGGATCATCAGTGAAATGGTTAGACATTATGACCAACACAAAGTAAGCGGTTTTCAGTTCCTGATAAGTCAATTCCGGACCCATTTCAGTTGTGATATTTCAAATAATTAGCAGAGCTTTAATAAAGACCGCATTTTCTGCTAATTTTATAATTATGATGCGCTTTTTATTCCTCCTGCTATCAATCTCAATTTTGCACAGCTGTGGAGAGAAACTTCCCGAAGACGTGAAACTTGCTACTCTGGATCTTCCTCAGGTCATTGATTACAATTTTCATGTTAAGCCCATCCTTTCCGATAAATGTTTTGCCTGCCACGGACCGGATGCAGCCAAGCAAAAAGCCGAGTTGAGACTGGACAATGAAGAAGGAGCTTATGCGACTTTGGTTAGTGGAAATGGTCATGCCATTGTACCGGGAAATGCACGTAAGAGTCACATGGTCAGCAGGATCCTCTCGGACGATCTGGAAGTCATGATGCCTCCTAAGGAATCAAACCTGGATCTGAGTGCAGAGGAAAAAGCCATTCTTATCCAATGGGTCAAACAAGGAGCCGAATACAAGCCCCACTGGGCTTTCACAAAACCTGAAAAAGTACCCGTGCCCGAGACAGATGATGACTGGGCATTGAATGAGATAGATCATTTTGTCCTGACCAAGCTGGAGCAAAAAAATCTAAGTCCCTCACCGCAAGCTGACAGGGAACATCTGATCAGAAGATTGTTTTTCGACATCACCGGACTTCCACCTACGATTGAAGACCTTGACTACTGGCTGGCATATGATGAAAAGAACTACTATGAGTCCTTGGTTGATAGCCTTTTGGAAAGACCAGCTTTTGGCGAAAGGATGGCTGCTCACTGGCTGGATGTGGCCCGATTTGCGGACTCCGAAGGATACCTGGACGATTTTCATCATACCTTCTGGCCTTATCGGGATTGGGTGATCAAGGCCTTCAATGAGAACCTGTCTTATGATAAATTTATCCTTTGGCAGATAGGTGGTGATCAGCTCCCTAATGCTACTACCGAGCAGATCCTGGCCACAGCGTTCAACAGAAACCACAAACAAAACTCCGAAGGTGGCATCATTCCGGAAGAATTCCGGGTGGAATACGTGGCCGACCGAACCAATACAGTGGGTTCCGCTTTTATGGCCCTGACAGTAGGCTGTGCCAGATGTCATGACCACAAGTACGATCCCTTCAGCCAAAAAAATTACTATGAGCTCTTCGGCTTTTTCAACTCAACCATTGAGCGGGGCGATGGCATTTTCAGCTACAATGCAATTGAGAATGGACAAAAAATTCCCAATAAGTATTCGATGAACTCCGGGCCTGTAGTGCCTTTGTTGGAAAAGGAAGCTGAAGAGATCCGCGATTATCTCTTATCCAACATCAGGGAGGAGGAGCAGGGACTCGAAAGCGCGGAAAAGACAAATGATAACGGGTTTAAAACCTGGTTGAATACTTCAGCAACGACAGATCCGGAAAAGGTTGTCAATAAATCCACCCTGATCCACCTCACTTTCGACGACATGAAGGATGGCAAAGCCAGCGATCAGGTAAAGGGAAACGGCCCTTCCAGATACGGGGGAAGTATCAGCAGTACCGAAGGAAAATTCGGAAAAGCAGTGGTGAGTGCCGCAGACGGTCAGTTTGTGGCTGACGGGAAACCCGCCTTGTTTGAAAGGGTAGATGACTATACCGTCAGCTTTTGGATCAACTCAAACAAGAGCTATAAAAATGCACATGTCTTATACAATGGCAACAACCGGATCCAGGGCTACCGGGGTTGGGATGTAGTGATCAAAGAAGACAAGCTGCATTTCAGGTTGAATCACGCGCATCCATACCAGTCCATAGATATATGTGACCCTGAAAAACTCCATGTGGGGGAATGGATCCATTATGTATGGACCTATGATGGTTCCAGCAAAGCGGAAGGGATGAAACTCTATCGCAATGGTAAGAAAGTGGAATTTGATGTGGAGCGGGATTATATCTATCGATCAGCGAAACCCTATACCAACAAAGATGCTACCGTGTACATGGCTTATGCAGGTATGATTATCGGCAAAAGGCACTACGACAAAGATTTTACCGGAGGCATGTTGGATGAGGTCCGTGTTTTGGACCGGGAGGTCGATGATTTTACGGCTTTGTACCTGTATGACCAGGGTTCGGGTATCAGCGCATTTAATGAGGCTGTGCAGAACAAAAGCTCAACACTCAATGAGTTCTATGATCTCTATGTGGATGCTGAATTGGCAAATAGAAGAAAACAACTCACAGAACTACGGCTGAAAGAAGTATTGCTGGTGGATACGGCACAGGAAGTAATGGTGATGGGAGACTTCCCTGAAAAAAGACCTACATATATCCTGGAGCGTGGCGTCTATGATGAACATGGTGAGGAGGTGACCAGTGATGTGCCCGAAGCCATCTTTGAGATGCCTGATGATCTCCCCAAAAACAGGTTGGGATTGGGAAAATGGCTGATACACCCGGATAACCCACTCACTGCCCGGGTTGCCGTAAACCAGATGTGGTATCTGATGTTTGGCAGGGGTATCGTGGAAACGGTTGAGGATTTTGGCAACCAGGGTTCTTTGCCTACCCATCCTGAGCTGTTGGATTGGCTGGCGGTAGACTTTCAGGAGCACGGCTGGGATCTGAAACGACTGATCAAACAAATGGTGAGCTCAGCGACTTACCGTCAATCCTCAGTGATCCGCCCTGACCTGCAGGAGGTGGATCCGGGAAATTATTTGTTGGCCAGGGGACCGAGATACAGATTGTCAGCAGAAATGGTTCGGGATAATATCCTGGCCGCAAGTGGTCTGCTGGAAGAGCAGCAGGGTGGGATTTCGGTGTTCCCTTATCAGCCTCCCGGACTCTGGAAAGAGGTGATGACCCATGGTTTTTTCCCGGAATATGAGGTGGATTACGAAAACGGCCTGTACAGAAGAAGTATTTACTCCTTTTGGAAACGAAACATGCCACCGCCCAATATGCTGATCTTCGATGCGTCGAGCAGAGCGGAGTGTCAGGTGAGAAGGCAACGTAGCAATACCCCACTACAGGCACTGGTGTTGATGAATGATCCTCAGTTTATTGAGGGGTGTAGGGTGCTGGCACAAAATGCCTGGTCTGGTTCGGAAGGCAACCTGGATGAGGCCATCGTCAAAGTATTTCGCAGCCTGACAAGCAGAAAACCTACTGCTACGGAAGTCAGCATCCTGCGTAACCAGTTTAATGCCGAAAAGCAATACTTTGAGTCGAACCCTGAGCGCATCCGGGCTTACCTGTCTACCGGTCACCAGGTGGTATCAGCGAAGCTGGAGCCTGCACCTATTGCGGCGTTGGCCAGGGTTACCAACACTATTATGAATACAACAGAGGCTTATTATAAGAATTAAATTATGAAGGATCACAATTCAGACCTCAATCAAGCCTGGTATAAAAATACCCGCAGGGAGTTTCTCCAAAAAACCACCAGGGGCCTGGGAGCCATGGCCATGGGATCGCTGATGATTCCTGAGATGTTGAATGCAGCACCTGCTGGTGTTCCAGGCATCGGAACAAATGGAATCCTCAAGGCACTTCATCATACTCCCAAAGCCAAACGGGTCATTTACCTGTTTCAATATGGTGGACCCAGTCAGATAGAGCTGTTCGATTACAAGCCGGTACTGCAAAAGCGACACGGAGAGGAGATCCCCGATAGCGTTCGGGGCAACCAACGGATTACCGGGATGTTGGCCGCCCAGTCGAGCTTTCCGTTGGTAAGCTCGAAATTTGATTTTCATCAGAACCCTAAAACGGGAGGCTATTTCAGCAGCCTGATACCGAATATCTCTTCTATAGCTGAAGATATCTGTGTGGTGAATTCCATGTATACCGAGGCAATCAACCATGAGCCTGCCATCGTGTTTATGCAGACAGGCTCGCAGCAGGTTGGCAGACCTGCCATTGGTTCATGGATGAGCTATGGGTTGGGTAGTGCAAATAAGAATTTGCCTTCATTTATTGTATTGCTGTCCAAAGGAAGGCCGGACACTCAAAACCTGAACATGCAGGCGTGGAACAATGGGTTCCTGCCATCTCATCACCAGGGAGTGCGGTTCAGGTCAGGGGTAGATCCCGTGCTTTATCTCTCCAATCCCCATGGCATTGATAAGGAAAGCAGACGAAGGGAACTGGATTACCTGGAGCAACTGGAGATGCAGCAAAAATCCATGTGGGGTGATCCCGAAATAGACTCCAAGCTGAATCAATATGAGATGGCTTACAGGATGCAGACCTCAGTGCCAGAGGTGGCCGATCTCTCCGGTGAGCCCGACTATATCTATGATCTTTATGGTCCTGAATCCAGGATCCCCGGCACTTATGCTGCCAACTGTCTTTTAGCCAGGAGATTGGCCGAAAGAGATGTTCCGTTTATCCAACTGTATCACCAGGGTTGGGACCAGCATGGAAACCTCCCGAGTGACATTCAGAAGATGGCTAAATCCAGTGACCAGGCTTCTGCTGCACTGGTGAAAGACCTGAAGCAGCGCGGATTGCTGGATGATACGCTGGTGATCTGGGGTGGCGAGTTTGGCCGTACCAGCTTTTCTCAGGGCACATTGACCAAGACCAACTACGGTCGTGATCATCACCCAAGGTGTTTCTCCATGTGGATGGCCGGTGGGGGAATAAAACCCGGCATCACTTATGGACAGACCGACGACTTTAGCTACAACATTGTGGAGAATGGAGTGCATGTACATGACTTTCAGGCTACACTGCTACATCTGCTGGGTGTCGACCACGAAAGACTCACCTTTAAGCATCAGGGTAGGCGTTACCGACTGACGGATGTGCATGGTAAGGTGGTGCAGGGGATATTGGCGTAATATTAAAATCGTATTAAAACCTAACAGGTCTATCTGCACTGTGCAGATTGACCTGTTAGGTTTAGTTTTTAATCAACCAGCTTAAACTTGATAGGCAGCACCAATACAGAGCTTACTGCTTTGCCATCTTTTTGTGCGGGAGTGAAATTTCCCAGTAATTCCAATGTTCGGATTGCTTCAGCTTTCAGTTCCTCACTTGTTTCAGCGGGCTTTTGAACAGTGCTGATTGCTTGTCCTTCGGGTGGGTATCCCACCACAACAACTTCTGATAGCATATAACCATCTGTTTTTTCAGGAATGATATCCTCAATCTCACCCTTGTCATTCACGGTGAAAGAAACATATAGCTGTCCTACACTATTCTCATTGCGGGCACTTTTTGGATACCGGATATTATTACTGATGGATTGATACATCGCTGAGATACCTTCTTCATATTCAGCTTGCACATCCACCTGATTGCTCATCTCGGTGCAGGCACTCACAAACAACATGGTGGCCATGATTATTAGAGACACGCCCACCCGGGTGTAGCTCATTCTTATATTTATTTTTTTATCGGTCATCTGGTTAAATCGTTTACTTAAACTTGTTTTATTACTTAAATAGTTACCAAGCTGTATAGATACACCAGTCTTGGCCTCGAAGAGGAGTCGCTGGTAGTCCAGTTTGTTAATCCCTCTTTTCAGTACCTCTGCATCGGCCTGGTACTCGTGTTCGGCTTTGATTCCGCGCCGGAATAGCCAGATAAAAGGGTTGAACCAAAATACGATGGTCAGAGCCTCCAGAATCAAGGTGTCCAGGGAATGAAACTGATCCCGATGTATCTGTTCGTGCACTAACATCACATCTCGCTTTTCATCACTGAGGGGTTGATTCCCGATGAACAAAATATTGAAAAATGTAAATGGGGAAACATCCTTATTTAAGGCCACCACCGTAAATCCCCATCGATGGTATTTTGCTGATTTTAAATATTGGTAGAGCAACGCCACGGCTCCTGTCAGTGATCGGAGGGCGAAAAAGACCACTCCGATCCAATAGATGATCAGGTATATAGGCATTGTTTCCCCGGACTGGGCCGCTGGGAAATTCGTTTGTAAGTCATGAGCTCCCTTGATCAGGACATTGAAGGTTTCGTTTGGTTCATAATTCATAAAGAGTTCATTGATAGGAATGAAGACCCAGCCTGCGGAAAATAAGACAAATGCGAGACCCAAAAACCTGTTGAGCTGATGATTGGACTCATTGTAAGTAATGAGTAGATAAATCACGTAAAGCATGGCCAGGGATAAACCGGATTTTACAAGATACGCTTCCATCATTTCTCTTTTTTTGCTTTGATCTGAGACTTGAGATGTTCGATGATCTCTTCCATCTCACCAGTTGTCATATCTTCTTTTTCACTGAATGCTGACACCATGTTCTTGAATGAATCAGAAAAATAGTTTTTGACGAATGACTTCATAAAGCCGTGGGTGTATTCTTCCTTTTGGATCAGGGGGTAGTATTCATGCGAGTTGGCAATGGGGGTTCGACCCACAAATCCTTTCTTTTCCAGGATCTTAAAAATGGTGGCTACTGTGGTATAGGCTGGCTTCGGTTCTTCATACCCATTCACCACATCCCGAATTAGTCCTTTTTCGATGGACCAGAGGATCTGCATGGCTTTTTCTTCAGCTTTTGTAAGTTCCATTACATAGTAATCTTTGATCGATAAAACAAAACTACTATAAAAATAGTAGATCTACTAATAGTTTAGTAGAAAGTTTTGAAGAGCTGTCAGAGAGACGTCGTAAAGAGATAAATAATGATATATTATTATTAAATTACGATGAGTGGTCTTATTGCAGAATCATGGGTTTTCTAGAAAAGTCAGGCCTCAAGTCCGCGGTCATAATTTCGGTGATCTTCTCCTTCTCTTGCGACGAGAAGATTAAATATTCAGAAGTTACATCGAATTTAATTCTGGATATAAAGGAAGAATATCCGGATAATAAAATATCAACCCCAGTACTCAAATTATCTATTGAAACAGAAGATTACTACGAGTGTGCCAATTATACTCTGGTAACCCGGGGTTTGATGAAAAGTAATTCCTTACGGGTGGATGTTGTAGGCTCTTTTTTAGGTTATATATGCTTTGACGCATTTGGTCCTGCAACTAAGTCTATGGAGCTTGAAGGGAGTATACAGAAACTGATACTTTCTAAGAATGGGGTTTCAGATGAGTTTATAATTGAAATTACAGAAGATATGGTTTCCATTTATCCACTAAGTTCAATATTTGCCTCCTTCAACTATTCGGAATATTATCGATACCCGGAAAATTCATTTGCATTTCTCTGCGGAACGTTTCCGGAGGATTCAGTAGTCTGTACCCAATTTGAAGAAATCCTCCTTGATAACCTTTCCTTAGTAGAGTTTACGTTTCCAGTCAATGGAAAACAACCTTATCCTAATGCTCCTGCCAGCTACTTTAAATATCAAAATCCGAATGACCTGGCCACTGTTGGAGCATTATTAAAATCCTTCTATAATACAAACCTGATTGGTAAAGAGGGCTTAGGTCTGACTATTATAGGATGGAATAATACCCGATTTAGAAATGATAAACAGTTGAATTGAAACCTAACAGGTCTATATGCGGAGTGAAGATAGACCTGTTAGGTTTATATAATATCGGTTCCTTATATTCCAAAATGCTTCCTAAATACACCCCTCCAGATGCGGTAGCCATGCTCATTGAGATGGAGCTGGTCTTCGAGGTAGAGCTCTGGTCTGGCTTTTCCATTTTCGTCGAGCATAGAATCAAATACATTGATCATGTCGGATCGGGGGATGGCCAATAGCTCTTTCCGAATCAGGTTGTTGGTCTTGCGGGTATATTCCAGCAGGTGATTTCTCTCCGGACTGGGCTTGATGGTGCAGAAGGTGAGTTTCACTTTTGGATATTTTTCTCTGATCCTGTCCGTGAGTTTTCGGAATCTCTCGAGGATGACTTTAGGATCCAGTCCACGCCCGATGTCATTGTCACCGGCATAGATCACTACCCTTGATGGATTGATACTGTCCTGAAAGATCCGGTCGAAATAATAGAGACAATATCCGAAAGATGATCCGCCAAAGCCCAGGTTTAGCGTGTTGAGTGGTGCCAGGTCCTCTGCCAGGGTGGACCACAGCCTTAGGCTGGAGCTTCCATAGAAGACGATCAATTCATCATTGTTTGTCCAGTCTTTTACCTTTCGTTCAAGGTTGATGATTTCATCTTCAAAGAGTCCGGGATCAATAATTTCTTTTTCATCCTCAGTCATATTGAATTACTATTTTTTTGGGTTTTTAGAAAGTTCAATGGCTTCTTCAACGTAGGTCCTGTATTTAACCTGGTACCCGGTCAAAAAATTCTTCAGTGCCTGCTTATCATTTGCATCTTTTACATGCTCGCTCATCCTGAAGGGTTGATGAATGATACAGGAAAAAATATTGTTTCGAATTCTTTTGTCAAAATTGGCTATAGATATCGGGATGATCATAGGCTCCGGATCCATATTAAGGGCCAGCCGAAACGCTCCGGATTTAAAGGCACCCGGCGAGGTATCGGTAGGATAGGAGGTGCCTTCCGGACTGATGATCAGGTTCAGTCCATTGTAGAGGTAATCACTAGCCTTTTCGTAAAATGCTCTTCTTGCCAGCTTCTTGTCCTGTTCGCTATCGGAGGGATCTGATTCTTTGGTATAGACATCGATATGTCCCAATCGCTGGTAGTAATCCTGGTGGCCGTACTCAGCCCCCTTGCCAATTCTCACAATTCGGATACCAGGGTCTTTGTACCGTTTATACAGGATCATTGAGCTGATGAAGTGCGAATCTAGCGTGACCTGAAAATTGTTAGGCAGGGTATTGTACGGATGGTTTCTCAGGTGATTATAGATAAAGATATGTCCTGGTTTCTCAGGTAGATGGTCCAGCCCTTTGATGACTGTGGGCACACCATCCCAGGCTTCCATAAATGTTTCAGCACACATCTTTCTTACCCCGGAAGGAGAAATATAGGGCTCGGCATCTACCACAGTCTGGTAAACCCTGACCAGCCGCTTGTAGAACCGGTGTTCTTTTTGCAGTTCACTGACCAGGTCGAGACAGAGAGCAGAAAGGTTCCTTTCCAGTGTCGATCCATTGATCCTGATCTGTTTTAGGAGCTGTAAACCGTCCCGGATGGTCAGTTTGTTTTCCAGGAGGTGCGGTACCTTATGGAGGTTGGAGTTGAGGTCTAGCTTGGTACTGTTGTGTTCGATCAGGTTGCGGATGGCTATTACTTCACGGTTGAACTTAACAGAGATGAGCCTGGTACGGATCGCTTGCAGTTGATGACCGATCAGCCATAGCAGACGCTGATAAAAGCTGTTGGCAAACTTGGGATTCTTCGAAATGAGTTCCTGAATGCAGGTATTGGGAATAAAATAGATGATAGATTCCTGAGCCGCAATGGCACTGATGATGTTGGGCCTGTTCATAGCTGCTGACCACCCCACCATAAATCCCGGGGTGATGATGTTGCGGAAGCTCATCTGTGATTTGCTGCTGTCGATAAAACTAAAAGTCACCTTTCCGGCAGCCAGCAGATAGGTGCCATCAGAATCTTTGCCCTGCTCGTATACATAGTCACCGGTGCGGTATTGACGCCTGTCGATGTATTGAGCGATGTACTTGAGCGATTCCTCATCGAAGACCTCAAAGAATGGAGACCGGATTAAAAACTGAACAACGTCTTCTTCTTCCGGGGTTTCGGTACTTTGAAATTCTTCCGTAGTGACAGCACTTTCATACTGGATCAGGTTAACAGAGTATTGAGACAGTACGCTCACAGATTCTTTCACGAGATTCCACGATTCCTGACAGATAAGTTGCAAAAAGTCTATGGCATCCTCCTGGTGGGATTGTAGCCACTCGGTGAGCTCGTAGGTGTCCCAGCGGTATACTTTTACGGATGGGCTGGAAGCTTTTACCGTGGTAGCGAATCGTTGGGGGAGAGAAAATCCACTCCAGCCAATAGGGGTAAGTGGTTCGTTTGTTTTGCCCACTTTTAACTCCTGGCCAATCCCATCGAGGCTTAAATAGAATGAAACCTGTCCTTCCATGAGCATATAAAAGGATTCGGCTTTGGCGTACTGCTGGATGATTACCTGTCCATATGAAAAGGTATTTTCAACTGCCAAGTCAAATGCTGAAGGCAGTGAGTTGATGGTTTTCAGGGCTTTGTCGGTCATGGGCTCAAGCAGATTAATGAACTCATTATTGGGTCAATGTCATTAATAGCTTGATAATATATCCATACAAATATGTGAAATATTTAATAAAAATCACTATTTGTTATGAAATTTATATAATTATCTATAAAAAATTATATAAATAACCGATTCATTATCTATGAAAAATTGGATAATACAGTCTTTTACAATGAAAGATTGTGTTGGAAAAAAAATCGGAAATACCTGATTTAGAAATGCCTAAATAGAAAAACTCTCGCCACAACCACAGGTACGGCTGGCATTCGGATTCACAAACTGAAAACCTTTGCCGTTCAGTCCATCTGTAAAATCAAGCGTAGTTCCCAGCAGGTAGAGCAGGCTTTTGCGGTCTACTATCACTTTTACCCCTTTATCTTCGAATACATCATCTTTTTCTGATATTTCAGTATCAAAAGACAGGTCGTACATCAGTCCGGAGCACCCGCCACCTTTTACCGATACCCTGACATTGGAGTTTTCAGGATGTCCTTCTTCAGTTCTCAGAGTTGAGATTTGTTCTTTTGCTTTGTCTGTGACGTGTATCATTATGCTATAGGGTTTAGAACCACACTAAAAACTGTAATGTTGTTGACATCTCTTCCGTAATACAATTTATCCAGGGCATCATACATATTTTTTGCCCTGAAGTAAGAAGTCTGTACTTCAGTCATGCCATTGGTTATCCATTGAATGGTGAAAGACCCCTCTTTTTCCTTATGGGTCTTTACATAATCCAACATTTTATTCAGACAATCAGTTTTATCAAAACCAAAAATGGTCTTAAATAAAAAGGATTGATTGTGACGTGGGTTGATGGTAATAAGGTCCAACTTTACCTTTCCATCAAGGCTCGAATACTCAAAAACAAGCTCATTGCTTTTCAAACCCAAAAAGTCTGTTATTTCTTTTTGGATCCTCGCAGCCTCAATATGAATGTCTGTTCTGAGTTCCATCCGATCAGTTCAACTGATAACAAATCAGGAAACCCTTCAAGTAGAATAAAAGTTTCCTCATTTTTGCAAAATTAATAAGTAAAAGTACAAAATCGAGTAGAAGTTGATCAGATCGGTTAAAGACTGGTCTCAAACAAAAATAATTATGGCAGAAGAGCAAAGAACGGAAATAGATAAACTAGGCGAATTTGGACTAATAGAACGATTGGCCGGGGGGGTAAAGCACTATCATGCCGAGACAATCAAGGGTATTGGAGACGATGCCGCTGTTTTAGACATTGGAAACGAGTTTTTGATCACTTCCACCGATCTGCTTACTGAAGGTATCCATTTTGACCTCGCTTACATGCCGTTGCAACACCTGGGTTATAAGGCGATAGCTGTGAATGTATCTGATATAGCTGCTATGAATGGAAAACCAAAGCAGGTGACGGTTAGCATGGGGTTGAGCAATCGATTTTCTGTTGAAGCCATCGAAGCACTTTATGAAGGCATTCATGCTGCCTGTAAAGACTATGAGGTTGATCTTGTGGGTGGCGATACTACGGCTTCGTCCAGTGGTTTGATTTTGTCTGTCACAGCTTTGGGCACCGTGGGTAAGCATGACATTATTTACCGCAGTGGGGCGCAGGAAAATGATATTTTATGTGTCACAGGTGACCTTGGGGGCGCTTATATCGGACTTCAGATTCTGGAACGAGAAAAACAGGAGTTTCTGGCTAACCCGGAAATGCAGCCCAAACTCGAAAAATACGATTATGTGGTGGGGCGCCAGTTGAGACCGAAAGCCCGGATGGATATACTGCACGAACTGAGAGACCTGGTAGTAAAGCCATCTGCCATGATTGATTTATCTGACGGTTTAGCCTCTGATGCCTTTCACCTGTGCAAGGCCTCTGACCTGGGAATTGTGATCTATGAGGATAAATTACCTATTGACAAGCAGACCTATGAGACTGCCGCTGAATTCAGCATGGATCCCAATACCTGTGCTTTGAATGGGGGGGAGGATTATGAATTGTTATTCACCATCCCACCCGGCGACTTTGATAAGATCAAGAATCATGCGGATATCCATACAATTGGATACATGCAGAAGAAAGAAAATGGCAAAGCCTTTGTAACCAGAAATGGCAACACGGTGGAATTGAAAGCCCAGGGCTGGAAGCATTTTTGAATGAAAACAAAAAAAGCCGTGTAATCAATCATACACAGCTTTTTTTCTAAAGTTCTTTAGGAATTTATTTCTTCACGACCAGGTTTACCCCAATGGTAAAGTTGTCATAGATCATTTTGTCCCCTAAGCCGTCGAAGAATGATCCTGAGCCAAATCTTACATTGAATTCAGATCTGTCCAGAACAATATCAGCAGTTGCATTCACATTGCTGCCAACTTCTTTGACATCCGCAACAAATTTGATTTCTTTGGTAATACCTTTGATAGTGATATCACCAGTAATGTTATAACCTTTAGGTCCCTGATTAATTGCTTCCTTAATTACGAAAGTAGCAGTAGGGTAAGTTGCAACACCAAAAAAGTCATCCGATTTCAGGTGGCCTTCCAACTTATCCAGTTTCTCATCTGATTTGATTGTGGTCATATCAATGACGAATTTCCCACCAGTAAGCTTACCGTCAACATACTCAAGTCCACCTTCCTTGATTTCAATAGTACCTGCGTGCTCTCCGGTTACTTTCTCTCCTAACCATGTCACTTTGCTGGATTCTTTGTCTACTTCAAAAGTTTCCTTCACTGCACCGGGGTTCAATACTAGCGCTCCGATCAATAATATAGTTTGTATCATTTCTTTAATAGAGTTTGTTTAAAAATTATATGTATGTACATTTATGTAGCTACAACGAATAGTTTAAGAAGAAGGTTTTAATTATTTTAAAAAATTTTTGACAGGGTAACTTCTTTTAACTTTGGGGCATGATACAAATCGGGAAAGTATTGGTCTCAAGTGAAATCGAAAAGGAAATGTTTGTGTGTGACCTCGAGGCTTGTAAAGGTGCATGCTGTGTGGAGGGAGATTTAGGTGCACCCCTTGAGCAGGATGAATTGGCCGAGATAGAAATGGTCACTGAGCTTGTGAAGCCCTACCTGCCGGAGAAGTCCAGGGAGGTATTAGAAAAAGAAGGTCCGTATGTCTTAGATGAAGAAGGGGACTTTAGCACCACTACAGTAGATGGAGCCGAATGTGCATTTGCTTTTTATGATGAAAAGGGGATACTGAAATGTGGTATTGAGCAGGCCTGGAAGGATGGGAAGACTTCATTCAGAAAACCGATCTCCTGTCATCTGTATCCAATCCGACTCTCCAAGCTTTATGACAATCATATCGGGGTAAACTATTCCCGGTGGAGTATTTGTTCACCCGCCTGTTCTTTGGGAGAAAGCCTGGGCGTACCGCTTTATAAGTTTTTGAAGGAAGCCCTGATCAGGAAGTTTGGTGAAGCCTGGTATGGTGAGCTTGTACAGGCGATAGAAGGGGAGGAAGGGGGATAATCTTCCGCTGGAGAAAAGCATAACGTAAAGTGTTTTACCTCACACCAACGATGACAGGGTCCGCTTTAAAACAAGCAATGTTTCTCCATATTTGCAGACATTCATATACTCAAAAAAATCCAATGGTAAGTAGTTTAAAGTACACCGTAGTCTTTGCCTTCCTCCTGTTTGTTTTAGGAGCTTGCAATGAAAAATCCTCAATTGCTGATTTTAAAACGAACCAATTTAGTATTAGCGTTGGCGAAACTGGTTCAGTCATATCCCTGACCGATCTTGCATCGGGTATAAACTACCTGTCAAAAGACACAAGCACTTATCTAATGTCTATCAGGGTAGGTGGACAAATACTATATCCGGAGTCTGCAAGCCTGGATCAGGGTCTATTGAACCTGCAGTTTGAAAATAACATTGAAGCCACAATAAAAGTAACTGAAAAAGAGTCACATCTTGTTTTTGAATTGACGGCTTTGACCAACAAGGATACTGTTGAGTTAATACTTTGGGGACCCTATCAGACCACGATCAATAAAATCATTGGTGAAACCATTGGAGTGGCAAGAGGGGAAGAATATGCATTGGGCATTCAATCTTTGAACCTCAAGACCTTGGGCGGTTACCCCTGGAATGAGAGCGACCGCATGCCGGCATTTGATATTTTCAGGCAAGGCGACCTTACGGACATGTATCCTGACAATGACGGAAGTGTATTGTACAGGGTAGAAGCAGGAAGTCCAACCAAATATGGAAGTAGCCTGCAAGCCTATACAAGGGATAGGAGCAAACCGAGGATCGTGAAGGACTTTGATCATGAAAAGATTATGGTTCCTCCTTACGAAGACGGTGGAGTCATCGGATCAAAAATCGCGCTCTTTGGCTGTCCTGTAGAGGATGCCCTGCAAAATATAGGTGCCATTGAATTGGCAGAAGGGCTGCCACATCCCATGATCGATGGTGAATGGGTCAAAACTTCAAAGGATGCGGCCGCAGCCTACCTGATTACCAGCTTTACAGAAGACAACGTGGAGCAGGCCATCGGGTTGACGAAAAAAGCCGGCCTGAAATACCTGTATCACTACGGAAAAACATTTGAAAGCTGGGGCCATTTTGACCTGTTTGAAGGTGAGTTTCCCAATGGCATGGAAGGCTTAAGGGAATGCGTGGAAAAAGCGGAAGCCCGGGGAGTGAAAATAGGAACCCATTGTCTTTCGAATTTCATCACCACCAATGACCCCTATGTAACCCCCATACCTGACCGGCGATTAGCCAAAGTTGGGAGCTCAACAATAACACTGGACATTGATGCAAAAACAACAGAAATACCCATTCGGTCGCCAGACTATTTCAATCAGATGAAAAATAACAACCTGAAAACCGTAATGATCGGGGAGGAATTGATCAGATACGGTCGCGTTTCGGATTCGGCTCCCTGGAAGCTTCTGGATTGCCAGCGAGGGGCTTTCAATACAAAAGCTTCAGCGCACAGTTCAGGTAAGACTATCTCCAAGTTGCTCGATCATGGGTACAAAGTTTTTCTCACCAATGCTGATTTAACCATCGAGATGTCAGAAACGCTGGCCGACCTTTATAACAAGACAGGTCTTCGCCAGATATCCTTTGACGGACTGGAGGGCAACCGGTCTACTGGTTTGGGTACTTATGGGGAGTCGTTGATGCCATATACCTGGTACAATGCTCTATCTGAGGATCTTAAAAATCACCTGATCATTGATGCCAGCCGAACCACACATTTCTTCTGGCACATCTATACCCGAATGAACTGGGGTGAGCCCTGGTATGCCGGTTTCCGTGAGAGCCAAACGGAATATCGCTTCAATAATCAGGCTTATTTCAAGCGTAATTTTATGCCAGGAATGCTGGGGTGGTTTAAAATGACTTCTGAAACGAGTCTGGAGGATATGGAATGGTTACTTGCCAGGTCAGCAGGATATGAAGCAGGCTACGCACTGGTCGCTGACAATGAGTCCGTGGCAAAAAATGGAAATTCAGACAAGATCCTTGAGTTGATCGGAGATTGGGAAAAATTGAGGATTTCCGATTCATTTTCCGATGCGCAGAAAGAACTCATGAGAGACAATTCAAAAGAATTTACAATTGAACGAGATGGAGACGATGAGTGGAATTGGCAGGAAATACATGCTGAAATTTATACCCATGAGCACAAGGTAAGGCAGCCCGGAGAGCCACTATATTCCTCCTTCAATTTTGAGAATCCCGGGGCAGCACAGACCCTTAACTTCATACTGACTGCCAATAATTCTGACGTAAACAATATCACCTTCGAGATTAACAACTACAAGAAGATTCAACTCCCGGTCACCATAAAGGCCGGACAGATTCTCAAATCCTTGTCGGGCAAAGTGGTATTATTTGACACGAATTGGCAAGTCATCAAAACATTGGATATTGATTTAGCTGATTTTGGGCTGAATCAGGGAAATAATGTCATTACCGTCGACTGCACTTTTAACAATCCGGAAAAAGAGGCCAACCTAAAAGTAGAAATTAAATCAATCGTGAAAGGTGAAAAAGTTGTCTTGAATAAGGCTAATGCTTAGTAGAAACCTTTTATAACACCGATTAAAGCTATAGTGATGCGAAATTTACTGACAGCATATATTTATTTATTAAGTACTGTTTTGATTGCTCAAGACCATGCTGCGGAAATCCCAATACCTAACCCCGCACAACTGGCCTGGCAGCAAGCTGAGCTTGGAGCTGTTTTTCATTACGATCTCCATGTATTTGATGGAGAAAAATACCAGCAAAATGGAAATTCGGGTAACCGTACCAATCCGGTTATGGACTACCAGCAGTTCTACCCTGAAAATCTGGACACGGATCAATGGATCAAAGCCATTAAGGACGCAGGTTTCACATTTGCCATCCTCACGGCCACACATGAAACTGGTTTTGCACTCTACCAATCGGATGTAAATCCGTACTGCATGAAAGCCCTGAAATGGAAAGATGGTAAAGGTGACATCGTTCGTGATTTTGTGAACTCCTGTCGTAAGTATGGCATAAAGCCAGGGATCTATATTGGTATCCGTTGGAACTCCTTCTTTGGCGTTTACGATTTCAAAGTGAACGGCTCAGGTGAATTTCAGAAAAACCGCCAAGCTTATTACAATCAGATGGCGGAGGGCATGGTTACTGAGCTTTGCACACGGTATGGTGAACTGTTTGAGATCTGGTTTGATGGAGGTGCCAGCCACCCCGACCTGGGTGCTCCGGATGTTTTACCCATTGTCAAAAAGTATCAACCAAATTGCCTGTTCTATCACAACAACCAGCTGGCTGAAGCTCGCTGGGGAGGGTCGGAATCAGGTACCGTGCCGTATCCCTGCTGGGCCACTTTCCCCAATCCTTATTCCCATTCCGGCGATACACAGAAAGATCACCTTCAGCTGCTAAAACATGGAGACCCCAACGGAAAATACTGGATGCCTGCGATGTCAGATGCCCCTTTACGTGGGTATAACGGCAGACATGAGTGGTTTTGGGAGCCAGGAGATGAGGATCATATTTTTCCACTGGATCATTTGATGGAGATGTACCGGAAGTCGGTTGGCCATAATTCCACTTTGATCGTAGGGCTAACTCCGGATCCAAGAGGATTGTTGCCGGAACCCGATGTTCAGCGATTGAAGGAGTGGGGACAAGAGATCAAAAAGCAGTTTGGAAACCCGGTTTCGGAAGTATCCGGCACAGGAAAAGAGATCAAATTAAAATTGGATAAGCCAACATTGATCAATCACATCATCCTCCAGGAAGATATCGCCCGGGGCGAGCGGGTCAGAGAGTATATCATCGAATCGCAAGTGGATGGTAAATGGAAAGAAATCGGACGGGGGGAATCGATTGGTCACAAGCGGATCCAAAAAATAGAGCCATCTACAGTTTCCAGGTTGAGGCTTCGTATTACTGAAGCGATCGCTGAACCTATCATCAAAGATTTTAGCGTTTATCAGGGCCTATAAACCACCAATTTGTGGTGGTCCGGGTATCAGTTGATTAGGTCGATCAGGTTTGAATAATCTGCTGTAGTGACCCAGTAGACCAGAATTAATATAAGGACCAAAGTGAGTCCAATAATGAGTATTAATCGCTGTTTTTCACTCCTGTTCTCCCTCCTAAGTTTTGTATGAAACAGATGTAGCTTGTCTCCGTGTGCGGGTTCCACCTTCATTGGAGCTTTTGAAGCATGTTTGTACTCGCCCTGAATCTCCTTCAGCCTTTTCCTTTTTCCAAGCAATCTGAGGTTGTGCTTGTTGGAATTGATCATCGAATCTATGGGTCCTCCGAATGACATTTTTTGTTTAATCTGGTCTATGAATGAAACGCCTGATTTCATGGATTCGTTTCATGATTTTTATCAGTTTTCCTCGGGATTAAGGTGGAATAGATTGATGTATATACACACGTAATGCTCTGGATAGCAATTACTTAGAGAAAAATATAAATGTTATGGGATAATTAAATATTGAATGATCTTACTAAATTTTGCAGTGGGATCTTAACCTAAGTCCCACCTTAACTATGAAAATGATCAATGTTGTGCTCATACTGGCCATAGTGGTTGGTTGCACACAGAAAAAAGAAAACCCAACAGTTGAACTCTCCGAAGAACAAGTTATTGCCAGAGGAAGACAATTGGTTTCTCTTGGTGGTTGTCACGATTGTCACACACCAAAGATTTTTGATGCATCGGGTATGCATTTGGATCAATCAAGGCTGCTTTCCGGTCACCCGAATGGGTCCCAGCTTCCCCCAATTGATGAACGTGTTTTTCAGCCGGGTCATTGGACCTATTTCAATGCGCACCTGACAGCTGCAGTAGGCGTTTGGGGGATGTCTTTTTCCAGAAACCTGACGCCGCACGAAACGGGACTGAAAGGCTGGACTCAGGAAGTATTCATTGCCACCATGCGAAGCGGGAAACACATGGGCATAGAGCATGGCAGACCCATTATGCCACCCATGCCCTGGGAAAACCTAAAGGACCTTCCGGAGGAGGATTTGATTACCATCTTCAAGTATTTACAGTCACTCCCACCTATTGACAATTTTGTTCCGGAACCCATGAATCCTTCACAGGCCATAGCCTTTAAGTATTAAAAAAAGCCCGAAAGGGCTTTTTTTAATGAAACAGCGATCATATTAGAAATTTCTGCAGACTTCCTTTCAGAAATTCTGCATGTCTGCTAGTCAGTATATTTTGTAATCTTGGTCACCGATTCTGGCCGCTGGTGGATTATTTTCAGGGGTATACATTAAATCTCATCGGAAATTGAAATGTTCATTCAGAATTTCGCGGCGGATCAATAAGTGGTCTTATTCAACGATGAAGATGATGTATATTGTGCTCATACTGGCCATAGTGGCTGGTTGTGTGCAGAAGAATGAAAATCAACCTGTTCAACTTTCTGAGGAACAGGTTATTGCCAGAGGCAAGCAATTGGTTTCCCTTGGAGCATGTCACGATTGTCACACTCCTAAGATCTTTGATGAAACCGGCATGCATCTGGATGAATCACGATTGCTTTCAGGACACCCAAACGGGTCAAAATTACCAGTAATTGATGAGCGTGTTTTTCAGCCAGGACACTGGACCTATTTTAACGAACACTTTACTGCGGCTGTAGGGATGTGGGGCATGACCATGTCAAAAAATCTGACTCCACATGAAACAGGTTTAAAAGGATGGACACCGGAGGTCTTCATTGCCACCATGCGAAGTGGGAAACACATGGGGATTGAGCATGGCAGACCAATCATGCCACCGATGCCCTGGGAAAACCTTAGGGACCTTCCGGATGAGGATTTGATTACCATTTTCAAGTACCTGCAATCCATAAAGCCCATAGATAATTATGTGCCCGAACCCATGAATCCTGCACAGGCAATGACATTCAAATACTGAAAAAGCCCGAAAGGGCTTTTTTTATGTTTCAAAGCAAGAGAATGTATTGGATGGATGAAAGTCTTAAATTAATCTTAGTTACTTTATGTCATCAATGCTTACACAATTCAGGTTATATCTTCTCTTGCTCGTCGCATCAGCCTTAGTGCTGTTCGGATGCACATCCAGGCAATCATTTCTATTACAAGATAAAATTATTGTGGTAGATCCGGGACATGGTGGTACAGCCAATACCGACAGCTATCGTGTGGGCCCAGGTGGTGAACGGGAGGAGTGGATCGATCTGCGTGTGGGTTTGATGTTGAGAGAGCTGTTGGAGGAGAAGGGAGCAACAGTACTGATGACCAGGACTACAGACTCTGTTGTTGCCCTGGCTGATCGTGCTCAACTCGCTGTGGATAATGATGCAGATCTCTTTGTATCCATTCATCACAATGCCACGGCAGACCCATCTGTAAACTTTCCAATTATCTATTATCATGGTACAGCAAGTGAAAACAAGGCTGGGACTGCGTTGGCAGGAGAGTTGGCCAAAGCACTGGTGAAGCATATGTATCCCACCGAAACCCCCTTCAGTGTTGTTTCAGATTTCACTATTTTTTCGACAGCTGGAACAAGTGTCCTGCGAGGTACCTATGGCATACCTGGCGTCATTGCCGAAGCCTCTTTTTTCACCAATCCAGCTGAAGAACAGCGATTAAAACAACAGGATCACAACATGAAAGAAGCGATGGCATATGCCGAAGCAATTGAAAACTTTTTCAGCAAGAAAATACCGGAAATCCTCCCAAAAGACAGCACCAATTTTCCACCGAAGTTTGAGACCTTACAGGAAGCAGATCGCATGAGTGATGTTGCCATGAGGTGGAAAGAGGATTTTGAGGAGGGTGTTCGATTGATGGAAAATGCCGATTCGATTTCTTTAAACACTGCTTTTGAGCTGTTCACCCGTTCTGCAAAGTCATTCCCTGATTCTTATCTCGCAGGAAAATGCCATCAATACAGGGTGATTCTGTTGAAGAAAATGGGGAAGGTGGAAGAAGCTGCAGATGAGGAAAAGCGGGTGAAGGAGTTTTATCCTGTTTTCCAGCATCAAGATTAGAATTCTCTCCAGAGTGATTCCAAAACAGTGATTGTACCGGTATGCAAAAAATACAGTTTATAACATAATAGTTAAATAACTCATGCGTTATTAGCAAATAAAATATTGATCATCAATTTTTTGTAACATGAGAAAAAGATATCCAACAATTCAACCTACAGTTTTTCTTGCTATAGCTCTAATAACTACAAACTCAGTTTTTGCCCAGGAGGATGAATCCTCCGGATCAAAGTTTGGGTTGGGAGTTTCAGTGTTTAATATCAATGAATACCTCTATGAATTCAGTGAACCCATAGCCCCCATTTATCTTACATTCGATATTGGAGATAAGTTTCGGTTGGAACCTATTGTTGGATTTTCCCTGAGGGAACGATTTAGTCAATTATCACTTTTAGTAGGTGCATTCAGGAAGGCTCCCATATCAAAATTCAATCTTTTGTACGGGGGAAGGATTGGATATAGTGGAATCGGGGATACTGGTAGTGAAATGTTTATCGTTGCCCCTGCAATTGGAGGAGAATACTATTTCATCAGGAATTTTAGTATCGGGAGTGAAATTCAATTAAGAGGTATGAAACCAAAGGCAGGAGACTTCGTGGCCGTCACACACTCTTCATTTATTGCGAGGTTTTATTTTTAGAATATTTACAGATCAGTTTAAGGAGGGTGCGTTGACCCTCCTTCCTGGCTCAGGCAATCCTATTATTCCCTTTGCCCTGTTTTGATGCTTGCGCCAGGTGTCTTGTTGTAAGCGTATTCCTGCACCATGATCGACTCGTGCTCAAGGTCTGTAAGCAGTTTGATCCAACCATAATGATACTCACCGTTTAGTCGAATACTCACTGCTATGTATCCTTCAGTGTTTTCAATCCAGTTGCCAGACCAAACCGGAGCTTCATTTCCCCTGGTGGTTTTTACAATCAGTTCCCCGGAGAATATGTCCCAAATTGTATTGCTTGGATCGCCTTGAGGTCCCACCACGAAATCTTTGTCATAAGCCACAGCCTCATAGTCTACAATTTGAATCTTGGCATCTCTGTATGAGTTTGCCAAAAACTTCTCATGGCTGGCACCATCTGAGTAGATCAGCCCAACGGAAAATCTAAAATCATGTATTGAATCACCATTTAGGTCAATTTCGCATGCCTGAAGGTAGTGAAAAAATTCAGGTTCCTCCAGGATCACATGATGGATGCCAGACTCCGGATCGGGAGTGGGTAGGGGTTCATCATCTTGGCAGCTCATTCCCAGAATGGCTACCAACGTGGTTAAAAGTATCGTTCTCATTTCAAGTATTTTGACGAGTCTATTGACGCTTAATCCTGTATAATGGTTGTAAGGCATGATCTGAATTCTATGAATGGTTTTTACATAGCAGTAAAGGGTAAAAAGTAGGGATCATAAGTTTCTCCAATAAACCTTTGCGCAGTTAAATAACTGCGTATATATTTGCAGTTAAATAACTGCATAATGGAATTGAGAAGAGATGTATTTCAAGCGATAGCGGATCCTACCAGAAGGGCGATTATTGCGCTGGTAGCCATGCAGGCCATGACACCAGGGGCAATTGCCGGGAACTTTGATTCGTCCAGACAAACTATTTCCAAGCATATTCAAATACTCTCAGAGTGTGAATTGCTCCAGCAAAAACAAAAAGGGCGAGAGATCCACTATCACCTAAATGCGTTAAAACTCAAAGAGATTGCGGATTTTGTTGAGCCATTTCGCAAGCTGTGGGATGACCGTTTCAATAAGCTTGAAAGCATCATGAAAAACTACCAACCTAAATAATCAGTATGATGGAAATGAAAACGAAAGTTCATGTGGAGGAGGGTAAGCAGGAGCTATTGATCTCCAGAGAGTTTGATCTTCCGATTCACCTCCTTTTTAAAGCATATGAGGAGCCGGAAATCGTGGAGCAGTGGATGGGTACCAAAGTGATCAAACTGGAAAATAAGAAACATGGAAGCTGGCAGTTTATAACCACTGATCCCATGGGAAATAAACACGGATTCCATGGAACGATCCATGCGTTTATCCCTGATGAGAAGATCACCAGAACCTTTGAGATGGAAAATGCAGACTTTGGTCCTCAACTCGAATTTCTGGAATTTGAGGAGATCGATGATAAGACGAGTAAGCTAACCATGCATGTCATTTTCAGGTCTGTTGAAATCAGGGATGAAATTCTAAAACTACCCTTCAGGCAGGGTATCAACATGGCCCACAATCGGCTTCAGGAAATTGTTAAAAAGTTAACCTAACTAATAATGAAAAAACGAGATAAAATTATCTTTTGGGTGGCCACCTTATGGTTGGCCCTGGGTATGACATCAACAGGGATCGTCCAGCTGATCAAAATGGAAGAAGAGATCGCCATGATGACCAGACTTGGTTATCCGGAATACATTTCCACAATACTGGGCGTATGGAAGTTGTTGGGGGTAATTGTTATCCTGATTCCGAGATTTCCACTGATCAAAGAGTGGGCGTATGCAGGCATCTTTTTCAACATGTCCGGAGCCATTTTTTCTCATTTGATTGTGGGATCTGACCCATTTGAGTTATTTGGTCCTACACTTCTTATTGTGCTGGCGATGGTATCCTGGTATTTCAGGCCACCAGGCAGAAAATTAGCTCAGAATTTAGTACAATCGTAAAATGAATGCCAAAGTAGATTTCTTCTTTGAGAAGCCAGGAAAATGGCAGGAGTCATACCGAAAACTGAGGACGATCATTCTGGATGCCGGACTGACCGAAGAGCTCAAATGGGGATGTCCCTGCTATACTTACAAAGGTGTGAATGTTGTTTTGATCCATGGTTTTAAAGAATACTGTGCACTGCTCTTTCACAAAGGTGTTCTGTTGAAGGATCCGGATAAGCTTTTGATCCAACAGACAGAGAATGTTCAATCCGCTCGTCAGATGCGCTTTACCGGTGTGGAAGTAATTGAGGCATTGACAGCTTCAATTAAAAACTATGTCTTTGAAGCCATGGAGGTGGAAAAGGCCGGATTAAAGGTGGAATTCAAAGAAACCAGGGCATTTAATATGCCGGAAGAGTTTAAGACATACCTGGATGGAGACGCTGAGCTAAAATCCGCATTTGAGTCCTTAACACCTGGCCGCCAAAGGGGCTACCTGCTTCATTTTGCTCAGCCCAAGCAGTCTAAAACCAGGGTATCGAGGATAGAAAAAGCGATTCCACATATTTTTGACGGGAAAGGTTTAAACGACATCAGATGATCGCCCAAGATGTAGAAACCTATTTATCGGAGGGCTGTGGACGTTGTCCACTTGGAGGTACTCCTGAATGCAAGGTTCATACCTGGTCTGCTGAGTTGAAATATCTTCGGTCCATCGTATTGGATTGTGGGTTGACTGAAACAGCTAAATGGGGTGTGCCATGCTATACCTATAAGAATGGCAACGTGTCAATTGTCAGTGCCCTCAAAGGGTATGCATCACTTAGTTTTTTCAAAGGTGCCTTATTGAAAGATCCCCAGGGTATTCTTGAAAAGCCGGGAGCGAATACCCAGTCAGACAGACTCATCAAATTTACCAGTGTAAAACATATCACCGATCTTGAGCAGACATTGAAGGAGTACATCTACGAAGCCATCGAGGTGGAACGACTTGGGCTGAAGGTAGAATTCAAAAAGAATCCTGAACCCATGCCTGAGGAGTTGGAAATAAAACTTGAAGAGGATGCACAGTTGAAAGCTGCCTTCTATGCTTTAACTCCCGGTCGACAAAGGGGGTACATCATTCATTTTTCGCAACCTAAACAATCTGCTACCCGTGTATCCAGGATTGAAAAATGTATCCCAAAAATCATGGAGGGAAAAGGATTTTTTGACCGGTAGTTTCAATTGCTAAACTAATTCTCATACATCTGGTTTTTATTAAAATTACCGGATGTCATGATTGATTTCCCGACTTCTTATTCAGCAATTCTTAACCGTATCGATCAGATCGATCCTGTGGCATACAGCAGGACAAGAAACTTTAAAGATGGGGCAGTAAGCCACTTGTCACCATACATTTCCAGAGGAGTGATTTCTACCCGATTTGTGATGGAAAGACTGATTGTGAAAGGGTACACTTTTTCTACTATGGAAAAGTTTCTTCAGGAACTGGCCTGGAGAGATTACTGGCAACAGGTCTGGAACGCTGTAGGAGATAAAATTGACGAGGACCTGCAATCAAAACAAATGGATATAGAAAATCATGATTTACCTTCATCAATCGATGCGGCCAATACTGGAATAAACGTCGTTGATCATGGCATCTCAGGTCTTAAAAAGCACGGATACATGCACAACCACATGAGGATGTATGTGGCGTCTATCGTCTGTAATCTCGGGAAAAGTCATTGGAGCATTCCAGCAAAATGGATGTATTATTATCTACTGGATGGTGACTGGGCCAGCAATGCATTGAGCTGGCAATGGGTGGCCGGAACCAATGCCAATAAAAAATACTATGCTAACCAGGAAAACATCAATAAATATTTTTATTCCGATCAGCAAAATACCTTCCTGGATGTCCCTTATGAAGAACTATTTGAAATGGATTGTCCTGAGGAGCTTAATGAGACACTGGCTCCTGATTGGCATACAGTGTTACCTGAAACAAAATCCCTGAATATTGATCCCTCATTACCCACGTTGATTTACAATTATTACAACCTTGATCCACAATGGCGAAAAGCTGACCATGTCAATCGTGTCCTGCTGCTGGAACCACAGCTTTTTGAAAACTATCCTGTTTCTAAACAATGCATTGATTTTGTTCTCTCCCTGGAGGAAAACATCTACGAATTGCAGGTCTTTACTGGCTCCTTCAGTGAGTTAAAAGCTAAGCATAAACTGAATGAAATAATATTCAAACAGCACCCACTCAACAAACATTATGAAGGCACTGAGGACCCGAGAGAATGGATGTCTTCAGTGGAAGGATATTATGGGTCCTTTTTTAAATTTTGGAAATATGTGAAAAAGGAGTTGAAACAGATAGTTCCAGCCAATTAAGGCTCAATAATAATTCTCAATTATCCAAGGTCACCAAATTGAAGATATATTTATATCTTGGCAGACCTAAACAACTAACCAATATGAAAATCCTTTACTGGCGGATGCTTGTGGGTGCTGTAATTGCTGTAGCACTCATTTCATTCTTATTCGTTTTCCAAACAGGAATCACTTCACCCCGGCTCGCAGGAGTACCCTACATTTTGTGGAGCAGCTTTTTGCTTACAGTCCTCCTGGTCGTTATGACCTACATTGGTTCCAAGATTTTTCCATATAAAGAAGAGCAGTCATGACCCTTTGGATTATTGTATTTTTCGTCATCTTTTTCGGACTGCTGGTACTTGCTTCTTTCAAATCATTTAAGAAGAACAGAAGTTCTGAAGAGTTTCTTTTTGCCGGATCAAATATTGGAGCAGTTCTTGGTTTCCTGACCTTTGCGGCGGCTCTGTTTAGTGCATTTACTTTCATGGGAATGCCGGATTTCTTTAGAAACCAAGGACTGGGCGCCTGGATATTCCTGGCGTTTTCTGATGGTTTGATGGTATTTTTTATCCTCTGGTTTGGCTTTAGACTTAGAAAAAGAGCTAAACAAACGGGTTATAGTGGTGTGGCTGGTATGATGACCAAATGCTACGATACAAGATGGGCAGGTTATCTGCTGTTTCTGAGTTCATTTTTATTTCTGATTCCCTACGTGGCCATTCAGATCCGGGGCATATCTATCTTCCTGGATGCTGCATTTCCTTATGGTGTTCCCTCGTGGACCTGGTCTGTAGGGATCGTGGTCATTATGCTTTTGTATGCAGAGATCGGTGGATTAAAAGCAATTGTTTTTAGTGATGCCATCCAGGGGCTATTGCTTTTGGTGGTTATCTGGATCATCGGTGTCTCTTGTCTGGACATGGCTGGAGGAATGAAAGCCATGTTTGCTGAGGTAGAGAGGGTAAAGCCGTCATTGCTGAGTCTTCCAGGACCCAACAATTTATTTACTCCTCAGTTTTTAGTGGCTTCTGCGATCGCTATTGTTTTAATCCCGGTGTCGCAGCCACAGTTCACTACGCGTCTGGTGGTGATGAAGAGCTTAAAATCTGTACACATCATGGCTTTTGCTGTGGGCTTTTTCGCCATCCTGGTGATCTTACCAACAGCCTTTATCGGTCTTTATGGAGCCATCAATTATGCCGACGTACCTACGTCTGAATACCTATCATCGGCTTTGTTGTTTGATCAGGCCAATCCTGTAGCTGCCCTGGCAGTTGTTGGTCTCTTTGCCGCTTGTCTGTCTACCACCAACGCCCAGATCTTTGCATTGGGAACAGAGCTGCGGTCACTCCTAAGTGGTGAAGACAAGAAAGTAATGCGAGCAACCAAGCTGTCCTTACTGGTATTTTCAGTTATCGTGTTGGTATTCACCCAATTGATGGGAGACCAGCTGGCGTTGCTTGCTCGTGTAAGTTTCACCGGAACATCCATGATAGCGCCTATCGTCATTGGTGCATTGATTTTCAAAAATCCTCCAAAGCTTTTGATCATCACCTCAGCAATATCATTCTTTATCATGTTATTATCTGTCACAGGTGTTTTGCCTGCACAGTTCAGCGGAATGAGAATGGACTTTTCGCTTTACATATTCCAGGCTGTCACGGCAACGGCCATTATGTGGGCTCATCACTCAAAAGAAAAATCAAACTAACTTCAAATCCAGTTCTTATCTATGGCTGAAAAGTTCAAACCAAAGTATTCAAGAGTAGCACAATTAAAAACAGCAGATGACTTCAAAAAGTATCTGGAAGACAATGAGATAGATCTGCCCTTCGATGCAGAGCTGACTAATGGTGATGAATCTCCTTATCAGCAGACCTTTCAGCTCAAATCAGGTAAGACCATTGGTAACCGATTTTCCATTCTTCCCATGGAGGGGTGGGATGGTACCACCGATGGAAAGCCTACCGAATACACCAAAAGGAGATGGAAAAATTTTGCCATTAGTGGTGCCAAGCTGTTGTGGGGAGGAGAAGCTTTTGCGGTGATGCCAGAGGGACGTGCCAACCCAAACCAGTTGATGGCACTTGAAGAGAATTTTTCTGAACTAAAAGGTTTACATCAGCTGATCATGGATGGTCATAAAGCCGAATATGGCAAGACAGATGACCTTTGTGTTGGTTTTCAGCTGACACACTCGGGTAGGTTTTGCAAACCGTATGACAAAAAGAAGTCAGAACCCAGGATTGCCTACCACCATCCCATTCTGGATAAGAAATTTGGTATAGATACTCAAAATGATGAGGTAATCCTGACAGATCAGGAGATCGATCAGCTCATTGATCGGTATATTTCTGCGGCTAAGCTGGCACAAAAGGCTGGATTTGACTTTGTGGATATCAAGCACTGTCATGGATATCTGGGACATGAAATTTTGAGTGGTTATCACCGGGAAGGAAAGTATGGAGGTAGCTTTGAGAATCGGACCCGATTCCTCAGGGATATTGTGGCAGGGATCCATGCAGAGGCACCCGGATTGGAAATTGGGGTACGATTGAGCTCTTTCGACTGGGTTCCCTTTACCCAGGGTGAGGATACAATGGGTATTCCGGAACAATTTTCCGGTGATTATGAATTTGCCTTCGGTGGAGGTAAGACAGGGACGGATATCGATCTTTCTGAGCCTTTCAAATTGATTGAATTGATGCAGTCCCTGGGTATTCAGTTGGTGTGTTTTACCGCAGGAAGTCCATACTATAATCCGCATATCCAGCGACCGGCGTTGTTCCCTCCATCTGACGGATACCAACCACCGGAAGATCCATTGCAGGGAGTGGCCCGACAGATTAAGATAGCTGGTGACCTTAAGAAAGCGTTTCCTGATATTGCGCTTATCGGATCAGCCTACTCTTATTTGCAGGAATGGCTGCCTAATGTGGGGCAGTATGTACTGCGAAACCAAATGTGTGATTTTATTGGTTTAGGCAGGATGGTACTATCTTATCCTGAGTTACCTCGTGATGTACTGGAAGGCAAGGAGATGGCCCGTAAGAAGATTTGCAGAACATTTTCGGATTGTACCACTGCTCCAAGAAATGGCATGATCTCAGGATGTTTTCCATTGGATCCTTTTTATAAAGACTTACCGGAAGCCAAAGAACTTAAAACCATCAAAACCTCATGAGCAAAACTGCATTGGTTACCGGAGGAAGCCGGGGTATTGGATTTGGGATTGTAAAAGCATTACTCTCAAAGGGATATAAAGTTGGAATAAATGGTGTGCGGGATGAAAGTTCCGTGCAGGAGCTATTGGATGGGTTAAGATCGGCAGGTGGTCAGGTAGAATATGTACAGGGAAACATTGGGGATGCCGAAGATCGCCGCCAGATGGTCAAAACCATGAAAGAGAAATTTGGTCAGCTCAATGTGCTGGTCAACAATGCCGGCGTAGCGCCTCGCGAACGCAAAGATGTCCTTGAGATCACCGAAGACGACTTCGATTATTTGCTTGATATTAATTTGAAGGGGACCTTCTTCCTGACGCAGGAGATCGTAAACTGGATGGTTAAGCAGAAAAATGTTGCTCCGGCCGAAGATTTCACTATTGTAAATATCACTTCTGTATCTGCGGAAGTCGCCTCTATCAATCGGGGAGAATATTGTATTTCCAAAGCAGGACTATCCATGATGTCGAAGCTTTTGGCCGTTCGGCTTGGTGAGATTGGAATTCCTGTTTTTGAAGTCAGGCCCGGCGTGATCGAAACGGATATGACTGCGGGTGTCAAAGAGAAGTATGAGCAAAAGATCAAAGAAGGGTTGTTAGTACAGCCTCGACTGGGCATTCCGGAAGATATTGGTAAGATTGTCTCAGCGCTTGTATCAGGGGATATTCCGTATTCTACCGGACAGATCCTGACCCCGGATGGTGGCTTAATGATACAACGGTTGTAGTACACCAGATTCTTCAACTTATTTCCGGGAATTGGCTAACTTGACATGGAAAAATAACCTTTGCTATGAACCGACTTATGCTTTTAATGTGTCTGCTAATATGGACACTAGGGATTCTTCACGCCCAGGATGAAGACTTCAACATCCTTGATCATTGGGTAGAGTATAGCAATGGAGAAAACATGCTTCAGCTATACCTCAACAAGCAAGCTTACAGTCTGCTGGATGAAAGAGATCAGAAAATAGCCACTCTAAAAACCAAGCAAGACTGGGAAAACAGGAAGGGGGAAGTTAGTCGGATCTACCGTGATATCGTTGGCACTTTTCCTGAGAAAACGCCCCTAAATGCCAGGGTGACTGGCGTACTCAAGCGGGAGGACTTCAAAGTGGAGAAGATCATTTTTGAATCCATGCCGGGATTTCATGTCACCGGATCGTTGTTCATACCCAATAAGTTAAAAGGCAAGCATCCTGCAATCCTATACGTGAGTGGTCATACGGAGCTTGCTTATAAATATCCCAACTATCAGCATGTCATCATCAACCTGGTGAAGAAAGGATTTGTCGTGTTTGCCATTGATCCGGTTGGCCAGGGGGAACGGCTCCAATACTTCGATCCGGAGACAGGTAAATCTGCTGTTGGAGGACCTACCTCGGAGCATTCCTACCCAGGATTGCAATGCTTCCTGGCCGGAGAATCTGTCAACAAATATTTTATCTGGGATGGGATCAGAGCCATAGATTATTTACATACCAGAAAAGAGGTAGATACGAATCGATTAGGTGTGACTGGTCGATCGGGAGGCGGAACACAATCGGTTTTTATCTCCGCTTTTGATGAGCGTATCAAAGCTGCTGCTCCGGAAAACTATGTGACCAGTCACCGCAGACTGCTGCAAACAAGAGGTCCACAAGATGGTGAACAGAACTATTACCATTGGTTATCCAGCGGTGTAGCCCTTGAAGATCTGCTGATCATGAGAATGCCCAAACCACTACTACTCGTAACTACAACACGTGATATTTTTAGCATTCAGGGTGCCAGAGAGGTCTATGAGGAGATCTCGAGAGGATATCAGGCGTTTGGATTGCCAGATAATATTGCAAAAGTTGAAGATGATGCCGGGCATTCTTCAACAAAAAGCAACAATGAATCGATATACAAATTTTTCAGGCATCATTTGTCATTCCCGGGAGTTACAGAAGATGAAGAGATCGTCCCTTTCGAAGTCTCTGAGCTCATGGTCACATCCACAGGTCAGGTGTCGACCTCGATAGATGGTGAGTCTGTATTTAGTCTCAATAAAGAGTTGGCTGAAGAACTCAACAAAACGCTCAATGAAAAGAGAAAGTCTGCTGATTATCTTGAGCAGGCCAAAGGAGAAGCCATGACATTGTCAGGTTTTGAAGCACCCGGAAACCCGGAGTATATTTTGGATGGGTGCTATCAACGGGAAGGATACCGGATTTGCATGTATATCCTGAAAGGCCCGGGAGAAGCGTACGTCGTTCCACTACTCATGGCCATTCCTGATGGTGAGGGACCCAAACCGGTCATTGTTTCCCTTCACCCGGAGGGTAAGGAGAAGGGGATTGAGATGGAAGAACTGATCAGTGAAGGATATGTCGTGGTTGCACCAGACCTGATTGGAGTAGGAGAGACCAAACCTGGAGCTGATTTTGGGCCAGGTCCGGCTTTTGGAGCCATGATCCTGGGTAAGAGTGTGGTAGGCTTACAAGCTAGTGATATCGTGAATGTCGTGAATTTTCTGAAGGACCAACCCCTTGTAGATGCTGAAAACATTCAGGCGATCGCTTTTCAGGAACAGGTGCCGGCGTTGCTGCATGCTGCTGCCTTTAACACTTCAATTAAGGGAGTTGTTCTGGTAGACGGTCCTGAATCTTATTACTCGGTGACTCAGGAAAGATTTTATGATTTACCGCTTTCCTTTTCCTGGGGAGTAGCAGGGGCTTTGAAAAGCTATGATCTTCCGGATTTGAAAAACCTGATCACTGAAAGAAATGGAAGGGTGATCAAATCGAATCCCGACAAAGAGCCTGGATTGTCTGAAGTGTTTATTGACTTGCTAGAAAGGTGATCTTGTAGATAAGCCTAACAGTCAAAGTTTTATTTTCAAATCGATTGTTTTACTCTGACCGGAGTATTCTCCATCCGGAAGATTTACTGTCACACTATTTTTCTTGCCGTTTTTTCTTTCAAAAGAAACAGTGACTTCATCAAGCTTTGTGGTAGGATCGCTCACGGATATTGTATTGGATTTTTTATCGATCACCACCAGGCAGGGATCACTGACAGAAAGTGTGAGTTTTTTGGATAATGGGTGAGTTGTGATCTTGTGAAATGCAAATCCCATCCTTTCGGTAGCTATATGTTGGATCGCCTGAAGGTTTTCATTATTTGAGAGTACTTCGATCGGTGGTTTTTTAGTCAACGCCTGTGTTTCTTCTCTTGAAACTCCGGGGAATACACCATAAGCATATTTCTCATCAGTTGGTCTGACTCCATGGTTATGCCACAGGGAAAACACCTCTTTTTGGTACACAGTATCCTCTTCCAATCCGAAAATCCGATGTAAGTTCCCTGATTTTTCAAGGGCTTCAATTTGCACATTTGACGGAGAATCAGGAAAGATATAGGCCGTGCTGTCATGCCAAACCCATTGGACAGCTTGAAGTGATGAAGCACCGGATGTATATAGGTCACCATCCACAAAGACTTCACCCTGGAGATTGGATTGGTTGATACCCGTAAATAAGGTGTTTTCATTATTTGAGGTAATACCGGCACCCAGGGCTACAAATCCTTCTTCAAACCAAAACCAGGTCTTTTTTCCTGCGGTGGAATTCAACTGCAGATCCATGGCCGATACCCCAAATACTCCATCAGTGGCTCCTCCAACAAAACTTGTTTGCTGTGTGTATTTCCCTTTTTCCACTGGAACGGTGTCCGGGCTGGTTACTCCCGGAAGCCGGGCCCAATTCCAAACAGGAAAGATGTCTTCATATTCGTCACCTCTTCGATAGATGTAGGTTAATCCATAAGGGAGATATCGACCAAGCAGGTTTTCGTGGTTCACATCTGTCTCCATACCGATGGTCCGCTCGGAGCACATTTTAACGGTGGTGTAGAAATGGTCCTGATAAGAAACCGTATAGTCTGACCGCCAAAAATGTTTCAATCCATCGAGCTCCTGAGGTTTGAGATTTCTAATCCTTTCCTGAACTTCGAGATAGGTCTCTTTATATGCCGGATCAGCGGCCATAAGGTAATTCAAAATGGATATTTGCTTGTCAGCATCCTGGCCGAAACCTGATGGACGCCCTACCTGACGACCCCTGGCATTGTAGTCAAACAGCCCCTTCCAGATCATCCAGCGAGTACCCTGAAGGAAATAATCCCTTAAAATCCGGATATGCTCCTCAGAAAAAGCATAACTCGTACCCTCCACCATTGAGGCTATCCAGGCGGTTTCTCTCAGGAAATTGCTGCCATAGCTTCCATTGTAAAGAAAAGGTCCATGCTGGTGAAAACTATAATCCGGTTGAATACCTTCATCGTTGGAAATTACCACAGGATCCATCACTCCACGGATGCCAGATTTGATTCGATCAGGATTCTTTTCCAGCACACCCCGATAAAAAACCGAAGTTGAAACCAGGGTTCGGTTCGAGCCGGTCATCCTTGGGGCAGGGGTCTGGTCTTCGATCATTCGATAGAGCAGGTCATCCCGAATGTGGTCCTGCATCAATATGGCGATGGGCCCCAGATACATTTGCTTGGCAATGTCATTTTTATACCAATTGACACAGGTTGGGTCTACCTGATACCAGTAGGTGAGCGCTCTTTCGATTCCACCCAGTAGCTCTTTGTCTTGATACAAAGGATCTGAAGATTGATTGTAGGCAATAGACATCACCAGGATCTTATTCAGCGCACTCAGTGGATCCCAGGAGTTATCCGTGTCAAGGTAATCTACAGAAGTCCAGCTTCCGTCAAAATGCTGTTCAGCTAAATACTGAGCAGCAGCTTCAAAATCAGGTGTGATGTAGTGATCTACACGAGGCACAAACCCTTTATTTACCAGGGCATCTTCAATTAATCGTGACTTTAGTAATTCAATTTCTGCATCCTGTGCCTTTACATCTTGTATGCAAAATATTAACAGGGACAACACGAATACTAAAAATCTCATAGCTTAACGGGCAATCCCAGCTTTTTGCATTTGATCCCTTAATTTTTCCAGGTCTTTAGCCATGACCGTCCTCGCAAACTTCATTTTTTCTTTTTTGGTCAGCGTTTTTTCCTCCTGTTCATAAATAGGATATTCAAAATGGAGTGTAATTGGACCAGTTAAATTGAGTGCTTTGCATACCTCAAAGTATCTTACAAAGTCCACCATCCCTTCCCCCAATGGAATCGTCTGAGGTTTCCAGGATCCATTGTCCTGTTGTATCCATTTAAAATCCTTGATGGCAGTGCATTTTACAAAATCTTTGACCAGTTTTAGTCCGGTAGGCCAGGAATTGCCTCCTTCTACGGTAGCGTGTCTGATATCGTATTGAATGCCGATCCATTCCGGATCCATGTCCTTGAGTAAGTACCAAAGATCCCAAACAGGACCACCAACTCGTTCACCGGCATGGTTCTGATAGGCACCATGGATGCTATATTTTTTATTCAGTTCGGCAAGTCTGGATACTTTTTCTCTTAATGAAATAAGGTGTTCTTCGATCCCTGATTTTTCATCATACCGGTAATAGGCCATCCGGTAGTATTTCACCCCATGAGCCCCCGCGGATTTTAGGAGCGGTTCAGTGACAGGGTCATCAGGGTCATTGATGCTTGTAACCATCATGGGCACACTTACGCCTGATTTTTGGATCTTTTCAATAGCTTCAGGAAGTACCCGAGGTGCTACATCATGTTCTATATGTCCACCTTTACGCACCGTGAGGTCTACACCATCAAAGCCCACATCGCTGATATACTTTCCCAGGTCTTCAAAATCCAGCCATTGTAAGTGCTTGGTGAAAACGCATATGGGGTTTTGTAAAGCCTGTACTTCATAAGATAGGCTGAAAACAGCATTTGGCAAGGATAATGAGGCCGCACCAAGTGCTGAGGTCTTAATGAAATTCCTTCGGTCAATGTTGCCCATCTTTGTTGTGGTTAATACTGGTGGAAATGTTTGGTGATGAATGCCAATACTTCAGGTAAAGCCGTTCGCCAGTAATGCCATCCATGGTTACCATCTCTGATTCGGAATTCATGCGGAATTTCTTTTTTACGCATTGCAATATGAACAAGGGAGTTGCCTTCATAGAGAAAATCATCATCTCCACAATCGATATACCAACGAACGGATTTGATGTCCTCTACATCACCATTTTCAATGAGAGCCAAAGCATTGTGTTTATTGTAGTAGGCCAGCTTATCTTTTTTACTCATGTCTTCAATGCCATTCCTTTTAAGGATTCGATCGATGTCGTCAGGTGTAGCGGGCCCAATGTAGGCGCTCAACGGGCAAGCTGAAGAGAAAAGGTCCGGACGATGCAGGGCATACATAAAAGTGCCGCCTCCACCCATAGACAATCCTGCAACAGCACGGTAGCGTTTTTCACTTTTGATTCTATAAGTCTTTTCGATGTAAGGAATGAATTCATCAAAGAAGAAGTCCTCGTAATTCCAGTCTCCTTTGGGGCTGTTAAAATAACCTCGCTGCCCAGTATCGGCATCGGGCATCACGATGATCATGGCGGTGGAAGTGCCCTCATTGATGGCTTTGTCTGCAATATGCAGTACTTCACCAAACTGGACCCAGCCAGTCTGATCGTCTCCCGCTCCATGTAGCAGATATAATACAGGGTAGCTTCGCTCAGAGGTATCATAATCCGGAGGAAGATAGATGGCATATTTTCGGTCCATCTTCAGGATCTTGCTTGGAACAGAGAGGTTATCAAGCACTCTTCCTCTTTGGGCAAAAAGAAGTGTAGGAAGAGAAAGTGCAAATAGCAGGAGTATTTTTTTCATTGGGTTAAGTTTCATGAGGTTTAAAAGCTCTACAATTTAATTAATTGTCACAATTCGCGTCCTTGGTGATTATCTCTACATCCAGATTCTTAAATATAGAGAGGATTGATTGTCGGTCCTGGCCTGCTGCCTGACGGCTATTGAATGGTCCTTTCAGATGAGTGAGTTCAAACGCTTCGCTGACTATTTCCGGACTGTCACAGGGGAAAATTTGAGAAACATATAATCCGGCAGGATCTGAGAAGCCTCCCTGACTATGCCTGAGATAATACCACCATGATTGTTCTTCTGGTTGTCTTTGTGAGCGGGATCCGGTTCGTAAACCCATCTTTTTATCATCGTCAACTTTTCCTGATCTGTCAATGGTTTTTCCATTATAGATCTTTATTTGATGGATCTTATTGTTGGTTAGGTGTATAGCGACCATTCCCCTGCTAATTTCGTCAACGCTATCTGTGAAGATCCACTCAGCCATGGCCATGGTATTGTCTGCCACCAGGTGCTGAATCGTGATTTTTGGTTGCTTGTAAACCGTATGAAGAAATCGGAAATTTTTATTCAGTACGATCAGTGCACTGCTGTCGGAGCGGGAGCCGTCCACAAGGCAGATAGCCTTTGGGGAAATGAAGTTCTCCAGGTCCTGGTACTGTTGATTGTAGGACTCAATGATGCCAATAAGGAGGGCGCGTGAATTATTTTGTGCATTCAGTTCGACTGTTGTGAATATGGCCAGGATCAGAAATACTTTCAAGAAAATATGCATAGATCAAAAATGCATATTATTACTGTTTATGGCGGGTTTTTCGAATTCATTTTTTTGCTTGAGTCAAAAAATCATGTCATCACTGTTCTGGGAACTAAACCAGGTTTTAGCCCTCAAAGAGTCATGGTGCCCACTCATTATTATGCATCAAAAGAGACTCCCCCTGGAGATGAATTGATCGTCTGTATCGAAGATATTGAAGCTGGTTTTCCCAAGCATTTTACCATAGGCTATAAAATTGCCGGAGGCGTCAAAAAGATTGAAACGGTCTTTGGAGATAAATCTTCCGGTAGAAAGAAACTTGCCATTAGGGTCGAACACACTCAAGGTGGTATTGTTGATGATGCTACCGGAAGAAATGTATTTTCCGTTCTTATCAAAAATGGTGATTCGATAATGTTTTTTGGGTGCTGTTCTGGTGCCTGTATTTCTTTTTCTGTAGGGACTCATAAAGTCATAAATGTATAATAAATAATCTAACGTCCAGTCGGACAACAATATTTTGACAAAATACGTGCCTGGCTAATCTATAACTTCTCCAAATAGATCAATCAACTTGTTTCTTCGATAAGTAAAGATTTCTTCCAGTTTATTTTTGATCAGTAATGCATTGGCAACTTTGCCAAGGATACCAAATGGTGGCTCATAGGTAATCAGGTCAGTCATTAATACGCCTTTTTTAGTAGGTATAAGCTTGTGCTCATGATGCCAGATCTTATAAGGACCTGATCGCTGCTCATCTACGAAATATTTTCCTGGGTCCACATGCGTGATCTCTGTCAACCAGTTGGATTTGAAACCAGGTATCGGACTTATTTTGTAACTGATCATCATTCCCTGATACATCTTCTCGGGCAGGTATTTAGTGGTGATATCAAAACCCATATAAGAAGGAGTGATCTTCTTGAGATTTGCTGGAGATGATATAAAGTCCCAGAGTTGTTCCATTGACGCATTGAGTACCTGTTCTTTATAAAACTGATATGTTGCCATGATAGTAAACTGATTTAGTATAAAATCAATTGGCATGGCTTAATGTTTATATTGAAATCATTTTTCTACCTACTATTCTGTCAGCCAACTCATCCTGCCTGCCCAATCGTCGAGATAAACTTTTCTGAATTTGTTGACCGTTTTAGCACCAGGCCGGTTGTTTTCAATGAGTGAATCTACGGGGTTGTCTGTCCAGTATTGTGGTCCGTGGTTTGTGCGAACGTAAGCACCTCCCCAGCTTTCATCTTCAGGGTTATCAGGGTCACCATGGAGTAGATACAATACGGATGGTGTATCACCCATTTTGATGTCTTTTTTCTGGGAATAATAGAGATCACCCAGTGCTCCATGTCCCTTCACATGTGTTTCAACAAAAGACAGGTTTCCATAGTCCTCCTCCTGATAGCCTCCCATATACATTCCACGAAAAGTAGTATTGCTCTCAATCCACCACAGGTCCGGGTGAGTGTGATAAATGTAGTCTCTGGACAGTGAGTCCTGTACAGTATTCCAGGAACCAATAGAATACACTCGAAGGACTTTTTTGATGTCCGGGGAATCATGTAGTGCTTGCGCCACATCAGTAATTGATCCCCATACCAGCACATATAAAGGATCATCTGTATCTTTTGCCTGGCTGATGATCCATTGTGCACCTACACTTAGTTCACTAGGTTCAGGTGTCTTCTGCGCATCAATGGCTCCTTGCTTTGTGATTTCTCTGAGATAGTCCGGGGAAGGGAATTTCTCGCTTTTTGCTTTCATTTTTGGAAAGTCCTTTTCGTAAGCATCAATGGCTTCCATGATATGTGAAGCCCGGCCGTCGTGTGGAGGTGAACTGACCAATCCCTTGATATCAAAACGATCTGCATACAGGAAGAAGTGTACCATGGACTGGAAGTCATCCGGGTCACTTCCTCCGATATCAGTGGATACAATCACCTGTGGGCGTGTTTCCTGACTTTCTTGAGAACAACTAAAAAAAACGATTGGAATAAGAAATAATAGTGTTTTCATGGATTTGTTGGTGCAAAATTATTTTGGTTTGATGGATGAATAAAAGGTTATCCAATCCTGATTATAGCTATTGTGGTTACTTATTTCCCACATATTCAATTCAGTATAAATCCTGATATCCGATAGCTTGGGTTACCAGTAACTTGCAGTATTACATTCTACCAGCTATAGGCTTAGGTCTGGGGGTAATTTAAAGTGTATTTTCACAATCTTCATGAGTGGCTTTAATCCCCAGCCCTTTATTATTTAACCACCCACGAAGTTTTTCTAATAAGAATGATGAAGTTAATATATAACTGTCTAATTATTATACTTCCTCTGTTTATTGAGACTCAAAAATGTGAGCTTAGGAATTCTAATGGATGATAAAAGTTATTGATCAACTCCTGCTCATTGAAGCAAGCCAACGTATGTGAGTGGAAAAGTCTATTGGGATTTTCCGAAGTTGGCTTTATTCGGACGGGTCTTTTCTTCAGCACTTCAAAATGGAAATGATCAAACTGCCACCCATATTTATCGAGTTCGTTTGTATTGTAAAATCGCGCAATTTGTGTATCTGAATCTACTTTTTGAAACAGCTCTACCCTGATCTCTGCGATGTGTTCATACACAGTCCAGTAAAGTAAATCCCCTTGGTCATGTTCAATGATTAGCTGAGCAAATGGTCCGTCCTCGCGTTTACTAATGACAGTACCTTTGTCGATTGAGAATATAGGAGCGTTCAGATAATTGGCGTGACCTCGCTTGATATCAATGCCTGTATGGAGGTGCCCAGGTACCTCTTTCCTGGCTACCCTTTGCAGGCCAAATTCCCCGATTTCAGTGAGCTCGATGAAATCAATCACCTGTCTGTCTGGTACATCAATCGGGAGTTGTATCTGGGGTTCATTATGGAGCAGAATTGCAATCAGGTATAAAATAGGGGGCAACATCTTGATGCAAAATATGGTCCCTGCATAATTACAATGTTAGAATTTTAAATGCAACATTGATTTTATCTGGTCAACTCTTCATTTCTATTCCTTTTGTCTTAATTTCACGATGTGGAAAGTTTTGTAGTATCGGCAAGGAAATATCGGCCTCTGGGTTTTGAAGAAGTAGTTGGACAAAGCCACATCACCACTACCCTGAAAAATGCGATTGACAACAACCACCTGGCGCAGGCACTGCTGTTTTGCGGACCCAGGGGGGTAGGAAAAACCACCTGTGCAAGGATCCTTGCCAGGATGATCAATGACTTTGAGGCTTCAGCGGAAAATCAACATACCAATTTCAATATTTACGAGCTGGATGCGGCGTCCAACAACTCCGTAGACGACATCAGAAACCTGACCGATCAGGTGCGTTATCCACCTCAGCAGGGAAAATTCAAAGTCTACATCATAGATGAGGTTCACATGCTGTCTACACAGGCATTCAATGCCTTTTTGAAGACACTGGAAGAGCCGCCGGAATACGCTATTTTCATCCTGGCGACTACAGAAAAACACAAAGTGATCCCAACCATCCTGTCCCGATGTCAGATCTATGACTTCAACAGGATTGAGATCAATGACATTGTAGAACAACTGCAAAAGATTGCTACCCAGGAAAGCATAGAGGCAGAGGAGGAAGCGCTTCACCTGATTGCTCAGAAAGCAGATGGAGCCATGCGGGATGCACTCTCACTGTTTGACCTGATCGTAACCTTTTCTTCTGACAACAAGATCACCTATCAAAACACGATCAAGAATCTGCACATTCTTGATTATGAGTATTATTTCAAGGTGACAGATTATCTGAAAAGTGAGGATATGTCCAATGCATTGTTGCTCTTTGATGAGGTAATTCGAAACGGTTTCGATGGTCACAACTTTCTCAATGGATTACAGGAGCATTTTCGTAATCTGTTGGTCTCAAAGAATAAAGATACCGTGAACCTGATGGAAGTATCTGAGAGTGTGAAACAAAGGTATCTTACACAATCTGCTGCATTGAGTGGGTCTTACCTGCTTACCGGATTGAACCTGATGAATCAGTTTGACCTGAACTATAAGATCAGCAGAAACCAAAGGCTACACATCGAACTGTGCCTGATGAAATTGTCACAGCTAAACAATGCTGTGCGTCTTGCAGAAATGGGCTCCGGTGATGGGGCAAAAAAAAAAGTAGCCATGGCGAGCTAAAGGCTCCGGCACCACCTGCTGAGAAAAAGTCCGAAAAAGTTGAGGAAAAGCCAAAACCCAGTGAGGAAATAACTCCCGGGGATACTCAAAAGTCGAAAGCAGAACCAGTAGAACAAAAACCGGCTCCTGCAACGCCAAAAATTTCACCAATTGTCGCTGCCACTTCTTCTCAGCCAAAGGAAACACCCAGTATTTTTCGAAAGAAGTCCGCGGAGAAAGAGGCGAAGGTCGAGAAAGCTCCTGAAGCCCCAAAAGAGACCAATGCTTTCGATGAAGCTGCCTTGCAGCAGGTCTGGCTGGCCTACAAAAAGGAGTCTGAAGAGAAGGGGGTCTCCGATACAGAAATGCTTGTCCTGAATCGAACGGTTACCAAGACTGGTGAACATGATGTACTTATTCAATTGGCAAGTTCTCTGGAGATCAGTATCCTGGAACGCCAGGAGCAGGGGATCGTGCAATATTTCAGGAAGCATCTGAAAAATTCGTTGATCCAACTACAAAAAGCCGTTTCTGAGCAGGAGAAGTCGAAAAAGCTGTACACCAGCAAAGAAAAATACGATTATATGGTAGAGCAAAACCCGGCGTTAAAGGATCTGAAAGAGCGGTTGGGTCTTGACTTTGAGTTTTAACGGATTTCCTATTGCTCAATCTTCAGCACCTCTCCAATAGATAGATCTGGCCTTTCTTTGTTATTGATTTCCATCAATTTCTCTACACTTATGTTGAAATGTCTGGCGATTTTATAGAATGTATCGCCAGCCTGTACAGTGTAGGTTTTGCTGTTTGATACTTGAGTGGGAGTGGTTACCTTTTTTGGAGAGGCTGAAGGGATGATGAGTTCCTGACCCGGTTTAATAGGCATGTCCACATTGAGTTGATTTCTATTGAGGATGTCACCAATGTCGACACCATACTTTCTGGAAACGCTGTAATAGGTGTCGTCTGGTTCCACCACATGCTTACGCTCATTGCCTGAGGGGGGAGGAACAGAGCTTTCCACATATTCCTGGGTACTACTCATTTCAAAAGGTGCAACGACCATCAGTTTTTGACCCGGGTTGATAGGTTCGTGCTTTCGCAAGCCATTCCATTCCAACAGATCTTCAACAGTGATGTCATATAGTTTGGCTATGCTGTACAGAGATTGACCGGGACTCACTTCATGGACATCTACTTTGCGGTTGTTTGAATTGTCTGATACGTTTTCATTATTTACAATAATGGTTTCTTCTGGTTTGACGCTTTCAATTGGCTGAGGCTTTGACTCAGGAACTACTGGGACAATGGTTTTTTTGACCACTGTTTCTGGAAGTTCCTGAACTGGGGGAGTGATTGAAGGTCTGATTTCCCTTGGTGGTTCTGGTTTGAATATTTTGGGTGCAGCTACTTTTCTGTATGCCGGTGGGATATCTTTTGGTCGTTTCTGATTGAGCCAAAGAATCCTGCCTGGTTTCAGAATTTCCGATTCTTCCATCCCGTTCTTTTTGCGGAGTTTATTTAGTTTAATTCCATACCGCTGTGAAACGTCCCACAAAGTTTCATCATATTGAGTGACATGATATCGGATCCCCGATTTATTTCTTTTGGACTCTGTGAAGTAAAACTTTCCGGCAACAAGTCGATGGCTCGACGAAAGGTCGTTGTATTTGAGAAGTTTCTCAGAACTTGTTCCACTCTTTTCTGCCAGTGATTTAAGATTGTCTCCTTCAATGGCCAGGATTGTTTGCCGGTCATTGATTTCCAGATAGATGGTCTTACTCATGGTGTTGATCTCATCCACGATCTTTTCAGGATAGTTGGGTCTTTTCACTATTTCCTCATTTCTCCTTGTCTCAGGGATTTTTGGCCTTTGTCCCTTGATCGGAATAATGACAGGGTACTCCCGGTCATCCGGTACCTTTCCATAAGATAACCATTTGTTGTACTGGAATACGAGTTCTTCATTCACCTCCAGTTTTTTGGCTATTTCTTTCAGGTCTTTGTTTCCTCCCTGCCGGTAGACCATGAGCTCCATCCCCTCCGAGTGTGGTTTGCCCACGTCTTCCCGAAAGGCGATCACATGCGCAATAAAGCGCTTTACATACCAATGGGTTTTATGCGTGATAGTAAGCTTGTCAGAACCAATACCTTCCTGGTCAATGTAGGGTTTTACACCCCCCGGACCTGTCATATAAGCATTCACAGAGTAGATCCAGTTTTTAAACATGAAGTTGTTTCGCTTGAGGTATTTGGCTGCACCATGGGTAGAAGAAACCACATTTTTCCTTTCGTCTACTTTGCTATCTACTCTCATGCCCACCTCACGGGCAGTGAAATCTTTGAACTGCCAATAGCCTACAGCATCCGAAGTGGATACCTGGTCAGAGATGAGCGCACTTTCCTGCAAAGAAAGAAACTTCAGGTCGTCAGGCACCCCTTCCTCACGCAGCACTTTTTCGATGATTGGGAAATAGAGGTTTGCCCTGTCCAACTTAATGTTGAAGTATTTTTCACTGGCTCGCAGGGCGTTTACATCTTTCTGGATCTCCCGCTGAGCTTCATGGGTGATCCTGAGCTTCATCCCGGCAATTTCGATGCTTTCGGGGACCTTTGGAATAGGAAAGTCCTCTGCAGACAGGTCTGTGAATTGAAGAAATAAGAACAGAAAAGAAACCTTTCGGATCATTTTTTTCTTGCCATCATAATTCCGTCCCTGATAGGGAGCAATATGTTTTCTACTCTTGGATCGTTTTGCACCATTTCATTAAACGAGCGGATGGTATTGGTAACCTTGTCCTGTTGTGTTGCATCATATACTTTGCCACTCCACAGCACATTATCAGCTAAAAGTAATCCTCCGGATCGCAGATTATCAATGGTCATGTCGTAGTAGACCGGGTAATTTTCTTTGTCTGCATCAATAAATATCATGTCCCAGGTATAATTAAGTGTAGGAAGGATGGAAGCGGCTTCACCGATTCTGACCTCTATTTGATCTTTATATTCAGATTGGTCCAGGTATTCAGCAATTTTACCTTTCAACTCTTCATTTTTTTCGAGGGTGATCAGCTTGCCGTCTTTTTGCAATCCTTCCGCCAGACACAACGCCGAATAGCCCGTATAAGTACCGATCTCCAGGATATTTTTTGGTTGGATCATCTTTGAGAGCATGGAGAGATAGCGGCCCTGCAGATGACCTGAGAGCATCCTGGGACGTAAAACATGCAGATGGGTCTCACGGTTGATCTGTGAGAGTAATGCACTTTCTTCAGTGGTATGCTCTTCCGAATATTTCTGGAGAGGCTCTGGTATCAGGGACATGGCGTAAAAATAAAAGATTTCAACTCATGAGCGAAAGAGACCTGACCTGCTAAATCAAATAATCTCAGTAAATAAGATATATTTGATTTTTTGAGCCCAAGAATGACTACCCAATGCTATTACCCGAGATATTTCGCGTTAAATACACCACATTATTTCTAACATTATTTCTCCTCTTCAGCTGCAAGACCAAAGATGAGCCAGAGGTGCTTCTACGAGCTAGTCTCATCACCAATGAGGATCATACCTGGTCGCGGGCTTTCGAATTTTTTAGCAAAAGACTGGAAGAAAAGTCAGATGGGAGGATCAGACTGGAGGTCTACCATGCGGAGCAGCTAAGTAAGGAAATTGAGTCGATCCGCCTGATCCAGGCAGGAGTCATTGACATGACGATTACAGCTTCCATCCTCACCAACTGGGTGGACGAGGCGGTATTTTGTGAGTTGCCCTTCTTGCTTAGAGACAGCAAAGACCTGGAAAAACTGGTCAATCATCCAATTAGCCGATATATGGAGGAGTCGATCATCAAAAAGACAGGTCTCAGGCCGGTAACTTACTTTGAAAGGGGACCTCGGCACCTTACTTCCAATAGACCCATTAAGCATCCTGACGATCTCAAAGGGATTATCATCCGGGTTCCGACCGTACCCGTTTATGTCACTGCCTGGGAAGCAATGGGAGCCAAGCCAACACCGATGGCTTTTTCAGAAGTATTTACCTCGTTGCAACAAAATACCATTGAAGCTCAGGAGAATCCACTGGCCATGATCAAGGCGGCTGGTTTTGCTGAGGTACAGAGTCATCTCAACCTGACCGGGCATGTGGTGAGTTGGGCCTATCCGGTATTGGGGGAGAAACAATATCAGGCGATGCCGGATGACCTGAAAAAGATATTCATGGAGTGTGCTGAGGAGATGCATCAGTTTGAGCGTGAGTTGTTTTTGAAGAATGAGCAAACGCTTGCCAAGGAATTGAAAGAGAAGGGTATGACCTTCGTAGAGGTGGATAAGGATGCTTTTGCCAACAAATGCACTGAGGCCATTTATAAGAGTTTGTCTCCGGACATGCAGAAAATATATAACGAAATCCTAACAGTAACCCGAAACTAATATGTTTGGTAAGATCCTTTCAGCAGGCACCCTGATCAGCACTATTGCACTCCTGATAACCGTCGTTATTCAGATCTACGGTAGGTTTTTTATGGATAGTGCCCCTTCATGGACCGAGGAAGCAGCCCGGGTATTTTTCATTTACACCATGAGCTTTGGAGCAGGACTGGCCCTGCGTGATAATGAGTATGTACAACTAGATATTTTCTACAATGCGATGAATGAAGCCTGGCAAAAACGATTAAAAGTTTTCTTTGCTATCTGCACAGTGGCCCTGTTTGTGGTGACGGGCATCTGGTCTTTGCAGTATGTTCAGATGGGCACGAACGAACAATCCCCCAGTATGGGCATATCTATGGCCATTCCCTTTGCAGGGATTACCCTAATGGCTATCGCCGTGACCTGGTATTCCGTCAAAGAAATCATTCAAACATTACGACCCAACTCATGATTTATTTATTATTTGCCGTTTTCTTCCTTTGTCTTTTTCTGGGTATTCCCGTGGCATTCAGTCTGGGATTGTCCTGTCTGGTGTACCTGCTCTTCAACGACATTTCGCTGATCATCATACCGGCAAAGCTGTATTCAGGTATTGATGTCTTTGTACTCCTGAGTATTCCCGGATTTATCCTGGCTGGAAACCTGATGAACCATGGAGGTCTCACGGACAAGATCATATCATTTTGTAACCACCTGCTCGGACATATTCGAGGAGGTCTGGCTATGGCCAATGTAGGGTCGTCTATGTTGTTTGCCGGGATTTCCGGAACGGCCGTGTCCGATGCATCAAGTATTGGTGCCGTGATGATCCCTGCCATGAAGAAGGAAGGTTATGATGGTCCGTTCTCCTGTGCAGTGACGGCTTCGTCCTCTACAGTAGGTCCGATCATTCCTCCAAGTGTACCAATGATTATTGCTGCAACGCTTACAGGTCTTTCAGTAGGCCGTTTGTTCCTGGCGGGTGCTGTACCGGGATTCATGCTGGGATTTGGGATGATTGCTGTCTCCTACGTAATAGCCAGGAAGAAAGGTTATCCTAAGCATGAAAGGAGCTCCTTTGCTCAGATCGGTAAAGGTTTCATCGATACCTTCTGGTCGTTGCTTATGTCTTTTATCGTGTTGTTCGGGATCATCGGTGGCGTATTTACTCCCACAGAAGCCTCAGTGGTGGCTGTCCTGTATGCCATGGTGGTGGGTATCTTTTATAAAAAACTTAATTTCAAGAATCTACCTAAGATCCTTCTTGACTCTATGAAGCTCTCTGCTTCACTCATGGTATTGGTTGGCTTTGCCAACCTGTTTGGATGGATCATGATCATCGAGCGGATCCCTCAGTCTATCTCCGATGGGCTGCTCGGCTTTTCCGACAACAAGTATGTAATTCTCCTGTTGATCAATATCACGCTGATCTTTATCGGGACCTTTATGGAGACCATAGCTGCACTGTTGGTGATGTTCCCCATTCTGCTCAAGGTAGCCATGTCAGTAGGAGTGGACCCTGTTCACTTTGCCGTGATCGCCGTACTCAACCTGATTATCGGACTAACGACTCCACCGATAGGTATTTGCCTATTTGTGACATCCAGCATCGGTAAGACCTCCATTGCGCAGGTAGCCAGGGCTAACATCCCATTCTTATTGCTTAGTCTTATTGTACTTACCCTCGTGACATTGTTTCCGGAGATTTCATTGTTTCTGCCGTCGCTGTTTATGGATTGATAAGGGTGCTTTCAAAATTCTCATACGTTTACTTATAAAAGCTTGATGGCTTTACCGGTAGCAGAGAAATTGCTAGAAAACTGGATTGATTTGATATGGTGTTGGGATTCAGCCGTTTTACTGAATGTTTAAATAAGTATTTCAATAAACGCTTACAATCAATCAAAAAGCAGCTATACTTTTGTTATCAGCACGAGATATAGAAAATGATATAAGTAACAGTAATGATGATACTTTGTTAGGGGCAAGGCCGTGAAACACCCTGTATATAAAAAACTAATTTGAATGGCAATATTTAGAAACTTATTAGGAACAAAAGAAACACCAATAAAATCAAATGAGGACTTTTGGAATTGGTTTCAGAATAATGAAATGGATTTCTTCAAAGTCATAAAGAATCAAGGAAATATTGAACAAGATTTCTTTGATAAATTGTCACCAAAGCTAAATCAACTAAGAGATGGATACTGGTTTTTAGCTGGTATGTTCGATAACGACACTGCAGAATTAGTTTTTACTGCCGATGGGGTTTATAAAAATATTGTATTTGTTGAGGAATTGGTTCAATCGGCACCCAAGATAGATAATTGGAAATTTACAGCGTTAAAACCAGCACTTGATATTAAAGATATTTATATCAGTATGGGTGATTTGAAATTTAGCAAGGAGAATTTATCGTTTTATTCTAATGACAATTCTGGATTTCCTGATGAAATAGATATTACGGTTATTCATTCAGATTACACAGAAGATTTAAAAGAACCAATAACAAACGGGGTGTATATCTTCATGGATAATTGTCTAGGTGAATTAAACTCTGTTACGACTATAGATAGCATGAAGATTATTGGACCAGATGAAGCAGAAAAAGAGTTGATTCCAATTGAAAAATTAAAGGATTATCTTATTTGGAGACAGAAAGAATTTCTAGAAAAATATGATGGCACAAGGTACAATACAGAAAATGACAGTTATAATTCTCTTGAGGCGACCTTAAATAATGGAATGCCTTTATTTGCAATTGTTAACTCTGCCTTACTGGATTGGGATAGCAAAGCATCACACCCATGGATTTTGACAATTGAGATTAAATATAAAGGCAATGAGAACGGAATGCCTGATAAAGAGACTTATGAATTAATGAATATTTTTGAGGACAATATAATGCAGGAACTTAAAGATTCGGAAGGTTATTTAAATGTTGGTAGACAAACCGCTGATAGTTTGAGAGAAGTATATTTTGCCTGCAAAGATTTCAGGCTACCATCAAAAGTTTTAACTAAAATTCAATCGGATTTCAAAAGCAGATTGAATGTTGATTATAGTATTTACAAAGACAAATATTGGAAAACATTTGATATATTCAAACCTGATATTCAATAAAGCCCAGCACCTGACTCCCGGTTGGTGTGAGTTTTCGTCTGATTGTTTTCAGAAATGATAGCAAATTCGAATATTGATGGCTACAAATTCCAATAGCGCCTATCATTTCTTTAATCCGCGATTTCGAATAGCTGTGTCCATTTTCAGGATGGCTTCATGAAATCACTACTCAGAATACTGGGACACCAGTAAGTTTCGATGTGCTCGACAATTTTTTCAGTGCCTTCCGCATGACTTACAAATGGAGGCATTTCCGGGTTGTACATACTATCGGTCATGTCACGGATGAGGACTACATTCTTACCTACCTTTGTTTGACCCCTGATTCCAAAGGATCTTCCCAGTACACACATATTTGTGTGCACACCACAAATAGCCACATTGCGAATGCCCTGCTGTGCAAAGTAATTGTAGATTTCCTGTCCGTCGTCCGAAATAATATCCATGTCATCAATCCTGATACTTGAAATTTGTTGTGTCCACACGCCCTTTGGAGAATTGTTGGGAGCATCACACCCCTCATCAGTATCGTCTACTGGCAGCGGGCCTTCAGATAAGCTATCCAGATGATACCAGGGTTGGATAGGGATAGGGGGCTTGGCAAAAGGTGCAGTCAATACCCGTTGCCGGGCTGGATGCTCCTTGTAGAAATCGATCGTTCCACTGGGTGCATGCACTATGGTAACACCTTTGCTTCTTGCCTCTTTGATCATTTCATTTATTTTGGGAGCCATTGCTGCTACACGTTTCGTGGCGCTGTCACACCAGTGAATATCCCACATATCACAAATGATGATTGCCGTTTCAGAAGGTTTCCATACAAGGGTATCAAAGTGCTCCTCCGATACTTTTTCCGGATTAACTATTTGACTCCGGGCATTCAACGCTAACGTTTCTTCCGAATTCGATTTTATTTGATCGCGGTGTGTCTGTTGGCATGCAGGTACAAGAAACTGCAAAAGGAAAATGAAAGTAAAAGTAAAAGATTTGCCTGGAGTCACCTGCTAGTTCTTTAGAATCTATACAAATATTAATCAAAAAGACTGTCCGCTCCAAATAAAAAGCCATTACGAGTTTGCTCCCGCAGTGTCTCCATAGTTCCTTTACACCCCCACTGGTCAGGCATTTAATTGTACTTACATAATATGGTGGAGCTAGCCAAACCGGGTCCCTCTGCGGGACCAGTTTTCAGAAAGTGTGATATTAGTTTTGTTCTATTTTATCAACCTGATTCCCGGTGATGTGAAATCTCAAAAGAATTTGAAATTCATGTGAGCGAAGTACCCCGTAAAAATAGATTGCAGGAAAAGAGATAGATTTACTTCATGTTTATAGGACATTATGCATTGGCTTTGTCAGCAAAAAAGATTGATAAGCTCCCCTCCCTGGCCATCATGTTTGTGGCTGTTCAGTTTTTGGATTTATTGTGGCCCATTTTTGTTTTGCTGGGACTTGAGACATTCGAAATTGAAGTTGGAAATACAGCACTGACACCACTCAACTTTGTTTCTTATCCGTGGTCCCACAGCCTGCTTGCCGCTCTGGTATGGGGGCTCCTGTTTTTGGTACTTTATTTTGGGGTTACTAAAAACAAGAAGGGTGCAGTGTTACTGGGAGTCCTGGTATTCAGTCATTGGGTAATGGATTTACTGGTGCACAGGCCTGATTTACCACTTTCACCCTTTGGCTCTACCAAAGTCGGCCTGGGCTTGTGGAATATGCCTGTAGTAGCAATTATCCTTGAAGTTGGCTTATTCCTCGTGGGCGTTTTCTTGTATTTCAATACGGTTCGTCCAAAACGGAAAATCGCCTACTGGGCACTCATCGGTTTTTTTCTGCTCATACATGTAATGAATCTTCTGGGACCGGCTCCGCCATCAATTGATGCCGTTGCATGGTCAGCAAATGCCATGTGGATATTTGTATTGTGGGCCTGGTGGATCGAAAAGGAGTAACGGTTTTTCTTCAGGTTTTCAGAAGAGTCCTGGTATGCTGTCGTTTGTGTCATCATTAATTAAATAGTTTTCAATAGTCTTCTCTATCTTTAAACACCATGAAGACGTTATTGCTGATCCTATTTTCTATCCCTTATCTGATCTATGCACAAGATGGTGTGAAGCCCATCATAGACATGCATCTGCATGACTACACTGAAGAAACCTATTTCGTAGCGCCATCATCTGATGGTACTATGGCCCCACCTTCTTTGACTGAATACCGAAAGCAGATGAAGCAGATACTACAGAAGTACAATGTGGTGAATGCAGTACTTAGTACCATTGGAGGGGCTAATGAATTAGATGAAGAGGGAGTCTTCATACCTGGAATGTATACCAATGAGCCACCTCAGGACACAACTCTGTTCAAGGAACTTATTGAAACGGGTCAGATGAAGGTTTTTGGCGAAATAGGTGCTGTGTATGCAGGACGCACGCTGGCGGATCCTGAATTCGAACCCTATCTGAGGATATGCGAACGGTATAATATCCCGGTGGCTATACATACGGGTGGAGGTCCATCGGGTATTGCCTACAGATGTTGTCCCCAATTCAGGATTACACTCGGTGATCCCTACACGCTTGAAGATGTACTCGTGAAACATCCGGGATTAAAGATCTATATGATGCATGCCGGAGAAGTTTTTTATGAACATGCTTTGAGGTTGATGACCTCGTACCGCCAGTTATATGCTGATTTAGGGGTTTTGCTTTGGGTACATGAGCAACCCATGGATTATGCAGAACAGTTTCTTAAAAAAGCCAAAAAATATGGTCTGCTGGACCGGGTAATGTTTGGTTCAGATCAGATGGTATGGCCGCATGCAATCGAAAAGAGTATCCTGAAACTTGATGGTTATGACTTCCTGATCGAAAAGGAAAAAAGGATGATCTTTTATGAGAATGCATCCCGGTTTCTGGAATTGGAATAATGCAGGTTACCCATTTTTTTGAAAGCCTGTACAGAAGACAGGCTTTTACCAAATGTGTATGGTGACCTAATTCAATTATTTGACCTGCATTCGCGGATATTCTCATACCGAGATAACCAGTTTCCCGAATAAACTTCCACCTCCCATCATTTTTAGTGCATCGGGAACGTCATCCAGTGTGAAAGTACCCTGAATGACCGGATCAAGCTTTCCTTCCTCAGCCAGTTTACTAATAAACTGAAGGTCAGCCTGGTTGGCACTGGCCAGCAGATTGGTCACAATCTTTCCTCTGGCTGACATCCATGGACCTAAAAATATAGCCCCCGGGGAAAAGGTACAGGACACATAGCTACCACCTTTCTTCAGAACCGGATCAATTGATCTTATCGGATGGTTCCCCACGATATCCAGGATCAGGTCATAAGGCTTTCCTTCCCTGGTAAAATCTTTCTTATTGTAATCAATCACAGAGTCAGCTCCCTGCTCAAATGCTAGTGTTGCTTTTTGGGAGCTGCAAACTGCTGTCACATTTGCTCCGAATACTTTGGCGATCTGGATGGCAAACCCACCTACACCTCCTGAAGCACCATTGATCAGTACCTCATCCCCGGGACTGATTCTACCCTTATCCCGAAGGCCCTGAAGTGCAGTTACGGCCGCCATAGGGAGGGCAGCCGTCTGCTCATAGGTAAAACCGGAGGGTTTTTTCGACAGGAACTTCTCAGATGTGATAGTGTATTCTGCAAATCCTCCAAAGCCACTACCTGATAAGTCACCGTATACTTCATCACCAGGTCTGAATTGCGTGACTTTAGCTCCTATACGTTCTACCACTCCCGCGATATCGGCTCCAAGGATCTGGTATTTGGGCTTCATCAATCCTGACATCACCCGGACGGGAAAAGGTTTTCCATTCAGGATATGCCAGTCAGCCTTGTTGACCGATGCGGCAAGCACCCTAACCAGTATTTCATTGGGTTTTGGTTCCGGTCGGGCTATTTCCCTTAGCTCCAAAATGTCCGGTGAACCATATTTTTTGTTTACTATGGCTTTCATGATTTGTTAAGTTTTGAATTTGCTACTTGTGTTTTTCTGATGCCTCTGATGAGCAGGAAAAGGGTTAGTTCTACTTCCCCCAGGGCTGCGGAAAGTCCCACGATCCAGGCCAATACCTCTTCATTTCCAGGATAGAGAAAGTCACCAAATGCTTCTGCCAGATAACCCATTGCAGCCAAGATTATCATCCATCCGAAGAAGCTATGGATCCATTCGGCTCTAATGAGTAGAATGCCCAGTAGCAAACAGTGAATACCGAAGAATCCCCCGGCGATCAAGTATCCGTATCGATGGGCATCCATAAACAGCAGGCTCAGGCTTTCTAATTGTGAATTTTCAAAAGTTGAAAGAAAATCTGCCCCACTGAGTACATGATAGGCCATGAAGTGATTGAGTAGATTGAGCGCTCCAATGGCTGGATGAGCGATGAGCCTCAATGCCGAAGAGGCTAACGCGAGGGTTTGACCATATGGTTTAAGTAATTGATACAACATCACCGAGATAATAGCGTCCACAATGAAGGCTATCATGTCCGATGCCAGCCCTAACCTGAAAAGGCCGATGTTTTCCAGAATGTTTGAAGCAGTGGCTACAGCATCTCCCGGGATGACCAGGTTGGCCCGAACATAGCCCTGGCTAAAACCTGCACAGATGATAACCAACAGGTACAGAAGTCCTGTAATTCTTGCTTGTGATTTTAATGATTTCATGGTTGTTCTGATTTTGAGAATCCAGTTTTAATTACTGATGCAAAGTTGCTCTGAGACCTGTCTGCATGCTTGACATCTTGTGCCAATCCCTTGACACTTCGGGCCATATTAGGTTTTCCCAATTGCGCTTCGTTTTTTCATTTACTGAATAAAAAAAACCGATGACCTGATCATCGGTTCTCACTTCATACGAGTCCTATTGAGTTTTAATCGATAAACTCTATCACGTTTGCTGTAACAGTAACTGTCCTTGTATAATAGAATGGTGGCACGCCACCTACCTGCTCTTCAGTAAGGACATTCACCACTGCTCTTGGTCCTGCAGAAAGGTTAGCTTGTTCCAACATGTCCGCATAAGCTGCGTCATAAAGATTCTTCTTGTTAGCGCCACCAAAGATGAGCACGTAATCCACGTCTGAGGTGCCTTTGGCTTTTCCTACCACCTTGAAGTTGTTGCTCTTTAAGTGCACCTGCGTGGCATTTTGATTTTGATTGAAGATCATTGCCTTGTTTACTCCACATGAGCTTAGTGCTGCTACCAGTGCCAAACCCATCATTAATTTCATAGTCTTTGTCATGATTTCTTTTGTTTTTAAATTCTGGAGTAAAATTGATGGGGTCAGGCAGACTTTGCTTGACCATATGTGCCAATACCTTGACACTTCGGGCCAAAAGGAAATTGATCAGCTGTTTTTGCGAAAATCCGCTGGTGATTGCCCGGTCCAACGCTTAAATGCCCTATTGAAAGCACTCTGTTCTGAGAACCCGGTTTGGAACGCGATCTCAGCCATGGATCTTGTGGAGTTGCGGATCAGGTCAGTGGCCACTTCTTGCTGGATTTGCTGGACATAATCCCGGAAGGTTAATCCTTTGTCTGATAATCTTCGTTTCAATGTTCGAGCACTCATCCCAAGATGATCAGCTAACTGGATGATACTGGGGATACCACTGGGAAGGGACTCTTCGATTAGCTTATGGATCTTGCCCATTAGCTGATCAGAGCTTGCATGGATGCCACGCTTTTCTTCATCCATCCGCTCAACCAGAAACTGGTGAATACTTTTATCAGCTTTGATTGTACGCACATCCAGGTCAGTAGTTTTATATTGAATAGAATAGTGCTGATGATCAAAATGAACCGGGCAACCAAAAAAAGAGGTAAAAGGATCTACTGAACGTGCTGTATGTTTGAAGGTAACCCGGGAGGGAGTGATTGTTTTTCCAGTTACTTCATTGATGATGTTTGCCAGCATGACAAAGCTTACTTCATTGGCTATCTCAACACCTAAACGACTGGCATCTCGGAGCATATAAGCCGTAGTAAATCCATTGGATTCCTCTATCCTGAGGCTGCCATGGTCAGTGACCAGCACCATAAACCTTTCGGTTCTATCCAGTATGTCTTTGGCCTGCCAGCAGGTTTTCCAGGAAAGTCCTAGTGTTCCGTAGTCATCCGGGTTTAGCTGTCTACCCTGATCGATACTGAAGTCAGGTGATAAATTTAGGACGGCCCATTCATAGATTTCAATCAAAAGCGAAATGGGTATATATTTTCCACCTTGCTGAATCTCTTTTACTGTCAGGTGATGATCAAACTGGTCATGAGGCATGCCTCCTGCGAGGGCGAGTTGTTTGGCTTTGAGGTAAATACTCGAACTAACGAAATGCATTTAGGAGGACGCTTGATTTTTTTGTAATTTAAGATAGTCAGTTATTAAGTTGCTATAGGTGGATTGAAATGGACAATATTTTAGCCTATTATCTATCGCTTGTATACGTGTTTAAGAAAAGAAGATGAGAAATCATTGTCTACTTCTTATTATTTTGATACATATCTCGAATGTAGGTTTTAGCCAGGTACTGCATACCGAAAACTTCAATGTGATCATGGATACAACTAAAATGATCAAGGGTAGTTTTACTCCCAGTTTTAGGTACAGAAATTTGAAGGAGAGCTATTTTGAAATAGCCAATACTACTGACATCTCCTTACGTTTTAATAAACACGCAATAACAGCAGCTAATAGGTTGGAATATGCCAGGTTTGGGAAAGACAACCTGATGAGCGGAGGCTTTGTATATCTGGAATATCGAATTATTCAGGACAAAAAACTGGCTTTTGAGCCATACTTTCAGATGCATTGGCAGGAAATAAGGGGATTGGATAGAAAGTATGCCGGTGGTACTTATGTAAGGTGGAGAATTATGGTAAAATCCGATATGGGTATCTATGCAGGTGTTGGTGGACTTTATGAATATGAAAGATGGAATTATACAGGTGTTTCTGATCCTTTGATGATACCGGACCAACCAATACCTGTTGAGGTTAGCAGGTTCAGAGGGGCTACTTATTTTAATTTTAAAAAGATGTTCAATGAGGTATTCAATTTAGACGTCAGCCTATATTATCAACCAATGCTATCCAGCCCATGGAGAGATTACAGAATGGCAGGAAGTTTTGAGTTAACTTATAATATAAGTGAATTCCTTGGTCTGACAATGTTATATCAGAATATATATGATCCCAGTCCGTTGGTCCCAATTGACAGGATGTTTAATGATATAAACCTGGGGCTGACATTTTCCTTTTGATAATTCACTTATCTGTAGACAGTTGTTAGAGTTTGCCCCACTTTGAATAAACCATTTGATAAGCTAGCTTAGTGCTATTAACAGGAACCCAACCTTGAAATCACTATGAAATATTTTTTACCTCTATTTGTTGTAGCACTTTTGGTATCCGGATGCGAACCAAAGTCTACGGCAGAAAATACCTCATCCACCAATACAGAAATGAAAGAAACACCTGAGCTAAGGCATGTAGTATTATTGAAGTTCAAAGAGTCAGCATCTGAAGCCGACATTGAGAAAGTGGAAGAAGCTTTTATAGGCTTGAAATCAAAAATTAAGGAAATCAAAGACCTGGAATGGGGAGTCAATAACAGTCCTGAAGGCTTGAATAAAGGATTTACACATTGCTTTTTCCTCACTTTTGAGAGTGAAGAAGACCGGGCTATCTATTTGCCGCATCCGGACCATAAAGCCTTTGGTGATGTCCTGGGCCCTCATCTTGAAGATGTGACAGTTGTTGATTACTGGGCAAAGTAAGCTGATGTACTTTGGGTGTAATCATAAAACCTAATGGTCTTATGAAATCTTCCTTTTTCTTATTTCTGGTGATACTGCTGATCGCCTGTGATCCAACAACCAAATCTGATAGAGGTCCGGCAGCTGATGACGCGAAAGGCGTTTTGGTCTCACCTAAGGAATTGTCTGAGATCAGAAAGCTGGCAGCTGAAGGGGTAGAGCCTCATCAAACCAATGTAACGGAATTCCTGAAGTTCATTGACACCCTGATGGCAGCGTCAGCATCCTGGGAAGAACTCTCCGGGGAAGTGGTCGTAGTCGGCCGTTCTTCTCAGAACCCAGTACAAATCAGTTCATCTGGCGGTAAACTGGCTTATGGCACTGCACTGGCCTGGCATCTCACTGGCGATCCAAAGTATGCGAGAAAATCCAGGTCTGTTATACTTGACCTCACAGATACCTATGGCTACCGCAATGCGGAGGAAGAGTCATTTCACTGGGGCGCCCAGGGCATCCTCAATTTATCAAGAGGTGGCACTCCCTATATCTATGCTGCTGATCTGCTCGAAGGCTGGGAGGGATGGTCTGCAGAGGACAGACTGTCCTATCAGGTGTGGCTTCGTGATGTGATGTATCCAAAAGTAGCCTGGGCCAGTAGGTTTAGAAAGAACAACTGGGGAGTGGCGGGATCATTCTCTGCCGCACTTATTGCCTGGTACCTGATGGATCATCCGGATTGGAGATTAGAAGAGCTAAGTCCAGTTGAGCTAAGTCTTTCACCCAAAGAAGCATTTGACGCTCACAATCAGTATCAAATACATCGTATGAAAACCACTGAAGAGTGGAAAATGGATGCCAAAGTCGATATTTGGGGCATCTTGCCGCACGGTGGAATACCTGAAGAGATCAGGAGAGGCGACGATCCGATAGATGGTGATCACCTGCCCACTGACGGAAGTGGTACCCATTACACCATGACCCACATTGAGCACCTGACTGCTCATGCAGAGTTTTTGCGCCGTTTGGGGGATACTTCCATCTATGACAATGTGGAAGAAGATGGATCTGGTTCATTACTACAGGCTTACCTGTTTGTGATTGAAAACCCGATCAAGTCTCACTGCTTCACTTCAGCCCGAAGAAATGCCCTTTATCTGGCCTATGACTATTATAAGCATCCGGCCTTGCTCAGATCATTGCGCGAGTGCGGACCCAGCAATATTCAGGGACAGCGAATGGCTCTATATGGCCGATTGACTCATCCCCTGGATTTATCATCAGATAATCATTAATCAGCCTCTGGCTGAAAAGTGAGTACACTCATCCGGTTCGTATCGAAAGACTCATTGGCCAGGTCCATCAACTGTTTGGCATCTACCTGGTCTATCTTTTCAAATAGCTCATTCAGATCTGGTATCTTGTTCAGATCCAGCATACTCTTGGCCATCATCAGCATCACTGCATTGTTGTTTTCCTCCGACATGGCCAGCTGTCCTTTGAGCTGTTGCTTGGCCTGGTGAAGCTGTAGTTGACCGAGTGGTTTTGTTTTAAGCAAGTCAAGTTCCCTGCGGATGATCCTGTGACTTTTCTTAAGGTTTTTTGGATCAGTGGCGAAATAGATACCAAACAGGCCTGTCTCCAGGTAAGGTGAATAGTTGGCATCAATGCCATAGACAAACCCATACTTCTCTCTCAGTGAGAGATTAAGTCTGGAGTTCATCCCAGGACCTCCCAGGATATTTACCAGCAGAAAAAAAGGAATTCGTTTTGGGTCTTTGATTCCAAAGCTGGTAGCACCCATGGCTACATGGGCCTGAGAGATAGGCTTGCTGACCGTCTTAGCGGAAGGTTGAAACTCTCTGAAGAACTCACGTTTAGGTGTGTGGTTTTTATGTGGTTGCGGAGCAATATATTTTTCCACAAGCCTAATCAGCTTTTTGGCCGGGTAGTTGCCAACGCTGGAGATAATGATCCTTTCTGTATTCAGGTTCCGTTGCAGGAAGTTGAGAAAGTGGGGTTTGTGAAAGCTGTTGACGGTTTGCTCGGTGCCTAATATATTCTTACCCAGGGCATGGTTCTGAAAGATCACTTCATCAAAATCATCCTGGATGGCATCATCAGGGGTATCACGATACATGGCCATCTCTTCAAGGATTACCATGCGCTCTTTTTCTATCTGGTTTTCCGGAAAAGTCGCATTGAAAGTGATATCCGCCAGAAGCTCTACCGATTTTTCGAGGTGATTGTCCAGGATCGAGGCATGAAAGCAAATTTTTTCTTTGGTGGTATAGGCATTCAGCTCACCTCCAAGGGACTCCAGCCGATTCAGGATATGATAAGCTTTACGCTTAGAGGTGCCTTTAAAGGCCATGTGCTCCCAAAAATGAGCAATGCCCTGTTCTTCCGGAAGCTCGTCGCGACTGCCAATATCCAGCATGATCCCCACATGGGCGATTTTTGTGTGTGGCATTTGCCTGTGGATCACACGGATCCCATTCTCCAACTCTATCAACTCGTACTCCTTCATAAGGCCTGCAAATTTACCTAATTTTATGCCGGATGTCTCAATACAAAAAGATTCTCATTGTCCAGACCGCATTTATTGGGGATGTGATCCTGGCTACGGCACTGATCGAAAAGATTTATCAGCACTTTCCGGATTCAAAAATTGACTTTTTGTTGAGAAAAGGCAACGAGGGCTTGTTGAAAGGTCATCCTTACATTCATCAGGTGCTGATCTGGGATAAAAAGACTAAAAAAACAGCTAACCTGCTCAAATTGACCCGACAAGTTCGAAAAAACAGGTATGATCTTGTAGTAAATCTCCAACGATTCTTTTCTTCCGGGATCCTAGCAGGGTTTTCAGGTGCCGGGATGGTCGTTGGGTTTCGAAAAAATCCACTCAGCTTTTTGTTCACTAAAACCTATGATCACCATATCGGTGATGGCACCCATGAAGTGGAGCGGAACATCAGTCTCATTTCGGGTATCACGGACGAGGCACCTTCCAGGCCAAAACTTCATTTGAGTAAAGCCGTGTTGGATGTCGTGGCTGACTATCAAAAGGAGCCATACATCATCCTGGCGCCTACATCTGTTTGGTTCACCAAACAATTCCCCGGGGAAAAATGGGTCGAATTCATCCAAAAGACTGCATTTAAAGGTAAAATTTTTCTGCTGGGTGGGCCTGATGATCAGGCAGCGTGTGAAGAGATCAAAATTGCAGCAAACAAGGAAAGTGTGAAGAACCTATGTGGTAAATTTAGTTTGCTGGAATCAGCAGCGCTGATGAAGGGTGCCCATATGAACTATGTAAATGATTCAGCTCCACAACATCTGGCTTCAGCAGTCAATGCACCAACATGCGCCATCTTCTGCTCTACGGTTCCCCGGTTTGGTTTTGGTCCTCTTTCTGATCATCATTTCATTGTTGAAACAAAAACAGCTCTTTCCTGCAGGCCATGTGGACTTCATGGGCACAGAACCTGCCCAGAGGGACATTTTAAATGTGCAATGAATATTGAAACCTACGCCCTGGAATCCGCGTTATAGAAACAATTATGCAAGAAGTTTGGAGATTTTTCGTTATTTTTGCAAGTATGAGAGGCGAGATGCGCATCCTTCCTTATTGAACCCATCGGTTATATTGAACATGACTCAAGTCACCTCATCATTTTAGTAATACAAGTATTTATATGAACATTTTTGTAACCAAGTTAAATTATGGTACTTCGGAAGTATCATTAAAAGAACTATTTGAAAACTATGGCGAGGTATCGTCAGCTAAGATTATCATGGATCGAGAAACCGGTCGGTCTAAAGGATATGGGTTTGTAGAAATTGACGATGATTCAGTAGCAAAACAAGCTATTGATGAGTTGAATGAAACAGAATTTGAAGGAAACACAATCATAGTAAAAGAAGCTCGTCCACGAGAAAACTCTGGCAACAGAGGTGGAGGCGGATATAATAATAACAGAAACTTTAATCGATACTAATTATGGCAAGACCTGCAACAGCCCCCATCAAACTAAAAGATGGGTTTTATATTGAATTAAGAAATCAGGGTGGACTTAAAGGGATAAAACTTCGAAGGGAGTCTGTAGACCAGGTGTTAGTAGCAATCAAAAAATACAGTAAAACCTACGATGTTCACTATCTTGGTGAGTTCAAAAAAGGTAAAGTAATCAATGATAAATTGCCGAAAGAAGCAAAATAATTATCTGATTTAAAATTCTATTAGAGCCAAAACCTGAAAGACAATAGTCGATCTCGTTTTGGTTCTTTTTTTGTACCTACTATAAGGGACTTTCCCAAATAATTTCTTTTGCTGAATGGTCAAAAAGGATGGTTGATTGATGGGTCAATGAGCCTCGCTTGATTTTAATTGATGATTTTCCGGGCCTTAGCACCATTCTTCGGACCACATGATGATCGTTGTTTTTGTGAAGCAACACAATCCTATTCTCCTTGAATGATAGGGGTATTTTGATCTTGTCTTTTTTTGCCCTAATAACTTCAGGTCGCTTAATTTGATCTGATTGATCATCCAGGAGCTTCAGGACATTTTCGCATTTGGGTACCCCGTACCCCGTGTAGTTATTCGGGTAAGGATACAAATGCCCCGATACTTTGATTATACCAATGATTTCCTGATTTGTCAGACCGGGATCAGATTGTTTGATACAGGCAGCCAGACCCGTGATGATAGGCGCAGAATAAGAGGTTCCCATGCCTGAAAATACAACTACATCGGGTTTAATATAGCTTATGAAAGAGGGGCCTATGGAGCTGAAACGGGCTTTGTCCCAAATCAACCACTGCGACGACCCCACGGTCAAAGCGTGTTCAGCATCTCCGGGCGTCGAGACAATGTTCCAGCCTAAAATGTTGGCTTCATTTCCTGCTGCTACCACAATCAGCATGTGTTTTTCTACAGCTGCATGCTCTACAGCTTTTGCTACTGCTGAGGTTTGCCCATCCATCTGTTCCGGGCGGTAGTTTTCTGTCTTATCATTAAACCCTTTGGTATATCCCAAAGAAATATTCATGATTTCTACTCCCTCTTCATACATCCACTCCATGGCAGCAATCAGGTTGTCTTCTTCAATTCTCTTTTCATATCCTTCAAAATCTGTTCTGGCCAGATAATATTGAGCATGTGTGGCCAGCCCAAAGAGAATGTCTCGTTCCGGATGATATCCACCAATCAGCTGTAAGACTTCAGTGCCATGAGAATCACCTGATTGATCAGATAGATCAGATGGCCGATCTGTTTTGATATAATCGCGAAAAGCAATAATGCCGTTCTCTTTTGAGATGTGTTGGAGGGAGGGATCTTCAGCGATACCTGAGAATCCACCGTCTATTACCCCTATTTTTATTCCTTTCCCATTTAGGCCTTCATTTGTGAGCAGATGCCCGCCTATCTGATCAAGGGCAAAGCCGAACCTGGCGGGTGCTGTTGTATGCTGGTAATGAAATTGGTTGACCGGACTTACAGAGAGTCCTTTTTCTTTGAGGAGTAAAGCTTGCGCTTTCGTTAGATAAAAGCTGCAGGCGTTGATCCAATCTGAGCAAAAGACAGCCTTCTGGCCCATAAGTAGCTGTGTTGTGACTGTGCTTTCAGGTTGATAGACCCAGTATTTTTGTTGTGCCTGAGCACCAGAGAAAATGAAGAAAAGAAATGCTAATTTTAAGCGTGACATCCGGGTAAATTGATGTTATTAAAATTAACTGAACATGAGATACCAGCCGATAGATAATAAGCTTTTTATTGAGAATCGTAAAAATCTAATCAAAGCACTCAAGCCCAATTCCATTGTTATCATTCATGCCAATGACATTTACCCAACCAATGGAGACGGTGTGATGCCTTTCAAGCAGAATTCCGAATTGTTTTACCTGTCAGGAATTGATCAGGAAGAAACCATTTTGGTGTTGGCGCCCGGTTTTCCTGATCCTAAGATGCGTGAATTGCTTTTTCTACGGGAGACCAATGAACTGATTGCCACATGGGAAGGCCACAAATTCACCAAAGAGGAGGGAACAGAAATATCAGGGATCAAGAACATCAGGTGGACCCAGGACTTTGAACACATACTACATACCCTTCTGGCTGAGTGCGATCATATCTATTTGCCCTCCAATGAGCACATCCGGAGTAGTTCGAGGGTGGAGACCTCAAATGATCGATTCATCAAATGGTGCATGGATAGGTACCCATTGTTCAACTACGAAAGGCTTTCACCTTTACTCTATAAGCAGCGAATGATTAAGTCCGAGATAGAAGTAAAACTACTCGAGCATGCCTGTCATATCACCGAGATAGGGTTTAGAAGGGTAATGGAAGTGGTAGAACCCGGGGTTTGGGAATATGAGGTGGAGGCAGAATATGCACATACCTTTATCTCCAACAGATCCAAAGGCTTTGCTTATACACCGATCATTGCAGGAGGAGGAAATAGTTGCGTACTGCATTATATCGAAAACAATCAACAGTTGAGAGATGGAGATTTACTACTGATGGATGTGGGAGCTGAGTATGCCAACTATAATGCTGATATGACCCGAACCATCCCTGTAAACGGAAAATTTACCAATCGACAACGGCAGGTCTATGAAGCAGTGCTTCGCGTGAAAAATCAGGCTACAGAATTACTCACACCCGGAAACAGCATCCCAAGGTATCACAAGGAAATCGGGGAGATCATGACAGGTGAGCTCATAGACCTTGGTTTGATCGACAGGACAGATGTGAAAAATCAGGACAAGAATAATCCGGCTTATCGAAAGTATTTTATGCATGGCACATCACATCATTTGGGGCTGGACGTTCATGATGTGGGGTCGGTGTATCGTGAATTTGCTCCCGGAATGGTGTTTACCGTGGAGCCGGGGATATACATTCCTCAGGAAAATATAGGGATCCGGATTGAAGATAACATCCTGATAACCAAAGAAGGAACAAAAAATCTCATGCGAAATATCCCTATTCATGCAGACGAGATAGAAGACCTGATGAACAGGAAGTAATTAAATGATGAATCAAACTGGCTAAACAAGTTATTTGGTTAATTTTGAGCAAAACATTATTGGATGAATTTAGAGTATAATACCCAGCGGGAGCAATTGACTTTAAGAGAGTATGGCAGAAATGTGCAGAATCTCGTGAAATTTATCAAAGGAGTCGATAGCAAAGAAAAGAGAAACCGATACGCAGCATTGCTGGTGGATTTGATGAAAATGATCAATCCTGAACTCAACAAAGATGCTACTGAATATAATCAAAAGGTTTGGGATGATCTGTTTATCATTTCCAAATTTGATATGGATGTAGAGAGCCCTTATCCAATTCCAGAAGCGACCATCCTTGATCGTAAGCCGGACAGAATGGGATATCAATCCAATGAGATCAAATACCGTCACTACGGCAGAAGTGTAGAGATTTTGATCGAAAACGCCTCCAAACTAGAAGATCCCAAGGAAAAAGAAGGTGCTGTGATCACCATCGGCAGGTTGATGAAGACTTTTTATCAAACCTGGAACAAAGACACTATTGAAGACGAGCAGATCCTCAAAACCATCAGACAATTGTCTAATAACCAGTTGGATATAGACATTGAGAAGGTGAAGGAATTCAATCTTTTTGATTCTGAGCGTAAGGAAAGAACGCACGATAACAGCAGAAGTGGTGGACATCAACATCGCGGTCGAAAAGGAGGAAAGAGAAACTTCAGCAATAAAAGAAGAAGGGGCAACTAAGGAATGGCTTCTTTTCGTGTGCAAGGAGGAAAGCAACTGAATGGCGAGATCGTTCCTCAGGGTGCTAAGAATGAAGCGTTACAAATTGTCTCTGCAACGCTTCTTACTGGTGAATTAGTAACACTCCATAAAGTCCCAAACATCAGGGACGTTCTTAAACTTATCGAGCTATTAGGTGATTTGGGCGTTGAAGTGAATAAGCTCAGTGATGAGTCTTATACTTTCAAAGCGGCCAATGTTAACCTGGACTACCTTGATTCAACAGACTTCAAGGAAAAGGCATCCTCTCTTAGGGGCTCTATCATGATACTTGGGCCGTTATTGTCACGATTTGGCACAGCCAAGATGCCCAAACCCGGCGGCGATAAAATTGGCCGTAGGAGAACAGATACCCACTTTACAGGATTCAGTAAGCTGGGAGCAAAATTCGAATTCGACACGAAGACCAGCTTCTACAAGGTAGATGGGAGTAACCTGAAGGGGGCTTATATGCACCTGGATGAAGCTTCAGTTACCGGAACTGCCAATATCATCATGGCAGCTGTCCTTGCTGAAGGAAAAACTACCATTTACAACGCAGCCTGTGAGCCATACATTCAGCAGCTCTGCAAAATGCTCATCCGTATGGGTGCTCAAATTGAAGGTGTGGGAAGCAACCTGCTGTATATCGAGGGTGTAAAAAGCCTGAGTGGAACGGAGCATACCATGCTTCCCGACATGATCGAGGTGGGCAGTTTTATCGGAATGGCAGCCATGACCCAGTCAGATATTGTAATCAAAAACGCGAGGGTGGATATGCTGGGAATTATTCCGGACACTTTCAGACGTTTAGGTATCAGGATGAATATCGAAAATGATGATATTCATGTGCCCGCACAGGATCACTATGAAATCGAGAGTTTTATCGATGGCTCTATCCTCACTATCTCAGATGCCATCTGGCCCGGTTTTACACCGGATTTGTTAAGTATAGCGCTTGTTACAGCGACTCAGGCCAAAGGCACAGTGCTCATTCATCAGAAGATGTTTGAAAGCCGCCTTTTCTTTGTCGACAAACTCATCGACATGGGTGCTCAAATCATTTTATGTGATCCCCATAGAGCCACTGTCATTGGTCTCGACAGGGCCTTCCAATTGCGAGGGATCAATATGACTTCACCTGATATTCGGGCGGGGGTTTCACTCCTGATAGCTGCACTCTCTGCCGAAGGCGTAAGCACCATTCACAATGTAGAGCAAATAGACCGGGGCTATCAATTCATTGATACACGGTTGAATGCACTGGGTGCTGAGATCGAACGATTGGATTCTATTTAGGTTTTTCTCTTATTTTATAATTATTCTAAGAATGCGAAACTGCATGTAGCTTTATACAGTTTCATGTAAAAAAATAGCGCCGCGAGAAATAATCCCGCGGCGCACCAACCAGCTATGAGCAGTTTCAATCGAAACTGTAGTCTTAAATGTCTTTTTGATGGGCTTACATGAATATCAATCCTAGGGAGAAAATTGCTACCACGACCAGTATGATGTTCAGAATTTTAATCAGTCGTTGTCTATCAGAGTCAGCCATCAGTTTTTAATATTTTAATATCAAATATGAATAATCTTATGTTTAGTGTAGTTTGCAAAGCCCGTGCCAGAAATTGAAATCATGAGAAATTAATTGAAAAATATTTTAAAAAATCTGCGATCTAAAAGCACAGTGGCTGATCTGGCTTTCCAGGGAACTGAAGATGGGTAGATGAATTTGCAGACAAACAAACGGAGAACTTAAAAAAAGCCTCTATTAATAGGAGATAGCTTATCATTCCTTACATTTTGATTGTTTGTACATACTGATTTAATTCTTGCGCAATTATACGAATAAAGTGATAATATTGAAGTTTTAGGGTAGTGAACTGTGCTATTATTCGGGGAAATTTTTAAATTATTATAACATTAACCCAACCTACCCATGTGTAATCTTCAATCTTTTCTGTCTTCCCTCTCTATTTGTTGTCTGCTTTTTTTTAGCTGTACTCCTGAAAAGCTGGTTGAAACTGATAAAACCGCGCAATTAGCGACCATCAAAGAGGAGATGAAGGTGCTACTAAAGGATAAAATGCTGGATGTATGGTATCCGAGAGCCATTGATTCAATAGACGGTGGATATTTAAGTATGCTGGACGAAAACTGGGAGCCATTTGGTGATCAGTCCAAATTTATAGTGACCCAGGCCCGGCACCTTTGGACATTGGCCAAAGCCATGGAACGCTATCCTGAAAATAAGGACTATCCACTATGGGCTGCTCATGGTTTTGAGTTCCTTAAGTATAAAATGTGGGATCAGGAGTACGGAGGTTTTTATGAGTTGAGAACAAAAGATGGATCACGTCCTCAAGGTGAAAATGCGGATGAAAAACGGGCATATGGCAATTCATTTGGGATCTATGCTGCAGCGGCCTATGCCAAAGCTTCCGGAAGTCAGGATGCGCTGGAGTTTGCCAAAAAAGCCTTTAGATGGATGAACGAGCATAGCTATGATACACAATATTCAGGCTACTTTCAATTCTTGACCCGGAAGGGTATTCCATTTCATTTAGCCAAGAGCCCCGGGGAGATGACTTTCAATCAGTATTTTAAGGATCAAAATTCGAGTATCCATATCATGGAAGCCTACAGTGAGTTATATCGGATCTGGCCAAATGATACACTGGGCCATCGGTTAGAAGAGCTCATGTTATTGATCAGAGATAAGTTCACTAATCCCGGTGGATATATGACGCTGTTTTACACATTAGACCTGCAGCCAATTTCTTACCGGGATTCTGCGGTGATGCATTGGAACTATGACCATGTAAGCTTTGGCCATGATATAGAAACTGCCTTTCTCATCCTCGATGCCTCATGGGCTCTGGACAGACAGGATCCTACCACAGACTCCATTACCAAAAAAATGGTAGATCACTCCATCCAACAGGGACTCGATAGGGAAGTGGGTGGTCTGTACTACAAAGGATATTATTTCCTCAATAAAATGGCCATTGTAGATGATCAGAAATCCTGGTGGGTGGAAGCCGAATCCCTTAATTCCCTGCTCCTTTTTGATGGTTTATACCCCGGACATGGTTATCTGGAGGAATTCATCAATATGTGGGATTACACATCAAAATACCTGATAGACTGGGAGCGGGGTGGCTGGTACAACCGGGGCATTGACAATTATCCTGAAGCTGTTTCAAGCAACAAAGGTGCTCACTGGAAGGGTCCCTACCACACCGTTCGGTCTGTAATGAATTGTATTGATATGTTGGAAGAAAGGGAAGTGAAGACTAATCAATAATCGTCATCCTCGTCACCACCATCCTTGGAATCGTCAGGAATATAGTCAGACATGTAATCCACGTCACTGTACTTGTCTTCGTAATCATCCTTTACGGTCTCTTTTAGATTGCCATCATCATCAAAGTCCTCGTCTTGTGACACGATTTCTTTTGCTTCTTCTCGTGTCATTCTGATGAGGTAATACTTTTCGTCTGTTTCAAAGGGAAGTGCAGAAACTCTGACACCTTCCTTATTATAATAGTGGATGAGTGAATTGTAGAACCCTGATGGATATGCAAGCTTCACCTGTTCCTGGATTATAGAATCCAGTTTCTCAAAATCCTTTATTACTCTTGGCTTTGCGTCGGGCATACTCTATTTTTTTTGAAAAGTATAAAAGGAGTTAGAAAAATCAAATCTTAATAGAAAAAATACAAATTATTTTTTGGCACAATCCATTAGGTCAGGGTCTATACTTCTCTGGCTTAGTTGGATATCTAGTTTGAAAGGCTTAATTTCAAATTCATAAATCAGCATTGACCATGGCTAAAGACACAAAAGGACAAGTGGAGGAGATCCTGTCGGAGTTGGGAAAAAAAATTGATATACTCATCAAGGAAACCAAGAATGCCGGTGGTGAGGTAAGAGATGATATCGAAGACCGGATACGGGATCTTAAAAAAAGAAAGTCAAAGCTTGAAACTGATTTTAGATCTTACAAAGATAAAAATGATGACAAGTGGCAGGAGATCAAGCAACACCTCGTCACAGCAGTACAAGAATTGAAGCTGGCTGTAGAAACTGCCTTTAAGGATTCACAAAAGAAGAAGAAGAAATAGTCAGATAAGGTCCAATACTTTGCTGATCAACCCATCAATTACTCTGTTTGGGTCTTTCGAATATTTATTTTTGACTCTGTTAGCTACAATGGCATTGAGGCTAACCATGTCGTGCCCCATGATATTAGCTAGCGCATAATAACCCGCTGTTTCCATTTCCAGGTTTGTAAGCCAGAGATCGTTCACATGAAATAAGCTGAGTTTATCCACCATATGAGGATATTTTATGGGTACGCGTAACTCCCTGGCCTGAGGTGCATAGAATCCGTGGCAAGTCACTGTATTTCCCACGATCATTTCTTTTTTAAACTGGTTGATAAGCTTCTGTGAAGCTTTTACACAATAGGGAGGGTAGGGTAGTTCAAGGTCTTTTTGGATCAGGTCACATACTTTTTGTTCAAAATCACCCATGGTATACTGATAGAAATGTATCAATGGGTCTAACCCGATAGCATATTCCGAAAGCACATGACTACCCAGGCGGATGTCCTCCTGAATACTAGCTGAAGTGCCAATACGGACTATACTTAATTTCTTTTTCCTGGATTTCGGCACACGGTTCTTAAGGTCAATGTTTACCAGGGCGTCCAACTCCGTCATCAGGATCTCCACATTGTCTGTTCCCATCCCAGTACTTATCACAGTGATTTTTTTCCCTTTATAGGTGCCCACATGGGTGATAAACTCCCTTTTATTCATCTCGAAGTCTACCTGATCGAAGTGGCTGGAGATTTTATGCACACGACTGGGATCACCCACCGTAATGATCTTGTCTGAAATGTGTTCTGGCTTCAGATTAAGATGGTAAATACTTCCATCTTTATTGAGGATAAGGTCAGTTTCGGAATACTTAGCTGGCATGATTGGTTGTAACCCAGCCCAATTTATGCATTTCTTCTCTTTAATCCTTTATATGGATTGTATCCATTCATGTTTTTTTGGTAATATCCCGTTCCATCATAGGGTCGTGTATCAGGATTTTTGCTACATTCCTCAGAGCAGCAGCCGTTATAAACCTGGGCACCTTCCTCACTCATTGGTATATGCATGTTGCAGTGAGGGTTAGCACAGTTTACCATCCTGTCAGTGGGTTCCCCTGTTACATAGCATCTGGAGATGACTTTGGGGTTCACTTTGTTTACATCCTTTACAATGCGATTGTCAAAAACGTAACATTTACCTTCAAAGTCCTCACCTTCGGCTTCAATGCCATATTTGATGATTCCTCCATGCAACTGGTATACGTTTTCGAATCCCTGCTCGAGGAGATAAGCACTGGCTTTTTCACATTTGATACCACCTGTGCAATAGGTGATAACCTTTTTGTCCTTGTATTTCTCTAGCTCATTCACCTTATCAGGAAAATCCCTGAAGTTTTCAATATCCAGAGTGACGGCATCTTTGAACTTGCCGATATGATGTTCGTAGTTGGACCGTACATCAAGGATCACCACGTCCTCAGGTTTTTCTTTCAGGATCTTCCGAAACTCATCGGGCTCTACATATCCGCCGGTTTTCTTTCGGGGATCTAATGGAATGGAAGAATGAACGATCTCCGGTTTTGTACGAACATGCAGCTTGGTGAATGTGTGATCTTCCACATAATCCACTTTAAACTCAGTGTCAGCAAATCGGGGATCTGATTTTATTGCCTCCATATACTTTTCACAGTCCTCGATCAGACCGGAGACAGTACCATTCAGCCCTTCTTTGGCGATGATGATCCTTCCTCTCAAATTGAGGGATAAGCAAAGCAGATGGTGTTCTTCGCGATATGCTTCAGGATCGTCTATTGCTGAGTAGCAATAATATAGGAGTACACTATACTTATTCTTCATAACCGGTGTCCCGTTTCATGCGGGATGTTATAAATCAGTATTAATTAAAATTGAGGTGCAAATTTGGTGTGAAATTTTCTACTTTTCAATTTTCACTGCCGGATTTCCAAAAACAGTTTCCCCGTCTGCCACATCACTCACGACCACTGATCCAGCACCAACCCTGGCTTTTTTGCCAATTTTCACACCTGAAACGATCAGAGCTCCTGACCCGATAAATGCTTCTTTTTCAATGGTTACATCAGGATTGACCACCGTCCCAGCCCCAATTTGTACGAAGTCTCCCAGGGTAACATTATGTTCTATCACCGCTCCTGAATTCAGGATGCAATGCTGGCCTACCTTGGACCCTGCGCCTAAAACCACTCGTGCATTGATAAAATTGCCATGGCCGAGAACTGCAGATTCACTCATCTGTGCCAGCTTATGGACCGCATTCATGGGCATGGTCTTTCGCTTATCCATCAGCATATTGACAAGCTTTTTGCGCACAGCATTTTCATCAGTGGCCACAAACGCCTCACATTTCTGACCAATCAGCTTCAAAAAACCGTGATCGTCGGTCTTACCCAGCACGGGAATTGTATCAATTTCAGTCTGATGGGTCTTCGTGTCATCATCCAGGAATCCATAGACTTCTATTCCATTACTCCTAAAAATTTCCAACGCCGCGCGGGCGATTCCTTTTGCTCCGAATATGATTACCGCTTTCTCCATAATTTTTTGAAATGAGTCTGCAAAGTTATGGATTAAGCCGACTTTTTAGTGATGTAAAGACTAAAAGGGTAATAAAGGAGAAGCATCCACCAAAAAGGCAGAAAAGCTGTTTTGTATCGTACCAAAGTCCCAAAGTTAGGTGCAGCTATGGGTAAAAACATGGCCATGACAAGGACAAAACTCAATGTAGAAAAAAGCAGGATTGTTGGTTTGACAGTTAAAGGGCGATGCTTGATGAATAATAAAATGTTGACAATGAGAAGCACCATCGCTGCCAGATTTTCTACCCAGTAAACCACTGATGAAATTGCTCCCTGGCCAGGCAAAGGACCAAATAATCCGTAGAAAAGCGACCTGGGCAAGTTTTTGATGATCCCCCACCAATCAGGAGAGATGTCAAATGAGATAGTGTTTACGTTTCCTGATGAGGCGATGATAGATTGATAATTCTGGTAGATACTTTGTGGGAAGTGATCGAATTGCAGGTTGTAATCGATAAAGCTCACTCCGAAAATCAGTCCGGTGATCACCATCAGGTATATCAGGCATTTTAAACTGCCCATACTCACATACCGGTTGATCATATTTCGGATTAAGAACAGACCGATAAAAAACAGGATGGCTCCGCCCAGGTAAAATCTGAGCTTCAAAAGAATGATGAGTGTGATTGCATAAAAAACATGCTCAGCAAGTGAGACGGAGGTTTTGAGATAAAACCGAATCAAAAAGGTGCAGAGATAAAAAAAACACGCATTTGCAATAGCGTCCTTCAGCACACCCGAAGACCAGAAAATGACAGAAGGGATAAACATAAACCCTATCAAAGCCACCCATTTCAGCTTTTCATCTGTCAGTGCCAATGTTCTCGCCAGTGACCAGCTGCCTAAAAAGCTGATAATGGACAGATATATGGAGGAAACCCAATAATTGCCTCCGGTGATGAGCAGGAAGAAGCTCAGTATCCGGGAGAAAAACTCTGACCTGTATTCTCCCTTATACTCGGGAAACTCATTCGTCATTAATCGATTGAAGTAGTCTATGTAGGATTGGTTTCCGAGTGTTGACATTTCCATGGCTTGCTGAAAATAGGAGAGGGTGTCTCCTGATGTTAGATAAATGACATAAATCATGCCCAATAACAAGCCGGAGGATACTTTGAGCCCTAGTGTGATCCAGTACCAGACCCTTCCATATGGCTGGGTGAATCGGGAGATCCACCAGCAGATCAATATGATGAAAACGATATTTAATGTAATGATCATGGCCTGCTATGCAATATAGCAATCCCTATATTACAGTTGAGGCATCTTTTTTTGATACAGTAATTTTTGTAACGTTGGATCAGCGCCTGGCTATCGGCAGCATTATTGATGGATAAGCCTAGAGCTGACCATTCCCTGGTGATCTTGTTTTCTTCTGGGGCAATGGCATTGAGGAATTGGACAGCCCGGTCCATATATTGCTGATCGTCAATGTATCTGCTATATGCCGCCAGGAGTGGAGCAACCACATTGATGATCAATATGTCAATGGATGCCTGGCCCAGATTGTTGATTCGCTTCTGCAATTTCATTCCGAAATCGTAGTGGTTTTTCCAATATGCAGGCAGCTCCGATTTAAACAGCTTATTGACTTCTTTGATATCAGAGGTGTGGATAAGCGAAGAGAAGAAGCCTTGTTTTTTTAGGTATACAGTTAAGAGTTCGGCCATTCTCACCGTAGGAAAGTTGGCGGGTCTGAGCCGGGAAAATTTCCAGTGATGACGCTCCATCATGGGGCTGAGCTGATGTTTATTTTTGAGGTGAAGATATTCGCCCTTCAGCTCTTCTGCATAAGCATCAGGAGGATCATCCAGAAATCCCGCCTGACCAAATGCGAGTGCAAAACATTTATCCGGCTGATCAGAATATCGATTCAGCAATGAAAAGTCTATGGTCCTGGCCCAGGCTTCAAAAGCTGAATTATTGACTGAAAATCCGAAATTTTCAGCCAGAATCCTGAAAGTAACTTTTTCCCAGTCTCCACCACAGGATTTAGCCAGACCCAGGATTTTATCTGACTTTTGGGAGAGTCGTTCTACCAGTGCCTGATCAAGCATGTTGGTGATGGTCAATGGATCGATCCTGTGAAGGAATGAAGCACATTTGATGTTTACCGGCTGATTGATATATTTTCTATAGTCAGCTTCGAGCGACCCATTCTGATAGTCAGCCATCTGAAAGGTGGGGATAATGGTGCCATCGGGAAGTTGGATATCTTTATCTGCCACCCACACCACGTGCAGGATCACCCCGTGATATTTTTTATCTGATTGATGGTTGTGATGGATCCAGTCAGAAGCACGGTGATGGATCTCCACTGCTCCGGCCCATTCGATGTTATCAATGCGGATTTTAGCTTCCAGAAAATCAGGACCGGCATTTTGGTTTGAATACCCCGGATAGAATACCTGAAGTTCTGACCCATTGGTCAGTCGGAAGGGTTTGTGGTCAAACTTTTGAAATTTCCACAGGTAGTGGAGGAAGTACTCATCCATATCGGATAACTGATTTTGTTATCCAATATAACAAATAACGTCAGAAAAATTTGCTCAACTGGGCTTCCATTTGCAGTTGAATGGATTGGGCTTCTTTACCGGCGACATCAGCAAAGTCTTTTTCCGGTGATGCGTAGATGATTCCCCGGGAGGAGTTGACAAGCAAACCACATTGCTTGTTCATCCCATATTTGCAGACCTGCTCCAGATCGCCGCCCTGGGCTCCGACACCCGGGATCAGCAGGAAGTGGTCCGGAACGATGGTGCGAACTGTGACCAGTGATTCTACACGCGTGGCACCCACTACAAACATCATGTTGTCCGGAGTGCCCCACTGAGCGCTCTTTTTCAATACAACCTCATACAGTTTCTCACCCTGACCTTGTGTGATCAGGTCCTGAAAATCAAAATGACCCGGATTGGAAGTGGCAGCGAGTACAATGGCCCATTTGCCTTCGTGCTGTAGAAAAGGTTTTACAGAATCCTCACCCATATAGGGCGACACCGTCACAGAATCAAAAGGCATCTCTTCAAAAAAGCAGCGGGCATACATGTTGGACGTATTCCCAATGTCAGCTCTTTTGGCATCTGCGATGGTGAAGCAGTCCTCCGGGATGTATTCGATCGTCTTTTGAAGAGATTCCCATCCTTTCACGCCATGGGCCTCATAAAAGGCCACGTTTGGCTTGTAGGCCACCGCATATGCATAAGTGGCATCAATGATCTGCTTATTGAATTCGAAAATTGGATCTTCCAGCTTTTGTAAGTGTGCGGGGATACGCCTGATATCGGTGTCAAGGCCGACAGACAGAAATGATTTTTTCTTTTTGATTAAAGAGAATAGATCTTGACGGTTCATTCAAAGTGAAATTGAACCGCCAAGTTAATCATTAATAAAGTTAAAGGAAGGCAAAGTGCCCCGATACTATCGGAAGTCGATCACTTCCACGTTCGGGTTTTTGCTGGTGTTGAAAGTGAATTTGCTGTTAGGCACATTGTTTAGTTTCTGAAACTTCTCAATGGAATAGACATACTGATTCCCTTTCCGTTCAAACACTGTAAACTTTTTCAGTTCATCTTGGCTGTTGATCACCATACGAATCTTGTAGTAGGACTTGTCTCTGCTTTCGGGATCAAGATCAATGATCCTGGCACCATCTTCCGTATAACCCATCAGGATATATTTAAATCCGTTCTGATAGATGTCGAAAATATTGTTGAGAGAAATTTCCTGCTCATTAGGGTCATAGGGTGTGACAGTCACTTCCTTGATGTCCTTGTTATAGTTCCACAAATCCTCACCATTGTTGAATACTTCCTGGTCAGCGATTTTCAGATAATACATGTTACCTTTTACGGTGATCTCGCCTTTTAATTTTTCACTTAGCCCCACGCTCTCATTGATCATTTCCTGAGTAAACTCTGCCGAGAATGCTTCCATACCTTTGTATTTTGCACTCATGGCATTTAAGATATCCAAAGCCTCAGGATCATACTGTGCGTAAGCACCAAGGTTGATCATTAATACTGCGGCTAATAACACAATGCGTTTCATTTCTCTTCTATTTTTAGTACTTGTTGTCTATCTCTGACAATAATTGTTCCAAAGAATATTCGTCTTTGATTAAAACTTCTCTTGCCTTACTTCCTTCAAAGGGGCCTACGATACCAGCAGCTTCCAATTGATCAATTAATCGGCCAGCTCTATTGTAGCCCAATTTAAGCTTTCTTTGAATAAGTGAGGTGCTTCCCTGCTGATGGAGGACAATTAATTTTGCAGCATCCTCAAATAATGAGTCTCTGTCTGCCAAGTCCACAGCTCCTACTTCTCCTTCGTCATCACCTACAAACTCAGGGAGTATATAGGCGGAATCATATCCTCTTTGGTCCCCAACGAACTCACAAACTCTGTCCACTTCAGGGGTGTCTACGAAAGCACACTGGAGCCTGATGATCTCAGAACCCATGCTTAGCAGCATATCTCCCATGCCTATCAATTGATCAGCGCCGCCTGCATCGAGGATGGTCCTTGAGTCAACTTTTGAAGTTACTCTAAATGAAAGCCGAGCTGGGAAGTTGGCTTTGATGATACCCGTGATTACGTTCACGGATGGCCTTTGTGTAGCCACGATCAGGTGAATACCAATGGCCCGGGCCAGCTGAGCGAGCCTGGCGATTGGTGTTTCAATTTCTTTACCAGCTGTCATCATTAGGTCGGCCAGCTCATCGATGATCAGTACGATGTAGGGAAGGTAGCGATGTCCCTTTTGCGGATTAAGTCGTCGTGAAATAAATTTCTTGTTGTACTCTTTCAGGTTACGACAGCCAGCCTCTTTGAGCAGGTTATACCGTGTATCCATCTCGATACACAAAGAGTTAAGCGTATGAACTACTTTCTGTGTATCAGTGATGATAGCTTCTTCGCTATCAGGAAGCTTAGCCAGGAAGTGGTTTTCAATTTTGTTGAACAGCGTAAGCTCCACCTTTTTAGGATCCACCATCACAAATTTAAGCTGTGATGGGTGCTTCTTATAGATCAGTGAAGCGATGATCATGTTAAGACCTACTGACTTACCCTGCCCTGTAGCACCTGCCATGAGCAGGTGAGGCATCTTGGCCAGATCAGTCACATAGACTTCATTGGAAATGGTCTTACCCAGTACGATCGGTAATTCCTTATCGCTCTTCATGAACTTCTCCGTGGTGATGACTGACTTGATATCTACCATTTCCCGGTTTTTGTTTGGCACCTCAATACCGATGGTACCTCTTCCAGGGATCGGTGCAATGATCCTGATCCCCAATGCAGCCAGGCTCAATGCGATATCATCTTCCAGGTTTTTGATTTTTGAGATCTTTACTCCCGCTTCTGGCACAATCTCATAAAGCGTCACGGTCGGACCGATGGTCGCTTTGATACTGGAGATACCAATCTTGAAGTTGACCAGTGTACGGACGATCTTGTCTTTGTTTTGCTCCAGCTCATCTTTGGTAACCTGGATATCTTTCTTTGGATAGTCAATCAGCAGGTCGGGAGTCGGATATTTATATTTAGGCAGATCCAAGGTAGGGTCATAATTTTCACTGGTAGTTACCCGAACCTCTTCGTCTTTCTTTGCTTCCACTACCAGGTCCATCTCTTCCTCTTCAGGTTCTTCAGGCTCTTTCGGCTCCTCCGGCGCTGGCTTTTCCACTGCCAACTCCAATTCTTCTTTAGGCTCCGGCACTTTTTTCAGGTCTTCCTTAGATACTTTCCATTCTTCTGTAAGGTTTTCCTCTTCCGGCTCTTCCTTGTTTTCTTCGGCCTCTACTTCTTCTTTGATCTGGGTGAGCAAAGATTCAAGGCTGGAATTTTCTGAGCCAGGTTTAAATGAAAAGTTCTTTAGTTTTTCTCGGCTGCTATGCAAAAAATTATTGACTGTTTCCAGCTGGGTGATATTGAAGAAATACATGTTGAAAACGATGAACATGAATACCAGGAACAGGACAGTTCCCCAACCCATCAGACTTTCGATGATGATGGCCATTTCAAATCCAACACCCCCGCTGAGAAAGCCAAGCTCCGAAACATCATCAGAGTTTAACAGAAAATATCCAATGGAGATACTTACCCACAGAAGGTAAAACAGGGTGAATGAAAAGGTTTTTATCAATGAAACGATCCTTGTTTTCCAGATGATCCGGTGACCAACAAGAAAAAGCAGGGGTGGTATAAGTAATGACATGATGCCCCACCACCTGAAAATGAAATAGTGGGCCGTGAACGCTCCAATGAGTCCAAACCAGTTTTTCACCTGTTGTCCGGACTCCTTGATTCCCGTCTCAGTCATGGCTTCCACCACACTTTGATCTGCTTTGCCGGCAGTGAGGTAAGAGATGAAAGACACAGCCAGGAAAATAGAAGCCAGCAACAAAAATAAACCTATGGCGAGGTGGAACTTTCTGTCATTGAATAGCGAGATACTAAAGCTAAATGATTTGGGTTCTTTTGTTTTCTGCCTCTTATAGGTGTTTTGTGCCATGCTGTATGATAAACGACAAAAGTAATGGAGATTTTATGCCCCATCAAGATTTTTCAGGATTGCCCGATTAATGTTTCGGATGAGTGCCGGTCCTCCATAGATCAGTCCGGTATAGACCTGAACCAGGCTGGCTCCGGCCTTCAACTTTGCGATGGCTCTTTCCGGTGAGTTTATGCCACCAACGGCGATGATCACAAGGTTTTTGTTCCCATTTTTCAGGTACTTAATGATCTCAGTGGACCGGTCGAATAATGGAGCACCACTGAGCCCTCCTGCTCCGATTTTGTCTATTTTTTCTTTTTTGGTTCTCAACCCTGAACGGTCGATGGTGGTATTGGTTGCAATGATCCCATCAATTTTGGTCTCTTTCGTGATTTCCAGAATATCATCCAGCTGAGAATCTGTCAGGTCAGGAGCTATCTTCAGTAAGATAGGTTTTGGAGCAGGCTTTGTCTCGTTTAAAGTCTTTAGTGATTGCAGTAATTTCTGCAAAGGCTCCTTTTCCTGTAGCTCACGAAGACCAGGAGTATTGGGGCTGCTGACATTCACTACAAAATAATCCACGTGGGGATATAACGTATCAAAACATTTCCGATAGTCGTCCTGAGCCTGCTCGTTTGGGGTGACCTTATTTTTTCCAATGTTGCCACCGATGATGACGTCTTTTGATTTTTTTCGTAGGTTTTGTACAACACTTTCCATCCCTTCGTTGTTGAATCCCATCCGGTTGATCAGTGCCTGATCTTCTTTGAGTCGGAAAAGTCTGGGTTTCGGGTTACCGGGTTGGGGGAGGGGTGTCACTGTCCCGATCTCGATAAAACCAAAACCCATGGCCGAGAATTCGTTAGTAAAGGCCCCGTTTTTGTCAAAACCAGCTGCCAGCCCTACGGGATTGGGAAAGGTAAGGCCAAAGACTGTTCGTTGTAGCCGGGGGTCTTTTATCCTGTATAATCCGGAAAAAATAGATTTCACCATGGGTATCTTGAAAAGAAACCTGAGCAGGTTGGTGGTAAAATGGTGGGCTGTCTCAGCGGGAAGAAGAAAGAGAAATTTTCGGACCAATGTATACATTGCTGCAAAAATAGCTGTCCCCCGGGAATAGAAAGGTTTTACAGGTGATAAATGACCTTCAGCCCGAATCTATTTTAGCATTTCCTCGAAACGACCCGTCCCGAATTTGATGTCATCTTCTCCAATCTGATCGAAGGGATTTTCGAGGTGATTCTGGATGTTGTCGAGGCTGACGAGGATGAAGCTGAAGATCACTGGCATTACATAGGCGAGACCGAAAGTATATTCCTGGGCTGCATAGACAAAATAGGGTCCGTAGGATACCGGAAAACTGTAAATGGAAATCTTGCTATAAGCTCTTAGGGTGACCGGGGTTCTGTATTTCAATACCACCTTCATGTCTTCAACGGCTCCACCTATTCTGGTTAGGTACTGACTGATCCTGGACATCTCAGTGCCATGTACACCAAAATCCCTGAGCTTCTGAGCAAAAGAAGAAAGATCAGAAAGGTGTTCAGCCAGTATTATTTCGTTTTCGTGAATGTCCTTCTCGTCTGTACTTGTGAATAATACCCTGAGCTGATCAAAACAGGCAACGATTCTTTGTTTGGTTTCTATTTGGAAATCAGGTTGTGCCGGGTTGAGCCAGTCACGGGAGGCATGGTAGAGGGCCGTCATGTGATTGATGAAATCTCCAAGATTGGTGAGAGCCGTTTCTCTTCGGGTATAGGCACTGTTGATGGAAAACACAATGGGAAATACGATGGCCACACCGACAATTGTCAGTGGAAAGTTGGCTGCAATCCCATAATGCTCACAAATGATGGTTGATGCCAGTGCCAGAAAAGTAACAATAAAGGTGTTGTAGTTGATGATAAGAGACAGACTACGTAACAATTTCATAGGCTAAATGGGATGGGTATTCTACAATTTAATCCAGTTTTTAATAATAGAGAAATAGTCAATTGATGAAAACTCAATAAAAACCAGGAAATTTGGTCTGATTTGTAGTCATTTTGAATTTTTTGTCAACCTTGATTAGTGGTTTTCAGTAAAAGCAATAGATCAATGTCAATCATTTGTGAATTCTAAGGTAATCCTGCTATGAAATGTATTTTTAATGGACAGCTCCGGGATCAGGAAGAAGTAAGCTTTCCCATAGACGATATCGCTTTGCTGAGAGGGTATGGCATCTTTGATTTTTTTCGACTATCAGACGGTGTCCCCTTGTTTATAGAGGATCATCTGGATCGTTTTTATAAAGGAGCTGAATTGGCCAGGCTCACATCACCAGTTTCCCGGGATGAACTTAAAAGGCTCCTTTTCGAGATGTTTGAACAAAACAGGATGGAAGTCTCAGGTATCAGGATCGTCCTGACAGGCGGGAATGGAAACGGAGCGTATGCCGTAGGTAAATCCAATCTCATTGTTACCCAGGAGCCCATTTCGTTTCCCACTGATGAAATGTTTGCTCATGGGGTAAAACTGATCACACATGAATACCTGAGGGACCTGCCTGAGGTAAAAACCATCAACTACATGACCGGGATCTGGTTGCAACAACAAATTAAGGAGAGTGGTGCCTTTGATGTGTTATATATCCACAAAGGAGAGGTGCATGAGCTGACCCGAAGCAATATCTTCATTGTAAATAATGAAGGTGAATTGATCACTCCAAAAGAAAAAGTATTGCATGGTGTGACAAGGAAGAGACTGATCAATGCCATTGGCAACGTGCAGCAACGAAACATTTCGGTAGGTGAATTGGCCAATGCCAGGGAAGTATTTATCACCGGGACGACCAAAAAGGTGTTGCCCATTCATACGATCGATCAATGGACTTATCAGTCAGCGGTAGAAGGCTCCAAAACCAGTGAAGTGATGAAGGTACTGGCACAGTTAGAGTCTGAGTATGTCCATAAGCTGGTGGTGGGTAAGTAATTCGACTTCAATAGTATGATGGAATTACTGTTTGAGGTTTTGTTGTAGCTCAACCAACAATTCTTCGGTTTTGGCTCTTGATTTGGTGCTGACAATGATCGGTTTTTCACTGGTCTCAATGTAAATAAACGGTCCGGTCATTGATTCAATGAAGAGTTTACATTGACCAAATTCTTCCAGGTTGAAATTTCCTCGCTTGTTCTCACCAAGGCTAAATCCATTGGTTTTCATTTTAATAGTAGGGAGCTCCTCTAGCAACTTGACGGAACTAACTTTAGTTTCTAAGCCGTACATCCCGGAGATATTCAATTGATTACCAGTCACTTCAAATTGAGGGGAGCGGGAACCTGTGAAAATCAAGACGGTGACCAATACAGCACTTACCGATATAACTACCACACCAATGATCATTCCCGTTTTACTCATTCTCTGATTTACCTTTTTCATGTACCTCTGCGAACCGATCACCATATAGAGGGTGCCCGGAAGAATGGTGCCACCTATGATGAAAAGAGGGCTGATAGAAAGCTCTAAGAAGATTGACAGCCGTGTAATAATAATCATAAGCAACCCAATCACGACCATTGAATTGCGCATATGAGATGAAAGGCCGTCCACATCTACTTTGGCCTTTTCGTCTGCCGGCATGGTATTGTATCCGGCGATCAGGATAGGAAATTTCTTAACCAGAAATCCCATCAGGATCAGAAATAATCCAACAAATTCATGAATAAGCATTGGTTTAAATTACAAATAACTAATCATAAATGCAATTCAATTAAAGTAGTTGAAACTGTTACTCCCAAATAATCTTTCTGATAGGCAGCACATCAATAGCTATATCTCCTGTTAACTCAAGTGCTTCGGTAAGCATGGGAGTTTCGGCCGTCCAGCGATCAAAGAAGACCTGTACTTTTTCGTTGTCGCCATCTCCTTCAAGGATGAGCATTTCCGCTGCCAGCTTTTTCACACCTTCGTCAAAGTTACCAAAGTCTATAGACCATTTTTTGGTGGTTTCATTATACAGTATGCCGCCGTTTTCAAGCAGATAACTCAACGAGATGGCGGCAGCTTTGCCATGTGCTTCATCCAGACCAAAACGGATGCTTCGGAATAGACTTCCCAGGAAGGAAACGTAAAATTCTTTGGCTTTTTCCGGATCTTCCACACCCTGTTCCATCAGGTATCTAAGGGAATATAATCCAGTAATATCAGCCTTGGCTTCCTCCAGTGGACTGTAGTTTGGTCCGATGGCAGCATTGACAGCTGTTCCTTTTTTGTCACCCACCTTTACTTCTCTCGGTCCAATAGCATGACAGATCTCATGCATCAGCACAAACTTGAAAAAACCCTCCTCGGAGAGATACTGAAGCTGTGATTCGTCGATCAAAACCTCACTGACTGGCTTGATGATGGCGTTGAAACGTGCATCAAACATGTTTTTCCAGAAAGTCTTTTTGGTCCCTTTCGTTTTATGAACTTCCGGGTCGTTCGGGAGGTTGGTGGCTACGGCCTGATAGCCGATACGTCCTTCTCCCTTGCGGATGATATCCTGAACAACCGTGAAATTGGCAGTCAGCCCACCCACAACAGATTTGTATTCATCCGGAATAGGCAGGTTTTCTTCCATCCTTTGGAGGTAGCTCTTGTAAACTTCCAGGTCGGCACTGGCTTCCTGATCGATGATCTCGACATAGGCCTCGTATTTGGCTTTGATGCCTTTGACGTGATCGGAGTAGGTTTCAAAAGGACCGAACACGATATCGAACTTGCTGTCTTCCATTTCGATCCAGGCGACATCGGCTTCATAATAATCATCAGTGATCAAAGCTTCTGCTTTGAGTTTGAGGAAACGAGCAAAAGACTCATTTTCAGCCAGTTCCGCGACTTCGTTGAGTAATTTCACAATGGGGTCTATATATTCCTTGTACTCCTCGTAGTACCGTACAGCTTTGTATCCTCCCTGTCCGTCTTCGCGGATTACAGTGTAGGGATACATAAATTCTGCTTTCTCTTCTTCTGATAACGTCTCCATGTAAGCATCAAATTGCTCAGTAGTCATCCCGTGAGGATAGACTTCTTCGCCACCATAGTATTCCTCCGTTCCAATGAAAGGTTCATACTCATTCAATAGCTCGAAAGGTCCGCCATTACGTTGGACCAGGGTCAGCAGGTCCTGCGCATAGGGATCATCAATTTGAGAAAGGCTGTCAATCAGTTTCAATCCATATTTCGAAGTCTGTAACCAATAGGCTGTATCCAGGTATTCTGCTGCCGTCACCAGTTTTTTCAGGATTTGCTTGTCGGTTTCATTATAGTTTCGTGCATCAAAGGTCATCTCATACGGCTGGTATTGTTTGAGATATGCTTTGATTTCTTCGTGGGATTTGGCAGTACTGGTTACTTCTTCAGTACTTGTTTGGCAGGATATGAGGACGAAAACTAAAATGACTATAAGTATTCTATTCATGCTGAAATCTATCTTATTTGTTTGCGAAGATATTCAAACCACCACCTAATACCAGGGTCTTTTGATGTTCCCTGGCCATCAAGATCGTATCTGATGGGGTAGCCATCCAGGACCCCCTGCATCCATGGATTGGAATGAAAGTGGACATAAAGTCCGGGTCGCTTTACTGCTTCATCGATTTCCTGGAGATGGATTTTCTTTCCGGCTTCGGTATAAACACCTGGCGGAACAAATTGACCAGTCCATCCTCCAAATAGCTCCACATTGATAATCGGCTTGTCAACTACTCCCTGAGCCCTGAAATAATCGTAATGCCATCCGCTGTGCTGGTTTTTCTCAATGTCTCCACTGAAAGTATCGAATAGCAGAGCGTCTACATGAGGAGACTTTCCAATGATTACGTTCAGGCTGTCATGATAGCCACCTGCGCCCACAATCCGGTCTTTATCAACCTCTTTGACTACCTGGCAGAGAGAGATAATGTTTTGAGGATCATTGAAATCGAACCCTTTGAACTCCTTGTAATAAGATGAATTTTGCTCGTTGGCAATGTTGATGACCACGTTGTTGTATGGCTTCAGTTTTTTCGTGACGGTCCTCACGGCCTGATAGACATCTGCTTCTGTCAGGATAGAAAGTTCCTTGTCATAAGCCATCGTTCTTTGGTAGAATATACCCACGATAACCACCATATTCAGATCTTTACAGGCCTTTATGATTCTGGTCAACCTTTCCAGGTGATCATTTTCGAGCTTTTTTCCACCTTTTCTGAAGGGGTCCTCATACCCACCACTCGATCCCTGCACAAAAACGCTGATGGCGTTGATCCCGAATGATTTGTATATCCTCAGGTTTTTTATGAGGTCATAGGTATTGGCTTCATTTTGGGAGGCACTGGCCACCCTGACACCCCAAAAAGGGAGTTCCTGATCACGCCAATAAAAAAACTCTCCCCGTATGGTCAGTTTTTGCGCATCAAGTGGATTGGTGACTAAAATCAATAAGAGGATTACAAAGACTTTATACATTTCAATTCCTTTATATGGTGGATGACCCACTCATGGAATACAATTTAATTAAACAATCTGATCTGCATTATTTTAACCATTAAGACATTTAGGGAATTAAGGTGTCTCAATAGTCCGGAAACAATTAAATGTCTGAAATCAGTCTATAGTATTACCTATTAACTCATTAACTTCCTCTTTTAGCTTTGGAAGATGAGTTGTAATAATTGACCAGATATTTTCATCTGAGATATTGTCGTAAGCATGAATGACCTGGTTTCTTAATCCAATAATCGACCGTGCATTGGTTATTTTGTCAACTATACCACTGTCCTCCTTTGATATTCTGCTTACGGCTTCACCAATAATTTCCAGGTTCCGTTCAATGGCTCTTTTAAGCATTATATTGCGTGTATACTCGGAGAAATCTCTCTGTTTTCCATCAAAGTAACCATCAATTTCCTCAATCGCTAGTTTTATATCGAAGAGCCACTTAAGGATTTTTTCATCCATAAAGTAGTTCCTTATTTCTGTTGATGGATCTAATTAGAATCGGGTTTTTTAATGTTTGTTCTTCAACAAGATCTATCTCTCGATTCAACAGTTTTTTAAGCTCTTCCTTAAAGTTGATGTAGTTCTCAAAGTAAGCAGATAATTCTATTGGTTTAAATTTTACCAGAAAATCCAAATCACTGTTTTCCGAAAAACCAGCATTTAGAACGGAGCCAAAAAGATATATCCTTTCAACATGGTGTTTTTTGCAAAGGGCTTTTATACTTTCAAGATGCTCCTCTATTAACCTCATATATCAAATTTACTCAAAAAAACATTTTCATTTTCTAATGGAATTCATTCCTAATCCTGTTGAATTATATTTTCAATCTATAGTATTCCGAGTATAATCGTTGCATCAACATATCAAATCCCTCAATGCCCTCAATCCCTCAATGGTTCAAAGAAATAATCTATATCCGGTAGTAATGTTAAAGCCATTAAGATATTTAGGAAATTAAGGGATTCATAAAAACTTTAAATCCCCTCAATGCCCTTAATTCCTTGATGGTAAAATAATAATGTTACCTATCTCTTGAAGTACTTGTAATTCGCTGGTATCTGCTTGCCAGTTGTAGTCATGGTCGTGGTCACATCCCAACTGGATCGTTGCCAGTAGTAGATCACACCTGTTTCCGTTCCTACCACCAGGTCTGGGATACCATCCTTATTGAAGTCAGATGCCACTGGACCATCTGTGTGTCCCATCAGTGTGACTGACAAGATGCGACCCATATATTGCAGGACCATCTTGCCGTCTTTCATACCCAGGTTTTTCATCCAATCTACGGCTGGCTTAGAGGAGACAATCAGATCCTCCAGTCCGTCTCCGTCCCAATCGTGAAAATCGATCTTGAGCCGTCCACTGCTTTTTCCGGTTCGTTGGTTGAGGAGGATGGGCTCACCATCGGGGAATACAAAATTCCTTTGTGGATGTCCCAGAATTAGCTCACCGTCTTTTCGCTTTCTTAGATAGACGGCCAGATACCCTTCATGGTCCAGCATAACGAGGTCGTTTAAACCATCGTCGTTAAAATCCATGATGAAAGGGGAGGTTCTCCAGGGAGCGAGTAATTCGTTACCTTTTGTCACCCCAGGAACCCAGGCTGGCTTGAGTGGCTCTCCTTCCCAGTCTACCAACATAGGCTGAGGCTGGGCTAGCTTCGGAGCAGTTCTCGTACCTATGTTTTTAATGAAGACGATGTTGCCATTGTGCTCATTGGCCAGGATGTCGGGCAGGTCATCTTCATCCCAGTAGCCCACATCGATGGTGGAGTACCCCCAAATGGGTTGCTCTGTATTGGGTAAAGCCTCATTCTTGATCAGACGCAGGGGTGTGCCATTCACTTCTAGTAGTTGCGGTGCGTCCCAGCGGGGTGCTTTACCCCCTAAATTTTTGATAAATCCAATGTGGCCAACGCCATTACCGGCAATGAGGTCATCGAGCCCATCGCCGTCCCAATCGAAAACACGCGGAACTACCAGCGCACCAAAGTCCACATAAGCGGCTTCCTGTTGAAGGAACACCGGTGGTGCAAACTGTGGGAGACCATCCACCTTTTTTCCCGTGTTTTTCATATAAGAGATCTTGCCATCTTCATCACCACCGAGGATGTCAACATGTCCGTCCTTGTTCCAGTCGATAGCTGTCAGGTGCATGGTAGCCCTGGATTCAAACTGGATGGGCAGCTTTTCGACGGTAAGCACACGACCTTTTTTGAATTTGAATGAAGTTGGACTCCCGATATTCTCAAAGTAGACCAGGTAATCATCCTGCCATTCCATATCAAATTTTTCGTCTGTAGTGCCAATGCTCAGGAAGTCGATGTCACCGTCTCCATCGTAGTCGGCAAACATGGGCTTAAGTGATAGCCGATTGGCCAGGGGGGTGCCGTCGGTTGTTTTCAGCACCTGTGGGTGGGTGTATTTCGGTTCCTCATCAGTGCCAGTATTTTTCATAAACAGCACGTAGCTGGATTTTCCATCCACGACCAGATCCAGTTTTTTGGCTGCCTCCGCCAACTTACCCCTATAGGTCCTAAACCCGTCTCTGGTAGCTACACACATCAGGTCATGCGCTCCATCGCCATCCAGATCGACCAGTTTCCACTCAGTTTTGGAGTTGTGCAGGTAGTCATATCCTTCCAGCGGCAATTCCACTTCATTTTCGTCCCAGAATACATTTTGCGGTACGTTCTTGTAGATCAGGAGCTTCTCCCGCACCCTGTCCGGGGTCAGCACATGGACGGAGTTGCCCACATAAGAGGTCTGAAACCGTGAGCCGTCGTCCCCAAGCCGTCTGCGCTCGAAAGAGACTTTCATGCCCCGTCGGAAGATGGGCATCTCCACATTCCCGGAAATATTTTCAAAGTAGAAGATCCCGGATTCGGCATAGCTACCCGACTCTGAGATGAGCAGGTCATAATCGCCATCGCCATCGAAGTCCATGGGCATGGGGACGGCTTTGAAGCCCGCGTCCAGATCTACAATCAGACCGGGGTTGTTGTAGGCCAGTTTGTGTAGCTGACCATCGCCATACTGGTCGTAACAGCTTTCCTGGTTTGATGAGTCACAGGCTACAAATGAAACCAATGCGAAAAGGATCGTAATTTGGGTTTTTGAAACGTGCATAAATGGGGTATTTGGAAATAAAAATCCTAAAATATAAAAACGGGAGGAATGAGGAGGAAGTAATCAGGTTTTATGGGGTTGGAATTGCGTAGATCTCCTCGTTCAAATAAGCCTGGGATACTGGCAGTCCTCATGGATCTCTCCTGCAGATTATCCCATTCGTTCCAGATTACGATTTTTTCACTGAAAGTAAGAGACTACGAATTCTCTTCAAACCACTGCACGATCTTTGGCATATCCCTTTCAAAGCCACCGGGAATGTAGAAATTCAGAATGCCCGTTCTCTGATCAGTTTTGTTTTTGAAATCATGCATCGTCTTCGAGGGGACTCTGAGAAAGGTTCCTTTGTGAGCGTCTATCCATTGGTCGCCTACAAGAAAAGATGTGATGCCCTCTAGTACATAAAACACCTCATCATTGTCTTCATGCTGGTGGGGGCCGGGGCCGTCTGAGTGGGGTTCAATCCACCATTCGGAAACGCTGTATTTCTCGTTTGTTTCATTTTCATCCGCCTTGAAAATGGCCGTCATGGGACCGCAATGATAGATACGCCCTTGTCCTTTTGGGAGGATCAATGGCTCAGTATGGTCTTTTTCGTGCTTCATATCACCTCATTTATTGCTGATGGAGATTCCTTTGGTAGTAAATGAAATCCCTTGCTGCGCATGGTTGGAAATCATGACCCCTTCAAAGAGGGGTGCTACATCCGTACTTTCTGCCTGCCAGATAATGATGAAATTGGGTCCTGTTCCCCCGGTGATGTCGCCTTCCTCAATGACATACTCCATGGATTGCATGGGGCCCAGTTTCAGTGGAGTGTCCTGAAATTTTTTGGCCAACTCACCAAAAGAGTCGTAATACTCAACGCTTGTGATATAGATGTTGTGCTTGAAGCTGGTGTTCCGCAAGCTTGCTGTAGCGGTCAGATTAAACCGGGTGTCTTTGGTCTCATTGTAAATTTGTGAGTAGATGGGAATATAGGTTGTGTCTCTCATGGGTAACCCTTCAGGTACCACATTCACCTTCATCATGTCATACTTATCCTGAACTTTTTTCTTTCTTTCATGGCCTTGAAAATCAAAGTCACATGAGGGCAGTATCAATAGTGTAAGGATTACGTACAACAGGTTGCTCGTGATATTTTTCATTTTCAATTGGTTTGAAACAGGTTTAAATCAAAATTGGTAGATAAACCCCTTTCAAAGAACGTCAATTTTTTGATCAAAGTTTTATTTGGACGGGAAAGGAAAATACCGCATCTTATTCCGGTGATTTTACTGATAATTATTGCCAACCGAATGTAGGAAGGAAAATGTCCTGCATGATGGCAAAAGGCAATTTATCATCCTGGGTGTTGTAAGCACCCCCGGTGAATACAGCTATTATGTCAAGCCCGGGGATCACCATGATATACTGGCCGCCATTACCGGTAGCTGTTTTTGAGATGATTTTTTCTTCATCCAGCATAAAGGGGATGTTCCACCAAAAGTAACCATAGTCCATGCCAGTGATCTGTGTTTTAGGAGTGGTCGCTTCCTTCACCCAATCTACCGGGATGATCTGCTTTCCATCCCAGTTTCCATCATCAAGGACCAGCTGGCCAATTCTGGCCAGGTCTCGCGGAGTCATGTAAAGTCTTTTGCCAGAGTCAATGACGTTCTTGTCGGAGGTATGCCCCCATTCCACCCGGGTGATCCCCAGTTCGGCAAAGAGATATTTTTGGGCAAACTCCTGAATGGTCATTCCGGAGGCCTGACTGATGATTTCTGCGATCAGTATAGCACCCATAGAGCAGTAGTGGGAAACACTTCCCGGATCATTCATCATGGGGAGGTCCAGCGTATACTGGAGCCAGTCTTTTTTCTTATAGACCTTGTCCTCCTGCCCCTTTGAGGACTTATCCCAGTCGTTACAATCCAGCCCACTGGACATTGTGAGGAGGTGCTTAATGGTTATCTGATCTTTTCTTTGATCCGGATTTTTAGAGGGTGCCGGATGTTTGAGGTATTTACCAATGGGGTCATTGACGTCCTGTATAAAACCTTTGTCGATCGCAATTCCTATGAGTAACGCCCTAATGCTTTTGGTGGTGGATCGCAGGTCGTGAAGTTTGTTTACATCATGGTCGTTAAAATATTCCTCGATCAGGAGTTGGTTATTCTTGACCAGGAGAACGCTATGCACCTGATGATCCTCCTGTGCCAGTTTAGTAAATAGCTTATGGATCAGCAACGTATCATAACCAAGGGTTTTAAGATCCTGCGTGTACCATCCATCCTCAAGGTTTTGTGGACGGGTGTAGGAATAGGTATGCTGAGCATGAATAAGGGTGCTTAAAAATAAGAGCAGCAGTAGTAGGAGTGATCTATCCATGGATGGCTATATTATTCTTGCTAATATGGGAACACTGATCAGTTGGAGGCTGGGTTCGTATGGAAAAGCGGTTATTTAGAATGAGTAGCTGTTAAACGCAGTTTATGAGGACTGGTTTTGGGTATCCGTTCAATGAGTCCCCGGGCTTCCAGGTCTAGTTTCACGGTCACCACGTACCAGATCACTTTCCCATCAAAGGAACTGCTCAATTTCTCATCAGCCATGTCTGTCAATTCATCGAAAGTGATTTCTTCGTACTTTTTGAGCGTTTCCAGGATAAATTCTTTGATGGTTTCATACTTACTTCTGAGTATGTTGACACCATCTTTACCCTTCGGATGTTGGGTTAAAATTCGTTCTTCACTCATTTTTTATCATCTTGTTTTATGGGTATAGGTATAGGACCATAAAAATAAATAAATGGTTTAAAACGTTTAAAGTTAATCTGTCTATACAGAATCAGTGGCTTAGGAAACCGTATTCTGACTTAACTTTAGTAAACAACTGGATGATGATTTTTTGGACTTCTTTCATGTGTATATAGTTAATTTTTTATCGGACACATGGAATTCGCGATAAACTTTATTCATCCCTCGGTTGGAATAATTTAGGATGCCTAAAGTTTATACTCATGTCAAGTGTTTAAATTGTGGGTGTTTTTTTAAGAAAGTCTGAAATTCAGATTACTATTGGAGAATTCAACAGGAATACAAATGCGCAAATCGAGTTTGATTCGAAAGGTACTCATTGGGGTGTTATATTTTTTTCTGTTCCTTACCGTATGTGCCTTATCAGGCACTGTAATAAGAACGCTTAAGGGTAAGGTCGAACGAAACCAGGTAAATACCTCAGATACAAAATGGTTTGGCGAGAGCTATGGCTACGCACCACATCCGGCTGATTTTGATGGAGCGGTGATACAGGTTTATGGAGCTAGAACCCGTGGATTGAAAAAAGCATTGGCCATGCACACCTGGGTTGCGATCAAGAAGAAAGGAGCAAGCGAATACATGGTAGCCCAAATATTTGGATGGCGTCTGAGACGTAATGGTACAGCACTAAATTATGAGCCACGAGTTCCAGACAGGGCCTGGGCTGGGAATCCACCTTTGCTAATTACTGATTTAAGGGATGCGGAGGCTGAAAGGGTGATCCAAAAAGTTGAAAAAGCCATTCATGCATACCCATGGAAGGATGTCTATACGGTTTGGCCTGGTCCGAATAGCAATACTTTTGTTGCCTGGTTAGGCTTGCAAGTGCCTGAGCTCAAGCTTGACTTGCCATCTACAGCTGTTGGAAAGGATTGGCGACCAATTGCGGAAAGCTTTGGCCCTGCTGCCAGTGGTACAGGTTTTCAATTTTCCCTTTATGGTTTGTTGGGCATTACAGCAGCGTATGAAGAGGGAGTGGAGGTCAACTTATTGGGGATGAATATTGAATTAGACCTGTTTGATCTGAGTGTTGAACTTCCCGGAATTGGTAGACTTTGGTGAAAACATTCAGTAGCCATATACATTATTACCGCTTATTATGGGCTTTTAAGTTATTCATTGTAGAAGAATATCGCATATGAACCATTCTACCTTTTTGCGTTGCTAAGCACTAAGTATCCCGCAGCATAATCCAAAAGCTATGTTGCCCGGATTCGGAGCCTTATTTCTACAAAACTGATCCAATCTGTATTGGATTCAATCATTCCAATGAGAATATTAGGAAGTTTTTCCGAATGACATATTACTTTCTGGAATCAGGAGATTTCAATTACTGCAATTGCCATCAATCAAATCTTGATAAGATGGATTATACTGATTTCCACTTATCTGGTAATTAGTTTCTACCAAGCCATTCCCAATAAAATGTGATAATCCACAGAGATTTGATAGTATTTTATTATACCAGATCTTCAATTTTCCATCGAAACTAGTGATCCCTTCAAAACCATGAATTGATATCAATTTGTTATTGTTGGAAATTGTTAGTCCTTGGGTGACTGATTGCAGATTATTTAACCCAGCAATTTCTGTCAAACTGCTATTATTTTCTATGGTTAGTGACTGAATACTCTTGAGCCCGTTTAGACCACTTAAGTTTTCCAAGGCAGCATTACTTTTTATTTCAATTGACTTTATTCCCTCTGTATTAAAGGTTAAAACATTAATGTCTACCAAAGCATTATTATTTCTGATAAGCAAACTTCCTTGAATTCCATTGACAGATATGACATGTTCAAGACCATCCAAGTTTGTTAAAGCGTCATTTTCATTTATTTCAATTGTTTCTACAAGATTTAGGTTATCCAGGCCATCAATATTTGTTAACTGTGGACATTTTTCTATTGAAAACGTAGATCCTACTTTAACTAAATTTTTAAGTCCGGTAATGTCAGTAATCAGATCGTTTTTATAGATTGATAGATAGCCTCCAATCTCATTTAAACCACTTAAACCATCTATGTCCGGTAATTTATCATTGTAATCGATCCTGGCAAACAATCCAATTGATGATAGGTTTTTCAATGCATTGATATTGATAAGACTGGGGTTGAAACTAATATCCAGCCCTTGATTAATTGCGGTACAATTTTCCAGCCCTTCCAGGCTTTGTAAACCACTTAGGTCACTCAGTATTAATGATCCATTAAATTCCTTAATCTCCTTTAACCAGGTTAAGGATGTCATTTGAGAATGCCTAACTTCAATATTACCACCGATTTCGGAGACATTAGCAAGACCATCTGCATTGGATAAATTGGTAAGACCACTAATTAAGAATTCCCCGTTAATTTTAGTAAGGTTGGCTAATTTGTCTAAATTATTTACAGGCTCCCATTCGGGATGATTAGGATCATATGATATGGTTAAGTTTCCTGTTATTTCTGTATACATCTCATTTCCAAAATCATCTACCATATCCTGTGATAACAATTCTACATTTCCATCATATATCAACATGGGGAGATCCAGGGTGGTGAAGGATATTTCATTGCCGTAGGCAGTCCCCTCCTCATTGGAGGCATATGCTCTTGCATAATAAGTTGTGTTTTCCTCCAGGTCAATAAGTTGATTCGAGAACATGCCTTTTCCACTACCATTTTCAGTATGGCTGTCCTCTCGTGTGGGGTTGTTAATAGTTGCCCAGCAAACTCCTTTCTCTATAATGGAACTACCTCCATCATCTGTTATATTTCCCTCAATGGTTGCAGAATTTTCTGTGATATTTGCAGCTTCAGAAGTAACTACACTTGGAACCTGTATTTTTGGAAGGGATTCTTCACCATCTTTGTTACAACCTATAAATAGAAATAGGAGACAAAGCTTCCAAAAAGCTAGTGATTTTTTATGAGCCACTTTCGACTTGTTTGTGTTGATGATCTTTTTACTAGGTATCACTAATATAGTGATTTGTCACATAACTGCATTATATCACCCGGAGATTTAATAGATATGCAATGTTTTGAAGGTCCTTTGCGGAACTTTGGCGTCTTCGCAGTTAAAAAACGCTAAAATCCCCTAGCTAGCACACGTCTGTGACATGTGCGATGATCTGCAATGATGACATTTGTCCTATGTATGCATGCGAAACAATCGCTGGCAAGATATCTGGGAGAATTTTGAACAGTTAATCAGTGATTGATTCCAGGTTATGCCAGGAAACTGTCAGGTTCGCACTATGTGGATACCTAACCCACAAACCCCTCACACCGGGTAGCAGAAGCTATTCCTCTCAATAGGTCACCTTGAAGATAGATCCGCCGTGGTCGTCAGCTACATACAGTGCACCATCAGGCCCCTGGGCCAGACCACAAGGGCGATGTTGTAGCTCACCGTCGGGATTGGCAAGGTTGATCCCGGCAAAATTGTCCAGGAAGATCTCCCACTTTCCGGTAGGCTTACCGTTTTCAAATGGCACAAAAGCCACAAAGTATCCCTTATTCAGTGTTTTGTTCTGGCCATGGAAGGCGATGAACGCCCCATTCTTATATCGTTTAGGAAACATGTCACCGGTATAAAACAGGACGTCATTAGGCCCATAATGGGCTGGAAAAGCCATGATGGGATCAATGGCATCTTCACCTCCCGTTTTCTTACCATCACCACCGTACTCCGGAGAAACAATCCTGGCCTTCTGGATGTGGTCATAGTAGGTGTATGGCCAGCCGGCATTGTCGTTTTCCTTCAATTCATAGAATGTTTCAGCAGGTAGGTCATTGTCCTGTTGCTGTGTATAAAGGTCAGGGTAGTACAGGTGAAGCTTCCCCCGACCGTGGTCAGTGGCAAATAAGGAGTTGGTTTGGGAGTTCCAGTCTAGCCCTACAGGATTTTTTATTCCTGTCACGTACCTTGAACCGTCTGCATATGTTTGGTTAAGCTTGTCTGCACGGAATTTCCAGATACCTGCTGCAGAATCCAGGATCGTACAAGGATTCATTCCGGTCTTGTCTTCTGCATCCCTGCAGGGATCGTTCCATGATCCAACAGTTACGTAAATATTGCCATTGCCATCCATGGTGAAAGGTTTGGCATTGTCCCGCCCCATATCGATCAGTCCGCCTACGATCTGTTCCGGTGAATTGGTGTCGATGATCTCATGTTTGTCATTCATTTTGTAGCGATAGATGCCTGAATTAGAAGAAGCATACAGGTATCCGTCCTTAGCCAGCACCTCTGTTCCGGGAAGCTCTCCGAAATTCTCCTGACTATCAATCTTGCCATCCTTGTTGTTGTCTTTCAATGCCACGATCGCTTTCCCATCTTTCAGTGCTTTTCTGTTGGCATAGATGTCTCCATTCGGAGCAACAGTCAGGTGCCTCACGGCTCCTAGATCCTTACCGATTTCGAAAACAGAAAAACCATCCGGGGCTTTCAGGATCGTTTCATTGACGGTCTGTTTTACCGTTTCCTTGGTCTCGCTTGTGCATTGTATAAATAATGCAGCAGAAGCAAGTACGATAAGTAGAGAGAATATGGTTGAGGGGGTATATTTGATTTTCATAAATGGGTTTCTGAAGTTGGCAAAGCGCCAAATTTAAACTTTCGGATGAATTAATATGTGAAATTCATCAAAACATTAAAAGTTAATCATAGCCCCATAGGCCTGCCTGGCCGTTAGGCAGGGGCGACCTAAAAGGCCAAAATACAGGACGCTCCTACGGAGCTAATCTATAATCAACGGTAATTCTACAAACAGGTCGTCCCTAATGGGACTTCCGACATTCAACAAATCTTCCGCAGAATGCTTTCTGGTTGTTCAGATACAAGCCATTAGCTCCGCCTACAATCTTCAATCAGCAAATCCTCAGCTTGGCAAATGAAAGCAGCAGGGTCTTCTCACCTGTGGTCTCAAAGTTGACTTTGGCCTTGCGGTTGGAGCCCTGCTCATCGATCAATGTTACCTCACCAAAGCCAAACTTGGGATGCTCTACCTTCATGCCTACTTCCAGACCAGTTGTATCGCTGGGTTGAAAGTCTTCACTGACCTGATGGGTAGGGGCGGAGGCAAATTTTCGGTTAGCCTGATCTTTCTTCAGGTTGTTGACGAAATTCTTAGTCACATAGCTCTCTGCTGAGGAGAGGGGAGCCGTGGTGGAGAATTTCTTATTCACCTTGATAAAAGCAGGATCCACCTCTTCAATGAAGCGGCTCGGCTCACAGTTTTTCAACCTGCCAAAGCGGTAGCGGTTCAGCGCATAGCTGAAATGTAATTTTTTCTTCGCCCGGGTAATGGCCACATAAAATAGTCGACGTTCTTCCTCAAGGTCGGCCCGGCTGCTTAGCATCATCTGGGAGGGGAATAGCTCTTCTTCGAGTCCAACGATATAAACATAGTTAAACTCAAGTCCCTTGGCCATGTGAATGGTCATCAGGGTCACCGCTTCATCAGAGTCATTTTGGTTATCAGCATCTGTAAGCAGGGCGACCTCCTGCAGGAAAGCACTCAGGCTCTTGTCCTCGCGGTTCTGATCGTCGGTAAATTCTTTGATAGCATTGAGGAGTTCCTGCACGTTTTCGTACCGGCTCATACCCTCTACCGTTTTGTCTTCATAGAGCTCCTTTAGCAGTCCTGAGGTCTTGGCTACCTGGGTGGCTGTGTCGTATGCATCTTTTTTCTCGGAGGTAAGTCTGAAACTTTTGATTAAAGTGGCAAAGTTTTCCACCTGAGTACCTCCTTTACCTCCCACGTATTTGGATCCATGCTCCAAAATGTCCCATAAAGGTTTTTGCTCTTCCTCGGCTGCTACTACTAACTTCTCCACAGTGCCAGGGCCGATCCCTCTTTTGGGAAGGTTGATAATTCGACGCATAGCCTGTTCATCGTTCATGTTCACCACGAAACGCAGATAGCTGAGCAGGTCTTTGATCTCTTTCCTTTGGTAGAACGATACACCCCCAACAACCCGATAGCGGATATTCATCCTTCGGAGGGCCTCCTCCATGGAGCGGGACTGACTGTTGGTCCGGTAGAGGATCGCAAACTCATCGCTGGAGGCATGTTGTTGCATCTTGGTCTCAAAGATGCTACTCGCCACCAGCTTTCCTTCTTCGTTGTCACTGGTAGCCTTGATCAGGTCTATCAGTTCCCCATCTTCATTGTCGGTCCAGACGTTTTTCTTGATCTGGGCCGTGTTTTTATTGATGATAGAGTTGGCGGCATTGACAATGTTTTTGGAAGAACGATAGTTCTGCTCCAGCTTGATGACCTTCAGGTCCGGATAGTCCCGCTCGAAATTGAGGATGTTCTGAATGTCGGCACCCCTGAACCCATAGATACTTTGTGCATCGTCGCCTACTACCGCAATGTTTTGTTTTACTGCTGCCAGCTTACGCGCAATCAGGTACTGAGAGATGTTGGTATCCTGAAACTCATCGATCAATACATAATGGAACCTGTGCTGATATTTGTTGAGGGTGTCCGGATGCTCCTGAAAGAGCACATTGGTAAAGTACAGAAGATCATCGAAGTCCATGGCGTCCGCTGCAAAACACCTGTTGACATAGGTTTTGTAGATATTACCCATCTCCGGACGCATGTTGGCCCGGTCGTCTTCCTCGTAGATGGGATTGTTGAGATATTCCTGCCAGGAAACCAGTCGGTTTTTTGCTCCTGAGATCCGGTTGTAAACCACGTTGGCCTTATACAGCTTATCATCCAGGTTTTTTTCCTTTACAATCTGTTTGATCAGCGTCTTGGAATCGTCCGTATCATAGATGGTGAAGTTGCTGGGAAATCCGATCTTAGTGGCTTCGGCACGTAATATCCTGGAGAAGACAGAGTGAAAAGTGCCCATCCAAAGGTTACGGGCATCATCGCCCACAATGCTTTCGATCCGATGGCGCATTTCTTTGGCTGCTTTATTGGTAAACGTGAGGGCCATAATGTTGAATGGATCTACCTTATGATGCTGGATCAGGTGTGCGATCCTGTACGTGAGTACCCTGGTTTTTCCTGAGCCTGCGCCTGCTATGAGCATGCATGGGCCTTCTACATTGATTACACCTTCTAATTGAGCTGGGTTAAGTTCCTTCAGATATGCTTCCTGCGCGTCGTTCACCATCAGGCAAATCTAAAATAAACCAGCCGATTGACGGGACGGATTTCGAAACAAAACCTCGAAAAACATGAAATGCTCCTGTAGGATTGTGATGAAGATAAACGTAAATGGATTGCTGGAGTGGTAAATGATAAAAAAGGTCCAGGAGCAATTCCCGGACCTTTCTAACTAGCTAAATAAACCATCTAAACATATCCCTAATGATGCACTACAACGTGCCTTCGATGAGATCTGCGGATCTTTCTTTCCAACCTCGCATTTCTTCGGTGCAAACGCTTATGTCTGATATGTGCTTTTTTATGAGCGATCGCGTGATTGGTGGATTTAACCACAACCACACACTGATCAACTGTTTTGTGAATGGTGACTTTGTCTTTGGCTGTTGCCGAAAAAATAAAGAGCAACAACATATATACGGTGAATATTAATCTTTTCATGTGTGTATAGTTAATTTTTAATTGGACACATGGAATTCGCATGATTGATATTCTGCTTAGGTTGGTGTTTGCCTAATCATGCTCATTTCATGGCAGTAAATTTTAAGTTGTTTGGTGCTTAGACACCCTGCCAGGTAAAAGGTTTAAATGGTATTAGCTAAAAAAATGATAATACTTGTTGAGGATGATTATTGCAAGAAAAGCAAGGAAGGCAGAAACTTCGAAAATAAGAAAAATAAGATTCCAGTCTGATTTGTTTTTGCTCACCATGTATTGGTGTTATGTAATTGTTCTCACAATTTTAACCAAAAATGAAGAACAAATGGGGATTTTATCGCTATCCTCATTTTTTTTATCCACAAATTTATCACCTGTTTATCCACATTTAAGTGAGAGCTGAATTCATTTTACCATTGAAAATTCCTGGATTTTATCCAACAGGACTTCGGGGTCTTCTTCAATGATCAGCGTTTTTGCGATTTTTTTAGATAAAAACCCTTCTTCTATCATGTGATTGAAAAACGCCATGAACTTGTCGAAGTAATGATTGGGGTTGTAGATCGCACAGGCTTTCTGGTGGTAATCGAGCTGTAGCCACGTAAAGACTTCAATAAATTCTTCAAGCGTCCCAATTCCGCCGGGCATGGCGATGAAAGCATCAGACAGGTCTGCCATCATGGCTTTACGCTCGTGCATGTTTTTTACAATATGCAGTTTGGTGATCCCTGTGTGACCGAGCTCCCAACCCATGAGTTTTTCGGGGATCACACCCTGCACTTCGCCCTTGTTTTTTAGCATTTCCTCAGCCAGGACGCCCATGAGGCCTACTTTGCCGCCACCATATACCAGCCCGATATTTCTTTGGTGAAAATGTTGCATCAGGTTTCTGGCTTCCTCGACATAGATTGGGTTATTTCCACTGCTGGATCCACAAAAGACTGCGATGCGATTGATCATGCGTTGTTTATTTTTTTGCACATTCAAAACTATTCAGAATCAGGAATTGTATCCTTTATAAGGAATAATATTTATAAAATAACAACCAGGCTATGTGTGTCGTAATATCCATAGCTTTGTTAAAATAAATTAAGCTTAAAAACAGGTCCCAATAAGCAACAGGGACTCCAAAGACAATTAAAAGGAACATGAAATACTATGAATCCATAGTTGATACCATCGGAAACACCCCATTGGTTAAGCTAAATTCGGTCAATAAGGGCATTGCAGGCACCATTCTGGTGAAAGTGGAATATTTCAATCCCGGTAACTCTGTGAAAGACCGGATAGCACTGAAGATGATCGAAGATGCTGAGCAGAAAGGCGAGCTCAAGCCCGGGGGTACCATCATCGAAGGCACATCTGGCAATACAGGCATGGGGCTGGCACTGGTAGCTATTGCGAAAGGCTATCGATGCATTTTTACGCTCTCTGACAAGCAGTCACAGGAAAAGATCAATATCCTCAGGGCTGTGGGGGCAGAGGTGATCGTGTGCCCGACCAACGTACCACCGGACGATCCCAGGTCATATTATTCTGTCGCTAAAAAACTGAATCGGGAAATCCCGAATTCAATCTATCCGAATCAATATGATAATTTGTCGAACACAGAAGCTCATTATGAAACCACCGGACCAGAGATCTGGAGAGACACGGAGGGTAAAATCACCCATTATGTGGCAGGTATGGGGACCGGTGGTACCATCAGTGGAACATCCAGGTATTTAAAGGAGCAAAACAAAGATGTTGTCACTGTTGGGGTCGATACCTATGGATCTGTCTTCAAAAAGTACAAGGAAACGGGAGAGTTTGATACCAAAGAGATCTATCCGTACCTTACTGAGGGCATTGGGGAAGATATCTTACCTAAAAACGTCGATTTCAGCCTGGTGGATTACATTGTGAAGGTGACGGATAAGGATGGAGCCATCATGGCAAGAAAGCTGGCCAAAGAAGAAGGATTGTTTGTTGGCTGGTCGTGTGGATCGGCGGTATATGGCGCCCTGGAGTATGCACGTGATAACCTGAAAAAAGACGATGTGATGGTGATCATCCTTCCGGACCATGGTACCCGCTACCTCGCCAAAGTCTACAATGACGACTGGATGAAAGACCACGGCTTTTTTGAATCCATGAAATTTGCTACAGCCAAAGATATTGTCCGGTATAAGCATGCCAACGGAGAGTTGAGAACAATTAGTCAGGACGCCAAAATTGGTGAGGCGATTCATTTAATGAATAAACACGCTATCAGTCAAATACCGGTGGTAGATGATAAAAATGAATTCGTGGGTAGCCTGAATGACTCCAAAGTATTGAAAAACCTGATCGAAAACCCTCAGCTGAAGGAAAAACCAGTGAAAGAAATCATGGATGAGTCCTTCCAGTTTGTTGGGATGGATAATACCCTCGATGTACTTTCTTCACTCATCAATAAAGAGAATAAAGCCTTGCTGGTACGGGATGAAAAGAAAAAAGTGCACATCATCACACAAAGTGACCTCCTGATGGCAATCACCAATTGATTTTTGTATATTTGATATAATAATCAATTAAACTTTTAACTCTTTGCTTGCAAACCCTGATGTCACCAAGATGTCAGGGTTTTTTATTACCAAGAAGCGCTTAATTGGCCTTTACCAAATCCACTTCATCAAAGAAGATGTCATAATTCGGTACATCGAAGTGCAAGCCTGTGACAGTCAGGTCCACATCCAGCTTAAACTGGAGCAGTCCAAAGCCAAACCAGGCATGATCTTCATTCCAGCTTATTTCCCAGGTGTCGTAATGCCAATGGTTGAGCGTGGCATTGAGTGCCGGCGCATTTTCAAAAGCCAGCTTTAGCTGTTTACCTTCCAGGGTGATGGTCACTTTGCCATGCATTTCAGAATGAAAATTGCCGGTGTATGTATCAAGATCCAGCGTGGGCTTTGTCTTCTTCACCTGGGCTGACCGTAGCTGTTCGATCCTGCCAGGGCCACTGGATCCCTGGTAAGAGAGCATTTCCCCGGACCAGTCACGGACCTCTGCATCAAGGAACATGTCTATGATATAAAAACACAGGGGATCTGAAATGCTTTTCATGGAATTGGTGAGGATAACGATACCCAGGTTTTCCTCAGGCACCATCATCACTTTAGAGTACATACCATCATAGCCGCCCCCATGAGAGACCACCTGCTTGTTGCGATAAGTGTCCAGGCTCCATCCGAGTCCGTAGCCTTTATATATTTTTCCGGGGATCAATTCACGGTCCCGATCGGTCAACAGCCTGGCATTGTGAATGCTCCACATGATTTGTTGTTGCCGGATGGGGATGATCGTATCAGTGCCCACTATACCTTCATTTAGCTGTAGTTTTATCCATTGGGCCATGTCATGGGCAGAAGATATGATGCCTCCGGCAGCCCCCATATTGTCCCAGTTCACCCAATTGATCACCTGGTTCCCGCCGTAATATGGCCTATGAGGTGAAGCCACATTGGACGTGCCTGGTAGCACATTCGTGGAAGTGACCGTCCTTTCCATGTTTAGAGGCTTGAAAAACGCAGAATCAGCAAAAATGTCCCATGATTGACCACTGATGGCTTTGATTACCTCACCAGCGGCAATAAACATCAGGTTGGAATAGCCATAGCCGTCCCTGAAACCAAAAGCCTGAGGTACGAACTGAATTTTGCTCACTACCTCTTCTGTGGAGAGGTTAGACTTGTACCACATCAGATCACCACTATAAGTGCCCAGGCCCACCCGGTGGCACAGCAGATCCTCTACTGTGACCGCTGCTGTCACATAGGGATCATAAAGCTTGAAATGGGGAAGGATCTCATGTACTTTATCTGACCAGTTCAGCTTGCCCTGCTCCACCAGGAGGGCGAGCGACGTACTGATAAAGGCTTTGGTATTGGATGCGATGGCAAAGAGGGTATGCTCATCCACTCTTTCTGGCTTTCCGGAGGTGATAAAACCATAGCCTCTTGAGAGGACGATCTCCCCATCTTTCACAATCGCCACGGCCATGCCGGGTATGTTCCAGTCCTGCCTTGCTTTGATGATGTAATTGTCAATTTCTTTCAGGTCTTGCGAGAAGCCTTCTAATGAAGAAAGGAAGACGCAGGAGATGAGAAAAACCTTGAATTTCACTGTTGATACCTTCATTGAATATGATCCTTTTATGGCTATTATCATGAAATTTGAGATATCCCGATCAATTAAACAAGCAAAGCTTTCTCAAAGGTATTTTTCTGCTAAGTGGTAACCCATTAATTTAGCCGTTCAAACCCCAGGAGGAACAAATGATAACATTCCTATTTTTCCTGCCATTCATTCTTTTGATTGTCGTCATTGGCGTTTATAGTGAGCGAAAAATAGCGGCATTCATACAAAGCCGATACGGTCCGATGGAGGTAGGCCCCAAGGGAATTATTCAATCCATTGCCGATCTGGTGAAGATGCTTCAAAAAGAAGACATTAAACCGGATAACGTTGACAAACCTTTATTCCTGGTAGCGCCGCTTATCGTTTTTGCTGCCATTTTTGCCGGGTTTTCGGTGCTCCCGATGACCATCGAGATAGGTGGAGCCCAGATCCATACCGGGCTGTTTTTCCTATTGGCCATTGTATCCCTTGATGTACTGGGGATCCTGATGGCGGGCTGGGGATCCAACAACAAATATTCATACTATGGAGCCATGCGTGCTGTGGCACAGATTGTTTCCTACGAAATACCCCTGGGATTGAGTGTATTGGGCGTAGTGATGTTTACGCAGACCCTGGACCTTCAGGAGATCAGCAGCCAGCAGGGGATAGGATCTTTGATTTTCGGTCTTTCTACCGGGTATCAGGTGAGTGGTTTTCTGGCCTGGAACGTATTTCAGATGCCTATCCTGTGGGTATCATTTTTAATCTTCTTTATCGCTGGCCTGGCAGAGTCCAACCGGACGCCATTTGACCTTCCAGAGTCAGAGTCTGAGATCATAGGTGGTTATCACACGGAATATTCAGGGTTTCGATGGGGCATTTTCATGCTGTCGGAGTATGCTATGATGCTACTCGTTTCTTTCCTAGCGGCCATTTTGTTTTTTGGTGGATGGCAGACGCCTTTCCCAAACATTGGACCTTTAAAACTTTATGACATGACCACCGGAACGGAGTGGGGTGTTTTTTGGTTGGTTTTAAAAGTTATTGGATTCATCTTTATCCAGATCTGGATACGCTGGAGCTATCCAAGGCTGCGGGTTGACCAATTGATGAGTTTGTCGTGGAAGTATCTGACGCCGGCATCCATCATCATTCTGTTTATTGTTGGAATTTGGAAGTTGATAATTGTATAACCCCGATTCATGAGTCAATATTTTAAAGATATAGGTACATCCTTCAAAACCCTCACCAAAGGGCTAAAGATCACTTTTGGGTACCTGAAGCAATCCTATAAGTCGCGAAAACCTTATGGGATTTTTGAGGAGGAATACTTCTCTCAGAATGAGGGGATTTTTACCCTTCAGTATCCACATGAAATGATCCCCGTACCCGATAATGGAAGGTACAGACTTCATAATGAAATTGATGACTGTATCGTATGTGATAAATGTGCAAAAGTTTGCCCCGTAGACTGCATCGACATAGAGCCCATCCGGGCTACGGAGACCATTGGGCTCACTTCTGATGGTACGCCAAAGCGGATTCATGCTGCCAAGTTTGACATCGACATGAGTAAGTGCTGCTTCTGTGGGCTTTGTACCACGGTCTGCCCTACGGAATGTCTCACCATGACCAAGACATTTGATTTCTCTGAGGAGGACGTCAGGAATCACAATTACTCGTTTTCCGAAATGAGTCTGGCAGATATTGCATTGAAACAAAAAGAGCTGGAGGAATTTCAGAAGGCGAAGGAACAGCCTGCTACTACAAGTACGGAAGGGGAGTCTGCCCAGCCGGCAGCTGCTGCCCGACCTAAGCCGACATTCAAGCCTAAAGTGATGGCCAGGCCTAAGCCGGTAGCCAAAACAGGTACAGAGGAAACACCTAAAGCAGCAAAACCAAAGGTAATCGTGAAACCCAAGGTAGCACCAAAGGCGTCCGGTGAATCCCCAAAAGCACAACCGAAACCCAAGGTGCTTGTGAAACCCAAGATATCAGGTGCTAAGGTTCAGCCAAAGCCTGTCACGAAACCCGGGGCTGCGGAAGAAACTAAGAAGACGCAGGCGAAGCCTAAGATTGTACCCAAAACCAAGGCTTCTGAAGACAGTCCTAAGGATCAGGTAAAACCAGTGGTGAAACCCAAGTTTAAGCCCAGACCTATGGTGCCAAAGAAACCCAAGGATGATAAATGATCACTAGTATTCTTACCTACATATTCACTGCAATCACCATAGCCCCGATTGTGTACATCCTGATCACCAAAAATGTAATCAGGGCGGTTTTCTCTCTGGCATTTAGCTTTTTGGGATTATCGGGATTATATGTCTTGCTGAATGCAGAGTTTATGGCTGTGGTACAGCTGTTGATTTATGCTGGTGGGATCATTGTACTGATGGTTTTCGGTTTGATGCTGACTAAAACAACATTAAATAAAGGGTTTATCACCCAGCACAGATCCTTGTTTTTTGGTTCTCTGGTATCTTTCCTGCTTTTCATTAGCCTGGCTGCTCTGGCTGCTCAGTCACGGTTCAAAGTGGGATTTATTGAGCAAACAGGAGATCCGGTGGCTCAGATCGGTCAGTTATTCTTAACGGACTTCATCATTGCTTTTGAGGTCGTGGCATTTCTGTTGTTGGTGGCCCTGGTCGGTGCATCCTATTTGGCTAAAAAATCCGGAGAATGATGGAAATGATCAATCCGACATATTTTGTGTTTTTATCTCTGTTCATTTTTTGTGCAGGGATCGCGATTGTTATCATCAAACGAAGTGCAATCTTCGTCCTGATAGGGATTGAATTGATGCTGAATGCTGCCAACCTGAATCTTGTCTATTTCTCGCAGTTCGATCCGGGAATGAACGGTGTGATGACATCCATTTTTGTGGTTGTGCTCGCCGCTGCCGAGGTCTCTATCGCCCTGGCCATTCTGCTGAATATTTTCAAGCACTACAAAATTACTGATCCGGACGAATTAACCTCATTGAAAAACTAGGTGACGCTGCTAAAGATCATATGGCCCCTGATATTTATAATTCCCCTGTTTTCGGGCATAATTGGAGGACTTAATCACAGGCAATCACTGAAGCTATCCAGTTTTGGTATGGCCTTCGGACTGTTTCTTGCACTGATACTTGTATGGATGCTGGATGAACCATTGATCCTGGAATGGAAATGGCTGGAGAGCGTAAATTTTGGTTTCAGTATCGACAGGCTCAATGCTTTACTGGTGTTGCTGGTTTACCTCATAACCCTTCTTGTTCAGGTTTTTTCCATCACCTATATGGAGCATGACCCGGATCAGGACAGGTACACTGCCAAGCTCGGATTTTTTGCCTTTTCGATGATCGGTCTCCTCATGTCTAATCAACTGGTCACACTGTTCCTTTTTTGGGAATTGGTGGGGATGAGTTCCTATCTGCTCATCGGTTTCTGGTATCAGGAAGCAGGCAGGTCCAGGGCGGCGAGACAAGCATTTATGATCAATCGGGTGGCCGATGCCTTTTTGTTGCTGGGGGTAATCCGGGTCTTTAACAATGGATATGCCACATCCTTTACAGAAACCTTAGCCTCCGGCATTCAATGGGATGGCTTCACCGGGATCTGTTTTATCATAGGGGCTTTCGGTAAATCAGCTCAATTTCCGTTCTATGGCTGGCTGACCAAAGCGATGGCAGGACCAACACCTGTTTCGGCACTCATCCATGCAGCCACCATGGTGACAGCGGGCGTATATCTGCTGGTGAGAATAAGCCCGGCACTGATGGACTGGAACCTGCAGGTGATCGCCATAGGTGGAGCCGTCACGGCATTCATGGCTGCCGTAGCAGCACTCACCCAGTTTGACATTAAAAAAGTACTTGCTTATTCCACCATATCTCAATTGGGATACATGATACTGGGAATTGGCGTAGGGGCTTATCAGGCCTCCGTTTTCCACCTGTGGACACATGCTTTTTTCAAGGCGGGCCTTTTCCTGGCAGCAGGATCGGTGATCCACTATATGCATGAACTGGATGCCACCAAAGACCCACAGGACATGCGCAACATGGGGGGACTGCAAAAGATTTTACCTGTCACATTTTATGCCTTTCTAATCTGTGGGTTGGCACTGTCCGGATTACCTTTTCTTTCCGGGTTTCTGTCTAAAGAGGGGATATTGACCGGGTCATGGTTATGGGGTCAAAGTACCGGAAACTACCTGGTACCCATACTGGCTTTCTGTACTGCCGGACTCACAGCTTTTTATATAGGTCGGCAGATACTGCTGGTATTTTTCGGTGAAATCAGTTTTGCCAAAAAGATGGTGGAACCGCTCGTGACTATTCGGGTTCCTCTGATTTTTCTTGCTGCAAGTTCATTGTGGTTTTGGAATTCCATCAATCCTATAGATCCCCTGGGCTGGTTTTGGAATGGTTATCTTTTTGCAGACCTCGGAGCCACCTCAGATCAGCATTCCATATTAGGAGTCCTGATTGGATCAATCGTGCTCACGTTGTCCGGACTTGGTGTTGCCTATTGGCTCTTTCGACCTGAGGCAGAGACAGCTCGAGGCTTCAAGAAGTCCAATGAGCCCGTACAGCTGGCAGGAAAGATCTCTTTTCACGGTTGGTACATTGAGAAATTCTACGACCAGATCGTGCGGTTGTTTTCCAAAGTGGTATTCGGAGCCGGTTGGTTCGATAAAAAAGTCATTGACAGGTTTGTGGATGGCGTAGGTGTAAGTGGCGTGGTGATTGCCAAGGTCATTGGCTGGTTTGATCAAAATGTGGTGGATGGCCTGGTAAATTTCATGGCCTCAATATCCCAGCTGATCGGAAGATTTGTCACAAGCTTTCAGTCACCGAAAATACAAATACAAATTGGCTGGTTGCTGCTAACATTACTCGTTTTACTTTTGTGGTTTCAATTCTTAACCTAGCGAATGACTGATAGTTTATTAACCCTTATCATTTTCTTTCCGCTCCTGGTCACGGCAGTTGTCCTGTTTCTTCCGAATGGGAAAGACCTGCTGATCAAAGAGATTGCACTGGGGGCCACAGGTGTGCAGTTGGTCCTGTCTGTCATTCTTTTCTTTTCTTATGATGCCAGTCTTCAGCCGGAAAACTGGAGCAATGCGTTTCAATTTGTTGAGCGTGCCAAATGGATATCACTCTACCTGGGTGACTATGGCTGGCTTCAGATCGATTATTTCGTTGGCATAGACGGGATCAGCCTTTTGATGATCTGCCTGTCCACATTCCTGCTGTTTGTGGGAGTTATAGCATCATGGAACCTCAGTAAGAACGTAAAGGGATATTTCATTTTATACCTTATCCTCAGCACCAGTGTAGTTGGATGTTTTGCTGCCCTGGATTTCTTCCTTTTTTATGTCTTCTTCGAATTCATGCTTCTACCCATGTTTTTCCTTATCGGGATATGGGGTGGGCCCAGAAGAGGATACGCATCCATTAAGTTTTTCATCTATACGCTTGTAGGAAGTCTCTTTATACTGGCAGTGATGATTGGGTTGTACCTTTCTGTCGAAGATACTTCCCTGGCGGATCAAACGCAGGAAGTGGTTCATTCTTTCAGCCTGGTAAACATGATGGACGGCGGCTATATCACCGACGGCATTTTAACGCCCGGTAATGCCACAGAATTTTTAGGGATGAACATCAGATGGATTGCATTTATCCTGCTTATGGTGGGGTTTGCGATCAAACTCCCCGCAGTGCCGGTCCATACATGGCTCCCCGATGCCCACGTCGAAGCACCAACGGCCATTTCCGTGTTACTTGCAGGATTGCTCCTTAAAATCGGAGGATACGGCTTTTTCAGGATCGCTTATGGGATCTTTCCGGATGCTGCTGTCAGCCTGACCTATCCCATTGCCATATTCGGAATGATTTCCATCGTCTACGGTGGGCTTACCGCCATGGCGCAGAATGACCTTAAAAGAATGATTGCCTACTCGTCCGTATCACACATGGGATTTATCCTGCTGGGTCTGGCAAGTTTTAATGTGCAGGGAGCAGGAGGGGCATTATTTCAGATGGTATCACACGGATTTATCTCGGGAGCATTGTTCATCCTGGCTGGGGTGATTTATGACCGAACAGGGGATAGAGGGATCGCTAATTTTAGTGGATTAGCCAAGGCCATGCCTGTTTTCACTGGCTTTGTGGTTGTATTCTTTTTCGCTTCCCTCGGCTTACCGGGGTTAAGTGGTTTTGTAGGCGAGTTTTTGGTCTTTCTGGGAGCACTTGGGAGTGATTATCTGCCTAAATGGATTGGCATCGTATCAATTTCCGGGATTGTGATCTCAGCCGCCTATTACCTCTGGGCACTTCAGCGTATGTTCTTTGGTCAGTTTTGGACCAGGGAAAAGGTTTGGGAACAAACGATGTATGACCTCACCGCCAGAGAGTTATTGCTACTGATCCCACTGGCCATTCTTGTGGTTTTGCTGGGCATTGCCCCGAATGTTATCCTTGGCCCGGTGAATAATTCGATCGAATTTTTTGTTAATCAGTGTTTTGAACAAAGCCAGCTTTACCTTGCTCAATGATGGAATTGTCACTTCAACAAGTCATTGAGGAAATAGCGCTGTTGAGGTTTGAAGCAACCCTCATCCTGGGATCATTGATCCTGCTGGTTTTTGGGATGCTTTCAAATAAAGAGGTGACGTTTAAGGTCATTTTTTCGGTAACACTCCTGGTATCACTTTTCCTGGTTGATGTCAGGGATGTCGGCGCTTCTACTACAGAGGCAGTTAGCATAGATGCACTGTCCGGCATACTAAAGATCTTGTTTGCATTCATTTCTCTGTGGATTGTTTTCTTTCATTCCAACATGCGAAGGTATGAGCATTATTTTCTACTCCTCTCCATTGTCATTGGTAGTAGTTTGATGTTGTCAGCCAATCATTTGTTGCTTTTTTACATAGCGATTGAGCTCACCTCGCTCTCCTCTTATCTCATCACAGGATTTTCCTTCAGTAGGAAGGGCTATGAAGCAGCTATCAAATATCTGTTGTTTGGTGGGGTAAGCTCGGCCATCATGATTTATGGTGTTTCCATTTTATATGGACTATCCGGGAGCTTATCCATCAGCGAGATGGTGGTCACTACCCAGATGGGACCACTGTATCATGTAGGGATGATTTGCCTGGTCGGGGGTCTGTTCTTCAAAGTGGGCCTGGTACCCTATCATTTTTGGGTTCCATCTACCTATCAGGAAGCACCTACCGATGGAGTAGCTATACTCTCAATCGTGCCCAAAATTGCAGGATTTGCCTTATTGCACCGGGTACTTGTCAATTTTGAATTGTTATCTGATCCGATGTATAGGCAGATCATTGCTGCCCTCGGTATTGCCACAGTGCTGATGGGCACTTTCGGAGCTTTGCGGCAGGATAACATCAAGCGGATGATTGCCTATGGAGCGATTGCACATTCAGGCCTGGTTTTACCCACTTTACTCATCCAGGGAGAGCAGGGGGGGCTTGCATTTATCTGGTATGTGACCATTTATGCCATCATGACCATGGCCATCTTCATGATTGCTTCGATGTATGAAGACTTTGGAATTAAAGATGTAAAAGACATGAAAGGAATTGGTATTCAGTTCCCTATCATGGGCACGTTGACATTACTGATTTTGATTGCACAGATTGGCTTACCACCTACTGCAGGTTTTACAGCAAAATTTTATCTTTTTTCGGCGATTTGGAATGAATACCAGGCATCAGGAGCTACCATCATGCTTATTTACCTGATCATTGGACTTCTAAGTGTCGTATTGGCCTTGTTCTACTATTTAAAAATACCTTTTCATAGTTTTCTTGGAACTGCTGAGTCACCTTATTTTGGGGATTTTTCAATTATTTCCCGATCTGTGGTAACTATTTTCACTATTATGGTGTTGTGGATATTCATTAGTCCGGAATTCTTGAATAAGATTGCATTTAATATTAACTTCATAGGTTGGTAAAGAAACCACATGAGTGATCCGATCAAACACGAATGCGGAGTAGCGCTGCTTCGCTTAAGAAAACCACTCCAATACTATATTGAAAAATACGGTACACCTTCTTACGCAGTAAAGAAGATGTACATCCTGATGCAAAAGCAGCACAATCGCGGGCAGGATGGAGTTGGAATTGCCAATATCAAAATGAATATGCCTCCGGGTACCCGGTACATCAGCCGGTATCGGACCATCGATAACCGCCCTATTGAAGATATATTCGGCAAAATCAGCAAGAAATATAAAAAGGCTCAGCTCGAAGGTGGCGACAACTACTACGACGCTCAGTGGATGAAAACGAACTATGCCTTCACCGGAGAGGTGTGGATGGGGCATTTGAGGTATGGCACACATGGAAAAAATAACATTGAGAGCTGCCATCCATTTCTCAGACAAAACAACTGGAGAAGCCGAAACCTGGTGATCGCTGGTAACTTCAATATGACCAATGTGGATGACCTTTTCAATAAGTTGGTTTCATTGGGGCAGCACCCTAAAGAGGTGGTGGATACGGTTACGGTAATGGAAAAGATTGGCCATTTCCTTGACGAGGAGAACCAGGAGATTTTTGACAAATACCGCGACTCAGTCTCCAACGAGGAGGCTACCGAGATGATCGAGCGAGAGCTTGACCTTCGAAGAGTACTTGAAAGGTCCTGCCGTGACTTTGATGGCGGTTACACCATGGTAGGGATGGTGGGGTTTGGAGCTGCCTTTGCTGCACGGGATCCTCACGGTATCCGACCTGCTTACTATTATGTAGATGATGAAATTGCCGTGGTGGCTTCTGAGAAACCAGCCATCAAGACTGCATTCAACTGCGAATATGAAGAGATCAAAGAGATCAAGCCAGGTCATGCATTGATCCTAAACAGAGCAGGTGACCCGAGAGAGGTTCAGTTTATTCAGCCAAAAGAGAAAAAGTCCTGCAGCTTTGAACGCATTTATTTCTCCAGGGGTACCGATCCGGATATCTACAGGGAGAGAAGAAAATTAGGAGAGCTCCTGGTCCCTCAGGTGATGAAAGCCGCAAACTCAGACTTAAAGAATACGGTATTTAGCTACATTCCGAATACCGCGGAAACTGCTTTTCTAGGGTTACTGCGTGGAATAGATCAATACCTGATCAACTACAGGAAAGACATCATTGTTGACCAGAAACCAAGCGCCGATTCGATAGAGGAAGTACTTTCGCTTAAGCCGAGGGTAGAAAAGCTGGTGCTCAAAGATGCCAAGCTGCGTACCTTCATCACCGACGATGCCCATCGCGATGACCTGGTAGCACATGTCTACGACACTACCTATGAGGTTATCAAGAAAAAGACCGATACACTGGTAGTCATTGACGACTCCATTGTAAGGGGCACCACGCTGGAGAAAAGTATTCTCACATTACTGGATAAGCTTGAGCCCAAAAAGATCGTCATCGTTTCTTCAGCCCCTCAAATTCGATTTCCCGATTGCTATGGAATCGATATGAGCAAGATGAAGGAGTTTGTTGCTTTCCGTGCTGTGGTTGAGCTGCTGAAAGAGCAGGGCATGGAGTCTAAGCTGGATGAAGTATACGAAAAATGTAAAGCCTCAGCGGGTAATCCAACCTCTGTCAACTATGTGAAGGAACTCTATGATCCTTTCACAGAAGAGGAGATTTCTAAAAAGATAGCCCAGATCGTGAAACCGAAAGGCATGAAAGCAGAGGTGGAGGTGATCTATCAGACAGTGGCTAACTTGCATAAGGCTTGCCCAAATCACCTTGGTGACTGGTATTTCACGGGAGACTATCCAACGCCGGGAGGTAATATGGTAGTCAATAAAGCTTTCATGAACTACATGAAAGGTATTACGGTAAGGGCATACTAATTCTTGATTTGATTTCTTAATCCGTTAATTTTAGGGGCCAACCCAAATTGATGATGAAGAAATTGTCCCTCAACCTGTTAGCCCTTTGTTTAATATTTTATGCCTGTGCTCAAAAGGAGTCCGTACGTTTAGTCGTGCGCGGCGATGATATGGGGTACTCTCATTCCGGTAACCTGGCCATCATACAATGCTATCAGGAAGGTATTCAGCAATCGATAGAAGTCATTGTTCCATCTCCGTGGTTTCCGGAAGCCGTGCGGTTACTGGAAGAAAACCCGGGTGTTGATGTGGGCATCCACCTGGCCCTGACAAGCGAATGGGACAATGTAAAGTGGCGACCACTAACCGAATGTCCGGGTATCACAGACCCGGATGGTTATTTCTATCCCATGGTCCGGCCTAATAAAAATTATCCAGGACAATCAATCCTTGAAAATGACTGGAAAATAGAAGAGGTGGAGCGGGAGTTCAGGGCACAGATTGAGTTGGCCTTGAAGAAAATCCCGAGGATCACGCATATCACCGGTCACATGGGCTGCACAGGGTTTGATGATAAGGTAAAAGTGCTGGCTGAGCAGCTGGCCAAAGAATATAATCTTTACATTGACCTTGACCGCCTTGGCGTAAGCAGAGCTAACTATGCAGGTCCGAAGGGTACCAGCGAAGAGAAAATCGAAAGCTTTATTAAAATGCTCAGGGAGCTGAAACCAGGCACTTATATTATGGTTGATCACCCCGGACTCAACAATGCGGAATTGCAGGCTATTTCTCACATAGGATATGAAACGGTGGCCACAGACAGGCAGGGCGTTACAGACACCTGGACGAGTGAAAAGGTAAAGGCTGCCATTAAAGAACTGGGCATCGAAATTATTTCATATGCTGACTTGAAGCGGGAATCGGATGCGCTGAAATAGCTGTTTTTGGTCATATCATTTCCCGTCCGTATTTGTCTTGATAATTTAGCCGGCAAAAAAGAAACTTTACTTAGTAACCATGTCTGAACTCATTCACCAGGTCAACACCACTTTCAAAACAAGGTTTTCGGATCCCCAGGTTTCCGTCTTTTCTCCCGGAAGGCTAAATTTTATCGGAGAGCACACAGATTATAACCTGGGTTTTGTGCTGCCTGCGGCTATCGACAAGGGCATTGCAGTGGCTATTGGAGCGCATTCCGAAGCAAAGACCCGTATTTATTCTGTAGATATGGATGAGCTGCTGGAGGTAGACATCAATCAACCCCTGGAGAAGTCGGATTTTGGGTGGGCCAATTACGTGCTGGGTGTTGTGGATCAACTGCAAAAGGCGGGGTCCCAGCTTACAAACTTCAATTGTGTATTTGGTGGCGATATTCCCATTGGCTCGGGACTTTCCAGCTCGGCTGCACTGGAGAACGGAATAGGCTTTGCCTTGAATGAGTTATTTGGTTTGGGCTTTGACAGGATGAAGCTGCTTCATCTTTCTCAGCTGGCTGAGCATGAGTTTGTAGGTGTGAAATGTGGGATCATGGATCAATTTTCCTCCATGATGGGCAAGAAAGATCAGGCCATGAAGTTGGATTGTCGATCGCTGGATTACGGGTTCTATCCGGTTGATTTTGGCGAATACCAGATCGTATTGCTTAATTCCAATGTGGAGCACAACCTCGCATCTTCTGAATACAATGTGCGACGCGCTCAGTGTGAAGAAGGTGTCCGGGTGATGCAACAAAAGTTTCAGGAGATCAAATCGCTGAGAGATGTGGACATGTCAATGCTCAACACGTGTAAGGATGACCTGTCTGAGGTAGTCTATAGAAGGTGTAAATACATCATTGAGGAGAATCAGCGAGTGAATGCCTTTGTATCCGCTTTGGAAGAAAAAGATTTTACCTCCTGTGGTAAGATATTGTTCACAGCGCATGAAGCCATGAGAACAGCATATGAAATTACCTGTCCGGAGATCGACACCCTCGTGGACCTGGCCAAACAACAGCCGGGAATACTAGGTTCCAGGATGATGGGAGGTGGATTTGGAGGATGTACGCTGAACCTGGTCCACAAAACAAATATTGATCCCTTTATCGATGAAATGCGTAAAGGTTACAAGGCAAAAACCGGTATTGAATTAAGCCCATATCGCATATCTGTAGGGGATGGGGTACACAGGATAAGCAGCTAACCACTTGTTTGTTCAGCATTTGGATTAGGAAAATCAATCCTGGGTTAAGATATTTGATAGCATAAACCCTAAAATATGAAGCACATACCATTATCTCTGGGACTTGTTTTTATTCTGCTGAGTTGCGATACCCCCACTCGCAATGAAAGGCCATCCAAAATCTATCCTACCACGGGATCTATCGAGCGGCTCGATCCTATCATGGATGAACTTATACCTAAAGATGCTGAAGTTGAAATATTAGCTTCAGGGTTTGAGTGGGCAGAGGGTCCGGTCTGGCTCGCAGATCAAAAGGCCTTATTATTTAGTGATATACCGGTCAATACTGTCTTTCGGTGGTCCGAAAAGGATAGTATCACAGAATACCTCAAGCCTGCAGGATTCGGTGGATCTATCGAAGGGAAAAATGAACCGGGATCCAATGGGTTGATCCTGGATAAAAAGGGAAATTTGATTCTTTGTCAGCATGGTGAGCGCCAGGTGGCCAGGATGATGGCTCCGCTAGACAAACCGGACGAAGTATATGAACCCCTTGCACGGGATTACAATGGCATGAGACTCAACAGCCCCAATGACATTACCATGAGTAGTGAAGGTGTATTCTATTTTACAGATCCTCCTTATGGGTTGGACGACTGGAACATCAAGGAGCTTGACTTTCAGGGAGTCTATAAAATTGATCAGGAAGGTAAGCTCACACTTCAGATAGACGATCTTACCCGTCCCAATGGAATTGGTCTGTCACCTGACGAGCGAACATTGTATGTAGCCGTATCAGATCCTGAGCGAGCAGCATACTATGCCTACCAGCTGGATGAGGAGGGCAATGTGGCTGGAGGTGAAATGATACTCGATGTCACTGATATGTATTCTGAAGAAAGGCAGGGTAATCCTGATGGGATGGTCATCAACAAATCCGGATATCTCTTTGCTACAGGCCCCGGTGGTGTCCTCATCATCAGTCCGGAAGGCAAGCACCTGGGTACGATCCTGACAGGTGAGAAAACAGCTAATTGTACATTTAATCAGGATGAAAGTGAACTTTACATTACTGCCGATATGCACCTGATGCGGGTCAAACTGAAATAGTATTTAATGAAGCAATTCGGATTCATACTTCTTTATCTCATCTCATTGTCCCTTTCGGCACAGGAAAAAAAGATTGAAAAATTACCCATAGGCTCAAATGCACCAGCCTTCAATCTACCGGGTGTTGATGGGAGGAATTATTCCCTGGATGACTTTTCAGCAAAGGACTATCTGGTGGTCATGTTTATCTGCAACCACTGTCCTACAGCGCAGGCCTATGAAAAAAAGATCATTGATATCGTATCCGCTTATGGTCCAAAAGGTGTGGGGTTTGTAGCTATCTCTCCCAATGATCCCAAAGCCATCAGCCTGTCGGAACTGGGATATACGGATCTTAGTGATAACCTGGAGGAGATGAAACTACGGGCCAAACACATGAATTATAACTTTCCCTACCTCTATGATGGGGAAAACCAAAAAGTGTCCATTGCTTATGGCCCGTCGGCAACGCCACATGTTTTTCTCTTTGATAAGAACAGGAAGCTGGTTTACAGTGGTCGAATTGATGACACGGAGAATCCCTACATAACGCCTAAAACTACGGATCTGAAAAATGCTTTAGATGCTGCACTAAGTGGTAAGTCGGTACCAACAGCAGAAACAAAAACCTTCGGATGTAGTATCAAATGGTCGTGGAAGGGTGACTGGGTAGAAAAGCTGGCCGCTCAATGGGCTCAGGAGGAAGTGACACTGGAAGAAATCGATTTGGCCGGGATTGGACACCTTATAAAAAATAAAGAAGGTAAAAAGCTACGATTGATCAATTTTTGGGCTACCTGGTGTGGGCCCTGCATAATCGAGTTTCCCGAGTTTGTCGATATCAACAGGATGTACCGGGATAGGGATTTTGAATTTATTTCAGTCAGTGCAGACAAGCTGAATCGCAAAGAAAAAGCACTTGGTTTCCTAAAGAAAAAGGAAGCTTCCTCAAAGAATTATATCTTTTCCGGAAGCAGCATATACGATCTCATTGAGGTGGTGGATGCGGATTGGCAGGGTGCCTTACCCTATACCATACTTATCAATAAAGAAGGTCAGGTAGTTTACAAAACAGACGGGGTGATAGACCCCCAACTATTAAAGCGGAAGATCGTAGAGCAGTTGGGTAGATATTATGCAGACAATTGATAAAAGGCCTACAGCAAAACTAAAATTGAACATATGGCTCACCTTGTTGCTATTTGTTGTCAACACTTTGATCATCAGTCTGGTCTTTATGGTCCTGTATTCCAACCTCAAAGATGAATTGATAGAGCGGACCCATGATCAGCTGAAATCCATCAATATCTTAAAGAAAAGGCTCCTGGATCAATTTTTATTGGATAAGTACGAGGAGGCAAGTCATATCATCAACTATTACAAGACGCATGCTACCACCCGGGAGGAGCTGAATGAGCGCCTAATCAGCATCAACAATACAGAGGAGATCAACTGGATTGCAGCGCAAGAGATTGAGTTTGACTCCATACTGGATTTCCATGCCACCTATAATTCTGAAAGGATCGTTTTTAATTTTTACTTCAGCGTGGATAACGAATTTGCTGAGATAGTTCTCAACCTCGATTCCATCCGGGAGATATTGAAAGAAAGAACCGGCCTGGGACTGACAGGTGAGTCGTACCTTGTTTCCCCGGATCGAATGATGATGACTCCTTCGATATTCTTTCCTGAAAAAACACCCAATACCATCAAAGCGAGTACTGTGGGGGTAAACAAAGCCTTTGAAGGCATTGAGGGAGTTGAGACTTACGACGACTATCGAGGAGTACTGATCATTGGATCCTACCGGCTCTTAGCATTCCATGGCATCAATGCCGCCATGGTCACTGAAATTGACTTTGAAGAGGCCATGAAGCCTGTATGGAGGCTCAGGGATGAACTGGTTTTAATCCTGATTGTAGTTCTGTTCTTATTATTGCTCATCTCCATGATCATCGCTTTTTTCCTTTCTAAACCTATCCTTGACTTGAAAGAAGTCTCCGGTTTACTATCGCGTGGAGAATTGCCGGATAAGCTCCCCTCACCGGGACCTGTATATGAGCTGTCTGAAATCACCAATTCCATGAATCAATTGATTCAATCACTCAAACAGACGGTTATTTTTGCTCAGGAGATTGGTAAAGGGAAGATGGATGCGCCATTTGAACCTTTGAGTGACAAGGATGAACTTGGGCTGGCAATCACTAGTATGAGAGACCAGCTGATCAGCCTGGACAATGAAAAATCAAAGCTGGAATTATATGGTAAGAAAATTCTAATTGATACCCAGGAGAAAGAACGGGAGTCCTTTGCCCGCGAGCTCCATGATGGTTTGGGGACGCTGCTTACTACCATGAAGCTTAAAATGGAGAATATCGGACTCGACAATGAGAAAGCCAGGGAGCTCAGGGAATTGATGAACAAGACCATCATGGAGACGCGCTCGTTAGCCAGAAACCTGATGCCGTCCGTTTTGATGGATTTCGGTCTTAATGAGACATTGAATCAATTGGTAAAAGATATCAGGGACAATACAGGAATAAAGGTAAAATTTGTGAATGAATTGGAGGCTTCCAAAACAACCCTGGATAAAGGGAAAAGTGTAGGTTTGTACCGAATTGCCCAGGAAGCCATTAACAATGCATTAAAACATGCAAATTGCACGGAAATCACCCTCTCAGTCACTGAGTTCGATGATCAGATCGTGATGTTTGTAAAAGACAATGGCAAAGGGTTTGATCATGAAACGTTGAGGGGTGGTGGACTTGGTCTTAGAAACATGGAAGAAAGAACAAGGACATTGAATGGTCATCTGATGATTGAATCAGATGAAGATGGTACTAGTATTGAAGTAATAATACCGCTTTAAATATGGAAGATGTAAGCAAGATCAGTATTGTTGTGGCTGATGATCATAAATTGTTTAGAAACGGGATCGAAGCATTGCTGCAGGATGATACCCGATTTCATGTCATCGGAGGTGTAGACAATAGGATTGATCTTCTGAAACTTTTAAAAGAGAATGAGACGGATATCGTGCTACTGGATATATCTCTGCCGAATGAATCAGGTCTTGATATCCTCACCGACATTCAGGAACAATATCCGGACATTAAATGCATTATGCTTACGATGCATGAAGAGATCCACTATGTAAAAGAAAGTCTAAAGAAGGGTGCATATGGTTACCTGCTGAAAGACAGTGGTGAACAAGAGCTGAAGTCAGCCATCATCGGGGTCTATGAAGGGAAAAAGCACTTCAAGGATAAAATATCAGATCTCCTTGTTGAAGACATGTCAAAGCCCGACAGTAATGCCAATCCTATCCTTTCAGACCGGGAGGTAGAGATCGTGAAAATGGTTGCAGAAGGCAAAATCACCAAAGAAATAGCAGATAAACTGTTCATAAGCGTTAGAACAGTAGAGACCCATCGGTCCAGAATCATGAAGAAGCTAGGGGCCTCCAATGCCTCAGAAATGATCAATTACGCCTATAAACGCAAGTTAATTTAGGGGTATTACGTATTTTCCACATACTCGTTACGTATTTATACTTCTTTAGAATACCCATTTTTCGTGATCAACGCCTTGAAGGCGAGTGCGTTTATTTGTATAGAAAATAAAGCACAAACACCATGAAGAAGATAGCAACAACAACTCTAGCATTAGCAATAACTTTTTTTGCGTTCAATGCGATGGCCCAATTGAAAGGTCCTGCATACAAGAATGCATCAATCAGTGAAAAATATCAGGGGACCAGCGAAGTGAAAGTAGCTAACGAACCTGCTGCAATTAAAGGCCCTGTTGCCAAAAACAATAGATTTGCAGCTTTTGACGAAGACAAAGCAGTAGTAGTTACTGCAGCTGCAGATGGTAACACCGCTGCTAAGAAAAACTATAAAGTAGTGGACCTGAAGTCTAGTGAAACAAAATATGACAAAGGTTTGAAAGGCCCCAAATTCAAGAACCACAGGGGAAGATAATAAAAAAGGTTGGTGGTCGATGTTTCATATATCGATACAAGGGCGTTGAGATCTTCAACGCCTTTTTTTTTGCCTTTTTTCGATAGCTGGAAAAGATAAACCTCCAGGGTTATCTGATTTCTCAATCTTTTTATCGGCGTATCACCCATGTTATATGTGGCCTCAAAACTCAGATACAATGTGTTTGAGGGGTCTACTGAGCAGGAGTCAGAAGACCGCTGATCCTGTATGGTCGCTACAGCACCAACCTCACGGACGTATATGATACCTCAAAAGCTGGTTTTGAGAATCATGATGTTATATGAGCATAATAAGCCTGGGAATGGCTTCTCTTTTTAAATATTGAATCAGACCTTACTCCATCACATATTCGATACCTCCCCATACATGTTGGAGGAAATCAGGATTGGAAAAACTCGCTTCGGTATGGCCCAGTCCTGTATAAAACATTTTTCCACCATCGTATTCCTGGTACCAGGCGATCGGATGGTTTGCACCATTTTTTCCGCCCTCGTAGCTGCTTTCATCCAGGTTGGCCAGTACGGTCACCTCAGGATTCAGGTTTTTATAGTTGTACCATTCATCAAATTTTACCCATTCTGCGGGTAAATGCTTTGTGGAGGGATGGTTTCTATCCAGGATCTGAATGGTAGCTTCCTGCTGCTTGGGATGGCTTTCAAAATATCCCCCGATAAGTTTACCATACCAGGGCCAGTCGTATTCAGTATCCGTCGCTGAGTGGATGCCCACCAAGCCACCTCCGTTTTTGATATACCCTTCAAATGCAGCCTGCTCTTCCTCATTGAAGATATCTCCTGTAGTAGAAAGGAATACGACTGCTGCGTATTGTTTCAGGTTTTCCGGTGTCATCACAGATGAATTTTCTGTGGTATCAGCACTAAATCCTTTTTCTTCACAAAGCTTTGTCAGTACTTCCTTACCAACTTCAATGGATGAGTGCCGAAACCCTTTGGTTTCCGAAAATATAAGTATGCGATCTTTTTCAATTTCAACAGAAGAACAAGACGCAAGTAGCATTATAACAGCAATAGCCAGCAGATTTTTCATGATAATTAATATTTTGAAAGGGCCAATTTAGAAAAAATCATTTGAAGTAGATCATACAATCCCACATTGAAAGATGGTCTCTGACCGGAAGGTCTCACCGGGCCTTAGTACGGTAGATGGAAATTCCGGGCGGTTAGGGCTATCCGGATAATGCTGGGTTTCCAGGCATATGCCGTAATGCTTTTGATAATGGAGGCCACCTTTACCCGTATGATCAAGATAATTAGCTGTGTAAACCTGTATACCCGGCTCTGAGGTAAACACATCCAGTTTGCGGCCTGTCGATGGATGGCTCAGGCTTGCAACATGCTTTTTCAGTGTCAATTCGGGGTTTACTACCCAGTTTACATCATACCCGTTTCCAATCTTTAGTTGTTCGTTGTCAGCATTGATGTCTCTTCCTACAGGTTTGGGTCTTCTGAAATCAAAAGGAGATCCTGCTACCGGCATATAGTTGATCGGGATCTGATGCTCATTGAGCTTCAGTATTTCCTGACTGTTGATCATCAGCTCATGATCATATATGCGCTGATTTTTCCCGCTCAGGTTAAAATAGCTATGGTTGGTCAGGTTGATCACTGTGGGTTCGTCCGTCTCAGCCCTGTATTGGATACTGAGTTCATTATGCTTTGACAAGCTGTAGGTGATCTTGAAATTAACATTGCCGGGAAAGCCATCCGCCATGGCCTCACTCCTGTGTGTAAGCTCCAGTGTGTGATCGTCTACTGTCCAGGGCTCCCACCATGCCTGATGAAGCGGCTTGTTGATGCCTCCATGCAAGCTGTTGGGTCCGTTGTTTCTGGCGAGGTTATATCTTTTACCATCCAACTCAAAAGTGGCATTGGCGATTCTGTTGGCATATCTGCCGGCAACAGCACCCATGAAAGTCGGGTTGGAGATATAGGGGGCAAATGTATCGTACCCCAGGATGATGTCTGCCAGGTTGCCCTGGCTGTCAGGAGCCAGCAATGATTGGATGACGGCCCCATAGTTGAGTATTTTTACCGTTACATCATCATTTTGTAGGGCGAATATGCGAACTTCTTTCCCGTCGGGGAGTTTACCAAATACAGTGGACTTCATCTAATTTTAACATCTGAAAACGCTAAAGATACAATATTCAAAATCATCGGAAAATGGAAAAGTGCAGCACCGGCAAAAAGATTTACTACTCCATCAATGACGCAGAGGAAGCCCTGATCGATGCCTGGGGAAGGAACCACTACCGGGAAGGAGGAGGACCAATTGGTATCTATGAATGCCACGACTGCGGACATTATCATTGGACATCCAGGGAACCGATGAATGAAAACCTGAAGAAAGCGCTTGAGGATGGCAGCATCAGCAAAGCCCAGCAAGCCAACGACTGGTGGCATAAGCTGAAGTGATCATTTTCTGAGCTCAGCCACCTCGACAGGAGTGATTAAACTGGCGTTGTTGCCGAAACTACCTCTGATATAGGTGAGCACACTGGCGATCTCCTGATCAGATAATAGCGATTTAAATCCGGGCATTTCCTGGTGGTACTTCTTCCCATTCACTTCGATTTCTCCTGAAATACCTTCCAGTACAGCCCCGATCAATCGTTCTTTATCCCCGGTTACCCACTCAGTATCTGCAAGCGGAGGAAACAGTCCCGCTACCCCCTGACCTTTATCAAGGTGACAGCTGGCACAGTTTCTCGTATAAATTTCCAGGCCGGATTGCAGCGTGGATGCTGATGGGAATTCGTAGACCAGACTGTCTTCCCTGAAAATGGTGCCTTCGGGTTGTGGATCCTGGTCATTAATCCTGGAGATCATGATGATTCGGTCATCTTTTGGCGTGGGAAAGCTATCATACATCCAGGGTTGACTTTTGGGATGCCAGTCATGATTGCTGGTGGAAATAATAATGCTGCCGGAGGGTGATACCACTACGTCCCGGATCCTGCCCAGTACTTTTTGCAGATAGATTCTTTGTTCAATTACTTCCACTCCTGATTCGTTGAGGGAGAGTACAGATAAGAACTGCGCTTTTAAGGTGCCGACCAGCAGACTGTTTTTCCATTCCGGGATTTGATCATGATGATAGTATGCTATGCCTGCCGGAGCCACAGTCGGAGTCCATGTCTGGATAGGCTCAGTGATTTCATGAGCCTGGCAAGCCGCTAATTCAGCTTCTGTATTGCAATATCCTTCCACCAACGGCCAGCCATAGTTGTGTTTCTTCTGCAGGATGTTTACCTCATCATCATTGTTGGGACCATGGTCTGAGCAATAAAGTTGCCCATTTTGCCCATATGTGAGCCCCTGGCTGTTTCTCACGCCAATGGCATAGGCATAGCTGTCAGGATAGGGATTATCATCAGGAATGCTGCCATCCAGGTTCATGCGTAGCAGCTTTCCTGAAAGTGATCCAGGGTCCTGGCTGTTCATTTTCTTTCCGGCATCCCCCATGGTCATCAAAAGCTTGTCATCCGGGCTGATGATCATCCTGGATCCATTGTGATAGGTTTGACCCGGGATCTCATCCAGCAGGACAGTGTCAAAATCCAGTTTCTCATTTTGAGAATCAAATCGGTAGGCGGCAACCCGGGATTTGATCAGGGTGTCAGCAGCCTCCATCTTCAGGTAATTATAGTGCAGGAAGACCACCGGGGTATTTTCAAAATCAGGATGTAAGGTCATACTCAGCAACCCCCTGGATTTTTGATAGTGCACATCGTCCAAAGTCAGCAACAACGACTTTTTTCCTGTTCCAAGGTCCAGATACCTAACCGTACCTTTTTGCTCGGTGAACCACAGTTTATTCCCTGGTCCGAGATGGAGGTCCCAGGGCACTTCCAGGTTTTCGGCCATCACACTCATCCTTAGCCTGCTGCTATCCAGCACTAAAGTTCCTATTGGAGACCCTTCAAATGATGATTTAGAACCCTCCTGACAGCCAAACTGAAGGAGCACCACTCCCAGGAGTAGTGCAACTCTTCCCCTCACGCTTTTTCCCATAGCGTCCGAGCAGTCTTTAAATCTTTGATCATGGCTTCGTAGACTTTGTCACGAGAAATAGAGATGTCTTTCTTTCCATGTTCCGCACCTCCCAGGTCATATTCCAGGTGTAGCGAAACAGGCACATTGATGTTGTTGGCTTTCAGTATTTTGAAGTAAGCATCAAAATCAACCATGCCTTCTCCCATAGGTGTATTTACCGGTTTCCACTGGTTGTCTACCTGAGCCCACTTAAAATCTTTCAGGACGATGGTGTTGATGCGCTCTTTGATAAGCCTTAAACTTGTTTTCCATGAAAGGCCTCCTTCTACCACAGCATGTCTGATGTCAAATTGGCAACCCACATGTGGTAAAGAAGTTTTAGCCAGAATATTTTGTACTTCCCACAGGGAGGCACCGGCATAGTTGGCTCCAGAGTGGTTTTGGTAAGACCCGTAAATCCCCACTTCTTCATTCTGCCGGGCTATTTCCTGCATTTTCTTGTTGTATCCTTTGGCAGCTTCCACAATGGATCCGGATTCCGGATATTTAAACCATCCCAGCCGATAGTATTTGATGCCGTTTTCGGCTGCTGCCCGGAGCAACGTTTTGTTCACAGGGTCCTGGACGTCGGTGATGGCTGTTGTCATCATTTTTGGCTCCAGACCGGCCAGTTTCAATCCCTCAACAGCCTTAGGTAAGTCTTTTTCTACATTTTCAGGTAATACATGACCTTTGGGGCGCACGGTGAGGTCAGCTCCTGCGAATCCCATCTCCTTTACCATTTTCCCCAGCTCCTTATAATCCAGAAACTGCAGATGCTTCGAAAACACATGGATCTCCAGGTCTTTAGGTGCATCGGTAGCAGGTGCAGCCATCATCCCGGTTGGGAGAAAGGGGAGGGCACCGGCCACGGCAGAATAATGGATGAAATCTCTTCGCTTCATGGGTGTTTGGGTTGTTTCAGCGAAAAATTAAGGAAATTTTCACCAAGAAGCAGTGACTGCAGCGTAGAAACTAAAAGTATTCACAGAATTAGTTTGGGTTCAGATATCTGAAAAGATCTATAAAGCTACGGATTCTCTACCCAGGGTTTGACCTTTGCCCAAGGTCTGTTCCCAGTACAAGCAAGGAGTGTCTTTGTCCTGAGGGGACAGGCCATGGTGTGAAGAGTCAAAATTTCGAGACATGCATTAGTGCATTAGTGGCTAAGCGCGAACTCTGATGGCCACCGAACTCAGACGGTAACCTTGCATGGCGGGTTAAATCTTACCCAATAACTCAATAAATTCCTCTGGTGTAACTTCAATCTGTCGGAGTATGGATCTGAGCAATGAACGGCTTAAGTCTCGACCTTGATGGTGAGGAATAGTGGTGTATCTTCCGTCGGGGTGTCTGTAAAATATATGGCTTCCTTTTTGACGCTTTATCTCAAATCCGAGTAACAGCAATACTTTTTCCAGGACCTTGGCATCTACCAGGGGTAGTTTACTCATATAGCAACGGATATCTGTTGAAAACCAACAAACTCAGATAGATTTGTGAGCTCTTCGGGGGTGAGTTCCTCCAGACACAGCTCTATGACTTCTTTGAGGTTTTCTTGTAATTCATCCAAACTAGCCCCCTGAGTATGGGCACCAGGAAGATTAGGAACAATGCCAATATAAAGGCCAGTCTCCTTATCTCGTTCTATTTGCGCTGTAAACTGGTAATTCTTCATTTATATCTTAAAAGTAACTATAATTTGATTTAACGTAAATTATTTTAGACAGATGTCATTATTCTAAATAGAAGGATTGAAGTGCTGTACTTCTCGTAAACTCAGTCGGCAACACCTGACAAAGTCGAGCGACTGAGGGTAGTGACATACAATCCTGAGGGCATACTCTATGCTCTTCGACATGTTCCGAAGGGCATGTCGAAGGCAGATGGTTTGGAATCCAGATTCCATTCCCGGAACGTTTTTCGTCGTAGTCGGATGTTTCCATCCGGCTGGCAGAGCGACTTCTTAGGTCGGTGTCTCACCGACCTACAGCCATACCAGGTATTACATCTCCATCATCTTCAAACCCTTTCAAATTCACGAAAAAGCTTATCTTAGGTGGGTAATACAGATAACGTATCCGTTTTTAATCACTTATAAGAGTTTATTGTCGTTTAAAAATGGGTAAGTTGTTGGTATTGAAAGGATTAATTGAAAAAGGATAATAGTGGTTATAGTGCATGCATTATAACTATATGTTGGGAGGCATTCCCGCTTCGAAATAATTAATTAAAGAGACTGTTCAGAAAAGTG
>DKPQ01000017.1 GCA_002471275.1 Flammeovirgaceae bacterium UBA7330
GGTGATCATTGAGACCCAAAAGCCACTTTTCGAGCGGAGGATTGACCGGCTAGTGATCAATGTGGAAGGTAGCCCACTGATGGCCGGTGGTACCTTAGCAGGTGCACTCTGGAAGCTACCGGGCCTTGCTCTGAACCCTCTTGAAAATGGTTATAACATAAATGGGAAGCCTGGAGTAGTGGTCATGATCAATAATAAAGTGAGACCGATGAGCCCGGAGGAATCACTTTTCTATTTGCAGAGCATTCCTACACAAAGTGTAAGCAGAATAGAGCTGATTACAACTCCACCAGCCGAATTTGATGCAGATGGGATCGCGGGAATTATCCACATTGTGTTAAAGGAAAATGATCATGAAGGGGTTGATGGTTCATATTCGATCGGTGTGGGTTATGGAGGCAGAGAAGGAATTCTGGCCGGGGGCAACATCAATTACCAGTCAGGGGATCTGAATGTATTTGGTAATTTACTTTTCGATCACCTTGGCTATTATGATATAAGCAACACAATAGTAAAATTACAAAATAATGAGTATCTGTTCCATTCAAATAGTGCAAGTACAGAAGAGGAAGTCAATGATAAGATCTCTTTCGGCCTGGGGGCAGAATACGATTTAGGTCCCGGAACGACCATCGGATTAACCGGAGACTTCTATGTAAGAGCTTCAAGGAGTGAAACGGATATTAATAGTACTTATCTGATAAATCCGGGTATTGATACACTTGCAAACGGCAAAAGATGGAATAATAATCCCAGAGGCTTTGCAGCTGTCAATTTCAATCTTCAGCAGAAGATCGGCCACAGACAAAATCTGGCATTTTATGTCGATTATCTTCTGTTCACCAATGATCAGACCCAGCATTTTGTAAACCAGTTATTTCCCCAAAACAATGACCGTCCGATCTCAGAAGACATCCGTGTTTCCAAAGTCAATCCGACTGAGATCCGGGTAGGTAGACTGGATTATGAATTTGAACTGAGTGAGCAACTACACCTTAAAGCGGGAGTTAAAGCTTCGGTAAATACGCATAGTAACGAAATCAGGACAAAAAGGCTTGAGGGGAATCGATACTTTGATGATCAGACATTTTCATTTTTTAGCGATATGGAGGAGAATGTTCTGGCTGCCTATGGATCAATTAACACTTACTTGGGCACAACACGGATCAAATCAGGGCTGCGTTATGAGCGAACAATTACAAAGTTATGGGGAAAGACTCAAGATGACCTTATTTACAGAAATTTTGGCAATTTTTTCCCCAATTTATTAATAGAACAAAAACTGACTAACGAAATATCTGCCACCATTTCATTTACGTCAAGGATCAACAGACCAAAGTTCCTTCAATTCTCTCCCTCACCTGTTTTCACGGATCCAAGAACATTTAAGAATGGTAACAACCAACTACTCCCAACCATGACACGGTCCTTACAGACTACTTTCGCCTGGAAACAGCTGATCTTGTCATTTGAGTTCAATCAGATCAATAATGACATTTGGAGAAACCCAAGAATAGGAGGGGGGTCTAACTGGGTAGCCATTTATCCGATCAATTTTAAGTCTTCACAAATTGCGGGTTTCAGACTTTCTTATCCGCTCATCATCACCGACTGGTGGGAGATGAGTTCAAATGTTGGAGTCTTCCATAAAGGTGTGGAGTCTGATCAATGGATGGAGCTTCAAAGACTCTCCAAAAAATATGTGATGGGTAACAATATTCAACGATTCCAGTTAGGGAAGGAATTTTCTGGTGAATTAATAGTCAATTATGCTTCAGGCAATGTGCTGGGATTAACGGAGATCAGTCCAAGAGGAAATATTTCAATAGGTATCATGAAGGAATTTGGTGACAATGCCGGTTCACTTAGTTTGAATTTATTCAATGTACTGAATTCAAATAGAAGGAGAAGCCGGAGTATAAATGATGTAGACAATCTGATTTACATCCACAATCAATTAGATGCTCGAAGGGGAATTGGGGTCAGCTATACCAATACTTTTGGAAGTACCAAGTCAAAGACAAGAAAAAGAAGTTCTCTAGAAGAATTGAAAAGATTATGAAGCAGACATAAACGAAATAAATAATAAAAAAGGGGAGCTGAAAAACTTTGGCCGGTCTCCAACTCCCCGCAAGTTTCAGCATATCTATCTAAAACTATGAAAGTAAAGATACATCAATTCCAATATTATGTGTCAGCAGCTGGCACATTGGCACTATCCCTCATCTTATTGGTTTTTGCATCCGTTGAGACCCGTGCAGAAAAACGAGATTCTGCATTCCATGGGTCAATCAATGGATCAATTATCAATGACAAGAATGTGGGAATCCCTTTTGCCAATGTGCTCCTGCTACATGCGTCAGATTCAGGCTTCGTCAAGGGGTCCATTGCAGACAAAGATGGAAACTACACAATTCCAAATGTGGATCCCGGTATTTATTTGATCCATAGTCACGTGATTGGGTTTAATAAGAATTATTCTCCGGCGTTTAGGGTGGTTGATCAGGATGTTGCCATCAAACCCATCCAACTTTCAGAGTCCATCCGGGAATTGGATGAAGTGACTGTGCAGGCAGATAAGCCGCTTTACGAACAAACCATAGATCGGATGATCATCAATGTGGAGCAGAGCGCTGTCTCGGCAGGCAGCACTGTCCTTGAGGTGCTGGAAAGGTCACCAGGAGTGCTTGTAGACAGGATGAACAACTCCATCAGCATTAGTGGTAAGAGTGGTGTAAACATAATGATCAATGGGAAAATGAGCCGCATGAGTCAGGATGCGCTGTATTCATTTCTGGAAAGTACGCCCTCCCAAAATGTACTGAAAATAGAACTGATCACTACTCCACCAGCAAATTTTGATGCGGAAGGCAATGCCGGCTTCATCAATATTGTATTGAAGCGGAATGACCATTTGGGTGTAAATGGATCTTTCACGGCTACTGCGGGTCATGGGAGAAAAGAGAAACTTCAGGCCGGTGGCAGCATCAACTACAGGACTGAAAAGCTTAATCTTTTCAGCAACTATGCTTTCAATCACAATATCATGAAGAACCTGGCTTCATTAAATAGCAAGATACAACACCCGCAATATGCCTTTAACTCAAACAGCTCGACCACCATGATAGGCGGTTTCGACATGTCATCAGCCCGGATTGGCGGAGATTACTATGTGGGTTCAAACACGATCATAGGAGTTCTGGGGGATTTCTATTTCAGAGACTGGAAAGGGGTTACCGAAACAAATTCCTACTACGAGGTAAATCCCGGTGTGGACTCACTGGTACTGGGAAGAAGGGATAATCACAATCCCAGGTTATTCTCGGTTATCAATTTTAATATCTCGCACAAGATCGGCAAAACTCAACGGGTCGACATTGATATCGATCACCTGGTCTTCACCAATGACCAGGACCAGTTTTATGGAAATGAATTTATTCCTCAAAACAATACTCCTTCAGCATTGGAGGACATCCGTGTTACCAAAATCAACCCCACCAGGTTCTGGGTTGGTAAAATTGATTACGCCATAAATATTGGGAAAAGCACAAAATTCGAAACAGGGGTAAAGGCAACCCTGAACAGTCTTGAAAATGATATCAGAACTGATCAGGTAATCGATAATAATTATATAAATGATCCATTTTTTACCTTCTATAACCGCGTGAACGAAGATATCTATGCAGCCTACGGCTCATTCAGTATTGATTTTGATGAATTCTCGCTGAAATCGGGGCTGAGATACGAACATACCATCACTGATATTAAGGATGAGGATCAGCGGCAGGTTGTAGATCGGAATTATGGCAATTTTTTCCCCGGCGTTTTTCTCTCCCGGAAACTATCCGAAAAGGTCAGCAGCAATTTGTCCTATACAGCCAGGATCACCCGGCCGGGATTTCTCGAACTTTCGCCGGCACCCAAATTTTTTGAGCCAAGAACTTTTCAGACCGGGAACACGCAGCTGCTACCTGTTTATACACATACAATACGTGGAAGTCTGACCTGGAACAGGCTGATAGGCTCTATAGAATACAACCGGATCAACAATGAGATCGGCCGGCAACCCACGAGCACCGAAAATTCCAACCAGGTAGTGACGACCACCATCAATTTTGGAAAATCAGAATTGGTGGCAGTTAATCTCTCTTTCCCCGTCATTATCAACGATTGGTGGGAGATGAACAATAACCTGTCAGGATTTTATAAAACTATTGAATCTCCTCCCGAATTCACAACCTTTCAAAGACTTGCAACAAAATACGCCATCTTAAATACTTCACAGCAGTTTAAGCTTGGTAAAAAATTCACTGCTGAGGTAAGTGGAGTTTATTACTCGGGGTTTGCCCAGGGTTTTATGACCTTTAAGTCAACCGGACAGCTCTCTATCGGTCTTCGAAAACAGTTTGAGAACAATGGAGGAACGCTCGGCCTGAATTTTTCAGATGTCTTTAAAACATTCATTTTAAGCTCAGAAGTGATTACTTCTGAAGGAAATCTTGTTGTATACAGATCTAATAATTGGGATTCAAGAGCCATCAGGCTAACCTATTCAAAGAGTTTTGGCAATAACAAGTTAAAATCCCGCAGTAAACGAAAAGTTGGCGCCGGAGATGATCTGAACAGGCTATGAAGGTTTCTGAAAATCATCCGGGATCTTCATTTGAAGAGCGGCTTTCGCTGCTCATGGAGGAAAACCTGAGTAATGAGTCCTTTGGGGCTTCAGAGCTGGCGGATCAAATGAACCTGAGTCGGTCGCAATTGCATCGAAAGATCCATAAGGAGCTTGACAAAAGCACTACACAATATATCCGTGAGTTCAGATTGGAGAGAGCAAAAGATCTCCTCACTCATTCGGATCTGACGGTGGCAGAAATTAGTTATCGATGCGGCTTCAATAGCGCAACTTATTTCTCTTCAGTATTTACCCACTACTTTAAAGTTACTCCCGGACAATTCCGTACTAACTCCCAAATTCCTGCTGAATCCATGCAAAAACAAGATAGGAAGCCTGTAATGATTCTGATAAAGGCAGTCATTGTCATCTTCATTGCAGCAATGAGCACCTGGTATATTCAAAATGAAAGAGTCATTCAAAGTCAAAGTATTCCTGAATTCAAGTCCAAATCGCTTGTGGTTCAGCCTTTTCACAATCTTAACCTACAGGATCAAGAAATATATATTTGTGAAGGAATAAGAGGTGCCATTAACAGTCGGTTATCAGTTGTTGAAAATCTGCGTTTAATTCATGCTTCCTCCCCGGAGCTCAGGGATATGAAGCCGACCGAAATCCAGAACCTGACCCGCGCCTCATATTTGCTGGCAGGCCAGATACAGCGATATCAGGGTACCATCAGGGTGGAGGTTTACCTGATAGAACTTAAGACTGATGATCAAATTTGGGGAGAAACCTATGATTATGAGTTTGATAACCCCTTAAGTCTTCAAAGTGACCTTGCTGAAAGAATTGCTGTAGCACTGAAATTAAAGCTTAAGCTGGGGGATAAGATATAAATGATCAAACAGGCATCAACTAAATAAGAGACTTCGCAAACTGCTACCGATCTAATCGTTCTCTGGACCGGGATTTCTTTACTTCATTGTCATTCAAATATGATTTGCAGAGAACGCAACAATAGTTAAAGTCTTCAATCAATATTTTAAATAATCTGCAACAAACCTGCTTGTCTTCACACCGGGATTTAATTGACCTTTAGGTATAACAATCCTTTAGCTTGATACCTGGATTTAGAAGACTATCTATTGTGAAACAAATTAGGTTGTCATGAAGAAACAAGAAGGTTTTATCGCTGTTTTAGTCATTTTTTTGCTGGTGGGTTGCTCACAAAACACTTATCAGGATAGGTCAGTTTCACTTGATCGATTGCAGGATCACGGAGCCCTAACCACAATAAATATTACATCATCCGATTCAACAATAATTGGAGAACTCATTTTTATTGATGACTCCATTTATTTATTGACTGGAGATAATCAACTGATCATCTACTCTTTGGATGAGATTGTTACCCTACAAATACAACTGAGCCGCTTTAGGGAGCGTTCGTATTTGATGCTTATGGCTATTGCAGTACCCTCCCTTTTGAGTCTGCTTTCAAAATCGACAGAGGTAAACACATTTGGTGCTGTTGGACTTGTTGTGGCGGGTCCTGGTCTTATGTTTTCCTTATTTGAAAATGCTAAACAACCACATTTTATTTCATATCCGGATGAATCACTTGAGACTTTTAAGGAATATGCGAGATTTCAAGAAGTATTACCTGGTGAGATTAAGGTTCGCTCAGCATTTCGAGTTAGCAACACCATTGCCATGGAAAACATTAAGTTTTAAGAGTTAAAAAACACAGCGCATTTTGAAGAAACATTACGTTGAATCCATTATTGAAGAGGCCGGATGTTTATTCGGCTTCTCTTTTTTTAATCATCCATATGAACCTGTGACGGAAACAACTTTGGATACTATTCGCAATGAGAAAGAATAACCATTATTTTCTTCAGGTAGTTAAAACAATCCACCATTCCATACCATTTTAAATTTTTTATCTTGCAACCCATGAACCGACGACACTTCATCAAAGACCTCCAAATAGGAGGGATCGCCTTATACACCGTACCCGTAATTACCTGGCAGTGCAGCCAGCCTAAACCCTTCACTGGTATCAGATTAATTCCGGCTGGAGTGACAGGTGCAGAGCCGGTAGTAACGAAACCTGATTTCAGAGTAGCGTTTGGTTGGTCTGCGAAGCAGATGGAGTCCGGGGATACGATCACAGTGAAGCCAGCAGAGGATCTACCAAATGCTAATCTCTACCTGCGATTCACACCTGCCCTCGAAATGCGGGATATTAAATTACTTAGTGTTTATACTGCGGAAAACGATGAGCCCCTGGGAGTCATTGACATCAGGAATTCCTCTGTCCTGGTGCCCTATGAATTACAGATTGATCAGCAATACATTGATACAATCAATCAGGATGGTTTGAAGATCACCCTGGAATCGGAAAAGCCATTTGGTTTTTATGTAATGTCTCCCGAAAAAGCCATACCTCCCGTATTTACTCCACATTTTTTAGTCTCTTCCAAAGAGATTGGAGACCTCAATGACTTTCTGGATTGCTTTATGTCAGTAAAATCTATCCAGGCTTTTGGATGGCGCGAAGGAACCGTATTGGATGGGTTGTGGCAATTGTATACCAAAAAGGGTGAGGAGCGGGCCTTGCAGGCGATCAAAGACCATTTCGACTTGTATTTTGATGCCAATCAGGATCTTCATTACGAGAACTCGCACAATGTGCCCAGGGACAATCGCATTGATGGCATTGAATCAACCATCCCGTATGCTACCCTGACCAGGATCAACCCCAATCACAAGATGCTCAAAAACGTAATCACCGGGCTGGAAGGAGAAACCAAAGAAAACGGGATGATCACCGGATCTATGACACTCACCGCAGAGGGGTGTTATACCGTGGCTTATCCTCTGGCAGTCATGGGCAAGGCCTGGAACGATAACGCTTTGATGCAAAAAGCGATCGAGCAGCTAAAGCACCGATTTGTCCTAATAGCGGATGAAAGCCTTTACCTAAGATATTATACAGATACAAATAAATATACCTATCGAAACTGGGCGCGGGGGGCTGCCTGGACTTTACTGGGCTTCGCCCGAACCATCGTCGAACTCAAGGAGGATATTCAGGATGAAGAAGTCCTGGCGAAATTCAAAGAAGGCATTGATATTGCCCTTTCCATGCAGAAGGAAAATGGACTTTGGAATGGATTTATGCATACCGACAACGCTGTCGATACTTCCGGTTCAGCAGGGATTTGCGCAGCGATCATGACAGGGATCAACAATGGCTTATTGCCTGAAACCTACAGACCTCATGCAGAAAAATGCTGGACAGCCTTACAGAACTACCTAACCCCGGATGGGTTCCTGAAAAGCGTCTCCCAGGATAATCGAGGAGGAGAAGAGCTGCAAGCAAGCGACTACAGAGTCATCGCCCAGATGGGCATGGGGCTGATGGCTCAGCTGTATGCGGAGTTGTAGACAGTTGAAATCCTGTAAATAGTGAGGATCTTTCTTTGTTTATCCTAAAAAGTGTCATTGCGATCATTATAGTTCTATTCACTCAACTGTGAATGCCTTACTCGTCACATTACCCGGCAAATCATAAGCCTTTACCAGTACTGAACCACCTTCCGGGATATCCTGAGTGAGCACAAACTTCCACTGTATCCCGTTGTCGGTGAGTGAAGCTACTCTGGAAGTTACCACGCGTTCATCTGCTGTCAGGATATCGACCACCACTTTCGCCACCTGGGGTTGTTCATAAGCCTCTACGAGCAAAGTACTTCCGGAAACTCCACTTTCCAGGTGGATATCACCGATCTCCGGAGCTTTTAGGTAATCGGTTATAGCAAGCGTATATGCATTTTGATACCTGATCATGTGAACTACTGCTTCAGCATAAATCGGTCCAAGCACATCATCTTGAATGGCATGCTTCGCGAAAGCCGATGCATTTCTAAATCGGGTGTTCTGCTTCCTCTGAGTTTCAGATATTGTTTTCCGTCGCTCAGGTCTTGAAGATACGATGGTTTCACCATTCACGTTTCTGTATACTAGCTGGCCGCCTAGCATGCCGCTAGCCCCCTGCAAATACAGGTTCTTGATTAATTTTGCCATTGCTATAAAGTTTAAAGAGTTAGAAACAATTGGAAGAGGCCTCTTGATGTTATCGGAGCAAATTTTATTCCAAAAAATGGCTTATAGAGCGTTTTATCTCCATTTATAAGTAATACTTTAATTAAATCACATATCCTGAAATGATTCGCAACTTCAGGGTATTTTTATACGTTTAATAGGTGTTTTCACACAGGTGCTCATCCACTCCATCCCCACAACAAAACGTTACTTTCAAAATGAGAATATTTAGGTCAAAATGAGAACTTCTGATTCCTGATTCCTGATTCCTGATTCCTGATTTCTGATTTCTGATTCCTGATTTCTGATTTCTGACTCCTGTATCCTGACTCCTGTATCCTGACTCCTGAACAAAACTTGCACTATTTCAATATCCCGCATATAGTCTCCTCCCACACTCCACCCACAGTGCTCCCACAGTTCCTCTAGTCATTCCTGGATGACCCACCACTGCCAAATATTGGATTTATCTAAGATGGTCTACCTTTCTCCTTGCTCTCCAACTCCCCAAAATCAGGTATAATTGAGCTTTATTTCGATAACCCTTAATTAACCCATTGTGAAAAACGCTATCATCCTTTCGCTGTTGGTTTCCCTACCCATTCTGGGATTTTCTTTCACCATCACCGACCTCCGCTGCGAATACCTCGAATCCCCACTAGGCATCGACACCAAATCCCCCAGATTCACCTGGCGGATGATTGATGCCAAAAACGGCACGATGCAGTCGGCTTATCAAATTGTCGTGGGCACTGACTCCATTGAGGTAGCTGACGGAACAGGAGCAATCTGGGATACGAATAAAGAAGCTTCTTCTGCACAATTGGTCAAATATGCAGGCCAGGACCTTAAGCCCTTTACCAAATACTATTGGAGTGTCCGGGTGTGGGATCAGGAAGGTGTTTCGGCAGTTTCAAACGTATCTTCTTTTGAGACAGGCATGATGGATCCATCCAACTGGAGGGGTGCATGGATCAGCGACAGCAGGGATGTCAATATCAAACCAGCTCCGTATTTCAGGAAAGAATTTCAAACGGACAAGAAGATTAAATCTGCCCGGGCATATATTGCTGCAGCCGGATTGTATGAGCTTTATATCAATGGTGAGCAGTTGGGCAGCAGGATCCTGGATCCAACCTATACCCGCTTCGACAGGAGAATCCTATATGTCACCTATGATGTAACAGGGCTTCTTGCTTCCGGGAGTAATGCGATCGGTGTGCTGTTAGGAAACGGGTGGTACAACCACCAATCCACAGCCGTCTGGTTTTTTCATGAAGCACCCTGGAGAGGGCGCCCCACCTTTTGTCTGGACCTGAGGATTGAATACGAGAATGGAGAAACCGAACTCATCAAAACAGGTGATGACTGGAAAACGGCCCTCGGGCCGATCATTCAAAACAGCATTTACACGGGCGAGCACTATGATGCTAACCTGGAGATGCCAGGCTGGAACAAACCGGGCTATGATGATTCTAAATGGAAAAATGTAATATTCCGGTCTGCTCCCACCCAAAACATCGTGGCCCAGGTGTTGCACCCCATTCGTGAAGTGGAACGCATTGTGCCTGTTAGCATGAAGAAGTTCAACGATACCACTTACGTCTTTGATCTGGGTAGAAACATCTCGGGTACTGCAGAGATATCAGTTACCGGATCAAAAGGAACTGTCATCAGGCTCACACATGCTGAGACAACTTATGACAACGGACGAGTAGATATGCGGGAAATAGAACGCCACTATCGCCCTACTGATGACTCCGATCCCTTTCAAACAGATGTCTATTACCTGAAAGGGGAGGGCACCGAAACCTTCAAGCCGAGATTCAATTACAAGGGCTTTCAATATGTGGAAGTGACCAGCAATAAACCGATATCTCTGGAAAAGGACGATTTAGCAGGATATTTCGCTCATAGTGACGTTCCTCCTGTCGGATCTCTCAACTCAAGCAACCCGACCATCAACAAGATATGGGCAGCCACCAACAGTTCTTACCTGGCCAACTTGTTTGGTTATCCAACCGATTGTCCTCAGAGAGAAAAAAATGGCTGGACAGGGGATGCCCATATTGCCATGGAAACCGGACTCTATAATTATGATGCCATCACGATCTATGAAAAGTGGATCGATGATCACATTGACGAGCAGCAACCCAATGGGGTTTTACCAGCCATCATTCCCACCAGTGGTTGGGGTTATCAATGGGCCAATGGTCCTGACTGGACAAGTACCATTGCACTTGTGCCATGGCAGATCTACCTCTTTTATGGTGACGCTACGTTGCTGGAGCGCAGCTATGACAACATCCGAAACTATGTAGACTACATCACCAGCATCAGCCCAACAGGCATTTGCTATTGGGGCCTGGGAGATTGGGTGCCTGTGAAGTCAAAATCACCCGTTGAACTGACTTCCACAGCGTACTATTATACGGATGTCATGATCTTGTCCAAAGCAGCAGGTTTGCTGGGCAGGAAATCCGATCAGGAAAAATATGCAGCACTGGCCGGTCAGATCAAACAAGCATTCAATGATAAATTTCTGAACAAAGAGAAGGCTATTTATGCAGAAGGACACCAGACGGAGCTAAGCGTACCATTGTATTGGGGACTCGTGCCTGATGAGCTGAAATCCAAAGTAGCAGACAACCTGGCCAAACGTGTGGAGGAAGACCATTTCCATCTGGATGTTGGGCTCCTGGGTTCCAAGGCCATTTTAGGAGCACTTAGTGAAAATGGCTTTGCAGAGGTTGCTTATAAAGTAGCCTCGCAGGAAACCTATCCTTCCTGGGGATGGTGGATGGTAAATGGAGCCACCACTCTTCTTGAAAACTGGGACATCCATGCGAAAACGGATATTTCCAGGAACCATATCATGTTTGGTGAAGTAGGGTCCTGGTTTTATGAAGCGCTTGGTGGAATCAATCCTGATGAGCAGCAGCCGGGTTTCAAGCACATTCAGCTTAAGCCCAATTTCGTGAAGGGATTGTATCATTTTAAAGTAAATCATCAGAGTATTAAGGGTGAGATCACTTCATCATGGGAAAGGGAAAAGAAACGTATTGAATACGAAGTCGTGGTCCCACCCAATACCACAGCCAGCTTATACCTGGACAAGAAAGCTAAATATAAGGGAGAAACATTGACGAGGGAGATCAGTGGAGATCAGGCTGTTTTTCAATTAGCCAGCGGTTCGTATAAGTTCATCATTCCCGACTAGAATAGATCAATTTACCGGTAAGATTGACCAGGTAGGTTAATGGTTAGCACATCTCTGATTAAATTTAATGCTAAACCTACCTAATGCAATCATGAAGGCTGAAAAGAAAGACCTGGGAACACCCATTGGTACCACACTCGATCGATTTATCAAAAGCAAGCAGGATGAATTCAAATATGCGACTGGTGAACTGAGTCAGCTATTACGGGATATCGCCCTGGCTGGCAAGATCGTAAACAAGGAAGTAATCAATGCTGGCCTGTCCGGTCTGAATGGTCAGATAGGTGAAGTAAACGTTCAGGGAGAAAACCAGCAGAAGCTGGATGTGGTGGCACATATACGTTTTACCAGGGCACTTACCAATGGAAGGATGACAGCCGCGGTGGTCTCAGAGGAGGAGGAGAAGATCATCCATATCAATGAGGACAACCATTACATTGTAGCTATCGACCCGTTGGATGGTTCATCGAATATCGATGTGAATGTGTCTGTGGGCACCATATTTTCTATTTACAGGAGAAAATCACCCACTGGTACCAGGGTAACCAAATCTGATATCCTGCAAAAAGGGAGTGCTCAGGTGGCGGCTGGTTATGTGTTATATGGATCTTCCACGATGTTTGTCTATACCACGGGGTACGGAGTCAATGGATTTACTTTGGATCTTTCCTTAGGTGAATTTATTCTGTCTCATCCCGAGATGTCCTTCCCGGATAAAGCCAATTATTACTCCATCAATGAGGGGTTGCTCGATCAGACCGACCCCTACATTAGCCAGTTTATTTTTAACTGTAGGCAAACCGGTATATCGGCCAGGTATATTGGTTCTCTCGTGGCAGATTTTCATCGCAACATGCTGAAGGGGGGGATTTACCTTTACCCAAAAACAAAGGACAAGCCCAATGGGAAATTGCGTTTGCTCTACGAGTGCTATGCCCTGGCCTTTATTGCCGAGCAAGCCAATGGAGAGGCTACGGATGGCACCAATCGCATATTAGATATTGATCCTAAAGAGTTTCATCAAAGAACCGAATTTTTTGTAGGGTCCCGATCACTCATGCAGGAGCTAAACCGATTTAAATAGCATCATTCTTATTATTTAGATACCGTTCGAAGTAAATAATTCTGTATCTTTAATCTTAAGAATTCTTCATCTTTAGGTTAAATAAAAATAATTTAAAAAGAAGCTGAGAATTCATGTAAGATTTTTAGAATTGAAAAAAAATCCTTTCTTTTAAGGAATCCAATTTAAACCAGCTTATAACCCGATCGTTCCATGAGACCCCAAAATATCATTTCATATAAAGTGGAGTTTGATCAGGTGTACAGAGAGCATTTTGGTCGACTGTATGCTTTTGCTACTTCCCTGATAAAATGTGAGGAAATTGCGAAAGATGTCATATCCGATGTTTTCGTAAACCTTTGGAATTCAAGAATCGACTTTAGCAAGGTCCGAGATATTGAAGCCTATTTGTTTATCGCTGTTAAAAATCAAGCGCTCCAGGTACTCTCAAAATCCCCACATAGGATTGGTGACAATGACATTGAAAAAATGCTGAAGAAGATTGACATGAGTGACCCTGAGCGGGTGCTCATCGAAAAGGAGTTGCTTAATGACCTGGAAGCGGCCATCAAATCATTACCTGATCAATGTCAGCTGGTATTTGCCTTATCCAGGGAAAAAGACATGACCTACCAGCAAATATCTGTAGAATTAGGCATTGCTACAGCTACTGTGAAGAGCCATATGATCAAGGCCATAGCTAAAATCAGGGTGTTCATTTCTGAAAAGTATAGTGACGTTCAAGTCAGAGAAGCAGTAAACGCCTAATTCAGAATTCATATCAAATTGATTGAATAATTCTCAATCAAACCTCACTTCTTTTAAATATCATATCGGTGATGTTGCTCTATTTATAAAAATAATATAAATATTTCAATTAGACTCCACCTGTCAATAGCCGAATTCACTCTTTATTACAAGCGCTAGTAATAAATGAATATAGACGAACTAATCTATAAATATCTTAAAGGAAACATGAACCTGGAGGAGCAACACCGACTTAAAAGTTTGCTCGAGCAGCACCATATCAGCCCTGAGGGGCTGAGCAAGATTGGTTTGTTTTGGAATGACCCAAAAAACAAATTCACTGAAGAGAGGGATGAGGTGTATCAGGATATTTTTAAGAAAATAGAAGCAAGTCAAAAAAAAGAGATAACGAATAGGAGATTCCTCGAATCCAGACGCAATACGTTAAGGTATCTTTCCATTGCCGCTAGTGTGGCTATTCTTGTTGCTATCGTTTATTTATTACCCGAATTCAATAAGCCAGAAGTAGTTACAGAAGTCCCTGTGATCACTGAATCACGTAAAACTTTAGCGGGGCAAAAATTGCAGGTTCATCTACGGGACGGTAGTAAGGTCAAGCTCAATGCTGAGAGTAGCATTGATTTTCCAAAGTATTTTTCAGACTCCAGTCGGGTGGTGAACTTAACCGGTGAAGCTTATTTTGAGGTGGCTGAGGATGCATCCAGACCCTTCCGGGTTGTAGTAGGTAATGTGGTTGTTCAGGCGCTTGGCACTTCTTTTAGTATTAGAAATGAAAAAGGATCTACCAGCATATACCTGACCTCGGGTAAAGTTTCAGTAACTTCTTCCAAGATTGATGACGCGGTCATACTGGCCCCGGGTGAGATGGTGGCAGAGAACAATGGCTTTTTTGATGAAATCAATGATTTTGACTATGCCGATATAGCCTGGGTGGATAATGTGCTGATCTTTAGAGATGCCTCCAGCAGTCAGGTGTTCCAGCAATTGGAGAAATGGTATGGAGTGGACATTCATGTAAAAGATGAGTTGGCCAGGTGGTCTTTTAGCGGGCAATTTGAAAATGAACCTTTGAAAGAGGTTCTCATTGGAATTGGCCACTCGGAGGAATTTGACTTTGAAATTCAAAACAAAGAAGTAGTAATAAAAAAACAGCGTAAATGACCCATATGAAAACATAGAAAAAAGAACAGGCTTCCGGTAGCCGAAAGCCTGCAATGAAAGCCTTTTATTGGCGTGAAAGGCAATCATAATTGTTTAATAACCACATCATTAAACCTTGTAAATATATGCAATTATTTGTACCTCAATTCTTAAAATTTATGAATTGGACCGTCAGGATATTCATTATGCAGGTTGTACTTTCCACAGTACTCTTTGCAAAGGATGGAGCGGCTCAAAACACTAGTGTAAAGGAGATCAAGATTTCGATTCACCTAAACAATACTTCGTTGGGTGAAGCTTTTAACGAGATTGAAAGACTGACGGATCTTTCATTTATCTATGATAAGTCATCCGTAAATCATGATCAACGCGTTTCTTACAGTACTCGAGATGGGTCTGTTGAAAAAGTGTTGCTTTTCCTATCTGAGAAGTATAACCTGGAATTTAAACAGGTTAACAACATTATCAGTGTGAACGAAAAGTCCAGTGGAAAAATCAAAAGACCTCTGGAAATCCTCATTGAAGAGCAAGTCACTGTAAGAGGAAAAGTGACGGATGAGAGCGGAGAAGGTCTTCCCGGAGCAACTGTTCAGGAAAAGGGCACCAGCAATGGTGTTATTTCCGATGTATCTGGAAATTATTCATTGAGTGTAGCTGAGAATGCCACCCTTACAGTATCATTCGTAGGTTACGAAACAGTCGAAGTGTCAGTAAGCGGACGATCAGTAGTGGATGTACAACTCAATGAGGACGTCGAATCACTGGAAGAAGTGGTCGTAATCGGGTACGGTACTCAGAACAAAAGAGACGTAACCGGATCAGTTTCCAGTGTGTCCAGTAAGGAGCTTGTTGACAGACCTGTGGTAAACATGGGCCAGGCACTTCAAAACAAAGTATCTGGTGTTCAGGTGATCAGACAAGGAGCTGGGTATCCGGGTTCAAACCCAATCATCAGGATACGTGGTACGAACTCCATCAATTCCAATAGTGATCCGCTATTCGTTGTGGATGGAATCATCGGTGTGAGCAATGCATTGAAAAACATCAACCCTCAGGATATTCAAAGCATTGATATCTTAAAAGATGCTTCGGCTACAGCCATCTACGGTACCAGGGGTGCAAACGGTGTAGTTATTATCACCACAAAAAAAGGTGAAGTTGGTGAAGTAAAGGTCAACTACAATGGTTCTGTTACATTAGGAACCATGCAGCGACACAACTATACTGTTAACACTGATCAGTTTTTCTATCTCTATGAGCAGGCTTTTACCAATACTCCCAAGTATGGTACGCTGAACAAAGCGAAGGATTACAGAGGTGGAGAAGGAACAGGAGCTTCATGGTCAGAAATGCCTCATTTATTTGAGCAGGTTCCACAAGGAGGTTACTTCATGGACCTTCAGGGGAATGATGGAAATTATTACAAACCTCGATTCTACTCAAACTGGGAAGAAATCGCATTTAACAACTCTTTGTCTCAGGATCACTACGTAGACATCACAGGTGGATCCGAGAGTGCAAAATACGCGCTTGGAATGGGCCACACTGATCAGGAAGGTCTGCTACTGGAATCTTATTATAAGAGAACAAACTTCAGGTTCTCAACAGACATTGAGATGACTAATTGGTTGGGAATAAGTGCAAACGTGTTGATTTCCCGTTCTAAAAATGCAAGGGGAGATGACCAGCTACGAACAGTTTCTGAAACCTGGCCAATTTTACCTACCAAATATCCGGATGATCCAATTTATGGAATCTATGCAGGTAAATGGAGTACAGGAAGTGATTTTCCTGTTGGTGAAAACTGGAGAAATATTGTGTATACCATGGATCAGAGAGATGGTTACTATCTCAACAATCAGGTTACCGGAGGTATTATCCTAAATGCCCAAATCACTGAAGACTTAAGTTTCAAATCGAACCTTTCTATAGACAATAGAAGTGAAGATAGCCGATGGTTTAACGGAGATTTTCAAGGCACCAGAAATTCTGATGCACGCGGAAGTAATGAAAGATGGTTCTACTGGCAAAATGAAAATTACCTGAACTATATAAAATCAGTTGGTAATCATTCATTCGCAGGTATTTTAGGTCTTTCCTGGCAGGAAACAACAAATGAGTGGGTAGAAGCGCAGGCCTCAAGATTCCCATCAAATTTTTATCTCTATAATAATTTAGATGCAGGAACAAACCCGGCTCGAGCTTTATCCAGAAATCAAAGAAGTGCATTGAACTCCTATTTTGCGAGGGTTAATTACGACTTTGCCGGAAAATATATGTTGACCGCAACAGGTAGGATTGATGGTTCTTCAAAATTCGGACCTAACAATAAATATGCATTCTTCCCTTCAGTAGGTGCAGGATGGAGGATCTCTGATGAAGGCTTCTTATCAGGAAACAGCACAGTTTCCAACCTTAAGCTACGGGGTAGTTTAGGTCAGACAGGTAATCAGGAGATCGGTAGTTTCGTGACTCAACGATACATTAGTACTGCCAATGTTTGGTTTGGTGACGGTCTTAGATCAGGTTTTTATCCTGGTTCAACCGGAAACCCTGACCTGAAATGGGAGACAACTACACAATGGGACATCGGACTTGACATTGGGTTGTTTAATAACAGAATTAACCTGATTGTAGACTACTATCACAAGCTTACATCCGATATGTTGTTTAACCTTCCTTTGCCAAATTCTACAGCACCAGGTAGTGCATTCGTAAACTACGGTAAAGTTGAAAATCAGGGAATTGAATTGGCGGTATCAACTACCAACGTTCAAACAGCTGATTTATCTTGGGAATCACGCTTAACACTGACAGCCAACCGAAATGAGATCAAGGAACTTGGACCAACCGGGGCAGATGTTTATGTAGATACCGGAGCTGGTAACGCTACTTCAGTGTATCGGGTTGGAGAGCCAATTGGTTCATTCTTCGGACTCAACCGTATGGGAACATGGGGTACCATGGAGGCAGCAGAAGCAGCACGATATGGACGTGTACCTGGAGATCTGAAGTTTGAGGATACCAACCAGGATGGAAAGATTGAATTGTTAACAGATGGTGACATCATTGGTAATTCTTATCCGAAAGTCTTTGGAGGATTTACCAACAACCTGACTTACAAAAACTGGGATGCAAACATGACTATTCAGTTTGTAGGTGGAGTTGACAAGGCAATCGTTCATGAATCTGCTGAAGACAGACAATTCGTGTCTGGTATGGTAAACAGAGTACTGGATGCATGGAGACCTGATAATCAGGATGCCATTGTTGCACAGGTTCGAGCAGGTAATGCTGGTGCCAGATATGATTCATTCACAGATACACACCAAATGTATAATGCGGCATTTATTAGAGGCCAGAATGCGTCCATTGGATATTCAATCCAAGACTTATTCGGCATCAGTAGATTAAGGATTTATTATGCCATGGAGAATTTCTTCCTGCTGACAGCTATAGAAATGGAAGGATATGATCCGGAAGGTAGTTCACTGGATAAGGCACGTCCCAATGCACAAAACATTGACAAGTACCAGTATCCAAACCCGACCAACTTCATATTAGGTGTAAATGTTAATTTCTAATCAATAAAGATTTTATACAATGAAATATATAATTAATAATATCATGTTGCGATCTGTAGTGTTGGTTGGAGTGTTCTTAATCACACTAACGGGTTGCGAGGATTTTTTGGAAGAAGTTCCAACAAATGCGTATACAGCGGAAGCTGACCTGTCAGGTAGAGAATTTGCTGAACCAATTACCTTTGGAGCATATCGACAACTTGCTACCTGGACTGGTGGTGCCAGGGATTGGGGAAATAACTTACCCAATACATTAGAGTTTCCTACAGGTGGGTCCTATACTGATGAGCCACATGCTCAGTTTGATAAGTATGCAACAAACCAGGTGACTGGTAGCCTGTTGGACAATTTCAATAATCAATGGACAAACTGGTACAGAGGTGTTCAGGATGCAAACCTTGCGTTGAGTCTGCTTCCGTCAGTGGAAATATCTGAGACCCTAATGAACCAGTACATGGGTGAAGTAAGGGCTTTGAGAGCATTTTATTACTTCTGTATTGTTCGATACTGGGGAGATGCCGTATTGATCACAGAGCCTTTGGCCAATGTAGATGAAGCATCATCACCACGCACAAGTCTTAAGACCATTTACGATGAGGTGATTATTCCTGACCTTGAGTTTGCTTTGAACGTTGTACCGGCTGGTCGTTCGACCAACGGGCGGGTTACTCAGGATGTTGTGAGAGCAATTTTAGCTGATGTATACCTAACAGCTTCGGGATACCCTTATCAGGAAGTAGAAACTGATCCTTCAAAAGATTGGTGTGGTACTGGTGCCTGGACGATGCAAAACTATCCTGTAGGTACTCCAAGTGCTACTGCGTTTTTGCAAAAGGCCAAAACTCAGCTGGATGCTCTTTATGGCAAGTATGCTTTAGGGACATATGATGATTTGCATGATCCTGCAATGAACAACAAAGGAGAAGCCATATTCCAGGTTCAGTACTCAGTTCAGTATGGAGGTAATAATATCATTAGGCCTTCCTTACCTCTGCTTAGTGGAATTGCCATTGGAGATGAAAACGGATCATTCACAGTAGCTCAACACTATTATGATTCATATGCCGCTAATGATGCAAGAGCAGCAGTTTCGGACAACACCTGGCCTTCAGGCATGTTCTTTACCTGGGATACCAAAGCTGATGATATTACTGATACAGTTAGATTCATTCCGCATGTGATTAAATATTACGATGCAGCATCAGTAAAATCTACACAAGCTTCCGGACTGAACTGGACGCATTACCGATATGCTGATATTTTGTTGATGCTTACAGAAGTGAACTGGGCGCTTGGTGCGAGTGCTGCAGAGATCGAAAAAGGAATCAACGAAGTGCGAGACAGAGCTGGTTTAACTCCACTGGATGGAAACACCCTTACATTAAAGGATATCCTGAGTGAAAGGGCCTGGGAGCTTGTCATGGAAAACAAGATGCTCTGGGATCAACGCAGAACCAGGAAGTGTGTGGTTTATGGCAACAATGAGATTTCTGCTATCCAGAACTTCATTGGTCATCAGCCAGAGATTTTCAACTTTGCTTTTACAGCACAGCATTTGTTGTCGCCAATACCAGGTAATGAGATGGCCAATAATGGTGTGATTCAGCAGAATTTTGCCTATTTACCAGTACAGTCTGGAGCAGGTAACTAATTAAATGAAATTGTAAAATCGAAAAGATATGAAAACTAAAAATATATTAACAATATCATTGATAGCTTTTGTTCTAATGACCAGCTGTACGGATCAGCCCTATTTTGATATCCCTCGGGATGAAAATGGGAATGTGATCTTTACGGAAATTTCTGAGGTCACTGCAACACCAGCAACAGTTGCACAGCCTGACTTCACAGTAAATGGTTATTTTCCAAATGCAAAACCAGGAGATGTGATGGTTGCAGAAGTTTTGAAAGCCCAGGTTCCTTCATGGGATCCGGGAGGAGCATTGCAGCTATTGCCTTTAGCAGGCACTAAAAAGAACGTGACTATAAGCAATAGTTTAGAAGGGTCTGTTACCTACACGAAAACTGAAGCTGGCCTGACCGATGTTGGTGACGCTATTACCGTAGTGTTTTCAGGTGCGACAGATTCAGGTATCATAGAAGTCAGACTAGAGAATTAATTTTTAAGCGTTTTATTCTGATAATGAGAGGGTGACTTAAATGTTACCCTCTTTTTTTGTTTATCATAACCTCGTCAATACTGGTGTGGTTTCCTTTGACCTTGTGAATTTGGCACAATTGACTTAGTTTTAGAATATTCAAAAGCGTGTTGAAACACCCAAAAATTGATGTTGAAGTGCAAAAGCCTGCATCTGTACTCATTCTCTTCTTTTTCATTCAAAGTGTAGCATTTTGTGATGCTGATGATCAGGCACTATTTCAAAAAAGTGTCCAACCGATCTTAAAACAACATTGCTACAACTGTCATGGACATGAAAGGTCCAGGGCAGGGATCAACCTGGAGAAGTATGACGACCTTACCAGAATCTATAAGGATGGTCAATTATGGCTCAGGGTGCATGAAATCATTGCATCCGGTGAAATGCCACCGAAATCAGAAAAACCACTTAGTAAGGAACAATATGAGGTTTTGGTTGAAGGTATTAATCAGCTTTTGTCTAGTTCCATAAACATGAAAAACCCTGGGCGAGTCGCCGCACGAAGACTGAGTCATCTGGAATACCAGTATACCATCAAAGATTTGCTGGGGGTAGACTTTGCTGCCATGGAGTACTTTCCCACAGACGGATCAGGGGGCGGTGGATTCGACAATCAGGCGCGAACCCTTTTTATGTCTCCGTTAAAACTCGAGCGGTATTACCAGGCCAGTGAAATCATTGTTGATGAGCTTAGGGAGGATCCGGAGTTATGGAGCAAGATTGTTTCTTTTGAGTTTGAAATTACCATTTGGCAACGGATATCTGAATGGTTCAAATCCATGGTGATCAGTGATTACGAACCCGTAAAGTATGAAGTGATTGCGGCCAGAAAAGTCATCACACCTATTGCCTCAAAATTTTACAGGAGGTTCCTGAAACCGACAGAGTTAGAAGTTTTGACCGGGCTTTTCGAATCGATATATCATGGTATTGACCAAAAGAGCGAGACTGAAAGGTTTAACATAGCCATTTCCCAGGTGCTGCGAGCCATCCTGGTATCCCCAAATTTTCTCTATCGGCTGGAGCAGGATAGTGAACAAAAAATACCGTATCAAATCAGTGATTTTGAGCTGGCTACCAGACTATCTTACTTTCTGTGGTGCAGTGCTCCGGATGAAGAGTTGCTCATCCTTGCAAAGAACGAGCAACTGCAGGATTCCACTGTATTGGCAGGGCAGGTGTTGAGGATGTTGGCGGACCAAAAGTCGGAGCGGTTTATGGAGACGTTTTCCAGTCAGTGGTTTGGGATACAAAAGCTTATAGGTGATCAGCCGGTGGCTGACCCTGAGCGATACCCTGAGCTCACAGAAGTCCTGAGAAAAGCCATGTATGATGAGACGGTGACCTATTTTTCCTATGTAGTGAAAGAGGCCAGGAATTTCCTCGAATTGATCAGCGGGAATTATTCCTTCCTCAATGAGACGCTGGCTGATCATTATGGGATCCCCAATGTCAAAGGGGATCACCTGAGGATGGTAGCGCTGGATGAAAGCAACAGAGGTGGTCTTTTAGGGATGGGAAGCATCCTGACAGTGAGTTCTCTGCCTGAAAGGACAAGTCCTGTAATAAGGGGTAAATGGGTGCTTGAGCAGGTACTGGGCACCCCACCACCTCCACCACCACCGGGAGCAGGTGAGCTTGAAGATGATGAAGAGGCACATAAAGAGGTTGGCTTGAGAAGACTATTGGAGATCCATCGCTCAAAGCCGGAATGTCAGTCATGTCACGAAAAGATGGACCCGATTGGTCTTGGACTGGAAAATTTTGATGCCATTGGCCGCTGGAGAACAAGTTACGGAGAAGCACCTATTGACCCATCCGGCGTGATGGATACAGGGGAGGCCTTTTCCGGACCAAGTGAATTGAAATCTATTCTTGCAAGTGAAAAGGAAAAGTTTGCCCGGAACCTATCCTTGAAAATGCTTTCGTATGCCCTGGGAAGATCAGTAGGGTTTAGTGATGAGTCTACTGTCAGAGCTTTGCAGAATTACCTGCTAGAAAATGAATTTGACTCGCATGGGTTTCTGATTACCCTGGTGACAAGCTACACTTTTAGAGAAAAGGTGAATGATAAAGAAATAGGTAAAGAATTATTATGAAGAAGAAATGGCACATCTCAAGACGTAGAATGCTGAAAGGGGTTGGTGCTTGCATAGCACTCCCGTATCTTGAAGCGATGGCTAGCCCGACATTTGGACTGTCGTATGGTCTACCCAAACCTGCTGTCAGATCAGCGTTCTTGTTTATGCCCAATGGGGTGCACCCGGATCAATGGACACCACAGGGCTTTGGCAGAGATTTTCAGTTGTCACCCATCCTTGCTCCACTGGAAAAGTTCAAAAATGACATCCTTGTTTTGGGAGAATTGATGAATAAGAATTCTACTGTGCCTGATTCGGATGGACACTATGCCAAGACAGCCAACCTGCTTACCTGTATGCCTATAGCCAAGACCACTGGTGATAACATCGATGTAGGAGGGATCTCTGTAGATCAGCTCATGGCTCAGAGGGTAGGGGATCAGACCTTGTTCCCTTCGCTGGAGTATGGATTGGACAGGATCAAAACCGGGGTGGATGCCAATGTGGGTTATACCCTTCAGTATGCCTCCAGTATCTCCTGGAAGTCTCCCACGACCCCACAAAGCAAGGAGATTGAACCCAAACTGGCGTTTGAAAGACTTTTTGCACGGTACGTTCCGGGAAAGAAAGTAAAGGAAGACCCCTGGAAGAAAAGCATCCTGGATGCTGTGATGGAGGACGCCCAAAACCTATCCAGGAACCTCGGAAGGGCTGATCATGACAAGTTGAATGAGTATATGGAATCGATCCGGTCAGTGGAAAAGCGGATTCAAAATGACCAAAACAGGGAGAAGTTTGAATCAAATCTTTCTGCGGATCTGAAAGCCGAGCTCACCCGCATGGACCAAAGAATTGATGAATATGAGGAAATGTATAGTGGCATCGATGTCACGGAAAAGACCCGATTGATCCTGGATATTATGGCACTGGCATTCTGGTCCGATGCGACCCGCGTAAGCACGCTCATGTTTGGCAACTCGGTGAGTAATCGAAATTTCAGTTTCCTGGAGGGCGTGGACGGCAATCACCATTCCCTGTCACATCACCAAAACAATAAGGAGACCATGGAGGCTTATGCCCGCATCAGCCTTTGGCATGTGGAGCAGTATGCCTACTTTTTGAATAAGCTGAAGTCCTATAAGGAAGGTGACAGTAATTTGCTCGATCAGTCCATGATCATGTTTGCCTCTGGCCTGAGAGACGGCAACAGACATTCCCCCTATGATTTGCCTGTGGTAGTGGCTGGAAAGGGAGGAGGTAGACTGGCATCAGGACAAAACCTTAAATTCAACAAGGACACTCCTCTGGCGAATCTCTACGTATCTATGTTACAGGGGATGGATATCGAGGTGGACCGATTTGCTGACAGTACGGGCTCACTATCAGACATCGAAGCATAAAATTCCTACTACTATTCATGAACACGAAATTTAAAGTTCTGATCAGGGAAAACACCCGATCTATTGTCATCGCTTTGTGTCTTTTGATGGTTTTCCTGGTGATCATTCCCTTTTTGCCGGTATTCAATGTGCCTGTTGTGCTGGAATTGGTGGCCCGGTTTCATCCCCTCGTCCTGCATTTCCCCATTGTAGCCATACTACTTGTGGCATTGCTGGAGCTTGGTGATTTTATTAAGCTGATCAGGCTAAATGATGGCGTGCGAGGTATCCTTATTTCAATTGGTGCATTAACTGCCATTATAGCAATCCTGACTGGCTTCCTGTTATATCAGTCAGGCGGGTATTCCGGCGAGTTGGTATCCTGGCACTTTTATGGAGGTGTGTTCTCGGGAATCCTGATTTTGATCACAGCGATCGCCTTTTTGTGTTTTTTCAGGAATCGAAAATTCATGAAACACTATTTAGCCTGTGTGGTGATCACAGTCATGGCAGTCTCAATCACCAGCCATATGGGGGGCTCGCTTACACATGGAGAAGATTTTCTGACAGAACCTATAGAACGATATCAGGCACTGAAGGAAGCCAACATCAAGACCAAAGAGGAAATGGTGTTGTTTGATGATGTGGTCATGGCATTTGTAGATGTGAAGTGCATGAGTTGTCACAACCAAAATAAGATGAAAGGTGGCTACGACATGACCAGCTATGACCAGTTGATGGCAGGAGGCGAAAGTCAAAGTAGGGCCGTGATAGCGGGAGCACCGGATGCTAGTGAGTTGGTGAAGCGCGTTCTGCTACCAGCAGATCATGAGGACCGGATGCCGCCCAAAGGGAAGACCCCATTGACAGAGTTAGAGATCAAGATTCTGACTGGTTGGATCAACCAGGGAGCTTTACCGAACCAAAAAGTAGGTGAAATCCAGGACAGCCTTTTGCTGGAAAACGTAGAGGCCTACCTGCCCGAGCTAACAGCACACCTCGTCAGACAATATCAAACGGAGCAAGAGCTGGAAAAGATTGAAGAGAAATTGAAAGTCATAGCATCCGAAATTGGTTTGGAAGTAAAAAGGTACGAAAGCGAGGAGGGCCGTGAGCCCTTTTTCTCTCTTTCCATGACTTTTCCTCCTTCCCATATAACCGATGAGAGCCTGAAGAAACTAAGTCCTTATTATGCATATTTCAGGAAAGTATCCATCGTAGGCAGTGAGGTCAGCGATGATGGGCTTTACCTGGTGAGCAAGATGAAGAATTTAAAGGAGTTATATCTTCAGAAAACAAAAATCGGCTCTGATGGCCTTACTTACCTGACTAAGTTACCGGAGCTGGAAATGCTGAATCTATCCTACACCAAAATAGATGATCCGGGTATCATACAGCTTGGCTATTTTCCATCTCTGGCCAGGGTTTATCTGCTTGGCAATGACCTAAGCGATCAGGTGGTGCAAGCCGCAAAAAAGGCGAACCCAAAGGTGCAGTTGTTACTGGAGGAGGGACCTTATTTTTGAGGGCTAATATTGGCGCTCCATTATCCATTTTCCGTGGTAGGTGTCCTCACCATTGCCGTCAACTTAATAATTATTTACTTAAAACGGTTTACATTTCTAATCCCGAAGGGATGACAGGATTGTAGAAATATCGTTAATGTAAGAATAAACTCCGAAGGAGTGACATAATAACACCCCTTCGGGGTTAGGATCTTATGTTCGATCTAGCATCTATAATACTGGCATCCCTTCGGGATTTATTAAAGATGTAAATTAAATTAAGAATCTTCTTAGGTTGACGGCTATGGTGTCCTCACCCACCACCGCGAAAAGCAGGTCTTCACCTGCCATCAGTAAAAACCTACTTAAAAAAAGGAATCCCCGGCGACGCATACTTCCGCATACCCTCTTCATTGATCTCCACACCAATACCCGGTACATTCTTAACAGGTATATGTCCATCTTCCGTCAGCATCGGCCCGTCAAAGGTCACGATCTCATTAAACATTTCATTTTTATGGAAGTAGATCTGCCATTCCAGGATCAGGAAATTCGGGACTGCAGCACACACATGCGCTGAGGACATCGCCCCCAGGTAGGAAGCCACCATGTGCGGAGCAAATGGCACATTATAGGTATTGGCCAGGTTAGCAATTCGTTGCCCTTCACCCAGTCCGCCACACTTTTGGAGGTCAGGCATGATCACATCGACAGCTCCCAATTCGAATGCCTCTCTGAACCCATAAGTCAGGTACCAGTTTTCGCCCCCACAGATGGGGGTGGTGGTACTGGCCCGGATGCGTGCATAAGATGCAGGAACTTCTGCTGGCACAGGCTCTTCCAGCCACATCAAATTGTAAGGTTCCAATGCCTTCGCGATTTTCATGCCCGCTGCTTCATCGAAGCGGCCATGGCAATCTACACAGATGTCGATATCGGGGCCTACTGCTTCTCTTACTGCGGCTATCTGGGCCTCCATACGCCTCAGCTCGGGGATGCTGACACTCCAGTTATAAGGGTCCAGCTTGTTGGGGTCTCCTCGGTCATCGATGTCAAACTTCACTGCTGTGAAACCATACTTGTCTACATCTTCTTTGGCTCTTCTGCCCATCTCTTCGGGCTCCAGGCGGCTGCCTGCCGTATCGCAATAAACACGGATGTTGTCCCGAAACTTTCCTCCAAGCAGCTGGTATACGGGAACACCGAGTGCCTTACCGAGAATATCCCATAATGCGGTCTCAATAGCGGTCATCACACAAACATACATGCCAGCCTGTGCACCTTTAAACAGTCCACCTCTCCGCATTTCTTCCTGCAGCCTGTGAATATTCAATGGGTTTTGACCAATCAGGTGCCTTTGTGCAAGATGGTTCACCACATAATAGGTGCCATACACTCCATCTACCGCCTGGCCATGGCCGACAATGTCCTGGTTGGTGTAGATTTTTACAAACAGACTATGTTCACCTCTAATGAAGCCACATTTGATGTCTGTAATTTTAAGGTCTGAAGGTGCAGAGGCTTTTGGTGTCTTTTCTATCGACTCCGCCAGTCCGTCATATGACGTGGCCAGCATGGCTCCTGATACACCCAGGGCGGCCTTAGAGAAGAAATTACGACGAGAACTTTTTTTAGAAGTGGGTATTTGAGCTTTCAAGATTTTTGGGGTTAGGGTTAATGTATTTCTAAAATACTAAAAAGATTTTGTCCTTTTACGCTTGGGACGTTTTATTCAGGCGCTTATGTAGGAAACAAAGCTTTATCCTTCATATCATCCTCCGTAGAAGAGAGAATTAACCCTGATGAAAACCATGCACCAAGCACCTATTTTCACGCATTTAAAATGGGTAGAAAAACCACACGTGATTGGCGGTTCAACCACACGTAGTTCATAACTCAACCACACGTGGTTTATTTATCAACAACTTTTTGCGATTTTAAAGGTATCTAAATCCAATCCACTCACTTACCAAAAATCCCATATATTTGATATAATCAATCTATTTTAAGACCTATGACGAAACTTACCCAAACCAGAAGAAAATTTTTAGGAAACGCAGCCACCGCGGCAGCCGTTTCCGTAGTCCCTTTTAATATCATTTCCTGTGCAGGAAGCAGCTCTTCCAAAATGCCCAACTCCAAAGTCAATGGCGTACAACTTGGGCTGACGACATACTCTTATCGCTCAGTCCCGCACAGCATCGATGAGGTGCTTGACTATGTGGTGAAGGCCGGAGTGAATGCCCTGGAGATGAGACGAGTGCTGGAAGAAGGGTTGGGTATTCCGGAAGGTCCCGGTCGATTGAGCAGAGATGCTTCAGATGAAGAAAAAACAGAGCACGCCAAAGCGGTAGAAGCGGCCAAAGAAGCCCAAAAGGAATGGCGGCTTTCACTGCCCATGTCAAAATATGAAGAGGTTCGCAAAAAATATAACAGCGCAGGTGTCAATATGCACATTGCCAAGTTTGCGCCATCATCGTGGTCAGATGCTGAAATAGATTATGCCTACAAAGCGGCCAACACCCTAGGGGCATATGGCATAACAGATGAGGCCCGTGAATCTGCCTGGACACGGATGGGTAAGTTTGCCGAAAAGCATAACAGTCTGGCCATCTTCCACAATCACGCGCAATTTGCAGAACCGGATTTTGATTTGGATGCCATGTTGGCAGCCTCACCGGCCAATAGGCTCAACCTGGACATTGGGCACTATGTGGGCACCACAGGCAAGCATCCCAATGAGCTCATCGAAAAATATCATGACCAAATCCCGATGCTCCACATCAAGGACAAGACCAATGCAAGCAATCCGGATCCTAATTCCAATAGGGAATTTGGAAAGGGAGAGACCCCTATTGCAGATGTATTAGGTCTCATCAAAGAAGAGCAATGGAACATCGATTGCTTCCTGGAGCTGGAATACAAAATCCCCGAAGGATCAGATGCCGTGAAAGAAGTGGAGAAGTGCATTGAGTATATGCGGAATATTTTGGAATGATACACAGCACTATAATCGGATTGAAAAGCCACCTGTCGTGGCTTTTCCTGTTTACAGGATGATCAAAGGCTTTGCACGGCCTCAGTAATCGGTGTGTCGCCCGTATTGAATTCGATGACCTTGCTGATGGTGACGGGGTGTCGCAACACTTCCACAGCCAGATTCGCGACGTCAGCTCTCGGAACACCCTTTTGATCCGTGGTATTTTTCAAGGTTATCTGAACAGTCCCTGGTTCATCTAGCAACCTGCCAGGTCTGAGAATGGTATAGTCCAGTCCGATATCCTTTAGTATTCTGTCTGCGTAGTGCTTGGCCACCAAATATGGTTTTATACCCGACTTTTCCCAGATTTCCCGGTTATCAGCACGCAATGAACTGACCATTACGAAACGTTTCACTCCGGAAGACAATGCTGCTTCCATAGCCTTGACTGCTCCGTCCAGGTCTACCGTCAGCGTTTTATCGGGACCGGTTTTTCCGCCTGATCCTGCCGTGAAGATGACAGCATCCTGACCCTTCATCTTTTTTGCAAGATCATCTACCGGGCCTTCGAGGCTAGCCACTGCTGTCGCAATCCCTTTTGACTTAAATTGACTGACCTGATCTTCACTCCTGATAAATGCTGTAGGCGTAAAGTCTGATGAATCGTTCATTTTATCAATGATCAGCTGACCGATCTGTCCGTTTGCGCCTATGATGAGTACTTTCATTTGATTGTGAGATTGTGGTTTGATTGCAATGTGTTTTTGTTGATTAACATTGGAGCCCTCCAATATGTTTAGGATGACCAGTATTTTATCACTTTCTGTATTTTTGTTAATTTTGAACTTTCGAAACACTTACTTAATAGTAAAATGTACTTTCGATAGCTTTCAAAAATAATCCTATCAACTATGGGTGTAATAAAACGGATAGTGGTCGTCATGGCTTTCCTGATTGCTTGTTCTGCGGTAAATGCCCAACCATCCATGGCCAGAAAATGGAATGAGGTGCTACTTGAGGGAATAAGGAACGATTATGCCCGTCCAACAGTTCATGCCCGCAACCTGTTTCATGTTTCAGCGGCTATGTATGATGCCTGGGCCATCTTTTCTGCTACCGACCGGCCTTACCTGATTGGTGAGGAAGTCCATGGTTTTACCAGCTTATTCGAGGGCTTTAAAGGAGTCACAGAAACTGTAGAGGAGCTGAGAGACAAAACCATAAGCTATGCTGCCTACCGTATGATTGAGCATCGCTTTGCCTATTCACCTGGGGTCACTCATGTGATGAAGCAGGCTGATTCCCTGCTTGAGGTGATGGGCTATGACAAAAATTTCACCAGCCTTGACTATTCGGCAGGGTCAGCAGCTGCACTGGGCAATTATATTGCTTCTCAATACATCGACTATGGAATACAAGATGGAGCGGGGGAGTATAACGGATACGAAAATGAATTTTATGTTCCGGTCAATGATCCCATTAACCTTTCAAATCCTGGAAATCCGGACATGACCGATCCCAACCGGTGGCAACCCATTTCGTTCGATGTTTTCATTGATCAGAGTGGCAATGAGATTCCCGGAAGCACGCCCTCGTTTCTGGGCCCAGAATGGGGGCAGACGGTACCTTTTTCTCTGAAAGCGGAGCATCGGTCATTAAGGCAGAGATATGGGCACGACTGGACTTTGTATCACGATCCGGGCCCTCCACCGAATTTAGATCCTGTGAACGGAGGTGCTTCCAGTGACCTGTACAAATGGAATTTTTCCCTGGTAGCGATCTGGTCAGGGCACCTTGATGCGGCTTTGGATACGGAAATAGATATTTCACCTGCGTCATTGGGTAATCTTCCTTTGAGTAATATGCCTCTGGATTTTGCTGATTATGATCAATTTTACGCTTATCTGGAGGGGGGAGACCCTTCTTCAGGCCATGGCTTAAATCCTGTGACCAATGAGCCTTATGCTCCTCAGGTTGTCAGGCTGGGTGATTATGCACGTGTTCTGGCTGAGTTTTGGGCGGATGGTCCGGATTCTGAGACGCCACCTGGTCACTGGTTTACCATACTTAATTATGTCAATAATCATCCGGCATTGGAGAAACGCTTTGGTGGAGAAGGTGAGGTGTTGGATGACCTTGAATGGGATGTTAAGGCATATTTTATCCTGGGGGGTGCGATGCATGATGCTGCTGTGACGGCCTGGAGCATCAAAGGATTTTATGATTATGTCCGGCCTGTTTCAGCCATTCGGTATATGGCGGAGCGTGGCCAAAGCAGTGATCCTGGCTTGGCCAACTACCACATAGGAGGTATACCTCTGGTGGAGGGCTGCATAGAACTGGTCGGCGCAGAAGATCCGCTGGTGGGGAGTTCGATGGAAAACCTGAATAAAATTAAACTTAAGGCCTGGCGAGGGCCGGATTATATCGGTGATCCGGATACCGATGTCTCAGGAGTTGATTGGGAGCTGGCGGAAAATTGGTGGCCCTACCAGCGGCCTACATTCATTACGCCTCCTTTTGCAGGGTATGTGTCCGGACATTCCACGTTTTCGCGGGCTGCAGCTGAAGTGCTTACCCGGATCACAGGGGATCGTTTTTTCCCGGGAGGAATGGGTGAGTTTGAGATCAAAAAAAATGAGTTCCTTGTTTTTGAGGATGGTCCGGCAGAAAACATCATCCTGCAGTGGGCCACCTATCAGGATGCCTCCGATCAATGTAGTCTTTCCCGTATCTGGGGAGGCATTCATCCACCGGCAGACGACATCAATGGCCGCCTGATCGGCGAGCAGATCGGGAATGACGCTTTTGAGTTTGCGCTGGAGTATTTTAATGCTCCGCTCCAAACAATCGATGAAAGAAAACTGAAAGTGCGGATTTATCCTAACCCTTCAAAAGGCGAATTTACATGGGCGAAAGGCCCCAAAGAACCCTGGCCGGTTGAGGCTAGGTTAATCGATTCGTTTGGGAAAGATGTTAAGACCTTCTTATTTGATAATAACGCAACAAGTACTCAAAGAATGCTCATGGATCAACCCCCCGGACTGTATTTTTTGAAGGTGGAGTATCCAGGTGGTGAGCAATATTCTTTGAAGGTATTCATCGAGAAATAACCAAGTGTTTTACATCTTAGCTATAGCATTAAAGTTGCAGTGGTTTAAACGTCAAACCTGATTCCCTGAGCCAAATGGAGGTCGCTTCCATAGTTAATGGTACATGTTTGCCTTCGCATGTATGATTTCCATGCGTCTGAACCACTTTCTCTGCCGCCACCGGTATCTTTTTCTTCTCCAAAGGCACCACCGATTTCTGCTCCCGAAGTACCAATGTTGATATTGGCTATTCCACAGTCAGACCCCTGGACTGAAAGGAACTTTTCAGTTTCTCTCATATCCGTTGAGAATAATGCGGAAGATAAACCTCGAGGCACATTCGTTCTGTATTTTAATGGCATCATCAAGCTTTTCGTACGGTATGATATAAAGTAATCAGCAAATCGACATTGGATTCATGTGATTAAATCGAATTTCTCCAGCATTAGCTATTCAGTCAGTGTACAAAGAGAACTTTTCATTGGTACTTCCCAAAGACCATTGGATCAGTGAAGAAAACTTTACAGGAGTAGAACAGCTGTCAAAAGAATCTTTCATTCTTTATCCAAACGAACATTGCCGGATGTATTATCAGCAGATCCTGAATATCTGTTCGGATGCAGGGTTTAGCCCGCAAATCTCTTACAGATCGATTCATGGCCCCACCATATTTAAATTGATTGAAAGTGGGCTGGGTGTTTCGATCGTTCCCATATCCCTTAAAGATGATCATAATTATCATATCAAATTTATTGAGTTAAAGGAGGTCATTCAGAAAACCGAACTTTTTGCTGTCTGGAATAGGGCAAACAGAGCGGAGGAACTTTTTCATTTTATTCAGCTATTGGATCAAGGCAGAAGGGCGTGATTTTAATACAAAAGTGTTTATGGGTGTGCAGAGATTGTTTTGGGTCCGCTAAAAATAAAATATAATCGGTACCTGATTCCCAGTGTGGTGCAATCCAAATTTAGATTTTAATTCAGTTCAAGCAGGTAATTTCTTGCAGTAAACTGACTTGAATAATGTAGCTAATACTCAGAATGATATATGGATGGCGGTAAGTCACTAATTGTCCTTAAAAATTGAAATATGATATGAAAACAACCAAAGTGATATTGTTCATTATCGGCGTGGTCCTGTTATCGGTTAATATTCTCGGGATATTTAAAACCATGCGGAACCCTGAATTATACGATCTCGAAAAAACCTTTCGCAACAGGGTAAATGATGTTACCATTAAATATCCTGCCATTTTAGACTCATTGGAAAGAAAAGAAAATGAAAGCAATGTGGAATATGCAATTCGGGCAAATAGTCTGATCCATGATGGCTATGCTCACTACTGGAAAAGGCAGGGAATAGATAAATTTCATATGAGAGTACCTGTTTGGGAAAACTACATGCTTTATATAGCCTCATTTATCAATCCCAAGAAATACGAACGGTATGATTTCAGTAATTATAAGAAGAATCTAGAGAGAGGTGTCGGAGTTTGCTCATCTCATTGCATTGTACTAAAAGGGGTTTTGGGCGAGCAAGGAATAAAAAGTGAGCTAATGGATATTGGTGGGCATCATGTAGTGTTGAGAGCAGAATTGAATGATACAACAACCTATATTTTAGACCCGGATTATGGAATCGTAGTTCCTCATGATACAGCAGCAATTCAGGCCAACCCCGAACTGTCAAGAGAACCCTATAGCCGCATGGCAGACCTTTACTACCCTGATGCTATTGATCCTTATACTACGGACTATGTAGTTAAACTCTATGGGAGTTATAAAAAAATCTACAACGTACATAATGAGTTTGAATACTTTTCATATAAAGTAATTTGGATTCTGCCCCTTTTATTGATGTTACCCTGGCTGATTAGTTTAATAGTTCACAAAAGTAGAGGTGTAATGCTATCCTAATTTGAAGAAGAATTCTCGTCGATAAGTTCTTTGTTAAAATATTAAGGATGTAAAAGTAATATTATCGTTATATTATTTTTTTAATTACATTTATACTTTCGAAACTTAACTAATGATTAAAATGGGTTGATATAACTGCCCGGGTTAAGCATCTTAGACTATAAGTATTTTAACAATTGCAGTACACTGACGAGGAATTAATTCAACTTTTACTGGTAGATGACCGAAAAGCATTTGAAATTATTTATCGGTCCTATTGGGAAAGACTTTATGCAGTTGCTTATAACCGCTTAAACTCTAAGGAAAATGCAGAGGGACTTATACAGGAAATTTTCACTGAGCTTTGGGAAAAACGATCGCGCTTACATATACATAAATCTCTTACATCCTTTTTATTCAGTGCACTTAAGTATAAAATTTTTAATTTATATGCCAGCCAATCTGTGAGAAGACGGTATATAAATGAGAACAAGAAATTGGTTACTGAACACAGCAATGAAACTGAAGAATGGCTTTCATTCGAAGAGTTATATGGACTAATAGAATCTGAAATCAATAAGCTGCCTGAAAAGTGTAACCTGGTTTTTAGGCTTAATCAAAAAGGACAGACATCCGGAGAAATAGCAGAGCAGTTAGGGGTTTCGAAACGCACCGTGGAAGGTCACCTTGATCAGGCCAGAAAGAAATTGAGAGTAAGGCTTTCCGATTTAGGTATTACTGCCTCTGCTATATCTGGTATACTATATTTCTAAGCTTTTAGCTATTTCTTTCCTACCGAAGGCGATCACCTTGTAATCCATCTTTTCGAGATCAGCCATTTCAGAATACTTGATGCAAAGTGCTGGCAAAAGCAGGTAATATGCTGCTAATGTGGGTCTCTGGAAATTGTTTTTATCTGAAACAAGATACCCTTTTGTCCAGGTCTCTACCTTCAATAAAAAAAATATTTAATGAAACCAGGTAAACTACCAGAGTTAACTGACTTATTAGTATGAATGCGCAATTTGGAACTTCATAAAATGGATGAAAAGGAAATAGAAAGGTTAGCTGAGCGGTTTTTAAAAGGAACTGCTACTGATGAAGAGAGGAGGATCCTGAACAAATGGTACGACTCAAAAAATGATGAGCAAGTGATTGTTCCTGCATTTTATGAAGGTGAGAAGCAAATAACAGAGGGAAAGATCTGGAAGAGATTGAGTTCAATGCTTGAAGAGGATGTAACCAAACATACCACTAAACCATCTTGGCAAAGAAATGGCGCTGCTCACTACATCAGTATTGCAGCATTAATTCTGGTTGTTTTATCACTTTCCTTCGTGATTTACAAGAACAGCTTTCAGTTTGAAGTAACTGAAGAGCCATTGACATTAGTAGAAAAGTCTACAAAATCTGGTGAGAAGAGAGAAATACAACTACCTGATGGCACCAGAGTATACCTTAACTCTGAGAGTTCTTTGATTTTTCCTGATCATTTTACTGGTAATAGTAGAACAGTAATGTTGAAGGGTGAAGCATTCTTTGATGTGGTAAAAGATGAGAAGCGTCCGTTTACAGTGACCTCTCAAAATTTATTGATCACGGTTCTGGGTACTTCATTTAACGTTATGGCGTACCCTGAGGAAGATGAAAAGCAGGTATGGGTTAATACAGGGACAGTCAGAGTAGAGAACAATAAGAATGGTGAATCTGATATGGAAATCAATAGTGTCCTATTAGTACCAAATGAGGGGGTGGTTTACAACACAAAAACAACAAGCTTTGAGAAGCGAGAAATGAACATTGATGATAAAATTGCCTGGAAGGATGGTTGGTTGATTTTTGAAAAAACTGAGCTTCAAGATGTAATTGGCTCACTCGAAAGGTGGTATGGTGTTGAAATTGAAATTCACAACGAAGAACTCAAAAAGAAGAAAGTAACCTTAAAACAGCAGGACGAAAGTCTTGAGTCAGTCATGAAAGTTCTCGGCTTTCTTGCCGGGTTTGAGTACTCCATAAAGGACAAGCATGTAACTATTAAGAAGTAAATAACATGTAACTATTAAGAAGTAAATAAAATGTGAAAAATATGAAAGGAAGAAACTAACCGAAAAAATGAAGCGAAAGTACGTTGCAGGTACTTCCGCTTATGATTTTACGAAATGATCTTTTAAACCATTTAACGTATTAAGTATGTACAAATTTATACAAAAAAAGTGGGTTAAGGCACTTATTATTATGTCAAGACAAATATTTCTAGCTTGGATAATTACAGCATCATTTGCTGGAGTGTTGGCTGCCCATAATGTGAAATCTCAAAAATTATTGAGTGAATTCAGAGTCACTTTAAATGAGCAAAATACAAGCTTATTTAAAGTCCTTAATAAAATTGAAAAGCAAACCAATTTCAAGTTCTCATATCTTGATGGACTCGATCAAAGTGTTAGAGTTTCTGTTGAAGCAAGAAATTCTAATTTATATGAAGTATTAGAAACCATTGGTAAAAATGGTAAAGTCGAATTTCTAAGGGTAAACGATATGATTGCTGTCAGCAAGATTGAAACGACTTCTGACGGTATTATCGTTGCTGATAAAGCTATATTAGAATTAGACATCTCCGGCCAGGTAACAGACGAAAGTGGTAATGGTTTACCCGGAGCCTCGATACTTGTTAAGGGCCAAACTCTTGGAACAACAACCGATCTTGATGGTAAATACAGTCTTTCCGTACCTGATGATGCTGTCATTGTCGTTTCTTTTGTCGGCTATAGGTCACAAGAAATAGCTGTAGGCGATCAAAGTGTGATCAATGTTCAACTCGCCGAAGATGCTTCTCAATTAGATGAGATCGTTGTAACAGCTTTTGGTATTGAAAAAGAAAAGAAAGCTCTGGGTTATTCTGCACAGGAAATTGGACCTAAGGATCTGGAAGGTGCCAGAGACATCAATGTTTCCAGTTATCTCACTGCCAAAGTAGCAGGTGTGCAGGTATCCAAATCTGCAAGTGGCGTAGGAGGCTCAACTAATGTTGTCATTAGGGGAAATAGTTCAATTAGCGGATCTAATCAACCACTATATGTTGTAGACGGAATACCTATCATCAATTTTAGCAATGACAGTCCGAGCGCAGGTCTTGGAGGAAATGGAGACTATGATTTTGGAGATGGGATCGGTGATATTAATCCCTTAGACGTAGAGTCTATGAGTGTTCTGAAAGGTCCTGCGGCAACTGCCTTATATGGTTCGCGGGGAGCAAATGGTGTAGTATTAATTACTACCAAATCTGGAAAGGGAAAAAAAGGGATCGGTGTTGAGATAAATTCAAATGTTACCATGGAGAAATTAAACCTGTTCCCTAATTACCAGAACCAATATGGATCCGGATATGATGATGAGGGTGTTGCAAGTTTTTGGAACGAGGAAGTAGATGGTGTACTATATCCATTTCCTGATAATGGTAATCTTGATAGTTGGGGTGGACCATTGGATGGCAGTATTAAAATCATTGATAGGTTCCTTATGCCTGATGAAGAGGGGTTACCATACAGAACGATGGATTATGTAGCACAACCTAAAAACAATGTAAGGGACTTTTTTGAGACCGGGATTACAATTTCAAATACTGTCGCTGTAACAGGGTCCAATGATGCTGGTTCAATGCGTATCTCAGTAGGTAATTCTTCGACGTCCGGAATAATTCCTAATCATGAAATCAAAAAGAAATCAGTTTCTTTTCGAGGATCATTAAAAGTGAATAAGATGATTTCTGTCGAGGGTAAGGTTAATTACCTAAGAACTGAAGGTGATCAAAGACCTGCAACAGGATACTCACAATATAATCCTATGTGGAATTTTGCGATTATGTCAAGATTCACTCCTCTTGACTATGTAAAAAGATACTATGAGGAAACCAAGAGTTACAACAGACCTCCAGGTATGAATTACAGCCCATGGTATATTGTAAATGAAATTAAAAATAATGATGTCAGGGATAGATTTGTCGGGTATACATCAGCAAACGTTCAATTCACTGACTGGTTATCTCTTAACGGAAGAATTGGTCTAGATTTTTATGCGGATTCCAGATTCCAAAGTTGGAAAAAGGGCGCCAGGGGAAATGATCAGCGTAATGGTAGGATGATTGAGAGTATGGGTAACCACAGGGAGCTAAATGCTGACCTGATATTAACTGCTAATAAAGATCTTTCGTCCGACTTCAATTTGACTGCTTCTCTCGGTACAAGCTTGTGGAACAGATTTTATGAAAGCAGAACCTGGGATGCCAGAGAAGCTAAAATTGATGAGGTCTATCATATATCAAATTATTTGGATATTAGGCCATCAGCCAGTCAGGCGGAGAATGAAATACAATCAGTATTTTTGACTGCTCAGCTGGGATATAGAAATTATTTATTTCTTGATATCACTGGAAGAAACGATTGGTCTTCGACATTGGGAATTAATAATCAATCATTCTTCTATCCATCAATAAGCACAAGTTTTGTATTTACTGATGCTTTTAATATGTCACAAGATATATTAAGTTTTGGTAAGGTACGACTATCCTGGGCTCAGGTGGGAGCATCGGCTCAACCATTTCTAACAACATCGGGGTATGCTTTCAGTAACGAAAGCTACAATGGTCAGCCGTATGCATCGAAAAGCAGTCAAATCCCTTTGTTTGATCTGAAGAATGAGTTGACTACCTCATGGGAAGTTGGTACAGATTTAAGGTTCTTTCAGAATAGGGTTGGTGTTGATATAACCTACTACAACTCAAGCACAAGTAATCAAATTTTGGAGCTCCCAATATCAGACGCTTCAGGGTATCGAACTCAAGTGATCAATGCAGGTGAAATTCAAAATCAAGGTATTGAAATAACCCTTAATCTTACACCTGTAAAAACTAAAAACTTTCAATGGGGCATTGATGCCAATTTCGCATCAAATAACTCAAAGGTAGTTGAGCTGGACGGTGTTATACAGACTTATAAGATTCTGGATACAAATGATGATAGTTGGTCGAATGATGTTCATGCCGAAGTAGGTGCCCCTTATGGAAATATAATAGGGTATAAGTATCTGAGAAATGACGAGGGTCGTAAAATCGTTTCTTCCGGAGGAGAGTACCAAAGAGAAAGCGAAGTATCGGTCTTAGGTAACATTACTCCTGACTGGATTGGGGGATTAAACAATACTTTTTCCTATAGGGGCTTGAGTTTAAATGTTCTTCTTGATTTTGTTCAGGGAGGGGATTTCACTTCGCATACCAAACGTTGGATGACGCAAAAGGGAACGGGTGCCTGGACAGTTGAAGGTAGAAGACCAAAACCTGTTGATGAAAACGGAAATCAATTACCATATGTTGGAGTCTTGGACGGAGTTGTAGATAATGGTGATGGTACCTATTCAGAAAATACACAGGCTGTACCAGGACAAAAATACTGGGCTTCAAGGGCCTGGAGTGGTATAGGAGAGGAATTTGTGATCGATGGAAGCTATATTTCCCTCAGAGAAGTAATATTGGGATACTCTTTTCCTCGTTCAATAATTAGTAAGACACCTTTCACAACACTAACCTTATCCGTTATTGGTCGAAATCTAGCTTATTTGTTAGAACACACTTCAGATTACGGAATTGCTCCGGAATCAGCCCCAAATACTTCGGGTGGCGCTTCTGGTGTTGAGGCACTTGCTGTCCCTTCAACCAGATCATTTGGTATCAATCTTAAGTTGGGATTCTAAACCATTGAGTTATGAAATTGAAAAGAATATTAATAATACTTAGCCTGTCATTATTCATCATCACATCGTGCACTGATGATTTTGAAGGCATGAATACGCCAAACAATTTGATTACTTCAGATGTAATCAATGTTAACTATTTGTTTACCAATGTACTTGCCAGATCTATAGTACATAACATGGAGAGTGGAATGGGTACTACTGGGAACTATAGTGGGATGTCTTACTCCGGAGCTAATTCACCGTTTGCATCCGGGGATAACAATCAAGTTTGGAGTAGTACTTATGGTGAATATGCCAGAAATCTTAACGATATCATCAATCTGATCAATAATAGTGATGATTCTGAGGAAATGGTCAATAAGAAGGCTGCAGCCAGAATCTTTAGGGTATGGGTCTTTGCAAGGGCTACTGACTGGTACGGTAACATTCCTTACTTCGAGTCCTCGTTACCTATTGATCAGGCAGTTTCAACTCCTAAATATGATGATCAAAGAGACATCTATATAGATTTCTTCAAGGAGTTAAGAGAAGCTGTGGCTGAAATTGACGTTAGTAAACCAACTTATGGTGCCGCTGATGTTCTATACGGAGGTGATATGAGTAAGTGGATTAAATTGGGTAATTCATTGCGACTGCGATTAGCTCTGAGAATACGCTATGCTGATGAAAATTTAGCAGCTTCTGAGATGGCAGATCTGGTTGAAGCTGACTTAATCACTTCAAGAGAACATGATGCCAAATTGTATACAACAAGGAGGTTTACAAGTCAACTAAACCCTCAGTTTTCAGCTTTACAAGAAACCCAGAGTAATCTTTCAAAAAGACAACCTTCCAAAACCTTTATTGATATTTTGAAGGATTCAAATGACCCTAGATTAAAGGTTTATGCTGATACAGCAATGGCTTCATTTCCGGGAACGCCCGGCTATGAAACAGTTCCATTTTTTGGATATCGAGGAACCCCGCTGTTAGGTGCTGCTCCAGTACAACAGAAGTATCCCTATGGAGATCAAACTACATCCAGATGGTCAGATTTCTTGTATACGCCTACTCAGGAACTACCTATTTTTAATGCCTCTGAAACATATTTTGCATTAGCAGAAGCAGCTTTAGTAGGACTAAAAGGTAACAGCGCACAGGCACAGGGCTATTTTGAGCAAGGTGTAAGCTTAGCTATGGAGAGAACGCTGGAAACTTACGAGTCGGGGAAAACAGAAATTCCTGAAGTAGAGGCATTATTTCTGGCAAAAGAGGCAGGTGAGAGTGATGCGGAATTTGCTGCAAGACTAGCCCTACACATCGAGAGTTATCTAGAGAGTCATAAGATTACACAATCTGAAATTGATGATTTTATTGCTGATTCACCATCAATTACACTAACAGGAACTACGGAAGAGAAGCTGGAGCAAATCATCAATCAAAAAATGATTGCTCTATATCCCCAGGAATCTGAAGGTTGGGCAGAATGGAGAAGGACAGGTTATCCAAGAATACTGATAGGTGATGATAACAGTGCTTTAGAGGGAACTATCCCCCGAAGGATGCCGTGGCCAACCAGTGAACAGACAATCAATGGAGAGCAATATAGGATCGCTTTACAGGAGATAGGAGGAGAAGGTGCAAACAACCGACTTACAAAGGTTTGGTGGGATCAAAACCCAAACAGGCCTGTGCATCCTGGTACTGTTGAGTGGATGGAACAGCCCTGGGTGCCTTTTAATTGACATTTCGCTTGATAAAAGCCGGGCTGAGGCATTAAGCTTTATTGGCCCGGCTCTTTCTTCCGGTAATCCACATACCTTCTTCGCAAGGTGTGAGCAAGTTGTCAAATACATTTTATCATTTGCAGATTATCACTTGTCATTATGAGTAGATACACAATTGTCTGTCGTTATTACCTATGGTTATACCTCTTGGGTATCCTGGTTGTGGTGTTACCCTTGCAGGCTCAGCAGGATTACTTCCACGACAGCAGGGTCTTTGGAAGAGAAAAACCCTTCAGGGTGTTTCTACCAAACGATTATGACTCCTCCCAAAAAAAATATCCGGTCATCTACTATTTCCATGGCAATAAAGGAACTCATGAATTGAACATTTCAGGAGTTGCTGACTTAGTAGCAAAAAATGATGTGATACTGGTTGCATGGAATGGCAGGTCGGTGGATAATGATATCCGACCGTATAATATTGGAAATCATTCGAATATCAATTATCAGGTTCAGTTTAAAGACTACTTTTTAGAAATCGTTGAGCATATAGATAGCCATTACCGGACACTTACTGATAGGTCCCACAGGGCTGTGATTGGGCATAGTATGGGAGGTATTATGTCCTTCTTTTTGGCGGCTAAGTATCCCGATAGAATTGGTACAGCTGTAAATTCAAAAGGATCTCCTGAGTTCTTTATTGGATATCCGGACAACCACACTTTATACAGTGTCAGGTACTTCTTCAAATACTTACATGGAGTAAATATCCGCTTTCATAATAGCACTTCAGGGGAACTGGTGCACCTGAACAATGAAGTTCATCGGGGAGCTATCAGGGAAAAGGGGCTAAACTATGAGTATAACGCGTATGAAGGCGGGCATAGCTTGAAATCACATGAATTTGAAGATGCATTTAATTTCGTGATCAAATCTTTTAATGAACCTTCTTCAAAGCCGAAAAGATGGCACCATACAGATTTGTATCCTGAATTTGATATTTGGGGGTATGAGGTAAGGAGCAACCTTTCTGAGCCGGGCTTCATAGAGATGCGAGGGGTCACCAAAGGGGGGATGGAAATTGGAACTAAAAAATGGCAGCCTCTCGGTAGACCCATTCCCGGAGTAACAATCAACGTTAAAACTCCATCTATTTATGAGCCAGACACCGAGTATAACTTATTAGATTTCAATCCTGCAAAAGGTACAAATAGCTTATCGAAGGTAAGAAGTGATTCCTCGGGCAAGATAGTTTTCAGTACAAATCAAGATAACCATCAGATAGGAATTTACAAGAAAGGTGATCCGGGGGAAATTGTATTTCTGAGCCATCAAGTAAATGATAAGGACATTTTCCTGGATCAGGATAAGACTTCTGATCTGAGACTTCAAGTGTTAAACAGGGGTGGTTCAACCGTGAAAAACCTTGTGGTACTACTTTCCACTGAGCATCCCGGAGTCACTATTGAAAATCCTGAAATTATTCTAAAAGAAATAGCATCAGGAGAGGCTATTTGGTTATCGGAAGTATTTAAAGTGACTGCGTCAAACCCTCCCGTAGAAGATGGTTCACCTTTCAGAATCAGGTTTAACCTTACTTTTTCGACCGCAAATGATCAGTTGTGGCAGGATGAATTCGATGCTCCTGTTTTTTACGATGTATTGGAATTTGACAACATCGGAATTGATGATGGTGACACAGAAATATTCGGAAGTGGTAACGGAAATAATATAGCAGAACCCGGGGAGACTGTCATGTTCTATGAGATAACGGGTATGAGCAAACGGCTGAGGGTCTACTACGATGATCCTTATCTTGACGAGCGACTTTATGATGAAATGCAACCCGATAAATGGGGAGATGGATATACACTCTCATCATTAATCAGGGTTTCGGAGGATTGTCCAATCGGCCATCAGATCAGGTTTCTTGCCAGTTATGAGGTTAAAGACTGGAAATCAATTAAGCGTAATGTCACATGGGGCACTTTCTCTATTACCGTAGGTGGGGAGAATAAATAGTATCAATCAATAAATCACATATCTCAAACATAGAATGATTAACCTTAATCGTACACTAATTGCTTTGTTTCTTTCGGTATTTGTAATATCCGAATGCTTTTGTTTAAACAATGAAGTAGAATCAACCAATGAAATAAATAAACAGGACAGTGAGACTCAAGAAAAAGTGTTCATCCTGCATGCTCCAATTACGGACCTGGAAGAGTTTAGGAAATTTGTACAGCAAGCTTGTCTGTTAAAGCCCTTCGGAAGTGTTCAGATAAATATCAGCACCCTTGCAGATAAAGGTTCTCATGAAATTCCCGAAGGAAGAAACTTCTGGTATGAGTATGCCAGTCGGAATCCAACCCCTTACAAGTTTTACCCGGACCCAAAAATTGCGCCTTTCATCCCTGAGGATTTCGTGAAGAAAAATAGGGAATTACTGTTGGCTAAGGCTAAAATATTGAAGGAGTTTGGGATAGATGCAGCTTTTTGGAGTTATGAACCAAACTTTCTCCCTGATGCTTTTTTCAACGAATATCCGGAAATCATGGGTCCCCGTGTAGATCATCCAAGAAGAAACAATGAACCTGCTTTTGCTCCTTGCATCAATGTAGCTGAAACCAGGAAGATGTATGAAAATATGGTAGCTGAACTTCTGGGAAATGTCCCTGAGATCAAGACTTTCTTCTTCAAAACAAATGATGCAGGATCCGGTATTTGTTGGTCTGACTGGCAATATGTAGGCCCCAATGGCCCCGCTCATTGCAAAGGTAAAAGTATGGGTGAACGGGTGGCACTGTTGATGAATACGTTCCAGGAAGGGGCCAGAAGATCCGGAAATGAAATCTCCATTTACCTCACCGGATCAATGTTTTCCGATGAAGAGAAAGCAGATATCTATAAACATTTACCTAAAAATTGCTATTACCAAAGTCATAATTCGGACAAGGTAAAAGCGGTTTCGAGTCTTGCGGTAAGTCATTTCCCTATAAAAGGAATGCTGGATCCCCTGGATTTTGTCAGAGATGTCCATTCAATTGATGACAACGACAATACGATTTTTATAAGTTTCAGGGCTTCGTATGACAGAGGATATGAGCGTCTGGATATTAGTGCAAAGTTTCTGGAAATGTTTTCAAAGTATTTTACCAAAGGACTTATAAACAATGAAAGCAATGAACTTGAAACGTTAAAACAAATTTGTAGAGCATGGGCAGGTGATAAAGATAGTGAAACACTATACAATGGTATCATGGCGCTGGATGAAGCGAATGCATATAAAAAATCAGCCTTGGGGAGGATTTCAGCCATTTACTGGAGTGTTTCCACCCGTCATGTCACCCGACCGTTAGTTTTTGCACCCGGTCTTTTGTCCAGGGAAGAAGAAGCTTATTTTATGCCCTATGTTTTCAATCCATCTGAGAATGAGGCCAGGATGGATTACACAGATATTCATGGTGGTCATTTGACGGTGGAAGAGGGAGTCGTAGATCAATATATATTGAAACTTAAAGAAGCAATCAGACTACTTGAAGGGGTAAGTGATGAAGCTCCGGAGAGTAAGTTGATCAATGATCTGGCCAAGGGCTTAAAAATCTACGGTTGCTTCATCAAAAGTGCAGGAAATTTTGCGGAAGCCCAGATCATCAGGGAACGAAATAAGTCTAAGGTTGAAATGGGGCCAAACCGTCCTGGTAAAGATGGAGATTGGACTGGGGATCCCGATTTACAGCGATTTAACACGGTGATGAGGAAAGAGTTAGACAATACTGTGGAATTAATTTCCTTATTAGAAAATGGAGGTATGAATTTTATCAACCATGCGGAGACTCCCGAAGCTGAGGATACTTTTTTGCTTGGGCCAGACCTGATAGATCAGCTGAAAGCAAAGCGGAAAATTATGCTTAATCACTGGACAGACATAGAAAGATATCTGGCCACCCCACTGAAGTAAAAGAAACAGACAGAACCTTAAAATCAAAAAATGAAATCTTTAAAAATTAGCTTATTTGTCCTGGGTGTTTTTCTGCTATCGCTCAACATGATCGGGTTGTTTAAAACCATGAGAAATCCGGACATCTATACGGAGGAGAATACCTTGAGAAACAGAATTGGCGATGTAACCATCAGGTATCCCGAGATCTTAGACATGCTGGAGAGGAAGCCAGGTGAATCAAATGTTGATTTTGCCATAAGGATCAACAAAGTCGTTAATGATGGCTTTATGCATTACTGGAAAAAGGAAGGCATTGATAAGTATCATTTAAGAGTTCCGATCTGGGAAAATTACATGCTGTATTTTGCTTCCTATATCAACCCTGTCAGGTATGAACGTTACGAGTTTAGCGACTATAAGAAAAATCTTGAACGGGGTGCTGGTTTATGTTCTGCCCACTCTATTGTGGTAAAAGGAATTCTCCAGGAAAATGGTATGCGAGCAGAGCTGATGGATGTGGGAGGCCGTCATGTGGTCGTTAGAGCTGAGCTAAATGATACTGCCACATACATTCTGGACCCTGATTATGGCATTGTTGTACCTTATGATACAGCCGAGATTCAGGCAAATCCTGAACTAGTCAGAGAACCCTACAGCAAAATGCATGAATTGTATTATTCTGATGCGGTTGATCCTTATACGACGGATTTCATTGTTGAGATTTTTGGTAGCTACAAGAAAATGTATGATGTTGATCACTGGTTTGAACACTTTTCTTACAAAGCCATATGGATCCTTCCATTTCTTTTAATGATACCATTGGGGATTAGTTTATCAAGGAATAAACAAAAAGTAAAATCTTAGTCATTCATCTTATGAAGTATTACAATTCATTCCTTCTGCCTGCACTCCTTTCAATGTCAATTGGCATCGTATATGGACAGTATAGAGATCAGAGTCATAGCGTATTACCTGAAAATGCCGTGGCTGTGGATAAGCCAGGTTATTATGGCAGTCCCGGGACCCACTATATGTTGACTCAGGATATATCCTCAGATCGGAGTGCTATCTTCCTGGGTAAAGATGTCATCCTGGATCTAAATGGATACACAATCACTTATGCAGAGGGTGATTATGAACACATACCCAATTACAGCTTTGAAGAAGGTTTAAAGGGTTGGGATACCTCTCTTGCTCCCGGTGCGAAGATAGAAAACGCCAGACAGGTACATGAATTTATAGGAGACAGCATTCTTCGGCTACAGAAAGGTGATGTGATACGGTCTGATTATATCAACCTTCCGGTAGCAAACCGCTCATATTATGCGATGTGCGGAGTTACAGGTCGTTTCTACAGGGAGATGAAAGATTATAATAATAAAAACATGAGGGTGAGTGTTTTTGTAGAAGATGAAGCAGGTAATGAAGTGAGGTGCTTGACAAACTATGGAGACACCACAATGTTAAGTTGTCCGGTAGAAAATCGGACAGTTCGGCTTGGTGGCGGGTTTGTAGTGGCTCATATTAATAACCTTCCAGCTGGAAAATATAGAATAAAAATCAGGGCAGATAACGACTGTCTTGTCGACCATATAGACCTGAGACCTGCCATGGATGTTGGAGTAGGTATTGTCGAAAAGACCCATCCGAAAGGCCATACGGACCACCTGTTCGAACGGAATCATAGTGCTTTTTTTGATTATACCGCCGATGCTATCAAGGGTAAGCCTGTTGAAGGAATTCCCATCGTCAAAGGAAAAGGTACGGTGACCATTAAGAATGGGACTATTAAGAATGGAACAAGAGGGGTTTTATCATGGGGAGTTCAATCCACGGCCAATAACACGCATTTGATACTAGACAATGTGAAGTTTGAATCTTCAGGAATCAACACCACAGCGGTGGATGTGCCACAAGCGGTGATCACCAATTGCTTAATCGATATTGATAACCCTTTTCTGATCAATCGGCATGGGTCAGAATTCTATGCTGTGGACTTAAGAGGTGAACAAGCCTCTGAAGTTTCCAATACAGAAATATATGGAGGACAAGGTTGTCTGGTTTTTAAAGGTAAGTTTTCAAAAATTCATAACAACCTTTTTGTGAACAGGCAAATGGTGACCAACCACTACAGCATAATGGCTATGGGTGATAGTTCATTGATATTTAATAATACGATTAAGCCGGAAACAGGATCAGGTATTGAGGTCTATGTGAGAAGAGGGATGGAAATTTTTGATAATGAGATTTGGACCGAACCTTCACCACCTACCTGTGAGTATGGTCATGAAGAATTTAGTACTGCGGCCATTAGGTTGGCTGATTATAATGCCAAACCCGGATCTCTTACCAGAGGTTGTTTTGGGAATAAAGTATACAACAATAAAATATATGTTACTGGCAGGGATTACCCTGAGTATCCTGACTATATCCCAATGGCCTGGGCGGTCTTTTATAGTGCCAGTGGTGGGGATAATTACATATTCGGTAATGATATCTATGTGGAGGATAAGACCATCGGAGAGAAAAACGAAACAGCTGCATTTTATATTGGTGGAGGTACAATTGGTGGTCATTTTTATAACAATAGGATCACGACAAATGTGCCTGCCGCCTGGGTCGCCAGCAGGTATGGATCAGCCAGGGAGACGAAGATATATAACAATAGGATTATCAGATCAAACGCTACAAATGATGCTTTCAAACCGTTTCGGGTGGGCTGGTCAGAAAGTAGCATTGCAACGGATATTGAGTTTAGGTCCAATACATTCATAAATACTAAAATGGGATATGAGCTTACAGATTCCAACCACAGCTATTCAGTATACTGGACCTTGAAACTACTCCTGGTTGACAAAAAGGGTAATTCTGTAGAAGACCAGGAGGTCAAAATATTCGACGCTGGGGACAATGAGGTGAGGGTTCTGCGATCAGATGATCAGGGTATGATGATTGTAGAGTTGCCAGCATACAGAATGGAGGGGCAACAAAAAACATTGTGGACACCTTATTCAGTCATTGTTGGTAAGAAAAGTGAAATTATAGCATTGAATCAAAATACTGAGTTGACTATGGTACTGCGATGAATCTGAATATTGGTTTTATAATAATGAGTGATTAAATGAAAAAAAGTGTAATAAAGAAACAGTTTGTTTTTTGTTTTTGCGTAATGCTTGCCGCAAGTGAAGTGTTTTCTCAAAACATTTTTTCAGTAAAGGGTAATAAGACCTATCTAAATGGAAAAGACTTCCAGTCCATCGGATTACGATGTTCGAATGCTCTGCATTCTGATAACTCGGTGGATCAATTAATCCAAAAGCTGGATGAATATAAACACTATGGCATGAATACCATCAGTGTATATTTTATGGGCTCCAGGTATAGCAATATCTATGGATATAACATTGACGGAACGCTCAATGAAACATATAAAAATCGCATGGCTAAAATAATTGAAGCTTGCGATGAGCGTGGAATTGTTGTACTTGTTGGAGTCCTTTACTGGGGGAGTGGAATGGCTGAAAATAGAAACGATTTTTATGCCACTTGGAGTCAGCAAGATGTTAATAAGGCGATCCAGAATACAATTAAATAGCTAAAAGAGAATGACTATTTGAATGTGTTTATTGATCCTGACAACGAAGGTATGGCGGAAAGAGGGGCTGGGTTCAATATTGATGAAATGATATGTAAAGCAAAAGAGATCGATGAAAATATCCCTGTGGCCTACAATGGCAAAGGATATCCACCACCTTGCGCTGACTTATCGATACATTTCGGTTTCACCACCCAGGACCTTCCCTATATAGAGACAGAGGGCACCCCTTCAAATTATTGGGGAGATTATAGCAAAGAGCCAGGAGGAGATTCCTATATCAATGTTGGTTTGTATACCGATCAAAAAAAGGCCATGCAGCTCCGTCGGACAAAGCAATTGCTCGACGAAGGACATGGTTATTTATTTGCATCCACCTGGTTACAGAATGTGCCTCCAAACTATCATTTAGGGGGAGACGGAACAGGTTGCGATCCGGGGATCAAATGGTGGATGGACTTTATTAAAGAAAATTACAAACAAGATTAAGTATTGACCCATTCCAGTCAGGCATTATAATGACGTAATAGCTTAAAAGTATTCTTGGTAATCAGGTTAATAGGATGATATTAAAAATACACATTTATTTCACCCTTGTATTTGTATCTGTGGTTGTGAGCTCACAACCCAGGTTTATTGATGTTACCCTGTTTAAGAATATAGCAGATTTTAACGCAGCTCCAACACTCGGTAGTGGTGTCAATGCAGTTGACTATGATAAAGACGGAGACATTGATCTTTATGTTTTGTCTGACGAACACACTCCCAATCAATTATACAGAAATACGGGTTCTGGTAATTTTGAAATTGCTGAAGTTGGTCTGAGTCTTATGATGCGAAGCCGGGCAGCCGTCTGGTTTGATTATGATGGGGATCATCGTCTGGATGTATTTATTGCCGGAGACTGTCATAGCTGTAGTGAAGACCAAAGCTTTAGATTATTTAGGCAAAAAGAGGATGGAACATTCCTGGAGATGACTGCAAATGCAGGTATTAACCTAAAACTGTTATCAAATTCTACCCTTGGGGGTGTGACTGCCGGAGATGTGAATAATGATGGATTCCTTGATTTGCTCATTACTCAATACCCGGGTGAGGCTACATTGTATATGAATGAAGGCAATGGAATGTTTAAAGATGCAACACAAAGTAGCTTAATAAAAGATGCTCAACTTTATTTACAGCCTGTAATATTTGACTTCAACAACGATGGCTGGGCTGATATATACCTTGCTGTTGACTATCATCAAAACCAGTTTTGGCTAAACAATGCTGATGGGACCTTCACTGAAATCGGTGAGCAGATCAACCTGGATAACGATGACAATGACATGGGGATGGCTATTGGGGATTACGATCGTGACGGTGACATGGATATATACATTTCTAACATTTATGACCCGAAAGTTGAGAGACATCATAACGTATTGTTTAGAAATGAAATTCAAAAAGGAGAGCTATACTTTAATGAAGTGTCTAAGGAATTAGGTGTGGATGATGGAGGTTGGGGCTGGGGTGTTTCTTTTCTGGATTTCAACAATGACGGATTTCTTGATTTAGCTGCTACAAATGGGTGGGTAACTGAGACAAAATACCAGTCAAAATTGTGGCTAAATGATGGTGGTAAGTTTTCAGATGTTTCACTTAAATATGGGTTCAATGACTTCTTAAACGCTACAACATTAATCTCCTTGGATTTTGACAGAGATGGTGATTTGGACTTAGCTCAGACATTAAAAGAAAATGAAGGACAGCAGGTAGCCATTCGATTACTTGAGAACCAGTTGGCTGGTAGTTATGAATTCAAGAACTATTTGACTGTAAAGCCGAGAATGCTTGGAACAAATTACTGGGCAATAGGGTCAACAGTAAAAATCAGAACAGGAAATGTTATTCAAACTTACCCAATAAAAACCGGAGTTAGTTTTTATGGTCAGGAACCCGCTGAAGCACATTTTGGAGTTGGCGAAGCAACCAATATTGATGAGGTTACCATTATTTGGCCGGGTGGGGCAGAGTCAAAATTTTTTAATATTGATATCAATCAATCTGTTACAATTACTGACGAACAAGTTTTACATATACCTGTTCATTTATCTGCGAAACCAAGTGTTAACTCCGTCTTGTTGCACTGGCAACATGTTCATTCTTCAGAAACCAAATACCTTATTGAAAGGTCTTCCACTCCTGATTTTCAGGAGGTAGAATCATTTGAAGTTGGTAGTTCTGAACAATATTTTACGGATTTGGGGTTAGAATCTCTATCAGATTATTATTATCGTGTCACAGCTTTCAATGAATCCATGTATTCAGAACCAGGTAAGTGGGTGAAAACCCGAACCAAATCAGCAATTAATACACCATCCGAAGTGAGAGGGGAAGTGCTTTCACTATCATCATTGAAAGTGAGTTGGATTGATAATGCAGACAATGAAGATGGGTATCTGGTGCAAAGATCATTGTCTGCTGATTTTGCTTCCTACACTAGCATCATTCTTGAGGCCAATATAACAGAAATGATTGATGAGCGTCTTGAGCCCCAAACCACTTATTATTATAGACTTGCTGCTTTTACAGGAGAAGACATATCAGATTATAGCTCCAGCATAGATATAGCCACAATGATTTTGGGCTTGTCTAAAGCATATTCCTTTACAAATGTTTACCCTAATCCAACAAATGGTATGATTAACCTTGAAACCAATGATCAATCAAACTGCCCTTCTTCGATCAAACTTTTCGATACCTCTGGAAAGGTTGTAGAGACATTCCCCTTTAATAGTCACGAGACCTCTTCCAGGACCTTCCATATCAACCAACCATCTGGTTTGTATTTTTTGAACTTTACGTATCCGAATGGCCAGATAGAATCAGTGAAAGTGGTTGTTGAATAACCTTGCTTTTAAGATTTATATTTTTACCAGGTGTATTTATAGTGAATTATCAATATTAATAATAATCCTATATTTGATTGAGAATTTTAAATATTGAGTAGTAAACTAATCAATAAGCAGTCAACCAACCTGGAAGGGTCCTTTGAAGAAACATATTCCTTATACTTCAAGAGGATGTTTCTATACGCAAGAAAGCTCCTACGATCAGATCATCTTGCGGAGGATGCGGTAGAGGAAGTATTTTACAATCTCTGGAAGACAAAATCTGACTTTTCAAAGATCAGGGAGTTAGAAACCTACCTGTTCGTTGCGGTGAAGAACCAGGCCATTCGAATGCTATCCAGAGATCCACACGCTTTTGTAAGTCTCGATCTACAAAATGAGCTCAAACAAATCGAACATAGCAATCCCGAAGACCTGCTGATTGAAAAAGAACTTGCCGATTTAATTGATCATGAAATAGCTAAACTTTCTGGACAATGTCAGATAATTTTTACTATGGCCAGAAAGGAACATAAGGACTACAAGGACATAGCAGCTGAGATGGGGATAAGTGTTGATTCTGTTAAATCTCAGATTTACAAGGCTGCCAGTAAGATCAGAGAATGTGTAGCCTCATGGAAAAAGGCAGATGGAACAGATAAAGCCTATATGAAAGGATTGGGAAGTGTGTTACTTCTAATTGTTTACTTCCTGCTGTTTTAATAACTAACAAAGGTCAGACGACAGTCAGACCGAGAAGTGACACTTAAGGTAAGACGATAGTCAGACCGATCCAATTTCAATATATTTAGTAATTGTGTTGAAAAATTACCAAAAACGCAGTAATACTTCCTGTTGTTTGGATTAAATAAAAATATTTAATCAACGGGATCACTTTTACCATTCAATATACTCCTTTATATATAGAACGGAAGATTGAATACAGAATCTTCAATTTCCAAATCAATGGATAAACTGATTGTAAAATACCTTCAAAATAATCTGAGTCTTCAGGAGCAGCACCAACTATCCAAATGGCTGGAAGAGGATGAACAAAACAAGGAGACCCTAAGAAGAATGGAGGTCTATTGGAGGGATTATGGGCTTGATCTGGAAGTGATAGAACAACGCGTCAAAGGAAATCTGGCCAGAAGGATTGAAAATGAACAAGTAGGAAATACAGTTATTTCCTTTTCAATACGAAATCTTATTAGGGTAGCGGCAATGCTTATAGTGGCTGGTACTATAATCTTTTCTCTTTACAGGCTTTATGAAGTGGAACCGGTTGAGCAGCCATTAACCTATGAGATGATCGAAAAGAAAAGTGCGCTGGGTGAGAAGGTCACGATAAAGCTTCCAGATGGCAGTACTGTGAAGTTGAATTCCGGAAGCAGTATTACTTATCCTCAACATTTTCAGCAAGGCAAACGAGAAGTTATTCTCAAAGGAGAAGGTTTTTTCGAAATAACAAAAGACCTGCAAAGTCCATTCATTGTAAAGGTTAATCGTGCGATGGTCAGGGTTCTGGGCACCTCTTTTAATATAAATGCCAAGGGATCTTCAAATAAAGTGATCGTAGGAGTTAAAACTGGTCAGGTCAAAGTTTCAAATGAGCAGCAAACCATCTCGAGAATATTGGAACCCTATGATCTTGTTGTTTACAATGATGAGAATCAATTGATGAGACAAAGCAAGATATCAGATCCGGAATTAATTTTTGGATGGACCGATCAACTCCTTGTCTTTGAGGATAGTCAATTTAAGGACATTTTGAATACAATGACCAATTGGTATGGAGTAGAGTTTATTCTTTCCATCAATATTGAAAGTAATCGGGTTTATACATCCAGGTTTGAGAATCCAACCTTAAAGTCAGTGATGGAAAGCCTCTCTTATGTATATGATTTTAACTATGAAATAAATGATAATGTAGTAATAATAAAATAGCCGAGGGGGTCTTCTGGAAAAAGTTCCTCGGCTAATAGAGTCTAACATGTTTAAATAACGCAAACCCTATGAATGTAAAATTACTAAATTTTGTAAAGCGCATGTCCAAAATTGCGATTTATGCGTACGTTGTTTGTTATTCCCTTTCTATGGCTTTAGCTGTTGAGAGCGAAGCACAGCGCAAAATGCTAAATGAAATTACAGTTCATTTAGATCAACAGGAAGTGGAATTGATTAACCTGATCAAGGAAATCGAGCGATCCACTAGTTTCATTTTTGCTTTTTCAAAAGGCGATGTAAAAGGAAAGTCAGTACATCTCGATGGACAGGTTTGGCAAATGAATGAACTGCTTAAGGAGATCTCCTTACAGGCCAGGCTTTCTTTTCGAAGGGTCAATGAATCTATAAATGTACGTTCCGTACAACTGGATTCTGATTTGCCGGATGTAGTTGAAAAGATAGATCTTCAACAATCAGTTTCCGGGATTATTACTGATGAAACTGGTGAACCTTTGCCAGGAGCAACGATTCAGGAAAAGGGAACTACCAATGGGTCAATCACGGATGTAGAAGGACGGTTTTTATTGGAAGTACCTGAAGATGCCACATTGACGATCTCTTTTGTTGGGTATGTAACCCGTGAGATCCCATTGAATGGAAGGACTGTTGTGGATGTGAGTCTCGATGCAGATGTATCAGCGCTCGAAGAAGTGGTTGTCGTGGGATATGGTACTCAGAAAAAAAGTGATGTAACCGGGGCTGTTACTTCACTAAGAAGTGATGATTTTAATCAGGGAGTGGTAAGTTCCCCTCAAGACCTTATTGCAGGCAAAGTTTCAGGAGTTCAGGTTATTCAAAATAGCGCAGAGCCCGGAGGAGGGTTCAGCGTGAGCATTCGTGGAGTGAGCTCTATTAACGCAGGAACTGCTCCACTCTATGTAATCGACGGGATGCCAATAGATAACAGCCCGGCTTTGAGTGGAGGTGCATCAGGAAGGTCTTCGCGAAACCCAATGGCTTCTATCAACCCAAATGACATAGAGTCGATAGAAATCTTAAAAGATGCTTCCGCTACTGCTATTTATGGAGCGCGCGCGGCCAATGGTGTAATTCTTATTACCACAAAGAGTGGGAAATCCGGAAAGACTAAGGTAAACTATGATTTTTATGCGGGGGTTCAAAAGATCACCAAAAAGTTGGATGTTTTAACACCTACAGAATACCAGACAGTACTTAACGATCTTTTGGACGGAGGTGCAACAAACAGTTCCGAATTTGAAAGGGTTACTTCCCTGGATAATGGGGGTACCCAGTGGCAGGATGAGGTGTTAAGAGATGGTAGCGTAATGAGCCACAACCTTTCCGTATCAGGAGGAAATGAGAAAACAAACTATTTCCTGGGACTCAATTATTTCAATCAGGAGGGTGTGTTAAAGAATACTTCGTTTGAGAGGTATGGCATAAGGGTAAATGTGGATAATGAGGTCAGTGACAAAATAAAGCTTGGAGTTAAACTCAATACGACATTTCATAATGACGAATACGTACCAGGTGGTTTGGGGGGTAATGACGGCGGAGTATTATATGCAGCCTATAATTATGATCCGAGTATTTCTGTCTATGATGCCAATGGTGATTTTGCGCGATCAGATTTTATGGCACCTATCGACAATCCTGTTGCTTTGCTTGAAGGCAGACAAAACAATGCCAATGCTTATAGAACATTTGGTACCCTGTTCGGTGAGTACAACTTTTTACCTGACTTCAAACTAAGGGTCAATATTGGTGCAGATGCATATAACCAACAAAGAGATAGTTACACGGACAGAAGTACACTACTGGGACTAGCCAGAGGGGGAAGCGCATCAATTCAGAACGGTCAACGGACAAATTATCTGTTTGAAGGGCTGATGACTTATTCGAAGAATTTAAATGAAGATCACAGACTCAATATCCTATTAGGAAATACCTATCAGAGGTTTATTTATACAGTAAATTCTATGGAAGGGTACAATTTCCCCATTGATGTCAACGTATTGGAGACCTACAACCTGGGTAGCAGCGATGCACTTCAGAGATCGATCAGTAGCGGGAAAAACTCCAATAGTCTGCTGTCTTATCTTACCAGAGTCAATTATGCATTGAAGGACAAATACCTGCTCACTGTAAGCTATAGAATTGACGGATCATCAAGATTTGGTGAAAACAATAAGTTTGGACATTTCCCATCAGCAGCTTTAGCGTGGAGAATTGACAATGAAGACTTCTTTGCCAGTTTTGATAATGTATTGAGTACCATGAAGCTCAGGACAAGCTGGGGAACTACAGGAAATGAACAGATTGGTAATTATGAAGCCATCACAACCTTCAATTCCGGGGGGATTGCCGTGCTTGATGATGATCCTGTGGCTACTTTAGTTCCCAGTAGAATCAGCAACCCGGATTTAAAATGGGAGACCACAGAGCAGTTTAATATTGGTTTAGACTTTGGTGTTTGGCAAGACCGGATTTATGGTAGTCTCGATTGGTATACGAAATCTACTTATGACATGCTGCTAAACCTGCCAATCCCTACTTCTACTGGTTATAGCAATCAAACACAAAATGTAGGTGGAATGAAAAATTCAGGTCTTGAGTTTTCATTAACCTCCAGAAATATTGACAGGGAATTTAAGTGGGAGACGAACGTGTCGATGACTACTTTAAAAAATAAAGTAACTAACCTAAGCAGTCTTGAACAGATCATTGGTACATCAGCTGGCTTTGCCACTCAGATTGGATTGATTGAGGTGGGATTGCCAGTAAGGTCATTTTATGGATATCAGGTTGATGGTATTTGGCAAAATGGAGATGACTTTAGCGTGACAACAGATAACGTACAACCAGGTGATTTTAAGTACGCCGATATCAATGGTGACAGTACCGTCAATGGAGATGACAGAGTCGTATTAGGAAATTCTTTTCCAAAGTTAATGTGGTCACTCACGAATACCCTGTCATATAAAGGCTTTCAATTATATGTATATGTAGAAGCGCAACAAGGGATGAGTGTATTCAATGGAAATGCTGCAGAGACATATTTCCCCATAGATTTCAGACGGAATAAATATGCTGAGCCTATGTTAAACAGGTGGACGGCTGAAAACCCAACCAATGATTATCCATCCTTTTTGAATCCATTGGGACAAGGCGAGAAGTATGTAAACAGCAGGACCATAGAGGATGCATCATATGTAAGACTGAATACCATCAAGTTGACATATAATTTACCTTTTGTTGAAAAAATATTCAGTCTGGCATCCGTTTACATATCAGCCCAAAACTTAATGACATGGACAGATTATTCAGGCATAGATCCGGCTGTAAATCCACATGCGGATAAAACACTGAGGATTGACTACAATGCCTATCCATTCACAAAGACATTTATTGGTGGTTTGACTATTAACTTTTAAGGAGGAGAATCATGAAAAAAATATTCATTATAACAGTACTAACTTATTTTACATTTGGGTGCGAGGAATTGCTGGAGGAGCCCGTTTATTCTCAGTTGGCACCTGAAAATGTTTTTAAAACAGAAGAGGGAGTAGAGTCCATTCTTTTTGCTGGGTATTCTGAGCTATACAATACCACTGGAAATAACAGAGGAATTAAAGGGATCGAAGAATGGGGTACTGATATTGGCTGGCAAACTGGTGGTGGTGAAAATTCAACCGCTGTTCAGTTCATGAACTTTACACATGGGTCTACAACAGGGATTTTTGAAGGAGTGTTCTGGAATCCCAACTTCAGAGGTATCAGAAATGTAAATGTCGTGCTTGACAATATTGAGGAGTCAGGAGTTGCAGAAAATAAGAAAGCTTTATTTACTGCGGAGGCAAGGTTTATTCGTGCCATGTGTTATAGTAAAATGTATTTTCTTTTTGGCCCGGTGCCTATCAGGCAGAGTGAAAATGACCCATTAGAAATGGCTCGACCAACAGAAGAGGAAATGGAGACTTTCATTGAAGAGGAGCTATTGGAAGCCATTCAGGATTTGCCTAATCCGGGAGAAGAACTCAATTACGGGAGAGCCAATAAGGGTACTGCCTGGGCAGGACTCACTAAGTTTTACTTAAATACCCATCAATGGCAGAAAAGTGCTGATGCAGCTCAGGTGGTAATGGACTTCAATTATTACGAACTCTACCCCGATTATTTCGAATTGTTTCATGTAGAAAATGAGCGGAACAAGGAGTTTATTTATGTAAAACCAGTTAATATCTACGCAACAAGAAGTAATTCATGGGTTTGTGCCACCTTCCCTCCGGGATTTCAAACTCATCCACGGACCGGACTCACCTGGCAGGATAACTGGAGAACCATAGCTTCACAATATAGAATTCAGGATATATTTTATAATTCTTTCGAACCGGGAGATAAGAGGAAAGACCTGATTATGGAGGAATATGTGAACACAGAGGGTGATACTGTTTCTTTACTCAACCAGGACAACACACGATCCTTTAAGTATTGGCCAGACCCTAATGCATTGAGTAATATTCATGGAAATGACCTGCCGCAGATACGATATGCTGATATCCTACTATCCAGGGCAGAAGCACTTAATGAACTAAATGGGCCAAACCAGGAATCGATTGATTTGATCAACCTTGTAAGAGATAGAGCGGACGTAGACGATATCCTGTTGACCTCATTTGCATCAAAAGAAGATTTACGAGATCATATATTGAAAGAAAGAGGATGGGAATTTTATTCTGAAAGTATGAGGAGGTATGACATGATCAGAATGGGGAAATTCATCTCATTTGCCCAGTCACAGGGAAAAGATGCCAGAGACTATCATGTCCGTCTTCCAATACCTCAGGCAGCGATGGATTCAAATCCCAAATTAGTCCAAAATGATGGTTATTGATAATAAGTCGGGCTGCCACCATAGTAGCCCGGCCTTTATTTGGTTAACCTATAAATGCATGAATAGTGAAAAATATGACAAAAACTGTATGCCAGATATTAGTGCTGGTATTACTCACAAGTTGCAATCCGTCGGTCACTAAAGAAGAGAAATCTACTCCCCCCAACATCCTTTTCATCCTCGTCGATGATCTGGGATGGAAAGACCTGGGCAGTTATGGAAGTAACTTTTATGAGACACCTAACATTGACAAGCTGTGTGGAGAAGGTATGAAATTTACGGAGGCCTATTCTGCCTGTCCGGTCTGCTCTCCGACTCGAGCCAGTATCCTCACAGGTAAGAACCCTGCCCATCTGGGATTTACGGGTCACATCACAGCCATTGGAAGACATCGATATCCTGAAAAAGGGAAGATCATCCCACCAAAGGACTATATGCATGTGGCATTGGACGAGGTAATGATCCCGGAAATCATGAGACCATTAGGATATTCTACCATCAGCATTGGTAAGTGGCATGTGGGTGAGGAGGAAAAATACTTTCCAACCTATCAGGGCTTTGACATCAATATCGCAGGCTATGAACATGGCAGTCCTCCCACCTATTGGGGGCCCTATGAAACAGAATCTACCTGGAATCCGGTGATCAAGAATCTGGAAAACCGTAGACCGGGAGAATACCTGACCGATCGGTTAACCGATGAGGCTATTCAGTTTATCAGCGACAATAAAGAAAACCCTTTCTTTGTTTATCTCTCTCACTATGGGGTGCACACTCCTTTGGAAGCGCCGGATTCTCTTGTGAAAAAGTATGAGCAGAAGCTGGTTGGGCAGACTGAGCAAAAGAATGCCATCTATGCGGCCATGATTGAAAATATGGACTGGAACATCGGTAGATTGTTGAATTCATTGAAGGCTTCTGGCCTGGATGAAAATACCATCGTGATATTCTGTAGTGACAACGGCGGACTGGGCAAAGTGACTAACAATGCTCCTCTTCGGGAGGGCAAGGGTTTTTTATATGAAGGAGGAATAAGAATACCCCTTTTCATCAAGTGGCCGGGTGTGGTATCTGGTGGACAGGTGTCTAATGAGCCAGTCATCACAGATGACCTTTTGCCAACCATCGCCGACATGATAGGAGTGGAGGCACCTGCAGATGTCGATGGGGTATCGTTGGTGCCGCTCTTGAAAGGATCTCAAGACTTATCTCGTGAGATGATCGCCTGGTACTATCCACATTACAGCCCTCAGTCTAAAAACCCCGGGCATGCCATCAGGATGGGAGATTATAAGCTGGTGGAATATTATGATCCTCAACAAGTTTCGCTCTTCAACCTTAAAAGCGATCTGTCGGAGCAAAAGAATTTGGCAGATCAGCTGCCCGACAAGGTCAATGAAATGCAAGATGCCTTCAGCAAGTGGCTAATGGACTTTGATCCGATTCTGCATACTGAAAACCCAGACTACGACCCTGATTATAACAACACTTCAAATTAAATTCATGAAATTATTCTTCAATACATTTTTTGGACTGACGATATTATTGTTCGGGTGTAGTAAAAAGCCTCTCGAAGTCAACGTGCTTTCCTCGGGTTTTATCTATGAAAACGCACTATTTCCGCAATGTCATGCTTCCACGATTGTAGAGACCGATGAAGGGTTATTGTCTGCCTGGTTTGGTGGTACTCATGAGAAACACCCTGATGTCTGTATCTATACCAGCACATTTACCAATGATCAATGGAGTACACCCAAAAAGGTGGCTGATGGTGTAATCAATGATACGTTACGCTATCCTTGTTGGAACCCGGTTCTATTCAAAGAGCCAAGTGGGTTGTTGACGCTCTATTATAAGGTAGGCCCCAATGCTCAGGAGTGGTGGGGAATGCTCAAAACCTCTGCTGACGACGGTAAAACATGGTCAGAGGCTACCCGCCTACAAGACGGATTCCTTGGACCCATAAAGAATAAACCTGTTTTAACTTCAGCAGGACGTTTGATTTGTCCTTCCAGCTATGAAGACCCGAAAACTGATGAGTGGCGCGTGCATTTTGAAATATCTGATGACATGGGTAAGTCCTGGAAGAAGGTCAGCATAAAGGATGATGATTTCGATATTATCCAACCAAGTGTGCTCTTCCATCCGGATGACAGGTTACAGATTCTGGCCAGGAGTAAAGAAAATTATGTTGTGACGAGCTGGTCCTCTGATAATGGTGATAGCTGGAGCGCCCCGGAGCTAACTACTTTACCTAACCCTAACTCTGGTACCGATGCAGTAACCTTAGCTGATGGGACTCAACTGATCGTTTATAATCCGACAAAAAGGCGAGAAGGGAAATGGGGAGGCCCCCGAACACCTTTGTCAATAGCCATTTCTAAAGATGGTATTGCCTGGAAAAATATCTATACTTTGGAAGATCAGCCTGGTGAATATTCATACCCGGCAGTGATTCAAGCCAGTGATGGTTCCATCCATGTGACTTACACCTATAAGAGAGAGATGGTGAAACATGTAGCTTTTAGGCTTGAATAGACCAATCAAACCTAAAAGGATAGCGTATAGTTTCCGATTTTTTTATGGAAACTATACGCTATGTAGTTTGTAGCAATAATCAGGTATCAAATTGTGGTTAATTAAAGCCACTACCTTTAGATTCAATTTACTTCACCGTTACCTTGATGCTGGCAGCCATATCAGGCCCATAGGATGAATGTACCCCATCAGCAAACTGCAATGAAATGGTGTACTCACCCGGAGCAAGCTCCAATGATGTATTGGTCTGCCCTTTTCCGAAGTGGATGGTCGTATCAGAAGCTGGAATTACCTCTCCCTTTGGCCAGTATTCCTGGTTGATCAGTATGTGATGGTGACCAAAGCCTTCTTTCACCTCTCCGGCCGGCTCTACCTGCATACCTACTACACCCATCTCCACAAACACCGGGCTGCTCACTGTGGCACCATCTTCCGGAGCTTTGAAAAATACACGTGCTTCCTCAGCTGGTGCAGGAGCTGCTGCCTCCTGTGCTGGTTCTTTTGTTTCTTCATTACTCTGCGATTTGGGGCCAGAGCATGCCCATACACTAATTGCTATTATTGATCCTAAAAAAACGCTTCTCATGGTTGATTACTTTTATTTTTATTGGTTAACGTAAAACTAAAAAGCTTGCAGTGATTTAACTAAGTAAGTGACAAATTGATTCGAAATGACCGATAGTATTTCAAATTTGATTGAGAAAAGTGGAATTAGTTGAAGTGGTCATTGCATTCTTTCCTCACCCTCACACTTTTTTATTTACATTTGTTGGGTAGCCAGAAAGCGACTTTTTTAGCATGATGGACCCAATCATCCATCTACTGAAAATGCGGACATGGGTTTGATTTAAACCATAATTAGCCAATCAAAGAAATGAATTCAAATAGACGAGATTTTTTAAGAAAGACATCACTGGCAGGCGCTGGACTGAGCCTGGTACCTGCTTTTACACGTGCAGCCTCTAACACCCCATCTTCAGCACCTGGTGCTGTTTATATGGGCGATTTTGCTGCCCCTAAGCTGGAGACGGTAAAATGCGCATTTATCGGGGTAGGAGCACGGGGTTCCGGACATGCAGCCCAGATAGCCCAGATTGAAGGCACAGATATCGTGGCTATTTGTGACCTGTATGAGGACCTGGCTAAAAAATCAGCGGATAGGTGTAAGGAAAATGGTGGTGGCAGACACAAAAACCTGAAAACCTATACCGGCGGTGAAGAGGACTGGAAAAAAATGCTCAAAAAGGAAAAACCTGATGCAGTATTCATCGCTACACCGTGGAAAGATCATGCCCCGATGGTGATTGAAGCCATGAACCAAGGTGCTCACGCTTTTGTAGAGGTACCCATCGCACTTACCATACAGGAAATGTGGGACATAGTCGATACTTCTGAGAAGACCGGAAAGCATTGCATGATGATGGAAAATGTAAACTACGGCCGTGAGGAGTTGATCTATCTCAATATGTGCCGACAGGGAGTCATTGGAGAATTGTTGCATGGTGAAGCTGCCTATATCCATGAGTTGAGGAGCCAGATGAATGATGTAGATCGGGGTACTGGGTCCTGGAGGACCTATCACTATGCAAAACGAAACGGGAATCTTTACCCTACCCACGGATTGGGTCCGGTCGCACAATACATGAACCTGGCCAGGGGAGAGGACAACTTCCAGTTCATCAATTCTTTCTCCTCTCCGGGAAAAGGTCGAAATCTTTACGCGAAAAAGAATTTTGATGCCAACCACAAATGGAATGCATTGGATTTCAAAGGTGGTGATATCAATACATCTATAATCAAAACCACTCTTGGTCGTACGATCATGGTGCAATGGGATGAGACCAGTCCTCGACCTTACACCCGTCTGAACCTGATCCAGGGAACCAAAGGCACGTTAGCCGGATTTCCTAATAGAGTAGCCATTGAAGGAGGAGTAGAGGGAGTCACAGACAGTCACCATGAGTGGGCTGAAGGTGATCAACTGGAAGCCATCTTTGAGAAATACGAGCATCCATTGTACAAACGACTTGGTGCCCTTGCAAAGAAAATGGGCGGTCATGGTGGAATGGACTTTATCATGCGCTACCGCATCATCGAATGCCTGCGAAAAGGGGAGCCTCTCGATCAGAATGTCTATGAAGGTTGCTTCTGGAGTGCTGTAGGTCCATTGAGTGAAAAGTCAGTTGCTGAGAATGGAGCACCTCAAGAGTTTCCGGATTTCACCCGTGGCAAGTGGCAAAGCACCAAAGCACTGGACATTATTGGGTAGAGTTTTTCTTCTGTGAAAGGTCGTCAGAGGTCGGACGAAGTCAGACTGCTGACATAATGAAATTTTGTATCTTGAATTTTTATTAAGTTCATCGGAGCTGAAAGATGAAGATTACAATTGAAATAGATGCTAAGCTTTTCAAAGAGACTATGAAGTATACGAAAGCTAAAAACAACTCGGAAGCTTTTAAAATTGCTTTAACTGAGTATGTAGCTACTCAAAAACTAAAAAAACAAAGCGCTGAAATAAAGGAAAATCCTCTGAAACTTAGATATACAGCTGATGAAATCAGGTCGCTGAATAGGAGTTGACGGTGAGAGAATGGCCAATGAGTAGTTTAGGTAAACTTCAATTACTGTCCATAATATTTCACTACATTTGTTGATTATCAAATTGGCAAAACTTAAGATGTTTTGCTAAGTTGGATTGAAAATCCTGTAACTGGGAAATGTGAAAAGCAGCAAATCATCAACCGTAAAGCCCCTCCATTCAGGCGATCAAAAGTTTCAGGAGATCTACGAAATGCATTTCGATCGGTTGTTTGCTTATGCCTATCAGGTGGCTGGTTCGTATGACGTAGCTAAGGATATTGTTTCCGAAGTCTTTTCGACATTACTTCATTCCAACAGAGACCTTAACGGTATCAACAATATCCAGTCCTATCTCTACAAGTCTGTAAAGAACCAGGCCATCAAAGCCATTTCCATGGATCCGTTATCCTTTGAAGGGGAGTCACATACCGAGCAGATGGAGTTTATAGAAAATACCAATCCGCAGGACCTGATGGTAGGCAAAGAACTGGAAGACTATCTCAAGTTATTGATCGATGGACTTCCGCCCAATTGTCAACTGGTGTTCAGAATGGTAAGGGAAGAAGGACTCAGCTATGAAGAAGCTGCCGACAAGCTCGGACTGGCCCCCAAAACGGTGAAGAACCATTTATTCCTTGCATTGAATAAAATCAGGACCGGGTTAACTGAGCATTTCAAAGATACCCCTGTAATTCGCATGATTTCCAATCTTAGCTGCTTCATGCTGATGACATCTTTGTTGTATTTCATCTAATAAAATCACTTAATTGATGATTATTTGATCAGATAAAGTCATGAAACATTGATTTTATTATAAATATTTTATTTTCATTGGGCCCGTTAATCACTTTTTCCCTCTTATAAGTGAACACATCTAATGTAAAGTGTCAGAAGAATTAGAACAGATTATCAACAGGCATCTACTCCGAGAAGAATTATCCATCGAAGAGAGGAAAATCCTGGATCAGTGGTTTACCAAAGAAAGAAACAGTCACAGGATCCTGGGACAGATGAGGCTGATGCTTGATGTCAGGTTTGAGAATGAGCGCTCAAGGATTAAAGCAGAAACCTGGGAAGAATTGATGGCAGGAAAACACAAAGCTGATTCCCCCATACAAACTGGAAGCGGTACTCACCGTTTTAAAAAGTTTTTACGCGTTGCAGCAGTCCTGATACTGGTTGCACTTGCGGGTATTTTGTCACAGCAACTTATTACAGATGAGGCACCAGTGGTGCAGACCGAAAGATTCATTGAAAAAGTAGCTTTGTCAGGACAGAAGGTCACTACGGTTTTGCCTGACGGAACTAAGGTGAAGCTGAACTCCGGAAGTAAATTAATTGTACCGGAGAATTTTACCGATGCTTTGCGGGAGGTCACGTTGATTGGTGAGGCATTTTTTGAAGTAACACGGGATGAAACCAGACCTTTTCATGTAAGTGTGGAAAGGGGAATGAAAGTAGTGGTGCTGGGGACATCCTTTATCGTAGATGCATCGAATGAAAGAGAGAATGTTGTAGCCGTTCGGTCGGGTAAGGTGCAGGTAAGAAAAGAATCAAATGAGGAGTCTATCATACTGGAGAAGAATGAAGTGGTGAGGGTATCCGGATCTCAAAGCTTAAGAAAAGAGGTGATTACGAACGGTGATCTATTCTTTGGATGGGTGGACAATAAGTTGGTATTGGAAGGTGCGAATTTCAAAGAGGTACTTAGTGCAATCAACGAATGGTTTGGCTATGAGATTGATGCCAGGCTGAATTATGCTGGTTTTGATGAATATTCAGCATCGCTCACAAACCCAACCATCAAAGAGGTAATGGAGAGCCTTTCGCACTCCTATAAGTTTAAATACAGTATTGATGAAAAAAGTAAAAGAATTGTAATCAGATAAGAACAATAAATAAAGGGCCGCAACACCGTGGAAAGTAGTACAGCCCTTCGCACACAGTTTTAGTAATCAAACCAAAACCATATGAATGTAAAAGTACATAATTATGTAAGAATTATGACGAAACTAGCCTTATATGCATTCGTCATTTGCCAGTCACTGCTGCTGAGTTTTGCCAGTGATGTGGATGCGCAGAGACAATATCTCAATGAGATTGAGATAGAGTTGTCAAGCTATGAAAATGCCGACCTCAAAGACCTGATCAACGACATTCAGGAGAAGAGTCAGTTTGAGTTTGCTTCACCAAGGAAGTTGATCAGCAAAAAAACCATTAGCCTTAATGAAGGTCGATGGAATATGGAACGCCTGCTAAAAGAGATCAGCTCACAAGCAGAAGTCTCTATTAGGAGGGTAAATGAAACCATATCTTTTTCAGAAGTTGAAATGCAGGCACTTCCTGATGTAGTGGAGGTAAATATCCTGCAAGTATCAGTCTCCGGTACCATCACAGACGAAAACGGAGAAGGGCTGCCAGGAGCCACCATTCAGGAAAAAGGTACAACCAATGGTACGATCACGGATGTGGAAGGTGCGTATTCACTGAGTGTACCTGGGGATGCTACTTTGATTGTTTCTTTTGTTGGATATCAAACAAGGGAGGTCCAGTTAAATGGGCGGTCTGTACTTGACCTGAGTTTAGAGGCAGATATTTCCGCGCTTGAGGAAGTTGTTGTTGTCGGGTATGGTTCTCAAAAGAAAAGTGATTTGACCGGTGCGGTTACTTCTTTAGACGGGGACGATCTGGCGGTAAGAAGAACCACCCAGGTCTCACAAGCGCTCCAGGGTTCTGTTCCAGGTGTGATGGTAACAAGAAGTAACAATGCCCCGGGGTCCTCTGCAAGTATCAGGATCAGGGGGATCACAACCATAGGAGACAGTAACCCGCTCATCATTGTGGATGGAGTTCCCATGAATAGTATCGATGACATTAACCCCAATGACATAGAAAATATTTCTGTGCTTAAGGATGCGGCTTCTGCCTCAATTTATGGTGCGCGGGCAGCATCTGGAGTAATTGTTGTTACTACTAAAAGAGCTAGGAAGGGTCAATTGAGTTTGGACTACAATTATGAATATGGATTTGAAACCCCAACTCAAATTCCGGAATATGTAGACATTACGAGGTACATGCAGATGACCAATGAGCTTAGATGGAATGACAATGGCAATGATGCGAATGAGTATCCTGCATTTGCTGAAGATATGGTTAGAGACTATTTAAGTCTTAATGCTTCAGATCCTGATTTATATCCTAATACGGATTGGGTAGACCTTGTCCTGAATAAAACTGCTCCAAAGGAGCATCATGCCATTGGTATTTCCGGTGGTAACGAGTTTATCAGTTCAAAAGCATCATTTGTTTATGACAAAGTCAATGCACTTTACGACAACAGTTCTTTCGAAAGGATCACCACCAGAATTAACACTGATGCCACCATCAACAAGATGCTGGATGCCTCTGTTGATTTCTATTTTACCAGGGAGACCAGGGAGAGCACAAGCAGGGACCCAATTTATTTCATGTGGATTTCTGCACCAATTTATCCTGCTGTATGGGCAGATGGAAGAGTAGCTGGAGGAAAAACAGGAGCGAATATTTATGGTCAGCTCAAATACGGCGGGTTTATCAATAACTGGGGAAATCAATTGGGCGGAAGAGCTGCTCTTAATTTCAAACCTGTTGAGGGTCTTAAGGTATCTGCAGTAATCTCCCCTCAGCTAGGTTTTGATAAGGGTAAAAATTTCCAGAAGCGAGTACCTTACTATGCGGCCGATGATCCAACAGTGTTTGAAGGAACATTGCAATGGGCTTCATCTACAGATTTGAGTGAATCCCGCAACGATTCATATAGAATGACTACCCAGTTTCTTATCAACTATGATAAAGAGTTTGCAGGGCATACAATAGGAGCCCTGGCAGGATATGAAAACTTTACTTCTTTTTACGAGTCTTTATCGGCCTCAAGAGATCAGTATTTGCTTGATAATTTTCCCTACCTGAATATCGGGCCATTAGAGTTTAGAGACAATTCAGGTAGTGCTGTTGAAAATGCATATCGCTCCTGGTTTGGAAGGATCTCCTACAACTATAGAGGTAAATATTTTGTGCAGGGAAATGTTAGGTTTGATGCTTCATCGAGATTCCATCCTGACTATCGATGGGGATCTTTTCCTTCGTTTTCTGCTGGTTGGGTAATTTCAGAGGAAACCTTTATCCCGGACAATTCAATCCTTTCTTTTCTAAAGCTAAGGGGGTCGTGGGGTAGATTAGGTAATGAGCGAATTGGTAATTACCCTTACCAGTCCACCATTGGATTTTCCAATGCGCTGCTGTATCAGGGAAGCAACGTGGTGTCGGCACAATCAGCGGCGCAGTGGCAATATGCCATCCAGGATATTTCCTGGGAAACCACAGAATCATACAACATTGGTATTGATGCAAATTTCTTTGATTACAGGTTGAATTTCACGGCCGATTATTTTGAGAAAACAACCAAAGACATGTTGTTGCCACTCGAAATTCCTGATTATATAGGGTTCGATAACCCGGATCAGAATACAGGTAAGATGTTTACCAAAGGTTGGGAACTGGATTTGGGATGGACAGATGATATCAATGAGTTTGGCTATTCTGTAAGTTTCAATTTGTCTGATTTCAGATCTGAAATGGGAGACCTTGGTGGTATTCAATTCCTCGGAAATCAAATTAAGATTGAAGGTAGTGAGTTCAACGAGTGGTATGGCTACAAGTCAGATGGATTATTCCAAACCCAGGAAGAAGTAGATAACTCACCGGTTACCAGCGGATCTGTTAGACCAGGAGATGTGAAGTATGTCGACATCAGTGGTCCTGATGGTGTGCCCGACGGAGTGATCTCTCCGGAATATGATAGAACACTATTAGGAGGATCACTTCCAAGATATATGTATGGTGGTAACGTAAAGCTGGATTACAAGAATTTTGATTTTACCCTTGTAATACAAGGAGTAGGCAAACAAAATGATCGGTTGGAAGGCTTGATGATCACTCCATTGATGGAGAACTGGGGACATATTCCAAAGATCATTGATGGCGACTATTGGAGTAACTATAATACTCCGCAGCAAAACATGTCTGTCTACTATCCGAGGCTAACCCGTACTGGTGGAAGTAACAACTATACCATGTCTGATTACTGGATGTTTAATGGGGCTTACCTACGTGTGAAGAATATTACACTAGGCTACAGCATTCCGAAAACTATTTTGGATAAAATAGGAATTCAAAATATCAGGTTATACAGCAGTGTGTCTGATCTGTTGACCCTCAATAATTATCCAACAGGCTGGGATCCTGAAGTATCTTCTTCTGGCTATCCTATTACAATGTCTGTCATTTTTGGAGCATCTGTGAAGTTTTAATTTGAATCGGAAAAAGAAAAGACATGAAAAATTTACATATATATCTAATGACTTTGATGTTCATTACATTTTCATGTAATGAACTGGACCTAAATCCTCTTTCTGAGGGATCTAGTCAATCATGGTATTCGAATGAAACGGAGATTGAGATGTCTGTCAATGATCTGTTTAGAAGTGTTTTCTGGGCTCAGGATGGAGATGATTGGACTGATGACTGGACGTACCGTGAGTCCCTGACCCCTATCAACAATGGAACGATCAATGGAGAATGGGGAGTTCTCAATGACTTGTGGACCCTTTCTTATAAGAATATCTCCCGGTCAAATACTATATTGTTGAATCTAGACAAAGTTGAAGGAGTCATCCCTCAGGAAACAGTGGATAAATTCAGGGGAAATGCCTTATTTGTTCGGGCTGCACAATATGCAAACCTGGTTGCCAAATTTGGAGATGTGATCTATTTCACTGGCATTCTTGACCTCGAAGAGTCATTCACACTATCCAGGACGGACAAGGAAGTGGTGATGCAAGCTGTTTATGATGATTTTGATATGGCTGCTTCTCTTTTGCCAGAAAGCTATGGCAACAGTGAAAATAAGTTTGCTACTAAAGGAGCGGCTTATGCAATGAAAGCAAGGGCTGCTCTTTATAATGGGGATTTTGCGATAGCCAGAGACGCTGCAAAAGCGTGTATGGATCTGGGAGTTTATGAGTTATACCCTGATTATGGAGAACTGTTCTGGTCTGAAAACAAGAATACTATAGAGAGTATCTTCAGTATGCCAAGGTCTACTGCACTAAACTCATTTTTTGGTGATTGTAAGAACTATATCACCAGGAACAATGGAGGTTGGGCAGCAAAAGATCCATCATGGGAGTTGTTGTCTGCTTATTTATGTACAGACGGATTACCTATTGATGAGTCTCCTTTGTATGATCCGAGTGATCCATTCAGCAATAGAGATCCAAGGTTAGCAGAGACGATTGTGCCTTTTAACACGCCTCATCTTGGATTCATTTATCAGCCCCATCCGGATTCATTGGAAGTATTGAATCTTAATACCGGAGCATACCAAAAGAACAATGATACAAGATCAAATGCTGCTTTTGCTTCATTTAATGGATTGGTCTGGAAGAAAGGTATCAATAGTGACTGGACAGATGATTTCCGTGCTGAAAATGAAATCATCATCATGAGATATGCTGATGTGTTGTTGATGTATGCTGAGGCTAAGATTGAGCTGGATGATATTGATCAGTCAGTCCTTGATGCAATCAACATGGTCCGAGCCAGAGCGTACGAGGTGGATTATATGGATACCGGTTTATACCCGGCTGTTGTCACAACAGACCAGTCAGAGTTACGCAAGGAAGTGAGATTGGAGAGAAGAGTGGAGCTGGCGTTTGAAGGAAGAAGATATATGGACATTATCAGATGGAGATTAGCTGAAAAAGTCCTAAACAAGGATGTTTATGGAATGTTGGATCTGGGTGATTTAAGGACTAGAATCATTGACGAAGGACTTTGGTTTTTCCCTCAGGTGACAGATATTGATGAAGATGGGGTTGCTAATTTCGATCCCATGTATCAGTCAGGTTTAATCAGAAGATTAGCCCAACGAGAATTTGATCCTGAAAGACAATATCTCTGGCCAATACCTTCCAAAGAGGTTTTGATTAATGACAATCTATCTCAAAATCCTAATTATTAATTAGGCTTAATGGTACTGGTAGACATTGTTTGCCAGTACCATTCATATCACTTTGGATGACCTTTTCTATCTTAAGGGGTTGACTGCTAAAGCTTACCAAAAACATCTTTATGAAACTTAACATTACAATTGCAGCGTTGCTCTGTTTTGCTTTTGCATCATGCAACAAACAGCAACCAATAGATAAACCTATCAGTATTTCAGGTGTTTACCCACACCTGGCTTTTTACAACAATGAGGGTGAATGCGGAACTGGAGCCGTGGTGCCCTGGGCTGATCGGTTGTGGGTGGTTACTTATGGTCCTCATTTCCCCAGGGGATCTTCAGATAAACTCTACGAGATCACGCCTGATCTGAAGCAAATAGTTCGTGATGAAAGTATCGGTGGAACTCCAGCCAATCGCATGATCCATGAGGAAAGTAATCAGCTATTTATCGGGCCACATGCCATAGATGCTCAAGGTAATGTACGCACGATCCCTTACGCTGATATGCAAGGTCGACACACAGGAAATGCTCGTCATCTTACAAACCCTGCTGAGAAAATCTATTATGCATCGATGGAGGAAGGCTTTTACGAAGTAGATGTCAATACGCTGGAGGTGAAAGAGTTATATAAGGATGGACACGATGAGCAGGGGAAGCACATGGAATCTCTCCCCGAGGATCCATTACCTGGCTATTCATCGCTGTATGGTGACCACGGCAAGGGACTTTATTCGGGGCAGGGTGTATTGGTTTATTCCAACAATGGTGAACGTGGCCCTGGCGTAACAGAACACTTTGATATTGAATCGGGATCCCTCTCGGAATGGGATGGAAAAGAATGGAAGCTAGTACGTAGGTGCCAGTTTGTCGAAATAACAGGTCCTGGTGGTATTTATGGTAATGAAAATCCGGATACTGATCCCATTTGGGCAACTGGATGGGACCCGAAGTCTCTGGTACTTGGTGTCAGGAATGTGGATACTGGCTGGTCCTTTTATAGGTTGCCAAAAGCCAGCCACAGTTACGATGGAGCGCATGGGTGGAACACTGAATGGCCTAGAATCCGGGACGTAGGCACAGCTGCTGCTCCGGATTACTTGATGACCATGCACGGAATGTTTTGGCGATTCCCCCAGACTTTCTCCACTGGACGCACTGCTGGTATCAGACCTCGTTCGGCATATCTCAAAGTTATTGGTGACTTCACCCGATGGAATGATCAATTGGTATTTGGCTGTGACGATTCGGCTCAAAGAGAATTCCTCAACAAAAGGAAAGTCAAAGGATCAATTGAAGGTCCGGGACAATCCAATTCAAATCTTTGGTTTACCAGCATGGATACTCCTGATAAGCTAGGACCAAATACTGCTGAGGGTGCCGTTTGGTTAAATGAGGAAGTGAAAGCCAATGAAATTTCTGAACCGTTTCTGTTTTCGGGGTGGCCTTACAGGACTGCCTGGGTAAAGAATGAAGGTGGGGTAGCAACGACTTTTACATTTGAAGTGGATGCTGAAGGTAGCGGTAAATATGAAGCCGTGCACTCAATCACTATTCCAGGAGGAGAAAGCAAGAGGATCAATTTTACAGATGCGGAAGCAGGTGAGTGGGTCAGGGTAAAAAGTGACAGGGAGACAACAGCAACCGTTCACTTCTATTACTCTGACAAGGAAGAAAGATCCTCTGCAGAGGATGATATGTTTACTGGCATTGCAAGTGTCAATGAGTCTGAATCTATAGGTGGGTTACTATACGGGCTGGGAGATAACAGAAGAGCACTTGGAGTAGCAGCCACTCAATTCAGTGGTGCGGAGGCTGGAGCAGCCAGTTACTACGAGTTGGACGAAAAGCTAAACCTTTTTCCAAAAAAGGATGAGCAAACACTCAAGTTTATACAGGAGAAATTTGCAATTCCGGATCAGGTAGTAACCGTTGAAAAATCTTCTGTTTTAGTAATCGATGACCGGGGTAGAAGATGGAGACTGCCATTGAGTAGTGAAGCGAATTTTACCGGTTTGACTAATGCCTCCGCTTTACGTATTGATAGGGAAGTAGCCACTGAGCGTGACCTGATGAACTGTCACGGAACATTCTATGAGTTACCTGCCGAAAACGCCGATGGATTTGCTAAGATCCGACCGGTATCTTCACATGGCTATCGCATTCATGATTATGCAAGCTATCGTGGATTACTTGTCATGACCGGGATTAGTCCATCCGCAAATACAGAAAATGAACACATCATTGTTTCAGAAGATGGGAAAGCTGCGGTCTGGGCTGGAGTAATCGATGACCTGTGGAAGCTGGGCAAGCCAACCGGGCAAGGTGGCCCCTGGTACGAAACCGAAGTAACAGCAAATGTACCTTCAGATCCGTACCTAATTGGGTTTTACGATGACAGAAGTCTCTCTATTACCCACGATGGGACAAAACCCGTTAATTTCCGCATTGAAGTTGAGCCGGTAGGCCATGGCCCCTGGATGGTGTATGATCAGGTCTCTGTTGCTCCTGGCGAAACGTTTAGGCATCAGTTTCCATCTGATTTTCAGGCGAGATGGATTAGGTTTACAACCGATAGTAATGTGAAGGCCACCACAAAGCTTGTATATAAATAAACACCTTTACCTGGTAATGAAATACACTTTCTGTAAAGTCCTTTTGCTTTTTTTCATCCTTGGTTGTAGTACTACTGACCCGGGAACCATAAAAACGGACATCTGTATTTTAGGAGGAAGCGAAGCTGGGTTTACTGCTGCCATGCAGGCTGCACGGCTTGGCAAACAAGTTGTTCTGATAGAACCCACAGGTCACCCGGGAGGGATGGCTGTAGAGGGGATTGGGCATGATCTCCGTTTTGGGAATGCCCATGTGATAGGAGGGATTGCAGCGGAATTCTATACAGCAGTTGAGGGGCGTTATGGTTTAAAACCAAGGTTTAACGATCCTTCCTGGTTTTCAAAGTACGAGCCGTCTGTAGCAGAAAGTGTTATTGATAGCTTAATTGCCAGTGAACCCAATATTAGGATGATTCGGAACAGCAGGGTTAAAGAATCGGGTGGGGTGATGATGGAAGGCAATAAGATTCGTGAAGTCAACCTGGATAATGGAATCAATATCAAAGCCAGTGTGTTCATCGATGCTTCGGTAGAAGGTCATTTATTACACCTTGCCGGTGTCACAACAGAAACGATCAGGGAGGGGAATGAAAAATTTGGTGAAAGCTTAAATGGCATTCAGGGCGTGAATGACTTCAAACAGTTTACGGTCGATGTAGACCCTTATGTGATTCCGGGTGACCCGACAAGTGGTTTAATTCCCACAATCCAGGAAGGTGAGCTGGGTGAGCATGGAGCACCCAGTAAATACATCATGGGATTTTGTTTTAGAATGGTTTTGACCAAAGATCCTGAAAATGTAATACCCGTTGAGAAACCTAAAAACTATAACCCTGACACATACGAGATCTATCGGAGATACATAGATGCTGGGGGGCAGTTATTTAAACCAGTAGCCAACAGGCACAATGGCAAGACTGACCTTGGTAGCTGGCATGACCTATCGGCTAACTTATATGGTGAAAACTGGATGTATCCCACGGGCACGTATGAGGTACAGGACAGTGTTGTTGAGTATCACCGTAATTTCTCTTTAGGCTTGATCTATTTTTTACAGAATGACCCGGCAGTAGATAGCCTCACCCTGTCCAATTGGCTGGGATGGGGACTACCCAAAGATGAGTTTCAGGACAATGGCAATTGGCCACGAAGGCTTTATATCAGAAGTGCCAGGAGAATGGTATCAGATTATGTGATCACAGAACACAATGCCAGGTTTGATGTTCCGGATACGGTAGCTGATCAGGTAGCCATAGCCTGGTGGCCTCCCGATATGCATCATGCCAGGAGGATTGTCAAGGATGGCTATGCCTATGATGAGGGTTTCACCCACGTGGAAAATGATGGTTCCTGGAAACCATTTAAAATCTCATATCAGGCACTGATACCCAAAGCGAAGGAGTGCACAAACCTCATCACACCTACTTGTGTTTCGTCCAGCTATGTGGGCTATGGTAGTGTTCGAATTCTCCCGACTTTCATGGTACTTGGTCAGAGCTCCGGGGCTGCGGCTGCATTGGCGGCAGATAAAAAACTCCCTGTCCAGGACATCGACTATGCAGATCTGGCTGGTATACTGAATGAGAATAATCAGATTTTGGAGCTGCCTAAGGATTGGGTGAAGATCATCACGGAGAATAATTGAATTCTGGTTCAGAAGAAACTCCAGCTCATTGTCCGTTTTACATGAGGGAAATATTGTAATTAATTTAGATCTTACTGACTTTAAAGGGTTGAGATACTGATTTTGAGTATTTCAAGATTTTGGTGCAAATGAAATTACTTTACAGCCTCAGTCTATTTACTTGCTTTCTGCTTTCAAGCTGTAAATCCTCAGAAGAAAAGGGAGTGATTAAACCTAACATCCTCTTGATCTTCGTAGACGACCTGGGAAAGGAATGGATCAGTGCGTATGGATCTGATAGCATTGAAACACCCAACGTTGATCTGCTGGCAAAGACTGGACTGAAGTTCGAAAATTTCTATGTAAATCCACAATGTACGCCTTCCAGGTTGAGCCTCTTCACCGGTCAATATCCGTTTCGACATGGTTGGGTCAATCACTGGGATGTTCCCCGTTGGGGAGGGGGAGCTCATTATGACTGGAGGGTGAATCCGGGATTAGGAAGAGTTATACAAGATGCGGGTTATAAGACTGCGGCTGCTGGGAAGTGGCAAGTGAATGATTTTAGGGTGCAGCCCGATGCCATGAAAAATCATGGGTTTGATGACTGGTGTATGTGGACCGGGTACGAAACGGGAAATCCGCCCAGTACTGAGCGTTACTGGGATCCATACCTTTTTACGAAAGAAGGTAGTAAAACATACCCGGGAGAATTTGGAGAGGATCTCATGACTGATTTTTTGATCGATTTCATGAAAAAGAATAAGGAAGACCCAATGTTTATGTACTACGCCATGTGCCTTACCCATACCCCGTTAGTGCCTACACCGGCGGATCCTGAGGCTGAGGGGATGTATCCAAAACACAAAGCCATGGTGAAGTATATGGATTTGATCGTGGGTAAACTGGTGGCTTCTTTGAAAGCAGAAGGATTGAGAGACAATACCATAATAGTATTCACAACAGATAATGGTACAGCTAAGGGAATTACAGGATCCATAAATGGTCGTGGGGTTCCTGGAGCCAAAGCTAATACCACGGAGAGCGGTACAGCCATGCCTTTTATAGTCAATTGCCCTGGGATAGTGCCTGAAGGAAAGGTTACTGATGCTTTGAGTGACCTGACCGACCTGCTACCAACATTTACTCATTTAGCCGGAGGCACGCTTCCCGAAGGACATATCTTCGACGGAGTGTCAATCGCGGATGTCTTTACCGGAAAATCTAAGGATTCATCGAGAGACTGGATCATGTCGATGGGAGGTGGAAATAATGCTGCCTTGTCGGAGAAAGGGGTTGAGAATCAATACAGGTTTCGGGATCGTGTGTTAAGGGATAAGGAATATAAGCTTTATGTATCCACAGAAAGGAAGCCCGAAAAGCTGTTTTATCTGCAAGAGGACCCTTTTGAATCGGTAAATCTGATAGCAAGTGACGAGAGTCAACATCAGGAGGCGATAAAGAAATTTATGAAAGTAGTGGAGACATTTCCGACTCAGGATCATGATCCCAAATACAACCCTCTTGGACCGCAGTCATGGGATGTTGCCGTTACAGTGAAAAGCCAGGAATGGAAGAAGTAGAACTTTAGCTCTCGCATTACCTCTTGCATTCCATTTTATTAATTTGTTAATTAGCTAGTCTTTATCAATGGATTATTGACTATTCATCAAACAGATTGGCTAAATCCGGAAAAATCTTAAGCATCTCAGATCAGAGCAACTTCAAGAGTTGGTTTGAGGATATTTATACCCGACATTTCGAGCGACTTTACCTGTATGCTTTTTCCATCACCAAGCAAAAGCCCATAGCAGAAGACGTAGTAGAGGAGGTGTTTCTTCAGATCTGGAATAAGCGTCCACACTATAACGATATCAAAGATGTGGAGTCTTATCTCTTTGTGTCAGTAAAACACCAGGCAATCCGAATGGCTTCCAGGGATCCGGGTAAATTCACTTACTCAACCTATGATGAAGCGCTCCAGATTTCAGATTCCATAGACCCTGAAAAATTATTGATCGGTAGTGAACTCAAAGGTGTGGTAGATGGGATATTAAATAAGCTAAGTCCTCAGGCTGCTGTCATATATGATCTGGTAAAGAACAGGGGCCTGTCTCATAAAGACATCTCTATTGAATTGGGAATTGCAGAAAAAACTGTGTCCAACCAGATGAACCTCATTCTCAATAAAGTTCGGGAGGGCATCAGCCAATACCTCGAGGATGCAAACCCTGACAACTCTTTAATGCGTATCACCCGGGTAATCTCGTGGATGCTGGTCTCAGGATCAATACTGTTTGTTTAAATATTTTCATTAAAAAGACATTACTTTATCTGTGTATTAAATAAATAAATCAATTTATTGACTTTATTGTAAATATTTAAAAAATATCGGGAGTTAATTATCTCAGGTTACTCTTATACATATCGGCAAGTATCTCGATATGGACCAATTGATCAGTAAGTACCTGAATAACACCCTCACAAAAGAGGAAACTCAAAAGCTTGAATCCTGGCTGAGGCAGGACGTAAAGAATAGAATTGAGTTTGAAAATATCGTGGCACACCTAAGTCATCAGGATGGTGAGCTAGCCACCATTAAAGAACAGGTGTTTTCCAGGGTAGTCAACCAAAAGGACCAGAACATAAAACTAAACTTTAACCAAAAGCTTAGGTATATCACCCGGGTAGCAGCTGTTTTTGTGATGGTCTTTGGTGCAGCTATGTACCTTGTACTCAATGACGAACTGGTAGATCAACCATCAAAGGTTTCCCAGCAGGAGCCAATTAATCAAATAGAAAAGGAAACAGCATTTGGTCAGCAGTTGTCATTCAAGCTTCCGGATGGCACCCTGGTTAAGCTTAATGCCGGCAGTAAACTAGTTTTCCCTAAGCAATTTTCTCAGGAGCGAAGGGAGGTCTCACTTATAGGAGAAGCCTTTTTTGAAGTGGAGCGGGATGAAACACGGCCCTTTCTGATCAAGACAAACAAGATCAATGTGAGTGTGTTGGGCACATCTTTCAATGTAAGGTCTTATGGCAATGAAGCCAATGTGCTCGTGGGGGTGAAAACAGGAAGGGTAATGGTCTCAACGGAAGATGGTAAAGAAGAAGTAATCCTTGCTCAAAGAGACCTTGCTGATTATTCTTTGGCTACCCATAAAATTACCAAAGAAGTTATAGAAGAAAACGCCCTTGTGTTTGGGTGGATGGACCGTGAACTGATATTGAAAGATTATAACATAGACCGGATCATGGATGAGGTATCCAGATGGTTTGATGTGCAGTTTGATGTGAGAAGTACACTCGACAAGAAAAGGAAGTTTACCACCAGGTACAAAGATCCAACACTTAAGTCGGTGATGGAAAGTTTGTCATATGCTTATGAGTTTGATTACCAGATAGATAATAAAACAATCACCATTATGACCAGAAAATAAGAGACGATAACCCAAAAAATGAGAAAAGCCGAGGATGCTTCTGGAAAAAGGCCTCGACTTTTCAAAGTTCCATTAACTAAAATAGAAACTAGATGAATGTAAAATTACCAAAAAATGTAATTCGCATGTCACAATTGATGATTTATGCGTTTGTAATTTGCTATTCTGTTTCGATGGTATTCGCGAATGAAACCATCGGACAAAGAAAGCATTTGAATGAAATTGAGGTTGTTCTGACCCAGGATCACAATGACCTCATTGTGTTGATCCAGGTGATCGAAGAGACCAATCAATTTGGCTTTTCTTATACAAGAAAGGATATCAGGTCTAAACCGATACATATCAAATCAGGCAGCTGGACAATGGAGCAACTCCTCAATGAGCTTTCAGTCCAGGCAGGTTTTTCGTTCCGCCGCATTAATGAAGACATTACTGTAAAGGTGATGGATCATGGGACTGAGATCCCGTTGGTGGATGAAGAACTATCTGCTCAGGTTTCAGTGTATGGAACCATTACCGACGAAAATGGTGAACCTTTACCTGGTGCTACCATCCAGGAAAAGGAAACGACCATAGGTACCATTACTGATGCAGAGGGTCGCTTTTCGTTGAATGCATCTTCGGAAAACGCGGTCCTGGTAGTTTCTTTTGTTGGGTATGAGGCGATGGAGGTACTTCTGGAAGGTCGCACAACATTGAACTTATCCATGATTCCTGATATAGAAAGCCTGCAAGAGGTGGTAGTTGTCGGTTTTGGAACCCAGAAGAAAGAAAACCTTACAGGTGCAGTATCCACCGTAAACACCAGGGATTTGGAGGCTCGACCGGTGAGAAATGTAGGACAAGCCCTACAGGGATTAGTGCCTGGGTTGAATATCACGCAAAGTGCCGGGGGAAATCTCAACAATACACCTAGCTACAATATCAGAGGTTTGACCACCATTGGTCAGGGATCTTCGGGTTCTCCACTCATTTTAATTGATGGAATGCAGGGGGATATCAATACGCTGACCCCACAGGATATAGAGAGCATTTCTGTTTTGAAGGACGCAGCAGCTTCATCCATTTATGGTTCACGAGCTCCTTTTGGAGTAATACTAATTACTACAAAAAAAGGATCTGCTGGAAAACCAGTGATTACTTACTCCAACAATTTCAGGTGGAACAGTCCAATTCAGCAGCCAGAGGGAATGGACTCCTACACCTTTGCCCTGATGATAAATGATGCATCCTATAACACAGGCCAGGGTGCGAGGTTTACCCAGGATAGGCTGGACAGAATACTTGATCATCTTGAAGGTAGAACGACTGATGCCTTAATTCCCAATCCGGCAAACCCCACACAATGGGGGTATGATTTTGACCCTTATGGCAATACGGACTGGTTTGACGTCATGTGGAAGGACGGAGCACCTTCAACAGATCATGCCATCAGTGTCAGGGGAGGAACAAATGACATTAAGTACTTTTTATCTGCCAGTTACCTACATCAAAATGGACTCCTGGAATTAAGCTATGATGACTATAACAGGTATAATGTGATTGCTAAAGTTGAAGCTAAAATGACTGACTGGGCCACAATCGATTACAGTGGACGATGGGGCAGACAAAATGTAGATGAGCCTACCTGGTATTCAAAAGCCTTTAATATCAACAGGCATCTGGGACGTCGAGGTTGGCCGACTTTACCGGTTTTTGATAACAATGGGTACTACTGGCAGCAACTTGGGCAGTACGATTTTACGGTGGGAATGGTTGATGGAGGCCGAAACAACGAGCAGGAAGATTGGACCTATCACCAGGTGAAGCTTACACTCGAACCAATCAAAGGATGGAAGGTATTTGGTCAGCTTAATGCCAGGATCACAGACTCATTTGACAATTGGCATCAAAAAGTTCTTTACAATCGTGATGTGAGCGGTAACCCCGTTGTAATTTTACCAAATTCAAGTGTAACTGAATCTTCTTCGAGAGTCAATTTCATCAATCCAAATGTTTACACAGAATACAGCAAGTCATTCGGGAATCATTTTCTGAAAGTACTGGTAGGTTCACAACATGAATACTATTCTGACCGGTGGACGACAGTCAGCAGGGACGGGCTCATTGTTTCCAATCTCCCGGTTTTAAATCTCACTTCTGGCACAGATATCAATGGAAACCCATTGACACCTTCAGTTGGGGGAACCAGAAATGAATGGGCGACTGCAGGTTACTTCAGCAGAATCAACTATGATTTTGGGGAGGGTAAATACCTGGCAGAATTGAATTTCCGGTATGATGGTACTTCCCGATTCAGAGAAGATAAGCGATGGAACTTATTTCCTTCCTTCTCATTAGGCTGGAATGTGGCCAGAGAGAATTTCTGGCAACCACTGGAAAATACTGTAAACGATCTGAAATTCAGAGCTTCTTATGGTGTGCTTGGAAACCAGAATACCAGTAATTATTACCCTACCTACGTGACCATGCCGGTAGGTATTGCAAACGGTTCCTGGCTAGTGAATGGTGCCCGAACCAACACAGCATCTGCTCCTGGCTTGATTAGCTCTACCCTGGGATGGGAAAGTGTGGAATCCTACAACTTGGGACTTGATATGGGGCTGTTCCAAAACAGGTTGACCGCTTCCCTGGATTACTTCATTCGATACACCAATGACATGATAGGTCCGGCTCCTGAGCTTCCGGATGTTCTTGGAACTGCCGTCCCCAGAACCAACAATACCGATTTGAAGACCTATGGCTTTGAGTTAAATGTGGCCTGGCAGGATCAATTGGACAATGACCTGAGATATGATGTCAGACTTCTGCTTTTTGATTCTCAATCAGAGATCACCAACTACCCAAATCCAACCGGTAATCTGAATCAATACCGACAAGGACAAACAGTAGGTGAGATCTGGGGATATACCACCATTGGGATTGCTCAGACTACCGAGGAAATGGATGCGCATCTAAATAGCCTTTCGAATGGTGGACAAAATGCATTAGGTGCTAATTGGAATGCAGGAGACATTATGTATGAAGATGCAAATGGGGATGGTAAAGTTGACAATGGATCCAATACTGAAGACGATCACGGTGATTTGAGTATCATTGGGAATTCAACTCCCCGATATTCCCTGGGCTTAAATCTTGGTGCGGATTGGAAAGGGTTTGATCTTAAATTATTTTTCCAGGGTATCATGAAACGTGATTATTTCCAGGGTAGCAACTATTTCTGGGGAGTTCATGGAAGTATATGGGAAACAGTGGCGATAGCCGAGCATGGTGATTATTTCAGAAACGATCCAAATCATCCAAAGGGACTAAATCTGGATGCTTTTTATCCAAGACCAGCATTTGGAGGTAGTGGACGCAAAAATCATAATACACAAACAGCCTATCTGCAGGATGCCTCTTATCTACGCTTAAAGAATGTTCAGCTAGGTTATACGTTACCCGTTCAGCTTACTCAAAAAGCTGCAATCAGCAAGTTTAGAATTTATGTTTCAGCGGAGAACATCCTGACTTTTACAAAGTTGGCACCCATGTTTGATCCCGAGACCATTGAAGGCGGATATGGAGGAAACGTATATCCACTATCAAAGATCTATTCGGGTGGTGTAATGATAACTTTTTAAAATATTGAATCATGAAGAAAATTAATAATATCGCCTATACACTTATCATTGGTTTATTGCTCTTTAGCGCATGCGAGGATCGGTTTGACATTAGTCCACCCTCTTCGATTACGCCCGAAAGCTATTTCACAACAGATGCCCAGTTGGGTGACTATACCATCGGAATGTACGGTATTTTTCACCTTGGGACAGATGGAATATTCGGACAGGATACACATACAGACAACAATGCCTACGTAACAGCAAATAATAGATTCGTGCCTGGTCAAATAAGGGTTGCACAGGATGGAGGCGGTTGGAATTTTGCTGACATCTACGATTGCAACTATTTTTTGGATCGGGTAATACCAGCCTGGAAAGAAGGTCAGATTACGGGCTCCAATGTGGATCACTACATTGGAGAAATGTATTTCTTGAGAGCTTTTGTCTACTTTGATAAACTGCAGGAGTTTGGTGATTTTCCCATCGTGAGAAATACACTCCCTGATGACATCACCATTTTGACAGATGCGAGCAAACGAGCTCCACGAACTGAGGTAGCCAGGTTTATCCTTTCGGATCTTGATTCTGCCATCATGCTGATGAATGATGCTTCTCCTGATGGCAAGAAAAACCGGCTTTCTAAACCAGTAGCTCAATTGTTTAAGTCAAGAGTGGCATTGTATGAAGGAACCTGGCTGAAAAATTTCCAGGGCACGTCATTTGTTCCAAACGGTCCCGGATGGCCAGGTGCAGATAAGGATTACAACTCCGGATATGCATTCCCTTCTGGTAGTCTGGATGGTGAAATTGATTTTTTCCTCAGCGAAGCTATGGATGCCGCCAGCTCAGTAGCAGATGCGATTGATCTGGAAACAAATACCATGACGGCACAGGCAGAAACTGACTTTAATGATTTTGCCAATGCCAGCATGAACAACCCCTATTGTCAGATGTTCAGCAATGAGGACTTGTCTTCATTTGATGAGGTACTGTTTTGGAGGGATTATGATGTCGGGCTGAATGTCAGACATGGTGCAGCGATCTATTCTCAAAAAGGTAACAGAGGAGGGGGACTAACCAGAGGTTTTGTAGATTCATTCCTGATGAACAACGGACTCCCGGTATATGCCGGAGGATCCGGGTATAGTGGTGATGATTCGTTGACACTGGTGAGAGAAAACAGAGATGGACGACTTTGGTTATTTCTGAAGGAGCCAGGCCAGCTAAATGTGCTGATATCTTCTCCACAGGGTTTGCAGTCCAATCCGGTGGAAACTGCTCCGGCCATTACCAACCAGATTGCTACGGAGGGTTACTCCACAGGTTATACCAGTCGGAAAGGGGTGAACTATGATGAGAAACACAACATCAACCTCTATTCTTATTATGGTGTTCCGGTTTTCAGAGCTGTAGAGGCATATCTGAATTATATTGAAGCAGCCTACGAGCGAGACGGTTCACTGGATGGTAACGCGCAGCAATACTGGCAAACTATTCGGACCAGGGCGGGAGTGGATACGGATTTCCAGAAAACAATAGATGCAACGGATGTTTCTATGGAGGCTGCCAATGATTGGGGAGCTTATTCAGGAGGTGCACTTGTTGATGCAACGCTTTACAATATTCGTCGTGAGCGAAGATGTGAGATGATGGATGAAGGATTGAGATTTATGGACCTGAAAAGGTGGAGGGCGATGGATCAGATGATCGCTACACCCTATCATGTAGAGGGCTTCAAATTATGGGGACCGATGCAGAACTGGTATGACCCGAATGACCTAACATACGGGGTTGGTGATCCAAGTACAGTATCTGACCCTGCTTTAAGTCAGTATTTGAGGGTCTATCAAAAGACACCAACGTCTCTTGTATTTGATGGATATCGTTGGTCAATGGCGCACTATTTATCTCCGATCGCTTTGGGCCATTTTCTGATCACTTCACAAGGTAATGAAGTGGAAACTTCGCCCATCTATCAAAATCCGGGATGGCCAACAGCAGCCAATGTTGGGCCTACGATGTGATTGAGTTTTGCTACCAAATTTGGTTTTGTTAATAAATTTTCTGAAAATGGTCCCTGGTAAGGGGCCATTTTCTTCAACTTGTTAACCCGTGTATTAATGAACATAATGGTAAGAATATTTCCCTTGTTCATGCTAATTTTATTTTTCGGATGTAAGGAATCTTCACAAAAAGAAGCCGTAGATCCTGAGGCGCTCTTTGCCCATGAAGTGAAGCCCATCTTCGAATCCAAATGCATTGGATGCCATGGCGGAGACCCCAAAAAGATCGAAGGGGGGCTGGATCTCAACAATTATGAGAATCTATTGGCAGGAGGTAATTCAGGCAAACCAGCTATTGTTCCAGGCAAGTCAAATGAGAGTTTACTCTATCATTCCATCCTCAGAGTAGATGATGATTTGGCCATGCCGCCAAAGGATGGTGATAAGCTGTCAGAAATAGACCTTCAAATTATCAGAGATTGGATTGATGGAGGAGCACCATGGCCATCAGCAGAAAGGATTGCTGAGATCAAGCTCGACACGGCATGGGAATATGGCAACCGCATCAGGGTAAAGACCTCAGGTGGCCTCAGTGATACCTGGGACAACCGACCTTATGAAAAGGAGAATTTGTGGGCCTATTACCCGGTGGAAAAACCAGAGATCCCCTGGGGTGAATTGGATCCTCAAAACGATCACCCAATTGATGCTTTTTTGGCAGATAAGAGAGAGTCAGAAGGGTTGTCACAAGCACCACTAGCTTCAGATTTGGTGTTAATCAGAAGAGCAACCATAGATTTGATCGGACTGCCTCCGACAATAGAAGAGATTGAAACTTTTCTGCAAGACAAAGATCCTAAAGCCTATCAAAACCTCATAGAACGACTATTAGCTAGTCCGCATTACGGAGAGCAATGGGCTAGGCATTGGCTGGATGTAGCCCGATATGCAGATTCAGGAGGATTTTCGAATGACTATGTAAGACCGAACGCCTGGCGTTACCGGGACTACGTAATCAGGACCTTTAATGATGACAAACCTTACGATCAGTTTGTGATGGAGCAGCTTGCCGGTGATGAGCTCGACCCCGAAGACCCTGAGATGCTCATTGCAACCGGGTTTCTGAGGATGGGCCCCTGGGAACATACCGCCATGAGTGTAGCTGCTGAGACCAGGCAATTTTACCTGGATGATGTGACCAACATTGTTGGAGAGGCTTTTTTGAGTACCCCTCTGAATTGTGCCAAATGCCATGACCATAAGTATGACCCCATTCCAGCCAGGGATTATTATAGTATCCAGGCAGTTTTTGCCACCACCCAGTTTGCAGAAAGACCTGCACCTTTTCTTCCCGAAGAAAATACAGAGGTGACCGAATTTGAAAAGCAGCGCATTGTAGACTGGCTGAACAAAACAGCCGAAGAGCAGGAGCTTCTCAGTAAGAAAGAAGAAGCTGCAGCAAAACAGTGGTATAAGGAGCGTGGTCTAACCTACCTGCCGAAGCGGGAGCGAAGAAAGCTTCCTGAAGACCAGCAGCCACCACGATACCTGGGGCTGACGTATGAAGACCTAGGATACCGAAAAGTATTAAGCAAAAGAAAACAGTTGTTGAGGAGGCAGGAAGAACGGTTCGAGCCATTGGCATATTCAGTGTATAATGGGCCTGTAAATGTCAAGAATAGTCAAAACAGGATGACCATTCCGGAAAAGCTGAATGGTGAGCTTCCGCAAAGTAATATTCTCGCTGGTGGATCGGTCTATGCACCTATTGAGCCTGTAGAAGCTGGCGTGATGAGTATCATTGAGAATCTTGCTCCTGAAAAAAAGCAGATCAATATAGACATCTCCAATAGCATGGAAAACCGTAGGTTAGGTTTTGCAAAATGGCTGACACACCCCGACAATCCCATTATGGCCCGGTCGATGGTTAACCGCATCTGGCAATATCATTTTGGCAAAGGGATCTGTGAAACACCGAATAATTTCGGTAATACAGGGGGGAAGCCCTCTCATCCTGAGTTGCTGGACTGGTTGACTGCCTATTTCATTGAGCATGATTATTCAGTAAAAGAAATGCACCGACTGATCATGACTTCAGAGGCTTATCAATTGTCAAGTACACACCCTGAATGGAGTAGGGTTAATGAACTGGATCCAAACAATGAACTACTGTCCTACTTCAATCCACGTCGGATGGATGCTGAGGAACTAAAAGATGCCATGTTGTATATATCTGGCGAGCTAAATCCGGAGATGGGTGGGTTTCCGGTAAGACCGGAAATCAATATTGAGGCTGCGCTACAGCCAAGACATATCATGGGCTCCATTGCCCCGGCATATCAGCCATCCAGAACACCTGGAGAAAGGAACCGACGCGCCATTTATGCTGAGCGGTACAGGACATTGGCTGACCCTTCATTGGAGGTGTTTAATCAACCTGGCACAGATATGTCCTGTGAGGCGAGAAGTGAATCAACTGTGACTCCACAGGTTTTCACCATGTTCAACGGACAAAATGTGAGAACCCGTTCTCTGGTTTATGCCGACAGACTGATGAAAGACCTGGAAAGTCATGAAGCACGGGTACGGGAAGCTATTTATGCCATTTACAACAGGGAAGCGAATGCTGATGAAGTAAGTGAAGGCCTTAACTACATGGAAAAAATGACCAAATATCATAGCGATAACAAGCCCCCTAAAACGGAATATCCTACAGAAGTGGAGCGGGAAATGTTCGAAGAGATGACGGGAGAACCATTTACCTATAAGGAAGAACTGGACATCTACCAGGATTATGTGCCAGACCTTCAACCCTGGCAAGTCGATGCTTCCACACGGGCTCTTGCGGACCTGATTGCGGTTTATTTCAACTCAAACGAATTTGTTTATGTCTACTGATCACTCAAACTGGAATAGAAGGGATTTCCTTTACGGATTAGGATTGAGTATCGGAGCTGTGGCGTTGAGCAGCCTGTTGGCTTGTGACACCAAAACCGGCCAACTGGTATCCAGGGGGCCGCTAAGTCCGGCATCACCTATGATGAGGGCAAAGGCTAAATATTGTATCTTCCTGACCATGGAGGGTGGGCCCAGCCACATCGATACTTTTGATCCAAAGCCTGCATTGGATAAATATCACCTCACCAGGTTTCAGCGTCAGGGGGAAAAGTTTTCCGCCATGTCTTCTGGAGATAGGTATTTTGTGAGAAGTCCTTTCTCAAGCCGTAAAGTTGGTAAGTCCGGTGTTGATATGAGTGCCCCATTTGTACATCTGGCAGATGTAGCGGATGAGATCTGCTTTTACAGAGGATGCCAGGCCGAATCGGTGAATCACCCCACAGCAATGTATCACATCAATACGGGAAACCAATTTGGTGGAGAGCCGGCACTGGGCTCCTGGATCAGCTATGGTCTGGGGACTATGAATGAAAATCTTCCTGCTTTTGTGGTTCTCCCGGAAGTAGCCTACCCTCAGGGAGGTCCGGGTAACTGGTCAAATGGTTTTTTGCCTTCCCATTATCAGGGCACACCACTCAGGCCGGAAGGTTCCCCAATCCTTAACATCAATCCGCCTCCCGGGGTAAGCCGCTATCACCAGGAAGAAAGTCTGGAGCTCCTTCAAAAACTCAACCGGGAGCACCAGCAGATGCACCCCAATCATGATGAACTCTCCGCACGGATTGAGAATTATGAGCTGGCCTACCGGATGCAGATGGAGGTGCCTGATGTAATAGATATAGAAGGAGAGGATGAAAAAACCAAGGAGCTTTACGGTGTAGGACAGGCTGAAACAGATGCATTTGGCAGAAAGTGCCTGCTGGCAAGAAAACTTGTTGAACAGGGTGTCCGGTTTGTGCAGGTTTATTCGGGAGGTTGGGACTCACATGATTTCCTGGAACGCGCACATGGCAATCTCATTACCAGCATCGATAAGCCAATCGCCGGACTAATCAAAGACCTAAAAAGAAGGGGAATGCTGGATGAGACATTGATCGTCTGGTCTGGTGAGTTTGGCAGGACAGCCGATAATGGAGTGCGTGAAAATGGAGTGGCTTACGGTCGGGACCACAACCCTGATGCCATGGGTATGTGGTTTGCTGGGGGAGGGGTCAAAGCAGGCCATATCATTGGAGCAACCGACGAGCTTGGGCAGGAAGCCATTGACGTGGTCCATCCATTGAGGGACTTGCATGTGACACTTCTGCATCTGTTTGGTTTGGACGATAATAAGCTCACCTATTTTCATGGAGGCAGGCATAAGCAACTTTCCCAATTTGGCGGGCAGGTGATTAAGGAGGTAATTGCATGATGGATTTCCTGGGTGCTTTTCATCCGTTGGTATTACATATACCAATAGGTGCTCTCCTGGCAGCTTTTCTGCTTGAGTTGATCCATCATTTCCGAAAGAGTCACGCCCTGGACCAGGCCATTAAAATTCTATTGGGATTTACGGCTATCACAGCGATTGTAGCGGCATTGTTTGGATACTTTCTGTCCCAAAAAGGAGGATATCAGGGTGTTACACTGCAAATCCATCAATGGTCAGGAATAGGTGTGGCATTACTTTCCACCTTATTTTTCTTGTTGAAATCCCGGCTTAGTATTCAGGGAGTTTGGATTGCCTGGGGAATAAACCTGCTAGTCCTTACAGTAGCTGGTCATTTCGGTGGTTCACTAACGCATGGTGAAGATTTTCTGATCAGGGATGCACCGGGTTTTATCAAAACGGTTTTTTCTTCAGGGGATGAGGTCATAACAAATATTGATCCTGATAGTGCAATGGTTTTTACCGATATCATCCAGCCTATTGTCAAAGAGAAATGTCTTTCCTGTCACAACGAAAGTAAAAAGCAGGGGAGCCTGGACCTAAGAAATGAGTCCACCTGGAGAAAGGGCGGCAAAAACAGTGATTTGTTTGATCCTGAAAACATTGAGCAAAGCCTATTGTTGCACCGGATATTTCTACCCCTGGATCATGAAGAACACATGCCTCCGGAGGGTCAGCAGCAGTTGATCCCGACAGAAGTTGCCATGATAGAATGGTGGCTGGAAAACGGTATGTCTTTCGACAAAAAAGTTGGAGATCTCCCTTCATCGGGGCGAATCGCTCAAATACTGCAAAGTAAGTTTCAACCTTTCGATCCATTTGAAGTCATTACTGCTGGCCCAATCGATGAAAATGTTTTGGATGAGTTTCGTTCAAACGGGATCACAGCATTGAGGATATCTCAGAAGAGTCCGCTGCTTGAAATCAGGTTGGCTGGAGTTGAGACCATAGGAAAGGATAAGATCGACCTGTTGAAAAAGGCAAAAGAGCAGATCGTAAGGATTGATTTTCATGGTTCCGGTATTACGGATGCTGAACTCAAGGAAATAGCTTCATTTCCTAACCTGGTACACCTTTCACTACATCAAACCAATATTACCAATGAGGGAATCGAAAGTCTAAGGGACCTGAAATACCTTCAGCATCTGAATGTACATAGTACCCGGGTTTCTGACGAATCATTAAATAATTTGATAGCGCTGGATCAATTGAAAAGCTTGTATGTCTGGAATACCCATTTTTCTTCTAAAGCCATTGAACAACTGAAGTCAGCCCGTCCAGGTTTGGACTTGGGGGAGGTAAATTAAAATAGTATGACAATAAAACGAGTTTATCTGATTTTTTCACTTTTTGTTTCAATGGCTTCTTGTGCGATGGGTCAGGGTTTATCATTCGCAGAGCCCGTTGACATCAGCGGAGGAAGTGTGTCGGGGGTTAGTGCTTTGGATGCAGCGGATTTCAATAAGGATGGTCTGATGGATGTAGTGGTCATGGATGGAGGAAAACATGCTGACCATTCAACTTTTGGATGGTTTGAACAGGAAGAAGGTCAGAAATGGACGAGCCGCTCCTTTCAATTTACAGAAGAGCTGGAATCCTTTATTGGTACAGTCAAATGTGGAGACATCAATGGAGATTCTTACCCTGATGTGGTATTTACAGCAGATGGTCATTCATCCGGACCCATTAAGGTGTATTGGCTTGAAAATCCTGGAAGGAAACAAATGAAACCCTGGAAGGCACATCTCAGCGCCACAATTGATGGTTTTCATGCCAATGATATCAGGTTGGCAGATATGGATAATGACGGGTTGCTGGACATCATCATCAGACACAAAAACCCCAATACAATACGAATTATACTCCAGGACAAGAAAGACGAATGGAGTACAGTATCCATCAATACGGAGAAGCTTGGTCTTGAAGGTTTTGCAATAGGACTCATCAATGGTGACGAAAAACCAGATATTTCGGTGAATGGATATTGGTTTGAATCTCCAAAGGATCCTAGAAAAGAATTATATCTCCTTCATGAAATTGATCCGGTTTTTACGACCATCAACCCCAATACTAAGGAAGATATTGGTGACATCAACAAGGATGGATTAAATGATATCATCATCTCTGCAGCAGAAGCCTATTACAATGGGAAGGATCATGTTTTGGCATGGTATCAAGCCCCCAAAAACCCCTCAGCACAACCATGGATACAGCATGTTGTAGACGCACCATTCAACCGTGGACATTCCGTTCGTTTGGTAGATATTGACAATGATGGAGATCTGGACATCGTGAGTGGACAAGCCTGGGAACCAAGAAAGATTGTTGTGTATCTCAATCAAGATGCTTCCTTCGAAACGTCATACATCATCAGTGATAAAAATGGGGTGTACTCGGGTGCCGTGGTGGATGTGGATGGTGATGGTGACATTGATATCGTGGGGGAAAACATGTATTCGAAAAATGCCAAACCCTATTATTATGAGAATCTTCTAAAATGAAATGATGAGAAGAAGAAAATTTATTAAAGCAGCTTCAGTTTCAGGATTGGCCATCACAAAACCTTCTCTGATCATATCACCTTCCGGGAGAGATCAAATGGATCGAATCGGACTAACTACAGTAGTTTTTAGAAATAGATTTTCGTCTACAGCACCAAAGAATGTTCCGCTGAAGGATGAACTCAAATTGACTGAAGTACCTGAGTACTTTGCAGATCGGTTTAAGGTAAGAAATGTGGAGTTGTGGTCACAACATTTTGAATCACAGGATGATTGGTATCTGGCTGAGATAGCTAAGAGTTTAAAGAAAAGCAGGTCCAATCTTATAGACATTCAGGTTGATACCAAACATGATCTCTCTGATCCCGATGAGACCAATAGGCAATTGGCCATCAGTGAAAACATGGCATGGGTTGATATTGCAAAACGGCTGAATTCGCAGTTCGTGAGAATCAGTCCGATGAAGAAAAGCTATGCTCAGGCCATCTCCTCACTTAAGGTTTTGGTCGATTACTGTAAAAAAAGCGGGGTGGTACCTTTGTTAGAAAATCACAACGACCTCTTCTCAAATGTTGACCATCATTTGAGCGCCGTAAAAGATATCAATGACAGTAAATTTGGATTACTTGCCGATTTTGGAAATTACCCCGGTCACGTTGATCAGGTAAATGCACTCACTCAAATTGCACCCTTCACCGAACTGATCTCAGCCAAGACCAAAGCGTTTGATGAGCAAATGAGGCATGTTTCTTATGATTTCGGAAAATGTGTAAGCATTTTTGAAAAATCAGGATACAAAGGCATCTATTCACTTGAGCAGTGGGGGCCCAATGATCCAACCTATGACTATGAAAAGATCACAGATTGGATGATCAATTCCGTGCTTGAAAGAATTTAGAATTTCCCTAACTCCAAGAACATTGGACAATTGACTCGCCGTTTCTGAGGATTGAACTTGAATCTATAATTTCAAAGAAAATAATAACTTACATTTTATTTTTTGAAAAGTGGATAGCAAGAAACAGGAGAAAATCAAAAGAATTCAATCTGGCGTTCTGTCAGAAAAAGAATTTGATGAGATATATCAGACTAATTTCGAGCACCTCTTTATTTTTGCTAAATCCATGACCAAATCTGAGGAGCTTTCCAAAGACGTGGTATCTGAGGTCTTCCTGAATCTTTGGAAGAACAGGGCTAAATTCTCTCAGATTCGGGAAATAGAATCCTACCTTTTCATTGCCGTTAAAAACCAATCCATTCGGACATTAACCAATGATTACAACAAAAAAGTCACCATTGGTTTTGGCAATGCTGTCAAAATGATTGATAAAGTAGATCCAGAGGAATTGCTACTTGAAAAGGAATTGCTGGAGGATATTGAACATGCTGTTTCTAAACTTCCCCCTCAGTGCCAATTGATCTACAGGATGGCCAAGGATGAGCAACTAAAATACAAAGAGATTGCGGATGATCTGGGAATTTCTATTGCCTCTGTTAAGACTCAGCTGGTAAAAGCTGCGGCGGTCATTCGTGAAACCATTAGAAGAAAATACGATCATAAAGAAAGTGACCAGCCGAATAACTTTTCTGGTTCCGTATCAATTTTGTTGCTAATTGGATTGCTATACGATAATATACAATCAATAGTATAGTTGATAATTATAAATATTTCATTGAATAGCTTCTTTAATTGATGATCATCTAATATTTTCATCAAATAACTATCTGTTTTATAAATATTTCCAAAACCTTCAACCGGTTTGCACGCATTCTGATCTTTATAATCAAATCGGAAGAAATTGAATGGATCAGATTATTCTTAAATATCTATTAGAGGATCTCACAATTGAGGAACAACACAGACTTACGAAGTGGCTCGAGGAAGATCCATTGAATCCGGTTATTCTCGAAAAGTTTGAGCAACACTGGAAAACCAAAAGACCGGATTTGGGAGAGCAGAAGGTTGAAGTGCTAAGAAGGATTAAATCTCAGATGAATGAAAAGCATCAGCATTCCGAATCCCTGAGTTTTAACTTTCCTACTAAGGTTTTGAAATATGCAGCCATCCTGTTTCTTGTGTTCCTGGCAGCCTTTCTGGTCAAAGAATTTCCGAATGAGCCTAAGGTTACTGAACAGCTAAAATATATTGAAAAGACCAGCCTGATGGGCCAAAAAATCAGCTTGAAATTGCCAGATGGAACTCAGGTAAAACTGAATGCAGACAGCAAACTGATCGTTCCAGAAAGGTTTAGCGGTTCCAGTCGGGAAGTAGAGTTGATAGGGGAAGCCTTTTTTGATGTAGTTAAAGATCCCAGCAAGCCTTTTATTATAAAGATGCCTGAATTTTCTGTCGAAGTCAAAGGAACCTCATTTGATGTGAAAGCTTATCCAAATGAAGACAAGGTGGTTGCAGTAAGATCCGGAATCGTGGAGGTGAAAAGTGAAGCTAATGGCCGGGCTTTACAGTTGGAAAAAGACGAGATGTCTACAATATATCTGAAAAGTAATGCCATGGAAAAAAGTCAGATTAGGGAGCATGATCTGGTTTTTGGTTGGGTAGATCAGGATTTGATTTTCAAAAATCAAAAGATGGATGCAGTGTTTAATGAAATAGCCAGATGGTATGGAGTGACCATTGTGAAGCAAACGAGTAAAGCTTCAAATAAGCTATATACAGCCAGACATGAAAATAATCCAAGCCTTCAGCAGGTCATGGAGAGTGTGGCTTTTGTTTTTGAGATAAAATTTGAAATAAAAGGAAATGACCTAATCATTAAATAAGAAGAGGGCTGAAGAAACTTTGGAGAGTGTTTCAGCCCTCTGACAACAGTTTTAGTATTTAAACCAAAACCATATGAATGTAAAATTACATAAAAACGTAATTCGCATGTCCAAACTAGGGATTTATGTGATAATTGTCATCCAGTCATTTTCGATGTGTATGGCTGGTGAGATCACTGCACAGCAGAAATTCTTGAAAGATATAAGTATTGAATTGAGCGATGTGCAGCAGGAAAGATCGCTGCTTGATTTAGTTAGCGAAATTGAGCAGTTAACTGATTTCAGGTTTGCTTACTCCAAGAAGGAAATCAGGGACAAAGCCATCAATGTTGAGGGTGGCCAATGGAATTTAGGTGACTTGTTGGTGGAAATTTCCACTCAGGCCCGGCTTTCCATCAAAAGAGTGAATGAATCAATTTCATTTTTGGAAGCGAAGAGATCAGGGACTTTACCACAAATTGAGGACGATATTATTGAACAGGTATCTATTACCGGAACGATCACTGATGAAAATGGTGAAACATTACCGGGAGCGACAATTCAGGAGAAAGGGACCACCAATGGCACCATCACAAATTATGATGGTACATTTTCACTTGATGTACCAGAGGATGCAGTTTTGACTATATCTTTTGTTGGGTACAAAACAATGGACGTAAGTCTGAACGGAAGGACAATTCTCGACCTGACTTTGGCGGCAGATGTATCTGCATTGGAAGAAGTGGTTGTGGTTGGTTATGGTACTGTCAAAAAGAGTGACCTTACCGGATCCGTTAGCTCAATAAGAGAAAGAGATTTCAATAATGATGCGGCAATTACTGCTGTGGACGGATTACTGGCAGGCAAAGTAGCTGGTGTACAGGTGACACAATCAAGTGGTGCACCTGGATCCGGTGTATCAGTAAGGGTTCGGGGGGGTACCTCTATTAGCAGGGGAAATGAACCTCTTTACGTAATAGACGGTCAGCCGATTCAAAACCCTGGTAATCAGGATTTTCAAAATAATAACCTGGAATTTGCATCCTATGTAGAGCAAAACCCGCTAAACTCATTAAATCCGGCAGACATTGAATCCATTGAGGTACTGAAAGATGCCTCGGCTACAGCGATCTATGGGTCTAGAGGGGCCAATGGCGTGATTTTGATCACAACCAAAAAGGGCAAGAAAGGTGATTTGCAGGTAGACTATAATTTTCGCACTGGCATTCAGGAGGTGAGCAACAAACTGAACATGATGAATGGTAGCCAATATGCGATGTTGCTGAACGAGCAGGGAGTAGCCAGTTATAGTGCAGATTCAATTGCGGCCATTGGCGCAGGTGTTGACTGGCAGGAGGAAATCTTCAGAAATGCCACCATCCAAAATCATGTCATTTCTCTCAATAGCGGTTCTGAACATAGCCAAATGTACATGTCATTAGGGTATTTTGATCAGGAAGGTGTAGTCAGGGGCTCAGAGATGAAAAGATATTCCTTCAAACTGAATCTATCGAGTGATGTGAGCGAACATATAAAGGTCGGTGCTAATATAAATGCCAGCCATATTATGAATAATTATGCTGCAAATGGCGTTCAGGGCAATGAACGAGCCGGTGTAATTAATGCTGCGGTTGAAAATAATCCGGCAATGCCCATCCGTGATCAAAATGGAAACTATTTTGTTGATCCCAACATCGCTCTGGATAACCCACTGGCCCTGATTGATGGTTTTAGTGATTTGGAGAAATCCAATAATCTTTTTGGAAATGTTTTTGCTGATTTCAACATCACCAAAAGTATTTCTTTAAACACCAAGTTCGGTGCCAATGTATCTTCGGGTAGGAGAGACCAGTATCTTGGAAGGCTAACCCAAAGGGGAGGCGGAGCAAATGGCATTGCCGGGATCTTCAATAATGAAGAAATTAATTCCCTTGCCCAGGCTACACTCAGCTATAACCCGGAGCTGGGTGCAGGTCAGTCGCTCAATGTACTTATAGGGACTACCTTTGAAAAGTTTTCCAACAGATTGGTTCGAACATATTCGCAAAACTTTACCACTGATGGACTGATGACAAATGATCTGTCTAATGGTACTGACATTATAAACCGCCCTGAGTCCTTCAGTGGTGTAAATCAGTTATTGTCCTATCTCGGTAGAGTAAACTATAGTTATGCTGAAAAATACCTTGTAACTGCATCCATGAGGGTAGATGGTTCTTCCAGGTTTTCAGAAGATAACCGATATGGGTTTTTCCCTTCATTAGCCGTGGGGTGGAATATCGGCAATGAAAGTTTTATGCAGTCTATCAGGGCTGTAAGTAATGCAAAATTGCGCGCAAGTATCGGCCAAACAGGAAATCAGAATATTCCAAACGGTCAGTCTCAGGCATTGCTCAACAGCTCGGCCGGAACAGTAATTAATGGCAATGTCGCTCCTGGTTTCAGAACAGCGCATATACCAAACCCAGACCTGAAGTGGGAAACGACCACGCAAACTAACGTTGGATTTGACATCGGATTCTTCGCTGGAAGACTCAACCTTACTGTTGATTACTTCCAGAAGAAGACTCAGGACCTTCTTTATAATGTACCTGTGGCACCATATGCCGGGCATACTTCGTATTTGCAAAATGCTGGTCGGGTAGACAACAACGGGTTTGAGTTTGCAATAAACAGCGTTGTAGTAGATACTGAAAATTTTGAATGGCGCACATCTGCAAATTTTGCAATGATTAACAATAAGGTAGTGGAACTGGCCAACACCGATCAGATATTAGCTGGTAACCTTAATTTTTATAACAACTTTGCCATATACCTGGAAGGTGAGCCCATGGCTTCTTATTACGGATATGAAGTAGCAGGTATATTTCAAACTGGAGATGATATTGCCAGTTCACCCCAGCCAGGTGCCATTCCTGGAGACATAAAGTTTGTTGATCAGGACGGAGACAATGCGATTACTTTGGATGACAGAGTAATTTTAGGTAATCCATTTCCTGATTTCACCTTCGGTTTCAACAACACTTTCAATTACAAAAATTTTGACTTAAATATTTTTATTGAAGGGAGCGTAGGGCAAGACGTATTCAACGTGGAAAGGGCTCAGTCATTTAATCCAATCAATAGCTATAGAAACAGGTATGCGTCTTTCTATGAAAACAGATGGACCACAGAGAATCCTACGAATAGCATGACCAATTTATTGGGTAATGAAGGTAACCAGATCCATAGTTGGATTATTGAAGATGCCTCATATGCACGTTTGAGAAATGTGAGACTTGGCTATAGCATCCCTGTAGAATCAGGTGTTTTGAGGGGTCTCCGTGTTTATGCTTCGGTAGATAACTTACTGGTATTGACAGACTATACCGGATATGATCCTGAAGTGAATTCTTTTGGTAGAAACAACACAAAAGTTGATTTCAGTGCCTACCCACGAAGCAGAACCTACTCGTTCGGAATCAATGTTGGATTTTAGAATCCCGGCTTTTATCTACCATGAACTAAAATATTAACGCGATGAAAAATATAGTTATAAAAATATTTATTTTGATTGTAGGTGCGACGGTCAGTTTCAGCTGCAATGAGTTGCTGGAGGAAGAAGTTCCCTCTGCAATAGGACCTACTACTTTCTATCAAAGTGCGGAAGACATAGAAAATGTACTAAATCATGCCTACAGGGCCGATCATGAGCAGGGTGGATTAATGACTTGGGTTCAGGTGTTTGATGAAGCATCCACAGATATCATGTATCAGTACGGTGGTGGTTTAAACAATCATATCAAGCTTTACCTGAATTTTACCTGGGATGCCGGTCATGTTTGGTTAAACAATGCCTGGCAGGACTATTATGAATCTATATCCAGCGCAAATGTTGCAATTGCACAAATTCCTGATGTTCCCATCAATGAGCAGGTACAGAATGCATTGATGGCCGAAGCAAGATTTATCCGTGCAAATATATATTTTAAGCTCTATGACCTGTGGGGTCCGGTACCGATCATTACTGATCCTGAGACAGACCCGTTAAATAACCCAACAAGACCAACCGAGGAGGCATTTTTGTCTTTCGTGGAAGAGGATTACCTGGCTTCGCTGGAGCATTTACCCGCTACAAGGCCCGGGGATGAGTATGGTCGTGTCACAAAAGGCGGAGCTCTTGGAATGCTCGCTAGCTTTTACCTGAATACTAGGCAATGGGATAAGGCTGCTGCAAGAGCAAAAGAGGTCATGGACATGGGCTTGTATGATCTATTTGAAGTTAGTGTAAGAACAGACCTGTTTGACATTTCAAATGAACGAAACTCTGAGTTTATTTATGTAAGGCCGTACACCCAGGTGTCAGGATATAGTCACAACTATTTTCCCAGGGTATTGCCTCCTAACTATAAGCTAAAGTTTCCCCCGAATGAGAATTTTGGGGCACAGTACACGGTTTATGATGATTGGTACAATACATTTGATCCTGCAGACGAAAGGAGAGAAGCGATCATCACCAGCTATGTGGATAACAATGATCAGACGATTGCACTCAATACAACGCCCAATAATTACAGAAACCTGAAGATCATGGAGGATCCCAATGCCAGTGACAGGCATGCGGGTAACGATATCCCAAAAATGCGATATGCAGATATTTTGCTTATTCGCGCTGAAGCTCTTAATGAATTGGAGGGAGTGAATCAGGAGTCTGTTGATCTCATCAATGAAGTAAGAGTAATTGCCGGTGTAACGCCTTACGATCTGATAGACTTTGCCGATAAAGCTGAATTTCGAGATGCAATCCTGGATGAGAGAGGCTGGGAATTTAGTTTTGAGAACAAGCGAAGAAGTGACCTTATCCGTCATAACAAATTCATTTCTTCCGCCCAATCAAGAGGCGTGAATGCACAAAGTCATCATGTCAGATATCCGATACCTCAGCCGCAGATCGATGTCAACCCGGATTTAAAGCAAAACCCAGGCTATGGCGGAGAATAAATCCATGAAATGTCCATAAAGAGAGCTATACCAACCAAGGATGAGTATTTGAAAGAAAATCAAGGTCTGGTTGCAGTTTTAAAGCGCCCGGACATTCCATGTGACCTATTAAAATCAACTATACACACATGAAACTTTCCTAAACCTAACCTCAACCTACAGCCGGTCACACTGACCGGCTGTCTTTACTTTTGAGGGAGTATATTTAGGAGTGTTTTAGTAGGAGTGTTTTAGCATATGGTCACTTGCGAGGCGTGTAGTTGAATAAAAAATTAATTGGTATCTATGAATTTAATCGGTTTTTATTTGATCCAGCTCTTGATGCTGTCGGGACCTCTTGTCTCTCACGATCCCGGATCAAAAATTGGGAAACCTCATCTTTACAAGAAAATCAGTATTCCTGAATCGCTATTAGCCCATTCACATGACCAAAAATACGGGGGAGACATTCGTATTGGCGACCTGGACAATGACAAACAGATAGATTTTCTGATATATCGCACAATAGATCTTATTGATGGAGGGGCACCTCAGCCATGCTTTCTTGCTGGTATGACCATGGATGGCAGGGTAATTTGGACCAAAGGGGAGGGAGGAATCCAGCCCAATCGTCCGGGTCCGGTAGCGATTCATGACATTGATGCCGACGGGAAAAATGAAGTAATTACTTTTTTTGTAAAGAAGAAAGAACTTATTAGTCCTCATGCCCTCACAGGAATGGTGCTGCAGATACTGGATGGGGAAACGGGTGCTGTGAAAGCTGAATCCAGTCCTGATGTTTTAACTACATCTGAGGGAGAGGGACCAAACTGGGTTCATCAGAGGATTCTTATTGCCAATCTAAGGGGAACCCTAACGCCACAGGATTTTATCATAAAATTGGGAACGAAGGTCATTGCTTTTGACAATCAACTGAATGTATTATGGACGTATGAGAATGAATGGAATGAATATGGTAATTGTCCTGCCTATGTGCCCTCTGTAGGTGATATGGACAATGATGGCAAAGATGAGATCAACGGGGGGTATTATGTTTTAAATGAGAAGGGACGGCCAATGTGGGAGGAAAAGCTTGGAAATCATATGGATGCAGTGGCGATTGATTTCTGGGATGATCCGAAAATGAAACGGGCATTTGCATCAGGTTTTGGGCATGTACTGGATAAAAAGGGTGAAATTATCTTAAAACTTGGTGAAGAAAGTGTGCCTCACGGACAGGAGCTTAGAGTAGGGGATTTTATTGGTACATCTGAGGGGAATGAAATGGCCATAAGATATAATGGCCATAAAACTGACGTGATGGTGGTTGGAAGTAATGGAGCAATTCTTAGTCGATTCATGATCAATGAATCCCCAAATAATACCGGGATGGAGACCATTAGGTGGAACGCTGAGACTGGAACAGATCTGCTTTATAATGGTGGAATGCTGTGGGCCGGGGACGGTAGCTCGTCCATCAGGTTGCCACAATTGCCCCCGGAAAAGGGGAATTTCAGACAAGGATGGTATCATTGTATCCCAGCAAATGTAGCCGGAAACTCCTCGGAAGAGATTATCATCTACAATCCCTGGGATTCCGAAATCTTCATTTACTCAAATGGTATACCCGATGACTCAGCATATGACGGGTATGTTGCTACCCCAAAGCAGTACAACGTGAGATTGATAGATTGATGATTAACAAAATATCCTAACTATCATTTTCCGGTCATCGGAGTTTTGAGTGATGGCTCCGGACTTACTCCATCGCCTTCTCCAAGCCCAACGTTGTCGTATAGTACTTGGTGATCATGTTGGGCACTTCCCATTCAGGTAACTTTCCGTCGATGAGGTACTTCAGGTATTTCTCGGTCACCTGGGCAAAGTGGGCTTCGTGGCCAACCTTGTATTGGTCAGGGATATTGATGGTCCAAAGGTTTTCTTCCAACTGTTCTAAAGTCACGCCGGGAAACATCCCGGCAATGGTCTCGTCGATGGCTGTTTGCAGATTGTCACGGAGTGGACTGGATACATCACTGGACTCCACATAGACTGTTGGTTTAAATCCTTCTTCTTTGCCCTGCTTGATGATGATGTTGCACTTTGATCCTCGCATGATGCTGTAGTGGGTATCGCCTGTACCTTCGGGAGCCTGGTAGTTCCAGATCACGGAAGCCTTGGCTACTTTACCTTTCAGTTTGTAGATGATCTCTCCGTTGGCATAAACCTGGAGTTTGCCGTTTTTTACATCTTTCTGGAGATAATCAGGGAAGGCATCTAATTGCGTCACTTTGGTGAATTGCGCTAAAGTAAGCTCGGTAGGCCATCTGCGGGCACTGATGATCTCCACGTCAGATTTTTTGAGTACTACATCCGGGAAAGCTTCCCACTGGATCAGGTCCACCAGGTGGGTGTTTACATCAACGATGCCTTCTCCCTGCTGCTCGGTATCGAAAAACCAGGCCGGTCTTTTAATCGGATTGCCGGAAACATATTTGAAGAAGTGATGAACACTCTCCTTAGTGATGGCAGGGGCGTCAGGTGTACCCTGGGTCAACTCTCCAAATACCGATGGAAGCTTGGCCAATTCACGTTGGATGATTGTCGTGATCTCGTGGCGTTCGGTCATGATGTCATAGAGCAGTACGTCATTCTTTTCTGCTTCTGCAAAGGCTTTTTCCAGGTCGCTGAATCCTGCTTTATTGATCACCATGGGTTTGTCAGCCAGCACATTGATACCGGCCTGAATGGTTTTGAGGATATACTCAGTTTTCTTTTTGTTGTTCCCAGCCATCACCATCACGTTCCCTGGTTTCTCACTCAGCATTTTTTCCAGGTAGTCTGGTCCGGTATACACCACTTCATCCCATGAGGTAGGACTTTCCGCACGGGTGTTGTAGCCATTGATCATCTTTAAATAATCCTGTACGTCACTTCCTTCAGGAGCATACACATAGACCCTGGGGTCAATCTGAGTGTACATGGACTTTTGAACGAGAGCTGCATGGAAATGTCCGGGGTCAAGGTTGATGAGTTTGACTTCACCTTTGGCACCTGTAAACATGTTTTTTTCGTTTTGGGTTGAGTCGTCTTTTGATTCCTGGTTTCCACCTGAACAGGCAGCCAATAAAAGGGCCAGGGAAAGGGTTAACGCAGATATTTTATTCATCATGGCTGAGCTAGTTTTCAAGTATTTTGAATTTGCAAATTAAGCACTTTTTTCGATTGGATGAGAGTCCAGGGCGGATTCCTTATGGATTTCCAACCGATGATTAACTTAGAATATAATCAATTAATGATCCTCAAAATGAGGGGTAGGGTATACGATGGGAGCTTTTTCTACACCGCAATATTCTTCCGTTTTAATAATCCCACTTCAACCGCTACCTTAGCGCCAGGTTTTATAAACAAGCCGGTTCTTAATAAGCCCTTTGTCTTCAGCAGAAGCAAGGGGCTTGCTTTTTGAACAGACCAACAAAGGGTTTCTCACTTTGCATGGCATTTTCTTTCAACACCTAATTTTTTTTGTTTACCCTAACGACATAGAAGCAAAAGCTAAAGTGAAAAATGTTAGATTTGGGCATGACCTTAGATGCTTTACAAGCTGCAGAAACCATCAATTCGCTGGAGATATTTCTTGATAGGCGAAGGCCTCAAGAGCATATCAGACATCAGCTTGATCTAAACTATAAGATAGACAAGCAAAGTGTAATCCTATTTGAGATTCGACCACATTGGCAAGACAAGGATAGAACCATTGAAAGCCCGGTAGCCAAAACCACATGGGTAAAGGCTCAAAGTTGTTGGAAGATCTACTGGATGCGAGCTGATCTAAAATGGCATAGCTATGCACCTGATGCAAGTGTGCGTACCATAGAAGAATTTTTAAAAATCGTTGATGAAGATAAACATGGTTGCTTTTGGGGGTAATCAGTTATTATTAGAAGAAGTAAAAACACAATGACAACCACCATGTAGGTTACACTAAATCAATAGCTTTGGCTGGTACTATTGAATCGATCACTATTTATATGGAATCCTTATTCAAAACCTGGAAAACAGGCAGAAAACTTTACCTTAACTTCTTCGAAAATTACACCCTGGATCAATTAAATGAAGTCCCTGATGGTTTCAACAACAATTTGATTTGGAACATCGGGCACATAATTGTTGCCCAGCAGTCTCTGATATACAATTTGTCTAATTTGGATGGATATCTCCCGGAGCGGTTGGTTGAACTTTATAAGCCCGGCACCAAACCAAGCGGACAAATAACCCAGGAAGCATGTGATGAGCTTAAAGAGCTACTCACCGCTCTTATAGATCGAACGATTAGTGATTTTGATGCGGGAAAATTTACAACTTTCACAGAGAGGACTACCCGGACAGGGTTTCACCTGGCTACACTTGAAGATGCCCTCCATTTCAATAATTATCATGAAGGATTACACCTGGGTTATATGATGAGTATCCGTAAGTTGGTTTGAATAACCTGATCAGGTACTTTCAAGATATGATAGTCCGTATGATGAACTTCTTAATAAAATCATGGTAAATGCCCCTCTTCACGAACTAAAAAAATAGCCAATGAAAAGATTATTAATATTAGCTTTCTTTTTGTCTTCAGCATTTTCCGTATCAAGCCAACCATTTCCCCTAAAGCTCAAGGTGGCCACGTATAATGTGGGTCATTTTAATCAGGGGTGGGCTGGTGGCTTCCGTTTTATGGGTGACCCCAATTCCAAAAAGGAATACAAAGCTGGAGCAGCAGAAAAACAGATAGCCGCCTGGCGACAATGGATAAGTCAGCAAAGCCTGGATTTTTTGTGTGTACAGGAATGGAATCAATATTTTGATGTCGATAGCCTATTTCATGCGGAGAAAGAGCTACTACAACCCTTTTACGATAATATTTATTTTGGTAAAGCACATTCGTGGATCTACAATGGTATTGCCACTAACTACACATTGTCAAACCTACGGACCCAATATACTTTTGGTGATTATTACGCTTTGATCGGAGACTTAAAAATTGGTGACAAAACCATTACCATCATTTCCATGCACATTCCCTGGCAGGAGGACTGGCATATGCCGGCACTTGAAGCCTTAATCAAGGATTTAAAAAAATACGAATATTTTATCTGCTTTGGAGATACCAACTCATCTGATGCAGAACAAATGCGTTTCAGAGAAGCGGGCTTTAACATGGCCAATGGTGGATACCAGGGCTGGTTTGGTACATCAGGAGGAAAGCTGACTCTCGAAGGTCGGCAGGGCAAAGTGGATACGAACATCGATAACATCATCACCAGCGCTAATATTAAGATCATGAATGTGTCTGCGCCACATACTGGTTTAAACGACCTTGATCACCTGCCAGTGATTGCAGATGTTGTCATTACAGATTGATGTTTTCGAAATTAAACTCTTCTCTATTTCCTCAGATAATTTACTATCACCCCCTCATGGTATGCAATAATGATTCTTTGTAAATTTGGTAGTAAGCAATTCTGCAGTTTTGAATAAATGGATAGAAGTTATTGACCAAACAACCCTGAAATTTCAGGATGCTTTTGGTAAACTGAATGCTGAGGAATTAAATTGGAAACCTGCTCCGGAAAAGTGGAGCATCGCTCAGAATATTGATCATTTGATTGTTATCAATAAATCCTACTTTCCAGTCATTGAATCATTACAAAAAGGTACTTACAAAACTCCATTTCTGGGAAAGCTGGGATTTTTAGTTTCCTTTTTCGGTAAAACAGTTTTGAACTCGGTAAATCCAGATAGAAGACGAAAAATGAGAACATTCGAAATCTGGGAACCAGCGAAAAGTGAAATTTCAGCTAATATTCTTAACAGATTCGTAGATCATCAGTCTGATTTAAAAAACATGATCAAACATTCCAGGAACCTGCTGATAAATGGTGCTGTTATTTCATCACCTGCCAATAAAAATATTGTTTACACACTCGAGAAAGCCTTTGATATTATCGTCTTGCACGAGCAAAGACACTTTGAACAATCAAAGGAAGTTTATCACTTGATGAAGCTGTAGTTGGAATATGAATTTGTAGACCAATCATTAGCAGCGTGAGTCATAAGATCATCCTGGAAACGAAAAGATTAAAACTTAAGCCATTCTCGAAAGAGGATGCAAAATTGTTTTATAAACTCAGCATTGATCCATTCATTAGAAAATACCTCTGGGATGATGTAAGAATACCATTTAGCCTAGCTCAGGAAATCCTGGATAAAAACAATGAATACTTTGAGCAGCACGGATTTGGTCTTTGGAAAATGGAGGAAAAGAAGGGTGAGGAAATCATCGGGTATACGGGATTGTGGTATTTCTTTCAGGAAGAGAAACCTCAGCTGATCTATGCGATCCTCGAAAAATATACAAAGCAAGGGCTGGCGACTGAAGCAGCAAAAAAGATACTAGACTATGCCGTTGAACAATTAAAGTTTACCTATCTGGTGGCTTCTACAGATGAGGATAATCTGGAATCTATGAAAGTGGCTGAAAGGATAGGGATGAATAGACGTGAAAAGAAAATCATAGACGGTAAGTCAACAGTGTTTTTTGAATTAAGCCGGAATTAATCCGGAGATGACTTACTGCCCCAATCCAGTGAACCCACACCCTTGGCAGGTGTCCTCACCTGCCATTGAAATCAGAAATGTAGTTTTTAATTCCACTACGATTTCCGTCTGGTGAAGACACAGTGAAGACACCAGCCGGGGAGCAGTATGCTATAAGCGAAACGAAATGAAGGATCTTAGCAATCGTGAGGAGAATTGAAATTGCTCCACCTAAGTGCATAAGATCCTTCACTTCACTAGCGAGTTTTAATTCTAAGTGTATTTAGATATTAGCGTTCAATCTCACATTTAGAATATGATCCCGGATGTTTCGTTCAGGATGACGGTCTTAGCGTTTGTTTCTACTTGGTTTTTTGTTGCCACTGAAATTCCAGCCTTAGTCTTAAAATAATCGGCCAGTCATAGTAGGACTCTGCTAAAGGAAAGAAGTATTTAGGTTTAAAGTGTTAGGTTCAGCTATAAAATCTTGCTGGAATTGTTACTCGCAGTCATCCGATGACTGCTACTTAGACTTAATCTTAAAAAGAGGTCCGTGCCTTCAAGCCTTTTTCCATGCTATACTCCACCGCTGACTGAATCCCATCCAATTCCGCAAGCCCCATCAATCGCCCGATCATTGGATAGCCAGGGTTCGCATTGCGGTTATAATCATCCAGCATCTTGATGCCATGATCAGGACGGAAAGGAATTTGCATATCAGCACGACCTGAATCCTGACGATTTATTTGCTCTTCATACAAGGCTTCAACAATCGGGATCATCTTTACATCACCATACAAATGCCCCTGCTCATGGAAGCTGCGATCCTGTAAAAAGGTATTGTTACGAAGATGTGCAAAATGTATGCGATCACCTAAAGCCCTGACAATACCGACCAGGTCATTGTCCCGGTTTACTGAGAGTGATCCTGTACAGAATGTGAGTCCGTTATTAGGTGAATCCACCGCCTTGCAGATCCATTCCAGGTCTTCGCGGGTGCTCACGATCCTCGGGAGACCGAGTACAGGGAAGGGGGGATCATCAGGGTGGATGCACATTTTCACGCCACTTTTCTCGGCAATAGGAACGATATCCTGAAGGAATAGGGCAAGGTGCGAACGAAGTTTGTTACGATCAATATTACGATAATTATCAATCAGTTCCAGGAACCGTCCTTTATAGTCAGGCTCGGATCCGTCAACCGCACCATTGATAAAACCCTGGGTGACGATAATAGTATTGTAAGCCAGCGTTTCTTTTTGATCTTCAGTCATTCGTTCAAAAAGCTTCCGGGCTTTTTCCAGCAAGTCTGGCGGGTAGTCATTTACGGCCCCCGGACGCTCCAGGATGAAAGCATCAAATGCAATGAATGTTGGAAAATCAAAAAGCATGACCTCACCACCAGTTTCAAGCTTGTAATGAAGATCAGTCCTCACCCAGTCAAGTACTGGCATGAAGTTGTAACAGATCCTGTCGATACCACACTTTCCCAGGTTTTCAATCGACTCGCAATAGTTGGCAATTAAGCGGTCATAATCTTCATTGTGTGTTTTAATACCCTCTGAAACAGGCAAACTCTCAACAACCGCCCATCTAAGTCCATAGCTTTCAATCTTGCCTTTGACCTTTTGAATTTCATCAACAGGCCAGACTTCACCGTTAGGGATGTGATGTAAAGCAGTCACCACACCTTCCACACCCATCTGTTTAAGGTCAGGAAGTTTTACGGCATCTTTTTCACCAAACCAGCGCCAGCATTTTTCTAGTCTCATTCAAGCAGTTATTATATATAATAATCGAACGGAAACAATCAAACCCCACTAAAAGCACTGAACCCCCCATCAACGGGAATGATCGTACCCGTAATAAAGCTGGCGGCATCGGAGCAGAGGAATTGTACAAGACCATTCAGTTCTTTGATGTCCCCAAACCGCTTCATAGGGGTCTTAGCCAATACTTTTTTGCTTCTTTCGGTGTATGATCCATCCGGATTGATGAGTACAGCCCTGTTTTGATCTCCAATGAAAAAGCCCGGAGCAATCGCATTGACACGTACTTTTTCACCAAACTTCAATGCCAGCTCAGTAGCCATCCATTGAGTGAAAATATTGACTCCGGTTTTAGCTACTGAATACCCCATCACCCTGGTGATAGCCGAATAAGTGGCCATTGAGGAGATGTTGATGATACTTCCTTCACCGTATTTAGCCATAGCCTCACCAAAGATCAGGCTGGGGATCACCGTACCGTCCAGATTTAGATCCGTGACCTTTTTGTAGTCAGAGATCTTCATATCAAAGATGGTTTGATCCTCAGTCAGGGTTGCTCCGGGAATGTTCCCTCCGGCAGCATTGATCAGGATGTGGATCGCTCCCCATTTTTCAATGACCTTATCTCTGACGCTCTTTAGGCTTTCCTCTTCCAGCACATTACAGGTGTAGCCTTCTACATCACCAAGTAATGAAAGCTCCTCAATCCTGGATTTCAGGTTTTCTTCCCGGATATCCAAAATAGCTACTTTGGCTCCCGCTTCGAGCAAACTTTTGGAAATGCTCCCTCCAAGGACGCCGCCACCGCCTGAAACGATGGCGACTTTACCTTTTATGTTATAATCAACCATTTAGATTGGCAATGTTCCGTGTTCCGTAAGGGTAGCGTTGAGTTCGACTTAACATGGCATTTGCTCCCTCATTATTAGTAAACCTTTCTTTTTCAGGATCCCACTTGAGGACTCCTGGCACCTTCATGGCTATGTGACTGATCAGGCATACAGAACAAGCACGATGTCCTATCTCTACCGGAGAGATCGGTTGTTTTCTGGTTTTGATGCAATCCAGCCAGTTGCCATGCTGCTCATCGCTGACATATAGTTTTGTTTCATTCTCACCAATCTTGGATTGAAGGATTCTGGGATCACTGGCATCCAGGGCTTTTTTACTAGCCTCTGCAGCTCCTGGATCACTGGCTGTGGCTGTATAGTTGCCTCTCGATACAAAGATCCAGCCTTCAGTGCCTTCGTAGCGAATCCCGTTATCATAACCTCCACTGGTATAAACAGTGATGCCATTTGCATATTCATGTTTTACCATAAAGTCGCCGTGAACATTCCAGAGGCCTGATTTTGGAAACTGTGCTACCGCCTGTACGGAGATAGGTCCGGTAAGCTCTGTATCCATTCCCCAGGCAGCTGAGTCATAGTGGTGCTGACCCCACCCAGTGATCATACCCGCTCCATATTGTTCAAGACGCAGCCATCCTGGTCTGCCATATCCTTCCTGGGGATGTACACCGATTTCTGTATAAGGTACCTCGGGAGTAGACCCCAACCACATATCGTAGTTTAAGCTTTTAGGTACAGGCATCTCAGGTGCATCTGGCCCTGACGGGTCGCCGGGAAGACCAATCTTTACTGTGTGTATCTTACCGATCCGTCCATTTCTTACCAGCTCGGCAGCAATTCTGAACTGTGGAGAGGATCGTTGTTGCGTCCCTACTTGTAGGATAACACCTTCTCGCTGAACCACGTCGCTAAGTAGTCGGCCTTCTTCCAGGGTAAGTGATGTTGGCTTTTGCAGGTAGATATCTTTCCCAGCCAAAGCAGCTTCAATAGCAGGTTGAGAATGCCAGTGATCAGGAGTACTGATCTGTACGGCGTCGATGTCTTTATCTGCCAACATCTCCTTATAATCTTCATACATTTTTACGTTGACGGCCTTGGACTTACCCGTCTTCTTGGCATAAAAATCCTGCACAAGCTTTTTGCCATCTTCCATTCTGTTGCTGTCGAGGTCACAGACAGCAATCATTTTCGCCTGGTCATACTTAAGCGTTTCAGCCATGTCATGACCCCTCGCGATCCTTCCACAGCCAATCTGGCCAATGTTGATGGTGTTACTTGGGGCATTTTTTCCAAAAACCGAGCTAGGTACGATCGTGGGTACCGCAAATGCCACAGCAGATGCCGATGCAGTCTTTTTCATAAATTGTCTTCGTTGCATAGGTTATATGTTTTATTTTTCTTTCAGAATTTTTTCAAGGTTTCATTCCATTTCTTCCTGACCTCTGGTCTATCAGCATGTCTGAAAATCGGAGTGTCCGAATGTTCAAATGGAACTTAATGTTGTATTTCACTTGCTTTAAATCCATTTATTTTACAAGGACAGCCTGAGGTGACTGGGCAAAAGCTTTCCAATGTTGTTCAGCTCTTTCTGCTGTCATCCCCCCATCAAAAACAACCATTCTATATTTCAAGGTATAGTTTTTTCCTTTCTCGATGACCCAGCTATCGTGCCGGATCGGGCAGAACTCAAAAAACATATCTCCCCGGTCTCCATTGGCATTGATCGGCCATACACGCATGGGCTCCGGGTGGGCCCGGTTGCCAGGGTGACTCATAAAGAGCACGCCGCTACGCCCGGAGGCTGATTCACCTTCTACAATACACCACCTGGCTTCAGTACCATCTGCTTTAAGACGGTCATGACCTTCTGAGGTCAGAACTGTGCAATTGTCTTTGTGCCACTTTTCCGTCATTCGCATACCTATTCCTCCGCCGTATCTATAAGCATCAAACACGATACCTGAATCCAAAGGGCTATTGATTGTGGTGGTGTAATCAATCATGTATGAACTTCCGGAGGGGTCTACATTCCATGCATTTACCTGCAATTGCTCGTTGATAGCTACCTGGTCTTCGCCTTTGGCACCAAAATCCAGATGTTCCTGTAATGCGGTAAACCCTGCATATACTTCTCCTTCCTCCATGCTTAAAAGCTTTGAAAATCTCACGGATCCTTCACCACTGGCAAGGTTCCAGAAGTCCACAGGGCGACCATTAATCTGTGTTTTGGTCCAGGGTCCCCAGATGCCATAATGGTGATAATGGTCGGGAGCCTGAATACGAGTAAGCACCTCCCCCGATGGGCTCCAGAGTGGATGGATAAAACCCGATTTCCGATAAATCGGATTTACGCCCTCAGGAGGATAGGTCATGGCAGTTTGATAGTTGAGAATTGGTTTGCCATTAGCCAGCAGCTTTACGCCCTCATTGTCTTTCTGAAGCCCGATTGATGACCCCTTTTCATTGCTTTCCGAAACTTTAAGAACAAATTCATTTTTTTCTCCGGCCTCCAGGGTCTTGTCAGTCGCGAAATTCAGTATGACTCTTCCCCCTTTATTGATCTGGCTGAGCAGAGCTATCTGATTCTTTTTTTCAAGTCGGAATAGTTGAAAGCTGGTATTATTGACATTCAGTCCGAAAGAGGTGATGTCTACACTTACTGGGTTGCCTGCTGTGATAGCCTCAGTAAGTTTTAAGTTGAATTTTAACTCCTGAGCCGAGAGGTCAAGGGCCAATAAAAAAAGCAAAGTGTAGAGAAGTTGGGGTCCGAGTCTCATATTAGGTAATGTTGTTGAAGCAAAAGTAAGTGAGTATAAGAATCAATTCTAGTATGTATATTGCATACATAAATACTTTCATTGCATTCTATTTAGGAGGCAATATACTTCTTATATATATGGTGTGAGATTGTAAAAAGCAAGCTGGTCATGAAAATAATGCATGAACATCTCAGCTTCAATAGCTCGGGATCCTTCAGGATTAAATGGGATGATTTTCCCCACTTCACGTTTCCATGGCATTTCCATTCCGAGTACGAAATTGTCTATGTCATTCAGAGTTTCGGGAAGCGTTTTGTCGGGGATCACATCAGTCATTTTGAAGCTGGTGACCTGGTGTTGTTGGGCAGTAACCTGCCTCATTTCTGGAAGAACGATGAGTTATTTCATCAAAATAACCCTAAATACTGGGTGAATGCCGTAGTGATTCATTTCCCTGTAGATTTTTTTAAGGATCAGATCAATAATTACCCTGAATTTTATCGAATCAAAGACCTGCTTTGTCGAGCTGCCAGGGGCCTTAGCTTTGACCTGAGTGTAACCAGTGTGATCGGACCAAAGCTTAAAAACTTACTTGATCTGGACGGATTTGAAAGAACTATGAGCTTTTTGTCAATACTAGATGAAATGGCTGTCACAGAGCAATATGAACTACTGGCTAGTAAATCCTTTGTGCCCAATGTGGTGGACTGGTCCGGGAGCAGGCTGGACAAAGTAATGTATCTGGTCAATTCGGGTTATCGTCAATCGTTGCGATTGGAAGATGTTGCTGATCAGATTGGGATGAATAGCTCGGCTTTTAGTCGCTACTTCAAGGAAAAGACCGGTAAATCGTTTTCTGATTTTATCATTGAGATGCGGGTGAGCTATGCTTGCAAACTTCTGACAGAAGGAAAACTTAGTATTACACAGGTTTGTTTTGAGAGCGGATTCAATAATCTCTCAAATTTCAACAGGCAGTTTAGGAAAATAATGTCTTATACGCCTTCCCAATTCCAGGAGCAATACCACAGCGCCAGCGTGGTATAAATGATGTATCAACAGCTATTTTATCAAACTCACAATTTGGACACCCAAATCAACGTGTTTTTTGAACTGATCTGATAATATGATTGATGAGTCTTAAATATTTTAATGAACACCTTGTGATGCGTGTAAAATATTGAATGCAATCCGATAATCAAATGCTAAATCACTCCTTTCTGGTTATGTATGCAATGATAATACTCACCTCTGCAATAAAAATACTAGAATTGGCAATTTTCCACTTCTAAATTTAAGGTTGTAATTAACCCAATCTATGACTCAGGTGAAGAAGCCCATAAAAAATATCCGGGGTATATCATTAAGATTATATAATCCTGGTGATTCAAAGATCACAGCAAAAGGCATAGGTTTTTCAATAGCCATTAAACAGATCAGTTATTTTATTATGAATAATGGTCAGGTGGACATGGTATTGATTACTGAACACAACCGTACTGCAATATTTTTTAACCATAAAACCTCGAAATATATGATATAATATCAATACAAAAAGGAAGGGATCAGCAAAGCTGACCCCCAGTCACATATTTGCGATAGCAACTCTGAATAATGACGCTCAAATCAACATAGAGAGTTGACTATCAATTAGTTAAACAATAAATATTTAACCAAAAACAAAAATATGAAGAGTAAATTTACTCATACCATTGTTATGGTATTTAATATGTTGGGAAAGTTGCTTATTGTGCTCTTTCTAACAACAAATCTGGCTCTGGGTAGTGATGGGATTGCCAAGGGAGATAACCCAGGAGACAAAAATCCCAAAAACAATAACAAATCAGAGACTTTACAACGCAGAATTTCCGGAAATGTTACGGATGAGACTGGCGAATCCCTGCCAGGTGCAACTGTACTGGAAAAAGGCACGTCAAATGGAACTATCACTGATGTGGATGGTAATTTCTCCATCACAGTCCAGGATAACAACGCTGTTCTGCAGATTTCATTTGTGGGTTATGAATCCCAGGAAATAACTGTTGGAAACCAAAGCACCATAAATGTTTCTATGGTGCCTGATTCAGAACAGCTCGATGAAGTTGTGGTTGTGGGATATGGTACCCAGAAAAAGAGAGATCTCACAGGGGCAGTAGGTCAGATTGATGCAACTAAGATCGCCAATCAATCGCCAAACTCTGTAACAGACATCTTGCGGGCCAATGTTCCTGGTCTGAACATAGGCTTCAACAATTCCCCTAAGGGTGTAAGTGAGATTCAGGTTCGTGGAAACAACTCATTGAATGCAGGAACACAGCCTCTTATCGTACTGGATGGTACTATCTATAATGGTGACCTTTCTTCCATCAACCCCAATGATATCGATAAGATTGACGTGATGAAAGATGCCAGCTCTGCGGCAGTTTATGGTGCAAGAGGGGCTAATGGGGTCATTCTCATTACGACCAAAAGAGGTACGACAGAGAAACCGACCATTAATGTGGCAACATCTTATGGCATGGCATCCAAGGCTTTTGATAATCCTCCTTATGGACCGCAGGAATATGCTGCATGGAGAACAGATGTATTCAAAAGCATCAACTACGGAGTGGATGACCAGCCGGGCTATTTTGATAATCCTGACAATCTTCCGGCAGGAGTATCACTTTCAGATTGGCTGGCTTATGATGGAGCGACAGGAGACCCAACAACGGCGTGGTTGAATAGAATTGGTTTTCAGGATGTGGAAATAGGAAACTATCTGGCTGGAAGAAGTGTGAACTGGTATGACATGATCTTTCAGAATGGTACCCGAAGTGACCTAAACTTAAGTTTGTCTGGTCAAAAGTCTGACCTGAAATATTTCTGGTCTATCAACAAAATGAGTAACGAAGGCATCGTCGTTGGCGAAAAATATGAAACCATCAGGACCCGGTTAAACCTGGATGCAAAGGTGGTCGACTGGCTTTCGGTGGGTGTGAATGCGCAATTCTCACAGGGTGATGAAAGTTCGGTACCTGCTGAATGGGAGATGTATTGGAGAGATTCTCCATGGGGATCTGAATTGAATGATGCAGGAACAGGTCTAAGATTTAGTCCGCAGGATGATCCGGGAACAGGAGCAAGACATCCTTTTTTAAGGAGGACTTATACTGATCGTGAAATCAAGGAAAATATCCTGAATGCACGGGTTTATTCTTTGATCACATTACCACTTGGTTTTTCTTATCAGCTGGCTTTTACCAACAGGTTTGAATGGAGTCACAATTTCACACATGAATCCTCTGCAAGTCCGGAATGGGCCACAGGTACGGCTTTTCGTGACAATACAGAGATCCATGAGTGGCAGTTGGAAAATATCTTTAAATGGAATAAGACATTTGGAAATCATTCAATTGATGCGACTTATCTGATCTATGCTGAACAATTTGAAAGTGCAAATGCCAGAACAACCAATACACTATTCAGTCCGAATGACCTGCTTGGATATAATAATCTTAGCTTAGGTACAGCTCCGAGTCTCGGTGGTGAAGATTTAATCAGTACCGGAGATGCCATGATGGGTAGGGTTAATTATAGCTTCAAATCCAAATATCTGTTTTCTGCTTCAGCTCGTAGAGATGGTTATTCGGCCTTTGGTCCGGAAAATAAAAGGGCGACTTTCCCATCATTGAGTGGAGGCTGGGTCATTTCTGATGAATCATTTTTTGACGTAGGACCTATTGACTTTTTGAAGTTGAGAGTTTCATGGGGTATCAATGGAAACAGGAATATTGGTAGATATGCTTACTTATCTCAGTTATCTGATAATAAGGTTTTGATCGTTAATGGAGGATCAGTAACACCGGTTGCCACACTTGATCCTGCCACGATGCAGAATTCAGGGCTTAAATGGGAGAGAACTACTGCGACAAACTTTGGTTTAGACTTTAGTTTATTCTCTGGCATCATAGATGGATCGATGGAAGTTTATCAAATGCTCACAAATGATCTGTTGGTGTCCAGGGCATTACCGGATGTGACTGGCTATACCAATGTTCTCTCGAATCTTGGTGAGGTCCAGAACAATGGTTTCGAACTCTCGCTCAACAGCAGAAACATCAGCAATGCCAATTTCAAATGGTCATCCATGGTCAACTTCTCATTAAACAGAAATAAGATCAACAGTCTGTATGGTGATCTGGATGAAAACGGAGAAGAACTGGATGATCCCACCAACCAGTGGTTCATTGGTCAGGATATTGATGTATTGTGGGGGCAACGGGTGCTTGGAGTCTGGCAATTAGGTCAGGAAGCTGAGGCCGATGTCTATGGTCAGTTTCCTGGGGATTTCCAAGTCCTGGACAAAAACGATGATGGTGTATTCACCATTGAAGACAATGAATTCCTGGGGTATGCTACGCCAAGGTTCAGATGGACACTCGTCAACAGTTTCAATTTTTTCCAGCACTTTGATTTAAGCATTGAGATGTACTCATTGTGGGGTATGAAGAGGGAGTTTAATGAAGCCAAGAACAGAGATAGTTTTGTTGACAGAACGAATTCTATTCAGTACCCTTACTGGACACCAGAAAATCCTCAGACGGAATGGGGAAGACTGTTCTCAAGCGAAGGTGGTGCTAATTTCAATGTTTACAGAAATAACTCCTTTATCAGGCTTCAGAATGTAACGTTATCCTATACTGTGCCACAGCAAATTCTGGATGATATCAAAATACAGAGCCTAAGAGTCTATGGAAACATCAGAAATGCAGCGGTTTGGGCTCCTGACTGGGAAATTTGGGATCCGGAAGCAGCAGATGTGGATGGTGTCTCTGGAAGCGGACCATCTCCACGGTTCTTCACGCTGGGATTAAATCTGACTTTATAAGCTCAAATGAAAAATATCATGAAAAAGAATATAGAAAATTTAATGAAGGCCTTGTTGACGGCAACCCTGGTTATCGTTACCATGACAGGCTGTGATGAAGAATTTCTGGATCCTGATCCCCTTTCATTCTACACACCTGACAATGCACTGGGTGATGCAGATGGCATGTATGCATTACTCATGGGTGCAAGCAGGCGGATGAATGCAGAATGGTATGGGGATGGTGCTCCCATCATTACTGAGAATATTTTTTCTGAAGTAGCTGTTGAAGGTACTACTGATAAGACTGGGCCTGCCCAGGATCTGAATTTGCTGATTCTACCTGATGCTCCCCTAAATAGTGCAGACAGAAACAGGATTGGATGGTACTGGCAGGAATTTTATGAGAATATCAAATTGGCCAATACAGTGGTGAGTAGAATTGATGTACCTACATACCAATCAGAAGAGGAGCGAAACGCAGTTTTAGGTACGGCTTACTTTCACAGGGCTTATGCTTACTATCGATTGACACAGCAATTTGGTGATGTCCCTCTTTTGCTTGAAGAGCTTACCACTCCAAAGCTGGACTTTAGGTCTACTGCCAGGATGACCATCTTACAGAAAATGAAGGATGACCTGGAATTTGCTGCTCAATGGGTTCCGGCTAGTGTAGCTGTTGGAGAAGTAAGTAAAGGTGCAGTTAACCACTTACTGACAAAAGTAAGCCTGGCGCTTGCGGATTTTGATGGAGCCATTGCTGCTGCAACTGCCGTTATTAATGGACCTTATTCCCTACAGACTGCCAGGTATGGTGTAGATGCCAGTGACGCAACAAAAAATGTAATCTGGGACTTACACAGACCTGAAAATAAGGCCTCAAACCCTGGAATGATCCTCTTAAGTGTTTCCAGGTTAGAATTTGCAGGAAATGGAAGCCAGACTTCTACCAGTGCGATGCGACAGGCTGTTCCGCTGTGGTGGAGGTTCATCAATACCCCGGATGGATTCAATGGTATGTCCGATAGTCCTGATGCAGAGATCCCGTATGTACTTCAATTTGGAAGGGGGATTGGAAGGAATAGAGGCGTACCTTACAGTACCCAGTATATCTGGAATGATCCGAATGATCCTGGTGATCTGGATTTAAGGCACGCTCCGGGAAACTGGATGGACATGGAGGATCTTACCTATAATGCCGAATCACTGAAAACCAACGGAAGTACATTCTACGATCAGAATCTTCAGCTTAAAAACAACGCTGGTACAGTATTGTGTTCTGATACCATTCGTAACTGGTATGGTTGGCCTCACTACAAATTGTTTATTCCTGATCCTACGGCATCTCGGCCTTCAGGTGGACATTCAGACTGGTATGTTTTCCGTCTGGCAGAGACGTATCTGCTTCGTGCGGAGGCCTACTTCTGGAACAATCAACTACAACTTGCGGCTGATGATATCAATATGGTCCGCAATAGGGCTGGTGCACCTGATATGCCAGCTGGTGATGTAAATATTGGTACTATTCTGGATGAAAGAGCCAGGGAGCTGTATTATGAAGAGCCCAGAAATACGGAGCTCACCAGGATAGCTTTCATCTTGGCCATGACAGGTAAGACGGCCTATAATGGAAAGACCTATACCATGGGGAATTTTCATACGGATAACTTCTGGTACGACAGGATCATGGAAACTACGGACTTTTACAATAAAGGTGTTATTACCATCCATGGGGATGAGTATACCATGAGTCCGTATCACGTATTGTATCCTGTGCCAGCTTCTTCCATCAATGGGAATACACAAGGGCGAATCAATCAGAACCTGGGTTATCCGGGGGCTGAAAAAAATGTAGAGCCATTGACTACGATTGAAGAATAATTGGTTTACTTCTTTGAATCTAAGGGTACCCTTCTCTGAGGGGTACCTTTTTTTTGTGCTTTTTTTGATTGGAATGCTGCTCAGACACGTTAGTTGGCTTATTTTTAGCCTTCTAAATTTCAAAACCCAAGACCTAAAATGAAACATCTTCAAATTCTGACAGTGGTTGCATTCATAACATTTATGGGTTGCAAGCCCTCTGATAAATCAAAGGAGGAAAACGCAACTATCGAAAAACAGGAAACTGTTGCGGCATCCAATGAAAGCGAATGGATCACATTATTCGATGGGAAATCTTTAGATAACTGGACCGGTTGGGAATCAGCCGAACCACCAAAAGTTTGGTCCGTCACTTCGGATGGCATGTTGTTTTGTCGAGCCCTGGATAAAGATGATGCCAAACCTGGTGATAAAGGAATCATTGTGACAAAAGATCAATATGATAATTTTCACTTGAAACTGGAATGGAAAATCTCCGAAGGTGGGAACTCTGGTATTTTCTATCTGGGGAGCAAAGAATATGAATCCATTGTACCCTCCGCACCTGAGATGCAAGTGCTGGACAATGACAAACATCCAGATGCAAAGAAGGGAAAGGATGGTAACAGGAAAGCAGGCTCACTCTACGACCTGATTCCAGCTACTCCTCAAAATGCAAAACCTGTTGGTGAGTGGAATACCGCTGAAGTAATCGTGAAAGACCGCCATGTCATTCACAAGCAGAACGGTGAGATCGTAGTAGAAGTGGATTTGGATACCGATGCCTGGAAGGAATTAGTGGCAGGTAGCAAATTTCCTAAAATCCGAGAAAACTGGTATCAGGTACCACAAAAGGGATATATCGCTTTACAGGATCATAACAATGATGTGTGGTTCCGAAACATCATGATAAAGGAGTTGTAAATCGTTTTCCCCTTCCCCAGATCTGTCCACCGACAGACCTGACCGCCCGCTGACACTTTCATCATTACTAATTGCTTGAAAGTAGCCTGTTGGGGGGAAGGCTATGGAAAAGGATGTAGACCCAAATTTGTCTATAGTAAGGCATAGATCACTAACCCCAGAATAGCAGCAGTAGCAATGGTTAAATAAACGATTAAAAATGAACCTACCTTTTCGACAACATTTAGCCGTTTTTCAGCTATAGCATTGGCATGTATCAATTCAGCAGTTACTGTTTCAAGGTCTTTCATTCTCTTACTTAAATCCACTTATCAAATATAATAAACGTTGAAGTAAATAAGTAAGTTGATCAATAAGCTTAATGACGGTGTTGTCACCGTCATAAACGTTTTAGAAAGTGCTACGGTAAATTCTGATCGGTGACGATGCTGACACTTCATTGGTCAATCCGTCAAGAAAAGCATTCTCAAGATCAGGCCTTTCGGTTTCCTGTATTGATCGATTCATCTATATTTGAAATTCTGAAACAGGTTGAACCTAAATACTCATGGATAGACGAACCGCATTAAAACAATCAGCCTTGATGGCAGGAGCATTTGCCCTGTTGCCTTCCTGCAATTTCGGCCCGGATCGGGAACTGGTGGCACTGGATAATCTTCAGATCGATCTTGATCATCAGGACCTATTAGCGAAGGTGATCGAAACGATTATCCCTTCTACAGAAGCCGAACCCGGCGCAGAAGCGTTAAACCTTTATCGCTTTGTGCTGGTGATGGTGGATGATTGTGAACAAAAAGAAACACAACAGGTATTTGTAGATGGATTGAAGAAGTTCAAAGCCCTCTTAAAAGATAAGGTGGGACAGTCTTTTCCTCAGAAGGAACAGCAGGCAAATGAAGAGATCTTGACAGCAGCCACATCGCTGGAGGGGCTGTCAGCTGAAGAACAACCGGTCCAGGAATTTCTTGCTATTGCCCGACGATACACCATTCAGGGCTACATGGGTTCAAAACATTATTTGACAGAGAAATTTCCTTATCAGCTGGTGCCTGGGCCTTACCAGGATTGTGTGAATTCAGACGGATTAATTGTGATGTAATGGCCAATTTTAATATAGATAGCGAAAAGAACAGAACCTATGATGCCATCGTGATTGGCTCGGGAATGAGTGGGGGCTGGGCAGCCAAAGAGCTGACAGAAAAGGGATTGAAGACCCTTGTTTTGGAACGGGGTCGCAATGTGGAGCACATCAAAGATTATCCTACCACCACCATGATGCCATGGGAATTTGAGCACAATGGCAAGGTGGAGCAGAAGGTGATCGATGAAAATCCCATTGTGAGCAAATGCTATGCCTTTAGGGAGGATACTCAGCACTTTTTTACACGAGATGATGTTTCTCCGTACGTTCAGGAAAAGCCTTTTGACTGGATCCGTGCTTACCAGGTGGGAGGAAAATCACTTTTATGGGCAAGACAAACCCAGCGATGGAGCGACTTTGACTTTGAAGGTCCTGATCGTGATGGTTTTGCTACCGACTGGCCAATACGATATCAAGACATTGCTCCATGGTACAGCCATGTAGAGAAATTTGTTGGAATTGCAGGGGATAAAGATGGGCTGGACAATTTGCCTGATGGTGAATTTCTTCCTGCCCTGGAGCTCAACTGTGTAGAAAAATATTTTAAGGAAAAGCTGGAAAGTCAGTTCAAAGGTAGAAATGTGATCAGCGGCAGGTGTGCCCACCTGACTCAGCCCCAGGAGATCCATCTTCAGCAAGGCAGAGGCCAGTGTCAGAACAGGGTACTTTGTCAGCGTGGTTGTCCTTTTGGTGGCTACTTCAGTGCTAATTCATCTACCATTCCATGGGCTGCGAAAACGGGTAATCTAAGTCTTCGTCCTGATTCGGTTGTTCACTCAATCATCTATGATGAGGACAAGGGACGGGCGACAGGTGTAAGAGTCATTGATGCCAAAACAAAAGAAACCATTGAGTTTTATGCTCCCGTGATCTTTGTCAATGCAGGTGCATTAAACACCAATCAGTTATTGCTTAATTCGAAGAGCAACCGATTCCCCGAAGGGCTGGGCAATGACAATGGATTGCTTGGTAAATACATAGCGTTCCACATCTATCGTGCAAGGATATCTGCAGAGTATGACGGTTTTCTGGATAAAACTACCGTTGGCAGACGTCCTACCAGTGGATACATCCCCAGGTTCAGGAATGTCTACCGACAGGAAACAGATTTTCTGAGGGGTTATGCAGCGGGCTTTAGTGCATCACGAAGGATTGAAAGATCCTACGATGGAATTGGTGAAGAGCTTAGACAAAACCTGCTGAATCCCGAATGGGGTGTCTGGCGCGTGGGATCTCATATGATGGGTGAGACCATCCCTAAAGAGACCAATTACATAAACCTTACCTCAGACAGTGATGAGTTTGGTATTCCGCTCCTCAATATCAAAGTGGATTACGACGACAATGACGAAAAGATGATCCTGGATTTCCAGGAGCAATTCACTGAAATGTATGAAAAGGCCGGCTTCACCAATATCCGAACCACGGATTCCCATCAGGCACCAGGTCTCGATATTCATGAAATGGGTGGTGTACGTATGGGGAAAGACCCTAAAATATCTTTACTGGATGAGCATCACAGGTTACATGCCTGTAAGAATGTATTCGTCACAGATGGTGCCTGCATGACCTCTACGAGTACCCAGAACCCTTCATTGACCTATATGGCTTTTGCTGCACGTGCGGCGAATTTTGCTGTGGAGGAGGGTAAGAAGGGGAATGTTTAAGAACACTTTGCTGAGACTGTTAACCCATCCATGAATAAAGTCCTGATAACCGTAATATTCCTTCTCCTATTCATCTGTGGGTTTGCCAATCTCACGGATTCCAATGATACTGACTTTCAGGAGAGAGGGGGCCTTAACAATCTTTTCACCAGGTTCAAGACGCAGGATACAGTACGTGTAGCTTACCTCGGGGGTAGCATTACGGCCCAACCCGGTTGGAGGGTGTATTCCCGGGAATGGCTGGATCAGCAGTTTCCCGACACTGAAGTGGTCGAGATTCATGCTGCTATCGGTGGAACAGGCTCACCATTCGGAGCTTTCCGGTTGCAGGACCATGTACTAAGGCACAAACCGGACCTGGTTTTTGTAGAATTTGCGGTGAATGACTCCAATACAGATTCGGAAACCATTACCCAGTCAATGGAAGGTATTGTGCGGCAAATCTGGGAGCAGGATCCGAAAACAGATATTTGTTTTGTCTATACAATAAAATCTGACTTCATTGAAATCTATGAGTCGGGTAACCTTCCAGTTTCTGTCGAAACAATGGAGAAGATCGCTGATCATTACCAAATCCCAACCATAAATTTCGGTCCTGAAGTTTTAAGAAGGGTCAATGCTGGTAAACTGCTTTTTAAAGGAGATGAGGCAGCAAAGGATACGATCGAGGTATTTAGTCCGGACAATGTTCATCCCTATACCGATTCAGGACATAAAGTCTACCATGAAGTGTTTGTAAAGGCGTTCAGCCAATTCAAATCGGGGAAGACCTCAAAGTTGAAAAAGCATAAAATCAAGAAGCCTCTGCATTCAACACCCCTGGTACATGCTAAAATGATTGATTGGGAAGCATTAAACGATCAGGGTAAGCTCGATCCCGTCAGGACAGATGGCCATGCACAGTTTGACAAATTCACCAGGTTTTTTGATTCTGTGGGAGAAGGGCAGCCTGATGATCTCATTAGTTTCAGTTTCAAAGGTCGTGCATTTGGGTTTTATGATGTGATTGGTCCCGGATCAGGTAGTCTGATTGTGAGCGTTGATGGTGAGGAGCAGGTTTATCCGCGATTTGATCCATACTGTACCTACTGGAGGATTAGCTATAAGACCATTAGTGGGTTGTCAGATACTTTACACAAAGTCACCATAAAGGTGTCTGATCAGTTGCTGGACAAAGAAAGTATTCTAGCCAAACGGAACAATCCATTGGAACCTATCGAGAATTACAAAGACCACAATTGGTACCTGGCCAGGTTGCTTCTGGATGGGGAGTTGGTGGATTAAAAGGTGATCTGGTTCATGCCTTTTTAACGTATCCCAACATTATCTTCTATTCAAATAATCGCATTTGAGAAATTAAATTTCAGGTGAAATTATGTAATTTTCAAAATTCATAGCCCTAACCTGATCATTGAAATCCCTAAAGCTAACCGACCAAAGATCGAAATCAGATGCTGAAACAGGTTTGAAGATCCATCCGATCAACCCGTTTCAGTCATTAACGGATGCTGATATCTGGAAGGCCATAAAGTCGGGAGATCAGAAAGCCTTAAGCTATATTTATGAAAGACACCTCAATGATTTATTTCGCTTCGGGTGTCAGTTCACGCAGAACAGGGACCTCATCAAAGATTGCATTCAGGATGTCTTCATAGCTATTGGTTATAAGGATAGCAACTCTTCTGTGAGCTCCATTAAATCGTATCTATTTAAATCACTCTACAGAGAGATCATTAGAAGGCTTAAGAGGGATGGTAGATCCAAAGAGCTACAGGAGGGTAGCTTTGAAGTTGAGTTGGATATTGAATCATCCATGGTACTCAAGGACCACCATCGGGAAAAACTTGCTAAAGTCCAGTCAGGCCTAAAAGCACTTTCTCCTAAGCAAAGACAGGTGATCCTGCATTACTATTATGATGGACTCACCTATGATGAAATTGCCCAGGTGATGGGGATTCAGCACAAAAATACCGTAGCAAAATTGATGTCCAGAGCCATAGAAATGCTCAAACAGATCACTATCAGTGTGATTTTGGTCCTCTTCTCCACTTTCTGATAAGAAATTTTATTTTTTTTTCTTGTATTCATGGGATACTCCTGGTTTTGAGATTACTCATTAGAGTAAAGGACCGAAACCCAATGGTGAAATACGAACATTATGATGTATGGGATTTTGTGAAGGATGAATATTTCCTGAGCTGGGTGAGGTATGGGGATCCCGAGGCAGAAAAGTTCTGGAAGAAGTGGTTGACACATTACCCACACAAAGAAGAAGATATTCTTCTGGCCAGGAGCATTGCATCGGGAATGCAATATGCCTCAGATGATGCACCTTCTGAAAAGGAATCCATCGAGATGTTTGAAACCATCGTGAAGGGTCGCCAAAAAGTACAGACACAAAAGCAGATCACGATCTCTCAATATATCATGAGATATGCTGCGGTATTGATTTTAGGTGTTGGGATGATCGCTTTCTATATGTATTCCTCCCAGGAGTCTACACCCATAGTCGAGGAAGCTCCGGTTAAATGGATTCAAAAGGAAAATCCGCGAGGAATGAAATCAACTATTTGGCTGAGTGACGGTACAAAAGTCAGGTTGAACGCTGAAACGGTCATCAGTTACCCTGAGCAGTTCTCTAATTCTTTGAGAGAAGTGATTGTAGAGGGAGAGGCTTTTTTTGAAGTGAAACGCAATGAAACCAAACCTTTTATAGTAAAATCGAATGGAGTGGAAACGCGTGTGTTGGGAACTAGCTTCAATGTGAAAGCCTATACAGGAGCAGGCCGGGTTGAGGTGGGTGTGACTGAAGGTAAGGTCAGAGTGACCGGTTCTGGACTTGGTGAGCAATCTGCAATGGACCTACTTCCTAATCAAATGTCTGTGATCAACCTTGAAACCCACCGCATGGAAAAAGTCAGTTTTGACCCGGCGGAAACGCTGGCATGGAGGGACTGGACGCTTAGATTCAAGAAAAAGACCCTCAAAGATATTTTTCATGAAATAGAGCGGTGGTATGCGGTGGATATTGAAGTGGGATCAACCATTGATCTCAACCAGTCATATTCCGGAGTTTTCGAGAATGAACCCCTGGATGCTGTGCTTAAAGTGCTTGCCCACAATGCGGAGTTCAGTTTTACCATCAACGATAATAAAGTGAAGATCAAATAATAAACGTTAGCCAAAATGATGCCCCAACAAAATACCCCATTTAACACAAGCTAAATAAGAAATGCTCCGATCGCTCTGGATGAATTGAAGCCTCTCCAGGGAAACCGAAGCATTAAAATCTGCAGCTCTAATTACTAATTACAACAACTAAAAACTTACAGATTATGAATTCAAATCTACGAAGAAAAATTATAATCATGAGTCAGGTAACGCTGGTGATATACCTTCAGTTTTTCCTGTGTTCGTTGCTGTTTGCCAACAGTACTTCGGCACAAAGGATGAAGGATATATACGTTACGGTATCTTTCTCTGAGGCCTCTATAGATGAGGTTTTTAAATCATTGAAAAGAGAGACTGGTTTTAACTTTCTGTATAATGACAGTAAGATCAGACGTATTGAAGGAATCTCATTTCAAGCGAATAATGAATCCCTTGAGGAAGTGCTCAAAAGCCTTTCTATTACGAGTGAGCTCCAATTCAGGCGGGTAAACAATACCATTTCAGTGAAGCGTTATGAAGCACAGGAGTCTGTTCCCCGTATTGAAGAAACGCTGGCTATTGATGTATCAGGTAAAGTAACAGACGAAAATGGAGATGGCTTACCTGGAGCAACTATCCAGGAAAAAGGAACAACAAATGGAACGATCACGGATGTTGACGGGAAATTTTCTTTGAATGTACCTGAGGATGCAGTGATCACGGTATCGTTTGTGGGGTATAAGACATTTGAAGTCTCCCTGAATGGTAGATCTGTTCTGGATGTGAGTTTAGAGGCAGACATTTCTGCGCTTGAAGAAGTTGTGGTAGTTGGATATGGTGAAGTTAAGAAAAGTGATTTGACCGGGTCGGTGAGTACTGTGAAGGGTGATGATATTGCAAACAGGCAAACACCACAAATTTCACAGGCCTTACAGGGCGCGGTTCCTGGGGTTATGGTAACAAGATCAAATAATGCACCAGGATCTGATGCAACCATTAGAATAAGAGGTATCACAACCATCGGGGATAGCAATCCTTTGGTGATCATTGATGGTGTGCCTGGAAATCTTAATGATGTCAATCCGATAGATGTTGAAAGTATCACAGTGCTAAAAGATGGAGCTTCAGCCTCAATTTATGGGTCAAGAGCTGCAGCTGGTGTCATACTTATCACAACAAAAAGAGCAGAGTCCGGACAATTGAATATTGAGTACAATGTTGAATATGGGGTAGAAAAACCGACCACTCTTCCGGAATTTTCTGATGTAATTCGATATATGGAAATAACGAATGAATTGAGATGGAATGATAACGGAAATACTGGAGATGAAAATCCAATCTATTCCAGGGATTTTATTGATGATTATTTATTGATGAATGCAAGTGACCCTGATACTTATCCAAACACTGATTGGGTGGAATTGATTTTAAGAAAGAATGCACCACGGCAGAGTCATGTGATAAGCGTAACTGCTGGCTCTAAAGATATTCGCACAAAAGCCACAATAACTTATGATAAGATAGAGGGGCTGTATGATCGTTCTTATGAGAGGTTAACCGGTAGGATCAACAACGATGTAACAATAAATAAATATCTGTCAGTGACTCTGGATTTATATGCTAAGAGGTCAACAAATAAGTCATTGAATGGTCAGCCAATTAATCACATGTGGTTGATGCCTGGCATCTATCCAGCGACCTGGTCTGATGGTAGAATAGCTGAAGGTAAAATTGGAGTAAACCCATATGCAAGCTATAATTTCGGAGGGTTTAACAATACATTTAACAACCAAATAAGAGGTAAGGCATCAATTGATTTTAAGCCAATTGATGGTCTTAAGTTTTCAGCCATTGTTTCTCCAACAATAAATTTCACTAAATCTAAAGCACTCAGGAAAAAGTTACCTTATTATGATCAGGACGATCCAACTATTTTGGATGGATATATTGAAGGTTTGAGTAGCACGGGATTAACCGAAAGTCGCTCTGAAGGGTATTATATTACCTCTCAGTTGTTGGCTAGCTATAATAAGACAATTGCTGATCATTCTATCAACCTGATGGCGGGATATGAGAATTATTATAATTTTTTCGAGAATGCCAGGACATCCAGCGATCAATTGGAACTATCCAACTACCCATATCTTGACTTGGCTAATCCAAATTTCTTAAGTACTTCAGGAAATGCAATTGAAACTGCATATAGATCTTATTTTGGTCGGCTCATGTATGATTTTAAAGGAAGGTATCTCATTCAGGCAAATGTAAGAATTGATGGTTCTTCAAGATTTAATGAGGAGTATAGATGGGGAACATTTCCTTCAGTATCAGTAGGATGGGTATTATCCGAAGAATCATTTATTGATAATAATATGTTTCTCAAGTTGAGAGCATCTTTCGGCACCCTGGGTAATGAGAGGATTGGGAATTATCCATATCAATCAAGTATAGGATTTGGAAATGCTCTGTTCTTCAGAGGAAGTAATGTGATATCTTCTCAGACAGCTGCACAGAGTAGATATGCAATCCAGGATATTTCCTGGGAGACTACTCAAACATTAAATCTGGGGGTAGAAGCTGGCTTTTTTGATGATCGATTGACTTTTACCGGTGAGTTGTACAAAAAGGAAACACTCGATATGTTATTGGAATTAGAAATCCCTGATTATATAGGATTTGATAATCCGGATCAAAATACTGGTAAGATGACAACAAAAGGTTGGGAGATCGAATTAGGATGGAGAGATGATTTTGGAGATTTTGAGTACGCTGTATCTACCAATGTTTCCGATTTCGTTTCTAAGATGGGAGATCTTGGTGGTAAGGAATTTTTGGGAAACCAAGTTAAGTTTCAAGGGAGTGAATTCGATGAGTGGTATGGATATCGTTCCATGGGCATCTATCAAAGTCAGGAAGAGATTGATAACTCTGCAACACTTAACTCAAATGTCAAACCTGGTGATGTTAGATATGCTGATATTAGTGGGCCTGAAGGAGTTCCCGATGGCACTATTTCATCGGAGTATGACCAGGTACTGCTAGGAGGATCCTTGCCAAGATACCTCTATGGAGGAAATATCCAGCTTGGATATAAAAGAGTTAACCTTTCTTTGGCTTTCCAGGGGGTAGGATTTCAAAATTCCAGGTTGTCAGGAATTATGGTTACACCATTAATATCTGGATATGCAAATATTCCCGCCAACATTGATGGTAGTTATTGGAGCGTCAATAATTCTGCTGAGCAAAATCAATCTGCCACGTATCCAAGGTTGACTGCTAATGGAGCTTCAAACAATTACGCCATGTCTGATTTTTGGCTTACAAATGGGGCATATTTCAGGTTAAAGAATTTAACAGTGGGATATGACATTCCCGAACAAATAACGGATAGGATTAATATTAAAAACTTTAGACTTTATGCGAGCCTATCTGATTTCCTTACTGTCACCAACTATTTAAAAGGTTGGGATCCTGAAGTATCCAATAATGGTTACCCAATAACTGCTTCATTTTTATTAGGCGCTTCTGTCAAGTTTTAAATTTTGGGATGATGAAATTAAGAAATATAACATATACAATAGCTGCTATGATTCTAGTGGCATGCTCAGACTTGAATTTGAATCCATTGTCTGAGGCATCAAGTGGAAACTGGTATTCTGATGAAACTGAGGTACAGATGAGTGTCAATGACCTCTTTTCAATGGAATTTTGGGATCGAGATCCCGATAGTTGGACAGATGATTGGATGTACAGGCAGGCCACAAATTCAATTACGAATGGGACAATTGATGGTCAATTTTCAGCTGGGTTAAATCATTGGAATAACGCATACACCTGTATAGCAAGGGCAAATACTATTCTCGAAAGCCTTGAGAAAGTACAAGCTCAATTTCCTCAAGAACTGGTACAGCTTTACGAAGGAAATGTTCGGTTTGTAAGAGCATCTAAATATGCCCATTTAATCTCACATTGGGGAGATGTGGTTTTCTATACACAAGCACTTGATATTGATGAATCTTTTAACCTTAGCAGGACTGATAAGGAAGTGATTCTTGAATCTATTTATGAGGATTTTGATATTGCATCGGACTATCTACCAGTTAGTTATGAAGCTTCAGAAAATCAATGGGCAACAAAAGGAGCTGCATTGGGAATGAAAGCAAGGATAGCACTATACATGGGTGACTTTGATATTGCAAGAGATGCAGCGAAAGCATGCATTGATTTGGCTCATTATACGCTTTATCCTGATTTTGGAGATTTGTTTATTCCGTCCAATAAGAATTCTGATGAAATAATTTTTGCGATACCAAGATCAGTAGAGCTGGGAGAATTCATTCGGGATTTTGGTGCTACTCATAACGATGACTCCGGTCTGGGTACAAAGTTTTATATCACTAGGAATGCTGGGGGTTCTACTTCTAAAAATCCTACATGGGACTTGTTTTGTTCTTACTTGTGCTCTGATGGATTACCTATTGATGAATCTCCTTTATATGATCCTCAGAATCCATTTGAAAATAGAGATCCGAGGTGTACGGAGACCATTGTAGAGTTTCAAACTGAGCACCTGGGTTTCATGTTCCAACCACATCCTGACTCATTAACTGTTTACAGCTTCAAATCTGGAAACTATGTACAAAATAATGACACAAGAAGTGTTGCTCAATTCACTTCGTATAATGGTTTGGTTTGGAAGAAGGGTATTACCGAAGATTGGTCCGATGACTATTTTACTGATCCTGATTTGGTTTTTCTAAGATATGCCGATGTGTTGTTGATGTATGCTGAAGCCAAAATAGAATTAAATGAAATAGATAATTCTGTACTCAGTGCGATGAATCAGGTAAGAGCCAGAGCCTACGGTGTAAGTGAAAGTGATATTACACTCTATCCATCAGTCGCTACTACCGATCAAACAGAACTAAGGAATATTCTGAGAATTGAGAGAAGGATGGAGTTTGCTTTGGAGGGGCTTAGATATATGGATATTATTCGATGGGAGCTTGCTGAAAAGGTATTGAACCTCCCTAATTATGGAATGCTTGATGTTGAAGCACTTCGAACCCAGGTAGTTGATCAGGGCCTATGGTTTTTCCCCTCTACACCAGAGATTGATGAGGATGGTGTTGCAGATTTTTCAGATATGTATGATGCTGGATTGATCCGTCAACTTAATCAAAGGACATTTGATGCAGATCGTCAATATTTATGGCCAATTCCTTCCAAGGAAATTCTGATTAATGATAATCTAACTCAGAATCCTAATTACTAATCTATGGGGACTAACAGTCCCCATAATTTTAAGTTTATATTAATTCTAATCCAGTTAATTATGTTTTTCGCATATCATAAAAATCTATATATAATAATATTAATCTCTCTTTTTATACAGCATTCTTCTTGTTCTCAAGAGAAGCAATTTCATCCGACTGATATTCCTAATCTTCTTTGTTTTTGGGATTTCCAGGAGGATTCTAAACTCACCAGTAAGGGAGAGTTTTCCTATGTGCTCAAAGAAATGAATGGAGATATTGAAAGCGTAGATGATGGAATTTTCGGAAAGAATGCCTTAAACATTAAAAAGGGTCAGTGGCTGATGATTGATAGAAAAGACAGCCCGGGATTGGATATTAATGGAAAACGTGAGGTGAGCATGGTTGCCTGGGTTAAAAGGGGTCAGGATGGAATTTGGCAGTACATCGCTGGAGTCTGGAATGAAAGGGATAAACAGAGACAATATGCACTGTTTACTTGTGGTCATAAACAATCTGACTATACAACACTAAACAGGACAGATGCAAGGAATCGTGCTCATGGATATGTATCAGATTTGGGAGGGGCTACAAAAGACCGACCGTACTGTTTCTCTTACGCGACAGGTAAAAAACAACTAGAAATTGGAGAATGGAACATGATTGCTTTTACCTATGACCACGAGTCTATAAAAGTGTATTTTAATGGAGAGCTGGATGAAAATGGAAATTATAATCCTTTCTACTGGGATAAACCCATTTTTGATGGAGGAGAAAACGGAGCTGATTTTACAGTAGCTCAGAGAGCATTACCTGCATGGCCAGGTTATCCTGAAGTAGAAAAGCCTACACACGGGGAAGGCTTTGCTGGATTATTGGGAGGATTAGCAGTCTATGATCGTGCACTAAAAGCCAATGAAATAGAAAATCTCTATAAATCTAGTATGGTTCAAAATTCATTTAGAAAGTAAACCTGATTTAGTAGATTTAATAAGGCATGTATCTAATCAGCCAGTAAAATACATTAAGAGGTACCTTTTTAGGCCCAGAGATCAAATCTCTGGACCTAAAATCTGGTCTTTTCCATTTAAGGTTTCCAACAGGAATTTGACCCGTATCAATTTGAGTCTTCAATTTTAAAGCATGAGTTTACCAGTTCTAGTGTCTATGGGGACTTCTATTCAGTTCTCACATTAACCCATCAATACAAGTGGAGGTTACGGACTGGAGTTTAAAGATGAGGTACTCGAAGTCAATCAGACGACTAATCCAAATGCTGTACGAACAATAAAGCGTGGAATTTTTCACATCGATCATTCACAACACATCACAGCAGAAATGGAAGCACATATACGCTTCAAGGTAAAGATCCGCAGAATGCCAGGAAATGCACTGGGAACCATTGAGCTAAAAATGGTAGGCGTGGAGTAGGTATTTTTTTATTAAGTCCTCTTTCTATATTATTGTAATATTACACCACACTACACCACAGATTAATAACTAACAACATGAAATACCCCTTTTTCGCCTTGCTAATGATGACCCTCTCAGTAGGGTTTGCCCAAAAAATATCTACCATAGCCAATAGTGATCTTCCTCCTGGTAAATCCTGGAAACTTGTCTGGAGTGATGAGTTTAATGGAACCCAACTGGATACCACCAAGTGGGGGTTCAGGTTGCATATCATGCAAACAAGACATAAGACCTGGACCGATGATGCGTATGAATTTGATGGGAAGGGCAATCTCCTTATGAAGGTATACGAAAAGGATGGAGATTATTTCACCTCACAGCTACAGACGGGGAGCAATTTCATGGATCGTCCGGGAAATCAATATGGGAGTTCAAAACTAACATGGCCCATTGCGAAACTGGAAACCCCAAAATTCCTGCATAAATATGGATACTATGAGATCAGGTGCAAACTCCCCACCGAAGAAGGTTGGTGGGCCGCCTTTTGGTTGCAATCACCCACCATTGGTGCCACACTGGATCCATTGGAGTCCGGAGTAGAAGTGGATATCATGGAGAATTTTAAAAGAAACGGAACGATTAGCCAGAATATCCACTGGAATGGATACGGTAAAGATCATCAGCACGAAGGATCCGGATCAATGGATCTTGGGGTCAGTGACGGACAGTTTCATACTTATGGTGTTGACTGGAGCCCAACAGGTTATGTATTCTATGTGGATGGAAAGGAAACCTGGAGGGTGTCCGGACCGGTTTCTCATCGTGAACAATTCATCCTGGTTTCGGCTGAATGCAATGGCTACCGAAATGGTGCCCCTTCACCAATCCTGAAAAAAGCTAAACTGCCTGACTACTTCGTCGTTGATTATGTGCGGGTATTTGATGCTGTCGAGTAATTAATTGGTGATGTTAATGTCATTGAAGATCAGGCTTGGTATTTTAGCCCTGTTTTTCACCAGCCTGGCGTACACTCAAAACCTGGTTGATTTTGTCAACCCCTTTATTGGAACAGCCAACAATGCAAACACGAACCCCGGGGCAGTTCTGCCATGGGGTATGATGTCAATCTCCCCATCGAATACCTATGACCCGGTCAGTGGAAAAGGATCTTCTTCTCCCTATTGTGTATGTCTCTCAGTAATTACATTGTAGACAATCGTTTATCAATTTTACTAAAAAACCAGTAGGTGTGTATTAATTAATCTTTAATATTTTCACTTAGAAAATAGCATCTTTTATGTGATTATCATAAATTACACCACACTACACCACAGATGATTAACTTTTTGGTAATTGAATCTGTGAAATAGCGTAGTTCCTGGTTTTTCACATAATTGATATGTCACACCCCAAAAATGAATATGATTTGTTGCTTTGTTCACTGAAGCGTGGTGACAATGAAGCCTTTAAGCGTATTTACGAATTGTTTTGGGAATCTCTCTATGCGATTGGTTATAATCGATTACAGTCAGCTAAAGATGTAGAAGATATTATTCAGGAGCTTTTTGTGGACCTATGGAATAAAAGGGACACCATTCAGATAAAGGAGTCTCTACGCACTTACCTTTTTACTGCAATGAAATATAAGGTGATTGATCATCTCCGGAGAAATAAATCAAGGAATGTGCGCATGGAAGATGTGACCCTTGAAACCGAGTTGTCTACAGATACCACAGATCATATGCTGTCATTTAATGAGCTTTATGATGAGCTTCGTAAAGGTATCGATCAACTTCCCGAACGCTGTAAGCTGGTATTTAAGATGAGCAGAGACCGTGAGATGTCTGCCGCGGAAATTGCCACTGCTTTAAATATTTCCAAAAGGACAGTAGAGACGCAGATATATAAGTCTTTGAAGCATTTGAAAAAATCTTTGAGCGACTATGCATACCTGTGGTTGCCATTGATTTTCCATTATTTGGGGAGTTAGAATAAAAATATTTCAAAGCCCGATACGTAGGCTGCCTTTGTATTGCGACTTTATAAACAATGAGTCGTAATCTCTCGAAATCTGAATTATCAGCACTGGCTGAAAAAGTCCTTACTGGAAAAGCATCTCCCGCAGAAAAGGAGACTTTAAACGAGTGGTATAAGGATTTTAATGATCATGAAGTGTTGATTGCTTCGGAAGATGATAAAGAGCAGATCAGGAAACGCCTTCTCTCAAATATTGGTAAGGAGTTGAATGCTGATAATTTAAAGCGTTCCGGAGTCTGGAAAATTGCCGTAACCATCACATTGATTCTGACATCTGCACTTACTATTTTTCTTTTTTACTACAATCAAAGTGCTGATGTCGCTGTGGTTGAAAACCATTTGAGCACCCCAGTAACAAAACATACTGGCTTCGGGCAAAAAAGATCGGTCAGACTTCCGGATGGTTCCCTGGTTAAACTCAATGCCGGAAGTTCAATCCAGTATGACTCCCTTTTTAAAGATGATATTCGTAAGGTGACATTGGTTGGCGAAGCTTTTTTTGATGTAAAAAGAGACGAGTCAAGGTCCTTTGTTATTCACACCAGTGGGCTTCGGGTTGAGGTGCTTGGGACTTCTTTCAATATTAGATCCTATCAGGAGGAGCAGCATATTGATGTGGCTGTAAAGACGGGTCGTGTAATGGTTAGCAAATTAGCTTCGTCAGATGTGCTTGATTTAAGGCCAAATGAGATGGCAGTTTTTGATAACCTTTCGGCTGATCTCATGAAACATGGTATTGAAACCCCTGAAACCGTTTTTGGCTGGGTAGCAGGCAAGCTGGTATTGCAGGACGAGTCTTTAGATGCCGTGATTGCTAAAATTTCCAGGTGGTATGATGTAAGCGTGCAAATTGGAAATCCTCGAATAAAGGACAAGAAGATTACGGCAAACATGACGGATCCCACACTGAAAGAAGTGATGGAGAGCCTGTCACATACTTATAAGTTTGAATATGAAATAAATGGAGATGTTGTCACCATAGAATAATAAACAATAAAAAAGCTGAGCATGCTTTTGGGAAACGGCTCAGCTTTTTAACACTAAAGTTTCGGAATAAACCAAAACCTCAATTTTATGTATGTAAAACTACGAAAATTAATTCTTCGCATGTCCAAGTCGGCGATTTATGCGATTATTTTCTGCTATTCGCTCACCATGGCGTTTGGTACGGAATCAGCAGCTCAGCGAAAGCTGTTGAGTGAGATTAGTATTGACCTGCATGAGGGTCACTCAAGTTTGATCAACCTGATAAAGGAGATCGAAAGCGTGAGTGATTTCACGTTCATGTATGCTAAAAAAGAGCTGGCCAAACGACCAGTTTATATATCAGACGGTCAATGGAACATGAGTGATTTACTGTCGCAAATATCAGGACAGGCCAAAGTATCTATCAAACGGGTCAATGAAACCATTGCCATTACCATAGATGAAGGTCAGTCACCTCAACTTACAGAAGAGCTTATTGCAGATATCAGTATTTCTGGTAAGATCACCGATGAAAATGGTGAGGGGCTCCCAGGAGCTACTATCTTGGAAAAAGGCACAACCAATGGGACGACTACCAGCATTGACGGCAGCTACCAGCTTACTTGTGCTGAAAATGCAGTCCTGATCATCTCTTTTGTGGGTTATCAAACTCAGGAAGTTACGGTAAGTAACCGATCTGTCATCGACGTCCAGCTTTCAGAAGATGCTGAGCAGTTGGAAGAGGTAGTGGTGATTGGATATGGGGAAGTAAAGAAGAGTGATTTGACTGGGTCTGTAGCAGCTATTGATGGTAAAGAGCTAGCAGAAAGGCAAACGGTCAGATTATCACAAGCACTTCAAGGCTCTGTACCTGGATTGATGGTAACCAGGTCGGGTAGTGCAGCTAATAATTCGGCAACAATTAGAATTAGAGGAATTACTACAATTAGTGATAGTAGTCCCCTCATTATTGTAGATGGAATACCAACCGCATCTATTGATTGGATCAACCCTGACGATGTAGAGAATATCTCTGTTTTGAAGGATGCTGCTTCAGCGTCTATATATGGGTCCAGGGCTGCATCTGGGGTGATTCTCATTACAACCAAACGTGCAAAAAATGGTCAGCTTAATTTAGATTATAACGTTGAGTATGGAATAGAGACTCCAACGCGGTTGGCTCAGTATGCAGATGCTGTTACGTATATGAAAGTTTTGAATGAACGGAACTGGAATGATACCGGTAATCTTCCTGGAAATGAGTTTCCAGTTTATTCAGAGAATATTATTAATAACTACCAAACTCTTCATGCTCAGGAGCCTGACAGGTATCCAAATGAGAATTGGCAGGATTTAATTCTTAATGATCATTCTACAAGGCAAAACCACAGGATAGGGTTAACAGCTGGGAATCAAAACCTGAAAACGAATATTTCCCTGGATTATAGTCTAAACAATGCGCTATACGATGGGAGAAAGTATAATCGACTTACGCTACGAGCAAATAATGATTTAACTATAAATGAGGCGATTTCAGTTTCATTAGATTTAAATGGGATCAGTTCATTAACATCTAGTCCTGGAAGGAATTTTTCTCCCGAAGGATTTGGAGTAGGTCCTGTTTATGCTGCTATGTGGTCCGATGGAAGGGTAGGAGAAGGTAAGTCAGGTGAAAATACCTATGCCCTGGCTAAGTTTGGAGGTTTTACGGATACGAAGGCAAACACTTTTGGAGGAAGACTTGCTATAAATGTGAAACCTGTTGAGGGACTTAAACTGACGGGAGTTGTATCACCACAGCTTTACGGTGATCAGACAAAGAGCTTTAGAAAGCAGATTCCTTATACCAGTTATAATGATCCTAATTTCGTAGCAGGTTATATTACCGGAGCTACCCAAACGAATCTATCTGAATATAGAGGTGGTTTTAATAATCTCACCATTCAGGGATTAATAAATTATACGAAAGACTTTGGTAGACATAATATCAATTTGTTGGGAGGGTTTGAGAACTATACGTATTCCAACGAATCTTTAAGTGCTTCTCGGCAAAATTTCAATTTAACTTCTTTTCCCTACCTGGATTTAGGAAATGAAAACTATCAATACAATAGCGGTAGCGCTTATGAGTATGCATACCGGTCTTTCTTTGGTCGAGTAATGTATGATTATGATGGCAGGTATCTGTTGCAGGCTAATCTTCGATATGATGCATCTTCAAGGTTCGCTGATGATTATAGATGGGGGTCTTTCCCTTCATTTTCAGCCGGATGGGTGATCTCGGAAGAATCATTTATGAAGGGGGTCTCACCAATTTCATTTTTAAAGCTTAGAGCTTCATGGGGCAGGCTGGGGAATGAACGAATTGGTAGCTATTACCCTTATCAGTCCTCTATTGGGTTCGACAATACTATAATTTATCAGGGAGGACAGGTTGTCTCAGCTCAATCAGCTGCTGTCTTGCAATATGCAATACGAGATATTTCATGGGAGACTACCGAATCCTTCGATATAGGTTTAGATGCTAGTTTTTTCGAAGGCCGCCTCAAGCTAACTGGTGATTATTATAAGAAGACCACCAAAGACATGCTTCTGAATCTTGAAGTTCCAAATTTTATAGGTCTGGAGAACCCTAGCCAAAACACAGGTGAGATGTATACCACTGGTTGGGACTTGCAATTGGGATGGACTGATGATGTTGGCGAATTGAGTTATTCTGTCTCATTTAATATTTCCGATTACAAGTCAATAATGGGCGATTTGGGTGGAACAGAGTTCTTGGGTGACAAGGTCAAATACCAGGGCAGTGAGTTTGATGAATGGTATGGATATGTATCCGAAGGAATTTTCCAAACCCAGGATGATGTGGATAATTCTGCGAAATTGATATCAAATACCAAACCCGGTGATATTAAGTACAAAGATATCAGTGGGCCTGATGGAGAACCAGATGGAGTAATATCTTCAGAATATGATAGAGTTCTGTTAGGTGGATCATTGCCGAGGTATCTGTATGGAGGAAATATCAATCTGAAATACAAGAATTTTGATTTTACAATTATTGTTCAAGGAGTTGGAAAACAAACTTCCAAAATGACCAACTCAATGGTCTTGCCATTTATTAATCAATATATAGAGGTTCCTCAGAATATCGTAGGGAAATACTGGAGCCATTACAATACAGAAGCTCAAAATCTGGAAGCTCAATACCCAAGAGTTGCAACAACTACCAGTAATTATTCAGCTTCAGATTTTTGGTTATTTGATGGCTCTTATTTTAGGATGAAAAATATCACGTTAGGGTATGCTATTCCCAAAAATATTTCAGAGTTAGTGGGGATTAAAAGTCTGCGAGTATATGGAAGTGTCTCCGATTTATTTTCAATTGATCAATACCCCGAAGGATGGGATCCGGAAGCGAGTTCTTACTGGATTACTACTTCATACATTCTTGGGGCAAAAATCACTTTCTAATTTATCAATCATGAGAAATTCATTTATATACCTAATAATATTTTTTACCATTTCATGCAATACCCTGGATCTTAATCCTTTATCGGAAGGATCCAGCGAAAATTGGTATTCGAATGATGCTGAAATTGAAATGGCAGTTAATTACCTGTTTGATATTGACTTCTGGGATCTGGAGTTGTTGAGGACTTCTACGGGTAATCATGGATACTCCATGCAATGGGCGGATAAGTATTCTGACAACTGGACCGCAAGAAACGGATTAAGTGAAGTAGATGGTGGTTCGATTAATAGTCAGACTTCATTTGTGAACTTTATGTGGAACAATACCTATAAGTGTATTGCAGCAGCGAACAGGTTATTGATAAGCCTGGAAGGCACAACAGCACCTGTAACGGAAGAAAAATTATTGATCTATGAGGCAAATGCACGATTTGTGAGGGCTTCTCAGTATTCAAAGTTGATCTTTCATTTTGGAGATGTACCATACTATGAGAATATTCTTGAAATTGAAGAAGCATTTAGTCTGTCCAGATCATCAAAAGAAGAAATATTAGCAAAAATTTATGATGACTATGATTTTGCAATAGCCAATCTGCCAGAGGTTTATGGGGGTAGTGATGTGGCTTATGCTACGAAAGGTGCTGCATTGGCGATGAAAGCTCGGATTGCATTGTATATGGGAGATTTCGAGGTAGCAAATGAAGCTGCCAAGGCATGTATTGACCTGGGAAATTATTCTTTATATCCTGATTATGAAGAGCTGTTTCTTTCATCAACAAAAAATTCACAAGAAACCATTTTTTCAACACCAAGATCAACAGCATTGGGATTGATTATTCCTGATGTTGGTAGAGCTAAAGAACCTTTGCCAAGAATAGTTGGAGGTTTTGCAAATGGTGGCCCTTCCTGGTCTCTATTGGCTTCCTATTTGTGTACAGACGGACTACCAATTGATGAATCTCCATTATTTGATCCCCAGAATCCTTTTAGTAACAGGGATCCAAGATGTACTGCAACAATTGTGGAGTTTGGAACAAAATGGTTAGGGTTTGATTATCAACCGCATCCGGATTCCTTAACAACTATGAATTATGCAACAGGTACACATGTTTCTAATACAGATAACAGGGCTGTGCTACAGTATGCTTCCTACAATGCATTGGTCTGGAAGAAGAAGGTTAATGAGGATTGGCTCGATTTACGAACTGATAACGATAATATCATTATACGATTTGCTGATGTGTTGCATATTTATGCTGAAGCAAAGATCGAATTGGATGAGATAGATCAATCTGTATTGGATGCACTAAATAAGGTGAGATCAAGGGCATATGGTGTAGAATATACGGATGTCGGGTCCTATCCTGAGATAACAACGATGGATCAAACTGAATTGCGAAAGGTTCTTAGAATTGAGAGGAGAATGGAATTTGCATTCGAGGGGACCAGATGGCATGATATTTTTCGCTGGAAGCTAGCAGAAAAGGTTCTTAATCAACCTATTTATGGGATTCTTGATCCGGATGAGCTAAGAACCAATGTGGTTGATCAAGGACTATGGTTTTGGTCTTCAATTCCGGCGATTGATGAGGATGGAATACCAGATTTTTCTACCATGTTTAACGCTGGCCATTGCAAATTGCTGGCATTAAGAGTTTTTGATCCCAATAAACAATATCTATTGCCAATCCCTTCCACGGAGATTGAAATTAATCCTAACATTAGCCAAAATCCCAACTATTGATATAATCAAACCCATAAAAAGTCCCATAATTAATTATGGGACTTTTATCTAAAGTCAACGATATAATTACGATGAGTAAAAGAAGTCTATTTCAACCATATTATATATTTCAATGCCTGCTGATGGTTTTCGTTGGGGCAGTTCTCTCTTGTAAAAGCCCACAGAAGGAAAATTCAGGAATCTTTGGCAGTGATTCAATTTCATTTAGCAGAATCATCGATATATCCAAATTGGGTCGCCCTTTTCCAAACCTTACAGGATACAGGAATACCTCCCTCCAAAAAGCTTCAGCTCCTGTTCTGGGTGAATTCAGTTCTGGAATATTAGGAAAAGCATCAATCACCAGGTTTTGGCTGAACCTTGATGAAATGTGGGATTATCGAACTGAAGAGTATGTTTTTGATTTCAGAATTGGCAATGATAAATACAAGGATGTAAAAGAGAAATGGAGAGAGACCTGGGATTCAGAAGAAGCAACTAATGTAACATACTATCAATACTTAAATGGGTATAGTAGTTACAGTGATGAAATAATGCTTACCATTAGACGATATGAGCGTGACGTCCTTGATGGTAAGCTTCCGATATCAAAAAAGAAGTGGAAAGATGTATTTAAAACAGGACTTAAACATTATAAGCAAAAATTCCCTAATATCAGGTATGTCGAAGTTGGCAACGAGTATGCGTTAAAGGGTTTTATGAATGGTACACCAGAGGAATATTATACATTTTACCAGTTGGGCTACCAGGCCGTTAATGAAATAAATGATGAGTTGAATCTTTCCGATGATGAAAAAATCTTGGTTGGAGGTCCTGTGGTCACAGGTGATATACTAAAGAAAATTGATCTATTTCTTAATCTGTATAAAAATGACCCTTCCAGCAATAAAAGAGTTGATTTTTTATCGTGGCATGAATATGATAAAAAAAATCATCAAACAGCAAACCGGCAAAACGAAATAATTGATCTAATGGTCAAATATGGTCTATCAACTGAATTGCCTCTTTTTATAACAGAACACAATCCATTTCACCTTAAAGAAGATAAGTATGAATACCACATGATGAATGCTGCACACCTTCCCAGGAGTTTGTATTATACGGATTTGAATAGCCCAAATATTAAGATTTTCCCCTGGGTGCAATACCATAATGAGAAAATACAGACAAAATTCATGTGGTTTCGAGGCCCAAATGAACCAACAACAAAGGCTGAAGAAATACAAATATTACCATTAGGTAGGTCTATGCAGTTTTTAAGTATGCACGAAGAAAAAGAGGTGGAAGTTAAGAATGATATTGAGGGTGATGACCTGGTATTAGCTTCAGTGCATAAGAATAGTGTGGTTGTTGAAGCGATTAATTATGAGGGAGTAAGAAAGGGAGAAATTAGGCTTGTAGGGATAGATAAGGAGTATAAGAAGGCCAATGTTAAATCATACCTTATCGATAATGAAAATAACAACTGTCTTACTAATCCTGAATGTTCAAACAGTCTTCAATTACATGCCAACGAAACATATGAGTTAATTGACTCACGAATTCATCTAGAGATTGATGAGTTATCTCAAAATGGGATTGTTCTGTGGCAAATCGAATTATTGAAATAAGATATACCTAAAAACTCTCTCTCCCCACAAACCCAAAATCACACTTCTCCTTAGTGAATGACTTTTGGGTGATCATCGCGGCTGCCAGCTGGCCCATTTGTTTGAAATCGGTGGAGAGGACTGAAAGCCCGTCCAGGATAATCTCATTGATGGGGGATTCATTGTAGGAAAGGATACCAATGTCCTTGCCTATTTTGAATCCCTTTTCTTTTGTGAGTTTTACCAGCTCGATCAGTTCAGTATCGAGCTGACTGTTGAGGATCAGGAAAGCTTGCCCTTTTTTCACCATTTTTTTCTCAATGTGGTCGTAGATCTTAAAATCTACCTTATGATCCTTACAATACTTTTTAACCCCTTTTCTGATCAATGGAGCATATAAACTACCCTTCATAGAAAGCACATTCAGCTTTTTGAATTGCTTCAATTTATCCGTTACAATACAAAGTCCATCATAACAATCATTCTCAAAATCCTGGAAGACAACACCATATTGCCCTTTGAGATCCTCCATATTTCGGTCCAGCAGGATCAGTTTTCTAAAAGGGATCCTTTGTATGGCTTTTTTAGCGGTTTTTTGGATCTCCTTGTCCAGAGGAAAATGGGCCGTCACAATATAGTAGTCATACACATCCAGGTTTTCATCCAGAAACTGTTCGAAGAGGTTGATGTCCTGGTTGTGTAATCGAATGGTAATCTCAGCATTAGGAAGATGGTCGACAAAGGATTGGAAGAGCACCTGCTTGTATGGGCTCAGTTTATCAAATAGGACAAGTACCCGAATCGGACCCCTGGTTGATTTGGTCACATAAAAGCCTTTGCCATGCGAGGAATCAATGATTCCCTGACTTCTCAGGATATTGTAGGCCTTTTTGACGGTTTCCTTCGAAATCCTGAGATCCGCTGACAACTCGTTCATCGAAGGGAGGAAGTCGTTTTCCTGCAAGGTGCCGGACTGTATCAGCTGTGTGACCGAAGTCATCAATTGTTTGTATAAGGGGATCTCAGAAGTAAGATCGACTTTTATTTTTGTCATTCGGATAGGAGCATTAACCAAGGGCCAATTTAGTGAACCCGCTATATTAAAGTCAATTTTTGTTGGAGACAATGTGTTAAAATAGTAATATTACACCACACTACACCTAAGTTGAATAAGTGATTACCCTCAAATGAACTTAAACACCTTTAAAAAATATAAATGGGAAGTCCTGATGCTTCTCTGGATTGCATTCTTCCTCAATCAGGCCGACCGACAGGTATTTAATGTAGTCCTTCCTCTGATAAAGGCTGATCTCCAATTGACGGATGTGCAAATTGGGTGGATCGCCACGATCTTCAACCTGTTTTATGCTTTGCTGGTTCCAATAGCAGGGTATGCGGCAGACGTATTTAGCAAAAAGTGGATTGTGGTGATCAGTATCCTGTTTTGGAGCGTCGCCACCATGTTCACAGGACTCAGCAGCGGCATGATCATGCTGATCATGATGCGGAGTATTGCCACAGGTGGGGGTGAAGCCTTTTTTGGTCCGGCTAACTATACACTGCTGGCGGGCTATCATAAGGAGACCCGTTCGCTGGCCATGTCTATTCACCAGACCTCCTATTACATTGGAATCATCCTCAGTGGTTACGTGGCAGGGTATATTGGGGAAATGTGGGGCTGGCGCAGTGCCTTTTATGTCTTTGGGGCAGTGGGTGTGATTCATGGTATCGTAATGATTTTCAGGCTGAAGGATGTTCCTAAGTCCAATGAAGAGTCAGCAGAAAAGGTCAGGTTTCTGGATGCAGTCAAAGTATTATTTCAAACCCCGACCGCTATCATTCTTACCATTGGTTTTAGTGGGTTAATCTTTGTTTTGGTAGGGTATCTGACCTGGACACCCACTTATTTGTATGAAGAATTTGGTTTGAGCCTGAGCTCTGCTGGGTTTCACTCCATGTTTTATACGCACCTGTTTGCTTTTGTGGGTATCCTGGTAGCTGGTAGTTTATCAGATAAATTAGCTAAGAAGAACCCCGGCAACCGCCTGGTCATGCAGGCCATTGGGTTATTGGTAGCAGCACCGTTTATTATATTGATGGGAAATTCAGGAGTGTTGTGGGTAGCTTATATCGGGTTTGCCGGTTTTGGATTTGGCAGGGCATTTTTTGATGCCAATACCTACGCGGTGCTCTATGACGTGATACCGGAAAAATATCAATCATCAGCCTCCGGGATCATGTTGATGATTGGCTTTTCAGTTGGCTCATTGTCACCCATAGTGTTAGGCTATCTGAAAACCATCGTTGGCTTATCAGCCGGTATTTCAATGCTAAGTGTTGTTTGGCTCTTATGCGGGGTGCTATTACTCGTGGGTAATAAGATTTTTTTCAAAAAGGATTATGAAAGGATCCATTCCAAAGGTTAATCAAAATGAGATTTAAAAATAAAGTGGTACTTGTGACCGGTGCTACTCAAAATACAGGTCTGGAGATAGCTGCCCTTTTTATTCAGGAGGGAGCGAAAGTTATTGTCAACGGACACAATGATGCTGCGTTGAAGTCCGGAGAAAAACGGTTGAAGGAAAAACAACTTACCGGGTTTTCTCTGATAGCTGCAGACATTTCAAATGAACGAGAAGTAGTTGAAATGTTTGATCAGATTAAGAAGGAATATGGTCGGCTGGATGTTCTTGTCAACAATGCCTGTCATCAGGGCATTGGGTATGGCTTTGATGCCAGTCCTGATCAGTTTTTTGAGGTGATAAGGGTAAACCTGTTCGGTACATTTTTGGTATCTCAGCAGGCAGTTAAAATCATGGAGCAGCAAGACTCAGGGGGAGTGATTGTAAATCTTGGGTCCAATGTCTCCACCCGCGCCATCCATGAGAGAACAGCCTATGTGGCCAGCAAAGGAGGCATTGATGCATTGACCCGATCGATGGCTACGGATCTGGGGCCCAAAGGAATTCGGGTGAACCTGGTGGCACCCGGTTACATCAATACGCAGCGATGGGAAACGTTGGCTGAGGAAGTCAAACAGCGGAGACGGAAGAATGTGCCTTCGGGTGAAGAAGCCAGCGGTGAAGATGTTGCCAGGGTTGTACTATTTCTTGCTTCAGAAGATTCGAAAGCAATGCATGGGGCCAGATTATTGGTCGATGGGGGTAGCAGCGCACAACATCTACCGGTTGATATTGATATATAGTAATTCTTTCTTCAATAAATAATGTATATGGAAGTGAATTGTGTTTGGCTAGGCCAGGGGAGTTTCCTGTTTGAAAGCGGCAATACCCGTCTGGTGGTAGATCCTTTTCTCAGTGATGTGGTGGAGCAGCGGGAAGGTTTTAAGCGATTGATGGATGCTCCGCTTACTATTGAGGAATTGAAACCGGACTATATCCTCATTACGCATAATCACATTGATCATTTTGATCCTGTCGCGCTTCCTGAGATACATGATTTTTATCCAAAAGTTCCAATTTTAGGACCAACAAGTGTGATGAGACTCGCCAATGAGATGGGGTTTAATCAAGAAGTCCTGCAAGCACTTGAAGTTACGGAACACCTTCCGTTAGGTGATTTCAATGTAACAATCACTCCGGCATTTCACTCCGACCCGTTTTCCATTGGTTGTCTATTGAATGCTGCAAGCAAAACCATTTACCATACCGCAGATACTATTTTTAATCAATCGTTAGTGGCTGAAGTGAAACGCCTTTCAGGAAAGAAAATCGATAGCTTATTGACCTGTATCAATGGTAGATTGGGAAATATGAATTGGGAGGAAGCAGCTCAGCTGGCTGGTCAGCTAGGGGTGGAAAAGGCTTTTCCGATGCACTACGGCATGTTTGCAGAGAATACAGAGGATCCAGTTAAGTTTATCAATGAATGTAACAGGCTCGGTATTCAATCTGCTGAATTAATACCAGGAAAAAAGACCATATTATAAAGTTCGATATGAAAATAACAGCAATCAACACTTATATCTGTCATGCTTACCGAACCAATTGGGTTTTTGTAAAAGTACTAACCGATATTGATGGGCTCTATGGTGTAGGGGAAGCTACACTGGAATACAAAGAGCATACCGTGGCCCAGGCATGTAAGGAGCTTGAACGCACCTTAAAAGGCAAAGATCCGCACAATATTGAGGAGATATGGCACACTGTGTATAGAGATGCCTATTGGAGAGGCGGACCTGTATTAATGTCTGCACTTTCAGCCATAGAAATGGCGTTGTGGGACATCAAAGGGAAGGATCTGGGGGTTCCTGTTTATCAGTTACTGGGAGGTAAAGTAAGGGATAGCGTTCCTTGTTATGCCAATGGTTGGTTTGCTCCTGCTAAAAAGCCAGATGAATTTGCTGAGAAGGCAAAAGCTGCTATACAACAAGGATTTAAAGCTTTGAAATGGGATCCTTTCGGTTCTGCATATCTGCAGATTGATCGTGATCAGTTGAATATGGCCATAGATTGTGTAGGGGCTGTGTTTGATGCTGTAAAGGGAAGTGCGGATGTTATCATCGAAGGACACGGGCGCTTTGACATACCAACGGCAGTAAGAATTGGTCAGGCGTTATCAGATTTTGATATCCTTTGGTTTGAGGAACCTATTCCTCCCCAAAACCTGGAGGGATTAGCAGAAGTGAAAAAGAGAATTAACGTTCCGGTATCAGCGGGCGAGCGACTTTATAATCGGTGGGATTACCGGACACTCTTCGATTTACAGGCTGCCGATTATATCCAGCCAGATGTAAGTCATGCAGGAGGTATCATGGAGCTGAAAAAAATTGCTGCCATGGCCGAAGCGTACCACATTCCATTTTGCCCCCACAACCCAAGCGGCCCCATAGCCAATGCGGCCACACTACAACTGGCAGCGTGTGTTCCTAACTTTTATCTGCTGGAAACCATGAGCAGTGATGTGTCCTGGAGGAGTGAAATAAGCAATGAAAAAGTCATTTTTAAAGAAGGTGAAATGTTTATTCCGGACCGACCCGGTTTGGGAATAGATATTGATGAAAAGGAAATCAGCAAACATCCATTTGAGGCAAAAGAGCTCAGACACTACAATGGAACACTTACTGACATCAGGTCAAAAGAAAACAAGAGTTTTTTTAACTAATTTCAGGGTTCCAGTTTAGCAAATGAATCTCTATCCTTGCATTTATCAATAAAACAAAATGCTTTCAAGATTGTTTTTTCATAAGTCATTTCAATGTTCTATTGTTCTTGCAATTTGTTTCGTCTGTACGCAACAAGTTATCAGTCAACCTATCAAAGTCGCCTGTGTAGGCAATAGTATCACTTTCGGAGCCTTCATTGAGGATCGGGTGCACAACAGCTATCCTGCGCAGCTTGCTTCAATGCTTGGAGATAAGTATGAAGTGGGAAACTTTGGAAGGAGTGGGGCTACGCTGCTGAAAGATGGGAATACCCCCTATTGGGAAACGAATCAATACCAGGAGGCACTGGACTTCAACCCGGATTGGGTATTTATCAAGCTGGGCACTAATGACACCAAACCTTTTAATCGCATCCACATAGAAGAAAATTTTCTGGAGGATTATCGGGATCTTGTCCAGTCCTTCGGTGACCTTCCTTCAAAGCCAAAGGTAGTGCTGCTGTTGCCTGTGCCTGTCTTCAGAGAAGATACCATTGCCATCACGGCTCGTGTGGTGACGGATCAGGTGATACCCCTGACTCGACAACTGGCTTATGAAACAGGGTGTGAAATTATCAACCTGTACAATCTTATGGTTGATAAACCAGCATTGCTTCCGGATAAAGTACACCCAAATGCTGCCGGTGCTACCATTATCGCGAAAAGGCTTGCAGAGTTTATCCGGATGGAGTCAGTAGAATTCGATATCACTGCATCGTTATCTGATGAAAAACGACCTTTCAATTTTCATGGGTTTCAGGGCTATGATTTTGAGTTTATGGGACGAAAAGCTAAAGTAGTCACCCCAAAAAAGACTGCACCTGGGCAACCCTGGGTTTGGCGTGCTCGATTCTTTGGACATGAGCCACAAGCGGATATCGCTTTACTGGAAAGAGGCTTTCATATCGCATATTGTGATGTGGCTGAGTTGTTTGGCAATGATGAATCGATGAAGATCTGGGATGGATTCTATCAACTTTTGACGGACGCTGGTTTATCAGAAAAGTCATTCATGGAAGGCATGAGCCGGGGTGGTGTTTATATCTATCGGTGGTTAGCCAAATATCCGGAGAGAGTGAATGGCGTCTATGCCGATGCGCCAGTTTTAGATCTAAAGAGCTGGCCAGGAGGAAAAGGTGTTGGAACAGGGAGCCCAAAGGTTTGGGAGACCTTCAAAGAAGATTATGGATTCAAATCAGATAAAAAAGCCCTGAAGTTTAAAGGTGATCCGATAGATCTTGCAGAGAAAATTGCTAAAACAGGCATTCCCATGCTGCATGTCGTAGGTGATGCTGATAAAGTGGTTCCAGTGGCGGAAAACACTGCGATATTTGAAGAGCGGGTAAAAGCTGCAGGCGGGAATATACAGGTCATCCACAAACCAGGAATAGATCATCATCCGCACAGCCTGGAAGACCCACAGGTAATTGTGGATTTTGCAGTGAAATGTTATGAATAAACCGCAGAGCTGCTTACTCTGCGGTTTACAAACTTAACTACATGTGGTGTATCCGCAGCTTTTACATTTCAAACACCCTTCCTCATAGATCAGGCCGTTTGCGTCATTACAGCTTGGGCATTGGTGGTCCTTGCTGACTGTTCCATCAGGGATGAAGGTTTTGAGGGCTCTGTTCACCCCATTTTTCCAGGTGTTGATATAATCCTGATCCAGGTTGAGGTGATCGATGAGCCGAACTACCTCTGAGATGGGCATGCCATACCTAAGAATTCCGGAGATCAGCTTGGCGTAGTTCCAGTATTCCTTGTCAAAGCTTCTGGACAAGCCTTCAATGGTAACGTTATATCCTTGCCGGTCTACGTACCTGAAGTCGTATCTGCTTCGCTTATTGGATTCTTTGTGTTTGATGATCCATCCCTCGGATACCCAGGTAGGTAAGGCAAAAGCGTCTTCAGCACGCCCGGTAAAGATTTCATACGGCTTGTTCTCCAGCAGTCCTACAAAAGCCATCCAGTTTTCATGGTCGTTCTGGAAGCGAACGACCCTTGCTTTCACCTCCATAGGTCTTTCCGGAGCTGGTTTATAGGTGAGCTGTGTGTTTGCTTTTTCCTCTTTGCTTACCAGCACTCCAGCCCTGGATCCTGCACGGTATACTGTGATACCTTTGAGCCCTTTCTTCCAGGCTTGCAGGTAGATTTTGTTGACCAGGTCAGGAGTGGCATCTTCCGGTAAGTTGATGGTGGAGCTTATCGAATGTGTGACATACTTCTGGATGACAGATTGTATTTCGATTCTTTTCGCCCAGTCTATCTCATTGGCTGTAGACCGGGCATAAGGACTTTGTTCTATCGACTTATCAGGATAAAGGTCCATCCATTGTTTCAGACGTGGGTGAAAGACATCAAATTCTTCCCAGAGATCTCCCAGATCATCTTTTGTGATGTTATTTTGACTTTTGGCAACTTTTGCGTCTGCTAATTTCCTTTTTCGCTTGTAGGAGAGCATAAATACCGGTTCAATGCCTGATGAGGTTTGGGCCAGCATACTCACTGTTCCGGTTGGAGCCACCGTGGATATGGAGATATTTCTTCTGCCATGCTCCATCATGCGCTCACAGGTCTCAGGAAGCGCCGTTTGCAGGTGCTCCACAAATTTGGAGGTTTGTTCAATTTTGGGATCAAAACCCACAAAGGCTCCTCGCTCAATCGCCATATCTACCGAACTATCAAACTCAGCCTGACATTTTACCAGCATGATCTGATCGATCTTGTTTATCGCCTGTTTAGCATCAAATTTCATCCCCATGGCTGCAATGGCATCTGCCAGTCCGGTAAACCCAAGCCCTGTTCTGCGACCTTTGGCACCATTTTCCTTGAGCAACTCCCAGGTTTTTCGTTCGGTAGCTTTTACATATTCCGGCTCCGGATCATCATCGATTTTTTGAAGAATCTTATCGATAGCCTGCAGCTCCAGATCCACCAGGTCATCCATCAGGCGCTGGGCTTCATAGGTCACCTGGTAGAATTTCTCCGTATCAAACGTGGCCTCTGAAGTAAAGGGTTGGTTGACAAAGCTGAAAAGATTGATCGCCATGAGCCTGCAGGAGTCATTGCCTTGCATAGCGATCTCTGAACAAGGATTGGTCGATTCATTTTCAAATCCCGGATAAACGGAGGAGGTGGAGTATTCATGCTGGTGATCCCAGAAAATGATCCCTGGCTCGGCTGTATGGTGTGCTGACTGGATGATCAGCTTCCATAGGTCAGCGGCTTTCACTACTTTGGTGATGGTTGGCTTTTTAGTACCAATGGGCCATTGCAAAGTAAAGTCTGCATCCTTTTGAACGGCTTCCATAAAGGCATTGCTGATCCTGACAGAAATGTTGGCCCCGGTAACTTTGGTGAGGTCTTGTTTGGCGGTGATAAAGCTTTCAATGTCCGGGTGAGAGACGTCCATGGTGAGCATCAGTGCACCTCTTCTCCCATTTTGACTGACCTCTCTGGTGGTATTGCTGAAACGCTCCATAAAAGAAACCACTCCACTGGAGGAACCTGCTGCATTTTTTACAGCAGAACCCTGGGGTCTGAGTGTAGAGATATCAAAACCAACCCCGCACCTTCGCTTGCACAACTGGGCCAACTGCTGATCTGTGTATAGGATTCCGCCATATGAATCAATAGGTGCCTTGATCACCACACAATTGGAAAGTGATGACATAGACTCATCATTTCCCAACATCGCCATTACACTGCCTTGAGGAATTACATATTTGAAGTTTTTGAATAAACGGTAAATCACCTTTTCATCCAGCGGCTTTCGTTTTTGCCCATAAGCTGAAAGCTGGTGTTTTTTATTTGTTGGCTTGTATGCTGATTCTGCTCCATAGAATGCCTTTGCCATTCTGTGATGCATATCATCAGGTGTGTTTTCAAAGAACTTTCCATCACCTATACGCAAACAATACTTATTGATCCAGGTAGTAGCAGCCAGCGTGTCGCCTGAAAAATAATCGAGACTGGCAGTCAGGACTTCATCGTATGAATAAGTTTTTTTATCTAGGGTTTTTTCGTCTTGGGTAGGCATTTTTTTGGAACTTAAATCTATCATTCACAGAGCGGTGTTTCCATGATTTTAATCACGGAGAAATGTGGAATAAGTTATTGTTTAGGTTGATTATTTGTACCCGGGTTTTACCTCCTGTATCATATGATAGTGTAGTGAAAGGTGACTTCGCTATACCGTTTAGTGAAGATTACCAATATCTCATTAAATTAGTCAAATGAAAATGATAGGAATGAGATATATAACGCTGTTGGTCTTTTTGGGGAGTGTGAATTTCGGATTCTCACAATATGCCACTCAAATTTCGCTATGGCCCGGCGAAGTACCCGGTGAAGAGACTCCCAAAGCCAAACCTGTCGTTCAGATAGATCAAAAGGGGGTGATTGAACGCCTTTTGGTGGTGACAAACCCCATGCTGGAGGTCTATCAGCCCCCAAAGCCCAATGGATCAGCTATTCTCATTTTCCCGGGTGGAGGATATAACAGGCTGGCCATAAAAAAGGAAGGATATGAAATCGCGGAGTGGCTCTCCAAACTCGGTTATACAGCATTTGTCCTCCAATATCGTGTGCCCGATAAGCAGGAAGGTGCCTTGATGGATGCCCAACGAGCTATCAGGATTGTTAGATCCAAAGCCAAAGCGTATAATATCAACCCCGATAAGATTGGGGTCCTGGGTTTTTCTGCCGGAGGAAGCCTGGCAGCACGGGCCGCTACCAGATATGAGGATCAGACCTATCCCTTAGTCGATGAGATGGATTCACTTTCCAGCAAACCGAACTTTTCGGTACTGATATACCCGGCATACCTTGATCGGGGAGAAAATAACAGCATTACTCCCGAACTTAAAGTAACAGAGGAAACAGCCCCTATGTTTTTGTTTGTTGCTGCCGATGATACGCATGCCAACAGCTCCCTGGTCATGACGCAGGAGCTCCGAGCGAAAAATGTGTTGGTGGAGTTGCATGTAGTCCCTCAGGGTCAGCATGGATATGGCATGCGAAAAGGCAACCCAGCGGCAGAAACATGGCCAACCCTGGCTGAATCCTGGCTGAAGAAGTATATCATCAATTGAAGTCTTGTAAGATCAGTACAGTCAATTGTCGCATTTTGCTGATCTTGGTTTTTTTTAATCTCTTAATCTTTTGTAAATGAAATTTTTGTTAGATCGGACGTCCTTTATTTTAAAAGGGCTGTTAATTGTTTGTTTGGTTGCATCAGGTCAGCTGGGAATAAGTGATCCGGTAAGACCAGCGAAACAGGAAATTACCCCTGAGGAAAAAGCGGAAGGTTTTGTGTCGCTATTTAATGGCAAAGACCTGGAAGGCTGGCAAGGTAATAAGACAGATTACTTTGCGGAAAATGGCAATTTGGTGATTGATCCAAGTCGTGGAGGAAAGGGAAATCTGTTTACCGGGAAGGAATACAGTGACTTCATCTTCAGATTTGAATTTCAACTCACTCCGGGAGCAAACAATGGATTGGGAATCAGGGCTCCGCTAGAAGGGGATGCAGCTTACAAAGGCATGGAAATCCAGATCCTGGACAATACATCACCTAAATATGACGACATCAAACCCTACCAGGCACATGGTTCGGTTTATGGGGTAATAGCAGCTAAGAGAGGTCATCTGAAGCCTGTAGGCGAATGGAACGAAGAAGAAGTGTGGATCAAAGGCAATAAGATCAAAGTAACACTGAATGGTGTAGTGATCGTGGAAGGAGATATAAAAAAAGCAAGCAAGAAAGGCACCCTGGATGGGAAAGAGCACCCCGGATTGTTAAATAAAAGCGGATATATTGGCTTCCTCGGTCATGGTTCGGAGCTGAAATTCCGGAATATCCGGATCAAGGAGCTTTAAACTCACAACCATGATTCAAATAAACACCACCCCTAACAAAATGGGAATTGTCATGATGACCTTCATGATGGCCTTTTCCCATTTGGCCTTTTCTAACTCAAATAAAACGGAGAAACCTAATATCCTGCTGATCGCCATCGATGATCTGAATGACTGGGTGGGCTACCTGGGTGGTCATCCCCTGGTAAAAACACCCAACATGGATCGATTGGCTGCTATGGGTGTGGGATTTACCAATGCACATACGCAGGCTCCCGTATGTAACCCTTCCAGAACCAGTTTTATTACGGGTTTAAGACCCACAACAACAGGAATTTATGCATTAAATGGCTGGTTTAGGGATGTCGAGGGACTTGAAGATCATTTGACATTGCCCCAATATTTTGAAAAGCATGGATATCAAACTTTGACAACAGGTAAGATATTTCATGATGCTTACCCTCCCGAAGATCGTAGAAAAGATGGCCCTGAATTCACCAAATGGGGATTTAAAGGAGGATTTCTACCCAGACCCGAACAACCAATTGTGAAAAATACCGGACATCCACTCATCGACTGGGGTGTATATCCGGATGAGGACACTCAGCAGGATGACTGGAAAGTAGCTGACTGGGCAATCGAACAACTCAAAAATCCTCCAAAAAAAGACCCATTCTTCTTGTCTGTAGGGATTCGACATCCTCATGTGCCTCTCTACGCTACGCAAAAGTGGTTTGACCTTTATCCCGAAGACGAGGTATTGCTTCCGGTTGTTCGTGCTGACGATCGGGATGATATTCCCTTTTTCTCATGGTACCTGCATTGGGACCTCCCCGAACCCAGGCTGGCCTGGCTGATGATGAACCATGAATGGAAGGCTAAGGTCAGAGGATATCTGGCCAGTGTCAGTTTTGCCGATATGCTGGTCGGAAGGCTCCTGGATGCATTGGAAAGAGAAGGTCTGATGGATAATACCATCATTGTATTGTTTTCAGATCACGGTTACCATTTGGGAAGTAAAGCCATCTCAGGAAAGAATACGTTGTGGCACGAATCTACAAGAGTGCCACTCATTTTCTCGGGGCCGGGTATTAGGGAAGCCGGTAAGACAAGTGGGGAACCGGTTGAGTTGCTGGATATATTCCCAACTTTGGTTGATTTAGCTGGACTGCCAAAAAATGAAACCATAGATGGTCATACGCTTCAACCCATTTTGAACAACATCAAAACACAAAGAGCATGGCCAGCCCATACCTGCCATGGACCTGGTAATCATAGTATAGTGACCAATCAATGGCGGTTTATCCAATATGCTGACGGTTCTGAGGAGTTATACAACATTGTGGAAGATCCCTATGAATGGAAAAACCTTGCAGGATTGGCTGGGTATGCACCGATTTTAAAATTATTAAGAACACATATTCCGGAAAACATCACCCCGCCAATGCCGGGCAACACTGTTCGTCTGTTGGAAATGAAAGACGGAGTTCCTTATTGGGAGGGCAAGGCCATTCATTCCGTTGATCCGATACCCATGAAGTTTGAATGATCTGACTAATATTTGATTTATGAAGACTTTATACCCTTACATATCTATTCATTTTTTACTGGTTATTTTCGTTGCTTTCAACTATTCCTGCACGGATTCAAGAGAGAAATATGCCCCAATGAACATCTCAAATCCAAGAGTTGAATACCATGAAAACCCTGAAGGCATAGATGTTGAGAATCCAAGATTTAGTTGGGAACTGGAAGGAGAGGGCAGGAACAGGTCCCAGTCTGCGTACAGGATCATTGTTGCTTCCACACAGGATAAACTGGATCTTGCAAAGGGAGATATTTGGGATAGTGGGAAGGTTTTATCCAACGAAACAAATCAGATCAGCTACAAAGGAAAAGACCTTTTATCCCTAAAAAAATATTTTTGGAAAATACAGGTTTGGGACGAAAATGACCAGGCTTCTGATTGGTCCACACAAGGGCAATGGTCAATGGGCATTCTTAATTTTTCTGAGTGGAACGGGTTGTTTATAGGTCTCGATGTGGGTCACAGGATAGGGAACAAGTATGAGTCACTGTATTTACCCCCGGCCAGGTATTTGAGAAAGTCCTTTATTGTAGACAAACCGATTAAACGAGCAATGCTCACAACAACTGCATTAGGTATCTATGAATTGAGTTTGAATGGCGCTAAGGTTGGTGATTATTATCTGACTCCCGGATGGACCGATTATAATAAGCGGCTGTATTATCAGACGTATGATATCACAGATGATCTTGCACAGGGAGAAAATGTAATTGGTAGCATTATTGCCGATGGATGGTATGCAGGTTATCTGGGGTATGGTTTGCTGGTCAGGTTAGATAAAGTGAGGGGCTTTTATGGGGAAAATCCGTCTTTCATGGGGCAGCTCACGCTTGAATATGAAGATGGGACAAAGGAGATGATTGTGACGGATCAATCGTGGAAAGCAACTACCGGCCCTATCCAGGAAGCAGACATCCTGATGGGTGAGAGATATGATGCCAGAATGGAGATGAAAGGTTGGGACAAACCCGGTTATGATGATCTGGATTGGAAAAAGCCAAAAGTTTATACCTATCCGAATGGGAAATTACAGGCTTATCCAGGATCCTATATTCAGGAAAGAGATCGCATTATTCCGGTCAGCGTCAAAGAGCCTAAGCCGGGCGTTTATGTTTTTGACCTGGGTAAAAATTTCGCCGGTATTGTTTCACTTAAGGTAAATGGAGAGGCTGGGGACGAGATAGAACTAAAATACGGAGAGCTGCTGAGGTCTGACGGAACGGTCATGACGGAAAATCTGAGAAAGGCAAGGGCCACAGATACCTATATTTTGAAAGGAGGAGGGGTTGAAATCTGGCAACCCAAATTCACCTATCATGGATTTCAGTATGTGCAGCTGACGGGGCTTCGAGGAAAACCCGATCCGGAAACGATTACCGGGATTGTCCTGAGTTCGATTGAAGCTGATGCCAGCACTTTTACTACCTCCAACCCCATGAACAACCAGCTTTATGAAAATATTATCACAACCCAACTGGCCAACTTTTTCGAGGTTCCAACAGATTGTCCGCAGCGTGATGAACGTCTGGGATGGACGGGCGATGCGCAGATATATTCCCGGTCAGCCACTTACAATGCGGATGTGGCGTCATTTCTCACCAAATTTCTGATTGACCTGGATGATGCCCAAAGATGGTATGGTGCGTATCCTAATTTTGCCCCTTTTCCTTACTCGAGACCCAACCAGTATTCACCTGCATGGATGGATGCCGGTGTGATCATCCCTTATACCATGTATAAGGTGTATGGAGATACCCGAATCGTGGAGTATATGTATCCCGGTATGGAGAAGTTTATGGAGTTTCAGGAAGATGCCAGTACAAATTTTCTGAGACCTGGTGGTGGAAACAATTGGGGCGACTGGCTTTCGGTAGATGAAACGACCAGCCACGATTTTATTGCTTCTGCTTTTTATGGTTATGATGCTGATCTGATGGCAAAAATGGCCGGGGCTATTGGAAAAGAAGCAGATGTGAGGAAATACAAAATCTTATTTGATAACATCAAAGCAGCTTTTTCTGAGAAATATATCAAAGCAGATGGTCATACCATCGAGGAAAGCCAGACATCCTATGCGCTGGCACTCTACTTCAACCTCTACCCCGATGAATTGGCAGAAGCAGGCGCTGCCAGGCTTGCAGAAAAAATTCGCGATAATGGCAACCGGTTCTCAAGTGGATTTCTTGGTACCAAATATATTATGCTTGTACTGGCTCAATATGGATACACTGACCTCGCATACAAACTCTTTAAGCAGACTGAATATCCCAGTTGGGGATACTCGGTAATAAATGGAAGCACCTCTATCTGGGAAAGGTGGAACAGCTATTCTAAGGATCCGGATCAAAATTCTCAGATCAACGCACAGATGAACTCATTTAGTCATTATGCTTTCGGGTCAGTTGCTGAATGGATGTTTATCCATGCGCTTGGCATAGACACTGAAGGTTCCGGATACAGGAATATTATCATTAAACCGACGGTGAGCAGGGAAATGAACGAATTAAAGGGCAGCTACCGAAGTATCAATGGCACTATTTCCACCGCATGGAACTGGGAAGATGATAGGTTCACCCTTAAAATTTCAGTCCCGGCCAATACTTCAGCAAAAGTGATCATTCCTGCAAGTGAAAGTTCAAGTATCAGGGAAGGTGATAACTTATTGGAGGAAGTCCGAGAAGTGGAGATTTTGAAGGTGGAAAATGAACAAATGACTGTTTCGATTGGATCCGGGGATTACACGTTTACCTCCACGTTGAAATAAGAACTTATGCCACTGCTGTTCGAATCACCATCCCGTTTATTAACTTTAAGTACTTTATGATAGCGAGAGAAGAATGAAATTGTTGAGTCTGATTGTTTTCCTTGTTGTCTTATCTTTTTTTTCCTGTAAACAGGAGCTTCCGGAAGAGGTCCAATTAGCTTATAATAACCTACCTGAAGCATTGGATTTTAATATCCATGTCAGGCCTATACTTTCAGATAAATGCTTTTTATGTCATGGTCCTGATAAAGAAAAGCAGCAGGCGGGATTGAGGTTGGATTTTGCTGAGTTTGCATATCAAAAACTGCAGGAATCAGGTAAGACAGCCATTGTGCCCGGAAACCTGGCAAAAAGTGAGGTTTTTCGCCGTATCCTGTCTGATGATCCGGACATTCTGATGCCATCACCGAAATCCAATCTTAGCCTGACCGATCATGAAAAAGCCGTGCTGATACGATGGATCGAGGAGGGTGCTGAATACAAGCCACACTGGGCTTATGTGAAACCGGAAAAACCTACGGTGCCTCATAACAGCGACAACGAATGGATTACAAATCCAATTGACCAATTTGTGCTGAGAAGATTGAATGAGCATACCCTAATACCTTCTCCGGTAGCTGATAAAGAAACCCTGCTTCGAAGAGTATCATTAGACCTGACAGGCCTACCGCCCACGAAAGAAGAAATTGATGATTACCTGAATGACACAGCATCAAATGCTTATGAAAAGGCAGTTGACAGGCTAATGACATCACCACATTATGGGGAGAAAATGGCCCAGGATTGGGTAGATCTTGCCAGGTTTGCAGATACTCATGGTTACAGCATAGATGGATTCAGAGACATGAGTCCATGGCGTGACTGGGTGATAAAGGCATTCAATGAAAACCTACCTTATGACCAGTTTTTGACCTGGCAACTGGCTGGTGATCTACTGGAAAATCCAACCAGAGATCAGCTGATAGCTACTGGTTTCAACAGATTACATCCTCAAAATATGGAAGGGGGTATTGTGCCCGAGGAATTCCGGGTCGAATATGTTTTGGACAGGACCAATACGTTTGGAAAAGCTTTCATGGCCCAATCACTGGAATGTGCAAGATGCCATGATCATAAATATGATCCTGTCTCACAAAAAGAGTATTACGAATTGTCTAGCTTCTTCAATAACGTAAATGAAGCGGGTCAAATCTCCTACGATGCTGCAATGCCGGTTCCAACCATCCTGCTTACAAGCGAAGAAACAGATCAGACCATTTTGTATCTACAAGAGAAAATAAGCTTAAAAGAAGAAGATATTGAGGATATATTCGTTTCCCCGCCTGGGTTTGAACAATGGCTCAAAGGGAATCGCTATTCAGACATCACCAATTCCACTTACCCAAAATCAATAGAAGCTCATTATAGTTTCGAAAAACAACTTCGAAATGAAATCAATCCTTCACAGAAAGGAGAAATGAAAAGCTTCGGTTCAGACCTTGAGGAAAGTGTAATAGTAAAGGGTAAAAATGGTCAGGGGTTAAAACTGGATGGTGATGCGTGGCTGGATTGTGGTGAGGTTGGCAGGTTTAGGAGCAGCAACCCATTCAGTGTGGGTATCTATGTAAATATTCCTCAGGACATTGAGAACGGGGTCATTTTTCATAAAGGTAACGGTGCTGCTCTTTACAATTTCAGAGGATTTCACCTGGCATTGAAAAACAATAAGCTTGAAGTGCTAATGGCAAATACAGCCCCAGACAACGCAATCATCGAATATGGGCCGAACATTCCGAGAGACACGTGGATACATCTGGCCATGACTTATGATGGATCAAGTAAAGCTTCCGGGCTTAAGGCTTATTTGAATGGTGACGAGATCAAAACTCAAACAGAAGTCGATAACCTGTACAAAGACATCTTTTTTATAACTGATGAAGAAAAAAAGGACAGCGAACCGGGTTTACAGGTCGGTGCCCGCTGGCGGGGAAAGGGAATAGGTAATGCGGTGGTTGATGACGTGATGACATTTAAGCGGGAGTTGACCCAACTTGAAATACAAATGATCGCCAATAGAAAAAGCGTACAGGAGTTGATAGAAACTGACCATACAGCGATCACTAGCAGTCAAAAAGATCTTCTGAGGGAATACTACATTCATCATTCTTTACAATTTCAGCAAGCTCAGAAGACACTTGAAAAATTAAGAATGACATTGGCCGATAGTGTTGAAAATATCAGGGAATTTATGGTGATGAAAGAGATGGAGACACCCAGAAAAGCCTTTGTTCTTCAACGGGGTTTGTATCATTCTCCGGGAGAGGAGGTTTATCCAAATACGCCAAAAAGCATCCTGGATTTTCCGGAGGAATTACCGAAAAACAGACTCGGTCTGGCTCAATGGTTAGTAGACCCTGATCATCCACTGACAGCCAGGGTAGCGGTAAATAGGTACTGGCAAAACTTTTTTGGCAGGGGTTTGGTAAAAACCACTGAAGATTTTGGCAATCAGGGCGCCCGACCCAGTCATCCTGAATTACTGGATTGGCTTGCAGTCAGTTTTATCGAATCAGGATGGGATGTAAAGGCCTTGCAAAAGCAAATCGTCATGTCATCAACCTACAGACAGGATTCCAGAGCCAGCAAGGAGTTGATAGACATGGATAGAGACAATGAACTCTTGGCCCGAGGCCCGGTCACCAGACTGACAGGAGAAATGCTCAGAGATAATGCATTGTCAGCCAGCGGATTGTTGAACCGGGAAATTGGTGGGAAAAGCGTAAAACCCTATCAGCCTGAAGGTCTTTGGAGGGTAAATGGTAAAGAATATGACCAGGATAAAGGAGAGAATTTGTACCGCAGAAGTCTTTATACCTTTTGGAAACGATCTGCACCTCACCCCACGTTGGCTACTTTTGATGTACCGGAACGAAGTGAATGTACGGTGAGGCGGCAAAAGACAAACACACCCTTGCAGGCGCTAGTACTTCTTAATGATCCAACCTATCTAGAATGTGCAAAAGTGATTGGGGCCAGCGTCACCCTACAGGATGATCCAGGTCAGGGAATTCGCGATGCCTTCGTGAGCCTTACAGGAAGGTATCCTTCACAAAAAGAATTGGAAATTCTTATGCAATTAAGAGAGAAACAACTCACAAAATTTCTGGAGACACCCTCAAAAGTTGAGGGGTGGATTTCAGCTGGTGAGTACGAAATTGATCAAAAACTTAAGTTTCAGGAAGTAGCTGCCAATGCAGTTACAATCAGTACGATCATGAATGCTGATGCTACCATTACTAAAAGATAAGACATGTGTAATCATCATGACAAAAAAGCATTTCGATCTCAGGACAAAGAACTGAATGAACTTCAGGGTGCCATTGACCGCAGGAAATTCCTGACTAAAACCTCTATGGGCCTGGGAGCCATGGCCCTCGGATCCTTGTTGGGCACCGAGCGTGTTTTTGCATCTCCTATAGAAAACACGAATTCTTTACGCACGGGCTTACCACATTTTACACCGAGGGCCAAGCGCATTGTTTACCTTTTTCAAAGTGGCGGACCTTCACAGTTTGAAACCTTTGATTATAAGCCGAAACTTGTTGACCTGTTTGGCACAGAATTACCAGATACTGTAAGAAATGGCCAGCGTTTGACAGGGATGAGTGCTGATCAAACCAGTTTGCCGATAGCGCCTTCGATATATAACTTCAAACAATACGGGGAATCCAGACAGTGGGTAAGTGAGCTCATGCCCTATACAGCTGAAGTGGTAGATGATCTTTGCTTTATAAAATCACTCTATACGGAGCAGATCAACCATGATCCTGCTATCACCTTTTTTCAAACCGGCCACCAGCTTCCTGGGAGACCTTCCATTGGATCATGGTTGAGCTATGGTCTGGGTTCGGAAAATCAGAATTTGCCCGCCTTCATCGTTCTGGTCTCTAAAAACGGTAGCGGACAGCCGCTTTACACCCGGTTGTGGGGTAACGGATTTCTGCCTACAGAGCATCAGGGTGTTCAATTCAGATCAGGAAAAGATCCTGTCCTGTATTTGAACAATCCGGAAAATTATGATGGAGAGGATAGGAGAGAGATGCTTGATTATCTGAAAAAACTCAATGATATTCAATATGATGTTTATGGAGATCCTGAGATTAAGGCCAGGATGTCGCAGTATGAGATGGCTTATCGTATGCAGTCATCCGTGCCAGAACTTACGGACATCAGCGGAGAGCCGGACCATATCTATGAAATGTATGGAAAAGATAGCCGCGATCCGGGTACATATGCAGCAAATTGTTTATTAGCGCGAAAGCTGTTGGAAAAAGATGTGCGGTTTGTTCAATTATATCATCAGGGCTGGGATCAGCATTCGAGTCTGCCAAATGGCATTAAAAATCAATGTAAAAATACCGATCAGGCTACTGCAGCACTGATTAAAGACCTGAAGCAAAGGGGCCTTCTGGAAGATACACTAGTCATTTGGGGAGGTGAGTTTGGCCGAACAGTCTATTCACAGGGTGAGCTGACTACAAAAAATTACGGGCGCGATCATCACCCGCGATGCTTCACTGTTTGGATGGCCGGAGCTGGAGTAAAGTCCGGATTTTCTTATGGTGAGACGGATGACTTTAGCTACAATATCACAGAAAACCCGGTTCATGTCCATGATTTCCATGCGACCATGCTACATCTGGCGGGGATCGATCACGAAAGATTAACCTTCAAACACCAGGGTAGGAGATATCGATTGACTGATGTTCATGGTCATGTGGTAAAAGATATTTTAGCCTGACGTGAATAAAGCAGGCTGTAGTGGTAATTGGTTTAGGTCGGTAATTTTTTTCAAAACACACAAAACCGGATGACTTGGGGTTGGCCCCCTTAGGGATGCCTGATGGCAGGGGCGAGGGAAGGCAATCGCTCACCCGCGAGATCTGCCATCTGGCGGAGACCCACCACACAGCTATATCGTCGAACTCAGGTTATTAGGAGGACTCCTATTTCACCAGTCTTTGAATCATTCCATTCAAACTATCCCTTTTGATTAGCGCTTCTGCCATGGGTAAGCCCTGAGGCACTCCTGGCCGTTTGTGTTTGGTATCCGATAGCCAGGCATATTTCATGAGATCTTGTTTTTCACTCACCAAATCCAATACCTCCTGACCATTTACATAGTTTGAAAAAGCTTCCACAGGATATTCTATCCCCTCAAGATGAAACTCACCTAATCCCACCAGGATTTCCCTTGCCATAAACCAGTGACCCTGAGGTCCGGGATGTACCCCATCTTTGGCCAGGTAGAAAGTAGAATCTGTTTTTCTTCTCTCATCAAGATATCTTTTCATGGGTTCATGGATGTCGATCACCTTCCAGTCATGGGTATACCTGTTGCTGATCAGCCAATCCGAATAGATATCCAGTACATTGGCATAGGCTGCACCTTTGGCTTCATCATAGATTGGTGGGGTGACGAAAACAATATCTATATTTCGCTTTCTTGCTTCCTCATTCAACCAATGGATACCATTCCGATACTTTTCAAATCGCTCCAAATCAAAAGGTAGATAAATGCCGTCATTCATCCCGTAGCAAGCCAAAATAAGATCAGGTTTTACCCGATCAAGTACCCTGTCAAGTCTTTCCCTTAGATCAGGACGTGGAAAAGCACCATTGGCATGGTTGGGCTCACTAAGCCCGGATACCGTCTCGCTGGCCAGTCCTACATTGATGAATTCCAGGTTGTGATGAAGGTACTTCAATGTGTAATAGGTCTCAATGTAAGAGATATATTCCCCCTGCTGGGTGATGCTATTGCCCAAAAAGAGGATTTTTTTGGTTTCCGGGTCTATTTTATAGGGTTGAGCAAAAAGATTGAGTGCCAGGAATAGGGTGAGAATACTCAGGTTAAAGTGTTTCATTATCAAAATGATAGGGCTATCAAAAATTAAAGTTGCCGCTATGATAGGTTAATTCAGATAATTATGGCGAAACCCATCACAAAATTTTTGATTTGGAGCCGGAAGGGTAGTTTCACATCCGATGATTAGAAAATAAATTTAAGAGGAATCTCAGACCAATTGATACTAGAAATTGGACAAAGGTTTTCTTTTGGGTGGATGGTGTCGGCTGCTAATTTTAAATGTTTTCAAAATGAGGAATCAATAGTGAATTTATTGTAAGGTGGGATTGGAAAAAATCAGCTAATTTTAAATATTTATAATCTTAAGAGAACAGTGTAGTTAGACTCATTATATTTATGAAATGAGAGTTATTTGGGTATCGGTTTTTATTCTCTTTTCCATTGCATTTATTTCCTGTCAGGATGGTACTTCAGACACTTCTGCTAATCTGAAAGTTCCGGAAATAGTAGATTTCAATTTTCATGTTAGGCCTATTCTGTCAGACAAATGTTTTGCCTGCCATGGTCCCGATGCCAATGCGAGGCAAGCCGACCTTAGATTGGATACGGAAGAGGGTGCTTTCAAACCATTAAAGGACTATGATAATCAGTTTCCATTTGTGAAAGGAAAGCCTGAGGAGTCTATTGCCTTTCTTAAAATAACTACCAGTGATACTGCTGAGATGATGCCACCACCCGAGTTCAACGTCCACCTCAGTGACTATGAGATCAGGGTGATAGAAAAATGGATCAAACAGGGAGCCGAATACAAGCCTCACTGGGCTTTTATCCCTCCGGAGAAAGGGGAATTGCCCAGGGTGAAAAATGAAAATTGGGCGAAAAATGAAATTGATTATTTTGTGCTGGCCAGGCTTGAGGAACTTGGACTTTCTCCCAATGAGATGGCGGACAAAACGTATCTTTTAAAACGGGTAGCTTTTGATTTGACGGGCCTGCCACCCACTTTGGAGATGCAGGAAGCCTTTTTGGCTGATGATTCAGAAGATGCCTATGAAAAAGTTGTGGATCAGCTACTGGCAAACAAGCATTATGGTGAAAAGATGGCTGTGCATTGGCTTGATCTGGCCCGGTATGCAGACTCTCATGGATACCAGGACGATGGATATCGAACCATGTGGCCCTGGAGAGATTGGGTGATCCATGCTTTCAATGAAAACTACTCTTATGACAGAATGGTGACCTGGCAGCTGGCAGGAGACCTGTTACCTGACCAAAATATCGAAACCCAGTTAGCTACCGGATTCAACAGAAACCATAAGATCACCCAGGAAGGTGGGGTGATTGATGAGGAGTATCGAATTGAATATGTGACAGATCGTACAAATACCCTTGGAAAGACCTTCCTTGGGCTGACGATGGAATGTGCCAAGTGCCATGACCATAAATACGATCCCATTTCACAGGAAGAGTACTTCAGCACCTTTGCTTTTTTTGACAAAGTACCCGAAAAGGGAATTGTAGGTACCATCGATGCTTCTTTTGCCGATCCTCCCTATATCAGGATCACCAATGAGATGAAAGAAGAGATCCTTACTTTTATCAATAACAGGGATACCAGCTTTGTGGAAGTGATGGTAATGAAAGATTCTGTAGGCATTCGGGATACCCATGTTTTGGATCGGGGAAATTATGACGCCAAGGCCAAGGTGGTCACTTTTGGTACCCCCGAAGCCATCATGGAATTTGATACTACCCAATTTGAACCCAATAGGCTAGGCCTGGCCAACTGGCTTCTTAGTGAGGATAATCCATTGACCGCCCGGGTGTTTGTCAATCGAATCTGGACAGAGTTCTTTACCAGGGGCATTGTGAAAACAGTGGGGGATTTTGGGATGCAGGGAGATTTGCCTACCCATCCGGAATTGCTGGATTGGCTGGCAGTGGATTTCAGGAAAAATGGATGGGACATCAAGCGGCTGGTAAAACAAATCGTTACCTCTGCTACCTATACCCAGTCAGCGGTGGTCAGTAAGAAGCATTTGAAGAAAGATCCTGAAAACATCTACCTGGCCAGGATGCACCGAAGCAGGATGAAAGCCGAGACCATCAGGGACATGGTATTGGCAAGTAGTGGCTTGCTGAACCCTGAAATCGGAGGTCCCAGTGTGAAGCCCTATCAACCTGATGGCATGTGGGAGGTAGCTTCTTCCGGTCGGGGTACCTTAGAAAAATATGTACAGGATCATGGCGATGATTTGTACAGGCGGGGAATCTACACATTCATCAAACGAACAGTACCTCCTCCGGTCATGCTGACTTTCGATGCGTCGTCGAGAGATCAATGCGAAGAAAAAAGACACTCTACCAACACGCCGCTTCAGGCACTGGTGATGTTGAATGACCCTACGGTACTGGAAGCCTCCAGAGTACTGGCCGAGCGGCTAAATGCGGAGCAGCTATCCGATGAAGAAAGAGTAAGCCAGGCATTTAGGTCAATTATTTGTAGACCCGTGAAGGATTCTGAATTTGAACTCCTGATAGATTATCTGGAAGAGCAAAAAGCAGTATTTGAAGAAAATCCGGAAAAGGCATTAGCATATATCTCAGTTGGGGAATACCCAATCATTCAAGACCGGGATGAAGTGGCTGTGGCAGCCCTCATGCAGGTAATACATACGATTTATAACATGGAAGAAGCCATCGTGAAAAGCTAAAACATGGAAAAGGAATTTTTAGAAAGAGGACTGAATATCAACAGAAGACATTTCCTGGGAAAGGCAGCCCTTGGTGTGGGTAGTGCCGCACTGGGCTCATTGATGATCCCTGACCTACTGAATGGAGGTTCGGGCAGTGAGAACGAGTTGCCCCTTGGGTTCACCCATTTTGCACCAAAAGCGAAAAGGATTATTTTTCTTTTCCAGAATGGAGCCCCTTCGCAGTTGGAGAGCTTTGATTACAAGCCCTTGCTGAATGAAATGTATGACCAGGACCTTCCTGAATCTGTGAGGGGTAACCAGCGAGTCACAGGAATGACGGCTAACCAGGAACGGTTCCCGCTTGTGGGTTCTCAGTTTGGATTCAAGCAATATGGCCAGTCCGGCACCTGGGTAAGTGACATCTTCCCAAATATTGCCAAGATCACCGATGACATTTGTGTGATTAAGACCATCCATACAGAGGCTATCAATCATGACCCTGCCCTTACTTTTTTTCAGACAGGTGCCCAGGTGGGCAACAGACCGAGTATGGGTTCCTGGCTGAGCTATGGGCTGGGCAGTGAAAATAAGAATTTGCCGGCTTTTTGTGTCCTGCTTTCTAAAGGAAGAGGAAACGGGCAGGGTGTTTATTCAAAGCTCTGGACGAATGGATTCCTGGACAGTGTGCATCAGGGAGTTCAATTCAGTGCGAGTGAAGATCCTATTTTGTATCTGAACAATCCTGAAGGTCACAGTTCGGAGGACCGACGCAAGATGTTGGACAACCTGGCTTCCCTGAATGAAATGAGCTACCAGGATTTCGGAGATCCTGAGATCCATACCAAGATCCAGCAGTATGAGATGGCTTACAGAATGCAGACAGCTGTTCCGGATGTTACCGATATCTCAAAAGAACCTGACCACATCGTGAAAATGTATGGTTCGGATTGCATGGTTCCGGGTACTTATGCATCCAATTGCCTGCTGGCCAGGAAGCTTTCAGAGGCCGGGGTTCGGTTTGTTCAACTGTATCACCAGGGATGGGATCAACATGGCAGCCTGGCCCAGGAGATGCCCCTCCAGGCCGAAGATGTGGACAGAGCTTCCGCGGCGTTGATCACTGACCTGAAGCAAAGAGGGTTGCTCGATGAGACCCTGGTGATTTGGGGAGGAGAATTTGGGCGAACCAACTATTGTCAGGGCAAACTGACCAAAGAAAATTATGGCCGGGATCATCATCCACGCTGCTACAGCATGTGGATGGCTGGGGGTGGTGTAAAAGCCGGTATCTCCTACGGTGAAACAGACGAATTTGGATACAATATTGTCAAAGACCCTGTCCACATCCATGACTTACATGCCACCATCCTTCACCTGATGGGGCTTGATCATGAAAAACTAACATACAAATATCTTGGAAGACGCTTCCGGCTGACTGATGTGCATGGAAAAGTGGTGCCTGGAATTATAGCTTAAGGATGGATCGTTTAGAAAGGATTGTTTCAAACAGCATTTTTTCTTTGCTGTGCTTATTGACCATACTGCTGGTCTTCGAAGAAAAAGTGTTTATTCCTCTTTGGCTTCAGCCAATTGGTCGGATGCACCCTATGATCCTTCATTTCCCTATCGGGTTTATTGTTTTGCTGGTGATGGCCAATGTATTTAGGTCCCAGCTACAGGAGGAGGCTTTTGAAAAGGTCAATAAATTCCTGTTGTTACTTACAGCGTTTACTACGGTTTTAACTGCGCTGATGGGTTTTTTCCTATCCCTGGAAGAAGGCTATACCTCAGAGGTTTTGTCTATACACAAATGGATTGGTGTTGGGGTGAGCTATTTAATGTACTTTTTGGTCATTTTTCACCGGAAGAAGATCATATATCGGTGGTCACTGTATGCAAGTTTCGTTGGGATTGTCATTGCCGGCCATTTTGGTGCCGGACTTACCCATGGTATCAATTTTCTGACGGAACCGATTTTTGCTAAAGAAGAAGAGCCGTTTGACAAGAACGAACCGGTGCTTACATCACTTATTCTACCCATTCTTGAGTCAAAATGTGTCAACTGTCACAACGCAGAAAAGCACAAAGGAGAGCTGGATATTTCAACACTGGAAAAATTACACGCAGGAGGTAAAAATGGTCCCCTGTGGATGGCAGGAAATACAGATTCAAGTCAGCTAATTGCCAGGGCAAGCTTGCCGCTTGATCACAAAAAGCACATGCCACCAAAGGGTAAGCCGCAGCTCACGGAAGTTGAATTGTCATTAATCAGGGAATGGATCAGAAAGGGTGCCGACGAAACGATTTCCCTGGCTGGATTGGACAAGCAGGATACCTTGTTTGTTTTGGCCCAAAGACATCTATCTGCTGAAAAACCTGTTGCAGGACCACAATACACTTTTGATTTTGCCGATGCTGACCTGATTGAATCGCTCAATAACCCCTACAGGACTGTGGTGCAAAAGGCGCCTAATTCTCCTGCAGTGGATGTCAAGATTCTTGGTCGACAAACCTTCAAAATAGAATTGATTGCGGAGTTAAAAGCTATCAAAGACCAGGTAGTGAGCCTTGATATGGCATATGCTCAGGTAGGTGACGAGGTGTTTGATCAATTGACTCAATTTCAGAACCTGGAGGAACTAAACCTAAATTTCACCAATATTTCCGGTGATAGGCTTTCATCCTTAAATGGGCTCAAAAAGCTAAAATCCCTTTCATTGTCTGGTACAGCGATTACTGCATCAATGTTGGAAGAGCTAAAAAATCCTGAAATTGAAGAACTGTTTGTTTGGAATACCCCGATGAGTCAGGATGAGATAAAACAAATCTCTGATAAAGGGATCAAGCTGATATCAGGTTTTGTTCCGGATGAGCGTGAGATGCTCCCGCTGACTGCGCCATTACTGGCTGGAGGCAAAAAAATCATTACCCCTCAAGACCAGGTGGAGCTCATGCATAAAATCAAGGGAGTGACCATCAGGTATACGGATGATGGAAGTGATCCTGACAGTACTTCCAACGTATATTCCCAACCCTTAAATTATGATGGGAATATCACGCTAAAAGCATATGCCTACAAGGAAGGATGGCTGGGGAGCGATACGGTTACTTTTAAATTGGTTCAGCGAGGAGTAAAACCAAGAGATGTAGAGCTTCTCTACCCGACTACCGGTATTTTTAAAGGGAAAGGAAAGCTTACACTGATCGATGATGAGGTTGGGAATGTCCGGGATCTCCCATACTTCTCGTGGCTGGGATTTTACAATACACCTTTCGCAGCAATAGCCGACCTGGGAGATGATCCACCGGCAATTCAGGTGGTTGCTTTTAATTATGGAATTGATCAGGGGCAAAAGGCGGCCGTGCCGGCATCTGCTGAACTTTGGGGTGGAAATAGCAAAGATGATCTTAAACTGTTGCAAACGAAGAAACTGTTTTATAAAAAAGAGGAGTTCAGAGACCGGACGTCGCATATGTTTTCATTTGATTTGGACAACAGCAAGTATCGATATTATAAGATCATGGCATACCCTATGGAGCAACTTCCGGAATGGCACAGACACAAAGGCAAAAAAGCTGGCATATTTATTGATCAGATATTCTTCTATAAAGAACGCCCCAAGGCTGGCAGTCCCAATAACAAAAAACTGATAGCACAGGGTACTTAAAATTCCTAATAGGATTAATTTAGAAACCCAACGTTTAAACCAGACCAATGAAAAATCTGATTCATTCTCTTATTGTTTTTGTATTTACCATTTCAATTCTTCAAGCCCAGGAACAAGGACCGCAGCGGTTTGAAAAAACCATTCTGGAATATGAAGAAGCAGATAAAGCAAGTTTTCCATCAAAGGGAGCCAACCTGTTTGTAGGAAGTTCTTCAATTCGCATCTGGCAAGACATTGCAGATTATTTCCCTGATCATGAAGTGATCAACCGGGGCTTTGGCGGATCAATGTATTCGGATTTGTTGTATTATCTGGACAGAATAGTGATTCCTTATGAGCCCGCCAAGATCTTTATCTATGAAGGAGACAATGACATCGCCAAAGGAAAGGATACCAAAACCATCATGAAAGATGTCAAAAAGATCCGTAAAATCATTGCCAAGAAGCTACCCAATACTGAAGTGGCCCTCATCGCTGCAAAGCCAAGTGTGGCCCGGTGGGAACTGGGTGATAAGTACCTGGAACTGAATGAGGCCCTGGAGCTTTTTGCTTGTAGAAATGAAAAAACAGAATATGTAGACGTGTGGTATCCGGCACTTGATGAAGATGGAATGGTTTTTACTAATATCTTCAGAGAAGATAACCTTCACATGAATGCCGAAGGTTACAAAATCTGGCAAAAAGTAATGCTGCCATACCTGGTTAAATAATCCCGTTTTGGCCAGGGAAATACACGCAAAGACAGTTCTTAACAAGAAAAAGAAGCGTGATCCCTGGTTCTTAGATGATTATACCTTCAGCCCTTATTCCGGGTGTGCTTTTAACTGCTTGTATTGCTATATCAGAGGTAGTAAATATGGCGTTCACATGGAAAATAACCTGGGAATTAAGGTCAAAGCCATTGAGGTGCTGGAAAAGCAACTATCCCTCAGAGTTAGAAAAGGTGACCAAGGCTTCATTGTTCTTTCATCAGTTACAAATCCGTACTTATAGGTTGAAAAGGATTATCAGCTGACCAGGGAAGCCCTCAAAGTAATCATCAAATATCGGTTTCCGGTCTATATCATCACGAAATCTGACAAGGTCACCAGGGATTTTGATTTGTTGGAGGAAATTGACCGGAATGCTGTCCTACCTGCTGATCTTCAGCACTTAAAACGAGGGACTTTAATTACCTTTTCATTCTCCACACTCGATGCTGAAACTGGAAAATTATTCGAGCCTGGAGCTACGGCCCCCTCAGATCGGCTGGAGGCGGTTAAAGCAGCGAAATCGAATGGATTTAAGACCGATATCAGCCTGATGCCTTTGCTCTTTTATATCTCGGATACAGACGAGTCATTACAATCCATGTTTCAAACATTCAGCGACGTTCCGGTCGATTATATATTCCCCGCAACCATTACCCTGTTTGGTGAGGGGAAGGCCGATAGTAAAACACTTATGATGAATGCCATTCAAAAACATTATCCGATACTGTACCCTGAATACATGAAGCTCTTCAAATCAGATTATCTGCCATATGCTTATAGAAATGAAGTAGATCAAAGGACCAAATTGCTGTGTAAACAATACGGTATACAGGATTTTATCTGTTGAATTTTTCATTCAGCGTTGTTGTTTCTTTTGCTATATTGACTGATTCAGATTTGAAATAACATTAACTATGGAATGGATAAAATCCCCATGGCCCTGGTATGTGGGAGGGCCATTGATCACCTTTATTATGGTGCTGATGCTGTTTTTTGGCAAAAGCTTTGGCATTTCCTCAACGTTGAAAACTGTTTGTTCCATTGGAGGGGCAGGGAAATTCAGTGAATTCTTCAGGATTGACTGGAAGGAACGTGTCTGGAACCTTTTTTTCGTTGCTGGCGCATTGATTGGCGGTTATATTGCTTCCCATTATATGACTGCCCGTCAGGCAATAGATTTAAATGCAGAGACAAAAGCAGCCCTGATCTCCTCGGGTATTCCAAATCCTGGAGCTGAATATGTACCCACAACTATCTTTAGCTGGGACAATTTATTTACACTGCAAGGATTTGTATTTATGGTTGTTGGAGGATTCATGGTGGGTTTTGGTACCCGCTATGCCGATGGGTGTACTAGCGGTCATGCTATCAGTGGGTTAAGCAATCTTCAATTTCCTTCTTTGATCGCAGTGATTGGGTTTTTCCTGGGAGGCCTGTTTGTGACACATTTTATCTTGCCTGTATTGCTATGAAGTATTTTAAGTTTTTGATTGTTGGGGCCATCTTTGGCATCATCCTGACAAAATCAGAGGTGATCTCATGGTACCGAATCTATGAAATGTTTCGTTTTGAGTCCTTTCACATGTACGGTGTCATTGGCTCAGCAGTGGTTTTAGGAATCATATCTATACAACTCATTAAGCGGCTTAAAGTGAAGGATGTAGATGGCAACAAGATCGTCATTCAGCCTAAGGCCAAAAACAAGTGGGCTCCTTTGCTGGGAGGAACCATTTTTGGATGTGGCTGGGCAATGACCGGTGCCTGCCCGGGTCCCATCTATATTTTGATTGGTAATGGTTTTATGATGTTTATCGTGGTGTTATTAAGCGCTATTCTGGGTACATTTATCTATGGTTTGCTCGATGGGAAACTACCTAAATAAACAAAGATGAACTACGCACAAGGAATGCTCAAAGAAGGGGCCTTAAAAGGAAAAACCATCCTGATCACCGGTGGAGGTACCGGACTGGGAAAATCTATGGGGACCTACTTTTCGGAGCTTGGGGCCAATCTTGTAATCACCAGCCGAAAGCTCGAAGTGTTACAAAAGACCGCGGAAGAGATCCATGCGAAAACCGGAAATCAGGTACTACCTCTGGAATGTGATGTCAGGGAGTATGAGCAGGTTGAAAAAGTCATCGAACAGTCAAAGAAGCAGTTTGGGCAGGTAGATGTGTTATTGAACAATGCTGCTGGAAATTTCATCAGCCCTACGGAAAGGTTATCTCATAGAGCTTTCGACACGGTAGTGGATATCGTACTCAAGGGATCATACAATTTCACCCTGGCGCTGGGCAAATCCTGGATTGAGCATGAGCACCCGGGCAACGTTCTGAGCATTGTGACCACCTATGCGTGGACGGGGTCCGGGTATGTTGTACCATCAGCTGCTGCCAAAGCAGGCGTATTGGCCATGACGAGATCTCTGGCTGTAGAGTGGGCCAGGTATGGCATACGATGCAATGCGATTGCGCCCGGGCCTTTTCCTACCAAAGGAGCCTGGGATCGACTCCTCCCGGGTAATTTGAAAGAGAAGTTTGATCCGGCCAATAAAGTGCCGGTGGGTCGGGTAGGGGAGCACCAGGAACTGGCTAACCTGGCCGCTTACCTGGTTTCGGATTATTCTGCTTACGTCAATGGTGAAGTGATCACCATAGATGGGGGAGAGTGGCTTAAAGGTGCCGGAGAGTTTAATCAGTTGGACCAGGTACCCGAAGAATTATGGGATGCCATGGAGATGAGCAGAAAAGGAGGAGCCAAGATAAAAATGATGTGGCTTTACTTCAGGGGGATGCTCAAGATGAAGCGGAAATGAGGTTGGCGGGAATCGCACAAGAGGCGAAAATCATGAGCCTGTCTTTGTCAGGGAATATCTGCGGTGTCTGTTAAAATAATCACACTTCTCGGTGAGGCTATAAAATTCTACGAAAATACTTTGGGTGCCTATTGCCAGTCTTATGAGAAGAACACCCAAATCCCATTTTCTCCTATACACAACTGTTTTAATAGAAATCCACTAGATTTATAAGTGATACAAGGCGGCTAGAGCAGATCGTCACATAACCAAATTCATCTTCTGAGGTAACAAAGAATCAAATGAAACACTGGATGTGATTGGGTTTTTGGCATTTCTTGCCTTTTTCGCCGCTTTTATTGCTCTGATCATTAAAATAATTTTTTATTTTGCATACTACAGTTTGCAATCAGGAACAACCTCATTAATTGACTTTCTTTTTGCTTTCTCTCCATTTTTTCTTGGGAACAGAGAAGAGGAGAAAATTGAACCTGAATTAAAAAAAATAAGAAAGAAAATCAGGAATTGCCTATTTGTATATTATTCGGGACTAGCACTATTTATTATAAGCTTGCTGATTTTTGGTACTTAAACTTTAAAAAAATCATTGAATTTGAATTTAGGTCAAAATACAGTTTAGAATACCCTACAACATTCCGGTATGATAAATGGCCTTAAGCATTTCATAACCATTTAATGAAGAACCTCACGGCTCAGATCCCGCAAAAAAATGACAGATCCACTCAAGGAAGCAACAAACTTTAGTTGCTACCAGATCTTTCAGCCTAATCTATTGCCTCGGGCTTTAGCCCGAGGCTAATATATTTGCACTTAGTGGCTTTATCCACTAATTTTATTACATGCCCTTCATTAAGATTTGGATTCATGCCGTTTGGGCGACTAAGCTTAGCGACTGTATTTTTTTGAAAGCTGATAAAGGACTTTAACTACTGGCACAGTAGGAATTTTCCCTTTGCATCTCACCGAGGTTTTAGCTAGTTTAGTTTTTATAGCATAGGGGTGGTCACTCATCATGCCTCTGCGTTTGTGTTTCATTCTATTCTGAACGCAGAGGCGGATGTATTTTGCAGGAACGTTCTATGATCTGTCATTCCGGTTGATTTTTGCATGTGTCTTTTAATTCCATCCTCCCCCCAAGGCACGATAAAGCTGCACATTGGTTTGTAGCCTTGCAGCCTTTAGATCTGCCAATTCGATGGCTGACTCGAGTGTCCTCGTCTGTGCATTGATCACTTCCAGATAATTTGCATATCCAACAGAGAAAAGCGTATTCGAATTTTCGATACCCCTTTCTAAAACCGCGACCTCATATTGCTTGGTTTTCAGTTGCTGATCGTAAGTATTCATATCATTGATAAGGTCCAAAACCTCAAGGTAGGCATTCAGCGTCCTTTTTTCATATTCCAAAAGCGCTATTTGCTGGTTGGCCTTAGAAGTTTCGAACATAGTCCTAATCTGTCTCCTATTGAACAAAGGAGCAGTTAGCCCTCCCCCGAATTGATAGATACTGGAGGCAGGAGAGATGAACAGGCGACTAAAATCGAATGCATTGAAGCCAGCCAGCCCCATCAAATTGATAGAAGGATAAAATGCCGCTCTGGCTGCATTAACGTCCGCGTTGGAAGCTTGCAATAGCCTTTCTGCTTCTCGTAAATCAGGTCTTTTTTGAATCAAATCAACTGGCAAGCCGGCAATAATCTGGTCCTGGATTACGATTGCACTGTCCAGATCCATTCTATCCATCTCGTAATCAAGCGTCCCAACCAATCTTGCCAGGTTAAACTCAGCGGAGTACAATTCTCGCGTTTTGGCCTGAAGCTGAGCCCTGGTATTTAAGGAAAGTGCCTCAAATTGATCGATCGCAAGCTGATTGGCTTTTCCACCTTCTTTTAGGTCCTGGATCAGCTGAAGTGCTAGCTCCTGCAGCCTGATGTATTCATTCAAAGTTTTTATTTCCTGGTCTAATGCGAGCAGATGATAGTAGTTGGTCGCCACTTCTGCAATTAGCCAGGTTTGAATATGCCGACTCATTTCTTCACTGGCAAGAAACATGGCCATTCCGGCTTTACGTTGATTTCTCAGTTTTCCCCAGATATCGATTTCCCAACCAAATTGAGCGGAGATAAAAAAGTCCTTGTAAGGATCAGGGATCTGCTTGTCTTCGGTTAGGTTTTCGGAAAAATTGGTGTCAAAATTGCCGACCCCGTCCATCGTATAATCACCAAATCTCTCCTGGGAAGCACCAGCATTCAGTGAGAAATAAGGTAATAATCCCTGCCTGGCTTGCAACATCGCTGCCCTGGAGGCATTGACCTTTGTCAGGGCGATTTGATTGTCCTGATTGTTCTGCAGTGCGGTATTGATAAGGCTGTTTAATCGTTCATCTTTGAAGAAATTTTCCCAATGGATATCCGAGCTATATCTCACCGAGTCACTTTCAATTCCCTGATATGCTTCCGGAAGTTGAAGCCTATTCTCCGGCTGTGCTATTTGCTGAACCTTACAGCCTGTCAATACCAAAATAAAGCATGAAATAATTGAAATGGATTTTTTCATCATCAGACTTCAGCTGGGTTTAATTGAGCTACTTTTTCAACTGATTTTTTTGTTTTGAACTTTGTATCCAAAGTTTCGAAAATGACGTAGAGTCCAGGGATTAAAATCACTCCCACGAAGGTACCTACCAGCATCCCGCCTGCTGCAGCGGTACCGATAGTCCTATTACCAATCGCCCCTGCTCCGCTAGCAAGTGCAAGGGGTATCAAGCCGCAGATAAATGCAAAAGAGGTCATCAAAATCGGCCTTAGTCGTTCGGTTCCCCCTTTGATGGCACTTTCTACAATGCTCATTCCTTTCTGTCGGTTTTGGATGGCTATCTCGATGATGAGGATGGCATTTTTCCCAAGCAAGCCAATCAGCATAACTAAAGATACCTGAGCATAGATATCGTTTTGAAGACCAACCAGGTAGAGGAAGAAATAGGAACCAAAAATTCCCGCAGGGAGGGAAAGAATGACGGGCAGAGGCAACATATAGCTTTCATACTGAGCTGAAAGCAATAGGTATACAAACACCAGGCAGATTAAGAAAATATAAACCGCCTGATTTCCTGAGGCAATTTCCTCTCGGGTGATACCCGACCAATCAATAAAAAAGCCACGGGGTAATGTTTCCAGGGCAACTTCCTCCACAGCTTGAATCGCATCTCCCGAGGAATATCCTTCTGCTGCTTCTCCGGATACTAACGCAGAGTAAAACATGTTGTAACGGGACAATTGCTCCGGGCCGTATACGCGCTCCAGGCTCACGAAGTTGGAATAAGGTACCATTTCTCCGGCGTTGTTCTTCGCATACATGTCTAGCAGCGATTCAGGAGAAGTCCTGTATTCCGGTGAAGACTGAATCATTACCTTGTACATCTGACCATATCGGATAAAATTGGATGCGTAAACACTCCCAATAAATCCCTGTAGTGTTTTCATCGCATCTTCCACCGATACGCCGAGCTTGGCAGCTTTATCATGATCGACAGAGATCATAAACTGCGGGAAATTTGGATCGAAATTAGTGAAGACTTCCTCAAGCTCGGGCCGCTCATTTAATGCAGCTACAAAATCCTCTGTGACCTGAGCCATGACGTTCAATTCCCCACCTGTACGGTCTTGTAGCCTGAGTTCAAAGCCGGAAGCATTTCCAAAACCTGGTACGGGTGGTGGTGCAAAAAACTGAATGTCCGCTCCTTTGAGGTGGGAAGTACGATCAGAGTAGTCGATGATGAGGTCATTGACACTCATCTCACGCTCATCCCAGGCTTTGAGGTTCACCATTCCCATTCCGTAGGATGCTCCTGTAGTTTCTGTCAATAGACTGTAGCCTGCAAGTGTAGAGACCGTTTCCACTTCTTCAAGTGGAAGGAGTGCCGCCTGCACCTGATCCATAATTTCTGAAGTTCGGTCCACCGTGGCACCGGGAGGAGTGGTGACATTGACGTAAACCATACCCTGGTCCTCATTGGGAATAAAGCCTGTTGGCACTAAGGAAATCATTCCATAGGTCAATGCAAAAAAACCGATTAGAATACCTAAGGTAATCCCCCTTCTTCCTGCGGTCCTAGTAATCAAAAAGGTGTATTTACCTGCTAAGGCATCATATCGCCTGTTAAAACCATTGAAAAAGCGCTGAATCAAACCAACCTTTTTTCCAGGAGCATGTGCCTGAACGGGTTTCAAAAGCATGGCACACAAGGCTGGTGAAAGCGTCAGGGCATTAATTCCGGAGATCACAATAGCAATCGCCAGGGTCAGAGAAAATTGTCTGTAGAAAATTCCCACTGGTCCTGAAAGAAAACTTACAGGAACGAAAACCGCCGACATCACCAGTGTAATGGCAATTATTGCACCTCCGATTTCTTTCATTGCGGCCAGGGTAGCATCCATTGCATTCAGGCCCAGATCGTGCATTTTTACATGGACTGCCTCCACCACTACAATGGCATTGTCTACCACAATTCCAATGGCCAATACTAAGGCGAACAGGGTCAGCAGGTTGATAGAAAATCCAAATAGCTGCATGAAAAACAGTGTCCCAATAAGTGAAACAGGAACTGCAATAGCAGGAATCACTGTGGATCGAAAATCCTGCAAAAAGAGAAATACTACCAAAAAAACAAGCAAAAAGGCTTCAACCAAGGTTTTTACAACCTCCATAATGGATGCATCCAAAAAGCGACTTACATCATAGGAGACATTGTAAGTCATTCCGGGAGGAAATGAGGTGCCTTGAAGCTCATCCATCTTTTCCTTAATATTTGCTATCACCTCGCGAGCGTTGGAACCCGGACGCTGCTTAAGCATGATGGATGCAGAAGGTCTTCCATCGGTCATGGAAACCATGTTATAGTCCAGTGCATCGAACTCGATATCTGCTACGTCTTTTAGTCGAAGCAAAGAGCCATCGGGAAGTGCCTTAAGGGTAATATTCTCATAGTCGGTTTCTTCACTGAATTTCCCGGTGTACTTCAGCACATACTGCAAGGCTTGCGGGTTTCTATCCGAACTGATACCGGATTTACCAGGAGCCGCTTCTACATTTTGGTTTTGGATGGCCTCCGTGATATCCTGGGGAGAGATATTGTAGGCAGCCATACGGTCAGGCTTCATCCATACGCGCATCGCATAGTCTTTCATCCCCATGATTTCAGCGCGCCCAACTCCATCTATTCGCTTTAATTCAGGAAGAATATTAATGTCGGCAAAATTGTAAACAAACTTCTCATCCTGCGCAGGATCATCCGAGACCAGATTGAGATAAAGCAGCATGCTATTCACTTCTTTTTCGGTCATCACACCTGCTCGGATCACCTCCTCGGGAAGCTCATCTATTACAGTTGCTACCCTGTTTTGCACGTTTACAGCTGCCTGGTCAGGGTCTGTACCTACTTTGAAAACGATGGTGATGAGTGTCATCCCGGCATTAGTATTCACCGAGTACATGTAGTCCATTCCGGGAACTCCATTAATTGCCCGCTCTAATGGAGTCGCGACTGCTTTGGCCAAAACCTCGGCGTTTGCTCCGGTGTATTTAGCCTCCACTGTGACAGAAGGAGGTACGATATCCGGAAACTGGGTAATGGGTAAGGAAGTCAGAGCCAAAAGGCCTAAAAGGGTAATAAATACAGAAATAACCGTTGACGAAATCGGTCTTTTGATAAACAATTCCAGCATGAGTTTTTGATTTTATCGGTTACTCAATATTTCCCTAAATAGGCTTCCTTCCTGGGAACAGGAATTGGAGTTATTTCAAGCCCATCTGATACTTGTTGAATGCCCTCATACACAATCTTGTCACCGGGTAGAAAACCATCGGCCAGATAAAAAAGCCCATAGCGCTGAATAGGCTTGAAACTTCTTACGATAACCTTCCCTTCCTGATCTACCAGGTATACATAAGTGAAATCCTGTATCTCAAAGGTGGATTTTTGAGGAATTAAGAAAACGCCCTCCAATTTTGTATTCATTTGGACTTTCCCAGAAGCGCCGTGCTTGAGCAACTGATCAGGGTTGGGAAATCGAACCCGAAAACCAATCGATCCTGTGCCGGATTCAATGTCGCCTTCAGTGGTCTCTAAAATACCTTTTTCCGGGTAAACCTGACCATCGGACAAAACCAAAGTCAATTGCTCCGTGATCTCCTGAGCACCTTCCTTCTCGATTTTGTCTCGCATAATACTCAGGTATTCACTCTCGTTGACCTTGTAGTAGGCAAAAACAGAAGAAATATCTGTAATGGTTGTAAGCAGAACATTCTCAGTGACCAGGCTTCCGATTTTGAAAGGTATCCGGTCTACCAATCCATCAAATGGCGCTTTAATGGTGGTGTATGAAAGGCCAGTGAGCGCACGCTGAAGCATGGATTCAGCCTCCAGGATATGAGAATCTGCTACAGCCATTTTTGACTTGGCCAGTTCTAGTTCTGAGGCTGAGATTATGTTTTTGTCTACCAATGTTTGAAGACGTTCTACCTCTACTTTTGAAGCTTGCTGTTCGGCTTGTGCCCTTGCAAGATTTGCGCGTGCTGAGTTGACCATTTCATTATACTCCGCACTGGAAAGTTGAAAAAGTTTTTGTCCCTTCTTAACAAACTGTCCCTCATCAACAAAAATCTGGTCCACAAAGCCTTCAACCTTTGATCTTACTTCTACAAATTGAATAGCCTGAATATCTGCAATGTATGTCTGAGGAACCTCTACATCAGCCGGTAAAAGTTCAAGCACAGGTATTTCGAGCGTGTTCTGATTGCCTTTCCTTTTTTCGCCATCAGAATTGCAGGAGAAAAGCACAAAAGAAAATAGAAGCACAATAGTTGTTAAGTTTCCGATCCAGCTTTCATTTTTTATTTCAAAATTCATTGATCGACAGGTTTAAATAGGTTTGGTTTTGATTAAATAATTCCTTCTGGGTAAATGTTTATTGTTATTAGATGTTAGATGATTTCTTATGGAAATATGAATTAAAACCAACTAAATCATCATTTATGCGCGTGCAAAAATGACCTATCTCATCTTTTTTCCTAAATAATTTCCAATTAAAAGCTCATTTTTTTTGTTTAAATGGGGAAAACCACTACATCACCACGTTGTAATGACCAGTAAGACACCTCAAGAAGACTGCGCAGGGAGGGAAGCGATCTAAACTCCAATCAGTGAGGGCATGACCAATTTATGGAGAAATATGAATTTGAAACCTTTAGGGGCTAAAGCCCAGGAGGTCTGATTTCCATTGCCCATGGGCTAAAGCCCATGGCAATTTAACTGAAGCCATTCTGAATAAAGTCTACGGACTCGTAGATCCCGTAAAAAACTCACAATTCACATTCAATCAATCACAAATCCCCAAATTTCTTTACAATGTTTTGGCTTTCTATCACAGGTTTTGGCTTGCCGCCACAAACTTTAGATTGCTACCAGATCTTTCAGCCTAATCTATAGCCTCGGGCTTTAGCCCGGGGCTAATAGATTTGCACTTAGTGGCTTTAGCCACTAATTTTATTGCATGCCCTTCATTAAGATTTGGATTCATGCCGTTTGGGCGACTAAGAATCGAGCGCCGCTATTGGAAAAGTCCCTAAGAAAATCAGTGATTTCTCACATCAGGGAAAATGCTAAAGCAAAAAATATATACATTGATAGTATCGATGGGTATGTTGACCACTTACATTGCCTGATTTCATTAAAAGGAGAACAAAACATTTCCAGGATCATGCAGCTAATCAAAGGAGAATCCTCTTTTTGGATCAATCAACAAAAACGGATCCCTGATCGGTTTGCCTGGCAGACTGAATTTTTTTCTGTGTCTGTAGGGTAATCCCAGGTTAAAGCCGTTAGAAACTACATCAGCCAACAGGAACAACACCATAGCAAAAAGAGCTTTCAGGAAGAGTATGACGAACTCATGGAGAAATATGAATTTGAAACCTTTAGGGGCTAAAGCCCAGGAGGTCTGATTTCCATTGCCCATGGGCTGAAGCCCATGGCAATTTCGGCTAAAGCCCATGGCAATTGCAATCATCAGATCATTTCCTAACCACTTCCTGTAGTACGGGTATCACCTCTTCCTCAAACCAGGGATTCTTCTTTTGCCAGATCCTGTTGCGTGGCGAAGGATGGACGAGTGGTAGGTATTCGGGTAGAAATGACCTGAAATTTTTCACATTTTCAGTCAGGCTTTTATTAAATCGGTCTCCCAGGTAGTACTTCTGCGCATACTGGCCAATCAAGATGGTAAGCTTTACATCTTGCATGCAGGATAGCAACTGCTCGTGCCACTGAGGTGCGCATTCCGGCCGTGGTGGAAGGTCTCCTGACTTCCCTTTTCCCGGGTAGCAAAAGCCCATGGGGATTAACCCAAAAAAATCGGGATCATAAAATTCTTTTTTGCTGACTCCCAGCCACCTTCTCAGTTCATTTCCGCTGGCGTCATCCCAGGGAACACCACTGTCGTGCACTTTGCGGCCGGGCGCCTGGCCGATGATCAAGATCCTTGAGTTTTCGCTCGCCTGTAGAACGGGCCTCGGATCATTGGGCAGCAAACCCTGACATATGAGACAACCTTTTACCTGTTGTAGAAGTTCATCCACAAATACGATCTATTGTACGATCAGACATTATCGAAAGTGGGGTGGTTCCACGGACTCCGGTAGCTTCTGGCTAGTAATTCCGTGGCTTCTTTATCTCCTTTGACCACTCTGTTTTCCCAATCGTATACTAGCGGTCTCCCGCCAAGCTGCATGGATAAGTTGGACATGATACAGCTGGCCGATGAGATATGTCCCTGTTCAATATCCGCAATAGGTTTGGTTCCGTTTTCGATGGCCCGGATAAAATCCTGCATGTGCCTCCTGGTAGCAGGTGCGGCAAACAGCTCTATTCTTTCTTCAGTAAGATCTTCCGGGTATTCCTCTCGCTCAAAAACACAATCATAATGGATGGGCTCTCCTTCCACCGGCGTGAAGTCTGCCTTTCTTACGCCTGCCTGTAATTTTCCCTTTTCACCATAAAGTGTGAAGGACCACCAATAGTCAGGATCTGCGGGAGTACCCCATCTCCGTTGTTGCCACACAAAATTTAGCTCATCGAATTCAAAAATAGCATGCTGGGTATCCGGACGATTGCCATAGCCCTCTTTATGAACGTACGTGCCTCCGACACTGGTGATCTTCTTAGGCGCACCCACACCCAACATCCATCGGGCAGCATCCAGCATGTGGATGCCCATGTCGCCCACAATACCATTGCCATATTCCATAAAAGCCCTCCACCGGATATGAGGCAACCCTCTATAGGGGAGCATCGGTGCCGGGCCAGTCCACATCTCATAGTCAAAGAAATCAGGTACTTCCTCTGTAGGAGGCATCTTTCCACCTCCTCCAGTGTAGCAGCTTACTTCTACATGAGAGACTTTACCCAGCAACCCTTTGTCCACAATTTCTTCCTTGGCTCTGATCAGGTGTGGAGTACTCCGTCTTTGTGTGCCTACCTGGACGACCTTGTTGTATTTTCTGGCAGCTCTTAACATCGCTTCGCCCTCCACCACATCGGCACTGATAGGTTTTTGTACGTATACGTGTGCTCCGGACTTCACGGCTTCGATCATGTGCAAAGCATGCCAATGGTCTGGTGAACCAATAATCACAATATCCAAATTGTGCTTGTCTAGCATCTTGCGGTAATCTCCATAGAGTTTGGGTACTTTACCTGACTTTTGGCGTTGGCTGATCAGCTGACCTGCATGATTAAGCATGTTTTGATCTACATCGCAAACGGCTTCTACTTCAACAGGCGCTACCTGTAACAAGCGAAGGGTGTCACTCTTGCCGTACCATCCTGACCCGATCAGCCCGACTTTCCATTGACGATCAATCCCCGTAAAATTCATGCCTAATCCTCCAAAAGCAGCCAATCCTGCTGTTGCTGATATTCCTTTGACAAACTTTCTGCGGTTAATATTGAGGTTTAGCATTTCAGATTTTTTTTAAACGTTATCTACAGTAGGGTGTATCCATGGTTTTCGGTACTGGCGTTGTAGCATGGCGGTAGCTTCAGCATCACCAACCACCATTTTCTTTTCAGGATCATAAATCAATGGTCTTCCTGCAAGCTCCATGGAGATGTTGGCCAGGATACAGCTGGCCGTAGAAATGTGTCCTTCTTCAATATCGGCCACCGGCCTGCTGTTGTTATCAATGGCCTTGAGGAAGTCGAGCATATGCAGCCGGGTAGCTGGTGCGGCATTGAGCTCGATACGCTCTTCAGTTAAGTCTTCGGGGTACTTTTCTTTTTCATAAACCACATCAAAATGGATAGGATCTCCCTCTGTAGGAATGAAATCTGCCTGCATTGTACTTCCCTTCAATGTGCCCTTATCACCATAAATGGTAAATGACCAGGGGTAGTCAGGGTCAGCGGGTGTCCCCCAGGTTCGGTGCTGCCATATACAGTTCAATTCATCATATTCAAAGATGGCGGACTGTGTATCAGCAATGTTGGACTTGGCTTCCTTTTGAACAAAGATACCACCGGTTGAGGTGATCCGTTTGGGCCATCCTAATCCCAGCATCCACCGTACCGTGTCAAGCATATGCACACACATATCTCCGGTGATGCCATTGCCATATTCCATGAAAGCGCGCCACCACCTGATGTGTGGCAGGCCATCATAGGGCCGGAGCGGAGCAGGACCTGTCCACATTTCATAATCCAGAAAATCAGGAACAGGTTGAAGGGGAGGATTGGCGTTGTTACGCATGTGGTAGTAGCAACACATCTCCACATGTGAGATCTTTCCAAGAAGCCCTTTTTCTACGATGTTTTTCTTCACGTCGATGAGGTGGGGTGTGCTTTTTCGTTGGGTACCTACCTGTACCACCCTGTTGTATTTTCTGGCAGCCTTAACCATGGCTTCACCTTCTACTACATCCACGCTGATAGGCTTTTGCACGTAAACATGAGCTCCGGCTTTGACTGCATCTATGCATTGCAATGCATGCCAATGGTCAGGAGAACCAATAATGACAATATCAAGTTTGTGTTTGTCCAACATCTTCCTGTAGTCACCATATAGCTTGGGTACTTTGCCTGAGGGTTGACGTTCACTTACAAGTTTACCTGCAGCATTTAAAATTTGACTATCAACGTCACATAAGGCCACTACATCTACTGGAGCTACCTGGATCAGTCGGAAAAGATCACTCTTGCCGTACCATCCCGTTCCAATCAACCCTACTTTCAGGGGCTTGGCGGTTAATGGATAGCTGATCCCGAAATTTCCAAAGGCTGTGAGGGCCATGGCGGCAGAGGTTTTTTTGATGAAATCCCGCCGGTTGAAGTTGAGGTGTGGCATTTACTTTTAGGTTTTGTTTATCAACTTAAATATGCTAAACAATCCCGCTTAAAGCAAATCATTGAAAAAAATGGATGACCAATAAAACTGATGCTTATGTGATCCTGTTGAGGATCCTGGCCCTGAATTTTTCTTCTACCGGAATGATATAATGTGAGGAGAAATGAAGTAAAATATGTTGCTTTTCCTTGACCACTTCAGATACCCGGTTGATGTTCACGATGTATGCTTTGTGAGCCCTCAGCAAAAATGGAATATCTCTGAATTCTTTTTCAAAGTTGCTTAGCTTACTCGCTATCAGCTTAGAGTTAATTTCTCCGTTTTCGAGGTAGAATACCCGCATGGATGTGTCTTCCTCAGCCAAAAACATAACGTCTCTGGGGTCAACTACCAATTCGTCTTCTTTGCCGCTTGACCTCACGATGATGAACCTCAAATCTTCATCAAAGTTGTTCTTCTTTGTTTTATGAAATACCAGGTAGCCAATGAGGATGCCTGGAAAACAGCATAGGGTATAGATGGAAACAAATGCAAACAAATGCTTGGACTCCCAGGTGGGGTATCCGTCGAAATAGCTGTCGATCACAAATGCTACCAGGCCTGCAGACAATGATTGTCCGAGATGCCAGGAAATCACACCTTCCAACGTTGGTGAAAAAAAGATCTGCTTAAATGCGGCTTCAAAAATCCCGAAAATAACTGCAGTGATAAGCCCAATTAGAAATGCCCGTTCAACAAGTGTCTGACCCGAATGTGTCTCATAGATCTCACCATAAAACAATTCATATAAATAGTAGCACAGACACAAGAACAAAGCCGTACTCGCTATGATAAAATAATTGGGTTTTTCGGATGTTTTAAATACCAGCACTATGCAATGTTAGTGAATACAGCCTGAACGTCATCATCATCTTCGATCCGATCCAACATTTTTTCGATTTCTTCCATTTGCTCTTCGGAAAATTCTACCGGACTATTTGGGATTCTTTGCAAGCTGGCTTTCTTTACATCAATCTCTTTGTCCTCCAACGCTTTTGATAGGGTACCAAAGTTGGTGTAGTCCGCATACAGGTATACCCGGTCTTCATTGGTGATGATTTCTTCCAACCCGGCATCGATGAGTTCCAACTCAAGCTCTTCCAGGTCCATGCCATCCTCCTGAATAAATTCAAATACTGCTTTGCGGTCAAACATAAATTCCAGTGAGCCATTGGGGACCATGGAGCCTCCAGCCTTACTGAAATAGGCTTTTACGTTGGCGACAGTGCGTGTGGTGTTGTCGGTAGCACATTCAACAAATACCAATACACCGTGAGGTCCTTTGCCTTCGTAAGTGACTTCTTCAAATACATCTGAATCACTACCTATGGCGCGTTTGATGGCATTTTCGATGTTGTCCTTCGGCATATTCTCTGCCTTGGCATTTTGAATGGCAGTACGCAACTTGGCATTCATCTCAGGGTCTCCGCCACCTTCTTTTGCTGCTACTGTAATCGCCTTGGCCAGCTTAGGAAATATTTTAGACATTTTATCCCACCTGGCTTCTTTTGCTGCCCTACGATATTCAAACGCTCTTCCCATTTTCAGATTAAGTTTTCCTCAAAAATATCAATTTGCTGATTATTTGCCAGAGAGAATTTCGAACCTAATTTCTTATCTATCGAAGAAGTCAAAGAAATTTCGTCGCTTTTCTAATTTCAGGTCTTGTAACAAGCTGGAATTGGGCTGAATAACCAGGCTGAAGGATTGGTAACGACCAAAAGGAACCCATGAAAAGTTTAATGACCAGCAATGCAGATCACGGGCTATACCTATCCGGGTAGTAGTAAATTCTTTATTCACAAAGTCGAAACCGGAGTTGTAAGTGATCTGGGTTTTGTCGGTCAGTGCCAGTGTGCCATTAAATTGCATGGACTGAATGATTGTAGGGTCCTGGAAGCCGTTCTGTGTGCGGGAAATGGAATATTGCACCCTAAAAGTCCACGGCACATCAAAATTCACATATTGCTCAGGATTTTGACGGATGTATTCTTTCTCTTCTTCTGTACCATAGCCAGACTGATCAAGACCCTCCGGCACTGTTCCTGTGTCAAACTGATCTTGTCTGTCAGGCTCATTTCCTTTTCCGGATTTGCTGTTGAGTGAAAATCCGATTGAGGTGCTTAACCGACTCAGGTTTCCAAGTCCCTGACCATTGTTCCAGGCATATCTGTCTATCTTCTCCTGGCTCACAGTACGTACTCCGGTCACAGGGTTTACGGTTTCACTGATGAGGTTATAAACATAAGGATCTATCGTACCGCTTAAGTTCACATTTACCTTGTTCTTAAAAAGAGAGGTTCGGGTATTCCAGTTGATGTTACTGAGTTTAAATTCCTCCGCTGCCAGGTTATAGCCGGTACTTAAGGAAAGATTTTCAAAGATTTTTACCTTTTTGTAAGCCTGGGTAGAATCCTTGTCATCTCTTACTTTCATCTCCAGGTTGTTTTGGAGTGAAAAGCTGATGGTTCGGCTTTCACCAGACGGGGGAGAGCCATAGGCAAAACTTTCATACCTGGAAAACCGCCGAGTGTTTCCAAGGGAATCAATTTGAATTTCTTTATATACACCACTACTTTCACTAAAATCAGGGTTGTATGAAAAACTGATAGAAGGGGTGACTACATGTCGAATCGCCTGGATTTTTCTGTCTTTTCCGGGAAACGTAACTGTTCCATAAAACCGGGTATTCATAGAGGCTCCTGAGGTCCAGTAACCCGTCCTGCTGAATCCTTCGAGAGTATCTATTCTCACACCCTGCAACGCTTCATCATAGCTGAAATCCAGTTCTCTGGTATACCACAGCTCTGTATAATTGAAGCTAGGGCTTACTGTGATATAATTAAACATATTGAAGGAAGTGGAGATGGGGATAGAGTGTTTTCCTCCGATTTTCGCCCGTTTGTATAACCTGTCAAAATTATCCAGGTTGAAGTCGAGGGTGTCCAGGTTGCTTTCGTCTTCATTCACAATATTCAGACTACTAAGCGTGGTAACCGGGGCATTAGTTACTTCATTCTTGGCAGCGAAATTATGGCTGAGACTGATCTTCGCAAGTGGATTCTTCTGGTTTTTAACTATGTTTTTGAAAGGATAGATCCTGTTTACGTTCATGGTGTAATCCGGCAAAGTCATGCTCATGATGCCTGTCTGAATGTTTTGGTTGTGCCTCAGGTTGGCACTCAGGTTTACCGGGATCCGTTGAAACCTTTGGGAATAGCTCACACTGGAAGAGAACTGGGAGTTAATACTTCTGCTAAAGTCCTGGTTTACCAGGTTGTTGTTTGAATTGTAGGTGGATGTTCCTGCCGAAACAGATGCACCAAAGCTAGAATTTCCTCTGGTTTCAGGTCGGTGGCTCCAGCGAATCCAAAAGTCATTGGTCTCTACAGGGTCTTCGATATTGTCAATGATGGACTTATTATAGGAGAAGTTGAAAGAACCGGAATAGGTATATCGTTTCTTATAGTTCATTGTGGCCTGTAGCCCATGTCCTCCCTTGGAATAAATATCTCCGGTAAGTCTCAGGTCCATGTAATCACTAAAGGTGAGGTAATAACCTCCATCTCTCAGGAAAAATCCCCGTTGTTTTTCTTCCCCGTAAGAAGGAAAAACGATCCCCGTCGCTTTCTTCCTGGGTTGAGGAAACATCCCAAATGGGAACCAAAGCGGAGTGGGTATCTCCCTGAATTTTAGATTAAAAGGTCCGGAAACTACTTTGTTTCCAGGAATTACTTTGAGCTTTTCAGATTCAATAAAAAAATGAGGGTCTTCCAGGTTACAGGTGGAGTATTTGGCATTTTTGATAAACATCTCCTTTTCTTCGTTCATTTTTACATCTTCACCATGCATAAAGGCACCTTCCTGCTCGGTAATAACACCTTTGATGATAGCCCGACGGGTTTTAAAATTGTAGAGGATATTGTCGGTCTCATAGGCGTCTCCCTGCTGTGTAAACACCGGTTTACCAATTTTTTTTCCGGTGCTGTCCGTAGCAAATTCTGCCTGGATAGTTCTTCTGTTCCAGTCCACAGTGGTCTTGTTGGCTTCCAAAACAATATCTCCATAGTCGATATGTGCCTCCTGATACATATAGATCTTTCTATTTTCCAGGTCATAGAACATGGAATCCTTGGCATTGTAGTTGATTGTAGTCTCAATATCACCTTTAGGTTTGGGTGATTTGGCTGTTTTAAGGGTATCAGAAGCGATTGTATCTGATAAGGAAGTGACAGAATCCGGTGCGGATACTGATATTATAGAGTCTGACGTTATACTTTCAGTGGACTCTGAAAGATCCTGAGCATACCCAGAAGTGTAAAATGTAATGATCAAGAAAAAAAATACAATACTCCTCAGGCCTGACACAGGTTTTAATTTCAGTGAAAAATTTACATTTTTGCGTAAAAATATCGGATTTTAGTATATAACCGGGATAGCGTGAAAAATATTGCAATACCTTTTTGCTTTTGTATATTTTTTGTTTTCATCTCCTTTCATCCGGTGGGGGTTATTGACTACCGTATCAATAAAATTGTAATAGATCCCGGTCATGGTGGAAAGGACCCGGGCACCCATGGGGTAATATCGAAAGAGAAAGATGTAGCCTTGAAGATTTCAATGGAATTGGCAAGGATCATCAAAGACAATATGCCTGATGTAGAGGTGATCTGCACGCGTCAGGACGATAGCTTCCCCGAGCTACACGAGCGTGCTGATGTGGCCAATCAAAAAGATGCTGACCTTTTCATCTCCATCCATGCCAACTGGATATCTAATCCTAATATCCATGGTACAGAAACTTATGTGATGGGGTTACACAAGTCTGAAGCAAACCTGAAAGTAGCCCAAAGAGAAAATGCAGTAATTCTGGCTGAAGAGGGGGGAGCTAATGATTATGACGGCTTCGATCCTAATTCACCGGAGTCCTATATTTTGTTTTCTCTTTATCAAAGCGCTTTTCAGCAAAACAGTCTGCGATTGGCAGATAAAATCGAAGATCAGTTCAAAAACAGGGTAGGTAGACGCAGCCGGGGCGTGAAATCAGCAGGTTTTCTTGTTTTGTGGCGGACCAGTATGCCTAGTGTTTTAGTAGAAGTAGGTTATCTTAGTAATCCTAAAGAAGAGAGAGAACTGAATGATCCATTGAACCAGGTTTATATTGCTTCTGGTATATATCGGGCATTTAGGGACTACAAATCAGAAATAGAATCCATGAATTGAGGACAGGTCTTTGGCTCTGATTTTTAAATTCATGAGATTTGGTTTCGGATTGGTCTTTTTCTCAAAATAAAAATTAAGTTAGTGCGGATGTCCAAGGAATTTAAAGTAGGTCTAATAGCTCTTGTATCGGGAGTGATGCTCTATTACGGGTTTAATTTTCTAAAGGGAATTGACTTTTTCTCTCCGACTAACAAATATTTTGCGATCTATGACAATGTAGATGGTCTGGTAGAAGGAAATCCGGTGATTATCAATGGGTATTCCGTAGGAAGAGTGACTGATATCAGCCTGATGAAAAACCAGGACAGCATTCTGGTCAAGTTTGACATCAATGAAAACATCCAACTGAATGACTCTTCGGTGGCTTTGCTGACAAGTACCGACTTTTTGGGTACGAAGGGAATTGTTTTGACCATCGGCTCATCTCAAAACGTCATTGAGGCAGGGGATACCCTGATTTCTTATCGCGACAGAGGACTGGAAGAGATACTGGAAAACGCCACTCCTGTGGCCAACAACCTTAATGTAACCATCACCCGGGTAAACGAGATTCTCGTTGGACTAAAAGGTAGCGGCGAAAAAATCAATACTACGCTGGATGACCTGCACCGAACCTTCCTGAATGTAAACAGGATCATGGAAAGCAATGAAAATAACATTGAGCAGATTGCTACAGCTACGAAATTGTTGATAAGGAACCTCAATCAGAAGATAGAGCGACTGGGACCAGTGATCAAAAAAACCGATGGGGTGTTGGATACCCTGAATTCTCTGGAGTTGGCACAAACGCTATCACATATTGATTCAGTAATGATTACGCTAAATCAGACACTGATTCTGATGAAAAGTGAGAATGGATCATTGGGAAAACTAATGTATTCTGATTCGCTTTATCAAAATGTGAATACTACCATGGAAGATCTTCAGGGTCTGGTCCACCATTTTCGCAACTATCCTAAAGATTTCGTAAAGCCCTTAGGCAGAAAGCATAAAAACCTCAAGGGGATTGATGAGAAAGAAGAATAGACGAATTAAGTTTAACGCTGAATTCATTATTCAATAATAATCATCAAAAAGAATTTGGAATGTATCGGTTCTAATTCTTAAATTCAATATTGTCTTGATAAAGGAAACCGAATTAAAAGCTTTAGTGAGTTTATTGGAGGATGAGGACGATGAAGTCGTTTCTCATGTAGAAACCAAGCTCATGGAGATAGGCACAGGAATTATCCCTTTCCTTGAGCAGGAGTGGGAAAGTAATTTCAATCCACTTATCCAGCGAAGGATTGAAGACATGATCCATGGCCTGCAATTTGAGTTGGTACAGGAGCGCCTCCTTGCCTGGAAGAAAACAGATGAAAATGACCTGCTGGAGGGCCTTTGGCTTGTAGCAACTTACCAGTATCCTGATCTGGACTACTCCGATCTCAAGATGGAAGTTGAACAATTATATCATGAGATCTGGCGTGAATTTAAAGCTGACTACGCACCGTTGGACCAGGTGCGGATTGTAAACAACATGTTGTTTAACAAGATAAAGTTCAGGGCCAATACCAAAAACTTTCATTCACCGGCAAACAGCATGATCAATGCGGTGCTGGAATCCAAAAAAGGAAACCCCATTACCCTTTGTTCCATCTACATGATCATTGCTCAAAAGCTGGGGATGCCCATTTATGGAGTGAATTTGCCAAATCTCTTTATCCTGACCTATCAGGGAGATGGAATGACTTTTTATATCAATGCTTTCAACAGGGGGCTGATATTCAGCAAGGAGGATATTGATCATTACCTGGAGCACCTCAACATCCCGCCACAGGAGCTGTTTTATGAGCCTTGCACGAATGAGGATATCATTTTGAGGTGCTTACGCAATCTCGTTGTGTCCTTTGAAAAGCTGGGGGATTACCATAAGTCGGATGAGATCAAGCTTATTCTCAAAAAGCTGGATGATCAGTATACAGGATTTGAATAACTACTCTTTGATCTTAGGGTTGATCCAAAGGTAGCTATACCAGTACCACTTATTGGCATTATCCTGAACAGTTAAAGTATAAAGGGTTCTCCTTCTGCGTTCAATACTTTTGTTTGGCTTTGCCACAACTTCATATTCATCGTCTTCTTTTTGATGGATCGAAAGATCACAAGTGCCACCCTGGATAAAGCATTGCATCTCATTCAGCCTGAGACCCTCTTTTCGAATGATCAGGTTGAGAGATGGTTCAAAATTTTCTAACAGGACATGTTGTTCTGGAGATCCTTTCACTTTCAACGGGAGGGCATTGGCTTTGAGTTTAAATTCATTGATATCACTAAAATCTGTAGCCATTGGAAATCTGGGACAAGCCATCAGATCTGAATCATTGCTGATTACACCAGAATTTTGAGCGGCAGCAGCAGTAAACCCTGCATCCTTCACAATTTCAAGCATTCTTTGATCAAACTCACCATAGGGATAGGCAAACACCTCTGGCGTGATGCCAAGGTTTTCCTGAATCAGCTCTTGACATTGAATAATCTCTGACTCAAAATTCTGATACCTTTCATTCGCATCCATATTCAGGAAAAATGCATGGGAGTGGGTGTGATTACCAATTTCAATTCCACGTTTATGGGCATCCTTAATTTCTTTCCAGTCCATGTAGCTACTGCCACCAACCGTTTCTGTATTGATAAAAAGTGTTGCCGGAAAACCGTAGGTCTCCAGTAAGTGTAAGCCATTTTCATAAAAGCTTTGAAATCCATCATCAATGGTGATCACCGCTACTTTCTTCAATGGTTGCTCATCTTTCAGATATTTGATGGCATCACCAAAGGTCATGACTTCAAATCCGGCTTCTTTTAAATAATTAAGTTGTGCCTTAAAATCTTCGATAGGTATGTTAGTGGAGGGGTATCGACTGTCACCAAAGCGATGATAGATGAAACAGTTTATGCTTTTTTGAGGGTTAGTGACAGTTTCTGCCACCAGATTATCCTGGTTTTTTTGCTTTGTGGAATCTCCGGGTTTAGCTCCACAAGCCATCAACAATGCCAACGCTACGATTAGGGCTTGTTTTGTCATTCTTCCGAAGGTGATGAATACTGAAGGTCTAATACGAAGTGGTCGTATTGTTGGAAATTGTTTTGATCAATGATGGTCCTAAGCTGGTCCACGTACTCTGTGCCTCTTTCTGAATAACTACTTAAATGCGGCAACAGTTTGTTGATGTCACCTGTTTCATAGCTGGCAATTCTGAAATTCCGGTAAGCCCTTGCCCTTGCTATCGTTTCAAAATAGTCCACTATTGAGCCGGAAATATCTTCGTATTTCCTTAAATGTACATTCCCGGTATTTGATTTAGCTGCGATCCTGGGTCGATCAGGGTTATAAGACCAGATGCCAAACAGGTTATTGGCCTCACTAAAAAATCTGGAAGTACCCCATCCACTCTCAACCACTGCCTGGGCCAGTGCGATGCTGGTTGGGTGGGTATGCATGCGTATGATAAGGTCAAAAGGGCTATCAGCATTGAATCGATCTAGTTGTGCCTGATAAAACAGGCTGTCCTTCTTGCTCCAATTGTCCGTCAGAACCAGGTCTTTCACCTTCCTGAGGTCTTGCCTCACCCTATGTTTCACTATGAGAATTGCCGGAAGGACAACAGCAATAAATTTTTCCTTGTTTTCCTGGACTGTAAGCGTATCAAAACCACCCACATTGTGATAAAGGAATGGTTTTACAAGGCTATCAGTTATGGGCACGATATCCTCAAGACTGGATATTTCAAGTAAAACAGGTTCAAAGACCTTGTCTTCTTCTTCCTCTTTGCAACCCGATATAAAAGTGGCAAAAAAGGCCGAAACCAGTATCAATCCAAGGGTAGGCCGGGGTAGACCTGTCATATCACTGATTAACCCAGAACAATGTCTTTCTGTGCGAAAGGCTGTGAATAAACTCTTTTGCCAGTAGCCTTATACAGCGCATTGGCCAGTGCGCCTACCACAGGTGGTAAGGCGGGTTCTCCCAAACCAGTTGGATGGATGTCGCTTTCCACAAAGAAAGTTTCTATCTCTTCAGGAGCCTCTGAATGCCTGATCAATCGGTATTTATCAAAGTTCTGTTGCTCTGCAGTTCCTTCTTTAAAAGTCAGGCTGCTGAACATTCCATGTCCGATGCCGTCTACAATACTTCCCTCTACCTGATTTTTAGCACCTTCAGGGTTTACGACGATCCCACAATCTACGGCACACCAAACTTTTTTCACTTTAGGAGTACCATTTTCCTTGACAAGATCAACGATCTGAGCTACATACGAGTTGTGGCAGAAATAAGCTGAAACGCCTCTGAACACTCCGGATGTTTCCGTGCCCCAGTTTGCTTTTTCTCTTACCAGCTTGAGTACACCAGCATATCTTTCAGCTTCATAGTCATTCTTTTCACCCACAGGGTCTTTCATATTTCGCTCAAAAAGCTTCAACCTGAAGTCAATTGGATCTGCGCCAGCTTCCTCAGCGACTTCATCCAGAAATGCTGACTCTACTCCGGAGATAAAATTAGAACGGGGAGCTCTCCATGCACCAGTTGTGATGCTGGAATCTACACCAACACTTTCTGCCAGATAATTATCTACTGCACCTGCCGGGAATCTATTGGCATAAACGGCACTTCCATGGATACCAGTTCCTTTCACATGGAATCCAATAAGATTATTGTCTTTGTCCAGGGCTGCTCTGTATTTCACGGCATATGCAGGGCGATATAAACCCTGTGTCATGTCATCTTCCCGGGTATAAACCAACTTAACAGGGGCTTTCACCTTTTGAGAGATGGCCGCAGCTTCGAGCCCAAAGTTTCCATAAAGTCTTCGGCCGAAACCACCACCCATTCGAGTCATCATCACGGAAACATTGTCTTCCGGAAGTCCAAGTAATGAAGCGGCACTCTTTCTTAGGTTTTCGGGAGTCTGGATAGGTCCGGTCAATTCAGCCTTATGCTCAGTTACATTGGCAAAGAAATTCATGGGCTCCATGGTGTTGTGGGCTAAAAAGGGAGCCGTATAGGTTCTTTCAATGACTTTGGCTGCTTCTTTGAAAGCCTTTTCAGGGTTTCCGTCGATTCTTTCTGGTTTGGAAACTGGTTCTTTTAACGAGTCAGCTAATTTTCTCTCATGATCATATGAGCTTTCGGGTGTGGAAGCCCATTCCCATTCTATTGACAATGATTTCTTGGCCTTCATTACCTGCCAGGTAGTCTTTCCAACTACGGCCACAATTTCAGTAAATGCATTGTTGTCGGACCAGGTTTTTTCATCCGGTGCTGTTTTTACAGAGATCACATCCACAATGCCTGGCATCTGTTTGGCTGCCTCTGCCTCAAAACTTTTGAGTGTCATACCAAAGGCAGGAGCATGAACCAGCATAGCGATCAGCATTCCATCCTCTTTGTAATCCAACCCAAACAGTGGTTTTCCGGTGATGATTTTGTCTATGTCGACATTGCCTGTAGGCTTTCCAATGATTTTGAAGTCTTTTACATCTTTAAGTTCTACTTCTGCAGGCACTTCAATCGTAGCGGCCATTGAAGATACCTCACCATACCCGATTGATTTTCCGGAAGCATGTTTGATCACTCCTTTTTCTGTGGTGAGCTCGTTCACGGGCACATTCCATTCCTTTGCAGCTGCTTCAAGGAGCATTCTCCTCGCTGTTGCTCCAGCCATTCGCAAAGCATCCCAACTCGCCCTGATCGAATTACTGCCACCCGCCACCTGGCGTTTGAAGTCCACGGTGTTGAGTGGAGCTTGCTCCACTACTACATATTCCCAGTCTACATCCAGTTCTTCTGCCACAATCATAGGCATGGAAGTCTTTACATTTTGCCCTATTTCAGGGTTTGGAGAGAAGATGGTAACCACTCCATTTTCACCAATTTTGATATAAGCATTGATATCAAACCAGGAGTCTGGCATGGTAATGAGCTTTTCTTTTGATGGGCTACATGATGCAAGCCAGCTAAAGCCAAGCATCAATCCACCACCAGCAGCAGTGGAGGCTTTCAGAAATGATCTTCTGTTATAACTTGTTTTAATGAGTGTCATAGAGGATTGGCTTTAAAATTTTAATTCATTTCAGATGCGGCCGACTTGATGGCTGCTTTGATTCGAACGTAAGTTCCACACCGGCAAATATTGCCATTCATTGCTCCTTCAATTTCATCGTCTGAAGGGGCTTTATTTTGCTTCAACAATGCAGCTGCAGACATGATTTGTCCTGATTGGCAATACCCACATTGAGGTACATCGAGTTTTTTCCAGGCTTGTTGTACGGGGTGATCCCCTTTTTCGGAAAGACCCTCTATAGTGGTGATGGATGCTCCCACAGCTGAAGAAACTGTGGTGGAACAAGATCGGATAGCTACACCATTAAAATGGACAGTACACGCTCCACACTGAGCAATCCCACATCCGAATTTAGTGCCTGGTAGATCCAGATGTTCTCTTAAAATCCACAATAGGGGAGTATCAGGTTCTGCTTCTACCTGATGTTTTTTGCCATTGACTTGCAGTTGGAATGATGCCATGAATTACTGGATTTGGTTACAAATTATCAAGTTAGTCCCAATTCTGCTTTTTTCATAACATGACAAGTCAAAAACTGCTAAAATAATCAAAATACAATCTAATCTTTGATGATCTTAATACTTGTCTGCCAGCTTATTCAGTATTTGATGATCTGCACGAAGTGGTTGGCTACCTGGAAAGCGGACTCAAACAGGTCGCGATATTCAGAACCTATATTAAGGAAATGTATTGAGAACTTTATTGAGAATAATCAAAGAAGTAGTTGATCCGGTCTCTGTTAGGGAGTAGCTGCTTTAATCTCCTGGGCCAGTTGAAAAACAGCCAATGCATAAAGTGGGCTATGATTGTAGCGGGTGATCACATAGAAATTTTCAGTCCCAAACCAGTATTCATTCGTGTTTTCAGATTCAAATTGCATCAATGCTACACTCGTTTGTGGATGCCAGTTACTATTAGGTCGATAGCCTTTCTCTACATAGTGAGCAACAATATTGTTTGCCTTTGGTGAGTTTTGCGCGTGAGGTTCAGCCCCTTCCGAAACATTGGCTTGTGACGCAATTGGGACACCTCTTTTCCATCGATGCACCTTAAGATAGTTGGCTACACTGGCAATAGCATCCTCCGGTGAATGCACCAGGTCTCTACTGCCCTCATCAAAACTTACAGCGTAGGCCCGGTAGCTGCTGGGCATGAATTGACAGTACCCGATCGCTCCTGCGTATGACCCTTTGAGGTCATAAATGTTGAGGTTTTCTTTTTTCGTCAGTGAAATATATTCCTCTAGTTCCGATTGAAAATATTTGGCTCTTCTGGGGTAGGCAAATGATAAAGTGTAGAGTGCATCTAATACGCGGTAGTTTCCCTTGATCCTCCCGAAATAAGTTTCCACACCGATGATGGCCGCAATAATTTCCTGGGGTACTCCTGTTTGTTCGCTCACCTGCTCCAAAACGTATTGGTGCTTGGTCACAAATTCAATCCCTGCATCTATTCTTTCCTGAGTGAGAAAAATATTCCTATACTGGTTCCAGTATAATTTTTTCTCAGCAGGCCGATCCATTTTTTCTACAATGGATGGTTGATAAGTAGCTGCAGAGAGGATCTCTTTTACTTCACTCAGTGAGACATTGTGCTTTGACGCATAAGAAGATGCAAATTGATCCACCAGATTTTGATCTACCTGAGAAAACAGATTCAAAGAGGTTGAAGCAATAAAAACCGTTAAAAAGAGTCTTAATTCGATCATAGCCATCTTTCAAAATTATTCAATTTTTATTACCTGCCAGCACCGGTTATCAATACTTATTTTTATATGAGTAAAAGGGGTGTATCTTTGCGGGACTTATCAAGAAAGGTCGAGGGACAGGGCCCTGTGACACCTTGGCAACCTGATCGAAAACCAGTCGATTTCCGGTGCCAATTCCCAATTCGTCAGCAGACGGAGAAGATGAGTGAGATTAATCACCACATCGTGAATCCTTTTCTGATAAGTACGGTTTTAGAAAGAAAATAGAAAAGGATGAGTAAAATTCAAGATATACTTTCGGAAAGGATCCTTGTGCTTGATGGGGCAATGGGGACGATGATCCAGCGCCATAAGCTGGAGGAAGAAGATTTTAGAAATGATAAGCTCAGAGATCATAAATATTCCTTAAAGGGAAACAATGATTTACTATCCATTACCAGACCTGATATTATAAAAGATATTCATCGTCAGTATTTTGAGGCAGGAGCTGATATAGCTGAGACAAATACTTTTAGTGGAACAACAATCGCACAGGCGGATTATCACCTGGAGGACATTGTTTATGAATTAAATTATCAGTCTGCAAAAATTGCCAGAGAGGTTGCGGATGAATTTACCGCAAGAGAGCCACAAAAGCCCAGGTTTGTGGCTGGGGCCATGGGACCAACCAACCGAACTGCATCCATTTCCCCAGATGTAGATAATCCTGGCTTTCGGGCCATAACCTTTGAACAACTGGCCACTGCTTATCAGCAACAAGCTGCAGCGCTTATTGACGGAGGGGTAGACATGCTTTTGGTGGAAACAGTTTTTGATACACTCAATGCAAAAGCAGCCTTATTTGGTATTGCTGAATTATTCAAGGAAAGAGGAATAGCGTTACCAGTGATGGTTTCCGGAACTATTACTGATGCAAGTGGAAGGACACTATCTGGCCAGACTACCGAGGCGTTCCTTATCTCCATATCACATATGCCACTGTTGAGTGTCGGTTTAAATTGTGCTCTCGGAGCAAGCCAATTAAGGCCATACCTCCAAATCATCTCTGAGAAGTCAAATTTTGCTACAAGTGCACATCCTAACGCCGGGCTTCCTAATGAATTTGGAGAGTACGACCAGACACCTGAAGAGATGCGTGATCAGATAGAAGAATTCCTTAAAAATGGATGGTTAAACATCATTGGAGGGTGCTGTGGTACAACACCTGAACATATCAAAGAAATAGCAGAAGTAGCCAAAAAATATCAACCAAGAAAACAAAAATTAAATCATGTCAGCGAAATTGTATGATGCTATCGATAGGGACATCCTCAAAGCGATCCCTAATCCTTCGAAAGAAGCTTATGAAATAAAAATTAAGATTCCTGAATTCACATTTTTAGGTGTGAAAGAACAACCGGACTTTGCCAATGTTTATTTGACATTTTATCCAAATAAGAAAATCATTGAACTGAAGTCATTGAAACAATACGTATTCCAGCTTCGGGATATCACCGTTTCTTACGAGCGGCTTATTAATATATTCTATGATGATCTGATGGAGGTTTATAAGCCTGACAGACTTAGAATAGTAATGAACTGTAATCCTCGCGGGGGTATCAGCTCCAAACTAACCATAGACTCTGACTGGTCTGCCCGGGGTGGCGATGAAAAATATCGTGATTGGGCCTACGGTGGAGTAGATGACAACTGGCAGGTCTTGATGTAGTTGCCTCCCTTTCCTTTTAAAATCATTTTTTTTAGAATCAAACCTTGAGGATGAGTTCTCAGACCAAAAATATACCCCCCTTAATGTTATCAGGATTGGAACCTCTGGTGATTACCAAAGAAACCAATTTTGTGAATATTGGTGAAAGAACCAATGTGACGGGTTCTCGGCGATTTGCCCGGCTGATTCGGGAGGAAAAGTATGAGGAAGCACTGGATGTGGCTCTGGATCAGGTCCGTAATGGCGCCCAGATTCTGGATGTGAACATGGATGAAGGGATGCTGGACGGTAAGGCTGCAATGGTCAAATACCTGAATCTGATTGCTTCTGATCCCGAGATCAGTAGAATCCCCATCATGGTAGACTCGTCCAAATGGGAAATCATTGAAGCGGCTTTGCAGTGCATCCAGGGTAAGGGTGTTGTGAATTCCATTTCTCTCAAAGAAGGAGAGGAGAAATTTATAGAGCAGGCCAGGAGGCTCAAGAATTATGGAGCGGCCACCGTTATCATGGCCTTTGATGAAGATGGCCAGGCTGATTCCTATGAGCGTAGGATAGAAATTTGTGAGCGTTCATACAGGATCATGGTAGATAAGGTTGGTTTCCCTCCCCAGGATATCATCTTTGACCCAAACATATTTCCTGTTGCTACCGGGATTGATGAACACAACAACTATGCTGTAGATTTCTTTAATGCCACCAGGTGGATCAAAGAAAACCTGCCGGGAGCAAAAGTAAGTGGGGGAGTAAGTAATGTTTCCTTTTCATTCCGGGGCAATGAGGTGGTCCGAGAAGCGATGCATTCTGCTTTTCTTTATCATGCCATTAAAGCCGGCATGGACATGGGTATTGTAAATGCGGGGATGATTGAGGTATATGATGAGATACCCAAGGAGCTACTGGAAAGAGTGGAAGATGTTTTGCTCAACAGGCGGGATGATGCAACTGAGCGACTACTGGAGTATGCCGAAAAAGTAAAGGGTGGTGGCAAAGTAAGGGTTAAGGATGACACCTGGAGAAAAGAATCTGTTGAATCCAGACTGTCACATGCCCTGGTTAATGGTATCGTAGATCACATCGAAGAAGATACAGAGGAAGCCAGGCTTAAAATCGGAAGTCCGCTGACGGTAATTGAAGGTCCTTTAATGGATGGGATGAATGTGGTCGGTGATCTGTTTGGGTCCGGCAAGATGTTTCTCCCCCAGGTAGTGAAAAGCGCCAGGGTAATGAAGAAATCTGTGGCTTACCTCATTCCATATCTTGAAGCTGAAAAAGCCGGTAAGAGGTCCAGTAAAGGAAAGATCCTCCTGGCTACTGTTAAGGGGGATGTTCATGACATAGGAAAGAATATTGTTGGTGTTGTACTGGGTTGTAACAATTATGACATTGTAGATCTGGGCGTAATGGTGCCCGCTGAAAAGATTCTCGATGAGGCAGTTAAAGAAAATGCGGACGTTATTGGCTTGAGTGGTTTGATCACCCCTTCATTAGACGAGATGGTTCATGTGGCGGAGGAGATGGAAAGAAGAAAGATGACCACTCCATTATTGATTGGAGGAGCGACTACTTCAAGAATCCACACGGCTGTTAAGATTGAGCCCAGGTACTCAGGATCTGTTATTCATGTATTGGATGCCTCTAAAAGTGTTGGGGTTGTGTCCAAGCTGTTGAGTAGTCTTTCAAAGGAGTATGCCAAAGATGTCAAGGATGAGTATGTTTCACTAAGAGAAAATCATCAGGGCAGGAGAGGAGAAAAGGATTTTGTGAGTTTTGAGCATGCCCGGAAGAATAAGGTGGAGATAGACTGGGCTTCATATGATCCTCCAAAACCAAAAGAGCTTGGAATCCAATATTTCGATGACTACTCGCTGGATGAAATAAGAAACTATATTGACTGGACGCCATTTTTCAATACTTGGATGCTTAAGGGCAAGTATCCAAAGATTTTGGATAATCCTACCATAGGGAAGGAAGCTAAGAAACTCTTCAAAGAAGCCAATGAACTGTTGGATAAAGTTATTAGCGATAATCTGTTTCAGGCCAAAGGTGTATTCGGCCTGTTCCCGGCAAATGCCAAAGGGGATGATGTTATCTTGTATGAAGATGATAGCAGAGACAAGCCACTGACGGAATTTCATTTTCTCAGGCAGCAAGGTAAAAAAGGAGACAACATCCCTAACCTGAGTCTGGCTGATTTCATTGCCCCTGTCGACAGCGGTAAAAAGGATTATTTAGGAGGATTCGCTGTATCAACAGGTTTTGGAGTAAAAGATCTGGCCGAGAAATATGAGCAAGATCACGATGACTACATGTCTATCATGATCAAAGCCGTAGCAGATCGGCTGGCTGAGGCTTTTGCGGAGTTGATGCATCAGAAAGTTCGAACCACTTATTGGGGCTATGCGGCTGGTGAGACATTGGATAATGAAGCCCTGATAAAGGAATCTTATCAGGGGATAAGACCTGCTCCAGGCTATCCGGCATGCCCTGACCATACCGAAAAACCCATTCTCTTTAATTTATTAGATGTTACAGCCAAAACAGGCATTGAGCTTACGGAGAGTATGGCCATGTGGCCAGCAGCTTCCGTGAGTGGTTTTTACTTCTCACACCCTGACTCCAGGTATTTTGGACTTGGTAGGATTTATGAAGATCAGGTTCAGGACTATGCCCAGCGTAAGGGGATGTCTGTGGAGGAAGTAGAAAAGTGGATGGCACCCGTATTGGGATATAAATAATTTCTATCAGCTTTGTAAAAACCAGTAGGGGGTGAAATCATGGGAATAGATGCAATCATAGTACTTGTAATCATTGTGGGGGCCGTTGTGCTTTTTGCCACCGAATGGTTATCCATTGACCTGGTAGCCATACTGATCATGCTTTCCCTGATAATCACCGGGATCATTACCCCTACGGAGGGAATTCAGGGATTTAGTAACCCGGCTGTTATCACTGTGGCTTTCATGTTTGTGATAAGCTATGCTTTGCTGAAAACAGGTGCTTTACAACGTATTGGTCCCATGTTGGGTAGTTTATTCAAGTCCAATTTCAACCTGGGTATTTTAGTTACAATGCTCTTTATTGGTGTTGTCTCTGCGTTTGTCAACAATACACCTATTGTAGCCATGTTTATCCCTGTGATGGTAAGTGTGGCTAATATATCGGGGATCAGTCCTTCGAAATTATTGATACCACTTTCTTATGCCTCCATTTTTGGTGGTACTTGTACACTGATTGGTACTTCTACAAACGTACTGGTAAGTGGCATCGCAGAAGACAGTGGTCTGGAGGGGTTTCCGATGTTCTTATCTGCTCCTATTGGGATTGTTTTTCTGATTGTCGGTAGTCTTTACATCTTCTTTTTTGGCAAGAAGCTGCTTCCAAATAGGATCAACGAAGAGGACCTTGAGAAGAAGTTTATGATGAGAAATTATCTCACAGAGATTGAAGTGTTGGAGGGATCGGAATTTATTGGTCAGCGGATCATGGACTCGGTTATAGTGAAGGAGCTGGATATTGACGTAATTGAAGTGAGGAGAAATGGTGCCAGCTATACTTTACCAGCAGGTGACTTTGTGCTTCGAGGTGGAGACCAAATTAAGATTCGGTGTAATGTCGAAAAGCTGAAAGAACTGAAAGACCGCTTGAAAGTAGGATTTAACACCAGTGCACTGCGTATCAGTGACAATGAGATTCAAAAGGGAGACACAAGTATTCTGGAATTGATCATTACTTCTGGATCTGAGTTTGAAGGGAAAAGTCTAAGAGAAATGGACTTCCGTAGAAGGTACCGGGCAGTACCATTGGCCATTCAGCACAGGGAAGAGGTAGTTCATGAACACCTTCATGATATAGAATTGAGGGCGGGGGACGTCATCCTTACAGAGATCAAGGATCACCGTGTGCAAAACCTAAAGAAGCAGGAGATGAATCAACAGTCTCCGTTTATCATTCTTTCTGAGGAAGGCATAATAGATTTTAGCAAACGAAAGTTTTTTATTGTATTGTCAATCATCACAGGTGTTGTGCTCCTGGCTACATTCAATATTTTGCCAATTGCCATTAGCACTGTATTAGGAGGAGTGATTCTGGTACTGAGCCGGGTGATTGACATGAAAGAGCTATATCGGTCCATTGAATGGAAAATTGTATTCTTGCTCGCGGGCTCACTTAGTTTGGGAGTGGCGTTGGAAAAAAGTGGGCTGGCATCGTTGATTGCCGGATCGTTGATAGAGAATCTCAATGTATGGGGACCTGTTGCAGTCCTCTCCGGATTATATTTTATGACTTCATTGCTTACCGAAGTTATGTCCAACAATGCCACAGCAGCTTTGGTTGCTCCCATTGCGATCACTACGGCAGATAAATTAGACTTGAGCCCCATACCATTTCTTATTGCGGTTATGATGGCTGCATCAGCAAGCTTCATGACACCTATTGGTTATCAAACTAACACCATGGTTTATAGTGCAGGGCAATATAAGTTTAAGGATTTTATGAAAGTAGGGCTCTGGCTCAACTTGCTGTTCTGGGTGCTGGCTTCATTCCTGATACCTATGATCTACCCTTTTTAGTAGTTGGTCTTATATTTTTTACCAGGCAAGGTCTTGATGAAGCCCTGAAACTCCAGGTTTAGGAGGATAGCAGATAGTTGGTTGGACGCTATGTCAGTCTTCACTGATATCATATCGATGGCTACCCCATCCTTTTCTGTGGACAGCAATTCATATACTTTTTGCTCCTGTGGTGTAAGTAGTCCAAGAAGTTTTCGTGTCTTTACCGGATTGTTCTCCGCCGTCCAGCCCAGGTGATAATCCAGGTCTTCTTTGTTTCGATAAAGGTTTGCTTTTTGACTTCTGATCAGTTGATTACACCCTTCGGAAAAAGAGTTGTTTAGGTTACCCGGGATAGCAAAAACAACACGATTGTAGGAATCTGCGATATTGGCTGTAATCAGTGCCCCACCTTTTTTTGCCGCTTCCACGACAATGGTCGCATCAGACATGCCGGCAATGATCCTGTTCCTGGCTGGAAAGAAATGAGCTTCAGCCTGAACGCCCGGTGGGTTTTCCGAAATAATGGCTCCCTGCTCCAGGATCTGATCTACCACCTTTTTATGTACTGATGGGTAAACCTTGTCCAGACCACCGGCTAGCACCGCAAACGTTTTCAGTCCATGCTCAAGCGCTGCTTTGTGGGCATGTATATCAATGCCATAAGCCAGTCCGCTGACAACAACCGGTTGAAGTGGTGCCAGGTCCTCAATGACCCTTTCCGTTGTGCTCTTTCCGTAGTCAGTGGCATTGCGAGTGCCTACCACAGCAATCATGCGGTCTTCATTTAGGTTGGCATTTCCCCTGGTATAGATAACATTTGGAAAGTCCGGAGTTTCCTTCAATCTGTGAGGAAAGGCATTATCTGTATAATGCAGGATTTGAATATCAAGCCTTTCGCAATCTTCAACGATCTTTTTTGCTTCATTAAATGGTTTTGAATCTGCTATCATCTCAAATATCCTTGAGTTGATCCCAGGAATCTCCCTTAGGATTTTTCTATCAGCAGTGAAAACAGAAGAAGCAGAACCGGTATAACTAATCAGCTGACGAGCGCTAATGTCTCCAATCCCAGGCATCAATTCCAGGGCCACCTGATAGATCTTCTCCTCCATTTACTATGGGAGTTGTTGCTTGAGTTTTTCGAGGAAGTTACGAACAGATTTGAGTGATTCTATGAGATCTACCCTGTTAATGGCTCCGTCAATGTCAGAGTTGATAAAATCCCGCGCTCCCTGAAGTGTATAGCCCTTTTCCTTTACCAGGTAATAGATTAGCTTAACATTTTTGATATCCTCTTTGGTAAATTGCCTGTTTCCTTTTCTGTTTTTTTTAGGCTTAATGATATCAAATTCTCCTTCCCAGAATCGGATTAAAGAGGTGGCTACATTTAATTCATCCGCTACTTCACCGATGGTGTAGTACTTTTTTTCTATTTCCTTTTCTTTATACGGCACGGTCGATGATTTCAGTTTTGAATATAAAAAATTCTCCCATCTTCTTCAATGAATATCTGATTTTCAGGGAAATCTTCTTCACTTAATTTTTTTATTGTTGCTGCTGCTGTCTTCCCTGAGTCTTTTAACGGTCCATTCGTGTAAGATTGTCTGAACGAATGAATTTGACCCGAGAGAAATTTTCCATCCACAGCTAAATTTGCCTCCAAAATGGGTGCCAGACCTGCAGCACCTTTCAAATTAAATCTTCCATACGTCAAAAAATTTCCTAATGAATAGGCAATTATTCTTTCTTTGTAGACTTCCATGGCCCTGGGTACATGGGGTCCGTGACCAAGGATGACATCTGCCCCATGGTCTATCAGGATATGACTAAACTCATAAATATTTCCCCTGTCTTCCCCATAGTAGAATTCCCTTTTCCTGGTAATGTTTTGATTGTCTGCACCTTCGGCACCTCCATGAATAGAGACTACGATCAGGTCTGCTAATGAGTCTAATTCTTTCACAATCTCGATGGCTTGCTCCTGGTTATGAAAAAGCAAAGTGCCTTTGTTAGGAGCAAAAGCCACAAAGCCTACATACAGGCCACCGATCTTATGTATGGTATATGGACTTTCTATACTACCGGCCTGCCCGATCCCAAGGGAATCCAGAATTCTCTGTGTACTCTTTCTGCCTGTCGGTCCAAAATCATTCGCGTGGTTATTGGCTATACTGATCAAATCAAATCCACACCTGGTGAGGTTGCCGGATAGGTAAGACGGCATACGAAACAGGTAGCAGGCCTTTGGGTTATTACATTCCTTTGGTTCACCTTCTCCATCCAGCATGGTCCCTTCCAGATTTCCAAAGGTGATATCGGCAGAAGACAGCAGGTCACAGACATCATTCCATAAATAAGATCCGTCCTTGGCTGGTAAGTAGGATGAATTGGGGAAATTTGTTCCCATCATGATATCACCAACGGCCATCAGGGAAATGCTGTCTGGAAGTACCCGATAAGTCTCAATGGATACTTCTTCATCAAGTGATAGGAGCGTATCACCTTTTTGAGTTATATAATAAACAGGAAGCTCCAAGGTTACTGAATCTACTGCTTGTTGCAGGGTGTCTTCAGCAATTGGGGAACTTTGGCTCAGGGATTTTTGCGAAGTCTTGCAGGCATTGACAATTATCAATATCAGCAGGAGGCAAAGAATATAATATAGGCGATCATGAATATTCACTGGCGCCAAAAATAGATATAAAGGAACTCAGTATGATGTCAATTTTTCCACAAGTTATTGACAAAAGAAAACCGCTCGGGATGAGCGGTTTATAATCTCTTAGTTGAAGTAGATGTTAATCTCCATATGAGCCCAATGCCTGGTTCTCGATAGAAGCCAATCTAAGGACTTCTTCGAATTCATCAGGAGTGAGATCTTCATAAAAATAGTGTACCGGATTTGTCGGCTTGTTGTTGATATGTACTTCGTAGTGCAGGTGAGGTGCTGTTGATTTCCCTGAATTCCCGGAGTAAGCAATCAGGTCACCTCGCTTCACGTTTTCTCCGGCCTTTACTACAAACTCGCTCAAGTGAGCATATTTTGTAGTGTATCCAAATCCATGATCAATTTCGATCTGGTTTCCATAACCTGTAGGGCTGGAGCGGGTAAACTTAACCCTTCCATTACCGGTAGCGTAAACAGGAGTACCCTTATCGATGGCGAAGTCAACACCATTGTGAGGTTTCCTTACTTTCAGGATCGGGTCAATGCGGTAACCAAACCCACTGGTAAGTCTTTTGAGGTCTTCATTAGAAACTGGTTGAATAGCTGGCAGAGAAGCAAGTTCCAGTTCTTTGTTTCTGGCCATTTCAAATAGTTCGTCGTATGACTTGGTCTGTACATACATTCTTTTCTTGAGCTGGTCGATCTTCTTGTAATTATCCAGAATAATTTCTTCCTGTTCCAGCCCCTTGTCGATCAGGTTTTTATACCTGTTTGATCCACCAAATCCAGCATTTCGGATCTCATCAGGAATATGATCTACTCCAAAGATGGTTCTGTAGATATTGTCGTCCCTTTCTTGCAATGAAGCTGTCATTTCATTGAGATCGCTGATCTCCTTACTCAACAGGTCATAATACAGCTTCAGCTCTTCGTTTTCTTTTCTTAGAAGCGCTTCTTCCGGTGACTCAAAATAAATAGTATAAACTAAGAAGATACCTCCTGCCAGGATGAGCGCAAGGGTCAAAAAGCCCAAAGCATTCCAGATAATGTCCCATACTGAGACTCTTATCCGTTCGTATCTGCAGGATTCTGTATCGTAGTAATACTTAATTCTAGCCATAGAATAGAGTTATGGTAAATTCAACTAGTTTTGCCTATTGGCAAATGCATTGTTGGAAATCCCAAACAATGCGCAAATTACGCTTTTTATTGTTTCAAAAACAAATATTTTACTTTAACAAGCTAACTATCAGATAGTTACATGAAATCAGTCTCGCGTACCAGAGGCGAATTTCATGTGTCTTAAAAGACAATTATTACTCACATGAATTCTCAGACAATACGAGAAAAATTTCTCAGTTTCTTTAATTCCAAAGGCCATCAAATAGTTCCATCAGCCCCTATAGTCGTTCAAAACGACCCTACTTTGATGTTTACCAACGCAGGGATGAACCAATTTAAGGATTATTTTTTAGGAAACAGTACTCCGGAATCGGCGAGGGTAGCTGATACCCAGAAGTGCCTGCGTGTTTCTGGAAAACACAATGACCTGGAAGAGGTGGGATTGGATACCTACCATCACACCATGTTTGAGATGCTGGGCAACTGGTCTTTTGGAGTGGAGGGACGTGCAGAAGAGGGATATTTTAAGAAAGAAGCTATTGACTGGGCCTGGGAACTGCTGACGGAAGTGTTCTCATTAGATAAGTCAAGAATGTATGCTACCGTATTCGAAGGGGATGCGGGCGATAACCTTGAAGCTGATGAGGAAGCCAGAAATTTGTGGAGTAAATACCTTCCGGCTGATCACATCTTAAATGGCAACAAAAAAGACAATTTCTGGGAGATGGGAGAGACAGGTCCCTGTGGTCCATGTTCAGAGATTCACATCGACATCAGACCAGAAGATGAACTGAAGAAAGTTCCTGGGAGAGAACTGGTCAATCAGGACCACCCCCAGGTGATTGAGATCTGGAACCTGGTATTTATCCAGTTTAACAGAATGGCTGATGGGAAACTGAAAAGCCTTCCTCAAAAACATGTGGATACCGGAATGGGCTTTGAACGACTAGCCATGGTTGTGCAGGGGAAAACTTCCAACTACGATACGGATGTATTCCAGCCACTCATTACAGAAGTAGCTAACCAGGCAGGGGTAAAATATGGGAAAGATGAAAAGATAGATATTGCCCTAAGGGTAATTGCTGACCATATTCGGGCGGTGTCCTTCACCATTGCAGATGGTCAATTGCCTTCCAACATGAAGGCGGGTTATGTGATTAGAAGAATTCTGAGGAGAGCCGTCAGGTACGGTTATACATTCCTGAAGTTTGAAGAGCCTTTTCTTTATTCTTTGGTAAAAATCCTATCTGACCAGTACAAAGATGTATTCCCTGAATTGAAGGCCCAGGAAGAATTTGTTACCCGTGTGGTAAAAGAAGAGGAGACTGCTTTCCTCCGAACCCTGGATAAAGGATTAAAGAGAATAGATGCTATTAAGTCACAAGCTGAAGCGAAAGAAATAGATGGTAAGACAGCATTTGAATTATACGATACTTATGGTTTTCCCTTAGACCTTACATCGTTAATAGCCAGAGAGAACGGCTTTACAGTCGATGAGAAAGGTTTTGAAGCAGAAATGCAAAATCAGAAAAACCGTTCTAAGACTGCAGCCAAACAATCACTGGAGGATTGGGTCATCGTAACCGACCAGAAGCAACATTCAACATTTGTGGGATACGATGAGCTGGAGTCCACCTCTCGCATTGTTCGCTATCGCGAAGTGAAGAGAAAAGACGATGTGATTTATCAGCTTATTCTTGATAAAACTCCTTTCTATGCAGAAAGTGGGGGACAGGTCGGCGATCATGGTATACTGACCAATGATGAGGAAACCATTCCCGTAATCGACACCAAAAAAGAAAATGACCTCATCATTCATTTCACCAGGAAATTACCCAAAAATCCTTTGGCTCAATTTTCGGTAAAAGTGGATGCCAAACGAAGACTGGCTACCCAAAGAAATCACTCGGCGACCCATTTGTTGCATGCAGCATTAAGAACTGTACTTGGGGACCATGTACAGCAGAGAGGGTCTCTGGTAAATGACGAGGTACTGCGGTTTGACTTTTCCCATTTCTCTAAGATGAGCGATGAAGAAATCAGGGCAGTGGAGGACATTGTAAATCAGAGAATCCTGGAAAACATCCGTCTCGATGAGCAAAGAAGCGTTCCGATCGAAGAGGCGAAGGAAATGGGAGCGATGGCCCTGTTTGGAGAAAAATATGGTGATCACGTGAGGGTAATCACATTCGATAAGGACTTTTCGGTGGAGCTCTGTGGGGGAACGCACGTTACTGCAACAGGCGCCATTGGACTGTTTAAGATAGTAGCTGAGAGTTCAGTTGCAGCTGGAGTAAGAAGGATAGAAGCACTAACCGGAGCTGCCGCCCGACAATACCTTCAACAGGAAATTGATCTTTTGGATGGAGTGCGTACGTTACTCAAAAATCCAAAAGATGTTATTAAATCAGTGTCTTCTTTGATCGAAGAGCGGGGACAGCTACAGAAGAGCATTGAAGAGATTAATTTGCAAAAGGCAAAAACGATCAAGCAGGATCTGAAAGCTTCATTGCGGGATTTAAATGGAGCAAAAGTAATTTTACAAAAGATTGAGATACCGAATGGGGACGCACTGAAGCAACTTTCTTTTGAATTAAAGCAGGAGATTGATGGACTGGTATTAATTCTTGCTGCTGATGTTGATCAGAAGCCGTTGTTGAGTGTTATGTTTGCCGATACGATTCTAGATAAGCATGACCTCAATGCCTCAGAGATGGTGAGACTGATGGCAAAAGAAATTCAGGGAGGAGGCGGTGGCCAGCCTTTTTACGCAACAGCCGGAGGAAAGGACCTGGCCGGACTTGATAAGTCCCTGGAGATTGCTAAACAATATTTGAAGGAAAAGGCCAAAATTGAATTTTAAATGATTGCACCTGAGATCAGAGAGAAATACAAAGTCGTAATAGGACTTGAAGTACATGCACAGTTAGCAACTGAAAGTAAGATTTTCTCACCTGACCCCAACGCTTTTGGAAATGACCCAAATACCAACATTCATGTGATTTCTTTGGGGCATCCGGGCGTTATGCCACTTCTCAATAAAAAAGCAGTGGAATATGCGGTGATGATGGGTATTGCCACTGGTTGTGAGATCACCCGTTTTGGCTTCTTCGACCGAAAAAATTATTTCTACCCGGATCTACCTAAAGGATACCAGATCACGCAGGACAAGACACCAATTTGCACCAAAGGTGCTTTGGAGGTGGAACTTAAAAATGGAAAATTGATTAAGGTTCTGATCAACAGAATACATCTGGAAGAGGACGCGGGAAAACTGATTCACCTGAGTGGTGAAAAGGATAGCCTGGTAGACCTAAACAGGGCCGGCGTCCCCTTGATCGAGATCGTGACCGAGCCATGTATTCATTCATCTAAAGCTGCAAGTGCGTTTCTGACTGAGATCCGTAAGATAGTGAGGTACCTGCACATTTGTGATGGCAATATGGAGGAGGGGTCGCTGCGTTGTGATGCGAACGTATCTGTCATGCTCAGGGATGCAAAAGAATTGGGTAAGAAGGTAGAGGTGAAGAATATGAATTCCATCAAGAATGTGGCAAAAGCCATTGACCATGAGGTGGAAAGGCAGATTGAGCTGCTTGAAGATGGGGAGGAAATACTTTCTGAAACCCGAACATTCGATGTTGTCACCGGTAAGACCTATGGGATGCGTACCAAGGAGGAATTGAATGATTACCGATACTTTCCGGAACCGGATTTGAGTCCGCTGGAGATCAGCGATGAATGGCTGGAGGAAATCAAGAGTAAGATATCTGTACTGCCTAATGACCTGAGAATCGAACTGGAGACCAAATATGGTCTGGGCCCTGAAGATGCTTCGCAGCTTACAGCGCAGAAAGAGTTTGCAATGTATTTTAAAGAGATCTGCGAACATACCAAAAGCTATAAATCTGTAGCCAACTGGTTTAAAGGTCCTATTAAATCCTATATCAAAGACAAAGGGATTTCACTGGAAGATTTCCCGTTGACTCACGAGCAAATCGCGGAGGTGATCAAGATCATTGATGAAGGAAAGATCAGTTTTAGTGCAGCTAGTCAGCAGTTATTTCCTCATCTTTTGGCAAATCCGGAAGAAAGCATCCAGGAAGCTATTGCAGATCTGAATATTGCCATTGAATCGGATTCAGGATCTATTCAAACTACTATTGATGAGGTGATTTCAGCTTCTCCTGATAAGGTTAAAGCATACAACAATGGCAAGAAGGGCTTGATTGGGATGTTTATGGGGGAAGTCATGAAAAAGACAAATGGAAAAGTGGATCCAAAACTGGCCAACAAGTTATTGAGAGAAACGTTAGATAAAGCAAAATGAAAAAGTTAAATATTTATCTGATACTGGCAGCTTTGTCAGTATTTGTGTTTTCTGGTTGTGAAGAGGAAAAGGGTGTACCTGTAGAAGGTTCTGTGAAGAACAAAATGCAGGGAGAGCTTGTGACATTGGAAAAGTATGAAAACCAATCGGTAACGGTCGTTGATACCATTGAGATAGCCGACGATGGCTCATTCGAATTTCGTATTGTACAGGAAATCCCAAGTTTTTATCGCTTGAATTTTTACCGAAGGCAATATGTAAACCTTATCGTAAATGGTGACGAAGAGGGGATTACTGTGAAGGTAGATGGCAATGATCCTCAAGGTGTTCCTGAGATTACCGGATCCAGAGATACAGATTATTTTGCCAACCTGGTAGAGCTGGTAGGTTTCCAAAACCAACAGCTTCAAGAGATCAATCAGCAGGCCATACAGGCCAGGATGTCTGGTGAAACCGAAACAGTACAGGAGCTCAGCCAGGAGTACTATGAGAAGTATGCTTACTACCAGCAGGAGAAGAAAGATATGATCTGGAAGATGGTCCCTTCATTGGCTGCATATTATGCATTACCTGCCCTTGATCAGGAGCAGTTCTTTAGTTTTTACGACAGTGTTTCACAGGAGTTTGAAAAGGTGAGGCCTAATCATCCCACGACCGTAGAATTGTCCAAGATGGTCAATGCAGGGAGAAGTTTGGCTATAGGATCTTCTGCCCCCGAAATTTCTCTACCAAGCCCCTCAGGAGAGATTGTTAGCTTAAGCAGTTTGAAAGGCAATTATGTGTTGATCGATTTTTGGGCTGCATGGTGCAGACCTTGTCGTGCAGAAAATCCTAATGTCGTTAGGCTTTACAAAGAGTATCAGGATAAAAACTTTGAGATTCTTGGAGTTTCACTCGATAGGACGAAAGAAGCCTGGGTACAGGCTATCGAGCAGGATGGGCTGATATGGAAACACGTATCTGATTTGCAGTATTTTAACTCAGCGGCTGCAGAAACTTATCAGATCAATGCCATTCCGGCTACTTACCTGATTGACCCTAATGGTAAAATTATTGCCAAGAACTTAAGAGGACCGTCACTGGAAGCCAAGCTGAAGGAGATTTTCGGGTAATTCGAGGGTACTTCGGTCGGTGAAATCTGTCACCGACCTGGATGCTTTCACCAGTCAGGGATCAGTGAAATAGTTTTTTCAGTCCATTCCACAGCGCTGCTTTTTTCTTTACATCCTCATGAAGTGAGGAAATAGGGTAGCTCACCAAAATGCTTTTACCTCCCGTCTGCAGGGGTTCATTCAATATTATTTCCTTTTCAACCTTTTCTGCCAGAAAACTGGTATGTCCAAAACTCAATAGGGTTTTGAAGTTATCCGTGTACTCCTGTTCCTGGTGAATGAGGTGAACCTTATGGATATCCAGCTTAACCGCTTCAAGCATCTTAGTCAGTAACATCTGATCCTTATCCGTAAGCTCATGTGTCCACACCACTACATCATGGATTTTTGGTGGAGCTGCTTTTTGGGGTTGCTCTTCTACGGATTTGGGTAGATGATCCTGAGTTTCTTCAACCAGAAAAATCTCTTCTGTGATGAAATACCTTAGGTTTTCCTGATCAATCATTTTCAAAAAGGGATTTTAATTCGTTGGCATCCTGAGGCTTCATTCTTTTTCCAAGGATCAATCTCAGTTGTCTTCTCCTCAAAGCCCCATCATACAATTCCTTCTCAAAATCAGACTCTGGCAGGACTTCGGGGATATGAATGGGCTTGCCGCTATTATCTACAGCAACGAACGTGAAAAAGGCGCTGTGTGACTCAATCTTTTCACCTGTGGGTATATACTCCGAAGTAACATGAATATATACCTCCATAGAGGTGTTGAATGCCCTGGTGACAAATGCATTCAGTGTGACCACATTACCTAACTGAATGGCTTTTGAAAAGGAAATATTATCAACGGAAGCTGTTACTACCACACTGTTAGAATGCCTTTGTGCCGCAATAGCCGATACAATATCCATCCAGTGCATCAGTCGTCCACCCATGAGGTTGTCTAAAGGGTTTGTATCATTTGGCAACACCATTTCTGTCATGGTTACCAGGGAGGCAGCACATGTTTTACGTTCTCTGTTCATTCGTCGATTCCTTTTTCTCCGCGCAAAGGTACAAAGCTGAACTGTTTGTACTCTTTCTGTATAACTTTTGATTCGGATGTTTTTATCAGTTTGACCATGGTTTGCGTTTTACCTTTCCCCACCGGTATGATCAATATGCCGTTTATTTTTAATTGTTTGATCAATTCATTGGGGATTGTGGGTGCTCCTGCTGTCACGATAATACCATCATAAGGAGCCATTTCTGGTAGACCCTTAGACCCATCCCCGTGGTAAAAATTCAGGTGATACCCCATCTTATTTAGCATTTTTTTACTTTGCTTGTGGAGTTTCAGGATGTATTCAATGGTATGTACTTCTGCCCCCAATTCAGCGAGTACGCAGGCCTGATAACCTGATCCTGTACCTATTTCAAGGATTTTACTGCCAGGTTTCACCTCCAGTAACTCACTTTGAACAGCCACAGTATATGGTTGAGAGATCGTTTGGCCTTCTCCGATAGGGAAAGCCTTGTCTTCATAGGCATGCTGGTCAAAAATGGGTTCAAAAAAGAAATGTCTGGGCACTTTCCCAATGGCCGCCAGGACACGTTCATCCCTGATACCCTTGGTTTTAAGCTCACGAACAAGCATCTTTCTCATTCCCCTGTGTTTATAACTATCTTCTAGCTTTACCATTGCATAAAACAAATTAAATTTGCACTCATGTTTACAGGAATAGTTGAGGCGTTGGGCAAAGTAGAAGAGATCAAGCGTGTAGGAGAAAACATTGATTTTAGAATAAGTTCTAAAATTAGTCATACCCTTGAAGTAAATCAAAGCCTAAATCATGATGGTGTTTGTCTTACCATCACAAAGTTTGATAATAAGCAGCATTGGGTTACAGCAGTCCAGGAAACTTTAGATAAATCTTCACTCAAACATTTCCAGGTTGGGCAAGCGGTCAACCTGGAAAGGGCTATGCCTTCATCCGGTCGCTTTGATGGTCACATTGTGCAAGGGCATGTAGATACTGTCGGAAAAGTAGAGGACATCAAAGAAGTAGAAGGGAGCTGGTTATTCTCATTTTCTTTCAATTACCCCAATGCTTTAATAGTTGAAAAAGGCAGCATATGTATCAATGGAGTCAGTCTCACCTGTTTCGATGTGACCGATTCATCTTTCAAAGTCGCTATTATCCCGCATACCTACCAAAAAACAAATTTCAATAAATTTTCAAAAGGAACCCCAGTCAATTTGGAATTTGATATCATTGGAAAATATATTAGTAGATTAATCAAAAAATAAGATGGTTCCATTGAATTGTATTGTGGTAGATGATGATGAAGCTTCGAGGCTGATGATCACCAAATATATTGATAAGACCGATTTTCTGGACTTATCAGGTGTATTTGACAATGCAATAGATGCATCCAACTTGTTGCTGAGCAATGACAAGCACAATGTTGATCTTATTTTCTTGGATATTGAGATGCCTGACATGAGCGGTCTAGACCTGGCAAGGTCACTCAACGGATTACAACCTGTTATTTTTATTACCTCTCAGAAAGGCTATGCAGCAGAAGCTTTTGAAGGCAATACGGTAGATTATATTGTCAAGCCCCCTGAGTATAGCAGGTTCTTAAAAGCAGTTCAGAAAGCCAAGGATCGCTACGAAAAGACCAGGAATGCTGAGCTGGAAAATTATATTTTCGTTAAGTCGGAGTCAAGGTTTGTAAGGATACCTTTTGATGAATTGATCTATTTGGAAGCCCTTGCGGATTACGTGATTTTTCACACAATCAATTCCAAGTATGTTGTTCATCATACCATGAAAGGCATTGAAAAGAGGTTACCTGATAGTATTTTTAGCAGAGTGCACAGGTCATTTATTATCAACAGGACCAAAATCAGCCAAATTGAAGATATTCATGTCTCTATTGGTGACAACAAAATTCCAATCGGAGCTTTTTACAGGGAAAAGTTTTTGAGCAAGCTGAATATCCTTTAACGTCTGGCGAGACCCGGATTGATCCTATAAACCAGGGTTTTGCATAAAAAAGCGGCAGCCATACCCACCATACCACCCACCACTACGTCAAAGGGGTAGTGAACACCCAGATAAATTCTGCTGTAACTAACCAATAACGCCCAAACGATCATTATTACACTGAATTTTGATCGTTCAATAAGAAAGAAAAAAGTAGCTAACCCGAACGTATTGGCTGCATGAGATGAGGCAAATCCGTAAGTGCCTCCGCATCCCTTTACAAGTACAATCAACTCCGCAAGAGAGGCTTCATGGCAAGGTCTTAAACGTTCAAAAAATGGCTTCATAAAGCCGCTGGTCGTTTGGTCAGCTATTATAATCACTAAAATCAAAGCTATAAGCGGTTGATAAAATTGCCATTTATAGTGCTGATAAAGCCTGAAGATCAGGTACCCATAGAATGGAAACCATATATATTTATCGGAAAGCCATATCATGATGGTATCCAGAAAAGGATGTCCCAACCCATTGAAAAACAGAAAAAGGTCTTTGTCGAGATCAATCAGCCACTCAAGCATAGGAAATCCAGTCAATGTCTTTTTTCAGTAGGCTGAGGGTCTTCTCTTCATCAGATCCTGCAATAGGCTGGTAATCATAGCTCCATGAGGCATTTGCAGGCAGGCTCATCAAGATAGATTCTGTTCTCCCATCTGTATCCAGGCCAAATTTTGTCCCTTTATCCCATACCAGGTTAAATTCTACATATCTTCCTCGTCTGAGTAGCTGCCACTGCTTGTGTGGTTCGTCATAGGGCTTGTGTGCATATTTTTCAACGAAATATTGGTACACGGGTATGAACTGCTCGCCCACATTGACCACGAAATCCCAGAGTTCTTCAAAAGAATGCTGCTCATTCATTTCATTTAGCCTGTCAAAGAAGATACCCCCAATGCCCCTGGTCTCTTTTCGGTGCCTGATATAGAAATAGTCATCCGCCCACTTCTTGAATCGATCGTAATACATGGGGTCTGATTTGTCGCAAACTGTTTTTAAGGCCTTATGAAAAAAGCCGGCATCTTTCAGGTCTACATAGTGAGGTGTGAGATCTATCCCACCACCAAACCAATAGGTGCTTTCTGCCTCCGGATCCTCCGGACTCATATCAAAATACCGAATATTCATATGAATGATTGGCATCCAGGGATTTTGCGGATGAAGCACAATAGAAACTCCTGTTGCATAAAACTTCGATGGGCCAAACCCAAGTGCATCTGTTATCTTTTTTGGTGCATGGCCATGTACGGCTGAGAAATTTACACCTCCTTTTTCAATGACCTCTCCGTCTGTTAGCACCTTGGTCAATCCACCTCCTCCCTCAGGCCGTGTCCATTGGTCTGAACGAAATGCTGATTTTCCATCTAACTTTTCCAGGGCATCACATATCTTTTTTTGTAAGGCTTTGAACCGTTTTTCAATGTCGTTTCTTGATGTCATATTAAAATGGATACCCGATCCCGATGTTGATGTTGAAGGTATTGTCTCTAAAGTCAAACAGGTTGCCGAAGTTGAGCTCATCACCAACAAAGCGCTGTCCTTTAGGGTATGCGGGATTGAACAATTTCCACGCACCATCCAGGCGAAGTATCAGAAATGAGAAATCAATTCTTACTCCGATACCTGCACCCACAGCCAGCTCATCCAGAAATGAGTTGAATCGAAAAACACCATCGTCTTGTTGGGGATCATCGGATTCATTGACTGTTTCGCTTTTCAATAGCCAGACATTACCTGCATCCACAAAAATAGCCCCATCAATATACTTTAGTAATTTTCTTCTGTACTCAAAGCTGGTTTCGATAATGATGTCTCCCGGTTGTTCCCTGTCATAATTGACCTGTATTTCCGAAGTTTCGGTTTCATAAGTACCATATGCTCCTGGACCTAGCCTCCTGGGTCTCCATGCTCTTATGCTATTGCTACCTCCGGCAAAGTAATATTTTTCGTAGGGCAAAGAATTGTTGTCGTCATAAACGTAGGCAAAACCCACATGGGCTCTGTATGCGACCTCCGTAAGACTGTTCATCCTAAAGGTTTGTCTCAGGTCTATCTCTGATTTAACATATTTATAGTACTCAAGCTGATCCCCAAAGGGATTTTCACCAAATAGTACCTCAAGGTTTCCTCCTGTTTCAACATTGGCTCTGATAAAAGCAGCATCCCGGTAGGTAAGGCCGTAATTATTAATATTGAGCTCCATGGAAAAATTAGAACTACTCACAAAGGCCGGACTAAAGGCACGGGCGTAAGACAGGTTTCCTTCCTGCTCATATATGAGTAATATATCGCTGAATTCATCGGTAAGCGCCGAATTAATATAGCTCACGTCAAAGGGCTTGAGGGTGAATTGGAAATTGTCTTTAGCCTGCCATATATAGGATAGGCTGGTGTTAAATGTTTGTCGCTTATATTCTTCCTTTCTGTCCTCAAAATTGATCCCTGTTGTCAGCTTGGTTTTAGGGTTATACTGTCCGATTTTTGATTTATAATATTTTCCCAATGGAAAGAGGAATTGAGGGAATATAAGAGAGAATTCACCTCCGTATTGCAACCTGGAGTATTGTGTTTCGAGCGAGCTCACACCAGACAACCCCTGGATTCCGGCATTGCCATTGAATTCAAGGATTTCCATCCCTTTGAAGAGGTTTCTGTTTTTAAGGTTGAAACTGATAAACGGACCCGGGATCTGGGCCTGGTCAGTCACGCTGAGACCAACTTCAGTGGAGGTTTGATACTTATCCAGCGGACTGATGAATACGGTGCCAATAAATTTCCCGTCAGTTGTGTCATAGTTGATATTGACAAACTTGAACATGTCGAGGTAGGACAACTGCTTTTGGGTTTGGAGCGTAGATGACCGTCTGAAAAGGCTGTCAGGATAAATGAACATCCGCCAGTCGAGGATTTTCGGGTTATACTTGTCTTCAGAGAATTCGTACGTTATCCGTCTATGGTTCCTGATTAAACTCTCTTCAGTGTTTGAAATATTAGCATCAAATATGACTGAGTCTATGGTAAAGACTTTATGGGCAGGTGCATTTGGAGGGTTGGCAATGGTTTCTTTTAAAAGCAGGTGATTGTTGCCAAGGGTGGTGGAATCAAAACCAAAGTGAATGTATTGTCTTTTGAAATCGAAATATCCATTGTTGGCAAACAATTCAAAGATGCGCTCCCGCTCTTTGGTTACCGTCTCCTGGTCATATCTCTTGCCTAACAAAAGGTTTCCTCCATGGTTATTCAATACCAATTCCCGGGCTTTTTCGTCTTCGATGGCATAGACTACTGAGTCAATGTAATAGGCTGTATTTTGTTTGATGTTGTATTTAACAATTGTCCTGTGTTTCCTGGGGCGGGTGATTCTTGTTTCCACGGTTGTGTTGAAATAGCCCCTGGCAAAAAGATACTGTTCAATATTTTCAATTGATGTTGGGATCAACGTACTATCAAAGATAGCTGGAGGACTGCCCCAGCGCATCAACAGGTTGCCTTCCTTAAGTTTCCTGTTCTTTTTTTCAGTCTTGCTTATCAGCTTAGATCGCAACCTGCTTTTCTTTTTGTCTTTAGAGGCACTATTGATTTTTTCCGTATACTTACTTTCAATTCGGTTGAGACTTTGGGATACCCTGGCTGAATCGTAGGCACTAAAAAACAGGAATCCGTTTTTGCCCATCTGATAGGCTTTAACCTCAAGACTTATAGGTAAACCGAGAAGCTTTTGATTAGACTTTTGAGCCACCAGGTTCTGGAGTGTTTCTTTATTTATATTTTTAGCATCAGAAAATTTCTGCTTGTATAGAAGAGTTTCCCCCTCTTTAACCAATCTGGGACTCAGACAAGAACTTAAGAAGATTATGAGGACAAAATATATAGGGTTGAATTTCAAATCGCGCTTATCCCAATGATTTCAAAGAAACAGTCAAAATTCATCAAATCGCTCAAGATAAAAAAGTATAGAGATATCGAAAATGCATTTTTGATCGAGGGTAAGAAAAACGTATTGGAATTAATAGACTCAGAATTTGAAATTGAGAGCATAGTTTGTACAAAATTGTTTGCTGACCAAAACCCTTTTGTTTTTAACAAAAACTTCGAGGTCATTGTTTCAACGGAACAGGAGTTGAGTCAATTGGGTACTTTCAAAGTAAATAACGAATGTCTTGCTGTAGCACGAAAGAAGGAATACCCATTGGATAGGGCTGATCTGAAAGGTTATACCTTTATCCTTGATGATATCAGCGATCCTGGCAATTTAGGTACTATCATCAGGACACTCGATTGGTTTGGATTTAAGCATCTTGTATGCTCGGAACATACCGCAGACTTTTATAATCCAAAAGTAATCAATGCCACCATGGGTTCTTTTACCCGCGTAAGGGTTTACTATACAGATATCATCCAACTTATCAAGCAAAGCAAAAAACCGGTTTTTGGAGCAGATATGGGAGGGAAGGACCTTGTGAAAACCAGTTTTCCGAAGCCATCATTCATCGTAATGGGCAGTGAATCAGCCGGTATCTCATCAAAAGTGAGGCCCTTGCTTACTTCCACCATTTCGATTCGGGGCTTTGGCAAAGCAGAATCTCTTAATGTAGGAATTGCTACCGGAATTATATGCCATCAACTAAGAAACTACTAGCCTCTCAGTCTTTTGAAATAGTTGATCATTGCATTGGTGGATGAGTCATGGCTTGTTACTGTTTGCTCCCCCGCCAATTCAGGTAAGATCTTAATGGCTAATTGTTTTCCGAGTTCCACACCCCACTGGTCGAAGCTAAAAATATTCCAGATGATACCCTGAACAAATATTTTGTGCTCATACATGGCAATGAGAGCACCTAGAGTATGCGGATCCAGGGTCTTGTAGAGGATGGAAGTAGAAGGTCGATTCCCATCAAATACCTTAAATGGCACTAAATGTTGATAGTCTTTTTCAGCAATCCCTTTGGATTCAAATTCTTTAATGACTTCTTCACGGGGTTTCCCCATCATTAGTGCTTCCGGTTGAGCAAAGAAATTGGCGATGAGCTTTTCATGATGATCTCCCAGAGGATTTTGACTTACCGCAGCTGCCAAAAAATCACAAGGAATGAGTTTGGTTCCCTGGTGGATAAGTTGATAGAATGCATGTTGACCATCTGTACCTGGCTCTCCCCAGATAATAGGTCCTGTCTGGTAGTCAACTTTTTTACCGTTTCTATCCACGGATTTTCCATTACTTTCCATGTCTCCCTGTTGGAAATAGGCTGAGAAAGCATGCAGGTTTTCATCATAAGGCAAAATGGCTTGTGATTCTGCGTTATAGAAATTGTTGTACCAGATACCTAGCAACCCAAGGATCACTGGGATGTTTTCAGAAGACCGGGTATTCAGAAAATGCTGATCCATGGCTTCTGCGCCCTCATGAAGTTTGATAAAGTTGTCATAACCAATGGCACAAGCAATAGACATACCGATCGCAGACCAAAGGGAGTACCTTCCACCAACCCAGTCCCAGAACTGAAACATATTTTCTGTGTCAATGCCAAATTCGGCAACAGCCTCCGTATTGGTAGATATCGCAATAAAATGGTTTTTGACAAACTTCTGATCTTTGGCTGATTTCAAAAACCACGCTTTGGCAGACCTGGCATTGGTCATCGTCTCCAAAGTTGTGAAGGTCTTGGAAGAGATCACAAAGAGGGTGGTCTCAGGATCTACAACCTTTAATTTGGAAGCCAGATCTGAGCTGTCAATATTGGATACAAAATGAAAATCAAAGCCTGGCTTCACAAAGGGTTTCAATGCTTCCGTTACCATGTAAGGTCCCAGGTTGGATCCTCCAATTCCTATATTTACGACAGTATTGATGGACTTGCCGGTATAACCCAGTAATTTGCCAGCATGCAATTTGCTTGTAAAATTCTCGATTTTGGCAAGGACCCCATTGATGTCAGGCATTACATCCTTACCTTCAAATTTGATGGGATTCCCACTTCGGTTTCTCAACGCGACATGCAAAACAGCACGGTCTTCTGTCATGTTGATCTTTTCGCCTCCAAACATTTGTTTTTTGGCCTCATCCAGTTTCACCTCGTCTGCCAGTTGTACAAGGAGATCCATGGTCTGCTCATCAACCCGGTTTTTAGAATAGTCCACCATCATGTCTCCAAAAGTCAGGGAGAACTTATTAAACCGTTCGGGATCTTTTTTAAACTGGTCCTTTAGCTGAATGTCTTTCGTTTTTTCAAAGTGAGATTTCAACTTGCTCCAGGCCGATGTTTCAGTAGGATTGATTTTTGGAAGCATGAGTAAGGCGTTTAGTGTTGCAAATACACTGTAAATTAAGGGAGAATTGAGCGATTACCGGTTAAAGTCTTGTGAATAAATAGAACATATAAGCCACAAAACCCAGCAGGTAGATCAATCCCTCCGATCTGTCTAGTTTATATTGCTTGAAGGTGAACATAAAGATGAACAGCATAAATGTACCAATCATCACAATGATCAAATCAGTATTTAAAACGGGGTTGTAAATGATTGGATTGTGGATAATTGCAGTCACCCCAATGACCAGCAGCAGGTTGAAAATGTTTGATCCTACGATATTTCCGACCGCCAGATCAGATTTCTTTTGAAAAGCAGCCACAGCCGAAGTAGCAAGCTCTGGTAGCGAGGTGCCTGCAGCTAAAATGGTCAGACCGATCAGTTTTTCACTTACATGAAATGCTTTAGCAATGGAAACAGCATTGTCCACAATCATTCTGCCACCGATTGTCAGGCCAGCAATTCCAAAGACTACAAAAACTACTGTTTTCCAGATGGGCATTACTGCGATATCTTCAATCAACTCACTGTCGTCCGGATTCCTTTTCAGGTTCAGGAATATATACAGCAGAAACAATGAAAACATGATCAGGAGCAGGACACCATCAAGTATGCCCAGCTGATTCTTGTCACCCAATCCAAACATTTTGTCATTGACTAATACAAAGAAAATCACTGTGGCTACCAGAGAGTAAGGAATTTCTTTCCACAAGGCATTTCGCTGTACTGTCAATGGATAGATCACACTCGCAACTCCCAGTATGAGAAAGATGTTGAAAATGTTAGAGCCGATGATGTTTCCAAAAACCACATCATGGGTGCCTTTAGGTGATATTACTGTTCCGGAGATAATATTCACTACCAGCTCGGGCGCAGATGTTCCCATGGCTACAATTGTAAGACCAATAGCGATATCTGAAACATTGAACCTTTTGGCAAGAGAAGAAGCCCCGTTGACCAATAGGTCAGCCCCTTTTATAAGTAAAACGAAACCGACAGTGACTAGTAATAGGTTGAGCGTGACGTTCAAGAGCGATAAAAGTTAGGTTAGAATGAACAATCGGGTAATTGGTTTCAACTTTGCAAGATAACCAGTAAAGGAGATATCAACAATACAAAACCAACTTCTTAAAGTCCAAGGTCTGAAATAATAGTATTTATTTTAGAGTCAAGCTTTGCCTTGACCTCGTCCACGGATTCACTGTCATCCAATTTAGTATTCACAGAAAAGTAAAATTTGATTTTTGGTTCTGTTCCAGATGGCCTGATAGATATCTTTGATTCATCTTCTGTGAAAAACTGTAGCACATTGGATTTTGGGTAATCAATTGGCTTTTCTTTTCCGGTGGCCAAATCTTTTTCTGTAGACGATTGATAATCAATAAGTTTAACGACTTTTGATCCCCCAAGAGACGATGGAGGCTCTTTCCGGAATTTCACCATCATTTCTTGAATTTCTTCGGCACCTGCTTTGCCTTTCCTGGTGATAGATTTCAGGGATTCAAGGAAAAATCCAAATTGCCGGTAAATATTCTCCATCAGATCAAAGACGGATAGGCCTTCTGATTTTGCCCAGGCTGCCATCTCAGCAATCATGGCACATGATGCTACGGCATCTTTGTCACGGACACTGTCACCCACCAAATACCCATAACTCTCTTCCCCACCAGCAATGAACTTTGATTTACCTTCTAATTCTTTGATCAGTTCAGCGATATATTTAAATCCCGTCAATGTATCGTAGCTGGTAACTTTAAAGTGGTCGGCAATTCTTTTAATCAGATCAGTGGTGACAATGGTTTTCACCACAAATTGCTTTCCATCCAGCTTTTTGTTTTCCTGCCACTTTTTCAGGAGGTAATAGATCAGTAGGGTACCTGTCTGATTGCCATTGAGTAGCTGAAATACTCCGTTTTTGTTTTTAGCAGCAATGCCTACCCGGTCAGCATCAGGGTCTGTAGCCATCACGAGATCTGCATCAATTTCTGCTGCTTTTTTCAAGGCCAGGCTCATGGCTTCAGCTTCCTCGGGATTGGGATATACCACGGTTGGGAAGTTGCCATCAGGTTCGGCCTGTTCAGATACTACGGTAACATTCTTGAAACCAAAAGCTTCCAATACCCTGGGAACCAGCTTTATTCCAGTACCATGAATGGAACTGAACACGATTTTGGTGTCACTTTCTTTGGCAATGGTTTCCGGTGAGAGGCTTAAGCCCTTTAAGACATCTATGTATTGCTTATCGATCTCTTCTCCTATTATTTCGATCAGGCTATAGTTTCCGTTAAACTTAACATCATCGAAAGAGCTGATCTTATTGACCTCATCAATTACATTTTTGTCGTGAGGGGGTACAAGTTGGCCACCGTCATCCCAGTAGGCTTTGTAGCCATTGTATTCTTTGGGGTTATGCGACGCTGTGATTACAACGCCACTCTTACACTTGAGTTTTCTGATGCTGTATGAGAGTTCTGGGGTAGGGCGTAGCGATTCAAAGAGGTACACTTTGATGCCATTGGCAGAAAATACTGCAGCAGTGGTCTCAGCAAAGAACCGGCTGTTGTTCCGACTATCATGAGCAATTGCGACCTTTATCTCCTCATTAGGGAAACTTCTGTTCAGGTAGTTAGCCAATCCCTGCGTAGCCATACCAATGGTGTATTTATTCATGCGGTTTGAGCCTACACCCATGATCCCTCTGAGTCCCCCGGTACCAAATTCCAGATCTTTGTAAAATGATTCTGTAAGTTCTTCCTGATTTTTGGATTGGAGCGTTTTGATTGACTCTTTGGTTTCCTGATCGATGGCCTGACTATCTAACCAACTTGATACCCTTGATTCTAGCGACATAGTAAATTTTTGAGGTTTGAATTAAAAATATTAAAATCCGAGCTTATTTCTCACTCTTGCCAATACTTCTTTTGCAATTAGGCTGGCTTTTCTTTCACCTTCTTCGAGCAGTCTTTCAATTTCTGCAGGATTGCTCATCAGATGATCATGTTTTTCCCTCTCTGTTTTATAAAGCTCCATGAGAAGTTCGAACAGTGCTTGTTTGGCATGACCGTATCCATAATTACCAGCGAGATATTTGTGCCTCAGATCTTCGGTTTGATCAGGCGTTGCCAGTAGCTGATAAATTGCAAATACATTGCATGTATCAGGGTTTTTGGGCTCCTCCATAGGTGTGCTATCCGTGATGATAGACATGATGTTTTTCCTGAGCTTCTTTTCGGGTAGGAAGATGTCAATGGTATTTCCGTAGGACTTGCTCATCTTCTGACCATCAGTGCCCGGGATGGTCATCACATTGTCATCGATTTTGGCTTCCGGCATCACGAAAGTTTCCCCATACTGGTTATTAAAACTGGAAGCAATGTCACGGGTCATCTCCAGGTGCTGCTTCTGGTCTTTTCCTACCGGTACATAGTTGGCATCATACAATAGGATGTCTGCCGCCATCAAAACCGGGTAGGTAAACAGCCCGGCATTGACATCGGATAATCGCTCAGACTTGTCTTTGAATGAATGTGCATTAGCCAGCATAGGGAAGGGTGTGAGGCAATTGAGATACCAGGCAAGTTCACAAACCTCAGTTACTTTACTCTGTCGGTAAAACAGGTTCTTTGTAGTGTCCAAACCAAATGCCAGCCAGGCAGCAGCTACAGCTATTACATTCTCTTTTCTTTGATCTGCATCTTTAATTGTGGTTAAAGAATGAAGGTCAGCTATGAATAAGAAAGATTCATTTTTTTCGTTCTTAGAAAGTTCAATAGCTGGTGCAATGGCTCCGAGGATGTTACCCAAATGTGGTTTTCCGGAACTTTGAATTCCAGTAAGGATGCGCGACATAATATTTTTTGTGCAAACCTAAATAATTTGAATCTTTGTACCCGTTTAAGAAAAGTTTAAGAATGAGATTAATCGTCATTATCCTTGTTAGCATATTTTATAGTGTCCAGTTGCAGGCACAAGGCAAGATTGAGTTTGCAAAGATCACCCATGACTTTGGTGATGTGGATGAAAATGCGGGGCCGATCGATTATAGTTTTCAGTTCAAAAATACAGGGGACCAACCGATCAAGATCATACAAGTAAAAGCCTCTTGTGGCTGTACCACTCCGGGCTGGACCAAGGAACTTGTGATGCCGGGAGACTCGGGTTTCATCAAGGCTCAGTATAATCCCAGGAACCGACCGGGACAATTTAAGAAATCTTTACAGGTCACCAGCAATGCTCCCGGAGGGAATGCAACGCTTTTCATTGAGGGCTATGTAAAGCCTGCCCCTAAAACTGTAGCTGAGGAGTTGCCATTAAAAATGGGTGGGCTTCGGATTAAATATAAATCCCTGAATCTGGGACGGATGACCAATGAAAAACCAGTGTTTAAATCGTTTGATATTCACAATGATGCAGATGAGGCTATGAGTCTGGTTATGGAAAGGGGAATGATACCTGAATTCATTTCATTAGCGTTGCAACCACAGACCCTGGAGCCAAATGAATCCGGGCAACTGGTGGTGACCTATGATCCTAAGAAAAAGGGAAGCCTGGGTTTTCATACAGACAATGTTCGGTTTTTTACCTCCGAGGCTCCTGGAGAAATGAAGGAACTCTTCGTTGTAGCTACAATAGAAGAATATTTTCCACCCATGACAGCTGAGGAGAAGGCCAACGCACCGCGTTTGGCTATTGATCGAACCAATCATGACTTTGGAAGGTTGACGGAGGGCAATACCGTGAAAACCACCTTTCAGATCTCTAATACTGGAAAAAACACCCTCAGCATAAGAGATACTCGGGGTAATTGTGGTTGTACGGTCTCCTCATTGCCTAAAACTGAGCTAAAGCCAGGGGAGTCAATTCCGATGACTGTTACATTCAACACATCAGGTAGGCGAGGCAGGCAATATAAGACAGTCACCATATTTTCAAATGACCCTATCGGACCTTCTCAAATGATCAGTATCCGTGCAGATGTGAATTAACTTAGTCTTCCCGGGGGAATACATTGTTTTTACGATCGATGTCAGCCATCCATCCGGAAGCATCAATCTCGATCTTCTTGATCTTATTGAAAGGTATGTCTATTTCCAAAGTGTATTCCGGATGCGTCCATGCCCAATCAGGAAGTATGGTTCTTTCTACAGCGAAGTCATTAGGTTTTTCGCCTCTCATTATTCCTAAAGGGATATAGTACAATTGCCGATCTCCGTTCTTTGTTGTCACCCATAGATCAATAGGCATGGGCATACGTTGCAGTCGTTTTAAAACAACCTTTGATGAAACCTTAGAGGATGGGGTTACTTCGTGAATTTCATAATCTATTGCATGCGTTGAGTTAATCCAATAGTCATGATACCAGTCTAATGTAATACCTGATTGCTTTTCAATTACGCTGAAAAAGTCTTCAGGCCAGGGGTGTTTAAACTTCCACTCATCATAGTACTTCAACAAACCCTCATCTACATTTTCTTTGCCTATGATATATTTCAATTGCTGCAGCGTTACTTTTCCTTTTGTATAGGCTGCAACAACATAAGCATTGTTGGTTACAAAATGATCGGCATGCGTACTCATTGGCTCTTCCATCCCAGTTTTAGCCCACATGATATAGCTCACATAAGCACTGGCAACTGGATTGAAAAACTCATGGTCCCGGCCTTTACTGTCATAAATAAATGCTTTGGTATACATTTCAGCATACTCAGTGAATCCTTCATCCATCCATGCGGAATAGCTTTCATTATTTGCCAGAATTCCGTAGTACCATTGATGCATCAGCTCATGTATGATCACACTCACCAATGAGCTTAAACTTCTGCCGCTGGTGATCAAAGTAGCCATAGGGTATTCCATTCCTCCATCACCTCCCTGGATCACCGAAAACTGGGGATAAGGGTACTCACCGAAATTTTCCTGGATATAAGGAAACGCTTTCATCGTATAATCAATGGCTTTAGACCACATTTCGGCATCCTCTTGCTTTTGGTAAAGAAAATGAACATCAAAGCCATTTTCAGCTTTGCGTATCTCATGAACGTAATCTCGATCTGCAGCCCAAACGAAATCGTGCACGTTGTTGGCCTCAAATTTCCAGGTGAGTTTTTCTACAGATTCATAAGAAGGGTTTTCTGGAGCATATCCATATCCTACTGCTTCAGGATTTTTTATTATACCAGTACCTCCCAGGATGTAATTTTTATCAATGGTGATGGAGACATTAAAATCGCCCCAGGGCGCATAGAATTCCCTGTTTACATAAGGTGTGGTGTGCCAGCCTCTGGTATCGTATTCTGCCATTTTTGGATACCACTGCGACATAGAGTAATCGATGCCTTCCGCACTGTTCCTTCCGGACCTTCTGATCTGCAGTGGAACCTGACTCTGAAATTCCATCTTGAATACGGCCGAAGTCTTTGGTGGAATCGGATAAGCCAATTTTACTTCCAATACCGTACCCTCAACCAGGTAATCAAGGGGTTTTCCATCCTGTGACAATGAGCTGATTTTGTGATAACCGATCTCGCTCGAATCAAGGTTTAAAATTTTGTCAGAAATCTTTGGACTGGGATCAGGAAGAGACCTGTTCCGTACATCCATCATGCTGTTGGGCTGAAAGGCATTGAAGTACAGATGATAAAAAACGTCATACAACGTGTCTGGGGAATTATTGTAATATTTTAAGGTTTGATTTCCGGAAAATTGGTGTGTTTTCACATCGAAATCGATGTCCATTTCATATTCCACACGCTGTTGCCAGTAGCCCTGCCCCCATGAAATATTGCAAAAAATTGAAAATATCAGTGTAAAGATTGAATATTTCCAATATGAGGATGTTCTGTGGATAACTTTTTTGACAAAATTTGAACTATTCAAGGATTATTGACTTTATTTATTAGACCAATAACTATTCAATGGAGAAGTTTTTTGAACTGATATTACTCATAGTTCTGGCGTTTGGATCGGCAATACTTTTTTCATTCGCTATCATTTGGAAGCTATTTTTAGCCATATTCCAAATGATAACGACTGCATTTAAGTAAAAGTTATCAAACGTCTACCTTAGCGTATTTCGCATTTTTCTCGATGAAATCTCGTCGAGGCCCAACTTCGTCACCCATTAACATTGAGAACAAGTGATCGGCTTCAGCTGCTGATTCTATAGTTACCTGCTTTAAACCTCGTGTCTCAGGATCCATAGTTGTTGTCCACAATTGTTCAGGGTTCATCTCTCCGAGACCTTTATATCGTTGCACATTGACTGCATCCTCCTTACCGTCGGCTAACTCTTTTACGATTTTCATCCTGTCATTTTCAGACCAGGCGTATCTTTCATTTTTACCTTTCTTAAGTAAATAAAGTGGAGGCAGAGCGATGTACAGGTATCCTTTTTCTATCAACTCCCTCATATACCGGAAGAAGAAAGTAAGGATGAGTGTACGGATATGACTACCATCAATATCAGCATCGGTCATGATGATGATCTTGTGATACCTTAATTTTTCCATGTTGAGCGCTTTTTGGTCATCTTCGGTTCCGAAAGAAACACCCAATGCGGTAATGATGTTTTTGATCTCATCATTGTCATAAATCTTGTGCTCCTGAGCTTTCTCCACATTCAGAATCTTTCCACGAAGGGGGAGGATGGCCTGGAATTTTCTGTCCCTACCTTGTTTGGCAGATCCACCAGCAGAATCACCTTCTACCAGGTAGATTTCACACGAAGACGGATCCTTGTCAGAGCAGTCGGCCAACTTACCCGGAAGTCCTGTGCCAGAAAGTACATTCTTTCTTTGAACCATTTCACGGGCTTTACGAGCTGCATGTCTTGCTTGAGCTGCAAGAATTACCTTGGAAACAATTTGCTTGGCCTCTTTGGGATGCTCTTCCAGGTATTCGTTGAGCGCTTCCGATACAGCCGTATCCACAGCGCCCATGGCATCATTGTTACCCAACTTGGTCTTGGTTTGACCTTCAAACTGTGGCTCTGCTATCTTCACCGAAATGACCGCTGTAAGACCTTCCCTAAAGTCGTCTCCGGTGATGTCTATTTTAACTTTGTCCAGTAACCCTGATTTATCCGCATATGATTTAAGGGTCCTTGTCAGGGCTCTCCTGAAACCGGCAACGTGTGTCCCCCCCTCAATGGTGTTGATGTTGTTTACATAAGAAACAACATTCTCATTGAATGAGGTGTTGTAGCTCATAGCAACCTGAGTTGGAACTCCAGTTCTTTCAGTATCTATATAAATGGGGTCAGGAATAAGAATTTCTCTGGTGCTATCCAGGTATTTCACGAATTCTTTCAATCCTCCTTCGGAAAAGAACTCTGCCCTGATGGAATTTCCGTTCTCGTCAGTGTCCCTGTGATCAACCAAATGGATCCTGATACCAGCATTCAGAAATGACAACTCCCTGAGCCTGCCGGCAATGGTTTCATAGTTGTATTCAGATACGATGAAAATACTGCTGTCGGGCATGAACTTGATGACTGTCCCAGTAATGTCTGTTTTGCCGATTTCTTTCACAGGGGCCTTTGGTACACCCAAAGAATATTCCTGCTGATAAATAGTGCCATTTCGATGAACAGTAGCTATTAGTTGAGTGGACAGTGCATTTACACAGGATACACCCACACCATGCAAACCCCCGGAAACTTTATAGGTATCTTTATCGAACTTACCTCCTGCGTGGAGAACAGTCATTACAACTTCAAGAGCTGATTTTTTTTCTTTTTCATGGAGGTCTGTAGGAATTCCCCGTCCATCGTCAGTGACTGTAATAGAATTGTCTTCATTGATCTCGACGGTGATGTTATTACAGTATCCCGCTAGAGCTTCATCGATGGAGTTGTCCACAACCTCCCAAACCATATGGTGAAGCCCTTTTACGCCTACATCTCCTATGTACATGGCAGGTCTCTTTCGCACGGCTTCCAGCCCCTCTAAAACCTGAATATTGTTTGCTGAATAGTTTCCTTTACCTAATGACTTATCTTGTTCCATGTAGTGTCGTTTAAAACCTCAAAAGTAAGCAAATTATGCTTCATGGAGAGGGTTGTTTGATGTCAAAACATTTACTAGTTTTGATATAACTAAATAGTTAGTTAAATGATTAGATTTCTACTGCTCTTATTATTCATTTCATCCCTTCCTGGATATGGACAGGAGCGGATGGCGAACATGGATAGTTTGAGGCAAATAATGGAAAACCGACGAAGGGTGCGTCAGATTTATCTTCAGAATTTGGCAGATAATCCGAAAAAAACACTGGACTCAGTGAGGCAGGCAGAATTGGAGCGGCACACTGCTTCAGGCGAAGAGCAACTGGAATGGCTGAAAGCAAATCAAAGGCTGGATACCCTAAAAGAAATCGATTTGAGCTATGCAGGTTTGGATAGGGTACCACCCTTTGTATATCAAGCTTCAAATATTGAAAAGCTGGTCCTGGATTATAACAATATCAAAAAATTACCTGCTGAGCTTGGTCAGCTCGAACATTTAAAGAGCATTTCCTGGAAAAACAATACGCTTGAGGATTATTGGTGGATACGCATTCAGCGAATACCACAAATCGAAACTTTGGACCTGGGTGACAATACTTTGACAAGGGTGCCTCATGGAGTTAAAAAGCTGAAAGGGCTTAAGCATCTGATTCTGGATCAAAATCTTTTTGAAGAAATCGCTGTAAACAGGCTCTCCAGAATAGATTCCCTGGAGAAACTTAGTTTGAATAGAAATTATTTGTTAGAAATTAAAGAAGGTCCTTATCACAAACTATCCTTCTTAAAAGAACTTTACCTGAATCGCTGTAATATCGAGTCCCTTGATCCCTCATTTTATCAACTCAGTGGCTTAGAAAAGTTGCAAATGCTGCATAATGACCTATCTGAACTGCCGGAGGGTATCTCGGCCATGCAAAACCTATCCAAACTTTCGCTGTATAAAAATGAAGTGCGTCGATTACCTCTTGATTTATTCGAGTTGGAAAAACTCGAAGTAATTGATTTGTATTACAATAAACTTGAGGTGATCCCACCTGATCTGGCCAAGCTAAAAAACCTGGAAATTTTATACCTGGCACATAATGAGGTCTATGATGTTCCGGAAAGCATCGGCGAATTAAATGGACTTAAGGAGCTTTATCTTCATCATAATCGTCTGAGTGTGCTGCCTGAGGGAATAGCCAAACTAGCAAACCTGAATGTGATACGTATCAATAATAATTACCTGGTAGACTTTCCGGATCAGGTATTATCGCTTAGTCAGCTAAAGGATATTGATATCTCGAACAATCAGATCACTAACATACCATCAGGTATTTCTAAACTAATGAACCTCTCTTTATTCAGCTATAATGGGAATGAAATTGATTTTGATGACATGGAAAATCAAAAACTTGCTGTAGAGATCCATAAGATGATCAAGCGGGGAGTGATTTGTGTGCCTAAAGTTTCTGTTGAAAGGACTCAATAAGTTCCGGCGCTCAACATGACCAGCGTACAGGCATTTAAGGTTTCAATGCCTATACTGTTTGCTTTCGAGGCAAACCTGGGGTTTTCTGTTCCAGGGTTAAAAATGATTCTTCTTGGCTTAAGACTTAGGATGTAATCTTCCCATTCGGCCTGATGGATCGGGTTGATGTACATGGTAACCGTATCCACATTTTCAAGAGCCGGCCTTCTCCTAAGGTCCAAAATGTCAATGCCTTCTACCTGACCTTTTTTTATCCCTAATGGCAAGATTGGGTGATCATGCCGATTTAATTTTTGTGCAGCAAAATATGCATACCTCATTGGGTTTGGAGTGGCTCCAATTATTACCGTGTATTTCTTTTTTTCTATTGGGGGAGCTGAATCAGAAAGTACTTGTTGTTCTTCTTTTGGGGAAGCCATAACCTAAGTTGATACTGAATATAATGGGTAAATAAAATTCATCCCGATTAAGTTCCAAAAACAAGTCATCATTCGAGGGTGTGGATTCGTAATTATTGGTGATATGTCTTCTTCCCAGTCCTAACCCGATTCTGAAGTCAACCGAAAAACCATTGTCCCCGGGTCTTTCCATCCACCTTGTGCCGATAAAGAGACCATACCCATAGTTTACCTCTGAAGCGTTCAGGCTACTTTGATTCCCCTGATTGTCCATCACATTTACGTAATGCCGTTGGATTTCCCCTATCACCTCATGACCAAAGTACAATAAACCCATCGGTGTGTCTGGATGATAAAATTTCTGTCGAAACTCTATTTTGCTACCCCTTGAATATAAGTCATCCACAAGGACATTTTCATTGGCTGAAAAGAATGGCCGACGAATGACAGTAACTTCTAACTCGTAACCAATTCGCTCCTGGATGTAGTACTCCGCGGCAAGGGGTAAGCTTCCAAAGGGCATCCAAAGTGGGTTTGTACCAAAAATGACCCCCCGGTATTCGTTGATGCTAGGGTTGAAATATCGAATCTTTTTGTTCCGGAATTTGTATTCGGGTTTATCGCTGCCTTTTTCATTGGGGTCTTTCAGATCCTTGGTTCTGAAGATCGGTTTTTCGTTTTCGTAGATCGGCTTATATACTCCTGCCACGCGACCGTCAGGGTAGTAAAGGGTCCATTCTCCCACCCGCTTATCATCTCTTATGGTTCCTTCCATTCTGAGGGTGCCATCCGGGTAGAACCCTTTGTATTCTCCTACACCATTTTTGAATTCAGCCTTACCTTCCTCAAGTCCTTCTTCCGAAAAAAAAGTCCAGGTACCTTCTTTCAGTCCATCCTTAATCCGGCCACTTGATTTTTGTTTTCCATTGGCATAATATTCGGTATATGTTCCGGAGCCCTGATCATAGCTTCCCTCTCCTTTGAGATCGCCTGTAGGGTAATAAAGCTTCCAAAAACCTTCCTGCTTGTCCTGCTTCATCTGACCCTCACTACTGATCGACCCATCCGGATAATAGTACTTCCAAATTCCTGATTTCTCTCCACCCAGGAACCTGCCTTCTGCTGCTACAGTTTTATTTTTATGATAGTATTTCCATAACCCGTTGCGTAAACCGCCGAAATACTCACCCTCTGCTTCCAGTTCACCGGATTCATAATAGTATCTCCATCTACCCACACTCTTTTCATCGATGTTTTTTCCTTCATTCTTCACAGCTCCGGAAGGATAAAACTCTTTGTAATTTCCAGTCCCACGTTCGTAAAACGCCTGAGCTTTTACGATACCATCTTCATAGAAGTAATTCCAGATGCCCTCTTTTTGATCCTTATAGTATACTCCTGAACTTTTTTCTGATCCATTTTCGAAGTAGAATGTCCAAGCGCCATGCTTGACATCGTCTTTCATGATACCTTCTGCTCGGAGGTTACCTCGTTCGAAATAGTATCTCCATTTGCCAGTTTGTTTGCCCTGGCTATACTTTCCTTCGGCCTTTTTCTGACCATTTTCAAAATAGAATATCCAGGTACTGTCAGAGAGACCATTCAGATAATAGCCTTCAGCTTGTAAAGATCCGCTGGTATAATAGCTGAGAAAAGGACCGTGCAAAGATGAGTCCTGCTTGTTGAGGCTGATGACTTCTTTGGGCATCTCATGAAGATCATCGTAATACGTGCGTTTGATGAACGTCTGTGACTGGACTTCACTTATTATGCATACCCCTATAATTAACCAGATGATTCTCATCTGTTTACAAAGGTAATCCAGTTAAAGTTTAGAACCCCAGTTTTCAATTTCTTCCTCACTCCAAAGTTCCGGATAGAATATAATCTTCTTCCTTTTTGGCGGAAGATATTTTTGCCAGTTAGTACCTCCGGATGCTTTGATGAGCTTAGGGTCTTTTTGCAGGTATTTCACAGCCGATTTGTAATGTACAAGGGGCCAGGCAACGTTCGACTTGTGGTCCAGTTTTCTCAATTCCTCTATTACTTTCTGGTCTCCTTCAAAGAATTCATGGTATTGCTGCCGGATATTGATGTCCTTGGCAAAGGAGGCCTTCTGTAAAAATTCTTCCGCATATTTATCCTCAAATTGCTTGAGCGTTAAGGTCTTTTTACCTGTCGCAAGCTCTGTAGCCCCTTTTTTCCAATACAGGTTTTCATATATTTCTTTCAAAGGGGATTTGAAAGTGAACTTTGAATGTACTTCGTGTTCTGTTAGCAAATAAAAATCCGTTGCACCGATCTCGAAGAGCCTGAATTGTGCTGATTGGAAACCTGAAGAAGGCAAAAGTGACATCCTGAAACTGAGAAATTGCTCCCGGTCCATTCCATCGATCATGATATCAAAGGAGTTGACCAAATGATCAAAATAGCGATTAATCCGTTCCAGGCGTTTAATGAACTGGTCAACATCTGACTTGCCATAATCCTCCAGGATTTGATTTTGTTCTACCAAAATCAATTTGAGATACAATTCTGTGATTTGATGGTATAGAATGAAGATTTTTTCGTCAGGAAAACTCGTCCGTGGAGATTGTAGGCTTAGCAGTGTATCCAGTCGAATATAATCCCAGTAGGTAAGGTAATCCGAATGAAGCAGTCCGTCGAGATAGGAGGAGAGATTCTGGCCCATTGCATCAAACTTTGCATCCAATTTTTCCAGTTGTGCCAGGATATCTGCACTAATCTTACGCTTTGTCATTCGGTCTGTTGCTTTGGTTGTAAATTTGAGTTATTACGACTTAAAACAAAAATTAGGTATGTCAACCCCAATTAATGCTGAAAAAGACTTCGCAAATAAACGAAACTTTATTGATGATTTTGAAGCTCCTGATTTTTATCAGATAGATGACCTGCTGACAGAAGAGCATAAGATCATAAGATCCTCAGCCAGAGACTTTGTGAAGAAAGAGATTACCCCTTATATAGAGTCCTGGGCCGAAGAGAATCATTTCCCTTTGGAGATCGTAAAAAAGATGGGTGAGCACGGAATATTTGGCCCTACAATACCTCCAGAATACGGTGGAGGAGGACTGGATTATACTTCGTATGGCCTGATCATGCAGGAGGTGGAGCGTGGCGATAGCGGCATGCGTTCTACAGCTTCTGTGCAGGGATCCCTGGTGATGTTTCCTATCTATGCTTTCGGATCTGAAGAGCAAAAAGAGAAGTTTTTACCAAAATTGGCCTCAGGAGAGTTTTTGGGATGTTTTGGATTGACTGAACCTAATCATGGATCTAATCCGGCAGGGATGGAGACCAAAATTGTGGATCAGGGTGATCATTATGTGCTGAATGGCGCTAAAATGTGGATTTCCAACTCTCCATACGCAGATGTGGCGGTGGTATGGGCGAAAAATGAAGATAAAAGGATTAAAGGTGTACTGGTAGAAAGGGGTATGGAAGGTTTTACTACTCCGAAAACAACCGGTAAATGGTCGTTGAGAGCATCTGCAACGGGGGAGCTGGTTTTTAACAATGTGAAGATCCCAAAGGAAAATATTTTGCCAGGCAAAGATGGGTTGGGAGCACCACTGGCCTGTCTTGACAGTGCGCGGTATGGGATTGCATGGGGATCCATTGGAGCTGCGATGGATTGCTTCGAAACTGCCAGAAAATATGCTAAAGAGCGTATCCAATTCGGTAAACCTATCGGATCGTTTCAGCTGGTACAGAAAAAGCTGGCCGAAATGTTTACAGAGATCACAAAGGCCCAACTATTAAATTTTAGATTGGGTCAGCTTAAGGATCAGGGCAAAGCCACTACCCAGCAGATTTCAATGGCCAAGCGTAATAATGTGGAGGTAGCACTAAATATTGCCAGAGAGTCCCGGCAAATACTGGGTGGTATGGGTATTACGGCTGATTTTCCAATTATGAGGCATATGATGAATCTCGAGTCTGTTATCACTTATGAAGGCACCCATGATATCCACCTGCTTATCCTGGGAAAAGAAATTACTGGACTGGATGCCTTTTTTTAGTTAGTCCAGGGCGTTGTGAAAGGCAAAATCACTTACCTCATTTCTGCTTCGGGGATTTAGCTCCCTTTGTTTGAATTTTTCCGGGAGTTGATCCGGATTTCCAAAGTAACCAAGTGCTATCACAGTGTTGGGAGCCAACTCATCGGGTATGTTAAACAATGATGTTGCTTTTTCTTTTGAAAAGCCTCCCATTTGATGGAGTCCGATGCCCATACTGGTAGCCTGTACAAGTAGGTTGCCCATGGCTAATCCCAGGTCGTGTCTGGCCGACCCGTTTGGTGATCCGTTTGGCAGGTCTTTCTTTACCATCGCCAACATTAAAACAGGAGCTTCTTTTGCCCAGGGTTTGTTGCCCTCTGCAAGAGATTCAACCAGTTTGTCAAACCCCTCTTCACCTTTGTGGGCATAGAGTATCCTCCATGGTTGTGCATTCATGGAGGAAGGTGCCCATCTCATCGCTTCAAACAATTGGTTTAGCTCCTCTTCATTAATATCTTTTGGATCAAAAGCCCGTGGACTCCATCGCTTGATGATCAAATCATGTACCGGGTACCGGGGATCTGATCCTTTTTTGTTAGGAATACTTTCTATTGATGCCATGAAGATATAATCAAATTTCGCTTAAGATTGTTTCACTATTTGAACATTCAAATCTAGTTTGACTTCATCACTTACCACTACAGAACCTGCTTCTGTCACAGCACTCCACTTCAATCCGAATTCTTTTCTGTTGATTTTTCCACTGATTTCAAATCCGGCCTTGGTGTTACCATAGGGATCAGTCACAGTTCCGCCATAGACAGCTTTCAGTGATACGGGTTTGGTCACATCTCTGATGGTAAGATCTCCTTTGAGCACATATTCGTCATCATTCACTTTTTCAAAGGAAGTGCTTTGGAATTTGAGCTCAGGATACTGCTCAGCATTAAAGAAGTCATCAGATTTCAGGTGAGCATCCCGGTCAGCGACACCTGTAGAAATAGAATCCACTTTTGCAGTAAAGCTGATGTTGGCATGCTCAAAATTATCCTGTTCCGTTTCTACAGATCCTTCAAATTCATTGAATTTTCCATTTACTGTAGAGATTACCAGGTGCTTCACTTTAAAGCCTGCTTCAGAGTGTGTAGGGTCAATTGACCAGATTGTTTTAGTTAAAGTTTCCATATTAAAATTATGTTATTACATTAAATGTACATACATATACTTTTGTTGATGTTGAAATGTTTCACTGAAGAAGAAATATTTTTAATTTATTTTTCGATGGGATGTTTTTGATATGCCATTTGGTTTGGAGGATATTAACTATGGTTTTAAATTCCCATCAGTCAGCAAGCAGTGGTAACATTGAATTTTAATAGACGATATGACAGATAAAACAATTGGCATAGGGATGGTGGGGGCCAGGTATGGCGCCAGGATGCACCAGGTAAACTTCAGTAAACTTCCCCCCGGGCAGGTTGAAATAAGGGGCGTTTGCTCTCGTAATGTAGAAAGTGCGGAAGCTTTCGCCAGGGATTTTAATGTGGGTTTTCATACAGATAACCTTGATGCATTGCTAACTCAAAAAGATATTGATGTGATAGATGTCTGCACTCCACCAGCCTCACATCATGAGATTGCGATTCGTGCTGCTGAAGCTGGCAAGCATGTGATTATGGAGAAGCCGCTGACCGGATATTTTGGAGAGCCCGGAGATCCTGAACCTATTGGGCTCATGGTGCCCAGAGCAAAAATGCTTCAGGGCGCACGCAAGAACGCTGAAGCTGTAAGGGATGCTGTGAGGAGCAATGGGGTGAAATTTTGCTATGCTGAGAATTGGGTTTATTCGCCTCCTATTGTCAAAATGCGTAATCTGATGGCAGCTTCGAAAGGTTCAGTCCTGGAACTCCGCGCAGAAGAAAACCACTCAGGTTCGAATTCATTGTATTCGAAAGAATGGAAAAACATGGGAGGTGGTGCTTTGTTGAGAATGGGGGCGCATTCTGTGGGAGCTTGCTTGCACCTTAAGCAATGGGAAGGGATGCAGCGACTGGGAAAACCCATCAGGCCCGTTTCTGTGATGGCTGATACGGCAGACCTCATCCACACCGATGCATCCGAGCGAGCCAAAGCAGCAGGTGCTCACAAGTGGATCAGCTCTGATCCAACCGATGTGGAAGATTGGGCCAACCTGATCATTCGTTTTGAGGATGGCTCACGTGCCACGGTGATGATCAGCGATGTTGGGCTTGGCGGATTGAATACACGGGTGACTGCCTATATGACCGATGGTGTGATCAAAGCAAACATGACAAGCAATGATGCCATTGAGACTTATGCAGTAGATCCTGCTGTTTTTGAAAAAGAGTATTTTATGGAAAAACTGGAAACAAAAGCAGGGTGGAACCGGCCAAGTTGCGATGAAGATTGGTTTAGAGGCTTTTCACAGGAGATCAATGACTTCATTCAGGCCATTCGTGAAGATAGAGACCCTTATTCGGGTATAGACCTGGCTGTGGACTGTGTGAATGTGATCTATTCAGCCTATCTATCCTCTGAGGAGGGCAGGGTTGTGAGCCTAGATTGATTCAGAAATTTATTTTTAGCATGGTTCGAATATCTGACCTCACAGGGCCAGAGATTTCTTCACTTCCGTTTCCGATGCGCTGGGCGTCCTGATAATTAAACCGGGCATATTTAATCCAGAGATTTATACTTCGGTTGATGGAGTATCTCATCATGATATAGGTTCGGGTACCATTTCCGGCGTATGCAGGGATAGAAAAAGTATATAACAGATCTCTTTCATAGGCATAGATCCTGTTGTCATAATTGTCCGTATCAAAAATGGCAAAGCGGGCATCAAATTTCAGTCGCCAGATTTTATATTGGATATCCTGCATAAGTGCAAAACCAGCCGATTTGAGCTCGCCCAGGTCATAGTTAGAAGTTTGAAGCCTGGTTTTCATTGATACGGAGGGAGTGACCTCATAATCCGCATTGAAGATCAGATTTCTTTTTATCCCTGATGTCAAAGCACTCAGGTTGGAAACAGATTCAGTTGCAGAGACTTCCTTTACCTCCTCGCGATACTGCGCATATAGCTGAATTTTCCTGGATAGCTTATAAGTGAGTCTACCTAAATATTCCATTCCCTCAGAAGGTGCATCAATGCCGTACCTTAACCAGGGGAATTCAAAATGGTCAAAATAAAGAGCGAGTATCAGCTTTCTGTAGGGCGTGAATTTTAGTCCCCAGTAGGCTCCTTTTTCATTAATGGTTCTGGATTGTTCACCAAAACCATTGGCGTAGAATGAGTGAAAGTTCTTGTTATAATTTCTGAGCGAAAAGCTAAAGTCAACTTGAGGGGTAAGGCTTGCGATTAGACCGGCATAGTAGGCAATACCGCCTGAAGAAGATTGAGCCAATTCGCCAAAAGCATTGATGTTTTGCCAGAGGAATGACCCATAGATGCTTCCAGTCCAGTTTTCAGTCCCAACAAACTCGAATTGATTGTAATTGTTAGGTTTTTTCCGGATAGGATGACTAAATCGATTGAATATAGAGGTGATCCCCAATCTAAAATACCTGGACTGGTAAGAAAGTCCACCACCATAAGTCGTTTCGCGAAGTTGGTCTTTCCTGGCAAGTTCAGATTGGTTTCTGTGGTAACCTGTTTCCTGAATGCTTGATATATATTCCTCGAAATCAGAAAAGGTGGTGTCGTTTATTAAGCGGGCATCCTGATCTAATGTGGAATAAATCATGATATATGTCCAGTGATTATTGCCAAGAGCTAATCCGGCTCCCCTGAAAAAACCAGATTCCAGCGCCGAAGTGTAGGGCCGCAGACCTATCTCATTTCTTCTGATGGTATGGATAGGTTCAGCTCCTTTACCAAAGCTAAATCCGGAACCAAAGACCAATCCCTGGCCCAGTTGAATCTGATAATCACCAAGAGCAAGTGCTTTTAGCAGGCCTTTATCCTTTAGAAAGAAATGATAAGATTGGAAATCAGCTAAAGAGGTACTACTAGAATCATTGCGAAAAAACTGTTCACCTGCATCCTTTTCTAAGGTAAAACCAAGGCTGAAGTCATTGGTTTTCGAAACACGATATCTGGCATAGAAATAATTGGGATCTCCCACATACGGGTCATTTTGGGCGGATTGATAGCCTTTCTTGGATTGGAGCGTCCTGAAATGACGAAGTAAAAGGTAATTATTTTCTTCAGCGCGTATACGTTCCCAAAGGTTACGACTATCATGTCTTTCCCTTACGGTTACAAAGGGCAACAGATCCCTGATGATTTCAGGAGAGAAGGATGGGATGGATTGTAGCTCATAAATGGAGATCAGAGGACCATTTTTCCGTATATGGTCCATTAAGTGATTGATCTGTTCAGGCGTTAAGATATTTAGTGATAGTAATTCCTCAGAGCTTGTTTTATTTAGGTTCACGGGATGCATATAATACTGAAGCAGTGACTCATATATTTGTTCATAGGGCAAATCATCATCCTGGAGCTGATAAAACCTCTCTGCAAAGCTTTCCAGGTCTATATCGCGATCCTGTCCTTTTATGAAGAAAGGAAAAATCGTGATGAAAAGAAGCAGGCAGGACCTCATGGCTTACCTAATGAAAAATTCAGGGAAACTTCATGGATTGATCCAAGGTCACTTTGATCAGAAAAGGCATAATTGATTTCCAAGGGTTGGATAGCAAATCCCAATCCGAAAGCGCTCTTGAATGGTCTGGTAGATATTCCTGATCTAAGCGCCAATGGTTTCATGATATAGTATTCAATCCCTGCAACGAATCTCGCATCAGTATCGAGTGATTTGTGGGTTTCCAGATTGATCATGAGTTCTTGGATGGGTCTGTATGAAAGTCCGGCTTTCATCATCACAGGGAAGTGATCACCCGTACTGATATTGAATATATGTGCGCCAATAAATAACTGATCTGATAATTGAGCGACTCCACCCAGCTCAAAAACCCAGTATTGCCAGGAGCCTAACCCTTCAATTCGATATTGAATCAAATTGGCTCCTGCACCTATACTCACCATCTGAATGGTATTGCCTACAGCCAATCCAAGTTTTTGTTCACTAAAAAGGTCTGTCCCAAACCGGTAAAAACTCAAACCAGTGTTGAAAAGACCAAATGTTTGGATGTAACTACCCCCCAATACCATAAATTCGGGGATGTTATACCTGTTTTGATATGTGATGGCGCCCGTAGCATTTTCTGCCCTACCAATCATTCCCACATTATTGAGATTGGCCCAGGCATCATTGATTGTCAGTGAGGCTCCAGCCAAGGCGCTGTTTCGAGCTCCCAGGCTGTACTCTTCTTGGGCCGAGACTATGTCAGCAAGAAAGAGAACTGCTCCGTATAGCACAAAACGTAACATTATACGTAAAATATGAACATTATAACTTTAAGTCAAATTAAGCGTCTTAATTTTCTATGGTGAGAGAATTTATGGTTGTGCTTATTCTTATTCCGATTCTCGTATTCGGTCAGGATTCTATTTACTATGAAGACGGAAAGTTGAAGGCCTATGGTAAGTTAGATGAAGCAGGTAAAACAGGTCTATGGACTTACTTTTATCCGGAGGGGACACTCAATTCGGAGCTATATTTTGAAAATGATCTTTTGCATGGCAATCAGAAATACTATGATTTCGATGAAAGTATTTTAGGCATTGAGTATTGGGAAAATGGTATAATACAGGATTCTGCATGGTATTATCATCCCAACGGGGAGTTAGAAAAGGTCGGTATCTTCAAAGATGGTTTGTATGAGGGGAAGTGGCTGTTCTATTTTGAGAATGGCAATTTGAAGCGGGAGGGTTACTATACGGAAGGGACTCCCGACAGTTTATGGCATTTTTATCATGAAAATGGGGCACTTTATCAGAAAGGATCATTTCAGCGGGGCAATGAACACGGTGTATGGCATTACTTTGATGAAGAAGGGAACAAGACCTATGAGGGCACCTATAATAATGGTCAAAGAGTAGGGCAGTGGTATTTCTTCAATAAGTCCGGTAAGATGAAAAAGTGGAAAAATTTCGATAAAAAGTAAAAGAGGTCATTCAAAATATAATATGTATATTATCTAATATACCAAATTATATACTTCGAATACGGATACATGGCAACTAATGCAACCAATTATGTGGAAAATACGTATAATCGTATAAGCAATTACACACTCCATTCTTAGGCCCGCTCAGCTTTTGAGACATCATCATATCCAGAAGAAGAGTTAAAAATTGTCTCCCTATTGTTTAACTCTTAAATTCTAATCACATGATAACATTTATTGGTTTTTTAGTACTCATCATGGGTATCGCGGTAATCGTTATTAGCCGAATCGATATTCAGGTAGAGACCCTGGCCTGGTTGAAGAAATTCAAGGTTGGGCAGGGGGTGGTCTTATTGTTTATTGGAGCAGTTCTTATGCTGCTCAATTCATTGTTCTTTTTTGCAGATAGAGGATTTAATTATCTACTGGTTTATCCCACAGGTAGGATGAGCGCGGTGATGGAGCAGGGGATCAAATGGAGAGGATTTGCAAAAATTGATAAGTGGCAGAAGTTCATAGACGTGAAGGTTGTTGGGGATGGGATTGAGGTAGATGAGAGAGAGGTAAGTGGTCTGATGCAGCCTATTCCTCTGAGGTTCATCGATCAGGTGACTGCTTCAGGATATGTTTCAACGAGGTTTGAACTGCCACGAGATGAAGAAAGTTTCATTGGACTGGCGGTCAAATTCAGGACGATGAGCAACCTTGTGAATAATACGATTGTGCCAACGGTAAAGGAGCAGTTGGTAAACACTGCCTACATGTTTGCAGCCCAGGATTATATTTCTGGTGAAGCTCAAAGTTTCCGTCAGGTATTCGAAGAGCAGCTAAAGGAAGGAGCTTATGCCGTGGAAAAAATAGAGAAACGAGATACTGTATTTGCCTCCATTCAGGATGAAGAAAGATCCATCAAGGAGATAAAAACAAGCTATGATGTAAAAAGGATCCTTGAGAATGGTGTACCGAAAAGGATAGACCATGAATTGAGTGAGAATAACATCATTGTCTCCCAGGTGATCGTAGACAATGTGGAACTTGAAGCTACTTTTAAACAGCGTCTTGAAGCACAGCGAGATGAATCAGCTAAAAGGCAGCTGGAGCAGCAAAAAGTGGAGACAGCGAAGGATGCGCAGCAGCGGATCATCGCAGAAGGTGAGCGCGACAAGGCTGCTGAGCGGGTAGCTCAGGAAAAAGAGCAGGTAAAAGCCCTGATCGCTATTGAGACTAAACTGAAGCAGGAGGAGACCAATAGAAAGCTTGCAGCGATTGCCCTGGAGACTGAAAAGCTGAATGCGCAAAAGAAGAAGGTCCAGGCTGATGCTGATGCGTATGAAATAGCCAAAAAAGTTAGCGCTGGTATCACTCCCGAGGTGAAACTACAGCTTGAATTGGATCGGGATATTCGCGTGGCTGCTGAAATCGCTAAAATCAAATTCCCTGAAACTATGATCATAGGTGGGAATGAAAAAGGAGGAACTCCACTGGAAAGTTTGATCGGAGCGGCAATGGCCAAACAGCTTCAAACCTCAAAAACTCCGACCAGGTAATAATATACAGGTATAGAATAAAGTGCCGCCATTTAGGTGGCACTGTGTGTTTATACCCGGATTAAAACGCAGCTTTAAAATTGAGGAAGAAATTAAAATCTCCTTCCGCATTATAAGAGTATTCAAACCGGGTCGTCAGGTCATTTATTGTAATAAAATCGATCCCTACGCCAATCCCATATATCAATCTGTTACTGAGTCTACTACTTTGTTCATAGTTGGGATAGTTTTTTACATAACCAGCATCGAAGAAAATGTTCCCATAAAAAATGAACGGAATTTTTTGAAACTGCTCAAGGGGCATTACCTGACTGATATCAGTTTCCGATTTCCACAGACGTTTTCTGATTGCATTTTTTGATAAAAAGTACTGGTATCCTTCGATGAGCTCCAACTCATATCCACGGACCAGGGTAGGCCCAAAACCCAGACTAGTATAGTTATTATAAGGTTGATCCTTTGGTGTTGCGATCATCCCTTCCACACTATTGGCCATATAAAATCCGTTCGATAGATCGAAATATTTGGAATAGTTCCCTCTAAACCTCCAGATGTCAATATCTTTCAAGATTCCAAGACCAACCTTGTCAACCTGCAAATAATAAAAATACCCTGAAAGTGGGTAGTTTCTGTTGTCCCGGTAGTCTCTTGTGAAAGTATAAGCTAATCGAAATGCCTGCTGTCTTGAATCTCCATCTTCAAAATAGTTTGGATTGAGCATGGGTATGGTATCAGCAACATGGATTGAATACATGCCCAGAGAAGTGTAGTGATAGGTATAGAAGCTGGGTCTATAGCTGTGGATAATACTTCCCCCAACTGCAGTTCTCAAAATTTTGTTGCTTCGAGTGAATTGTGGTAGATGATCTTCAGTTTGGTACGCCATATTTTTCCTTTCGGAGTAGCCGATGTCAAACGTTAGTCCATGTCGTTGCGAAGGTTCGATATAAGGGATGCGGTAGTTTAGTTCGAGCTGTGTTTCAAAGCCAAACTGGGCAACGAGTCTCAGCAGTTCATTTCTCCCTCTGAAGTTGTATTGAAAAAGCTTAAAACCATAATTCACCCTCCTAAGGTCCCTGTTTCTGTTGACCCACCAATCGTTGAAGTTTCTATCAGATAACTGGAAGAGCAGTGAAGGGTAAAAATACCATCGCTCGTCCACCTTGATGAGTAAATCAATTGATGTGGAATCCAGTTGGAGTTTCTCTATGGAAACAGTGTTAAAGAGTTGGGTGTTGTAAATTTTATTCCGGTCTTCAGCAAAAAGGGCGGGCAGGCGATAGGCGGGTATAGTGTCTCCCTCCTGCATGGTTAGCTCCCGGGTAATAATCGCTCTTTTGGTTTTCTTATTCCCCAAAATATAGATCCTATTGATCCGGATGGGTGTCATGTCCAGCGTATCAGCAAGTTGGACCTTTGCTGATCTTATCTGACCAAATGACTTGCCGGGTATAGACAGGAGACCACAGACAACAAGACCAATCCACCAAATGCTAAAAACTTTCACTAGTTGTATATTTCACTCCCGTCACTTTAACGCTGGGCTTTTATAAAAGTGCAAACAGAACCAATTTTATTGTTAGCCACAAATTTGATGTTTAATTTTGACTAGTGAGGAATATCTTTCGTAAGCTACTTACTCTTCCGGTAATTTTTTATCAGTATAGCATTTCACCTCTTTTTCCAAGCACGTGCAGGTTTCAACCGACCTGCTCCAATTATGCACGTGAAGCTATCATGAAACACGGGCTAAAAGGATTAATTCTTGCAATCAAACGCATCGCCAAATGTCATCCCTGGGGAGGGAGCGGTTATGATCCGGTACCTTAAGCCTGATCCAGCAGTTCCAGCTCCTCTTTAAAACCACTGGATAGAATAGGAAAACGACACCAGGTACGTGGATCGATATTGAAATCATCCAGGTGAAAACTAGGTGCTATACGCTCGCGCTTCCATTGGTTGATCGACCAAAGCCTAAAGAACTTTTTGATATGACTTTTCAGCAGGTTGCTATCCTTAAACTCATTTTTTAACTCCCGATATACCTCCAGTGGAGATTTTTTTCTTCGGATCGCCAGATCTTCAATGGCCACAAGGGTGGTATAGGGCATAAGGTCATTTTCATCAGTCTGGTGCATGGTAGATGGTCTGAGTTCTGCTGTTGGCTGCATGCCATTTACCATTGCCAGGCCATGATAACCCAGCTCTTTTTCAGCGTATTGAAGCCACTCGAGGATAAAACGCTTACTTACAGCGGCAATCGGAGAGATACTCCCGCTGGTATCCCCGTCCATGGTGGCATAGCCTACATCTCCTTCGCTTCTATTCGACGTGCTGAGTAAAAGTGCACCTGAAATATTGGCCAGCATCCAGATGACGGGCGATCGGGCACGGGCCTGTATGTTTTGTAAGGCAATGTCGTCTGAGTCCCAGGATAGTTTTCGGTTGAGTGCTTTTTCAATGGTTTTTGTGTATTCACAAACTTCATCATCTATTTCCCATTGATAGAATTTTGCTCCAATACTTTCAGCCAGAGATCTGGCTGATTCCAATGTTTCGGGGGAAGAATTTTGTGTTCCCTGGTAAGCGGTGGCTAACAATTGGTTGACCAGCTTTTTTTGACCTCCTTCTTCCAGGGGAAGAGCAAGTCTTTCAATAAATCCTTTTTCGCCCAGTTCATCCATCCCTCTGCGGACCATCTCTGCCACCAGGGTGGCAATGCATCCTGAGTCAGCACCACCGCTGAGGGATAGAACAAACCCTTTGCTTTTACTTTTCCTTAGATAGTCAAAGAGGGCCAATGAGGCAGCCTGCCCAAATTCGTCAATGGCTTTTTTGCTATCGGGCTGTATCTGTAGCGTTGTGTTTTCAGCATGATCGAAGTCCACGTCTGTGGCCAACAGATTAAAATTTTGGAAGGACAACCTTTTATTTCGAGCTTTCAATGCTCCATTCTGGGCAATGATGATGTCTCCATCATAGATCATTCTTCCGGATTCATTCCCCAGCAAGTTGGTGTATAAATACGTACAGTTAAGCATTCCGGAGCTTTCAATAACAAGATTTTCTCTAAAGGCAGCCTTTCCAAAAGCAAAGTGACTTGCGCTTGGATTGAGAAACAGATCCACATCTTCATTGATTAGATGACATCCCGGTCTGTCTTCTCGCCAAGCGTCTTCACAGATCTCAAAACCAATTTCATGTCCATAGTCTTGTACCGTGAGATGCCCCAATGCGACAGATTGGTTGAGGAAGTTGAAGGATGTGACTTTTTCGGAGGGCCATGCAGTGAACCACCTGGGCTCATAATGGACACCATCATTGGCTAGCTTTTGCTTGGCATAAAAGGCCAGGGGCTGTTGATCTTTAATATAACATACGGTGTTGAATAGCTGATTTTCGAAGATCAATGGTAGTCCCACAGCCACTGAAATCCCTTGCGTCTGCTCAATGATTTCTGGTAGTTTTTCCAATGCTTTTTGGGGAACCCATTCACTGAGAAACATATCTTCGCAGCCATATCCTGTCATGGCTAATTCTGGAAGACAAAGGATTTGTACGCCAAGATCCCTGGCCTTTTCTATGGCTTTTAGAATGTTCCCTACATTGTTATCCCAATCCATAGGGATCTGGTTAAGGCATGCCCCACCGATACGCATTTTTCCCACTATTCTATTTTTAGCATGATGATGGATTTGTAAGCAGCATCCTGTTCTGCCTTTTTCTTACTGAATCCATATCCTTTTTCCAATGGCACTCCATCTATTAAAACCTGGGCAATGAATTGCTTGGTGCGATCATTGTCATTGGAGTTGACGATCTCAAATTTGATTTCTTTGTTCTCTTTTTGCACCCATTCAATGATCTTACTCTTGTAATTTGTTGTGACACGTGAGAGTTCTTCAAAGTCAAAATGTGGTTTGATCAGTCTGTTGGCGATGAATTCTTTGCAGAATTTGAATCCATGGTCGATGTATACGGCTCCCACCAGTGCTTCAAGCGAATCTCCCAGAACCGACTTATGCGAAAGCTTAGATCCTTTGTGCTTTTGGTATTTGACCATGTCCTGAAGCCCGATTTTCCTTGAAAGAAGATTCAGGGATTCCCTGTTTACAATTTTTGCCCGTAGCTCGGTCAGGAATCCTTCTTCCTTATAAGGAAATCTTTTGAACAACAGTTCGGCCACTACCATCCCGATAACCGCATCCCCGAGATATTCCAGTCTTTCGTAGGAGTCTTTGAGGCCTTTGTCATTGATGGAGGCAGCACTTACGTGCAACATGGCTCGTTTATAAAGCCCGATATTCAGTGGTGTACGACCGGTGATCAGCTTAAATTTCCTGAACAGGTCTTTGTCCTGACGATTAAAGATATTAATCAGTCGACTAAAAGCTACACGCACTAATGACGGCACTACCCGTTAAATTTACCCAGGATGACAGATGTGTTGTGACCACCAAAACCAAAAGTATTACTAACGGCCACATTTACCTCTCGTTCTTGAGCCTTATTGAAAGTTAGATTCAGTTTAGGATCTACATCAGGATCATCTGTAAAATGATTAATGGTAGGAGGTATAATCCCCTTCTCAAGGCTCAATAAGCAGGCTATAGTTTCAATCGCTCCTGCTGCACCGAGCAAGTGCCCGGTCATAGACTTCGTTGAGCTAATGTTGATGTTGTATGCATGGTCACCCAAAACAGCCTGGATGGCCTTGAGTTCACCGGTATCTCCTAATGGAGTAGAGGTGCCGTGTGTATTGATGTAATCAATTTCTTTGATATCTATCCCTGCATCTTTTAAGGCATTTTTCAACACAAGGATAATCCCTTCACCTTCAGGGTGTGGAGAAGTAATGTGGTAAGCATCGGCAGACATTCCGCAGCCCAATACTTCACCGTAGATTTTTGCTCCCCGGGCCTTAGCATGCTCAAGCTCCTCCAATAAGAGCGCTCCGGCACCCTCGCCCAGCACAAATCCATCACGATCTTTATCATAAGGTCTTGATGCTGTCGCAGGATCATCATTTCTTTCCGAAAGTGCTTTCATTGCATTGAATCCGGCGATCCCTGATTCAAGCACGCCGGCTTCCGAACCACCTGTTAGAATGGCATTTGCCATACCAAGTCTAATGTAGTTGAAGGCATCAGTTAAGGAATTATTTGATGATGCGCATGCGGATACGGTGGCAAAATTTGGTCCCCTGAACCCATACTTAATGGAAATAAGCCCCGGAGTAATGTCGATGATCATCTTGGGTACAAAGAAAGGATTGAACTTTGGTGTTCCATCTCCCTCTGCATAATTGATAAGCTCATCCTGGAAGGTTTTGAATCCTCCGATTCCACTTCCCCAAATCACACCGATTTGATCCTTATCGACTTTTTCCAGATCCAAACCCGAATCAACAATGGCTTCATCTGCAGCCACCATGGCATACTGGGTATTAGGGTCCATTTTTCTTGCTTCCTTGCGATCGATGTAGTCGAGAGGGTCAAAGTTTTTGACCTCGCATGCAAATTGTGTTCGATGTTTTATGGGATCGAATCGAGTAATAGGGGCAGCGCCACTTACACCCTTGGACAAGTTATTCCAATATTCATTCTTGTTGTTGCCTAAGGGCGTAAGTGCACCAACTCCAGTGACTACAACTCTTTTTAATTCCATAAAAGGAGGGTAGGGTAATTACTTAACGTTATCTTCTAAATAGGAGATAGCCTGGCCAACAGTTGCAATATTCTCGGCCTGATCATCAGGTATAGAGATGTTGAATTCTTTTTCGAATTCCATAATGAGCTCCACAGTATCTAAGGAGTCAGCGCCCAAGTCATTGGTAAAACTCGCTTCAGGAGTAACTTCTGATTCTTCAACACCCAACTTGTCAATAATGATTGACTTTACCTTTTGTGCTATTTCTGACATTTTTTTGAGGTTTAGTTAAAATTCTGTGCAAAGAAATACATTAAAACCAATATAATCAAACTAATTTAAATACCCTCTTGAACTATGATTAAAGGTGCTTTTGGATAATTTTGAGTCCCGAAGACCTGGTAATGAAAAAGAATAGGTTAACAGCTGCATATGACTTCGATTTTGATTTAATTGGCATTGTATCCACAGTGAAAGAATATAAATTAGCGTGGAATTTGAACCAGTTAAATCTTTTCCATCTGGTAAAAGCTGAAGACATAAAGATAGAATTTACTGATCATAGACAAATTCTTATTTCAAACCTGATTCATGAAGATGATTATTCCATGGTTCATTTGCTGAAAAATAAGCTCATTTCATCAAATAATGGTGTTAATCAATATTTGATTCAAGAACTCAGTAGGTTTGATTTTTTGTTGAAAGTGAGAAATCTCACTGAAGACAGGTGGGCTGAAAAAATTTATGAGCAAATTCGCGAACTCAGATTCGCTGATTATGTGACCAGGATCAAATTAGACAGAATCAAACAAAAGGAAAATCTGCTTTTTTAATGTAATTATTACATTCCCATTGACTAAGCTATAAAAGACTTACTTATAGATGAAGAATCAATTTTTTAAAAAATCAAAAATCGTTGCCACTATAGGTCCGGCCAGTAATAACAAGGAGACACTCACCAAGTTAATAGAGGCCGGCGCCAATGTTTTAAGATTAAATTTCTCCCATGGATCTCACAAAGTACATAAAGAGGTTATCGATATGGTCAGAGAGATCATTGACGAGAAGGGAGTGCAGGTGGCCTTGCTGCAGGACCTTCAGGGACCAAAAATCCGTGTCAACGAAGTTGAGAACAATGGAGTAGAGATTGTGCCTGGTCAGCAACTAATTATTGGGATTGATGAAGTATTAGGCAATAGCCAAAGGATCAGCACCAGTTATAAGGATATCGTAAAAGATGCTAAGAAAGGTGATGTAATACTGATTGATGATGGAAACCTGGAGCTGATCACCGAGGAAGTTAATGCAGATCATCTGGTGACAAAAGTCATTCACGGAGGAATTCTTAAGTCACGGAAAGGAATCAACTTGCCTATGTCTAAGGTTTCGGCCCCCAGCATGACTGAAAAAGATGAGGAGGATTTGCAATTCGGGCTTGAACAGGAAGTAGACTGGGTAGCACTTTCATTTGTGAGGACTGCTGAAGATATCTATTCATTAAAAAGAACAATTGAAAAGTCGGGTAAGCACACTAAAGTGGTTGCCAAAATAGAGAAGCCCGAAGCACTTCAAAATATTGATGAAATCATAGAAGCTACTGATGCGATCATGGTAGCACGGGGAGACCTGGGGGTAGAGATACCTATGGAAAACGTACCTATTGCCCAAAAGCGAATGGTAAAAAAATGTAATGCTTTGGGTAAACCTGTGATCATTGCTACCCAGATGATGGAAAGCATGATTGAAAATCCCCGACCTACACGGGCTGAAACAAATGACGTGGCGAATGCAGTATTGGATGGAGCCGATGCGCTCATGCTTTCTGCTGAATCGGCATCGGGAAAATTCCCGGTTGAAGCTGTGAAAGCCATGGCCACCACAATAGCTGCTGTGGAGGGTGACTCCAGGTCCATCTTTTTTAAGACATCCGAAGAGGAAGATGAAGAGTCCTCTACAAGATTGAATGACCTTTTGGTTAGAGCAGCGGCCAGATTGGCTCAGTCCACCCGTGCAAAGGCAATTATTGGGATGACAAAGTCAGGTTATACTGCTTACAGAGTAGCAATGCACCGACCAAAGTCTAATATTTTCATATTTACCAGTAACAAAAAACTGCTTAGACAATTAAGCCTTGTATGGGGTGTCTTCGGATTCTACTATGAAAAATTTGAAGGCATAGACGAAACGATTAAAGAACTAGAGGACTTCCTGTGTGAAGAAGGGTACCTGGAGAAAGGTGATATCTTTATCAATACTGCATCCATGCCGCTTCACTGGAAAGGTCACACCAACATGTTGAGAATCAATCAGGTAGAGTAATTATTCTATCCCTCTGGGGGTGACCATGATAATTTCTTCCCGTTCCACGATCACCGCTCCCGGAGGATCCCCTTTTCGTTTTCTAACAAACTTCTTGGGAGTGTAGATCACAGGACATAATGTGTCGGTTTTTCTTTTAGAATTCCAGGCAGCAATCTCAGCAGCTCTTTCTATAACTGGGCCAGGGAAGGCACTGCCAGGCTGAAACTTAACCACTACATGGGAGCCGGAAACATCCTTGGCATGCAGCCACAGATCATTTTTTGTAGCATACTTGAGCGTTAATTCATCATTGTTGCGTGCATTTTTACCGATCATAAGCGTGTAGCCCATGAATTGATATCTGGTAAAAGGTTCCGGTTTTTCTTCTTCCTTTTTGATTTTTGAAGGGATTTCCTTTCTTAGGGACTTAATGTCTTCCATCAATTCAATTTGCTCCCTTTTCTTGAGGAGATTAGCCAGCTCCCTTTCTTTGTTTTCGATATTGGTCCTGAGTATCTCAATTTCTTTTTTCTGATTTTTTGACTTTCGATAGTATTGCTCAGCATTTTTTTGGGGAGATAGATTTTTGTTGAGTTTTACTTCTATTTCGCCTCCCTGGTAAAAGTCCTGTAGCACCACACTTTTACTACCTGTGGTGATCTGATGTAAATTGGCCATGATCAGGTTGGCGAGCTCTTCGTAGGTCCTGCGGTTCTTGATTTCACTGAGCTTATTTGAGGAATTATCCAAGTAATTCCTGAGCTTCTGTATGGATTTGTCAATTTGTTTTATCGCTTGCGATTTCTCAGAACTGAGGTAGAAACCATATGTGTAAAGTTTGTAAAACTCATTGGCTGCATCTATCGGATCTCGTGTTTCCAGAAAGATCTCCTTATCCGACCGCAATAATGAAATTTCAGGAGGATTGCCTTTATAGATCCTTATGGGATTCTCTTCCAATTGAGAAAGAAGTTGCTGCGTCATGAGCCATTGATCTGTTAGGGACTTTTTGGAATACCCCATTGATTCAAGAAACTTATTGGCTTCTTTGCCTAAAGCAGGTAAAAATTTCCGCAGATCTCCATTAACTGCATTAAAATGAGGTGCATCCAGGATAAGCTGCTTATTCAATTCGGATGGCACAATGGTCAGATCATTTTTTAGCTGTCCTTTAAAGATCTTTATTACCTGATCATTTTTTGCTATCAGGATGTTGGACCTTGACCCATGCATCTTAAAAATGATCTCAAGGTCATTTTCAAAAACAATTTTAAATGACCTTTCGTAGGAAAATACACTTACCTGCGTAACGGTTAGCCCAATCAATTCCTCATACAGGTCAATGTAGTTTTTATTGGCTTTTTTGAACTCCTTCGGGAATTGAAGTAAGCAGATTTCCGGTGAAAGCGATGCTCTGATATAGCATTCTTTTTGTTGGTTAGAAAACCCCAGGATCAGCTCGTCTTTGTTTTGAGAAAAACATTCTCTCAGCTCCAATCCAGTCAATTCGGTATTAAGCGATTGAGCTAGCCGGTCTAAAAAGAAGTAGTTATGAAACATTCATTTGATTTACAGGTAAATGTAGAGCCTTCTGCTTACAGCGTGAGCTTTAATCCATCATAGGCCAGATGAACATTGTCAGGGAGCTCTAAGGCTACATCCCGATGTTTTCCCAGTTTATGGCTGATGTGAGTAAAGTAGGTCTGCTCAGCACCTAGCTTATAGGCCATTTCCAATGCTTCCTCCAGGGTGAAATGACTAATGTGTGGCTTTATTTGAAGTGCATTCAATACGACTATTTTCGATCCTTTGATTTTATCGATTTCTGCTTCGGTGATGGTCTTGGCATCCGTGATGTAAGTGAAATCATGGATCCTAAACCCAAACACAGGGAGCTTGTAATGCAAAACCTCTATCGGTTGAATTGTCGTTTTTTGAATGGAAAAAGGTTTGTTACCAATTTCAATAGGATTAACCCTGGGTACTCCCGGATATTTTTCATCCTGAAATACATAGGAAAATTCGCGACGCAGTTGTTCAAAAACTGTTGGTGTGCCATAAATAGGCATATCCATTTGTTGGTGGAAGTTAAAACTGCGGATATCATCCATTCCTGCGGTATGGTCCTTGTGCTGATGTGTAAAGAGTATACCGTCTAGTCTTTTAATGCGTTCTCTAAGTATTTGGGTCCTGAAATCCGGCCCAGTGTCCACCACCAGGCTCAATCCATCCACTTCTACATGAATTGAGCTTCTTGTCCTCTTGTCACGAAAGTCAAGGGATGTACATACCTCGCAATCACATGCAATCACAGGTACTCCCTGTGAAGTGCCCGTACCCAGAAACGTTACTGTCAAAACTGTAGCTGCGTTTGATTGATTTCCCTGTGAAGCTGTTTGTTTTTCTCACTCAGCTTGCTGGTATCTATATCAATGGATTTTAGAATTTCCAACAAGCTGTTGATCTTTCCATCCAGGGAAAAATATTTGTTCACAATAGCGATTTTTGTTTCTTTCAGAATACAATACCCCGACTGAAAATTACCTTTTTCATATCTGAGTACATAGTCTGATTCTGAAAAAATATCTTCTAGCTTATTTAGGAAATGCTTGCTGTATTTAATTTTCATTTGTCAGATACTTCTTCACTACCTCTACCAGGTTATCATAGTTTAGGGGCTTGGGCAGATAATCGTTGATGCCTGTGTTTTTAAAGTCTTCCAGGCTGTAGTTGTTGGCATTTCCGGTAATCGCAATGATGGGAATATCCTTTCTTGCATCCGGAAAACTCCTGATTTTTTTCGCGCATTCCATCCCATCCATCACAGGCATGTGTATGTCTAGCAGAACCAGGTCAAAATCGCCATTATTCAGCTTATCTATCACCTGAGCACCATTTTTCACTACCACGACTTCATATTGCTGCATAGTCAACACCCGTTTGGTCAGATTTTGTATGACCGAGCTATCTTCCGCAACAAGGATCTTTTTATTCATTTTAAGTATTAATGAAATTTGTGTAACTCTCCTTGAATTCTTTCAGGCTGCGTTCTAACTGCTTTAAGTTAGGCAATATATCTTCAAATTTATTCTCTTTTAATGACTTTTCCACTGTGGCAGCTAACCCCGATAGCTGTTCGATTCCTAGAGTCCCTGCATTTCCTTTCAATGTGTGCAATTCACGCCTCATCTCTTCGTATGCTTTTTTCTGGTAGTAGGATTTAGCATTCTTAATCTGTTCTGTAGCTTCCTTATCAAAATCAATCAATACTGATTCGATCAGTTCTTTGCCACCATACTTATGCAGTTGGTGTAAGGTATTTTGATTGATGACTAACTGCTCACTTTCTTCAGTAAACACGTCAGTGCTTACTTTATTCGGCTCAAAGTCAAGCCATGATTTCACCTTATCAATGAGTGCAGTGGCTTTAATAGGTTTTGAAATATAATCATCAAGGCCTTCATTGATAAAGCTTTCCCTGTCCTCTTCCATCGAATAGGCAGTCATGGCAATAATGGGTGGGAGGTCCGGTATTTTGAGTTTTTTGATCTCTTTGGTCGTCTCTACTCCATCCATGTCCGGCATTTGAATATCCATTAATACCAGGTCAAAATGTATTTTTTTGATCTTTTTGATGGCTTCAAACCCACTGGAAGCTTCTATTACTTCACAACCTGACTTTCTTAGAATACTTGATGCCACATTTCGGTTGATGTCATTATCGTCTACGAGCAGAATCTTTGGAATAGCAGATGTAAACTGCCTGGTCAGGGTGGTTTCTTCTTTGAGGGACTCAACCTGGCTTGCATCTATACTTTCGGCTGTGAAAGTAAACCAAAAAGTACTACCAAGTCCGGGCGTAGATACGACACCAATTTCTCCACCCATAGATTTCACCAGTTCTTTGGAGATGGCCAGGCCGAGTCCTGTGCCTCCAAAATTTTTCCGGTTGGAGTTATCAATTTGGCTAAAACTTTGAAATAGCTTTTCCCGATCCTGCTTTGAAATCCCAATACCCGAATCCTTAACTGAGATTTTAAAAGTGTATTTCTTCTTCTTTTTCCTGATCACCCGGATACTCAGATTGATCGTGCCTTTTTTGGGAGAAAATTTGATGGCATTGGAGGTGAGATTGGAGACCACCTGCATAAACCTTGTCTCATCAGTCAAAATATATTCCGGGATTTCTTCATCGAGATGATAGAAAAGGGAGTTTTTACTCATAAAAGCCTGCTGCGAGTACAGATCGTAGATTTTTAGAAAGGTATCCTCGATTTTAACCGGTTCACGCCTGAGGGTCATCTTTCCTGCCTCAATTTTAGATAGGTCCAGGATGTCATTGAGGATGTTTAGCAGGTTTTCAGAAGACTTTTTCGTTGTGCGGACGTAGTTTGATTGTTCTTCATCAAGATGGGTAGACCCCAATAAGTCGATCATACCAATGATGCCATTCATAGGTGTTCGGATCTCATGGCTCATATTGGCTAAAAACCGGTCCTTGATCTTGAGTGACCGTTCTGCAATCTCCTTAGCCTCTCGGAGTTCGTCATTGGTCTTTTTGAGTTGGGTAATGTCTCTTGCCACGCCCTCGATTTCGTAGCTTGTGCTCTTGCGATGGATTAACCTGATATTGCTGAGAAACTGTATGGTGTTGCCGCCTTTCGTTTTTACGCTAACTTCAAAATTGCTTACTCTATTGGATTTGTAGAGCATATTGAAAAGCTCTTCGATGGAGTTATCAGATTTGAAAAAGTCCGTAATGTTTCGATCAATTAGTTCTGAAGGTTCGTATCCAGCCACTTCTAGAATGGAAGGACTCACCATTGAGATAACCCCTTTCATGTCACATCGGAAATAGATATCCTGAAATGATTCAAAAATATCTCTGAATTTTTCTTCACTCTCTCTGAGTGCTGTCTCGGACTGTTTTTTTTCAGTGATGTCATTGGCAATGACCGATATTTCTTCGATTTCTCCAGATGGAAGAAAAATGGGGTTGAGGAAGATGTCCCTCCAAACAGGGGCACCTGAGGCCGTTTTTTGCTTCTGTTGGAAGTTGACTATGTTGCCTTTAAAAGCCTCGTCGTATTTGGCTTTCCAAAAATTAATGATCCTCGTATCAATGGCCTGATCTTCAAGCCTCATGCCTACCTGAGGACTAATTCCATAATAATCAATGAAAGCATCAGCATAATTTTTATTATAGGAAGTAAAAGCATAATTGGCATCAATGGACCATATTTGGTGGGTAGAGCTTTCAAAAATGGCATTTAGCCGGGCCGCCTGGCTTTGGATCTTTTGTTCATTTTTCTTCCGCTCTTTGGCAAGACCAATTTGGCTGGAGATGAAGTCCAATAGTTCCAAATCTGTATTGTTGTAAAATGAGTGCTCATCGTATGCCGAAATGGATAGAACACCAATTTTAGTACTATCTAAACGGATGGGCACGCCAAGCCAAATCGTAGGTAGCGGGTCTTTGAGCTTTTGCTTTTTCTGTTCTGAAATTTTGAGTATCCCATCTGCATAAATCATCATGGGTTTGCCCATTTCAAAGGTGTAATCAATCAGCAATTTTTCCACATCACATGTGAGTGGGTGATCTTGTGAAGATTCATACTCATTGACCCTGTACACGAAGTCATACTCTTTGGGATGGTTTCGAAGGACGATGCTGAAATTTTTGACCTCCAGGATCTCTTTAAGCTCCAGAAAGATCTGCCTATACAATTCGTCCAGTCGGTGCTGGGTAATGGTAAGGTTGGCAATCTTATAGAAAATATTCTGAATGCGCTCGGCGCGATACCTTTCGGTGACATCATAGCTGATAAATCGCAGGATGGTATTGCCCTCATTTTTAGCGGCATAGATTTTACCTCTTACAAATATGCTTTTGCCTCGTTTGGTCAAGAAAGCGGTCTCAAAGTCCTGATGCTGATCGCTTTTCAGGTTTTTTAGCCGCCTGCTGGTATCCGCTTTAAATTCCGGGTGAAGTGTATCATAGAAATTCAGTTTAGCGATCTCTTTTTCGGAAAAACCCAACTTGTTTCTCCAGGTTTCATTGGCAAAAAGCAGGTTTCCCTGCTGATCCAAAACCTGAACAAGGTCATTGGATGAATCAAATAGTTGCCTCAGTTGATCAGGATTTTGTTTTTTGAGTTCCTCAAAAGCCTTTTCTTTGTCGGAAAGTAGACGTTTTAGTCTAAGGACTTCTTTTTCAAGAGACTTAATATCGCTATCTGCAAGATCCATGACTTTAAAATTAACCAAATAATCCCTCTTTCTGATCCATGGAGCAAGCATCGAAATTATTGGTTTCAGTGGTAGGTCCCACCGCAGTGGGGAAAACCTCCTTTGCGATCAAATTGGCAAAAAGGTACAATACCGAAATCATATCGGTAGACTCGAGACAATTTTATCGGGAAATGGAGATCGGTACAGCCAAACCATCCCGCGAAGAGCTAAATGAGGTGAGACATCATTTCATCAATTCCCACGCAATCACTGAAGATGTCAGTGCAGGCTCTTTTGAAAAGCTAGCGGTTGAGCTATTGAAGCAATTATTTGCCAAGTATGATGTAGTGGTTGCAGTAGGAGGGTCAGGGCTTTACTTCCAGGCCCTATGGGAGGGGATGAACGAAATCCCACGAGTAGACCCAGTTGTTAGAGATCAATTGCTTGACGATTATCAAAAACAAGGCATGGAATACTTGTTGGACGAATTGAAGAATACAGATCCCACATATTTTTCTAGTGTAGATAGGAGCAACCCTCAGCGGGTAATGCGGGCCCTGGAGGTGATCAGGGGGACAAGCAAACCCTATTCTTCATTTCGAGAACCTTCAGTTCAGATTGAGAGGCCCTTTCAAAACCTGAAAATTGGATTGACATTGGATAGAGCAGTGCTTTATGAGCGGATTGACCAACGGATGGATGCAATGATAGGTGAAGGCTTGTTTGAGGAGGCTGAAAGACTCATGAAATATCGGGAACATAATGCCTTACAGACGGTGGGTTACCGGGAAATATTCCAATACCTGGATGGTGATTACGATAAGGAAGAGGCCATTCGACTTTTGAAAAGGAACAGCAGGCGGTATGCCAAGCGGCAATTAACCTGGTTTAACAGGGATAGTGAAATTCATTGGATGACTCCATCTCAAGTAGAAGAAGCCATCCAATTGATAAATCAAAAATTAAGTATTTAGGATCTCAGTCAATCTCATCAAATCCTCATTGATAGGTTTTGATTTGGAGATGGCCAGTTTTAGGCTCGTATAAGTGATCTTATCATTGACAATTCCAACCATCACATTCTTTTCTCCATTGATCAGTCCCTCTACCGCTGCAAGGCCTAATCGTGAAGCCAGAATCCTATCAAAGGATGTAGGTGAACCTCCCCGTTGAATGTGTCCGAGGTTAGAAACCCGGATGTCTAATGCTGGTAGCTCCATGCCCACTTTTCCGGCAATTTCCTGTGCATTTCCCTGCTCGTCGCCTTCCGCCACCACGATGATAGACGAAGTCTTGTCCTTATCTCTACCTTTTTTCAGGGTTTCTATCACATCTTTTATGGTGGTGCTGGTTTCAGGTACCATGATCAGTTCCGAACCACCACCGATACCACAGTGAATAGCGATATATCCTGAGTGCCTACCCATTACTTCCACAAAGAATACCCTGTCGTGTGAAGCGGCAGTATCCCGGATTTTGTCAATGGCATCCAGAGCTGTATTTACTGCAGTGTCGAATCCAATCGTATAGTCAGAGCCAAACAGATCGTTATCGATAGTTCCGGGCGCTCCTATTACAGGTATGCCATGTTCTTCGTAGAAGATATTTGCACCCGTAAACGTACCGTCTCCACCAATGGCGATCAGTCCCTCAATCCCTCGCTTTTTTAGCTGCTCGTAAGCTTTGGCACGACCTTCTTTGGTCATGAATTCTTTACTTCTTGCAGATTTAAGGATGGTACCTCCCCGCTGCACAATGTTGCTGACCGAATAGGATTTCATCTTGTAGATGTCCCCATCGATCATCCCATTATACCCATATTTGATACCATAAACGTCTAACCCCAGAAAAAGTGATGACCTGACCACAGCACGGATGGCTGCGTTCATACCTGGAGCATCACCACCGGAAGTAAAAACACCAATACTTTTCATTTATACAATGTCTATTTATTATCGGTCACATGAGAATCACATGATCATTTTGTCAAACCAAGTCGCGAATTTGATAAAATAATCCGTTCATACCATGGCAGAAACTGTTAATTGTTCATAATTACAAATCCAACCTTTGAAATCCAGACGAAAAACCTGTTTGCAAATTGAATTTGAACACTAATTTAGGGGAATGTTGTTCCTTTGACCTCTCGGCGCTCAATATTAATGAAAATTTAAAATCCATTAAAGCTATTGGTCTTTTAATAGCAGTAAGAAAATAAAACATGCAGATACCCTTTTTTGATTTGACGCGGCAAAATCAAATCCTCGAGAAGGATTTTGAGGATGTTTTTAAGAAGTTTTTAGAAAGGGGAAAGGCCATTTTGGCCGATGAAGTACTGACGTTTGAAAAAAACTTTGCTGGATATACAAGCTCTAAATATTGTTTGTCTTGTGCTAATGCAACAGATGCCCTTGAAATGGCACTCTCTGCAATGAAGATTGGGCATGGTGATGAAGTCATCGTTCCAGCTTTTGGATGGGTATCTGTAGTAAGTGCAGTGTTAAGTGTGGGTGCAAAACCCGTTTTTGTGGATGTGATGCACGATGGGAACATGGACCCACAACTTATTGAACAAAAAATCACTCAACGAACAAAGGCCGTTTTGATCATCCATTTATACGGTCATCCCCGTGAAGTGAGGGAGATTAGAACACTGTGTAAAGGACGTAATATTAGACTCATCGAAGATTGTGCGCAGGCGCATGGAGCCCGGGTTGGTGGTACCCATGTTGGGAATTTTGGTGATGTTGGCGTTTTTAGCTTTTACCCCACTAAGAACTTGGGAGCTATGGGTGATGCCGGAGCCATCGTTACCAATGACGAGGAAATCTACCTTCAAATACTGAAAATGCGGGATTATGGTCGTAACGACAAAGGAGCGTTTATCCTGCCTGGCCGGAATAGCCGGATGGATGAACTGCAGGCGGCCATATTGAATGTGAAGTTGCCACTACTTGATGATTGGATAGCAAGACGAAGAAGTATAGCTAGCCAGTTCAATAACGTGCTCGGTTCTTATATCAAAGAAGATGAATCTGTGTGGTATAAATATGTACTTACTACGGAGCATAGGTCGGCAGTGATCAACCAATTGAAGAAGGCAGGAATTGAAACGGGGATCTATTACCCCTTTCAGTTGGATCAGTTGCCGTTCTATCAAACGGGCAAATCTCCCATGGTGATAGCTCAAAAGTTGTCACAAACTACCTTGTCGCTTCCATTGTTTCCGGAGCTGACAAATGAAGAAATCTCATACATTTGTGAGGAACTGAAAAAACTAGAATTAAGAAATTTATGAATTTGAGCAAAGGCTTCGTCTCTCATCTCATCCCAATAGCAATATTTTTTGTCCTGGTGAGCATCTTTTTTGCACCACTTTATTCGGGTAAAACCCTGGTGCAAAGTGACAATGTACAGCTTTCCGGCTCGATGAAAGAAGTGGCGGATTACAGGGAGAAGGGGGAGGTTATTCACTGGAGCAATAAGGAGTTTTCCGGTTTACCTATCCTGACCTCATCCCACCTCAATCCATTTGGATTCTTTAGCCGAATGCTTTTTAATGGCATATTTCCCAAAGCCATTATGATGGTCTTTGCCTTATTCATTGGGTTCTATATTCTACTTCAGGTATTTGGCGTATCACATTGGGTTTCGGCCATCTTTTCTTTAGCCTTTGCTTTTTCTTCCTTCAATTTTATCAGTATCGAAGTGGGGCACGACAACAAAGTGCTTGCCATGGCTTTTATGGCTCCGGTTTTAGCTGGAGTTGTCCTTGCATATAGGGGTAAACTATTTGTATCAGGAATCATCACATTCATTGCCGCCGGATTTCAATTGTACTACGGCCATATTCAGATTACTTATTACTTGCTAATCATGGTTTTGGGGTACCTGGTATTAGTGGTGATCGATACCATCAAAATAAAGGAGTGGATCAAATTTGGAAAAGCAACAGGAGTACTGGCATTGGCCACATTTCTTGCGATTGGCTGCAACTTCAGTAAGCTGTATAGCACGTTTGAGTATTCATCTTATTCAAATCGTGGAGGATCAGAACTTAAAACTGAGGGACAACCTGAAACTTCAGGATTAAGTAAGGATTATGCAATGGCCTGGAGCAGTGGAATCATGGAGACGTTCACAATCATGTTTCCCTATTTTCATGGAGGCGCAAGCGGAGAGGAGCTGAACGAAGATTCAAACACCTATCAGGCACTTGCAGGCAAAGGAGTCGATCGTCAGGTAATCTCGAATATTACTCAGAGAGCTCCACTGTACTGGGGAGACCAACCCTTTACCCAGGGGCCTATTTATTTTGGGATCATCGTTGTTTTTCTATTTATTATTTCACTTTTCATACTGGATGGTCCGCTTAAATGGTGGGGTTTGGCATTGACTGGTTTATCCTTACTTCTTGCAATGGGTAAGAATCTGGAGTGGTTCAACGACTTTTTCTTTTACTATGTGCCATTGTATAACAAGTTTAGGTCAGTCACCATGAGCTTCAGTATTGGTCAGCTCATTGTTCCCCTGTTATCTGCTCTGGCATTTCAGAAATTAGTTGAGACAGACAACAATAAGCAATGGTTGGCCAGTAAGACTGTTTACAGCCTGATGACCATTGGGGCCATTGGCCTCATCTTTATGTTATTCAAAGATGCACTTTTCAATTTCAAAAGTGCTGGTGATGCTAACTATGGATTTCCTGAGTGGCTTGTAAATGCCATTGTAAAAGACAGAAAGTCACTGTTTGTTTCAGACATCATTCGCGGGCTCGTATTCACAGCATTAGCGGGAGGGGTTTTGTGGACTTATCTAAAAGGATATGTGAAATTAAAATATGTGGTCGTTGGCTTGGGACTGCTCATACTCTTTGATTTGTGGTCTGTTAACAAGCGGTATATAGGAGCATCAGATTTCGAGGCCAAAAGAAACAAAAACAGCTTGCTACAGCCTACCCAGGCTGATAATCAAATCCTTCAGGACAAAGGTTATTACCGTGTTTTCAATACCACGCGCAGACTGGATCAGGATGGAATCACCTCCTATTTTCACTATTCGGTAGGTGGGTATAATGCCATTAAGATACAACGATACCAGGAACTTATTGAAAGACATTTGAGCCAGGGAAATCAGCAGGTGATCAACATGCTGAATGTGAAGTATTTTATTACTGCAAACGAACAAAATCAGGCCGTTGCACAAAGAAACAGTGGTGCCCTGGGTAATGCATGGTTTGTGAATAATTTGAATATGGTAGAAAATCCTAACGAGGAAATAGATCAACTGAATACCATTGACACCAAAGAGACCGCAGTTTTTGATAAGCGATTTGATGGAGTTTTTGATGCTACGTCAACTTATTCTCAGGAGGGATCTATTCAGCTAACAAGTTACCACCCCGAAGAGATGGTTTATAGTTTCAGTTCATCAGATCCACAAATGGTTGTGTTTTCGGATGTTTACTACGAACCAGGCTGGAATGCTTACCTTGATGGCGAGCAAATTGAATATGGCAGAGTCAATTATATCTTAAGGGGTATGGAAGTGCCAGCAGGCGACCATGAGATTGTATTTAAGTATGAACCGGTCAGTGTGAGAGTAGGGAATGTGATAATCCTGATTTGCTCACTTACTGCGCTATTGCTAATTGTCGGGTTTATTTATCTGGAAAGAAAACAGATGACTACTTAAGCGGTTTCAAAAAAGGGAAAAGCAGCTTAAGATAAATTAGAAATCTTCGTATTCTGGAATTGATCAGGTGATATTTCAGGAACTTATGGTCTTCCTCTTTATGAGATTGAATGTGCGAAGGGTGAATGAGTGGGAACTGAATGGATTCTACTTCGATATTCCTCATATAATTTGAGAAATTTCCTGATTCACTCGTATTCGTTGCGTCAAGATCGAAACCAATATTTTGTATCGTGTTAACATTAGGGTTGATACAAAGTCCATCGTGATACCTGACACTTAGTGTCCAAAAATAAGCCCAGGATGTTGATCGCATTTTACTATTCTTAGTGGACATCTTTTCGATGATCAACTTCCAAAAAGTCATATCAAGGGCAGTCTGAAACATTGCTTTCCACTTATTACTTTTTGAAGCAATTTGATATTTTTCTACTGAGTCATCATACCTTTTCCATGCCCGTTTCCAGGTAGCCCATCCCCAGCTTTTTGGATATATTGAAAAATAATACCCGTTAGGATCGGATTGTGTGGGAAACGAGTTAAGTGCAGAAATATGCATGATCCTGTCTTCATCACGGTATTTTTCAAGCAGTTCCGTACAAAACCGGAAAAATGTTGGGTCTGGCAGACAGTCATCTTCCAGTATTACCCCGGACTGTTCCTTTTCAAAAAACCAATCGATAGCTGAGCTAACAGCCACTCTTAAACCCAGATTTTCCGATCGATAAAGTCTTTGAACATCACAATCCCAATTGATATGATCATCAATGATTTTTCGTGTTTTATCAGTTATTTCCTGCTCCCTATTTGTTCGTGGCCCATCAGCGGCTATGTATAATTTTCGAGGTTTTACGGCAGATAAATGTTTAATTAGCAATTCAGTTTTATCTGGCCGGTTAAAAATGAGTATCAGTATCGGAGGAAGTTCTGTCATACATTATTAATCTAGGCAATAATATATATCTCATCTCAAAAAAATGTTGCTGAAAGGACTGTTTGGATTTAAAGTATTATTTAAAGGTGCGTTTGAGATCTTATCAAAGAAATCTGGTCGAAAATTTGTTCGATTAAGTATCGGCCATGGCGAACGAGAGCGATATCACCTCGGCACGTTCAAATTGCATGGTAGAAAATTTCAGTATGCAGACAACATGTCCTTCCTATGGCAGTTCCACGATATTTTTGTAAAGGAAGTATACAAGTTTCAGACTGACAATAAACAGCCGCTCATCATTGATTGTGGGAGTAATATTGGACTTTCAGTTCTATACTTTAAAGAGCAGCACCCTAACTCAAGAGTGATCGCTTTTGAGGCGGACCCGGATATCTTCCATACACAAATAGAGAATTTATCACATCTCGAAGGTGTAGAACCTCATAATGAGGCGGTTTGGACAGATGGTAAGGGAATAAAATTATTTCGCAACAAAGCCGATGGAGCTTATATTTCAGATGGAGGGGATGTGACGGTCAATAGCATACGGCTCCGCGACTATTTGAGATCGTTTGATCATATTGATTTATTGAAGTTGGATGTGGAGGGTGCTGAATTTGAGTTGATCAGAGATTGTAAGGATGAGTTGCACAGAGTTGACAAGCTTTTTGTTGAAATCCATACTTTTTCGGAACAGCAACAGCATATGGCAGAGTTATTGACAACGATTGAGTCGGCAGGATTCAGGTATTTCATAGAAAATGCCAATTATCAGAACAGTCCCCTAACCGGATCATGGAAATCGAGTGATACGGGGATGGATATGCAGTTGAATCTTTATGCAATTAGGGAATGAAAGTGTTGATTCTCAGTACTTTCGGTCACTATGGTGGGGCAGCCATTTGCGCAAAAAGGCAATATCTAGCGTTAAAAAAACATGGATTGGATGTGGATCTCAGGGTCGTCCAGTTTTATGATGATTCCCAGATCAGGTCTATTTTTCCAGACACTGTTTTCAATAAGCTAAGAGTTAAGTTCTTTTTTATTGTTGAGCGGCTTCAGGTCCTGTTCAAAATCAGTCATAAAAAATACCTGTATAAGTTTTCGACAGGCTCTACAGGTTTGAAACTATCCGGCCATACGTTGGTAGAACGTGCTGATATCATCCATCTGCATTGGGTCAACTTCGGATTTGTTTCTATCTCCGAAATAGCTGAATTGTCAAAAAAGAAGACAGTATTCTGGACGCAGCATGACATGTGGTCTTTCACGGGTGGTTGTCATTATGCTTTGAATTGTGAGAAATATCAGAACACGTGCGATGATTGTTTTTACTTAAAAGACAGTAGTCTTTCAAATAACATTCAGACGACCAAGCTCAATTTATGGAGGAAAAACGCATTCAACCTACTCACGACCAGCCATTGGCTAGCTCAATGTGCAGGCAACAGCATAGTATTAAAAAACTGGAATATCCATGTTTTGCCTACTCCCATAGACACTAGGGTTTTCAAACCGCTTGATAAGGGAGATCTCAAAAAGTCATACTACCTTGATCCGGATGATTTTTATATTTTGTTTGGTGCTGTAGACCTCAAAGATGAAAGAAAAGGGTTCAGTTATTTGGTCGAGGCCCTGGCGATCCTTAAAGAGGCCATTCCAAATATGCATTTGCTCACCTTTGGTAAACAAGCAGATCATATTTTTGATGGGAAAGTTACTTCGATGGGACAGATTGACTCTGAAGAAAAACTGAATGAGATCTACAATCTGGCTGATGTGTTTGTGCTACCCTCAATCCAGGACAACCTGCCCAACACGGTGATGGAGGCCATGTCCTGTGGTTTGCCAGTAGTTGCTTTTGACTGTGGTGGTGTTTCGGATATGATTACCCATCAGGAGAATGGTTTTCTTGCTCCCAACAGGGATTCAAAAGTACTTGCTGAGGGTATAAGCTATTTTAAGCATGCTGAAAAAAGGAGGATTGCCGGTGCCAATGCCAGAGAAAAAGTTGAACAGGTTTTCAGTGAAGATGTGCTTGTGCCGAAATATCTTGAACTGTATAATCAGACCATTAAATGATAAAGATAGACTCAAAACACAGGTATCTCAATGTAGGGTGCGGAAAGCGCTTCCATGAAGATTGGTTGAACATTGATGTGTTGCCAGCAGATCCTGTGGTGATACACTGTGATGTCACCAAAGGTCTTCCTTTTGAAGATAATTATCTGGATGTTGTTTACCACTCGCACGTTTTAGAACACATACCCAAAGCCGAAGCCCGGGAATTTATCTCTGAATGTTACCGTGTATTGAGGCCTGGGGGGATAATCAGAATAGCAGTACCTGATTTGGAAGGTATCGTCAGAAACTATTTGAAATTCCTGGATCAGAATATTAAAAACCCTACCAAAGAGTCAAAAGAAAATTACGATTGGATGATGCTTGAGCTCTTTGACCAGGTGGTCAGGGATCGTTCCGGAGGAGAGATGCAGGCTTATTTGCAAAACAACCCTGGGAACAGATCATTTATTCTGTCGCGGTTAGGGGAGGAGGTACGACCGCTATTGGACGGATCTTCTTCAAAGCTTTCTTTAAGTCAAAAGCTCAGGAAATTCAGTGCCATGAGCAGTTCAGCCAAAGTGTTTTTTGTTCGTTCAGTGCTCAGTTCACTCATTCATCAATTTTTACCGGGAAGAAAATACTATCAGGTTGGAAAATTTCGATCAGAGGGAGAGATCCATCAATGGATGTATGACCAATATTCATTAAAGGCGCTCCTGGAGAATGCCGGATTCAAAGAAGTCAGGAAGGTCACCGCCTTTGAAAGCGCAGTTCCCAGCTGGAAAAAATTTAAGCTCGATGGCGAAGGGAAAGTGATATTTAAGCCTGATTCTTTGTTTATGGAAGGGGTGAAGTAAGTTTTTCTAAATTATTGTCCTTAACCATTGAGCCAGTTGGTTTTGATAAATAAGTAACTCATGGACAATCGATTAATGTATATGGACAGATAATTTAAGGTGTTTTTAAATTATAACCTATTCCAGATTGTACAGTTTACTAATCTGCAAATTTGTTAAGACACTTTTATAAATTCTAACTTCATCCAAAGCCCCCTTAAAACTCCCATTTCCATTGTTTCTACTCGCAATATTGAATGGAGCATCGGTTAAAATAGTCGATGTCAGATTATTATAAACTATCGTCTTTTCGATTGGACTACCGTTGATAAAAAAGGTCACTCCAGACGCATCAACAGACCCATTATAAGTAATTGCTAAGTGCACCCATTCATCGAAATTGGTAAAAGGTATTGAACATCTAATTTCATTAATTCCATTACCACCTTTGTTTCTAAGAATTAGGAATAACTTATTGGGCTCTGAGTTTATTCTTAAAATTGCCCAGCCCCGGTAATCGTAGGTGGAATCCATTTTAGAAAGGATGATTTTACTCTCTGTAATAAGTTCCTCAGTATTCAACCAAAGTGAAAATGACAATGAATCATCAATTTCGATATCAGGAAACTCATTGCGAGTAAGGTATTGATCTAAACCAGAGAATGCCATTGCACTATTTTCATCGCCATTTAAATCATTTGTGGGTGAAGCATCTACAATTTCACAGTCAAGGTTATTACCACTCAAATCATTCCCGCTATTATCAAGTGGATAATATGCGAGCAATTCTGAAGTAATATCTACAGGGAATGGAAATATTACAGTAAGAGGTGTTGTTCGATATTTAGCCAAAGTATCTGACCCAATTAGGATCTCCTTCATACTACCAGACTCTGAAGTAAACTTCAATTGAACTTCTGCAACATCTTTCCTTACCTTAACGACATTAATGGAATCACCCAAAGGTTTAGAAAATGCAGAATCTCCATCAAAATAAACGGTGAGGTCAGAAGACACAAATGCATAATCACCGCTTTCAAGCTGATCTAAAACACTAATAAGGATCTCCTGAGTTGGTATAATATCAAAAGAAAAAGTAGCGTATCCTAGATCTTCCGGATCATGATTGGCGGTCTCAATCACCTCAATATTAACCTTTGTGATTTCATCAGAAAGAACCTGAAAGGAAATAGGGAGAGGGTTATCAACTAAACCTGCAAGTGCTGATCCATCTTTTGGTGCTGCATAAATGATTTCATCAGACTCATTCAATACAAGAAATTCTGTGATTTTATATTCTCCAATCACAATGAAAAAAGGCTTTGAAACGTAGCCGGTACCAAATTTGGATACATTGATTTCATGGCTTTCGACCATTACTTCTCCTTCATCAGTCTCAATTGAGATTATTATTTTATCAATTGTTTCTTCCAGAATTCGAGCACCTGCATTTTGTACAGGACTAAAATTGAATTCAACCACACCTGTTTCTGGTTCCTTCTTACCACATTGGGTCAGTAAGATAGATGCTAAAATGAGGAGAGAGAAATAGTGGTAATTTTTCACGATCAGCGATTTGTTAATGTGATTAGATCTTCTGCTAAGATAAATGAAGATTTAAATGAAACACCACGTTTTGTTCAAAAATATTTTACCTATACCTCCCCCATACAAAAAACCGGGCGAAAAACCTGAAGTGAGCCAAAATGACTGATAGCGGGTCGAAATTTTTCATTAAAATTATAAATCGTTCCTTCCAACACCTTCCCAACTGCGTATCGGAGATACCTCCCTGCAGGTAATTGGCAATCGGTTGATTTACATTGATGATGGTTGTACTTCGTGAGACAATTTGAAGCATCCAGTCTATGTCGGCACTACACTTATATTTTAGGTTGTATGGAATTGTCAACTCCTTCCTGGGAATAAAGGACTGGTGACTTACCACCTGACCATTCAGAAAATCCTTTTTGATCAGCTGGCCAGGAAGTTTTCTGCTGGTGAGTTCAGTACGCGTACCAATCACTTTTCTGTCTTTATTTAGGATGTTGGTCTCACCATAGTATACATCAGCATCCTGTTTTGAGTTGAATATTTCCTCCAGGATGGTTTGTTTGGACAATTCATCCCCGGCATTGAGAAAGAGGACATATTTTCCTTTTGCCAGCTGCAGTCCTTTATTCATGGCATCATATACTCCCTCATCCTTTTCCGAGATTACCTTTTCTATTTTCTTTTTGTGCTTCTCAACGATTTCCAATGTCCTATCAGATGAGTTTCCATCAATAATGAGGTACTCCAGGTCTTTGAAAGTTTGTCTAAGTACACTTTTTATCGTTCGCTCCACATACTTTTCAGCATTGTAGGTAACAGTGATGATGGAGAGTATTACTTTAGGCATTTAGTTTTTTGATACTAAACTAGTCATTGAATTATAAATTGATTCGATATAGAAATTGATCACTCATGTTTACCAGGTTTTTTAGAATAATAAGAAAGTTTCTGTGGGTATTTGGCTTTTCTCCAAAGCATTTGTGGCTTAACATAAGCTCCTTTGGATGGTATCTGAGAGATTATATCAAATTTAAAAGCCTTGACAAGCACAAACGATTTCCTTTTACAATTCCCTTTCCGGTTTTTAGTGAGCGGTTCTCCTCAAGTGGTAGGATTGGTGGGCATTATTTTCATCAGGATCTACTGATAGCAAATAAGATTTTCCATGCCAACCCTGTAAAGCATGTGGATATTGGGAGCCGGACAGACGGCTTTGTTACACATGTGGCTTCCTTTAGAGAAATAGAAGTCTTTGATATTAGGAAAGCTGAGGTTTCTATCAGGAATATCAAGTTTGTTGAAACAGATTTCATGATTCCTAATCCTAAATGGAAACATTATACAGATTCTGTTTCTTGTTTACATGTCATTGAGCACTTTGGACTGGGGCGATACAATGATCCATTAGACCCCCTTGGCTATCAAAAAGGGCTCGACAATATCTATGCTATGCTTAAACCAGGTGGCAAGTTTTACTTTTCCACACCTATTGGCCCTCAGCGAATTAATTTCAATGCGCATCGGGTATTCAGTATTGATTTTCTAAAAGAGCTGCTTTTGGACAAGTATGATCTTGTATCGTTTTCATACATTGATGATGCAGGCGATTTACACGAGGATGCAGACCTTCAATCCTCAGAAGCATCCCTGAATTTTAAATGTACTTTTGGATGCGGGGTTTTTGAACTCATCAAAAAATGAATTATCGTAACTCTGCCATATAATTGACATACCCGAAAATCTCATTGTTTTCGTTGTAAAATTTGATCTCTTTTAATCCGTCTTTTACAATTCGATATATCTTATATTGAGGACTTAGCAAATACCAAAAATCTCTGAAGTAAGTTTTGGAATCGATGTTAGTACCTCCGAATTCAAACTGAATAAATCTTACTTTTTTTTCACTTAACAGGTTTTTAGCACCTTGCAATGCTGCTAACTCATGTCCTTCGATATCAAGTTTCAGAAAATCAATTTTTTCAATTTTATTTTCAGCAGTATAATTATCAAGGGTGTCCAGTTCAATTGTCTCGGAGGTATTGATTTCAAAATGGTGATGGGCAAGCTGTCTTTGATACACAGAAGCCATCGAGCCTAATTCAGGATTGAAATAAATAGTAGTCTGTGTCCTTTTATCTCCAATACCTTTTCGGATGAGCTTCACTTTTGAATCGTCATTAAATTTATCCTTCAATTGGCTGAAATTTGCCTGCAAGGGTTCAAAGGCGTGAATCTCAATCTCATCAAAAACTTTCCGGAGTGCTTCTATGTAAGCACCAACGTTGGCCCCGACATCAAAGACCACGGGAGGATGATTTAGCCTGCTTTTAATGTAATGAAGTACATTGATTTCACCATTGACCTTCAAATTGCTGGAGCCCCCTATGTTCATTCCAAAAAGGCCAGCTTTATATAAAAGTTCAAAAAAAGATTGACTGAAACTTTTACCGGCTACCAAGCCAGCTATTTTTTTGATCACGTTTTTCATTAGCTAATCTCAATTAATTCAATACCATTGATTTCGCTGGCCATCAATGTAAAAGTGCTCAGACCTGTACCAATGATCTTATTGGTACCAGCAAGACTATATAAATCGATCATGGCATCATGCATTCCTTTTGAGGAACTTCGTTCAGCATTTGAGGAGGAGTGGGTAATTATTTTCTCACCAAATAGCCTGGTCAACTCCGATTTCACCTCTGCAGAGTCGGAGGCCAGATAAAAATTCACCCCAGGTTCCTTTTTAAGCTGATCATCCATTGCACCGATAAACTTGTCCAGAGGTGTCTTATCAATGACCACCTGATGATCCGTACGGCGGATATGTACACCAATGGTAGGAGTGTCGAAATCCTGAATTTCTTTTTTTATTTCATCTACAGGTATAAAGTACGTTTTATTAAAGGTCTTATGATCAAGTCGACCCCAGGAGGAGATATAGGCAGTGTCAAATCCCTTGAGTGAATGAAAATCAAATCCGTCAGCTTTCAGCTTTGCCGTTTGCGATGCGTGGATCACTTTTTTAAAGTATAGCCTTTGATAGACTTTCAAGAGGGTATTGAATGCTTTCTGCCTGGGATTGTTAAGCAATCGGTCGGAATACAGAAAGGGTCTGCTTTCAAATTCAACCAGTTCTACACTGATTTTGGCATGCTTTATCTGCTGGTATAGCTCAGTGAAGCGAGATCCCAAATCCTCATTTTTTATCCAAATGATTTTTAGATCTTTTTCAATAGTTTCGCAGACCCGTATCATTGAATCGATAGCAAACAATCGGTTGCAGAGTCCTCCAACTGGTCTTAATGTGATCTTGCCTTTGATGATTTAATGATGATTAATCCGTAAATATGTGCAAGGATACTATTTTTAGTTAATTAGGAAATGTCAGGATCGTTAAAAGAATACCTACCTACTCCAGTTAGGCAATTGGGCTTTAATATATTATCGACTATTCAGAAGATAAAATGGAAGCTGAACGGCAAACCCATACCACCACCCAATAAGGTAAAGCAGGAGTTGGTAGGGCAAGTAGCCAGGGAAAAGGACATTAAAACCCTCGTAGAGACTGGCACCTACCTGGGGAATATGATTTTTGCGCAGCGGAAAAACTTTGATAAAATCTATTCGGTTGAATTGAGTCCTGTGTTTTATGATAAAGCTGTTAAGAGATTTAAGTCGCACAGTCACATCAATATTCTTTTTGGAGATAGTGCTGATATGCTGCCAAAAATTATTCAGGAACTAGATAAACCCTCTCTATTTTGGCTGGATGGACATTATTCCGGCGGAGAGACTGCAGAGAGTAATTGCCCGGTACTTAATGAACTGGATGCAATTACCAACAGTTCCATAGTCCACGAAATTCTCATTGATGATGCGAGGTGCTTTGATGGGACCAAGGGATATCCTTCGTTGGAAGAGATCGGTCAGTTATTGAGCAAAAAGGTAAAAAAACATCAAATAGAGGTGGACCTGGATATTATCAGGATATCATATTCCCTTTAGGAGCTTTATTCCTCTGTCAAAAAGTTCATTAACCTCAGCAGATACCTTCAGTAGCAGACAAAGGGCCATGTAAATACTTGCTGTAAAAATTGATCTCACCAGGATATTTATAATCGGATCAAAACTCAAGGGCAGGAAGTACGTCAATCCATATACGGCAAAGGTGATGATTAGCAATACAAGATGTTGCTTCATAAATGGGGAGAAATGGTATTTGGAATAAAGAATGAGCAATTTGGCCATGTTGGACAATACACTGCTGATGAAAATGCTCAATGCAGCCCCAATGATTCCGTATTTGGGGATTAAAAGCAGGTTAAGACCAATAATTACTACCGCAGAAGCAATGGTTAGGATGATGTTTAGGCGGTAGTATGCCGAATAGGTAAGGATCTCTGATGAAATACTGCTGACCATGCTAAAGATCCTCGCAAAAGCCAGAATCACAATTACACTAAAACCGGTGCTTAACACATCGCCTTTTGGGATGATCAAAAACAGATCCTCTAAATTGGTTATGATCCCAATGGAAAGTAAAAAGCTTATTAAACCAAGGTTAATTGAACTTCTCTTGTAATCACTATTGATCGCAGCCAGCTTATTGTCATTGAAGTTTTGAGTGATAAAAGGAGAAATGATCTGGATAATTACCCTTTTTGGCAGCTCTATGATGGTACTGATAAATACGGCGATGATCAATATTCCATTTGCTTCAAGACCTACCATGGAGGAGGTGAGCAGATAGCTTACATTCATGATTATGGAACTACATGTAGCAATGAGCATGGTGTAGCTACCGAAACCAAAATTCTTTTTAATCCACTGAAAATCGAGTGTATAAAACTTCCAGTCAAATCGAAAATTATACTTGATAATGATCACCAGATACAATATGATGGTAACTGAGCAGTAGGATAAAAGTACCAGGTAGATGAATGAATCGAAATCTACGATCTTAAGCCCATAAAGCAGAATACATGCAAACACCAGCATTCTTAAAGCAACCTCATTCAGGAAATTAGGGATGGTAATGTTGTGCTCCGACCACATCACGGAAATCAGGTGATTGAATAATGCCTGAGCAATGAGTATAACGACAGAAGCATATACATACTCATTATACAAAGCTGATTTTTCCTCAAAGAGTAGCTTTATCTGATCCTGAAACAGATAAATAAGCCCTGAAAACAGGAATGAGGCAGCCAGGATCGATGTGATGTGCAGGCTAAATAACTTATTCTTATCAGTTTGTGACGCTTTGAACTTTGGGAAATATTTGATGTAGGAACCGTTCAGCCCAAGGACTACGACAGGGAGTAATATCATGCCATTGGACTGAATGAGTCTTACCAGACCCACCTGCTCGATGTCCATGAAGTAGGGTAGGAGGATCAGGGTGTTTACATAACCGAATACCACGCCTATATAAACCAGTCCGGAACTCCAGAAACTTTGTCGAATGACTATACCCATAGCAAGTAAGTTACCGCGAAAATAAGGCTAATCTGATTAAGGTCGTCTACCCAAAAAACCACAACTTCACAGCCAATGCCAATACTGATACAATCAGGAAAATCCTGATCAGCTTGTCGTCCTTACCAACTGACCAGCGACTGGCTACCCAGGAGCCAAGGGAATTGCCGGCTGCCAGGGTGAGGCCGTAGTCCCAGCGTATTTTGTCTTCGATGAAAAAGATGACCAGTGCAATAAGGGTGAAGCATGAAATGACAAACACCTTAACAAAATTGGTCTTGGCCATATTCAATCCATGCACGCTAGTGAGCGTGGCAATGACCAAAAAGCCAATACCTGCCTGAATAAACCCTCCGTAAATTCCCAGAAAGAAAAAAATGATGATGCTCAGTGCATTTTTCTTTTTGGAAAAACTTTCGCTGTTATGCAATCTGGTTTTTGGCTTAAATACTATGGTAGCTAATACAATTACCATGACAATCGCCAGGATCTTGTTGAATAGCTCATTCCTGATATCGGTGGCGAAATAAGCCCCAATGGCTGCTCCTACACAGGCGGAAGCAGTCACCCACCAGGAAAATGGAAAGACCGATACTCCTTTGCTTTGAAAGCCTCTGACAGCTACAAGTCCCGAGATGAAGATGGCCACCCGGTTGGTGGCATTGGCCACCGTGCCCGGTAGTCCCATAAAAATCATGACCGGAAGCGTCAGTAAAGACCCGCCACCGGCTACGGTATTCAAAAACCCTGTGAAAACGCCCACAAGGAAAAGCATGATCATTTCAAGCCAGGTCAATGTCTAGTTGGTATTTGGTTAATAAACATTCAGATTGATCCTCACAATACTTCAAAAGCTCAGATTGGGAAAGCTTAAGCGTCGGATGGAGTGCATCGGGTGCCAAATCATTCAATAAAATTAAAGTGAATTTTCTGTCAGGAATACCCGGATGAGGAACAATGAGGCTATCGGAATCTATGATTTGGTTTTCATAATATAAGATGTCAATATCAATGATTCTTGGGCCCCATTTCAAATTTCGCTCTCTGCCCATTTTTTGTTCTACCTGCTGACAAGCCCTCAACAGGTCATGAGGTTCCATGGATGTCTTCACTTGCAAGCCCACATTTAGAAACCAATTCTGGTCCAGTTTCCCCCAGGGAGCCGTTTCGTAAATGGCAGAGTGATTTTGGACGAGGGCTCCGGATGCCTGAAGCATGTCTACTGCCGTATTCAACGATTTCAATCTATCCTCGATATTGCTTCCCAAAAGCAGATAAATTCCGTTCATCCAGAATGTGATAACTTTTATCCAACCAAACGTTTGATCTATTGGTTGTTTAGATTTGCATCGAATTTACATAAAATAGATTATGGCTTTCCTAAGAAATTTATTAGCTACCCTGGTTGGGCTCTTTCTGTTCACTTTTATCGGTTTCATGATCCTGGTGGGGATCGTGTCTGTCGCCTCGTCAGGGGAGGTGCCGACGGTGAAGAAAAACAGTGTTTTGTACTTCAATCTGAGTGGTATTCTGGTGGAGAAAACTGTAGAAGACCCTATACAAGAGCTGCTGAGCAATGCGCCGGTACCCGTGAGCTCAATGGACATCATCGAGGCGATTCGGGAAGCCAAAGAGGATGACAGGATCAAGGGAATTTACCTGGAATCAGGTTTTTTTGTTGCAGGTCAATCCTCCTTAAAGGAAATCCGTGAGGTACTGTTGGATTTCAAGGAATCCGGAAAATTTATCTACGGATACGGAGAGTATATTTCAGAAGCAAATTATTATCTGATCTCCGCAGCTGATAAGATCTATCTCAATCCGGAGGGTTCCCTGGAATTCAATGGATTAACTGCCAATGTCACTTTTTTCAAAGGGTTGCTAGATAAACTGGAAATCGAACCGGAAATATTCCGTGTAGGAACCTATAAAAGCGCTGTTGAGCCTTTTCTACGCAAAGACATGAGTGAGGAGAACAAAGAACAACTCACCGAACTGATTGAATCAATCCATGCAACATATCTCAGCGACGTCAGTGATAATCTCAATACGTCGGTAGAAGACCTTAAAAACATCTCCGATCAAATGGAGATCCGTTTTCCTGAAGATGCTGAGAAAAAAGGATTGGTTACCAAAGTTGGCTATGAAGATGAAATAAAAGGCTTGATAAAGGAGGAGCTTGGCCTGGAAGCAGATGGCACCATTAATTTTATAAGTGTAAATAACTATTCCAAAGCCACCGATACTGAGAGCACTCAGTATTCAGAAAACAGGATTGCCGTGATCGTTGCCAATGGGGAAATTATCATGGGTAAATCTGAGGATGCCGTAGGAGGAGAGCAGTTTGCCAGTGAGATCAGAAAAGCCCGGGAGAGTAAGTCTGTGAAAGCCATTGTTTTGCGAGTGAACTCCCCGGGAGGTAGCATGACTGCCTCAGATATGATCTGGAGAGAAATAGAGCTAACCAAAGGAGTAAAACCCATCATAGCCAGCATGTCTGATGTGGCCGCATCAGGAGGTTATTATATTTCAGCCCCTTGTGATACGATTGTCGCTCAACCAAATACCATCACAGGATCTATTGGGATATTTGGTATCCTTTTCAACTTTGGGGATTTTCTGGAGAACAAACTGGGGATCACCAATGATGGAGTGAAAACCGGAGATTATTCAGACATCTTTAATGTCACAAGATCCCTCAATGTGCAGGAGCGCCAAATCATTCAAACCATGGTTAATGATGGTTATGAGACTTTCATCTCCAAAGTGGCAGCTGGCCGTAGCATGAGTAAAGAAGATGTGCTTGAAGTGGCTGGTGGTAGAGTTTGGACGGGTGAGCAGGCCTATGAAAAGAAGCTGGTAGATGTGCTGGGATCTTTTGATGATGCAGTGAAAATAGCTGCGGAGAAAGCCGGAGTGGCAGATGATTACAGGTTGAGCTTCTACCCGAGACCCAAACCATTTGTGGAGCAGATACTGGGTAAGTTGAGTGACGAAGCAGATGCCCGACTTTTCCACCGAAATAATATTATCAACTCCTATGTGAAGCAGATCGAGTCTTTGCAAAGAATGAATGGCATTCAGGCGATACTGCCAGGGAACCTTAGCATTCAGTAATTACCTGAAAATCCTTAACTTTATTGTATGCTAACGGCTACAATAGATAAGACTAAAGAATGGACGGTTGATGATTATATGCAACTCGAGGAGGGATTGTTGGCCCAACTTTTAGATGGAGAGTTAATCATGTCACCAGCACCTACACCGCAACACCAAGAGATAATCGGAAAATTGTTCATGGAGCTTCAAAAACTGGAGATTCCTGGGAAATTGTTCTTTTCACCTATTGATGTGTATTTGGATAAGAAGAATGTACTTCAGCCCGATTTGATCTTTATTTCAGCAGAAAGTTTGGGTATTATAGGTGAAAGAGGAATTGAAGGGCCCCCGGATTTAGTGGTGGAGGTAGTTTCCCCATCCAACAGCTATATCGACCGAAACTTCAAAAAGAAGAAATACCTGGAGTTTGGAGTAAAAGAGGTTTGGATATTGGATCCTGCTAATAAAACTTTGGAAATCTATGCTGATAGTGTGGATAAACCCGAATTGTATCTGGCAGGTGAAGGACAGCTAAAATCCAGGGTCATTCACAATCTTTCTTTTAGATTGGAAATGATTTTCAGCTAATTGAGCCTGAAACTTGCGACAGAATAGTATTAAGCAATTTTAAGGTTTGATCGGACTTCATTCATTGACATAAAACTTAAAATAGCTTTTTGATTTAGGTTAAAAAATCATTTAATGGTTAATTTGCCTGATAAATAAACAAGTAATTGATGCAGCTACGAAACGACTGGACAAAAGAAGAAATCACGAAAATCTTTAATCAGCCAATCCTTGAACTGATCTATCAGGGAGCTTCCGTACATCGGTCAAACAATGACCCATCCGAAGTACAGGTCTGTACCTTACTTTCTATCAAAACGGGAGGGTGTCCGGAAGATTGCAGCTATTGTCCACAGGCAGCCAGGTATCACACCGATGTAAAAGTTCAAAAACTGCTTGATGTAGACTTTGTAATAGACAAAGCCAAAACAGCAAAGGCCAACGGTAGCACCAGATTCTGTATGGGTGCCGCGTGGCGTGAGGTCAGGGACAACAAAGATTTCGATAAAGTCATTGAAATGGTGAAAGGTGTCAATGCCATGGATATGGAAGTATGCTGCACGCTGGGTATGCTCACAGAGGAGCAGGCCAAAAAACTGAAAGACGCCGGACTGTATGCCTATAACCACAACCTCGATACTTCAGAGGAGCATTACGAAGAGATCATCACAACAAGGACCTATGATGATCGATTAGATACTTTGAAAAATGTCCGCGAAGCGAATATTTCTGTTTGTTCAGGTGGGATCATCGGAATGGGCGAAACCAATGAAGACAGAATTGAGATGCTTCATACACTTGCCACACTTCCTGAGCACCCGGAATCGGTTCCGGTGAATGCTTTGGTACCCGTACCGGGCACTCCATTAGAAGATCAACCTAAGGTTTCTGTTTGGGACATGGTCAGAATGATTGCCACAGCGCGGATTATCATGCCAAGGGCCATGGTGAGACTTTCCGCTGGGAGGGTAAGGATGTCTGTAGAAGAGCAAGCCCTTTGTTTCCTGGCCGGTGCTAACTCCATTTTTGCCGGTGACGAGCTTTTGACTACACCAAACAATGATGTGGATGCGGACAAGGAGATGTTCCAGACACTGAACCTGAAGTCAAGAGCATCTTTCAAAGGAGCAGCTGCAGAGAAATACCTGGTGTAAGCTTATTTCAACACCCGATTCGTGATCTCTTCTCCATTGGCAAACTGAATGATATTCAGTGCTGCCAATCGTGCCATTTCATCACGGGCTTTGACCGTGGCGGAACCAATATGAGGTAATACACAAACATTTTCCATGAAGAGGAGGGGATTGTCTGCTTTCATGGGCTCCGGGTTGGTTACATCGAGACCGGCTCCCCAGATTTCCTGACTATTGAGTGCATCAATCAGGTTCGTCTCATTGTGGACTCCTCCTCTCGCTGTATTGATGAAGATGGCACTCGATTTCATTTTTTGGAAGGCTTCTTTATTGAAGATGCCTTTCGTTTCAGGTGTAAGGGCACAATGAGCAGAAATGATATCACTTACCTTCAAAAGCTCATCAAAAGAGACGTATTTAGCATCGAGTTCTTTCTCTGCTTCGGGGTTGCGGTTTCTGTTGTGGTAGTAGATGTCCATGTCGTAAGCACCCTTACATCTTCTCGCCATTTCCATACCTATCTTGCCCATACCTAATATACCCAATGTCTTGCCTTTGGGTTCCTGCCCAAGGTTTGCCCTCGGCATCAGGATATTCCAGTTATCATTAGGAATCATGTTGTACATGTAGAACATCTTTCGGCATACGGCGATCATCAACCCAAAAGCGACATCCGCGGTAGCATCCGTCATGGCACCAGGAGCGTTGCCAAAAGGGATATCATGTTTGTTTAACAAGGCTATGTTCACATTGTCGTACCCGACTGAGAAAGTAGAGATCATTTTGATGCTGGGGCACTTCTGCACAAATTCCTCATCAATCACATAGTTGCTCGATGTGAGGAGTATGTCATAATCTTTGGCCTGGCTGAGCAACTCTTCGCGAGTCATCAGCCGGTTTTTATCCCATACGGTAACTTCTAATTCGGGGTGAGCTTTGAGCATATCAATCCCTAGCTGTGGGATGTATAACGAAACAAGTACTTTCATCTAGCTATTTCTTCCAATTCTTTGGTGATCTCTTCAGGACTTAACCAGAGCCCCCTTACAACCACTCCAGCATGACTTTTAATGGTTGACAAATCTTCCAATGGGTTATTGTTTACTAAAATCAGGTCGGCACTGGCATTTTCAACGACCTCTCCAAATTGACCTTCCATATTAAAATATTTGGCCGCATTGATGGTGCCGGTCTGAATGGCCTCAAGTGGGGTAAGCCCCACGTCCAGCATATCATCCAGTTCATGATGAATAGAAAATCCGGGCACATTAAATACCTGTGGAGCATCAGAACCCAGAATAAGTCCTTTTCCTTCTCTATGAAGAGCCAGAAGACATTTTTCACGAATGTCAATATATTTTCGCCATTGGGCTTCATTGAAATTGTCAGCTTCTATCATTCTTTTCTTACTTGCCACCCACTTCTCAATCTGGTCTTCCGGCATGTATTTCATTTCAGGTTGGGCTGCATATTCCAGGGGATCGCCGGGAGAAAACCATCGGGTAAATAATGTTTGGGTGGGTACTACCCAAACATTGTTATCAAGTGACATTTTTACCAGCTCATCAATGAGGGAAGTATCAGCTGCAGTGGTATAATTATAACCAAAAAAACCACTTTCTGTTGTAGAGGTCACACTTTCAGGAGCAAGTCCTGTCAGATAGCCATCCATGTGATCAATGGAAGCATAGCCACTTTCCAGTGCATGTCTTATTCCTACATCGGCCGGAACGTGACCAGCAAAAGGAATACCCACTTCTTTGGCTGTTTTTACGATCTGGTCAAAGACTTCCAGTTTGATCCCTGGTAGAATTTTCAACAGGTCATATCCATCAGCAGCATATTTTCTTACTTTCTCATCAGCTTCTTCTACTGTTTTCACTGTTGACCCATTCAGTGGGGGAGATGCAGTGAAAATTCTTGGACTAACGATCTCCTGTTTTTCGGCTTTTGATCTCAATTCCAGATGAAGCGCATTGCCCTGCATACCGCGTATCGTGGTCACTCCCTGTGATACATATAAAAACAAAGTGTTTTTTACATTACCACCCCAGGATGTTTCAGTGGGGATGTGTGCATGCATTTCTGCCAAACCAGGCATGAGATATTTACCTGTACCATCAATCAGATTTTTGCCGGAATGCTTCAATCCAGCCTTATCACTGATGCTGACAATAATCCCGGAATCAATGGCAACATATTGATTGTTGCTGATACTTCCGTCCCGAACATTGACAATGCTCACATTTTCGATGATAAGAGCTACTTCTTGTTGCTTTTGCTGAGCACAGGCAACAAGGAAAAAGAGGGTTAACAGGTTAATAATTTTCATGGCCGTTGTAAGTTGGTTACACTAAAAATATGGAATACCCGGCCATTCACAAAATCACTTGCGCGAAGTGCTTCTTCTCTTACCTCTGAAATTTCTTTTATTATCTGGTTTTTGGTCATAGGACGGTCCTGAACCGATGTGTTCGGGCATTTTAGCCTTGGGTACAGGACTTCCAAGTAATCTTTCAATCGATTGAAATCTACCCTGAGACTTTTCATCTATAAACGTAAAAGCCATGCCTTTTCTCGCAGCCCTGGCAGTTCTGCCGATTCGGTGGATGTAATCTTCATCGTCATTGGGTACATCGTAATTGATGACCAGATCAATGTCTTCCACATCAATCCCCCTTGAGAGGATGTCAGTAGCTACAAGGATCTTAAGTTTTCGATTTTTGAAATCTGCAAGAACGATCTCTCGTTGTTTTTGTTCTAGGTCTGAATGAATATCTTCAACCGAAAGGCCTAACTTTTTCAGTGCTTTGGATAAAGCCTTGGCACTATCCTTTGTCGAGCAGAAAACGATCACACTTTTCAACCATTCTGCTTTTAAAATGTGCTGAGCCAAGGGTATTTTTTGAGATTCGTACAGGACAAATGCGGCTTGAACGATGTTTTCATTGGCTTTGGAAATCGCAATATTAATTTCTTCCGGATCTTTTAAGATCAGCTTTGCCAATTGTCTGATTTTTGACGGCATTGTGGCCGAAAAGAGCAATGATTGTCTTTCTTTTGGGAGAAAAGACATGATCTTGGTGATATCTTCATGAAAGCCCATGTCCAGCATTCGGTCCGCCTCATCCAGTATCAGGTATTTCAATTTCTGCACTTTCACGTACTTCATATTGAAATGCGCTATTAATCGTCCCGGGGTACCGATGATGATGTCTGCACCATGTGTCATGGCTTTTTTCTCCCGTTCAAATGATTGCCCATCATTGCCACCGTATACTGCTAACGAGCTTACAGAAGTATAATAGGAAAGCCCTTCCAGCTGCTGGTCTATTTGTGAGGCAAGCTCTCTGGTAGGCACAATGATCAAAGCCTTGATCGACTCATGCTCTCCCTCCTGAATGATTTTGTGTAGTGTAGGTAGCAGAAAGGCAGCCGTTTTGCCAGTACCTGTCTGCGCGGAGGCTATCACATCCTTGCCTTGTAATATCAGTGGAATGGTTTGGTCCTGGACTGGTGTCGCTTCTTTGAATCCTATCGCTTCTATTCCTTCCAGCAATTGTGGATCCAGTCCGAATTCAGAAAATTTCAAATCTTATTGTTTTAATCAAATACAAATTTAAGTGAAGTAATGGAAGCAGAACAATTGGGATCAAGCATTTGAATGCAAAGCAATCCTATTCCCTTCAGTGTCTTTTATCACTGCCATGTGACCATACTCCTCAGTAATCATTCTTTTTTGGATCAATATCTTACCTCCGGCTTTTTCTACATGATCAAGATATTGCTGCAGATTGGGGTTGCCATTTAAATATAGCAGCGGGCCTTGCTCACCCGGATGGTAAAAGGATTTATTCTCTACCAATGCACCTCCAACTTTATCTTGTGAATTGGGAAATAGGGCCATTTTGGTTCCATCTCCAATATCAAGGTCCATCAGTTCAATTTCAAAAACCTGCTCATAAAAGGTTTTGGCCCTTTTAATGTCATTGACTGGTATTTCAAGCCAGTTAACCAGGTTTCCTTTCAAATCCATGAGTGTAATTTACTTTAGTTAAGTCACACCTCAAAGTTCCCTTGTGAATCTAAAGGCCCAGTACATCAATACCTTGCTCAAAAACGATATCGACAGGAATATTTTTCTCACTTAACCTATCCAGGTCTTTTTGCAGCATTGGGCTGATGACGCCCTTTTCTTTCACCATCAAATCTGTTCCATCATAATCACCGTCTCCCTGCAAAGTCAGGATCTTTTCAGATAAGCTACTGGAAGCTTTGGCCATCTTTTCGAAATCGATTTTATACTGCCCATTCTCAGTCCGTTGAAATGCTTCATGTTCCAGAAAATAATTGAACCTGATCATGTTAGCGATCCCATGTGCACTTCCTGCTCCAAAACGAACAGACCTGAAAATGCCGGCCAGAAAAGAAGTATAATACTCCTCAATTTGTCCATCCAGCTCACCACTCTCCAGCAATTGTGTGATCATATATAACCCAAGTACATCTGCTTTGCCTTCTTCCAGGGCCGAGGAGTGTTCCTTCAAGGCTTTTCTCACGGTTCCTTTACCATCAATCGTATTTTTTATTCCCAGTCCGTGTGCTACCTCGTGAAACATGATGGTTCCAAAGAAGGCATCAAACGTAATGTATTTTCTTTGCTCCTCCACGATCAATTCGTCAGCAATGGGGATGAGGATTTCATCAAATTTGGCTTTTATCGCATTCTTAAGCTGAAGCCTTCGAGACCCTTTCTCCAATTGGACCTGCTCGTCATTGGGTAAGTTGATAGCAATGGTTTTTGATCCCGCATTGCAATCTCCCGCATAGTAAATCACATCATATGCATTCAGGTCTGCCTCACTACCAGGTTGTTCACTTTTATACGCCTCCGGAACGGGGAGTCCCTTTTGCAAGGCGGGCAATACACTGGTATACTTATCCAGTCTTTTGCTCCATGCTTTATCTTTTACCAGGACATATGCCTCATGCGCTGTTTTGTAATTGTAAAGTTTGTCTTCGTAGTTTTCGATAGGGCCAATGACCAGGTCAAGTCCATTGGTTTTCATGTCCATCCAGGCAAAATCGCTTTCCTGATATTGATCCGTAAGCAAGGCCTCAGCCCTTAAGGTCAGGTATTTTTTAAGTCCGGGATCCTGAGCCAGCCCGGCACACTGTTGGATCAGATCTGCCGCTCTGGTGATTTGTTCCTTAAAAATATCACGATAGGGTATCGTATAAAGCTTTCCATTTTCGTCCCTTCTGATAAAAGTATACTGACTTTGCTTTTCGGGGTCCTGAAAAGCTTCAAATTCTTCTTTTGTGATGTCATAAGGGTAGAAATTTGCTCCGGCAGGCTTAGGACCAATGCCAGGTATAAAAGATTGAAATCCCTGTAGCCGGTCCCAGGGACCATAATTAATTTCCACGTATGTTTTAAGCTGCTCATCTTTGATGGCCGAAAGCAGTGAATCTCTTTGTCCATAGGATTCATACCAAAACAGCTCATCCATAATTTCTGCTGCTTCGATCATCAGTGGTATCATTTGTTTTTCGTGATCTGCCAGCTTAGATAGATCAGTCGTTAGTTTTACTGTTTTATATTCGATAAAATTGAATGGTTGAGCGGTGTCTTCTTTGGGAGCTGGTTGAGAGCATCCTATCGCAAAAAGTGAGATAATAAAAAGAACCCTGGAATTTTTTAACATAGTCGTTGGTTTTGATCCTTGTAATTATGGTGGATAAAGTTACTTTTAAATAAGACAATTTTTAATGGAGAAAGTTTCCTGATGAGTACATATATGAAAATACTGATAAACGCATTGTTTCTCACCTTATTGTTTGTGGCTTGCCAGCCTCAAAGTAACAACAAAGATTTCACGACCGGGATTGATACACTCAGGATAGCCACTGATATCGAAACGCTTGCTTCTGATAAGTTTCTGGGTAGGAAGCCATTTACAGAAGGGGAGAAGCTAACCCTTGAATTTCTGGAAGGCAAATACAAAGAAATAGGTCTTTCTCCGGGGAACGGAAATAGTTATTTCCAGGAGGTGCCTCTGGTAGAGATAAATCCTTATCCGGAAGAACTATTAACAATAGAGGGAGGATCAGGAAGTAAGGTTGAGCTAAAAAAGGGTAGCGAATTCGTAGCATTCTCTGAACGTGTAGTGGAAGATGTGTCTTTGGAATCTTCAGAACTCGTTTTTGCCGGTTTTGGGATCGTGGCACCGGAGTACAACTGGAATGATTACGAGGGTCTGGATGTAAAGGGAAAAACAGTGATCGTACTCGTCAATGATCCAGGGTTTGGGTCTGACGATCCGGATTTCTTCAAAGGTCAAACCATGACCTACTATGGTCGCTGGACCTACAAATATGAGGAGGCCGCTCGCCAGGGAGCAGCTGGTATTTTGATCATTCATGATACGGCTCCTGCGGGCTATCAGTGGATGGTGGTGAAAAACAGCTGGACCGGAGCACAATTATATCTGGAGAAAGATCCGTCCGATTATCTGCCGGCTGTGCAGGGTTGGATCACCAGGGATGCTGCCATCAAGATCTTTGAAAAGTCTGTGGTAGATATGAAAAACTTTGTGGAGCGTTCAAGGGAACCGGGTTTTAAACCAGTATCACTTGGCCTGAATGCATCCCTTGCCATAAAAAGTAAGATCAAACGTAATGTCTCACAAAATGTAATCGGAAAGATTGAGGGCAAGAAAAATCCGCATGAAGTGATCATTTATACAGCACATTGGGATCATCTGGGCATTGGACCAGTAGTAGATGGAGATAGTATTTACAACGGAGCACGTGATAATGCCACCGGAGTGGCTGCTATATTGGAGATAGCCCGTGAATTTAAAAGAGATAATCCTGAACCTGATCGAAGTGTGGTGTTTCTGGCGGTGACAGCTGAGGAGCAAGGTTTGTTAGGCTCGAAGTACTATGCTGAAAATCCGATCCATCCTCCTCAAAATTCCATTGCGGTTATCAATATAGACGCGATGAGTACTGTGGGGTTTGTTAAGGATTTGACGGTGATCGGGTATGGACAATCCGAATTGGAGGACCTCGCTAAGGGTTTTGCAGAAAGTCAGGGCAGGGTGCTACAACCCAACCCTGAACCTGAAAAGGGATACTTTTTCCGCTCAGACCATTTCCAGTTTGCGAAGATCGGTGTCCCTGCATTTTATGCGGAAGGCGGGACCATTGCTGTAGATGGAGGAAAAGAACGAGCCAAAGCAGTGAATGACGCTTACAATGCCAATGCTTACCATCAACCGGCAGATGAATTCGAAGTGGGAAATTCGGATTGGCTTTTTGGTGGGATATATCAGGATACGGAGCTGTTTTATCTTATGGGAAAGAAACTTGCAAATTCCGAACTGAGACCCAAATGGAAACCCGGCTCGGAATTCAAAGCGATTCGTGAGGGTAAATAAATGATTGGGGCATTTTGAGGCGTTTTTTTAGCTAAGCTTTCCCCTCTTGCCCAATTCAATGACCTCCATGTTGGAAATCACCCTGTCATTGATATCAAACCTGACTATGGTCTTTACCTGATGAAAGCCATGTATACCGGCAGCGCCAGGATTGATAAACAGTAGGTTTCTGGCATGGTCCTTTTGGATTTTTAGCACATGTGAATGTCCGCATACAAGAATATCCGGTTGATACTTATTCAGCATGGTTTTCAACCGTGGATTATATCCGGGTGGTTTGCCAGCAATATGGATCATGTATATTTTCTTTCCCTCCCGTTCAAAGAACACCGCCTCGTGGGTGGCAGCCCTCACCTGATGACCATCGATGTTTCCCCAAACTGCAACCAATGGCTTGAAAGCCTCCAACTTTTCCAGAAGCTCCATATTTCCAATGTCTCCGGCATGCCATATCTCATCACATCCTGAGAAATAGTTAAAAATATTTTCATCCAGATGAGAATGAGTGTCTGAAAGAAGGCCGATTTTCATATAGAAGAAATGAAAGATTTGTTATTTCAATCGAAGGGTAATATTAAGGTTGAATAGGCAAAAAAGTGATTTTAAAATATTTCTTTCTTAGTTTCATGCTTTGATTTTTCAACATGGCTACTCAATCAGAAGGAAATAGAAACTTCGAAAAAGAAATAGAAGAGCTTCGAACGCAGCTGGAGGTGGAGAAACGGAAGAGGCTAGAACTGGACAAAGAATTAGCATCCTTTAGGGATTTGACAAAATCTGGCGGAGATCCAGAAAAGAAGTTTCTCGCCAATATGAGCCATGAAATCAGGAATCCTATCAATGCTATTGTAGGATTGATCAATCTCCTTTATGATACTAAGCTCACCCCGGAGCAATTTGAATATGTCAATAACATAAAGTATTCGGCCGATGTGCTGATGGGGCTGATATCAGATATCCTTGACCTTTCCAGAATTGAATCAGGCAGGATAGAGCTCAACGAGAAGCTGATAGATATTACAGAAGTGATCAAAGCTGTGGTGCAAACTTTCAGTTTCAAAACCCATGATCAGGACATCCAGTTTACTATTGATCTGGAAGAAGGATTGAAAGGGCCATTTAGAATTGATCCGACTGTGGTAAACCAGATATTTCTTAATCTCTTAAGAAATGCTGTCAAGTTTACCGAGAAAGGATCAATCAAGATCATTGGTAAAATACTCGAATCCAAAGAACATGATACCCTGGTGCAGTTTGAGATCACCGACACCGGAATAGGCATTCCAAAAGAGCAGCTTTCCATGATCTTTGATGTATTTAGGCAAGGAAGTATAGAGACGAAATTGAAATACGGTGGCACCGGCCTTGGATTATCTATTGTCAAAAAACTGGTTTCGATCTATAAGGGTGAAATATTTGTGGAGAGCACGGTCGGCAAAGGATCTTCTTTCACATTCAGCCTCTGTCTCAAACGACCAGATGTCAGGGAAACAGGTGATGCTAATATAGAAGAAAAAGAGTCGTCAGGAGTTGAGCGTATACTTATTGTTGAGGATAATAAGATCAATCAACAATATTTAACCTGGCTCCTTGAGAAGTGGGATATTGCATATGATGTGGCCAATCATGGTGAGGAGGCTCTCTCGTTGATTGAAGACCACAAGTATGACTTGATATTGATGGACATTCGCATGCCGGTGATGGATGGCTACGAAACCACTATAAGGCTAAGGAATCATTCAATGAATCCCAATAGTGGTGTTCCGATTATTGCATTGACTGCATCTGCCCTGGTAGATGAAAAGGAAAAGGCACTTGAGGTGGGGATGAACCATCACCTACCCAAACCGTTTTCTCCTGATCAACTAAAGCGAATTCTGCATAGTCTGGAAACAGGGGAAGCCCTTAAGGAAGATGAAAACATTCCTGAAAAACCCGATGTCCCAGCCACCTTTCAATTTTCTGCAGATTTAAATAGCGAGTTCCTTACCTCTTTCTATGGTGATGATATAGAGCGAGCAGGCCTGATGTTTAATATCTTTCTCAAGAACATAGACCATGAACTTAGTCGACTAGGTAAGTTTCTATCAGACAAAGACATGGAGTCTTTTGTGGCATTGGTCCATAAGATCAAACCAAATTTTGCCATGGTTGGATTGCCTGAATATTCTGAATCGATGAAGGATTTGGAGTATATCGGGAAAAGTAATGATTTTACCAGATCCGAGGCATATCTATCCAAATTTCTTGAAGACTTTAGTAAAAAGAAGCCTGATGTAGTACTGGAATTAGAACGTATCAACGAGTTTTTAAAAAATAGAAAATTGTTGAGCTGATGACGCTATTCTGGTAAAATACTTTGTACTTGACTGGTCTAAATGGCCAGTATTAAATAATTTAACACGCATGAAATACATTATTGTTGACGATGATGAGATGGCACGGGCGTCGCTCACTTCAATGTGTGAAAAGATTTCAGACATTGAGTTGGTTGGCACCTTTGAAAATGGTTTGTCAGCGCTAGAATGTTTAAAAAACAATGCGGTTGATCTGGTGTTTCTCGATATTCAGATGCCGGATCTCACTGGAATTGACCTGGTTAAAAGTTTTGAGAATTTACCTCAGATTATTTTCACTACGGGTCATTCGGAGTATGCCCTGGAAGCTTTTGAACACCAGGTTACGGATTTTTTAGTGAAACCTGTAGAGTTTCCACGGTTGATCAAAGCCGTGGAGCGAGCAAAGAAGCTAGGCGGGAGAACCACCGTCAGTGGTGGGACCATGGAGGAGATCTATGTCAAAGTGGATGGCAGGTTTGTCAGGCTGGCACTTGAAGATATCCTGTATATAGAATCTTTGGGAGATTATGTGACCTTTAGGACTGACAAAGAGAAGCTCATTGTACACTCCACCCTAAAAAACATTGATGAAAAAATAAAAAATCCTGATTTTCTCAAGGTACACAGATCATATATTGTAAACCTTTCCAAGGTTGTGGATATAGAAGACACCAATCTTGTGATTAAAGACAAGATCATTCCCATTAGCAGAGCACATAAACCAGTGCTGATGAGTAGAATCAAAACAATTTGATGCCTATAAACAATTGTGGATAGGTTGAATTTTATTGTGGATAGTGACGTTGATAATGTAGGGAGAAATATTCTTTCCCGTGTGACAATTTTCGTAAGAGCGATTGCCTAGGTTTGCCAATGAATCACCTAATTTATTAGCGACCCAATATTTTTATGGAGGAATCTAAACCGGTAGTAAGACCATCAGGAAAAACAAGAAGAATAGGCCTTAGCCAACTTTCAGAGCAGCTTGGTAAGCTACCGCCTCAGGCGATAGAAGTTGAAGAAGCCATTCTTGGTGCCCTGATGCTGGAGCGGGATGCACTCACCAATGTCATTGAGATCCTTAGACCGGAGAGCTTCTACAAAGATGCCAACAGGGTCATCTTTGAGTCAATCGTGCAGCTATTTAATAATAGTGAGCCTGTTGATATCAAGACGGTTGTTCATCAGCTGAGGAAGAACGGACAGTTGGAGCTGGTTGGTGGAGCATACTACGTATCCGAGCTTACCACCAAAGTAAATTCCGCAGCTAACATTGAATACCATGCAAGGATTGTTGCAGAGCAGTCGATCAAGAGAGAACTCATTCGCATATCTTCTGAAATTCAACAGGATGCCTACGAGGATACAATAGATGTATTTAAACTTTTAGATCGGTCAGAACAGTCTCTTTTTGATATTTCAGAGTCACATATTCGCAAGAATTATGATAAGATGAGCTCCTTGCTTCACCAGGCGATTGAAGAAATTGAGCAGAAAAAGGATCGTAAAGATGGATTGACGGGCGTACCCAGTGGATTTACCGCACTGGACAGGGTTACCTCTGGATGGCAGGCCTCTGACCTTGTTATCATTGCTGCCCGTCCCGGTATGGGTAAGACAGCTTTTGTCGTTTCTGCTATGCGTAATGCCTCCGTAGAGTTTAATATGCCTGTTGCACTTTTCTCACTGGAGATGTCCTCAGTGCAATTGGTCAATCGATTGATATCTGCTGAAGCAGAGTTGGAAAGTGAAAAAATCAAGAAAGGTGACCTGGCGGATTACGAGTGGGAGCAGTTGCTGCATAAGACATCCAAGCTTTCGGAAGCCCCTATTTATATCGATGACACACCGGCATTAAGCATTCTGGAGCTTAGAGCAAAAAGCCGACGGCTCGTTGCCCAGCATGGAGTGAAGTTGATCATCATAGATTATTTGCAGTTGATGACCGGGGATTCCTCGAAAAATTCAGGGGGAAACCGCGAACAAGAAATTGCCTCCATTTCCAGAGCCTTGAAAGGTATTGCCAAGGAACTTAATGTGCCTGTAATTGCGTTGTCTCAGTTGAGTAGGGCGGTTGAAACCCGTGGTGGAGATAAGCGACCTCAACTTTCCGATTTGAGGGAATCTGGTTCTATCGAGCAGGATGCCGATATGGTAATGTTCCTTTACAGACCGGAATATTATGGCATGACTCAGGATGAAAATGGAATGCCTTTAAATGGTATCGGTGAGGTGATCATTGCCAAGCACAGGAATGGTAAGCTGGAAAATGTACAGCTCAAGTTTATCGGCAAGTTTACCAAGTTCGATGACCTGGATACTACTCCTGATACTGGAAATTATGGGCAAAAATTTCCAAGTTCAGGCAATCAGAATACAGATTTTACCATTACTTTGCCAAGTAAAGCAAACAAGCAGGAAGACTCAGAGGATGATAGCGAAGAAATGCCATTCTAGATTAATGTTCCTTGCATTTATTTTAATGGATCCGCACTCAGTGGGATCATACATCGTGTGAACAAATCCAAATTACACCAAATTTTATTGACAAAGGTTATTGCCTAAATAGCGTGTTTGGGAGTAAAAATCATTTTCCATGAAAGCAATTAAGCTTGTAGGAAACCGGGACCTACATATTGAATTATTAGATGTTGAAAAACCGGAGATCAAAGGAGGTCAGTGTTTAGTTAAGATCAAAGCTGCATCCTTAAATCGACGCGATTTTTGGATCACCGTCGGCAAGTACCCAAAGATCAAAGATGAAGTAATATTAGGATCTGATGGCAGTGGAGAGGTAATGGAAGGGCCGGAAGAATGGATAGGGAAGGAAGTAATCATCAATCCCAATGTGAACTGGGGGGACAACCCAATGGCACAGTCCAGGGAGTATGAAATACTTGGGATGCCCAGAAATGGTACGCTTGCTGAATATATTGTGGTAGATCCTGACAGACTGGTAGAGAAGCCGGATTTTTTGAGCTTCAGCCAGGCTTCATGCTTTCCCCTGGCAGGGTTAACAGCTTATCGGGCTTGTTTTCTGAAAGGTGAAGTAAAAGAAGGCATGAAGGTGTTGGTCACAGGTATTGGAGGAGGCGTGGCGCAGTTTGCCTTATCATTTTGCAGAGCGGTAAAAGCAGATGTGTACGTCACCAGTAGCAGTAAAAATAAAATCAATGATGTCGTATCTGCTGGTGCAAGAGCCGGATTTAACTATAAAAAGGATGACTGGGTGAAAACTGCCAAGCGGGAGGCCGAGGCTTTTGATGTCATAATCGATAGCTCAGGGGGCAATATGGTAGACAAATACCTAAAAGTCATTAAACCCGGTGGAAAAATTGTGATATATGGTGCTTCCGGTGGAAGAGCCGAAGCCTTCGATCTACCGAGGGTGTTTTGGCAGCAGGTAAGTATTATTGGTACATCTATGGGCAATGATGTGGAGTTTGCCGAAATGGTCGCTTTTATTGATAAGCATAAGATCAAGCCAATCATTGATAAGGAGTATCCAATGGAAGAATATCAGCATGCTTTCAGGCGATTTGTAGACAAAGATCATTACGGTAAAGTGGTTCTGATCACCTCTTGACCGAGCGGCCTGCCGCCAGATTTATTCATTTTCAAACTGAAAATTGAGGTACGCTGATTTCAGCTCCTTCAAAGCATGATGGTCATTGAGTGATTCTGCCATGTCAATACCTGCCTGATAAATTTGTTCTGCTTTTTGAAGATCTCCAAGCTCGGAATATAGGGCAGCTGCATGGTAATAGGTCCCTATATATTTTGGGTGCTTTGAGAGCAGCAGGTCAAACAATTCTTTGGATTTATGCTTATTAATCTGAAGGTGTTCGGTGGCCAATGCATAAATAATAAAGGGGTCATCAGGGTCTTCCCGGTGAAATAATTCCAATTGTTTAATGCGTTCCTCGTTCCCCATATCTTAATTTTTTCGCTAACTTCGAAACAAAGCGTAATTGAATAATAATTCAGCTATTTTTAAATAAAAGCTATGAAAATACTTGTTTGTATTACCCACGTTCCGGATACGACATCAAAGATTTCATTTACAGACAACAATACAAAATTTGATAAAAATGGAGTCCAATTCATTATTGGTCCTTATGATGACTATGCCCTTGCACGGGCTGTGGAACTTAAGGAGCAACATGGTGGGACTGTGACCGCACTGAATGTAGGAGAGGCTGAAACTGAGCCTACCCTACGAAAGGCCCTGGCGATCGGAGCAGATGATGCCATTAGGATAAATGTATTCCCCTCGGATGCCTTTTTTGTAGCTTCACAAATTGCTAAAGTCGCGAAAGAAGGAAATTATGACCTCATCATGATGGGGAGAGAGAGCATTGATTTCAATGGAGGTATAGTACATAGCCTGGTAGGCGAAATGCTTGCCTTACCATCTGTTTCGCCAGTCATGAGCCTGGACATTGAGGGCAGTACAGCCCGGATGACCAGAGAGATAGAAGGAGGTAAGGAATTCCTGGAAGTGCCATTGCCTTTGGTTGCAGGTTGTCAGGAACCCATTGCTGAGTGGAAGATCCCAAATATGCGGGGCATTATGGCTTCAAGAACCAAGCCTTTGGAGGTAATAGAGCCGGAAAAGGTAGAGGAAGGCACTACAGTCAAGACTTTTGAGCTGCCTCCACCAAAAGGTGAAGTGAAATTGTTTGAGGAGGATAAGATTGGTGAACTCGTGGATGAATTGATTAATAAAGCTAAAGTTATTTAAAAGATGAGTGTTTTAGTTTTTGTAGAGGTTGATGAAAAAGAAATAAAAAAATCATCCCTGGAGGCTATTAGTTATGGTAAAGCATTGGAAGATGATGTCTTAGCCATTTGTTTCGACAAGGTAGATCATGGTGCGGTGGAAAGCATTGGAAAGGCCGGAGCAAAAAAGCTCATACAGGTCACAAATGAACAACTTGCTGTTCCGAATATCATGGCATATTCATCAGCAATTGCCGAAGCCTTTGATCAGAATGGTTGTAGCGTACTTGTGCTGGCCAAATCCTCATTGGGTGATCCCGTATCTGCACGGGTAGCTATAAAAGTAGGTGCAAGTGTAGTATCCAATGTGTCAGGCTTATCTGAGGGTTCAGGAGAGTTTGTCGTTGATAGAAGTATCTATACAGGAAAAGCCCTTGCCAAAACAATTGTAAAGGGAGATAAGAAGGTCATAACAATAAAGAAGAATACTGTTCCGGTTCGGGAAGATGGAGCTGCTCCTGAAGTGGTTGATTTTCAGCCCACACTTAGTGATGGTGACTTTGTGGTTAAAGTAACGAAAACGGAGAAGACTACCGGGGAGGTTTTGTTGCCCGAAGCAGATATCGTGGTATCTGGAGGAAGAGGCATGGGAGGGCCGGAAAAATGGGGCATTCTCGAAGACCTTGCAAAGGTATTAGGTGCGGCTACCGGGTGTAGTAAACCCGTTTCGGATATGAATTGGAGACCTCATCACGAACATGTTGGGCAAACTGGGATAAAAGTCAGCCCATCTCTATACATTGCGGTGGGTATTTCCGGGGCCATCCAACACCTGGCTGGGGTGAATTCATCCAAGTACATTTTGGTGATCAACAAGGATCCGGAAGCACCGTTTTTCAAAGCTGCAGATTTTGGAATTGTGGGGGATGCGTTTGATATTGTCCCTAAATTGACAGAAGCAATAAAAGCTAAAAAAGACTGATGCCGGATAAAATTAAATTAGAAATACTAGGCTTGTCATCAAGCCAATCACAATCAGGGTCGTTTGCGTTGGTGCTGGGCGAATCCGGTGGTAATAAGCGGTTGCCGATCATTATCGGTATGTTTGAAGCGCAGGCGATAGCCATCGAGATAGAGAAGATAGCCCCCAATCGTCCGATGACACATGACCTCTTTAAATCTTTTGCTTACAACTTCAATTTTGATATCAAGGAGATCATCATTTCTGACCTCAAAGAAGGTGTTTTCTTCAGCAAGATCGTTTGTTCCCACAATGGTAAGACCATCGAAATTGATGCCAGGCCATCAGATGCCATAGCCATTGGGTTACGCTTCAACGTTGACATATTCACCTATGAGGCCATCCTGACAGAGGCAGGTATAGAGATGAGTGAGGAGGAGATCTCATCTACCGTGGAGAAAAAGTCTGAGCCGGCACCTCCAAGCAAAGACAAGCCCAAGAAGCTCGAGGACCTTCCTTCGGATCAACTCAATAAAATGCTTGACGACTCCCTCAAGAATGAGGACTATGAGCGTGCAGCCAAAATCAGGGATGAGATCAATCGTAGAAACTGATCCGCCATGCGGGTCGCTGCTGATAGTTTACTACCACTCATAAGTCAAAAAGGAATACAGCAAGAAATCCTTTGAAGATGTCTGTAGTGAATGGTTCAATTCCCCGAGCCTGTTACTCATTGGAGACTGATCTGGCTAAAGAGCAAAAAAGCTTTCTCCTGTGGCCAAGACATATTTGACCTATCTTAGGAAGGAAAAGAAAAACATCATCAGTAAGCATTTTGACTGGTACTTAAATGATTTATCTCATTTCTGACTTAAAATTAAAAGGAAACAGGATCAAGGAAGGTTTTAGCTGATAACAAATCCATTAGCAACACTTAATGTAATTTCAAAGCACTAAATTGGTTGTTTCTTTGGATGCTTTTGACAGTGATGGCAGGAATTTGAGTTTACATATTCATTTATTGGAATGTTTGACTTTAATTTAGGTTTCATTGCTTTTACACATCGCTTAATCAACTTGAATGGATCTTTTCCGTGCTCTTTTGGGCTTGTTGTTTATCATTTTCATTGCTTTTTTATTCACTACCAATAGAAGAGCCATTGATTATCGATTGGTTCTAACCGGAATAATCCTTCAGATTGTCTTTGGTCTATTGATTACTCAGATAGCAGCTGTCAAGATTGCTTTTAATTGGGTGAGCAAGCAGTTTGTGGTGCTTCTTGATTTCTCGGGTGAAGGGGCCACCTTTCTTTTTGGTGGTCTTATGGACACCCAAAGCATGGGATTTATTTTTGCCTTACAGGTCTTGCCAACCATTATTTTCTTTTCTACGCTATCTGCAGGACTATACTATCTGGGTGTGCTGCAATGGATCGTAAAAGGGATTGCCTGGGTGATGGCACGTACGATGCGGCTTTCAGGTGCGGAATCATTGTCAGCTGCGGGTAATATCTTTCTGGGGCAGACAGAAGCGCCCCTTCTGGTCAGACCTTTCATTCCTAAAATGACACAGTCAGAGCTCATGTGTCTGATGACTGGTGGTATGGCTACCATCGCGGGTGGCGTCCTGGCAGGTTATGTGGCTTTTTTAGGAGGTGATGACCTGGTAGAAAGAGAAAAATATGCGGCTTATTTATTAAGTGCTTCCATCATGAATGCTCCTGCTGCTGTCGTGATGTCTAAGATCATGTTGCCTGAACTGAATCGTGATGCTATCAATAGTGACCTCAAAGTCAATACAGACTCCTTGGGGGTGAACCTTATTGATGCCCTTGCCCGTGGAGCTGCAGACGGTTTGAAGCTGGCATTGAACATCGGCGCCATGCTCCTGGCATTTATTGCATTAATTGCTGCGCTCAACTATGTATTGGGTGCATTAGGCGATGTAGTGGGGCTGAATACATTGATCGCACAGTCGACCAATAACAATTTTGATGGCCTTTCATTGGAATACCTGCTGGGACAGGTATTTCAGATTTTTGCATTTATGATCGGAGTGGAGTGGAATGATGCACTACAGGTAGGGTCCCTCTTGGGCCAAAAGGTGGTAGTGAATGAATTTGTCGCTTATCTGGGTTTATCTGAATTTGTGCATGAAGGCACCTTAAGCCAAAAATCCATTGTAATTGCTACCTATGCACTTTGTGGCTTTGCCAATTTTAGTTCCATAGCCATTCAGATAGGAGGTATTGGTGGGATGGCTCCCAATCAACAGGGCAATATTTCCAGGCTGGGCCTTCGCTCTCTTCTGGCCGCAACCCTGGCTACCATGATGACAGCTTCGATAGCTGGTGCACTCGTTGCTTAACCTGGGAAAATATCAACCCATTTTCTGGTCTCAGCAGACTTGAAGATGGCATTGATGATCATGCTGTGGTCATAAGCATCTTCGAGGCTAACCGGTACCTCCGTATTGTTTTCAATGGCTCTGGTAAAATCTTCCACTTCCAATACATAGTGATTGCAGGTATCGATGATGATCTTCTCTTCTTTCTTGAACAAAATATCACCGGGGTTGACTTTGATCACAGTTGATCTGTCTTCCGGTGCATTGAAAGGGATCATGATATCCAGTATCTTTTCAGATCCCAGCACCTGCACCCTTTGGTATTTGGCTGTTTTTGTGCTTACAGAGAATTGAGCACGTTTCTCACCGGGAAACTCCAAAATGACACTGCTCAGGATATCTGTTTTAAATTCAGGGTCTTTGTGGATCGACGCAACAACGCTGACGGGATTTTCTCCAAATATATATCTGGAGGTCATCACGGTATAGCACCCGATGTCCCACAAGGCTCCACCACCAAACTGCTCGATGTTTCTGATATTCTTCGGGTCATCATTGTAATAGTTGAAGGTGCCGATATACATGCTGGGAATGCCCAGAGCACCTGATTCCACCAGCTCACGTGCCTTTTGCCATTGTGGATGACTCTTTACCATAAAGGCTTCTCCAACCTTCACCTGATACTTATCCCTTAGTTCGATCAGCGCTTTGGCTTCTTCCGGGTGGATGAATAAAGGCTTTTCACAGAGAACATGTTTTCCTGCCCTGATGGCTTTGGCGGTCCATTCCACATGCATATGGTTAGGCAGCGGGTTGTAGATCACATCAATATCCTGGTCATTGATGATTTCATCATAGCTACCATATACCTTCGGTATCCCCATCTTTTTGGCTACTTCCTGTGCCGATGCCAGGTTTCTGGAGGCAATAGCAGACACATTAGCCACGGGGGACTCTTGCGCTGCAGGAATGAAAGACCTCTGGGCAAAGGCCGATGTACTTAGGATGCCCCAGTTTAACTTCTTCATTTAATTAATTTTCTTTAATAAGGAATCCATCATTAGACCTGCTGCAGCAGGATTGGTTGCCAGTGGTATGTTGTGCACATCACAGATGCGCATCAACATCTGCACATCCGGTTCATGTGGATGCTTGTCTAACGGGTCCCGGAAAAAGATCACCAGATCAAGTTTTTTTTCAGCCGCCTCTGCAGCAATCTGCGCATCACCACCGAGAGGGCCTGATAGATACCGGTGGACTTGTAAACCGGCCTTTTCTACGTGGGATCCAGTGGTGCCGGTAGAAACCAGGTCTACTCTTTCTAGCCATTTTTTATATTCTAAGAGGAAAGCCACCATTTCGGCTTTTTTTCCATCATGGGCAATGATTGCTATTTTCATGTATCAGTTAGTTCACTGTTGAGCGACTCCTATATCAGTTCATTTTCAGTTTGTAATGTTATAAAAATTAAGGGGTGTAAAAAAGCATTGTAAGCACAGACACGCTTTTTTAGTCGATGTACTGTATTTCTTAGCGATAAAAAGAAAGGGCAACCCACTTCAGGGTCGCCCTTTGATACAAATTGTCACATCAAAAAACTAAGGCTTTACGGTTTCAAACTTCTTGTTTTTAATGGGTTCTCCATTCAGGATTTCTTTACTAGCGTTGTCCCTGAATTTGTCAAAGTTCTTTTGAAACTTTTCAGCAAGTTCATTGGCCATTTTGTAGAATGCCTGATCGTTTTTCCAGGTTTCCCTGGGGCTTAAGATCTCATTGGGGACATTAGGGCAGGTCAATGGGATTTCAGCCCCAAAGATGGAGTGTTTCCTGTAACCTACGTTGTCCAATACTCCGGAGAGTGCCGCAGAGATCATCGCTCTGGTATATTTCAGTTTGATTCTGGATCCTACACCATAAGGGCCTCCGGTCCATCCGGTGTTTACCAGCCAAACATTCACCTGATGTTTGTCCATTTTGTCCCCGAGCATCTCTGCATAGGCTGTTGGGTGGAGCGGCATAAATGGAGCTCCGAAGCAGGCAGAGAATGCCGGTACAGGTTCTGTAATTCCAGCTTCAGTACCAGCTACCTTAGAGGTGTATCCTGAGATGAAGTGATACATGGCCTGGCCTTTAGAGAGCCTTTGTATAGGTGGTATCACACCAAAAGCATCACAGGTAAGAAAGAATATGTTATGAGGTATACCTCCGATGGAAGGCTTGGCAATATTCCTGATATGTTCGATTGGATAGGATACCCTTGTGTTTTCGGTCACTTCCTTATTGGTATAATCGACAGTACGGGTACCCGGGATAAATCGGGTGTTTTCCAGGATTGCTCCATACTTAATTGCATTGAAGATATCCGGTTCGTTCTCTTCCTTCAGGTCTATCACTTTGGCATAGCAACCGCCTTCGAAGTTGAAAACATTTTTGTCTGTCCATCCATGTTCATCGTCGCCGATCAACAAGCGTTCCGGGTCAGCAGAAAGTGTGGTTTTACCTGTACCTGAAAGACCAAAGTAGATTGCAGTATCATGTTTTTCGATGCCCATATTGGCAGAGCAGTGCATTGGCAATACTTTGTCTTCTGTTGGGAGCAGGAAGTTTAATACGGTGAAAATACCTTTTTTCATTTCGCCTGAATACATGGTGCCACCCACCAGGATCATGCGTTTTTTCAGGTTGATGATGGCAAAGTTTTCCTGTCGGACACCATCGGTATCAGGATCGGCCTCAAACTCAGGGCAGCAGATAACTGTGAAGTTGGGAACGAAATCCTGCAGTTTATAATCCGGAACTTCGATAAACATGTTGTAGCAAAACAGGTTATGCCAGGCCATGGTATTGATCACCCGGAGTTTTAAACGATGGGTTTTGTCTGCTCCTGCATAGGCATCACGAACATAAACTCTTTTTTCTTCCAGGTATCCAATCATCTTGTTGTGGATCCTGTCAAAGCTTTCGGGACTGATTGGCTTATTGATATTGCCCCACCATACTTTATCTTTTGTGATTTCATCTTCGACGATGAACCTGTCCTGAGGTGATCTTCCGGTAAATTTTCCGGTATCACACATCAAAGCACCTGTATCGGTGAGGTGTCCCTCTTCATCATGCACAGCATCCTCAATCAACTCTGCTGGTGTCAGGTTCCAGTAGGCTTCTTTTACTTTTTTGATCCCGGCCGCTTCAAGACCGCTTTTTTCTGATTTCAATCCGTATTCCTTCATAGTTAGCAGCGTTTGTTTTATTCTTTTATTAATTCGGTTCAAATGTCGAGTAGGGAGACCTACCAACCACTGATGATCGTCACAGGGGGTTCTGATTTTTATTACCACCAGATGAGGTTTCCAGCAATCTTTCATTATACTTGTTTTATATCAATTTAAGCTTATGGCGCAATACAGATCATTTTTTGGACACCCAGCAGGTTTAGCTACCCTGTTTTTTACCGAGATGTGGGAGCGATTCAGCTACTATGGAATGCGAGCGATACTGATCCTTTTTATGACTACTCCGGCGGCTCAGGAGGGTTTGGGATTGGATATTGAAACCTCAGCAGCTGTCTATGGAATGTATACAGGGGCCGTATATCTGTTGTGCTTACCTGGTGGATGGTTGGCCGATAACATATTCGGGCAACAAAAAGCCATCTGGTATGGAGGGATATTGATTATGCTTGGGCACCTGGTATTGGCCATTCCCGGATCTACTCAGATTTTCTTTGCTGGACTGGCACTTGTAGCTATGGGTACGGGCTTACTCAAACCCAATATCAGTTCAATAGTAGGAGATTTGTATACAGGCGATAAAGGTGCCCGGAGAGATGCCGGTTTCAGTATTTTTTATATGGGCATTAACCTTGGATCATTGCTAGGTCAGACTGTGGTGAGTTTTCTGGGTGAGAAGGTGGATTGGCACATGGGGTTTGGTGCTGCAGCGGTTGGTATGTTTTTGGGGTTGATACAGTATCGGTTAACAATCGGGACACTAAAAGGCGTAGGAGAGATGCAGGTGAAAACCAATGAGGTGAAAAAGGCCACCAACAATAAGTTTGCTTACCTGATGATCGTGTTTGCAGCTGTACTTGTTTTTCTGCTTCAATATTTCAATCTGGTAGACCTTGGAACAGCCCGTGGAATTGCGGAGAGTGCAGGAATACTGATTGTGGTGATTACACTCGTCTATTTTGCTAATATCTACATTTCAGGAGGGCTTACCGGCTCGGAAAGAAAGCAGGTTTTTGTGATATTCCTTTTATTTATCGGAGCCGCCTTGTTTTGGGCAGGTTTTGAGCAGGCAGGTTCCACACTTAATCTTTTTGCCAGGGACTATACTGATCGGTTTATTTTTGGATATGAGCTACCAGCAGGCATACTTCAAAATTTCAATCCACTGTTTATTATTTTACTGGCTCCCATTTTTGGCTCCTTATGGATCAGACTGGCAGCGAGGCAAATGAATCCTCATACCCCTGTCAAGTTTGCTTTTGGACTGATCATGATGGCACTTGGTTTTTTGGTGATGTACTTTGCAGCCAAAGTGGTAGTGTTGGGAAATCAGGCTGGGATGGGTTGGTTGATCGTCACCTACTTGTTTCATACTACAGGAGAACTCACTCTGAGCCCGGTCGGCTTGAGCGCGACAACCAAACTCGCCCCTCGAAAATATTACAGCCAGATGATGGGAATCTGGTTTGTTGCAACTGCCCTGGGTAACCTGATTGCTGGTCTGTTTGCAGGAGGATTCGACCCATCCAATGTTGAACAAATCCCGGATCTGTTCATGTCAGTTGTACTCTTTGGAGCTTCATTTGGTGTGTTGTTCCTGATCTTTGCCGGTCCGATCAAAAAATGGATGGGGGATGTGAAGTGAGGTTGAATTTCTGGGCCATAAAGGCATAGAGAATGAGCAGGCTCCGTAGAACGTCCTTAATTCATATTTACCCCCAAGGAGATTTCAATGCCCTGTAACAGCGTTTTGGCATCCGGATAGTCCACGAGCTCCGATTGGATAGTTCCTCCTTCAGTTCCTCCGGAAATTGTCCCCTTTAAAGGTGAATTGATGCCTCCTGATAAATACTGAATATCTGTAGTCAGGCTAAATTTTTGACTCACATGAAATTCGAAACCGACACCGGCCATCCATCCAATGCCAAGGCTATTTTCAATACTTAAATCCGCATTGGCCACATCCCAACCTTTGAAAGTTTTGATGGCCCGGTCGAAATTTCCATAGTTGATCCTGGGGTTGATATTCCAGAGGCCGAATCCTCCACCTAATACCTTAAAGGAAATAGTTTTGGACTCAATACCCAGAGAGAGCTGTAAAGGTACCAGTGTAGCAAAGCCTGGCCCTATCAGGGGCTTTTCACTGTCAAAGGGCAGGTCTTCCATAGGGAGGCCCGGCACGCTGTATAAGGTGAACCCTGTTTCAATTCCTACCAATCCAAAGTCGAGGCCTACTCCGCGCAAAGAAAACGGACTGACAGGGGCGGAGAGATACCCATTGGTAGGGAAGAGGTAGGAAAAGGAAATCCCCTGTCCTTTTGTGGTAAATGTACAAAGCAGTGTAATGAAAAGGAGAAGAGATAATTTGACTGACCTTACCATGAGCATCATTTTTTATTTTGGCCCAAAGTAAACCATTACAAATGATAACCTGAATCAATTTACCAGCTCAATCCTCAGCCCAACCCCTTTAATCTCTCTTTCACTGACCCAGGAGACTTTGGTCCGGATGGATATGTCATTGTTAAGGGCATTGTGAATCTGTTCGGCCACTTGCTTGTTCAGGTAACCGATTTGATGACCTTTGTTCGTCAATACTTTCACAGCATTTGGGTCATATGCATTGGTGGGCTCTGCTTCCAGTCGCAACAGATCATCTTCATTCACTTCTTCTGCGATAATCGATTGTCGGGAGGAGCCATCAGCATTCTGATGTGAAACACCTACAACTTTGGTGTCAATGACGTAAGCAGATGGAATCTTGATGATCTTGGCCATGTGGAATAAATATAGATAAAGATGAAAGAAGGGTGAGGGGTGCAGTACAAAAAAAATACCCTGACGAAAAATCGCCAGGGTACTGATATATATTGAGTTTTATGATATTACATCATGCCGCCCATTCCGCCACCTGGCATTCCACCACCTGGCATCGCAGGAGCTTCAGCTTCAGGGTGATCAGCCACTACAGCTTCAGTCGTCAATAGGAGCGCTGCAATAGATGCTGCATTCTCCAATGCCAACCTTGTCACTTTAGTAGGATCAATGATACCAGCTTTGAACATGTTTACATATTCACCGGTAGCAGCATTGTAACCGTAATCATCTTTTCCGTTGATCACTTCGTTTACAACAACAGATGCTTCACCACCAGCGTTTTCAACGATGGTTCTCAAAGGAGACTGAATAGCCTGGTGGATGATTTTCACACCAGTATTTTGGTCAAGGTTTTCAAGCTTCAATCCATCCAGAGACTTCATTGCTCTGATGAATGCTACACCACCACCAGCAACAATTCCTTCCTGAACAGCTGCTCTTGTAGCGTGCAATGCATCATCCACACGGTCTTTCTTCTCTTTCATTTCTACTTCAGTAGCTGCACCAATATAAAGGATAGCTACACCGCCAGAAAGCTTAGCAAGTCGCTCTTGCAATTTCTCTCTGTCGTAGTCAGAAGTCGTATTTTCGATTTGTTGCTTGATCTGGTTTACTCTTCCTTCGATCTCTTTTTTGTCACCAGCACCGTTTACAATGGTAGTATTGTCTTTGTCGATGTTGATTTTTTCAGCAGATCCAAGAGAATCAAGCGTTGCATTTTCAAGTTTATAACCTCTCTCTTCAGAGATTACAGTACCACCTGTCAATACAGCGATATCTTCAAGCATCGCTTTTCTTCTGTCACCAAAGCCTGGAGCTTTCACAGCAGCAATTTTCAGCGAACCTCTGATTTTGTTAACAACCAATGTAGCTAAGGCTTCACCTTCAACATCTTCTGAGATGATCAAAAGTGGTTTTCCTGTCTGGGCAGTTGCTTCAAGTACAGGAAGAAGCTCTTTCATGTTGGAGATTTTCTTATCGTAGATAAGGATGTAAGGATTTTCCAACTCTGCTTCCATTTTCTCCGTGTTCGTTACAAAGTAAGGAGAAAGGTAACCTCTGTCGAACTGCATACCTTCAACAGTTTTTACTTCTGTCTCAGTACCTTTTGCTTCTTCTACAGTGATTACACCATCTTTTCCAACTTTATCCATGGCATCGGCAATCATTTTACCAATTTCCTGGTCGTTGTTTGCCGAAACAGCAGCTACCTGAGAGATTTCCTCAGATGTGTTGATGGTTTTAGACTGTTTTCTTAAGTTTTCTACTACTGCAGCAACAGCCTTATCGATTCCTCTTTTAAGGTCCATTGGGTTGGCACCAGCAGCTACGTTTTTAATACCATGACTGAAGATGGATTGTGTCAATACAGTAGCTGTAGTAGTTCCGTCTCCTGCATCATCAGCAGTTTTAGAAGCTACTTCTTTTACCAACTGAGCACCCATGTTTTCGATAGGTTCTTTCAGCTCAATTTCTTTTGCCACTGAAACACCATCTTTAGTGACTGAGGGTGCACCAAATTTCTTGTCTAATATTACGTTCCTTCCTTTAGGTCCTAAGGTAACCTTTACTGCGTCGGCAAGAATGTCTACACCTCTCTTCAGGCTATCCCTTGCGTCGGTATCAAAAAATATATCTTTAGCCATTTTTGTTAAATTTTAAATTATGGGTTTTTAAATAATTCCGTAAATGTCAGCTTCTTTCATGATCAGATACTCAGTTCCATCAATTGTGATCTCTGTTCCTGAGTATTTTCCATAAAGTACCTGGTCACCAACTTTTACGTTAAGTGGTTCATCTTTCTTACCAGTACCAACAGCTACAATCGCACCTTTTTGAGGTTTCTCTTTCGCTGTGTCAGGAATGATGATTCCTGAGGCAGTTTTTTCTTCAGCTGCAGCCGGTTCAACCAGAACCCTGTCGGCTAATGGTTTGAAATTCAATTTTGACATGTGTTTAATCGTTTATTTGGTTAAGTTCTTACTCTAAACTCGAAATGTTCAACGGATGACAGTATAGCACTTTGTATGCCAGTCCTGAAAATGGCCGTATTTCAGGTGTTTTTGACAGGAAAGACTGACAAAATATCAGTATATCTTTTTTTTGTCTGACACTCCTGACAGTTTGCCATTTACCAAATTCATGAGTATTTTAAGTTTGGATTTAAACGCAAACGAGTATGAATGAGTTGAAACATGATTGGTTAACCGACGGAATCATCGATTATGAGTTTAAAAAATATATTCTGTTGGCATATCTGAAAACCATTAGAGAGAAGTTTGATCAGACTGAACTGTATCCATTTCTTTCTGATCTGGTTTTTCACTACAAAAATTTATTAAAGGTCAAATCTAATAAGGAGCTCATTTACGAGTCTTTTCCTAAAACGATCACCAAGGCTGATTTCAGGAAGTTGAAATTCAGTTATAAAAAGCTGGTTTATGATGGGGAGGTGATGAGCGAGATAGAAGATATCATCTCTTTTGCCATACCAAAAATGGAGCAGCGTATCAACGAAGGAAAAGAGTTGTATGAATTTGTAGAAGATAACCTGGAGCTAAGTCCGATAGGATTGATTCCCATATATAAAGAAGAGGGTTATCTTTTGTTGCACCAGGATGCCGGGAGGGATGTCACGGTTTTCAGGTACCAGCTCAAGATGTTTGAAAAAGCAGACGAAAATTATCGGGCCATCAGTACTGAATATCTTGGTCAGGAAATGCATTCCATCTCCCGTACCTTTGAAAGTATTAAGCTTGACCTGGTAAAGAAATATACCTATTTACCCAATCCAGCTACGTACCTGGTGGTGAGCAAGCTTAATTTCCCGGTATCACAGACTGTTTTGCCTATTGCCAAAAGACTTTTGGTCAGGCACTTATCTGTGGCTGCTTAAGGATTGTGAATTATTGTGCAGAATCAGTGGATTCAATCTGTAGTTCTTCCAGATCTCCACTGTTCAGGTCCTCCAGACCTTCCAGCGTTTCTCCTGAGCCGTCAGTAGGCTGAAAGGATGGGGGAGGAAGTACGGATTGATCTCTTGCGTTTTCCAGGTTAGGGCTGGTTGGACCACCTGTATTTTGCGCATCTACCAAAAAGAAGTTGGTAGAAAGTGTCAATACAAGTAGCGCTATCGCTAAACCCCATGTAAGTCTCTCCAGGAGGTCTCCGGTTTTCTTTACACCCATGATTTGTGAGGTGCCCCCTCCTCCGAATTGGCTGGATAGCCCTCCTCCTTTTGGATTTTGTGCCAATACCACCAGCACCAGCAACAGAGCGACTAAGATGATTATTCCAACAATTAATGCGTACATCCCTACTTGATTTTTTTAATTCTGCCCGCAAAGTAAGCTTTTTTTTCAGGGAATCTCAACATCAGCGAATTGTATATTTTCAAAGCCTTATCTTTTTTCCCCTGATTAAGGAATATCTCCGCCAGGTATTCGGTTCCAACGTCCTCAGGAAGCGACGTGCTTGGTGCGGATAAGTCCTGCTGCTCTCCTGAATCCTGTGCCGGTTTAAATGATGGGTTTTTCTTGATAAATTCATCAATCAGCTGATGCTGATTCTCCCCGTCATGATCGTCTTTTTTAGTGGATTTATTTGACTTCGCAGACTTTGTGGTCTTTGCTGTCTTTGAAGAACTCTTTTTAGCGGTTGTTTTTGGGGAGGTCTTTCGCGTACTGGAATTTGTTGTGGCCTTTTTTGCAGTGGCTGTCTTCGAGGTGCTTGCTTTAGGTTTGGCCACTGACTTGGTTGCTGATTTTGAAGTGGTTGCCTTTTTCGTTGTTGATTTCTTTTCACCAGCCGTTTTGGTCCTGGAAGTGGTGGTTTTCGCTTTTGTAGCAGAACCAGACGACCTGGCAGTTGATTTGGTTGTCTCTGCTTTCGGTTTAGGCTCTGCCTTCTCAGTAACTCTTGTTGCTTTTTTTACTGCTTTTTCAACCGCTTCCTCTTCCTCAATCTTTCTCGATACCTCAATGTATTTTGCGCGGGATTTCTCCAGCTCCTCCATGTCTTTGTGCAGGTTGTAGATGAGCTGATCGATGGATGAAGATCCTTCTGAAGACTTGGGCGCACGCGTTACTGCAGGGGATGGAGTTTCTGAATCCTGGGGAGTCGGAGTAGGTGTCTGCTCTGCTTTCTTTTCTACGGGACGGACAGTCGGTTTTGGTTTTTCCTCAATTGGCTTAGGGGATGTAACAACGGGTTTTTCTACTTTTATACCATCACTCGCCAGGTATTTCTTCAATAAAATCCTATTGGTAGAATAGACAGCAGCAGAAGCCGTTTTACGGCCTGCCACTTTGGACTTGAGCAATCTGTGTCCCTTAGCTTCCAACACCCGCGCAGCCTGGAAATACGGATTTTCTGCTACCAGATCATCCAGCTCATTTAGATTGACCTCTTTCAGGTCACCAGGATTGTTGAGTAACTCGATGAATTTCTGCTTATTCAAAGTATTTCGCGCTTGTGTGAAGTATCTAAATTAAAAAAAATTACCAATTCGCAACTGAAGCATTAAAGATATCAAAAATAATTTGATCGAAGATTTCCTCTACAAATTGCTGCTCGTTTGCCGATAAATCGACGCTGTTTTGATCAAAATCAACGAAAAAGGAAAATTTCCTCTCGAAATCAAATTCATCATCTTTGGTATTGACGTAACTGGCAAACACCTCAATAGTTACCCTTGTTAAACTCGCAAAGTCCCCCTGATTCTGATTTTGAGAGGCGGATGCTGTTACCGGGGTCACCCGATAATCAGCGATATACCCTTCAATTTGCAAATCGCCATTTTCGTCAACAATGGCCAGGTTTGTATTCTGCTGGTAATAATCTTTAATCTTTTCAATGAAGGTTACACTCATCGTGGATGGACCAAGGGTGGCCTCATTGGGGAAGTTTAGGATAGATATGGTTTTTATGTCCGAAGAAATAGAGGCTCCGGAAAAAGAATAGATTCCACATCCGGTGGGGATAAGTGCAATCAACAAAGCTATACTACTCACTATCAATCTCATACTGCTTGATTTTTCTGTAAAGTGTACGTTCAGAAATACCCAAGTCCTGAGCGGCGTATTTTCGCTTGTTGTTGTTCTTCTTCAATGCCATGATAATCATTTCTTTCTCTTTCTTTTCCAGAGACAATGAATCATCTTCGGTTTCATGGGTAATGTCTTCTATTTCCTCGTCAGTGCTGTTGTCGTTTTCTACAGGGTTGATCACCAACGGCTCGTAGCTTTCATCTGACATCTCTTGCTCACTTTTGGCTGGCAATGAACCCATGTCATGAAATAAACGCTCGTGACGTGATAAAATTTCAGTGCGTGATCGGTCGTCTTTCAATATGTCATGAATGAGCTTTTTCATCTCAGTCACGTCCTGACGCATTTCAAACAAGATTTTATACAGGATGTCCCTTTCAGAGAAGCTGTCTGAATTTTTAGACTTTTCCAGCAGTGCCGGCAGGTTAGATTCTGTCCTGGGAAGGTATTTGGCAAGCTTCTCTCTGCTGATTTCACGCTCCATCTCCAATACACTCATCTGCTCCACCAGGTTTTTCAGTTGACGGATATTACCTGGAAAACGAAAGCTTTTGATCAATGCTTTAGCTTCATCTGTGAGGGTAATTGGTTTTATGTGATAGGTATCTGAGAAGTCGACGGCAAATTTCCTAAAAAGAAGCAGTACATCATCCCCACGATCTCTAAGTGATGGCACCATAATGGGGACTGTGTTTAGCCTGTAAAAGAGGTCTTCCCGGAACTTCCCTGATTTGACAGCATCGGAGAGGTCCACATTGGTGGCAGCAATGACCCTTACATCACTTTTGATGACTTTGGAAGATCCTACTTTAATGAATTCACCATTTTCGAGTACCCTCAGCAACCTGGCCTGGGTACTTACCGGCATCTCTCCAATTTCATCCAGGAAGATGGTGCCGCCATCAGTCACTTCAAAATAACCTTTTCTGGATTCATGAGCTCCTGTAAAAGCCCCTTTCTCGTGTCCAAAGAGCTCTGAGTCGATCGTTCCTTCGGGTATGGCACCGCAGTTGATGGCGATAAATTGCCCATGCTTCCGGTGAGACAGGCTGTGGATGATCTTGGAAAAGGATTCCTTACCCGCTCCACTCTCACCAGAGATGAGTACACTCATATCCGTAGGGGCCACCTGGATCGCTACCCGGATGGCATTGTTAAGCTGTGGGGAGCTCCCAATGATCTCAAATCTTTGCTTGACTGACTGTATTTCTGAATCTACGTGATAATTCATGTTCAAATGACCTCTCCGATAAGTGTAGCAGCTGTACACTCATTCACCTTCACCTCTACGTATTGTCCCTTTTTGAAATCGTTATTGTCGAAAACAATGACTTTGTTGGCTGAGTTTCTTCCCTGTAGTTGTTTTGGTGATTTTTTACTGGTCCCTTCTATCAGGACCTTAAATGTTTTTCCAATATCCTGACGATTTCGGGCGAAAGATATTTCCTGTTGTTTCCGGATGATTTCCTGGAGCCTCCTCTTTTTTACAGGGAGAGGTATGTCATCGGTATATTTCTTGGCTGCCAGTGTGCCCGGTCGCTCTGAGTAATAAAACATGTAGGAGAAGTCGTACTTCACATAATCCATCAATGATAATGTATCCTGATGCTCTTCTTCAGTCTCAGTACAAAATCCTGCGATCATGTCTGAGCTAATCCCACATTCATCACCTAATATGGATCTGATGGCATCTACGCGATTGATGTACCATTCACGATCGTAGGTCCGGTTCATCAACTCCAGAACCCTGGAATTTCCGCTTTGAGCTGGCAGGTGGATGTAATTGCATATGTTTTCATATTGCTTCATGGTGTGAAGCACTTCATCCGTGATGTCTTTAGGATGAGAAGTGGAAAATCTTACTCTCAGGTCAGGATGCACTTTGGCTACCATTTCGAGCAAATTGGCGAAATTCACTATGCTATTTGCATGCTCGTTTTTCTCCAGTCGGGCCTTATTGTTTTCTTCGGGGGACCACTTGTAAGAGTCCACATTTTGGCCTAGCAGGGTCACTTCCCGATAACCATTGTTGAATAGCTCCTGTGCTTCGGCAACAATAGAATGTGGGTCGCGACTTCGTTCCCGACCACGGGTGAAAGGTACCACACAGAAGGAACACATGTTGTCGCATCCCCGCATGATGGAGATGAAAGCAGTCACTCCATTGGAATTGAGGCGAACGGGAGAGATGTCTGCATAGGTTTCTTCTCTTGAAAGAAAGGTGTTTACTCCCCGGTCACCTTCTTCAGCCTTTCTCACCAGGTTAGGCAGGTCTCTGTAAGCATCAGGTCCGGCTACCAAGTCCACAATTTTTTCCTCTTCCAGGAGCTTGGACTTCAGTCGTTCCGCCATACAACCCAGTACCCCAATGGTGATTTCGGGACGGTCTTTTTTGATCTGGTTAAACTGGGTCAATCGCTTTCTGACAGTCTGCTCGGCTTTATCACGGATAGAGCATGTATTTAGCAAGATGACATCTGCGGATTCGAAAGAGCTGGTGGTATCAAACCCCTCTTTTTTGAGGATAGATGTGACGATCTCACTATCGGAGAAGTTCATCTGACAACCATAGCTTTCAATATAAAGCTTCTTTGCTGCGGCGATATCTCCTTCCTTAGAGATTCGAACTTCACAGTGCTCTTCTTTCTTTGTATTGTCTAAAATTCCAATGTCTTCTATCAGCTCCATAATCGACGCAAAGATAACAGGATTCAAAAAAGGAATGACATTTTGTCAGTATATTTAGTGAAGAAGATCTCTATAAAAGGTGTTGAAATTATTCTTCCCTAATGGCTTGCAGACTAAAACCAACATTCACAGTGTTATAGATGAATTTGTCTTTTGCTTTATCTATCACAGATGATTCATCGTCATATTTAACGTTCCATTCAGTACGATCAATGTTGAATTTTGCTTCCGCGTAGACTTTGTTGTTTCTGAATAGAATTGTGGCAGGGAAAGTAATGCTTTTGGTAATGCCGCGAATGGTCAAATTCCCGGTAACAGAATGTGTGGGTTCTTTCACCATAAACTCGCTAAGTAAAGCGGGTGAATTTTCGGAAGGAAACTCCTCTTTATCCACTATTTTGATCATAGAATCATAGGGGACAAGTGTGATGAGTTCGAACCTGGCTACCGGGAAGGAATCCGCATGAAAGAAATCCTCTGACATCAGGTGGTTTTTGAGTTTTTCGTAATTCTCCGAATCTTTTTTGAGATCCTTGATGTCGAGCGAAGGAACATCGATAAGAATTTCACCTGCTACAAGACTTGAGTCTTTTGACACCAAAAAGCCTTCTTTAATTCCAATGGTACCATTGTGTTGTTTCACAGGTCGGCTTCCAATCCAGGTAATGACCGAGCTGGATAGGTCAAGCTCATATTTAGTGCCACTGTCAATATCAGCGGTATTTTCCTGTGGTTCGCCGACCACAGAGTCAGTTCCGGCAGGTTTTTTTGTACAGCTAATAACGAATAGGGAAAGAGAAAGGAGGAAAATATTTGTTTTGATCATTCGGATATTCAAAAGATTATTCAAAAACATTACCTTAACGAAGAAATGAAACAACTTGTTAGGCAAACCTATATTTTTTCATGGCACTAATAAAACCTGTCAGGGGTATTGAACCGAAATTTGGGAAGGATTGTTGGCTGGCTGATAATGCAACCGTCGTTGGGGAAGTGGAAATGGGGGATCAGTGTACGATATGGTTTAATGCGGTCGTGCGTGGAGATGTCCATTACATTAAGATTGGGAATAAAACCAATATTCAGGACAATGCGACCATTCATGGTACTTTTGAAAAGGCACCTACAAATATTGGCAACAATGTGTCAATTGGTCACAATGCCATTGTTCATGGATGTACCCTTAAAGACGAAGTGTTGATCGGGATGGGAGCGATCGTGATGGATAATGCGGTAGTGGAGGAGGGAGCTATTGTTGCTGCCGGTGCGGTGGTCTTACAAAATACGATTGTGGAAGCCAATACCATCTATGCAGGAGTCCCGGCCAAAAAGGTGAAGACTGTGGGACCTGAAAACAGGGAAATGCAATCCCGGATAGCAAATAACTACATCAAATATGCCGGATGGTTTAAATAATCGGGTCAATGTAAAGCGAGCATCAAAAGGTGAATACAATCCCTTTTATGCGGGGTACATCTCTATGATTTCTGAGGAGGATGTGATCGGCTATATGATCAATCAGCATCAAAGATTCATGGATTACCTGAATACACTGAGCCAGGAAGATCTGGGAATGTCCTATGCTCCCGGTAAGTGGACGAGGGCACAGGTCATTGGACATATCATAGATACGGAACGTGTGATGGCCTATCGTGCTTTGTGTATTGCTAAAGGGGAACAGGTGATGTTACCTGGTTTTGATCAGGATCAATACATGGCTGAATCCAACTTTAATGCCAGGACAAAAGAATCTATTATCCATGAGTTTGATTTTATGAGAAGGGCTAACATTGAAATGTTTTGTTCCTGGAATGAGCAAAATATCAAACATACAGGAAATGCCAATGGCTCGGTATGCTCTGTTGCCGCATTGCTTAGTATCATAGCTGGTCACCTGGAGCATCATTTTAAAATGCTCAAAGAAAGGTATATTTGAGACAGGTAAAATAAATCTATCTTTTATGAATTTTCTTATTCGTACTTTACTCTCAAGCATCGCTGTTATCATCGTGTCTTACCTGCTTCCCGGGGTGGAAGTTGACAGCTTCCTCGTTGCAGTGATCGTAGCGGTACTCCTGTCATTGCTAAATATGACGGTGAAGCCCGTGTTGATTATACTCACGATTCCGCTTACTGTATTTACCCTCGGCTTGTTTTTATTGGTAATTAATGCCCTGATCATAATGCTGGCGGATGGTGTGGTACCGGGTTTTGAGGTAGCCGGATTTTGGTGGGCCTTGTTATTTAGTTTGCTTCTTTCACTGACAAACAGCTTGTTGTCTGAGCTGAGTGGAACGGATAGGAAGAGTTGAGTATACAGGAGACAGAATACAGAATACAGAATGATGATGCCTAAATAAGGTTGACCGGTTTTACTCTTCTGTATTTATCTGAATAATTCACTTTCAGTCTGTTTTTAGAATAAGATTTATCCATAATCAATGCTTCTAATTAATCCGGACTGATACCACCAATTGTACTATTCCAATATAGCAGTATTCCTTCAAAATCTACACAGATTTTAGGCCAAAGTCCGCGCGGGTTTTAATCAAAACCTGCGCAGGTTTCGATCAAAGTCGTGCGGGTTTTAAAAAAAGTCTGCGCAGACTTTTTGAGACATCACAAAATCGACCTTTAAAAGCACTGAGAGCTGTTTTTATTCAGGATACACCTCTGTTTTTCTCTCTGGTCCTTCATTATCCCCTTGAAACAATGATAGGATTATTCTAAGATTACTTCTTTCGTTTATCAGTTCCTAAGTTAACGACCATGGTCTCCCGACAGACTATTCGTTACCTACACTCTATCATTAGAAATGTGGCTTGTCAGGACAAACCGTGGAAAAGCCCGGAATGGTCTGATTGTCTTCCGACCCCTTTTCAGAAATACACCGGGCACTGAGGATCCTTCTTGTAGTTTCTCAGCTTCACCCTGTAATTGACGAGGATTTCATGGGATCCTGTGGTGTTTTGACCCAGGTCATTGGTGGCTGCATCGTAGGCATAGCCAGCTCTAAGGTTTTCGTTTAGTACCAGCTGACCTATAAACACGACCTCCAGTGAATTTCTGACACTTAGCCCGACATAGGCGATGTTGTCAAAGATGACATTTCCGGTAAATTCATAGGAAAGTCTGTTTTGCTCCTGAACCCTGATCAGTACTGAAGGAGCCAGTTTCACCAGACTTGAAGCATGAAAGATCACCCCACCGGTAATATAATAGTATCTTGATTGTCTGGCATTGAATTGTTCTACAGCCTCTTCAATCGTATATGTTTTGTTTTCAAGAATATAGGGAATCGAAATTCCTGCATACATATTCGGATTGGCCAGGTACAGACCCGTCCCGAAATTCGGTGTCAGCCGGTTGTTGGCACCCGTCAACAAAGGGTCATTCTGATCAAAGATGGTGAGTTTTGAGAAGTCGGTTTCTCTTCGGTCTAATCCACCCTGTAAACCCATGGCAAGGATTCCAATGGGGGTTTTGATCTTATAAGCATATTGACCATAAAGAGAAAACGTCTCGGTAGCACCAATTTCATCCCTGAAAGCTGACAACCCAATGCCTACCCGGTTGGAGTAGAAAGAAGAATGTGCTGTAAGGGCCTGGTGATTGGGTGCTCCATCAATGTTAAGCCATTGCTTACGATGGACAGCGATCACAGAAAGTATATTCAAACTCCCTGCATAGGCCGGATTAAGCAAGAGTCCGTTAAAGGGGTAGGTAGAGGTTAGGGTTCGCTGCTGGGCATGAGTTACCATGCAGCACGCCAACAAGCATAACACTAAACTATACCTAAACACCTTCATACGTTGCTAATTTAACGAACTAACTCTAAATAACCCTGAATTCTAGGCCTAATTGTATTGTCTTCCAAATCATCATCAGTGCCCAATTGCTGTGGACCTTTTTCGATGATGTAGAAATAGGTTCCTGCAGGGAGTTGTAAACCACCTCTACCAACATTGCTAAATCCATCGAACCTGATATCATTGTTGTTGTAGCTATCAGACTCCCACACTTTTGTTCCGTCCCTGTTAAAGATCTGAACGTTGTTGTTAGGGAAATAGTCTATACAATCAATGAAGAAGTAGTCGTTGAGCCCATCTGCATTGGCTGAAACACCATTGTAAATCTTCAACGCTGTTTGGATGCCAAACGAACCAAAATACTCACAATCATTGTCTAATACGAACCGGACCTCCCATGTACCTGGTTGTGCATTCACCAGTTTAATGTCATTGGAGAATACAGTGCCATCAGGTGCTATCCAGTCGATTTGCTTGATCACTCCAAATTGTGAGAAGATAACCTCAGCTGTACCAGTAAACTGGTTGAAAGCGCCGTCTTCAGTTCTCAAACAAAGTGAAGTGGTTGTAGCAATTTCGAATACTGGATCTTCAATCGCATTGATGATCTCTACCGGAGTCCTTGGTGAGATACAGCCGGTGGATAACCTGGTTGCCCGTACTTTGTAGTCTACGGAATCCAGGGTAAATACCTCGTGGCCAGTAAACTGTACAGTTGTAGTATCTCCGCTTGCCAGGAACCATTCGAATCTGTAACCTGCAATTGTACCGCTAATCGAAGCGACAGCATGACCATTGGCAAACATGCAGTTATCACGATCAGAAACCACATTCACATCAGGTGCTGGAACAGCGTCCGTATCATCAATGATATCGAAGGTTACCAGGTTTTGACAACCTGTTCTTAAATCAGTAGACAAAACTGAGTAGGATCCTACATCCAGTGAATCCGCACGGATTCCGGTTACAAATGGAACTTGTCCGGCAGTGTCAGCAGCCGTTCCGACATACCATTCATATCTAAACTCAAAGAGCTCTCTACTCGCTTCAAGGCTTGCAGGATTGATCTTTGCTCTACCATTAGGTAATGAATCATAGCAGATCGTTACATGATTCTGGATTTCTACCTGGAATGGAGGAGGAAGCGTCCTGTCCTGGATGGTTACCAGAGTAGGTTCAGAGGTACAGAAGGCATCTGAAGCATCCACCACATATACAGTATAGTCTCCATCTGGTAAATCAGTGATCAAAGTTCCTGTATAGTCCGGATTTGCGATGTCAGGAACACCCGCAGTTTGATCTCCGTTGAACCAATAGAACAAATAGTCTGTAATTGGTTTACCCAGTGCCTGCAGATTCCTGATTGTAGCACTTACTTCTCCGTTTGGATTCGTACAATTGGTGTTAGAAGAAGTAGAGATGACAAGTCTGATAGGATCAGGGTAATCATCAATGATATCAAACATCGCACTGGACATACATCCTGTGCTGTTGTCAGTCACATTCAATGTAAAAGTCCCGGCAGGAATGTTCGAAACAGTGGCATTGTTTGGCTCAACCACAGTATTCGATGCATCTCTCCATTCAAAGGTGTAAGCCGTATTATCTGTTGAACCATCTGCCATTGCAGATATCTCACCATTTGGATTGCCAGGGTCACAGTTTGTCTGATTGTTAAATGAAATCAGATCAATATCAGGATAAGTAAGATTGTCTCCCAAAACAATCTCATTCAGGTTATTTGTACAACCATACACATTGTGCATAGCCTCCACATAATAGGTGCCTGAAGAAGCACTTGCAAATGCCGGACCGAGTGCGGTCTGTACCTGAACTCCTCCATTTCCGGGGTCTCTCAGGTAAAAAGTGAAGGTGTAATCAGACAGCACACCTGGTGTGATTGAAACAACCTCAATGATACCGTTTGGAGGATCACAAGAGGTTGGATCAATACCCGACATGGATAATATCCGAACATCAATAGGTGCATTGATCACCGTTCTTTGTGCTGTGCTTACACAACCGGTAGAGACACCCGTTACCTCAACCTCATATCTACCTGCAGCAAGACCCATGATCGTATCATTGTTACTTAGAGATCCACTGATTCTGGCTCCTGATACCGGATCCACTTCAAACCAGTCGTAAGTATACAGCGTGTCATTGGCCACACCATCAACCAAAGCACTGATGGTACCATTTGGATTCATGCCGTTACAGGTAGAATCTGCAACCAGCTGAGTCAGTTGAATGACCGGATATTGTGGTATGTCCTGAATGGTGAACTGGATCGGACCAGATGCACACTGAGAATCATTGCGTCTTACCCTGGCATAGTATGTACCTGCACTTAACCCATCCAATTGCAAAGGCGTACTTAGATCCAGATCAGCAACAGGAGTTGTTAATGCAGCATCAGAGTAATATTCAAAGGTGTAATTGGTCACCATATTCAACGAGTCGGCTGTAACACCTGCGTCGAAGAAGTTTCCATTCCATCGGATTTGGTTCACTTCGAATGATCCATCCCCAGGCACATTACATATCAGGTTGTTACTCACCTCATAGGAAGAGATTCTAGGGTTTACAGGTGTTGCAGGAAGATCAAAAAGCTGAGTAGCAACACATCCGGTATTGACATTGGTTACAGATAATTCATATTGTCCTTCTGCTACGTTGATCATAGTTGCCGTATTACCACCGTTTGCTCCAGGGACAATCACGCCGCCACCAATAGTTCCTACATACCACTGGAAGATATAGTCAGGGTTGGTTTCATCAAAACCATTAGCAGTTACAGCAATAGATCCAAGGGCAATAGTCCCACCACAATTAGGATTGGCAATCATGGTATCAAGCTGAATAGTAGGAGGGAACCTTTCATCCAGGATAATTATTTTGACTGGTGCTGCAGGACATTCGGTTGCCGCCCGGGTTGCTGTTACATAGAAGGTACCCGGATCCAGTGAACTTACGGTAAGGTCTGTATTTCCACTTCCGGCAGTACTTTGTGCTACAATAGGCCCGGTGGATGTTCCAGATCTGATTTCAACATCGAAATCATCCAGAACTCCGGTAGCAAAGCTGGAGTCAGCTACTATAATTGTTCCGCTGCTTCCAACATTACAGGTAGTATCTGCTCTCACCACGATGTCACTCAACAATACTTTTGGCACATCCTTGGTCTCGCTTACTGCATACGTTCCTGTGATAGAACACTCATTGATGTTGTCAAAAACTGTTACGGTATAGTATCCTGAGTCCAGTGCAAGCAGGGTACTTTGATTGTCATTAGCACCAACCCCATCTGACTGAACATATGAAGTACCAGTAGCTGTACCCTGACCATCGTACCAGGTGAAGGTATATCTGCCAACACCTGTGTTAGGGTTACCATCCGCAGTAGTAGCAGTCACAGTCAATTGACCATTTTTCGTTGGTCCGCAGTTGGTATTGATAGCATCTACGGTAAAGCTCAATGCCGGTTCTGTTGGGTCATCAAGGATGATCACATTGATCGTATCAGTTGCACATCCAGTAGCCACATTTTCACCGATGATCTTATAGGTTCCGGCAGGTAAGCCTGTAGCTATGTCATTTGGTGAGTTGATAGATCCAGGTGTACCCCCATTGTACCCATCAGGCCATGTAAATGCATAGTCAGCTCCGAAGGTCGCCAAATCTCGCACTACACCATCAACCACCACATTGGAGAGCTGGATGCTACCATTCGGGTTGGTACAATTGGTATTGTGTGCGATCACTACTGAAGACGTCTGAATGGAGAAAAGAGGGATGTCTTTTTCAATCGAGAAGGTTGTTGTAGTCAGACACTGATCATTAGGTGTACCATTTTTGGTTACTACCACAGTGTATATGCCTGAACTCAACCCTGAAAGCTGCGTTCCACTTCCTGCCAAAACAGATGAACCCGGTGCTGACGCCAATGTAGTACCTGTGCCATTTCCACGATACCATGTGATGTTGTAATCAGTAGGATTTGCAGGGTTGTTTCCTTCGTGAACAATTCGCAACTCCAGACTTCCATTACCCTGGAATCCGGTGTTGTCACAATATTCATCAGGTTGTTTGATCACAAGCTGAACCAACGGGTTAGAGGTAACGTCATCCAGAACCACGTCTGCAGAAACTGTACACCCTGTTCTGTCATTCAACACATCTACAGTATATGTACCACCTTCAATGCCATTCACCTGGTCATTGGCAAAATTCACGGTATTGAGTGTTGCAGTTCCAGGTAGACCTGTCCAGTTGATGGTGTATGTATCACCTGTGGTGCTAAAATCTTCAAACACTCCATCTATACGTACTCCGTCAATGGTGATTGATCCGTTAGGATTGCTACAGTTCAGGTTGTCCTGAATAGTCATTGCTGAAAGAGGCAATGAATAAGTAGGAGCATCTCTGTTGATAGTGAAGGTCTGAGTGGTAACACAACCAAGGTTTGGCGTGTTGGCGTCAGTTACTCTTACAGTATATGTACCTGCACTTAAACCAGTCAATACTGTGCCATTCGGGCTAATGGTAGCTGAACCTAAAGCACCACCAGCCAGCGCAGTACCCGTACCTGTTCCACGGAACCATTCGAAGTTATATAGTGTGGAGTCAGCAGGATTATTGCCTTCATGCACCAGCTTGATGTTTAATGTACCATCGCCTTCATTTGGGGTAACCGTAGCACAATATTCGTCAGGTGTTTTGGTGACTAACTGTACCAAAGGATTTGAAGTGACATCTGTTATTGTGATGCTTGCTGTCACGGTACAGTTGGTTCTTTCATTGGTCACATCCACTGTATAGGTGCCACCAGGAATAGTGGTCACCTGATCATCAGCGAAATTGACAGTGTTCAGTACTGCACCTCCCGGTAAACCGGTCCAGTTGAGTGTATACGTATCAGCAGTTGCAGAGAAATCATCAAAAACTCCGTCTATAAATACTCCATCGATGGTAATTGTACCATTCGGAGTGGAGCAGTTAAAGTTGTTTGTCTTTGTAATAGCAGCTTCTGGTAACGAATATGTCTGAGGATCTCTGTTGATGGTGAATGTCTGCTGTACTAGACACCCGTCATTTGGAGTACCATTTTTAGACACTGTCACTGTATATGTGCCAGTGCTTAAACCTGTTAAGGTTGTTCCGGCAGCACTCACAGATGCAGTACCCAAAGCTGAAGCTAATGTCGTCGCAGTACCTGTTCCACGATACCATGTAACTGCATAATCCAACGGATCGGCAGGGTTATTACCTTCATGCACCACCTTGATCGTAAGATCACCATCTCCTTCATTGGGAACCAATGTAGCACAGTATTCATCAGGATTCTTAGATACCAACTGAACAACTGGGGTAGTGCCAATATCATCCAGCTCAATGGTAGCATTAACTGTACAACCTGTTCTGTCATTGGTTATGTCTACTTCATAGAGTCCGGCTTCAAGCGCCGTTACTTCATCATTGGCAAAGTTGACGGTGTTTACTACGGCGGTACCTGGCAGACCCGTCCAAGCAATGGTATACGTATCTCCTGTTGTAGAGAAATCCTCAAAGACACCATCGATGTGGATACCATTGATGGTGATCGTGCCATTTGGATTCACACAATTCTGGTTGTCCTGAATTGTCATGGCAGATTCTGGCAATGAATATACAGGAGCATCCCTGTTGATGGTAAAAGTTTGTTGAGTAAAACATCCGTCATTAGGAGTACCACTCTTAGAAACTGTAACCGTATAAGTACCTGTACTTAAACCTGTCAAAACGGTACGATCGGCATTAACTGTAGCAGAACCCATGGCAGAAGCCAATGTAGTAGCTGTGCCAGTTCCACGATACCATGTAATCACATAATCCAATGGGTTAGCCGGGTTGTTACCTTCATGCACCACCTTGATGGTCAGATCACCATCACCTTCGTTAGGTGTTACAGTAGCGCAGTACTCATCAGGATTTTTCGTCACCAGTTGAATCACAGGGTTTGTGCCGATGTCATCCAGTTCGATGGTGGCATTTACCGTACAATTGGTCCTGTCATTGGTGATGTCTACTTCATAAAGACCTGCTTCAAGCGCAGTAACCTCGTCATTGGCAAAGTTGACTGTGTTAACCACGGCTGTACCAGGTAGCCCTGTCCAGACGATGGTGTAGGTATCACCAGTAGTAGAGAAATCCTCAAATACGCCATCGATATGGATACCATTTATGGTTATTGTTCCATTAGGATTCAAGCAGTTCTGATTGTCCTGAATGGTCATCGCAGACTCTGGCAATGAATACGTTGGGATATCCCTCACGATTGTGAAGGTCTTCTGCGTGCTACATCCATCATTAGGAGTTCCACTCTTCGCAACCACTACAGTATATGTTCCTGTGCTTAAGCCCGAAAGCTGTGTTCCACTACCGGCAATCACTGATGAACCTGGTACAGACGCCAATGTAGTAGCTGTGCCAGTTCCACGATACCATGTGATGGTGTAATCAGTAGGATTGGCAGGGTTGTTTCCTTCGTGAATGATTTCTATCTCCAGTGTACCATCACCTTCATTGGCCACAGTAGTACAGTATTCATCAGGTGTTTTGGTCACCAGCTGAACATTTGGAACAGTAGCTGTATTTTGGATGGTAACAGCTTTTCTTCCACCTGCAGGCATTGCGCACATGGTTTGTGTATTGCTTACACTTACATAATATGTACCTGCTGGTCTCAAGTCAAAGATGTTATCATTATCCTGCGATAAACCTCCGGAAGCAGTGAAGTACCAGTTGAAATCAAAATCGGCAAACGCAGCGTCTCCGCTATTTACCTTGTAGGTACCACCACCATATTTGGTGACTGTGACAGCGTTGACAGTAGCCGAACCATTGTCAATATTACATTCCAGGTCATTTTGGATGGTAATATCGGAGGTTTGAATACTGATGACAGGAGAGAACCTGGAAACAGTGATTTGTGCAGTGATTGTACAATTGTTGCCAGGGGTCACATTGTCTACGACCTCCACAGTGTAAATTCCTGCTGGTAGCTGCTCATACATTTCTCCATTGACGGCAGCTCCGTCTACAGCACCAACCGTGATAGGCGTGCCCGTTCCAACACCTTCGTACCAGGTGAAGGTATAGTCCGCCGGGTTTCCTGAACCACCACCTGGAAGGATAACAGAAGCTGTTACTTCTCCTGAAGGCGCCAAAGAACCAACACATGTAGTGTCCGGTAAAGTCTGGGCCAATTGCAGGTTTGGAATGACTCTCTCATCATTGATGGTGAATGGTACTTTGTCAGATACACAATCTGTGGTCTGGTTTTCAGCCTCTACATAGTAAGTTCCGGCTGGCAGGTTTGTGACATCTTCATTGAATGCACCACCTACGGCACCCACAGAAATAGGGGTTACCTGGTCAGCATCATACCAGTTGAACAGGTAATTACCATTGGATATCGGATCAGCCACACCATCTTCGTATACATTTATTAAGGTAACTCTTCCGTTTTCACCAGGAGTACAATCCGTATTATGCTGCGTGGTGTAGTCGGTAGCAAGCACTTTCTGAATGGTTACTTCAGCAGGATCATCGATTAATACGAATGAGGCTGTGGTCTCGCATTGCTCATCATCACCATTGTTCTTGGTGACTCTTAACCAATAGGTGCCACCAGGGAGGTCATCGATGGTTACATCCACTGCTGTGGTAGTGATGTCTGCTCCAGTAACCTGACTGGCTGGGATTTCATTACCACCTGCGATGGAATTTAAGAACCATTCCACGTCATAGTCAACCGGATCCTGAACAGCACCTAGCTCATCCTGGATCTCAATGATGATCTGACCATCTGCTTCGATGGTTCCGATCGGTCCACCCACACAAATGGTGTTATCAGCAAGATTGAGCATATTGATCACAGGGTCCTCGGTTACATCGTCGATGGTGAAGTCATAAGAGACATCGCATCCTGTGATTGTACTAACGGCCGTGATTCGATAATCTCCTGCTGCCAGGTCATTCGAATGGTTTTGATCTACATTCGGTGCATAAGCTGCAAAACCGCCTCCATTGTCATATTCCCAGGTAATGGTGAAGTTTCCACCTACCGTGCTCGCATCCAGATCAGCACCGTCTTCACGGACGGTGGCCAGCAAGAATTCACCAAATTCGTCAGCACCACCTGAACAATCCAATACGTTGGTTTGTGTGGTAATCGCTGCTGGTTGAATGGCCAGTTCTACAAAGTCATCAACGATCTGAACATCCAATGTGTCCGGACAGGTAGTGGCATTGACACCAGCATTGTTAGCGTCTGTATGTGTGGCGATTACTCGATACCATCCCGGACCAACACCTGATACGGTAGCAGAGAGTGAATTGGTAGTTGTGGCTCCTGTTACAAAAGATCCGGCCCCGGCTCCATTGGCACCATTCGCTACAGCTGTTTGTCCTGCGGTGAAGTCACCGTCACCATCCGAATCATAATACCAGTCAAACGTAAAAGTTGATCCTGCAAAATCAGGATGTTCGGCATCCACAGTAATCGATCCGTTGTAATCTAGTGCGCCAGATACATCACAAACGGTATTGTCAGTTTTAGTGTCCAGCGTTACATTTGGTTCGGTAGGAGGGGCGATCGTGACTGTCTCTACATTGGTTACACAACCAGACCCAGTGTTGATTTCTATGATTACCGTATAGGTACCTGAATCCAGTTCGCTGATCGTTATCGCATCAGGAGTATCCGCTCCATTGTTGGTAAAAGTTCCTGTTCCATTACCGTCACCATCATTACCTGAAGTAACTCCTCCATTATATGAATTTGCTGGCGGATCCCATGGAGATCCCATTGTTACATCAGTGACAGTATAAGTCCCCGGATATAAGTAGTAGTTATATTGTCCGGCATTGTTTCCGTTATTTGGTGTTACCGTAAGCGTCACCTCTCCGTCATAGGTTGGAGAACACCTTGAAACTGGTGTTGTTACAGCTGTCAATAAATCAGGTGCATCAATAATTGAAAGGTCAACTTCCAATAAGAATTTACATCCGTTGCTCAACTCGGCAACACCTGTATAGCTTACAGCCGGAAGATTTGTGACATTACCATTGATAATGTCATATCCTAGTCCATTGTAATTGGTAATATCACTAAAAGCAGCAGGAGGCGGTCCGGTTACCACATTTGAGATAAGATTTGCAGTATTTGACGTGTCAGATCCAACATACCAGGTGATATCAACATCATCAGTGTTGCCGGGAATGGTAAGAGAGGTTCCAATGTCCAGGGTGCCATCATTACCAAAACAACCAGTCAAAGGAATATTGGCCATGTTATTCTCGTCAAAAGCAAGCGTGGCTCCCACAAAACCCACTGTTTGTAGCGAACTTGTCACCAAACATGATGTATTGTTATCAATTGCTCTGATGGTATAATCATCTGGCTGAAGGTCAGTAAATGTAACAGTCGCCTGATAGTTTGGAGCCCCAGAAACTGATGTTTCATTAATTGTTTGGATTGGCGTTTCACCTGCACCAATGGTACCTACATACAACTCAAAAGTATATCCACCTGCTCCGTCATATGGTTGGGGACTACCACCATCAGTCACTGTGATGTTTATTTCTCCGTTGCTTGGTGCACATTGATCAGCATCTGTAATGATAACACCACCACCAGGAATGGTAGGTGTCTGTGTAATCAGATCGATGGTTTCGTCAATGACGTAGAAACATCCTGATACAGGCTCGATGACTTTTAGTCTGTATGTTCCGGATGGAAGACCAGACACTCTGCTTCCATTGGTGGAAAATACAGTGGCAGTTGGAATAATCCCTCCTGTTGTAATTCTGTTGGCAGGATTGGTATTTTGGCCCTGGTACCACTCAAAGTTGTAATCTGCTACGTTGGTAGAAGGTCCGGTACCTGCTGCAGCAATAGTAGCAATCAACTCTCCGTTCGGATCAGACATCAGACATGATGACTGATCACTATAAGTGGTAATGGCAGGAGTGAAAGAGACCGGTACAAAGTTGATGGTCCTGGTGATACCATTGGACTCACACCCTGATTCATCCTTGATCACAGAAACTGTATAGGTTCCCGGAGCCAAACCTGAGAAAGTATGGTTTGTTGCCGGATGCTGAGCAGTTGTGATCAGGTTAGCAGGTACAATTGAGCTACCACTATACAAGTTGAATATCGGATTCACACCAGGATTGGTAACAGTGCTGATAGTAATTGTACCATTTTCTGAGGTACAATTGGTGTCATCGGTTTTGGTCACATTACCACTCACCAAAGTAGGTCTGTCTGGTACATTGTTGATGGTCACCTGAACCAAAGATTCACAACCTGTGTCATTGTTCAGCATCTGTACGGTATAGGTACCAGTAGCCATGTTGGCTGTACCTGAAATAGGGAAGGCTCCGGTGTAGTCATCACCAATTGTTTCCTGCACGGCTCCACCTGTTCCGATGCCACTATAGACAATGATATCGAATCCTGCAGCAGGTGCTGTGCCAGGATCATTGACCCTGATCTGGCCATTCGGAGCAATACAACTTGTTTCGTTGCTTAGTTTGGTCACACTCAGGTTAGGGTAAGTGAAGTTATCAGATACCGTCACCGAAGCAGTTGCCACTGATACACAACCAGAGGCCAATTCAACACCAATTTTATAATTGGCCGCTGCCAATCCATCAAATATTCCGTCATCTCCGCCACCGGTATCTTCAGTGGTGATCACCACATCCGCAGCATCATAGAGTGTGAACACATAAGGACCTGGTTCACTTACCGCAGCTGTGGGGTCTATGGTTCCTGTTGGTGCTCCCGCACAGTTAACATTAGGTGTAGTAACAATCAAACCGGGATCCACGACGGGATAAACCCTTTGATCCTGGATGTCATATTCTTCTTCGGTGTCGCAACCAGTATCATTATTGGTGATCAGTACGGTATAGGTGCCGTCTTCCAGTCCTGAAACAGTTGCGGTAGTTGTTCCGGCCAATGCAGTTCCATCAGTGAGGTCTGCTGCATCCAGGGTATTTCCGGTACCGGATCCATAATACCATTGATAGCTGTAACCCAGGGCTGGTTCCGGTCCGCTTGCCATGGTAGGACTTACGGTGATACTTCCATCCGGGGCATCACAATTGGTATAGTGATTGATAGCAGGGGCAGGCACATTGATGGCGATCAATACATCTTCAATTTCCACGGTTTGTTCACCACTGATACAACCACTTACATTGTCAATGGCTACGATGGTATAGAATCCAGTGTCGAGGTTGGAGATCACATTTGCTGTGATATCAATATTTACACCACTGGCAAAACCCGTTTTCTCAAATGTAATGTTGTCCCCATCACTTAATAGTTTCGCTGCATCCACTGATGGTCCCCAATAAAATTCATAGGAATAGTCTCCGGAGCCAGTGATTGAAGGCTCATCCACTTCAATGGCACCATTTGGATAGACAGCAGCACCATCGCATACTGTCATGTCTGTGATGTTGAAAGTTCCCAGGACAGGGTCTACTGTTGCATCTCCTATGGTAGCATAGATCGTAGTATCACAACCGGTCAGGTTGCTCGTAGCCACCACCGTGTAGTTACCATCAGGTGCTTCAGAAAGTATATTGTTGGTAGCTGTGTAGGTAGTAGGCGTACCTGTACCAGTGCCATCATACCATACATAAGTATAATCTGTGACATTGGTGGCATCTGTTGTGATGATTTCTACCTCGCCATCGTAAGTTCCTGAATTGTTGGTCGCGATATCACAAACAGTATTGGGCGTAATATTTTGATCCAAAGCAGGTATGGTTGGCACATTGCTAAGTGCTACATTGGCTTCTATGGATGAACAGCCTGATGCCTGGTCAATCAGCACAATGGTATAATCTCCGGCCGACAGACCCGTAATGGTTGCCGTACCATTACCATTTACGTTGACAGATGCCGCACCTGGTGTACCCGTTTGAGTAAAGATGTCAATTCCATCGGATAATAATGTGCCAGTGGCAGCGTCTGTTCCATAATAATACAAATAGTCATAAGGACCCGTTCCTGTCACAGCAGCAACAGTAATGGATCCGTTTGGATAGGCCGGTCCACCTTCACAAGCTGTCACATTCTGGGTAGTTACATTGTCGATGGTAGGGATTGTAGTAGCATCTCCAATGGTAGCATAGATTGTGGTATCACAACCGGTCAGGTTGCTGGTAGCAACCACGGTATAGTTTCCGTCAGGAGCTTCTGAGAGAATGTTATTGGATGCAGTATAGGCAGTAGGCGTACCTGTGCCGGTGCCATCATACCATACATAGCTGTAATCCGTAACATTGGTTGCGTCCGTGGTGATGATCTCAACCTCGCCATCATAGTTACCAGAGGCTGCGAGGCCAGGATCACATATCGTGTTTGGCGTTACATTTTGATCCAGTTCAGGAATGGTTGGTACATTGATGAGTTGCACATTGGCTTCGATCGAGGTACAACCGGAAGCGGAGTCGATCAGCACAATGGTGTAATCACCCGCTGAAAGTCCCGTGATGGTAGTTGTTCCACTTCCGGATACGTTTACGGAAGCTACTCCGGGAGCACCTGTCTGTGTGAATATGTCAGAACCATCGGCCAGTAGGGTACCTGTCGTTGCATCCGTGCCATAATAATACAAATAGTCATAAGGACCTGTTCCTGTCACAGCAGCGACTGTAATGGATCCGTTTGGATAGGCGGGACCACCTTCACAAGCTGTCACATTCTGAGTAGTTACATTGTCAATGGTAGGAATGGTAGTAGCATCCCCAATGGTAGCATAGATTGTAGTATCACAACCCGTCAGGTTGCTGGTAGCAACTACGGTATAGTTTCCGTCAGGAGCTTCTGAAAGAATGTTGTTGGTTGCAGTATAGGCAGTAGGAGTACCTGTACCGGTGCCATCATACCATATATAGCTGTAATCCGTAACATTGGTTGCGTCAGTAGTGATGATTTCAACTTCCCCATCATAAACACCTGCCGCAGTCAGTGAAGGATCACATATCGTGTTTGGCGTTACATTTTGATCCAGTTCAGGGATCGTTGGTACATCGATGAGCTGCACATTGGCTTCAATCGAGGTACAACCAGAAGCTAAGTCGACCAGCACAATGGTGTAATCACCAGCTGAAAGCCCGGTGATGGTAGTTGTTCCACTTCCGGATACGTTTACAGAAGCTACCCCGGGAGCACCTGTTTGCGTGAATATGTCAGAACCATCGGCCAGTAAGGTACCAGTCGTTGCATCCGTGCCATAGTAATACAAATAGTCATAAGGACCTGTTCCTGTCACAGCAGCGACCGTGATGGATCCGTTTGGATAGGCCGGACCACCTTCACAGGCTGTAATATTTTGAGCGGTTACATTGTCGATAGTAGGAACTACTGTGGCATCACCAATGGCCGCATAAATAGTGGTATCACACCCGGTTGTGGTATTTGTGGCTACGACCGTATAGTTTCCGTCAGGAGCCTCAGATAGTATATTGTTTGATACTGTCCATGAAGTGGGTGTACCAGTACCAGTACCATCATACCACAGATAGGTATAATCAGTCACTGCATCACTACCATCTGTGGTAATAATTTCAACTTCCCCGTCATACACGCCTGAGGCTGCCAAAGCAGGATCACAGACAGTATTTGGAGTAATGTTTTGATCCAGATTCGGGATGGTAGGTACGTCGATGATTTGAACATTGGCTTCGATGGAGGTACAACCAGAAGCTGAATCCACCACGATAATGGTATAATCCCCTGCCGAAAGACCGGTTAACATTGAAGTACCATTTCCGCTTACATTGACGGATGCAGTACCGGGAGTACCTGTTTGCGTAAAGATATCCGAAGCATCAGTCAGGAAGGTACCCGTGGTTGTGTCAGAGCCATAGTAATACCAGAATCCGAAAGGACCCGTACCAATAGCTACTGTATTGACCGTTATCGACCCGTTTGGATACGTAGCTGACCCTTCACAGGATGTTACATTCTGAATAGTCACATCGGCGTTTACATCCACGATTGCAGGATCCACAGTGACATCTACCAGTGTAGTGTCTTTGATGGCAATACATCCACCGGCTATACTCTCCACTACCACTGTGTAGTCACCACCTGGAATGTTTGAAATTGTCTGATTTGTGCTGATCGTGTCTGCCGATGGAGCAGTGCCTTCAAACCAGGCAAACAGATAATCTGCCGGGTTTTGGGCAATGTTTGCTGTTAACGACCCTGTGAAATTTCCACCAAGCGCCAGTGTGGTGTCACAAACGGTATTCGATACACCAGAGAATGAAACCGTAGCTGTATCTGTATTGTTAGGGATAGTAAATGTCACCGGAGGGCTGGAAGTACATCCTGTTCCTCCATACGTCACCACCAGGGTATAGTCACCACCCAACAGGTCGCAAAGGAATGGCCTGTCCGCTCCAACGATTTCATTGGATGGGTCAACACCAGAACCTGTATACCAGTCAAAGTCGTACTCACCGAAATACGGATCCAGTCTGACATATTGTTGGTTTCTGGCACCTCCTGTTGAGGCTGTAAATCCACCAATGGTTTTTGGGTTACCACTAAACAGGTCATTGATGAAATCCTGGGTTCTCTGTAGTCTTAATTCATCCTCAACGTACACAGAGAATGTCTGCGTACCATCAAAGTTAGGTACAATAGTGATTGTTACCCTCAATTCTGTATTAGGTGCTTCCACATCATCCTGACCATTGACAATTCTTGGTTGGTTAGCATTGTAAAAGACACCCACATCTCCCTGAGGCTTATCCATTTCGCCATTGATCACAAATGCGGCATGATCCCATGCTGGATCTTTGGTCGCGGCCCCATTGTTATAAGTATCAAATTCCACGGCAACAGATGGCTGAATGGCTGTTTCAGTTCCTCCAAAACAAGATTCATCACCTATACCCAGGTTACATCCGTATCTTCCCAAAGCATCTCTTCCTGCCGGATCCTGATGAAAGATGAAGGTAATTCCATCAGCTCCATTGTCTTTGTTACCCAGATACATCCAATAATCAATTCTGGTAGGTTTACTGAAATCCACCGAATCACCTAAATAGGCTTTACCAGCCTGGTTGTTTACATCAGGTGTCAGTTCAATACTTCCATCGGGCAGGATGGATGAGTTGAGGTCTGTGACGGTATTACAGTCTGTGATTATATCCCAGGTCTGGTCATTCACTGCTCCATTGATCGTCTCACCCACAAAGTTGACAGCTGCAACGACAGAGCCATTCCCGGAAGGTCCGCACAATGTATTGGCAGTTACTTTGGAGTTGGCCGCATCAATCATCGGAGGTAGTGGATCATAAGTCAAAGAGATTGTAGTCTCATTGGTACATCCTGTTAAATTATTCGTGACTTGTACTGTATAATCATAATCTCCTGTCAGTCCTTCTACTCTTGAGCTGTCCACATAGGTTGGGTTTGAGTTGTTACCCGGATCGGTAGCTTCAATGAGTGGGGTAGAGGTATCATTACCCAGGAACCACTGGAAGGAATAATCATCTGCTTCGATACATTCTACACAGTCGCTTGGGTCTGGCTCATCCACATATGCTCTTAAAATACCATCACCTACATCACAGGAGTTCTGAGGTTTAACTTCAACTGCAACAACATTTGGTAAGACGGGTTCAGGATCGATGGTAACAGTTTTCGGTGGGGTTTCACAACCTGTGATAGTGCTTGTAGCAACCACGGTGTATTTTCCAGCAGCTAACTCATCAATAAATTCCTGAGTTTCCCCGGCAATAAGCTGTCCCGGATCTACGAGTTCACCTGTATACCATTCAAAAGTAAAGTTTGACAAGGTTCCAACAGGAGCTACTGAAGCAAATCCATTTGGCGTGCCCACGCAAACTGTGTTATTATTTTCTATGGTAGAAGGATGATTCCATGTCGGGTTTACAGAGGCATCATCTACATAAACATCTACATATCCCTCACAGAGAATATCGTCGTTTGTTACGTGGATTCGGTATTCTCCTGTTGATAGCCCCGTGAAATTGAATCCTGTACTTCCATCGGCTACTGTTTCTGTTTGAAGAAGGGTAGTGTAGGTGTAGCCATCATACAACTCATAGGTATATGATGATGGTTCTGATGACACAGAAGAAGAGGTGACCAGAATTTCGCCATTTCCGACGGTACATCCGGTGTTGTCAGTGATAGAGGTAACAATGGAAGGCTCTTCGGGAAGTGTTGCAATAGAAAGCGTCAATGGATCTGTTTCACAATTAGTGTCCTGATCGCGTGTGACCACAGTATAAAACCCATCCGGAAGATCAGAGAAGATCCCGGACGTATTGGTTGCTAATAGTTCGGCCGGATCAACTTCCGTACCCTCATATAATGTATATTCATAATTTTCAGGTTGAGGATCTACCGCTCCAACCAGGTTGATCTCACCATTCGGATTAGCAGGGTCGCAGCTCGTATTGTTCACCATTCCTGCCAATGGACATTGGATACCACTGGTCACATACTGTACCGAACCAGGAGCTGCTCCTGGTTTGTCGAGGGTACCATCGTTTCCATTACCACTCACATCAGGTACGGTAGCACCGTTTGCGGTACTTAATACACCATTAAAATCGTAATGAGCCTGTAGTCCGGTGGTAGAACCTCCGGCAGGGTCGCATAATACGGTAAGAATCTCAGATTCGTCCAATACCCTGTTATAGATCTTCACCTCATCAATTCTACCTTCAAATTTATTGGCTCCCAGGTTTCCATCTCTGGCCAGATACATGTCTGGACCGTTGTCGATTACACCTTCCAGGATAGCCGGGTTGTCCCCAAAATAGGTTGTTTCACCAACTTTTACGCCATTGGCATAGAGCTTCATTTCTCCGGATGCTTCGTCCCATGTACCTGTCAGCTGAACCCATCCTGTTGGTTTATATAGCGTATTTATTTTACCTACGCTACCTGCGCTTTCTGCTTTCACAACAAATGAAATACCGAATACATCACTGGTCCACAGCATCACCTGAGATTCATTCTTTCCACCGCTAGAAAATATTCTATGGTCATCCAGGTAGTTCTGGGTGGAGATCTCTACCCAATAGGAGATAGTAAACGAACTTGTTCCTGAAAGGAGTTGAGGCATCCTTACATAGGCTTTGTTTGTAACCTGAAGTGCATTTCCGGCAGGTACCTGTGTTACGATGTTGTATGTAGGTATTACTTCAGCGTCTGTGATTTCAACAGTTGTAGTAGACTCACAACCGGAAGCAGTAGCCCTTACCGTATAAGTTCCACTTGCCAGCCCGCTTGCAGTAGCTCCGTCAGCAGAAATGGAAGAACCCGGCATAGCTGCAGGCAATAAGTTTCCTGGGAGTGTATTGTTTCCTACAAACCACTCGAAAGTGTACCCTGCGACTGTTCCGGCACCATCACCATCTGCAGTAGCAATCCCATTGTTGCCACCGCACTCGGAATCAGCCTGTACTTCAACAGCTGAAGGGTTTGGATCTGCCGAGGTGTCAATGATATCGAATGTTACTAGTGAGGATGGACAAGAGGATCCATTGTCGATGGCTCTTACATAATAAGTTCCTTCTAACAGTCCCGTGATTGATGATCCCGTATAATCAGGAGTGGCGTCTACACTTTCATAGAACCATTCAAAATCGTAACCGGCGGTGATTCCACCTACGCTGGCAGAAGCAGCACCTGTTGTTCCGGGTCCGGTACAGGCTATAATGTCTGTTTTTACAACAGTAGGATCCGCAGGAAATGTTAATCCTGACGACGGGGCCCCTGAGGCCGATGAAGAACAACCCGTGATGATCTGTTCCACCCTGACAGTATAGTCATCACTGCCAATGTTTGTCAGGTCAGGGCCTGTGCCAACAGGAGTGATACCCTCTGTGGAAAGTACCCAGGAGAAAGTATACCCAGCAGTTAACGTATCTGAAGGGTTTCCGCTACCATCGGTTTGTGTGTATACAAAAGATGAAAGCGCACCATCGGGGTCCGCACAATCAGTATAGGGAGCAGCTTCATATACATGTACACTGAAGGTTGGGATGGAGTCATTGATGACAATATTAACTGTATCAGAATAACAATTTCCTCCGGGGTAATAACCTACTACATCATAGCTTCCCGTTGGCATTCCTGTGTAAAGACTGCCATTGGCTACTGGTGCGGAAAAGTCCCCTGCATTGTACCAGTCAAATTCAAACCCGTCAGCATCCGTGTATTGCTGAACTACTGGAACAGAATTACCGGATACCTGAACATTGTCCAGGTATTGATACTCACCATTACCTGTGGTGTGGAAGGTTACTTTGATCTGGAGTGTGGATCCATTGAGATCCTCTTGTTCGGCAACGGCGTAAAGAAAACTACCATAGAGTTCTCCATTCACATCAAATTCCGTTTCAGCTCCGCCGTCCAGGATATAGAATGCCCGCATATAGTCTCTTCCACCACCTGATGCTTCAAGAGTATTATTGGTTAACATCTCCAGTGAAAGGTCCACATCCGTGTGACCGGAGATATCAATGACTTCTGATAGCCATGTTACTTCACTTACTTCATTGTTTAATCCCGTTTTTCTGGTGCGATAAACCTTATTTCCACTTTTGGTATTTACCCCCCAGTAAATAGGGTTGAATGTGCCTTTGGTAGATGTCCAGGCAGTTACTCCGGCATCGGATCGGTCGCCATTGGACAATCCAGCAAAATCTTCTACCCAAAAAGTCTCATAGTCACCACCCAGTGTGCCCTGGAAATAGGCCTCCGCTTCTCCATTATTTGGCTTGGAAGGGTCACACCTTCTGTTTTCTTCCAGTTTGTTGACTGTAAGGGTAAATGGGGTATAGGTGACAGAAATATTTGCAATATTGTTTGTGAAATCACATTCCGGAAAGCCACCGCTACCGGGAGTGATAGGGGGGTCTTGCCCGTTGTTGTTGATGGAAATATAGAGGTCAAAGTCTCCACCCGGGCCCTCAACAGTCATATTGATTGTTCTTGTTTCTCCTTGTAAGAAGTTATTAATTACAACAGTTTCAGTATTAAGCTTAATCGCTCCCGGAGTCTCCGGGTCTCCATCGTAAAATGTAACAGGAAGCGTTCCGAAAATATCTGTATCTCCGGTGTTTTCAATATCAAAAGAAACATCGAAAGTTGTCAGTGGGCAAAGGGAAGGAGTTGCCACTACATTTCCTGCCATGTTAAGGTCAGGTGATACGTAAGAAGGACAACCATCAGCCTCCAAAAAAGTAGATTGATTGAGGAAGCCGTTCAGGGCTCTGTTATCTTCAGGTACACCGGTGTCGCAATTAACAGTTCCAAAAATAGCTGTATGATCCTGCTGCTGTGCAGGAATTGTCAGGTCATCATTCACGTTCACATTATAGTATCCATGCTGGTTCCATACTCTACGGGACGGTTGCCAGATCTCACCACCATCAGCTTCATAGATTCTGATTTGAGAGTATCTGGTATTACTATAGGGACTAAAAGGCGTGCTGTTGCTTGTATAACAGGGCACACACAATTCACTGGACCCATCGTTGTCCACATCGGCAACCAGGGGATATTCTTCCTGTGTTCGTGATTTACAGGCTACAGTAGTTCGTGTACTACCGTCAGTTCCATCGATAATGTACAGATAGGACTCACTTCGATAAATGGTCTCCGCGGCACCGTCACCATCAAAGTCAAATACGGTGGTACCTGTAAACCCGGAAGAACCCTCATCAATACCCTTGGTCCAAAGTACATTCAGGTTTTCATCCAAAGCATATAAAATCTGATCAGAAACATAAGTGGTGTTCATTTGCCCATCACCATCGATATCCGAAACGTTCAATCTACCTGTCCCTTTGCTGTGATTTACACCGCCATCATACACCAGGTAGGCATCATTGAACACATCCCAAAAGAAGATGGTAGTCTGAGAAGAATTGCTGGACCCATATGCTCCGGGCATCAACACATCCACGTGTCCATCCTGGTTATAGTCTGCTACAGAGATCGCTGTTCTGTTTTGGTTGGTGTTGAAGTACTTTGTGTAATATCTTTTGTTATTGACAGGAATTTCGGCGGCGAAAAGGTCATTCAGGTCTTTAGCCAGGGTACGTGTACCTGCGGCTATATTGATTGCCCAGATTTGATTACCAGTGATCAATTCAAGCCCACTACAATCCGCACAGAAGCTGTCATCAAGGATGTCAACTGCAATGGCACTGTGTGCATATTTCTGCACCCAGTTATCAGCTGTACCGGCAACAATGATATTTCCGGTAGCTGCATCCATGATCTCTGTTTTGTAATACAACTCCGCATTGCCATCACCGTTGAAGTCGGCAATACCCATGATGCCCACCCTGTCAGACGCATTGGTTTGCCAGAGGAAGTTGGCTTCACAGTCGAGTGCGGTAATGGTAGAGCTGTTGTCTCTCGAGACATAAATATTGGCACAATCCCCACCATCCAGGTTTGCCAATACAATACCATTTTCAGGTTGATAACCCAAGTCGTAAGTAAATGCCGTTGTGCCATCTTCACCATTCAAAATAAAAAGTCTTTCATCCAGTCTGTTGATCACCACCACTTCAGGAAGACCATCATTATCCAGGTCACCCACAGCCGGTGTAGCATGACTATCTGCAGAACGATCCTCAGAACCCCACTGGAGCTTCATGGTGAAGGTTGGGTTTTCTGTAGGTTCATCTTTACAAACTATGGGATTACCATAGAAGAAATCCGCACAACTAGGGCCACCTGCACAATCTCCATCATAACAGTCGATAAATCCATCCCCATCATCGTCTACACCATTGGTACAATTCTCCTGGGCCAGAGCCGAGGATATGGACAAGAGTGTAATAGCGATATATAAAAAGATATTATTGGTCTTGTGTTTCATTAGATTAGTTGATGATAGTGAGTAAGCATCGGAGAAACCCAGGTCTGTTCAGGTCGTCTTCGAGTCGGTGATAATGATGAAATGTCAACGCTTTTTGGCATAATACATTTTATAAGTATCAATAAATACGCCAAAATTTGGCTAAGTAACCCATTCAAATCTACATAAAAAGGCAGTAAAAGCATAAGATTTAGGTATTTCCGAATCGGTTAGCAGGCTTTAAATAAATGTACTTAATTAACAAAATATTGTATAATTCAAAGATAATGATCTTTGTAAAGTGAAATAAAGAATTTGAATTATGATAAAAATCAGATGATTCAAACTGAGGATTCAGCAATTTCTGGCTGAAAATTTGTGTCCGTTTTCGGGCAAAAAAAAGTTTAATTTTTTTATGATTTTCAACAAAAAAGCAAATGTGATGCTCCATTATAATCAATTTCAATCATTCTAACTTCCAAAGGTTTCTATATATGATGAGTTCAACAATCACGGAATAACTGTAATTTCATCTATGGCGAATCCTTTAAGGATCACTAAGTCTTTAGTCGTAGCTGGTTTTGTTGGTGGTTTATAACTGATCTATATTCCTCACTATATGGAATATCTTATCTCGCAAGTGTGATTGTGCCATTTGTATTATTAAGCTCATCATCACACTTTAAAACAAAATAATATATGCCTTCAGGCGCTGGCTGACCTTCTGCAGTTCCATCCCAAACGCAATTATTTGGGAAAGGTGATTCTTTTTGCAGCAGGTGCCGGCCTCTGTTGTCAAAAATATACACTGTGCATCCTTCCAGAGAAGACGTGTTTAGAATTTCCCAACAATCAAAACCCAGTCCATCTGCATTAGGAGAAAAGGTCTTTCTTGCCAGAATGGCTGGCAGTAGAACGGTTGTTGTAGTGGTTTCCTCACATCCGTTGGCGTCTGTACCTGTGACTGTTATTACTGTTGTTCGCTGTGTGGGTTGGTGCTCCAGGACTGCAGCAATGACATTACTTGGTGTGCCGTCTATGGTCCATGCATAGTCTCCTACGGCATTCGATGCGGTCAATGTGATCATTTGCTCGCCTTCAGGGAGTGTGATGCTATCATTGGTAATGGTGCCTTCTTCTGCAGTCACAGGAATGCCTGAGTTAGGAAAGTTATCAATGGTCTGCTGGACGGTCACCATACAGCCGATATTGGTTTCTACATCAGCTGTGAGCGTCACACTGTTTTCACCTCGGGCGGTAAATGCCTCGGCTTCAAAGTCCGTATCTCCTGTAGACCATGCATAGGAGACATAATTGGCTGGAAGCTGAACCAGCAAGGTATCACTGGGACATTTGTCTGTGGAACCTCCAACGACGGTGATAGGAATATCTCCCGGCACCTGATCACTTACTGTAATAGTACTGTTGGCCTGGTCACTACAACCACTAATGTCTGTGTAAGAAGTAGTTAATGTGGCTGTGTATTGCTGTGCAGTGGAGTAACTGTGACTTGTTGTGGCACCGGTGGCATTGGTGGCATCACCAAAATCCCAGTCGTAGGTGAGCGCAAAAGAACCGCTACCTGTAGAAGTTGCAGTAAAGTTAAGTTGCACGTCGATGCAGATTTCAGAAGTGTTTGCAGCAGCATAGCTGGTATTGAAGCTGGAAACGGGTGCCGGCACAGCCGTCACCGAATAGTCAGGGCTTCGGTTTTCACACGTGAAGGCATCAGTGATTATTGCTACGTATGTACCTGTTGCATTAACGCTTAATGTGTTGGTAGTACCGGCAATAGGGGCTCCATCTTTTTCCCAGGAATAGGTGAATCCATTGTAATCCGGAACCTCAAGCGTAATGCTGGATCCGTCACAGAAATTGTCCTGACCCTGATTTGTGATCGTGATAAATGGCGGTTCATTTACTACCACCTCATAAGTGGTTGGGTCGCTCACGCATCCCCCGGTTAGTTGAGTTCTCAGGGTGTATACTCCTGCATCTGCCGAGGTAAGATCCGTTAAAACAAGGTCCTGTGCATCTGGTCCTGCACTTCCATCGGGCAAGATCCAATAATAATTATCTGCCGCCGAAGAGCTCAAAGTCAGATCAGTTCCTGAGCATATGGGTGATGAAGCATCACTTGGAGTAATGGTAGGTGTGGCAGGAGGGGTGCCATTTACATTAAATACCTGACTGGAGGTATTGGTACAGCTTCCACTACCATTGTTGCCGGGAGTGATGGTTACTTCTACGGTCGCACTGGCACTGGTAATGGTGACATCGGCATTGTCACCATTTGGAGTAATAGAGCCGGTACCAGATGTGAGGTTCCAGGTGTAAGTAGCATCCACGGTCTTGGTGGTATACAAAGTAAAAGGCACATTCGGACAATAGTTCAGGTCTGCCGGAGAAAAAGAGGGGAGGTAGCAATTGCGATTCACAAATAGACCCAATTTCCCATTGGCTCCATTGGTACTGTTGTAGGTGAATGCAATGTCTGGTCGTGCGTCACCGTTCAAATCTCCGACCTGAATATTTCTGGACACCTGGGTAGTTGCCAGGGTTGTCTGAGAAAATGATAAAGTGGTTCCATCAAACTCATTGATCAGGACTTTCACTCCAGCTGTACCGTTCGAAACAACCAGATCGGCCAGGCCATCGCCATTCATATCTCCTGAGTTTATGCCCCAGGTGGAGACAATACCTGTGATGTTTGTAGGTGTTGTGTTGTAGGAAATGGCGCCTCCCTTTGATGCGGTGGTATTTCTAAAGACCGAAATGGTCCCTCCAAACGAGTTTGAAGTTATTATTTCCGGATAATCATCATTTGTGAGTTCTGTTACGTGTACGAAATTCCGTTGAGCCAAAGAACTTATCAACCGTGAGGAAAATTTCACATTTCCGGGTGTGCTGTTATTTTCAAAGTATGCGAGTGGTTGATTTGCTTCATCAAAAGCAATGGCAACAAGATCCGGAAGGTTGTCATTGTTCAAATCTTTTACTTCAAGGGCTCCCAGGTCAGCCATTCCGCTCATATTAATACCAATAGGGGCATTAAAAGCAATATTGTTTGTGGCATCGTGCAAGTAAACAAGAAGTGTGTTGTCAGTTTGACTCCCGATGATGAAGTCATTCCTTCCATCCCCATCAATATCTGCAATTCTTAGCTTTCGGGGTGTTCTCACATCACCGCTGGGCTGATTAGGTATGCGAGTACTTCCTGCAAGTGAAAACGCGATGTTGGCGCCACTGACGTTTTCATAATAATAGATATTCACAGGTAGGTTGCCATTGTTTTTTGAGACAATGAGATCGGGTAAACCATCATTATTCAGGTCGCCACAGTCAATGCCATTAAGATTGGCATCGTTTCGGCTTCCTGACTCCAGGGGGACCTGAATGGTTCCTATTTCACTGAAAGCAGTAGTGGCTGTTGTGCTTTGATTCTGAAACATATTTACGGTGGTATCATCATCATGCGTAATTCCAATGTCAGAGAGCCCGTCATTGTTAAAGTCGCAAAGGCACAGATCGTAAGCAAATTGATTTCCAGTAGCTATTTCCTGAAAGGTATCAAAACCACTCGCGGCGAATGAACCCGGGTCTCCGCCATAGCTCAATGTAAATATTTGGCTTGAAGTACCAATCAGGTTGGTAGCAATGTTTACGACAGAGACCTGATCATCGGTAGCATTCGCTGGCACAGTAACCTTAATTTGGCCGGTTGTAGAACTTAAAATGGTAGCTTCTCCGGCTCCAAAGTATACTTTAAGGTCGGCAGGGTTTGCTGAAAAGCCGCTACCGGTGATGATGACAGTTTCTCCTACAGCACCAGAAGTTTTGTCCAGACTGTTGATAAAAGGACGTTGTTGTGCCATTGAGGCTATGGACAACACTAACAAAAACAAGCTCAGAAATATCCTCATCATTCATTCACTTTTAATACCCAAACATCTGATAATCCGGACATTCTTCTTACCCTTTGCCGCTCGGTATTGGCAGGAGCAAGATTATTACTTTGGAAGATCACTACATAATAATATCCTCTGGCTGACAAATACCCTACCTTGACATCGTGAAAACCTCTATTGAATAGTCGATCACTGAAATCTTCTGCATTTTCAAAGAACTCAAAAACTCCTGCCACGACGTATGTTCCGGCAGGAAGCTCTAACATATGGCCGCCTCTGCGAACTTCCAGGTGCTGATCCGATTTAGCCAGTTCGGTAGGCGTTCTGAAGTCCTGGGTTAGCTGAGGGTCACCTCTTTCTACTTCGGCCTGATTTGGCTGGGTCGTAGTCTGTGTGATTGGATCTTTAACAGCGTCCTGCGTACGAGGGTCCGGAATCTGTTGCTGAGGTTCCTGAACTCCAGTTTGGCCTGATTGATTCGTATTTGTTACGACCGGGTCTTTGGTTACGACCGGCTCAACGGTCGAAGGTTCATCGGTTGGCGATTGTGTCTCATCAGGGGTCTGAAGGATCGTTAGCTCATCCGACTGACTTTGTTGGTTCCTGGCGTCTTCCAGGGCCTGAAGTCGTCGTTGTCTTTCCAGTTCGGCTTTTTCTGCACGTTCTTCTGCGGATAATCTGTGACTTTTGATGAATGAGGAGACATGCTCCGCATGATCCTTTTTAGCGCCAATATGATATCCTACATGCACCTCATAGGATTGCCCCAATTGGTTGGTGTAGTTGAAATTACCTACTTCGTAGGCGACTCCTATAGCGAGTGATTCTTTGATCTTTGCACCTAAAAGCCCAATAAAGCCGGCATCCTGACGATAAGTGCCGCCCAACCATACAATATGGGCCAGGTGAACGATCAGCGTTCCTTCATACTGATTGGGTAGTACTTTATTATACCTATATATGATATGTGGCTCGAAAGCGAGGTTGTCCGAGATGTGTCCACGATAATTTATTTTAAACAGGACATTCTCGTGCGCTTTGATGCTGATGGGGGAGAAACTGTTTTCGGTAAATACTTCATACCCAAATAAGGAAGGCATGGCAAAGCCCACATTAAAATGGTCAAAATGATAGGTTAAACCAAAATCCCCAACCAGGAATGAGCTGTTATTGACTATGTCTGTGAAAGCAGGGTCATTGGGCGAATCAAACTCCGAAACGTTGATCGAGTTGTTGCCAGCTCCGATAGAAAGCCCGAAGCGGATAAAGTGTTCACGGTCAATGCTAAGTAAATACCCTCCGGTCACTTTTCCGGATACGGTGTTTAATACTCCATGCGATTCGTTCTGAGCACTTGCTCCGAACGCAATACCGCCCCTGAGGGGAACGTGGAAGTTCGCATGATAAGTTTTTGGAGCACCGTCTATGTTACTATACTGATTTTTGTACATCAAAAACAGTACTGAATGGCCCTCAACCCCAGCATATGCGGGATTGTAGACATAGGGATTCATGAAAAATTGGTTATAGACAAGCGGTTGTTGCGACATTCCTGCGAACGAGGCAACCAAAAAAAGTAGAAAAAGGACAACTTTTAGATGACGAAATAACAAATTATTCAAACTACCTCTAATTATGAAAGTAAATACAAATCATTTACTTTCAAATCTAACACTTCAAATTGAAACAAAATATCTCTAAATATTGAAGATTTATAAGATTATTTTGTAATAATCAATTATTCCATTAAGAATATCTTTAGTATTATTACGTTTTGGAAATAGGTAGTATGAAAATTTTGATCTTTTGTGTTTTCCTGCTAACGGGGACTCTATCTTATGCGCAATATTGGTTTGGACCAAAGATTGGTGGGCACAGGATTGATCATGTATATCAGGATAATGAATACAAGCAAGATACAGTTAGAGTCATTCCCAATCATAATTTCCAGGGGGGATTTGTTTTTCACTATTCGTCAGACGACCGGTATAGCTTCCGCACTGAAATTGTGTATGAAAGGATCGGTATAGTGGTCAAAAACAGAGATGTTACTCCTATTCATAGTAGGATGACCAATCACTTTATCTCCCTGCCACTGCAATTGCGGATGAGTTTCAATCAGGGCTCTACACATTATTATATAAACGGTGGGCCTAAAATCAGCTATTGGGTGAGTGGTAATGGCTATATTGACCTGGATGAATTTCTGGATGACAGCATTGACCCGATCAACTATAACATTGTTTTTAAGGAAAGTAAGAAAGTCCGGGAGAATCAATTGGCGCTTCCGGGAGCCAATCGTTTTCAGTATGCATTGACTGTAGGCGCGGGATCATATGTAGACCTGGCCGTAGGCGGTCGACTGGAAATTGATTTCAGGTACAGTTTCGGACATTCAAACATGGGCTTCAATAGAAATCCTGATGTGACTTTCTCTGAATACTACGATAATCTAACCTATCGCAACTTTATGCTGTCTGTCAGTGTGGCTTACCTGATGGAGTACAATGCCCAACTCAAGCGGAAGGGAGCCAGTACCAATACCCAGGGAAAAAGCCGTCGATAAGTCGGGTGTCCTCCGATTTATCGCATGATGATTGACTTATTGCTTTCAATATCCATCTCAAAATATTCCAACAATTGATATCAATGCGTTTTCCCGCAAAATCTTTGTTTGTAGCGGTTGAATAAGCATTCTGAGAAATGTAAACAGGTATTCAGGACACATAAGGACCAGATCCGGGATCAGCCTTCTTTAAAAAAAATACAATTTAGTTTGAAGCGGATTTGTATTCTTTCTATTTTTAAACACTGATCAAAACTGAACTGCCTTGCTTAAATCATTTATTGCCTTTTTGGGTGGTGAGCCCGGAGAAGAGAAACCTATTCTATTGCTTTTGGGGATGGGGTTCTTTATGGGCATATTTTTGGCCACATATCAGGTAGGTTCAGAGGCGCTATTCCTTACAAAGCTTGGAGAGGAATATCTTGATATCGCATTTTTTACTGCCGGAGGATTGGGTATAATAGCTACCTACGCATTTGTGTTGTTACAGCGTAAGATCAATTTTTCCACATTAGTCATATCCAATCTGTTCATCATTTTCGCCTTTATGGCGACCACACGGGCTGCATTTGAATTCACCAACTATGATGGTGATGCAGAAGGTTTTCAGATTTTACCTTTTATCATGTTTGTGATGGTAGGGCCAGTCACAGCGATCACGTTACTCAATTTCTGGGGGCTCTTCGGGCGGATTTTTGATCTGAGAGCTTCAAAAAGAATCATCGGAGGAGTAGATACCGGACAATTGATAGCCACCATCCTGGCGTTTTACTCCATTCCCTTTATTACAAGATTGCCCTTTATCAACGAAACGTATGATCTCCTGTTTGTAGCCTCTATTTCTTCGTTTGGGGTGTTGTTCTTCACCCTTTGGGTGGTGAAGGACTATCATATCAATAAAGCAACCAAAGCCAGGGAAGAGCAGGGAGAGCTGGAAACACCCGGGTTTAAAGGCATATTCAAAAGTCGTTTCTTACGACTTTTGTCTTTTTTTATCATCTTTTCAATGGCAGCTTCTGTATTCATTGAATATTCGTTTCTCACGGCAACGGAGATTTTCTACCCGGATGAGCAGGAGCTAACCGATTTTCTCTCCTTTTTTAGTGGTACAGTTATCATTGTGAGCTTTATCATCCAGAGTTTTGTCAATGATATCATTATTGGCAGGTTTGGGCTTAAAGTGGCACTCATGACCATGCCGCTCATCCTCATCCTCTTTAGTGTAGGTGGTATCGTTGCCGGACACATGTATGGGTATGAGACCAAAACAGACAACTTTATTTTCTTTTTCGTACTCATGGCTTGTGCCAGGGCATTTACAGCGAGTTTGAAAGATGCACTGGAAAGTCCGGCTTTGAAGCTCTTCTTCCTTCCTTTTGATCTCAGGATACGCTTTGATATTCAGACAAGGATAGAGGGAGTTATCAGTGAATTTGCTACCCTCGTAGCCGGTGTCATGCAGATGGCGCTGGGCTTGTTGGTATGGTTTGAACTCATTCACTATTCCTATTTCGTATTAGGACTGGCAGGTATCGTTATCTGGCTGTCCGGAAGGCTTTTTGCTCAATATAAAGCCACACTCAAGAAGACCCTGGAAGACAAAAAGGCAGAACTGCATGGCGAGGGTACTCGCAATGAAGAAAATCTGAAGAATCTCCTCATTGAGCAGACCCAATCCAAAGATCCTGAATTGATCATCAATGGGCTCAAGTTCATGGAGAAGCTGGACCCGATAGAATTTGAATTCAGGCTGTTGGATATGCTGGGAACCCGGTTTCCCGATGTTCGGCTTTTTGCCTATCAAAAACTGGAAGAATATTTGTGTTTTGAGTCCATTGAGATTGTAAAAAAGGAAGTTGAGACGGAAGGAGATGAGAATGTATTAAGCCAGGGAAAAAAGACGCTGGCCACCTTACAGGAAGCCCTCGAACTTAAACTGACTGATGTTAATATCAGGAAATATGTGCGTTCTACTGAAGCTGATGACCGGGTGAGGGGTGCCCGTCTGCTGGCCAGATTGACTGAGGAAAAACACGTTCCATATATTCTTGAACTCCTTCGTGATATCAACCCCAGGGTGAGGGGTGCTGCCATCATCACCACGGGCAAACTGAGGAGAGCCGAACTGCATCCCATTTTGGTCGAAAACCTTCATTTGTCCACCTATTCAAATGCTGCCATGTCAGCACTCGCTTTGAATGGGATTTCCGCATTTCACACGATTGATACAGCTTTCTATAAGACAGGTCAGTATCATTCCACCATGCTCCGAATTGTACAGTTACTTGGTAAAATCGGAGGAAAAGAGGGTGTGGATCTTTTATGGAAGAAGATTGAATTTCCGGACAGACAAATTGTTTCCGAGCTGTTGCTTTCTCTCAGCTACATTGGTTTTGAAGCACGGGAGTTTCAACGGTCGCGGATCAAGCTGATCGTAGAGTCAGAAGTAAGTGATATCGCATGGAACATCAAAGCCTTGGAGGATATTCCTGATGAGACGGAAACGGACAAGCTGATCAGAGATGCATTAAGGGAGGAGGACCAACTGAATTATTCGGATCTGTTTATGCTTCTGAGCATGATCTATGATGCACAAAGCGTCAAACTGGTTCGTGATAGCATTGAAGCTGGTACTACGGAAGGAATCACCTTTGCTGTAGAGATGTTTGATATTTTCGCTGAGGAAGAGTTTAAGCCCAAGGTAATCCCGGCTTTGGATGACCTTAAAACCAGTGAGCGACTCGAACAGATGGTTAATTTTTATCCTCCTGAAGAGTTCTCAGATTACCATGATGTGTTACTACAGATCATCAATAGAGACTATAACCGAATTAATCGGTATACCAAAGCGCTGGCCATATACAGGATCAGTCAGCTGGAAGGTGCGGAGGTATCTGATACACTGATTGCAAACCTTTTCAACCCTGACCCTTTATTGCTGCAGGTGACTGCATATACCATCTATACCCTCGACAAAAATGCCTATCACCGCCATACCAACCGGCTCAAGCCTTCTGTTAAGAAAGAGCTGGACAAAGCCATTGTTCCTCCGGTATTCAGAGGGGAGGACGAAGATTACCATCAGCGGATGCTCTTGATAGAGCGGGTTCTATTACTGAAAAGCATACACTGGTTTGAAGATATTTCCGGAGAATTGGTTACCCACCTGGCGGAGGCCATGGAGGAGATCAAGGTTACCGATGGTACAGCAATCATTGAAAAAGGTGAGGCTGGAAATGCTCCTTTCTATATTATCACGAAAGGTCAGGTAAGCATTGAGCGGGAAGGAGAATCAGAGTTAAGAACTGAGAAAATGGTCATCGGCCATGAAAAACTCCTGGCTACCGAGCAATTTGATTTCACAGCCACCTCTGATGGAGACTGTACCTTGCTGGTATTGAGAAAAGAAGAGCTTTTTGATCTGGCTTCCAGATATTTACCTGTTCTGGAAGCCTTTATTGACCTGGTCAACAGGGTAGAGGTAGAGGAAGAAGAGGAAATATCCGTGGCCGATATCCTGCTCAGTAGTTAATTGGTAATGATCAGAAAATTGAGACCCCAACACACCGATAAATGAAACTAAAAAGAGAAATACTACTTTGCTACGCTAATCAGGACGATGAGCCACTGGAAGGTGATCAGCGTGGATGGGTTTCTAACTTCCATCGATTTTTTGCTTCACTCTTATCGCAAATTCATAAAGATGCGCCTGATATTAAATTGATCAATGAGGATGCTATAGCAAAAGCAGATCTGGAATCCGCTGCGGCCACAATTGTCATTGAGACCAAAACTTTGACTGCAAATGGCGCCTTTCTCAAGAAATTTAACGATTTTGGAAAGAAGGCAAAGAAAGATCAAACACTTTTTGTGGATGGTGTTTCAAGGTTATTGAAAGTGCATAAGGCACCATTTGAGGATGAGGGTGATTTGAGTGAGTTTCAAAACCAAATCTCTTATGATTTCTACATGATTGACCCACTCACCGGAGAGGCGGTGGAATTCAAGAGGTTTTTTGGAAATGACGCTGAGCGTGGCTACTGGATGAAGCTGATCGATATGGCTTACGATGTCAGCAAGATCCTGCAGGCTGCAACGAAAACAGCGAAGGCAAAAGATGCCGACATCCCCTATGAGAAGACGGTCTACCTGGCCAGTACCGGGGTTGACATCCTGATCCAACGGGATGTGGTGAAGCGTGAGCTGATCCGTCACGGCTATAAAGTATTACCGGATCACACCTTACCTAAAGAAGCCAAGCTGCTTCAGTCTATGGTCAAAGAAGATCTGCACAAGTGCCGACTTTCAATCCACATGGTAGGGGAGGATTATGGCTATCGACCTACTGGTTCGGACCTGTCGGTAGTAGACATTCAAAACAAACTGGCTTCTGAGCACACTAAAGCCATGTCTGAGCATAATCAAAGTGCAAAGGATAAGGATAAAAAGTTGTTTAGCCGATTGGTGTGGCTTTCTCCAGACCTGACCAATGTGACAGAGCGGCAAAAGATCTTTATTGAGGACCTGAAAAGCGAAGCAGCCACCCTGGACGAAGCTGAGGTATTGCAAATCACCCTGCAGGAACTGAAAGGGATTATCAGGGAAGAGTTGATGACAGGTGGTAGGTTTAAAGTCGCTGAAAATCAATCGTATCAGGTGAAGGATGATGGCTCCAAAGTGATCTACCTGATCCATGACAAAGAAGACAAAAAAGGATCTAAACCCCTTCAGGATTACCTGACCAAACAAGGGTATCGCGTGGTAGCTCCAAGCTTTGATGGTGACCTGGTAGATATCAGGTACATTCATCAGGAAAATCTACGGAAGTGTGATGCTTCCATTATCTATTACGGACAGGCCAACGAGGAGTGGATCAAGACCAAGCTGCAGGACCTGTTGAAAGCACCGGGTTTCGGCAGGGAGAAGCAACTGCAGGCAAAAGCAGTTTACCTGGAGGGATCCAAAGAAACGGATCTTAACCACTTTGAAAAAAACAACACCATGGTTTTGGGTTTGAATGGAAATTTCCAGCCAGACCACCTAAAGCCTTTTCTCAACAAAATAGGCAAGTAAAATGAGTGAAAAAGACATCAAAACACAGCAGGAGCAGGAAGTCGGTGACATCACCGGACTGATCAACCCGTTTCCGGGCTTAAGGCCTTTCGGTGTGGAGGAGAGTCACCTCTTTTTCGGTAGAGAGGGACAAAGTGATGAGGTGTTGGTCAAACTTTCTGAAAACCGGTTTGTCGCCATTCTGGGGTCGTCCGGTAGTGGTAAATCATCCTTTATGTACTGCGGGCTCATCCCGAGTCTGAACGGTGGATTTATGACCGATGCAGGCTCCAACTGGAAGGTTGTGGTGGCACGACCAGGCGGTGGGCCGATCGATAACCTGGCAGAATCTATCCTGATGCGTGACAAGTCCTACGCTTCTTTGTCAGAAGAGGATCAGATGATCAAAAAGACGATCATAGGCACGGTGTTGAGAAGTAGCTCATTGGGTCTGGTTGAGGTGATCAAACAGCTCAAGGGAGAGGGAAATGAAAATGTACTCATCGTTATTGACCAGTTTGAGGAATTATTCAGGTTCCGCAAAATGGAATCTGCTACTTCCGATCAGGATGAGTCCACAGCGTTTGTCAACCTGCTGCTGGAGGCCATTCATCAGTTTGATGAACCTATCTACGTGACCATCACCATGCGGTCTGACTTTATCGGGGAATGTGCCAAGTTCCCGGACCTGACCCAGATGATCAATGACTCCCACTATCTGATCCCGCAGATGACCAGGGATCAGAAGCGGATGGCCATCGAAGGCCCGGTTGCCGTGGGAGGAGGAAAGATCTCCCCCAGGTTGTCGCAGCAGCTATTGAATGATGTGGGAGACAATCCGGATCAGCTGCCTATTCTGCAACATGCTTTGATGCGTACATGGTCTTACTGGACGGAAAACAGGAAGCCCGATGAACCCATAGACCTGAGGCATTACAATGCCATTGGCACGTTGAAGGAAGCACTCTCACAGCATGCCAACGAGGCTTACGATAATCTGAGTAAGCGTGAGAAAGAGATTTGTGAGGTGATGTTCAAGGCCCTGACCGAGCGTGGCAGCGAAAACCAGGGAATCAGAAGACCTACGAAGCTTGGAACCATTGCCTCCATCGCAGGAGTGTCTGAGGATGAGGTTGTTAGGGTGGTAGATAAGTTCCGGGAGCCTGGCAGATCGCTGTTGATGCCTCCTCATGGAGTGCGCCTTGAGTCCGATACAGTCATTGATATTTCACATGAGAGTCTGATGCGTATCTGGGACCGGCTGAAGCGCTGGCTGGATGAAGAGAGCCGGGCCGCCGAGATGTACATGAAGCTGGCGGAAGCTGCCGAGCGCTACCAGGAGGGAAGGGCTTCCCTTTGGAAGATGCCTGACCTGCAGCTGGCCATCAACTGGAAAGAAGAAAACAATCCTACTATTGTATGGGGACAGCGATACAATCCTGCTTTTGAGCGGAGTATGGTCTTTTTGGAGACCTCTATTCGTGCATGGGAGACCGAGCAACGGAATAAAGAGCTCTTACAGAAGCGTAAGGTCAAATTCTTCAGGATCACAGCGATTGTGCTGGGGGGTGCGGCTTTGGTCTGTATTTTCCTGGTGGTGTTGTCTTATATTAAAGCTGTAGAGGCTGATAAGAATGCAGATGAGGCTAATCTCCAAAAAGAAGAGGCTGTGAAGCAACAGGGTATTGCAGAAGAGAAATCAGCAGAAGCATTGAGAGCACAAGCTCAAGCAGAGAAAAATCTTTTATTAGCAAATCAGGAAACAGAACGAGCAAATGCACAAACATTAATTGCGCAACAACAGCAGAAATTAGCAGAAGCTGCAAACGCACGCACTCAAGTTGCATTAGCTGATGCACAGGTAGCTAGAGACCAGGCCGTTGAAGCCAGAGACAGCGCAGAGGTTGCACGTCAGGCAGCGGTACTTGCACGCGAAGAAGCCGAGCGCCTACGTTTCCAATCGATTGCCCAGTCCATGGCCATCAAATCTCAAACGATCAAGCGACCAGGACTGCAGGGAGCCGTGGCAAAGCAGGGATATGACTTTCACATGGAATTCAAGGATCCGCATAAAGATTACAATGGTGATATTTATGCCGGTGTATTTTCAGGATTAGCCAATTTATTGGATCCGGAAAACGTGGGTGAGGATGCATTCAAGGGAGATTCAATCCTCAACCAATACCATGGCCATCCACCATTGATGGATCCGAGGACCGGACGTGACAAACAAATAGCTGTTCGGGCTGTAAAGTTCTCTGAAGATGGCCAAAGAATGTATTCTGTAGGTAGTGATGGAAAGTTGATCATGTGGGACATGAACGATGAAAAGCGCCGTCCGGAATTGCTGTATTGGGATACTGAAACCACACATATCAACAGGACGCTGGACATTACCGAGGACGAGCGATATGTGGCCATTGGTACAGACAATGAAGGAGTGATTATCGTTGACAGGGACAACCTGACTACGAAACCTAAGATCGTGAAAAACCACGTAGGCGGAACAGTTGTGAAACTCATGTATCTATCAGATAATGAGAGTTTTATCTCTGTCGGAACTGATAAGTTGGTTATCCTCAACAAACCTGCCGGACCTCAGCAGATCTTCAGGGTAGATGGAGTTCCCAGGGCTATGGCTTTGTCACCTGATGAAAAAAGATTGGCCATTGGAACGGATAATGGCGAGGTGGTATTGATAGATCTCACGAGTGATGATTATAAACATACAAAAATTGCCCGAACCAAACAGGAGGATGATGAGATCATTAATTCCGTGGAGTTTAACCACAAAGGCAATCTGCTGGCAATTGGTATTTTCAGACCCCTGGAGCGAAGCGGGGTCGTTAATATCTTCGATCTTGAGAGGAACGAGAAGTTCGGTCCGGATCTGGTGGGATTTGTAGGCCAGATCAATGATATCCATTTCAGTCCAGAAGATAGCCTCATTGTAGCTGTTAGCTCCGACCATACAGCACAGATGTGGGATTTAAGGAATATTTATGACCTCCCGACGGTTTTCCCTGCTGGAACAGATTGGGTGTCCACATTGGATTTCCATCCTAAGGGACATTACTTTATGACAGGTTCATATGATGGTATTATCAGAAAGTTTGAGGTTCTCCCACACAACTATGCTTCCAGAATGTGTGATCTGATCCCGAGCAACATGACTGAGACTGAGTGGGATCAATATGTCGGGGAAGATATAACTTACAAGATCACATGCGAGGGAAAAGAAGAGGAAGAAGGTTCTAACAACTAATGAAATTTCATACCGCCTGAATGAAACATTTTTACTTATTCTTATTGATTACCGTTCTGGGGCTGCCTGCCTTTTCTCAGAACTGTACCATCATCCTCAACAGAGCAGAGGATGATTATGAAGCCGGTCGTCTGTTAGGGATTCCGGGTCGGATCACTCCTTGTCTGGAAAATGAGTCTTTTTCCAAGGAAGAAGAAATCCGAGCCCTGAAGCTCATGACTTTGGTTTTCATTTTTACTGACAATGATTCCAAGGCAGATGAGTACCTGGTGAAGTTGTTGAAAGCAGATCCGGAACATGACCTGGATCCAGAAGTGGATCCTGCTGAGCTATACTATTTGTACAATCAGTTCAGAGTAAAACCCATTTTCCGGGTGGCCTTCAGAGCGGGTGTCAACAGTTCTGACCCTCAAATAGTCAATTCATTTTCCAGTTCTGACACCAACACCTGGCCAAAGTTCACGAATGGCCGAACTCCCAATGGCTTGAAAACATATACTGTTGAGGGAAGTCAGCCTGTGGCTGCCATCAATGGTATCGGTCTGGGCACTTTCCTGGAACTGATGATCGAAAGACATCTGTTTAAAGGCATTGAGGTGGCAGGAGGGCCTCAGTTAAGAATTTCCAGTTACAACGTGGATATGTATCTCAATAATTCATCGATGTATTCGGAGATCGTTGAGAAACAGACTTACCTCAGGCTGCCGGTGCTGGCCAGGTACAATCTTTGGTATGAGGATGAGCCTCGAAAAGACATCCTGCCTTATGGTTATATCGGAGGATCTTTTGATTATCTGCTTAGTTCCACTGTTTCGGATGGCGCCCGTACAGGAGGGACATCATTTTCCCTGGTAGAGAACAATGATTATAAGGCCAATGACATGGTGTACAACACCAATGTCTCAATTTTTGGTGGTTTGGGGGCGAAATTTCGGATGGCCACCCATTTTTTGACAGTGGAGTTACGCTATGACAGAAGTTTCGGCCTTTATCACAACCCGGAGAACAGGTGGAACAATAATCAAAACTCGACTTTTGATTTAGCTTATATACCGGATGACACCAAGCTGCACGTGCTTTCATTTTCAGTGGGATATACCCGGTCCATTTACAATCCTAAGAAGTTAGTTGAATGAAGATTTTGAATTATTTCGCTATATATCTTTTCATCTTTGTGATGGCCTGTACAATGGAATCCGAAATCACTCCGGCTGACGTGTTTGTTAAGTATTACGGCACCCAGGATGAACAACGTGCCGCCGATTTCCAGGTTAATGGGGCAGGTGAGTATGTGATTTTCGGTACACGAAAGGTGGATGATGAGACCGCCAATGATTTTTATATGCTTAGGGCAGATCAGCAGGGCAACCTGATCAATTCAGCCACACTAGGCATTGAGGATGACGAAGAGAACGCCAACAATGAACTGGCTTATCGTATCAAAGTGATCGATCAGGGTTATCTGATCGTTGGAAGTACGGCCCCGCTGAATGAGGCGCTTATCCCCGGCCAACGATTATTGTATTGGGCTCACCTTGATGAAAGTTTTGAAGTCGTTACCCAGGTGATAGACACAGTAAATGGTGGAGTAGGAGATCTGGAGGGTACTGACATATTCTATACATCGGGTGATAGTGTTTTGATTACCGGGTACTCTGATGCCTTTGAAAACAATCAGAGTGGACAACCCGAAGACGGGACGACAAAGCTTTTTGTTGGCAAATGGAGTTTGGATGGTGAAACGGGTTGGAAAAAGACCTATGGTTTTGCCGGGTCTAATGATGAAGCCAAGGCGGTTTTTGAAAAACCAGATGGTAATATCATTGTTTTCGGGGTCACGGACGAAGTAGGTTCTAATGGAGAGGCCGGGCAAAATGTGGTAGTATATCAGCTCAACAGGTATGGTACTTCACCCGTTGGCGAAGTTCCCAGATATGGATCTGATGGAGACGATGAAATGAATCGGGTGATAAAGATCTCAGGAGGATATGCTGTGGTAGGGACCAGCTTTATTGGAAACGTATCCAATCCATTCATTATGATTCTGGATGATGAAGCCCGGATGGTTTCCCAGGACAACCTTGTTTTTGAGGTGGACTTCAAGGAGGATGATCCTTTTGACGGGATTGGCCTCGGAGTGACCAGAGCAGCCAACAATGATTTTGTAGTGGTTGGCCGGGTATTGGACTATGAAGATGAAAATGACCTGGCTAAGAACAATGAAATGATGTTTATCCGAACCACTCAGTCCGGGCAACAGATTTCCGGAGCGGTAAAGAACTTCGGACTGGTTGCAGGAAATGATGAGGCGATAAGTGCACTGACTTTAGCTAATGGCTCAATTGCTGTTTTAGGTACGGCCGATTTTGGGAGTGGGGTCACCCTCATTACCCTGATGAAAATGAATGCTGACGGATTAATTAAGGAGTAAAAGGTCAAAAAAATGATATTTAACCTTAGAATATTTAAAAAATTAACGAAATTTGGTGTACCGTCGCCTGAATTTATGAGAAGTCTACTCGTATCAGTATTATCTCTGTGTACTGTCTGGTCTGCATTTACCCAGTCCCTAACCATTGATACACCTATTTCTGGTGGATTTGTAAATGCTACAGAGGGTGGGGCTTTGGTCATCACTGGTACAAGCTCAGGAGTAACCGATCAAACACAGGTTACCGTTACTATATCCGATGGAGTAAATTTGGTTCAAACTACTGCAACAATTGGTGCCAGTTGGACAGCTACGGCTGTTGATCTGGCAACGGCCTTACCCCTGGCAATTAGTGAAGGTACTGTCACTGTAGATGCAATTACCGATGGGACTCCAATAATTGCTGCACAAGTTAACTTTGTATATGATAAAACAGCTCCAACGCCTGTCATATCCAGTGCAGAAAGTGATCCGACTAATTCGGACCCCATATCATTCCAGGTAGATTTTGGTGAATCAGTTACAGGATTTGTAGAGGGAGATATAGTAGTTGGCAATGGAACTGTTACCGCATTGACCGGGGGAGCTGTTGGCTTGTATAATCTCACTATTACTCCATCAGCTAATGGGGCTGTAACAGTGGATATTGCCGGATCTGTGGCTACAGATGTTGCAGGAAATAATAACAATGCTGCGGTTCAGTTTTCCATTGACTATGATGGGACTGCTCCTGCTGGTTACACAGTAACCTTTGATCAGGATCCTGTGAATTTAGGTAATGAAACCTCTATTGGATTCACCTTTGCAGGTGCTGAAACAGGGACCACCTATGATTATACCATATCCAGTTCAGGAGGGGGCACAGATGTGTCAGGAAGTGGTGCGGTTGGATTCGCTACAGAAAATGTAACAGGTATCGATGTATCCGGACTCAATGATGGTACATTAACACTGACTGTTACCTTAACTGATGATGCCGGTAATATTGGCGCCGACGCTACTGACAATGCTACGTACGATGCAACAGCTCCTACACCTGTTATCACCAGCATAGAAAGCGATCCCACCAATTCAAATCCCATTTCATTCCAGGTAGATTTTGGAGAAACTGTTTCAGGTTTTATTTCAGGAGATATAGTAGTTGGCAACGGAACAGTAGCCAGCCTCACTGGTGGGGCAGGAGGCTTGTATAATCTCACCATTACTCCAACAGCTAATGGGGGTGTAACAGTGGATATCGCCGGGTCTGTAGCTACAGATGTTGCAGGAAACAATAACAATGCTGCGGTTCAATTTTCCATTGACTATGATGGGACTGCTCCTGCTGGATACACAGTAACTTTCGATCAGGACCCTGTGAATTCAGGTAATGAAACCTCTATTGGATTCACCTTTGCAGGTGCTGAAACAGGGACCACCTATGATTATACGATTTCAAGTTCAGGTGGAGGTACTGATGTAACGGGTAGTGGTGCAATTGGGAGCTCAACAGAAAATATTACTGGTATTAATGTATCTGGACTCAATGATGGCACATTGACGCTCTCTGTGACCTTAACTGATGATGCAGGTAATATTGGTGCAGACGCTACTGACAATGCTACGTATGATGCAACAGCTCCTACACCAGTTATCACCAGCATAGAAAGCGATCCTACCAACTCAGATCCTATTGCTTTCCAGGTAGATTTCGGGGAGGATGTATTAGGATTTGTAGAGGGAGATATCTCAGTCGGGAATGGAGCTGTGACTGGCTCCAGTCTGTCAGGAGGAGCAGGTGGTTTATATAGTTTTTCCGTAGACCCAGCTGGTGATGGAACTGTCACCGTAGATATTAATGCTTCGGTGGCTACAGATGTTGCAGGAAACAATAACAATGCGGCTGTACAATTTTCAATTGATTATGATGGGTCTGCTCCTGTAGTCGACGATCTTGAAATTTTTGATACGGATAACGATGGTTTTATCGATCAAATTATTGTTCATTTTGATGAAAATGTAGATACTGATGATGGAGCAGCACCAGTATTATCTGACCTTGGTACCATCACACTCCCTGATGGTCAAACCATCACAACATCTGCAGGATTGAGTATCTCGAATCCACAGGGAATTACAAACCAGGTAACTATATCAGGTATATCGGATCAGGTGACGGCCAATACGGGAGCTGGTTCAACGAGTATTGACAACATTGATGGATTCTGGCGTGATGGAGTCGGCAATATTACAAATACAGCTTCTGATGATGCTGAAAACATCATTGACAGTGCTGCTCCGATTATTGTTGCTGCCACTACAGCAGACAATAACAACAATGGACAAATTGACCATTTAACGCTGACATTTTCAGAAAGTATAGATGATGGAAATTCCGGGACTTTTACCGGTACAACAGTTGATGTGGCCGGATACACCGGAGAGGCAAAAGTTTCAGGAGACGATGACAATGCAGAAGTCATTATCAGCTTTACTGAAGGAGGCACCCCTGATACAGATGCCACACCATCTGTTACCCTACTCAGTGGGCAAGTAGTGGATGCGGACCTGAATACTATCGCCTCTAATCAAATATTTTCATCAACAGATGATGGCGCTGCCCCTGTAATCGTTTCTGCTACTACGGTAGACGCTGATCTCAATGGACAAATTGATGGGATAGAGATTGTAATGTCAGAACCTGTGGATGATTCTGGATCCACACTTGATGGATCTACCTTCGATTTGCAAGCACCCTATGATAATAACAGCCCTACTGCATCTACAGGAGATACAGGAAATGACGAGTTATTGTTAATTACGATTAACGAGGAAGGTTCTGCTGATACCGATGCCACTCCGGATGTTACCCTGAACAGCAACAAAGTGCAAGATCAAAGTGCTGCAAATAATCAGGTGGGGTCGAATGTGCTATTCGGTAGTACCGTTGATGGTGCAATTCCGGTATTGTTGTTGGCTACAACATCTCCTGCAGCCAATGCCTCAGGAGTTTCTATAAATAGTGCCCGGACATTTTCATTTGATTTCAGTGAAAATGTTGATGCAATTACTGCAAATAATATTTCAATTTATAATACCGACGACCTGATCAATCCAATCTATTCGGCAGATGTAACTGATGCAGAAGTGGATGTAACAGGAAGTACGGTCACCTGGTCACACGATGAGTTGCTTGATAAGGGAGAAAGCTATGCTGTTGGGATTGATGCCGGAGCTTTTGAAGATCAGTCTGCTGGAAATTTACCATCGGATGAGCTACTCAACACCGGAGACAATAAATGGGAGTGGAGTATGGACAACACCGGGGGACCGAGATACGTATATAGCCCGCAGCATAATACTACCACAGTAGCACCTTATGGGCTCATTTATTTCTATTTTGATGAACCGGTCAGGTTGCAGAATTCATCAAACAAGAGGTTAAAGATGGATGAGATCACGGGTTTTGGTGGATCAGATGTTGGAGGTGGTAATGACGTGATCAACGAAGAGATAGACTATAATGGAAACCCTGTTGTAACCTTTATCTTACCTTATCCGAGCAATACCTCGAACTACACTAAATTAAAAGTCTTTGATATTTCTGAAACCTCTTACAATAGTGGGGCATATATGGCAGGGTCTTTTTATGAGATCACTGTAGATGCAGATGCTTTTGAAGATACAGGTGATAATGATTCTGATGGTTTCGAAATTGAATTTCAGATTGATGGTAGTGATGTAGACAGACCAACTGTGAATTCATTTATCCCGGCAGATGATCCTTCAGAACCAGCCACCGTAGATGTGGATATCGAAACTACCACCTCGCTCACAATCAATTTTGATGAGAACATGGCTGTCGGCTACGGGAATATCAGGATGTATGCAGATTTAAGTACAGATGTCAAGGTGCTGGATATTCCATCATCCAGTTCGTTGGTAACCATTACCGGGTCTCAGGTAGTGATCGACATTTCAGGCATTACATTGGCTGGTGGGGTAGAATACTATGTGCAGATAGACAGGTCCGCTTTTACGGATGTTGCCGGAAATACATTTGCAGGGTTTTCAGATGAAACTACCTGGAACTTTAAGATGGAACCGGAGTTTAACGCTCCTGAAATTGATGTTCTATCGCCTGCAGATAATGCTACAGGTGTTGATGTAGATTCTGATCTGGTGATCACTTTTAACGAGCCGGTTCAGGATCAACTTGCTGGTGGAAATCTGACTGTCCGATTATCATCCAATGGTTATATCGTTGAAACAGTTCCTGCTTCGAGTTTTATATATAATGGAAATGAAGTGACTATCCCTATCGGAAGGTTGGGAGGATTATCCGGGTACTATGTTAACATTGATAATCTGGCCATAGAAGATCTTGGAGGAAACGCTTTTCAGGGTATCAGCGGTTCTTTCGCCTGGAGTTTTACCACAGCATCGGATACAGATGCTCCTGTGGCTCAGACATCTACTTTTTCTCCAGCTCATACCTCAACAGGTGCAGCAGTCGGTACCAATATCTCTTTCTATTTCGATGAGGTGGTAAGTCCGATAGCAGGAAACAACATTACCATCTACATTGATGATGGAGGTCCAACAGTATTCGAAACATTTGATGTGACGGATCCCGAAATACTTGTCAGTGGTAACCAGGTGGTTATTAATCCTTCAAGCGACCTGGATTTTGTCGAAGACTATTATGTGGTGATTGATGCCGGGGCATTTGAAGATGCGTCAGGCAATACTTCGGCAGCCATTGGTGGAGATGGCGTCTGGAACTTTCAGACTGGTGTGGATACTTCAAACCCTTATGTGGTTTCTACCATCCCAACAAATGCAGCATCAGGGATTTCTAACGGGACCATCACCATCAATATAAATGAGACTGTGACAGCCACACCTGGTAAAAAGATTGCATTATATGATGCCACTGTAGACACTTTGATCCAGGAAATTGATGGCGGAGATGCAGAAGTAATAGTAGCTACCAATGTAGCAACAGTTGACTTTAGCTCAGGATTTACTACCAATGGATTGAGCTACTACATTGCGATGGATAAGGGCTTTTTCCGTGACCAGAATAGCAATGATATTGAGGATATCAACCCTGGGGAGTGGACTTTCTCTGCCCAGGACAATACCCCTCCAACCGTCATTATTACTCGAAATGCCGTAACAAATGGTTCGTTTAACAGCACCAATGATGCAGCCATATCATTTGATCTGGCCTTTTCCGAGCCAATTAATGATGCTTCCTTTGACGACACTGATATTACTGTGTCTGCTGGCGGAACAGCCAGCCTGGGCACTGTAAATCTGGTGAATGATGCTGATGATCGGTATTACACCTTTTCAATTCCTGCAAATTCCGGTGATGGCGATGTCAGTATCTCAGTGAACGCTGGAAGTTTAACAGATCAGAATGGACAGGTATTTGTTGGACCTACTTCATCATCCATCATCCATGTCGACCAGGTTATCCCAACTGTTGCACTAACTCTGGCTTCCAACAATGCCAGTCCATCTACATTGGCTACCACGGGTGATGTTGTGACGCTCACCATGGACTTTGATGATGATCTAAGCGGACCACCAACAGTGACCATGACGAGTGGGGGTGATGTGTTGAATAATGCGTTGACGATTATGGAGACAAGCGGAGCTCCAAACTTCATTTGGACTGCCAACTTCACCGTCAGTGCTTTGGATTCGGATGGGGCCATAGCATTTGATGTAAGTTTCGAAGATGATGGAACCAATGCTGGGGTTTCAGTAGATGAGACAGATGTGGGCAATACCCTTGTAATCGACAAAGTAGAGCCAACCGTATTAAGTCAAAGTGCCTCTGTGCTTGGGGCCGATGTTACACTGACAACATCACTCAATGAACCTGGTGCCGTTTATTACATGTTTAGCAGTACGCCATATACTGTTCCTGCAACACTCAGGGCAGATGCCATTGGAGCGGGAAACACCATTAATATTCCTTCCGCATCTACTAATTATCAGGTAGTAGAAACATTGTCCAACAAAACAAACACCACAGTTTACCTGGTAGGTGAGGATGTGCATGGCAATTTGAGCAGTACCGTTTCCAGTTCATCTATACAAACAGGAGGGGTAACGATTAGTAATCCTACATTGGCAAACCTTTGTAACAGCTCACTTACAGATTATACATTGTTAGGTGATATTACCATTGATGAAACCATCAACAACGATTTCAGGATTGGCTCAGGAGTTACCTTCCGCATTAAACTTCCGACAGGCTTTGAATTTAATACCTCTGCAGGTTCAGCTTCAGCAACAGGGGCAGACATTACTGTTCAGCCGGTATTGAGTTATCCAGCTGTAAATGAACTGAGGATAACCTATACGGTAGCCGGAACTGCAACTGATGATCAGATTACAATCACAGGTCTGGAAGTAAAAGCGACCGATTCTCCTCAGACATCCGTGACTTTATCCAGGTCTGGTGGATCGGCCGTAGTTTATGGAGCAGAAGAGAGTGATAATCCTGTTTTTGGAACATTGTCAAGTATCAATCCACCTGCCACTCCTACCATTACAAATACAGCGGTGGTAGGGAACGAATTGGTGGTAAGTACAGGCGATGATCCATCCATTCAAACTACCACATCAGGTGGGACAATTAGCTGGTATAATTATAATTATTCATCCAGTCAGACTGGGAATCCTATCCTGTTAAGTGCCATGCCAGCCCCCGGTGGAGGTACTGGTTTCCAGGCTAATGATGGCCTGTATACCCTATTTTTTACCGAAACTGTTGCAGGTTGTGAAAGCGAACCGGATAAATTTAATGTGCTCGTAAGGGGATATTTTCAGGATCCTGCGGGTAATAGCTTTGTAGATGATGCTGGTGACATTTACATGGCTATAAGTAAGCCTGCAAACCATACGGTGTCATTCACAGGCACAGGCCTTTTTGAACCCGCTACTACAGCGGACTCCTCAAAAGTGAAATTCAGTCCATCCACAGCAGGTACCGGAGATCATGATATCCTGATAACAACGAACAATAACACCACAGGTGAATCCCTTGGCTATACCGAGACATTTTCTATCTCTACAACTGCTCAGATTTTTGACATCCCTATTGACATTGATTATTGCCAGGATGCAGGAACTATAACGATTAATCCGAGATTGGATGATATTCCATCCAACTATAATTTTTACGGAATGTACCTGGATGGTGCATTGATTTCTCCTCCTGTGGGATGGAGCTCTAGCAACGTATCGAATCCCACCAGTGGTTGGACTCTGGATCTTTCCACTGTAAGCCCTGGTCAGCATAGGATACAAAGACGTATTTGCTACAATGTGAATCCAATTCTATACCCACCTCAAATTTATAACTATGTCTATCTGCAGGCAGACCTTGATGTATATCGGGTTCCGAATGTCACCATATCTAATTTACCTGAGTATATCTGTGAGGATGATTTCCCATTAGAACTGGATGCTGACATCTTGAATATCAATTTATCTGGTTCTGCAAAAGAGCTCAATACGGTAGATGTAGGTTCTTATACCTTAAAAAAGGTAACAGGAGAAGGTACAGGAGGTGGACCTTATTCAACTGTTATTGGCTCTGATCAATTTGATCCGGCTGATCCTATGGGTGATGGAAAGGATCCTGTTGGAGAATACGAGATAACTTATACATCATCGACAGCAGATGACCCTAATTTCCCTACAGCAAATGATGGCAAAGGGTGTAACGACGTAGATGTCAGAACCATTTATATACAGGCAGTTCCTGATCTGCCTGAGCTAACCACAGACCTGACGGGTATTGGTGGTGAAGATGGAGACAGGATCAATTTACAATTTTGTGTTGGGGAGGTCATTCCTGACCTTGTAGTTAGCGCCGATCCTGACGAACAAATCACCTGGTACACCAGTAACTTTTTAAATACTACCTATAATTCTATTGGTACCAATGGCGAAATTTTGGAGGCAAAAGAGTTATTTGGTACCGATGAACCAAATAGTGCTTTTAACGTGAATATTTACCTTACGAAAACGGACTATATTGCTTCGGGATTTGAGGGCTGTGAATCACCACCAAAAATCATCAATATCAGGGTATATGAAGATCCTACATTGCCTGAAATCGATGTGACGCAGGAAGCTGCTACCCGAATAAACTCTTCCAGTTATTTATTTGAGTATTGTGATAGCTATGGGTCAGACAATGTGACTTTTAGTTCTACATTGCCAGACTTAGAGGCTTACTACAACCTGTATGATGAGGACACTGTGCTGATTTCTGATCTTCAGGCAGGTTCTTTTGAGTTTACGGCTATCAGTTTTGATGATATTCCTAATACAAGTAAAACCATTCATATTTCCAGAGTACTGAACGACAGTACCTATGTAAATCCAAGTGGAGAATTTGCAGGGTGTGAAAGTGACTTAATCCAGGTGGAGTTCCGAATTTATGAAACCTCTCCAGCACCAGATACTACACTTTTTGCTACCGAGCGTACTGATTACTATATCTGTTCCGGTGAAAACCTGGGCACTATCACTTCACCGGGTGAGCAGAATACAAGATATGCATGGTATAAGGATGATGGAAGTGGCACTTCTCCTAACTATGGAGCCAGAATGGAAGTTGCTGCTTTCGATGACCGATTCATTGTTCAAAATAGCCTGGTGAATGAATTTGATGACTTCTCTAATGAAAATCTAACCACAAGTCCAATCACCTACACTTACTGGGTCACCCAGTTTCAGGATTACAATGACGAGACCGGATACATTGGTTGTGAGAGTGAACCAAGTAAACTCACCATTACAGTGTTTCCTGATCCGGCGGCACCGACGTTTGATGATCCGGGTGTTACTTACATGGATTGGGACATTGCCAATGCCCACCTTTTAGAGATCTCTTATTGTGAAGGAAACATCGGGCAAAGTATTGAGCTTAATTTAAATGGGAATGTGGATGCCGTCTTCAACTGGTACAGATCAGATGCAACAGGAACTACTAGAATCGGGAACTCTGTACATGATCACATTGCTAGTGAACCTGTCAAAACCAGCCAGTTGAAAATCACGGATGCGGAAGAAGCAGATGGTCTGATCTACTTTGTGGTGACCCAAACCAATAACAGCCAGCCATTGGGGGCAGATTTTGATGGTTGTGAGACCGAACTGGATGAGATGGCTTTCGTGATCATAAATACCTATGATATCCCGGAAATGCCACAAACCATAGACAATGACTATACCTATTGCGAAGATGATGTGGTAGCTAATGGCATTGAGCTCACAGGAGAGCCAGGTGTTACCTTCAACTGGTACAAAGCTGACGTAGACGGAAATATGGAATCAACTCCCTTCCATTCAGGCAGTACCGCCAATGATATCGAGCTTGGATTACTTGGAGAGAATGGTACTGGAAGATATCTTTTCTGGGTTACACAGACTCAAAATATTGGGGATGGTGTGGCCACCTTCGAAGGCTGTGAGAGTGATCCCCGTTTGATCACTGTTTATGAAGTACCTCCGGTCATTGATGACATAAGATTCCCAACGACTTATATTGAATCATCAGAAGGATTCTGTTTCGATGAATTGCAGAGTTCAGTTATTATCAATTACTCCGGTGTGGATGACGCCCTGTTTACCTGGTATGATCAAAGTATGGCACCTATTGGGGGACGTACTTTATCAGCTGAGACATTTATCAATACAGGAGCCTTAACTGTTGGAACCTATACCTTTTATGTCTCGCAGACACTTAATAACTGCGAAAGTGAATTGCTGGAGGTTACTTTTACCATATATGATACCCCTGCTACTCCGGAGTTTGACCTGGCCAGTAATGGTACCTTGATCGATCCACAGTATGAATTTATCTACTGCAGGGATCAGGATGTTTCAAATGAAACGCTTTTGATTTCCAATGGGCAGGCAGGAAACATATATGAATGGTATTTTAATGCAAACCTTACTGAGCCTATCACTCAAAACATAGATGAGAATGATCAAAGTATCGAGTTTACAAACTTAGGCGTAAGTGGGGTTGATGGAGACCAACAGGTAAAGACCCCGGGAACATACACGAGGTATGTTCGATCCAGGGAGTCTACCCAATGCTACAGTCCGGTGAGACAATTTGATCTGGTTGTGGGAGAGGCGCCTGAGGTGGCATTTACCTGGGATGGTCTGATGGAAGGTGTGCCCGTTCAGTTTACAATGATCAATGATAATGCTGCTGTATCTGCAGATGAGATCAATGAAGTCAGGCTGAAAATTGATGGCGCCATTCTATACAATCCGGTCCGGGATGCAAATGATCCCTACAGCGACAATGACACCTATGATCAAATATTTACACCAGGGGAGTATCAGGTAGAACTTTTCATGCGAACCTCAGACGTATGTCGGGATTCTGTCACCCGAACAGTTACCGTCCTTGATGTCATTGAGGTTCCTGAGGATGGATTCCTGGAAACATTTGAAGACAACGACCATGGGTGGTTTGCGGAGTACCGAACCCTCGATGGTAAACTTGATACGCTGGTAAATTCATGGGAGCTGGGTACGCCTTCAACAACAACCCTGGATGGTGCATATAGCGGTGATAATGCCTGGGTGACAAACCTGGACGGAGATTATGCACCCAATGAAATCTCCTGGGTATATTCTCCCGCATTTGATATTACCAATCTTACCATTCCCATAGTGAGTTTTTATCATCAGCATTGGTTGTTCAACAACCGGGATGCTGTTGTATTCCAGTATTCGACGGACAATGGGGCCAGCTGGCTTAAACTTGGAGACTTCAGTGAAATAGCAGGTGGAATTGTGGAAACCTCCGGGCTCAATTGGTATACACACGCTGAAATTCCTACACAGCCGGGATACTACAATGTAAATTCTGTGCAGTTCAATCAATCTTACAACCCTTCTTCATTTGGGTGGGCCTCTACCCAACAATCCGTACAAAGCGTACAGGACAGGGTTTCTGAGTGGTTACTATCTATCAACAAGATGGATAATGCCGATACTGTCATATTCAGGTTTGCTTTGTCAAGTAGTGGAGGTGACGAAGATGAGGGATTTGCCTTTGATGATTTCAGGGTGTACAACAGTGATAAAATTACCTTGTTGGAGTCGTTCTATAATGCAACAGAGGATGGGGTAGTGGATGCTTACCTGGATTTACGTAACCAGGTGGATAACCAATCCACAGCCAGTGTTGCGTGGATCAATTATTTTACCGAGTTGGACATGACTTCCACCTCGGGTAGGGATGACATCAATCGATCAAATGGTATTGATCCAAGTGCGAGGGTTGGTTATTATGGAATCAATGAGGCACCACGATCAGCCCTGGAAGGGGAGGTTCAAAAGCTTGATGGGATCGATCCTGATTCGGAACTGTATATCAGAGGATTTACGCCTTCTGCGTTGGGAGTCGCTGGACTCGAAAGCAAGAAATTTGACATCACCAACTTCCAGTTGGATACCTCGGCACCATCTGACATCCTGAGGGTTTCTGCGACTTTTACTGCGGTGCAGGACTTCCCTGATCCAAAAAATGAATTTTCTATCCGGTTTATGGTCATTGAAAAGGAAATCACGGGTGTTTCCGTAGGACAGTTTAGTGAAAATGATACCCTAAGAAATGTATTGAGGAAGATCTTACCGTCGGCTGGTGGAATCGTCAAGCAAGGTGCTATGATGTTAGGTACATCTTTCACTGAGACAGTTGAGTGGAAAATCAACAATGTATATGATCCTACCCAGCTTGATGTCATTGCTTTCATACAGAATGAAAATGCGACCAATGGCAGGAGGGAGATCTTCCAGGCAGCAGTACTCAATGGAGACTTTACCAACAAGGAACTTATCCTTGGCGTATTGGATCAACTCAGAAATGGAGATCCGTTTGTGATCTATCCAAACCCGGTAGACAATCGATTTAAGCTGGAGATCCTCAATCCTGTGAAGGATGCCATGGACTGGAAGATGTTTGACCAGACGGGTAAGGAAGTTTTGACTGGACAGCTACCGGGAGGTGAGTTGTCCATCGATATTGAAACGAAACAGCTTCCTAGCGGAGTCTTCCTGTTACAGCTTACATATGGAGAGACCATCTACGAACCGAAAAGGATCGTAGTCATTCACGAATAATTGACAATCAGAAAAGGAATTACTCTATATGTAAATGATGAACATGTTCCCGGATGTGATCCACTCGTTTTGTGATATGGCTCACATACTTGTTTAGCTCATTTTCCAGGACGTAGATTTGACCGTCGTAAGAATAGAAACCAATTTCATCCTTGAGGTTTTTGGCATTGTGCTCAATCTCCTTTCGTGCACTACACTCTGTGTGCAGAAAATGGATAAAGCTCCTCATGTCATAACCCTCTTCAAATTTTTGAATCTCTTCAATGGTCTTTTTGATTTCGTGGTTACTCTTTCCAAACCGGGTAGCTTGAATCAGTCTGTCATAAAGCACGGAATCATAATGATGAATATCTTTGAGCAAATTAATGATACCCAGTCTATACTCTTCATTGATGCAGAATTTGGCTAATCCTTCATAATTATTCAAACCCTTGGCCTCATCATCCCATTTGTATGTGAGATCGTCAATGATTTTTCCAAGTGTTTTGCCTTCTTCCTGAGCATATCCGGTAGAGACAAGTGACAAGCATATTAAAGAGCCAATGAAAACTGTTTTCATAACCAACCATTTTTTATTTTATTGTTGCAAACATCGGACCAATCAATAAAAATCTTCAAATGGTGGTCTATAAGAAAGGGTGAAGATGTTTTATGAATGGTAAATTTACACATTTGTACCATATATACGAATAATTCCATATTTTGGTATGATTCTAATAAAAAATTTAATTATATCGTGTTTTAAATGAAATTTGGTAAGGTAGAACAGCCAGAATTGATTGATTTTTCACTACCTGAAACGCACAAAGACACCTTTCAGTTGCTTTCAACTCAGGAAAAAGAGCCGCTTGAAGTGTATGTCGGGTGTGCCAAATGGAACAAAAGAGACTTAAAAGGTTTTTATCCGCGTGGTACGAAAGATGAATTGCCCTATTACTCAGCGCAATTCAATAGCATTGAAATGAATACCACTTTTTATCATTTTCCTAAGCGGGAGCAGGTGAAAATATGGAAAGATAAAACGCCTGATGGCTTTAAATTTTTCCCGAAGATTACCAATACCATCACTCATTTCAAACAATTGAAAGAGGTGAAGGAATTGCTTTATGCTTATTGTGAGGAGATCTTACATTTTGAGGAAAAGCTGGGAATGGTTTTTCTGCAGGTTCATGGGAACTTTGGTCCCAAACGATTCGAAAGGTTAGAGAAAACGCTGCAGGATTTCCCTCCGGAAGTCCCCCTGGCTGTGGAGGTAAGGCACCCTGAATGGTTTGAGCATCCTGGAAATGATGCTTTATACGAATTACTCACCAACCATCATAAGTCCAATGTGATTGTGGACACGGCCGGAAGACGTGATATGTTGCATATGAGGCTGAGTACTCCGACAGCCTTTGTCAGGTGGGTTGGCGCCAATCATGAAAGTGATTATACACGGTTAGATGAATGGGTAGAGAGGATTCAGGAATGGAAGGAAGCGGGTTTACAGCAGCTTTACTTCTTTGTCCATCAGAATATTGAAATAGAATCACCCCTGTTGTCAGCCTATTTTATTGAGAAGCTTAACCAAAAAATTGGTACTAGCTTGAGAGTACCGCAGACGCTATGATGAAGCGAGGACCGATCTTTTGCATGTGTCTTCTATTCACTGTTGTGATTGTAAACGCCCAATCATTCCTTGAGAAAGATCAAGAGACGTTTATGTATGAAATTAAATATGGATGGATCAAAATAGGGGAAGCACAACTGGTTCATAAAAGAAAAGGTTCAGTGATTGCTTTGGATGTGTTGGCCTACACCACAGGAATCATCAACTGGATTGCCAGGTTGAGGGATTCGATACATACTGAAATTGACAAAATAACCTATAAACCGCGCTTTTCATTTATGAATCGAAGTGAGGGTAAATATCAACGCAAGCAGGAAGATCATTTTGATTTTGATATGGATTCGGTCTACATCAGTGTATATGAAACAAAAGCTGATAAGCGCGGACATACAGAGCATGAATCATATCACCTCCGGGATTCTACTTTTGATATGCTGAGTAGTTACATGTATCTGAGGTCTCAGCCATGGGAAACATTCAACCAGGGTGACTCCGTAATGCTCAACATGTTCTACGAAGACGAATACTATACATTCGGCATAGAATATGTGGGAATAGAGGAAATAGAAACAGAGTTTGGTCCGCAAACCTGTCATAAAGCATATATCCTGTTTCCCATTAGCGGTACTTTTCCTGAGAAATACATGGTCAAGGTTTGGGTTACGGTTGACGAACGAAAATGGCCTTTGAGGGTAGAGGCAAAAATGAAGTTCGGTAGGGCGGTCTGTGAGTTAGTTGAAATCTACTAGGTCGTTGATCTTACCCGTGGCAATCCGCTCATATCCTCCCGATAGCTTCACAAAATCACCCTCCAGCTGGCACTCAAAATACCCACCCCGTTGACTGAATTGAAAAGCCTTCATTGACTTTTTGCCAAGTTGTTCTGCCCAATAGGGGGTGAGGAACGCATGTGAGGAACCGGTAGCATGATCTTCCAATTGTCCGACATGAGGAACCAGGGTTCTGCTGACAAAATCTGATTTGTCACCAGGTGCAGTTACCGCATATCCAAAAATGCTACTCTGCCTCAGGGTATTGAAATCCGGCTTCATCGATCGAAGAACTGATTCATTTTCAGTGACTATGAGGTGCTTATTGGTTGTTTCATACATCTCAAGGATCGGAATACCCAAACCCTTCACAATAGGATCAGGAGGATCAATCTGCCGGACTCTTTGTATGGCAGAGAGCTTTATTGTAATTGCGGAACCTATGGCAGTCCCCTCAATGGTTCCCTGTTCGTATTTCAATGCCAGGGATTGCTTCATCACACTTTCATCTTTCAGGAATGAAAAGCTGGCAAAGGCGCCATGCCCACAGAGGCCAATTTCCTCATCGGGCGCAAACCACCGGACGTTCCAATCACCCTTTTCATTCCATATGAATGAGGTTGCTGGCTGGTTGAGGTCCGCAGCTAGTGATTGCATTGATTTTTTATTTATTGGATTGTCGAGGTGTACCACGGCTGCTGTGTTTCCCTTCAGTCCCTTGTCGATTGATGAGAATACCTGGTAGATAGAAAACTTTGTCATTGCTCAAATAAACAAAAGCTTTGATTCAATAATTCAGGTTGAATAAAAAAGCCCGGAAAATCTTCCGGGCTGGTGGGTTGGCGACTATAGATATTTGATTTTTCCTGATCCTGAAAAGTGAAAATGAAGCTTAGGCTTCCCGGATTTCACATAGACATTCCCTGATCCGGAGCTGCTTCCGCTGAGTATTTCGCTTACGCTGACATATACATTTCCGGAACCGCTTTTTCTGATTTCACAGTTCCTGCTCATTAGGTCTTCCATATGCATATTTCCGGAACCACTAAGCCTGATAGATTGAGAATTAATTTCTCCACCACCGATCTTGATTCCCCCTGATCCTGAGTTGTTTATTTCAAGCTCATCTGCAAACAGGCCCTTGATTTCAATGTCTCCGGAGCCACTGTTTGTAATTTCAGATTCATCACCTGCCGAAACCTTTGCCATCAATTTGATGGTACTTGATCCGCTATTGATGATTCTCAGATCATCCGCTGCTTTTAAATCTTGTTCGGCATAGAAATTACCGGAACCACTGGATTTGATGCTAATGTCTTCGCTGTCAAGTGGCGATTCGAGCCTGATCGTACCGGAACCTGACCCATTGATCTCACCAAGTTCTGTAAAGGTTACATAAATTTTGACATTTCTGAAGTTATTGGAGAATGACCAGGATCGTTCTTCCATTTTGATGGTCAGCGTGTTGTCTTTTACTTCGGTTTGGATCTTATCGATGGGGCCTGATTCTGATTCAATTACGACTTTTTCAGTGTCTCCCTTTTTGATGTATACATCCCAGCTGCCAGCTGAGTGGATCGCATTAAAGAAATCTACCTGACGGACATCTTTTGATTGGCTGCAAGCCGCTGATATGCCAATGAGAAAGATGATGGAGAATTGGATGAGTTTTTTCATGTTTGTGGTCTTTTATGGTTTTTGAGTTATCCGATCGGTTATTTATCAAGATGAACAAAATAATCACATGGTTGCATCTCTGGTCCTCAAAAAATAAGCCACTTACCTAAATGTCTTAAAAACAGCTCTTTATGATATCGATTTTTTGTGTAGTGTTCATTTTGGAACACTTTTTGTATGATTTTAGGACAACTGAATGAATGTTATTTTATTTAGATATTGTTGGGTTTTGCTGTTGATTGGCTTTATTTGTAATCCAACCCTGCTACGAGTTCCTTATTGAATTTAAGATTATGTATTCAGATAGTATGCTTAGACCAGCTATACTAACATGCTTACTTATATTTTCTCTGCTATGCTACGGACAGACCTGGACCAAGCAGGCTGGAACTGGTGCGGAAATTGGTAATGCCAAAGACGGTGGTGCAGTCTGGGGGGATTACGACAATGATGGTGACCTGGATTTGTTAGTCAATACTAGTGTTGATAATCCAGCTGACAGGACACGACTTCTTAGAAGTGATGGAGCTGCAAATCCGTCATTTACTGATGTTACTGTAAATGATGCACAGGATTTAAGAACAAGTTTTGGCGAACGATCTATTTTGTGGGGTGATCTTAATAATGATGGCTATCTAGATATCATTAGGAATGCACACAGTCAAATTCAGATATATATCAACAGGGGTTCTGGTAGTTTGAAGTTTGGAGTTGGGGGATCCATGAATCCTAATTTGATCATTACACAATTGAAAAGAGACGGCTGTTCCGAGGGTGATGGTATAAATTCCGAGGGTCTGGGTTTGATTGATTATAATAATGATGGGTGGCTGGATATTCTCATTGAAAATGGAGAATGTGGTATTGACATATTAGAGAACAGGAAACAAGATGCTGCTGCCACCATCAATACCACTTTTGGTGATGGTAATATAAGTACGGAGGCAGAAGCCACGTCACATAATTATTTCAGACATGTTTCTGTCACTGGCAATACACTTGGACTTCCACTTACATCAGGAAACGGAGATTTTCTGGCGACAGGTGATTACAACGCAGATGGATATGTAGATTTTATTGTCAGAAAACCTACCGGCACTTATGATTTGTGGGAAAATGACGGAGATGGAACGTTCACTGCCAATACCACTTTTTCAGACAATGCTTCTACCAATGCGCAAAACGCAAATAAAGGAGGGGTGATCTTCTGTGATTTTGATATGGATGGTGACCTGGATATCTACTGGACTGATGCGGGCACAAATCAGATCTGGTTGCAACACCCAACGGGTACTTTTACTGCAACGGGAAAACCTACTATCACCGGAGGATCAGACATTGATGGATGTGCCTGTGCGGATGTGGATGGTGACGGTGACCTGGATCTGTTTTTAGGCAATAATGGCACCAATAGTTTCCTGTTTAAGAACAACACGGCAACACCCAATAGTGTGGCAGCCCTGAGCTTCACCCAGGAGAATATCAACGTAAATGCAGATGCGGAAGGGGTGAATCTTGTAGACTACGACGATGACGGAGATTACGACATCTACGTGAATGTGAATGGAGCAGCCAACCAGATTTGGGAAAATGATCTTTGTGATGGAGGGGGATGCTCTTACATGAAAGTATTTATTGAAGATTGTGTGGACGGAACCCAGTCAAACCGACCTGTGGTGGGTGCAACGGTAATAATTAAGGATACGGGTGGTAACATTGTCTCTTCAGCACAAAGTGGGAGTAATTCAGCAGGACACGGAGCTCAAAATCCTCCGGCTTCCGTATTTCATCTACCCAATATGACGGATGATTATACTATAGATATCACCTTTCCTGAAAAGAATGGAACAGTTGAAATGTATTCCTATGAGTTTAATGCGGCCGATATCGTAAACAATGAGCTCACTTTGACTGCAGTGAATGGAACGGATGGTTCTTCATGCGATTTTTCTTTGCTGCCGGTAGAGTTGATTTCTTTTGTGGGAACGGCCACGAGAGAAGGAATAGTACTTGACTGGGTAACCGCCAGCGAGCTCAACAATGAGCGGTTTGAGATAGAGCACAGTTCCGGAGATGGTAAGTTTGATGTGATTGGAGTTGTCGATGGAAATGGTACAACTGATCAGGAGATTTCTTATTCTTTTACACATTTAGGTCCTTTGGAAGGTGCAAATTATTACCGGTTACGGCAATTTGATTTTGACGGGGCGAATGAGGTTAGCGAAACGATCGTGACGTTTTATGAGACTACCGATGATATGAGTATTTACCCTAATCCGGTGAGTGACCAGCTCAATATTTACCTGGGTCAGCGGTTTAGCCGGACAAGCATGAACATTGTCATCAGAGACATTTCAGGTAAGGTGGTTTGGAATAAATCATTTAATGCGCCTGAGCAAAAAGTGGAGCTGACCATAACTCATTTGAAACCGGGCCCTTATCTGCTTGAGGTGACCAATGGTACCTACACACATGTTGAGCATGTGATTTTCAGGTAATCGTACCTATTTTTCTACTTCATTGCATTCCATCCATTTGGCATGGGCCAGGACCAATCTGACTTCTCCAAAGGTATAATCATCACCTAATTCATACTTTATATCGCCTCCACGAAGTATGCCTTTTTCTACGTATTCCATTACTTTTTTGACCTTTGGTTCGTCTACAAGTTTAGAGATTTCCAGTTCGCCTATTTCAACATATTTGGCCAGATGACCTTCAATCGTACTCCTAACCAGGCCGCGTGATTCAGCGATTTCTTCTATGCCTCTGCCGTCTTTATACATTTCAAACGAGATCTTTGCAGAAGGTATCTTGTCTTTTCTGGCAGTTCGTTTTCCTTTGTTATCAGCTGCTGTTTTTGGCAAGTCCGTCGACTGAAGTTGTTTCCTTGTAAGCACTTTGTTTTGAGTCGCCTCGCTGATAAACATCGAGAATTTGATCATCTGATTGATTTGATACTCAAACATGGCCTGGATCATTTCCAGCTCTTCTTTGTAGCTCTTGATCTTTTTTTCTTTCCCAATAGACTTTTTGTGCTCCTTTATCTTGTTGTTTAGTTCCGTCAGTCTGGGTTGAAAGTATTCGCGTGCCTTATCTACACGATCGTCCAGAGTGGATAGATACTCATCCTGCTGAAGGATACTGGCTATCTGTCTGATGAAGTTATTTCCAACTGCCACCAGTGGAGCCAATTCATGGGTCAGTTCAGTGGTCCAGGCTAAATACTGCTGCTTGATGGATCGTTTTTCGTCCTTATTGAAACTCCTTTCATGGTTTATAAGCTCTTTGTGTATCCTGTCAAACCCAAAGACTTTGGTGGCAAACTGATAGATGAAAGTCTTTCTGTCGTTGGCCAGGCTGTTTACCAGTTCTTTCTGGCTGGGAAACGAGGCTACAAATTCCCTCAGGCTGTTGTCAATCGTTGGGATAGAATCGCCAATATGGGAGGAAAGGACCAGCCCGTTGAGGGAAGTGAGTCTTGAAAGTGCCACGTACAACTGGCCTGGCGCAAATGTACCAGAGAGATCAAGAATAGCTTTTTCAAAGGTGAGCCCCTGGCTCTTATGAATGGTCACCGCCCAGGCCAGCTTCAGGGGGTATTGTTCAAAGCTACCCAGTGTTTTTTCTACGATCTCATCCCTGATCTTGCTCAGGGCATATCGTTTATTTTCCCATACATATTTTTCTACGGTCACTTCGCTGCCATCCTCAAACTCTACCTGGATATCATCTGACGTTAATGCCGAGACCTTGCCAATTTTTCCATTATAAAACCTGCCCTGACCGGAAGGGTCATTTTTGATAAACATCACCTGGGCACCTTCCTTGAGTTTGAGGTCATATTCCACAGGGTACATGTTTTCCGGGAATTCTCCTTCGATGTAAGCAGAGAATGTGATCAACTTCCCCTCTAGCTGATCCAGTCTTTTCTGGTTGATCCTGTCCGCTTTATGATTGTGGGTGGTAAGATGAATATATCCATCCGTAATGCTTTCATGGTCCTCGCGGTAATGCCCATTAAGCAATTGGATGTCATCTGTTGTTTGCTGATTGTTTCTCAATCTGTTGAGCAGATCAATGAATTGTTGATCCGTTTGCCGGTAGATCTTTTGCAACTCTACCCGAATAGGAGGGACATCTTTCAATGCCTGAGCCTGGAAGAAATAAGCGTTGTCATAATATGGACTTAATAGCGATTTTTCATAATCCTTGATGACTGGTGGCAGCTGGAGCAGATCCCCGATAAACAGGACCTGGACGCCTCCGAAGGACTCCCGCCTGTTTCTTCTAAGCAGTTTTAAGGTATGATCGATACAATCCAGCAGGTCTGCTCGAAGCATACTCACCTCATCGATGATCAGCAACTCTAGTTCCTGTATGAGTTGTCTTTTGCTGGCGCTGAATTTTCGGTCCTTCAGCAAAGTACCTGGTGTAGTGACTGGTGAGGAGACTTCTTCCAGGCGGATGTTTTCCGGAATGAAGGTACCAAAAGGTAGCTGAAACAATGAGTGCAGGGTGACGCCACCGGCATTGATGGCGGCTACTCCGGTTGGTGCTGCTACCACTGCTTTTTTATAGGTATGCGCTACGATGTACCTTAAAAATGTCGTTTTTCCGGTACCCGCTTTGCCCGTGAGGAAGATGTGTCTTCCGGTAGTATTGACATATTTGACTGCCAATTGTGCAAGTTCGTGAAGGTCGGTCATACCGGTAAGTTAATGAGGATATTGAAAAAATATAAAACTAATTGAATTTAATAGTACAACATCGAAATTGAGCGGTATCATTAGAGAAGAGTTTCAAAGCGATTACTAACATCATATATTAACCCCAAAAATAACGAAGGAATGAACGTTCGAAATAGCCTGATCCTGATAGGATACCTCATCTGTTTAAGTAGTGTATATGGTCAGAAATCTCCATTAAAGAAAATAAAGGATATCGTCATTTATGAAGATACGGCCTTTTATTCAGCTTTTCCATCGGTGATACGGACAGGTGATGATTTTCTGGTGGCTTTTCGCAGGGCACCTAACAGGATGATTTTTGGCGAATCAGGCAATAACCATGTAGATCCCAACAGCTACCTGGTTATGATGCGATCGGCTGATGGCGTCAAATGGGAGAGAGAGCCCTCACTGCTTTATGCACATCCGTTTGGTGGGTCACAGGATCCATGTATGGTACGATTGAGTGATGGCAGCATCCTTTGTGCTAGTTACGGATGGGCGTTTGTGCGACCGGAAGGAATACCCAATCTCAAAAAACCGTTTTCTGAAAACAAAGAGGGCGTGGTGTTTCTGGGTGGCTACCTGGTCAAATCGGAAGATGAAGGAAAGTCTTGGGAGGGGCCTTACTATCCACCCAGCTTGCCTGTTGAAAACCGCAATGATGCCCTGGGCAGGCCATTGCCTGCTTACAACAGGGGGGCGATGTGTGAAGGGAAGGACGGTAGACTGTTTTGGGTGGTAGCAGCCAGCATGGCAAATTCAAAAACCACGTCAACTCATCTACTCATTTCAGAAGATAAGGGCTTGACATGGGAATACTCCTGCCCGGTAGCGGTTGACGATAAGGTAACCTTCAATGAAACCTCCATACATGAAACGCCTAATGGAGACCTGGTGGCTTTTTTAAGAACAGGCGGTTTTGACGATCAGGCCTGTTTTGCCAGATCCACGGATGGTGGGAAGAGCTTTCAGCCCTGGCAGAAAATGGGATTTCAGGGGCACCCTTTTCATGCACTCAAACTGAATGATGGACGGGTGCTTTTGACTTACGGATATCGCCATGAACCGTACGGAATACGGGCAAAAATCCTGAATCCGGAGTGTACGGATATTAGTACTGCACCTGAATTTATCGTGAGAGAAGATGGTGGATCCACAGATTTAGGATATCCATGGGCAGTGCAACTGGATGATAACCGCGTACTTGTGGTATATTATTTCAACAAAGAAAAAGGAACCCGACACATCGCCGGGTCTGTCCTTAAGGTCTCGAAATAGTTAGAATTCTATTTTGATAATTGTGTCGATGTGATCTTTTTTATGTTCGGGCACTTCTATCATCAGGCCGTAGTCGGTGTTTTGGTGCTTTACCTTTTCTCCGCCATCAAAGAAGGTCATCTTCTTTGGCTTGATCTTATAGTTAGGGATGAATAAGACATCTTCTTCTAGCTTGAGAATGTGAAAGTAGACTGTCTTGCCATCAGGAGTCGCTGTGGTGGCCCACCATTCGCTCGGACCGATTGGGCCTCTTCGCGTTCCATAAATGGTTTCACCATATTTCTCTAGCCATTTACCCATTTGCATCAAGGTATCGATGTTTTCGGTTTGGATCTTCCCGTTCGGCATTGGACCGGTATTGAGTAGGAAATTAGCGCCAAATCCGGCGGCTTTTACCATCGTTTGAACCAGTCTCTGCACAGACTTAAATCTTTTATCTACAAGATTGTAGCCCCATGATCCGTTCATGGTTTCACACATTTCAAGAGGCAGGTCGGAGATGCTTGTGGTCTGGTTGAACCCCATGGTATTTTCTCCCGGAAGGTCGCGCTCAAACATCTGGAAATCCTCGCCAGGGAAAGGGGATTTGTGGTGATTGCTGCCGATCAAGGCATTTGGCTGTAATTCATGGATAAGTGAATAGGTTTTGTCCAGTTGCCAGTCTTCATTTGGCTTATCCCACATGCCATCAAACCAGATACCGCCGACCTCACCATAATTGGTCAGCAGTTCTGTTAATTGGGCATTCATAAATTCAATATAGGAATCCCAGTCGCCGGAATCCGGTCGCCCTGTGTAATCGTTTCCGGTTCTGCCTGTCGGGTAGTAGTCAGGATGGTGCCAGTCGAGCTGGGAGTAGTAAAAGAATAATTTGATCCCATGTTTGTCACAGGCGTCCTTCAATTGTTTCAACACATCTTTACCATAGGGTGTACCATCTACAATGTTGTAGTCACTCACTTCAGAATCATACATAGCGAATCCATCGTGGTGCTTGCTGGTGATGGTGATATACTTCATCCCGGCAGCCTTCACCATCCGGACCCATTCCTCGGGATCAAACTGGGTAGGGTTGAAGAAGGTGGGCAGCTTTTCATATGCATTGATGGGAATTTTCTTTTGTTCCATCACCCATTCGGCAATGCCGGTTTGACCGGCACCAGCCATTTGGCTATAAACTCCCCAGTGAATGAAAAGTCCAAATTTGGCATCCCGGAACCATTCCCTGTTCTGGAGATTCCCTTCTGTTGGTTTGTAACCTTCCTGTGCCTGAAGGCCAACAGAAAGCATGATGAATAGTAAAGTATAGATAAATCGTTTCATTTGACTAAGATATAAATTGAGATCTACTCAGGTGAATTTTATCCTGCGAAAAGGGTTGTTCTCCAATCCGGATGACGTTTCATATAAGCCCTGACATAGGGGCAATAGGCAATGACCTTAAGACCTTTTTTTAGGGCATATTTGAGTGCATGTTCGGTAAGTGCCCTGGCAATTCCGTAGTTACCTATGGGTTTGGGCACGCCTGTATGCATAAGATAGATCTCATCATCTTTAAGTCGGTAGGTGAGCTCTGCGAGGTGGTTATCTTTCAGGACTTCGAACCGCATGTTTTGCTTGTTGTGAATTATCTCGATATCTGACATTTTCAGTTCTCGTTAATGCCAAAACCACCTATTACCTCCAGCGTCTGTCCCCTGGAAGGAGTGCCATCAATCAATGGGATAGCTCTGGAAATAAGTGATCTTACCTCCGGAAGTGAAAGAGACGCATCATGGTCTTCTTTGGAGTCCCAGATTTCTGTTACCCAGACAGCATCTGGTTCGGAGGGATCTTTTGAAATCGAATATAGCTTACAACCTTTGGCTTTTGAAACGATTTGAGATGCCTCAATCAGGATTTCAGCCAGTTCATCCGCTTTTCCTTTTTGTGTGTTGAATTTTCCGTGGAGACCGTATTTGTTCATGCTTTAAAAATACGGATTGTTTAGAAGAAAAGAATGAATGTTGTTTTTGGTGTCAATGGTTTAGACTGGCTTTAACCTGAGCTTGGCTTCAATCAGGGACAAATGTTTTACCAGTCCCGTCGGATCTTCCAGATTGATATCTTCAGGTTTGAATTGTAATTCGATACGGTACTTGTTGGATGTCACCTTGTATTCTTTCTTTAGCAAATCCTTGTATTTCCTAATCATCTCATGGCTTCCGGCCTCCAACATTTCGGGAGTGATCACGATGGTTTGCTTTTTATGATCTTCCAAATCGATGAGAATGTCAATGGTATAATGAAACTCATTGTGATCTGCGGTCAGGTAAAAACTAAGGTCTTCCGATAAACTTCCTTGCCCTTTCGGGATAAGTTTTGCGTTAAGATGTTTGAACGCTGGCTTATTAATGAGTTTCAATTTAATACTCTGGCGATCATAATTGATGACAACAGCCGAAAGGCACAGGGCGGTAGAGAATCCTGCTGAATACAGGAGGGATATTGGTATCCTGTTTGCAATGTCCTGCCAGAGGTCGCCGTCACCAAACATTACCGGAAGAAAAGTAAATGGCAGACAAACAACAAAACACAATACCCATCCCTTAACCAATGTTTTCCTCTCCAGTAGTAAGAGTTGCATCATATCGCTAAGATAGGAAACCTGTGCTATGCCTAAACTGTGAGAGTTGAATTACTTCTTAAGCCTTCTCGGCACAGGCAAACATCCACTGCACACCAAATTTATCGGTGCATGACCCGAAGTAGTCTCCCCAGAACATGTCCTGTAGCTCCATGGTTACTTCACCTCCAGCAGAGAGCGCATCAAAGAGTCGTTTGGTTTCTTTTCTGGTATCCGGCTGAAGGTTGATGTACACATTGTTGCCCTTGTTGAGTTTGAATCCCATGGATTCCGGGGCATCCGTACCCATCAGCATGTGACCACCGGTTATTTCCAGGGCGACATGCATTACCAGGTTTTTATCTTCTTCAGCCAAAGGTGGAAATCCATCCTGAGGTGGTGCCTCACCCATCCTGGAGATTCCGTCACCAACGAACTCTCCACCGAAAACTGTTTTATAAAAATTGAATGCCTGTTCTGTATCTCTAACAAAGTTGAGGTAGGTGCTTGTACTTGCCATGGTCTTATGATTTTGAGTTAATAATTGATTTAAGAGTTAAAAGCTGCTTCAAGGTCTGATCCAATCAGTTTCTGCATTGTGAGAAGCTTTTCCATCAAAGAAGGGACTGACCACACAACTCCCACACAGTGATACGTGGTAAATGATTCATTTAGAAATATACCAAAAGAGTAGCCTGAAACTAGGCTACCTTTTCGGCATGTGTTTTAAAATTATTTAGAATAGCCTGCCAGCCATTTCTTTGCATTTCCACGTCATTCTGGTGCTCCGGTTCGAACGTTTCTGTGACAAGTACAGACCCACCGGATTCTTCAAATTTCACTGATACTTCCCGACCATCATCCAGCGCATATCGCAGAAGCTTTCCATGCTGAATTTCTGAATACGTCCCGGAGAAATCAAACCCCATGCTTCCATCTTTGGCTTCCATTCTCCAGGAGAATTTGCCTCCCGGTTTCAGATCATTGGTAGCGCTGGGGCAGGCCCAATCAGGAGAAGCAAAATTCCATTGTGTAATGTGCTTGGGAAGGGTAAAGCAATCCCAGACTTTTTGCAAAGGTTGTTTTATTTGGGTAGAAATGGTGATTGCTTTCATCGTTAGCTTAATTCAGTTAACAGTTCATCAAGATTTTCAAGCCCCATACTAAACCCTTCTTTGAAACCCATTTCAATAATTTTTTCCATGACTTCTACGCTTTGGAAAGAAATCACAACATTCACATGGGTAATACCTTCCATATCAGTGAATCTATTTTCCCAATGCATACCCGGGAATTCATCGCTGGCTTTTCCATTTTCATCACAAAATGCATCTTTACCTGAAAAGGAACTTTTGATTTCAATAGCCTCATAATCAAAGCGGCACCACTGCTTATCACCTTCGGGACCGAGCATGTGATAAAGCCATCTTCCTCCTTCTTTAAATTCAAGTGTTTTCGTAACTGCTTTATAAGGCTTGGGAGCCCACCACTTGTCCAGCAATTCTGCCTCTGTCCAGGCTCTCCAAACAAGGTTTAAAGGTGCATGAAAATCCCTGTTGACATAGATTTTCTTATTGGCCTCGTCTTTGACGATCTCGGTTTCAAATTGTTTGATCATTTTTTTATTGGTTTTTATTTTTCATTTCAGTTAATAACTCGTCTAATTGCTCATATCTTGATTCCCACATCTTCCTGAAGGGTTCCAGCCAGTCATTGACTTCCTCGAGCTTCTTAGGCTGCAACTCACAATACCGCTCGCGACCTTGCTGATTGATCATGATCAACCCGCATTCTTCGAGAAGCTTGATGTGTTGAGAAATAGCTGGTCGACTCATCTCAAAATTTTCAGCAATGCTGTTAAGATTGAGTTTTTTGTGAGTGATCATACTTAGAATGTCTCTTCTTGTAGGATCGGCTATGGCCTGAAATACATCTCGTCTCATGAATATGTAAGTATTTGCTTACAAATAAATAGGTAAGTAATTACTTACACAAGTTTTTCATTCAATATTTTCTATTTGATCCATGTTTTCCAGTCACGGCTGGAGGTTTTGATCATTTTATCAATGATCTCAAACGGCACCTGATGTTTGGCCTGTATGGTAGTTCGGTTTTGCTTCAGCCATTGATAGAATTCCTGGTTGATTTGTGTAGACCACTCCGATTGATACACTTGCTGGCTGGTATACTTCCCTTTGGCGATCTGTTCTTGCCTGAAGGCGTCCTCAAGTCGCACAACTTCACTACCCAGGAGTACTTTTTCCATCAGGTGAGGAGGGATGAAGATCACCCCGGCCTGGGATGCCAGGACCACATCTCCGGGTAGGCAAATAGCTTCTCCAACTCTCGTGATATCATTGATGCTGATCAGCATCCTTTCAGCGCTATGTGAGGGATGCCATGCTTTGGTCCAGACGTTAATTCCATCGATATTTTTCACACCCAGCATGTCGCGACCATGCCCGTTGATGATGGCTCCAGTTCCGGAATTTGTATAGATAGCCTGGGCCAGGTTATCTCCCAGAAAAGCGCCTTCTCTTAGCTTGCCATAGTGATCCGCAACGATTACATCACGCTGGGAAAGCATACTCATGGGCCATTGGTTGGTACCTCCCTGATAGCCGGCTTCATTGCCCAATGCTATCATCCGATCATCTAATCCCGGTCGTTTAGGAAGAAATGTAGTGGTAAATGCCCGGCCCACCATGACCCTGGTAGGATCAAGAATCTCCCATTCAGTTTCCAGTTGGTTGTTATATCCGTTCTCTTTCAGGGTCTTCCAGGCTTCTTCCACACTGACATGACTCACACGATCGAGCCACTCGTCAGGGACCATTGGTCTGCCATAGCTGTCACGATCACCTTTCCATTCTTCCGTAAGGAAAATTACCCGTTCTTTGGGTAATAGGTGAGGTTGGCTAATCAGGAATAGGGGTAAGATGGCAGTCAGGCCAAACAAAAAGGATTTTATCAGACTCATCATTTTTAAGGTTAATTGGGGTTAGCCTATCAATTTAAGCTATTCTCCCAAAAGCCTAAGCCGTTGAGTCAAACAAAATTTTATCTTTTTTTGCTACCTATTTACTGAAGGACTTAGCATAGACCTCATTTCCTTCCACATCATAATGAGTGAATACAATTTGCGGAACATCATTCTCTCTGAAGACTTTCACGCCCATAAATCCCCCGTTGACACGTAGAAACTGATGCTGTGGTCTCTTGTCGTCAGGGTCCCAGCCTTGTGCATGCGCATTGCTGATCGGTCCCGATCCGAATTCATGTACGCCAGTGCCCGGATCGATGGAGTGATACTGCCAGTGACGATCGCCATTGATCACATAGAGATTTTCTGTCTCGGAGATCAGTTTTCTCATCCAGTCCCCTTCGGTTTGAAAGACTTTATTCGCGTGATTATCTGATTTCCGGTCTCTGTCCGGACCTACGATTGGTGTGGCAGAAAATAGGATCTTGAAAGAGGCATCAGAATTTTGAAGCGTGCTGGTCAGCCATGCTTTCTGTTTGCTGCCCAGGATGGTTTTGTCGGGACCATCCTCTTCTTTGTTGTTGGACCTGAACTCTCTGCCTTCCAGCAGCCAGATTTGCAGGTCTTTACCCCATCTGAAGGTTCTGTAGGGTTCTCCTTTCAAAGGGACATTTTCCCGCCAGATCTTCAGGCCATCTGCATAGGACAGGTTTCCGTACAAGGCCTCTTTATCGCTGATGTCATCTTTGAGGAGGTCGTGATCGTCTTTGATCATGTACATGGGGGTGCCCTGATGAAAATCCACCAAAGATGGCCAGCTGTCCATGGCGTGCCACTTGTGTCTTGCGGATGTTATGTCTTTTGATAGCGGGCCGGGCTTATCGTAGTATACATAGTCTCCGGTTTGCACAAAGAAATCGGGATTCATGCTTTTCATTAAGTCGTAGGTTTTAAATCCCCTTAGACTATCGTCAAAACTCCAGAAGTACTGGCAGGTGGTGGTAGTAAAGGTGATTGGAACGACAAGACCGGCTGGGCTGGCTGTAGTGAATGATCCTTCATACTTTGTGCCTGAAGCTTTGGACTCAAGTGTTACCATGTAGGTGGTAGCCGGTTTAAGCGATTCGAAGGAATGATTTACCGCAAAGTCATTATCCGCTAACGCAGGTAACCACGGTGATTCAAACACTACATCACCAGATTTCAGGGTTATTCTGACTTCTCCTGCTTTGCCTTCCACACCTCCATCCATTTGGCTCACTGGCATCTCTTCGTTAAAATCAATGGGGTGCCTGAATACTTCTTCTCTCCGCTGGTGTTTGATGGGGTTTGGTTTTTCCTGTGCATACAGGCGTGTCCAGATGAGGGCCGATGATTCCGATACCTCCAGTGCCTTGAATCCCGAAGTGAAATAATCTTTTTCTTTTTCTTCGCAAGCATTGATGAACAGCAGGATGAAAAATGAGCATAGGTAGGTGAGTATGTGCTTTGGGTTCATGAATTGTTGGATTTTTCCTTAAAGATATCATTCCCCCGGAAAAACAATTTTAATGTCGACCTTTAGTTTCCGACAATTCAGTCAGTTTTTTTAAGTCAGGCTGTATAATTTAGTCAGTCAAACCTTATTTTCTTATTAACCCATTTTCTAAAAACAACGAAACATGAACAACAGCAGAAGAAACTTCATTAAAACAAGTTCAATTGTGGGAACTACAGCCATGGCTGGTGGCTTGGCTATGCCCCTATCCGCAAAAGGGAAAAATAGCTTTAAGATGAAATATGCCCCGCACTTTGGCATGTTTAAAAATTCGGCAGGTGAAGACCTGATCGATCAGCTGAAGTTCATGACTGACCAGGGTTTCACTGCGCTAGAGGATAATGGGATGATGAAAAGAGACATAAAGACCCAGGAAGCCATCGCTAGTCAGATGGCTAAAACTAACATGGAGATGGGTGTATTTGTGGTGGATAAAGGCGGCAACCTGGCCAATACCCTGGCTGCCGGAACCAAAGAAAATGTAGACATATTCCTGGATGGATGCAAAAGAGCTGTTGACGTGGCCAAAAGGGTGAATGCCAAATGGATGACCGTGGTGCCGGGTGCTTTTGAAAGGAAGTTACCTATTGGCATTCAGACGGCAAACGTGGTGGAAGCATTGAGAAGGGGGGCAGAGATCTTTGAACCACATGGCCTGGTGATGGTGCTTGAGCCCTTGAGCGATTCTCCGGATCTGTTCCTTCAAACTTCAGATCAGACCTATGAGATTTGTAAGGCTGTGAACAGTCCTTCATGCAAGATCTTATTTGATATCTATCACATGCAAAAAACGGAAGGTCATATCATCAGAAATATCGATCTTACATGGGAGGAAATCGCTTACTTCCAAATTGGTGACAATCCGGGTAGAAAAGAGCCAACTACTGGTGAGATCAACTACAAGAACGTATTCAAGCATATCTATGACAAGGGATTCAAAGGCATCATGGGTATGGAGCATGGTAATAAATATCCGGGTAAAGAAGGTGAGCAGAAGCTTATTCAGGCCTATTTGGAAGCAGATAGTTTTGAGGTGTAATCCACCTACGCGATGCTACGGTAGTTGATAAGTTATTGAGTTATTGAGTTGTTGAGTTAAAGAGTTACGTCTTCCTATACAAATACTTTGGAGGATAAAAGTTAAAGGTATGAGATCAGGACTTGTTTTTATGTGTTTGGTTATTTGGGCGGTAATTCCTGCTTTGAGTCAGAAGCAAGAGGATGAGGCGATTAAAAAACTCATTGCGGACTATGCTCAGGCCAGAGAGACTCAGGATACGACTTTGCTTGCCGGTTTACTCACAGATGATATCGATCAATTGGTTTCGTCTGGCGAGTGGAGGAGGGGCAAGGAAGGTGCCTTCAAAGAGATGATGCGAAGCTCTTCCGGTAACCCGGGGAAACGGGTACTGATGGTAGAGCATATTCGCATGATCGGCTCAAAAAGCGCCATTGTGGATGCCCGTTATGAAATCTATCAGGCAGATGGGTCCATTCGAAAGATGTGGAGCACATTTATCGTAGTGAAAAACAAGAAAAAGTGGCAGATTTCAGCCATCAGGAACATGCTACCTGCCAAACCTTCAGACTAAAATGACCTTTTGATCAGAATAGTTGCAAAAACTGCAACTAGTTGATTTGTAGTAGCAAAAGATAATTTTACTTCATGATTTACGGATTCTAAATTTGATTGACATCAAGTCCGTAACATTATGAAAACTTTAGGTTTAGTTGTTTCATTGTACCTGTTGCTCCCTATAGCGACAGTGGGGCAATCTGATTTCAGAGTTGCAGCTGGTTTTGGTCATCCATGTGGCTACTGTTTAAGTACTACATACAATAAGTATGATATAATACTTGAGTTTGTTTATGGGTTTCCAGCAGACCTTCGTAATAGAGACCGTGGTGTGTTTGGAGCAATTAATGCTGGTTACAGATTTGGCAAATCCGAAAATGTTGCACTCCAAAAACCGTGGATTATTCGGGTTGGACCTGCATTCGTGTCTACAGAGGATTTTTGGGTAATAGAACGTAAAACTCTATTATTCGCATCCTTGGGTAGAGAATTTAATATTTCTCCTAAGGTAGGGAGTGAGTTCTTGATTGGTTTCCCTTTGATGGTCTTTGAAAATGAGGTGCGAAAAGGGAATTATCCAATTTCCTGGGGATTCTTTTTCATTGACCCTTTAGTAAATGCTGGTTCTAATTTTGTCTACCTGGATGCCAGAATTATGCTCTTTTACCGTATTTAATCGAGTTGCAAAAACTGCAACTAATTGAAATAAACAGGCAAAATACAGTTTTACTTCATTGATCCATGGTTCTAAATTTGATTCATTAATCATTTGAACCATGAAAAAATTAGTCTTTTTTCTGTTGATTTTATGGCTGATTCCATTGTTTACATTCAGCCAGTCCAATTTAAGAATGTCAGCTGGTTTTGGGTACCCGTCAGGTATTCACTTTAGTTCTATCTATCATGAAAAGGCTTACCAGTTTGAGTTTGTATTCGGTTTACCCGCAATTGCCCACGAAATGGACAGAGGCTACTATTGGGGACTCAATATGGGTGTTAGGTTTGGGAAAGAGGAGAATAAAGCACAGGTAAAGCCCTGGATTATTCGGTTAGGCCCTTCGTTTTATGAGGTGGAAGATCAGTGGGAGGTCGAGAGGAGGTCAATCTTAATGGCCACTCTTGGTCGGGAGTTTAATTTCACCAGTAGATTGGGTTGTGAGCTGATGATCGGCCCTATCATCACCATGAGTGAGAAAACAACCGTGAAAGAAGAAAAGCCATCTTCCTGGTTTGGCAATGTTTTAGATGATGAGCTACCGATAGCCGAGGCCAGGGCAATGATCTTCTATCGATTTTAACATATGAGGCTAAGCTGCCCCATATGTTTTGTAGTAATAAAAATGCGATACCGATAAAAGGACCAGGGCAATTAAAGGGAATAGGGCAGTGGATAATGAGTCACCAATGGATAGGTGAGCGATAAATGCTGAGATAAAAGTAATGGCAAATCCTGCAAATGTCCATTCCCTGATCCTGCCCGGGATCACAGGTACTAGCAACACCAATGCTCCCAGCACTTTAGCAGCACCTAACTCAACCCTAAAGAAATCCCGGAAACCCATTGTTGTAAAACCTTCGGCTACTTCAGGGTTAGTGAAATACATAAATCCACTCATCAGCATCATAGCTGCTATTAATCCTGTCGTGGTCCAGTAAATAATCTTGTTTTTCATTGCTATCAATTTAATTCTGATTTGATATACGCAATATTAAAAGATGCAGCTATACATTTGTAAGTACTATACTGGAGTATAGTGCTATACTTTAGTATAGTTTTGTCTCAATTCGTATTTTTACAGTTGATGAAAAGGTCCATTAAACATGATCCGCAAGCCTGTAGCAAGAAAATGCTCCCTATACAGGATGCACTGCAGATACTCAGTGGCAAATGGAAGCTACCCATCCTTGTTGCCCTCATGTTTGACGTAAAGCGATTTTCGGACCTATCAAAAGAGATACCGAAGATCACCGATCGCATGCTATCAAAAGAGTTAAAAGACCTGGAGATGAACAAGCTGGTGAAAAGAACAGTCTATGATACTTTTCCGGTTACGGTAGAGTACACCATGACAGAATATGGCAGGTCGTTGAAGAAGGTGATTGAGGCTCTTGGAGAGTGGGGAGAGAAGCACAGGGAGAAGATTATGAGGGAATGAGTGCAAGTAAATCAATTAGTATAATAGGATGTGGATGGCTCGGGTTACCTCTGGGTATGTCTTTGGTCGATTCAGGATATAGTGTAAAGGGGAGTAGCACCAGGAAAGAGAAGCTTCCTGAAATTGAGCAGGCTGGCATTGAACCTTTTCAGCTATGTTTCGAGCCTGATTTAGCCCGCGATCCAGGTGATTTCTTCTCTGCTGACTTTTTAATTATAAACCTGCCCCCACGAAACCAGGGTGATGATCCCAACTATCATCGAAAGCAGTTACAAGCTGTTCAGCAGCTGGCAGAAAAACAAATTGGGAAGGTTCTCTTTATTAGCTCCACAGCCGTATACCCCAATACAAATGGTGTAGTAACCGAGTCTGATGCTGACCCCAGTCAATTGTCCAGAGGGGGTGTTTCCCTCTTTGAGATGGAGAACCTATTCATGGAAAACCCCGACTTCCAAACCACGGTGATCAGGTTTGGAGGATTATATGGGCCAGGGCGACATCCGGGCAGGTTTTTGGCAGGCAGGAAGGGTCTATCTGGAGCTAATAATCCCGTCAACATGATCCATCTGGAAGATTGTATCGGTGTGATTAAATCAATCATCGAGCATGATATCTGGGGAGAGGTCTTTAATGCCTGTAGTCCAACAGATGAAACGCGGAAATCATTCTATGACAAGGCAGCCAAAGATTTGAGAATTGATCCGCCGGAATTTAGTGAAGATACCGTTCCGTTTAAGAAAGTCAGCCCGGAGAAACTGATCAAAGCAACAGGCTACCATTTCAAATATTAGATTAAACCATCTGTCTTTTTATTAGATAGGTTGAATGCTATCAAAATAGGAAAAAGACGTAAATTGGTTGGGTATTCATTAAGCCCATGAAGCTACCCTCACTTCAGTTTCTGTTTCAGCAGGCTGTTGGTGCCTTTCTTCGACATCCTATGGTCATCGTTTCAGCTGCTGTGGCCGTTTTCTTTGCCATTTTCCTTGTTGAGCACGAAGGTGATCTTGACAATGTGTTTCCTTTTATAAACCTGCTTTTGTGTGGATACCTGGGAGTTCCGCTGTTCGTGGCTGTAGATATTTATGTGAAGGTGTCAAAGAAGCCGGCTTCCTTTAAGAGGAGACTTTATTCCTCTGTAATTATAATCCTCTTGATGGTGTATTACTATCTCCCTGGGTCTGAAGAGACACTCAACGTAACCATCCCATATATCAGGTACACAATTCTGGCCATTGCTGCCCATTTGCTGGTTGCTTTTATTGCATTTCTATTACGTGGTACCCTCAATGGGTTTTGGAACTTCAATAAGGCACTTTTTCTGAGGTTTCTGTTGTCAGCGTTGTATTCAGCCACGGTATACCTGGGGTTGGTACTCGCCCTGTTCGCCCTCGATAACCTGTTTCAGGTCGATGTGGATGACAAGCGTTATGCTGAACTGTTCTTCATTGTGGCGGGTGTTTTCAATACCTGGTTTTTTGTTGCTGGACTTCCTTCAGATTACGATAAGCTTGATGCTGATGAACAATATCCCAAAGGACTTCGCACCTTTATCCTGTATGTACTGATACCGCTCATTGGCCTCTATTTTTTGATCCTGTATAGCTATTCCGTTAAGATCATCGTAGGCTGGAACTGGCCTTCAGGCATCATAGTGTACATGATCATTGCGGTGGCCGTATTGGGGATATTGGCGATGCTTTTAGCATACCCTTTTGATAAGGATGTACCCGGACCCATTAAATTTCTCAAGAAAGGTTATTACTGGGTGTTGCTTCCCATGATTGTGATGCTTTATCTCGCCATCGGGATAAGGGTAGCGGACTATGGGGTTACCATTAATCGGTACATCACCATTTTGTTGGCCATTTGGCTAACGGGTATCTCCATCTACAAGGTGGTAGGAGGTAAGGATATTCGCGTCATACCTGTTTCATTATTCATCATTATCCTGCTATGTTCCTTCGGACCATGGGGCATGTTTCGTGTCAGTGAAAACAGCCAGGTGAGCAGGCTGGAAAGTATTCTTACCACAGCAGGCATTCTGTATGGAAAAATACAAAACGAACCAAAGTGGGATCAATCCGACACGTTGACACTGAAGCTGGAACCCCGATATGCCAATGAAAAGATGCTGAGCGACAGCCTCCATAATGAGGTCTATTCAATTCTCGGATACCTTGAAGATTTCCATGGTTTGAGTGCCATTGAGGGTTGGTTTGAGCAAAGCCCTCGGCATATTGCAAAAGAGCGAGGCTATTCGGAGGATTATGTTGCCATGGAGTTGATGGGGTTGGAATCTATTTATAAATATTCAGATGAAACAAGGTTTTTATATCCTTCATTTTATTCGGAACAGACAAACCAGGTATTGCTCATTAATGGCTATGACTACTTATACCCATTGCAATTAACCCGGAGCCAAAATCTTCTGATACCTGAGACATTGATAGATATAAAAGGTGATACGATTAGGTTAATTATGGATAACAAATCATTGCATTTATCAGCTCTGAAACAAAATGTCTCGTTTAATCTGGATAGCCTGTACAAAAGTCTGAAACTGGAAACCGATGAAAACAACACAGGCAGAAAATCAGTTTCGCAGGAAATGATGACGATTGAGAGCGTCACTGAGGATTTTAAGCTTCGGTTGGTGTTAACCAGTTTGTATTCGGATGAAGAGGGCATTCAAAGTTGCTCAGGGAAGCTACTCATCAAGTGGGGAGAAGATCAATAGTCTTGCAGGAATTATCTGAATTAATACTCCCCCGGAGAAATCAATACCCGGAGGAGTATTAAAAATCAAACTGCAACCTTCCTCAACTGCCCATTGACAAGAGTTTCCCATTTCTGAGCAAGCAATCGCTCTCCATTGGGTTGAAAACGTTCATCAGAATTGAAGAATTCAAACCGACAAGGTGCCAGAGACTTGTCTTTTGGTTCAAAAACCAACTCCAGTTTGTCTGTGATCATTTCAGCATGCTTATTCCTCGTGACAGTGTGTGATTCAGCATTGATGTAGCATTTTTTTATTTTACTAATCGGCACACATAAATCAATGGTTTGGTTTTGTCCTACCTTGGAGAAAAAGACATATGTATTGTTCTCATCTGTACCTATGGCAAATGATGGTCCAAAGTCATAGGTCGAAATGCGGCTTTTATAAGAGTTAGCCAATTCTTTTAAGGCGTTTAGTAAAGCAGATTCATTCTTCTTTCTGCTTTTGTACATAAATACCAAAGGTGCTACACACAGTGCAATAGCAATCGCACCAATATTTCCATAAAAATTTCTAATTGAATGTTGATAAAAGCGCTATTGAGCGCAGTAATAGATTAATCCCTCAGGGACTTTTAGCTCGAACAATCAGAAATGGAATTACCAGAAGAAGTGGAAAGGGAATAGGATCAATGAGACAAGGTGTTTGACCGGAATGGCAAACACATAGTGAAGAAGTTGAGTGAGAAAGTTGTGAAAAGTACTTTCATGTGTTTGCTGTATGATCAATAACTTTTGATGATCTGTCTTGACCAGCAACAAAGGAGCTGAGCGTTCGGCTTCAGTAAACTGAGCCGGAACCGTATGGTTTAGGTAATCAAGCAGTGTGCCCGTTTGATAAAATTCCGTGTTGTTTGGGTGCAGTTGAGTGGTGGTTTGAGGACACGAAAAAGTCAACGCCATGGTGATGGCATACATGACCAGTAAACTGAAGGCACCGAATTTTCTTATGTGGTCTCTTTGGCTCAAAACAGACTTAATTCAACTGATGGATGGAATTTCATCTTTTCTTAGAATGCTATATACGTCATTGATTGCTGCAGGTTTGTCTGACAGCACAATTAGTTTGTCATTTTCTTCCAGAGCTGTAGAACCATTTGGAGTAAGGTAGACCTGATCCCTTTCGATCATTGCAATGATGGCATTTTTAGGGAAATCCAGATCAACAATTTTTTTACCAATGACCGGGGACCCTTTTCCGATAATTATTTCATTCATTAGCGTTTTGGGATGTTCTGTCAGTAGCTCATCAGTCGGAGAAGGAGGCTTTACTTTCTCTGGTAAGCCAACATGCAACCATTTTGCGACAATAGATAGTGTAGTGCCTTGAATGAGCACAGAGCTGATTGATACAAAGAACACAATATTGAAGATGATATTTGCCTTATCAATGCCTGCTAACAGGGGATAGGTTGCAAATACAATCGGCACGGCACCTCTCAGTCCAACCCAGGAGATGTACCATCTACGTCTGTTTCTCATTTTAAATGGTATCAGCGAGATGAATACAGCGAGGGGTCTGGCCACCAGGATTAAAAAGAGGGAAATCAGTAATCCAATACCGATAAATGGCACAATCTGTGTTGGGAATACCAATAGTCCCAGGGTAAGGAAAAGGACAATTTGCATAAGCCAGGCCATCCCGTCAAACATCCGCATGATGGTCTTTTTGTGGATAAGGTTTTGATTACCCAGGTAGACCGAACAGATGTAGATAGCCAGGAAACCATTTCCTCCGACACTATCTGTTGCGGAGAAGGTAATAAACATCAATGCGATGGTGAGTACCGGATATAAACCCTCAAAATCGAGCTTGATCCTATTGATTACGAATTTGCTGATCTTACCAAATAGAAAGCCGGCCACAGCACCTAAAGTCATCTGTTGTAAAAACAGCCAGACAATGGACCAAACACTTTTTTCCGGAATCTGGACAAGGGAAAGAAAGGCAATCGTCAGTACATAAGCCATGGGGTCGTTACTACCACTTTCCAGCTCCAGCGTCGGACGCAGGTTTTTCTTCAGCGCAAGGTTTTTTCCTCTGAGAATGGAAAAGACTGCTGCTGCGTCAGTAGAGGAAACGATCGAGCCCAGTAATAAGCTTTCAAAAATGGTGAAATCAGTAATCCAATAAACGAAAAAACCCAAGCCTAGCGCGGTGAGCAATACGCCTAGTGTGGAGAGGGCCAACCCTTCCTTTAATACGGGTTTTACCGCTGGCCAGCTGGTGTCCAAGCCCCCTGAAAACAGGATGAAATTCAGCGATACGATACCTATAAACTGAGCAACCTGGGGGTTATCGAAGTAAATCCCACCGATTCCATCAGATCCCGCCAGCATACCGATGGTTAAAAACAACAATAGGGTAGGAATACCAAACCTGTAGCTGGTCTTACCGGCAATGATGCTGATAAATAGCAGGATTGATCCTATGAGGATAATATTTTCTATGGTTACATTCATTCAACTACTTCCTCAAAACGAAATTCAACATAGATATTTCGTTTTGCGCGCTAAGATAATAGCAATTGTTTAGGGCGAAGGGGAGGGATTGGAATCTGAGTCTATAAATAAAAGGACTTTGACTACTATTCACCAATTTGTTTTCCAGAAAGTGTAAATGAAGTAGTAATACCCACACTAAATCCCCTTGGGAGGTTGAGTACCCCCATGATGGCTCTTGAGTGATTTCCTTTTTCTCCCAGCACATGGATAAAAAGGTCGGAGGCACCATTCACTATTTTAGGGGCTTCGTCCCACGTGTCTGAAGCTACATAATAGGCATCCAAGTGGTTTAAACCAAGGATATGTTCAAATCCTATTTTCTGATTGATCTGAGCAATGACATTGAGTGCACACAGCTGCATAGCTTGGGTTCCATCATCTGTAGTCAGATCCTTGCCCAGTACCCCCTGAAATCGAAATTCTTCATTATAGATGGGAAACTGTATGGCCACATAAGCGATGTTATCTCTTACATTCACTGACTGGTAGTTGCCTCCGGGAGTACTGACCTGAGGGAGTTCAAGATTCAATGCGTTTAGACTTTCGACTATGTTCATGTTGGTTTTAACAACGTTATACCACTTTCAACTCCTCCAACTGATCTTTTTTGATGTAAAAGGAAAGATAGATGATGCTGATACCTGTTAGTAACGCTGTTAGAATAGTTGTCCAGCCCGTCCAGGGTGCAATTCCAGAATTGTTGAAGATGATGACCAGCGATACAGCCATAAATAAAAGCCGAATTACTTCCAGGGTAAGTGCCCATTTTTTACCCTGAAGCAAGCCACCCCAGGCAATGATCATCATAAAGAGACCGAAAGACATCGTGATCCTGTCCACTGCCGAAAGGGGTAATGCCATATTGATCGTAACCATCATAAATGCCATGCCCAATGCCACCTGAAAGATGATGTAGGGGCTGATATTTTTAAACTGTTTACTATGATATTTGACTTGTTCTTTCCGGGTGTACCCAAGGCGTTTTCCCTTATTGGACTCCAATCCACGGGGTCGCCAACCGAGTGGCATAAACCAGAGGCGGATCTTATCCCACCAATATGGAGCAGCTACTGCATCATCCCACAACTGTTTCCAATACTGGAAGTTGACAAAAATGGGATCCCAGCTGCGGGGAGGGTGGGTGACCCCGTAGCAAACTTCCTCTTTCTCTGGTTCAAAGGTGCCAAACATCTTGTCCCAGATAATCAGGAATTCGCTATAGTTTTTGTCCAGATATTGTGGATTTACTCCGTGATGCACACGGTGATGGGAGGGAGTGACGAAGTATTTCTCGAACCAGCCCAGATTTTTTATGACCTGGGTGTGATGCCAGTAGGCCAGTAAAAGGTGTACTGCAGCCACAGCGTAGATCATTTCAGGCGAATATCCAAGGAGCACTAATACCCAGTCAAAGAATAAAAACTGGAACAGGCGTTGTGTAAAGCTGGCCCGGATACCCACAGATAGGTTTAGCTCCTCAGAGGAATGGTGAGGCATATGAGCAGCCCAGAAGATATTAATTGTATGTCCCAGGCGATGAAACCAATAGAAGATAAAATCCTGAAGAAGTAAGAGGATCAATAGACTGTACCAGGTGGCAGGAATTTGCCAGGGAGCAAATTGATATAACCATCCGTACCACTTGTATACAAGGAATGCTACGGCCAGGTTCACGCACTGGTTGCCGATCCCTGTCGCAAGGTTTGTGACTGTATCCTGGAAATTGTACAGACCATTTTTTGTTTTAACACTGTAAATGATCTCTGCAATAAGAAGAACCAGCACAATGGGGGCTATAAATGTATACACATTCATATTGCAGCAATTCTTCGTATGTATTTAACGAATTGAGTGGCATTTCCGTTCTGGGGTGATAAAAATAAATTACATAAAACCCCTTTACCCGGGAAGAATTTGTTCACGCTGATGAGGTTGATTTTCACCAACCGGACTGCTATTTTTATAGAAGACTAAATACTTGGCATAAAACCTAATGAAGATGAAAAATCATAAACTGCTACTCCTTGTCATCCCCTTACTCTTTTTAATAGTTTTCGGATGTTCTCAGAAACCTGAATCAAACGAACCAAAAAGATTAAGTGAAGTTTATCAGGATTACTTTCCAATCGGAGTGGCTGTATCCCCGAGAGCATTGAAAGGTGATGAAGCACCACTTATCAGGTCGCAATTCGCAAGTATGACACCCGAGAATGTGATGAAAATGGGACCTATCCATCCAGAGGAAGACCGATATAATTGGGGACCTGCTGACGAAATAGTGGAATTTGCCAGGGCAAACAACATGTTGTTGCGTGGTCACACCTTGTGCTGGCACAATCAAACGCCAGACTGGTTGTTTCAACCGGATTCCACCCTGACAAAGGAGGAGCTGTTGTCCAGACTCGAAGCTCACATCACAGCAGTGGTTTCACGCTACAAGGATGATATTTATGCATGGGATGTGGTGAATGAAGTTATCTCAAGTAAACCAGAGGAGTTTTACAGGGAGTCTATTTGGTACAGGATATGTGGCAAGGATTTCATTCCAAAGGCTTTTGAATATGCCCGAAATGCTGATCCTGATGTGGAGTTGTATTACAACGATTATGATGTGATCAATCCTGTAAAACGAGAAAGAATATATCAGATGGTCCGTGAATTGATGGATGCCAGGGTACCTATTGATGGAGTAGGGATTCAGGGGCACTGGTCCGTTTATGAACCTACCGAGGATCAACTGAGAGCTACAATCAGTGCTTTTACTGACCTGGGACTGAAAATACAAATCACAGAACTGGATGCATCGATTTATGAAAAGGAACATTCAGCCAGACACCCTTTACCCACAGATTCTGATGTGTTTACAGATGAGCTAAAGAAGAAGCAAGCGGATCAGTATGAGATGATATTTCGGGTATTGAGAGACTACAAAGAGCATATCACCGGTGTCACATTCTGGAATATTTCTGACCGTCACAGTTGGCTCGATAATTTTCCGGTGAAGGGTCGGAAAGATTACCCATTGTTATTTGATGAGGAGTTTCAACCCAAAGAGTCATTCTTCAGGGTCGTCAATTTTGATAAATGAGTGCGGAAAAGAACTATTTCAGTATGATTTAGAGTTCTACATTTACGATTGAAGAATTCAAGTAAAACCACTGTATCATGTACACCCAGTTCACACCGGTAGATCCTGATTTTTATGATATAGTCAATGACTATCAGCATCAGCTGTTGGTTGTTCACTATTTCAACCCACATGGAGAAGTAGATACGGTTCGAAGCGAGCTTGTCAGGCTTACAAAATCAGGCAAAGAAGGCGATTTCGTGGTTCTAAAAAGTAATGATAAAGTGCGGCTCGACAGAATCATCACCATACATGGCAGACCTGGTCCTGCTTATGATGAGTACGATAGCTATGCAAACCAATGCCTGGATTGTATGGGAGGGATGGACTAATTGAGGGTAAATACCGGAGTTCAGATACATAAACCTCCGGATTTGTAATTTTCATCCCGGGAATTCAAGCACATTCGACTTTTTTACCCTGCCACATAATATTTCTTCCTTAACCAAAAGGCCACCCTGACCAGCAGGATTAAAGCCGGCACTTCCACCAGGGGTCCGATCACACCTGCAAAGGCCTGACCTGAGTTGAGGCCAAATACGGCAATGGCTACAGCAATGGCTAGCTCGAAATTGTTACCCGCCGCGGTAAAGGCAATGGAAGCGTTTTTTTCGTAATCAGCACCTGTGGCTTTACTCACAAAAAAGCCAATCAAAAACATCAGGGTGAAGTAGATGAGCAGGGGTACTGCAATTCTCAGGACATCAAAGGGGATCTGGACAATCAGTTCTCCTTTGAGGGAAAACATGACAACGATCGTGAAAAGCAGCGCAATCAATGTCATGGGAGAAATGGCCGGGATAAACTGCTTGTTGTACCAGTTCTCTCCTTTCCATTTGGTTAGGAACACCCTGCTCAGGAGTCCGGCCAGAAAAGGAATGCCCAAATAGATGGCCACGCTTTCAGCTATGGTAGCGATACTTATATCCACAACAGCTCCCTGGAAACCAAATAGTGGAGGTAATTTGGTAATAAAAAGCCAGGCATAAAAGCTGTATCCAAACACCTGGAAGATGCTGTTTAGAGCCACAAGACCTGCACCGTATTCGCTGCTGCCTTCTGCCAGATCGTTCCACACCAGAACCATGGCAATGCATCGGGCCAGGCCAATAAGAATCAGCCCCACCATGTATTCCGGATAGTCTTGCAGGAAGATCATGGCGAGAATAAACATCAAAATGGGGCCAATGATCCAGTTTAGCAAAAGGGAAATGGATAGCACCTTGATATTGCTAAAGACTTTGGGCAATAACTTATAGTTCACCTTAGCCAGGGGAGGATACATCATCAGAATGAGGCCGATGGCAATTGGGATGTTGGTACTTCCGCTGCTAAAGGAATTGATAAAACCAGAGCTGGATGGGAAAAAATAACCAACACCCACGCCAAGTGCCATAGCAATGAAAATCCACAGGGTGAGGTATTGATCTAAGAAGCTTAGTTTTTTGTTTGACACGGTATAATTCGTTTTTGATTTAAAGAAATTGATAACATCACAGGTTGGCTATTGCCGGATTTTTGAAAATACATAAAGCATTTCAGCTGCGATTTGCATCGAGCGTTCATCGTATTTTTTAGCTTCCTCTGGTGTGTCATCAAAGGCCTTGGGATCTTCGTAAAGCACAGGAATTCTTTTCTCTGCACCGGGAATAAATGGACAGTTTTCATCTGCATGAGAGCAGGTCATCACTGCTGCGAAATGATCCGATTTATTCACAGGATCGTCGAACAACTTGGAAAAAAGACTGATACCTTCATGTGTATCTGAATGAAAGACAGTGTAATCAGGGTTGGTATCGCCTTTCGAGGTTACTTTAAACCCGCTTCTTTTGACAGATGCTACGGCACGCTCATTAAATGCGGTTACCTCCACACCCCCTGAAAACGATTTGACCGGGATGCCATAATAGTCTGCCGCTGTCTGCGCCCAGATCTGTGAGAACTGGCTTCTGCGTGAGTTGTGAGTACAGATGAAATTCAAATTCACATCTGCTTTCTGATCCAGTTTTCCCTGAATATATACAATCAAAGGTGCCAGGATCTGCTTGCGGTCCTCAGCGATGTCCTGATTTTTTGCTGTTTCAATGGTTTTTTCCAAAGCAGGTAACATGGTAGTCTTTTGAATTTGCATATTTTCTGAATGTGTAATTTCTTATGTTATTGCAATATTACGATATATAAGTGTAAATTTTTTTAGCAGCAATCATCCGGGTTAGCGGACTTAAATTGATCGAATATCGAATTGAATTGCGTTTTAATCTCATTCCATCTTTTAGGGTTGATGCAGTAACTGATTCTTGACCCTTCTATGGTACCCTGGATGATCCCAATGTCTTTGAGCTCTCTCAGGTGTTGACTGATGGTCGCCTGAGCCAACCCCAGCTCGTTGACCAGGTCCCCATTGATGCAGGCGTTGGTTTTGAGCAAGTATTGAATGATCGCTATACGAGCCGGATGCGCAAAAGCCTTAGCCGCAACAGCTAAATCATTCTGTGATACTGAAAAAAGGTCTGTTTTAGTTACTCCCATGGTTTGAGATCGCAATATTACGATTTAGTAACGCGAAAAAACCAATAATGGTTTGCTTTTTTTTGAATATCAATCCGGTTGACAAGTAAGTCGTCATTTTGCTGCCATTAGATTGTCTGCAAATTCATCGGGAAAATTACTTTCCTTTACAGCCTGAGCAGCCCGCTCAATATCATAATCAGCCCTTCTGAATTCAACTTTTAGCGTGCTTTGATCATGCCTGGAAATGTTATCATCCACTGTGATGAGTACATAGCAAATCCTTGGATCCCCATCTTTGGGCTTACCTACAGAACCTATATTGATGACATGTTTGTATCCGGAAGCACCAGATAATACCCGATGATAGGGGATATGTGTATGTCCACATAATATGACATCAGCCTGATGCGATCTCATCCACCCCTGTATTTCATCTTCCGGGTAGTCTTCCACCAAATAATCATTGATAGATTTTGGACTCCCATGAACCAGTAACATTTTAAATGCATGGTCAGCCAAACCGAAACTTAAGGTGAGGTGCCTGGGCAAACTGATCAGATAATCTCTGTTTTCAGGGGTAACTATGTCCCTGGTAATGCGTCTGTTTGGTTTGTCATTTGTGGAAACAGGTAGTAGGAGAGACTCATCATGATTTCCCATGATGGTAGGAATATGCCGTCTGCGTATTTCTTCCACCACCTCATTGGCCCACACATTATAGCCAACCAGATCGCCCAGACAATACAGGGCATCTGGTTTAATCTTTTCTATGTCCTGAAAAATGGCCTTCAACGCCGGCAAATTGGCATGTATATCAGAGAAAAAAGCGATTTTCATTGATGCTAAACGTAAGAATTAACAGCATCCTGATCCTGGTGCACAACAAGCATCCTGATTTTGGATATCAGCCAGTTTGACTTTTGGTTTTTCAGTTTTGGCTCCTGCCTTTTCTGCATATACCGTGATACTGAAAATACCTGTTCCACCATTGTTGAACTCAGCTGTGTCCTGGTCAGACAGATATTTACTCAAAATGTCATCCGGAATGCTGATAGGCTTCTCTTTTTGCAACGTGATGTTTTGAAAGCCAGCGTCCTTGATGAATTGCAGGTACTCCTCTTTCTGGATGGCACCCGCTACACATCCGGCATACATTTCGGCATCTTCACGTAGTGCTTCGGGCAATTCCCCAACCATCACGATGTCTGAAATGCTAAAATGGCCACCTGGTTTTAAGACCCTGAAGATCTCCCCAATGACCTTTTGCTTGTCCGGAACCAGATTGAGGACACAATTGCTTACGATTACATCTGCCACGTTATCATTGACTGGCATATCGTCGATGTCTCCTTCACGGAACTCCACGTTATTGTACCCCAGCTTCTCAGCATTTTTGCGTGCTTTTTGGATCATGGCAGGTGTGAAGTCTATTCCAATGACCTTACCCTCAACTCCCGTTTCATGGCGAGCTACAAAGCAGTCGTTTCCTGCTCCGGAACCCAAATCGATCACCGTGTCACCCTTTTGGATTTGTGCAAATTGAGTAGGCAGACCACAACCCAGGCCCAGATCAGCATCTTCTACATATCCTTCTGTTCCGACGTAGTCATCCATCATGATGTTGTATACTTTGTTGGAAGGGGTAGTAGCTCCACAGCATGAGGCTGCATTCTCGGCTTTTCCTTGTTCGGCTATTCGGGCATATCGCTCTTTCACCACATTCTTTAAATCTTGTTCGGTACCCATATTTATAAGTTTTTATTTGATCACCACCAGGCGAGATTGCACTAGTATCTGTATCCGATAATGATATCGCAATATTACGATTAGTAACGTTAAAGAACCAACAATAGTTTAGTTTTTTTGAGTTTTATATAAAAAGTGTAGGTGGCTCAGACTACCCAGTGAGTTGCAGTTGGTTGGTAGCAATAATTTTGACTTGTATGAATGATATAAACCCCCTTTCTTTGTATATGATATAAATGATGATCCAATGGGGACTCATAGCTTTCCATTCATCTCCACAAAGCGTTGTCTATTAAGGGGGATTACGGTCGAGGACCTTTCCCGGATTTATGCGGGGCTCTCGAATCCGGAAGTCATTAGGTACTATGGTGTTAGTTTTGATTCTTTGGAGGCCACCAGATACCAGATGGAATGGTACAATCAACTTGAAAAAGACGGAACAGGCATATGGTGGGCCATTACTTCCAGGGACAAAGAGAATTTTTTTGGAGCTGCAGGGCTCAATAATATCTCAAAAGAACATCTCAAGGGAGAAATCGGATTTTGGCTCATGCCAGACTATTGGGGGCAGGGAATTATGCGTGAGATAGTACCCGAAATCCTAAACCATTGTTTTGAGACTTTAAATCTTCACAGGATCGAAGGGATAGTGGAACATGAAAATGTCAACTGTAAAAAGTTGATGGAACGACTGGGCTTTCAACACGAAGGAACGATGAAGGAGTGTGAGATCAAAAATGGTCGATTCATCAGTCTGGATATGTATGCAATGATTAAGCGTGATTGAACCTGTTGGATATTTATGAATGTATTCGCCAATGACCAGGTATTTCGGATGCACTATGTGCTCGAAAATCATCCGGGGAGAAGAGCTCTCTGGATGAATTATATCAATTGATTTTACTGTGCCCTGATCCTAATCGAACACTCAAATCCTTTCATGAGTTAAACAGGAATTAGTTAATTGCGTAACAGCCTGTTTTCGATCATCCATTGATCCAATTTTGGACGTTCCGAAGGGTGAATGAATTTGAGGGCTTTTTGGTATTCCTTTTCAAGTAGAAAGTCATCAAAACTTACTTTCTTAAGTATCATTTTATAGTAGTTCAATAAAGAATTACTTTTCATTTGTTTGATGATTTTTTTATGAATTCAATTAAACAAAAGGAGGAGCTGTTGTACTCCTCCTTTTGTGGCATATTGAGATCATTTCTTGTCCTTTTCCGCTTTTTCTGACGCATCCTCAGCGGTTGACTCACTGGTGGAGTTTGCCTCTTCGTTTTCAACGTCAGTTGATTCTGCTGCTACAGCTCCAGCTTCATTGATTTCTGTATTGCTGTTCTGTTCTGTCTCTGCAGATCCCGAAGAAGTACATCCAACCATTATCATAAACAGAAGAATAGTCAGAAAGCTGATGAACCTGATATTGCTGAGTTTCAACGTTTCCATGATTCCTCCTTTCTTATTCATCTAACATAAGTACAACTGCGATTAAGAAATTGAATCCAATAGTTGTCGCTTAGGAAATAGCAATGGTTTTCACCGGTTTCTTCCTGGCTTCTTCTTTCTTAGGAATTATCAAAGAAAGCATACCATCCCTGTAAGTAGCCTCAATCTTATCGGCTACTACCGTATTGGGTAGGTAGAAGGATCGTTTGAAGGAGTAATAGCTAAACTCCCTACGAGTGTATTGTTGATTTTCATTTTCTTCCACAGTGTTTAGATCGGACCAGATGGTTAACATATCATTGTCCAACTCTATATGGAAGTCATTTTTCTTCATTCCGGGGGCAGCCATTTCTACCCTGAAGTCATCATTGGTCTCCACAATGTTTACTGGTGGAACCGACCTCAATTGATTGGATCTTCTGTTTGACCAATCAAAGAGGTCTCTTGTAAGGAAATCATCAAAAAAGGAATTGTTAGGTAATAACCCATTTTTTTCTACTAATGTGCTCATCGTCTTTACATTTTAATAGTTAAACAAGTCAAATCTGGTTAAACTGTAATCCCGACGATTCATCGGGACCATCAAAACCCAAAGTCAATAAACAGTAGAATCGCGATTCTATTTTTCAGTTTAGCAATTCAAATGCCAGTGCATATCAACTTAAAAAATGACAGAGTTATACTGAAAAAATGTCAGTTTTGGGACACCTGAACTGACAGATGCTCTTTTTAATGATTTTTTTCGATGTTGGTGCAATCAAATGCGCTTTTCATTTGTTAAGACGGTATATGTGGAGGTTTTTTATTTAATTTGTCTTAGTGAAGCGTAGGATCTATCATATTTTGCTTTCCTTACCCGTCCTGGTGGTATTACTCCATTCGGTGACACCACATCAGCACCTTGCCCTTGACGAGACGCCTACTTTCATCGCTCAAAACCATTGTTCCGAAAGTTTTTTAAGTCATATTTTTGAAGTTGACCTCGGTGAGAATCACCTGGAAGAGTTCAAAATCTCCAGGTATGACGTGGATTTTCATCCTGATCTGGATTTGTTTGTCAATGCAGATCTTGACCCTGTTTATTCGATAAATTATACAGAAGGTCATTTCTTCGCTGTTGAAGATCTGGATGTTCAGGATCTCTATCTGCGAGGTAGCCATACGCTACGTGCGCCTCCGGTTGCTTAACCATTTCTTTTCGTTCACCGTACCGGTGAGCCCTCATCCTTTTTCTTAAGCAACTAAAACCAAATTTTCATGTTTGGAAAAATCATTGCTTATTCCATCCAGAATAAGCTCATCGTGCTGCTCATGGTGGCAGCAATAATTATTGGAGGAATCTATTCCATGCGGGGAATACCCCTGGATGCCGTACCTGATATTACAAACAACCAGGTGCAGGTGGTGACTGTCTCTCCGACGCTGGCCGCAGAGGAGGTGGAGCAACTTATTACTTTTCCAATTGAAGCTTCACTATCAAATATTCCGGACGTCATCGAGATCAGATCCATTTCCCGCTATGGACTCTCGGTCATTACCATTGTCTTCGAGGAGGATATGGAGATGCTGGATGCCCGGCAGTATGTACGGGAACAGCTTGGGGTGGTAGATATACCTGCGGGCTTTGGTACGCCCGAACTTATGCCGATAACCACCGGGTTGGGAGAGATCTATCAATATGTGTTACATGTCCAGCCGGGCTATGAGGATCGATACGATATCATGGACCTGCGGACCATTCAGGATTGGATCATCAAGAGACAATTGGCGGGTATCCCAGGGGTGATTGAGGTGAGCAGCTTTGGTGGACTGGTCAAAGAATATGAAGTTGCAGTAGATCCGGAGCGGATGTTTGCGCTTAAGCTGACACTTCCTGAAATAATTCGGGCTTTGGAACGCAACAATGAAAATTCTGGCGGGAGTTATATTGAGCAAGGCACCAAAGCTCTTTACTTACGTACATTCGGGCGTCTCCAGACAAAGGAAGACATTGAGGACGTATTGGTTGCCAGTAAAGGTGATCTGCCTGTCTACCTCCGGGATATAGCCCAGGTACAACTGGGTAGTCCAAAGCGGTATGGTGCAATGACCATGGATGGAAAGGGTGAAGTTGTTGGAGGGATTACCCTAATGTTGAAAGGGAGTAATTCATCTGAAACCATCGCCAATGTACAGGAACGGGTTGCCCAGACCCAGGCGGTCTTGCCTGAAGGGCTCAAGATTGAGGCTTACCTTGACCGCTCGGAACTTATAGGCAGGGCCATTAATACGGTAAAAAACAACCTGATCGAAGGAGGACTCATTGTAATCTTTGTGCTTGTTTTGCTCCTTGGAAATTTACGTGGAGGACTGGTTGTTGCCTCTGTTATTCCACTTTCCATGCTTTTTGCTTTTATGCTGATGCGCTATTTTGGGGTGTCAGCCAACCTGATGTCGTTGGGAGCCATCGACTTTGGGATAGTTGTGGATGGAGCCGTAATTATCGTTGAAGCGGTGCTTCATACCATTTATTCAAAATTTGCTGGGCGTAGGTTGGAGCAAAATGAAATGGACCATGTGATTGCAGATACTGCTGGCAAAATCTACAATTCCGCTGCGTTTGGGGTACTGATTATACTCGTGGTATTTATCCCTGTCATGACCCTAACTGGAATAGAAGGTAAGATGTTTCGTCCGATGGCCTTTACCGTGAGTTTTGCCATCCTCGGGGCCATGATCCTGTCTATGACTTACGTGCCGGTGATGGCTTCCCTGTTTTTCAAAAAAGAAATCAAAAGCCATGTGAGTTTTGCTGATAAGATTGTGGGTGGACTTAGGAGTGCATACAAGCCATCCCTCACCTGGGCATTGAAATACCCCAAATGGGTCATCACGATTGCTTTTAGTCTGTTGTTGCTTGCCGGATGGACTTTTTCCCGTATGGGAGGCGAGTTTATCCCGAACCTGGAGGAGGGTGATCTGGCTATGCAAATGACGATTCAACCGGGTAGCTCGCTCACAGAGAGCATCAAGACAAGTACCAAAGCAGAAAAGATCCTGTTGGATAATTTTCCTGAAGTGAAACGTGTGGTTTCCAAAATCGGAACTGCCGAGGTGCCCACTGACCCCATGGCCATTGAAGATGCGGACATCATGATCTTGCTCCAGCCCAAAGATGAATGGGTGACCGCAGACAACCGGGAAGATCTGGTGACAGCCATGAAAGAGAAGCTTTCTCTGATTGTGGGTGCATCCTTTGATTTTACGCAACCCATCCAGCTTCGGTTTAATGAGTTGATGACAGGTGCCAAAACAGATATTGCTATCCAGATTTTTGGGGAGGACATTGATCGTTTGGCATCGCTTGCTGATCGCACATCAGAAATCATTAAGAATGTGCAGGGTGTAGGGGATATCAAAGTTGAGCAGACGGAGGGGCTCCCACAACTCATGGTGACTTACGACCGGGAAATGATGGCCTATTATGGTATAGATGTAGATGAACTAAATACCATCATCAAGTCTGCTTATGCTGGCACTGTGGTTGGTCAGGTTTTTGAGAATGAAAGGCAGTTTGACCTGGTAGTCCGTTATGATGAGCCTTTTAGGAACGTATTTGATATGGATAAACTGTGGGTAAATACCATGCATGGAAAACAGATTCCGGTGAGCAAAGTAGCTACCGGTGTATATAGGGAAAGCCCTTTGCAGATCAGCAGGGAGCAGGCAAAACGGAGGATCAATGTGGGGGTGAATGTCCGAAATCGCGATGTCGCAAGTCTGGTAAGTGAGCTTCAAAGTAAGATCGATGCGGAGCTCAGACTTCCCCCCGGGTACATGGTAACATATGGAGGGCAGTTTGAGAATCTGGAGCAGGCAAAAGCCAGGCTCCAGGTGGCAGTTCCCCTGGCATTGGCATCTATCCTGGTTCTGTTGTATTTCACTTTTGGAAATGTGAAAGACTCACTGATCATTTTTATGGCAGTACCCTTTGCGGCGATTGGGGGAGTGTTTGCGCTTTGGTTGCGCGATATGCCTTTCAGTATTTCTGCAGGTGTAGGTTTTATTGCACTCTTTGGGGTTGCCGTATTGAATGGTATTGTATTGATTCAATATTACCGACAGTTACGAGAGGAGGGAGAAACCTCATTGGATCAGCTGGTCATGAGAGGTGGATTGGTACGTCTCCGGCCTGTGATCATGACTGCTGCTGTGGCTTCACTGGGATTTTTGCCCATGGCTACTTCTACCACAGCGGGAGGAGAGGTTCAGCGTCCATTAGCCACAGTGGTTATAGGAGGTTTGATTACTTCTACCTTGCTCACCTTAATTGTGCTCCCGGTCATTTATCTGATGATACACAAAAAGGAATTTTCCATCAATAAGGGTCTTATCATCCTGCTACTCATGAGCTTTTCCATTTCGGCATGGGGACAGCAATCTCCTACTACTTTGGAAAATCTTCAGCAAAGAGCCCTGAGTCAATATGAGCTTATTGAGGAAGCGGGTCTGGCAGTACAACAGCAAGAAGCAATAAAAAAGCAGAGCTACAATCCGGGTAATCTCAACATGAACTTCACTTACGGTCAGATAGATGGTCCTGCTCAGGATTATAATTTCAGTATTGTTCAACCGCTGGGTAATATTCCCATGGCAGTAAAGCTTAATAAAGCCGGAGATAAGGCAGTAAAACTCGCAGAAGTGAATAAGCTGCTGACAGAGAAGTTTATCAAAAAGGAAGTGAATGATACCTATATCCGTTGGGTAGCGTCCGGTCTGGCGTTTGGATCATTAAGTGCTCAGCTAGATCGCTATAGCACCCTGGAGGACCAGACAGGAAAAGCCATTTCGGCAGGCGAATTCAGTGAATTGGAAATGCTATATATCAGGCAGGAAAGCAGCAGGCTTGGACATCAGTTGCTCCAGACAAAACTGGCTCTTGAACAATCCAGAAATCGGTTGATTGAACTCACTGGTGTCCCCGGGGATTCTCTTTTGCTACCAGAAGCCTTACCTGAAATATATCCGGTGAAGGATACCACACTCAGTCCGGTATTTTATGATGCATTTGGTTATCGGATGGATGTGGAAAATGAATTGTTGGGTGCCTCCAGGATGGGGTACCTTCCCAACTTAAGCATTGGTTATTTCAACCAGCAACTGAATGGTATATCCGGTTTTGAGGGCGTACAGGTGGGTGCTTCTCTTCCGTTATGGTTTAAACCACAAAAAACGCAGGTGCAGGAGCAGCGCATTGCTGCGGAAATGACTTCTCTGGAGAATCGCCGTGAGCTGAATCAATTGTACAGTTTACTTAATAAGTGCCTGAATACATTAAAGACCTTTAGCATTCAATATTCATTTGATGATATGGGTCGGACGGAGCGACTCATTGAACAATCAGATAAGGCCCTGGCGGCCGGACAGTTAAATCTTTTCGATTACTTGAAAGTGGTTTCGCAAGCATATGAAAGCCAACGCAGCCAATGGGAAACTCACCAGTTATACTTACATACTCTTACAGAATTAAAATATTACACAGAATGAAAAATCTGATATATATAACCGTATTGAGCCTATTGATTGCATGCAGTCAAAATACAGAGCAGGTTGAGCAAGTTGAGGCTGCCGGGTTGATCCAGCTTACATCCGAGCAGCTTGCATTTAATGAGATTCAAACAGGGGCTATGCCTAAAGGTCCCATTTACCACAAAGTCAGGGCGACGGGTCAGGTAGATATACCTCCAAATTATTCCGTGAAAATATCCTCACCCACAGAAGCCTATGTGACCCAGCTGAAGGTGTTGCCCGGGCAGCGGGTAGTTCGTGGGCAGCTCCTGGCCAGGCTAAAGCACCTATCAATTGCAGAAATTCAAAAGACATATTTGACCGCCTTAGCAGAATTGAATTATGTGAGGAAGGATCTTGCCCGGAAACAAGGACTTATTGATGGGAATACCGTCTCGGCACGTGAGTATGAACGACTGCAAAGTGAGGAGCAATCTAAAACAGCAAACTTGAAGTCTATTGAGAGCGAATTAGTGCGGTTGGGTATTGAATTTGACAATTTAACCAGTGAGACAGTAACACAGACACTGGATGTAAGAGCCCCGATATCCGGGGTGGTGACGGACCTTTTTAGTCAGACTGGTCAGTTTGCTGCACCCAATGACCCATTATTGACGATTTCAAGCAGGGATCATGAGCATGTGGAGTTGGAAGTCTTTCAGGAAGATCTTGTAAAGATAAGAGAGGGGATGGAAGTATGGATGCGGTTGCCCGGGCAAGAGAAAATCTACTCGGGTGAGATATTTCTGACAAACATCCAGCTAGATAAAGAAACATTGTCAGGCAATGTGCATGTCCATGTGGGTGAAGATTTTCCTGAGCTGCCCATTGGGGCTGTGGTCTTTGGAGAGATTATATATCAGGTGGATTCCGGGTATGTGATGCCCCGGTCGGAGGTGATCAGGGAAGGGACTAATCACTTCATTTTTACCAGTTCACACGAAGGGTACAAAAAGCAACAGGTTGAGATTGGGTTTGATGATGGAGTTAATGTGAACATTAAAGGTCCACAGGAAATGCTGGGGACAGAGGTAGTACTTAAGGGAAATTATTATTTAAATGGGATATAGGGAGAATCCCAAATATTAGGAATTTTGTGTTGATAAAACGATTAATTCATGCAAAATAAAATGGGTAGGGCTGTCCTGCTAACATGTGATTATGAAGCTTCGGCTGCTTTCTATGAAAAAGTCTTCGGGTTTGAAAGGCTATTCGATATGACCACTAATGAAGGACAACGCTTTCTTCAATTGGGTGACAAGGCTTCCAATGTAGGTATCTGGCTATTGAAAGCTGAAGGTAAAGAACAGGAAGCACGAGTTGGTAATCAAACAGCGGGTCAACCAACGCTTGTCATCTATACTGAAGATTTGGACCAACTCTATCAAAATATGAAGAAGCTTCAGGTAGAGATCAAGGTAGCCCCTGTGACCGGTCCAGAGTATCATTTTTTACACTGTTTTGATCATGATGGAAATGAAATTGTCGTGGTGGAATTGATAGAACAATAACTAAAGCATCGTCAGGCACAGCCAGTTGCTTTATAAATTGTTCCATTACTTCTTGTTATCCACCATTTTCGTAGCAACAAATTCTTTCATCTGTCCTTTTGCCGGTTCGCCATCCAGGTAAAATAGAGCTAAAGGCGCTTTGGTTGTGGCGTCAAATGCATCCGTCCACTTAGGTACGCTTAAGTTACTCAGGCTCTTGGTGGATATCGGCATGTAATTGATGTCAACTTTTACAGGAGATTGTAGCCATCCGGTCCATGATTCGGTCTGTACCTTTTGGACCTTATTTGTTTGAGAAGTATTTGTTTGGGAGGTCACATTGATTTCTCCCCGGGCTTTGGCGTAATTCACAAACATTACCTGGGTCCTTTCTACCTCATCTAATTTCACCCTTTCAATTTTAAAATTGTTGGCCATATTTCGTTGGCACATCAACAATTCCAGTCTGCCATCTTCAATTCGGATACCGGCACCGAAACGCATACCCGGACGATTGGCCAGGAGCTCCCCAGCAGATTTTAATAGTGGTGCTCCAATCGAAACAATTTGTGTAACGACCTCCCGCTTCTGCACAGGCGTGCCATCTGGCTCCACCAGCTTAAACATTTTCACTTCATTGCCAACGAGCATCAGGTTAAGAATGGCTGGCATACCTTCATCATTGGTATTGTAATAAAAACCCCAGATAGATTGGTCTGAAGCAGTGATTAGATTGAGTCCTGCTCCGGCACCAAATCTTGTATAGTAGGCGATAGGGTCTTTTCGCCAGGTAGTTATGTTTTCATTTTCTGTGCGGTATAATGCCACACGACCATTGCTGAAGTCCTGATCTGCCAGCAAATACCAGCATTTGTTTTGCGTGCTGTAGGTAAGTCCTGCTCCTCCGCAGTTCATGTCGTTTTGAGTGATCCTGCTGACTTCCACTGAGCAGAACGGGTCTTTTTCCAGGTCAAAGATCTGAATGACTGAAGCTTGTGCCCGCTCGATCCCAACCATCTGGTTTGTGCCATAGGCGGCTTCCAGGGCTATTGTCAGATACTTGCCGGTCACCTGGATGGAGCAGGGATGCTCATATCCTTTTTCCAAATCAATAAGTTTGCCTTCATTCGTTTTGATGTTATAGACCCAAAGCTTTCCATATGCCTGGGACTGCTCCTTTTTGGTGACTATGGTTTTAGCATCTACAAGTTTTCCATCACTAAATGCTACATATACATAGTCCTTGTACTGACCGATAGCCTGGGCATGCCACCCACCAAGCAGCGTAGTTAGACTCAGACTTGTGCCATTGAGCTCCTCTTGTGCGGAAACAGATCGGGCCATCATACTGAGTAATTTTGGCTGATCCCCTTGCAACCAGCTGATATCTATTGGCTTAGTTGGTTGGCTGAAAGCCATGGATCCAAAAAGGAAAGTGGCACATATTATGAATGAAATACTTTTCATGCGGTGTCTGAATTTAATCTTCGATAACCTGCAATGGTTTTGGTACTATGAAGCTAGTGAAATCTTGTATTACTCACAACCAACAGAGATTGTTTTATCTCTTTTCCATTTTGCAGTGAAACATATGATATTAAAGTTTCTCTTTTTTTGATTTTAGCTGACGAGTATATAATTTGGGAGATTATCAATAATCGTCTCACTCAGGGATAATTTTTTTACCACAATCAATCTAACTTTTATGAAAAAGAGCACCCGATTACTCTTCTTATTTATTTTAACAATTATTACCTCCTCATGTAATGAAGATGAAGGTATGGATCCTGAGGCACAAGGAACTGCTACATTTACAGTCTCCGGAGAGATCAGCCAATCTTTGGATTACGAAGAGGTAGAATTTGCCTATACGGTCAGTTCTGTGAGTGGTGGAGAGATCAGTTCGTTTACTCTTTATGTGGGGAATTACCCTGCTACTAAAACTGCGTTAACTATTTCGATTGTTGACCAGGGAAATGCTACCGGGTTCGATGAAAAAGCATATACTTATGAAGAACTCACATCAGCTTCTACCTCCAGCTCCACTTCCGGTTTCATTTCTACCTATGTCACAGAGACTGATGCTTATTCGATCAATCCTGATGCCGCCGAAGTGAATAAACTAACATTTACAAAAATCACTGATTCTTTGATCGAGGGGAGCTTCGAACTCAATCTGGAAAACAATATTTCAAACGAGAAAATTAATTTGTCCGGTACCTTTAAAGCGGTTGGGGAGGCTGCTAAGATTTAATGGTTGATTTATTCCTGTCATTTGCTTTTGCTAAGTGACAGGAATAATATTTACCTAGCTATCAAAATGAGGAATCTCTGATGTAATTGCCCACCTCTTCATCAGCCACATTCTCATCGAAAGAATTTCGATAAGGAGGCCTATGGTAAAGTACGTTCCGGAAGAGCTCTAGTTTTCAATGAAAGTTCTGAAGAGTTTATGATGTCATTAAAAGCCAGACTGAAAGAGGAACAAAGGTTAAGTCTGATTAGAGGGATCATTAGATTTACTATTTCATTGGTACTTGGGATAATTTCTCTATACTTCCTCGGTTGGGCAATTCTGGCAGTTTTTTATTAATTCATTTGGACCCATATTTGAAAATCTCAAACCTAGCCGTTTATTTCTACCAGAGGTTCTCCACTTTCAATTAAATCAAGAGCCGTTTGAAGATTTTCCTTGAGGATTAATCGCATTTTTTGATTGGATGTATTTCCACAGGTAATTAGGATGACATTGGGAGGTGGACCATGGTCTTTTACAAGTTGAACAAAGTCATCATCTTTAGAAATTAAAACAACATTGTCTCCTTGCTTCTTTGAAAATTTCAATATCAGATGATTTGAGCAGTTCTAGTGATCTGAGAGATTTGGCACGAAGTTTTGTGAAATTTTGATTTATCCAAAGTGCGATTGAAGGAGATAATTGAGCATCTATCCAGATGTCCATATTATGCAGCAACTATAGGATGGTCGAATCTGCTGCTTGCATACCTTAAAACAGCTTCTATATCTTCCGGTTCCAAATCAGGCAGTTCTTCCAGTACCTGGGATTGAGTCAATCCTGATGCAAGCAGGTCCAGTACATCAATCACACGAATTCTCATACCTCTTAAGCATGGTCTACCGCCACATTGGTCAGGATTAATTGTGATTCTCTGCCTCCAGTTTTTTTCGTTCATTACGTTACATATGGAAAGTCTTCTATCCAAATTTAACAAAAATGTACATTGTTTGATTCCTCAATAAAGTTTGCATAGTGTTGCTTTTTGTAATACGGCTCAAAAAATCCCTATCTCTTCTTCTTCATTTGCTTCACAATCTTGCTAAATTCTTTTCCCTGTTTCCTGCGTTCAGCTTCGGTCATTTCGAAATGCTGCCTTTCACGTTGCATTTTCATGTAGTTGGCATATGTTTCTCTGGATACTTCTCCATTTTCAACCGCTCTGATCACCGCACATCCTGGTTCGTTGATATGTGAGCAATCGGAGAATTTACAAGTACCTTCATAAGCACTGATAGTCTCGAAGGCCGATTCCAGTCCTTCCTCTGAGCCCAGAGTGCCCACCTCACGCATGCCCGGATTATCAATCAGAATGCCGCCTCCTGGTAAAACCATCAACTCCCTGTGAGTGGTAGTATGCTGACCCTTATGAGTGGTCTCACTGAGCGACTTCGTTTGCATTCTTGTAGCACCCAGAAGGTTGTTGATTAATGTGGATTTACCCACTCCTGATGAGCCCAATAGGCAATAGGTAACTCCTTCTTTGAAAAAACCTACAAGGCCTGCCAAACCATCTTGTTCTGTATTGCTGATCGGAATAATCTGAACTGAGGGATGACGGTCGATAATCGATTTAACCATTGTCTCCAGGTCTTCTTTACTTACGAGGTCAATTTTGTTGAGTAAAATAACCGGATCAGTGTTTGTGGACCTGATCAGAGCCAGGTATCGCTCAATTCTATTGATGTTGAAGTCTCTGTCAACAGCTTGCACAATGAGAGCCACATCCACATTTGTTGCTATGATTTGCTTTTCGCCATGACTACCAACTGCCGGCCGCTCAAGTACTGATTTTCTGGGTAAGATACGCTGGATGATTGCAGCATTGTCATATGGCAGGATCTCTACCCAGTCCCCTACAGCGGGCAGATCTGCCCTGCTGGTGGCTGTAAAACGAAGCTTGCCGATGATTTCCGCATCCAGCAGGCCTGTTTCAGACATGACCGTGTAGCGATCTTTGTGTTCGGTAACCACCCGGGCCAGGGTATATCCTGTGTCAGGGTTGGGTATATAATGAATAGATTTTAGATACACGTTGTATCCTAATGCTTTTAGGTTCATTGTATATGAATAATGTTTAAAAAGATAAACTTGAAAGGGATGTTTGCCTGAGAGTATATCGTTGACCAACACAATATAAGATCATCTCCGGATGCTTTGAGATAGCGCAGGAGAGATATTTGTCAGCAACGATATGGCTTATACAATGACCATCAGATGCAAAAGTAGTGATTTTGCAGAATATTTATTTCAGTCCCTGATCTTCATGGATTTTTTCTATATCCACCTAAGACTTCCTTAAGATAAAATTATTGGATTTAATGATCTTCTTCGTTTCATAAAGTGCCATGGTTTTTGATAATTCCAGGAACCTGTTGATTCTTTCCGAGGGCGTTAAATCAAGAAATTCTTTAATCCAGAAGAGTTCATTAATTGTTCACTCATCATCCCTGGGCAAATCCTCATCGGGGTCATGATCGAAGGGACTTACTCCGGGAGGGTTGAACAAACCCCAGCGATCGATCTCATAATCCCATGGATCAAACGTCTTGACCCAATCGATAAACAGAAGTCGAAATTCCTCAATGAGATCCCGAACCATTTGAAAATAATCTACTTCCTTGAAGCCATACATCTCAAGGGCATGATTTTGGACCATCAGGTCTCGTGCCGCCTTACGGATTAGCGTGGCAGATTCCATTTTCAGATCATACATATCCATCACTGCCGCCCCTGATACTTTGGTAGACAATATCAAGGCATCACCGAGCATTTGGTCTTTGACAATGTTTAGGTGCTTATCTTCAGGAGGAATGAGTTCTGCTATTAAATGCACGGTATCAAATATTTCAAGGCCTTTTTGGTAAAGCTGAAGTTCCTCTGGTGAGAAGTGCTCTGTGTGGTCAAAATTCATTTTAAATACCGCTCCTTTACACGAATGTAGAAATGTTCAATTTGGTAACTTTTTACGGATTAGACAAAAGAAAACCGGAGAAGATTTGTTCCTCCCCGGTTTGAATAGATATCATCGAATTGTCAGTTGTTTGGCCACATACTCCAATTGCTGCAGTGACCGGCCCGGTCTGTTCTTTTGATCGAGGTTTGGATGCCTGTGTATCCGGCATTCATGACGGCTCTTGGAGCAAAATGGAATTCTCCATTTGATTCCGTCTGAAATAGGGTGCCAAAGTGTGCCTGGCTCAGTCCATGACCCGCCTCATGTAACGCCACGGTCTCTACATCAATATGGTTTCCAATGGCCCACGAAAACTCATCGTTGTAATAAATATCTCTGAAGGCAACATCATCTTTTCCATTGTTGTCGATGTCACTTGGATTGCCATCGTCATCCAGCCAGATGAATGTGAAAGTGACACCAAGCACATTGCTTCCTGGTCCGTAAATGGCATCTGTTACCGTGGTATTAAAACCTGAATGCATGATGTCTGTAAAGAAGAAAGATCCCTCAACTCCATTAGTTACCAGTGCTTCCACATAGCCCAGATCAAAGTTACTGGCACCCAGGTTAGTGATGATCAGTCCGTCGGAGCAGGTTACACCATCCCAGGTACTCATCGCACTTAAAACAGCAGCATCTGTATCTCCTTGTGAAAGCCCGCTGGAAGTAGCACCTTCAGTACCATCTCTGGCATAGGCAATATCGAGGAAACCGCCTCTTCTGGGGTCTCCCGGTACAAAATCGGCGGACAATTGTTTGTTACCCCGGTTGTTGAAGTATACGACAATTCCTTCGCCGTCAGCAGCGTAAGCTTCAATCGCTGATAGCTGAAGGTTTTGTGATATCAGCGCTTCATTGGCAGTGGACATAAAACCCTCAATATCCCCTGACAAGCGTGCACTTGATAGATTACCAGCATCTATCTCAGCGGTTTTCAATCGTTCTCTGTTGAAGTCTTCAGTGAGTTTTGGAGATTGGTCATCCTGATCGGTACAGGATATGGTAACAAAGAGTAATAGAATAGCAGCGTATAAAATATTTCGTTTCATAGCGGTAATGGTTTAAATGGTTAGACTAATAAATCTAATTAATTTAAATAGATAATTAACGGTATAGTTGGTTTATTTAGATGAATTACAGGCCGGATATGCCTATACCTTCATTACCCCATGGTTTTCTAGTCAGGAAAATATACTTTTAACAGCCATTGAATGCTGAGCCTGATGACCCTCCCTGATATAACACTGACAATTGAGTAGTCCTGACAACCATATTACACTCTCGGAACTTACTCAGCACATCAAAGGGGTGATCAATGCAGCTTTTGCTTCAGAATCCTATTGGGTAATAGCAGAGATCTCCGGACATAAAATGTACATGGATGGGGACAGACATTATTTCGACTTTGTGGAAAAGGCCGATGAAAGCAGCGAGACCACGGCCAAGATTCGGGGTATCGCCTGGAGGGAAGGATCGGAGAGCATCAAATCCTTCGAGCAGCAGACCGGACAAATATTTAAGGACGGAATAGAGATTTTGGCCCGGGTAAAAGTGGAGTATCAAATCAAATATGGTATACAGCTTATCCTACTAGACATAGACCAAAACTGGACGCTGGGCAACCTGGAAAAGCAGCGTCAGGCTACCCTGGCACGGCTTGTAGCAGAGAATCCGGATGCTATTTGGAAGGTGGGTGATGAATATATCACCACTAATAAAAAAGCAGTCTTCAATGCTGTAATTCAAAACATTGCCATTATTGGATCCCCCAATTCAGAAGGATACAAAGATTTTATTGGTGTGTTGGAGGCCAACCAGTTTAATTACCGATTTGATATTGATAATTACCAGTCGGCGGTCCAGGGTGCTGAGGCCCATGCTGAGATCGTCAGCCGGCTGGTGGCTATTTATCAATCAGGCAAAAAATATGATTGTGTGGTGATCATCAGGGGAGGGGGCGCCAAGACAGATTTCCTGGTTTTTGACAATTACTTGTTGGCCAAAGCGGCTGCCAGGTTTCCGATCCCCATCATTACGGGTATCGGTCATTCTACGGACATCAGCATCGTGGATATGATGGTCAACACCCGGACAAACACGCCTACCAAAGCCGCTGAATTTGTTGTCCTTCACAACCGGAATTTTGAAGATCAGATCCTTAATTTACAGAAAAATATTACCATTAAAACCCAGCGATTGTTAGCATCAGCCTTGTCTCGTATCACAACAGCTAATCTTACAGTCATTAATAATTCCAGGTTACTGCTGACAAACCATAAAGATGCCCTGAGTGAGATGGCTAATCAAATGAATGTACGGCCCCGTATTGCTGTGGCGCATAAGCTCCAGGAGCTGGAAAACGTTAAATCCAATATGCATAGCAATACCCGCAAGTATTTAGCTAATTTAGATGGGTATTTGAATCATTATCAATCACTGATACGAATGGCAAAACCTGAGAGCATCCTGAAGAGAGGATTTGCTATCGTATCACAGGATGGAAAACCTGTTGGTAATCCTGAAAAATTGCGTACGGATAGTCAATTGAAGGTGATCATGCATAAGTATGATATCGAAACGAAAATAACAGCCAAACGAAAACGAGCAGATGGAGAATCTTACCTATGAAGAAGCCTACAAGGAGCTGAAAATGATCGCCGCTGAGATCGAGAATGAGACGGTTTCCATCGATGTATTAAGCGAGAAGGTAAAGCGCGCCTCTTCTCTGATTCAGTATTGCCAGGAAAAGCTTCGTTCAACAGAGTCGGAGGTGAACAAGATCATCAAACAAATGGACGCCAAGCCCCGTCCGGATGAGTTGTAGATATATGTTGTCTGGGAATTCGAAAATTCCTGTTTCCTCCTAACTTATTCAAAGGCGTTAGTTATTGAGATCTTTTAACCCTTTTCTGAGCTCTTCAATGCCAGGAAAGTCAGGGTCTGGTTCGATGTGATTGATCCATTCTCCCCATTTTTTGTCAGTATCGTTTTTCAAAAGCAATTCTACCGCTTTCCGAATAGCGCCATTTGTAGTCATGCCCTTACTTTTGACATATGCATCGAATTGCTTCTTGAGGGAATCAGGTAAATAAACGGATATACTCATTGTAATATATTATACCATAATATGTTACCGAATATAAATTGATTTGGTTAATGATAAAACTAATTTACAATGTTCCTGATCAGTGATATCTGGGGTGATGGGATTCTTCCCGGTAAGACCTTTGAGTAAAGAATTTCACCAAAAATCAATTTCAATCTCCCAACGAAATCCGGTAATGGTATACCCTCGGATGGGAAGAGAAGTTGATCCAGGCCTTGCCGTGAAAATAAACATCTACGATACGTGTACCTGCATCATAGTGAATGTAATGGTTCCCTTTGCTGAATAGCGTGTGAATGGCCATGCCATTTTCGTTGAAGAAAGCTGGTGTATAGACCTGGTACAACTTGGTGCCATCATACACCAACACCGTGCCGACCTGTCTGTCTTCTCCTCTCTCGTTTTCCACACAGATCATGATCAGGTCTTTGGAGAAGTGCATCTGTTGCCACCTCACAGTGTGTTCCGGTGTATCCAGCCCCAGATCTTTTCCATCTATCAGTACCGTAGTCTGCCCAGTTTCATCCACCTGGCTGATCGTTCGCCCTTCCTGATGGTATTCGATATACCCTCCTTTGAATGGAATGAGCTTGAATGTAGCGCCTTCTGTTTGATTGGGGTATGATTTAAGTAAAGAAAGCTTACCATCAACAAACCGGAAGACATGCCGAAGATTGGAGTGGCCGTAAGTTTTCAGGGCATTTTGTACAACACTTATCAATAGTACTCCGCTCTCTGCTTCCATGGCGAACTCTTCCACAGTGCCCTCAATGTCTATGGTCACGCTGTCTTTCGCTTCAAAGCTATCATCTACCAGTTCATAGACATAGAGCTTTCTTTTTTCATGAAAGGTGCTGTTCACTCCAACAATGTAGACCGATCCGTCTATTACAGCAAGGTCTGCAGAGCTTAGCATCTCAGGGACCTCTATTAAGTTATTGTAGGTTGTCGGTGCACCTTCCCAATAGCTATTGTGAGCCGGATATGAATTCTTTTCGGTGAAGATACGGGTACCATCTTCTTTCAGCGATTCATTGTAAATGAAGTACTCAAACTCGTTGAAGTAAGATCCATTCCAGTCGTAGAAGTAGGTGTTTCGCTCGCCCTGGTAGTCTTCGTTCACCAGCTCACCGACTGTTTCAATCTTTGTGATAGCCGATACCGTAAGACTTCCATCCGGTTCGATATCTTCCTTGTTGCAAGCTACCATACCTACTCCGGCAAGCAACAATCCAATTCCATTCCTCAAATTCATACCTTAAACTATTTATCTAAATAATACTTCCACAGCACTTCGTCTTTCCCGATCGCTCCCATGAGTCTGGGGAAGACAATGATGTTGCCAGTGGCTGCCCCATATCCATGTAAACCGGTTGGGGCATTGGTAAACATGGTTGCTCCCTCCAAATCGACTTCTATCACATTTTCACCATCAAACTGTACGGTCTTGCCAGCCAATCCACCATACATCACGCCTTTGAAAGGCACAAAACCCGGAGAGAATCCTACTCCTACAGAGAAATTTTCCTTACCTGTTTCCCAGGTATCTGTTGCAATGTCATATTCATACTTACCAGCGTAGATCTTACCCTGGTAGGCAAACATGTGATCGCCAACGCTTCCTCGCTCAGGTCGGTCGGCAAGCTGTTTCCATTCATTGGTTTGTGGGTCATATTCATAGAGGTGCTCCAGTACCCCAATACCGAAATAGCCCTTGCCACCTTCCGAAACACCCAGCACTGGGCGGTCGTACTGCGAACGTATGGCAAAAGACCCCAGGTTGAGAATGGTGGAGACCAGCTCTGGTAGCTGACCTTTGTTCGTCCAGCTATTGGCGGTTGGATCGTATTCGTAAAGAGTTGAATTGTTTCCGACAATGTAACCTTTACCATTGATGGCAAAACCAGCAAAGGCATTGAAGTCAATGAGGTTAGGAATAACAGCCATTTCGTCCCATCGAAAGTCCACTGTATCCAGCCTGTACCAGTTGTTGAACATCCCGAAGCCGGAGTAGATGTCACCATTGATGTTCATAGTGACAGACTGTTTGGTCTTCCCACCGGGAAAATCAAGGTAGTGAGTAGCCCAGGCATGCTTTCGATGTACAGTTACGTCTTTACACAGCCGTTCGGATTTCTTACCTCCTGAATGAAGCTCCACGCACATAGTTCCACTGGTCAGTACCTCGTGTGTCCGCCCCGTGATTTCATACACTTCACCGGAATAATCCCAAACCAGCTCTCCATTGCCTCCAAAACATTCTCCTGCGATATAGTAAACATCCCCACCGATAGCATTGTGATAGACTACGTCCTGGGTTACTGTATAGTTTTCATCGGTGAGTGGTTGCGCGGTGATAGGGCAGTCAGTGTCTTCGTCTGAAAGCCAGCAGCCAGTGAGTAAAACAGCCGGTAGTAGCGTAAGGAGGATTTGTTTATTCATGATAGTACGGATTAAAAAGGATTGCAGCCGGTAGAAATGGATGACTCGGTGCCCTGTCCCTTGAAATAGACAAACCGGCCATTGGTATAATTGAATGTTGTAATGCCCCCATTCTCTGCCTTCAGGTTGAATGTACCCGCAATGCAGCCAGCTTTATTCACTGAAGGCGGATCGAAAACCAGAAGTGTGATAGACCCTTCTGTGATCACGTCCGCATCAAATATCTTTCCTGATTTCATAGGGTAGGGGGTATTGAGTGAAACGCCCTCAACCGGGATACTAAAGTCCACATGTATCTCCGTATCTGTGGCATCGGCCTGCTTGGTGATCAGGTTGATAATGGCTGAGTTAGTGTTGGCGTTCCAGTAGGTGACTTCAGCCTTTCCCATACAGTGTTCCTCCCCATTCAGGGTGGCGGTGGCCCACTGATCGTCTTCACAAGGGCCATGAGGCTCAGGAGTTTCCTCACAGGAAGTGAACAAAAGTGCCAATAGAAACGTGGCAGGCATAAACAGCTTCTTCATGATTAGTTTATTAATGAGTTACAATCGAATTCGTCCCATCGGAAACCCAGCTTTTGCTTATCTATGTCACGAAGCTCGGACTCATCAAACGGAGTCAATACATGATCACCAAACTTGATAAAGTCTACCTCTGCATGCAGTGAAGCAATGGGATTGTGATGGGCTATGGCAGGGTCTACACCAAAGTCGATGTAAAAGACTTTGGCAGCAGCTGAGATCTGGGGGATCTGCAGGGGATTGATGTCATGGTTTTTTTCAAAGTATGCCGATGTCCCTTCTGCCCGAAAGAAATAAGTACCTGTTTTTGATGAGTAGACGCTCTGTTCGTTGACATATGCTTTTCGATGTCCTTCGGAGTTGACAGCTAAACCTAAAAATGTAGCACCATCACCGGCCTGGTATCCAAAAGAAAACCGCATCTCTGCATAGGCATCTTCCTGTGTGAGCGATGTGGCATCGAGAGTGCCATTAAACCAGAGGCCAACTTCCGGGTGAAGTTCCCCGTCTGCCTGCTGCTGTATTAACCGCACGTCCATAAATGTTTTGGGATTGGGGATGTCCACAATCAACCTGCCATTCTCCACTTTCACTGAAGCTTCCGGGTTGTTGATTTCCAGTTTCCACAGGCCACAGCCAGGTGCTTTCTCTTCCACACAGCCACTAAGGATGAGTGAAAGCATGGCGATGAGTCCAAAAATGTGTTTCATATGCTCAGAAGTTAGATTTGGATACCAATACCGTATTGTTGTCGCTTGATCCGGTTGCCCCAGTCGTTGAGGCCGTAGACAATCTCCGCGTTGATAAACAGCTGTCGCCATCTCAGCTCAAAAGACTGATTGAGGATCCTGGGTTTTACATCGGGAGCTACTTCCAGTGGTTCTTTACCAAAAGTGAAGGCATAAGAGCCCTCATAGTGCAGCCAGAAGCCGCTTTTCCCCATTGCCAAATCAGCCATCCATGCCGGGCCTGCCGCCCCATAGTAGTAGCGAGTGCCGCTTGTATTTTGATCCGAATCTTTGTCATTGTTGATCCCTTCAATACCATACAGGTAATCTCCGGCATGCAATCCCAGTGATAACTGGGCATATTGGGTGTAGAGTGCTGAGAAGGCAAAGTTGTGCCATCCTAAGAGGTTTGACAGATATGGAGTTCCGGTTTCTGTCTCATGTAGAATACCCCCGGTATACAACACCGAAATAATGTCTCCCAGGATCTTATACCGATGACTGTTTTGGTATTTTCCCCAACCAAATGTTGACTTGCTTTGACTCCAGTCAATCACTACCGTACTGTGTGATACATCCTCTATTTTTCCGGACCACTCGTTAGTAAGGGTTCCATAGAATAAAGCAAATCGTTGGGTCTTTTCTCCGTTAAGCGGGTACTCTGAAAGCTGGGCATATCCTGACAGCGATAAGCAGAAGCCCAGCAAAATAAACAGGCGTTTCATACAGTTGACGTTTGTTGTGAAAGTTCGAAATGGGCACATCGCCCTTAAACAAGCTTTGTGAAAAACGGTGATTCTTCAATTCAAGCGATGCACCTCATTTCGACCCTCGAATATGATGGGAAGCCAATTGAAAAGAGTTTCATTTCAGCAAAATGGAGTGCGGTATTATAAGATCGAACCAAAAGGAGATTGTTTTCATATTCTTGTTGAAATGAAAGTAGGGCTTATCTTGCGGCCTTGTTTGGGTATTTGATATGAGTTGGCACCAGGTGTATCTTTTTATTTCCTTTATTACAATTGGAAATAAGCTTTTACTTTTTCTACTATTCTTTTTTCAGCGAAGCAATAAAAGATTTAATAAGCTTCTGGCCTTCATCATCGGTAGCGCCATACCTCTTATGATTACCAACCTGCTCAACTATTTGCAGGAGACTGAATACATTTCATTGATGTTTGTGGGAAATGCTGGCAGTATGCTTTACTATCCCTTGTGTGTTTTGTTTTTCCATGAAAGTCTGAAAATTCCTTTAAAGACTGGCTGGAAGTTTCAGGTTTACATGTGGGGTCCGGTGTCTTACTACTTACTGCTGATGATGGTGTTTCTTTTCGTTTTAGATGCTCCAGCCAGGCTGCACTATATTGAAGATATTGTCTCTTACCGCTGGGAGAGCGGGCTTGCCCTGGCTACGATGACTCCCATTTACGTTTTATTTTTAGCTCACAGTATCTATTTTATTTTCTTCATTAGGAAAGCGCATCATCTTACCATAAGATTTGGTGAAAACCACATCATCAGGAGACGATACAGGTTTGTTCGTACGTTTGTGGTCCTGCTCATCAGCCTGTCTGTAACGATGGCAATTTTTGGCTTTTTCGATCTTAGTAACCAGGTCATAGATATGTTATTAGTACCCATGTTTTCCAACGTCCTGACCTTGCTTATTGTATACTTTGCGTTTGATGGAAGAATGGTCCAGGAAGAAAATACCTCTTTTCAGCTGTTGGAAAATAAAAAAGGGGGATCAATACTCAAACCTATTAAGGGTATTGTCCCAAAGGCCAAACGGAAAGCACTGAAACATGAGATTGATGCTTTTTTTGAGAATAGTACGGCCTTTTGTGAAAGTGATTTTTCTCTCCAGAAAATGGCCGAGTTGATGAAAGTACCGGCACATCAGCTGTCATTTGTGATCAATGCGGAGTATGGACAAAGTTTTTCGGAGTTGCTTGGCTATTATCGTATCAGGCGGGCAAAATCCATGATCGAAAGTGATGCCTTTAAGCAGCTAACCATAGAAGGGATAGGGCAGATGGTTGGCTACAAATCCAAGAGTACGTTTTTCAACCAGTTTAAGAAGAATACCGGAAATACACCACTCTACTTTAGGCAGCAGAAATCCGAAGACACGAAAACCTTATCGGGAGGAGAATAGCACGGCTTCATAAAAACAAAAGTCAGGGGTTTATGCATGCAAGAATTGATTACACCTCATAAGATGTAATTATTCTAAGATAGGATTTTAATTGTTTTAGATTAAATGTTAATTGATCAAGATGGAATTACATTATTTCAATATGAATACTCGATCATATGTAATCAATTATTATACTACCGGGATGAATTTGTAATTGTTTAAGATAGGGAGTGAATTGCGAAGGATTGGTGTTGTAGTGGTATCCTATTTTCGAGATCTTTTGTGCATTTCAGTTATAATGGCCTCTATTCTTTCAACTAGGCCTTGATTGTTCACTGATTCATCATTCAGGCCTTTATCCAGGGCATCACCCAGTTTTGATATCATATCACCAAGAAAGCTATGTTTCTGAGTAAGTAATGCCTCATCATCAGTTTCCCAGAATTTCCCCTCGTCAAATACTTCAAACTGCTTAAAATACCTGTTACTTAGGTATTTCATCAGCTTCACCATCGAGATGTGTATTTCCACAGGGGCAAACTGGGTTTTGGTATGTTGCCAGTCAGCTTCATTTTCTCCCAGGGCCATTGTGACCATGTTTGTCATCCTGCCTTTAGCATCAAACAAAAGAGAAAATGATTCACATTTAGTGTGCATTTTAATAAGAATTCCTTTGAGTGGTAAGTGACCCTGAATGGAACCTTCGGAATCAATAAAGGAAGTATTAGGTAAGTCCCAATCATTATCCATTACCTGGTAATTCCAACCCATTGATTGAGCCACATCACTCATTTCTTCGATGAGAGGGTAGACCATTTCGGGCTTTTTTAGAATGCCTTTATAATGAATAGTAAGTCCCATTGTAGTGTAAATTGCTAGTTCAATTCCTCTATGTCCATCTGTATCAGATCCCATACATGACGCTCATATGCTTGCTGTCTAAACTGGAACCAATGCTCCCGGTATTCAGAGCCTTCAACTACCATTTTGAAGTTGGCAAAAGGTTTTCTGTTATTGAGTGCAGTGATAAGCTTGTTTTGTAAATGCTGGTCTACAACTTGCTCAGCAAAGTTTTCCATGATCCTAAATGCTTCGCTGGAATCCAGGGGATCTATTTCAATGTATTTTTTCCACTTTTCATGCTTCTTTTCTTCATTTTCCCGTGATTCACCCGTCATTGATTCATACTCTTCAGGATCTTCAAGCAGCATCTTTGGAAGGGACTCTACTTCCAGAGAATCTGGATTAAAAAAGCAGACAAAACCAGCCAACAAACTTTCCGCAATTTCATGAACGGCCTGTTTATACTTTTCGGGGATATTTTCCTTTATTTCTTTCATTCATAATTGCTGACGCGATTAAAGGTAGCAATAACAATTCAAAAGTGGGCTCTACATACTATTAGCCAGACTTAATCCTAATATCAAGAGAGAGAGAGCGTTCTTTGAGCATCTTCATCTGACTGTCCGGAAGGCATCAGCATGTAAGGATTAATGCTTTTTTTCCTGGAACTAAAGAGCCCCCTGGAAGGTGCATACTGCCAAAGACCGACCATTTCGTACTGGTTGATCAATGCACACCGGAAATTCTCTGCATTATAAACGAGGGTATAAGACTGGTCTTGTAAGATGATAGCCAGAACAAAATCCATTGGCCGATCATAGTTGCTGTAGTATTCCAGCTTTTCTTCAAGCCACACAGGAGTATGGCTGGTGAAACTCTTCCAGTATTCAATGGAGTCAAGTAAAGTATTCATGGGTTTTAGGGCAAAAGTTCCCAAAGTGTCTTCTTCCTCAATTATGGATCCTTTAGCTCCTTCGTCCCAGTATAAATTATAGGTTTCATATGTTTCCAGCGAGCTGCCACTTTCGTCTCTCACTCGTTCACGGGTCTTTTCATAAAAACCAGTCACCTGAACTGGAAAAGCGATTTCTTTTTTGATTCCACCAAGTTTCACGCTGTTGTTAAGCTGCCACAGAGATTCAGAAGAGGAGCTTGTGGTCCAACCGGTAAACAAAGTGAATAGGCCTTCAACGACCTTTTCACCTGTGGCAATGCCATCGTCGGTGACAGGAGTGGGCCCTTTTGTTTCTAGCTTGATCTTCGAAATACCAAATTGATTTAAGGTGTATTTACCTGATTGGATCCTGGCCTTGCTAAAGCCGATAGAATCCATGGGTTGCCCGAAAGCTATTTTCATCATAAATGTCAGGCTGATGGTGATAAGTAGATGTTTCATGACGCTACTGTTAAATGATAAAACCAGCACGGAAGTAGTTTCCGTGCCGGCTTCGGTTTAAAAAAACATCAGATCCGTTCATATCTGTACTGGATCAGGTCTTCTCCGGAATAATCTATCAGGATGAAATGATCTTCGTCGAAAGTAGATACGAAATATTCCTCTACATCCACTCCATTGATGAGCAGCACTAGATTCTGGCCGTAGCCCCACCAGCTTGCCTCACGAAACTGTGGCAAAGTATCACATCGATTGGTACCATCATCCATGGAGTAATAGCCAGCCTTTTCAAAGTGTACTACATTGCCGATGATACATGAGTGGTCAGGGTCACCACTGATGTCATTATCGAATTCATCATATACTTTCGTGATCTCCCAATCTTTGCCCTGAGCTGAAGAGATGGTGAAATTGAAGTTAACAGAGAGCCATACCTGATCGATATAAATATTTCCCTGCTCCACATAAATCCCGTACGGGTATTGCCAGTTGGACATGTTACCTTTCACTATATCCAGGTAGTAATCTCCGCTGTTCAGATCTCTCAACGTGATTATACCTTCCGAATCGGTAGTCAGGGTCATTCGCAGGTTTTGTTCAAAGGCCCAATCATCAACATTATTGTAAACTTTGACAGTAGCATTCGGAACCGCATTTCCTGTCCATTCATCGATGACCGTGATTCTGGTAATCCCCTGCTCATCAAACTCCAACTCATCATTACATTGAGTAAAAGCAAGGATAAGGGCAATGACGGCATATATTCTTAATATTATTATGATCGTTCTCATAATTTCAAAGGTTTAGTGATTCTTAAAATCTGTACTCAAGTGAGAAATCTACTGTTCGGTTAAATGCTTCAGCATCTTTTTCCTCGTCAAGTGTCATCAATCCCCACTGATAGCCTACAGAAAAACCGATATGCTCAGAAATCAGATATCCAACCCCCACACCCAGACTAAAGTCGGCACTGCGAAAGGTATCTATCTCATCTTCATCTTTAGCTCCTGTACATTCTCCATCGAGGCACTCCCGGTAAATCTCAGTGTAGTTGTTTTTGAGCAGAGCTGAAAGCATTGGCCTGGCGATCAGGTAAAGCGCTGGGTCTACCTGGTATTCTAATGCCAATGGAAAATCCAGGTAGTTGGCTCTTACCTTCATTTGGTACTCATAGGAGATTTCTGTGTTGTCGTACCAATCATAGGTTTCTTTATCCGAATCCTGAACACCCCGTTGAGTGAATTGAATGCCCGGTACAATGCTTAATTTCTCAGAGGCCCTGGCCCGATAATGAAGACCTAGCTGATAACCCATTCGTACGTCTGCGGATTCCACATCATCCCCAGACCATGAAGAAAGATTCGCGCCTGCTTTTATGGCAAATCCCTGAGCAATTGTCAGGACTGGTGCAGTCAAAAGCAGCATGGTGATCGAAAACATTACTAAACGTTGCATAAGCGTTTATTTAGGGTTTTACATGATGTAAAAATTCACCTAAATAATCAGCCCATGAAACTGAATATTGGGGCAATAGGAGGATTTGAAGGTTTAATTGCAAAAGCTGCCTACGGTATGGCGATCACCTGGCAGAATTTGCAAATAGAAGGGTAGGGATGGGGAAAGATCGAAGGAGAGGACGGGTTTTTCTAAAGATAGGATATAAGAAATCCCCAAAATTTACTGATTCATTTTACCTTTCCCTCATGAACGACGGAACCAGACGAAGCAATATCAGTATAGGAGCAGAAGTAGAGATCGTGGAAAAGCACAACCAGCGATCGGGAGAACTCACCAGCGGTTTTGTGGCACAGATCCTCACTAAATCACCCAACCATCCTCATGGCATCAAAGTACGTCTGGAAACCGGAGAAGTGGGAAGGGTAAAGGGGATTATAGATGAAGATTGAGCGAATCGGTGGATGGCAGATGGAAACATACTGCCTACCCGGATTCAGACCAACTAAAAAACGATCAGTGAGGCAGTTTGTTTCTTATCACACCATAAGTAAGCGTGCCTAGTACCGCACTTGCCAGCACCACCAGGATCACTCCGTACCCATTCCCGATCAGTGTATACATGGGGCCTGGGCAGGCACCTGCCATCGCCCAGCCCAGACCGAAGATGGTGCCACCAATCAGGTAGCGAGGGATGCTCTTATTCTTTGATGAAAAGGTGATGGGAGTCCCTTCTGTGCTTTTCACTTGATATTTTTTAATCAGGGCCACTGCCACGATGCCTAAGGCTACTGCCGACCCAATGATTCCATACATATGGAATGCATCGAACCGAAACATCTCGTAGATCCGGTACCAGGAGATCGCCTGGGATTTGGTCATGACAATGCCGAATAATGTGCCTATGAATATGTAACTGATATATTTCATCATCAATTTGCGGTATTAAAGGGTTAAGAGAAGTGGTAAAAGAAAGTAGGTCATGATGAGCCCTCCGATAAAGAAGCCGATCACCGCTATTAGGGATGGTAGCTGTAAGTTGCTCAATCCGCTAATGGCATGTCCCGAGGTACATCCGCCTGCATAGCGGGCACCGAAACCAATCAGGAATCCACCACCTACCAGCATCAGAAAGCCTCGCAGGGTAACCAAAGCTTCCCAGCTAAATATCTCACCGGGTAGATAATCAGCTCCCGGATTTTCAATGCCTAATTGCTGCAATGTCATGACTGTATCCTGCGCCAGTGGGATAGGCTCTGACTGTTGTAGCCAGGTGGAGGAAATAAAACCTCCGATCACGGCACCCAACACAAAAAGTAAATTCCAGATCTGCTTTTTCCAGTCAAAATCAAAGAATTCACTCAAAGCGCCTCCGCCACCAATGGCACAGGTCGTCCTCAAAGTATCTGATACCCCAAAACTTTTTCCTACCAACAACAAGAGGCCCATCACCAGTGTGATCATCGGGCCCGCCACATACCATGGCCAGGGTTGACTCAAATATTCTATCATACAAATTTTTCGCTATACTAATTTTACCTGTGAATTTTTAAATGTTAAGACGGGGTAATAGGCGTGGTGCACCAAAGCAGACGAAATGTGCTTGTGAAAGAGTTTGGCCAGCCTGTCCGGTTCCACTTCAATGCTGATCATGTCCATGTTATTGTCTTCTGTAAAGTGTAAAATGCCTGATTCTACATCTTTATCGCAGTAAATATGGTGTTCCACCTGGCTCAGTTCATTCTGTTTTACAAAAGCCTGCATAAGCTCCTGCAGCTGACGGCTGGTTTTAAAATGACCTGGCGTATTGATCCGTAACAGATGGAGTTTAGCGCCAAAAGCTTCTTGCAGGGTTTTGATGAAGCTGATGGTAGCTGGCCGTTTTCCTTCGAAGCTGCTGGCAAACACAATATTTTTGATCTCCAGGTCTGAACGGTCACATTTCAGTGAAAGTACCGGCACAGACGACTGTCGCACCACATGCCCCGTTACCGAATCAGCGATCAGCTCACGAAAGCCAGTAAGACCATGCGTGCCCATGACCACCAGGTCGATCTCTTCTCGTTTTACACAATGAAGGATCTGGTCCGTAAGGTTTCCTGCTTTGACAACGGGCGTCGCGGATAACCCGGATTTTTTGATCCAGTCACTTATTTTCAAGTGTGCCTGTTCCTGTTCCGCCATCGTTGCTTCCACATCAAAATCTTCTCCTTCCACAAGTTCCCCCTGCTGGTTGAAGACTGCGTTGGCTGGAGTGGGCACTACACGTAACGCATAAATTTCAGCTCCACTTTGCTTTGCCAGTTTATCTGCCAGGGTCAGGGCATAGCCTGATAGGTCCGAACAGTCTGTAGGTACTAATATTTTTTTCATTGTTCAGTCATATTGATTTAACAATGGTATGCGGGATTTCCTCAAGCCATGTTTATATGGAAACATGAGCAAATGCAAGCCAGTGTTTTGATTGCCTGAGATGTTTTCGCCATCCTTTAGCCCGGTAAAATGTCCGGGAAGTTCGCCGGACATTTCTAGGCCATCTAATTGACTATTCAGTGTCGTAGGGCCATCCAAGGATCCCGCCGCTCAAATTATAGAGGTCGGAAAACTCCTGCTGAGCCATGTACCCACAGGCCTGGGCACTTCGGGCACCGCTGCGACAGTATAGTAAATAGGTCTTGTCTTTTTCCAGCTTATGGATGTCTTCGACAAAAGATCTGTCGCTTACATCCAGGTTTATGGCCCCCGGAATTTTTCCCTGACTTACCTCTGCCGGTGTTCGCACATCCAGCACACGGGCGTTGGGGTTTTCTTCCTGTATCTTTTTAAAATCCTGAGCTGCTATATTTTTAAATGACATGGTTGTGTTCTTTTTTGAAATAGATTAAACATGTTGTTCTTCTTGTGCATGAGCAGCGGATGCGTATGAATCCTTCAGCTCGCTGACTGCTTCACTCATATCCAATACATCTACAGGCAGGGCACTTTCCAGAATACTACTACCTGCTGATGAACGATAGCCTCCCGCGCAATGCACCACCACCGGTTTGTCGGTAGGGATCTCGCTGGTCCGTTCTCTCAGCTCTGGTAATGGAATATTGATGGCATGATCAAAAAACTTACCTGCTTTGGTTTCGCTGGTATTCCGGATATCCACGATGGTGAATTCATCCTCATGTCCCCTGAATTTCTCCACTTTAAAGGGTATGCTGGTTTCACCACCCGGCTGATCATAGACAAATGCCCCGGCGATATGCTGCTCATAACCTATTTTGGCTGTTTTTTCAATGAGTTTATCCAAAACCTGCTCGTTTTCGGCTACCAGGTAAAAATTTTCATCCGGGCCGACGATGCTGCCTACCCAGGTTTCAAACTTGGGATCATCCTGGATATTGATCGCGCCTTTGATATGTCCGGCTTTATACAGCTTTTGCGGACGACCGTCTATGACGATGCTGTCTGGTTCAACATTAAAGTTCTTCTCTAATTTTTTCACAGCCGCCATAGCGGGTTTAAAGGTGGGTGCTCCTGCTTTGTTGAGCGCCACATCATAACCGAAATATTTGGGGATGAAAGGCTGGTCTTCCAACAGTATATTTACGAATTCTTCTTCAGACATAGTTTGCAGGGCGTAATTGCCTGTTTTTTCCGCACCGATCGAACTGCTCTGGGCATCGCTCAGGGCTTTACCGCATAGGGAGCCGGAGCCGTGAGCAGGGTAAACGATGACATCATCCTCCAGCTTCATGAGTTTTTCACGCGTACTGTGGTACATCTGGCGCGCCAGCTCCTCGCGTTTGGCGGTTGTGTTACCGGCTTTTTCTCGCAGGTCAGGACGACCAACATCCCCGATAAACAGGGTGTCTCCCGTGAATACAGCTATATCTTTGCCTCTTTGCTCTGCAACAATGCTGATGCTGTCTGGAGAGTGTCCGGGAGCATTCAAAGCCTTTAATTTCATCTCTCCCAACTCGATGACATCACCCTCATCAAATGTCAGATGAGGATAATCGGCCCCCAACAGCTCACTCACATAAATGATCGCTCCGGTAGTCTGGTGGATTTCCAGGTGAGCGCTCACAAAGTCTGCATGGGGGTGCGTTTCGATGACACCTGTGATTTCAGCGCCCTGAGCTTTCGCGTAATCATAGTAAGGCTGCGGGTTCCGGGCCGGATCTATCAATATGATTTCATTCTTTTCTTCACTGAGAATGGCATAAGAGAAATGTGCCAGGCCTTTATCTTCAAATTGCTTGATCTTCATATTTTATCGTTTTTTGAACGCTTCAGGTTTATTGTTATAACCGGGGCAGGGGGTGTTTTTGTTTGATGACGACCCCTTACCCGGATTCCTTCACATGCAAAACTAGCAGGAGGAAAAGCCCGCTTCAGTGACTTTTGTTACACAGCAGTAGGTAAATGGATTTTCATAAATTAGATCATGTCTTGTTATATGATAATTAAGCTGCTATTGATCTTATTTGGTATAATTAGCATAATTGTAATTAATACAGGAAAACAAATCGAAAGAGGGGACCTTTGGAGAGGTCAGGTAAAATGGGGTGGAAATTTTGCCGGAGTTATGATGAATATCATAGGTATTCTTTGGTTAATCAACGGGAATTAACCCCCTCAACCACTACCCGATACAGAACTTACTGAAGATATTATCAAGTAGGTTGATATCATCATGATAAGTAAAATACCCTTTCACACTAGTTTGAATCTTTTATCCGTTTTAATTCCTGAACATCCAGGAGGTCTTTGGGTCTGGCTGATCTGATCTTGCTTTTAATCAAGTCTTGAAGATTTATCACTTGATATTTGATGGTTCTGGTTTCAGATTTAAATGTGGCTGTTTCTGAGTCTTTCCATACCTCTTCAAAGCTTTTGCCGGGATTGAAGCTTGTAATTAATTCAATTTCTAATAAAGGGGAAATCTTGATGGATATGTTTTGTTCTTTTTGTCTTACCCCTTCGGGAAAATCATTGAAATCATAACCTAAGTCCAGCAAAGAGGATTTTAGTTTCTCCAGGTTTTCAGTGGTAACATTAATCCAGAAATCTACATCAGCAGAATGTCTTTGATAGCCATGGAAATTGACAGCTCCACCACCCACCATCACCATTTCAACACCATGTTGAGATGTTTTATCCAGAAATTCAATAACCATGTCATCAAATTCCACTTAGTCTTTTTTTAGAATGAAGTTCCCCTTTTTAGTGGATGAAATGGATTCAAATCGGGTAAGCGCCATTGATAACTCTAGAAATCGTTTGACCCTTTCGGAAGGGGATAGTGCAAGAAATTCCCTGTCACGCCTTGTATTATTTTCTTCCTTGCTGCCAAAGTAAATTGATTTCATACATTAAAAGTAACTTAAATTGTGAGATTTTGATTCCTTCATATGCAAAACTAGCAGGAGGAAAGCCTGTCTCAGTGACTTTTGTTACATAGCTACATAAATAATAGTGAATGATGTTAACCTTCTATCATAGTCTCCCAGAACGGGTAGGGGGTCCTTCAGATATTCAGAAGCCTAACTTTTATGGTGAGTCATTTTTTGTTATGCTACAGGGAATCACATACCAGTGGGCAATATGTGCGGAAGAAACTTCCGCGCCAGGTGAGGGGCTAGTGGTATGCTAGGCAGCCAACTAGTTTACAGAAGTATGAATGGTCAAACCATCGTATCCTCGAGACCAGTGGGTCGTGGTAAAGGGTCCGAGGCTCAGCAGAGGCAGAACATGCGTTTTAGATATGCAACTTCCTTTGGGAAGCAAGCGATAGCAAATGAGGTGCTTGGACCTATCTACGAAGCGGCAGCTGCCGGCATCACCAGGGTCAGGAATGCTTACTCACTTGCGGTTACTGATTACCTGAGGGCACCTGAGATTGGTGATCTTGTTTTAGCAAATGGAGTAGCAGGAAACCGGGCACTGGTAGAAGCGTATGAAGATCCTCAGCTGGCGAAAGTTGGGTTTGAGATCCTTAGTGAAGATAAATGCTTGATCTCCTCAGGGGAAGCTTCTCCCACCGACAATGGGATACAGTGGAAGTTTACACTCACACAGGATATTCCGGAGGGAGGTTCAATCCGGGTACGAGCATATGACCTTCCAGGTAATGTGTCAACTAAATCGTTTAGGGTATGATGATTATCAATGCTAATACGACTTGAGACCGCTTTTCTTAATAGGGAAGTGGTTTTTTTTATGATACTGGACGATCTCGTGAGACATTGAAGTTTACTCACATTCAACTTACTTCCCGATACAAAACTTACTGAAGATATTATCCAGCAGATCATCCGTCGTGATCTCACCGGTAATCTCACCGAGGGATTGCAGGGCATGTCGGATGTCCATGGCCACGAAATCATTGGTTACCTGGTTATCGATGCCTTCAAGGACCTTGTTAAGGGCCTGGTCGGTCTCCAGGAGGCTGTGGTAGTGTCGGAGGTTAAACTTACCCGACGACAGCTTTTTTGACCGTTAGAGAATGAAAACGGGAAAATAACAGTACCTAATTAGTTTCCAAAGACTCTCCAATCCAATTATCTATTTTCTTTTCTAACAATGTGAGAGGTATAGGTCCATCTTTGAGTACCTGGTTATGGAATTCCTTAATATCGAATTGATCTCCTAATTTTTCTTCTGCTCTGTTTCTAAGTGCCAGGATTGTCAGCTGACCTATTTTGTAACTGGTGGCTTGCCCTGGCCATACCATATATCTTTCAACAAACCTGACCATACCTAATCCCATATTATCAACATGAAATTGAATTGCTTCTTCTCTAGTCCAACTTTTATAATGTAATCCTACATCTACCACTAATCTTATTGCTCTAAACATCTCCATATTAAGCATACCAAAGTATTGATAAGGATCGGAATATAAGCCAAGCTCCTTACCTAACGACTCACAATAAAGTCCCCAACCTTCTACAAATGCAGTTACACGAATTGACTTTCGAAAATCTGGAATTTTTTTATTCTCAATTGTAAGCATCTTTTCAAGATGATGACCCGGTATTGCTTCATGTAGAAAGAGTGCTTCATCCTTATTGATATTGTAATCTGGAACATTTGGAATTGGAATGTAAAATATCCCTGGTCTTGAACCATCTGGATTCCCGGCTGAATATTCTGGGCTGGCTGAAGCTTCTCGGAAGGCCTCAGTTCTTCTAACCTCAAAAGGAGTACGAGGTTTTATCGAAAACAATTCATTTAGTTTAGGTTTAATTCTTTCATGAATTGAATAAAAGTTTTCAATAACTTGTTGAGGCTCAGTAAATGGTTTTAAGTCAGGGTTTGTTCTGATGTGTTCTAAGAATTCTTTATAAGTTCCTTTAAATTTTACTTCTTCCATCACATTAGAAATTTCTCCCCGTATTCTACTTACCTCGCTCATACCCAGATTGAATATGGAGTCTGGTGATAAATCAGTTGTGGTATGATATTTTAATAATTGCTCATAGGTTTCTTTGCCATAAGGGATTGATGAAATACCGGCGGTTGGCCTTGGGTTATTTAAATAATCATTCTTTAAGAATTCAGTTATTCCCTCATACCTAGGAGTTAACAGATCAATAATCATGATCTTGAATTTATTTGCTAATGAAACGCTATCTTCATATGATATTTCATCTGGCATATTTTTGATTGGAGTGAAGAATACGTTCTCTTCTGCAGTAGTAGAATGAAAAGATTCCCATTGAGGAATTATTTTTTCTGTGATTTCCTTTGGTTGCTTGTAGCCAATCTTTATTCCTTTTTGCATATTAATTAAAGCCTGATCTAACCAGACGGCATAATCTTCTAGTCTACTTAACCAGTTTTCGTAATCCTTTACTGTCTCAAATGGCTGGATATTACCTCCCATTCCGATAATTCTCATATCAATATTAAGACCAGACATTTGATTAATAGGCAACATTGTTTCAAATAGTCTGCCTTGTTGAATCATACTATTACAATACCAGTTTAAGAAGTCATATTCCAACCTTTCATCCCTGTTTAACTCTTCTGGTTTATACTTATTTAGTTCTTCAATAAATGATTGATAATGATTCATAAATGACTGTGAGTAATTTTCGGAAAGATAATTGGGTAGAGTATCCATTCCTTGTTGCACCCCACTAAGGTTTGCAGCCAAAGGGTCTAATCTTAGGCTTTGTTCATTGAACCTAACAAAGACCTCATTGATTGGGGGCATATTTTCATTTACATTTTGATCTGGATTTGAGGTACATGCTATCATTGCTATACCTAGAAACATGGGATAGATTTTTCTCATTAGGTTAAGGGGAAGTTGGTTTACTAAATCTACTCAATCTAAATCAGATTGGACCTAGACTCCTCATTTGATGCACTTTTAAGACGTCTCAAGTCACTTACTCCTGAAATCTGGATAATTCCTTATTTGATTTGAAATGAGAAACTAGAGTCCTTTAATACGCACGATAAAATTGTAGTAATATCTGACTGGATCTGTGTGGAAAATGAAGAGAAGAAAGCTGAGAAGAAAGGGGGATGTTTTATTACTTTTCTTCATTTTTTTTCTTATCTGGTTGAGCTAAAAAATCTGAAAATATGAAAGCAACCTTTATCAAATCCCAAATGGCTACTATTGAAAGTATAAAGATTGATAATAAGATTGAATGCTTTATTTCCATTACATAGTACCAATCGCAAGCTATTCTTTCTATCAAGGTATTAGATAGTGCAAAAGCTATAGTTGATATTAGCCCAACTATAACAAAGTTTATATCATCTCTTATTTCTGAATGAACATTTACTAAAATCTGAATTTTATTAGAAATATCTGTTTCTGTTGAATATGTGATTTTTATTTTGTGTTTAACTCGATCAAAGATTGATGTTATATAGGTGTATATAGTAATCGCAAAACCTATAAATACACTGAGAAATGTGAAAAGAAATTCTGTTTCAACGAAGAAATCGTAATCAATAAGTTCATAATGAATCGTAGTAAAGGAGAAAAGAAAAACAACAATGAATACTATTAATAGCTTAACTATTTTCATCTTCATTTAACTTATCAATTTCTTCAAAAGTTGTTTCTAAACTTTCTTCATTTTCCATTTCAATATCATTAATAGGCTTGGATACAATTGTAGTTATATTTTTTGCAACCTGTTTGATACCATCAATAACACCATGAACTATAAAATTTCCAGCACCACTAGCCAACCTCTTAATATGATCTCCAAAGTTTTCTTTATTAAATTTTAGCCCTTCAAATTTATTTTCGAGGAATATCTTAAACTTTCTGAAGTTGGTTTCTTCATGAACTTCCTTAACTATTCTGTCTGCTTCATTTGCTCCACCAAAGAAATTGGGAGGTTTATAATCAAACTCAATATCTTCAACCATATCAAATTTTGATACTTTGCTCCAGAACTCTCTATTGTCTGAGATCTCACCAAGTGAAGCAGTAATGCTAGCTTGCGCTAATCCAATGTTTAGATATTTTTCAACTTTATTTTGGACGGTCTCTATTTGCTGAAACGCAGTAGTATTTTTTTCAATTAAAACTATTTGCCTTTTAATGTGAAAAACAAGGTGAACAAAAGGATACTTAATATCAGTGGTCCTTTCTATATGGTCAGCCTCCGCTAATGGCTTTTCATATTCTTGTTTCTTGGCTAAGTGACATATAATGATTTTGTCATTAATTCTCTTATGAAAATAAATAAATAATTCAGCTCCATAGTCTGTAAATTGAGCTCTATGATTTTCTTCTAATTGAGTAAAAATATTTAAATAGTGTTCCTCTTTTGATCTATTATCAAAGAGATTAATTTGAGGTGCTTTATTCAAAAAAACCCTATAGGCATAATAAGTTGACATTGGTCAGATGATGAGTGGGCGCTTGTGAATTTAAAGTATTTGTTGAAATATAATACATTAAGTGCAAATTATTCACCTATCAATTCTAAGAGTATTATTTTACTTCAAGTATTTTCCGTATAGCTATTTATTCAGCTTCCCAATCACTTCCCGATACTTTTGCTTGCAGCTTATCATCTGGTATCCCGTAAAAACACCACATACCACCAAATAATTGTATTATTCTAATAAGAAAGTGCCATAGTCCCCCAGGGGTGCGTTCGGTCTCCGTTCGCACTTCCTTTACACTTCCTTTACACCTCTACGGTCAGGCATTAATTGTACTTAAGTAATATGATAGAGAAAAGCCAGCCAATTGGGATCCACTCAGGAAGCTAAGCCTCGTACTCTAAAAATGACATGTATTTTCTCTTTTTGAGAATAAAGGATTGACTAAAGCAAGACCCAACTACATCGAAACTATGTTGGGCGGACACGGAGAAGATATCAGTCTTTAAACGTATAAGAATCGCTCATGGTTGTGTGTCATATGCAGTATATGTAATTTACTCCAAATGTTTTCAAAAACATCTGAAAATCACGCCTCATACCATTTTATGGAACAATTCTTGCTTTTAAAAATCTCAGGAGGCCTCTTCTTCAATCTTTTTATCACTTTATAAATTTTATAACAATGGCAACTTTAAAAAAGAACCTGTTTTTACAGGGGGCTAGTGGTATGCTAGGCAGCCAACTAGTTTACAGAAGCATGAATGGTCAAACCATCGTATCCTCGAGACCAGTGGGTCGTGGTAAAGGATCCGAGGCTCAGCAGAGGCAGAACATGCGTTTTAGATATGCAACTTCCTTTGCGAAGCAAGCAATCGCAAATGAGGTACTTGGACCTATCTACGAAGCGGCAGCTGCCGGCATCACCAGGGTCAGGAATGCTTACTCGCTTGCTGTGACCGATTACCTGAGAGCACCGGAGATTGGTGATCTTGTATTAGCAAGTGGAACAGCAGGAAGCCGGGCACTGGTAGAAGCGCATGAAGATCCTCAGCTGGCGAAAGTCGGGTTTGACATCCTCGGTGAAGATGAGCGAGTGATTTCCTCAGGGGAAGCTACTCCCACCGCCAATGGAATACAGTGGGAGTTTACACTCACACAGGATATTCCGGAGGGAGGTTCAATCCGGGTAAAGGCGTATGACCTGCCAGGTAATGTGTCAACTAAATCGTTTAAGGTATGATGATCATCAATGCTGATTTGACTTGAGACCGCTTTTCTTAATTGGGAAGCGGTTTTTTTATGATCTGGACGATCTCGTGAGACATGGAAGTTTACTCACATTCAACTTACTTCCCAATACAAAACTTACTAAAGATATTATCCAGCAGATCATCAGTCGTGATCTCACCGGTGATCTCACCCAGGTGGAGGAGGGCGTTGCGGATGTCCATCGCCAGGAAGTCATTGGTGACGCCGGAGTCAATCCCTTCAATCACCTTATCCAGTGACTGGTTGGTCTCTACCAGGCTTTCATAGTGACGGAGAGTGGTCACCAGGGTGTTACCAGCCTTGAAGTCTTTGAGGGAAACCTTTTCTTTGAGGGCTTCTTTCAGGGTATCCAGGTTTTCCTTCTTGTGGGCGGAGATTTTGAGGAAGTCTGTTTCTTTCAGTGCCGTGATTACTTCTTCGTTCGGTTTATCCGCTTTGTTGCCCACGATGAGGTGGGGGACACCCAGCTCTTTGAGGTAGTCTATCTGTTGGGATACTTCATGCGGGGTGTCATTGGCCAGATCGATCAGGTAGATGATCACGGCGGCTTCTTTCATGCGGGCATGGGCACGTTCCACCCCAATGGCTTCTACGTGATCCTCGGTGGTTCGGATACCGGCTGTATCCACGAACCGGAAGCTGATCCCGTCGATGTGGATCACATCCTCTATGATGTCGCGTGTGGTGCCCGGGATGTCGGAGACAATGGCCTTTTCTTCATTGAGAAGTGCATTGAGGAGGGTAGACTTCCCCGCATTGGGTTTTCCAGCGATCACGGTAGGGATACCGTTTTTGATGGCGTTCCCCAGGTTAAAGCTCTCCGTCAGCGCATGGATGAGCTTTTGAAGGTTGTGGATGAGCTTTTTAAGTTCATCCCGGCTGGCAAACTCCACGTCTTCCTCCGAAAAGTCCAGCTCCAGCTCGATCATGGAGGCGAAGTGGACCAGCTCTTCCCGCAGGGCTTTGATCTCTGCTGAAAAGCCACCCCGCATCTGGTTCATCGCGGCCTTGTGCATGGATTCATTCTCTGAGGAGATCAGGTCTGCCACTGCCTCTGCCTGCGCGAGATCAAACCTCCCGTTAACAAAGGCTCGTAAAGTATATTCCCCGGCTTTTGCGAGTCGTGCACCCTGTTTGAGCAAAAGCTTGATTACCTTTTGCAGGATATAAGGGCTCCCGTGGCAGGAGATCTCGATTACATCCTGCTTGGTGTAGCTGTTAGGCCCCCTGAAAACAGATACCACCACCTCATCGACAACCTGATCGCCATCTTTGATCGTCCCATAGTGCAGGGTATGACTGGCCACCTGGCTGAGGTCTTTTTTGAATACCTTTTGGGTAATGGATATGGCCTCTTTTCCGGAAAGTCGGATCACTCCGATAGCTCCCACCCCGGGGGGTGTTGCCAGCGCGACGATGGTGTCTTCGGTGTTCATGCCGCAAAAGTAGTGTATTCGTGCCACCACTCTGAGTAGTGGCACGAATACACTACGAATTGCTTCACTATCTTGCGGCCAATGGAAGAAAAAGTCGTCATAGTCAACTCTGCCAATGAAATTATCGATGTAGTCCCCCGGTCAGTCATGCGGGCCAATATCCTTCTGCACAGGGCATCTTATGTGATTGTGACCAATTCCAAAGGTGAGATCCTGGTGCAGAAAAGATCAGACAGAAAAGACCTTTATCCAAGCTATTTCGACCCGACTACAGGAGGCGTGGTCACCGAAAATGAATCCTACGAACAAAATGCTATTCGGGAGCTTGAAGAAGAGGTGGGGATTTCAGGAGTGACGCTCAAATCGCTATTTGATTTTCACTTTGAGAACGAATACGTCAAAGTTTGGGGGCAAGTGTTTTTGACCAGCTATGATGGTCCCATCAGACCCATGGATGGGGAAGTGGTTGATTTTTTCTTTCTAAAACCTCAGGAGCTGGAGACCTTTATGAAACAGGAGCCCATCATGCCAGATGGTGAGATGGTGATTAAAAAGTATTTGGGTATGGGATGATGTCCCTCCATAATTCCATACTGAAGCTGTAAATTTCTTTGCAGATGGCTGTATAAATAAATTAGACGCCCTTCTGTCTAATATTTTAACATTTCAACTGCTTGCCTTAATGTCTAAAGATTTTAACTATTTGATTACTAGTTAATTATACTTTTTGGTACGGTTATAGATTAAATTGAGTATAGGCAGTTAAACTCATCATAAAGGAGATGTAAAACATCTAAATGATTTGAGCCATGATACAGAATCATCTAAAGATTGCATTCCGTTTTTTTATCAAAAACAAGCTCTTCACAGGTATCAATGTATTAGGTCTGTCCGTAGGCATTACAGCCTTTATTTTACTGATCAATTATGTAGCTTTTGAAAGAAGCTATGATGCTTACCTACCCGATGCAAATGATCTGTATCGTGTTACCCTGACTCAAAACCTGGTAAATAATGAATTTCATACATCAGCTACCAATCATCCTTCTGTGGGACCAGCAATGCTTGCAGACCTTCCTGAAGTAGAAAATTTTACCAGGATAGTAGATAATAGTATTGTAATGACCAATTCTGGTATTTTATCCCACTTCAACAATCAGGGGGAAAAAATAAAGTCGGATATGCGGGATGGACATATCTACTTTGGAAATAATGAGATCATTTCAAATTTTAGGCTTAAAATTCTCTACGGCAACCCAATAAATGCCCTTTTAGAGCCCAATACAATTATTTTAAGTTCTGGTATAGCCACAAGGTTTTTTGGTAATGATAATCCACTGGGCAAAACCATCAGTTTAAATGGAAAGCTACATGCATCGAACGAAGACCTTATCTCACTCAAAGTGACAGGAATCTTTGAGGATATTCCAAAGAATACTCACTTACCCATTGATATGGTAATCTCCTGGGCGACAATTGGCCAAAAGTTTGACTATGACAACGCCTGGGGATGGCCTAATTTCTACACCTATGTGAAGCTAAAACCCGGATCGAATCCGAATGTTATTGAATCAAGATTCCCTGCTTTTGTAAAAAAATATCTAAGGGATCATATGAACAGGTTTGGATATGAAGCACGTTTTGGGCTCCAACCTGTTAGGGATATTCACTTAAAGTCAAATCTCTTTGGAGAAATTTCTGCCAATAACAACGAATCAACGCTGTACTTTTTGACAATAGTTGCTGTATTCATCATTTGTATCGCACTGATAAACTTTATCAACCTTTCTACAGCCAAATCGATGGACCGGGCCAGGGAGGTCGGCATCAAAAAAGTAGTCGGGGCAAATCGAGGGATGCTAATACGTCAATTTTTGTTGGAGTCATTACTTATCAACTTTATTGCCATGGTGCTATCCATATGTCTGGTGATTGTACTTATTCCTTCATTCAATACACTGATTGGCTATGAGGTACTGCACTATAATATTTGGCTGAATCCTCAGACCTGGTTTACGTTGGTGTTGATCCTTTTGAGTGGGGGGCTTTTGGCTGGACTTTACCCTGCCTTTGTACTTTCTGATTTCATCCCTGTACAGATACTCAAAGGGAATTTTCAAAGTGGTGGAAAGGGTCTGGCATTAAGAAAGTTTCTTGTCGTTTTTCAGTTTGTTATATCGATCGCATTGGTAGCAGGAACCTATATCGTATACAATCAATTCTCATTCATGCAAAATGAAAAATTAGGTTTTGATGCAAACCATACCGTGGTATTAACAGCTCCCACATATGCAGATTCCATTACCCCACTTAGGATAAAATCGTTTAAAGATGAATTGTTGCAAAACCCAGCAATTAAAGGTGCTTCATACTCCAATGAAATACCGGGTAAACGGATTAAATGGGCTAACACTGTTCGCAGGCCTACACAAGAGATTGAGGAGGCGCCGATCTTTGGATTGATACGGACAGACCATGATTTCTTCAAAACCTATGATATACAAGTTCTGGCAGGTAGAGATTTTATGAGGGAAGATTTTTCATCCTATTTTGATGAAAATGGTCCGGTATTAACGGGTCACAGGGTCATCATCAACAAATCTGCTGCCAGAATGCTTGGCTTTCAAAACCCAGAAAAGGCTGTGGGTGAATCAATCATATTTTTATATCCTGGTGGAGAACGTACTGCACGGGTCATTGGAGTAGTGGATGATTATCACCAGCATTCTTTGCAATACGGTTACAGGCCTATTTTATTTATGTATTTTAAAGGGTACGATGCTATTGAATATGTGACGGTAAATATATCCGGGAACGTAAGTGAAAATGTGGCCATGATAGAAACGAAATACAATGAATTCTTTCCTGATGATGTATTTAATTACTTCTTTATGAATGAATTTTTTAACCGGCAATATCAGGAAGAAGACAGATTTGGTAAGGTATTTCTATGGTTTTCTGCTCTCGCCATATTTATTGCTGCATTAGGACTATTTGGGTTGGGATCATATGCTGCCATGAAAAGAACCCGGGAGATTAGTGTTAGAAAAGTTTTAGGTGCAAACCTTGGCCAGGCTTTGATCATTGTTCCAGCAAAGCTGCTGGGACTTGTACTTGTTTCAGGTGCAATTGCGCTACCTCTGGTTTATTTGGGAGCGTATAACTGGCTGAATAATTATGCTTTCAAGGTAGAGATGAATATCTGGATGTTTATTGTTCCTTTATTAATGGTTGTCTTGGTTGCTATTTTATCTGTTTCCATCCAATCTATAAAAGCAGCCCTAGTCAATCCTGTTGACGCTTTAAGGAATGATTAATCCAAATTCTACCCCACAACTATCCTATAAATCTGCGCCACCAAAAAACAAACCACAAAACCCATAATAACTGGTAGGATGGAGGCCACAGCCGTCCATTTCCAGCTTTTTGTCTCCTTGTATATAGTATAAATAGTCGTGCTACATGGGTTATGTAAAAGGCTAAACAACATCAGGTTGATACCTGTCAGCAGTGTCCAGCCTCCTTGTCTCAGGATGGCCTCGGTCTCCATTTCGCTGTCCAACTCAAACATTACACCATCTCCGGCACCCACTCCGATAAGGTTTAAGTTAGCTACGGTAAGCATCAGAATGGTAGGAAGGACGATTTCATTAGCCGGGATGGCCACTATGTAGGCCAACAGAATCACTCCATTCAACCCAATAAATACCCCAAACTCATCCATCCACTCAATCATCCAGTTGGCAATGGTCATATCTCCAACGGTGATGTTGGATGATAACCAGATCACCGCACCGGCTGGTGCCGCAAATACCATGGCTCGCCAAAGCACAATCAATGTGCGGTCAATCAGTGAGGTATAGATGGTCTGCCAAAATCTTGGTGGACGGTAGGGAGGTAGCTCCAGCGCGAAGGTCGATACTTCTCCTTTCAGCATTGTTTTGGAAAGTAACCAGGAGGTTAAAAACATAAACGCTATTCCAAGCATGGCAATACCAATCACAGAGACTGTGCTCATTAGGCCTGAAAAAGCCGGAGGTACCAATGCACCTATGAATATGGTTGCAATTAGGATTTGTGTAGGCCATCTTCCATTGCAAAGAGAGAAGTTGTTGGTAATGATGGCAATCAGTCGTTCCCGGGGGCTGTCAATGATCCTTGTTGCCACTACCCCTGCCGCATTACATCCCCAGCCCATACTCATCGTCAGGGCTTGCTTGCCATGGGCACCGGTTTTTCTAAACATATTGTCCATGTTAAAAGCTACCCGGGGCAGATACCCGAAGTCTTCCAGCAAGGTGAACATGGGAAAAAAGATCGCCATGGGAGGGAGCATCACAGCGATTACCCACCCAAGTGCGAGGTAAACTCCATCAATCAGGAACCCGTCCAGCCACCAGGGCATCCCAATGCTGCTGGCCACACCTTTTAAGAAAGGGTAGATGTTTTCCAGGAGCAGGGTTGCGAGCATTCCTGAAGGATAATTGGCTCCCTGGATGGTGATCCAGAGGATAATGGACAGGATCAGCACCATGATTGGAAAGCCAAATGTCTTGCTGGTAAGGATCTGATCCAGCTTTCGGTCAAACGTAAAATGGGCTTTCCCATCCCGTACCTCTACATCCCTTGTGATGGCTGCAGCATCGGTATAAATACCCTCTGTGAGTCGGTCATGATAGTTTTCTCCTACCTTCCACCGGAGGTTGGATGCCAATTCAATGATATCGTTTGAATGATCCTGGTTCATCAGCTTGCTAGTTGAAATTCATCGTTCTTAATTGCATCAAGGATGTGCTGGTCACCATCGAGTAGCCTCATCGCAATCCATCGTGTGTTTGGTAGTCCCGGATATTTGGCCAAAAGCTTTTTGTTAAGGTCCTCAATGGCCTGATTGATCTGTTTAGATGAAATCTTGATCCGGTGGGGTGTGCATTTGATTTCACCAGTGGCTACCTTATGAATCGTTTCCAGCAATTCGGGAATCCCTTCACCGTTTCTGGCACTCGCAGGTACCACTGGGATACCCAATCTCCTGGAAAGAGCTCGTGCATCGATCGCAACATGGTGCCTTTTAGCTTCATCCATAAGGTTGAGACATAAAACAGCTTTATCCGTGATCTCCAACACCTGTAAGGCCAGGTTAAGGTTCCTTTCCAGCCTGGAGGCGTCCACCGCAATCACGGTCACATCGGGCCTGCCAAATAAAATGAAGTTTCTGGCCACTTCTTCATCTGTTGAAGTTGAGAGTAGGGAATAGGTTCCTGGCAGATCTATCAGTTTCACGTGTTTGCCATGGTAATTATAGCCTCCCTCGGCACGGGTCACAGTTTTTCCTGGCCAGTTTCCTGTATGCTGTCTCAATCCTGTCAATGCATTAAAGACAGTACTCTTTCCAGTATTGGGGTTGCCTGCCAACGCCACCACGAAGTCTGCATTGTCTACATTCACCCCAAGCTTCTTAAGCTCAGCGCTGTTGTATAATGGACAAGTTTCACATGCATCAGATACTACCTTACTCATATCGCCTCCTTCTCAATTAATATTAAATCTGCCTGATCATTCCTTAAAGCGATCAGGGTATTTCTTAGTTTATATGCTTTCGGATTTTTGTTGGGTCCGTTAAATTCTGTCTCGATCTCGGTGCCTTTGATAAATCCCAAATCCATCAGGCGTCTACGGGCAGCACCACGACACTCGGATGAGATGCCAAGGATCCTGGCTTTTTCTCCTTCATCCAGGCTGGACAGCCGAACCTTGCTATCCTCAAAAATTTCTTCTTCACTTAGTTCAAGCACGCTGATGTTACAAGCCACTATAGAGGGAAGGGTATACTCTTCTCCCTCCGAATAAAACTTTACATGCCTGTCATCAGACTCAATCACTTTTAGTTGAGAACCGATATGAAGTTTTTTGGCAATGATCTGCTTGTAAACGACCTCGGGCTCGTCCTCAATATGTTTGATCCTGGCTACGGCTCCCTTTCGCAAACCAGTCAATGGCACACTCTTCACTTCTATCACCTGACCCTGTGCAGTGGGGATAGGATCACCGTGTGGATCAAAGCGGGGCCTACCCAATTCTTCATACAGTGACTCGGTTTGTTCACGGGTAAGCTGGTGTTCTTTCTGCTCAGCACGGTCATGCCATTCGAGTTTGCTGATGCCTGTCTTTTCAGATAAATACTTTTCCCAGAGGCGGTGAACCCTGATGATCCTCAATGCGTAATCTCTTCCCATTTCAGTAAGTACAATCTTTTCATCCCTAGTCTGGATGAGGTCCATATTCACCATCTCCTCAATGAGGTTGAGCATCTTTTTGTCAGAAATTCTGAGTGCTCCAGAAAGGTCAATGATGCCGACACTTTTACCCCCGGCCTCTACATGATAAAGTTGTTTCAGGATGTCTTCGATCTGTGCACGATGTGACCTGAGCTGACCTGTCATGATCACCCTCCATACCTTTAGTCTCATCATGAAGTAGGCGAGCAAAACGACCAGTAGAAAGATGACCAGGGACCAGAAGGCCTGGTCAGTTTCTGAGGTAATGATCTGAGATATGGTAGTGAAATTTCTCATGGCCATTTAGAAACTAAAAGTTGTTCAGCTGTCTTTTTTGAGATAAACATTTCCTCCTTTTTATCAGTTTCAATTTTCATTGAACCATCAAATTCTTCGATCTCAAGAATGATCAATTTTGTCCCCAATCCCACCTTGATCTTGTCGAGATATTGAAGCAGTTTTTGGTCGTCACTTGTAACTCCTGAAATGATCCCTTTGTCCTTAGATTTTAAATCTGATAATGGGATGGCTGGGCCGACATGAAACACACCGTTTTTATCGGGTATGGGGTCACCATGAGGATCCATCACAGGGTTGCCTAAGAAGTTGTCGAGACGCTCCACGAGGAGAGGGGATTGGATGTGTTCTAACTGCTCTGCAATGTCGTGTACTTCATCCCAATTGAATCCAAGTTTTTCAACCAGGAATACTTCCCACAATCGATGTTTCCTGATCACACTCAGTGCGATGGTCTTTCCTGTTTTGGATATGTTTACTCCTTTGTATTTCTGATAATCGATTACCCCTTTTTGTGACAAACGCCTGACCATATCACTTACCGAAGCAGGCTTGGTTTCCATGGATTCTGCCAGTGCATTGGTAGAAACACCACCATCTCCAGCTTCTGATAAGTGGTAAATCGCTTTGAGGTAATTTTCTTCTGCTAATGTCAGTTTCATCTTGATGGCAAAGATATAAAATAAATTTAGATTAATCTAAAAATATTTTTAAGTACGCACATTTATGAAAATATAAAAGATTGTTGTTCAGATATATAAAGCTATTCAAATAAAGTATATATAGAGGTGAGAAATTTGCCTTCTTCTGTCTTCCAGAGTGCTTCATTCCTATCAGCTGCATCAGCAGATGTAGGTTTTGTATTGAGTGCCTTTATCAGCGATTCAGCTGACAAAGCATCAAAATCAATAGGAATGGCTCCTCCTAGCTTTTTACCGACTTTCCACCAGTAAGAATCTTTTTCTATCAGGTAGGGCAATCCGTAGGCTACATACTCATATAGTTTTGTGGGAACCTTATGGGCATTGACAATTTGACTTTGGTAGGCAACTACTCCAATGTCAGCTTGTTTGATTTCTTCGATGATAGATGCATGAGGTACAGGCGATTCACTGACCTTTATGTGAATTTCGGAAGATTGGATATTCATCAATTTGGCGCTGATATGAGGATCGAAAACCTGTCCGATGATTGTGAATTGAAAGTCCAGTCCCGATACTTTTAGACACTCTATTATTTCGAATATTTTATGGATGCCAGCGTAGGCAGAAACAGTACCTGAAAATAAAAACCTGAGTTTACTTTTTTGAATATCTTGAGACGGTTTATTAACCTCTTCTAGAACGGTTTTATTTCCCAAAATCGTAAATCGGGTATTGATGAATTCAAGTTGTTCGGAGTAACACTTTTCAGCAAGAAAGTAATGATCCACAAATCGACGGGACATATGTTCTATGACACGAACAAGAGGTGATAAAAACGCTTTATGCAAAAAACCATATTCCAAAAGATATTTAAAATTCAAAGAGTAGTTTTCCTGCACATCGTAGACTAACTTACATCGGGTAATCCGGGAATAGAAAAAGGCAAATGGAAGTAGTTCGATGGTGCAGACAATCAGGAGGTGAGGCCTTATCTTTATTATATGGTAATAAGTCTTCCATCGAAGTTTTAATCGGTGGGTGAGCTTTCGTCCGGGGATACCATTGGAATAGAATCTTATATCAGGAGTGTTTGGTTTTTTTTCTCCATTTGCTATGATATTAACCTCATATTTATTTGTTTTCGCCAATGAAAGAGCGAACCGCTCATAATGCCTCGGATCGAGGAGGGGTTTTAGGATGGACGCTATTACAATTTTTTTTTTATTCAATTAAGACAACTTTACCAGAAACATTTCAAACACTAAATGGAAGCATTACAAAAACTTATAGAGTCTGCATGGGAAGATAGATCGTTGATCAAGGAAAAAGAAATTTCAGTCGCAATAAAAACTTTGATCGATGATCTTGATACCGGAAAGAAGCGTATAGCAGAGCCGGGTGTGGATGGATGGAAAGTAAACGAATGGATCAAGAAAGCAGTGATCCTTTATTTTCCCCTAATGAAGATGCAGCTCATAGAAGTTGGCCCATTCCAGTTTCATGATAAGATCAAATTAAAATCAGGATACGATCAGTTGGGAGTAAGGGTAGTACCTCATGCCATCGCCAGATATGGATCATACATAAGTAAGAACACCATACTCATGCCTTCCTATGTAAATATTGGTGCCTATGTAGATGAGGGTACGATGGTGGATACCTGGGCGACCGTAGGTAGTTGTGCCCAGATCGGAAAAAATGTTCACCTAAGTGGTGGAGTTGGAATTGGAGGTGTGCTCGAGCCGGTTCAGGCTGCTCCTGTCATCATAGAAGATAATGTGTTTGTAGGATCTCGATGCATCGTTGTAGAAGGAGTAAGGGTAGGTAAGGAGGCAGTGCTTGGAGCCAATGTCGTTCTGACAGCAAGCTCAAAGATTATAGATGTGACGAAGGATGAGCCCATCGAGTATAGAGGGTATGTTCCTGAACGTTCGGTTGTGATACCCGGTACGATCCCTAAGAAGTTTAAAGCTGGTGAATACCAGGTGCCATGTGCGCTGATTATCGGTCAGAGAAAAGAAAGTACAGATAAAAAGACTTCATTAAATAACGCTCTTAGAGAAAATGACGTTTCAGTATAATTAGTTGGCATGTTACTTGTTTAACCTGACATGAGGCTAAAACTGTGCAATATGATACTGATTGTCGCGTTGATTCTTTCCCTCAATATTTTTGCCCAAAGTGGTGAGGAAAAGGAAACCCACTCTTTCCAGATGGGGGAAGAGTTGGAATTTAAGTTGGGTTACGGGTGGTTTACCCTGGGTAAAGCCACTGCAAACATTGGGGAAGTTCCGGTACAATATTCCAGAGAAGATTGTTATAAAGTAGAGATTGTGGGCCGTACCGATGGTTTTGTTGGTCTATTTGCCCATGTCAAAGATACCTGGGGGGCCCTGGTCGCTCAGAATCAACTTAAACCTCTGTATGCCTATCAGGACATTGAAGAGGGAAAGTATACGCGCAATGAAAAGACTTTCTTTGATCATGATGAAGGGAAGATCAGGATCATTAAAAACAACGAAGAAAAGGATCCTAAGAAGTTTGAACCTTCAAAAAATGTGCATGATATCCTGAGTGCTTATTTAAAAGTGAGGACCATTGATCTGAGTGGATTTAAAAAAGGAGATACTACGCTTGTATACACATATTATGACAATGCATTCTATGATTTGGTTCTGAAGCATGATGGAAAAGAAAAGGTTAAGACTCCTTTTGGAAAGATCATGGCTCACCGGGTATTGATCATGATCCCTAAAAATGATGTGTTTCCGGAGGAGGGCGGAGTAATTGCCTGGGTATCAGCAGATAAAAACCAGATTCCGTTAAAGGTGGAAGCCAAAATGTTTTTTGGTAAAGCTTTCTGTGATCTGATCGGATACAAAAACCTGCGATATCATTCAGATTTTGTCAATTAGGCAGGTTTTGCCTTGGTCATCCCCTATATTTGCCACGCTATTGAAAAACTATGCCAGTACGGTTATTAAGTATACTAATTATTCTCATCGGGTTTAGCTGTAATTCAGGTGAATCGCGCAGAGCTGATCGACTATTCAATCAGGGTAAATTCAAAGAGGCTATTACTGCCTATACTCATTATATAAGTGAAAATCCCAGAAGCATCGGTGCGATCTATAACAGGGGCAGAGCTTATGAGGAATTGGGGAAATATGATCAGGCCGAGGAGGATTTTGCCAAGGTTTCTGAGCTTGACGAGAAGAATGTAAATGCCTATCTGAGTCTGGCAAAGCTTTACTATAGACAGGAAAAATACTCCAAAGCATTGATCTATACCGAAAATGCCCTGGAGATCAATGAAAATTCAGCGGATGGCTATTTTCTAAATGCACGAGCTCAACACCAATTGGGCTATATAGATGGAGCGCTGGAATCATATACTTTGGCCATTAAGATCAACAGAGATTATGGCGAAGCTTATCTGTATAGAGGTGCACTGAAAATCCACAAAAATCAAACACGATCAGCGTGCGAGGATTTCAAAAAGGCTGAGAATCTTGAAGTTGCTGATGCAGCAGCCATCATTAAGAAATACTGTAAATAATACTATGCTTGAGTTAAGAGAATTAGTTCCTCAGTTCGAGGAGAGGGAAACTCCGTTCTATTTTTATGATATGACCGTGCTGGAAGAGACACTGAGCTCTTTGGATAAAGCAAATAGTTATGGCTACCAGGTACATTATGCGCTGAAAGCCAATAACAATACCCCCATTCTCGATAGGATACGTGAATATGGCCTGGGCATAGATTGTGTAAGTGGGAACGAAATTCTGATAGCCTTGAAACATGGGTTTGCCCCGGATCACATTGTCTTGGCAGGTGTTGGAAAAACAGATAAGGAGATCAGGCTGGCTATCGAGCATGACATTTTCAGTATCAATGTGGAATCCCTTCAGGAGCTTATCGTCATCAATGAGCTAGCGGAACAGCTTGGTAAAACGGCCAACATCAGCATTCGGATCAACCCGGAGATGGAGGCTGGCACGCATCATTACATTACTACAGGTACCAGGGAGAATAAATTTGGGATCTCCTCAGAAGAACTGTTGAAAAATCTGGATATGATAAAAAGTCTTTCTTCGGTTTCGTTCATTGGATTGCACTATCACATTGGGTCTCAGGTTACAGATTTAAACCGATTCATTGGTTTGACAGAAAAGGTCAACCACCTACAAGACGAATTAAGGGCCGCCGGCATTTCTTTAGCTCACCTCAACGTAGGCGGGGGATTGGGAATAGATTATAAAGAACCCGCTACCAACCCGCTACCAGATTTTGCTTCCTATTTCAAAGTATTTCATGACAACCTGAAAGTTTCAGATTCTCAGCAGGTTCACTTTGAATTGGGTCGATCCATTGTGGGACAATGTGCGTCTATCATCAGCCGTGTGGTATTTGTAAAGGAGAGTGAACACATCAATTTCGCCATCCTGGATGCCGGAATGTCTGATTTGATGCGCCCATCACTTTATCAGGCCTATCACAAGGTGGTAAATCTGAGCAGTCAGTCAGACCAGAAAGAAACTTACGATGTGGTAGGGCCGATTTGCGAAACTTCCGACTTCTTCCAAAGAAACTATGAGCTCCCCATCACTAAAAGAGGTGATCTGATCGCTATCATGTCAGCGGGGGCATACGGCGAGACCATGAAGAACAACTATAACGCCAGAGACTTTGCTGGTGTGGTTTACAGCACCGAACTTAAGTAATTAAGAATCCTGCCACAAGGTAGAAGAGGATACTGATGGTCCCTGATATCAGGGCATAGGGCAATTGTGTCCTTACATGGTCAATATGATCACTTCCTGAAGCTACCGAGGCAATGAGAGTGGTATCTGAAATCGGGGAGCAATGGTCTCCGAAAACACCACCTCCTAAAACAGCAGCGGTCATCACATAGATGTTGATATCAAGTTCCAGGCTCACTGGAATGGCGATCGCCAACATGATTGCAAAAGTGCCCCATGAGGTACCGGTTGAAAAGGCAATGGCACAACTTGTGATAAAAATGATGGCCGGAATAAGCGGGGGATAGATCCACTCTGCAGTCAGCGATGCCACATAGTTACCAGTGCCCAACTCATTGCATAAACTGCCTAATGCAAAGGCCATCACCATCAATAAGGCCATTTGTATCATTTCACCCATGCCTTTGAAGGATTCCTCGGTGAAGCTCTTAAGGTTGATCTTTCTTTTAAACCCATAAAGCAACCCTGCAAAAACCCAGGCCAACAAAACAGCTAGCAGTACCGCCATGGATCCGGAACCATTTCCAATAGCCGCCCAGACCTTTGAAGCCAGCAGGTCATTGGAAGCTGGGTCCCATCCCGTGTAAATAAGGAGGAATGGCATAGAAATGATCATGATCAGGATGGGTAAAATCATGTCCCAATAATTGCCAGACCCATCAGTTTCGATATCGTTTTTTGAAGTGGTGTTAGCAACACTTTCTTCAAATTGACGCATTGGGCCAATGTTTTTATTTCTTGATATCAGAAAAAACAAAAGGATCAAAGTGAGGATCGGGTAGAAATTGAATGGAATACTGTATATCAGGGTTTTCACAGGAGGAACGCCCTCAAAAGCCACCAACAATCCCATGATGTAGGCACCCCAGGCATTGATTGGGAATAAAATGCAGGAGGGTGCAGAGCTTGAGTCTGCGATATAGGCCAGCTTTTCCTTGGAAATCCCAAATCGGTCGAACAGCGGTCTGAAGACAGTACCAACTGTCAAAATTGATATGTTGGATTCTATAAAGATCAGGAAACCGGCAATCCCTGCAGTAGCCTGTAGCTTACGTCGGGGATCGGCGGACCCTTTTACCATCTGCTGGATCTTGATCACAAAGCCATTTACACCTCCGGAATAGCGGACCATTTGAATGAGTGCACCAATAATCAGGGTAAAAACGACGGTCCTTGTATTCCCGGCACTGGCAAAAACATTAATCATTGCATCTACGGAGCTGTATAACCCGATAAAGAATCCCTCCTCGATGATGATCCAACCGATAGCCAGACCAACAAATAGAGAAAAAAGTACCTGCCGGGTCCAGATGGCTAATGCGATGGCAACAATTGGCGAGATGACGGAAAGAAAGCCATATTCCATCATTCGATGATCAGGGATTTGTCTGGTTGCCCTGATCCTGCTTTATACGGATAGGTGTTGAAGATACTGGTCACAGCTTTTTGTATGATGTCGTCCATTTTTTTCTCTTTCCTGTAATTGTTCATGTCTACACTGGCATGCCAGATAGCTTTCTTGGTTTTCAAGTTAATGATTTCAATCAAAAGTGCAGACTCAAGGAATGTACGCACAGAGATGGTGCGATAAGGATACATTGGACCATATAGGCCGTAGTTATTGACATTGACGTCTGTCTCCTGTGTAGAAATAAGCTCATAGCGCACCACCAGATCAGGATCTTTTTGAGGTCTATAATCACGCCTTTTCATTTCCGCTATGATAGAGGATTCAATATGCTTGATGATCTCCTGACCTGTGGGTGAAATATCCGCATTGTTGATTTTCACATTGGTGATCTGGTAAGTATTAAAACCGGCGTATGGGGCACTTTCATTCAGAAAATGAATGACTTTCGGGCTACATCCGAAGAAGAAAACCAGAATTAAAATGAATACTCGTTCCATGTGCTTAATAACGTAGCTAAAATATAATATGGTGTGTATTCCTCAAACAAGCTATCCATTTAATGTAGCTTGTTATCAATAAATATTGCTACACCGCTATTTGAATCGTTAAACTATTCGTAAATTATAAACAGAATACATTTTTTTCTATGTCAAATACGATTCATTCCAAGACAGAGGCCAAAAAGTCAACCGTTGAAAAACAGGCCAGTAACTATGCTAAGATTCTCGAAGAGTTTAAGCAAAGAATGGCATTTGTTCGGGATTCAAAACCTGATGCAAAAAAGGGCAGGGCCAAAAGATTGCCAGCCAGGGAAAGGGTCAATAAGTTACTCGATGATGGTACCTTTTTGGAATTGTCCACATTGGCTGCGTGGGACATCAAAAACAATGAGTTTCCTTCAGCCGGACTTATAACCGGCATCGGTAAAATCAGGGGCATCGATGCTGTGGTTATTGCCAATGACTCCAGCGTCAAAGGGGGGACCTATATCGCACAAAGTATTAAAAAGCACATTCGTGCCCTTGAGATTGCCATGCAAAATGAATTACCCTGCGTTTACCTGGTAGACTCAGGAGGTGTTTTTCTCCCGGATCAGTCAGAGGTATTTGCAGACCGGTTTCACTTTGGTCGGTTCTTTTACTATCAATCACGGCTTTCCGCTTTGAAAATCCCTCAAATAGCTGTGGTGATGGGTAGCTGTACAGCAGGAGGTGCTTATGTCCCTGCCATGAGTGATGAAGTGATCATGGTCAAGCAGCAGGGTACCGTTTTTATCGGTGGTCCACCTCTGGTAAAAGCGGCCACCGGAGAAGAAGTCAGTGCTGAAGAGCTTGGGGGTGCTGAAATGCATACCAAGATCAGCGGGGTAGCAGATCACCTGGCAGAAAATGACCTACATGCACTGGAGATCTGCAGGGACATCTTTGATCATTTGAAACAAAAGGATTATTCAGAAAGGGAAAAGGGTTTCAAACCCCCACTTTATGACCCGAAAGAGATTTATGGGTTTATCCCTCCGGACCTTAGGATGCCTTATGACCTCAAGCAGGTTATTGCACGAATTGTTGATGAGAGTAAATTTCAGGAATTTAAAGCGCGTTATGGCAAAACGCTACTCACGGGCTTTGCAAAGATCAAAGGCATATCCGTGGGCATTGTCGCCAACAATGGGATTCTCTTTTCTGAATCAGCATTAAAAGGTGCCCATTTCGTCACCTTGTGTGTCTCCAGAAAGATCCCGATCATCTTTTTGCAAAATATCACCGGTTTCATGGTGGGGAAAAGATACGAGCAGGGCGGTTTGGCAAAAGACGGAGCCAAAATGATCCATGCGGTGGCCAACGCCCAGGTTCCCAAAATCACTGTTGTTGTTGGTGGTTCATTCGGTGCTGGCAACTATGCTATGGCTGGTCGGGCCTATGATCCCAATTTTCTTTTCTTGTGGCCCAATGCCAAGACTTCTGTGATGGGTGGTCAGCAAGCTGCCAATGTATTACTTACCATCAAAGAGGATCAGCTGGCAAGAAATGGGAAGAAGCCAAATCAAAAGGAACTCAAAAAGCTGGAGGATGATATCCTTCAGAAGTATGAAGCAGAAGGTAGCGCTTATTTCAGCACCGCCCGAATATGGGATGATGGCATCATTGATCCTGCAGAGACGAGGGAGGTATTGGCCCGGTCATTGGAAATTTCCCTGCATAAACCAATTCCTGAGACAGTATTTGGCGTTTTTAGAATGTGAGTAATGGGAGAGTCAGTAATCATAGAAAAGAAAGAAGGGGTGGCCACTATATGGCTCAATCGTGAGCAGGTTCGCAATGCCTTCAACGAGGAGATGATCGCTGATCTTCAGAAAGCGCTTGAAAAGCTTGATCAGGATCCTACCCTTCGGCTTTTGATCTTGCGGGGGAAGGGTCCGGTGTTTTGTGCTGGCGCAGACCTCAACTGGATGCGAAAAGCCGTAGACTATTCGTATAATCAAAATATGGAAGAGAGTCTGACGCTTGCCAAAATGCTCAATACCCTGTACGCGTTTCCCAAACCAACAATAGCTCTTGTTCACGGTGCAGCAATAGGGGGTGGGATTGGGTTGATTTCCTGCTGCGACTTTGTGTTCTCACTCAACGATACCAAATTTTCCTTTAGTGAGGTGAAGCTGGGGCTTGTACCTGCAGTGATTTCTCCATATGCTATCAAGCGTATTGGCGAGCGACATGCAAAACAGCTGATGCTCACGGGAAAACTATTTGGGGAAGATGAAGCCCGGGATGTTGGGTTAGTGGACTTTTTTGGGGGTGAGGTAGAAGTACAGGCACAGGTCAGCTCAGTGATCTCACTTATCAGAGATGCAGGACCTGAAGCGGTTTCAAAATGCAAAAGGCTTGTCTCCAACGTGGTAAACCAATGGACCATGGAGGAAGCCATTGAGAAGACTTCCGGGCTAATCGCAGAGATTAGGAGTGCTGATGAAGCCCAGGAAGGTATGCGTGCTTTTTTAGCTAAGAAGAAACCTAATTGGAAAGGTTGAGATGAAAAAAGTAAGAATTGGCAACAGCAGTGGCTTTTGGGGTGACGAACCTATGGCCATGGAGCGACAGGTTCGCATGGGACGTTTGGATTACCTTAGCGCAGACTATCTCGCTGAGGTTTCGATGAGTATTCTGGCCAAACAACAAGCCAGGGACGAACAACTTGGGTATGTTACTGATTTTGTTGAGCATGTTCAACTCTCACTGGAAGCGTTGAAGACACATTTCCCTAAGATTGTCACCAATGCAGGAGGAAACAATCCGATAGCTTGCGCGAAGGCTCTTCAGGCCCTGCTATCCGAAGCCGGGTTTAAGAAGAAGGTGATTGCGGTGACCGGAGACAATATCATCACCAAAGTACCCGAACTCAGGCAGGTTGGAAACACCTTTAGTAACCTCGAGACGGGTGAGGGGTTTGAAGAGATGTCTGGCAGGTTGCGCACAGCCAATGCGTATACCAGTTCGGAAGGCATTGTAAAAGCACTTGAAATGGGGGCTGATATCGTGATTTGTGGCAGGGCTTCTGATAGTGCTTTGGCGATTGGCCCTATTAAACATGAGATGGGGTGGTCTTCGGATCAATGGGATTTAATGGCTTCAGCCATGGTGGCGGGTCATCTCATTGAGTGTGGGACACAGGTTACCGGTGGAAATTATACAGACTGGAAAGACATAAAAGGCTGGCATCACATGGGGTATCCGATCGTGGAATTCTTTGAGGATGGCTATTTTATCGTAACCAAAGCTCCGGGGACAAGCGGTGTGGTCAACGAGTGGACGGTGAAGGAGCAGTTGGTTTATGAGATTGCGGACCCTGAAAACTATATGGGGCCTGATGTGATTGCAGATCTTACCACCCTGGAAGTTACCTGGATTTCAATGGATCAGGTGATGGTAAAAGGAGTGAAGGGTAAGCCGGCCCCGGATACCTGGAAAGTCTCCATGGCATATCATGATGGTTATAGGGCCACTGGTCATGTAGTGGTTGGGGGAGCTGAAGCGCACCTAAAAGCTGAAACCCTGAAAGAAATCTTGTGGAATCGACTACCTGATTTTGATAAGACCAGGACGAGCTTCATAGGGTCAGATGCCCTCGGGCAGTCCCTGAAAAACCCAGATCCGAAGGAAATCCTTTTGCAGTTTACAGCCTTTGACCAGGCACAGGAAAAACTCAATCAATTTAGCAAAGAAGTCGCTGGACTCATTTTGTCCGGGCCACAGGGAGTTGCCGCATATGGCGGTCGTCCGAAAGTGCAGGAAGTAATGGCCTACTGGCCTACACTTGTGTTTAAAAAGGATCTTGAGCTTGGTCTGTGGGAAGTCGATGACAAAGGAAAAGCATCAAATGTATTGACATTTCATCCTGAAGCCATGAAAACAAGTACTGATTCCTCGCATCGCTCAAAAACCACTACAATTAGTCTAAGTGTTCAGGTACCAACGAATGGAGCAGAAGTCCCTCTGGACAACATTTGTTTGGCAAGATCAGGAGATAAAGGAAATAGTATCAACCTGGGAGTGATTGCCAGGTCGAGGCTGGCATATGAGTATATCCATAAGTATTTGACACCGGACCTGTTGAAAAGATGGTTTTCTGATATCTGTGAGGGAGAAATAATGAGATATGAACTGGAGAATTTACTTGCACTGAATTTTGTTTTACATGAGTCACTGGATGGAGGAGGAACGCGATCCGGGAGATTAGACCCACAGGGGAAAATGCTGGCCAGTGCATTTCTTCAAAAAAGGATGTTTGTTCCAAAATCAGTTATGGATAGTGTTTTAATTAAATAGCAGCGTGCCAATGGATATATTTTGCAACCAGGACCATGATCTGATCAGAAGCTCGGTAAGAGATTTTGCCGAACAGGTCATCAAACCTCAGGCCAGAAAGCTCGACCGGGAGGAGCTGTTTTCTGTAGAGCTCACCAGACAGATGGGAGACCTTGGGATATTTGGTATGATCGTGCCGACAAGATATGGTGGTCATGGAATGGACATTCTTTCATACATCATTGCAGTAGAGGAGATAGCCAGAATAGATGGATCTCAAGCCGCTACAGTGGCTGCCCATAATAGTCTGGGAATTGGACCTATTTATAAATTTGGCACCAAAGAGCAAAAACAGAAGTATCTTCCTGATTTGTGCTCTGGCAAAAAGTTATGGGCGTTTGGTCTCACTGAGGCTGAAGCTGGCTCTGATAGCAGGGGCAGTCAGACATTTGGAAAGCTGGTCAAAAACGACTGGGTGATCAATGGATCAAAAATATTCATCACAAATGGGGACACTCCAATCACGGGAGGGGCTACCATCCAATTTATCAGCGACGTACATAAAGACGGCAGAAAAGAGATTTCTGTAATTCTCATGGATAAAGAGACTCCCGGGTTTACCACGCAAACCATGCATGGCAAACTCATGTGGAGGGCATCCAATACCTCGCAGCTCTTTTTCGATAATTGCCATGTACCACGGAAGAATATACTTGGGAAGCGGGGCCAGGGGTCTAAGATCATGTTGTCTACTTTGGATAGCGGTAGATTATCCATAGCAGCGATGGGCCTGGGCTGTGCTCAGGGGGCCTATGAATTGGCCCTGAAATATGCCCAGGAACGAAAACAATTTGGTAGGCAGATATCAAAATTCCAGGCCATCTCCTTCAAACTAGCTGATATGGCCATGAAAATTGAGTTGGCCAGGAACCTTCTCTACAAAGCCTGCTGGCTAAAGCAGAAAAAGAAACCTTTTGGTAAAGAAGCTGCCATGGCTAAATTGTATTGCTCAGAAATTGCTAAAGAGGTGGCAGATGAAGCTGTTCAGATCCATGGTGGTTACGGTTTGATGAGTGAATATGATGTTGAACGATTTTATCGAGATCAAAGGTTGCTCCAGATAGGAGAAGGTACCTCAGAAATACAACGACTTGTCATTTCGAGACACATTCTCGGCAAATAGGTGACCTACCCGAATATCTAACGGGTTTGAGCCAAAAATCTACATGCTACCTGTCAAACGCTACGCAATCACAGCAGTAGATCTTTTACATCAGAATTCTTGAAAGGTTCCCAATACTCATCAATCAAAGCCGAATCTTTCACGATGATTCCGGACTCGATCCTGATACTTGGAACATAACCAAAATGGTACCATTGATTCTCATCAATCTGGTATTTAAAATCCAGGGATTTGCCTATTTGACCAGTATTTTCCGGGTAGATCAGGTGAATTTCTTCAGTATACTCTTCTCCATAGGTATAAGTGCCCGATCCAGCTGCATAGACTTCATCACCATGACGGTCATATTTTATCCAGGTAAAATGTGTTGGAGTGAGTAACTTGAGCGATCCAATGAAATCAGGGTATTCAATATATGGTTCTCCTAAATTTTCTTTGTAAGATTTGAGCTGCCAGGTGCCTACCAACTCCGTATTCTTATTTACCGGGGCTTTTGTTCTCTCCCAGATCTCCTCAATTTTCACAGTGTCACGTGCAGTGATATCACCGGATTCAATATCTGTAGTTTCTGTTACAAAATAACCGGTATGTAGCCATTGTCCATCTTTAAACTCCACGTCAAAGGGGATTGGCTGCCCAATCAAACTTTCTATAGGGGGATAAAAGAAGGCAATGTATTCAGTATATTGATCACCACTGAACTCAAATGTGCCACCACCCATTCCTATCAATCTTTCATTTTTCTTGTCAAAGTTGAGCCAGACAAAAGAATTAGGGGTGATATGTTTTTGATATATGATGGAATCACCATGTGATTTCCATTGATTATCTACATCATAGTCATAGTATTTGATCAAATTCCATGACCCTTCCACAGTTTCTGCTTCTTTCTCTTTGGTAGTTTTTTTATCTGAGCAAGCAGAGAAAATTATGGAAATAATAAGTAGGAAAAAGGGTATTCTTAACGGAGGCATGAGTTCTAATGTTGTTACATTTAAAAGTTAGATAAAAAATGGTATTATTAAAAGCATTTGGGATATAATGTAGCAGGTTGCCGCTAAATCAGGGCAGATAGTTTATTAATTCTGAATATGATTAACTTTAAACAAATAATGAGAGAATAATTGTGTTGCTGCTTCTCATTTTACTTCGATTACTGCCTTTCGATGAGCAGACAGATGCGGGAGAAACTTACTTTACTGGAGTATACCAGGGTAAGGTGCTCTTCATACAGAATCCCTATGACCCTACAGTAGCCCAATTTTGTATTAAAGAACTGTATGTCAATGGGAGTAAAAAGACTTTTAATCCCAAACTCAGTGCTATTTCGCTGGATTTTGAAAAGGTAGAACTGTACGCTCCGGTGACCATCAAAATCATTCACAAGGATAGTTGCGATCCTATCATTCTGAATCCCGATGCCATTTTCTTCCATAGCACCTTCAACTTTAAAGAAATCATACTATCAGATTCATTGCTTTCCTGGAAAGCTGTAGGAGACAAGCCAGGAGCCAGGTACATAGTTGAACGCTATGAAAGTGGGATATGGGATGAGGTAGAAACCATTGAAGCCAAAGGCGTGTATGCAGGCACGGAGTATGAATATATCCCCAACCTGGAGGAGGGAGCCAACAAATATCGGATCAAGTACATTTTCCCGAACAATAAATATCTATACTCCAGGGAGATGGATTACCATTATTATCCGGAGCCTGTCACCTTCAACCCCAAGCGGACCAATCACATGATCAAGTTCTCCAGAAGTACATCTTATAAAATCTATGATCCCGAAGATAAGATGGTACTGGAAGGAGTGGGCACCCAGGTGGATGTCAGGAGACTGTGGAAAGGAGAGTATATCATATATTTTGACGGTAAAGATCCCGGATCCTTTATCAAGGAATAGTTTTTAGAAAATCTCTATACCGAAAAACCTACTGAGTACAGTGAGGATAAAAATGATGCCAAGCACTGTAGGGCACAGGTAGCTTATGGCAAAATCAATATACTTCTCTACCAAAGTCCCTTTGAAAGCAGGGTAACCTTCTTCAATTTCTTTGTTGAGGTTGTGTTTTTTCCAGACATATGCTGCAAAAACTGTCATCAGAAAGCCTCCAAGTGGCAGAAGCGTATCACTACCTATGTGTTGTACAAAGTCTAAAAAGTTGGTCGGGTTTTCTGCGCCGAAATAAGTAATGAAATTGGTAAAAAAGTGTGAATCTCCATTTGAGATGAGCGATGGCACACCCATCATGAAGATAAACAGGGCAATGACCCATACCGCGTGACTCCTTCTAATATTCAATTCGTCTACCGCATACGTCACGGGAACCTCAAGAAGGGATATGGTAGATGTAAGGGCTGCAAAAGAAAGTAACAGGAAGAACAAAGCTCCCACTACTCGTCCCAGTATTGGACCTATAGATTCAAAGGCTCCCGGTAGTACCGTGAAAATTAGTCCAGGGCCTCCCTGAACGGTCTCTACAGCACCACTGCTGATATAGGCCGCAAATGGAAACATCATCAATCCCGCTAAAAAAGCAATCCCTGCATCAGCCATCGTGATCATGGCAGCAGAGGTAATGATATTATCTTGTTTGGAGACGTAGCTACCATAGGTGATCAGTGCCCCCATACCAAGGGACAATGAGAAAAATGCCTGACCAAGAGCATTGTAAATGACAGAAAAATTGATCTCTGAGAACTGGGGTACGAGGTAGTAAGAGATGCCCTTAAAGGCATGGGGTAGGGTGAGCGAATAGATGACCAACAAAATGATAATCCCTACCAGTGTGGGCATCAGGATTTTTGAAGCTCTTTCCACACCACCTGAAATTCCTTTACTCACGACAAAAGCTGTAGCGATCATAAAAAGGATCCCATAAAGACCTACTCGTCCGATGTTATTGATGTATTCGTTGAATTGTCCTCCAATTTCAAAATTGCCAAAGCTGATCTGGATGAAGTATCCAAAGGCCCAGCCTGCCACCACGTTGTAGAACGAAAGAATGAGAATCCCTGCCAGGATACCAATCTTACCTAAAAAGCTCCATTTGGGGAATCCCAAATCAATGAATGCTCCTACGGGGTTTTTCTGCGTTTTCCGCCCGATGGCAATTTCTGTTACCATCACAGGGAAGCACAGTAAAAAGCAAAAGAGCAGATACATGATCACAAAAGCGGCACCTCCACCATTTGCAACTTCAAAAGGAAATTTCCAAATATTTCCTAAACCTACTGCTGAGCCGGCGGCAGCAAGAATGAATCCGGCTTTACTAGAAAATGATCCCCTGTTAGTTGCCATGGTTGATGATTAAACCGTCAAATATAGCAAAAGGGAATTGAAGGTTTGAATACCTGAGATATTACAGATCTTCCTCATCCACCTGCAACTCGTATGGCAGGTTGAATAAGTGGTTCTTTTTGATGGCATCTGCTACCTTGTTAGGGACATATTTTTCCCAACCGGACTCTCCCTCGCTGATCATCTCAAGCACATTATCAGAAATGATGTGCATATACTCTGCTTTTGCTCCTTTCAGATCAAAGATCTGCTTGTTATCCTGGAAATAGCTGTACAGTTTTTGTAGATGAGGAGGTGGAGTAAATGATTGCGAAGTAAGTAATTTTTCAGAGCCCGGCTCCAGGGTAGGGTAGACGTATAGCTTTACATTACTTCCAAAGAGTCGGCTGAATGCTTCGAGGATACCACCATTGAGGTTTTCATAATATTTTTCATCAAAGATCCTGACCAGGTTATTATATCCCAGGACGATACCAATTTTCTTTCGACGTGTAAACTGAGAAAGATACGCTGCCAGCTTATAATGTTCCTGGTAGTTAGAGATCATTACATTTTGACCCAGCTTACAAAGAAGATCTACACGATCCAAAAAGTCATTTTCATCTATCTGGCCTTCCATCGTAAGGTCATTCAGGGTAAGCTCACATATGGGTTGGATCTTGCTGATCTCCACATCATCTTCATGACGGTAGGCTCGCATTCCGGTGAGCATCATATCCACATTGACATGTGTGACGGGTTTGAACCGACCCCGAAGCACGAAAATATTCTTCTTATAAAGCGCAGCTGAGGGTTGGAGTACATTCCCTTTAGGATCAAACATGGTAGCATGTGTGAGTCCGTTCTTCACAAGTTTCAAACTCATCAGACGGTTGTCCACATGATGAAAGTCCGGGCCTTCGATCCTGAAAAAGTCTATTTCCAACCGACCGGAATGTAGGTTATCAGCTAGGGAATTGATGATTTCCTCAGGCTCACTGTAGGAGAAACATGCATGAATAAGGTTCACTCCTACAATTCCAAGTACCTGCTGTTGCCAGAGCATATCGGTGTCTCTGAGCATTACATGAATAATGCAATCGTTGGGCTCGGAATTGGAGTGTTTCTGAAACCGAAGTCCGATCCAGCCGTGACCTTCATTGGTTTTCTTGTAGTTAAGTACCTCTACGGTATTCGAAAAGGCAAAAAAGTGAGATCTCTTGGCCCGGTGAGTAAGCCGTTGCGACAACAGAGAGTATTCCCTGTTGAGCATCTTCATTAGCTTTTCTTCACACACATATCTATCACACTTACCATAGATGGCATCACTAAACGTCATGTCATAGGCTGACATTGTTTTTGCGATAGTTCCTGACGCTGCACCTGCTTTAAAAAAGTGGTCAGCTACCTCCTGGCCTCCCCCAATTTCAGCAATGGTTCCGTAGATTTTTTCATCCAGGTTTAGCTGTAATGCCTTCTCTTTTGTTGTTAATTTTTTGAATTGCTCCATACCCTCTAGACCAGAAATAACTTTTATAAAATTATCTGATACTTTCCTTAAAGAAAACCGTTTGCCCTTTTATTATAAAAAAAGCCGACAAAGCCGGCTTTAGTTCAAATAATCTGAAAAATATTACCTACTGATATAGGGAATATGGGAATTTGTTAGCTTGAATCATCTGTTCTGCGATGTTTCTTCTGAGTAATGTGGTATTGATTGGTTCTGACTTGGTAAAACGCTTCAAACCCATCAACATTACTTTTAGCTCATCCCCGGTAGTAAAAGAAGAGACTGCCTCATCGCCATGGTTCTTAATCTTTCGAACGGCCTCATAGAGGTACACCCGACCAAGGTCCTGATACAGTCTGCTTCCATCCTCTCCATATAATTTCATCAATTTCTCTGTTCGCAATAGCACGGATTCTGCTACATAAATTTCAATGACCATATCAGCAATGTGCATTAGAAGTTCCTGCTCATCATTGAGTTTCGGGCCAAAGACCTCTGCAGCTTTTCCAGCGGTCATTAATAGCGCTTTCTTTAAGTTCTTCAAAGTTTCCTTTTCGCTCGCCAGGGGAACTGACTTGTCCACGGAACCAAAGGATGGCACAGAAGTCAATTCTTTGGCAACTTCTTTGGCCGGTGTGAGGAAATCCATTTCACCCTTCATGGCTTTTTTGAAAATCATCCCTACAAGGAGCATGCGGTTGATCTCATTGGTGCCTTCATAGATCCGTGTGATCCTGGCATCCCGGTAAGCTCTGGCCATTGGCGCTTCTTCAGAGAAACCCATTCCTCCATAGATTTGAACGCCTTCGTCTACCGTGTAGTCCAGGGCTTCAGATCCATGGATCTTAATGATCGCACACTCCACAGCAAACTGTTCCAGGCTTTTGAGCTTAGCTTCATTCACATCTTTACCCGCATCGATCAATTGCTGCGTGTAATCGTCAATATTTTGTCCTGCCCTGTAGGAGGCAGACTCAATACCGTAAGTCTTGACCGCCATAGAGGCCAGTTTTTGCTTGATAGCCCCAAAGCTGGAGATGGATACACCAAACTGTTTGCGTTCATTGGCGTAATTGGTAGCAAGAGTAGCTACGTGCTTACATCCGTTGATCACACCGGCTCCAAGTTTGATCCGGCCGGCATTCAATACATTCACAGCGATTTTAAATCCATTCTCCCGTTTAGAGAGCATATTTTCTACAGGTACTTTGCTGTCATTGAAGAAGACCTGACGTGTAGAAGAACCTTTGATACCTAACTTCCGCTCTTCATCATTCATGGTGATGCCACCAAATGATTTTTCTACCAGGAAGGCAGTCAGGTTTTTGTCATCATCTATTTTAGCGAATACAATGAAAAGATCAGCGAATCCTGCATTGGAGATCCACATCTTTTGCCCATTGATTAAATAATGTTTCCCGTCGTCGGTAAGCGTGGCTTTTGACTTTCCGGAATTGGCATCAGAACCTGCATCCGGTTCGGTAAGGCAGTAACTTGCCTTCCATTCTCCAGTCGCTAGTTTTGGTAAATATTTTTGCTTTTGCTCTTCAGTCCCATAAAACAAGATGGGTAGGGTACCGATACCTGTATGTGCACCATACGCTGTAGAGAATGAACCTGAACTGGCTATGATATCAGCCATCAGCATCCCGGTATTGAAACTCATACCCAAACCCCCGTACTCTTCAGGTACAGTCACACCCAACAACCCCAGTTCACCTGCCTTGGACATGATAGAGGACATCAGTCCTTCTTCCATACCATCAATTCTATCTACATGAGGAAAAATCTCTTTGTCGAGGAAATCCTGAGCCGCTGCGGCCATCATTTTTTGTTCTTCAGAAAACTCCTCAGGGATAAAAATATCCTCTGCGCTGGTTTCTTTTACGATGAATTCGCCGCCTTTAATTGAAGTTTTATTTGCTACCGCTTCCATGTTGGTTTAACTCAAATATGTTATGCATGCATACTAAATCAAAGGTAGAGAAAAATGTTATGCATGCATAACAAATTGAAAATTATTTTTGATCCAGTTGAATCAAAGGATATTTTGACCCATTTAAACCAATGAAGTACCATTCAAAAGAATTTGATTTTGATAAGATGACTCATTCATTAGCTTTATGCTTTCAAATACGAAATGGATATGAATAGGATATTAATCGTTTTAACGCTGGGATTGCTTTTTGCCTGCGGAGGCAAAGAGGAGCCGAAAGAAGAGGGTGTATTCCCTTATCCCATCCAGCAGACCATGCTGGATAATGGACTCAATGTGGTGACCGTTCCTTTTAATAGCCCCGGGATAGCTGCTTTCTATATAGTAGTCAGGGTAGGGTCGAGGAATGAGATTGAAGAAGGAAAGACCGGGTTTGCCCACTTCTTTGAGCATATGATGTTTAGAGGTACGGATAAGTACCCAAAAGAAAAGTATGGTGAGGTGCTCAAGTCAATCGGTGCTGCTGCCAATGCTAATACATGGTTTGACAGAACTGTCTATCATATGACAGGAAATGCAGAAATGCTCGACAAGATGTTTGAGCTGGAGGCCGACAGATTTATGAACCTCAATTATTCGGAAGCAGATTTTAAGGTAGAAGCAGGTGCTGTAAAAGGTGAGTATACCAAGAACTTTTCCAGTCCTTACATGAAGTTGTATGAGAAAACATACAATACGGCATTTACCGAGCATACGTACTCGCATACCACCATTGGCTTCTGGGAAGATGTGGTGGACATGCCCAATCAATACGAATATTCATTACAGTTTTTTGACAGGTGGTACCGGCCTGAGTATTGTACAATCATTGTGGTGGGTGACGTGACCCAGGAAAAGGTAAATACCCTGGCCAGGGAGTATTTCGGGGAATGGGAACCTGGTTCTTATACACAGCAAATCCCTGTAGAACCTGAGCAAACAGAGACGCGGTATGCCCATATTCAGGAAGAAAATTTCCCACCTGTATTGTCATTGAATTATAAAGGAGTTGCCTATTCGGTGGAAAATCTTGATATGGCTGCTTTAGATGTAATTGGGACTCTTGCATTTTCCGAGCGCTCACCTATCTACAAAAAACTTGTAGAAGAGGAGCGAATTGTCAGAGAGCTTTCTGCTGGTGGGTACAATACCGTCGATCCGGGATTATGGTCAGTGGATGCCGTTTTAGTCAAGAAGGAAGATTTAACAAAAGTGAAGAATGAGATTGTATCGGTTTTGGAGAAACTCAAAACTGAGCCAGTAGATTCTCTGACACTCGCTCAAACCAAGAGCCACCTTAAATATGGCTACGCCATGACGCTGGACAATCCTGATGCCATTGCCAATTCCCTTGCGTGGTTTACCTGGCTTACCGGCGATCCGGCAGATGTGAATCCCGGGTATGCCAACTATGATAAAGTCACTCCTGAGATCATCATGGAAGTAGCAAACAAATATTTAGTTGATGACAAATTAACTGTAGCTACCATTTCTCCTGATGAGCAAGTAGAAGTGATTGAAGAACTAAATTTTGACAGATAATACGCTGAAGATATGAACCGATTATTCATTCTAATAACCTTTTTGACATCATCAGCAGTATTTGCACAGGATGTCATCGAATTGCCAAGCAGTTCCACCAAAGTGATCGTAAAGCTGGCCTTCAAAAACGGATCCATGTGTGATCCGGTGGGCAAAGAAGGCCTGACCAACTTAACAGCTTCGCTCATTGCTGAGACAGGAAGTGATCAGTATACCAAATCTGAGATCAATGATCTACTCTATCCAATGGCTGCAAACTATAGTTCTTTCACCGATAAAGAGATGACCACATTTACTTTTGCGGTGCATAGTGATTTCCTGGAAGAGTTTTATGATATCATTAGAGGCGTAATCCTAAATCCTTCTTTTGCTCAGTCAGATTTTGAGCGGATAAAATCGAATCTGGAAGTATATGTGAAAGAGATCATTAAGGCCAACTCGGATGAGGATTTCAGTAAAATGGCCCTTGAGGAACAGCTGTTTGAGGGTACACGATATGCCCACATGAAAGAAGGTACCATCTCCGGATTGGCATCAATTACCCGGGAGGATGTGGTGGCACATTATAAGAAGTATTTCACCAGCAAAAATGTGCTGATAGGTATTGCAGGTAAATATGATCAACGTTTTCTCGACAAGATCAAGTCAGACATCAACCAGTTGCCCGGACAAATGCCTGACTTACCTAAGCTGGGTAAAGTAGAAATGCCTGATGGGATTGAGGTACAGCTGATCCCTAAGCCAAATAACCTGGGTACAGCCATTTACACAGGCTATCCTATTGATATCGACAGGTCTTCTCCTGACTGGCCAGCTATGCTTGTGGTAAATAGCTACCTGGGAGAGCACAGGAAATCTTACTCTAAACTCTATAAGCTCATTCGTGAGCAAAGATCAATGAACTATGGTGATTACACCTATATAGAATGGTACGAAGCAGGAGGTAATAATCAACTGCCATTGACAGGATTTCCGAGAAGCCAGAATTATTTTGCCATCTGGATCCGTCCCGTACAAACTGCCATTAGCTTAACCAGTCAGTATCCGGAACTGGCTGGGATCAAAATCGGACATGCACACTTTGCCATGAGGATGGCATTGAACGAAGTGGAAAGGGTTAAAAAGGAAGGGCTGACAAAAGAGGAGTTTGACCTTACCAGGCAATTTTTGATGAGTTACATGAACTTGTTTGTGCAAACACCCGGCAAACAGCTTGGCTTCCTGATGGATAGTAAGTTTTATGGCATGGAAAATTACATAAGTAAGATGACCAATGCCATTTCAAAGCTTACTCTGGAGGATGTGAACAAAGCGGCTGCTAAATATCTGCAGGTAGATAATATGTACATTACCATGATCACAGACCAGGCAGAAGCCCAACCACTGAAACAAAGTCTTCTTACAAATGCTGTATCACCCATGTCGTATTCCAATGTGGTGCGGGAAAGTCTCGGGGAAGAGATCTTTGAACTTGATAAAAAAGTAGAGAGCTATTCCATGAATGTGAAGAAAGTAGAGATTTTGGAACCAAAAGTGCTTTTTAAGTAGGATCAATTTTTTTTGTTGGTGAATTTTAAGTAGTCCGGGGGAGTCCTCCGGACTATTTTTTTGAGCTGTCAGAAACGTGTGATTCTGGGTTTCGATTCACGATTGAGAACATTATTCCTTTTATTTGCGTTAACGAGACCGAGGTGAGAAAAATTTCTTCCATATTCTTCATAGTATTCTATTCGCTGATAGCTACTGGTTTTTCAGTCAACCTTCACTATTGTCTGGACGAACTGGCAGGAATCGGAGTTTTTGGAGAGGAAAATAAATGCTGTTGTGGAGAGAATGAGGACATTTCCAGGTGTTGCGACAATGAGACAATCGCACTCGATGCTGTTGAAGAACTCATTCCTACTGTAAACAATGTTGAGGTTGCCCTGGAAGCAACAGTGGCTGAGGTGCTTACATCCATTGATCCTGTTTTAACTCTGGTTAAGGACCAGATGATCAGGGCAAGTGATTCTTCGCCCCCTGATAAACAGCCCTTATGGCTGCTCAATTGTAAGCTCATATTATACGGTTAGTGATTTAGTCATTCCATGAGGAAGCGTTCCCATGCTTCCATGAATTTATCTATTCTACTAAATCATTAAATCAATGAAAATTTTAAATAAAATCTTATTTGTAGCGATTTTGCTACTTTCCATTCAATCATTGCAAGCACAGAAAATCCAGGAAATTGACACAGCTACTTTCAAAGTAGCCGGGGTTTGTGAAATGTGCAAGGACCGGATTGAAAACGCGGCATTGATCAAAGGAGTGAAATTTGCTGAGTGGAACAAAGATTCTAAGGACCTGGTAGTCATTTATAAAACTGATAAGACTACAGAGGAGGATCTCCATAAAGCTGTTGCAGAGTACGGTCATGACACGGAGAAAGAAAAAGCTAAAAAGGAGAATTACGATAAGTTGCCTTTTTGCTGTGCATATCGAGACGGCGTAGAAACCCACTGATTATGTCTCTAAATAGCAGCATATTATTTGTTGCACTGTTATTCTTTTCCTTTTCTTCATTTTCACAAACATCATGGATCGAAGGAACGGTTATTGGAAAACTTCCTGATGGCCAAAAGGAAAAGCTGTATGGTGCAAACGTGTATTGGTCGGGTACGACCAGTGGAGTGACTACGGATACCTCTGGCTACTTCAGGCTGAAGAAGGAGGCATCCACTGATCAATTGGTAGTCAGATTTATAGGATACGTGGCAGATACGATATCTGCTGATTCGGGAAATCTTTTGCAAATAGCATTGATTCAGGATAATCAGCTGGATGCAGTGGAGGTAGAGTATCGTCAAAAGACCACAACCATTGATTTTCTAACGGCTAAAAAAGTAGAGACAATTGGTGAACGTGAATTGCTCAAGGCAGCCTGTTGTAATTTATCTGAGAGTTTTGAGACAAGCCCCAGTGTGGATGTTTCTTTTACCGATGCAGTGACAGGTACACGGGAGATCCAAATGTTGGGTTTGGCAGGACCGTATACTCAGATCATGCGAGAGAATATGCCGGACGTACGCGGACTTTCATCAATTCAGGGGTTGACATACACTCCGGGCACCTGGGTAGAGGCTATTCAACTCAATAAAGGAACCGGGTCTGTGGTGAATGGATATGAAAGCATTGCCGGTCAGATCAATGTGAACCTCAGAAATCCGGCGAACATGGATAGACTTTATCTCAATAGCTATGTCAACCAGATGGGCAGACTTGAACTGAATGCCAATTTGAGTGCCGATGTTGGAGAACGATGGGGAACTGCATTGCTGCTTCATGGTAAAAGCAATGCAATCAGAAACGACACCAATGAGGACGGTTTCCTTGATAATCCCCTCAGCAAGCAATTCATAGGACTCAACCGGTGGGAACTCTACAGTGATCAGGGACTACATCTTCAGTTTGGTGTCAAGGGCACATTTATTGATAATCTGAGCGGTCAAAATGATTTTACCCTTTCTGACCGGGGCTCAAATACCATATGGGGTATGCAAATGCTCACTAACCGGGTGGAGGCGTGGACTAAAATTGGCAAGGTAAACCCTGAGAGACCCTATGAAAGTTTTGGTATCCAGATATCGGGCAGCTACCATGACCAGGAAACTTTTTTTGGTCTAAGGGAATACGACGCGACACACAGCATGTTATATGGGAATTTCATTTTCCAGAGCATCCTCGGATCCACAAACCATCAATACAAGACCGGATTAAGTTTCCAGTATGATGATTACCTGGAGGAATTTAATCAAACAAACTACAACAGGACAGAAGTGGTACCCGGAGGGTTTGTAGAATATTCTTTTAAGGGGTCAGAAAGATTTGATCTGGTAGCCGGATTGCGAGGTGACTATCACAATCTGTATGGTTCTTTTGTTACACCCAGGCTACATCTTAGGTATTTGCTGACAGAAAATGCGGTATTGAGAGGATCAGCCGGAAGGGGTCAGCGAACTGCCAATTTATTGGCTGAAAATTTGGGTTTGATGGCTTCTTCGAGGGATTTTATTATTCAGGGTGATGGGAGTGATAAACCGTTTGGTTTGGATGCTGAAGTAGCCTGGAACTATGGCGTGAACCTGACCCATGAATTTACTCTGGATTACAGGGATGGGAGCCTGACATTTGATTTTTACAGGACAGACTTCGAAAATCAAATTGTTGTGGACCTGGATGAAAGTCCACAGGAGGTTCAATTCTACAACCTGGCAGGGGAGTCTTATTCGAATAGCTTTCAGGCACAGTTGGATTATGAATTGGTCAAACGTTTGGATCTGAGGATGGCCTATCGCTGGTTTGATGTACAGACGACTTATGGAGATCAGCTTTTGAAAAAACCCTTGATCTCCACTCATCGAGCTTTTGCTAATCTGGGGTATGAAACCAGGGATCACTGGCGGTTTGACTATACCATCAACTGGCAGGGGGGAAAACGGATACCGAACACCTCGTCCAACCTGGATGAATACCAGCTTGCTGAGACCTCCCCGGATTTCATTTTGATGAATGCACAGGTGAGCAAGTATTGGCGAGATGAGGTTTTTGAAATATACGTTGGTGCTGAAAATATTTTGAATTTCACGCAGGAAGCCCCGATTCTTTCCAGCGAAACGCCTTTTAGTCCCTATTTTGACAGCTCACTTGTCTGGGGTCCCATTTTTGGCAGGAATGTTTACCTGGGACTGAGGTATCGCATCAGATAAGTTCAAAATGATTTGTGATCTGAATATCATGTAACATAAGGAGTATATTGTGTAACATGTGATCAGCAATGACTCCTGATCTTTGTATCGTAATAAAGCAAAATCAGATGAAACACACCTATACGATTACCGGAATGAGCTGTGATGGTTGCAGAAACCATGTAGAACAGACATTAAACCATGTTGATGGGGTAAAATCTGCGATGGTCGATCTGAAGCAGCATCAGGCGGTGTTGGAGATGGATCAGCATGTTCCCATCGATACGCTTAAAAAAGCCATGCAAGATGATGGAGGACATTATGGGATTCTTGAAAATGGTGACCATGAGCATCATCACCATCATCATTCACACGAAAAAACAGAAAAGGGGAAGGGAACAGGTGTTTTCTACTGCCCGATGCAATGTGAGGGAGATAAAACTTACGACCAGTCAGGAGACTGTCCGGTCTGCGGGATGGACCTGGTGGAAGAGGTAAGCCGGGAAAGTATGAAAGGGAGTACTCAGTATACCTGCCCTATGCATCCGGAGGTGATCAAAGATGAGCCGGACAGTTGTCCTATCTGTGGAATGGACCTCGTCCCCAAAGAAGCTGACACATCGGCGGAGAATAAAACATATCTGGCGCTGATGAAAAAATTCTGGATTGCACTGGGATTTACCTTACCCATTTTTCTCATAGCCATGTCGGAGATGATTCCTGACAACCCGCTATACAAGGTATTGCCCATGAAGTACTGGAACTGGGTTCAGTTTGGACTTTCTATTCCCGTGGTATTCTATGCTACCTGGATGTTCTTTGAGCGGGCCTACCGTTCTATTGTGACCTGGAACCTAAACATGTGGACCCTGATAGGTATTGGATCATCCGCAGCCTGGCTTTTTAGCGTAGTGGGGATGTTGTTTCCGGATGTTTTTCCTGATCAATTTAAAACCGAAGCGGGCACGGTGCATGTCTACTTCGAAGCTGCTTCTGTCATTCTCACTTTGGTATTGCTGGGGCAGGTATTGGAAGCACGCGCACACAGCAAGACCAATGCGGCAGTGAAAGAATTGCTGAAGCTGGCGCCTAACCAGGCTGTCAGGATCCGTGATGGAGAAGAGGAGGTGGTATCAGTAGATGATATTCAGGTGAGTGATTTGTTACGGGTGAAACCTGGGGATAAGATTCCGGTGGATGGACTGATCCAGGAGGGGGCAAGCCAAATTGATGAGTCAATGATTACGGGTGAGCCCATCCCTGTAGAAAAGTCGGTGGGAGACAAAGTAAGTTCCGGAACGATCAACGGGAATCAATCTTTTGTGATGAAAGCAGAGCGAGTAGGTGCAGAAACGCTTTTGTCTCAGATTATTGACATGGTCAACACAGCCAGCAGGAGCAGGGCTCCCATCCAGCGAATGGCTGACAGGATATCTAGTTACTTTGTGCCGATAGTTGTTGTTGTATCTGTTATCACCTTTGCTGCCTGGGTCATTTTTGGTCCTGAGCCAAGATATGTGTATGCATTTGTCAATGCCATTGCCGTGCTGATCATTGCCTGTCCCTGTGCTCTGGGGCTTGCCACGCCAATGTCAGTGATGGTGGGTGTGGGAAAAGGAGCCAAAGAAGGAGTGCTCATTAAGAATGCAGAGGCATTGGAGACCCTCAACAAGATCGATGTCCTGGTGGTAGATAAGACAGGCACCATCACAGAAGGAAAACCAGCTGTTGAGAAGGTGATGAGTACTGATGAGCAGTTTTCAGAGAAAGATATTCTCCAAATGGTAGCATCACTGAATCAACAAAGTGAGCATCCCCTGGCAGAGGCCACCGTGAGGAAAGCCAGAGAAGAAAGTATATCCCTGCTGAAACCTCAAAAATTTCAATCTGAAACAGGAAAAGGTGTTACAGGTGAGGTTGAGGGCAAAGCAATAGCAATTGGAAATGATAAGCTGATGATATCGGTGAATGCTGATCTTCCTATTCGGGTGAGTAAGCAAGCCAAAGAGGAGCAGCGTAAAGGCAAGACGGTTTCGTATGTGGCTATTGAAGGAAAAGTGGCTGGATTTTTTACGATCAGTGACCCGATCAAAAAGACCAGTCGTGAAGCCATACAGGAATTGAAAGCCAAAGGGATAGAAGTATTGATGCTCACCGGTGACAACGCATATACGGCTCAGTCCATAGCGTCAGGACTGGAAATTGAATTCAAAGCGGGAATGTCTCCGGAAGACAAGCAAAAAGAGGTGAAGCAGTTACAATCCGAAGGAAAAAAGGTCGCCATGGCCGGCGATGGGATCAATGATTCACCTGCATTGGCACAGAGCGAGGTAGGTATTGCCATGGGTACGGGAACGGATGTAGCGATAGAAAGTGCAGGCATCACGCTGGTGAAAGGAGACCTGAAAGGAATCTTGAAGGCTTTCCAGCTGAGTAAAAATGTGATGCGAAATATCCGACAGAATCTGTTTTTTGCACTGGTATACAATACGATGGGTATTCCGGTGGCTGCCGGGTTGTTGTTTCCGTTTTTTGGGGTGTTGCTGAGCCCGATGCTGGCAGCTGCTGCGATGAGTCTGAGTTCGGTGAGTGTGATTGGGAATAGTTTAAGGTTGAGGTGAGTTTCACACATAGATTGACATGAAGTTTTATACGACAATACCGGTGGGATTAAAACCTTATTACGAATTTGAGTTGAATGCCTTTAGGGAAGCGTATGGCAAAGGAAGTTATCTGGCGGCATGGAAGCATTTGGAGCGGGCACATATCCTGGGGCAGCGATATCCTTTTGCACATTCCCACGTGCATTGGCAGATGTTGGTGTTTGGTTTCAGGATCAAAAATGCTAAAGAGGTCCTTGGGCAATTGCCAAGGTTGTTTTTCGGTGGTGTGAAGTCTTTTGTCGGGCGTATACCGGTCGGAAATCCTGGTGGTGCCAATGTGCCGGCACTTAAGTCTTTTCCGATTGAAAAGGAGCTGCAGGAGATTTTTGAGAAGGCAGGAGTTTGAGGTATTTCACGCAAAGACGCTAAGGTGCATTGACTAAAGACGCAAAGTATATAAAGTTTCTAGCCATTATGACTCCAATGTTACTTACTGTTATGTACGAATAATGACTAAATTTAATACCATGACCACTGTCGCATCAAAGTCTAAACTGGACCTGGCTTACTACCTGGCGCTGATTACTATCTTTTACAACTTGATTGAGGGTGGGGTGTCCACATTTTTCGGGACTTCTGATGAAACCCTGGCGCTTTTTGGTTTTGGGGTAGACAGCTTTGTGGAGGTGCTTTCCGGGATTGGGATAGCGCATATGATCCTGCGGATGAAAAGGCATCCGGTGGAGAAGCGTGATCAGTTTGAGGTTACAGCGTTGAAGATTACCGGTACTGCCTTTTACCTGCTCGTTGCCGGGTTGGTCATTGGAGCATTTCTTTCCATCTACTATGCCTCTGAACCGCAGACAACCAGAGTTGGCGTGATTATCTCCGCACTATCTATAGTCACCATGTATTTTCTATACCGATACAAGCTTAAGGTAGGCCGGGAGCTCAACAGCCAGCCCATCATCTCTGACGCCAACTGCACAAAGACCTGTTTTTATCTGTCATTCATACTGTTAGCCAGCAGTCTCCTCTACGAACTCTTTAAAATTCCCTATGTAGATGCATTGGGAAGCCTGGGGATCGCCTGGTATGCGTTTAGTGAGGGTAGAGAAGCTTTTGAGAAGGCTAAGCGTAAAAGTATTGCTTGTGGTGATGGGTGTTGTTAATATTTGATGCCCATTTTTTATCATAGGAACAATAACTATAATTATCGGGATTATTGTATATATCAATTGAGCTCATTTATTCGTATCTTTATATAATGAACACAAGCTCTAGTAGAATAACAATAGATCCTGCTATTTGTCATGGCAAGCCTGTTATAAGGGGAATGCGATGGCCTGTTGAGGTCATACTGGATATGCTGAGTTCTGGAATGACATCTGAACAAATTGTTGAGGATCACCCTGAACTTGAGAAGGAGGATATTATTGCTTGTTTAAACTACGCTCGCCTTTCAGTCTCAGGTCAAGCTTTCCAACTAGAGTCTAAGTGAGATTTTTGTGTGATGTTCATATTACAATTAAACTTTCCAAACGACTTGAAGAACTAAGACATCACTCTGAACATGTTAACAATATTCTAAATAAATGGAATACTCCAGATAGAGATATTATTGACTATTGTGATACAAACAACTGTATACTGATAACAAAAGATCAGGATTTTCGAAACAGCTATCTTCTAAACCAAACACCAAAAAAACTGATTAAGATAAATCTTGGAAATATTTCGAATAGTGAACTTATTCATTTGTTAGAGAAAAATATTGATCAGTTAGTAAAATTAGATTTGGACTATCTCTCCTTTATGATTGAGATAAATAAAGGTGGGTTTTGGATTGTATCTAAGTAACCAGCTACAGTTTCAAAAAGGTCATCATTCTTCACATTTTTTTTTGGCAATAATTATTCCCACCCCCACCTTTCGCAAACTGCCTGCTATCCCTTAGGTTTGAAGTTTAAACAAATATGATGCGGATATATATCTTAATAGTACTTTTAGTAGCCTGTTCTACGGCATTCGGTCAGTCGACCATTTTCATAGAAGCCGAGAGTTTTGCAAACAGAGGAGGTTGGGTCATCGATCAGCAGTCGATGGATGTGATGAAGTCATCCTACCTGATGGCTCACGGATTGGGAGAGCCTGTTTCTGATGCTACCACGGAAGTAGAAGTCCCTTCAAACGGTAAGTACTCCATTTGGGTGAGAACCAAAGACTGGGTGGCTCCTTGGAATGTGGAGGGTGCTCCGGGCAAATTTCAATTGTCAATCAACGACCAACTGCTTGAAACTACGTTCGGGACGGAAGGTGCGGACTGGCATTGGCAGTTTGGCGGGCAAATCCCCCTTAAAAAGGGAACAAATACCCTTTCGCTACATGACCTGACAGGTTTCAATGGTAGATGTGATGCCATCATTCTCACAAAAGACAAAAAACTCACTCCACCCAACGAGCTGGAAGCGTTAACAGCATTTCGAAATCAGCAACTGGGTTTTCCTGATGCTCCGGAAGATGCTGGAGCGTATGACCTGGTAGTTGTAGGTGGTGGTATCGCGGGTATTTGTTCTGCAGTCAGTGCAGCACGTCTGGGATTAAAAGTGGCCCTGATCCAAAACAGACCTGTGTTAGGTGGTAACAATAGTTCAGAGGTTAGGGTAGGGCTCTCCGGTTTGATTTACCAGGATCCTTACCAGAATTTGGGCTCACTGGTGGACGAGCTGGGTGCTGTTGGTCATTGGACGCTTTGGGAAGCCAATCAAAATCCGGATACTGAACGAAGCCGGGCAATATTAGAAATCATTAAGAATAATCCAGAGAAGAAAGAGCACAATGCCGGTCCGGCCAGCAATTACGATGATGACAGAAAACTCGAGGTGGTACAGTCAGAGGAAAACCTGGATTTGTTTTTAAATACCCATGCCATAGCTGTTGAAAATGAGGGGGATCAAATCACTGCGGTGATAGGGAAAAGTATCATTACGGGAAGGGAATCGAGATTTAGCGGAAAGCTATTTGCTGATTGTACCGGGGACGGAACGATAGGTTATCTGGCAGGAGCAGATTTCAGAGTGGGTAGAGAATCAAAAGCAGAAACCGGGGAACCTCGGGCACCTGCCAAAGCAGATGAGCTGGTGATGGGTACATCTGTTCAGTGGAATTCTATGGAGACAACATCCGCAAGTCCTTTTCCCAGCACAAGCCCCTGGTCAGTAAAGTTTGATGAGGAAACGGCCATTAAAACCTTTAAGGGTGATTGGGATTGGGAGACAGGAGCACTTCGTGATCAGGTAACTGAAATAGAATTTATCAGGGACTACGCATTGAGGGTAACTTTTGGTAACTGGGATTACCTTAAAAATAGCGCCACCTACAAGGAGGAATTTACAAATAGAAAACTATCATGGGTAGCCTATATTGGCGGAAAAAGAGAATCCCGAAGGCTGCTGGGAGATGTGATCCTCAAAGAGCAGGATATTCTTGAGGGAAAAGTATTTGGTGATGCCACCTTCAATACCACCTGGGGAGTTGATCTTCATTACCCCATCCGTAAAAACGGATTCACCGGTGAGCCATTTCTATCGAGGGCAGACATCCGTGAGATAGACTCTTACCAGATACCGTATCGTTGCCTCTATTCCCGCAATGTGAATAACCTTTTCATGGCTGGTCGTAACATCAGTGTCACCCATGTGGCTTTGGGTACGGTAAGGGTGCAACGAACTACAGGTATGATGGGAGAGGTTGTCGGAATGGCAGCTTCTATCTGCAAAGATGAAAACGTCTTACCACGGGAAGTTTATGAAAAACACTGGTCCAAAATGGTAGAATTGATGACAGCAGGCATCGGAAATCCGGACTGGTGATGGGTTGTAGTGCTAACCGGATGACCAACATTTTTCATGAATTATTCAAATTAACCTTGATTGTGTTGGGTCTGTTCTTGATTTCTTCGGCGCAGACCAGCAAAACGGGTAACCCTGAAATAGCCTTTCAGTATCTCACAGAAGATTCTGTATTGCTTGATATTTATGAGGCATATGATTCCGGAGGTCAACTAGCCGGATATCATGCCCATGTTACCACGCCGGTCTGTAATACCGGATTGTGCTATGAAGCCGAACTGGACTTTTATTGGGATGTGCTGGGTAATTTTACTGACTTTGAGATATTACCGGATAAACCACTCACCAAGCTGGATCATGTTTCATTTGAGGATTCTGACTATGAAAAATTAAAAGCCATATTGCTGACGAAGTCACCCTCTTTTATTCACCTGAGGAGAGATGAGCTGGTAGTACAACCTTTTGATGCCGATCCGCAAGATGTGGATGCGGTAGGTGGAGCTACGCTCAAACACATTGAAAATGACATGGTAGAAGGAGCCATCTATACCTGTTATACACTTTGGCATATCGCCAATGGCGACATCAATTTTCAAATGCAGGAACATACGATCCAAAACCTGGATCAGGGTTTGCTGGCCAAATTGTTGAATTCAGACAATGTAGAAGCACATTATTTTGCAGTGGAAAACATGGATCCGAAGTATTTTGAAGTTTTTATCGATCAGATTGCCCAGGCTTGCAAAAGCTACGGACAATATTTTACAGATAGAATTTACACCAGGCTTCCGGATCATTTGGATTTGAGGTTGCGAGGATTGCTGGAAGGCGAGAAGTAATACTTATATCAGTTGGTGAGATTTCAGCAGGAATACTACTATTTCACCCCTACGGGATTTAGGTTATTTTAATTGTCCGGTTCTATAACCATTTCAACCCTTCGGGTTTCATGATTTTTCGCAAGCGCGGAAGTTCTTCACTATCGCCCTTCACTAGCGCGGAAGTTACTTCCGCGCAGTGAGTTTACAAAACTTCTTACTTGATCGGCTTGATCACGATATTCTTAAAATACAGTTTCAGTCCACCGCCGCTGTGGATCTGTAGGGCGATCTGTCCATCTACCGAACCGATCTTTTCATCTTCCAGAGTGATCATCTCCTGACCGTTAAGCCATGTAGTGACCTGGTCACCTTTCACTTCGAGTTTCATCTTATTCCACTCTCCATACTTCAAAGCTTTGTCTTTTTCCGGATCTGGTTTAATCAGCCAGCCTCTGCCGTACGACTCATAAATCCCACCGGTATCATGGTTTGGAGGGGCAATCTCAGCCTGCCAGCCTGCTATCTTTGTTCCTTCAATAGATGAATGGAAAAACAGCCCGCTATTACCATCTTTTTCCTGCTTAAACTCGAGGGTCAACACAAAATCTTTGAATTTTCCTTCTGTTCCCAGGTAACCATATTCCCCATCAGGACCACTTTCTGCTACCAGAAGACCATCTTCAACATACCATTTCTCAGTACCGTAGATAGTCCAACCAGTAAGGTCTTTGCCATTGAAAAGCTTTTGCTTTTGTGCAAAAGAGGATGAAAGTGTCGCAAATGTGAGTATTGCAACAAGAGGAAGTATGTATTTTGTTCGCATGTAGATATTGTTCTTTTTATTGAAAATTTGGAATCTGCATGTCTCAATTACCTTCATTGAGTGATGATATTAAGCATGCATGTTTTGAGTTGTAAATATATGCCAACCCGTCTATTTAGACGAACCGAGAAAGGCATTATAATCCTCCTTTGTATCCAAATCGATGTCACCCTTTTCAAAAGGAACCAACCCAATGGCCCCACAGTAATTCTTGATCACCGATTTGGCTCCTACACCGTCAGCGATTTTCAGCAGCAGCGAAAACATGGATTTTCTGAATAAGGTAGGAGGGCCAAAGTTTCCGTCGGAGTAAGCAGATGCGACGATTTCCTGATCCCCAGTTTGAGCCAGCAACCGGTTAAAGACACCTGATGTGAGGAATGGCTGGTCAGAAACAGAGACAATGACAGCATCATAGATGCCTTGCTTTTGGATTTCGTCGATTCCTTTTTTGATCGAGCTGCCCATGCCTTTATCCCAGTCTTCGTTTATAATCATTTTCACCTCATTGGTTGTGATCAAAGAAGACAATACATCTGCACCCGATCCCAGAACCACATAGACATCATCAGCTTTGCTACTACAAGCCTGACCGACTACATGTGTAAGGAGTTTCTCTCCATTGACCTCTAAAAGCTGTTTGGGACTCCCCAACCGGGAAGAATTTCCTGCAGCCAGGATAACGATAGCAGACTTCTCAAACATCAAAGTACATGAGATGATTTCATTACCTCACCGGTAGCAGGATCTTTGTGGTGAATGCTTTCCTTTCTCTGTTTGAGTGGATTGCCACTGCGTTTTGAAAAGTACGATTTGATCTCCGCTATGATGGCCAGGGCAATTTCTTCACGGGTATCAGCCCCGATGTCCAGACCAACAGGTGCATGGATCCTCTCCAGGTCCTTTTTCTCCAGAGAGATTCCCAGATCTTCCAGCTGGGCTTTCATCTTTTCCCATCTTTTTTTAGGTCCTACAATACCTATATAGGGTGCATCACCAGCAAGGATCTGAATAAGTGCTTCCCTGTCATAGTCCAGGTTGTGGGTCATCAATACCACGGCAGAGAAAGGAGTTGTTTGGATTTTTTCACCCATGTATTTACGGTCGCATTGGATCACCTGTGCCTGTGGAAAATTTTTGGGAAACAAATGAGCTGCACACTCATCAGTCAGCCGAACATTCCAACCGAGCTGGTTAGCCAGACCAACAACAGGTTGTGCATCGCCGCCACCACCTACCACTACCAGGTCGATGGCCGGTTCAAAATGCTCAAAGAAGACCTGACCTCCGTCTACTTCAACAATACCTGAAGTTTGATTATAAATTTTTTCTTCCACTTCCTTCAGTCCCGGAAGCTCATGATAGTCAAAAGTAGAATTCAGGATCTCACCATCCACTTTTATCCATGAATAGGTAGGAAATTCATCCAGTTTTTTAATCAGAATGGTTCGCTTTTGTTGGGTTATAATCTTTTCAAAAACGGGAATGATGGGATTGTTTCTATTGATAGGTTCAACGAATATATGGATGATCCCATTACAGCCGAGGTTGACCCCCAGCTGATGATTGTTATCATCATTGGTATCGTAAGTGATGATACGGGCTTTGCCGGATTGCATGATTTCACGTGCTTGCCTTAGTACATCACCTTCCAGGCATCCCCCGCTGACAGACCCTTCCCATAGACCATTATCCAGGATGAACATTTTAGCCCCGGGGCTTCGGTAGGAAGACCCCTCTACTTTCACGACCGTGGCCAGTGCCGATTGCTGGGTGTCAAAATCGGTTTGGTTATTTGCCGCTACAATCCGCTTCAGTTCAATCATACTTTGAAGATAACATGATAAATGTTTAATTTATCGTTTTCTTATTGATAAATCAACATGCCCAACCTATTTAACCCGCATCTCAAAGGTATGGTTCTCTGCCTTTGTGTGATGTCTTTTCTTTTGTTTTCGTGTAAAAAACCGTCTCATGATTTTAAAACCTGGCAAGTCTATCGGGGAGATCAGGGTAGCTCTGCTTACTCTGAGCTGGATCAGATACATTCAGGAAATGTCGATCAGCTGGAAGTAGCCTGGGAGTATGCCACGGGCGATGCCAGTGATGGTAACAGATCGGCCATTCAATGTAATCCCATCATCGTAGATGGTATGATGTATGTCACTTCACCACAGTTAAAACTCATTGCATTGGATGCTGCTACGGGCAAAGAAATATGGAGGTTTGATCCTTTTGAAGGTCGTAACGCACGAGGAGTCAATCGCGGTGTTACTTATTGGGAAGATGGCAATGACCGAAGAATTATCATTGGAGCTGGCCCTGACCTCTATGCTCTTGATGCAGAGACTGGGACCTTGATCGATTCTTTTGGGTCGAAAGGTAAAATCGATTTAAGAGAAGGGCTTGGACGGGATCCTTCTACGCTCTCTGTTTGGGTGACCTCACCCGGGATCATTTATCATGATCTGTTGATTCAGGGTACTGCATTGGGAGAAAGTTATGGTGCCGCTCCCGGGTTTGTTAGAGCTTACGATGTTAGGACCGGTAAGATTGTCTGGACCTTCCATACGATTCCGCAGCCTGGTGAGTTTGGGTATGAGACCTGGGAAGAAGACAATTACAAAGATGTGGGAGGCGTCAATTCATGGACCGGAATGTGCCTGGATGAAGAACGTGGCATTGTGTATGTTCCAACTGGTTCAGCAGCATTTGATTTCTTTGGCGGTTATCGCACAGGAGAAAATCTCTTTGCCAATTGTTTATTGGCCCTGGACGCGAAGACAGGAGAGCGAATCTGGCATTACCAGCTCACGCATCATGATCTGTGGGATTATGACCTGCCTGCTCCACCCACTTTGGTCACTATCAATAAAGAGGGACGAGAGGTGGACGCTGTGGCACAAATAACCAAGCAAGGGTTGGTATTTATGTTTGACCGGGAAACAGGGGAGCCAATTTTCCCTATTGAAGAGCGTCCGGTTCCACAATCTAAATTACCTGGAGAATCTTCCTGGCCCACACAACCATTTCCAGTTAAACCACCGCCATTCGTAAGGCATGTTTTTGATGAAAGCCAGATCACAGATATCTCTGAGGAATCTAATCAGTATATCAGGGAGTTCATCAAAGGTGCCAATTATGGTACGATTTATACACCTCCAAGTCTGGAAGGTACCGTTCAATTTCCGGGTACTCGTGGAGGAGGAGAGTGGGGTGGACCTGCTTTTGATCCTGAATCAGGAATACTCTACGTCAACGCCAATGAAGTTCCCTTTTTTATTAAGCTTAAACCATTAAAACCTGAGGGTAATAATGAAGTATTGAGCGGAAAGTCTATCTATCGACTCAATAATTGTAGTATGTGCCATGGGGGAGATCTGTCAGGGGTTGGAGCATTTCCGTCACTGCAGACCATTTCTATTGGTCAGGAAGATGTGATAAACCTGCTAAGCACAGGCAAGGGTCAAATGCCAGCTTTTCCGCAGCTCTCACAACAGCAGAAGGAGGCGCTGGTAGATTATCTGTTTAACCCGGAAAAATATGCGGATGAAGAAGTGGCTGATCAATTAGAAGACACCCGGTATGTGCATGATGGGTGGAATATACTGGAAGATCAGGATGGGTACTTTGGGGTGAAACCACCCTGGGGGACACTTAACGCCATTGACCTGAATAAAGGAGAAATCCTCTGGCAGGTTCCTTTGGGTGTATATCCTGAGCTCATCGAACGTGGATTACCACCTACAGGCACGCAAAACCTGGGTGGACCCATTGTGACCAAGGGTGGCCTGGTCTTTATCGGAGCTACGCGGGATGAGATGTTTCGGGCTTTTGACAAACAGACAGGAGAGATCGTTTGGGAATATAGACTTCCTTTTGGAGGACAGGCCACCCCCTCCACCTACGAAATTGACGGTGTGCAATACATCGTCATTGCCGCTGGTGGAGGAGGGAAAGTTGGCGCTAAATCCGGAGACCGCTATGTAGCCTTCAAACTAAAAGGCTCCTGACCTATTTTTGGTTGGCCAGAAACTCAATTACATCTCTGATCTCACGCTTTGACATGATGCTGCCCATCGGTGGCATGCCGGAAGGTAGGTTTTCTCTGTTTTTAATTCTGGATAAGGCGATATGCAATGGTTCCGGCTCACCGGCATTCAATAGAAGTTCATTCTTCCTTTCTTCTAAAAGAATCCCACTGATTTTTGATCCGTCGTCGAGTGTAAGCATTACATTTCCAAAACCAGGTGAAAGCCTGGCACTTGGATCAATCAAAGCTTCCAGAAGCTGCTCTCTGGTTAGTTTGGAGCCAATGTCAGCCAATAGCGGACCTACATTGGAGCCTGTACCTTCTTCCATGGAATGACACCGAACACATTGTCCGGTTTCATTGCGATAGAAATACCTGGCTCCCGACCGGGCATCACCTCCGACAAGTGTTTCTTTATATGCTTCCAGGGAGTTTTCATTCGATTTGAGTGGTTCAAGAGCTGCAATCAACTCTTGTGATCCGGTTTTTTCCACAGACTCGGAAAGGTCAAGGGCTATTCCGGGGTCCAGTTGAGCATTGTTCAGACGGTTGATAAGCTCTGCCAATATGGGTTGAGTCTTTTCAATGGGTAGTTCTCCCAGAATACGAACTGTTTCCTGTTGCTCTTTCAACTCCCCGGATTTAAAAATCGGCATGACGACATTGGGCAACTCTTCTTTAGAAATATCCAGTTGACTTAACATTCCGATAGCCGTTGTTCTTACATCTGCATCTTTATCCAGCATACCCTTCTCTATCACCGGGGCCATTTGGTTATAGTTGAGATTGCTCAATACCTCCAGGACACTTGATCTTACTGCCGGGGAAGTATGATTTTGAAGTGCAAGAACAGCACTGGTCTGGCCAGTGATATTCAGATTACTTACTGCTTTCAATCCGGCAACAACTACCTCAGGAGATTTATCAGAAAGGAAGTAGCTTATCTCTGGTGAAATGGCCTGAATAACTGGTTCTGCATTCCTTTTTACCTCTCCACGGTACCTGCCGTCAACCCGGTCGAGTACAGAAGGCTCAGGCCAGGTGCCAAGTGTTGCCAGCGCTTCAGCCCTGAGTTCATTGTTTACATCTTTTCGTTTTGCAAATGCAATTACCCGATTCATCTCTGCTTCTCCACCTACACGAAGTGAGGCATTGATGGCTCTTCGTAATAGTGGTTCTGAAGTAAACCTTTCACTATCAAGGATGGCCGAAAGTGCCGGCAGGGCAGACTCGATAGAAAAATCATCATTGATAGCACGTGCAGCTTCCGTAACAATGTACTCATCCTCATCATCCAGGAATCTGGCTACATTTTCATTGCTTAATCTTCTTAAGACCAGGACTGCGGCTGTTCGCATGGCTTTGCTGGGATGGTTCTCCAATGCAATGACCGGTTCAGCCTTGCCAATTCTGTAAAGCGCGTAGACTCCCGCATGTCGCAGGTAAAGATCTTCATCATTGTTTTGTTCGATCATGGAGAGGAGACCCCCAATTGCTTTTTCTGATTTTAACCTCCCCAGAGCTTGCGCTGCATAAAATTTAACACGGGCATTTTCAGCGCTGAGCAAACTGATAAGTGTTTCTTCCACAGGCTGATAATAGACATCTCCAATGACTTTAGCAGCTTGTGCCACGATCTCAGGATCGCTGTCATTTAGTAGAGGTGCCAGGGTTTCTGCATATTTAATGTCTTTAGCAGCCAGCTGACCAATGCCCCAAATTCCATGGATACGGGCAAGCTGGTTTTCTTTTTGCTCAATGGCTGATTTCAGTACCATAGAACCAGGTTTATCTCTCTTGGCCAACTCAAATTGCGCCTTTTGTCTGATACGCATGTCCGGATAATCGAGGAGCGTAAGCAGTTGATCCCCGGACTGTTTTGAATAGTCCAGTGACATCAGACGCAGGGTTTCTTTCCTTTGCTCAGCCAGATCATTGGCATCTTCAGTCACATCCAAACGCCAGATCCTGCCATAGTTTTTAGGTTCCCAACCCTTTACCCAGTCAGCAACGTATAGCGCTCCATCCGGACCAAAAGAGATCCCAGTAGGCAGGATGCCTTTTACGGCCATCACCTCAGAGTCAAACTCAAATGTGGCACCTTTTGGCTTCAGACTAAACGACCAGATAGGTGACCGACTTGACTGTCCCACAAATTCTACCAGGAAGTATTTGTTTTGCCACCTTTTACCAAGTGCCGTTCCCGGATTATAAACCATCCCTGTGGGTCCATTATGATAATTTCGGATAGGAGGCAGGATATGTGCTGCCTGGCCTTCCCACCGGGGAACAAAATACTTTTCATCCATCCAGACCCTGTAGTCATTGTTTTTTGGATCAGTATACTTTCCAAACTGCCAGTTGATCCTCCACCCGGAGTCATAGCCTTCAACGATATGAACAAGCCTTTCACTTTCACCAGGCTGATCCCCGTCATTGTCCGAGCTGATTAGATTACCAAATTCATCAAAGACAAACTCATGGGTGTTTCGGTGGCCTGCAGAGAACACCTCGAAGTTACTTCCGTCCGGGTTTGATCTTACGATCACTCCTCTGTTGGGAAACTTATATTTAGATCCGTCATTCGCTGTTAGATTAGCACCAATATCACCAATACCCCAATAGAGTTTGCCATCTGGTCCCATAATGGCTCCCGACATCCCATGACCACCAAAGCCAATGTGGGTCATGAAGCCAGTCCCAAGTGACTCTTGCTTATCCAGTACACCATCGTCGTTTGTGTCTGTTAATCTCCACATGTTTGGTGCACTACCCATAAAAACGGCATCCCGTGTTACCTCAAGGGCACCAGCCACATCGGTCACTTCTTCGGAAGGCAGTTGGTAGATTCTTTTTGCAATTTCAGCATAACCATCCTGATCTTCATCTGCTATTTGCCAGATTTCATCCATTTCCACGGCCAGATCACGCCAGTCATGGCTGCCATCACCATTGAGGTCAGCCAGCCATTCATTATCGCTACTTTTCTCAGGAGCAAACGTATTACGTAAAAAAGCTCTTCGATCTTCAACAGATTGAAAACTGATGGAAGGAGTCATCCAATCCCTGTGCCCCCGGATATCAAACTCAGAGTTGTAGGGTCTGATCGCTCTGGTCAGGTAAGCCCTTCCGTAATCATCCATTTCCAGTGCGATGATATCCGGTGTGAGAGAGTCAGAAGCCCAAAGCTTCAGCGAGAGCCCCTCTTCCAATTCCAGAGTAGTTTCTCCCATGATGGCGGCTTCCCGTTGTTTGGTTTGCTCAAGGGTCTGAGTAACGGTGAAAGGTTGGACCTTGTTGGGCTGCTGGCAGGCAAAGCCAATTACCAGAAAAAGCAAGATTAGATACTGTGAATAATGAATAATGTTTTTCATCTCTGATTTTGGAAAAAGGTTATTTTACTTGCCGGAAAGCAATGTTAACGATGATTTTGTTAAAGAAATTAATACTTTTCAGAATCTCATCATCAGACTGCTCCCAATTGCAGGGATATGCCGATCCAACCACCATGGGTTTGACCGTGTTTTCAACGGATGTGCTCAAAATATTTTTGATTTCACCCCTGCCAAATCCCCATGGTACATCATGACCCTCCTTCGAAACAGATGCTTCAATTTGGTCCCTGAAATTTCCTGGAATGTCATAAAATTCACCGGTTGAATATGCATCTACAAAATTTTTGGAGAAAGAATTGACTGCTGCGATTTGGATGAGGGTAACTCCTATTACCAGGTAACACAATGGCTTCATCAATGTGGGGCTTTTTTGCGGAAGACAAAGCTAACACATTCATGGCACAGCCAACGCTCTTTTGGGTGCCCATTTTATGATGATAAATAACATCATAAGTATGAAGGGCAAGGTAGCGAGTAACAGGCTTTCCCAGCCAATGGCAAAAATGATCCAGCCGGCAGACAGGGAGGCAATGGCCTGTGCGCCAAACACAATGAATTCATTGAATGCCTGAACCATGAATCTTTCCGATGCCTGGTATGTGCGTGGGAGGAGTGTAGTACCGCCAATAAAAAGAAAGTTCCAGCCGATCCCCAGTAGAATCAAAGAGATCCAGTAATGATTGAGATGATGTGATGAATAAGCCACAGCAATACATACAAGGTATGCAAACAGGCCAATTATCATCATTCTGGTGGTGCCGAGTTTAGATATTATCCATGCGGCAAATAAGGATGGGACAAACATGGCCAGGATATGACTTTGGATGACCCACTTGGTACTCTGTAGAGATAAGCCGTCAATCACATGCATGCTTACTGGTGTGGCGGTCATGATAAAGGACATGACGGCATATCCCACTGTGGCGCTGAGTATAGCCACCCAAAAGAGCGGCTGTTTAGCTATTTCACTTAGCTTTCTTTGACTGGATGTGGTTTTGGAAGTCTCTGCCAGGGGATTTTTGAAAGGAAGCAAAACCAACAGGCAGATGAAAAACAATCCGGCAAGCAGGAGAAAAGATCCTGAGTATTCTACAGATAATAAGTCTTTGCCATATAAAGCTACTTCCGGTCCAAGAATGGCTGCAACGATACCACCGAGGAGAACATTTGAGGCTGCTCTGGGTACCAACTCAGCTGAGACGCTTTCCATGGCAGCAAACCTGAATTGCATGGCGCAGGCACTGGTTGCCCCAAAAAGAAAGGTGGCGGTGCAAAAGCCAACGAATGACTGAATAATGATTGAATAGAGTGCTCCAATGGCGATCACTATGGAATAGGAAAGGATAGTGATAAATGAGGCCCTTCGACCTATTTTCTTCATCAGCATGGTAACAGGCACCGATGCTGTAGCCGTGCCAATGACAATACAGGCGACAGGTAATGTGCTCAGATTGGGGTTGGGGGCAAGGTTCTTACCAATTAGTCCACCAATGAATACCACGGAAGAATTGACTGACAAAATCAATGCCTGTGCAACCGTCAATAACCATACATTCTTTGGCAATTGTACCATGCGAGGCCGTGGGAGTCTATTTGATCTGTTGCATCATGCGATTGGCAAACACGAAGTCATTGAGCTCTTTTACATCTGTGTCAGTGATATTCTGATTGCTGCCTTCCCAGAGCTTTTTGCCTTTATACATAAACATCACTTTGTCGCCGATCTCCATGACAGAGTTCATGTCATGGGTCACTACAACCGTAGTAATGTCATTCTCAACAGTGATTTCTTTGATCAGATCATCTATGAGGATACTGGTCTGGGGGTCCAGTCCTGAATTCGGTTCGTCACAGAACAGATAATTGGGCTTATTGACAATAGATCGGGCGATCCCTACTCTTTTTTTCATACCACCACTGATCTCAGAGGGCATAAGCTTATTTACATTTTCGAGACCAACTCTTTCCAGACAAAAATTAACCCGGTCCAGCTTTTCATCCGACTTCATTTTAGTCAGTATGTTTAATGGAAACATGACATTTTGTTCCACCGTCATACTGTCAAACAAAGCACTTCCCTGGAAAAGCATACCCATTTCTCTTCGGATATCAGTTTGGATTTCCTTGTCCGAGTTGGTAAAGTTTCTCCCATCATAAAGCACATCACCTGTATCAGGCCTAAGTAGGCCAACAATGCACTTTAGCAGGACACTTTTTCCAGTTCCACTGGAACCAATGATAAGGTTTGTTTTACCTTTTTCGAAAGTGGCAGAGATGTCTGAAAGTATTTCTTTGCCGCCAAATGATTTGCTGATTCTGCTTATTTCTATCATCCCAGTAACAGTTGAGCCAGTAAATAATCTGCTAATAATACAGCAATACAGCTACTTACAACAGCGGCTGTAGATGATTGCCCTACTTCCAATGCACCTCCGGAGGTATAGAAGCCCTTAAAAGCTGAGATAGCAGCGATAAGGAAGGCAAATACCACTGCTTTGATCAATGCAAAAGCTACATTGAATGGAATAAACTCCATTCTAATTCCTATGATATAATCTGTTCCTGTCATTACCCCAGTGAGCAGACTGGTAACATAACCGCCCCAAATCGTCAAAAACCCAGAGAGAACCACCAGCATGGGGTACATCAAAACTGATGCAATGATTTTTGGCAAAACCAGGTACGAAGCGGCATTAATACCCATCACCTCCAGCGCATCGATTTGTTCGGTGATCCGCATGGTCCCCAGTTCTCCAGCAATATTAGATCCTACTTTTCCGGCATAAATGATGGCAATAATTGTAGGAGCCAATTCAAGTATGGTCATATCCCGAACAACCAGAGAAATAACAGGTGCCGGAATCAGCGGGCTTACCAGGTTGAATGCAGTCTGAATCGTAGTCACAGCTCCCATAAATAGTGAGACAATCGACACGATAAACAATGAATTATAACCTACATTAATACATTCGTTTAGTGTGAGACGAACATAAGTAACGAATGTCTCACGGCGAACGAACAGTTGACCAATAAAAATGAGAAACTTTCCAAAATTTTGCATGAACTAGATCTTCTCCTGGAAGTGTTAGTTTTGCCAAATTAACAAGAAGAAGTCAAACTCCATGATTTGGCCAGAGCAAAAAAAGTAAATATGGAAAATGTTGACAAATTAATTGTCGTTACAGGTGGTACCAAGGGCATAGGACTTGCCATATTAGAGCTATTTGCCTCCCAGGGATATTCAGTAGCGACTTGTTCACGCAGTGAGGAGGATCTCGATGATCTCAAGGCCTCATTCGAAGAAAAATACGATGGTAAAGTGTATGTCAATACCTCGGATCTTTCACAAAAAGAAGAATGTCAGTCGTTTGTTGAGTTTATCAGGCTGATTGGCAAGCCTGTTGAAATGCTGGTAAATAACACGGGGAGGTTTATTCCGGGAGAGATTCTGCAGGAGTCAGAAGGAGCGCTGGAGGAAATGCTTAATACCAATTTACTGAGTGCTTATACCATTACACGCGGTATTGTGCCTTTTATGAAACAGGCAGGGAAACCACATATCTTTAATATGTGCTCAACAGCAAGCATTACGGCATACAAAAATGGCGGTTCCTACTGTATTAGCAAGTTTGCCCTGTATGGCATGTCAAAGGTCCTGCGGGAGGAGTTGAAAGAGGTAGGGATAAGGGTAACTTCTGTTTTACCGGGTGCCACGTTTACGGCCAGCTGGGAGGGCGTGGAAATTCCTGAGGAGCGATTTATGAAAGCTGAAGATGTGGCAGAAATGATTTTCTCTACCTACCAGCTGAGTGCACAATCTGTGGTAGAGGATCTGCTTATCCGACCTCAACTTGGTGACTTGTAAAAATCTGGGTAACCTTTCTGATCGAATAGTGTTTACCTTTGTATAAAATCGCGAATATGTCAGTTCTGAGCCTTCCTGAATCAATCAGGTTTACAAAGAATCTCAATGCTTACAACAGAAGGGAAACCCGTGTAGTCAACATAGGTGATACACCGCTTGGTGGATCATATCCCATACGGGTACAATCGATGACTACCGTTGATACGATGGATACCAAGGGCTCTGTTGAGCAATCTATCAGGATGATAGAAGCAGGGTGTGAATATGTCAGAATAACAGCACCAAGTATCAAAGAAGCTGAGAATCTCAGGAATATTAAAAAGGAATTGCGTGCCAGAGGCTACAATACCCCATTGGTGGCGGATATTCACTTTACCCCAAATGCTGCTGAATTAGCTGCCCGGATCGTAGAGAAGGTGAGAGTCAATCCCGGTAATTATGCTGATAAAAAGCGATTTGAGGAAATTGAATATACGGATGAAACCTATCAGCTGGAGCTGGATCGAATCAGGGAGAAGTTTATTCCCCTGGTAAATATCTGCAAGGAATACGGAACAGCCATGCGTATTGGCACGAACCATGGATCCCTGTCTGACAGGATCATGAGCCGGTATGGTGATACACCATTGGGTATGGTAGAATCGGCACTGGAATTCATACGTATCTGTGAGGACTTAAATTATTATGATATCGTAGTTTCCATGAAATCCAGCAACCCTCAGGTGATGGTGCAAGCCTATCGCTTGCTTGTGCAGAAGCTGGATGAGGAAAAATTGCAGCCTTACCCACTTCACCTGGGTGTGACCGAAGCAGGAGAGGCCGAAGATGGTCGGATCAAATCTGCAGTTGGGATCGGGACCCTACTAGAAGATGGACTGGGAGATACCGTAAGGGTTTCCCTCACCGAAGAACCCGAATATGAAGCACCTGTGGCAAAGATGCTCGTGGATAAGGTGGTGGGAAGAGCAACATCTTCAGAGAATGTCCAGGTTGACTACAGTAAATACCAGCCTTTCGAATACCAGAAAAGGGAGACACAAGAGGTAGTGAACATTGGTAGGGATAACGTGCCACGTGTGATTGCAGACCTTTCAAAATTTGATGAGATTTCCACAAAAGACCTGAATGCCATTGGGCATTTCTATCTGCCGGAGCTCGATAAGTGGGCCATGAATGATACAGGGGTTGATTATGTGTATTCCGGATCGAATCCTATTCCTTTCATGCTTCCCAATGGGCTCCGTGAGATCGTTGATTATGTTGTTTGGAAGGAACATGAACAGAAAGACACTAAATATCCTTTAATCAGCAGGATTGAGTTTGAGCAGGGTGCTGATTTACACCCGAAGTTAAATTTCCTTTTGGCTGATATTAGGGAGATAAATGACCAATTGATTGATCAGCTCAAAACAACTGATAACGTTATATTGATCGGCAAAACTTCATCGCCTGGGGCTTTTGCTGAATTTCGTAAGATGATGCTGAAGCTGATGAATCAGGAATGTCAGATCCCATTCATCATTCAGCGTGACTACGATGAGATGGAAGGAGATAAGCTTACAGTTTATGCCGCCACTGATGTAGGCGGTTTGCTGATCGATGGATTTGGTGATGGAGTCATGATAACCGGGACAGGTGTCGGTTCAAAAGATTCACAGTTAAAGGCCGTAAAAGCCTACAATCAATTGGCTTTTGGGATCCTCCAGGCTGCCCGCACAAGGATCACCAAGACAGAATACATTTCATGTCCTTCCTGTGGGCGAACCTTATTTGATCTTCAGGAGACTACAGCGATGATCAGAAAGCGTACTGACCACCTGAAAGGAGTGAAGATCGGCATCATGGGCTGTATTGTCAATGGTCCGGGCGAGATGGCGGATGCCGATTATGGTTATGTCGGATCAGGAAAGGGTAAGATTACCCTGTATAAGGGCAAAGAGGTGGTAAAGCGGGGAGTTCCTTCTAAGCAAGCCCTGGACGAGTTGATCAACCTCATCAAAGAAGACGGAAAATGGATTGAACCAAAGCAAGAAGAAGTAGCAACACTATGAGCACTGAGAAAAAAGGAGACAACGAGAAAAATGATGTGGGATATTTCTTCAATTTCAAAGAAGTCCTGTTTTATTACTTTAGAAAGAAAGATCCCAATCGTAAACCCGATCTGAACCTGAAGATGATGCATGGCATCAATAAGATCGCCATTGTAATGTTTTTAATAGCAATGGTCGTGATTGTTGTCAGGTTGATTTCAAGAGCTTAAATTCCAATCTGAATCACAGTACACTTCAATGGATATCGAATCATTCAGAGAATACTGCTTATCAAAACCCATGGTCACTGAGGAAGTGCCCTTTGGACCTGATACGCTGGTATTTAAGGTGGCTGGTAAAATGTTTGCCCTGGCTGATATCGAGCAATTTGAAAGCATCAACTTAAAATGTGACCCGGAGATAGCTATTCAGCTTAGGGAACAATACCCCGACGTAAACCCTGGATATCACATGAATAAAAAACATTGGAACACGGTGAATACCAGTGGGATGGTTGGTGACGAATTGCTTAGGCAGTGGATTGATGATTCGTACAAACTGGTAGTAAAAGGCCTCCCAAAAAAAATGCAGGAAGAACTTAAAAGGATTTGATAGCGCTATATATATTACTTGCCTTGCTCTTTAATAATCAATTATACGTGTCAGAACAACCCGAATCAGATAAGATTAAATATTTGGCACTTGGAGATAGCTATACCATCGGGGAAAGTGTTGAAGAGCATGAGCGATGGCCTAATCTTTTGGCTAAGATGTTGGAAGAAGAGCTGGATGGCGGTTTCGAAGTGACAATCATAGCCAAAACAGGATGGACAACGGATGAATTGATGGATGCTGTGTCAGCAGCGGGGTTGATAAAGGAGTATGACATGGTTTCATTACTCATAGGCGTCAACAATCAATATCGGGGGTATCGGAAAAAACAATACAAGAAAGAATTTGAGCAATTATTGAATCACGCAATCCGTTTGGCTGAGGGTGATACAAATCGTGTTTTTGTGCTATCTATTCCTGATTATGGGGTCACCCCCTTTGCACAAGACAAAAATCCTGAGAAAATCGCATCAGAAATAGATCAATACAACAATATCGCAGAAGAGATCTGTGGTAAACATGAAGTTGCTTATCTGGATATCACAGATATATCAAGAAAAGCAGCCTCTGATGCATCCTTGATAGCTGATGACGGGCTACACCCATCAGGGAAAATGTATAAAATGTGGGCCAAAATGGCATTTTCTCACAGTCTCTCCTTATTTAAATAACCATATACTTTATTCAGATTTGAGCGTTGTAGCTTTCAGGATAGTTAAAATAGTCCTATTTTAGGGCTGTCAAACAGGACGCTGCCACGAACTTATGAGGCACTTAACAGGAATATTGTGTTTAATCCTACTCCTCTTTTCATGTAGAGATAGGGTGATCTGCCCTGCTTTCCAAAGTACATATATTCTGGATGATTCTGTTCGTATTGCCTATTTTTCATATATATGGAAACTGGATGAGGTAGATAGAATGAAGATATTGGAGCAGCGAAATGCCCAACAGGATAGCATAGCCGGAATCAGTATTGGAATGGCAGCATTGAGTGATACAGTTGATGTAGAGCCTACCACACAAAAGTCCGGAGTTGACTATTTTGCCTATGTAGAGGATATCATTGTTCCTCCCCGTGAGGTCAAAAAGACCAAATACGGAATTATCAAATACGAACCTTACTGGTTGAAGAACTATCACCTTAAGACGGCACCAATGGAGAATATCCTGACTCCTGAGCCTGATGAAAAGGAGATAGAACCACTTGCCGATGAGGAGATGTTAGCGGATATCAGTTCTGATTCCACTTTGGGGCTTGCGGATACCACTGGCATAGCGATGGTGGACTCTACCGGAGCACCTACTTCTGACGTCATGGCAAAGGCGGATGCAGAAGAAGAAAAAGGACCGAGATTTCTCTACAGATATGATCCGGATGACAACTTCAACGTGGAGCAGGTCTACTACAACAAATGGTACGGCAGGCAGCTTATCTACCAAAAACCACCTCCTAAGCCAGAGATAGCACCCCTGGCATCAGACAGTGTCGTGACCGATGTAGAGCCTGTTGATCCGGCTAATCTCCAGGGCACAGAGCAGGAAACTGTGCAGCCAGCAGACAACCAGGAGCAACCGGTTGAGACTACTGAGCCGCAAGAACAAGAACCTGTACAGGAGGCACCACCACCGCCTCCGTCGAATGAACCGGTGATTGAAGGTCAGGACGATAACCTGGGTTTCTAGTGTTTTACAGGCTGAAATAATGATTTTATTGACTGGATACCATCCGGATTTTAATAAATTACAAATCAAACAAACCAAAAATGAAAAAAACTATACTATTGACTGTAGTCGGTGTGGCTGCATTGTCTGCGTATTTTATATACGCATTTGAACCCAACGAACAGCCAGCCGCTGAACAAGCAGAGAAGGCCTCAACTCGCGTACAGACTGCTAATGATTTCATCAATTCTCTCGATGGCAATCAGAAGTCAAAAGCCATTTTTGATTTTAAAGATGAGGAGCGATACAACTGGCATTTCATCCCTCGTGAAAGAGAAGGGCTTGATCTGAGAAATATGAATCAGGAGCAAAAATTAAAGGCCTTTGCTTTACTCAACACTTTTCTGAGTGACAAGGGGGTCGAAAAGGCCAAGAGCATTATGCAGCTGGAGATCATTCTCAAGGCGCTTGAGAATTTACCTCCCGAGAATGATCGTCGTCATCCGGAAAAATATTATTTCTCCATTTTTGGTCAACCTTCTGATGCGAAACCATGGGGATGGCGATTGGAAGGACACCACCTATCCATCAATTTCACTTCTGTAACCGGTGAGGTTACTGTCACCCCGGCTTTCTGGGGAGCAAACCCTGCAAATGTGCCCTCCGGAGATAAGAAAGGATTGAGGGTATTGAAAGATGAAGAAGATTTGGGAAGAGGCCTCGTGAAATTGCTAAGTCCTGATCAGCAAAAAGTTGCTATCATCATGGAAGATGCTCCTGATGATGTAGTGACGGGAGCTGACAGAAAAGCCAGTCTGGACAAATTCAGCGGTTTGAAATATACAGATATGAATGCTGCTCAGCAGACCCTGGTGCAACAGATCCTTGAGCTCGTGTTTTCGAATGTAACACCTGATATCGCAAAAGCGCAAATGCAGGTATTGCAGGAAGCCGGTGGGATGGATGCATTGTATTTTGCCTGGGCAGGAAGCCTGGAAGTGGGTAAGCGCCACTACTATCGCGTGCATGGCCCGACCATCCTGGTAGAATACGACAACACTCAGAATGATGCTAACCACATCCACTTTGTCTGGAGAGACCTGACCAATGATTTTGGAGAAGACCTACTGGCAAAACACTATAAGGAAAGCGGCAGCGGTCATGGCCATAGCCATGGACCAGGTTCGGATCATACGCATTAGTAGAACCTTAGACTACAAAAGTTTCCTGCTCAAGTTTCAGATATTGGACTACCAAAGTTTTAAACTTTTATAGTCTATCTTATCAAGAAACTTTTGTGGTCTGGTCTACCTACACCACCACGTTCACAATCTTGTTAGGCACGAAGATGACCTTTTTAGGAGATTTGCCTTCCAGCCACTTCTGAACCACCTCATTTTCAGTCACTGATTGCTGAACTTCAGCCTGTGTTGCATCAGTAGAAAACGAGATCTTGGTACGCATCTTCCCATTGATCATGATCGGGTATTCTTTGCTGTCCTCTTTAAGGTATTTCGCATCAAATGATGGGAGGGAAGCGTCGAAGATGGTGGTTTCATGTCCCAGGAGACTCCAAAGCTCTTCGGAAATGTGCGGAGCATAGGAAGCAAGCAGGATGGTGAATGGTTCCAGTATTGCTCGTTTATTGCATTTCAATGAAGCCAGCTCATTGGTTGCAATCATGAAGTTACTCACTGAGGTATTCAAAGAAAGTCTTTCCACATCTTCCTCGATCTTCTTGATTGTAGCGTGAAGCACTTTTAGCTCGGATGGCGTGGCTTCATCTTCACTCACCTTGAAATTGCCTTTGTCATCGTGGAAAAGTCCCCAGAATCTTCTCAGGAATTTGTAAACTCCTTCGATGCCGTTGGTATTCCATGGCTTACTGGCTTCGATCGGTCCGAGGAACATTTCATACATCCGCAGGGTATCCGCACCATATTGCTCAACCAGATCATCGGGATTGACCACATTGTATTTGGATTTGGACATCTTTTCGACTTCTGCTTCACAGTTCAATTTACCATCCTCTAATTCAAAATGTGCATCTGCAGCATCCGGTTTGAATTTTTTAAATGCCTCAATGTCCAACACGTCATCCTTCACGATATTGACATCCACATGGATCGGATAAGTATCATATTTATCCTTCAGTCCTTTTGAGACATAAGTGTTCTCGCTGGTTTTTCTATAAACCAAATTGGACCTACCCTGAATCATCCCCTGGTTGACGAGCTTCTTCGCATACTCATCCACCGAGATGAATCCCATGTCATACAAAAACTTTGTCCAGAAGCGGGAATATAACAGGTGTCCGGTAGCATGCTCGCTGCCACCCATATAGAAATCCACCTCTTTCCAGTATTTTAATGCTTCAGGACCGGCAAAAGCCTTGTCATTGGTAGGGTCCATGTATCTGAAGAAATACCAGGAAGAGCCCGCCCAGCCAGGCATGGTGGTCAATTCATAAGGGCTACCGTCTTTGGTTGCCCATCCTTTGGCTCGACCCAAAGGGGGTTCACCATCCTCTGTTGGTAAAAACTTATCTACTTCAGGTAATTCTAAAGGAAGCTGGTCATCATCCAGCAGGTAGGGGATCCCTTCTTTGAAATAGACCGGAATAGGTTCTCCCCAATAGCGCTGTCTACCGAAGATGGCATCGCGTATCCGGTAATTGATCTTCCGGGTACCTATCCCCTTGGATTCAACGAATTCTATGGCCTTTTTGGTGGCATCTTCAAAGGTCAGTCCATTGAGCATTCCGGAATTGATGTATTTACCTTCCTTGGTAGGATCTGCTTCCGTATCAGTTACTTTTTGAGCATCCAGAATCAGGGGTGCTTCCAACCCAAAATGTTTGGCAAAATCAAAATCTCTTTGGTCACCACTTGGCACGGCCATCACAGCACCGGTTCCATATCCTGCCAACACATAATCAGCAATCCAGATAGGTACTTTTTCCTGGTTTAAAGGATTAATGACATAGCTACCCGTGAACACGCCTGAAATGGTTTTTACATCACTCATCCGATCGCGCTCGGACCTGTTTTTGGCTACTTCCACGTAGGCTTCTATTTCCGCCTTTTGCTCAGGTGTGGTAAGCTCGGGGACGATCTCACTTTCGGGAGCTAAAACCATAAAGGTTACTCCATAGATCGTATCAAGTCGGGTGGTGAATACCCTGATCTTTTTATCGGAGTTTTCTACCTGGAAGTCTACTTCGGCACCGATGGATTTACCAATCCAGTTGCGCTGCATGTCTTTGATGGGCTCCGGCCAGTCAATTTTGTCCAGTCCGCTGAGCAATCGTTCGGCATATGCCGTGATCCGCATGCTCCACTGTGGCATCTTCTTTTTAATCACCGGATGTCCACCCCGCTCTGAAAAGCCATCTTTTACTTCATCATTGGACAGAACAGTGCCCAGTGCAGGGCACCAGTTGACCACAGCCTCAGAGATGAATGTCAATCGGTATTTGAGCAGCATTCTTTGCTGATCCTGATGTGACCAGCTTTTCCATTCTTGTGCAGTAAAAGCAGGGGTGTCCTCATCACAGGCCGCATTGACATTTTCATTTCCCGATTGCTCAAACTGGGCAATCAGGGTTTCGATTTTTTCGGCTTTGTCAGGGTCTTTGTTATACCAGCTATTGAAAAGTTGTTTAAAGATCCACTGGGTCCATTTGTAGTATGATGGGTCGGATGTTCTCACTTCCCTTGACCAGTCATAGCTAAATCCCAGGTTGCGAAGCTGCTCTTTGTACCGGTTGATGTTCGTTTCCGTAGTAATTGCCGGGTGTTGGCCTGTTTGAATGGCATATTGCTCCGCTGGAAGACCAAACGCATCAAATCCCATAGGATGTAATACATTGAAGCCTTTAAGTCTTTTGTATCTGCTGATGATGTCTGTAGCGATATAACCCAGGGGATGACCAACGTGCAACCCTGCACCGGAAGGGTAGGGAAACATATCCAGGGCATAAAACTTGGGTTTGTCAGGATTGATCCTTACTTCATAGGTTTTCTCTTTATCCCACGTTTCCTGCCATTTAGGTTCGATCTGTCTGTGATTATATTCACCCATCAATTGTTTATTTTTTTGAGGGCTCAAATTTATCGGAAACAGGATGCCCTGCCAAGCACAGAAATATAAATTGTCGCTGGAGGAGAAACCTTTATAAACATCGGCTGTCTTTAGAGGCAAATGAATAATGCAAAATGAAGATTAAATACCTTTTTTTAACCCTCGCACTATCCTTTTCTATAATGTATTTGAATGCTCAGGAACAGGATACTACCCAAACAAAAGAGCAGGTGGAAGCAGAGACTGTTGTGGAAACAGATCAAGAACCCCGGATCCAGAAAAAATCAGATGGAATCATTATCACAGGCCCTGATGGTGTCGTGATCGATGAACCTAGGGAAAAGTATCAGATAAATGCACCAAAGGGAAAGTTTAGGTTTGAAGAAGAGGAAGAGGACCTGGAAGAGGATGAAGTGATCTCACAGCCGAATCTGCAGGAAGAAGTTGAAGTCAACAGAGAACCACGGATTATTTATTATGAATCGGGTGACTACGCTGACGGCGACAGGCATTACAGGGGGAATCAGCGAAAAAGTGATATAAAAACACTGGCTGGATCCATGAATCACAGTGGTGGTTTTGGCGCGGTATCTTTCCGGTATAGTGATTTCCGGGATGAATCACTGGTGATGGCCGGTTTCAGAGGAGGATGGATTGTAAACAGAACATTGGGCATTGGGTTTGAAGGGCATGGTGTGATCCCGACTTCGAGATATGAGGACATCGATGACAATAGGGATGTCGTGCTTGTTGGTGGCTATGGAGGGATGTTTCTCGAGTTGATTTTCTTCTCAAACCAGGTAATACACGTTACTTTCCCGGTATCTGCAGGCGCAGGTTGGTTGGGATACACGGAGCATTGGGAAAATGATTTTACCAATCCTCCTTACTCACCTGATGACTCCCTGTTTTACCAAAGAAATCAATTGATTGATGATGATACCTTCTGGTATATAGAACCAGGCGCCAACATTGAGTTGAATGTAAGTCGAAATTTCAGGATGTGTTTTGGTGTGAGTAAACGATTTACCCAGGATTTTAACATGGTGCGAACCAATGACAACGCTTTTGATAAACCAAACTATTACGTGACGTTGAAATTCGGGAAATTCTAAGAAGCTTTTTTCAGTGCTTCCATAGCTTCCCGGATGTGTTTGGCAGGATATAAAGAGGAATTGAACTCATGAATCAATTGTCCTTTTTTGTCAAAGACGTAGGTGACTCTTCCGGGTAATAACCCAAGAAGCCTACGAGGTACTTCAAAGGCTTTCTCCGCTTTTTTATCAGGATCGCTGAGTAGCTGGAAATTCAGTCGGTATTTAGTAGCAAATCGTTTGTGAGATGATACCGAATCACTACTTACCCCAAAAACCTGTGCACCGATTTCCGTAAAGTTCTCAAACTGATCTCGAAAAGTACAAGCCTCTCTGATACATCCGGGAGTTTCATCTTTAGGGTAGAAATAAATTACCAGTGGATTTTTACCAATGAAGTCATGTAGTGTCACCAGTTCATTGTCCTGGTTTTTTAGTGTAATGTCAGGTAGTGAATTTCCAATTTTCATATCCATGTTAGAACTATCTTTCCGAAGACTTGTTTCAAATATCATAGAAAACTTAATTCAATATTTGATACGGCTTCGGATCGCTTTAATTTAGCATTCAAATCTTTCCCCCTATGCGACAATACCTTGACTTAATGCAGCACATCATTGATCACGGAACAGAGAAAGGTGATCGGACCGGTACGGGTACTAAGAGTATTTTTGGCCACCAGTTGCGCTTTGATTTGTCGAAAGGATTTCCCCTTGTAACTACCAAGAAGTTGCACTTAAGATCAATCATCCATGAATTATTGTGGTTTATCAAAGGAGATTCCAATATTAAATACCTAAAAGAAAATGGGGTTAGGATTTGGGATGAATGGGCCGATGAGAATGGTGATTTGGGGCCCATTTATGGTGTTCAGTGGCGTAGCTGGCCAAAAAGCGATGGTTCTACAGTGGATCAGCTATCGCAGGTTATTGATACTATTAAAAATAACCCTGATTCCAGGCGGATCATCATCAGTGCCTGGAACGTAGGGGAGATTGAAAACATGGCCTTGCCTCCGTGCCATACACTGTTTCAGTTTTATGTTGCCGATAGCAAACTTTCCTGCCAGCTGTACCAAAGAAGTGCGGATGTGTTCCTGGGTGTTCCATTCAATATAGCTTCTTATGCCTTATTCACCATGATGATAGCACAGGTCTGTGATCTTGAAGCAGGAGATTTTGTGCATACCTTTGGAGATGCGCATTTATATTCTAACCATATGGAGCAGGCAGCTCTGCAACTTTCGCGTGATCCTCGGCCCTTGCCACAAATGAAGATTAATCCGGAAATTAAGAATATATTTGATTTTAAATACGAAGATTTTGAGTTGATCAATTATGATCCTCATCCCCATATAAAAGCTGAAGTTGCCGTTTAAATAAGAATATCAGGTTTTATACCAATAATTCACCACAATTTGGTGATGACCGTTTATTGAGTAGATAATGTCAACCTATCATTAAGAAAACTCAAAACCCATGGACTTTAAACTTACATTAACCGTTATTTTCCTTGTTCTGTTTTCTTCAGTAAGAGCTCAGGAAGAGGTAACAATACTCGATATCCGGGAATGCATTGATATCGCCCTGGAGAATAACCTTACCTTAAGGAGAAGTCAGCTGCAAAGAGAAGGGGCCAGGATAGATTATAATCAATCAAGAGCCCAAAGACTGCCCAATGCAAATCTTAGTGGAGGCTATGGTTTAAATTTCGGGCGATCTATTGATCCGACAACCAACGACTTTATTAATAGAGAAATTAATACTTTGAATTTCGGTGGTAATGCCGGAGTTGTGTTATTCAATGGATTCAATATTCACAACACTATCAATCGTGCTGAAACCTCACTGGAAGCATCAGAATTTGATGTGGAAAAGGCTACAAACGATATTACACTAAACATTATCAATAACTATCTGACCGTGTTATTCAACAGTGAGTTATTGGAAAATGCCAAATACCAGTTAGAATCCAGCAAAAATCAACTGGAGCGTACAAAAAAGCTTGTTGCTTCCGGCGCATTACCCAGGACCAATGAATTGGAACTCGTTTCCCAGGTAGCCAGTGATGAAGTCAATCTGGTTAATGCACAGAACAACCTGGATCTTGCCAAACTCACATTAAAGCAAAGTATGTTGATCCCTGCTTCACAAAAGGTTAATGTGGTGACGCCGGATCTTGATATAACGATGGAAGAGGCAGACCTGAGCATTTCTGTAGAACAGGTTTATGCGCTGGCATTGGAGAACCAACCGGAGATAAGAAGTGCTGACCTGAAAAAAGAAAGTGCATTATTGGGTGTTAGGGTCGCGCAATCCGGAATTTCACCATCTATTACTGCTGGAGCTGGCTTTAGGACAAACTATTCCGATGCTTTCACTTTGGGTACAGAGACGGATGTAGCTTCACAATTTGAGAATAACCTGAGCAAATACCTTTCTTTAGGTATTCAGATCCCGATATTCAACCGGCTAAGTGTTAGCTCCGATATACAGCGTTCTAAGATTTCCCTTCAGCAGGCTGAGCTAAATGCTATTGAGCAAAGAAATACCTTGAGGCAAACTATCGAAAGTGCTTATAATAACGCACTAGCTGCATCTAAAACATATGCAGCATCAGAAAGAAGGGTAGAGGCTCTGGAAGAAACTTTCCGTTCTGTCGAAAATCAATATAACTTAGGGGCCGCAAACTTTACTGACTATCAGTTAGCATCAAATAACCTGTATCAGGCAAAATCTGATCTGATAAGAGCAAAGTTTGATTTTGTCTTTAAGAAAAAACTGGTTGACTTTTATCAAGGCAAACCCCTTGACCTTTAAGCATGGTAAATAAGAAGAAGTCTAGTAATAAATTACTCTATATCCTTATTGGTGTTGCAGTTGTACTGGTGATTGTCGCGCTGATTGGCAGATCACAGGGTTGGGTAGGTCAAAAACAAGCCATTGAGGTGGAGTCTGACGTAGTTAAGCGTGCCCGGATCATAGAAAAGGTCAGTGCATCGGGAGCAGTTCAGCCGGTCATTGAGGTAAAGATCAGCCCGGAGGTTTCAGGTGAAATTATTGAGTTGCGGGTAGAAGAGGGTGACAGTGTAGCCAAGGGGGATTTCCTCCTTAAGATCCGTCCGGATAACTTTATTTCTGCTTATGAGCGTTCAAGAGCTACCTTAAATCAGCAGAAAGCCAATTATGAAAGTGCTAAAGCAGCTCTTGAGCGGGCAAAAGCTAATTTTAAGCGACAGGAATTGGATTATGAAAGGCAGAAGCAGCTTTTTGATGAAAAGGTGATTTCAACATCAGATTTTGAACTGGCGGAAGCCAACTACAACGTAGCCAAACAGGATCTGGAGTCCGCCAGACAACAGGTTGTAGCTGGTCAGTATATTGTTGAAAGTTCTCAAGCTACTGTGGAGGATGCTCAGGAAAACCTGAGGCTCACAGAAATTATTGCTCCAATGAATGGTATAGTCTCCAAACTTGCTGTTGAGCTAGGTGAGACTGTCGTGGGGACCTCTCAGATGCAAGGCACAGAGATGCTCAGGATCGCAGATCTCAACAATATGGAAGTGAGGGTGAATGTAAATGAAAATGATATCATACGCATATCAGTAGGTGATACTTCAATCATCGATGTGGATTCGTACTCTTACAAGGAGAAGAAATTTAAGGGAGTAGTTACCCAAATAGCCAATACAGCCAATGAAAAAGCCTCCGCCGATGCGGTGACAGAATTTGAAGTGCGAATCAAAATCCTTAATAGCTCCTATCAGGATCTTGTAAACGAGGGTATGAGATATCCATTCCGACCAGGAATGACAGCCAGCGTCGAAATCATGACTGAGACCAAGAACAATGTTCTGTCAGTACCTCTGGCATCAGTGACTACCAGAAAGTCGGAGGCTGACAGCATCAGCAACGGGGACCAAGCTGAAAATACAAGCCTGGCCAACCAGGAGGTAGATGAGGTGGTTTTCAAAATTGTAGATGGTAAAGCGGTAAAGACCATCGTGGAAACTGGTATTTCTGATTTTCAACGCATAGAAGTCCTCAAGGGGCTTGAAGAAGGTGATGAAATCGTCAAGGGCCCATTCCTGGCTGTTTCCAAGCGTTTGAATGACGGAGATAACGTGGAAATCACCAACAAAAATGAAGACAATGGCAAAGGCGACTCGACTAATAAGGAGTAATGCCAAATTGCTCTTTCAGCATATGATATAGTGGGTGTATGGGCAGTCCCATCACATTAAAGTAAGACCCTTCTATTTTACGGATTTTTGTCAAACCAATCCAGTCCTGGATACCATATGCTCCTGCTTTGTCATAGGGCTTGCAGGTATCAATGTAGTACTTGACTTCTTTATTTGACAAGGGGTCAAAAAAGACCTGTGTGGTATCGTGAAAGGTGAATTGGCGATCCCGGTCAGAAATACATACTCCGGAAATCACCAGGTGTGATACGCCTGAAAGTTGCTCTAACATTTTTACTGCATCTTCATAATCAGTTGGTTTTCCGAGGATATGATCATCTTTAACCACAATGGTATCGGAAGTAATCAGGATCTCATCCACAAACTGATGCCTGTAAAAGTTATTCTTTTCTGCTGCCAAATGTTCCGCAACCTCAGCTGGCGACAAGTCCTCGGAAAAAGTCTCATCAAAATCCGTATTAATCGCTTCAAATTGATAACCAGCTTCTGCGAGTAATTGTCTTCGTCTTGGGCTGTTGGAGGCCAGGATTATTTTATTCATCGATACACCCTCCTGAATTTCCATTTGCTGGTAATACCAGGTGTTTGAACCGGCTTGTGGTTATGCTCTAAATAGACCTTTCCGCCCATTAATGCAGCAATCTCCAGAATTTCTTTAGGTATGGTTTTTTGCAGATCTTCAGGCTTGAAATGTTCTTCTATAAACTTTGTGGTAAAAGAACCGTCAACAAATACAGGATGTTGAATCACATATGAGGCCAGGTCAAGGGAGTTTTTTACACCAACTATTTTATAGTCTTTGATGGCTCTCAGCATGCGGTTGATGGCTTCAGTGCGATCCTTGCCGTGCGTAATCAGTTTTGAAATCATTGGGTCGTAGTGAATGGGTATTTCCATCCCTTCTTCAAAACCATCATCAACCCGAATACCAGGTCCCGCAGGGGTTTCATATACTTTCAGCTCTCCCACATCGGGCAAAAAGTTGTTTTCCGGATCCTCCGCGTATACCCTGATTTCCAGGCTATGGCCATTGATGCTGAGCTCTTCCTGTTTTACGGACAGGCTTTTACCCTCTGCGATATGGATTTGTTCCCTGACCAGGTCGAGCCCGGTGATCATTTCTGTGACGGGATGTTCTACCTGCAAGCGGGTGTTCATTTCCAGGAAGTAAAAGTTCTTTTTGTCATCCATGACAAACTCCACGGTCCCGGCGCCATAGTATCCACAAGACCTGGCCACGTTGATGGCCGCCTGTCCGATTTCTTCTCGCTTTTTTTCATCTACCGAAACCGAAGGTGCCTCTTCGATTACTTTTTGATGCCTTCTTTGAATGGTACATTCCCTTTCAAAAAGATGGATGATATTCCCTTTTTGGTCGCCCAGGATTTGTACTTCGATGTGTTTGGGAGAGGTGATGAACTTCTCGATGAATACGGCATCGTTGCTAAATGCATTTTTGGCTTCGCTCATGGCACGTTTCATTTCCTCTTCCAGGTCGTTTTCCTTCCACACAATTCGCATGCCTTTGCCACCACCCCCTGCACGGGCCTTGATCAGGATCGGGTATCCTACAGATTTTGCCACTTCCCTGGCTACTTTCACATCCTTGATGGCTTCATCCATTCCGGGAACGAGGGGGACATTGTATTTTTTGACTGCTTGTTTGGCCGTCAGCTTATCACCCATGATCTCAATGGATTTGGATGAAGGACCGATAAATATGAGTCCTGACTTTTCTACCAGCTCGGCAAAATCGGCGTTTTCGGATAGAAAACCGTATCCCGGATGTATCGCATCAGCTTTTGTTGCTTTACATGCCTCAATAATCTTGTTTTGATCAAGATAGGATTGTGAGGAGGGAGGAGGACCCACACAAAAACTTTCGTCAGCATATTTTACATGTGGAGAGAAACGATCCGCTTCACTGTATATTGCTACCGTGCCAATACCCATGACTTTGGCTGTTTTCATGATCCTGAGGGCTATTTCGCCACGATTGGCAACGAGTATCTTTTTGATTTTAGGCATGGGCTATTGAAGTTAGATGCCTAAATTTAATGAGGCCTTTGGGCATTTGATGCTTGATTAAGAAATTTTTGGTTTGTGCAGATTTTAATAAGTGTTAGTTTTGCGTTGCGGATTTGGTAAGGAATTATTAACAATCTTTTATGGATTTATTTGAAAAATTACAGGCCAACAGGGGCCCATTAGGTAGCATTTCGCATATAGATGATAACTACTATATGTTTCCAATGCTCGAGGGTGAGATTGCACCTAGGATGCAATTCAAGGGTAAAACAGTCCTGACCTGGAGCTTAAATAACTATTTAGGCCTGGCCAATCATCCTGAAGTGAGAAAGGCGGATGCAGAGGCCGCAGAGAAATATGGTTTGGGATATCCGATGGGTGCCCGAATGATGACTGGTAACACCAAGTACCATCACCAATTGGAAAATGAGCTAGCAGAATTCGTTGGAAAACCTGCTGGTTTGCTTCTGAATTACGGCTATCAGGGTGTACTATCCATTATCGATGCTTTGGTAGGTAGAAAAGATGTGATCGTGTATGATGCTGAGTGTCATGCCTGCATCATCGATGGTGTGAGACTACATATGGGCAAGCGATTTGTTTATCCACATAATGACATCAGTAACCTTGAATTGCAGCTCAAGCGCGCCGAGAAGATCACCAAGGAAACCGGAGGAGGAATCTTAGTCATCACTGAAGGTGTTTTTGGGATGTCTGGAAATACCGGTGATCTCAAAGGTATCGTGGAATTGAAAAAGAAATTTGATTTCAGACTGATGGTTGATGATGCTCATGGTTTTGGAACTATGGGAAAGAATGGTGCTGGTACTGCCGAACACTACGGAGTAACAGACGAAGTTGATATTTACTTTGCCACCTTCGCAAAATCAATGGCAAGCATAGGAGGATTCCTGGCTAGTGATCCAAAAGTATTGGATGTATTGAAATATAATTTGAGGTCACAGATTTTTGCCAAATCTCTACCTCTTGCAATTGTATTGGGTAATATTAAACGACTGGAGCTGATCAAGAAGCATCCTGAGTTTAAGGATAACCTTTGGAAGATTGTCAATGCTTTACAGTCTGGGTTGAAGGAGATGGGACTAAATATTGGTACCACCAAATCACCTGTGACCCCGGTAGTATTGAGTGGTGACCCTTTTGAGGCGGCAAACCTGATGAAGGACCTGAGATCAAACTACAATATTTTCTGCTCTGCGGTGGCTTACCCGGTTGTGCCAAAAGGAACAATTATTGTGAGAATCATCCCAACAGCAGTACATACTTTGGATGATGTAAAAGAAACATTAAAAGTATTTGAAACAATTAAAGAAAAACTCCATGATGGAGTCTACCTAAAAGAAGGTGAAAAAGGTGCTACTTTATTAGAAACATAGCTTTTTTCGCTGTTTTAGCTTGGATTTTGAACATTTTAGTTAAATTGCTCTATCGAATAATTATCAGTAACCTTAAAGATTTATCAATATGAAAAGATTTGATGAAATAAAAGATTTATTAATGTCATTAGAAGGAGACTTCCAGAAATTTTATGATAAAGGAAATTCTGCTGCAGGAACCCGCGTAAGAAAAGGAATGCAGGATGTGAAAAATCTTGCACAAGAGATCAGAATTGAAGTTCAGGACATTAAGAACAAATAATTAACGTCTAAATGTATCAAAAAAGGGGCCTGAGCCCCTTTTTTTATGCGTTTTTCTTAAACTTTTCAAATAATTCTGCTGAGCCGCTTACCAGGGGCAACCTCACACAATCATCTATTATCCCATAGGCTTTCATGCCTACTTTGAGAGAGACCGGGTTACCTTCCAGGCTTACCAGTTCATAAGAAGTAATTAATTTCTGGTTCAGCTTCATGGCCTGTCCGGTATTTCCTGCGAGTGCCACCTTCACCATTTCAGAAAATTCTGCCGGGAAAAGATTGGCAATCACAGAAATCACACCATGAGCTCCCAGAGAGATCATCGGGAATGTAAGCCCATCATCTCCTGAGATAAGCATAAAATCATCAGCTGTATTGGCAACAATTTTGGCACACTGATTCAGATCCCCGCTGGCTTCCTTGATGCCAATAATATTAGGGTGTTTCGAAAGCTCAATGGTGGTTTCAGACGTCATGTTACTTCCTGTCCGTGATGGTACATTGTATAGAATCACTGGAAACTTACTAGTTTCTGCAAAACGCTGATAATGAGCAATGATACCTTTTTGAGAGGGTTTATTGTAATGTGGGCTGGAAGTTAGAATGGCGTCAATCGGGTAATCTGCCAGTGCTTGTACTTCTCTTTCCATGGCAACAGTATTGTTACCACCCAGGCCCATTACTACAGGAAGTTTTTTAATGTTGTTGCTGATGATAAATTCAAGGATTTTTAACTTTTCATCCCAATCTATTGTAGCTGCTTCTCCGGTACTTCCCAATACTACCAGGTAATCCACCTTGCCGGTAGAAACATGTTCTAATACCTTTTTAAGGCCCTGAAAATCAATTGTTAAGTCTTTATTAAATGGAGTGACCAGTGCTACTCCCGTACCTTTCAATTTTTCCTGTAACATTTTATATCTTTTTGAGATACCTGAGGATCTCCCCACTCACAAATTTATTGTTATCATCCACTTGCACCATCATCTCATAGAAATGTTTGCGCTCAGGATTCATTACCCCAATGCGTGCCGGGGCATTGGTCAATGAGCTGATATAATCCAGAAGATAGTGCCCGGAATCATCAAAACAGAGCAAAAAATCAAAATCCTGCTTGAGGAAATGATCCAACTCAGGTGATTTTATCTGGCCGATAGCGTTGATTTGAGAAGCCTTAAACCAGGGAGACATTTGATGCCCCTTCGGTTTCCTCAGAAAGTAGATTTTCGATACTTTCTTGCCTTCGTTTTTCAACTCTTCAACCACCTTGTTGATACTTTCTTCATTTTCAAAGTCTTCCTGAATGATCAATCCGATATGTCTGGACTGGTTAAATTCAATCCATGATTTAATCTTTCTGTTCCTTTCATTTCTGGAAGTTCTGTAGCCTATGATTAGTTTTTTAATCATTTTCGGTTGATCAATTCATTAAATTCCTTTTCGGAAAGTATGGTTACTCCATTTTTCTCTGCTTTTTCCCTTTTAGCTGGTCCCATATTTTCTCCTGCTACCAGAAAGTCGGTATTGCCGGAGACGCTGCTGCTTACCTTACCACCGAGGCTCTTGATAAGCTTTTTTAAATCTTCTCTGTCGATTGTTTCAAAGACACCCGAGATCACAAAAGATTTACCTGCTAAAGTATCATTTTGCTCCGTTGCATCCTCACTATTCACCTCAAAGTTTAGTCCTGCATCTTTCAATTTCTTAACAATCTGAATGTTTTCAGGGTCTTTGAAATAGTTAACCACACTTTCTGCTATTCTATCGCCTATTTCATGTACTGAAATGATCTCATCAAACGAGGCATTTTGTAGTTGCTCAATAGTTTTGAAATGCGCGACCAACTTTTCTGCCACGGTCTTACCCACATACCGGATGCTCAATCCAAAGAGCACATTATCGAATGGTATGCTTTTGGATTTTTCAAGTGCATCTACAATATTCCTGGCGGTTTTCTCTTTGATCGATCGCACTTTTGTGTCTCCCGTGACCGGGTCTGTCTCCTCAAATTTTAGCTCATTGAGGTCTTCAAAAGTGAGCGAATAGAGGTCGCCAATGTTTTTTATTAGCCCTTTGCTATACAGTCCCCTGATGGTATTGGGACCCAGGTTACTAATATCCATGGCATTTCGGGAGATAAAATGCTCAATCCTGCCTCTTACCTGAGGTGGGCACCCGGTAAAATTAGGACAATAATGGACAGCTTCACCTTCTTTTCTTTCCAGCTCCGTACCACATTCCGGACAGCGATCAATGTATTTTAATTTTTTAGTATCAGCTCTCTTTTCCAGGATTACCCCTGTGATCTTTGGAATGATCTCACCACCTTTTTCCACAGCCACATAGTCACCAATGCGTACATCCAATCGCTCAATTTCATTGGCATTGTGTAAGGAGGCCCGTTTTACCGTTGTGCCGGCAAGCAGCACGGGTTGTAATTCGGCCACGGGGGTAATGGCTCCGGTACGTCCAACCTGGTAGGTGATCCCATTGAGGAGGGTCACTGCTCCCTCTGCTTTGTATTTATAGGCGATGGCCCACCGTGGACTCTTAGCAGTAAAACCCAGCTCTTTCTGTTGATCGGAGTTATTGACCTTGAGGACTACACCATCCGTTTCGACAGGCAGAACATGTCTTTTTTGATCCCATTCACTGATGTATTCAAATACTTCTTCAATGTCTTTGCACTTGCGGTACGTTTGCGAAACATTGAATTGTAGCTTCTCCAGCAATTGAATGGCATCTGAATGGGTTTTAGGTTCCAGGTTTTCACCGAGTAAGGAATAAAGGAAACAGTCTAGGTTTCTGCTTGCCACCACGGAGGAATCCTGCATTTTCAGTGTCCCACTGGTCGTATTTCGAGGATTTGCCAACAATGCTTCACCCGCTTCTGCACGAGATTTATTTAGCTCCTCGAAAACCTTTTTAGGCATAAAAACTTCTCCCCGAACTTCAAATACAGGGGGGTAATCTTTAGCGGCAATTTTCAAAGGAATGGATCGAATGGTTTTGACATTATTGGTTACATCATCTCCTTTTTCTCCGTCCCCCCGGGTAACAGCCTGTTTTAATATACCATCTTCATAAAGCAAACTAATTGCCACACCATCAAACTTAAGCTCGCAGAAATATTCATAATCGTTACTCCCCAGGCCCTTGGCTACTCGCTGATCAAAATCACTCAACTCCTCTTTTGAGTAGGTGTTGCCGAGCGAAAGCATCGGGTATTTGTGGTATACCGTATTAAAGGTTTTTGTAATGGTGCCACCTACACGCTGAGTAGGGGAGTCTTCGCGCTTGAGTTCAGGATGTTCTTTTTCCAGGGATTCCAGCTCTTTGAGCATCTGATCAAATTCATAATCAGATACCTCTGAAGTGCTTTCCTGATAGTATAAATAATTTAACCTGTTGAGGCGGTCGGTGAGTTCGTCTATTCTGTTCTTTACTTCAGGTGAAGGCATGGAATTGGGTTGTTCTCACAAAACTAATAACTCCCAAAATATGAACAGCATCTTATGCGCATTGAAAGTCGCTTTATTGAGATAGAAATGAAAAAGCTGGCATCTTCAAAATAAATTTTGATACCTTTGCAATAATCAGCCTGTCTTTCATGTTTCTTAATTAATAGTCGATCGCCGCATTTTAGTTTTTCTAAAATGTGAATAATTCAATATTTAATATTATTATTCTGTGGCGAGATTTATACTAGCAGCATTATTTTCTTTTCATTGTTTCAGTCAGGTATTTGGGCAGTGCAGTGCGCTCAGGCAACAACGTAACCTGAGTTTTAATACCGATAGGGATTGTGCTCCTGTGACGGTAACTGACTTTACTATCACCTATTTCTTCAATGTTCCCCAGGATCCAAACACCATATCTATACGATTTCAATGGAATGATCCTGGAAATAATGTAGACATCTACGGATTGGGAGATCCCCAGTTTTCTGTTGGTGGTGGGGATATGGAGTTCACTGCAGCGGGTACTTTTGTATACCCTGAGAATGAAGATTGTCTGTTTGAACCCACGGCACATATTCTGGTGAATGGAGTAGCTTGTGAGACTTCAGAACAAATCCAATTGGTTTCTTCGTGGTCCAATGACAATGATTTTGGGGGTGATCTTTTGATAAACCCTGATCCTTACGCGGTTTGTTTCAATAATCCTATTGTCAATGCTGTCCTTGATGACAATTCTACATTCAATTGTAACATCAATGATGAGCCGGATAATCCCAACCGGTTGGCCAGACATACACAATTTGTTTACGGGACGAATCATGATCCTTCAAACTCTATCCGTAATCTGACATTGGAAAATGGGGGTACCATTAACCTGACAGATGGTAGTGCCAATTTATCTTCAACCACAACTCGAAATGGAGTAACCGGTGCTTATTTCGGACCGATAGTAGAAATTCCCTTCACTGCAGATGGACCAAATATGTCCACATTTCCAATGAATGCACCTGCAGATATCAATAATGCGGTTGGAAGCGAGTTTGAAATTACCTTATACAATTGGAATACCTGTAATCCATATAATGGTGATCCTTTAAATCCCAACTATAATGAGGCCGTTTCTACTACGGGGTATATCAGGATTGTAGCACTACCCAATCCGGATTTTCAGACCAGGGTCAACGATGCGAGCGGAAATATCCAAACCATCTTTTGTATTGGCGAGCCCATTTACTTTGAAAACCTCACTGCCGGTGCCAATAGTTACAGGTGGGAGTTTTATGCAGATGATACCGATGCTACTTTAGTTTCATCCAGCACGGCAAATAGCCCAACATTTACCTATGATGTGTTTGGTGATAAGCTCATCCGGTTAATTGCGGAGGATCCCAATGCTCAGGGCTCTTGTGAGGTCATTGTGGAAAAAATCATTTCCCTGTCACCATCAACCACTGCCACCATAGAGCTATACGAACCTACTTTTACCACGCAGATTGAACCCCGGTTCTGTCAATCTGATGGTTCGGACATTTTCACGGTCGGGTTTAGGGACGCCACCACCAATATAGAACCCAATTCAGAATGGAGATGGGAGTTTTATGATGAGAATGGAGCTTTTGTGGAAAGTCTTCCTGCAGCAGGATTTGGACCTCAGAACACCGATTTTACCAGAACTTACAGCACACCCGGGCAATACCTGGTAAGATTAACTGCCCGGAATAATGCTTCCAATTGCCAGACTGTGGATGAAAAAATCATCACCATCTATGATAGTCCGGCAGCCAATTTTATGGCAAACGAGGTTTGTGAAGGTGAAAGAACTAGGTTCAGTGAAATCGCCGATGAGTTGTCGGGTATTGCCCCAAGGATCGACGGGGATTACATCGATTCCTGGCATTGGGACTTTAGTTATAATGGGACTTTCAGAACTGAGCTGATCAATACAGACAGCGCTGCATTTGAATGGTTTCTGGACGGCTCAGACATTGTCACAGGGAATGAACCATCCATTTCTGTGGCCGGGACTTACCAGGTGGCTTTGCGGGTGACCACAGCCCTGGGGCTTTGCTCCGATATTTTTGTGAGAGACGTGATTGTCCAGCCATCCCCAGAACCCATTCTTGACAGTGATTACTCCAGCCCTATATGCGCCAATGATTCGTTAACCATTTACAATAATTCAGATTTATCAGATGGAAATTACTTTCTCACCATTTCAGATGGCACATCCACTGACTCTGTTTCTTTTGACAGGGTAGATACCACAATGGTATTTAGCAATTTATCAGGTGTTGAAAAGACCTATAGCATGGTGCTCCACGGGATTTCAAACCTTGGGTGTCTCGCTAAATCAGATAGCCTGGAGGTTACGGTTTTACCCACATTTCCTTCATCTTTTACAGACATAAACTACAATCCTATCGGGAGTAATTGTTCCCCATGGGAAAGCACATTACAGGTTGGGGAATCTACTCAGTCTCTAAATCCGGATGCATACATATGGTCAATTGCTCAACAGGGAACTTTACTCCCAGGATACCCTGTGACAAAAAATGCCGGTGATGCTGCTTTTCATTCCCTGGATTATACCGTAGAGAACAACAGTGGAACCAACCAGGTCTATCAAATCAATTTAGAGGTAGTGAAATCCGGAATCTGTGTAGAAAACAGTCAGGTGAATGTGGTGATAAATCCGGTGCCTTCCGCAGATTTTGAAATACGGGAGCGTGATTCCTGTGCTTACAAGGTTTTTGAGTTGGAGGCTACTCAAAAAGGATTGACTTATTATTGGAGCTTTGATCCTGAACCTGATCAATGGGTAAATGACGGTGATGTACAGCTATTGATGTACAATCGTCCGCCTGTCGGCAGCTCCAATCTTAATACTCAGTTTAGTTTATCTACAGAAAATCTAGTGAATTGTATGAGTGAAGAACTGACTCAAAGTGAAGTGGTAGAGGCCAGTGAGGCGGCCATACTTATAGACTTTGATTTGGTACCAGATACCCTGACCCTCCCAGACAACAATACCGTGGATATAGTCAATAACAGCAATACTGGAGTGGGTTGGGAATATCACTGGGACTTTGGGGACGGCAATACCCAAGACATCAGAGACCCGTTGACACACCAATATAATGAGCCTGGGAGCTATCAGGTAACGCTAAGCATTACCAATGCATTCTGTAGTGAAAGTCTGAGTAAGTCAATTATTGTAAATCCATCGGATCCTGTAGTTGATTTTACCGCTGACCCACGAACTGGGTGCAGGCCTTTGGTAGTAAGTTTCACTGATCTGTCTGAAAATACAGACAGGAATACCTACCGATGGGATTTTGGTGATGGCATTACTTCCGGTGAGGTAAGCCCATTGCATACCTATAGCAAGGCTGGTACTTACACAGTAACGCTCTATGCAGAGAATACAACGGGAGGGTCTGATACAGAGACGAGGGAATTTTATATTGAGGTGTTACCTACGCCAATCGCTGATTTTGTTGCAAATCCTGCTACCGTCCTGATACCAGATCAGGAAGTCTTTTTCAGAAACCTGTCCATCAACGCTGATCGCTATGAATGGGACTTTGGGGATGGAAGCACTTCTATTGAGGAAAATCCTGTTCACACATATGAACAGGAAGGAAAATATGGAGTTTCACTGATCGCTCAAAATGCTCTGGGTTGTGCAGATACACTGGCTTATGAGGGTTTGATAGCTGCCACCAAAGGTGGTACGGTCAAAGTGCCTAATGCATTTTCACCAAGCCCTGATGTTTCGGAGAGTGGGGGCAATAATAACTCCATCAATGATGTGTTCCTGCCTCGGGTAGAAGGGGCTCAAACGTTTAAAATGCTCATTTACAACAAATGGGGGGAATTACTCTTTGAGTCAGACAATCAACAGACGGGCTGGAATGGGTATTACAAAGGAAAACTCATGCCAACGGATGTGTATGTATATCGATTGGAAATCATTTTTAGCGATGGTCGGGAAGCCATCCGAATAGGGGACGTAACATTAGTCAGATAGATGTTGAAACAGCTACTTTTTACCAGCTTATTTATCATTTTGTTCATCAGAGCAAATGGTCAGGACATACAATATTCGCAGTATTACGCCAATCCGCTATATTTGAATCCGGCATTTAGCGGTTCCACAAACATGCACAGACTGGTGGTAAACCACCGGCTACAATGGCCCAATCTCCCCAAAGCGTTTGCTAATTATTCGGCTTCATACGATTACAATGCGACAGGTCTGAATAGCGGCTTTGGATTGTTGATTAATTCAGATGTTGCCGGGTCAGCATCATTGCGATCAAATCTGGTTTCCTTCAATTATGCATATAACATTCAGCTTCAGGATAAGTGGGTGATCAAGCCAGCTGTAGCCTTCGGGTGGGTAAACAGGACCATAGACTATGAAAAACTTGTCTTTGGAGACCAGATTGATTTCGGAATGGATGGAGCACCTACACAGGATCCGGCTATTTCATCTATTGAAGCTAATTCTTACATGGACATTGCTACGGGTTTTTTAGCATATAATCAAAACTTCTGGTTTGGCTTTTCTGTATTTCATGTAAATGAACCAAATAACTCATTGATCAATGGTCAGAGCATTGTTCCCATGAAATTCAGCATACATTCCGGGACCCGGTTTGAGCTGGGGAATAGAGCCTTTAGGTCTGTAAGGAAAGTAAGTTTAGCTCCAGGGTTCATTTATAAGCGGCAGGGAGATAACCAGCAGCTGGATGTGGGTACCTCGATTTATACTGAGCCTATCCTTTTTGGAGTTTGGTATCGGGGAGTGCCCTTTACAAGAAATGTAGCTGGTTTCCTCAACCAGGATGCTGTGGTCTTTGTACTTGGCGTTGAATTTAAGCAAATTCAGTTTGGCTATAGTTTCGATGCTAACATATCAGGCTTAGGACCCGAGACGGGCGGGGCACATGAATTTTCTCTCCAGTATAATTTCGAAACAGCCTCTAACCCCAACAAGGTAAGTAGGCGAAAAAAATTCCTTCCTTGTCCGGCATTCTTCAAGTAATGGAGGTGTATTTGGCTGATTGTTATAATTTTGAGCAATGGTCAAAACAGCCGGTTTCAGCGAGAAGATTGTAAAAGAAGATGCGTTAAGGGTAGTGAGCGAGATCGCCCAATCAGCTGATATACAGACCTATGTCATAGGTGGGTATGTGAGGGATCTTTTACTGGGACGTCCCTCAAAGGACCTTGATTTTGTGTGTGTAGGCAGTGGGATTTCCCTGGCCCAATTGGTACACAAGGCATTGGGCGAAAAGTCCAGGTTGGCTGTCTATAAAAATTTCGGGACAGCGTCAATTCATTACGAGGACTACATTTTGGAATTTGTTGGTGCCCGCAAAGAATCTTATCGCTCCGACTCAAGAAAGCCTATTGTGGAAGATGGCACCCTGGAGGATGATCAGAAAAGGAGAGATTTCACGATCAATGCGATGTCTATTGGCCTTAATAAGTCTGATTTTGGTCAGCTCATTGATCCCTTCAATGGGCAGGAAGACCTGGATCGTCAGATTATCAGAACGCCACTGGATCCAAATGAAACATTCAATGATGACCCTCTGAGGATAATGCGAGCCATCCGGTTTGCCACTCAGCTGGTGTTTGATATTGAGCCGGACACGTTCCAGGCCATTATTGATTATAAGGACAGACTGGAAATTATTTCAATGGAGCGGATCAGTGATGAGTTGAACAAGATCATTCTGTCACCAAAGCCATCATATGGATTCAACCTGTTATTTCATTCAGGTATCCTAAAGATCATATTTCCTGAAATGGTAGCCCTGCAAGGGGTGAAAATCATTGATGGTCAGGGACACAAAGATAATTTTTACCATACTTTGGGGGTATTGGATAACATCAGCCTGCATACCGATAATTTATGGCTTAGGTGGGCTGCTATACTTCATGACATCGCTAAACCTGCAACACAGCGTTTTTCAAGGAAAGCGGGATGGACTTTTCATGGCCACGAAGATCTCGGGGCTAAATGGGTTCCAGGTATTTTCAAGCGCATGAAACTTCCCCTTAATGAGAAAATGAAATATGTGCAGAAACTTGTTCGTTTACATCTTAGGCCGATAGCACTGGTAAATGAAGAAGTGACTGACTCGGCTATACGGAGACTTTTGTTTGAAGCAGGTGATGATATCGATGACCTGATGATTTTATGCAAAGCTGATATTACTTCCAAAAACAAAGAGAAGGTTAAGCGATACCGAAATAATTTTGGTGATGTAGCGCAAAAGATCAAAGATGTGGAGGCGAGGGATCATATCCGAAACTTCAATCCCCCCATCTCAGGTGAAGAGATCATCAAAGCTTTTGATATTAAACCATCGAGAGTAGTGGGAGATATTAAAACTGAAATCAAAGAAGCCATTTTGGAAGGAAAGATAAAAAATGATCATTCTGAGGCATTTAATCTGATGGTGGAAATTGGGAAATCAAAAGGACTTAAGATAAAAGAAAACTAATGCCTATTTTTGCACCCTTAAAAATAAAATCAATGAAAATTATTCTAAGCAGTCTTTTACTTGTTGTAATGTTTTTTGCTTCGGCACAGGAACAGAAGCCCGTACCCCAGGATTCGGTGCCGTTTGAGGTCAGAAAACAAGCTGTTCTCTACAATCTGGCGAGAAAGTACAACGATACAGAAATGCAAAAGCAGGCGCTTTACAACCTATATGTGTTCAACCCCAATGTAGCATTCTTAGATTCATTGGCAATTCTCTATTTTGATCAGCAAGAATATGTTTCAGCTGGTCTTGTTGCACAGGATGCTGTCACTATCAACCCCAATGACATGCTGGCTACAGAGATAGCGGCCTTGAGTTTTGATAATATCGGTGTAAGTGCCAAAGCCATCGATTTCTATGAAAAACTCTACGTAGCCAATGAAGAGTTGGGTACTTTATACCGAATTATGTTTCTGCAGTATAACCTCAAACGATATGAGGAAGGCATGACCAATGCAGATATCATTATAGAGCATCCCAAGGCGAAGACTACCAACTTGTACTTTCCGGTTGATGACAACCAAAATCAGCTGATCAATCTGGAAGTAGCTGCTTACAGAATGAAAGGGATGATAGAGCAAGCCAGAGGTAACAAAGGACTTGCGGCTCAGCACTTTAACAAAGCCCTGGAATTGGCTCCTGCGTTTGCCCTGTTGAAAAAGCAGATTGATGAACTAAACAAAGCCGAGTAAGCATCTGCTAAGCTTCCGCCTTCACTTTGAGCCTGGATAGCCAGGTAAGGAGTGTGTTGTGTAGTTTTTGGTGACCAAAGAAAAAAGCTGATAAACCCTGAATGGATTCTTCCGCAGATACGATGGTTTGGTCGCCAGCTTGCTCAAGTTTCCAAACATGAACGGCTTTGAACATTTGTGACTTACTGGTCCATGCCAATAAATAGGGAGGATCTACCTTCTGAAAGGAAGATCTGATAGACTGTCCCCTTATTTGCCACTTGAAGGTTTCTTCATTAGCAGTAGAAGTATATTTATCTACTTTGATGTCGTGATTCCATTCAGGCCACGTCTGTACGTTGACCAGTAATTCCCATATTTTCTCAATAGGACTATTGATAATGATGGATTGACGGTCCGTAATGTGTGCGTCCTTATTGATTTTTCCTTCTTTGGCTAAAGGGTTCAGGTATTTCATTGGTGAGCGTGTATATTTATTGATTGAAGGTAAACATACGATATTATCATTTTTTTATTAAGTATTTAATAAAAGTTTGGTTGTCGTATTGGTCAGTAAATTTATCTTACCGCTATTCAAAAGCTATGTTTAGTAAACTCATTCGTTTTAGTCTATTAGTTACTTTTGTTCTGTCTATAAATCTGATTCATGCTCAGGAAGAGGGGGATACTCTAAATACCCAGATTCTTGAAATCATTGAGAATGATTCTTTGCAGGCAGAGCAGGTAAATGTAGTTACAGATTTGCTCCGTAAGGCTGATTCAATCAGGATCGCTGATTCACTTGCCCGGGTAGAGATGCTACGGCAGCTTGAGCAACTCAAAACAACAGACAACCTTCAAAAGCTCGATCTGCTCAATCAGATCAAAGAAATTGAGGAGGCAGACAGTCTCCGCAAAGCTGTAAGAATAGCACGGATTGATTCGCTCAAATCCGTGACTCAAGGGTTTCCCGTAGCGCCATTTAAAGATACGCTTTTTTACATCTACAATAAGTTGGGACCTTTCTCTGCCCGTGACAGAGCTACAAATATTACCAGCAAGATAAAATCATTGCCCAATGCATCTGAGGAGATTCCGGAACTAATCGTCAGGACGCATGAGGAAACAGCTGATGTCATATTTGGAGACCTAATCATTTTATCTGTAACCAGTGATGATGCCCTTTGGATAGGTACAACCAGGAATGAGTTGGCACATGTCTATAAGAATGCTATTGAGTCAAGTATCCAGGATTTCTATGATGACAATACGCTCAAAAAGATCCTGATCCGTATAGGCACAGTCTTGTTGGTAGTCACGATCCTGTTCATTATTATTTTTTATATCAATAGGATTTTCAAGTTTATCAAGCAGCAGGTATATGCACAAAAGGGGAAAGGCATCCAGGGAATAAAGCTCAAGAACTATGAATTCTTAACCGCCTACCGGCTGATCCAATTGATTTTTGGAGCGCTCAACTTTCTCAAAGTTGTTGTGATTATAGTAGCATTCTATTTTTCTCTGACACTTCTTTTTGGGATTTTCCCGGGGACAAAAAATATCGCTGATCAGCTATTAAATTACTTTTTCACCCCTATAAAGGACATCTTCGATAGCTTCATTGCTTTTCTTCCCAACCTTTTCACCATTGGGATAATCTACCTGATTATCCATTATCTTATTCAGTTTATTCGGTTTTTAGCTATTGAGGTGGAACGAGGGGAGTTGGTCATACCAGGATTCTATCCTGACTGGGCAAGGCCAACATACAATATTATCAGGTTTTTCCTGTATGCCTTTATGTTTGTGCTCATATACAATTATCTACCAGGCTCACAGTCGGCTGTTTTTCAAGGTGTGACAATTTTTATCGGCTTGATTATATCGCTGGGGTCCATGTCCGCAGCTTCCAATATTGTTGCAGGTGTGGTGATCACCTATATGCGACCGTTTAAAATTGGGGATAAAGTAAAAATAGGGAAAGTGAGTGGTGAGGTTCTGGAGAAATCCTTGTTGGTAACGAGGTTGCGAACTGATAAAAACGAAGATATCACCGTGCCTAATTCATCCGTCCTGCTGGGACATACCATCAACTATTCCTCCGGTGCCAAAGATATAGGTGTGATCGTCCATACAAGTATATCTGTTGGCTTTGATGTACCCTGGAAGACTGTGCATAAACTATTGATCGATGCGGCTAAGGAGACCAAACTGGTCATGGAGAATAAAAAGCCTTTTGTCCTGCAGACGAGTTTGGATGACTTTTATGTCAGCTATCAAATAAATGTCTATACCAAGCAGGCGAATAAAATAACAGAGATCAAATCCGAACTTCATCAACATATCCTCGATAAGTTTCATGAAGCAGAAATAGAACTTCTAAGCCCGCATCATAGAACTATGGGTGATGAAACCGGGAATAAAGGTGGCTTATCTATAGACTCTGATATTAATTAAGTACTGAGTCTTTTTCGGAATCTTTGTTGATGGTGTCTTCCTGATCTTCAGGTTGATCCATATTGTCATTTGGTATAATTTCCTCCGTTTCCTTTTTCCTTTTGCTAAACCTGACCAGCCCGACTGTCATCAATAAGCTGGTGACAATGATGATATATAAGATAATTCCCTGGCTAAAGAAAGGTGTTTGTATCTCCTGGGGAATTGAATAGAAAAGGAGTAGCGTGATTAATCCGCGAGGAGCAATGAATGTAGCAAGGACAATGTCTTTTTTCAGGACCAGCTTTAAGAGCAGCACCCTGATGGCATAGATACTTACCAGGATGAGCCCACTTATGGCCGCAACTTTGGTATCGAAGAGCGAACTGATCATTACCGTGAAGCCAAAAATCACAAAAAAGAATGTTCGGATCACAAAAGCACTTTCCATGGTGATCAGGTGAAACGCCTCGTAAATTCTGTCCGTAGCTTCCTTGTTGATCAAATTATTGAATTTTCCTGAGAAGAATATCCTGTGATTGCTTAGTATCAAACCAAAAATCAGGATGATGATCAGGCTGGACATATGCATGAGCTTTCCTATGCCGAATAAAAGTATCAACACAGCGATCATCAGAAACAGTTTGACCTTGGCTTCAAGCTTCTGAAATAGGTAAAGCAATACATACGATAGTCCTACCGAAAGGGCTATCGTAAGGAAAAGGCTTACGGTGAAATCACCCACTGCTATGGCATTGTTGGATGTCTCTACCAACTGTAGTAAAAAATAAAACATCATGATTCCCAGGATGTCTGAGAATGTGCTGTCATATACGTGGAATTCTCGCTGTTCTTCCTCGAGGTTTTCTACGCTGGGGATTACAATGGCGCTGCTCAGGATGGAAAGGGGTGTGCTAAAAATCAATGCCTCGACAAAACTTAATTGCGGGATAAATGCCATGATGAGGTATCCGGAAATAAAAGCTGTTGCAATAAGCACAGTAATAGCACTCATAAATGCCTTAAAGATCAAGCTGACCTTGCCTCGTTCCAGCTTCAGGTCCAAAGCAGCTTCTAATACTATCATGATAAGTCCCAGCGTACCCAGGACTTCCAGGAGTCTGATTTCTTCAAATAGCGCAAGTACGTTGGCATGTTCATAACCAAAAAGTCCTACAGATTGGTGCAGAACTATGCCCAGTAAAATCAGGAGTAACACAGAAGGAAAGCTTGATTTCCTGCTGACCCAATTAAAGAAGTATGAAAGAATAATAATTACCGAAGCGGCAATAATGATATAATACTCCATAGTGTGCGTGTGCCCTTGAATTGCTAAATTAACCAAGAGGCTCTTAAAATTGTTAAAAGAGTCAGTATTTGGTTTGATTTACTTTTATGAGGGGTGCCATATTTATTCTTCTGTTATTTTTCACTGGTTTTCAGTGGGTTTATGCTCAATCAGGAGAATCGCCGGACTCCCTGTATCTCCGAAGACTTGAATTGCTTGAAAGGCGTGCTGATAGTTTGGAGCGTTGAAAGATTCTCGTGAAAGGATGGTTACTCACTCTCAGTTTGAAAGTATCTTGAGATCTATCAATGAAGATGACCAGGAGTTTACTGATCAGGCTAGAAGATCAAAACGAAGAGCACTCGACTCCCTCTTTAAGGCGGCAGTTGAACGTCCCAAGCAGCTCACTTTTACCGGTCAATTTTTAAATATATTGCACTAGGATGGTAATTTCAGGTATTCCAGAAACTCCATGGTGGGTATTATGGATCTATTTGCGATTTCGTCTTTCGGAAAAAACAGTCTGGTATTTATCAATCTCCAGGATGTGGACGGTGATGGCCCTGGTCTTTTTTTTCAAGTTATTCAGGTTTTCATGCAGGAGCTGGATCTACACAAAGTGGGGATGCGCTGGATAGGATCAATATCTCAGGTGACGAAATCTTCAAGGATCTTTTTTTGATTGCACAACTCACTGCATCCTTTACCATAAATAGTGAGGAAAAGGGAGCCATAAGGATTTATGGATATCGCAATACAGAAATAGCAAAAGGTTGGGGATTTGGTATCAGTGGTGATCTTCGTATTACACGTAGATTATATACCTATGCCAGGTTTGGCCAGAATCTGGATAGTCTAGCCAATCAATTTAGCGTAAAAAATTCATGGAGCGGGGGGATGCAATTAAGGAACTACCAGCTATGGGAGAGTGCAAGTATCTCCACAGGATTAGCTTATGGAAATTCACAAGGGTTTTCTACAGTTGAGGGATTAAGTATGCCAGCAGAACGAATCTTGGAGGCCTATGTACGATTTAACATTAAGCAGGCCTTTTTTATTTCACCACATTATCAAGACATCTGGAATGGTCAGGGTCTGGGTGGTGAGCAGCTGAATATGATAGGTGTTCGAACGCGGGTTGCTTTTTAATTGATCAAAGAGATTTTGTGCTTAATGCCAACCCACACTATATGCGTTCGTGAAAACATTTCTGGTTGATTCTTTTGCGCAAAAAGGTGGTTGTAGATAACCGAGATGTCCATATTTGGACTGAGATGTAGTGCTGGGCCTATCAGAATCCTGTTGCTATCAAAGATATTATAGATAATTTCTTTCCCGGAGTTGAGGAGAATTTCATCACCAACGATTAATACCAATTTCTTTTCGTTTTTGAGGTGAATCAATGGTATGATGGCCTGGAATCGATATCTGTATCGGAAATTAAAACTTGACAGTAACCCGGATTCATCGGTGGCACTAAAAAAACGTTCTTCCATTCTAAAGCGATGTTGTGTCTTAACACGGCCATAGGTCTCGGTAAGGTCTAGTTCCTGATATGGTCGGTATTCAACCCTGGTTCTTACACCATCCAGATGAAAGGTGAGGAAAGCAAATCCAGCTGTCGATCTTAAATGGTTATTCCATTGGTATTCGATTCCAGATCTAATGAGTGTCTGTGATAGATCACCCAATTCATCCCTAAACCGGATACCAAGATCGGATTGGATAGCCCATTGATTGCCTATCTGAAGTGTATTATAGTATTGAAACCATTGTTGGTTGCTTACGTTCACTTGTTTTTGTGCAAGTGACTCACCTGAAATACAAAGCATTAGTATTAAAAGAACTAAACCCGGGCCTTTCATACTGTTAACCATTAACGATATTATTATAAGCCAGTTTTATGGGATGAAGGATAAAATCCGAAAGTATATCTCCTGAATATGACAACACGTTTTCATTTATTGCTAACTTATAGGATATTGGTAATAAAGGGATGGTAATAAGTCAGTAAGTGAACTGACTTGGATGATTGTACCTCTCAGCGATCTTTATTAAATAGAGGAGGTTCTTATGTTTACCAATAGATGTGACTTTTGATAAAACATAAGTCTAAATAAAGTAACTCCAAATAAGATGAAAACAACAAAAAGTCCAGGCACCAAAAAAGGAACTGTAGCAAAAAAAGCCACCTCTGGAGCTAAACAAAAAAAGGTACAGGGATCTTCCAAAAAGAGCCATGTAGAGGAAAAAAATAAGTACGAGGCGAGAATCGTAGAAGCCATTGATGGAATAGATGAAAAGATAGACCATCTTAAAAAGGAGAGTGTTAGGTTTCAGGAAACAGCCAAGGCTAAAATGGATGAACAAATTATTTTTCTTTCCAAAAAGAAGGATGAGTTGCAAGCGACACTAAAAGATCTGAGGGAGCATTCAGGTGAAAGGTGGCATGAGTTTAAAGAAGGAGTTGAGAAAGGGGTAGAGGAGATGGAGGAGGAGGCAAAAGAACTCTTTGATGGTGTGAAAAGCGGCTTTAACTATCTGATTTCCAAATTTAAGAAGAAGCCATAATACAGAGATGAGATATATTCGGATAATACTAATCCTACTTATTGCACTTTTAATAGTAGTGTTTTCAGTTCAAAATGCTGAAGTGGTGGAAGTTAGGTTTCTTGCTTGGAGGCTTGAATCATCACGGGCCCTTATCATGCTGATTTGTGTTGGAATTGGTTCATTAGGTACAATAGTGGCGCTACTTCCTGCAATTTTTGGCAAAAAAGAAAAAGGAAACACCGAATACTGACGAATAGGTTGTTTCACAAAACCCAAAAATCAACTATATTATTTCCTTAAACACACCTATGGCCCAGCAAGAAGAAGGACTGAAGGATCAGATTTCCGAAGTACTCGAAAAATATTACACTGGTATTCTCAAAGACCAGCTATCTCAGGAAGTGAAATTCATGAATGAGTTGGTGGATATGGTCAATTCCTTTTATGCCACACCAGCAACCGAACGCACTTTATTTTCAAATTTGGCCAAGTACAAGGCTCAACTTCGTGATGTATTTGAAGAGAGATGGCAAGAACCGAAAGAGGAAAAAGAGTTCACTCAGCAGTTTCAGGGGTTTGAAGAAGCAATAGATGCTATATTTTCTTCTCTACCATATAGTAAGGTAAAAGAACAAAAGCAGGAACGTTTTTTTTCTCAGGAAGACGATTCTTTGTTCCTGAAAAGTTTAAAGTTCTTTAAGCGTAGCTTCTTTTTTATTGCCCGGGTCCCGGTTTCGTTAGCTAACCTGTTTAGAAAATCGAAGCAGAAAAAACGGTACTGGAAGCATAAGATCCTTGTCAGGAACCTGGCCAAATATCATCTTGAGTTCAAACTCATCCTTGACTTAAAGGCAACGACAGATATTTACTTCACCACATTGACTGATATGTATCTGAATATCAAGTTGTGGGAAGAACAACTGATCAATGTTGAAATTGGACAAAAAGAAGTATCCGATGGAGAAGCAACGGTAGATGTTGAGAAGAAACTCAAAGGTCTCAAGAGATCGTTTTCTACAAAGCTTAAAAACAAGGTGGAAGAGCTTTTGGAACAACGTCTTAACGAATTCCACCTGGACTATGATAAAGTAGGAACCATTGAGTTTCCTAATAAGAGCATCTCGGATGCCGAGGTGAATGAAGATATTGAAAAGGCAGAAAAGAGATGGGGAAGGTACAACAGAGAATGGGAAAACACCATATACGCCCTTTTTGAAGAGTGGAGATCCGATCTGGATATTTATTCACTCAGAAATTATACGAGAGCCACTTTTGAGGAATATCAAACAGCCCAGTTTCAGAAGTTGGCTGATCAAATTGATCCTGAGATAACGGTAATAAGATCATTTATTGAAGAATGTGAGGAAACACTCAAGGGCAAGGCTTCATCCGAAGAATGCACAAAATCTCTAAAAAAGGTGGGGTACCTGGCTACTAAAAAATTGGACGTGGAGCTTCTTCCAAAGTTTAGTGAAAAGTTGATCAATCAGCACATTGCCAATGTGATCAACAAGCTTGAATTAGACATAAAGCACAGGGTAGAGGAGCTTTCGGACGAACATGTGATAGTAAAGACAAGTACTTATGATCGTCCGATAAAGACCGATGATCTAAAACGTATTTCCCCTTACGAGCTTATTGCGTTTGAAGCACTATCAAAGTTTCAGGAAGAGTTAGAAGATGTAAAGCAGGTATTGTTTTCTACGCTGGAGACTACCAATGCAGACATCCAGGACATAGGTCAAATCATTGCTTTCAGTGCGGATTCTGCGGTGTCTGCGATAGAAGATGAAGGCAAAACCAGTGAGGAAGCGATAAAGGTGGCCAGTGAGGGATTGAAACGTGCGGGAGGCAGACTTACCAAAGCCAGGGAAGAGCTTGAGCAATCCATGGTTGGCAATAGTGAGAAGCTTGAGGGCATCGTGGATTCATTTTGTGACCATTTGATTGAACTTACGTATAATGAGAATGTTGGGGAACTTCGCCTGAGAATCACAAGAGCTAAAGCAGCCATTCAGGCAGAGGAGATTAAAGAGGAGATCCGTGAGAAATTCAGAGCCAGAAAGAGCGTTTACAAGGCCAAGTTAGGTTTGCTATATTCCCGTGTTGTTAAATTTTTGACCCGGGTGAGAGAGAGTTTTGTGCTTACTGCCAGTAAGCCGTCAATCACCCGTCAGGTTTCCGATTTTCTGATGGAGTCACAATTGGCAATTGACAACCTTCCACTTATATATCGAAGATTGTATCGCATTGAGCCGCTGGAAGATCTTGAGCTATTTGAAGGTAGAATAGATGAATCACGCAAACTACATGATGCTTTTCAAAACTGGAACCAGGGTAGGTATGCGGCTACTACTATTCTGGGTGAGAAATGGGGTGGACTTACTTCTTTTCTAAACTATGCAGTTCAAAGGGAAAATTTTCCGTATCCAATTGTTCGGTTTGTGCCAAAGCATAATATATATGACGAACAAGGCCTTATTCAGTTAATGAAAGAGGTCTTTCAGAATAACGATTTTGAAAATTTAGATCAGGTTGTCGATTATCTTAATGGAGGGATCAAACGGATAGTTATTCTGGAAGATTTACAGAATTTATATTTACGAAAAGTGGGAGGATTTGCAGCTCTTCAACTTCTATTCCAGTTGGTGACACGCACCTATAACAAGATCTTTTGGATCACCTCCACTACCATTTATACATGGCAATATCTGAGTAAAGCAATTCACATCAATGAATACTTTAGTTATTTGATTGAAATGGGAAAGCTTACTGATGAACAAATTGTAAACATTATCTGGAAGCGAAACAGAATAAGTGGATTTAATATTCAATTTGAGGCTGATGAAGGGCATCAGGAAGACAAACGATTCAAGAAGCTTACAGAAAAAGAGCAGCAACTTCTGCTGAAAAAAGAATATTTCTCGTCATTAAATGAGTTTGCCAGTAGCAATATTAGTCTGGCACTGATATTTTGGTTGTTATCCACCAAAAGTGTGGACGAAAGGACGATCACCATTGGATCATTCAAGAAACCCGATTTAAATTTTATGTCGGTATTATCCATGGATAAAGTGTACACCCTACATGCTCTCATCCTACATGATGGCCTTACAGAATACCAGCTACAGGAGGTGTTGAATTTAACCGAATCTGCTGCAAGGTTGAATTTGCTTGCGCTGGTAGAGGATGGTATCGTAATGAAAAGAGGGAAGGGGTATATCGTCAATCCAATTATTTATAGGAATACCATTTCCATGTTGAAAGATAAAAACCTGATACACTGATGAAAAAGCTATTATTAAACTTATTCTTTTTGTGTTTTATTGGAGGCGTATATGCTCAGCAAATACCTCTAGACCTATCCGGTAGTGATTCCAGTGCTATACAGGATCAACCAATTCAAAGTGCGGATACGGATTCCAAAAAGTCTAATCCAATGCTTTTTTCGACTAATGATGCTTTGACGCCTCCTTCATTGGGTGAAATCATTTCTCTACCGAAGATTTTCTGGTCCATGGTATTCCTGCTGGCCGGGTATTTTCTAATCAAGATCATTTCCAGGATCCTTGAAGTTTTTGCGGAGCGGAGTACTAAATACCGAATTACCATCAAGAGCTTTATCCCTGTAGTAAAGATCATGGGGTGGATTGGGTTGATATTTATTGTGGTGGCAGGTATTTTTCAACCCCCGGCAGCCACCTTGTTGGCTTTCTCAGCATCCATTGGCGTCGCTGTGGGTTTTGCATCACAAGACATACTCAAAAATATTTTTGGTGGTGTGATGATCCTATTCGATCGACCCTTCAAATCAGGAGATAAAATCGATGTAGGAGGCTTTTATGGCGAAGTAGTTGAAATCGGTTTAAGATCAACACGTATTGTAACTCCTGATGACAACCTGGTGTCTATCCCAAATGGCGAGATCATGAATAAGTCAGTGTCTAATGCCAATGCAGGAGAAGCCAATTGTCAGGTAGTAGCAGAAATCTACTTACCCATTGATGCCGATACTGCGCAATGCCGATCCATCGCCACACAAACAGCGATGGTTTCCAGGTATGTATACTTAAATAAACCTATTGTGGTCGTTTTTACCAACGAATTCAAGGACCGGAAGTCTTTGCTTAAGATGAAAATAAAAGCATACGTTCTGGATATCAGGGATGAGTTTAAGTTCAAAAGTGAAATGACTGAGGTAGTGATCAAAAAGTTATTATCCGAGAAAATCCTCCAGATACATGATGATCTGGAGACCAAGTACAGCAGTGTTTAAAGTAAAAACACAAGAATTTGGTTAGGTCATGAGAGTGAAGGGGAACATCAACTATACAAGATTTGTTATCGTGTGATTCAGCCGGGATATTTTTCTGGTACAGCATTCGGGTTGAAATCTTATCAATATCCAATAGGTAACTGTTAAAAATATTATGGAACAAATTACGCTGGGGTCTGGCTGCTTTTGGTGTACAGAAGCTGTTTTTACAAGGTTAAAGGGAATTGAATCTGCTGTTTCCGGTTACTCGGGGGGATTTAAGTCTGATCCCACTTACGAAGAAGTTTGCTCGGGCTCAACTGGTCACGCAGAGGTTGTTCAGGTGACCTATGATGAGAAAGAAATTTCTGTTGAAGAGATTCTGGAAGTATTTTGGAAAACCCATGACCCTACCACTTTAAATCGTCAGGGAAATGATGTGGGTACACAATACCGTTCAGCGGTTTTCTATCATAATGATAAGCAGAGAGATGTGGCGACCGCACTTAAGAAAAAATTAGATGAGTCAGGTGCATGGTCTGATCCAATTGTTACGGAGGTCACTCCCTTTGAACAATTTTATCCTGCTGAAGACTATCATAGCAACTATTTTGAGCAACATGGGATGCAGCCTTACTGTCAGTTCGTAGTTGCACCAAAAGTTGAGAAATTCAAGCAGGTCTTTAAAGAGAAGCTAAAATAAAAAAGAGGGTCCTCATAAGAGCAACCCTCCAGCCTACATAAAAAAATGTTAACGTAAGTAAGAAATCTTCTTTTGCAGGTCGCTGACATCTGCAGAAAAGTTAGCATCCTTTTTAGCAACAATCGCCAGGTAGTATGCTTCAATCGCTCTTTTGTTGTCTCCTATGGAATGGTAATAAGCTCCCAGTTTATCCAGGTTTTCTATAGCTTGTTTTGATTCCCAGACCTTTTTCTGGAGATGTCTGCTGTCATACCAGAAGTTCTGTTTTTTCCCGACCAGGATCCCTTCATAATATTGTTGAAGTGCTTTTCTGTACTGCTTGACAGATTTATAGTAGTCACCTTTTATCTCATAATTGGATGGATCAGGATTGATTTCAATCGATTTGTTGATCCACTCCATGGCCTGATCAATATTCTGCTCCTTTTTAAAACATTTTTGGGCACTTTCCGCGAGGACTTTCCAATCACTGGAACTGGATTCAACAGCCTCACGGGCTTTTTCTACTACTTTACTTTCAGGGTCACTTGAAAAAGCGCTTGTTGAGATTACTACTGCCATGAATGCAACCAAGGTTGTTTTTAAATTTTTCATAATTTCAGTGTTTTGAGTTTTAACCGATGCCAATTCGGTAAGAGAAATCTGTACCAGTTTTGTAACTATCTGATAATCAAATTTTTGGTAAAAACAAGCTTGAAAACTCGTGTTCAGAGGAGGTCAAAAAGTGGTCGGAACCGAACATTTTTGGCCGGACTTAAGAGGCAAAAGGTTACACCCTTTTTTACAATTTATTTTTATTCAATGATCAATCAAATAGCCGGAGCTGTTTATCGACGGGAGGTTTGGCATCGCCAAAGACGGTTTTTCCTCCATATCTCCAGCTGTGTTTTCTTTCGTGATTGATTACATCCTGAAGATCACCATTCGGGATAAAGTCTTTTTCCATCTTTTGTGCGGCTGTTGAGAGTGCCTGGATGGCTTTGGCTTTATCAGAATTTCCCAGCTTAGCCTTGTCAATGGCCTTCCTCAAAGTATCAATACTTTCATCATAGGTCTTTGTTGGAACAGGGAAGGGGTGGCCGTCTTTTCCTCCATGTGCAAACGAGTATCTTGCAGGATCGCTAAACCGGGAGGGGGTACCATGGATTACTTCACTAACCAGGGTTAATGACTGCAATGTCCTTGGGCCAAGCCCTTCTACAAGCAAAAGCTCCTCAAAGTTTTTCATCGGAAGGTCCTTGGCAAGCGCCAGGACGGTTCCCAGTCTCTTCAAATCCACATCTTTGTTTCTTACCTCGTGATGACGCGGCATAAAGATCTTTTTGATCTCGGTGAGCATCTTTTCCGGTTGCTCCCCTGTGATCTCCAGTATGCCTGATTTGGTAGTGGAAGCTTCCCTGGCTGTCAGGTTTAGGATAGATCCTTGATTTTGACCATATATAAAGGCATGAGGTGTTTCTACAAAGCTCTTCAGGTGTGATGAATGCCAGTGATATCGTCTGGCATATCCACTTTGCCCATTCATTCCTTGCTGGATGACAGCCCATTCACCGTCTTTGGTCACCACAAATGAATGCAGATAGATCTGGAAACCATCCTGGATGGCGGTGTTGTCCACTTTAGCAGAAAGGCGACTACTTCTGACCAACTCTGTGCCATTGAGACCTGTTTTATTCGCAATAGCCAGGAGTTCATCCGGTGTCTTTCTGGAGTGTTTGCCTCTTCCACCACATACATAGATGCCCAGATCGTTTACCATGGGATTGAGTGCCGACTTCAATGCGCCCATCACTGAAGTGGTAATGCCTGATGAATGCCAGTCCATTCCGAGCACACACCCCAAAGATTGAAACCAGGCTGGATCGCTCAGACGGGTGATGACCTCCGACCTTCCATAATCCATGGCAATGGCTTCGATGATTGCACCACCTAGCTTGGCCATTCGCTCAGACAGCCACCGGGGGACGCGGCCTCCATGTAAGGGAAGATCGGCATATCCTGATCTGTTCATGAGATTTGAAACTATTTATGGAATGTATTCAGGTATTAACCTATAAACTTCAGCACCGTAATTAATAGAGCCAGCACCGTAAAGCCAATACCCATCATCCATTGAAGAATAGAGAATCGCTGATCAATATGGGAAAATCGTTGGTCAATATAGCTTTTAAAATCTTCCATTCTGAATTCCAGAATTTGTAGCAGGGCATCTGAGGACTCTTTTCCTGCTTGTTGCTCTAATTTACGAAGTTCTTCATTCAATTGTTTAATATCCATGGCTAATTCAATTTAAGAGTTATAGGTTCTTGAGCATATTTATCTTTCATGGGGAGCTTGTCCATCCAGTCTACCTCGATCATCGGATACCCAAAATCTTCCACAACCTTGCCTGTCAACCGGTAAAACCCCCGTCCGCGAAATGGAAACCTTTTGGCGACAGGAGGAAAGTTGACCGTGTCGAAAACTTTACCCTTCTGATCGTAAAAAGTGCCGAAGTGCATCCGCTTGCCATCTTTGGTGCTGGTGTCTTTCGTGGTGACGAGGTAGCCCACCATTTCCACTTTTTGATGAAGCTTTTTCATCAGTTCCTCGGAAAAGGTGTTGCCCAGGTCCTGGCTTTGCAAAAGCCTGAAGGGGTCGCATAGAGGAAACCCAAGCAGCTCAATTTCATCATAGGAATCTTCGAATAAATGATGCTGCAAGTGGGGTAGTTGATAGTTTTCAGGTTCTTCATTGAAGAGATCAGGTAGGTACTGTTTGTTGCTTTTCTGGCCAAAATAAAGCTGAGCCTTCCACAGCAGTTCCTTTTTGCTCTTGCCGGTAAAACGAAACGCTCCAACCCGAATCAGTATCCGGATCTGCTCCAGACCTACAGGTACCCTGCGGATAAAATTATCCATGCTGAGATAAGGACCATTTCGGATTCGCTCGGGAGCGATATGCTGGGCTATTTTGGTTTCTAAATCCTTGAGATGGATGAACCCTATGTAGATCCTTTTACCGTATATATTGGTGAAATAGTCCGAATGATTGATACAGGGAGCCTGTATCTCAGCCCCCCACATACGGGCTTCATGAAAATAGAATTCGGTCTTGTAGAAGCCCCCGAAATTGTTGATCACACCGACCATAAACTCCAGGGGATAGTGTGCCTTGAGGTAGAGACTTTGATAGCTCTCCACGGCATAGCTGGCTGAGTGACCTTTGGAGAAGGAATACCCGGCAAAGCTCTCAATCTCATACCAGACCCGGTCTGTCACATGCTGAGGATATCCTCTTTGCTGGCAGTTGATGAAAAACTGGTCCCTGACACGCTGGAATTCAGCTCGTGATCGATACTTCCCTGACATGCCTCTTCGGAGGACATCCGCTTCTGTGAGTGTGAGTCCACCAAAATGATGGGCCACCTTGATCACATCCTCCTGGTAGACCATCACCCCGTATGTATCGTCCATTAGCTCATCCATTTGAGGGTGGATCGATTCGTAACTCTTGCCTGCTTTGCGTAAGTGATGCCGCTCGATGTAGGCTCGCATCATCCCTGACCTGGCCACTCCCGGCCGGATGATCGAGCTGGCTGCCACCAGTGTCAGGTAATCATCACACTCCAGCTTGCCCAGCAGCATCCGCATGGCCGGCGACTCCACATAGAAGCAACCCATACAATTGCCTTTAGCCAGAAGCTTTTTGATCTCTACGTCCTTCTTGAAATCATGGAACCGGTCGATGTTTTCTTTGATGCCCTGGTTTTTTTCCACCAGTTCGATCGTGTCTTTGATGTGCCCCAGCCCGCGCTGACTGAGGATGTCAAACTTGTAGATGCCGATATCCTCTGCATTGTGCATTTCAAAATGAACAACGGGGTAGCCCTTGGGTGGCAGATCAAGGGCCGTATACTGATAGATCGGTTTTTCTGTGATCAATACTCCACCTGCGTGAATGGACAGGTGGTTGGGCATCCCTTTGATCAGCTCGGCATACTGGAAGATAAGCTGGGTGATCCGGTCATTTTTGTATTGGTCGGGGTAGGGATAGGCCACGATCTTGTCGATCTCTTCTTTTGGGAGTCCAAATACTTTGCCCAGCTCCCGGATATTTGACCTGCGCTGATAGGTGGTATGTGTACCTAAAAGAGCGACATGGTTGCTGTCGTACTTCTGAAAAATGTATTCATAGATCTGGTCGCGGTCTTTCCACGAAAAATCCATGTCGAAGTCGGGTGGGGAGGTACGCTCCGGGTTGAGGAACCGCTCAAAGTAGAGGTCCAGCTCGATGGGGTCCGTATTGGTGATGTCCAGACAATAGGCGATCAGGCTGTTGGCTCCACTACCGCGCCCTACATAGGAAAAACCCATCTCTTTGGCATGTCTGACAATGTCGTAGCTGATGAGGTAGTATGTCTCGAAGTTTTTTTTTCTGATGATGTCAATCTCCCGCTCGAAGCGCTCATCTGTAATGGCATTGATCCGGTCACCGTATTTCTGAAGGTAGCCCTCCCTGGCTTTGGATAGCAGTATCTCATGGTCCTGCGCCTGACTGGTGGTGAAATACTTTTTGTTTTTGTCAGTACCCAGCTTCAGGGTGAGCGTGCAGTCTTCGACCAGCATGTTCGCATTGCGGATCAGGTCAGGAAAATTTTTGAATATCATTCGGAAATCCCTCTCACTCAGCATGACTTCAGAAGGCTGTGCCTGCAGCTCAGCAGGCAGCTTGCTAAGCAGCGTATTTTCTCCAATTGAGCGTAGGAGCCGGTGGATATTAAAGCTTCGGGTGCTGGCTGATGATCCTTTGGTATCCGGGTGGAAGGTGACTGGCTGCCAGGCTACCATTTTGTGGATGAACTTGCGATAGGGGCTCAATACAATCTTATTGAGTTCCTGCTGACGGATGCCAATCCATTCGTTCTCTCTTAACCGTTCCGGAATACTATGAATCGGATATACAATGTAAGCCTGCTCAAACTCAGGAGCCCTTTTGGGGAGCAGCTTGCTGGTTCGTTTATGAAAAGAGAGGTACCTGTTGAGTTCCTCAAATCCGTGGTTGTTGAGCGCCAGTCCGATGTACAGGAGTTTATTATTTTCCCTGAATTCTATGCCTACTCCAATATCCAGCTCCCATTCCTTGCGCTGTTCCCTGCAGATACGCAGCAATTCGATATATCCGGATGTATTGTTAATATCTGTGAGGATGAGCTTATGGATGCCATTTCTTTTGGCTTCATTGAAGAGTTCCTGGATGGAGAGCACTCCATATTGGAAGGAAAAATATGAGTGACAGTTGAAGAACAATGGTGGTTTATTTAGTATTCAAAAATACCAATAATATTAGTATTATACTAAACAAAGTAGTAATAAGGAATACTTTTTAGAAGATGTGTTAGGTCTGGTCATTCTGAAAAATGCTTAACTTACATCAACCTTTAACCCATACCCTTTCAAAAAAGATGAAACCCCACCATTACCTGGTAGTTGCATTCCTTGCAGCCACACAATTCCTCTCAGCTCAAACCATTCGTACCGGACTATTTGACAATACCCTGGATGTTGGGAATCCGGCGATTCCGGGAGAAACTGTCTACAATGCCACTTCTCAAACCTATTCACTTACCGGAGGTGGGCTAAACATGTGGTTTGACAAAGATGAGTTTCAGTATGCCTATAAGAAGCTACAGGGTGATTTTATCCTGCGGGCTGATGTAGCGTTTGTTGGAGAAGGTATAGACCCACACAGGAAGATTGGGTGGACCATACGGCCGTCACTTTCAGGAAATGGAGAGCATGTGAGTGCGGTGCTGCATGGAGATGGCTTGACATCACTTCAATATAGGGAAAGGGATGGAGGCGAAACCATGTCGATAGATTCCGTGGGGAGTCACGCAGAAGTGATCCAATTGGAGCGAAGGGGTAATCTCTATGTGATGTCAATGGCTAAGAAGGGTAATCCACTCAGGGTTTTGCATCAGATAGAGTTGAGCTTACCGGATGATGTTTATGCGGGATTATTCATTTGCTCTCATAACCCGGAGGTAAAAGAAACAGCGATATTTTCTAATGTCAGGATTGTCAAGCCGGCCTCTGCTGAACTAACACCATATAGGGAATACATTGGGAGTAATCTGGAGGTGATGGATGTGGAAACCGGGCATCGAAAGATTATTTACCAGGTGAAAAATTCCATTCAGGCACCCAACTGGACATTGGATGGACAGGCCTTGATCTATAACAGTGAGGGAAACTTATACCGGTTTGGTCTGGGTTCAGGTCAGCCGGAAAAGATCAATCTGGGACCGGTGAAAGGCAATAACAATGATCATGTGCTTTCCTTTGATGGAAAAGTTTTGGGTATCAGTGCGAATCAGCCGTCCGGTGGAGGCTCGGTAATCTATTATTCCCCGGCTGAGGGGAGTGACAATCCGATACAGGTCACCCTGGAAAGTCCGTCATATCTACATGGATGGTCTCCGGACGGAAAAGAGGTCATTTATACTGCACGCAGAAATGATGTGTACAACCTGTACAAAAAGAACATAGTGGGAGGGAAGGAGGTCAAACTGACTGATACTCCCGGATTGGATGATGGCTCTGAGTTCTCACCGGATGGAAAATATATTTATTTCAACTCCAACCGGACAGGGACTATGCAATTGTGGAGGATGAAGCCCAATGGTAAAAATCCTGAACAGCTGACTTTTGATGAATTCAATGACTGGTTTCCACATGTATCTCCGGATGGTAGCAAGATTGTTTTTCTATCTTATTTACCCGAAGTTCCATCTGGTGATCATCCCTTCTACAAGCAGGTGTATCTCAGGATGATGGATATTAATGGAGGGAAACCTAAGGTGATCGCTTACCTCTATGGGGGTCAGGGATCAATAAACGTTCCTTCCTGGTCACCGGATAGTAAAAAGGTAGCGTTTATAAGTAACTCAGTGATTGATTAAAAAAAATAATTTTCTTATTCCTGAACACTACAGGAAATAAACGGTTTTCATTAATATTGAATTAACCAAATAAACAAGTAACCATGCTAAAAGCAACAAGAAAAGCCACTGCCCAATGGTTAGGCTCAGGAAAAGAAGGAAAAGGAACCCTTTCAACCCCTAGCGGAGGGCTTGATAAAACTAAATATAGTGCCGGTTCAAGATTTGCAGATGAAAAAGGCACCAACCCGGAAGAGTTGATCGGAGCGGCGCATGCCGGATGTTTCTCCATGAAACTGGCCTTTGTATTTCAGGAAGCAGGGATCACTCCGGAAAGTATCGATACAGAGGCCAAAGTGATTTTTGAAGATGGAATCAAAGAGATTGTATTGACAACAAAAGTGAAAGCTCCGGGAGTGGATCAGGCTAAGTTTATGGAGATGGCGAACAATGCGAAAGAGAATTGTCCCGTTTCACAGGTTTTGAAGGCAAAGATTTCTTTGGATGCCAGTTTAGTTTGATATTTCACGCATGGCTCCAGAGGGAGGATAGATATGTCTACAGGCACATGGCCAAAGGGGGCTGTGTGTTTCTATTCGTCCTGGAGTACGCATGCAGCCAATAGTATTGACTACGATCGTTGGATTTTATTTTCCAGGTTTTTGATTCTCGTTTCATGATCGGAATAGGTCTCTGCTGTAAAAGCCATAAAGTCAGTAATGTCTTCTTTAAAGTCTTTAAAGCCATCACTTAAACCCTTCACTCCGTCATTCAAATAAGCAATCTTAGCTTCCAAGTAAATTAGACTTGAAAGACTTCTTTTAATCAGCTCATCAAATTTCTTACCTGGATAAACCATTGATATCCATGAGTTTATCTAAGTCTTCAATTTTCTCATAAATTAGGTCCAGCTCACTCTCCTGAATTTCTTTCAATTCTTCAAAAGCCTGATCTATCAACTTCGTGTGATCCCTCAGGTACTTCATTTTAGCCTCTGTGACCAATCTGAGTTGTTCGACTTTCTTATTTAATTCTTCAATGGTCATAATTTTTCATCAGCGGATATATCAAATATACGAAGTTATTACCCTTTTGGGTATTCGATTCATATTCTAAGAACTAAAAATGGTAGCAGATTTGACCTTACCGCGTCCTGTTAATCATGTCAATTTAGCGTTCGATTACCTTAGTTCCTATTCCAGTAGACCTTCAGGTTTTTGGTTGCTCGTCCTGCAGCAATGATGTCTTTTTTACCGTCTCCATCCAGGTCGGCAATGATCAGGTCCTCAGTGGCCATGCCATTCTCGTCAACCCAATGATCTTTCCAATTCTTTCCCTGATTATCCTGTGGGATAAATATTTTAACTCCCACTTTTCCTTCATCATTGGCTTCTCTCCACCCCACCACAATCTGGTCATTTCCAAGACCTAATAGATCACCAGTGGCGATAGCGTGACCCTGCTTGAGATTAGATGTCAACACATTTCTTTTCATACTAGCCCTGTTGTAAAAAATCAGTTCGTTACCATGCATGGGTTGTATTCCCACGAAAAACTTTTCATCACCCAACTGTCCATCTCTTATTTCCCCAAAGGGGTCTCCTTTAATCGCCCAATCGCCCTTGGAAGGAGAGGCCCATTTATTACCATCATAGTAGAATAGTTTGAGGCCTTCCTTGCCGCCCAGGTAAATCCATTCTTCTCCCTCATCAACCACTATATCAAAATTGTGTGTGAGGTGCATCGATTCGTCAATGGTCTGCAGCTTCCAGGGCTGAGAGGGATCCGATGGCATCTCATATGCCATTACTTTTACGCCTTCGCCTTCACCACCCTTATTTCCTCGTCCGTGCAGGGGCACGACTACCAAATGATACTTATCTCCAGCTTTTACCCATTTCATCCGATGGGTAGTCGGTTCATGGTGAAGTTGTATGGGCTGCCATAGTTTAGTCGGATCTTTTGGCCTGACCAGGTAAAATACTGCTCCGGACTTTTCTGAATCGGTAGTTTCTCCGGGGTTCCATTGAGCACCTACCGCCACTTCAACTTGTCCGTCACCATTGATATCTCTTGCTGCAATACAGACATTGTCTGACTCGGTGATATTATCCACCATCACGAATCGTTTCCAGTCACCATTGCGGTACCAGACGAATTGTTTCTTGTCAGCAAGGAGAATATCGGGCTTCTTGTCTCCATCTACATCACCAATGGCCAGGCCGTAGCCGATGCTTACATTGTTGTCTATCGTTTGGGCTTCAAATTTCGGATCTGCAGAGAAGAGTATGGTAATGATCCAGAGTAGGTTGAGTAGGGGAAAATGCATCATGGGACTGGGTTTTAATTGAGTGTTTGAAAGTTAATGAAATTACACTTTCACTCAAGGAGCTTTGTTAAAATAGATCCAACAAGGTTTTCTCTCTGCCAGTGCTACTGTAATATAATATCGCCATCAATATTTAGCTTTCTATGTAATTTCCTGGCAATTTCCATGGTAATATCACGCTTGCCGCCAAGGTATTCGCTGATCCTGCTCTTAGGAACACCCAGTTTTTCGGCCAGGTCAGATTGTTTCAACCCCATTTCGTACATTCTCAGTTTAATGACATCCAATAAAGAAGGTGTTTGAATTTTATAGTGCTTGTCTTCGTAACTCGCAACTAACTCAGATAACCTGTCTAGCATGACAAATTCTGGGTTATCATAGCTGTGATTGTCCCCAACTTTGACCAAAAGCTCCTCTATTTTTATGAGTGCCTCTTCATATTGTTGTTTGGTTTTTACTTCTTTCATCGCTAAATATTTTTAACATCTATTTTGTCGTACTCCGCATGCGTCCCGATCCATCGGATATATAGCTTATGAGAAACATAGATTACAATAGCAATCAGCCGATAATCATTACCTTTTATATTTATCTTCTTAGTATGATAATCAACAATTTTTTTCTTGCTTACTACTCTCATCTGCAAAGTGAGTTACATATTTTGTAATTAATGTATAATATATGTATCTATTCTCTCACTTCCCCGAAAACATATTGTTATCCATCATGATCCTTTTATCCATGCCCAGGGAGGCTGCCCGGGTGACTTTGTCTACGCCGTGCTTTTTCTTGATGGTGTCCAGCGCCTGGAATAGCCGGATGCTTTCTTCGGTGTCTTCAAACAGATTGATCTGGTAGTTGCCGTGCACCAGGTGGCTGAGCCGGACACCCACCAGCCGGAGGAGCATCCTGCGGGTATAGAGCTTGTCGAACAGGTCGAAGACTTCTTTGATGATGACCGGGTCGGAGGAGGTATAGGGGATGTGTCGCTGCTTGGTCTCCGTGTCGAAGTTGGCGTACCGGATCTTTACCGTGACGCAAGAGGTGAGCTTTTGCTCTTTTCGCAGCTTATGACATAGTTTTTCTACCATGGTCAGCAGCAAGACCTTCATTTTCTTCACATCGATGGAGTCCTGACCGAAGGTACACTCTGTAGAAATGGATTTTTGTTCGCTGTAAGGCTCCACCGGGGAATGGTCGATGGCATTGGCTTTGTGCCAGAGTGCTCGCCCGTTGATGCCGAATGCTTTTTCGAGCATCTTCACCGGCATGTCTCTCAGGGTATGGACATGTGTGATTCCCATGTCTACGAGGAACCGGGTGGTTTTTTCTCCCACCATAGGGATTTTGCTTACATGGAGCGGGGCCAGGAAGTTTCGTTCATTGCCAGGCTTCACCCATTTTTGGCCATTGGGCTTGTATTCTCCGGTAGCTACTTTCGAGACGAGCTTATTGATGGATAGTCCCATCGAGATGGGGAGTCCTGTATTTTTGATGATCTTTTGTCGGAGCTCGACAGACCACTGGAAGGTGTTGAAGAATCGGTCCATGCCACTGACGTCCACATAAAATTCGTCGATGGAGGATTTTTCGAATAAAGGAGCATCGTCCCGGATGATGTCTGTGACCAACCGGGACTGGTAGCTATAGGCTTCCATGTCGCCGGAGATCACCTTGGCATCCGGGCATAGCCGAAGGGCCATCCGGGTGGGCATGGCAGAGTGGACGCCAAATTTTCGGGCTTCGTAGCTGCAGGAAGCAACGACCCCACGTCCGCCACTGCCTCCAATGATCAGTGGAATCCCCTTGAGACGTTCATCTCTCAGGCACTCCACTGATACAAAGAAGGCATCCAGGTCCAGGTGGATGATGGCTCGGTTTATAGGTTTCGATAGCATTGAGCTGTCGAAAAACAGACCTGGGGGGTGGTTTATATTTGTAGAATACAGCATACAGGAGACAGTAGTAGATAGAAATCAGAATACAGAAATCAGAAGTCAGGAGCTTTTGAAATAGCATTCCTCTTAATCGATTTTATGTATCCATCTAAAAGCTTGCTGACTTCCTCGGAAAGATCCACTAGTTTATCAGAAATCGGATAGGATAGATCATTACTTAAAATCAGATAGTATTTACATTCTTCAAGTGATCCTTGAGAGAAATTGTAGAACCTGACTTTATCCATCTTCCCATTTTTCCTAAATCCTTCTGAAATATTGGCTGCAATTGAAACCGCTGCTCTTCTGAATTGGCTGGTTAATCCGAATAACTCTTCTTTTGGGAAGTCTTTAGTAATCTTATATACCTCTAAGACGAACTGATGCGCCTTTTGCCAAACGATCAAATCTTGAAAGGACTTGCCTGGAGCCCTCCTGATTTCTGATTTCTGATTCCTGACTTCTTCCATATTCCTGCTAAATAAATTAGTATATTCTTGCTTTTTACTAAAAATGTGATCAAATTTACTAAATAAAATAGAATGATATGCAGGAAATTGCTAATAATTTTAGGATAAAAGACCTGATCACAATCGATGCTGATGTTGCATTTGAGGATGATTATAAACTGAAGATCAATTCGAAGAAACTGAAGTCAGGGAAGTGCCAGGTGAAGTTCTCCGCGATCGTTCGGGAGCGAAAGGACCTGTATGGTTATGTGTTGGTAGATGCTGAGCAAACCCTGAAGGATGTTGTTGTAAGTATCAAAGAAAAGCTTCATACGATACACCAGACCAGGGATTTTCATAATTTGCATCTATATTCTATTGGTAAGACTGGTCACAAAGACATGAATTTTCTGATATTTGACTAAATAAGCAATTGAGATGAGTATTTCTGAAAATATTAAATACCTAAGGAAGCAGGCCGGTTACACCCAGGAGCAATTTGCCAATGAAGTGGGCATCAAAAGGTCACTGGTGGGTGCGTATGAGGAGGGGAGAGCAGAGCCCCGTCTACAGACTTTGCAGCGGATTGGGGAGGTGCTGAATGTGACTTCCGATGCTTTGATCGCTAAGGACTTGACAAAGGAGGATCCGAAAAAATATCAGAAAGAGAAGATCAAGATTCTGTCCATTACTGTGGACAAAGAAGACAAGGAAAATATTGAGCTGATTCCACAAAAAGCTGCCGCTGGCTATCTCAATGGCTATGCTGATCCTGAATACCTGTCAGAGCTCCCCCGGTTCAATCTGCCGATGTTACCGCCAAACGCTACCTACAGGGCTTTTGAGATATCCGGAGATTCAATGCTTCCATTGCCATCGGGAGCCATTGTCATTGGAAAGTATGTGGAATCAATCCAGGACATTAAAAATGGTAAGACCTATGTATTGCTTACCAACAAAGAAGGAATTGTCTACAAAAGAGTTTTCAACTACATTGAAGAGAAAGGAAAACTATTCCTTGTCTCAGATAACAAATCCTACTCTGCTTACGAGCTTGACCCGGCAGACCTGATGGAAATTTGGGAAGCCAAGGCATTCATTAGTGTGGAGTTCCCGGACGCTGAATCGGCAACGGAATTGTCGCTGGATAAGCTGGCAGGGATGGTCATGAGCTTGCAGGAAGAAGTGAAACAACTGAAGAAGTAGATCAAAAGCGAGGGAATTGATTCTTAACAGCTTTTCTTGAGCATGAGAAAAGACTACTGTTCCCTGGTCACTGATGCCAGAACTACTCAGGTAGTTTCGTAAAAAATCAAAAATATTTTCAATTTGGGGTGGATGATTGTCTGCCCCTAGTAAGAGTTCTCATCAAAATCCATTTGCTTTGCATCTTGCTTGCTAATCATTTCTTGATTGAGAATACTAACCTCCTTCTTTATTGGAATTGTTCTTAGTTTCAATTCCATTGCACAGACCACCATTGTTTCGGGAAAGGTAACTGAAGTCACGACCGGAACTCCGGTTCCGTTTGCTAACGTCATCTTCACGGGTACATCCGAGGGAGCTACAACTGATTTTGATGGAAATTTTTCTATCTCCACAAAAGCCCCGGTGGATTCTATCGAAGTAAGGTATATTGGATATATCAAAAGGGTAAAGCCTCTTATTAGAGGATCAGAACAGGTAATCAACTTTCAATTGGAGGAAGATCTGCTCACCCTGGGTGAGGTGGTGGTCTACTCGGGTGAGAATCCGGCCTTTGAGATTCTGAGGAGAGTACATAAAAACAAAAACAAGAATGATCCGCGTTCATTAGAAGCTTATGAATACGAGGGCTATACCAAAATTGAATTTGATATCGATCAAATAGGGGAAAAGCTCAAGGGCAGGAAAATCATGAATAGGATTACTCAGATCCTGGACAGTGCCGAACAAATAGCTGGAGATGATGGACAACCAATCATGCCGATTTTTTTGTCTGAAGCCATTTCAAGATTCTATTATAAGAAGAATCCAACTTTCAGACATGAAGAGATTCTAAAAACCAAGGTGCACGGGATCGGAATTACAGATGGCACATTGACTTCTCAGGTCATTGGAGCTTCGTTTCAGCAATACAATTTCTATATGAACTGGTTAAATATTGTCAGCAAGGAGTTTGTTTCGCCAATTGCAGATGGGGGCCGGATTTACTATGAATATGACTTGATTGACAGCCTCTGGCTGGATGGTGATTTTTGTTATCGCATTGATTTTATTCCCAAGCGGGATCAGGACCTGGCCTTTCGGGGTAGTATGTGGATTACCCGGGACGAATATGCGCTGAAACGGATAGACGCTACAGTGCCCAGATCTGCTAATCTCAATTTCGTGGATCGGTTGAAGATCCAGGAAGATTTGATCAAGACGTCCGCAGGCCCCTGGTTGCCTTACAAAACCAGGGTAGTCGTGGATATGATCGAACTTACCAAAAGGTCACCAAGTATCATAGCCAAGTTTTACGTATCCACAGCTGATCATGTGGTGAATCAGCCGAAGGACAATAAGTTTTATCAAAATCCAGTGACTTTTGATGACTGGGAGATTGAGCGTGATGAATCTTATTGGTCTGAAAACCGACATGATTCATTGACCTCCACTGAAGTAGCTGTGTTCAAGATGATTGATACACTTAAACAAGTGCCCATTATCAAGCTTGGAATGGATGCTGGAAAATTTGCATTTAATGGCTACCATAAAATGGGAAAGATTGAGCTGGGTCCATATACCACCTTTTTAGGAAAGAATGATATTGAGGGATGGAGGCCAGGCATAGGATTGAGGAGTTCAATAGATTTCAGTAAGGATTGGGTGATCGGTGGTCACGCAGGGTATGGCTTTGATGATGATAGGTGGAAATACCGGTTATACCTTGAGCGGATTTTAAGTCGTAGAAAATGGTCTACAATTAGATTTGAGCATCAGAGAGAAATAGAGCAGGTATGGGTACTCAATGACGATTTCGAACCTTTTAGTTTCTTGTATACTCTCAGCCGGTTTGGTACCCTTTATAACCCGTTTTTGATTGATGGATATAATGTAAAATACTTAAGGCAACACGCAGCAGGGTTAAGTCAGCAGCTCCAATTGAAGCACGAGGTTTTTAATCCACTTTTTGATTTCAGGTATTACAAGAATCCAGGCTCAGATATGACTACCGATTCTGTTTTCAGAACTTCAGAGATTTCCTTGAAAACAAGATATGCCAAGGATGAGATTTTTGTGATCAATGACAATGACAGACTGAGTATGGGGACGGTCAGGTGGCCGGTTTTTGAGTTTAAATATACGTATGGATTCAGGGATGTGCTGGAAAGTTCTTTCGAATATCACAAGTTTAAATTCTCATTTGAGAAAAGGCAAAAAATGGGAATTATGGGAATTTCAAAAATAAAGGCAACAGGTGGTTTGATCCTTGGGGACCTCCCATATCCGTTGTTGTATAACACCATAGGCAACCAGACGCCCTTTTATGTGGATTTTGCTTACAATCTGATGGATTATTTCGAATTCAGTTCAGATCGTTTTGCTGAATTGAGGTACAGACATTCTTTTGAAGGGATCATCTTGAATACCATCCCATTAATCAAACGATTAAAATGGAGGTTGATTGGAGAGGCCAATGTATTATACGGAGACCTGAGTCAGTCAAGTATTGATAGAGTGATTTATCCTGTAGATATCAACGATGATCCTGTGTTGCCTTTCAATCGGTTTACAAATAAGCCCTATATTGAGGTAGGGTATGGGATTGAAAATATATTCAGGTTCCTTTCCGTACAGGCTTTCCACCGTTTAACCTACCTGGATCAAAATAATGTCAATAAATTTGCCATTAAGTTCAATATTGACTTTAATCTTTAGAGTGCGACTATTTACACTTTTACTTATACTGATCATTGGCTGCAATTCCAAAATTGAGAAGCAGGAAATTTCAAGCTTAGACTCAGCTGGAAATATCTATTGGGATGCTTACGAGGAAGTGGAAAAGGCTTATGAAAATGAACCCTCTGATCAGCTGGTCAATCAGAAGCTCTACTATCTTGAAAAAATGGGGTGGCCACCGATGTCCATTGACGCTTTAAACCAGGCGAGGAAGAGATTGGGACTGGATGCCGGTTTGGTCAAGAAGTACATCCTCTATTATGAAAAGAACCAACAATACGCTCCAATGATGGAGCTATTGGATAGCTGGGGGAAACTCAATAAGCTGGATGAAGAAATGATGGAGGCAAACATCAGGGCGCATATGCAGTTGGCTCAGAAGGAAGAAACCATTGAGCTCCTGAATGACTACATCTATGACTATAACCAACCTGAGAATGAGGCTTTTGTTGCCGGTAAGTTTTTGAAACTAGGAGATACCCTGATGAGTGTTTACCATTACAGTAAGCTGCAAAAGATGGACCCTACACATCATGACCTTGTCAGTTTGTATGTGCCTATATTATTGAAAATCAAACAACCTGAAAGGGCAAGAAATATTTTAACAGCATCTGCCAGATCAGACACTACATTTCATACGCGATTGATGCTGGCTAAAAGTTTATATCAGTTGGGAGAGCGTAGGCAAGCCAAGGGGATTTTATTAAGCTACGAAAATAAAGAGGCCCTGGATCAGATGACACGATGGTACTGGCAAGAGGAACTTTGGGATTCAACAATGTTTTTTGTTAATAAACTGATTCAGTTAGACTCATCCAGAGAAGCCCTTTTCATGAAGGCATCCATTTATGAGGAGCGCGGAGCGTTAAATTCTTCTTTGCAACTTCTCCATCTATTGATAGAGTTGGATTCTACAGACAATTTAGCGAGAGAAATGGCTCAGGATGTTTCCCGAAAAATCGCATATTTGCGGGAATTAGAACAACGGCGAAAAACGCCTGTACCAGAATTGTCACCCAAGACATCCTTAGATAATGAGTGAAATCAAGATCACACTTCCTGACGGTAGTGTGAAAACTTTTGAAAAAGGGGTTACTGCACTTGATGTGGCTGTAACCATCAGTGAAGGATTAGCTAGAAATGTACTGGCTGCAAAGGTCAACGGAGAAGTGTGGGATGCCACCAGACCCATCCATTCAGACGCGAGTTTAAAGCTTCTTACCTGGAATGATGAAGAAGGAAAGATGGCCCTTTGGCATTCCTCTGCTCACCTGATGGCTGAAGCATTAGAAGCCCTATATCCGGGAATCAAATTGGGGATTGGTCCGCCCATTGAAAATGGGTTCTACTATGATATAGACTTTGGGGATATTCCCTTTGATTCCGAAAACCTCAGGAAGATTGAGGATAAGATGCTGGAGTTGGCCAGAGAGAAAAACGAATTCACCAGGAAAGAGATCACCAAAAAAGATGCTGTTGAATACTACCAAAAGAAGGGTGATGAATATAAACTGGAATTGCTCGATGGGCTGGAAGACGGTAAGATCACCTTTTATACTCAGGGTAATTTTACTGATCTCTGCAGAGGCCCCCATATTCCTAATACCGGGTTCATCAAAGCAGCAAAGATCCTCAATGTAGCAGGCGCTTACTGGAGAGGGGACGAGAAGAGAAAGCAGCTCACCAGACTCTATGGAGTTACTTTTCCCAAGCAAAAAGAGCTTACTGAATACCTGGAACTGCTCGAAGAGGCCAAGAAAAGGGATCACAGAAAAATCGGCAAAGAATTAGAGCTATTTACCTTCTCCGATAAAGTTGGAAAAGGCTTACCTCTCTGGCTTCCTAAGGGTGCAATACTCAGAGAGCGGTTAGAGAACTTTTTGAAGAAAGCCCAGGTTAAGGCGGGGTATGAGCAGGTCGTTACTCCTCATATTGGAGGAAAGGAGCTTTATGTGACCTCAGGACATTATGCCAAATATGGTCAGGACTCGTTCCAGCCTATTCATACACCTGAAGAAGGAGAGGAATTCTTGTTGAAGCCCATGAACTGCCCGCATCATTGTGAGATATATAAATCCCGACCTCGTTCTTACAAAGATTTACCCATTCGGTTTGCCGAGTTTGGTACAGTCTACCGATATGAGCAGAGCGGTGAGCTCCATGGGTTGACGAGGGTAAGAGGATTTACACAAGATGATGCTCACATCTTTTGTCAGTCTGATCAGGTAAAAGGTGAGTTTGCTAAAGTGATTGACCTGGTACTTTATGTGTTTAATGCGCTAGGCTTTAAGGATTTTACGGCTCAGATTTCATTAAGAGATCCCGAAAATCCTGATAAATATATTGGTACGGATGAAAACTGGGAGAAGGCAGAACGAGCCATACAAGAAGTAGCTGATGAGAAAGGACTCAAAACGGTTGTTGAGTTAGGAGAGGCTGCTTTCTATGGTCCTAAGTTAGATTTTATGGTCAAAGATGCATTGGGAAGAAAATGGCAGCTGGGTACCATACAGGTAGATTATAGCTTGCCAGATCGTTTTGAGTTGGAGTATGTAGGTGCCGACAATCAAAAGCATCGCCCAGTGATGATACACCGGGCACCTTTTGGATCCATGGAACGGTTTGTTGCTATTTTGATTGAAAGTACAGCAGGCAATTTCCCACTTTGGTTAGCACCGGAGCAGGTTTCAATTCTACCAATATCTGAAAAGTATCATGGTTATGCGCACCAGGTATTTACAGAGTTGCAGGTTCGCAATATCAGTGGTAAGATTGATGAGCGAGATGAAAAAATTGGCAGGAAAATCAGAGATGCTGAGATGCAGAAGATTCCATTTATGCTGATCGTTGGAGAAAAGGAGTCGGATGAGGGATTAGTTTCAGTTAGATCTCATGGAAAAGGAGATCAGGGAGCCATGAAAGTGGCCTCTTTTATTGAATTCTTTGAAGCTGAGGCTGGAAAATTTATAAATAATTAGAATATTGCATTTTTAATGCTGGAAATAATCCCGATATTTGCGGTTCTATTTTTTATGGTGAAATTAAAAAAGAAGGAAAACAATTATTAGAAGACAAGGAAATTTTAGGGGGCGAGTTGAAGAGCCTTATAGGATCAACGAACATATCCGAGCCAGGGAAGTCCGGGTTGTAGGAGACAATGTTGAAGTTGATGTATATGGTATTCAGAAGGCCTTAGATTTAGCAAGAGCTCAGGGTTTAGACCTTGTGGAAATCTCACCGAAGGCAGATCCTCCGGTTTGTAAGATCATTGACTATTCAAAGTTCAAGTACGAACAAAAGAAGAAGCAGAAGGAAATCAAAGCCAAGACCCAGAAAACGGTTATTAAAGAAATACGTTTTGGGCCAAATACGGATGATCATGATTTCAATTTCAAGCTGAATCATGCAATAAAATTCCTTAAGGAAGGAGCAAAAGTTAAGGCTTTTGTCCACTTTGTTGGAAGAACAATTGTTTTCAAGGAAAGAGGAGAGATACTGTTGCTGAAGTTTGCCCAGGCATTGGAAGAATACGGAAAAGTAGAATTGCTTCCAAAGCTTGAAGGTAAAAGAATGTCAATAATTCTTTCTCCAAAACCAACTACGAAGAAAAAGTAAAAAAATGCCGAAAGTAAAAACTAAATCCAGTGCCAAGAAAAGGTTTAAGGTGACCGGATCAGGTAAGATTAAAAGAAAGCACGCTTTTAAAAATCACATCCTGACCAAAAAGGAAACCAAGCAGAAAAGAAACCTGGGCCATATGGCGTTGGTAGACAAGTCTGATGAGCAGAACATAAAAGACATGCTCAACATCTAATCTGTTAATTAAGTTTAACCAGAGGATTGGTATTAAGTGCAGTGATCTGACGCCAATCATCAAAACAAAAAACAATGAGATCAGTAAATCATGTAGCCTCCAGGGCTAAGAAGAAGAAGGTGTTCAAACAAGCCAAAGGTTTCTTTGGTAGAAGAAAGAACGTCTGGACAGTAACCAAAAATGCTGTCGAAAAAGGTATGCAGTATGCTTACCGCGACAGAAAAGCAAAGAAAAGAGAATTCAGAGCTTTGTGGATTCAGCGGATCAATGCCGCAGTGAGAGAATATGATCTTTCTTATTCTCAATTCATGAATGGTCTGAAGAAGGCAAATATTGACATCAACAGGAAGGTTTTAGCTGACCTGGCGATGAACCACCCACAGGCTTTTAAAGAAGTAGTGAGTAAGGTAAAGAAGTAAGAAAAATTATTTCTCTGAAGAAAGGAAGGTATCTCAATTTTGAGATACCTTTTTTTGTTTTAGTGGTGCTTTATTTCATGAATCCATGTTTTCTTAGGAAAGCATCCGTACGTTCCATGATCTCTTCATCGAACAATCGGGAATATTTTTCGTTTCCCTCTCCCAGGTAATGTCCGCGCCCCTCATAGGTTACTGTTTCAAATTCATTGCCGTATAATTTAGTTCTGCTCTCAAATAACCTGACCGTCCAGAATTTTACGATGTTGTCATCAAGACCATGAAATGCTATAGCAGGGGGCATCCCGGATCTTACATTATGATAGGGAGAGATATCCCAAATTCTCGGGTCTTGTTCTCCAAAAATACGATCACACCACGCCTCGATTGTATTCACTGTGGAGGAGTAAAGTAACATTAGATTGGGGGTAGGGTCAATTGTAAGGTCATCTGATAATTCATTGATGGAATCCGCCAGGGCAGTCATTAATGTCAGTTGGCCACCCACAGATTGTCCACCAACTGCAATTTTGTCTGGGTTAATGTTAAACCTTTTGGCATTTCTTTTCACCCATCTTACTGCAGACCGGGTATCCAACACACACTCATAAGGGGTAATATCCGGATGTGGATATGAACCGTCTTGATTGATTGAAAGCCTATATTCTACGGAGAAAGTGACAAAACCTTTTTCAGCGTATCTTTTACAAGCTCCATGAAATTCACTTGCATGACCATATACCCATCCGCCACCGTGAAAGAAAACAATCGCATTGCGGGGCGCTTTTGAATTTTCAGGCATAAAAATATCTATGGTAAGGCCAATTGTATCCACGGTCTTGTAGACTTCAGTCGTATGTATGATGGATAGTTCCTGAGACTGAACGGTCTTACTAAAAAGAAAAATAATTGAGGTGAAGTAGAGATATTTGGTCATGGATTTTTTTTGACTTTTTGTTTATTACATATTAACAAATTGAGTAATATTAGTCAGTTATATAATTGAATCATTATTAAAAGAAGAGCGTGCTAAATACGTGAGAAGGTCCAATATTTCTTGATTTATGATCGTTAATATACCTCTGAAGGCTAAATAAACTGTTATTTGATTTATATTTAATCTTGCATTTGGCATCTCAAACACTAATTTCAATTTGTGAGGAAAATATTGGTTTTAGATGATAGTCAAACTGCATTGTTTGACATCAAAAATAAACTTCAGGATATAGATTTTGAAGGAGAAATTTTGTGTGTTTCAAACTTTTTTGACGCCAAAAGGATTCTTGAATCTAATCCCATTGACATAGCTATTATTGATCTTCAAATGCCTGAAAAGAATGGTGCTGACCTGATAGTTCACATGAAAGGGGTAAATGAGATGAAGAGTATCCCAATTATTGTTCTAACCGGATCGGGAGATAATTCTTTACTGAAAACCAGCTTGGAACCTATGGTTAACTATTATTTAAATAAACCCGTAAGCCAGGAGCATCTAAAAGAGCTTATACAGGAACTTTCAGATGAGTGATCAAAAAGTTATTGACACCAACTGGCTAAAAAGCCAATATAAGGGTAATATGAAAGATCTTCTCGTCATCTATAAAAAAGAAAATGACGAGTGTATGCTACGGATCCAAAATGCCCTTAACTCACAGGATCATGATGATATCCGGGCGATCGCTCACAAAATGAAAGGCTCAAGCAGGATCATCGGGGCTTTTGTTGTTGAAGGCCTGGCTGATCACATTGAAAAAACCTTTGACCCCGTCGAGTTGCAATCTAAAGTGACTCAGCTCCAGGAAAATTATAAAGACCTCATCCGGGAGATTGATAGCTTAATCGCTAATTAATTACTATTTCTTTCTGAAACTTTAATGTAGCTAATCGTTGTTACATCAATGTGCTCATGAATTTAGATTAATCTAAAATTTTGTTTTGAATCAACTAATATATAATTTAGCAGGTACATTGAAATATGATTAGACAACTTGCAATTTGTTTTTTATTTTGTTCTCTTCCCTTTTGGTCGGTGGGGCAATTCTCCATTGAAGGAGATGTGATGGATGAAGAGAGTGCCATACCTGGAGCTACTGTAAGACTTTTAGGAACTGAGTTTGCTGTTGTAACTGACAATCAGGGAGTCTTTAAAATTGATGGTGTTCCTCAGGGAGAATACCAGCTCGAGGTACGTTTTATAGGCTACAAATCTCATGTTCAGAAACTTTCCGTAGATCGGGACATAAAGAATCTGGAGATAGGGCTCGATGAAAGCTTGCTGACTTATGATGAGGTGGTCGTAACAGGTACAATGCAACCGACGTTTGTATCCCAGTCACCAGTGAAAATAGATGTTGTTACTTCGAATTACCTGCAAACATATTTGCCTTCTGCAGCATCGAGCATTGTAGAAGGGATTAGCCTTGTAAATGGCGTGCAGGAAGTTGTAGCCTGCGGTGTATGTTTTACCAATAGCATATCAATCAATGGCTTGCCGGGGCCTTATACAGCAGTATTAATGGATGGATCACCGATCTATGGTAATCTGGCATCAGTCTATGGTCTCAACGGGATTCCAAGTATGATCATTGACAGGTTTGAGGTGATTAAAGGTCCAAGCTCAACATTGTATGGATCTGAGGCTGTCGGTGGAGTTATCAATATCATCACAAAGGACCCTAAAAATCAACCCCCTGTCTCTGTAGATATCATGGGGACTTCTCACATGGAGTCTTTTGGCAACCTTTCTTTTGCTCCCAGACTAGGAAAAAGTCATGGATTTATTGGGTTCAACTATGCCTATATCAATGATTTTGACGACCAAAATAATGATGGTTTTAGCGATAATGTAAACCTTGATCGGTTGTCTTTCTTCACCAAGTGGGATATCTACAGGAAATCAGGGAAGCAGTTTGATATTGCTGCGAAATACTATTATGAAGATAGAAGAAATGGAGTAAAAGAGTTTCTGACAAACCGCAACTATCTCGAATTAAGGGGTGACAATCAGATATACGGTGAAAGCATTTTCACCAGAAGAGCCGAGTTGTTTGGAACCTATGCATTGCCGTGGGTTGCTAATGTCAACCTAAAATACTCCCTAAGTACCCATGATCAGGATAGCTACTATGGAAATGATTATTATCAGGCGTCTCAGGATATTGTTTTTGCAAATCTTATATGGAACCACTCCAGCCAAGCTCATGAGATACTGGCCGGACTGACCAATAGATACCAGGTATATGATGACAATACCATTGCCACCAGTGTTAATAACAGAAACGCTCCCCAGAATCAGTTTATTCCAGGCATATTTGTGCAGGATGAATGGGCTGCGACAAACAGATTAACCTTTTTGGGAGGGGCCAGACTGGATCATTACAGTGAGCATGGATACATCTTTGCTCCCAGGTTTAATGTGAAGTACAAACCTGGTGAGTGGACAACACTTCGATCAAATTTCGGAACAGGCTTTAGGGTGGTGAATCTTTTCACTGAAGATCATGCTTTTGTTACAGGTCAGCGGGAGGTAGTCATCGAAGAGGAACTAATGCCTGAGGAGTCATACAATTTTTCATTCAACCTCAATCATGTTTATGTGATTGGCAATAGTCAGGGAATGATTGATGTGGATGCCTTCTATACTTATTTCACAAACAAGATCACGCCCAATTATGATATTCAAGAACAAATCATCTATTCCAACAGTCAGGGCTATGCGGTCAGCAAAGGTGTAGGGGTAAGTATCCAGCATCAGTTTGATTTTCCATTAGCGTTCAACCTGGGGGTAAACTTCCAGAATGTTACAGAGAACGAACAGGGACAAGTCAGTGAAATTGAGTTTTCTCCCAGGTCATCAGGTGTCTTTACCACCAATTATCGAATTAAGAAGTTTGATCTTGATATTTCATATACTGCGAGCTATACTGGCTTAATGAAACTACCTGAGGTTTATGATCTCGATCAGAATGGTGATCCACTACCACAGAGCAGGCCTACTACATCAAATGATTTTTCCATTCACAACATTCAGTTATCGAAGGGCTTGAAACATGGGTTTAATTTGTATGCGGGTATCCAAAATCTATTCAATTACATACAACCCTGGTCTCCGCTTACAGGTTTCAATGATCCCAATACCCGTCCCGGTTTCAGCGAAAACTTTGACACTGCCTATGCTTATTCACCCATTCATGGAAGGGAAGTATATTTGGGAGTAAAATGGAGTCTTCTTCATAAAAAGTAATTTTTTTTATTAATTTCAGCCCCGCCATGAAAATTGATTCACATATACACTTGTGGCAATTTGATCAGGAAGAGTATGATTGGATCACTGATGAGCTAGCAGCTATCCGTGAGTCATTCACTCCAGATGATTTATTGCCATTTCACCAGAGTCTGGGTATTGACGGATTCATTGCCGTACAAGCCAGACAAAACAACAAGGAAAATACATTCTTACTCAATTATGCCAATAAGCACGATCATGTTTTAGGTGTGGTGGGATGGCTTGATCTCCAGTCAAAGAATTTGAAAGGAGAAATAGAAAAGCTGAAGGAGGATCCGTTTCTTAAGGGACTTAGGCATATTTTACAAAGTGAGCCTCCAGGTTATATGCTTCAATCAAAGTTTATCGAAGGAGTTAAGTGCCTGCGTGAATTTGATCTAACTTATGACTTGCTGATTTTTGAGAATCAACTGGAAGAGGCCAATACCTTTATGAACAGGATTCATTCAGATCAGAAGGTGGTGCTGGACCATATAGCAAAACCTAAGATCAAAGATGGTGAGCTGGTTGACTGGAAGAAGGGTATTGTAGCGCTGGCAAAGCATGAAAATCTCTTGTGTAAGGTATCCGGAATGGTCACTGAGGCAGATTGGCAAAACTGGCAGTACGATGATTTTATCCCTTATTTGGATGTCATTTTTGAAGCGTTTGGCCCTGATAGGATACTTTATGGCAGTGATTGGCCAGTTTGTCTTTTGTCGAGCCCTTATCAGCGAGTTTTTTCGATTCTTGATCAATACCTAAAGCCATTTGATTCAGGTATCAGAGATGGAGTGATGGGAAATAATGCTGCAGCTTTTTATAAGGTCTGAAGAAACTAAAAATCATTGTAGTTTTAAGTTTATAATGCCTGGAGGGGATATCTTCAGATCATAGAATAATTATCATTTTTTTTTGAAATAACATGGATTTAAAATTATCAAAAAAGACATTTATTGTAACCGGTGGAGCAAAAGGAATTGGTGAGGCTATTTCCAGGGAATTAGCCCAGGAAGGAGCCAATGTTGTAGTGGCTGGCCGCTCAAAAGCAGAGGGTGATGCCCTGGTGAAATGGATAGAAGGAATCGGCTCCAAAGGTTTAAGTATCCATGTGGAATTGTCTGAAGATGGAGCTTGTGAACGGGTGATTAAGGAAAGCGTTGATAAGTTTGGAGGTATTGACGGGATTGTAAACAATGCCGGATTTAATGATGGGGCAGGATTGGAGAAAGGAAGTCCGGAGAAATTCAGAGCCTCCATCAATACCAACCTGATGCATTACTATGATATGGTCTACTATGCACTCCCATACTTGAAGAAGACCCAGGGATCTATTGTGAATATAAGTTCCAAAACATGTGTGACCGGGCAGGGAGGTACATCAGGCTACGCAGCGAGTAAAGGTGCTCAGATCGCTTTAACGAGGGAGTGGGCAGTTGAACTGGCACCATACAATATTCGGGTTAATGCCATCTTACCTGCAGAGGTGATGACTCCGCTCTATGAAAAATGGATCAAGACTTTTGATAATCCTGAGCAAAAGCTCGAGGAGATTTCCGCAAGAATCCCTTTAGGAAAGCGAATGACTACCTCGGAGGAAATTGCTGCAATGACGGTATTTTTACTGAGCGATAGAAGTGCACACACCACCGGTCAATGGATGTTTGTTGACGGAGGATATGTACACCTCGATCGCTCTATCAGCACCTTAGTTGGTTAAAGGCTTACTACGCTGACACAGCTGTAATGGAATGCCAAAGGGATCCCTCATCATTACCAGGAGTGATCCTTCGTTGGCTTTACTGGTAAAGAAGTATACTTAAGGTAGTCAAAAATGACAGAGACCTTATACCTTTCTTTCTGCACGTTCCCATGTGACGGATTGCTTACCTGTTACAAGCCTTATAAAACCCAGGTATACTGAGATATTCATAAAAACAAAGTAATAGGGAACAAAGAGTATCTTTAGTTTGAGCTTTTGTTTTTGAAGCAGCCATCCTAAAAAAGCAAGCAGATAGCATGTGATTTGGAGAAATAACAACACCTGATAGAAGACCTGTCCATTCAGTGCCAGAATGAGATTGACAATAAAAACAACTGGAAGTGCTAAAGGAGCCAGGGTCCACCTTAGAACTCTATGTGAGACAAACTGAAAAGAAAGCCATCCGTATTTTACAATATTAAGCAAATCACGTAGTCTCCAGATGGCTTGCAAACCACCTGCTGATATACGGATTTTCCTTTTAGATTCTTCTTTTACTGAGGAGGAGGATTTTTCAGTTGCAAAAGCATTGGGCTCATAAGCTATCCTGAAACCTTTTTTGGCAATGGTCAGAGTCAAATAAAAATCCTCAATCAAAGTGTCTTTCGGAATATGTTCATATAAATCAGTTCTGATGGAAAATAATTCACCTGCAGCACCAACTACTGAATATAATTTGTAATCATATTTTTTTAGAAAGGATTCATATTTCCAGTAAATCCCTTCCCCGGAAGAAGATGCGTCATCACTTTTTTCCAATGCAATTCTTTTTTCACCGGAAACACCTCCTACTTCTTTATTTTGATAGTGTGCTACCAATAGTTTAAGTGCTTCCCGATTCAGCACTGTATTAGCATCTGAAAATACTGTTACCTCGGAGTGGATAAGTGGCATAACCCTATTGACTGCGTGTATTTTTCCTTCTCTCTTATCCTGATGGAAGAGTCGCACTTTTTTATATTCTTTGACAATTTCTTGTGTTTTGTCTGAAGATCCATCAGTTATAATCCACACTTCGTACTTGCTTTCTGGATAATCTAGTTCAAGACTGTTTTTAATTTTTTTCCTAATATCCTTTTCTTCGTTATATGCAGCAATTAAGTGTACTATTGATGGCAACTGGTATTTAACTATTGGAAGGTTATTGACTCGCTTCAGTTTGACTAATACGAATATCAACAACCCATAACCAATGTATGTGTACATGACAACAGAGATTAAACTCCAAAAAACAAATTCCATCTGTAGTAAAGGCTTTAATTTGGCGGCAAGATAATTAATGGAATTAACCGGGTAGTTTAGAATCGTAGATTCTTGGAGTATTATTTGTTAGATAAATTGTTACCATAAATTGAATCCATTTAGATTCTTTGCTTAATTTGTAAAATATTTTTCTGACTCGTCAGTCAGTGACTTAATCATTCGCCCAATCTTGAACTGATATAGGAAAATCAATTTCTAGTTTATTAAATATAGTTGAGAAAATTAAAAGTTCTTGAGGTAATCCGGCAGGGTCTGATCGGAGGAGGGGAGTCCCATGTGATTGATGTAGTGAAATTTCTTGACAGGAGTGTTTTTGAGCCATATGTGATTTCGTTTACGGATGGTCCCATGATCTCTGAACTGGAAGGGATGGGTGTGAAATGCCATATAATTCCTACGCAAAAGGCATTCGATACCCATATATGGTCAAAAATCTCAAAGTTTATTGATGAAAATGAAATCGATCTGATTCATGCACATGGTTCCCGTGCTCAATCCAATGTTTTCTGGTCAGCGAGGAAAAAGGGTAAACCTTTAATTTATACGGTACATGGATGGTCTTTCCATGCAGATCAAAATGTATTGGCACAAAAAGCAAGAATAATCTCTGAAAAATTCATGGTAAATATGGCCGATATGGTGATAAATGTATCCATGACCAATCAGCAGACTGGCTTAAAAAAAATAGGAAAATATAATAATAGGGTAATCAACAATGGAATAGATCTTAATAAATTCTCATCAAAGGTAAGTGCATCAAAGTTGAAAGTCACTTTGAAAATCCCGAAAGGCAGGATAGTTGTTGGTTGTATAATGAGGATGACCAAACAGAAAAATCCGATGGGTATGCTAACGGCTTTCAGACAGGCAAATCAGCAAGTTGATAACCTTCATTTGCTACTGGTTGGTGATGGGGAACTTATGCCACAAATAATAGCGTACATTAACAAGTACAGATTAGAAAGTATTGTTACTCTAACAGGTAATAGAAAAGATATCCCACAATTACTTTCAGTCATAGATATATATTGTCTACCATCATTATGGGAAGGCCTTCCTTTGTCTTTACTCGAAGCTATGGCTATGCGTAAAGCAATAATTGCTACAAGGGTTGATGGGACAAAAGAATTAATACAGGAAGGTGTCAATGGCTTGATGATAGAACCCAATGACACAAAAGCACTAGCCGAAAAGGTAGTGTTTTTAAGTAAACGAAAGGAGATACGCACAGAATATGGAAGGTTGGCTGAGTCTCTAATTGTCAGGGATTATAGTGTTAACAAAATGGTTAAAGAGATTGAGGGAGTCTATTTTTCTCTAATAAATAAAAAGTTTGAAAATGATTGATGTGCCAGTATATAGCAGGGAAGCTGATATAAAAAGGCTTAAGTTTATAATGGACAATATCAGTAGCTTTCCAGATAAAGAAAAACTAAGGGTATTGGATGTAGGATGCGGAAATGGTATTATTTCTCTCAATGTAGGCACTTTAGGAGTCCAGGTTTTAGCCCTTGACGTTAGTGAAAAAGCAATTTCGATGGCTAAAACCAGGAATAAGTTTAAAAATGTTTGTTTTCAGGTTTTGCCAGCAGAAGGTTTAAGTACTATTAAAGAAAAATTTGATGTTGTGATTTGTAGTGAGGTATTGGAACACCTCACAGATCCATCAGGTTTGTTATCTGAATTGCATAACATGATGACAAATAATGGTATGTTAATTGTTACAGTACCAAATGGCCTTGGCCCAAGAGAACTTTTAGTTACACGTCCGATGATATTTATTAGAGACCATTTAAATTGGTTCTTAGGATTTGTCCTATATGTGAAAAAAATATTTGGTTATTCAGGTACCACAGTCCAGTCAGCTGCTGATAATTTAGATCATATTCAGTTTTTTACTAAAGGGGGATTGAGGAGAATGGCAAAAACCAACAATTACAGCATAACCACTTTCAGGCATTCAAATTTTATTGATGATGTATTTCCATTTTCTCTTATAGCGAGAAAGTCGCCAATGATTCAGAAAATAGATTCCAAAATTGCAGACTTATTACCATCAGTTTTCGTGGGTGGTTTTTTTAGCATATGGAAAAATAAGTGATATAATTCACTTAAATTTACTTATGCCAGGTTGGCGCTGCACTTTTGGTTTCGTATTACTTTTCTGTTCAAGTTTAGTATCAGCACAGAAATATAGTTGCAAATATACACTTTCTCCTAATGCGGGGAAGAGCACTTATTTGGATGGTAGCATGTCCGGAATTTCTCCTGGTGATACCATTTGCATACAGGCAGGAGTCTATCATTATATCAGGCTAATAAATATTCATGGCACATCTGATAATCCTGTAGTGATTATCAATCATGGTGGGAGGGTTGTTTTGGATCTCCAAGGCAGAACCAACCATGGATTTATCATTAATAATTCTACACATTTTGTGCTCACTGGTTCTGGTGACCCGGATCAGGATAATGGATTTGAAATATTTAAATCACCCGAAGACAGGACACAAACTGCACTGGCAATAGGGTTTCAGGTTAGCGATCTTGAGATAGATCATTTCTACATACACGATGTAGAGCTCGGATTGCACCTCATCAATGTACCGGATTGTAATCCCAAAACGTGGCAAAATAACTGGGTGATGAAGAATGTATTTATTCACGATTTCCAGATTAAAAATACTACTAAAGAGGGTATGTATATAGGTAGTTCAAAATACCTGAGCGGTTACAATAGAGAATGCGATGGCGAAATGAAAAACATCCTCCCTTCCTATATCCAGAACATTAAAGTTTACAACAACACGATTGAAAATACAGGTTGGGATGGAATGCAGGTCAGTATGGCAAATGTTGATTGTGAAATTTATCAAAATCGAATTATTAACTATGGAGGAGAGAATAAGAACTCACAGAGAGCAGGGATTGTAATTGGGGGAGGCTCTTCAGGAATGGTTCATGGAAACTACATCAAAAATGGTAAAGGTGACGGGATAGATGTTTTTGGAATTGGTGAAATTAAGATATTTAATAATGTGATAATTGGTGCTGAAAACTGTGGAATTTTTATTGGTAACAGAAAAATAATCAATAATGGCAGTTTTGAGATCATTAACAACACACTGATAAGAACTGGAGCTGACGGTATCAGATATAATAATGAATATGCGGAAAATAATCTAATTGCTAACAACCTCATTGTTGGTTGGGGCTTGGAACCAATCTCTATTAGAAGAGGTGAAGCAACTGTTCATATTACTAAAAATCTTGTTGAATCGGAAATTAGGACAATAAAATTCAATGAGCCAGCAAAAGGAAATTTTTCAATAAACCAAGCCTCACCAGCTTACAATGGTGGAATAGACGTATCCGAATTTGGAATTTTTACAGATTTTCAGGGTAGTAATAGACGTGTCGGCCCAAAAACCGATATAGGAGCCTTCGAAGTAGATCCAACCCGAAATAGTATCCCGATTTCTTTTTATAGACCTGAACCTATAGAGTTAATGGAGGGTGAAGAGGTTTTCTTCACATTACCTAGTGATCTTTTTATTGACTATGACGGGAGTCATATCAAACTTAATCTCTCATCATCAGATACTGATGCGGTACCTGACTGGATTATTTTTGATAGCATTAATGGTGGAATCTCTTTTTCTCCTGGAGTTGAGGATGTTGGATTAACAGAATTGAAGCTAGTAGGAACAGACGAAAAAGGAGGCACTGGAGAAATAGCAATAAGGGTATATGTAAAGGCAGCATCAGAAAACAGTTTACTTCTATCATTTAATAAATTAGAGAAAGTTGATGGTGAGTTAATTCGAATCTACCCGCAGGAGATTTTTAATTATTTTCTTATAGAGACTGATTTTTATGCCTGGATGAATGCTTCAGCCTATATTTTAGATTCAGAAGGAATTAAAGTCAAAGAAATAAAACTGGAGGATGGTAAAAAATGGGTGGATGGAAGAGATTTAGCGCCCGGTTCATACGAAGTATGCATTGTCAGTGATAATAAACTGATCACTAAGAATATCACTAAGAAATAGATTATATAATAATTTCACCTATTTTTGATAGATAGTTCTTTGCCTAAGTTGTTCAACAACACCTCTAAACCGTCTAAATTTAACTCTAAAACTATGAAACCGAATCTTGCTTTCGTCTTGCTGATTGCGTTTTCATTTGTCTCCGGGAAATCTTATGCCCAGGAGTGTGGATGCGATATCACATTTGATCCTGCCGATAAATCTAATGTTTTCCTGAATGGAGAAAGTACTACAGTCAACCCTGGAGATGTATTGTGTTTTAAAGCAGGGATATATACGTATATTAGGATTATTAATATTCATGGCACCAAGGAGAATCCAATTATTCTGAAAAACTGCGGAGGTAAAGCTGAAGTCGATCTTAATGGGCAGAATAACCATGGGTTTATATTAGAGGGTTCTACACATGTACGTGTAACAGGTAGTGGTGATGAAAATATTCAATATGGGTTTGAGATATACAGATCTCCACTTGATGTAGCCAAAACCGGATTAGTTATTGCTAATAAAATATCAGATATAGAAGTAGATCATTTTGAAATCCATGATGTCGAGTTGGGGATGCATTTGATTAATGTGCCGGATTGTGATGAGACTTCATGGAGAGGTAACTGGGTCCAGGAAAACACGAGTGTACATGATATGTGGGTCCATGACGTGGGAAACGAAGGGTTTTATATCGGTAGTTCGAAATATAATACCGGTCATACAAAAACATGTGATGGAGAGTCTATAGATATATTACCACCTTTTGCTAAAGGTATCAAAGTCTTCAATAATATTATTGAAGATTCGGGCTGGGATGGGATGCAGGTAAGTATGGCAGTTGAGGATTGTTACATTTACAACAATGTGATAAGAAATTTCGGTTTGGACAACAAGGCTTCACAACAGGCTGGTATTGTTGTAGGAGGAGGATCAGTGGGTGATGTATACAACAACTTCATTGATATGGGCCTGGGCGATGGGATAGATGTTTTTGGTGTAGGTAATGTTAGGATATATAATAACATCGTGGCCAATTGTGGAGAGCAGGGAATTTTTATCGGTAACCGGGAACTACTGGAGCCCGACTACACATACGCCATTATAAATAACACAATAGTGAATTCAGGTCAGGATGCCATCCGCTATAACAATGAATTTGCAGTAGGAGCAGAGATCCGTAATAACCTGATTGTGGAGTATGGATCAAAGAGCGTTAATCTACTAAAAGAAGGAGAGGGAGGAGTAAACTATTCTTCAAATGTGGAACTAGCCACCTTAGCTGAGGCTTTGTTTACAAATGCGGGTGCAGGTGATTACTCCATTACATCAGGATCACCTGCCGTTGATGCCGGAGAAGACATTTCATCACTTAACCTCTTTTTTACTGACTATTATGGTAAATCCAGACCAGGGGATGCTACAATTGATGCAGGGGCCTCAGAATATTCAGCTTCCGCTAATCTTGCACCTGTCTTAAAAGAAAACATCACTGGTAAAACTGTAAAAGAAAGTGACGTATTTGATTTTACACTTGAAGCAGATCTGTTCACGGATCCTGAAGGGGGAGCGCTTACCATTACAGCTACTTTGGCGAATGGTGACCCTCTTCCTGCCTGGTTGAACTTCAATGGGACCGCTTTTTCCGGAACTCCGGCTATTAGCGACATCGAATTAATCCAAATAAAGATCACTGCTGCAGACCCTGATGGAGGTACAAATAGTGTGCTCTTTTATTTGGATATTACTTCACAGAATGATCCTCCGGTGATAGGAGACGGCCTTGTGAATCAGACAGCTATTGCTACTACAGCATTTAGCTATCAGTTTTCATCCACTGCTTTCGAAGATCCTAATGGGGATGTGCTGACTTATCAGGTGGAACTAGACAATGGCGATCCTTTGCCTGACTGGCTTTCCTTTAATTCATCTACCCGTACCTTTTCTGGCACACCTTCAAAAGGAGATGCTAATGTGATCACCATTGAGGTGACAGCTTCAGACGGAGAAGTAACGGTGACGGATGACTTTGTCTTATCAGTCAACTTCAATTTTGATGAAACCGATTGCGGATGTGATATTGTATTTGATGCTTCGGTTGAAAGAAGTCCTATCTTGAATGGAAATACTACCACTGTGAATCCAGGGGATAGGATTTGTGTAAAAGCCGGTTATTATCACTTCATTAAGATAGAGAACGTGCATGGCACTGTAGATCAACCGATAGAAGTTATTAATTGCGGTGGATTGGTTCGTATCGATGCGAATGTCAGCTCTGATCATGGTTTTATCATCACTAAATCTACTCATCTGAAGGTGACGGGAACCGGAGATTCTGATTTTGAGCGGGGATTTGAAATCTTTGGAAATCCAATTTCCCAGACAAAAACCGGATTGGTTATATCCTATCTCGTTTCAGATATACATGCCGAGTATTTTGATATTCACGATGTAGAACTTGGCTTACATTTCATCAATGTTCCCTCATGTGATGAGGCTTCCTGGCAGGGGAATTGGACCATGGAAAATTGTGAAGTCAATAATTTCTATGTTCATGATGTAAAAAATGAAGGCTTTTATATAGGAAGCTCCAAATACGGATCCGGTCATGATTTTGATTGTAGCGGAACACCTACCAATGCTCAGCCTCCGTTGATCAGGCATATCAAGGTACACGATAACAAGTTCCTAAATACGGGGTGGGATGCCATGCAGGTTAGTCTGGCCATAGAAGATTGTGAAATCTATGGAAATTATATAGAGAACTTTGGATTGCAGTTAAACCCAAGCCAACAGGCAGGAATCGTTGTAGGAGGTGGATCCACAGGATTGGTTTACAACAATTATGTGAATAATGGTGGGGGCGATGGCATTGATGTTTTTGGAGTAGGAAATGTCAGGATTTTTAATAATGTCGTAGCAAATGCTGGTGAACAGGGTATTTTCATTGGGAATCGTGACCTTCTTCAAGCTGATTACAATTACTACATTGTTAATAATACGATCGTTAATTCAGGGATAGATGCTATCAGATATAACAACGCACCTGCTGTAAATAATATCGTTAAGAATAACCTTTTAGTGAATGCCGGAGGGGTGTTTATTAGCTATGTGCAAAATAATGAAGAAGCTGTTGATGCATCAAACAACCTAACAATTGCTAATACCGTAGATGCGGGATTTGTAAACGATGTGATTGGAAATTTTGCGATTATTGAAACATCAACAGCTGTGGATGCTGGAGCAGACTTGTCTTCACTTGGGTTATTTACAGCTGATTACAGAGGTATTGAGAGGCCGGTTGGAAGTGGTTGGGATGTTGGAGCCTATGAATATACGACTAATTTACCACCAGTTTTAGAAAGCAACATTCAGGATCAATCTATTGAAATTGATGGAGAGTTTCTTTTTATATTTAATTTAAACACCTTCAGTGATCCTGACAGTGATCCGTTGACATATACAGCAACGCTTAGTAATGATAATGATTTACCCTCCTGGTTAAATTTTGACGCAAACGACAGAGAGTTTAGTGGAACTCCCGGCGATGAAGATTTCGGTACAATTACTATAAAGGTAACAGCTGATGATGGATTTGGAGGATCTGCCAGTACTGAATTTGATATTACAGTCTCTGGAAACAGAACTCCTATAGTGAATAGTGATCTAATCGATCAGAGTATTGTGGCTGATGAAGCTTTTAGTTATCAATTTGATGCTGGTACCTTTAGCGATCCCGATGGAGATCTTCTTACCTATTCAGCCGAATTGAATGGAGGGGCTGTATTGCCAACCTGGTTATCTTTTGACGGGGCGTCACGAACATTCAGCGGAACACCTCCAGCAGAATCAATCGGAGAAACGCTTACAGTTGTAGTTTCTGCTGATGATAGTAATGGAGGTACAGTTTCAGCACAGTTTGCTATTAGTATAAACCCTGAAGCTCTTGGAACTCCTAAGCTGAATAGTTCTGATTACATCTTGATATTTCCTAATCCAGTAGAAAGCGAAAGGCTTCAGTTTAAAGTTAAGGATCTCACCAAAGTCCACAACAAAGGTTATATTTTCAATTTACAAGGAGAGTTGATCAAAACAGTAACTATTGATAATACAATAATCAATGTGGATTTGAAAGAAACTGTACCTGGTGTCTATTTTCTATTAATAAACAGGGACAGTAAGTTTATCGGAACAACATTTCTCAAGAAATAGGATTGACTGGCATAGTCGATTTTTTACTGGTAATTTCACCGCATGGTTAAATTACATCACAAGTATTCTATATTTCGGAATCTTGTAAATTTCATCATTAAAGGTGGAAAAGGAGTGTCTTTTGATAGGGGTTCAAGAGCGACACCATTGCTCCGGCAGGAGACTTATCCCTTCGATCCTTTAAAGGATGCCGGAAAGGACAGTTCAAAATACCGAAAAGTAATTTATATATGTAGTCCTACTCAGCGTAGTGGAACCAATTTTATGTGCAATACGCTCCGCCTACATAACGATATTGCCTATCCGGAAACACCTTTGCTGCCTAATGAACATTTCCTTTATTCGCATGCTGATATACTGTCAGATTATTTACACAAAACAATTGGATACTGGCCAAAATGGGTGAAGGATAAAATGTCTCTTACCAAAATGCACTCAGCATTATTGGCCGGAATGGGGGATGGGGTTCTTAATGAGTTTTACAAAGAGCTTGCTGATCCGGATAAAATACTGATGCTTAGAACACCAGATGCTGGTAATCTTGAGTATTTCCCTGCAATGTTTCCAGGTGGTAAACTGGTAGTGATCATCAGAGATGGGAGGGATACAGTAGACTCATTTGTTGATTCATTCTCCGGTGACTGGGCATTTGGGAAGATGACCAAAAGATGGGCTGACCGAACTGAATACCTATTCAGGCTTTATGAAGGAATGAAATCACAAGGACTTGAGAGTAGCATTCAAATCTTTAGATATGAAGAACTAAACAGCCAACCGGAAAAGACTGTCAGACAAATACTGAAGTTTCTCAGATTGGAACCTACAAGGTATGACTGGGAAAAACTCAATGAGATTCCTGTAGTTGGATCATCTACACAATACAATAAAAAAGATGGAGTTGAATTCTGGAAGCCCAGTGAGAAAGTAAACTCCAGCAGCTTTACCAATAAATGGAAGAATTGGAGTCCTGCAAGAAAAAGGAAATTCAAAAGGCTGGCTGGTAAACAACTTATTTTGGCCGGTTACTCTACGGATTTAAATTGGTAATATGAGATATCAGTCTGGTTGGCTCAAATCCGGAATCTATAGCACATTCAATCGGTTGACAATTGCCGGGTTTGGATTCATAAATTTTTTTATCCTTATAAGACTGATTTCCAAGGATGATTTTGGAATTTGGGTTTTATTTATATCGGTTGCAACTATCCTTGAATCCATCAGAAGATCTTTCATCTATAATTCTTTAGTACGCCACATAAACATTGAGGATGCAGAAGAAAGAACTACAATTATTTCATCATCTCTGGTATTGAATGTTTTTTCTGCGATTGTCGCTATCCTGTTATTATTAGGGCTGAGAGAGGTACTTGTGGAAGTATGGAATGCACCTGCATTGTCTGAAATGCTTTTGATTTATACAATAGGGCAGCTTTTATTCACCGTAGTCGTTCATTTTAATTCTGTTTCTGAGTCATATTCCAGTTTTGCCGGTACTTTTTTTAGCAGCCTCGTACAGCGACTCTCTTTTTTAATCATTGTAGTTTCTTTTTATTTCTATGGATATGAGATATCGCTGGTCTATTTGGCATATTTTCATGTCACATCTATCGCTCTTGGGGCTTTGTTTGCTGTATTTTTTGGCATGAGTTATCAAGCTTTCAGTGGATACAAAACACAATGGATTTTAAAACATTTTCATTATGGTAAGTATACATTTGGAACGAACTTGGGATCCATGATATTCAAGAATACTGATAGCTGGATGCTTGGATCAATTATCAGTAATGAGGCCGTAGCTATTTATAATCCTGCAATTCGAATATCCAATTTATTTGAGGTGCCACTTGGAGCAATAAGTAGTGTGGTCTTTCCTAATATGGTTAGACGAATCAAGGAAAACGGCATAAGGGAAGCAAAATATCTATACGAGAAGACCGTGGCCCTTTCTTTAGCGGTTATAACACCTTTTGCTGTGCTTACCATAGTCTTTGCAAGGTCCATAACAATATTTATTGCTGGTGAACCTTATGAAGATTCTTATGAGTTACTACAGATTACCATGCTTTATGGATTGGTTGTGCCTTTTAATCGTCAATTTGGTATCACGATGAATGCAATAGGTCGTTCCAACATAAATTTTTACGTCCTTCTGGCTAACACAATATTGAACGTAGCTTTAAATTGGATACTTATTCATTCATTTGGCTTAGTAGGTGCTGCTATTGCTACATTGATTTCATATTTGTTAGTTTTACTCGTGAGTGAGATCATTCTTTCAAACATGATTAATGTGAATATTTTAAATGTTGGAAAGTATTTCTTTTCAAGCTATAGACAGATATTTAATACATTGATAAGCTTAAATGGAAAGAAAAAAGCATAGAATCACAAAGAGTGAATTGGAGAAAACTCAAACGGAAAAGAATGAGCGTATTCTTTCCAATTTATTAGGTCTATTCGTGATTCTGATTTATATCTTCATTTTCATCAAACTGATTTTTTTATAGAACTAACTCAATGTTTTCACTTGTATATGTCATATCTCTGTTAAAGAAGTATACGGTAGTTCTATTCTTCCTCATTTCATCATTTATCACTGTTTTAATAGTATGGAAGGGACCTACACTAGGGATATTATTTTTTCTGATGTCTGTAGGGATACCTGTTGCACTGGTATGTTTTATATCTAAAAAATGGGCATTACTTATTATTGTTGGTTTATCCTCATTTGGTTCATTCTTCAGTAGAATTGTTGGCAGGGATCTGCCCATGGGATCTTTGATAGATATATTGCTGCTCTGTACAGCATTGGGAATTATTATTCTTGGAAAACACACTAAGATCCACAATGATTTTTTTAAAAACCCTGTCAATATTGCCATATTTATCTGGATCTTATATTTCATTTTACAGGCATTTAATCCTGAAGGGAGTCTCAACGCCTGGGTTGCCGGATTTCGCGGACTCATTACCTTTATGGTTTCCTATTTCATTCTGTTTGAGACATTGGACAGTCTCAGCTTTATCAAAAGATTTACTCAATTCTGGTTAGCAATCTGTGTTTTAGGGGCGATCTATTGTTTTTACCAGGAAATTTTTGGTCTTCCACCATATGACCTACGATGGGTTACTGCTAATGAAATCCGAAAAGGATTGAACTGGATACAGGGTGATTGGCGGAAATGGTCATTTTTTTCAGATGTAGCTTTATTTGGGATGATCATGGCCTTCGGAGCAATATTTTGCTTTGTTCTTTCTACTGGCCCTTACTCCTTAAAAAGACGAATGCTGTTGATTGGCTGCGGCTTAATGATGATAATGTCCATGATTTTTTCTGGAACGAGAGGTGCTTATGCAATGATTCCTGCGGGTTTTATCTTTTTTGTCCTCGCGACTCTCAATAATAAGAGAACTCTGACCGTGGCAATTGTTGCACTAACAGGTATGTTGCTAGTGATATTTGGGCCTTTTTATAGTGGTCCGATTAATCGAATTCGATCAACATTTGAGCCAAGTGATGATCCTTCCATGATTGTCAGAGAAGAAAATCGTCAGGCCATACTCCCATATGTATATGAGAACCCAATGGGTGGAGGAGTAAGAACAAGTGGTACATTTGGGGAAAGGTTTGCACCTGATCACCCACTGGCAGGCTATCCTCCAGATAGTGCTTACTTTGAGACTACTCTGGAAACCGGTTGGATTGGTTTGATTATTCAATTAGGATTATACTGTTGCGTCTTACTTGTCGGTATAAGAAATTACTACAGAGCCCTGGATAAAGAAATCAAAGTGATCTATCTGGCTTATCTTAGTGCATTCTTTGCTTTGACAATTGCTGCCTTCGTTAAAAAGGCAGTGGAGCAGTTTCCACTAGGGTTTATAGTTGGATCAATTTACATATTGATGCCAAATCTGATAAAATTTGATTACAAAACGTCAAAAAAAAATAACGATTCACCTCAGTAATTTATGATTATCACAATAAAATAATTCAAATAGGATCCAATTTAAATAAATAACAACTTCTTAATAAGAAATTGGACTTTAGTTATATTACTTACTTAACTTTACCTAACCTTTTACCGCCTAAACCACCTCTTACCTATGAAAGGCATACTATGTTTTATCATTAGTAGCTGTTTTATATTTAACGCAGTTTCTCAGAATTCGCCTGTTCTTGAAGCAATTGATGATCTTACCCTTCCTGAGGGGATGGTTTATGAGTTGACTTTTGGAGCATCTGATCCTGACCCCGGAGATTCGCTGACATTTGAGGTATTGGATCTTCCTTATTTTGCCACTTTTTCTGAATCAACTGAGGGAACAGGTAATATTTCTATACAATCAGGTTTTTCTGATGCAGGACAATACACGATTACTGTAAGGGTTTATGATGAGTCTCTCAACAGTGATGAAGATAGCTTTTTACTCACTATTGAGGAAAATACACCAAAGGCCAGTACTCAGGAGTTATTGAATTTTAATTATTCTATCAATGCAGGAGGTACACTGGACTATTACGTATATTATCCTCTTAATTACGATGCATATCCGAATGATCAGCCTGTTTTAATTTATTTACATGGTTTGGGAATGCGTGGTGGAAGTCCTACCAAACTTATAAGTGCTGAAAATGATGGAGCACCATCTCATTATGTAGAAAATGGAGGTGATTTACCTATGATGGTGGTTACTCCACATCAACCGGTATGGATTGGGGGAGTGAGTTATTCTACCTGGAATATACCTTTGGTCAAAGAACTTGTAGAGCATATTAAAACCTCATTGAATGTAGACCAGGACCGCATTTACCTGACAGGGTTTTCAAACGGAGGGCAATCTGCATGGCAGTATGCTATTGAATATAAAGAAGATCTTGCAGCATTAATTCCTGTTGCAGGTAGAACAAACCTTACCAATCAATCACTTTATGGTATGAACCTTCAGGATCCTGAGTATGCCTGTCAGATCAGTGATTTGCCAATCAATGTATGGCATAGTTTTAATGATGAAGTGATCAATATTGGGCACGCCACATCCATGGTGGAGTCTATTAATAATTGTATTCCGGCTCCAGATCCGACCCCACAATTACACATACTTTCTGGTGTTTCTCATGGTGGAACAAGGCCTGCAGTTTATGGAAACATTTCAGGACCTGATAATATTTATAACTGGATGCTCTCCTATGTGAGAGGTGTTGGTTTTACAGATACAGATCCACCAGTATTTGTGAATGGGACGCCATCAGTAGATAACCTTTTGGATGTCAGTTTTGATCTGAATATTGATTTAGATGAAGTAGGTACCGTCTATTATGCATTATATGGTACAAATATTACACCAACAGCAGAAGATGTTATTACCGGATCCGGGTCTTCAATTATTAGTTTTGGATCGGTGAGCAATATGCAATCATCAACAAAAACAATTTCAGGTTTGGCTCCCGAAACAACTTATTATTTATGGATGATTGCCGAGGACGTGATAAGCCCGGCAAACAGGCAAGCTGAACCAACCGGATTGGTGATCACAACTAGTGAAGAAATTATTGATGATCAACCACCAATCTATGAGCAGACACCCCTAATAACGGAATTGGGAGCCGGAAGTATCCAATTCGAAGTTGATATTGATGAAGAAGGAGAAATCTACTGGGGAATTTTTCATCCCACAGTCGATCCTGATGTTGCAGACCTGCTGAATAATCAAAATGGAATTCTATTTGGAAATCAACCAACAGATGGATCTCCTGTGTTATTTAATAGTATTGGATTATTCCGGAATACCTCCTATAGGCTGGGTATTCTTGCAGTTGATAATGAAGAGGAACCTAATATTCAGAGTACAGTCTATATTATTGATTTTGTTACAGACAGTCTTGAAGAAGGAGTTATACCTGATAGGAAATATTTACTGAATATCACTAAAAATGCTTCGCCATCGAATGAATTTGGATGGAATGATTTAGGCTTTGATGGATTTAATGGAAGCAAAATATTCAACGGACTGAAAGATGATCAAGAGCAGACCGGATCCTTTCAGATCATTACTTATAATGGAGAAGAAGGGTCTTCAATTAATAGTGTTGCCGATAATGGCTCAGGGTATGGTTCAGGAAGTACTTTCCCTGCTGAGGTAGTAAGGTATGGCGCATATACAACAGGAATGGGTATTATTGATTTCAAAAACCTTGATCCTGATAAATATTATTCTTTTAACATTCTTGGAAGTAGAAATACAAGTGGAAGCAGAACAACCAATTATACAATTGATTCTGAAACACATAGCCAGGAAAGTGTCAATAATCTTTCATCAACCATTTCATTTGTAAAAATCACCCCAGCGTCTAACGGGGAAATCAGGTTAAGTTTTGCCCCCGGAAGTAGTAACTGGGGATATATAAACTTAATTGAGATAGAAGAATACAATCAGCTTTCCGGAGATACTGTTCCTCCTATCCTTCAGCCCGGACTTACTGCTTTGCAGATAGATGATAATGAAGTTGAAATAACCTGGACCGGTTCCTTTGCTTCTGATCTAGCGGGTTACACGTTGTATAGATCACTTTCTCCTGAGCCATCTTCAGATCTGCTTGCTGATATTTTAATAGCAAATGCTTCAGGAATTTCATTTTTGGATTCTACAGTAGTGACAGGGCAACAATATTATTACTGGTTGATGGCTATTGATAGTGCCGGAAACTACTCTTCAATATCTTCTATTGATTCAATTTTTGTGATAGCCAATGACACAATAGCTCCTCAACCACCTACGGGACTCATAGCAGTGGAAATAGGAACTCAACATGTAAACCTGGCATGGAACAGTAATCCTGAGAGTGACATACTTGGCTATCAGTTAGCCAGGGGTGAATCAGTAGATTTTGATTTTGAATCAGGGATCATAGCCGGACCAATTGACGAGACTATGTTTTTGGATTCGCTTCTCGCTGATCAAACAACCTACTATTATAAGGCCAAAGCGATTGACTTAAGTGGTAATAGGTCAATAGAATCAGAGGCCTTAAGCATTACAACATTGGATGGGACTCCCCCAGCACTTCCTGACTCATTATTTTTAGTACCCGGTACGACTGCTATTGAAGTTAGGTGGTTGCAGAGTATATCAACAGATGTAGCAGGTTACAATTTATTCAGATCAATTGAAGCTGATAAAATAGTATTTGATAGCATAGGTAGTAATCCAATCATTCCTATTTCGAAGAACATATGGCTTCCATTTGAAAGTAATCTACTTGATGCTTCAGGTAATGCGATCATTTCTTCGTCAGGTGGAGGAATGAATTATATTTCAGGAAACATAATTGAAGGGATTTTTGCTGCTCAGTTTGACGGGGTGGATGATATTATTGCATTGGATGAGGGAGATGCCTTTATCCATCAGACTTTCACTTCAAAAACAATCTCAATGTGGGTGAATGCCAATACAACTGCCGGGCTCATTGATATATATGATGAAGGAGGAAGTACCAATGGAATTGGGATTCGCCTGAGAGACGGTTTGATCGAAGGTGTGGTGCAGGATAACCATGTAATCGAGATTGTGGAGGCACCAATAGACACAAATACCTGGACACATGTTGCATTGGTTTTTGATCAAAGTATACTTAGCATATACTTAAATGGTGTTCTCATGGATTTGCAAGTCACACCGTTTGCAAGTGTGGGAAACCATAGTGATGCAGGTGGTCTTGGAGGAACAAATGGCAGCAATGCATTTGATACAGTGGGGAATAATTTTAGTGGCTTTATTGATGAATTCATGGTGTTCCCACTAGCTTTAGATAGCAATACCCTTAAGTCTTACCATAAGTATTACCATCCGGCAGTCGATATCATTTCAGTGCCTGTTGATTCATTAATTGCTGAACTCAGTGAAAATGATACTGTATTTGTTGACGATTCTCTCCAACCAGGTGTAGAATACGGTTATTTCTTGTCAGTGGTAGACACATCAGGAAACAAATCCGGATATACTTCACCTGTATTTGGCCAGATTGACTTTATTGATCCGCCTCAGACACCACAAAATTTACAGGTTGTATTATCAGGTGCCAATGGATTACAGTTGGGATGGGATGCTGTACCATCTGCTGGTTTTTCTCATTACACATTATACAGATCCATTATGCCTTTCACGTCAGGGGATGAAGCAGATTATGTTCTGGATAGTATTTCAGTCAATGATCACCTGGATGTATCTCTTCAGGGGGAGTACACCTACTATTATCGGGTGTCAGCAGTGAATGTGAGTGGCGATGAATCTGAATTGTCAGATATGGTTAGCTACACTATTCCGGATACTCAGGCGCCTCTGGCCCCAATCAACACCACGGTAGTTGGAGATACTGACAGGATCTCACTTATATGGGAAAATGGAGGATCAATGGATGTCAGTGGATACAATATATATAGAAATACAGGTTCAGCACCCCTTGTTGATTCAGCATATCTCTACGCTCAAGAATTGGGTAGCTCCTTTATAGATATGGGGGTACTTGAGCTTTCTCAATATTTTTATATGGTTACGGCTTTTGATGAAGTTTTTAATGAATCCGAACCAGGAAATGTAGCATTTGGAAGCCCGCTTAATGTCACCCCCCCCTCAGCACCGGTCGGTGTCACAGCCCTGTTAATTGATGATACAGAGATTTCTCTTACATGGGATGAAAACATGGAGTCAGATTTATTTGGTTATCGTGTTTACAGAGGTTTAGATCCGGAATTTATTCCATTTGGAAACAAGGTCGCGGATAGTCTTACTGAGGCCTCATTTGTTGATAGTGGGTTGGAGGCAGAGACAGAGTACTTCTATTACATTACTGCTATTGATGTTAATGGCAATGAGTCTTTATTGAGTCTTTTGGTGAGCACTACAACGAATCAACAGGTAGAATTTCCTGAGACTCCTCAGAATCTGCAGGCTTTATTATCAGGAACCGAAGACATCCTATTGACCTGGGATAATGTAACGTCTACTGGGATATCTCACTATGGTATTTATAGGGCAACAACACCATTTGATCTGTTAAGTGAAGCGACCTATATAGTAGATAGTGTCTTTACAACGGATTATATGGATATGACACTCGAGGAAGAAGTTACTTATTATTATCGTGTGTCATCAAAGAATGTGAACGGAGAAGAATCTTTGTTGTCAGATATGGTGAGTTATACAATACCTGACTCTCAATCGCCTTTAGCACCAATCAATATCACAGCACATGGGGATACAAGTATGGTTGTACTTGGCTGGGAAGACGGGGGATCTACAGATGTCGTCGGATTTAACATTTACCGTAATGTAGGTGCAGTACCTCTTATTGATTCAACTTCTCTCTATGCACAAGTTTTGGGTACATCATTTACAGATTCGGGAGTTGATGAACTGGCTGAATATTATTATCTGATAACGGCCTTTGATGAAGCGAATAATGAATCGGTACCTGGAAATTTAGTATTTTCAAGTCCACTTAATATTACACCACCTTCAGCACCTGACGGGGTTTCCGCTTTGTTGACAGGAGATACAGAAATCATGATTTCATGGGATGCGAACACAGAGCCCGATTTATTCGGATATAGGGTATACAGAGGGTTTATATCTGGATTCAGCCCTCAGGGCAACTTACTTGTAGATTCGCTCAACGATATTTCTTATACAGATGGATCATTGGAACATGACGTTCAGTATTATTATTATGTGACTGCCGTAGATGTGCAAGGGAATGAATCTTTAATAAGTCTGGAAGTAAATGCGATAACGAATTCAGAGCCAATATCAAGCGATATTGTTGAAACAGTTATGGTGAACCTGACTGAAACCGGTGCAAATTCTGGTGACCCTTCATGGAATGACCTGGCAGTAGAAAGTGTAGATAAATTTATGACGTTCCTATCATTGACTGATTCTTTGGGATCAGTTACGCCATATGCACTAACCGTATATAATGGACAACTTGGTTCAACAATAAATAATATAGCTGATAATGGATCTGATTTAGATGATGGCATCTATCCGGATCAGGTTTCCAGATTTGGGGCTTATACGACTAATTTTGGTGTAATGATTTTGGAAAACCTTGACGTTAATCATACCTATGATATTAGTCTTCTTTCGGGAAGAAGTGGTTCTGGAAGCAGGATAACTACCTTTGATATTAATCAAACTTATACTCAAAGTATTGAAAGTATCAACAACAGAGAAAACATTGCGTTTTTTGAATCTGTTGAACCTTTATCTAACGGGACAATAATGATAAATTTCTCAAAGAACAATAGTAACTGGGGATACCTCAATGCAATTGTTATTCATAAGCATGAAAGTGATCAGGCGGGTGCAAGAGTAGCTTATAGTGACTCTGAAAATGTAACATTGAGTAGTGAGAGTAATATCACCAAATCTACGCTGGAGCAGGAAGGTGTAGGAGTAATGATCTATCCCAACCCTGTAATTAGTAAGTTCGAAGTACAATTGACCAAACCTCTTGAAGAATCTTCAACTTTAGTTATTCGTAATTTGCAAGGACAAGCACTTGAAGAATTTTACCTGCAAGAGGGTAAGAGTCATTTTCAATTCAAATTGAACTACCCTTCTGGGGTATATCATTTGACAATTCAGGGTAGTGGAATATCTGTAAGAAAGATGATTTTAGTTGAGTAGCGAAAGAAAATTAATTTTCAGGAAGAGGGGGAAGTGGTGCTCCTATTTTCGTTTCTAACTGGAGCTTAATTCTATTGAAATCACTCAATAAGCTTACCTGACTGGAAAATTCTCGATTGTATGTTCTCTGAGCCTGGTTAAGTTCCTGTAGATCAATATCATTGTTCTTGAATTTTTCTTCAAGGATCAGATAGTTGGAGTATTCATTTTCTGTGAGTTCTCGTTGTCGCTCAAGCAATTCCTTTGTTTTGATAAAATCATTGTATGCGATGACAATCTCCTGTTTAATCTGATTTTTCCTTAGCTCAGCCATATTCTCAGCAAAATCTGCTTTCTCCTTCGCTATTTTTTTATTGGTTGCCTGATCAGCAAAAATGCCCAGAGGTATAGTAAGGGAGAAGTTATATCTTGGAAATAAGATATTATTTTGATTCCGCTCGGGGTTAATTACATATTCGTTAATGTTTCCTACGGCTCTGATACTATTCATCCATTCCCAGGTTGCTTGAGCTGACTCTGTTTTTGCGATTACAATAGTGTTGTCCAATGTTTCAAATTCCTTATTATTTTCAAATGCTAATTCAAAGAGCTGCTGTACATAAGGATCAGTAGTATAGATCGATTCGATAAACTGTTGGCAATAGCCCTGAAGACTACTGACCAAACTAAGAAAAAGAACCAGATTTTTCATAATCCTAAGTTTAATGAATTTACAAATCGATATTAGATGATTCTACCATATTCAAAATGGAGCCGATAAATTTTTCTTGATTTTCGAGGAATTCTATGGATTCAAAATCCAGTTGCTTAACAGTGGACTTCGCACTAAAGACTGTAATGATACCATTTGCCAGTAAAGACAATTCTCTGGAATCGGAGTGTAAGTTAAGCGCCGGACCTTCAAGAAACACAAAGTTATACGCTGAAAGCAACTCTTTTACCTGTTCATTGAAATCATCAGGCAGTACTTCGTAGGGAGAATAATCAAGCTTTTTGCATCCTATTACATCCACATATTTATTCTTTGTATTTGTAATACCCTGTCGAAGCTGCTTGAGTCTGGGCTCACCTAAAATGGGTTTTGCTCTGTAAAAATTAGTGATCGAATTATTTCTGAAATTTGTATCAATGATCAATATCTTTTTTCGCCTCATACTTAAAGCAGAGGCTGATGAGATGATCATTTCTGTCTTCCCTTCGCCAGTTCGGCAGGAAGTAAATAATATGATCTTCCCTTGATGCTGGTTGAGCTCAAATCTAAGTTTTCTGATCTGTTCGTTGAATATGGAGGTATCCTTGCTTTTCTCTTTACTAAAATTCAACAGTCCAAATGAGGCTGTTTTGTCTTTTTTGTTCTTTAAATGTACCCTGTTGAGTGAAGCCAATAGCTTTAAATCAACTTTTCTCGCAAAATTTGATGGTGTTTTAATCGAAGTATCCAGGTACTCAAGCAGTAAAACCAGAATAAGACAAAACATAAAACTGCTTGCACCAGACAATCCTGATATAATGACTCTTTTTGAAGGTTCGGCCACTGTGGCCGGTTGACCTTTTACGACCTGCCTTAATGAGGATTCAGAAGAGGTAGAAATGTCCAGTGCCTGGTTATACTTTTCCTGGGCCCAAAGGTATTCCTGACTTGCTAACTCTATCTCATCTTCCAGGGCATTCACCTGTACTTCATAGTTTGCAAACCCACCGATACTACGACGTAAACTCCATATTTTGTTTCGCAATGAAGTAATGTTTTCTGTAGCTAACTGTTTTTGTAACTCCAGGTCTCTTAAGGATTGAGAGGGGTTTTGTTGAAGAATAATGTTATCTGCATTGTTTTGTGATGAACTGATCATCAATCTTTGGAGTCTGTTTCTGGCTATTTCCAATGAATCTCTCAGTGCATTATTTGTCTTTCCTGATTGCTCGTATCTCGAGCTAAGTGAGTTAACTCTATTTCTTAATTGTAGTAACTCGAGATTATTGATTTCACTACTCTGATTAAAATTTTGTTGTACTTCACCATTATCAAAATTTTGGATTTCCAGATTAATTCTTCTAAGTTTCTTCTCTTCCTCGTCCAGGCCTGCCTGCAGTTCCGTCAGTTGTTCAACTGTTGCGGAACTTTCAACCCGCAAATTGACCAGATTATTAGATGCTTTGAATTCTTTAAGTTGCTCTGTTTTCTCATTTAGAATGTCACGTTTATTATTGACAAGAGCAGCAAACTGTCTCACCGAGCTGACTGTTCGCACGGCTCTTTCTGAGTCAGTATATCGTTGATAGATATTGTACAATTCATTAACCATATGTGCGGATAGTTCGGCACTATTGGTAACTGCTTCAATAGAGATGAAATCAGTCCTTTTTACCCTATCTATGCTTATTTTTTCATTCAGAGACTTATCATCATATTTAAATAACTGTAATAATTTAAGCAGTCGTCTCTCGTCCTGGATGTAAGTGGTTAGAAGTGTATTAGAATCTATTTTTGCTTTGATCATTGCAGGCGCTTTTTGAAAATCAATGTCTTGCAAGAATAGATTTCCCTCAAAGTCACTATCAGAAACTTTTTTAAACGGATTTTCTGAAACCAGATCATGATACAACAATTCATAACCCAGCAAGCTCATTACAAGTGGTGATTTTAAAGTTTCAATAAGGTTACTGAATTTTACATCTATCTCATATAAGTTGAAATTTCCCTCAGTGATGGTGACCTGATCAGTAAGTGTAAATCCAGTAGAAATTTGCGTAGTGGATTTATATTCTACCTGTGCTCCTCTTGTTAAAAAGTATGCAAGAAATGCTGCAAATAATGGGACTGACAAAAGCAGCCATTTATATTTTAACAGGACCCTGAATAATACTATTAAATCCAACTATGAAAAGCTTTTAATTTAAGGTGATTAAGCACAAAAGTATAGAATTTATGTGATCTCCGGCTATTTATATCGACTACTTAGATGCAGTTACCGTTGTAAGAATCTATGCTATTATAATACCGTTTCCATACTTAATTAAATAATGTGATGATCTAGCACGAATTTTGATTAATTTAAGTATCCCTGCTATGCAGGAAACTGCATTAAATCAATTTATTGGGAGCTATACAATTATTATTAATGTTAATTTTGTATTGCTCCGCATTAAAATCCGCCGCTAATGTGTTTATTAGGAAAAGTCTCCTTTTCGAAAACAATATTTTTATCAGTTTTATTTCTGATATCTTTTGCAGGGAATACGCAGGATCCTTTGTATTCCATAAATATTAATTTCAGTAATCAATCAAATGTTCAGGGATGGAACAATACCAATACCATTCCCTATAATGGACTGGTCAAGTCAAATCTTCTGACTGATCAGGGAAATTCCACTGGAGTTTATTTACATATCGATTCTGATTGGGGAGGCGTTCATTTTCAAGGTGCACAGACTACTGACAATTCAGGGGTTGTCCCCGATAGTGTATTGCGTGAATATTATTGGACTGGCTCCTATGGAGGCGTTCAATCATCTTCTCTCACTATTGGAGGCCTTGCAGATTCTTTATTATACACCATAGAAATAGTTGGTAGTTCGACATTTGGTTTGGCCTCTGAAGGACAGACTTACTATTCTATTGACAACATCACCAAAAAACTGACAACATACTTCAATTTAAATGCGTCAGTGGTGTTTGATAATATTGTTGTAGATGAAATTGGGGAGGTCCAACTTATTGTGTCTCCTGAAGCTGGTGGGGAAATAGCCCTTATCAATTCCTTGATTATAAGGGCTTACCATAAAGAATTATTAGCTCCCCCGGTAAACCTGAGTGCAGTTTACAGAAACACATCAATGCAAATAGCTTGGAGAGATAGATCTGTTATTGAAGAGCAGTTTGAGATATTCCGTAAAGTACAATCGGGTTCATTTGAGTCCATAGGATTCACTAGCCAAAACGTTAGTGCTTTTTCAGATAATGATATTTCTGCTGGTGTAGCTTATGAATATAAAGTCCGTGCTGTTGATGGAGTGGGTAATTATTCCGCATTTAGCAATACACTAAAAATTACTGCAAATGATATTTATGATTCCCTTATGGTCAATTTTGGAAGTAGAAGATCAGTTACTCAGTGGAATAATTTTTTGAGTGTCCCAGAACATGGGGCTAGACTTTCCAATCTTGTTTCATACTCAGGTAAAAAAACCAATGTAGAAATATTCTTAGGCCCGGATTGGGAGGGCGTAGGCGATGATGGAGTCACAACGGGAGATAACTCCGGGATAATACCCGACAATGTATTACTTGAATACTATTATTTTGGTCTGGAAGATTCAACACAAAAGCCAAAGATCATCATTTCAGGATTGGTTTCAGGAGATCAATACAATGTAAGGTTTGTATCCAGTAGTAAGTTTTCAAATGTTGTGGATAATGGGACTACATTTTATCGAATTGGGAATGATACCGCACAGTTATATGTACAGGATAATACCGAAAATTCAGCATTGATCAGCGGTGCTATTGCTGACGAAAATGGTGTTTTAGTCATTGACCTGTTTAAAGAGTCGACCACTCCTGTAGGTTATATCAATGCATTGATAATTGAATCCTTTTCGCCTCTGGAGGTGTATGATCCCATTACTTATGCAGATGATCTCTTGCTTATTAATGGATACAACTCCTTGATTACATTGGATGGTCTGGGTAATAATCAAAATACTCATGTAACGTTAGATGATGGAGATTATCATTACGGATCATTGATAGATTCAGCAGGAACACTCTATGGTGTAATTAGAAATGATTTAGGCTCAGATAAGATATTTGCTTATAATACACTGAATGGTGAATATTATCCTTTAAAATCATTTGATACTGGTGAGCAGGTTTATCAAATGATATTAAGGCAAGGGTATCTATATGGAACAACCAGACAAACTAATGATCCCAAGAACTCACATATATTCAAATTAAAAGCAGATGGGTCTGAATATGAAAGCTTGTATGAGATGAGCGGAGCCACAGATGGAAATCTGCCAATGGGAAGGTTGACAGTCTTTAATGAGTTTGTGGTAGGAACAACTTTTTCGGGAGGCATATATAATCTTGGTAGCCTCTATAAGATTAATCTAGCAACAGACGAGTTTGAGGTATTTCATCATTTCGATGGACAGATGGGTGGGTGGTCAGCTATTGGGCTAACCATGGGAAGTGATGGCTATTTATATGGAATCAGTCAGTCATTGACCAGTCCATATTCCTATTTAATAAGCATAGACAATGATTTTAACGTTGTAAAGGTTGACTCGATAGCTGAAAATGAAGGCTCGAATATTTCGGCTCCACTGATTTCAAAGGGAGATTACATGTATGGTATTTCCAGGTCAGGAGGACAATTTGGTCACGGTACAGTTTTTAGATATAATATCACAATGGGTGAACTAGAGTCTATGCATTCATTTGATTCTGATGATGCAGGGTCAACCTGTTCATTACTTATTACAGAGGAAGATATTCTTTATGGAGTATCTGGTACTGCGGGAGGAGAAGGAGGCAGACTATTCGCTATTGACAAGAATGGTTTCTTTAAGATACTGACTACCCTTGATTGGCAAGGTCCTTCATATAACCTAAGTATTATGCCGTTTACGTCAGCTCCAGCACTAAGAATCACGACTACGGAGGCTCCTGCTAATTTATTAGCTACCAACAATATGGATGGGACAGTCATGTTGAGTTGGGAGGATCTTTCCGTGAATGAGACTGGTTTTGAGGTGAGTCGCAGAGAATATGGTGGAGTATTTGAGGTCCTGGATACTTTAGCTAGCAATTCTACCTCTTACCTGGATAATATTCTTCAATCCAAAGTATATGAGTATCAGGTCAGAGCTTTAGCTAACGTAGGTAATTCAGCTTATACCGGGCCACGAAGAGTGATGACCTATCCAATTGCTAATTCCATAAAAGTTAATTTTGGATTGAACCATAAAGTTTTAGACTCTACCTGGAATAACCTGCTGGCAATCCCTAAGAATGGCGTTAAGTCATCATTACTCAATACAGCGACTGAGGGAAGGACCGATATTAGTATTGAGTTGACCAGCAATTGGGGAGGAGTTCAACCTCAGGGGTCGATTACAGGGGATGATAGTGGTGTTGTCCCGGACAAGGCACTACAGGAATATTACTGGTTTGGAAGCTTCGGGGCACCAGTTACCACTTCGATTACTATATCCGGTCTTCCTCCAAACGCTTTGTTTGATATGGTATTCATCGGTAGTAGTCAGTTTCCCGGGGTACAAGATAATGGTTCTACTGTTTATACAATAGGAGACCAGTCAATAAGCCTGGATGTTCAGGAGAATGTATCTAATCAAGCCATACTTTCTGGAGTTTTTTCAGATGAAAACGGTCAGATAAAGGTTATTCTATCGAAAGGAATAGATTCACCTTTAGGGTACATCAATGCTATGACAATACAGTCCGTTGAACCATTAGGAGCGGTAGCTCTGCCTCCAGGTGAATTGGAAGGTTCATATGTTCAGGGAGATATTTTGTTGGAATGGAAAGATACCAATAAGTCCGAGTATGGGTTTGAGATCAGCAGAAAAGGATCCGATGGTACTTTTATGGTTATTGATACAATAGGTGCCAACACAACAAGCTTTAGCGATGCTGCTATAGAGACAAATCAAATCTACAGATATAAGATCCGTACCTTAAGTCAATTTGGTGATTCTCCTTACAGCAACGAGGTAAAGATCACAACATACCCTGTAACGGACGTACTTATGGTGAACTTTGGCTTTAGGCATGAAATTGAATTACCTGAATGGAACAATATGCTGGCCCCTCCGCAAAACGGGTTAGAGCTAAATGACCTGGTAACTTCAACCGGGAAATTAACACATGTTAGTATTAAATTGCTTAGTGATTGGGGGGGAGTAGAGGCAAGTGGGACGGTGACAGGGAACGACAGTGGTGTTATTCCGGACGAAGGATTACAGGAATACTATTGGTTTGGGATTTTTGGTGCTCCAGATACAGCTTCAATAAGGATATCCGGCTTAGTGCCCAATAGCTTGTTCAATTTGAGGTTTATTGCAAGTAGCCAGTTCTCTTCTTTTAGTGATAATGGATTTACTATCTATGTAGTAGAGGAAGATACGGTTTCCTTATACGTTCAGGAGAATACAAATAACGCAGCATTTATTGGTGGTGTTTTTGCGGATTCCAACGGAAATATTGATATTAAACTGATGAAAGCCAAGGGTACACCGGTTGGATATATTAACGCTTTGATCATTGAATCAGTAGATGAACTTGAAGAAGGAGCGGAGCCACTTGGAATAGGGGAGAGTAATGTTCAAGTATACCCCAATCCAACCCATGGTGAATTTGTGGTGCGAGATCAGGAAAAGGCGATTAAAAGTGCTTCATTGTATGGCATTGATGGCCTTGTTCGCATGAAGAAGTTACCAATAAATCAACCCGTTGATACTGGATTCCTAAAAAAAGGGGTTTACCTGATCAGGATAACCTATCTTAATGGGAACAGTATCATGAAAAAAGTCATTATTCACTAGAAACCTGACTGGTTTTGTTTTTAATATTCATCCATTCCGCCCTTCATAATCATCCTTTTTATTACTGACTGACTCATGTTGCATTTCCTATCTGGTAAAAATATTGTCGTACTTGGTCTTCAACCCTGGGATATTGAGATTGGAAGCAATTGTAAGAATATTGCACTTGAGCTATCCAGGTCAAACAGGGTATTATACGTTAATCGGGCCCTTGATAGACTATCATTGTTAAAATTTCGCAATCATCCACGCATAAAGAATCGCCTGGATAGTATCAGAGGCCATAAGCCTGATCTGGAAAAAGTAAATGAAAATTTATGGTCATTTAACCCGAGAACTATCGTAGAATCGTTTACCCGCATTCCATTTAAACCAGTTTTTGAGTATTTTAATCTGATCAATAATAAACGGATTGCAAAAGAGATTGAACGAGCTTGTGAGGTTCTGGGATTTGAAAGGCCTGTGATCTTTGTGGACAATGATTTCTTTCGGGCATCTCAGATGAAAAGTTTGGTTCAGAATGAACTGTTTATCTATTATATCAGGGATTACCTGGTGAATCAAAGACACTTCAAACCCCATGGCAGCAGGATGGAGCAGGAACTTATCAGTAAAGCCGATATAGTGGCTACCAATTCTGTCTATCTCCAAAAATATGCTGCTCCATTTAATTCCAGATCGTATTTTATTGGGCAGGGATTTGATGCTGAACTTTTTGAAAATAGCGATAATCTGATAAACCCATCCGATTTAAAAAACATCCCCGGACCTGTTATCGGTTATGTTGGCTTTATCACTGTGAGCAGACTGGATCAACAACTGATCTATGAAATAGCAAAGTCAAGACCGGAATGGTCCATCGTACTGGTTGGGCCTGAGGATGAATATTTTGTGAAAAGTTCTTTGCATGATATGGATAATGTGTTTTTTCTTGGGCATAAAGACAAGAAAGAATTACCAGCATACATAAAACACTTTGATGTGTGTCTTAATCCACAACTAAAAAATGAACAAACCGAAGGAAACTATCCACTTAAAATTGACGAATATTTATCTTTGGGTAAACCGGTTGTTGCAACCAGAACAGAGGCGATGGAAATGTTTTCCAATCATACTTATCTTGCAACGGGACTGGATGAATATATCCTTAAGATTGAACTAGCGTTGAGAGAGAAAGATAAGTACGTACATAAAAGGACTGATTTTGCTAAAGCTCACACATGGGCTCAATGTATTCAAAATCTTGATGATGTGATTCATTCGTTGAGTAATCAGAAAGCAGTATAAACACGATCAGGAAATATAAAAAGCCGATAGATTTATTATTAGGCACACTGTGTCTTATGAGTGGTGTATTATTTTCAATCACACCATATATATCTCCTGAGTCAGCTTATATCTTTCAATTACTCACTCCGTTTGGTATTCCCTTCTACTTGTTGTTTATTTTACTTTTGGTGATCGTCTTGTGGCTCAGAATGTGGAAAACTGTTATTGTTGTCAGCTTGTATTTATTGATCAATATAGTTGATACTTTCACATTTTTGCCTATTGACCGATCTAATGAAACTGATGATTTACCAGGGTTATCTGTGCTAAGCTACAATGTGAGTTTTTTCAAAAGCACTCAGTTCAATCCATTGCATAAGGTTAATTCCATAGAAAAGTCCAAGTCTCATGCCATTCAGCAAACTATTTTGGATCTAAATGCGGATGTCATTTGTCTTCAGGAGTACTATCAGGACGACAATGTGAACATTTACCAACTTGATAAAAAATTGGGATCATCCTATGATCACTACTTTCTTACAAGACCCAGCTATGAAAAAGGCAGGTCTGGCGGTATTTCCATATTTTCACGCTACCCCATCATTGAACAGGGTATAGTATTGGTTGATAGTACCAATAGGTTCAATGGAGTGGCTTTTGTAGATATCAGGTTTAACAATGATACGATACGTATCATAAACGCTCACCTGCATTCCATGCAAATTCGTACGGATAAAGTTTTCTCAGTACCTGGGCTGGTGAGGACATTCCAATCGCTAAAAAGAGGTAGCATTTTTAGACATAAACAAATCGAAGTGCTGACGGAATTCATCCGAAATTCGCCACACAAAGTAATATTAGCTGGGGATTTAAATGAATTGTCAAATAGTTACAATTATCATCAGATAGCTAGATTGCTTAATGATGCATTTATGGAAGCAGGAAACGGTCTAGGTTATACACTGAATAAAACAAGGTGGTCTTTATATAGAATCGATTACCAGTTTTACTCCGATGGTTTGGTTTCAGAACGGTTTGAGATACCCCGGGATAATAGAATCTCGGATCATTTTCCTACCTACGCTGTTTACCGGGTTAAGTAGATTTATTTTTACCCTTTCCGCTGCTCCCCTTCACTTTGTATCTTTTTTTAAGGACTTTCATGTTCTCTTCGATCGTATGCGTTGAGTTAAGAGAAGTTTTAGTATCGTGAGCCTCCTTTTTTCTGAAATACTCACCAAACCTTACAAGTTCTTTAATAAGTCTGGATTTGATGGCCTGGCCAAGTGTACCGTCAAATCTTTCAATTGCCCTCGGTTTAGTAAACACCCGGGAGCGAGAAGCTCTTACCATCTTTATTTTACCGTAAGACATTAGGTCGAATGCGAGCCTGCCATCTTCTCCCCGAATCATACGTTCAGTATATCTGGCTCTGGCAGCGAAGTCTTTTACATATCCCATGCTCATACCATAGCAGTTCAGGTATGGCCGCTTAAAATGCCTCACTTCACGCATGACATCTGCCATCCTTTCATATAACCAGAATTTATATCTAGGGAACTTATTGTTAGCGATATAAGAGAATCTGCCATATACGCATGCTACATTTTTTTGTTCAAGCTTTCTGGTCATCAGTTCTACCCAGCCAGCAGGGTAGATGCAATCTGAATCACCTGTCAATATATACTTCCCTTTGGCTTCATCCACACCTTTTTGCCTGGCAGCTCCCCACCCTTGAACAGGCTGGAATACGCTCCTGACAGAAAGTCTATCCAATAATTCCTGCGTTCTGTCTGACGAATTATTGTTTACAACGAGAATCTCAAAAGGGTATCCTGATTTTGATCGTGAAAGGGAATCAATACAACGAATGATATTATCTTCTTCATTATATGCGGGGATCACAACGGTGACCAGGGGATTGGCAGATATAACTTGTTCGACTCTGTTGGATATTTCGTTGATGGTTGATTCATGAGCATCATCATATTTAATGTCAAGAAAGCGGGTATCGATCCAACCTGGGTTTTTGAAAATGTTCATAGAAACCTACTATTACCAGACAAAAATATTCAACTAAGTATTACTTATATACTTATGTCTTCAAATCCTGTATTAATATTGATACTGAAATACCGGAAATGAAGTTTAAGGAGTTTGTTCAATACTTATTCAATTTCGGGCAATTGGATGATAGCCGATTGGCATGGATAGACTATGCCAAAGGGATTGCCATTGTGATGATTGTATTCCGGCATGTAAATACTGGTTTTTGGGATGCTTCAGTACCTCTTGATCCGCTGTTTTACGATTTGGCAGAGCAGGTGGGGCTAACCTTCAGAATGCCATTGTATTTCCTCCTTTCCGGGATATTTTTCTTTAGGAGTTTTACCAAAAGAGGAATAAAAGGATACACGGTCCATAAGTTCAATACCATTATGTATCCCTATTTTATTTGGGGAATAATATTGATGTTTCTGCAGTTTGTCTTTAGCAAATATGTAAATGGAAAATTTGACTCTTTCTCTGATTTCTTAACCATTTTTTATGATCCATGGGGGCATTGGTGGTTTCTTTATGCCCTGTTTGTTGTTTCCGTATTATACATGTTACTGTTTCAGGTTTTTAAAGGTAACAGGCCAGCCATTCTCCTAATTAGCCTGGCTTTTTATTTTGGATCCTATCAAATCGGAAGGTTTTATGTTTTTGATGATATCCTGGAACTGATGGTCTTTTTTACTTTAGGAGATATGGTAGCGCAGTACGCGGTGAAATTGCATGAGATCCGCTGGTTAAACAGAAAGGACATATTGGCTTTAGCTATCCTAATTGCATTTGCAGGAGAATACCTTTTGTTTACCATATGGAGGGACGTACCGCTGGCGATTTTGATTTTTGCCATATTTGGGAGTTTTGCTGCTTCCCTTGTTTGCCTTCACTTATCTAGATCACCCTATAAGATTTTCGGTATTCTAAGGGTGTTCGGCCAGCATTCACTTTATATCTACCTGTTTCATGCCTTCACAGCACCAGCAATGCGTGTACTGTTGATCCATTTGATGGGTGTTGAAAGCATCATTGTGTTGGAGGTGTTATGTTTTGCCTCAGGTCTTATCGGTTCTATTGTGGTGTACCGTTTTATAAAATACTTCAATGGCTCATTCCTTTTTGTGCCTCCGGGACACAGGTAATTGCTAAATGATGCGCCATTTGGATAAATCACGTCCAATGAGCTTTTCCAGTTGTACAATGTCCTTCATGTAGATTTCCTCTGTGATTTTTTTCTTCAAATCAACAGATAGTCCAGGTCTGTGAAGATTTTTTGATCTGATAGAATTTAGCCCTTTTAGTACAGCCTTATTACTTTTCAATGTATTGAGCAGTCCCGGACTGGTTTTTCTCAATATTCTAACAAATGGATTGTTATATCCTACAACCTTGTTTACCCACTTATTTTTGATAAATCCTGACTGATTATATGAAATATCTGTTTCGGGCACAAAGTCTTCTTCAACACCCAGAAATTGAAAAAGGTTGCGAAACATGGTTTCCTGATTTTCTTTCATCTCATCATACAGGATGACCTGAATGTGTTCTTCAGGAAAGATATCATAAAACCTTTTCAGATGTTTGAAATAAAAACCTTCATTGATCAGGTCAGGTCGAATCCACCATTTTGAATTCTGATCAAAGATATCTTCGAAAGAATCGGTAGGTAGTTGGTTTTCTCTGGCCAGGTGCAGATATCTGGAAAATATCCTCTCTGCCGGTTGCCTTAAAACAGCAATGAGTTTTGTGTCAGGAATATAAGACCTGATTCGGTCTGGGCTTCCCTCACTATAAAGATACATTGTTGTGGTTTCGCCAGTTAATTGGTCCGGTTTAGCTAAAGAGAACAGTCTCAGGTATTCAGATTCATTGGTTATAAATCGTTGATAGTAGGCGACTGACTCAGGATACATATCGTCACTTAGATTATATGGTTCTGATGCAAAAAAGCCTGGATCCTTACGTTCCGACATATAAATATGAGGATGTGTACCTATATATTTGTCGATAGATGTAGTTCCCGATTTCCCGGCACCAATGATTAAAAAATCAGGAAACCGCTTAGTTGGTTGAGACATCTTGATCTGGATTTTTAAGACTAAAAACTGTTAATTTTAAGAGATAATATTTTGATCCCAATTTTATTAATTTTGAAAACGTCCAGTTAATTAAGTGTTAAATTTGTAAAGTTATTTAAACTTTGTTTGTATTTGTTCAGCTTTACAAGTTTAGAGTTTAAATACAACTTTTCAATAAATCCCACCGCTGAATTTTGTTTAAATGAATCTTCCATTTTCTGATAAGCGATTGATTTCCATTTTGGAAATCCTACTCATTATTTCAATTTGTTTGCTACCTCTTTTTCTTAAATACCCATACAGGATCAATATATTTCTATCATGGGAGGGAGCATACAGGCTTTCCATAGGCCAAATACCTTTTAGGGATTTTGGCCTACCTATGGGCTTCATGTATTGGATGATCCCTGCCATGTTCTTTAAGATTTTTGGTCCTTACATGATCAGTCTTCTGAAAGCTCAGGCCTTTTTGAATCTTATTACCCTTTTTAGCTTTAGAGAGGTGCAGAGAACTTTTGGATTAAGCAATGGGCTCCGGTTCATTACTTTGTTGTTGTTCGCTATTTCCTATATCCTAATTAACTTTTGGCCGTGGTACAACAACACGGTATTTGTTTACCAGTTGATTTCTCTGTTACTACTCATTCGTGGATCATTAGAGGTTAGCAACAAGAAGTGGATCTATTTTTCATTGTCATCACTTTTTGTAACATTCTCCTTTTTCACTAAACAGGATGGGGGTGCACTGGCTTTATTACTCAATTTGGTAGTATTGATTTATGTGAGCTGGAAAGATCAGAACTGGTGGTATTTCCTAGGCTATGCTGGTTTCACTTTTATATTATTTCTTGGTTTTATTATTCCTTTTTGGTCATATGATTTTGGTTACTGGTTCAATTATGGTCAGGAACCTCATTTTTCCAGATTGGATATTCATGATCTGCTGTTTTTTATACTTCAGGGATCATTTTGGTTGAAACTCTATATTGTGGTTACCTTTCTTTTAATATTTATAGATATCCAAAAAGCCGGATGGAAGGAATATGTCAGAGACAAGAAGAATATGGTTTTTACGCTGGTAACTCTTGGGATTTATGTTCAGGCACTTATTATTCAGGTTACATCCTATGTTCCCATAAATAACAATATTTACTTTCATAGTTTTGGTTTGGCTTATATTTTAACCAAAATTAACTGGCCATTTAACAAGGAGAAATTGAGCTTTACTCTGATCGGATCTTTGATGATTATGTTGTGGTGGTCTGGCAGCTATTATAAATATATAAATAAGATAATTTCCATAGGGAGCCAAAAAGTTGAATCGGAACAGGAAGATAGGGTTTCAGTAAGAACTTATACCAAGAGTGAAGGGGAGGACAGTATTGAAAAATGGGTAGAACTAAAAGGAATGCCAAGTTTTGATAGAATGTTTTTACCTCAATCTACTGTAGAGGGGATCAAAACTATTCAGTCAATGGAACTGTGGAAAAACAATCCAAATCCAAAAGTGCTTAATATGACGGAGTTGACTCCACTTGCTTATGAGCTTGGTTATGCATTAGAAGCAGGTTCTCACATTCCATTGTGGTATCATTTGAATGTTAGCTTTTTTGACCGCGAGCTGCAATTGTATAAATCACGAATTGAGAATAATTACTATGATCTTGTACTTTTCGAAAATATTGAGGATTTAAATAACTTTTATCCTTTCGAGATCAGAGATCTTCTGTTGAAGAGATATAAAAAGATCAATCAGTTTTCAGCACCACGAAAACATGGGGGAGATCCTACTATTGAGGTGTTTGTGCCTTCGGAAAGGAGTTCTGAATGAAATACATAGAGTTACTTAGACCCAAACATTGGGTAAAGAACTTCTTTCTGTTCATACCGGTATTTTTCGCTGGTGAGTTTTTAAACCCGGACAAGATTCAGCTGGCAGTCAGTGGAATTTTAGCTTTTAGCCTGGTAGCCAGTGTAATCTATGTCATGAACGACATCATTGATATGGATGCCGATCGATTACATCCGAAAAAGTCCAGACGCCCACTTGCATCCGGAGATGTATCAGTTTCGATAGCGATTATTATTGCATTGGTTTTATTGATTGTAGGATTATGGATTGGTTATGCAATAAAACTTAAGTTTTTATTCATTCTTCTGATCTATTTTTTCTTAAATGTAGGTTACTCATTTGGACTGAAGAAGGTACCCATATTAGATATTTTTATTGTTGCTGCAGGATTTGTGATAAGAGTAAAAGCAGGTGGTATTGCTACTTATATACCCGTAACTGCCTGGCTAAATGTGATGATTTTTCTGCTGGCACTATTGCTTACCATTGCAAAACGAAGAGATGATGTATTAATCAAAAGTGAATCGGGGATTGATTTACGAGATTCTACAAAAAATTATAATCTGGAATTTGTGAATTCCCTTATCGTGATGGTATCAGGAATCATCATTGTTGCCTACCTGATGTATTGTTTTTCGGGAAACTTTATGGATACCGAAAGGTCATATCAGGTGTATTACACATCTATATTTGTCCTGGCCGGAACTATGAGGTATTTACAGTTGGTGTTTGTAAAAAATGATACGGGTTCACCAACCAATATTTTGTATAAAGACAGGTTTATCCAACTTACAATACTCTTGTGGATATTGAGTTTTGTGTTTATTATCTATATACCAAACGTTAATTTTTTTCAGTGAAGCGAAAAATAACTAATTGGGGTCTTTATCCAATTCAGGAATCAGAGGTTTTTGATTTTTCTGAACTAAATAATTTAGCCAGTATCATAAAGGGTAATAATGAGCTAATTGCCAGGGGAATGGGAAGATGTTATGGGGACGCTTCTTTATCGCCTACCACCTTATCTACGCTGAAGTATAATAAGTTCCTTGACTTTGATATTGAGAAAGGGATAATAGAATGCCAGGCTGGTGTTACGTTGGAGGAGGTTCTGGATGTTTGTGTACCAAAAGGATGGTTTTTGCCAGTAACACCGGGAACTAAATATGTTACCCTTGGAGGGGCCGTAGCATCGGATGTACACGGTAAAAATGATCACAAAGAGGGGTCTTTCACAAACTATGTTTTGGGTTTGTCTCTCATGAATCATATGGGAGAAATCATTCAGTGTGGTCCTGAGATTAATGAAGACTTATTTTATGCAACATGCGGAGGTATGGGGCTGACTGGAATTATCCTTTCTGTGAGATTTAGCTTAAAAAAGATTGAAACTTCTTTTATCAATCAACTTTTGGTGAAGGCGTCAAATCTTGATGAGATTCTGGATCTGTTTGATAAGTATAAGGAATCTACGTATTCTATGGCATGGATCGATTGTTTAAAAGGAGGGAACGGTTTTGGGAGGAGCATATTATATATTGGCGAGCATGCCAGAGAGCATGAACTGTCAACAAAACAGAAAAAGCAGAAGCTGCAAATTCCAAGAAAAACTCCCTTACTTGTACCTTTTTATTTTCCTTCTTTTGTCCTGAGCAGCTTTTTTATTCGAATGACAAATTCCCTGATATATCACAAAAACATTAAAAAAACGCAGTGGAGTATCATTCCCTATGAGGGTTTTTTCTATCCTTTGGATGCCATTAAACATTGGAATAGAATTTACGGGAAGAAAGGTTTTGTTCAGTACCAATTTGTTGTGCCTCAGGAGAACGGACGTGTTGCTATGCGAGAAATTTTGATGAAGATAAGGAAAGAAGGTCGTGGATCATTTTTAGCCGTACTCAAAGCAATGGGTGATCCAAATGGAATGATATCATTTCCAATGAAGGGTTATACACTTGCATTGGACTTTCCTATTAGAAAGGGGTTGTTTGAATTTTTAGAAGAGCTAGATCAGGTGGTACTCAGTTACAATGGACATATTTATCTTACCAAAGATGCTAGAATGAGCAAAGAAGTTCTTAGTAAAAGTTATAAATCTATCAGCCAGTTCAGACAGTATATTAAATTCAGTAAAAACAAATTTCAATCAATTCAATCCAACCGACTTGGAATCACGAAAGGGTAAAAATATTCTAATCTTAGGTGCCTCCAGCGATATTGCCATGGCGCTGGGAGAAGCATATGCAAAAAAAGGGGACAGGATAATTTTGGCTGGTCGCAATCTGTCCAGATTGAAAGAAATTGCTTCGGACATATCAATACGCTACGGAGCTAGTACGCAGTATCTCGAGTTTGATGCATTGGATTATGCTTCTCATGAATTGTTTTATCTGGGCATTGACCCTCAGCCGGATATTGTGATTTGTGTATTTGGTTATCTGGGAGATCAGGAAGTCGCTCAGAGAGATTGGAAAGAAACAGAGTTCATAATTCATACCAACTATACTGGAGCTGCAAGTATTCTGAATATTGTTGCAAATGAGATGGAAAAAAGAAGCAGCGGTGTAATTGTAGGAATAAGTTCTGTTGCTGGTGATCGGGGAAAGCTCTCCAACTACATGTATGGTAGTGCAAAAGCTGGTTTTACAGCTTATTTATCAGGTTTAAGAAACAGGCTATACCATGCTGGTGTCCATGTTTTAACCGTGAAACCTGGATTTGTAGCCACACAAATGACCGCACACATGGATTTGCCACCCTTGTTAACTGCTACTCCTGCCATGGTAGCAAATGATGTATTAAAGGCAGTCAGCTCCCGTAAAGATGTCGTCTATTCCTTTAGCAGGTGGAGATTACTGATGTTTATTATCAGAAATATTCCGGAGTTTATCTTCAAGAGGTTAAAGTTATAGGGGTTGAAACGGTTGATTCTTTTTGATTTTGATGGCACGGTTACCAAACAGGATTCTATGTTGGAAATATTCAGATACAGAAATGGTGAGTTGAAATATTTGTTGGGTTTCCTGATACATCTGCCATTTCTGATTATGATGCAGTTAGGATTTATATCAACTAAGCGTACAAAGGAAAAATTACTTGCTTTCCATTTCTCAGGACTATCTATCAGTCAATTCAACAAATATTGTAAATCATTTGCAGAGGAAGTAATACCACAGATTGTAAGATCAAATGCCCTGGAGAAAATATACGAATATCAAAAATCGGGAGATAGAGTCATTGTGATTACAGCCTCTCTTGAAAACTGGGTGAAACCATGGACTGACCAGATTGGAATAGAATTGATTGGCACTCGATTAAAAAAAGAAAGCGGATTATTTGACGGTAAGATTGGGGAAAATTGCAAAGGCACGGAAAAAGTCAATCGTCTTAAGGCTTATCTGGATATTTCCACTTATGATGAGATTATTGCATTTGGTGATACCCGTGGAGATAAGGAAATGTTGGGACTGGCAGGTAAAAGTTATTACAGGTATTTTTAGGAAGAACCGGTCAACCGGAACCCCTTTTCCTTCAATTTAAGGAAGAAAGTTTCTACTGTGTAAAAGCTCACATAGCTAACGATAAATACCAGAAAGAAGTAGATGATGAATGAAATTATCATCTGATCAATCAGCGGGTTTATATACTGTTTGTGGATTGAAAGCAGTACCCAGTGATACACATACATTCCATAGGAAAGCCGTCCAATTTCCACTATAAATCTATTGCGAAAGACGACTGAAAGTACAGATTTCTCCGTATTATTTCTGATTAGGTAGAGGATCAATCCGGTGGAAAACATATTGATTAGAATATATGACCAAACGTGTTGATAGTTTTCTGTCACACCAATTGGGTAACCCAAAGAAGACCATGCGATTGATCCGGAGTGTGCCCATATATTCAACATACCAAAACCTATCAGTAAAACAAACCCGATCATCAGTAGTAGGCCTGGCTTTTCAACACGATTATTTAATTTGAATACAGCAATAGCTCCACCCCAGGCAAAAGCATCAAAGTGTGAAATAGTAAAGCGATAGAGTATTTCGCCTGGTTCTGAATACCCCATTTCAAAAATCCACTCACCAAAGAAATATCTGAAAAAGGGCACTGCCAGAATGAGGGTGGCAATTGCGATTTTTATTTGTTTCTCATTCAGGAGAAAGATCAATAGAGGCCAGACTAAATAGAATTGTTCCTCTACCGATAATGACCAGAAATGCGTAAAGAAGGGATCGAAAGCGAGCTCCCCGAAAAGAGGTTGTAAATTATATGTATACGAATAGAGGTACCCAACAATTTCTGGAAAGATTTTCGGTTTGGATGTCAAAAAGTAAATGACTGTGACACCAATCAGATACACATAGTATAGAGGAAATATTCTGAGTGTTCTTCGCCAGTAAAATCTCTTAAGGTATGATGAGAGATTTGATCCTTCTTTGCTGCTGATTAGAATATTAGTAATAAGATATCCGGAGAGTACAAAGAAAATCTGAACTCCTATCCATCCAATCTCAAGGACGTAATAAAAATGAAAAAGCAAAACGAGAACAATAGCTAAAGCCCGTACGCCATCTAAGCTCCTAATATAAGAGGACATCAGATCAAATTAGTTGAATTTCTGGATCTTACAATATTACAGCTCCATATTATCTAATTAGTTCTTAATGAGCTTGTGAATCTTAGATTGGTTATTTAAATCTATTCTCAAAAGATATAGTCCCTGTTTTAGCTGTTTCTCATCAAAAATCATTTCGAAATAATTTTGATTGTCCTTTTCTACTTTTCCAACAAATTTCTGAAGCAACTTACCCTGCATGTCTAATAGAGAAAATGTAGCTTCTCCAGATTCGTTAGCATTCACTTTAATGTCCAGCTTATTGCTGAATGGATTTGGATAGATAGTCAGTTCTGAGTGGATATCCGAATCCTCATCAGTAACCCGGGCACCTGAGTTTAGGTTTGGATAGGCTTCAATGACCAGGGAGTTCCATATCGACCATCGTGAACCTGACCCAGAAGTAATGTGCAGTGCTACTTTATTGTCAATATCTGGCTCTACACCAATGATGCTCGAAACACTTGAGGTGTTATTAGTTTGCCAGTTAACAACCGTTTCATTGTTTATGGTAAACTTTGTTGAGATGGTATAGCCAGTCTCTATGGCTCCTAGAAATCTGAAATTATAAATGTAGGATTGATCAAGTCCTTCAATAAAGACTTCAGCTTCTTCAAGTGATTCCATAAAAAAGAAACTTTTCAGTACTTTATCAGGATAAACTCCGGAGTTATTACCTGTTGTTGTGCCCCAGTCATTTTCTCCTCCCAGGCTCGTCACGAAGTTGAGACTGATCCCGGTATTGTTATTGTTACCATCTTTGAGGTTGGATACAATCATTCCATTATCGGGCAAAAATCCAATATTGTTCCATGGAGAAGGAGCGTTGTAAGTGGGGTCTCCGTTGATGTTTACATGCACTGCAAAAGCCATTGTGGCAGCTGAATATACATTTGAGTAGTCGGTATATTCTGACCCCCCAAGTTTTGCTCTTACTTTGTAGGTATACTCAGTGCCACCTGATAAACCCGTTTCAGTGTACGATGTTATGTCTTCGTCTGTGGTGTGAATGAGTGTAAACGGACCTGTTTCACCAGTGACAGAACGGTAAATCTCATATCCTGATTCCTCATATGCGTTATCTTGCCATGAAACAAGAATTGCAGTTTGGGAAACACCTTCTGCCATAAGGTTAGTCGGCTTTTGATCGATAGTAGTAGCAGGTAGTGCCTCTACAATTAATCCATTGATATATCCCACTGATGCACTCGTGCCTTTAAGGATATCAATCACAACGTTCCCGCTTGAATTGGGGACGATATCTTTTATGATGCCCAGAGTAGTTGTATTTGCCTGAACGTCAACAGCAACCTGTTTATTTCCAATTTTATAGATGGTCTCCCCATTATCAGAAATACCTGATCCTGAATATACGCTACTTCCAACAAACTTAATGTTGTATCGGCCAAGCACATTAAGCCCTTCTAATTGGATTTGAGCTGTTTCCGGTGCACCGAATATACCAAACCAATAATATTCTTTGAGTACATTATCCGGTGCTATTCCGCTATTATTTCCGGTAGTTGCTCCCTGGTTGAAAACACCCCCAAACTGGGTATTAAGCCTTACACCCATTCCGCGATTGACGCCGTTTTCATCAGTCAGGTTACCAAAGAAGTCATTTGCGGCAGGAGCCCTTAAAGTATTGTTCCAGGGTGTAGCTGCAACAAAGTCTTTGTTAAAGTTTACGGAAACAGTATAGAGGATTTCTTCAACAACGTCCACAGAAAGAGACCTGGAACTGTAGGCTCCTTCGTTGTCAATAGCAACTATTTGGATATTGGTGTAACTTCCAATATCTGATGGGGTAGGTATGATAGTAATCTGACCATCTCCTTCTCCAAAGTCCTCAAAATTAATAAACCCTGGCGCATCATAAAGTAATAGTGTGACCTCGTTTGCTGGTGGATCAGTAGCAGTAATGGTCAATACTACTGTATCTCCTGGATACATTTCAACATAATTTGACTCCAGTGTCAGTGAAGGAGCAACATTGGGGAGCTCTATATATGAAATATTGGAAAATTCTGATTCACCATTTCCATTTACAGATCTCACTTTATAGTAATATGTATATCCGTCAGTTATGTCAGCATCTAGATAATTAGTAGTATTTGCACTGGTTACAGCCAACAGGTTATAATTCAGGCTGTCTTCAGACCTGTATATTTCAAAACCGGTTTCATTAAATGGTGCATCAATCCATGATAGTTCTATTCCAGTAGATTCATCATAGTTTGCAGCAAGGTCTCTGGGTGATGCAGGTAGCGAACCCGCTTCGTGAACGTACTTAATGGTAAACGCATTTAAATACCCTACAGGCGTGCCAGGTGCTTTATTCATGGTGACGATCACCTCTCCATTGAGATCAGGTGAAATACCGCTTAACGTTGCTATATTCTGGCTATTGTTCTGAACATACAGTGAAACACTATCGGAACCAATGGAATAAATCGTTGTACCATTGTCAGGCACATTAGTCCAGCTACTGCTACCAAAGAAAGAGAAATCATATACTTTTTCAGGATCCAGCCCGGATGTTTTGAATGAGACGGTATTGGGAGCACCAAATATTCCGAAATAATAGTAGTCTTTGATCACCACATCTGGATATACACCTGAATTATTCCCTGTTACAGCCCCTTTGTTAAAGGCTTTCCATGTCGATGTGATAAATCGAAAACTCAAGGAAGATGACTCTCCCTTATTATCCACTAAATTTACTGGTGTGAGGGAGTTTACGTTGTTCCAGTATAATCCAGCATTTAAATTATAAACGAAATTTATCAGATACTCCTCATTTGGATCTACTTCTGTCACCGTCAACAGAAAACTTTCAGCCGCGGAACCGCCGTTAGGATCGTTTACTTCAATATTGATGAGATATGATCCACCATGGGTATAAGATGGCTTAATATGTATTTCCGCTGTACCATCTAAGTTCGGAGAAAATGAAGCGAATTCCGGAAGGTTATGGGTCCAGGTCAGCAGATCTGTCCCATCAAGATCCATTGCAGTAAGGGTGACCAATAAAGAATCACCTTCATCAATAACAATGTCATTAATAGGTTCAAGGGTTGGAATATTATTATTATCCACAAGGATAGCAATCGTATCCGCATCAAATCCTCCGTTTTGATCGTGGATTGAGATTGCGACATTCTCATAATATCCTGAGTCGCTTTCTAAAGGGCTCAAGGTTAAAAGACCTGTCCCGTCACCATAATCATCCAAACTACCAAATGAAGGCAGGTTAGAAATATCGTAATTAATGCTTTCAGCATCAACATCCTCAGCATAAAGTGGGATTTCTAATGTGGTATTGATTTTAATTACAATATCATTGACCGGATCTAATACGGGTAAATTGTTTAAGGTAACCGCTGAGATTTCCTGTGAAGAGGAATCTCCGCCTGCATTCGATGCGATTATTCTGTAATAATATGTGGCATTTGAAAAAAGGCCGCTATCAAGGTATGAAGTAGTTTCCGCGGGAAGACTTGTCAGATACAGGTAACTATTATTTGTGTTAGCTGACCGGTAAATGATAAATTCATCCTCAGTATTACTCACATCATCCCATCCAATGAGAATGGAACTTGGAGATAAAGCTGTTGCTGAAATATTTTCTGGGGCATTTGGAGCAGGAGGGAGCGGATCGGTGGTGACTGCGACAATGCTAGATGTATTTCTGTAAAACTCTGTTCCCTGGACCGTAAACTCACCATTGTTCGAGCCTCCATTCCAATAATTGGCAAGGAAAACCAAATCGCCAGAGGAGTATCCACTTTCAATCCCGTTGATATTACCACTTATTCCTTCCAGTCCGGTTATCAGGTCTTTGGAAAAATCTACCTCAGCAATGATCAGATCTCCAATCTGCGGAGTGAAATTATAGTAATTGCTATTATTGTCATATTTCCAAACACCACTCTCATATTTTATGGCGATGAGATGATCACTGTTGCTGCCATTGGGGGAAGGGTTAAACCTTGAGTGAACACTTTCCTCCGAGTACATGATATATCCGGTTCCTTTGGCATTATCAATCGCAGCTATTCCGTTGTTTATTGGAGCAATTAACTCTTTATTTGAACCTATTATATCGGATTGACCATAAATACCCAGTGCTGTCAGTTGATAATAGTATGTTGTTTCAGGCTCTAAACCGGAATCAATAAATGAAGTATCATTTGCAGAAGCTATTACTATCGGGTAGTAAGGGCCATCAGAAGAGGTAGCCCTATATATTTGAAATCCAGTCTCATCTTCGCTTTCATCATTCCAACTAAGTGAAATATTATCATAACCGCCAACCATAGCTGTAAAACCTGAGGGTGAATTGGGTTTTATATCTGGAATCGAATTTCCATCGGAGAAGACAACGTCAGGTATTCTCTCTCTGCTGATTCCTGCTTCACTGGATTGCCAATAAACTTCCATACCCTGTCCACCGTTTCTTTCAAAAAAAGTAATAACAATGGGGTAGGCGCCAGACTCCGAAAAGTAGTGATTACCAGTTTCTGATTTCATCCCATGTAACCCATCATTATTAACAACGAGATCGGATTCATCATAATCACCGATGTACAGTTTACTCCCATCATCTGATCGGGTTTCGAAAGTATATGTCCCAGCAATAGGTATGTTAATAAAACCACTCCAGTAAAAAGCAATGAAATTGTTCTGTGGAGCCTGATCAATACTGACATTTGGGGTAACTCCCTCATCCAGAGGTGTTAAGTTATTGAAATTTGGCAGTACCGTCCAATCTCCTTGATAATACTTGTATTGCAATCCTGTAAAGCCAGGAGAAGCCACTAGCTGATTGCTTGCAGCAGAAACATTACCATTGAAGTCTCTGGCCTTTACCGTGAACTGGTATACCTGGCCTTCAATGAGGTTATAAACGGTTGCTGAGTTTGTTCCCGTGACCACTGACTTATTATTCCCTTTATACACGTCGTATTTGTATACCCCTACATCGTCGGTAGACTCATCCCACGATAGCGTTATTGTATTTGGAGTCTTTGACATCAAAGTCAGGTTCAAAGGCGCTGTTGGAGCAATATTATCCACCAGGGTTCTAACCTTAGCTTCTGTTGAAACAGGTGCAGCACCTGATTCATTGACAGCACGGATTATATAGTGATAATCAGTATTTGGGTTTAGTAATGAATCCTGAAATGAAAGAACATTGGCCCCAGTAATACCAGCCAGCACATAATCTTCCCCGGAAGCTAAGCTTCGATAGATTTCGAAAGCTGTTTCCTCGTATGCAGGATTGGGATTATCGGACCAGTTCAGTTGAATTTTTGTTTTAGACAGCGCATACCCAGTAAGACCTATGGCTGCTGTTGGTTTGTTGGGACCATTGGCATCCACAACCTTAAAGGGTGAGGATAAGCTACTTGAACATCCAAATTGTTCTGTAACATTGGCATAATAAACACCAGGTGAGCTTAGGGAAATAATGCGACTGGTTTCAAATGGAGTCGTTGATCCATCTTCAAACCAGCTATACTCAATATATCCGTTGGGTAATTCTACTTCCACACTTGAGCTACCGTCCGGAGCAGGCAAAACTTTACTGGCTAAACCTACAATTTGAATATCGGGGGTTTGAGTTTCTTCTTTTTCAGATATAGTAACGGGTGTCGGTGACCATATACTCCAATAAGAACCTCTCTTTATTCTTGCATCATAAATGCCAAGTGAAGTAGCTGTATAAGTATTAGAATTGGCTCCTTCAATTAATACACCATCCTTTCTCCATTCATACCCATCAAATCCTGCAGTGAGTCCCATTTCTACATTGATCGGATCATTTGGGCAAATGTCTACCAAAGGAATGAATTCATGGATATCTTTATCATTTGTAGAATAGATAAGGGCAGGTTCACCGGTTAATACTGCGGGGTTTGCTTTGTGAGCTCTTTCCATAAAAGGGAAGAAGTCCAACTCATTGTAGTGTGTATTCCATACACCATGTCCCAAATTGTGATAAAGCGTATATCTGATATTGTTGCCATTATCCCACATTACAGTGGTAAGATCAAAAGAAGATCCTGGTGTGGGAGCATTATCCTGACCTCCCTGAGACACCCAAATTTGTAAATGCTGCAAGGAATCCTTGCCATCTGCATAACTCCATGAGGCAGCAGACATCGGGATAGTCGCAGCAATGTCTCTTGGGAAATGGATGGGATATTTCCAGGAACTTTGACCCCCAGCTGATAATCCATGCATGGATATTCTATTTACATCAACATGTAGTAAGGGAAAGTGATTATTAATAAGGTCATTAATAATATTGTAATGAGATTCTCCAAAATATCCTGATTCATTTTGCGGAAAAACAACAAAACCTGGCCATGTGCCATTGTCAACTGCATCTCTGTGCTTTTGACCTCCATGCTTCATCTGAAACTCATTGTCATAGATACTGCCTGATTCACCTCGTCCATGTAGCATAATAATCATAGGGTATTTTGTGTTTCCGGAAGGATCGTAATTGGCAGGCCATTTAATACGAAATGGCATCCCTTTATAGAAATATGCTTTGAAACTATCAGTATTCCATCCAAGTCTTGGGGTTCTGACCCATTTGACCATAGTACCCCAGCTAGGCTTTTCAATGGTATCCCCAGCATCAAAGTTGATGACCACATCTGAGGGATCCATCACCGGATGCTGTGCTAAAAGGAAAGATGAGAAAAAGGTCATCATCATGGATAACCAAAATACTTTGTTCATGGAGGCAATGTGTTATTTGTATAAGTTCCTATCTTTTCAAATAGTCCATTAAGCTGTTATTTCTTAAGTAATTTTACGTTTTTAATGATCCCCTGATCATTAATCATTCTCAAAAGATAGATTTGATCTTTGAGATGACTGAGGTCAATTTTGGTAGCACTAGATCCGTCATTTAATAGATCCTTTTTAAAGACTTTTTGACCATGTAAATCATAGATTTCGATAGTCAATGATCCTTTCTGTTGATAATCAATGTTCAGTTTATTTTCAAAAGGTACAGGATAGATGCTGATAGTATAGGTATTTGACTGACCGAATGTCACTTCAATCATCTCTCCATTAGAATTAGAATCATTTTCACCAGCAGCAATTCTCGCAGAGCTTCCCTGTTGAGGTACCGGATATGCTTCAATGACCATCGCATTGAATATTGCCCAGTTAGATCCCAATGTTTCCTGAACTTTTATCAGTTTTTCTCCATTAATATCTGGGCTTACACCGTAGATGGTTTCTGTTTCGGAAGTGTTATATGTTTGATAATTTACAACAGTAGTGCTGTCAATGCTGAAATTTGTTCTGATCTGATAACCAGTTTCAATGGCACCAAAGAAGGTGAAATTATATTTTAATGAATGATCCAACCCTTCAACGATTATTCTTCCTGGTTCATTGAATGCATCATTGAAAAAGAAGCTTTTCATTACAAGATCAGGAAATACACCTGAATCATCACCTGTTTCAGTACCCCAATCATTAAAACCATCCATGGTTTTTTCAAATAATAATCTGATGCCGGTTTCATTGCTATTTTCGTCCCTAAACCCTACAAAGGTTTGTCCATCACTAGGGAATGAACTTAGATTGTTCCAGGGTATCGGAGCATCATAAGAAGGGTCTCCGTTGATATTTATATAGACTGAAAACAGAATGGGTGATCCATTTGCTTCATTACTAAAATTAGTTGGTCCTTCAGGTCTGATGGCTCTGACCTGGTAATAATAAATTGTGCCCGCAGAAGTGGTCCCATCGATGTAAGCGGGTGAATCTGCAGGGACACTACCCAAAAGTGTATATGGCCCTCCGGATGTTTCAGCCCTATAAACCTCAAACGAAGTCTCATCAAATGATTTGTCTTCCCAACTGAGCTGAACATCTGTTGCAGAGACTCCAACCGCGGTAAGGTTTGAGGGGATAAATGACTGTTCATTGGCTGGATATGCTTCAATAATCATGGCATTGATATATCCGGCAGGTGCACCATAACCTTTTGATAGATTAACAGTCACCTCACCTGACGCATTTGGTGCAACATCTGAAATAACACCCATTTCAGAGGTATTGTGGTGTACATAGACAGAGACTTCCTGACTTCCTATTTTGTATACTGTAGAACCATTGTCAGTTACACCGTTACCACTAAATGTGGTGCTGCCAACAAACTTAAAGTTGTATCTTTTGGATGGATCTAGTCCATCAACCTTCAACTCAACCTCATCTGGTTTGTTAAATATTCCAAACCAATAGTATTCTTTAAGAACGTTGTCAGGAACAACACCCGAGTTATTTCCAGTAGTTGTACCCTGGTTATAATCTCCACCAAACGGGGTCACAATCCGTAAACCGATCCCGCTGTTAGTCCCATTGTTGTCATTTAAATTCCCAAAATAATCATTAGTCTGAGGTGTTTTATTCGTATTGTTCCAAGGTGAAGGACCAGAAGAATTTTTACTGAAGTTGATAGAAACAGTATAGAGGATTTCCTGACTTACTGAAATGGAAATAATCTCACTTCGCGAATCACCAACACTGTCAGTAGCTGTGATTTCTATACCATCATAAGTACCTATGTCCTCAAATGAAGCACTAATTGTTATTTCACCTGCTCCTTCGCCGAAGTCACTGAAACTTGCAAAACCAGGTAAGCCTGTGACTGACAGAGAAATATTGTTGGAGGGAGGGTCCGTAGCTGTTATGTTAACAATTAACGTTTCGTTAACCCCGACAGTAATATCTCCAACCGGCTGAAGAGTAGGTGGTATATTGGGTACTGAAACGGAAACAATATCACTATATACGGAATATCCAAACTGATTAAACGAGCGTACCCTGTAATGATAGGTGTTATTGTCAGTTACTGTTTCATCAATATAAGAAGTGATATCTGGTGTATTTAGCGTTTCCAGGATAGTAAAGTTAATTCCGTCCAATGATCTTTCGATTTCATAGCCATCCTCGTTATAAGGGGCATCTACCCACGAAATTAGCAGGTCCTGATTATTGTCAAGCTGGGCTGTTACATTGGTTGGAGGAGCAGGAGGGTTTCCATTGTCAACAACCCCCTCTATTGTGAATCCATTTAAGTAACCGACGGATGCATCTGCAGCCTTACTCATGGAAACTATGATCTCGCCACTTGCATTAGGTGCTATCCCTGAGAAGCTAGCAGTATTCTGGCTGTTGTTCTGAACATAAAGAGATATTGTATCTCCTGCTATGCTGAAATTGGTATGGCCATTATCAGGGACATTTGACCATACACTACTTGCCAGAAATTCAAAATTGTAAGTTTTTTCAGTATCCAAACCTGAAATTAGCAGGTCGACGGTTTCAGGTGCACCGAATATTCCAAAGTAATAATAGTCATTGATTACATTATCAGGAAAAACGCCACTGTTGTTTCCGGTTACTGCTCCATCACGCCAGGATTTCCAGGAAGTGGTTTGGAAAACTACATCAATATCAGTGCTGTTCCCTTCTTCATCAAGCAGGTTCTGTGTGTTCACCGAAGTGATATTGTTCCACGGAGAGCCTGCAGTCACATTTTGCTTTATGTTGACCAGTACTTTTTGATTGGGATTAATATCCAATATTGAAATGTTTATATCAATACTGGCTGAAGCACCTACAGAGTCAACTACTTCAACGGTTATTGTGTATTCTCCACTATGTGTAAAATTAGGGTCTAGCTTAAGTAAAGCGGTTGCATCGTTAGATGAAGTAAAGGTTGCAAATGCAGGAAGTCCATTAGTATTCCAGGCTAGTGTTTCAATGCCATCTTCATCATCTGCAACTAGCGTAACTTCCAGGCTGTCACCTTCATTTAGAGTAATATCAGGAACAGAAGCCAGAGTGGGGATGTGGTTGCCGGTAACTTCTATTTCAAAAATTGTGGTATCAGCTCCACCATGTTGATCATTAACAATAATTTTATTATTGGAATATATACCAGCATCGTCAGAAGAGGGTTGGAAGGTTAAAGAACCACTACCATCTCCATGATCCACCAGGGTGGCAAAAGAGGGCAGCCCACTGGATGAAAGGATAAGGTTTTCACCATCTATATCTTCTGATAAGATGGAAAGTACAAGTTCCGTATCAAATTCGAGTAAAACATCTCCAATTGGTTGAATTGTAGGTATATTGTTAAGGGTAGTATCGTTGGAGACATTGGATACGGTAGTCCCTCCCGGATTGCTGGCGATTATTTTATAATAGTAGTTAATGTTAGAAAAGAGGTCAGTGTCTACATAATTCATCGAACCAGTAGAAGCTGAATCTATTGTATTTACCAACAGGAAGTTATTTTGATTGCCCGTGGATCTGAATATTTCAAACTGATACTCATCATCACTGTTATCAGTCCATTGGAGTTCAATGGAGGAAGGTGAAATCGCAGTCGCTGTCAGACCTGATGGAGCATTGGGTGGTGGCGGCAAAGGAAATGTTGTAGCATAAAATACATTGGTAGCGAGTTCTATGAGGTTACTTATGCTAGATTCATCAATAGCAATGTCAAAGGCGTAAAAGTCATCAATGTAACCATTGAAGTTGTTGTTGGCCTGATCAAAAGCATTGCTACTGTTGGTAGCTCCAAGGCCCCCGGCATTTCCATGGCTGTTTACAGTGCTGTAGCTAATTCCTGAAAGAATGGCTTCCTCAGTGCCATCAATGAAGATGCTGAGTGTCCCATTATCAAAAACTACAGCCACATGATGCCAATTGTTGGCCGAAATAGGTGCTGATACTGATTGAATATTATGTTGATTTTGTACAGCTGCCTCTATGGATCCATTATTGATCCTAATTCCTATTCCATTGGTAGAGCCGCCCTCGTCGTAGATATCCTGCAGACCATTTAGACTTTCGGAATAGAGCCAAAAGGCCAGAGATCTTTGAGTGAATGCATCATGTATGAATCTGTTGCCCTGGTCCAGGTTGATGTAATCATTGTTGCCCGGGAAATGAATGGAATGTGTGCCCTCTTTAACAACCGCATTAGAGAAGACAGGATTATTTACCATCGTGCTGTTTACTCCGTTTCCGGAGTCATCAGTAAGGTCGTTGTCCAGCGATAAATGTGCTATAGAAGAGATAGCTGATGGAGGTTGAGACTGACCAAATTCACCCAATGAAATTACATCATAGTAGTAGGTTGTGGAAGCCTCTAGCTGTGTATCTGAGAATGTTGTGTTATTTGGGGGAACAATTCCAATCGGCCCATAAGGTCCATCAATTTGCGTTGACCTGTACACTTGAAATCCCGTCTCATCGTCTGAATTATCAGTCCAACTGATATCAATTGTATTGTAGGATACAGCTATTGCGTTGATATTGGTTGGTGCCTCTGGACTTATTTCTGTAAATGATCCATCACTATCCTGCATTAAGCCATTTAGTTGAGAAGAAGTCAATACATCATTATCAATGTAGAAATCGTCCAGGTATCCTATAAAATTATTATTCGCTACATCGAAAGCGTTGCTTCCATTAGTCCCTCCAATTCCGGAACCATCGCTATGATCACTGACTTCACCAAATGGGATATTTGTTTTTGAAGCTACTTCAATGGCGTTTACAAATAATCTCAATTCCCCATTATCAAATGTTCCGGCAATATGCTGCCATTCCTGGGCTATAAGACCTGATGAAATAATATGGATATCATGGTTATCCTGAACAGCAAGCTCAATATTTCCATTATTGATTCTCAAACCGAATCCATTGGTTGACCCTCCCTCATCAAACAAATCTTGTATTCCACTGACGGATTCAGGATATACCCAAAAAGCTACCGTACGGGTGGTAAACTGTTCATGAATAAACTGATTCCCTGTTTCAAAATCGAGGGTGCTACTACTGTTTCCATTTGAATAGAGAGAATGGCTACCTTCTTTGACAATCTGGTCATTGAAGCTAAGACCATTGCCAGGATTAGAATTCACACTGTTTGGGGAATCATCAGCATAAGCATTGTTGAATTTTAGGTTTGCGAGTGGGGTTCCTGTGAATACAGTATATGCAATTACTTGATTACTAAACGGTGATTCATTGCCTGTTAGATCCCTTGCTTTGACCTTGAAATTGTAGACCTGTTCCGGAATGAGATTATAAACAGTTACAGAGGTGTCACCCGTAACAATTGATTTCACACCATTCCTATAGATGTCATATTTCCAAACTCCAACATTGTCTGTAGCCTCATCCCAGGTGATTTCTACTGTCGTTGGCGATGTGCTCAATACCGTTAGGTTTTGCGGAGCAGTTGGAGCAATATTGTCTACCTGTGTTTTAACTGATATTTCGGCAGTTGGGGTAGAAGCTCCATTTTCATTGACAGCACGAATCACATAATAGACCGTTTTGTTGGCTGTTAAATTCTCATGCAGATAGCTAAGCTCATCAGCTCCTGTGATATGGATCAATTCATAAGGGCCGCCCTGTGTTTCCGATGAATAAATCTCAAACCCTGTCTCATTGAAGGAAGGGGAAGGATTTTCACTCCAGTTGAGCTGTATAGATGTCTCTGAGGGAGCATGTCCAACCACACCAAGGGCAGGATCTGGACCATTAGGTCCGTTGGCATCGACAACAGTAAAGGGCTGACTTCTGTTACTTGAACATCCGTATGGCTCTACCACTGAAGCTTCATACAAACCTGGTGTTGTCGCAAGAAAGGTAACATCAGATCCTATCTCTGTATTGCTACCAGCTTCATACCAGGAGTATTGGACAAATCCACCCGGTAATTTCAGCTCAACGGACGTACTTCCATCCAATGCTGGTAAGACTTTGCTTGCAAGACCATTAACCTGAATATCAGGAGTTTCAGTTACCTGTTTTTCAGAGAATTCCACAGGTACAGTAGACCATTCACTCCATTCTCCGTTTCTTAAAAACCTTGCGTCATAAACGCCAAAAGATGTTACGGTTAGCTCATTTGAATTTTCCCCTGTGATAACAGTACCATCTTTTCTCCATTCATAACTTTGAAATCCGCTTGTTAATCCTAGTGTAGCATTCACCGGATTTCCGGGACAAAATTCATCTTGAGGGATAATTTCAAAGACTTCCTTATTACCCTGCTGGTCTACTGATATAAACTCTCCACCAAAAATTATCGGGTTCGATTTACGGGCATTGGTCATATATGGGAAAAAGTCGGGATCACTATAAGCACTGTTGAAAATACCATGACCGCTGTTATGCCAAATGGTGTATCTAACTTTGCCACCGGCCAGTAAAATCTCATTGATCAAATTCTCAGAAGTAGAGGGTCTGGGATTAGTATCAAGGCCTCCCTGGAATAACCATATTGGAGTATATTTATAATCTTCAATTCCATCAACAAAATTATCGGCTGAACCAGACATGGGCAGTGCAGCAGCAAAAAGTTGTGGTTTCTCGCTGATAAAACGCCAAACAGCTTGTGCTCCTGCTGACCTTCCGGTTACTGTTACTCTGTTGACATCAAGGTTGTGTTGCTGATCAATAAAGGAGATGATACTCTCAATTGCGTTAAATTGCCCCGATCCAAAATATCCGCTGGTACCCTGAGGAGATAAGATGAAACCATCGAATTTACCCGAATTAATGCCATTTTCATATGTCTGTGCTCCCGCATTATTGAGATGTCGATCATTCATATAAATGGTCCCATTGCTAAAGCCTCTGCCATGAAGAATGACAATCATAGGATATGGTTCAGTCCTGTTGGGATCATAATTATCAGGATACCTTAATCTGAAAGGCACTTGATTGTAGTAATAGGACTTCCATTCATCAGTATTCCAATTGACACTGGGACTAATAACCCATTTTGCTAAAGTCCCCCAGCTGGGAGTTGGGGGCGGATTATTTTCATCATACACAACAATGGGGTCATTCGGGTCTAGAACCTGGGCTGTTAATCCACAATTAACGAAGATCAGGATCAGGAGAAGTAACTTTTTCATCAGCGACAGCATATTTGGGGTTTATATTCTATTTATATTAGATTTTCGTTGCCACAACCATTATTTCTTTGATACCCGCCATGTAGGATAACATATTCGTAGCAAATCTGTAAAGTCCAAAATTCAGCTTACTCAACTTTAGCAATCGATTGTATCCAGCTCCTCGCAAGTATTTGTTTTGTTTAATTCTAAAACCGGAGGTTAGCAGGAGATTGTTGATATTTTGGAAATTCCAATTATATAAATGCTGGTTTAAATCAAGTTCGAATTTGGCTTTACCATGTCGTTCAAAAGGTATTACCAATAGTAAGTCACTCCCCTTTTTTAACTTTCCTCTCATCTCTTCGATCATTTGCTTAGGGTAGGGGTGATGCTCAAGGACATGGGAAGTGAAGACATAGTCAAAGCTCTCATTTTCAAGGTCTTCCAGGTCGTTTGTGGCATTTAAGCCCTTTTCTCGGCACAAAGACACCCCATATTTTGAGATATCATAGCCAACAGCGTTCGGTAGATAAAATATATTCTGTCCTAAACCACACCCATAATCAAGAATTTTTTTGCTTTTATCAATTCCTGAAAAGAATTTGGTTAAAGCAATTTTTGCCCTGGCTGTGTAATAATCATCATTGGAATGATTTGGGTGTCTTTCCTGGTGATAGTTGCTTTCGTAATCAACTTCACTCTTTATTTTATCCTTACTTAATACTTCTTCCATGTTATTAACTATTCACCTTTTCCGATATGTTCCAGCCTTCGGGCAGCTTCTCATAAATCTCAATCTCTCCGAATTCCTGACTTTTTCTCACACCTACTGATTTAGCCCAATTCGACATTCTTAAAATGCCTTCCTTTAGTGAAATTCCTTTAGGAGGGAATAACTTGTTTACTTTACTGTGATCAGCATAGGCGTGTAATACCTCATTTCTTGCTTTTAGATGGTTTATTTTCTTATCGACCCCAAAAGATTCACAGACAATTTCAGCCAATTCATTGACTGAATAAGGTTTGTCAGCTCCTACATTGAACACCTCATTATAGGCTTCCGGAACATCAACACATTTACTGATCGGGATTGCTACGTCGTCAATATAACTGAAAGCCCTTGTTTGCGTACCATCTCCAAAAATCGTCAATGATTTTCCCTGCATGATCTGGTTCATAAATATCCCGATCACATTTCTGTATTTATCACCAATATTTTGATTTTCTCCATATACATTATGAGGACGGAAGATCACATAATTCAAACCAAACATTTCGTGTGCAGCCTTCAGATCTTGCTCAACCGCAAATTTTGAGACCCCATATGGGTCTTCAGGCATTGGTGTCATATCCTCTGTCATCGGCAATTGACCCGCTCCGTATACGGCAATGGAAGACGTAAAAACAAAACATCTGACTTTATGTTTAACTGCTTCATTAATGAGGTTAACACTACCAATTAAATTATTGGTGTAATTGAACCGTCTGATAAAATGGGATAATCCCTCGGCAGCATAGGCTGCTAGATGATATACATAATCAAACTGGTATTCATTGAACAGGTCTTCTAAAAGCAAATGATCTGTAATTGTACCCTTGATAAAAATGCATCCTTCAGGCAAATGATCTTCGAATCCTCCACTGAGATCATCCAAAACAATCACTTTGTGTCCGGATTCCATGCAATGTTTTGCTACATGGGATCCAATAAATCCTGCTCCACCTGTTACTAACGACGTTATCATAATACCTTTTGAATGTTTTTAGTTGTTAAATGCCATGAGATTGCTCTTACCAGCGATTTTAGATGAGACACTCTGAGGGTAAGAGAATATTTTAAAAATGCTTTGGGTATTACAGCTGTAACTAAAAACAAATAGAATGTTGCTAATTGCCACCCGCTGTAATTTCTGCGCATGAATAAAATCCGGTTTCGGGTATGGTAGTAGGCTTTTATTGAACTTTCCTTACCCATTGTAATGGATTCTTTGTGAAAAATAGTTGCTGCTGCCTGGTAATAGATTTTAAAACCAGCTCTTATCATCTGAGCGCTCCAGTCCAGTTCTTCGTAATAGATAAAAAATTGATCCGGCAGCACGCCTACTTTATCAACAGCTTTTTTGCTGACGAGCATGGCAGCGCCATGGGCATAATTTGTATACCCAGGTGTATCATGCTGACCAGTGTCGATTTCTCTGCTGCCAACAGCTCCATTTTGCCCAGTCAAAGGGTTGATTAATTCGAATCCCGCATATTGTATTATTTCCGGATGATGAAAAAATTTGATCTTAGGACTTACCATGGCGATTTTTTCATCCTGATAAAATGGTTCTATCAGCTTGTCCAATAGCTCGGGTGTGACTTCTGTATCATTATTGACAATGAAATAATAGTCACCCTTTGAATTTTTTATCCCTAAATTATTCCCCCCTGTAAACCCAAGATTTTTAGGACTTAAAATGATATTTGCCTCAGGATAAGCCTTCTTGAAATCCTTTTCTGGATTCAATTTTGAGCCATTATCTACTACAATGACTTCAAAATTTGGATATTTTAATACATGAAGAGATCGGAGGAATTCACAGGTAATCTCTTTCTGATTATAATTCAGGGCAATTATGGAAATAAGTGGCTTATTATCTTTCATTCTTTAAACTGATTCTTTCTGAATTAGCGCGGGAAATGTCATAACAATGATTTTCAGGTCAAAAAGCAAGGAGCTTTTTCTTGCATAAATCTTATCTAATAGAATTCTCTCTTCATTGGATATTTCCGCTGATCCTCTTTTCAAAACTTGCCAAAGTCCTGTAAGACCAGAGCATGCAAGAAATCTTTCTGCACAATCATCGTTTGTAAGTTGTTGAGCTTCATAAAGAGGTAGTGGTCTATTTCCAACTATGGACATGTCACCTTTCAATACATTGAACAGTTGTGGTAATTCATCCAAACTGGTATTCCTTAAAATTTTACCAAAGTTTGTCACTCGTGGATCGTCTTTGACCTTAAAAAAGGAGGGACTTTCACTTTTAGTATTGTTATACTGATTCAGATGATTGAGCTTATCCAGTTCCTTGTCCGCGTTTTTTCGCATTGTCCGAAACTTATAGAAGTCAAATATTTTGAATCCAAATCCAGCTCGTTTGGATACGTAAAAGATCGGGCCTCTGGATTCCAGTTTAATAAGAATTCCGATGATCAGAAAAAACGGTAGGGATAATAAGAGGGCAAATGATGCAAAACAAATGTCAAAGATTCTTTTTTGATAATAATTTCTCCGATTGCCTCTCGGATTGAACTCAACGTCTTTTCTTTCTACACCAATTAGCTTCAACCGCTTCAAAAAGTTGATTTTTTTAAGAATTTCTGATATTTGGATTTCACCATAACAATAATCATCAGCTTCGATCGAGTATGCTGCATGTCTGATTAGGTCATTTTGGTTTTTTGAGAAAACTATTAAAACAGTGTTTTTTAGTTTAGACTTCTTACGTTTCGCAGCAAAGCCCTCAGCATTGAGTTTTGCCAGGTGAACATCATCAATTAGGATAGCTTCTGGTACTTCAAATCCTTCTGAGTTCCAGGTCTCAACAATATCAATCAGGTCGTAAGCGGAATTGATCTTGACAAATCCAATGTCAGAGTATCTGGTATTTGGCAAACTGGATAGATGATCACCAAGGCAGAGCATTAACCTTCTTATCTGAAGACTTTTGTGATCATTTGCCTTGGTTGTGACAAAGTCTAACCGATAATTTTCATGGGATCTTTGTAAGGCAAGGTTGATCATACTTCTATTGATTCAAGTTCTTTAAACATTTTTTCCAATAAAATTTTGGGTTCAAAGGGTTTTTGAATCACTGCTCTCACGTCATATAAATGAAGATCTTTTGGTATCTCGCTAGGGGTAGCACCAGTTAGCATAAAGATGGGGACTCCGGGTAATAGTCCGTTACCCTTTATGTTTTTGATGAACTCGTATCCATCAATTTCTGGCATTAAATAATCGGTGATAAGAATATCAGGTACGCCATGATGCTTTAAATGTGCAAAAGCCTGTAATACATTCGAGAACGCAAGGACCTGAAAGTGCTTGGATAATATATTAGATAGCAAAAGAGACATTGCCTTATTGTCATCAACAATAAATGCTTTGCCTCTTGACATTGAACGGGCGGTGAACATTAGTCAAGATCAAACGTGGTGAAAATAAAAACAGTTGATTATCGAAGCAACATAATAGATTACTTCGGTAAATCACCTACTAAGGTACGTACTTTAACTTAAATTGGGAAAGAATAAGCTAATATTAATTGAAAATTTGCAGTATTTATAATCCTGATTTCATTGGAATTGATATTTTGAAAATTACATAAAATTTTTCTCTTTTAAAATGTGCATTTTCAGACTTTACCTTGTTTGAGGGTATTTATTGGAAAAAGATGTCAACTTTACCCTTTGAATTTCTAAAGTCCTTTCAAGGTGGAACAATTACATTTTATAAGTGAGGGTACTCTGTTTGCTTTATTGACTTTTATTACTGGATATACACTTTTGTTAAGTCTTTCTGGTTGGATAGGTTATAAATCAATTATTGAGGATAATAGGATCCAAATAAAACGGTACAACAGGATAGCTATACTAATCCCAGCATATAAAGAGGATTCGGTGATAGAAAAAGTTGCAACACACATGAAACAACTTGATTATCCAAAAAAAACTTATGATGTCTTTGTGATTGCTGATTCGATGAAAGAATCTACCATAAAGAAAATAAGCAAACAGGTGGAGGTAATTGAAGTTTCATTCGATAATAGCACTAAAAGTAATTCACTTAACTATGCTTTAAATAAAATTGAAGAACACTATGATATTGCTATTATTAGTGATGGGGATAATATTTTAGATGAAAGTTTTCTAAAAAAAATTAATAGAGCTTACAATCTGGGGGCAAAAGCAATACAGGGGCATAGAATTGCAAAGAATACCAATACAAAGATGGCTGTTCTTGATGCTGCCAGTGAAGAAATAAATAACCACATATATAGAAGAGGCTTAAATGGGTTGGGATTGTCCTCCGCCATCATTGGTTCGGGGATGGCATTTGATTTTACATTGTTGAAGAGACTGATGCAAAACAATCATGCAGTCGGAGGATTTGATAAGATTTTGCAACTTGAGTTGCTTGAAAATAGAGTGAAGATTGAATACATTCATGAGGCTATTATTTATGATGAAAAGGTTGAAACCATAAGATCTTTTCAGAACCAAAGGAAAAGATGGATTTCTGCTCAGATTAAATATCTTATCAGAAATTTTTCAAAAGGATGGAAGCAATTATATATCGGAAATTTTGATTATTTCAATATTTCGGTCATTTGTGGTATAATGCCCCCAAGAGCTTTTTTGGTTGCTCTATTTTTACTGATAGTCATCATTGTAATGATATTCCCTCAATCAACTTTGATCGGGAGTACTTACTGGGCCGGTCTCACCTTTTCATATGTAATGGCCTTAATTATTTGTATTCCCAGAATGATAGTTCATCCATCCTTTCTTTTGGCTTTACTTTATCTTCCAGCTACTTTAATAAATATGATCCTTGCATTATTAAAGATTAAGAAGGCCGATGAGAAATTTATCCATACAGAGCATTCGAATTCTACAATAAGCAATGTCTTCCATAAAAATGGGTCATAAGTCTTCAAAATCGATCGCTCTATCAGCACCTTAGTTGGTTAAAGGCTTACTACGCTGACACAGCTGTAATGGGATGCCAAAGGGATCCCTCATCATTACCAGGAGTGATCCTTCGTTGGGGATGACTTCTTCTACTACGGTGGCTCCTTCTCTGATCAGGCGGTCTCTGTCTTTGGCGGAGTCATGGGAAACAAATGCAACATGAAAACCCAGTACGTGTAGTTTCTCAAATTTCAGGAATTCTCCTTTTGGGTTGTTGTAGATTTCCAGGAATACATGCCCTGTATCGTCAGCCAAAAACTTGGTCTGAGTCTCATTGTCAACCTGGTGGACGATTTGTGCACCCAGGTTCTTGATATACCAATCGGCAACTGCATTTGGGTTAGTCACATTAAGGGCAAAGTGTTCAAATTTCATTTTTGTTGATTTTGATAATTCATATTTTAGGTAAGTAAAGCTATCTAAAAAAATATTTCGAGATTTACTAGTGGGATGAAGGGCCTCTGTCCACTCAATACAAGGTAAAAATATGAAAGGAACGCACAATTCTTTGCCTGATAAAAGGAATGAAGATATCATCATTAGTATAAATGGGGAGTTATATCCCAGGATGGAGGCAAAAATATCGGTATTCGACAGTGGGTACCTGGTGGGTGATGGGGTTTGGGAGGCTTTTCGTTTACATAAGGGTACACTGGTATTCCTGGATAAGCACCTGTATCGCTTATGGCAGGGAGCCAAAGCCATTGGGATGAAACTTCCTTTTAACCGAGAAGAGTTGGAGAAAATGATTTGGAGCACATTAGAGGCCAATCAGATGAATGATCAGGTACATGTTCGCCTGATGGTCACCAGAGGTATCAAGAAGACACCCTCACAGGATCCCCGACTTACCATTTCCGGACCCAATGTAGTGATCATCCCAGAGTATAAAGTGGCTGATGCATCAGTCAGAGATCAGGGTATTTCGCTTTTCACCAGTACGATCAGGAGGGGGGCACCAGATTATCTGGATCCTAAACTTAATTGTCACAGCAAGTTGCACGAGGTGCAGGCACTGATCCAGGCCCTTGAAGCAGGAGCGGATGAGGCATTGATGCTGGATGTTCATGGCTTTGTCGCTACGTGTAATGCGACCAATTTCTTTATGGTGAAAAATGAAGAGGTATGGACATCCACAGGGCAGTATTGTATGAATGGAATCACGCGGGGACATGTGATCGACCTATGCCATGAAAATGGTATTATTTGTCACGAGAAGAATTTCTCTTTAGTAGATGCCTATGATGCTGATGAATCCTTTGTGACCGGTACATTTGGCGGATTAACACCGGTTGTAAAGATTGATGGTAGGATCATCGGATCGGGTAAGCAGGGAGATATGACAAAAGCTATCCGCATTTTGTATGAAAGGTTGATCGAAGACCAGGTCAGTCAATGAATGAGGATCAAACAACCAGAATATGTCTTTGGGCGAGCCCTAGAAACATTTCTACTGCGCTCATGTATTCTTTTGCACAGCGCAGCGACACTAAGGTAGTTGATGAACCTTTTTATGGTTTTTACCTGAGTCATACATCAGCCAAAGAATATCATCCTGGGGCTGTTGAGATTATGCAGGCTATGGAGAATGATGGCGACAAGGTTATTCGCACAATGATGGGCCCGCAAGACAAACCCGTGGTGTTTTACAAGAACATGACTCACCACATGTTGGACCTGGATATATCCTTTACCAGCAAGGTTGTAAATATTATTCTCACCAGAGAGCCACTCCAGATGATAAATTCCTTCTCCAAAGTTGTGGATAAGCCAAAGATGAAGGATGTCGGTTATCAGGCCCAGGTGGACTTGCTCAACTATTTCAAGAAAATCGGGGCAACATTTATGGTGATTGACGCAAGAGATATACTACTAAACCCATACAAAGCACTGGCTGCAATGTGCAGGAAGGCATGCATTGAGTTTCAACCGGCAATGCTATCATGGAATGCAGGTAGGAGGAAAGAGGATGGCATCTGGGCCAAATACTGGTATGGCAATGTGCATCAATCAACCGGATTTGAAGCTTATGAAGATAAGAAGATAGCGGTTTCTGATGCATTAAAACCCCTGGTGAAACAGTGTGAACCGCTATATAGCTACCTCAAGCAACACTTTGAGCTAGGCAAATGAGTCATAACCTTCGTTATATTCCTTGGAAACCTGACCCAAAATGTTCCCGTATTTAGCTACTTCACCTATTACAATAATTGCTGGAGACCCTAATCTATTGACCGATACCAGTTCTTCAATATTTGACATGTTGCCAATGACCAGTTTCTGATGAATGGTACTTCCATCCTGAATAATGGCTATGGGTTCCTGTTCACCCCTGTGTCCTTTAAATATGTTGACAATTTTCTCAAGCTTACTCATGCCCATCAGGATGATCACAGTGGCAGAAGATTTTGCTGCAAGGTGTACATCTTTGGATAGCTCCAGTGATCTTGTAGTTCCCGTGATTGTCCAAAAGCTCTCGTTGACACCTCGCTTTGTCACCGGAATCCCCATTAGCTCCGGCACCGCTATCGCACTACTAATTCCTGGTATGATTTCTACTTCTATTTGATGAGCCAATGCGTGCTCCGTTTCTTCATGACCTCTGCCAAAGACAAAAGGATCACCACCTTTTAGCCGGGCTACCTTGTCATATTGTTTGGCAAAATCAACAATCATGTCATTGATATAGATCTGTTGATACCTATGTATTCCTGGCTTTTTTCCTACGTATACTTTTACGCAATCCTCATTACAGTAATCAAGTAACTCTTCGTTGGCTAGTGCATCATAAAGGACTACCTGTGCTTCATTTAATGCTCTAATGGCCTTTAATGTGATTAATTCCGGGTCTCCCGGTCCTGCTCCGATTAATGATAGTTTTGACATACTTAAAAAATTATTTCGTAAAAATACGTAATTATGTTTTTATAACTGATATAAATATACGTAAATTTACGTATTAATTACGTAATCATATAAACGCTGTACTATGAAAAAGGTCTTAGTCATTGGAAATGGAATGGTTAGCTACAAATTCTGTGAGAAGTTGAGGTCCAGAGCAGACGGAAATCAATTTGAGGTCAAGGTATTTGGTGAAGAAACCATCCCGGCTTATGACAGGGTTCACCTTAGTGAATATTTTTCAGATCAATCGGATGAAAAACTGTTGATGGCACCTCGCGCTTGGTATGAGGATAATGACATTGAATTGGTTACCGGAAAGCTGGTCACGCAGATTGACCGTGAAAATAAGATGATCAAAACGCATACAGGTGAGAAAGAGTCTTATGATTATCTGATTTTAGCTACAGGATCCAGAGCGATGGTCCCACCCATAGAAGGAGTGAATAAGAAAGGTGTTTTTGTATATCGAACAATTGAAGACCTTACTCAAATTATTGATTTCTCCAGGAAGGTGAAGCGGGGAGCTGTATTAGGAGGAGGACTCCTTGGTCTGGAAGCTGCCAAAGCATTGATGGATTTGAAATTGGAGACACAGGTAGTGGAGTTTGCCCCCCGGTTAATGCCCAGGCAATTGGATGAGCAAGGTTCTGCCATGTTGAAAAGTAAAATTGAGGCCTTAGGAATAGAAATATTACTCAATAAAAACACCAAAGAGATTATTGGGAATGGAAAACTTAATGGTCTGGAGTTCACGGATGGCACCAGACTCGACACAGATATGCTTGTGATTTCCTGTGGGATAGTATCGCGTGATGAGCTGGCTGGTAAAGCCGGATTAGAAACAGGTCCGCGTGGAGGATTTAAGGTAAACGAACACATGCAAACCAATGACCCCGATATCTATGCCATTGGTGAAGCTGCCTCTTTCAACGGCATGGTGTATGGTTTGGTAGCTCCTGGCTATGATATGGCAGAAGTGGTGGTCAAGAGACTGACCGGAGATAAAGAGCACTTGTTTAAAGGAGCGGATATGTCTACCAAACTCAAGCTTATTGGAGTGGATGTAGGAAGCTTTGGAGATGCTTTGGGTGAAACGCCTGGTTGTGTTCCTATTTCATTTGAAGATAAAAATGCGGGTATATATAAACGTGTCAACATTTCAGCGGATAGAAAGAAGCTACTGGGAGGCATCTTAATTGGGGATGCCGATGATTATGGTATGCTCTTGCAGTTCACCAAAAATGGCATGGCTTTGCCACCAAATCCGGAAGACCTGATTCTTGGGAAAAGAGGTTCAGCGGTAGCAGGCGGAGGCATGGATGATTTACCTGATTCTACGCAGATCTGTTCTTGTGAAGATGTAAGTAAAGGAGAGATCATACAGGCAATTAAGGAACAGGAAAAGCCAGATTTACAGCAGGTCAGGAAGTGTACTGGGGCAGGTACGGGATGTGGAGCATGCTCACCTATGGTAGGAGATATCTATGCTGCTACGCTTCAAAGTATGGGTAAAGTGGTGAGGAAAACGCTCTGTGCACATTTTGACTATACCAGACAAGAATTATACAGTCTGATCAAGGTCAAAAATGTCAGGACATTTGATGACCTCCTGGATGAATATGGTACCGGAGATGGCTGTGAGACCTGTAAGCCGGCGGTGGCCTCCTTGCTGGCCAGTATATGGAATGACAAAATCCTTAAGCAGGATACCATTCAGGATACCAATGATCGATTTTTGGCTAACATACAAAAAGGAGGTAGCTACTCCGTAGTGCCCAGGGTGCCCGGAGGAGAAATCACACCGGATAAGTTGATCGCTATTGGTGCTGTGGCTAAGAGATATGGTTTATATACCAAAATCACTGGAGGTCAAAGAATAGATTTATTTGGTGCAAGGTTAAATGATCTTCCACGAATCTGGCGGGAATTGATTGATGCTGGATTTGAAAGTGGACATGCTTATGGCAAAGCGCTTCGAACAGTGAAGAGCTGTGTGGGGTCTACCTGGTGCAGGTTTGGGCTACACGATTCGGTTTCGTTTGCCATTGAAATCGAAAATAGATACAAGGGATTGAGATCTCCACATAAGCTGAAGGGAGCGGTCTCAGGTTGTAGGCGTGAATGCGCTGAAGCACAGAGCAAGGATTTTGGTTTGATTGCTACAGAGATCGGGTACAATTTATACGTGTGTGGGAATGGAGGTACAAATCCTCAGCATGCCAAGCTTTTGGCAGGTGATATTGATGAGAAGACAGCCATAAAATACCTGGATCGTTTTCTCATGTTTTATATCCGAACGGCCGAACCACTGAATAGAACCTCTGTCTGGTTGAATAAACTTGAAGGGGGTATAGAATACCTAAAAGATGTGGTAGTGAATGATTGCCTGGGTATTGGTGAGGAGTTGGAAAAAGATATGCAGGCATTGATTGCAGCCTATCACTGTGAGTGGAAAGAAGCGATCAACGATGAAAAAATGATGTCAAGATTCAGACATTTTGCCAATGTAGATGATTACGATCCAACGCAGCAATTTGTACCCATGAGAGAAATGAAAAAACCAGCTGACTGGGAATAGATTTTACACTTTTTAAGAATCAATAGATGCTAGTTCAATATAAGACAATAAAACCAGAAGAGGTAAGTGCCTGGAAGATGGTTCTGAATGAAACGGATTTCCCTGAAAATGGAGGGCTATGTGTAAGTGTAGATGGTTTGCAAATAGCCATTTTTAAATTTAGCAGAAGAGATGAATGGTATGCCACACAAAATCTTTGCCCACACAAAAAGCAAATGATTCTTTCCAGGGGGTTGATTGGAGCGCATGGCGAGGAACCAAAAGTGGCCTGTCCATTTCATAAAAAGACCTTTTCACTAAAGACCGGCAAAAACCTTAATGGTGATGAATGTGAGATCGCGACCTATCCGGTAAAAATCAAAGACGGCAAGGTTTACGTTGGCTATGCGTGAAATTACGTAGTATTTACTACTCAGTCGGGCTATTTACTTATTTTTGAGTCCTCATTATGGCTGAGCCCAGGTTTAAACGACTTGAATACTTATATCTTACCGCACTTGGGTGTATCGCACTAAGTATCATTATCAGTCAGCTACTCATCCAAACATCGATCAGTAATCAACAGGATGATGCAAGGGTCATCAACGTAGCAGGTCGACAACGGATGCTAAGTCAAAAGATTAGCAAGGAGGCGCTCAAAATTAGTCAGGGGGTTAGTTTAGAACAGTCCCGATTACATTTGAGTAACTCGCTGAATCTTTGGAAAAAGTCCCACGAAGGCTTATTGTATGGGGATACCACTTTGGGTCTGTCAGGAGACAACTCTCCGACGATCATGCAAATGTTTAGTGCGATTGAACCCCGGTACCAGGCGATTTACCAGAATGCCAGGGCCTTGTTGCAGGACTCTATTCCATCCCTGGAAGAAAAAATTTCTATAATTCTTGAAAGTGAACCTTACTTCCTGGAGGGCATGGACAAGATTGTGTTTCAATATGATGAAGAAGCGAGGGGAAAAGTCTATCAGCTTAAGCGAACCGAAATATATCTGTTTGTAATTTCACTGCTGATAATCATCCTTGAACTCATCTTTGTTTTCCGGCCATTGGCGAGAAATGTACGGACAACTGTACTGGAACTGCAAGATTCGGAGGAGGCCTCCAAAAAGATGGCTTCTGAAATGTCCAAGCTATATGAAGAATTAGGAAAATCTTATCAGGACCTGGAGGCAGTAAATGTTACGCCTGAGTCACCCTCCGTATATGCCACGCTCAATAGTAAAGGAAACTTTACTTATTTCAGTGAGAAATTCATGCGTTTGATGGAGTATGAAGAAACCACTCCGCCAAAGAGCCTTCAGAAGTTGTTGAAGATCAATGGCTACAAAGAAGATTTTGTGGAAGGTCTGATGAATATTTTAAAATCCTATAAAAGCTGGAGTGGCGAGATGAGGCTGGTGACTGAACCCGGAGATTTTTGTTGGATTGAAACATACCTTGTCCCGGTCAAGCCCTCAAATGATATTAAGCTCATTGCCAGAGACATTACCGAATTTAAGGAGGCCAAAATAAGGTCTCGTGAATTAAACATAGAACGCATTGAAAAATCCGTAAAGGAACACAACTATCGCTCATCTTTGATTCTTGAAGGACAGGAGGAAGAGCGAAAGCGACTTTCGCGTGAATTGCACGATGGTGTCGGACAAATGCTTTCTGCATTGAAGTTGTTGTTAGAGTCTATTGCTGCCTCGTCAAAACACATGCAGATGAGACTAGATGATGCAAAAAGCCTCATGAAAGGGATTATTCAGGAAGTCAGAAGGGTTTCATTTAACTTAACTCCAAGTAGTCTGGATGATTTTGGATTGGTAGCAGCCATTACCAAATTCTGTGATGAGATCAACGGAGTGACAAAGTGCAATGTGGAATTTCATAACGAAACCAGGTTTATAAACAGGTTAGACAGTCCTGTGGAAACCAATCTTTATCGTATCATTCAGGAGGCGGTAAATAATGCTATCAAGTACGCCAAGGCCTCTAATATCATTGTCCGGTTTTCACACAACATTAATACGTTGAACATTGTAATTGAAGATGATGGAAAAGGATTTGACTATGCCAGAGTGGAAAGGAGTGGGCATTTTGAGAAAGCAGGTCACGGAATATTTAATATGAAGGAACGAACTTCTTATATTGGAGGTGTTTTTAAAATAGAGAGTACCCCTGGTTCAGGAACCAAGATATTTATCACATTATCCCTTGACAAATGATTAATGTAGCATTGGCAGATGATCATGAGATTGTAAGACATGGCATCAAAATGGTTTTAGAGGATGACCCTGAAATTCATGTAATATGGGAGGCATCTGAAGGAGAGGAGACACTGGAAAAATTTGAAAAAAACCAACCCGATGTACTGGTAGTGGACATCAGAATGCCACTCCTCAATGGATTGGAGGTTACCCGGAAATTGAAGTCTCAAGACCCAAGAGTGAAAATCATTATGCTTACCATGCATGATGATTCAGAGTATATCTTAAAAGCGCTTCAGTATGGAGCCGATGGATACTTGTTGAAGGATACCAATAAAGCGGAATTCAATAAAGCCGTCAAAATGGTTTACTCCGGGAATAAGTACTTCAGCGGTGATATCTCTACTACTATTATTAACTCTTATATGGCAAACGGCCATGTGCCATCAGAGACTGCTACACCCAACCAGGCATCAGAAAATGATTATCAACTGACCAAGCGAGAAAAACAGATACTGAAATTGATTTATGAAGGGGTATCTAATAAGGAAATCTCAGAGACATTCAATAAGAGTATCCGGACCATCGAAACCCACAGGTTTAATATCATGAAGAAGCTGGATGTCAATAACATCACGGAGCTGCTTAAAAAAGTGGAAAGAGAAGGCCTCATCAATCAACTATAAGCTTCTCCTCATAATTACAATCTTGCTGGTTTTTGATTCTAATTCCCCGGAAGAGACATTCGCTGAGAATTAGGATCACACTACCTAAATATATAAAATGGCCATGCAGCTCAGTATTTGGTATAAAAAATACGTAATCATCTGGCTTTTCTACGTATAAATACAGTGCGAATCCCACTTCCTTTATTGCCATAATTTGAATTGACTATATTCATATCATTCTTATTTGAGCAATTAACCCTAAAAAATCTGTTTTTCTGCTGATATTATAAAAATACGTATAATTACGTAATTAAATTTTTATAATACGATTAATTACGTAATTTTGATCTCATAATTATACGTAATCAACGATAAATATGAAGAAAACTTTACTAACCGCATTTTTAGTCATACTCGTAGTGGTCAGTATGCATGCACAGGTAAACATTTCAGCGGAGGTTCGTCCAAGAACTGAATTTAGAAATGGTTTTAAGACATTAACGGACGAGTCAAAAGATCCGGCTGTTTTCACAGAGCAACGATCAAGGCTATACATCGATTATGCTGATTCAGCATTTAAGTTCAGAGTGGCTTTTCAGGATATCAGAATTTGGGGAGAGACCTCACAGATTTTTAAGGAGGAATTCGGAAAGACCTTTATCAGTGAGGCCTGGGGACAATATTATTTCAATAAAGACCTTTCTGTTAAAGTTGGGCGTCAGATCATATCTTATGACAACCAGAGGTTTTTAGGTGGTTTGGAATGGGCTCAGCAGGGTAGAAGACATGATGCTGCTTTATTGATTTTCGAACCAGAGCGTACCAAAATACATTTGGGATTTGCCTACAACCAGGATGACGATGTGCCTGAGCAGGCATTTCTTCAGAGTCCAGGAGCTGGTTATTACAGTGTTGGAGGAAGCTACAAGTCCTTTCAGTATGGGTGGTTCAATCAGGGATTCAATTCAGGATCACTTTCCTTATTGGCATTTAATGCGGGTTACCAAAATGCAGATAGTACTGTTTCATTCAAACAGACTTTCGGAGCCATTGCATCAAAACAGATTTCAGGCGTAAAGCTGGCAGGAGACTTCTACTACCAGACTGGTAAACTTTCTGGCAATAAGGTGAATGCTTTCCTGGCGGGTATTAATGGTACCTTCTCAACACCGGTGACTCCGATCACGGTGGGGGTTGAACATATTTCCGGGAAAGATGACGGTGACACCTCTACAGATATCACGGCTTTCAGTCCTGACTTCGGTACCAACCATGCACACAATGGATTTATGGACTACTTTTTTGTAGGGCCTGCTAATGGTACGGTAGGAGTGACAGATCTCTATGTGAAAACAAGTTTCAAACTGGCTGGCGGCGCATTGAAGATAAATGCCCATGAGTTTATGACAGGGTCTTCTCAACTAGATGGGGAAGGTATTGAATTGAGCAAGATCATGGGTACTGAAATTGACCTTGTATATGGAAAACAGTTAAAGGGTGGAGTTACCTGGAACATAGGTTATTCTCAGCTGTTTGCTACCGATACAATGGAAGAACTGCGAAACGGGGATAAAGGAGCCATGCAATTTTGGGCCTGGACTATGATCACCTTCAAGCCAACCATCTTTTCTTCAAAATAGACATTCAAGGATTATATCATAACTATAATAAAAGCAAATGAAGATTTTAAAAAGCATATTCACATTATCTATACTGGCTGTCATCTGGACTGCCTGTACTGGGGGTAAGGCACAGGATCGGTCTGTTGAGGACGCAGGTCAGGCTGCTAAGTCGTCCCTGTTGATTGAAAAGCCACAGTTGACATTTGGGTTTATCAAGCTAACAGACATGGCTCCTCTGGCAATCGCTAAAGAACTTGGATACTTCGAGGATGAGGGATTGTTTGTCACTATCGAAGCCCAATCAAACTGGAAAAATGTGTTGGATAGGGTTATTGATGGTCAGCTGGATGGTTCGCATATGCTGGCTGGCCAACCAATAGCCGCTGGAGCTGGATTTGGCAGACAAGCCGAGCTTGTTACGCCATTCTCCATGGACCTGAATGGAAATGGGATCACTGTATCCAACGAAGTATGGGCTAAAATGAAACCAAATGTCCCTACAAGAGATGGAAAACCTGTCCATCCCATCAAAGCGGATGCTCTGGCACCTGTGGTAAAGGAGTATAAAACGGCTGGCAAACCCTTCAAAATGGGAATGGTATTCCCCGTTTCTACCCATAATTATGAAATCAGGTACTGGTTAGCTGCAGCGGGTATTAGCCCGGGTTTTTACACTGCAGACAATATTCAGGGACAGGTTAATGCAGATGTACTGCTTTCCGTCACTCCACCGCCACAGATGCCTGCCACACTTGAAGCTGGAACGATCTATGGGTATTGTGTGGGTGAACCCTGGAACCAGCAGGCAGTATTCAAAGGCATTGGAGTCCCTGTGACAACCAACTACGATATCTGGAAAAACAATCCGGAGAAGGTCTTTGTGATGACCAAAAAGTTTGTGGAACAATATCCGAATACCGCACTGGCTGTCACTAAAGCGTTAATAAGAGCTGCAAAATGGCTTGATACACCTGGTAATCGGCCGCAGGCTGTTGGGATACTTTCCATGCCTGCGTATGTAGGTGCAGATTCTGTGGTAATCGCTAATTCAATGACAGGAACCTTTGAATTTGAGAAAGGTGACAAAAGAGAAATGCCTGATTTCAATGTGTTTTTCAGGTATCACGCCACTTATCCGTTCTATTCTGATGGTATCTGGTTTTTGACGCAAATGCGCCGATGGGGGCAGATCCCTGAATCAAAACCTGCCGATTGGTATCATCAAACGATAAAAGAGATCTATCGACCGGATATCTGGAAAAAAGCTGCGGATTTACTGGTAGAGGAAGGGCACATTGCGGCTTCTGATATACCTGAAACGGATGGTTACAAAGAAGTGACTTCCGATTTTATAGATGGTAATGCCTATGATGGAAAAGATCCGATCGGCTATATCAACAGCTTTAGTATTGGAAATAAAGACAAATCACTATAGGTGTTCATGGTTGATTTCTGGAGGACGGTTCGTCCTCCATCTATTCTTGAAAACAAAATATTGAAATAAAAAGAGATGAAAAATAAGTCTATCAAAACCTTAAAGTTCCTTGGGCTCGGTTTTCTTGAGCCACTCATCCATATGATTGATGGAGAAGAACGACGAAAAAACGCAACAAGGTTTGTCAAAGGGTCATTGCTTCCCCTGGTGTCAATTTTCCTCTTCATATTCCTTTGGCATCAGGGGGCAATGGCACTTTATAACAGTGAAGCCAAAGAAAGAATTGAAAAGGCCAGAATCGAACAGGGAGAACAGGCTGCATTAGATATGAAAGCTTGTATTGAGTCGGGTGAAGTAAGCTGTCAGCCAAATACCTTACCCTCTCCAGCTAAAGTTTATCAAGCCTATATTGCCTTGTGGCAAGATCACCTCAGCATATCACAAAAGAAGAGTGAGTTCAAAGAAAAGGTGTCTGAAACCAATGCGCAACGAGAAGCCCAGGGGTTAGATCCGATTACCTATACCGGAAGACCTTCCTTTTTGGATCAGATTGGCACTTCACTTAAGACCGTGGCTGCGGGGTTTTTGCTTGCCATGCTCATTGCCGTCCCGATAGGGGTCGTTATCGGTTTGAGTGACTCACTGAGAACGGCTTTCAACTGGTTAATACAGATTTTTAAACCGGTATCACCAGTCGTCTGGTTACTTCTGGTATTTATGGTGGTTAAAACGGTCATCAAGGACCCCAGCATAGATAAATCTTTTATCATCTCATCTATTAGCGTAGGTTTATGTGCGATGTGGGCCACACTGGTCAACACCAGCATGGGTGTATCATCGGTGGACAAAGATTATCTGAATGTGGCGAAGGTACTGAAGCTGAATATTGGGCAAAACATCTTTAAAATCGTCTTACCAGCTTCTCTTCCACTCATTTTTACCGGCCTGAGGATCACCGTATCTGTTGCCTGGATGGTATTGATAGCCATTGAATTGTTAGCACAAAGCCCGGGTCTGGGATCGTTTGTGTGGGAAGAATTCCAAAATGGAGGCAACGATTCCAATGCCAAGATCATTGTAGCCATGTTTGTGATAGGGATCATCGGTTTTGTCCTGGATCGGATCATGCTCAGTGTCCAAAACTTAATGACATTCAATAAAGGAATTGCCTGATGGGATTACTTGAATTAAAAAACGTTTCGAAGACCTTCGGGCAGGGAATCAACAAGAATGAAGTCTTGTCAGACATCAATCTGTCAGTTGAAGACGGTGAGTTTGTGGCGATTGTTGGGTTTTCAGGAAGTGGCAAGACCACATTGATCAACCTGATCAATGGGTTGTTGTTTCCCGATTCCGGTGAGGTGTTGTTGGATGGTTCTCCAATTTCCGGCCCCGGTCCGGATCGGGGGATGATCTTTCAGAATTATTCCCTCTTGCCCTGGCTGTCGGTTTACTCCAATGTCAAACTTGCGGTGGACGAGGTATTTAGCAAACTTTCTAAAAAAGAGAAAGATGCCCATATCAGGAAATACATTGATATGGTGAACCTCACACCAGCGGTGGATAAAAAACCTTCTGAGTTATCTGGTGGTATGCGCCAAAGAGTGTCCGTGGCACGAACACTTGCCATCAATCCTAAGATTTTGCTCATGGATGAGCCATTGAGTGCTCTGGATGCATTGACGAGGGGCACCCTTCAACAAGAGATCCTGAAGATATGGAACCAGGAGAAAAAAACTGTGATACTAATTACCAACGATGTGGATGAGGGAATTTTGATGGCAGACCGGATCATTCCGTTGACCCCCGGGCCAAAAGCTACGCTGGGGCCGGAATCTAAGGTCACCATTGAAAGACCTCGTAATGTAACGCAGCTCAATCAGAATCCTGAGTATAAGCGATTACGAAATGACATCCTTGAATACCTCATTGATGTGGGGGCAACAAGGAAACAGGTGAGTGACCAGAAATATATTCTACCAGAATTAAAACCGGTGATGCCAGGGCGTGTCGTCTTTGGTAGAAGAAGAAAAAAAGAAGCAGTCAAATACTTTTAAACCAAGACCATGGAAGCCTTATTAAAAAAAGTTGATTATCAAGTAATGCCTCACCTGGAAGACAAGCCGGTGATGTTGGAGTGTCAGGGCCTCAAAAAGGTGTATCCGACACCCAAAGGCGACTACGTGGTATTAGATGACCTTAAACTGACCATTAAACAGAGTGAATTTGTCTCTATTATTGGTCATTCCGGTTGTGGCAAGTCTACGTTACTGACCATGATCGCAGGGCTTAACGAACTGAGTGGTGGCAAGATCATCGTGGATGGTCTGGAAGTAAGAGATGCCGGGCCGGATAGGGCAGTGGTATTTCAATCCCCCAGTTTGTTGCCCTGGTTGACTGCCCAACAGAACCTGATGATTGGGGTTAATCAGGTATTTCCTCACGGAAGCAAAGCCGAACGAGTAGAAATATGTAAGTATTACCTGGACAAAGTGGGGCTGGGGAATGATTTCAACAAAAGACCGAGTGAGTTGTCTCAGGGGATGCAGCAAAGGGTAGGACTGGCCCGTGCGTTTGCCCTCAAGCCCAAGGTGTTGTTGCTTGACGAGCCATTTGGAATGCTTGATTCCCTCACGAGGGGAGAGTTGCAGGATTTATTGCTGGAGATCTGGCAGAAAGAACAGATCACCGCCATAGCTATTACCCACGACGTTGATGAGTCCATTTTTCTCGCAGATCGGGTGATCATGATGACCAGTGGACCATATGCGAAGATTGGTGATGAGCTTGTGATCCCATTTGAAAGACCTCGTAACAGAAAGGACGTTCTCGAACACCCCGATTACTATGATTATCGGTCCTATCTGCTCAACTTTTTAAACCATTAATGCACCCTTTTTTTTGACCGAATTCTAATAAACACAACATGGTTAGGCCTGGTCAGTAAAGTTGACCAGGTCTTATTTATCAACCTGACTTTGGAAAACCATTAAAAAAACTATGTCACAACCTGTTGAATCTTACAAATCTACCTGTTCCTACTGTGGGGTAGGTTGTGGTATTGTAGTCTCTCGCGATAAAAAGGGTAGGATACAGGTAAAAGGGGATGAAGACCATCCTGTAAATAAAGGGATGCTTTGTAGCAAAGGGATGAACCTGCATTATACGGTGATGGATACCAGTGACCGGTTCAAATATCCTCAGATGCGATGGAGCAGGCATCACTCCCGTGAGCAGGTAGACTGGGACACAGCCATCAACAGGGCTGCGGCCATATTTAAGACCTTCATCACCAATCATGGGCCAGATAGTGTAGGCTTATATGTATCCGGCCAATGCCTGACCGAGGAGTATTATCTGGCTAATAAACTGGTCAAGGGGTTTTTAGGAACAAACAACATAGATACAAATAGCAGGCTCTGTATGAGCTCGGCAGTAGTAGGATATAAAGAAACGCTGGGTGACGACGCTGTGCCTATATCTTATGAAGACATTGAATTGTCTGACTGTATTTTCATCACAGGAGCCAACCCGGCCTGGTGCCATCCGATCCTATTTAGGCGGATTGAAAAGCACAAAGCAGAAAATCCGAATGTAAAGATCATTGTTGCAGACCCCAGGATTACAGACTCCTGTTCACTCGCTGACTTACACTTACAGGTGCAGCCGGGCACAGATCAGATGTTGTTTCACGCCATTGGCAGATATCTCATTGATGAAGGGTTGATCAATGACGAATTTATACAGGCACATACCAACGGCTTTGATGATTATGTGAAAGAAGTTCGATCAAAATCACTTCGTGAGTATGCTGCGATCTGTAAGGTATCTATAGATGACATTGTAGAAGCAGCCCGCACCATTGGCGCCTCGAAGGGTTTTATCACCATGTGGGCGATGGGGCTGAACCAAAGCACTTCAGGTGTGAATCAAAACCTGGCCCTTATTGATCTTCACCTGATCACCGGCCAGATCGGGAAACCGGGAAGTGGTCCTTTTTCGCTCACGGGCCAACCAAACGCCATGGGAGGTCGTGAAGTAGGCGGGCTCTCAAACTTATTGGCTGCCCATAAAAACTTGGCTAATCCGGTTCATCGAAAAGAAGTTGCTGACTTTTGGGGAGTTGACGAGATCCGGGAAAAGCCCGGCCTGACAGCCACTGAGATGTTTGAGTCTTTGAAGTCAGGAAAGATGAAAGCTATCTGGATCATTTGTACCAACCCGTCCGTGAGCATGCCCAATGCCCGGCTGGTAGATGAAGCCCTCAAAGCAGCCAAATTCGTTATCGTGCAGGATATTTCTAAGAAAAGTGACACGGCGAAGTATGCTGATCTAATCCTTCCTGCTGCCGGCTGGTTGGAGAAGGAGGGCACTATGACCAACTCAGAAAGACGGATCACCCATTTGTCAAAAGTGATTGATCCGCCAGGAGAAGCACTTCCTGATACGGAGATCCTGATGCGTTTTGCCAAAGCCATGGGATTCCACGGGTTTGATTTTAACAGTCCGGCAGAAGTTTATGCAGAATATGCTCAGTTGACCAAAGGCACACCCATAGACATCTCAGGATTGTCCTATGAAAAGATTCAGGCAAAGACCTCCATCCAATGGCCCGTCCCCTCGGAGGATCATGATGGAACACCCAGACTATTCCAGGAGGGTAAATTTCTCACTCCGGATCACAGAGCCAATATTCATACATCGGGACCCTCCAATCCGCATGAGTCAATATCACCTGATTTTCCTTTAATCCTTACTACGGGCAGGATCAGAGATCAATGGCACACGATGACCAAGACGGGAAAAGTGGCTAAACTCAATAAGCACATTGAACGACCTTTTTTGGAGATCCATCCCAATGATGCGGAAGTGCGAGGACTAAAAGATGGTGATCCTGTGAGAATTTATAATGTGAGAGGGGAGGTTCAGCTGTCGACAAAAATTACTGACAGAATCAAAGAGGGTGTCGTTTTCCTGCCCATGCATTGGGGCAAAAAGCTTAACTCAGATTTATCGAGAGCCAATAACCTGACGGATGATTCCGTAGATCCCAAATCAAAGCAGCCGGGTTTTAAATATGCGGCTGTGCAGGTGGAAAGAGTGGTCTATGAAAAGGGAAAGATCATCGTCATCGGAGCCGGAGCGGCGGCATACCGGTTTGTCAATACCTATCGTGACTTCAATAGAGAGGATGAGATCCATGTATTTAGTAAGGAGCCGTGGCCATTCTACAACAGGGTATTGCTACCTGACTATGTCAATGAGACCAAACAGTGGCCTGACCTGGTAAAATATACGGAGGAAGAACTTAAAATATTGGATCTGAAGCTGCATCCAAGCAATCCCATCGACAGACTCGATAGAGAAAACAAGTGTGTTATTGATAGCAAAGGCGAAAGGCACGCTTATGATATTGTCATCATGGCCACAGGCAGCAGAGCCTTTATACCACCAAATGCCCCGATGCACCTACCGGGTGTGTTTACCATGCGTGACCGGCAAAATGCTGATGACCTAAAGCAGAAGATCTGTCCGGGCAGCCATGTGATGGTTGTTGGCGGTGGGCTTTTAGGGCTAGAATTGGCATCAGCGCTCACAGAGATGGAGGTGAGACCAACAATCATTCAGCTTGGCTCCAGGTTGATGGAACGTCAGCTGGACCCAATGGCTAGCTCAATGCTACGTGAATATGTTGAAGACCTCGGTGTGCAGGTGCTTACTAACAGTGAGGTGGTAAACATTGAAGAAAATGAGGAGAAACTATTGCTAGTTACCCTAAAAGGAGGACATCAACTGGTAGTGAATGCGGTCGTTTATGCAATCGGTACAAGACCAAATACTCAGTTGGCAGTAGATAGCGGCCTGGAATGTGGAAGGGGAGTAGTGGTGAATGACTATTTGCAGTCCAGTGATCCCGCAATATTTGCGTTGGGTGAGATTGCTGAGCATCATAAGAAGTTGAATGGGATTACTGCTGCGGCAGAGCAACAGGCAGACATCTGTGCCAGATACCTGGCCGGTGATCCAACAAGCTGTTATCAGGGTACTAGCCCAATGAATATTTTGAAGTTTCCGAGCCTGGATCTGTGCTCGGTGGGCTTATCAGAGATTCCCGTTCATGGTAAAAATTACAATGAAATTACCTTTTTGGATCGTGAGGCACTGTACTATAAAAAATGTATCGTTCATGAAGACCGGCTGGTAGGAACTATTTTACTTGGTGACAAGGCGGAATTTGCAGAATACAAGGAGTTGATAGAAAGCCGAACCGAGTTGTCTGAGAAGCGAATGATGCTACTCAGATCAGGAAATGCACCGGAGCCGGTTGTAGGCAAGCTGGTTTGTTCGTGCAACAACGTGGGAGAAGGAAACCTGACAGGTTGCATTGAAAAGGGCATTAGCAGTTTGAATGAGCTCTGCCAGGCTACAGGGGCCGGACTAGGCTGTGGTAGTTGTAAATCAGAGGTGAAACGCCTTATTGACCGGTCACTGGCACAGATATCACAATGAAATCTTACTTTTGAATAGTGGTGAAGAACATACAGGTAAAAGATCTCGTACGCATATTTGTTAAAGGAGGCATCATTTCTCCGGGTGATTTCCTGAAAATCCTGCTTGTGGCAGAAAAACTCGGCGCTGAATATGTGCATTTTGGTTCCAGGCAGGATATACTATTCCCTGCCAAAGAGAAGAGCAAAGAAATCCTTGATGAGACTTTTCGTTCGATCAGGACTGATTATGAGATCAATACTTTTGACTATCATAACATCCTCAGTTCCTATGTCGCTCAGGATATTCTAAACGGGAAGCATTGGTTGGCATCTCATATCTATCATTATGTTTTGGATAGCTTTACCTACCGTCCAAAGCTCAGGATCAACATCGTAGACCCTTCTCAGAGTCTTGTTCCTCTTTTCACCGGGCAAATCAATTTCATCGCTTCCAACCAGGAGAATTATTGGTTCGTCTATCTCAGGTTTCAGCACATCCAAAATGCACCATGGCAGTTTCCTATGTTGGTTTATACCGAAGACTTATCGAAGCTGGCTTTTGCTTTAGAGGAACATGATATCAAAAAAAACGGATGGGATTATAATGATATCCAAAGATTTCTTGAGCATAATGTGAAAATGAATACCATGCCGGTCACAGAAGATCTTGTGCTCCCGGAAACGCATTTTCCATACTACGAGGGGTTCAACCGTTTACCTGATGGTAAATATTGGTTAGGCTTGTATTGGAGGGATAACAAATACAGGACATCCATTCTCAAGGCCATTATGGAACAATGTATTGCTACAGAAGTGGGCAAAGTATCGCTTACACCCTGGAAATCATTTATCATCAAAGGCATCTTTGAGAAAGATCTTTTCGGATGGGAAAAACTCATGGGGAAATTTGGCATGAACCTTCGTCACTCTGCACTTGAGCTAAACTGGCACCTTCCTGCGCTGGATCAGGATGCAATGGACCTTAAACTCTACCTGGTACGCGAACTTGATAAGCTGGACATCAGCACCACGGGTCTGACCTTTTCCATTAAAACAAAATCGGACTATACGCCTTTTACATCCGTATTGATTGAAGAAGCTGGAATGATAGATGGTGTGGAGTCATACAACATTCTATATAGCAAAGACTTTAATCCGAATCTCACAGACTACCAGGTGTATGCCGACAATATCCCGAAGTCAGTGATGGCTTCATTGATTGTGGAGCTGAGCAGGATGTATTTTGAAAATGTAAAAGATGAACCGGCGGCTTCACCCAAAGCAAAGATCATCAAAGACAACTTGCAAAAAGACATTTATCAATGCATCCATTGTCAGACGGTTTATGATTCGGAAGTTGGAGATATCGATGCGGGTATTGGTCCCAAAACCTCTTTTCGGGATTTACCGGAAGACTATGTTTGCCCTACTTGTGGAGGGAAGAGAGACGGTTATAAAAAAATGCAGTTGCTATAAGTCAGCCCGCGTGTTGACATTTTTTAGTTGTGCTGGATTGGCAGGCGTGATTTTCTGAACATCAGAAGCTTTCAGTACACCTTGCAGACTGTATTTCTTTTGCCTGATCGCCTGTTTCACTGTGGTAAAAACATCCTGACAGTATATGGTAATAGTGGTTTCTGGAAATTCAATATCTTCTCTTTGAAATGTGATAACACCCTTACGAGGTGCTATCGTTACCAATTCTTTGATGGTTTCCGGTTGCAAATTGATGAGGTCGCAGGCTACCACGAGCCAGTCTGAAGTTGGGTCATGTTTGATGGCAGTGGCCAGACCTCCTATAGGTCCGATCGATGCAAACTCATCAATAAGGTAGGGTATATTTTGATCAATCTGATCTGTTTGAGCTGCCGAACAGGATATATAGGTTGAAATCCCCAGTGCCTCGATCATGCGATGAAGATGTAAGTATTGGGGTAACCCATTGGCTTCGATTAGGAATTTATCTGTTCCCATCCTTACACTGGCACCTCCAATCAATACTATGGCTTTTAGCATGTCGCAAATCTTTGACAACATTCTCAATTTATAAAACTATCCGGTATAAAGAAACAGATGGCTCTAATCCAAAGCAATAGTGATCAATATCCCTGAGATTAACCGTTTCCTGCCTGGCGATTTCCTCACAGGTAATCTCAAACTAAGAGTGAATAGGGAGATTTCAGTAAGTTTTGATCATCATTTTCCATACAGCGTCTGGCTCAAAATAGGTTCTGACTAAACGGGACGGTGTATACCATATGGCTCAATTTACCCTATAGGTATTTCACTTAAAGTTACCCGGATTCCTGGCATCTTTAATCATAACTACCTCAATCATAATTGATTAGCTGTATATTTAATGCATTAATTAAATTTTTAACCAATTAAATTTTTACAGTTATGAAAAAGTCATTTCTAGCCCTAGTTGTTGTAGTTACTTTAGGATTCGCCAGCCAGTCATGTGAAACATCTTCCAGCCTTGAGGACGTGGTCGTTCAGCAAGATAACGGTGGCATCAACAATACCAGTGGCGCTCAGGATCAAACAGACGTACCAGGAGGTGGGGATTGATAAATCCTTATAACGGTCAGATAAATTTTAAGAAAAGGCAGGTGTTTTCATCTGTCTTTTTTATTTTTGATTGTCACTAAGCTATGGTATTATTTTTCCTATCGTACATATTCCTGAATCCCTTCACGAATATTGAATTGATTGAGTCAGTCGATTCGTATCATGAAGAGGTGTATGCTATCATGCGTGAAAACCCGGATAGTGCGCTTGCTATTGCTGACAAAGCCCTGGAAATAGCCGAAACTGCGGACTATAACTGGGGAATAGCCAATTCTTATTATATCAAAGGTTATATCATGAATATGATACAAAACAAGCCAGTCGCTGGGCTTCTGATGTATCTGAAAGCAGGGCATGTATTGGAAAATGAACTGGATGAAAAATCAGTTGAGACTTATACGAGTTTGATGCTTAATGCTGGAAGCATACTTCATGTGCATGGCAAGAATAAAGAGGCTATTGACTTGTATGAAAAGGCACTGAAGAAGGCCAACCTGTATCATTTGGAAAATCAGGAGGCTAAACTTTTATTCAATATAGCATTCGCCAGCCGGGACAGAGGGGATCTTACCAGAGCTGTTGAGAACATAAAGTCTGCCATCGAACAGTCAGAAAAACTGGAAAACTGGAAGCTACTTAATGACTCATGGAATCTATTGGGGATGATCATGAAAGATGATGAGCGTTATAGTGAAGCTGAGAACTGCTTTCTTAAAATTGTTAATAATCCCAATACAACACCCATCTTAAAAGCCAATGCATACAACAACCTGGGAGACTTATACTTTTCGGAGGAGAAATTCGAAGAAGCTGCTTCAGCGTATTTACAAGCAGGACAATATCCTACCATCCCCGTCATTAAGTTTGACAGCTATCTCGGTCTGACTAATGTATACCAACAAACAGGTGATCTGGCAAGCGCCCTTAAGTATGCCGGGGATGCTATACATGTTTATGATTCAGTAGTAACTGAGGATCGATATCTTCAGGTTTTCAATACCATGAGTCAGTTGTATCTAAAAATGGGAGATCAGCAAATGGCAAATCACTATTCTGAGAGTTACTTTGAAGAGACTCAAAAGTTTTTCCAGGCGCAAAAAGAACTCATTAAGATCAAGAATGAATTTCAGGTTGATCTGTTATTGGCGGGGTTTTATACTGAGATAGAAATCGAAGCCACAGAGGAAAAGTACTCAAATACCCTTGTTTTTGGTATTACGATCTTTTTTGCGGCCATCTTGCTGGTTCATTTGGCATACAGGAGAAGGATGACCTCCTCCAGGGAGAAGATCAGGAGGATCCTGAATGATTATAGTTAAGTTATAGTTTCTTTCGACTGCCTAATCCCTTCTCTCAGCACATCTTCTACACAGACCGGTATTCAATCCCCTTTTAATGGTACCCTTAGCTTGATACGGGTGCCTTTTTCTTTCTGGCTAAAAATATTTAAGATGCCCCCAATCAATGCAGTCCTTCTTTTCAGGTTTTTGAGTCCAATGCCCCGATTGTTGGATTGTAAGGAGGTGTGATCAAATCCCACTCCATTGTCAACAATGTCCAGCACCATCTTTTTGCCTTTGGCGGTGACGAAAATATCCAGCTGTGAGGCTTTGGAGTGCTTTCTGATGTTATTAAGCGCTTCCTGCATGATCCGGTATACATTTATCTTGATCTTATCGCTGAGATCAGGCTGATCAAAATCCATTTGGAAATTGATGGTGATATCACTGGTCTCTGAAAAATCATTGATCAGTTCTTCAATCAGAAAGTTTAAACTGAGGTCTACCACTGACTTCGGCATCAGGTTGTGAGTGATAGTCCTGGCTTCATTGATGCCCCGGCCCAATAGACTTAATGCTTTGTTGTATTGGTCCATTAGTTCCCCTTCAAGGGCAATAGAAGGGTGAAGCTTTTTAAGATAGATCTGGGATGTGGCCAGTACCTGGACTAATCCGTCGTGGATCTCCTGGGAGATGGCCTCACGCTCCATATCAATGGCCTCAGACTGAGCATTGATGATCCTGGTCTCAATGCTTTTGTATGGGGAGACATCATTGATGACTGTAAAAGCGACTTCCTTGCCTTTATAAAGGATGATCTTGGACTGGATGGAGGTGTTGATCGTATTTTTCTTTTTAGTGACACACCGGCTGATGGTTTCAAAGTAGTGGCCGCTTTGAACTGACACCTGCGGAGGTGAGACGATCTCCTTATCTTCTGACAACCGGAAATCAGAAAGATCCATTTCTAACAACTCATCTCTGGAATATCCAAACTTGGCGGAGGCCGCTGAATTGGTTTTTAAGATTTTGTTAGTATTAAGCTCAATCAACATTAACGGCAAGGGGTTTTCGTTGAATAGCACCTCTTTGCCATACTTGGGGATCTGGTAGTCCATAGCTGAGTAAAAGTTCAATCCGGTTCAGCGTACAATATAATTTATTTCAATGAAAACTGTTTGTTGGAGTGAAAAGTTAAGCTACTGGGTATTCAGAGAAGCAAGGGGCTTTATTCATGATTTAACTTATTTCCTGGCAGCTTCTTGAAGGAGGAAGCTGCGCTCAGAATTGCGTCTGAAATAAATCCAGGGCACCTTGCAGGAGATTTGGTAAAACTTTTTGTGAGCTGAGATCTATACGCTTTCCTTGGGCATTTCGGGCTAGATTTGTGGCAAAATAAGGTATTCCTGTAATAAATAAATCAATCTGCGTGTAGTCTGGGAATTACCCTAAATTCGTCATATGAAAAAGCGCAACAGCCAATCCCTCGGTGAAGAAATCGCTAACTCTATTTCACATGGAATCACTGCTCTATGTGCCATCGGAGGATTTGTGGTGCTTACCTATTTTGGTGCTCAAAGTGAAAAAGAATGGAGTTTGTTTAGTGCGCTGTTTTATGGATTGAGCCTGGTATCGCTTTACACATTCTCTACTTTTTATCACAGCCTCACTCATAAAACAGCGAAAAAGGTTTTTAATATCCTGGACCATTGTGGAATTTTTCTACTTATTGCTGGTACCTATACACCTGTTTTACTCATTTCCATTGGGGGAGCAACAGGCTGGTGGTTTTTTGGCATTCAATGGACCATGGCTATCGCTGGGATCATACTAAAGGTATTTTTTACAGGCCGGTTCAATGCACTTTCCACAACATTATACGCATTTATGGGTTGGATCATTGTATTTAAAATTGATGCTGTCAAAGCTGCTTTACCTGTTCCCGGATTTTGGCTTTTAGCTTTAGGTGGGATCGCTTATACCATTGGAATAGCCTTCTATGTAGTGGATACCCGAATGAAGTACTCGCATTTCGTCTGGCATTTGTTTGTGATGGCTGGTAGTATCCTCCATTTCCTGATGATGGTGATGTATGTTTATGCTTGATTGATACATAAACACGGAGAATACATAGTGGGTGCTCTCCTGCATGGAGCCGCAGAGAATTTCCTTCATAGATCAAGTTGAAGTTAGTCTCCTGAATAGGATGGATTGGTCAAGCTTACATTTGTTTTTATGATAAACTACCGGGAAAGAAATGCAATTAATATCCTAACCAGAAAAGCTACAATCAAGAAAACAGAGGTAAATACAAAGCTCCATAAACCTTTCTTTAGAAAAGCTCTGTTTTTCCTGAGGAATCCCTGAACCATAAACACCAAACTGATTAAAAAGCCAATAGATCCGATCAGAAAGATGGAAAAATCAATAGCTACATTGAAATTCATGTTTCTGACTCATTCGGGGTTGGTGATATGGTTTTGTCTGAAAAAACAGATGGTCAAACACTTACGATTAAAAAGAACCCAATTGATATGGCAATCATCCCAAACTCCACAGCCATACTCAATAGTAGTACACGATACCTGATTTTATCCCGGAATAGTTTATAGATGGAGTAGGGGAGCCAGACCCCTGCCAGGATGAGGAGGATTCCGAAAAGGATAATGAGTAATGTGATCATCTTTACTCAAGATAAGCATTTTTAACTATTTTGTTGTCCCGCGTAGAACCAACTCCTGACTAATCGTGTGCTTTTCATCCAGCAGCACATCATTGTCAATCATATGTAACAATTGATTGCAAGCCATAGCGCCCATTTTTGATGAAATGTCTTGTACTGTGGACAGTTGAGGGGTCATATATGATGCAACTGGCTCATCGGAGAATCCAATGATAGAAATTTCATCAGGTATTTTATTACCAATCTTAAGCAAATGTTGGGTGGCCCGATTGGCGGCATAATCATTGAATACAAAAATGCCATCCAGCTCCGGATACTTCACTGTGATTTTATCGAGAAATTTATCGATGGCAGATTGGTCGAACTCATGCCAATGAAATAGATAGTTTAGCAAGAGGGGCATGCAATATGTTTGCATGACACTTTTTTTGGGCATAAAAAAAGCACTCACATTTTCATGTAAGTGCTTGATTTTAAAAGCGGTCTGGACGAGACTCGAACTCGCGACCTCCTGCGTGACAGGCAGGCATTCTAACCAACTGAACTACCAGACCAACTTGTTTTTTCTTTGGACGTCTTCCAAACGAGGTGCAAATCTATACCCTTCAATTTTTTTATCCAATATATACTTTCAATTTAATTTAAGAACCTTTCAAATTATTTGAAAGGCATCCATTCTTTTCTTGCTAAATTTGCCTCTTCAAAAACAACACTATACATGCATCTGGAATTTGAGCAACCTATCGTAGAACTTGAATCTAAACTTGCCGACATGAAAGAGCTGGCAAGAGAAAGTGATGTTGATGTGAGCGACGCGATCAAAAAACTGGAGGATAAAATCTCCAAACTCAAAAAAGAGACTTTTTTAAATCTTACCCGTTGGCAGCGCGTGCAGTTGTCAAGACACCCTGAGCGGCCCTATACCCTCGACTATATCTATGAGCTCTCTGAAGACTTTGTTGAGCTCTTTGGTGATCGGGTAGTCAAAGACGACAAAGCCATGGTTGGAGGTTTTGCCAATATCGATGACCAGACTTTCATGATCATCGGTCAGCAGAAGGGGAGAAACACCAAACAGCGTCAGATGCGCAACTTCGGGATGGCCAATCCCGATGGATACCGCAAAGCACTCAGGCTGATGAAACTGGCAGAGAAATTTAATAAACCCATCATCACTTTGATAGACACTCCGGGTGCATATCCGGGCATCGAAGCAGAGGAACGAGGGCAGGGGGAAGCCATTGCCCGCAACCTGAAAGAGATGATGACCCTGAAGGTACCTGTAATCTGTATCATCATTGGTGAAGGAGCATCAGGAGGTGCGTTGGGTATAGCGATTGGAGATCGCGTCTTCATGATGGAAAACTCCTGGTACTCAGTGATCTCACCGGAGAACTGTTCTACCATCCTGTGGAGAACCTGGGATTATAAAGAGCAGGCAGCTGAAGCTTTGAAGCTGACAGCTTCAGACATGCTGAAGAATAACCTGATAGACGGGATCATCAAGGAGCCTCTGGGTGGTGCGCATACGGATCTTAAGACTTCTTCATTAGAGCTAAAGAAGGCCATCTTCAAAGCACTTAAAGAACTTGAAAAACTGTCTGTTGAAAAGCGTATCGAGCAGCGCATAGATAAGTTCTGCGCGATGGGAGCCTTCACAGGATAATATGAAAGTTGGACTGGTTCTTTCCGGTGGGGGTGCAAGGGGCATAGCGCATCTGGGAGCTATTCAGGCACTTGAAGAAGAAGGGCTTCAATTTGATATGGTTTCCGGAACCAGTGCAGGTGCATTGCTTGGCGCCCTCTATTGTTACGGGTATACACCTCCGGAAATTCTCGAAAAGATTCAGAAAACAAACTTTTATGGCTTTCTCCGACCAGCCCTGAACTGGCAGGGACTCATAAGTATAGAGAAAGCAAGCGACGAGATCAAAAAGCATATTCCTGAAGATGATTTTTCAGCATTGAAGAAGCCGCTTTTTGTGACAGCCACACAGGTTAACAAAGGCAAAGCCAAAGTTTTTAGTAAAGGTCCGCTTATTAAGCCATTGCTGGCTTCCAGCAGCATACCGGTACTTTTTAATCCGGTTACCATCAGAAACAAGCAATATGTGGATGGGGGTATTACCGATAACCTCCCGATAAAACCCCTCAAAAGCAAATGCGATAAGGTCATCGCCATGCATTGTAATCCTATAGACAAGGATTATAAAGTCGGAAGCTGGAGAGATTTGATGGAGCGATCTCTGTTGATTGCCATCACCATCAACAGTCACCGTGCAAAAAACAAGTGTGATGTTTTTATTGAGCCGCCGGGGGTATCAGATTTCAAGGTTTTTGACTTTAAAAGTGCGCGACAGATATATGATGTGGGCTATAAGTATACAAGAAAGCAAATCGAGGAAAAGAATGTCCTAAAGAAATTTGAACTTGCGAATGTATGATGCGTCTTTTCTTTCTTCTTTGTTTTAAGCTATTCGGCTGGACCACAAAGGGTGAATTACCAGACCTGAAAAAGTTTGTACTTATCGTAGCCCCACACACCAGCATGATGGATTATTTTGTGGGAGTAGCTGCCAGGTCCATTTTTCGGTTAAAGTCCAATTACCTGGCCAAAGATTCACTTTTCAAAGTGCCCATTGTCGGTTGGTTTCTACGGATAACAGGCGGATATGCGGTAGACAGATCCAAGAATACCGGGATGGTGGATCAGGTGATAGAATTGTTCAACACTAAAGAACGATTTGTGCTGACTATCACACCTGAGGGAACAAGAAAACCCGTAACAAAATGGAAAACCGGATTTTATTGGATCGCCGTAAAATCAAAAATACCCATTGTCATGGTAGGATTCGACTACGAAAAGAAATTCGTTGAAATGCGACCTCCCTTTTACCCTACCGGCCATATCGACGCCGACATGGAAACCATGCTGGCCTACTTCAGAACCATCAAAGGAAAGCATCCGGAGAAGGGAGTGGTGTGAGGTGGTGGATTGATACGCATAAACGAAGAGTCCTCTTCGAGAGACTCTGCTGGGAACGAGGGTAGTAGAAACGTACAACCTCACCTGTTCCCACCAGAGTCTCCTGAAAGGGACTCTGGGTATACTGCTATACAACTGGTTTGGTGAGATCTATATCCTCTAATATCAAATAACTAGTCACTTCATAAATTCCTTGAATACACTCGAGATAGAATTTAGCAGAGCTATGTGGGTATTCAGCGGGGCTTCTCGCTAAATTCCATTTCCCGACGCATGGATTATCATGCATGTAATTCAACTTTTGTTCTATGAATTGGTTGCTGTAGCATTCCTTCCAATCAAAAGATGTTATAAAAACTTGATGTTTTTTCCCTGCCTTTTTATCTGAATCAGATACACCTTCTCTGAGAGTTTTTAGAATGTCTTGTTCTTTGTTTGCTTTCAGCTGGTTAACTAATTCATAGGCCAGGAAGCGTTTGCCATTGCCTATTGTTGTGTTGATTGATATTTCACTTTCGGAAAATGCAATTAAAGCATGTAAATGATTCGGCATAATTGCATATCCAATAATGTAGTGATGATTGTCCTTGAGATGATCAAACCATTTATAGATGGCATCATATGAATTGCTGATTTCAAATAAATTGAGCCACCTATAGCAAGTAAATGATATGAAGTAAATGCCATTGGTTTCATTAATCTTCCGTCTTACACTCATACGATAATGTTTTGAAATCAATATAAAATATAGCGGGATTATATTGAAAAGCATAAAGCATATGGAAGAAAAGGCTTAAATACCTATAGAACGCAGAGTCCTCTTCGAGAGACTCTGCTGGGAAGTCGAAGAAGTGAAGGAGAGCATTACCCGAACAACCTCGATAGTCGAACCAGTGGGTCAGTTAGTAGAAAAATGGACAATCCAACCAACACCCTCACAATTAACAGTGAGTAAAGAGCAAAAAAAACACCCCGTTCGGGGTGTTTTAATAAAAACACTTCTTTGTCAAGAATTAACTTTTCGTAGTTCTTTTTGTTCTTCGTTTTGGCTTCACTTCCTCTTCCACGATCTCATCCTCAACACTGGCGAGGATCCTGCCACAGTGTTCACAAACGATAACTTTCTTTTGCTCTCTGATCTCTGCCTGCTTTTGTGGAGGTACGATGTTGAAACAACCACCACAAGCACCACGCTTTACAGAAACGACAGCAAGACCATTTCTCATGTTCTCTCTTACTTTCTCATAAGAAGTAAGTAGTCTCTCCTCTACGTTTTTAGCAGCTTTTTCACGATCCTTAAGGATTTTCTTTTCGTCTTCCTCAGATTCCTGAGTGATTACATCAAGTTCTCCCTTTTTGGAGTTAAGGTCTTCAGTACGCTCTGAAAGTAGCGTCTTTGTTGTCTCAATCTCCTCTTTCTTGGCATCAATCTTCTCGAAAGCCTCTTTGATACGTTTTTCAAGGATCTGGATCTCAAGTTGCTGTAACTCGATCTCCTTGGTGATCGCATCGTATTCACGATTGTTTCTCACGTTCATCTGCTGCTCCTCATACTTCTTGATGAGTTTTTCAGCATCCTTGATGGCGGATTTGTTATTATTTATGGCTTCTTCAAGTTCCGAAAGCTCTTGATTTTGCTTGTCGATGCGGGTTTGGTATCCAGTGATCTCATCCTCAAGGTCCATCACCTCGTCAGGTAATGCTCCTCTTACTTTTATCAGTTCATCAAGTTCGGAATCAAGGGATTGTAATTTTACTAGGGCGTCAAGCTTTTTAGCTACAGGATTTTCCATTAAGTATTACAAATATTTGATTGGGTTTGTCACTACTTCTGACAAACGGAGTGCAATATTAGTGAATTTTTTGCTTAATACTTCATAAAGTAAATCCTTTGTAAACTGTTCGCTTTCATAGTGACCAATATCGGCAATGATGATCCGGTTGTCCGCCTCAAAAAAGTCATGATATTTGAAGTCTCCGGTGATGAAAATATCCGCACCTGCTGCCATAGCCTGTTTGAGTAAAAAGCTGCCTGAGCCACCGCAAACGGCCACTCTTTCGATGTTTTCATGGCAAATATCCGTATGCCGAACGACTTCAGTATTAAGCCTTTCTTTCAGGTAGATCAAAAAGTCTGAGGTAGCCATGGGATTTTCAAGGTCACCAACCATCCCGGATCCTATATCCTGATTGGCATTGTTGAGTGTATTTAAGTAATAAGCTACTTCCTCGTAAGGATGGCTGAGCTGTAATGCTTTGACCACACGGGAAATGTCAGGTGACTCAATGATCACTTCCACTCGCACTTCATTGACCGTCTCATCCTCATTCACTTCCCCAATGTGTGGGTTGGTGCCTTCACCCGGGCGAAAGGTACCTGTGCCATCCAACTGGAAGCTACAGTGATCGTATTTTCCCACCTGACCGGCTCCTGCCTCATACATGGCTTTTAGTACCTCATCTTTATTTTCATGAGGGATGAAAGTGACCAGTTTGAATAAAGTATCCGTTTTGGGGCTCAATATCTGGGGGTTAAGTAATTGTAACTGATCTGAGATTTTTTTATTCACTCCATGACTCACATTATCCAGGTTGGTGTGAGCCGCATACAGGTTGATGTTATTTTGGATGGCTTTGATCACACACCGCTCCACCCAGTGATCCGGAGTGATCTTTTTCAGTCCCTTGAAGATCAGCGGATGATGCGCAATGATGAGATTGCATCCGTTGCTTATGGCTTCATCAAGGACTTCCTCTGTTATGTCCAGGGTAAACAGTATGCCCGAAACTTCGTCCTTGTAATTCCCTACCATCAAGCCACTGTTGTCATAAGATTCCTGGTAGGCAAGTGGAGCGAGTCGCTCTAGGTAGTTTGTAATATCTTTGACTTTCATATGACCTGGTGGCAAATTTTGCTTTTTCCGTTTGCTTTGTTGTTGGATCTTATCACGCGGATAAGGAACCGGCTGTTTGACAAAGAAATCATCAAGCCTGTACAATTTGAAACAAATGTAATAGGCATTGGAAATCTTTCCGTGGGCGGAACGGGAAAAAGTCCCATGGTGGCCTATCTCTGCGAATGGCTTATCAGTCACTCAATCCCTGCGAGTACCTTAAGCAGGGGGTATAAACGAAAAACCAAAGGGTTCAGGATTGTAACAGATGAGGAGACCGCTGTGACAGTGGGTGATGAGCCATACATGTTTTACCAACGTTACAAAGACAAGATCAATGTGGTAGTGGGTGAGGAGCGGATGTATGCCATTCCTGAGTTGCTGTTTCATTTTCCTGAGACACAGGTTGTGCTCATGGATGATGCATTTCAACACCGGACCGTGAAACCCTCGCTGAATATCATGATCACCACTTTTCAAAGGCCCTTTTATAATGATTTCCTAATGCCTTCGGGCTTTTTGAGAGAATCGAGGTCCGGAGCGGGACGCGCAGATATTATTATTGTGTCCAAATGCCCTATGTATCTGAGTGAAGCTGATCAGCGAAAAATCAGCGATCAGGTTGCAGCCTATTCTGATGCCAAAGTTTTCTTCACAGGAATTGAGTACGGTAACCCGGTGGCATTATTTGATGAGAGGCAGCCGCTAAATAATCAGGTGATTGCTATCTCCGGGATTGCCAATGCTGATATTTTTCATTCTTTTGTCGATTCAAATTATCAAGTAAAGATCCATCATCAATATGGAGATCATCATACCTATACCAGGCTGGATATAAAGGGCATTGTTGCTGAATTGAATACACAGACGAGTTTAATTACTACAGAAAAGGACGCCGTGAAAATGAGACTCTTCCCCGAACTGAAGGGCTACTCTTGTTATTATCTTCCGATCAAAATAAAATTTTTGAAAGACGAAACGTTATTTCAATCAATGATTAAGGACAGTATTGAGTTTCGTCAAAAAGAGATCAGTTAATTTTGAGCGTGCGAAAGCTAATAGTCATTCTTTTACTTGCCATTTCCTGGTCTGCTCACAGTCAGATTGTAGACGACTCTACAGAGCTTGTCTATGGACCGGAGACCACCCTCATCATCAAGGAAATTGATATTAAAAACAACTTTCCGGTGGAGCGACATCCTGATACACTAATGTATGATACGGAGCGATTTACCTGGACAGACAAGCTTCGGGATTACTATCAGGACCTCGGCAATAGCGGCACAGCCATGTATCCAGTATTCCCTCAGGCCAATGAGATGATCGGGAGGACAGCGGGGTATAATGTTTTTGACCCGTATATGGTGGACCCTGAGGAGATGAACTATTATGATACAAAGTCTCCTTTTATGGATCTCAAAGTGGTTTTCGGTGGAGGAAGCCGGTCCATTGCAGATTTTAATTTTTCGAGGAATGTGAATGAAAACTGGAATGTTGGCTTTGATATCTACAGGATCACCTCCGACAAGCAGATAGGTTATGCCGGGCAGGGAGACAGGAACGTGGTAGGAACCACTTTTGATATCTATTCCTTTTATAAACACTCAAAACTGCCCTACACCATGATCATCAACCTGGTGAATATGTCTCATAATGTTGAGGAAACAGGTGGAATCCTGATTGATAGTGACGCCCCGTCTGAGGAGTTTTTTCAATACAAGGATTCAGAGATCAGGTTGGAAGAAGCCAGAACCTATGATAAACGGATCCAGGGTCACCTGTACCATCAGTTCCAGCTGGCCAATCAGTTGCAGATATATCATCAATTGGATCTGGGAAGGAAACGCTTTGGTTTTAGTGATGCTGATGATGGAGGAGACTTGTTTTCCGGCTTCTACAAGCAGTTTCTGATCGATCCGGACAGCAGCTATGAAAATACTATCTTCACTGAAACAGTGAACGAAGCAGGGATTAAAGGGGATCTCGCCAACCTTTTTTACAGGTTATACATCAAATCAAGAATTTTGGATTTGGAATATCTCTATTATGATCCCACCACAGGTGAGGTAGAAACTTACCTGGGAGGTTATGCACGGTTCGACTGGAAGGAAAAATTCAATGTGGAAGCCATGGCCGAGTTTCTTCAGAGTGGTGAGTACAAGCTCATTGGTAAAATCAACTCCGACCTGATCTTTGGCTCTTATAAGTCGATTCTGGCTAAGCCGAGTTTCCTGGTAGAGAATTACTTTGCCAATAACCACGAATGGCACAATAACTTCAGATCTTCATTTACCAATGAAATTACAGGAGGGCTCAATGTAAAAACTAAAAATGTCAGGATTCGCCCTTCAGGAAGGATTATTACTCTCAACAACTTTATATATTTTGATCAGGACATCAGTCCTCAGCAGGCCGATGCGGCAGTACTCTATAGCCTGGGTGGAAACTTCAACCTTTCCTTTTTCACAGACTTTGCCAGGAAAGAAGGTTTCCACCTGGAAAATGAGGTATACTATTCTGAATTGTCCGGAGGAGATGCCAGCAAGATCAGGTTGCCCAAACTGTTTTACAATGGAAAAGCCTATTGGTCAGGCTTTGTATTTGACAATACCATGGGGCTGGAGCTGGGAGTAGATATACATGCGAAGACAGCCTATCAGGCGTTGACCTATGCACCGGAGATCCAGCAATTCTATTTGCAGGATGATTTTACGATTGATGCATTCCTGGCCATTGATGCGTTCCTGACCATTCGGGTAGATAAACTAAGAGCATTTGTAAAATTCACCCACGTAAATCAACCGACGGATGGTGGATATTTTGTAACACCGTATTACCCCGGCGAGCAACGGATGCTTGGTCTGGGTGCCAGGTGGTTATTTTTTGATTGATGGAAGACTTAACAACATTGGGATTGAAACTACCTACTGATCCAAGGTGGGTGGAAATTGCTGAAAAGGACATAGAAGAGATTTTGGTGGATCATGCGTATTGTGAGCAAAAGGCCGCCTCCTCATGTATCTCACTCATTGTGCAATTTCCTGAGAAGAGTAAGCTGGTAAACATGCTTACTCCAGTCGTGAGTGAAGAGTGGACGCACTTTGAGATGGTTTTGGAGCATCTAAAAAAACGAAAAATGTCACTGGGTAAAGCCAGAAAGGACGAATACGTTATTCTGATCAATCAGATCATGAAAAAGGGTGGTTCTCGAGACGAGCAGCTGGTGGAGAAGCTCTTACTGAATGCCTTGATAGAGGCCAGAAGTGCTGAGCGATTTAAGATATTGTCTAAAAACATCTCTGACAAAGAGTTGGCAGCTTTCTACCATGATCTGATGGTGTCGGAGGCTGGACATTACAGAAACTTCCTCGACCTGGCAAAGACCTATATGCCGGAGGATTATGTCAACCAACGATGGAAGCAATTCCTCGAAGAAGAGGCCAAAATAATCGAGACACTGGAACCAGGGAAGAGTATGCATTGATACCTATTCTAACTTAATGTCGGGGCCTGTCTTTCTATATTTAGGTTGTCACTGACATGATGCATTAATTAAGCAGATAACAACCTTTTTCCAATACATTGCAAATTGTATCTTCTCAGACTATCTGATCAGAATCAAAAGACTAAATCCGAACATGTCATAGAATTTATGGTTAACTTAAGCATGTAGACCCTACAGCATGATACCTCTCATCATTTTCCTTAATCTTTTCATCATCTCCAGCTCCACGGAGGAGCGTGTTTTGAAAATCCATGAGATGGAATATTTTGTCGATGAATCAAAGGCTTACTCCCTGGATGAAATCCTTACCTCGAATCCTCGTTTTATCATCAACCCCAACTTTAAACCGTTTGATTTCAACCCAAATGCTGCCTACTGGGTAAGACTGACGCTTAATATACCTGATAATGGAAAGGACTATTTGCTTGAGGTGTTTGATCAAACCATAGATTCACTGACCATTTATATCAAGAAAGAGGGAGAGGATAGGTACACAACATATGAAACGGGCGATAATTTCAACTTTCACCACAAATACTATAACCACAAAAATTTTGAAGTCCCATTAGGGAAGGCTGGTAAATATGAGTGTATCATCAGGATTGTCAGCCACCAATATGTGGATGTTCGTTTTTCAATCAGAACATTCAACTTTTTCCTTGAGTACGCTATCAGTGAATATTTTGTGTATGGCATTTTCTATGGGATGATCCTGATTATATCAGTGTACAACTCACTGATATATTTGGCCATACGAGAGCGTAAGTACTTGTTTTATACTTTCTACATACTGAGTGTTGGCCTTTATGCGATGTGTGTGGATGGTATTGCCTACCAGTATCTGTGGCCCAATAGTCCGGTTTGGAATCAGATAGCCTACGGGGTGGCGTTGTTTCTGGTAATATTTTGGTCAATCATTTTCTCGAAACGCTTTTTAAGGCTTAACATCCGTTCTCCAAGAATCAATAAAGCACTCAATGTGGTGCTTGTGTTGAGGGTGGTTTTCTTTTTATATGCACTGTTTTTTGATCAGTCTCTCTTTCAGCTTCGCAATATTGAGTTGATTCCTCTGACGTTGATTTTCATTGGCGGGATATCCGTTTATATGAGAGGCTATCAACCAGCCAGGTTTTTCGTTGTTGCCTATGGTTTTTTGTTCATTGGTTTTTTCATCAAAGCCCTGATGATGCTGTTTGCTATTAGGGTATTTACGCTATCATACTATAGCCTGCACTTCGCATTTGTTCTGGAAATGTTGTTTCTGTCTTATGCCCTGAGTGACCGGGTAAGAATTTTGAAGGCAAACAGAGATAAGGCACTTAAGAGGATTATTGCACAACATGAAGAAAATGCTCGCTATAAAGACAAACTAAACGCTCAGCTTGAGAAGGTGGTCAGCGAGAGGACGAGAGAGCTGAAAGAAAAGAATGCTTTGCTTACCAACCAGACAAAGGAAATATCAGAGATCAATTCACTGCTTGATCTTGACAACTGGAGACTGCGAAACAATATAAAGTCTATTCAAAGGGAAAGGCTTCTCAATATCGAGATGACCTATGATCAGTTTAATATGGTCTTTAGTGATAAAGACAAATGCTTACAGGCATTGAGTAACTACAAATGGGAAAAAGGTTATCAATGTCAAAAATGCCAAAACACCAATTTCAGTGAATCCAATTTGCCTTATGGTCGAAGATGTACACGGTGTGGGTACAATGAATCAGCCACCACCAACACGCTGTTTCATGGGATTAAATTCCCCATCGAAAAGGCTTTTTACATACTCTATGTTACCCTCAATAACAGCGCTCATACTTTGACAGAGCTTTCTGAAATTCTGGGGATCAGAAGAAATACAATTTTGGATTTCAAGAAGCGGATAGAGGAGTTGGAAAGAGGGGAGCACTTGAGACTTCGTGAGATTTTCCACAAAATCGACACCCAATCTCTTATTTCTGAAAAATAATATTGTAAAATAACAAGAATTTTTTTTCGTATTATTTTTGTTATTAAAGCGATCATCTGTCTGATTAATAATACTATTTAATCTTTATTGGGCGAAAAGTACTGTTATTATTTCGATATAACCTGTTTAATATTGAGAGGTAAATAGATGTGAATAATTGTATTTAGCTAAGAAAAAGCAATTGGAGAATTGATTTAACGATTGTATTATTGACAATAATTGTGCGAGGAGAATATTCAATTAAACCAAAAATTTATGAAAACACCCTTTACATTAACGATTTTGCTATTACTAATAACGGCAAGGTTGAGTGGTCAGAACCTGGATGTTTCTGGCCAGGTCACTGATGCTGAAACAGGAGAAGCGCTAATTGGTGCTACTGTAGTGGTTCAGGGGACAACTGATGGTACCGTCACTGACCTTGATGGGAATTATCGGCTAACTGTAAAGAATTCGGAGACGACCCTTGAATTCTCTTACATTGGATATAAGACCATGTCCATTCCTTTAAATGGTAGGACTACGGTAGATATCGCAATGAACCTCGACGCGGAGCAACTGGAGGAAGTTGTTGTGGTGGGATATGGAACGCAAAAGCAAAGAGACCTTACTTCAGCGATTTCGACGGTTAAAGCAGAGGAAATTACCCAGTCACCTGTAGGCCAAACGATGCAGGCTTTACAGGGACGAGTAGCTGGACTGCAGATAGTGAGTGCAGGTTCACCGGGAAGTGAGCCTACGGTAAGAATTCGTGGAATCGGTTCCTTTCCTGGAAGCAGTGATTCTTCACCACTTTATGTAGTAGACGGGATGTTTTTCGATAACATCGACTTCCTTAACCCATCAGATATTGAAACACTTTCTGTACTGAAGGATGCTTCAGCAGCTGCAATTTATGGGGTAAGGGCTGCGAATGGGGTGATCCTTATCACAACAAAAGGCGGCAGATTAAATGCCAAGTCTACGATTACCTATGATGGTTATGTGGGTGTTCAGGTGCCACAGAATGTACTGAAGATGGCCAATGCAGAGCAGTTTGTCAACTACATCAATCAAACTGGATCAGCAGTAGACATTGCATACATCGACAATGCCATGCAAAGATTTGGCAGGAGCAGGGTCAACCCAAATATCCCTGATGTAAATACAGACTGGTATGCTGAGATCATGGAGCCTGCGCTTCAGCAGAACCATTCACTGACAATCAGCGGAGGAAACAATCAAAGTTCTTATTCCTTTGGCGTGAATTACTTTGAGCAGGAAGGATTACTTAAGACAGATAATTCTTATCAAAGAGTGAACATCCGTACCAAGCTTGATCAGCAGGTAAACAACTGGTTGAAGGTAGGGTTGAATCTCAACTTAAGTCAGGGAATAAGATATCTGCCAAACGACGCTGCCTGGTTTAGTGCCTACCATGCTGTGCCCATTCTTCCGGTATTTGATGATGAAAATTATGATGATTTACTGGCTGCAGGTACACCCAATGCCAGTCGCTATTCCAGTGCCCAGATACTGGATTATCGAGGAAGTCAAAACCCTTTTCTAAATCTCGATTACAGAGATAACCGACAGGACATAAGAAAGGTACTAACAGGACTATATTCAGAGGTAGACCTGATCCCGAATAAGTTGACTTATAAGATTACTTATAATGTGTCTATCCTGGCATTGAAAGGCAGGAGCGTGTTATTGCCTTACTGGATATCAAACGAGACCAACAGGTTATTGTCAAGTATCAATACCTCACGAACTACAGAAGTAAATCACTTTTTAGACAATGTGCTTACCTATGAAGAACGTTTTGGAGATCACAATCTGACGGCCATGGTTGGTACTTCTTACCGGGATGAATGGTATGATTTCCTGAGTGGTTCGGCAGAGGATATCCCACTCAATGAAAACTCATGGTATATCGGCCAGACCCAATCTGAGACTTCGAAGGATGTGAATGACAATGCTGAACGTATTTATGGGCTTTCCTACTTTGGACGGATAGCTTATAATTATAAGAGCAGATATATCGCATATTTCACACTTAGAAGAGATGGAACCTCGAAGTATCAGGAAAAATGGGGTACTTTCCCTGCATTTGGCCTTGGATGGGTGCTTTCGGAAGAAAGCTTTATGCAGGGTATTGAGTTTATTGATTTCCTGAAAATCCGTGGTGGATGGGGGCAACTGGGTAATGACAATATCGCCCGACAGGATGGAGCCAATACCACCAACCCGGTATTCCTGGCTATCAACGACACGCAAGTGGATGGTACGAAAACTACCAGCACATTTGGTTACCTCGGATGGGAGACAGTGACAGGAACAAACGTCGGATTAACCGGAGATTTGTTTGATGGAAGGTTAACAGTAGAAGCTGATTATTTCATCAGAGATACAGAAAACGCTGCTATTCCAGTCAGTCTAAAGCTTCAATCCGGAAGTGTCTTAAAGAATGTTGGAACTATAAGAAATTCAGGATTTGAGCTTGCTTTAAGCTGGAACGGGAACATAACACCGGACCTGCAATATTCCTTAGGAGGTAACTTTGGTACCCTTAAAAATGAAGTTACAGACCTGTTTGGTCAACAATATATCAATGGGGGTCAGGCAGAATTTCGTCAGCGATCTCAGGTTGGTGAGCCATTGTTATCATTTTACGGATACGAGGTTGCAGGTGTGTATCAAACACAAGAGCAGGTGGATGCCGATCCTGTAGCAGTAGCCAATGGATTGGTTCCCGGGGATCTCAAGTTTTTGGATCAAAACGGTGATCAGGTCATTGATGATGACGACAAGGTATTCCTGGGATCTTATTTCCCTAGCATTACCTATGGTGGTTCGCTTGGGCTGAAATTCAAAAACCTGGAATTTTCCATGTATATTATGGGGCAGCGTGGCAACAAGATACTCAACAGAAAAAGAGGTGAGCTGATCTGGACTAACGATACCAATATCGATGCAGACCTGGCCACTGGTCTTTGGAACGGCGAAGGGACTTCTGATAATTATCCTTCTGCCTCCGGTTTGAGAAGAGGATGGAATCAAAACTTCAGTGATTTCTATATTGAGGATGGTGCATTCTTCAGGATTCAAAATGTGAAATTGGCATATAATTTCAATGGGGTTGAATTAATGGGTCAGGAAATGCCTGATGTGAGAGTTTATGTAACAGCAGAGAAACCTGTTACAGTATTCAATTACAATGGCTTTAACCCGGAAGTGCCTGATGGTATCGACAGACAATTCTATCCGGTTCCAGCAATCTATACAGTAGGCCTAAACCTTAAATTTTAATCTCGAATAAGATGAAAATTCTAAAGAAAATATATTTAGCGAAACCCCTGATCTTGGTTGGGATGATGATGGGGCTTGTTTTTGGATGTGAAGAAAAGCTGGATGCTCCTTTTGAGGATGAGGCCTTTACATCAGATGTGGATTATGATGATCCTGAAGGTATGATCCTTCCTTTATTGGGAGCATACGAGGGATTATATACGCGTGGCTGGGAAGATCCGGTTACAGTGGGCATCAGAGGTGATGATGTGAATGCGGCCGGAGACCAGGTGCCAATGCAGGAACAAGATCAGTTTATCTACCTGGCCAGTCACTGGAATGCCAATGCAGTTTGGCAAGGTCGTTACAATGATATTGTCAATGCATTTACTGCCATTGATGAAATCAATAAGTATCGACCTGCAGCCAATGACGATGACCTGGCAGATCAGTATATCGCAGAATGTAGGGTGATCAGGGCATGGCTTTATCTGGATATCATCAGAACATTTGGGGGATGTATTGTGATTGATGACCTGACCAATATCCAGAATACTCCGGTAAGCAATAAGGTAGAGGCCATGGAATATATCGTGGATGAGATGGAAGAAGTGATTCCGTTATTACCTGATGTCCATCCGAATAAGCGTACAGATATTCCCGGTGGGATAACCCAATATACGGCTTATGCCATTCAGGCGATTGCTTATCAGGAGATGAAGGATTATCAAGGAGTAGCAGATGCTACCTCAGCGATTATCAATTCAGGAGAGTTTCAACTGCACTCAGACTTCTATCACCTGTTTAAGTTAGATGGAAAGCTCAGTGATGAAAACATCCTGGAATTTCAATTTTCTGACTTTAATTCAGGCACAGGTGACAGCTTCGGTCACTTATATGCGCCTTTTGGAATGGCCTGGAATCCAGTCAGAACGGGTGCCGGTGGAGGCTGGGGATTTTATGAGCCCACCAAAAAGTTTATCAAATTTATGCTGGATCGTGGTGAGACGGTAAGGCTCGAAACATCCGTAACCTGGTCCCCTGATGGAATGACTGAGATTGCAAATGAATGGGGTGCATTACCTGGCTGGATTAGCAACTTCAACAGGGAAGGAGATGAATTTATTAACAATGCCCGAAAAAAATGGGGAGCCGGTAAATGGATTCAACCTTCTACCGAATTGATTGAGGAGAGGACCTCTCCGGGAAGCAATAAGAACATGATCGTGATCAGATATGCAGAAATGTTGTTGATGTATGCTGAAGCCCTGACCAGAGGCGCAAATGGAAGTGCATCTTTGGATGCCGATGACGCCGTAAACCTGGTACGTGACCGTGCCGGTCTGGGCGACTTAACCGGAGTCACAACAGAGCAGGTCCTTGATGAAAAATTCGCCGAGCTAGGTACGGAGTGGGGCATCAGGTTTAATGACATGGTAAGGACTGAGAATACTGCTGAGCTTACACATGAAGGAAAGACCTTCGATATTAGCAAAGCGTATTTGCCATTCCCTGCAGATCAGGTATCTGAATTACCTCAATTAGCTGAAGGCATTTAAAAAAATGAGAAATCAAATGAAAAATATACTAAGCATAACAACGTGGGCATTACTCGTGATAACGATGTTCAATGCCTGTGAGCAGCAATATATTGATCCGATTACAAGTGTTGACCCGGGAGCTGATGAATCAGCACCGGAAGTAGTAGTAAACTTCCCTCCGAATGGGTATGAATTACAGACCAACGCTGAAATAGCATCCATCAATATTCGGTTTGAGGTAAGGGATGATATTGAAATAGATAATATATCAGTATCACTTAATGGAACAGAGATTGCCAGTTATAATGACTTTATCGATTACCGCGTAGCGAAGATGAACTTTGACTATGATAATGTTACCACTGGAGATCATGTGTTGATAGTAGCTGCTACCGACCTGGATGGGAAAACGACTGAAGTCAATGTAAACTTCTCCAAGAGTCCTCCATATGTAGCAGCATATGATGGGGAAGTATTCTACATGCCATTCAATGGAGAATACAGGGAGATGAATTCACTGGATTTAGCTACAGCCAAAGGAACACCCGGGTTTGCTGGTTCCGGTAATGGTATTCAGCATGGTAATGCATATGCGGGTGCCGCTGATGCTTATCTTACCTTCCCTAGTGCAGGACTACAAGGTACCAACGCGGTCAGTGCCACATTCTGGATGAAAGTGGATGATACGATGGACCGGGCAGGTATTTTGGTGGCGGCTCCTCCGGCTGACAACAACAATGACAGAACCAAAGGGTTTAGGTTCTTTAGAGAAGCCAGCAATGGCGGTGCCACACAGCGATTTAAACTGAATGTGGGTAATGGAACCGCTGACTCCTGGTTTGACGGGGGTGCTTCGGCTGATGTCATTCCGAATACCGGAGAATGGACACATTTTGCCTTTACAATTACAGATGCCAAGGTGGTCGTCTATATCAATGGAGAGATTGTTAGTGAAGGTTCTTTTACAGGCCTGGACTGGACAGATTGCGAAATACTATCAATCATGTCAGGCGAACCAAACTGGACAGGTTGGGGCCATTACTCAGACGGTAGTCTCATGGACGAATTGCGAATCTACAATGTGGAATTGTCACAGGAGGACATCCAAACCATCATGCTCAAAGAGCAGGCAAGTTTCTACGTAGATTTTAATGGAGACTATATGGACGCAGTGAGTGGTGAAGACGCAACAGTTGTCGGATCACCTGACTTTGAGTTTAGTGGAGGGGTTTTTGGCGATGCTTATAAGGGAGCAACCGATTCGTATCTGACTTTTGATACCGAGGGTATCCTGGGTGATGAATTCAGTGCCAGTTTCTGGTTAAACGTTAATAATTCACCTGACAGGGCAGGGATTCTGGTTGTCGGACCTGAAGACACGGATAATCCTGATGCTCAAAATGACAGAACAAGTGGTTTTAGATTTTTCCGGGAAGCCAGTAATGCTGGTGCAACACAACGATTTAAGTTGAATGCAGGTAATGGCACCGCAGATTCATGGTTTGATGGGGGCGCCTCTGCTGATGTTGATCCGACGACCGGTGATTGGGTACACTTTGCCTTTTCTATCTCTGGTACGGAGGCTGTCGTTTATATTGACGGGGTACAGGTATCTCAAGGGGTATTTACCGGAATTGATTGGACAGGCTGTGATGTGCTCTCCATTATGTCCGGGGCTCCCAGGTTTACCGGTTGGGGTCATTTGTCAGATCAAAGTTTAATGGACGAATTGAGATTGTTTAGCAAAGCGATCACTGCAGATGAAGTCAATCTGCTTTACAACGACGGTTTGTAGTAGTTAGATAAGATTATAAACACATTCAAATGGGACTGTCGAAGGCCAGGAGCAATCTTTCTTTGGCAGTCTCATTTTATAAAAAACGCTTTTATGCAAGTGAATTCTAATCGAGCAATGATAAAGCAAATGCTTTTAGGTCTTCTAAGCATTTCATTGCTGGTTTTAATTGCTTGTAACAAAGACAATAATGATCAAACTCCTGATCCCGGGTCACTTGAAATAGTCTACATATACATTGGTGATGTAAACGTTTATTCCACAAACGGAGGCATTGTGGATGAGCTTGATAAACCCATAAAAATTAAGTTTTCAAAACCTGTTGACCCTACTTTGACAGAGCAATCCATTTCGCTTTTAAAGGAGGGGGTAGAAGTGGATGTGTCCATGGGATTCAATCAGACCAATGAGCTATTGACTATTACCGCTGATGAGCTTTCGGAAGCGACAAATTATACCCTCACGATCTCTGATGCATTGAAAGGAGCGGAGGGAGAAAGTTTCGAAGGCATACAAACAGCATTCATGACCTATACGGCTCCGCTGACTGTTGAATATGTCACATTAGATGGAGAATCTGTGAACCTAAATACACGAATTATAGACATCAGCCTCCAACCAGAAATACAAATCACTTTTAGCCAGCCCATAAGCGACGGGCAAATTGCAGGTCATACAAGTTTGAAGCAGAATGGAAGCAATACACCTTATTCGTTATCTCTATCTGGTGAAAAGTCAATTCTTATCACACCGCAGACAGCACTTGAAGGTTATCAGAAATATAGTCTTAAGATAGCTGCCACATTGGCCAATGATACGGATCGACCTTTTGATGGCCTGAATCTCGATTTTTACACAAAACTTGATTCAACCCCAGTATTTCCGGAGATTTCAGATGATGAGTTATTAACTAAAATCCAACAACAGACCTTTAAGTATTTCTGGGATTTTGGTCATCCTGTAAGCGGCCTCGCCAGGGAACGCAATACTTCTGGTGAAACTGTCACGTCAGGAGGTTCTGGCTTCGGAATAATGTCTATTATCGTTGGGATAGAAAGGGGATTTATCACCAGGCAGGAAGGAGTTGATAGAATTGAGACCATCGTTGATTTTTTATTGAACGATGCTGATAGGTTTCATGGTGTCTGGTCACATTGGCTGAATGGCTCTACCGGTACAGCATTGCCCTTTAGCTCAAAGGATGATGGAGGAGATTTAGTGGAAACGGCTTTCATGATCCAGGGACTCCTGACTGTGCGACAATACCTGGACAGTAATGATCCGCAAGAAGCAACCATTATTGAAAGCATCAATACGGTTTGGGAAGCCGTGGAATGGGATTGGTATACCCGGGGAGGACAAAACGTACTCTATTGGCACTGGTCTCCCAATTTCGGGTGGGAAATGAATCATCAAATCCAGGGTTGGAATGAAGCTTTGATCGTATATGTGCTGGCAGCATCATCACCCACACACGGCATTGAAAAAACAGTATATGAAGAGGGATGGGCCCGCGGCGGCGGAATGGTAAATACCAATGGCAACCGTTTTTATGATCTTACATTGCCATTGCGGTCGGATAGAGGTGGGCCCTTATTCTTTTCTCATTACTCATTTCTTGGTTTAGATCCGAGAAGTCTACAAGATCAGTATGCCAATTACTGGACGCAAAACGTGACGCATAGTCAAATTAATCTGGCTTACTGCGTGGATAATCCTCAAAATTATGTGGGATATAAATCTTACTGCTGGGGTTTAACAGCCAGTGACGGCAATGCTGGTTACTCAGCGCATTCCCCAGACAATGACAGAGGGGTAATCACACCTACAGCAGCCATTTCCTCGATTCCATATACGCCGGAGGAGTCAATGGAAGCCATCAGGCACTTTTATTATATCCTGGGCGATCGGCTGTGGGGAGAAAATGGGTTTTATGATGCATTTAATCTGACATCAGATTGGACAGCGTCATCCTTCCTGGCTATCGATCAGGGACCCATCATTGTTATGATTGAAAATTACAGAACTGGATTGCTGTGGGACCTGTTCATGTCAGCACCAGAAATACAAAACGGACTTCAAAAACTTGATTTCACCTATGAATAACCTTGAGAAATTTGGCATCCTATTGGTTGTTGCGATACTGTCATCATGTGCAGGTAGGCAGGTTTCAGAGGAAAAGGAGCCCCTGAGAATGAGTGACGACTCATTGCTCACACTTATCCAATATCAAACTTTTCAATATTTCTGGGAGGGAGCAGAACCCAACTCAGGTCTGGGACGAGAGCGTATGCACATGGATGGTCAATATCCTCAGAATGATCAAAATGTAGTCACTTCCGGTGGATCCGGGTTTGGAGTGATGGCCATTCTTGTAGGGGTAGAACGAGGATTTATCACCAGGGAGGAGGCTGTTAAACGGTATCAGAAAATATTGGATTTCCTGGAGACTGCAGATCGGTTTCATGGAGCATGGCCACATTGGTGGCATGGAGAAACCGGTAAGGTGAAGCCCTTCAGCAAGAAAGATGATGGTGGTGACCTTGTAGAAACCGCTTTTCTGATTCAAGGCTTATTATGCGTCAGGCAGTACTTCAAAGAGGGTAATGAAGAAGAAAAGAAGATTGCTTCAAGAATTGATAAGCTATGGAAAGAAGTGGAGTTTGACTGGTATACACAGGGAAAGAATACGCTTTACTGGCATTGGTCGCCCAATTATGGATGGGAAAAGGACTTCGATGTGGAAGGCTATAACGAATGTCTGATCATGTATGTTTTGGCCGCTTCCTCACCCACACATGGGGTATCTGCCGATGTTTACCACAAAGGATGGGCGAGGAATGAATCCATTGCAACAGACCGGGAATATTTAGGCTACAAAACGGTCCTGGATCACTATGCAGGAAATGATTCACCTGTTGGACCGCTATTTTGGGCACACTATTCATACCTTGGTCTCAATCCCAAAGGTTTATCTGACAGATATGGTAATTACTGGGACCTGAATCACAACCATGCCATGATTCACTATACCCACTGCGTGAATAACCCCAATAATTTTGAAGGTTACGGTAAAAATTGCTGGGGGTTGACCTCCAGCTACTCTATGAAGGGATATGCCAGTCACCGACCAGACAGTGACCTGGGCGTGATTTCACCTACAGCCGCATTGTCTTCATTTCCTTATACTCCGGAACAGAGTATGGATTTTCTGAGGTATTTGTATGAGGATGCTGATTCGCTGGTAGGCAAGTACGGACCGTACGATGCATTCTCACATGAAGCTGACTGGTATTTACCCAGGTATCTGGCTATTGATCAGGGGCCAATACCGGTAATGATAGAGAATTATCGCAGTGGTTTGCTTTGGGACTTGTTTATGTCTGCCCCGGAGGTAAAAGAAGGACTGATGAAACTGGGCTTTACCTATGATAAGTGATAGGCCCGAATTACAAATCAATAATGTAAAGCTGTGATGAAACAATTTTTTTCAATCCTACTAGTCATTCTTTCAATTGGTTTTGTTCAATCACAAGAGATAATCCCTCAAACCTATTGCAACCCTCTGGACATTGATTACACCTATATGGTATACAATTCGTCCAGAAACATTTCATATCGTTCCGGAGCAGATCCTGCAGTTATTGAATTTCGGGGAGAGTATTATATGTTCGTTACCCGTTCGTTTGGGTATTGGCATTCAAAGGATTTGATTAATTGGGATTTCATTAAGCCGGTGCAATGGTTTTTCGAAGGAAGCAATGCACCAACTGCATTCAATTATAAGGATTCACTGGTATACTTCGCTGGTGACCCGGCTGGCTATGGCAGTATTTTATACACCGATGATCCCAAAACTGGGAAGTGGACTCCCACAGCGTCCATCAGCAACAACATTCAGGACTCGGAGTTATTCATTGATGATGATGGGAAAGCATATCTGTATTGGGGGTCATCCAATGTGCATCCTATCAGAGTCAAGGAGCTGAATAAAGATGATCGCTTTCTGGAGACAGGCGTCAGGAAGGATCTGATCAACCTGGTAGAGGAAAAACATGGATGGGAGCGTTTTGGAGAGAATAATTTTCACCCTACCCTGAAAGAAGGGTATATGGAAGGGGCATCAATGACAAAGTATAATGGCAAGTACTATCTGCAGTATGCTGCTCCTGGTACACAGTTCAATGTGTACGGAGATGGCGTGTACATCGGAGAGTCACCACTGGGACCCTTCACCTACATGAAAAACAATCCCATGAGTTTTAAACCGGGTGGATTCACAAACGGTGCCGGTCATGGTATTACAGTAAAGCAGACCAACGGCCAATACTGGCATTTTTCAACCATGGCATTGGCCTCCAATTCACATTGGGAACGGCGATTATGCATGTTTCCGACCTATTTTGATGATGAAGGCTTGATGCATTCCAATACTGATTACGGAGATTATCCCAGATTTGGTGCTGATCATCCGACCAAAGCCGGTCAGCACTGTGGCTGGATGTTACTTTCCTATAAAGGCAAGACCACCGTTTCTTCTTCGCAGATGCAGATCAAAAAGAGCACCTCAACTGACGACGATTATGAAGTCACTGAAATGCTCCTGAAGAAAAACAATGATGGGGAGATCATTTCAGAGGTGCTGACAGACGAAAGCCCCAAATCTTTTTGGGTAGCAGCAGCCAATGATGATAAACAGTGGGTGGAGATAGAAATGCTCAATCCAGGAAAGATCTATGCACTGCAATTGAATTTCCATGATCATGAATCAGGCATTTACACCAGAACCGAAGGATTACGCCATCGATTTGTCATAGAGGCTTCTGAAGATGGGAAAAACTGGAAAAATATCGTGGATAGAAGCAAAAGCTTTGAGGACGCCCCGAATGTTTATATCACCCTTAACCAGCCGGTTGAGGCTAAATATGTTCGATATAAGAACATTGATGTGCCCGGCAAAAACCTTGCTTTATCGGAAATCAGGGTTTTCGGATTGGGGTTTGGAAAAAAGCCAGGGAAAGTTATCGGTTTTGCTGTGAATCGGGATGAAGATCCAAGGGATGCCAGCTTAGCCTGGAACCCGGTAAAAGGTGCCCAGGGGTACAATATCAGGTGGGGTATAGCACCTAACAAAATGTATAATAGTTGGTTAGTCTACGAGGACACCTCACTTTTGATGAGATGTTTGACGGCAGGTCAAACCTACTACTTTACCATTGAAGCCTTCAATGAAAATGGAATTTCGGAAAAGTCAAAAACTATTGAGAAATGAATCAAATGAAGAAGATAATATTTGGTTATGGAATGCTAATTCTTGTCGGATGTTTACCAGGGTGTCATCCAAAGCCCAATAAGTGGGTAGAATCCGGGCCATACGCCGCCAAAGTAGATTCGATCATGGCTTTGATGACCATTGAGGAGAAACTGGGACAACTCAATCTCCCATCAGCTGGAGAAATCACCACTGGACAGGCCTCTAACGCTGATATTGCGGCTAAAATCAAAGCAGGTAAAGTAGGAGGACTCTTCAATATCCGGACCGCAGAGAAAATCAGTGAAGTTCAGCGGATTGCAGTGGAGGAAAGCAGGCTAGGGATCCCACTCATTTTTGGAATGGATGTCATTCATGGGTATAAGACGGTCTTTCCTATTCCGTTAGGACTCTCAGCAACCTGGGATATGGAGCTGGTGGAGCAATCTGCCAGGATTGCAGCTCAGGAGGCATCAGCTGATGGGATCGCCTGGACATTTTCACCCATGGTTGATGTTTCACGTGATCCTCGATGGGGAAGAATTGCTGAAGGTGCAGGAGAAGATCCCTTGTTAGGAAGTGAAATTGCCAGGGCAATGGTGAGAGGCTATCAGGGTGATGACCTGGCAGCTAACAATACGATCATGGCCTGTGTAAAGCATTTTGCACTGTATGGAGCCTCAGAAGCTGGTAGAGATTATAATACTACTGACATGAGTCGCATCAGCATGTACAACGATTATTTTCCTCCCTACAAAGCTGCCATCAACGCAGGCGTTGGGTCAGTCATGGCATCGTTCAATGAAGTAGATGGCATTCCGGCTACAGGGAACAGGTGGTTGATGACGGAGGTCTTAAGAAATCAATGGGCGTTTGACGGGTTTGTAGTGAGTGATTATACAGGGATCAATGAAATGATCGCTCACGGTATGGGAGACTTAAAAACTGTTTCAGCACTGGCACTCATTGCCGGGATAGACATGGACATGGTTGGTGAAGGTTTTCTCACTACGCTTGAACAGTCTTTGGAGGAAGGAAAAGTCACAGAAGATGCTATTGATCAGGCAGTACGCCAGATATTAACAGCAAAATATCAGCTTGGATTGTTTGATGACCCTTACAGATACAGCGATGTGAAGCGGGCAAAAACGGAGGTGTTTACCGAGGAAAATCGGCGTCTGGCACGTGAAATTGCCGCACAATCCATGGTTTTGTTAAAAAATGAAGGGAATGTATTACCACTTAAAAAGAGCGGAACCATTGCGCTGATTGGTCCATTAGCTGATAATCGTGTTAATATGGCTGGCACATGGAGTGTAGCAGCCGATTTTGATCAGGCAGTTTCCATTAAAGAGGGTCTGGAACGAGTAGGGTCAGGTCAGGTAGAGGTCCGCTATGCCAAAGGAGCTAATGTATACGGTGATCCGGAACAGGAAGCACGCGTGAGTATTTTTGGAAAGCCCACCGGGCGTGATGACAGGCCTGAAGCATCCCTCATCGCAGAAGCGATTCGGGTAGCTAATCAATCTGATGTGGTAGTGGCGGTTCTTGGCGAAGCGGCAGAATCTTCCGGGGAGAGTAGTAGTCTGACAAGCATTGAATTGCCAGAGAATCAGCGTAATCTGATGAGTGCATTGCTGAAAACAGGTAAGCCGGTAGTGATGGTGCTACTTGCTGGCAGACCTATGGCCATCAAATGGGAACAGGACCATGTACCAGCAATCCTCAATGCCTGGTTTCCGGGAACAGAGGCCGGTCTGGCCGTGGCGGATGTGCTTTTCGGAGATGTTAATCCTTCAGGAAAGCTTACAGCCACTTTTCCTCAAAATACGGGGCAAATACCGATTTATTATAACCATAAGAATACGGGGAGGCCATTGCCAGAGGGTGCCTGGTTTCAGAAATTCACTTCAAATTATCTGGATGTGAGTAATGAGCCGCTATATCCGTTTGGATATGGTCTAAGCTATACATCATTTGAATATGGAGAGTTAACAGTATCAGCCGATACATTATCAGGGGAGCGCACTAATTTAGGTGTGTCGATCCCTGTAAAAAATGCAGGTGAAGTGACAGGCAAGGAGGTGGTTCAACTTTATATCCGGGACCTGGTTGGATCGGTCACACGACCAGTCAAAGAATTGAAGGGGTTTCAGAAAGTAGAGATTGCACCAGGAGAAAGTAAGGTGGTGAGCTTTGAGATTACAACTGATGACCTAAAGTTTTATAATTATGTTTCATCGGAAAGTCTGGAGATGAAATATGATTGGGAGCCCGGCGACTTTGAGGTAATGATTGGAACCAATTCAGAAAATGTGAAAACAGCAAAGGTGCATTGGTTGAAATGAGGTGGAAGGATAATCTTGTGGAGGATAATCTTTTTGGCTATTCGTCCTTCAATAAGGAGAGGTCAAATTCAAATCCTGGTAAAACATCTCCACCACTAAGTTTCTTGTCAAAATTTTCAATCTCCTGATGTGATTCATCTTTATGGTAGATATTCACTTTGTGTTCTTCTATATCAATCAGCCAGGCAAGCTCAACGCCGTTAGCCATCCATTCAGTCATCTTATTTTTGAGCTCCTTCAAGGAATCAGATGGTGATTTCACCTCTACAATAAATTCCGGGCAAACGGGTGCAAATTTCATTTTTTGCTCTTTTGTCAATTTATCCCATTGGTGATTGGAAACCCAGGATACGTCAGGAGATCTCATAGAACCGTCAGGAAGGGTAAATCCAGCTGACGATCCAAATACTTTTCCTGGAGAATGTAATTCATTCCAAATGCCAAGTTTTATAAGAATTTTAGTACTAAGATTTTCTGAAAGACTTCCGGAAGGTGACATGATAATTAGGTTTTGATACTTGTCCCTTTCAATATTCAACTCTGGATTTTTCTGACAAAAAGCAAAAAGCTCATCATCAGTGAAGGTGAGATGTTCAGGGAACTTGAGGATATGGCCGTTTTCCAGAAGGTTCATAGATATCTACTATTTCTTATTGTTAAAGATAGCAAAACGCAATCAACTATATAAACGACATTTTTTCAAATTAAGACGCCATAGTCCTTATTTTTGAATCATGAGACATCTTTCCATTTTCAGTTTTATCCTGCTTTTCGCAGTTAATCCCGATCTCCATGCCCAGGATATTGAGCAAATAACCATCAACTATACGGATACACTTTCAATGGATATTTTTGTTCCCAGGGGGGGAGATAAGGTCAAACCTTTACTTGTCTATGTCCATGGAGGAGGTTTTTCCGGTGGTACAAGAGACAGCCAGCGCAACCTGGAGTTTTGTCAGTATTTCGCTGAAAGGGGATGGGTAACGGCAACCATTTCCTATCACCTCACCAGAAAGGGGAAGGGTTTCGGATGTGATGTCCCTATTCAGGAAAAAATTCAAACTTTCAATGCATCTGCCAGGAATACCCATCAGGCAGTAAAGCATCTCATTGATAATCAGGATAAATATCAAATTGACCCGAATAAAGTTGTCCTGGCAGGTAGTAGTGCCGGGGCAGAGGCAGTAGTTCAGGCTGCCTATTGGAAGGAAACCAAAGCGGGGATTTTACCCGATGCTTTCAAATATGCGGGAGTGATCAGCATGGCGGGTGCTGTTCTGGATATTGGCTGGATCTCGGATTCATCTGCAATTCCTACCCAGCTTTTTCATGGCACCTGTGATCCGTTGGTGCCATACGACATGGCATCACATCATTATTGCAAGCCAGTGAACGAAGGGTTCATGACCCTTTATGGTGCAAAGGCGATTTCAGATAAGCTTGAGCATCTGAATAAGCCTTTTTATATCGTCACAGATTGTAATGGCGGACATGAATGGGCGGGGAAACCCATAGGCAAAGACTATATCCATTTGGTGGAGGATTTTCTGACAACTGATGTCATAAACCAAACACATAGGCAAACAAAAATAGTCTTACAGGAAGGTAAGAGTACATGTGACAGGAATTTTGGTTTCTGCAATTGATCTCAATCCTGTTTCGGGACAGGTTATCTGAACTATAAGCCTTAGATTTACGGCACAATTCTGTCTCTATGATTTCCCCTGTCACGATTGAAGAAGTAAAAAACAAAGCCGACATTGTCGAAGTCGTTGGGGATTTTGTGACTTTAAAGCGGTCCGGGTCAAGTTACAAAGCCCTCAGCCCCTTTACCAATGAGAAAACTCCATCATTCTATGTGGTCCCATCCAAGGGGATTTTCAAAGATTTTAGCAGCGGAAAAGGAGGGGATGCCATCACCTTTATCCGAGAGATCGATGGGCTCAGCTACATCGAAGCCATCAAATTCCTGGCTCAGAAATATGGCATCGAAATCATAGAAGAGGAGCAGAGCGATGAAGCTATCGAAGCTCAGAACAAGAGAGAAAGTCTTTTCATCGTTTTAGGATTTGCCAGAGACTTCTTTGTGGATACCTTGTGGAATCATGAGGAAGGAAAGTCAATCGGCCTTAGCTATTTCAAAGAAAGAGGGTTTACTGAAGACTCTATTAAAGATTTTGAATTAGGATATAGTATGGAAGCCTGGGACGGTCTGCTCAAAGCTGCAGAACAAAAAGGCTATAGCAAAGAGCTTCTGGAAGAAGCCGGGCTGATCATCTCAAAAGAGGATAAGAGTTATGACAGGTTTAGGAACCGGGTCATTTTTCCTATCCATAACCTCACAGGAAAGGTTATTGCATTTGGAGCCCGGATTCTTACGAAAGAGAAGAAACAACCTAAATATCTCAACAGCCCAGAGACAGAGCTTTACAACAAGAGCAAGATTCTCTATGGGATCTTTTTTGCCAAAAAGGAAATACGAAAAAAAGACAATTGCTTCCTGGTGGAAGGATATACTGATGTGATTTCCATGCATCAGACAGGGATCCACAATGTGGTGTCCTCTTCTGGAACAGCACTTACTGAAGATCAGATCAAGTTGATCCGCAGGTATACCGAAAATGTCACAATCATCTTTGACGGTGATCAGGCGGGTATCAAAGCATCGATCCGGGGCATTGACATGCTATTGGCAGGAGGACTCAATGTGAAAGCCGTTGCATTGCCAGATGGTGAAGACCCTGACAGCTATGCCAGGCAGTTGGGGACAAGTGCGTTTACCCATTTCATTGAAGAGGAATCCCAGGATATCATACAGTTCAAGACCAGGCTGTTCATGGAGGAGGCACAGGGAGATCCTGTGAAGAAAGCTGCCATGATCAAAGATATTGTGGTGAGCATCACTAAAATTGATGACCCTGTCAAACGGACGGTTTATATCAAAGAGTGTAGCTACCTGATGGGTATTGACGAAGCTGTTTTGGTAGCTGAGCAAAACAAGATTTTGCTTTCGGAACGGAAAAAGCCCGGACAGGAGACGAGACCATTCGAGCCTCTGGTAGATATGCCGCTGGAGGAGGATGACAAGCTAGAAGGGATTGATATCCTCAAGGTCATAGAATTTCAGGAAAAGGAGAGCATCCGTGTATTGGTGAACTATGGCAAGAATACCATCAAGGGACAGGAAGTAGAAGATGAATCTCTGATCAAGTATTTTCTGGCTGAAGTAGAGGAGATCAAATTCACCAATCCGATCTACTATGAGATTCTTGAGATCTTTAAAGAGCGCTTAAAAGCCGGGGAGATCATCGATGGGGATTATTTGCTTCAACATGGATCGGAGCAGATCAAGAAGACGGTGGTAGAGTTCATGACCAATAAATATGAGCTCAGCGAGAACTGGGAGAAAAAGTACAAGATCCACATTCCAAAGGAAAATGAGATCCTTAGGGATGTAACATATACCAATATTTTACGATTAAAATTTCGGATCATCCAGCATTTGATCCATGAAGAAAGTCAGAAGCTTAAGGAAGCATCAGACAGCGATTTGGATCACTACCTGGATGAAATCAGTGAATTAAAAAAGATAGAAATGGACATTGCAAAGATACTTGGGAACGTCACAGCCAGGTAATTTGTATAATAGCTATAAGTGTAAAGAATGAATCAGGACAAATTATTAGATAGTATAGAGGAGGCGATTGAAGCTATAAGAGCAGGTAAGGTAGTAATAGTAGTAGACGATGAAGACCGTGAAAATGAAGGGGATTTCATCTGTGCTGCAGAAAAGGTTACACCAGAGATCATCAATTTTATGGCTAAAGAAGGGAGAGGATTGATCTGTGTTCCATTGCTGGAAGAGCGTTGCGATGAGTTGGGACTCGACCTGATGGTTGGTAAGAATACAGCGGTACATGAAACACCCTTTACTGTTTCAGTGGATCTGATCAGTGATGAAACGACAACCGGTATTTCTACTTCCGACAGAGCAAAAACAGTTCAGGCACTGGTAAACCCCGACACTAAGCCGGAAGATCTTGGTCGTCCGGGCCATATTTTTCCATTGAAAGCCAAGCCAGGGGGAGTCCTACGGAGGACAGGGCATACAGAGGCAGCTATAGACCTGGCCAGGCTCGCAGGACTTTATCCTGCCGGGGTATTGGTAGAGGTGCTCAAAGAAGACGGGTCCATGGCCAGAGTGCCGGACTTAAGGATCATAGCTGATAAATTCAAAATTCCGCTGGTGTCGATCAAGGACCTGATTTCCTACAGGATGACAATCGAATCCCTGGTAGAGGAGGAGGTGACAGTAGATATGCCTACCGAACATGGGGAATTTAAGCTAAAGGCATTTAAGCAAAAAAATACTGGTGAGATGCATTTGGCGTTATACAAAGGTGAGTGGAAAGAGGATGAACCGGTATTGGTAAGGGTGCATTCATCATGTCTTACCGGTGATATTTTCGGTTCATATAGATGTGACTGTGGCAATCAGCTGCACAGCGCTATGGCCATGGTAGAGGAAGTGGGAAAGGGAGTCGTCCTATATATGAATCAGGAAGGAAGAGGTATTGGACTATTGAACAAACTCAAGGCTTATAAGCTGCAGGAAGAGGGAATGGATACAGTAGAGGCAAATCTCCAGTTGGGCTTTAAAATGGATCAACGTGACTATGGTGTAGGCGCCCAGATTCTGAGAAAATTAGGAATAACTAAGATCAGATTGATAACAAATAATCCAAAAAAACGTGTTGGATTAATGGGGTATGGTTTGGAAATTGTTGAGAATGTAGGAATTGAAGTCGTTCCCAACAAGCACAACATTAAGTACCTGGAAACTAAACGGGACAAGATGGGACATACCATTTTGAAAGTAAAAAAATGAAAAAGACTGTTTTTATCACTATATGCTTAATTGCCTCACTTGGCCTCAAGGCTCAGTTTTCTAATGAAGTGTGGCATGAAGGGTTTTTGGTAACCACAGAAGACGATACGTTGAAGGGTCTTATCAAATATGATATGGAGGCCAATATTGTGCAGCTGATAGTTAACAAATCAAAAGTACAAACCTTCAGCAGTCATAAGATTTTCTATTTTGAGATCTTTGATAAGGTTGTAAAAAATTATCGGCAGTTTTACTCAATTCCTTATGAAGTGAATTACGACTACACGATCCCCATCATTTTTGAAGTCTTGTATGAAGCACCTCTTTCTTTGCTAGCCCGCGAAGCTGTGGTACAGGAAAATGTGCCCAACTCTTCGGTATACTGGAGTGGAACTGTGATGCAGGACAAGATGATGAAAACATTCTATTTTCTGGACAAGAAAGGAAATATTCAGATGTTTACCGGAAAGCGCAGTGACCTGCTCAGTATCATGGCAAGAAAGTCCAATGACGTAAAAAACTTCATCAAGAAGAATAATCTGAAAACCGATGAGGTTCGGGACCTGATCCGAATCACTGCTTTTTACAACTCAATTTAATCCTAATAACACACGATGTCTAAGCCTCTTATTCTGGTCTCAAATGATGATGGGATCACCTCTCCTGGTATTGCGAAATTGGTCTCCCTCATGAAGCAGCTGGGGAAGGTGATTGTCGTGGCACCCGATAGCCCTCAATCCGGTATGGGGCATGCTATTACAGTAGGAGATACCCTTCGATTGACTGAAAACAGCATGTTTAAAGACGTTGCTGCTTATGAGTGTAGTGGGACTCCGGCTGATTGTGTGAAACTGGCAAAACATCATTTACTGAAGGATCAAAAACCAGATTTAGTTGTTAGTGGGATCAATCACGGAAGCAATACCTCAATCAGTGTATTGTACTCCGGTACCATGAGCGCCGCCATTGAAGCCGCCATAGAGGGGACACCAGCCATTGGATTTTCATTGTGTGACTATAGTCACGACGCGGATATGTCCCATGCGGACGAATACATCCTTAAAATTGCTAGTGAGACTTTGAACAAGGGTATTCCAAAAGGCATTGCATTGAATGTAAACATTCCTCCGAAGCAAAACCAAAACATCCGGGGTATTAAAATCTGCAGACAAGCCAATGCCAGATGGGAAGAAGAATTCGATCAACGGGTAGACCCCAATGGAAGAAAATACTTCTGGATGGTCGGCAATTTTGTGAATCATGACAAAGGTGAAGACAATGATGAGTGGGCGATCGCTCAAAATTACATCTCCCTGGTGCCCTGTCAGTTTGATCTTACCGGTCACCACGCCATCAGTATTCTCAACGACGACTGGGAATTGTAATTCTTCTTTTTAAATAGCGAATAACCGCAGGGGATTGACGATCAATACTTCGCGTCCTAAAACAAATACGCCTTCACAAACAAATTAAGCGCCGGCGTGGACCTATCCAGTGACTTCCCATACCCTGGAATACTGTATACATCAATGGGACTTTCCTTGTCATAAGTGACCAGAAACCGCATCCGGATATTAAATCCTATGGCAAGTATATCATTGTACCAAGCTGATAAATTGTCCTTGTTGAACCTAAGTTTTTTCTCAGAGGTCACCACCAATTCCCACCAGCGAGCCTCCAGGTCAGGTCGCTCAAATTTCTTGCTATAGCTGTTCTCAATACCGCTGCCTCCTTCAATCTCGATGAATCCCTGATCACTGAATTTGCTTACTCCATATCTGGCACTAAGGCCTATGGCGAAATTGGATTTGAAAGTACCTAAATATCCACCACCAAAACGGTAATAAGTACCTTCGGCTGAGTAGTTGCCATTTGTGTATGACTCGGCTGGAGAGAGTGTTGCTGTGCCCATCTCAGCGATCAATTCATACTGCTCGAGAAACAACAAAGAAAAAGCACCTTCCAGCTTGTCTTCGTAGCCCACCAAACGGGTAATTAGCTTTCCATAATCAGCATATATTGAAGGCCTGATCAATTTCTGGCTTTCTATGATGGTCGTGTCTGGTGCTGCGGTTTGTGACCATATAGAGTAACACCAGACACTACTCAAAATATAAATATACAGTCGTTTCATCATCTCTGCATTGATCGGTTACACAAATGGGTTCACCCACAGAATCAAACCCAAAAGAGTTTACAGGGTGTATATTGAAAGCTCTCAGCTTGATCTCCCGGGTGGCATCCACAAACTCTTCCAGGTCATAGTCAAATGCAATTTCCCCCCTGAAATTTCCAATGACGATCTCAAACTGAGTGAATGATTCTTCATTCATCAGCAATGGAGCGTCATAGGTTTCAAAACTGTCTTCATAGGTAAGGTATTGATCATTGATGAACAATGTATCGATACGAAGTAGTCCTTTGTTCACATAGCTCTTTTGCGTATTCAGATAGTCTATGACAGAATCGATCTGGGTGAGTAGAGCATCATAATATACCAATGAATCGAGGTAATCACTGATCAAGGTTTCTAATTCTTCCTTTTCTTCCTGATAGGAATTGTTCCCATTTTCGATCGAATCATTAACCACAATCAGGCGGGCTTCCAGTGAGTCGAGTTCATCTTGCGCCAATCCTTCCTTATCTTCATTACTATCCAGTGAGTCTGAAAATACTCCCAGTTCATCCTCCAGCTTTTGTAAAGTATCTTTATTGATGAACACCAACTCGACAGTTGGCTCATATATCAACGGTTCGCCACAGTTTTCACAGGGATCACAAGCTGTGCAGAAAGCAAGCCAAATAATAAATATGATAGACAGTCCTCTCATACCCTAAACAGGATCAACATCAAAAATAACTCTCACACTCCTATAGGAACGTTGGCTTTGTAACATATTACGCGAATTAAGGAGGAATTCTTTTATCGCTGCTAATTTTAAGCCCTGTTTTTCAAGCTTTATGGTAATATCATAGAGGTATTGGTTTCTGATTCGGGAGATGATTGGCTCAACAGGTCCATTTACACGCTGATTGCCTAAAGACCTTACAGCTTCGTTTACTAAAAATTGTGCGGCATTGAAACTGGTATTTTTGTCTTTGTGCTTTACGATGATCTTGATGATCCTATAAAAGGGTGGATACTTAAAAACCTCTCTTTCATCAAGTTCTCCCCGATAAAATGACTCGTAGTCATGGGTCCTAACCAGTTCCAGGATCTTTTGGTCAGGGTTGTTGGTTTGGATGAGAACGCTTCCCAGGTCTTTCTTTCTGCCTGCACGCCCACTTACCTGATACATCAGTTGGAAGGCTCGTTCATGAGATCGAAAATCAGGAAAATGGATCATTCGATCGGTGTCGAAGATGCCGACCAGGGTCACATGATCAAAGTCCAATCCTTTAGCTACCATCTGCGTACCCACCAGGATATCAATTTCTCCAGACTCAAAGGAATTGATGATTTTCTCATAGCTAAATTTGCTACGCGTTGAGTCAAGGTCCATACGGCCAATGTTCGCATCCGGAAAAAGGATGCTCAATTCTTCCTCGAGCTTCTCAGTTCCATAGCTGATGGCTTTGATGGCTGTTGACTGGCAATCCGGGCATTCGTGGATGGTCTCCTTCTTATACCCGCAATAATGGCACATGATGAAGTTGGTGTGCGCATGATAGGTAAGACTCACATCACAGTTAGGGCATTTAGGAATATGACCGCATTGCTCACATGATAGGAAAGGGGCGTATCCTCGACGGTTTTGAAAGATGATGATCTGTTTTCCCGCTTCTAACTCTTTAGTGATTCTGTCGAATAGTATCGAAGAAAAGTTACCTTTTAACCGCTTGCGACTCTTTTCCTTTACCATGTTCACGATCTCTACCGTTGGGAGGCTGACATCGGCATACCGCTGGTCAAGGTTGACCAGGCCGTACTTGCCGTGCGTGGCATTATAATACGATTCAATGGATGGTGTGGCTGTACCGAGCAATGTCTTGCCTTTGAATATCCCAGCCAGATATATGGCTGCATCACGGGCATGATACCTGGGCGCAGGATCAAATTGCTTATAGGAGTTTTCATGCTCCTCGTCCACGATGATCAATGAAAGGTTTGAAAAGGGGAGAAAGACTGCGCTTCGTACTCCAACAACCAAAGAATACTTTTTATGGAGGACATTTTCATAGATTTCTACCCGTTCGTTGTCTGAATATTTTGAGTGATATACCCCAAAGTCATTACCAAAAACAGCAGCCAATCGCTTGATGATCTGTGTGGTTAACGCTATCTCGGGTAACAGATAGAGAACAGTGCCTCCTGAAGAAATGATATCCATGATCAGGGAAATATAGATTTCTGTTTTACCACTACCGGTTACTCCTTTGAGGAGCACAGTATCTTTTTCCTGAAACAGATTTATAATCTTTGACTTGGTTTCTTCCTGTATGGTAGATAGTATGGGGGCTTTTCTATTGGAATTATCTCCGATTTCAACTCTGGATACTCTTTGATCCCATTCCTCCAAAACACCATTTTTGATGAGCGTATTTATACTGGAAAGACTAAGGTCCTGGTTGATTAGTGCCTTTCTGGGAATTCCCCTTTCATTGAGACCCGGGTTTTCATCTACCTGTGTCAGCCTTAGATAGGCCATCAAAACATCATATTGCTTGGCCTTTTTCTCCAGCTGTGAAGCTACATCATCCAATGCATCTGATTGCAACAGGGAAGGAGTCAGCTTGATCCTCTTTTCGGTTTTAGCCGTGTATTTATCGTTTAGCTGCTCAAACAATTGGATCACGTGTTTGTCTGCAAGCTTCTTGATATGGTGATGCGGGGATTGAATGTTCAGGATCTTACCAATATCCTGAATCTTAAGGTCCCCATTGGTCAGATGATGAACAATGATTTCTTCTTTATCAGTCAAGACCACCTCATTGGGGTCAAAATCGTCATTGAGCGACAAATAGGACTCGCTGGAGATCTTCAGCCCGGCAGGTAAGGCAGCCTGCACCACTTCCCCAACGGCACACATATAATATCTACTTATCCAATTGAAGAACGCGATTTGATTTGAAGTGATAGAGGGTGTCTCATCCAATATGTCGATGACTTCTTTGGGTTCAAAACCTTCCGGGCGCACCTGATGCAAACTGTGAATGACACCGGTAATGATCTTTTTACTTCCAAATAGCACGATAACCCGAGATCCTACCTGTGCCTGTTCGGTCAGGTTGTCAGGAAGCACATAGGTGAACGTCCTATGTAGTGGAATAGGTAGTATTACTTCTGCAAAATTCAAAGGAGGCCTAAGATAAACAGAAGCTGGCTGTCAATAAAATAGTAGGGTCAAACAGATTTATTGATGTGTGCTTTTTGAACCAAATGATCAATCATCTCAATAGATGCTTCTGTGAGTTCAATGAGTTCTTCATAGCCATTGATAAAACCCTCCAGAGCTGTAGGGTCCAATTTGTCTTCTCTGATAAGTTTACGAATGGTCTCAATCCGTTCTTTATCTGCTTTTAAACTTTCCACTTGATAGCTGATTATGTATATATAAATATATAAATATTTAATTAGGAAATATTGATTTTCCAATCAATTGTTTTTTAGCCATCTCAGGGTCCGTTACCGGTTGCTTACAGCTTTTGTTGTAGCAAACATAAACTGTAGTTTTTCCTTCTTCAGTAAACTTATACTCAAACAAAGGTAGATTACTGCTTTCTTTGGCACCCATCAATGTCATATCCGGGATAAATGTATGATTGATGATACTCCCAAAGTCGGCAAAATGGTTGCCCAGGATCACAACTTCAGCATTTTGACCCAGGTGGTTCATGGCCACTGTATTCCAGTTCGAGAGATATTCGGGGTCTTTAGAGAGTAATCCGGATACCTGGCCAAACATTGATTTTGCCGTTTCAAGATAGGCTTTGTTGTCATATAAGGTTCCTAGTTTCAACAGGTTTTCAGCCATGATCGAGTTGGAAGAAGGGATTACGTTGTCAAAAATCTCCTTTTTTCGGGCGATCAGGGTCTCTGATTCATCTCCAGTGAAAAAGAAGAGTTTATCATTAGAATCATAAAATTGATCTACAGCATAATCTGCCAGCTTTTTAGCAGCATGGAGAAATTGCTCATCAAACAACGTTTCATAGTACCTCACAAAAGCCTGAATCATAGCGCTGTAGTCCTCCATGAAGCCAGGAATACTTGATCCATAGGTTCTTTTCAGCGAACCGTCTTTGTTGATCATTTCCTTTAACAGGAATTGCGCATTGTTTCTGGCCAGTTTTAGAAAGTGTTCATCTTTGGTGGCCTGGTAAGCGTCCAGTAGACCTGTCAGAGCCAGTCCATTCCATCCGGAAATGATTTTGGTGTCTAGGCCTGGCTTGATCCTTTTTTGTCGCTCAGCCAATGCTTTGGCTTTAAATTCTGATAAAATTTGTGAGAATTGCTCCTGCGTCAATCTATTCTTTTGACAAAACTCATCTAGAGGTACCAGGGTCCTTAATACATTTTTGCCTTCCCAGTTACCAGCCACGCTCACGTCGTAGTAAGACGAGATGATATTTCTATTGTCATCAGCAATGGCGCTGATTTCCTCCTGGGACCACACATAATATTTACCTTCTTCACCCTCACTGTCGGCGTCCATGCCGGCATAAAACCCCCCATTATCATCCAACATTTCGCGCTCCAGCCACTGAGCAGTTTCTTTCATTACCTGATGGTAGTTGTGATTTCCCGTGACCTTATAGGCATTGGCATAGAGGCTTAGCAATTGTCCGTTGTCGTAAAGCATTTTCTCGAAATGGGGGACATGCCATTCCGCATCTACAGCATACCTGGAAAAGCCACCTCCAATGTGATCATAGATCCCACCCATGGCAATTTTATCCAGTGTGAAAGTCAGATGATCAAGGGCAGACTGATCTTTTGAATAGTAGTGATAGTGTACCAAAAATTGCCACACTGACGGCATAGGGAATTTGGGGGACTTTCTCACGCCTCCCCATTCCTTATCAAAGTTGTTTTTGAGCTTTTCATAAGTGCCCTTCATTGTCTCCATGGTGATCGGCATGGAATCGCTTCCTAAACCATAGGTTTCCCCTTCGGCCTGATTTAATGCCTTGGTAAAATTGATGGCGGATTCATATAGCTTATCGCGATCATTTTCGTAGGCTTTAGCAACTGCTTCCAGAAGCTTATACCAGTTTTGAGGTGGAAAATAAGTGCCGCCGTAAAATGGTTTTTGGTCAGGAAACAGAAACACGTTCAGCGGCCAACCACCATTGATCCCCATGGCCTGCACGGCCTCCATATAGATCTGATCAATATCAGGTCGCTCCTCACGATCGAGCTTGATATTGACGAAATGTTTGTTCATGATTTCGGCAATGCTGTCATTCTCAAAGGATTCATGAGCCATCACATGGCACCAGTGGCAAGATGAATAACCAATACTCAGAATGATGGGCTTATCTTCAGCTTTGGCTTTTTCCAAAGCTTCTTTGCCCCATGGATACCAGTTTACGGGGTTGTGGGCATGTTGTAGCAGGTAGGGGCTGGCCTCATTGATTAAAGCGTTGGTGTGAGTAGGTGATTCCTTGTTCATAGGTGGTTTACAGCTAAAGGTGAGAAAAAGAGATAAGATGAGTAATTGTCTCATGAATCTAATAATTGTTTTTTGATGGCTTTTAGTTCCTCTTCTATATCAACCACATCTGCCAATGACTGTAGCTTTTTAGCAGTCGATTTTAGAAATGATTGATGAGCAGCAGTTTCAGGGTGAAAAGGCCGGTGATTCATGGATTTGGCCAATTTTCCCCATTCTTTGATAAAATTTTGGGTTTCTCTATCAAAATAGCTCTGGCCAAACTTCTCCCATATATAGTCAATGGCCTGATCATTGGGGTGAATCATATCCTCTTTATAAAAACGATAATCTCTCAATACATCGATGAGGATCTCGTATGAAGGAAAGTAAGAAGCCTTAGTGTCATTGGCAATGATTTGACGTACAGCCTCTATCAGGATCGCTTTGCTTTGATTGTTTTCGATTAAGCCATCGCGGACATGGCGTACCGGGCTTATCGTAACCACAACATTGAGTTGAGGGTTCAATGACCTTACCAGAGAGATGGTTTCAGAATAGCTTTGAGTGATCTGGTCTACGGTAAGCAATGACTTCGTGAATTCTTTTTGAGGGACTTTATGGCAATTGGCTACGATTGAGTGATCCGAATGATGACGATATACCCAGCTTGTTCCAGGCGACAGTACCAGTGTTGAAGCCTGGGAGAGTATGGTTCGTGTTAATTCTCGTTGCTTTTTAAGCTTCAAGATGAGTGTTTCTCGCGATGGATCAGACAAGTCAGAGTGGGTATCCCAGTGGTGATAGATCTGATCTGCTTCTACAATCCTGTCTTCCTGTGGTTGAGGATTTACGGATTGCTGTAGGGTCTTGAAAATGGAGATGGGATTGTAGATGACCCCAAATGGATTGATAAGTGCTCTGAATTTATGACCAGTCAGTTTCGCTCCGATATTTTCAGAGAAACACGAACCCATAAGTATCACATGGTCTCTAATGGAGAGGCTAAAGGGTGCTTGACTAATTTCAAAAGGGAGTACAAACATTTGATGATTACCTATTTAAGGAAGTACAAAGTTATAGATATTGAATCATAGCGATTATAGATCTTTCTAAGGGCATTTGATCATTGAGCAAACGCTGGAAGGCTATTAGATGTGGGGACAACAGACCAGCGGAAGCGGCAAGATTGTATCTGACCTCGGACAAATGATTACTTGCTGAAGTAGATGAGCGCGAAAGGGAATATGAAAAAAGTGATGATTATATACATCAATCCAACAATCCTGTACTTTTCAGACAGGTAGCCCAGGTATTGAGACAATGCGATGGGTAGTTTTGAAGCATAGGGTACAAAAAGGAAAATGCATGAACCGATCAGGTTAAAAAAGAAGTGAACAAATGCAAGACTCACAGCGGCTTCGCTTTTAAATAATGACGCCAGTATGGCGGTAATGGTGGTGCCTATATTGGCACCGATAATGAACTTCAACGCATTGTCTATCCTGATTTTGCCTGTAGCCGTAAGGGGTACGAGGAGGGAAGTGGTTACGGAACTGGATTGAATGATGGTGGTAAGTAGTAACCCCCATCCAAAAGATTTTACTGGTAGATTAAAGATGCTTTCAAACCTACTTCTCGCGTTCCCAATAAGCGCTTTTGACAATACTTGCGAAATCATCTTCACCGTAGCAAAAAGCAAAATAAATGATCCGATAATTAATCCGAGTGCTCCGACCCATTTAATCAGGTTATTGCCAATTCGCTCAATGCTATTACCAATTCCAAACAGGTCAAATTTCAAACCACTTCCGGCATCAACATGGGTGAATTGGACAAAGAAGTGACTAAGGTCTGTTAGGATCCCATATTTTAATTCCAGTGGGAATAAGATGATTACCGTAAGAATGTTGAAGAAATCATGGATGGTACCACCTGCCACAGCTTTTCTAAATTCACCTGTAGAAGTGATATAACTCATGGAAACGATGGTGCTGGTGATGGTGGTTCCGATATTTGCACCAATTACGATAGGCACTGCCTGCTCCAGGGAAAGCGAGCCGGATGCTACGGCCGCCACTGCCAGAGAAGTTGTGGTAGAGCTGCTTTGAAGAATCGCTGTAGCCAGTAACCCAATAAATAAACCGATAAATGGATTAGAAGTGGCAATAATAATTGACTCGGCGGTGTCCTTTCCAATTTTACTAAAGCCATAGCCCAGCCAGCTGATGGAAAGTAGAAAGAGTATTATGGAGAGTAGGATGATGGCACCATTTCTCCATAAATTATTGGAATCACTTCCCTGAATCATGTTAAATTGGCTCCTTTACCGAAGTTTTTGAAACACCTTCTTTTACGACGACAATATCTTCGCTTATGCTAATGATGTGATCCCCTAACTTTTCACATAGATGGTAGAGGTCTTTATACAAGCTATTGGTTACTTTGTTAGAGGCCTTTTTGTCCGTGCCATTCACCTGTTCTTTACGCAATTTGTCTCTCAGGCTGTTTATTTTCTTTTCCACTTTGAGCGCATTTTCATAGTCACCTCCGTTTGGAAAAGCTGCTATGTTTTTGACCATGATATCCAGGGCAGTGTCAACATGCTCTATCATTGAATATAGGTTTGACAATTGCTTATCAGTAAATGCAAGGCCTTTTTCCATTTTGGCATCAATATCCTTGGACATCTGATAAAAAATGTCTCCAATGCGTTCCAACTCGTTGGAGGTGCTTAATAGGATAGCTACTTTCTCACTACCTTCTACACTTAGACTCTTGTCGCTGGAGATCTGGAACAGATATTTTGAGATCTCGTCCTCGAGTGTATCCGTAAGCTCTTCATATTTTATTACCTTTTTCATCAGCTTTCGCTGCTTTTTGGCTTTAGAGGCTTCCAGTAGTTTTTTGAACAGATCAGACATTTCCTGAGTCATCTCAGCAAACCGCACGATCTCCTTGTTAGCCTGTTCGATCGACAACTCAGCAGTACTGAGCATACCTACGTTGATGTATTTCAATTCGGTAATGTCCTCCTCCCTTGTTCTAATGAGTCGAATCGCCACCTTGGCAATAAATGGACAAAACCATACGAGCAACAAGGTATTGGTAATATTAAATGCTGAATGGAAAACAGATAAGGAAATTGGTATACTTTCCGGGTTTGTAAAAGGGTCGCCATTACCCATAGAGGTCATAAATGACGAAATCATTAGCAATACCGGATGTAAGAGCGCAATGATCCAGAACACCCCAAAAACATTGAATATGAGATGCGCTAAAGCAGCTCTTTTGGCGTGATAGTTGGCGATCATTGCTGCGAGATTGGCAGTAATGGTTGTACCAATGTTTTCACCCAGAACCATCGCCGCTGCCAGTTCAAAAGGTATCCATCCATTGTTGGCCATGACCAGTGTGAGAGCCATAGAAGCACTGGAAGATTGGACTACCACAGTGATCAAGGTTCCGATGATGACAAAAATGAGCGTGGACAGGAATCCCAGATCGGTATATTTTGAAAGAAAGATCAGTATTTCCGGATTTGACTGTAAGTCAGGGACCGAATCCTTCAGGAATTCGAGTCCAAGAAAGAGCAACGCAAAACCAATTAAAACTTCACCCCATGATTTCAGTTTGTCTCTATTGAAAAAGATCAAAGGAAAGCCGATTGCAATAATGGGTAGGGCATAGGCTGAAATTTTCACCTTAAAGCCTATGATGGATATCAGCCAGGCCGTAATGGTGGTCCCAATATTAGCTCCCATGATCACGCCAATGGCTTCGATGAGGGAGAGTAAGCCAGCGTTCACAAAGCTGACCACTAACACCGTGGTAGCCGAAGAGGATTGAACAATACTGGTAATCAGGAATCCGGTAAGTACACCTTTAAACCTGTTTGAAGTCATAGAACTGAGGATTTCTCTCATTCTAGAACCTGCCACTCGCTGAATACTTTCACTCATGATCTTCATGCCATAGATGAAGAATCCCAGCGCGCCAAATAATGTTAAGATATCGAACAGGCTAAAGTTCATTTAGTTATGTTGTTGTGGTGGAGGCAATTTCAAAATGCAAAGTTATCCTTAATCACACTAGTATATATTAACTAAAAGCTAACTAATGATTAACAAGATGTTAAGAAAATAAAAAAACCCCGACAAATTGCCGGGGTTTTTTATAAAATGATTAATGATTTACTCTGAAATCACATTCACTGTGATCTCATGATGAACTTCTTTGTGTAGATCAAGGGTGACAGTATGCTCACCAAGTTCCTTGATGTTACCATTAAAGCTGATTCGCTTCCTGTCAATCTCAAATCCTTTTTCTTTCAGGGCATCTGCTACCTGTAGGGCAGTAACTGCTCCAAAGATTTTTCCGCTTTCACCAGCTTTTGTCTTGATCTCCAATGAAATGGCACCAATCTTTTTAGCCAGATCTTCAGCGTCATTTTTAAGCTTTTCAGCTTTATGCGCTGCCTGACGGATGTTTTCTTCTATCATCTTGCTATTTGATTTATTAGCGATGATAGCCAGTCCCTGAGGAATAAGATAGTTTCTTCCGTACCCGGGCTTTACATTAACAGTGTCGTTTTTGTAGCCCAATCCTTTGATATCTTCCTTTAATATGATTTCCATGATCCGCTTATTTTAAAGAATCTGTAACATATGGAAGAAGCGCCAGGTGACGTGCACGTTTTACAGCTTGTCCAACTTTTCTCTGGTATTTTAAACTAGTACCAGTGATTCGTCTTGGCAATAACTTACCTTGTTCATTTACAAACTTCAAAAGGAAGTTTGCATCCTTGTAGTCAATGTATTTGATGCCGTTCTTTTTGAATCGGCAATACTTATCTTTCTTCTGTTCCCTGTTGATGGGTTCGTTTTGCAATGTCATGATGTCACCTCCTCTTTTTCAGCTTTTGGTTTGTTGAATTCTCCTTTTCTTCGACGCTCGTTGTAGACAATCGCATGCTTGTCAAGTACCGTCGTTAAAAATCTCATTACTTTCTCATCCCTTCTGTATTCTGTCTCCAACTTATTGATCAAGGATGGCTCTGCCTCAAATTCAAACAAATGGTAAAAACCTGTGGTCTTGTGCTGGATTGGGTAAGCTAACTTTTTCAGTCCCCAGTCCTCATCATTGATGATTTTAGCACCACCGTCGGTGATAATGCCTTTGAATTTTTGGACAGCATCCTTCATCTGGGCTTCAGACAAAACGGGAGTTAAAATGAATACCGTCTCGTATTGTTTTTTCATCTTTATAATTGTTCTTCAAAAAAAATTGAAGGGCAAAATTAGGGAAAGATTCTTAAACGGCCAACGACTGATAAAATAGTTTGGAAAACTACTTAACGATAAAAGTACCGGTACCCATTAGGTAACTATCTGTATATACCTCTACCTGGTGATTACCTACGGCAAATTCGCTGCCTTTGTCATAATAAAGTGTGACCAACTGGCTCTTTTTATCGTATAGGATCTCCTGTTCCAGGGTGTAAAACATTTCGCGACCTTCAAACATGAATGTGCCGGAGCCTCTAGTGACATCAAAAAGCACATTGCCATCAGGAGCAACTACGCGGATCTTAAGGGTCTTGCCCTCAATGGGGGCTACTTTGTTTTCAGAGACTGTGAAAGTGATCTTCAGTTGATTGATATGCCTGTTTCTGAACTCAGACGCTCTTTCTCTACCTGATTCATTGACAGCATATACGGTGAGTCCCTCTGCCTTCAATCGGGAGGCAAAAGCAACCTGCTCCTGCAACTGAGACTTTTCCTGGTTGATTTGACGTATCGATTGACTTAGTTCTTGTTTCTCCACCTTCAGGTCATTGTTTTCTGAAAGCAGCTGATCATTCATGGCCCGGAGCTCAGTGATTTCCGCGTCTTTCATCAATAATAGTTCCTGATAGCCATCTACTTTTCCTCTTAGGGTAGAGATCAGTGATTGCTGATACTTTTGAGAAGTGAGTAATTGTTTCTTTTCCTCTTCCAGCTGCGCTTTCACTTTTAGGAGAGTATCCACTTCACCACCCAGTTCTTTGATGGTGAGAATCCTTTGGTCGAGCTCGCCAGAGATAGAGTCGAGCTGAAGAATTGTACTGCTTAGCTCCTGAGCCTGCCTTTCATTTTCATTTCCCAGCCTGATGCTTAAGTAAATGAAAAAGCAAAGAATCAATATAAGGATCGCTAATACCCAGTAAAATACTTTTTTACGATCTCCGGCAAAAGGATTGATTGACTTGCTGTTCTCCGATATGTTTTCCATACTCCTTGATTATTCTGCGGGCAAAAATAACCTTTTGAATGAGAATATGACAATGCTTGCTTTCAGATCAATACTTTAATACAAAATGTTGCTTTACCATGTCCCTGGAAGGAAAGATGATCCCGGCATGAAAGCAATCTATGGTTAATGCATAGTCAGGGTCTCTGATGACTGTTTGCCATGCCTCATTCATATCTGCTGACCAGTAAATATCATGGATGACTATGGCTTTAATATTTTCTCCGTGTTTCTTCAATTCTTCGAGGTAGAAGTGGATGGTCTCTGAGCGATGGTCTGCGTCTAAAAAGACAATTTCGGGGCTTGACTCCTGAAGCACCTGACTAAAGATCTTTCTTACCTGCCCCTGAAGGATGAATGATTCCACATCTTTGGGCTTAAAACTGAGTTGACGGGCTTTTTCAGCCAGCTCGGATGACCCTTCAATTGAATAAATTCTTTTTAAACCCTGCGCATGCGACACCATTGAAAATGTGATTCCCAATGCAGTTCCGGTTTCGAGAAAGGTATTAACCTGCAGCCACTCACATAGCTTGATCAGAAAGTAAGAAAAGGATTTCCCGCTCCAGGTTCTTTTCGCCAGGGATTGAATGGTTGTGGTTATTATTTCACCGGTCTTTGGGTCTTTAAATTCAATGGCCTCACCATTATTTAGGTATTGTTGTTTTACCTGTCTCTCAATTGCAGAGAGTCGTAATTTCCTTCTTAGTACCTCATTATAAAAGCTGAAGACAAAGGGAGAGTGGATACCATGAGCATTTTTTGCATGCCAATGGTAACGGAGGTATTCAATAATTCTGAAAAACAAGAATCAGTTGAGCTTGAACGGTACTACCATCTCAAAAGCAGGGATATTTACCGGGAACTGCCTGCCACTGACCAGATGCTCCATAATATAGTAGCCCTGCATTTTACCGATGCCTGATTTGAGATTACAGCCCGAAACATAGTGATGCGCCTGACCAGGCTCAAGAATGGGCTGCTTGCCCACTACGCCTTCTCCCTCTACCTCTCTTTTAGGAAAGGTGATGTCATCAATCTCCCAATGACGGGAGATCAATTGGATGGTCTTATCACTTTTGTTTTCAATGGTAATTTGATAGGTAAAGACAAAATGATTTTGGACAGGGTTAGAGTATTCAGGTTGGAACTCTACCTGTACGGTCACTTGAATGCCTTTGGTAATCTCAGTAATCATCATATTCTAAAGCCAGAAAATTAAGGCAATTATTTTTTTAATTTGCCACGATCGAATAAAAAATCGATGAATGGAATGAATGTGAAAATAGAACCAGGGTGGCATGAGATGCTTCAATCGGAATTTATCCAACCCTATTTTTTTGATCTTGTCAGCTTCGTGAAATCAGAATATCAAAATAATACAGTGTATCCTCCAGGTAATCAGATATTTAGAGCTTTTGATCTATGCCCCATTGATCAGGTAAAGGTGGTAATCATAGGTCAGGATCCATATCATGGGCCTGGCCAGGCGAATGGATTGTGCTTTTCGGTGAGTGAAAAAATAAAAATGCCTCCTTCTTTAGTGAATATATTCAAAGAAATACGGGCAGACCTGGGAAAAGAATTCCCCCCGAATGGTAGTCTGGAGCGATGGGCCAGCCAGGGCGTGTTACTGCTAAATGCTACATTGACCGTACGTGCCAGGGAAGCAGGATCTCATCAAAACAAAGGATGGGAGGATTTTACTGATGCTGTGATTCAAAAGCTCACCGAGCAGAAGAGTGGAATTGTCTATATCCTCTGGGGAGCTTACGCCCAAAGGAAAGGGGAGGTCATTCAAACGGACAAGAACCTGGTGATCAAATCTCCGCATCCTTCTCCATTCTCAGCAGATCGTGGTTTTTTTGGCAGCAAGCCGTTTTCAAAAACCAATGAATACCTGATAAGTTTAGGAAAGGAGCCTATTGATTGGTAGTCTAGTCTATCCCTTTGAAAAGTCTGTTCCAGCGGATTTTGCTAAATAGAGAGCCGCTATCATCAAAAGACATCCAAATGAAAGAAGCTTCACCTACTACAAAATCTCCGGGTACAAATCCCCAGTAGCGGGAGTCTTCCGAGTTGTGCCTGTTGTCACCCATCATGAAATAGTAATCTTTCGTAAAGGTGTATTGACTGACAGCCTTGCCATCTATGATTAACTGGTTGTCTCTGATCACAACATCATCGAGTTCTTCATAGTCTTCGATTGTTGAGCCATATTTGGCCAGTGACTCCTCTGTAATGTCGATTGTGGTACCTACTCCCGGAATCTCTAATGGTCCATAGTAATCAGCATTCCATGGGAAATACCGGGCGTCAGGAAAGATCCGTGATTCAACGAAGTCTTTTTCGGCAAAAATGGGCTCAACCCGCTTAATGAATTCCAGCTTTTCAAGTGCTTTAGCTACTTCACCGGTCGTCATGACAACATATCCCCTTGAATCAGCCGATGCTCCCACAGGTCGAAACTCCCAGATGTTATAATCTCTAAAAATCCTGTCCCGAATGACCTGATCAGTCTCCACAAAATACTTGAATTGCATCAGGTCAGGATTTTCCTGGGATACTCCATCGATAAAAACCTGACCTTTTTTGATCTCTAATACATCCCCCGGAATAGCTACACATCGCTTGATGTAGTGGGTTCTAAGGTCTTTGGGGTGCTCAAACTCAGGTGGGTAGTTGAATACTACCACATCATTTCTTCGCACTTTGTCGAGAGAAGGCAATCTCAGCTGAGGCAGTTCCAGCCAATCTACATATGATTGTGCTTCTGTTCCCCATATTTTGGCATGTGTCAATGGGATTTGTAATGGTGTTTTTGGTGTTCGTGGACCATAGTTGATCTTGGAGACAAACAGAAAATCACCTACCAGTAAAGACCTTTCCATGGATGGGGTAGGGATGACATAAGCCTCCATAAAAACCCATCGGATAAACGTAGCAGCAAAAACAGCAAATACAATGGCTTCAAACCACTCTTGCCCGATCGTTCTGACTTTCTTGGGCATCTCAGTAGCCTTGCCCAGGTATCGCGTATTGGAATAGGCGATGTACAGCATGTAGAAGGGGGCAAAAGCAACACCAACTGCCTGGTCAAAGTAAGAGTATCTTCCAAAAGACTTGAGCAGATCGAGGTGGATGGTCAGGGCAATAAAAAAGTTAACTACAGGAACAAAAAGCAACGCTACCCACCACTTGGGTCTTCCTACAATTTCGAGGTGAACGATATAATTATAGATGGGAATAAATCCTATCCACCCGGGCTTCTCTGCCTTTTCGAAAAATTTATAATAAGCAATGGATTGTAAGATGTACCAACCAAGGACAATGATTAGAAATGATGCTAAACTAAAGTCGTTAAAATACATTTATTTGCTATTTAAAAAGTCTGATATTGTTAATACACCTTGCTGGCCAGCCACCCATTCAGCCACCTTCACAACTCCCTGGGCAAATACTTTTCGATCATGGGCTATGTGTTTTACTTCAATGGTCTCCAGGGGGGAGCTGTAAGTGACCGTGTGTGTTCCAGGTACATTTTCTTCCCTTAGTGAAATAATTGGTAGAACCCCCTTGTCGTCGGTAGGCTCGTTGACCCAGGAGCTATAATTTTTATTTTTGCTTAAGATTCTTTCGGCCGTAGTGATTGCCGTTCCACTAGGCGCATCCTTCTTTTGAAGGTGATGGATCTCTTCCATGGCAGCTTTGAAACCTTCCAGGTTGTTCATTTCATTGGCCAGCCATTCATTGAGCTTGAAAAAGAGATTTACACCCAGGCTAAAATTAGAAGCATAAAGGAAAGTGCCTTGCTTTTTATCACACAGGTCTATTACCTGATTGTATTTGTCAAGCCAACCGGTAGTCCCAGCTACTACTTTCACTCCTTTATTCAGCAGGTTGGTGATGTTGTCATAAGCTGTTTCCGGTTGTGAAAACTCAATAGCCACATCCGTATTGTCCGGTGAGATCTTATCGAGGTCGCTGGTATTGTCTGCATCAATGATCATGGATATCTCATGACCTGCTTCCAAAGCCAGCTGTTCGATGGCTTTTCCCATTTTTCCGTAACCAACAATAGCAACCTTCATTTACTTGAGATTTAGGGATATTTTAAGTCCAATTGCTTGCGAAAATAAGGCAGTTGGCTGAATAGCCGGTGAAATATTTATAGAAAGATTGTCATTCACGTCAAATTCGTTGAGGTGCGCTGATACGTGTGCTTCCACAATATTGATGAGATAATAACCAACTCCAATGATCATCAGGTAATCTCTGTTTCTGCGGAAGGCATCCCTGTTACGGATGAGGGCAGTCTGGCCGAATTCTGAGTAGGGGTTTACTGTGGTGGGATCATCATCGGCATCTGCAAGTAAGGCATTTTGAAATTCACTGTAAATACGGTGATTATAATCGATATAGTGACCAATAATTATTCCTCCTGCATATACCAGGGGGATTTTCCAATACTGACCATTATAAGCCTGACCCAGCCCTGGCAGGATGGCAGAAAGCAATGCGGCACGATTGGGGTCTAGTGTGGAAATAGATTGAAAGGAAGCCCCTTCTTTACTTGCAGCCAGGAAGAGTGAGTCGGAATCAATGATCGTGCTGGTTTGAGCCTGCAGAGAAAAAAGAGCCAGTAAAGAAAGTAAGAATACAGCGATGAACTTAGATATCCAGGATATCGAGTATTCGGTTAAGGTCATCTGCTGATGTGAAGGGTATCTTGATTTCACCTTTGTTATCTTTATTGGCTTTGATACTCACCTTGGTGCCAAAATGAGAGACCAATCTGGTTTGCAACTTATTTATTTCATTTGAAACGCCGCTTTCATCAGAAGTTGTATCCTTGTTTTGGTTTTGTTGTAAACCTGCCCTGACGAGCTGTTCCACCTTTCTTACGGAAAGTTGCTCTTTTATGATACGCTTGAATAGATCTAATTGGAGATCTACATTTTCTATGTTGATGATCGCCCGGGCATGGCCCATCGAGATCAGGCCATCTCTTAAAGCTATCTGAATATCAGGAGGCAACTTTAACAACCGCAGGTAATTGGTTACCGTCGTCCTGTTCTTACCTACATTGGTGGCCAGTTCTTCCTGGCTGAGATTACACTCGCTGATGAGCCGCTGGTAGGAGAGAGCTACCTCTATGGCATTGAGATTTTCCCTTTGGATGTTCTCAATAAGCGCCATCTCCAGCATCTGCTGATCATTGGCTACCCTGATATAGGCCGGGATAGTCTTTAGCCCGGCTCGCTTAGAGGCCTGAAGCCTCCGTTCACCGGAAATAAGCTGAAATTCATTTTGGCTGAGCGCTCTGACCGTAATAGGTTGAATGATCCCCTGAATCTTAATGGATTCAGCCAACTCATTCAGCGCTTCTTCATTAAAATCCGTTCGGGGTTGAAAAGGATTGACAGCGATGTCATCAATGTTGATCTCATCAATCGCTCCCTGTATAGTTGCTCCCGAACCAGAAAGGGTTTCCTTTTCATCCGAATTCTCTAATAGAGCACCTAAACCCCTTCCTAAACCGCTTCTTTTTTTCAACTTGTTGTCTGCCATTATGCAGCTTTTACTTCGTTACGTTGCAAAATCTCTTTAGCCAGGTTTAAATAAGACAGGGCACCTTTGCTTTCCGCATCATGGGTAATTGCCGGCAATCCAAAGGAAGGAGATTCGCTCAGTTTAATATTTCTTGGGATGAGTGTTTTGAAGACCATGGATTTGAAATGATGCTGCACTTCTTCCACTACCTGATTGCTAAGGTTCAAGCGGGTATCATACATGGTAAGTAATATCCCTTCAATTTCCAGGTTGGGATTAAGCCTGTTTTGAATGATTTTGATGGTATTCAGGAGTTTACCCAGTCCTTCAAGGGCAAAATACTCGCATTGAACCGGTACAATTACCGAATCAGCTGCTGTAAGGGCATTCACCGTGATAAGACCCAAAGAAGGGGAGCAGTCGATGATGATGAAGTCATATTCATCCCGGACCGTCAGCAACGCCTCTTTCATCTTTTCTTCTCTTTTGCTAATGCTCACCATCTCCACTTCAGCACCTACCAGGTCGATATGAGAGGGGAGTAAATCAAGATACTTGATCTCAGTCGACATGATGCATGATTTTGGCTCCACCTGGTTTACCATACACTCATAAATGCTGTTTTCTATCTCTTTTGGGTTTTGTCCCACACCCGAAGTAGCATTGGCCTGTGGATCAGCATCCACGATCAACGTTTTGAATTCCAATGCTGCCAGACTGGCTGCCAGGTTAATCGCTGTGGTTGTTTTTCCTACACCGCCTTTTTGATTTGCTATCGCTATGACTTTACCCATCGTTAGTGATTAAAAAAAATTGAAGAAATGGACACAAATATATTTAAGATCATGAGAAGAAAAAGACCCTAAAAAACACAATACTTGTATCCCGTTTTTTAGTCAGCTATAAATCAAAGAGTTAGCAAGCTTTCGCTCAACAAAAACTTTATCAAATTTTATTTTTTTGATTTTTTCTTGGCGTTCTCATTAGCTTTCATTGCCTCTTCCAATCGCTGCTGAAACTTAGACTTCTTCTTGTTGGCATTCTTCTTTTTATTTTCTTCCAGCGCCTTTTTGATCTTGTCTTCATCAATGAATTTTCTGAACAAAGCGATCTGTCCGAAAGACACGATGTTTGAAACAAAATAGTAGAAGGTAAGACCGGATGAATAACTATTCAGGAAGAACAGAAACATGACTGGCATGATATACTGAAGCGTTTTCATTGGTCCCTGGATAGTCGTCACCTGACTGTTAGACCAGGTGTAAAGGATGGTAGAAGCGGTCATGAGCAATGTGAATAAACTGACATGATCGCCATAGAACGGAATATTAAAAGGCAGATCCAAGATGCTGTCGTAGGTAGACAGGTCATGTGCCCACAAGAAACTCTTTTGCCTGAGTTCGATAGAGTTAGGGAAGAAGTAGAACATGGCAAACAGAATGGGCATCTGCAGCAGCATCGGTATACAACCACTGAGTGGGTTAATGCCCACCTTCTGGTAAAGCGCCATCTGCTCTTGTTGAGCCTTTTGCATGTCTCCTCCATGCCTTTCCTTGATCTCATCAAGCTCCGGTTTCATTACCCGCATTTTGGCCATTCCCATGTGTGACTTATAAGTCAATGGAGCCAGGACAATCCTGATCAGGAACACCATGATGATAATGATAATACCGTAATTGCTGATATAATTTTCCAGGAAATGGAAAATTGGGATGATAGCAAACTTGTTGATCCAGGAGAGGATACTCCATCCAAGCTCCACGTTCTCTTCAAATGAAGGAGCTACTTTCTTTAGAATAGCGTAGTTATTGGGGCCAAAATAATAAGTGGCCTCAAATTGATTGTTTACCAGCTGATCATGAGGAAGCATGAACTTCATGGTTCCCTTTTTCACCAGCGACGAATCATTAGGAGTAGCCATGGTTGCTACCGATACTCCGCTAACAGGCTGATTTAAAATGATGGCCGAACTAAAGAATTTCTGATTGAAAGAGATCCAATCTACCGGGTCAGAGATTTGCTCTTGCTCATTGCTATCTGTAGAGATACTCAGGTAATCAACATCACCATTGTTCAATCGATATCGTACCGTGGACTTGTTTCTGGCATCCTCCAGGTTCAACTCCATCCTTTTCATGTCCTGATTCCACTCATAAGCAACTTCATTGCCGATGATACCATTGAGACCGGAAGTAAGAACTTTGAAGCCAATCTCGTATCCTTTATTGGGAATGGAGTACTGGTAGGCAATCGATCTGTTCTCTCCCAAATCAACCTTGTAAGTAATAATTGTGGTGTCGGTTTTATTACTTTGGCTTGCTGAAAAATAGATCTCGGACAGATTGATTTTCCTTGACAGGTGATCAAGGATTAGGTTTTGATTGGTCTTGGAATTAACCAGAATTAGCTCATTGTCTTCAAAATCCTTGAATTCTTTGAGAATGACTTTCTTTACAGACCCACCTTTGTTGCTAAAGGATATTTTTACCTGCTCATTTTCAATAGTTGTAAGTTGTTCAGTTCCCTCCGCAAAAGGAGAGAATAGCCCAAACTTCATCTCGTTCAACTGATTTCTGGCACTGTCAGATAAGGTCGACACCTGACTGGGTGCATTTTCAGTCACAGCAGATTCACTGGCAGGAGACTGGGTAGTTTCCTGGTTCTGTGTAGTTGGCTGCTCTGCTGGTGGTTCTGGTGCAAAAAACTGAAAGTATACGGTAATAAATACCAGCATCAGCACTAGCCCGATTATTTGACTTCTATCCATTATTTTTATTTGAATCTATTCAGTATCTTTTTTGTTGACGATTGCCGCCTTGATAAATTTCACAAAGAGAGGATGTGGATTATCAACTGTGGATTTCAGCTCAGGATGAAATTGTGTCCCTACAAACCATGGATGACTAGGAATCTCCATGATTTCTACAAGGTTCGTTTCCGGATTTATTCCTGATGCTATCATTCCTGCTTCTTCAAAAGCCTGTAGGTACTTCCCATTAAACTCGTATCTGTGGCGATGTCTCTCAGAGATTTTCGCATGATTGTAGATATGAGCAGCCTTGGTTCCTTTTTTTAAGGTGCAATCATAAGCCCCTAATCGCATAGTACCACCCATTTCCTTAAGATTTTTTTGATCTTCCATGATGTCTATCACGGGATGTTTGCTTTTAGGGTCCATTTCAGTACTGTTGGCACCTTTGAGTTTTAGCACATTACGTGCGAATTCTATCACTGCACATTGCAAACCAAGGCAGATACCCAGGAATGGAACCATGTTTTCTCGAGCATATCTTACGGCTTCAAGTTTCCCGTCAATACCCCGCTCGCCAAAGCCCGGAGCTACAAGAATTCCATCCAGGTTTGACAACATCTTATTCACATTTTTGCTATCGAGGTCTTCAGCATGGATCCAATGTAGGTTTACATGACATTCATTCTCAGCGCCTGCATGGGTAAAGGATTCTGCAATCGATTTGTAAGCATCCTTTAGCTCTACATACTTGCCTACCAGGCCGATATTCACTTCTGAGGTAGGATTTTTCAACCTACCTAAAAATTCTTTCCATTGATCAATCTTCGGCTGCTTTTTGTAGCTCATCTTGAACTTGGCCAGTACCCTTTCATCGAGTTTTTCCTTTCGCATCAGAATGGGTACATCGTAGATAGTCTCTGCATCCAGCGCCTCAATCACGGAGTTGTAAGGCACGTTGCAAAACAGCGCCAGTTTCTTTCGGATATCCAGTGTGACAGGATGTTCTGACCGGCAGACCAGGATATCGGGCTGGATACCAGCTTCCTGAAGTTCTTTTACCGAATGCTGTGTCGGCTTGGTTTTAAGTTCACCCGCAGTCTTGAGATAGGGCACAAGCGTAAGATGGATGCTGATGCATCGGTTAGGTCCCACTTCCAGTTTTGCCTGTCTTACAGCTTCAATGAATGGCAGAGACTCAATGTCTCCCACACATCCACCAATTTCGGTAATGACAATGTCATATTTCCCGGTATTGCCAAGCTTGAAAATGTTGTTTTTGATCTCATCCGTGATGTGAGGGACTACCTGAACGGTTTTACCCAGGAATTTCCCTTCACGTTCGGCCTGGATTACGTTGTAATAAATCCTTCCGGTAGTTACGTTGTTGTCCTGAGAGGTAGAAATGTTGAGAAAACGCTCATAATGCCCCAGGTCAAGATCCGTCTCAGCTCCATCATCCGTCACATAGCATTCGCCATGTTCGTAGGGGTTGAGTGTTCCCGGATCGATGTTGATATAGGGATCGAATTTTTGGATTGTTACGCGGAGACCTCTAGCCTGAAGTAGTTTTCCTAAAGAAGCTGAAATGATACCTTTACCAAGTGATGAAGCTACACCCCCCGTAACGAAAATATATTTGGCCTTTGACATGAAAAGACGAGTTGCTTTGTTTTGTTACGGGATACAAAGATAGGGTCTTCTAATGGTTTAATCTCAAACAGTTTCAAGTTTATTGAAAAACTTAATTTTTAAATGGAATTCGGTAGGTAACGGAAGCACTGATATAGCTCACGGGATCAAAGGTAATGACCTCACCAGGGAGCGAATAGGGGATGTTGTAAGAGTAGGTGAGGGCGATATTAAACTGATCAATCGTAAAGAACACAGGGAGGCTAAAATTGAGATTCATTAGCCCAAAGACATTGTCGTTTTGTTCCGCTTCGTACCTGGCTATGAGTTCAGGGCTAAGAATAGTGCCGTAATTATTCAGATTACGGAAAAGTATTTGAGCTCTTTTAAAGGTGATTGCATTACTGGCCAACAATTCTCTTAAAATTCTCCTTTGTGCTTCTTCGGATAGTTGAGAAATAGGATACAGTTCCTCAATGGTGGCCCTGAAAACATCGGATTCCGTAAACCTTTGAGTGGTGATCTCATCATTGCCAAAAAGAAGACTGGTTGTCGGCATAAAAGTGATCGCATCAAAAAACCATACGTCCTTTATGGAAAAGTATCCACTCATCGACGGAATCAGCCGGTGAGCAGTTTCGGCTCCAAACATGAAACTGTAGTCAACACCCAGGCTCAGGAATTTTATTTTTTGGCTCATGGATAATCCCAAATTGTTGAAAAGGGTAGCTGTCTCATCCATGTTATAGATCCATCGTTCATAGGATGGAACAAAAGTGAAATTGCCTTTATTGCCAAAATAGCCCAATGAAAGCATAGTAACGCTATAGGCTGGTTCATAGGCAGAGTTCCAGTAACCGGTGACATCCGCGAAAAGACCTGACTTATGGTAGAAGCTTATCCCGGGTGAAAAACCATGCTGATTGATGCCATAGTTACGGCCAGCCACAGCAACATTACTGGAATAAGAAGCCCGGATATTCAGCTCCGAATAGGGTGTGTAACTGGCAGAAAGTGTACTGTCTATCAAACTGAAAATAGACAATGAGTCCATTTCAGCTATAAGTGCTTCCAATTGATCTGCATAGGAGCTTTCCTGTGCCCGTAAAGCACTGGGGTATATAAATAGGAATAATAAGCATATGTGATATGCTAATCTCATCAGGTGAACAAATTTAAAGGCTAGTTGCCGCGCTGCTGCTGCCTTTGTTGTCTTATTTCATCATTCAATGGTCTGTCTCTCAATTGATCTCTTGGTCGATCTCGTTGTTCCCTCAGCCTGCGCATGAGTTCCTGCCTAAAATCGTTTTCCGCTTCTCTCAACCGCAACAATTGACGGTTGTTGATCACACTGAGCATTCTTTCGGAATACACTTTATCGAGATTGATCATTTGCTCTTTGATCTCCAATCCTTTGTCAATCAGAGCTTTACTTTCTTCTTCCGTGGCTGAATTTGGCCGATAGTTTCGCTTCAGATCCTGGAAGTCCTGGTGAATTGCTCGCTGTCTTTCTGAATACTCCCTGTATATTGGCCAGAACTTTTCCGCTTGTTCGGGTGTAAGGTCCAGCCGCTGAGTGATCAGTGCGATTTTTGCTGATTCGATCTTGTCCAATACTTCCTGGCTCTGAGGAAAAGCCCTCATCGCCATTAAAAGCAGGAGTAGTGTGATGATCTTTTTCATGGTTGCCTAATTTATTTTTTTTCGGTCATATTTTGAATTCCTCTATGACCCAATGCCTTGTTCTAATGATTCTAAGTCAATAATAAAATTTTCAAGATCTTCCTCATTCAATTCGATGCCCTCCAGGAAGTCATTCGTCTCCATCAAACCATCCGCATCGTCTATTAGCTGAGCAAGCTCATATTCTGAAATGTCGCTGAGCTCCAGATAGGCTTCTATCTGCTCGTCTGTCACATCTGCCAGCATCTGATCCATATCTGATTCTGATCCGGTAGGATAGAAATAAAAGGTCAGGGCTACTATCAAAACCATAGCCGGAGCAAGTACCCATTTCCACTGAAATGCAGTCCCAGGATCCTGAGCAGGTACCGATATACGCTCCTGAATGTTGCCGGTTAGCTCTTCGAAGTACGCATCAGGTGCCTTAAACGGTGCCCTAATCTTGTCCTTATGTAAATCAATTTTGCTCATTTCTTACTTAGATTCCTTTTCCTTTAAAAGGTTTAATCCATACTCAAAGTTTCTTCAATTTTTTTTACTGCATGATGATAGCTGGCCTTTAAGGCTCCCACACTGGTATTGGTTATCTCTGCTATTTCATCAAACTTCATGTCATCAAAATATTTCATGTTAAAAACCAGTCGTTGCTTATCTGGCAACTTGAGTAGGGCTTTTTGCAGCTTTAGCTCAATTTCATCACCTTCAACCAGGTCATTGCTCACAGAAAGCTCCCTGGACAATTCTTCTGAGATATCATGAATTTTGACGAAGAACCTCTTTTTCTTTTTATTCAAAAAGTTAAGGCATTCGTTGGTAGCAATCCGATAGATCCAGGTGAAAAGACTGGAGTCTCCCCGGAATTTGTCCAGGTTTTTCCACACCTTAATAAAAACCTCCTGAGTGAGATCATTCGAATCTTCATGTTTGATCACCATTTTACGAACATGCCAGTAAATACGCTCCTGGTATTCCTTTAGCAATAAGTTGAAACCATAATTTCTGGTTTCCTCATTGGTGATCTTTGATATAATAAAGTCCTCTTCCAAGAAGCTATCAGGTGTTTATATCCCTTTGATTGTAAAAAAGGGGAAAAGTTTAAAATCTATCGTAAAAATTTTAAATAATCTGAATTTCTTTAATTTAGATGTTGTTACAGTAAATGTAATTGTAGATATGGGCATCAGCGAAGATATAAAGCAGGAAAAGTTTAAGAATGAGCTTAATAAAGCCATCATTAACATCGTTTATACCAATTCATGGCTTAATACGAGGCAGGCCGGGTTGTTTAAAGATTACGGTTTGACCATGCCGCAGTATAATGTACTGAGAATACTCCGGGGTCAGCACCCCAAACCCGCCACAGTTAATTTATTGATAGACAGAATGTTGGACAAAAGTTCCAATGCCAGTCGCATCGTAGATAAACTGGAAGCTAAGAATCTGGTAATTAGAAAACAATGCTCAAACGATAGACGTGCAGTGGATGTTTTGATCTCAGATGCCGGCCTTGAGTTGCTCAAAAAAATTGACTCAAAACTGGATAAATGGGAACAAGACCTAAGTGGGCTTTCTGAAGACGAATGTGCTCAACTAAATCATCTGTTGGACAAGCTGAGGAATTAAATTTCCTGCAGTGACTCAATGAATCCTGCTACTTTTCCTTTAGGTCTTACCACCAATACTGGGATGTCAGTATTCAAACTCACCAGTTTTTCAGCTTTGCTACCAATGAATATGGCTGCTGTAGCTGTCTTTCCCTTGGCACCAATAATAATCAAGTCAGCTTTGATCTTCTTGGCTGTAGAATAAATAGCACTGATCACGTCATCATTTTTGTCGATAGTATACATTTCTTCAATGTCGAGGCCATCAGTTTTCACTTTTGAGACAAATCTTTTAAACTCAGACTTTGCATTTTCCTTCATGATAACCGCAAACTCCTTGAAGCTTTTGCCAGTATAATGATAACCTACAGGTACCTGATAGACGTGCTGAATGATCAGTTTTGAAGGTTCCTTTGATCGTCGGGCCAGGGTGGTAGCTTTTTCCAGCGCACTCTTCGAATAGTTTGAGAAGTCTGTAGGAACATGGATAGTCTTTAAGGAGAGGGGACCTTTAGGGAGCATAAGCAGGGAACATCCGGCACGCCTGGCAATTCTGCTTACAAGTACTCCACCAGCATCTTTCTCATTCTTTTTACCCAATACAATTAGATCGATTCGGTACTGTTGGATGAGCTTCATAAATGATTTTGTGACTGGGCCTTGCTCTATGAGCACTTTTACCACAACCTCGGCATCCTCATATTTAAAATATTTTTTGACCTTTTCCTCAATGGATTGCCTGCGCTCTTCGATGGCTTTGTCTATGAGGTCTGGGAATTCTTTCTTGAGTTTATCTGGGATGTTGAAGTCTCTGATGACATTGATGAAATAGACTTCTTTGGACCCGGATAGTCCACTAATTTTTGAAGCAGCCTCCATCAGGTCCTTATCATGTTCAGATAAATCAAGGCCAACAAGAATTTTACTAAACTTATACATGGATGTTTGGGTAGGAGTTATGAATGAATACCATCTGTCGTTTCGGGGCCAAAATTAATAGCGTTTTGTTTATTAAGTTGTTAGACACCTCATTTAAATTCTCTAATCAGAAAATCACAAAGCTGTTCTACCTGCTCTTTGGAATGCATGGGAAAATTAGCAATTCTTACCTGATTTTGCTTTTGATCACTGTATCCGGGCCCCAACACCCAACCTTTTTTCTTGCAAACTTCAATGACGGTGTCACTGCCATTTTGCACATTGCATACCGCCACGGTTTTTGACCGGTACTTTTTTTCTTTGATGAAAGGATCTAGAATTGAAACGCTCTCGGCAGTCTGGTACAGAATGGTCGATTTATACACCGTTTCATTCCTCACATGGGATACACCTCGTCGCAGCATATCTTCTGCGATTTTGCCTAAAATAAAGATGGACAATGCATTTGGAGTTTCGGGTGTTTGATTCTTCTGTCCATATTTTTCAAAGGAAGTAAGGCTGTGATAGCTACCCGTGACCATTCCATCAGTTTCCATTTGCTTCGCTTTTTCAATGCACCTTTTATTTGCTATCCATACCCCCAGTCCTGCGGGCATGCCAAAACATTTTTGTACAGAAAAATAAGCCGTGTCGATGTAATTGAAGTCAATAGGAATAGCAGGAAGCGCACTTACTCCATCTATGGCCATGAGGCAATCCGGATTTTCATTTTTGATTTGATAGATATCTTCTGCAGGAAACATAAAGCCATTGCTTGTCTCATTGAGGGTGATCCCACAAAGCTCCGCATCCTCCGGAATATCCATAGATTCATAAGCCTGACCAAACGGGGATTCTGTTTTACTTGGAGATTTTTGGTATTGTAGAGCAAAATCATAAAACTTCTTAGCAAAATCGCCATTGAGAAAGTGATGAGAACGGTTGATAACCAGGTTCTGGACCATTCTTTCCCATATTTCATTGGCAGATCCGGTGAAATAGATACGATGATCATCGGTGAGCTCCAGTAGTTGATGCAGGTTTTCACGTGTCTCCTGAAACAATCGCATGAATTCTTTGCTACGGTGTGAGATCGAACCCACATCCTGCTTGATTGCCTCCCTGAAATGATCCTGATAGGTATAAAAGAGCTGAGTGGGCCCTGGAGTAAAGAATATTTTATTTGACATGTTATATTTCTAATAATAAAGAATAAATTTATATCAGCTTTATGAGCAAGCAAATGTTTTAAACCTAACATTAGAACATAGCCGAGTTTGTAATGCAGTAAAACTGGACCTCATCCTGGTTTGATATCGGGACCTCATATTCACTTCGGTGGATTTAGGATAACAGTGGATAGTTGATCTGCGCTTTTACAGCTCAAATCCTGGGATAAAGGAGGTTTAAACAATGCTCATATGGCTTTTAAGCTTTCGGTTTTCCGGGGGCTTTTTTTTGTTTGCGGGTTTTCATCCACTTAAATGTTCGTTCCACGATCTTCACAGCCAGCTGAATTTTTTTGGCAGTGATCTCATCATATTCCTCATAGATAACTTCACCTTCGATCAACAGCAGGATGATAGGAGAGATGTCATCAACTTCCAATTGATTGCAAACCTGCCCCGATAGGTCCCCAACCAGGCTGTCATCCAATATGTAAGCGGGAATCTGTTCTTTGATGGACCATTCACTATCCAGTGTCTTTTTAAGCTTGTGATCTTTTTTCCTGTCCTGATTATACCTGAATAAGATTACCGCTGATTGATTGCTGAACTCAACTAACTTGTCAAGGTCATCAAAGTTTTTGAGATATCTCCATTCCGGTGTTAGAACTTCACTCATAGGGGAGCGATAGAATTTAGGCTAATGCAAGTGTCACTGATAGCTAATATATCCCTTTTAAGGATAAAACGCCTCAATACAAAACCCTAAACCTGATTGTACCCTTGATATTTTTAAGGTTTTTGATCACTTCCTGCTCGTAATCCTTATTGATATCAGTAATCACATATCCGATCTTTTCATTGGTTTTGAGATACTGCCCAACAATATTCAGGTTGTTCTCAGCCAAAGTGTGGTTGATCTTAGCCAGAATACCAGGTTCATTGTGATGGATATGGATAAACCTGTGCGCATCTTTTAATTTTGGCAATACGATATTCGGAAAATTTACACTGTTGTTGGTAGATCCGGTATTGATATAATCAATGATCTTTCCGGGTACGAAATCAGCGATGTTTTTCTGGGCTTCTTTGGTGCTACCCCCAATATGTGGTGTGAGGATCGTATTTGGCAGCCCTCTGAGTTCTGAAATAAATTCCTCCTGGTTGCTCTTAGGCTCTTCAGGGAATACATCCACGCTCGTGCCTATGATTTTTCCGGATAGAATATGCTTTTTGAGCGCTGCGATGTCTACTACATGTCCTCGGCTCAGGTTCATAAAAATCACCCCGTCCTTCATCTGGGAAAACTCTTTATCTCCTATGATGTTTTTATTTTCCGGTCTTCCATCTACGTGAAGGGATACTATATCAGACATTCCCAGTAATTCAGACAGGCTACTACATTGGGTCGCATTTCCCAGCGCCAGTTTTTCCTCCCGGTCATAGAAGCAAACTTTCATGCCCATTGACTCGGCCAAAACAGAAAGTTGGGCTCCAATATTACCGTATCCGACAATGCCCAGGGTCTTATTTCGGATTTCAAAGCTGTTCTTGGCTGATTTATCCCATTTGCCTTCGTGCATTGCATTGATCTTATCAGGAAGATTTCTGATAAGCATGATCAGTTCGCCAATCACAAGTTCCACCACAGATCTTGTATTGGAAAACGGAGCATTAAATACGGCAATACCTTTTTCCAGAGCAGTTTCCAGGTCTATTTGATTCGTGCCAATACAAAAAGCTCCAATCGCATGAAGTCTTTTGGCATTTTCCAGGACCTTTTTGGTTACCTGGGTTTTTGATCGAATACCTAATATAGAGACCTCTTTGATGGCTTCAATCAGCTCATCCTCATCCATCCCTGCCGGATGTACTTCCACATTATATCCTTCTTCCATGAGCTTCTGGATTCCGTGGTCATGAATGTTTTCCAGTAGAAGGACATTGATTCTGTTTTTTGGGTAAGAAAGGGCTCTTTCCATATTATTTACGTATAAAAATTCGTCGAGGGTAGGGGCTTCATGATCTGCATTTTCAAGTACTTTTTCTCTCCGGACATTTTCCGTAAAAGCATAGAATTTATGAGCTATCCCTGCTTTTTTGATCTCATAGTCTGTATAGCCATCGCCAAGCACATAGATTTCTCCCTCAAGTTTTAAGGCTTCGATCTGACGTGGCTTACCATTGTTTTGTGAAAGCAAGTTTTCCGGGTTAAAGCCAATGATGTTGCCGTCATCATCATATTCAAATTCGTTGGCAAACACCCTGGATTCATCTATACCGTAGGGTTCCACAATGGGAACAATGAAGTCCTTGAACCCATTTGATACTATATATATATTGCTGGAATATTTTCTGATGAATTCTTTATTCCGGATGAATGATTTAGAGACCTGGGCGCTCAATTTATCAACCAACTCGGGCAGATGTGACTTGTTTGCCTGAAGTGTTTCGATTCTTTGTTCGAGCGATTCTCTGAACGAAAGTTTACCTTCCATCCCTAAATCGGTAATATCTTTTACTTTTTTTAAAGCTCCACTTTTGTTTTTATGATTTTTCAAGGAGATTTCCCCCAGGACGTCCAAAGCCTCTACCCGGGTGAAAGTACTGTCAAAATCAATCACAAAATGTTTCGAATTTTCCATAAGTTCGTGAATCAAGCCGCAAAAATAAATACCTAGATGTCTTATAGAACAATTGTCATTCTTTTATTATTCATAAATGTTCAAGTTTCTGCTCTTGCACAGTCTGACAGCCTATCTGTAGCTGAAGATTCTATCCCGATCACTGACACGCTTACTAAGCAACCAAAGAAACTTGAAATAATAAGCGGCAGGATTGACAGTTTGGTGTCAACAGCCATTGGCCAGGAGGCTTTTCCAGGTTGTGTTATTTACTCTTTATATAAAGGAGAAGAGCTGTTCTCGAAATCGTATGGGTTTCATACTTATGACAGTCTTCAACCTATGAATTTTTATGACATATTCGACCTCGCTTCAGTTTCTAAGAATACGGGTGGAGTACTGGCCATGATGAAGTTATATGAAAATGGACTCATTCAGCTAGATGATCCTATCAAGGATTATGTCAAAGGTTTTGGGTGGAATAAGAGAGGAAGATCCACCATCCGGGAGGCCATGTCTCATCAGGCCGGACTTCAAAGCTGGATTAAGTTTTATGAGGAAATAAAAAAGAAGAACGGGAAGTATAAGTCACGTACGCTTGCTGAGCAACAGTCAGAGGAATATCCCTTCAAAGCAGCTAAAGGTAAATATGTTCACAAGGATTTTTATCGGAAGATCAAAAAGATGATTCGGCGCTCTACTTACCACAAAGAGAAAAAGTATATCTATTCCGATCTGTTTTTCTATTTGGTACCGGAGATCGTTACCAATCTTACTGGAATGGGGTATGAAGAGTTTTTAAGATACCATTATTACGATTCTTTGGGGGCCGCTACCATAGGTTTTAATCCATTAGAGAATTATGATGCTTCAGCTATTGTGCCTACGGAAATAGATACATTTTTCAGGATGGAAAACATACACGGTACCGTCCACGACGAGGGAGCCATCCTGATGAAGGGTGTCTCCGGTCACGCGGGTTTATTTGCCAATGCAGCTGACCTGTCCAGGGTCTGGCAAATGCTTTTGAACGGCGGAGAATATGAAGGCAAGCGCTATTTAAAGGCAGCAACGATCGAGCTTTTCAGCTCATATCAGTACCCCTCAAATGAAAGCCGAAGAGGGTTGGGATTTGATAAGCCTTTGCTTGAATATGATCCTAAATTGAGTAGCGTTGCAGAAAAAGCCAGTGTCTATAGCTTTGGACATTCCGGCTACACCGGGACGTTTGTATGGGTAGACCCCAGGTATGACCTTTTGTATATCTTTCTTTCCAATCGGGTATATCCCACCAGGGACCATCGTGCGATTTATGAGCTCAATGTAAGGCCTCAGATCCATAGCTGGCTCTATGACCTGATACTTCCTGAAGAAGGCCAAAATATTGAGAATTTTGAAAAAAACTAAACATTGCTATGGTCGGTGTGTTGATTTTTATAGATTGGCGACTAAGTTGAAACAGATCATAACATATTTTGGAAATTCATTGGATAGACCTTACCGTTTTTATCGTATATATTCTTTTGATGCTTGGGGTAGGGGCATATTTTTTAAAGTCCAATAAGAGTACAGATGATTATTATGTAGGCGGAAGGACCATGAGCAGCTGGCACGTAGGGCTCTCTGTAGTGGCTACCGATGTCGGTGGGGGTTTTTCTATTGGACTGGGAGGTTTGGGTTTTACCATGGGCATTTCAGGTTCATGGATGCTGTTTACCGGATTATTGGGCGCCTGGTTGGCAGCGGTAATTCTCATTCCAAGGATCACAGAAATTCCCGGTTTTAAAAAGCTGTACACTTTCCCTGAAATCTTCAAAGTCTTTTATGACAAGAAAACGGCATTATTGGCTGGAATTATTTCTGCCATAGGCTATGCCGGATTTACCAGTTCACAATTGCTCGCAGGAGCTAAACTAGCCTCTTCCACTTTTGTGTCCCTCAGTCTACAAAATGCCCTGTTCATCATGGGTACAATAGCTGTAGTCTACACAGTAATGGGTGGATTAAAAGCTGTCATTTACACAGATACCATTCAATGGGGATTGCTCCTTTCCGGACTGATATTTATTGGTATCCCGTTGTGTTATCAGGCCATTGGGGGATATGCAGGGTTAACAGCCAGCATCCCCGACAATTTTCTGAGTTTTAGCAATCTTACCTGGCAGGATCTTGTAAACTGGGGGGTAACCATCATTCCTATTTGGTTTGTTGGAATGACCCTATACCAACGTATATATGCCTGTAAGAGCAAGCGAGATGCCCAGAAAGCATGGTTTATTGCCGGGATTTTTGAATGGCCTATCATGGCAATTATGGGGGTACTACTGGGCATGTTTGCCAGAGTAGCTGCCGACCAGGGCATGTTTGAATATGCGGGGTTTGCCACTGCAGCAGGAATGGATGCTGAAGTTGGGCTGCCACTATTATTGCGTACTGTTTTACCAGTTGGACTTACCGGCTTAATGATGTCGGCATACTTCTCTGCAGTGCTTTCTACTGCAGATAGTTGTCTGATGGCTTCATCTGGTAATCTCGTCACAGACATTATAGGATTTGAAGGCACAAACACCAGAAAGTTTCTCAAGCTTTCTCAATTGTTTACGTTAATCATAGGTGTATTAGCACTCCTGCTGGCCTCTTTTATGCAAAGCGTGTTGGAGCTCATGTTATATTCCTATGCATTCATGGTTTCAGGACTTTTTATCCCTGTACTTGGTGGATTGTTTCTCAAAAAACCCGATCCCAATGCAGCTTTTTTCAGTATGTTAATAGGAGGAGTAACAACTATCAGTCTGATCATATTGAATATTCAGCTGCCCCTTGGACTAGATGCCAATATCTACGGTATCACAATGTCGCTGATCACTTTTTTATCTTTAAACAGAATTTTAACCACACATAAAGCATGAAGATCGAAGTATTAAAGCCTGCAGACACCGTAGGCCTGGTTCAGTTACAACAAATTAGAGACTTTTTATTCGAGCACCTAGACCAGTATGGCGATAAGAAAGAGGATATCATGAAAGCCATCAATTACGCCTTAAATAAAGGCATTACACCAGGAGGCTTTATTGTCGTTGGTAGTGAAGGAAGTCAAATTGCTGGTGTTGTGGTGGTGAATAAAACCGGCATGGAAGGTTATATCCCTGAAAACATACTCGTTTATATTGCCACCCACAGAGACCATCGAGGTAAGGGTCTTGGAAAAAAATTAATGCAACGTGCAATTGATGAGGCTGAGGGAGCTATCGCACTACATGTAGAGCCTGATAATCCAGCCAAAATCCTCTATGAGAAATTGGGCTTTACCAATAAGTATTTAGAAATGCGACTGATAAAATCCTGATATGACAGATCATTTGCCGGAGGTCATTCAATTCAGACGGTATCTGCATCAAAACCCTGAATTATCAAACCATGAGAGGGAGACCTCCAGATTTATCCTTGATAAAATCAGGCAATGTGATCCTGATGAGATCATCTCTTTTGATAATTATGGGCTTGCAGTAATCTTTAGGGGGAAATCACCCGGGAAATGCTTACTGATCCGGGGGGATATGGACGCCTTACCTATCCAGGAGATCAATGAGGTAGAATATAAGTCAAACACTGAGGGGGTGAGCCACAAATGCGGACACGATGGTCATTCTGCCATTTTGTATGGATTGGCCAGGATTTATTCCTCAGAAAGACCGAAAAAAGGGGACACTATACTGCTATTTCAACCTGCTGAAGAGACCGGAGATGGTGCAAAGGGTATACTTGCTGATCCGAAATTTTCTCAATTAAAGCCTGATTTCGTTGTAGCCCTTCATAACCTTCCGGGTTTTGCTAAGCATAAGATCATTTATAGAAGTGGAGTCTTTACTGCTGCAGCAAATAGCATCATTATTAAGTACCATGGAAAGACCTCCCATGCTGCGGAGCCTGAGCTGGGGATGAACCCTGCCATAGCCATGGCAGAAGTTACAAAGAGATACGAAGCACTTTGTAATCCGGATATGGAGGATCCCGATTTTCAGATTATTACACCTATATATTATACACTGGGCCACAAATCCTATGGTGTTTCTGCCGGATATGGGGAGACACACTTTACTTTGAGGGCATGGCACAATGAGGTGATGGAAAAACTGGAATCGAAATGTGAAGACATCGCCCGGGAAGTGGGTGGGTATTACGGACTGAGGATTGAAATAGACTGGACACAGAGCTTCTTTGCCAATGAAAACAATAAAATTGTTGTTGATGCCATCGAAGCTTCTGCCAAAGCCCTGCAACTGGAGATGGAAGAGAAAAGTACGCCTTTTAAGTGGGGTGAAGATTTCGGGTTGTTTACGAAGGAATTTCCCGGAGCCATGTTTGGACTGGGGGCTGGTACGCAGTCACCTGCACTACACAATCCTGATTATGATTTTCCTGATGAGATCCTTGAAACGGGTATTCGAATGATGCTGAAAATACAGAAACAACTGTCTGGCTAGATCACCTGATCCACCACTTAGGGATCATTCTTTAACTTTGCAGTTCTTCTACAATTCAAATTTCAACTATGTTGGCTTCTTCCACGATAGAATTAGACTATTCAGCCCTACTCAACAACCTTAAAATTATCAGGGGTATCCTGGGCCCAGACATCAAATTTTCTTCTGTGGTGAAAGGCAACGCCTACGGGCATGGGATCAGCGAATTTGTTTCGATGGCCGAAATGGCCAATGTAGATCATTTTTCAGTGTTTAGTGCCGGAGAGGCTTTTTCAGTAAAGAAAGCCGGATCAAACCCACAGGTCCTTATCATGGGTTTCATTGATGACAGTGAAGTAGAGTGGGCGGTTGAAAATGATGTTGAGTTTTTTGTCTTTGAAAGTGGCCGGTTGCAGGCAGCTATCAATGCAGCTAAAAAACTCGGAAAGAAAGCCCGCATTCATATTGAATTTGAAACAGGGCTGAACAGGACAGGTTTTAGTCCCGAACAGCTCGAGAAAGTTGTTCCGATCATACAGAAGAACCTGGATAACCTTGAGGTATGCGGAGACTGCACACATTATGCAGGTGCGGAAAGCATTGCCAATTATGTAAGGGTCAAAAGTCAAATCAAAAAATTTAATAAGATGGACCGATGGCTGAGGTCAAATGGAATTAATCCGCTTAGAAGACATACAGCATGTTCAGCCGCTGCCATGAGTTATCCCAAGAGCAGGATGGATATGGTCAGAATCGGAATTCTACAATATGGTTTTTGGCCCAGCCGGGAAACCATCATAGATTTCTTAAAAAATAAAACTGACAGGGTAGATCCACTGAAACGCGTGATCAAATGGAAGAGTACTGTGATGGACGTAAAGGAAGTGACTACCGGTGAGTTTATAGGATATGGTACCACATTCATGGCCTCTGAACACATGAAAGTGGCTACTGTGCCGGTAGGGTATTCTCACGGGTATTCCAGATCACTAAGCAATCAGGGGCGTGTCCTGATCTGTGGTAAAAGACTTGCGGTGATCGGAATAGTTAATATGAATATATTGATGGTAGATATATCGGAGGCTCCTGAAGTGAAGAAAGGCGATGAAGTTGTCCTTATAGGTGATCAGGGAGATCAATCCGTATCTGTTGCCTCATTTAGTGAACTCAGTAATCTATTGAATTATGAACTTTTAACGCGTTTACCGCATAATATACCTAGAAAGGTGGTCAACACCGATGCATTAGTAACCAAAAACTCAAACAATGGCCTACATAACGCTGAAGAGAAAGTCGCTACAGCATAATTATTCATACCTCGAGCAATTTTTTGCTCAACATGATATTAGTTGGGGGGTAGTTACAAAATTGCTCTGTGGAAATAAAAAATTCATCAATGAAGTAATTCAGCTTGGTACCAAGGAAGTACATGATTCCCGTGTGAGCAACCTGAAGGTGGCTAAAGAAATAGACCCGGGGGTGCAGACGGTCTACATTAAACCACCTGCTAAAAAGGCGATTCCTAAGGTAGTGAAGTATGCAGATGTGAGCTTCAATACCGAGCTTTCAACGATCCGGTTAATTTCCGAAGAAGCCAAACGACAAAATAAGATTCATAAGGTCATTATCATGATTGAGATGGGTGACCTGAGAGAAGGAGTGATGGGAGAACAGCTGCTCGGCTTTTATGGTAAAGTATTTGAACTACCGAATATTAAGGTAGTAGGGATTGGGACCAATCTTAATTGTCTGCATGGCGTGATGCCCTCACAGGATAAGCTCATCCAACTTAGCTTGTATGAACAATTGATTGAAGCCAAATTCGACAAAAAGATCCCGTGGGTTTCCGGTGGGACCTCTGTGGTGATTCCACTGTTGATGAGTAGACAGCTACCCAAAGGTGTCAATCACTTTAGAGTTGGGGAGACATTATACTTTGGTACGGATCTGGTAGCAGAAGCTCCCATAAAAAAGATGAAGCAGGATGTGTTTACACTCAATGCCCAGATCATTGAGTTGATAAAAAAACCAAAAGTGCCAGTAGGTGAATTAGCTACCAATCCATCAGGAGAGAAATATGAGATTGATGAAGATGATTACGGCAAGGAATCATACCGGGCTATACTTGATCTTGGGCTACTCGATGTATCTACTGATTACATGATTCCTGTGGATGAAGAATTACAAATTAGTGGTGCCAGTTCTGATATGCTGGTCATTGATCTGGGTAACTCCAAAAGGAATTTTAAAGTGGGCGATTGGATCAAATTTAGGCTGAAATATATGGGAGCTCTGAGTTTATTGAATTCCAATTATATAGACAAGGTGGTAGAGTGAGATTGTGGGAAAATTCTATTATTTAAAATGATTCTAAATAATGACAATATTACCACTTATAAAAGTATCTAATTACCTGATTGTCAGTGGCTTTTATCTATGACAACCCTTGATTTTAATAAAATGCCCATATGGGCTACAGTTCTGCCTTTGAAATACACACCCCCCGTGTTACATTTGTAACCGTTTGAATTTCGAACCATTTAAACGAATGTTTTCCAAACAAATACTCAATGTCTAAAGCCTCAGGATTTCGCCCTCAGATATTAAGCTTCATAATTATTTTTGTTGTCTCATTTGCTACCTACAGTCAGGAGATTCCTACTGATGAGGCGGTGATCTCATCAGGTGAAGCACTTTTCAAGGCCAATTGTACACAATGCCACCAAGTCCATAAAAAGGTTATCGGACCTGCACTAAAAGGTGTAACGGATAGATTGGAAACAGGTTACCTGCTCGATTGGATAAGAAACTCTCAAAAAGTTATTCAAAGTGGGGATGACTACGCTGTTTCGCTCTATGAAGAGTACAATCAGGTAGCTATGCCTTCCTATCCATTCTCAGACGATCAAATACTAAGCTTGCTCGCTTATGTGAAAACAGAGTCTGAAAATGTGCCTCAGGAGACCGCTCAGGTTGATCCTGCAGCTGGTGGGGAAGTAGCAGCATCGGGTGGAGACTCCATACCTTCAGGGTATCTCACAGCAGTTTTAGTTGTACTGGTTGTAGTACTTATACTAATACTAATTGTACTGGTGCTAATCGTATCCGTTTTACAACGGTATCTCAAAGAGAAAAAAGATCTTCAGGAAGAAGATAAAGAAATTCTGGAGCAGAAATTTGACCTGCTCAAAGTACTTAAGTCTGATGCAGTTGCGGGTGTTGTAATCTTCCTTTTCACTGCAATTTTACTTAAAACACTTATCGACGGTGCTTTCACCATTGGTGTTCAGCAAGGTTATCAGCCTACGCAACCTATTGCATTCTCACATGAATTGCATGCAGGGCAGTATGAGATTGACTGTAACTATTGCCATACGGGTGTGAGAAAAGCCAAGTCGGCCAACATTCCTTCACCAAACATATGTATGAATTGTCACTCGGCGATTCAAAATGTAGGTGGTGAGTCCGGAGTATCCACAGAGATTGCAAAAATTTATGCCGCTGTGGATTACGATCCAAATACTGGTCAGTACGGACCAGACAAAAAGCCAATTGAATGGGTAAGGATTCACAACCTGCCAGACCTTGCATACTTTAACCATTCTCAACACGTGGAAGTAGGTGGTCTTGAGTGTGAGACTTGTCACGGACCTGTTTCGGAGATGGAGGTAGTTTACCAGTACGCTCCGCTGACTATGGGATGGTGTATCAACTGTCACAGAGAGACAGAGGTCAATTCCAAAGGCAACGAATACTATTCTAAATTAATTGAGTTACACGAGGAGCATAGCAAAGAGCCGATGGTAGTAGAGGATATCGGTGGTCTTGAATGTGCTAAATGTCATTATTAAAAAACTGACTTGAATTTGATTCCAGGAAGAAATATGAAAGGAACAAAGAAATATTGGAAAGGACTTGAGCAACTCGCTGACAATGCTGAGTTTAAAAAGCATGCCGATAAGGAATTTCCAGAATATCTGCCTATAGCAGGAGAAGATGGACCCAACAGGAGAGATTTCCTGAAAATGATGGGTTTTAGTGTTGCGGCGGTTTCATTGGCTGCTTGTGAAACACCCGTGAAAAAGGCCATACCTTATGTATCAAAGCCTGCTTCCGTAGATCCATCTGTTCCTAACTACTATGCCTCTACTTATGTAAGTGGCAGTGACGCTTTACCAATTGTTGTTAAAACACGTGAGGGTAGACCTATCTATGTAGATGGCAACAAGCTCTCTAAAATCAGTGGAAAAGGTACCAGTGCTCAGGCTCAGGCTTCCGTGCTGTCTCTTTACGACAGAGAAAGGCTTGAAGGGCCAATGATCAGCGGTTCATCTGTTTCATGGGATGAAATTGACTCTGCGATCAAAAAAGACCTGGCTGCGGCAGGAGGAAAGATTGCTATTGTTAGCAATTCAATTGCCAGCCCTTCTACTTTAAGCGTCATAGAAAAATTCAAATCCGTATTCCCTGCAGACCACATCATGTACGACACCATGTCATTGAGTGGATTGACTGAGGCTTACGAAAAAGCATTTGGTAAAAAGGTGCTTCCGGTACACGAATTCGGCAAAGCCAAAACCATCGTGAGTTTTGGAGCTGACTTCCTGGGAACATGGCCTAACCAGACATATAACAACAATGAATTTGCTAAGACAAGAAGGCTGTCTGACTCCAAAAAGGATATGTCAAGACTTTATGCCTTTGAGTCAAACCTGTCATTGACAGGGGCCAATGCAGACTATAGACAACCCATCAAAGCTTCTGAAACCGGAGCCTATGTTGCGAGTCTTTACAATGCTATTGCCTCTAAATTAGGTCAGCCAACAGTAGGAGGCGCTAAAGCCGAGAGTGCGATACTCAAGAAAGCAGCCGCAGATCTTTTAGCTTCTCAAGGCAAATCCATCGTAATCTGTGGTTCTAATGACGCTAAGATTCAATCTATAGTCGTTGCCATCAACAACCTATTAGGAAGCTTCGGATCTACCATCGATGTCAACAAAGCATTAAATACCAGGAAAGGTAATGATCAGCAGTTTGACGCTTTTGTAAAAGCGCTGAATGGTGGTCAGGTAGCCGGTGTGATCTTCATCAACTGTAACCCTGTTTACGATCACCCACTGGGAGGTCAAATAGCTTCAGGGTTGAGCAAAGTGAAGTTGTCTGTTTCTACTTCAGACAGATTGGACGAAACAGCATCTCTGGTGAAATATCAGACTCCGGATCATCACTATCTGGAATCATGGAATGATTTTGAGATCGTGACTGGCAACTACAGCTTGTCACAGCCTACCATTAAAAATATTTTCGATACCCGTCAGGCTCAGGAGTCACTTTTGACCTGGAGCGGAGAATCGAAGTCTTACTACGATTTTATCCAGGAATACTGGACGGAGAACATTTATCCATTGTCATCAGGTTTCTCAAGCTTTATCAGCTTTTGGGACAAATGTCTGCATGATGGTTTCTTTGAGCCAGAAGCAACTGCGGGTGACTCACCACAGGCTAATGTAGACTTAGGTGGTGTTTCCGTATCTGGTAAATCAGATGGACTCGAATTAATCATTTACGAAAAAAATAGCATTGGAAATGGAGCGCAGGCCAATAACCCATGGTTGCAAGAGATGCCTGATCCAATCACCAAAGCTACCTGGGACAATTACCTGACCGTTTCTCCAAAGCAAGCAGAAGAGTGGGGTATCAAATTGGGTGATATGGCTACCCAAAAGGTTAACCTTACGGTGGGTGGTACTACTGTTGAAGTCCCTGTGATGCCACAGCCTGGTCAGGCATACAATACAGTTGGTCTGGCACTTGGATACGGAAGAACAAAAGCAGGTAAAGTAGCTAATAACATAGGTGTTAATGCTTATCCTTTTATTGCCAATAAAGGTGGGAGCTTATCATATGCCATCACAAGTGGTGTTTCCGTGGAGCCGACCGGTGCTATCTACAGGATTGCTCAGACTCAGACTCATGACACATACATGGGTAGAGAAACTGTGATCCAGGAGAGCATCCTATCAGAATATAAGAAAGATCCTCAGGCAGGAAGACATTTCCCAATGATCTCCAAAGCCAATGGTGAGAAAGTAAGACCTCATGCTGTTTCTCTTTGGAAGGGCCATGAGTATCCGAATCACCACTGGGGATTGATGATTGATCTAAACTCATGTACAGGATGTGGATCGTGTACAGTAGCATGTCAGTCAGAAAACAACATTCCTGTAGTAGGAAAAACTGAAGTACTGAACCGACGCGAGATGCATTGGATCAGGATCGACAGGTACTACAGCTCAGACGCTGAAGAAGGCAATTACGCAGCAATGGAAAAGGCTTCCGAAAATCCGGAAGTGACTTTCCAGCCAATGATGTGTCAGCAGTGTAACAATGCACCTTGTGAGACAGTATGTCCGGTAGCGGCCACCACACACAGCAGTGAAGGTCTCAACCAGATGACATACAACAGATGCATTGGAACAAGATATTGTGCAAACAACTGCCCTTACAAAGTAAGAAGGTTCAACTGGTTTAAATACCATGACAACGAGCAGTTTGCTGACAATACAGCCATGAACAATGATCTTGGTAAGATGGTGTTGAACCCTGATGTGACTGTAAGAGCACGGGGTGTGATGGAAAAATGTACTTTCTGCGTACAACGTATCCAATACGGCAAGCTGGAAGCTAAGAAAGAGGGTAGAAGACCGGTTGACGGTGATGCTGTTACGGCTTGTGCAAGTGCATGTCCTTCAGAAGCGCTTGTGTTTGGAGATATGAAAGATCCTTCAAGCGAGATTTCACAAAGATTAAAAATAAAAACAAGTGAGAAGATGGTTGAAGCCATGGAAGACAGGGCTTACCATGTGTTGGAAGAGTTGAGAGTGATGCCTAATGTTTGGTACTTAACCAAGATTAGGAATAAAGATGAAGTTAAAACTGTAAACGGAGAAGCATAAAGTAATGATAGCAGAATCATCTGTACGTGAACCATTAGTAACCGGTCATAAGACCCTCCATGATGTCTCTAATGACATTGCTGGCAGGGTGGAAGATAAGCCTTCCAAGTCCTGGCTTTTAGCCACCGCAGTTTCATTAGCAGCATTAGCTGTAGGAGCTTATGCTGTTTGGATGACGGTATGGCATGGTATCGGAATGTGGGGACTTAATAAGACTGTTGGTTGGGCCTGGGATATCACCAACTTCGTATGGTGGGTTGGTATCGGTCACGCAGGTACACTTATTTCTGCCATCCTTTTGCTGTTCAGACAACGATGGAGAATGTCTATCAACCGGGCAGCTGAAGCGATGACGATTTTCGCAGTAATCTGCGCCCTGATGTTCCCGATCCTACACATGGGGAGACCTTGGCTAGGGATGTACTGGGCAATTCCACTTCCTAATACATTTGGGTCACTTTGGGTGAACTTTAACTCACCACTTCTTTGGGATTTCTTTGCGATCAGTACTTATTTCTCAGTCTCTTTGGTATTCTGGTACATTGGGTTAATTCCTGACTTTGCTACCATCAGAGACCGTGCAACAAACAAGATTTCAAAAGCCATCTATGGTGCTTTGAGTTTCGGATGGGACGGAGCAGCCAGAACATGGTCACGATATGAGACTGTAGCATTAATACTTGCCGGACTTGCTACCCCTCTTGTACTTTCGGTACACACCATTGTATCTATGGACTTTGCTACCTCGGTAATACCAGGATGGCATACCACAATTTTCCCTCCGTACTTCGTTGCAGGAGCGATTTTCTCAGGATTCGCAATGGTACTTACACTACTCCTGATCACCAGGAAGGTGTATAAACTCGAAGATTATATTACCATTCAGCACATTGAGTTGATGAATATCATCATCATCATTACTGGTTCCATTGTGGGTATTGCTTATATCACTGAGCTTTTCATTGCCTGGTACTCAGGAGTAGAAGCAGAACAATATGCGTTCCTAAACAGGGTTTCAGGACCGTACTGGTGGGCATACGCTTCCATGATGACTTGTAATGTGATTTCACCACAGTTGTTCTGGTTTAAAAAGATACGGACGAATCTGGCTGCAACATTTGTATTATCCATTGTTGTGAACATTGGAATGTGGTTTGAGCGATTCGTGATCATTGTTACCTCATTGCATAGAGACTTTTTGCCTTCAAGTTGGGCAATGTTTTATCCCACTATCTACGATATGGGAATGTACCTGTTCAGTATCGGGTTTTTCTTCACAGCATTCTTATTGTTTGCGAAGTTTTTCCCGGTGATCAACATCGCGGAGGTGAAGAGTATTATTAAAGCAACTGGCGAAAAAGTTAAAAGTAATGGCTGAAACTAGTAATTATTTAACTGGTGTATTTGAGGACGAGGATGTCCTACTGGATGCTATCAAGAAGGTAAGGAATAGCGGAGTAAAGATCCATGAAGTGTACTCTCCGTTTCCTGTCCATGGGATAGAGGATGCACTGGGATACAGAAGATCAAGATTGTCTATCGCTGCATTCCTTTTTGGAATAACCGGTACCTCTTTGGCACTTATCATGCAAATCGGGATGATGGGTATTGACTGGCCGATGATCATTGGTGGAAAAGACTACATCCCTGTTCCTTCATTTATCCCTGTATCTTTTGAGCTTACAGTACTGCTTGCTGCATTTGGAATGGTAGGTACCTTCTTTGTAGTGGCCAACCTGAAGCCATGGGGGAAACCTAAGATTTTTGATCTCAGGATCACTGACGACAAACACGTGATGGCAGTGGATCTTGGCAAAAACAATCTGGATGAAGGAAAAATAAGCCAGATATTAAAAGATAGTGGAGCATCTGAAGTAAATAAGAAAACGCTGTAAGGCATGCAAAAAGGAGTACAGATAATATTATTGGTTGTTGTAGCATTGGTAGTGGCCAGTTGCACGGCTGGGGTAGATAATCCTGGTCTGGAGTATGCACCACAAATGTATCATTCCACACCTTATGAGCCACTTTCTCAGGTGCAGGATGAATCCATAGGTTCATGGTTAGATTCCAATCCTGAGGATGGACATGGCGAGTTTTACAACTCGAATCCATACAATCCTTATGGTATGACCATGTTGGAACCTGTAGAAAACACCATCAAAAGAGGTTCATTACCAAATCACATTGCGCCAGATGATTATGAAACTGCAGCAATCGAATTGGTAAACCCATTGGATAGCACCAAAGAGGTAGTTGCACAGGGTAAGGCCTTATATGAAAGATTTTGTATTCATTGCCATGGACAGAAAGGCGCAGGAGATGGATTGGTTGGTCAGGTCTTTCTCGGGGTAACAGCATATAATTCTGCCACAGTAGTAGATAAGCCGGGAGGACATATCTATCATGTGATTACACATGGAAAAGGCAGAATGGGTTCCCATGCTTCTCAGCTCAGTGAGGAAGAGCGTTGGAAAATTGTAAGATATGTTCAGGTATTACAAAAACAATAATTGATCACAATCGATTAACACTTAGCATGACAGAGGAAAGATTTGAATTTAAAGCAACAACCAAGAGAAATCTTCTCATTTTTATTGCGGTCGGAGTAGTATTAGCAATCATTGGTATAGTAGCACTCAATATGGGTGGAGGGCATCATGAAGGAGGCGGACACGGAGAAGAAGTGGAAGCAGCTCATCACGGGTTCCACTGGATGCAACGAGTCAATGCTAATCTATGGATCAATATTGTATTTTTTACTGGTTTGTCGCTTATTGGGGTATTATTCTTTGCCATCCAATATGCAGCGCAGGCTGGTTGGTCTGCCGGGATCAAACGTATTCCACTTTCATTTGGCGCATGGATTCCCATTGGTTTTGTTTTGATGATTGCCATGTTCTTCATTGGAGGCCATGATATATTCCACTGGACTCATCATGACTTATATGGTCCTGGTGGTGATGAAATCATTCAGGGAAAGGCAGGCTATTTTTATTGGCCTTTAGAAAACGGGAGTTTTCCTTTGTTTTATGTACTGAGAATGGTTGCCTTTTTTGCTATCTGGTATTTACTGTTCAACAAGTTAAAGAACCTGGCTTACCAGGAAGACCTGGATGGTGGCACAGAGAAATGGTATCAAATGAGAAAAGTCTCTGCCATTTTCATTGTCTTTTTTGCTGTTTCTTCTTCCATCGCAGCATGGGATTGGGTAATGTCAATTGATACCCATTGGTTTAGTACCATGATGGGTTGGTATGTATTTGCAAGCTGGTGGGTAGCCGGTTTGGCACTTACAACTTTCATTGTTGTGCTTCTTAAGGATAAGGGGTATTTAAGCGTTGTCAATGCCAACCATTTGCATGATCTGGGTAAATTCGTTTTTGCATTCAGTATCTTCTGGACTTATATCTGGTTTTCTCAGTTCTTCCTTATCTACTATGCCAATATCCCTGAAGAAACAATCTACTTTGTAGAGCGATGGAAAAGCAGTCATTACGCACCATTGTTTTTCTTAAACCTGGGTGTGAATTTCTTCTTCCCATTCCTGGTATTGATGACAAGAGATTCTAAAAGGCACACAAGAATATTGAAAGTTGTAACACCTGCAGTGGTTATCGGCCACTGGTTGGATATTACGCTTATGGTTACACCAGGTACGCTGGGTGAGAATTCAGGATTTGGCGTACTGGAGTTAGGATTGTTGTTTGTATTTGCAGGGGCATTCATCTATGTTGTGTTGAATCAGTTGTCAAAAGCTCCTTTATTTGCGAAGAATCATCCAATGTTGGAAGAGAGTTTACATCATCACGTATAAAAGCTTATTGAATAGAGATGTTGAATTTAATAATAGTTATCGCAGTAGTATTGATCCTGGCTATCCTGGTCACGGTATTCAGGGTAATTACGTTGGTCAATGTTGCGAAAGGAGAGGGAAGCAAAAGTGTTCCTCCTACTAACAGGATCAATGCCTTATTGTTGATGTTGTTTTTAATAGCAGGATTATTCGGTTTTTTCTATTTTTCATTTGGAGGTCTGCAGGATGATTTTGTATTGCCTTTGGCTTCCGAACATGGTGCTGTAACAGACCGTCTGTTTTGGATCACCATGGGTATCACCTGTTTTGTGTTCATTGTCACACAGATATTCCTGTTTGGTTTTGCTTATAAGTACCAACATAAAGAGGGTAATAAAGCAGATTTTTATCCGCACAACAATAAACTTGAGGTCATCTGGACAGCTATTCCTGCCATTGTTTTGGCATTGTTGATCGTTTCCGGGTGGAAAGCCTGGTCTGACATTACAGGAAAGGCCCCTGATAATGCTGAGGTAATTGAAGTAATGGGGTATCAGTTTTCATGGTCTGTAAGATATCCGGGTGCAGACAAAAGTCTGGGAGACTCTGACTTCCAAAAAATGGATGTAACAAACTCCATGGGTATTGACTTCACTGATCAGGCATCATTCGATGACTTTATTCCAACTCAACTTGTATTACCCAAAGGACGTCCGGTTTTATTGAAGATTCGAGCCAAGGATGTGATTCATAGTGTGTTTCAACCACATTTCAGGATGCAGATGAATGCTGTGCCAGGTATGCCAACCAGATTCTGGTTTGTGCCTACCAAGACCACAGAAGAGATGCGGGAAGAGACTGGAAATCCTGATTTCAATTACGAATTGGTTTGTAACAAGATATGTGGGTATGGTCATTTTGGTATGAAATATTCAATTCTTGTACTGGAAGCAGATGAATATGACCAATGGTATGCTGATCAGCAAGCCTGGCTTAAGCTAAATGATGATTATCTGTCCGAAGTGCCTGATAATTTGAAAGAAGCTGCAAGAATTGCTGCTGGAATTGATAATGTAATAAGTGTAGATAAGGCCGATAAAGCCCTGGTAAGCAACTAAGATTTTAAAAGATTTTATTATGTCAGTAGCCGACATCCAAATTGAGAAAGATTTACATCATGATGGTCATGACGATCACCATGAGCAAAGCTTTATTTCAAAATATATATTCTCGACAGACCACAAAACCATTGCCAAGCAATTCCTGATCACAGGTATTTTTTGGGCACTGATTGGTGGTGGTCTTTCCGTGATTTTCCGACTTCAGCTGGGTTTCCCGGATATGGAGTTGTACTGGTTAAAGCCATTGCTAGGCAAATGGATCACTGCAGAAGGTAAGATCGATTCTGAATTTTACCTTGCACTGGTAACCATGCATGGAACAATCATGGTCTTTTTCGTATTGACTGCAGGATTGAGTGGAACGTTTGCCAACTTCCTGATTCCATTGCAGATCGGAGCCAGAGATATGGCTTCAGGCTTCATGAATATGTTGTCTTACTGGTTCTTCTTTGTTTCCGGGGTGATCATGTTCATTTCTTTCTTTCTTGAAACGGGACCAGCTTCCGGTGGGTGGACGGTTTATCCACCATTGAGTGCATTGCCTCAGGCGATACAGGGATCCGGAGCAGGTATGACAATGTGGTTGGTTTCAATGGTATTCTTTATTGCTTCCACCTTATTGGGTGGTATCAACTACATCACCACAATCATCAACATGAGGACAGAGGGCATGTCTTTTACCAGATTGCCTTTGACCGTTTGGGCGTTGTTCCTAACTGCTATCCTGGGACTGTTATCATTCCCTGTTTTGGTAGCTGCTGCCTTGTTGTTGGTATTTGACAGATCATTTGGTACAAGCTTTTATCTTTCAGACATTTATATCGGTGGTGAAGCACTTCCACACATAGGAGGTAGTCCAATCCTGTACCAGCATTTGTTCTGGTTCCTGGGTCACCCTGAAGTATACATTGTCATTCTCCCTGCATTGGGAATTACTTCGGAGATTATTTCTACCAATTCAAGAAAACCTATCTTTGGTTACCGTGCAATGATCGGTTCCATGCTGGCTATTGGGTTCCTGTCGTTTATCGTGTGGGCTCACCACATGTTTGTGACTGGTTTGAATCCTTTCCTTGGATCTATTTTCATGTTCCTTACATTGATCATTGCTGTACCATCAGCGGTAAAAGCATTTAACTACATCACAACACTCTGGAGAGGTAACATCAAGTTTACTACGGCGATGTTGTTTTCTATAGGGCTGGTGTCCTTCTTTATATCAGGAGGACTCACGGGTATTTTCCTTGGAAATTCTGCGCTTGATATCAACCTGCACGATACTTATTTTGTGGTGGCTCATTTCCACCTGGTAATGGGTAGTGCGGCTTTCTTTGGTATGTTGGCAGGTGTCTATCACTGGTTTCCGAAGATGTTCGGAAGGATGATGGATGAAAGACTTGGTAGCATTCACTTCTGGCTCACATTTGTCGGGGTATACCTGGTATTCTTCCCGCTGCATTATATCGGTATAGCTGGGTTTCCAAGAAGGTATTATTCTTTCACAAGCTTTGATGCTTTCCAGACATTCACTGATCTGAATTCATTTGTAAGTATTGCAGCTGCATTGACATTCTTTGCACAGTTCATCTTCCTGTTCAACTTCTTCTATTCCATTTTTGCCGGAAGAAAAGCTTCTTTGAATCCATGGAAGTCAAATACACTGGAGTGGACTACGCCAAGATTGCCTGGCCATGGTAACTGGCCTGGAGCGATACCTAAAGTATTCCGTTGGGCTTATGACTATAGTAAACCTGGCGCGAAGGATGATTTTATTCCGCAGACTGTACCTTTGAGTGAGACTCCGGAATCAAACCTTCCTAATGAAGTAGAAGAGGCCAAAGCTGAAGCTAAGAAGTAGTCTTAACAGATGAATAGGGTATCGGTTTTCCGATCAATTAATCTGACTACAATCATTGCTGTTTATTTACTAATCCTTGTAGGAGGTCTGGTACGCTCCCTTGGTGCTGGGATGGGTTGTCCTGATTGGCCTAAGTGCTTCGGACAGTATACGCCACCTTCTTCAAGCAGTGAATTACCAGAAAACTACCAGGAATTCTTTACCGAGAAGCGACTGGAAAAGAGCAGGAGGTTAGCCTCCGTGCTTTCAGCAATTGGTTTCAAAAAGGCAGCAGACAAAATCCTGAATAATCCGGAATTGGCAGAAGATACACCATACAGTTTTAGTAAAGCCTGGATTGAATATATCAATCGAATCGTGGGGGTGATCATAGGGCTGTTAATTATTCTTAATGCCTGGTGGTCATTGAAGCTGAGAAAACAAAGTGCTTCCCTGGCATTAATTGGGGTTTTTGCTTTTATTCTTGTATTGTTTCAGGGTTGGGTTGGTAGCCTTGTGGTTGCAACAAATTTACTCCCCGGCTTTATCACTTTCCATATGGTGTTGGCTTTGTTGCTTGTAGCCATGCTGCTGGTGCAGCAGGTGAAAGTAAGAGATCTTAAAGAAGAGATTACAGGAAAATGGCCGCTCCTAATCTTGTTAGTCATGTTTTTTATTCAGATTATTCTGGGAACTGGAGTACGGGAGCAAATTGATGTATTTGTTCATCAGGGAATTGAAAGGGGAGCCTGGATTGGTCAATTGGGTATAGGTTTTTATATACACAGATCCTTCTCGTTATTGATTGTATTGCTAACTGGCTGGTTGATCTGGCTTAATAAAGAAAAGTTCTTAAAAAGCCCGTCACTTTTAGCTTTGGCAGGTGTGATCGGACTTGAAATCTTACTGGGAATTGTCCTGGCCTATTTAAATGTTCCAGCTGCTGCCCAGCCAGCTCATTTGCTCCTGGGAAGTGTCGGATTCGGAATGATTTTTTACTTATTTTTGAGCACCTATTTAAGACATAGAATAATCTAATGCAATCGACTGTTACAATAAGCACTGAACACATACTGAATCGTCTCAAGATGTATGTTGAGCTTGTAAAAGTTCGATTGTCTTTCCTGGTTGCTTTTTCAGCTTCATTTGGATATTTACTGGGACACTCTGGTGCCATAAACTGGGCATCATTTCTATCCCTGACAATGGGAGGTTTCCTTATCTCCGGCTCATCAATTACCCTCAATCAGATCATTGAACAGGTTCATGATGCCAAGATGAAAAGAACCAAAGACAGGCCTTTACCTACAGGTCGCATCAGTAGTCAGGAAGCTTTATTTTATGCATTGTTAAATGCTTTTGTAGGATTGAGTTTGATTGCCTGGCAAACCAATATGCTGACATTGTCGCTGGCTGTGCTTTCAATGATCCTTTATTCTTTTGTTTATACTCCTCTGAAAAGAGTAGGGCCTATAGCCGTGTTTGTGGGTGCAATTCCGGGAGCATTACCTCCACTGTTAGGATGGGTAGCTGCTACCGGCAGTATTTCACATGAAGCACTGATCATTTTCGGTATCCAGTTTATCTGGCAGTTTCCCCATTTCTGGGCTATTGCCTGGATAGCAGACGAAGATTATAAAAAAGCAGGGTTTAAGCTTTTACCAGGTAAAGGAAAGAAAGACCTGAATACAGCGATCAATATCATGATCTATACGTTGTTTCTTCTCCCTTTGGGGCTATTACCAACCTATTTTCAATTGACAGGGATCACCAGTGGTATCATTGCCACAATTTGCGGAACTTTATTTCTTGCCCAAACATTTTCTTTGATGAAGGATAATTCCAGGCAGTCTGCCCTCAAGATCATGTTTGGTTCCTTTATTTATTTACCAATCGTTCAATTGGCTTATTTAATCGATAAGATATAATGGAAAGACACGCAGAAATACCTTTAGGATCAGTTAGGGTTCGTTCAGTAAATCCCAAGAAATTCGCTATGTGGCTGTTTATCATTACAGTCGCCATGCTATTTGCAGCACTGACAAGTGCATACCTGGTAAAACAATCGGAAGGCAACTGGCCGGAGATTGTTTTCCCCTCGTTATTTAATACGACTTCAGTGATAATTGTGCTAAGCAGTATATCACTACATTTTGCTTATATAGCAGCTAAAAGAAACAATTTATTGCAGATCAGGGCAGGATTGGCTGTGACATCCCTTTTGGCCATTGCTTTTCTAATTGGGCAATATATGAGCTGGGGGCAACTAATTAGTCAGGATGTATTCTTTGTTGGACATCCTGCCGGATCTTTCATTTATGTTTTTACAGGATTGCATGCTGTCCACCTGATAGGGGGAGTGATATTTCTTGCAATCGTTTTATACAATGCATTTAATTACAAGGTACACTCAAAAAGTTTGAACCAATTGGAAATGTGCGTAACATACTGGCATTTTCTTGGTGGACTTTGGTTGTATTTATACTTATTTTTGGTTCTAAATAATTAGGTCACGTAAACTATGGCACACTCTACGGCAATTGAAAGTAATAACATCTGGGGTGGTGGAGTAGCTCCCATGAAGGCGAGCTATGGAAAACTCATGATGTGGTTCTTTCTTCTTTCTGATGCATTCACATTTTCTGCATTATTGATTACCTACGGATTGATTAGATACAGTCATCCGGCATTTGAAGGTACTATCGATGAATTTGCATTTTCACAGGAATACTGGCCAATACCAGAAATGGTATTTGAAGGATTTCCTTTCTTACATGGAATACATCTGCCGCTGGTATTTGTTGGTTTGATGACCTTCATCCTGATCTTGAGTAGTGTGACCATGGTGTTGGCGGTGGAAGCTGGCCAACGGATGGACCGAAAAGGTGTAGAAAAATGGATGCTTTGGACAATCCTTGGAGGACTTACTTTCCTCGGTTGTCAGGCCTGGGAATGGACCCATTTTATTGTAGGCGCTGATACGGCTAATAATGCCGCCGGGAATACCTTTATGGGCGCAAACCTCAGCATGAACCAATACGGACCTCCAAACTTTGCAGCACTGTTCTTTTTCATCACTGGATTCCATGGATTTCACGTTTTTACCGGAGTTGTTTTAAACTTCATCATCTTTTATCAGGCAGTCGTTGGAAAGCTGGAGAGAACCGGTCATTACGAAATGGTAGAGAAAGTTGGTCTTTACTGGCACTTTGTTGACCTGGTATGGGTATTTGTATTTACATTTTTCTATTTGATTTAATAGCTAATATATCATGAGCGAAGAAGTTTCACACGTAGAAGCACAACCGGTAGATAAATCTAAGATTAGGCATATTTGGAAAATTGCATTTTATCTGGGTGCCATTACTTCTGTAGAATTCATTATTGCATTTACCATTAATGCCGGCCCAGCGAAAACATTTGTTTTTATTGCCCTTACTATTTGGAAAGCATTTTTCATTGTTTCCGAATTCATGCACTTAGGTCACGAGAAGAAATCACTTGTCTGGTCCATACTTTTACCGACATTATTCATCATATTTCTGATCTTTATTTTGATGTATCAGGGTGCAGCTATCTATGAGATATTGCACTAACTTCATTTAAGGCTGGATGAAACGAAGGATCGGAGTAATTCTGTTCTTTGTTGTCGTATTTGGATTACCTGTTGGATGGTATCTTTTTCTTCAGATTTTTGGAGAGAATAAATTCGATCTTCCGGTAATGGAAAAGTACGTACAGCCTAATTGTGAGATTCAAGGTCCTGTCGTGCTTTCAAAATCCGATTTTGTTCAACAAAACCCCAACCAATTTGAAAGATTGCTGAAATCACTTAACAATAATCCAGAAATAGGATTTTATAGTATTGATTCAGCATGTACCATGGGCTACCCTTTGATCTTTGTTGATGAGAAGAAAATGGTGAGAGGGGTTTATGAGGCAACAAGAGAAGATGTTGATCGATTATTAGCAGAAGTAGATATCTATTTATTGAATCAGCAAAATGCAAAAAGTAATACAAGCCAATAAGGGTTATTTACGGTTTATCTATATTGTATCAATAGCAGTGCCTGCATTGGTGGCAGTACTTTTATTCAGTCCTTTAAAATTTGAAATGGCTGAATGGGTAAAATTTTTACCAACGCTTAATGCTATCCTAAACTCCACTACTTCTGTGTTGTTAATAGCTGCCTTTTTTGCCATTAGAGCAAAAAAGATCACCCTGCATAGAAACCTGATGCTAGCCTCACTTGCCCTGGGAGCACTGTTTCTTATTTCTTATGTGTTGTACCATAGCACCAGTGAGTCTACGGTATTTGGTGATATTGATCACAATGGTATATTAGATGAGGATGAGGCGGTTGCCATAGGTACCTCGAGGGTGATCTATTTAAGCGTTCTTTTGTCTCATATAGGCTTTTCTATTGTGGTGGTACCATTTGTTCTTATAGCATTCTATTATGCCTTATCAGACCAGATTTCAAGGCACAAGAAAATCGTAAAATTCACGTATCCTATTTGGCTGTATGTATCACTAACCGGGGTATTGGTGTATCTTATGATAAGACCTTATTATCTTTGAACTACTCTAAATAGAATCCTGTTATCAAGCTATGGTAATTAGATCCCTGATCCTTTTATATATTATGACTTTCCCGATACTGATACAGGCCCAATGTGCCATGTGCAGGACCCAGGTGGTAAATAATGTAAGTCATGGTGAAACTTCACTCGCTGCAGGATTGAATTTTGGGATTATGTACCTCTTCTTTACTCCTTATATACTCGTTGGTCTTATTGCTTTCCTTTGGTTTCGAAATTCTAGAATTAATGAAAGAAAAAAATCCGTTGCAAGCCATTCTCGCTGCTAAATGTCCCCAATGCAGAGAAGGGGATATGTATGCTCATTCTGCTTATGATTTAAAAAACCTGGGTAAAATGAATGAAGAATGCCCAAATTGCAAATTGAGATTTGAACTGGAGCCTGGGTTCTTTTATGGTGCCATGTACGTGAGTTATGCTGTGTCTGTAGCTATTTTCATGGCTACTGTTTTCGTATTGTACTGGTTTATGGGTGATCCTTCACTGACAACCTACATCGTCACGGTTACTATTGTATCTTTATTGCTTTATCCCTTAAACCTACGCTACTCAAGGGTGCTGTTCCTACATGTATTTGGTGGAATAAAATATAAATCTTCTAAATACAATGACTTATCTTCATAGCAGGTAAAAAACTGCGATGAAAATACTGATAAGGTTACTTGTTCTGTCTTCTCTGATTAGCCTGGCACTCCTGGTGCTAAAATTAAGACCTGGCGCAGAAGATGCTACCTATTCACAAATTCAAAAGCGTTTTGATCAGCAGATTGCCTTATTAGAAACTGATCTGACATCTTTTCTCGAACAGTTTGAGATTCTTACCAATCCGTTTAAAATACAATCCTCTAAGGATTTTTTAAAACGGGTTTATGTAAACGGTTCTATGATTTATTGGAGTGACAATAAGTCTATTCCGGCTTACAGTACAATCAAAGACAGCGACACTCTTTATTCTATCAAAAGTGAATCTGACGTATATGTAGTGAGGAGGGAGGTGATCCCTTCAAATACTGCTTTGGTTGAGGTTTTTTCAATCATACCGCTGCAGATTTCTCCTCCCATATCCAATGAATATCTAAGCAAGACTGTAAATGCTGCAATTTTTGGTGAAAATGTAATTTCTTTCTCTAATGGCGATAAGGAAATAACATATAAAGGAGAGACTGTTCTGAATTATACCATTACCTCATCAACGACTAACGTGGGCGATAAATGGTTTCCACCGGCAGTATTACTTACCATCATTCTCCTCCTTATTTCTATTTACTTCTATTTTGGCAAGGACCATCCAAGTCATAGAAGGCTAATTCTGGCCATCGTACTTATCTTGATTTTCAGGTTCATTATCTATGTGATGATGGACCTGTTTCGTCCGCATTGGGAGATCTTCAATCCCATTTATTTCTCAGAAAGCAGGTTCAATTATTCTTTGGGAGACCTCTTATTCAATGTATTATGCACCTTTTTTATTGTTGCCATCTTTTTTAGGCTATGTAAATGGATAAGGTTAGGTGTGCTCTTTGGTAGCCGTGAGAAACTTAATGACGGACTGTTTCTCACATTATTACCTATTTTGGTTTTATTCTCCGGGTTTGTTGTCTACAGAATACCGTGGATCATTCTTGAGCACTCACAGATAGAGTTGGACATCAGCCAGTCCATTTCTTTTGATTACATGAGGGTAGTGGCTTTGTTGATACTTGTATTTGTCGCACTTACATTTATTATCATATTCACGTTAAGTCAGAAAGTCTTCCAGTTTATCAAACAACCACTCTATCTCAAGATTTTGTGTTATGCAGTGGCCTCAGTTGTTTTTTATTGGCAGGTGGGTAATGTTGGACTCACAATCATTTTGATTGTAACCATGGTATGGATAATAATCAATGGCACCTATCTCTCATATCAGCTTTTTAATCCAAGGTATGAGACATTTCTTTTGTTGGTATTGTTGCTTTCTACCTCAGCTGCTTTGTTTTCCTATGGGATTTATAAACACTATGAGAGAGATCGATTGATAGCAAAAGAGAAGTATGCCAATAAGCTACTCATACCAAATGACATATTGGGTGAGTATTACCTCAATCAGATCATGGAGGATATCGAAGATGACACGTATATTCAATCCCGACTTCTCAACCGATTAGTAGCCAAGCAAAACATTCGCGAAAAGATCACCAGGCAATTTTTGTCAACCTACTTTAAGAAATATGATGTAGAAGTATACCTGTTTGGTGCCAATGGTGAGTCTTATGATTCACCGGGCGCAATGTCTTATTACGACTGGAGAAGGACATACCAGAAGCCTGAAAACCTCACAGATTACCCCCAGTTGTACCTCATAGAAGATGAGTCGGACAACATAAGAAATCAGTACCTGTGCTTTTTGAGTATCGAAGGATTTAATCAGCAAATAGGGTATATCATTTTGCAGCTTACTTTAAAGAAGAATATCCCGACCAGTGTGTTTCCAGAATTGCTGGTAGAGAGCAAATACTATCTGAGCACCGATCAGGAGGAGTTTGATTATGCCATTTATCGTAAGAACAGTGTGCTTCCGATCTACAAGCAAGGGCGTTCCGGTTTTGAATCTAACCTGAGCTATCGAAACCTTCAGGATCCAGTGCTGTTTCAGGAAGGTATTGAAATAGGAGATATCCATTATTTTGGCTTCACTACCAATGATGGTCGGGTAATTGTCATTGCGAGCAAGGCCTATGATTATATCTATATCTTCTCCAATTTTTCATTTCAGCTCTTTATACTGCTTGTCTTATGCGGATTGATCTTTGTAGGATTTAGGATTTATAAAAACAAAGCGCATTTAAACCTTTCAACCAAGATCCAGCTTTATCTGGGCATGGCATTTATCTTTCCCATGTTAATCGTTTCGGTAGGCTTGCTTAATACATTGAATGCTACCTATCGTGAAGAAGTAGATCAGAATTTCCTCACCAAGTCCTTCACCCTTGCCGGTAACCTCGTAGATATCACTCAGGCATTCGAGAACAATACGATCAATCGGGATGACTATTCCAACGCTATTGCTGAAGCCGCATCGCTGGTGCAAAGTGATATCAATATTTATGAAACGTCCGGTCTTTTGCTGTCTTCCAGCCAGATGGAAATTTTCAATTCTGGGATCCTTGGCAAACAGATCAAACCAGAGGCATTCAATGCAATTGTTTATAACAATGAACAGAGTATCATCCTGAATGAGGAAATAGGTAAGCTCGACTTTAAATCCTCTTATACTGCCCTACGGAGTGACAGGACAGGCAACCTGTTAGGTATCCTGTCAATGCCCTACTTTGAGTCAGAAAGTCAGCTGCAAAATCAACAGATACAGATATTCACAAACCTCATCTCAGTCTTTACGCTGATCTTCCTGATCTCCTTGTTTTCAGGAAACCTGATTGTCAACCAATTGGTAAGTCCATTGAAGCAAATCGCAGACAGGATCAGGAGAACGTCATTGCAGGAAAAGAACCAGCCGATCTCTTATGCTGTAAATGATGAGATTGGTAGTCTGGTGAATGAATATAATCAGATGCTGGTGAAACTGGAAGAGAGTAAAGAGGCATTGGCTGAAGTGCAAAAGGAATCGGCGTGGAAGGAAATTGCCAGACAGGTAGCTCATGAGATCAAGAATCCACTCACACCTATGCGACTGAAGATACAGCAGATGATGCGGTCTCTCGATAAGGAAGATAGAAATTACAAAGCCTGTATTTCGTTGATTGAGCAGATTGATTCTCTAAGCGACATTGCTGATTCTTTTTCAGCATTTGCTAAAATGCCAGTCCCTAAAAACGAGAGGTTTTCACTGGATGAGCTCACCCAACATACGGCAGAATTGTACCAGTCAGAGAGCACAAAGCTCTCCCTGGACATGCAAGACCAACCATTGGAAGTCTATGCAGATCCTAAGATATTCAGTGGAATATTGAATAATATCATTTTGAATGGGATTCAATCAGTAAGTAACGGTAGTCCGGAAATTCGAATTTCACTGGCCCGAAAGGGGAATAAAGCACTTCTAAGTATTAAAGACAATGGAAGCGGAATACCCCCGGAAGTTCAGGATAAAGTATTTACTCCTTATTTTAGTACAAAGAGAACGGGAAGTGGGATTGGTTTAGCAGTTGCTAAAAAAGGAATAGAAAATGCAGGAGGAAATATTTGGTTTGAAACTGAGGAGGGGATGGGCACCACTTTCAATATTTCCTTGCCGTTGGTGGATTAGTTTATTCTTCCTTTTGGCTTTTGGCTTTCAGGCTTCAGGACAAAACTATCAGTGTAAAAAAGTACCCGTTGGAATACCCGTAGACCTGGACACTATTCCTGTAGACCCTTCCTCCATTCGAATCGCTACAGGAGTGCAGTTTGAGTTTGCACCTGAAAATAATAGGATTCTGATACCGGGGGAGCAACCGGATTCAGTCGAGGTGTGTTACCGGAGAGTCTCTGTAGAATACCTGGATACTTTGTACGACAGAAGTATCCTTACCTATGCAGAGGTATACAGTGATGAACCTCCACCAAAACAAGTAAATATTGAAGAACAGGAAATTTTCAAATTTAGTGATGTTGAAAGTTTTGGTGCCATTACTAGAGGCGTCTCATTTGGCAACCGACAAAACCTGTTTGTAAACTCTGCACTCAACTTGCAGATGGATGGGAAACTAAGTGATGACCTGAATATCAGTGCGGTCATCACAGATCAGAACATTCCTTATCAACCGGAAGGGAATACCCAACAACTGAGAGATTTTGATAATGTATTCATCAAGTTGTACAATCAGAACTTTGATATCACGGCGGGGGATATAGTACTGCAAAACCCGGTGGAGGAATCTTATTTCCTGAGATATTATAAAAATGTTCAGGGCTTGTCAGCGAATTACAGGTACAACACAGGCTCTGGATGGAGTGGGACTTCTAGTCTCTCAGGGTCGGCTGCAAAAGGACAGTTTGCTTCGACGCAAATAAATCCAATTGAAAATGTTCAGGGGCCATATAAACTTAGGGGACCGAATGGTGAACGTTTTATCATTATTCTGGCCAACTCGGAGAAAGTTTACATCGACGGTAAGTTGTTGGAGCGGGGATTTGATCGGGATTATGTCATAGACTATAATCTGGCAGAGGTTACCTTTAGTAGCAACATTGTGATCACCAGATTTACCAGAATAAGGATTGATTATGAGTATGCTGAGCAGTTTTATAGTCGGTCTAATGTTACAGTAAATCAGACTTTTAAGAAAGATAACTTAAAGTTATACTTAAATTATTATCGGGAAAGTGATAATCCCAACAGCACATTGGGGTTTTCGCTCAGTGAGGATGACTTTGCACAGCTTAGAAATACAACAAATGGGCAAGGTCTTATCTCCGGAGTAGATTCTGTAGGCTATCTTGAAGGTCAACTCTTGTACTCCAGACAGGACACTGTTGATTCAGATGGTAATCAACAGACCATTTACATCTACTCTTCGGATCCCGGCAAAGCCTATTGGAATGTGAGCTTTACAGAGGTAGGGCAAGGGCAGGGTGATTATATTTTAGCAAATCGAAATGCCAATGGCAGAGTATATCGATGGGTTTCTTCTTTGGGTGGAGTCAGGCAGGGAAGCTATGCACCGGTGATTAATATCCCGACACCAAACAGAAAGGAGATGGTTGTTACGGGTGTAACAGTTGGTCTTGGTGAGCATGAACAAGTCTTTCAGGAGTTTGCCATATCCAATAGAGACCGGAATTTGTATGCTGACCTGAACAGCGAAAACGTAGGTTATGCCTGGAAAGGAGGAATTACGAGCAAGCGTCCAGTGGCGTTTCTTGATGACTATGTATTCACCGGGAAGCTTACTTACGAATATGATCACAAATACTTCAATGCGATTGACCGATTCAGGTCCATAGAATATGATAGAAACTGGAGCTATGATGTTTTTTCCGATACAGTCAATAGATCTGATCAAATTCTGGAGGCAGAGCTTGGAATTACAAAGAACAGAAAGAATGCTGTTTTATATCAACTGACTAAAAGAAAGAGGTCAGGAATAGTTGATGGTTATCAGCAGCAGCTTACAATCTCCAGGTCACTGGGTTTCTTTCAATTGCGGTCAGAAAATTACCTGATGGATAATTTGACAAATGGACGGCAGGCAAAGTGGAAAAGATCCAACAATGATTTGAGCTTTGATCTTTGGAAACTCAACCCAGGGTACAATTTCACGATCGATCATCATTCGTTTGCTCGTGGTGACAGTGCCATCAGTACACTGATGCATTATCATGCTCATAATTTCTACATTCAGTCTGGAGATAGCAGCAAAGCAAAGGTCAGGCTTGATTATGTGCGCAGGTATGATCAATTGCCACAACAAGGAGAGTTTACCTCTTTTACAGCAGCAGAAGAGCTAAGGATGAGTCTTGTAAGTCAGTTTTCACCCAACCAACGGATCAGCGGCCAGCTCAATTACAGGTCAGTAATGGATCACTCTGTAGATGAAGAAGATAGAAATATCATGGGACGGCTTGAATGGGTATCAGGCTATTTTCAAAATAACATTAAACAACAGGTAACTTTTTCTACAGCTAACACACGTGAACTCAAGCGGGATTTTATTTACGTGCTGGTACCTACAGGCGAGGGAACGCATACATGGAGGGATGAAAATATGGATGGGATCAAAGACCTGAATGAATTCTATGAGGCCATAAATGTAGATGAGAAAAACTATATCAAATTATTCACGCCGACAGATGAGTATATTCAGGCATTTCAAACCACTTATCTACATACCCTTGATGCTACTTTTCCTTCCGGGTGGAAAGACCGGGGGATGGTGTTGTCACAGATGTCGAAGCTGTCATTTAATGGTAGTGTCAGGTTGAATTTCAAATCTACCTCAGCAAATGCGGCAGATCGTATCAATCCCTTTGGACTGGATCTGAATGATGAGCAATACATCTATGCACGTAATAACAATCGTTTCACTTTGTTTTATAACAGAAATGCTCCCGGACTTGGATTTGATGTATCCAGACAAAATTTAGACAATAAGTCCTTGCTGAGTGGAGGTTATGAATTAAGAGAGAAAGACCTGTGGAATGCCAACATCCGGATGACCCTGGCCAATACCTATATTTTGAGGTTAAATGGCAGTGTTGGAGAATTAAGTAACCAGGCTGATTATGTTTCGGGCAGAGATTTCCAATTGACTTTAAAGACCTATTCACCGGAACTGGTTGTACAACCAGGTAAACAGTTTAGGGTAACTGGAAAATGGGAGAGAAGGTTGAGGAATGATCAATTGCAGGAATCCGGTGATTTCTCCGACATCAATGATTTTAGTCTCATGCTGAACTGGTTACGACAAGGAAAAGGAAGCCTGAATGCGAATTTTCAATGGGTAGACATTGATTTTCAGGGAGAAGTCAATTCGTTCCTTGGCTATGAATTGTTAGAAGCATTGCAACCAGGCTCCAATCAAAAGTGGACAATTAACTGGCAGCAATCTTTGGGTCGGGGACTACAGTTGAACCTCCAGTATTTTGGCAGGAAATCCACTGAAAATCGAGCTGTCCATACAGGAACAGCTCAATTGACAGCGTATTTTTAGTTTACTTGATAATAGGTTTAAGGACAATGTTGCGGTAGGATACTTTACCGTGGTCTCCCTGAAGGTAGATAGGACCCTTTGCAAAGACATCATGAGAGATGGCTCCACCTGTAGGTCCGTATGCAGGCTGATTATCAATGATTTTTGTACCATTTAATATCACTGTGATGTGTCTGTCGATCAACGTGATATCCAGGGTCTGCCAGGTATCAGCGGGCTTCTCAGCTGCTGTACTAGGTGTGATCCTGCTGTACAGAGCACCCATGTTGTGTGAGTCAAGTGGTTGACCATATGAATCCAATACCTGGATTTCATAAATACCTCTCAGGTAAACACCGCTATTATTCCCTTTAGGGATATTTACTTCAAGTGTAAGGTTGAAATCTTCAAATTCCTGGTCAGTCCTGATATTTCCATATCGGATGTGCTCACCATTTTCTGGTTGAACTGGATTATTCACCAGGACGCCGTTCTCAACAGAGAAGCCGTTTTTCTGGTTTTCATTCAATAGCCTCCAGCCGGTTAAATCCTTTCCGTTAAACAGGGAAACAGGCTCACTGAACTTAAGAGAAGAGAGATCAGGTTTTTGGGTAATCTCCGGTAATTTTATGCCAACAAATGTGGTCGTATCTACTCCCAGGCCATCATTGGTGGGAACCAGGTAATAACCATAAACCTCATTATCACCTTTCTTGAAAACTTCCAGCGTGTTAGTTACCTGATGACTTCTTGTGGCTTCTCCATTTTCGTCTCTGGCTCGCACTCTATTACTCAATCGGGTAGCGATCAGACGATCTCCCTGGATATAAACATTAGCTACGGGAACCACACTTCCCCCTCGCCAAAGCAGCGAAGCGTCCAGAAAGCCATCGTTAGTGACTCCAAGCCAGCCTACCGCCATGTCTCCTTCAATGTCTAAAGACCAATGGCCTATAAAGTCGTTAATTTCAACAGGGTCGGGAGTGACCACTGTCGTTGTTTCAGGTTGCTGACACCGCATCAGGGTGACCAGAATGATTATCAGTAGAGATTTGCTAGCAAAATTCATTTTATAGATGTTAAGTTTCTGCTGCAATTTAACCCGGATTATGCATTAGAACTTCGTTATGAGGGTTTAAAAGCCAATAAATCAGGAAGTTTTCTTGGTTTTAGCATAGCACCGCTATGGTGAAGCCAAAAAACTTAGCAAAGCGACTGATTTGCAGGCATTTAAGCACGTAATAGATTTTCTAATGGATATTCCGGGTTTAAGCTATCTATTTCAGTTCCCAACCGTTTTGATAGGGTTCGCTGAGATAATTATTGGCTTCTTCATTGTTAGTGAAGCGGTTTCCATCCCAGTCGAGTTTCTTTCCTGTTCTGATAGCAATATTTCCTAAGAGAACTATTTCTGTGAGAAGACTTCCGTACTCAAATTCGACGCCTGCAGGTTCTCCACCTTTACAGGCTTCCACCCACTCCTCGTAATGGCCGATAGATCTCTTTTCTGTCTTTGGAGGTCTTTTATAGCTTCTATGGCGAGACTCGGGCAACAATCTTGGATCATTGCCCGTGCTGTTGCACATCAAGGCACCTTTTGAGCCTCTAAAAAGAATTCCTGTGGGATGGATCTCCCGGTTGCTTTCCAATTCTTTAGGTCTTTCTGGTTTCAATCCGCCATCATACCAGTTGAGTTTCAAAGCTGGAAATCCGTCTCGAGCAGGGAAGGAATAATGAACAATAGATGCATTTGGATAAGTTGCAGGAAACAGGGGAGTAGAGCTGGCATAAATGCTATCAGGTTGCCCAAGCTTCAGGGCTTTGAATACAGGGTTGAAGAAGTGACAGCCCATATCACCCAGTGCACCAGTCCCAAAGTCGTACCAGCCCCGGAACCTGAAAGGGTGATAGGCCGGATGGTACGGTTGATATGGTGCAGGACCAATAAACAAATCCCAGTCCAGCGTGTCAGGGACCGGAGGAGTGTCAGTAGGTCGCTCTATACCCTGTGGCCATATTGGTCTGTCTGTCCAGATATCTACTTCCATGACATCCCCGATAGCCCCATCCCAGATCCATTCGCGAATAATCCTGAATTCCTCCAGTGAGTCTGATTGAGTACTCATTTGTGTGGCTACGTTAAATTTTCTGGCCAATTACCGGACGAATCGTGATTCTGCTATGGTCTTTGTCAATGGCTTGGCACAGTACACGTGTTTGCCACGTCGGATAGCTTCAATGGTTTGAATGGCATGGGTGTGATCCGGAGTGCCAATCATCACAGCGTCAATGTCCTCGTTGTCCAGCATTTCGCGATAGTCCTGGTAATACTTTGCCGATTCCATCTTTTTCATAAACTCTTCTTGAGCCATGGTTCTGAATCGTTCGTTCTCGAAAATCTTTTGATAAAGCACTTTATCGATGTCTGCATTAGCCACGAAATTTTCACTTTTGGCTCCCAACAGATAGTGCTTGCCAACTCCTGCGACACCAATGCCGGCTATATTGAGCTTATCACTCGGAGCAGTATGGTATTTGCCTCCCAATACAGATGCTGGCACGATTGAAAACGTGGCCGTAGCTATGGAAGTGTTTTTGAGAAAAGTACGGCGGGAATGCTTTAGAACTTTGGGCTTCATGATGAATAAATTTATAAGATGAGTTATTGCACCCTATAAATCTAATGATCATGCTTGAAGTAACTATCCCACAGTAACCTGATGGGGTCAGATTACTTCCTCTTCTTCCACAAATGCTCGTAATCGCTGTAATCCTCTTCCTCTTCGGGTTCCACTGCCGGGGTCACCTTCAAGGTCTCCTCGGTAGGCTCAGCAGCGGGTGGAGTAGGAGTAACCGGAGGAGTCACCTTTTTCTTGCTTTTCTTCTCAGCACGTCCAAACAGGAAGTTGATCCCAAAGTTGATGTTAGCGGCACTGGCATTAGGCACGTCAATGGTATTGAAAATATTGTCGGCAGCTACATATAACTGGAATGTTGATAACCTAAACATCATACCCAGTCCGAGATCTACACCTTGCTGAGGTACATAAGACCCGGTTGCAGAGGCCGTAAACCAGCGACCTACCTGCTGGGTATAACCCAGTCCAATAGATGTCTTTACTCTTCCCTGCGTCATATAGTTGGCTATGGTAGCCTGTGCTTGTCCTTTTGGCGATACCTGATAGTCTGCTGAAAAATAGGTTCTGGCGTTGAGCTTAGTCGTAAACGTTCCTGCTACAGTATCCGGTTCCAAGTTTTTCAATGAATCTTCGATGGCCTGACCAAAAGAATCCGTGTCATCAAGATCTATCCCGGAGTAGGTAAATGAAGTACCTTTGAAATTGATGAGCTCAGCATGTTGTTTCCAGTTGATAAATCCTAAATCATTGACAGCAGCTCCTAGACCAAGTTTATCAGAGAATTGCATTCTTGCTCCAAGGTCAAGCCCGAACCCTGTATTTTCATTAAAGATGAAATAGCTTTCATCAAAATCTTCCTCGTCATCATCTGTTAACTGCGAAAAGGCCACAGACCTGATCTGAGCTTCGTTAAAGGAAGCGGTCAATGAATAATCAGCCTCGTCGGTAAGAATTGAAACTGAAAAGTTCTGAGTACTATTATGTAGCATACCATTCAGATATTTGAACCGGGCTCCAATCGTCGTTTCCCGATCCAGAATGGTGAACGTTTGTCCATATCCAATGCCGTATTCTCTGTAGTGTGTGGTGGTATATCCCATTTGATCTGCTACAAAGTTCTGACCGATGTAGGCAGCATTTCCTCGCCAGACAAAATTCATAAGATCAATGGGGTAGAAGAAGGTGAAGTCAAATTTGTCATTGACAAAAAGTGAGAAATGCATCTTTTCTCCAACCCTGAATCCGATCATGAGGTCTGTTACGTCAAGATCGACATTCAGGAAGGACTTCTTCTTTTGTTGTGTTCCTAAAAACCGACTGATGTCAATCAGCGTGGAGTCACCCGTTTCAGTGAAAATATCGGAAATGCTAAATGAATTGTTCACGGAGAGATCTATTCCCGAAATACCGGGTAAGCTCACAAAAACTCTTGCATCAGGAAAGTAAGCAGGGTTGTAGTTTCCACCTTGAGGGATACCTTTTCCCATGTGATAGAAACTCAGATTGTTTTGCGCCATCAAATTGCCTGAGGCTACGATCAATATTATCAGAAGAATTCTTTTCACGGTGATCTTAGTTTTCATTTAAGTTGATGGATACTTTCCCTTCGATGGCTATTGTGGTGATCAGGGAGTAGTCAGAAAAAATCTTTACAAACTGATCTTGTTGTGAGCCGAATGAGTTGAAACGGACCGTTACCTTGAGCTTCTCTGCGGTGGTCAGGGATGTAATCTTCGCTTTATCCAAAGTCACCCGAGTCTCCAAAGAAGATGCTTCGGTGGTCTTTTTATCGGGATCAAATAGAGTAGGGGATTCAAGAATGGAGATGTTCATGATATCATCAAATGCTTCGCCATTGATATCCAGGAAGTGGACATCGATCTCACCGCCAATAGGTAATTCATTTGATGTCTTAAGAATGAGTGTAAGTAACTGACTGTCGTCAAGTCTACTCAGATCGCCCAGATCGAATTCAGTATCATATTCAAAGTCCTGTAGCTTCAGGCTCAGCGGCAATTCTATTCTTGACTTGATCTTGATATTTGAATTTTTAAGAAGGAAGTTTCCATCCAGGTTGTCGGGATTAGAAATACCAGTTAAGGAAAGGTTTAGCCGATCCGGTGAGGAGCTCAGAATGTCATTGATGTTCGAATTGTCTTTAGTCATGGTGATCGAAGATGTCACGATGCTACCGGCATTTTCCAGTGTGGGAGCTTCGATGATCTGCAGCGCCTCGGTAAATTGTCCGGTCAAAGCCATATCTGGTTTATCTTCATACGAGGCATAGATGTTTGAGAAGTCCAGACCGGCAGGTAACCCGAAAGAGTTATCAAATGTGAAATATACCCGTGGAGCTTCAAATGACAAGCCAGTGTCGGAGAACTCTGAAAACACATCGAGAGAGATCTCTTGCGACTCAATGTCAAATGTATCTGTGCCAAAACTACCATAGATAGCATCGAATTCAGGATCGATTACATCAACCTGTATGTTAATGGTCTCATCACCGGAAAGTGCTTGGCCAGCTGGAATCGAAATAGCTGCCTGAAGATTTACAGTGAAGACACTTGAATCATTTTGAAAGTTGAGCAGTGTCTTATAGCCCGTTAAATCAGTATCCTGTGTTCCGGATATTGGAGTAACACCTGAATAGACCAGGGCAGAATTGAGGGTAATTCCATCACCTGAATTTACATTAATAAATGAGTTTGTATTGATGCTGTATGCTACATCGCCAGGAAAATCAGAAATAATTGACAGGCGAAGTGTTCCGGACTCATAAAATAGTGAGTCAAGTCTTTCACCTTCATTGGAAACGTAATCAAAATTTATTTCCCTGTTAATGACGAGTGTGGTGTCTGTTGGGGGAATGAAAGGAATGGAGACCGGGCTTTCAATGGTCTTTTCATTCGAGAAGGTTGCCACATCCACAAAATCGGAAGTTAGAGAGAAGTCTGTACTGTCTTCATAGACAATGAATATCTCTTTGTTTTCAGCTTCCTGCACAACAGTTGTATCATCAGACAATTCCTTGATGAACTCACCTACAGTAAGGGTATCCTTACCAATAATAAGTGCGATTTCACCCTCGTAGTCAGGTAGATAAGTTTTGTCCAGGTTGGGAAGGTTATCAATATTACATCCCGATAGAAAAAATACTGTCAGCCAGGCGAGGACTAACAGTCTGGAAAATTTTGGCGTCATAAAATTTAATGCTTCGATGCGATGAACAAAGAAGAGCAAATAACGCTCCAAAAATTCATAAGTTCGATAATTTGGTCAAATTTATCGATGGCTGACCAGTGTTTTTTATGCGAGTTCTCTGAGGTCGACCGGTACAACTCTTGAAACGCCCTGTTCGATCATCGTGATGCCATAAATAACATCCGTGCTGGACATTGTGCGCTTATTGTGTGTCACAATGATAAACTGAGAGTCTTTGCTGAATTCCCTGATAATCTCATTGAACTTGTCAATGTTGGCATCATCGAGTGGAGCATCTACCTCATCGAATATACAGAAAGGTGCTGGCTTAAGAAGATAAATCGCAAAAAGGAGGGAAGTAGCAGTGAGTGTCTTTTCACCTCCAGAAAGTTGGTTGATGGTGAGTGGTTTCTTGCCTTTAGGCTTCGCCATAATTTCTATGGCAGAATCCAATGGGTTTTCCGGATCTGTAAGTTTCAACTCACAATCATCTTCTTCGGTGAAAAGTGTCCTGAATACTTTTTCAAAATTCTCTCGTATCTTCTCAAAAGCATCCAGAAATGTGGTTTTTGCCACATCATCGATTTCTCCAATGGTAGTCATCAGAGATTCCTTGGCGGTAATGAGATCCTGTTTTTGATTGGTGATAAACTCATGCCTCTCCTTGATTTCTTCGTAGGCTTCCATGGCCATGGGGTTGATGGGCCCCATATTTTCTAGTCGGTTTTTATGGCGCTCTGCCTTATCACGGAGCTCATCTTCACTTTTGCTCAGAATCTCTTCGTTATCAAAGCTATCTACCTGCGAAAGGTCAATGTTGAATTCAACCGACAACCGGTCTTTCACTGAATTGAGCTGCATTTTAGTATCACTCAGTTTTTCCTGCCATTCCATCAGGATATGGTCGATAGATTCCCTTTGACGCTGGATCTCACGGAGTGTCTTTTCATCCTCATCGATCTTGCCTCGTACCTGATAGTATTCTTTCTCAGCTTCGTTTACAGCAGATTCAATGGATGCTTTCTCATCATACATGGCTACCAGTTCATCATCTCCCTGTTCTGAAGTTTTGATAAGCTCATTCAGGTTTTGAGTGGTAATGTGAAGCTCTTCTGAATTCTTCTTGATTCTTTCCGCACTGCCATCAAAAGCTTCTTGCTTATAGCTGATTTCCTGGCGGATGCTGTTGAGCTTATTCTGCTGCCTGTGATAGAGTACATTCTCCTCGTTAAATGCTGTAGACTTGTGAGACAACAGTTCATTTAGAGATTCCAGTTGTTCTTTTGCACTGGAAACCCTGACCTCCATTTCCTGTAGGAGATTTTTGGCATCACTATGATTAGGTCTTAATGTTTTTAGCTCTTCATTGAGTTTTTCAATCCTGGCTATAAGGTCCTCATGCTTGGTTTCGTTCGAGCTCAACATGGAAGAGAATTGCTCTTTCTTGGTTTGCAAGGTCACAAAAACCTCATTCACCTGATTGATTTCTTCTGTTAGCCTGCTCAACTCGTCCTGCTTGGAATCAGCTTTTAACCTGGACAGCTCACTTTGTGCTTCCCGAAAAGCTGTTTCAGTTTGTTCTTGTTTCCTGGTGAGTGATTTGATACCTTCCGACAGTTTCTCGAGGTTTTTGGCCCGACCAATTCTCTTTCCTTCAAACAAACCAACAGATCCTCCTGCAAGGCTGTAATTTCTTTGGGCTATTTGCCCGTTTTTGGAGACAAATACTGCTCCATCAGTAGGTATACCGGGTGCTGTGCCATCATAGATATATACATTGTCTAATAAGTGGGCAATGAGCTTTTGATACTTGCTGTCGTATTCTACAACTTCAGTAGCATTAATGGTCCCCTCAAATAGATGGGAGGAAGAAGAGTGATAATTCTCTAACCTTTCGAGAACAAAAAAGCTTACCCTTCCCTGAGAGGCATTACTAAGCAGGTTTACAGCCTTCAATGCATCTTCGTATTTATTCACTACATAGTAGTTCATGTAAGGCTCAAGGAAGTTTTCGATGGCTATTCGGTATTCTTCCGGACATGTGATGATATCAGAGAGAAGGGGGGCATCTTTCCAGTCTTTACTCTTTTTTAGGAATTTGATGGCTTCAGGAAAGCCTTCCAGATTATCAACCAGGGACTTGGTCAGGTTGTATTCATTTTGCTGACGGTCAAGCTGGCGGTTGATATGAGTGAGCTCATCGCGTAACAGATCTATTCGCTGCTGGCAGCTTTCAATTTTCTCGTTAAGATTATCCTCCTTTCCTTTGAGCTCTTTGTAAGCTTCAGATTTGCTGGTTTTCTCTTTGGTGATTTCATCGAGCTTTGAAGAGAAAGCCTGAAGGTCTTGTGAGTGTTGGGTCTTGTCCTGTTGTGATTTGTTGAGCTCTGAAGAGAGCGTCTCCAGTTGGATTTCCCTGATCTCAATGTCTTTGTTTAGCTGAAAAACCTCGTCTCTCTTATTTCCGAATTGTTGGTTTATCTCGTTGAGTACTGCCTGAGCTTCCTGGGTCTCTTGTTTTTGCTTGTCATAGTCTGACTGTAGGTTATCCAGCCGTTTGGATATCTGATCCAGGATCCCTTCGGCCGTTTCTCTTTCTTTTGTCAGGCTTTTAAGCGAAAAAGATGCCCTTTCATTACTCTGCTTATCCTGTTCAATAAGCTCCTTCAGGTTTTCAATTCGGTCATTTAGAAAACGCTGACGCTCATTCTTGATTTTCTTATCACTTTCATAAGCTCGGATTTTGTTTACGTGCTCGTTTAAGGTTTTCTGCCGGGTGGAAAGGAGCTTTTCCTTGTTGAGCAGGTCCGTCTTTGTTTTTTCTATCAGAGCTTCAGTGCTGGATAACCGAACGTTTAGCTCGCTCTTGAGATCACTCTGCTTTTTTATTTCCTCCTGAATATTATCATGGACCTGCTTTTGGTTATCGAGGGTTTTTTTGGCCAATCCAATGCTTACTTGTTTATACTCTTCTTTGATTTCATAAAAACGAGTGGCTTGCTTGGCCTGTTTTTCCAGTGACTTAAGGTTTTTGTCAATTTCAAAAAGCAAATCTTCTACCCGGTCAAGATCAGCGTCGGTGTCTTCCAGTTTGCGAAGGGTTTCCTTTTTTCTAATCTTAAATTTGGAAATTCCGGCTGCTTCTTCAAAAAGACTTCTTCGTGAATTGTCTTTGTCATTAAGCAGGTCATCTACCATCTTCAGTTCGATAATGGCATAGGTGTTTGAAGCAATACCCGTATCAAGAAAAAGGTTTGTGATATCCTTGAGTCTACACGGGACTTCATTGAGCAGATACTCACTTTCGCCGGACCGGAAGTACCGTCTTGTAATTGTTACATGGCTATATTCTGTGGGGATGAGGTTTTTTGTGTTGTTGAAGGTGAGGGAGACCTCAGCCATCTGGGTTTGCTTTCTCGCTTTGGTTCCATTGAAGATCACGTTTTCCATTTTATCAGAGCGGAGAATCCGGGTTTTTTGCTCCCCAAGAACCCATCGGATGGAGTCCACCACATTTGATTTACCACAACCATTAGGACCTACGATACCCGTGATTCCTTCATCGAAATTGATTGTGACCTTATCAGCAAAGCTTTTGAATCCTTTTATTTCAAGACGAGTTAATTGCATGTGGTTTATTGGCTAGAACCTAAGACGAAACATCAAATTTAGAATTTAATTTCCTATTTTTAAGCCATAATGGATGACATTCAAACCTGGATTTATATAATAATTGGTATTATTTATTTCGTCATTAGATCGATGAAAAAGAAAGTGCCAGACCCATCTGATCAGCCTCTCCCTAAAGGCGGCGGTTCACAACCTGTTGATACCGAGCGCCGTAGACCTATGACCTTTGAGGAGTTGCTTAAAGAGTTTACAGACCCCCAGGCCAGCCGGGAAGAAGCGCAGGAAATTGAGCCGATTGAGGAGGAGATAGAAACAGCAAGGGAGCGGAAAAGTGAAGAATATATTGAAGAGGGAAGAACAAGAAGGTTTTCTGATGAGGAGAGCAAAAGGGTTTATGAAGAGTCGATCAAAAAAGCTGAGGGGTATGAACTGGAGTATAATACGGATGATAAATACCACACAGAGAAGTTGAAGGCTATCTCTCATGATCACGAGGAGGAGGAAGATACGATGGTGGATGAAATCAAGGAGATGTTTGACGACCCAAGAGATGCCAGGAAAGCCATCATTTTAGGTGAGATCCTCAATAGAAGATACTAAGTTAATACCCCCAGTTACCAATAGTGAGATTTCATTTGCTCATCCTGATCCAGATTTTGCCCTGGCTGGGTTTTTCTCAGAAAACAGCTATCGACTTTCACGATGAGGGTGTGATGTTTTCGGAGAAAGGAAGTCAGGTATTGTTTTACCGGACTAAAAGCGATCCCTCTCAAGGAGAATACCAGCGACCTCACTACATTCATCCGCTTTATTCACTGGATGGGGAGATAATGACTGAAGACTATCCTGAAGATCATCTTCATCATCATGGTATATTCTGGGCCTGGCACCAGCTATACATTGGTGAAAAAAGGATCGGGGACGGATGGGAAAACAGGGATTTTAAGTGGACGATACTTTCTGTAGAGGAAGAGAAGATTGATGGTCCAGCAAAAAGAATCGTTTCAAAAGTAAAATGGACTTCTCCTTTGTGGACTGATGATGCAGGAGTGGAAGTCCCTTTTGTATCCGAAACCACAAAAATAACCGTGCATCCACAAGACAGGGCTTATCGTTTGATTGATATTGAAATTTCAATCCTCGCCCTTGAACCTAAAGTAAGAATAGGTGGGTCTGAAGATGCAAAGGGCTATGGAGGCTTCTCCCCAAGAATCAAACTTCCAAAAGATATTCGCTTTTCTGATAAAACAGGTGCAGTGGTGCCCCAAACAACCCCGGTAGATGGAAATGGATGGTTAGATATATCAGGAGCCATGGGAAGGGATGGAGCGCAATCTGGCTTAAGTATACTCAGTCACCCTGATAACCCGGGATATCCCAATCCATGGATAATGAGAAGCAAAAGAAGCATGCAGAATGCTGTTTACCCATATCCTGGTGCCACGCCGGTTCCGATTTCTACGGAAGAGCCCACAATACTTAAATACAGGTTGATCATTCATAGTGGGCTAAAGTCTTCCGAAATTGATAGATTACATAAACAATACTGTCAATAAACCCCTGTCAGTCTAAAGCTGGCAAACTAGTCCAAATATTTTTCCATTAAAATGATGAAAATAATCGCTTCATTCACCCTGTCGCTTATGATGTTTTCTGCCACAGCACAACTCAAGCCCGTACAATCAGGTGTTTATCAATGGTCAAATCTTCCGGTGAAGAAAAGTGAAGGAAGAGAATCCAGAAAAATACTTGAAGGTACTTCTACACATCTTGACTATTTGGAGATCCATGCAACTACCCAGTACCCAGGAGCAAAACCCAGTCAGATGCATGCTAATGAAGACATTGAGGAACTGATTCTTGTCAAAGAGGGTACACTGAAGGTTATTTACGGAGATCGGGAGTCGATCATGGGGCCTGAGAGTGTTTTTCTATTGATGCCTCAGCAAATCCACAGTCTTTCAAATGCAGGTAAAGACAACCTGACCTATTTCGTGGTGCGGTTCAAGGCAAAGAATCCCGTGAAGCTGGAGCGAGGTCTGGAATATGGAGGGACTACGGCATTCAATAGTGATTCTTTGGAATTTGTGACAAAGGCAGATGGGAGTGGAGGTGCCCGGGCTTATTTTGATCGACCCTCGGCTATGTTTGAACGAATAGAAATGCATGTTACTCAATTGGGGAGTGGTAGTACCAGCCACAAGGGACACTCGCATATTGAAACAGAAATTGTGCTGATGATTTCAGGTGAATCAGAGATGAAGATCGATGGTAAGAAATATTATGGCAATACCGGAGACCTTTATTTTATGGAGTCTCAGTTGGAGCATGGCATTCTCAATATCTCTGATCTTCCATGTAGCTATTACGCTTTTAAATGGAAATAAAAAAGGCCAGTAAAAAACTGGCCTTGTATGCATTTATCTTTTGTTGACAGGAACATAATCTCTAGCGGTTTCCCCGACATATACCTGTCTGGGTCGACCGATAGGTTCTTTGTTTTCTCGCATCTCTTTCCATTGAGCGATCCATCCCGGGAGTCTACCTAATGCAAACATCACTGTAAACATCTCAGTAGGGATTCCCAGTGCACGGTAGATGATACCACTATAGAAATCAACGTTTGGATAGAGCTTTCTTTCAACAAAATACGGATCGTTGAGTGCTTCTTCTTCCAAACCTTTGGCAATATCCAACACAGGGTCCTGTATACCCAGTTTTCCTAATACCTCGTCAGCAGCTTTTTTAATGATTTTCGCACGCGGGTCAAAGTTTTTATATACCCTGTGTCCAAATCCCATCAGCCTGAACGGATCATCTTTGTCTTTGGCTTTGGCCATCCATTTTTTGGTATCACCACCATCTTGTTTGATTCCTTCCAGCATCTCAATCACAGCCTGGTTGGCTCCACCATGTAATGGTCCCCATAATGCGTTGATTCCAGCCGACAAAGAGGCATACAGGCTGGCCTGAGAACTACCAACAATCCTTACTGTAGATGTGGAGCAGTTTTGCTCATGATCAGCATGTAGGATAAGTAATTTGTTTAAAGCATCAACTACGATGGGCTCAGGATGATAGTCCTCTGTCGGTAGACCAAACATCATTTTAAGGAAATTGCCACAATAGTCAAGCTTATTGTCAGGATATAGAATGGGCTGACCTAATTGGTTTTTATATGCCCATGCAGCAAATGTTGGCATTTTAGCAAGTATCCTGATAATACTTAGGTTTACCTCACCAGCAGACCTGTTGGGGTCAAGACTCATTGGATAAAAGGCTGTCAATGACGTAACCAGGGAAGACAGCACACCCATAGGATGGGAGGTATATGGAAATCCATCCAACAGTTTTTTGATGTCTTCATGAACCAGCGTATGATTGGTAATGTCTTTTTCAAAACCGGCTAGTTTTTCAGCTGAGGGCAAGTTTCCATAGATCAGTAAGTACGCAACCTCCAAAAAAGTTGAATTTTCCGCCAGTTGGTCAATTGGGTAACCACGGTATCTCAATATACCTTTTTCTCCATCGAGGAAGGTAATTGCACTTTTTGTTGAGCCGGTATTTTTAAATCCCGGATCAATGGTAATTACACCGGATTGAGCCCGAAAACTACTAATATCAATGGCTTTCTCATTTTCGGATCCGACCAATGTGGGTAATTCGTATGTCTTACCGTCTATTTTTATCTCAGCTTTTTCTGACATTTTGTATTTAATGGTTTAAAATATTGGATTCCCTAAATATACACTTAAAATTATACTGATTGAGGTGTATTATCAAATCTTCAATTAGTTGCCCCCTAGAATTAACGGAAGACCGTCGTCACCGCTTCCAATAACGATAACTTTAGCATTTTGTGAATTGGCAAGGTCACTGGTAGCCTCAATTCCCCTCATCCTTAACAACTCCTTAGTCAAGCTGCTGTTGATGATTTGATTAGCCCTGGATTCTCCTTCCGCAGCTATTCGTTTTCTCTCGGCTTCACTTTCTTCTTTTTCGAGCCTAAACTGATAGGCCAGGGCTTCCTGTTCCTGCTTCAGTTTGTTTTCGATCGCCAAACGGATTTGTTCTGGTAATTTGATGGATCTGATCAGCAAGGCTCTCATCTGTATGTTGTTTCCCGGGGCACCGAGGATAGCTTCTGTCTCGCTCTTGATCGCTCCTTCTACTTCAGGTCGTTTGGTAGAGTAGATTTCTTCTGCTGTATATCTACCCATCACCTGGCGTACTGTTGAGCGGGTTTCAGGTATTACCAGCCTACGAACATAGTCCTGTCTGAAATTCTCGTAAATATCTCCTATCTTATCATATTGTGGGTGAAACCTTAATGTGATGTCCACATTTATATTTAGTCCGTTTTTATCAAGGACATCCATGGTTTCCTCTACCTGGTTTTCAGTCACATCATAAATGTATGCATCACTCCATGGGGCTTTTGCATGAAATCCTGGCTGGATTACATTTTCTTTATCCAATTCCCCTGTGATGGTATTGAATATTATTGCTCGTTCGCCAGCCTGTACCTTATAAAGGATGCTGTTTGAAAAGTAAACCAGAATAATCAAGGCTACTGCACCAATAATTATAAAGGGCAGAAATCTCCTGTTGTCCATAATATATTTTATTTAAATGTTGGCTCAAAGGTAACAAGCCTGATGAAATCTTGTTATGTTTATTAAATTGGTCGCAATAGATAATAATTTTAAAGTTTTTGCAACTAAAATTGTAATCTCAACCAAATATTCGTTAAAAATTTTCAAAAAAGTCAATGAATAATACGCTTGAACAACTGAAGGAAATATTGGGGAAACCCTATTATGACTTAGAATATCTGCTGGAAGCTTTGAAAGAAGTGCTCATGGAGAATGGAGAGGAAGAAATTTCGAAACAAATTCCATGGATCAACGAGCAACCGGCTGATCTCTTCGATGAATTAACAGACAAACACATCCAATTATACTCTCTGGTTTTTCAGCTGGTGAACATGGCTGAAATCAATGGGGCCGTTCAGCACAGGAGACAACTGGAAAATAAAGATCTCTCTTCAGTCAACGGATTGTGGGCCAATAATATCAGGGTGTTGAAGCAGGCTGGTATCTCTGAAGATAAGATACTTGAAAGAATCAACAAGATACATGTAGAACCTGTATTAACAGCGCACCCTACAGAAGCCAAAAGAGCTACAGTCCTTGAACATCACCGTGAGTTATATCTCCTGATGGTACAGCGGGAAAACCAGATGTACACGGAGATGGAAAAGGAAAACATACGTAACAATGTAAAGCTTTGCTTATACAGACTGTGGAAAACCGGTGAAGTATTTGTAGAGAAGCCTGATGTGCCATCAGAGTTGAGGAATATCATGCACTACCTGGTAAATGTGTTCCCTGAGGTAATCCCGGTTCATGACAGAAGGATGAGACAAGCCTGGGAGGATCAGGGTTTCTCTGTAGATAAATTGTATGAACACAATGCCTGGCCGCGAATTACATTTGGTAACTGGGTAGGAGGTGACCGAGACGGTCATCCGCTAGTTACGGCAGGGGTAACGGCCCAGACCCTCAAACATCTCAGATTGAATGCCATGGTGGTATTGAGGAGGCGTCTGACTGATCTCGTACGACACATCAGTTTTACCATGGATATCAACGACCTACCACCTTATCTCAAAGACAGGATCCTACAGATGGAGCATGAGCTTGAGGGGCGAGGCGAAGAAGCTTTTGAAAGAAATAAAGGCGAGGCGTATCGACAATTTACCAACCTCATGATCTCGAAGCTTCCGGTAGACACCAAAAGAGGTCATGCAACAGAGATCATGGAGTACCCGGGTTCTTATGTGACCTCAGATGAACTTATCGCAGATCTAAGGTTACTCCAGAAAGCAATTATTGAATTCGGAGGAAAGCTTGTTGCCCGTGATGATATCCATAATACGATCCGGATTGTGGAAACATTTGGCTTTCATCTGGCCAAACTGGATGTACGACAAAATAGCGCTTTTCATGACAAAGCCGTTGAGCAACTTCTGGAAGCCGCAGGATTCGAAAAAACCAATTACAGTGAGTGGTCTGAAGAAGAGCGGGTCGCTTTTCTGAACCATGAATTGAAGTCCAACAGACCTTTTACGCATCAAAAGACAAAGCTTGGGCCAAACGCCGAAGCTGTAATTGAGTGCTACCGGGTAGTAGATCAGCACATTACCAAATACGGAGCCAAAGGGATAGGTTCACTGATTGTGAGTATGACACGGTCAGTATCAGATTTGCTTACGGTCTATCTGCTAGCAAGAGAAGGAGGACTGACCAAACAATTAAAAAATGGAATGGTATCCCTGGTGCCTGTCGTGCCATTGCTCGAAACCATTGATGACCTGGAGAATGGTCCTGAGATCATGAAAGGATTTCTGGCCCATCCATTCACCCAGCGAAGTTTAAAATACTTCCAGGAGCAAGACAAAGAAGAACAGATGATCCAGCAGGTCATGGTAGGCTATAGTGATAGCAACAAGGATGGTGGTATCATAGCCAGTCAATGGCATTTGTTTAAGGCTCAGTCAAGGCTTTTTGAAACCGGTCAGGAATTCAATGTGAAGATGCGATTCTTCCATGGTAAGGGTGGTTCAATTAGTAGAGGAGCCGGCCCAACGCATTATTTTGTGAATTCCTTGCCACACTCTACCATCAATGGAGATATGCGATTGACGGAGCAGGGGGAAACCATCGCTCAGAAATATGCCAATAAAGTTAACGCAGAGTATAACATTGAGCTATTAACCTCAAGCATTGCGGCCAAGTCTATACTTAGCAGACATACGGAACGTAAGGCTCATCCTTTGGAGGATATACTTGAAAAGCTGGCTCAAATGAGTAAGGCGAAGTATGGAGAACTGATTCATATGGATGGCTTTGTTCAGTACTTCAGGGAGTCTACACCAATTGATGCCATTGAGTCGAGTAAGATAGGATCCAGACCGGCCAAGAGGACCGGTGCCAATACCCTGGAAGACCTTCGGGCCATTCCTTGGGTTTTTAGCTGGAGCCAGTCAAGGTATAATATGACTAGCTGGTATGGCATTGGTACAGCGGTAAGCACCTTAAAGAAAGAGGATGAGAGATCATACCAGAAGTTTAAGGAAGCACTCAAGACAGATCCTTTTATCAGGTATGTATTCACCAATGTGGATACCAGTCTGGCCGCTACTGATGAAGAAATCATGAAGGAATATGCTTCTTTGGTACAGGATAAAGCTCTGAGAGAAAAGTTTTTAAAAGTGTTCCTCGATGAGCTGAAGCTGACTCGCGATATGTTGATGGAGCTCTTGGAGGAAGATATAGATAAGAGAAGGAAAAACCATTACTACTCAAATCAGCTGAGAGCTTCTATGATGACTCATATCCATAAATTCCAGGTTAAACTCCTGAGGAAGTGGAGAACAGAGAAGGAAGATAATGCTGCAGAAGCGGATGAAACACTCAAAAAGCTATTGCTTACCATTAATGGTATAGCCGGAGCGATGAGGAATACAGGTTAATAAAAAGTAGATGGCTGCATAAAAAGGAGTGACCAAAGTCACTCCCTACAGCCATTTTTGAAATTCATAACCAATCCCTTAAGGACTGAATAGCTGTATATCTTGAAGTTGTGTGATTATCGCTTTGGATTGGCAACTTTCACCACAATGGTGCTACCCTCAAAATCTGATTCATTTAATGCATCGATCGCAGTTTTTGCTTCACTGTCATCACTCATTTCAACGAATCCATAACGTTTTGAATTTCCGGTTTCCCGGTCCATGATTACTTTAGCTGAATCAACTGATCCATATTGTTCGAATAGAGAGCGCAAGCTATCTCCTGTGGTCCTGGCAGCTAGCTTTGCAATAAAAATGTTCATAATAAATACAGGTAAACGGTAATAAAAAGTTAGGGTAGCATATCATTTGGCTCCTTAATTACTGTAATATAATAATATTTTGCGGTTACTGATAAATTATTGTGATGTACAATTTTAAGTTTGAGATGGTTTTTATAAACACGCTTTAAATAAAGGAGCATAGTATTATTTAAAAATTTTGTCAGTGGTGTGGCTTTACTGCAGCGTATGACCAAGGATTGATTTTATAAAACTTTTTTGAAATATTTTAGCATTTAACCAAACGACCAACCCATGCGCTTGATTCTTTTACTTTCAATTTTTTCTCTTTTTTTCGGATGTAAAAAGCCACAAAAAGAGGCAACATCTAACCAATCAAAGCCAAATATCATTTACATATTGGCTGACGATCTTGGGTATGGAGATTTGGGTGTTTATGGTCAGCAAAAAATAAAAACCCCAAATATTGATCGACTGGCGAGTCAGGGGATGTTGTTTACCCAACACTACTCAGGAAGTACCGTTTGTGCACCATCCCGATCGTCGTTGATGAGCGGATTGCACACCGGACATACACCCATCAGAGGCAATAGGGAAGTGAAGCCAGAAGGTCAGGAACCATTTCCAGATTCAATTCCTGTACTGCCAAAGATGATGAAACAAGCGGGTTATGTCACCGGTGCCTTTGGTAAATGGGGGCTGGGATTCCCGGGTTCTGAAGGTGAGCCAAACAATTTTGGTTTCGACCAATTCTATGGATACAATTGCCAGCGTCTGGCCCATATTTACCATCCGGAATATCTATGGAACAATCGTGAAAAAGTAGAATTGCCAGACAATCTGCAGGGAAAGGATCAGCAGTATGCTCCTGAACTTATCCATCAGCAGACACTGTCTTTTATAAGAAAGAATCAGGACAATCCTTTCTTCCTGTTCGTTCCTACTCCCATACCTCACGCTGAGCTGGTTGCTCCGGACTCGGTAATGAAACGATATATCGGTGAGTTTTTACCGGAGAAATCCTACAATGGTAAGGATTATGGTGATCCTGATTATGACTTCTTTAGAGGTCCATATGGTGATCAGGAAAATGCACATGCCGCATTTGCCGCTATGGTGAGTATTTTGGATCGGCACGTCGGAGAGATCATGGAGTTGGTTGATTCCCTGGGTATTGCTGAAAATACCATCATCATGTTTACTTCCGACAATGGACCACATTTGGAGGGTGGTGCAGACCCTGATTATTTTGATAGCAATGGACCCTTGCAGGGTTATAAAAGAGATCTTTACGAAGGAGGTATCAGGGTGCCTTTCATAGTCAGGTGGCCTGGGACCGTCAGAGCCGGGACACAGTCAGATCATATTTCAGCTTTCTGGGATATTGTACCAACGTTGAAGGATTTAACAAAGAGTGACTATCACATCAACCCTGATGGAATTTCATTCTTGCCAACACTTAAAGGAGATAACTCAGCTCAACAGGAACATGATTACCTCTATTGGGAATTTCATGAGAAAGGGGGGAGACAAGCCGTGCGAATGGGGAAATGGAAAGCAGTGAAGTATGAGGTGTTTAGCGGAGAGGCTGATATAGAACTCTATGATCTCTCAGTTGACATCGGAGAAACCAATGATCTGTCGGATCAACATCCACAGATTATTGACCAGGTCAAAACCGTATTTGATACTGCACGCACACATAATCCCATCTTTAAGTTTGCTTCAGAAACCTACGTGGCGAACTAAGGAATATATCGTCAATCCACTTTTGCGATCATTGGATAGATGTGCTAACTTGATTGTCAGGACTCACTTCAATGAAAAAGTTGTTGCTATTTGCGGTTTTTTTGACATCAGGGTTTTTGCATGCCCAGGATCAAGGTCAGATCATACGAAGTATCTACTTTGGTGGAGGAAGTTGGTATATCGACGAATATCAGGTCGAAGAGCTTTACCATTTTATCGATTCTCTTCCCGGGTCAATGAGTTATTCGATTAGTATCCACAGCCACACAGATAACATCGGTGGGGTGGCTTTCAATCAAATGCTTTCAGAATACCGTAGCAAAGCCGCATTGCGAGTCCTGCTGGAAAAGGGATATTCCCGTGATGCCATCGAAATCAAAGATTTTGGACTTCACAATCCGGTGTTTGACAACAGCACGTATGAAGGCCGTCTCAAAAACAGACGGGTTGACATTATTTTTTGGCCTCAGGTGTTATAATAACCTCTAGAAGTCAATAGACAACCCAAAATAGGGTGACATGTATCGGGTGGCTTTATAGGAGCCATCATCAGCAGGCGCAAATGCCCAATAGTAGTCCATACCTACTGCCAGGAATTTATTCATGTGATAGATGAACCGTACCTTGGCCAATGAGTTTTCATCAAAGGTGAACGCATCTTTTAAAGTGGCCAGGTTTCCTTTGATATAGTTGGCGTGCAGGGATACTTTATCTCCAAGTCGTTCCAGGTCAGCATTCAATCTGACTACAGCGGGTGCTTCATCTGAAATTTCATCAGGGATCATCAGACTACCTCCGAGTTGAACTTTGTGGGCTATATGTCCTTGTAAGCTTCCATAGATTCCACTCATTTTTGGTGCACCATTTAGCGAAAGAATTTTAGCATCCTTATTGATTTCATAACTGGCATCAAAGAACTGTGGAAGGTAGTTCTCAGTGTAATTGAGCCTTTCAATTCTGATATCAGTACTAAATAAGTCAGCGATGAAATTAAGTCTGAAGTTCAATCCGGTACTAAAACCCGAACCACTGGAGAACCCATCACCAAGCGTATCTTTTACCGCCTGGTTTGCTACATTAAGCTTGCTGTATGTTGTAAAAAGATCAATCTGGATAAACGGGATACTCAAAAGTGTAATACCAGCATCCAATCCAAATGCACTGACTCCATCCTGTGTATACTGATAGGTAGTAGATGTGCTGTCGCTGGTAGGTATAGCTGTCTGGTCTTTATCCAGAATATATTGCCCACCGATTTCGAATGTTCGGACAATAGGAATTCCCGATTGTGCCAATGGTCTTGTGTATGGCCTGATAGCAAATAAGTTTAGTGAAGCAGGGTTGAAATCACTATACAAACCTTCAATTCCTACCAGACCCCGATAGTTTAGGTCATAGTGTATACCCAATTTTCGTTTTTCATAGCTTGTGGTATTGGTGTAGTTGTTGATCAGGCCTCCAAAACCAATCATCGCACTACTCAACTCGCCTACTCTGAAATAGATCGGGTCACGTTTTTGGTTACCCAGTCTCAGATACCTGATCAATCGGGCAACTCCCACACCGTCTTTGAAGATTTCCGTTCTGAACGAATTGCTTTGAATACCATAAAGTACCGGTACGTTTAGTCCCAATCCAACTTTACCCAGACTAAATTCCGGAGAGAGTACCAGTCCGACATAATATTGACCATCGATCTCTGTGAAGGTAAAGCCTCCAGTAAAGGATCCCTTGTTTTCTCCGGAAGGTATACCAGCCCTGAAATCCTGAACAGGGGGGAGGTCCCGGTTTTCCCGTACTTTCTTTTCTTTCTTAGGCTTTTCTTCTTCCTCTGTTAGATCTTCAGCCAGTTCTTCTTCGGGTTCTGGCTCTTCAATTTCAGGCTGAGGCTCCTGGACAGGCTCCGATACTGTATTATCCGGAGGGATGGAATCTGCTGCATATGTGTTTATTTCAGGCTCCGACGGAGCCACCGTATCAGCCACAAAAGTTTGTGGAGTAGGTGCTGTTTCAGTAGGAGAAGTTTCCTCAACTGTCACCTGATCAATCTGCTCTTCTTTCTTTTTCTTCTTTTTCTTCTTTTTCTTGTCTTCCCAAAGATGAGAATAGTCAGCAAATGGATCTTCCTCTTGAGCAACAGCAGGCTGGACTAATCCAAAGAGGTATATGATAAAGCAGAGTGATAGTAACGATTTTAGCATAGCCGGACTAATAAAAGTTCAATTTTATTTAAAAATAATCTAAATTCTGTAAAACTCAGACCCTCAAACCCTGGATTTAGTTGACCTGAATCAAAAAGTAATTCTTTTTTCCCTTTTGGGCAAGTAGATATTTTCCTTGCAAAAGCTCTTTGTCAACCGGCTCATCATCCGAAATTATTTTCTTCTTATTAATACTCACACCTCCGCCTTTGATCATTCTTCTGGCTTCTCCTTTAGAGGGAAATACAATACCATTGGTGACTTCACTGAGGAAATCTGCCACGTTTTGCACTTCATCCAAAGAATCTTTACTGATGGTTGTTTGGGGGACTCCTTCAAATACCTGAAGCAAGGTTCGTTCATCCAGGGAAGCCAGGTCTTCAGTGGTTGATTTTCCAAATAAAATGGAAGAGGCTTTCATGGCTACATCCAGATCCTTTTCGGAATGTACCCTGATGGTTAGCTCTTCTGCCAGTTCTTTTTGGAGCAATCGTTGATGTGGAGCTTCCTGGTGTTGTGCGATTAGACCCTCTATGGTTTTTTGATCCCTGGTGGTAAAGATCTTCATGCATTTCTTCGCATCCGCATCACTCAGGTTGATCCAGTATTGGTAAAATTGATATGGTGATGTTTTTTCCGGGTCCAGCCATACATTACCGGATTCGGATTTACCAAATTTTGAACCGTCTGCTTTAGTGATAAGGGGAGAGGTAATGGCAAATGCTTCTCCCTGGCCTTTTCTTCGGATCAGTTCAGTTCCCGTAACAATGTTGCCCCATTGGTCTGAGCCACCCAGCTGAAGCTTAACATTTTTATTTTTCCATAAATGGTAAAAATCATAGCCCTGGATCAACTGGTACGAAAACTCTGTAAATGAAAGCCCTGTTTCCAGCCGGTTTTTCACCGAATCCTTGCTCATCATGTAGTTTACCGATATATGCTTACCCACATCCCTGATAAATTCGAGGAAGTTAAATTCCTTAAACCAATCGTAGTTGTTAACGATCTCGGCAGCATTTTCCCCTTCAAAGCTCAGGAACTTTTCCAATTGAGCTTTCACTTTCCCTAAATTGTGATTGAGGGTCTGCTCATCAAGTAGGTTTCTTTCTGCAGATTTACCAGAAGGATCTCCAACCATACCCGTAGCTCCTCCAACAAGGGCAATGGGCTTATGTCCGCAAGCCTGGAGGTGAACCAGTATCATGATCTGCACCAGGTTGCCAATATGTAATGAATCCGCTGTAGGGTCGAAACCGATATAGGCGGCAGTCATCTCCTTATTCAACTGTTCTTCTGCACCGGGCATGATGTCATGGATCATGCCTCTCCATTTCAATTCGGAGACAAAATTTTTCATATAGTGGTATATTGTTTTGTAATTTTGGAGAGCAAAAATAGGGTCCTTTTCTGTTTTGAGTCTTATATCACCACCAATCTTTCGACTGATCCAATTTCAGAGGATAGCATGCGTACCATTGCTTTGCTGTTTTTTACTGTCGGGTGCTATAGCCCAGGAAAATCTCCATACACTTCCGCGATATGGAAAGTCAAGTAAAGGTTTGATTCAAAGTGTAAAAGACAATACAAAGGCTGAGATACAAAAGCTTACTGTTGGAACCCGGTCTATTTATTACTCCCATCTTTTAGAGACACAAAAATACCAGCTGGAGAGGGTAAATGAGGAGCACTACTTCAGATCAGACTCCCTTTTGGCACTGGTCAATGAGGTAGCATACAGGATCATTGAGGCCAATCAATTAAAAGTAGATAATCCCTTGTTTCTAATAAGTCATGATCCGCATGCTCAGGCCCTGACTTATATCAACGAGGTATTTGAGTTTTCTATAGGTCTTTTGGTGCTTGTTCAGAGTGAAGATCAACTGGCCTTCATTGTGGCCCATGAGTTGGCCCATCATGTAAAACATCACGTGGCAAACGCCATATATGAGGTGTACGAGTTGGACCTTGAGAAAACGATCATCAATGAGTTTTCCAGGATCTTAAATGGGATGGGTACACTGGAGGGGTTAGAGGCCATGCAGTCCAGGTCTTACGACTTATTTAGGTTGTCAAGAACCAATGAGCTTGTTTCAGATACCCTGGGTTTGGAATTGATGTCAAAAGCTGGTTATGATATAAAAGAAGCCCTGCCAATATTAAGCGCTACAGGTTATAAATACCTGAATATCGATTATCCGGTAGCGTATCTGCTCAATCAACTTTTCCGGGAAAGCTACCCATTGAAATCTTTTTGGCTGGATAAAGGCCTGAATATATATTCCAGAAAGCCAGATATGCTTTTTGTTTTTGATACCGATTCTATAAGTACTCATCCTGATATGAAGATTCGAATGCAGAGGATTCGTGAGGCGACAGGGGTAAATATTATTGAGCCATTGAATCTCCATTCGATTGAGCATAGTCTTCCGTTTAAGTATGCGATTGATGGCGCGTTCTCTGCTAAAAAGTATGATGCTTGTTTGTACTTATCTCTCTTTCTCTTATCCCAGAACTCTTCACAAGTTCACAACGATGGGTTTCTTGTTTCCACGATCTGTAAAGTTTTCCTTGGACTTTACCAGGCTAAATATGCTAACATCCCCACCAACAATTTTTCAATGTACGTAGGGAGATATACGATAGATTATACGGATGACTTACGGCAGATCAATGAGTTTCTATACAACCTTACCCAGGAAGAATTGATAGAAATCGGGTACCAGTTTCTTAATAAATCCACAAACTTTGATATGGAAATTGAAGAGCATTATTGGCTGCTGTATCAGTTCTCAGAGCATTCTAAAAGAGAAAGTGTTGCAAAAAGGATAAAAGATTCATACCTGGAAAAGTTTCCAACCGGGAGTTACCTAAAAGAATTCAGGTAGACTGTTATTCTTAAATATGATTTAACCTTTATTATTGCCTCATGGCTGAGTATAATGAGATCATCAAAGCCCAACAGCAGGGAAAGTTTGCCATGGTGTACTTTTTACATGGTGATGAACCCTTCTTTATTGACAACATCATAGAAAACATTGAGCTGAATGCGCTGGATGATACCCAAAAGAGCTTCAATCAGTATGTGCTTTATGGAAAGGAAACAACCATTACCGATATCCTGAATATCGCCAGAAAGTACCCCATGATGGGGGAGCGGCAGGTAGTGATTGTGAAAGAGGCTCAGGAGATGAGAAGCTGGAGAAGTGAAGATCAAACGAACCTTTTGATCCATTACCTCCAAAATCCTACGCCAACGACAGTTTTAGCCTTTAGCTACAAGTATAAAACGCTGGATAAGCGGACCAAAATAGCCAAGGCTATTGAAAAAGGGGGAGAAGTAATGCTTTCCAAAAGGCTATATGACAATCAGGTGCCTGATTGGCTAAGGTCCTATACCAAAGTGATGGGAGTAAATCTTAGTGCCAAAGCCGCCATGATCATGGCTGAAAATATTGGCAATAATTTACAGCGGCTCGCAAATGAAGTTGATAAACTCAAACTCAACACCAAACCCGGGGAGGAGGTCAATGAACAGACCATTCAGAAATTCGTTGGGATTAGCAAAGATTACAACACGTTTGAGCTGCAGACTGCTATCGCACTAAAAAACACTACCAAGGCCTTCAAGATTGTAAAATATCTGGCAGCCAATTCTTCAGCCAACCCACTGGTTATGACATTGGGTAGCCTTTACTCTTTTTTTACCAAAATCCTTATTTTGCATCATAATGGCGCCAATGATAAGAACGAAGTTTCCCGGTTAATTGGTGTTCATCCGTATTTTGCTGCGGAATACTTACAGGCAAAGTCTAACTTTCCCGAACATCTGGTAACCAGGAACATACAATGTATCCATGATGCTGATTTGCAGTCCAAAGGAATCGGTTACGCTTCCATGACCGAAGGAGATATTTTACAAGAATTGGTATATAAACTGATACATTGATACCAACTATTACCTTTGCAACGTTTATGGCTAAACTGGTAACCCAAGGTATGCGTAATTTGTTGACAGTTGTTCTGTGTTTTTGCTCTTTATTCGTTTTTAGTCAGCAAACCATTTATCAGGAGACGGGTGAGTCTCTATATGAGGATGCACTTTCACTTTATCAGTCCAATAATTACATTGTTGCGCTGGAAAAGCTTGAGTCTTACCTTGATCAGAATGGTGCTTTGAAGAACGAGGCAACCTATTATCGGGCAATGTGTCTGCTCAAATCGGGAGATATTCGGGGAGAACGTGAACTCGAAGGCTTTGTGCGGAGCAATCAAAATCATCCTCTTGCGTCCAGCGCATATTTCTACCTGGGAAATTTCTATTTCACCAAAGGGGATTTAAAGAAGGCACGCATATCTTATGAAACTGCTGATATTTCCTCACTTAGTAATGTGGAGAAAAGTGAGATGTTTTTCAAGCTTGGATACTGCCAATTCCAAAATAAAGAGCATGATAAAGCAGCAACCGGTTTTAGAAACTCCATAGCTTCGGGAAAGCAGTATGAAATACCTGCATCCTATTATTTGGGTTATATACATTTTCAGAGAAATGAATTTCCGGAAGCCTTGAATTACCTGCTTAAAGTAGGGGACAACAATGAATTTACACAGCCTGCTTCACAATTGATTGCCAATATCTATTTTAAAAGGAAGGACGAGCAAAAACTGGTCAGCTTTACCAATGAAAATTATGGATCTGCAGACAAGGATACCCAGCGGTTGTTCAACCGGCTATTGGGTGAGCTTTTCTTTGAGCTGAAAAAATATCAACAGTCTGTAAGATACCTTCAGTTGCACCTGGATCAGGCCAACAATAAGATGAACGAAGAAGGGTACTATAAGCTGGCATTTTCATATTATATGATCAAAGATGATCAGCAAGCCATAACCTACTTCCAAAAAGCCGGATTGGGCTCAGGACCTATGAGCCAAATAAGTTCATATTATCTGGGGCAGTTGTACCTGCGCAACGACAATCCGGAATTTGCCATCAGGTCGTTTGAAAAGGCCTTGAGCGGCTCTAATGAGGAAATCAAACTGGAAAGTGCCTTTCTGGTAGGTAAGATCAACTTTCAACAGGCCCAATTTTCTGAATCCATCAGATCATTGCAGCAGTTCTTAAAACAATATCCGAACAATAAGTTTAAAAATGAAGCCAATCAGCTTTTGGCCAATGCGTTTCTCAAAACCTCTAATTATGATCAGGCCATCGCATACCTTGAATCGGTGCCGAACCGGGGCTACGACCTGAATAAAGCCTATCAGAATGCAACCTTCCACAAAGGGCAATTGGTTTTTAACGACTCAAGGTTTAGCGAAGCTATCACCTATTTCAAAAAAACCGTTTCTGCACCTATTGACAAAGAGATCAATGGTAAGGCGCACTATCTGTTGGGAGAATGTTATTCACTTGTTGAGAATTATCCCCAGGCCATCATTGCATTTGAACAATGTAAGCGCGTATCTGCCAGGTCTGATATTTGGAATATCAATTCAGATTATGGTCTGGCATATATTTATTACAATCTGAAAGAATACCAGCGAGCTAGAGATTATTTCAGCAGCTTTACCAGTAGGTCAGGGAAATACCATGATTTTTACCAGGATGGTATGATGAGGTTGGCTGATTGTCATTATGTCTTGAAGAACTACTCACAGGCCATTCAACAGTACGAATTCCTGACCAGAGAGCCCTCTGTACCCAAAGACTATATCTATTTTCAGTTAGGATTGACCTATCAGCTTAATAATCAACCTCAAAAAGCCATTAACAGCTTTGAAGTGGTAGTAAATTCAGAATTTCCTTCTACATACAAAGACAATGCCTTGTTTCAAATGGGGATTTCATATCTGGAAGCCAGCCAGTATAAAAATGCGATTACCTACTTTGATCGGTTTGAGCGGGATATGTCAGCCAGTGGCCTGATGCCCTATGTGAGAAGTAAGCGAGCCCTATGCTATTTCAATTTGAATCAACTGGAATATGCCGCCAATGATTATCGAGCCATTCTTGAGAATAACATTACACATTCAGCAGCCAATGATGCACTGCTTGGGCTTCAGGAATTAAGAAAGAAGGGGCTGAATATTCCTTCTTTCGAACGGTACATGAGTGCTTATCAGCAGGCAAATCCTGATGACGGATCATTGGAGGTTATTTCATTCGAATCTGCTAAGACCTATTATTACAATCAGGAATATGCCAAAGCTGTGGAAGCACTAAAAGCATTTAACGAGAAGTATCCAAAGAGTAGCTTTTCGGAGGATGTATCCTATTTTTTGGGTGATTCCTATTATAGAATGGATGATTGGGTAAAAGCAGTGGAAGTTTTTACTCAAATCATAAAAAATACCACTTCCAATTACCTGAGCCGTGTCCTTGATAAGCGGGGCAGAGCTTTGATTCGATTGAAAGAATACCAGCAGGCGATTTACAACTACAATCAATTGGCAGCTTTTGGACTGAATAGAAAGGATCAATATTTGGCCGATGAGGGCAAGATGATCAGTCATTTCCACCTGGCTAACAATGACAGCGCCATTCATTATTCACTAAAAATCATTGATAGCGAATGGAAACCTGTAGGAGCTGAAGCTCAGGCTCAGTTGATCCAGGGCAAAGTGTACCTCAACAATAAGCAATATGATAAGGCCATGACCAGCTTCCAACAGGTGATGAGTGAAAACAAAAGTGAAACAGCTGCAGAAGCCAAATATAATCAAGCCTTCATCCAGCACTTGCGTGGCAATTATAAATCGTCAGTTGAAACATTGTTTAGCTTGAATGAAGAATATGCCTCCTACGATTATTGGATCGGAAAGTCGTTCATTCTGATTGCGGACAATTATATGAAGATGAATGAGCTATTTCAGGCTCAGGCTACATTAAACTCTATTATAGAGAAATCTCCAGTCAAGTCCATAGTGGAGGAAGCAAAGAAAAAGCTGGAGAAATTGGAAGTGGAACGAAGCAAAGTAATTGAAAGTGATACTGTAAAAAATGGGTAATATACGTTTACAATCATTCATATTCATTTTATCACTTGCCTGGGTCTTGTCTGCCACTGCACAGGATCAGGGAGAGATTGAGGATACCCAGGTAATTATTGAGAAGGATAAGCCTCTCACACTACCCAGGGCAAACAGGCTATACAAGCCTACGGAGATTAGCATCAACCAGTACCAGCCAGCTCCGGTAGAATACTCGTTTTCAACCATTGATATTCAATCTTCAGAATACAGTCCGGGGCTAGGTTCAAAACAGTATAAACCCAAAGGTGAGATCCAACAGAACGACAATTACCTCAAGTTGGGATATGGAAACTACCAATCTCCATTGGTGGAGGGAAATTATACAATAAGGCTCGAAGAACATTTCTTCAATGCTTTTGTATTTCACGAAAGCTTTGGGAAAGGTCCTGTTAGAGATGAGCAAAGTGCTTTTTCTGATACTCAGATCAAGCTCAAAGGTCACTTACATGGAGACTTCAATGTAGATCCCTATATCAATTATTCCAGGTCGAGCTATTATTTCTATGGAAGAGACACCACCTTTGATTTTGCCAATCCATTGATCATTGACGATAAGGTTGCGCTGCAAAATATTGCGCTGGGCATGGTATTTAGACAGGGGATGGATAGCAAGTTGGACTATTCCCTCAGACCACACTACAGAAATACGGTAAATAAGATCACCGGGGGTAATAAGATAGCTGTTGAGTCCGAATTGTTTGTAGAGGGCATGGCCTCATACGAGGTGGTAGACAATTTGAACATTGGTGCAGATCTTAAATTAGCTACTACAAAATATGAAAGCTCTTTTCTTCAACGCAGAAACTATATAAGCTTCAACCCCAAAGCCACATACACATTTGATAAGGGTATTTTTGGCGCTGGATTCACAATAGCAACTGCCAATGATACCACCTCTGAAAGCAGCTCTTTATTTTTCTTCCCGGATATCGATTTTCAGTTGAATCTATCTCCTGATCTGGCGCTATATGGAAAAGCAGGCGGGGGGCTGGAAATGGTAGGCTTATACTCCCTGTCTAATGAAAACAGATACCTGGAAAATGATTTGATGTTGCTCAATCAAAGCAATAAGGTAGATCTGGAGGGAGGTTTTAAATCCAGAATACTCAATCAACTGGTACTGCAGGGTTATTTGGGGTATAGCCTCATAGAAAACCTTCCATTTTTTATGCATAATCCTGCTGATTCATCCAGGTTTATGGTGGCGTATGATTCGGGAAGTCTGGTAAGAACTACCCTTGGAATAGACGCTGCATATTTTCTGAGCAAGAAATTTTCCATTAATTATTCCATGGAATACTACGGGTACTCCTTAAATAAACTGGAAGAGGCATGGTATAAACCATCTTCAAAAATGGATGTTTTGGTCAGCTATATGGCCCTGGACGACATTAGAATCAATTTAAATATGTTATTCCTCAGTGGTATCAAAGCTCCTTCACCCACCGATGAATCCGTTATTAACCTGTCTTCAATAGTTGATCTGGGGTTGAGTGTTGATTATGCGATAAATGATCAGATTTCGATTTTTGGTCAAACAAGAAACATGGTAGGCGGCAACTACGAACGCTATTTAAACTACCCGGTAAGAGGGTTTTCATTTAAGCTAGGCGGTGTTTACATGTTCTAGATGGGGATTCTAAAGTTTAGCGTGATGTTTTGGAATAATCAAGTTTTTGTTATCTTGAACCCGAATTCGTATAGCCACCTTTGTAATTTACTAACTAACCGACTTTTGCATGGCTGATAAAGATAAGGACGAAGAAAAGTTTGAGGATGATGAAGATTTTGGGTTACCTGAGCTTCATTATGAAGAACTAGATGACGATAGTGATTCCTCCTCAGATGAAGAGGAAGAAAAACCTGCAGAAACGCCCAAGCCTGAAGAACCAACACCCGACCCTTTTGGTGAAAAAAGTACTTCTACCGAAAGCGAAGAGACTTTCTATGAAGAAGAGTCTTTTGATGAATTTAAAGATGACAGTGCATCGAGTTCTGTTTTTGATAGTGATGAGACCTCTTCACCGGAAAGCTTCGGTGATATCACTACAGAGTCTCAATTTGGTGTAGCTGATACCTACAAGGAATCGCAATCTAAAGAATCCTATGCCGCATATTATGATGATGATTCATCTAAAAGGGCCAAGTCTAACTTTACAAAGATTGTGATCATAGGCACATTGCTTTTTGCTTCCATTGCGATCGTATTTGTAGTTTTCATGGATGGGGATGACCTCATGGGATTTGGAGATAAGAAAGAAGTGACACCTCCTCCGGTAGAACCTGCTCAAGATGAGACAGCAGTAGATACTACGGCATTTCAGCCAGTAGAACCAGAGCCGGTAGTTAGCCAACCTACACAATTGACGCCAGGAGAAATTACTACCCTCGAGCAAAGGACTGGCAAGTCTTACGTGGTAATAGGTAGCTTCTTTGATGGAGATTTGGCAATGGATTATGCGAAAGCATTGGCTAAAAATGGCCATAGCCCACAGATAATACCACCTTTTAGAGATTACAGGTTTTATCGTGTGGCCGTAGCAGAATTTAATTCATTCGCTGAAGCTGAAGCTCAGGCACCATCTTATGGAGAGCAATTTGGCAGGGAAGCCTGGCCACTTCGATATTAAGCAAACAATCTTTGCAATCTGCCGTATATTTCTGCGTTGAATGCAGAGATTGTTTGGTATTGTTTTTATCGTTTTCACTTAACCTTTTTTAAATGGAACCTTCAGAAGGTCTCGAAACCATTTCTTTCCTGGAGCTAATGATGCAGGGAGGGTACATGATGATTCCAATCCTGTTATTATGGGCTGGAGCAATCTACATTTTTGTTGAACGAATTTTGCTGATCCGAAATTCATCCCAAACACCGGATAATTTCCGTGAAAATATCCGCGATAGGGTCCTGGCAGGTGATGTTCAGGGAGCAAGAGCTATTTGTCTTCAGACAGATACCCCTGTAGGGAGGATGATTGAAAAAGGCATCAGCAGAATAGGGCAACCATTGAAGAATATTGAAGTAAGTATTGAAAATATCGGTAAGGTGGAAGTGTACAGACTGGAGAAAAACCTAAGTATGCTTGCTACGATCTCCGGAGCTGCCCCAATGATGGGATTCCTTGGTACCGTGACAGGTATGATTCAGGCGTTTATCTCAATCGCCCAGGAAGAAGGGGCAGTGAGTCCAAAATTGCTTTCCAGTGGTATATATGAAGCCATGGTGACTACGGCTGCTGGCCTGTTCGTCGGGATTTTGGCTTATTTGGGATATAACTACCTGGTGAGTAGGGTGCAAAAATTAGTGCACAGAATGGAAACAACTGCGATAGATTTCGTTGATTTATTACAGGAACCCCAAAGAAAATGAACCTAAGATCAAAGCATAAGATTGAAGCAGCTTTTAGCATGTCGTCTATGACAGATGTAATTTTCCTGTTGCTCATATTTTTTATGCTGACAGCTTCTTTTATCACACCATCGGGATTGCCGGTCAATCTTCCCTCTAGCAAGAGCTCTGAGATTGTGATCCAAAAGGTTAGTGTGACTATAACGGATGATCTTCAGTATTATGTAGATCAGAAAAAAGTTACCCTGGGGCAATTGGAAGGTGTATTGCGAAATGCTTTTTCCGGCAAGGAGGGTGTCGTGGTACTCCATTGCGATAAGAAAGTACCTGTAGATAACCTGGTTCAGGTAGCTAGCATTGCTACAGCTTTGGAGGCGCGAGTTTCCATTGCCACCAAACCCAATTGATTTTGGAAAAGGAAAAAAAATATCGACGCATAGGTTTTTGGACTGCCATCTTGACCCAGGTAGTCATGTTGATATTGTTTTATTTCCTGATAGCCTGGAAAGAGCCTTTCCCACCCATTCCATCTTATGGTATCGAGCTGAGTTTTGGTCTTGACCGAACTGGTCAGGGAGAGGTAGCCCCCGCTACCCCTCAGCCACAAGAGGAGGTTGAAGAATCAGCATCTCAGGAAGAGACCGCCGAAGCTGAGGAAACTTCCGAACCCGCTACAGAAGAAGTAGTAAAAGAAGCCGAAGTACCAACGGAACCAATTACAAAGACCCCTAGTCCGGATGTGGTTGAAAAAAAAGTGGAAGAACCGAAGCCCAAACCTGAGCCGGTGAAGACAGAGGAGCCTGCCAAAGAGGTAAAAAAAGAAGAACAGAAGCCGGCGAGTACTCCCACTGTGAGTGAAAAGCCATCACCATCTCAGGGGAATACCAATGAGCCTGGGGATGAAGGTAAAAAAGAAGGCAAACTGGATGATAGAGCCATATATGGAAGCCAGGGAGGCGGTGCAAATGGAGCCAGCTTACAAATGGCTGGTTGGGTGTGGGACCAAAAACCCAATCCAAATGACAAATCTGATGAGACTGGCAAAATCGTCTATAAAATAAAAATTGATGATGAGGGATATATCATTGATATAGAACTGCAATCCAGTACTGTAACACCTGCTATTGAGAGACTTTACAGACAATCTGTAGAACGATTGTCATTCAGCAAGACCAGTGAATACAAACCTGCGCCTACATCTACAGGCACTATAACTTTCCTTATCCAAACCAAATAGATGAACTATCAGGAGTCTTTGAACTACCTGCTGAAACGACTGCCTATGTTTCAGCGGGTTGGAAAGGCAGCGATCAAAAAGGACCTTGGTAATACCTTACTGCTTCTTGACGCATTGGGAAATCCTCATAGGGGGTTTAGATCTATCCACATTGCCGGGACCAATGGTAAAGGCACCTCTGCTCATGCTTTGACGTCGGTATTGATGGCTGCAGGGCACAAAACGGGGCTTTATACCTCACCACATCTTAAGTCTTTCACAGAACGGATAAGAATCAATGGAATTGAGGTCTCAGAACAGTTTGTTGCTGATTTTGTGACCAGGAATCAACCGCTGATTGACCAGGTAAAGCCCTCCTTTTTTGAAGTAACGGTTGTCATGGCATTTGAATATTTCAGGCAGAAGCAGGTTGATATAGCTGTGATAGAAACCGGTCTTGGAGGTAGGCTGGACAGTACCAACGTGATACACCCACTGGTGTCACTGATTACCATGATTGGTTATGATCACATGGATTTATTGGGAGACACGCTTGATAAAATTGCAGCAGAGAAAGCGGGGATCATCAAAGCGCATTCGGCAGTGGTCATTGGCAACAATCAGCAGGATATCAGGTATGTATTTGAAAAGGAGGCACTATCCAGGAAAGCGGACATCTTCTTTTGTGATGATTATCAGGTAATGCCGGTTGAGAGAAATCTTCAATGCAATACGTACAATGTCTATGAGAAAGGTGAGTTATTGTTTGAAAACCTGAATACGGATATTACGTCTACCTATTTCAGCTACAACATTCCAGGCGTGCTTAAAACACTGGAATTTTTAGAGAAGAAGGATTTGCATATTGACAGGAGAGCGGTTGAAAACGGGTTTAGCCAAATTAAATCATCAACCGGATTAAAGGGAAGGTTGCAGATCATAGGAGAATTGCCCTTGATCCTTGCAGACATCAGTCACAACCAACCGGGGCTAATAGCGCTCTTTGAGCAACTGAAACGTGAGGTGGTAGGAACCCTTCACATTGTGTTCGGTGTGGTAAAAGACAAAGACCTTTCTGGTATTTTGCCCATCTTGCCTCGTGAGGCCTCATATTACTGGACTTCTTCCAGTGTGCCCCGCTCTCTTCCGGCTGATGAGTTGAAAGCTATTGCAGAGGAGTATGGTATTATGGGTCCGTCCTTCCAAAATGTAAACCGTGCAATAAAAGAGGCTTTGAAATTCGCCAAAAAAGAAGATACCATTGTGATTTGTGGCAGTACCTTTGTGGTTGCGGAAATTGATAATTTGTGAGACAAAAGCTGATACGATTCGAGGCGAATAAGCTTAGGAAGAACATTATAGAACCAGGTAAGCCCTTATTTGACCAAATTAAGGGTAAATGGAATCAAATCTACTTCAACAATGACCACCCAATTGTGATAGAATTGGGCTGTGGGAATGGTGAATATACTGTTGGATTAGCGGAAAAGGATCCCCACAGAAACTACATTGGAATCGATGTAAAAGGAGATAGGATTTTTGTCGGTAGCACTTATGCTTTGGAGCATAACCTGGGCAATGTAGGTTTTCTGCGTACTTCTGTGCATCAACTGGAGAATTTTTTCGAAGAAAATGAGGTGGCCGAAATCTGGATCACATTTCCGGATCCCAGACCTAAAGACAGGGAGGAAAAGCGCCGATTGACTTTTCCAAGGTTTATGGAGATCTACAGAAAGATTCTTTGTGATGATGGTACCGTGAAACTAAAGACGGACAACACTGGTTTTTTTGAGTATACCCTGGAGTTGCTGCACAATGAAAAAATTAAGCACAAGGCGCTGGATTATACGGCTGATCTTGAGCATTCACCCTTGAAGGAAGATCATTTTGGTATAGAAACCAAGTATGAAAAAATCTGGAAAGCAAAGGGGTCAAAGATCAAGTATTTGAAATTTCAATTTGAAAATTACAACTAAATTTGAATGTTGGTTGTCAGGCATTTAAACCCTAAAATATGAATAATTTAAAAACAATAAGAAGTACAGCATTTTTAATCCTGCTTATTGGGATATCCTTTTTTACCGCTTGTGATCTCAACACGCCGGAATCTAATTTTGATCCGGTTGAACAGTTTGAAAATGAATTGGCTCAAATAGATGCCTACCTGGAAACCAATCTTATTGAAGTCGATACCCTTGAAAATTATTTGATCAGGTACGTAATGATTGAAGAAGGCACAGGCGAAAGCCCTGAGTTAACTGATCAGATTAATATTACCTATCAGGGAAGGTTCTTATCAGATGAAGAGTTTGATTCCGGAACACGAACTTTTACACTGAATACCTTAATACCAGCCTGGCAGATAATGATTCCAGAGTTAAAAGTGGGGGGTACCATAGAGTTTTATTCGCCCTCGTATTATTGTTATGGGAGGAATGGTTCAAATTCAATTCCTCCAAATACACCTTTGATATTTAAGGTTACCTTGAATGAAATCAATCCTTAATCCTAATTTTCGATTTCTAACTCTTCCAGTACATCCATAATCTCTCCATAGTCCTGGAGACCTGTTTGTGCTTCCTGTTGTGCAGTGAGGGAAATACCAAATTGGCTTATTAGATCAAGGTTGGTTGTTGGCTGATCGACGTTCATGATCAATGGTTTCTTCAACTGTGACAGTGTAGAAGTATGTTCTTCCAATAGCGATGTGCTTATTTCCAGGTGAAGATATTGCAGAAGATCACCACCAAATGAAAATATCTCATTGAGTTTGCCAAAGTCAGCTGATGAGCTCATTGCAAATTTTAGAATAATGGGAATATCAAGGTCGGCCAGGACCTCGAGATGATCGGGGTCTGAAGTTTCTATGAAATCAATCGCATAGTCTACAGTTGCCAGTTTAATCTGATCCACGCTTGCCGATCCAAATTCACCGGCAAATTGGGGCCCGGAAACCCATTGCGTTATTTCTTTGAATTGCTGGGGGTCTACATACGAAGGTGTACCTTCTACCAATGAAAACCCCAATACATCCACACCCATTCCCGCACAGTATCTGGCGTCACTGAGGCTGGATACCTGATTGATCTTAACAAATGTTTTTAAAGCCATCTCGATTGTTTGCTGCAAAGAAAGAAAAAAATACGGATCCGCCTCAAGCACCATTTGTCAATATGATTATACCGCACATGTCGACAAGGATAAGGCTATTCATGGCAGACTTGACACTTGCTTCAAAAAGTAGGTGGTTGTAAATTTTGTCCTATTGTCACTCTTACCATTTTCTTGATATTCTGATATATAATTTAAGGATTTTTATTCAAGGGGACTGATATTTAAAATCTTCTAAATCTTATCTCTACCTGACTTTTTCCCTAGGTTAAAAGGCCTGTGAAAACTACTTTTGCGCCCAAATCTAAAACCAAAAATAAATGGCATTTACAGGTAAACAATTTCCAGATATTTCTGTGCCCTCAATGGACGAAATGGGCGATGTAAAACAGATCAATATTTTAAAACTAGCTAAAGAGAGCAAAAAGAAAGTTTTGCTTTTCTGGTATCCTAAGGATTTCACATTCGTTTGTCCTACAGAGCTTCATGCTTTCCAGGCAGCATTACCTGAATTTGAAAAAAGGAATACAATCGTTATTGGAGCATCATGTGATACTCCGGAAGTGCATTTTGCCTGGCTGAATACCTCCAAAGATAATGGAGGAATCGAAGGTGTTACTTATGATATCCTGGCAGATAGCAACCGTAATCTGGCTAATCTATTGGACATTCTGGATGTGAAGTCTGTGAAATACGATGAGCTGACAGGGTCTGAGCTTATCGAAGGAGACTATGTCACCTATCGGGCTACATACCTGATCGACGAGAATGGTGAAGTATTCCATGAAGGCATCAATCATATGCCATTGGGAAGAAACGTCAATGACTTCCTTAGACTGATCGATGCTTACACTCACGTTCAGGATAAAGGTGAAGTATGTCCTGCTAACTGGGAAGATGGTAAAGAAGCCATGTCAGCTAACAGAGATGGCGTGATGACTTACCTAAGCAAAAACTAAGATTTTTAGGATATTTAGAATCAGGGTTCATCCGAAAGGGTGAACCTTTCTATTTAGTTAAAAAACAAGATCAAAATGTTTGAAGAATTAGCAGAAGATAACCTGGCAGAAAAAGTTGCCGGATCGGAAAAAGTTGTGGTTCAATATTCAGCCGGGTGGTGTGGAAACTGCAGGATTATGAAGCCAAAATTTAAGAGGATGGCTGGTGAGCACGGAGATATTACTTTCCTGGTAGTGGATGCAGAAAAATTCCCTGAGTCACGCAAGCTGGCCAAAGTGGATAATCTGCCCACATTTGCAAGTTTCAGCAGAGGAGAGCTCCTGAATCAGGTGCAGACAAACAAGGCAGAACAACTGAAAGCATTAGTCGATGAGATTGCCGCTAATTAAGCATATCAATGGCTTCATTGCCGAAAACGATGAAGACTTTGTGGTAGAAGCTATCGAGGTGTTGGAGCACCTCACAGAGAGCGAAAACCTGAAGGACGAAGAATTAGACGTGATCGGGGAGTTGATTTCCAATTTCTATGGCGCACTGGAAGTCCAGAAAATGATCAAATCAGGAACGCCTGAAAAGGAAGCTACTAACCAATTCATGAAAAGGGTAGTGGGTTCTATTGATCAATGAGTTTAGCTCGGTGATATTTGTGGAGTCAAATCCACCAATTTCCATTATTTTTGCATCTTAAAACGGAACCTATTTCCGTTTTTTGTTTTTATAAGCATATTTAACACGTAAACCAGGCTTTCAACCTGGCGAGACGCATGAGTAAACACGGAAGAATACTTGTCGCCATGAGTGGCGGAATAGATAGCTCGGTAGCTGCTGTCATGCTACATGAGCAAGGATATGAGGTCATCGGAATGACGATGAAGACCTGGGATTACGCCACCTCTGGCGGGTCCAGCAAAGAAACCGGCTGCTGCAGCCTGGACAGCATCAACGACGCACGAAACATCGCTGTAGATCTTGGGTTTCCACATTACATTGTAGATATCAGAGAAGAGTTTGGTGACTACGTCATTGATCACTTCACAAACGAATACCTGGATGGTCGCACACCCAATCCTTGTGTATTGTGCAATACTCACATCAAATGGGATTCCTTATTGAGGCGAGCAGACAAGCTGGGCTGTGAGTACATTGCCACAGGTCATTATGCAAACCTGAGACAAGAGAATAGCCGATATGTGATCAGCAAAGGCAAGGATGAAAACAAGGATCAATCCTATGCCTTGTGGGGGATCTCCCAGGAAAGTCTGAGCAGGACCAAATATCCCCTTGGTCACCTGAGAAAATCTGAGATCAGAGAAATGGCTACGGAGCGAGGATTCCATGAGCTGGTGAAAAAGTCAGAATCATATGAGATCTGTTTTGTTCCTGACAATGACTACCGTGGTTTTCTAAAACGACGGGTAGAAGGGCTGGAAGAGGATGTGAAAGGAGGAAAATTCGTGCTTGAAGATGGCACAGTTGTTGGAACACATGAGGGGTACCCGTTCTATACAGTCGGTCAGCGTAAAGGTTTAGGTATAGCTTTAGGTTATCCTGTATATGTAACTGAGATACAAAAAGATAAAAATAGAGTAGTATTAGGCACTTTTGACGAGTTGAGTAGGGATGGTATGTATGTGAAGCAACTCAATATCAGTAAATATGGTTCTGTGGAGGGCGAAAGAAAGGATACGATCACCAAGGTGAGATATAATGACAGTGGTACTCCGGCTGTCATTGAACAGGTTGGTGATACCATGAAAGTCTTCTTTGGCAAAGGCGTGAAAGCGATCGCACCTGGCCAGGCCGCAGTATTTTATGAAGGAGATGATGTGATTGGTGGTGGTTGGATCCATTCCAGTTTTAAGCAAAAGAATGAACAACTGGTTTAAATTTTTCGTCCTGCTTTTTCTCTTTAGTTCCTGTCAGGATCAGTTCATAGAGGATGAAGCAGATTTTGGTTACGACTATTTCCCATTGGAGATAGGCGCTTACAAAACCTATGACGTGATGGAAGTCTCCTTTAATGCGCAGGGGCCAGATACCACTTGGTACGAATTAAAAACCACAGTTACAGAAAAGGTGGAGGAAGATGATGCTACCTACTATATCCTGAAGCGTGAAACACGCCCGGATGAATTGTCATCGTGGGAAGTTTCGGATATCTGGACCATCAGAAGAGATCAATTTAATGGTGTGGTAGTGGAAGAGAATGTACCATTGATTAAAATGTCATTCCCTGTAGAACTCAACAAAACCTGGGATGGAAATGCTTTTAATAGCAGGAATTCTGCCGAGTACCGATATGTGGAATCATCTGCTGCTATGTATGACGAGTTATTGGCAGGATCAGCAAAGGTTCAGGTTCAGATTGCTGACATTCCTCAGAATTTAGTGAACAGAGACCAGCGTTTTGAAGTTTATGCCAGGGGGATTGGTTTGGTTGAAAAGAATTATATTGTTTTGAATTATTGTACCGCGAATTGCGGGTCAGAAGAAGTGGATTCCGGAATTATTATACAACAGATTTTAACAGCATATGGGCAGGAGTAAGTGTATTGGGGTGGTGCTGATTTTTCTTCATCTTTCAGTATTTGCTGAAGAGCACAGGTTCATGGTCTTTTTTTCGGATAAAGCATCATCAGCATACTCAATAGAGAGTCCTGAAGCATTTCTCAGTCCGCGAGCCATTGAGAGAAGGCAAAAGCAAGGTATTTCGATTACTGAGGATGATCTGCCGGTCAATGAAAGCTACATCAATCAGATTTCCGGTCTGGGTGCCTCAGTATTTTTTCAGTCCCGCTGGATGAATGCAGTGCTCGTACAGATGGATTCCACGCTTACAGCCGATATTTCAAATTTTTCTTTTGTAGACAGCATACATTACATAGCGAAAGGTGCTAGGCTTTCTTATGAAAAGGTACCTTTTGAGATACCTGAATCATTCAAAACACCTCAGGCCATATCTGCAACCACTGATCTTCAACTTTCAATGCTTTATGCAGACTCCATGCACAACGATGGCTACAAAGGGGAGGGGATGTATATTGCTATTTTAGATGCCGGATTTCCTGGAGTGAATGAGTACAAGCCGTTTGAGCACATTCATGCGGAAAACAGACTCATAGCCTACAAAGACTTTGTCACCAATTCCGGAAATCCATTTCTCTATTCTTCTTCTGCCAATGCACATGGTACGAGCGTATTATCTGCTATAGCGATGGACTATGGAGAGGAAGTACAGGGGATAGCCCCCAAAGCAAGTTTCATCCTGTGCGTAACAGAGGATGTAGAAAGTGAATATCGCATTGAAGAGTATAACTGGTTGCTTGGAGCCGAGTTTGCCGACAGCGTCGGAGCTGACGTTATCAATGCTTCTCTGGGTTATTCTACTTTCAACGACACCACCATGAACTATACTCAGGATAATCTGGATGGAGAGACAGCTGTAGTGACCTGGGCCGCAACGAAGGCCGCAGCAAAGGGGATGATCGTGGTAGTGAGTGGGGGTAATTCCGGCAACAAATCCTGGAAGTATGTGACTCCACCAGGGGATGCGGAAGGAATATTGGTCGTAGGAAGTGTAAATGCTCAGGGAGAACGAGCTTCTTTCAGCTCTTTGGGTCCCACAAGTGATGGTAGAATAAAGCCTGATGTGATGGCGCTTGGATCACCTGCTACGGTATTTGATGGCTCAGGCTATCCGGATAGGGTAACCTATGGAAGTGGTACAAGTTTTTCTTCTCCTTTGATTGCCGGTTTTGCAGCAGCCATCTGGCAGGCCAATCCGGAATGGACCAGCCAGGAAGTGATCAATGCCATAAAATATTCAGGCAACATGGCACTGAGTCCAAATGTAGAGATGGGGTATGGAATTCCTGATTATCGCCTGGCTGTCACTAACAGTACGCTGTCAGTTTCAGACATTTTTGAAAATAAGCTTAAAGTATATCCCAATCCATTTCATGAAGGGAAACTCAATATTGATCTGAAAGGTGTTCAGAATGAGCGTTTCATAGATCTGGTGGTTACCGATCTGAAAGGTGCCTCTCTGGTTAACCAACGCATTGAAATTTCCGGTGCCAGCGATAAGCATGAGATAGATTTTCCTGCCGTTTGCAACGGCATCTATTTGCTAAAAGTCTCTTCTGCCACATACAATAAAACCATAAAACTTATCAAATACTAGATTATGAACGACTGCCTGATAGCTCCATCCGTATTAGCTGCTGATTTCGGAAGGATAAATGAGGAAATAGAAATGTTGAACCAGAGTCAGGCTGACTACATTCATATCGATATCATGGATGGTGTGTTCGTACCCAACATTTCATTTGGATTTCCCGTGACAAATGCCATCGCCAAAAAGGCAACAAAGCCACTTGACTTCCATTTGATGATTACTGATCCGGATGCGTATCTATCACACTGTAAAGACAGCGGAGCAGCAATCATCACTGTGCACTATGAAGCTTGTGACCATCTCCATCGTACAGTCGAAGCCATAAAAGACATGGGTATCAAAGCTGGCGTAGCGCTGAATCCACACACGTCTGTGGACTTACTCGCTGACATTTATGACCTGTTAGATCTTGTCTTGATAATGTCGGTAAATCCTGGATTCGGCGGTCAGAAATTCATCCCAAACACATACCAGAAAGTGGCAAAAGCCCGGGAGATGGCTGATAAGGTAAATCCTGATATTCTCATCGAGATAGATGGAGGCGTGACTACTGCAAATTATAAAGAGCTTCAAAGCAAAGGTGCTAACATGCTTGTAGCTGGCAGCTTTGTTTTCAATTCAGACGATCCCATACATACCATAGCCTCGCTAAAAGACGTTTGACAATTAGCATGTCAATCCGATCGCTACTTTTTGTCTCCTTTTGCATCGTCTTCACAGTTTCGGTAGCTCAGCGGCTCACAGTTTCGGGGAAGATTACCGATGGTGAAAGTAAACCGATAGGAAATGTTAGTGTCCTTGCTATTCAAGGTGGAAATGGTACGGTGTCTAATGAAGACGGATCATTCAGAATAAAAGTAGCAAAGGGAGATTCACTTAGTTTCAGACACATTCAGTTTAATGACTTTCAAATGGTCATTACAGGTGATAAATATTTGGATGTAAAGCTGGAATATCGGACTGTTGCACTCAAGGACATAGAGGTACACGACAAGGCTGAAAATGAGAACATTGCACCAAAAACGGAAATAAATACGGAAGCCGTACGCAACCTGCCATCCGCTTTCGGTGAATTCAATAAGATACTGATCACTTTACCAGGTGTGGTCAGTAATAATGAGCTTTCTTCTGCCTATTCTGTTCGGGGAGGAAACTTCGATGAAAACCTGGTCTATGTCAATGACATTCCCATCTACAGACCCTTTCTAGCCAATGCCGGTCGTCAGGAGGGGTTAAGCTTTGTCAATCCCGACATGGTTGAAGATATTGATTTTTACCCGGGAGGTTGGGAGCCAAAGTATGGAGATAAGCTCTCCAGCAGCCTGAATATTCAATACAAAGAACCCACTGAGTTAGAAGGTTCGGTTTCTGCCGGCCTGTTGGGAGGTACGGCTTACACTGGAGGAAGATTTGGTAATGGATCCTATCTTTTAGGGGCGAGGCATCGTGATTCCAGGTATTTGCTGAACTCACTGGAAACAAAAGGCCAGTATTTTCCAACCTATACAGATGTACAGGGCTTGTTTACTTTCGATCTCACTTCGAAACAATCCTCGTACATCAACAAAACCAAGCTCAATTGGTTGGTCGCTTACGGGAGGAACCGGTATTCCACGGAACCAACCTCCCAGTTGACAGAGTTTGGGACATGGCAACAGAACTATCAACTTGAAACAGCATTTATTGGTCGGGAATTACTCAACTATGATACTTTTCAATCCGGCTTAAGACTTTCACACAACTTCAATAACCGTCTGAGAAGTCATTTGATCATGTCGGGACTCGTTACCAGGGAGCAGGAGCTGTTTGAAGTGGAAGGTGCTTATCGGTTAAGTGATGTGTCTAATCAGCAGAGTAGGGAAGAAAGGGTAGTAATCAGGGGAATAGGATCAAATTATGACTACGGCAGAAACCATCTTTCCGCCACACTTTTTACAGCGGAGAACCGATGGGAAGTGCTTGTAAGTCCCCATTTGGTGCTTGAAGGTGGAGCAGGTGCTTCATTACAACAGATTGAGGACGAGCTCAATGAGTATAGTTTCATTGACTCCGCAGACTATGTCAGTTTAACGTATTCGGCTTTCAATGAGGTAAACCTTGATGCCTGGCAATTTACAGGCTATCTGCAGGGAACCTGGTATGGAAAAGACTCAATCAGTGCGCTGATTGCTGGAGCAAGGGCAAACTTTTGGACGTTGAATGAAGAACTGCTGATAAGTCCAAGAATTACCTACCGATATACTCCACGGTGGAAGACACCTACTTCGTTTTCATTTTCCACAGGCTTCTATCAACAACCTCCGTTTTATAGAGAATTGAGAAACTACCAGGGAGAGATCAATGCCACGCGCCTCGCGCAAAAGTCAATTCACTTTATTGTTGGAATGCGCCAGGGACTTACACTGTGGGGGAGACCATTTGTGTTTTCTTCTGATGTTTACTACAAATACCTGTATGATGTGATCCCATATGATATTGACAATGTTAGGATCCGGTTTCTTTCTGAGACTGCTAATGCTTTTGCGACTGGTGTTGACCTGAGATTAAACGGTGAATTCATCAAAGGCACGCAATCCTGGTTTAGTATCAGTTACCTTCAAACAAAAGAAGACCTGGAAAATGATGGACTGGGATATGTGAGAAGACCCACCGACCAGCGATTAAACCTGGCGATCTACTTTGAAGACCACATGCCTATTGACCCGACTATAGAAGTTTATTTAAACCTTGTCTTTGGTTCAGGATACCCGTTTGGTCCACCGCAGGTATCTGAATTGAGAAACATTTTTCAGGGAGATGAATACTACAGGGCTGATCTTGGCCTATCAAAACGCTTTGATCTGAAGTTTAATCAGTATTTTAATAAATTATGGATCAGAGCCGAGGTTTTGAATGCGCTGGGGGCCGATAATACACTATCTTACACATGGATTCAGGATGTAAATGGTAGCAATTTTGCCATCCCCAACTCATTATCGGCAAGATTTTTGAACCTGAAAATTATCATAGAACTTTAGCGTGGTATTTACGTCTAAAGGATAGTCAAATACTTAAAAACTTAATCAGAACTCAAGATAAAATGAAAAGATTAATATTTTCTATCCCCGTCTTAGGCGCCTTGTTAGTACTTGGTGCTTGTGCTAAAAGAACAGTGACCCGGGTAAGTCCCGATCAGCAAATTGATTTGAGTGGTCGATGGAATGATACCGATTCAAAAATGGTAGCTGAAGAAATGATCAATGATGTATTGAACCGCCCCTGGCACCAGGATTTTGTACGTGGCAATAACCGGAAGCCAGTGACTATTGTGGGCATGATCCAGAACAAAACCGCCGAACATATTGAATCGGAAACTTTCATCAAGGACGTCGAAAGAGAGTTTATCAACTCAGGAATGGTGAGAGTAGTTCAAAATGCGGTGTTCAGAGAAAAACTCCGTGAAGAACGTGCTGAGCAAGGTGAATTCGCTTCGCCAGAGACTCAGGCCAAATGGGGTAGGGAACTAGGTGCAGACTTCATGATGTTTGGGGTAATTACCGCCATTACCGATTCGTACAACAAAGAAAAAGTCATCAATTACAAAGTAAACCTGGAGTTGGTCAGTATTGAAACCAACGAAAAGGTTTGGATTGGAGACAAAGAGATCAAGAAATACATCCGAAACTAAGTTAACACCACCGATTCGTGATCCGTCATTGGGTAAACCGGATATGGTTAATCCTGTTTTTGGGATTAACCATATCCTGTGCTACATATTATCAACTCAATTATGAGTTTAACCAGCACTATGCAAATGGTGACCTGGAAGCTGCAGGCAAACTGCTCGACAAAAACAAGAAGCAGGCTAATGACAAAAGCCGGTTTTTGTATTTTGTCAACCAGGGGCTGGTCAATACCCAGTTGGGTAATTATGAAGAAAGCAACGAGTGGTTTGAAAAGGCTTTCCTATTCGGTGAGGATTACCAAATGAACTACGCTAATGTCGCAGCCTCATTCCTGGTAAACCCCAATACGGTTATCTACCGTGGTGAAGACCATGAGCACCTGTTATTACTCTATTACAAAGCCATTAATTATCTGAAGCTCTCCGACTATGATGCGGCACTCGTGGAATGCAGAAGGCTAAATAACCGTTTGCAAGTCCTCTCGGACAAATATCGTTCAGATAAAAAATATAGGCGAGATGCCTTCATTCATAATCTGATGGGTATCATTTATGAGGCAAATGGTGATGTCAACAATGCTTTTATCGCCTATCGGAACAGTCTTGAAATCTACAAGGAAGATTACACTGCTCAGTTTGGTATTGCCGTTCCGAATCAACTAAAACAAGATCTGCTTAGAACAGCTTATTTAAATGGCTTTTTGACAGAACTGGACTTTTATGAACAGGAATTTGGGATCAAGTATGACAGAAATTCTCACTCCTCCGAAGAACTGGTCTTCTTCTGGCACAATGGTCTGGGGCCTTTCAAAACCGAGTGGTCTATCAACTTTACTGTAGTGGAAGAACAGGGAGGAATGGTGACTTTTGTCAATGAAGAGTATGGCTTTAATTTTCCTTTCCCCGTTGCTGATAATGATCAGAGAAGTGAATTAACCGATCTTCGATTCTTCAGGGTAGCCTTCCCAAAATATGTGGAGCGAGGAGTTGTTTTTAACCAGGCAGCCATCACACACAACAATAAAAAATACGGTCTGGAGCTTGCTGAGGACATTAATGCCATAGCATTTAAAACATTGGAAGAAAGGATGCTACAAGAATTTGCACAGGGCCTTTTGAGAGTAGCTATCAAGAAATCTATCGAGCGGGCCATCAGGGGAGACCAGAGCTCCGGGGGTGAAAAATCAGATCAGGAAAAGCGTAATGATGAGTTCCGTGACGGGCTTTCATTTTTGGTGGGAATCGTCAATGCTGTCACAGAAAAAGCCGATACCAGAAACTGGCAAACACTACCGCATGACATTTTTTATACACGTGTTCCTTTGGATACAGGCCTTAATGAGGTAATATTGCAGGTTTCGAGCAATAAAGTTGGGGCTAGAGACAATCAATCCTTCACTTTTGATGTTCGAAAAGGTGAAACCGTTTTCCATACATTTCACTCTTTGGAAGCAATGAGGTAAGCGATTTTGTTTATCAACAAATAAGTTAATGTTTAATTAAAAAGGATTAGGATGAAAAAAACATGGTTAATATGTTTAATGTCACTAGTGGTTTGGTCATTACAGGCTCAGGAAGAGGACAAAACAGAATTTACAGATGATGAATTGATTAGTTATGCGACTGTAATGGTTTGGGTAGAAGGAGAAAAAATTAAAATGCAGGATGCCTACAATGGTTGGATACAGGAGAATGATTCCATCGAAGCCAGTAAATTCAGTGAAATGCTGAAAGCCAGCAGATCAGGCAAATTGGAAGAAGTGGAAGCTACAGAAGACGAGCTAGCAGCATTTAACAACATCCAGGCAAAAAATGAGCAACAACAAGCTGATTTCAAAGAAGTGTTTGTGGGTAAAATAAAAGAGGAGATCACTGTATCCCTGTACAATGATTTGAGTAAAGCACTCAAAAAGGATGAAGAGCTAAAAACACGATATCAGACAATTTTCGACGAGTTGCTGGCTGCCGCCACAGCTCCTGTTGAAGGAGAAGAAGTAGCGGAGGAGGGTTCATAAAACCAATACTTCCGTATCATAAGAAAGAGGGTTGATTTACATCAATCCTTTTTTATTTTCTTCAGGTTGCTTATTTTACTGAGCCTAAATAATCGTCATGTTTACAGAACACGAGATCCACACCATTGTAGAAATTCCCGAAGTTCATGAGGCAACTAAAGCACTGAAGAAGGAATTTTGCAAAAAAGAAGCCCCATACCTGGAAATTTCTGATCATGATTTCTTTTCGCTGGTGATGATGGCCCCAACAGTTGGAATTGCATTGGCTGATGGGAAGCTTACCCTTTTTGAAGAGTTGGCTCTTAATAAAAAGGCACGGAAACTCTCTATGGGAGGTTATTTCATGAAGAAGGACCCGGTGGTCTACGCCATGAAGTTTCTGATGAAAAAGTATGATGAATGGTCAGACAAATTTTATGAAGTTTTGAAGTTAGCCATGCATAAATCGTTTGATATGAGCTCCATGGAGGTGCAGGACTTTGATGAATCCAAAGAGGTCTCATACGAGGATTATAAATTTGCTATTCTTGATTCACCCTATATCCTTATTCGGTTTATCTCAAGTTTCTTTCTGGAATCAGATGAAGATATCATCCGTAAAAGGCGCAACATTGGCAAAAATGAGTATGTAAGATTGGTGCAGATTGGAGAAAAACTGGGTTTGCAAAAGCTAAGAGTCTATCAGATGTTTGTGAAATCATTTGAAAAGACTGCCTGATCTGGTAAAATTCCTGGCACAATTTTTCGTTCAAACACTATTGGGTAATTTGTTTAAGGTGGATGAATAACTATTATTTTGCCTATTTTAGCAAAAAACTATGAAAACCGCTTGAAGAGGTATGCATTTACAATACTGTTATGCCTAACTGCAGCCTTCTCTGTCTTAGCGCAATCAAAAGATGTCTACGAAAAGTATGATATCTATCGTAACCCCCTTCGCTTATTTCTAAACAAGTTTTCGTTTTCTCTGAGCTTAGGTTATGGCCATACGGAATATCGAAACAACCTCAGTGACTTCGCTTTTTATCAGGATTCCAGCAGACAAATAATCCTGGGGGTTGATCCTGAATTTGGAATTGATAGCGTAGGTTATTCAAACTGGCTGGTAAATCCCACAACAGACACCATTATGGCTGGCAATACGCTTTTTGGTGATTCTCTTGGTCTGATATTCCAAAATCAGTCTGGTTCCATACCCATATCGCTCTCTATCCATTACAATTTCAACAAAATCAAAATTGGAGGCGGTTTCACCTTTGAGCAACAAACTTTGAAGCCATTGGAACCTAATGTCTTTAAAGATTCCATCCGGGCTTACGACTTTGGGTATAAATCAGTTCCTGTAACACGGTTTTGGGGGATGGCCGGGTATCAGTTCTACGAGTGGTGGGATTACACATTTGTTGGCGAACTGAGGCTGGGCGTGACCAATTATGGTAAGCGATTTGAGTCTCCAATGGTCAGTAATGGACTCTTTGCAAATATTGGAGTAAACATAGAACGAAACCTATCAGAGTACTTCAGGGTCACTTTCAGGCCTTCCTATGACATCAAAAGTTTTAAAATAGATATCCCAGGTGATAGTCCCATGCGGTTATCAAACAATGCTTTTTTCTTCCAGGTTGGAGTAAGCATCAACATACCTGAAATCCCCCGTTCACCCATGAAAAGCGATCATATTCAGCTTAAGCATGTGCTGAGTGATGATGAAGGAAGGCTGAAAGAATTCCGTGGTCAACCCATATGGAAAGTGCAAAATCCCAAGGTTGGCCAGAATCACAGAAGATTGTGGCGGTATAAGCTAAAAAACAGGCGTAAATTAGACCCTTACTAAGCATATAATCCATAGATTTTTTGCTTAAATTGCGGGCTGTTTTAAAGGTATATTTTAACCCATATCAATGTCAGACGGAGACGATAAAAACTTACCTGACGAAGAGTCAGGAATGCAATCCGCCGGTCAAACAATCATCCCGATTAACATAGAGGAGGAAATGAGGGGAGCATACATCGATTATTCGATGTCTGTAATCATTTCCAGGGCATTACCGGATGTCCGCGATGGACTTAAGCCAGTTCATCGTCGCATACTTTATGGTATGTTGGAGCTTGGGGTCAACTACAACAAGCCCTACAAGAAATCTGCAAGGATTGTCGGAGAAGTACTTGGTAAGTATCACCCTCATGGTGACTCTGCTGTGTACGATACCATGGTAAGGATGGCCCAGCCGTGGTCATTGAGGTATGAATTGGTCGACGGACAGGGAAACTTTGGTTCGGTTGATGGCGATTCACCTGCAGCTATGCGATATACCGAGGCTCGATTAAGAAGGATCGCCGAAGAAATGCTGGCAGATATCAACAAAAATACAGTTGATTTTCAGCCAAACTTCGATGATTCATTATCAGAGCCAGCTGTGTTGCCAGGCAAGTTGCCTAACCTGCTTTTAAATGGTGCTTCAGGAATCGCGGTAGGTATGGCAACCAATATGGCGCCACACAACCTTTCTGAAGTAGTAGATGGCATCTCTGCCTATATCGACAACAATGACATCACCATAGAAGAGCTAATCACTCACATAACCGCGCCTGATTTCCCTACTGGGGGTATCATCTATGGTTATCAGGGTGTTAGATCTGCTTTTGAAACAGGGCGTGGACGGATCGTGATGCGAGCCAAAGCGGAGATTGAGGCGCTGAAGTCAGGAAGGGAGCAAATCATTGTCACTGAGATCCCTTACATGGTCAATAAGGCCAACATGATTGAGAAAACCGCTCAGCTGGTCAACGAGAAGAAGATTGAAGGGATTTCTGATATCAGGGATGAGTCGGACAGGTCAGGAATGCGGATCGTCTACGAACTCAAGAAAGACACCATTCCTAACGTAGTACTTAATAATCTTTTCAAGTATACACAGCTTCAATCATCATTCAGCGTAAACAACGTTGCGCTGGTAAAGGGAAGGCCGCTTACGCTCAACCTTAAAGACCTCATCAGGCATTATGTAGATCACCGTCATGAGGTGGTGATCCGCAGGACGCAGTATGAGTTGGATGAAGCTGAGAAGAGAGCTCACATTCTTGAGGGTTATCTCATTGCACTTGATAATCTGGACGAGGTAATTGCCCTGATCAGAAGTTCAAGAGATCCTGAAATAGCCAAGTCCGGCTTGATGGAGAAGTTCAACCTTTCGGAGATCCAGGCCAAAGCTATTTTGGACATGCGTCTGCAGCGACTGACAGGACTGGAGCGCGAAAAAATTGTGAAAGAATATGAGGAGATCAAGAAATTGATTGAGCATCTTCAGAATATTCTGGACAAAGAAGATTTGCGGATGCAGATCATCAAAGATGAGCTTATCGAATTGAAAGATCGCTACGGTGATGAGCGTAGATCAATCATTGAGCATGCTGCAGATGAATTTACCGCCGAGGATATGATCCCGGATGAAGAGATGGTGATTACCATTTCGCATCAGGGCTATATCAAAAGGACTCAACTGGCAGAATACAGAGCGCAGGGTAGAGGTGGTGTAGGTAGCCGTGCTGTGGCCACGAAAGATGATGACTTCCCGGAACATCTTTTCATTGCTACAAACCATAATTATTTGTTGCTATTTACAGAACATGGAAAGGTATTCTGGAAAAAGGTTTGGGAGATTCCTGAAGGTAGTAAAACCTCCAAAGGAAGAGCTATACAAAACCTGATCAATATTGATGCGGATGATAAAGTAAGAGCCGTCATCAATGTTCAGACACTTTCAGATCCGGACTATATCAATAACAATTTCCTTGTGATGTGTACCCAAAATGGTACCATTAAGAAGACTTCGCTTGAAGCCTACAGTCGTCCTAGACAAAATGGTATCAACGCAATCACCATTCATGAGGGTAATAAATTATTATCTGTTCGTTTAACCAATGGAGATAATCACATAGTGATTGCCAGTAATTCAGGCAGAGCGATCCACTTCCATGAATCAGATGTAAGACCAATGGGAAGGATGGCTGCCGGAGTGAAAGGTATATCACTAAAAGATAAGGAATTCGTAGTTGGTATGGTTTGTGTTTCTAATCAGGAACCATCTAACCTTTTGGTGGTATCTGAAAAAGGATACGGCAAGCGATCTGATCTGGAAGATTATCGCATCACCAAAAGAGGTGGAAAGGGTGTAAAAACCCTGAATGTTACCGAAAAAACCGGTCAATTGGTGGCTATCAAAGACGTAGTAGATAGTGATGATCTGATGATTATCAATAAGTCGGGAATTGCCATTCGATTGAATGTGGTTGATCTCAGGGTAATGGGAAGAGCAACCCAGGGAGTTAGGCTTATTAAACTCAACGATAAAGATGAAATTTCAGCAGTTGAAAAAATAAGTCAAATTGATGAGGAAGAAGAAAATGTTAATTAACTTATAATTTTAAAACGCGCGAATCTAGGTTTACAATGAAAAAGATACTAGGACTTACTCTGGCATTGATGGTATGCTTTGCCGGTTATTCACAGAAAAAGCCAAAGGTCAATAAGGCAAAGAGCCTTATGGATAAGGGCGAATTAGCTGAAGCGAAGGAAATTCTCGATGCTGCAACTACCCATGAAAAAACCATGGAAGATGGAAAAATGTGGTATTATAGAGGATTATTGTATGTACAATTAGATACCACATCTAATGATGCTTACAAAATGCTTTCCAACAACCCAATGGAAACTGCCATGAAATCTTTTCAAAGAGCCGATGAATTGGCAGATGAGGGGAAGGAGTATTTTTATACCACCACGGCTTCGCCATTTCCGGTGACCAAATCGGAGCAGATCAATAATTACTATAGCTACTACTACAACATTGGAGTGAATGAATACCAGGAAAGCAATTTCCAGGAAGCTGTTGATTATTTTGATAAAGCTTCTTTTATTCAGCCTGCAGATACCAACTCTGTGATCAATGCTGCCTTTGCAGCTCATTCTGGTGAGTTGTATGAAGATGCTAAAAAGTTTTATAAAAAGGCCATTGAAAGAGGTGCAGTCAACAAGGATTATTTCTTTAACTACATCGCCATTGTAGGCATGGAAAATGACCTGGAAAAGTCATTGACAGCTGTAAATGAGGCATTGGAATACTTCCCTGATGATGTGGATCTTACCAGAAATAGAATTGACCTCCTGATAAAATTGGATAGGATAGACGAAGCCAGGACTGAATTAGAGAAAGCTGTTACTGAAGATCCAGGTAATCCGGATCTTCAATTTGCACTGGGTGTGATCCATGATCAGCTGGGCAATAGAGATAAGGCCCTGGCTGCTTACGACAAAGCCATCGAAGCAAATGGAACCCACTACAATTCCAACTTCAATAAAGGTGTGTTGCTTTTGGATGCAGCTAATGACATCATCAAACAGCAGAATAACCTTGGCATGACGAAAGCGGATAAAAAGAAATATTCTGAGCTAGAGCCAGTGATCCAGCAAAAACTTAAAGAAGCAATGCCTCAGTGGGAAAGGATTGTAGAGATCAGTCCTCAGGGAGATAAGGCACAGAACATGGAGTACCTGGTGTATATTTATACCAACCTTGGTATGAAGGACAAAGCCAGCGCCACTCAAAAGAAGATTAACGCCTTGGAGCAATAATCTTAAAATCAAAGAAACCCTCTAAAAAGCAGTCTTAGGGCTGCTTTTTTTATTTCCATTTGCTTATAGGTTACTTAGTGATTTTTAACAGATACACTGTGTCGAATTTTGGGAAGGAGAGTGCACTTTACCCAAATGATTTTAGGAGATTTGTGTCTTGAGATTCAATCTAATATCAAAAGTGAGTAATGGCTGAACCAATCATTTCTGTTTCCGGTGTAAAGAAATACTTTGGGAGTACTAAGGCTGTCGATGGGATAGATCTTACCATTGAAAAAGGGGAGTTTGTTGCCCTTTTGGGGCCAAATGGGGCCGGAAAAACCACCCTTGTGGAGATGATTGAAGGCATTCAAAAGCCTGATAAAGGTGAGATCCTGATCAACAACCTCCCCTGGAAAGGCAATGAAACCAAATTACGGAAAATCATTGGTATTTCATTTCAGGAAACGTATTTCATTGAGAAACTCACCGTATGGGAAACACTTGAATTGTTTTCAGGATTCTATGATCTACCCAGGGAAAGGTCCGAGGCAATCATAGAGCTTATAGGGCTCAGTGAGAAAAGGAAAACCTATACCAAGCACCTATCGGGAGGACAGCGACAAAAGCTGGCATTGGGGATTGCTTTTTTGAATCAGCCAGAAGTTCTCTTGCTGGATGAACCTACCACCGGATTGGATCCTACTGCAAGACGAGAAATATGGGAGATCCTCAAGAAACTTAGAAAGACATATAATACCGCTATGATCCTCACCACTCATTACATGGAAGAGGCTTCGTATTTGTGTGAAAGGATCGTCATTATCGATCGGGGAAAGGTGCTGGCACGAGGTACATTAGATGATTTGTTGTCAGAATACATCAACGGTGAGAAAATTTCGTTCGCTGTCAATATGTCCTTGAGCAACAATGGTATCCCAAAGCCAGACAGTATCATCAATATGAATTTTTCTGAGGATGGATTAAAAGGCGAAATCATTGTAAAAGATCTCGTGGAATATCTTCCGTCGTTTTTACAATACATCGAAGAAGAAAAGCTGACGCTGACATCCCTTGAGTGCAGAAAGATGACCCTGGACGATCTTTTTATCGCTATGACAGGCAGACATTTAATTGAAGAAAAATGAGGCAATTGATATTATTGACTGGAGTAGAATTGAAGGAATACATACGTGAGCCTGGTGTGCTGTTTTGGGCTATCTTTTTCCCAATCCTGCTCGCGTTGGGGTTAGGTCTGGCATTTTCTGGTGGTGGAGAAATGGAGAAAACTGTAGCCATTGTATGTGCTGATACAGACTGTACTTTTCCATATGATTTATCTGAGGAGAGCAAAGGGAAACTACTGGGGAATGAAAAAATCGGATATACCAGATACCAGTTTGAAAAGACAAGTTGGGATGAATCTATCCTCATGCTGAAGAAAGGTATGATCAGCATGATACTCAAGGTAGATGGTGAAGACATCCAGTATCATTTCGATCCCAACAATGCTGAAGCTAATTATGCCTACCTGCAATTGTCTGCTGCCATCAAGGGGGAGGCGCCTGACCCGGGTAATATCACCGTATTAGAGCAGGCAGGGACCAGATACATTGATTTTCTGATCCCGGGGCTTTTGGCGATGGGAGTGATGATGAGTTGCATGTGGGGAATTAGCTATAGCAATGTAGACCGCAGAAATAAGAAGTTGCTCAGGCGCATGGTAGCAACACCCATGAAGAAGTACAATTATGTAGCCTCTCAGCTCGTTTCCCGCCTCATGTTGAGCGCTATTGAAGTGCTGTTACTGGTAGGTATCACCAAATGGATATTTGATATTTCCGTTACCGGATCGATACTGGCTGTGGTCCTTTTGGTGATAGCAGGTAATGTAGCATTTACAGGTTTGGCTATCCTGATAGCTTCCAGAACCGCGAATACGCAGATTGCCAATGGCTTAATCAACCTGGTCGTGATGCCAATGATGATCATGTCCGGTATCTACTTCAGCTATCACAATTTTCCGGATTTTATGATTGCTGTGATTCAATTCCTCCCATTGACCATACTTGCCGACAGTATTCGGACCGTATTTCTTGAGGGGGCTACATTGATAAATGTATTGCCACAGATGATTAGCCTATTTGTATTTGGGTTGGTATCGTACGGCCTGGGTATCCGTATTTATAAATGGTATTGAGAATCCTTAGCGGCTGGAAAGGTCAAGGTTATAAACCAGTCTCATGTCAAGGATTGGACCCGCGTCAAAAGCGATGTTTTTTTGTGTTCTGTCATCACCAAAACTCAAAATAGCTACTCTGAAATCCATTTCATCACCTTCAGCAAACTGCAGGTAACTTCTGCCCACAGCAAATCCGGCCCTTGCCTCAAAACACAAGCCTCCCCAAAACTTATACCTTCCGAAAAGTGTCAGGTCGATGCTCTGACGCTCAATATAGTCATTACTGTATAGGGGATCACCAATTTGGAAACTGGTGATCAATCCAAAATGGCTAAAACCCAAAGTAAGCTTTTCTGTTGCATGATAATTGATCTTTGCAAAGATCGGGAGCAGTCCGGATATTGACCATTTGGGAGCAACAATCCAGTCGAGATATACAAGCGGAACGAACATATTTCCGAATTTTTCCCGGTTGTACATCAGTCCATACCGCATGGTCAGATCTTCCTGGTATTTCACCTCGTAGAGTCCTATCGCACCTAGTTGGAAGTGTTTTATGTCAACTTGATTGAGATCACTCATAAACCTGGGTACGATCAGTATTTGCATGGCGTTTTTCTCATTAAACTTTCTAACCCAACCGGTCTGAAGGATAATGCCATGAACCCCGATAGGCATGATGCTCCCGGGTACATTATCCGAGTAGTCAATGTTGAATTGCTGATATGTCAGATCTGTATACCAGATCGTTGATTCATCGATCACTACAGGGATCTTGAAATTTGTCATTAAACCCGTTTCACTGGCATTTCCCTGGTTATTCTCATAAGGTTGTGAGGGTCCGAAACGGTAGGAGAATGTAGCCAGATCAATAGATTGCTGTGCCAACAAAGAGGATGTTGAAAGAAAGAGTAGGAGGATGGTCGCTTTCATGAACTGAAATTAGCAAAAACAAACCGATATTTTATTAAAATTTTATTAATAGCCCATTCGTTTCAATTCTTTGTAATATTTGGGAAGGTCCTAAATATGTTAAGAATTATTCGCAAAATTTGGTCCCAAAATTGCACTAATAAGAGGAAATAATTTATGATGAGATCACTAGGCTGGGTATATCTTATTTTTGTTGCTCATTTGGTAAGCGCTACAGTCACAGGTCCTAATTATGCTGGTACGGTAGGGACAAGCCCATCTGGTCCCGCTACCTGGTCCAACACAGCTAATGCACAGGGTAGTACTTCTGATAATTATGCAACCGTTACGATTACGGGTTCTTCTGGTACGCAATCAGAATACCTCACACTAACAAATTTTGGAATTGACATACCAACTGGTTTTCAAGTTGCGGGTGTTGTGGTAGAAATTAGGTGGAGAAGAAGTGGTGTCAACCTCATAGAAGATAATGCCATACAATTAATAAAAGGAGGGACCATATCAGGCACAAATAAAGGTCTTGACGATCCTATTCCTACCACAGCATCTATAAGCACCTATGGGGGTAGTGCAGACACCTGGGGGCTTACATTTACTGAGGCAGAGGTGGAAGCTTCAAATTTTGGAGTAGCTATCCGATTAGATAAGCAAGTGGGGTCTGAAGGTGGTACAGGGGAGGTAGATTGGGTACGAGTTACGATTACCTCAGTAAATGCTTCCACCAGTGCGGGGACACAGAGTGATCGGCAGGTAAGTGCAGGTGGGACAGACAACTCATGGACACCCCTGACCAATCAAATAGCCACCCTGAATGGTTCATTCGAATCATCCACAAATGCAAAAGGTGAAAACTCTCAATATTTAATAGTTGATAACTTTGGGTTGTCAATCCCTGCATCACATGATATTCTGGGAATTTCTTTTACAATTCACAGAAAATCAACGGGTGATAAAACGCTTGATTATGCAGTTTACCTGGTTGATGAAGCAGGAGCAGTAAGGACTTCGGGGACTAACAAGGCCAAAGGGGGTGATTGGCCTACAGTTGTTACATCCTCATCTTATGGTGGGTCTACTGATTTATGGGGCGATGTTGGAGGATTTTGGACGCCGGCAAAGCTAAATGATCCTGATTTTGGACTGGCTATTGCTGTACAAATGGCTAATTCAGGTTCTGGAACTAGACGAGCAGATATAGATTATGTGACAATTACTGTGTATTCTGATGTAAGTCTTCCTGTAGAACTCACAAAGTTTGAAGGTTTGTACAGTCTTGGGAAAGTAAAGTTGAACTGGCAAACAGCAACGGAAATCAACAATGATTATTTTGAAGTTCAACGGGCTACTGTTCAGCAGGACTTTCAGACCATAGGAAAAGTGGAGGGGAATGGAGACTCAGATGCTTTGATAGATTATGAGTTTGAGGATCTACGCCCTGTGAATGGAATCAACTACTACAGACTTAAACAAGTCGACTTTGATGGTAAATTCGAGTATTCACCAATTGTAGTAGTTTATACTTCAATCATGGTACCCAAGTTTGATATTTATCCAAACCCGGCAGAATCTTATGTATTTATATCTACCAATGTACCATTGAGTGGATCTGATCTTAGGGTTTACAATTTGAATGGCACAGAGATGAATTTGTTGATCACAGACCCACAGAAAATTGATGTGTCTGGGCTCTCCACAGGCTTGTATATCATGAAGGTCAGTACTCCGGTTGAGACATTCAATCTAAAATTTGTAAAAAAGTAGCATCGGTTTTTCTAGCAAATCATTTTAACAATTTTAGTAGGTTATCGCTTTCTAATTAATTTGTAGTAAATTATTTAGAAATGTGTAGCCCATGCTAGAAAACATAAATGAGGTATTTGACAGGCTGTTAAGCAACCTGATTGAGATTCTACCTGATCTGATATTGGCTGTTGGTTTGCTCATAGGGGGCTGGTTGATAGCAATGATTGTGGAGCGGGTTGTCAGGCGATCAATCCTTTATCTAAACAATGTTGCCAATGAAAACCTAAGGGGGAAGTTCCTGAATGTGGACCTTAAAGGTTCTGCCAGATTTGTTTCCAAAACACTTTTTTGGATCATTATACTTATCACCCTTCTGGCATGCATTCATCTCTTACAATTTGATTTTTTGAGTGACCTTTTGAGTCGGGTCATTGGGTTTTTGCCCAGCATATTTGTTGCAGTTGTCATCATTTTGGCTGGAGTCATCTCAGCCCGCCTGGCGGATGACCTCATCAAATCGGCCGCAGCACGTACCGGACTCAACCTGGGGAAATATCTTGGTAGAATTATCAGATATCTCATTCTGTTTGTAGCCATCATTGTGGCTGTTGATCACCTGGGTATAAATATTCGCTTTCTCACAAATCTGATCATCATCCTGGTTTCAGCTTTGTTATTTGGAGCAGCATTGGCGTTTGGGCTGGGGGCACAGACTTCCGTCAGCAATATCCTGGCGTCTTATTACGTGAGGAAATCTTATAATTTGGGTGATAAAGTGCAAATAGGTGAGGTGACTGGAGTCATTGTGAAAATAACCGACCATGCCGTGTTACTTGAGACACCTACTGGCAATGTGATGATCCCTGCCAAGGTATTTAATGAATCTAAAGCAGCCATTCTAAAAGACTGATTATGACAAACACTGACAATAAAATCATAGATCAATACATCAGGAACCATCCGGATCAGGCTGTTGGACTGATTGAGGATTTTGATGACAAGGATATAGCCGCATTGCTGGAATCTATCCCTGTCTCCATATCCGCAGCCATTGTCACCAGGATCGTTTCTTTTAAAGCCATCAAAGTCCTTACTTTTCTGGATACCAACGTGGCTTCGAAAATCATTGCAGCTATGCCGGAAAAGAAAGCTGGCAATCTGCTGATCCGGTGTGATAAAACCATAAGAAATGAAATCCTGGCTCTATTGACATCAGACCTGCAAGAGAGCATAGCATTCAGGTTAAACTTTTCAAAGGAAGCGGTCGGGTCTCATATGGAGACAAATGTTGTGACATTTAAATCTGAGTATAAAATATCAGATTGTATGGACCTGGTGAAAGCTAACCTGCAGGAAGTTGGCTTTCAGATATATGTATTGAATGATCAGGACGAGCTGGTTGGATACGTGCTGCTTAAAGATTTACTCACGGATCAACAGGATAGAAGTATTCACTCATTAATCAGAGAAAAGCCCATGACTTTGCTTCCTGCCATGAGTGTGGAAGACCTGATAGCACAATGGAAATCGGATTTTGTGCAGCTTCCCGTAGTGGATTCAGAGGGAATTTTTCTCGGGGTGGTATCAAAGCAATCCATCCTCGAATACGCCGGAGTTGACGAGATACAGCGTAAACCGGTTTATAAAGCAGGTAGTGCCCTGAGTGAATTATATCGCATTGGATTTATCAGTTTACTGGGCACTTCACCAGAGAGCAACCTTAAAAACAGGGTATCATGACGAGATCAACACTTCAAATAGCATTGGTAAATAGTTTTTTGCTGAGATACCCCAGGGAGGCAGCTAAAATCCTCAATGATTCCACTCCCGGGGAGGTTGTAGACTATTTTGCCAGCCAATCCCCTGAAATCGCGGCAGAGATCCTTTCCTCTATGACCCCGGGGGTAATACCCGAAGTTTTGGAGCTCATGGATGATGACCTCTTCGTATCTGTTTTCAATCAGCTTGATGATTTTAAGGCCACTCAATTATTGTCACGGATTGACAAAAAGGATCAGCAGGAAAAGCTTGGTCTCTTACCGGAAAAGCGGGTAAGGCAAATAAAAGAATTGCTCAATTACCCACCTGATTCGGCGGGTTTTCTCATGGATACCAGAATTCACACCTTTAAACCGGGCCAGACTGCAGGTGATGTGCTGGATATATTGCGGGTAGTAAAAGACAGAAGGATACTCAATATCTATGTGACCAATGATCATAATCAGTTATTGGGCAGAGTACCCTTGCAAACAATCGCCATTTCTAATCCAAAAGCAATACTTGATGATTTGATGGAGCCAAGTATTTCAGTAGAACCGATGGCTCCTGAAGAAGAGATTGTGAACCTGTTTCAGGAAGGAAAGATCTTTGGTTTGCCCGTGGTGGATCAAAACTATGAGGTTTTGGGTATTATCAGGAATGATGCCTTGATAGCAGCAGCTCAAAAAGATGCTACGGAAGATGTCCTGGCCATCTTTGGTGCTGGTAGAGAAGAAAGGGCCTTATCCAAAGTTTCATTTGCAATCAAAAAAAGACTTCCCTGGTTAGAGATCAACCTGGCAACTGCATTTCTTGCAGCTTCTATCGTAGGCATTTTTGAAGATACCATTGCCAGGATTACAGTATTGGCTGTATTTCTTCCCGTGGTAGCCGGACAATCAGGAAATACGGGTTCTCAGGCACTGGCTGTGACGATCAGGGGACTTGCCCTAAGAGAAATTAATACCACGCATTGGTGGCAGGTAGCTCGTAAAGAAGTTGCTGTAGGATTTTTCAATGGTATTGCTGTGGCACTTACGACATCAGCAATCGTATTTGTATGGGCCAGTTCTTTTGGCCTGGCCATCGTAATAGGGACCTCCATGATACTGTCTATGGTCATAGCTGGATTCTCGGGAGCTGTGATCCCGATAATGTTGAAATCCTTCGGACAGGATCCGGCCCAATCCAGCTCTATTGTGCTCACTACAGTGACGGATATCGTCGGGTTCCTGAGCTTCCTTGGTCTGGCTACAGTACTTGGTACAGCCCTGGGCATTGTATAGGCTGAAGATTATCTGCCATCCGAGGTTTATTAAACAATAATCTGCTAGTTTCTGTTAGGATTATAGTGTAACTTATAAAGAGTAATAAACCCACAAATGATTATGGCAAATGTTGTTTCATCAGTTGTAAATGGTATCAAAGGAGGTCTGAAAGGAGCTCTTTCCGGTACCGCAGACCTCGGGGGTACTGTAATAGACTCTGTTAAAGATATTACAGCAACCACAATAAAAGGTGCATCAGATATTGTTGTCAAAGGTATTCAATTGCCGGCATCAATTGTACAGGGTGCTTTTGAGAGCATCAAAAACATCGGAAAAAGTAGTATTAATCTGGTTAAAGGAATTGTAGATGGTGCTGTTCAGGGATCCATGGAGGCTGGTGTAGAGCAAAAAGATGCCGTACAGGGCTCAGTAAGGCAAGCTATCCATGCTGCGAAGGAAATAGGAGTGGACGTAGGTGAGGTAGCCGTAGAGGCTATCAGAGGCTCAGTAGATGGGGTCAGGAAAGTAGGTGGAGATACCCTTGAAGCCACTAAGAATAGTATCATTGCCGCATTGGATGCCGCAGCTGAAATTAGTGCCGAGAGTGCCAATGCTGTAAAAAATTCAGTGAAAGAAGGCGTAAACGGGGCCAAGGAGATCCTGGAAGAGATAAAGAAATAAAGAAATCAATGGTCAAGGATTTTCTATAAATCCGAAATTGTCCGATTTCTTTCAAAGCCTGGTCTTTAATCTTAAAGACCAGGCTTTATTGTTTATAAACTTTTGGATAAAATTTCTTTCCGCAATTCGAAATCGACCTTGCTCATTTCAGGAGATATGTAATCGATTTGCACTACATACTCATCATTGAATTTTGATAAAGTCAGATAGATTTCTGTTCTTTCGGTTTTCCATATTGTTTCCAATCTCAAATTTCCAGTCAGCAGGTTAGGTGCCCACTCACTTTCTGTGAGGTTAGTCTTGTTGATCGTGACTGCGCTATTCTTCGAAGGCGCACCATATTTACTGGTCAACAGGTCCTGAAAAAGCTTATAATCCTTGATGTAAAAATTGATGTTGGTGTAATCAGGAGTAAAGAAATACTTTGCTCTCATCAAAAGGTCAGTTGTAGTAAATGTGTAAACAATCTGTCCCTTGATGTCAGCGATGGTACAATCATAATAGACTCTTGAAGGAAGCTCGGTGACCAGGCGACAGGTTTCAAGAGATTTTACCTTTGAAAGTTCCATGCCCCAATCCAGGTTTCTGAAGTCATTTGTTTGTGCGGCAACTACATCATAAATGAATACCAATCCAATGATGATGAGAATTTTTTTAATGTTCATTTTCTAGTTAAAAGTGTGCTATTTTTTGGTTTAACACTTTGTTCAAATTGGATTGAATAAACGTAAATGATGTTGGATGGTTTGATTTTTTGATAAAATCGAAAAATATTTTGTAATAATCTGATTATAAGGTAGTTGTAAAATGAATAGACTGTAAAATTAATTCGGAGATCCTGGTGAAGAAGTGTCATGATATTCGATTAATTTCGATAGTTAATTTCACTCAAGTGCTGACCCTGATACAATACAATGAAGCAGAATGTTTGACCAAGGAAGGTCTGAGTCCTGCGAAAGCTTCAGAGCTGTTAGATAGCCAGTATGTCAACTGGTTTGATGTAGAGATCACCAACAAAGTGCTGGTAGAAGATACGGCTAAGCTTTTTGATATCCATCCGTTGATGGTGGAAGATATTATGCAGACGGATCAGCTACCCAAATTTGAAGTATTTGACAAGTATCTTTTCTTCACTACCAAGATGCTGAATTATGTGAAGTCAGAAGACCGGATTGAGGAAGAACACCTCAGCATTGTCCTGGATAAAAACCTTGTGATTACATTTCAGGAAGGTTTACCGGGAGATGCTTTTGATGAGTTGCGGTCACGCATTCAGTTGTCAAAAGGGATAATCAGGCGTTCCAAAGGTGATTATCTGTTTCACCACATCATTGATGCTGTTGTAGACCATTATATGAAGATCATGGAGCATTTGAGAGCTAAAATAGAGCAGCTGGAAGCCCGGTCATTTGCTGATCCGTCATTTAATGTGATGGAATTGGTCATTGATATTAAAAAAGATGTGAATATCCTTCGGAAATATACCTTGCCGATGCGGGATGCCATCAACAAAGTAAGGGTAGAAGGGAAGGGGTTTATCGATAAGGCCTCAATTAACTATTTTCAGGATGTGATCGATCACCTGAATTATCTTATTTCTTCGTTTGATACTTCAAGGGAGATGCTCAGGGACCTAATGGACCTCCAGCAATCCAATCAAAACAATGAGCGTAACAATGTGATGAAGACACTTACAGTTGTTTCAGCGATATTTATCCCATTGACTTTTTTAGCAGGGCTTTACGGCATGAATTTTCATTACATGCCCGAGCTGGACTATAAATGGGGTTATCCACTTTTGATAGGAGTAATGGTTTCTGTGGCTGTAGGAATGTCACTGTATATGCGCCTGAAGAAGTGGTTTTGATTCCTATGCCAGGCTTATCCTAAAAAAGCCAATATCCTCAGAAGAATATTGGCTTTAATCATTTGACAATTAGTAATTAATTTCCCGGACTAATTGAGAAAGATCCATCTCCGTTAAAGTCTGTAAGGGTGACGGTAATTGTCCATTCTCCGCTTGTTCCTGTAGCGGAAACACCAGACTTGGAATCATCTCCCTGACCAACAACCAGTGTTTGATTAAGGACTGAAGTGCCATCTGCATCGGCAACACTCAAAGTAAAGCTTCCGCCTTTTGCAGCGGTAATGTCCATATTGTAATCTATTGTCCTCAAAGAGTTGTTCCACTTATAGGATCTGACGGTACTTCCACCATCACCGGTGACATCGCCACCCAGATCACTTCCGGTTTCGTTTATCGAAACAGAAGCTGTAGGGTCATCTTCACCGCATCCGGTCGTTAATAACACAATGGAAAAAGCTAATGCTACTATTGATAAAAAATTAAAATTCAGTTGTTTCATTTTATAAATATTTAGTTGATAAATCTGATAATTATTTTCTCTTACTGCGAGCAACTCAAAGTTTGATTTCCACTTCTGTTGCCAGATCGAGCCCGTCGGCAACTATGTCGAATATCTCTGCGTTGCTGGTTTCACTTATGACAATCACGCCATCGTTATTTTTGGTAGCCATCGATAATTCTTCCATGGTAACACCTGCAAACCAAACGCCCGGATCAAATGTGACTTCAGCAATGACATTTGCCCCTTCACCAATGGTGATTTGACCTTCTTTCTCTACTTCAAATGTTTCTCCGGAATTAAACTCAAATCGGATTGGATGAGTCTCGTCATTGGCATCTGTGAATGTACCCTCTATCACCACCGAAGGAATGTTGTTTTCATCCAAAAGCTCCAGTTCAACTTCAATCTCAGTATAGGTGCCTACTGGGAAAACCAAATCGCTCAAATCCGGAGTTGTGGCTCCGGTTGCGAAATCGATTTCTACGACTTGTTCGATATCAGCTTCTATTGAATCTTCTTCATCTGTTTCAGCCTCAAACTGGATTTGGATCAACCTGATAGTGCCAGAGGTAAACTCAAGAGAATTGGCCTGAACCCGACCATTAGGTACTCCAATCGTTGAGGTGTTGCCCTTGAAACTCATGCTGACTGTGGCATTAGACATTTCATCATCATTGCTACAAGAGGCCAACATAAAAACTGCTAGAATAATTGCACTTATGGTGCCAACCTGCTTCTTCATTGCATGCATTACTTGTTTGACTTTAAAAGTGGATCGATTATAATTTTTCATTTTTTCCATGACTGTATTGATTAATAACTGTTTATAATTAGTTTGTTGAAAGCTGTAAATATTTAGTGTCCCCTTCTTCGTTCTCTCTTGACAGACTGATTTGTGTCTCTTCATACGAGTTCAAGTTCCAATTTTCGTTAAGTAGCAAGAACGATTCGTTATCGGTATCGAACTCGATTGAAAGAGACCTACTCGTATCCAGTAATTCGACTTCCCAGTTTCCACTAAAATCCTCAGTACCGGAAGCTAACAGTGTATTGTCTTCATTGAAATGGAGGGTATATCCGGAAAATAAGCTGGTTTTGTCAGTATTGCCTTCCATATATGCGGTAGCTGACCAGGTATTTGAAAGAAGCAGATCGTTGATCTCATTTTCAAATTGTTCCTCAAAATCAATGATGTCCTCTTCATCACATTCAGGGGCCTGATTAAGGACTGAAACCAATTCCTCATTATTGGTCACATTATATGTGTTGCCATCTGAGTCTATCAGACTTATAGGATAAGTGATGTTTGTGATTAAGCCCTCAGAAGAGAAAATTTCATATACTTCCTTATCCGAGGATAAGATCTGAGTATCAACCTTTTCGGTTACTTCATTGAATACCGATATCGTAAAGGGATAAATGAAATCGATACATTCATTGTCGGTATCTGATCCACCTTCTTCACAGGCATCCTGAATTTCATCCAGCATATCTTCGTTCAACACAGTGACCTCGCTATGATCAAACAAAACGACCTGGATAGGATAGATCCAATCTATTTCAAGCACCTGAACTCCAATGGATAGGACATCATCGAGCGAATTAAAAATTATCTCTTCGTCCTCTAGTATTCCACTAATAGGAAATTTGACAGTACTGCAGCTTGATCTGTCAATGATATTATCAGGAGATCCGTCTTTAGTAGCAACCCCGGCAATTAGCTCTGCAATTTCATCGGTGTGAGTGATTCCTTCCTGACCTATCTCCACTTCAGGTTCTATTTCGTCCTGACATGAGGATAGCATAAAAAGCAGGTAAAAGACCACTGCGAGTTTGAATGATATGGTTGTGTATTTTTTCATATCTGATCAAAAAACAGAAAAGTTTTAAAAATCCCTACAGCCTCTAGATTTATTTTGCTAAAAGGCTTCCAGTACTTATTCTTGTGAAAGGGGAAAATCACTTTTATACCTAGTCCAGATTTGAATGACGGTCAATAACAAAGATGTTTGTAAGGAGAAGGTTTTTAATGAGATTTTCAAATCCAATGCTCAGGACCTTTTCAATTTCCTGCATTATAAGTACCAGGATGAAGATCAAGCCAAAGATCTTGTACAGGACGTTTTTGGGAAATTGTGGGATAATTGCAAAAAAGTAACCATTGAAAAAGCACGGGGTTATCTATTTGTGGTCGCTAATAATGCCATGAAAAATATATTAGCGAAGAAAAGTACTGCCCTTAAGCACCAGGCATACCTCGAAAGCTCGAATTCTTCTGTGGAAAATCCACAATTCATTATGGAAGAAGAAGAGTTCAAAGATAGATTAAATCAGGCATTGTCTGCACTACCTGAAGAACAGAGAGTAACCCTATTATTGAAAAGGATCGAGGGAAAAAAGCAAAAGCAAATAGCTGAAATACTGGGAATCTCTGAAAAGGCCGTTGAGAAAAGACTGCAAAAAGCTATGACCACTTTAAGACAACGGCTGGGTAATGTTTTGTGAAATTGATTTTAACCTGCTGTAGGGAAAAACACGAGGTTCCTGTTTTATGGAGAGAAGAAAAGTGAACAATGAAGGATGAAAAACTTTTGAGTAAATGGATTCTAGGAGAGCTTTCTCCTGAAGAAGAAAAGCTTTTCAAAAAATCCGTTGAATATTCTCAATATGCTAAGATTTGGGATGCCCTGCCAGAAGTTGCAACTCCTCCTCAATTGGGCCTTGATGACGAGTTGAAAAGATTTTGGAAGGAGCGTAATGCCAGGCCTCAATCAAAAGTGGTAAGGCTTACATGGAGTAGACAACTCGTGGGGATTGCTGCCTCATTACTTTTGATAGGTATTTTCAGCTATCTGTTATTTCAAAATTCTTTTACACAAACTGAGGACATGGTGGTTTCGGCCAGTCATGTCCCGATTTATCTTCCGGATTCTTCCACGGTTGTGCTGAATAAAGGCTCCAAAGTAGCGTATAGTGAAGAAGGTTGGGCTGAAAACCGAAGTGTCAGCCTGGAAGGAGAGGGCTTTTTTGTCGTTAAGAAAGGTTCCACGTTTGATGTGATGACCACTAATGGACGAGTCACCGTTTTGGGAACTTCCTTTAATGTGAAGCAACAAAGGGACTTCCTGAGGGTAGTTTGCTATGAAGGGAGAGTAAGGGTAAAGACAGCAAACCATAATGTGGAACTATCAGCTGGCAAAGGATTTCAGTTAGTTGAAGAGAGCACAACCAGTTTTGATTTATCTCCAGGCCAAAATCCGGACTGGATGGATGGTAAGAGCTCTTTTCTTAAGACCCCTTTGTATGTGGTACTTGCTGAACTTGAAACTCAATATGATATTTCTGTTGAGACAAATGGAGTAAATCTTGAAAGTACTTTCACAGGAAGTTTCCCTAATGATAACCTGAAAATCGCCATTGAAGCAATTAGCACACCTTCCGGCTATCACTTCCAAATAAACAATAATAAAGTGTTGATTACGCGTGAAGGGGAATAAGACATTCAAATGGTCTTTGATAACCCTTTGTGTACTTTGCTCTTTGAGCGGTCAGGCTCAGGAAACCTCAAATATTTCTCTACGCAGCATTCTGGATCAAATAGAACAGCGGTTTGATGTTTCCTTCACCTATATGGATCAAACCATTGATAGTCTTAAGCTGCCGCCTCCTGATCGCAATTTGGATCTACAGCAAACCATCTTATATCTGGAAGGAGTGGTTGAACTGCGGTTTGTTTTTTTGGACGATAAGTATATCTCGGTAATACCCCTTTCTGATAGATATAATTTTTGTGGATACCTGATAGATTCTGAAAATAGAGATCCTGTTTCAGGTGCGCTTGTTTCCTCCGCACAACAACACACAGTGACGGATCAAAATGGTTATTTTATTCTTTCCCAAAGTGAACCAGGGCATCCAATCATAGCCAGACATGTTGGATATGAAGATGCTATCCTAACCTTTGACGATGCAAAAGCTGAGTGTCAGACGTTCTATTTAAAACCATCAACCAGCGTATTGGATGAGCTCGTTATTCAGAGTTATATCATCAGAGGTATTGATAAAAAAGTAGGTGGACAAGTAGAGGTAGACATCCAAAACACGAATATTTTACCTGGTTTAACAGAGCCGGATGTGTTTTTCACCATGCAAATCTTGCCGGGGGTTCAAAGTACCAATGAAACGGTCACTGATATTAATATAAGAGGTGGTTCGAATGATCAAAACCTCATGTTATGGGATGGAGTAAGGCTCTATCAGACAGGTCATTTTTTTGGGTTGATATCTGCGGTAAATCCATACATCATTGATAAATCATCCATAATTAAAAATGGTACTTCAGCTAAATTGGGGGAAGGGGTTTCGGGAGTAATTTTAATAGAGACACCGGTAAATCGGGCTGAAACTTTTTCTGCGCAGGTAGGTAGCAATATGATCAACAGTGATCAATTACTTCAAATACCTTTGAGAAATACCTCTGTGATGATTGCTTCAAGACAATCATTGAGCGGCTTGGTACTGACACCTATATACAATCAGTATTTTGAACGTGCCTTTCATGATACAGATGTCCTCAATGCACAGGGATCCAATCAAGTGGTAAATTCAAATGAGAGGTTTGGCTTTTATGACTTTTCATTCAACACCGTCAGCGACTTCTCAAATGCGACGAAATTAAAAACAGGGTTTTTGACAATTAATAATTCCATCAGGTTTGATGAAAGTGCTGTGGTGAACAGTAAGCTTATTTCCCGATCAAGTAATCTGGACCAGGGAAGTGTATTGGGGTTTATCTCTCTAAGCCACAAATGGACAGATCGTTTACAATCCCGGTTCTATGGCTCTATCACCAATTATAAGCAAGAGTCTATCAATTTTGATGTGCTGACTGATCAAAGACACGTACTGGAAAATGAGGTATTGGAGTCAAGTTTAAAGGGCGAAATCTCTTTTAGAGCAAAAGAGAAATGGGTAATATCTTCAGGGTTGCAGCTGGTAGAAACAGGTATTCGAAATTTCAGAGATATCAATACACCTGAATTCCGCTCACTGAGCAAAGAGGTGAACCGAACGTCCAGCGCTTTTTTTGAAAGTAGTTTAAATCCCCATCAAAATGCAGACCTGATACTGGGGATTCGGACTAGCTACTTTGATAAAATTGATCATTTGAGAGTTGAGCCCAGGTTATCGGCCCTGATAAGGCTTGGAGGGGCTTTTACGATGGAAATACTGGCAGAATCAAAAAGTCAGACATCCGTTCAGTCAGTTGACTTTCAGACAGACTTTTTAGGTGTTGAAAAAAGGAAATGGGAATTGATCAATAATCAAAGTATTCCTCTTCTAACCAGCAACCAGGCGTCTCTTGGTTTTAATTATAAGAAAGGTTTGACCCTTTTATCGTTGGAAGGTTTTATCAAGGAAGTTGATGGAGTTATCACATCTAGCCAGGGTTTTTTAAATCAATATCAATTTACAAGATCTATCGGTAGCTATCTGGCCAGGGGGATCGAATTGCTCATCAATCCCAGATTTAAGGACGTGGATACCTGGATGACTTATACTTTTCTAAACAGCGATTATACTTTTCCGGAATTGGTCACCCCAACGTTCAGGAGTAACTTTGATATTTCTCATTCGCTTTCAGCCGGACTCTCTTATCAGTTGAAAAAGTTTCAATTTTCATCCGGAATCAATTATAGAAGCGGTTTGCCTTTCACCAATCAATTGGGATTTGATCAAAATAGTGAAAGTATCATTTATGATTACCCAAATAACATTTCATTGGAGCCATATTTTAGATTGGATTTTTCCGTTAAATATTCCTTCCCGATTAGTGACAAAATTGAAGGTAGGTGTGGAGTAGCCATTTGGAATGTCACCAATAAAGATAACATCATTGGTTCCTATTATAGACTCCAGGGAAGTGATTCAGAACAGGTATATCAACACGCTCTGAGATTTACGCCAAACGTTAATTTTCGTTTGATATTTAATCCTTAGTATTTAAGTGAATCCTAATCAAATTTGATTGAGATAACCATATTGTTCTATAGAACAAAAAAATGAGGCCATTCGAAATTTTTCAAGTGGCCCCATCTATTCTCAGTTAATCACACAACAGAAATAGATCAGATCAGATTTACTCAAAAATCACCCCAGTAGCTACATCCAAACGATCAGCTGCCGCATCAAAAATTCTGGTAATTGATGTGGAGTCATGATTTAATTGAGCGTGTATCCAATAGAGATCTGAAATGTTCTGCTTTTTACTTCCTGGTTTCTGTCATAGAAGGCAGATTCCAGCGGGTCATCATTGTTATTAGAAAGACCCAAATTATATCTTAAATCAATGTGGATCCCTGATTCTAATGTATAGCCAGCCCCAAGCGAAAAGGAGAAGTCGGTACTTTTATAGACGGCGTCTGCAGCAAAAAATTCCTGGGATCCATCTACTTTATCTACTTCTTCGAATTCTCCATCCATGAGGAATCCCAATTGCGGACCTGCAAAAACGCTTATACCGTTTCCAATTTGATACTTTGCTACTCCAGAAAGGTTTAAATAGGTTAGTTTAACATTTTGCTCCACCTCCGGATCTTGATCATTAGCTCCCTGTGTTGATATGACTACTTCGGGTTGGATCAGGAATTGATCGGATAATCCGTATTGGGCAAATCCCCCCAAATGAATGCCAATTCGAGCACTGGGGGCAGGGGGATCCAACTCTGGTGTGACGCTTAGATTGTTGACATTAAGTCCGGCTTTCACCCCATACTTAAAATCCTGAGCTGAAAGAACATATGGTATCGCTACCAACAACATCATTATGAACAAATACTTTTTCATCGGAATAATTTTCTGGTAATTAAGTTGTTTATCAATTAAGTATATTTTAAAGATGGGAAGCCACAAACTTGTCACCGCCCAGTTACGAACACAAAACAGAAATCTTTAAATTATCCCTACCATGAGGTTGTGTTTTTTTTAAATGCTATTAATGCATTAAGGAATCGATCCATGGTACACCATTAAAATTGAAAAAGGGCAAACAGTAGTCAACCTCCATCGGACATTGAGTTTTTCAATAATCTTTGAATAGAAATTATCCTGGGTCAGATAGTAAAGTTTTGTGGCAATTCCGGTAGGGATTTTCAGGACTTTTCGGTTTTCTGATTAAATACCAAAAAATGAAAATTATGAAAAGGATAATTTTAGTTGCTTTATTAGCTTTTACTGCAGTAATGATTCAAAGCTGTGGGGAAGATGAAAATATTCCAACAAATGCTCAGGCAAGTTTTGAAATGAGAGCTGTTACAGGCTCAACTACATCGCCAAATGGCCGGGTCGCAAACACAGGATTCACTTTTACTGAAGTGTTTGCCGGAGTTACGGAAATAGAATTAGAGACACTTGAAGAAGACTTGGAAGAAGAAGAAAATGGAGAGGATGAGAACGAAGAGGTGGAGTTTGAAGGAAATTTTGTTATCAACCTTCTTACGGGAACGAGTGATCCGGATTTTGGACTTTCTGAACTCCTGGCCGGTGTTTATCAGGAAATTGAAATAGAATTTGAAAATATTCTTGAAGGTGATAAGACGCTTATTGTTAATTTCAACTTTATCCCTGAAGGTGCTACTAATCCAACTTTTGTTGAATTCTCTACATCTGAAGAGTTTGAACTTGAAATTGAAAACGAAGCTGGATTTGTGTTGGATGGTGGTGCAGTGAACGAGATCCTGGTGACACTGGATCTGGATGTGCTTTTAGCTTCCATTGACTTTAGTTCGTTAGTTGCAGATGAAGATGGTGTGATCAGAATAAACGAAACATCAAATAGCAATGTTATGCAAATCATTGTAGATAAGCTTGAGGTTGCATTAGAGGCTGAAGAAGAGGAAGATGATGAGGGTGACGAGGGTGACGATGATTAATTAAAAACTAAAGTCTAAATCTGTGGTTTAATTGGGCCTTTTTGGCCCTTTTCTATTTTATAGTCTTTCTGAAATTTTGTATGATGCTGAGGTACTATTGATGTAGTTGTAAGCAATAGTGTAATTGAATCAGGGAGCAGGAGCCATTGTATTTCGAAGTACTCCAAAAAATGATAAGAAAGAAAAGGGCGGAAATTGCTTTAAAATGCTCATTTTCCACAGAGTACTTTAATTCCTGATACAATCATGAATGAGGTTATAATAGCGGTCAGACATGAATCTATGTAACGGTATTTTAACGATAAAATTACATCGCTGAAATAGGGTAGGTGTAATGCCTAATTTTCAAATAAACTGGTTACCTCTACGTTAGATCCAGTACTAATAAGTACAAATTATTCTTGAATAGTTTATATTATAACCAAACCAGCAGCACATGTATTATTTATCAAAGTTCACATTATTTGTGATTGTCATTGTAAGTGTATGTTTTTTGTCGTGTGAGACAAGTCATTACAGTTCCAACAGTTGGCAGGACCTTTATCATTCCAGGGATCTGGATAAAATGAAAGGGAAAAGATTGAAGCCACTTCAGAAGAATGTGGCAAAACATCACAATTATTAGGATTAACCTTTAGCCAAAAATTCCCGGATATTTTCAGCTACCATTCCGATGAGGCGTACCCTTGATTCCCTGGCAGCCCAGGCATGATGGGGCGTGATGAGGCAGTTTTCAAGCCCTAAGAGTGGATGGTCTTTGGCAGGAGGTTCAATGGATAAAACATCCAAACCAGCTCCTGCCAATTGCTTTTCTTGTAAGGCTTGTCTGAGGTCACTTTCATTGATGAGTCCACCTCGACCCGTATTGATAAGAAATGCAGTCTTCTTCATTTTGTGAAGGAGCTGTGTATTGACGATCTTTTCATTTGCAGAAGTGAGCGGGGCATGGAGGGAGATGACATCAGATATAGTGAATAATTCCTCCAGATCCACAAGCTTCCAGTTTGGGTAGTCTGACTGTTTCGCATGATTGCTTGTGACGGCTATTTGCATGCCGAAAGCTTCGCCGATTTTGGCTACGGCTTTTCCAATGCTTCCCAATCCATAGATACCGAGTGTTTTATTATGCAGTTCAGTGATGCCTTTCTTCCAGTAGCACCAGTCATCGTTATGGGTCCATTCAAGATTTTGGACAGATGTATTATGTAATGCTACATTATTTGTGAGTTCCAGCAACAAGGCGAAGGCTTGCTGAGCTACAGCAGTAGAACCATATCCTACGGCATTTTTTACTTCAATACCTTTGGATCTGGCATATTCGTAATCCACGTTATCCATTCCTGTTGCCAAGACACAAATCAGTTTCAGGTCGGGCAATTCATTGATGTGTTCTTCTCTTACTTTGGCCTTGTTGACGATAACAATGTCAGCCCCCCTGGCACGCTCGACAACCTGGTTAATGGGAGTTCTGTCAAAAAGTGTAAGATCTCCTAAACTACTGATTGGATCCCATGTGGTATCTCCCGGGTTGGCCACATAAGCATCCAGCATGACTATTTTTGGCTTTCCAGTCACTTGCTGTTTTTGAGTAGATTTTTACTGATACTTTGCTGAGCAGCTATAGCCGCTCCGATGATACCTGCGTGGTTTCTCGATTCGGCCGGAACCACCTTGGTGTCTAGCTGGATGCATTGGCTAAAACTGTCAAACTGCTTGCTGATGCCACCACCTATAATGAACAGATCGGGCCAAAAAAGTTCTTCCAGCCGTTTCAGGTATTTATTGAGGCGGCCACCCCACTCATCCCAGCTAAGGTTTTCCTTTTCACGTGCAGTGTTGGAGCAGTAATATTCCGCTTTTGTATTGTCAACATGGATAAATCCAAACTCTGTATTGGGTACCAGCCTTTTGTTTATAAACAGGCCGCTGCCGACACCCGTCCCACAGGTAATCATCATGACTACACCCTTTTCGTCTTTTCCAGCACCAAATTTGACCTCTGAGAGCCCGGCGGCATCCGCATCATTCACGAGGTGAGTGGGGCAGCCCGTGGCTTGCTGGATCCTCTCGGCTGCATTCAACCCTTTCCAAGATGGATCAATGTTGGAAGCGGTTTTGATTATTTCATCCCTGATGGCTGCCGGAAACCCACAACCAATGGGACCTTTCCAGTCAAATTCCTTAACTATTTGTGTGACTGTTTCCAAAACAGCATCCGGGGTAGCAGGTTGGGGGGTAGGGATTCTGTACCGGTCAGTTTTTAGTGTTCCTTTTTTTGTGTTTACGATGGCTCCCTTAATTCCTGTGCCACCGATGTCGATTCCAAGTATCTTCATAAATTATGTCAAACTTAAACATTATCGATGAGTTTGATCTTTAAAAGGGTGATTATAGCTAAGTTCGCATCAGCATTAAAATTTTATAGCTATGCTTAAAAAAGTCTTAATAGGGGTTGGTATTCTGGCCGTTGTGTTAGTCGGATTACTTGCCTATCTAAACAACAGAAACAGAACACTGAGTCCTCCGGGATCAGCCGAGGCGTCTAATCAGGAATTGTCTGTTTCAGTTAATTACAGCAGACCTTCTGTGAGGGATCGTTTGATTTTTGGTCCTGAGGAAGAGGATGCCTTACAACCTTATGGGATTTACTGGCGCTTGGGAGCCAATGAAGCCACAGAAATTACTTTTAGTACGGATGTGTTATTCGGCGGGAAGATGGTACCAAAAGGAACATACACCCTGTATGCTGTACCGGGTAGCAAATCATTTGTGATTGGAGTTAATTCTTCTTTGGATAGATGGGGCTACTCAGAACCTGATTATGATCAGGATGTTGCCAAGATTAGCGTGCCCGTAGAAAAAGCTGGACCGACTGAGCAGTTTACCATCGATTTGGTAAATAGTGGAAACGGCATCAATATGCTGATTCTCTGGAGTGAAGTGAAACTGACTATACCAATAGTAGCTCAGTAAAAGCAACAAAAAAACCGGATCTTTGAAAGTCCGGTTTTTTTATTTCGTATCTCATGCTGATTAAACAGCAGATCCCACTCGTTCGAGTAGTGCCTTTGTAGCCTTGATACCTTCTATTTCACCAAGCTTGCTTCCTTCATATTCAATACCAATATGGCCGGTATACCCTGCGGCTTTCACAATACCCAACATCTTAGCGTAGTCTGTGTGGATCTCATTGCCTTCACTATCGAAATCGTGTGATTTTGCACTCACACCTTTTGCGTATGGCATCAGTTCAGTTACACCTTTATATCTGTCGTATTCATCTACACATTTACCATCTGCGCGCTCGATACAGAAATTGCCAAAGTCAGGCAAAGTGCCACAGTTTTCCATGTTTATTTGAGCCATCACACCCGCCAGCCATTCTCCATTGGATGATGGGCCTCCGTGATTCTCCACGATGACTCCGATACCATAGTCCTTGGCAAACTCTGATAATCGACCAAGCCCGTCCACAGCATTTTTGGCTACTTCTTCAAATGAACCATTTCCTCTCGCATTTACCCGGATGGAATGACATCCCAGCTCTTTGGCAGCTTCTACCCACTTGTAATGATTTTCGATTGCTTTGGTTCTTTCGGCACTATCTGATGCACCCAGGCTCCCTTCTCCATCAATCATGATCAAAACGTTCTTAACATCATTATCTGCAGCGATTTTGTTCATCTCCGCGAGATAAGCTTTATCTTGTGCTTTGTCTTTAAAAAACTGGTTGACATACTCAACAGCCCCTATTCCAAATTCTGTTCTGGCCATTTTTATAAAGTCCAGGTTGGTCATTTCATTGGCCTTTAAAGCTTTGTGTAAGGACCACTCGGCAAGCGAAATGCTAAAAAATAATTTTCCAGCTGATGTAACGGAAGCTTTCTCTCCGTCAGCAGATTTTGTCGAAGGACTACAGCTGGCAATAATGTTGGATGACAGTCCTGCGAATGCGATACCTGCTGAACCTCCAGCAAGATTTTTAAGGAATTTACGCTTATTCATTTGCTTTGAATTTATTATAGGTTAGAGCTGCAAAATAATAAAGATCAGTTAGCGAACCGAAAATACTTGGCTACAAGTGAATATTGGGATCGACAATCTCAAATTGACCCTTTTCAATCATGTGTTTCGGGATGTTTGATTTGATGTATTCTTCCAGTTTTGTAATGAACCTGCGTTTGTCGTAGTTCTTTGTCACGATCAGACTGATTTCCCTTACTTTTTTTATTCCACTAATGCTTTTGAGGTTGGCTTCCTGGTCGCCAGACAAACTCAGAGTGGACAATTCAGGAAGGATGGTCACACCTCCCATGGTATCTACCATTCGGATCAATGAGTCTATGGAATTGCTTCGGTAGATGAAGTTCTTTTCCTTACGCACTTTATTGAGGTCGCACAGATCATTTACCTGGTCACGAAAGCAATTTCCCTCATCCAGCAGCCAAAGGTTGTTGTAAGGGATATCTTCCAGTTTCATTTCATTACTATCACCGATAGATTTATCAGACAGGTAGAGATAAAAGGCCTCATAAAACAAGGGTATTGTTTGGATACCGCTTGTGGTTATTGGCGTAGAGATGATGCCCACATCATATTCACCATGTTTCACAGACTTTACCACATTTTCGGTAATGGACTCATGAAAATCCAATCTGAAAGTGGGGTATTTATCCTGGATTCTGTTGGAAAAGAGTGGGACAAGAAAAGGTGCCAGGGTGGGAATGATCCCAATTTTTAACTGACCAGTAAAAGATTCGGTAATTTCCTGAGAGAATCGTGAGAGCTGACTGGCACTGTTTAGGAGTTCCTGAGCTTTCGAAAGAAAGAGTTCACCATCGGCAGTTACTTCCAGGGGCTTTGTTGACCTGTTGAATAAGGATATCCCAATTTCTTCTTCAAGTTTCTGGATTTGCAAACTAAGTGCTGGCTGACTGATCCCTAGTTGTTCAGAAGCTTTTTTGAAGTTTTTAAATTTCTTCAGCCTGGTCGCATAAATAAGCTGATTTAGTGTCATAAGAAAATCTTATTATTGTTGAGTTCTTATAACGCAAACTTATATTACAATTAGATGTCTGACCTGCTCAGGGCATGAAAAGTTGGAGGGACAATGCATTGACTTGAAATTATTTTTTCCGGCAAGCCAACCATTTTGATTAACTTTTAAGTACCACATAGAAAGATTATCGGAATTGAGTCTTGATGACCATATAAAACGAAAACTGATCAAGGCGTGTATCAGGAATGAGCGAGCTGCACAAAAACAGCTTTATCAAACTTACTATGCATATGCCATGAGCATATGCCTACGGTATTCAAATTCAAAAGATGATGCAGTGGAGATTTTAAATGATGGTTTCATGAAAGTCTTTAAGTACTTGAAGGGCTTTGACGCAAAGAAACCTTTCAGACCCTGGTTTGGAAGGATCATGGTCAATGCAGCAATCGATCACTTTAATAAGAATAAGAGCAAGATTGAAACGAGCCAGCTTGAGAAAGCCCTGAATTTATCCGACAAATCGGATATTATTCAGGGTATTTCTTATGATGAGATTATAGATATGATGCAACAGTTACCTCCCTCATATAGGACCGTCTTTAACCTGTATGTAGTGGAGGGATTTACACACGAAGAAATAGCGAATCAATTGGGCGTGACAGTTGGGACAACAAAATCCAACCTGTTTAAGGCCAGAAAACATATGCGCGAAATTTTAGAAAAGGTTTTAGAAAAACCATATGTCAAATAAAGAGGAAAATATTGACCGTTTTGTAAAGAAGGTTATATCGCAATATGAGGTGCGATATGATGAAACTCATTGGGAGGCCCTGGAGAAGCAGCTGGATGCTGAGATGCCGGTTGTACCACCTGCCAGTCCGCTCTTAACCATTCCAACTATTATCATGTCTGTAGTAGGTGGGATGATCCTGATGCTTGGCATCCTCTGGATGGGAGGCACCTTCGATGATGATGAAGCGGGAGAATTGGTTGGTATGAATCCGGGAACAGAAGAAATAAAGAATGGGAATACGGAGGATGGAAAGCGGATTCAAATTGCAGGTACCCATAATTACCCGGAACCGAACAGAGAAAGTGGTCAGGATAAGGAGCAGGTTGGGTCGAGTATTGATCAGTCGAGCTCTGAGCGTTTCCTAAACACTGCTGAGTCGAATGACAATGTCAAGTCAGTGGTGGAAATAGATGATAATGAGCGGATTAGCATAAGTAATCAACAGGCGAGTTCTAATACTCATTCAGGTCCTAACAACCTACCAGATCAGGTTGAAGGTAGGGGTCCGGATGGGTTAAGCATTGATGATACAAGACATGACCATTTCTCAAATACCAGTGATTTAGATGGTGGGGTTGATTCAGGTGATGGAGACATGATACTGACTGATGATGAGGATATACCTTTCGTTGCACGGCAAGTCACCACAGAACAACAACAAGGAGGTTTGATCACCCTGCCGATCTATCATACATATAATCACGACATTCCTACTTCAACGTATGATATTTTGATCTCCACTGATCCATCGGATAATCGGGTATTAAGTTCGGCGGATTTGACACCGGATGATGATGTTGTCCCCAATAACAGAAAACTCTTTACCTACGGTATTGCATTGGGCTTTTCACCGGACTTTAACAGTGTCGGGATGAAGGAAAGTATGGAGGTGTCCGGGCAAGCCGGGTTACAGTTTATTATCACTTTCAGAAACAGGTTGAGTCTGGCCACAGGAGCCTTCTATGGGAAGAAAAAGTTTATCACCTCCGGAGAAAATTACTTTCCTCCAAATGAATATTGGAAGAGGTATACCAATGGTGTGATTCCGGAGGAAGTAAATGGACACATTGTTGTAGTGGACATTCCGATCAATCTCACCTACAATTGGAATCCAGAAAGTCGCTTTCAGTTTATATCAAGTATTGGAGTCAGCAATTACTTCATACTGAGCGAAGACTGTACCTATAAATTCAGCAGCTATAATCCCGGAACGGAGTATGGCTGGGATTCGGATGAAATGACCAGGGAAATGTTCGGTGTTGGAAATTTATCTGTAGGGGTAATGTGGTATATGAAACCGAGGATAAATATACGGGTGGAACCTTACATTAAGATTCCGCTAAAAGAAGTTGGATGGGGAAGCGTGGATTTGTACAGTGCAGGCTCATTAATCTCTATTCAATATACATTTAATTAAAAATTAATCACATATATCTTGCTGATTTGAAATGAGTTATCCATATTTATTTAAATTTTTAGTTTGCTATGCGAAAGATCCGAATTCTAATCCACGTCGCACAGATCCTTTTAATGGCTCTGATGTACACCAGCATTGCCTTAATGGCATAGTTTGTCAAACAGATGTGAATAAAGGTACAGGCCTGGGGCCTGTGCCTTTTTTAGTTTCCCGCTATATCAGACGGGTTTCTTACCAGCTCGCCGACTTAAAGTCAATGCTATTTGTTTTACTCCTGGTCAGCTCTGTCCATTTGTATGCGCAGGGTCCACTAATTGATAAGAATGGGACTGCCAGATTTTATTCTGAGGCTCCGGTAGAAAATATCGAAGCCATCAATGATAAAGCTGTTGGAGCAATAGACTTAAGTAATGGCAGTGTTGCAGTGAGTATGCTCATGAAGGACTTTGAATTCGAGAAGTCGCTTATGAAGGAACACTTCAATGAGAACTATGTAGAATCAGACAAATATCCCAAATCCACATTCAAAGGTAAAATTCTGGATTTTGATGCGAGGAATTTCAGCAAACCGGGGAGTTATGTATTTAAAGTTTCCGGGGAGCTTACTATCCACGGTGTCACTAATCCATTGGAGACGGAAATTCAATGTCAGGTTTCCAATGAAGCTATCGCTGTAACGACAAAATTCATTGTCGCAGTAGCCAAATTTAAAATTGCCATACCTAAAATAGTGTTTTACAATATAGCGGAAGAAGTAGAAGTAACTGCTAGCTTTAATTTCAAAACAAATCCAAGTAAATGAGATTCATATTCCTTAGCCTCCTGTTGATTTTCAATGTTTATTTTTTATACGCCCAGGATGATCTATTAAGTCAAATCGACCAGGATTTAGATCCAGAGAGCGTTGAAGTTTCCAGTACGTTCAAAGGAACAAGACTGATCAATGGTCATTCTGTAGAAACACGGTCAAAAAAGAATCTTACATTTATCATTTCTCATCGATTTGGCAACATTCGTGGAGGAGCCTATGAGTTTTTTGGAATGGACGGTGCCAATATCAGGTTAGGTCTTGACTATGCCATTACCGATAAGTTTACCGTGGGCATTGGGAGAAACTCTCTGGGAAAGCATTTAGATGGATTTGCTAAATACCGAATATTACGACAATCCGGGGGGGAGAAACAAATCCCCGTTTCACTCACTTATTTTGGGTCTGCCGCGTATAGGACTGTTCGGACGGAGCCAGAACGGACCTTTCAGCAAAACCTGGCCTTTACCCATCAATTGTTGATTGCACGGAAGATCTCATCAGCAATTTCCCTGCAATTGATGCCGGTTTGGGTACATTATAACGCTGTGAGTGTTCTTGAGAACAATGATGTTTTTGCAGTGGGTGTCGGAGGAAGATATAAAATCGGAAAACGCTTCTCTGTAAACATTGAATATTATCACCAGATTCAGGAATTAAATCCCGATTATTTCAATGCCCTGGCATTGGGTTTTGACATAGATACCGGAGGGCATATTTTCCAGTTTCACATCACCAATTCAGCGGCCATGATCGCCAAAGGATTCGTGGGCGAAACAACAGATGATTTTTTTGGAGGTAATATCCACCTTGGTTTTAATATCACCCGAAACTTTCAGCTTTAAGCTCTTTTCTTTTGCTGTACAGACCGGTAGCTTTCTAATCCTGCAGTAAACAAGATAATTGTACCTGCCAATATGGTCTGCCCTTTAGGGATTTCATCCAGGATCAAAAACGCCAGTAGGGTCCCCAGGAGGGGAGTGAGGCAACTCATGATGCTTACTGTAGTCACAGAAAAGTTTTTAAGACTTCTTACGAATAGTGTATGTCCAAAAGCAGTTGTTACGAGTCCCAGGATCAGAAGTGCTTCCCAGTCACCCTGTACGATCTGTGAGCTAAAGTCCAATTTGTAGATAAAAATTGCTGGCCAAAGTAATAACGTGAGAATGGCCATTTGATAATACATCAATGTAAGCCCACCATGATCACTGAGATTTTTTTTCATCAGGATGTTTCTCACCGCATAGAAAAACCCAGCCAGTAAACCCAGGAAGACTCCACGGGTGACAGTGTTGTCGAAGTTAAGGTCAGGCACAAGAAAGAAGACCCCTATCAGCGCAATGAATGAAAGAAGTAGCGATCCCTTATCAAACCTGGTTTTCAATAGGATCGGCTCCAGTAGTGCAGTCATGATGGGGTAGGTGAACATGGAAAGCATAGCAATCGCCACATTCGATGCCTGAAGGGCACTGAAATAGCTGATCCAGTGTGCACCAAGGAATATTGAGCTGATTAGGACAATCCTGAAGTGACGACCCCACCCGATGAAAGTCGACTTTTTTAATGCTTTAAGAATCAGAAACAGCGTAATTAGCGCGATCACGGATCTAATCCAAATCGTAACAGGTGTAGGTAGAGTGATATATCGGCCAAGAACCCCGGAAGAGCTCATGAGACAAATAGCAAAAGTGAGTTGAAGAAGCTGGAAAAGATGTGTGTTCATACCCCGAATTGAGGTGCAAACTTAGTCCTTTTTGGAAGTTTGTGATTTTGACTTTGAGGTTAAATCAGATAAGAAACACCGTTTGAATACTTGATATACTATTTTTGGTGCATGAAGATCCAATTCAAGCCCAGAACCAGTCATAAGAATGTCTGGATGTTTTATGCTGTACTCACTTTCTTTCTTGTAATATTCGTTTTTCTGCTTCCGGTAGGTGAGGAGCCTATGTTATGGGCCGTGTTTGGGTTTCTGTTTTTGTTATTTGCTATTGTCTTTGTTCAGGCAGCGGCTATACCCTTTGGCTATGCTGTTTCTGATGAAGGGCTCATCCTAAGACACTATTCAAGCAAACTTATTCCATTTGATCAGATCAAAGTGATCAGGAGTATTGATTCGGAAATCACCTCCAGGTTGCTTGAGACCGTTCGTAACAAAGAGGCCACTGCAACCAATGATCTGGATTTCCTAGGCGCCATGAAAAGCAGGGTTACCTATGGGAAAATGATCCAGTATTGTTCATTTCAGATCGTAAACCAGGATTCAAAAGTAGGGAGGAAGATCACCAATGTGAAAGCCATTACATCGGGAGATTTTGTTGTGGTGATTACAGAAAATGATGAGTTGTTTCTTATTTCTCCCCAGGACCCACAGGGGTTGATCAGGGAAGTGGAAAAACACCTTTAGCACAAAACAAAAGAGGCAGTACTCTTACGACCACTGCCTCCATCTATATTTGTGACTGATAATTAACAATCTACATCCTGTAGCTGGCTGTCCCAGCAATGGAATGCATCATCCTGAAAATGGGCTGCACTTTTTACCCTTCCGTTTTTATCTACACTGTGCCAATCAACAGTAATGGTATTGTCAGCTTTTGTGTCAACGATAACAACACTTCTGTTGAAATCACCACTTGTGGTTGCAGTGTAGCTTATTGAGCTGTTCAGGCTATCACCCTCTTTTTCTACGGTGAAAGTAGCGTTAGCCTTTCCTTCCACTTCTGACTTTTCCCACTCAGTGGATAACCATGGAGTAGGGTTTGCAAAACTTTCATAGAGTGTCCATGAACCAGATTCACCATTGATGGCTGAAGTACCCTCGAACCAAACGAAGTCTTCGAAAATGCCTGCTTTGGAAATACTTCCGGTCCAAATCACATCAGGACCCTGAATTTCAGCAGTAAGTTTCACGGAATATTCACCATGAGCACCCACATTGACGTCATAAGCCCAGATCCACAGACCTAAGTCAGCGTCAAAAGAAACATCTTGTGTCAATGCTACCTTATAAGCGGTCACAGGAACAATGAGTGCCGAACCAAGGATGGCAGAATAAACGGTAACATTTGTAGCCGCATACACCCAGTTATTAACCACATTGACCCTTCCGCTTTCATCTCCACCTTCCTCAAAATAGTTGAAGTCTGGTGACATACTTGAGGACGGTGGCATTGTTGGGGGATCCCCACCATCCATTTCATTGTCTTCATTACATGCTGTGAACAGGAAAAGTCCGGCCAATAGCACCGTGAATAAATTGAATCGTTTGAAATTCATGTACATATACTGTTTCTTTTTGGTTTTGCTTTCTAATACCACAGAAGCCGTGCCAAAGTCTACAAACTGTGCTTTTATAGATAAAAAAAGGTTTGGAACACGGGATGATATCAAAATGAAAATCCCATTCTCTTTTTGAAAATGAAAAAAATTACTTTACGACCGCAAGTTTTTAATGCCTGGTGTCATCTAACATTTATTAAACAAAAAATAAAAGGTTATGAATTTAAGAAGTAAGATGAGCATCCTGACCCTAGTTGGGGCGATGATGCTGGTTCCCATGTTTTCATTTGGTCAGCGCTCACCATCACCGGAAAGGCACAGAGATGAAGAAGGCAGACAAAATAATGAACGAAGGATGGAAAATGTACTTGACCTGACGGATGCGCAAAGAGATCAGGCTAAGGAAATCAAGATGAGTGCTGCAGCTGAAATTTTACCTATATCAAATCACGTGAATGAAATCAGAGCAAAACTCAAAACTTTAGAGACAGCGAAAGATGTGGATATGAAGTTGGTCAATAAAAATATCGATGAAATGGCCAGGCTCAATGCAGAGATTCACAAGATCCGTGCAAAGTCGAATCAGGAATTCAGAGCAATGCTGACTGATGAACAACGGGTGACCTATGATACCAGGGTTTTATCCAGAAAGCCGGAGGATCAGGGTGCAAGACGTACAAACAGACCATCGGGAGGTCGTCATTAGAGGTTTTGTGTGTACCTTGAAAGAATAGGTGATAGACAAGCAGCATTGGCTTTGAAACAAATAGTTGAGGACGTACCAGACTTACAATATGATCTGGAGAAACTTGTAAAGGAAAATCAATCAAAGGTTTACAATGTCTGCTTGTCTATTTTGCAAAATCCAGCAGATGCCGAGGACATCAGCCAGGAAGTTTTTATGCATATCATTAGCCATATTGGGCAGTTCAGGAATCAGTCCGAACTGTCTACCTGGATATATCGGGTAACCGTCAACAAGTGCCTTGAGGAATTGCGAAGTCGGAAAAGAAAGAAACGATGGGCCCGACTCGTCAGTCTGGGTGGGAATTTTGAAGAGGAGGTTGACGTGCCACATTTTGAGCATCCCGGAGTATTGTTGGAAAACAAGGAAAGAGCCGACATTCTTTTTTCTATGATGGCACGGCTACCAGATAAGCAAAATGTGGCTTTTACCCTACATAGAATTGAGGGTTTAAGCTATAAGGAAATTTCAGATGTTATGAAGATTTCAATAAGTGCGGTAGAATCACTGATACATCGGGCAAAAGGAAATCTTCAAAAATCACTTAAAGTATTTTATCAAAAACAGTGGTTATGAAAAATCTTGAAGAAGAAATCAGTAAGACCTTACATAGCATAGATAATATTCAAAGGGCTGATCCCGGACCTTTCTTTTATACCAGGTTATCTGCAAAGATGGAGGTGCGTCCGATGCCTTTAAGGTGGTACTGGAAAGTGGCTATGGTTGCACTATTGGCCTTTAATGTGGGAAGCTTCGTGTTGATTGGAAATTCAAATACGGAGGACACGGAGGATGGATTAAATGACATATCCAGTGAGTATCTGTACTATGTGCCTGACTATGAGTTAACATTCAACGAAGACATGCTATGAAAAACAGAAATTTAATTATTGCATTGTTTGTACTGGTTGCATTAAATGTCATTTCGCTTGGTTTTTTGTGGTATACAAACAGGCATCACATTGACCGGTTACCTGGCAGGCAGTCCGCAGATGCCAATTTTGAACTATTTAGGGAGATTGATTTCACCGAAGAGCAGGAGCGGAGCTTTAGGAGACTTTCTTTGGAACACAGAAAGTCCATGCGTCCGAAATTTATGCAGATGAGTGAGTTGAGATCAGCATTATTTGCTGGCTCAGAGCGCTTAAGTGACGAAGAAAGGGATCGTCTGCTCAACGAATTAAGTTCATTACAGAGAACTGCTGACAGTCTAACATATGTACATTTCAGAAGTGTCTATCAATTATGCAATCCTGAACAAAAGCGTAAAATGGATGTCTTTATACACCAGATGGTCAATAGAGACAGAAGAGGAAATACCAGGCCAAAATAATCTGTTACAGCTAGTGCTGACAACTACATTTTGGCTGCATCAACCCATGGGTGTGCTCATGCCAGGGAAAATTATCGTTGTAGCCTTCCTGCTCCCAATAGAACTTGTTTCGTTTTTTCTCCTCGTTACCAATCTCATTCATGGTTTCAGTGTCGTACAGTCTGCCATTTACCATCGTGTATTTTACATATTGGGTATTCTCAATGTCTTGAAGTGGGTCTGCATCCAGCACGATCAGATCTGCCAGCTTTCCCGTTTCCAGCGACCCCATGTGATCACCCATGCCAATGTATTCTGCACCATGCAAAGTCGCCGCTCTCAATACCTCGAAGTTTGTCATGCCACCAAGGGCAAGGCTCCACATCTCCCAATGCATGCCCAGCCCCTGTAGCTGACCATGTCCTCCCACACAGACTCTTACCCCGACATCCACCAGGGCGTTGCACGATTCAGCAACCTTGATAAACCCATTTTCATACTCCTCAATAGGTGCCATGGTTCTGTGTCTTGACCGGCTGTCGATGATGGCTCGCGGTGTATACTTCAGCAATTTCTCGTTTTCCCAGACATTGAACTTCTGATACCAGTAGTATTCTCCGTTCAATCCACCATAATTCACCAGCAGGGTAGGTGTATTACTTGTTTCACTGGCTTTCCACAGGTTGATCACATCATCATACAAGGGAGCTATGGGTATGTTGTGCTCTATGCTGGTATGACCATCCAGGATCATGCTCATGTTATGAAAATAGGTGGAACCACCTTCGGGGTAAACCATGATTTCCTGCTCCCGGGCGGCTTTGATGATCATTTGTCGCTGCTCCCGTCTCGGCTGGTTATAGCTTTTCACACTGAATGTGCCATAAGCTCTGGTTCTGCTGATGGCGTGCTGAGCATCTTCATATTTATTGATCACCGCCTTAAAGTCACCATCAGCACCGTAGAGGATGGTACCTGTAGAGAAGATTCTTGGACCGACCATGTTGCCTGCTCGCACCATCTCCGATTGTGACATGGCTGTTTCGGAATTTGAAGAGGGGTCATGTGTGGCCGTCACGCCAAATGCCAGGTTGGCATAATAGGAGTACTCTTTTTGAGGACTAATGCCATACCGGAAGGCACCAAGGTGGGCATGTGTGTCAATGATTCCGGGCATGATTACTTTACCTTTTGCATCAATGACTTTTGCTTTGGTAGGGACTTTTACATCCGCTGCTGTCCCAACAGCCAGTATTTTATTATTCTCTACAATCAAGGTGCCATTTTCAATGACCTCTTCACCTTTCATGGTGATGATTTTAGCTCCAGTAATTGCGATGATACCATCAGGAATATCGGTTTCCAATGTCAATCCTACTTCGATTGTTTGCCTGGGAATATCCCCAATGCTATCAGGTGAGCCTTCCAGAAAGGTGAAACAATCCTTAAGGTTTACGGTATGATAGTCATTGCCCAATGTCCAATGCAGTTGATCACTGTTGGCGCTCCATTCCAGGTTGATGCCTGCATCGTCAGCTACCTTTGTTACGGGTAATGCATTCGAACTCCCACTCAATTCAAAGGTCTTACCGTGGTCAGAAAATGGCATGATATAGACATCATAGAGCTCTCCAAAAGCCAACCACTTGCCATCCGGGCTGATGCTGTATTGATTGGCATACTGAGAATGAAAATGTACTTTTTCATCTTCTCCGTTGAGATCTACACTCTGATAGTTTTTATTTAAGGCTCCGAAAAGGAAGCCACCTGTTTGGTAGTAGATGCGGTTACCTGCTCTATTGAACCTTGGATATTCACCTTCTTTGGTAACAAACTTTGGACTCCCGCCAGCCAGCGACATGGTATAGAGGCCAGTGTTTAGCGTGTAGTCATGACCAAGAGCAAAATCTCCACCGTCTTTTCTGTATACAATCTGTTTGCCATCCGGAGAAATGGATGGGGTTCGATAAATGCCTTTTTCTGAGGTGAGTTTCTTTGGTGTACCACCTGAAGCTGATACTTGCATGATACTTCCTTTTCGCTCATCATCCCAGGTTACAAACACAATTGATTTTGAGTCGGGTGTAAATGTAGGTTCAAATTCATAATCAGTACCTTTTGTCAATCTTTTAGGCTCTCCGTCCGGGAGTTTTTTCACGTAGATATAACCGGCTGCATTGAAGGCTAAAAGTTTTCCGTCCGGGGAGGTAGTGGCATTTCGGATCACGTTGGCCTCAAAAGTTTCGGGAGCGGGGTTTTGCTTGAATCGCACTGCATCAGTGATCTTATGTGATGAATTGACACTAAAGGGGATGATCACTGATTCACCGGTTTCTGTATTCAGCTTCCTGATTTTACCCTGGGCATACAGAATGATCGTTTTGTTATCCGGCAGCCAATTGTAATTGGGATAAACCCCGAAAATCGCCCAGACCTCCTGTTGATCTTTAGTAAGTTCAGCATAAACAGGTTTTTGTACACCCGTTTCAAGGTCGTGGATGTACAGGACTGATTTGGTTCTAACTCTTCGAACGAAAGCCAGCTTCTTACCATTTGGAGATACCTGTGGTCTTACCGCACCACCAGATCCGGTGATGTAATTTTCCAGCTCTCCAGTATTCAAATCATAACGTCTGATCACATAGATCTGGCTGTTGGGGTCTTTGTTGTATTGAAAAGAGCCACCCGGATACATGTCCTCACTGAAATACAAATGATGACCGGAGACCCAGGGTTCACCTACATCCTGTTGGTCATTTTTTCTCTTGGTAAGCTGAACTCCGGAGCCACCGGCAATGTGATACATCCACATTTCACCGGCACCCAGAGATCGCTGGGAGGTGAAGTGTTTGCGGGCAATCAGGTATTCGCTGTCAGGGGTCCATACGGCATTGTTGAGCAACCTGAAATCTTCTTTGGTAATTTGTTTGGCATTGGATCCATCCGCATTCATGATCCAGATATTGTCTCCACCACCGGCATCGCTGGTGAACGATATATATTTTCCATTTGGACTGAACCGGGGCTGAACTTCAAAGGCGTGACCGGTACGGAGGGGCGCAGCTTTGCCTCCCTCTATTGGCATGACGTAGATATCGCCTAGCAGGTCAAAAACGATTTGCTTGCCATCCGAGCTGACATCCAGATTCATCCAGGTGCCTTCATCTACAGTAAAAGATGTTTCTTTGAACGGCTCGACTGGGGCAGTGACATCCCAGTCTTGTGCAGTAAGAGTAAATGAGATGATTGTAAGGAGAATGAAAATATTACTGGTTCGCATTTTTGAAGCATTGATAAAGCCTCAAAAGTAAATAATCAGATTTGACCAATCAGTCAATATTATTTGAAAGGAGGATGATTGATTTGAATGGGGTCAGCAAATTGCCAGATCATGTGGGGTATGTGGGCGAAAAAAATCAGGGTTGTCTAAGAAACACTTAAACAACCCTGAAGTTAATTTTGATTTTAATCCGCTGCTCTGGTAGCATCATCCCAGGTGTCTGTTCTAAAGGATGATGCAGGTAACAGGTTGGTGTCATAAAGTGTTCCCTCAATCCAATTTTGCCAGGCATATCTTATGGCTACGGGATTGGGTACCTTTTCACTTTTGACCGTTACGTTCTTTCGGTCAGTGATTTCTGCTGTTGCAGGGTAAAATACTTTGTCTTCACCAGCAACTTCAAATCCGGATAGGCCTTTGTATGCATATACCCCTGATTCAGCATTGTTGAATGTAATGATCGCTGCTCCATCTTTCACCTCATGTGAGGCATAGGTTGGTCCTGCATAATCAATGGTCTTGAAACCATAGGTTTGATTGAGAGCATTGAACAGTAAGCGATCTGCCACTTCTTTTTTCTTGGGCGGATGAATGCAATATTCATCTCCAATGTCCAGCGTGACCGCAATACCTGAATTCGGAATGATGTCCACACATTTCAGTTGTGTTTCCCTGATAAAGGCAGAATTTTGGTAATTGTCATACGCATCGTGGTCGTTGTACCAGTAAGGGGCTATCTGTGCATAGTAAAAAGGAAAATCTCCGATTCCCCATCTTGTTCTCCAATCTTTGACCATGGCAGGGAAAAGCTCTTCATATTTTTTAGGTTCACCTCTATTGGATTCTCCCTGGTACCACAAGGCACCCCTGATGGTATAAGGAATCAATGGATGGATCATGGAGTTATACAGTGCAGTAGGGATGTGGTTGGTTCCTTTAGTGATGTCCACATCTGTCAGGTCTACCTCCTGATACTTGCTGATTTCTTCTTTGCTGATCCATGCTTGTACACTACTACCACCCCAGGAAGTATGGATCATCCCAACAGGGACATCCAGTATCTCTTGCAACTGTTGACCAAAGAAATAGGCCACAGCACTAAAATCCAGGACGTTGTCCGGACTGGCCTCTTCCCATCCGGAATACTCTTTTACATCAGTTAGGGGAGCCTTAGAGCCGATCCGATTTACTGTGAACAGACGTAGGTTGGGGTTTTTAGCCTTTGCTGTAGCCAGCATTCCACCGTAAGTCGGCTGGCCGGTATAACCACTCAATGGCTGTTGCATATTGGACTGGCCAGAGCATATCCAGACCTCTCCAAATACAACGTTTTCCAACGAAATGTTGAAATATTTCCCGGCAATTCGGATAGTCTGAGGTTCTTTACTTCCGGTAGTCTTTACGTCTACTTTCCAATTACCTTCTTTGTCGGCTTCAACTTTAATGGGTTCACTAAGCCATGAGGCTTCTATAGTAAATTTCTCTTTGGCATCTGCCCATCCCCAAAGAGGAACTGTGGTGTTTCTCTGGAGTACCATATTGGATGAAACGATTGCAGGAAGTTTGACTTCTGCAAACATTGAGTTTATGAGAAGTGAAAGAAGAAAAAAGAAAGAGAATTTTTTCATTTTTTGGATTGAATTTGGTTTAAGTTTTGATTTGGCCAGCCAATTTAGCCATTTATAATATTCGATACAACAAACCGGAAATTGGGGTCAGGAGGGAGGTTCAGTGTTGTCTACCGATTCGGATTTTCATACCAGACAATTCCAAGCCCCTCACTTTCAGGACCAAAATTCTCTTCACAGGTGAGCACATCCAAATCACCATCTCCATCCATATCCAGGAGTTCCACGCGATCATATTTGATCCCGTCCGGACCGCTGATGTTGTGCCAGCGCCAACCGGATGAGGTAGGGGACTGATCATAGCTCAACCAATAAATGCCCGATTTATCACCCTCATTTGTTTCAGTACTGTGGACCATATCCAGCCGGCCATCTTCATTGATATCTCCAATACCAACGGATTTTGCCCGGCCTGTATTGGCTGTGATAGGGATATTGAAATTTTCCCACAGCTTACCCGAATGATCCATTCGTTTGAAGAAGACAATTTGTTGAGTGGTGTATTCCGTAGCTATGGCGTCCTCCAGGCCATCCTGATCCAGGTCGGCCAGGTCCATAAACATGACTTCCGCATTTTGTGCCCCGATAAAGTGATTTTTCCAGGGTTGTTTCTGTTTATTATGCTTGCGGGGATTTTCCATCCATCGGATTCCATTCGTTTTGCCAGGCTTCCGATCTGAAGTGATGATATCCAAATCGCCATCACCATCCATATCTCTTGCAAAAAGTGACATGACCCAGGTGGCATCGCTGATGGGATGCCAGACCCAATCGTCGAGGTTCCCGGGATTTTCAGGAGACTCAAACCATCCGATTTGGGCATTTTCACCTTTCCCACCAGCTACCAGGTCAATCCCATACTTACCATCTACCTGGACCGGAATGGCATACATCCAACGCATCAGATTATCAGAAGCCGGGAGTACTTTACTCACCCACTTGCTCGAATCCATATAGTCTGCCGACTTTGGTGGAGCGATGTTGAAATAGATTTTCTGTTCTTTGCCCTCTGTACAGCTGATTACATCCAGGGTGCCATTGTTGTCGAAATCAAAGAAAAAAGCGTCTTCCACATCGGGTGTTTTGCCTACGGTGACTGATTGCCATACGCCGTTTTTTACCAGGTCGTTTCCCGGATGTACATACACTTTTGTATACCCGGATTCCTCCCATCCGGTGGTTATGTCCTGATGTCCGTCTCCGTTGACATCAGCGAGTCGCACTCCATCAGCACCGCTAAGTGAAGCGTCAATGGTATGCCGGGTCCAATGACTCGATTGACTCATGAGCAACTGGGTATTGAATGCTGACAGTATGATCAGCAACAAGCCACAAACGAAAAATTGATTAAACAACAAAATAATCACTTACAAAAATGTACAACAATCCTGCAGCTATAGAACCAGCTATTGGGCCTATAACCGGGATCCATGCATAACCCCAGTTACTGTCACGCTTGTTTTTCATGGGTGCCAGGGCATGGAATATTCTGGGTCCCAGGTCACGTGCAGGGTTGATGGCATAGCCTGTAGTACCTCCTAAAGAAAGACCGATTCCCACAACCAACAGTCCAACGGGTAGTGCGCTTAAAGAACCCAGCCCTTCACCACTAACAAGAAAGAAAATGGCGAAGACAAGAGTAAATGTTCCAATAAATTCAGACATGAAGTTGTCGAAAGTACTTTTGATGGCTGGGCCGGTACTGAATATGCCTAGCTTGGTGTCTACATCTTCCGTTGCAGCAAAGTGAGGCCTGAAAGCCACATAAGTGGTAAAAGCACCCAAAAAAGCACCTATCATCTGTGCCAGGATGTAAGCAGGTACTTTGGCCCAGGGGAACTTGCCTACAACTGCCAAACCAACAGTAACAGCAGGGTTGATGTGTGCGCCACTCACTGATCCGGCAATGAAGACAGCTACAAAGACAGCTATCCCCCAACCAAAAGCGATCACAATCCAGCCACTGCTATTGGCGTAGGTTTTCTTTAAAGATACGTTGGCATTCACTCCGTTACCCAACAGGAGTAATATGAACGTCCCGATGATCTCTGCGATAATTTCATTCATTTTTGGGGTAGGTTAAATCTTGAGGTGAAGGTTAAACGTTTGTGACTATGTGTGCTGCCAGGCAGCTTTCAGGGATTTTGAATGCGTTTACTAATGGAATAGCATCCTGACGAACCTCCCTGACCAGCTTGTTGACTACCCTTCTGATGGCCTTGGTCTTGGAGCCTTCCATGTAGTCGTGCTCTAAATACCAACCCTTATTTTTTTCAATAGTAGCCAACGCGTATAAATCACACAATTTTTTCATTACATTTTTGCTGCTACCTTCTTCAAGTGAATTGACTTTGAGGACAAATTGCTCCATGATGACAGACTCAATATATGCCACACCTACATTGAAAAGATGGTACTGGCATTGATTGAAGGCTTCAAATGAATCCATGCCCTGATCGATATGATGTTTCAACCGCTTTGCAGCAGAAGACAGGATGTCCCTTTCTCGATATCTAAATGCATTGAGGTGAAATTCCGAATCCAGTAAGTGATCTTCATCCGTAGTTCTGATAATGATCGGATTCATCTCAGTCAATGTGATCTTGGCCTGATCGGTGAGATAGTTGATGATGCTAAAGAAGTTGATGTCGCTGAATTCCTGCTTAAATTCGGAAAGTCTACTCTTTGCTACCAACTGCATCAAGACCGTATTGTCGCCTTCGAACGTGGTGAAGATATCGGTATCGGCTTTTAAGGTATCAATCCTGTTTTCCGATAAATATCCTTTTCCACCACAAGCCTCACGACATTCCTGGAGGGTGTGGGTAGTATTCCAGGTGGAGTAGGCTTTGATACCTGCTGCCAGTGCTTCAATCTCCTGGATATCTTCATCGGTTCGGTTGAGAAATCTTTGTGTGACGTACTCCAGAGCAAAATGTATTGCGTAGGCATTGGCAAGTAATGGCATCAACCTTCGTTGATGAGTGCGGTAATTTAGTATTACCATTTCCTCACCACCTTCCGGTCCAAATTGTCTTCTTTGATTGCTATACCTGATCGCTATACTCAACCCTGATTTTGCTGCGCTAAGACCCGCTTTTGGCACACCAATCCTTCCCCCAACGAGCGTGCCCAGCATCGTAAAGAAACGTCGGTTATCACTGGCGATAGGGCTGGTAAATTCACCTTCTGCAGAGATGCTGCCAAACTGGTCGAGCATGTTTTCCAATGGGATCTGGACTTGGTCAAAAAAGATCTTACCATTGTCTACACCATTCAGGCCCATCTTTCCGCCGCAGTCCTCAATGGTAACGCCTTTCATTGTTTTGCCTTTCGTATCCCTCAATGGCACCACAAAAGCATTTACACCATAGTCTGTATCATTGATGATGAGCTTGGCAAAAACTGTAGCCATTTGGCCATGCAAGGCTGCATTTCCGATATACTCCTTACCATCATTCTTTGTTGGAGTATGGATGGTGATCGTTTTGCTTTTGTGATCATAGGTGGCGGTGGTTTGAATGCCACGGACATTTGAGCCATGACCTGTCTCCGTCATGGCAAAACACCCTGGTAACTTAAGACTGCCTATGTCTTTGAGGTATTTTTTATGGTGCTTTTCTGTACCCAAAAACATAATGCTCATGCCCCATAGACCAAATTGAACACCAAATTTGATCACCATGCTGATGTCGTGGTATGCCAAAGTCTCCATGACGATGAAGTATTTCCTCATGTCACCCTGGCCGCCGTAAGCTTTTGGAAAGGCAATGGCACCAAGGCCTTGTTGTGCTAGCAGCTTACACCATTCCAGTACCTGCTCCCTGTATCCAAGGATACTCTCGCCCTTGTAATACTCAAAGACTGGATCCTGAAGCAGTGTTTTCACTCTCCTTATGATTTCAGCATCTTCACCATCAAGGATCATACTGATTTCGTTTGAATCTACTGTGGAAGCACCTACTTCCTCGGTTGTGTCTCTTTTTACCAGTGAGTTGAAATGGTATGCTGATTCTCTGGAAACAACACCGAGGGCTTTTTCAATATCCTCTAATGGTTTTCTGGCATTGTTTATTGTTTCCTCTGTTCCACTTCTGGAGTTTACTTTAGCCAGCTTAATGCCGATCTCTACCAGGCTGCTTTTCATCTCCGGTGTAAGGTACTCCGATGTTTTTTTGATTTCTTTCAGCCAACTTTTGAGCTGGTTTGGAGAAGGAGGGGAGGTTGGGTTTAGAAAAGATAAGAGAAATGTCTTTTCTTCAGGAGTCAACCATTGTTGTTTTTCCAATAATTTTTTGACGCGGGTAATTTCTGATGGAGTCAGAACAGCATCTGCCCATACCATATAAAACAAGGGAAGAAAAGCGTAAAGCGTGGGGTTTTCTTCAAAAAGTTTGTCACCTACCATAACAGCTAGTTTAATGTTGTTGGGATAAATATAGAGGGATTTTTGAGGAAGAAAACGATTTTAATCACAAGTCTTTGTGTAAGGTATCGTCGGTCCTACATATTCCACCCATTCCTCAATAGTAAGATTTCTATCAATCATTTCACAAATCCGCTGAGCAAGTACCGCAGGATCAATGGGCCATACCCTGATGAAGTTATCGGAAGATCCTGAAATGACTTTATTTCCAGATGGATCGAAAGAAGCAGTGAGTACCCAGGATAAGTGATCATCCAGTACCTGTGGTAGTTTTTTGGGATCATGTATGTCCCAAATCTTGACCGTTCCATCCCTGCTGGCAGTCAACACGGTATTTTCGTAAGGATGAAAATCCACATCGGTGACCGCTGACTGATGTCCGGAGATTGTCCGGATCACTTTTTTCTTTTCAATGTCCCAAATCAATGCATCTCCCAGCTCTCTACCAATGATAAGCAATTTTTGGTCGGAACTGATATCCAGCGCATTGATGGCATAATGATCTTTTCCTTCGATTTGATCAACCCCATCTTTCCCAAAAATGACCACGTCTCCCTGCTGAAGACCTGCATAGATATCTTCATTGTCTGGCTTTATGGCCAGTGCATTCACGCGTGACTGTACAGTACCAGGGCTCGGTATGTCCGCGGCGTAACCCTTGATTTTTAATACACCTTCATCATTTACAGTCAGATATTTTAATTCATTTGGAAAAAAGACAGCGGATTGAACGGGTTCCGGGTCAAATGCCACACCTCCCGATTCCGAGAGCAAATCTTCCAGGGCAACCAGTGCTACTCCCTTGTCGCGCGTGACTACCAAAATCCATTTGCCATCATGACTCAAATCTATGGATCTAATGAGATGAGGACCCTGATAGACCACAGTTGGCAGCTCATCGAGTTTGCTGAGGTTCCATCTCAGTACTTTTCCATCTGAACCTGCCGAATAAAATATGTTTGGATCGTTACCAAACTGGATGGAGACCACAGATTCGCTGTGTCCTATTGCCTGGTTAAAAGAAACTTCATCATCCAGGTATTTATTGGCATAATAAAGCGCCAGGTACATGTTCAGATGTGAGACATAGGTTTCATCACTGTCTTTCCAGAAATCATAGGCTTGTTTGGCAACAAGGGCTTTTAATTCTGCCTGATAAGAGGGCATCAACAGCGATCGCTGACTCATCGATTGTACCAATTCCGTGTATCTTAATGATTCAATAAGTGCTTGCTGGCTGGTTATCCTATCTTTTAAGGAGTCTATAGATTGGGTCATCCCTTGCTGACTACAAATCAAAACGAGGACTATTGCGAAATAATATAGTCTGTAGGTCTTCAAAATTCTGGCGATGAATGGTATATAAAGATAGTAAATCAATTACCCCGTTGTTTTATATAATCCAAAAAATTGGTCCAGGGTACGTTATTTTTTTGATTAATTCAGCCATGTCCGTCTGACAAGGGGTAGTTTTGCGCGCTTATGCGTAGGCTGGTCAACCCTAATTATCCTTTTAATCCTGCTAAGTGGCCCTTCTTTTATGGTTGGATGATCCTTGTATGGGGTACCATCGGAATGCTGATGAGTATTCCTGGACAAACCATGGGTGTTTCAGTCTTTACTGAGAGCTTGCTGGATGAACTCGTTGTCAATAGGGATCAACTGAGTATTGCATACATGTTAGGAACAATGGGTAGTGCTTTTCTTCTGCCGTGGGTAGGCAGGCTTTATGACAGAGTTGGAGCAAGACCCATTGCGATTACTGCTGGTATTGGCCTGGGAACTGTATTGCTGTATTTAAGTCAGGTGGATCGGATTACAGAGTTTTTTCAATCCGAACCATCGGTTGCTTTAACCTTCATTCTGATATTTTTAGGATTTATGTTTTTGAGATTTACCGGGCAGGGTGTCATTACCATGGTCTCTCGAAACATGATGATGAAGTGGTTTGAAAAGAGAAGGGGGCTAGCCACTGGTTTTAGTAATGTCTTTGTCTCTCTTGGGTTTTCCATTTCCCCGCTCGTGCTTGATTCGATCATTGTGGCCTTCGATTGGCGGATGGCCTGGATACTGGTAGCGCTTGTAGTGGGAATTATTTTTCCGGTCCTTGTATACTTTTTCTTTAGAGACAATCCTGAATCCAGTGGGTTGAAGCCAGACGGTGGTTATGTGATGTCTGAGAGAAAAAAGAAATATTACTTTCCTGTGAAAAAACAGTTCAATTTAAAGGAAGTCTTAAGGAGTTACCCCTTTTGGGTGTTTTCACTCATTCTGGCTATGCAGGGCTTATACTTCACCGGATTCACCTTTCATGTAGTTTCCATTTTTGATGAGGTTGGGATGCCAAAAGAGGCTGCTATCAGCATCTTTACACCAATCGCTTTACTGGCTGTCATGATCACACTGCTTACCAGTTATATATCGGATATGATTCCATTGAGATATCTACTACTGCTAAAAGGTTTTGGTGCAATCATTAGCACCATTGGACTGATATTTCTTGGGGAGTTTGAATATGCATATTATTTGCTGATCGTGGGTACAGGTATCATGACGGGTTTATTTGCCGTTTTAACCTCCGTTACCTGGCCTAGATTTTATGGCACCCTTCATTTGGGAGCCATTACCAGTCAGGCGGTAATGATGTCTGTATTTGCTTCTGCCATCGGTCCGATACTTTTCAGCTTGTCGCTCACCTGGACCGGTGGGTATGGCACTTCCAGCTTTATCTGTTTTGGAATATTTGTTGTACTTACCTTAGCCGGATTTTGGGCGAATAACCCGCAGATAAAGATCTCTGATCCGGAGAAGCCATTAAAATCCTAAATTTGCTAAACAGCAAACCCGATTGATCGTTTAGTAAGTATGCAAGAAATAAATGAAAAGGTTGTCCTCATTACAGGGGGAAGTAAAGGAATAGGATATGGTATAGCTGAAGCCCTTAAAAGAGAAGGTGCTAAGGTGGCCATTACCAGTCGAAGTCAAAGCAGTGCTGATAAAGCCATTGGATCATTAAACAAAATTTCAGGGGGAGCAGCACTTGGTATAGAAGCTGATGTGAGAGACCTTGAGTCGCAGAAAAATGCTGTCAAAAAGGTTTTGGACAAGTGGGGCAAACTGGATGTGTTGGTTGCGAATGCTGGTTTAGGACATTTTGCATCTATTGAGGAGCTGACCAAGGATCAGTGGAATGAGACCATCGATACGAATCTTACCGGAGTATTTTACAGCATCAAAGCATCACTAAAGGCTTTGAAAAAAACTGAAGGCTACTTTATCACTATTAGCAGCCTGGCGGGTACCAATTTCTTTGCAGGTGGTTCCGCATACAACGCAAGCAAATTCGGTCTGACTGGTTTTACACAAGCGGTGATGCTGGACCTGAGGCAATACGGGATCAAAACTACCACCATCATGCCAGGTTCTGTGGCTACTGAGTTTAGCAGCGGGAGTGATGCAGAATGGAAAATACAAATTGAAGATATTGGTCAGATGACGGTGGACTTACTCAAACTGCCTCCACGGACTTTACCATCCAAGATAGAGGTGAGGCCTACGATGCCTCCAAAGCGGTAAGTCTGAAGAAAATACGAATTTAGTTTCCAATTTGTTCATCGTAACAAATCTGGTAATTTTCTTAAATTACAGGGTGCTGAAAATACAAATTTAGGAGATTGGCAACCCATGTGCCCTATGTTTAAGAAATCCGGAAATATTTGGTTAAAACATCTCATCTATCAATGCTCATTTTCGATCCTGGCAATATTCCTGATCAGTTGTCAACCTGATCTGCCAGCTGAAGTTGATCAGGCTTATCAGGAGCTTCCGGAGGTGATTGACTACAATTTCCATGTTAAACCGATCATCTCTGATCGTTGTTATGCATGCCATGGACCGGACAAGGAGACCCGAAAAGCAGGATTGAGACTGGATATTGAAGAAAATGCCTTTGCTGCACTGGAAAGTGGCAGCCGGGCGTTTGCTCATGGCAACCTCAATAAAAGTGAGGCAGTCAACAGAATCCTAAGTGAGGATCCTGAAAAGCAAATGCCGCCTCCTGATTCAAAAATGTCTCTTGATGCCAAAGAGATTGCCACCATTGTAAAATGGGTAGCGCAGGGTGCGGAATGGAAGCCTCACTGGTCTTTTATCGTTCCTGAGAAACCAGAAGTGCCTGATGATTTTCCAAATAAATGGGCCCCAAACAATGAGATTGACCATTTTATTTATCAAAGGCTGGACCAGGAAAAACTTTCACCGTCACCGAAGGCTGATAAAGAGCGGCTCATCCGACGAGTTACCATGGACCTCACCGGGTTACCACCATCTTTAAAGGAAGTTGATGCTTTTATCAAAGATCAATCCGCTGAAGCCTATGAGAAGGTAGTTGACAGGCTATTGGAATCTGATGCACATGCTGAAAGACTGGCCATGGAGTGGATGGACGTATCCAGGTATGCAGATTCTCATGGGCTTCATGCCGATGGCTACCGATATATGTGGCCCTGGAGGGATTGGGTGATCAAGGCATTTAGAGAAAACATGGGCTATAATCAGTTCATCACCTGGCAACTGGCTGGCGACCTCTTGCCCAATGCAACTCAGGACCAGATCCTGGCCACTGCTTTCAACCGGAACAATCCAATGACGGCCGAAGGTGGTGTGATAGACGAAGAATGGCGGGTAGAGTATGTAGCCGATCGCACCAATACAGTCGCTACTGCTTTTATGGGACTCACCATGGAATGTGCCCGTTGCCATGACCATAAATTTGATCCTATATCACAAAAGGAATACTACCAGCTATCAGCCTTTTTTAATCAAATGACGGAACTGGGTATGACGGGTGATGATGGGAACTTCGGTCCACAATTGTTGATGACTGATGAAAAAGATGAGGAAAAAATAGCTGAGATCAAATCCATGCTTGCCATGCATGAAGCTGAATTGAAGCAAACCATCAGTCAGGTCCAGGTCAGTAAAAATACTTTGCCAGCTCCTGGTTCAGTTTCAGGAATCGCCATTTACCATCCTTTTGAGCAGGCAACTAAGGATAAAGAGGGCCGATCGGTCATTGATGGTATTTCAGAAAGTAAAAGCCGTAAAGAAGTCGTTTTTGAAGCGGGCAGGTTTGGTAAGGCCGTACGACTCACCGGAGAATATGATGAGATCAGTCTTGGGGGTATCGGAACCTATGAAGCTTATGAGGCCTTTAGTGCCGGAGCCTGGATCAATACCTCTAAAAGGAAGAAAGATCACCTTCAGACCATCCTTGGGAACACCGGACAAAAAAATAATTTCTGGAGAGGCTGGGATTTTGAACTGAAGTCAACCAATCAGGTTTCGCTGAGGCTCATTCATTCACTCCCGGATAATTACATAGAGGTAACTACACTTGATTCTGTCAGAGTCAATGAATGGACCCATATCATGTTTACCTACGATGGATCCATGAAGGCAAAAGGCGTAAAGCTATATATCAATGGCCTGGAAGCTGAAACTGATGTAGTGTTTGATGACCTGTTCAAGTCCATCTATCCAATTAGAGTAGGAGACCATACACCTGATGACAGACCACTGAGGGTCGGACGGAGTTATCGGGCGCATACAGGGGAATTTGGTCTTTACAAAGGTTTGTTGGACGAATTAAAGATTTACAACAGGGAATTGACCGCGCTTGAAGTGCTTCAGGTAAGTCAGATTGGACTGACACCAAATGATAAGCTCATTCGGGGCCATCATTTAGCTACTCATCCCGATATAGAACAACAAAAAGCAACACTCAGGGAACTCAACAAGGAATTCCTAAGTATTGTGGACCCAATACCAGAAGTAATGGTGATGCGCGATGACGATGAACCAGGGAATACGTATGTATTAAATCGAGGACAATACAATGCAAGGGGAGAGGTAGTGACCGCAGCTACACCTGAGAATGTATTGGCTTTTCCCGAGGAATTCCCACAAAACAGGATAGGATTGGCCAGGTGGCTATTTATGGATAACAATCCACTTACTGCCCGTGTTGCTGTCAATCGTTATTGGCAGATGATCTTTGGGACAGGCATTGTGAGTACTGCCAATGACTTTGGAAGTCAGGGTGCTTTACCCACTCATCCTGAGCTGTTGGACTGGCTGGCCGTAGATTTTAGGGAATCGGGATGGGATGTAAGGAAGCTGCTGAAGCAAATGGTGATGTCTGCTACTTATCAGCAATCCTCTAAATTCAGAAAAGATCTGGAGCAAGTGGATCCCCAAAATTTGTTATTGGCCAAATCGCCAAGCTATCGATGGCCTGCTGAGATGATCCGTGACAATGCCTTGGCCTCGAGTGGTCTTTTGGTTAAAAAAATAGGGGGTAAAAGCGTAAAACCATACCAGCCTGATAGTTTGTGGATTGAATTAGGTAATTTCTCCCATATTTTACTTTATTTTCATCAGGACCATGGAGAAGACTTATACAGGCGCAGCATGTATACTTTTATTCGTCGTACTTCACCACCTCCATACATGACTACATTTGATGTGGCTCCGAGGAGTGTTTGTGTGGTTAAGCGGGAAGTTACCAATACCCCATTGCAGGCATTGAATCTGATGAATGATCCCCAGTTTGTGGAAGCGGCTAAAGTATTGGCCGAGCGGGTACTCAGGGAAAACTCCAAAAATCCTGAAGAACAGATTACTCAGGCTTTCAGATTGGTAACCAGCCGATGGCCGAATGGCGAAGAGCTGGAAGTGCTAAAGGAAGTATATTATCGAGAGGAAGAACGATATGAGAAGAAGCCCGGTCAGGCGAATGAATTATTGGGAGTAGGTGAATATGAGGTGGACAAAGGATTGCCATTCAGCAACCTGGCCGCGATGACTATAGTTGCTAATACATTGTTAAATTTAGACGAAGCTTATACCAAGAGATAATGTGTCATTGTGATCATCAGAAATCGGATTATACGAGAAGAGATTTTCTCACAAAAACCTCGCTTGGATTAGGGGCGCTTTCTTTGTCTTCATTGTTAGGACCATCTCCTGTTTTTGGGGGCACACCTTCCATAAACCCGAACAGTGGGATATTGGGGCAACCTCATTTTCCAGCCAAGGCAAAACGTGTCATTTACTTATTTCAGAGTGGAGCACCATCTCACCTTGACCTCTTTGACTACAAGCCATTGCTCAATAAAATGAATGGCCAGGAGATTCCTGATAGTGTAAGAAAGGGACAAAGACTGACGGGTATGACTGCCGGACAAGCCAGCTTTCCCCTGGCTGGAAGTATTTTCGATTTTAAGCAGTATGGTGATAGCGGAGCTATCATGAGTAACCTGATGCCTCATACAGCCAAAATTGCTGATGAATTGTGTTTCATCAAATCCATGTACACAGAGGCCATTAATCATGATCCGGCCATCACCTTCTTTCAAACGGGTTCTCAACTTCCGGGCAGACCGTCTATTGGTTCCTGGGTGAGCTATGGGTTAGGTACAGACAATGAAAACCTGCCATCATTTGTTGTTTTGGTGACAAAGAACAAAACGGGACAGCCACTTTATGCACGCCTTTGGGGCAATGGATTTCTGCCGTCAGAGCATCAGGGGGTACAATTCAGAGCTGGAAAGAACCCGGTTTTGTATTTAAGCAATCCTCCGGGGGTAGATCCCATAGCCAGACAGCAGCAACTTCAGGATCTTGAGAAGCTGCAGAAGCAATCTTATGATGAATTTGAAGACCCTGAAATACAGGCAAGGATGGCCCAATATGAAATGGCATTTAGGATGCAAACTTCAGTGCCTGAGGTGATGGATACTGAATCGGAGCCTGATTATATCTATGATCTGTATGGTGAAGATTCCAGGACGCCGGGAACCTTTGCTGCCAATTGTCTTTTGGCACGAAGACTCGCTGAAAAAGGAGTAAAATTTATTCAGCTTTATCACCAGGGATGGGATCAGCATAATAATCTACCTAATCGACTTCCCAGACAATGTAAGGAAACTGATCAGGCCAGTGCAGCATTGATCACTGATCTTAAACAGCGAGGCATGTTAGAGGATACACTGGTCATATGGGGAGGAGAGTTTGGTAGGACAAGCTATTCTCAGGGCCAACTGGACGAAACGTTTGGCAGAGACCACCATCCCAACTGCTTCACAATATTTATGGCTGGTGCCGGTGTGAAAAAGGGCTTTTCTTATGGTGCCACCGATGACTTTGGATATAATGTAGCGGAAAACCCTGTACATGTACATGATTTCCAGGCCACACTGATGCATTTGCTTGGGGTAGACCATGAAAGGCTTACCTACAAGTTTCAGGGAAGACGCTTCAGGCTTACGGACGTCCATGGTCATGTAGTAAACGACATTCTCTCATAATTTTTTAATTTCAATATGGATTTAGGATTATTCTTTGGCCGGTTTCACCCTTTAGTAGTTCATCTACCTATCGGCTTTTTATTGTTGGCAGCCTTATTTGAAGGGGCTTCAAGACTCAAACAATTCAATCAGCTAAAAGCAGCTGTCTCCTGGACATTGCTGTTGGGAGCCATCAGCGCTATTGTTTCAGTGATCTTTGGTTTACTCATAGCTGGAGATCGTGGCTATGATGATGACGTGCTGTCACTTCACAAATGGTTTGGGATTTCTGTTGTCGTTCTTTCTGCAGGTCTTTGGCTCATTGAAATAGGGATATTAAAAGTCTCGTCAAAAATTATAGGTGGGATATTTATTGTGTTGATCCTCTTTCTTTCGCTGACCGGGCACCTGGGAGGTACACTCACCCATGGAGAGGGATATCTTGTAGAACATGCTCCGGGATTTATCAAGAAAATCGCTGGTGCATCCGGGAAAAAGCTTGCACCACTGGACAAAGTGCCTGGAAATCCGGATTCTGTGGTCGTATTTACTGATATGATTATGCCCATTCTGGAAACCAAGTGTATGCCATGTCACAGTGAAACTCAGGCAAAAGGCGGACTGGTACTTACCACCTACGAAACACTCATGGAGGGCGGCGATGGCAATGCAACGATTAGCCCCGGTAAACCCTTGAGTAGTGAGCTTTTCAGAAGAATTACACTCCCTGTCAGTCATCAGAAATTCATGCCATTGAAGGAGCAGCCTTTGGCATTTACCGAAGTCAGTTTGATAGCCTGGTGGATTGAAGAGGGTGCCAAAGCTGATTCCCGGCTAAGTCAGTCAGAGATTCCTGATCACTTATCTGAGCTATTGATGCGGGATCACAAGATAGATGTGACCCCTAAGCCATATTATGAACAGGCCACGGCACCCGAGTTGAATCAGGAAAAGAATCAATTGATTGAAAGTATGACTGCTTTCAACATCCGTAAGCTCTCTGCTAAAAACAATTTTCTGGATGTGAGTGTATCTCAGGACGTGAAAAAACTGACTGGCCAGGAGGTAGAACAATTACTGCAACTAAAGGATCATATCACCTGGCTTGATCTAAAAGATAAGTTGGATGATCCATCGAGTCTGGAAAGCATCAGTGAACTAAGTCACCTGACCAGGTTAAATTTGGCGGGCAATCCAATTGCTGATGATCATGTGGCAGCACTCAGTGATTTGAAATATTTGGAATCTTTAAACCTTGTGGCAACAAGTATTACTGATGTTGGATTGGAGTCATTGAGCCAGATCGCTTCATTGAAAAGACTCTATGTGTGGCAAACAGACGTCAGCAGGGATGCCGCCAATGAATTGATGAAAAATAAAGGAATAGAAGTAGTAGTTGGATATCAGCTTGCAATAGAAAATAATTAATTTCACCTCATGAGTAAGAAACTAAGAAGCCGTGACTGGTTTGGCAGAGAAGGAAAAGATGGTTTTATCTATAGGGCCTGGATGAAAAATCAGGGTTATCCGCCTGATGAATTTGAAGGAAAACCAGTCATTGGAATTTGTAATACATGGTCTGAGTTGACCCCTTGTAATGGTCATTTTAGAGATTTAGCAGAGTCTGTTAAGCGTGGGGTGTGGGAAGCAGGTGGATTTCCACTGGAGTTTCCTGTGATGTCACTGGGTGAAACGATTATCAAACCTACGGCTATGCTCTTTCGCAACCTGGCCAGTATGGATGCAGAAGAAAGTATTCGGGGTAATCCTATCGATGGGGTTGTACTCCTCGGAGGATGTGATAAAACTACTCCTTCCATACTTATGGGAGCGGCAAGTGTGGATATTCCTACCATTTTTGTGTCAGGAGGTCCGATGCTCAATGGAAACTTTAGGGGTAGGAAAATTGCCACTTCAGATATCTGGAGATTTAGTGAAGCCTATAGAAAGGGCGACATGAATAAGGCCGACATGCTGGAAGGTGAGGCAGCCATGTGTCGCAGTAGTGGACATTGTGCCGTGATGGGAACAGCTTCTACGATGGCATGTATGGTTGAGTCGCTTGGAGTTTCATTGCCCACAAATGCAGCCATCCCGGCGGCAGATTCGCGAAGAAAGGTATTGGCCCACATGACAGGAAGGCGTATTGTAGACATGGTCAATGAAGACCTTCGCTTGTCAAAAGTACTGACTCGTAAAGCCTTCGAAAATGCGATCATGGTGAATGCAGCCATCGGAGGTTCTACAAACTTTGTGGTTCACCTGTTAGCCATTGCCGGTAGGATAGGCGTGAAGCTGGATCTGGAAGATTTTGATCATTTGAGTAATAATATACCTCTATTGGCCAACATTCAACCTTCAGGAAAATACATGATGGAAGAGTTTTATTACGCTGGAGGATTACCTGTGGTCATGAAAGAACTGCTTTCCAAAATACACAAAGACATAGTGACAGTAACCGGACAAACGGTGGAAGAGAATGTAAAAGATGCTGTGTGCTATGACGACGAGATCATTGCTACCCTTAAAAAACCATTTAAAACCGAATCAGGTCTGGCTGTGGTTAAAGGAAATCTGGCAAAAGATGGAGCTATCATCAAGCCTTCGGCTGCTACGCCGGAACTAATGGTTCATAAAGGCAAAGCGGTGGTGTTTGAGACAATTGAAGATTTTCATGCCAAGATCAATGATCCTGATTTACCTGTAGATAAAGACAGTGTTCTTGTGCTGAAAAACGTAGGTCCTAAAGGGTATCCCGGAATGGCCGAAGTTGGCAATATGGGTATGCCTAAGAAGCTACTAGACGCGGGCGTCACTGATATGGTGCGCATTTCTGATGGCAGGATGAGTGGAACAGCATTTGGTACCGTTTTCCTTCATACATCACCTGAAGCAGCGGCGGGAGGTGTATTGGCCCTTGTGAAAGATGGAGATCTTATTGAAGTAGACGTTCCAAAAAGAAAAATACATCTACATGTTTCTGACCAGGAACTAGAGGAAAGAAGGAAAAACTGGAAACCTTATGATCTTAAATACGGACGAGGTTATGTGCAGTTGTACATCGATCATGTGCAGCAGGCTAACCTGGGTGCTGACCTCGATTTCTTAAGCGGTGGCTCTGGTGACGAAGTGAAAAGGGATTCTCACTAAGCGAATGGCATAGTGAGAATCTGATCAACTCGGCTCTTTCCCCAGTTGGTTAAGGTAAGTCACCAGGTCTACAATTTGTTCTTTGGTCATGGCACGATGCAAACCTGAGGTCATGAGGGAGTTTTCCATTTCTTTGAGCGATGCAATATCAGCTCGCTTATAGTTAGATTTTATTCCTCCCATCATGGTTAGTTCTATTTCATCCTCGGTCTGACTGGATATGTATCCGACGGCCATATCTCCGGATTTGGTTTCAAGGACAAACCCCTCGTAGCCAAAATTGATCCCGGCATCAGGGTATAGGATGGCTGCATACAATCCCTCTTTGCTCAACTTATTCCCGATTTCAGAAAGATTGGGTCCGAATTGAATGCCAGCACCATTTACCTGGTGGCAGGTTTGGCAATACTGATCAAAGACAACCTTTCCATTTTCCGGAGACCCGGACAAGGCAACCAGTTCTTCAACCGGAGGCAGACTTTCGCCCTCAGGGAGTGAAAGATATTTTGCTGCTTCTTCACGTACACTGCCTTTGATGGCGCTCATGAGGGTGGTGGCCGCTATTTCTACAAACTGCTCAGGAATCTCATTTTTGATCAACATATCCAGAAGTTTGCTTTCTGCTGACCATCCTTTTCCCATTGCTGAAATTGCTTTCTTGCGTAAGGCCAGATTTTCATTCTCATCAAAAGCAACGTCCTTAAGCAGGTTCCAGGTCTGGTTGCCACCGGTATTGGATAAAACAGCAATGGTGTTGTTCACTATGGTCTGATCGCCGGATTTCAATTGTTGTTTGAAATAATCCAGGCCTTTGAGGTCCAAAAGGAGGTCTGCAGCAGCAATACCCAGCCTACCATTTGGATCTGTTAGATAAAGACGTTCCAGTTCAGGCGTTTGATCAGTAAGTTCAAATTTTCTAACCCATTCGATGTATTGTTCTGTCCCTTTTACTTGATTCAAGGTCGAGGTAAGAACTCCTTTCAATTTTGATGAGTTTGCTACAGAGGAAGCTGAAACATGATTCAAAACAAGCAGATTGATGTGGTCTTTCATAGGGTGCTCACCATCAAGTAAAGCGATCAGCGCCTTTTCTTTTTGTGGAGATTCAATGAAATCAAAAGCACGGAAATATCGGTTCAGATCCTTCTCCGAAATACTCGTATTCTTAATGAGCTGACTGAGCAGCGGTAAAGATGAAACCGCCCTGGATCTCCAGACAATATCGCGACCTGCGTCTGAGCTCCATGATTCACCCGCTGAATTCTTCCATGCAGCCAGGTATTTGTCCGGGGCCTGGTCACTCACCAGTCCCAGTGTCTCGAGGTACCAACGATCACCAACGGGATAATTCTGAGCCATCGTCACCCACAAGTCAATAGCCTCTTCGGTTGGAAGTTTTTTCAGCGCGGTTAACATCTCGCGCTGTACCTGTAACGAAGGATCATTCTGGAGTTGATTCAGGTAAGTCTTAAGGTTAGCTGCATCAAAAGACTGGGCAATCTTCAGTGCCGCGATCCTTAGGTCCTCGTTGGCTTCTTTCAATCCCATTTGGATGAATTCTGAGGTTTTGCCATCAATTTGAGCCAAAAGCCATAGTGCTCTCGCTTTGATATGATTTTTGCCACCATCGTATAATGTTTTGAGCGGTTGCTCCGCGGCTTTTCCCCAATCTTTTAGTTTGGTCCAGGCAAGGTATCTGGTGGCCATGTTAGGGCTTTGCAATGCTTCTGTAGCATCTTCAGGTGTTTCCAGGATAGGAGGAGTTACCTTATACTGAGTTCCTTTCGGGGCAATGCGATAGACTCTGCCTTGCTGCTGGTCACCCACCTGATGTCCGCCTACACCCGGGTCATACCAGTCTGCTACAAAAATAGATCCATCAGGGGCCACACAGACATCTGCCGGCCGGAACCACTGATCTGACTTAGCTTTCATGATGTTTTTGATCTCGGCAGTATATCCTGCTCCGGATTTTTGGGTAGGGTAGGCCCGTACCACATTAGGACCCGCATCTGTATGGATGATCGCGTTCTGAAAGGGCTTTGGGAGTAGATCTCCTTCGTAAAATACAATGCCTGTAGGTGATCCGGCACCCGTCTGAAGCAGGTTTGGAATTACACCCGGATCGTTTTGGTGCCAATGTCGTAGAGGAATTTCCTCATGCATCCCGGATCGACCAACCCTCCAGTTTGCACCAGTCATCTCATCTCTGTAGCCGTAGTTACCATATGGGACAATAAAATTGATCCGGACACCTTTGTTACCATCATCGTCATTGTCTGATTGCCACATGTTTCCGTACGAGTCAACCGTCACTTCATAGGGGTTTCTGAAATTATGTCCAAGCACTTCAACCTTTGAACCCTCATTGTCTGTCCGGAAGATCATCCCTTCCCGGTAGGGTTTGCCATTGTCAATGATCTCTTTACCCGTAACATCCCGGATAATTTTGCCTTCTTTATCAGCTAGCTGGCCACCGGCGTTACCCATATTGAAGTAAAGTTTGCCATCAGGCCCAAATACAAAAGCGTGCACAGCATGATCATGTTGTTCTCCGCCAATATTGCTAAATAGAATCTCTTTTTTTTCAGGTTTGTCATCTCCATCTTCATCGGTAAACACCAGGACATTAGGGCTTACCGAGACAATGATTTTACTTCCCAAAACCGTAATGCCCAAAGCAGCATTTATATCATTGCCTTGATAAAATACTTTTCGGCTATCCGCTTTTCCATCCTGGTCGGTATCCTCAAGTATCACAATTCTGTCTCCCTCAGCTTTTGTGGGATTCCCCGGGTTTAGGTGTGGTCGGTAATTGTATCCCTCACATATCCATATGCGACCTTTCGAATCAATATCCATGTTGGTGGGATTGACAATCATGGGCTCATAGGCAAACAAGGTGGCTTCGAGGCCATCTGCTATTTCAAAACCGACAAGCGCATTTTCAGGAAGTCTTTTTTCTTCTTCAGTAAGCTCTACTGCTTCCTGGACTTTTTTCTGGCAAGAGATAAATATGAGCGTGATCGTCGATAAGACTATTAATCTATTGATGAAAAGGGTGGGCATTTTTGATTAAGGTTAACTTGTTTATGGTAATTGGCTGACCAATATACGCAAGAAACCTTAGTTGTTATTTATTTTTCTGCCCATTTTGGTCGGGTACTTAGTACCTGATTGTATACAGGACACTCAGGTACATGGGCACCTTGCAGGTAGCCGGTACTCATCAAAAATTCATTGGTGATTTCTCCCCCTGTGAACCGAAATGTTTTTTTGAAGAGTTTTACCCATTCCACCTTTGTTTTTGGGTGATGATGATCCAGCCAGGCTTTGAAAGAACCAAAGTCTGCTTGCAATTTCCGTATCTGTTGGGCATTATGAATCGCTGCATTTATTTTAAGCCGATTTCGAATAATTCCCGCATCATCAAGCAATCGCTGAATATCATTGTCATTATAATTTGCGACCTGTTTGATGGAAAAGTCGGAATATGCATTTCTAAAGTTGTCCGCTTTGTTCAGGATGGTGGTCCAGGACAAACCGGCCTGATTGATTTCAAGGATTAGCCTTCCAAATAATTCATCATCATCTTCAATGGGAAAACCGTATTGCTTGTCATGATAATGTCTGTGGACATTGTCAGGCTCCATCATCTGAATGGCAACACAATATGAACTGGGTTTTTCCATACTAAAATAGAATTACCTTATTCTGGCATCAACGGTAATTTGAAGTGTAGGATGTTTCTCGTAACGATCAGGATTGTTTTTCACATACTGATGTAAATAAGCAGTCTGAACAGAGATTTTGTCTGTGATTTGTAAGCCTAGAGCGAGGTAAAGCCAGTTTCTGTCATATGCGACATTGCGCAGCTGTTGATCCATGCCTATCCACAGCTCATCAAAAATATTGATGAACAATTTTTCACTTATAGGTCTTCTCACTGTCAACCTGTATCGAAACCGATTACTATATGAATAACCATCTACTTCGTAGGGTCCATTGACTCCGCTTTGAACCAGGTCACCTTGCCACCGGTGTTCCCAGCGATACCTGTGCTGTACATTCGTCTTATTAATATCCTGAATCACGGTTACTTGTTCCCAGAAATTGTTTTCAGGCTTATTGACTGGCAGAGGATATTTTCCATAGGGGTAGGTGTTGATAAACGTATACCCCGCTGTCAATACCACATTGGGGTTTGCATGAAAGTTGACAAATGGCCTGATTAACAATTGCTCTTCTTCATTGAGGTAATCACTGTAACGCATGTGGAATTCATTGCCAACACTCCAGTCATCGTTGATCTTATAGTGGTTGAGCAAGAGGAACCATACATCCGGCTCACCATGAACTTCCTGTGCCTGAGAAGGAAGGAACGACAGAAACGTAAATACTATTAGTAAGAAAGAGATAGGGTTTTTTAAGGACATGAATGCTATTTATTAATCAGGGTGTGAAATTACTTCACTAGAAGGTACTGGCACAGAAATTTCACAATATCTATGAAATTTCTGTGGAAAACCCTTAACGAATGATTTCTAGATGCCCAGTGACTGTCTGGTTTCCCAGACTTCATACAAGGGGTCTCCCTTACTGCTTAGGCCGCTATGGTGCCAGGAACCTACATGTATTTCGTAGTCAAATTCAAGCCTGGCTCCAACCCGGGTGTTGTCTCTGGAGAAAAATTGAATATTCTCAGTGTATTTACCTCGCTTGGTCGTATAGGTACCACCACCTGTTCCGGAAAACTCACCAGTTTCACTATTATATGCAATCCACTGAAAACGTGTTCCGGATAAGATTTTCATGGTTTTACGGGCTCCCGGACTCCTCATGCTTATTTCACCATCTCGTTTTCTACCTGTAATGAGCCAGGCACCCTCCAACTTACCAGGTTTACCTTTATCAATTCTTTTCCAGTTAAGACCATTTGCAGTCATTTTGTCATCGATGATTGTGATCTCAAAGACATCACCTGTCCCAACAAGACTCTTGTCCTGAGTATTAAATTCATAGGTGACCTTGGTGTGTTGACCTTGTTGCTCCCAGGAGCCACCCAGAGTGAAAACAAATTCAGCTGGATTTGTTTTATAGGCTGCCACAGAAAAGTACTTTTCAGTAACTATCATTGAAAGGGTGTTGCCGTCTTCGTCCTTGGTTTCCCACGCTCCAACCATAGAGCTTTGTTTAGGCTGGACCAACACAAAGAGCAAGTAGGTGAGGTTTAGAATTTGAGCTATCATTGTGGAGTTGTTTCTATTAAATTTAACCTGAAACGCGATGAAGAGCAAATATTGTGTAGTAATTCGTTTTTTGAGCATATTTTATAATAACAGAGAAATATTTAGTTGTATGACCCCATCAACCTTCTTGTCATCTATGTTGATTTTGTTGTTGGTATTCACCTGGCGTCCGCTACGTGCACAGGATGGAGAAACACTCTATAAAACCTATTGTGCAGGGTGTCATGGTGCCAATCTGGAAGGCAACTCTGCTAGTACGTTGATCAAAACAGATTGGAAATACGGCAGAACGAGCGGTTTAATGACCAGAAACATAACATATGGTATACCTGGTACAGAGATGATTGGGTGGAATCAGGTGCTGGTTGGAGATCAAATCAAGTCACTGGTAAGCTATATCTCCAAATCCCAAAAGATCCATCCAAACCGTGAGAGACCTGTTCCTGAGACCATTGAAACGAGTGATTATACATTGAAAGTAGAAGAATGGGTTGAAACGAGGGCCATCAGAACACCCTGGGCCATTGAGTTTATCTCTAAAGATAGCGCTCTGATTTCCGAGAGGAGAGGGGTATTGCGTTGGATTGTAAAAGGAGAAGCATTAGAATCACCTGTAGAGGATGTTCCGCAGACCCAGGAGTTCCGGACCGGAGGATATATGGATATTGCTATTGATCCAAACTATAAGAATAATGGGTGGATTTACCTGGCATTAAGCTATGCGCCCGAGAATATTACAGACAATATGGCTCCTGCGATGACAAAGATCGTGAGGGGGCAAATTGCAAATAATATGTGGAGCAATGAGCAAGTGCTTTTCGAAGTGCCCGACAATTTATTGGTTACTGAAGGGAACAGATGGGGTTGTCGCTTTCTATTTGACAAAGAGGGGTATTTGTATTTTAGTATTGGAGATATGAACTATGAGGAAGATGCCCTTGACCCTTCGAAACCCGTAGCCAAGATTTATCGAATAAATCCTGATGGTACTGTGCCCAAAGACAATCCATTTATCAATACTCCCGGGGCTTTGGCCCAGGTGTATACGATTGGCAATAGAAACGTACAGGGCATTTCTCAACACCCAAAGACCGATGATATCTGGTTTACGGAGCATGGACCCATGGGAGGAGATGAGCTAAATATTCTCCAAAAGGGTGGAAACTATGGCTGGCCGGTCATTACTTATGGGCTGAATTATGATGGAAGTGTAGTGTCTGGCAAGACGGAGCAAGAGGGCATGCTTCAGCCAGTAGTACATTGGACACCTTCTATTGCTGTGTGTGCCGCTGAGTTTTGTAACAGCAATACTTTTCCTAAATGGAAAAATGAATTATTTGTTGGAGCCCTGGCTTTTGAAGAAGTGCGAAAACTTTCAATTAATAAGAAAAATGAAGTCATTGCTCAGGAAATGATCCTGAAAGGTTTTGGTAGAGTCCGTGACCTGAAATTCGGTCCAGATGGAGCGCTTTATGTGGTGCTGAATCAACCGGATAAGATTCTGAGAATTACCAGGGATTAGTCCTCAAGCTTATACACCACCAGCCCACTCCTCAATTTAGGTTCAAACCATGTAGTTTTGGGTGGCATGATTGCTCCACTATCCGCAATGTCGATGAGCTGCTGAATGGAGACAGGATATAAAGCAAATGCGACCTTCATTGCTCCCGAGTCCACTCTTTTTTCCAGCTCCTCCAATCCACGGATTCCTCCGACGAAATCAATTCGTTCATCTGTTCGCAGGTCTACTATATTGAGTACAGGCTTTAAGATGGATTCCGAGAGAATGGTCACATCCAGTGCCTTAATCGGATCAGCGTCATCATAGGTGTGTGGTTTGGCCAATAGTTGATACCAATTACCTTCCAGGTACATGCTCATTTCATGCAGCCTTGTTGGCTTGTGGATTTGAGATCCCTTTTCAACTACTTCAAACGATGCTTTCAGCTTTTCAATGAATGCATCACTTGATAATCCATCGAGGTCTTTTACTACACGGTTGTAGTCGATAATCTGAAGCTGATTGTCTGGAAAATGGACAGCCAGGAAGTAGTTATATGGTTCTTTCCCATTATGACCCTTGTTCTCCTTTTGAAGGTCTTTGCCAACCAGTGCCGCAGCTGCAGTTCGGTGATGCCCGTCGGCTACGTAAGTTGCAGGCATCTTTTCAAATTCCTTTTCAATCTGACTTACAAGTGCCGGATCATCGACTTGCCAAAACCGATGTATCACGCCATCATCTGCCTTGAAATCATAAACCGGGGGTTGTTGTTTTATTTGACCGACCATGTTGTCAAGTGATTTCACAGCCTTATAGGCAAAAAATACTGGCTCTGCATTCATCATTGCGACCCTTACATGGTTTTTGCGATCCTTTTCTTTTACGGGTCGGGTGAGTTCATGCTTTTTGATCTTGTTGTCGAAGTAATCCTGCACGGAAGCACAACCGACAATCCCATTTTGAGACCGGCCATTCATCACAAGCTCATAGATGTAGTAGGAGTCTTTTTGGTCTTGAATAAATACACCTTCTTTTAGCAGCTTTTCAAAATTGTCCTTCGCTGCCTGATATACCCTGGGTTCATAGTGATCAGTTGCTATGGGCAGAGTGATTTCCGGCTTCACAACCTGTAGAAATGATTCGGGATTCTTTTGAAATTCCTCCCTTGCTTCTTCAGAACTCAATACGTCATAAGGTCTGGAGGCAATGTTTTTTACCTTTTCGGGTAGGGGCCTTATGCCTTTGAATGGGTTGATTTTCATGATTTAGTTGTTTGGTGGGATGAGCCTAATCAGAAAAATACCTTCCATTTGTCTAATGTCACTTATTTCCTGATGACTAATTGGGCTGTCAAGGTCAATGATATTGAAAGCAATGTCGCCATGATGTTGATTGAGCATATCAGCAATGTTGATGTTCTGATCTGCCAGCCTGGAGGTGATCTTGCTTACGTATCCTGGTATATTCTTGTTCCCAATAATGATTCTGCTGCCACCGTTTCTGGGCATGGTGGCGGTTGGGAAATTCACAGAGTTTCTGATGTTTCCATTTTCAAGATAATCCATTAACTGGTCAGCTGCCATGGTAGCACAATTATCTTCCGATTCCGGTGTAGATGCCCCCAGATGTGGAATCGTAATGACCTGGTCGTGGCCGAGTAGATCCGCTTCAGGAAAATCCGTAACAAAATACCTGATATGTCCTGTTTCTATGTTTTTCAACAGACTTTTTCTTTCCACCAATCCTCCACGAGCGAAATTGAGAATACTTACACCAGGCTTCATGAGTGCAATCTTTTCTGCGTCAAGGAATCCATTCGTTTTATCATTCAAGGGCATGTGCAGGCTGATATAGTCAGCATTGCTAAGTACCTCTTCCAGCTTTTCTGCCCTTTGGACATACCTGGAGAGTTGCCAGGCTGAATTGATGGAGATATAAGGATCAAACCCAATTACTTTCATTCCCAGACTCTCTGCAGCATTGGCTACCAGCATTCCTATGGCTCCAAGGCCAATTACGCCCAAAGTTTTGCCGTACAACTCCGGTCCCGCAAAAGAGGATTTGTTTTTTTCTACCATCTTGCCAATATCTTCTCCGGAGTTCCTGAGGCTTTGGACCCAGTGAATGCCTTCATAGATCTTCCTTGAAGACAGGAGCAGCCCGGATAGTACAAGTTCTTTCACAGCATTGGCATTGGCTCCCGGTGTATTGAAAACCACCACGCCTTTGGCTGTACAAGCGTCTAACGGGATATTATTTACTCCGGCACCAGCCCTCGCAATGGCCTTGAGGTTTCCGTTGATAGCGTAATCATGCAAGGAAGCACTCCTGACAAGAATAGCATCCGGATTATCTACCTCTTCTCCAACAGCATATTTTGACGGGTCAAACCGATTAAGTCCTGTTGGGGAGATCTTGTTGAAAGTCCTGATCGAAAAATCCATATTTATCCATTTTCCGATTCAAATGCTTTCATAAATTCAACAAGTGCTTCGACTCCCTCTTTGGGCATCGCATTATAAATGCTCGCCCGCATGCCGCCCACTGACCTGTGACCCTTCAAGGTTTTTAGGTTTCTTGCACTGGCTTCTTTAATGAATTTGGCATCGAGTTCATCGCTGCCCGTCACAAAAGGGATATTCATGATCGAACGAGATTCTTTTGAGACAGTACCTTTGAAGAGGCTGGAATTATCCAGGAAATCATACAGCAGTCCAGACTTCTCACGATTTCTTCTTTCCATGGCATCGATACCACCATTTTTGATCAACCATTTAAAGACAAGCCCGGCAATATAGATAGAATAGCATGGGGGCGTGTTGAACATTGAATCGGCTTCTGTATGGGTCTGATAGTTGAGCATGGTAGGGGTCACCTCCATGGCTTTGCCTAGCAGGTCTTCTCGGATGATTACGATGGTTACCCCGGCTGGACCGATATTCTTTTGGGCGCCCGCGTAGATCAATCCGAATTTTGTGATGTCGTAATGCTGCGACAGGATATTGGATGACATATCTGCCACCAGGGGAACATTTCCTGTGTCAGGGATTTCAGGAAAACAGGTTCCGTAAATGGTATTGTTGGTAGTGATATGTACATAGTCTGCATTGGCCGTAAACAGACCAGGGTTTAGCTGGGGGATATATGAAAAGTTTTTGTCTTCCGAGGAAGCAACTACGTTGATGGCACCATACCTCTTTGCTTCAGCAATGGCTTTTTTTGACCAACTACCCGTATTGACATAGTCTGCCCGGTGCGATTTTGACAACAGGTTGAGCGGTACCATGGCAAATTGCATGGATGCGCCACCCTGAAGAAACAATACTTTATAATCTTCAGGGATTCGCATCAAAGATCTGAGATCAGCTTCTGCAGATTGGATGATCTCCATAAATTCTGCAGATCGATGACTCATCTCCATGACCGACATTCCGGTTCCCTGATAGTCAGTTAATTCATTTTGTGCTCTTTCCAGGACAGGGAAAGGCAATGTGGCAGGACCAGCAGAGAAGTTGTATGCTCTAGACATAGGTGTTTGGGTAATTGTTGAGTAAAAGTTGTAGCTAATATTCAACTATTTACAGAAAGAGACAAGAATTTGAAACTGCTATATTCGTTTAGACAATTTATTTGTTCCTTTACCGCAAAATATTTATTCAAATGCAAAAGATCTTAATCCCAATAATCTGCCTGATGGCATTCGCTGCATGCAAAAAGCCTGAAGGCAATAACGCTGAACAAACCACAATGAATGAAGTTGATACGATACTGGTTGGTACTTACACCAACGAAGGAAGTGAAGGTATTTATAAACTGGCTTTCAATAACAATACCGGATCAATCAAAGGTATCTCTTTGGCAACGAATGCCACAAACCCTACTTTTTTAGCCTGGAATGAAGACAAGACTACATTTTATGCTGTGAATGCTATAGACGGCCGGGGAGGGATATCGTCTTATACCTGGAATAATGGCCAAACATCACTTACCAATCACCTTTCACCGGAGGAGTCATCTCCATGTCACGTGGTATTGAGTAATAATGGCAAGTTGGCTGCCTCTGCCAACTACGGAACAGGGGGAGTTGCAGTTTATTCCATAAAAGAAAATGGAGCTTTGGGATCTATTACCGGGACTGCTTTTAATTCGGGAGAGTTCGGGCCATCATCAAGGCAAAAAGGTCCTCATGCCCATTGCGGGATGTTTAGTAAGGATGATAAAATACTTTACATTGTTGACCTGGGACTTGACGAGATTCTGGCATACCCTGTAGCTGAGGATGGTTCAATTTCAGAAGCGCAATCTGCAGCCAAAATGGAACCTGGCGACGGACCGAGACACCTTATCTTTAATAAGGCCGGCGATAAGGCATTTGTCGTCAACGAGCTATCCAGCTCAGTTGTATCCTTCAGTGTAGATAAGCAATCAGGGAAATTTACTGTGATTGACAGAAAGTCAACGCTTCCGGAAGGATTTACTGAATCAAGTTTTTGCGCAGACATTCACTTGTCTCCTGATGAGAAGTTCCTTTATGCCTCTAACAGAGGGCACAACAGCATTGCCGTTTATGCTGTAGCCAATGATGGCAAGCTGACTTTGGTACAAATAGAACCTGAAGAGATCGTGTGGCCACGTAATTTTATGGTTCACCCTGGTGGGAAATATATGCTTGTGGCTAACCAAAATGCCAATAGCGTGACCGTATATTCCATTGATCCTGCTACAGGGAAGATAGCTTATACAGGTGAAAAAGTGGAGGTTTCCAGCCCTGTTTGCCTGGCAATTAAATAGAATTTGAAGCTTTGCTCCAAGAGGGGAGCAGCAGATATGACTGAGGCTAACCTGTAAAAATCGATAGCGATATTTACAGGTTAGCCTCACATATAATTTTTAGTTAGACCTTAGATAGCGTCTGAGCCTTTTTCTCCTGTACGTATTCTTATACATTCTTCGATTGGGAGGATGAATATTTTACCTCCTCCAATCATATCACCGTCATTGGGTTGTGCTGCACTGGTAATGGCTTCCACAGCAGTGTCTACGTATTTGTCATTGACAGCAATTTCCAATCGAATGTTAGAAACAAGATTTGGAATAACCTTTTGGCCCCTATAGATCTCTTCAGATACTTTTCTTCCGTGGCCCGAGACATGATTTACTGTGATACGGGTGATCCCTGCTTGAATAAGCGATTCCCTTACCTGGTCAAGCTGATTATCTCTGATGATGGCAATTATCATTTTCATGTTTCTACTTAATTAGGGTTGATCATTCCGTATCCTTTTTCACCGTGGTAGTAATTATCCAGACCTTTGTTTTCAGCCTCTTCATTCACACGTACCTTCATAATTTTGTTCAATACAAATAGTATCAACAGTGTACCACCGGCAGCATAAACCACGGCAATAAGGATGGCCACTATCTGTACGCCAAGCTGTTGAGCGATGGTCCAGCTACCGCCAGCCAGTTCTGCAGCTTCCGTCATCCAGCTTTCTCTGATAAAGAAAACAAGGAAAATTGCGCCAATGATTCCTCCCACACCATGGATACCAAAAGCATCCAGCGTATCATCGTAGCCCAGTTTGTTTTTTAATATGATCGCCATGTAACAGGCAATGGTGGCTAAAACACCCAATGCGATGGCTCCAACAGGCTGAACGACACCTGCTGCAGGTGTAATGGCAACCAGTCCTGCAAGGATTCCTGATACAAGCCCCAGCGCCGTGGACTTGCCCTGATGCCAACCTTCAATAATCACCCAGGTAATGGCACCCGCAGCTGCGGCAATCTGAGTAACTGTCAAAGCCTGTGCCGTACTCAGACCACTTTCGATACTGCTACCGGCATTGAAGCCAAACCAGCCTACCCAAAGTAGTCCTGCTCCGATTAATGTCATGACCAGGTTGTTTGGTGACATCGGCAGGTGAGGATGCATTTTACGAGCTCCCAGATAAATGGCCGCAACAAGGCCACTTACACCAGCTGAAATATGAACAACAGTACCCCCTGCAAAATCTATGGCGCCATTGGCTCCCAGGTTGAATAGGAATCCGTCGCTAGCCCATACCCAGTGACAAAGCGGATTGTAAATCAATATGCCCCAAAGCGCAATAAATACGCAGTAACTTTTAAAGGAGATCCTTTCTGCAAAGGCACCGGCAATGATTGCTGGCGTGATGATGGCAAATTTTCCCTGAAACATCGTAAATACATACTCGGGAATACCATCCATGATGCTATTATCTATTCCTTTTAAGAAAACATAGTCAGGGTTCCAGCCGAACCATCCACCCAGTACATTATTTCCAAAAGCCATACTATAGCCGCAAATGATCCATAGTAGTGTCATGATGCCCATAGCCACATAGCTATGCATCATTGTTCCCAATACGTTTTTAGTCCGTACTAAACCACCATAAAACATGGCAAGCCCGGGGACCATCAGGAGAACAAGCATGGTTGATGTGAGCATCCATGCGGTAGCACCACTGTCAATTTCTGCTTCCTGAGCAAATATGGGTATAGTAAAGAATAAGGTAAATGATAGGATTAGACCAATCCTTTTGGATAAACCACTCATGTAGGTCAGCGTTAGGTTAATGATACACTATACAGCGAAAGTATAGCACAAATATAAAAACCAATAATCAGTGACCGGAAATTTATGACTGGGTAGGGGGACCTTTGCCTTCAAGGATGAAAGACAATCGGTCTTGCATCTCATAAAAATCTTTCAATTTTTTATGGTAAGCCAGAAAAAGTATTTTGAGATCTTTAAATAGCTTTTGACGGTCTATTTCATTTAAATCATTTTGCTCAATCATGATTAATTTATCAGTGAAATAGGTGGCCATCCTGTCTACATCACCACGCTTCACTTCTATATCACTGGTAAACTCACTCTTTAATCCTTCCAGTTTGATTTCCGTATCCCGTTCAACTTTAAAATCGTCATAATTCTTCCTGGTAAGCTCCCGGGTTAAGAATAAATGTAGATTAATATTAAAAGTTGTAGCAATGGTTCTGAGAACGTCAGGTTTGGGGATCACATTGTTCTCATACTTGTTGATATTGTGGCTGGGTACACCAATGAGTTCACCAAATTCACTTTGACTTTTGATGTTTTCAAGCTTCCGGAGAGTCCGAATGTTTTTATTGATGATATCCAATTCCTGATAATTGCTTTAATATTAGTGATTAAGAAAAATATTCTCAATAAAAAGTAAGAAAAATATTCTATTTAATTGAATATCAATAATTTATGCAATTAGTATTTCGGAAAATGATTTTGACTTTCGTCTTTTTACATCTTCGCGACCTGTAATCAAATCTTCTGACCAGTGGTGAAAATTATTATATGATATAAGAAAAATATTCTCAGAACCACCAAACACCCTTAATCGTAATATTCTGATAATCAGATAGTTAAATATTTTCAATTGGAGGATTTGAATAGATTTGGTAAAAATGAAGCATAATTCTAATTTCAAATCATCAATCAGCTATAAAAACATTACTGAACCAGCTAAATTCAGTTCTCAACCAGCTAGCGAAAATGCACCTTTCAACCGGGTGCATTTTTTATTTTACAACTATTATGCCAGTTTATACCTGTTCGTTTACCTTATTTTAGGATTCTCTCACAATGGTACGTTTCCATTTGTCTGTTTATTTCACTATTTTAATTGTATGAATCATTTGAATTACCAACAATGAAACTTTTATTAGCCAGCATTATTCTGCTATTAGGAATAGCAACCGTCCATGCGCAAAGCATCAATAATTATAGAGAGGGTCGTAAAGCTTATGAACAAGGAGACCTTACTACAGCGATAGATCTTTTTGAGAAAGCAGTCATTGCCAATACCGAATATGCGGATGCCTGGAACTATTTGGGTTTAGCCTATGTCAAAATGGGCATGTATTCCCAGGCTGTCAATGCCTTTCAAAAACTGGAGAGCATTGATCCCGGTTATTTTCCATGGTATCATTTTGAAGCTGCCAACTCCTATATACAATTAAACCGGTTTGATGAGGCCAGAGCCTCCATTAATAAATTCAAGACGAAGTTCCCTAATACACCCAAGTATGCCATCTATCATCATATGGCCAGAAGCCGCGAAGAGTATATCAGCCAAAGCCCTATCATCCGGGCCCAGGTTTCAGAGATGTCTACTCCCGTGCCCATATCTCGGGTGAATAGCGAGTATGGTGATTATACACCTCAGGTAAACCCAACGGGCACAAGGTTATATTTTACCAGTGTCCGTAAGGGTGGATTCGATAATCAAAAAGATACCATAAATGGAAGGAACTGGGGTGAGGATATCTATTTTTCCAGTTTGGTGGATAGCTCCTGGAGTGCTCCTCAGTTACTACCTGAACCATTGAATTCGATGGGAGATGATTTTGGATCCTCTTTTACCGGTGACGGTCAATTGATGGTATATGTAAAGTGTGATGATGACGAAGGTATTGGAAACTGTGACCTGTATATTACCCAATTGAATGGGACTGAATGGACTATTCCGCAAAATATGGGCAATGTGGTCAATAGCAATATGTGGGATTCGCAACCCACTATTAGTTCCGACGGGACCAGAATCATATTTGCTTCCACACGTCAGGGTGGATATGGAGGAATGGACCTATACATGACACAAATTAATCATTTGGGTGTTTGGGGCGTTCCGCAAAATTTGGGAAGTACGGTTAATACACCTTTTAATGAGAATGGCCCGTATCTGGCACCGGATGGTAAAACACTTTACTATGCAAGTACCGGACATCCCGGATATGGCGGCACGGATATCTTTAGCTCTACTTTTGAAGATAACAAATGGTCGAGACCATTGAACCTTGGTGCACCATTGAATTCGGAAGGTGACGATACACAATTTACCATCTCAGCAGCTGGTAAAGCCTATTTTGCCTCCTCCAGGTTAGATCCAAACAACTATGATCTTTTTGAAGTCGAACTTCCGGATTACCTCAAGCCTAAACCAACCATCATTATTCAGGGAGTGGTGACTAATGCCAAGACTACAGACCCTGTGGGTGCAGTTGTGTTAATAGAAGATATCAATAGTGGTGAGCTTTTGGCAGTCAATAAGAGTAATTCGGTGAGTGGTGAATATCTGGTAGTGTTGCCGGCGGGTAGAAACTATAGTGTTTCCACCACCAGTGAGGGGTTTTTCTTTTATTCGGAAAGCTTTGAGATCCCTAAGGATACCAGCTATGCCGAGATCACCATGGATATTGCCCTGGAGCCAATAGAAAAGGGAACAAAGGTGGTATTGAACAACATCTTTTTTGAAAGTGGGCGCGCCGAACTCAAACCAATTAGTTATGTAGAGCTCAACAAAGCAGTGGACCTCTTAGAAAAAAACCCTACCATGGTTATCGAAATCGGAGGGCACACGGATAATCTTGGGTCTGATGAACTCAATCTAAAGCTGTCTCAAAGTCGTGCGGATGCAGTGAGAGATTATATGATTCTGGCGGGCATAGATGAAGCCAGGATTCGTTCAAAAGGCTATGGTGAATCTACACCGATCGAAGATAATTCCACGGAAGAGGGGAGAGCAGCCAACAGAAGGACAGAATTTGAAATTGTAGAATTTTAAAGATAAAAAGTTATTCTTTTTGAGATGATGCCAATATATGCAGTAACTTTGCAGCTTAATACAATTGCATTTGAGTCATTTTAAAAATCTGGGACTGTCAGAGTCATTACTTGAAGTCCTGGATCAAATTGGGTTTTCAACACCCACACCAGTACAGGAACAAGCCATTCCTCAACTTCTGTCAAACAATCCAACTGATTTTATTGGCCTCGCCCAAACGGGGACTGGTAAGACAGCTGCATTTGGTCTACCCTTGTTAGACCTCATAGATGAGAGTCAGAAGGAGATACAAGCCATTGTGATGGCACCAACCCGAGAGTTGGGTCAGCAGACAGGTACGCAACTCATCGATTTTTCACGTAACAACCCCGAAATCAGAGTAGAAGTGGTCTATGGTGGAGCCGCCATTTCCAACCAGATAAAAGCATTAAAGCAGCGACCAAAAATTGTTGTGGCAACACCCGGAAGGCTGATTGACCTGCTTAACAGAAAAGCATTAAACCTGGAAAGTGTAAGATATGTGGTCCTTGATGAGGCCGATGAAATGCTCAACATGGGTTTTAAGGAGGACATAGATACCATTTTGTCGCATACTCCTGAAGAGCGAGTAACGTGGTTGTTTTCTGCTACGATGCCTCCGGAGATCAGAAAGATTGTTTCCAGGTACATGAAGAATCCTATTGAGGTTGCTGTTAATACCGAGGAAAAATCCAATAAAAATATTTCTCACCAGTATGTGGTGACTAAAAGCTCCAACCGACTGGCGGCTGTCCGTAGATTCATGGAGATACAACCTGAGATGCGGGGGATCATGTTTTGCCGTACCAAAAGAGAAACTCAGCAGATTGCTGATGAGCTTTCGGGTATGGGATATGGTGTGGAAGCACTGCATGGAGACTTGAGCCAGGGCCAAAGAGATGCTGTGATGAAGCGTTTTAAGACCCGGTCAATGCAGCTTCTGATTGCTACAGACGTAGCTGCGCGTGGTATTGATGTCAGTGACCTGACCCACGTATTTCATCATTCACTTCCCGATCAACTGGAAAGCTATACCCATAGAAGTGGTAGAACCGCCAGGGCAGGAAAGAAGGGGATCTCTCTGGTCTTTATCAATCCAAGGGAAGGCCGCAAAATCACTGAGCTTGAGAAAAAAATCAAAGTGAAATTTGAGCAGGTAATGATCCCATCAATGGATGAACTGAAATTCAGCCGTATTCATCATTGGGCCAATATCATTACCAGTACCAGAGTGGATGACCACGCACCCAATATCCTCAACCAGCTGGAAGGGCATTTTGATGCATTAAGTAAAGAAGATATTCTTAAGCGGTTGATTACCATACAGCTTGACCACCTGATGGATGAATCAGATGAGCTAAACGAAACGGCTCAATACAAGACTTCCGGAGGTGATAGGGGCAGTTCCAGAAGAGGCTCATCAGATAGTCAAAATCGCTATTTTGTCAATATAGGCAGCATTGATGGAATGACAAAGGCCGATCTCGTTCACTTCATTTCTGATATTTCGAGAATAGACCGGAATTTCATTACTGAGGTCACCATGCAAAAGAACCATGCCTATTTCAATGTAGAAGGCGGACAAGACAAAGGTTTAGGAAACCGCTTTAAAGGTATTGAGATAGACGGAAGAAGTATCAGGGTAAACAGGGACGATGATGATACTCAACCCAAGAAATCAGATCGTAAAGGGAAGAATAAGCCCAAAAGAAACCGGGAACAAGTCTCCGGAGGTAGGAGAGGTAGACGCAGAAGATAGGCTTAGGCTTTGTCCTGGGTAGTAATTGTGTAGAGTTTTACAGTGCCAGAAGACTCGGTTTCTACGTCGCAGACATATTTTTTAATGAAGAACCGAGGCAACGTCAGTTTATCCATCAATGCTTCGGATATGAGGTGTGATTGACCGGTCGATCTGCAGCTTTTTTCAATGATTCCACCTTCATAAAGTACATGTCCGCTAAACACAATTTGGCTTTTCACATCTCCAACCTGCCCGATCACAACGTATCCGATGTGAAATCCTGCACAAAACTGGGGTAATATGCCATATTTGTTGAGGTACTTTTCACGCTTACTATTGATGACCTCAATCGCTTTGAAAAATGCCCTGATACAGTTGATGTTTTTGGTCCCGGCATCCACTTTCCAGGTTACGACTACTTCATCTCCTACATACCTGTAAATGAGTCCGTTTGAGTTTACAATCGGATCGGTGATATCCTGAAAGAACTCATTGATCAGTTGATTAAACCTTACTTCTCCCAGTTTTTCAGCCAGACTTGTTGAATCATTGAGGTCCAGAAACATAAACACCCGCTCTTCTTTGGTTGGGTGATGATATTTACCGAATATCATATTCAGTAAAACACCCTGACCCATTTTCAATGACATCTGATGAGTGAAAATGATAGCTGCACTTATCAGCAAAGTATAACCAATGATGATGTTGAAGTCTCCATGGATGATGAAAGATGAAAACTCGTCACTTCTCAAGTATTCGACGTATCCTTTTTGACTAAAAATGCTTCGGTTAACAGAATAAACAAGCAGGATCAGTAGCACAAAGAATGCCGTATAATAGCCAGTCTTTAGCAGTACCTGAGGTATGAATTTCATTTTCCGTTTTAAAGGGTTGTTGAGATACAATTCAGAGACCGACAGGAAAAGACTGCCAATTATTCCAATCATGAGTCCATTGAGCAGGGCTATGGGGTCAAAGATTTCTCGTCCGATGATAGGATAGATCAGACCAAAGGATATACCGACCAGTAAAAACCTCCCTGTGATCCTTAGCTTTCTATTACCTATTCCAGCCGTCATATTTCTGTCAATTTTTTGTCTTCTATTGAGTAGATAGAAATTTCATCGGCTTTTCCCTTGAGTTTAAAACTGCCCATTGGTTTAACATCAAACAATACAGGTATCGTAAGTCTATTTAGAAGAGCATCAGATATGACCAGTTGTTGATCGAGCTCTTTACATTTTCCCAACATCCTGGCTGCTGTATTCATGGCATCGCCCTGGAAAACAATCTGGGTCTTGATCTTCCCTATTTCAGCTCTTACCAGCTTACCAAAATGTAGGCTGGCAATGGTTTGTGGTATGATGTTGTATTTATCAAAATAGAATTCTTTCCTTGATTCCAACTTGTCAATAAGTGCATAATACGCCCTGATACAGTTGGCCTGATAGGTGCCCTTTTCCGGCCTCCAGGTAACTACAACCTGATCTTCTACATACTCATAAATAATCCCCTGGTGTTGTACAATGGGTGTTGTAATATCAAATAAATAGTCATTGAGGAAGTTGAAAAAATCGTATTCGCTTAGTGTTTTTGAAAAGTGACTAACATTTTTTATTCCAATAAACAGGATGATCCTTTCCTGTACAACAGGCTGATGAAAAGTACCCGTGATGAAGCTCACCAACATTCCTTGCCCCATTTTTCTGCTGATCATCCGGGTAAAATTGATTGAAAAAGCAAAGAGCAGGGCATAGAGTATGGCTACACTAAAATTACCGTCGATGATATAGGTGTTAAATTCATCAGAGTGGATCACCTGCGTGAAGGACATGTCCATACGAAAGGATCTGGAAACAATTGTCACTACCAGTATGACAGAAATGATCAGAATGATATAAATGACGGTTCGAAGGCATAGTTGTGAAATAAAACGCATTTTTCGGGAGCCTTTGGTGAATACCCACAGCTCAAGAAAAGAGATCAACAAGCCAAGCAGGAGCCCAATTACTGCCCCATTGACAAAAGGGTACATGTTTGAAAACCCGTTGGAAAAAGATACATAGATAATTCCCAGTAATACACCTACACTTATGATCTGAAAGGAGACACGAAGTTTGATCTTCTGATTGACAGTTAGGCTCATCTGATAACCTGACCTTAACAGCCAGTTTCTACAATAAATTTAGAGGAATTGGTTTAATCTTTTCCGAAAAGTTCAAAGTGATGACATATCCGATAGTATTAACTTAAGTAATATTTGTATTATTTTTGGGATAATTATCGCTATGACTAGTTTTCGCCAAATATTATTTTCCTTAATATGCTTAGTTTGGGTATGGGCTGGTTATGCCCAGCAGCGTGGTCAAATACTCAAAGCAGGGGACAGTGTACTTGATCCTAATGGTGACGGCTATATTACCGCATCAGGTGGTCCTTTTTCCATTGATGGGTATTACGTTGATGAATTTGAGCTTAAGATGTTTGGACTCCCAATTGCGGGAGATGGGGAGACAGACGGTGATGCCCAGCAAAGTTGCTCTACCACAGACCTGGCTACAGACACCACCGGATTTTCCTCGTATGGAGTTCTCGAAAATGGCAATCTTATCTTTAGGTTCAGACTGGCAGGGAACAGACCAAGTGTTGAATCTTATACCATTTTAATAGATACCGATAACCGCATTGGTCCATCCGATCCGAACTATACACCTGATAACCCTGGATTTGAAGTAGATATAACGCTGATTAAGAATAAGTCACAAGGAGTTTTTGTTTACAATATAGACGGAATAGACAATTGCCCAACACCACTGGCTGGCTATCCCTTCTCTACCCATTTTCAAAGTTCAGTAGCAGGGACCACTTCTTGTAATGACGCTGATTATTTTTATGACTTCTATATACCATTTCAGGTGCTAACCGATGAGTTTGGTATCACTGCACAGACAGAATTACGCTTTATGGCAGTCACCAATGTATCGGCCACTTGCGCCATGAGTGGCAATATTTCAGATGTTGGTGGTGTGAATGATGACAATTATTCGTCACTTGAAGAGATGTTTGTTGCGCTTTCAGAATCACAGTGTCCAACTGCAATTGAAGATCTTTGCCAGACGTGTGATGGTTTCAAAGTAGGAACTACTGAAAAGCCCGATATCAATCAACCCGTCAAAGTTGGGGAAAGTCTGATTACGGGGACTTCAGAATCCCTGGCTAATATTTTTGTTTCTGTTTTTGATGGAACAGGGTCACTTGTTGAAGATCTGACCACAGCTTCTGACATAGATGGCAACTGGGAATTGACATTGGCACAGCCACTTCAAAATGAAGATTCCATTACTGCCCGTGCACAGATCGAAGGCTCGTGCTCCTCCGGAATTTCTGAATCTGATATCAGCTTTGCACTGGTTATTGTCAATACACCTCCTGTCATTAGTGGTTCAACGGGAAATTTGAATTATACAGAAAATGCAGATCCACTCTTGATATTTGATGATCTTAGCATTTCGGATGCAGATGATACCGAAATGGATTCTGCCTGGGTGACCGTCACAGCAAACTACAATATTTCGGAAGATGTAATCACTTTGCCACCAGGTCAGGGATTAGACATTAGCTGGGAACCTTCGTTGACGAGAGTAAAGATCTTTGGGCAAGCCTCATTGGTCGTGTATGAGTCTGTGATTCAGGGGATTGCCTATAGCAACTCAAGCGATGATCCTGATCTTGCTGTAAGATCATTTTCTATCATGGTGCATGATGGCCTGGATGAAAGTAATGTCCTCAGCCGATCCTTTGATATCACACCGGTAAATGATCCTGCAGTCTTGTCAGGGGATGCGAGTATCATTCCATATACAGAGTCTGATACTGACGTAATCATTGAAAATACGCTGGTCATTTTCGATTTGGACGACAACTTCTTTGAAGGGGCAACCATATCATTCACTCAGGGCTATGATGCTGTGGAAGACACCTTGCAGTTTACGGATCAAAATGGGATCACCGGTTCTTTTGATGATGGAACAGGGTTGCTGACTTTATCGGGATCTGCTTCCCTGGCAGACTATCAGACCGCCTTAAGAAGTATCAAGTATGAGAATTTGCATGCTGGCAATGATGGAGTAGAGGTGATTGATGATCCTACTACCCGGATAATTGTCTTCCGGATTGACGATGGAGATGATCTGAGTAACGTCCATTCAGTCAGTATTGATATGGATATAGGACCGAATGTGGCCCCAATATTTGTTGATAATCTAACTGACAAGAATCCTGTCGATACAGTAGTAATGAACTTACTTGAGGACAGTGTACTAGACTCTTGTTTGGTTGCTTTTGATGCGGATGGAGATCCCGTAAACCTTCAACCAGGATTCTCCTATGAAAATGGGGTAGGCACCGTGGTATTAGCTCCTTCAGGTGGGCTGTGTTTCACCTTCACACCAGATGCCAATTACAGTGGTAGTGAATATGTGAGTTTTACAGGATGTGATGAAGTTTCCAGCGGCTCTTTGTGCGATAATGTTGTCGTTGAGTTTAATGTTATTCCTGTGAATGACCCTCCTGACATCGTTGACGAGAGCAATAATCCGATAGACACAGTTTATTATACGGCAACAGAGGACATTGCTGACAATTTTTGCATTGATGCCATAGATATTGAATCTAACACGCTGGAGTTTTCTGAAGCTGTTTCGGTTGCGGGAAATGGAATACCAACAATTCCTGATCCGAATACACTATGTTTTGATTACGTGTCAAACATGGATTACTATGGCAATGATACCCTCAGATTGGTGGTCTGTGAACAGGGAAGCACCACTCAATGTGACACCCTTGTTGCAATCATTGAAATATTACCTCAGAATGACCCTCCTGTGATACATGTAGGAGGGCTTCCTGTTGATACGGTATATTTTGATGCCCTGGAGGATGTCATTACCCAAATGTGTGTCACGGCCACAGACCCTGATATGGATGCTTTAGAGGTTGTTGATGCCAGTACGATAGAAGGTCCGGGAATTTTTGAGCATCTACCTTTAGGCGATTTGTGTTTCTTCTTTCAAAGTGAAAAGGATTCGACAGGTATGGTCTATGGAGAAATTGTGGTCTGCGACAATGCATCAACTGCTTTATGTGATACTGTGGTCGTTGCAGTGAATGTAATTCCTCAGAATGATCCGCCAGTGATTGTAGATGAAGATAATAATCCGCTTATTGAACCTTTTGATACGCTTTTCTTCCAGGTAAATGAAGATGAGCCCCTGGATTTTTGTATCGATGCCATTGATCCTGACGGTGACCCTATTATTTTGACGGATGCGGTATCTGTTGATGGAAATGGTAGCTATGTAATTACGGATGCTGATAACTTATGTGTTTCTTTTACTCCAAATACTGATTTTAATGGATCAGATGAAGGTTTACTTACAGTTTGCGAAAGTGTGGGGTCTGACCCACAATGTGCATCGATCATTGTAATTGTGGAAGTGCTGCCTGTAAATGATCCACCGGTAATCAATGATGGGACCAATGCTGTAGATACGCTTTATTACAATACCAATGAAGATGAACCATTGGATATATGCCTGATGGCCATTGACGTGGATGATGTTACTATCACATTGGACCAGGTGAATATTTTAGGTTTGGGAGGTAGTTTTGATTTAGGGAGTCCCGATGATTTATGTACCACCTTTAATCCTGATCAGGATTTCAATGGAGTGGTAATAGCCGAAGTCATCGTATGTGATGGTCAGGATCCGGCCTTATGTGACTCAGTAATTATCGTGATAGACGTATTACCGATAAATGATCCCCCCGGTTTCACGAATGAAGGGATTGTCAACGATACCCTATCAATCACAACACTTGAAGATGTTGAGGTAGCTTTTTGTCTCGGTATCGATGACCCTGAGGGTAATTTCACCACAAATCCGACAGTTTCATCCACAACCAACCTTGGAGATTACTCCCTCGATGTTGATGTTGAGTATTGTTTCCTTTTTACTCCATTTGCTGAAATCAATGGTGTAGAATACGCCACAGTCGAAATTTGTGACGATGATGGCGCTTGTTCTTCGGTGGTTGTTGAGATAGTCTTAGTGCCCGTAAATGACCCTCCAGTGGGTCAAGCCGATACTTATGAACACGACATCTATACGTCTTTTAGTGGTGATCTGGCAGCAAATGATATGGACCCTGAGGGAACCAGACTTCAGGTGACAATTGCTGATGGTTCAGGGTTACATGGTAATCTTGAACTGTCTTCGAATGGCGAATTTGTTTATACTCCATCCAGGGATTTCGTAGGTAAGGAGGAGTTTACCTACCAGCTTTGTGATGAAGGAGATCCTGTAGCTTGTGTACTGGTTACAGTGACATTCGAACTCAATGATCCGCTTATCGTATGGCAGGCTGTATCACCTAATGGAGACAACATGAATGATGTCTGGATCATTGAAGGCATTGATCTGTTCCCGGACAACAGCGTTCAAATATTTGATAGGTACAGTAATCTGATCTTTGAGATTGAGGGATACAACAATCAGGATAAAGTATGGTTTGGCCAGTCTAACAGAGGGTTGTTTTCTCATGAAGCATCAGACGGGACGTACTTCTATAAGATTGATTTGGGAGATGAAAAGGTGAGTAAACCTTTGAGTGGTTTTATCATATTAAAGGTGAATTAAATGCGCTTATTCTTACTCATATTATATACATCCATTTCCTTCCTGGCTTTGGGCCAGCAGCAAGCTACATTCAGTCAATATATGTTTAATGGGTTGGCCATCAACCCGGCTTATGCAGGCTCGAGTGGGGTTTTGACTGGTACTGCTCTGGTCAGATATCAATCCCTGGGACTTGAAGGTGCACCGAATACACAGACTTTTGCCATTCATTCTCCGCTCCTAAATGAAAATGTAGCTGTTGGATTGTTGGCCGTAAGAGACAATATTTCTATTATCAATCAATATTCACTGAGTGGGATTTATGCTTATCGGATAAAATTTACCGAATGGAATAAACTGGCATTTGGGATACAGGCTGGATTTAATTCGTTAGATGCCCAGTATTCAAAGGCAAGGATCCAAAACCCCAATGATCCGGTTTTCCAGGAAGATGTGAGGTCTTTCAGGCCAAATTTTGGATTAGGGATATATTATCATTCTCAGCTTTATTTTGTCGGCCTGTCAATTCCTCAGCTGGCCAATAATGTTTTTGACAGAGGCACCGATCTACAGACAATCAGACAAGAAAACCCAATAATTTTAACAGGAGGGTATGTGTTTCGTGTTAACCGGCTGATTAATTTCAAGCCTTCTGCCTTACTCAAGTATGTAGCCAATGACTTTGTAGAGTACAACATCAATGCACAGCTATCCTTCGATGATGTGCTTTGGGTAGGGGCATCGTTGAAGATACTCAATGCTGTTGACCTGATGACTGAGGTGCAGTTGACACGACAGCTGCGTTTTGGATATGCATATACCCACACCATCAATGATCTCAGTGTGATCGATTTAGGTTCGCATGAGGTCATGGTCAGTTATAGATTCTTATATCCTCCTAAGGAAGGACTTATTTCTCCGAGATATTTTTAAATGAGATTTTTTACCATCATAGGACTACTTCTGGCTGTCATGTTTGCTCAAGCTCAGAATACAGATATCACTACCTTATTTATGAGTGATTGGCAGAAAGCAGAAAGGCATTATGAAAAATGGGCTTATAAAAATGCCATAGAGCTGTATGAACGGATGTTGGAAAAGAATCCCAATGAATTGCGTGCAAAAGTCAGGATAGCAGAGTGCTATGCTGAACTAAATGAGCTTGATCTCGCAGTAAACTGGTATCGTCAAATCATTGATTTTAATGACCTGGAACCGATCCACTATTATAACTATGCTCAGGCATTGTCCATGATTGGTGACTATGCCGAAGCTAAAACCTGGTATGAAGTCTATGGTGAGCAGACAGGTGATCTTCGCGCCAAACTGAAAATGGACTTTATTGAAGTAATGGATCAATATCGTAAAGACCCGTCCATGGTATACTTTAATAATCTCAAAATCAATTCGGAGAATTCTGATTTTGGTATGACCCCTTTCAAGGATGGGTTCGTGTTTCTCAGTGCACGTGATCAGGACCTGTTTATCAAATACAAGGATTCCTACCAATCAGCTTTGGATGAAGAGGATCCTTATGAGGCCCGATTGGATCTTTACTTTACCAGAAAGAGTGATTCTAGCTTTGCTGATGTAGAAAAAGTTCATGACATCAACACTCGATTTCATGAAGGACCCCTTGCTTTTTTCCATGATGGACAACGGGTGATTTTCACACGCAATAATTTCTATGAGCGTAAGAAGAAGACAAGCAAAGATGGAAAAGTAAAGCTGAAGCTATTTATGGCCAAAAGTGGAAAAGAAGGTCATTGGGAAGATATACAACCTTTCCCTTACAATAGTGATGAGTACTCCACTGGTCATCCGGCGCTTAATCTAACCGACGATATGTTGTACTTTTCATCCGATATGCCTGGTGGTATGGGTGGAAGCGATCTTTATTACTCAGTATTGAAAAACGGTAAATGGGGACCTCCCGTAAATCTTGGACCGGAAATCAATACCGCTGGAGATGAAATGTTTCCGTACTTTTCTTATGACGGAAATTTATATTTTTCTTCAAACGGCCATGGTGGTTTTGGGGGGCTGGATATTTATCGGGCGTATCCAAAAGGTTTAACCTATGGCAACGTGGAGAATCTGGGTACACCACTTAATTCAAGAAAAGATGATTTTGCGTTTTATCTGGGCAATGGAGGACGAACAGGATTCCTGTCGAGCAACCGAAAAGGAGGAGTGGGCAGCGATGATATCTATGAGTTTAATATTCAATTTTTAGGGATTATAGGGCAGGTCTTTGAAAGGTATTCTGGAGAATTGATCCCTGGAGCAGAAGTGATCATTACAGATGAGAATACGCAAAGAACATTCCTTCTGGAATCTGATCAGGGTGGCCAGTTTCGACTGGACTTGCCTATTGATTCCAAATACTATCTGGTAGCTCAAAAGGAAGGTTATTCCGAAGACGGATATACCCGGGTAAGCTCTGATGTAGACAGGTTTGAAACGGACACTGTGAATGTATATCTGTGGAAACACAGATTGTTTGCCGAAGGTAGGATATTTAGCAATGAGACTCAGCAACTTATGGGAGGCACTACCATAAGTGTTGATGACCTTACAGATGATAAACATGTAGAGATGATCACAGGATCCGATGGTTCTTATTTTTATGTTTTGCGTCCTGACAGGGAATATAAGTTCACAGCAAATGCACCTGGTCACATATCAAAAAGTTTTGTACTTAGTACAGCCGGGATGAATGGCGAAGACACCCTGAAAAATGATATTGTTTTAGAAGAGACTTTTATTGATAAGACAACGGTATTCTTTGATTTTGATAAGTCGGATTTGAAGGACGAGGCCATTCAGGAAATAAACAAAATGATCGCTGTGTTGAAGAAACATAAGGAAACCTTTATGGTTATTAGTGCTCATGCAGACGCACAGGGCACGATTGAATATAATAAGGACTTATCCGATAGAAGGGCCCTGGCAGTGGTAAAATACCTCAAATCAAAAGGCATCAAGGAAGACCGTATCGACTGGTTTGGGTTTGGTGAGCAATTATTACTCAATCAATGTAGCGACGGAGTGGAATGTGAGGAAGTAGATCATTCAAAAAACCGGCGAGCAGAGCTGAAAATTGAAGATCCTAACTCCAGAAGTCAGGGAACATAAGGTTATTGCGCCAAAGCGATTATTCTCGTAATTCAGCATTATTATTTCACAAACCGGAATGTTATTTTGGCTTACATTATTTAAAGAACTGAACCTGTGTGAGATCTTCAGATATTTCCCACAACTTCTCCTGTGCACTACTATCTTTCGAAGCAGCGCTTGAATCCACCAGCTCAGGAGCACCCTGATACTCTCTGAATCCATTGGGGCCATAATACTCACCACCTTTTGCTTTGGGATCAAGCGCAGCCCGCAACAAGGGTAATGCCGCCTTTTCTGTAGAACTAAACAGGAGAGGAGATATTATCCTGGCCAGGAATTTTACAAACAGGCTAAAATGGTCGATTAGTTCGGTAAGTGTAACTCCCGGATGTGCTGCCAGGGCTTTGGTCTGATAACCTTTTGATCTTAATTTCTTATCGAGTTGATAGGCAAACATCAGGCATGCCAATTTGCTCTGAGCATAAGCTGCAAATTCTTTGTAGCCTTTTTTAAAATGCAGATCATCAAACCTGATGTGACTGCGTCTGTGAGAAAGGCTACTTACCATTACCACCCGCGATCCCTGGGTCTTCTCCAGGGTTTCCAGCAGCAAAGCAGTCAATGTGAAATGCCCGAGATAATTGGCGGCCAGTTGCCCCTCAAATCCATCTTCAGTAATTTCATAGGGCGTCATCATAATACCTGCATTGTTAACGAGCAGGTCAAGCTGTTTGTAGTGCAGGAAAAATTGTTTGACAAATGTCCGAACAGTGCTTTGCTTACTCAGATCAATTTCCAGACATTTCAACCTGGCATCCGGGTAAACAGCTTTGATTGAGGTCTTGGCTTTCTCAGCTTTTATCATGTTCCTGCAGGCCAAAACAACTTCAAAATCCTTTTTCGCAAGTGACAAAGCAGTCTCATATCCCAATCCTGTATTGGCCCCGGTAACAATGGCCAGTTTCCCCTTTTTTGAGGGAATGGAGTTTAGATCAAAAGGTTCCATATCCTAATAGACTCAATTCCGTCCATTATGTTTTCAATTATCTGTTTGATTCAAATCATCTCTTTAATTGATCGTTCTCATGTGGACATCGTGTTTCCTTGAATAACTTGATGCACAAACATAAGGATGATGGAAACACTACAGGCAGACAAAATCAAAACCCAATACAAAGCGGAGGTGCTACGAAGCAATCGTGTTACGTCTGATCAGATGGAGGAGATACGCGAAATTACATTGAAAGTGGAGAATCCTAACTTTCAATGTGGAATCAATCAATGTATTGGCGTGCTTATTGAAGAACCGGGGCTTACATTTCATCATCGCTTTTATACCATAGCCAAAGTATCTTCTAAAGAGACAGAACAAGACCGCTTTACCATTATGGTGAAACGATGCAACTACATTGATTCGTTTACTGGTGAAGAAGTGCAGGGATTGGCTTCAAATTACCTGTGCGATAGAAAAATGGGAGAACAAATTACCATTACAGGACCATACCCATTGCCATTTGAAATACCTGAGGATAATTATGCAAACATGATAATGGTTGGTCTAGGCACAGGTATTGTTCCCTTCCGTGGGTTAATTAAGTATATCCATGAGACCCGAAAAACCTGGAATGGTAAGATCAGGTTGTTTCATGGAGCCAAAAATGGTCTTGAGCTATTGTATACGAATGACAAAGAATCGGATACTGCCCAGTACTATGATGACAATACCTACTATGCACTCAATGACCTGAGCCCCCGCCCATACTGGATGGATACCCTTACAAAATCGCCTGAAATAGAAAAAAGGGCAGAGGAAATACTCGATCTCTTGTGGCAATCCAACACGTATGTATATGTAGCTGGAGATAAAAGAATCCTGGATAACCTTGAGACCATCTTCTCAACAATTATTGGATCAAAGGTTAAATGGGCCATCAGGAAAGCTGACCTTGTGAGAAGTAAAAGGTGGATTGAGGTGATTTATTAATGTTAAGCAAGTCCTACGAGTTTAAATGGCAACATCAGGATCGCAAAAACAAACCCCAGGAAGGCAGTCAGTAAAAGACCAAAAGCCTTGAAGAATAGTGACAGCAGGAGTATTAAAGGGAGAAAAATAAGCATTAGTAATCCCAGTGGCCAGCAAACGGATAACAGGATTAAAAAGAGTAGAACAATGATGAGTGCCTTCATATTTATTTGTTTCTACCTCTTACACAAATTATCAGCCAAAATTATAATCAACTGAAAATGAGCGTTTTGCGATTTTATTGTTGACCACCCAGTGTCTAAGAACGGACACTTGACAGGCTGAATTCGGACACTTACCAAAATACCCTGAATACCATATTAGGAGTTACTCCAAGCGCATAGATATTGGTTTCGATGAGCCTGTTTTCCAGAGATGGTGTTGTTCGATACTCCCTGTTCAATTGATTTTGTCGGTTATATATGTTTAGGACAGAGATCCCGATTCTATACTTGATCCTGTCGTTTGACTTTGGATGAAAATCGTAAACCACAGATGCGTCCAAACGATGGTAAACTGGCAGTTTATGCGCATTGATGCCATCAAAAGCAACAGTAACAGGTCCTTGCTGGCCGGTTTCTTCAATCACTTCAGTATATGCTTTACCTGTATGCCAGAGCCACCCAAGAGAGAACTGAAGCTTTTCCAATGAATAAAAATGCGACCATTTTACTGTGTGTTCTATATTCCAATTCCCGGGAAAAGGTTTATTTTCATTGAGTCCTGTAAATTCATTTAAAGAATATATGTAGGAATAGGACAACCAGGTTTTATATCCGGTGAATTGCTTCTTGACGAAAAGGTCGAATCCTTTGATGCTGCTGCTACCGATGCTAAAATCATTTCCGATCGGGTTTAAAAAACCAAAAGTCAGGGTAGTGATTCCAGAAATATCCTTGTAATAGGCTTCCGCTTCAGCGTAAAAGTTGTTTCTATCAAAAATACTTCCTGCACTCACCTGGTAACTGGTAGTCAAAGGAAATCCTTCAGTTGATGCTAATGTCCACACCTTGTTTTCCAGTGAAAGGTCGCTGATCACAGATTCTCTGATTTGACTCACGGCTTGTGTACGGTACTCTCCGGATGCTGTCAGGAACAATCCGTTTGTTACCTGTTGTTCTATGTATAATCTTGGCTCAATAAAATACTTTCTGAGGTCCTGATAATAATTGAGTCGGGTACCAAGCTGCAAGTATGAATTCCTTCCGTAATCCAGTTGATAATCAGTGTATAATGTATGGGTATTCAGGATATTATCCGCAGCATCCAGGACCAAAGAGTACGTAGGAGATTCTTGCTCAAAAGCATACCTTATTTGCTTATAAGAATATTCATAACCCATCTGGATACTATGCTTGTTTTCGAATGCATAACTGGTATTTAGATGCAGTCCGTAATCATGAATGAAGTTCTTTTTGGTGGCTACATCCAAAGTGTCATCAACGAGGCTATTGAAAGCATAGGAGAGTAGGTATTTTGAATATTGACCGCTGAGCATGAAAGAAAGTGGACGATCATCTTGTCTCTTCAAGCTAAAGTGATAACCTTCATTCTTGGTGTTTAATTGATCCGTAAACCTTTCACCGGTAGAGTCACTACGGGTTTCAAATTGAAGTGAGTTATTGTCAAATAAACTACTGAATCTCAATGAATAACCTTTACCCAAATGGTAATTGACATTTGTCGAGAAATCATGAAAGAAAAACCGGTTATGCGCCTGCTGATTCGTCGCACTCTCAGCTATCTTGGTGTTTTGAAATACGCGCTCAGCATATTTGTGATAGGTTGGTGTTTCGACGAGATCGTTGTAAGATCTTCTTCCTGATAGCTGCACAGACAATTTGTCCTTAACGATGGGCACGTGTATGTTTCCATCAGCATGGAGTAGGTTAAATCCTACTCCTCCGGTGGTTGTTTCCGGAACTTTATCCGAGGTCCTGATATCAATAACACTGGAAACCCTTTCACCATACCTGGCATTGGTTCCGCTTTTGATAAATGTTACTTCATCGGTGGTGTAGGGGTTAAAAGCAGACAGCATTCCAAAAAAATGTCCCTGGTTGTATGTCCTGATTCCATTCCATAGCACAAGATTTTGATCCGGAGAGCCACCCCTTACATGAATGCCGGAAGCGGTTTCAAATGGGCTGTTTACTCCAGGAGAAAGCTGAATACTTTGCATAAGATCGGGTTCTGTATGCCCCGGCAATATTTTGATCTCGGAAGGGTATATTTTGACCTGATTATTTTCCTTCGTAATCCCTACAGCCAGGTAATCCTTCACTGTAAGTGTCTCCAGAAACCCAACGGATTCAATGAGTGTCAATTGGTTGCAGGCCGGATCTAAAAGCTCTTGAGCGTTTGTTCTCCGTAAATTGTATCCCAGGTGTCTGAGGCTAAATGATAGTGTATAAGGCACATTCCTGATAGCAAAATAACCGTCCTGATCTGATACGGTAGCATATTCGGTAATATCACCACTAATCAATACACCAGGGACTGCTCTCCCTTCTTCATCTACGACCACTCCGCAAATGTCAATCTTATCATCTTCCCTGAAGGGCCTGATGATATAATACACATTGTTTACCTGTTCAAAACGCAGGTTCAATTTTGCCTGAAGGTAAGGAATCAAGACTGGCAATTCCTCAAGTTGGAATTTTGACACCTGAACAATATGATCACCAAGGAGGGTTTCTTCATAGGAAAACCTGATGTCAGAAGATCTTTCAAGCTTCTTCAAAAGGTCTTTAATATGCCAATGCTCCTGTTGACAATAAGCGGAGAAATGACATAAATAGATGAGTATGATCAGGCAGCTCCTCATTTACGCTTCAGCTCAACAGTGTTTCCGATTACCTGATAATCAATCTGAAGGGCATCCAGAACGATTTTTAGGGCCACCTCCTGATCGTCGTGAGGAAAGCTTCCGGTAAACCTTTTGCCTGAAGGTATCTGGCCTTTGAACTGCAAATTGTATTGTTTTTCGAGTTCTTCCATGACATATTCAGCAGGTATATTGTCAAAGGTACTCTCATTATTTATCCAGGTAGGCTCAGATTGCTTTACAGCGACTGATTTTGTTTGGTTTTGGATTTGCCTGAATCCTTCAAAAGCCTTCAGAATCGTGCTATCAGAGGATGTTTGCACCCGAACACTTCCTTCATAACAGGCAACTTCGAAATAATTTCCCGAGACTTTAACATTGAATTCTGTTCCCAAAACAGTAACAGAACCCATGGTTGTTTCTACTTTGAACGTACTCCCTTTGACCACATCAAAAAAAGCTTCCCCATTCAGATACACACTGCGGTTGTCCGACCAGTTCCAGCGGTCATGACTGATTTCAGATCCGGCATTGAGTGCTACTGTACTTCCATCCGGCAATTCAATCGTGGTTTTTTCTCCATTTTGAGCTGTATAGCTTACCTCATTCAATTGATCAAAGGCCAAATAGCCGATAATCAGTAATACAATTGTGGCAGCTATGCCATAAAACCAATTTCTTCTACTACCGTTGACAGCGTCTTGTTTTGATGTCATGATTGCCTCCAGCATCTCATCTGCCTTGTAGTTTTGCGGAGATTCAAACAGGTTGGTGCCAGCTATGATCTTTTCATAGGTCTTAAATGCTTCACTGGCTTCAAAATCAGCCTTTTCTTTTGGAGAAAGCTCATTGTTTAGCCACCTGGCAAGGAACGTATCGTCATTAAATTCTTTCATGTCTTCATAACCTTAACGTTTTCACCAAAAAAAACCCTACCACCCATCATAAATTCTTGAACTGGCTTCCAAGTTTCAGCAGTGCTTTGTGCATAAGCTTTTCAATGGCTTTTTGTGAAACGCCCTTGATTTCAGCAATCTCCCTATAGGTAAGCTTTTCTATTCGATTCATCAAAAACACCTCACGCTGCTTATCCGGAAGAGAGGAGATGGCAGTATTTAACTGATCTAAAAATTCATTCTCAAGCATCAGGTATTCAGGTGATTCCGATGTTTGATTGAGTTTTACTGCCTGATTGTTATACTTAAGCTTTACCTGATCATGTCTTTTAAGGCTCATGCTCAGGTTATTGGCTATCTTAAATACATATGCCCTGGCGGTCTCCAAGGTAACCTTCGAGCAATTGTTCCATAGGGCAATGAAAGCATCCTGTGCCACGTCATTGGCTGACTGGTCATCACCGAACTTATAATAGATATAATTCCGCAATGGCTTGATATGGGCATGAAAAAAGCCGTTGAATGTTTCTTCTTGACAAAGCGGATCGAGAGACTTCATAAAAAATTAAATCTATTCTTTTTTTCAGGTTTTCTCAAACAGGGGGTAGGGTAAACAAATATGTTACTCGTTTTCCAACCAGACAGTCAAACTAGTGACTTGAATAAATCATGTTTAAATCGTCAAAACACAACTAATGATGAAAACCTTTAATTACTTTATTTTGATAGGAATAGGCTTTGGTCTTTTATTCCTATCGTCTTGCCTTGAAGAGGAAAATCCCTGTCCGGATGCTGTGATCAATGTAACCATTGATAGTACTGATTTTGAATATACAATCACTGCCGAGGGTCTTGAAGAGATCATCTATGAGTGGCGGGTGAATGGGAATGTAGTCGAGACAGAAGAGCTTGATGATCTCAGAGATAATTTACTGAATTTCACTTTTGAGCCCGGTACCTATACGATATGTATCACAGGGGAGTCTGAGTTGTGTGGTGGTAAAATAGAGATCTGTAAAGAAATCACCATTGAGAAGAATCCTTGCCCTGAGCTGAAGTTTGGATATGAGCAGGTTTCGCACAACAAATTTGTTTTCGAAGCCAGCTTTGAACGCAAACATGACATTCTTTATACCTGGTATGTAAATGGTGATTCCATCGAAACAGCTCCATTTGGTGAAAACAGATGGCATGTATTCGACTATGAATTTGAAGTAGGTATACACGAAGTTTGTATTAAGCCTGCAAACAGGGATTGTGATAATAGCTATTGTAAAGAAATAGTGGTAGAGGAGAGGGTTTGTCCTGATCCATACTTTGTAAGTGATATGCAGGAGGGAAATGCCTGGTTATTTCAGGCCGATTTTGAAGGAAGAAACGAGACCATGTACAAATGGTATGTAAATGGTGATTTGGTTGATAAGGAGAATTTTGATGGGCATGAGACAGATCACAAACTGTTGAAGGAGTTTGCTCCCGGTGAATATGACGTGTGCCTGGTGATATATTCAGACTGGTGCGAAGAAGTAGAATATTGCAAGGTAATTGTTGTCGAAGAGACTCCAAATACATGTATTGATCTGCACTACACCGCAGAGCGCATGGGAAATGATCTCGCCTATCAATTCACCGCCGATTTTGAATTAAAGAATGATGTGACCTACATCTGGAAAGTATATATCAACGATGATTATCAGGGGGGTGAAGTGAGAGAAGCCGGATCGGAAGATGATCACCAGTTTATCTGGCAGTTTGAGACTGGAGTGTCCTACGAGGTTTGTCTTATCCAGGACGGAGGATGTGTAGATAAACAAATTTGCCAAATATTTAAGATTGAGTAGTTGGTTGGTTTACCTGCCTTAAGAAGTTGCCCTGATTTTCGGGGTGACTTCTTCCTTTTTTCTATCTAAAATTTGAGACTATTACAAATGTGAATTGTCATTGTAATGAAAAAGATGGTTATTTTCACTTGCAGGCCCTGTACCATAGAGAAACAAAGGTATGTGATCATGACCAGTGTTAATGAACAAAAAAATGAGCAATCGATGAATTATAAGTCATTGATATCTAGAATATTATACTATCTTATTTGATTTCGTGAAGATCCTTAGGTTATCCATTATTTTGCTATTTATCTGGGCATTAGGGTGTCTACAGGGATGTATTGATGTCGATGAATTGGATTTTCCTGAAGACAGATCTGATGAGATAGTACAAACCCTCGACGTATTTACCCTATTAAATTATTATTCGGTCAGTGATCGTCCCAATACCTGCTTTTCTATAGTATTTCCTTTTGAACTTGCCTACAACACCGGTATTATCATCAGCATCGAAGATCTTGACGGATTAAGTGAAGCGATCGAAAACCAATCAAGCACATTTTATATCGAAGGAGTTATTTTACCTGTTCTGGTAAATAAAGATGGGGTGCTGTCCAGTATAGAGACTGATACAGACCTGAAAGAGCTACTGAAAACCTGTGAAATCCCCCGGCTAGCTGACTACCTAAGTGATTTCAAAAGCCAATGCTTTGAGCTGGTATTTCCGATCATGCTTGTAAACAACCGGGACACCATAGAGGTAGAAAACAATGATGTCTATCATGATTTAAAGAGTTCACTTGGTAATGACTTTTCACCTGATCTTCTGTTTCCTATAGAAATAGAATTATTTGGCACCGATGAGTTGTTGACGGTAACAAATTATTATCAGCTACTTCAGTTGATCAATCAATGTGTGCCCTGTCCGGAGGGAAGCATCCTCATTAACCCTGAATATGATGGCAGGTATACTTTCAAGGCCATTTATGATCGGATTGATGCTCCGATCAGCTACAAGTGGTATATCAACGAAGATTTTATCAGGGAAGCGGCGACAAGTAAAGATGATTCCCTGGTAATTGAATTGCCGGAGGGTGAGTTTGAAATTTGCTTACAGTCTTTTAATGCAGATTGTAATGCCGGAACTATTTCATGCCGAATACTCACTGTTGATCGGCCTTGTCCCGTGTTATTTTTTGAAAAAGAGCAGAGCTCAACTAATCCGCTGGTATATCATTTCTATGCTAATTTTGAGCTGCAGAATGAGATCTCCTTTGGATGGGTTGTCTATAAAAACAATGAATTTCTTTTCTTCGAGGAAGAGTTTCCGGGAGAGGGAGATGGTAAGTTTACCTTTGAGTTTACCGCAGGGTCATATAAGGTCTGCCTGGAAAAAGAGAATGTGAATCAAAATTGCCAGTTAGCCCAGTATTGCACGGAAATATTTATCCAGTAGTTTTAAACTATTACTATTCATTGACCTTTTACGATTTACCTAATTCCAGTACTTTCCTTACTACATAAGGATTTTTAGCAGTCGTGCGGCAGCTGCATATTACATTGACAATATCACCTTTAGCCGATTCGGGAAATCCATACAGTGCTTCACCATTCCTTTTTGGGAGTATTTCTACGAAAGGGAGCTCTTCAATGAGGTATTGGTTGTTGAGCAAGGACCCAATGTAGAAATTGGCCTCAGTGCAATTCTCAATGCTGAAATAATAAACGGATTGCCCTTTGAAAGTCTGAAATCTTACCTTGATCTCCGGCATGGAAGTTTTTAATTCTCCGCTTGTAAAGTATTCTTTTAAGCCCAGCCCGTTTTTACTTTGGTGGTAGGGGATCTCTGCTTTCAAATTTCCATTTCTATAATAGAGCTTAACGACTCCATTTACCTCATCATCTTCATACGGTGTCTCAGCATATATTTTACCATTTTCATAGAATTTCCTGGCGATTCCACTCCTTTTACCCTCCTGATAGATCATTTCTAGCATCACCTGATCGCTACCATCATGATAGAGCAATGATTTTCCATGCTTAATACCACCACGATAATTTATCTCAGATTGAAGATTGCCAGAATCATCATAGGTCTTGATCAATCCATCTTTCTTTTGGCCAATGCTTGCTTCCTTGTTTTCCGATTTTGGAGGGTCGCAAGACATACCAATGATGGCAATGACAATCAATAACTTATATGAAAGGTTTATCAAAATATTAGGATTCTTATACCATTCCTAAATTAACAAATTCAATTGAAAAGAAGTGCATGAACACTCCAGCATTATAGGGTTGGAGCTAAACCATTATTAATAAAATTCCGTATATAAGCTGCCACCTAGCAATGAACTATACAGAAGAAATCCTTTCTGAAAAGAAGATCATCATTTTCCGATTTACGGGTGATTATGGTGTTAAACTTATGGATGAACTTGGAATTAAGTTCAGAACAAGAGCATTTGACTTGGGCTATAGCCTGATTATAGATATCACAAAGGGAAACAGCAAGATCACCTTGAATGATGGTTTGAAGGCCCTAAAAAAATATGATAAGTCAGAATATAAGAGACTCAGAAAAGTACCCGTGGCAATTGTGGTAAACAGTAATCAATATGTCTTCTTCAAGGTGATAGAACAGTTTGTTGTTAATACCAAAGGGGATTTTAAGGCTTTCAAAGAAATGGATACAGCCATAGATTGGTTCACCAAGCGGTCAAAAAGATAAAAGCTCGGACTTAAAATGCCCGAGCCTCGCTTAATCCAAGAGGTAAAAATACCTTTCAGATAAATTACATTAAACCGTATTTTCACAATTACTGTAACCATCCACGTATACAAGAATAGGGGATAGAATCAGCAATTGAAATCAGTTAGAATGCTGAAATTGTCTAGGTTTAATCCCGTAGAAATGGTTCCAAAATCTTGCCATGTACAGTGGTGTGATCTGAGGTGTAGCGTGTGATAATTACCAATTACCTGGCTGCCAAGTATGGAATTGCACTTTCAGCGAATGATGTATACACAGAAGATGACAATGGCTTTGATTTTGAAGTGATAGGTATCGGGCAAGCTTCTGACGGCTCCAGACATTCGGATAGCCAGGGACAGGGGGCAGTAAGAATTTGGAACCCCTCAGGGATGGCTATTGGTGAGTATCTGATGGTTGGAAATGACAATACTGCGCTCAATTTAGTTACCAGTAATCCTTCCGAAGTCGATGGCACGGTCATCGAGCAGCGCCTGAGTAGTGTATAGGCCGTCAGTGAAGTAGGAGATGTGGGTACTGTGCTGGTAAAGCTGTTAAAATGAACGTCGTCAATGAATCATCAAGGTTAAAAATTGATCTATCTAACTATCCGCCGGGGATTTATCTTGTACGATTGAGGGCGGGAGATCGTGTGATCCTGACTTCAAAGTTGATTCATAAATAACTCATCAGGTTTAAGCGATTTATCAAATACCAATAAAGAAATCATGCCTCATCGGATATTTAGCTATTAACCATTTCAATTAGTTAATTCTTTTTTTTAAGTTTGTTACAACACATGTATGTTTCAACATATATGTTCTCCTGCTATGGAATTATGAAAACTTGATGGTATTCATATTCCTTTTACATGACCAAAAAGAAACTGTTCATCCTTGAGGATGATGTTATTACTGCCGAAATGTATGCGCACTTTTTCAGTGAGTATTATGATGTCTCGGTGGCAAATAATGTGAAAAGTTTTAGAGATTATTTTAAGAATCAAACACCTGATGCTGCTATTATCGATATCAACATCAGGGACAGCCATTATGATGGAGCCTTTTTGGTAAAAGAGCTAAAGGACCTGAGGTTGAACAGGACAAAATTCATTGCTGTAACGGGTTATCAGGATTTGAAATCCGCGGAATTATTTGACGGACATTTCAAGAAGCCCATTGATCTGGATCACCTGAACCATTATATCCAGGATCAAATCAATCAGGAGTCTGTTGATTCTCATTAACCGATAACCATTCCTTTACACCGATCCTGTAATTTAGCCTGGGAATTTGATTGTTGATGATTTAATTAGCTGAATTACACATAGCTAACCGTTCGCTAATGAAATCTAGTTTTCTCACGGTTCTGGTGGCTTTCTTGGCCATACTCATGGGCCTTTATCCGCTCATATATCTGGGTTTGGATGAAAGTACCGGTTTTCAGTCCAGTAAACTGCCTGAATTGTTGGGTAGTTCAGTTTGGAAGATATGCTTTTACGGCCACATCATTTTCGGTGGTCTTTCGCTACTAAGTGGCTGGTCACAATTTGTATCTAAATGGCGAAACAGAAATCTGCGATTACACCGGAGCCTGGGACTGCTATACCTAATAAGCGTGAGCCTTAGTGGATTATGTGGCCTCTACCTGGCATTTTTTGCCAATGGAGGGTTGATTTCTTCACTTGGTTTTGGCTCGTTGGCGATATTATGGCTTATCACTACCTGGAAAGCCTATCAAAGTATTGTTGCTAAAAAAATTGAAGAACATCAAAGGTGGATGCTTCGAAGCTATGCGTTAACCTTCGCTGCCGTAACATTGAGGCTATGGTTACCTGCCCTAACAGGTCTTGGAATAGCATTTATAGTAGCCTACAAAATAATATCCTGGCTTAGCTGGGTCCCCAACCTGTTGGTGGTTGAGTGGTTGATCAAGAGAACCGGAGCAAAACCAGGATATAATAGCATTAGGGCATCAAAGCAATGATTGAGGCAGCGGTCAATAGTGTGAGGAAATGGTATCCTGTATTGATCCCAAACAACTTCCATGACTTTTGTTCCCAGGTCACAACTCCTATGTCTACTGGAAGGAAAAAGCCCAGCCAGGTGAAAAACGCTGCCATTCCCGCAACAGCCATTGGGGGATTTTCATTGGGAGGGAAACCCCATGTTTCAGGATTATATGCAGCCATGTTGTTCGCCAGTACCCATGCAAAGAGAAATTGACCAATGACCATGGCAATCATTCCACCTGCCATTGCACCCGAAGAGGGCTTTTTATTCGGGTCAAATCCCATTTCCCTGGCCCAGATTTTACCAAATAGTGGTGTATACCAGATAAATCCAAAGAAAAAATTGACTACGACTGCTATTAATACAGCCACCATGTTTACGTTAATTTCAGGCATTTTTTTGATCGTTTTGATTAATACAAACAAACCTACAGGCGATGGTATAATCTGTAAATGGGCATTATTGACAACTTAAGGGGTTGAAAATGCCATTCATTCAACGTATTTTTAACTGATCAACACCTCAGCCTAATATGAAACACATCTCAATTATAGTTCCGGAAGGTCCTGTGGTACTCAGCAGCGTTGTCGGAGCCTTTAAACTATTTGGACAGGTAAACAACTTTTTAGTTGATCATGGCTCACCACCTGATTATGAGATCCAGCTTGTAGGGTTGAAGGACGAAACAGAGCTCTACGATGGCTTATTTTCAATTCGACCTAACACAACAATAGATAAAGTATCAAAAACAGATCTGGTAATTGTGACTACCATCATGGGGGACATGCCGTCATCAATCTCTATGAACAACGCGTTTATTCCCTGGATCCAATCGATGCACAGGAACGGAGCGGAGGTAGCCAGTCTCTGTATGGGTACTTTTCTTTTGGCGGCAACTGGTCTGCTTGATAGCAAAAAAGCGACCACACATTGGATTGGTAAGGAAGCATTTAAAGAGATGTTTCCAGCAGTGAATTTTCAACCTGAAAGAATAATTACAGATGAACATGGATTGTATACCAGTGGTGGTGCTTATTCATTCCTTAATTTACTGGTATATCTGATTGAGAAATACAATGGCAGAGACATGGCCATCGCTATCAGCAAGCTGTTTGAAATTGACCTGGACAGATACAATCAATCAGAATTCATGATTTTCGACACCCAAAAAAGCCATGGGGATCAGACGATACGAAAAGTACAACAATACATAGAGGAACATTTTTCCAGGACACTTTTCATTGATGAACTAGCCGGGTATGTATCACTCAGCAAGCGAAATTTCATCAGAAGATTTAAGAATGCTACCCAAAACACACCACATGAATACATTCAACGGGTTAAGGTTGAAGCGGCAAAAAAATCTTTTGAACGCACCAATCAAAATGTAAATGAGGTGATGATGGAAGTTGGGTATGTGGATAATAAGGCATTTAGAAGTGTTTTTAAGAAATTCACGGGATGCTCACCTACAGAATACAGATTTAAATACAATAGTTACCTGGCAAAAGCAGTCTGATTGCAATCATCTTACCAGTACGCTATCTTGAGAGATCCTTTTTCAACCTTTTCAAACCCCATTACTCATAATCATGCCCAATTATTACTTATTCAAACCAGAATTTTTGTCAGAATTCACCTCGAAGGTCTTCAAGTCCTTTGGTGTGGTAGAAGAGGATGCACAGCTGGCTTCCGATGTTCTTTCAAAATCTGATATCCGAGGGATCGATTCCCATGGAATTGCCAGACTGAAATCCTATGTGGAAATGTTTTCAATTGGCAGGCTCAACCCAACTCCGAAGATTTCTATAGTTAGAGACAAGAAAAGCGTAGCAACCGTAGATGGAGACAGCGGCCTGGGTTTAATAGTGGGGCCTAAAGCGAATGAGATAGCCATGGATAAGGCTTCGAAACATGGTTCGGGGTGGGTGAGTGTTTGTAATACCAATCACTACGGGATTGCCTCATACTACAGTCTTAAAGCACTTGAACGCGATATGATTGGTTGGTCCATGACCAATACCTCCAGCATTGTGTCCCCACTCTGGGGAGCTAAAAGCATGTTGGGGACCAATCCCATCTCAATCGCATTTCCCGGATATAAAAATCCTCCGATCGTCATTGATTTGGCTACCAGCGTGGTGGCTTTAGGCAAAGTAGAGATAGCCAGACGGCAGGGAAAATCAATCCCAGAAGGTTGGATGGTAGATGAAAAAGGACGGGACACTACAAACCCGTCAGATATGTTTAAGGGCAGTCTCTTGCCTCTTGGTTCTACCCGTGAAATGGGTGGTCATAAAGGCTATTGCTTGTCATCCCTGGTGGATATCTTATGTGGTGTTTTGAGTGGTGCCAATTGGGGGCCTTATGTGCCACAGTTTGCTATGTATGAAACTCCACCTGAGAAAAGTGTAGGCAAGGGGATCGGTCATTTTTTTGGAGCCATGGAGATTGATGGTTTTGATGAGGTGAACAACTTCAAGAAAAGGATCGACCAGTGGATCGAAGAGTTTAGAAGCACACCACCCGTTGAAGGTCAGGAAGCTGTCTTGATTCCAGGTGACCCGGAAAGGGAGGCCGAGATAGATCGGTCAAAAAACGAGATACCGGTAATTCAAGCCGTCATCGATGACCTCAACCTGGTTGCCAGGACAACCAAAGTGCCTTTTGACTGGGAACAAGCCTGTCTGGAGGTGATTGGTAATAAATCTTAACTCAATACTTGCTAATCTCTCTTGGTAGCAGTGAGAGGAAAATCATTGTAATCAACAGTCATTTTTCCTTCGAGCGCTGTACCTTCAAATGTGCCCTGCATCTCTACTTTATAGCCCTGATAGTTGAAGTTGCACTGTAATACTTCATCCTCGATCGTAATGTTATTGAGTTGATTGCTACCTTGATTGGAGTAGATCACTCCCGTGTATTTATCAACGTCTTTTACAATGGTAAAATAACCAGTTACGTCACCATTGGGCGTGCCCTTCAAAACGAAGTCCCAGGTTCCAACGGCACTTTCTAAATTTTTTGTAGTAGCACAACTGAAAGCGATTAAAGCAATCAGTCCTAGTGTCCAAAATCTTTGCATATCGGTGGGTTTCGGTTAGAAAAATCGGATGAATATAACGAAATAAATTCTTTATCAGTCTCTAGTTTAAAAAGAAACAACCATATGTCAGTAAAAGATCATATTTAGAATTTGACTATATTAACAGATGTACCTTTTTCATTCCTCTCATGAAAAGAAAAACATTTATCCGGCATTCATCAGTAATTTTAGCTGGGGGCTTACTTAGCCCATACTGGTCGTGTACACCCCGAAAACCAAATCATGAAATGCCTTCCAATGTCAGAACGAACTGGGCAGGGAATTATTCCTATAAAGCGCCACATTTACACGAACCCACGGATTTGCAGGAGGTTCAGCGGCTGGTTCAAACATTGCCTAAACAAAAGGCCCTGGGTTCAAGACACTGTTTTAACGACATAGCGGATAGTCCCGAGCATCAGGTTTCTCTTAAAAACCTTAAGGAAGTAAATCTGGATACGGAAAATAAAACAATTACCGTTCAGGCAGGTGCTCGTTATGGTGACTTTTGTGAATCATTGCACCAGCAAGGGCTTGCTTTGCATAACCTGGCTTCTCTGCCACATATTACAGTTGCAGGTGCATGTGCTACCGCGACACATGGCTCAGGAGTCAAGAATGGTAACCTGGCGACGGCCGTGAAACAGGTGGAGCTGATAACACCTTCCGGGGAATTTGTAACGATAGGAAGGGACCATGTTGATTATCCTGCTGTGGTAGTGGGATTGGGTGCTTTTGGGATCATCACCCGGGTTACACTGGATATTCAGGACACTTATGATGTGGAACAATATGTGTTTCAGGATATGCCATTGTCTTCTGTAGAAAATAATTTTATGGAAGTCATGTCGGCAGGGTATAGTGTGAGTCTATTTACAAACTGGCTCAATAAAAGCATCAGTGAAGTATGGGTAAAACGGAGGTCGGATCAATCTTATAACTCATTAGGGACTGATTTTTTTGGCGCAACAGCTGCAAAAAGGAATCTACACCCCATTGCAGATCTTTCTGCGGAGGCTTGCACAGAGCAGCTGGGTGTTCCGGGACCCTGGTATAACCGGATTCCACACTTTAAGATGGGTTTTACCCCCAGTGCTGGTGCAGAACTTCAATCCGAGTATTTTGTGCCAATGGAAAATGCTGTGGAAGCCATTCTGGCATTGGAACGGATGAGAGAGGAGATCAACCCGCATTTGATGATCACAGAGGTGAGAACCATTGCTAAAGATGGTTTTTGGATGAGTCCGTGTTTTAATCAGAATAGTGTAGCCATACATTTTACCTGGAAACAACACCCTCAAGAAGTCATGGCTTTACTGCCAAAAATAGAACGGGAGCTATCAGGCTTTAATGTGAGACCGCACTGGGGAAAGCTTTTCACGATTAGCAAGCAAACATTAACAGAAAGATACCCAATGAGTGGTGAGTTCAAAAAACTGGCGACAATGTATGATCCGGATGGAAAATTTATGAACCGATACCTGAATCAAAATCTCTTCTGAAAGCTCGCTAATCAGGCACTCAAAATTTAGGTGTTATTCCAAAATATTGATTGTTGTTTAGGTACAAAAACGTATTGATACACTACTTTTGTTGGCTAAATCAGGCTATACGTTTAGTCTGGTTAGCCTAAATGGTATACATACTTTTTGTAATAGGTTTTGTCCTCTTGATTAAGGGGGCTGACCTGCTTGTAGACGGAGCTTCTTCACTTGCCAAAAGATATTCATTATCCGAATTGGTTATCGGTTTAACCATCGTTTCTTTTGGGACCAGCACGCCAGAATTAATTGTCAATATTTTCGCCAGTTTCAATGGTAGTTCGGATCTGGCTATCGGGAATATTTTCGGTAGTAACATAGCCAATATATTACTGATTTTGGGTTGTTCGGCCCTGGTGCGCCCATTGCCTATTCAAAGGAGTATTTACTTCACCGAGATTCCTATTTCCCTGGTAGCTACATTCATGATTGGATTTCTGGCCAATGCCAATCTTTTTGTACATACCAGTGGCTTGTGGATCAGCAGGTATGATGGGATCCTTCTCTTGTTGTTTTTCGGACTTTTTATGACCTACATTTTTGTCGTGGCACGTGACAAATCCAACGGATTCGTGACAGAGAGTGTCAATGATGAAATCCTGATTATGTCTGTGAAAAAATCTGTGATTTTCATGGTACTAGGGATTGTAGCCTTATTTTTTGGCGGTAAATGGATTGTAGATGGTGCTGTGCATATGGCAAGAGAAATAGGTTTAAGTGAGTCTTTTATTGGTTTGACCGTCATAGCGGTGGGAACTTCACTTCCGGAGCTTGTTACCTCGATGGTGGCGGCTAAAAAGGGCAGGGCAGACATGGCTATCGGGAATGTGATTGGATCAAATATTTTTAATATTTTCTGGATTCTTGGTTTAAGTGCAGTGATCAAGGCGTTGCCCTTCGATGTGATCAACAACATGGATATTCTCATGCTCATCTTCGCCAGTACCCTATTGATTTTCGCTGTGATCAATGGTAAAAAGCCTGTGGTGAGTCGCTTCGAGGGGATTGTATTCGTAACTGTATACGTCGGGTATTTAACTTATTTAGTGCTTAGAGGGTAAAGGATTATGGTAATCTTTGTTCATCTTTTGGCATATATGATGTGTCTGGTGGAAAACCATCATGTGTCAGTTCATTTTGAAAATATCAGGACCAATCAGGGGACACTTTTAGTGGGTGTTTATACCAACCAGGCTCAATGGAAAATCAGGAAACCTCTATTTGAGGTAGTCCTCCCCAAAACCAACTGGAAGGATGGGAAGATGACTGCCGAGATTCCCGGATTCGGTTCGGGCGTATATGGCATAGCTGTACTCGACGATATCAATGACAACCAGGTGGTGGATATGGGATTGATCTTTCCTAAAGAAGGATTTGGATTCTCCAATTATGAACACAAAACCTGGTTCTTGCCGACTTTCGATGATTTTGATTTTACACTACCGGAAAACCATCAGATAACAATAAGAATAAGATATCTCGATTAGGTCTGCTTCATTGAAGGATATTTACAACCCTTGAAGGAGAGAACAGGTTGAGTCTGATGGTGTATCACAGTTTTAACTCCGGAAAATAGCGATCTATTCGGAATTGATGATCATTACCGGAAAATCATTTCCAAAGCTGTAGCTTGAAGGATATTGTGGAGTCCCCTGGTATTTTTCGGCAAGTTCAGGGACACGCTCTTCCACGTAAGCACTAAGCTCTCTCACGGTGATTTTCTTATCTCCGTTTGCACCATCAGCTGCACCCTTCAGCCCTTCGAGCAATGTGTAGGTAAAGACGCCGTGACCAATGGTTTCAAATTCCGTGGCGAATTGCTCGGATCCCGTTGCTGTGATCCAGAATGTGCCCGTGCTTCTGGCAAGTTGTGCGATCGCCTTTTCTTCCAGTATCCCTCTCGAAGCAATGGCGTCCAAAGCAGCTGCTGACTGACAGGCATCCAGAATGAAAAGTTGCTTTTGAGCGTTGATGTTTTTTGAAATTTCCTTCAGCTCTGAGGCGGCTAATGCTTTTTGGAAAAGCAATTCATCCCTTCCATAGATTTGTGTGACATCATGCGGTACCAGGAAGAATTCTGCCGGTGCATCAATGCCTTTAGACATCACGCCATGACCGGCATAGTAAAAAACCAACAGGTCTTGCTCCCGGGCCTCTGACATCACTTCAGCAAATACCGATTCTATCTTAGACTTTGTGAAATCTGCATTTCTGATGCTTAAGTGCTTTACTTCGCTGAACAGGGTGGATTGATCGCCTGACAGGGCAGAGGAAAATGCTTCTGCATCAGCAATGGCATAATTAAGATTGTATCTTGGGTTTTTGTATTCATTGATCCCCACAGTAATGAGAAATAGCCTGGGAGGCGCATCCGTATTGCCTGAATAGTTGATGATGAGCTTTTGTTTTTCGGTGTCAATACCACTTTTGGATGTTCCCACCACATACAGGTAATTCTCATTTCCCAGGGCATTGGAAAGTGTGACATCAAAGGTGATCAGGCTGGTTGGGTCTTCATTCACAGCAACTAACTTGTTGTTATGAAATAGCTTGATCTGTTTGAGGTTTTCCTTGTTTTCTGTTGCTGCCACCTGAAGTTGGACTTGCTTTTTGGTCGTAGAAGAACGAACCATGCCATCCTCCATTTTTACCTGTTGCCCATCGAGGGAAATGACCTGGATAACCGGAATTTCTTCAATCGCTTCTTCAATATCTATCTCTTCAATCAACTGGTCCTTATAAAGTAGCGATCGCAAGAGCTTTGGTGTAAACCCTCGTTCAAAGGTGCTGGCAAGGCTGGTCTTTTTATTGGATTTCCTGGCACCCCAGTAAAGTTTCTCAGAAGATGCTGATGTCCCGTCAAATCTACCGTCTCGAGAAACAACCGCATATTCTCCGTCAGCATCTACAAAGATGTACCCGATGATCTCATTTTGGGTGGCACTGTATATCTGGTTGATATTGTCGCCATAGGCATTGATCAGTACTTTGTCATCATCAATCAGGTAGTGGGGATGAGCCTGATAATCTCCATAATATGAAAGCGAACTGGAACTACGCTCTCTCTTGGTTTTTTGTGTCGTAAAAATGGTACCACCCTTGTTATAATCAAAGACAGAAAACCCCCTGTATCCAACCGAGCCGATGACTTTATCTTCAATTCGGATTTTAGTCATAAGTCCTCCCATTTCGCTTGCTTTTGCCTGCTCACCCGCCATGATCATAATGGGCTGGTAGTCATTGCCTGATGGTAATGTTCTATGACCATACACCGGGATTGCCGGGCTCAATCCCGGAACCGCATTGTTTTGGTAATAAAAGACCTTTCCGCTCTTGTCGTACAGCCCGAAATACTTCTTTTTATAGTTTTCGATTTCTCTCCCTGTATGATAGTCGAAAGTATACATCTGGTTTCTGATCAGCGACCATTTCGGGCTTATAATAATTTGTGGTCCAGTGAAGCTAAAATCGATGATCATGATGTTTTGCTTGATCTGCAACGTCTGAGATATTTTCATTTGGTCTTTGTCCCAGATCTCGACATGATTTTGAAACGCAACCCCGAAGTGATTGTCAAACCTAGCAACACGGGCGTTTTGAACCTTTTCCTGATAACTTTTGGTGAGTAGTATTTCACCCGTCTTCCAATCGAGAAGCCTTATTCTGTTGCTTTCTACAATTAAAAGTGCTTTGTCATCCTGAGTAAACGCAATCTCGAAAACCTCAAGCAGGTCGATTTTATAGGAGTAGGTAAATACTGAGTTGTAAAAATCAAAAATCCTGAGCTCTCCATTTTCCAGCAGGAAGGCTGCCTGTTTTTGATCGGATGTCACTGCCATACCGACCTGTAAGGCATCTAGCTGATCATCTTCATATTCAAGACGTGTCTTGTCCACCACCTGGGCCAGGATAGTGGTGTAAAGCGACAACATTAATACTAAAAGCAGCGACTTCATAAAGCTCAGGAGACGGTGTCATCCTAAGTTAGTAAAAAAAGAAGGCTTGGGTCAAGTTAAAACACACGAAATAGCTACCAATAAGGCTTTGCGTGGTTCTTTATAGTGAAATAAATAATCGCTTAGTCCCCCACAATTATTACCGGAAAATCATTTCCAAAGCTGTAGCTTGAAGGATATTGTGGAGTCCCCTGGTATTTTTCGGCAAGTTCAGGGACACGCTCTTCCAGGTATGCACTGAGCTCCCTTACGGTTATTTTCTTATCTCCATTTGCTCCATCGGCCTTACCTTTCAGCCCTTCAAGTAAAGTGTAGGTAAATACACCATGACCTATTGTTTCAAACTCGGTAGCAAACTGTTCTGACCCAGTTGCCGTAATCCAAAATGTGCCAGTACTCCTTGCCAACTGGGCTATGGCCTTTTCTTCCAGAATGCCTCTGGAAGCTATGGATTCTAAGGCCGCCGCTGATTGGCAGGCATCAAGTATGAATAGCTGTTTTTGTGCGTTGATCTTCCGAGAAATCTCCTTTAATCCGGATGCGGAGACAGCCTTTTCAAAGAGCAATTCGTCTCTGCCATAGATTTGAGTCACATCATGTGGTACCAGGAAAAATTCCGGTGGTGCATCGGTACCTTTTGACATCACACCGTGCCCTGCATAATAAAATATTAACAGGTCTTGCTCCCTCGCATTAGTCATCACCTTTTCAAATACAGATTCCATTTTAGATTTGGTGAAGTCAGTATTCCGAATGCCTAAGTGCCTGACTTCACTAAACAGGGTAGACTGATCACCTGTCATTGCACTGGAAAAGGCATCCGCGTCGGCGATAGCATAGTTGAGATTATACCTCGGGTTTTTGTACTCATTGATACCAACTGTGATTAAAAACAATCTGGGAGGAGCATCTGTATTGCCATTGTAGGTGGCGATTATCTTCTGTTTTTCAGTATCAATCCCATTTTTTGAGGTACCCACCACATACAGGTAATTCTCATTTCCCAGGGCATTGGAAAGTGTGACATCAAAGGTGACCAGGCTGGTTGGGTCTTCATTCACAGCAACTAACTTGTTGTTATGAAATAGCTTTATCTGTTCGAGGTTTTCCTTGTTTACTGTTGCCGCCACCTGAAGCTGAACTTGTTTTTTCGATGTAGACACTTTGATCATCCCATCATCCATTTTGGTCTGTTGTCCATCAAAAGAGATGACCTGGATAACGGGAATCTCTTCTATTTCCTCTTCTATGTCAATTTCCTCAATTACCTGATCTTCATAGAGTAGCGAGCGCAATAATTTCGGGGTAAATCCACGCTCAAAGGTGCTGGAAAGGCTGGTCTTTTTATTGGATTTCCTGGCACCCCAGTAGAGTTTCTCAGAAGATGCTGATGTCCCATCAAATCTACCATCTCGAGAAACAACCGCATATTCTCCACCAGCATCCACAAAAATGTACCCGATAATTTCATTTTGGGAAGAGCTGTAGATTTGATTGATATTGTCTCCATAGGCATTGATTAGTGCAATGTCATCACCAATGAGGTAATGAGGGTTAGCCTGGTAATCGGTCAGAGAGCTAAAGGCGTTGGAGCTTCTTTCTCTCTTGGTCTTCTTGGTGGTAAATACACGACCCCCCTTGTGATAATCAAATACTGAGAACCCACGGTAACCCACTGAGCAAATGACTTTGTCCTGTATTCTTAATGTAGTCATGTAGAAGCCCACGTCACTGGATTTTTCCGTTTTTGCATCCCATGCCATGATGGCTTGATAATCTTTTCCTGAAGGCAAAGTTCTATGACCTAATAGGGGTGTACCGATTGTATAGCCGGAGATTGGATTGTATTGGTAGTAGTAAACCTTTCCATTTGGATCATAAGAGCCAATAAATTTCCCTTTGTAGAATTCAATTTGCTCGCCTTTCAGGTAATCAAAGGAATACATATGATTTCCAATAAGTATCCATTTGGGGCTAACAATAACATGTGGCTCTGTATAGCTAAAGCTAATGGTGGCGATATTTTTTTTGACACTTAGCTTTTGGATCTGAGACAAAGATTCCAAGCTCCAGATCTGTACATCATTGTCAAATGCTACTCCAAAATGGTTACTGATATGTGCCACACCGAATGCCTGGATCTCTTCCTGAAAAGTTTTGGAAAGTAAGACATTACCTGACTTCCAATCAATTACCTGAATCTTGTTGGTTTCTACTATAAACAAGGCATTGTCATCCTGAGAAAATGCGATTTCCAGTACATCCTCGACCTCCAGCGTATGAGAATGCGTAAAGACTGAATTAAAGAAATTGAAGATTCTAAGCTCTCCATTGTTGAGTAAAAAAGCAGCTTGAGTCTGGTCGTTAGCGACTGCCATTCCTACCTGAAACGCATCCAGCTGTTCTTCATCATATTCCAGCCGTGTTTTGTCTACCACCTGTGCCGGGATTACAAAGTAGCAAATCAAAAAAAGTACTGAAAAAAGCGCTTTCATTGGATTTAGGTTATGATGTTAACCTAAGTTAATTAAAAATTCAGGTTTTGGTCAATCGTGATCCGATAAAAATAGCAGGCCAGCCGGGGTGTTTTAGGCCTATCGAGCCGAAATTTTGTACATCTTCATGACGGTGCCCAATGTAAGACCCTGATACAGTACTGAGCAGACCACGACCACATAAGTAAACGTCAACAGCACTTCTTTTCCTGGGAAATTGGTTAGGGAAAGTGTAAATGCCACAGGTAATCCGCCTTTCAGTCCACCCCAGGTTAATACACTGATCGTGCCTCTGTCAAATGATTGCAGAAATGACATCAAACGAATAGGAATAAACATGGCCAGCCACCGGGCAAATAAGACGATAAGCACGGCAAAAAATCCACCAGCAAAGTAGTCGGCTCGTTGGGGTATAACGAGCATTTCGAAACCGATCAATACAAACAGGATAGCTGATACGGTTTCCTCCAGCAGCTGCCAGAATTTGTAGACATACGGGCCAACAGCACTCTCCCCGGTTCTTTCGTCTCGCCCAAAGTTTCCGATGATGATCCCACTCAGCACAGCTACCAGCATAGAAGATACACCCAGCGAATCGGCCAGGTAGGAGCCTGTCATCACCAAAGCCAGGGTGATGAGCATTTCTGCTTCAATCACATCATTGTCTACATACTTCAAAAGCTCATAGCCAAGCCATCCGAAGAGGACCCCCACGACAACACCTCCCAATAAGTCTTTTATCAGAATAATGGAAACATCAACCAGCTCTATGCCTCCATTTAAAATCTGGGCCTCATGGATATTGGTAAGTGTAAATGCGAGGATAATGGACATGCAACCATTCAACAAGGCTTCGCCCTCTACTTTGGCTTCCAGGGCGTCAGGGAGGTGAAATCTTCGGATATTTTTGGTAATTGCTATTGGATCTGTACAGGATATGAGTGCTCCGAACACAAAGCATCCGACGAACGACAGGTCTATTGTTAACAGCTCGACCAGGAAATAGACAAGCAATCCAATTGTGACTGTGGATATAACCACTCCGAAAAATGAAAGTACAAGAACGGGAATAAGTTGTTTTCCCAAGCGAAAGAAATTGACATTCAGTGCAGTAGCAAAGAGCATAACACTCAAAACAAACCGATACATGATTTCGGTGTAGTCATATTCCTTTACTTTCTCAGCCAGGTGATACTCCGGATGAATGGTGCCTATGATAAAAACCACCGCAGATAAGCTGAGTGCAAGGACCATCAAACCGATAGAAGAGGGGAGTTTGATGAAATAAGTGTTTACAAATAGAAAGACGCCGGCTAGAAATACCAGAAGTGCGATGATGTCGAAAATGCTCAATGCTTAAAAATTTTGACGAAAATAATGGCTGTAAGTTACTTCTTCAATGGAAATAAATTCGTAAAAAACATTCAGTAGAAATACTGAAAATAGTCAGATGTGATCCAGCCCTATTTGTATAATAGCATTAGTATTAGTGCGATTGATCTTTCCCATAACCTGTAAGTTTTCCGGATCACACCTTAAACTCTCGTTGGGAGCGTCTTCTATTGTTTGTTTTATCTGATCGATTGTTAGTGAATTTATGCTCAATACTATGACCATTGTTTCTTCGCCAGGGTGATTATCAAGCTGGATATAACGATTTTTACCAGGGAGGTGTATAGCGGTTACGTCAAACGGGAGCTCTCCGGATGAATGTTCATTGCCTGGAAATAGCAAACCATTTTCACCTCTGTCATTGAAATAATACAGGTATAAGTATCCGTGAAAATCAGTTTGTATATCAAATTTAAATTGATGACCGTTGCCATATCCTTTTGTGAAAGCGTATGAGCACCTTTTATCTGATCTGACAGGCATTTTGCTTCCATAGTTAGATGAAATATTCACTTTCATTTTAAATTCCTGTTCATCGGGAAACAGAAAAGCGGCAAAAGCCTCTGATATCCTGTCCAATAGTTTATTGTATGGGACATGAATAAATCCATTTGAACCCCAATTTTTTCCATAACTGTTGATCAGCTCAAAACTTCCGTCATACTTGTTGTCATCATATCCAATGATGCAAATGGCATGATGACCGGAAGTCCCAATGGGTGTTGAAGGGCTCCATAATTCACCTGGTTCACAAAATGAGGAAGAAGTTTGCAGTGCAATCACCACTGGAAGCCCCTGACTCAAGGCCGTCTTTATTTTTATGATTTTTACTTCTGGCGGATCATAGGAGTTGAAGACCTTGCTGTATCCTGATATTGTTGACAAATTAACTCGCCCGGGAGGGGTATCAGGGCAGAAATAGGGATATTCTGTAAAGAATGGAACACCTTCATTAACTAAGACATCTAAGGATTCTTTAATGGAGACAGGAATAGAACAGTCAGCGTTTTCACCCTGAATGGCATAATGGGTATAAGTAGGAGAGAATGCTTCTCTGGAAATTGTATTGATGTCGATTTGTCCGGATTGCCGGGCATGTAAGATGGTTGTGGCATAATACGCAGTGGCCCAGCCTGCTGATGTCAGGTGATTGAGTTGGTTGCCTGGTTTGGGACAGAAACGCTTTAATGAGGCGACTTCCGGGAGGTTATCAGTTGCTGTGGCTGTTAAGACTGGAGTGTCATAGTATGATTGGTTGTCCACTTTTAGGCCTGTAGGACATTGGGCAGATGAAATATATACCAGAATAACCAGAGATAATGTGACTGGAAGTCGCATCACTTAGCCATAAAAATGAAGTCGCTACCTGCCTCATTGTCACCAAAATCACCAAAATGGGGGGCAGGGTTGATGGTGCTGACCACATTTAGAATCTCACTTAAAGTAAGGATTCGGTCCTTACCGCCATTTGTTCTCAGCGCTTCAATGAATTTGTGGGCAAAGGGCGAATGCATGCCGGGACGTCCATCAGGCACGTATTCTTTGCCTCCGGATGTTAGAAATTTTCTGGTTTTGTATTTTAGACGGCGTGAGGCGAATTCACTTCTGGATATTTCAGCATACATCTCTTCGAAGCCTCGGCTCGAACTGGCTAGCTTAGCATCGAATGTGCCACCAAAGCAAACATCCAGGGTGAGGAAAACATGCTTGGTTGGAAGGTTATTCAATGCCCTCCCCAAAACAGAGTAGGATAGATAGGTTGTATTTGCCGGGTCATTGCTTTTAGAATCTTTGCCCACGATATATCCATCACCCAAAAGCTGATCATAGTGACCATGTCCTGCAAAAAATATAAATAATTGATCATCTTCCAGGTAAACCTTACTCGCATACTCTCTGAGCTTGATCAATATATCCTGGATGTTGTTATTCTCCAGTATTTCCACCTGGAACCCATAAGTCTCCCTGAGTTCTTTGGCAATCGTACGTGCATCATTGATGGGATTACTTAGGTCTTTCCAGTTGTCGTACTGATCCGTGGCAAATATCAGGGCCATATCAGTTCTGTTTGTTGCCCCACCTAAATAGCGAATGGTTCGCTGCTCCGTTACAGCATTGCCAAAACTATTTGTTGCAGTAACTTCTACCACATTATCACCCTCTTCCAGCTTTAACTCATTGTCAATGAAAATGTCGAACTCTCCAGACTGGGTGTTGCCACTGACTACCCCCATACCCCTTGATTCATCCAGATCAAATCCATTAAAGCGGATGGTTACACTTTTGACCTGGGAAGGACATTTTATCCCTACTTTTAGTTTGAATTGCTGCTCATGCGCCAGACTGATGTCTGTAGTTGGATTTAGCCAGAAGAGTACAGGAAGTGCCTTATCTCTGGATTTGATATAAAAATCATATGTTTGACTGGTCGCTTCAATACTTTGACCAGGTAAATCAAATGAAAGGAAAATTACGATTAACAGAACATTAAATTTTCTCATGATTAGAGTGATTCCGGTATAAATTCCCACATTTCTATATAATCTTCCGAAAAGTTCTCGTTTGACCCATTGATCAGGTAGACTTTATTGGCTACCACGAATGCCTGAACTCCCATAACCCCATTTCCGGGATAGGTTGCAAATTGTATCCACGAATCGTCTGCTGGGTCATATTTCCAAAAGTCTTTAACAGGGGCGCTCGTGCCATTCCTACCCAGCCCGATATATCCCTTGTCTCCAAGTGAGAAGCCAACACCCCCTTCCAGATTGGCACTGGGATTAATGGGTGCACCTACTTCAGCCCATGAATCAGAAGTAGCATTATAATCATAGAAGTCATTCAGGAAGCTATTGTTATCAAAATCATAGCCCTGACCAACATAGCCTGTTCCATTTACTACGAATCCTGTTGCATTGCCTCGCTTTACTCCACCGAAATCATTGAGTTGTGTCCACTCATCATCAACCGTCGAGTATTTCCAGACTGATTTACTTATGGCATTCTGTAATCCGGTTACTAAATAGAAATTACTTCCTATTACAATGACAGCAGGAAAGATCAGGTGATCATTGGGGTATCCACTCTTCATGGTCCAATCATTTGTGAATGGGTCATATTCCCAAAGTTCACCATCGAAACCTGTACCAAGAATATATCCTTTACCATTGACCGATACACCAATGGCTGCGGTTTTATCCGGGCCGGCATTGTTGGCATTCATGGGTGTCCATGTATCGCTGTTTGTGTTGTATTGATACCATGGCTGACCTCCCATGCCAAAATAGAGCACATCATTCAGTACAAATCCAGTTCCACCAAATGCACCATCCGGGTGACTCGTTTTTTCTGAGAAAAAAGGCAGAATTTCAAAGCTTGATGATGTAGGTGCACCCTGAGCATCTATTTTTAACTCGATCGTGGAAGGGGAAAGGGACTGCGGGACCAGTACCTTGATGCTATTGGCGGATACCTCAATGATATCGGCATTTACAGCACCAAAAGAAACAACAATATCCTCAGTGAAATTAGCACCTGTTATGGTCAACGTAGATCCTGGAACAGCTGCATCCGGGCTGATTGTAGTGATCACGGGGTCTACTCTTTTGATTTCCAGTTTTGAACAACTGAAAGCGATTAGTCCTGTTAGCAATGCGAAATAATACGCTTTCATTTTAAAAGTTTACTTTCAATCCAGCCATGGGAACACTTTTACCTGGTAATACGGCCATATTTAGGTCTAATTTATATTTGCTGGTCAATCCTTCTCTCTCGTTTTTCTTGCCTTTGATGAATACACCAACCACATCAGCCGCCCATATAGCTATTGCAATGGTGTTCATTGTTCTGAAGGTTTTGAATTTATTCTCAGCAGCTGTATAAGATTTGTTGGCGGAGGACACGTCAGTCGCATTGAGATAATCGTCATATGATTTTCGTGCTCCGGAACGAGCAATAAGTCCCGATCCCATCAAGCCCCATGTGCCTGCAGTAATTAGCCAGTAACTATTTCCATTGCGAGCTTTATAATCGCCCAATCCGGGGACAACTAAGGAGTACAATGCAGCTGTAGGTCCCATAAGCTTGTTGGTAACTAAAGTACTAATGGCTGTTGCCCGAATATTGAAAACCAGGTTTTCACCGGTAAACTCTTCATCTTCATAGAAGTAATTCCAATAGATCTTCTTCTGATCTCCGCCAGAAACCTGAGCCCCCACGTCTCCACTGACTCTTTCTACCGGACCTTTGAAGGTTTTTCCGCCATCATTGGAATAGTATAATAGAACCCGGTAGATTTTGCTTTGATTGTCTGACTTTAAGTCATATGTTATCTCAATGGTGTTATTTGGTTCATCCAATACCGCATCAATGATTTGCATTTTCTGAGAGAAAACGTGTGTTGAGCCCACAAACATCAGCAAGGCAGCGGATAAAAATTGACTTCGGAGATTCATCAATGCAAGGTTTAGAAGTAGACATAATTGCGAATAAGGATCCGGAATGTATGCTACCGATAAGGTAAATGTAACCCTAAATATGTAAATAGTGGAGCTTTCGGAATATCACATTATTGTACTATCTTGGATTAATGGGGTACACCCCCGGACTTTGAATGCTATGGATAGACATCAATTTATATCCTCGCTAGGCCTTGTTGGCCTGGTAATTTTCTTTCCTAAATCTGCTCATTCTATGCATAATACTACAGAATTACACTTTGAAGATGATGGAAAAATACCAAACAGTAAACTCCCATTAATTATCTATAAAAATGCATTTACTGAAAGAGGGAGTGAGGGTGCCGTGTGGCTTGAGGATAGATTTGCTAGTAACAACTGGTCAAACTCCTGGCGAAACGGCATTTATTCTTTTCATCATTATCACAGTAAATCCCATGAGGTGCTGGGGATATATTCGGGAAGGGCTCTGGTGCATTTGGGTGGAGAAGCCGGGAAGAAAGTACAGGTAGAAGCTGGTGATGTGATCATTATTCCAGCAGGAGTGGGTCACAAAAATTTAGGGAGTGAAGGGTTAGGTGTTGTGGGAGCATATCCGAATGGCAGAAGCTGGGACTTACTGAGAGGGTTGCCGGGAGAAAGGCCTGGAGCCGATCGGAACATTGCGGCATTGCCTATCCCATCTTCGGATCCCTTATTGGGACAGAAGGATGGGATGGTTAAGATATGGAAGGGAGTGGATTGAGACAATCACCCAAAGTGAATATAAAATTATGGTTAATTATTACTAGCTTCTGTTTATTTCACGGTAATAATCAGGCATCTTCTTAAATTTGAAGGTAATTCGAATTTAGAGAACATCATCATAAAGAAACCAGCTGTTTTCCCATAAGTACATCTTCTATTTGCCATATTTTAGGTTTTATCTCATGATGGCAAAAGTCAGGCTGGAAATCTGGTGCCTGTCACTATGGAAAGTATCAGTGACTTCCAGATCGTTAGCTGGACCACTGAGAACGGGGGGGCAACCTTTCCAAATTACCTGTGCAGCTAAATACCGCTTAGTCTACAAATACTAACTGACGTTTGGAAGGCTCAAATTTTCTTGGTAGAACCTCTTTGAATTCAAGCATCAGGTATTCATCAAGAATTTTAATATGATAATTGTAGAGTGAGAATATCTCGGTTTTAGTGACCTCCTGAAAGCGATCGTCGATCAATACACATCCTGTATTGTCTTTAAACAAAGTCTCCTCAAGATCATCCTTAACAAGATGTTTACCTTTTTGAGAAAGGATATCCCTCAGGTGAGTTGCGATCATATCAGCCTGATTGCTTTTCATCACGAATAGCACTTCAATGTTCTTCACATATTGAATGTCTGTGGCTTTATAGGTAATCCACCTTTGATCTTCATCGTTTGCCATGACGATGCTGTCAATCTTACAATTCTTTGGAATTCTGTAGGATACTTCTTTGGTCAACTCAAGCCCAAGACTGTGAGCAATCTCCTTTGAGATTTCTGCATTGTCAGTCCTAAAAGCAGAATACGTTTGATAGATCTTTTCCGCCATGACTTGGGCCTGCAATTCGGCACTTGTATTTTTTTCAGGTGTTTCTGAAAAACCTGAATAACATATGGCAAAAAGTATGATAGCTGGTAATATCTTTTTCATAATGATACAAATGTCTGCATACGCAATCAATTTTAAAATCGGTAAATAACCTCAAATTATTATAAGCAAATCACCTAGGGAAATAAGAATATCTTTCTTTTATCCCATAATGATGAAGAATAATCTTCTATAAAACTCCATGCCATGTGCCTTTGACTCATTGATTATATGCTCACAAAAGCTTGTGGTGGCCTTTTATATGAATGGTTATATCTAAATGTACTAATTGTGTATAAAATGTGAATACAGGTGCAAAGTTTGAACATCACCAACTCAGGTCATTGATACTACTTTTTGATTGATGCAGGAGAAAAGTTACACTTCTGATAAAGCCTGGAAGATGAGGTTGTCGATCAGTACATTTTATTGCCGTTAGCTGCTTTTTCTGGAATTTTCTGAATGGCATCCCAATGCTCTACGATTTTTCCGTTTTCATCAAACCGGAAAAAGTCCATGGTGACATATTCTTCATTTCCCGGCCAGGTCTGATGGGTGTGCAGCGCCACCAGGTCATCCTCTGCTATTACACGTACAAATTCAATTGACTTTTCCGGGTATTCATCTTGCATTCGCTCAAAATATTGGATGAATCCTTGCGGTCCGTCTGCAACATCCGGATTGTGTTGGATATAAGTATCTCCAACATACATCTCTACTGCTTTCCCCGGTTCACCAAAATAAGCGGTCTTGTAGAAATTGATGGCATTTTGTTTGTTTAGCTCAGGTCTCATGGCAGATGATTTGTGTCAAAATTGAATGACTGTTTTACCAATGGTTTTACCAGATTCCTGCATTTCGTGAGCTTTTTTAAGATTGTCTACAGTAAATCCTTCCAATGTTGTGGTTAGCGTGGTTTTAAGATTACCTGATTCCAACATTTTACCCATTTGATTCAGGATCTCATGTTGTATCACCATGTCTTCAGTCTGATACATTGAACGCGTATACATCAGCTCCCATGAAAATGAGACACTTTTGGTTTTCAGTACATTGAGGTCGAGTGGTTTGGAGCTACCTGTAATTGATACAATGTGTCCCTGAGGCTTTATGATTTCCGCAAGGGTATTCCAGTAGGCTCCCAGATCGACCAGGTCGAGCACGAAGTCTATCTGACTGAAGCCAATTTTATCCAGGTCTTCCTTTAGTTTATGATGATTCACCACGTGATCTGCTCCAAGCTCCTCACACCAGGCTTGTGTCTCAGGACGCGATGCAGTGGCAATTACTTTTAAGCCTGTCAGCTTTTTTGCAATCTGAATGGCAATTGAACCGACACCACCAGCTCCTGCCAGGAACAAAATTGATTTACCCTGATCTTTATTTGGATCTACCTTGATCCGATCAAAAATTGACTCCCAGGCTGTCAGACCCGTTAAGGGAACCGCATCTGCCTCAGCCATGGTCAGGTTTTTGGGTTTAAAACCAACAATTCGTTCATCCACAAGCTGATATTCTGCATTGCTGCCATCGCGGGTAAGATCTCCGGCATAATAAACTTCATCTCCCACCTTAAAAAGAGAAACTTTGTCTCCCGTAGCAACGACGGTGCCGGCCGCATCCCAGCCGATGATTTTTGGTGAATCCAGTGATTTTTCCAGGGCTGCTTTTTGCCTTACTTTGAAGTCAACCGGGTTTACCGAGATGGCTGAAATTTTCACTAGGATATCATTCCCCGTTGGCGATGGTTTGTCAGTTTCAAATTCGATAAAGCTTTCTGCTTCTGTTATCGGTAATGATTTCTTAAATCCTATGGCTTTCATTTGATTGATCGTGAGATTAGGTCTAATTGGTTATACTGATGATCTGATGACAGTTCCTTGAACAATTGACAGTTAATTTTAATTCGTAGGTAAGATAAAAATCCTCAGAAAGCTTCCATAGGTAACCATATTTTACCGCTTGAAATATTCCCGTGATCATTGCCAACCAATAGTAGTGTAAAGACGTCTTAGACTCACAGGTTTAGAAACAACATGAATTGGTTGTCTTTGACATGGTCTATTATGCTGGTGACCTCAGGGCTTATCACCAGTGCACAGTCACTACAGCAACCGCTGGAAGCGGTTCCCATGTCTAACGAAGGTGCTGTGCTATTGAAGAATGGTGAGTTGATTACCGGTAGGATACTCAATACGACAAGTGTAAGGGGAATCACCCAGGTGACCCTCATGACCGAGAGTGAGGAGAAGAGAAAATTCCGGGCAGAGGAAATGGAAGAGTTCATGATAAGCATGAATAAGGCAGTGAAACTCCAGTTTATCAACGAGAGAGGCTCTTCCATTGTGAAGATTCTTTCTAAAAACCAGCCTAAAGGTATCCCCATAGACTATATCATCTATCGCAACACTGTTTTGAAGTCAGGGAAGGAGGTACTGCTTCAGTTGTTGAATCCGGGCTTTGATGACACCTTTCAGGTATTTTATGATCCTTATGCCGCAAAATCTGCTACCATGGAGGGTGAATATCTTACCCTGACAGGTGATAAGCATAAGGCATTCTATGTTTCGAAAAATGATCAGACATTGCTCAAAGTAAAAAAGGGAGGTTATCAAAAATCCTATAAAAAGCTATTTGGTGAGTGTGCTGTAATGAAACAGGAAGAAAAACCAAAGTGGAACGATTTGGGCCAGCACATCTGGATGTATGACCAGGTTTGTGGACCAGGTCTGGCAAAAAATTAATAGATGGCAAGCTGAGGGAGCGGGACTCCCTCAATAGCTCATTTCATCCATTTTCACTTTCCCTTTAAAAGTCCAGAAGACAAATCCGGTATACAACGCAACTAAAGGAGCACCTATTGCGGCAATGATGAGCATGATCTCCAGGGACTTTTCCGATGAACTGGCATTGTGAACAGTGAGTGAATATGCCGGGTCCTGCGTGGAAAGAATAATAGCGGGATATAGCTCAAAAGCGACAATGATGAGTAGCAATGCTACCGCAAGAGAAGAAAACAGGAAGGAAAGGCTGTATTTCTTTTTGTTGATCAGCCGGGGAATGTTGGCAATGCTCAAAAAGGCCATCAGGGCGATCACGAAAGATATGGGCTGTTCCTTAAATCGATCAGACAGATGTGGGAAATAGATCAATGTATAGACGGTAGTGATACTAAAACTGACCAGAAAGAAAATGATGGCCCGTTTGACGAACAAGGTCATATAGATGAACTGTCTGCCTTCTGTTTTCATGATCAGGTAGATAGCGCCATGCATCATAAACAAGGCCAGCGTAGTGATGCCTACCATGAGAGCATAGGGGTTGAGGAATTCGAGCCAGTTGCCATGGAATTCTTTGTCCGCCCCAATATTCATACCTTGCAGGACATTGCCCAGGACCACACCCAGTAGTAGTGCCAGCATGATACTGGAAACGCTGTAAGCTACATCCCAGCTATTGCGCCACCAGGACATGTTTTCTTTGCTACGAAACTCAATAGAAACAGCACGAAATATCAGGAATGTGAGGAATAACATGAAGGGGATATACATCGCTGAAAACACCGTAGCATAGACATCAGGAAAACCAGCAAATAGTGCTCCGCCGCCAATAACCAGCCATACTTCATTGCCATCCCATACGGGCCCAACAGCATTGAGTGCTATCCTTCGACTTTTATCATCTTTGAAGAACAGGTGCCAGGCCCCGGCACCCAGGTCAAAGCCATCCAGGATGGCATATCCGGTAAAGACTCCTCCAATTACCAGAAACCACCAGGTAGCGTAATCGATCCCTAAAAATGTAGCCATCATGAATTATTAGTTTGATTAAACGCCATAGCCATCTCTCTTTGTTTGGGGCGCTGTTCATGCAATTCGCCATCGTCCGGACCATGTTGGATCTTCTTATTCATCAGGTAAACAAACAGGGTGAAAAGAAACATATAAACGATGGCAAACAAGATGATTGAAAACAGTACCTGGTTAGCCGTGACTACCTTGGACAGTGCATCCGATGTTCGCAACAAGCCATATACAACCCACGGTTGCCGACCCATCTCTGCAGCAAACCACCCTACCTGATTAGCGATTTGGGGGAGTAGCACACTTAGGACAAATAGCTTAAGGAGCCATCGGTTGTTAAATAGTTTTCCACGCCACCACTGAATGACGCCATAGAGCGATAAAGCTATCAGGCACATGCCTATGGCCACCATGAGATGATAGAACTGAAAAATGGCATTGATAGCTGTAGGTCGTTCATTTTCAGGAAAGGCATTCAGTCCCGTTACAGGTTTGTCGAAATCCTGATGGAGGAGGTAGGAGAGACCGCCAGGCACTTTTATACCCGTAACAACCTGAGTTTCCTTATCTACCCAACCAAATAAGTACATATCTGCAGCTGCCAGGCTATCAAAATGTCCTTCAAGAGCGGCCAGCTTTGCGGGTTGGTTTTCTGCCACGCCATCAGCCGAATGATGACCTGTAAATAATTGAGAAAGCGAGGCAATGGTCGCTACGGTCAGGGCAATTTTAAAGGCCTTTTTGGATACTTCCACATGTCGATGGTGTAACAAGTAATAAGCATGAACACTTATGACCAGAAAAGCTCCTGCCAGGAAGGCTCCAATCCAGACATGAGTTAGCCGGTCTACACTGGACGGATTGAAAACCATGGCCCAGAAATCAGTGATCTCAGCCCGGACATTCATCCCTTCACCTACAATATGATAACCTGCCGGAGTTTGTTGCCAGGAGTTGGCCACAACAATCCAGATCGCGGAAAACATGGAACCCAGCCACACACCCAGGGTAGAGATGAAGTGGACCGTTTTGCTCACTCGATTCCACCCAAAGAGTAATACTCCCAGAAAGCCACTTTCCAGCGCAAAAGCGAATATTCCTTCAGCGGCAAGAGCACTGCCAAAAATATCACCCACATACCGTGAATACGTGGCCCAGTTGGTGCCAAACTCAAACTCCATGACTATTCCGGTGGCCACACCAATACCGAAAGTGATAGCGAAGATCTTGGTCCAGAACCGGGCCAAAACATGGTACTGCGCATTCCCAGTCCGTAGATACAATCCTTCCATGATGACCATGATGAGTCCAAGACCGATACTTAGGGGAGGATAGATATAATGAAAGGAGACAGTCATGGCAAACTGAATCCGTGATAAGATTTCTACATCCATTTGATGACCTGATCCAGGTGTTTAGAAGCTTAATAGAATGGGCATCAGGTCATAAAACCAGGTGCTTTATCTGGCAGCCAAAGATAAAAAGGAGAAGTAGAAATTCGTCTGTAGAGCCGGTCTATTTCACTGGTAAATCACAAATATTTTTAGGGATTCCCCACCTTACGATTTTTTAAATAATGACTGATCAAAGAGCCATATGTCCAGACCACAACCAGCAGACCAATAAGCCATCCGAGAATGGGGATAAATGTGACTATTCTTAGGATGAAAATGCATCCCAGGGCCAGCAACACAATGATGACTGGCGGCCAGGTGTTTTCCCGCTGCCTGTTGATATGATGAATGAAAAGCAAACTGGCAATGGAGTAACTGAATAACAGGCTAAATACATACAGGAACAGGATGAATAGGCCGATGGGAATTCCAATAAACAATCCAAACAGGATGATAATTAACACGGGTACGCCAAACACATAAAAGAATCCATATCCAATATTTTCCCCGATTTTTGTCATCAATGACGATGAAGCTACTTCCAGCTGACGACTAAAAATCAGCTGTATGACAAGCAACAATAGGAATGCTGCGAACACATAATAAATAAAGAAACCTACGGCCATGCCACCTAGCCACCAGGGTGATGGTTTAGGGTCAAAAGCCAGGTCCGAATCAAAGTTAATTGAGCCATTTACCGTACCCTGATTGAAGTTTTGTTCCCCCTTTTCAGTCCAGTAATTGAAATCTCCCTGGATGATTGCATCGTTTGCCAGATCAATGTGATCTGCCGCTATTTCTGCGGATCCTCCTACATGACCATTTATCCGAATGTTGCCACCTTTGAGGTTTACATTTTTACCTACCGAACCGGAAATATCGATCTCCCCACCGTAGCCATAAACATCTCCCATGATCACTCCCTCGGATTTGATGTTGCCCCCGAATACCACAAGGTTGCCCTTGATCATGGCATCTCGCTTGATTAAAATATTGCCAGCAAATACCAAAAGATCATCACCTACGATACTGTGGATGGTAATGTCACCACCTGCAGCCCTGATATCATCTTTTACAGGGGCCATTAAGTTTATTTGCCCACCTGCTACCAGCAGATCTTCGTGGATGGAATCAGAAACAATGATTTCGCCGCCGGCCACAACGAGGTCACCCATGATGGGAGCGTAGATGTCCACGGTACCACCGGCTACGTAGAGATCACCCTCAAATGGGTCGTTGATGGTAACCTGTTCGCCAGCTTTAAACTGTGAATGGCCAATAAAAAATACCGAAAAACATGCGATGAGGATGATGAGTTTTTTCATTTCACGATGAAATTGTGGTACAGCCCATCAATTTCGTTCAAAAAGACACATCATACAATGATTTTTATCAGTTATGGCTAAAGTGTTACGATATGTTAAGTCCCATTTTGAAATAGTTAGGTCCTGTTTTGTTACTCAAAATCCCAGAATAATGCTCCAAAATCCCAATAAACCCAACTTTTTGTTTGAAAAGTGAAAAAAAATATCGATTATAGCATTGAAAAATATAGCCAGCCTTGGCGATTTAGATTACCGATCTAGAAATCTCCAATCTTATTGTTATTAATTTGTTTCAGGTTTTACCCCCTGGGATGGGATGTAAAAAGCAGTTGAAACTAAAATTGTTAGATGATTGATTGGTATGAATTGGAGTAAAAAAAGTATTCTTTTAACTCTTTTAACCACAGCTATACTTGCACTGACGTTTGCTCCAGCGTCTGCTCAGAATTTGCGACGCATTGAAAGACAGGCCATCGTAGAATTTGAAAAAGGCAACTTCATTGAAGCAAGGGACAAATTTCAAACGTTGTTCAAATATGAATGGAACATTAACAACACCTCAAGTTATCTTGCATCTTGCTATCTGGAGTTGGATGAACCCCTAAAAGCTTATGAGATTCTTTCCCATGTTTCTGATCCTGATGAGCTCAATACTTACCTAAGAATACTTTCTTGCTATTACCTCGAGTTTTTTGATGAAGCTGAAAATCTGATTGAAAGTTTCCCTGATTCTGCAGGATTTGATATTGAGGATTTAAGGAAACGTGTGTCCAGAGCAAAGGAAAGCTATAGCCAGGGGGATGGGATTTTGGTGCAAAATTTCGGGGAAAATATCAACAGTGAGAACCTGGAATACAGTGCTGTAATGTACAATGACTTCAATAAGCTTCTTTTTACTTCCCGGAAAGAAAAAAGTGCAGTTACCGATGTGGACGGATTGGCCTTCGAAACAATCTATTCTACAGAAATTGATTCCGCTGACAATTGGAAAAAGGCTACACCCTTGAATATAGAAACAGAAAAGAAGAAGTCGCATGATGCCACCGTACAGGTCTATCAGGCTGGCAAAAAGATGATCTCTTACAAGGATGGCCAATTGTATAGTTCTACCCTTAAAGATGGTGTATGGTCAAAAGATGAAGATTTCGTCATACATGAAGGGAAGGGTAGTGATACCCATTGTTTCATTACAAAAGACGAAAGGACCATATTTTTTGCCTCTGACTACCAATCAGAAGGAAAACACCTGGATTTGTTTGTGTCGCAAAAAATGGATAACGGTGGTTGGTCTGAGCCAAAGCCCCTGGAGATGTTCAATACGGAATATGACGAAGATTCACCCTTTTTAGCTTCTGATAGTACTTTCTACTTTAGTTCAAGAGGACATAATTCCATTGGAGGATTCGACGTATTTAAGTCTACTTTTGATAACGAAAAGAATCAATGGGGACCACCCGAAAATCTTGGCTATCCAATTAATACCGTAGCTGAGGATATTTATTATACCACAGAGGGAAAGTTGGCTTACCTGAGTTCGACCCGACTGGAAGGTTACGGTTCACTAGACCTTTACAGGGTATACCATTTCAACAAAGTAAAGGTGGAAGGGAAGCTGGTAGATGACAATAAACAGCCTATTCCAGATGCCCTGATTGATGTAAAGTATGATTCAACCACCCTCAGGAGTTATACGGATGATGAAGGGAACTACGAGATTTTCGTGCCCATCAATAAGAAGATGCACATTACCTTTATTAAGGATTCATTAAACCTCTTTGAAGGGGACTATATTGCCAATATCTTCTTCAAAGACGAAAATCAAAATGAATTCAATTTCTTCATCGATTATATGAGTTCAGATCCGGGGATCATCAAAAGCAAAGAAGATAATAAGACCGTCAAGCACATCAATGTTGACATCAGGAATGATTATGAAGAGAACCCTATCATAGCATCCGTACCGAAAAGTGAAGAATCTTTGTGGTCTGATAGTGTAAATTATGTGGCAAAAACGAAGAAGATTGAAGAACTGCAAAGCAGGGAAATATCCTTTGTAGATAACAAAGATGGGGATATTGATATCTTATCCAGTCACTTGAAACTCAGAGAGGCTACTGTACAGGTAAAACCGAAAGAAACAAAACAATCTACTGGTATTGCATCAACCTCCCAGGTCCCGGGCAGTCAATCTTCAGATTACGATGGCAGGTTGCCAGATGGTTATACTGTGCAGGTTTTGGCAATGCCCATTAGAAGAAAGCCTGAAAGCTCATTCTTCGATAAGTTAGGAGATGCTGAAGTAAGAAACAGGGATGGAAAAGATGGCTTAAAACGGTTCTTTACCGGAGTTTATGAGTCTTTCGAAGAGGCAATGTACGCGATGAGAATGCTTAGAAAGACCGGATATAGTGATGCTTTTGTCCGAAAGCTCTCAAAGTATGAAGAGCTTTGATCCTCTCTTAAAAAATTATTATATAAAATGGTATTTTACCTTTAGAGGCTAATCAGCACTCTATTGGAACTCAGCTACGTACCACAGGTAGTACAGGAAGACCTGGATTTTAATATATTTCTATCCGTGATTAGTAAATCTTCATCTGTTATTGTAGATGCCTTTTCCTACACCTTGTTAGAAGCAGCTGATTTTACCTGATGGTAATTCTACTTGATTTTCAGCGGTTTTAGGAAGATGAGTAGCTGGAGCATAATCCCAATAAAGATCAGCACACCAATTTCTATCCGAGAGATCAGATCGCTGGTATCGATAGACTTGTTGGATTGCATGATTTGGCGCCGACTTTCTTCAATCTGAATTTTTGATAAAGCATCAAGGTCTAGGTAGATCCTATCATAATAATTGTCAATTACATCAATGGTTGGCAACTTATCATCGATCTTTTCAAGATTCAATTGCTTTTCATGATTGAATAAAGAATTAAGGCTATTTTCCAAAGACTGGAAATGCACTGCTTCCTGTTCGGTGAGATAGGTTTTGGAAAATTTATTTATCAGTGAGCGAATAGAGTCGTTTGAAGCAGAGTTGAGACTATCCAGCTGGCTATAGCTTTCACTCCGAAGGGCTTTTTGTTTTTTGTCCAGCAGACGTGAGATGTTGTAAATGTAGTTTTTGACCAGTATCCGATCCTCATATACGGTTGTCAGGGTTTTTTTTACGATAGAAAAGTGGTTGCTATCAATCTGGTTGGTCGCAATGATTAAGAGAAAAACGATTGCAAGAGCTATCCCCGCTCTTATCTTTTGTGCTGTACTTAAACTCCACTTCATACCTAAATTTTTACAAATATCTTTATTAATAGTTTATTTATAAATCCCGAAAACCCTGTAAAAGGTTTTGTAGTAAATACGGAAAGAAATCCGACTTAACTATTTTATTTAAGTGATCTGGCAAATTTCCCTGGCTTCTTTCATGATTTTTGCCTGGCGGGAGTTATTGATCTTTAGTTTTTGTAATACATTCTCGTTTTTACATAATTGTGCACAAAGCACAATATCCATTTCTAATAAACTATTTTTCTCTGATCCGGATAAAAATGTCAGGCATGTTACTGGATGCAGCCCCGAAAGTGAGATTCGCTGTTTTAGGCTGCCCTTATTCGGGTAATCCCAGGAAATAAGTTTAAGGCCGGCGCAATTCCCAAAGGTACTGGCATCATCAGTAAACCGGGTGTTGGTTACCAGCCATTCCTGGTAAAACCGGATGCTTGGGTCTTTCTGCTTTCTCCATTGCTTTCGGATATCCTGAAATCTGGAATGGATATATAGTGGGATCTTAACATCTGTTTTTCGACTCTGATCACTGTGAAACTTGCATTCCACCATAATCTTTTTGTCATTTTTGATGGCAATCACATCGATTTCATGGTTGACACAGAAACCTTTTATTATCCTGCCTACCTCCACCTGATAGTCCTGATATTTTAGAAGTTCACCAACGAATTTTTCGAATGGATAACCGGAGGGACCCAGGTCCATTATGGCCTTCTTCAGGCTATATCTGGCAGCAACAGCACCGGAGATTTTTTTAAGATACGTGTATGCTTTCTTATAAAGTTGTTTTGTAGTGGTACTGTCTGTGATCTCATCCAGAATATGCTGAGTTACCTGATCAATGATTTCCTGTCCAGCACCACTGTTTTCCAGTGATCTTTGGAATTTCTTAAGGTCAAAAGGAACCTGCTGTCCGGAGGCCTTGGTGATATGAAGTGCTAATTCAGTCATTGACTATACTGGGTTTGAGGGTAGTTTACTATTGTATCAGATTTATTTTTTTCATTATTCTAATGATAAGCAGTGGGGCTATACTGGCTCCCAAAATAAAAGTCCAGTTGATACTACTCAGGTGAGAAATTTGTAATATTTCCTGCATAAATGGCACAAGATAGGTAGCTATCAGCAGTCCGGCACAAAACAGGATGGCCATCCATAGATGAAGATTGCTTACAATTTCATTCTTCAAAATATTATCCTGGCGACCTATGAGGTTGAAAGGATGCCATAGCTGAGCAAAAGCAAGCGTAAAGAATGCAATGTTGTTGCTGGTGACCTCATCGTATTTTAGATGGACCGAACCATAATAAAACACAGCAAGGATACATATGGTCATAACGGATGAGTAAGTGACAATTGATATCCAGTTCTTTTTGGATAATATGGCCTCGTCAGGATCTTTTGATCTGGCTTTCATTATCAAAGGATTTCCTTCGCCCATCCCCAGGGCAAGCGCAGGAAAAACATCCGTAACAAGGTTTAAAAACAATATTTGGAGTGGCAGCAAAGGCAATGACAAGTTGCTAAAGGCAGCGATAGCTACTACCATTATCTCTGTCAGGTTGCAGGAGAGCAGGTAAATGATAAAATTCTTGATGTTCCGGAAAATCGTACGCCCTTGCTTAATGGCCTCGACAATAGATGAGAATGAATCATCCTGTAAAACCATGTCGGAGGCCTCTTCTGCTACCTGCGTACCTCTCTTGCCCATGGCAATCCCAATATCTGCCTTTTTTAGTGCTGGGGCATCATTTACTCCATCCCCTGTCATACCAACTACAAAACCTTTCTTTTGATAAAAATCGATCAGGTTGAGCTTTTGTTCAGGAGTAACACGTGAAAAGATCTGTGTTGCTTCAATTAGATCGGGTGATGCAGATAAATCTTTTGATAACAGGTCTTTGCCATGTAAAACATTGGTTTCCTTTCCAGGAGCTACAAGACCTATTTGATGAGCAATAGATCGGGCGGTTTCGGGATGATCCCCTGTGGCCATGACTACTTTTATCCCTGCTTCATGGCAAGCTGCAATTGAATTGCTGACTTCTGGTCTTGGAGGATCCATAAAGCCAACCAAACCCAGAAATGTAAGGTCTGTTGCATAATTCTCAGTCGCGGAGGGAAGGCGCTTATAAGCAAACCCTAATACTTTAAGTCCTTCTGCTGAAAGGTCATGTGTTTTTTTATGCCATTGATCCAGTATTTGGCCAGTGAGCGGAACAGAACCATTCGGGCTTTCGATGTTTGGGCAAAGCTCAAGGATTTCAGCCGGACTACCTTTCGCTGTTACCAGGTGACCCTCATCACTGACATAGAGATTGGCCATATATCGGGTAGTGCTATCGAAGGGCTTCTCGTTGATTTCTTTCCATTGGTTGAGTGTTTTCAGGATGAGTTGGTTATCCTTATCAGCCACGTATTTTAGTAGTGCTATTTCCACCGGATCTCCAATGCTTTCACCTCCCTCACTGAGAGAAGCATTGTTGCAGAGTACCGCGACCAGGTCAAGGGTACCCGCTGATTGACCACTAGCCAAATCGGTTTTTTCTACCTTGAGTTGATTCTCCGTCAGTGTCCCCGTTTTATCGGTAATGATGATATCGGTTTCTCCAAGGGTCTCTACAGCAGCCAACTTTTTTACGATGACGTTGGAATTGGCCAGTCTCAGCATTCCTTTAGCCAATGAAATGGTAGCAACTATGGGCAATCCTTCTGGAATAGCTGCCACTGCCAACGCAATGGCTGTTTCCAGAATCAGATGGGTATCGTTACCCCGTAGTAGCTCTATGACAAAAAATGGGATAATGATGATTATTGTGAGCCAAATAAGCTTTTTGCTAAAGACATTAAGCTTTTTATTAAGTGGTATTTCATCTTTTTGAGCCTGCTCAACCATCTCAGATATCAAACCCATTTCTGTACTCAGTCCGGTCGATGTTACAATAGCTTTTGCATTGCCTTTGGTGATGGAGGTCCCTTTAAACACCATGTTTACTCTATCGGCTAGAATGGTGTTCTCCGCTAAGATCTCATCAGGGTCTTTGATCACAGGGACAGATTCTCCGGTAAGAACAGACTCATTTGTTTCCAGGTGTGGGGACTCTATGATCCGGGCATCAGCTGCCACCAGGTTTCCTGATTCCAGCACCATTATGTCACCCGGAACAAGGTTTCGTGCATCGATTTCCAGGGGCTTGTTTTCACGAACTACCACTACAGTTAATTTATCCATCTTTTTCAGTGCCTCCATAGAATTGATGGCTTGGGCCTCCAGGATGAAACCAATAATGGCGTTGATGATGATTACCGCCAGGATGGCAACGGCTTCTGTGTAATCCTGAAACAATGCAGATATGACTGCTGCAACAAAAAGCAGTAAAACGATTGAGTTTTTGAATTGCCGGATGAAAAGGATAGGGAGGGGAGTTTTCTTCTGCGGATTCAATTCATTCTTCCCATAGGTCCGCAACCTGGTTTCCACTTTATCCTGGGTAAGCCCTGCGGGACCCGATTGCATTTGATTCATCAGTTGATCTGCTGCAATCGTATAGGGAATTATTTTATTATCAGCCATCATTAATGCATTACATCCAATAGATTAGATCAGCCTGATAAATGTAGTGACAAACCTATGGACGAATGGGTGATAATCGTCACTCAGGAATTTGACTTGGGTCAGTTTCGGCTTCATTATTTACTTCCACTGCATAGTCAGGGTTCTTGCCAAGGAGTATCGAGATCATTTTCATATCATCAATCTGATCTGCAATCAACTTCAGGATGGCCGTGAAGGGTATGAATAAGATCATGCCTAAAGTACCCCATAAGATCCCTCCGGCAATAATAACGATAAGTGTTATTAAGGCATTGATTTTCAATTGTCTGCTCACAGCCAGAGGAAAAATTACATTCGCTTCCAGAATTTGCACGACCATAAATACAGCTATTACTCCCATAGGATAATAGATGGAGTCATATTTGAGCCAGGAAATAGCCATGGGAAGCAATGCGCCAATTGTGATGCCCACGTATGGAATAAAGGTGAGAATGGACGCAACAAAGCCGAAAAAAATGGGGTTGGGAATCCCAATAATGGCAAGCCCGATACTGTTGAGAATGGCGACAATCAAATACACCATCCCCATGCCTTTGATGAAATTGTAATAAGTGAGGATCACATGGGGCAGTGTTTCTTTGATCTGACGTGCTGCAGATTTAGGAAACAGCTGATATACAAATCCCACAAGCATGCCTCTGTAATACAGTATCAAAGCTGCATACACGGGAATAAGTACCATCAATACCAGCGATATAGATGATTTATAAATGGTTTTGGGTATCAGGGGTAAGATTTCTGCTGATACATAATCGATGGCGCTACCGATCAATCCCTTATCACTATCAATAAATACCCGAATCCAGGATTCAGATGCTTTAATATCTGTTTCTTTTAACCAGGCATTTAATTTGACACTTAATTCCGGCCATTCTTTCATGAATTCTGCAAACTGAAAACCGAGAAGCACTACCACCGCACTAATGATCAGAAAGAAGATCAAGAGTCCAATAAAAATGGCCAGGACTCTTGGTGTTCGCCTTTTTTCCAACCAGTTACAAAAAGGGAACAGGATGAAACTGATTAAAAGTGCGACACTTAAGGGAATAAACAGTGCCTTGCCCATGTAGAGGAGTATGACCGTGAAAAAAGTATACTGTAGTACCCTTAGCAGGTCGTTATTCCCTGATGTAGTTACCGGCATAGTATTGCATTTTTAGCTTAACTCACGAGAACGGTAACACTTTCAATCATTTAGTGGATGGTCACCAATTCTGAGACCATAGAAAGTTAACGTTTTTTCAATAATAATAGTAAACTGATCCCATTAACGAGAAGGATGTACTTTGTCATTTGAGTCTATCTACTCAAACTTTGCATCAACATGATTTTTGTACAAATCCTGAGGGACAATTGTTAAATATTGCCCCCCAGGAAAGGGTTGATGGTCTGGATCTTATTGCACTTTGTTTGCCTTAAAAATGAGTCCTGACATGAAAATGTTTTCTGTAGAACCTCCTGTACTTGTGGAGTAATATAAGTCAGAACTCATATCATCCTGGTTTACGAGCTGTGCAATAATGTAAGTATCGGTCTCCTCCAGGATATGGAGCACAACTTTTTCATGAAATTCAGTGGCAGTATTCACTTTATAGTCAGTATTCGTTTCATCTTCATATTCGAAAGTTGAATGATCTATAGAATATGTATTCAGTGTGTTAGGTTCATATCCGATTAATTCGAACCTAATATGCTCTCCTGACTGATCTCCGATTATTACCTTTTTTGACCCTTGCTGAATTTCGGCCAGACTACCACTGAATGTCTTTGAACTAAGGTTTGCAATGAAATTATCGGTAGTGTAAGTAATTACGTTAGAATAAGCCATCCGGCCTTTGTATTCATATACACCCCTAATAAAAATGGTAGATCCGGGTCTGCGATAATAAAAGCTTTCTCCCTGGGAAACCCCACCCGGGGAATACTCATCAAGAGTGATTGTATTAGATAGATTCTGCTCATAAGAAAAAGACAACTGTACATCGCTACCAGTCAGGTATAAAGATTCACCTGGTGGTTCATTGATGGTTGCGGTCAGTTTCATTACACATGCGTTTTCAGCATAGGTCGTTACTGTTAATCCTGGCGCAAGTAAGGAGCCTAGTTTGGCTGTCTTAACTTCTGAGTAAAAAGGACCATATGTATGACCTCCCAATGCCAGTTCCTGCCGAATACGATAATAATACCATGAGCCTGGTTTCAGCTCTTTAAACTGATAAGTTCCGGTACCCGATATTACTTTTTCAGAAATTGGATTTTGAAAGTCTTCATCTGAGAATTCGATCATCTGGCTAAAATCCGAATAGGTAGATAGCTCCAGGAAATAAGTGGGTGTGCCTTCAAATCCCGAGGTGGCGCTTAAGTCATACTCCAGGCTGAAAACTGTGACCCCTTCTGCACTAGTGGCCAAACTCATAGGAGCCGCAGCCACACCGATGTTGATTTCCGTACTACTGGTGTCAGACCCATCTGTGTTCATTGCAATGAGAGAAACACTATACGTTCCATTCTCAGTATAAATATGCTGTGGATTCTCATCGGTCGATGTTTCACCATCACCAAAATCCCACTTCACTGAATCAGAAAATTCAGATGTGTTTTGGAAGGAAATAGCCACAGGAACCAATGCTAATTTGCCGTCGGTACTTTGATCTCCACTATAAGTGAAACTTGCAATAGGTAACTGAGGTTCAGGTACGATTTCTTCATCCTGACATGCCATGAGGAGCAATAATGATGTTATCATTACTCCATATAAATTTATATGCTTCATTAATTTGCTGGTTGTTTTAATGGTAGATTAAAATAACATCACGATTTATTCCCCATTAAAAGGTTTTAGTTAAATGGAGTGATATGCTCGTTAGCAGGTTCTACTAATGAGATGACTGGATGCGCTAAAATGTTATCAAAAAATCGGGTGATTAAAGCTAAAAGACACCCCTTTATCTGCAGACAGCAATCAAGCGGCAGTGGCTTTTAGCTTTCTCTGTTTCTTTGACTTCTTCTTTAATTTATTGATCCAAATCAGCGTGCCTGTCACGGGTAAACTGGTGGCGATGAGGCAAGAAATGAAGTAGATCATCTTTGAAAAAGTACCGAAAACATCTCCGACATGTAATGCCTTGATCGATCGTGCAACGCGTTCGTTAAATGGTTTTTCGGAGAATACTTCTATAGATTCTATCTCGCCCGTATAGGCATTCAGAGAGATATTATCAGACGCCGGAGAAGCAAAGAAACCGGTGTGATACTTACTGACTTTTGCATTGGTGCTTTTCTCATTTGGAATATCAATCCGGTAGATTCCTTCGTAGGGTAGTTCCTGATCTACACTTTGGATAATACTGGCGATGGATAGTTGAGTGCCCAAAGCTGGCGGCTCCGTTTGGGAATCTCCATCTACCTTTCCTTTTTGTGCTTCACCACCGGCACCAGGACCACCATTTCGGGCTGGTTGCTCCACACCTAACATGCTTTGAAGGCCGGTGCGATACCATTCAAAAGACCATTGGAGACCTGTAAGGGCCATGATAAGGAGGAAAAATGCCGTATATAATCCCAGGGCATTGTGCAGATCATGATTAATCCTCTTCCAATTTCCACTCCATTTGATTTTAAGACCCTGCCTCCATGATTTCACTTTTTGTGGAACCCAGATCACCAATCCTGTAAGGATAAGAAACACAAAGATGACGGTGCTCCAGCCTACAATTGGTCGACCCACGCTCGTATCCATTAACAACCAGCGATGCAGTCGAAACATGACCATGAAAAACTCCGAGGTCCCGCTTTTAGTGTCCCCAAGTACTTCACCTGTGTATTGATTGACCAGAAAGGTAGTGCCACGACGTTCGCCTTCTTTTCTGACAGAAAATTGATAGGTTATATCTGCAGAAGGTGAAATCGTCACCGAAGCTACCTCACCATCGACTTGCTTCCCTAAAGACACGGAAAGTTCTTCTACGGACAGTGGGGGAGTTGCCGGAACTTCCACCTGGTACCTATCACGATTGAACCATTCATCAATTTCAGAATGGAAAGTATAGATCGTGCCTGTCAGGCACACAATGAATAAGATGAGACCTGATCCCAGGCCGAGCCACAGGTGAATGTCGTTGAGGAATTTGCGAATCTTCTTCCAATTTGATTTCAATGCCATAGTTTAAAACGATAAGAACCCTATGCCGGATTTGTTCGACATAGGGTAGGTGATTGGTCTTTTAATTTTATGTAAAACAGTGCTGCAAATGATTTAAAACACACCGATATAATGGTTTCCTGCTTTGTTTTTAAGTGTTGCACCAATGGTGACCTCGCCGGTCTGACTATGTAAAACATAGATGTTTCCGTCTTTTCCAATGGGAGCAACAGCAATCAGCAAATCATTGCCACTTACAAGGAATCCCTGGTATTGGTGGAAGCTAAGGTCTGCATCATCAGGTATTTCATTCACCAGAGAAGCTGTTTTATTTGTCAAATCTAATCGGGCTACATAACTCTGGTCAGACTCTCCATGGCGGATGAGTGCATACCCAATGCCATTGTTCACGTATTTCCAGGCTTCAATGTAGACATCCTCAAGGCCAAGTGTTTCATCCAGGCTCAGTTTGTATGTGTTGTCATATTCGTTACCCGAGGTGATTCTCAGTATGTGAGAACCGTTTGGGTCTCTTTGAGTAGCCTGGTAAATGCTACCATCTTCTGCCAGGTAGTTTACATTGCTTCTGTATCCTGAGCAGTCTCCAAAAGCCTGTGTTGAAGAGATCACTGTTGGGTTTTCCAATGATGGATAATTTACCACAATGGATTTGGTTCCCAGTCTGTCCCATTCGCTTTCACGCTCACCAGTGAGGGGGTCATATTTTCGCATCCAGGTACCAATGATTACTTTGTCGCCTGCCTGATTCAATACAGGAGCATCCAGCCTGAAGATGCAATGACCTGCAGCTTCCTCTTCTGCTGTTAATGGCAGCTCATATTGCCTATAGTTAGCGATCAAAGTCTCCTGCAGGTCAAGCGCCAATACGGTGGCAGTACCCCGGTAATATTCAAATTCATCCTGATTGTCAGCATTATTGGCTGCAATGTTGGCGATGTTTACAGCAATACCGGTTTTATCATCATTGTAAAGTTTGCCCCATCTGGGTGCAGTACCCGCATATTGAGAGATGTTTACAGTCACATCTTCCTGCACGTAGTTGCCACCACCATTTACCGCGAATCTGGCATATTCACCACCATTTTCGCCTGCATAGGCAATGTTGAACATCGTATTTCCATCTTCAGACACTTGCAGACGTGCGGTACGATTAGATTTTACCGGTGTGCCATTCTCAAAAACATCAATGACGGTTTCAGGATTGATCGCATCTTCATAGCTCACCGCATAGATCTGTGTGCCACCGTTACCATCACCTGGACTGTCTCCCATGAGGGCTCCGGCTACTGTCACCCATCTTTCAGCATCCAGTCCTTCATCAGGAGCAGGGCTTTCTCCTTCATTACAACTGTAGAAGGTCAACATACTGAGAAACAGGCACGAGTGTAGAATATTTAAAAGTTGCTTTTTCATGTTTGGTTAAATGAACTTTAGAAATTATTGATTGTATAGTTTATTTTAAGGTAGAATGCTCTTCCTGGCTTTTGTACTGCAAAATTGTCGTAGACCTGTTGGTCAAAAATGTTTCTGACATCTCCACTGATCACCAGCTTTTTATTGGGGAAAGCGTAATTCACACCGATATCCTGAACAAATTGACGGGGAGTTCTGAAGTCTTCAATTTCCAGCCATGTGGTATAAAACCTGTCGACAAAACCAAAATAGTAGGTGAGGTTCAAGGCTGCTTCCTTCATGAACACATCTGCAAAGGCGTATTCCAGTGTGCTGTTGATGTTGAAATAGGGTTCATTGGGCAATTGCTGATTGTAGTTATCATAAATATTGCCGTTGCTATCATACCTGGTATTGAAGACCGAGTTGAACCTGGAAAGGTTTATCATCGCCCTTAGTTTGTCTTTGTGGCTATAATTAAGCTGGGCTTCAAAGCCAATTGATTTTGTTTTTCCAAGGTTTTCATAAGGGTTGGTTTGGACTGCATCGTTGATCCTGGGGTTGATTTGCTGGATGATCTTGTCTTTGGTATCTCTTAGGAAACCTGTGCTGGACAAAGAGAATTTATGATCCACAAAGTCAAATGACCCAACCTGAAATCCCAGGTTTAGGTTATTGCTGATTTCCGGATTGATACTGATATTCTCAACGATGTTATCACCTGGGCTACCGAAAATCTCGTTTTCAGAAGGCATCCTTACTGCTTTCTCGGCTGAAATCAAGAGGAGCAGCTTTTCTGATACTGTATATGAGAATGCCGCACCATAGCCAGCTGTGTTTTTAGTACTGGAAACCCGATCCTCGGAGCGGAAGGATTCGCCATTGGCTTCTACCAATATGGGGTCCATCCGGTCAATGCGCTGCTGGTAGTATTTACCAAACAAGTTTCCTTTGAGTCGTGTTCGGAAGAGGTTAAACTCATAGCCTAGTGAGGAAATGTCCTTTTGCAGATCACGTGTACCGATAAACGCTCGTTCAACAGTGCTAAGCATTTCATCCTGCTGTCTGCGATCAATATCAAAGTAGGTGAAGCTGTAGATTAGTTTATGCTGAGAATTGATCCGATAGTTTAGACCTGTCCTGAACGTAGCAATGTTTCTATCAATGTGATTCAGCGTAGGAGCTCCCTGCTGAGCACCCTGTGGCCTCAATATGGGTTTACCATCCAATCCAAGACTTCTTTCTCCAAACCAGTTGTAATTCCATCTCACAGTGTCATTTACCACCTGACCCCTTGAACTCAATGTACCATTAAAAGTGACTTCCAGTCCTTTTGTAAAGAGATCCTCTTTTGAATAGTCCAGGCCTAACGCATGGGATTGAGAAGTAGTAAATCTTCCAAAATAAGGGATGGACATGTAGGTGCCATGCTGGATCTCGTTGTAGTCATCTGACCCTGTGTAGCTGATAAAAAGCTGGTCAGCCCATTTGACTGAGGTGAAGCCCACGGATAGTTTTCCACCTACAGACTTATAAGCATCATTGAATCGTTTGGCTCTTACATAATCATACCGTCCATTGGGGAGTATGTTTCGAACGAATTTGCCCCATACTTCATAATCGTTGTCCGAATAATTGTAAAAGGCTGACGCCCTTAAAGTGAATCCGGAGCTCGATTCTCTGATCAATCCGTTAAAATTCGTCTGAAAGGTGTTGAAAGACCCATAAGATACAGATGCTGAAAGGTTGTTGGACATGCTCTTTTTTAGAATCACGTTGATCGCACCACCCAAAGCATCATCAGCAAGATGTGCCGGGATTACACCTTTGTAGATTTCAATACGCTCAATGAGTGCAGGAGGGATGCTGTTGAGACTAAAAGATGACCCGTAGGTGGACGCAGGCAAGCCATCAATAAATATGCGAACGGAATTGCCTGACATTCCATTCAGATTATAGTCCACTGATGATCCGATACCTCCGTTTTGGCGAACGCGTACTCCGGCAGTCCTGTTGATCAGATCATTCGTTTGTACGGATTGTAATGATGCCTTTTTTGTTTCGATTACGTGAACAGCAAAACCCCTGGTCTCGAGTTCTTTTTTGATGGATTGCCCCTCAATGACGATTTCATCCAGTGTTGATGTCGCATCCCTCATGACTATGTCAAGTTTGATTGTTTCCCCTGCTGGCACAAAGATTTCTTTCATTGTGCGCTCATATCCAAGTGATGAAATGATCAATACCTGACGTCCTGAAGCAACATTCTTGATTTCAAAATGACCCTCAGGATTGGTAATGGTTCCAATAGTTGTGCCTTGTATGAGGAGCGTCACCCCGGGAAGTGGTTGTGATTGACTATCGGTAACCTTACCTGTAATAACAGATGCGAGAATTTCTTCATATATTAGAAAAAGAAGAGCTATTTGTAATAATATAGTTATGGGTCGTTTGAGTTTCATTATTTAGAATGATTCCAGATAGCAAAGATGTTAGGGAGTGGATAGGTGTACAATCGCTAGCAATGGTGAAATAGCATTAAATACCATCACTACTTGTAGCTATTTTCTTCTGAATGGCTGTACGGGATTGGTTTTTTTGGAACAGCTATTCCCGAAACAGTGTAGTGGGTTTTGTATTAAATGCCTAGGCTTGACAGTTTTGGATTTTGCTTCTGAACAATTCTTTTACGGGTTCAGAGTCAGTAGATTCTACAGCGGATTGGAATTTTACTTTGGCAAGCTCCATTTCCCCTAGTTCAAAATATATTTCTCCCAGGGAGGCCAGGTATGCAGGGTGATTTTCGAGACCGGATATTTCTTTCAGTTCTTTTAAAGCATGTTCAAAACCAATGGCATAGGCAGCGGCAATGGCTTTATTCATGGCTACAATGGGATTAGGTTCTAACTTATGGAGCATGGCATAAAACTCATAGATCATTTTCCACTCCGTCGTTTCAAAGGATTTAGCAGATGCATGTAGTGAAGCTATGAGTGCTTCCAGGTGATAAGTGGAGATTTCAAAAGGTTCTGAGGCTCTTTCCAGGTATTGAAAACCTTTATTTATCAGCGGTTGATACCATTTGCTACGATCCTGGTAGCGTATAAGCACGATGTGACCATTGTCGTCCAGGCGAGCCTTTAAGCGTGAAGCCTGAAAACACATCAATGCCATCAAAGCATGGCTACTGGGTTTAGATGTTAAAGTGTGTTCTGTCAGAATGAAACACAATCGCATGGCTTCCTGGCAGAGATCCTCTCTGATAAGCTGGTCAGGGTGTGAGGAGTGATAACCCTCGCGAAACAAGAGGTATAGAGACTTCAAAACAGCTTCGAGCCGTTTGGGCAATGCTTCCCCCTGTGGAACACTCATCTGTATATCTTCAGTCTTGAATTTCTCTTTTGCCCGATAGATTCTTTTGGTAATGGTGTCTTCGCTGGTAAGAAAAGCACTTGCTATTTCACTGGTACTCAACCCCCCCAGGGTTCTGAGTGTAAGTGCCACCTGTGATTCAATGGGAATTTCCGGATGGCAGCAGGCAAAGATCATCCGCAGTTGACTGTCACCAATCTCATCCTCCATGAATACTTTGTGGAAAGCTGAAGAAAGCGCAAAGTCTGAGTTTAGGATATAGGCATAGTCCGGGGCAAGTTTTTGAAATGTATGCTCGCGCCTTACCAGGTCGATGGCCTTGTTTTTGGCAGTTTTGTATAACCACCCGGCCGGGTTATCAGGTAGATTACCGGATTTCCAGGTATGTAATGCCTTGATCAAGGTATCCTGGACGATATCTTGAGCTGCTTCCAGGTTTTGCAGGCCCAGGATCCTTGACAGGACAGCCACCATCTTACCCGACTCATGTCGAAACAGGTGTTCAACCAGGGAATCGATGTGGCTGTTGTCTGGCATAAAAGCTTTATCCTTCCATCTTCATCACCTGACGGACCTGGACATACCCACCCATTTCGTAATCAGGATAATCTTTGGAAATGGTCACTGCTTCGTCGTAATCTTTGGCACTGATAATGAAATAGCCGCCTACAACCTCGTTTCCTTCGGTGTAAGGACCATCAGTGACTGTTTTTCCATTGGGGCCTTTTACATCTTTTCCTCCGGGCAGCAGAGGTTCCCCTGAAATATATTGCTTTGTTTTGTTGAGTTTCTCAATCCAGGCAAACCACTGGCCCATTTTTTCCTGCATTTTCTCAGCGCTTAATCCATTGTATTGGCCTCCGTGAAAGATGAGCATAAACTTTTCCATAATAATTTTATTTGAATGTTAAAGATATTTAAGCTTATGACGACGAGGGTGCCATCCATCGGACAAATAAGTGATTTTTTTTCCGCTGCCTACATAAGCATCCTTTTGATCCTGTTGAGAACATTTTTTGGTGTTCCTGTGTAAACAATAAAGATAGTTATTGCTCTTTCTTTAATTTCCGGGCAATAGTGGATGTCCACTACTTCATAGACGAGGTAACCGCCATTGGGCTCTCTCAATACAATTTTCTCCTGGATGCGTGGCAAAATATCAAACGAATGCTTTCTGCTTGATCTGGTGTTGCCATCATCATCGATTTCTACCAATAGAATTGACATATGTATAAATAATAGATACCCGGAATAGACTCCTTTAATCGGACTTTGATTGTGGCCGGGTAAGTTTTGGAAATAGGTTTAGGGATTCCCCGAAATGGGAAACAGGAAGGTAGTTATCCCCTGGGTGGGGGAGAATCATGTGTCAGACAAGGATTTAAATATTTGGAATAGAGGATTCCGGTATTTTTTTGAATGGTGAAGTCGACCAATGCAAGAAAGTGAAAAGTACTGATGGGGATGATATGGTCGAGACTCAAAAAACAACTTCGCGATTCCGGGTCTGGTTCATCATGCTCGGGTAGAACGTCTCCTTTCTCCATGACCACTTCAAGAACAAGCTCAAATATGGATTCAATTTCATTGACCATTGGATCAAAACGACCTTCCATGTCTGCTGCATCAATGGATAAATTGATCATGTAGAGCCCCAGAACAATACTGAGTGGTTGGTTGATATAAATTCTGAAAAATCGAATCACAACAGTTTTTGAAATGATAATCAAAGATAAACTTAAAAGTAATTTAAAGCTATAATCAAGGCATGAGGTTGATGCGACAGTTATTTATCTGGTTGATTTAATTGTAAATCCCTTAATTTGGAGTGTAGATATGATTAAATTTTAGTGTATCCTTAAAAAATGCCCTTAAATAAAGCAGACATATCAAAATTTACCGAAGAGTCAGTTGAGGTTCGCTCTCAAAAGTTTGAAGCGATCTATAGAAAATATTTTGAAAAGCTTTACGGGTATGCCAGGGCTATATGCGGCTCACAAGGTATGGCAAAGGATGTCGTATCTGACTTCTTTTATCATTTATGGAAAAACGAAACCAATCTTTCAAAAATTGAGAATTTGGAGATTTATCTGCTGGTTTCAATAAAAAACAGGGCTACACAGGCGCTTGTAAAGGAAAGGAAGGTCGATTCCGCTGATAATAATTCTGAATTTCTAATTGAAACAGTTGAATATATAAATCCGGAGGAGTTACTTCTTGAAAAAGAGCTTAAAGTGGCCCTTGATAAAATCATTAATAACCTACCTGATCAGGCCCAGTTGATTTTCCGGATGGTGAAAGAAAGAGGAATGTCTCAACCGGAAATTGCCAGGGAACTAGGTATATCAGTGACAACAGTGAAGAGTCAGCTAAAGCGCTCTCAAACCAAATTGAAGGCGGAAATACTTAAGTTTTATATGGATTCCGAAAGTGACTTTCACCCCGACGTCCGGCTCATAGGTCAGATTGTACTATTAATGGGCATGGTAAATTGTGAATTTATCAATTGATTTTAGGTTTGATTAGACTGTATGATAGCTATGTCCATGTTTTACCTGGCTTGTCATAATAATTACTAATTATTACCTCCCATTGCCTGCTGTTTTCACTCCTTTATGTGAGTTTGGATAATCCCAAATGATCATATGGAAGACCTTATACTAAAATATTTAAATAAACAGCTGAGCAAAGAAGAGTGGAATGATCTTCAGGCATGGATCCAGGAGGATTCATTGAATAAGACTGTATTGAATAAACTTCAGTCTTACACAATGAGCGGAGATGAAGAATCTGCACATTTAAAGGAGCTTGTTTGGTCAGAGTTAAAAAACAGAACAAACATCGCCTCAAACGAACCAAACAGTCACCGAGTCAAAAGGCCCAGAGGCGCGCTTTATCTTAAAATTGCCGCAAGTGTACTATTGATTGCTTCTGTTATCTTTTTCTCATACCAGGTTTCTTCTGAGGAAATCATAAAAACGCCGGTTGCCAGCGTAAAACAAATTGAGAACGAGGTTCCTCCCGGTATCAAGGTGACAACCAAGTTGCCGGATGGGTCTATTGTAATCCTCAACTCCGGATCGAAATTGAGTTATCCGGACAAATTCAATGGTCAGACCAGAGAGGTCAGACTTTCCGGAGAAGCATTTTTTGAAGTGGTACACAATCCTGAAAAACCTTTTATTGTGAAGTTTAAGGAGGATGAAGTCAGGGTTTTGGGTACGTCTTTCAATGTGCGTACCTATCAGGATGAAAGGCGCTCATGTGTCTCCGTCGCTACCGGAAAAGTGTCTTTTACAAGTGCTACAGGTGAACAAGCCATGCTCACGCCCTATCAGATGGCTACCTATTCAGAGGATGATAAAAAGTTGATCATAGAAAAGGTTGATGACTTGCAGGCTTTTGGATGGAAAGACAAGATCATCTATTTCAACAACAAGCCATTTCCCGAAATTATTACCGAGTTAGAAAGGTGGTTTGGAGTAGAAATTAAAGCAAATGGCGATTTTGAAAAAATAGGGACCTTTTCCGGTCAGTTTAAGGAATCAACGATCAACCAGGTACTGAAGGGATTGTCATTTGTGTATCAATTCAAGTATGAAATAGAGGGCAATCAGGTGACACTGAAACCGAATTGAATAAACTACTTTTTATGATAACAATTAGTTGATAATGACATGATTTAGTAAAGAATAAATTAGAATATAATTGGAAATGATTTAATAAACCCACATCCCTGTTCATCCGCTAAAATGTAACCAGGTCCGTGGGCTATAAGTCTTTGATAAACTATTACCAAAAACCGATTTTTATGGAGTCAAAACTACGAAAATTACTACTCAAAATGTCAAAATTGTGCATTTATGGCATTATTCTTCAGCTCTCGGTATACACACTTGCATTTGCTGTGGATACCAGGGCTCAAAAAAGAAGCGTTAATGAAATTCAGGTAACTCTAGACCTGAAGAAACCTGCACGGCTGGATAAAGTGCTAAGCAGGATTGAAAAGTCTACCGACTTTCAATTCTCTTACATTGATCAGGAATTGCTGACAAATTCTTCAAGTACTATTGACCTGGAATCTGGGGATTTTGTTTTAGGAGAATTGTTAAAGACCATCTCGGAGCAATCTGGATTATCCTTTCGCCGGGTGAATAATAACATTTTCATCAAAGCCAGAGAGGGAGGTTCCGATGCGGTGGTGGAAATTATTAAAACAGCTCTTCAAAGGGAAATTCAGGGAAAGATTGTAAATGAAGAAACAGGCGAAGCTTTGATAGGTGCTTCTGTAACCGTAAAAGGGACGACACAGGGTACCATTACTGATATTGATGGAAATTGGAGACTGACCATCGATGAAGGAGCAACGACGCTGGTGGTTTCTTTTGTAGGTTTTCAAACCCAGGAGATAGCCGTTGGTAACCAGACCTCATTTTCAATTTCGCTAACAGAAGACCTGTCGGAATTAAATGAAGTCGTGGTAGTGGCCTACGGACTTCAAAAGAAGTCTGATGTAACGGGATCTATAGCATCGGTGAAGGAGGAAGATTTTAACAAAGGTGTTGTAATGAATCCTGGTGAGCTGCTACAGGGAAAAGTAGCCGGAGTCAATGTAACATCATCCAGTGGAGAACCGGGAGCTGCTCAGAACATTATCATCAGAGGTGTGGGTAGTTTAAGGTCAGGTACCACTCCTCTATATGTAGTAGATGGTTTTGTGCTGGACAATTCTTCTACGGGAGTGGCAAGTAATCCTCTAAACTTCATCAATCCGGCGGATATTGCCAATATCCAAGTATTGAAAGATGCATCTGCCAGTGCTCTGTACGGGTCAAGGGCAGCTAATGGGGTAATTGTGATCACCACCAAGAAAGGTCAAACAGGTAAAACAGAAGTTAACCTGGATTTATCAACTGCCTGGTCTTCTATGGCTAATACGATCGATGTCTTTTCTCCGAGTGAGTTCCGTACACAGGTACCTGCTGCTGGAGGTACCATCGGAGATTTTGGCGGAAATACTGACTGGCAGGATGAATTGTCACAAACAGGTCGTTCAAACAATATCAACTTGTCTCTTAGTGGAGCAGCAAGTGAAAGCTTCTCTTATTTCGCATCCATAGGTGTGCAGGATCAGGAGGGGATATTGAAGAACAGTAATTTGCAACGTTACTCAGCAAGGTTGAATTTAAACCAGGAGGCTTTAGATGGCAGGCTGAAGATAGCCTATAATTTTACTGGAGCCCAAACAAAAAATCTAAGACCGGACATGGGATCAATTGTGGTGGATATGCTACAGCTCAACCCCACCATTCCCGCACTGACCAACGGCCAGCCCACCCCTTTGGAGGACATGCTTAATCCATTGGTTCGCTATGATATCTATAAAGATGAAGCTGTGAATAATCGAATTTTGGCTAACGTAACTCCTTCCATAGAACTCATTAAGGGTCTTACGTATAAGCTGAATCTTGGAGTAGATTATTCAACAACGACAAGGGACATCCAGACTGAACCCTACGCCTTACTTGAGGGGTCAGAACTGGGATCGTTGACCTCCATTGCCAAGCGAAATGAAAATAGCCTGGTGGAAAACACGCTGACCTATGTGCTGGAATCAGGATCTCACTCGGCTACTATTTTAGGAGGTCATTCCTACCAAAGGACTTTTGAGCATCAAAAGTCATTTTCATTGACTGGGTTTGCTGACAATGATGTAGAACCTATTTATCAAGATCAGATCAGCACTCAAGAACAGCCTACTACCTTGAATTCATTTGCTGTTGAAAATGAGCTTCAATCTTTCTTTGGAAGGTTGGACTACAGCTTTGAAAGTAAGTATTTACTTACAGCAACCATGCGTGCAGATGGTTCATCCAAGTTTGGAAAGAACAACAAATACGGATACTTTCCTTCATTTGCTGCTGGTTGGAATATTACCCAGGAATCATTCTTTTCCGGTGGTTTGATTGACAATCTGAAGCTTAGAGCCAGCTGGGGTCAGACAGGTAACCAGGAGATTCCATCTAAAATCACTAAAGAAAGCTACACTGAAAGTAAGTCGAATAATGACACTTACCCACTGGATCCAAATGCAACAACGCTTGATGATTATCCTTACGGAATTATTTTCACCCGACTGGCTAATCCTGATCTGCAATGGGAGGTTTCCACACAAACAGATATCGGGCTTGACTTTACTTTGTTTGATTTCCGGTTAAGTGGTACTGTTGATTATTTTAATAAGGTATCGGAAAACATCCTGTTAGAAGTTGTACCGGCCGATCCTATACAACCTACTTCTACATACTGGACAAATATTCCTGATATGCAAATCAAGAATTCAGGTATTGAATTGAATCTCGATTATAGGAGCAATCCAAGAAATGAATTGAAATTCAACATTGGTGGTAACATTTCATTTATTAACAATGAGGTGATCAACTCACCATTCCAGGTATTGACCAGTGGTGCAGCTCAGGGTGCAGGTCAGACTGGTGCTACCATCAATGGATATATCAATGGTGAGCCTATTGGTGCCTTTTATATGAAAATCTTTGAAGGCATCGGTACGGATGGTTTGAATATATTCGAGGATGTCGTACCAGATGGGCAGAATCTTGAAAATGATCGTACGGTTGTAGGAACTGCGCTACCCAATGTTTTGTATGGATTTTACCTGAATACGGGGTACAAAGGTTTTGATTTAAGCTTGAATTTCAATGGTGTTGCAGGTAATAAGATCTACAATCATACCGCAATGTCTATCTTCAATAAGGGAAATCTGGCCTCTTCATTCAATACCACGGATTTTGCCGTGCAATATCCAGAAGAGATCATATCCAACTCAAATGAGGTGTCTACCCGATATCTCGAAGATGGTGATTTTCTTAGGTTAAACAATGCTACTCTTTCATACTCATTGACTCCCTCGGATTTGGGACTCAATGGTGTTAACCTGATCAGGGTTTCCCTTACAGGCCAGAATCTGTTTATGATCACAAATTATTCAGGGTACGATCCTGAGGTGAATACAGGTAGTGCAATAAGTGGTGTTCAGACCTTTGGTATTGACAGGTTTACCTACCCAAGAGCAAGAACAGTTTTGCTGGGCCTAAATGTATCATTTTAAATACCAGAAGACTGAATGGCATTTTATATCATAAATATTCTGCCAAACCAACTTCATTGTACAATGAGAAAATTTAAGAAAATGAAAAATCAAATTTTTAATAAAATACTTGTAAGCATCTTTTTCCTGTCTGTAATAGGTTGTACAGACCTTGAAGAAAATGTGCTTGACGAATCATTGACCGGTCTTGGGAATGCCGATGCGATCAGTGGAGCGATTGCTCCGGCCTATGGGCAAATTTCCTGGACGTGGAGACACACAAATTACTATGGACTTCAGCTTTTAGCAGCTGATGAAGCCATACTGCCTTATCGGGGAGGTACAGACTGGTTTGACGGAGGTAAATTCATGGCCGTCCACCAGCATGAGATCACTTCAGGTAATGACCTGGTAACCGATTCCTGGAATGAACTGACCAAGAATATCTCCAGGGCAGTAGCTGCTATTGAGGCATTGAGACCGTTGTCAGAATCGGGTAATTCCGAAGCAACGGGTGCATTATATGAAATGATTGCACTCAGGGCCTATCTTAATATGCTGTCTTTAGATGGTTGGGGGATTGCCTTCCAGCGAGAAAGTTCCAATGAAATCTCTGTGATATTGAGGGGACAAGATGCCATTGATTATATCCAAAATGATTTATTATCTGTAGTTGACGTCATCAATACGGATAAAGGTCCTGGTAGACTAACTCAGGGAGCTGTTTGGGGATTTTTGGCCAGGCTACACCTGAATGCTGCTGTTTATCGTGATCCTTATGGCACTCCTTCGTTTACTCAAGCTGATATGGATAAAGTCATTGAATACACAAACAACATCATCAATTCAGGCGACTATTCTTTGTCACCAGAATACTTTGAGTTGTTTAACGATGAAAACAACAGCAATCCGGAGCTGATTTTTGCACTTGATCAAAGAGGGGTCCTAAACAGGGAGCATAGCAGATGGGCTTATTGGTCTATTGCAGGTTCTATGTTTCCAAGACCTGAACACCCCAGTGCGGACGGAACTGACGGTCCAGCCATCACGTCTGACTTCTATCAGACATGGGTAGCTGCTTATGGATCGGATGATCCAGCAGATGTAGATGCAAGGTTTTATCAACAAAACACCATTGTTCCTCCGGCGTTACAGGATTTGACCGGTCTAAACCCTGATAATGATGAGGACCATTATTATTGTGTAGTACCTACCCAATTTGAAATGGATAGGGGTATTCTCAGAGGTATTCAATGGGGACCAAGAAAAGGAGACGATGGTCAGTTTTTAACTTGTGGTGACGGTACTGTAAGGATTTATCCAGTGGCTCAGACCAAAGGAAATAACCCTACAGGATATGTCAACCATACCGAAGTGGTAGATTTCACCAACGATGGACGATTGCATAACACAGGTTACCGATGCAGTAAGTATCAGTTTAGTCGTACTTCACCTAATGGCAATAACTTTAGCAGTGTAGATCTGGTCATGATGAGGTTGGCAGAGATCTACCTGATGCGTGCAGAGGCTAAGCTGAGAAACGGAGATGATGCAGGAGCTCTAGCTGATGTAAATACGGTAAGGACCTCCAGAAATGCCAGACCAGCACAAACACCTGCTGCCCTGACTGAGATGGACCTGGATATCCTGTATCGTGAGCGAGGTTTTGAACTATACTGGGAAGGCTTTAGGAGAACCGACCAAATCCGCTTCGGAACATATGAAGACACCTGGGTAGAAAAAACCAATACGGATGTGAATAAACGACTTTTCCCTATTCCACAAAGAGCCATCGACGGGGCATCTAATGTACCGGGATTCCTTGTGCAGAACAAAGGCTATTAAATTATTATTTGTGTAAAGAAAGGGGCCGGGTGCAATTCAGTATCCGGCTTTTTTTATTCATTTCGATAGCCACACTGACACTGTAATTTCGCTGTCATCAGTGCGGGTTCTATCAAATTCTCTATGTAACAATTGTTACCTTATTCGGCTGGGAGATTACGTACAATTGAACAGAAGGATTTAAATAAATAGTATACGCATGAAATATTACCATTCAAAACAAATAAGCGGTATTGGCTTTGAACAAGCCATAGAAAAAGTAACAGATGCATTAAAGACTGAGGGGTTTGGCGTACTTACCCAAATAGATATTAAGGAGACCCTCAAAAAGAAGCTGGACAAAGACTTTCGCCCATACACAATCCTGGGAGCCTGTAATCCACCATATGCTTTCAAAGCGCTTAGCGCAGAAGATAAGATAGGTACGATGTTGCCTTGCAATGTGATCGTACAGCAAACGGACAATGGAATTGAAGTGGCAGCCATCAATCCTGAAGCTTCCATGCAGGCAGTTGACAACAAAGACCTACAATCAATTGCAACGGAAATAAAGGATAAGTTGGTACGGGTTGTGGATAGTCTTTAGACAATCCCTGACTCTTATTTTGAAGATCATTCTTACCTAAAGAGATGATTAAGATCAGTCCCACTGGAGGGATATCTAATAGTATAGATAATTTTTTTTTGGGTATCTTCATCCTATGGGCAGTCTGAATGTCTTTGAAATCACTTCCCGCAAGCAACTAAATGAATTCACACGACGGTTGCTCAAGGACATTCATGCATTGGAACGAATGATTGAAGAGGACTGGTTCAATCACACTCCAATCCATATAGGGGCCGAACAGGAATTTTGTATTATTGACAGTCATTTCAAGCCAGCTCCCAAATCTATGGAGCTTCTTAAAATACTTGAAAACAACGATTTTACCACTGAGCTGGCACTGTTCAATATTGAGAACAATCTACCACCCCTGGTGTTTGAGGGAGACTGCCTTGCGCAAATGGAGCGCAATCTGAATGATAGGATGAAAACGCTTCGGTCTGCCGGGGAGCATTTTAACGTGGATTTTGTGCTGGCAGGTATATTACCCACAATCCGGAAGTCTGATCTGGAGCTCCAAAACCTGACACCTATTGAACGGTATCTTGCACTCTCTCGTGCGATCAGCAAGGTGCGAGGCAAGACCTATGAAATGAAGATCACAGGCCTGGATGAACTCAATATCAAAATTGAGTCGGCTATGCTGGAATCCTGCAACACCTCATTTCAGGTACACTACCAGGTGAGTCCGGAAGATTTTGTAACCAAATACAACCTGGCTCAGGTACTGGCAGGACCTGTTCTTGCTGCAAGTTGTAATTCACCAATCCTTTTTGGTAAGAGGCTATGGAGTGAAACACGGATTGCCTTGTTTCAGCAGTCCATTGATACCCGGGTGACGGGAGAGCACATTCGGGACAGATGCCCCAGAGTTATGTTTGGTAATGACTGGCTCAAGGATTCAATCGTAGAAATGTATAAAGAAGATATCGCACGCTTTCGTGTGATGATGATGACTACGTTTGAAGATGATGTAATAGAATTGCTCGACCAGGGAAAGACACCACCTTTAACGGCCTTGAGTATCCACAACTCCACGGTTTATCGTTGGAACAGGGCATGCTATGGCATTAGTCCTAATGGTAAGCCACATTTAAGGATAGAAAACAGAATACTACCGTCAGGACCCACTGTCATTGATCAGATGGCCAATGCAGCATTTTGGTTTGGATTGATGTCAGCATTTGATCAGAAATATCCTGATATCACCGAACACCTTGAGTTTGATCATGCAAAAGACAATTTCTTCTCTGCTGCGAGAGATGGATTAAACACGGACTTTACCTGGATAGGAGGAAAAAAAATTGCTGTCAGAAAGCTAATCACCAAAGAACTGCTTCCAATTGCGGAACAGGGACTCAGAGCATATCAGATTGATGAAAAAGACATCGATAAATACCTGAACATTATTGAAGAACGTGTGGCGTCAGGTCAGACGGGTACCCAATGGATGATCAATTCACACGCACGCATGATCAAAAACACAACCCGTGAAGAAATAGCTGTTGCCCTTACCTCATGTATGCTGACAAATCAAAAGAAGGGCACGCCGGTTCACCAGTGGGAGCTTGCTACACTGGATTGTATTGAGGGCTGGTTTCCTCATACCATGCTGGTAGAAGAATTTATGACAACAGACCTCTTTACCGCTCAACAGAATGATATACCCGAGTTGGTAGCTGATATCATGAACTGGAATAATGTAAAGCACATCCCCATAGAGGATGACAAGGGACTGCTCAAAGGAATGGTTGATTACAGTATTCTTTTGAAATATTACAGCAAGAAAATGAATATAAACCCGGGAATAAACGTGGTGATCAAAGACATAATGACAATAAATCCAATCACCATAGCTCCTGAGGCAACAGTGGATGAAGCATTAAATGTAATGAAGGCTGAAGGTGTGGACTGCTTACCGGTAGTAAAGAACAAAAAATTGGTTGGAATTATTTCTGAAGGCGATTTCCTTAAGATCACCTCCAGTCTCATGAAAGTGTTAGCCTCCAAAGAGTAAACAATGGAACGTATCTTAGGTAAACTGATAGGAAAACAACCCGGACCGCTTATCATTTGTCTGGCAGCCGTGCATGGTAATGAACCACTGGGTTTACATGCCTTCCAAAACGTATACAGCGCCCTGGTCAAAAACAAAATACCATTTAAGGGAAAGCTGATTGGTATAGCTGGTAATATAAAGGCCGTTCAATCGGGACGCAGATACCTCGACTATGACTTAAACCGATGCTGGACAGAAGACTTTGTGCAAAATGTGATCGGGGGGAGGGAGAATGGACAGGCAGAAGACGAAGAGCTCAGGTCAATTCATCGGATAATATCAGAGGAAGCCAATGGCCATCATAACCTGAAAGTGATGGTTGACCTGCATGGCACTTCGGCCGAGAAGGGAAACTTCATTGTTGTACCAGAAGAGCTCAATGAGCACCCCATAATCACCTCACTCAGAATCCCAATCGTAGTAGATCTTCATAAATATCTAAACGGAACTTTACTTTCCTATTATTCGGATAGGGGATATGTAGCATTTGCATTTGAGGGTGGGCTGATTGGTACATCGGAAGCGTATAGGTTGCATACTTCTGGATTATGGGAAATCTTAGAGACGGCAGGATGTGTAACAGGTCATGACCATCATCAGCAGGATCACTATTCCAGCCATCTGGCTGAGATGTCGGCCAATCTACCAGCAAAAGTAAAAGTACTATACCGGCACCTGGTAAAACCCGAAGATGGTTTCAGAATGTACCCTGGTTTTCATAATTTTCAACCAGTTCATAAAAATCAGGAACTCGCCATAGACGCCCAGGGAGTGATCAAATCCCCTCATGACGGGCTGATCTTTATGCCCCTCTACCAATCAGAAGGTGACGATGGTTTCTTTATTGTTGAAGAGGTATGAGGGTTGTATCGATCAGATAGACGCTGAATTGGGTTTACAAGACAGATCTCTTTTTTTTGCTTGCAAAAGCAACCATTGTATTAGTATTAAAGGTATTAAAGGTATTAAAGGTATTAAAGGTATTAAAGGTATTAAAGGTATTAAAGGTATTAAAGGTATTAAAGGTATTAAAGGTGGTTTTAAAGATTTTTACCCATTCAGAAGGTACTAATTGTTAGACCTAAGATATTGAAGGTTTGTAAGGTTTATATCATTATTTTAAAGAGAGGGTGTAAAGGAATTAAACGGGAGTTTGTTGAATAGGGATTCCGTACTTTGTGGAATTTCAGTTAAAATAATGCTATATTATATTATATGAACATATATCATAAAACCAAAGAAGGTTTTACAAGTTATAGATTGATGTTGTCAATGTTCTTCCATGTGTTTTGTAAAATATGAAATCAATTAATCCTGAGGTTGTCACAAGAATCCCGACTAAGTATGGTCCGTTCTTTATAAAAGCTTATCACTACTTAAATGACCAACCTAATCTCGCAATACACACTGAAGGTCTCCAAACAAATAAACCAGTTTATGTACGAATCCACTCAGAATGTATGACTGGAGATGTCTTTGGATCCAGCAAATGTGATTGTGGTGAACAATTAGATTTTTCAATGAAATGGATTCAAAAGCACGAAGGTGTAATCATTTATTTGAGACAGGAAGGCCGAGGTATTGGATTGATCAACAAGTTGCATGCTTATAACTTACAAGAAAAAGGTTTAGACACCAAATCAGCAAACCTGGAGCTTGGATTTCATGAAGACCCAAGAGATTATACTCCGGCTATAGGAATTTTGAAGGATTTAAAAATCGATAGAATTCGACTTCTCACAAATAACCCAATGAAAGTAGAGGCTTTTGAGGGTAGCCAGATCAAAGTAGTGGAACGTGTACCTATTGAAATAGAGCCACGTCCAGAGAATCTATTCTATTTGCAAACAAAGAAAAAGGGAATGCGGCACATGTTATCATCTAAACAATTGTAACTATGGTATTATGGGACGCATTACTTTTGATAAAAGAACATTTGAGATTAACTACTATCTGGCCTAGCAAAATCTCAATTCAGTGTGGTGCTACCCTTAATGTCACATTTGATCAAGAGCCCGCCAATGCTCAATTGATTTTGCATTTACACGATGAGAATTATTCAAAAGATGGTTTGTTGGTTGATTACCTTAAAGAATTAAAAGTTGTCGATCAGGGTCTTATTCATGAAAAGGAACTTTCCTTTTTCAAGCTTTACCTCCCTTATACTTTCGCGCATTATTTTGGAAAAAAAGCAGGTAAATGTTATTCGGTTTCTCATTTTGCACAAACGCTTGATGGTAAGATTGCTACCATAAATGGTGATAGTAAATGGATTGGAAACGAGGACAATCTTGAACATGCACATCGCATGAGAGCTTTGTGTGATGCCATATTGGTTGGAGCAGGAACAGTTCAACGTGACAACCCAAGACTAAACGTTCGAAAAGTATCAGGTCCTCATCCAATAAGAGTAATCATTGGCAATCGCGAATTAAAGTCAACAGAATTTCATGCGATTGAACCCTCAACACTAATTTTTTGCAATGATCGTTTGGTTAACGGGGAATTCACTAAAGTCCATTTAAGCAAGGAACCCGAATATGATCTGGATTTATTGTTATCAAAGCTGGCAGATCGAGGTATCCACTCAGTTTACATTGAAGGGGGAGCTCAAACAACATCAAGTTTCTTAACCCAAAAAGCACTCGATCAAATTCAGCTGCATTTTTCTACTAAAATCATTGGATCAGGAATAAGTTCATTCAGTTTTTCTGGTATTGAGAAAATCCAGGATGCAATAACTTTTTCTTCAAAGAAATTTGTGCCTATGGGAGATGAGATAATGTTTATTGGAAATCTTAAGCGATGACAGCAAAAGTACTTTGGCATAACCTCAATGAAAGTTGGTTAGAAGAAGATTTACCAGGCCCTGTTAATTCATCAGGACTCCTAATTAAAGCACTTTACTCAATGGTTAGCCAGGGCACTGAGAAGACCATTATCACTTCAAAACTCACAAAAAAACTGGCTGGTAAGATGACTGTTCCCTATATGAAAGGAACCCTTGGTAAGACGTTTACTTACGGCTATTCTATGGTGGGTGAAGTGATCGAAGGCGAAGCTGGTTTTTTAGGTCAAATAGTCCATGTGATGCATCCCCACACAGATTTATTTTATGTTAAGTCAGACGATGTTTGTCCGGTTCCTGAATCTATGGATCCGCGGATAGCCACATTTGCCAGTAATATGGAAACAGCAGTTAATGCCGTATGGGATAGCGAAATCGAAATAGGTGATCATATTCAGATTATGGGCTACGGGGTGATAGGGTCACTATTAGCTTCGATTATCCATCGGTTTCCTGGAGTAGTTTATGAAATAATCGAAAAAAACGATAAGCGTAGACAGCTTGCGAATCAACACGGACACCCAGTTAAAGAAGGTGATCAATCCGGAGAATCATTTGATATAATTTTTAACACAACATCTGAAGAACAAATGATTCAGAAAGCATTTCAGCGACTTGTCCCTGATGGGAAATTAATTGAAATGAGTTGGTACGGTGAGAAAAGTGTGACGTTAAAATTAGGGTCTGATTTTCATTATGGAAGAAAAAGAATCATTTCATCTCAGGTGAGCAGAATACCCCTAAAAAAACAGCCTTCATGGAATTTTAAAAAACGAAAGGAATTGGTTTTTAGACTGCTGGAAGAAATTGATTTAAGGAGTCATATTGATGCGGTAATTCCTTATTCAACCACCCCTCAGTTTTTCCAACAGCTCCGAAACGAAGATGTAAATAATTTTAGTACTATCATTAAATATTAAAAGATGGGTAAGTTTAGTGTGAAAGTTAAGGACCATATCATGATTGCTCATTCGTTGCCCGATTCGTATTTTGGTCCTGCTCAGCATATGCATGGAGCTACATATATTGTTGAGGTTTCGTTTATTGCCAGCGTATTAAATACGAAGAATGTGGTGATTGATATAGGAGAAGCGACAGCAATGACGAGAGGTGTATTGGAAGAATTAGCTTATCAAAACCTGGATGAATTACCACAATTTAATGGGGTACTCACTACCACAGAATTTCTTGCAAAGTACATACACAGTCAAATCAAGAACAAGCTAAAGGAAGATCTTCAGATAAAGGTGGAGCTTTTTGAATCTCATGTTGCCTCAGCAAGCTATGAGGACTAATGAAACCGACCATTATTATATTGACCACCAAATTTGGGACTAACTTTTCAGGAGGTGCTACTTCAACTTGTGAAATATTTTATAGAATACAAGATCAGTTTGAAAAGATCATTGTTATCGGGACCCAATTGGGTGAGCATTCCATCGGTAATATTGAATTCCGGAAGATTTCTTCCTTTTTACAAATGTATTGGGAAGTCAGGCAATTTGATCGGGACCAATACCTGTTTTACGGCGATTTTTATAATTCCGTTTTATTAGCACTGGCAAATGTTCGTTTTGTGTTTACATACCATGACAATTGGCCGGAACTCGGAAAGCTTGATCTCAATCACTGGTTCCAAAGTCAGTTTTATACAACTGTCTATCGGTATATATTTCGAAAGGCTTTACATGTAGTAACTGTCTCCCAATTTAAGAAACATTATTTAAAACAGTATTCATCTTCGGTCTCAGTGATACCCAATGGATTTTGCCGGAAACCCGGATATTCCCCGGCTAGAGAGGCTGATGGTGCTGGCCGTGTTCTTATGGTTGGAAATATTGACTCCAGAAAATATAAACTGGCGGTAAAACTCTTTGCAATGGTTGATCCTTCGATGGAGCTCAGCATTGAAATATACGGTCATATAATTGATTCAACCATTGCGCGAAGGCTTACTAAATTTCAGTTTGTTACGCTCAAAGGATTTGTAAAAGAGGTACCTTATGAATCTTATGATTTGCTACTCCATACTTCCTTTACGGAGAGTTTTGGGTTGGTGATTTGTGAAGCCATCTTTCATCAGGTACCAGTACTGGCATTTGAATGTGGAGGAGCAAGAGAACTCATCAATCCAAAAAATGGCAGACTCATTCATGCTTATAATCTTGAGTTGATGTTGGGTGAGTTGGAAAATTTGATCAAATCACCTATGAAAGCTGATCCCGGAACGGTGCAACAATATGCATGGGCATCGACCAGTGAAGCATATAAAAATCTTCTGAATGATGTTGCTTAGTCCAATCGTAATAGGTATCTATTTGAGCTTTATCCTGGATTTATGGATATGGCCAATTCCCAGCGAGACATCTACTCGTTCTATATTACAAACAGGCAACACATCCAGTATTCAGTCAATAGGTTTACTGGTCCGACACCTGATAAGCCTGGTGATCTTTATGGCTCCACTTGCCATCGCTATTCTTAAATATCCAATGCTTGAACAGACTCGAATTATGGTCATAGCAGGAATTGGTCTTGCATTGGTGGGGAGAGTATTCTCACTGTTTGGCTCTTATATGCTGAGAAATAAAAGATCTGACCTTGTGACAAATTCAATATTTAGTATAACCCGACATCCAATTGTTATGGGTATACATTTTACATTATTTGGAGTGATCCTGGCAGTGGGAGAGTGGCCTCTTTGGATCGGAGTCCCTTTTTATTTCTGGAACATGGATGATAAGATCAGGCAGGAAGAAAAGTTGCTGGAGAAGCAATATGGCATTAAATACCGATCATATATGGTTAAAACTCCCAGGTACCTATGGAGATAAACCATAAACAACAACAAGTCAAGGAGTGGTTTGATAGGATCTACCGAACAAAGGGATTTTCCTATTTAAGAGCTCAACCTGCCTATGAGATTTTCACCTCTTTGCTAAAGGTAAAGCCAGGAAAAAAACACCTTGATATTGCCTGTGGCCTGGGACTCATGCTGAAGACAATGGCTGACAGAGGATTACAATGTTATGGTATTGATATTTCTGACGAGGCAGTTACGAGAGCGAAAAAATATTGTCCAGAGGCTATCATTAAAGTCGCTAATGCTGAGAAATTACCATTCCCAGATAATACATTCGATTATATTACCTGTCTCGGGTCTTTGGAGCGTATGTTCAATAGAGAAAAGGTGATCCGGGAACAGCTTCGCGTCGCTAAGACATCTGCAAGGTTTTGTTTTATGGTACGAAATTCCGAACATTTCATTTGGCGATTTTTTTTAAGACCTTTTGGGTTGGACAACAAAAAAGGGCATCAGGATGCGTTGAATATTCAGGAATGGATTTCATTATTTGAGTCCTGTGGATTAACGATTGATCGAATCACCAGAGATCATTGGCCATATTATAAGACTTTGTCAATTTTATGGCCTTTTACAAAAATTGACACTTCTCGTCCATTAAGATTCTTGTTTCCTGTGAGCTGGTCGTACGAGTTTATTTTCATTTTGAAAAAGTCATAATTATGATCCCCAGGGAAAAACTTAATGTTTCTTTAGGAGAACTCTATGACTCCCTTTTTTTCTTTGAATCATCCAAAAACAAAAACGCGTCCCATTATCCCATTCACAAAAGGATATTAATAGAGGACTCATCGCTACTTACGTGGTTGTTTAATCACTTACCACTCACTCATGGGATGACTGTATTTGATGCAGGGTGTGGAACGGGTCATGCCCTCTTTAGATTATATGAAGCCTATCAAATCCAGGGCGTCGGACTGTCTCTAAGTAAGGAAGAAATACTTTTTGCCAAAAGTATCGCTAAAAAACTTGGAGCCAAGTCATTGGATTTTCATCAACGGGATCTTTCCATGAATACTGATGATTTAGGTAAATTTGATCTGATCCTGGCTATTGAATCACTCAAACACACCCATAACCCAATAGCTATAATAGATCGTCTGGTAGATCAGTTAACTCCCGATGGTATAATGGTGGTTGTGGATGATTTTCTTCTGAATGAGTATTCCGATTCCATGATTGATGGCCATAAGCAATACTGGAATGCTCCGGGTTTTATTACGGTAAGGCAAATGAAGACATTTCTTGAAAATACTAATCAGGTACAGTACGAATTGGTAAATCACTCAAAATACATTCATTCGAAGCCAGCATGGTTGATTTTTACAATCATTCAGTTTATGCGGATTATGCGGGCTATTTTACCTCGTACAAGTATTTTATATAGAAATCTAACCACCTATTTAGGCGCTGTGATTCTTGAGTTATTATACCGAAAGAAGAAAGTTGGATATTTCACATGGATCATTAAAATCAATCCGGAATCAAGTTAGAAAGATGATCAGGGCCCACTCCTCTTTTCACAAGTGTTTAACGACCTATTACATCAAGGTCATGCAAAGGCTATATAACCCCACCAGGTTAATGAAACTCAGATACATTCATCTGGAGAGTATAGAAGGGCAGTTCTATAATGATGTGCTAAGGTACCGTCTGGTTTCTACAAATGGTTTTGCTATCAACCCTGATCTTTTTCCTGATGGTATGGATTACAGAATTAGCAGGTTCGTGCGAGACCCCAGAGACCTGTTGGTTTCAGGGTATTTCTATCACCTGAGAGGAGCGGAGCCCTGGTTTAGGTTTAAGTCACCCAATGCAAAATACTGGCAACCTATTAATGGAAAATTACCTGAAAACATGCCTAAAGGCATTTCCTATACAGAATACCTGAATCAACTCTCAAAAGAGGAAGGTTTGTTAGCTGAGATGGAATTCAGGGAATTTCACTTTGAATCTTTGCGGGAATGGCCTGAGTTCGATGACAGGATTAAGATCTTTCGATATGAAGATATGCTCGGTAATGAGTCGAAAGTTTTTGGTCAGCTGTTTGACTTTTATCAGGTCACGAAACTTGAGAAAAAACTAGGGATGTATCTGGCAGCTAATTATTCCTTGAAAAAAAAGAAGCTGCAGTACCATATCCGTGATCCGCGCCCGGGTCAATGGAAAGAACATTTTACTCCTCGTGTCAAACGGATCTTTGAAGAGCAGTATGGAGATATACTCGGTGACTTATCATACTAAGTTTGAGAATTCAAAATCATAAGACCTCATAGCCTTGAGGAACATTAGCTTTTATTGTTGGTGCTTTCCTGTTTCCAGTAAGTCGGGTTTTTAACATTCTTTTTGTAGACCTGAGGCGACGCATTAGCCGTCTTCTAAAACCCGAGGTCAGAATTAATTTTAATTGAACCTCAATGGGGATATCTTGATCCCAGATGCCATATTGATTGATTTTGAAAAAATCTTGATTCTCTGGTTGACCCATGCAGACTTGCTCAAATGTGCGTTTCCAATCAATCAAATGTATATAGATACCTCCTTTTCTGTATTTGTTATATATTTTTCCTGCTTGCCAATACCATCCTTTTGGATGCAAAAAAAGTTCTGCCCGGTCAATGCTATTTCTCATTGGCCAGTATATTTTAATGTCTTTTTGTTTTAAGTAAATTTTCTGAAACAGAAAATAAGAAAAATATCCCTCATCAAAACCCTGATAACTCTCATCCGTGAAGGCTTTTTGATAATTGACAACGTTTCGGAATAAATTATTGATAGATGGAAGGTTGCGATAAAGGGTGAAATGGCCGCTTATGGCCCATTTTCTTGCAGATATTATGTCATAATTATTCCAGGAAATTGATTGTAAAAAAGACTCCAGATCTCCCCAAATAATGTCCATGTCACAATGGCCCCAATAATCATAGGAAATCAGATAATCTTCGAAAATGGTACCGTATAGAGGCTTGAAATCACAGAGTTTGTGGGGGTTACTTAAGGTGTGTTCCAGGCCTGTTTTTTTCTGAATGAGCGCAGATAGATCAGTTTTCCTAAGGAAAGTAAACTGCACATTTTCCGGAATATAGGATGGTTTTTTCAGGTCTGAAAAGATGATCCATGTGATATTAGGATTACAGGCACATGACCTTAGAAATGCGTTGATCCAGATAGGGAATTTACCATAATAAGGCAGTAGCAATGCAATGCTCATTCTAGCTATTCTTTATTTGGATTTATCCATTAACAAATCAGATAAAGGAGCAATTTTCTTTCGAAAAATGACAAATATGAGTAAGATACCAAAAATAAAAATAGCCACGGAGCTAAACAAAATGTTACCACTTAACCATGTGAGGGCCATTCCAAGGCTGATAATGATGAATAAAGTAAGTATTGGGCTTAATGTTTGAGTTTCCATTTTTATACCACTCACTTGATTACTCGCTTTAAAGTTTAACCCATAGTTGACCAGACCAGCTACAGCCATCGCGATCAGTGCACCCCATAGGCCTAAGGTTGGAGTTAAGAATATCAGCAGAGCAAGTTGAACAAGAAATGAAATTAGACTAAATTTTGAAATCCAGCCTGTTTTGGTTGCATGCATCAAAGTCAGATGACTGAAGTGTAACATAGTGCCTGGAATTGCTGCCAGGATCCCCACAAAAAGGTAATTTCTGACTTCAAGATATTTTGGATTGTCTGTGAACCATTGGAGGTTAGCTCCCAATAACATGGTAAATAGAAAAATGATAGAAATGACACCCAGGTAAGCAAATTCAAGCAACCTGACCGAATCCATGGACTTATCTTCCAAAAGTGCTAGGATCTTAGGCCTTATCGCCGTAAGAATTGAATGAACTACTAAATTTGGGATTCCAAGCAGTGTGATCAAAACAGCATATTGTCCTATTTTTTCGAGGGATACAAAACGTTCCAATACAAACCGATCTCCAATGGTTTGCAACCTGTGGAGTAAAACAGTAGGTAGAAATGGTAAGCTAAGCTTTAAAGCATTCCAAGCATAGACCCGAACTTTCTTTGAGAAAAGCACGGTAATATCTTTACCGAGGACCCAGTTTGAATAAATGAACATGAGAGATGGAACGATAATAAGTCTGGGAATTAATCCTCCATAAACGATCCCGTTTATTCCCATATCTAAATACACAACAAATATTATTTGACTCGTAACATTGATAACCACAGAAGCCAAAGTGTAGATCCCAAGTTCACGAACCCGATATTCATTTTTCAGGAACAGGAAAATAATTGATTGCAACTGTGATAATGCAATGGAAGTTATCACGACAAGTCCGAGAGGGTAAAAGGAGATGCTGTTTTTATACATAGAGAAAAACAGATCACCTGTCACAGCAAAGAGCAGGAACGAAACTACTACACCCATTATTGTAGTGATCATGATACTCACTCTAAACACATTTCTATCAATATCATGATTAAAATATTGGGTACTGGCAGCAATATTGATTTGAAGACAGGCGAAGACATTATATGTCATTCCATAGAAATTGATCATGATAAGATATCCGTAGTCCTCCACCGAAATATGCTGTAAATAAAGTGGTAGCAACAGGAAATTAATGGCTGATGGGAGAACACTTATTACTACATAAACAAAAGAAGCTTTGAAGTATTTGGAGTGTAGTAAATTCCTGATCATTTTGGGTTGTGAAAAAATCGTTTCTTGATCTGATTGTAAATTATAGCATAAATAGATAGCCCAAAAGAGAGCATAATAAATGATCCTGAAATACTTACGATCAGTGTTGACCAATAATCGGGGAGAATAAATACCAAGAGAAGACTAATAAAAAAGAATACGGCAATTGAAGCTCGAAACATATGTGAAGTGAATTCACGGGGAGATCTCACGAAATAGGTTAATACACCAAAGAGAAATCGCATTCCTCCGGGTAACAAGATCCAAAAAGGAATGGATCCACGATTAATATGAACCAAAGAGAGGTAGAGTACCAATAGTGCGTCACATTCCATATCCAGTCTGCCTCCATATTCAGACTGTTGATTGAATTTTCGCGCAACAAACCCATCCAGCCCATCGATAATGATTACCAGGCCAAACCCTATAAAAGCACTGATATTTGAAATTTTGTTTATTGAAAAACCAAGGATAAATAGGAGCAATAGTCTAATGATTGTAATCCAGTTAGCATAGCCAATAAGTAATGGATAACCAATTAGAAAACGACGTATATAAGATAGGTAGAATCCAAAGGAGACAATGTTGAATAGTAGCAATGGCCTGTGATCATTCATCCAAACAACTATGAGTGCTGTAATAATATTGAGCAGCGAGTGACCTAATATCCACTGGAGATAAAAGTGATCAGAGCTTAATTCCTTCTGGTTCATAATCTGGAATATTTTCCGTTGAAGTAGCATAAGCATTTGCAAAAGCCTGTAGGAAAAGGGAGTAGAACCCTTCATGTCTTATAAATGAATTGACTGCTGATATATCATGCTTAAATCCATAGTCCTTAAAATGATTGAGAAAATGCCCATCTCTACTGATTACATGAACAGGTGTTTCAAGGCCGTGTTGTTTGGGGTCACTTAGAATGGGTGGCTGATGATCACCGATAAGAATAAATAGGTCATTATCCCTTCCGTGGTCTGAAATAAAACGACTTAAATTGTGTAGCTGATACTGAATGGCTTTTTTATAATCATCTGTTTCCGGATATTTGAGAAAACCCTTATGAATATGTGTGTTACCATTGCTATGGTTGAGACTTTTCCAATCATCTACCAGTACAGGGGGGATATAGGGAGAATGAGAATTTTTTGTTAAATAAAAAAAACTATAGGGCTCTCTGGCTTCCTTTCGGATTAGGTCCATGGTAAAATTCATACTATACTGGTCAGGGGCACAGGCACCAAAACCATATTGATCTCCGGTGTATTGGATGTCCTTACTGAGTATCCAACGATCTATTGAATAGAATTCACGCATGGCATCATAAGGCACATTAATACCACTGATTGGGTTAATTGGATTCAGGTTGTAATTGTAATAACCACAATTCTTAAGTAATTGCAAAAGACTATTACTACCTCGAAAGTCTGTATCAAAGAGGAGATTTTCAAATAGCGTATTATTGTCCAGGCGATATCCGAACAGTACAGAGGAGTAGGTTAACCAGGATTGGCCTCCGGTAGTGGTGGATCTGCTAAAATTGGATACGCTGGAGAAACCTTTCTTCGAAATAGTCTTCTGGAAGAGAGCCCACTCATTATAAGCGGAATGTTGAATAGAAGGCTCTTTGTAATAGTATGATCCATAGGATTCAATGAATAGGAAATGGATATTAGGCGCTGAGTCTTTCAATTTTATCTCAATTGGCATGCGTTTCTCACGATATAGATGCCCGATCCTCATCCTTGAGATTTGGTAATGTTGAAAACTTCTCTTGATATTTTCCAACAACTCAACTACAGTAAAATGATTTCGAAGGTAAATGTCATTTGGATATTTTACATAGAAACCTTTGATTTTAAAGAGGGTATACATTACAGGCATTAACCATAGCATCGAGATGAACAAAAAGCCTGTGGAAATTCCTATATGTTGATTTTTTGTCAGATACCACTCAAAACCTTTTTCCAGCACAAAAAATGATAAGACGAATACACACAGAACACCTAATATTTTCCACCGGGATTCATGCCAAACAATGGCCAGTCCATTTTTCAGGAGCTTTAAATCATTAAAAAGGATGGGTTCTGTTTCATAAATTCTCCTGATGATAAACTGATATTGGTTGAAAATCCAAAGCAGTAAAAAAAGTGCAGCTATCCACACAGAAACCTGACCCATTGGGAAAATCCTGGAAAGGAGAATGAGAATTGAAAATTCCACAGAGTATCGGAAAAAATCCATGTTGCCACTGCTGACAATCTTGGGTTTGGAACTCTTTCTTATGTCTGATAAGTATGGAAGGAAGGAGCTTTTTTCAAAATAGAAAAGGTAATTAATGAGGTAGTGAGCATAGTTGAGTAAAAGAAAAATACTCCAGAATATGAACTCATCAATCAACGAAGGGCCTACCATACTGTAAATATAGAGTTGCATTTTTTAGTGTGTTGTTTGATTGTTCTATTTGATTCTAATATTGATGAAATCAGAGAAAATGACAAAGTACAATTTGAAACCGAGCAAGGTAAAAATGGTTTAAATGCTGTGAATGTTGAGCTTATCGACTAAGCACACATAGCAATAATCATATTTAAAAAAGGTGGACTTACAATGTAGGTCCACCTTTTTTTATTGCTTATTTCGGAGCTTTGAGTACCCCCTTAATTCTGCTTTCCAGATGACTATTTCCTCCCCAGGATGGCGCCAATCAGACCACCGGTGATTCCCATCATGGCCAGGCTCACAAAAGGGTCAACCAAAGTCGCTGTCAGGTTCATCATGTTGCTTGTAGCATACATCACCAGGTTAAATCCAAGACCCAGAAGGAATCCAATAACGGCTCCACCTTTCAGACCACCGACAAATGAGGTGACATTTTCCCATCTTTCAAAGATGTAAACAAGGAAGTATGCCTGGACAACATTGCCAAGGATAAGTGCCCACCATACCATGTCAGACTCTTCTCGCATTACACCAGTGGCAGATCCTGCATTTTGCATATTGAAATCCATCAATAGCATACCATAGAAAATCCACCCTAATAGAAATAGAGAAAAGGTGCCAACAAGCGTGGCAATAATACTGTTTTTAGCTTTCATCTTTTTTTAGGTTAAGTGTATTTAAAGATACATTTTTTAAAGAAGAAAAAACTATACTTTTTCTTCCTTACAGGGACTTTCAGACATCAAATTCGATTATGGATCTCTTCTTAAATCAGTTCATAACCCGGTGATTAATCATTATATTGAGTGGAAACGAAATCATTATGAAAATTGCCGTTCTTTCCAGAAATCCAAAACTATATTCTACCAAAAGATTGATTGAAGCCATCAAGCAAAGGGGCCATGAAGGTCTGGTAATCGATCACCTGAATTGTGATATTGTGATGGACGATAAAGGTCCTACGATATACTATAAAGGGGAAAAACTCACCAATATTGATGCTGTAATTCCCAGGATTGGCGCATCCGTGACGTTTTATGGAACGGCGGTAGTCCGACAATTTGAAATGATGAAGGTTTTTTCTGCGGTGGATTCATTAGCCATTACCAGGTCAAGGGATAAGCTCAGATCGTTGTAAATCCTTTCAAGGTCTGGTATCAGGATGCCGAAAACAGCTTTTACAAATTTCAGCAAGGAGGATAACAAACTGATGAAACATATCGGTGAAGCCCCCGTAGTGATCAAATTGCTTGAAGGTACCCAGGGTCTTGGTGTCATGCTTGCAGAAACCGAGAAGGCTGCAAAATCAGTCATTGAAGCGTTTGAAAGTCTCAAAACAAGGGTGATCCTCCAGGAATTTATCAAAGAAGCAGGCGGTGCGGATATCCGTGCATTTATTGTGAATGGCAAAGTAGTTGGTGCAATGAAACGTCAGGGAAAAGAAGGAGAGTTCAGATCCAATCTGCATAGGGGAGGTGAGGCTAATATCATTAAGCTGTCTCCCGCTGAACGGTCCACCGCATTGAATGCAGCTAAAAGTATGGGGCTCGCCATCGCAGGTGTAGATATGCTACAGTCTCAACGAGGACCAATGGTACTGGAAGTGAATTCGTCACCAGGTCTTGAAGGAATAGAGAAAGCTACAGGTGTGGATATTGCAGGTAAGATCATCGAATATATTGAACAAAGTGTAGCCAAAAAGAGCCTCCCTAAGGATAAGATAAAAGCGTGATCCACAGTTAGTAGCGTAACCAACTATTCATCTTATTTGCTTTCATAATCTCTGATAGCAGATCTTACCATATTCAATCGGGAAAGATATCCCAGTGAAAGCAGGTGAATAAAGCCATGTTCCCTGAGCTTCATGGTTTTATCTATTTCTCTGGCATTCAATCCCTTTTGATAGAGTTGGATCACTTTTCCATTAAAGTCTTCCAGGTAATGAAGTTTTTCTTCCAGTTTTTGTCTGCCATCGGTCAAGCGTGGGTTGTGGCTGCAAAACAACTCCCTGAAATCATAAGAAAGGATGTTTTTGATAGAATGTATCTGACTGGTAATGCTTTCATCCTCAATGAAGTAACCAATGTATGTATTGATAAACAGGTCTGCAGAGAAGAGCCATTGTCGATCTGGCTCATACTATGCAACCATGTCTTTGGCATGACCAGGGATTGGAATCAATTTGAATGAATACCTGGGTGTTACAACCTGGTCATCTTTTGGAACCAGTTTATCATATGCGGGTCTGCTCCCCCAAACAAATCTTTGTGCCGGGCTGAGAGGCGGAGGGTTTTTCATGATTTCACAACACATCTTTGGTGCATACACCGGACAATTAAATTGCTCCCCTAAAGCTTCAATATTACCTGCATGATCTTCGTGATGGTGCGTGATAAAAAGCTGATTGACATCCAGTTCTGAAGTCAGATGAAGAATTTCCTTTCTCATCTTGGCCTGCCCCGTATCTATCAGCAGGCCATCCACAAAATAGATATAGGTATAGTAAGATGGTTTCCCAAAGGGACTGTACCCAAACCGAAAATATTGAATGTCTTCAAAACTGTAGCTTCTGGAGTCTTTCATACACAATATTTGATTGATGCGATGTATGTTCCATACTCTTAAAATTAAAAGTATCTCCCCATCTTACATGTAAATTCATATTTGAAATTCGAACAAATTGCACATTTAAGCGAATAGTCCTATTTTCATTGCTGGAATAGGAGAACCGATAACTTTTCTACTTTGAATTCCCCCATTAGACAGCCACTTAAAGCCAAAACCTACCTGATTGTAACCTTAATAGGGTTGATAATAGCCATCGGGTCTACGGTCATGTACGTCTTATATATCAATTCCAGTGAGCAACAATTGTCTGATAGAATATTTTATTTGTTGCTGATTCTATTCGGTCTATCGGTAGGGGCATTCCTCTTTGGAGCAATGAATTCATATGCCACATTGCAAGGGCAGTCTCACGGATATACTACCAACCTTGCAGGACCTGTAGTGGCGATCGTTTTAACAGTAGCCGGGGGATTTTACCTGCCTAAAGATGGAAATTCATTTCGGGTTCTTGACATTACGGTTAAAGATAACCAGGGAAATGAGCTAAACTCCGGAGTGATAGTGGTCAATGGAATCGAGTCGAAGAATATTGAGCATTTTCAGGTGGATGGATGGACACAGTTTAAAATAGAGGATTCTTATGGCTCTCAGGTACAAATTGAAGTTAACATACCAGGGTACAGCAAGCTGACGAGAAACCTCCAGTTAAGATCAAATTCTGAAAAAGTAGAGATACTGGTACAGAAGCAGGGTACATTTAAGTTACTGGGAAAAGTCAAACAGGCCAATGAATATCCAATCCCGGATGTGGAGATCCATATTTTAAACACCTCCTATACAGCGCGTTCTGTTTCTAATGGTGAATTCACGCTTGAGTATGAGGGATTCCAAATTGGTGATAAGATTGAGTTGGAGACGTCGCACCCAGGATATGAGGACAAGCAAATAAGCCTTGAGATCCAAAATACATCCCAGGAAATAGAAATTGTCTTAGCTCGATTATAATGAGTGGGGGAAACCTATTTATCGTGTTGTTAGCATTGCTCTGTACCGAGGGATTTACTCAGGAGCTCCAGTTTCGGGGCAGGATAAAATGTTCTAATGATCCTTCTCACAAATCTACAAGAGGTGCTGAAAAACTGATCGTGGTACCAACTGCCTTGCCTACACAATCGGTGTATACCACATCAGACCCAAATGCTGGATTTTATTTCATCAATACCGGACTGGATATAGAGGTGTTGGATGATCGCACAGTCAGGTTATTGGTGATTACCTCTTGTGATGAATGCACTGAAGAAATCACCCGATTTATTTCCAAAGATCAGCTGAAATATGATGATCACTATTACATCGATTTTGGCACTAAGAAATTAAAGCATCTCTGTGATGACCTAGAGTTTGATGTGGTGGCCATTGATACGGTGATGAATAAAATACTTGCCCAGGAGAATAGAGATGTGAAAAATGAAGGCTGGGCAGCTACACCTGCTTTATTAAATGTACTTCTTGCCCTTCCTTCTGCAGCAGCCCCACCGCCTGATTCAATTGTGATTGACTATTTGCCAATTGAGTCTACTTCCGAGGCAAGGATTACCTATGGTGAGTTGCTGCTTTATTCCTCCTTTGCAAATTCCTCTTCCGGTGGATTTAATTTCGCCCCGACAAGGGATTTTTCAGAAGCTGTCTTTTGGAATCCGGCAGCCATATTCGAACATTCGGACAAAGCCAATATATCAACGTCAACCAATTGGAGGAACCAGTTTAAGTCAACGGCATTTTTCAAGATCAAGCCGGGGTTTGGCCTGGGAATAGGTTTTCTTGGATCCCGACAAAAGGACTCCAGAACATTATTCAATGCCGAGATTGATCAGGACATCAGGGAGCAGTTTAGGCTAAGAGAAAATGCCACCTATCTTTCAGCTTCCTGGATGCCCGTCAGTTTTCTCTCCATAGGATTATCCGGAAAATGGATATCACAAAAGTTTGACAACTACCAGATGATAGAGCGCACCAGGGTCTATAATTCGGGAAACCTGAGGAGAACGGAATATGAAACCGTAAGTAGAGAAGAAAAGCAGTCTCACTATGACATGGATTTGTCAGTTTATCTACCCGTTCATCGATCATTGAGGTTTGGTTTCAATGTAATGAACCTCTTAAACAGCCAGCTTTTTGGATCAAGTTATCTAAGTGATGAAAATCCAACTTATATCAATCAGTTCAGCTATGGTGCTGGGATGGTCTATAAATTCTGGAGAATCAACCTGGGGTATGAAGTGTTGATCCATGATCAAAAGGTCTACAATTCCATGCTTGGGATTAATATCATACCGATTGATCAACTATTGCTTTCCGGATCCTGGTCCACAAAGTATAATGCCTATTCCGTTTCTATTAAATATGGGAAATTTAAAACCAGTTTCATTAATAACCATGATCTTATTTTCCATGAACATAGAGGTAGTAGTTCACGGTTTTTGATTAAGAAACCTTACTTATATTCGTCAATTTCCTGGGATTTTTAATTCCTGAGATTGATCATCAAACATCGTTTATTCAAAACATTTTATTCAGGTGTATGTTCAGAAAGAGCAGATGTTCTGAAAAGGGTAAAAATACAGGGATTCTAAAAGTATTCTACTTTATCAAATGAAAGGACTTGAATATTAAGCTTTTGCCATATTTCTTTGTGTTCAAATCGTGTTTCAAAGTAATTGACCTAAAAATTTTGTATCATGACCAAGCCCCATTTCTTCTCACATCTAAAAAGTGATATTCCTTCAAGTATTGTCGTTTTCCTGGTAGCGGTACCTTTATGTCTGGGTATAGCCCTGGCTTCCGGAGCTCCGCTATTTTCGGGTATCATAGCAGGAATTGTTGGAGGTATTGTGGTTGGTCTGATAAGTGGCTCCTCAGTGGGCGTAAGTGGACCAGCAGCAGGATTGGCCGTCATTGTCCTTGCAGCCATTGAAAGCTTAGGCTATGAAACATTTTTATTGGCTGTAATAATTGGAGGTATAATCCAACTGATATTTGGATTTTTAAAAGGAGGAGTTATTGCCTATTATTTTCCATCTTCAGTTATCAAGGGGATGTTGTCCGGTATAGGGATTATTATTATACTCAAGCAAATCCCTCATGCATTTGGATACGATAAGGATTTCGAGGGAGACCTCTCTTTTGTTCAGCCAGATGGGCATACCACTTTCAGTGAATTGTGGTATATGCTAGATTATATTACCCCTGGAGCGGTCATAATTACATTGGTTTCCATGGCCATATTAATCCTGTGGGAACAACCTTTCATGAAGAAAGTAAGTGTGTTCAAGGTTATTCAGGGACCACTTGTAGCTGTAATTGTTGGTATCCTTTTAAATGTGATTTTCAAGAATATCCCAAACCTTTCATTGTTAGGAAGTCAGATTGTAACTATTCCTGAAGCAGGATCAGTAATGGGATTTTTTAATCAGTTTACCACACCTGATTTTAGTGGCTTGGGGAATACTCAAGTATATATTACTGCACTGACGATTGCAGTTGTGGCCAGCCTGGAAACTTTGCTTTGTGTGGAAGCGACTGATAAACTGGATCCGCAGAAAAGAATAACTCCAACAAATCGTGAACTGAAAGCGCAGGGAATAGGAAATATTATTTCCGGTCTGATCGGTGGATTGCCTATCACCCAGGTGATCGTACGCAGTAGTGCCAATATCCAATCCGGCAATAAAACCAAAGCCTCAGCAGTTTTTCATGGGGTATTGTTGTTGATATGCGTAATGGCCATACCCAATATCCTCAACCTCATCCCGCTTGCAAGTTTGGCTGCTATATTGTTTGTGGTAGGATATAAACTGGCGAAGCCTGCTCTTTTCCGCCAGATGTATCGCATGGGCAATGAGCAGTTTGTGCCTTTTATCGTTACCATTGTTGGTATTGTATTTACTGATTTGCTTATCGGTATCGGACTGGGTATGATCGTGGGGGTCACCTACATCTTGTGGAATAATTTTCAGACACCTTACCATTACAACCCGGCAGATTATCAACAGGGAAAACCTGTTACAATCCAGTTAGCCGAAGAGGTCTCATTCCTCAATAAAGCTAGAATATTGCACACATTAAATGATATGCCAGAGGATTCACATGTGATCGTCGACGCTACCAAGACTAAGATCATTCATCCGGATGTGATGGAGATACTAGATGATTTTGGTAAGAATGCGCCTACAAGGAATATCAAGTTTGAAGTGATGGGTATGAAAGACTAAAAAAGTGGGTTAACCACTTATCATTCACAAAGATAAATTTTGAGGTACTGTACTGATCTACCTCATGGATTATATTCCACCAGGTAGATCTTTTTGCCATTCTGGCAATTTCCGATTTCTTGTGTACTAATTATTTTATCTAGGGAAATACGACCTTCTAACTGTCCGCATTCTGCATTAGGGGATCCCGCAGGACCGGTATAAAATACAAGGTCTGATCCTTCTTTACGTATGTTATTGCAGTAAATTTGTATAGGCATATATTCTAATCTTTAAAGTTTGGAGATTCAAAGAATCCAAACGCAATACCGCCACGAGCCTGCCAGAGTGACTGACTAAAGTAAATGTTATAAATGTCTGATCCGTATCTGCCCAACTGAACAAACAAAGCCAGGTTTTTTAGGTCTCTAAAAATGTAATATCCTGTGACCCAAGCATTTAACCGTTGTGAAATATCAAAGTATCCCACTTTTATGAGATCAGTTGTTGTTCCGGTATTGTATTGGGGGTCCAGGATATACGATGCATGTATGCTCCATCGGAATAGCTCATATTTTTCTTCCTGACCTATATAATACCAAAGCTGACCATCAGATATGGCTTCGCGATATGATTGTAAATAAGATCTAATAAAGGTAAAATTCAGCCTAAATCGCCCGTATAAATCATATTGATCAAGCCGTTTATTGGTCAAAGATGATGGATGAAATTCGTATCCCAGCTTCCAAAATGATGAAGTGGAGCTATTGAGCCGTTGATAAATCTGACGCCCGGGGACATGTGAGTAATTAATCCTTGGATTTGGTCGAAAGGTATTGTCCTGAGCTCCTCCAATCAATACTTCAAAATACAGATTCTCACCAAAATTTCCATTGTAGTGGTTAACCTTACCTGCATTGGCTACTTTCAATGTATCAAATTCCCATCCATCCTGACCATTGGAATGATGAAATGCTCTGGCTCCAACAAATACGTTCCTCAAAAAATGGTTTCGCTTAGTAAGATCTCTGTCCCAATGTTTGGCCCAGGTACCATAGTAGGCTAGCCAAGGCATTGTACTGGGTGTTCGTACCGGCAATGAAATGTCTCCCTTGGGTCCAAAAGGAAAACTCTCATCATCTCTGAATATTCTTACCTTAAAGTGGGGTACCAGATGAAAGGTGCTCAACCAGTTTCCTTTTTTATTGAGAAATTCTTTTCCACCCAGAGCCAATGGGGTTTGGACATCCGCATCTAGTATAAATGGCTTTTTCTGATAACCATTTCTGGTACCAAAGGTCCAGTCAGTGACAAGTCCGGAAATCAGCAGCGGTTCTTGTATCGAACGCATTGTTGAAAAAAAAGAAAAACTCTTTCGACGAATCTCAAGTCTGTTGAGCACATATTGATTTGGGATATTGTATGCATAAATGGTATCACCGGAGGTAGATGAAGTGACCAGAGCTCTGCCATCAAACCAGAGAGAAACTGATACTTGCTGATTATGAAGTATGGTATCTTTTGTCCATAGGCCTTGTTGAGGGATGTTTCCCACCAACATGCTGCGGGTTAGCCTGATGGTTACTTCCCATGGGTTGGCAAGATCAGAGGTTGCGTGCTGTTGCTGGGCAAAGACCGGATTGCAGAAGATGTATGCGCCCAGTATAAAGAGCAACAATGAAACAATTCTTAGAAAAGTTTTGAAAGGCACTTGGCAGGATAACTAGTTGATTAGTTATTTAATATAGCAATATTTATTAATAACTAATAACGTTTTATTGTATTTATATCCAGCAACACATATTTCAATGCTTATTTAACAAGCTGTGGCTGTGAGGATCAGACTAAGCCTTTACATATTACATTTTTTTCAATGAAAGGCCGATTGAATTTATTATATTGTACCTAATCAAACCCCAGGTACAATGGCATTAACAATCAAAGAGGATGTAACCGTCTTATTTGCCGGTGATTCGGGTGATGGGATGCAGCTTACCGGCAACATGTTCACCGACACGCATGCGCATTTTGGAAACGATCTGAGTACCTTTCCCAACTTCCCTGCAGAAATCAGGGCCCCCCAGGGGAGTCTGGCAGGTGTATCAGGATTTCAGATCAGGTTTGGTAGTATCGAGATCTTCACTCCCGGTGATGCCTGTGATGTATTGGTAGCCATGAATGCTGCTGCACTCAAGACCAACCTTCATTCCCTAAAAAACAGCGGAACTATCATTGCCAATTCCAGTGGTTTTGATTCCAAAAATCTCAGGCTGGCTGGCTATGAAAATAATCCGCTCGAATCCGGGGAGTTAAGCGGATATCAATTGTATATCATTGATGTGACCAAGCTGACGAGAACGGCCCTTAGTGAAAGCGGATTAGGTCAGAAAGACATTGACCGAACCAAAAACATGTTTGTGCTTGGCTTTCTCTTGTGGATGTTTGATCGGTCACCCGATGGACCCACTGAGTTTATCAATCAAAAGTTTAAAAAGAATGAGCCAGTTCGAACTGCCAATCTAAACGTACTTGCGGCAGGTTATAATTATGGGGAGACGACCAATACATTCACTTCCCGGTATACGGTTAAGCCCGCCAGGCTGGCACCAGGAAAATATCGAAGTGTCAACGGGAATCAGGCATTGAGTCTTGGGTTGGTAGCTGCTTCGGAGCAGTCAGGGTTGCAGCTGTTCTACGGTAGCTATCCGATTACACCAGCGTCTACGCTGCTTCACTACCTTTCGAGCTACAAAAATTTCAATGTTAAGACCTTTCAGGCGGAAGACGAGATCGCTGCAGTATGTTCAGCCATTGGTGCTTCATTTGGTGGAGCCCTGGGTGTCACTGGTTCTTCAGGTCCCGGGGTAGCCTTGAAAGGAGAGGCCATTGGGCTGGCCATGATCCTTGAATTACCTCTGATAATCTGCAACATACAGCGTGGGGGTCCTTCCACAGGTTTACCTACCAAAACGGAACAATCGGATCTGTTTCAAGCCTATTATGGCAGAAATGGTGAGGCTCCGATCCCTGTCATCTCTTCCCGGTCACCCTCTGACTGCTTCTGGGCTGCCTTAGAGGCTTCACGAATAGCAATTGAACACATGACTCCGGTCATGCTATTATCAGACGGCTATATTGCCAATGGCTCTGAACCATGGAAATTTCCGAATACGAAAGACTTACCCGGCATTACACCTCCATTGGCCAGACCAGGTCAGCGAGATGAAAAATATTTGCCCTATGACAGGGATGAAAAGCTAGTCAGGAAGTGGGCGATCCCAGGAATGGAAGGATTGATACATCGCATCGGAGGATTGGAGAAAGAAGAAAAGACAGGTAATGTATCCTATGATCCGGTGAATCATGAAAACATGGTAAAGATCAGGGCTAAAAGGGTAGAGATAATCGCTGACAGCATACCAGCTCAGGAGCTTGACAGCGGTTCGCCAGGAGGGGATTTGCTTGTGATCGGGTGGGGGTCTACCTACGGTGTGATCAAGGCAGCAGTAAAACAGGCGCTTGCAAAAGGACATGCTGTCGCTCATGCACATTTGCGGTATTTAAACCCATTCCCTAAAAACCTCTTCGAGTTGATGAGCAGTTATGATAAAATACTGATCCCGGAAATGAACAGTGGTCAGCTGAAGCATCTGCTTCAGGGCAGATACCTCATTCCTATTGAGGGTATGAATAAGATCCGTGGGATCCCCTTTACTTCCAAAGAAATAGAAGAAAAAATTGACTCCATCTTAAGTTGATCGATATGGCAACTGAAGCATTAAAATCCAAAGATTTCGTGACGGACCAGGATGTCCGCTGGTGTCCCGGATGTGGTGATTATTCCATCCTAAAGCAGGTACAGCAAGTCATGGCAGATTCGGGAAGAGATCCCCAGGACATCGTCTTTATCTCCGGAATTGGCTGTGCGGCCAGGTTTCCTTACTACATGGAGACCTATGGCATGCATGGTATCCATGGTCGTGCTCCTGCATTGGCCAGTGGGCTTAAAGCCATAAATAAAGACCTATCGGTATGGGTGGTGACTGGTGACGGAGACTGTCTATCAATTGGTGGCAATCATTTTATTCACCTGCTCAGGAGAAATTTTGATCTAAACCTGCTGCTTTTCAATAATGAGATTTATGGGCTGACCAAAGGGCAATACTCGCCTACATCCCCTCTTGGCAGACGAACAGGATCTTCGCCCATGGGTGTAATTGATACCCCTTTCAGGCCCATGGAGCTTGCTTTCGGTGCCAAAGGAACCTTTATTGCCCGCAGTATGGACCGGGATCCCAAACATCTCAGAGAGGTCTTACAACACGCTGATGATCACATGGGCACATCATTCGTTGAGATCTATCAGAATTGTAATGTCTTCAATGATGGGGCTTTTTTCACCTTTACGGAAAAAGCCACGAAAAAGCAGAATGCGCTTTTCCTGACTCAGGGTGAGCCATTGGTGTTTGGTGAAAATGAAGAATGGGGGGTCCGGCTGAATGACCTCAGACCGGAAATCGTTTCCCTGGAGCAATATTCAAAAAACGATCTATGGATCCATGATGCAAAAGATCGCTTTAAAGCCACTGTCCTCTGTCAGTTTGATGATCTGAAAAATGGAGAAATACCTTATCCAAGACCTTTTGGTGTGATTTACCAGGAAGAACGACCCACCTATGAAGACCAACTGGAGAACCTTCACAACCAGGCGGTGATAGAAAAGGGCTCCGGAAAATTGGATCAACTATTGGCTGGCTCGAGGGTTTGGGAGATTATGTAGGGAATTCTGTTAGTTTGGTACACTCAGGTATATAAATACTGTTATAATCCATTCTTAAGATACCTTAATGAAAATGGTTACTTCACAATAGATCTTTGTAACCTATTCATTCAGTATTTAAAATCTAAACAGAATCAATATGCCACATTTAGTTATTCATTGTTCTGATGGTGTACTCAACATCAAAAAGGCAGAAGATATTATTCAGTTAGTTCACGATTCAGCGGAGTCCACTGATCTTTTTGATAAAGGGGATATAAAAGTACGGATACAATCTTTTACTCATTATAACATTGGAAACAGCCAAGATAACTTTATTCATGTATTTGGCAATATCATGGAAGGCCGTACGGATGTACAAAAGAGGATGCTGTCGCATAAGATCGTATCAGCTATTAAAAATAGCTTAAATGAAGTTCCAATTATATCGATGAATATCAGGGAATTCGAAAAGGCCACGTATTGTAATCGAGGTATGGTCTAAATCTCAGTTGTCTGGTCATCTGGCACCTTATTTGTCTATTGAAAGATATGCGTCGATTAGGTTTGGCAATAGCATTCTATATTACCTGCGGACTGGCTTTCGCTCAAACAGAAAGTATTGAGTTTGCCAGCTCGCGCTACAAGACTTCTTCGGGAGCGATAGGACCTCTTGGAGTTGTTGCTACACATAGCTTCGATTTACATGTAAAAGCGGAAAACACCCTGATTCTCGAAGGGATCATCATTTCTGGCTATTATATCAATGGTCGGGATATACTGCTTCCACCCGTGTTGGATGGTCTGCTGAAGCTAAAACTGGTCATCACCATACACCAGAAATCCACTGTATGGTACAATGCACAACTTACCCTTAATGATATCACCGTCCCTTTGGATGTAGTCAGGAAAGAACAACATCAGGACTCCGATCCGGCTGTCATCCTAAAGGTGAAATCCAAAGGGACGCAACGTTGGATTGTCAAAGATGAGTTTGATAGCCACTCAAGTAGTTTCAATAAATAAGCTTCGCATTGGCTATAAACATCCATCTATTGCTTTAATGGAGTTTTCCCAAGACTGCGCTAAAAGTGGATTGTTTTACGAGATAAATGTATTCATCCCGTGCCAAACCCATTAATTTGCAGATGGTATATAACTACTTCTCATGAAAAAAGCGCTAAAAGTAATTGGGTGGGTATTCTTCTCACTTATTGTAGCCTTACTGATTCTGATTGCCGGACTCTATTTGGTCAATATGCGGGATAAGCATCCTGACTACAATACTGATATGCGAATTGAGGCAGGGACACCAGCTCCTTTGATGGTGGGGTTTGCTGCCAAAACTGTGACCCCGGAGGTTCCTGACCAATGGGAAGACAAAAATGGGGATGCCAAATACAACCCAGAAGATGGAGATACATACACAGACCTTAATGGCAATGGCCAGTTTGATGCGGTTTGGATCGCGGGGTTTAGCAATAGTAAACCTGCCAATGGAATTCACGATGATTTATGGGCCCGCACAATGATTGTTGATGATGGCACCACCCGGTTGGCGATTGTCTCTCTCGATGCCATTGGCTATATGCATAGTGAAGTGGTAGATATCAGAAAAATGCTTCCTGAAGATGCTGGCATTACCTATATGATCCTTTCTTCCACACACACCCATGAAGGGGCAGATCTGATGGGTATTTGGGGTGAAAGTCCTTTTAAAAGTGGAGTCAATGAGCAGTACATGCAGTTTGTGAAGGAACAGGTAGTCGAATCGGTGGTGACAGCTGTGAATAACTTACGTCCGGCCAGGCTGGAAATCTCTCAGGACCTGACTGGTGCGGATGGACTGGTAAAAGATACCCGGGATCCGCAGGTTTTTGATAATGGATTAAGAATGATCCGGGCTGTTGATAAGGAAACAGAAAACACACTGGGAACACTTGTTTCATGGGGAAACCACCCAGAGACCTTGTGGAGCAGAAACCTGCTGATCTCCTCTGACTTTCCACATTTCGTACGAGAAGGCGTTGAAAATGGCGTGTATTCCGGTGACAGTCTCATTCATGAAGGGGTTGGGGGTATGACGGTTTATGTGAGTGCTGCTATTGGTGGATTGATGTGTACCCATCCATCATTGACCATTGTAGATCCATTTACGGGAGAAGAATTTGCAGAACCGTCTTTTGAAAAAGCTGCTGCCCAGGGAAGGCATCTTTCCAACCTTATCCTAAATGCCATGGAGAGTCCCATTGAGACCATCGACTCTACCAGTATTTCGCTGTTGGTGAAGACCATTGAGCTCCCAATTGATAATGACATGTTTAGACTTGCCGGGATGCTGGGAGTGATCGATCGGGGCAGTATCGGCTGGATGAAAACCCGGTCAGAATTGGCTATTGGTACCATTGGGCCGATGTCATTTGTGGCCATCCCTGGTGAGATCTATCCTGAGCTCGTCAATGGTGGGGTAGAAGCACCCCCTGAAGGAGATTATCCGGGCCCAATTGTCGAGACACCACCTATCCGGGAAATGATGCCCGGCAAATACAAGTTTGTTTTTGGGCTCGCCAATGATGAGATCGGATATATCATTCCCAAAACCCAATGGGATGTTGAGGCCCCCTATGGTTATGGTCGGGACAACTCACCTTATGGCGAAGAAAACTCCATGGGACCTGAAACCGCTTCTATAATACATAAGCATTTGAAGGAGATGTTTGGAGAGTAGGTGAAAAATTGGGTATTACTGTACCTTCACAATTTTACGATAAGTCATATTTTCACCCTCTGAAATAATCATTAGATACAACCCTGATTTCCAAGCGGAGGTATCAATGTGTAATTTTTTCGGTAGAGAACCTTCAAAATAAAGGGTTCCTTTCAGGTCATAGATCACTACAGCCTTTTGTTTCTCTACAGTTGATTCGAGAATAATGAAATCATCAAAGGGGTTTGGGAAGGTGCGCAAATTATAGGGCCCGTCTAAACTCAATGTTTCAGGTACATTTCCCAGCAAAAGATACCCGGTATTGATTGGTTTACCACTCAGTATGGTGCTGTTGTTATGATCTGCTGTTCCTCCCAGGTCTGTGAGTATCATTATGTCGGTATCTATATTCAGGATAGATAGCTCATTGATATTCAGACTTTCAAGGTCTTCTGGAAGCAGCGGGAGTTGAATAGTAGCATTTTTGGGGTTTCCATTTACCTCCCAATGCCACGATTCACTGGATTCAGGGATGGGTGAAAGGTTGGATAGATCTAATGCTTCATGGAAAACTTCAAGCCCTACAATTTCATCTGAGGAATTCTCCAGGCCAAACAAGTAAGTGGGTGTATGCCTGCCAGCTTTACCTATCGGATAAAACTTATCTCCGGAACCGGTGTGAAACAAACGACCATTAACAAATGAATCATCAGGGTTTGAAATCGAAGCCAATGTGTCCATGACGAACTGTAGAGAACTTGTGGGTGTAATACTTCCGGATATAAAAAGTTTTTGGTGAACTGTCACACCTGACCCGGCGAGGACTGGCGATCCATAAGTCTTCAGAGAGTCTAAATACCATTGGGAATGGACGTATATCGTGTCATTGCCCTCAAATGATATGGTTCCCATTGTAGTTTGAGTCATGCTACTATCAATGATAGCAGCATTTGTAGCAATGATACCGTCACCAAACAGAATGCTTTCATCACCCAGGTGTGTTTGTCCATACGACAGTATCTGAATGAATACCAGGAGACAGAAAAATGCAAACGACCTACGCATTGCTTATTTAGTTAGATAAGCTTCGAGTTTGGATAACCGATCTTCCAGGGAGGCGATTTTTTCAGCCTGGGAATCTATAACTTCCTGCTGCTCTTGTATGGCCTTGATAGCTAGCACACCAAAACCATCGTAATTTAGCGTATGAAGATCATCGTAGCCATTACTGTTTGAAATGCTGACTAACTCAGGGAATAGCTGATGCACATCCTGAGCAATGAAACCCATGGAATGTTGACCTGAATTGATAAATTGATACCTGGAAGGTTTTAGTTGAAGGACTTTATTCAATACGTTATCATAAACGCTAATATTTGTTTTTAGTCGTCGATCCGAAATGGCGAAATAAGCACCGTCTGTCGAGAAAAAACCTACTTTACCTGGTGTCATGGTTGATGATTGGTAAAGGTCTAAAGCCCCAGCGATACCCTTTCGAAATGACCAATCAGCAAAATAGAGGTTTCCACCAACCCTTAACTCACCCTCCATGGTGTTCAGACTATCATTTGATATTACTATGCCACGGTTAATACTGGTCAGTTCACCATCACTAAGGAATTCGATAAGCAATCCAGTTGCTCCGTCAAGATCAGCATCGTTTCTTATTTGACTATGAAAACCAATGGAAGTCTGATTAAAGTCATGCTCAATATGAGAACGAAACCCGGTTTTATCTGAATTCCCACTGCCAATTTGGCTGAATGCACCCGTTCGGTCACCTGTTCCGGACCCATTAATTATGATTTCTGAGCCTATCGACGGCTGGGTAGCTTCACTGTTCATTACAATCTCATTGCCTCGCATGTTCCCTGAGCCTGAACTTGTCAAATGATACTTGGCACCCACCAGATTGCCATCTATGGTGCTGGTCGCTTCATATAAAGCACCAAAGGCTGTTCCTGATCCCACATTGTCAACCCTTGATTGAACGACTACTGTGGAATCATCAGCCTGCTGTGTGATATGCGAATAGGAGCTTACCTTTTTTCCTGTATTGCCATACATTCGTTGCCAACTCCCATATTGGCTACCCACACCCGACGTGGTTATCATGGAATGCTGCCCATAGACATCACCATTTCCCGCACCTGATATGGTGGAATATAATCCATACGTTTCTCCCGCACTGGCATTATTGACAATATCGCTCTTCATACCATAGCTCTGAAGAATATCATTGTCCTGCACGATTTCAGACTCAAACCCAACCATTTCTCCACCATCCAGGATTTTAGAATGAAATCCTTTAGAGCTTGTATTGGTGGTATTAGAGATTTCCGAATACATGCCGATTCCTTCTGCAGCTGTATTTTCAATCAATGAGCGGATACCCATACCATTGCCAGACCCTCCATTTACATAGGAATATAATCCTGTGTTATTTCCTTCACCATTCCCGACACCTGCTAATATGCCATATTTATCACCTGTGCCTGAAACATAATTGGTCATATAGGTGCCAACAGTTATGGCATCAGAAGTTCCGGAAACCTGTATATTTTGGCCGTAAGTAGTTTGATTGGCATCTTGTTTAACAATAATTCCTTGTCCCACCTTGCTTCCCGATCCATTTTCAATACTGATATATTCACCAATTTTGGAATTAACACCGGGTCCTTCCACTCTTACCTGACTCCCATAGAGTGTTGAAGATGTATTGGGTGATGAATTTTCAATGACCAGCCCTTTTGTTGTCAATGTATCAAGACTGTCCAGGACCACATGCAGCTTTGCCGTAGGCTCATTAAGGCCAATCCCAACATTGTCTTTATTGAAATAGATGCTGGTACTATCCAGCGTCCATTGCGTGATGGTCGATGAGGAAGACAAAGCATCTAAGGCTTCCTGCACATTGGTCGAGCCCAAACCAGATATTGTATTATCAAAGTCGACTTGCTCAGCAGTTTGCTCATCAAGATCAATGGCTGGAGACCAGGCCAGACCGTCCCATTTCAGTGTATATCCCAAAAGGGCTCCTGAAGCCTCCACATCACTCAAGGCATCGATAGAGGTAGTGTCCAGGTTGACAGAAGAGCCCAGGGGATACCATGCTGTACCATTCCAGAAAAAGATCTTCTGATTGCTTTCTTCATAGACAACCATCCCTATATCTTCTGTGCCTGGTGCGATGTTATTCTTATCAATGACCACTGGCAATACAAAGCCCTGATCACCATCTGGCGCAACAAGTGTCAAAACGGACTTGGGATTGAGCGTTTCACTACCTATAGTGACCGTTTTTTGAGCCTGAGATTCAATGAACAGGCAAATTATTAATAGTGTGAAGAAATACTTTGTTAATCGTTTCATGAGCAGGTAATTTATGCGAGATCACATTTTCCATTTGGGCGTGCTAAAGCAGGCAAAACCAGCAGGATCGAAATATTTTTGAGCCCCAAACAAGAATGTGTATGTATTGTGACTGTAATTGGGTTCTACAAAAAGAAACACATTCGCAAGCGGTGAAGCTTAATCCAATTTATAAAATCAAAGGGAAAAATCTAAAGAAAAGGACCGGTATTTTATAAATGATGGTTTAAGCTGTTTGACAGGTAGGAGATATCGCGTAATAATTGGAATGGTTAGATCCTAAACAACCGTTTCGCATTCTCATACAAAATCTTCCTTTCGATTGATTTACTGGCACTCAGTCTTTTCACAGTTTGAATAGTTTTATAACCCTGGCAGGCTGAGTGATCCAGGCCATCCTTATCCGCACAATCACTTCCATAAAGAATTTTGTCCTGATGACGCTGCAGAAAATCCACGGCCTGTTCTTCATCGCGGGTCATGGAATTGAGGCCGGATCCGGCTGAGAGGTCGGCATACATGTTGGGATAGTCACTGAGTAAACGATCGGTAATACCGCCTGGAGTCACCTCGCTTTTAGGATACATCACGGTCTGATCAGTGTGGTTTCTATCAATGTTGGCCCACCAGGTCTGGGCATGACCAATGAACGTAACCTTTGGATATTTCTCCAGCATCTTATGAAAACGATCCAGCCCAAGGTTGAAGCGGCCATGCTGCCAATGCATCAAGACTGGTACATCATATTCCTGAGCCAGTTGATAGATCTTTTGCATCTCGGGGCTATCACAAGCTATATTAAATTTCTGCTCGCCAATGACCACTCCACCCTTCTTCAGGTATTTTTCGATGGTTTTGAGCGTATCAGGCAGGTCGGGGACCTCATTGGCACCAAAGGAATATTCATCCGGATACCGTTTAGCGATACGATAAGCGGCTTCATTGGGCTCTACCTCTGCTTCAAGGCCATTGGATTCACCAAAGTTGGTTGATGCACGGTCTTGCAACGCTCTTCCGGACGGCAATAGGATGGTATGGGTGATACCCATGGCTCGTTGGTGGGTAAGCAATTGCTCAGTAGTGCGACCCACATAGTTAGTGTGTTGATGGATGTCGATGATGGGTTCATCAATGGATCGAAGAAGCGTCCCGGCTGACAAGGGTAGTGCCATACCCGTAACAAAGGCTCCACTAAGACCTAAGAAAGATCTTCTGGAAAATTCATTCTGATTGGCTTCACTAGAGTTCATTTCTATAATGGGTTTGGGTTGCTAGTATACAAAAAATTTAGGTTGGAAGTATTGCTGTTCATTGTGACAATCGGAGAAATGATTATGAGTGCCACTATTCCACCGTGTACTTGAGCCTTTGCGTGAAAACCTTGAATTCACTATTTTGGCCATCCATTACGTCCAGTTCCTTTCTTCTATGAATATATTATCAAAGCATTTATTGTGGGCGTTGCTGTTAATAGCCTATAGCTGCACCCCCAAATATCCTGGTCCGCTCAGTCCCGATGAAGCAATTGAATCCTTTCAGTTACATCCTGACTTTGAGATTCAGATCTTCGCTGCAGAGCCATTTGTCAATGACCCGGTCTGTATGGAGTTTGATGAGGATGGCAACATATATGTGGTGGAAATGTATGACTATCCTTATCGGCCGGAGAAAGGGCAGGAAAGGGGGCGGATTGTACGTCTAATCGATGAGAATGGTGATGGCCGTGTTGATGCATCTTCTGTCTTTGCTGACAAGCTTATGGAAGCCACCAGTATCTTACCCTGGAATGGTGGTCTGTTGGTCACGGCAGCTCCAAACATATTATACCTGAAAGACACCGACGGAGATGGAAAGGCAGATGTAAGGAAAGAACTATTCAACGGTTTTTTTGCCTCCAACTCCGAGGCGCAGATCACCAGCCTGCGATTTGGTGTAGATAACTGGATTTATGCCTCAAATAATGGACGGTCTGGCGAAGTCACTTCTTCAATGGATTCTGAAGCACCACCGCTTGAAATGAGCGGGGCGGACTTTCGTTTCAGAATGGATACGGAGGAATTTGAACGAGTAACAGGTTCCGGGCAATTTGGTCAGGATCTGGATGAATATGGAAACCGGTTTTACACACAAAATACCCTGCATATCCAACAAAACATTATGCCCTGGAAGTATTGGCATCGACATGATTATCTACCATCTTTCAGGACTTCCGAAAATATTTCCGATCATGAACTGGAGATGTTTCAGATGACACCACCACCATACTGGAGGGCCGAGCGTACCAAAAGAAGAAATGAAGACTTTCAGTCGCGCAACCTTGATCGTGTGGAATATGCAGAGGACAAGTTTACCGGGGCTTCCGGTGGGACCATCTATACAGGTAATGGCTTTGGGGATGAATATGTGGGTAATGTTTTTACCGGTGATGTGGCTGGTAACCTCATCCACCGGGATGTACTCATAACAAGTTCCTCCAGTCCTGCTTTGATTGCCAAAAGAGCAGAAGGGGAGCAGGACCGAGAGTTCATGGCTTCAAAGGACCCCTGGTTTCGTCCTACCAATTTTGCGCAGGGACCTGACGGCATGTTGTATGTCCTGGACTATTACCGGCAACACATTGAGACGCCCTTGTCCATCCCGGAAGACCTCAAAGAAGAGATGGATTTCATGTATGGGAGTGAGCATGGACGCATCTATCGGATTCAGCCCAAACAGATAGAAAACACCTGGACTAAAATTTCATTATCACAGGCTGGTAGCGTGGAGTTGGTAGAATTGCTGGAACATCCGAATGGGTGGCACCGGAGTACCGCCCAGCGGCTGATCCTCGAAAGACAGGATAATAGCATTATTCCGGAGCTTCGTGCTTTATTTCAGGAAAGCAAAAATCCGAAAGCCAGAATTCGTGCTTTCTATGCGTTGGAAGGATTGAAAGCTTTGAACGAGGACGATATTAAACTAGCATTGAAAGATTCAGAGCCTGGGATCAGGAAAGCCGGACTGATCCAGGCAGAAAAAGAAGACAAGGGAAAAGAGTTGATACATCCATTAGCCGAAGATCCTGATGCTGGTGTTGCATTTCAGGCTGCACTTAGTCTTGGTAATTATCAGGGAAGGGAAGTACAGGATGCTCTGGCTGATATACTCCTTCGCTTTAGTGACAACAGCTGGTATATATGGGCGGTATTGAGTGCTGAAACCGGTTCCTCCCAAGCCTTTTTTGAGTTATTGATTGATAAAGGTTACCTTGAGAAACAGGGGGATGGCCCACTAGAGTTTGCAAAAACTTACGCTTTTGTAGCAGGTGCAAAAAACGATGCCGAGCAGGTTAAAGGTTTATTGAAAGCAATACAACAGGAACCGTTTGCCAATGTAACTGAAGTGACAGAGCCAATACTGAAAAGTCTTATCAAGGGATTGATTCGCAATGATGAGGAAACGGAGATGGCAAAGAAGATACTGAGCATTTCCGAAGATGAACGTATCAGTTCGATGCAGAAAATTCAGGCTTTACTGGCTCTTTATCAATAATGCCAATTGATTTTTATTTCCTTTGGTCCCTCAAAATTCAATAGAAAATAGTTCATGACATCAAACTTCAATCGGCGACAATTTTTCCGTCAAAGTCTTTATTCATCCGTTTCTTTTGTGAGTGCTGCCTGGTGGATTACCGGCTGTTCTCCGTCGGAGAAGAAGAAGGAATACCAGCTGAAATCCTGCCAGGATCTTTCCGAGGTAAGTGAGGTTGAGCTGGCAAAGCGAAAACAATTTGCCTATGAAACACGGGCAAGTGACCCATTAAAAAAGTGCATGGACTGTAAACTATTCCTACCACCCAGACTTGATGAATCCTGTGGTGGATGTAGCCTTTTCAAAGGACCGGTAGAAGCGGAAGGATCCTGTACTTACTGGGCTCCATTAGAGGCATAAAGGAGATGTGAATGCCTTTTAATTTGAAAGGTGGCCAACTTTACTATATTTGTAATATGCGTTTTTGGGTTCTCCGTGCACTTTTTCTATTGATTTCTGCAAATGTGGCTTATGGCACACACGGAGATATCTATGCAGATAAAGTACAGGAGCTGATCAACCCGCTGGAAGCGCATATATCTTACAGCCCGGATATCAATACAGATCTCTTTGTCGCCCACAAAAACAAGGGATCCGAAAGGTCAGACAGGGTTCTCAAACTATTTAAGAAGTTATCCCAAAAGGAAACAGTCTACTCAATGATTAAGTTGAGCAAGACTGAAGGGACAATCGAGTATGTTGATCAGTCTGTATTCATACACCAGCAGGTTGTCAGGAGATTGATTTACCCACATCATTGCTTTTCATAGCGTTTCAGTCATAAGCAGAGACATGATCTGCTGAATCTTCTCATATCATAGTAATATCGGGTCTCACCAGACCTGTACACTTTTCAATCAATTTACCGGATTTTTCTAATTACTTGAATTAGCAATACTTATGACTGATCCAAAGCTACAAATGTATCTTATGTCCTGCATGGTGGTGACCATGGCCATTCTCCTTTTTTGGGGGCAGTTCCGAAAAAAACTGAAAATAACTACCTATGAATCACCCGATCAACAGGTGAATTATAGACGTATCAAGCGTGTAAGTCTGGTTTTCTGGCTGATATTTTCACTCTTTGGATTTATGGTCATCATATACGCCAGCTTGCCTGAATTGTATTTTATGTTTCTGCCTCTTGACGTTTTTCATCATCCATTTATCAATTCCATAGGGCTTTTGATTGTAAACATGGCCATTGCCTGGATCGTGGTAGCCCAGCTTCATATCGACAAAGAATTGTTTAAATACCACCGAGATATGGAGAGCCTGAAAGCCATGGAACTGGTTTCCTACTCTGAGAGCATGTTACTTTCGGGTATGTTGATCTTTTTCCTTGGAATCTTCATCACCATTACCAATATCGTTGGTATGGTCCTGACCCTGCTGGGTATGGTGTTTTTCTTCAAGCGGAGACTCCATAAAGACCTGGCAAAATGATATACCCCACAACCACCTTTAGCAAATTTCATTTTCACGACCTAACACTACGATACCATGATAAAGAAAATTAAGATACCACCAGAAGATGCGATGCGGATGATCTATGGCTACGCTAAATCGCGGATTGTAGAGCAAGCCAAATCCATCGCTTTTATCATCATTTACCTGGTGCTTTTTCAGGTGGTTGTCTTGCGTGTTCCTTTGGATAATGCCCTGGGAACAGCAGGAGGGCTGACACTGGTCATTTTTGGACTTGCTTTTTTTCTGGAAGGACTTGTTCTGGGACTGATGCCCGTTGGTGAGCGTGTAGGGGTGAAGCTTCCATTGAAAGTAGGTATCGTAGCCATTTCTTTGTTCGGTTTTATTCTTGGTTTTGGAGCCACATTTGCAGAGCCGGCAATTAGTGCACTGAAGATGGCTGGTTCTACCATCACAGCCTGGGATAGTCCATTGCTTTTTATGTTGCTGGAGCATCACAGCGAACTGCTGGTGATTTCTGTAGGAGCGGGAGTTGGGATAGCCGTAGCGATGGGGATGTGTCGCTTTTATTTCAATTGGTCGATCAAACCATTTATCTTCATCACCATACCCATATTGCTTGGGCTATCCCTGTATGCCTCTTTTGATCCGAACCTGAATAAAATAATCGGACTGGCATGGGATTGCGGTGCAGTGACCACCGGAGCGGTAACGGTACCTTTGGTTTTGGCGCTGGGCATCGGGGTGTCCAGGGCATCCAATAAGGGTGGATCAGACGGAGGTTTTGGCATTATCCTCTTGGCATCTGCCTTTCCTGTATTGGCAGTTCTCAGTTTGGGAATTTACCTCAATACCCAATCTCCACAACCCACCACTGAGAAATACTTCTTTTCACCAGAAGGCAAAGCCATTGCTGGTCAGGTATTCATCAATAATGACGAACTGGAATGGCACCTGTTTACCCATGGAACCGCAGAGGGAAGAATCGCGCATTTTGGGGATCAGGAATCCTATGAAAAAGCACTCCTGTCTTTAGAAAATGATCCTGTCATGCGACAAAAATACCTGGGCGATATGACCCTTGCCACCTGGATCATCGAACATGCCTCTGCTGAGGAACGTCACCTGCTTGTTGAAGCTAATCTGGAGGACACATCCGTAGCTCCGCTTACCAGAGTGAGTGAAACATTGAAGGAGGAAAGCCTTGCCGGGATGAGGGCAGTGATCCCCTTGACTTTGCTACTGCTGCTGGTACTCCTTTTATTTCTCAAAGAAAAGCTTCGTTACCGGGATGAAATAGCTCTTGGCATTGGGTTCACCCTCATAGGGATGATCCTGCTGACCTCAGGTATCCGTTTGGGGCTTGGTGCCCTGGGGACGGAAGTAGGTAAACATATTCCTAAAGCATTTAGTAGTGAGGAAAAATTCATAGGTCGCGTGGTTATTCATGATTTCGACTCTACCCATTTGTACAAAGCGGTTGCTATGAATGGTGAACAAAGGACCTTTTTCAACATGTACGATCATGTGTATGACCACGACGAGGTCCGGGCAATTGCTTATCATCCGAACCTCCATGATGTGGCCGAAAGGAGGTATACACATATGCTTACGGAGCCTCCCTTGTTTAATAAGCGATATGTCTTTTTAGGGTTTATCCTGATACTGATATTTGCCTTTGGAATGGGTTACGGAGCTACCCTGGCGGAGCCAGCATTAAATGCCCTGGGAATGACCGTGGAAAGCATCACCGTAGGGGCACTAAAAAGGAGCAAGATCGTTCAGGTAGTTTCAGTAGGTGTCGGTTTGGGTATTTGTCTGGGACTGAGTCGCATTTTATTCGATCTACCGTTGATCTGGCTTATCATCCCTTCCTATGTCTTGCTGATGGTGTTAACCATATTTAGTGAAGAGGAATTTACCGCAATCGCCTGGGACAGTGGTGGGGTGACAACCGGACCTGTTACCGTGCCACTGGTGTTGGCAATGGGGCTTGGTATCGGGGGTGAGCTTCATATCTCTGATGGATTTGGCATCCTGGCGATGGCATCTACATTTCCCATTATTACCGTATTGGCCTATGGGCTTTATTCCAGGTACTTACAATTTCAAACCTTAATTGATAATTCCGATGACTGATTCCACTCAACTTGTAAAAAATATACCAACAGCAAGTGAAAACAGACTCCATGAAGCCAGCAGGATCAGCTGTTATGTCAACCAGCATTCCGGTGATAAAGTGGCTGATTACCTGGACAGCATTGGTGTTACAGCTTATTTGGAAACAGGTAGGACCATCCGCGAATATATTGAACCTAAGCGTTTTGGGTTCCTGGGCAACACCATCAAACTTCAAAGTAACCTGTCGAGCATATTTCGTTTCACTGTCCACAGGAAAGATGCCATTGCAGTCATGAAATCACTCATTGCCATCGCAGACCTGCATACTCCTGGTATGGGGACCATTTTTTCGCAGGATCTTCTAGCCTATAGCGAAACACCACTTCCTGTATTGGAAAACAACATTCATGTCAATCGGATGACGGAAAATGGAATACATTTCCTGAAGGACCTTTCCTATGTTGTGTGTGTGTTGACTGGTCACGAAGCCGGAGAGCAGCTCGCCAAAACAGCCCTTGAGCTCGGTGTCTGTGTGCCTTTATTGACTTACGGAACAGGGAATGACATAAGGGATCAGTTAGGACTCTTGAGGATCACCATATCTCCGGACAAGGAGGTGGTTCACCTGGTAATGCCCAGGCAGGATTCGGAAAGTATCATAAAGCTCCTCATTGAGGAGTCGAAACTTGACCAGCCGGGTAGGGGATACATCTTCCAAACACCTGTTACCCTCGGACACCTGGATACCCGGATGAAAGTAGGTAAGCAAAATCATGCGGCTTCCATTGATCAGATCATAGCCGCCATAGATACACTCAAAATGGGCACCGACTGGAGAAAAAGGCTCGAGACGGAGACCCGAAGAAAGGCTGTTAAGCCATTTCTTCCAGATGACAATTGCGAAATATCAGTGATCACTGAAGAAGATCAAATAGATGATTTGAAGGAGATCTGTCTAACCATGGGTGTTTCCGGAGCGGTGACTTCCAAAGTGCTTGAAATAAAATCAGACAGGCATATGGACGAAAGAGAATCACTGGTCCGCATTGAAATGAGCGTGCCGGTAAGTATAGCCGATCAATTGGTGGATTCGCTCCTCCAATCAGGATTAGTCGAGAGTATTCACCTTCTAAACTTACCTGTTTTTAAACATTGAACGAATCCAGGCGTGATAATTGCTCTTTGTGATTGAGGAGTTAATGCTACTTTACCACATCACTATTGGGTAGCAATTCCTCTTTGATGACCTGCTCCAACACATTTTTAGGCAAGGCTCCTTTTTGCATCATAGGTTGCTTGCCTTTGGGGATGAACAAAATACTGGGGATACTGCGAATGCCAAATACGGCAGCCAGTTCCTGTTCCGCCTCTGTATCGACTTTATATATATGAATGTCCGGGTAGTCGTTGGAAAGTTCTTCAAAAATGGGGGCAACCATCTTACACGGTCCGCACCAGTCAGCATAAAAATCTATAATGGCAGGTTTTTCACCTGTATAATTCCATTCCTTCTCTTTGGTATAATCGAAGACTTTTTCTTTAAAAAGTTCTGTAGTCAGATTTACTGTAGCCATAATTTTTGTATTTATCTATGCAAGTGTACGATACCTGACTACCCGGGTTTGTAACATTTGTTGCAGTTCAATGATTTACCTGTTAACATCTTCCATTTCTTTATCATATCTTCTGATATCTTTCTTGCTTTTGTTGATGCCAATGCTGCTCACCGCTCCACTCAAGAGCGCTTCACCCCAATAGTGAAAGATCACACGGGAAGGATCCCTTCGTTGAAATATCGTTCCGGGCTTTAAGACAATGAAGGTAGGGTTGTTTTGTCTGATCACAAAAGTGTTGGCAAAGAAGGTCTTGATTTCCTGGTTTAGACCTTGCATGTCATTCGTTTCCGGATTCAGTATCTGGATCTTTAGATCATTGTAGCGAAAGTTCATTTCACCTGTAGCGATTTCGTTGTTCCCGTTCATGCTAAAACTGATTTCCTCGGCATATCCTTCTTTGATGTTGATATTAGCCAGAGGCCTGAGGAGTTTATTCAATGCACTCAAAGGCATTTGATCAATCTGACCTGAGAAGGAAAATTGATTACCCTGATCTTGCATGTTGAATGTGGCATAGGCTTCAAAATGAGCGGTATCCGCAAGTATGCCACTTGAAACGAGGCGCATGGGCCTGGAGGGCATTTGGTCCACGGTGGTTATCCGAAATAAAGAAGCATTGAGAGCGTTGAAGCTTAGTTCTGCCAGCTCTTCGGTGTTCACCGGGTTTATCTGGTGTGTAATATTGCCCACGACATTTAGGGTATCCAGGTATACCCAATGGTTAATATTCCGTAGCATACCCTGAGGGAGCTCCTTCACTGCCGATGTATTTAATGGCACGGACTTATCGCGATAAATCAAGGCGTTTAATCCATCTACTAATAGCTTTTCCGCCTTGTATTGCCGTTTGCTAAATGCCCGATCAAGATCCAAACCACTTATTATGACACCATCCGCACTTACGTCAAACCAGTCTTTTTGATAGGTCAGACGTTTCGTATATTCTGCTGGTGAATATTCGGATGTGATATTGATATCATTCAAGGTCAAAGTGTTCTTCGGATGTTGTAAATGGTAACGGCCTACACTTAATTGATAACCGTCACCCAGCGGAACCAGAAAGTCCTGGCCCCTGATAGATGCAAATTGAACGTATTCAAAAAACTGATCCCGGTTCAATTCGCCATCAGCATAAAAATTGTGCAACTCCACATTTCCTTTATGGATGGTGTAACTGGTGGATTTTGAGCGGTCATTGAATGCTATTTCTGTTGATATTGATGAGAAATAACCTACATCAATGGATTCAGGAAGAAGACGACTCAGATCCTGTTGATTTCGATTTGAAGCACCCAGATCATGTGTAATTTGAGGAGCAATCAATTCAAGGTTGTCAAGTTTTAATTGCTTTTTATTTATGTAAGCGTCCAGGTCGAGGCCAATGATTTCAATCCCTGGGAAAAGGGTAGAAGTGACTTGATTTGCCGCTTCATATCTTAAGGTGTCAATTAAAATTCGGGCTTCCTTTTGTGAGAAGTCAAGTTGGTGAATAAGCAAAAAGTCCCCGTTGGCCAGAACGGGCTGGATCTGCTGAACATGTAGGGTCACATAATCAGCATAAAGCAAGTGATGAGTGCTCAGGATGGGGTTTTCCGGGTATTGAAATCCTTCCAGTGTAACAGAAAGCCGGGGCATCTTTATCATTTTGATCTCTGGCTGACGATCATCAGAATACATCACCCGGGCTTTATCTAATACAATTTTTTGGAATTGGACTTCCAATGAATCAGCGACAGTAAAGGCCGTAGCTATTTTGTTTAACTGCAGGGTAAGGTCCGGAGTGTCTACGATCAGACTGTCACCTGCCAACACTTTTTGTTGCCAAAGCCTGTTCTGATCAATGCCATGGAGCGTCATAGCGGGTATTTGAGCTGTCAATTCAACCTTTTGCAGTAAAGTATCTTTTATAGGCTGCAACCTGATATTTTTTAAGTAGAGTTCTTGTGAATTAAATAGTTTTATATCACTGATATTCAGTTTATTAGATTTATTTGGTAAAGTGAAAGTTAAATTACTTGCCTCGCCCAATTGTATATTGGTTAGCGTACCTGCCGATAGCTTTGTATTGATTCTATTAAGACTAAAGGAGGCGCTATCATATGTTTTCACATTTAGTTCTCCGTTGATGATCTCAATAAATTTGCTGGTAGTAAAATTGTTAATAAGCCCTTCTTGCCTGGGTTTCAACATTTCGAATGCTACCGTGGGATTGGTTAATCTGAGGGAATCAAAAGCAAAATAGTTTCCGGTGGAAAAGCGATCCAGGTCTATGCCTGAAATCAACAGGTTTTTAAGGTCACCCGAAGCAGATGTATGTGGATCCAGGTAGGCAAATCGTAAATCTTCTATCGTCAATCGGCTGGCCAGACGATCTAATATCAAATGACTGCCTTTCAGCCGAATTGCTTCATCATCAAGTACCATATTATGAATTTCCAACTCAAGATCATTGAGCACGTCATACCAGGAATTGGAAACATGAGGGATGTTAAAATTGGAAACTGAAAAGTCTGTCTGATTAAAGCTAAGCAGCCTGTTGATAGAGAATTCACCTTGCCTGACTTGCAGTTTTTTGACACCAATAACCTTAAAATGATCCTTTATTAACCTGTATAGGCTATCCGGTGTAAAATCCTGCTGATCCCACTTCTTTTGCCTGCTTTCAAATACGACGTTTGGATTTTGGAGCAATAAGTCTCTGACAATCAACTGCCTGTTGATCAAAATGTCCGAATAGTTTAAGCCACTCAAACGGACTTGTGGGACATCAATGGACAGGAACATATCTGACGCCGTACCATTTCCATTATTAGAAATATTAAAATTTTTGAATATCAGCGAAGAATCAATTGAACTCAATTTTAGCAGGTCGAATTGAATGGTGTGGATACTATCCGGCAGGAAGGAACGATAATCTTTGATGTTGATGTCTACATTGTCAAAATACTTTTTACCAAAGTCCAATTGGTAGTTGGTGCTATCAAGATAAAAGTTATATAACACAATATCAGCCCGCTCTGACTGTACGTGTTGGTAATTATGGTTGTAGTCGTCATTGGTCTTTAGATTGAGATTGGCATTGATAAATCTCATTTTACCAATTCTGATTCCATCAAAAACGGTCATCAATTGTTCGAGCAATGAGTTGCCTTTTTTAGCTGGTTGATCATTACGGCCCTGTGTTTGCTCTTCGAGAAAGATATACGAATCGGTGAGTGAAAGCTCTTCCATTTCAAGATAATTGTACCTGTAGGCAGAGAAATAATCGACGCCTTTAAGCCTTAGAGTTGGAATGGTTATGTCATAAATGGTTTTATCATCCAGTTTATTAATGGTATCAAGTACATTGGCAAGCGGCTTCAATACGAGATTTTGAAAGGTCAGGATGGAATCAGCCGTAGACAAAAGAAAACGATCAAAGGTTATTTGATGAATGCTGTCTTTCAGCAGGAAACTCTGATTACGAATCTCCAATTCAATGTTTTCAGAGTAGAATCGTTTGTCAGGTCTGGACGCGGAATCAATGAGTAGGTTACTGATAAAAAAGTCAATGCTGTCAAGCCCAAACCCACTGGGGGAATGCTTCACTGCTGCGTTTTCAATCTTAAAAATATCAATCTGCAACACCCTAAGGTAATCCGAGATCTCTTTGTACAGATTCCCTGTTTGCAAACTAAAGGTCTCGTCTGAGTTGCCTTTTTTGCTTTTGATATGTATCTGAGGGTCAATGATTCGGATATTCTTAATATGCAGTTGCCGGACCGTATAGATGCTGATGATGGATTTGAGGTCAATGTTAAGACCAGCCATTTCCAGCTCATACAGATTGTTTAGTCCCGTTCCCTGATAGTCCTTGTCCGGATCCGGTTTAAGGAGTACCTCTTTGAGTTTTATGGTCCTCTTCCACAGGTCGATATCTATTTCCTTATAAGAAAGCAGGTAGTGATCATTTGTCTCTCTTTTTACCAGTTGAAAAAGAATGTCACTGGAGAAGTTCCTGCCCAATACTGACAACCCCAAAAACGCACCAACAAGGATGATTGATATTAAAACCCATAGGATGATTCGTTTTGTAAGTCTGGTGGAAGACGGTGACCCCATATTTGGAAGTAGACATGAAACAACGAAAGTAATATAGATTCTGTACTGATTACATGTATGTTTTACGGAATTATTTCCGGGTCATACATATCCTGCGTTTTTGGTCCTGGTGTTGACCCATTTTTACAATAAAAGAGGATTGCAGGTAACACGGGAATAAGGATCAACCCGGCTTTATGCCTAATTCGTTAGGATTTCCATCCTTTCACATTTCCTTTGGCTACTTCTAAAGTCACATGATCGATGATTTCTCTAAGGTTTTCTTCTGAGGGGTCTGCCTCATATTTTGCAACCAACCTGTTAAATATTTCCGGCTCGGCAAGTAAACTTCTCATCTCTTCCAGTTTGTCAAACATCTCTCGATCCATGCCGGAAAGTTAAGCAGGTCGCCCGAAATTGCCACTATCCTTTGGCACCTGTTGATTAATCCAAAATGATCACCTTTGTGATATGAAGCAAAACCAACTGGTAGGCACAGAGCCACCTGGAAACCCGCTGAGTGCGGAGATCGAGCAGTTAAAGCGGAAGCTGGAACTGTTGACTGGTAAGGTGGATGCTTTTGAAGCAATCTTGAGGTCACATCTGTCGGGCGAGATTGTCGAAGTGCAGGAGCTGTCTGTGCTGTATAAAGCGCAGAAGAAAGCCAAAAAGCAAAAACGGCTCGAGCAGAAACGAAAGGGTAAAAACTACGTGGAGCCGGTCGGATTAAAAACCCAAAAGCGACCTTCAGAAACCCTATGTGACAATGAGGAAGATCTTAAAGAGAAGAAGCGATTGTATCGGGAGGCCATGCTGCATGTGCACCCTGATAAGTATGCGATGGATGGCGATAAGACTGACCTGGCCACAGAATTGACAACACGTCTGGTGGCTATCTATCAGCACGAAGACCTTGATGCATTAAAAGCTTTCCATGCACACCTGTTTAGTCATGCGGAGCTTCCGCTAAAAGATGTGTTGGAATCAGGAAAGGTCACACTGTCTGCCTCGCCACATGCTTACTTGGTGCAGGAGAAAGAACATCTGGAAAAAGCAATACAAACCCTGAAGAATAAGCACACCTATCATGTCCTGATGACCTATAAGGACCCGATGACTTTTGTGGATGAACTGAAAGAATACTACCAGGACCGTATTCAAAAACTGAGAAGACGAACACGCACCTAGGACCGATCGAATGAAAGGGGTGAAAAAATATCAGTGCTACATATGAGCCAGGGACAAATCAATTTGTTTCATCATGATCCTGAGTGGATCCTCGAGACTGTCAGAGAAGAGGCATTTGGTTATGAATATGATTTCAAAAAGCATGTAGTGTTGCTGAAGAATGAGCAGCATGATGTGATGGGGTTTATTCGATTGCCGCTACATTGGATGGTTAACCATGACTTATTCCTTATGGGTCAGGAGGCACGGGCCTTATATATCACGATTGAATCGGGTAATGCTGCCATCTGCATGATGGAAGGGAAAGAGAACGTTTATCACACGACTTTTTCTGCTTATATGACCAGGAAGAAGCAGGGGTTTAGTCAAATCAAGTACCTAAAGAAAAAGGGTAAATCCAAGGCAGGCTCCAGAGTGCGGCTGGCCAAAACAGTTACCTTTTTCGAGAACATCAATGAAACGCTGACTGAACTATTAGATGAATATGAAATCGATCGAATAGCCCTGGGTTGCTCAACCACCTTGATCCCGTTTCTGTTTCAATCCAAAGTAGCCTGTCCTTTTGACAAGAGAGACCCCCGGTTGTATAAAATTCCACTCCACATTCCCCAATCCAACTACACAAATCTGGATGCCGCCATCAGGAAGTTGCAGGCACCCATCTTGTTTTTTGATCAGCAATTTGAGAAAGATCTTCACTCACTTTTTGAATTGTAAAAGGTGTCAGCTATAATCGCTTATTAGCCGCTTTTGGTGTTTCACCATCGGCTGAGTATCAAAGCATTCACCCCCGCTGGTGTCCTCAGTATACAGTTGATGAGCTCATATACTAATTCCGATAAAACAAACTCAACCATAGCTGGGGAAAAAATTAAAAATCCATTATCATCGCCACTGAATAACAAAACGGATGTTTAAAACACAATTTGGTAAAGCACTTGATGAAGAAACCTTCGATGCCTGGATGGAAAAGGGGAGAAACAGCAACATTGGTTATCACTACCTGGTGATTATCTGGAATACCCTGGAAGAAGAATACCAATCTGCCTTTGTGGAAGCCAGAGAAGAATTGGGCCAATTACCCAGCCATTTGGGTCTGCAGGAAAAACTGGTGGCTATTTACGACCTGTATTCAGAGTCGAGGATCAGCCTGGATTAATTGACCTTTTAAGCCGTCATCTCCCGCTTCAACTGTTTCTCCACCACAAAAGGCAGGAAAGGCACCAGCGAGGCAAACGAAAAGAATGCAACCCTTGAAAATCGCCAGCCATGGCTTAGCCAACAGGAGAGTAGCAGTACCATATACCCAATAAATAGAAGTCCATGCGCCCAACCGATATACTTCACTGCCAGAGGAAAATCCAACAGGTATTTGAGCGGCATGGCGATGAACAAGAGTAGGAGATAGGAGATCCCTTCAGCCATGGCTACCATTCTGAAGTTTTTAATCATGGTGCTGTTTGAACTGTTTTGTGACATAATTTAAGTTTTTAACCCCCTTGTCGGTTATGTGGCGCAAACATAATATGAACAAATAGAATGTGGGGAACTGGAAATCCATCTTTATTACAGGATCCTGGTAATTAGTACTTAATGAACTCCACCTGATAACACACCATATCCACACACATAAATCAAACATAATGTTTTTTGCCGCTTGCATTACGTTTCATTCGGAGGATTTATATAAATTTCATACCACATTGAAAAACACTAAACCTAACCGCCTATGTTCACCAGCAAAACCATCGTCAGGTTCCTTTCGATCCTAATCATCGTATCCTCTTGTGGCACCAAGTCCGGACCCAGGGACGAAACAGAAATCCAATATTCACCAGAAATTGCAAAGATCATCAGCCGAGCTACTGCTGGGTCTATACAACCGGAAAGCCTCATCGAGATTAAGTTCAACGATGATGTGGTAAGCCAGGAGTCGTTGAACAAAGAAATTGACAACCCGATCAAATTTGATCCGGGTATCAAAGGAAAGGCTTACTGGGCAACTGAAAGCCGCCTGGTATTTGAGCCTTCCGCACCCCTCAAATCCCGGGTAAACTATCAGGCCCAGCTGGATCTCAAAGCACTGTCAACAGCTTTTGAGGTAGAAGTATTCGACTTCAAGTTTTATGTGGAAGGACGCGAGTTGATCTCCTTTAATGGGGAGCTGGAGCTCATGAACCCTGCCAACCCCGAGCAGCTTGTCTACACCGGCAAGGTCGTGTTTTCACAAAAGACCTCCATCGAAGATGTTCAGAAGGCAGCCTCCTTTTCTTCCTCAAAACTCACCTGGAGCCAGGAGGGGGACAATACCTTCAGCTTTGTGAGTGAAATGCTTAAACGGGAGTCGAGCACCAAAACCTATCAGTTTACGCTGGATGCCGGTGACCTGGACATGGAGACCAATCTGGAGCGATCTATAAAGGTGGTACCACTTAAGTCAATGGAGCTGGTCGAGGTAGAAAGGAATGAGTCGGGTAAAAAGCCGCAGATGACACTGAAGTTTTCTGATAATCTTGACAAAGATCAGAATATCGACGGGTTTATTTCAGTCAGGCCATCGGTCAATTTTACGTCCCAAAAGATGGGTAAATTCCTCTTGCTGAATGGTGATTTTAAGTTTGGCACTATCTACACTGTGCAGCTCCAACCGGGATTAAAGAGTCAGTGGGGAACGAAAACAGAAAACCTGATTAGCAGGGAGGTAAAGTTTACGGATATACAGCCGCAGGTTCAGTTTTCCAGCCAGGGGATATTCATGCCTACTACCAATGACAAGCGGCTTCAGTTTCTTACAGCCAACCTCAAGCGTGTACATGTAGAGATCAAGAAAGTATTTAATGAAAACCTGGATGAGTTTTTCAGGTATGAACAACTTAACAGTTCAAAGGACCGGAATACGGACTTCAATAATGACTATGTTTCAAACGTAGGGGCCATTATTTACAACCAAACACTGGAGATAGGTGATAAAAAGAACGAATGGCTGTTGCACAACCTGGACCTCAGCAGGGTCTTTGAAACCTACGACAACGGACTGTTCCTTGTCCGGATCAACTTCAATCCCCGGGATACTTCTGTACCCATAGAAAAGAGTGTCCTGGGTTATATCCAGCGAAAAGGACAAGTATATAAGCCCTTGACAATCAGTGATATTGGGCTAATGGCGAAATATACTGATGAGTCCTACACTGTTTTCACCACTGACCTCAAAACAGGCCAGCCGATGTCCGGTGTGAAGGTAACCAGCTTCCGTTATGATGAACATGACTCCGGCGTAACTAACTCCGATGGCGTAGCTACGCTAAGAGGATATAATGGACGTTACATAAAAGCTGAGAAGGGAAACCAGATTAGCATCATCAACCCGGATGAGATGAGATGGAACAACTCAGGATTCGACGTGGGAGGCATCAGTACTTATGACCTGCAGACACGTGCATACACCTACACAGAACGTGGTGTTTACCGTCCGGGAGACTCACTCAACCTGTCATGTATCGTTCGTTTTTCGTCAGGTACACGCAGCGACGTGCCCGTTCGATTGAGGTTATTCAATCCGGAAGGTACAATGGTGTATGAAACCACTCAAAATACCGCCAAAGATGGCTTTTACAATTTTGAGCTGGGAACAGATATGAATGCGCCTACAGGTAACTGGGATGTGCAGCTAAACATCGGTAACAAATACTTTCACCATGACCTGAAGATAGAAACAGTAGTAGCTAACAGGCTGAAGGTAAAGGTGAATCCTTCGTTGACCACAGTGCTCCCGGATAATAAAAACATACAAATAGAGGTTGAAAGCAAATTCCTTTTTGGAACCCCTTCACCAGGATTGGAATATGAAACAGAAGTCCAGGTTTTTGACCTGAGTAATCCTTTCCCTAAATTCTCTCAGTATTCTTTCAGGGACCAGATGGTTGATTTTCAGCGTGCACGTACCAGGATTGGTTCAGGCACACTTGACTCTGAAGGCAAAGCAAAAGTCAACTGGAACATTCCGAATTTACGCAGTGCATCCACTCCAATCAAAGCCAAAATCCTGGCTACCGTACAAGAAGACGGTGGTCGTCCCAATGATACCTGGACACACATTGATATTCATCCGTTCACCCATTATGTCGGTATCGATGATTCTGATCGCTATGTCAAGTTAAACAGCCGAACCGATATCCCTGTGGTAGTAGTGGATCATAAAGGCGAAGCTGTTGCCGGCCGTGAGCTCGTCTACCGCATCTATCGTAACGATTCACATTGGTGGTACCAGTACAACAGTTACCGCGATTTCAAGCTTCGCTATAAGACTGACACCCACACCATCCTGCTAGAAGAAGGAACCATCAGCTCAGGCAAGCCGTTGACAAATCTTCCATTTCAGCCTGCTCAGCAAGGTCAATACCTGGTAGAGATACAGGATGCCGTTCACCTGGGTCACACGTCTAGTATTTTCCTTAGCGCATATCCTTATGGTGCCATCCCATCCGGCGATCAGAATGCCGGTACGTTGGTGCTGAAAACAGAAAAGGCACAATATGAGGTTGGAGAAGAAGCAAAAATCAGCTTTCCTTCTCCGAAACAGGGCAATGTACTTCTCACCATCGAGCAGGGAGAAAAGATTTTATCCCACCGATGGGTTAAACCATCTGAGGGTGAGGACATGACGATTTCCTTCCCTGTGACCTCCGCGATGGCACCTAATATCTATGCGACAGTGACTGTCTTGCAACCTCATAGCCAGACCGTCAATGACCGACCGATCCGGATGTTTGGGATTTTGCCTGTCAAAGTATTTAATCCGAATACGAAAGACGAACTGATCATCAACATACCGGACGAGCTGAAGCCCAAACAGAAGTTTGATGTGAACATTGCTACTTCCAGTGGAAAACCAACTCAATTCACGGTGGCTGTGGTAGACGAGGGATTACTGGATCTTACAAATTTCCAGACACCCAACCCATGGGCTGAATTCTTCAAAAAGATCCGACTGGACATCGCTACCTACGACATGTTTGGCTTTGTGATTGGTGCCAATGAGGACGATGTATTCAAGACCTTCTCTATTGGTGGGGATGGTGACTACAGGGAATCCCAGGTCGATCCTTTTGAGCAGAAAAAGCGGTTCAAACCTGTCTGTATGTTCAAAGGACCCGTAACAACTGATGGTAACGGAAAAGCGAAAGTAAGCTTCGAAATGCCCAATTATGTGGGCTCTGTGCGTGTAATGGTGGTTTCCGCCCAGGGTGACCGCTACGGGTCTGCGGATAAGACCGTACCTGTAAAGAGCGACCTGATCGTGTTGCCTACGGTGCCAAGAGCCCTCAAACCCGGGGATGTTTTTAAGATCCCGGTAAATGTTTTTGCCACCAGGGCGAATATTGGAGCCGTAGACATCGGCATACAAACAGAAGGCCCACTGGAGGTACAGGGCAAGACGTCGCATAGCCACACGTTCAATACGGAAAGTGATCAGATGTTTTATTTCAATGTGAAGGTAAAGGAGGCTATCGGACAGTCCAGGATTGTGATCACTGCCAAAGGCAAGGATGCAGAAAGTCTTTACGAGGCGGATGTTGCTGTTTCTCCTGGTGCTTCCCGCATTTATGAGAAGGAGGAGAAAACCATTGAACCGGGTCAGACGATCACTTTCAATATGCCTAAGCTCGGGCTGGATGGCACTAACAACGCCAGGCTGCATCTGGCGGTGTTCCCGAACCTTGATTTTATACACCGCCTGCAGTGGCTGATCCGGTATCCTTACGGATGTATCGAACAGACCACTTCGTCGGCGTATCCACAGTTGGCGCTCAAGGACCTGTTATCCACGGATCCTAAACTATCACTGGAAATCGATGACAACATCAACGCAGCGATTTCACGATTAAGCCTGTTTCAGCTAAGCAATGGAGGATTTTCTTACTGGCCGGGAGGCAATGAAGCTTCCGAATGGGGCACTAACTATGCCGGTCAGTTCCTGATCGATGCCAACCGACAGGGTTATGCTGTTCCCGAATCGATGCTGGATGGTGTAATCAGGTATCTGGAGCGTAAGTCCCGCCAGCCTGATACCGATCCCCGCTGGTTGATGACACGAGTTAACCGATGTTTCATTCTGGCTATGGCCAACAAAGCCAACCTGAGTGAGATGAACCTCCTTAAGCAGAATCATTATAAGGAGATGAGTAATGTAATGAAGTGGCAGCTTGTGACAGCATATAAGCTGGCTGGCGCTTTTGACAAGGTGCAGAGTGATGTAGACCAAATCTCTAAGGATGTTCCGGAATATCAGGAATTCTCGCATACATACGGCTCCAGCTATCGTGACCAGGGAATTATCCTCAGGTGTCTTGTTATGCTGGAACGAGAAGATGATGCAGCCCTGATGGCAAAAGCACTGGCGGAACAGCTGTCATCCAGAAAGTGGTATTCAACCCAGACTTTGGCCCAGATGCTGCTCGGGATGGGAGCGTACTTCGACTATGCAGGGATTGTGCCTGATGTTGACCTCGTCATCGAAGGAACAATGTCACTCCCTGATGGTACACAGGTGCCTTTCAAAGATGCCAACAAAGTAGCCAAATACATCAATAGTGGCTATGGAGGACAGCTCAAGGTACAGCTGAATGCCGATGTTCAAAGTCCTAAGCTGTATGCTACGCTATCCAGCAATGGAGTACCGTTGGTAGATCAGTCGAAAGATGAAGATAAAAACCTGAAAGTAGATATTTCCTGGTTTGATGAGGAAGGCAATGCCATCGACATCGCCAATGTGAAACAGGGAGATGTCTTTTATGGACGTTATCAGGTCAGCAATATCAGCCCGGTACCGAATATCGAAGAGGTGGCACTGGTGCAGATGCTGCCATCAGGCTGGGAAATTGAGAATACCCGGCTTTCCGGAGAAATGCTGCCTGGCTGGATGAGTGGCTACAGAACAGGACGTGAAGAATACCTGGACATCCGGGACGACCGGATCATGTGGTTCTTTGATCTGGACAAACAGCGATTGGATTTCATCGTAAAAATCAACGCAATCACGGAAGGAACTTACACACTTCCGGGAGCGGTTTGTGAAGCGATGTACAACAGCGACTATCAATCCACGCGTAAAGCTCAAAAGGTGGCGGTAAGATCGAAATAGAAATGGTGAGAAAGCTATTCGGATCGGGTATAAAGTACGTGCTGTTCCCTTTGGTGGGGTGCCTGGTAGCTTTTGTGGTCTACCTCTGCCTTCCATTGGGGCAGCAACAACTGCGATCGGATTATAGCCAGGTGATCCTGGCCAGTGACGGCAGCTTTTTACGGGTATACCTCAATGATGAGGAACAATACCTGTTACCACCACAGCTGCAGGACAGCATTCCTGGGAATCTGCAACAGGCTGTACTGACTTTTGAGGATCAGCATTTTTACCGGCATCCGGGCATTAATCCGGTGGCATTGTTACGTGCTACCTACTGGAACATTCGTCATCAGCGGGTGGTGAGTGGTGGCAGCACCATCACCATGCAGTTGGCCCGCATGATTCGGGACAGCCCGCGTACATATTGGAATAAGTTTCTGGAGCTGCTGCTTGCAGTGAAACTTGAGGTTCACCTCACCAAGGATGAGATCCTGGCTGAATACCTGATGCATGCCCCTTACGGTAGTAATGTGCGGGGGTACCTGGCCGCTTCACATCGTTTTTTCGGCAAACGACCAGATCAGCTCACCTGGGCAGAGGCAGCGTTGCTGGCCGTACTTCCCAATGCACCGGGGTATATCTTTCCTTCCAGTCACCAGGACAAACTGATGGCTAAGCGTAACTTCCTGCTCAGTAAGATGAAGGAAAAGGGCATCATCACCGATGAGGCTTATGAGCTCTCCCTGTTGGAGCCTATTCCGGAGACCCTGGTGCCATTTGACTTGCATGCACCACACCTGGCTGATCGGATCCATGCCAGCAACAGCCTGGATGTAATTCGGACTACCATAGATCCGGAGATACAACGGGAAACCAACTTCTTTGTGAAACAGCAGGCTGCCCGACTGGAACTATTGGGCATACGAAATGCCTGTGCCCTGGTCATCAACAACAAAACGGGTGGTATTGCTGCCTATGTGGGGTCGCAAGACTACCACGACCTGGACCATCATGGGAGAGTGGATGGTGTGATCGCCCCCCGGTCTTCGGGTTCTATCCTCAAGCCGTTTCTATATGCCCTGGCCATTGATGAAGGGTTAATCCTTCCCAAAACCCTGATCAAAGATGTGCCTACTTACTACAGCAGTTTCTCACCCAGCAACGCCTCCGAAACTTTCTCTGGAGTGGTGCCTGCCAATGAGGCCCTTATCCATTCACTTAATGTGCCTGCGGTCAGGTTACTCAATGCTTATGGAGTAGACGCGTTTTACAACCAACTCAAAGAAGCTGGTGTGAGCACGTTGTTTCGCACACCGGACGAATATGGGTTGCCGATCATCCTGGGTGGGGCAGAAGTGAGCCCCTGGGACATGGGCCAACTGTTTAGGGGATTAGCGAATGGTGGCGAGTTTCAGGACATCCATTACCTCAAAGGGCAGCCGGAAGGATACAAAACCAGACTGGTGAGTCAGGGAGCAAGCCATCTCATTCTGGAAGAGCTCAAAGAGCTGATCCGTCCGGGACTGGAGTTCTACTGGAAGAAGTACAGCTCCCAGCGTCCCATCGCATGGAAGACCGGCACAAGCTACGGCCACAAAGATGCCTGGGCCGTAGGTACCACACCGCAATGGACAGTAGTGGTTTGGGTAGGAAACTTTGACGGGGAATCAAATAAAGCGCTGGCAGGCATGACGAGTGCGGGACCGCTGCTATTCAATATTTTCCAGGTTCTGCCCGGGGCAGATGAATGGTTCACACCTGTTGATATGGACTACGTGGCAGTGAGGACCTGTAAACACACGGGATTTTATGCCAGCCAGGACTGTCCGGAGGTGGTGGATACCAAAGCACCTTATAACATGAAACCTTTGCGTGTATGCCCGTTTCATGAGCGCTATTATGTGGAAAACAACCACCGGGTTTGTTCACGTTGTTGGAAAGGGTCACAGCAGCTCACCCATCTGCTGGCGTTTAGTGCAGACATCAACTACTACCTCCGCCAGAATGGGAACCTGATCACCTCAGTGCCCCCACATCAGCCCGGCTGTCCGGTGGGGAGGGAGGGTGACGCCCTGCAGATCATCTATCCGCTCACCGATGCCAATATCTTCATCCCCAAAGACTTTGATGGCCAGCACCAGCAACTGGTCGCTAAGGTGGCCTCGCAATTCCCGGACCGGAAGCTCTTCTGGTACCTAAACGATGAGCTGGTTGGGACCACCCAAAAGACCGGATCCTTCCCATTGAGACTGAAACGAGGCAAACAATACCTCACCGTCGTCGATTCCGAAGGCAATGAAGACCGGGTGGTGTTTTCAGCGGTAGCGAATTGACCATACTCACTCTTCACTAAAAATTTTGTGATCAACATCAGTAACAAGCGATCATCTCCATCACTTGTTATTCATCAATATTTTAATTATCATTAACTACAATATAGGTCGGAGATTCATATGGTTATTTCAAATGAGTAATATGATCCATGGAGCAGCTCAACGCCATTCTTGAAAAGCGACCTTATGGCCACACTTCTCGAAAAGATCTTTGGTGGGTCCCACAATTTCTGACTTTTTTAGCCCTGTCATCCTTCATTGTATATGCCACCTGGGCGGCATTTCAGGGGGTACACTATGCCTTTGGTCCGTATCTTTCACCCTTTTATTCACCGGAACTCTTCGGGGGGTCGGAACACAGTCTTTTTGGTCCAAAACCTACCTGGTGGCCTTTGATTCTGCCGTTTTCTCCGGCACTGCTGATCCTTTGGGCTCCTGGGGGCATGCGTGTCACCTGCTACTATTACAGGGGTGCCTATTATAAGGCTTTCTGGCAGGACCCGCCAGCTTGTACTGTGGCTGAACCAAGAAAATCCTACTGGGGAGAAAACAGGCTCCCGCTTATCTTACAGAACGTGCATCGGTATTTTATGTACCTGGCTGTCATTTTCGTTTTCTTTCTCACCTATGATGCCTGGAAAGCGCTCTGGTTTACCAATGCAGCAACGGGTGAAACGGAGTTTGGTATTGGCGTTGGCTCACTCGTTCTCGTAGTAAATGCCACGCTGTTGGGTGGGTATACTTTCGGATGTCATTCCTTTCGCCATGTGATAGGTGGCATCAAAAATCGCTTGTCAAAACACCCTGTTCAAAGGGCTTTATATAACTGCTCCAGTTGTCTGAACCGCCAGCACATGAGATGGGCCTGGTTCAGCCTTTTCTGGGTAGCTTTTTCAGATGTATATGTTCGTTTATGCTCCATGGGAATCATCACTGACCTGAGAATTATATAAGATGCCAAACTATCAGATTTTCGACTATGACGTATTGGTAATTGGCACAGGTGGAGCAGGGCTTCGCGCGGCTGTAGAGGCCAGTGCTCAGGGGGTAAAGGTGTGTGCAGTAAGCAGATCATTGCTTGGAAAAGCACACACGGTGATGGCAGAAGGTGGTGTGGCAGCATCCCTCGCCAATGTGGATAAAAGAGACGGCTGGCAAACCCATTTCGCTGATACCATGCGGGGAGGGCAGTATCTCAACAATTGGCGCATGGCAGAGCTACATGCTAAAGAATCACCTGACAGGGTTCGTGAGCTGGAAGCATGGGGAGCTCTTTTTGATCGCACGGAAGATGGTCGCATCCTCCAAAGAAATTTCGGCGGACATAAGTATCCGAGACTGGCCCATGTAGGGGACAGGACAGGACTTGAGATGATCAGGACCCTGCAGGATCACGGGGTTCACCAGGGTATCGACTTTCACCAGGAGATCACCGTTATATCACTGCTCAAAGATGGGGATCGGATTGCAGGAGCCATGGCCTACGACCGGGAAAAAGGAAGATTTAGGATCTATCGGACCAGGGCAGTGGTTATTGCTTCTGGCGGCATGGGTAAGATCTATAAGATCACCAGCAACAGCTGGGATTGTACGGGCGGTGGAATCTCCCTGGCTTATCATGCAGGTGCCAAATTGATTGATATGGAATTTATCCAGTTTCATCCTACGGGGATGGTCTGGCCACCCAGTGTAAGGGGGCTGCTGATCACTGAAGGTGTGAGAGGAGAAGGGGGAATTCTGAAAAATAGTGATGGGAAAAGGTTCATGTTTGATGACATACCGAAACTGTACCGGCATCAAACCACGGATGACCCTGAAGAGGGGTGGAGATATACCCAGGGAGACCAGAAAGCAAGAAGACCTCCGGAATTGCTCACCAGAGACCATGTAGCCAGGTGTATCTACCGGGAGGTAAAGGAAGGACGTGGGTCACCCCATGGTGGAGTATACCTTGACATTGCCTGGATCAAAGAAAAATTACCCAATGCTGAGGCACACATCAAAAAGAAGTTGCCAAGTATGTATCATCAGTTTAAGGAGCTGGCAGGTATAGACATCACCAAAGAACCTATGGAAGTAGGTCCTACCACACATTACATCATGGGAGGTGTGCAGGTAGATGCTGACACACAGATGACCTCAGTGCCTGGGCTGTATGCGGCTGGTGAATGTGCTTCAGGCCTTCATGGGGCCAACAGGCTGGGTGGTAACTCCCTTTCAGATCTCCTGGTTTTTGGGCAGCGAGCAGGCTTACATGCTGCTGCATATGCCAGAGAAAATGGAGAAACAAAAATCTCCGATACAGAAGTACAGGCTTTAGCCCAATGGGCGGAAAAGCCTTTTGAGAGGTTTGACCAGGGGAAGGCTGAAAATCCATTTCAGATCCAGAGTGATTTGCAGGAAAAGATGCAGGACCTGGTAGGCATTGTCAGGAGTGAAAAAGGACTAAACGAAGCCTTGTCTGTCATCGAAGAGTTAAAAGTGCGAAGTGAAAATGTTGGCTGCAATGGCAATCGGGAGTTTAACCCGGGCTGGCATACCGCCATCGAGCTGAAACATATGTTGACCATTGCCGAAGCAATCACACGGGCAGCTGTCGTCAGAAAGGAAAGTCGGGGAGGGCATTATCGGTCGGATTATACGGAGAAGAGTGAGAAATATGGGGAAGTCAATAGTATGGTATGGAAAGATATCGATGGTCGCATGAAAATGGACCAGCTGACTAAAGCACCGATAAGAAAGGATTTGCAGGAGATCATCAATGAACAAAATATATAATGGGACAGGTAACATTCAATATCTGGCGAGGCAGTTCTGACACCAAAGGGGTGTTCCAGGAATATACAACTGAGATTACCGAAGGCATGGTTGTGCTTGATGCTGTTCACCAGATACAGGCAACAGATGCACAGGACCTGGCTGTCAGGTGGAACTGCAAAGCCGGTAAATGCGGATCCTGTTCGGCAGAGATCAATGGTCGGCCGAAATTGATGTGTATGACACGCATGAGCGACTTGAAAACGGACAGTCCTGTCACAATAGAACCCATGAAAGCCTTTCCTCTCATCAAGGACCTTGTTACGGATGTCTCATGGAACTACCGGGTGAAGAAGACAGTGAAAAAATTCAAACCCAGAAAACCAGATCATGCGGATGGTACCTGGCACATAGACCAACGGGATGCGGACCGGGTGCAGGAATTTCGCAAATGCATTGAGTGTTTCCTTTGCCAGGACGTTTGTCATGTCCTGCGTGAACATCACATGCATGGTCAATTCAGCGGTCCCCGACACATGGTCTACAATGCCGCCCTGGAAATGCACCCCCTCGATATAGAAGATCGCCGGGAAGATCTCAAAGTAAAAGACAACATCGGATTATGCAATATCACAAAATGTTGCACCACCGTATGTCCTGAAAACATTACCATTACCGACAATGCCATCATTCCATTAAAGGAAAGGGTTGCAGATAAGTATTATGACCCTATTAAATGGCTTATCCGTTTATTTAAATCAAAACATTAATCCCATGAGCACAGCACAAACAACATCGAGCCAGGAAATATTTACCCTAAAACCCATAAGAAAAGAGGGAATCCCTCGCGCACTCGAAAAAGTACAGCAATACCGGTTGCTCAATGAGCCCATGGAAGCGGAAAGCATCTGCAGGGATATCCTGGCGATAGAACCGGACAATCAGCAGGCGATTATTAACCTTGTATTGACCCTGTCTGACGGTTTTGCTGCAGGAAAGTCACCCAATGAAGCCAACGAGTTGATAGAGAAAATTGACTCAAAATACCAACAGCAATATTACAAAGCACTTATCCTGGAGCGACAGGGTAAGGCAACACTTGTCAAAGCTTATCCCCGATGTGAATATGATGCCTATGAGTGGCTGCGTGAAGCAATCATTGAATTCGAAAAGGCAGATCAAATGAGCGACCGTGATAACAACGATGCCATCCTGAGAAGGAATACTTGTGTGAGAATCATCGCCGATCGTCACTTAACGCCCAGACCTGAGGATACGAGCTTTCCGATTCTGGAGTGATTCTTTCTTTAAAGTCAGGTGCATAAACGATAATCCAAAGCCTGATTTCAATAATTAAATTCGGAGGCATGGGCGATGTGATTAGAAAGAATTATTTATGATGCACTATCCGGCTTGATCCTCCATGATACTAATAGACTTAAGAAGAAATATCCAGTGTAAGGTAACTCCCAGAAGTACGGCTAAATGGAACAATTCGTGAGGACCAAAATAACCATCTAACAGGATTGGTTTACCGATCCAGTCTATAACCCCGGCAGTATATGCGATACCTCCGTACGCTAAAAATTGGACCGATATGGTTTTCTTTAATCTCCAAATGCCTATAATAGATACCAGGCCAAGCCATCCGAATGCAATGAAAATAGCATGGGTCATAAAGGCAGGTAGGTCATCAAAATAGATGGTCCCAAAAGTGATTCCCAGCGCCGTAATCATTGAGGAGAGAATGATGACCCCCCATTTCATCAATCCGGAAAATATCACTTCATGTACGGCGATTAAAGTACCTGAGATCAGCAAGAAAATACCTGCATGATCAAGTATTCTCAGTACATAACGAGCAGTTGTGTCCTGTGGCAACATATGATATACGCTACTCATAGAAAGCAGAAAAATGCAGGCTGCCCCATAAATGAGAACCGGTACCGGATGTCTTCTACCCACACCAGTTTTTTTGAATAGCCTGATCAGAAGAATACCCACTGTCAGCGCTCCCATCATATGAGTCCACGAGCTCACGGGATCTTCAAAACCAAGAAGGGGATGTCTTAGCATGGTTGAATTATTTGTTATAATGAAATTAGCATAAAAGCGATCAGTTGAGAAGCAAGCCTGACAATTATTTATTGGGTTGGTTTATCCAGGAACAGAGATGAATTTGGCCTTCATTCGCTTAGTGAAAAAGACTTGATGTTAACAGCGTAGTTGTCAGTTGCATTGTCACTCCAGGCTGACGAGACCAATTAGATTGCAATAAGGTCTGGTGACCATTAATCCACTGATAGGGTCTAATCTATTCTAAAAGGAAAATATTTCCACAAAGATTAGCAATAGGGTTAGAAGGTATTTAAATTATGCAAGTGATCTGGAATGTGGATTTTTTAAACCTCATTTTTCACTTCTTAAACAACCCTTTTAAGTTCATTACTTATTAATTAACCCAACCCCAAATGAAAAAAAATTCAAATCAAGCCCTGAGCGATTCGTCGCGAAGAGGTTTTATCAAAGGTGCTACTGCCGCTGCAGCAGGATTCATGATTGTACCCCGTTATGTTCTGGGAGGCAATGGATTTTTAGCACCTAGCGACAAACTGCTCATCGCCGGAGTAGGAGTAGGCGGTAAAGGCCGGTCCGACATTGCTAATTTCTATAAAAGTGGCAAAGCAGAAATCGCTTATTTGTGTGATGTGGATACCCGGATGATTGAAGCATCAGTATCAAGCTTTCCCAAAGCAAAATTCTATACGGACTGGCGGGAGATGTTTGACAAAGAATCCAAAAACTTCGATGCAGTCTCTGTTTCCACACCCGACCACAACCATGCGACCATTGCCATGGGAGCCATGCAATTGGGGAAACACGTCTATGTGCAAAAACCCCTCACGCATGACATATACGAAGCCCGGGTGCTCACGGAAGCTGCGAAGAAATATAAAGTAGTGACTCAGATGGGTAACCAGGGATCATCCGGTGATGGAGTGCGTCAGCTGCATGAGTGGTTTGATGCCGGAATCATTGGAGATGTCCATACGATAGAAATTTGGACCAACCGACCGATCTGGCCACAAGGCATTCCACGACCACCCAAAGCTGAAATACCCAAAGAACTAAACTGGGATTTGTGGTTAGGAACTGCCCAAAACAAAGACTATTTCGAAGGATTGATCCCAGGCAGCTGGCGTGGATGGTGGGATTACGGTACAGGAGCACTGGGGGATCTGGGTTGCCACCTGATGGAGGCTCCATTCAGAATATTGAATCTTAAATATGCACTCGATTGTCAGGCAAGTGTGAGCAATGTATATGTGGATTGGGCCAAAAGAGGAAATTTTCCCGATACCCCTCCACCAGCTAGTCATGCTACCCTGACTTTCCCTAAAACCGATAAAACCGCCGGACCAGTCACCATGCATTGGATGGATGGCGGCATCAAACCATCACGACCTGAAGAACTTGGACCCAATGAACTGTTTGGAGATGGTAATAGCGGAATCTTATTCATCGGCACCAAAGGTAAGATGATGGCCAGTGAATATGCGGCCAATCCAAGACTGCTGCCTACCTCACGCATGGATGAGGTCAAGGTAAAACAAAAGTTTGAGCGTGTACCCGGAAGTGCCAATGGCCACTATGCACAATGGGTAGAAGGTGCCATCGCAGGCTATGGAAATATGGAACTCAGCTCGCCTTTTGAAAAGGCAGGACCTTTAACTGAAGCCATCCTCATGGCGAACCTGGCGATTCGTGTAGCAGACATCCCTAAACCTAGAGCCAATGGAAGAGGGTTTGAATATCCTGGTAGCAACACCAAGTTGTTGTGGGATAACCAGAATATGCGAGTAACTAATTATGACGAAGCCAACCAGTTTGTGAAGCGTGAATACCGGCAGGGCTGGACGTTGGAGGCGTAGAAATCCTGACTGTTTGATTACTAATTATACTAAAAGCATGGACCTGCCTCCATGCTTTTTAGTTTCTGATAAACATAAATTGACCGGACAAAGATGTGAGTGACTCTTTTTGAGTGCACGGCATGATATCCGGAATGCCCTGATCGGCCAATAAGCCAGATATTGCTGCTGTCACATTAATTATAAAGGGCAAAGCTATTCCTGATTTCCTTCTGTAACATTTGTTACATAACTCATTATCAGGCACATAGATCAGCTTACAACCTGACGTCCGTCAGCAATCAGTACTTCATCGTGGTGTTTCTTTACCACATCAATTAATGAATACAACGATGAAGAATTTACTAATTCTAGGCGCAGGATCTGCAGGAACGATGATGGCAAACCACCTCAGTGACAAGCTCCCCAAAGACTGGAAGATCACAATTGTTGATCAATCTGAAAAACATTATTATCAACCCGGTTTTCTCTTCCTGCCATTTGGTATCTATGAAGAGAAGGATTGCTTCAAGAAGCAAAAGAAATTTATCCCCGACACAGTAAGGTATATACAAAAAGGTATTGAAATTATCATGCCTGAGAAGCATCAGGTCCGTCTTGAGGGAAAAGAGGTGCTAAATTATGACCTGTTAATTATCGCTACAGGATCCCGCATTGCTCCGGAGGAAGTGGAAGGAATGAAGGGTGCGGAGTGGAGAAAATCGGTTTTTGATTTCTACACCTTTGAAGGTGCAAAAGCCCTTCGTAAAAAGCTGGAGTCTTTCAATGGAGGTAAACTGGTCGTGCATATCACCGAGATGCCTATCAAGTGTCCGGTGGCACCACTGGAGTTTTCATTCCTTGCCGACTGGTATTTCAAGGAGCGAGGGATCCGGGATCAGGTAGATATTACTTATGTGACTCCACTGGATGGAGCATTCACCAAACCAACTGCAGCGACCACCCTTGGTCACCTTTTGGATGAAAAAGGAGTAAAAATAGTACCGGACTTTGCGATAGCCTCGGTCAACAACGAGGAGAAGAAGATTGTATCCTGGGATGAAGTGGAAGTTCCCTTCGATCTGCTCGTTACCATTCCTACCAATATGGGGGATGACGTGATACTTAGAAGCGGAATGGGGGATGATTTGAACTTTGTGCCTACCAAAAAGCACACCCTGCAGTCCGAAAGCTATGAGGATGTTTTCGTCTTGGGAGACGCTACAAATTTGCCCACCTCCAAAGCAGGATCTGTCGCTCACTTTGAAGCAGAGGTGTTAACAGATAACATATTACGCTACATCAAGGGTGAAGAGCTGAAAGAAGATTTTGATGGCCATGCCAATTGCTTTGTAGAAACCGGATTCAATAAAGCCATGCTCATTGATTTCAACTATGATCAGGAGCCGGTTTCCGGGGTGTTCCCATTCAATGGCATTGGACCGATGAAGCTTCTGGAAGAAAATCGAATGAACCACTGGGGTAAGCTGGCCTTCCGATGGGTGTATTGGAACATGTTGATGAAAGGTAAAAAGATCCCGTTCATCAACCCGCAAATGTCTTACGTCGGAAAGAATATTATTAAAGAAGAAAAATCAACAAAAGAAGGAGTACTTAACTAAACATCAAAACAATGGAAACGATTATTGCAAACAGACCGGTAGAATTGAACGAACAAGGCTACCTCAAAAATATGGATCAGTGGGACAAAGAGATCGCCCGAAGCATTGCAGCTGAAGAAGATATTGAGCTCACCGATCGGCATTTCGAAATTTTGGACTATCTCCGTACTGAGCAGGAGAAGGGCACTGCTCTTTCTATTCGAAGAGTAGGTAAATCCGGTGTGGTGGACATCAAAGAGTTTTATCAGCTCTTTCCAAATGGACCACTGAAAAAAGCATCACGGATCGCAGGCATACCGAAGCCAGCAAGTTGTATTTAAACCTTAAATCTTATGAAAATGGAAACGTTAGATGCACCAGTAAAAGATAAAAAAGCGAAAAAAAGAGCCTTGAAGAAGCTCATGATTATCAACTCCAAAGCAACTGTTGATTCTGTGTATGCCGCGCTAATTTTAGCCAATGGAGCACGAATGGAAGGCCTGGAGTCAGAAATATTCTGTACGTTTTTTGGACTGGAAATGCTTCAGCCAAAAAAAATGGACCATCTGCATGTAGCTACGGTAGGTAACCCCGGATTACACATCCCAACAATGATTGGCGGGCTCCCCGGTATGGAAACGCTGGCGAGCACCATGATGAAAAGAGAGATGGACAAACTGGATATTCCTCCGGTGAGTGAATTCCTGGAAATCTATAAAGCTTCCGGTGGAAAATTATTCGCCTGTAAGTTGGCCATGGATATGTTTCACCTCAAAGAAGAAGATCTCTGGGAAGAAATAGATGGAGTCCTGACAGTTGGAGATTTTTATGAGAGGGGACAGGAAGAAGGAACACAGATACTCTTTATCTGAGTATTCCTTAGTTGATTAAAAGCCGGTTCAGCAATGTTCCGGCTTTTTTGGTATCTGATACCCGGATAATACCTAAAATCCATCTGATAACTCAGAATTTTTAACTATTTCATCGATCATTGGTTCATAGTTCAGGTAGGAACTTAAACTTAGGATAAGGGATATAGATGTTAAAGCGTATTGGGAAGATCATTGGAGTAATACTAGTTACAACGTTTGTCATTTTCTTTGGGCTGTTTTTCATGTTTGATGAAGACCTACCCAAAGGCGAAATGTCCATGCAGGCAGATAGTCTTGCAAACAAAATGTTATCCGCCATCAATCATGAAGCTTACCAGGAAACGCGTTTTCTGGAATGGTCATTCGCCGGACACCAATACTATTGGGATAAGCTACAACATGAAGTAGATGTGACCTGGGATAATTATACAGTCCATCTGCATACCAAGACACCCGAAAAAAGTATAGTGAAGATGCACGGTGAGCTGGTTGATGACCCTGAGCGATCAGAGATCATCGACAAATCCATTCAGTATTTCAACAATGATGCATTCTGGCTGGTAGCGCCACACAAAATCTTTGACCCGGGCACGGAGAGGCGTCTGATAAAATTGGACAATGGTGATTCTGCACTATTAGTTACGTATACTTCAGGAGGTAGTACCCCTGGAGATTCTTATCTCTGGCTACTGGATGAAGCAGGACTACCATACTCCTGGAAATTGTGGGTAGGCATCCTCCCTGTTGGTGGGTTGGAAATCACCTGGGAGGATTGGAAAACAACAGCAAGTGGCACCTTGTTACCAACAATGCATAAGTTCTTTTTTATCGACCTCAAAATGGGTAATGTAAAGGCGTGGAATGAGTAGGAAAGATATTGCGTCAATCGATGATATGAATCGATTTAAACCCCATGATGATGAATACTAAATGCTGCTAAAATATGCGAAGAAAAAGACCTGTTGACTATCTGTTAAAGCCTGTTTACCGCTTTTTTGAAAATGAAATGGCTACCGGCATTTTACTGTTGGTAATGGTGGTGATTGCCATGATCTGGGCTAATTCACCCTGGTCAGAAACCTATCATCAACTATGGAAAACCCATTTTATCATTGGTACGAGTGAGATCAATTTAGATAAATCGATTCATCATTGGATTAATGATGGGCTTATGGCGGTATTTTTCTTTCTCATCGGATTGGAAATCAAAAAGGAGATCATCAACGGAGAGCTTTCCACCCTGAAAAAGGCTTCACTGCCAATCGCTGCTGCTGTGGGAGGTATGGTTGTTCCGGCAGTTATTTATGTGTTTTTTAATTCAGGCACAGAAGGCATTGACGGATGGGGAATCCCAATGGCAACGGATATCGCATTCACATTAGGATTAGTAGCATTTATTCAATCCAAAGTACCTGTTTCCTTGAAGATATTCCTGACAGCACTGGCAACGGTGGATGATATTGGTGCGGTGCTGGTGATAGCCGTATTTTATACTCCGGACATTCAGGTTATGCAGTTGGTTTATGCATTTGTTTTTCTTGGGCTCATGTATGGATGTAATTTAATGGGTGTGAGAAGCTTCTGGGTATATTTCCTTATAGGAGTGCTCGGTCTGTGGACATCGATCTTATACTCAGGGGTACATGCTACCGTAGCGGGCGTTATTGCCGCTTTCGCCATTCCGGCCAGGGTCAGGACGGAAAAACATGAATATTCCGAAAAACTCAGGCAATGGGCTATTAATTACCAAAATACGGAGGATGAGGACGGACCTTTTGTGTCAAGAAGTAAAATGGAAATAATCTCAAAGATCGAAGCGGAAAGTGAGCAGGCACAAACACCCTTACAGCGATTTGAACATCAACTGGTACCACTTGTTTCGTATTTTGTGATCCCACTTTTTGCCTTAGCCAATTCAGGAGTGACAATCGAAGGAAATATTATTGAAATGATTATGCATCCGGTGAGTATTGGTATTATAGCAGGATTAACCATTGGAAAAACAGTTGGTGTACTGGCCTTTTCAAGGCTTTTGACCATTACCGGAGCTGGTAGTCTGCCAACTGGAGGGAGTTGGCTTTCTGTGGGAGGAATTGCAATGATGGCCGGCATCGGGTTTACCATGTCTCTATTCATTGCGGAATTGGCCTTCTCCGATCCTGAATTGATTGCACATGCAAAAATTGGCATACTTGTCGCCTCCTTTCTGGCGGCTACGATGGGGATATTGTGGTTTAAATTCTACGTTAAAAAACCAAAGATTGAAGACGAATAAAAAACAGGTGAGGTTTTCATAAATCAAACATTGATGACCAACCTCTTTGACGATAGTCATTTTTCCGCCTGACATCTATCACGAAACGGTGTAACCTCATCCAGTAAATTGACATGGATTACAAGTGAAGGATGTCAACAATCTATCAATTTCTTTACGAAACCACGGATGTAAGCCGATTTGCCATTCGTTTTTTTAGGGATGGGCTGAAGCCACCTTATGAGATAGAGGAGATCATCCGGCAGTCTTACGTGATCGGCTATAAGTCACTGCCTTTGGTGGGGATCACCTCTTTTATCATGGGGCTGGTGCTCACCATCCAATCCAGGCCCACACTGGTGGAGTTTGGTGCAGAATCTTGGCTACCCAGCATGGTGGGTATTTCGATCATCCGGGAGATTGGTCCGGTGATTACAGCTCTGATCTGCGCCGGCAAAATCGGTTCCAGCATCGGAGCGGAGCTGGGGTCCATGAAGGTCACTGAACAAATCGATGCCATGGAGGTTTCGGGCACGAACCCGTTTAAGTTTCTCGTGGCCACCCGGATCATCGCTACCACACTGATGTTGCCAATCCTGGCCATCATGTCGGATGCCATCGGTATCTACGGATCTTACCTGGCTGTGAACATCAAAGACACGGTGAGTTTTCCACTTTTCTACAACCAGGTGTTTACTTCACTGTCGTTTGGTGACATCATTCCATCTGTTGCTAAAACATTCTTTTTTGGGTTTGCTATCGGGCTCATAGGATGTTATAAGGGATACCACTCTGATAAAGGGACCCAGGGTGTAGGTCGTTCGGCCAACTCAGCGGTGGTGATATCCTCCCTGCTGGTTTTTATTATCGATTTGATTGCTGTGCAAATAGCAGACCTGTTTTATGAATTATAACACAACCGATATGGCCACTCCGGTACTGGAAGATACGAAGGAACGACAGGTGCCTGCCGTGGAGATCATCGATCTGAAGAAATCCTTTGGTAATAACCATGTATTAAAAGGGTTCAACCTGACCATCCAACCACATGAAAATGTGGCCGTGCTGGGCAAATCAGGCAGCGGCAAGTCGGTATTGATCAAATGCATCGTAGGACTGATCAGACCAGATGCCGGTGAGATCCGGGTATTCGGTCAGGATGTGGTCAACCTGGATCGGCAGGAACTCGACGAGGTGCGGAGCAGGATCGGTTTTCTGTTCCAAAGCAATGCCTTGTACGATTCGCTGACCGTGAGAGAAAACCTGGAATTTCCCATGAGACGACTGAGACTCAAAAAGACAAAAGCTCAGGTGGATCAGATGGTCCATGAGGCGCTGTCGAGTGTAGGATTGCCCAATGTGCAGGACCTGATGCCGTCTTCGCTGTCCGGAGGAATGAAAAAACGCATAGGTCTGGCTCGTACACTCATCATGGAGCCACGCATCATCCTGTATGATGAGCCCACCACAGGTCTGGATCCCATCACCAGCAAAGAAATCGCAAACCTGATGAATGACGTGCACCAAAAATACAACACGTCTTCTATTGTGATTTCACATGACATGAGCTGTATCAAACGTACCGCTCATAGAATTGTCGTGCTGAATGAAGGTATTGATTACCTGCAGGGAAATTACGAGGAACTAGAAAAATCTAAAGATGAAATAGTACGCTCATTCTTTTTATAGACATGGAAGAAAAATTAAAAAATATCCGGCTTGGTTTGTTTGTGATTGTCGGGACATTGTTTCTGGTAATGGCCTTGTATTTCATCGGGAACAATCAGAATATGTTTGGCTCCAAATTCAGCGTGCATGCTGTCTTTAAAAATGTGAGTGGACTGCAAAAGGGTAACAACATCCGGTTTTCGGGTATCAATATCGGAACGGTAAAAAGCATCAGAATGACCAGTGACACCTCCGTAGTGGTGAGTTTTATCATCAGACAAGAAATGAACCAGTTCATCAGGCGCAATGCGGTAGCTTCACTGGGAACTGATGGTTTACTGGGCAACCGGGTCATCAATATTATCCCCGGAAATGGGAATGAGCGTTTGATTAAGGATGGAGATACGTTGCAGGTATATCATGGGATTGATGAAGATGAGATGTTTAGCCTGCTGGAGCGGACCAATTACAATGTGGCCGTGATCACCAATAGCCTGGTAGACATCGTGAAAGATGTACAGGATGGAAAAGGCACTGTAGGTCGTCTTTTTTCCGATTCCACGCTGACTCAACAGATCAATGAGACCGTTCGCAACCTCAATGCATCGAGCCATCGGGCCGTTGACATACTGGATGCATTGGATCAGAACATTGCAAGCATAAACGCCGGACAGGGAACTGTGGGTATGCTCCTGAATGATACCACACTGGCCAACAGAATTTATCAGATTTTTGATGAGTTGCAGGCCAGCACACAAAATGTCGAGGAGATCTCCGTGGCGGTGGGGCAGATGCTCACCCAGGTGAAAGAGGGTCCGGGGCTCACCGGGAGCATCATCAATGACTCTACGATGGTCTATAGTCTGGAGGAAAGTCTGGAAAATATCAGGCAGGGAACCGAGTCCTTTAGTGAAAACATGGAAGCAATGAAACACAACTTTCTGTTCAGGGCTTATTTTAAGAAGCTGGAGAAGGAGGCGAGGAAGGAGAAGAAGTGAGTGGGGTGACTTCTATATTTTGTAAATGAAGAACAGAAATGTGCTAGTATGCTCCCATTTAGTTATTTTTAATCTAAACAACTTAATGAAGCTTCATGGACGAGCAATCTAATAACTCTGGAAAAGTCGTAATAATAATCCTGATCATCGTATTCGTATTGGTAGCCCTGGTAGGTAGCTGGTACTGGTTTATGCACATTCCTGAGCAGGAAGCCCAGGAAAAGGCACGCCTGGAACAAATCGCCCGGGAGAAGGCTGAGCAGGAACGACTGGCGATGGAAGAAGCACAAAATAAACTCAGATACGACGAACTCATCATAGCTGCTGATTCCGCATTTAACATGGAGCTTTGGGAAAATGCACGTTCCCTTTATGTGGATGCATTGGCTCTATACCCCAATGAGGCCTATCCCCGGGACCAAATAGATTTTATCAATGCGAAGCTGGAAAGAACAGCCGGAATGATTGAGACCGTCTCAACACGAACCGGGCGTTTCTACGTGATCATTTCCAGCAGTCTCGATGATGACCTGGCTATGGATTTTGCCAACAAGCTGTCGGAAGCCGGAAACAGTGTTAAGATCGTTGAACATATAATGGATAAACACACCTATTTTGGGGTATCACTCGGCGACTACGCCTCCTGGGACCAGGCCGTGAGTGCCACCATGGAATTCAACAGCTATGGAGAAGGTGTTTGGGTGCTGAAGTGGTAGGGGAGAATCCAGCTTTCAGTTCCCTTAATCATGCCCCCTTTTGCCCAATAGTTCAAAAAGTATTGATTCTATTTCATACCCTGCTTATCTTGGCTGGGTGAAAACCCGTCTAACTGCCATTTTTGTTTTTGTCATGACGTTTTGCTCGTTTGGTCAGCAAGCTCCAGCTTATCAACCGGATCAGGCCCTGGAATATGCTAAACGGGGTCAGTTTGATAGCGCATTGTATTATCTGCAGGCAGATATCTCTTCTCCCGGGCTCCTGCTATTTCTTTCTGAAATCTTATGGAAAAAAGGAGAGCTTCAAAAGAGCCTCAACGAGCTGGATCTTCTATCCGCTTCTACAAATGAGTCAATAATTCTCCACCAGGCTGTCTTACTGAAAGGTAAGATTTTATTTAGTATGGGTGAGCCGGTTGCTTCCGTCAGCTTGATGGATTCATTGTTGACATACCTGGAAGATCCGCGAAATATATCTGAAGCTCTCAATACCAAATCTAAAAGTCTGATCTGGGCTGGTGAGTCTGTAAGAGGAAAAGCTGAAAATTTAAAAGCTGATAGCATCTATGAGGCAAATTCACTGAATGACTGGGTGCTGAAAGGTGATATCCTTAATGTAGCGGGTATCCTGTCTTACTTTGATGGGAACTTTGACCTGGCTATCCGGAATTTTGAAGAGGCTATCGAGGCTAAAAAACAAGTTCTCTCGACTACACATCCTGATATTATTTCACTTTTTGGTAATACCGGGGTGATGTATAAAAACAAGCTGGAGTATGACAAGGCTTTGCAATACTATTATTATGAACTGGAAAACTATTCCAAATCGATAGGAGAAGATCATCCGTATATAGCAACCTCTTATCAGAATATCGGGGGTATTTACCACGCAAAAGGAGAATATGACCTTGCACTCTCTGCTTTCAAGAAAGCATTGCAAATTAGGCGTAAAATGCTTGGAGAAGATAATCCGCTTACCCTGGATATATACGAATGGTTAGGGAATATCACAGCTTCGCAAGGAGACTATGAGGGAGCAAAAGCACTTTTTGAAAAAGTTCTGGCTGGTAGGAAAAAACACCTGGACGAGGTAAGTCATTTCGTCTCGCTGGCTTACTTCAACATTGCTGAAGCTGATTATCATTTGGGAAACTATGAGCAGGCACATGACGGGTTTTTAGAAGCTGCAAGGATAGGAGAAAAAGTATATGATGAAAAAAATGCTGATCTGGCTACGATCTACAATGGAATGGCCATGTCTTTGGATGAGCTGGATAGATCTACTGAGGCAAGGCGACGCTTTTTTTTAGCTTTAGAAACAGCCAACCCGGATTTTGATTGGAATAATGACCTGACCCAGGTTCCCCATGCCTCCAATTATCTCCGCTTCGACGAAGTCTTTACCTCCCTATACGGACTCGCGAGGTCATACCAGAGATCCAAAGATGTTACGGACTGGAAGGTTGCGCTAACCTTTGTTGAGGCTGCTAAAAAGCTGTTGGAGACTCACAAGCATAACTTCACCATTAAATCTGATAAGATCACCCTGGGCAGGAGCACAAAGAAGCTAGCGGATCTGGCTATTAAGATCAACCATCAACTGTATCAACAAGAGGTTTCTGATCATTACCTTTCTTCCATTTTTAACTGGAATGAATATGTCAAGGCCAGCATTCTACTCAGCACTATTTCTGACCAACGTGCAAGGGAAATATCCGGTATTCCGGATTCATTGCTTCAAATTGAGCTTGGCTACAGGTTAAGTAAAGATTCTGTCAGGTCCCTGATCGCAGAGGGTAATAAAGGGGAAATGAAGCTGGACACCCGATTGCTGGAGTTAGAGCAGGATCACGAACGCTTTATTAGGGAGATGGAGAGCAATTATCCGGAATATGCTGAAAAGAAATACGGGTTGCGCCCTTCCTCAGTTAATGAAATCATAAGCTCATTGGAGACAGATCGTGAGGCGATTGTCCAGTATTTTGTAACAGGGGATAATCAGCTGTTTGCGTCCATCCTGAAGAAAGGAGGACATGAACTGGTCGTTACTAATTGTGCATATCTTGGACGATACGTAGAAGAGTTGAGAAATTCACTTTCTGCCATCGATGAGCAGGGTTTTGTGGATGCCTCCAGGCAGCTATATAACTGTATCATTAAGCCTTTTGCTAAAAAACTCGAAGGTATTGACCAGTTGTCGATCGTCACGGATGGTATCCTGGGGTACGTGCCCTTTGAGCTCCTTCCTGACTCGTCCGGAACTTATTTGATGGAGCACTTCCTCATCAAGTATGATCTTTCTTCCACGTTACTTGCCCGAAGGACTATCCATGTAAAGCCAGGGGCAAAACTTCTTGCGTATGCGCCGCAATTTCAGCTACAGTCGGCTGAATCTGTAGACAGACTGCAGCTGGTCAGATCTGAAATATTGTCTGCTTTGCCTGGTGCTGAAAAAGAGGTTAAAACAATAGGTGAGGTCTATAGATCAGACATCCGGATAGGAGCAGAAGCTACTGAGACATCCTTTAGGAATGAAGCCTCCTACTATGATATTCTCCACCTGGCTACGCATTCAGTGGTAAATACTCGTGATCCAGCATATACAAGGCTGTTGTTTTCAAAAGATGAAAATGACGACGGGCAGCTATACATCTATGAACTTGAAAACATTAGTTTGAATGCTTCCCTGGTTACTTTAAGTGCTTGTAATACTGGGGTGGGTAAAATAGCTGAAGGAGAGGGTGTTATGAGTCTGGCAAGATCTTTCCGATCGGTCGGGGTACCAAGTGTTGTAATGAGCCTGTGGCCTGCATCCGACAAGTCTACTCCTGAGCTGATGGCTTACTTCTATGAGAATCTCCATGATGGCCAAGCGAAAGATGTAGCCCTGAACAATGCCAGAAAGAAATACCTGGAAAATGCACGGGGTAAGGCCAGACATCCTTTTTACTGGGGTGGGTTTGTGCTGGTGGGAGACAATACTCCAATTAGCGAGTCAACAGGTTTGATCGGATGGATTATACCGATGATCCTGATTATTCCAGTGATCCTGGTGCTCTATCGAAAAAGAAAGAAGAGATCTTAAAGTTTATCGAGTAACTCGATAGCAGAGGCTGAAAATGCTGACGCACTCTTGCTCAACGATTTCAGTAGGTCAGTTGCCTTTGCTTCATTTTTAAGTTCGAGGTAAATGAGTGCTGCATACCATTTTGCTGCTGGAGAATATTCATTGTCACCTGAAGCTACCAGGTTCAGATCATTAAGTGCCCGATCATATTGCCGCAACTGGATATGGCAGATCCCCCTGAAAAAGTAATCCGACATTGAAAGGGTCTCAAGAACATCGAATGAAGCTAAAGCTCCAATATAGTCCTCAGCATCATATGCACTGTATGCTTTCTCTCTACTGGTCAAATCAGCTCCTCTCAGGGTCGTAACCTCATAGTTGGGGTAGGGCTGATAGTATTGATCAAAAAGTGATTGATTGTTGGTAGTGAAATAAAACACCACAGATGCCGCAATCAAAACAGAAGCTGCTACACTGATGTAGGCCGGGTACATTTTGCGTACCCTGGGTTTTTTATGCTCAAAACCGGCTACTGTCTTGCGAAGCTCATTCCTAAAACCACTTTCCAGTCCTGCCCGGATGCCCAGTTCTCCAGCCAGCTCTTCTTTTTCCAATCCAGACAGCCCTGATTCAAACGCTTTTTGTTCAGCGTCCGTCATTTTACCCTGTAAATATTTCTCCTTCAATTCATCCATCACTTAAGGGTTCTTTGACCTCTGATCTTATTTTCTCAAGACATCTTTTTTTCGTGGTTCGGCTTACCGCCTCGCTTTTATGTCCCATGATCTCCGCTATTTCACTCATCGACCGCTTTTCAAAATAGAATAGTCTGAGTATTTCTTTGCATCCTTCACCAATAGCGCTAAAGATCCTTATTGTTTGTTTTTTAGCTTCTTCAAAAAACAGTGACGCATCAGGATCTTCAGCAATGAACTGGTAATGCTCCGCCAGACCGTCGCTATGACGATCCATTCTTCCCCGTTCGTCAAACTGCTGCAACACACGGTTTTTTCCTATCCCAAAGAGATAGGTCTTCAGACTACTGGCTATCGATGTCACAGATCCGTTCATTACTTTCTCAAAAAAAATGGTGAGGGTATCCTGGTAGTGATCCAGTGCATCATCTTCACTGATACCGAATTTCCCCTTACTCCAGCTCACAAACTCATTGCGGTACAAAAAATACACCTTCTCCATCATCTGATGATCACCTCCGCGAATTCGCGATATGATATCCTCTTCTTTACTTCTAAAACTGACTTTCACCTATTAGTCGCTGGATCGTGGTATTGTGAACAATTATCATCGGTAGCAAATAAAAAATAAAAAAAATTAAGAATGCATGTTCACATTCAAATGAATCGCCTGACTAAGGGCAAAATCCAAATTACAACGCCATGACTAAAGCCTTACTAAACAAAATTGTATTACTCGCCTTTATGCTCGCAATGATGGGCATGGCAAGTGGGCAAAGTATTTCGTACAGCTCGATATACGATATTTCCGGTGGTCTCACTCACGCGACCAGCTACTCAGTTACCACAGAACAACCTTCTTTGACCAGTGCTCGATTCAGTCCGGATGGTCACACCCTTTACACAATTGGTAATTCGGATGATGAGATCAATCAATACAGTGTCTCTACCGCTTTCGATCTTACCTCGACGGTAGTGCATCAAGGACTACTGTCCGTTTCTGTAGAGATCTCTCTGCCATATGATTTTGCTTTTAGCAGCGACGGGAAAAAACTATTTGTGGTAGATGGACTGAGTGTTTATGAGTATTCAGTTTCCTCAGCGTTTGATGTAACAAGCACTGTCACTTTTGTTGAAAGTATCTCGTTTATTTCCAATCTGCGCTCTATCAGATTTTCGAATGATGGCGAGACCATGTTCCTGGGGCTTTTAAATGGAATCAGACAATATAGTCTTACCGCACCCTACGACATTAGCACTTTCTCCTATGTCGGAACTAATGAAATAATGACCATTCCCAACGATTATCGGTTCAGTTTCAATTCAGATGGATCCAAACTTTTTACAGCTTCCAATACAGGGGTAATCAAAGAATACAAACTTGTAACCCCTTTTGATGTAACAGCTGGAGCAACAGGCTTAAGCAAGTCCACTACAACTGAGAATTCTCTTGGAAGCTTGTTTTTCAGTCAAGATGGGACGAGCTTATTTCTGACAAATGGGTTTGATGAGGTCTCCCAGTATAACATGAATGCTCCAAAATTCAAGGAAAATGGGGCTAACAACGGAGCTTTTGACGATTCATTCGAAAGCTTTTCACTTGAAGGAGAAACCTTTGTAAATGCAGGTGCTAACCTGACATTGGGAGTTCACTATCAAATCACCAATTTACCAACAGGGTTGAGTCCGGTTTTTGAAGTTTCAGCAGATGGAACCAGTGCTCACCTGAGCTTTACAGGTAATTCAACCAGTCATGAAAATGCTGACGATGTTTCTAGCTTAATCTTTAATTTTCTTGATGGAGCATTTACGGGAGGAGATGCATCAGCCATAAGTAATGCACAAAGTGCAAGCAGTGGAATAGCCATCGACTTCAGAAATAGCCAGATTCCAATAGTGGGTTATTCGGAGCCAAATATTTCAATAGAGAATCTACAGCCAACAACTTTCAGTGTTGCTGCTCAGGAAACAGCCCCTACAGGGATGACATTTAATGGTGATGGCACAAAGATGTTTATCGTTGGAACACTGAACGATCAAATCATTGAATACAGTCTTACAGAGCCCTATGAAGTTTTGTCTGGCGCATCAGCCACCGGAAATACTTATAGTGTAAGTGGACAGGATACAGCTCCTCAGGGTATTCAATTCAACGATGACGGGACCAAAGTTTACATTCTCGGTGGTACCGGGGACGATATCAACCAGTATAGCTTATCAATTCCTTATGACATTACCAGTACAGTGGTTCATCAGGGAACATTTAGCATTTCAACTGAAACAGCAGCCCCCGAAGCTTTTGTGTTTAGCCCAAGTGGTGAAGCACTATTCCTAATAAGTACTTCTAACGGCATGTTTATGTATCTCCTGGATAATCCATTTGATATCACAAGTGGAGTTAACTATGAATCCACGGCAGCAATCAATGGAAGAGGCATTCAGTTCTCATCAGGTGGTAGAAAAGTATATATCGAAACAGGAAATGGGTTTGCTGAGTATGAACTCACTGTACCTTTTAATATTAGTTTCGGTACCTCTCTTCTGGGATCATTTTCACACAGTGGTCAGGAGACCCAGGCCACTGATTTTTTCATTACTCCAGATAACACTTCGATTTTGGTATTGGGAAATACGGGTGACGATATCACTCAATTTGACTTGTTCCCTTCTGTTCTCACTGAATCCTTCGCCGATGATGGCAGTTTCGAGGGTTCGTTTGAGCTGAACATAGTTGAGGATTTCTTTGCTAATGCAGGAGGAAGTATGACCCAGGGAGTGCATTATAGCATCTCCAACCTTCCATCCGGGCTTTCTTCTACCATGAATGTGTCAGCGAGTGGAACAACTGCTGAATTGATGATTACTGGAAATGCAACTTCCAACGACATTAGTGACAAAGTGGCGAATTTGGTTTTCACCTTTAATGATGCTGCTTTTGTGAATAGTGTAGCAGCAGATGTTACCAATGCAGTAGGTTTTGATAGCCGTTTCGGACTCAATTTTATTGAGATGAATGGTATCATTTCAGCTCCTGGTGGATTTGGGTTGAGTAATTTCTCCTATTCAGGGAAAACTTTTGGGTTCTCTGCCCAGGAAGGAAATGGCAATGGTTTGACATTCTCTAATGATGGGACCCAGATGTTCATTGCTGGCAATGATGGAGATGATGTTGGTTATTATATCCTTTCCACTGCTTTTGATGTTAGCACTGCAGCTTATGTAGGTGCACTCGATATTTCCGGTCAAACAACTTTACCTTCAGAAGTCACTTTCAATAACGATGGAACAAAGATGTATGTTAGTGGTGGGGGCACGACCATCTATCAGTATTCCCTCACTACTCCTTTTGATTTGTCGGTGGGAGTCACATCGGATGGTTCCAAAACAATTCCATCAGCAGGTATGGCATTTAGTCCGGATGGATCCCGTTTGATCACGCTTCAGGGAGCAAACCTGCATCAATATGCTTTGGAAACTCCGTTTGATATTATGGGGCTTGTGATAAAAATGGGAAGTGTTGCTCATGGACTTTCTGTTAGCTCAGGTCTGGAGATTTCTTCAGATGGCACTATGCTTTTTGCCATTCGACAAGCCACTGACCAGATTTACCCTATACAGTTGACCGCACCTTACGATATTTTGGGAGGTATAACCGGAGGAACACCCATTCAAGTAACTTCACAGGAGACATTACCTTTTAATTTAGCTTTTAGTCCTGATGGATCAAGGATGTTTGTAACAGGAGCCAGTGATGAGGTCAATCAGTATGATTTGAGTGTATCGGATTTGGCTGAAAGTGGTACCAATGATGGTTCGGTTTCAGGTTCCTTCACTTTTAACATCAGTGGGGAAAAATTTGCCAATGCAGGTGGTACTTTGACACTTAGTGATGACTTTACCATTACCAATTTACCAACTGGATTGGTTCCGGTCATCTCTGTAGACGGTGATGGACGTGGGGGTAGCTTGTCATTCAGCGGAAATGCCGATAGTCATCAAAATGCTGATGATGTGTCTTCCTTTACAATCAACTTCTTAAATAGTGCTTTTGGATCCAATGATGCATCCAGTGTGATCAACGCCAGCTACCTGGTGAATGCCGGAATCAATTTTACTGATAATGGGACCATAACTTACGAAGGCGGTTTTAGTGAGTCCTACTTAAATGATGGTTCTGTTTTAGGATCGGTAGTAATGACCATAGTTAGCGAGACTTTTTCAAAAGTAGGTTTATTGACTTCAGGTGTAGACTATAACATTACCGGAATTCCATCAGGTCTTACTCCTCAATTATCTGTGGCGGGCAATAGACTTTCTGCTACGCTTACACTCACAGGTATTGCAACAGATCATCAGGATGTAAATGATGTATCGGATTTAGTGATCACGTTTGAAAACTCAGCCTTTACTTCGTCCGATGCGGAGTTTGTATTCAATGCCGTGGATGCCAGCATTGGATCAGGTATAGATTTTAATGACAACATTCCGACACTCAGGTATGGAAATCGATTCGATTTGTCAGCCTATCCCAACTATATCCCGGATGTCACCTTTGACTTAAGCCTGACGGAAGATAGTCCCGGTGGAATGGCGTTTAGCAATGACGGTTTTAAAATGTTCATAATTGGATATACCAATAAAACCGTATACGAATTCAACCTGACATCTGCATTTGATATATCGGATGTGACCTATAGTGGAAATTCCTATACCACCACAATCAATTCACCAAGTGACCTGGTTTTTGATTCTAATGGGACCACCATGTTTATTATGGACGGTGGTCTTGATCAAATCCAGCAGTATGGTTTATCGTCTGCTTTTGACCTCACCTCGACTATTACTCCGGAAGGGACATTTTCGGTTAGCTCTCAGGATATTCAAGCAGCTGCCATGACATTTAGTCCCAATGGCAAAAAGATGTACATGCTTGGTTCTAATAATGATAAAGTATTTCAATATTCATTGACTAATCCATATGATATAACCACAGGTGTAACCTATGACGAGGTATCCGTATCCGTAAACGCAGTCAATTATACTGACATTCAAATTTCAGATGATGGAAAAGAGTTTTTAATCCTGAACAGTGCCTTCCCGGGTGCGTCCTACATCAGACAGTATGAGTTGGCCACACCTTATGATATTTCTGGTGGAATTTCGGTTACCGGGGGTTTTTACTACCATGATATAGAATACGGGCCTACTGATATTGCTTTAAGTCCAGACAACAAAAGATTAATCGTGCTTGGTGCGCACCAGGCTATGATTTATCAATTTGATTTACCTGTGGATGGTTTTATAGAAGTTGCGTCTAATGATGGGTCTGTTGAAGGTTCTCTTCACATAGAAATTAAAGATGATCAATTCACCCATTCAGGAGAGTCCTTCGAATATGGTACGGACTACACAATCAATAATTTGCCGGCCGGATTATCTGCGAATCTTGATGTGAATGGTGATGGATATTCTGCTACGGTAACATTGAGTGGGGTAGCTACGGCTCATCAGGACATTCATGACGTAGTACTTGAATTCACTTTCAACAATTCTGCTTTTGTGAATAGCAATGCAGCTGATGTAGTGAATGCCATTTCAGCTACAAGCAGTAGAAAAGTTGATTTTAGGGATAATAATCCTTTCCTGACCTATGGCAATGAACTTGACATGGATTTTGCAACCAACAGTGGAAGTCCATTGGACGTTTCTGTCTGGGGTGATTCACCTACCGGTGTAAAATTCAGTGATGATGGCCTTAAGATCTTTATTTCAATTTACGGTCTGGGCACAGTGTACCAGTATAACCTGACTGATCCATATGAAATCACCAGTGGTGTTACGTATACGGGGTCATATGATCATTCTGCTGAAGATTCTTATGCTGAAGATCTGGATTTTTCTGCTGATGGATTGAAAATGTTTATCCTTGGAAGTGATAATTATACCATCTTTCAATACAATCTCACCAACCCTTTTGATATTACATCCGGCGTAACCTACAGTGGAAATTCATTTCTTCATGAAGATTATACAACGTCGCTTTATGGGTTCACTTTCAAAAATGATGGAACCAAATTGTATCTGGCGGACGCTGATGATTATACGGTTAAGCAATTCAGTTTGTCAACGGCCTACGATTTGTCAACAATCACCTATGATGGAGATCCTTTTCCCCTGGTGGATGTAAGTCCGACGGGAATTGAATTTTCAACCGATGGCAGGTTCTTCATCATGACGGATGACAATACCTATCAAACGGTGCGATACAAGTTGTATGAGCCATGGGATGTCACAAAAGGAGGGGTTATTCAGGAAACCTATGACCTTGATGCATTGAGTGTTTGGGGTAATGGTATTGGATTGAGTCCCGATGGTTCCCGAGTATTTATAGTTGACGGAGATAATTATGAGATCCTTCAATTCGAAATCGACCTGGGTGACTTTAAAGAAACGATCGCGAATGATGGCACGCTGGACGGTGTCACAAGCATATACCTGATAGATGATACATTTACACATGCCAACGATGTATTGGGGTATGGAACAGATTATACCGTCAATAATCTGCCAGCGGGGCTCACCCCAACGCTCACTGTTTCCGGGGATGGCTATTCTGCGGTTCTTACCCTGACAGGATCAGCTGCAAGTCATGGTGATGTTGATGACATTTCAAGTCTTCAGTTCAGTTTCAATAACTCTGCATTCACCGATCACGATGCGATTGATGTAGAAAATGCAGTTAGTTATGACACTCCATTTGGTATCGATTTTTCACCCTATACCGACAATGATATTGTCACCTTTACCTTTTCTGAAATCAATGGTGAGGCTACCATCGATGCAAGCCTGCATACGGTAACTGCTGTCGCAGAAGCGGGAACAGATGTTTCGCAGATCACTCCAATGATCACAATATCACCAAATGCAACAGTTTCTCCTGATACCGGAGTAGAGCAAGACTTCACCTCTGCTGTGACTTACACGGTAACTGCTGAAGATGGAACAGAACAGGCATGGGAAGTTACAGTTACTGAAGCTTTGGCTACACCTACTGACATTCTCCTTTCATCAACATCAATTGATGAAAATGGTGCACAGTTTGATCTTGTCGGAGACTTTACCTCGATTGATGCCAGTTTTAATGATACCCATGTTCATAGCCTGGTAAGTGGGGAAGGGGACGATGACAATACATCTTTCGTAATTAATGAAGTAACACAATCGCTGGTTGCTAACGAAGTATTTGATTTTGAGACTAAAAACGAATATCACGTCCGGATACAAACCAATGACGGTAATGGTGGCCTTTTCGAAAAACCTTTTGTGATTAGCATCAATGACGTGAATGAAATCCCAACAGATATCACCCTGGACAATAGCTCAATCGATGAGAGCAACCCAACAGGAACAGTTGTAGGGTCTTTGGCAACGATGGATGAAGACATAGGGCAATCTTACACCTACTCATTGGTAGCTGGTACCGGAGACACTGACAATGCTTCTTTCAGCATTTCAGGATCAGAATTGGTCTCTGCTGTAGTCTTTGATTTCGAAACACAAAATGCCTATTCCGTTCGGGTTCAAACCAATGATGGACTGGGGGGTACGTTTGAAAAGGCCTTCGCTATTTCCATCAATGACCTGCCGGCCCAGGTGACCTCCATTACTTTAAGTAACTCGGCGATTGATGAAAATGAAGTGTCAGGAACACTGGTGGGCACATTTGAGACATTTGGTGAAGATTTGTCGGGCAGTTATACCTATACTTTTGTAACCGGTACCGGGGATGATAACAATGGCTCGTTTACCATTTCGGGTAACCAGCTTTTGACTGCCGAAAGCCTCAATTTCGAAGCGAAAAGCAGCTACAGTGTCCTGGTCATGTCAGATGATGGTGTACAGTCAGGCACAAAAGCTTTTACCATCGCAGTAAATGACATCTCCGAAGCACCAACAGATCTTGCGCTGAGTAACAACACCATTACTGAAAACAATGTGGCAGGTGAAGTGATCGGACTCTTTACTACCACAGATGAGGATGCCGGAGAAAGCTTTACCTATAGCCTGGCAGCAGGATCAGGAGATACAGACAATGCTTCTTTCCTGGTCGTTGGAGGTGAATTGCTGGCCAATGCCGTATTTGACTTCGAAGCAAAAGCGACCTACTCAGTAAGAGTAGCTACAAATGATGGAAACGGTGGTACGTTTGAGAAGGTGTTTATGATCAATATTGGAGACGAAAATGAAAGCATCCTGGTGACTGATCCCATAGCGGATTTCAGCCTTGATGAGGGATTTGGAACCCATGACATCGATCTAAGCACTGTATTTACCGACCAGGATGGAGATGAGCTGACATTTGAAGTAATCAGTAACAATACCGATGTAGTGAATGTGAGTAACTCCCTCTCAATACTTACCATTATGGAAGTCGGTGGTTTTGGTAGTGCTACCATCATGATCACAGCTGATGATGGATCTGGCGTGACCAACTCTCATGATTTTATGGTGACTGTAGTGGATGTAAATGAGGCTCCTGTTGTAGCGAATGCCATTGGCAACCAAATGCAGCAGGAAGGATTTGGAAGCCTGCAGGTCAGCTATGCAGGTGTCTTTACAGACGGAGATGGCGATGTGCTTACAATCGGTGTATTGAGCAGTGAAACAGGAGTGGTTACAGCCACAATCATCGAAGGGGAGCTAATTGAATTTACGGAAGTGGGCCTCGGTACAAGTACCATCACCCTGACAGCCGATGACGAAAGGGGTGGAGTAGTAGAGACGGAATTCAGCTTTACCGTCACCGAAATTCCAAATACACCTCCGGTGGTAGCCAATGAAATGGCCGATGATGCCGCTGACGAAGGCTTCGGGACCATCCAGATCAGCTACGAAGATGTGTTTACCGATGCAGATGGCGACGAACTAACCATCAGTGTATTGAGCAGCGAAACCACCGTGGTAACGGCTGCAGTGATCGAAGGCACTTTAATTGAAATTACAGAAGTAGGATTGGGATCCAGTGTGATCACCCTGACTGCTGACGACAACAGGGGTGGGGTGGTTTCCACAGATTTTATCTTCACCGTCACGGAGGTACCCAATAACGCCCCTGTTGTTGCCAATGCCATTCCGGACGATACGCAGGAAGAGGGATTTAGAGCCGTACAAATTAGCTATGCCGACGTGTTTACCGATGCGGATGGTGATGTGTTATCCATCACTGTGGAAAGCAGTAAAACCGGTGTGGTCACCGCTTCTATCATTGAGGGAGACCTGATTGAAATCACGGAGGTTGGAGTAGGCAGTAGTATCATTACCGTCACTGCCAAAGATGCAAATGGAGGGTCCGTGTCAGATGAGTTTACCTTCACTGTAACCGGTGCACCTCTTGGACTTGGAAATGAAATTGAGCTTGCCATCTATCCCAACCCGACCAGTGATTATCTGAATGTAGAGTCAGATCGCATCATGCAGGTCCGTCTGGCAGACCTCAATGGGCACATTTTGAAGACCGGCGAGGGCAGAGCAGTGAAAATGGAGCTGGGATCATTTGCTGATGGTGTGTACCTCATCATTATTGAGCAGGAAGGCCAGTCAATCCGAAAAAGAATTATAAAGGCAAACTAAGGCAGCAATAGCTCAGGCTATTGTATAGGTCGTCTCCAGGAGGCGGCCTTTTTTTATTTCAAGGATCGGGGATGCTAAAACGTGAGCATTGGGTGAGGAAGTCAGTAGCGCGAGAAAAAAGCCTCAATTCATTTAAAATCCACCTAAATGTCTCAGCTTTGAAGTCCGAATGAAATGGATTGAAGAGTACGTATTGAGCGCTACCGGAGCGACTGCCATTAACAATAAGCAATCGGTGCAGACATTGTGGAGTGGCTATGGAGAGATCAAGCGTTATTTCCTGAAAGGAGGGACGCAACCAAGTGTCATTGTCAAGCACATTCAACTGCCTGAAAACAGTCATCACCCAAGAGGTTGGAATACAGAAATTTCACATCAGCGTAAACTCAAATCCTACCAGGTGGAGACCAACTGGTATCAGCACTTTTCTCAAAAAACAAGTGCATCATGCAGGGTGCCAAAACTTCTGAAAGCCACAGAACAGGATGGAGAGTTACTTTTGATCATGGAAGACCTGGATGCCTCTGGATTTACTGGTCGTCTGCAGCCCGAAAACGTTTCTTTAGCAGATGCACTAAGTTGTCTGAAATGGCTGGCAGATTTCCATGCCACGTTTTTGGGAGTTGACGCGAAGGGTCTTTGGTCCATAGGTACCTACTGGCATCTGGATACACGACCGGATGAGTGGGAGCGGATGGGTAACCAGCCACTTAAAGCTGCTGCAGAGGTTATTGACAAGCGATTGAACAGTGCCAAATATCAAACCCTGGTCCACGGAGATGCCAAACTGGCCAACTTCTGTTTTCACCAAACTGGTGAGATGGCCGCGGTAGATTTTCAGTATGTCGGGAAGGGTTGTGGGATGAAAGATGTAGCCTACTTTATCAGCAGCTGTTTCGATGATGAAGAATGTGAAAAGTATGAATCCGAGTTATTGGATACCTATTTTAAACAACTTGAAATGAGTTTGGATAACTATGCTGTATTCCAGGAACTTAAAGAAGAGTGGATGGCATTATATTCATATGCCTGGGCAGACTTTTACAGGTTTCTGGATGGCTGGAGCCCGGGCCACTGGAAGCTCCATGGCTATAGCGAACGGATGACTCAGCAGGCACTTGACGAATTAAATCCATGAAAGCATTAACATTAACCCAGTTACAAAACCTATGTGATGTTGCCAGAGAAGCAGCAGTATCAGCTGGTCAGTACATCCAATCCCAGTTTGATCAGGAATATAAAAAGGGACACAAAGCAGGAGGGGATTCTTTGGCTTCCCAGGTGGTGACAGCCGTGGACATCAAGGCACAGGAAATCATCCTGGAAGGGTTAAATAAATCCATAAAAAACTATGATTTAGGCCTGCTGACAGAAGAGTCGGCTGACGATCATTCGAGGTCGGAGAAAGCTTATTTCTGGTGTATCGACCCGATGGACGGTACCTTGCCCTTTACTGAGCACCGGTCCGGATATGCAGTTTCCATCGCGTTGATCTCACAATCAGGTGATCCGGTGGTTGGTGTGGCCTATATCCCGGACCTGGAAGCCTGCTATACCGCCATAAAGGGGTCCGGTGTGTATCTCAATGACCAGCCATTTGTGCGTGAAAAACCGGCAGACCCCACCATTCATTTCTATATGGATCAAAGCTTTCTCGCAGAAACCTATGTAGATACCATTAAACAGCAGTTTGAAACCCATTACACGCGAGTACGCTACCATTCCGACTTTGGTGGCGTACGAAATGCTATCGGAGTGATGTCTTCCACCAGGGGCTGTTACTTCAAGTTGCCCAGGGAACGTAAAGGCTGTGGCAGCATCTGGGACTATGCCGCCACACGCCTGCTTATGGAAGAGCTGGGATTATGTGTTTCTACCTTCGGGGGTGATACCCTTCACCTCAACCGTCCATCTACCACCTTCATGAATGAAACAGGCATACTCTACGCGACAGATGAAGAGTTGGTTGCATATATTAGAGGGTTGAAGGTGTGAATCCACTCACGGTAATTGAGCTTTTGCTCCAGGTATAAATGGGGAATGTGAAATTTTACAACTCCAGATTGTCTCCTCATATTAGAACATTCCACATTATTCTTTTTTTGCCTCCAATGCATAAATGACATCCCCCTGGTCATTGAATCGCGTGCCTCGCTTCTGCCTGGCTACAAACCAGACAGCCATGAAGTCTCCTCCTGAAGCGGCCGCATTGACAAGGGTAGGAATAAAGACCCATGGGGAATGCGTAAGCGGAACATAACCCAGGAGAATAACACCCACTGCAGAGATGATCGTAAATGGTGCCAGCGCATTGATGATCAACGAACGGCCACTGAGCACATGTTCCGGGGCGGAAGCAAAAATAGTCCAGCCACGCCAGCCAATATGGGGTAGCTGCCCATGGGTTAGGTAAAATACGATAGCATGAATCAGCTCATGCAGGTAGAGTACGCCCATTATATTGGCAGTAAGCAACAATATACTTACCCAGGAAGGTATACCTGGCAATTCTATACTGATTAACTGCCTAAAGCTGACATTTTCATGCATGGATAGGACATATGTGTGCAGTAAATAGCCAAATATCAGTACACCAGCCCCCCTGATGACATATGACATGATCAATTGACCTCGGTTGTTACGGAAGTCCAGTGCTGCAATGGTTTTGTAATTGTGTAAAGAATTCATGAGAATCTTTCAGTTTTTATTTGGGCAAAACTTGATATCTCAGCAGTTAGAATCGTCCTGAAATGAAATTCGGGACCTTTTAATAAAAAAAGGTCATTGACAATCCGAATTGTCTTGCAGTGCGGGAAAATTGCGGTACTATGTTTTATTGTTAAATAATATACATACCTTTGCCTCGCCCAAAGGAATTTTGGGTACAATAATTTAGTAAGTGCACTCTCTCAGAGTGAGTAGTAACCGTTCAGTTTGTATTTCCTCAAAGATTTCTTACCAACGTTTCCGGCAGTCAGTTTAAACAACTGGTTCCGCATCATTTGCTTCCTTATTGAAGTAAATTTTAAGTAATGCGTTTTTTATAAGAGAATTATCATTTCCAAAATCAGTAGGCGCTGATTTTTCCTCCACACTTAAGTATTGTGTCGCGGAATACTTCAAAAGCTATCAACTAAACAGATTTGGCAAGACCATGGATGAATAGATCCATCGAATAGGTAGGACCGAAAGCGTAACAGCCACCGGAGTATCCTGCACATTCGTCAATTAATGAATAAAAAATTTTAATACATACAATAATGCAAGAAGGAATAGTGAAGTTTTTCAATACGGAAAAAGGATTTGGTTTTATTACACCGACCAACTCCGACAAGGACGTGTTTGTCCATACCAGTGGCCTGATCCATGAAATCATGGAAGATGACAAGGTTTCATTTGAAACCGAGCAGGGTCACAGAGGAATCAGTGCGGTCAACGTAGAACGCATAGACTAATAAATAAGTAATACATACAATTAATAATACAATGCAAGAAGGAACAGTAAAATTTTTCAACACAGAAAAAGGATTCGGATTTATTACACCAACCAACTCCGACAAGGACATATTTGTCCACACCAGTGGTCTTATCCATGAAATCATGGAAAATGACAAGGTTTCATTTGAAACTGAGCAAGGTAAAAAAGGACTCAATGCGATCAATGTTGAGCGCATAGACTAATTACTGGCAATACCAATAGAATACCAATACAATGCAAGAAGGAACAGTAAAGTTTTTCAACACAGAAAAGGGTTTTGGATTTATCAAACCTGATAATTCAAGCGAAGATTTATTTGTACATGCCAATGGACTGATTGATGAGATCAGAGAAAATGACAAAGTACAATTTGAAACAGAACAAGGCAGAAAAGGCTTAAACGCTATTAATGTTGAGGTTTTGAAGTAAAAACATCATTCAAACATAGGAAAAGGTGGACCTGCACGAGCAGCGTCCACCTTTTTTTTTGGTTCATAGGTTGCTCTGACTTTGTTTGTCCATGATGCAAGGCACCCAAGCAAGGTGATGAGTGAGTACTCGTGTATAAGATGTAAAAGTATTTGAAGGCAATAGAGAGGGATTTGAAAACGGATCTCGTCTAATCTTAAAATAGAGATAATACATTGTTAACATAAGCACCCTACCATGAAAAATACCCTCTTTTCAATCACGCTGATAATTAGCTTAATTGCTTGCGATAAAGAAGATATAGCAAGCAGTACCTCAGAGGTAACTATTGACGATACCGATTTCGAAGTAACCGATTGGACGACCGAAACGCACAGCAATGATGTTGATCCAAACTTTGAAGAAGTATTCGATGATAATTCAGTCAAGCGAATTGACATTGTGATTACTTCAGCACGTTGGAGTACCATGTTGGCAGATATGACCTCCCTTTATGGTGCATTTGGGTCAGGGGGACGTGATAATTCATTTGAGGATGACAATCCCGTCTTTGTTCCGGCAGAAGTATTTTACCAGGGGAAAGAGTGGTATAGAGTAGGGGTCCGGTTTAAAGGAAATTCAAGCCTTGCATCCACATGGCGGTCTGGCAATATGAAGTTGTCGTTCAAACTTGATTTTGATGAGTTTGAAGATGACTATCCACAAATAGACAATCAGCGATTTTACGGATTCAAGAAGCTAAGTCTCAAAAACAATTTCAATGACAAATCATTTCTCAGGGAAAAAGTAGCAGGTGATATCTTCATGAATGCCGGATTGGCCAGTTCGCATACTGCCTTTTATACCGTGTATGTAGATCATGGAGATGGGCCAGTTTATTTTGGATTGTATACACTTGTTGAGGAAGTAGATGATACAGTGATCGACACGCAATTTGCTGATAACGATGGCAACTTATACAAGCCGGATGGCAATGGTGCCAGCTTCGCCTCAGGCACATTTAGTGAATCTGTTTTTGTCAAAGAAACCAATGAAGATAAGGGTGATTGGTCAGACATACAAAATCTATTTACTATGCTGCATGCCAGCAACAGAACCACAGACGCAGCAGCCTGGCGAGCTAATTTGGAGACGGTCCTGGATACTGATGTATTCCTGAAGTATCTGGCAGTAAACACGGTAATACAAAACTGGGATACGTATGGACGAATGACACACAATTATTATCTGTACAACAACCCTGATAACAACTTGTTGACTTGGATTCCATGGGACAATAACGAGGCGTTACAGACCGGCAATATGGGAGGGTCCTTGCCGCTCAATTTCTCAGGGCTGTCATCAAGTCAGTGGCCGTTGATTGGGTATTTATATGCCGATGCTACATACAAAGAGATATATGATACATATGTTGAAGAGGTGGTCAACGGGGTGTTTGAGGTAAGTGCTACACAAAACACATACACCACCTATGCCGCGCTGATAGAACCCTATGCTACTACTGAAACCAGTGGGTACACATTTCTGAACAGTACGGCAGAATTTCAGTCAGCAGTAAATACACTTAAATCTCATGTATCACAAAGGGCCGCTGCTGTAGAAGCTTATTTGGATTGATGGAAGACTGATAGGTACGATGCTTATTGATGGCATTGTGCCATAAGAAAAGGATAGACCGGTCATTCGCATAATTAATTAGCTTAAAAACATGTTTGAATTGTTTCCAGATCAACCAGTTTACGAATACCCGCAACTGATCAATATCACTTACTCTTTTGTGTGGGCTTTTGTGCTGTCTTCTTTGATCGCCATCACCCATAAACTCACCTTTACGGGTGATTACTATCCTAAAAATTTCTTCCAGTCCCTGGTATTGGGAGCCATAGTAACTGCTTTGGTAATGATGGCAATAGGCGACAGTCTGGCCCGAGGGCTGGGCGTCTTTGGAGCCATGGCCATTATTCGTTTTCGTACACGTATTGATGACCCAAGGGATGTTTTGTTCTTGTTCGCTGCCTTGAGCACTGGATTGGCCATCGGGGTGTACGGCTTCACCATTTCATTTGTGGGATCTGTCCTTTTTTGCCTGGTTGCGTTGTTGCTTCATCATTCACCATTCCGGAGTTTTCAGCATCAAAATCACCTGTACTTCACGATTCAGGACACCGGCAAACTGGAAAGCATTACGGGCATTGTGAGAAACCATTGCCGGGACTTTCACATGCTTACCATACAGGTCAATAAAGAAAATGCTACTCGGTATCAATATGCGGTAACATTAGAAGCATCTGTGACCAAAGTTGAATTAATAAATGCTCTCAAGGCGATTGAAGGTGTATCGCAGATCAAGTTATCATCAAACGAAAATCTATTTACCTAATGAGCAAAAACACAAATTGGTTCTACGTATTGATCGCGGTGATGTTGGTCGCCATGCTGTTTATCAGTGGTCGCTATTTTAAAGGCAGTGGCGAGTCATCAGTGGGAATTGCACAGACTTCAGAATACAAACTAAAAACAGAGAAATCTGCGCTCGTAATGGCTATTCACGTGGTGCCTGGGATGGAAGTGAGGGCAGGGGAGCTTCTGGTAGAGCTCACCAGTGATGAGCTGGAAGTCGATATCTCCAAACTCATCAATCGCATTGCCATCTATAAGTCAGAACGTGCTGAAAAAGCGAAGTTAGCCAACGCAGAGATCTCCTATATCAAAGCTCAAATGGGGATCACGATAGAAGAACTGGATGCTAAGATCCAGGAACTGGAAAGCGAGATGAAGATGAATGAAGTGATCGCGAAAGAATTTGCCATTGACCAGACGAATGGTGACGATTCCCCGATGGCAATCAAAATCAGGTCACTGAAACTTCAAAAGCAAAAACACCTTGAAGCGCTGAACATCAAAATTGAAGACGTAAATCAGGAAAGCACCACCGAATTGCATTTACTGGAAAATCAAATTGAGCTGCTGGAAAGTGAATTAAAGCTGTTGGAAACACAAAAGAGCAAGCTGAATAAATATGCTACAGCTTCAGGGGTGGTAAAAAATGTTTACGTAAAGCCAGGTGAACAGGTCGAATCCTTTAGCTCACTATTGGAGATAAACCCATTGCATCCCACCACTGCGGTAGCCTACCTTGTTGGTAAAAAATCCAGTGAGTTTGACATTGGGAAAGTAGTGAGCGTGTCTTCTTATGATCAACTAAGAAATTCAGTGCAGGGAAAGGTCATTGGTTATGGATCGGTCAGTCAATTGCCTGATATCCTGCAAAAGTCAACGGCCAGCCAGGCCTTTGGCCAGCAGGTGTTTATTGAGATACCCGCCGAAAATACATTTTCTAATGGTGAAAAAGTTTTGATACGGTAAGGCATGCGTTTATTAGTTAGTTGTTTCCTGCTTTTACCTTCCACGCTTTATGCTCAGTTGACCATGGAAGATTTTCTGCGATCGGCGGCGGAGTCATCGGCCATTCAGGCATTCGACAAACAGAATGATTTTCTTGAGTCTAATCCCTATAAGCTACCGGTGATCAACGGGTTGGAGTTTCGCACGGAGAGTAACCAGCTCGACCTAGATCGTCAGGATTACGCCTTACGGCTGAAACCAGCCAATCCGTGGGAGGTGAAACGCAACAAAGAATATTTTCAGACTTATCAGCAAACACTGCAACTGGACCGTCAACGTGAATTAAAAAACACACTGAAGACTTACTATGAAACCATTATAGACTGGGCCTACCTGGATGAATTAAAGAATCTGAAGCAAGAAGAAAATGAAATCGTAAAGACCTCGATTGAAATTTTAGAGGCACAGCGTTTTTCGAATTTCTTTGATGCAAATGATTATGCCGAACTCAAAATTGATCAGGTAGAAAAACTGGTGGAGCAGGAAGAATTGTCCTTCGAAGAAGATGCTCAACGAAGCAAGATCGAAATGCTATATCCTTCGGCTCGAAATCAGGTGATTTCATGGACATTAGGTGATCTAATCCCCATAGAAAACATCCAATTTATGATTGAAGACCATCCAACGGTTAACGGATCGGGAGAGGTGGCCTACCGGCAAAAGAAAATTGAACTGGCCCAGTCCGAATGGGCGCTGGAAAAATCGAATATTAATGTCGGATATCTGCAGGCGCAGTATCAGGATTATCGTATCGAACAAGACAGAAAGCCATGGAGCATTGGGTTGGGGATTACCATACCTATTTTCAATCCAAACAAAGGAGACATGGCCAAAAGAAAGCTGGAAGTCATAGAAGCTGAGAGTGACCTGCTTGATGCCAGGAATGAACAGCAGGAGGGGTTGGCGTTGATAGAAAAAAAGTTGCAAACATTGGCTACACGCTACCACAACTTACAGAATCGATTGGACAATTTAGACGTTCCATCACTCACTGCCAATCTACAAAAGATAGAAAGCAGCAATCCGATAACGATGGTTCAACTAAGAGGAAGCCTGATCAAGTCAAGAAGTATAGCGGCCCGACTAAAAAAGGAAATCTATCTGGCTTATATCGATTATCTGTGGTATTCGGAGCTACTTCAACAACAGCCTTTCCAAAATTATCTTGACCCGAAATTTAATTAGAGGAGTCCAAAATGGGTTATGGTATAAGGGTCTGCAGAAAAAGGGAATTTAAGTCTACGGTAGTAATGAATTTCACCATCAAGGTTCAACATTCCCCGGAGATCTTACTCGGTCTCCAGATGCCCACATCATCAAACCTGAGACCTGACAACTCATCATTAGACATTCTCGATGGCGAAGCTAATATGAATCCGGAACATTAGGTTTTTTGTGAAACCAGTAAATGGCACGCTTTTTAGAAAGACCTCATGAAAAAGTCCGTTATTTCATATCAGGACGATTGACCTGTAATTCCGCCCCTTCCTTGCATTGCCATTTCAATAAATTGATTGACCACAAGTGCTTCCTAATACGGGTTGTGGCAAGGTATGTACTGAATCATAGCCTTAAAAAATCAGATGTTGGCAGGTTAGATTCCCTGCCAGGAACCATAGGACCTTGTAGGAAATGACGTACTAAATTTATTAATGGATCTTCATTTGAAGGTAGATAAAGGTTTGAAATACTTCTCCAGATGTCAAAAAGATCAGTTCGCTGAAGACACCAACTCTTCATCCACCAACTCCTGATTTATCCCCTGCAGGTAATCAATCAGATCCATCTCCGCAGGCAGTTGCAAACGTTTTTTCAAACGGTACTTGGACGTTTGCACTGTACGTTTCGACTGGTGAAGCAGCTGGCAGATCTGATCTGTGTTCAAATTGAGTACAAGCAATGAAGCGAACCTCAACTCATTCTCGGTGAGATCTGGTGTATGGCTGAGTAGCTTCCTGAAAAAATTGGGATTGGTTTTTTCAAACCGGATCTTAAAGGTCTTCCAATCTTCTTCCAGGCGCATCTTGGATTTGAGCTCCGAGAGTAGCTCTTTACTGACCGGATTGGGAAGAGTCTGCATATAATGGTACACCTTTTCCAAAGCCTCCTTCTTAGAAGCTGTAATGATAGAGAGGTTATAAAGCTCGTTGTTTTTCAATTGCATTTCACTTTGGTGCTTTTCCTTTTCCAACTGCCGAATGGCCAGCAAGTGTTCTTTCTCTTTTTCCCTTTCCCTGAGCTCAAAGGCGGCCTTCACGGCTTTCTTTTTATTCTGGTTCATCTTATGCGTCAAACCCAGCTGAAAACAACAGAGTTCCAGGCCATAACCGATCAGGGTATAGTGATAGGATTCCGTCAGAAAGGAGAAATGCAGTGACAGGCTAGTCAGTACTGCCCCGGAAACTCCAAATACCATACCGGCGATGACGTAATACTTGTTTCTTTGCCTGGACAGGAGTACCGTAACAATGAAAGGGATAGCTATGATGGCGATGGAGGTGTTAGTTCGAGGCAGAGAATGATAGTATACCTCTTTGGAAAACCAAAAAAGAACGATCATTGACACTGAAATGAAAGCAGCATAGCCAATGAACAGCCTGGCAATCAACCATGACTTACCGTTTGTGGATTTATAATCCAGGTAACTACTGGCAAAAAGGGCATAAAGCATCCAGTTGATCGGAAACAAGGTGCTGGCATCAAAATTAAACCATGGAGCAACATACCACGTGAATTTGAAGTACCCACAGAGATAGAAGCTTAGAGCAACCATGAAAAATAGGTAGTACAGGTTACTTTTCTCTTTGAAGATCAGACCAAGTGATGTGTTGGTCAGAAGTAATACCACTACCATCCCAACGAAGATACCAATGGCGAGCAGGTCATTGATCCTTTGTGCCCTGAAGATATCCTCCCGCTGAATGAAAAAATGATCTGCCACCTTAAACGGCATATCCCAAACTTTGCCCTTTACCTTGATATAAAGTCGCTTCGACTCATTTGGCTTTAGTGATATACTAATCTTCGTTTCGTTATTCTGACCTGTATAAAAGTCATCATGTACTTTGGTATGTAACACACCTTTCTTTTCGTTATGGAGGAGATTTTTGCCTGCATATTCCCAGTATTCAATCTCCCATTCATTGCCGAAGATGAGATAAGTTAATGGGGTAGTGCTGCTGTTTTTTAAATCCATCCGATACCAGTAGTTGGAGCCGGAAAAGTACTCAGCTGGAGGGATGATATACACAAAGCCATCATTGTCAATGATCTCGTCAATGTCCATAAGGCCGGTAGTATCAATCAGTAAGCCGACCTGCTGTGCGGGCAATTCTGATTTGGTGTGATAGTCATGGGTAGATAAGTTGATGGGGTCCACACTCAAAGACAGCCCGGGTTTGATGAACAAGCATAGAATGAGGAAAACGCAAATAGTCTTTTTCATAACGGGGTCTAAAGGCATGAAACTAAGCGAATATAAAAGGTTCAGCATCATGACGTATGATGGTTAGATATTTTTTCCGATGTAGTAGCTATGTAGTAGGGCAGTTGTGTGGGTTTTTGATGTAATAAGCTACCATTGGACTTTAATAAAAAATAATGTAGTAGCCATGAGATCATTTCCTGACATCTTTAACCGACTAACATATCATCTATTTGTGGTAGGAGGTTTCACCTTATCTAACCTATGTACAACCAATGGTTATGCGCAGTTTACCAGGGACGAAGCGGCATCTGCCACTATCCAGGACATGACTGATACGAAAGCCGATTGGGGTGACTATGACAATGACGGTGATCTGGACCTGGCAATCGTTGGATCTAATGGAACGAAGTATGCTAAAATATACAGGAATAATGATGGGGTCTTTGAAGATATCGAAGCCGACCTGTTGGGTGTTTCCGGGTACGGGAATGCCATGTGGGGTGATTTTGATGGAGATCAGGATCTGGACCTTGTCATCACCGGAGAAACTACTATTGGGGAGTTTCCGGATATACAGGATATTGAAATCGCCTACATCTACCGAAATGACGACGGCGTGTTTGTCAACCACGAAGCGGGCCTGATTGGCGTAGCCGGATGGGCCCAATGGAGTGACTATGATGGTGATGGGGATCTCGATATTGCTTTGGCCGGAAGAATAGGCGCAGACACGGATGATGATGATATCCTGAAGATATACAACAATGATCAGGGAGTATTTACTGAGATCGATCTGCCGATTCAGCTTACGGATCGAAACACAGGTGTTTCCATTGATTGGGGCGATTATGACAATGATGGCGATGAGGACCTTTTTGTGTCTGTCACAGGAGATTTTAACTGGGATCTGGAACAATGGTATTCAAGTGTCCTAAGAAATGATGACGGTGTTTTCACAGCCGTAGATCTATCCATCCCTGGCTTTTTTGATGGCCATGTAAAATGGGGGGATTATGATGCAGATGGCGATCTGGATCTGGCTGTAATGGGGTATGACGACCTGAAAGGGCCAGTCACCACCATCTATCAAAACAATGAAGGTGTATTTGAAGACATCGGGGATGATTTTGCCGAAAACGCACCGGAAACCAAGTGTTTTGCTGGGTATCTTGATTGGGAGGACTACGATTCGGATGGCGACCTTGATTTGCTGGTATCAGGAGTGGGCGGGCCCATGTTTACCACGATCGTATTTAGAAATGATGAAGGTGTTTTTATTGACATGGATATGCCCATTCCGGGCACCTGGGGATATGCCATCTGGGGGGATTACGACAATGATTTCGATCCGGATATTTTGATCGGGGGCATACAGGAAATAGAAGGAGGCTATTATAACCTGACCGAACTATACACCAATGAAATCCGAACGGCGCATACCATTCAGTTTGAGCCTGTGGGTGAGAAAATCTATGGAGACACAGATTTTGACCTGAGTGCAACCTCCAGTGCAGGTCTTGCGATAAACTACGAAATTATCAGCGGACCGGCTATCTTAACTGATCAAACCCTGAGTATCGGTGGAGCAGGAGAGGTCGTTGTACGTGCCTTTCACGCGGGAAATGAAACTCATAACCCCAGTCAGACAGAGTTGCATATTGAAGTTCAAAAGGCCATCTTAACAGCCTCTGCCATTGATGAATCCATGACTTATGGGGATGTGGTTCCGGTTTTGGATATCAGCTATGCCGGTTTTGTGAATGGTGATGACGAAACAAGCCTTTTATCCATACCAGAAGCCAGTTCTGTTGCCACCAGTCAAAGTAACGTTGGTACTTATGACATCATGCTTTCCGGAGGTGCTTCAGACAATTATGAGCTTGTCCTGGTTGATGGAACCCTGACGGTCGGAAAGGCTACCCTGACAGCTACTGCGAATAATAAAACCATGACTTATGGGGATGTGGTTCCGGTTTTGGATATCAGCTATGCAGGTTTTGTGAATGATGAAGACGAAACAAGCCTTTTATCCATACCAGAAGGCAGTTCTGTTGCCACCAGTCAAAGCAACGTTGGTACTTATGATATCACGCTTTTCGGGGGCACTTCAGATAATTATGAGCTTATGTTGGTAAATGGAATCCTGACGATCGAAAAGGCTACCCTGACAGCTACTGCGAATAATAAAACCATGACTTATGGGGATGTGGTGCCGGTTTTAGGTATCAGCTATGCCGGTTTTGTGAATGATGATGACGCAACAAGCCTTTTATCTATACCAGAAGCCAGTTCTGTTGCCACCAGTCAAAGTAACGTTGGTACCTATGATATCACGCTTTCCGGAGGTGCTTCAAGTAATTATGAACTTATGTTGGTAGATGGAACCCTAACAATAGAAAAAGCCACATTGATTGCCACAGCTAACGATAAATCCATGGTCTACGGTGGGACTGTTCCTGTATTGGATATCTCTTATACCGGGTTTCTGAATGACGATAATGAAAATGATCTTTTGTCTCCGCCCGAAACCAGCACCCTGGCAACAAGCCAAAGTGGTGCTGGTATTTATCCCATTCAACTCACAGGAGGCTCTGCTGTTAATTATACATTCATGTTGGCAGATGGTGCCCTGACGATCGAAAAAGCTACCTTGACTGCCACTGCCAATAACCAAACCATGACCGCTGGGGATGCAGTCCCAAAGCTGGAGATCACCTATGCAGGTTTTGTCAACAATGATGATATAACGGATCTCGAGGAAGTTCCGGTGGCCAATACCAACGCCACTTCAGAGAGTGATGCCGGTATTTACACTATTACAGTCACAGGGGGGCAATCAGACAACTACGAACTGGTTCTGGTTGATGGTGAGCTCACCATCGAAGAGATGGTATTAGCTGCTTCACCGGGTTCTATAGAAGTGAGAGCCTACCCGAATCCGACCCATGATTTCATTAAAATTGAGGTAGTAAGTCCATCCGAGATCAGGCTCCTTAACCTTCATGGACAGCTCATTACTTCAGAAAGTATCGAGAAACAAAGCCTGTTAAATATTTCGGAACTTGAATCAGGTATTTACCTGCTCGAAGTGATCCTTCCTGATCAAATCTTCCGCCAACGGATTATCAAAACAAACTAAGGCAGCAGTAGCTCCGGCTATTGCATTGGGTCGTCTCCAGGAGGCGGCCTTTTTTTGGTTTTAGGGGAGCTGCTGTGTTTTCAGACTCGAGTTCTTCAGTACTGCACGGGGATTGTTTCGTGACAAATTATCTTTGGCTCAGCGGCTCTATCCCGTAATTCATGAGGTGTTTATTATCAATAGATTCCCTGCTCGGTCTGAGGGACCTCCAGGGAATGACGTTTCTATAATTAATCCGTTATTAGAACGTCATTCCCAAGAGACAGAAAAGGCATGTACCAAACCATACCAGAGGCGAGAAACATATATTACGCAGTCGTCATATTCTCCGATATCGAAATTCAAGAGACTCGAATAGGCTATATAGAGAAAGGACAAATGTAATTTTTCACATTAAACGTCAATCAGAAAGGCGGGGGGGCTGCCAAAATACCGGGCCAGCGTCGGGCCTTGGGCGGCTGAAGTGATTGTTTTGGCTTGATTTTTCTTTGACGGTCCGCCGCCGCGGTTCGTTTCTTTTCATCAAGGAAAAGAAATGAAAGCCTCCCTGGCAAGGGTGCTAATCAAACTATTTCAAAAATGAATGAAATCCAGAATAACTTCTACAGTATTACACGGGGGTTGTGTCGTCACCAACCAGCCTCCGGCTTAAAGGCGCCATCACAATGACGCACTTGTTGCATTGGTAGTTCTGTCTCACAACAATAGCCGATGAAACATCAATTAAAGTATTCCCTGTATTCTCCGAAATTAAACTCGAGAAAACTTAGATAGAATATTTTCAATCCAATTTTCACAATTTCCTCCAGTCTTTTACCTAACTTAATAAAAGAATAATGACCTAATCATCACTTGAACAAATCTTGAATATTGAACCCATTTACTAAACCCAAATTTTTAAACCCAATGAAAAACAACTTGTTATTATTTGTGGGATTATTAATTTTCTTATTAGTCCCTTCATGCATGGAAAATGATCTTGACCCCAACGACTCTCCGGTATTGAAAGAGAGCATGCTCAGGAAAAGTGAAAATGCAGCTACGCACCAGGAGAATGTCAAAAATTTCAGAGCACATCTTTCCGGTGATGAAGAAGTTCCTCCCGCTGATACAAAGGCAACAGGAGAGGCTATTTTCCGACTTAACAAGGAAGATGGATCCCTTTACTACAAGTTGATTGTGGCCAACATTGAAAATGTGAGAATGGCTCATATTCATATGGCTGAGGCCGGATCAAATGGAGGTGTGGTAGCTTGGCTTTATCCTTCATCAGCTCCACCTGTATTGATTCCGGGTCGATTCCAAGGTGTACTGGCTGAAGGTGTGATCACCGCTGATAATCTCACTGGTGCCCTGGCAGGTGCATCCCTTGATGATTTGTTGGCGGCCATGACAGATGGAAAAACCTACGTCAATGTGCATACGAATCAGTTTCCTGGAGGAGAAATCCGAGGACAAATAAAATGACGCGATAAGGGATGGGTTACTCATCCATTTAGTTGATTATTCCTTATTGGGAAAAAAGGCTTTTGTTACAAACATTCAAGCCACCCTTACTGCTAAAGGTGGCTTGAATGATTCTCTTATTTTGAGTCGCTTATCTTAAAAATCTGACCAGGACCTCACGGCTCTAACATTCGCTTGATTCGCTTTTGCGTTAAGACTCGGACTTTGACCGGCAGCAAATATGTATATGTAAGCATTATTTACATTACCGGTTTGTTCAGTGGAACTCCAGTTTACAATAGATAGGTTTGTACCACCTTTTGCTGAAGATGTCGCGCTGATTATTTCCCGATTAGCATATATTTCACCTAATTCATCTATGGAAGGTAAATACCAATCTGAATAATTGTTCAGCACTAATTCATCACACAGTGATGCAGCGTACGATCCTGTTCCCTGGCTGCTCACGATCGCACTGGTATTGGCTTGCCCTGTTCCAATGGCAGTAGCTATAGCTCCTGTACTGATATTAGAACCGTTATGCCATTGAATGGTATTGCCATTATTAAGATCAGTAATGGTACACACCAGACCTTCATCCTTGGTCTCATTCATCCAAAAGATAACACCTCCGTAAGCATAATCTCCGATCTCTCGCTCATTGGATATATATATAAAAGCCGATACGGATTCAGTATTTCCTGAATTTTCCACAGAAACATATACTTCGACAGATCCGTTCTGTTCGTAATCAAACAATGCAGAATCCGCAACCGTCAATTGGCCAGTACTTGCGTCTATATCTACAGCACCATCCGGATACTGGGCCGTGATGGTATAACTGATCGGGTCATCACCAGTGGCGTAAATAGCGCCTATATACTGTCCGTTTGATGGATTTTCATTGATGTAAGCAGATAAATCCTGAGCATATAATTCGCTTACGTTGTTCAGGTTGATGGTAGCCGTTAAAGTCTGAACACTCCCGGATTGGTCTACTGAAACCTCTGCTGTAATGACCGGGTTGGTCTCATAATCAAACAAGGTAGCATCCGTGACGGTCAATTCACCTGTACCTGCATCAATAGTCAGGGCACCTGTAGGAGTCGCTGATGTGATGCTATAGCTTAATGTGCCCTCACCACTGGCCTCGACGGTACCCAGGGATAGTCCATTGGACGGATTTTCATCTATGCTTACAGAAAAATCCTGAACGGTCAATTCATTGACATCATTCAGGTTGATCGTGGCAGTTAAAGTCTGCACACTTCCGGAACTGTCTATCGAGATCTCCGCGGTAATGGCCGGGTTGGTCTCAAAATCAAACAACGCCTCTAAATACGGGAGAGAATTTAGTGATTTCTTTGGCTGATTCCATATCCCTCTTTGAGACCCTTACCTCTTTGTGGCACGCAGTTTGCAAGTTTCGAGGGCACAACTAATTTTCATTTAATAGCATAAATATGAAAAATTCAAAGAAATACTTTACGGTTACTCTAGCGCTAATTGTGCTTTTAAGCTTCGCATTTACCAGTGTCACCGCTCAACTGAAAACACCTAGTTCGGTAGGGAAATATGAAAAAGGTACGATCACGCTCAACAAAGGAAAAGAAATTGAAGGTTATATCTATATAGACATGATGAACCCGCAGGAATTTCAAAAGCGAGTGAATCTGATCAATGAGAAAACATATCAGGCTTTTCTTAAGGGTAAGAAAATCAATAAGGACATCGAGGTATATAAACCCAAGGACATGGAAAGTTTTACCTTGGAAAATGGCAAGAAATTCAAAAAAGCCAAGTATGTCAACATATTTGCAACCAGAAAGCAAGACATGCTCCCTAAAACGCTTATGTTAGAAGTGGCTACTGAAGGAAAGATCACCGTCTTCAAAAAGTATCATCACACCCAGGGTATTGTTTCTGGTCACTTACCCGACCGCACAAAAGTGAGTGATGCTGAATATGCTAAGTGGCAGGAAAACAATTTTGAGATTCTCTACCAGAAAGAAGGAGAGGGGTCCAAAAACATGTCTGTCATCAATATCAAAGCACTTGTTGGAGACAATGAAGCTGTCCTGGAAAATTATAACAATGATTATTATGGTTTTCAAACCCTTTTTACCAAAGGACCTGTTTTCGAATCCAGTTTCCAGTTGGATGCTTTGGAGGCTTTCACTAAAATGGTAGAAGATTATAATAAATCGTAATTTGTTAAAATAAGCTACGCGGATCCCCCGGGCTTTGAATGATTGCCGGGTGATGAAAAAATCTATCATAAAAGACCCGATCAAACATGTTTTGGTCGGGTTTTCTTTTTTAGCCTTTAAAAATAAAAGCCTCCATGCCCGTCTGCCGGCGAGGCAGGGCTCGAATGGTGATGATCTTAATATTTTGAAGCGAATGAAATCAAGAAACACTTCTCGAGTATTGTGCGGGATTATTTTCAATTCGCTTCGTGGACATACCCATCTCCGGAAACTGATCTCCTTTCAGTATCTAACTCCCAGGATCTAAACGTCACCAGCCGACCATCGTTGAGGTGAAGTTTTAAATAAGCATTGGATTCTAAGTTGGACTCATCTGGCAGCTCAGATGCATGGTAGACACGCTTGATACTGCCAATTTTGGAACTACAGGAAATAAGGAAAAGAAGGACTACTAATCGCAAAATTCCCATTAACTAAAGTTAACGGATTTTGGAAATAAAAGTGATGAGCGAGAAGGGATTTTAGCTAGAGTGGGGTCCTACAGGAAAGGTTTGAGGACCCAAATATGCACTAATCACACTTCGTTTCGAAATCAGAAACAGGATAGTTGCCTGAGGTTCCATAGTTGTAGTGCCACCATTCGGTGTCTATGGCGGAAAAACCTGCGGCTTCCATCGTTTCTTTTAGCAATCTTCTATTCGTGATTACACTGTCAGGTAGGTTAGTATAGGAATGATGTGCCTCTACACCGAAGTGATCAAAAGAAGTCCCCATAGCTAACTCATCCCCATTCGTATCAACCAGGGTAATATCGACTGCTCCTCCGCGGTTATGTACGGATCCGTATTTAGGATTGGCTACATATTTACTATCAGGCAGCACCTCCCACATTTTCTTTTGTATGGATAGGGGGCGATAACAGTCAAAGAGCTTGATTCTATACCCTCGTTGCATCAACAAATCATTGGCTTTGATTAATCCTTCTGCTACTTCTTTGCGGATCAAACATTGATCGCAGGAATACACCCTGGTTTTAAGGAAGTTATCCGTCGTGGCATATTTCATGTCATAAACGAAATCATTTGAAAGCGTCGTTAAGAACAAAAAGGAAGTATCGGATAAAGCGGAAATGAGCGCATCCGGGGATTCTTCCACCACTTCTGTCGGGGTTACAGTATCAATGGCCAATTCATCGCTTGTTGTTGATTCTTTAGATGCCTTGTGGTGGCAAGAGAAAAGCAAAGGAAGCCCAAGTATCGTGAGGAAAAACCATTTCATTTAAAAGAAGATTTCATTTTGGTTCGGATATAAAGCTCTATCAGGATTAAATTCGGAACCCAACCTAACCACGCTACCCATCGGTACAGGTCCATAGGTTGGGGTTGTAGGGTAACTGCTATGCCGAGTTTCAATAGTCTTAAAGTGATAGCTGACAAGGTTAACGCATAGCTACGGTAGAGAAATTTCTGATGGTTAAGCACATTGCCTTTTCTTATTTCAATTACTCCTTTGGCAGTGAACAGGATCCAGAGAGTTGTTAGGAGTGTGAAAGCAATTTGCGACCAAATACCACCATTGGCATAAAGAGACATGATCAAACCTGATGGTCCCGAGAGCGCTAAAATAACCATCACATAGAGGTAGCCCATCCATCGATGTACATGGGGATGAAGCGTTCGCAGTTGATTTGAAAACTGGGTGAATCCGGCTAAAAGGCAAAAGCAAGCACTAAATACATGTGTGTAAAATGCCAGTTTCCATAGCTGATTGTCCAATACTACCTGCTTGATTCTTAAAAAGGCTACATCATCCCGAAGTTGAAAATATGGAATGGTGATTTCAATCATCAAAAACAGAAAAAATGCCAACGCAAGAAGCAGTGCATAATAAACATATTTTTTTAGTGATACAGTTGTCAAATATTTTTCTATTTTACGATGAAATACAGCAATAGACTTGTATACAAAATAACTCAATTACAGACTTATGCGCAAAATAACCCAGCTACTGCCAGTACTTATCGCCATGCTTATTTTTTCCTGTTCTGGAAATAAAAGTGAGAATAGCAATAATGTAAAGACTGACACACCAGTCGAAGAAGAGACTGAAGTAAAACAAGTATTACTTAATGTCAAAAAGAATGCACGACTAATAGGTCCCAAGCGAACCGCAGAGCAAAATTTAGTAGATAATGATATTAAGAATATCGATCAATCGAAGAACCCGCTGTATGGCTATTGGGTAGGCATGTTTGGAAAGAACAAGATTAACATAGCCATCTCAAACATTGAGAATGATTCCATATTTGGCTACAGCGTATGTGCCGGTAATTATCGCAAGATTGCAGGAACGATCAGATCCTCCAGCCCTCAGGTGTATGATGTGGTGATGTTGGAGCCTGGTGACGACCAATATGACGGTAAATTTGAGTTCACGATAGATGAGGCGAAAAAGGAATTAAATGGTAAGTGGGCTCCTTACAAAAACACCGTCCAACCAAAAACGTATAGCCTCAAGAAGCGGAATTTCCGATACGATCCATCTCTTGGTGAATTTCCAGAGGCATCCGAGGAGTATTTGGAGCCTATGCAGGTGGAAAACTTTAAGACAGAAGAAATAGAGCTATATCGAAACATGATCTATGCCAGACACGGATACAGTTTTACGAATCTTAAAATCAGAAGAATATTTGACGGGCTAGATTGGTATATTCCGATGTCAACAGATATCAGACAGAATTTAACGGACATAGAAGTGCATAACATTGATATGATGTACAATTACGAAGATTATTATGAAGAGTACTACAATTCATTTGGCAGGTAGCAAACAAAAACTCATTGGTGTGATGTTTAGCCTTGCGCTTGTACTCATCTCATCATTCGTACTTAAGTCACAGCCACTTATTAAACTACCAGATGCATGTAAGCAAGTCATTTTGGTGTATGCAGAGGAGTGGGCTGGCACGACAGGTACACTTTTACGCTTAGAGAAAAAGGGAAATCAGTGGGATACCGTAAGCACGGCCATCAAGGTTAATTTTGGCAAAAACGGCATGAGATGGGGAAGGGGACTTCACCGGAATAATGAGACCCTGGAAAAACAAGAGGGTGATGGTTGTGCACCTGCAGGGGTATTTGAATTGGGTTTAGCTTTTGGATATGATGAGCAACCATCCGGCTTGAGTTGGCCATATCAGCAGGTAACGGACAGAGATTATTTTGTTGACGATGCCAATTCCGGAGATTATAATACATGGCAAACGATTCCAGCAAATGAAGTCAATGACCCCAAATCAAAATGGAACTCTTATGAACTCATGAAACGAAAGGACCATTTATATTCATTGGGGATCGTGGTGAAGCACAATGAAAGTCCCATCGTTAAAGGGAAAGGCAGTGCAATCTTTCTGCATGTTGAACGAGCTCCCGGTTCACCCACTTTAGGATGTACTTCTATGAAAGAAGCTGATCTACTTAAAATTATGCGATGGCTTGATGTCAATAAGTACCCGTTGCTCATTCAAGCACCTAAAACGGAATTGGATAAAATTAAAATGTGAGTTGGCAGGTTTTGCTCGCACACCGATAAAAAAAACACACACATGAAATACCTCTTTTTGGTCTTCGGCATGACACTGTCACTAGCATCCATTGCGCAATGTGATACCTGTAATCTGACCGAAACAGCTGATTATTGTTATACCGATTCCTTGTTTGTCGGATATTGTGCAGCTTTCAGTGAAGATGAAACCACTTTTCAGTTGGTTTCGGGGAAAAAGGCCAAAAGCATCCCGATCGTTGAGGAGACTAATACGAAATATTTTCTGAACCTTGCAACCAATAAAAAGCTGAAGATCAAGCCGAAGGACCTGCTTTTCATCCAGGCAGCTACCGCACAATGGGCCATAGCGAAGATGACCCTTGGCTTTACACTGGATAATCAGGGATTAGGGATCAAAATACTTCAGGATGGAACAGGTACAGTTCCGCAGAAGGGTGAGAACATCAAAGTGCATTACTCAGGTTTCCTGCTGGATGGAACCAAATTTGACAGTTCAGTAGATCGTGGTAGACCCATCGAATTCATATTAGGAACAGGCAGGGTGATCAAAGGATGGGATCAGGCATTTTCCCAATTGAAACGGGGAACAAAAGCCCGAATCTTGATACCCTCTGAGCTGGGTTATGGTCCCAGAGGTGCGGGAGGGGGTGTTATCCCACCGAACGCGACGTTGATTTTTGAGGTGGAATTGGTGGAGTGAGGAACCATCCAGATTTATATATTTGATCCAGAACATATAAAAGTTCCACTTAACAGAAGAGTAAAAATCGACGGTTGCTGCTGATCAACGAAATCAAATTCTCCGATACTGGTCAAATAGAACAGGTGCTCCTTATAGCTATTTCTTAGAATAATACCAAAAATCCTTTTGTGTATATCCCGCTAAAAACGAGTAACTATTGAGGTGAAAAAGCCCTATATGTGGCTTCCATTTCCGATCGACACATTCATGGCAAAGACAAAGCTTGTTCATGGTCGTTCACGAACGTGTTCGTGACCGCTCATCAACAGCATCGTCAGCGCTCATCAACACGTTCATGATTTCGCTAAAGAAAACAGGCCCTTTTGGGCCAAAAACGCACACTTTTCAATTGTCCACCACAAGCATCATAGCTAAAAGCCACTGACCTCTCAGGTCTTGCCTTTTTTGGTGTTGTTAGATTGGTTATCAACTTGTAAAAGTACAATTTGGATGTTTGTTGTGGGGAGAGGGAAAAGACACCGATGTCAGTGCAGGTCTGCGACGTAACAGCTTTAGATAGGTTTAGTGAATGTAAAGGGTGAATGTGTGCATCATTTGAAACGATTTACTAATTCACTGACCAACTGATAAGCAATACTGTTTCGTGTCTCATAAGAGCCAGGTAATTCCTCAAACTCAATTCCAAAATAAGCCAAAGTATCTCTATGAGATCTGTCTAATTCGTTTCTTTCATTTTCATCAAGCCGTGAACCATCCTGAATGAATGGAACCTCTTTGACTAAATATAGGTACAAGTCGGCTTGATTATAATCATATATCCATCCCGAGAGCTCTAAGTAAGATCCAAATGTGTGTTTAGCATATGACTGAGTGATATGAATATCCGTATCTATAATTACCAGCGGGCATAAAGATTGTACCGCATCATTGATATTTACAGCATGCGCCTCTGCTATCTGCTTAAGTTGTTCTTCAGTAAAGCACTTCGAGTCAGGAATGATATCCCTTCCTATTTCATGTACCAGGACTGAGCTGAATTGATTAGTAAGGTAAGCTGCAAGAGTACTTTTGCCGACAGACTCAGTACCTAGAATTACGATTTTCTTTTGAAAATAAAGTTTAACAATGTCAGGCAAATATGCCCAGTTTTCATATGGTGATTCTCTCAAAATTGAGCCTGAGATTGGATTTTTAGTCCTCTTTTCATCAAACATAATGTGATCAATTCCCATAAACTCAGAGACATAATTCCCATACGGCTCCGATGAGAATAGTATTGTAACATCTGGAAGTAATTTGGCAAATTCTTTAGCCCAGACATTTGAAATCTCCTTTGATGAATTGGAAGTATTTGGCAAGTCGGATTCGTCATAATGGAAAGCTAATACCTTGATCTTAGAGCTGTCTTTGAAGGTTTCAGATATCCAATTTTCCCTAACAGTTCCTGATATATGCTCTTTATTACTGGCACATACTAATACAATCAGCTCATCGCATTGATTTGCTCCAAATTCGATGAGTGCCTGATGTCCCTTATGAAAAGGTAGAAACTTTCCAATAACCAATCCTTTTGTCATAGCTTCTTTTTCCAATAAATGAAGCCAGCGATGCATATAATGAGAAATATGAAATATTCTATCGCAACTAAATTGATCCCTTTAAGAAGATATAGAATTACAGATATCAGGTCTACAAGAATCCATAATATCCATGTTTCTATGATCTTTCTGGAAAGCAGAATAGTGGCAATAATACTGCTCACGGTTGTAAGTGCATCCCAATATGGATATGCGGCTGGTTGTGAAAATATCCTTGGAAAGTACAAATGGATATTGCTTATAAAGAAACCACTCAATATTGTTGTGATAATTAGAATCAAAATGATTCTTAATCTCCATTTTTTGGATAAAGTATCGACACTATTTTCCTCGGTTTGATTTTTCCAGTAATACCATCCATAAACTGTCACCCCAAAAAAATAAACCTGGAGGTACATATCAGAATAGAGCTGAACCTGATAAAATAACAGGAAGAATGCTACCTCATTAATTATTCCGGTAGGCCATGTTAGAATATTCGCCCTTGCTGCAAGTACAACAGATAAAAGCCCAAATAAGGTACCAATGAGTTCAATATAACTTAGATCGTAACCTAAAATAGAGAAAGCAGTATTGTCTATGTTTAAAAACTCAATCATTAGGAGTAGAGAATCTTGTATGTAAATATAAGCTGAGAAAAACACAGTCTTTTCTACAATAGCCTGCGTTATGTTAATATAGCTTTAGCGCCTGGCATGTGGTTCGAGAGGCGGATTAATAGTTTAGGGGCGGACGGCCAGTCCACTCTTTTGACACTCTTGACTGCCGGAGCTCTTTGATCACTGAAGAATTATCGCAAGTGATTAGCGAAGGTAGTTTTGGTAGAGGGAATGGCAAATCGAAGATTCATGAACTCAATTAAAAAACAGATAATAGGGTGAATAAATGTGTACGGCATTTATAAGGGTTTATACTTGTTCTTTGCTTTGGTAATGTAAGCATTTAGTCTTATTTTTACACCAATAGTATGATTATAAAAACATACTTCAATTATGGCTACCGTTAGAAAAACAATAACTTTTACTGAGCAGCAAGATAAATGGATTAAAGCCCAGATAACAGCCGGAGAATTTACAAATGATAGTGAATATCTGCGTCATCTTGTTCGACAAGATCAGGCCAAAAACACCAAATTTTCTACTTTAAAAACGGCTATTGCAAAAGGTCTTGAAAGCGGAATAAGTGACAGCACCATCCCTGATATTATGAAAAAGGTAGAAGATAGAATGAAATCGGATGGGCGCTTATAAACTTTCCACAGCATGTGAGATCGATATTTCAGAAATATATGAATATGGAATTGAGAAATTCGGATTAAATCAAGCGCAAGAGTATTTGAATGGTCTACATAATCTTTTACAAACATTGGCAGAGAATTCTGCTATTGGTAAAGATGCATCAGAATTCTATCCATCTCTAAAGCGATTTGTCTACAAATCTCATATGATTTTTTACCTTGAATCTGAATCAGGAATATTTATTGTAAGAACACTCAGTCAAAGTATGGATTACGAACGTCATTTGACGTAATGTCCGTGAGCCCCAAATATCAACATTGATAATAATTCATATTTGTCATTCGTTAAAGCATATTTATCCTACGCGGACCGAAATAATGCGGATTATATAACAGCTTGTCTGTTGCATAATGGTCTGCGCTGCCTGCCGAAACATAGTGTAGGGAGATTAATATAGCCCTGTCTGCCGGGAGGTAGGTTTGATTCATGGCCGGGATTAATAGTTTAGGGGCGGACAGCCAGTCTAGGCCTATTTCGTCCTTAGAAGCAGTCAAAAAGTAGTTAAAAAATGATAGTGTGATAGCCTGAGATCTATTTAGGACTATTTCTGATACTCTATTTTAAGAATTTTCCATACAAAATCACCCATTTTAGTTTTAACTATGGCCTTATCACCTACGGATTTATCAAGAAGCGCTTTCGCCATTGGGGAGTCCATAGAGATATAATCTTGATTACCGATGAGCTCTTCGTATCCAACAATGCGAAAACGTTTTTGGAGACCTTTGTCTTCATTTTTAATTTCTACCCAGGCACCAAAGTTCACTTTGCCTTCCTGGTGGGGGTGGTAGTTAATCACTTTAAAGTCATCAATGCACTTACGCAAATAGCGAAGGCGACTATCAATTTCCCGAAGACGTTTTTTGTTGTAATGGTAATCTGCATTTTCTGAACGATCTCCCAAACTTGCCGCCCATGAAACCTTCGCGGTGACGGCTGGCCGTTCAACACGCCACAAGTGATCATGTTCTTCCCTTAATTTTTGTAAGCCTTCGGAAGTAATCATTTGCGATCGATTGAGTTTTGGTAGCGTTGATTCTGGGATTTTTCTTCTCATCATTAATGGTCTTTACTTGTCGGGAGGCGAGCTTAGTTTGAAGGGGGATTACAACATACAAATTAGCTACACCAGTGCTGTCGCTTTCCATTCCAGGTACTCATCAAAAGTCATCAGCTTGTCGATAAGACCCGTAGGAGTAAGCTCAATTATTCGATTCGCTACTGTTTGGGTGAAAGCGTGATCATGGCTAGCGAAGAGCACCGTGCCCGGAAAGTCTTTCAATGCATTGTTAAACGCCGTAATGGACTCCAGATCCAGATGATTGGTAGGTTCATTCAGCATCAACAGGTTGGCACCTTTGAGCATCATTCGTGACGTCATGCATCGTACTTTTTCTCCTCCTGAGAGTACATTGGCTTTCTTGAAGGTCTCTTCTCCTGAAAATAGCATTTTACCCAGGAATCCACGGATGTACACATCATCTGCCTCACCTTCTGCGTACTGCCTTAGCCAATCAATCAAATTGAGATCCGTACGGAAGTAGTCGGAGTTTTCATTTGGCAAATAGGCAGTGGTAATGGTTTGTCCAAATTTTATAGACCCTTCGTCAGCTTCCGACTCATCGTTCAGTATTTTGAAAAACGCTGTGATGGCATTGGCATCTTCTGCCAGCACGGCTATTTTATCTCCTTTGTTTACAAAGAGATCAATGTTAGAAAAAAGTATTTCCTCAGATTGAGATTTCGATAATCCTTTAATTTCCAATATCTGATCTCCGGCCGTTCTATTTTGGGTGAAAATGATAGCCGGATACTTTCTACTCGAAGGCTGGATGTCTTCTACATTGATTTTATCAAGCAGTTTTCTTCTACTTGTTGCCTGCTTAGACTTAGCTGCATTTGCGCTAAACCGTGCGATAAACTCCTGTAATTCCTTTTTCTTTTCTTCTGCTTTTTTGTTAGCCGAAGAGCGCTGCTGCAATGCCAGCTGGCTGGACTCATACCAAAACGAATAGTTTCCGGTAAACAGTTTGATTTGACTAAAATCGATATCCGCAATGTGAGTACAAACGGTATCCAGAAAATGCCTGTCGTGAGAAACAACGATCACTGTGTTTTTGAAATCCAGCAGAAAATCTTCTAACCATGATATCGTTTGGATGTCGAGATCGTTTGTTGGCTCATCCAGAATGAGCAAGTCCGGATTACCAAAAAGAGCCTGTGCCAGGAGCACGCGTACTTTCTCCGCACCATCCAGTTCTTTCACGAGCTTATGGTGGTCATCTTCCTTAATACCCAATCCACTTAAAAGGGATGCTGCATCAGACTCTGCATTCCACCCATCCATTTCTGCAAACTTAGCCTCCAGCTCAGAAGCTCGTACACCATCAGCCTCTGAAAAGTCTGCTTTGGCATAAATGGCATCTTTTTCCTCCATCACCTTCCAGAGGTCAGTATGTCCCATCATCACCGTGTTTAGCACAGATAGATTATCATACTCATGGTGATTTTGTTTCAAGACGGCCATACGCTTACCAGATTCCAATGCAATAGACCCGGTATTAGGGTCGATATCCCCGGAAAGAATCTTCAGAAACGTGGACTTGCCTGCGCCATTCGCACCAATCACCCCATAACAATTTCCCTGGGTGAACTTAATGTTGACGTCATCAAATAAAACACGCTTTCCATATCTAAGCGATACATTGCTTGCTGTGATCATAGGCTTTGTATTTCGAGGCGCAAAAGTAGGAAATACATGCAGCGAAAGCTAGGAAAGAGTCATATGATTGTATAATATCCTTATTAGTTTGCTCGAACCTGAAAGCACCGCGGGCCAGGACGCTTGCGCCAGAGCTTCAGCGTCGGAGCAAATGCAAATCCATAGTTTTTTTATATAATGTTATCAGTGCATTGGCTACCGAAGCTTTAGCGTAGGTAGGTTATGCCTGCCCGCCGAAATGCTTTGATCAATGGAGCTTTAGCGAAGTTGATTAATGTAGGGAGGTTAATATAGCCCTGCCTGCAGGAGTACCCCAGTGAGATATAGGCCAGGAGAGAAGGAGCCCCAATAGCTATCAGGTGGCACATGTGTGCGGTGTTATAGTGCAATACAATCACTTTTAACCCAGAATTGTCATTAGACTTTCTATTACAGTGCTAAATTACTTCAAAATCAGCCACTTATCACTGTGTTGATTCGTCACCATAGCTTAGGCTATGCCTCCTCATCTAAGCACCTGCAGCGGCGGACCGTTGATTTTCTTGTACTTTAGCCCTTCATAACAAAACCCTAATGACAATTCTGGGTTTAATTAATATTTTCCCGTCATCTGAAAATTATCCATAATTGGGTATTGAATTTCAGATCTATTATGATTGAATAACTAGTTGGGAATTTGTAACTTCAGACATGGCAGAAAAACGAACGTTCAATGAACGGATCCAGGAAAACCTGATCCCCTTCATCAAGACCATGCTGATTGTACTTTCTCTGATTTTTATTGTAATTTCCAGCGCCCAACTGATCTGGCTCAGCCAGCGGATCTATACCTACGAGAATATTACGATGGATCCTACGGTAAGGGAGTTTGTAGCAGCTGATCCGAATCTTGAGGCTATCAAATGGCTCACGATTTCAGAGATTGAGATCTATGCCATCAACCAGCGATATCACCAGGCGCATGTGCTTTTAATCTCACGGATGTGGATCCAATACCTGAGCTTTTTTATCGGGATTATCATGGTGACTATCGGGGCCATCTTTGTGCTGGGCCGTATCAGTGACAAAGAGTCAGAGATCGACGTAGAAAGCAAGTTCTTTGGTCGAATACTGTTCCGCTCCACATCTCCCGGACTACTGCTGGCCTTTTTAGGAGTAGTGCTGCTGATCTTCAGCTTTGCTTATCAGCGTGAGATCAAAGTGCAGGACAGCTCGGTATATATGAATAGTCTGGGAGTGTCTCCCACTGGCTTTATTCAGCCTTATGATTCTACCATGATTAAACAGGATAAGCCCGTACTAAAGAAGGGAGCCGAACCGCCTCCTGATCCCTCAGGTAACTAAAAAACTAAACCATGAAAAAGAGCTATTGTGCAATCATCTTTTTAGCCTTTCTGTCCGGTACTGTCAATGGTCAGGACTGGCTGGATGATATTAAATCCCAGATATGGGTGAATAAAAAATACGACGTCGCCCTGGCAGAAATCAACAGCCGACGTCCTGCAGCCGGCAGTGATGTCTTTGAATTGGATCTGCTTAAAGCCATATGCTACTGCGGAAATAACCAGCCAAATGATGGACGTGCCTACTTCAATTGGATGTTGCGCGCCTACTGGATCACATCGCAGGATCTGAAGAACTATATTGAGTCATCCATCGCCAATTGCGGATCACCACACACCCTGGCACAGACCAATAACTACGGCGCCCTGGCATCACTCACGATTGCCACACCGGCTATCGTAAGCGGTAAGGAGTTCTTTGGAATGAGCTCTGAATTTGATCAAACCCGTGTAGCACGTAAGATCGACTCTGCTGAATATACGTCACGCTTGCAAGCAGCAGCGCAGAAAGATACCATTCGGTTGGCCGGTGCTGCACAATTGGACTCCTACAGCATCGCCTCGACGCAAAATTTTATGGTATTCGTAGAGGGCGCTAATTATGCTACCGGAGCCAGGCGTGTGGCCGAAACCCTGGAAGCCGCGTGTCATTTCTTTGTGAATTTCTATGAGTTTCCAATGCCTGAACATCCAATTACCGTTTACATTTCCACTGATAGGGATGGATTTATCTCACTTGGAGAAAAAATACACGGTCTCGAAATTAGCTATTCTCTGATTGGCTATTCCGAAATGCGTGACTACAGCATGGTGGCCTATGATCCGGGTCTAAATGGGGGCACACTTAAACACGAATTGCTGCATATCCTGATCAACCAGAACACCCCGTTCCTGCCTCCATGGATCTCGGAGGGTGTACCGGCGTTGTATGAAGTGAGTACTATACAGGCAGATGGACAGATTCTGGGAAATAGGGCATGGAGAGAAGCGGCACTGGGTCAAATCAGAGGCAATTTCAATCCCAGCCTGGAACGGATGATGAAAATGGGCTGGGAAAAATTCTTTTCCTATGATGATCGGATGGATAACTCCCTGATCAAAGCTTCCCTGGCCCGAAGTTTTGCACTTTACCTACAGGAGCAAGGTGAGTTATCAAAAATGTTCGAATCCTACCGACTGCAGGATCCATTGGAATATGATCCATTACTGATAACTGATGTTTTGGGTAAGCAGATGAATCAGATTCAAGAGGACTATGAGGCATGGTTGTGGGAGTAAGAGGGGAACATACCAATAGCCGGGGCGTGTAGGTCATATCAGCAGTGTTATGGGTTCTTTCTATAAGTAAAATCAATGCCCGTGGCTATACTTTAAGTTAACTGGTATCTTTCCACGCTGAGTTGTGTGCCGAGCTTGACAAATACCGGAGGATTCCGGTATATTGCAGATGGTGTATTCAATACATAATAATATGTTTTATAGACTTTATCATCATCGCCCTTCCAAATGAGATGTTTCTATGAAAACAGAATAGCAGACTTTATCACTGAATCAACAAGTGAGATCATTGGTAAGATTGTTCTGAATAGTGGGTTTGCAGATGAAACAACTCAAAAACGAGCCTGGGAAGTTGAGATCGAACTGCTGAAAGACTCTCTGTCCTCAATACAAGCTGGAAACATCTATTTCGAGTTTTCAGTACCCCGAATGGGATCAAGAATTGATGTAGTGCTATCCATCAATGGTATTCTCTTTGTTATAGAATTTAAGGTAGGGGCGAAGGACTTTTTAAGCAGCTACTATGATCAGGTATTTGATTATGCACTCGACCTAAAGAACTTTCATGAGTCATCGCATGACCTGGTTATCGCTCCGGTTGCAGTTTCCACTGAAGCAGAAGATCAAGTCATAGCCTTGCAGATGACCCCTCATAAGGACAAGGTTTATTATCCTGTGCACATATCGGGACAACAGGTTTCGGAGCTTATCCAGCTTATGCTGAAAGACAATAAACCTTCAAATCATCTAGAAAATTGGTCCAAAGGGCGATATGCACCAACACCAACCATCATCGAAGCGGCAAAAAGTTTATACAATGATCACTCGGTTGAAGAGATATCGAGATCGGACGCTTCGGCCAAAAACTTGAGAGAGACCAGTAAAAAGATTGAAGAAATCATAGAACATGCTAAATCTAATCATGAGAAGGCTATATGTTTTGTGACTGGTGTTCCTGGAGCTGGTAAGACCCTGGTGGGGCTAAACATTGCCACACAGCATTCCAGAAAGGATACTCAAGCCAGTAGTGTGTTTCTTTCCGGCAATGGGCCTTTGGTAGCTATCCTTAGAGAGGCACTAACCAGAGATCGTGTCAAGCGGGAAAAAGAAAAGGGAAAAAAGATCAAAAAGGGTCAGGTGTTGAGTCAGGTAAAAGCATTCATACAAAATGTTCACCATTATCGAGATGAATACTTATTGGATGCACAGGCTCCATATGACCATGTAGCAATCTTTGATGAAGCTCAGCGGGCATGGAACTTGGAACAAACGAAAGCCTTTATGAAGTCCAAGAAGAACAAGCCTGATTTTAATTTTTCAGAGCCCGAATTCCTGATTTCTTGCCTGGATAGACATAAAGATTGGGCAGTGATTGTCTGCTTGGTAGGGGGTGGCCAGGAAATCAATACCGGAGAAGCAGGTATTAGTGAATGGATTGAGTCTTTGAACCGATCTTACCCAGATTGGAGTATTTATATTTCTGATAGGTTAACCGATAAAGAATATGCAGCCGGGAAGTCATTGGAAATGCTTTCAACCCATAAGTCAGTAGATTTCAGTACAAGCCTTCACCTATCTGTTTCATTAAGATCTTTTCGAGCAGAAAGATTGTCAGATTTCGTAAAGTGTGTCTTAGACCTTGAGGCTGATCAAGCCAAAGATCAGTATCAATATTTTGAAGATAGATATCCTTTGCTACTGACTAGAGATCTGCAGAAAGCCAAATACTGGCTGAAAGAGCAGGCAAGGGGATCTGAACGATACGGGATGATTGTGTCCTCTCAGGCTGAACGATTGAAGCCCTATGCAATCGATGTTAAGTCTCCAATACAACCAATCCATTGGTTCTTAAATGACAAAAGAGATGTCCGCTCGTCATATTATATGGAATCTGTAGCAACGGAATTTCATGTCCAGGGCCTTGAGTTAGACTGGACCTGTGTCTGTTGGGATGGTGATTTGAGATTTGTCAATGATACCTGGAAAGGGAATTCATTCAGAGGAGACAAATGGCAAAATATCAATAAGCTAAGCAGGCAAAAGTATTTGTTGAATGCCTATCGGGTACTACTTACGAGGGCCCGACAAGGTATGATCATCTTTATTCCCAAGGGAAACGAATCTGACCATACACGATTGCCCTCATTCTATGATGGCACCTATGAGTACTTATTAAAATGTGGTATTAAAGAGATTTAAATGAACATGGAATCAAAGACTGTTTGTGACTACTTTTTTGGCACTACTCTCGAAAGAGGAATCAACATGTTGCATTGAGAGATGTTGGTCAGTAGGGAAGGAGAGTGGCAAATGTGTGCGATTAAGATAAAGCTGGATAAAGTTCATTTTTATTAAATTACCTAAAGCGTTAACTACTAATGAATTAGATTTATAGGATTTATAATTCACCTACCTATGAAAATAACTTGCCGCAGCTGTCAAAATACCCTCAGTGAAAACGCCATATTTTGTGGTAAATGTGGAACTAGACAAAAATGTTCTAGTTGTTCAGAACGATTAAGTCTAAATGCCAAATTTTGTGAAGCATGTGGAGCTAAAGTGGAAGATTTGAACACCTCAACGGAATCAACAGCGAAAAACAAAATTATCTATAAGGAAGATGCTCAAGGTCGAACATTTGAGGCAGAATTTACTGATCATGTTGGAAAAGATATAACGGACTCATGGGGGAAAATATTGATTGCTAAGCAGTTAACTAGCGGAACTGGAAGTAATTCCGACATCAACAAAGAGTCAAATATAGATTTGGAAGATGCTGAAATTCAAGAGGTTGAAGAGGTAATTTCTGAAAAGGAGAACTCACAAATGGATCAGTTACCATCATTGGAAACAGTCGCATTAAAGAATCTTGGAAATAGTGAGTCTGAGTGGATTGTCGTTTACGCATTTTACATGCTTCAACAAGGTAAAAAGACTTTTACAAGGCAGGATGTTATTGATATCTATGAAAAGACTAAACGAAAGACGACCGTCCGAATGAAAAATCTGTCTGCTTATATAACAGCTGTTGTAAAAGCTGATTACATCAGTAAGCTAAATGAAACAGATTATTCTATTCTAGAAAAAGGTATCAACAAAGCTAAAGAAGTAATATCCAGAACTAGCAGCTCAAGTTCCAAACCGCAAAAATCAGCTACAAAAAAAGCACCTACAAAGTCAGTCAAAACCCCAAAATCCAATACAAAGTCAAAGACAAGTGCAAAGAGTATTATTCAAGAAAAGTTTGATGCGCACAGTAAAAAGAAAACATTAAAACAATTATTTGATGAAAAACAACCTGGGAGTAACACTGGCAAAAGAATTCTTACGATTGCCTATTATTTAAGTAACTTCCTTGGATTTGAAAGCTTTTCAGATGGGAACATTGATTATGCATACAGAGCTCTAAAACTGGATAAAAGACCCAAACATTTGAGACAACAGATCACAAATTTTAAAAATAATAATGCTTGGTTTGAAGAAGCTGAAGATGGGAAATGGCGACTGTCAAGAAATGGTGAGATATATGTAGAGGATAATTTTGCATAAAATGAGTTCTCTGGAAAATTTCGTTAAAAGAGTTCCGGATTTCTATCAAATGACGAGTTCTCAACAATTAGACTTCTTGTCCTATTAGGCCTCTATGGTCTAAGCGGGTGT
>DKPQ01000011.1 GCA_002471275.1 Flammeovirgaceae bacterium UBA7330
AAATGGGACCAGTGTAATCCCCCTTGCCCCCTTTATGCAAGGCCTTTACACTGATTTTGGGGTAACAGAAAAGGGGGATTCCAATAGGATGATATTCCTTCCCTGGAGCTCATGTTGGCGTTCCACCATCTCGTCAGGTATCACTCCAGCAAGGGACGATACTAAAGACCTACTTTTGCCTGCCTACCTACATCGTCCTCTTCGAGAGATGATGAATGGAGGGGTAGGTGGTTGTAGATTCTGTAATCTGTGGTCGGTGTATCACTGTGTCTCACCGACCAGCCCATAAAAGCGGGGACCCACCTAGCGAGGATAGACACCAGCCAGGGATCTGAGTAGCAAACACTAATTGATCCATTTTGAAAGATTGACTTTAGAAGTAATCCCCCTTTCCTAAAGGGGGATACAGGGGGATTTTCGCTGATGTTCAAGTATCGTCTCCTGCAAGGGACCGGCCTACTTTTGCCTACCTACATCGTCCTCTTCGAGAGACGATGAACGGAGGGAATCCCGAAGGGATGACATGATTGTAGAAAAATATTATTAATACAAGATTAAACTCCGAAGGAGTGACATAATAATAACACCCCTTCGGGATTTATTTAGGTGTCTAAGACATGGGTATGTGCAGGACTTAACCAAACGCTGGTGAAACACACGGCTTGAAGGCACCAAGAAGAAATGGGACCAGTGTAATCCCCCTTGCCCCCTTTATGCAAGGCCTTTACACTGATTTTGGGATAACAGTAAAGGGGGATTCCAATAGGATGATATTCCTTCCCTGGAGCTCATGTTGGCGTTCCACCATCTCGTCAGGTATCACTCCAGCAAGGGACGATACTGAAGGCCTGCATTTGCCTGCCTACCTACATCGTCCTCTTCGAGAGACGATGAACGGAGGGAAATTCGTCCAATGCGGACCTAAAAACGAACTCTGCATCGTCATCCTGAATGGAGCGAAGCGGAATGAATGGATCTTAGTATTCGGAAGGACTCCCACCGTTTTAAAATAGCGTCTTCTAATACATACGATTTTTTTACATCGTCCTTTTTGAGAGACGATGAACGGAGGGAATCCCGAAGGGATGACAGGATTGTAGAAAATATCATTAATACAATATTAAACTCCGAAGGAGTGACATAATAATAACACCCCTTCGGGGTTTGGACCTTCTATTTGATCTAGGATCTATAATAATGGCATCCCTTCAGGATTTATTAAAGTGTCCTTACCACCTCTTCTTACCCCATGGTCTGTGCCTGCCTGCACGCTGGCGCTGAAGCTTTAGCGCCAGCGTGCAGGCAAAGGCAGGGCTCACAGACCACTCCTAATTACAACCCCCTACTTACTATTATGCACATGCACATCCATTTGTGGGAATGGGATGTTGAGGCCGTGTTTCGGGAATTCTTTATACACCTTCTCATTCATGTCGAAATACACCGGCCACAGATTTTCTGCTTTTGACCAGGTCCTCACGACGATATTCACAGAACTATCACCCAAAGAATGCAGAGCAATAAAAGGTTCAGGATCTTTCAGGATCCGATCATCGGCATCAATAAGCTTTTGGATCACTTCTTTCGCTTTGTCCACATCATCACCGTAGCCGATACCGAATTTCCATTCGTTTCTTCTATCATCCTCCTTTGAGAGGTTGGTCATGTCGGAATTGGCGAGCGCGCCATTAGGCACATAAACCACTTTTTTGTCAAAAGTATTGATGATGGTATAGAAGATCTGGATCTCCTTCACCGTACCCAGGTATCCCTTGGCATCGATGACATCTCCTACTTTGAAAGGTTTCAGGATCAGGATGATCACTCCTCCGGCGAAATTCTGCAAAGTACCTTGTAGCGCTAAACCGACTGCCAAACCAGCGGCACCAATGATAGCTATAAAGCTGGTCACCTCGATGCCCACCATATCTATTACAGACACGATGAGGGCTGCCTTAAGCGCAATGTTGAGCAGGGTGACTAAAAAGGGAGTCAAGGATGGGTCGAACTCTCTTTTAGTTAATATTTTTCTGACTGCGCGTGAAAGTAACTTGATGATCCACAGTCCAACGATCAGTGTGATGATGGCCAAAACAATTTTTGGCCCATATTTCCATAAAAGATCTATAGCTGTTTGCGTTAGATCAAACGCCTTATTTACTTGGTCTTCCATAATTTTTTAGTCTTCCGGATAAGGTATAAAAATAAAGTTGGTGAACTGCTGATCTACAATAAATAGACAGCAAAATTCATCGGGATCTTTGTAAGCTTCAATGAATTTATCTTTTTCCTCTACAAGCTTACGCTCAAGAAACTCTTCCAGAAAAGAGGCATAATAATTCATTTTATTCTCCAAACGCCCTTTCTCATAAAGCAAATTCCCTATCGGAATGTTTTCATTAGAGACCGGAAATATGGGAAAATCTGAAAATTCCCGCTTTCTGATCTGATAAGAGGCTTCTTTGATGAGCTCTGCCACCTTCACAAAATCAGATGAGATCTTCCCTAAGTATTTCGGATTTAATTCAGGATCGTTTTGCATGAATTCAGGATATTCTTGGTGCCTAATACTGATTGCAAAGAAAGCATTATTTAGATCTCTTGTCCATACTTTACCTGGTTAAAAGTACCGTAGAAGCTGACTATCCCACTCCAGGGTCTGCGCTTGCCCTACAGGTAGAAAGGGGTGAGAGATGACTATGCGAAACAAAACCGACCACCCTCCCGTCATTCCCGAGCGTCCCTAAGGACGAGTCGGGAATCTATCGTTCTAAAAGGGGCCCTGACTTCTTTGGGGCCCGACCCCTCAGAGGTCCGCCGACGCTAAAGCTTTAGCGCAAGAGTCCGGCAGGAGTAGAGAAACAATCAACTTCACAAGAGACCAAAAATGGATAGTAGAATTTGAACCCTATACCAGGATCAAAATGTAAATTTGCCCCATGCACAAACTCTCATTGCCAAATGGGATGTCGCTTCCAGTCCTCCAAAAAACCCAGCTTATGCTTTGACACGTTGGTGTTTTCGTCAAAAAGCTTCATTATTTTCTCTTTAATATGGTGGCCAGGTGTAACCGCATTGCATAAATATAGGATAACAGAGATAATTAAAAACGGTCTGTTGATCTCCAGTGGCCTTAGATCGCCTAAAAGCCAGGGTAATTGAGGGTTATTCAGTACAGGTTTTGGCTTTAAAACCATCAGACGGCTATAAAGCCGGGAATGATGAGCTACTATGTTCCGAAAATAGGTGACAGCTTCGAGCCAGCTTGCCAGCTCCTTGTGAATATTCAGTCCCATCGACTGGGTAATCTTAGCTTTCTCGGGTAGCTGATGATGAAGGTTGTTAAAATACTTGGAAAGCGTACCCATTGAGATCACCTCAATAATCTTCCACGCCTCCGGATCCTGGTCGGGGAAACGCTCTTTGTGGTCTTTAATAAAGATCTCCTTGCTATAGCCAAACTCTCTTTCCAGTGCCTGAATGTTCTCTTCATGTGCCGATTCACTCCTGAATAGCTCCGTATTTCTATACCAAAATGGACCATAGCTCAGCGACAGAAAATAGATCATTTTTGTGCGCATGGCAATTTCAATTCGCTCAATCCCATCAAAAAGCAACAACCTCAGATGCCTATCAAAATTGTATGAATCAATGAAAAATTATATCCGGGTGAAACTGATGCGACACTTTGTCAAGCTGACGATCCCACCAATAACCCTTAAGGCGATAATAGCTAATGTTTAACAAATAATGTTTGGCAGCTTCTGAGTCCCTAAACTTCATGCCTCTAGACTGCAACAGGGCGATTTGCTCTTCTATGGGAAGGACCGGCTTAGGCATAGATCCGAAAAAGCTGGAAGGGATATAAAAGGAAAGACCCGAGCGCAGTTCTAATGGTATGCATCCCGGGTTTAGTTGATACAAATATACGTTGGATCCATGTATTTTGATACATTTTATTGCACTTTTATTATGAAAAGGATACCATTTTCATAAAAATATAAAATTATTACACAAATAACTGCACGATCGGTGATGATCAAACTATTTTGTAAGAGAATGAAATCCAGAACCACTTCTCCAGTCCTGCAAGGGGATTGTGTCGTCACCAATCATGAGATCTGGCGACTCCTGATTGGCTCCTTCCCAAATCTAGTTTGGGACAGGCTACAATGACGAAGCTTGGGGGTTTGTGCTACGCCGCTACAATAGCTGCCAACATCAATTCCCCTTCACCTCCTCCAATAGTTTCTTTAGCCCTCATGCCGGGCAGGCAGATACCGGGGCGCGTAGCCATTTTTCTTGATAAAAAAGTACCGCGGCGGCGGACCGCTCAAAAAATCAATCGGACCGCCGAAGCGGCCAGAATAATCACTTCCCCCCGCAAACCCTACACACGCCGTATCGACGGACCGCCGGTATTATTCAGATATTAGAAGTTTTATATAGACTTCATGAATCTCCTTCGTCGATTTCTGGCGGGCCACCGCTCAGTTTCACCTTTGGTGAAAATGGAGGTATTAGCTCTTAGCAGATTAAATAGGAAATCTGAAGGCTTATTTCATAGCTAATCCCTCCAATTGCGAAGCAAAAGAGCGTAGATCTGAAAATTTGATCTGGTGATTCCTGATTGGTTCCTAAGACCAAATAATTTTAAGCTTTTTCACCAGCTCTCAGCTTCCTTTTCCAGGTCTTCCTGAGTGGTATATTGTCCGGATTTAAGCTGTGCTTCTGCTTTTTGCAAACGCTGATTGTAAGCTGATTTGGTGAGTGGCTCTCCTTCTACGGTATAACCAACAATCATTTCTTCGTCTAAAAGCTTATCAATTTTTTCCAGTAGACCTGGTTTTGATACACTCATGATTTTCTGCATCACACCCCATTTGGTTTCCTGTAAATCCATTTTAATTCTTTTTACTCCTTCACAAAGTAACAATTTTCATAGATATTTTGATCGGTAGATGGCAATAAAAATACCTAAACAGCATCTTGAGATGGAGCGATAATATGATAAGATATGGATTCAACAAAAGAGATTTAGGATCATTATAAGTTTCCTTCCCAAATCAAGTTTGGGACAAGCTACAATGACGATGCTTGTAGCACGAGCTTGTGCTACACCGCTACAATTTGCGAGTGTAGACTATTGCCTAAATGTAATACTTTACAAAATCGAAATTCTGGAATCCTGCATAGGCTATCACGGCGGTGGGGGAAAATTGGCGGGCAGCTTGCGGGAGGCCGTGTTGCTGGAGGTTGGCCATGAGGGAGGCGTGTGGTGTGTGGGCCGTGCACTTATTAAATTTTCCAAGGGCTTTTTGGCGGTCCGCCGCCGCGGTTCGTTTTTGGCCCTTCAAAAATGAAAGCCTCCCTGGCAAGGGTGATGGAATAGGATCTTTCAGATGAGAACATCTTCTGAGAGACCGAATCAAGCCTTTATAAAAGAACATTTAGCCCCATAAATAACTTTTGAACACTAAGTTTGCCCCATGCACAAAATCTTCCTCCTCACCGCCTCTATCTCCGGTGCCCTTGCCGTATCCCTCGGTGCCTTTGGTGCCCACGCCTTAAAAGCTAAACTCACAGCGTCTGGCCTCCTCAGCACCTATGAGACGGCTGTAGCCTATCATTTCTACCACACCCTGGCTTTATTGGCCATCGGCTTACTCGCCATGAAGTTCCCCTCTGCCACCCTCAACTGGTCGGGCTATGCCATGATCGCCGGCCTGGTGATCTTCTCCGGCTCGCTGTATGTGCTGTGTCTGACAGGCGTCCGGTGGCTTGGAGCCATCACACCTATTGGGGGCCTGGCGCTGATAGCAGGCTGGGTGCTGCTGTTTGTGGCGGTTTGGAGAGCGGTGTGAGGATATCTATCTTAGCATATGTCTGACGTTCATGATCCCATCACTCGTTCTTATAACATGAGCCAGATCAAAGGGAAAAACACAAAACCTGAGATTTTGGTTAGAAAAATACTACATTCAAATGGTTTCAGATACCGCTTACATGTGAATGATCTTCCCGGAAAACCAGATATAGTGCTACCAAAATATAAAACTGTAATCTTCGTCCATGGTTGTTTTTGGCATGGACATAAGGATTGTAAGTATTTCGTTAAGCCAAAAACCAACACAGATTGGTGGTTAAATAAGATCTCCAAAAATATAGAAAATGATAAGAAGAATGTCCAAATACTTAAGTATAATGGTTGGGAAGTGATAATCCTATGGGAATGCGAACTCAAGCCAAAATTGTTTAATAGAACAATAAATACGGGATTTTTTCAAAAAATTCGTCGAAATAATTGTTACTAATTAAGGATTCTACGAAATTCACTTAGTGAATTTTATAGATTTATTTGCAGGTGCCGGTGGATTATCCGAGGGATTTATTCGAGCAGGATTTAAACCTATTGCCCATGTTGAGATGGATAAGGCAGCCTGTTTTACATTGAAAACAAGGATGGTCTATCATCATCTAAAAGCAAATGGATCTTTCAAAAAGTATGTTGACTACTTAAAAGGTGAAATTAACAGAGATACTCTTTATAAATATGTCCCCGAGGATGTACTTAACTCCGTAATTAACCTGCCAATTTCTGATAATACCAATTTAGAAATCCACAACAAAATTGAAAAGATTCAGGGAAACAGACCTGTTGATTTAATAATCGGAGGTCCTCCTTGCCAAGCATATTCAATAGCTGGAAGATCTAGATCTTCAAATGGTATGAGAGGTGATGAACGAAATTACTTGTATGTTCAGTATGGAAAATTCCTTGCTAAGTACAATCCTAAAATGTTTGTCTTTGAAAATGTTTTGGGCCTTAAGTCAGCTGGTAAAGGTGTTTATCTGGAGAACATGAGAAAACTCTTTTCAAAGAAAGGTTATGAGATCAAATTGTTTACTCTTGAAGCAATTAACTTTGGTGTCCTTCAAAACCGCAAGCGTATCATTATTCTTGGGTGGAATCGAGAGCTTGGTATTAAAATACCGGATTTGGAAGCAATTCGATATGAAAATAAGTCAACCGTTTCAAAATTACTTGAAGATCTCCCACAAATAGAAGCTGGAGGGGGACTTGATAAATTTGCTAGTTATTCCACTATTACAAATGATTATCTTAAAAACTCTGGTATTAGAAATGGGATTGACGTTCTAACACAACACGTTTCAAGACCTCATTGTATCCAGGATAAAGAAATATATTCAATTGCTGTTACAAAGTGGAATGAAGAAAAAAAGAGGCTGAGCTATACCGATTTGCCAGAACGCCTACAGACTCATAGTAACAAATCGTCCCATCTGGATAGATTCAAAGTTGTCGCAAATGATCTGGCTTATTCTCATACCGTAGTGGCTCATATTGCCAAGGATGGTCATTACTATATTCACCCAGATCTATCTCAAAACCGATCGATTTCCATTAGAGAGGCTGCACGACTCCAGTCTTTTCCGGATGACTTTTATTTTGAAGGTGTACGAGAAGGGTTAAATCGAACACCTGCTTTCCGTCAAATTGGCAATGCTGTTCCTCCATTGATGGCGGATGTAATTGCCAGATACATAAAGAAATTCTTTAGTTAAATACTAATTTTTACTTTTCACACAGCTCTAGTCTATATCAATTTAGACATTTTCCTTAAATTGGTTCATAAAGTCCGTTATGAACCAAATGGAAGAATATACTTCAGAAGAAACTCCCCCCAAGGCAGGGGCAATGATTAATACCCTGCGTGCATTTGGTTACAATTTACAGACCGCAGTTGCTGACATCATTGATAATAGTATTTCTGCCAAGTCAGAAAATGTCTGGATAAGGTACGAGTGGAATGGAGAACAGTCATGGGTAACTATCACTGATGATGGGAATGGAATGACTAAAGAGGAGCTGGTTGAAGCCATGACTCCGGGGAGTAAGGACCCCAAGGATGATAGGGAAGAACATGATCTTGGTCGTTTTGGTCTGGGTTTAAAAACTTCCTCTTTTTCTCAATGCAAATCACTGACTGTAATTACGAAGAAGCATGATCATAACTTAGTTAAGAGGTGTTGGGACTTGGATTATGTTAATGAATCCGGAAAATGGAATTTGCTAGATTATTTATCAGATTCGGTATTTGAGGGTGAATTGGCTCAGCTGAAAAGTGGTACAACAATTCTGTGGGAAAAACTTGACCGTTTAGTCGGTAACTCACATGTCACAAATGAAGCCGCACGGTCAGTTTTTCTTGAACAATTCGAGTTGGTGGAGCAACACCTGAGCCTGGTTTTCCATAGGTATATTGAAAAGAAAAAACTCACTATCTGGATGAATGACCAAAAGCTTGATCCCTGGGATCCATTTATGAAGGAATCATCAGGTGGTCAACTTGTTGCACGTGAGAGCCTGGATAATGATCAGGTCAAGTTAAAATGCTATGTGTTGCCTCATATCTCAAAGCTTAGTTCAGAAGAGAGATTGTTGGCTAAAACAGATCAATGGTATAGTTTGCAGGGTTTTTACATCTACAGGAATAGCAGGTTGTTGCTCTACGGTGATTGGCTTGGTCTCTTTCAAAAGAATGAACATTTTAAAAATGCCAGAATTCTAATTGACATTTCCAATAAACTTGATCATGATTGGAAAATAGATATTAAAAAAGCGACTGCCACTCCCTCTTTAATAGTCAGAAAAGATCTGATAAGATTGGGTAAAATGACTCGCAAAGCCGCTGGAGCGGTTCACCGCTACAGAGGCAATCAGTTGATGCTGGACGATTCTATAAAAAGTTTTTCCTTTCAATCCGTTTGGAAAGCTCGGAAAACCAGAGATGATGCCAGACACTATTATATCAATTCAGAACATCCCCTGATAAAGGATCTGCTGGATAAGGAAACTATTAGCAGTGCTGAATTTAAAAGAATTTTAAAGTTAATCGGTGAAACTACACCAGTAGAATCGATTATTCAATTTCATAGCGAAGAACCAGAATCTCATGAGCTGAGGGATAATCAACCGGAACCGGATCATGGAACAATTGAGCTTGCCAGACTCATGTATAATTCTCTTAAATCAACAGGGCTTGCTAAAGAAGCTGCAATAAAGCAGATTTTCAATATTGAGCCCTTTAACCAATACACCCAACTGATTGAATATTTTGACTAATGGATCAATTTGAAAGTGCCCGAAATATCGCTCATGTTCTTCTTGCGAAGTATAACAGGGCCGAACTCACTGCAGATATCATTGCTGCAGAAGTAGAAAATGTATTCCTTATGCCAGGATTCGATCGTTCTGTCAAGGAAGATCTGATATCACAACTGGAGGCTGATTTTGAGATCTATTCCGGGGAGGCCACTCAGCTGATTGACAAAGATGTAAAGCCTTGGTTAAGTGATGTTAAAGCATCAATTCAGTGGGAGTTATGGAATCGGTATCGTTCATATCTTAAAGCAAAAGATGGTTCTTTTCCTGTTGATAACCTCGATGATATCACAGACAAAATTCTGGATAAATGTATTAATCCTAAAACTCCCGGAGCATGGGACAGGAGAGGTATGGTTGTAGGTAATGTTCAATCAGGAAAGACTGCTAACTATACAGGATTGATCAACAAGGCAACAGATGCCGGTTATAAGCTAATTATAGTGATTGCTGGGATACACAATACCCTTCGCTCACAAACTCAGGTGCGAATTGATGAAGGATATATCGGACGAAATAGCGCAGATTTAATATTAAGAGGCAAAACAAATCGTTTAGGCGTTGGAAATTACAAAGTTGACACAGAAATATATTCTTATACATCATCGGATGATAAAGGGGACTTCAATAGAGGAATTGCTACTAGGTTAAGTGTGCCAATTGGAGGCAAAAGTCCCACTGTGTTAGTCATAAAAAAGAATAAAAGCGTTTTAGAAAACCTTATACTTTGGTTGAATCAATCTGCTGCTGATGATTCATCGGGTAACCGAAAGATTCATAATGTTCCTGTTTTAGTAATTGATGATGAAGCTGATAATGCATCAGTTAATTCAGGAACTGAATTGGACGTGAAAACAATTAACCGGCTTATCCGAACTTTGTTAAACCTTTTCAGTCAAAATACCTTCATTGGATATACGGCAACCCCATATGCTAATCTATTTATCCCAGCAACCTGGCATGAAGAGCTTGAAACCATGGTCAAGGATATACAATTAAAGGTTGGTGAAGACCTGTTCCCGAGAGACTTTATTATCAATATTCCACCTCCATCAAATTATATTGGAGCGGCACAGGTTTTTGGGTTTGAGAATGAAAAAACAGGAGAACAATTTGAAGGATTGGACATAATCAGGAGTGTCTCAGATCAGGAAGGTTTTTTCCTTGAGACACATTGGGATTCCAGGGGATTTGAAAGACAAAGGCTACCTGAGGATTTACCTGAGGATGTACCCGTATCTTTGAAAGAAGCCATCCGTTCCTTTATCCTGACTTGTGCAGTGAGGCGACTGAGAGGTCATGATAAAAAACACAACTCCATGCTTATCCATGTGGCGCTCAGAGTTGCATGGATTGATCGCATTGCCTGGTTGGTGAATGAAATTCTAAGAGATTATAAGCGGCAAATCAAATCCGGACAGGGTAATCTGCTGTCCGAACTGGAAGAACTCTATAAAGATGATTTCATTCCTACAACGGAAGAGGTACTGGAAAATCTGACATACTCTGATCCAAAAATCAAAATATATGATTGGGATAGGGTTAAGTCGGAATTGATAAATGCAGTAACTAAGATTGACGTCCGTGCTGTTCACGGTACAAAAAAGACGCGTGATCTTGAATATCACAATATTGAGGAAATAAACTACAGCAAATATGAAAACGGTTTATCAGTAATAGCAGTTGGAGGAAATAAACTGGCACGTGGGATTACATTGGAAGGTTTATCAATAAGTTACTATCTACGTACTACCCGAATGTATGATTCTCTTATGCAGATGGGTAGGTGGTTCGGTTACAGGCCGGGATATGTTGATCTGTGCAGATTATATACAACCGAACAACTGGTAAACTGGTATCGTCACGTGACTATGGCTACTGAGGAAATGCGGGCAGATTTTGACGAATTGGCTGCCAGAAATCTGCGCCCTGAGGATTTTCAGTTAAAGGTCCGGACACATCCGGGGATGCTACTCATTACCTCTCTTGCCAGGATGAGGGATCATGAGCGAATACAAGTAGGCTTTTCAGGTAAACTGATTCAGACGTATGCATTTGATAAATCATCCTCTGTAGTTGATTTGAACTACCAGGCATTTACAAATCTACTAAACCGACTTGCCGGTCCTGAAATGCAGGAATCTAATCGAGGCATTAATGGCTTACTATGGAATAATGTGAGTTCAAATATCATTTCAGATTTTATTGCGTCCTATCGTTCGGGCTACATCCGCAGTGATATTCTAAGGGCATACATTGAAAAACAAAATCAAAATGGTAAGCTTAACAACTGGTCAGTTGCAATTATTCTCAATACGGGTAATACCATAACTACAAAAGGGGATCTCAGTGGTAAACCTGTTAAACAACATACGTTTACCTGGAGTGATGGAAATATTACAGGTGGACTCCCCGCGCGTAATCTTGAAAACGGTCTGACAGAACTAAGTGTAAAGGGAAATAAAAATGCTATTCTTGACAAAAGGGCCAGAATGATAGATCTGCAATTTGCTTCTGAACCAACTGAGCAGGAAATAAAGGATAAACGCAATAGTGAAGGAATCCCTCTACTTGTAATTATGCCTTTAGATCCGAGAGTATCTCCTGATCTGGATGAGAAAATCCCTTTGGTTGGTTTTGGTTTGGTGTTCCCGGAATTTGATGGAGAGGAAACTTACGAATATGCTGCGAGACCTCTTCAGGCTGAATTTGAAGAAACTCTGCAGGAAGATGACGATACGGAAGATGATGACTGACATAAAACAAATATGGGTTAAGCAGGAATCTGCCTCGGGAAAGAATGTCGTGAGAAAAAGGGTTGAATCCATCCTTGGATTGAATTGTTTTATTGGTCTTATAGGAGTTACAGGGGCAAGAATGTTTCAAATGGAACTGGATACTTCCCTGCCAGTCCATAAAAACTTCCTGAGAAAGTTTCGTGGAGTAGAAATACAAGCAATTCCCTTTAGCCAATCCCATATTGAATATACAATCATTCTGCTCGAAAAGGAGCTGACAGAAATTTTCACATTATTTATAGAGGACATTATTGAAAAACTTGGACCGGTCGCTGAACCTCAACATGCACTAACGATAATCTATCAAAGGGTCAATTATTGGAAAAAATTATTTGCCCGTGTATCAGGGGAATTTTTAACACCACAACAACAGCGTGGTCTGTTTGGTGAGTTGTATTTTCTGTCATTGCTACTTGATCGTAATGAAAATAAACAATCAGTCCTTGATTCATGGCAAGGCGTTTTGGGTGCGAACCAAGACTTTACATTTAACTATAATGCAGTTGAAATTAAAACGACAAAGGCAAACAACCCTTCTTTGAATATTTCAAATGAATTACAATTGGATTATTCCTCTTGGAATTCTTTGTTTTTGGGTGTGGTCTTGGTAAACGAATCAGCCGGTTCAATAAACTCTCTTAGTAGTATAATTAATGAAATATTAGATGGTCTAGCCTTCAATATTGAGCTAGTGAATGCCTTTAAAGTAAAACTTGGATTTGCTGGTATCGAAGAAGAAGCTATTGATGCTTACTCGGAGATCAGTTTTACCCCCAGAAACATTCGTTTATTCAATGTCAAGAATGGTTTTCCAGTAATCACCCCTGAATCCTTAAATAGCGATTCAATCCACAATGTCAAATATCAGATTGACATTGCCGCTTGTTCCTCTTTTGAGGTTCAAGAAGAAGATGTTTTCCCCATCCTGTTTGATAAATAGAAAATGGCTGAACACACAGATTTTGAATTGGAACAATTCCTTGTGGAACTTCATAATGAAGTGAATGCATTGGCATATTCTGATTCGGATGGGGAATCAAAAGAAAACAAATTCACTGAATACGTAATGGAGATTCTGTCGGAAGCTGGTGAGACAGAAGGGACAAGACTTTGTCCCTATGAAAAGGAAAATAAATGGGAAAACATTCAATTCAAGATTAATGGTTACGCTATTCAGGATGGATTTGAATCGGTCGATGTTTTTATATCAAGTTTCATGGATTCAAGCCAGATCTACCGTGTTACTAAATCAGAATTTGACAAATTGATTAAATGGCCCTTAGACTTTCTGAATTCGGCTCTAAAGGGTTACCTGGTAGATATAGAGCCGTCAAACGAAGCGCATGGTTTAGCAAAGTTGATAAGGGATAATCGCAATGATATAGTAAGGGTCAATGTTTTTATTCTTTCAAATGGTAATATTCCTCATGACCCACCAAAGAATTATAAAATGAAGGGGTTTGAGGAAATGGCATTTAACTTTCATATTTGGGATGCTGAGCGATTACATAGGTTATCGCAATCAAAAAACAATAGAGAACCCATTGAAATTGATTTTGAGACAACCTTGGGTGAGGTAATCCCTTGTTTGTCTATGCCGTCAAAAAATGATCTGTATGAGTGCTATCTTGCTATTGTACCTGGCAGCATCTTGGCAACACTTTACAAAAACTATGGTACAAGGCTATTGGAAAGTAATGTCAGAGCATTTTTGCAACAAACCGGCTCAGTTAATAAAGGAATAAGAGATACAATTCGGGACGAACCACACATGTTTCTACCCTATAACAATGGGTTGGCAACAACAGCACAGGAAGTAAAAACTAAAATCCTTGAAAACGGCAAGCTAGTAATTACTGGCGTTAAAGATTTTCAAATTGTAAATGGCGGGCAAACTACAGCTTCTTTATATCATACAGCAAAAAAATTTAAAGCAGATATTTCAGGCGTTTTCGTGCAGATGAAATTGACTGTGATCAAGGATGAGGATAAAAAGAATGAAACCGTCCCATACATTTCAAGGTTCGCAAATAGTCAGAATAAAGTTTCTGAACTTGATCTTACGTCGAATAACCCTTTTCTGCAGCGGCTCGAAGAACTTTCCCGAACAACTTTTGCAGTCGATAGTGAAGATTCTAATAAGCAAACTATTTGGTTTTTTGAAAGGGTAAAAGGACAATATCGTGAAGCATTAAATAAAGAGCCTACAAAAAGTAAAAAGGATGCATTTCTTTTAAAAAACCCCAGAAGCCAGGTTATTATCAAATCAGAAATTGCAAAGTACTTTAATATATTTAATCAGTACCCGTATCATGTTTCTAAGGGAGCCCAGAAAAACTACAACTTTTTCCTAAAGGAGGTAGAACAGGAGTTCAAAAAATCAAAACCAGGTAGGCTGTATTGGCAAGATACTGTGGCCTTAGCCATTCTTTTTAAAGCTACTGATAGACTGTTCGGACGCAAAAATCAGGATGCTATAGGAGATACCAACATTAAGTCTCATACTGTTGCATACGCACTCTCATATTTCCATTTTCTGACAAAGAATTTGATAAATCTTGATCAGATATGGATTGAACAAACTATTAGAGAAGATCTCTTAAAGGAAATAAAGAAAGTACTAATCTATGTCTATAATTTTTTGAATTCCTTGGATGTCGCGCTAATAAGTGAAGCTGCAAAAGCAGAAAAGACATGGAAATTGCTGAGGGAATCAAAGGATCATCCGATTGATATGGCTGTTGTTGCTAATTACTTGACCCGGGAAGTAGATTTTAAGAAAAGGTATAAGTCGGATGCAGAAGATTCAGAGGAAGTAGCACTGTATGATAATCTCCAGAAAATTACTTCTATGGGACTAAGGTTTTGGGATGGTTTGTGCATTTACAATTCTGGCAATCAGATTTTTAATAAATATCAGGAAAACTTTTTAAGCCTGATTCGGAAGAAACTAATGGATTCAGGAACATTAACACAAATAGAAATTGAAAAAGGAGTTGAAATCCTTGATCATCTAAAGAACTACTCTCTTGATATTGAAAATGTTATCACACTCAGCAAGCTGAGTGATAGGGAAATTGCAGACCCCTTGTTGATCTATAACAGATTAAGAAAGCTTACAGATTCTGATTGGGCAAAGATTATTGATTTGGGTGAACAAAGTGGAGCTCTATCGTTTAATGAGATTAGCGTAATAAGATCAGTAATGAGAAAGCTGAAGTTAAAAGAAGGTATCGACATAAAAAGGATGATGATTATAGAGGGGGCACTCAAAAAGCTTAAGAAATTTGGAATTAGTTATTGAAACAGAGGTTGTTTGGTTAAAACTTCATAAAACAAACGCCTCCTTCAAGAAAGCGCTTTCTTTTGAATGCTGCTATCGCCCCCGAGATTTGTTTAATTATATTTAGCAACTAAACCATTATCTCCCACCTCATGAACCCAAGCCTACTCATCATCCTTCTTTGCGGAACCTTTTTCTTGCTTATGTTCCTCTATTTCGTCCCGGTAAATCTCTGGATCACTGCGATCTTTTCCGGGGTGAAGATTGAGCTGATACAATTAGTCTTTATGCGGATTCGCAAGTCACCCGTAAAGGACATTGTAAATGCGCTCATTATCAATACCAAAGCCGGGGTCAAAATCACCAGCACCGACCTGGAGACACATGCCCTGGCCGGAGGGGATGTGAATGCACTTACCAAAGCCCTGATCAAAGCCAAAAAAGAAGGAATTGAGGTCACACTGCAAGAGCTCACGGCACAGGACCTCGCTGGTAATGATCTCATGGCGTTTCTGGAAAAATCAAAGTCGATGAATCGATCCAAAACCCAGGACCTCAGGCAAAGCATGAGCTACAAGATCATGAACGACCTTACTGAAGACCAGGTGGTGGAGCTGGGTAAGTTTTTGGAGAGGATGGGGTGATGATGAATATCATTTACACAAAAAACCACTTTCTAACGGAAAGCGGTTTTATAAGAATGTTGCCCTTTATTGGGCCTGCGAAGATTCTTCAATCCATCGCTTGACCTTTGATTCTAACAAGGCAAGTGGAAGATCTCCATCCTTTAGTATCTGATTATGGAATTCTCTAATATCAAATTGGTTACCTAAGGTTTCTTCAGCTTTTTTTCGCAAGGCTAATATGGTGAGTTGACCGATCTTATAACTAGTAGCCTGCCCTGGCATAACCATATACCTTTCAACTTCAGCAGTGACTGATGCCTCACTTTCTGGCTCATTATCAAGTGAGAATTGAATAGCCTCTTCCCGCGTCCAATCCTTATAATGAAGACCCACATCCACTACTAACCTTATGGCCCGATGCATCTCCATGCCAAGCATTCCAAAGTATTGGTAGGAATCAGAATATAAGCCAAGTTCTTTGCCGAGTGATTCAGCATAGAGTCCCCAACCTTCACCAGAGGCATTAAACATGAATAATTTTCTAAATTCCTTCATGTTGTTATTGTCAAACAATAAGCTTGCCTGATAGTGGTGTCCTGGAATAGCTTCGTGTAGAAATAATGCTTCATCTCGGTAAATATTATATGCCTTCACATCAGGAATTGGAATATGGAAAGTGCCTGGAGTAGCCCTGTCTGGTGTGCCCGGCATATAGGTTGCCTGGGCTGATGATTCACGGAATGCCTCTACACGTTTTACTTCAAAAGGGTAGTCAGGAATATTTATAAACAAATCTTTTAGCTTTGGTTTTATCGTTTCGTGTATTTCATGAAAGTGTTCGATCACCTGTTCAGGTTTGGTATAAGGCATTAAGTCAGGATTCGTGCGAATGTGCTCAAAGAAATCAGAAAGAGTTCCCTTAAATCCGACTTTATCCTTTATGATTTCCATTTCATTTCTTATCCGATGAATTTCACTCATTCCAAGATTAAATATTGAGTCTGGTGATAGATTGGTTGTTGTATTGATCTTTAATAGCTGCTTATAAATGGACTTACCATTGGGTATGGATGAAATACCATCTGTTGATCGTGGATTATTCAAGTAATCATTTTTAAGGAAGTCACTGATCTTTTCATATCTTGGAGATAACTCATTTTCGATAAGTGAGGTAAAATTTTTAGCTAATCTCAAGCTATCTTCCTGAGAAACCTGATGAGGCATATTTTTTATCGGGATATAGAAAATGTTTTCCTGAATAGGCGTTGCGACAAAGCCTTCCCATTGAGGTATAGTTTTTTCTATAATCGTTTTTGGTAGTTTATATCCCAATTCGAGTCCTCTTTGCATGTTGATTAGAGCTTGGTCTAGCCACATGGAATAATCTTGGAGCCTACTTAACCAGTTGTCGTAATCCTGAACCGTATTAAAAGGTTGAAAGCTACTCCCAGTTCCCATCATTGTGATGAGTGTGCTTAGAGGTAGAAATTGGTCAATAGGAAGCATTTTGTTGCTTATGAAAAAATTGACATAAGTTGGGTCTGTTTCAAGTAGTGTTTCACAATACCACTTCAGAATTTCATAGTTCAATAAATCATCCCCGGATAGTTTATCAGCGTCATACTTATTCAGTTCAATAAGAAATGAGTTGAAATGGCTTTGAGTAAGTTGGGAGTGTTTATTTGTGAGATAATTTGGGAGTGTATCCATTTTCCCTGTTACCCCCATTGAATTTCCGATGATAGGATCAAGATTCAGACTCTCCTCATAAAATCTGTCAAAAAGCTCATTAATTGGTGGTAAGTCTTCAGTAGCGTTTTGTTCTGAATTAGTGGTACAGGCAAATAATGCTATACCCAGGAGCAGGGGATATATCTTTCTCATAGGTTAGGTGGTTTAATTAAATATAATGGATTAAGGTGGATTTGTCAATTTAGACGCTGGGTCAATTTGAGGTGAGTACCCAACTTTGATCGTACATGCAAACAAAAAAACCACTTCCCATCCCATCAAAGCCCATTCTCAAAATAAGAATTGACGAATAAAACTCAGATTTCGTGGAAGACGATAATTTTTTGGAGAGGATGGGGTAGAAGATGATGATCTTGTGGGCCTTGCCTACCGGATCAGGCAGGCACAGACCATGTGTTATTGGTTTAAGTTCAGAAACAGAAACTTAAATTTACAGAAATATCGTATATCGCGATACGCGATATTAATTCATAACTTATTGATATAAAGTGATCTTTAACCTTTCAGATTACTACTGCGAGCAAGCTGGAAGAAATCAGGCAAAGCTTTAAATCAGTGCTTGATGAGCTTCAATGAATTTAACAGTTTTTCTCATTTTGAGAATCTTTATCTGGAAAAAGTAACTTTTGATCATGCCAACAGCTCTTACCAGGGGCATTTATTGCGCTATTTATTCTCAGGTTCAATCTCGGGCTAAAACTTCAGCAGAAAAGGCTATCGATTACGTGTAAAATCTGCGTTTCCAGCACATAGAGGAAGGTTTTATGTGTAGTTTGTTACAATAATTTTTTTAGGTCAAAAGAACTACACATTATTGAGCTCCCAACTACACGTGGTTGAGGCTTCAATCACACGTAGTTGAGCCGTCAACTACACGTGGTTCAGAAGACAATTTGACGTTGTTGTTTTTTAAGCAATAATTTTTATGGCTTTTGAACACCTTTTTCGGAGTAAAATTACATGTCCCGATTTGGGAATTTCATTCTCAAAATGAGAATGGAGATTGGGGAGGTTTTAGTTCCTTTTGGATGTGCTAGCCAACCTTATCATTAAACGATTTCACAACACGGTAGGATACATAAATGGATGTTTATTTCACTAATTGAGTGATATATGCTCTTTTTTGTCTCATAGAGCGCTTTGGCATTCAAAATGGAGCAATTATTGCTTTCTTTTTAGCGTCTGCAGACATGTCGAAAAGTGCATTCGACAAGCTTAACAAGCTAAAGCCCAGCAAACGTCTCACTGTCCTCAGCAAGACCCAGCAAAGCAGCAAATTAGAGAAACCATTTGATGGCGGAAAAGCTCCGGGTAAGCATTACCATGCTTTGGCTCCGGTCCCAGCGGGTACACTCTGACACTAGTCAGGGGCAGCATGTTAAGGCCTATTAATCATTTGTTGAACTTTTAAATTTTAAAGCTATGTCTGTTTTATATGAAGTCGTACCCAAAGGTCAACCGGGAGTGGTTGGCGGGGGAACTATTAAGTATTATGCAAAAATCGTTCGGCAGGAACCTATCAATATGAGAGAGTTCGCTGATGAGATTGCGGAAAGGAGCACACTGACTACTCCGGTAGTATATACTATGTTGGAGTGTCTATTAGACCGGATGCAGTATCATATGAAAGCTGTTCGCCCCATCAAGCTAGGTGATTTCGGTAGCTTCTCACCATCCCTGTCCAGTAAGCCGGAGGATGTACCAGAAGGTGTAAATAAAGACTCTATCAGCAAGGTAAAGATACTCTTTCGTCCGGGTAAGGTACTACGTTCTCGTTTAGACAGCCTGGATTTCCGTAAGATGAGAACGAGGAACAAATAAGATACACTTGTGATGATTGTAATGTTTAAAATGTGGAAATTCCACTCTGCAAGCCTAGTGAAGCAGAGTGGTTTTTTTTTGTTTCCATTTTTCAGCGTTTGCGGGACTGAGTATCAGAGTCCCTACGGTGACTCTGATTGGCTGTAATCGTCCTCTTCGAGAGCAATTCCGTCTGGTGAGGACACCAGCCGGGTTTCGTGAAGTGGTGCGGCGGGACCCCTTCAGGGGATCAAGGGGCGAGTGGTGGCTCTGACCATTTCATACTTTGCAAAATCGAAATTCCGGAAACCTGCATAGGCTATCACGGCGGCGGGGGAAAAATGGCGGGCAGCTTGCGGGGAGGCCGTGTTGCAGGAGGTTGGCCAAGAGGGAGGCGTGTGGTGTGTAGGCCGTGCACTTATTAATTTTTCCAAGGGCTTTTTGTTTCGTTTTTGGCCCTTCAAAAATGAAAGCCCCCCTGGCAAGGGTGATTAATAAACTATTTTGTAAGAGAATGAAGTCTTGAAAAAATTCCACTCTGCAAGCCTAGTGAAGCAGAGTGGTTTTTTTTGTTTCCTTTTTTTCAGCGTTTGCGGGACTGAGGATCAGAGTCCCTTCGGTGACTCTGATTAGCTGTAAAGGGACTCTCGGGAAGATCAACCTACCATCCCCTCACAAAAGCCATCCTTGTATTAAAAGGTTGCATCAGCTCATCCTCATAGATCCTGAGGGCACGATTTGATTTCTTTTTAAATATGGAATGCAGGGGGATGGAAACAACCACCAATCCGGAACCAATACCTGCCAGCGTCCAGTTAAAGTCATTGCCTGCCAGAGCCATCCCCGCAGGAATCCCCATCAACATCACTCCAGTCATCGTACTGACTGTTGACATCGACTTGATTCGAAAGGCACGCACCATCTCTCGATGTGCTTCCGGATAGGGTTTGAGTTGCGCAAGTAGCTCTGCTTTTGGCATGGACTTTCTCATTACTTTATAAGCAGGCTCTTCCTGGGCAAGTAAAGGGTAGGAAGGCAGGAGTAAAAGAAAGAGATATAATGTTTTCAGCATTACTGGTTGAGTGAAAGGATAATAGTTTAACCGGTATGGCTAATATACTACTTTGATTGGATTCAACTATTCATTACGAGGATCAAAAAATCAAAGATGACACTCTCCGATTTGGGAAGTGCTTTCTCAAGTATGCACGCACAAACCGTGGGTAAAAGGAATTTTATCCACTATATCCATTGAAAGTAGAACCATTTTATGTTAACTTACTCTTATATTACTAAATATAGCTGGTTCTTAAGGCCCTTCATTTCAGCCGGAAGTGAGGGGTTTTTTATTTGGTATATTCTATTACCTAAATGTCATATTTCAACAAATTGAAGTACAGGAATCCTGAATAGGCTATCACGGTTTAGAAGCGGTGTGGTGGCCCCCCTTGAGTCAATGCCGAAGCTCATGGTCTACCGAAGCTTCCATCATTCCACTAAGCTCAGTACAGTAGATAGCGAAGGTAGATGGCGTAGGTATTTAGGGGATCAAGGGGTAGCAGGGACTCTGACCATTCGGAGGTAAGAGCTTCTTTAGCCCTCATGCCGGGCAGGCAAATACTTTTTTCTTGATAAAAAAGTATTCAAAAAATCAAGCCAGAATAATCACTTCCCCCCACAAAGGCTCCCCACGCCCGGTATTCTGGCGGGCCACCGCTCTGTTTCACCTTTGGTGAAAGTTGAGGTGGTAGCTCTTCGCAGATCAAATAGGTAACCTGAAGGCTTATTTCATTGCTAATTCCTCCAATTGCGAAGCAAAAGAGCGTAGGCCTGAAAATTTAGTGGTGGTCCGTCATTACGGCGTGCGGAGGCAAGTGGGGGGAAGTCATTAAATTTTCTTGACTTTTTTGCTTCGTTTTTGGCGGTACGCCGCAGCGTTCAAGACAAAAATGAAGAGCCTCCGCACGCTGTCGCTGAAGCTTTAGCGTAGGCGCCGGCTCAAGCGGTGATGAATAAACTATTTTGTGAGAGAATGAAGTCCAGAAGCACGATGGTCTGTGAGCCACAGACCATGGGTAGACATGTTCCGTCTGGTGAGGACACCAGCCGGGGTTTCGAGAAGTGGTGCGGTGGGACCCCTTGAGTCAATGCCGAAGCCTTGGCGTAGGTATTTAGGGGCTAGGGGCGAGCGGAGGCTTTTCAAATCCTAAATCGGTGAAACTATTTTGCAAGAGAATGAATTCTTGAAAAACTTCTCCACTATTTCAATTATAAAGGTCAACAAAACAAAGATGACACTTCCCGATTTGGGAATTACTTTCTCAAAATGAGAATGGGAGTAGGGGAGGTTTTGGTTCCTTTTGGATGTGGTGCCCAACCTTATCATTAAACGATGACAAAGCACGGTAGGATACATAAATGGATGGTTTTTTCCCTAAAAGAAAGTTTTATTTTATTTTTTGTCTCATAGAGCGTTTTGGCATCTAAAATGGAGTAATTATTGCTTTCTTTTTAATGTCTTTAGACTTGTCGAAAAGCGCATTCGACAGCTTAACAAGCTAAAGCCCAGCAAACGTCTCACTGTCCCCAGCAAGACCCAGCAAAGCAGCAATTTAGAGAAACCATTTTTATGGCGGATAAGCTCCAGGTAAGCATTACCACGCTTTCGTTCCGGCCACAACGGGTACAATCTGACGCCAGCCGCGTGATAGCAAGTGAAGCCCGCCTGCCGGTATAGGCAGGCAATTTAAATCAATTGTATAACCATTAAATTTTTTCAATTATGTCAGTTAAATATCGTGCCGTTCCTAAAGGACAACCTGGGGTTGTCGGCGGCGGTGAAATCAAGTTTTATGCATCCATCATTCGGGGATCTAAAATAGATCTCAGAAACCTGTTGGAGGAGATCTCTGAGTTAAATGTAGCCCACCCGGGAGCTGTGCTCGCCGTGTTGGAAGCATTCCTTACCAAGGTCAATTATCACCTCATCAACGGAAGAGCCATTGAGCTGGGACAGTTGGGTAGTTTTTACCCTTCTATCAGCAGTTCTTCTGAGGATTCCGATGATGCTGTGACAAGAGAGAGTATCAAACGTTTCAAAGTGATCTATAGACCCAGTCAATTGCTCAGGGAGCGATTGGATAGGGTGAAGTTCGAAAAAGAATCGGATGATACGCCTGCAACAGCCGCATAGGCTCACTAGCACATATGCAGTGATTACAGAGGCCTGGGCCTGACTGAATGCTTCAGCACCCGGACAGACTTTAGGCCTCTTTTATCATCCATCATAGCCTTGGCGAAGGTGGATCATCCATAACCCAATAACCTTTTAAACTCTAAACCTTGTCAATCATGAAGAAGTACATGCACTATATCAAAATGGCTGTGTTGGCAGGGGTGATCATCTATCAGGTGATCTTTCAGCGCAGCATGATAACCGAGACCCTGCATACGACCCGTAAAATGGATCTGCAACTGGACTCACTCTGGTCGATCTTACATCAGTACGATGACACGCGCGCTGCATACGAAACAGCCTATACGGAGCTCATGCTGGCCCAGGAAGAACTGATCGCCATCCGGCAGGATTATGCCCGCATCTCAGACGAGCAGCAGGCTGATGTACTATCCATCCGGCAGCAACTGCAGCAACTGGCGCGGCCAGCCCGGGACATACCTATATACGAAATTCAATCTGTGGACTCTTTACTCTTTCAGCCATGAAGCCGCTTGCCACATCTCTCTTCTGTCTTATACTCCTCATTTCAGCCCAGGCACAGCAGCGGACCTTCCAGTCCCGTGACAGTCGGCTGAAGGTGTACTATGGCGACACCGTTTCCATCCTGGCCGACAGCGCCTACATCGTGAGTGCTGCCCAGGCCTTGCTCCTCAATGAGAAGCTGCTGGAGCTCAAGGCTGCCCAGCTGACCAACCAGGAGCTTCATGCCACCCATGCCGAACTGCTGGATCGGGTAGGCGAGATCGAGCAGCAGGTATCCCGCCTGCTCAGCCGCCTGCAGTCCGAGCACCGCGTGATGGAAGAAAACCTTGTGCTACTCCTCTCCGAGTTGGACCAAAGCATCGCCATCCTGCAGCAAGCCAACACCGAGCTCACCCTCAACAACACCCAACTCAACGACCAGCTGGCCCTAATGGATCAGACTGTCAGGCACCTCCGCAAAGAAAACCGCAGACTAGGCTGGCATCACCTCCGGGATAAAGCAGCCATTGCCATACTTGGTCTTAGCCTGGGATATCTCCTGGGGAATATGTGAAGATCTTTAAGAATTGGGTTTATATAATGTAGTCATGGCCACCCTGTCTTATCAGTAGGTAAGCGGGGTGGTTTTTTTGTGAGATTAAGTCAGTGGCTAAGTCATAGTATGACTGCGTCATTGACGATGGTCTGTGAGGGCACAGACTATGGGTAGGGTAGGTAGTATCAGAGTCCCTTCGGTGACTCTGATTGGCTGTTGGAAACCTGAAGGCTTACCTAAATGTCATACTTTACAAAATCGAAATTCTGGAAACCTGAATAAGCTATCACGGCGGTGGGGGAAAAATGGTGGGCAGCTTGCGGGGAGGCCGTGTTGCAGGAGGTTGGCCCTGAGGGAGGCGTGTGGTGCGCAGGCCGTGCACTTATTAATTTTTCCAAGGGCTTTTTGGCGGTCCGCCGCCGCGGGCGGTTCGCCGCTGCGATCGTTTTTGGCCTTCAAAAATGAAAGCCTCCCTGGCAAGGGTGATGAATAAACTATTTTGTGAGAGAATGAAGTCTTAAAAAAACCTTGGCTTGTGGTGCACCCTTACCTTCTAATGCGATAGATTCCCGACCTGCCTTCCGGTAGGCAGGCTCGTCCTGAGGGACTCTCGGGAATGACGGTGATGAGGCGGATTGGGTTTTTGTTGCACAAATCATCCCTGCTGACCGAAGTAAGATAGTATCAGAGTCCCTTCGGTGACTCTGATTTGTCAAAAACAACGCTACGAATTTTATCAATGAGAAAAAGTGGTTGCCTGGGAAATTCAGCTGGCAGGAGGGATATGGAGCATTTTCATATTCCCATTCACAGCTCAATAATGTCTATCAATACATTCTAAATCAAGAAGAACATCATAAAAAGCAAACCTTTAAAGAGGAATATTTAGCTTTTCTTAATAAATACGAGATACCATATGAAGAACGGTTCTTGTTTGATTGGTTATCATGACACCCCTTCGGGGTTTGAATCTTTTATTCGGCCTGCTTTCTATAATATTGCCATCCCTTCGGGATTAGTTAAGCTGGTAAATTGAATGAAGAATTGGCTTAAGTTGACGGCTATGGTGAGCCACAGACCATGGGTAAGTATCAGAGTCTCTACGGTGACTCTGGTTGGCTGTAGGAAATATCTGGTTACACACTCAAATGATTGAATACTGCGAATATATAGATCATATTATCTGATAAAATGATTTATAATATGTAATTTTATCGATCATAATTATTCATTATATGATTAATAAATCGTTAAAATATAGATCATGGCTTGGATTTGGCAACATAGGAACTGGCCTCAATTCATTTATCATATAGAAGATTTCAAAGAATATGAACTGAAATTCTTTGAGAATGCAGGTATGTTATATGGAAGCCTTCAGCATGTTGATGAAAATGAACAGCAAGCTCTTAAGGTTGATTTAATGAGTGATGAAGCGTATAAGACCTCTGAGATTGAGGGTGAATTGCTAAATCGTGATTCAATTCAATCCTCAATCAGGAGACAGCTAGGTTTGCAGGTGGATCACCGCAGGGTAGAACCAGCAGAGCAAGGCATTGCCGAAATGATGGTTGATCTCTATCACAACTATGACAGCCCTCTTGATAAGAAGAGGCTATGTCTTTGGCATGAAATGCTTACCAATGGTCGGAGAGATTTAGGGGACATAGGTCGCTACCGCACCCATGATGATCCCATGCAAGTTGTTTCGGGGCCCATTGGAAGGTCCGTTGTTCATTTTGAAGCACCTCCTTCGAAAATGGTTCCAGAGCAAATGGAGACATATATTGTATGGTTCAATAACTCTAATAAAGGCAAGACTAATCATTTGCCTGCGCTCATTCGATCAGCTGTGGCTCATTTATACTTTGAGTGTATTCACCCATTTGAAGATGGAAATGGTCGAATTGGTCGAGCCATTTCAGAAAAGTCATTATCCCAAAGTCTGGGTAAACCCACTTTGATTGCCCTGTCACATGCCATTCTGGATCAAAAGAAGAGTTATTATGAGGCCCTTGAAAGGAATAACCGCGATTTGGATATATCCGATTGGATAGCCTATTTCTGTGAGATGGTTATGAAAGCTCAGCTTTTTACGCAACAGTCGATCAACTTTGTTATTGAAAAGGGAAAATTCTACAAACGCTTAGGAGATCAGCTCAATGAGCGTCAGGCTAAGGTGATCGAGCGGATTTTTAAAGAGGGTGTCAAGGGATTTGATGGCGGACTTAGCTCAAAAAACTATCAAGCCATATCCGGAGCACCGAGTGCCACAGCCACTCGTGATTTAGCCAGGTTGGTTGAAATTGGCGCTTTTATAAAAACGGGAGAACTAAAAGGCTCACGATACTATCTAAACATCAAGTCATAGGTACGATGAACGGAGGGGAAAGTAACCTAAATCGTGCTCATTCCGTCTGGTGAGGGCACAGACCATGGGTAGAGTAAGTATCAGAGTCCCTTCGGTGACTCTGATTGGCTGCAGCAATCAGCCTCTGGCTGAAAGGTTCCTCACAATGACGAGGTTTTTGCAGGGGTTTTTGATGCACAAACCAAACCTACATCGTCCTCTTCGAGAGACGATGAACGGAGGGAGACGGACAAACCGCAATGCCGTCACTGTGACCGAAGTAATAGTATCAGAGTCCCTGAATGTATCAGAGTCCCTTCGGTAACTCTGATTGGCTGCGATGGGAATTTTCAAAAAAGCACTGTCACTGCGAGCTCCTTTACCCAATAACCCACTAACCCACGAACCTATTAACCCACTAACTCAATTCCCTTTCACCCTCGCCCATAAATCACCCATGAGCTTCCGGCCATCACGCGGATTCTTGTCCACCTCAGTCAATTCTACAACCCCTGAGTTATCCTGTGTGATCTTGTATTTGAAGACAAAGTCTGTCGACCCTGGCTCGAATGTCAGCAATCCAAATCGCAGGTCATTGAAATAGAGGGCTCCATCCTCTTCGGAAATGATATACCACCCTTCCGAGATCCGGATCATACGCTGAATTCTTTTTTGTTCGACCAGTGGACCTAACAAATGGTGGTTTTTTGGATAGGCTTGAAAGGTGATGGGCTGCGTGTCGAAAAGTGAATAGCTCCCTAGTAGGTAGGCATCTTCCGTATCTACATTCGCACTCCACAAAACAGTGTTCAACGGTGAAGGCCGGGTGTCGAGTTCCGAATACGTTATGTTTTGATCTTCAAGCGCACTTTTGAACTGCATGTAGGTATATCCTTTCAGCAGGATCGTGATCGCCAGGTAAGATGAACTTAATATAAGTCCGAGCTTATTGTAAAATCGCCGTTTGGGTGCTACCCGTTTTTGCGTCATGGTGAGAATGACACAGACCAGAAACGGTAGCGTATAAAGCGGATCGATGACAAAAATGGTTTTGAAAGCCAGCCGAAGGTCCAGGGGCCAAAACAACTGTGTCCCCCAGGTAGTATGCGCATCCAGCATGGGATGAGTCACAAAGGCCCAAAAGAACAGCCAGGCCCACCCTTTGAAGTCTTTGTATTTTTCATATCGTGAAACGATCCACGCAAATAGCGGAGCAAAAAGCACTGAAAAAACGATGGAATGTGTAAAGCCCCGGTGAAAGGCGAGGGCTTTGGTGGTGTCAGTAAAATGGGAAGCCAGCACATCCAGGTCGGGGATGGTGCCGGCGATGGCTCCGTAGAGCATAGCTTTGTTGCCCACTTTTTTCCCCAGGACAATTTCCCCAACAGCTGCTCCTAATACGATTTGTGTTAAAGAATCCATTTTCTATCGATAGAGTTCTTTAAACATATAAAATCGCACTGAATAATTGTGAACTACAGGCCATTCGAATATGAAAATGGATGATACAGCCTACATCGATCAGCCTCTGGCTGAAAGGTTTCCTTCCCAAATCAAGTTTGGGACAGGCTACAATGACGAGGTTTTTTTTCAGGGGCCTGTGCTACACCCGCTACATTTTGCGATAGGTGGTCTATTACCTGAATGTAATACTCTACAAAGTCGAAGTTCTGGAAACCTGCATAGGCTATCACGGCGGTGGGGGAAAAATGGTGGGCAGCTTGCGGGGAGGCCGTGTTGCAGGAGGTTGGCCATGAGGGAGGCGTGTGGTGTGTAGGCCGTGCACTCATTAATTTTTCCAAAGGCTTTTTGGCGGTCCGCCGCCGCGGTTCGTTTTTGGCCTTCAAAAATGAAAGCCCCCCTGGCAAGGGTGATGATAGAACTAGTTTGTAGGAGAATGAAGTCTTAAAAAACTTCATGTAAACCTTGGCTTGTGGGTCAAGTAACCTTCTAACCAGATAGATTCCCGACTTCCACCTTCCATAGTACTTATGTACGGCGGACAGGCGTCCTGAGGGACTCTCGGGAAGCTTCTCCGCCGAAATTGGAAATGAAGGTGGATGACGGTGACGGGATGAGTGGGATCTTGTACATCGTCCTCTTCGAGAGACGATGAACGGAGGACAACTATTTCCGGACCAACAACAACACATTCTCCACATGATGTGTCTGAGGGAACATGTCTACCGGCTGAATACTTTTGACGGAATAGTTTTCAGACAAGAGCTGTAGGTCCCGAGCCTGTGTAGCAGGATTACAACTTACATATACAATCTTTTCCGGCCTGATCTCATTGAGCTGATGCACCACATCGGCATGCATGCCGGCACGGGGAGGATCTGTGATGATCACATCCGGTCGTCCGGCTTTTTGAACAAATGATTCTGTCAGGAGATCCTTGATGTCCCCGGCATAAAATTCGGTGTTGTCAATGCCATTCAGGTCGGAATTGATCCGCGCATCCACAATGGCTTCTTCCACATATTCTATCCCCACTACTTTATGAGCTGAATGAGCGATATAGTTGGAGATGGTACCGGTACCACAATACAGGTCATAAACCAGCTCATCACCTTTAAGTCCTGCAAAATCCAGGGCCACCTGGTAAAGCTTTTCTGCCTGGACCGGATTGGTCTGATAAAAAGACTTGGGCCCAATTCTGAACTGGAGGTCCCCCATGCGCTCCGTAATATATTCCTGACCATGAAAAGTGTGGATTTCCTGATCATGAAACGTTTCGTTTCCCTTTTGATTGATGATATAGAGGAGGGAGGTAAGCGAAAGAAACTTGGCTTTTAAGTGATTCATCAGTCCTTCAATGGCCTTTTCATCAGGCTCAAAAAATTGAACAATCACCATCACCTCCCCGGTAGAGGTGGTTCTGATAATCAGATTGCGGAGTAACCCATGTTGCTCCCTAAGATTGAAAAAAGTGAGGTTATTCTCCAGCGCATATGTTTTCACCGTCGTCCTTATCTCATTAGACGGGTCTGGTTGCAGCCAGCACTTGTCAATATCCAGGATCTTATCAAAACGACCCGGGATGTGAAAGCCCAGGGCATTTCGGCTAAACTCTTGACCCGAGGCAATCTCTTCTGTGGTGAGCCATCGCATGTCAGAAAAAGTAAACTCCAGCTTATTTCTATAAAACGTTGTGTCTTCCGACCCCAGGATTGGTAAAGGCTCAGGTAAATCTGTTTTTCCGATTTTCTTCAGATTATCAATGACCTGTCTGGCCTTGTAATTCAACTGAGCCTCATATTGCATGTGTTGCCACTTGCAACCGCCACAGGTACCAAAGTGTTCGCAAAAAGGTGCTTGCCGCTCCGCCGACTGCTTGTGAAAATGAATGGCTTTGCCCTCGAAGAATTTCCTTTTCTTTCGTGTGATCTGTACATCTACTACATCACCTGGCACAGCCTGGGCTACAAATAGTACCCGATTGTCGTGCCTGGCTATGCTTTTTCCCTCTGCTGAAATACCTGTTATCTCAAGGTTTTCGATAACTTTACTATGACTCATCTGCTGGCAAAATTAATAATTGTATGGTCATGAGTTTCACCTGGTAGTAGGGCATGAAAAGATTTCTTCTATTTATTACAGTTCTCATATTATGGTATACAACCGAAGCCTTTCATATTGTTGGCGGGGAAATATCCTTTGAAACCATACGCCCGGGTCTTTATCGAATCACATTGATCCAGTATTATGACGAAGCGCAGACACAAAACAATACCTATGATGCCTTCGCCAGCGTTCACATGTTTTCCAACAAAGATGGGTCTACCAAAGCCATCATTAACCTGGCTCGTCGAAGGATCTCTAATGTACCTTATTCCAACATTAAGTGCGTCATTGACGAGCTCAAGACAAGCAGGGTGGAATATTCTGCTGAATTCTCCCTAGAGCCACAGGATTTTGCAGATCCCGAAGGATACTACATTTCCTGGGAGCGGTGCTGCAGGAATGTAAGTGTGGATAATTTGGTGAATCCTACAGGGGCAGGCATGAATTATGTGGCCGAAATACCTCCGCTGTATAAAAATGGAGCCCCATTCATCAACTCGTCCCCTGCCTTGTTCAGGCCATTAGGAGATTATGCATGTATCAACCAATTCTATTATGTCAATTTTACCGGTATTGACCCGGATGGCGATTCTCTCTCATATAGAATGGTGACACCACTGAATAGCTCTGCCACTTTTCCTCCAGCCCCAACACCACAACCTAAACCCCACATTCCGGTTCGATTTCTCGATGGCTATTCAAAAGACATCTCCATCAAAGGGTCACCGGCCCTGGGTATTAACAATGCAGGGTTATTGACAGTGAAACCCAGTGAGACCGGATTGTTTGTTTTTTCGGTTTTAGTGGAGGAGTGGAGAGACGGAGTGAAACTGGGAGAGGTGCAACGTGACTTCCAGATGCTGGTGGTGGATGGGTGTGAACCACCTGACCCGCCTGAGGTGGCTGTCAGAATACCGGGGGATCCTGATTTCAATACCGAAGTAGATATATTGAATTATGCGGTCTCCGATGAAAAGTGCTTCGAATACCTGGTGACCAATATCGAGGAAGGCGAAGAGATCTTTTTTAGAGCGGAGCTGTCAGAAACAGCAGAAGAGCTGGAAGGAATCTTTGAGATCACTTCTACATTTGTAGATGCCGGGGAAGACACTCTGCTTGTTACGGTTTGTGCTCCGGATTGTCCTCCCATCAGAGACCGTCCATTTGCTATCGACCTCATTGCTTCTGACGATGCCTGTCCGCTGCCACAGATGGATACAGTAAGGATAACCCTGGATATCGAACCCCCTCCCAACGAATTCCCGGTGATCACCCCCGGAGACAACAACTATTTTGTGAATGAGGGTGACCTCTTTTCACTGGATATTTCCGGGGTGGATGCTGACAATGATTCGATGGATATGTTCATTGTAGTGGATGGTGTGGAAGATCCGGAAACAATAGGATTGACCCTGGATGTCCTGACCAGCGAAGCCGGGAATATCAGTGGTACTTTGTATTGGGATACTGACTGTCTTGCATATGATTTTGAAGAAGCACAGCAATTTAATGTGCGGGTGTTTGTAGATGACCGGGATTCCTGTATGGTGATGAATCCGGACCATCTGTTTTTGTCAATGAATGTAGTACTACCACCCAATACTTCCCCTTCGGTGACCACAGCCGTGACCGAGTATCATGTAAATCCTTCTGAAGAGGTAATATTTGATGTAATGGCAACGGATGATGATGGTGATTCCATTACCCTCAAGATGGTGACTCCTGATTTTGATCCCAATATGTTGGGGGTATTGTTTAGTGACACTGCCGGAACAGGTGATATCATGAGTCGGTTTCAATGGGATATTAATTGTGCAAGCAGCTATGCTACCGGTAAGACCCAGTTCCAATTCTTGTTTTTAGGAGAAGACTTTGATCCCTGCAAGGTGAACAATGAAGATACCCTGGTAGTGTTGATCAATGTGGATTTTGAGCCAAATAGTCCTCCCCGGTTCAATGCTTACGGTGACTATCGAATTAAGATCAGCCAGCTATTTTCCCTGGACATTACGGCTTCAGATAATAACGCGGAAAATTCCTTGACTGTTAGATTTCTGGAAGGTGCTTTCCGGCCGGAGTCTCCAGGTCTTAGCTTCCCAACTCAGACGGGGACGGGAGCAGTCACTTCCACGTTGACCTGGACCCCCGAATGTGATCTGCTCGATCTCGATGAGACGAGTACCTTTATTGAGCTGGCCTTTGAAGTGTTTGACGACGGATGCCCGATTCCATCTGCAGATACGCTCAGGTTACAATTCGAGCTCTATGATGATCGGGTAAGTTTCGACGAGTTTCTACCCCCCAATGCCTTCTCACCAAATGGCGATGGAATCAATGATGTCTTTTCGCTGTCCGATCTTGGAGAAGCCTCGAGGAATCTACCGGGTGACAATTGCATGAATACATTTGAGTACGTCAATATTTTTGATAGAAATGGGAAATCAGTTTTTCGTACGTATCAGCGGGATTTCAATTGGTCGGGAGGAGACGTCCCTTCCGGCATATACTTCTACGTGGTAAAATACTCTCAAAAGGAGTATAAGGGCTATTTAAGGGTCATGCGGTGATTATGATTTAATTCATTTTCAGAATAAAATATTGCAAATCTGACAATATTTTGAGGGTTTGTTAATTAGCCTGACAAGGGAAAGAACCCTCATTCAGCAACGCCGAACAGAATATAATTTTGAATTATTCAATGAAAATAGAATAATATTCTATTGAAAGGGAGGGTTGTTCCTCCTGGAAGGTCCATTTGGGTGTGATTGTGGATGAAAGAATATTTGGGTATTTGAGTTGAGTTTTGAAAATATTTCAAAAAAGGGGGTACTTTTTGATGAATTATTTCGGTACATACATTTTTACAATACGTTTAGTTTGAGTTGTTGGATTAAAGGTGATATATATGATTTTCAATAATAAGCCGATTAAATTCAATATATTTTAAAAAATAGCCACTTATAATTGAATTTATGATAATAAATTGACCAAAAAAGTATTGGAATAATTTTGAGAAGTGTGTCATAGTTGTATTTATTTGGCCTTTGAAACATTGGCAATATTTTATTAGCCACAAGAAAATTAAAGCTTAAATTAATGTATGACACTATGAACATGATCACCAACACGATCCTGGGAATGACCTCAGGAGCTTCGATTACTTCAGTGCTGTCGACGGCTTCAGTAAATGAAACAATGTCGGTAGTACAAGACTATGGTGCTGACATCGCCAACTCATTATTAGTAACTAATAATGTGTGGATGATGGTAGCCACGTTTTTGGTATTTATTATGCACCTTGGATTCGCCGGTGTTGAGGCGGGATTTGGTCAGGCCAAAAACACAGTCAATATCCTTTTTAAAAATACCCTGACTCCTATAATAGGTATCCTTACTTATTATATCCTTGGATTCAACTTAATGTATCCGGGTTTTGCAGAAGACAGTTCAGGATGGTTTGGTTTTGCTGGTTTCTTCCTTGAAAGTGGAAGTACTGCTGACGTATCCGTTGGTTATGCTGATGGTGGCTATACTTATTGGACAGACTTTCTCTTCCAAGCAATGTTTGCTGCCACTGCTGCCACAATCGTTTCGGGTGCTGTAGCTGAGCGTATCAAACTAAGCTCTTATTTGATTTTCACTGTCATCTTCGTGGGTATTGTTTATCCGTTGATTGGTAGCTGGAAATGGGGTGGTGGAGCCCTTGACATGATGGGATTCTATGATTTTGCAGGTTCTACGCTTGTTCACTCTGTAGGTGGATGGGGAGCCCTTGCCGGTGTAATTATTCTCGGCCCTCGATTGGGTAAATATGTTGACGGAAAAGTAGTTGACAAGCCAGGTTCTTCAGTGCCTTTGGCTGTAATCGGTGTTTTCCTTCTTTGGTTAGGATGGTTTGGATTCAACGGAGGTTCAGTACTTTCTGCAGATCCAGGATTGACTTCATTCGTTCTTGTGACTACTTGTTTGGCTGCTTCTGCAGGTGGACTAGGTGGTTTCATCGCTGCTTACTTCATGTTCAAAAGACTTGACCTGGGTATGGTATTGAACGGTATCCTTGCTGGTCTGGTAGGTATCACCGCCGGTGCTGACGTTATCGAGCCTCCAATGGCTATCGTAGTAGGTTTGATCGCTGGTTTCCTTGTTGTGATCTCAGCTGTTACGCTTGACAAACTTAAGTTAGACGACGTTGTAGGTGCTATCTCAGTTCACCTTACTTGTGGAGTATGGGGTACCCTTGCTGTTGGTATCTTCTCTACCAATCCTGATCACTCTTTCGGTGCTCAGTTGATCGGTGTAGCTGTTGCCGGTGCCATGGCATTTGTGAGTGCATTCATCATCTTCTACGTGCTTAAAATGATCTCTGGAATCAGGGTATCTGAGCAACACGAAAAAGAAGGTTTGGATAGCCACGAACACGGTATCAGAGGATACACTATCATCTACGAATAAAATCCTTCGATTTTATCACAAAAAATTAAGGCCTCTGAATCTGGTGGGGACCAATAGCGATTCAGAGGCCATTTCAAAAATTCAATAAAACTTTTAATCAATAAAAGCTCATGAACACAATTACTAAGATATCAAAAAAAATATCAGTTTTAATACTTGGTCTTATGGTAGCAACCGCTGCTGTGGCACAAGATGAGGACGAAGGTTTATCAATCAGCGGTTCAGTTGATACTTACTATAAATATGATTTCTCTGGCGCAACTCAAAGAGGGACCTGGTTTGGAGAAGATCATAATTCCGTTTCTATTGGAATGGTAGATATTGCACTTTCTCATTCAATTGGAAAAGCATCTTTCGTTGGTGAGGTTGCTTTTGGTCCTAGAGGAGATGGGTTCACTACAGGTGATAATACTGGAGGAGCTACTGCACCAGGATCAATCCAAAATCTATATGTTTCTTATGCATTGACAGATGCATTGTCAGTTACAGGTGGATTCATGGGAACATTTGTAGGATATGAGGTAATTTCTCCTGCAGCTAACTTTAACTACAGTGCTTCTTACCTGTTCAGCAACGGACCATTCCAGAATGCCGGTGTGAAATTGGATTATGCGATCAGCGACTCTTTTGGAGTAATGTTTGGTGTGTTTTCATCTATGTGGGATTCTTATGTAGCTGATCCGGGTCTTGGTATGAACAGCATTGGAGCACAGGTATATGTGGCTCCTGTTGACGGATGGGATGTATATCTTAACTTCATCACTGGAAGCTTGTATTCTCAGTGGGACATTACGACTGGTTACCAAATCTCTGATGCGTTCTATTTAGGTGCTAACGTATCTCAGAATATGGAGTATGGTGGAGATGAAGACGGTGGATTCTTCGGATTTGCCCTTTACCCACAATATTCATTGACTGATGCTGCAGCCATTGGAGTAAGATTTGAAAACTGGACACCAGAATTTACTAATGCTCCTTCTATCAATTCTTTCACAATCTCTGGTAACCTGAAAGCTGGTAACCTGACTTTCATTCCTGAGTTGAGAATTGACTCAGCTAGTGAGGATATTTTCGAAGACAGTGACGCTGCTGCTACAGGATCATTTACTGAATTGTTATTTGCTGCTGTATATGCTTTCTAAGAAAAGCTGAAAATATATTTAATTCTTCAATGCAGGCAGCTATATTAGCTGCTTGCATTTTCAGTATATGTTGAAATTGATGAGTATTTGACAATAAAAACAGTATTTACTGAGAAAATATCAAAAAAAATCACATATTTGTTAATTATATCGACAACCAATATAAAACAATAAATAAAAATGGCAAAAGCTAAACTTGAGTACATCTGGCTTGACGGATATAAGCCTACCCAATCGTTAAGAAGTAAAACAAAGATCGTTGACAATTTCAGTGGAAAGCTGGAAGATTGTGATGAATGGTCATTTGACGGTAGTTCTACCGAACAGGCAGAAGGTGGTGCATCAGACTGTTTGTTGAAACCAGTGGCCCTATTCAAAGACCCTGTGATTAAAAACGGATGGTTGGTGATGACAGAAGTATTGAATGCTGATGGTACGCCTCACGAATCAAACGGAAGAGCAACAATCGACGATGAAGACGATGACTTTTGGTTTGGTTTCGAGCAAGAATATTTTATCTGGGACACTGAAACAGATCTACCTATCGGCTTCCCGGCTGGTGGTTTCCCTGCTCCACAAGGTCCTTACTACTGTGGTGTTGGTGGTCAGAATGTTTTCGGTCGTGACATCAAAGATGAGCATTTGGATATCTGCCTTGATGCCGGATTGAATGTAGAAGGAACTAACGGTGAGGTTGCCGCTGGTCAGTGGGAATTTCAAATCTTCGCTAAAGGTGCTGCCAGAGCAGGAGATGAGATCTGGGTTGGAAGATATCTGTTAGAAAGACTTGTTGAAAAATACGGGTTATCCATCAACTGGCATCCTAAGCCATTAGGTCAGCTAGACTGGAATGGTTCCGGAATGCATGCCAACTTCTCAAATACTTTCCTTAGAACTGCTGCTTCTAAAGAAAAGGTAGAGAAGGTATGTGAGGCATTCAGACCAGTGGTAAAAGAACACATTGCTGTATACGGAGCTTACAATGATCAAAGGTTGACTGGTAAGCATGAAACTGCGTCTATCAACGACTTCTCTTACGGAGTATCTGACCGTGGTGCATCTATCAGGATCCCTGTTTACACAAAGAATCATGGATGGAGCGGATACCTTGAAGACAGAAGACCTGCTTCAAACGCTGATCCTTACAAAGTAGCTGCAAGGATCATCAAAACTGTAAAATCTGTTAAGTAACCTGGGTTTTCAGGGAGATCCTGAATATCAGTTTAGAGAAAATCATATAGCATCGGGGATATTCCCGGTGCTATTTTTTTTATCCTTTTTGATTTTAAAGGCTGGTTGTTCACCAATAACCCAATAACCTATTAACCCAATAACCTATTAACCCAACAACTAGATCCGCTTCAGGTTTTTACTTCTGATAAATACTTCCTGATCATTCCAGATCACTTTACTCCAGACTTCATCAGCTTCCAATAGCTTGAGCTTATGACCCTTGTCAATGATTTCTACAGGCTCAGCCCCTGCTGATGGTCCTGACATAAGCAAAGCGTTACCCTGGGAGACAATTCCATAATCCTGAAAGAAGGCGTTGTTGATCAGGAGCATGGCGCAAGCGATCGTTACCATTTGGAAAATGGCTGAGGTAATGGGTTGTTCATTGTGTTTTTTCTTTCGATAGATATAAAATGTGAGGATCAACGAGAAAAAGAACAGCAATAGGAGCAATTCATATTTATATTTTTTGGCAACACCCGCTATAAAGGCACCGTCTGAGTACTCATAGCCACTGAGCTGATATTTTTCTGCAAGCTCTGTCATTTTGCTGAGCACTTTCTTGTCAGAGGTTTGATTGTAATAAAGACTCAGGTAGTAAAGTGCGTTGGAATAATCACCAAGACCTTCCTTAATGAAGGCCATTCTTGCCAACATGGCTGCTGATCCCTGGTTTTGATCAAACAATTCCTGGTAATGTTGAAAAGCTTCGGTATATTTTTTTACCTGGTAAAGTGAGTCCGCCTGACGCAGTAAGTCCTGATTTTCAGCGCCAACCGTCAGCGAAGGGACGACAAAAAAAACGAATCCGATAAAGGTTGACCTAAAAAATAAATTCATACGTTGGTTTTTGAAATTATGATCCCTACATTTGCATCCGCAATTTAAGGAAACGCCCTGATAAGTTGCAAAATCCCCAAAATTGATTCGCTAGCTCAGCTGGTAGAGCACATCCCTTTTAAGGATGGGGTCCTGGGTTCGAACCCCAGGCGAATCACACTCGAAAGCCCTGGTTCAAAACGATGAACCAGGGCTTTTTATTTTATAAATAATACATCTAACAGGTTTATAAAACCTGATAGGTTTCGATATATTAATTATATAAAGTGGAAGTGGAAAAGGATGGGGTCCTGGTGTCGGTCGCGACCCCGGTCGCCCCCCAGGCGAATCACACTCGAAAGCCCTGGTTCAAAACGATGAACCAGGGTTTTTTATTTTATAATAGTAAACCTATCAATCAATAAACCTATCAATCAATAAACCTATCAGGTTTCAAAAACCTGATAGGTTTAAGTGGATTACTATAAAAGTCTAGAAGGACACACCTTTGCAGAGCAAAAAGTTGTCATAAAATCTCATGAAACAGTATCTTGTGCCCCTATTGTAATTTGATGACTGAAGATGAGTGAGATCAACCCAAAATATCCTGACATTGACTACCTCCGCGACCGCGCAAAAAAACGTATCCCCGGGTTCGCATTTGATTACCTGGATGGTGGATGTAATGCAGGCATCAACCTCAAGAGAAACACGGATGAGATCCGTGAGCTGCAGCTCAAGCCATACTACCTGAGGAAGTTTGAGAACCTGAGCCTCAAAACAACTTTGTTTGGCAAGGAGTATGACATGCCATTTGGGATTAGCCCCATCGGCCTGCAGGGATTGATCTGGCCCAGGGCAACAGAAATCCTGGCCAAAGCTGCATTTGATCACAATATTCCATTCACACTAAGTACGGTTGCTACTGCCAGCCTGGAAAAAGTAGCTGAGATTACCGAGGGCAACGCCTGGTTCCAATTATATCACCCGGTAGAAAATAAACTAAGAGATGATTTGTTGGATCGGCTGAAGGCTGCCGAATACCCCACCCTGGTATTGTTATCGGATGTGCCCGCATTCGGGTACAGGGCAAAAGAGATCCGGAATGGACTGGCCATTCCGCCGAAGATGACTTTAAGGAATATCTACCAGATCATGACCCGACCTAACTGGGCGATAAATACACTGCTTGCAGGTACTCCACAGTTTCAGACCCTCAAGCCCTACATTCCTAAAGGAATGAGTCTAAGCCACCTGGGGCTGTTCATGAATAAGACTTTTAATGGCCGCTTGAGTGAGGAGAAGATCAAAGAGATTCGGGATAAGTGGAAGGGGAACCTGGTGATCAAGGGCATCGTAAGTAATGAAGATGTGGAGAAATCCATCAAGCTGGGAGTAGATGGTATCATCGTATCCAACCACGGAGGACGGCAACTGGATCATGGTGAGTCTACCATCAAACCTCTGGCTGAGATCTCAAAGAAATATGGTGATAAGATCACGGTGATGATGGACAGTGGAATAAGAACTGGCCCTGACATCGCCACTTCTCTTGCGTCTGGTGCCCACTTCACATTTCTGGGTCGGTCTTTCATGTATGGCGTGGGTGCGCTTGGCAAAGAAGGTGGTGACCATACCATCGCAGTGCTGAGAGCACAGCTAACCCAGGTGATGCAGCAGCTTTGCTGTGAAAGGGTAGAGGATCTTCCAAACCACCTGATCAAATAGTATTATACAGTGCTTATAATAGCTTCCAGGGAAAAAGAAATCAAAGTATTTGTTGTAACTTGAAATAAAGCGAAGGAGATGGTAAACATTAACACAGCCGCTGAATCTTACGATGCTATTGTTGTAGGAACCGGGATATCTGGAGGATGGGCTGCCAAAGAGCTCACTCAAAAAGGCCTGAAGACCCTGGTGTTAGAACGTGGTCGGATGGTAAAGCATATCGAGGATTATCCCACCATGTATACAGATCCCTGGGATTTTGAAAATGGTGGAGAACTCAACGTGGAGGAACGGAAGCGCTATCATAAGCAAATCAGAACAGCCTATCTGGCCAATAAAGATGCCATCCATTTTTTTGTGGACGACCTGGAGCATCCTTACAACGAGATCAAACGATTTGACTGGGCCCGTGGCTATCATGTAGGTGGTAGATCGATCACCTGGGGTAAGCAAAGCTACCGGCTAAGTGAAATGGATTTCGAATCCAATGCCAAAGAAGGTGTGGCCATAGACTGGCCCATCAGGTATAAAGATTTAGCGCCCTGGTACGACTATGTAGAAGAGTTTATCGGTGTTTCAGGGCAGAACGAAGGACTGCCTCAGCTACCGGATGGCAAGTTTCTCAAGCCCATGGAAATGAGCTGTGTGGAGAAAGTGCTGAAGGACAGCATCGCCAGTAGTTACAAGGACAGGATCATGACCATCGGTAGGGCAGCTCACATTACAGAGGGCACCAAACCGGGCATGGGCCGATCTACCTGCCAGTTTAGAAATCGCTGCCGGAGAGGTTGTCCGTATGGAGCCTATTTCAGCTCCAACTCGTCCACTTTGCCTGTCGCTGCTGAAACAGGGAATATGACGCTGAGACCAAACTCCATCGTTCATGAGGTGATTTACGATCAGGAAACTAAAAGAGCCACTGGCGTGCGTGTGATTGATGCGGATACCAATCAATCGTATGAATACAAAGCAAAGGTCATCTTTTTGTGTGCTTCTGCTGTTGCCTCTACCTCGATACTGATGCAGTCCAAGAGTGATCGGTTCCCCGAAGGAATGGGCAACGATTCCGGAGAGCTGGGGCACAACCTCATGGATCACCATCTTGGTGCAGGTGCCCGAGGCGTCACCGATGACTTTCAGGACAAATACTTTGTGGGCAATAGGCCTAATGGTATTTATATTCCACGGTTCCGAAACCTGGGTGGAAGTACCAACAGGAAGGATTTCTTACGTGGTTATGGTTACCAGGGGGGTGGTAGCCGGTCTGACTGGACAGAAAACGTAAAAGAGTTGAGTTATGGCAAGGACCTTACAAAAGCGATTGTGACCCCGGGAAAATGGCAAATGGGACTTGGAGGATTTGGTGAATGCCTGCCGTATCATGAAAACCGGATGTACCTGGATTATGACAAGACAGATAAGTGGGGACTACCAACGGTCACCTTCGATGCTGAATTCAAAGAAAACGAAATGGTGATGCGGGAGGACATCCAGGATCAGGCCGCTGAAATGTTGGACAATGCCGGGTTTAAGGATATCAGTAAATTCAACGGAGAGGCAGTCATAGGAAAGGGAATTCATGAGATGGGTACAGCCCGCATGGGAAAAGATCCTAAGACCTCCGTATTGAACAAGTTCAATCAGGTTCACAGTGTGCCGAATGTATTCGTAACCGATGGATCAGCCATGACATCGTCCGGCTGTCAGAATCCTTCACTTACCTATATGGCTTTGACAGCCAGGGCGGCTGCTTATGCAGTAGAAGAATTGAAAAGACAAAACCTCTAACATGATGGAAAGAAGAAATGCCATTAAAAACATCGGACGCTCCATGGGAGCGTTTGTGGCCACTCCGGCTGTTTTGGAATTGTTGCAAAGTTGTGGCGGGCCGCAATACGATTGGACACCCGTCTTTTATACGGAGGAGGAAGGCGCCTTTGTCCGGGGATTGGTCGATACATTACTTCCGGCCGTGGATGATATGCCATCGGCCTCAGAAGTAAACGTTCATGTTTTCATAGATAAGTATACAAAGGACATCCTCGACACCAAGCAGCAGACAGAGCACCAAGCTCAAATGCGTAAAGCCATTGAGAGCCTGCTTGCCAGCTCAGGAAAGAGTGGAGTAAATAAAGTGGATACTGCCTCCTATGAAGCCTGGATGGATGAGCTTTTTGGTGGATCATCGGAGGATGAGGTTTACAAATTCATGGAAGCCTTCCGTAGCCAGACGATTTGGGCTTATAAAAACACCGAGCAGGTAGGGGAGACCATCATGGCCTACAATCCTATTCCGGGTAAGTATGAGGGCTGTGTTGACCTGGAAGCAACAACTCAGGGTAAAGCCTGGTCCATATAAATCTACAAACAAGTGAAAAAAAGCATTTTAATCAAAAGTCAGGTAATGGTTTATCTGGCTTTTTTTATGTTCTCATGCGGGACTTCAAATAAGGGTTCACAACAACAAGCCCCTAATATTATTTTTATCCTTACTGATGACCAGGGATGGACACATACCTCTCACCGCGCAGACCCGAACATACCGGAGTCACAAAGTGATTTCTATGAAACACCCAACATGGATCTGATGGTAGAGAGAGGTATATTATTTACCCAGGGCTATGCCCCCAACCCTATTTGTTCCCCCACCAGAAACAGTCTGATGTTAGGTCAAAATGCTGCGAGACACATTTACAACAAGGATTACGACTGGTATAAAAAGACAGCAGACTGGCTCACCATACCAAAGGCCATCAAGATGGCTAATCCTGATTATAGAACGGCTCACTTTGGTAAATGGCACATTGCGATGGTACCCAAAGATGCAGGCTTTGATGTAGATGATGGGATGCCTTCTAATGGAGGAGGAGAGATCTTTGGAGATGGTTACCTGGATGCCAAACAATATACAAAGCCAAGCAAAAATTATCTCGAACAAAACAATATACCCAATCCCACCAACGCTCGTAGTGCAGGAAAGCCCAGTGCCTACTGGAGTGATGAAAATCCCAAGGACATTTTTGGGATTACCCGAAAGGCACAGGACTTCATGACAAAGAGCATGGAGGAGGGGAAGCCCTTCTACGTGCAGCTTTCACACTTCGCCACGCACCTTTCTTTGGTTTCGCAAAAGGAGACTTATGAATATTTCAGGGACAAACAAGCGGGTGAGCGTCATACCAATCCTGAATTTGCGGCCATGCTCAAAGACCTGGACACGGGTATCGGGATGATCCTGGATTTTGTAAAGGAGCAGGGTATCGAAGACAACACCTATATCTTTTTGATGGGTGACAATGGAGGTAGGACCACATTGAATCAAATCGCTGTGATTGGTGAGGATAAAGCATTGATAGAAGCCAGGTATTCTACCCAACATGATCGCAACATACCATTGAAAGACGGGAAACATTCATTTTATGAGGGTGGCCTTCGGGTACCTTTCCTGGCGATGGGACCTGGTGTACAGGCTGCCAGAGTGGTGGATACCCCGGTGACAGGACTGGACCTGTTGCCAACATTTGCTGAGTTGGCGGGTCATTCCGGCCCCTTCCCGGAATCAATTGATGGAGGAAGCCTGGTCAATCTCATTCAAGACGAGACAGTTGACAAAGTAGAAAGAAACAGTGAGTCGCTTTATTTCCACCAGGCTTCTCATCGTAAGCCCAGGAGTGCTATCCGCAAAGGAGATTATAAGCTGATCAAATACTGGATAGAAGAGCCCAGGTATGAGCATTCGCCTAAAGTTGAGTTGTATAATCTCCAAAATGACCTGGGAGAGACAACTGATCTTTCAAAACAGCTACCGGATCTGACCAAAGACCTGGAGTCGGAACTGGTCGGTTTTCTATCACGGGTAGAAGCGGAAACAGGTGAACGGGATATAGAAGGTGCTTACTATCGCCTCTTGGACGACCTTGGACTTAGAAATAATGATGATGAATAACTTTTTGAAGACCCTTTTTGCCCTAACCTTATTTTTTGAAGCACTTCTGACCCATGCAGCAGACAAACCCAATGTGATCATTATCTACACCGATGATCAGGGAACCGTGGACATGAATGCCTTCGGTGCCAAAGACCTGGTCACCCCCAACATGGACCGTATTGCCAAAAGTGGGATCCGGTTTACACAGTTTTACGCCTCTCCGATATGCTCCCCCTCCAGGGCTTCATTGCTCACAGGAAAGACACCACAACGAGCCGGTTGTCCGGGAAATGCAGGTGCTTCCCTGGAGAGTATGCGAGGTGTTCCCGGAAGCCAGTATACCATGGCGGAGATGTTTAAGGATGCAGGCTATCGGACGGCCCATATTGGTAAGTGGCACCTGGGTTACCAACCGGATATGCTCCCCAATGCGCAGGGATTTGACTATTCTTTTGGTCATCTCGTTGGATGTATAGACAACTATTCTCACTTCTATTTTTGGAATGGGCCGAACAGACATGACCTGTTCCGCAATGGCGAGGAGATCCATCTGCCGGGTGAGTTTTTCCCTGATTTGATGGTCAAAGAGGCCAGCCAATTCTTGGAGCAAAACAAGGAAGAGCCCTTTTTTATGTACTTCGCCATGAATATGCCGCATTATCCTTATCAGGGAGATGAAAAATGGTTGAAATATTATGAAGAGAAAGGAGTGGCTTATCCTAGAGACCTCTATGCAGCCTTTCTTTCAACACAGGATGATCGAATCGGCATGCTACTGGAAAAACTGGATGAGCTGGGGCTGACCGAAAATACCATTATTGTTTTGCAATCCGACAATGGTCACTCCACAGAGGAAAGGGCACACCATGGCGGCGGAAGTGCCGGACCTTATCGGGGAGCCAAACAATGTGTGTTTGAAGGAGGGATCAGGGTGCCTGCTGCCATCAGCTGGCCGGCTGAGATCCCCGGAGGTCAGGTGAGAGATCAGTTTGCCGTGAATACCGACTGGCTGCCAACTCTTGCTGACCTGTGTGAGATTAAGCTGGACAGAAAAGAACTGGATGGTAAGAGCCTGGTGGATCTGATCAAAGATGAAAAGACGAAAACAAAGCATAAGGATGGCTATTGCTGGTCGTACAATAAGATGTGGGTGGCCAGAAAGGGAAAGTGGAAGCTGATTGGGAATCCTTATGATACAAGTGACAGGGATTATGAATTCGAAGAGAAACTGTTTTTGGCCAACCTGGAAGAAGACCTGGGTGAACAAGTCAACCTCGCCGGCAAGTATCCAAAAGTGGTGACCGAGCTGGAGAAGCAATACGCGGAGTGGCTGAAAGAAATAGATTGAATAATTCAAATACAATAATGATAAGACCTTACATCCTCAAAGAGACCAACTGGAAAGACATAAAAGCGCATCAGTACGAACTAGCAGTCCTGCCCTGGGGAGCCACTGAAACCCATAATTATCATTTGCCCTATGGCACGGATGTGTACGAAGGTGATGCCATAGCAGCTGAAAGTGCGCGTATTGCCTGGGAAAAAAAGGCGAAGGTGGTGGTGTTGCCAACCATACCTTTTGGGGTCAATACCGGTCAAAGGGACATCTACCTGGATATGAATATCTATCCAAGCACCCAGATGGCTATCCTGAAGGATGTTTGTGAGGTGTTGAGTACCCATGGTATTAAAAAACTGATGATTCTGAATAGCCACGGAGGAAATGACTGGAAGTCGATAGTGAGGGAATTGGGCACTATCTATCCGGAGATGTATATCTGTGTCACAGATTGGTTTAAGTCTATGGACCGGACAAAATATTTTGATGATCCAGGGGATCATGCCGACGAGATGGAAACGAGCCTGATCATGTACCTGAAACCAGATTTGGTCCTACCAAAAGAAACCTGGGGTGATGGCAAAGAAAAGAAACACCGGATCAAAGCTTTTTCGGAGGGCTGGGCCTGGTCGGAGCGGAGATGGTCCAAAGTTTCTGCTGATACAGGGATCGGCGATCCAAAAGCATCCAGTGCTGAAAAAGGAAAAGCCTTTTTTGATGCCGTCTGCCAGAAGATGGGGCAGCTGTTCGTAGATCTGTGCGCCCTGGACCAGGACGATATTTATGAATAGTACCTGAACATCATAACGGTGTTTTAGCATTCGTTATTCAATTACCAGTTTAAAGTGTTTGCCCAATCCAGCTTCCACTATTTTCCGAAATGTCGATAGTTCAACGTCAGTTCTGTTATTCTCAAGTCTGGAAATGTAAAATCTTGATGTTCCACTGCGTTCAGCCAGTTGTTCCTGTGTCAGTCCGGCTTTAATCCTGGCTGTTTTGATCAAGTTGCCAAATCTTTCTGACTCCTCCGGATCAACTGGTTCACTCAATCGATAAAGTTCATCTGGACTTAATTCGTATGGATGTTATTCTCTTCCCCTCAGAGTCCCTTCGGTGACTCTGATTGGTGGTCGAGACTTATCAGCAGAACGTCCAATCCATACCAAAACCGAACAACCAAACATCCTGATTTCTGATTTCTGATTCCTGATTCCTGACTTCTGACTTCTGACTCCTGCTATCTCATTCCTTAATCACCACCCCGGCAAACTCCTTGGCCCAGGCCATCAGCGCTTCCTTTTGAGCATCTGTTAGCTCAGCTTCCTCATGCATGTTTACATAAGAGGATAGTGGCATCTCACCTTCTTCCAGTACCTCCTGAATGTCCTTGAGTACACGCAGTTTGGATCTTTTGTCCAGGAAGGCCCACTCTGAGAAATTGAGTTCTTCACGACCATGGTTGATGTGGCGATACAGGAACCACGAAACAGGAGCTATCGATGCATACCATGGGTATTGGGTTTCCATGGAGTGGCAGTCGTAACAGGCCGATTTGAGCATATCCGAAATCTCGGGAGATATATTAGCAACTTGCAGTATATCTCCCGGGTTTTCGGTTGTCGTAGCTGGTCGCTCCGGTCCTACAAATTGCAGGATAGAGAGAAAGACCAGTATGACAATAAGGATATATTTAGTTTTTTTACTCACCCAATGCAGCATTGGTCGTCGACTCAGCCCAGCCTTTGAGTAGGGCTACTTCATCATCAGTCAACTTCAGATTAGGGTATTTTTCGATCATTTTGGCAGGTGGCATTTCACCTTCATCCAAAACTTCTATCACTTCATCAAGTTTAGCTACAAGGTCTGCAGGTTCCATGTATTGAAGCTTTACCCACATCAGTTTGTCTTTGGCTTTGTCACTTTTGCCGCTGGGAGAATGACAGCCCAAACATTTGTTGGTAATGAGTGTCATTACGTCCATTGGATATGCTCCGAGCAGTTGAGTAGAATCTGCCAGAAGGACTTTGGTTTTTTCAGGTCCGCCCTGGGCAGATGCTTCTTGTGAGTAAAAGCACGCAAATAACACGATACAAAGGGTAAATAGTAATTTTTTCATATGAATATGGTATTTAGGTGATTCTAAAATTAATTAAAAGTTGGTAAATAATGATGTCTATAAAATTAAACTCCATTTTTTTAAACAAAAAGTAGCATTTATTCAACATAGGAGGGATTGGGTACTTTTTTACCCTTATGTTTTCTTCCTGATTCCCGTTTGGTAAATTCAGGCCCACGGATCAAATCATTTAGCCGTTCTTCCTGCCCGAAACTCCCGGGAGCGCAGATACGTTGTGAATCTCCGAAGCTATGAGAAAGCCAGGATCCCAAAATATAACATTCATAAGCTAGAAAATGGTCTTACTTCTAATATACTTATTCATTGCATTGTTTGTATCGTTCCTATGCTCTATTATGGAAGCAGTCCTGCTTTCCACCCCGGTGTTTTATTTGAAAACTAAACAGGAGCAAGGAATGAAGAGTGCCGGGATCATGATAAAGCAAAAAGAAAACATAGATCGGCCGCTTGCTGCCATACTCTCGGTTAATACAATTGCCCATACTGTGGGAGCTGCAGGTGTGGGAGCCCAGGCCAATATAGTATTTGGAGAAGTCTATTTTGGGGTGGTGTCCGCTGTACTAACACTGCTTATTTTATTGATCTCTGAAATTATCCCCAAAACCCTGGGAGCCACTTATAGCAAGGAGCTATTTGCCATTTCTGCCAGAATTATTGAAGTGATGATCTTTCTCACGACTCCACTGGTTGCAGTATCTTCTTTCCTTACAAAACTATTGTCCCGAAAAGAGCAGGTGTTGACCACCAGCAGAGAAGAAATTTCTGCGCTGGCCAGTATTGGCACAGAAGAAGGGATTTTTGCTGATAAAGAGAACAAGATCATTCAGAATCTTATCAAGCTTAAAAACATTAGGGTTTCAGATGTGATGACCCCAAGAGTTGTGGTGGTCACAGCCAATGAAGAGATGACTGTCAGGGAGTTTTTGTCTAACAAAGAATTTCTGCATTTTTCCAGAATCCCTGTTTACCAGATACAAATGGAACATATTACCGGTTATGTCGTCAGAGCCCATGTGTTTGAAAAACTGGCAGAAAATCAATTGGACCTGAAATTGAAAGACATTAAAAGAGAGATCCTGACTTTTCCTGTATCCAAAACATTGTTTGATGCCTGGGATGAAATGCTGATAAAACACGAACACATTTCACTCATTATTGATGAATATGGGGGCATGGATGGAATCACTACCCTGGAGGATATATTTGAATCACTCCTTGGTTCTGAAATCATTGACGAAACAGACAAGGTTGAGGATATGCGGCGCCTCGCCCTCGAAAGATGGAAGAAGAAACGAAAAAAATACGATTTGCTTAAGTAAGCGTACTTATGCTTTTGACATCGCCTTAACCTGATTGACCAATTACTGTCGTTTGCAACTGTAAGACCACTGGTTTTTAAATCCAACCATTCTTTTATGATTATCTTTATAAAAACCAGTTTTCAATGCAGTAAAGCTGGCTGTTCTCAGACAAATGATTTATCGAATGAAGAAGTACTGGTTTACTGGGTCTGGCTACATTGAAAGTGATTTTCAAAACCTGAAGAAGGCCATAGTGGATCATGGGAAGTTTTATGAAGGCGTCACCAGAAATATGTCTGGTATAACAGGTGCCAGGCTTCTTGAACAGGGAGCAGATCATTTGAGCATCGAAACCAATGAAGGCATCATGAACCGGACAAGTATCAAAAAAGAATTCAAGCCGGAGGTGATATCGATCGCATTCGATGAAGAATATAAGGCTGGGAAAATAATTAAAGTGAGCTCACATTTCCTGCATGAATTTACTGTTAATGGGGCTGGAATAAAACATCATATCACCATTAGTGATGTAAGGGCTTCGGGGGTTCTGGGCTTTTTTTATAGGGTTTTTGCCCGCAACAATATCGGAAAAATTTTGCTGGGTGCTCACAAAAGGTATCTCGAAGAATTGAAGGATAGAGATGTCTAATTCAAATCCACTGAAGTTTTCCTGCTTTTCGTGCTGATCGCAGAATCAGCAAAAACGGAATCCACCAAATAAAGTCGTTCGTGAATAAAGTGTAAATGAACTCAAAAGACACCTTTCCTGATAAGTAGTTGATCAGAAAACCCAATGGACCAAAGATCTTTCCGAGGAGCCCGACAGCTACAATTGGCCAGTGAACTAAGGGATTCTGAGCAGCCCACCAATATCCAAAACCGTAGACACCGATCACCATCCCCATGCCTTGCCAAACCAATTCATGGTTAATGGGGTCCATGCCTGTCCATTCAAAGAATTGTTGGGGGAATAATACCACCCAGGCACCCCAAATGAGGTTATATACTGCTGCTATCCGAAGGACATTTTTCATCCAGTCTTGCCTATTCATTCCAAACCTTTGTTAAATGATGAACGCTATTAAGCTTAATCCGAAAACCACATTCCACAATATCGTTCGGTACCAATTCAAATGGACCAACGTTTTTGCTGCTTTTAAACTCTCTTCTTGTCTTGTTATCTGATTGTGGAGAGGCACGGCTTCCCCAAATGTAATTGCCCAAAGTAGCGCAATGATGATTGCATTGATAATACTGATCATACTTTGATTAACCCATAAGTAATAAGCATGGATAAGGAGCTGCGCACTCATCAAGGGGATCACTATCACAGAGATTGTTGCAGTATATCTTTTGTGCCAGTCATTCAATTCTTCTTCTGAATAGAAGCTGAAGGCAGGATACACGATCAGCTGCGTCATCCAAATGAGGATGACCATGCCAAAGTCAACAAGTAGCATGAGGATTTCCATGTATTCGATGGTAACCCTTACTTAACCCAAATGTTAGCCAACTTGTTTATGGCCTTTTTTGAGCATTTGTAAGAGGGTCAACTATTTCATTCATCAGACATGGGATGATTTTTCTGATTTCAGTGACCTGTTTCACTAAAGTTCATCTAAGGTTAAGGATATAACTGTTGAACCAAACCACTCCATTTCACGTTTATTTATGCAACCATACATTCATTCTTAAGGTTTTTCAACAAATATTTTGAAATTCGGATCTTAAGCCTGAGTTTTGTGGTTACAATTCAATTAGTGAATAATTGATTTATAAAGAAGTGCTGAGAGACAGGCTCTATGAAGCACTAGCAACCTGGCCCCCCAAAGGAAAAGGTGCTAACTCCTGTCCCCGATAGATATCGGGGAGCATATGAATTAATTGAGATGAAAAAAGACACACTTTACTCAGAAATTTCCAGGACGTATTCGTCTGTATTTTCTTGTTGTTGCTGCTGCTGAACAGGGTAATCGCTTTACTGCTATTACACCGGTTCACCTTTAATTAATGATCAAAATGAATTTTGAAACAGACGCTATACGTACACAAACTGAAAACGCTCTCCACAGGGAGCACTCATCACCGATATATCTGACAAGCTCGTTCACCTTTGCCAGTGCCGAGGAGGCTCGTGCCATGTTCAACGATGAAATACCGGGCAATATTTATTCCAGATATTCTAATCCAAACACCGACGAGTTTATCACGAAGATGTGTCAGTTGGAGGGTACGGAAGATGGTATTTCCACAGCCACAGGGATGTCAGCCATGTTTACCAGTATGTCAGCGCTATTGAAGCAAGGTGACCACGTATTGGCTTCCAGGGCATTGTTTGGGTCCACCCACCAGCTTTTTACTACCATATTCCCTAAATGGGGTATAGAGCATAGTTACTTCAACCTGCACCGTCCGGAAAAGTGGGAATCTATGATCCAGGAAAACACAAAGATGATCTTTGTGGAAACGCCCAGCAATCCGGGGCTCGACATTGTGGATCTGGAGCTACTGGGTAAGCTGGCCAAAGATCGGGGAATCATCTTCAATGTGGACAATTGTTTTGCCACTCCGTACCTGCAGCAGCCAGCAGCATTTGGAGCCGATATTGTGACTCACTCAGCTACCAAATTCATTGATGGTCAGGGCAGGACATTAGGTGGAGCTATACTGGGTAAAAGAGAAGTAATCGAAGAAATCCGATTTTTTGCCCGACACACAGGGCCGAGTATGTCACCGTTCAATGCCTGGGTGCTGAGCAAGAGCCTGGAGACCCTGGCTGTGCGGATGGATCGGCATTGTGAGAACGCTCTTAAGCTGGGAGGATACCTGGAAAGTCATGATGCACTGGAGCAGGTACGTTATCCTCACCTGAAAAGTCATCCACAATACGAATTGGCTAAAAAGCAGATGAAACTCGGCGGGGGGATCGTAACGTTCGTAGTAAAAGGAGGCATCGAAGGTGGTGCAGCGTTTATGGACAACCTGAAGATGATCAGTTTGACACCAAACCTTGGTGATACCCGTACTACTGTGACTCACCCGGCTTCTACCACACATAGTAAGCTTACTGAGGAAGAGCGTGCAGCAGTGGGGATTGCACCTGGTACCGTAAGGATCTCCGTTGGTTTGGAGAATATCAATGATATCGTAGAGGACATCGAACAAGCCCTACAGAAAGTAAGAAGTTAAAATATTAAGAGAATTAGAATCTAGAAATAAGCATACAATGATCGAAACTAAGACACTAAGCAAGGCAGTAGAAAAGGATCTGGCAGAACTCAAAACAAAGATCGCTCAGTTTAAAAACAACGAAATTGATGAAGAGCGATTCAAAGCTTTTCGTCTGGCGAGAGGAGTATACGGACAGCGACAGCAGGGTGTGCAGATGTTCAGGTTGAAGCTTCCATTTGGAAAGTTGACACCGGATCAGCTGGAGACCATTGCCAACTTATCTGAAAAATATACCAATGGCAATCTGCATTTTACCACAAGGCAGAATATCCAGCTTCATCATGTAAGGCTGGAGGATACCCCTGAAATGTGGGAAGCGCTGGAAAGGGTAGGAGTTACTACCAAGGAAGCTTGTGGAAACACCGTGCGAAACGTGACGGCTTCCCCCAATGCGGGTATAGACCCTAACGAACCATTTGATGTGGCTCCTTATGCCCAGGCGGTATTCGAATATTTTCTCCGAAACCCTATCTGCCAGGATATGGGAAGAAAATTCAAGATGGCGTTCTCTTCCAGCGAAGAAGATTCTGCTTTTATCTTTATCCATGACCTGGGTTTTATCCCTAGGGTAAAAGACGGCAATCGAGGCTTTAAGGTCATCGTTGGTGGTGGACTCGGTGCTCAGTCTTTCATGGGTCAGGTAGCCTATGAATTTTTGCCGGAAGACCAACTGATCCCATTGATTGAAGCCTCCTTAAGGGTATTTGACCGATATGGTGAAAGGGAGCGTAGACACAAAGCCAGACTAAAATATTTGATTGAGCCGAAAAAAGGCCTTGGGCTGGACAAGTTCCTGGAGTTGGTGGCAGAGGAGCGAAAAGCCATTGCCAACAAGTCTTATTCCATCAACTATGACCTGGTAAAACAGGAAATTCCTACTATCAGTGATGATCAGGTGCCTGAAGGTCTGACCACTGATGAAGCATATGAGGTATGGAAAAAAACCAATACCGAAGAGCAGAAGCAAAAGGGATATTTCACTGTTAAGGTAAGGCTTCCATTGGGAAATATTGACGCTGACAGAGCCAGAAAGCTGGCAGATGTGATGCGACGATGGGCCTCTCCGGACCTGAGGATTACACTTAACCAGGGAGTGATCCTGAAGTTTGTGAAGGAAGCACACCTGCTTGCTATTTACCATGAATTAAAAGCGTTGGACCTGGTGAATCCAGGTTTTGATACACTTGCTGACGTGACTGCATGTCCGGGTACGGATACCTGTAACCTGGCTGTGACAAACAGTACCAGTCTGGCATTGGAATTGGAAAATCTTGTCAGGGACGAATTCCCTCACCTGGTAGATGAGTCGAACATCAAGATCAAAATCAGTGGCTGTATGAACAGCTGTGGTCAGCACATGGTAGCCAATATTGGTTTCCATGGTAGCAGTATCAAATATGATGGCAAGGTAGCTCCTGCACAGCAGGTGGTAATTGGTGGTGGTGTTGAGCCTGGTGGAGCTGGATATATCGCTGAAAAGGTGATCAAAATCCCTACCAAGCGAATTCCGGAGACGGTAAGAACTCTGCTGCTGGATTATGAAGCCAATGCGGAGGAAACAGAATATTTCAATGAGTATTTCAGGAGACAGGGAAAAATATATTTCTATGACCTGCTGAAACACCTGGCTGACGCTTCCACATTGACAGCTGAAGGCTTCCAGGATTGGGGTCTTACCAATGATTTTGTTCCGGAGATCGGAGTAGGGGAATGTGCCGGCGTCATGTTGGATCTGGTAGGTACCATCATCAATGATGCGAAAGATCGGTTGGCATCAGGAAAAGAATCTTTGGAGATAGGCCGATGGGCTGATGCCATCTACTATGCTTACAATACGTTCATTATTGGGGCTAAAGCTTCATTGCTTGACAATGACGTACAATGCAATACCCATAAAGGGATCATTGATGATTTCCAGAAGCACATTGTGGATGAAGGTTTGATCAATCTGCCCGCTTCTTTCGAGGAAATCGTATTACAGATCAACAAGCATGAGCCTTCTGAAGGTTTTGCAACTGTGTATTTGAAGCAGGCTGAGGAATTCCTGAAAGGAATTGAATTGCTAAGAGCTTCTTCTACTGCAGTAGACAAGTTAGTGATTAACGAATTTTATAAAGCATAATAATGACGAAAAAGGAACCAAAGCTGACCCTTGTGGGTGCCGGTCCGGGTGATCCGGATTTGATTTCCGTAAAAGGGATGAAAGCGCTACAGAAGGCGGACGTGGTATTGTACGATGCCTTGGTTCATCCTGATTTGCTGGAGTATGCTCCCGGAGCTGTACATATCCCTGTAGGAAAAAGAGCAGGAAAAGAAAGTGTTTCTCAGGATACTATACTTCAACTGATCAAAGAAAGTGCGTTCGAACATGGACATGTGGTGAGGCTCAAGGGAGGCGATCCGTTTGTGTTTGCACGTGGATTTGAGGAATTGGAGTATGCTAAAAAACATGGTATCAAGACAGATGTGGTATTGGGGATCAGCAGCATCATGTTGCCAGGCCTTTATGGTATTCCACTTACCTGTCGTGGTGTGAATCATAGCTTTTCAGTGGTCACCGCTACCACTGCACAGGGCACGCTGAGCGACGATGTGTATGTGGCGGCCGAACATTCGCCGACCACATTGTTCTTCATGGGATTGCAAAAGATAGACCAGATCGTAAAAGCGTATAAGAAGTTTAACCGGGCTGATCTTCCTGTGGCCATAGTGAGCAGGGGATCGCTTGAAACAGATGGCGTCATTTACGGGAATGTAAATACCATAGAAGGGCTCGTGAAGGAACAAAAGCCATTGGCTCCAGCCTTACTGGTGTTTGGAGAGTGCGCGGATCTCAACAATGAGTTGCAAGCAGTCAACTGTGAGTTAGCCGAGGAGGGCTTATTGGTGTGAGTCAATCACCAGTAGAGGGCAATCCACTGTTTCCGGTTTTTCTGAAGCTGGATGAAATCCTTACGGTCATCGTAGGAGGAGGGAATGTTGGATTGGAAAAGCTGGAGGCGTTGCTGAAGAATGACCCCAATGCGCGGGTTCGGCTGGTGGCTCCTGAGATCAAAGATGAGATTAAAAAACTTGCAGACCTTTCACCAAATATAGAATGTATACAGCGGGCGTTTGAATACAAAGATCTGGAAGAGGCAGGTATTGCCATACTGGCTACTGATAACCCCGTATTACATCAGGAAATCCGGGAATGGTCAAAGCAGCGACACTTGCTTCTAAATGTGGCAGATACGCCCCATTTATGTGACTTTTATTTGGGCTCCACCGTTAAAAAGGGGAACCTGAAAATAGGGATAAGTACCAATGGACAATCCCCGACGTTTGCTAAACGGTTGAGGGAGATCCTGGAAGAGAGTCTTCCTGAAGAAACCGATCAGCTACTCGAAAAACTAAAAATATTTCGGGACAGGCTGAAAGGTGATTTCCAGGACAAAGTGAAAAAATTGAATGAATTAACCTCTACACTCGTAAAGAAATGATAGATAACCTGGTTAAAAATATTGATCAACTCAACCAGAAGTATGAAAAATACTCTTTTATGGACAGGTTGGAAAAGCTGTTCGCTGAGTTTGATCATGACAAAATATTGATCTCCTCTTCTTTTGGTGCTACCTCGTCAATCTTATTGCACCAGGTGAGTAAGGTCGCTCCGGATCATCCCGTATACTTTATCAACACGGGTTACCTTTTTGAGGAAACAGTCCAATATAAAAACCGGATCCGGGATAAGTTTGGCCTGACAAACATTGTGGAGGTGGGCCCAAATCATCAAAAGCATGATTTTACCACCAAAAACGAAACCTATAGAACCAACCAGGATCTTTGCTGCTTTATCAATAAGGTAGAACCGATGCAAAAGCTCAAAGAAGGAAAGCAGATGTGGGTCTCTGGTATCTTTAGACATCAGAATCAAAACAGGGCCAAATTAAGGATCTTTGAGCCTAAGGATGACTTGTTGAAATTCCACCCTATCATTGACATGTCCAAGGAGGATGTCCAGCTTTATCAGGATGTTTATGATCTCCCCAAGCATGGGCTGATCTATCAGGGATATGGATCTATCGGTTGTACACATTGTACAGCCAAAGGTGATGACCGCGAAGGTCGATGGCTCAATTCCGGTAAGACGGAATGTGGGTTGCATACCTGATAGCATATACTACCCCTGCTTTCCATGGTCTGTGGTTATTACCCCTGTTCTGTGGCACACAGACCAGTCATATAGAAATAGGGTGGTAAATAAAACTTGTCAAATAAAACGTGTCAGACGCTTGCGACACGTTTTATTTTATAATGAAACGCCTCGTTTCCATGGGATGAAGTCATGCTGCTTCATCTGAACTGCCTTGGAGGTGACTTCGCCACTGGCGATCTTGATCACCTGCTCAAGCATTTCTTCACCCATCTGCTGGATGGTCTTGGTTCCCTCAATCACCGGGCCTGTATTGATGTCGATCAGGTCAGGCATCTTTTCCGCGAGCTTGCTATTGGAAGATACCTTCAGGATAGGTGCTACCGGATTACCAGTGGGGGTCCCCAATCCGGTAGTAAATAATACCACATTGGCTCCGGATCCCACAAGGCCGGTAGTGGACTCTACATCATTACCAGGCGTACAAAGCAGACTCAGCCCGGGTTCTTTGGCGTACTCTGTATAATCCAGGATGTCGTTGATAGGCGAGGTGCCACCTTTTTTAGCAGCCCCTGCAGATTTCATGGCGTCAGTGATCAGTCCGTCTTTGATGTTACCCGGAGAAGGGTTCATATCAAAGCCCGACCCAACAGCCTCGGCAGCATTGGAGTAAGCCTCCATCAGGGCGGTGAATTTTTTAGCCAGCTCTTTACTTTTCATTCGGTTGATCAGCTCCTGCTCAACTCCGCACAGCTCAGGAAATTCTGACAACATCACTTTACCACCCAGAGCAGATACGAGGTCTGCACAATAGCCCACAGTTGGGTTGGCAGAGATTCCTGAAAACCCATCAGACCCACCACACTCCAGTCCAATAGTTAGCTTGCTCAGTGGTGCAGGCTTTCTGGCGATCTTATTAGCCTCGGTCATCCCCTTGAAGGTCTGCTTGATGGCCTTAGAAATCAAGTCATTTTCAGTGCCCGTACCCTGCTGGTCAAGGATGATCACTGGCTTGTCCTGGTTAGGGTTAATTTCTTTGATGGCCTGAGTGAGCGTCTTTACCTCTGCATTCTGACAGCCCAGGCTCAATACTGTAGCTCCTGCCACGTTAGGGTTGTTGACATAGCCGGCAAATAGCCTGCACAGTGATTCGGAGTCTTGTCGGGTGCCACCGCATCCGGACTGATGCGTGATGAACCTGATCTTTACGTTTTCAAAAACACCCTGGTTCGTCTTAGGCTGAACACTCTCTAGCGTGACTGTATCCAACGCTGTGTCCAGTGAGTTTTGTTGATAATGATTCACCAGGGAGCTAACCATACTTTCATATGGGTTGTTATCCTCATATCCCAGGGCTTTTTCGAAAGCACTTTTCAGCACATTCACATTTCGGTTTTCACAAAAAACCAGCGGAAATACCAACCAGATATTGTCAGTACCTACCTGCCCATCTGACCGGTGGTACCCCATGAAAGTGCGGTCTTCGAATTTTGAGACATCCGGAGCCTGCCACTCATATTTGGTTTGCTTGTTCAGGTCATAACCTGAAGTCATGTGGATCACATTGGAGGTAGTGATTGCTTCACCTTTTCCAATGGGTTGATTGGCAGTACCCACTACCAAGCCGTACATGGTGAGTTTGGCGCCCTTGTCGAAATCAAATAACGCAAACTTGTGTTTCGCAGGAATGTTGTGTACCAACTTGACCTTGATGTCATTGACAGTCACGTCGGTGCCTGCTTTAAGGTCTGTGAGGGCAACGGCTAGGTTGTCCGTTTCATTTATAGTAATAGCCTGGATCATGTTTTTTAGAGGGATTTGATTGATGTTAAAACACCTTTTGATTCAATTTCATTCATAAAGTTGGTAACCATCGCTTTACAGTCACCCAGTTTGGAGAGGTCTTCACCCCAAAAGGATTTATTTGAAAGCACCTGGCTGGCCACATCTGTATTGGACGGTCTGTTTGCTTTTAGCTGCTTAAAATATGCTTCGATATCTTTATCATCGTTGATTTGAAAATCATCAGACAGGTAAAGCTCTATCAGACAAGCCAGCGCAAAGATAAATCGCTTCGGTAAGGTTCCGTTGATGCGGTAGTAATCTTTTACCGTAGGAAGTATCCTGACCTTGTATTTGGAAACCGAGTTTAGGGCAATGCTTTTCAACTCATGGCGGATGAATGGGTTTTTGAAACGCTCAAGAACCTCATCTGCAAACTGCTTCACTTCATTCACCGGTAGATTGATGGTCTGGACGATTTCGTCGTACATGGTCTGAAGGATAAATGGACCCACCACATCATCTTCTACATTTTCCCGCACAGTTTCTTTCCCTGCCAGCAGCCCAACAGGTACCATCGCTGTATGAGAGCCATTAAGGATCCTTACTTTTTGAGTACGATATGGGGTGAGATCTTTAACAAATTTGATGTTTAGACCAATATCTTCAAGGCCATCAGGAAACGCAGCTTTGATTTCAGCAGGGCCTTCAATCACCCACAGGTGAAAGACTTCAGAAGCCACTACCAGCTGATCTTCGTATCCGATTTTCTGCTGGATTTCTTTGATTTCATCTTTTGGATAACCGGGTACAATCCGGTCAACAAGTGTATTGGCAAAATAGCAGTGGTCTTCCAGCCAATCTTTAAAGCCTGATTCATACTTCCATAAATCAGCATAAGCCAACATGGCCGTTTTGAGGTTTTCCCCATTCTTTTCAATGAGCTCACATGGAATGAAAATTAATCCGGAACCCGATGATCCACTGAAATGATCGTAACGTGCCTTTACCAGCTGAGTGAGCTTGCCTGGAAATGTTTTTGCCAACTCATTTGCTCCAGGCTGATCGTTTTCCTGAAAGGTAATCCCCGCTTCTGTTGTGTTGGATACGATGAACTGAAGATTGTCATTCAGCGCCTGTTCCATATAAGCCTGGAAATCAGTAAAAGGGTTGATGAGCTGTTGGATGGAGGAATTGAGACGAATATCATTGATCCGTTTTCCTTTTTGAATACCACGGACCATGTGGTGATAAAGTCCATCCTGTTTTTGGATCATGTCAACCATTCCGTGCTCGATGGGCTGAACAACCGCGACCCCTGCATTAAACTGTTTCTTTTCATTCAGGACATCTATGGCCCAGTCAACAAACGCCCGGAGAAAATTACCTTCTCCAAATTGTAAAACTTTGATAGGAAGGTTGGCCTGGATGTTGACCGTGTCTCTGGTTAATGCTTTCATAGAGGAGGTTTAAAATGCTTTTGGACCCGCAATTTATTCAATTTAAATGTTAAGAGGAATGAATGCGGAAATTGTTGATCCCGGGAATTATTAAATCGGAACCGTCATTTAACCAAAGTTTCGGCTGCTATATGGCTTTTAGAGCAAAATATCTTTTGTAGGGCAAAGGTTTGCTCCTAAACAAGCTCCGGAGTCAGCTCCGGGGAAGCAATGTATTCTATAGGGTGGTAAGTATAGCTAAATCCATCTTTCCTGGATATAGGTACCTGTGCCCTTACCTGTTGTAAAAAATCAACCGGGTCATTTTGGATTTTTGTCAACAGAGAATTGAAACTTTTAGCGATTGGCTTGAGGTAGTTCAACTCTGGGTCCATGGTCAGGTAAAATATTGATCCTGCATTTTCACCGTCGAGAAAAGTAGTAAGACATGTAGGGCTACTCCCGCAAACAAGTGCAAAGACAACCCATCGGTCTTTCGATCTGTAAATCTTTCTCGCTTTATGAAGATCAATAACATGTGCCAGCTTTCCTCCGGGTTGGTACAGTTCTGTGATTTTTTCAATCCTTTCCGGCTTTAGAAAATGCACCAGAGGCGTACTTTCACAAGACCATGGCTTTCGGGGAATAAATAACCTGGCTTCATTTATCCAGGTGTAGAAGGTTTTTAGTTCACTGGTATCGTCTTGCTGGTCCAGCCATTTGATGCCAGAAAGATCTTTGGGCTTGCCGAGTAACCTGATCCCATTTCTGATAGATACATTAATTGGATCCTCAATCACATCTCCCTCTTCATAAGCTACTTTGAGGATTGGCTTTGGTTGAGTAAAAAAACGTACAAAATCTCCCAGAACTTGCATCATAGAATTTGTCATTTGGATTAACGGTAAACACAGGGCAAAAGGATTTCTCTGGGTGGTTTTTAAGGTTGCCCTTTGTGCAATATATTAAAATTTTGGCATTATTCAATGAATAAATATAATAAAACGCACTGAATACTAGATAGGGCAGAAAACTCAAGGTTCTGTATTGTATAACACGGGCATTTGTCCCTGCCATTCATTCCATAAATCAGCATCTGTCACCAATCGTGCCATAAAATTCCCAACATTGATGCGGCTGGTTTTACCAGCATTGAAAAGTGGACTCCTGATAGGCGACCTGTAGACTTCATAACTGGTTACCTCATCTTCATCAATTAGGCTATCCGGGCGGACAACCACCCATGCTATTTGTGGATCTTGTTGCCCAATCTTTTGCCTGAGATACTCCGCTGCTTGCTCGTTGTCCGGGTGAGGTGGTACCAACCACCTGAGTAAAGTAGTGACAAGTCGCTCTCCGAGCGAGTAAGATTCATTTAGGTCTCTGTTTCTGTTACCAGCAGTGTTCATTAATACAACCCTGGTTGGAGGGGAAGCAGCATTTTTTCGGATGGCGCGGCAAACAAGCTCGATGGCTTCAGTCACCAGTTTTCGTGGTTTCCCATAGATACCTTTCAGGTCTGGATGATGGCCGAGACATGAAGCCACCGCCTGACAATCTAAGAGATGTTCAGCCATTTCATTCACTGATAATTCAGAAACGCTTGCTTGTATGATGATGACGTTTTTGTTCCTAAGCCATGCTTCGGGCAGTCTGTCGGGGGCGCGAACAATAATCTTTATTTTTTGACTTTTAAGTAGAAGTTGCTCCACAAGCTTTCGGCCCGTTGCTCCACTTGCTCCCAGTACTAATGTTGTCATTTTGTTTGATTGAGTATTCGAGAAAATTATTTGAAGTCAGGTTTACTTCACTAAGGTTAATGGTGTTCTCATGATTAGCTCAATTGATTTTTGATATTAGGGTTGATCATTTGTAGGGCTTTAATAAAACCATTTATGTCTTTTGGAGATAAAATTACACTGTCCAGATGGCCATACTTAAGTTCAATCCGACGAATGGAGGGTGCCGGACTAGATTTATACTTGTGCGTTTTGCTAATTGATTTGATACTGGATATATCAACCTTAGAATTTAGTATAATCCCACAACGGACCTCCAGCTCATTTTTATCATTGATTTTATAAGTAGAGCCAAAGAAAATACTTAAAGTAAAAGCAATAATCGGAAGCATAATAGCGATCTGAACAATCACTGCGATGAGTGGTGCCCCATTGAATATGGGGATGGCAAGCACGGCAATCAATATTAGCAAGACAGGTATAAATATTTCATATCCGATTCTAGCTTTGAATGTTTGCAACATAGCCCCCATGATAGGTGTAAGCTAGATGTTTTTGCTCACAATACAGTTATGATTAAAGATAAATTTCTTATGAAAGCTACATGGTCTTGTGAAGGATCATTTTACCGCGACACCATAATTCTTACCCCTTCGGATCGGTTTTGATATCCAATGCGGCAGAAGTACATCCCATTCCTTACTTTGGAACCTGCAGTGTTGGTTGCATCCCAGGTAAGGATGTTTTCCCCGGCATATTGGGAGCCCCAGAGAATGGTCTTTACAAGCTGTCCGGATGCACTTAGTATGTCAGCTCTTACAATACCATCATCGGGCAGTTGATATCTGATCGTTGTAAAGTCCTGCATGGGGTTGGGGTATGCATTCAGGATGCCAAATCCAGTACCCGGATCCGGTCTTTCGATCACTTTGTGGTCATCAATAAGTACTTCATAGACCCCAGTGCCATGGGTGCCGATGACCAGCCGGCCATCCAGGTGACGGTAGTTCAATGAGTTTACCACTGCCCGACCGATGACTTCAGGACTTTCTTTCACCCATTGCGTATTGAGGCCATCTACCTTTGTTGTGCTAAAAAGTCCAACACTGGTACCTACAAATACCATCTGACCGGAAAGTGTAGGGACGATCTCGGCCCATCGGATGCTGGGACCGTCACCACTACCATCAGATTGCTCTTCCAGGTTACCACTAATATCTTCGAAGGTTTCGCCACCGTCAAAGCTTTCAAAGAGGGAGGGCACAAGGTAATTGGTGATGGCAACAATCAAATGATCCGGATCTTCAGGATCCAGAGCAATACAGCCAATATGGGAACCAGGCACAAAAGCATCCGTATTGAGGAATTCAACCTGCTCATCAAACTCTTCCGAAGCCTGGTCGATTCTAACAAAGTATGTTTCGGGGTTTTCTGATAATAACCATCCTGCTGCATACACACGATCTATACCGGGGACTGCCGGTTTTGCTATAGCTGTATAGACACCCGCCGACAACTCACTGTCCTCGATGGTTTCCCAGTTGATTGATGTTGGGTCCTGTTTTCCTCCGGGGATCTGCACCAGGTTGTTGTTTCTCCAAATCACATTTCCACCAGCCAGAAACATTCTGTTGTTGTTCATGGGGTCCAGGATATAGGGATTGATGAATAAATACTCCTGGTCATCCTCTTCGCCACCACCAGCAGGATCTACCCTGGCATACGATGTGAGGTTGTTTTCTCCATTCAGTGTCATCCGGTAGATCTGACTTTTTTGAATCGAGGCATAGTAGAAATTTCTTCCATTGCTTATATAGGAAAAGCCACCATCACCACCCAGGATCCTGGTCCAGGGTGAGTTCTCAATGGGGGCATTTTTCACGTAGACTCCATTGTCCTGCATGCCACCCACTATCACGTGAGATGCCTCGTCCGGCTGCTGGCTCACCTGGTAAAACTGGCTGGTAACAAAGCCATTGTTCAGGCTGCTCCACATGACAGAGTCTGCCCGATTGTTTTGTGTAAGTCGGATACCTCCATCATTGAAGCTGAGCATCCGGTTGTGGTTTGAGGGATAGTAGATGATCAGGTGCTGGTCCGGATGATGATTGGGATACCTGGATGCGTCATTATCGGGAGAATACCCGCCAATCCATTTGGTATTGTTGGTGGAAGTGAATCCGTCTGTAGATCGATACAGGTTTGTTCCTCCAACATATACGATGTTAGGATCATCGGGGTGGACACTAACGACCATGTTGTAAGAAGATTGACTGTCAAAGTCGCCCACCTGTCCGCCTAACATTGGAATGTTATTACTTAAGTCTGCCCAGGAACCAATGGGAGATTGTCCATTTACTCCTGTGATCTCAAGTCTCATGAGGCTTACAATTTGGTCGCTTTGTCCCTGAGCGAGGAAATAAATGATGTTGCCTGAAGAACCGATCACTGTACGTTCTGCGATAAGCACTTTCGGTAACGGGGTGATTTCCGTCCAGTTTTCTCCATCTACAGAAAAATAGATACCTGACTTGCTGTACCTATCATTGCCTGAGCAATTGTTTTGACTGAGTGTGGCTAAATAGTATCCTTCACTGGTTTGGTGTATGTTGGTGTAGCAGGGCGCATTGACCAAATTGAGATCAACCGTGTCAGGTAAGTTGAAGAGCTCTTCACCGAGCACGGCGTTCCAGCTATCCCCACCATCCTGTGAGCGAAGAATACCTCCAAAAGAAGCCAGAAACACTTCATCCACATCAGAGCGGTAGGGGTTGGCTACGAGTGCCCAGTTGTATTGAAACTGACTCCCAAAGCGACTTTCTTCTGAGTCGTTTGTCGATGCTAGCTGAAACCATGTATTTCCCCCATCGGTAGATTTAAAGACTCCATCACCTCGAAAAGGGGCACTCAAGCTTCGGGGACTATTGCCTACCAACTCTCCTGTGCCAAAATAGAGAATATCTTCCTTTCCGGGCCGGGTATCCTGGGTCATACAGGTGACGCTGCTGGAAGCATTTGGGTCATTGGTCTGAACCCAGGAGTTTCCTCCATCCGTGGTTTTCCATACACCACCGGAAACACCACCGGCGATGATCACATTTTCATTCCTGATATCCAGTACCGCCGCGCGTGTTCTACCACCCACATTGAAGGGACCGGAAAGTCTATAGGCTCTTTCCTCAACCCGGGCTCCATTCACAAACATGTTTCGGCGTTCCGGAATCTGCTTTTGAAATGCCAGTTCTAGCTTTCTCATTCCGGGTGGAATTTGAAGCGTGCGTGGATCTACCAGCTTTTGGTATTCATATTCAAACCGGGCAATGGGGTTTTCCCTGGAGCCGACAGATTTTCTGAAGTCAAGCTTAAGTCGATAATTGAGTGACTCTGGCAGCCTGGAAGAAGGCTGGATAATGATCAGAAGGACAATAAAGACGAGTAAACTTCTGATCAATTCTATTCGATAACCGTATTGATCTTATTGATCTTACCTTCCAGCAAAGGTGCAGTAACCGCCCCTTTTCCATCATTGTTTTTGTCACCCTTTCGTGCATCAATAAAATAAGATACGGGTTCCAGGTCAGTAAAAGTTACCCTTCCTTTTTTGTCCGTTTTCATACTCTGAACAGGATTCTTATTGCTCCTGTAGTCTGCCTCATTTTTGTAAAGGGTAATGGTAGCACCTTCCACAATATTGCCTAATTCATCAAGCACTGTTACGCGCAACTTGGTTGGTAGGAAATCTGCATGGGCATGGAACGAAGCAATTGTCAGTCCGATGAAGATCAGACCCACAAACAGGGTTGTTATTCTTTTCATATTATTCATTAATTAAATCCTGAAACAAATATTCGGCTAATTTGTCAAATTCTAGTGCCTTCTGATATTTTCTGTCGCTATAAATATTAGCTGTGTATTTTACATAACTTGGCACATCATCAATAGCGATATATTCTATCAGGATATTTCCATATTGCTGATCGATGATTTTTTCATTACCTACGCGAGGTTTGAGGTAATGTTTCTCTTTTGACTCAATAACACCATTTTTTTCTACTACCGTCAGGTCACTGTTCGCGAGTTTATAGTCCAGGGATCTTGTTCGCTCAGATAACCAATCAAAGAGAAATTTGAAGTCGATAGTGCCAATGTCTTCGTGATAGGATATGGCAAAACCATTGGCATGCTGCGAAATGAGAAGATGAATGGAGGGTAGCTTATCGATGGCTTGTTGCTTAAGTACATAGGAGCTGTACACATCTTTGGCCAATTCCTTGAAATCATCTGACTGTATGCGCTCGTTGTAGGCATTCAGGTACTTTTCACTCCTGTCTATGACTTCATGTACCAGGATTTTGGGTCCTTTGGATTGCTTTCCAAACAATTGCCTGTATACCTGATCAAAGTAAGACATGCTATCGTATTAGGGTGATAGATCCGTATTGTTCTTGTTCCTGTCCCGGGGCCAGAGAGCTGGTAAACTTCATGATGTACGCATATGTTCCGGGAGGCGAAAGCGCATCACCAAAGTAACCGTTCCATCGAAAATTCTTGTCTTCTGATCTAAAGATCAGCTGGCCCCACCGGTTGTAGATATAGATCTCGAAGGATTCTACAAAGTCATTGGGGAAGACAAAGAACTCTTCGTTCATCGCATTTCCATTTGGACTAAAGGCATTGGGAGCAAAAATAGTCAGCAAACATTCGGTAGATATGGTCAATGTTACGGTATCGGTCTGTAAACAGAAGGGGGCATTTACTTCCCTTGCCTCTACAAAGTATCTTCCGGTATCCAAACCTGTCACGAAGATATTGGTTGAAGTGGAAACATTGCTTTGACTAAAGACATTGATCCCCGAAGAATTAAAAACGTTGATATTTACGGCACTAGGCACCACATTTCGAAATCCTATACTTATTTCAGCATCACTGGAGCACCTGTTGATGGCCAATGCATCCATATCAAAAGGCGCGTCATCTTCTACCTGGACCACATTCACGGAGTTACATCCGGTCACCGTGTTGGTCACATTCAAAGAATAGCTTCCGGAAGAAAGCCCCGTCAACAACGGAGGAGTTCCGGGTCCATCAAAGGCAAAAGGACCTTGTGAAACCGGACCATTGATGGTATAGGTGAATGACCCTGGTGTACTGATGGAAAAATCTATGGTACCATCGGCATTTCCGCAAGTGGAGGGAGTGATCGAATTGGTGGTGATGGATGCTTCCGGCTGAATAGTTATGGTGACACTGTCTTGTCCCAAACAGCCAGAAAACGGATCAATGATATCCACGCTGTACACAAACGTTCCGGCGATCTGTGTATTTACGGATTGTGTTTCATTGGTCCCAACTTCGATACCATCGACGTACCAGGTGAAATCGGCTCCCGCGTTGCCTACACTTAAATCCGGCACGGTATCGCGCTGGCAGAAGGACCGGTCTGCCCCCAGCTCCAGGTTGGGTCGCCCATCGCCAATAAAGACCGTGACAGTGTCGGAGGCGCAGCCATCCGTATTGGAAATGGCCACATCCACGATGGCTGGTGCAGTAAAGGTTACTGATCTGGTGGTATCACCCGTTGACCAGTAATATCTCAGGTCCGGACGGTCTACATCCCAGGCATTGAGCGTGAGGCTACCGCCGCACAGTGCAGTGTCGGAAGGAACCATGGGAAGCTCAGGTATGGTATAAACCGTGATGGTATCCGTGAAGATGGAGTCTACATCACATCGGTTTCTCAAAGTCAGCGTAACAATGTATGTGGTATCATTTGTATAAATGTGTGTGGTGTCCGGATCGGTGGAAAAATCCGTTCCGGTACCATCTCCGAAGTCCCATGCATACGTCTCTATGTAAGGGTCTCGGCCAGCAGCAGTAAATGTTGTTGCCTGGCCTACACACGCTGTAGTGATACTCATACCGGGAGGAGGAGGCGTCGTTCCCTGAAACTGCACGAAGTTGGGCAAGCCCAGTCGGCTAATCCGTCCGGCTAAATTAAAGCCGTTGGCAACGACCGATGCACCGTTGTCATTCCCATCGGGTGTTTGAATGGTAAGCAGGTCCGGGTTATTATCAATCGCACCATAGATCACCCCATCAGGACCAGTCTGGAGGGCTCCCAATACACCTCCCTGGCCACCATAGTCAAACTTGGACGCTTCAATATCTGCAACTTCAGTAGGTGTTCCCAGGCTGTCCAGGTCAAACTGCATCAACTTGGAGCCACCGCCAATGGTGGAGATGTACATCCGGTTTCCACCGGCTGAGATTTCAATGCCATATGCCTGATTAGCGACCGGTTCACCGATATCAATGGTGCGCCCGTTTGTAATAACTCCCGTTGCAAAATCATAGTCACATATTTCTACTCCATTTGACGAGCTGCTTCCACTGGCTGTGGCGATGATGCCGGCAGCAGGGGAAAGTTTCATGTATCCACGACCTGTAAGCGGATCCTGATAAGGGTCATTTTCTCCGGCTACTGACCAAATCGGGGCAGAGATGCCTTCGGCGATAATCTGATAGGCCCGGAATACATTGTTTCCAAATTCATGTGAGATCACTAAACTATTGGCAGTGAATCCAGAAGCAGTCAAGCGTTCGGTAATATCGTTTGCCAGCACATTGTTTTTACTGATGACTTCACCACGAGCAGTATCACCTTTCATATCCACGATGGAATATTTTAGCTGGTATTCAAAGTCGCCATACACTTCTTCGGTGGTGAAGATCCAATAGAGTGTAGCATCGTCAGCAAAGGGAACAATAATTGCGGATTGCGCAGACGTATTCTCTCCACCTATGTTCGTCCCATTGAACATCACGTTGTGTTCTTTATTCCAGACCGTGACACCATCTGTATAGAAGAGCAACTGACCGCCAATATCCGATATCGTCGCACATCCTTCGGGCGAGAACATCATGTTGGCATCTGCGAGCGGGGTAGGGGGCGTCGTATTGAAATCTATCCCGGCCATCTCTCCAAAGTACCACTGATTGGCAACCTGGTTGGCAACTCCGTATTCTGTCACGACAATGTCATCTACCACCGTACACCCATTGGGTCCGGTTACCTCCACCCAATACGTTCCAGCTGTATCTATGGTGATGATTTGGGAGGTTTCACCGGTACTCCAGATATACCTTAAACCACCTGCCCCGGCGTCCAGGTCCAGTGTCTCGTCCACACATATGGTGGTGTCATTACCCAGGTCTACCGTGAAGGTGCTATCGGGAATGTCGATAGGTAAGACGATCCGGTCGGATCTTCCATTGAGCTCTACTGTAAGCGAAACAAAGCTCCCGCCGGCAGCCTGAAAAGCATAAACAGGTGAAGCAGCAGTGGATGTGGTGCCATCACCAAAATCCCAGAAATAACTTGTAGGTATCGGGTCGACTATAGGTACGAATTTCGTTGCATTCGTAAAACAACTGTCATAATAGTTGAAATCAATGGTCACAAATGTGGGCATGAATTTCGGAGCAAAAGCAGGGAACTGGCGCCCATTGAAGTCTTCATCAAAAACCAGGCTGTCGTAGACCGTGAGAGCCGCCACACTGTCCGCAAAATCAATGCGTCCGAGTCGGAAAGGACCTCCGTTGGTCAATTGATACAGGTGGTAAATCTTGTCATCGATTCCGCGCTTTAGTCCCCAGCTTCTATCGAAAGAGTAGGGTAAAATATTGTTGACCGCGGCCAGGGTATCCTGGGTATCATACTGGTAAAGCTCACCGGGATTGGTGCCATCACCATTTCTGGAGAGATAAAGTTTTGATCCGTCTGCTGACCACTCCAGGTCATAAACCACATCGGGTCCACTGTCTGGAAATCCGGTATTCAACACCCTTCTGTTGAAAGTGAGGGTGCCTGTGTTCGGGTCAAAGTCCAGCAGTTGGATGTTTCGGTTGGCTGCGCGGCTAGCCACGGCCAAAGTAAGCGAATCCGGGTGGTAGGCAAAAGCGGATGCTTCAAAGCCCGGTATGGTCACGTTCACAAAGTTGAACGTTTGTGTGGCGCCGATGCCTCCGGGATTGATTTCTGTCACCAGAAAGTCAAAGGTGCTCCTGTTTTGGGTAATTAACCAGTAGGTATCTACAGCCTGGCTTTCAATGATGATCATGGCTTCGGAAGGATCAGTGAGCCCTGTTGGCTGATTGGCCAGGGTCAGATCTCCCAGGGGGTATTGTGCTACACTACTATTCCCGGGTATGGTGGCATCCACAATGCTGTATTGTATTTCATTGGGTCCGGTAGTACCAGGATTGGTGAAGAAATAAAATCTGCCAGTGCTATCAGGGATCGGGCAGGTAACCACTGGCTGATTGATGGATGGGTTACCGTTGAGGGTTGTGCCCCCGGCAATAGCGGGAAGCAGTTGGTGGGAACCATCGTATATCCTTTGACCGTCGCTGTAAAATTTTAGGTTTCCGGTAAATTGGTCACTGACCACACCGGATCCGCCAGTGCCAAAAACAGGGTTTTGGAAGTCGAACAACTCGGGATCCCGTCCATTTTTATCAAAAATGAAATGATGGTCAGAGTTGCCGAAATACCATTGAGTCTCTATGATGTCCTGAGCAAAAACGGCCTGGGAAGCAAATAGTCCCAGAATAAAAATTACACCTGAATAAAATTTTGACATATAATCCTTAAAACATCTCCACCAATATACTTGTTCAACACATGAAACAAAATTAAGGTAAAATACTAACGCCTTACTTTTCGTTACATTACGTAGTTTAGCAGTTTTATTGGACAATTATTACTCCAGTTGAATAGATCAAACAGGTTATACCACTTAGCTTCAGGCTGTGTCTCCTTTTGGGTGTTGGTGTTTTCGCTTGTGAATATAAATAATTTACAGGCACAGGACCCACAGTTTTCACAGTATTATGCAGCGCCTATGTACCTCAATCCCGGATTGGTTGGTATCAACCAAAAGGGCAGGGCAGGTATCAACTACCGCAACCAGTGGCCATCCATTGCGGCCAATTTCGAGACCTATTCTTTTTCCATGGAGTACAATTGGGAAGATTATTACAGCAGTGCGGGTATCATCGTAAATACAGACAGAGAAGGAATCGCAGGTCTTCAGTCTACCAATATCGGTTTACAGTATGCTTACCAGGTCAGACTAAATTACAGATGGACTTTTCGGCCAGGGATTGAATTCTCCTATTACTGGAGGGATATCAATTTTGATCAGCTCACTTTTGGCGATCAGTTTGACCAGACGGGTCAGGTCCGACCAATCACCGGTGAAACATTCGATACCGGTCTGAATGCCAGATTTTTCGATATGGCGCTGGGAGGGATTGTATATAACCCCAATGCCTGGTTCGGGTATGCCATGCATCACGTGCTGGAACCTAATCAGTCCATTGCAGGGGGTGATTCTCCCTTACCAAGGCGGATAAGTATTCATGGGGGTTATAAAATCCCTTTTACAGCCATCAACAAAAGAGCTACTTTGAATCCGGAGGGAAGGGAACGCAGCATGACTCCGTCTGTGAATTACCGGATCCAGGGAGAGTTTGACCAGCTGGACCTGGGGCTGTATTTTACCCTGGAACCCATCTTGTTGGGGACCTGGTATCGTGGGATTCCAATTAGGTCCGTTGATGGAGTCGCCAATAGCGAATCAGTTATTTTTATGATCGGATTTAGTAAGAATAACCTGTCTATCGGATATAGTTTTGACTATACGATATCCGATCTCGGGATCCAAAGTGGAGGAGCACATGAAGTGTCCATTGCTTATGCTTTCAGCCTGGCAGATCCAAGGAAACCACCGAAAAACGTCCGGGAGCTGAGCTGCCCCATACCTTTCATTTTCTAGTTCAGCCATTTCCCTTATCCTGTTAACTTTGCGCGTCATGAACAACGAGGTGATATTGACTATTATGCTGATCATCGTATCAGCAGATTTTATATTAGAGCGCGTACTTTCCATGCTGAATGCCAAAAGTGGTAAAAAGCCCATTCCCAAGGCGTTGGAGGGTATTTACGATGAGGAGAAATACAAGAAATCTCAGGACTATAATCAGACCGTCACGCGGTTTGGTAACATCACCGCTTCGTTGAGTTTTGTGATCACCATTGCAGCATTGTATTTTGGATGGTTTGGCCTGCTGGATCAGTGGGTGCGGGGATTCTTTTCCAATGAGATATTCGTTTCTCTGGCTTTCTTCGGGGCCATTTTCCTGTTCTCTGAGGTGACAGGCACGCCCTTTTCCTATTACAAGAATTTTGTGATCGAAGAAAAATTCGGGTTCAACAAGATGACCATTCGGACCTTCTGGATGGACAAGTTTAAAGGACTAGTGATCACCGTATTGATCGGAGGTTTGTTGATCGTTGCCCTGCTTTACCTCGTGCAAGTCATGGGTGAAGGCTTTTGGATGTATTTCTGGGTGATCATCACGGCGTTCGTATTGTTTATGAATGTGTTTTACACCTCATGGATCCTGCCTTTGTTCAATAAACTCACGCCCATGGAAGATGGAGAGCTTTATCAATCCATCAAAGGATATAGCGAAAAGGTGAATTTCCCACTCAGCAACATCTTCGTGATGGACGGCTCCAGGCGATCCAGCAAAGGCAATGCCTTCTTTAGTGGTTTTGGGAAGCGCAAGAAGGTCGTGCTGTTTGATACCCTGATTGAGAAGCACACCGTAGAGGAACTGACGGCCGTATTTGCCCATGAGGTCGGCCATTTCAAGAAGAAACACATCGTGTTCACCACGATCGTGAGCATCCTCACGACGGGGCTAATGCTATTCCTGCTGTCCCTGATGATCAACAATCAGGAAGTGAGCCTGGCAATGGGTGGAACCGTCTCAGCAATCCACCTCAACATCCTGGCTTTTGGTATTCTGTTTACTCCTGTATCAAGGGTCCTCGGCATCTTGAGCAATCTCATGAGCCGAAAATATGAATACGAAGCTGATCGTTATGCCGACGATACTTATGATGGCAAGCCATTGATCACGGCGCTGAAGACCATGAGTAGCGATCACCTGACGAACCTTACGCCTCACCCGGCCTATGTGTTCCTGCACTATTCCCATCCTACGTTGCTACAACGGATGCAGGCATTAAATTTTAAATAGGTCCATTATTAAACTGAACCATTAAGCCATTAAGGGAATTAAGCTTAATGTCGATGTTGTCACGCACATGTATGCTTTATAGGACCATCTGGTCTTGATATTTATGCAATGGAAGCTGAAGGGTACCTTCATGTGCAGAATGTACCCGTTGCATATCACCGTGGTTTTAACTAGTTTAGTTTTGCAATTAGTAGGGTGTTCGGAATTACTCCTTTTTTTATGGACATAGATCGCTCAAAATACAAAGTCTGGGATGGAATATAAGCCTGCTGATTTTAGCAAAGGGATCCCTATCTGGCTGGCAGAAGGGTTAATGTTTGGAAAACTGATGAAATGGTGGATGGGGAAAAGGTTAAGAATGTTGTAAATTCATAATTTTCTATCCCATTGAGAGCATACCACTTATCGGTTTTAGGTTTAGACGAATCTGCTACAAAAGCTGATGTCAAATCATCATATCGGTTGCTGTCAAAAAGGTATCATCCGGACGTCAATAAGTCTCCTGATGCCCAGGAGCAGTTTATTCGGATCAAGGAGGCTTATGAGTACCTGACCAAACCACCAGTGTATGAAGAGACTCGGATATATTATAATGAAGAGCAGGCTGCGAGAGAACGTTGGAGGAATGAGTACAGAAGGAAAGCCAGGGAAAAAGCCTTTGAACAGCAACGTCTTCAGCGCGAACTAATCAATCGATTGATATCCTGGTTTAAGCCAGTTGCGATTGGGGTTCTGATTTTTAACTCGCTTTTGGTTGTCGATTTTGTATTGCCATTTCGCAATCATGAACAAAAAATTGAAGGAATAAACCGGGTCTATGAAACTGCAGGATACAAGACCGGTAACAGAAGAGCTGTATACAGGTATGATGAAATGCTTTTCAATGATTTCACCATGCTTTTTGATCGGGGAGAGGTGATTAACCTTGATCACTATGACAAGGCAGTAGTCGAAGCAACCATTATTTTTTCCAGGCCTATGTATGCCATCATCACAGTGGATGGAAAAGCTGAGCGACACAAGCAGATTTACAATATCTACTATGTCTTCGGTTTCCTGATACCTATTATGATTTCTTTGAGTGTTCTCTTTTTAAAGCTTAAAAAACCAATGCAAAAACTGAATGCTTCTATTGTGCTCTTTGTGTTTTCTATCATTCAACTCTTTTTGTACTTCTTATGACTTTCATTTACGACTCACTTTCACCATCCACAATTAACATTTAATAAAATGAAATCTGTATTGATCCTCTTATTGACGTATGTTTTGTCAGCTAGCCAGATCCTGGGTCAGGATCAGACTGAATCGCATCATCCCAAACCCGATGTATATATCGATGGTAACAAGTATGACTACAAGATCTTTAGCCTCCTTGACCCGGAAAAGATCGCATCAGTCAAAGTGCTGAAAGGGAACGAGGCACTGGAAAAATACGGCGCTGAAAATGGAGTGATCCTGGTAAAAACCAGGCAGGCTGAATTGGATACAAATGAGGCAGGAGAGCTTGCTGGAGACAACCAGGAAAAGCATCTTATCATCATTGATGGAGAGGTTGCCGATAGCGATGATTTGATCATTTTGAATCGCAAGGATGTGAAGTCTATCAAGGTGATGAAAGGGTCAGAAGCTAAAGAGAAGTACAATGCTCCTAATGGGGTAGTGATCATTACAACCAAAAAGAAGTAATTACCCATAACTTTGTAACACCATATAACTCAGGAATTTGAATGCAGTGGCGAATTACTTACACCATATATTGCCCCCTGAAAGAGCTGCGGAACTGACCCGAATTAGCAGACAGGTTACTGTCAAATCAGGCAGTTATTTCATTCGTCAGGGGGAGGTGCCGAGGAAAGTAGCCTTTGTAATTTCCGGGCTCTTTAGATATGTATATATCACTGAGAATGGTGATGAATATACAAAATCGCTGATTCAGCAGGGCAGCTATATCAGTTCTTACTCTGCGATGATTGCTGCAACGCCTTCACATTTTTATATCCAGGCTCTGGAAGATGCTGAGATAATGCAAACACCCTATTTGAAGTGGAAAGAATTACTGGATTCGGATCCTTTTTGGGTGTCATTTCTATTGAAGTTTATTGAAAAGGGTTTTGTTACGAAAGAGAAACGTGAAAGAGACCTGCTACTCCTGGATGCTGAAACAAGGTATCTGGATTTTTTAAGAGAGTTTCCGGGCCTGGAAAAACGAGTAAAACAAAATATCATAGCCTCATACCTGGGCATTAAACCAGAATCCCTGAGCAGGATCAGAAAAAATCTACAGTCTTAACATAGGTCAATGCACAGGTGATCCTTGCCTCATAATTTAGTCCCAAAATAAAATTATTTAATCATGGGACTACAGCATAAGAGTGTTTTAATAACGGGAGGAAGCTCGGGTATCGGTCTGGAGCTAAGTCATCAGTTGATTGCCAGGAAGAATAAGGTAATCATTTGCGGAAGGTCGTTGAAAAAATTACAGGAAGCAAAAGCCAAACTTCCTGAATTATACATTATTCAGTGTGATCTCTCTGATGTCAGCCAATGCGATCAACTGATAAGCCAGGTCAAAAAAGAACATCCGGACCTGAATATCCTCATCAATAACGCCGCGATAGTGCACAGGGAGAGCTTCCTGGGATCAATGGATAGCTGTAAAAAGGCTGAGCTTGAGCTGCAAGTTAATTTATTGGCTCCACTAAGGTTGACTGAAGGATTATGGTCTATGCTTCAGTCAAATAGTGATCCTTCTATTATCAATGTTACAACAGGATTGATCTATGCACCAAGGGCAGACTATCCGTTTTACAATGCCACGAAATCAGCATTGCATTCCTTTACCCAGGTACTTAGGAGACAAACAGTTGGATCCGGTGTTAAGGTTATCGAGGTCATGTTTCCAGCTGTAGATACCCCGTGGCACCAGGGTCGACCACCAAAAATTGCTATATCACCCCAACAAGCAGTCAATGAAATGCTCGGAGGTTTAGAGAAAGGGAAAGATGAGATTCGAGTAGGTGGTGTGAATTTATTGTATTTGGCGTCCAGGATTGCGCCCCAGTTTGCAATAAATAAGGTGAATAGCCTTTAAAATGATATCATGACGACATCTTGATAATTAATTTCATAATTTTCTATTGAAATGACCGATTCTGTCAAAAACCATCTTTCCTTTGAAAGGTCAAAAGGTTTCTAAATAAAATAAGGACAAAATAGACAAGAATGAGACTCATAATCGGAGCCATTGTGATGGCACTATTGGTAGCGTCATGCACCAATAAAAAACAAGAGAACACAGCAACAACCCAATTTCTGAACAAAGGTCACGAGGTGGTCTATCAAATGGTGAAGCAGGTTGGTACTTACGAGGAGCTTTGGAAGAGAAAAGATGTTGTTTACACATACACCTACCAGACGCCAGATGGTAAAACGGATATTTCAACAGAGAAATACCTTTTTGATGGCGAGTTGTCTGTAGGTATCTATCACCAGCATGAGAGAACTTTACCTCACCTGGAGGGCGAGTTCAAGCAGGGGTATGACAGTGAGAATTTCTGGATATTACATAAGGGTGAATATTTGGATGATGAAGAAGCCATGAAAAGAGTTCGATTCAACAGGAAGACCAACTTCTACTGGTTTGCCATGTTTCAGAAGCTTTTAGATCCGGGGGTTAACTATGAGTACCTGAGAGAGGAGATCATTGATGGGCAGAAATATGATGTGGTGAAGATCACTTTTGACTCAGAAAACGACAAACAAACGGATATCTATCAACTCTACGTCAACAAGAAAACTAATCTTGTTGATCAGTTCTTGTTTACCGTGGTTGATTTTGGGGTAGTAGAAAATCCTATGTTGATGAAAGTGGAGTATGAAAAAATAGATGGCCTGATGATTCCAAATAAACGCATTTATAAAAAGTCCACCTGGGATGCGGTGGTAGATGATAAACCCTGGATCAAAGTCAACTGGTCTGACATTAAATTCAGTAATGGGTTGACCAGAGAAACATTTTTAAAGCAAGGATAGAAAACGGGGATTTAGACTATAAAAAGTCGATCTCTGCCCGGAAAGGAAATTTCATCAGAAATTTATGGGCGTCATTGACGTCCATCTCTTTGTTGATGATCTTATATAATGTCTCTGTGATGGGGCATCTTACTTTGTAGGTAATTGAAAGAGCATGAATGATTTCAATGGTTTTGATTCCTTCAGCCACTTCTTCCATGCTGTTGATGATCTCGTCGATGTCTTCTCCCTGGGCAAGGCGATACCCTACGGTATAGTTTCTACTGAGGTTACTACCTGCAGTAGCTATAAGGTCACCGACACCTGCCAGGCCCAAAAAGGCACTGGCGTTTCCTCCCAGAGCAGTACCGATGTGTACCATCTCCACAAGTCCACGACTGATAAACAAGGCACTGGCGTTGGCACCAAGCCCTAGTCCGGCGATCGTACCTGCTCCTACAGCAATGATGTTTTTCAGGACACCACAAAGTTCAATGCCAATGAGGTCATTGCTGCCATAGATCAGGAACCGGTCATTCTTCAGAAGCTGCTCACCCATCTTGATCACCTCATCGAAGTGGCTGGCGACCACGGTAGCGGCAGGTTTCTTCTCGCTAATCTCACGTGCCAGGTTGGGTCCTGCCAGACACCCTACGCGCACCACCTGACTTTCTTCCTGGATCACCTCACTCATTGTCTTTACATGCTCTCTTGTAAGGGGGTTCCTGGGGTTGATTTTTTCACTTTGGGCCATCTCCAGGTCAAGCCCTTTGGTACCATGGATCAGGATATGATAAGGCCTTAGGAATGGACTCATCTTGCGCATCATGTCCCTGAAGTTGGCCGATGGGATGATGGGGAAGATCACGCTACAGGATTTGGTCACCTTCTCAATGTCATTGGTTACCTCAATCAGATCGTCGAGTTTCTGGCCACTCGCAATTCGTTCCCTCTGGAATTTCTCAGCCCTTTCGGGAGTACGTGCGTACAACAGCACTGGATTTTTCTTTTCCGCCAATAAGTTGGCCATGGCAGTGCCAAAGCTTCCGGCACCTATTACTCCAACGGGTTGTTTAGATGTAGTTTTCGAGGCCATATCCATCCATCCTATTGTGATAATAATACAACGTATTCATGTTTTGGATCACGATATTTCCATTCTTCATGATGAGAGGTCGCTGAGCATGATACAATCCAACATTCTCCACTCCCAGCTTGATGACCTGATCTGCTTTCTTTTTTAAGTGACCAGCTACACTCACCTTGCCGGCTTTCTCCATCTTCATTACCTTCTTTCTAAGCTTTTTAAATGCTTCCTTAAATTCCTCGTAATTCAACACCAGGTCTTCATCAGGCAGGCGTAGCAGGTTATAAAGATCAAGCTTGGCATTTTTACGCTCTATCATTTTAAATGCCGTGAAGGCTACCAGGTGACTGGCAAAGACCCTGTTGTACTTGTGGTATTCCTCAACAATACGTCTGGAAAGTATCCGTACATATTCTTCTTCTCTTTGAGCGTCGACGGTGATCTGACCATTCGAGATGAAGTAATCCACAGTATCAATCGGGTTTCCGTTGGCGTCGTAGCTGTTGCCCGTGTCATCCACATAGTTGCCAAGAATGTCCATTCCTTTGCCAATGCTTACCGAAATATCTGAACCTTTGGTAAAGAATTTAAACAGGAATGTGGCGATCTTGTAAGAAGAAGAGAACTCGTCGCTTTCCTGGTAGTAGCGCTCCTGACCAGTTCTTTTCAGATGTTCATTGATCAATGCCGGAGCCTCCAGTGTGAAGTTATAGTTGATCACTACCGGAACAACAAAGATCTTTGAAGCCTTCCTTGCGTCTTTGGCCTTTTGATAAAGTATGCGTTGAGCTTCAATCGTGGTGCTCAGCAGACCCAGCTTGAGCCTCTTTTCTATATGTCCTGACCTTGATCGTGTACCACCCGGGAAGAAAAGGCTGTGACAGCCCCGCTGCAGAGCCATGCTCGAATAGGTCTTGAGCGTCTCCAGGTAGATTGGGTTTTTCTTTCGCCTGTCTACCTTGTAAGCGCCGAGGCTATTCATAAAGTAGGCAAATATCTTGATGTTGAACAGGTTCAGACCGGCTCCATAGATAAAAGCAGGAAGCCCCAAAAACTGGATTACCCAGCCTATCAGGATGGAGTCCAGGTTGCTGAAATGTGTGGGGACCATCACCACGGTGCCATGACGGGCCAGGTTTCGGATGTGTTCTGTCTCACCCACGATATGGATCTTGTCATCCAGGTCCAGCTGTCTACTGAAGAGGCTGGTCAACCCTTTTACCCGGGTGGCATTCAATAGCCGGGCAAAACCGAAGGTGACTACCGTACGGGCAAACCTGTAACTGTTTTTCTTGAAATTTCCGGAAATTTCTTCGGCATATCTCCTGATGATCTCCATGAGGATCTTTTCCTCTTCCTTCCTGGCTTCAGCTGGTTCCATGGTCCCACTATCCAGCAACCGCTGTTGCATCTTGTTCCAGAAGGGCTTCTCATCCCTGGGATCCACCCTCCATGGGTTGGCCCGGATTCTGGCCTTTTCACGGTAGATCGTCATCTCTACCTCTTCACGGAGTGACCTGCCTTTGGTAATCCCTTTCAGTGATTCAAAAGATTCAGCCGAAACCTCTTCAATGAATTTTTTACGATCTCTTGAAAGTTGAACGATAGGCCATTGCTTGGTCTTGGGAATAATTTCACTGTATCGGACTTTCTCTTTGCTCATTTATTACCCATTGATGCTTTCTATTCCATGTTGTTGGTGGTCCAAAAATAGCTCGCCTTTGCCAACTAGTATGCATTTTCCTCCAACCTTCACCTCGGTTATTTTATTCTTTTCACTCAAAGTGAGGTCCAGGTAAAGCTGACTGGGGCGTCCCATCTCATATCCCTGGAGGCTTAATACAGGCATTTTCAATATGTTGTGCTTTGCCAGGTAACAAGCAAGCGGTCCATTGGCAGACCCTGTAGCCGGATCTTCATAAATGCCTATAAGAGGTGCAAACATCCTTCCCCGTACATCTCCACCCCTCACATTGTTTACTGCAAAGCAGTATAGTTGTGTGGTGTCTACCTTGTCTGAAAGCTCCTCCAGGAGATCTGTTCTGACCTTGATCTTTTGGAGTATGTCAGCACTTTTTACCTGTATAAATAAAATGTTGTTGCCACAGCTGATCTCTTCTGCCGGGGAGTCCTCAAGGTCATCTTCGCCGAGGGAAAGCATCCTGGCTATGCTGGCTTTATCTGAAAATACCCGACCATAAACAGGCAATGGTTGGTTCATGGTAATCAGGTCAGGTTCGTTGTCCCGGTAGGTGACCGACACAGGGATATCCCCGATTTTCTGTTTGAGGATCATGGATGCTTTTCGGGATTCCCGGGCAAGTAGGTAGGCTGTGCCAATAGTAGGATGACCGGCTGTAGGCAGCTCTCGTCCGGGTGTAAAGATCCGCATCGAAGGATTTTCTCCTGATTTTGAGGGAAAAAGAAAGACGGTCTCAGATAAATTAAATTCTTTTGCAATGCTTTGAAAGCGTGCAGGATCGATGTCTGAAGCATCCGGAAACACTGCCAATTGATTCCCTGACAGGGGTGTGCTGGTAAATACATCGAGCAAATAATACTGGTAACTCATTCCGGACCATTCATGTTTGTTGCTAAGCTAATGAAGCAATCAGGGGAAAACAAAGAGAAGCTAAGAACACTTAATAAGTGATTGAGTGTGTTAATATTGCAGGAAGAAAATTTATGCCATCATTTAGCTTAAAAGAAATCCAGGCGCCGGTCGCAGTCGAAATGGCTGAATTCGAAAAGAAATTCCGCCAGTCTATGCGTAGCAATGTTATGCTACTCGATAAGATCACCGGATATATTGTCAAGCGTAAAGGAAAGCAGATGCGACCTTTGTTTGTCTTCCTCAGCGCAGGTGTGGCTAATGGTATCACTGAATCTACCTACAGGGGAGCAGCATTGATTGAGCTGCTACATACTGCCACACTGGTCCACGATGATGTGGTGGATGATGCACATTATAGGAGAAGCTATTTTTCCATCAATGCCTTATGGAAGAACAAGATAGCTGTGCTGGTTGGTGATTTCCTCCTGTCAAGGGGGTTATTGCTTTCACTGGAGAATAATGATTTTGATCTACTGAAGATCGTTTCCAATGCAGTGAAAGAGATGAGCGAGGGGGAGCTCCTGCAGATGGAAAAAGCCCGAAAACTGGATATTACCGAGGAGGTATACTATGAGATCATCCGGCAGAAGACAGCCAGCCTGATCACTGCATGCTGTAGAACAGGTGCTGCTTCTTCAGGAGCTAAAGCCGAGGTGGTGGATCAGATGACCCAGTTTGGAGAGCATGTGGGGATGGCCTTCCAGATCAAAGATGACCTGTTTGACTACGGCACCTATGAGATCGGGAAACCAACCGGGATAGACATCAAGGAGAAGAAAATGACCCTTCCGCTGATCTATGCACTTAACCAATCTGGCAGATCTGAGAAGAATCGTGTGAAGAAGATGATCAAAAAGAGTGCCCAGGAACCTGCGCTGGTACATGAGGTGATCGACTTTGTAAAATCTACGGGAGGCATACAATATGCCATTGAGGTGATGGAGCAATATCACGAGAAAGCCAAAGAAATATTAAGTCAACTGCCTGATTCTGAATATAAAACTTCTCTGGATCAGCTGGTGCAGTTTACCATCGACAGGACGAGGTAATGCCCGTATTTCTGGCAATTGGGTAATTGCCTTGTTACCTTTGTGGCTTCAAATAAAAAAAGCAATTCTATAAAAAGGAAAACCAATTCGGTAAGTTTCCAAACAAGCAATTGAAAATGAAAAAAGTAGAAGCAAACGACAAAGTAAAAGTACACTACACAGGAAAATTGACAACCGGAGAGGTTTTTGACTCTTCTGTGGAGAGAGATCCCCTAGAGTTTACAGTTGGAGCAGGGCAGATGATCAAAGGATTTGATGAAGCTGTCAATGGGATGGAAGTAAACGAAAAGAAGACTGTAACGATCCCATCAGGAGAAGCTTATGGAGAGAGAAATGAGCAATTGATCCAGGCTGTGCCCAGGACAGATCTGCCACAGGACATGAAGCCTGAAGTAGGACAGACATTGGTTGCCACCAATGATCAGGGACATCAAACGCATGTTGTAGTTACCGAGGTTGCTGATGCTACGATTACCATCGATGCCAACCATCCTTTGGCTGGAAAAGATTTAGTATTTGAGATTGAGCTGGTAGAGATCGCTTAATTATCTAAATAGACATATATCATAACCAGGTTATCAATCGATAGACCTGGTTTTTTGTTTATAGGGCACTGATGCCCTGATATAGCATGATCAGGCCACTTATTACCATAAACAGGATTACCCATTTCCTAAAGGACTGATCAGAAATATGCTTCAGCAAGAGTTTGCCGGCATAGCTCCCCACAGAAATGCCCAGTCCCAATGCAATGGCAGGATAAACAACCTCGAGGGACATCAACCCGAAATAGGTGTAGCTTCCAATCTGAGCCAGACCCATGAAAAAACTATTGGCGGTTTTGGTAGCAATGAGTGACTCTTTTGATATCCCAAGATTGAGATAAAAGGGATTCAGAACAGGTCCCAGTCCACCAATGATGGTTCCAAGCAGCGCGATGATCAGACCAAGGGGAAAGAGGTGATGATACTTCATTTGGAAGGATTTCTTTTTCTTGCCCCAGCCAAACTGCCAGATGGTGCTGATTAGAAATAATCCAATGATAATCTGAAGCCAGTCTATCCGGAGAGCAGAAAAGAGGAGCGCACCAAGGAAGGCTCCTGCCATGGCAGCCGGTACATAGTAGAGCGTGGCCTTCCAGTCTATGTTGTTCCAGTAAATGATTATTCTGATGGGTCTGCCTATGAGGTTTCCTGTGTTGAGAATGGGTGCAGCAATCCCCGGTCCGGCCAGAAAGTTGACGATAGGCACCAGGATCAATCCTCCACCACCTGCTGTGATAGTGGTCAAAGCAAAGGTGAGCAACCCTGCCAGAAAAATTAAACCCAGAAGCCAGTAATCCACTAATTGATTGTTTTAGTCTAAAATGAATTTAAGCTTTATCATTTCAAATAGGAAAGAACCTCGGCTTATTTTGACTTGCTATTGAGCCAATCCAGCATCTCTTCCTGATATTCGCCCAGGTATTTGTGTCCTACACCCTCTACTTCGTGCCATGCCAATTCTGCACCCATTTCTTCAAAGAGGTCTTTCAGGATCACATTGTTGGTTTTCCATCGCTCAAGCTCTCCCCAGGCCATCCAAACCGGTATGTCTTTTAACCTGACAGCTTCTTCTTTGGTCGGTTCCTGTAAAAATGCCGCACTGTACATGCCTATGGCCGCCCAACGATTAGGCATCTTTTGTCCGATGTGAAATGAGCCATTTCCTCCCATGGAGAATCCATACAGATATTGTCTCCTGGGATCGGTTTTATACATCTTATCAAAATCCTCCAACACTTCCATAATATCGGTTTCTGCGATGTCACGATAAAATTTATCACCACGACCCCATGGGAGGATAAACAATCCTTCCTTTCGGTATCCCATACTCGTTACCCCGGCAACTTCAGGCTGTAAAGGCTGGTATAGCATCTTTCTGGGGTTGTTGTTTCTTCCTCCTCCACTACCATGAAGTTCCACAAAAAGGGGTTGTTTTTTGGTTTTTTTAGGGTCAAAGTCACGGGGCACGAATAGCCAGTAAAAACTATATAGCCCATCCGTAGGGGATTTGAATGACATCATCAATGGACGGGGACCTTCCTGGTAGGTTTTCCAGTCGGCTCCGCCATTTTTGAAATAATTGAGGGCCATGGATGCAGAAACAATGTCTTCATCAGAAATGGTGAATCCATGCGTGGTATCTTGAGTAAATCGGGCTACCGTTTGGTAGTGCCGCTTCATTAACGGGTTGTTTTCCTTAGCCGCCAAAGTGTTTATTAACTTCACCAACTGATCCGGAGCATCTTTTTCCACCTTGACTGCGAGGCTGGTATTGTAGGTAAAGGCATAGCTTCCTGAACCAACTTCGATCACCACATGACCATCTTCTTCTCTCGCATTTGGGTAACTATCGACAATGGGCTTGCCATTTTCTTTGATCTTGTCGATCCTGGCTTTCGGTAGTGTGATTGTAGCTGTTGTATTGGCAGGAATGGTGCAGTAGACGGTCATATTTCCGTTATCAATTTTCCACCCGGAGACAATCTTACCGTACTTGCTTTCGTGGGAAGCTTCAGCATAGTCCAGCCTGGAGCTGGGCTGTGGCTGTATCAGGATATGCTTGTAGCCGGGAGCACCGATTTCCATCCCCGCTACCACACGGTACATCCAGTCACCAATGGCCCCATACGCATAGTGGTTGAAGCTGTTCATGCTCACGTTCTGAAAGGTGCTGTCAGGCTTTTGGCCATCCCATCGTTCCCAGATGGTAGTAGCGCCCATCTTCACTGGATATAACCAAGAAGGAAATGTTTCCTGGAGGAGCAGGTCATAGGCCACATCGGTTTTTCCATTTTCAGATAAGACATGACAGATATAGGGGGTGCCAAGAAACCCCGTTGACAAGTGATTTTCTCTGCTTTGGATATTCTCTACCAGGTAGTTTACAGCATTGCCCCTGAGGGAGTCGGGTAACAGATCAAAATGAAGGGCCAATACATATGAGGTCTGGCTGTGTGAGATGATACGTCCAGTCTGAGTTACATAGTTTTCAAAGAAAGCTTTTTTCACTTTCTCCAACACTTCTGTATACTCCTTTACATCTTCCTCTTTGCCCAGCACTTCGGCAGCTTCGATCAATAGCTGAGTGGAATAGGCATAAAAGGCTGTTGCAATGAGATCCTGATCTGTATGCCCGTCGGGGTCCCGCCATTTGCTCATCTCAGGTTTAAAGAATAGCCAGTCTCCAAAGACACTGCCTCCTTCCCAGATGTAATTTGATCCGGCATCTTTTCTTACAAAGTCTACATATTTTTTCATGGCAGGATACTGAGTAGAAAGAATGTCTTTGTCCCCATACACTTTGTAGAGTGTCCATGGAGCAATGGTGACAACATCTGCCCATCCGGCAGAAGCCCTTACGCTACCCAGGACATTCGGCACCACAAAAGGGATTGCTCCGGCTTCACTTTGCTCTGCTGCCAAATCCTTGAGCCATTTGGTAAAGAACGCCGCTACGTCCATGTTGTATGCCGCAGTCCTGATAAAGGCCTGAGCATCTCCTGTCCAGCCCAGACGCTCATCCCGCTGTGGACAGTCTGTCGGGATATCCAGGAAATTACCTTTTTGACCCCATTGAATGTTTTGCTGCAACTGATTGATCAAAGGATTGGAGCATTCGAATTTACCGATAGGCTCCATGTCAGAATGAATGACAATCCCTGTGAGGTTTTCGGGCTTCAACTCTCCCGGGAATCCCTCAATAGCCACATACCTGAATCCCATAAAAGTGAAAGAGGGCTCATAGGTTTCATCGCCCTGCCCTTTAAGCGTATATTGGAGCGTGGCATTTGCCGATCGAAGGTTATCAGTGTAAAATTCCCCGAATTTGTCCATGACCTCTGCGTGACGGATGGTGATGGTAGTTCCTGCCTGCCCATTCACCTTCAGCTTGATCCATCCCACCATGTTTTGACCGAAATCAGCTACCAGTGTACCTTTTGGCGTTTTCCAGATTTTCACTGGCTTGATTTCCTCGATTTTTCTTACTGGTACCGTTTCAGTGGGGATGAGCTCCTTATAGCCATGATCTGCTACATTTACGGGTTTCCAGCTACTGTCATCAAATGTAACTGTACTCCAGCCATTTAATTCCTTTCGGGCATCATATGTCTCGCCATTGTAGATGCTGTTCATGGTGATAGGGCCGTTACTTGTGCCTTTCCATGTGTTGTCAGTAAGGATCATTTCTGAGCTACCGTCTGCATAATTTATTTGGATCTGGCAGAGTAAACCCAGTTTTTTACCATACACTCCCCAGTTATCCTGCCAGGCTAAATGACCGCGGTACCAGCCATCACCCAACATGGCTCCGATAGCGTTTTCGCCGGTCTTTAAATAATTAGTGATATCATACACCTGGTATTGCAACCTGTCCTGGTACTTCGTCCATCCGGGGGTGAATACTTCATCGCCTACCTGCTGGCCATTGATAAAAAGTTCATACAGCCCATGAGCTGTAACATAAGCCCGCGCGCTTTTTATGGTTTTCCCGATGGATGCTTTTTTTCTGACCAGCAAAGCCGGGGCATTGGCCTGTTCTTCTTGTATGGGTTCGATCCATTGGGCTTTCCAGTCACCATCAAAAAGTCCCATTTCCCAGTAAGCCGGGGTACTCCATTCGGAAACGTTTCCGGCATTGTCCCAGGCCCTCACGCGCCAATAGTATCTGTTTCCCGGAGCTAGTTTTTCACCGGCATAGGGGATGAGAGTGGATTGATCACTGGCTACTTTGTTGCTTTCCCAGGTAAGATGTGTCGTGGGGAAATTATTCACCTCAGCCACCTGGATCTGGTAGTGTGTCTGCAGAACGTTTTTGGCTGAAGATCTTAGCTTCCAGCTCAGACGAGGGGAAGGCGCTTCCAGTCCCATCGGATTTTTTTTGTGTTCAACTGACAGGTCGTAGACTTCCAGGTTTTGGGAGATGGCTGCACCTGTCAGCAATAACACAATTGTTAAAGTGCCGAAGAATTTCATAGGATTTAGATGTTGTTTTTTGCCTGTTAAAGGTAAGAATCAACTCTCAATAAACTGTCTTGGACTTACAGGAGTGCGAATGGTTTGGGGCTATTATGCCTTCAGTACCTGCCTTCTTTTCAAATTGATCATGACGGCACTGACTATGATGATTAGCATTCCAACGAGTTGAAAGGAGGAAATGGTTTCATTGGCAAAGAGCCACCCGATAAGCACAGCTATGATGGGGTTGACAAAAGCATAGGTCCCCACAACAGCAGCCGGTTTTTGGGTGAGCAACCAGGTATAAGCTACTAACCCAACGATGGAGCCTGCCAGGGCGAGATAGATAATCGCTGACCAGGCTCTCATACCAACATTGGAAAAATCCGTATGACTGTATTCACCTAGCACACCACTAAGTAGTAGTGAAATAACTGAGGCAAAAATAAATTGCCAGCCTAGGTTCATGTACATGGAATCCCTGGGTGGATAGCTCTTGTAAAGGAGTGTGCCAAATACCCAACTGATCGCACCTATCAGCACCAGGCAGGTCGCAATCAATTCTAGCCTGGAGGTTGACACGCTTTCACCTGAGAGTGTTTCTCCAAATAATGTAAGGATACCGATAAATCCCAGGATCACTCCCAGAATGATGTATGGATTTGAGAAATATAACTTCCAGTTACTCTTATCAATGATAACAAACCATAACGGGATGGTAGCCACCAAAACGGATGCATATCCGGTAGCAATATACTGTTCGGACCACACGAGTAATCCCTGTCCACCCACCATAATAATCAATGCAAAAAATGCATTCCTGACCATCGAGTGAAACTTGGGCCACTTCTGACCGGTCCATAGGCAGTAGGCCACCAAAAGTACACCGGCCATTATAAAGCGTACCGAGGCCATCATGAAGGGAGGGAGTCCATCCAGCCCGATCCTGATTGCCATGTAGGTAGTGCCCCATATCAGGTAAATGCATAAAAAGGCAATGATGATCAATAGTCGATAGGAGATCTGTCTCTGGGCCACTGGTTAGTTAATTTGATGGCTAAAGTACTACAAGGGCAATTTGGAAACTAAAAATGAGTTTTAATTGTATCTAATATTAGAGGAGGTTGCCATGAAGAAGGTTGCGTTTTTACTTATTTCATTGTTTATTTTAGGATGCGCTCAAAATATTACGCCACCCAGATCGGTGAGTAGTAATATCATTCATGAAACTGACGATGAGCAACATGAAATTGTCATTCTTGATCCCGAATTTCAGTCATGGTTTGTGACCAACGCCAAACCCATAGGGTTTTACTCTTTACGATTCTATGAATCTCACAATATCAGGTACGTGACAGCCTGGAATCAAAAGGCCAGGAATACTTATGGTCCGATTACCAATGAAATAAATTATGACCCAAATGAAGATTACGGGATGGAGGTCAACTATAAGCTTTACTGGTATTTCAAGTATATAGAGTCCATCTATGGGCGTTACTTTTTCCTCTAACTCACTTTTTTCTTCCCTTTGAGGAAGTAAATAAGTGGGCCAACGACAGGAAAAAGGATTACCAGAATCATCCATAATATGCGATGGTTCATGGTCATAGAAGCCCTGATTACATCCAGCATAGCCCATATTGCCAGGGAAACGGCGACAATTCCAAAAATTAAACCTTCCATTTTTTATTTAAATGTACATAATTTGGAAGAGAAGAGGATTGACCGATTTCATATGTAAATATGACTTTTATGGAAGATTAATTGTCTGCCATATATTACTTTGGGGTATGTAATTTAAATTATCAGGGATAAACAGTGTCCGACTCACAAATCGGCTCGTTTAATTTATATGAAAATGATGTGCCGAATCTTCATAATGTTTGTTGTGGTTTTCTTCTCCGCCTGCTCACCTTTCAAGGTGAAGGTATACTATGACGAACGATTTGAGTTTGAAGACTTAAAAACCTTTTGCTGGATGAGTGGATGTGAATTCAATATTCAGGGTCCTTCATCTCTGTCAGGAGATACCTCAATTGTTCACTCATTTATGAAAGAGATCAAATCACACCTGATTGCAAAAGGGTTTGAATACAACGATGAAACCCCTGACTTTCTGATCAATTTACACGTAGTGGCTTTTGAGAAAAAAGTAGGAGGATACACACCCTATCACATCTATGGCCGTGAAAATGATTTTACACCTTTTTTATCTGAAGATTCCTATCAATACCTGGAAGGGTCGCTCATCATTGATATTGCCAATTATAAAACCAGTACGGTAGTGTGGCGATCCGATGTGATTGGTTATACGGATTCCGGCAAAGGATTTTCTGAAAAGACCATTAAACATGTCATATCCAGGGCTCTCCGACAGTTTCCACCTGAATAGTACTTCCTCCAGCATTGCTCGGATCTGTGGGGTATTTATCCCTAAAAAGGTCATTTAGGCCATTTTTTAAAGCCTATTACAAAACCACTATTTTTTTGCTCATTTCTGATTCCCGAAATCAAAAAAATCAAAGCGATCAATTGCTTTTTTAGAAGAAATGTATTTTTTCGTAATATTCAATAAAAACTTAATATAAATATTAATGTTTAAATGAATTGGTTATAATTTTAAATGAAATTTAATAATAGGGCTAATTTATTAAAATATTAATTTTATGAAAAGGTTAATTGTCTCACTCATAATTCTGATCAGTGGATGCAGCTCAAGCCGTAACCTGATAGAATCACAATTCAATTATAATGGACATTTCAAAGAATATCAATCATTTGGCTTTGTCAATCCAAAATCTATGAATGTAAATGGATTGAATGTTTATGATAACAGTGTGATCCAGAGTATCATATACAAGCGATTCATTGCCATGGGGTATTCCTATGACGCAGATACGCCGGATATTTTGATCACCTTTCGATATTTCCCTGAAGGCACAAGTCTGGTAACGCTACAGCAGAGAAGTCTGAATACATGGATCAATAGTGCCAACAAAGAGGATGACCAGTATTTGCTGAGAAGAGTAATCAATGACAATGGAACACTAAGTGTTTATTTTATTGACAGAGAGTCCAGCAATATAATCTTCCAGGGTTTTTATAAAGACTACAGAAAGGACAATAATTCTGATTACCAAATAATCTCATCTATAAGTCAGCTGTTAGATAAGTATCAGGTAACAACGTATTAACACAAGTTTGAAGATTAAGGTCAAAATGAGGATTGATAGAAAGTAGCTAAAGGGGAATGGTCATATCATTCCCTTTTGCTTCTTAGGAGAGCAGTCTTCTATGATAATTGACCTGCCCGAGGTGATAGTTAAGGTGGCCGTACAGATGTAAGATGAAATAGGAAGTATTCATCGGTTTGCCAAATACCTCAACCGGATAATCCGATTCCAGCTGTTGATTGGTCAATTTGTTCATGGTTTGACTCACTGAATCAATGGTTTTATCTATCTCATTCAGTATTTGGTTCAGGGGCACATGTTTATCGTTGAATTCGGCGTCCCGATCTCTTTTGAAATCGGTATTTCCAAGTATCGCTCCGATGAAATGGTTGATGTTGCCGATCAGATGAAGCGCCAGGTTACCGGCGCAGTTGTTTATTCCGGGAGCTACCTTCCAGATTGCTTCCGTATCTTGATAAGATTGAAGTTCCTCCTTGAGTTTTTCCAGGTCTCTTGAGAATAAGGTGATATAGTGTTCAGTCATGACAGTGCATTTTCAAGGTCTTCCAGTAAGTCTTCAATGTCCTCAACACCTACCGAAAGCCGGATAAGGGAATCAGAAATTCCGGACTTAATACGTTCTTCCGCAGGAATGCTTGCGTGCGTCATAGTGCTTGGGTGGCCGGCAAGAGATTCTACCCCTCCCAGAGATTCTGCAAGGCTGAATACCTTAATTCTTTCCAGAAATTTAAATGCCGCTTCTTTCTTATCTTCTTTGAGTGAGAAGGATACCATACCTCCGAAATCTTTCATTTGTCGGGCAGCTATTTCATGATTTTTATGCTCGGAAAACCCAGGATAGTGCACTTTGGCCACTTTCGGATGATTTTTCAAGTATTGAGCAACTGCAGCACCGTTTTCACAGTGCCTTTGCATGCGAAGGTGTAATGTCTTGATACCTCTTAGTACAAGGAAACAATCCATCGGTCCGGGGATGGCTCCCACTGCATTTTGATGATATGCCAATCGTTCGTGTATCTCTGAATTATTTGTGATTACAGCACCCATCACAGCGTCTGAATGCCCTGCAATGTATTTTGTCAAAGAGTGTACAACAACATCAGCATTCAGGTCAATCGGATTCTGTAAGTATGGGCTGGCGAAGGTATTGTCTACAACAGTGAGCGCTTGGTGTCTTTTAGCAATTTCCGTCACTGACTTGATATCAATGATTTGCAACATCGGATTGGTAGGTGTCTCCAGCCAGATCATTTTGGTCTTGTCACTCACAACCTTTTCCACTTCCTGCAAATCCAACATATTGATGAAGTGAAATTTGATGCCATATTTCGCATAAACGCTTGTGAATAACCGATAAGTGCCTCCATACAGATCGTTGGTGCATACCACTTCATCTCCAAGTTTTAGGAGTTTCATTACCGTGTCTGTTGCCGCCAGTCCTGAGCCATAACAACGCGCATATTTAGCATTTTCCAGTGCGGCAAGATTGGCTTCTAATGCTGAGCGTGTAGGGTTTTGAGTCCTTGCATATTCGTATCCCTTATGTTTCCCGGGCGAAGATTGCACATAGGTGGAAGTTTGGTAAACTGGAGTCATGATGGCTCCTGTGGACGGATCTGGCTCCTGTCCTGCGTGGATGGCTTTTGTACCGAATTTCATTTTCTTGTTTTAAGGTGAACAAAGATAGCCGATTGTTTTGTTCACCCGAACAGAATTTAATGTTATGAGGAGGTAGCAGGCGACTCAATAAACTGGTGTAACCAGTCGAGTGCTGTTTGCTTGTCTGTGAATAGTCGGGTTGGTTTGACAGGCTTGTTTACAGATACGTAAAAGTTTGCGGCCATTTTCAAAACAGCTGAATCTACCAGTATTGCGCTTGCAGTAACTAATTCATTGCCTTCGTTGGCAAGATAGTCTCTGGCCTCCTTGGTGGAATGTTTGATTCTGGAAATGTCGAACAGGCAGGGATAAGAGATTCCATTTGAGTGTTCTATTCGCTTGGCTACAAGGTGCCTGGTGATCTCTAAAGTCAGCTCATGAAGGTCGTAAAAGCTGCATTTCATGATGCCATTCTCAACAACGATACTTCCATACTGAAAATCTATGGATTCATTCATTTCATCTAATTATCATTGATACCATCTAACGCCATAGATAATTTGCATTTGAATCTAAATTCTAAAATAACCAATCAGCAGAATATGGCAAAAATCAAACATAATAACTTTGTAAAGACGGTGGACGAAGTTATTACCGCAGCAAAAGATAAAGGAGTCGTCCATTTGTACGCGCAAGGTCATACAACTGACAGAAGATACCTAACGATTAACGAACAAAAAACACTTCACTTCGGAACTTGCGGATATCTGGGACTAGAGCATCACCCATTTGTAAAGGAGTCTGCTATCAAAGCCATTGAAAACTATGGCACGCAGTTTCCCATGTCTAAAACTTATATTTCCAACCCACTTTATTCCGAGCTTGAGATGTTGGTGGAAGAAATGTATCAGGCTCCTGTTGTCATTTCCAAAAACTGCACGATTTCACATTTGGCCACCATTCCTATTATTGTTTCTGAAGAGGATGCAATCATTCTGGATCATCAGGTCCATGCCAGCATCCAGGAGTCTGTTCAGAAGATGCTTACCAAGGGTGTAACGGTAGAAATGATCCGTCACAATAACCTTGAGATGCTTGAGGAAAAAGTAAAATCACTGAAAGACAAGCATCAAAAAATATGGTATATGTCTGATGGCGTTTATTCCATGTTTGGTGATTTTGCGCCCATCAGAGAATTAATTGCACTTGCTGAAAAATATGAACAGCTTCATCTTTATGTAGATGACGCTCATGGAATGAGTTGGGCTGGCAAGCACGGAACTGGTTATGTAATGAGCCAAATGCCTGAGGGTCTCTACAGAAAAATGGTGCTTACTGCCACATTGGGAAAAGGATTTGGCGCTTGTGGAGGCGTTTCTGTATTTCCGAACGAGGAGTGGAGAAGAAAAGTAAAAACATTTGGTGGGCCTAATACCTTTTCTGTACAGCTGGAGCCCCCAATCCTGGGCGCAGCAGTGGCTTCCGCCAAAATCCATCTAAGCGACGAGATCAATGATCTTCAGCTTGAGCTCCAAAACAGAATCAGCTACTGCAATACATTGTTGGAAAGAACATCCCTACCGCTGGTAGCAGAAACAAAAAGCCCTGTGTTCTTCATCGGCACAGGTGTAATGGGGACTACCAATGAATTGGTGAGTAGGATGATCAATGAAGGAGTCTATGTAAATCCTGCATTGTTTCCGGCAGTACCGATGAAAAACAACGGCACCAGATTTACGATCTCACTTAACAATACCCTGGAAGACATTGAAGTACTGGTAGACACCATGGAGCGCAACTTTGAAGCTTCACTGCAGGCAACCAATCAGACACAGGATAAAATCAGGAAAGCTTTCAAAATGCCACCATTGGAAGCGCATAAGAACGAACTTGATGAGATATTAGAGAAATCCTCAATTGTTCACAATGCTCATGATTACTCAGCCATCAATCTTCAGGTTTTTGATTCCATTCAGGAAGTAGATCAGGAACTCTGGAATGGAAAACTCGGACATAGGGGAATGTTTGACTGGAATGGTATGCGCTTTCTGGAGAGGTCATTCCGGGGCCATGAAAAACCTGAGGACAACTGGGATTTTAAATATTTTGTTGTCACGGATAAAAAAGGTACTCCGATCCTGGTCACCTTCCTTTCATCTACCGTATGGAAAGAGGATGCATTTGCAAGAGCTTCTATCTCAGCACAGATAGAGCTGGTGAGGAAGAAAGACCCATACTATCTCACTTCCAAAGTCCTTATGATGGGTAGCTTATTCACTGAAGGAGAGCATTTTTATCTCAACATGGAGCATGAGTTGTGGAAAAATGCCGTATTGATGTTTACTGAACGTCTCTTCAGGGAACAGGAAAAGTGTGGAGCAACCAACATAGTTTTAAGGGATTTTACTGAAAATACTGAGTTAACCAAGCTATTTCTTGAGCATGGTTTTGTGAAGATGGATATGCCGGAGACTTGTATTGTGGAAGATCTGTCCTGGAAGAATGAAGATGAGTTTAGGGGATTGCTGAGCAAACGTAACAAGAAACACTTCAAGCAGGAGGTGAGAAAGTTTTCGTCGTGTTTTGATGTAGAGATCGTTGATACACTTTCTGATGAAGGTTTGAGACATGCATTCAATCTGTTTCTACAGGTAAAAAATAAGAATCTGGCATTGAATGGGTTCACCTACCCTTACCGTTTGTTTGAGGAGATGAACAATGATCCGGCATGGGAGTTTGTAGTTCTCAGGCTCAATGAAGCCACCTCAGATCACAGGTTGCCCGTGGCTGTGGCTTTCTGCCATAAGAATGCTAAGAATACTTATAGTGGGATGTTTTTGGGACTTGACTACCAGTACAACTTTGAATACGGAGTTTACAGACAGGCGCTTTATCAATGCATCAAGCGAGCTAAAAGTCTGGGATGTGCAAAAGTAAACCTTGGAGTATCGGCTACTATGGAAAAGAAAAAGCTCGGAGCCAATACCTACCCGAGGGTAGCATATGTGAATACTCAGGACAACCTGAGCATGGAAATTATGGAACACACTTTGTTAGTAACAAAACACTAATTTTGCTATGAATATTGTCCATCCAATGGAAAGTACCATACGAGATCGTATCGAAGAGATCAGTAAATTAATCTTTGAAGTTGCCAATGGGAATTTTTCCTATAGGATTCCCAGCTCTCCGCACGATACTGATGAATTAGAAGCAATCATTCTGGGGGTAAATATGCTCGGCCAGGAACTTAAAAAATCGACGGTCTCGAGAGATTATATGAAGCGCATCTATGATGGGGTCATTGATATCCTTATTATCATGGATGCTAACCTTAAAATAAAGGCAGTAAACAATGCCACCTGCGAATTACTGGGATACAGTGAGCAGGAGTTGATGGGTACGCCTTTAGAAGGACTGCTTACAGAAGGCGCAAAAAGTAAACTCTTCAAAAAGATCATTGAAGACCTTTCAACGACGGGACAATCTAAAAACAGAGAGTTGTATTTGCTGGATAGAAACGGCAATGAGCTGCCCACTTCCACGTCATTCTCTACGCTAGAGAATAAAAATGATGAGGAAAAAGAGATAATGATCATTGCTAAGGACATTTCCCAGCTAAAAGCTACAGAACTGGCGCTGAGGAAGGCCAGAGATCAGGCAGAGGAAGCCAATAAGTCCAAAGGGCGATTCTTGTCTAATATGAGCCATGAGATCAGGACGCCTCTGAACGGGATTCTTGGTTTTTCTGAGTTGCTCAAAAACACAGCAGCTACTAAAATCCAGAAAGAGTACCTCTCCCTGATACATTCCTCAGGAGAGACCCTGGCAAAGCTGCTCAATGATGTATTGGATCTGAACAAGATGGATCTGGACAAGCTGTTGATTGAGAAAGTTCCTTTTGATTTCAGATATAATGTAGATTCTAATCTCAATCCATATAAATACCTGGCCAAAGAGAAGAACCTGAATTTTGACTTTGTGGTAGACGAAAGTGTACCCGAGATCGTGATCAGCGATCCCACACGGATCAACCAGATCATCATCAATTTTGTGAGCAATTCAATGAAGTTTACAGAGGAAGGAAGTATTCACCTGAGCTTCAAAGGGATCAGAAAGGAAGGGATGCTGTTGCTACATGGTGAGGTCACTGATACGGGTATTGGTGTGCCAAACGATAAGCGTGATACCATTTTTGAAACTTTCACACAATCCGATAGTTCAACCACCAGAAAGTATGGGGGGTCAGGTCTGGGACTGGCTATATGTAAACAACTCGTCGGTTTGATGGATGGCCAGATTGGTGTGGAGAGTCCCGTCAGCGAAGGAAAGCATGGATCAAAATTCTGGTTTACCATTCCAATTGAAGCGGGCGTGAAGCCTGAAAAATCTGATAAGGATCATGCTGAAAACAACTTTAAGTTGGAGGACAACAAAAAGGTCCTTGTGGTGGATGACAACAACGTGAATCTTTTGCTGATCAAGAGAATGCTAATGTCAGCAGGTGCCAAAGTTACCAGTGCGATCCACGGAAAAGATGCCATCGAAAAAGTGCAGAAGGATCACTTCGATATGATATTCATGGATATTCAAATGCCTGTAATGGATGGATTTGATGCGACAATCGAATTGCGCAAGCAGGGTTTTGAAAAGCCAATCCTTGCACTATCAGCCAATGTAGACAAGGAAAATATTGAAAAATGCCTGACAGTAGGGATGAATGATTATCTGCAGAAACCTTATCATAAGAAACAGTTGATGAGTTTACTGGAAAAGTGGGCTTCGAATTGATTTTGAAAAAATCCGGGTTCTTTCTGTGTAGTTAATTCCTTTATGCTCAATTTAGGCGTTTTTAAAGCGCCTTCAATGATAATTCAAGCATCAGATCGGCTTAATACTGCAGAAGAATACTATTTCTCAAAGAAACTGAAAGAAATAGCCCGGCTCAATCAGGCGGGGGAGCGAGTCATAAACCTGGGTATAGGCAGTCCGGATTTGATGCCACACGAGAAAGTCATTACCCGACTGAGTAACAGCATTGTTGAGCCGGATGTACACGGATATCAACCTTATCAGGGGATTCCGGAATTGAAGGCAGCCATTGCTTCTTTCACCCGGAAGCACCTGCACGCAAATTTAGAGCCGGATGAGGTTTTGCCGCTGATTGGTTCCAAAGAAGGCATTATGCACATCTCCTGGTCGTATCTTAATCCCGGTGATAAAGTACTGATACCCGCCCTGGGCTACCCTACCTATACATCTGTGACAAAATTGGCCGGAGGAGAACCCATATATTTTCCGATGAAGGAAGCGGAAGGGTGGGCCCCGGATTGGGATTTCCTGGAAAACCTGGATTATTCCCGCATAAAACTCCTATGGATCAATTATCCCCATATGCCCACAGGTACCAAAGGATCTGTAGAGATCTTTGAGCGATTTGTGAGGCTGGCCAATGAAAAAGGATTCCTGATCTGTCATGACAACCCATATAGCTTTATCCTCAATGATCATCCACTTAGTATTCTTTCCATTGATGGAGCCAGGGAGGTGAGTATTGAGCTCAATTCACTATCAAAGACTTTTAATATGGCAGGGTGGAGAATAGGCTGGGTTTCAGGAATGAAATCGTATTTGGAGCCAATTCTACGGGTAAAAAGCAATGTGGACTCGGGTATGTTCAAGCCTTTGCAATTGGCAGCCATTGAAGCGTTGAACCTTGATGATTCATGGTTGACTCACATAAATGACGTTTACTCAAAAAGGAAAAAGCTGGTGCATGCCTTACTGGATAAATTGAATTGCTCCTATAATCGGGACCAGTCGGGCTTGTTTGTTTGGGCGAAGGTCCCTGAAGGTGATGGGGAGGCCTATTCAGACAAAATATTACAGAATAGCAAAGTCTTTATTACTCCGGGGTTCATATTTGGCGACAGTGGCAAATCCTATATCAGGGTATCATTATGCTCTTCTGCAGAAAAGCTGGAAGAAGCCATCGAACGTATCTCATAAATTTGGTCGTTTAGATTTTAGGTGGAATTTTGCAGCATGATTCGTTACTGAGTCAAACCAAATCAAGCAAATAACTCGATGAAAATACTTTTTGTAGGCACAGGTTTAATAGGAGGTTCTTTTTCATTAGCACTTCAGCAACACAAACTGATGGAGCAGGCTGGAGGATACAGCAGAAACCCTGCAAATCTGGATAAGTCTATTTCATTAGGCCTCATCCAGCAGAAATTTGAAAGCCTTGACGAGGGCATTTCCTGGGCCGACTGGGTTATTCTTTCGATCCCTGTAGATGTGATTGTTAAGCTATTACCGGGTATACTGGATAAGCTGAAGCCAGGTCAGGCGGTCATTGACTTTGGCTCTACCAAAGGCTCAATATGTGAATCGGTCAGGGATCATAAACATCGGTCACAATTTATTGCTGCTCATCCCATCGCGGGTACAGAATACTCCGGACCCGAAGCTGCTTTTCCAGGTCTTTTTGAGAAAAAATCAATGTTGATTTGTGAAAGGGAATTGACCAATCCGGACCTTGTGGAGACTTTTGAAAAGTTGTGCGTAAAGCTGTCGATGCAAGTGGACTATCTCGGTGCTACTGACCATGACAGACACCTGGCTTATATCTCTCACTTAAGCCATGTGACATCATACGCGCTGAGCAATGCTGTGCTGGCTAAAGAAAAAGATGGTAGCGTGATCCTGGAGATGGCAGGATCTGGCTTTGCTTCTACAGTGAGATTGGCAAAAAGTAGCCCTGATATGTGGGCACCCATATTTCTGGATAATAAAAAGATGGTACTTGAGGCGATAGACCAGTACGAATCCCAGCTCAAAAAATTTCAGGAACTCCTTGAGAAGAATGACCTGGAGGGTATGATGTCTTTCCTGACAGAGGGTAGAAAGATTGGAAAGATCCTCAAATAGGAGGATCCGGATTTTAGTTTAAGCTCACCTTATCTTTTGACTTGTCGATCATTTCTTTTCCGGTTTGGGAATACTGGTCGATCATGTCGTTGTAGGTTTTCTTATACTCGTTAAGTTTTCCGGTCAGGATTTTTTCCCATTTTTCAGATTGTTTCTTGAAATCCTTCCTAATGGATTTAAACCTTTTTTCAGATCCTTTAGGGTCTGTATAATATACTGCTGCTACTCCTGCAGCTACCCCGGTCATAAAAGTGAATAAATATTTACCTGCGCTCATTGTCTTAAATTTTTAGGTTCCCTATTATCTATTAATATCTAACACTGACCGACGGGCTAATGTTTCATGAAATGACCTGATTTTAGTCACTTACAACTATATATGGGGATTCCTTTAAACTACCCAATATCTGGTTTGCCGTTACAAATGAGGCCTTTGTATTAAAGATACAAAGGAAGGAATTAACCTTTAAAGGTTGCTTTCGCGGCTCAGTTTGAAAATAATTGGGAGGACCATTTTTACTTTTACTGGTTCACCACCTTCACTGCCTGGGTTAAATCTGGGTGCACTTCTTATCACGCGTTCTGCTTCTGCATCGCAACCACTACCAATACCTTTGACGGTCTTTACTTCAGTGATTGACCCATCCTGATCTACGATGAATTCCACATAAACCCTGCCTTCAATTGATGCGGACCGGGCAGCTGCCGGATATTTGAGGTTTTCGGTAATGTATTGATAAAAAGCCTTAAGGCCTCCGGGATATTCAGGTTGATTTTCTACAATGGTAAAAATCTGGTCTCCACCTTTGAGTGGTGGTTTTGCAGTGTAGTTCTTCAATTCCACTACCACGCCAAGCCTGTCTTTTAAATAGAAGAAGCTGACCAGGTTGCCATCCACATGCAGTTTCCTTAGAATATCATATACTGTACCTACTTGTTCGCCTTCTTCTAATGGCAATTCTTTGTATGCGTAGGTTTTTTCAGGGTTTTTGCTATGAAGATCTTCAATCAATTCTTTGGCCTGCGCTGGGATTTCCATTTCTAATGCGGTACCTTCTGCAATCTTCTCAATTTCCTTATCCAGTTCATTGCTACAGGCAAAGGTCGTGATCAGTACAGCATACAGAGTGCAGAGCAGGGCTAGTTTCCATCCGCTGATGTATTTCATCTGGTTTTTCATGGCACGAATGCGCTTGAGCACAGAGCCACCCTGGAAGGAGTTGACCAACGCCCAACCATTAGACCTGAGCGTATGCTTTATCAATGTATTCGAATAGTCGGACAGGCTAAAATGTCTGAGTGCTATCCTGTCGGCGTCGAACTCGTGGATCTTTTTGATCTCACTCTGTAGCCACCAGGCGCTTGGTAGAAACCAACAAAAGATTCTGAAAATTTGAACAAGCAGGATGTCCAGCGAATGAAGCTGCCGGGCATGGGCCAATTCATGATGAAGAATGGCCTGATGTTCATCGTCTGAAATGGCCTCTTCATGGATAAAAATCCACTTGAAAAACGTAAAAGACCCTTTTTCTTTGATTAAATGAGCTTTGATCCCGTCAATGTTGACCTGTTTGCTCTTTGTTAACAGTTTCAAAATCACTCCAAGCCCGACCAGGAAGTATACCAGGAATGCTCCGGCTATCAATAGATAGATCCAGGTAATAATGCTAAATTGGTCGATGACAGACTGAGTACCGATTACGATTGGCGTAAGACTGTGCACCATAATGGAATTCAATTCTGTCGATGCACCCCCTGTATCTGTACCAAGGAAGCCTTCAAACGAGATCAATGGTACCAGGGCAGCAACTGGTATGGTGAGGAGTAAAATATACCGCATAAGCCGGTATTGTTGTTCTCCTCTCAGTGTGATGAAATACACCAGTGACAATGCCAGGTGTATGATGGCCAATTCGATGAAATAGGTAATCAACTTTTTTCCTTTTTAAGTTCTTTGAGCAGTGCTTCCAGTTCTTTCAAACTCAGGTTGTCTTCCTTGGTAAAGAATGAAACCATTTGCTGATAAGAACCGCTGAAATACTTACCCACAAAGCTTTTCATGAAAGTCTTTGTGTATTCCTCTTTCGAGATCAATGGATGATATTGATGTGATTTCCCAAAGGCTTCGTGCCCAACAAAACCTTTCTGCTGGAGGATCCTGACGATCGTAGAAACGGTGTTATATGCGGGTTTGGGCTCGGGTAGCTGCTCAATAATATCCTTTACAAAGGCTTTTTTTAAGTCCCAAAGTACCTGCATGATTTCTTCTTCTGCCCGGGTCAACTCTTTCATAAACTAATATTTTAGTTAAATATAATTGTTTTCTTTCTTCGATCCAAATAAAGCAACTAATATTTTAGTTTGTAGCTGGATTAGGTGCATTAATCGTACCATAAAATCCCCAAAATGGTAAAAATCCTCTCAAAATAAGTAATCAATTGGATGCAGAGCACGCTACAATATTGAAAAATAAGTTTCGCTAATCATCAGATATACAGGGAGTTAATGGGCTTTTATTCTCTTAAGTCCCAAAGGTGGCACCAATCTGGCGCAGGCTGTACACCTAACCAGTTTTGACCAGCCATGAAATTAAAATTAGAAAATCCACTTTATGGAATCCTATGGGGAACCTTGATCTTACTATGTACGATGCCGGTGACTGCTTCATCGGGTCAGGAGGATTGTTTATGTGAGTTTGGGATCCAGTACATGACTGTCCGTTACGACGGGCCTGATGGTGCAACCATAAAAGTGTATGCTACACGTAACCAAATGGATTTTGTGCAACAATTCGAAAGAGTGGCTACTGGTGAATCGCTTTTTATTGATAAATCAGATTTCCTGAAGGGGAGCGTAAAAACAAAAACCTATTTATTGGTTGAAGGGGAACCGGACTCCGAGGTTTCGTACCACACCTCATGTTCTGAGGATATTCTGAATCAGACAAAGGGGTATTTTACTGTCACTTCATTTCAGGATGCCTTTGGTCATGCATGTGCAAATGAGCTCAACCTTTCTGCTCAGATCCAAAATAACAAATGTCATGGTGAACAGTATGGTGAGATCTCGTTGATGATCACTGGTGGTACACCTCCATATGATATCTCATGGGATGATTCGAATGCTGATGCAGTTCGAACCCATCTCGAAGATGGTATTTACCAGGTGACAGTAACTGATTTTCAGGGTATTTCACTGGATACTACATTTACTATTTCCAGTCCTGATTCTATACAGTTGTCTGGTGAGATCAGTTTGCCAGGTTGTGATAATGCCAGTGGTGGAGCTATTGCGTTGTCAGTTTCAGGAGGAGTTACACCCTATCAGATTCTCTGGTCCACAGGAGATACCACAGCTACGATAAACGAGCTTGCTGTGGGTACTTATCATGTGGAAGTAATTGACGACAATGGATGCATTGCCCGGGAGACCTATGAAATACCTCAGGTATCACCCATTTCCGTATCTATTGAATCAACCAGTTGTCAGGATGGAAACCTCAGTGCCATCGCTGAAGGTGGCGAGTCTCCATACACCTACACGTGGTCAACCGGGGATTCCGGTTCAGGGATCGTGGTCACGACACCTGGCAAATATTGGGTGAGGGTGACTGATGGTTTGGGTTGCGTAGCCGCTGATACCGTGGTTATTGAGCAACTTAACCTGATTGATGCATCGGCAGAATTTATGACCCCGTCTTGTTTTGAAGGAGATGATGGAGCCATCATATTAAGTATTTCGGGAAAACCATCGGCATATACATATCAGTGGAGCAATGGCCAAACCACCAAAGATCTGACAAATATTGAAGCGGGTATCTATCAGGTTACCATAAGCTCTGTGGATGGAGCTGATTGCAGTCAGGAATTCTCTTTCACCTTACCAGATGCACAACCCACTTTGGTGTATGCCTCGGTCACACAAATTAACTGCTATGGGCCTGGGTCAATAAGCATTGATTCACTGGTGGGAGCAGGACCATTTGAGATAGAATGGTCAACAGGTGAAACGTCTACTTCAATTGATAATCTCAATACGGGTTCCTATGGGTTGAAGGTTACTGACGGTGCAGGGTGCGAAGTCTCACGTAATTTTACAATCATGGAATATCAGCCCCTGCAGGTGAATATTGATTATGATTTTTGCATCAATAATAACTTACGAGCCATCGTCAGGGGAGGTACTGGCCCTTATACCTACACCTGGAATGGTGTCCCGGGTAGTTATTCAGTGATTCCTGACAGCATTGGGACGTATGAGGTAGAGGTCACAGACAGTCAGGGATGTCGGGATTCTTCTGCTGTGGAAGTCACGGATATATTTACACCCCTTAATATCAGTGGAACCACAACACAGCTTTCATGTGATGATCCGGCCTCCGGTTCAATCGAACTCAGCGTGAGTGGTGGGGAGGGACCTTACACCTACACATGGTCCAACGGGTCCAATGAATCAATCATTAGCGGTTTGACATCCAGCTATTATGAGGTGACAGTGGGAGATCAGAAAGGGTGTGAAAAGTCCAGGTTGTTTTCTATCCGACCCCTCGAAACCATGAGCCTGTCTTCTGATGTTACGATGCCTGTTTGTGAAGATGAAGATGGGAGCATCAGTGTGAGCGTGATTGGAGGCAATGCGCCTTATAATTTCCAGTGGAATACAGGGATTTCGGGTCCGGCACTTTCTAACCTGTCGGTAGGAGAATATCAGCTGACAGTAGAAGACGCAAGCGGGTGTGTATTATCGGAAACTTTTGCGCTCGTTCTACCTGACACATGTGAGATTCCTAATAACGATAAGCCATCTGATGAACCCTGTTGTGATGGCAAGGTGTCACAACTTACCCTGGAATACCAGGGAAACCACCCAGGGTATGTAAAGGTGGTTCAGAGGATAGATGGTAAAAGTGTGTATTCCGCAATGGTTGGTCCCGGGGATGAATTCTCCCTCTATGGACAAGACCGCAAGGGTACCTTAGGTCCTGAAATCATCATTTACGTAGATGGAGATTATACAGCTCAGTTTCATACCAGCTGCTCTGAACCCATTGGTCCTGGTTCTGTCAGCGGTGATTTTCTGGTGCTTTCCGGCGAAAGTAGAAATGGTGGTATGCTTTGTCCTGTGTCTGAAGAACGGACCTCCGCACGATCATTGGAATATAACTTATATCCCAATCCATATGTTGGCAGTGAAAAGCTGAGCATCAAAGTCTCTCAAAATGATGAGAAATCAATGAGCGTGAGATTGTATGATTTGACTGGCAAACTCAGGGCAACCATGCATAAGGAATGTAATCCGGAGCAATCATTGATAGACATCAGTGAAATCACGAATGAATTACCTAGAGGTCACTACCTCATGAAGTTCAATTTAGGGGCTCAGGAATTTATTGAACGGCTGATCATTCAATAATTCCTGACAATGAAGGGATTTTAACAGAGTTTAATCGGATGACCAATTCGGCATCGTCAGACTGTTTTAGGATTTTTTGTGTCAAACATTGAAAACGGTATTAATTTGCCATTCAAGAATAACATCCTCTAGAAACATTACCCGAAGATGAATATCAATAACATAGCAGTTCTGTTGAGTCTATTCGCTTTAATTACAAGCTGTAGCGCCCCGGTACAGGAAGAAGTTCCGTCCCCGAACATCATTGTGATCCTGGCTGATGATCTGGGCTATGGAGATTTAAGTTTTTACAACAAAGCTTCAAAAATATCTACACCACATATTGATCAGCTGGCAAAGGGGGGTATACATTTTACTGATGCACACTCAGCGGGTGAATGGTGCACGCCTTCAAGGTACGGACTCATTACTGGTACCTACCCAGCCAGGATTGAGCTCAACTGGAGAGAGCGAAGTCTGATCGGGGATGATCAGGCGACCCTGGCGACCATGCTAAAAAGTAATGGGTATCAAACTGCCTGTGTGGGCAAATGGCACCTTGGCTTTGATGATCTCAATTGGGAAAACCCCGGTGAAATGGAAACGCTTTCGGGTGGACCCATTGAGCATGGATTTGATTATTTCTTCGGAATGCATGCTTCGCTGGACATCCCTCCATATTTCTATCTTGAAAATGACAGGATAGTTGAGAAGGCAACGGGTTTTGTAGATGACCACGCAAGCCCTGATGCAACGACGGTGATATCAGGAGCATTTTATCGGGCAGGGGCTAGTGCCCCGGGATTTAAGCATGATGATGTGCTGGATGTCTTTTTCGATAAGGCAAAAGCCTTCATTTCAGGTCATTTGACTGCTGCACCTGACAAACCCTTTTTCCTGTATCTTCCATTGACAGCGCCCCATACTCCCTGGTTACCAAAGGAATCGTATCGGGGTAAAAGTGGTGCAGGGGAATATGGTGATTTTGTGATGCAGGTAGATGATTTAGTCGGGCAGGTGACTGATTTGCTTGATCAAAAAGGGATTACTGAAAACACCCTGATTGTTTTTTCTTCAGACAATGGCCCGGTATGGTTCGAAGCCGATATCGATAAGTTTGGTCATGACTCCAAAGCGGGACTCAAGGGAATGAAAATTGATCAGTGGGAGGGAGGATCAAGGATCCCATTGATCTTCAATTGGAAAAACAAGATACCTTCAGGACAGTCCTCGGATCAGTTGATCGGGGTCACGGATATGATGGCCACTTTGGCTTCGGTTGCAGGAGGTAGCAAGCTGGATTCAGGCTTTGATAGTAAAGATTTCACACCCGTACTCTATGGACAGGCTACCGACAATATTAGAGATGGTCTTGTGATCGGAAATAGTATCTATAGAAAAGGAGACATTAAGTTGATAGTAGGCTCAGGCCTGGGGTCTTTGAGCCGGCGGTACGATCCTGATGGTGTCTACCTGCCTGAAGCTGACAACCAGGGAGAAATATACAATCTCAAAGATGATCCTTTTGAAACAAACAACCTGTTCACTTCCGAGTCCAACCTGTATCAGGAGTTGAAAGCAGAATTTGAAGGGATTATCGCGCGCAACAAAAAGTCAGAGCAGGACCATGATCTTCCGGCTGTAAAGTAGTGTGAGCCGGGTTACAGGATGATTTTCGTTCTAAGCCAGCATGTGACTAAGGTTAAATAACCACTTTTTTGGTGAATTGGTTTTTATTTACTTTCTGATTTTCCTGTCAATTCTGGAATGTTCCTGCTAATTTCGCGGCTTGGTTTTAAACAAATCGGTCAAAAAATTATCAAATTTGAAATCCAGGTTTACATTTATTGAGAAGGGACAAGGGAGTGTTAAACAAGATATCTTATCGGGGCTCACAGTAGCACTGGCATTGGTGCCGGAAGCTGTTGCCTTTGCATTCATTGCTGGGATATCGCCTGTGGTGGGGCTCTACGGAGCTTTTATGATGGGGTTGATAACTTCTATTTTTGGAGGTAGGCCTGGGATGATTTCCGGGGCAACAGGAGCCATGGCGGTGGTGATGGTTCATCTGGTGAAAGAAGGAATTGAGCTGGGTGGTGGACAACAGGCAGCCGGCTTGCAGTATTTATTTGCTGCGCTTTTATTGACAGGGATTATCCAGATGGCTTTTGGTTACTTCCGGTTGGGGAAATTTATCCGTCTTGTACCGCATCCGGTAATGATGGGATTTGTAAACGGACTGGCCATTGTGATCTTTATGTCTCAGCTGGACATGTTTAAGTCAGGAGGAGAATGGTTGTCCGGATCATCACTTTTTATCATGATCGGATTGACTGCCCTTACCATGATCATGATGGCAGGAATCCCTAAAATACATAAAGGGATACCAGCAGCATTAACGGGCATTGTTGTTGTTTCACTCATTGTGATCCTGGGGAATATAGAAACAGAAACAGTCAGGTCCTTCATTCAATCACGGGGAGGAACTGGTATCAAGGCAGGCTTGCCAACTTTTAATATACCTATGGTTCCTCTGAACTTTGAAACCCTGGAATTCATTGCGCCGTACGCATTAATTCTTGCCGCTATTGGATTAATTGAGTCCCTCATGACCCTGAACCTTGTGGATGAGCTTACGGATACACACGGCAGCGGAAACAGAGAAGCCTTTGCCCAGGGACTGGGAAATTTTGTCAACGGATTTTTTGGAGGAATGGGAGGTTGTGCCATGATAGGCCAGAGTATTATCAATATTAAATCAGGAGGGCGTAACAGGCTTTCCGGAATTGTTGCAGCGGTTGCCTTGTTGTGTTTTGTGCTTTTTGCGTCAACCTACATTGAGATGGTACCCATAGCCGCATTGGTCGGTGTGATGTTTATGGTGGTGATCGGTACGTTTGCCTGGAACACATTTAAGATCCTCAACAAAGTACCCTTAGCGGATGTGATTGTCATGCTGCTGGTGACGGTACTTACTGTAGTGTTTGACCTGGCAATTGCGGTATTTTCAGGAGTGTTGGTCTCTGCTTTGGTATTTGCCTGGGAAAATGCCAAACGCATTCGAGCCCGTAAATTTGTGGATGAGCATGGCATCAAACATTATGAGATCTATGGTCCGTTGTTCTTCGGATCAGTTAGCCTTTTTAACAGCAAGTTTGATGTAGCCAACGATCCCAACGAGGTGATCATTGATTTCAAGGAATCAAGGATCGCTGATCAGTCTGCCATCGAAGCTGTGAATAAGATCACGGAAAAATATCGGGATGCCGGCAAGACCATCCATCTACGTCACCTGAGCCCTGACTGTGTGAGGTTGATCGAACGGGCTGATGAGATCGTGGATGTAAACGTACTTGAAGATCCTGACTATTTTGTAGCTGTCGACAATTTCAAGAAATACAGTACTTACTCGGCTCAGTAAGACCTACCTGGTAATTATTATTTGTTCCAGGTGAAATGCATCAACTCATGATGTACTCATCTGGTAATGCCCAGGTCGATGTGTATACCTTTACTTATTCTTATGAAAATACTCGTCCAGCTTCAGGCGCATTTCGTCTTTGCTCGCATAGGAAGGAGACAGTGAAGGCTGTCCCGGGAAATTTTCCATGTGCAATGTCTGTGTTGGGAAGGCGAAATTCACACCTAGTTTCTCTGCGAGCTTCATGATTTCCAGCAAGATTTCATGCCTGGCTTTCAATTCTTCCGGCCACCCGGGCACTTCAAAGAAGATATAAAACATCACATTCAGTGAGAAGGAGGCCATGTCATTGAAATAGACATTATAGTAATCCTTTCGGGTATCCGGGTGATTCTCCACGATCTTTCTGAGTCCCTCCACAAAAGTTTGAATCAATTCCGGAGGAGTATCATAAGTCAAAGCGATCTGTGTATAGAATCGTCGGTATTGCCGCAGTCCATGGTTGTCTACCGTACTGTCTGCCAGCTTGCTATTAGGCACGTACATCACAGAGTTTCGGAATGTCCTGATCCTTGAGCTTCGAAACCCAACTTCTTCCACAGTACCGTCGATATCTCCTGCAGTGATCCAGTCACCAATCTGGAATGGCTTGTCCACAAAGATCATCAGGGAGCCAAAGAAGTTTTTGATGGTATCCTGGGCCGCCAAGGCAAACGCCAGACCTCCAATGGAAAGACCTGTAAGGAGCGGAATGATATCTATGTTCAGGTTGTCCAGCACAAAGAGCGAACCAATGACAACCACAAATGTCTTGAGTGTCTTTCTTACCAGCGGCACTAACTGATCATCCAGGGTGGACTTCGTTTTTTCAGCCAGGTGTTTCAGGTACAGGGCCAGGATATTGACCAGCTGATAAAAGACGATAGTTCCGAAGATGGGTACCAGCACCCGAAGGAAAGTCATGAGTATCCAGGATATCTCAGACGGGAGCTGGAGTGCAGGCACAAACATGACAATCATTGCAAATACGAAGAACAGACTCACAGGTCTGGCCACGGGTAGCAGGTAGCCATTAGCCAGGTCGGAATAACCGGCCCTTAATATTATTTTGACAAACAGCCAGTTGAAGAACACACTGAGTAGCTTGTGTATCAAGACACCAAGAAGTGCCAATATTAATACACCCAGGTATTGATATAGGTGCAAGCCGAGAATCTCCTGTGTGCCAAGCTTGGGAAGCAGGTTCAACAATCTGCCAGTACCGTACCTGAAGATACTGGCATGGATCCGTCTTATTTCCCTAATGGATTTTTCAGAATAATACCATGACTCCCCCTGTTTTTCCAGGTAGATTGTCGGATATTGCTCTGTCAGCACATATCTGTGCTTGTTGATGGTGGAGTCATAGTAGTTAGGTTGTTTGGGTATATCTTCCATGTCGATATACACTCCCTCCCCATCAATGATTTGTTTTAGTTTAACCGCAACCCGAATGGCCTCGTCCAAAGGTCTGGCATTGAGGTTAAAGGCTGTAGCAGCTAGTGAGTCGTTGTAGTAAGTACTTTTTAGATAGTGGAGGTGGGTATTGATGGCATGGTATGGCGAATTAAGGTTCGCTGTGTCCTGACTAAAAGCTAATAGGTTGAGGGAACAAAACAGTATCAGGAGTAGTTTTCTCATGTAATTGATAATCTCTGATTAGAATTTGAATCGGACTGGCAAAGGTAAGGCTTAATCAATTTACCTTTGCCGCACTTTTTAAGCAATTTAAAAATCTCCAAATATCATTATGACGAATCCACTTCTTCAGGCCTTCAATACTCCATTTGAGGTTCCTCCTTTCGCTGAAATTCAGACACAACATTATATGCCAGCCATCGAAGAAGGAATCAAAATCGCCAGGCAGGAAATAGATGAGATCACAGGGAGCCAGGAGGCGCCCACTTTTCAAAATACCATTGAGGCGCTGGAGTCATCCGGAGAATTGCTCTCAAGAGTTTCGGCGGTGCTCTTCAACCAAAATTCGGCAGAAACGAGCGACGAGCTTCAGGCGGTGACCAAAGAGGCGTCGCCAGTACTCTCTGCCTTCAATAATGAGATCAAGCAGAACGAAGCTTTGTGGGCCCGAATCAAAACTGTATATGAAAAAAGGGGTACGCTTGGCTTAAACCCGGAGCAGATGATGCTTTTGGACAAGACGTATAAAAGTTTTGTTCGGAGTGGGGCCAACCTTAACGATGAAAAGAAAAAACGATTCAAGGAGATCTCCATAGAGCTGTCTAAACTGACATTGACCTATGGAGAAAATCTTTTGTTTGAAACCAATGAGTATGAGCTGATCATTGACAAAAAGAGTGACCTGAGTGGATTGCCTGCTGATGTGGTGAAAAGGGCAGCAGCACTAGCAAAAGAAAAGGGTCACGAAGGTAAATGGATCTTCACCCTGCAGGCTCCAAGCTATATTCCATTTATGGAGTATGCAGATCAAAGACATCTGCGGGAAAAATTATACAAGGCCTTCATGAGTAAGGCTTTCAAGGGTGATGAAAGAGATAACCAGGAACTGGTAAAGAAAATTGTACGGCTTCGAAGTGAGATGGCAAAGCTGTTGGATTATCCTACCTATGCAAGTTATGTGCTTGAAGAACGTATGGCAACCAATCCTTTGCAGGTTCGGCATTTCCTCAATGATCTGCTGGAAAAAGCGCTTCCTAAGGCCGAAGAAGAAGTAGCCGAGATGAAGGCCTTTATGAAGGGGTTGGGGGTGGACCATGAGCTGGAGCGATGGGACTGGGGTTACTACTCAGAGAAGCTCAGGAAGAAAAAATATGCCATTGATGATGAGTTGATAAAACCCTATTTCAAGCTCGAAAATGTCATCTCAGGAGTTTTCCAAACGGCTGAAAAACTTTTTGGTTTGTCGTTTGTCAGAAACAAGGAAATTCCGGTCTACCATGCCGATGTGATTGCTTATGAAGTGTATGCTGGCAAAGAGATAAAGGCCGTTTTCCTTGCTGACTTCTTTCCCAGAAAAGGGAAACGCAGCGGAGCCTGGATGACTTCCTATCGTGAACAAAAGCGGAAAAGTGGAAAGAATATTCTACCGCAGGTAAGCATCGTATGTAATTTCACGCCATCGTCTGAGGATGCTCCATCATTGCTTAAATTCGATGAGGTGAAGACGCTCTTCCATGAGTTTGGTCATGCGCTTCATGGTATGCTGGCCGATACCACCTATGGTTCGCTTTCCGGCACAAACGTCTATTGGGATTTTGTTGAGCTTCCATCCCAGATCTTCGAAAACTGGTGCTTTGAAAAGGAATGCCTTGATCAGTTTGCAAGACATTATGAGACGGATGAACTCATTCCAACTGATTTGGTCGAAAAAATTAAACAAAGTGCCAATTATCATGAGGCTTATGCTACTGTGCGACAGATCAGCTTTGGTTTGCTTGATATGGCCTGGCATGACCTGTCACTGGAGATGGCCGAAGAAATCAAAGACGTGGCGAAAGTGGAGCAGGATGTGTTTATGCAGCTTGATCTTTTCAACCCTGTTCCAGAGACCAATATGAGTGTGCAATTCGGGCACATCTTTGCCGGGGGCTATGCTGCAGGGTATTACAGTTACAAATGGGCGGAAGTACTGGATGCAGATGCCTTTTCCCTTTTCCAGGAAAAAGGCATTTTTGATCAGAAGACAGCACATTCTTTCAGGGATAATATCCTGAGCAAAGGAGGTACGGTGCATCCAATGGAATTGTACAAGCAGTTCAGAGGCAGAGAGCCTAAGCCTGAGGCGTTATTGAAAAGAGCAGGGTTGGTCTAATAAAGTATTTCGCTATAAAAGTCTTTGCTTTCCCTGCGCAGGATGCCATGTAGGTCATTCATGAGGTTGTCAAGCCGGTTTTTGAGCTTTTCAATCTCTTTTTGCTTGGGCTTGCTTCCAAAAACAATTTCCTGCTCACTGGGAGCTCTCAGTGCTTCATAATATTTCCTGTCGGAGCAGAGTCTTGTTAGCTGGGCACTTACCACAGATAAGAGACTTAACGACTGGTTTGGCAAAAATTTAAGCTGCCTTTCCGGAATATCATATACGATGGCATTGATCTCATGAGCTTCGAGGTGAATGGGAGTCTCTGAATCACTTTGTAAGGTTCTGAGTAATCTGATCATTCGTTTCAGTCCCCCATTGGTCCGGTCATCTTTGGCATTGATCCTCGCAATGCTTTTGAATGGCAGGTAATTTCGCTTGGTCTTTTCTCCAAATCTGAATTCACAGATCCCCCTTTCGATCTCTCTTCGGGTTTCCAGAAAACTGCGGTTGTTGATCCAGATGGCGGGTTGTATATTGACCCTGCACGATGGCTTTTCTGTGAGTACTGCTATTTCGTGCTGGTTGCTGAAGCCTGATTTTTGCACGAACCTGAGACCCTTCATCATGCTGATGATCTCCCGAATAAGAAACTGGATTTCCTGCCAGGGTTTGTCTGTTTGCGCTTCGATTAAAGCGAGTAAGGTGACATCACCAAATAAGGTGATGTGGGTGTCTGTCTGTATCGGCCCATCATACCGGAAATTGATTTTAACAGGGGCTTTGGCCAGTCCTGCCTCAATGCTGTCCTGGATCTTCTTGGTGATAGAAAAAACCTTGTATGAGTAGGAGTGATCAATTTCTACCATAGACTCCAATGCATATCTCAATGCATTGGGGTAGCCTCTATGAGAAAAAGCATCTGAAATAATTGGTTCTGACTTTGCTTCGTCAAATCTTCTTTTACGCAGGTTGTTTATTAAAAGCTCGTAGTTGGCTCCCATTAATAAAGTGATCTTAACAGACCAAAATAGTTGTTAATTCGGTGAAATTATAAATTAATTGGGAGATTCTCCGATTAAAACCGGGCAGACAGGGAGTGTTTAATTGCTAGTGATCACCAGTTGGACAGAGTAATCAGACTTATCGATCTGGTTTTCAGCTTTTTCAGGATAGGGAATGACTTTCAGCAATTCAATGGTGTAATGGCCAATGTTGATCTTATTAGCCTGATTTTCTTTTAAAGTTCCGGTAGTTAATTCTTTGGTAAGGATTTCGAAATTTTCGTTGATCTCAATCTTTACTCTGGCCTGACCTTCCCACACGCAGATGGCATTGGCAGGACATCTTGAATCTTCCAGCAGATCTATAAAAGAAATTGAAAAATGGTCCTGTCCATCCAGTATTTTGGTTTCCCCATACTGAAGCACAAATGTTTCATCCAGGCTTATCTTTCTTCCTTCTTCATCACAAGAGAAAAGAATAAACAGGATAATAATGTAAATGACTTTTATCAAAATTTTCATAATTGAAAACCCCTCCCCAAACTGACACCAATAATCGTGCTAAGGTTGTATTATTGGAAAATATTTTTTAAAAACAGTTGTTTTTTATCAGAATTTATTTCCTTTGCACCATTATGCTACGTTCAGCAGATATAGTGCCCTTTTTTACCAATTGCTAATCAGCGTTGGTCCCTTCTAATCAGGGCTTCAAAACCATTCTCTTTTACTTTTTATCTCCTATATCATGCTAAGTAGTATCAAAAAATTTCTATCTCTATTTCTTTCTGCACTTCGCGGTACTGATGAAGAATTCACCACCGGAAGCATAGATCGGGCGATTTTCTTGTTGGCCATTCCCATGATCGCTGAAATGATCCTGGAAGCTGTTTTCGCAGTGGTGGACATGTATTTTGTTTCCCGGATCAGTGTGAATGCCGTGGCAACAGTGGGGTTGACCGAATCCCTGATGATGATCATTTACTCCATCGCCATCGGGCTGTCCATGGCAACAACGGCCATTGTTGCGCGCCGGATTGGAGCTAAAGAACACAAACGTGCAGCCGATGCCGGTTTTCAGGCAATATTCCTTGCTGCCATTATTGGGCTTACCATCGGGGTAGGTGGTTTTATCTTTTCTGAAGAGTTGCTTTTCCTGATGGGTGGTGATGCTACGATGGTGGCTGAGGGTGTTGGATTTACCCGAATCATGTTTGCAGGTAATATCTCTATCGTCATGATCTTTTTGATCAATGCGATATTCAGGGGTGCTGGAGATGCCTCGATCGCCATGTGGTCGCTTACCCTGGCCAATGGATTAAATATCATTTTGGATCCACTATTGATCTTTGGGTGGGGTCCGATCCCAGCCTATGGGATTGACGGAGCAGCAATGGCAACAGTAATTGGCAGGTCTGTGGGGATTATATTCCAGGTCTATTTTTTAGTGAGAGGCACAGACAGGATCAGGATAACGGTAAAAAATATTGTGATCCGCCTCAAGACCGTCTGGGAGATCATCCGAATTGCCACCACTGGCATTTGGCAATTTTTGATTGAAACGGCCAGCTGGATCTTTCTGATCAGGATCATTGCCGGCTTTGGCATGGATGCCGTAGCGGGTTATCAAATTGCGTTTAGGGTGATTGTATTCACGATCTTGCCCGCATGGGGTTTGTCAAATGCTGCGGCAACCCTGGTGGGTCAAAACCTGGGAGCGAATTCTCCGGAGCGTGCTGAAAAATCTGTGTGGCGCACTGCCCAGCTGACGATGATCTTTCTGGGGCTGGTTTCTATCGTGTTTTATTTCGGGGCAGAGATGGTGATCGGCTTGTTTGAAGCGGCTAGCGTGCCTCGTGTATCTGAAATAGGGGTGCAGGGATTGAGGATTATTTGCTTCGGCTACCTGTTTTTTGCCTATGGCATGGTAATCACTCAGGCATTTAATGGGGCAGGGGATACCAAAACTCCTTTTTTCATCAACTTCTTCGTTTTTTGGGTCTTCCAGATCCCGCTGGCTTATTTGCTGGCATTGGAGTTGGGATGGAATGAAATGGGCGTATTTGTGATGATAGCTATCGCACATTCTGTCCACGCGATTGTGAGTGTGATTATATTCAGGAGGGGAAAGTGGAAGCTGATCTCCGTTTAGGTTTATTTCAAAGTTTCATAAACAACCCAAAACCATAATTAGGATTGGCGAGAATTCGCTTTCCGTAGAAAGCCATACCTACGGAAAGTGAAACGCCGATCTTATCAGAAAAGAGATAAAGGGTCTCGGGGGTAAAAGAGAGGTACTCAATTCTGTTTCCAAAAACGCCATTATTGACATTGCCCGGTGCCTCTTCCTCACCAATTGGTTTGATCCCAATAAACCTGATCAGGCCTGTAAGTTTTCCATTGGACCAGCCTGACTCAAATCCATACCTGACCTCATTAGAGAATTTTTTTGTGCGGTTGTTAAATCCGAGGTTGGCATTGGCGTAGATGCCGTTTCCAAAACCTGTGCCAGCATCGAGGCTGATCATCTGATTAAATTCTCCATCTCCCGATTGTAGGATACCGGTTTCACCACCATCCGTTGTACCGAGAGGCAGACCAAAAGTGAGCGAAGCACTCAAAGCAACCTGTTTCCCTTTGGTGATTCCGTATTTGATAGAAATGTCTGTATCACCCAGTCCGTTGAAAGCATCTCCCCTGGTCACCAACTGTCCCGTGGACAAACGCTCTTCATTCAAGGTTGATCGAACGAAAAAGGGAAAGTAAAGGATGCCAGTAATCCGGTCGGTGATGCCATATTCGGCATAGATACTGGTGGTATAAAGCGATATCGTTGTGATGGGCTCTATGCTGCCATCAGGAGTAAAATACTGGGTGCCAATGATCACATTCTGCCCTAGCTTATAAAACCCTGATCCCTTGTCCTGGGTCCAGCCACCGCCTGCCCATACCAGCAGAGGCGAAAAGAATAAGGAGTAAAGTATGAATTTTCTCATTTTCATAGGGTTAATTCACCATACCCAAAAGTCAGGGAGGCAGGTCCACACAGTATTACTACATATTTGTATTCTCCAAAAGAAACAGTTTTGCCCATGTTTTCAGCAATTTCTGTCACATTGAAGGTGTGACTACCATTCATGGTGATTTGTGATACCTCCAGTCCCTGTGCCTTTACTTGAGCCCCTGCCGTTGAGTTGGCCAGGTATACAAATGTGCCCAGGGCAAAGGAGGTTTCGAAGTCATCGCTCAAAGTAAGGATGATGTCTTTGCCGCTTAAACTTAGTTCTGCAGTGCCTTTGGCAGTGTACCCGCTGGAGCCCATAAAGGTGGCCTGAGCCATCCCGAAGCCAACTGATATATCGTAAAAACCATCAACTCCATCAGCCGATGCTTTGATCGTGGTGAATCCCTTTGCTGCCCCTGTTACGACACCCTCTCCATTCACCGTAGCCACCTCTTCATTTTCAGATGACCAAAAGAATGTGGTGACGACCGGGACTTCATTCACCGTATATGCATTGGCCCGCAACATGGTTTCTTCACCAATATCTATATTGATCTTATCACCACTCACCACTATTTCAGCAATGTCATTTTCTGACCCCACCACATTGATAATGACCGTATCACTGTTGGTCATACCATAAGAAGCATAAACTTTTCCGACACCCAAATCTACTGCCGTCACAGTTCCATCCTGATCCACGCTCACGATGTCTGGGTTTAGGCTGTGAAAATCAGGCATGACTTCTTCTGCTTCACCGAGGAAGTTGATGTATGAAACCGATAGCATAAAGGATTGACCGATAAGTAATGACTCTGTCTTAGGGGTAAGTTCCAGGTTGTCTCCGGAAACAGGACCGTCAGTGACATCGGTTCCTATACAGGATCCGAGGAAGAAAATTACGGCGATCAATAAAGGTTTTGCCAGTTTCATCCCTATAAAATTACAAATACCCACCCAGGAGATTGGTCTGGACTCAGACAAATGGGCTTTTATTTGATTACCCTGATCACGGACAATTGGTTGTCTTCAGCTAGATAGATTTCGTAGTAATTTTCGAATTGAAGGACACTGATAGGTACTCCGGATCTCAATGGTCCCCCGGTAATCAGCTGTCCCGAGCGGTTGTAGATATACAGGTTTTGATCCGTAGCATCCACGAAAGCAATCCACTCAACGCTACCTCCCAATTTGTAGTACTGTATGAGCATGGGGGATTTGCTGAAGTAATCTTTTTCAAATAATACATTGCCATCTTCATCCAATACCTCATATCGCCTGGCGGTATTGCGTAGAATGAGGAATCCGTCCCCGGAAATATCGTTGATGATGGAAAACTTAGTATCTGTAGTGGGACGATACAACTGTTCGCGTTTGGTCACTTTACCGCTGAAGTTCACCTCAAATAATTCACCGGATCCGGTAACGGTGGAAAAATAGGTGCTTGTAAAGTTGTTACCTCGATTTACGTGAAAATTGCTGGTAGTATTGGTCTCTGTTTTGATGGGAAAACCGGGATAGTTTTCGGCTCTTCGGGTCTTAAACGTGATGCTTCCGTTTTGCTGTAAAGCCACCATAAAATCTCTTCCGGAAACGCGTATGTGTCTGAGCGGACTTGTAATAGGGGATTCCAGTGGAAGCGGTCCCCAGCCTTCGAGGATCTTGCCATCTTCATTGGTCAGGTACAGGTTTCCTTTAGCATCGGAAATAGCATATCTATAGTTTCGTGAATTGTCATAATCTACGATATTGAAAGTAGCGATCTTGATGTCTTCGCCAAATTTGGCAGGGAATCCAGGTAGATATTCACCTGTTCTGTCAATTACATGAATTGACTCTGCTGTGGAGAAGGCATACTGTAGTTTTCCATTTCTGTAATAATCTATCTGGAAGAAATCACTGGTGACCTGAGATCCGGCGTCAACGGACCATAGCGCTTCAAAGTCAGAGGAGATCAGGTAAACATTGTTTTTTACATCCTGCAAGATCACCTCTTTTTGTTTGGTGTAGTGGTTGGTGACCAGGTAAGGTTTTGTAGAGACCTTGTCAGAAAGGGATATAGCCTTCTCTACCTCAATGGCGTACTCACCCCCGGATGAAAACCTGGGAGGTTGATAAAGGGTGATGTTGGTGTAGTACTTGCCGTCTATGTTGCTAAATTGAAACGCCAGGTACTCCATGTTTCGAAGGGCTTGCTGGTGGTTGTTGGCATATTCTACCCAATCCGGTTTCATTTCGCCGAGCGCTTTAGACCATGTCCGTGGTGTGTTGACATACAGGCTGAAATTTGCTTCATTGTTGGTGCGATCGAGAAATCTATTGAAGCGCAATGACTTGTTCCACACTTCCTCGTCCTCGATGTTTTTCAGTAATGTCTTGAGCTGATAGATGCTATTACTAAATATCAAATAATTGCGATAGTTCATGTAGTAGCTCTGGTCAAAACCTGCTGCGATATTACCCAACATTAGTTGTGGAAAATTATCTGTAGGTAGTCTTCTGATCTCCTGCTCACCGTATTGTTCTATATAGATTGAATCGCCCACGGAGGTAGCGTAGCGTTCGGTCATGGTGTTGAAAAAGCGTAGAGCTTCTCCCATATCATTCACTTCAAGGATCAATAGTTTTTCATTCAAATACCTGCTTGCACTTTCTACAGTCACGATGCCGATTTCCGAATCCAGGAGCGTGAAAGTATGCTCGATATCAAAATCATAATCTCCTAGGATCTTGTTTCGGATCTCGAAGATGCCAGGAGAAGTAGTCATCAAATAGTCATTCATGGACTCTTTGAATACCTCATTGTTGTCAAAAGTGAGGTGATACATCCAGGCTGTGTTCCCAGGAACAATTTCAGCCATATCAAAGGCGGCTCCTCTGGTTTGGTTAAAAATCGATAAGAAGTCCCTATTGTCCGGTGTGAAAGTGAAACCATTCAAATTGATGGCATCTTCGGTGAGCTTTAAGTCGAGGAAAGACGAATTGGCCAGGTTAAATGAAATATTTTCCTTACCTACTGTTCCCAGAATGTCTGAAAGCCTGGAAGAATTGAAATAGATGTTTCCCGCATCCTGATCCAGTTTAGCGACCTGAAACAATTCGGCATGTTGGCTACTGAAGGAGGGGTAATCATCATCCGCGATCGTTCTGATGGCATCTTCTACCAGGAATGCCGTGAAACTTCCGATGAAATAGTTTTTAAAGAAAATATAGGCGAATGACTCACCGGAATTCGGATGTGAGATCTCTGTGATGGTGAAATCCATGTACTCCCGGGTCTTCTTTTTGAAACCTCTGTCTCTAAAATAGGCCAGTGCTTTGCTCAGGTAGGTATGCTGGCTAATGTTTTCAATCTCTGTAATGAACAGCAGGTCTGAGGTGGAGCTGGAGGTGATATGTACTGATATCAGCGAGGATGCATCTTCAAAGACTTTAGAAAATGTGCCTTTTCCGGCTATGGTATCCAGCAAGTAAAGGTTTTTTGAAAGGGAGGAAAAAGGGGGTAGCCTGGAGATGTTTTGCCAGACAGGAAAGTCCTGAACCTGACTGATCCGCTCCAGGATATGGTCAGACTCATAGACCATCACAGCATTTTGGGGAAGGAATGACCAGGGGGATAGGTCAGCATGTTTCACCCATTTTTGGTAGGTGAAATACCCGGTTCCAGCTAACAATAATATGGCAGTGAAAACAAGAAGCCTCTTCAAATATGCTTTTTAGGCGAAGATAACAATTAATAAACTTGTCCGAAGACGAAGTTTAGTGTTTTTAAATTTTATCCAAACTTCGACTTCAGAAACTCACGATTTAACCGTGCAATATTTGTCAGGCTGATCTCTTTGGGGCACTCGGCGGCGCAGGCTCCGGTATTGGTACACGCTCCAAAACCTTCGGCATCCATCTGAGCTACCATGTTTTCAGCACGCGTTTTTCGCTCTATCTGACCCTGTGGCAGCAAGGCAAACTGTGAAACTTTCGCAGAAACGAAAAGCATCGCAGATGAGTTTTTGCAGGCTGCAACACATGCACCACAACCGATACATGTAGCCGCATCGAAGGCTTTGTCAGCATCGTCCTTGTTTACAGGGATTGCGTTGGCATCCTGGGTATTACCGGAAGTATTTACTGAGATATAACCGCCTGCATGTTGAATGCGGTCAAAAGAAGACCTGTCTACAATCAGGTCTTTGATCACAGGAAATGCCTTGGATCGGAAAGGTTCGATATAAATGGTGTCTCCATCTTTGAATTTACGCATATGGAGCTGACAGGTCGTGATAGCAGTATCCGGACCATGAGGCCTTCCATTGATTTGTAATGAACACATGCCGCAAATTCCCTCCCGGCAGTCATGGTCAAAAGCTACCGGCTCTTCACCTTTCTCGATGAGTTCATTGTTTAAGACATCCAGCATTTCCAGGAACGACATATCGGGTGAGACATTCTTCATGTCATAGTTCACCATCTTCCCTTTATCGCTGGCATTTTTTTGCCTCCAGATTTTAAGCTTAAGATCCATAGTAATTATTTATAACTTCTTTCCTTAACTTCAATATTTTCGTATTTCAACTCTTCTTTGTGAAGAACTGCTTTGCTTGGCTCACCTTTATATTCCCATGCAGCTACATACTGGAATTTAGGATCACGTTTGGCTTCTCCCTCAGGTGTTTGGAATTCTTCCCTGAAGTGACCACCACATGACTCTTCTCGGTGTAGGGCATCCTTGGCAAACAGTTCACCCAACTCTAGAAAATCTGCCACACGACCCGCCTTCGCAAGCTCTTCATTGTATTCATTAATGCTGCCAGGTATTTTCACATCTTTATAAAACTCTTCCCTGATGGCTTTGATCTCGTCGATGGCTTCTTTTAAGCCTTTGGCATTTCTGGCCATACCTACCTTGTCCCACATCACTTTTCCAAGCTTCTTGTGGAAGTAATCGACTGACTTGGTGCCTTTATTGTTGATCAGCTTTTCCAATTGATCCCGTACGGATTTCTCAGCCTCATCAAATTCCTTGGAGTCCGTTGGTATCTTACCAGTTCTGATGTCACTCGCCAGGTAATCACCAATGGTGTAAGGCAATACAAAATATCCATCAGCCAGACCCTGCATTAGTGCCGAAGCCCCAAGCCTGTTGGCTCCATGATCCGAGAAGTTGGCTTCGCCAATGACAAAGCATCCCGGGATGGTAGACATCAGGTTGTAATCCACCCAGGTTCCACCCATGGTGTAGTGAACAGCAGGATAGATCATCATGGGAGTCTCGTACGGATTGTCATCCACAATCTTTTCGTACATCTGGAAGAGGTTTCCATATTTTGTTTTGATCACCTCTTTTCCAAGCGACCTCACTAAATCCATGTCGTTCTCATCCATCCCCTTGATGTGTGCCTGCTCTTTGCCATACCTTTCAATGGCTGCAGCGAAATCCAGGTATACAGCTTCTCCGGTGGCGTTTACACCAAAACCGGCATCGCACCTTTCTTTGGCTGCCCTGGAGGCAACGTCTCTTGGAACGAGGTTACCAAAAGCAGGATATCTTCTTTCCAGGTAGTAATCCCTGTCTTCCTCAGCGATTTGCGTTGGCTTGAGCTTTCCTGCCCGGATAGCTTCAACATCTTCTTTTTTCTTGGGCACCCAGATCCTGCCATCGTTTCGGAGTGACTCAGACATCAGGGTAAGCTTGGATTGATGATCACCGGAGACGGGGATACATGTAGGGTGGATCTGTGTGTAACATGGATTGGCAAACCAAGCTCCTTTTTTATGGATCTTCCAGGTGGCAGATACGTTGCTACCCATCGCATTGGTAGAAAGGAAGAATACATTACCATACCCTCCTGAGGCAATCACTACTGCATGTGCCGAATGTCTTTCTAGTTCACCCGTTACCAGGTCACGTGCGATAATTCCACGTGCTTTACCATCCACCATCACGAGCTCTACCATTTCATGGCGGTTGTACATCTTGATCTTTCCTCTTGAGATCTGGCGATTCATTGCGCTATAAGCCCCAAGCAACAATTGCTGGCCGGTCTGCCCTTTGGCATAAAAGGTACGGGAAACCAAAACCCCACCGAATGATCTGTTGTCAAGTAACCCGCCATATTCCCTGGCGAATGGAACGCCCTGGGCAACACACTGGTCAATGATATTTGCTGATACCTCAGCCAGACGGTATACATTTTCTTCTCTTGATCGATAGTCACCCCCTTTTACCGTATCATAGAACAAGCGGTAAACCGAGTCACCATCTCCCTGATAATTTTTAGCTGCGTTGATACCTCCCTGAGCTGCAATGGAATGCGCTCTGCGTGGAGAATCCTGAAAACAAAATGCTTTTACATTATACCCTAATTCTGCCAGCGTAGCAGCAGCAGAGCCTCCTGCCAGTCCTGTTCCAACGACGATCACATCGATCAACCGCTTGTTGGCCGGGTTCACCAGGTTGATGTGGTCCTTATAACTGGTCCACTTATTAGCTATAGGACCTTCGGGTAATTTAGCGGGAAAATTATCACCTATGTTCATGACAAAAATTAATGATTAAAGAAATGGAAGACTGCGATGAGAATAAATACAAATGGTATCACAACGGCGAATGCCTCGGTCACCTTTTTGAAGCCCGGTGTAAACCTGTTGTTGATGCCAACAGATTGGATGCTGGATTGAAATCCATGCCACAGGTGGAGGCCAAGCAAAACAAAGGAAATCACATAAACTCCCGTACGTAGAGGGCTCTGAAATTTATGAACCAGTTCTTCGTAATACCTGTCAGGGTCTTCCGGTAGTTGTTGTACGTATTTGTAATCCATCTCAGGAATCCAAAAGTCTATGAAATGAAGTGCCAGAAATGCCAGGATCACCAAACCGGAATAGATCATGTTTTGAGAAACCCATGTGGCATTACCAGTGTCTTTCTTAAAGTATTTTATAGGTCGGGATGCACGATTTTTTGCCTCTAATACAAATCCCATGATAAAGTGGAAAACCACTGCAAAGATTAAAATGGGCTGCATTAAGAATTGAACCAGTGGGTTGGTCCCCATGAAGTGAGAGGCTTCATTGAAAGCATCCGCACTTATAACGGATAGAAAATTGATAGTTGCATGTTGTAATAAAAAGATAATAAGAAATAGTGCCGATAGGGCCATGGCAAATTTTCGACCTACGGAACTGGAAAAAGTTCGGCTAAACCAACTCATATTTTTTCACTTATATAATGGTGCGTGCCAAAGGTAATCGCCGAAGGCTATCAAAACAATTGTAACCTTTATTTTGAATGCTTCTAAATAAAATTTTAATCTGTCCTTTGACAATCGTGAATCTAACAGATTGTTTTTTGGGATTGTTTGTCGTTCTGATGAAAAAATTTTTCGATTAAAAAGTAAAATGTATTCAATGATTTACCGTTATATAGTAGTGGTAATATTGAGTTGATTTTTAATACGAATGCTGTTGAAAAAAATCTTTCCTTTAGTGATTGCTATTGTCCTATTTGGTTGCAAGAAAGATGAGGAAGTAAATCCCAATCGTTTTTCCATTGATCTGATCGTTGACTACGATTCGGATTTCTTCAGCAAAACTGTTGTGCTTTTTTCTGATGAAAACTATTTGATCAAGACCAATTTTGATACCTATATCAATACGTATCCTTTTGGGATTCTCGATGGTTTTGATGAATTAGAGAATTCTGCGAGGGTAGATATTGCCGTTAATGATACCATATACATGTCTGAATATATCAGGAAGAAAAGTGATGTCACCTATATTCTTGCACATCACCTAGAGAACGGAACCTGTCTGGTTTTTGATAAAGTTACCGCTAGTGTGGTTGAACGTCTTGAAATGGAAGCATATATCGAGGGGGGTCCGTGGTCTTCCAGTTGGGGTAGGAGGTTCTACATTGGCGGAAAGTTGTTTCTGGATTCTGTTGATTTAATTAGTTGATATGGCTGGCAAAGTTTTCAAAAGAATACTATTGGCAATAATACTTCTGGCAATGTTTGATGCTAATGGTTCCCATATAATTGGAGGAGAGATCACTGCCCGGCGAATCGATAATGCTTCATTGACTTACGAAGTGACGGTTACTGGGTATGTCGAAGCAGATACCCAGATAGCATTTGGAAGCGGAGTGTTAGATTTTGGGGATGGGAATGATTTGGCAGGACCTTTTGTGACTTCCAATGAAATACTACAGGAAGGCCTTACCAGGTCTACTTTCAAGGTTACCCATACATTTAAAGGGCCAAGCGCTGCTGGATACTTAATTAGTTATTCAGAGCAAAATGCCCGAACTGATGCACTCAATACAGGATCCCGACTTGATTTCTATATTGAATCCTTGTTAGTCATTGATCCATTTATCGGGTCAAATAACACGCCGGTATTTCTGGCTCCGCCCATAGATTGGGGGCAAGCTGGGGTTCCTTTCATAACAAACCCGTCAGCCTATGATCCTGATGGCGACATGCTGACCTATCGACTCGTTGATGTAAAGAGAGCTATGAATACGCCGGTTTTAGGCTATCAATTACCAAATGATCCTACATTTTATACAGAATACAATTTCGGCAATGGAGATGGGGACGGGCCTCCTACATTTAGTATTAACAGGTTTAATGGTGATCTACTCTGGGATGCTCCCGGCGATGTAACAAATAATTCATTTAATGAATGTGAAAATGGAGCCACATATAATCTAGCTATTGCTGTGGATGAATGGAGGCTTGTTCGTGGCACCTGGAAAAAACTTGGCTTTGTAACAAGGGACTATCTCGTCAATGTTTGCACAGGGGACAATGTTATGCCTATAATAGGTGCTATATCTGATACCTGTGTTATTGCGGGCACTTCCTTTTCAAGACAAATCACTTCTAGCTTTGGGGATGCTTCCAGCAACCTGACAGCATTTGGTGAACCTTTTGAGTTGACCAATTCTTCCATACAAAACTCTATGGAGAGTTCCCTGATTATCGAATGGACACCTACCTGTGCAGAGGCGAGAAATTCACCTTATCGAATTCATGTAAGATCATTAAACTCAGAAATATCAGGACCTGTCTTAACGTCCTATGCCTCATGGAACCTGTATGTCCGGGGCCCGGAAGTGACCGGATTAAGTATCCAGGATGAGCAGGATGGAAGCGTGGTTTTATCCTGGGATGCCTATTCATGCCCCAATGCGGACTCCATGGAGATCTGGCGGAAGGAGGGACTTTACGAAGGAAATGTTTGTGACCTGGCGGATCCGGCAAGTCAGGAATTTGTTTTGGCTGGGAAAGTCGCGGCTAGTCAACAATTTTTTACAGATACTGATCTCCCGTCCGGTACCACCAGCAGTGATTTCACCTGGCACATAAAAGCGACATTCTCCAATGATCAAAATGATTTGAATGATTTGATCTCTGTGCTTACAAGTGTGAAGCCCAAAGGGGCAACCAATGTGAGTGTGTTCCCCAATCCAACGAAAGGCACAGTATTTATTCAGGGAGACCATAGCTTAAGGTACTTTCGAATTGTCGATATATCTGGTAAAATGATGATGGAAGGCGATTTGAAATCATCAACCATAGACAACCTTGATATACTGGAGGACGGTATATACTACATGTCATTGTTGGATAGCCAGCAAAAACAGGTTCACGGAACCAGGCTGTTGATCCAAAAATGAAAACATCACCGAACTAAGTTGCTTTCAGCAACGCATTTTCAAATAGGATTCGATTAAATTGCATTGTATTTTTTTTATTGATATGTTTAATTTTTCCCGTCTGATTACGTTGATTAACTATCATAAGGAATTTTGGGTTGTTGTTGAATGAGGCAGTATCTACTTACATTATTTAGTTTTCTTCTTATTTTATTTGGTTTCATTGCTCGTGCTACGCATATCAGGGCGGGTGAGATCATCGTGAGACGTACCAGTAATATCACGCTGTCTTTTGAAATTACAGTGATTGGATATACCGATGCAGGTGACTCACAAATTGAGTTTGGTGGAGGCGTACTCAGGCTTGGAGATGACAATGTGATCAATGGACCATTCACCACCACCAAGGAGGCGCTGGACAACGATACTGAGAAAGTATTCTTCACTGTCAATCATACTTACTCCAGACCCAATGCAGCGGGTTACCTGATCAACTACCAGGAGGATTTCAGGAATGATAACATCATCAATATCAACAACGGAAATTCGGTACAGACTACTTTTTATACTGAAACGCTGATCATAATCGACCCTTTCTTTGGGATCAATAACAGTCCTGTACTCACAGTGCCCCCGGTCGATTTTGCTGCCATTGGCTCCCGGTTTGTTCATAACCCTGGAGCATTTGATCCTGATGGAGATAGTCTGGCCTATCGCTTCACTAGTGTAAAGCGAGCTCAAAATACAGTTGTTGGCGGATATCGTCAGATGATCAATGAAGATTTTTACACCAACTTCCCGCAAGGCAATGAATCCCAAACAGGCCCACCAACATTAACGCTTGATCCAAAGTATGGAGACCTTATCTGGGACGCACCCGGAGACGTAACTAACCAGGAGGACCCACCTGATTGTGAGCTCAAAGCCGAATACAATGTGGCTTTTATCATTGAGGAATGGCGAAACATATTCGGCACCCCGCGACTCATGGGCTATGTAGAGCGTGACATGCAGATTATTGTTTGTTCATCAGACAACGAGCGTCCCATCATCGATGCCCCGGACCCGGTTTGTGTGGAGGCCGGGACCAATATCAATGAAATTATCATGGCCTCAGACCCGGACGGTCATCCGGTGAAGATCGAAGCTTTTGGAGGGCCCTTTGAGGTCAACAATCCTGCTACATATTCCCCAAATCCGGCCACCTACCAGAATTCCCCCGGATCGATGGAGTTTGACTGGAATACGGTCTGTGGTCATGTGAGGGAGCGACCTTATGAGGTACAGTTGAAAGTAACAGATCAACCTGGTTCCGGCCCCGCCCTGGTAGAATTTGCAACCTGGGAGATCACAGTAGTCGGTCCGGCACCTACCGGGCTTACCACCACACCTCAGGCAGCCAGCAGCATGCAGCTCAACTGGGACAATTACACCTGCAGCAA
>DKPQ01000004.1:0-124649 GCA_002471275.1 Flammeovirgaceae bacterium UBA7330
AGGTGGCAACAACCTACTCTACGAAGGGCTACGCGCCCCGGCCGTTGCCAGAATTTTATTTATAGGGATGTTGAGTAATCAGCATCCCTTTTTTTATGGTAAACCAGTCAGGTTTTCGAAACCTGACGGGTTTATTTATTTATTAAAAATTAAATTGTTGGTTTAATTCGACCCCTTTCAATTAATGTATCCCAACGAACTCAAATAAACATCATGAAAAAAGCCAGTATCCTGCTATGCATAATTAGCTTAACGCTCCTCTCTGACCTCTTTTCCCAACAGTCTAAGCCTGTAAGAATCGGAATTGCAGGGCTTACCCATGGCCATGTAAATGGGTTACTCCGTGTAATGGATAATGAGGCTTTTGAAATTGTAGGCATAGCCGAATCAAACGCTGAACTTGTAGATAAGCTGGTCGATCGGTTCAAATTTTCCAGAGATCTGGTTTACCCAAGTCTTGATAAAATGATTCAGAATACAAGGCCACAGGCTGTTGCCGCATTTAATTCTACTTATGAACACCTGGAGGTAGTAGAGATATGTGCTCCAAAAGGTATTCACGTAATGGTAGAAAAACCACTGGCAGTAAACATGGATCATGCTTTAAGGATGAAGAAATTAGTTGATAAGCATAATATCATGTTGATCACGAACTACGAAACTACCTGGTACCCTACCAATCACAAGGCATTCCATATGATTGCTGAAGGAGAGGTAGGTGAAATAAGGAAGGTTGTCATACATGATGGTCATGCAGGACCAAAAGAAATTGGTGTCGGTCCTGAGTTTTTCGAGTGGCTAGTTGATCCTAAGCTCAATGGAGGTGGGGCGATTACTGATTTTGGATGCTATGGAGCGAACCTGATCACCTGGCTGATGAATGGGAAAAAACCATTGTCAGTATCATCGATGACTCACACCAATAAACCAGAGATATATAAAGTAGTAGATGATGAAGCAACAATAATTCTACAGTACCCAAAAACACAGGTGGTTATTCAGGCGTCCTGGAATTGGCCATTTTCCAGGAAAGACATGGAGGTTTATGGTCAGACAGGTACCATATTTTGCGACAATCACCGTGAACTAAGATATCGATTCAGTGCTCAGGCCCCTGAAGAGAAAATGATCCTCGAACCAAGGCCGTATCCATATGACAATCCTTATACCTTTTTGGCAGCCGTAGTCAGGGGAGATATTGATGTGTCCCCCGGAGATCTTTCTTCTTTGGAAAATAACCTGGTAGTGGTAGAGATTCTTGATGCGGCTAGAAAGAGCGCGTCAGAAGGCAAAGTTGTTTATCTGGAGTGATTAAAAATTGTGATCAAGCAATCTTCAATTTTATTCAAATTCCTAATTCAATCTTGTTAAATTTGCATTCCTAATCTACCCAAGGTGATCCACTTGTGCCACGGCATTGCTGGATACCTCGGAAATTTATTGGAAATACCCAGGTGGCGGAATTGGTAGACGCGCAAGGTTGAGGGCCTTGTGACCGTTTTAGGTCGTGCAAGTTCGATTCTTGTTCTGGGTACTTAAATTACAGAGTCCGGGTTTTCTACCGGACTTTTTTATGAATAATACTTATGAAGGTAGACGTAAAACTTTTCAAAGAGATCTGTGAAGCCCCGGGAGCTCCTGGCTTTGAAGATAAGATCCGTAAAATCATCATTCGAGAGGTGAAATCCTACGTAGATGAGCTCTCCATTGATAATATGGGAAGCGTGATTGCTGTTAAAAAGGGAAAGAGCGATGAGAAAAAAGTGATGGCAGCGGCTCATATGGATGAAATAGGATTTTTAGTATCTCATATTGATAATAATGGATTTATTCGGTTTCAAACCCTGGGTGGTTTTGATCCCAAGACCCTGACTTCTCAGCGAGTAATCATTCATGGAAAGAAAGATGTCATTGGGGTAATGGGCAGTAAACCCATTCACATGATGAAAGCCGAAGAGCGGAATAAGCCCAGCAAAATCGAGGATTATTATATCGATTGTGGCATGTCTCGAAAGGATGTGGTCAAGCTTATCGGCATTGGAGACCCAATCACCCGACAACGAGAGCTTGTTGAGATGGGTGATTGTCTAAATTGTAAATCCATTGACAACAGGGTTTCTGTCTATATTCTCGTAGAAACACTGAAACGCTTGAAAACAATACCTTATGATTTCTATGGGGTATTTACTGTTCAGGAGGAAGTGGGTTTGAGGGGTGCCAATGTAGCATCTCATCACATTGATCCTGATTTTGGAATTGCATTGGACACCACTATTGCTTATGACTTGCCTGGTGCGCAGGAGCATGAAAGGGTAACTGAGCTGGGTAAAGGCACAGCCATTAAGATCATGGATGCTTCTGCTATTTGTGATACCAGAATGGTGAAGTTCTTGAAAGATACTGCTGATAAGCATAAAATACCATGGCAGCCGGAGATTCTAGCTGCTGGAGGTACCGATACTGCAGGGCTTCAGCGAAATGGGAAACAAGGTTCGATAGCGGGAGCGATCTCTATCCCTACAAGGCATTTGCATCAGGTAATTGAAATGGCCCACAAAAAAGACATCGTGAATTCAATTGAACTACTGATGCGAGCCCTTGAAGAGATTGATACAGGTAAGTGGACGTTCTAAGAAGAAGTAGATGTAAAATAAAAAAGCAGGCCTTCCGACCTGCTTTTTTTTGTTAGTGAGTATCGTCTGTTGGATTTGATTCTATCGCATGAGAAGAATGATAACTATGGGTAATCTTCTCAGTTTGTGAAAGTAAAAGAGCTGAAAAGATGAAAACCATGTGAATCACAATTTCAATGATAATCGCCTGCTCAGAACCAGCCTGTAATTCTGCTTCCCGATAATCAACAAATGTTTTCAATAACTGAACCCCGGAGATGGATGCAAGAGAGGTGGCCAATTTGATCTTCAACTGTCCGGCATCAAGACCCTCCAACCATAGCGGTTTGTCTTCATGCATGTCTACATCAATCTTACTGGTAAAAATGGAATATCCACCGATAGTTACCATTACCACCAGGTTCATCACCATCGATATATCGACGAGTGTAAGTACTTTTAGCATCATTTCTGTTTCTGCCAGGATTTGTAACTTGGCAGCTACATGATATAATTCCTCGAAAAATTTGTACAAGTAAAGAAAAGAGGCGAGGATTAGCCCGATATAGAGGGGAGCCTGAACCCACCTACTCCAGAACATAAAACCTTCGAAGAAATTTTCAAACTTCTTTATTCCTGATTGTTCGTTGTCCATTTTTTAAGTTAGATTGAATTTAGCCTGAAATATAAGATTTTATTGATATCCTGATCGCATAATTCGATAAAAATCCAAAATAGGCAATAAATAATTCATATTTGAAACTCCCAATGATATGAAATATTACCTTGGGGATAAATCCAATTTTTCGTTATTTTGACACATTACAATCAAGTATTTAATGATCACAGGTCGATTCTTTAGATTAGTAGGGGTCATAGTTTTGATTGTTGCAGCCATAGCGACCTTGGTTATCGTCTTCCTGCCGTCCACGGCATACATGGAGCGTAGCCTACATATAAAGGCTCCTCCGGAAATTATCTATCAAGAGCTTATTTCTTTTAGAAATTTTAAAAACAGATCTCCCTGGGCAATCAACAATCCAAATGCCATTTATACTATATATGGCCCTGAAACAGGAGTTGGAGCTGGAATCCGGTGGGAAAATGGAAATGAGGATTTTCAGAGCGGAAGTATTGAGATCATAGATGTATTGAAAAATCAGTATGTAGTCAATAAAATGGAGTTTTCGGGATACGGTTCCAACCCCCAGTCCAAATGGATGCTTCATGCCACAGACTCTGGTACTCTGGTTACCTGGGCTTATGACGAAAAGGAGATCAAAGGGTTTAATAAAGTATTTATGCTTGGCATCGATGGATTCCTGGGTGGGATCTATGAGCAGGGGCTCAACCTGCTCAAAGAACGTGTTGAATCATTACCTGAGTCGGTCCATCAACTTTGTATAGTAGAATTAAATTCGCAGCACTATTTAGGTATCGAGGATATCTCAATAAATGATCGAAATATACTTTCAGATAGAATGCGTACCAATTTTGAGGAACTTTTTGAGTTCATTAAAGAAAGAGATATCCAGGTAACAGGCCCTCCTTTTACGATTTATACCTCTTTCTCAGAAAAAGAGATTGAATTTATCAATGGTATACCCATATCGACCTTTGTAAATATTGATCATGATCAGATCTCACTCGGGGAGACTTATAGAGGAAGGGCAGTAAATGGCTCGTTTTCCGGGGACTATGAGTTGTTGATGGGTGTATTCAGAGATATTGAATCTTTTATCTTTTATTACAATTATGAAAGATTTGGTAATATTTGGGAAGAATATCATGAAGGTTTCCTTGAAAATCCAGACTCGATTCAATGGGAAGCACAGGTCTATTACCCAATAAAATAAGGAAATATTTTAAAATACCATCTAAAGTCCTAATTATCACAGCTAAAATACTGGTTCTGGGAATTTAAATTTGGTTTTTATTCAAATATTAGAATATTTCTCCAGTCAGTGTAAATAATTCAAAAACCAACACCTGGAAAGCCTCATTTTAATAACAATTCAATTTCGGGCTGATTAATTATTAAAATTACATAATATTGATGTTTAACATATAAATAACATAAAAAAACTATCAATTATTTGAAAATGAAACAATCATTGTCTTATTTTGCTATGAAATTCATAATCAAAAACAAAGGACAAATGAAACTTCACATCAAATTACTGGTAGTTCTATTAACAGTTTTTAGTACTGCCACAATTATCGCGAAGCCAAACTCAAGTACTGCTTTTTGCAAAGTAGTAGCGGAACAAACAGACAAGATGTATAAAGTAGTTTACAATTCTCCAGTGAAAGAGAATGTAACTATAGAAATATATAATAAAAACAAAGAAGTCGTTCACTCGGAGAAAGTATCTGGAACCAGTGGTTTTATTAAAAGATATAACCTTCAGTATCTTTCATTAGGTGAGTATGACTTTGTTGTTAAATCTTCAGATTATGTTTTCGAAGAAAACATTGATCTGGGAGGGATAAGCAAATTCAATGTTCAGTTGAAAAGTGCAGGCAAAAATGTATCATTCGTAGGAAGCCATCCTGATGCAAAGGACCTTCATGTTTATATCTATGATCAAAACAACGAATTGCTGTACGAAGATGAGCTGAAAAGTGTAAAGCAAGTGAATAAGCTTTACAACCTTGAGAAGGTTATAGGTAAGAGTGTATCGTTTTTGGTATACCACCAAGATACTTTGATCAAAAAAGAGGTATTTGATCTATAAGAATCCATGTTGTTTTTAGTACATAAATAAATAAAAGAGCGGGCATTGCCCGCTTTTTTTATTTCACTTGATTACTTCCTTAAATCACATTAATTGTACCGACTGCCGAACTAAACAAACGATCTGTCTAATATCATTTCAAATTGATCTTGTAATATGCATATCTTTGAGGTTTAAATGAAAAAGCATCTGGGACATATTATCCTTTCTTTGATCCTCACTTTCGCGGTGACGGATTATATATGGGTAGATTTACTTTCCCATGATGATCATGTTTCTATCGAACTCGAAACCGAGTCCAACAAAGAAGCAGTCGGTGAGTCTGAATTTCCTGAATCACGACACGATGCTGTTGATGACTACTGGTCACCGACATTCAACGACTTTTCTTATCAAACCCTTTTTTCAGGTGTTTTTAGATTTGGAAATACCTATCGCCCATTAGCTGAGGATGATAATCCCAAGTTCATTATCCGCTACTGTCAGTTACGGCTACCCTGCTGAAATCTTCATAGTTTATCGGATTCATGGCTGAATCCAAAATCAATCTTTAATCGGATTTTACCGGAATAGTACGTCTTATCAGACCAGACTATTGCTTTCCGATTTAACCGCAGATTATTTATTCACCGTATTTTATTGAAACTTAAATGAAGATTAAGAATATTTATTTGATCATGGTTATAGGTGTGCTTATTGCATCCTCTGGCTGTGAATCTAAAAAAGAACACCATGAAGCAGCTGGAAAGTTTTTGGTGACGAGTCCTTTACGAAAGGACACTTTGACAACAAGAAATTATGTATGCCAGATTCACTCCGTTCAACACATCGAGTTGAGGGCTTTGGAGCGGGGTTACCTGGAAAAGATCTTTGTAGATGAAGGGCAATTCATCAAAAAAGGGCAGCTGATGTTCCAGATCCTGCCCAGGTTATATCAGGCTGAGTTGAAGAAAGCTGAAGCAGAAGCTCATTTTGCCGAGATTGAATACCAAAACACAAAAAGACTCGCAGAAAGTAATGTGGTAGCTCCTAATGAGCTTGCGTTGGCGGAAGCCAAGTATGACAAAGCTAAAGCAGAGTTGTCCCTGGCCCAGGTACACCTGGATTTTACCCAGGTAAGGGCCCCGTTTGATGGCATCATGGATCATTTCCATGTGCGATTGGGCAGTTTGATTGAAGAAGGGGAATTGTTAACTACTTTATCAGATAATCACCAGATGTGGGTGTACTTCAATGTGCCCGAGGCAGAATATCTCGACTATCAGTCAAAGGTGACCAAAGACAGCGTGATCAATGTCAGGCTAATGATGGCAAATAACAAGCTGTTTGACTATCCCGGAGTGGTCACCGCCATTGAGGCGGATTTCAACAATGAAACAGGAAACATAGCGTTTAGGGCTACTTTCCCAAATCCAAAAGGTTTGCTTAGGCACGGTGAAACAGGGAATATCCTTGTCGATGCACCATTAAAGAATGCCATGCTAATTCCGCAAAAAGCCACTTTTGAGATTTTGGATAAAAAGTATGTTTTTGTAGTTGGCGAAGATAATACGCTTCATTCCAGGTCCATTGCTGTAGGAGCCGAATTACCACACCTATATGAAGTAAAAGGTGGCTTGAAAGATAGTGATAAGATACTTCTGGAAGGACTAAGAAAGGTGAAAGATGGAGATAAGATCGCTGTGGATTATTTAGATCCGGAGATGGTCATTTCTAACCTGGAGCTTCACGCAGAGTAATTTCTTCATCTTAAAATCTTTTAAAAATGTTTTTTAGCAGAATCATTCACAGACCTGTATTGGCTATTGTCATTTCGGTCATTTTGCTGTTTACCGGGGGGCTGGCAATAAAAACATTGCCCATCTCACAATTCCCAGAAATAGCACCAACAACTGTTAATATTTTCATTGCTTATCCAGGATCAAATGCTGAGGTGCTTGTCAACTCAACATTGGTTCCCCTTGAGCAGGCCATAAACGGTGTTCAGGATATGCGGTATATCAGTTCCGATGCTACCAGCGCAGGTGAAGCTACTATCAGGGTCATCTTTGAGCCAGGTACAGACCCAAACCTGGCAGTAGTGAGGGTGAAGACACGGGTAGATCAGGTGATGCCCTTGTTGCCACCATTGGTGCAGCGGGAAGGGGTGATCATCACGCCCATTCAGCCCAGTATGTTAATGTATGTCAACCTGTATAGTAAAGATAAGGATGCTGATGAGAAGTTTCTTTACAACTATGCCAATGTGCACATGATCCCTGAAATACAGCGTATCAAGGGGATTGCCAGGGCACAGATACTGGGAAGTCGTCAATACGCCATGAGAGTCTGGCTGAAACCGGACCGTATGCGTGCCTACCGAATCTCGGCGGAAGAAGTCATGGAAGCCATGATGGAGCAAAGTATTCTGGCCCGGCCTGGTCGTCTTGGTCAGAGTTCAGGCAAACAAGCGCAATCACTGGAGTACGTCCTCGCTTATCAGGACAGGTATAATAAGCCCGAGCAATATGAGCAGATCATTATCCGGGCCAACGAAGAAGGTGAGATCATTTACCTGAAAGATATCGCTGAAGTGGAGTTGGGTAGTGAGTTTTTTGATATTTACTCCAACCTGGACGGTTATCCGGCAGCTTCTATTGTACTTAAGCAAAATGTAGGGACTAATGCTTCAGAAGTTATTGAAGAGGTTAAGGAAAAGCTCAAAGAGATGGAAGCGTATTTTCCTCCCGGGATGGATTATAAAATAAGTTATGATGTATCCAATTTTCTTGACGCATCCATTGAGCAGGTTACGCATACTTTACGGGATGCCTTTATCCTTGTGGCATTGGTGGTATTCATCTTTTTGGGAGATTGGCGGTCTACACTGATCCCGATTCTAGCGGTACCGGTTTCCCTGATCGGGACCTTTTTCGTGCTGCAACTCTTTGGGTTATCAATTAACCTGATCACGCTCTTTGCTCTGGTATTGGCTATTGGTATCGTAGTGGATGACGCGATTGTGGTTGTAGAAGCTGTTCATGCCAAAATGGAGGAAGAGGGACTTTCTCCATACAATGCGGTGAAAGCTGTGATGGGGGAGATCAGTGGTGCTATTATCGCAATCACATTGGTAATGACCTCAGTATTCCTGCCTATCACTTTCATGCCAGGACCGGTAGGAACTTTTTACCGACAATTTGGGATCACCATGGCCAGTTCTATTGTGCTTTCAGCAATTGTGGCCCTTACATTAACTCCAGTCCTCTGTGCCATGTTGTTGAAAAACAATCATGGAAAGCCCAGAAAGCGGAATGTTGTGAGTAGAGCTCTGAATAGTTTCAACAGAGGGTTTGATAAGCTTACCGGCAAATATGTTGGATTGTTGAGATTGATAGTAAACAGGCGCATAATCACCTTTGGCGTGTTGATCGCTTTTAATGTAGGTATCGTGGTGGAAAATAACATCTTACCATCAGGCTTCATCCCCAATGAGGACCAGGGTACCATTTATGCGATCATTCAAACACCTCCGGGAGCTACACTGGAGCGAACGAATCATGTGGCACTTGAACTTCAGCAGATATGTGAGGAAATAGATGGAATTGAGTCTGTCTCTGCGCTCGCTGGATATGAGATCATGACAGAAGGAAGGGGGTCTAATGCAGGCACATGTCTCATCAACCTGAAAAACTGGTCGGAACGAAAGCATACTGTTCATGAGATCATGGAAGAGCTGGAGGAGAAAACACATGAGCTGGGTGCTGTCGTTGAATTTTTTGAGCCACCGGCAGTTCCGGGTTTTGGTACTTCGGGTGGATTTTCCCTTCGAATGCTTGACAAGACTAGTTCAACTGACTATCATGAATTTGAAAGGATCAATGATCAGTTTATGGACGCTTTACGTAAGCGGGACGAGCTCACAGGTCTATTCACTTTTTTCGCAGCCAACTATCCACAGTATGAACTGGTGATTGATAACAAAGTGGCGATGCAAAAGGGAGTTTCCATTGCAGCAGCCATGGAAAATCTGAATATCCTGATAGGAAGCACCTATGAGCAGGGATTTATTCGTTTCGGACGTTTCTTTAAAGTTTATGTACAGTCTGGCCCTGAGTATCGAAGATTCCCTTCTGATTTAAGTGACCTTTTTGTCAAAAATGAGCACGGAGAGATGGTGCCTTATTCCTCTTTTATGCAGCTTGTAAAGCGGCAGGGGCCTAATGAGATCACTCGATATAATTTGTATAATTCTGCGTCCATCAGGGGACTTCCTGCTTCGGGATATACCACCGGGGATGCAGTTGATGCCATACGTGAAGTAGCAGCAAATACATTGCCACGGGGCTATGATATTGCCTGGGAAGATCTATCCTATGACCAGGCAAAACGTGGTAATGAGGCACTTTTTATTTTCATCATCGTGATCATATTTGTTTACCTGGTGCTCGCTGGGCAGTATGAGAGTTTTATTCTACCACTGGCGGTAATTCTGTCTCTTCCGGTTGGTATTTTCGGATCATTTCTGCTGCTCAAAATGATGGGACTAGCCAATGATGTCTATGCCCAGGTTGGATTGATCATGTTGGTTGGCCTGCTGGGAAAAAATGCTGTGTTGATCGTAGAATTTGCTGTACAAAAGCATCGGCAGGGCGCTACCGTATTGGAGGCGGCCATTGAAGGTGCCCGTGTCCGTTTCAGACCAATTCTGATGACCTCCTTTGCCTTTATTGCCGGTCTGATTCCATTGGTGATCTCTCATGGAGCAGGAGCCGTGGGAAATAGAACCATTGGGGGTTCTGCCATGGGAGGTATGGTTCTCGGCACCATCGTTGGAGTCGTGATCATTCCTGGTCTGTATTATGTCTTTGGCCGGATGGTCGAAGGACGAAGCCTGATCAGAGATGAATCAGACGAGCCACTTTCAGAGGAATACATACACAACATCGAAGAGCGGGAAAGGCTTTTGCATCCAAAAGACAGATCCGATGAATCTTCCAGTAAAGACGATAAAAAATAACGACCAATGACCATGAAAAAGTTAATTAAATATCCATTCATAGTTGGTATGGCCATGATGTTGTATTCCTGCGCACCTAGTCTGGTGCCCAAAAAGAGTTCAGCTTCCCTACCAGACGGATATGGTTTAGGTTCAGATACTGCAAATGTAGCCCAGCAATCCTGGCAGGAGTATTTTGCTGATCCGCACCTGGTTGCACTCATTGATTCTGCTTTGAAGTACAATCAGGAGTTAAATATTTTTACCCAGGAGCTGGAAATAGGCAGAAATGAAGTTTTAGAAAAGAAAGGCGAATACCTGCCTTTTGTGGGTCTGGGCGCTGAAGCCGGGCTGGAAAAGGTCGGGCGTTACACGAGAGATGGTGCTGTAGAGGAATCGTTGCAGATCAGGGAAGATGAAGAATTCCCTGAGCCTTTACCAGATTACATGCTGGGAGGGTATGCTTCCTGGGAGATAGATATCTGGCATAAGTTGCGCAATGCCAAAAAATCTGCAATGAGCCGTTTTCTGGCGTCAGTTGAAGGTAGAAAATTCCTTGTTACCAATCTTGTATCGGAAATTGCAGATACCTATTATGAATTATTGGCTCTGGACAATCAGCTGGAGATTGTGCAGCAAAATATTCAGATCCAGACCGATGCACTGAATGTAGTGAAGCTGCAGAAAGTATCAGCTCGGGTCACAGAATTGGCTGTACGCCGATTTGAAGCTCAGGTATTAGATACACGTAGCATGCAGTTTGTAATTCAACAACGGATCATTGAGACAGAGAACCGGTTGAATTTTTTGTTGGGGAAATATCCTCAACAAATACAGCGGGATCCTCTATTATTTGAAAAGTTGTTACCGGATACCCTACAAATTGGATCGCCGGTAGATTTGATGGAAAACAGGCCTGATATCCGTGAGGCAGAGTTGAAACTTATAGCTGCTGATCTGGATATTAAGGTGGCGAAAGCGCATTTTTATCCATCATTGGATCTAAAGGCAGGTATTGGTTTTCAGGCTTTTAACCCGGGTGTTCTATTATCTACGCCGGAGTCGCTGATTTATTCTGCTGCCGGAGGGCTGACGGCTCCACTAATTAATAGAAACGCCATAAAAGCAGCTTATTACACCGCCGGAGCAAAGCAAATACAGGCAGTCTATGAATACGATCAGACAGTCCTCAAAGCCTATATCGAAGTGGTGAATCAAATGTCAAGAATCAACAATCTTAAAAACAGCTACAATTTGAAGGCCAGACAGGTAGAAGCCCTGACGGAGTCGGTAGAGATCTCCAACAACCTGTTTAGATCAGCGAGGGCTGACTATATGGAGGTGTTGCTTACACAGCGTGAAGCTTTGGAGTCCCGTTTCGAGTTGATAGATACTAAAATGGAGCAACTTCACGCCTGGGTGGCTACTTACCGTGCCCTGGGAGGAGGCTGGAAATAAGAAGCTTTGGTAGCAGCGTTTGTAAAAGCCGGTACAGCCGCGAGGTTGTGCTGGCTTTTTTTTATTTTTATTGTTGTTAATGTGCAAACCATTGAGTGGAGTCATCAATTAAATCTCATGCAAATTGCGCTGGACTAAGTAGATTGCTAACCTATGCAAAAGAGACATTTTTCCTTATTGATACTTGCGGTTCTGCTGATTACATCTTGCGGACCCCAAAAGGATTCAAAACCCAATATCCTTTTCCTTTTTACGGATGACCAGACCCACACTGCCATCAGCGCCTTAGGCAATGCTGAAATCTATACACCTAACATTGACCGTTTAGTAGAGAGAGGGACAACCTTTGCCAACACCTATAACATGGGTGGATGGAATGGTGCCATCTGTACTGCCTCGCGATCAATGCTTATTTCCGGAAGGTCTCTTTGGCGAGCGAATGAATACCGAAAGCATTGGCAAAAGGGTGATAGCATCGAAAATACCTGGGGCAGAATCATGGCAGCGAATGGTTACCAGACCTTTATGACCGGGAAATGGCATGTGGATGCACCTGCTGATAGTGTCTTTGGATTTGCAGCGCATATCCGACCAGGGATGCCACGCGATGCACGTCTCACCTGGAAAGAAGAAAAGGACAATTACCCGGATCGTGAATTCCCAATTGGCTACAACAGACCCTTGAGTGAGTCGGATACGTCATGGTCACCAATTGATCCAAAATTCGGTGGATTCTGGGAAGGCGGAAAACACTGGAGTGAAGTAGTGAGGGATGATGCCTTGCTTTTTCTGGATAGTGCACAAAAAAGTACTGATCCATTTTTTATGTACATCGCTTTTAATGCGCCGCATGATCCCAGGCAGGCACCCCAGGAATATCAGGACATGTACGACCTCGACAACATCACGCTACCGGAGAGTTTTAAACCACTTCCGGAATACCAGGAGGAAATAGGCAATGGACCCGGGTTGAGGGATGAAGCCTTAGCTCCTTTTCCCCGAACTGAATATGCCGTCAAAGTGCATATGAAAGAATATTATGCGATTATCAGCCACCTGGATGCCCAGATCGGAAAAATCCTCGATGCATTGGAAGCTTCGGGAAAAGCGGACAACACTTACATCTTCTTTACCTCTGACCATGGCCTGGCCGTAGGAAGACACGGGTTTATTGGGAAACAAAATCCATACGAGCATAGTGTGAAGCCACCTTTGATCCTGGTAGGACCGGGTATACCAGCCAACCAAAAAGTCAATTCACTGGCCTACTTGCAGGACCTGATGCCTACTGCGCTTGATCTGGCAGGTATTGCAAAACCAGGTTATGTTGAGTTCCAAAGCCTGATGCCATTGGTGAAAGGGGAGAAACCAGAAAACTATCCTTCTATTTACAACGCCTATATTAACTATCAGCGATTGATCCGAAAAGGTGACTATAAACTGATCGTTTACCCGAAAGTGGATAAGGTGATGCTTTTCAACCTGGCTGAAGATCCCCTGGAGCTGAACGATCTGGCATCCCAGCCTGATTACAAGGAAAAGGTAGACGAACTGCTTTCGGAGTTGAAGCAGAAAATGGAGCACTATGATGATCCGCTGGAGTTGAATTTGTGATTTGATCCATAGAAAGTTTACTGCCGGTGTGAGAACCGGCAATAAAGTATAATTAAACATTTATTTGGGCTGATAGCTTCCGGGAATATTCCCAAAGGAGATAGCTATCCTGTTCCACGAGTTGATCTGACAAATAGCCAGGACAGTATTGGCGATTTTCTCTTTGGAAAAGTATTTGGTCATCCGGTCAAAGGCTTGTTCGACCTGTTGAGGGGTTGAATCAGCGATCCTTGTGAGCACATCGGTGAGGTTTAACATGGCTTTCTCTTCATCAGTGTAACATGGAGACTCTTCCCACGCTGGGAGCAGGTATAGTCTATCCATGGTTTCTCCGGCCTTCAGGGCGTCTTTGTGATGCATGTCAAGACAGTAGCCACACCCGTTGATCTGGGAGGCACGCACTTTGATCAGGTGAATTTCTGTATGTGTCAGCCCACTGTTATTAAGATAATTCTCAACGGCATACATCGCTTTGTAAAATCCCTGTGGACTTTCCTGATAACTAATTCTTGGATTCATTGGTCTTAGATTTATGTATTTAAAATCTAATGACCGGTTTTATTCTGCTAGCGTGACACCGCTCAGTGAGTATTTAGCTTTTGTAGCTTATCAGGGTTTACAACAATGTATATGTTTTCGATTTGTCCTTTTTGGATATCAAACATCATACATCGAAAAACAGATCCATTCACAGAAAATGTAATAGCTGGCAGATGATTGATTTTGGTGAATTCCATCTGAGTGGAGTCCGGCAAATACTTACCATAAATCGCCTGCAGAAACCTGGTAACACGATTGGGTCCAATGAGCATTTTTCTAGCTGCTGATACTTTTTCACCTCCATCGGAAATGGTTTTGACATCCTCAGCAAGCACATTCTTTACCTTCTCCAGGTTGTTGTTTAGAATGGCTTCTGTTAGTTGCTCGAGCATCTTCTTTTGATCCAAATCATAGTCCGATCTCAAATCCTGTTTGCGGTCCAGTTTTTCCTTACTGCGTTTGAGAAGCTGTCTGGAGTGTTCTGTTTTGATCTCAAGTATAGAGGCGATTTCCTCGTGGGAGTATTCATATGTTTCCTTGAGAATAAAGACCGCTCGTTCTTTGGCATTGAGTTTCTCCAATAAAACCAGAAGTGAGTAATTGATTATTTCTTCCTGATCAGCTCTTTTGTAGATTATTTCCTCGGTAAGAACAGGCGTGGGAAGCCAATGTCCTGGATAGGACTCCAGCTTTGTGCGCAGGAGGTTTTTGTGGTTGATGGCCTTGTTGATCACAGCACGGGTGAGATAGCTCTCAGGTTGCCTGATATGGGAAGGAGTCTCGATGAAATAATGGTTCAGCACGTCATGTACAAGATCTTCTGCCGCTAAAGAGTCTCCGATAATGTTGTAGGCATACGGGAAAAGCCTGGTTTTGAAGTGAGAGATGAGGCTATCCAGATCTTTTGAAGTTTGTTGCATGATCTTTTTGCATTGAGTCACTAGGTTAGACCGTATATTAGGCTCAAACGTGACAGGATTTTAGGAGTTTTTAAATTTTCTTTTTTGAGCAGCTTAAGAATAAGCCACTGAGCGTGAAGTGGGGCACAGTATTGTGCTACTTTAGGCTGTTTCAGTATGCTCACGAGTACTTATCGCTTTGCTCAAGATAAACAATTCAATCGACAGGTCTGGTCTCAGAGACTTCCATGATTTTCACCTTTGAATTTCTCTATTTCACCGTCACCACCTTCCCACGATCCCATGGAAAAGTAAAGGTGGGCTGGTGTGCGAAACGTTTGCTATAGACCATCAACTCCTCTCCGGTGCCTGGCGCTAAATGTACTGTGAAATAAGAGTTATCAATTTGGATCTTTTGACCTTTTACTTCAACATAGGTGCATTGATGCTCTGCATATCCACCAGTCTGAACCACTACTTCCCTAGCTTCAGTTTGGTGAAGGTTTACCAGAGTAACGGCAACATGATCACCATTCATTTTGTTGACTAAAGCAGCGACATCCTGGGGAATTCCGGCTCGTCGCCTTATCGGATCGAAATAGCGGAGGCGAGCATAAAGAGCAGCTCCACCACGACCGGGATCAAGACCGGCTATCATAAGTTCCCGCAGCGCTGAGACAGAAGCCGGATTGTATTTCATCGGGTCATCGGCCAGTCGGGTATCCGGAGTGGTTTCATCTTCCTGCATGGAGGCATGTATCTTACGGACTCGGGCAAGATCTGCCCGTAAGGCTTTTTCTGGATAATCGGGATTTTTTCCCTCCAGAAATTCAATCCACTCATGGCTACTTCCAAGCCGTTTCCGGTCTTGTGGTGATTGCGTGAAAAAGTAGCAATCTAATATACCCCAGTCCACAGGGTTCGGACTATAGGCATACCAGCCTTCGTCACCATGCATATGAGGATACTGCGTCTTGCCATCTATTTTTTTACTATTCGCATTCACTTTATCAATCATTTCTCCCCATGCTTTGTGGTAACTAAAATCACCGGTGAGTAGCGCTGCATTGTTAAATCCGATGATGCCGCGATATACTCGTGTGCGGTGTGCTCTTTCACCGGTCTGTGGTACGATGGGCGAGAATCCCCATCCATAGGTGCCTCCATACCACTTGCCGTCTGTGGCCCCGCCAATCGTTCCGTCTAATCCTATGTTGCTGGGGATGATCCCTTCATTTGCTTTCATGCGGTCCAGCCAGGCATTGGTGTATTCCAGCAACCAGTCTTTGTATTTCGCTTCACCAGTCATAAGATAAGCATTGGCTGCCAGGGTAGTGGCACTTAGGTTTTGAGGATGATCACCTATGGTCTCGGTGTAATCCTTAAAATGGGCAACCATCTCTTCATAATTGCGCTCCCCATGCCCAAGATGAAAGCGGTTTTCGATTTCAATGGGATCGCCTACCCAATCCAGACCGGTCGCCTTACGCATGAGCGGCCCCCGGCTTCCGTTAAACATGCTTCGGATGATCTTGTGTTCCGGGTCGTAGTTAGGTGCTCCTGCATCTTCATTCATATAAAACCCTGCAAATCGGCGGGTTCGCTTTTGGAAGTCATTATCATAAGGGTCGGAAAGCCCTTGTAGGTTAAAAACACGTAGCCCCTCTCCATTGTGCATCCAGTCCATCATCACTGGGAATTCCTTATAATACATCCCATCCCTGGCAAATGGCACATCCACCGTTTTAGCCTCGGTATATTGCAACAGGTGACCTTCCCAGGCTTTTTTATACAGTCGCAGTATTTCATCCGATGCCCCCAGGGCATGAAGTACCGGCCAGTCGGCTACATTCTCGATGGCATCGTCCGGACCATCATCACCACCCCAGCGTTCTACGGCTAGCAGGTATCCCCGCTCATCAAAGTACTTGTTGAAGAACGCATAGCAAGCGGCTTCGTTGGCCCTGATCACTTCTCTTTCCAGCAAAGCCCAGGTAGGGGGTGACATCTCAGATTCAATCTTTATGGTGATACCACTGTTCGAAGACTGATTTGTTTGTCCATTGCAGTATAGTGGGAGGAGGATTAATAACAGGATGGGGCGCAGGGGTTTCATGAGGTTATTGGGGTTAAGTGGGAACCAACTTCCAATTTAAGCAAGTAAGGGTTTGATTCAAATATAAATTTCAGGACTGAAAAGGATTGCACTTACGAAAACTGATCTTCGATCAAGCTGATTCCAGGCTTACAGGGTACCTTAAAATCAGATAATGAAGAGCTGATAAAAATCATAAAATTTAATTTCGGATAATATTGTCCGAAATTAAATTCCTACTTTATATTTGTATGAAATTGATCTGAAATGTTTTCCAAAGCCTGTGAATATGCCCTTAAAATAATGATTTACCTCTGTACGGTACAGGAGGAAGGGAAGTTGGCAGGCTTGAAAGATATATCAAATGCCAATGGATCTCCGGAAGCGTATACAGCTAAGATACTGCAACAGCTTGTGAAAAACGGATTGTTGCAATCTCATAGAGGGCCTACAGGAGGATTTAAAGTGTCTGATCGCCCAATCACATTGTTAGAGGTAGTAGTGGCGATAGATGGAGAAAGCATTGTGAAAGATTGTGTGTTGGGATTGAGGGAGTGTTCTTCTGCCCGACCATGTCCGGTACATGATAAGTTCGTTGCGATCCGGGATCATTTGAAAGGGGTACTAAACACAACCTACCTTACTGACATTAAATCAGGCGTGATTGAGGGGAATCGTTTTTTGAAACTGTAAAATTTTCACCTAATTAAGGATATAAAGGTCCGAAAATCTTTAAATATGAAAAATCTAGCAAAAACAAAAGTAGGGGCGATTGTAGCCTCCAATTTTAGAGCATCGAGAGTACTTACGGCGCATCATATCGATTTTTGCTGTGGTGGAGGTGTTACCTTAGAAGAGGCATGTACAAGAAATCATGCAGACTTGAGTCAGGTCCAGAAAGAACTTGAAGAGACATTCAAAACCCAGGATGCTTTCAATTTTCAGGAACTGGAATTGGATCAGCTAATAGACACGATCATCAATGTGCATCACAGTTATGTACTGGCCACCATCCCTGCGCTGCGAGCTTATCTCGACAAATTATGCCGAGTACATGGAGAACGTCATCCGGAGCTCTATGAGATTAACGAGTTGTTTATAGCCAGTTCGGAGGCCTTGCTGAGCCATTTGAATAAAGAGGAGCAGGTATTGTTTCCTTATATCAAGGCGATGGTAGAATCAAAGATCAAAGGGTTTCCGTTGTCCAGGCCCCATTTTGGTGATATTGAGAATCCCATACAGTTACTGGAGCAGGAACATCAGGACGAAGGGGCGAGGTTTCAACAGATTGCAGAGCTCACCAATCAATATGAGTGTCCTCCCGATGGCTGCCAAACTTATAAAGTAGCCTATGCTATGCTTCAGGAATTTGAGGAGGACCTGCACAAGCATATCCATTTAGAAAACAACATATTGTTTCCTGCAGCACGCCAGCTATTCAAAGAGTTTTCATTCAGTCAATCATAATGTAATAAGAGTCATGAAAAATTTAAGTAAATACCTACTAGCCATTTCAGTCACATTCCTCTTCGCCTGTGGTGGAGGGAATACGAAACAAGCAGAGCAAATCAGCAAGCCCCCTCAGCCTAAGAAGGTGGTTGATCCGTATGAAAACTGGCAGCAATACCAGGGTGTTGGACCTGTCAAGGCATTTTCTCTACCAGCAGAAATCGATCAGGAGCTGGCAGCAAAAGGGAAGGAAACCTACGAAGCGATGTGTACGGCTTGCCACAAAGTGGATAAAAAATTCATTGGACCTGCTCCCAAGGACATTCTTACCAGAAGAAACCCAGCATGGATCATGAACATGATTCTGGCGCCTGAGAAAATGATCATTGAGGATCCGATCGCCAAGAAACTGCTTGGTGACTACAATGGGGCTCCGATGGCCAATCAAAACCTGACCGAAGAACAGGCCAGAGCAATACTTGAGTATTTCCGAACCCTTTAGATAAACAAAACAATAAACACATGAAATGAGCATGATTAAAAAACACTAAGTCTTGTCTCCACCGAAAGTGGCTACTACGGGCAAGCAAGAAGGAATTTAGCTCATGCGAATTCCAAGTGACCTTTGAAAATTAAATGATAAACACATGAAATCAATACCCTTCAAACTGATTTTGATAGTACTGGCATTAAGTCTAGTATATGCCTGTACCAATCGGAGAGATGGATCGACGCAGTCGGAAGATCCACAAGCAACAAGTCATCCAAAAGGCCAGGCCTCTGTGGAGGATGATGTCTCAGCGAAAAACATATTGCAGGTGGCAATGTCATCTGAAGCACACAGTACCCTTGTGGCAGCAGTAGCAGCTGCTCAGATTGAACATGTACTGGTCAATGCCGGTCCACTGACTGTCTTTGCACCCATCAATGAAGCTTTTGATGCATTGCCAGAGGGCACAGTGGAGAATTTATTAAAACCAGAAAACAAAGCTCAGCTGGCCACTATTCTTACCCGCCATGCAGCACCGGGATCTTTCGATATTGATGCGCTTAAAAGGGAAGCAACCAAAGGAAGAAAGATATACATGGCTACCGGAGATTATTTGGAAGTAGTGATTGAAGGGGATAAAATATTCGTCGGTGGTGCGGAAATATTGTCAACGATCCCAACATCAAACGGAGTAATTCAGGTAGTGAATAAAGTGATCCTACCCTAATCATATTCATACAATTCAATAAATAATAAGATGAAGACATCAATTAGAATTCATAGTTTACTGATGGCCGGGCTGGCATTTCTTGCCATGTCCTGCGATCAGGGAAATCGCGCGGGTAATGGTGCGCTAAGCAGTAACATCGCCGAGAAGGTATACATTGCTCCAGGTGAGCGGGATGAACAATATGGCTTTTTATCGGGAGGGTACAGCGGAAACTTAACTGTTTACGGATTACCATCAGGAAGAATGTTTAAGGAGATCCCGGTATTTTCTCAGTTCCCAACATCGGGTTACGGATATTCTGAAGAGACCAAACCCATGTTGAATACTTCATTCGGGTTTGTGCCATGGGATGACCTGCATCACCCTGATATTTCTCAAACCAAGGGAGAGTTGGACGGCAGATGGATTTTTGCCAATGGTAACAATACCCCTCGAATAGCCAGAATTAGTCTGACCACTTTCGAAACAGAGGAGATCATTGAAGTGCCTAACAGTGCAGGAAATCATAGCTCGTCATTTATTACTGAGAACACGGAATATGTAGTGGCGGGAACACGGTTTTCTGTGCCTGTACCGCAGCGAGATATGCCGATCAGTGAGTATAAAAGCAATTTTAAAGGAGCTTTGACTTTCATTGCTGTGGATCCGGAGCATGGGCATTTTAATATCAAATTCCAGCTGATCATGCCTGGTTTCAACTACGACCTTTCTCACCCGGGTAGGGATAAATCACATGGCTGGTTTTTCTTCTCTACTTACAATACCGAAGAAGCAAACACTTTGCTGGAGGTGAATGCCTCACAAAATGACAAAGACTTCATTGCTGCAATAAACTGGAAAAAGATAGAAGCTTATGTAAACAATGGAGGCGGGAAAAAAGTACCTGCCAGATATGCGCACAATGTGTACGATGAGTCCACACATACGGCTACATCCACCATCAAAGAAGAGGTTTTAACTGTCGACCCTTCTGATGTCCCGGGTGCCATCTATTTTTTACCAACTCCAAAATCTCCTCACGGTTGTGATGTTGATCCTTCCGGACAGTACATCATCGGTAGTGGTAAGTTGTCAGCCGACATTACTGTTCATTCATTTGATAAGATGCTGGCAGCTATTGATGCCAAAAAATTTGATGGAGAAGCCTATGGCATTCCGATCCTGAATTATGATGATATTCTGGCAGGAACGGTGCAAAGTGGTGGTTTAGGACCATTGCATACAGAATTTGATGGCAGAGGAAATGCCTACACTACTTTCTTCATTTCTTCGGAAGTTGTGAAGTGGAAACTGGGTACCTGGGAAGTGATTGACAGACAACCCACTTTCTATTCAGTAGGTCATCTGATGATCCCTGGTGGAAACTCCCGAAAACCACATGGCAAATATTTGGTGGCCATGAACAAGATCACCAAGGATCGTTATCTGCCTACCGGACCTGAGATGGAACACTCTGCCCAGATCTACGATATCTCCGGAGAAAAAATGCAGTTGTTATATGATTTCCCTACTCATGGTGAGCCTCACTATGCAGCAGGGTGTGATGCGGAGCTGATTGTTAATAATTCCAAGAAAATATATCGACTGGATGAAAACAAACACCCTTATGCAATTACAAGCCCTGCGCAGGCCAAGGTGGAAAGAAAGGGTAATGAAGTGCATATCTACATGTCTACCATCAGAAGTCACTTTACACCTGACAACATCGAGGGTATTAAAGTAGGAGATAAAGTATACTTCCATATTACCAACCATGAGCAGGATTTTGACGTACCTCATGGCTTTTCAATAATTGGTCAGGGAACGTCTGAGATCCTGATCATGCCAGGTCAAACCAAAACCTCCTTGTGGGAGCCTAAGCGAGTGGGTGTGTGGCCGTTCTATTGTACTGATTTCTGTTCTGCGTTGCACCAGGAAATGCAGGGATACGTTCGCGTTTCTCCGGCAAATGCTAACATCGAGCTGAGCTGGTCATTAGACGAGTGATTTGATGACTCAGAGAAGGTTAAAATGGGCCAACCGTCCATTTTAACCTCTCTAATTCACTAAAACCTGTTCTTCCTTTAAAAGTATCGACATGAAAAAGGCAAGTATTTTAATGATCATTGGTAGTGCAATGTTGCTCAGCTTATTCGTATTCCCCATGTGGAATATCAGATTGGGGGCTCCACAATACCCTGAACCTCTCGGCATCGATATTTATATCAATGGTCTTAGAGGAGAAAGCGAGTTTGATATCCAGAATATAGATGGATTGAATCATTATATTGGTATGAAAACACTTCCTAAACCAGAAGAGATGTGGGAGTTCTCTGTCTTTCCACTGGTCATTTTAGCCATGTCAATCATGGGTATTTTGATTGGCTTTTTAAGCATAGCAGGAAAGCTCTCATCTAACTGGTTTCTTTTATGGTTCGTTCTGATGAGCATTTTGGGGATTCTGGGAATGTATGACTTCAATCAATGGCTTGTTGCCTATGGAACTGATCTTGATCCCAATGCCATCATGAAACTGTTGAATCCTGATGGGACGCCAATGAAATATAATCCGCCACTCATGGGACACAAGAAGCTGCTTAACTTCGATGCCTATTCGTATCCAAGACTGGGTGGTGTTTTAATGGGCATAGGAATGATTTTCACTTTGACAGCCTATTTTATAGGAAGGAGTAAGGTCATTAAAACAAGATAGATCATGAAGAATTTAATTAGAATAGCTTACTTAATGCTTCTGGTTGCATTATTCAGCTCTTGCGATCGTGGTCCTCAGCCAATCATATATGGCGAGGATGCATGTGACTTCTGTCGAATGACCATTGTAGATCAGCAGCATGCTGCTCAGATTGTTACCCAAAAGGGTCGGGCATATAAATATGATGCCATTGAATGCATGATCAATGATTTGAAAAAGTGGGATAAACTGGAGGTGAAACACTACCTGGTGACAGATTACAAAAATCCAGGTGTTTTAACCAACGCCTTAGAAGCCAATTACCTCATCAGTGAGGGCATTCCTAGTCCGATGGGAGCCTTTTTAAGTGCTTTCGCGGAGGAGTCTACGCGCCAAAAAGCTTTTGATTCGGTAGGAGGTCAGATGTTTCAATGGTCCCAGTTGCTTAATGAGTTGGGCAGCGGACAAAAGCACTATTGAAAGTATAATGAGTGTGCGGGTTTACATAGCTTTATTTAGCCTCCTAATAGGGATTGGGAGCATGCGTGCTGAACGAAAAGTCTGCCAAGACTGTGAATACAGCAATCCTGTCCAGGCTGTGAAGGAGGCGTTACCCGGCGATACCATTCTTGTTGCCGCAGGATCATACAAGTGTCCCGGCCTCGAAATAACAAAGCCCCTGGTGTTGATTGGAGAACTGGGAGCTACCCTGGACGGCGACAACCAAAACTATGTACTTAGACTCCTGGCAGATAGCATCGTTATTTCGGGATTCTCCATCATAAACTCAGGAAAGAGCTATACCAAAGATTTTGCAGCTATTTACGCTCATGGCACATCAGGTGTCCAGATACTCTACAACCACATCGATAATTCCTTTTTTGGCATCCTGGTGGAAAAGTCAAACGGTGGAGTGATACGTGGCAACACAGTAAGCGGAACAGCCAGGCAGGAGAATCAGGCAGGTAATGGGGTGCACTTGTGGCATTGTAATCATATGCAGATTGAAAACAATGAGGTCTTTGGGATGCGAGATGGCATTTACCTGGAGTTTGTGGATGAAAGTGACGCCATCAAAAACTACACGCACCATAATGTGAGGTATGGGCTTCACTTCATGTTTTCAAATCATGATGCTTATATCGACAATACATTTGAAAGCAATGGGGCGGGAGTAGCGGTGATGTTTTCGAAGTGGATTAGAATGGAGAATAACCGGTTTATCAATAACTGGGGCACTGCATCGTATGGACTACTGCTCAAAGAAATCTATGATGGGGAGGTGTTAAACAACTTATTCGAACAGAACACATTAGGCATCTACGTCGACGGGTCTTCCAGGGTCAATTACAAGGGCAATACTTTGAGACAAAATGGATGGGCCATAAAAGTATCCGGCGGATGCTATACCAATGCCTTTACCTCCAACAACTTCATCGGAAATTCATTTGATATTTCTTATAACTCTAAAATGAATGACAATACCTTCAACGGCAACTTCTGGAGTGAGTATACTGGGTATGACCTGGACAGAGATGGGAACGGAGATGTCCCTTACAGGCCGGTAAAACTATTTTCCTACATCGTAAACAGGACTCCCGAGACCATCGTGTTACTGAGGAGTCTGTTCGTTGATCTGATCAATTTTTCCGAAAAGGTTTCACCGGCATTTACACCGGATGATCTGGTAGACCAAACACCTTCAATGAAGAAATTCCAATGATCACAGTTAGTAACATCAAGAAATCCTTTGGCAGACTTCAGGTACTGGATGACATTAGTTTTAAAGTGGACAAAGGGGGCATTATAGCCATTCTTGGGCCCAATGGATCAGGCAAAACAACATTCCTGAAGATCTTACTGGGAATGGTCATCGCTGACGGAGGCAAAATCCTCTATCAGGAAAAGGATATTTCAAAGTCACACGAATATCGGAAACACATTGGTTATTTGCCGCAAATCGCTCGCTTCCCGGATAATCTCAAGGTAAGAGAGGTCATTCATATGATCGCTGATGTGAGAAATGAACCATCAAACCCGGAGGACCTCATCAAACTATTCGGGTTGGAATCATTTCTGGATAAGAACCTGGGTAATCTTTCGGGTGGCACCAGACAAAAAGTAAATATAGTACTCACCTTCATGTTTGATACGCCAGTCATTGTGCTGGATGAGCCTACTGCCGGTCTGGACCCGGTCTCCCTGATCAAACTCAAGGATCTGATCAACAAGGCGAAAGCAGCAGGTAAGATCATCCTGATCACCTCGCACATCATGAGTCTGGTAGAGGAGCTGGCAGATGAAGTGATTTTCTTGTTGGAAGGCAATATCTATTTTAAAGGGACCCCGCAGGAGTTGAAAAGCAGGACAGGAAGTGAGGATTTGGAACACGCAATAGCAGCAATACTGGAGTCATGATCAAGATTTTTAAATATAGTTTTTCAGATTTGATGCGCAGCAGGTGGAGTTTTATCTACCTGGGCTTTTACATGTTGCTTGGTTTTGTGCTTTTGTTTCTCAACAACGACCTGTCTAAGGGTATCATCACCCTCATGAATGTGATCGTTGTGCTGACGCCCATGATCGGGACCATCTTTGGTGTGATGTATTTTTACAACTCCCGGGAATTTACCGAACTATTGCTGGCTCAGCCGGTGAAGCGATCAGTGATCTTCCTGGGGCAATACCTGGGCATATCCATTTCACTGGCAATGAGCCTGATCATAGGGCTTGGGATCCCGTTTCTTGTCTATGGAGTTTTTCGTTCCGGAGAGATATTTAACTTCCTGCTTTTGTTGATAGCCGGAGGTTTTCTCACTTTCATTTTTGTAGCCATATCCGTTTGTATTGCCCTGTTCAATGCCAACAAGATTAAGGGTTTTGGTTATGCGATATTAATGTGGCTGTTTTTCGCAGTTATTTATGACGGATTGGTACTTTTGTCGATGATGGTTTTTGCCGATTACCCGTTAGACGATTTTGCCTTGCTGGTGAGTTTTCTCAACCCCATTGACCTATCAAGGATCATGATCCTTTTAAAACTGGATATTTCAGCACTTCTGGGGTATACAGGGGCGCTGTTCCAACGTTTTTTTGGCACAAACCTGGGATTTGTGATGTCATGGCTCATGCTGGTGATCTGGACTTGTGTGCCTGTGCTGCTGATGGTGAGGATAGCCAATAAAAAGAACTTCTGATGGATGAGTTTAGCCTATGCCGTCGGTTAAAATCATCCCCTAAGGTGAGTAGTGTCATGAAAGAGAAATATTGAAGGAGGTAGTATTGCTAAAATGAGACAGTTATTCTCCATAGTGATGTTGATAGCGGTATTTACCCAAATGCTTTGGGGCTCAGGATACCTGGTAGATTACTATGTGAATACGGATTACTATAAAAGTCTGTGTGTCAACAAGGAGATGCCTCAGCTAAACTGTGATGGAAAATGTATTTTGGCCAAAAAGATCAAAAAACAGGCAAGCACAAATAATGAACCCATAGTGATCATCCCGATCAGCAGTGAGTACATTTCCAATGTAATGACTGTATCATTCCAGAAGGTTGATACTCCGCAATCCCCCAAATTGTCTCAATATATCAATAGGTACTCACACCTTTTTGAATGGGATATATTTAAGCCCCCTATCTAGATTTTCATTTTGTTTATCAGGTTTTTCCTGAATTTCAATTACATCTTTTATTCGATGGACAGGGATTTTTGTGCCCTGAGCATCACCATAATTTATCAATAAATAAAATGAAAAAACTGGGAATAATACTATCAGGACTTATGGTCGTTTTTTACTCTTGCAATTCTTCAGAGGATATTGGGCCTGATCTTACCGATGATTTACTCGAGATCACTACACATGCTGAAAATGATCTCAACATCAGCATTTATGCACCCGAAAAACTTTTCGTGGGCTACAATGAAATAACTGTAGAAATAAAAGATACCGATGGCCATCCGGTCTCGGGAGAGATATCCGTGGTACCGATGATGGATATGACCACCATGTCACATTCTTGTCCCCTGGAGGCTGATCAGAATACTTTTTCAGCTGGCATATACAACTTCAACGCCGTATTTGTAATGCCTTCAGGAGAGATGGGCAGCTGGAGCATCGACTTTACCATCAATGGGATGGAGATCTCTGTGCCGGTAGAGGTGATTGCACCTGAACGAAGCAGACTGGTATCATTTATAAGTACCATGGATGAGGAAACGAAATACTTTGTTACCCTTATTGGTCCCAAAGACCCCGCGGTAGGTAAAAATGATCTGGAGATCGCGGTATTTGAAACGCAAAGTATGATGCTGTGGCCTGCCGTTACCACACTGGAGTTTGAAGTAGAGCCATGGATGGTCAGTATGGACCATGGTTCTCCGAATAATGTAGCACCGGGTCATACGGAAGAGGGGCACTACAAGGGCACGGTGAATTTCACTATGACAGGAGACTGGCAGATCAGACTTACGATGACAGAGAATGGAGAAATATGCGGTACGCCGTATTTTGACCTGTATTTCCAGTAAATGATTCCCTTCAAGATGAAATCGTTCTTAATTTTTGGTGTGTTGATCTGGAGTATTCAGCTGTGTTTCGGGCAAACCGGGCAGGAACGATACGAAGCGTGGCTGGACTCCATGACCAACGATCAATATATTGGGATACAAATGGAGTTGGACGATGTGATCATCACGGATTCTGCCCATCGGGCCCATCTTGGTGATCCAAAGATGCTCATGAACATGCGCTCTACTGACCAGCTGATGCATTCCCTACCAGGAGTGAATATGGTGCGAAGGGGGAATTTTGCCAATGAACCGATGTTGAGAGGCCTGACATCCGAAAGGTATGTGATGAGCGTGGATGGTATGCGAATGTATGGGGCATGTACAGATAAAATGGATCCGGCCTCTTCTTATATCGAACCGATCAATTTGAGGAACCTGGATGTCTCTTTTGGCAGTCAGGGTAATATGATGGGAGCCGGTACCGGAGGTGCAATCAATTTCGGGTTGAAAAAGCCGGTTTTTAACACAACTGACCCTCTTCGCCTGACATTGGCTCACAACTTTTCCTCCGTTTCAAGGGGATTCGACCAGGCCATGGATGTCAACTACTCCAGGGACAAATGGGCAATACGTGTTTCTGGCGTGCATAGAAAAGCCAGCAACTACACCGATGGAAACGGGGAGGAGGTACGTTATAGTCAGTTTGAGAAAATGAACTATGCGACCTCTGTCAACTACCGCATTAATGATGGAGCTATGCTGGCCTTTGACTTTGTCGGAGATGATGCCAGTGACGTCGGTTATCCTGCTTTGCCCATGGATGTGGCATTTGCCAAAGCCAAAATGTTCGGCCTTTCTTATCTGGATGACAAACTGTGGATACTTCAGGAGCCAGAGGTGAAAATCTATCATAACTTCATCAATCACCAAATGGATGACACGCATAGGGACTCGGTAGCGATGCATATGGATATGCCTGGTAACACTCATACCACAGGAGGTTTTGTCAGGGGGTTTCTTCAACAAACCAGGAAGTCGACCATTGAGATCAAGGCTGATTACCACAAAACATTCTGGCATGCTGAGATGACCATGTACCCCAATGAATCAGGGCAACAACCCATGTTTATGCTTACATGGCCGGATGTGCACCGATCCATTGCGGGAGTGGAAACAGCTTATTCCTATTCGTTCAATGCGAGGCACCACCTGTTGAATAGTGCCCGGGTAGAGCAAGTGACTTCATATATCAGTAGCGACTTTGGTGAAAGGCAGCTCTCCATTTTCGATAAAAGTGGAATTAAACAACGGAACAATACTTTGGTGAATGTTTCGTCCCGGTACTCCTGGGATTATAACAGGAACTCCAGTGTGAGTTTGTCGTTGGCGTACGGGGAACGGGTGCCCACAGTGTCTGAGCAATATGGGTTTTATCTTTTTAACCAACAGGATGGATACGACTATCTGGGTGATCCGGACCTCACAAAGGAAAAAAACCTGCATTTAGAGGTTGGTCAAAAGATCACGAAACCTAAGCTGAACATTGAGACTGCTGTTTTTGCCTATTTTTTCGATGATTACATATTTGGGATATATGATCCGAACCTCAGCCAGATGACTATCGGTGCGAGAGGGGTGAAGTGGTATAGAAATACAGGAAATGCCCGGATGTTTGGAGGCGAGTTCTCTATGGGAAATCAGTTGATGAGTAGTCTGAGCGGTGCTTTGAGTGCTAAATATGTATACGGCGAAGATTTTGAAGGGAAGCCTTTGCCTCAAATACCTCCTTTAAAAATAAGCTATTCACTCAATCAGTCTTTCCAAGGATGGAATGTCCAACCAGCCGTGGACTGGTCCATGGCGCAGAACAGGATTAGTGAAAAATTCAATGAACGGTCAACCAGCTCATTCTTCCTGGCGAATATAGGCGTATCTAAGGGCCTTAATCTGGGAGTAGGTTCGATGAAGATTGGTCTGAGTGTGATGAATATTTTTGATGTAGCCTATCGCGAACACTTTGATATCGGATCGATCCTCAGACCCGGGCGTAGTCTTGAAGTACAGCTCAGCTGGAGGTCACATAAGCTTTGACGGTACGATACTGAAATACTGATATGGAGAGAACAAAGCTGGTAGTACAAGGTGTAAGAGTTGCTTTCATCAACCTGCTGATCGTCGGGATCATCGGTTGTTCATTGCGTTACTTTTTCATTGATCCGATACCTGGATTCAACTACAGCTATCTCCTACACGCCCATTCGCATTTGGCTTTGCTTGGCTGGGTATTTATGGTACTTTTTGTTTTGATACTGCACGCCTATTTGCCGGTAGAAACAGGGAGATATAAGAAATACATATACTATTTCGTCATCCTCCAGCTGGCCAATGTGGGTATGCTTTTTACCTTCCCGTTTACAGGATATGCCCTGTGGTCAATCGTCTTCTCCACTATTCACGCCCTGACAGCCATGCTGTTTGCCTGGGTTTTTATTCGGGAGGTAGGTAGCAACATTACTGGTCCGCACAGCCTGTCTTTCCAATTTGTAAAGTGGGCTTTGGTCCTGTTATTCGTATCTAATCTGGCTCCTTTTGCCCTGGGACCGGTCTCAGCCACACAGGGAAAAACCGATCTGTACTACTCGCTGATCTATTTCTATCTTCATTTTCAATACAATGGGTGGTTTACTTTCGGTTTGCTGGGGCTTTTGCTTCATCAGTTGGAAATGCAAGGGGTGAATACGGACCACAAGCTGGTGAAACTGGGGTTTCTGCTGAAGCTTCTGGCAGTATTCCCGGCATACCTCTTGTCTGTGCTCTGGACAAGCCCCGGGTTGATTTGGAATATCCTCGGCGGAGTGGCTGCGATTACTCAGCTGGTAGGATTGGTACTTATTCTGGTTTTTGTAATGCGATACCTCTCTGTATTGTTAAGTGCGCATTCAGGGGTGATGAAAATGTTGTTTTTTACCGGAATGGCAGCGGTGTGCACTCAACATGTTTTAATGCTACTGTCCGCTTTTCCCGCATTGAGCAGCATAGCCTTTGCGAGAAACGTCGTGATCGCCTATCTGCATCTGGTGCTCCTGGGTTTTGTGACTGTATGGATATTTTATCAGCTCATCTATTTATGTGTGATGGAAGAATATCTGGCGTCCAAATTAGGATTTGGGTTGTTTTTTCTGGCCTTTTTAGCCACCGAATCTATCCTCGTTTTCCAGGGGGTGATCGGGTCATCTGTTGTCTGGCTTTTTAGCCTGGCCATTTTACAGCTTTTGGGATTTATCCTCCTGACTATGTCAATAAAAAATCATAAAGTAGCGACATGAACATTTTAAAAAAGGTCCCATTTATCCTGCTCGTGGCAGCCTGTTTGATCTCCGGGATATTCACAGGGTGGTACAGGTTGGGGTATGACTTGCCGGTGGAGGCCGTGTTTCTGCATCATGGTGCGATCATGACGGGTAGCTTTTTAGGTACGGTTATTCTTCTAGAGCGTATCGTGGCCATGAAAAAGAAATGGTTGTTTGCTTTCCCCCTGATCAATGGCTCCAGTGTCATCTTTTATTTCCTCGACCTCAAAGAGGTTGCTTTTGTCTGCCTGATCATTGGCGCCGTCGGTCTGGTGTATGTTTTTTACCGTATCAACCTCAAGCACGGGGACCTACCGCATCGGATCATGTGGATCGGAGCTACGGCCTGGTTGATTGGTAATACTCACTTATTCTTATTTGCTTCCTATGCGCACTCTATCTTGTGGTGGATGGCTTTTCTCTTACTCACGATTGTAGGTGAGCGGCTGGAGCTGAGCCGGTTCCTGCCTGTAAGTGATGTCAAAAAATATGTGCTGGTTGGTTTCCTGATTATATTCCTGGTGTCTGGAGTACTACCATTTCACTTGGGCGGACAGTATCTCACCGGAGCATCCATGGTCTTGATCAGTGGCTGGCTGGTGCTCTTCGACATGGTCCGTAAGTCGATAAAGATGCCTGGGGTCCATCGGTTTTCGGCCATCACGTTATTGTTTGGGTACATATGGCTGGCTATTGCGGGTATACTGTATATCCTGAATGTGACAGGCGAAATCACCTACGATGCCCTGATACATAGCTTCTTTCTGGGCTTCATCTTCTCCATGATCTTTGCCCATGCACCCATCATATTGCCCGGGGTACTGGGGCTGAACCTGAGACCTTACCATCCTACATTATATATCTGGGTAGTGACTTTTCAAATTTCCCTGCTCATTCGCGTATCCGGTGGATTGTTTTCGATGAGCGGCTGGAAACAATGGGGAGGCCTGGTCAATGGAATAGTAATCCTTATTTTTCTGATCAATCTTGTGGGGGTGGTGATAGGGATGTCTGTGAGGAAGAAGGGGTAGTGGGATTTCGGAGGAAAGTGGGAAATAAGAAACAGGATTACTCAATCAGAATTTTCCTTGTTTGAACATTACCATTTATCTGAAATAAATTGATAAGATAAGTACCTTTCTTCAAGCTATTTGGGAGTGGAATTAAAGATTTCCCTGAACTATCAATTCGGGTCTCCATATGTTGTTTGCCCTGAAGATCAAGCAATGACATTGCATTTATTGCCTGGTTTTTATTCTCGATGATGATATAATCTACTGCTGGGTTCGGATAAATTTTAATGTTTTCTTGATGCTCGACTCCAAGAATTTCATCTACAAATCGAACTTCGAAATGAAGCTCCAAAAAACACTGTTGTGAATATGTTATTGACGGGAAAAGAATATCTTCCTGGTCTGAAGTAACATATAAAAAGGATTCAGTATCATCTATTTTGACAGTACTGTTCCAAAATCCAGGTGGTTGAGATGGGTCAATAGGAATTTTTAAGGTGTCTCCAATTAACACATATATCACCTCCTTGTATGCAGGAAAGGGATCAAATAATCGAACGTCAACTTCACCAGTAAAATCCGGACATACTCCATTGGTTACCGTAATTGGGTATATGCCGACTCCAACAGGGTTTAACGATCCGTTTTTCTCTCCTTCCCAATCAAATTCAGCTCCATATTCATCAGGTAACCAAAGCCCAACCTGATCCATACTGCTACAGATGAATTGGGTTAAATCTTCTTCCGACAGGATAGGTGTTTTGTACACGTGCCCAATTGTTGTTGCGGTGCTCAGACTACACTCATATTCATCATATATTGTTAGATAAATATCATCACCACTTTCCTCACTCGTAGGTATGAAATACGGCTTATTGTGGTTTTCTATTTCTTGATGTTCTACACGCCATTGGAAAGTGACTGCTTGTTCTATACCTGATGCAAACAATGTATCTCCTTCACATAGTGTGGGACGATCCTGATAATCAAAATATGGTTGAGTCAGTGGGCTTTCATGTACAAATACCGTATCACTTACATAAGTATACTCATTACAATTGGTGGCTGTGAAGTAATAATTACCTCCATTTTCAGCGGTATGATAGGGGTTATTCCAATCTGATTCTAAACCACGCTCTACAGAAAACCATCTGTATTCATGATCTCCATCATATCCATTGATTGCTCTTAAAATAGGCTTGTTTTCACCCGGACAGATTTTGTATTCCTGGTTCAATAAAAACATATTGAAGGTGGAATCCAGCCTTAGATATGCTACATCAAGCGTGTCATTCTCATATTCATTATAAATCACAGAATAATGTCCGGGGATATCTGAGTGAATAACTGTTGAGATTGCCCCCTCAATAGGAGTACCATCTCGATACCATTGAATATCTAGTTGATCATTTAATGAAACACTAAAGCTATATCCCTCGGTTGCACAAAAATCTAAAGTATCAAATTCAAACGGCTCTGGTGTGAATGATTCTCTTTTGAGTAAGTCATCAGTGATAATCTTGAGTCCATCATTTGTTCCAACCCACAAATGATTATGAAAGCGACTGTAGTCAACAATATAAGCACTGTCTATGGCATCAAAGAGAAAATACTCAGGGTTGGAGACATTAGCATAACTTTCAAATTCAAGCCAAAGTAGTCCGGAATCAGAAGCAGCAAACATGGAATTTCTTAAAAGACCCTGGCCTGCAACTATTTCCAGGTCATGTACTTCAGTATTGTCAAAGTGGAGGATGAAGTGATCGCTGCAACTACTCATATGTTGAGCATAAATTCCAAAATCAGTAGCGTAGCAAGCGAAGTAACCAAAAGGGAAAGAACCCCCAAAACTTCTTAAGACTGCAAAATCATTCAGCCGTTCAAAATCCAGCGTATCATTTTCAGCTATTGGAAATCCAACAGCACTTGAGTGCTGTGAATATAGACCCAAATAGTTGCTTGATATTCCGCTACATCTATTCTCTCCATCAGGAAGAATTGCTTTATTGCGGCTGTCTAGTAAAGTAACATTCGTTGGGTTAGAGGTGTATTCAAATTCCTGAAAAGTTTTTAAATCGCTTGATATATAAGTTGTACCACCTGTTGCTAACAGCACTTTCCCATCATACCATATATTTCCGGCATAAAAGTCTACTGAATTAATTTGAAGTGGTAATTCAGGATTTAATTCAGTTAGAGCTATTACATTACCATCTTCGTATAGGAAAAGTGAATGAGTAGCCGTACCCAGGTAAAAAGTATGCTCATTTACTGATTCAATGCAGGTGATATCCAAAAGAACCTCAGGATCAAAACTGCTTGTGATATCAGTAAACTCCAGCTGCTTATTCATCAGGTAGAGCTCACCATTTTCCAACATAACCACAGCACTACCCCTGTTTTCGTTGAAAATTTTTACTTTCTCACCCTCAAAAAATGTTTGGGTAACGTACAAATTGTTTTCAGCGCCCATTAAGAAATAAGCGAGCAATGTGAAGCTGATGATAAGAGGTGATTTGATCATATACCCAATGTCTATTCTTTAATGATTCTAAAACGTCTTGAATTATTACCTAAATCCACTTCAATCAAGTAGATACCAACTTTCAATTTGCTGACGTCAATTTCTTTTGTATAGGCTTTTTGTAGTAATAGTTGTCCTTCTAAGTCATACAGATAGATTCTTTTTGGGATTTCAGCAGATTGAAATTTCACGATATCAGATACGGGGTTAGGATATAGATATACACCGGATGTATTTTCTTCAATATTCATAATAGTAGCTTTTGAAATATTGAAAGCAGCCCTGCAGCCATTTTCATTGTATGCAAATACTGAATAGTCACCTGGTTCATTAATATGTAGTGTTTTGGGATTTGTAGGTGTTGGGAGTAGTTGATTTTCCAGATACCAATAGATTGATACAGCTGCATCGGTAATCACATTTAAACTTTCTTCATCAATCTGGATATCTATGTCAAATGGAGGATTTACATTGAGATAAATAGAATCTTTACTTATACAATCGCCTCCGAATTCATTTACGTTCACCACTAGTTTTGCCCCATCCATTTCGCCTGTAGCAGCAAACACTATTGAGGAAGCAGATTTATTGATTGTAGGGAAATAGTCAGGGACTTCCCAAGTATACTGATAACTGAGGCCTGATTGTGCTTGAATATGTACCTGATCACCTTCACATATTCCAAAATTTGGGGTGTAAATCCTGGCTTCAGCACTTTGTCGTACCGAAAATGAAATGGAATCGATTGCAGAACACCCTGTATTTTTATTTGTGACCTGAAGGAATACTTTTTCTCCTTCCGATGGAGTACTCATCCCAATTTTGATAGTGTTTTGAGTAGGGTCTGTAGCAAAATAGCCCTCTGGTACCAACCAGTTGTATTGATAATCGGGATGAAAAGTTGTAGAAAGATTCATTGTATCCCTCTGACAAAATGTTCCGACAGTTCCTTCAATAGAAGATGTAGGACTTGGGTGTTTGACAATATCTGTATCCTGGTTGGCATTGGCGTCATCATTAATAATAAAAGACAAGGTGGGGCCTGGGCAAACGGTATTCTTATTGATATCTACTTGATAGATTCCGGGTTCATGGAGATAAATAATCTTCTTATTAGTCAGTGGTAATACCTGGCCATCCTCATACCATGTTGTGTAAACTGCATATGGGTTATCAATTGATACCTGTATGGAATCACCTTCACAAAATGATGTTGCATAAGAGAGTGTGTAGTTAGTTTCCGGGCATAACTGAGTTGGACTATCAGTCATTTTTGCAAGGAATACATCTTTGTTTTTATTGCCACTATTGTTTGTGAGTGTTGTGTTACCAATTGTTAGTGGGCTACTCCCATAGTTTCCTGCGAAATAAATATTATCCTCAGTTGCAGTAATTCTTAATCCGCGGTCATTTCCATTACTTGTTGTATGGTAGAACCATTGTGGATAGCCAATTTCATTGAATTTTAATACAGCAATTTCTACGGATTCGGACTCTTCAAATGAAAAAGGACCAATCTCAGAGGCCCACCTAATACCAAAAGTTAAAAATATGTCGGAACCACTGGAGGCAATGTGAGATGTCCTTCCAATACTTAATCCATTACAACATATATAATCATTATGATGCATTAATTGGTTGAACAAGATTTCACCATTGGAATCTATTTTAGATATAAATAGGTTGCCTTGATCACTATTATCATTTACCCAAAACCCGGAAACGATGGCTTCACTTTTTTCATTTAAATCAACGCTGAGTGCGCCGGAGTAGTAGGTTTCGAATGATCTTGCCCATTGGAACTCCCCATCAAGAGTGTAGTGAAAGACTATCCCCTGCTCACCTTTTTGAGTCTTATGTATATAGTTATCGAACTCTGTTTGCGAACTTCCTGCAGTTCCTACTCCATATATCCCAGTCTCATCAACAGAAATATCATACAGGTAATCATAGGACAGACTTCCTGGATTCTTGACAAATACAATATTTCCTTCAGGAGAGAATTTGATTAAAAGCATATCAGGGTAATCTAAACTACCTCTAACTTCATAAGCAGTATCTCCAACAGTCAATTTACTCCTCAGAAGTCCAGCCAAATAAATGTTGCCCTTATCATCCAGTGCAATAGCATTTCCAAAGGTTCTGCTGTATGTAGTATACTCGACAAAGTGCTTCAACCAAACTAATTCACCATTTGGATCAAGTTTCATCAAATACATTGTACCTGGTCGTCCATCTGGTAAAGTGATATTATCAAACTCAAAAGAATAACCATAATAACCTGTTAGGTATATATATCCATCTGACCCAACAACTAGATCGGTCGCTCTTTCCGCACCAAAATTCCGTACCCAGATGGGGGCACCCTGCTCACTGAATTTTGCCACATAAACACCTCCTTCATCAAAGGTGTGGTCATCTATTATGGAACCAACAGGGGCAACTCCAGATATATAGACTGACCCATCTGTATCAGTTGTTATGGCATCTACGGCATCATCGACCCATCCTCCAAAGCCAAAAGCCCAATCAACTGTTTGTGAATATGAATGGGTCTGTATGATGAGCAGAAGCGGGATCCAGGCCAATCTTTTCATTGTGGGGTATTTGGGATAATTAGCAGTTAGTTTGCAAAATACATTTTAATTTAATTATGACATATACTGATGTGTAATAATTACAGTAATTGTTATCTTTTCTGCGGTTGAGAAGCCCAAATAATTTCCACTAGTTTTATCACTCATTTAACCAACCCATAAAAAGTACCCATGCACCCAACCTGCAACCGAATCCTCTTACTCATCCTGTTTCTGCAATGCACCCTTATCAGCCTGGCACAAACCTTCATCTCCGATATGGAGCAAATGAAATGGGAAAAGGTGGCCCCAGGCATCTGGAAGACAACCATCGGCGAGATGGACCTCAACCCTCTGGACTATTCGGCACCATCGAAAACTCAGGCACTCACCGACCTGGGTGATCCAGCTTTTCCTTTTAATATGGAAGCTACCCTGAGCCAGAAGACGAAAGAACGTATAGTAGTTAGGCTCCCACTGGGTGAACAAGAAAAGATCTATGGCCTCGGACTCGAGTTTGAATCGATCAACCGACGCAGCAATGTATATACCCTGAAGGTGGATCATTACGGAGGGGTGAAAGGCTATACCCATGCCCCGGTACCTTTTTACATCTCCAGCGAGGGATATGGTGTGCTCATCAATTCGGCCAAAAGAGTGAAGATCCACGTGGGTGTTGGGAACAGGAAAGACAGTCACCTGCCTCCATATGTAGATCGGACTACAGGAGGTAGTGCATGGCAGGCCCGCCCGACTTCAGATGCTGTAGAAGCTAGTATCCAGGGTGAGGGGCTGGAGGTCTATGTGTTTTCAGGGGCATCTCCGCTGGAGGTCGTTCAGCGGTATAACCTGTTTTGTGGGGGCGGCGTGTTGCCTCCCAAATGGGGTCTTGGCTTCTGGCACAGGATGCACACCCAGAGTTCTGACGAAGATGTATTGCAAGAGATCAGAGATTTTGAGGAAAATAACTTTCCTCTCAGTGTGATCGGACTGGAGCCTGGCTGGCAGAGCTTTGCTTATCCCTGCTCATTTGACTGGGACACCACCCGGTTTCCCGATCCCAAAGGATTTTTAAACACCATGACGGACAGAGGCATTAAGATCAACCTGTGGGAAAATCCGTATGTAGCTCCAACATCCACCATGTATGATCCTATCAAACCATATACCGGTAGCCATACGGTATGGCTGGGTGAGGTGCCGGACTATACCATCCCCGAAGCCAGGGAAGTGCTGCTGGATCACCACCAGAAAAACCACCTTGACATAGGAGTAAGTGGCTATAAATTCGATGAAGTAGATGGGTATGATCAATGGTTGTGGCCGGACCATGCGACCTTTCCTTCCGGATATGATGCTGTGGAGATCAGGCAGCTTTACGGGACGATCATTCAGAATACGTTTACCGAACACTTCCGAAAGCAAAACCAGCGTACCTACGGGCTGGTGAGGTCATCTTATGTGGGAGCCAGCAATCAAAGCTTTGTCATTTACAGTGATTATTATGGTCACAAAGGCTATGTTACCGCCCTGGTGAACTCATCCCTGGCAGGGATTCTGTGGACACCTGAGATCCGAAGTGCTAATTCTTCAGAAGAGTGGGTGAGACGCTTTCAAACCGTTTGTTTTTCGCCCTTGATGATGCTCAACGCGTGGTCCTCAGGATTAAAGCCGTGGAGCTTCCCGGAGGTGACGGATATCGTCAGGGAAAACATAGAGTTGCGGATCAGGTTGATGCCTTACCTGTACACCGCTTTCCATACTTATGAGCAGCAAGGTGTCCCGCCATTCCGGGCGATGGTGCTGGAGAAGGGTTTTGAGTCCACGACTAAAAAAGTAGGTGGCACGCTTGATGATGTAAAGAATCCATATGCCGAGCAGGCCCTCCTCGAGGTGACGGATCAATACATGATGGGGCCATCCATTTTGGTAGCTCCGGTATTCACCGGTGAGACCGAAAGAAAAGTAGTATTACCAGCTGGAAACTGGTATGATTTCTACAGCGGAGCACTCGTAGGCAATGGCGAAACCATTACCATTCAGCCCACCCTCGATAAGATCCCTTTATTCGTCAAAGATGGTGCTTTGATCCCTATGCTATCCACTTTGGATGTGGAGGACACTGATCAAACCCTTGAAGTCAGGTACTATGGGACCAAGCCCGGCTCTTTCCGACTCTACAATGACGATGGCAATTCCTTCGACTACGAATCCGGTGAGTTCACCATTACCGATCTGGCTGTTTCTGTGAAGAAGAATAAGCTGAAGGGCACTCAGAAGGTTTCCAATGATTTGGGGTATGGGTATAAACAGGTGGAGTGGGTGTGGATTGGGAGGTAAAGATATTACTTAGCTGCTCTACAATCACGTCATTCACTGGGTTAGCCCTGGTGGATAGAGAATGTAGTTTAGCCGTCATTCCCTGGAGGTCCTTAGACCGAGCAGGGAATCTGTCGTGATAGCTTAAAGTTAGTCGATAGATTCCCTACTCGCTATCGCTCTAGGGAATGACGTGCTAAGATTGAGCTCCATAATAAACCAAATCAAATCACTACAACCTTAACCAGCCCTTTTTCTTTTCCCGTATAATCTATAGCACTCCCCAAAATTTAATAACCAACTGATTAAATAATCTGTTACTTTTGTGACAACGGTTCAAATAAGTTCTGGTCTGTATCTTTAGATTAATTGAAAAACTACGCTTTTAGCATTTTATGTCTAATCCCTTTATTTGTCAATAGTCAAACGAATCATACCATTTCTGGATATGTTTATGATGCTTCATCTCTTGAACCTTTAGTTGGGGCGCATGTTATCACAGATAAGGAAAAAGGACATTTCACAGTATCTAATGTCAACGGATATTATTCGGTAAAAACCACGTCATTTAAGGATAGCTTGTTATTTAGTTATGTTGGATATGATCCATTTTATACTGCGATTTCATATTTAGCTGATACTGTTTTAAATATTTATCTGCATCCTTCCACCCTGAAGGAAGTTATAGTTCACTCAAACAGGCACTCAGTTTTAAACATTAATAACCGTTCCAATTTATCTATTCGAACCATCAAATCTCAGCCGAGCCTGGCTGGGGAGGTTGATCTCATGAAGACCCTGACCTTGTTGCCGGGAATCAGCCCGGGCCTGGAAGGCTCAACAGGAATAAATATACGGGGAGGCAGCCCGGATCAGAACCTTATTCTTCTGGACGATGCACCAGTTTACAACGTGGCACATCTTTATGGCTTTGTTTCAGTTTTCAATGCTGATGCCATCAAGAATGTAGAGGTTTTAAAAGGTGATTTCCCTGCTCGTTATGGGGGGAGGTTATCTTCGGTGATCAATGTTACTATGAAAGAAGGAAACAAGAAGGAATTTCATGGTGAAGTCACCTCGGGAATAATATCGTCCAAACTGACCCTGGAAATTCCGCTAAAAAAGGACAGGACTTCCCTCATGATATCCGGACGAACAGCCTATCCTGACCTGATTACCATTCCACAACGAATTGGCTATCACAACGGGCAAAAAGATGAACTGATCAGCTATTCTATGTGGGATGGCAATGTTAAGTTGCACCATTTTTTAGGTAAGAATGGTAGTCTGTCGGTGAGCCATTATAGTGGAAGGGATAATTATATTGATAACTACCGGGAAAGTGACTATCAGACCCAGGAAAACTCACGTCATTGGGGAAATATTACCAATACGATCAGGTATAATCAAATACTATCCCGAAAACTCTTTGTAGAGGCGATCGCCTATCACACCTATTATCATTATGAAGATTCAAAGGAGAACAGACTACTCACTGACGCCAAGACACAGCATTTAATGATTAACACCAGGTCATCATTACAGGATGTTGGAGGTAAAGTACTACTTAATTATTCCTGGAGTAATTCACATCAGCTAAGTGGAGGACTTCATTTGATCAATCATACATACAACCCTTCAATCAATAGCCTGAAAAATGAATATGACGGAGCATCAGAAGATATCAATTTGAGTAAGAAGATCAGTACCAGTGGCAATGAAATGGCTCTTTTCCTGGAGGATGGTTGGCAGATATCGAAAAAGCTGAAATCAACCTTTGGACTCCGACATTCTGCTATTTTTATAGAGGGCAAATCTTTTTCCGGGATTGAACCCAGGACATCTTTGACCTACGAAGCAGCTCCAAAGACCAATGTTGATGTTTCGTTTAGTTATATGCGTCAATATATTCACCTCCTGACGAGCTCTACGGTAAGTCTATCCAATGATATCTGGGTGCCAGTGACCTCCCTTGCTCCACCCCAAAATTCCTTTATTACCACCGCAGGATTAAATACCCAAATGTTTAGCGGTTACTCATCTTCTGTAGAAGTCTTTTATAAAAAAATGAATAACCTCATTGATCATCAGGAAGGGGTAAGCCCTACGACTGGGTTCAATGAAAATTGGGATCAGTTGATCGAAAGTGGTGGTGAAGGGGAGGCCTATGGATTGGAGTTGCTGGTTCAAAAAAATGTAGGCAGATTAACCGGATGGCTTTCTTATACCCTCTCCTGGAACAACAGGCAATTTGAAAATATCAATGAGGGGCGCAAATATCCATACCGGTATGATCGCAGACATAATATCGCTTTGGTGGGTAACTATAAACTGAATGAGCGCTATTCCTTTTCATCAAACTGGATATTCATGTCAGGATATGCAGTAACAGCTCCCGTGGCTTTGTACTTTACGCATCAGGATGTATTTGCTTATGGGGAAAGGAACAATGCCCGCATGCCTGCATACCATCGATTAGATCTTTCCATGCATAAAACAAGGATCACCAAAAAAGGAAATCAATCCACCTGGAGTCTGGGTGTTTACAATACATACTTAAGAAAGAATCCCCTCTTTCTGGAAACGTCAGTGTCTGGGTACACAAGTGCCCCACAAAGGGGGTTCCAGATTTATGCAAGCATTCGTGGACCAGCTTATTTCATTTTCATTCCTTCAGTTTCTTACTCTTTTAAGTTTTAGTTGATGAAAAAGGGACAATGGATAGTATGGATTTGCCTTGTCTTATTCACAGGGTGTGATAAGGAGTTGACTTTTGATGTGGATATCGAAGAAAGCAAACTGGTGGTATTTAGCATCATCAATCCCAGGGAGCCTGTTTCAGTGAGCGTCTCCAGGTCGGTAAACCCCTATGCTTCAGGAGTGTATAAAAGTGATAGCTATATCAACGATGCTTCTGTGATGGTGCTGGAGAATGGAAACCAATTTGATCAGTTGGTTTATGATGAATACACCCAGGTCTATATGGGTGACTCCAGCCAAATTCCGACTGTTGGGAGCGAATATAAATTGGTAATCCTCACTCAGGAATTTGGGGAGTATATCTCTGAGGGAGTGGTCATTCCGGATTCTTTGGAGGTGGATGTTGAAGTAATCAACACAGGCGTTGATGGTAGTACTGGACGTATATCGGAAATCCTTTTCACCTTTGAAGATCCATCCCAAATTGAAAATGCATATGGTTATGAACTTACCAGAGATTATATTGGAGGTGGTGCAACTGGAGTCTTCGCCCATACATGGTCCATTGATAAAACATATGATGAAGCATGTAATTTCTATCGTACCCCGGGTATTGGAACCTATAGTTACGATGGTAGTGTATTTAATGATCTTTGTTTGGATGGGCAATCCATTACACTAAAGATTACAGCACAAACCAGAGGGAGCGGACCGTTTCTATTTAGATTTTACACGATTGATCCGATCCTTTTCGAGTATTATAAAAGCTTTTCAAGGTTATCAGAAGTAGGGGTCGGATACCTGGAGCCACTCCGCGTACCCAGCAATATTGAAGGTGGCTATGGAATGATAAGCAGTTCAAACTACATTGAGAGAATAGTGATATTAGGAGAGTAAGTTAGCAGGTTCTCCCTACTCATTAATGGGAAACAATTGCATGTGTTTAAACGTCGATTTCCTGGAGGTCCTCAGACCGAGCAGGGAATGACGTACTAAGGCCGATCGCGATAAGCAAAACCTCATTCATTACTTGTTCTCGTTTGCAACGAGGATTCCTGAGAGAAGCGTCTGTGACGCTAATAATAAACCAAACCAAACCAAACCAAACCAAATCAAATCACTACCACCTTAACCAGCCCTTTTTCTTTTCCCGTATAATCTATAGCACTGCTATAAATGTAATCTTCAGGATTTCTGACAATCCCAGCTCTTACCGGATTATCATGGATATAATGAATTTTCTGCCAGATGTCGATCTTCCCATTGTCCAGATCTATTGCATGATTATCATCACTCCAAAGTTTGTAATCTTTTGCCCGACCCGTTCTCCGGGCTTCAAATCCAAATTTATCTAACATCCAATCCCTGCGACTTTCTGGAATTTCCTGAATAGCTTCAACTATACGTTTAGAGGTGAATTTTTTAGAATCTCTCAGAAAATCTGACATTTTGAAAGGCTTTTTACATGAAGCCACCAGGTGCAAATGATTAGACATGATTACCCATGCATTTACTTCAAGACCTTTTTCAGCAATGCAATGATTCAGTGAGCCTACAACAATATCACGGTATTCCTGTCGGGTGAAAACATCAATCCATTTAATAATTTTTAATGTTAGATAGTAGCAAGCATGTTGATCTTCTATGGTGTAGCGATCTCCTGACATAATACAAAGAATTGTTTTAGGTAGTTAAAATAGTGTTTTTGCTCTAGCGATACAATCGCTTTTCTCGTCCGTCCCCGTTACAAACGAGGACGAGGGAGGGGAAATTACGATAGATTCCCTACTCGCTTTCGCTCTAGGGAATGACGTTCTAAAATAGATAGACTAATCACACCAAGTAAATTCCGGCATAAGGAGCAATACTTCTGCCATTGATGAATGCATTGGGTGTGTAAAACCTCATCATTAACTTTTAGGTCTAATCACAGTTCATTATTTTGATTCTATTCTCATAAATGAAGATGAAAGAAAAGCAACGGTCATCGAAAGCATTCCCATACTGGGGATGGCTGGCCATACTCCTGATAGCCAAATTCTGGTATATCAACTGGGGCTTTAACGGACTGCGCACACATTGGGGCTTTTTCCCCTTGTGGCTTGGGTACATTCTTTTGATGGATGCTCTGACCTTTTACAGGAAGGGAAATTCTTTACTAAGCAGAAGCTTTTCAGGCTTCATTTTTTTGTTCATCGCATCAGCTCCTGCCTGGTGGTTGTTTGAGGCAATCAATGAAGTGACCCAGTTCTGGCATTATTCTGACCGAGAGCGCTTTTCGGACCTGGAATATGCTCTGTATGCCACCCTGAGTTTTTCTACTGTAATCCCAGCCATGTTTACAACAACAGAATTTATTGGGACCTATGCCGTTTTTCAAAAAGAAAGAAAGAGCCCAAAGATCGGTGGAAGCCTCAAAGACCGTTTGATCCTGCTCTCCCTGGGGGTGCTGATGCTGGCTTGTGTTTTTGTTTTTCCGGAATACTCGTCGGCATTTATCTGGATGTCCATATATCTGATCCTGGATCCGGTAAATCATTTTCTGGGTAACCGTACATTGATATGTAATACTGCAACAGGCAACTGGACACCTGTCCTGGTCTTGTGGACGGCCAGTCTGATTTGCGGATTCTTTTGGGAGCTTTGGAACTTCTATTCACTACCTAAATGGTATTATACGGTACCCTTTGTGGACTTCTGGTATGTATTTGAAATGCCCTTATTAGGTTACCTGGGCTATCTGCCCTTTTCCCTGGAGCTGTTTGCCTTGTATCATCTGATCGCCGGACTGATCGGAAGGTGGGAAGATTATGTGAAAGTGTGACCAGGGGTGTTTCCCTTTCGATCTTGATTCTTTATTCATAATGCGTCCACATCCGAATAACTTTTACAATTTTTTCCTCCTCCAATACCTGATACACTAACCTGTGCTGGATATTGATTCGCCTGGAAAAGGCTCCTAATAAGTCTCCCTGAAGTTTCTCAAATGGAGGGTATTCAATAAAGGGGTCATTCTCTAATAGCTTTAAAAGCTGTAGGACTCTTGGTTTTAATCCCGAAGACGCTATTTTTTTAGCATCTTTTTGTGCTTGTTTTGTATAGACGAGGGTGTATTTACTCACCAGTCAAGTTCCTTGCTGGTATCCGATACAGGGGTTTTCATTCCCTCAATAATGGATTCCCTCATCCCAGGAATGGAGGTTAGATATAGGGTTTCCTGGATATTTCTCCAGTCCTCTTCTCCTATAAGAACCGCATTGTTGTGTTTTCCAGTAATCTGTATGGGTTCGTGGGTTTCATTGGTTTGATCCACCAGCCGATAGATATTTTTACGAGCCTCTGTAGTACTGATGACTTTCATATTGTAAACGTACGCAATAACGAACGCATTTCAAAAGGGTTTGGTTTAGCTCCGATGATTTTTCAAGGCATTAATTGAAAGGTCAGGTAGCCTCACACCTGAACCATCTGCTTGCGAGACTGTTATATTTTAAACAGCAACAATTTTATGTCAGAAACAACATACACAGTAACCTTAAGAGAAATTGAAGTAATTACCCATGATGTGAAGCGATATGTCGTGGACAAACCTGAAGGGTACGCTTTTGAGCCTGGCCAGGCGACAGAAGTAGCTATCAATAAGGAAGGTCTCAAAGATGAGGCCCGGCCATTTACCTTTACCAGTCTGCCGGAAGACGAAAAGCTGGAGTTTGTAATTAAATCTTATCCATCTCATGATGGGGTTACCGATAAACTGGATGACCTTAAAGTGGGAGATGAGTTGATCATTGGCGATAGCTGGGGTGCCATCCAATTCAAAGGCCCCGGATGGTTTATTGCTGGTGGAGCAGGAGTGACCCCTTTCATTGCCATCCTGAAAAAGCTGGCAAAAGATGGAAATCTAACGGGTAATCACTTATTGTTCTCCAACAAGACTAGCAAAGACGTGATCATGGAAAGTCAGTTTAGGGCATGGTTAGGTGATCACTTTATCTCCACTTTGACAGACGAAAAGAAGGACGGTCACCTGAACAAGATGATCAACGAAGAACTGCTTAAAGAATTGATCGAAGATACGAGCGTTAGCTTTTATGTATGCGGACCGGATCAGATGGTGAAAGATATCTCTTCCCAACTGGAAAATCTTGGAGCCAATCCTGATGGGATTGTGTTTGAGAAGTAGGCTTTAAAAAAGGAGATCTACAATGCAACCGTCATTCCCTGGAGGCCCCTCAGGCCGAGCAGGGAATCTGTTGCGATTAGGGGGAAGGTCTTAGGATAAGTCGATAGATTCCTGACCTGCTTTCCGGACAGGCAAGCTCGCCTTTCCAGACTCTCGAGAATAAAGTGCTACTAGCGAGCGGTATTATGCATATCATCAAATCTCTTTCCTGATAGGCAGGTTCATGATGAAATAATGATTCACGTCTAAGACTTAATCGGTTTTTATGAATGTAATCAGTTTTTATTTTAGCCGGTGCAATCACCAAAGATCAGCTTAGTCATCAACACAACCCTATCTAGGTACCTTAGATAGAGTCGGTTAAATCAAGCCTTAAGCATTACTCAATAGTGGTCGCGTCTTTTACGGACGAGGCTGTAGAAACAGTTGTTCCTTTTTTGGTAAACACTCTGTAGTAATACTTGGTCTTAGCAGTCAGTCCTGAAATGCTGGCATTTGTTTCAGTAACCTCTTTTTTGTTGTATCCGGTCAATGTTGTGCTGAAGTTAGCATTGGTGGAAACATCCAATAAGTACTTTTCAGCTCCGGTTACCTGAGACCAACTTACCTTGAAAGAAGTTGCTGTGATGTCAGTTGCTGCATTTACAGTAGGTGCACTGATCGTGGCTGGTTTCGGATCATCCTCGTCATTACATGCGATAAATAATCCGGTCAACAAAAGTGCCATCGTGAGCATCTTTACCAAACCACTTCTTTTTTCATTCATTTTCATTTTAGTCATAAAGTTTAGTTAAACAATTTACAGGCACATTGACGCTGATTTTCAGCAATCGGTTGGAAGAGAAATATCGAAATCAGGCACTATTTTTTCAAATAAAATTTATATTTCAGATCGTATATCGTTCCCTTAAGAGGCTGCGTTATTATGGGTTTTTCCTGATCGGAAATGAGCGTTATTCTCCTATTTTAGTTAGGACTTAAAACAATTGTTGGGGGTTATCCTTCATTTTCAACATTGCGCCCTGGGCATAGCAAGCCTTTGCAATAAAAAGCGTCATTGTGAGGAAACTTTCAGCTATAGGCTGATTGGACGAAACAATCCCCATTCATATATTGAGAAGTGGTTCTGGGAATTAAGCTTCTCGTCGGTGTTGTCACCGATGAGGAGTGATTGGAGTCTGGTAATTGTGGAACGTGAATAGCCACTTGCTTTATTTCAAGGATCACAAACTTAAAATTGGCATACAGATCACAAGGTATTAACCACATTCTTTAATAAAATCAGAATTATTTATTTTAGCACTAACCATTTCCTGCAACAAAAGCATCCCAATGTCTAAACTTGACTTTGATAAGCTCAAACCCCGGCTGGAAGCCATTCCCCGGGAAGAAGTAAAAACACCCAAGATGCCAGTGGGGACACTCCTTCAGGAAGCTTTCGACCTGTATGAGTGGGCCAAAGATGATGAGCAAGCCTTGCTGCGTGCCGGGCTTGATAGGGACCTGCTTCATGAGTTACCTGTAAGGGCCAGAGCACTCAGGTACATTCAGTCCCAGTGGAGTAAAGTAATGGCTGGTGGTGCCGAGACTCGGCATAAATGGAAAGTAGCTCAGCAACAAGCAATTGCCTTAAGAAAGGAGCTGGTTAACACGCTGCGCTTTGCCTGCCGACATGATGGTAATGGGGTATTAAGTGCGGTTAAAAGGATAAAAAAGGGGACGGGTCCTGCAGATCTCCTTCAGGATTTAAGTGATCTGGCTGTAGTGGCTGAATCAAATCGCGAAGCACTACTGCGTATTGGATACGATATGGATCAGGTTCGTAAAGCAGCACAACTGTCGACATCACTTAAGTCAGTACTTTCTGAATCTAACATGCTGGATGGTGGAGAGATCAAATATTTTAGAAACTGTGCGTACAACTTCCTGCAGATTGCGATGGCAGAGGTCCGTGCAGTAGGTCGTTTTATCTTTCGGAAAGATCCACACCGTCTTGCGGGGTATCAGCATAGGTACTATTCGCGCAAATAGGATGTTAAATTAAGGATTAACCTTTCCCAAACAATAATATAAGCTTCCTTAACAATAAAAGATATTGCCTAAACAACAAATCAATATCCCCAAACCTTATTTGATCTATCCTAAACGATAAAATCCAAGCCCCAAACATAAAATGATTATCCCCAAACGTTTAGGGAGTAAAAAACATTGTTTGGGAACTCAATGAGGCTGTTTAGGACAAAATATTATTTGTTTGGGATAAGAATATATTGTTTGGGGCAGAATAATGTTTGTTTGGGGATCTGAAAAATCTGTTTGGGGACGATGCTAGAAGGTTAATCTCTATCTTTATCCATTTTCTTTTTTCGTTTATTTTCTGCGAGTTTGAAAATGATAGGAAGCACCATCCTCACAGCGACCGGCTCTCCATCCTTTAGACCGGGAGTAAAAGCGGGCGCATTCACAATTACACGTTGAGCTTCTGCATCGCATCCCGCACCAATTCCTTTTACAACCTTTACATTGCGTACATTTCCTTCTTTATCTACTATAAATGAAATATAGACCCTCCCTTCCACACCCGTACTACGGGCCAGAGTAGGGTACCTCATATTTTCTCCGACATATCGATAAAAGCCTTGAATACCACCTGGAAACTCAGGCAATACATCAGGTTTGTCAATTGCTTCGTTCTCTGGAAAAAAGTCCTTGGGATCAACTTCATCATTGAATGTATCAGCTGTATTTTGCTCCTGACCATATATGATTTTAGCTAATCTGTTGCGCTTCTCCATAAGCTCAGAAGTATTATCAGATTTCAACAATTCCTCACAAGCTAGAAAAGCTGTCTGATGATTGACAATTGGAACATCCCCACCTAATAGGCATAGTGAATCATAGAAGTTTAACGATTGATCGAACTGGTTTAATGTAAAATGGTGTATTTGCTTTTCGCTGAAATAAGCTTTTTCCGATTGGGTAAATGCGAGGAAGCTAAAAGATGTCAGAAACAAAAATATGGATACCCTCAATGGTAGAAATTTTATTAAGCCTAAAATAATTGCTACTAGTCAAACTTGCTCTAACAAACCATTAATTTAGAAATTATTATTAATTTGACTCAATGCGATATTTATTGATCACCCTCTGTATTTTGATTATATACAATGCAGCTTCTCAGGAGCTTTATAGTGATTCAACTGGTTTGAATATTGGATTACCTGATTCATTGACACATATAGATCAATTTCCTGTTTATGAGGGTGGAATTGACGCTTTTTATGAGGATGTAGCCAAATCGATGGAGTATCCTACCAGGGCCAGAAGAATGGGTGTCCAGGGAGTTGTACATGTATCCTTTATAGTCAATAAAGTGGGAGAGCTAGAAGAAGTGTTTGCATTAAGAGGCATTGGCGGAGGATGTGATGATCAAGCAGTAAAGGCGGTAAAGGAAACCTCAGGAAAATGGACTCCTGGGGAGCATCAGGGAAAGTTGGTCGCAGTCAGAATGGTTTTGCCGATAACTTTCAAGTTGGAAGTTACTGAACAAACTGTGTTTTCTACAATAGAATATGATACCGCATTTATAGTAGAAGAGCAACCAATTTTCATAGGCGGAATGGACAAGTTTAGGTCTGATATTGCTAAATCTTTGAAATACCCTAAAAGTGAAAAGAAAGCTGGAATTCAGGGTACTGTGGTCGTAATGTTCATAATAAACCAGCTAGGGGAGGTTGAAAGGGCAAGTATCATAGATGGTATTGGACCCAAATGCAATGCCCAGGCTTTAAAAGCTGTCAGAAAAACATCTGGAAAGTGGATTCCTGGAAAACATGGTGGGAAGTATGTCAAAGTGAAGATGTATTTACCAGTTGTCTTTCAGCCACGCCATTAGTAGATGAAAAATTCAATGGAAAATACTGGCGATAATGTCACCAACTTGAAAATTACTTTTTGATCTTCTTTAGAGATTTAGTAGCCTTTTCTTGACGTACCTTCTCCTGTTGAGTCAGCGGTCGCTTAACCCTATCAGCTTTTAGCTCCTCAAATGAACTATAGAGTTTCACGGATGGCATAAAACAAATTTAATTGATTTATCTATAAACGTTGATTGATGAATAAAATGTTCATTCAACTAAAGGATGGAGTTGATTGATTCAAGCTCCTTAGCAGTGTTGTCACCGATGGGGATCAGCACATAGCTGCACATTTCTCATTTAACAAATGAACCGTGGGGCATAGCGCACCTCACTTGTCCTCGTTTGCAACGAGGATTCCTGAGAGAAGCGTCTGTGACGCTAATAGAATCCTTACTTTAAACGCTTTTTGCTGGCATTGAGGATGGATATTCCGATCACTTCATTGTTTTCATACCGAATGATAATGTCATCATCTATCATTTCAGAATTGTCAGCATGACTGGGTTTTTTAAAGTGTATGTAAAGCACATCAGCTTCTGTATCAAAATCTGTCCAGACGTTCTTGTGTTTAAGAAAGTAAGGCAATACACCTTTGAGTTCTTCTACTGCTATCTGGCTTTCCGTATGATTTCCTTTTTGATAACTTGAGTTATAGTAAATCAGTTGGTTATTAATTTCAAATAACAGTTGTAGATGAATAATTAGAATTATTTATCCATTTTTGAAATATTATTCCAGGTAGGGAGTGCTATAAAAGAGAAACGCTCCTCGGAGGGAGCGTCGGCCCGGGGATACTATCCCTGGGGCTGTTATAGGTGTAAATATATTAATCGCTATCAAATATTCAACGAAATGGAGAAAGTAATAGTTTATGTTGACGGGTTTAATCTCTATTTTGGGATGCTTGAAGCTGGTCTGGATTATTGTAAATGGTTAAACCTGCTAGATCTGTCACATAACTTATTGAAGCCGTCCCAACAGTTGAAGACTGTTAAATATTTCACAAGTAGGGTAAGTAACAATCCGGATAAACAGAAACGACAGACTTCATATATTGAAGCATTGGAGGCTTCTGATGTTGAAATTTACTATGGTCAATACCAGAATAGTACACAGGAAATGCAGAAGGTGTGGAAATATGTGGTCAGGGTTTAACGAAAAGATGACGGATGTTAACATTGCTACTCAGATATTGATTGATGCCTACCAGGATAAATATGATATGGCTATGCTAATCTCAGGTGACAGTGATCTTGTTCCTCCTATCAAAGCAATTCATGATAATTTCAAAAGCAAAAGAGTTTTTGTTGCATTTCCTCCAAAGCGTCATAATAATACAGTGGCTTTACAAGCAAAGGGAAGCATGATAATTGGTCGAAAGAAATTGGTTAATAGTCAATTTCCAAAAGAGGTTACTAAAAAAGATGGTTTTGTCCTTAAAAAACCTAAAGAATGGAGATAGCCAACTCTCCTGAGAGATGCATCTGTAACGCTATCAAACCAAAATCAAATCACTATTATCTTTTGATCTAGAGATACAATCGATGTTTCTCATCCATCCCTGCTACAAGTGTCTACCGAAGCTTTACTGAAGGTATGAAACGAGGACGAGTGGAGGGACCCTTGCCTCCCAAGAAAATCGAAATCTCCTGAAATCCTACTTCTGATTCCTGATTTCTGATTGTAGGTGACAATCTATAATGTTCTTTATCTACTTGATTTCCTTAAATGAATGGGTCTTTATCGAGAGTGAATATCAAAATGAAATGTTCTTTATCAGCTAAGGAAGCTATCAAAGCGAGTATCACTTATGAAACGAAGTGCACTGCTTTAACAAGTTAGAGATATTATGGAAAGATTGATATGTCAGATAAAAACTGACTGGATAAGAAATTATTAGACAGGAGTGATTGACTAATAGAATTTTTCTTTTCGATATAGCCGATACTTTCTATCAATTGGTTCTTCTTCAAACTCCAGTATCTTTTGAAACTCATCAGGAGAAACATGGTTTTTTTTGGTTGTCACCAATTTATTGAATAGATCTATCGTTTGATATTTTCTATTGTACTCCTTTTTATTCATCATATAGCCCAGAATATCCTTCATGTTTACCCAAACTACAACATTAAGCACAATTGGTGCTTGAATACTTGCAAAAAGAAAATTGAGTGCTCTTAAAATCCCACCTATTTTATAGTTGGATAACTCCTTAAAGAAAATTTTGTCCTCTCTTTCAGGATACCTGATGACCGTGAGATCTTGCAAACATTTCTTCATGTAGGAGGGGGGAGTAGATTTATATGGATCCAGTAGTTTCAATACTTGGAGATTTGTGTACTTTTTTAGCTTAGTCCAACTGATACTCACAAAACAGTTCATCCCGCATATGAAAATCAATTCTCTGAGAAGCTCCTGGTCTTTTCTTATATAGTTTCTTCTTGAGTATTCTGAATAAATCTTTGACAGGCTTTCATGGATGTATCCCACGTCATTAATCAAGTATTTCCGGCTATAATAAAGTTTTTCGAGTGCAGCCCTCAATGAACTAAAACCCATCGGGTAGTTAAAGTTGAAAAGTTTAACGTTCCAGGATTTGAAAAGGCCTAGATACATCTCATAAATCAGCTCAAAATCCTCATTTTCTACTTTCTCAAGTATTTTGAAAACCGGCTTCTTTTCCTCAAACCATAGTTTTTTCTTATAAAAACTAAACAGCCAATTATTCGTTATAGACTCAGGTAACACCCCATATCTGCGATTACTCAAACCAATTACTTTGTTTGAGTTAGGACAAAGTACAAGAAATATGTCTTTCAAGATACTATCAGTTCAGCTTCCTTATAATTATCAATCAGAGCATGCAAAATCCTGAGGTCTGGAGATTTCTTGTAGAAATAATTGATTTCTTTTTCTAAATAAATACCCCTTGATTCACAGATGAGCTTAATGTCATGACGATCTGATTTTTTGAGGATAAGTTTATTGGGGCCGACCCTGGATAATAGTTCATTTATCCCTTGATCTTCCTTTTTTTGCCATTGAATTAAATCCTTTAAAACAGATGGAGGCCCCGCCAGTATCATACCAGCTCTATGCTGTGTTTCGTCCCAGATCTGCCTAATATAGGAGACATAATTTTTAGTAAAATTCCCGAATTCATCAATCATAAGAAGGTCAATATCCTTCCGCTCATTTATGATATAAGAAGCACTGTCCATCAAATAATAGATATATGAGTATTTAGTAAGTCGATCAATATCATAATTCCCGTCATTATCCAATTCACAAAGGAACCTGGAATAGAACCTCTTGGCTGGCTCTCCTTTACCAACTCTGAAATACATGCTACCTGGATGTAAACGACTGTATTCAGTTAGAAATGATGTTTTGCCATATCCATTTTGGGCTATTAACAGAACCAGTTTTTTCTTTTCTCTTGCGTAATTGCTCCATCTCATCATGAGATCATAATTCTTGGTAGGCACTAATGTGTGTTCTTGTTGCATGTTCATTAAATGTTAAGTTCTGGTAATTCCTGAGATTCAAATGGATCTTCTTTTTCAAGCTCAGAATCACTCAGATAATTCTCAATAAGGAATTTCTCATAATTTTCATTGGAATGATTTTTATCCGCATCATTTATTACTCCAATTACCGGGTCATCATTTTCCATTTTTTCAAGCGTTTCCTTGTTTTCATCATACCGTACATTGGCATACTTTCTAAGGGATTTGTTCTGGGCTATCTTCTGGAACTTTGATCCGCTTTCTTCAGAATAGAATCGCTTTTTATGCACCTTTTCTATGAAGGCATTGTCTTTGAATAGATAGAGATGGTCTCTCTTAGATGAGTGATAATAGACATCAACTAATTCACCATTCCACTTGATTCGATTCTCATTTTGCTCTAAATCATACTCATAACTACCAAGGTGGATTTTACATCTCTTGATTAGACGTTCGGCTTTATTCCAGCACAATCGGGCAATGAATTCCTCCTTGATTGGTTGAGCATCCATGATTGGAGCATTATTATGCTTTTGCAGAGGAGACATTTCTTTTGTTATTCTATTATTCCATTCATTAATTAATGTTCCGACAAAAAGGATTAGTTCTTGCCTCGTTTTTAATAGGTGGCGATTCTTCTCAATCTTTTTTAACTCATCTTTATTGAGTTTATGCTCATTGGATTTTGCTGTCATTCCAAGTCCAAAATATCCGAAGTACTTTCGGACGACTTGTATATGAAAGTTTCGAAAGAAATTTTCTACTGTTCCTTTTGCGTTGGGAAAGTCGGGTAGGTGTTCCCTCCATATAGCATTGAAAAATAGATTGCAATCTGACTTGAACCGCTGGAAATTAGCAGACATATGAGGCTTCGATTTGTCAGTTAACACACATGCTGGTACATATCGATGACGTTCAAATACCATACTAAAGGCTAACATGATCATTTCTGTATTCTCTTCTTCTCCAAGACTAAATCCAAGAATTAGCGATGAATGCAGATCAATGATAACGTAGATCTTAAGGAACTTGATTTTATTTAATTCATTTCTGTATGGAAGTTGTAGTCTACTTCCATCAGCTTCGACAACCTGATATTTGAATTTGGGTTTCTGCCTTCGTATATATGGTTCAAGGTGTTTTTTGTAGAAATCATATCCATACCTCTTCTCGGCTGTAATATTTTTTACTTCTTGAGTGATGTACTTCAATAATGTTGCATAGGAGATCTGTTTTCGTAACGGTCGATTTTGGTTAATCTCCTCAAGAATGACCGTTTTTAATTTTCCTTGTCCCATAAGATCAGTGATTTTCAGCTTTGTCCAATCATCCACTTTCTGAGCTGGGTGCTTTTTCAGGGTACAAATCTTATGTAGTACCTCTTCAGCAAAATTATCTGAGAGCCTTACCTGTCTGAATTTTCGCCTGAAGCTTTCGGGTGTAGTGTAATAGTTTATCCGTAGAACTCTCAAGGTATTGTAGATCTTGAGTATGCTGGACTTTTTACATCCTAGTTCCAGGTAGATGTCTAAGGCTTTAAGAAGTACTGCATGTTTTCTTGCATGTCTTTTCCTGGACTTACTATTGCTTATCTTCAAGTATTCTCCAAGGAAATCCTTATAACCTTTTTCATAGGCCAGTTTGAGATCCAATTGGTGAAGTCCTCCAAGCAAGTTATTTGATCTGTTATTTGTTGTAACAACAAGAGTCTGAGCATTTTCAAATTTGGTTTGAATGTCTCTCGGGAGATTGCTTTGGAAAAGGTAGATCTCGTTATCAATTGTTAGATGATTACACTTCCATTCGCTGGAATTTCCATCGAGGTAATTCCTGATGCCCTGATTGATTCTTTCTTCAGGAATTCCAATTCGTTTTAGGTAATTGATAGATATCTCACAATCACCATTTTTTTCAATAATTTCAGGTTTCATATTCTTTTTTATTGAGAGTTGGTTAGTATGAAATAGGTAGATATCTACCTTTTTCTTCACTGTTTTTATAAAAAGTGGATAGTATTTAGTGAGATTTTTGCGTAAACGCAATGAATTTTTTTATGAAACACGGAACTTGGCGAATAAGCAATGCAATTCTATTGCGTATGTGCAAGAGTACATCTATGTATCATGGAAGCATTTGGAAGGAGACTTAAATTAATAAGGGAGCGAAATGATATCTCAAAGTCTGCTTTGTCTGAAGCGCTAGGAGTTGACGAATCCACAATTCATCGCTATGAAAAGAATAAAATGATTCCCAAAATTGATGTAATAATTGGATTAACTCAATTCTTTAAATGTTCAGCTGATGTAGTAATAGGTCTTAAAGAGGATGATGAAACGTACCTTAGCGAAATCTCAAGAAATTGTGCTGGAATGATAACAAGTCTGGAGCTTGAAGACCAATTATTGGTAGAACAATACATTTTTGGATTTTGTAATGCAAATCAAATCTTCAGGAGAAGATTCACACTTCATCAGCAACAAGAACAAAGATCAAGTAAATTCTAAATAGTATTTTTTTAATACATCTTCAGGCCTATATCCCAAAGCGTTACTTATCTGATGAAAGTTTTCTAGAGAAACCTTTTTCTGTTGTCCTTTCTCAATTGCTCTTATAGTTTTAATACCTATCCCAGATTTTTCCGAAAGAGTTTTTTGAGATATTTTCTGATCTTTTCTTAGATGTCTAAAAAGAATGCCTAGCTTATAGGTGTCGAATTTTTGTGTGTCCATAGTTCTCAAAATTTTTGGACACACCTTCCCTTAGATGGATGGTTCGCTTAAGTTACTTGTCAATCAGGACAACACAAAACTAATTGAAGACTTTTTTCACCTTGCAACTTGATAATAAGCCATAATTTCCTTCTGATCTTAATTAAATTCTAACCTTGAAATACTCCTTTTTAAGCTTAGTACTTTCGCTGAAATATAGAACAACGCCTTTCATTGAATAATCAGGCATTTGACGGCAGAATTCTGTTGCCTCCTGGAGATCTTCAAAAATTTCATATCTAAAAGGAAGCGTATCGGTAAGACACAAGTGCAGAACTACTGATTCTCTGTTCACTCTTATGGGGACGCCATTTTCTTCATTTTCTTTATCATTATTGGCATAGATAAATAATGGTTTCATAATAAATTATTTACGAATGTGGTAGCTCCAATAGTAGAATGGAATAAAATGGTCTATTGAGCTTTCACATATAAATTGAGGATTATAGTCCTCAAATATATCAATTCGTACCGAATAGATTCACTTTTCCAATGAAAAGTGAACTGAGACAGCAAATCGGTAACAAATTGATTAAGCTTAGGCAGGAGCAAAACATTAGTCAGGAGAAGTTGGCTAATCTTGCAGGACTAGATAGATCCTATATATCAAGAATTGAGAGAGCCATTATTTCGCCTACTATGGAAAACTTTTTTAAGATTTGTGATGCACTAGATATACCGCCATACAAGTTTCTTGAAGATATGTGATTTTGCCGCAGGTCCAAAGGGCAAAATTTTGATGAAGCTTAGTAGTACTATCTGCTGTGCTTTATTTTGACATTCCCGATTTTGCTTATTATATCCTTTTTAATGTCATAATGATGGATATCAATCCATTCTCTAAGGATATTATTAATTATTGTTGTGGTGTTAGAATTATAATACGGTGCCACCTCCCTATAGAATGTATGTAAGGATTCTTCCACTTCCATTGTCCTAAAGTTTTTCTCTTGATTATCTTCATTTATAAAGTATTTTTTGAATGCCTTGTTCACTTGAGCCATTTTAAAACGTTTAGAGAACCGAATGGTACTTGCATTGAGGATTATAATCCTCAAATATATCAAATAGCAAACGATGCATCCACTTTTCATCGAGAAAGTGATCGGAAAAGACAAATGGAGATTTGTTAATTGAGCTCAAACAAGAACAGAATATGGGCCAGGGTTATCTTATTTTTTCTAACCTAAAGTGAGAACGTAAGAATCCCCATATATTTCTTGATGACATTTAAGAAGACAAAAACTCATGACTCCTAAAACTACCCTCAAATTCGGATAGTGAAATTCAATGTTGAAATATTTTTTGCTTCCTTTCTCCACAGTCCCTCAATGGGCCCAATTCCAAACCTTTCCAGCCAATACTTACTTAATATTATTTGAAAGATGGTTAGCACAATAGCAAGAAGCATATCAACTCCGGGAGAGGAGTTGCCATAGAATCCGAGTACTTTGAATATGAAGATCCCCAGTAATGACTGAAGCAAGTAATTTGTCAAGGATAGCCTTCCAAGGTACTTGAGTACTTTGATTTTCTGGAGCCACTTGGTTTTTGATCGGTAAAGTAGAACCAAAGCACAGATGACAAAAAATGTTTGCCCAATATTTGAAAGGTTAAACAGGGCCCAATAGGTATAGAAACCTAATGGCTCGCTTGTTTTTTGAAGGTCAAAAAGTAAAAGATAGTACAGGTTCCAGGTAAGTACCATAAACCCGGTAATGCCAAGCAATATTCTGTATTTATTTAGATCATGATGGATGGTTTGTAACAGATCACTCTTTACAATGGCTATTCCGACAATGATCATACTTAAGATCTGATAAAGTGTGAATGAAAGGTAAAACTCAAGTGTCGGCAGGATCTGCATGAAGTTGTACTTAAAATGGCCTACCAGGCCATGGGTTGTATTCATTTCTATCAATTGATCTGATGGAAGACTTTCATATGACTCAAATCTAAAATCTAGATATTCGTTTCGAATTAAGATTGTTTGAATTGTAGGCCATAGGAATACAAGGATCGATATGATTACTAAGTACTTTATTCTGAGGTGAATTATGACTAAAACCAACAAGCCCAAAATTGAATAAAGACTAAGAATGTCTCCATACCAGATGATAATAGCATGAAACAGTCCAATCATTAGCAATAGGAACATTCGTATGATATGATATCTTGGAAATCGAGTTGGATCTTTCTTGTATTGCATTCCGATGCCTATTCCGAATAGCAATGAGAAGATTGTAAAGGTCTTATCAGAAAAGAAGTTGAATCTAATATAAGTGGCCAACTCGTCCAGCCAACTCTGATTACCTGAAAAGTAATTGGAAAAGTACTCTTGCGGATATCCAAATAAGACAATATTACAAACCAGAATACCGAAGATGGCGTATCCCCTGATGATGTCTAGTTCTTCGATCCTTTCCTTAGTCCTGATTTTTATTGAGTTAGATACACCAAGCAAATTAAATAATCATTCAATCCTCAATGCATCAACCGGATTATTATTTGCCGATGAAAGTGCTTTGTATCCCACAGTCAAAGAAGTGATAATCAAAAGCAATAAAGTTGGAATGATGAATATGTCTGAACTAAATTCTATCCTATATGCGTAGTTTTCTAACCATGTATTTGTCCCTATCCAAATAACTGGGACTGATATACATAAAGCAACCATGAAGAGGATGAGATATTCCTTTGACAAGAGTCCAAGCACACTTTCAACAGATGCCCCTAGCACTTTTCTAATCCCAATTTCTTTGGTTCGAAGTTTAAACGAAAAAGAAACCATCGCAAAAAGCCCGATACAGGCTAATAAGACAGCTAGAAATGTGAATCCAGTAAATAGTTTACCAAATTGTTGCTCTGCTTGATATTGTTTATTGAATAATTCATCGAGGAAATAATATTCGAAGGGGTCATTCGGAAAAGCTTTATGATATGTAGATGCAATGTGATTTATTGTTTTGGGGATGTTAGCCATATTTGCACGAATGGAGAAATAGGCATTATATTCATCAAGGCTAAAAATGGTGGGCATAATTGGATCGCTCAAAGAACTCCAATGAACATTTTTAATAACACCTAGTATTTTCAATGTGTCCAATTTACCCATTATGACACTTTGACCAATAGCTTCCTTTGGGCTGCCAAGTTGAAATTCTTCTACAGCTTTTTCATTGATAATTACTCCGGAGTAGTTTCCCATATCTGAAGTAAACTCATCTCCGGCTAAAAATTCAAAATCATAAGTGTCCGTAAAATTGGCATCCACCAAAATGGCTTTTCCTTCAACGTATGCCTCATTAGGGGCACCTAATTTTCTCATGTCACCATACCACTTTACTCCTTTTCCAGGAATATTGCTTGTTCCTGTTACCGAGGCGATTGAAGGATGATTAATAATATTGGATTTGAAAGTCTTGTATTTAATGGGCAACAGATCCCGGTCACCTTCCAGGACAACTCGTGGACCTGGTACTACAATTATATTTTCCATGTCGACCCCCAGCTCATGACTTTTCATGAAATGGATCTGCTTGTATACAACATAAGTTCCAGCAATTAAAAGAATGGAAACAAGGAACTGCAAGCCGATCAAAGACTTCCTCAGAATTAAACTCGTTCCTTTTGGAGCTTTATTTTGGAAGATACTTGTTGGCTTATAAGAAGATAGAATGAACGCAGGGTATAACCCTGACAATATCGCACTAACAAAAATGAAAGAGAGAAAAGAGAGCGGGAATGGTGTCGATTCGAACAAAGTGAATCCTATATCTTTCCCTAAAATTTGGCTAAGAAATGGTAACAGTAGAATAGCAACAATACAACCTAAACCTGAAGCAATAATATTTATTAAGATAGATTCCGTAAAGAATTGAAAGATCAGCTGTTTTTTATAAGCCCCCAGGCATTTACGACTAGCAACTTCCTTTTCTCTGTCTATTGCCTGTGCAGTGGATAGATTAATGAAATTAACCCAAACAATTATCAGGATAACGAACCCCACCAGTGAGTAAAACCATATGTTTATAAGGTTTCCTGATGTTCTGGATAAATCACTTTGGAAATTGGATTTAAGATGGATATCAGTTAAAGCTTGTAATCCTGACCTGATTTTGTTTCCATCATCTTGAAGACCAGTACCATTTTTTAATTGAATTACCTGGTCAATTTTTTTGCTGATTAATTCCGGATTAACTTCTTGATTTATTGTCAGATACGTATAAAAGTTATACCATTTCCAACCATTGCTTCGTGAGTAGATTCCATAGTTATGCAACAAGAAATCCAAGGGCAATAAGAAATCAAAGTCCAGATGCGTATTTGACGGAAGGTTCTTCAAAACCCCCGTTACAACAAAGTCTCCACTTAAGCTTCCACCTTTGATCTGAAGAACTTTACCAGCGGCATCTGTTGTACCAAAAAACTTTGTAGCTGTTTTCTCTGTGAGTATAATACTCTTAAGATCATTTAGTGCGGTTGTTTGATCTCCCGATATGAAATCGTAGTTGAACATTTCAAAGAATGATTGATCAACATAGTACAGGTTATATTCCAGAAATGAGTTGCTGTTTTCCGGATTTTGAATAACCACTCCTTCATCCTCCAGCATAGGTCTGATTCGAACCATCTGTTCAATTTCCGGGAAGGTTTGACTTACACTGCTTCCTAATTTTGAAGGTGTTAACACTTCTGATGTAACCAAGGATTCATTTTGATAATGATCCAGCCTTATCCTGTAAGTGTTTTCAGCATTAGGATGAAATCGGTCGTAACTCAGTTCAAACTGGATATACTGGTAAATGAGCAAACAAACGCCAATGCCCAGGGATAAACCTACTATGTTGATAGCAGAGTACACTTTGTTTCGAAGGAGCATTCTTATGGCCAATCTAAGATTGTGTTTGAACATAATATTTATTTAGTTAAGGTTATTCATACCTCAAAGCATTAACGGGGTTAGATAATGAAATTCTGAGTATTTGCGATCCAATGGTAATTAATGTGATTATCATCATTATTCCGATAGGAATTATGAATAGCCACCAATGAAGTTGTGTCCTGTATGGATAACTTTCTAACCATCGATTTATTCCAAAGACTACACCAGGTAAAGCCAATAATCCGGCAATCAGAACAAGGAAAAAGAAACTTTTAGAAAGTAATATCAACAAACTTCTTACAGGAGCACCAAGAACCTTTCGAACACCAACTTCTTTGGTTCTGCGAGCCACGATGAGTGTTGTTGATCCATAAAGTCCCAGGCAGGCTACAAAAATGGCAAGTATTGTAAAAGCAAAAAGCAGTTGACTGAATTGCTGTTCATTTTGATATTGCTTATTAAAGAAATCATCCAAAAAGAAAAAATCAAAGGGGGTCTCAGAGAACACTTCTTCCCATTCGCTTTTAACAATCTCAATACTTTGTTGAGTATTCATATTATCATGCTGATCAAACTTGATAGATAAATATTTTAAAGGGAAAAACATTGAAGTGTATGCCATCGGATAATTTTTTTGTTTAAAGGAAGTGGATCTATAATCTACTACACCTATAATCTCCGCTTTACCCGGATTTTTGGCATTACCCCATTTTACTTCATATCCAATTGCATCTTTTGGATTATTAAATCCCAGCGCATTGATTGCTTCAATATTCATAATCATTGAATACTGATTATCAATTCCTTTCTTAAAGTTTCTACCAGCCAATAAGTCTACTTCAAATTCCGGAATGAAATTCTCATCAATTCTTGAAAAGTTAATATTGACAAGCTCATCTGGATTCTTAGCATGTCTGAAATTTCCAATCCTGGTCAGGGGTGTTTTACCAGGGATATCGTAAGATGCAGAGACCCCATTGGCAAATGGAAAACCTTCCAGTTTGTCTTTTAATACCAGTAAATTGTTTGTGAAATCGGAGTCATTTCCGGGGGCATGGGTATTAATGACCAATGTATTGTCAATATTAATACCCAGGCTTTTCGTTTTCATATAGGATAGCTGCTTGTTAACAACTAAGACTGAGGCTATCAGGACTATAGAAATGCCAAATTGAAAAATGACTAGCCCATATCTTAAATTAACAGATGATCGATTAGCCATGGAAGTAGTCTTACCTTTAAGTGCCTTCACCGTCTTAAAGGATGAAATAATGAAAGCAGGATATAGTCCTGCAAATAAACTTCCTGCAATCAGGAGGAAAAGCACCATAACCCAGAATTCTGCTTTTTTGAAAAGTTCAAGAGATATTTCATAATGAGAAAATGCAGTAATGGACAATGCCAATAGAATTATGATCGAGATCAAAATCGCAAGAAGGTTTGTAAGGAAAGTTTCAGTTAGAAATTGTTTAACAATTTGTTTTTTGGTCGAACCAACAGCTTTTCTGATTCCTATTTCACCTGTTCTGTCAAGCGAGTGGGAGGTGGACAGGTTGATATAATTGATCCATGCAATCAGTAGAATAAAAATGGCCAACCCAGTGAGCGCATTAATAATATTTCCATCACCATTCGGTTCTATTTCACCCATTAGATCAGAATGTAAATGAATATCAGTAACCGGTTGGAGAACAAATTTTGAATAGGTGTTATTGTTTTGATCACCCATATACTTATCTGCAATTTCAGAGAATTTGGTTTCCAGATTTTTAGGGCTAGCATCCGGGGTCAACAATAAATAGGTATAAAAGGCATCCCACCTCCAGTTGTTATGATCATAATTTTCGTCACCTGAAATTGTATCCCATCCCAGGAGAAAATCTATGTGAAAGTGTGAATTCTTTGGTAGATCTTTAAATACGCCTACTATCTCGTATGATTTCAAATTAGGATCTGTTAAAGATTTCCCTAAAGCCGATTGATCACCAAAATATTTATTAGCGATAGACTCTGATATGAGAATAGTATGTGGCTTCAGCGTTTCCAGTTCTGTCGGTCCTTCCAAAATATCCAAAGTAAAAACCTCCTGAAATTTTCCTTTGACTTTATAGACATCGTCTTCCACAAAACGAATGGCTTTTCCTTCCTTTGGCAGATAGGTTATAATTACATCATGCTGTTCACTTACCCTAAAGAGGGTGGTATATTCTTGTACTTCTGGCAATTCATTTTTCAGGACCTCACCGGTAGGTATAAACGCCTGAGCTTTTTGGTATTGTAAGTCACCATCAATGTATCGATCGTGACGTACCCGATAAATTCGATCTGCATTCTTGTGAAACTTATCGTAACTCAGCTCGAAGCTTACATATTGCCCTATTAGCAGACAGGTAAGGATGCCTAATGCCAAACCAATGATGTTGATAGAAGAGAATAACTTGTTTCGAAAAAGTGATCGAAGGGCTATTTTAAGATTGTGTTTGAGCATGAGTCATCAAAAAATTATTATTCGTTTCGCAAAGCCTCTACCGGATTCCTTGAAGCAGCCTTCCAACTCTGCCAGCTCACAGTGAAGAGAGCAAAGGCCAGAGCAACGAATCCAGCTAGAGCAAATATCCACCAGCTTTGTTCTGTCCTGTATACAAAGTTTTGAAGCCATTGATCCATCGCATACCAGGTCAGCGGAATTGCAATAACACAGGCAACCATAATCAATTTGACAAAATCCTTATTTAGTAGGATAAGAATCTCCATCAATTCAGCACCATTTACTTTCCTGATGCCGATTTCCTTGACTCTCCTGGCTGAATACTGGATAGAAATACTGAGGAGCCCGAGGCATGAAATCAATATCGAAATACCTGACAAATAAGTAAACATTTGGAAGAACGTCTTTTCTGACTCGTACTGGGAATAGAAATAATCATTAATCATGAAATGTTCAAATGGATTATTCGGAAAGAATTGTGCGTAAGTTGATTTAATTCGATCCAGCATTTCATGATTTGCATCTTTTCCCAACCTAACAGAAAAGTAAAGGCTCACATTTTTGTCCAGAAAGAAGGCGGCTGGACTTAATTGATGATGGAATGATTGCTGATGGAAATCATCGACGATTCCGACAAGTTCACATTTTTTATCAAAAATGATAAGTTGCTTTCCAATTGTACTTTCATTGATGCTTTGCCCTAAGCTTTGTGCTGCTGTGCGATTTAAAATGACACTTTCAATCCTCTCTCCGAACCTTCCTTGCCTTTGATCACTTTTGTTAAATGCTCTACCGGCTAATAATTTTATATCGTAGGTTTCGTAAAAGTTCTCGCTGATGATGTTGAAACTAACATCTGTAGATATTTTGGATTTTGGATCCATTTTAGCCTCAGTGATCCAGCTGTTTTCCGATCCAGGAATAATGCCTGAATAAGTGACGGATCGTATTTGTGGGTTATTCAAGAGTTCATTTTTGAAACTTTCATTATGAAATGAAATAATAGAATCAGCAAAATCAGTTGAGGCAGGTCCTTTAATAACTAACAAATTTTCTGCATCAAAGCCAAGATCTTCCCTCTCGATATAAGTCAGTTGCTTGTTTATAACAAGAGTAGAAATGATTAGCCCAATACAAATGAAAAATTGAAGACCCAATGATATTTCAGTAAGGGATTTTCGCCTATTTGCATTGATGTCTATCCTTCGAAAGGTGATCAGATATGCTGGATACATTCCGGATATTATCAAAACACATATGAGGAACATAAAGAGGAGAAAGCTGGTAACTGGAAGCCCCAGAGTTTCAAAATCTTTTATGGCAAATGATACTAAAAGAGCAATGATAAGTCCCACAAAGGAGAGTAGGAGGAATTGAATCAAAAGCGTTTGAAACATTTGCCACTGCGTCGCTCCGTTGATTTGTCCCAGGTATATTCCATTTTTCCTCTTCAGCTCATCACCCAAAAGAATGTTCACATAATTGATCAATGATATGATCAAAAGCAGACACCCACCATAAAAAAGGAAAAGTAGATTTCTAGAATTTACAGTCTTTTTGGGTTCATCAAGCAAGGCCACACCTGTATGAATATCAGTTATTTTTTGGAGGTCAAATTGTGTATCTGATGATCCTGTCTTTTCCTCAATTAACAGTTTAAAGTTATTTTCCAGCTCTTCCGAATTAGTCCCTGGATCTAATTGCAAATAGGTGTAGGCATTTTCACTGCTCCAGTTATTAAATGCCTCCGAATTTAATGCTCCGTATGCCAGTGATGAATAGGATAGGATTATGTTTAAGTTTAAATGTGTGTTTTCCGGAACATCCACCACTCCTACAATGCTATATTCATGTTCTCCCTCGCTGTGTCTAAAAGTGATGGTTTTTCCAATTGGATTTTCAGCCCCAAAATATTTTTTGGCAATATCTGACGAGAGAATCGCTTTAAATGGCTTATTCAAAGCAGAAGGATTACCCGCTAGTTCAAATGGGAAGAGATCAAAAAATTCGGGTTGTGTGAAATAGATATTATCTTCCATAAAAACCTGAAGTTTGTCATGTGTGTCTTTAAAGGAAACCGCACGTGTGAAGCTCGACTGCATAGAATAAATCCTGCAGTATTTTTTGATCTGTGGGAAAGATTGTGTTAAATCCGGTCCAATGCCTGAGTAATTGAGTGCGGTCTTATATGCTGGAATTCCATTGTCACTCACGAGCAAATTAACCCGATAGATATCCTGATGATTTTCACTTTGTGTATCATAATTCTTTTCATATAATACATATTGAGAAGTAAGTAGGAATGTGGTAATCCCCGCTATCAATCCAATCAGGTTGATTGGTGTATTTCCCTTTTGGCGAAGTATGTTTCGCCATGCTATAAGTAGGTAAACCTTTAGCATTTTACTTCATTCACTCCTCAATACTTTAGCAGGATTAGCCATAGCTGCCCGAAGTGCCTGATAGCCTACCGTTAATATAGTAACAACAAGAACAAGTGATCCTACAAGAACGTACTCCAATGGAGATATTGTTGCTTGTATCGAATACTGATCCAACCAATGCTGACTGAGGAAATAAGAAGATGGAAAAGCCAATAAAAATGAGATCCCCACCAGCGTAATAAATTCTAAAGAGATATTACGCGTGATGCTAATGGCATTTGCTCCCATCACCTTTCTCACACCTATTTCCTTTGTTTTTTGCTCAGCAACAAAAGAAGCCAATCCAAAGAGGCCAAGTAAACTGATAAAAATGGCCAATCCGGAAAAGACAGTTGATAACCTTCCGGTTCTTTCTTCCTGGTGATATTTTGTTTCCAATTCCTGATCCACAAACTGGATATCCGGTACGCCACCATTTACTTTCTCAAATACTCCATTGATAGTTGAAATAGCTAGCGGTATTTTCACATGATTTTTTAGCCTTATTGTGATGTAATGAGGGTATTCGTTTCCCATTGTAAATACCATTGGGCGGATTCGGTCAAAAGGGGATTCAATCAGGAGGTTCTGTACCACACCAATCACCCGGAAGTCTTTCTCTCTCCATCGGATAACTTTATTAAGGGGGTTGTCAAAACCCATCACTTTTATTGCAGCTTCATTAAGGATCATGGCAGAGCTATCCAATGAATAATCTCTCGAGAAATTTCTACCGACAATAAGATTCCATTGAATGGTTTCTCCAAATTCAGGAGATATATCCAGACCGGCAAACTCAGCAATCAAATCGGGATTCTTTCCATTCCAATCCAGCGAATAGTTATCCCACCGCTCCGTTACAGGACCGCTTGACTCGGCTACACTTTTGAATATCCCTGACTGTAGAAGTTCCTGAACAATTGTTTCGCTCTGCCTTGGGCCTCGGATGTTTGCAGAACGCTTCCAGATGTGAATAAGGTTGTTGTCTTTATACCCCAAAGACCGTTCTTTTCCCAGTTGAATTTGTTGATAAACCACAAGAGTAAGTATGATGAGGGTTATAGATATAGAGAATTGAAGGACAACCAATACTTTTCTTGGCAGGATTGTTCCACGCCCATCGATTGGAATATTTTTTAGTACTCGGACTGGGTTTATCGCAGCCAAATAAAAGGCTGGATAGCTACCAGCCAGCAAGCTGGTTATAAAGGCGAAAATGAATAGTAAAAGCCACAGCTGACCACTCAACAGATTTAGTTCCATTGACTTTACGGCGATCTGATTAAAGAAAGGCAAGGCCAGTTGAACTATCACTACGGATAGTCCCAGGGCTATAACTACTACAAGAAAAGATTCAGTAAGGAATTGTGTGACCAATTGTCTTTTCAACGAGCCTATTGATTTTCTGATGCCAATTTCCCGAGCCCTTTTCCCAGCCCTGGCTGTACTCAAATTAATAAAATTGATAACAGCCAGAATAAGTATCAGGATTCCGATCAATCCAAAACGCCACAGAGTATTCAGTCTGGTACTTACCCATTTCCCATTTTTGAAATCGGGATACAGGTGCCATTTGGACATTGGATATAAAAATAATTCAGGATGTGAAGGTTCTTCCGTGATATTGAATACTTCATCTCGGATCAGAGTTGAAACTTCCTCAGAACTAACCTGTGACTTGAGCAGGGCATATGTTTGCCAGAAAGAATTATTCCAGTTTTCCCTGGTATGTATGGCCCAACGTTGAAATTTCACATAGAGGTCAAGTGATCCAAAGAAAAATGTCCAGCCAAATGTTGAATTAGGAGGGAGGTCCTGGTAAACTCCAGTAATTTCAACCGAGATCGAATTGTCTATAGTGATCAATTTGCCAATTGGATCTTGCTCTCCAAACAAGCTTTTACTTAACGATTCAGAAATCAGAAAAGAAGATGCATCCAGTGGGAAAGCTGGTGCTCCCCTAATGATTTTCAGGTCAAGGATCTTTTCACCTCCGGATTCCATGAAATAGCCATTACGAAACACCGTCTGCTGCTGATACGTGAGTACTCGCCTTGCCGGATGAGAAGAAAGGACAACCTCTTCAAAATAGTTAGGAAAGGAAGTTTTAAGATGGGTTGCTAATGGACCTGGTAAACCGAGTTGTGTTTGAACCTCCCCATTAGAGATTCTGTTTTGCCGTATTTGAGCAATCTGCTCATAATGACTATGGTATTTGTTGTAATTGAGTTCATCCAATACCCACATTGCAATCAGGATAAAAGCTGCCATACCCACCGCAAGTCCAAAAATATTAAGCGAGGTGTAAAACCTGCTTTTCCACAAATTCCTTAAGGCGATTTTTATGTAGTTTTTAAGCATATTATCTGAAGTATGGACTAAAACTCTAATCCCATAAACCATACCTAAAATACAAAATATTAATAATCAGCAGTTTATGTAGGAAACGTAGCCATTTTTTGTCCAAATAGTTGACATTCCTGTCAAGATTATAAACAGTTGGGAATATTAATTAAATCCGTCTGGTACAGATCACCACCCCCGTACTCCAATCCATCTTCGTCATGGTGAAGTCTTCTCTGGATTTCAGATATTCAACCAACTTTTCCGCTTTCTCTGCATGACCATCCGGCCAGTTAGGTTGCTCGTTAATATCATCGATCACGTAGAACCCACCAACCTTCAGTAGTTTTAGTGTTTCATTCAGTTCGCTGTATTTCCCCGGCCAGGCATCAGCAAAGATCAGATCGAAAGGTGGGCCATGATAACTCTTGATCCAATTAGAACCATCTGTACAGACTAATTGCACTCTCGGATCATTCCCAAAGAAATCCTTTGCTATCCCTATCAATTCAGGATCATTATCAATACTTATTAGTTTTGACTGCTCATCCAGCCCGTCAATCATCCAGGCCAGTGATAGTCCGATACCTGTTCCCAATTCCAGGATATTGGAATGAGGTTTCGATGCAATGAGAGACTTCAGAAGGGTGCCGATGTAAATGTCTGACGGCATGGTGAAACCGATCTCTTTGCATTTGGCTTCGAGTTGTGGGAATGCTTTGGGGATATCGGGGATGTGGGAGTGGTTCATAAATATTGCTACTATTTTAGATGCTTTCCCACTTCCTCGGCCGATTCTCTCAACACCTTTTTCACTTCTTCGAATGAAGTATCCGGATGATTGTTCCAGTCCATCATTCTATGCTGTTTCACTCGATCCTCAGCATATTTTTCGAGGGTAAATCTCACTATTTGCATACAAGCTCGACGGTGCTCGTATTCTCCTAGAACATCCTGCGATGCTTTCAGTAGAGCACAAAAGAGGCTGTAATTATTATTTTCAACATCATTATAACACTCCCTATCATCCTGCTTATTCCAAACAGCTGGGCTAGAAAGAATTGAGTCAGCTAGTTCTATGATCTGAAGATCAAAAGAATCAAACTTCAAGTTAGGGTCTTCACCAGGAGCCTGGCTAAATGAGGTGAATGAAATTAAGAGTAGAAACAGCAAGTAATATATTTTCATGACCTAATATCTTTTTTATCAGGCTTTCAAGTTAGAAATCATTTACTACATTGACAGCACACATTGATTTTACTTCTTGGGATGTCGGAAATAGGGGAATCGTTCATTATTCCTTATTGTCTTCTTAGTTTTCTATCATGTCAATTAATTCGAAAGTGAGCTTTTGTTCTTCATAATTCAGATAATCCATTCTCACAAAACCAATCTCACTATTGAATAGAAAGTCTAAATAGGATACTCCGAATGGATAAATGGCTTTAGACCGTATTTTCCAGCAATCTTTAATCAATCCCATTTTACTATCGTAATCTTCCTTACTTTCCACATGATAAGTCATGTTTCCAGAGGTATTTACCCAATCCCCCCAGCCATTGCCAATCCTAAGATATCCACTCCAGGATTTATCAATTTTCAATGGAAATTTTACTTCCGGGAACGGAGCAACTTCTGTAAATAAATATTGGTTGGCTCTGAAGGGATGCATCCATACCTTTTCAATTTTCGATGATCCCCGTCGTAGTATTTGGCCTCCAGGGTCTATTTGCGATTATTTTATTGACTTGATATTTATTGATCTCTTCAATGTCTTCTTTCCGATAGTCATAAGTGACATAAACCTCATCCTGTATTTCCGGTTGAATATCCCATCGCCTTCCTGTTGCCATCATGGTCACGATCTTTTTAGAAATGACCAGATCATCGTTTCCGATAAAGGTGGCCATGTACACATAGATTCTGCATGGACTAAAGATGTTTCTGCGTTTTTCAATTCTATTGATGACAGTGTCTTTATAGGAATTACCCTCTTGATCAACAAGTGAAACTATCACTTCATCAAATTCAGGCATAGTATCATCTACACAACTGACAGTGTCCTTAGATGAAAAAATGTTAGGGAGATCCCACTTGTTTGTTGACTCGTTTGTAGTGGATTCAGTAGTAAGTTTATCGCCTTTTTCTGGATGGCAGCTGATCAGGATGATTAGTAGTATGTAACTGTATTTCATTATTGGATAAATTACCTAACTTAACGGAATGTCTGATCCTATTTTATAATTCAAAGATGTAATTCTATGGAGGATTATGACCTTCATCTACTGAACACATAACTAATCATACTGATACTCAAATAACCACAAATATGAAATATTTGGCTATAAGTCTCTTCGTTTTGATATTAAGTTGCAATTCTTCAAAAAGAGATGGATATACTATTACCGGGCTTACCAGTGATTTACCAGATAGTACATGGCTCTTTCTAACTCAACTAGAATTCACCAAGGAAAAGCCTGATTTTGTTCCTAAAGCTATGGATAGTACAATGATAATTGACAATAAATTTCTCTTTCAGGGAAAGATTGACAACGAATACCAAATCATGGTACTACGACTTAAAAACTTCTCACAGTACAAATATTTGTGGGTGGAGAACAATCAAATGACGTTTGATGCAAGCAATTCTACATTTCGATATGCGAAAATATCCGGATCGAAAATTCAGGATCAAGCAAGCGAACACTTTAATATATCGAACCCTTTCGAAGTTAAGCTTGACAGTATTGAGGTGGTAGCAGAAACTAAAGGGTTAATGGCAGAAACCAGAACAGAAGAAGAGGATAGTCTAAGGTCTGTTTTGTTTGAAGCATATCAGCAAATTGAAATAGCTCAAAGAGAAGCTGAAACAGTTTTCGTGAAGTCAAATCCAGACTATGAACTTAGCCCATTTATACTTTTATTCTTACAAAACTATATTTCAGAAGATATAGTAAAGGAATTGTATGAGGGGTTATCTGAAGATGTAAAACAGAATGTATTTTCAGCCGTTGTAAAGGACCATATCATTAACTCCTTAAAATTAGAAATAGGGCAAAAAGCACCAAACATTACACTCCCTGACGTTCAGGGGAATGAACTTTCACTATCTGATTTTGCTGGTAAATATGTGCTTATTGATTTCTGGTCTTCAACCTGTGGTCCTTGTAGGTTGGAAAATAAAAACCTTCTCAAAGCATACGAAGAGTATGGAGAAAGAGGCTTTGAGATTTTTAGTGTTTCACTAGACACTGAAGCGTCAAAATGGAAGGCTGCAATGGAAAAAGACCAAATGATATGGTCTTCTGTTTCTGACCTACAAGGAAGGAATGGTAAGTATCCTGTTATGTATGATATTAGTTCGATACCCACGAACTACTTATTGGATCCACAGGGAGAAATAATTGATAAATACATAAGAGGGAACGATTTGATTGAAAAGCTCCAGTCTATATTTCCATGAGTATCTTTTCAAAAATTCAAAGGCTATAGATAATTAGTATAACATCACGCCTATTGATAAACCTGGCCAAATTCTGCTTTCATTTGTAGGACTCTTTGATACCTCAATGAAGTTGCCAAAATAGGTAGGCATGTAATTAAAAGATACACCAATAAATGGGTAAATACTATTCAATTTAGGAGGCAAGCGAAACCCTGTCTCTAAATGAAGAGCATATCTTAGATTGAGGATATTATCCGTATCCAAATTAGGATTAATATGACCAACTTCTCCTGAAATACTATAGTAGTTTTTCCTATTTTCGGGGCCTATGCCTTTGTAATAAGAGATTATTCCTGTCCGATAGGATAGTCCCCAAATCATGCCATTATTAGTTCCATAATTTCTGGAGTAAGCAACCTCATTGTAGGAATAGACGTGTCTTTTTGCTTCGGATACCCGTGAATTCAGAGGCTTCCCTGTATTGATACTGAAATTGGAAAGGAATAGATCTGAAACATAGATCCTCGGGTGGATGAAATATCCGAAATTCAATAATCCGTAGGCTGGCCCATCCGAGAAATTCCCAACCTTTTCATTCTTGAAGAAATTAATGAGTCCTACTTGTGTGCCTCCGACACGGTCACCGATATTGATCAATCCTACCTGAAGTCCACCCATATTCCCACAAATGTTGATCAAACCCAATTGCACAGCAGTGCCTGTTCCTTCAGCGGGGCCCTTAGGATTCCCGATTTCACCTGTATGATTAATAGCGGATAGCTGAAAACCAGAATGCCTTCCTCCGGAAGTATTAAAAAGAAGTGAAGCCTGGGTACCGGACATGGACTGTTTTGTCAGATTTACACCAAGTGCAATTTGAGCCCCACTGGTAAAAGAACCCACGCTATTTAGAATCCCACCAATTTGAGCCCCAAGCAGATAATTCTTTGTGCTATTAAACCCTAAAGATATCTGACTTCCGATTGTGTTATATCCCACATAATTAAAGAGGCCAGATAGCTGAAAACCATGCAATTCAGGCGTAAACTCTATCCCTTCGATTTTCTCTTTCTCAACATCAGTTTTTCCAACCTGGCCATTACCTCCTATAAAATTTGCTAAGCCGGAGATATGAATACCACTTGATGAATGTGTGTTAAATCCACCTAATCCATTCAATTCAAGATATCTGGTACTCCTGCCATAGCCAGTGAACAGATTAATGGAGATAAGGTTATAGTATTCTCCTGGATTGACACCATTTGTACTTAATCCGGGAACAATCCCAAGTTGAATAGCGCTGGTCTTATATGCAAGATTTGATTGCGTATATGCATAGGGACCTGTAATAAGAAGCAATGTGATGAGCCTTATAATAAGCCAAAACTTTTCCATCTTACTAGTATCAAATGGAGAGACTACTTTCATCGACTAATACATAGTTTTGGGTATTCCAACACTCAGAATCTTCTAATCTTTGGATTAACAGAATTATTCATACACAAAATAATTAATAAGCCGACTACAGGTAGCTATCCAGGTCCCCCGGAAACTTACCATCCCATCTCTTCACCTCTATTCCATTTGGGTCAAATAATACATATGAAGGATAAATCTGTGTGTGGATGGATTTGGCCGTAATTCCATATGGATCCCACAGGTTTGGCCAGATGATTTCCTGCTTTTTGTCCTTATGATTGTTATTAAAGGTTTCCAGGTTTGGGTCGTTCCAGGTTGACACGAAAAGCACTTTTTCGTTGACCTGGTTATATACCTCTCTCATTTTTGGTAATCCTTTGATACATGGGCCGCACCAGCTTCCTGAGGTAGCGATCAGAAGATGCTTTTTTCCGTCCGGTCTGATTTCAATTTCATTTTCCAGACTGTCAAGCCCTCGTACTTTAATGAGTTTCTTTGCATCTGAGTCATAAAGTTGATCGAATGGCTCCTTCAGGTAAGATGAAAGGATATCAGTCGCCCAGTTGTAAATTCCTTGTTTTTGACTGAGGTCATACAGCTTCATTAGTTCGCTGGTCTTTGCCTGCACTTCCAGGTTTTGTTTGATGAGCTTGGCTTCCATGACCAGAGTAGGTTCTATCGGCTTATCAGGGGCCGGTCTGTAATCCAGTTGCAAATAGATGTTCCTGGCAGACTTAAATATTTGGTTGCATTCTTCCTGGAACTCGTCTTTACTTTCAAAAGTGACCTGAAAATTTTCATCAATGGAGATCTTGATTGAACTGGTGGGTGATTCAACCCAAACTAAGGCTAACTCATGATTCTTCGAAACACTTTTTCTATGCGAGAGATAGACAGCGTTTGGGTAATTTTCTAGTTCAATACTGGTAGTTCCTCCGACTGTCAGTTCATGATAGCCTGTCCCGCCATATTCAAGAATGATTAGTTTCTTGAATTTGTTGTCGCTGCTCACTTCAATTGTAAATGCCGAAATTATGTTAGGTAAACAGAATATTAAGCAGAGAAATAATATGATTAAATGTGTTAGGCGATTAAACCTAACTGATAAGTTGATGATTGATTGCATAACACTTAAAATTTTAAAATAACACACACTTGCTTTATAAATATAGTGAATCTTTTAAAGAAGAATTAAAATCACTTCAGGCCGTTAAATATTTCAATACTCAAACGGCCTGACCAACTCAAACTGAGGTGATGCATCAAAAAGTTGTTCCAAAATTGATACGTGAGACGCACCATAGATGACAAGTATCTTGTCTCCTTCCTTGGGATTGGTTTTCAGGATGTTGTTGAAGATTCGCACATTTCGATTATACCATTTTAGTGAAAAGGAATCAGGACCATTGTGGTTACTGGTTTTCAATTCCACGAGGTAATGGCCCAAACTTCTTTTCAGGTTTATAGGATGGTTCATGATTTTGAGCTTTTCCATTACGGTATGTTCAAAAAGTAATTTATTTTCAAATTCATACCATGAGCTATATTTCTTCCACCATTTGCTCGATTCCAATGTATCCAGGTAATACTTCTCATCCCAGATATCATGCAGACCTTCATAGCTGGAATGTTCTCTCAGCCAGCTGTAACTATCCACTGCAAAAACTTTTGCTTGACTCTTTTGTGCGATTCTAAAACCAAGCTGCTGCTGTTCGGACATGCTCAAATCATGATCTCCAGAGACATATCTTTCGTACAGGCTATCAAGCTCCGGTTGCTTTTCAACAGGTATTTCAATACAAATGATGGTGGGATTGAATGCCGAAAACTTCTCAACAACCTCCATGATTTCGACTTGTCTTTCAGAGTTGCTCAGATCAATCATGTTTGCTGAATCTACTTTGTATGAATCAGCATTCGGATAATTAAAATGCCAGGTGCCTATCAGCATGACCTGTACTGGTGTGTAATCCGTTAATAAGAATTCGTCAGCAAGTGGGATATATTCCTCGTTTGTCCTGTTGTCATTACAAGACATAAGGAAAATAACTATGATCAGTTTGAAGATCGGTTTCATAATTAAAGGTATGTAATTGGACTTAAACCATTTAATTATAGTAATAACTAAGTAGTTAGTTAAAAAATTGTGTATTTATCACATAGCGGCTATATTTAAACTAAATTATTAGTTTATTTCTGATTTATCATTCCTATAACATGAATCTGTTCAGGCTCCTCTTTCTATTCCTACCAATACTCACGATTGGTCAAACTAGTCAGGACCATATCCTGAATAAGGGGACAGTAATCGTGGCTGGTCGAATTGAAAATGCATCACAAGGAACCATGACAATCATCTCATTGGAATTAATGGGTAGAGAAAGCCACCTGGTAAGGATAAACAAAGATGGAAGCTTCAAAGCCACTTTTAAAATACTTAGCCCGCATACAAACTACCTAAGCTATAACCGGAAACTGATTACCTTCTTCGCTGAAGCCGGAGATAGTCTATACATAGAGGCAGATGGACAAGATTTTAAGAATTCGGTTGAGTTCTCAGGTGATAAGGTGAAGACCAATCAGTGCGTCAGGTCATTTTATCAAACCTTTGCGGAAACGCGTAACAGTGTTGACCTTTTCACAAAGAAATTGAAGGCTCCCCTTGAAGTATTTCTAAGCGCATTAAATGAGGTATCCGCTTCAATGCCAATGAAGATTGATTCTATTCATCAAACATTCGGGGCAGAGGATATATCATTACAGTGGATGGAATCCTATGTGAAGTATAAAATCGCAGACGAAATGCTTGACTATGGAAGGTTTCATAAAGATGATTTACCCGATGACTATTATTCATTTGTTGATGAATACAAAGCAGAGTTAAATGACTTGATTTGTCCCGAATTTTATGAATCTTATATGAACCACCTGTACGAGGGACATCGGTATAGGCTTCTTTCTGATCAATACCAGGAATATACAGACCTGGTTAATCAGGGTAAAGTCAGCCAGGGATTAGGAAAATATTTTGAGATCGTAGATGAGAATGTCTATGACCAGATAGCTAAAGACCTGATACTTACAAGAATTTGTAATGACTATATCATGGACAATTCTGAGTCAGTAGATTCCGTTTATTCAGAATTTAGAGATATTGTATCGGCAAGGGACTATCACTATTTCATCAGGAATCAGTTGATTGAAAAACGGCAGGGGAGTAAAAGGATCAAAACTATTGATGATTTGGCTAACCTGGATTTTATTGGTGATCTGTTTTCAGAGATACGAAAGAAACACCCCAACAAGGTCCTATACATTGACCTGTGGGGTTCCTGGTGTACACCCTGTCTGAGAGAATTCCCACATTCCAAAGACCTGTACGCTTCTTTCAAAAACAAGCCGATCGAGTTTGTCTACCTAGGTTGTAGGTCAGATAAGGAAAGCTGGCAGAAATTGATAGACCGGTTTGAATTGAAAGGCACCCACTACTTGTTGACTGAGGATCAATTCAACGTATTTACCGGGCAATTCAACTTGATCGGATTTCCACGATATATGATCATTGATCAGGATGGGGTTATCGTAGATGATGACGCAGACCGACCAAGCCATGAGGGCTCGAGTGCCCAGCTACTAGGATTGATTGAGTGATGTAGTCCGATAAATTAATGGGATCGGATAGTATGGTAGAACCTCTAAAGACTTCATACTAAAAAATGGAAAATATGAAAAAAGTGAGCTTGATATTAATTGGTGTTATATTCTTTTTCGAGTCATGCAAGAAGAAGGATATTAAAGAATATGCCCCTTTTTCTCCTTCAGTCGTTGCTGTTGATATCTTGAATGCCCCTAGAGACTCGGTCTTTCTGGTATCTAGGGCAAGTACTTTATTGCCAATTCAAACTGTAGAGTCAAAAGATATTGTTACCACTGAAAGTGGCAGATATTATTTGAAATTAGAGATAGACCGACCATTAAAAGGTCTTTTGGTTGTGAATAAACAATATTTTAATGTGATAATGTTGCCCAATGACACAACCTATATGACTTTAGATTTTGACAATGGATTACCAGATATCAAATTCCAAGGAAAGCATCAGGCAATCAACAATTATTTTCTTCAAAAGGAAAAGTACCTGGGCTACAGCGATCAAAGGCGTCCCTTCAATAACTTCGTGAATTCTAAATCAACTTATAGTCTGTTAAAGAGAAAGATTGATTCCACAACTAATGTTGCGATCAAATTTTTGGCTGGTTATCAAAATAAATATAAGCTGCCTGCATGGTTTTATGAATTGGAATACCATGAAATGTTGTACGGCGGAGTTGGTTTCAAAAATGCTATACCTGGTTACAATAAGAGGTTCAAAGTATTTGAGGATACACTGCCAGATCAGTATTTCAAATATTTGGAAGGAATCAAGATCGATAACCGTGCGGCAGCATATTCTCCAGCCTATTTTCGATTTCTGAAAGGCTATTTTTTTCACAGTATACCCAAAGAGTATGATGAATTATCTGGATTTCCTAGAGCAAGTTTCGTAAGGAGTCATATTCTGCAATTGTCTAAAAAAGAGCTTAGTGGATTGGTCAAGGAAGTATTCAACAAATCTCTTTTTAGTAGCCATGTAAAATACTACTCAGATTCCCTTGAAGTAGATTCCGTAGCAATGGCGTTTGAAATTGCAGATTATTCCCACCTACTTGAAAATGCGGGATCAAAATCAAAAGAAAGGATGCAGGTACTTAATTTAGAACATGGAGATACGATTCCTAATTTTTATGTGACTAATGCAATTGACAGTGTTGTGTCGATAAGAGATTATAAGGACAAAACGGTATACATTAATTTCTGGGCTACCTGGTGCGGTCCATGTATCGCCAATGTTCCCTCCTTAAATCAGATGATCGCGGAATTTGAAAGTGATGAAAGAGTGGTCTTCTTGAACATCTGTCTGGAAAGTGAAAAAGAGAAATGGCCTGTAACAATTGCCAAGCACAAAATCCATGGAGAGCATCTATTTGCTGAAGGTAACTGGAATGCAAAGGTTAAATCTTATTTCAATATCACAGGGATTCCCCATTATGTAATACTTGGTCAAGACAATATCCTCGAAGAAAATTTTGCTAATAGAGCACCAAAGGTGAAAAGTCAAATTGCCGAAATATTGAATTAGTTCATCAAACTTTGTTTTTTGGATCTAGTTTCAAATCCTTCACCTTCTTTATCGTATTCGGCGAACACTTACACAACTTTTGAATTTCCCTTGAGGAGTAGCCTTTATCTATGTACCTCTGGATGTCTTGATGCTTGGCCAAAAATTTATCCTTCGATTCCTGAGTTCCGACTCGACGGCCGGTGGACAGACCCTTTAACTTTCGCGATCGTATCCCGGATTTGATTCGGTAACTCATTTGCTCACTTTCCAGACGAGCCAGGTCGGCCATGATGGTTACGATCAGTTTGGTAAAAATTTCATTTGAAGAATTTTCCTGGTTTATGGTGGTACCTATATTATGTATATAGATACAGATGCCCTTCTGTTTCAATTCTTCAATCAAGCCTAACACTTCATGAGTGTTCCTTCCCAATCTGGAGATCTCAGATACCATGATGCATTCAATATTATTATCGTTAACAAATTGAAGAGCCTTTTGAAGGATAGGTCTCTCAGAGATCCTTTTGGAAAATCCGGATAATTTTTCAGAGAAGGTCTTGACGATATCAAACCCGGATACCTTTTTCATATCATTTACCTGCCGAAGCGTCGATTGGTCTTTGGTGGATACCCTGGTATAAAGAATTGCCTTCATAACGTTACAATTTAAACACTAGTTAAATTAATAGCATATTATTGAAAAATTAAATGACATTACAGGTATTTTAAATTATAAATGGTAACAATGATTAAATAGTAACGAATTTCTACTAAGTAATAGAAATACTATATTGATCAGAGAAAAATAATCCTATGAAAAAGTCAAGTCAACAGCAAGGAGGTAAGGAAATTAATGATGCGTTCTATTTCAAAGGAGATCCTTTGATAAGTAACTATAGATATTTCTATAAGCACAATGGTTTTTATCACGCTATTGATTTGGACAAAGAATTTTCTTTTAACTGTTATGGAAATGTCGATGTATTTGATATTGAGCAGGGTGGTTTTGAGAGTTTAGAGAAATGGGCAAAATTCAAAATGACTAATGCAGGTGATAAAAAGATTTTTGTAGGTGAATTGATAAAATCCGAAAATCTAGTAGGGCGGTATTACCCCAGAATGTGGAGAGGTAGTTATTTTAACTTGAATGCAGATGACTTAGGTGTTTCAAGAGATGTTGTATCAAAATCTAAACTTGCTGTTGAACTCCTTTTTGAAAGGTTAATAGAATTATTTAATTACGTTGAGCCTCAAAAATCTAATTTGGATGTTTTTGGATTTAAAATAAGAGAACTCATACTACTAAGTTGTATGGAGGTTGAATCCAGTTTTAAGGCCATTTTACGTGCCCATTCATATTTAAAAGAAGCTGACAGGTTATCAACTAAAGATTATATCAAGCTTCTTGATCCCTTGAAGCTTGATCATTATCAGGTACAATTGATTCATTACCCAGAAATTGGAATTGTCAATCCTTTCTCCTCATGGGATAAAAAGAAAGAATCTAAATCACTTCCTTGGTACTATGCCTACAATATGACTAAGCACAACCGTGAGGAACATCTTCGTTATGCTAAACTGTCTCATGCTATAGAATCAGTTTGTGCAGCTGTTATATTGTTATGCTCACAATTTGGACCAAGGGTTATTCCTCAAGAGTTTTATTTAACAATGAATTTACCGAATCCTGATTGGTTTTATATACCATTAATAAAAACAAAGAAGAAATTAAATGAAAGAGGGAATCCAATTGGAATAGAACAAGATGTTGCAAATATTGAATGGTCTCAAATGATGTATAAATTTTAAAAGAGTATGAGTGATTTTCAACTTTCTGCGGGAGTCCTCATGGTTGGATCATTGTACTGGCAAGATGATCTTAATCCTGGTGATGGCAAAAGGAAAAAATGGAGAGAGGATTACTTAGAAATGTCAAAATCAGTTGATGTCAAAGTGCCGATTCGGTATGGAAGATTATCTGCGAAGGGAAAAAATCAAACCTATACCATGATTCTCGACGCAAAATTGAATGAGGATCAGTTTGGGACAGCTAAGGCAGTACCGGCCAAGACTAATCCAATTACCCTAGCTAGATTATTAAATTTAACTAATGAACTTTCTGAAGTTGAAGGCGGCAAAACCAATCATTTTGTAAAGGGCAGTGAGCCGTGGTGTATTTGTGGAATTTTGATTAACCCTATGATAGAAAGGGAAATCAAAAGCGTAATTATCAAAACCTGGAATTCAAAACTGAAAGAAAATGAAACAGGATTTGTTAATTTCTCTAAAGATCCGAATCTTTTCTCAAGTGATATAAATGGTCATCTTCAAATACCTTGGCCTGAAAATTTAGATGACATAGATCTACTGGTTGCAACTGCAACACGGCCTATTGGTTCAACAATAGTAGAACCAATGGAAATAGCTCGATTGATTGGCAATAGGCCTTATTTTCATCCTAATATTAAAAAAGGTATCAGGACTTTTCAGGATGAATTAATTCTACTTGCGAGGGAAAAGGGGTATTATGAGTCTTAGCTTATCGGAAATTACCAGTCTGCTGGAAGAGTATGAAAAGAACCTGCTTAATCTGGAAGCAGTACCAGTAGAATTTGACAGGATGTGGCCTGCACAGTTTTCAAAAGATCCTGGAATATATGTGATTTATGATAATACTGAAATAACGTATTTCGGAGAAACTGGCAATATCAGAAAAAGAATGAAGGATTTAAGAAGAACCTTGAATCACTCCTATAGAAGGTCATTAGGGTTTTATCTATTTAATGAAGTCGCAACTTCAAGTAAAAAATTCTCCGCCAGTATAGAAACTCAACTTAATCTGTACTTCGAAGACCAAATAAAGGTAGCAACTATGCCAGTTGCATTTGGGAGACTTGAATTTGAAGAGTATTTAGTTGAAAAGTACTCGGATCAGCTTCTCAACAAGAAGAAAAAGAGGAAGTGATTATCTGAAAGGAAGTTCAAATTACAAGGTGACATAATAACCTAATCACACAGAACGCGGCTGACACATCATGCCGTTATGACAATATGTCATTACGCGAATAATAAAATTTTGTGGTTTAATTGGATAATGCTAATATAATTAGGAATAAAACTAAATTATTTAGCAGATAAAGATATTTGGCATAACGATTGTGGAACCAAACCAGGTGTAGTTAGAGCTACACCTGGTAAAATAATTTTTGGTAATATCCTTAAAGGATAGGTTTTTATTAGGTCTGCAAAGATAGTACTTCACCGGTATTATCCAAAATCACTGCTTTAATTCCTTCCTTTCAGAGTTGCCTTTCACATTTAGATATGAAAAATTCATGCACAAAATTTTACAAGCTCAATTCATTAAGTTTCATGAGAATATAAAACTCATCAATACTGAAGACAATGAAATTTTAAGAAATAAAAGAGATATGCTGGTGGATGAGATCAAGGCATATCTTAAAAAGAAAAGTGAAGATGAAAACTCGCCTTTAATTACCTTTTTAGTTGAAAATCAAGGAAGTTATTCTATGGGAACAGGCATCAAGCCATTGTCAGAACAAGACTATGATATTGATGTCGCATTACTATTTAATCTTTCAAAAGATGATTACACTGCTTTGGAAGTGAAGAGATGGGTATTTGAAGCAATTGACAAGCAATTTAGAACAGTAGAATATAAAAAACCATGTGTAAGAGTTCAATACCTTAAAAATGGTGACTCCGCATTTCATGTTGATCTAGCCTGTTATGCCAATTCCAATACAGATAAAAAAATATACCTGTCGAAAGGAAAGCCAACAAGTACAGGTAGTGATAAGAAATGGGAGGTATCTGAACCAAAAGAACTGAAAAGTAAAATAAACGGAAAATATTCTGACACCTATGAAAAACAACAATTCAAAAGAGCTATTCGATATTTGAAACGTTGGAAAGATTACAAAATAAAAAACACTGTAGATGGAAAACCTACTGGAATAGCCATAACAGCACTTGCTTTTGATGGGTTTATTCCGGAGGTTTCAAAAGATAATTTCACAGGGGACAGAATAGAAAATGATCTTCAAGCAACATTGAGTTTGGTGGAATACATTCTTAATCAATTTGATATTTTTAATGAAATCAGTGTAGATCTGCCTGTACCCCCTTACAATGACCTTTTCGAGAAAATGAAAAAGAACGAAAAGCAAACAACTAGATTTAAAGAAAAGCTTAAAAGTTTACGAGATGACTTAATGAAAGCTAGTAATGAAACTGATCCAGTTGAGGCATGTGAAATTTTAAGTAGACAATTTGGAGATGACTTTCCAATCCCACCGAAGGAAACAACTGGTCAAAAAAGAAATATTGCGGTTGTTGGGTCTACTGAACAAGCTTAATGATTAGCAATGAGCAAATAACTGAAATAATGAATAGGGATTTTAGTGACTTTACTAATATCCCTGTTACAACTAACCTAAGAAAAAGAGGAGCCTTTTGGGCATACAAGGGCCCAATTCAAGTAAATGGAATCAGCCTATCCATTCTGATTGGTGTTCCGAAGAATTTTCCCTTGAATAAACCTGTTTTTCTTATTGATCCGCATGACGCATTGGGTTTTATTCCACATGTTGAACCTGATGGATTTACATGTTTTATCCAAGATCAAAACCTGATTTTAGATTACTCAAATCCTGCAGGAGTTTTAACTGAGTGCTTCAAAAGAACAATCCTTGCTCTTGAAGAAGGATCCAAAGAAGAAAATAAGAATGACTTTCTTAATGAATTTGAAACTTATTGGGCTAGAAATGCAAACGAATCCTCAAGGTATTTTGGGTTGATCCAAGGTGGTAATGATCCTTATGAGATTACCATTGGAATTAACGAAGGAATTCGGGTCATAGCTGATGATCAAAGCGACCTTAAACTGATCAACTCTAAGTTCAAGTTAAAGAAACCAGGTAGAGCAATCAGAGGTATTTATATCCCTATAAAAGAGAATCTGATTACTGAACCCCCTCCTTATAACAAATTCTGGAGTTTAGAAGATGTTCGAGGGTTTGTATTGAAGTCAGTACCTTCCCCTGAGCTCAATAGGTTATTAGATCGCTTTGATAACAAAGATGAATACATTGTATTAGGTATTCCCGATAATAAAGGTCAACGGCAATTTGTTGGAATTAAATCGCGAAGAAAAATAACCTCACTTAAACATCCTCTCCTTGAGGTTGAACTAGATTATAAACTGACGCCATTTTCAATTGAACGTATTGATAGTACAGTATTGGTGCCAAGAGGGGGCGGTGATTCTATGCTTGAGACAAAGAAGGCACTAATAATCGGTTGTGGTTCACTGGGTAGTTGTATATCCGTGAACTTGGCAAAGATGGGTTTTGGGAATCTTACCCTTTGTGATCCAGAGTACCTTAGGAGAGAAAATATCCATAGACATGTTTTGGGCCTATCATATTTAGGAATACCTAAAGCACAGGGGTTAATGAAATATATTGAGGAACAGATTCCAACAATCAAGGTCATCCCAAAGCAGAATAAAATTGAAAATGTTGATTTATCAGAAATTGATCAGTTTGATTTGGTAATTGTGGCAACAGGAGAGCCAACTATAAACAGGTATTTAAATGATGAGATTAGAAGGAAAAATTTAGATATTAATTTGATTTTTTGCTGGAATGAGCCTTATGGTATTGGGGGGCATGCGCTTTATACCAATACAAAAAGTCTGGGTTGTTATTCGTGTCTTTACGATGAAGACCTACGCAACAGAGCTTCGTTTTGCAGTAAGAAACAGCCTAAAGCTTTTACTAAATCAATCTCAGGATGTTCTGGGCTATTTGTACCATTTAGTTACTTAGATTCTAATAGAACTGCTGAAATTGCATCACGTCTTGCCGTTGAGTCTATTGAAGATATGAGTCTTGAGCCGCAAATAATATCCTGGAAAGGCAATTCATCATTATTTCTGAAAGAAGGATTCAATCTTTCAAGTCGATATTTGCAATTCACTGAAACTGAGTTGTACAGGAATAGAACAAAATTTATATCAGAGACATGTTTGGTTTGTTAGATAGGTTACCTCCGAACGTCTTTAAATTAAAAAATAAAGGTCGAATAAAATTGACTGATCAATGTTTATCTGCAATGAATTTATATAGACAAGATGACGATGCAAAGTATGAAGCCGGAGGTGTCCTGTTAGGCAGGCTTATTGTTTCATCAAAAGACATAGTCATTGACAAAGTAACAACCCCATTACCTAGTGATGTTAGATCCAGAAATTCATTTAAAAGGAGTAAGGAACATCAGGCCATAATCCAAAAGGAATGGGATGAAAGTAATGGGACTTGCCATTACTTGGGAGAGTGGCATTCACATCCAGAAAGCAGTCCATCACCATCTTCCAAGGATATCAAAAGTTGGAAGGAGCAATTAAAATCGGCAGTATTTTCAAGTAGATTTTTGTATTTTGTTATAGTTGGAGTTAAGGAATATGGTATTTGGGAAGGAGATAGGAGAACGCTGAAAATTAGAAGAATAGATAATAATGGCTGGCAATAGACCAAGTATCCCAGAACAAGTAAGAATTAAGGTATGGACAGAAGCAGCAGGTAGATGTCAGTTTCAGAATTGCAATAAACCACTATGGTATAATGAACTTACACTAAGCCAAACAAATTTTAGTCAGATGGCTCACATAATTGGCGCAAGTAAAGATGGTCCAAGAGGTGGAGAGCAATCCAAAGAGCTTGCAAAAGATTCTAGTAATATTCTTTTGGCTTGTGGGATTTGTCATAAAGAGATTGATGACAGCATAACTAGAGGAGATTATTCAGTTGAGAGATTACGTGAAATGAAAGCTGAACATACTACTCGAGTTCGAATGCTTTTGGAGCAACCAGGCAGAAAAACAAGGCCATTAATTTTCACAACACAAATAGGACTACAGCAACCAGCATTCTCCAAAAGAGCGATTTTACAAGCAATACTTCCCGATTACCCAGATAAAATAGAAGAAAACTGGTATAAGATTTCTTTAGGATCATTTGATCGGGAAAATACTGATTCATGGAAATTGGGCGTGACAGAAATTGGTTCAATCATAAATGATCTAAATCGTGCTTGTAAAAATGGAGGCATTAATCATGTGTCAGTTTTCGGTCTTGCGCCACAGCCATTACTTATGTATTTGGGTAGATCCATTGGAGATAAAATCTCATGCCAAATTTTTGAACCCAGAAGATCAGAAGATCAAGATGAAAAATGGAAATGGGACAAAGAAGATGGTAAAAACACAGATTATATTGTAAAGAGGATAAAAGTAGGCAAATCAAATGATGCTATTTTACTAATAGCGCTTAGTGATTATTTAAACGAAGATAAGTACGCTGGCCTGCCGATTAATGATCCAAGCATTTATGAATTGTCAATAAACAATCCAGTTCAAGGTTTTCTGACCAAAAAGTCTGACGTTTCCATTTTTATTAAAACTATGAGATCGTTGTTAAATTCAATTCAGAAAGATGTAGGTAAAATTTCGAGAATTCACGTTGTCCCAGCAATGCCAGCATCATTAGCGATAGAGTTTGGGAGATTAATACAACCAACCAAGGATCCAGAAATATTGGTTTATGAATATATATCTGGTAATCTAACGCCCGTAGTACACCTTACTTAAGGTGGATATTGTAGATAAAGAACAATTCATTTTGTGATAGAGAACAATTCATTCTGTGCTCTACATGATTCCTGACTTCTGATTTCTCATAATTCCCCACTTCCTCCCACCATATCTTAAAATACCTCAATTTCCTCCAATTTATCCTTTAAAATCACCCTTTTATCTCGCCTAAGGCTCAGGGAGTTAAGGCCTCAACCTCTCCTGATGCTTTCAAAAGGGCCTTTTATGTCCCTGAAACAAATATTTTTACCAAAGTGTCACAAAGTGGGGGAAAGTGGTTGGAAATGTCAATCTTTTCACTACATTTGTCTCGGTGGTTTATATTTTTCAAGGCTCAGATGGCTTTTTTTACAAGCGAGTATGAGTGTAAGTTGGATACTAAGGGGAGGTTGGTCTTACCTGCAAAGATTAAGACTAACCTTCCTGAAGTCTCCACTACAGAGCTCGTAATCCGAAAAGGATTCGAGCCAAATCTCATCGTGTATCCAATGTTAGAATACAAAAAGATACACGCCAAGATAGCTGCGCTTAGTGAGTTCAACGCTGAGCAACGAAAATTGAAAAGAAACTTCTTCAGGAGTATTGCACAGGTAGAGCTGGATAGTGCGGGGAGGATTTTGATACCCAAGACAATGCTCGCTCATGCACAGATAGACAAAGAAGCTATCCTCATCGGCATGGGCAACTACGTTGAAATGTGGAATCCGGGAGTGTTTGCTGAGCACCAGATCGAAGATCCGGAGGAGTACAGCGAGCTTGCTCAGAAATTCCTGGACGAATAAATATGAGTGCCTACCACGAGCCCGTCATGCTGCAGCAATGCATAGAAGGGCTTGCCATCAGGCCCGAAGGAACATATGTCGATGTGACCTTCGGAGGTGGCGGGCACAGCCAAGAAATTGTCGGCCGGCTGGAGGAAGGAACATTATACGCTTTTGATCAGGATGCTGATGCAAAAGTCAACGCGGAAAAGCTGAGCGATCAGCTGGAGCAGAAACGTTCTTTTACATTTATTGAATCCAACTTCAGGTACCTCAGACGATATCTGAAATTCCACGGCGTCACGCAGGTGGACGGGATCCTGGCCGATCTTGGTGTCTCCTCTCATCAAATCAATGAAGGGGCACGCGGTTTTTCCACCCGGTTCGATGGTGAGCTGGACATGCGGATGGACCAAAACGCAGACAAATCCGCTTTTCATGTCGTCAACGAATACGAGGAATCGGACCTTATCCATATCCTGAGCGCTTACGGTGAAATCAAAAATGCCAGAACCCTGGCCAATGCCATCATCCGGGAACGAGCCACCCCGATTACCCGAAGCCAGCAGCTCAAAGAGATCGCGTCAAAGCTGGCGCCGAGAGGCCGGGAAGCCAAATACCTCGCCCAGGTCTACCAGGCTATCCGCATCGAAGTCAACGATGAGATGGGAGCCCTGAAAGAATTCCTGGAGCAAACAACAGAGGTGATCCGACCCGGAGGACGACTGGTGGTGATGAGCTACCACTCACTGGAAGACAGGCTGGTCAAAAACTTTATCAATACCGGCAACTTCAAGGGGAAGATGGAAAAAGACTTTTATGGGCATGAGATCAGGCCGTTTAAGCCGATCACGAAAAAGCCCATTGTAGCTGAAGAGGAGGAGATAGATAGCAACAAACGCGCCCGCAGCGCGAAACTGAGGATTGGTGAGCGGATTGAATGATGTGGGGCGTGCGGATGAGTTTAAAGAAAAAGAAGGGTCTGTGGGCCACAGACCCCGGATAAAAAAAGAAAAAATTAAAAGCGTAAAAAAATGTCAAGTAATACCTACAAAATGCCCGGAAAGACAACCACGCAAAGTGGTGGTGTTTTCAAGCTGATTGATCGGTTCCTGAGGATCGATGAGTCGCTGGCACAGGTGATCCATGTCAGATTTTTACCTCAGATCCTGTTCATATCCGCACTTTGTGTCATATATATAGGCAACCGTCACTATGCCGAGAAAAAGATCCGGGCCATCAACACCCTGGAAAGTGAAGTAGAAGACCTTCGGGCAGACTACACGACCTTAAAAGCAGAATACAAATTTGCCAGCAAGCAATCTGAAGTGGCCAGGCAGGCCAGGGCGCTGGGACTGGAAGAAAGCAAACATCCACCCTTTAAAATCATCGTGAATACGGAATGAGTATCAAGCGATCCATATTGCTCCGGGTGCGCATCGCCTTCTTGCTAGTATTCCTTTTTTCAGGGGGGATACTTTTTCGCATTATAACGCTTCAGTATGCTGAGGGTGATCGTTGGCGTGGTCTGGCCGAGACCTTAGGGCTCGAAATGCGCAAGATCGAAGCCACGCGTGGCAACATCTATGCAGATGATGGCAGCCTTCTGGCAACGTCCATTCCATTCTACCAGGTGGCCTTTGATCCGTCACTGGCAGACAGCAAACTTTATTCCAGTGGCATTGATTCCCTGTGCTATATGCTCTCCAGGTTCTACGATGACCTCACGCCTACTCAATACAAGCGCAAGATCGATGCGGCACGAAAAGCACGAAGAAGATACATCCTGATCAACAGGGAAAAGATCGGCTACCAGGAGAAAAAACGCATGGAAAGCTGGCCCATCTTCCGGGAAGGCCGACTAAAGGGCGGTGTGATATTCGAAAAGGTGGAAGAGCGCTTCTTGCCTTTTTCTCAGCTCGGCTATCGTACCATCGGTACCGTGAATGCAGAGAACAGGGGTGTTGTAGGCCTGGAATACAGCTTCAACAGGCAGCTTGCCGGTATGGACGGTCGCTCTGTGTTCCAGCGCATGGCAGGTGGTGGATGGAAGCCGGTGTATGATGGTACGGAGATCCGACCAAAAGATGGATACGACATCCAAACCACGATCAATGTCAACCTGCAGGATGTGGCAGAATCTGCCTTATTGAAAGCTCTGACCAGGCACCAGGCCGACTATGGACTGGTCGTATTGATGGAGGTAAAGACCGGAGAGATCAAAGCCATCTCCAACCTGAGCAGGAACAGCCGGGGAGATTACTACGAAAGATACAATTATGCCGTGGGTAGCCAGGGAGCACGTGAGCCGGGGTCTACCTTCAAGCTGGCATCTATGATGGCCCTGCTGGAAGAGACCAAAATGGAGCTGTCAGATACAGTGGATACGGGTAAGGGAGCCTACAAATTCTACAACCAGACCATGCGTGATCATGTGGAGGGTGGATTTGGTGTACTGACGGTGAAGGAAGTTTTTGAGAAATCGTCCAACATCGGTATTGCCAAGCTGGTACAGAAGCATTTTGGAGATGACCCGGGGGAGTTTATTGAATTTATCCGGGAAACAGGTCTTGGAAAACCGCTTGGTTTTCAGATGGTTGGCGAAGGGGTGCCCTATATCAAAGACCCAACAGACTCTACCTGGAGCGGTGTTTCATTGCCATGGATCTCTCACGGCTATGAGCTGAAAATGACCCCATTGCAGATGCTGACTTTATACAATGCCGTAGCCAACAATGGCAAGATGATCCAGCCACTAATCGTGAAATCAGTAAAAAGTGCCAATCGGGTGATGGACACTTTTAAACCACAGGTTATCAATAAAAAGATCTGTTCAAATGAAACGTTGGCCAAACTCAGGCTGATGCTGGAGGGTGTGGTGGAAAATGGTACAGCGAAAAACATCAACATGACAAAGTACAAGATCGCTGGTAAGACCGGGACCGCTAAAAACGTGAAGAACGGTCGGTATATCAATGAGTATTACACCTCGTTTGCAGGTTATTTCCCGGCGGAGGATCCAAAATACAGCTGTATTGTGGTGATTGACAACCCGAAAGGCTGGAATATCTATGGATCGGATGTGTCTGCACCGGTGTTTAAAGAGATTGCCGATAACATCTATGCCTTGCAGGTGGAAATGCACCAGGAGCTCCCCAAAGACCCGGATCAGTATGCTGGTATTTTCCCAGTCATCCGTTCCGGAAAGCAGGATGAGCTCAAAATGATCTGTGATGACCTTGGAATAGCCAATCTGTCTAACCATGATGCTTCCTGGGTAAAAACAGACATTGAAAACAACACGATCATCTGGGAAAACAACCAGATCAGCGATAGTCGGGTGCCTGATGTGCGGGGAATGACACTCAGAGATGCCATTTATGTTTTGGAAAACCTGGGCCTGAAAGTCGAGGTATCCGGTCGAGGAAGGGTGAGCCAGCAATCTGTGCTCCCCGGATCGAAGTTTAATCAGGGCAATGAAATTAAACTGGAATTGAGCTCATGAGGATGCTAAAAGACATATTGTTTGGTGTATCGCTCAATGAGATCCATGGCGACCGGGAGGTGAAGGTTTCCGATATCACCTTTGATTCCAGGAAGGTAAAGAAACAAAGCCTTTTTGTGGCGGTGGAAGGACTCACTGTAGACGGGCATGCCTACATCAGTCAGTCTGTGAAGGCCGGTGCCACAGCAATTGTTTGCGAAATGTTGCCTGAAGAATTGCAGGAAGGTGTGACCTATGTGTCTGTAGATAACAGTGCCAAGGCAGTTGGGATCATTGCTTCCAATTTTTACAACAATCCATCTCAGAAAATTATACTGGTTGGCGTGACGGGTACAAATGGTAAAACCACATCCGTCACCCTGCTTTTTGACTTGTTTAAAAATCTTGGTTATAAAGCCGGGATGCTATCTACTGTGGAGAATAAAATCGATGACAAGATCTTGCCAGCTCAGTTCACTACTCCGGATAGCATCCAGCTTAACCAATTGCTTCACCAGATGGTGGAGGCAGGGTGTACCCACTGTTTCATGGAAGTGAGTTCCCATGCTTTGGTGCAACATCGTGTAGCTGGTATCACCTTTAGTGGAGCCATTTTTACCAATATCAGCCACGATCACCTGGACTACCACAAGACCTTTGAGGAATATATCCAGGCCAAGAAATTATTGTTCGATGGATTAACATCGGAGGCATTTGCCCTGACAAACCTTGATGATAAGCGCGGCATGGTGATGCTCCAAAATACCAAAGCATCCAAAAACACCTATGCCTTGAAATCCATGGCGGACTTCAAGGGCAAAGTGATCCACAATACCCTGCAGGGGTTGGAGTTGGATCTGGATGGCGTCAATGCGTGGTTTAAGTTGATCGGTGATTTCAATGCATACAATTTATTGTCAGTATACGGCGCTGCGGTGCTTCTGGGAGAAGAAAAGGAAGCGGTGATGACCGCACTTTCCATGTTGGGAGGTGCCAGAGGTCGCTTTGAGCAGGTAGCTAATAAGCAGGATATCCTGGCCATTGTGGACTATGCGCACACACCGGACGCCCTGGAGAATGTATTGAAAACCATTGACAACCTACGCACACACCAGGAGATGTTAGTGACTGTTGTGGGATGTGGAGGTAACAGGGATAAATCGAAAAGACCGGTGATGGGTAAGCTGGCTGCTTCTTTTAGCAACAAGGTGATCCTGACATCGGACAATCCCAGGGATGAAGATCCGAGTGTGATCCTGGATGAGATGATGGCGGGGATAGGCAAGACCGAGCAACGCAAGACCATGATCATTGCGGACCGGAAGGAAGCGATACGTACAGCCTGTAACCTGGCTGGAAAAGGAGATATTATTCTCGTGGCCGGGAAGGGCCATGAGACATACCAGGAGATCAAAGGAGTACGAAATCACTTCGATGATCGGGAAGTATTGATGGAAATGTTAAAAGATAACTAGATGATTGATATGGACCAAAAAGCGCAAATCCATTCCGTCATAAGCAGGTACGAAGAATCTTGTTATTCAGATGTGGTAATTGCTATCACAAGATTCTTCACTGCGTTCAGAATGACGAATCAGCTTTTTGGTCACTTCGAAAGTATAAGAGTTTTTGATATCATAATTTTTAGAGCTAGATAAATGCTGTATTACCTGTTTGATTATTTGGAGCAACAATTCGACCTGATGGGAGCGACGGTATTCCGTTTTATCTCCTTCAGAGCAGGTATGGCAGCGCTGTTTTCATTGCTCATTACCATCTATATCGGTAAATGGATCATCAAAGCACTTCAGGTAAATCAGCTCGGTGAAAGCATCAGGGATCTGGGGCTGGAGGGCCAGATGAAAAAGCAGGGAACACCAACCATGGGTGGACTGATCATCCTGGCAGCCATCATCATCCCAACGCTGTTGTTTGCCAAAATTGACAATATATATGTGATCCTGCTGTTGATCACCGCTGCCTGGATGGGACTGATTGGATTTGTAGATGATTATTTAAAAGTCAAAAAGAAAAACAAAGAAGGACTGAGAGGGCGGTTTAAAATCATTGGCCAGGTAGCACTTGGTTTGGTGGTCGGACTTGTTATGGTGTGGCATCAGGATGTGTTGTTGCCCGGGTACAACTTCGCAGGCATCATTGATAGTGAGGCCATTTTTACGACGTTACCCTTCATTAAGGGCAATGAGTTCCATTACAATATGCTGTTACCAGCCTTTCTTGATGACTATACCTGGGTCATTTATGTGCTGGTAGTGATCTTTATCATCACAGCCGTTTCCAACGGAGCCAACATGACCGACGGACTGGATGGACTGGCAGCGGGCACTTCAGCCATCATTGGCCTGACTCTGGGCATATTGGCCTATCTGTCTGGTAACGCCATCTTCGCCGAATACCTCAACATTGCTTTCATCCCCAATGCAGGTGAGCTGGTCATTTTCAGTGCCGCATTTGTAGGGGCGTGTATAGGATTTTTATGGTACAATTCATACCCGGCACAAGTTTTCATGGGGGATACAGGCAGCTTGTCCATCGGCGGGATCATAGCCGTCATGGCATTTGTGATCCGAAAAGAATTACTGATTCCCGTATTGTGCGGGATCTTCCTCATCGAAAACCTCTCGGTGATCCTGCAGGTGTCTTATTTCAAATACACCAAAAAGAAATACGGGGAAGGCAAAAGAATTTTTCTCATGTCACCACTTCATCACCATTATCAGAAGAAGGGCTGGCACGAGGCCAAAATTGTTACCAGGTTCTGGACCTCAGGGATCCTTCTGGCCATCATCACATTAGCAACTTTAAAACTTAGATAGCATGACACTAGACCAGCTTAAACACCTTAATGAAAAGTTTCAGCTCAAAGCCGCTGAACTACCGAATCTTCTGCCTATTGGGAGTTTAACGGAGTATTCTTCCGTGCTGATCAGAAGGTCCAGGAGACTGGAAAAGATCTTCAACCGGTTGCTGATGGCTGATGGAGAAGGTGCGCTATCTGGTGCCATGAGTGCCGCAGAGCATGAAATGGATGAAATTATTTATCTGTTGGACAGGCTGGACATTGCCAACAGAAAAAAGAAATATGTACCGATCACAGAGTTTGTGAAGTTTGGATTTGAAATGCTTTCCTTCTTCTCTATGAGCTGTGATCAGGTTTTGGAGAAAAGAATGAGACAAAACTCCTTCGATGAGTAAACGAGTTACCATATTAGGTTCAGGCGAAAGCGGTCTGGGAGCAGCAAAGCTCGCATCTAAGATGAGCTATGATGTTTTCTTATCCGATTCCGGAAAGATCTCAGGGCAGACACTGACTCAACTAAAATCCTTCCATGTGGACTACGAAGAAGGTGGTCATGACATTGAAAGGATTCTGGCTTCTGATGTCATTGTAAAGAGTCCCGGGATTCCTGATACCGTAAAGGTGGTGGTAGCAGCATTGACCAAAGGGATACCTGTGATCTCAGAAGTGGAGTTTGCCTATCAACATGTGGGTGATCAGGCTAAAGTCATTGCCATTACAGGAACCAATGGTAAGACGACCACAACACTATTGACATATCATCTGCTGAAAAAAGCAGGCCTGAAGGTGGCGCTGGGAGGCAATGTAGGTGTAAGCTTTGCTGGACTGGTAGCCCTGGGAGGTTTTGACTATTATGTGATCGAGGTAAGCAGCTTTCAGCTTGACGGGATTGTGAGGTTTAAGCCGGATGTGGCGGTACTGCTAAACATTACTCCTGACCACCTGGATCGCTATGAAAACAGCATGCAGCAGTACATCGCTTCAAAATTCAGGATCACGGAGAACCTGACCAAAGAGGAATGCTTCATCTATTGTGCGGATAGTCAACCGATCACAGAAGAATTGGCTCGAAGAAATATAGAAGCCTGCCTTTTTGCGATCTCAGCTACAAAAAATGACAAGTGGAACGCCTACCTGGATGAAGAGCATTTGATCTTCAACTATGAATACAAAGAGGCGAAGTTACATCATAAGATTCCTGTTTCAGAGATTTCGCTGATTGGCAAGCACAACATGATCAATACCATGGCCTCTGTGATGTGTGCGCTTTGGATGGAAATCTCTATCAAAGAGATCCTGAAAGGATTGAAAAGCTTTAAAAATGCACCTCACAGGCTGGAAAAGGTAGCTGAAATTGAGGGTGTCACCTTTATCAATGACTCCAAGGCTACCAATGTGGACTCAGTCTACTACGCCCTTGAAGGGATCAATCATCCAGTCATCTGGATGGCAGGAGGAATAGACAAAGGGAATGATTACAGTGTGCTGGACAGCTTTGTGAAAGCTAAAGTAAAGACATTGATCAGTCTGGGGGTAGACAACAAGCCACTGAATGATCACTATAGAGGTAAAGTAACGCTTCTGGAAACAGACAAAATTAAAAAGGCAGTCAGGATGGCTTTTGAGCATGCTGAACCCGGAGATGTGGTATTGCTGTCTCCTGCATGTGCGAGCTTCGACCTGTTTAAGAATTATGAGGATCGTGGAGATCAGTTTAAAAAAGCCGTGAAGTCTTTGGTGAAACCTAAAAAAGTGAAGTCATGACGATGATTAAGGAATGGGCATATCGAAATCTGAAAGGTGATCCGGTGATCTGGTTCATTGTTTTCATTATCTCAATATGGAGTATCCTGGTAGTCTACAGCTCTACCGGTAGCCTGGCTTACCGCATGGAAGCTGGCAACACGGAATACTACCTGTTCAAACATGCCATCCTGGTGTTTCTCAGTCTGGTAGCCATGTGGATTGCCCATCGCATCGACTACAGATATTACTCAAGGATCTCTAAGCTGCTGCTGTGGGTATCGGCACCCTTGCTTTTACTCACCTGGCTTTTCGGAACCAATGTGAATGAAGCCTCCCGTTGGATCACCATTCCTGTGATCAATCAGGGGTTTCAGCCATCGGATCTGGCCAAGCTGGCACTTTTGGTCACGCTCACAAGCATGCTTTCCAAAAAGCAGCAGGACATCGAGAACTTTCAAAAGTCAATCATTCCCATGCTGTTATGGGTTGGTTTGATCTGCGGGTTGATAGCCATGACCAATATCTCTACGGCCATACTGCTTTTCCTTACCTGTATGCTGGTGCTCTTCATCGGAAGGGTTCCGGTGAAATACCTGTTGATCCTGATGATCATCGGTTTTTGCTCAGGATCCATCTCCCTGATGGTAGGACAACGCGGAGCAACTGCCCTGAATAGGATCACTGCTTTCATGGATAAAGAAGAAGTTCCCTACCAGGAAAAACAGGCGAACATCGCCATTGCTACCGGAGGATTGTTTGGCAAGGGGCCTGGCCAAAGTGATCAAAGAAATTATCTACCCCATCCTTATTCTGATTTCGTGTATGCCATCATCATCGAGGAATACGGATTGATAGGTGGGGTGACAGTGATGCTGCTGTTTTTGGGATTGCTCTACCGGGGCATGAAAGCAGCAGCGGAGAGTGAACGGGCTTATGGAGGACTGCTCTCGGCGGGATTGTCTTTCGCACTGGTGATGCAGGCATTTGTGAACATGGGTGTTACTGTGGGCCTGGGTCCGATCACCGGTTTGCCTTTGCCATTGTTCAGTATGGGGGGTACTTCTCAGCTGTTCACCGGTTTGGCCATTGGGATCATCCTGAGTGTAAGTAGGGGTGAGATTGATGATATAGGTACTGCGTCAGGAAACCAGTATAGAGAAAAAATTAAACAGGCAGCGTAAAAATTTGAAACGATCAAGACAAAACGCAAATATAGGATCATGATAAGCGGAGGCGGAACAGGCGGACACATCTACCCGGCAATATCCATTGCTCAGTCGCTTCAGCATATGCTGGAGGAGGTGGAGATCCTGTTTGTCGGCGCCAAAGGAAAGATGGAGATGAAAAAGGTCCCTGAGGCAGGTTTCCCTATTGTAGGACTGTGGATCAGTGGTCTGCAACGCAGTCTGACCATCAAAAATTTACTCTTCCCTGTGAAAGTGATTGCCAGCCTGTTCAAGGCCGGATCACTGCTAAGGAAATTTAAGCCTGATGCCGTAATAGGTGTTGGCGGTTATGCAAGTGGGCCCCTGCTATTCGTGGCTTCATCCAAAGGGGTACCCACTATAATCCAGGAGCAAAACTCTTATGCCGGACTGACCAATAAATGGCTGGCAGGTAAAGTGGATAAGATCTGTGTCGCCTATCCTGAGATGGAGCGATATTTTCCTGCAGAGAAGCTTGTCTTAACCGGTAACCCTGTTCGAAAAGACCTAATGGATGTCTATTCGAAGCGGAAAGAGGCCTTTGAGTTTTTCAAGCTGGATCCGAAAAAGAAAACAATGCTGATCATCGGGGGCAGCCTGGGGGCAAGAACCATAAACGAATCCATCAAAGCGGGTATCGATCAGTTGGTTGCGCAGGACATTCAGGTGATCTGGCAGACAGGTGAATATTACTTTGAAAGCATTAAAAAGGAGATGCCTGCTCATGACAATGTGAGGATTATGCCATTCCTGAAAGAGATGGTTTACGGTTATGCTGCAGCAGATATTGTAGTATCACGTGCTGGGGCTTTGTCTATCGCTGAGCTGATGCTCACAGGCAAGGCCTGCATTTTGGTGCCCTCACCCAATGTGGCGGAGGATCATCAGACCAAAAATGCGATGGCTTTGGTAAAGAACGAAGCGGCAGTCCTGGTAAAGGACAATGAGAGCAGAGCGCAACTGGTGAATGAAGCCATTGCACTTCTTTCAGATGAGAAGAAAAGAGAAAAATTATCCAATAAGATCCTGGGCATGGCACAAAAAGATGCCTCGGATAGGATTGCAAAAGAAATAATTGAATTGATTAAATGAACCTGGATCAGATACATAGGGTCTACTTTATCGGCATTGGAGGCATCGGTATGAGCTCACTGGCCAGGTGGTTTAGTCAGCGGGGGATAGCTGTGTCCGGTTATGACAAAACCGAGACAACGTTAACAAAAAGACTGGCCTCCGAGGGCATGGACATCCATTATATAGATGACCTGAACCTGGTCTCCAAAGAGGTATTGGAAGACAAAGAACATTCAGTGATTGTTTTTACGCCTGCGGTACCTAAAACACATAAAGAACTTAGCTTCTTCCAGTCAGGAGATTACAAGCTCATGAAGCGGTCTGAGATGCTGGGCACGATCTCCAGGAGTCACTGGACGGTAGCTGTAGGTGGCACACATGGCAAAACCACCACCTCAAGCATGATCGCACATATTCTTCATGAGACCGTGGGTTGCTCAGCATTTGTTGGGGGTATCATGACCAACTATGATTCCAACCTACTGATTGGCGCGGAAGATGCCCCGGTAGTGGCAGAAGCGGATGAGTTTGACAGGTCATTCCACAGACTTTCACCCAATTATTCCATCGTGACCTCTGTGGATCCTGACCACCTGGATATATATGGTGACCTGAAAACAATGCACGAAGCCTTTGCCGAGTTTCTGAGGAAAACCAATCCGGAGGGCAAGGTATTGATTCATGCGAAGGCTGCTGAGATCATCAAAAGCCATCTCGATATTCCATTTAAGACCTATGGCATCGAAATGGGTGACATACAGGCTCAGGATATTCGCGTAGAAAATGGCTATTTCTATTTCAACTATGCGGGGGATCAAAAGATAGCGGATGTTGAGCTTCAGGTACCTGGTTATCACAATGTGGAAAATGCGATAGCTGCCATCACGATGGCACTGGATTTTGGTATCGACGCCCAAAAGGTAAAAGCAGCAATTGCCGGATACAGAGGTGTAAAACGAAGGTTTGAATATATCATCAGGTCTGAAGAAGTGGTGTATATCGATGACTATGCACACCATCCGACAGAGATCACAGCATTACTGAAATCTGTGAGGAGCCTTTATCCGGACAAAATGATCACGGCAATCTTTCAGCCACACCTGTACACCAGGACCAAAGATTTTCAGGATGGGTTTGCCAAAAGTCTGGAACTCGCGGATGACATCATTTTGATGAATATCTATCCGGCCAGAGAAGAGCCGATCCCGGGCATTACTTCAGAAGTGATCCTGGAGAAGATCAACAATACCAACAAGATGATCTGTGAGCGTGACCGGTTGATTGAGGTGATCGCACAGAAAAATCCCGAGGTATTGCTCACAGTAGGCGCTGGAGACATTGACAGAGAAGTAGAAAGAATTAGAGATTATTATCTAAATGACCGAAAAGTTGAAGTATAACATCAAAACCATATTGCTTTTCTCCATCTCTGCGGTCTTGATGATTGTCTTGATCACAATTACGGGCTATAAAAACGTGTCCCGACAAGTAGCCAATGTGAAAGTTGAGATAAAGGATCAGCGGGGCGATTTCTTCACGGATCAATTGGAGATTGTGGATCTGATCAATGATAAGGGGGGAGACTACGTATTGGGATTGCCTGTTGGGAAGCTGGATCTGAATATGCTGGAAGCCAGGGTAGAAAAGCACCCATTTGTCAAGGATGCTCAGGTTTATAAAGACATTCAGGGAAATCTGATGGTGAAGGTAGAGCAGGCCAGACCCCTTGCAAGGATTTTCGAAAAAGGAGCCGCTGACCATTACATAGATGAGAATGGAACGCTACTCCCCACAGTTACTAAACATACCTCCCGGGTGCTGATCCTGGAGCTGGAGCATAAGTTCTCCTGGGGTAAAAACATTCAGGAAACAGATTATGGTAAAGACCTGCTGAAGCTACTCCAATACATTGATCAGCATGAATTCTGGAGGGCTCAAATAGCAGGGATTGTGGTGCAGAGGGGAGGAGAGCTGGTGTTGTTGCCGCAGGTGACCAAGCAGGAAGTTGACTTTGGGATGCCGGTGGATTATGAAGAAAAATTCAGAAAGCTGAAGCTATTCTATACTGAAGTACTCCCCAATAAGGGATGGAACACCTATGAAAGAGTCAATGTAAAATTTGATAATCAGTTAATCTGTAAATAAAAAATTAAAAAGTGAATCATACGATAGCTAATTGTAAAAGATATGGAACAGGATAAAATCATCGTCGGTCTTGATATCGGAACTACCAAGATATGCGCCATAGTGGGTCGCAAAAATGAATTTGGCAAACTGGAAGTGTTGGGTGTTGGGAAAGCCGTTTCTGATGGAGTGATCCGCGGGATTGTCACCAACATTGACAAAACCGTGAATGCCATCGAAAAGGCGGTGACTGAGGCCAGCGAGCAGTCAGGTATTGACATCCGGGTGGTCAATGTGGGCATTGCCGGGCAGCACATCAAGAGTGCAGTTCATCATGGCTCCATCACGCGTGACTCGGATGATGAGATCACTGTGGAAGACCTGAACCGGTTGACCAACGATATGTATCGTATCGTCATTCCTCCGGGCAGTGAGATCATTCACGTGATGCCGCAGGACTATATCGTTGATTACGAAGATGGTATCAAAGACCCTGTGGGTATGTCCGGAGTTAAACTGGAAGCGGATTTCCATATCATCACCGCTCAAACCAATGCCATCAACAATATCAATAAGTGTATCCGCAGAGGCGGCCTGGAGATTGAAAATTTGATCCTGGAGCCATTGGCATCTAGTCTGGCAGTACTCAGCGATGAAGAAAAGGAAGCCGGTGTTTGTCTGGTAGATATAGGTGGTGGAACCACGGATATTGCTGTTTTCTACGACAATATCATCCGTCACACGGCAGTGATCCCATTCGGAGGCAACATCATCACCTCGGATATCAAGCAGGGATGTATGGTGATGGAGCAGCAGGCTGAACAGCTCAAGATCAAGTTTGGAAAAGCCATTGCTGAAGAAGCCAGTCCCAATGAGATTGTTTCAATCCCGGGGCTAAGAAACAGGCCTCCTAAGGAGATCTCGATCAAAAACCTGGCTCATATCATCGAATCCAGGATGGAGGAGATCATTGAGATGGTTCACACAGAAATCATTACCTCAGGATTTAACAAGAAACTGGCTGCAGGTATTGTGGTCACTGGGGGAGGCTCTTTGTTGAGCAACCTGCAGCAGCTGTTTGAATACATGACAGGTTTGGATACCCGTATCGGCTATCCAAACGAACATCTTGGAAAGAGCAAGGTAGACGCTGTGAAGAGTCCGGTCTATGCGACATCAGTTGGCCTGGTTTTATCAGGTTTCAGAGCCATAGACATCAGGGAGCAGCGATACAATGAGAAGCAGTCTAAAGGAAGCCTGAAGCCCAGGAATAAGCAGAGCGCCAAGTTTTTTCAGAATATTCTGGAGAAGACCAAGGGGCTTCTGATTGATGATTTTGATGAAAACAAAGATTATTAATTGAATGTGATTTTTAGATGTAGGATCTAAAACAAAAATATTATGGCAGAAAATACGTATCAATTCGATTTACCCACGCATCAGAAATCGATCATTAAGGTGATCGGCGTTGGTGGTGGAGGTAGTAATGCAGTCAACCACATGTTTAACCTTGGGATCAAGGACGTAGAATTTGTGGTTTGTAACACCGATAGTCAGGCACTGGAAAGTAGTCCTGTACCGAATAAGTTGCAATTAGGAATGAATCTCACTGGTGGTCTTGGTGCAGGAGCCAATCCTGAGCGGGGACGCAATGCAGCCATTGAGAGTAAAGAAGAAATCAGAGAGCTACTCTCTGAGGATACCAAGATGGTTTTTGTTACTGCAGGTATGGGAGGTGGCACCGGGACGGGTGCTGCACCTATCATTGCGCAGGTAGCCAAAGAGCTTGACATCCTCACGGTAGGGATCGTAACAGCCCCTTTCGCTTTCGAAGGGAAAAAGAAAAATGCACAGGCCAACGAAGGAATAGCTGCCTTGAGAGAGGTTTGTGACACAGTCCTTGTTATTCTAAATGACAAGCTTCGGGAGATCTTTGGTAATCTTCCGATCAGAGAGGCTTTTGGACAGGCAGACAATGTATTGACCACTGCAGCCAAGGGCATTGCCGAGATCATCACTGTTCCGGGTTACGTAAACGTGGACTTTGAAGATGTGAAGACGGTAATGAAAAATGCCGGAGCAGCCGTAATGGGCTCGGCACAGACTCATGGTGAAAACAGGGCGATCAGGGCCGCTGAAGAAGCACTGAACTCGCCATTGTTGAACAACCGAAATATCCACGGAGCAGAAAAGATCCTGCTTTCCATTATCTCTGGAGAAGAAGCAGAGCTGCAAATGGACGAGCTGGCAGAGATCACAGATTACATGACCGAGTTCTCAGGAGAAGATGCTGAAGTGATCTTTGGTCACGGTGTGGATCCTGAGTTGGGCGAAAATATCAGGGTAACTGTCATTGCCACAGGATTTGACAGGCAGGGCGGCGAAGTAGAGTTTGCCAGTAGTGCAGCCAAAGAACCTGCAAATTCGAAAAAAGTATATGACCTCGATTCATCCAGGCAGATCAGATTGTTCATTGATGAGGATGAAGAAGAAGATGAAAAGCATGAGGAGGAAGAAAAGGAGGAGAGAAGCTTCACCTTTGATTCCTTAAGAGAAACCATAGAAAAGGAAGTAGAGCAGGAGGATCAGGAATTTGAGTATGAATTTGAAATGCCTGACCAACGTGAGGAAGAGGAAGAAGATGATAATGCCGTTGAAGAGTATATGAAATCTGAAGTTCACCGGGTGATGAGCCAGGGTTCGATGAACAGACGAAGGATTGAGCTGATGGAAGAACGGATGAAGCGTGAAGAAGCATTGAATGGAGCGAGCAAAAAAGACCTGAGTTCTACGGACTACAAGGAGAAATTTGATGTTCCTGCGTTCGAGCGTAAAAAGGTAACCTTGCAAAAAGTTCCTCATTCGTCAGAAAGAAATATTTCAAAGTTTAATCTGACCGATGACAATCAGATATTGGGCAATAACCGATACCTGCACGACAATGTAGACTAAGCAATTAATTTAAGCTCTGCCATAAAAAAAGATCGGGTTTTTTAGCTCGGTCTTTTTATTTTGTGTAATCTTTACACAAATACGTGTTCTGGGATTATCTTTTCTGAAGAAAATTTGATATTTTTAGTACAATTATCTTTTTTTCAGGAAAATTTTAATTTAATAAGGCTCTCAGGACCGAAAAATACCAAAGTTTCAATGATCAATCCAATACAGAGTACTTCCATGAAGAAGCCAGGCGATCAAAAGCTATGGGATCAGGTGAGGAACGATAGTAAGGAAGCCTTTGAGTGTCTTTATAATAAATACTTTCCTGAGCTTTTCAGATATGGTATGACCATCCATCCTCACAAGGAACTGATAGGAGATGCCATTCAGGAACTTTTTATTGATTTGTGGTCCTACCGGTATAATTTGTCGAAGATCCATCAATTGAAATTCTATCTTTTGTCCTCCCTTAGGTCAAAGATATTTACGCTGATATCGAAGGATAACAAAAAGCTTTCGACAGAAATGGAATATCTAAATCAAACCATACAATACCTGGATTCTACGGAAGACAAACTGATCAGGGACGACCAGAAAAAACTTAAAAGGAATCAGTTGGCCCTGTTGATCAATGACCTGCCTTTACAGCAGCGAGAAGCCATCATGCTGATCTTTTTTGAAGGAAGATCCTACGAAGAAACTTCCAGCTTGATGTCCAAAAGTATTCAAAACGTCTATACCCTTGTCTCAAGAGGGATAGCTACACTACGCAAGAGATTAGGGTAATCTTTTATTGCGAAATTCCTAAACAATATCTATTCTGAGTGCTGATGTCGCAACCACTACGTGAACTTGCACTGGTTTGTTACAAAAAATGAAAATATTTTTCTTTACTGTGTAAGAAAGCAGCAGCCTTCACACTCTTTATAGTAAGAGGAATAAAATTTTAGTGAAGAACCTTAAGACCGTAGACGATTTTGTATTAAGCTCAGAGTTCAGAAGTTGGGTGCTGAATCCTAGTGCATCGGCAAATATCTTTTGGGAGAAGTGGCTGCGGGATCATCCTCACAAAAAAGATAATTTTCAGGAGGCGGTGAAGGTAGTTCAGGCCATTGGCAGGATCGACTATCAGGCAGACAGGGAATTCACTGACAATCTCTGGAAAAACATTGATTCAAGGCTGGATCAAACTCCAGTCTGTGAGCGGGATGTTGTACCATTAAATATTCAGTCGGTTACCAAAAACCGAAAAAAGCGACCTGGTTCCAATAGGTTGATTTTCTGGAGCCTTGCTGCTTCCATTTTATTGCTCATCACATCTGTTTATGGCCTCTTCCAAAATCACCTACAGGCGATGCACGAGCCTGAAGCCATCTCCACAATCCTAAAATCAAATCCACGGGGACAGAAATCTACCATCATGCTGCCGGATGGAACTACCGTAATACTCAATTCAGAAAGTACATTGACCTATACAAGTGAATATTATGATCTGGAGCGCAGGGTTAAACTGACAGGAGAAGCTTTTTTTGAGGTAACGGAAGACCCGTCAAAACCTTTTGTTGTAGAAACCGAAAGTTTGATCACCACAGCCCTGGGTACGTCATTCAATGTTAATGCTTATCCTGGTGAGGTTGAGGAAGTCACCCTGGTCACTGGTAGGGTGAAAATTGAAACACATGAAGCTGGCCATAGTGGTACTGTTCTTTATCCGGGAGAGATGCTGGCCATCAACGAATCAGGTGCAATTCAAAAAATCAGCACCTCGTCTTTTGACCACATTGGTTGGAAAGATGGGGTGATAGTATTTCAAGATACTCCACTTAAAGAAGCCATTGCCGAATTAGAAAAATGGTATGGAGTGGATATAATTCTAAGAAATTACCCGGAAGGTAATGATATGAATTTCACGGGGTCATTTAGAAATGACAATTTGTCAAATGTGCTGAAAAGCTTAAGCTATACCATGCCATTTGATTTTAAGATTATCGGAAAAAAAGCAGAAGTAAACTTTAAACCAAATCGCCTATGACTTAGAAACATACAATAAACCAAAAAGAAAAAACCCGGGTCGAATGCGCCAACACCAAACCCGGGCAATGATCAAGAATGAAATTATTCACCCTTTAACATAACAAATATATGAATGGATTCAACCATTATTTACGAAAGGTGGGAAAAATTGCAGTATACCTGTTCGTAATAGCAACTGTGATTTTTAATGGACTATTGGCAGAAACAGTAAGAGGCCAGGCCATTAAAAGCGTTAAGGAGGCAAAAATCAGCATTGAAATCGATAATCAAAGCATCGAGAAGTCGCTTAAGATGATTGAGCAGAACTCGGAATATAAATTCGTTTATAAGCGAAATGAGCTCAAAAACAAGGGCAACATTAACCTCGATGTCGAAAATCAAACGCTGGAGAATCTTTTGCTGGAAATCTCGAGGCAGGCCAATGTCAGCTTCAGACAAATCAATGACCGCATCAGTGTGAAATCTCATAAAAGCACAGATTTTGGTGAGAAAGTAACCATCGCTGATCAGCGAAATGTATCTGGTAACATACTTGATGAAAATGGAGAGCCTCTTCCCGGAGCCTCTATTGTTGTCAAAGGAACCACTACAGGTACTACTACTGACTTTGAAGGTAACTTCCAATTGAATGTTAGTGATGATGATATCCTGACTATATCCTTTGTTGGATATAAGGCTTTGGAGATCCCTGTTGCTAATAGGACTACTTTCAACTTCACCATGCAACCTGATGCTGAGCAATTAGCTGATGTAGTTGTAGTAGGATATGGTACACAAAGAAAAGTGAACCTGACTGGTGCTGTGGGTGTAGCAGATGGTGAGGTTTTGCAGAATCGACCTATCCCTAATGTGGGTGAAGGTTTGAAAGGTGTGATCCCTAACCTGAATGTAAACATCAGGAATGGTGATCCTTCTCAACCAATTGAGTTCAACATCCGTGGTTTCGAATCAATCAATGGTGGTCAGCCACTGGTATTGGTGGATAATGTGCCTATGGATCTAAACAGGATCAACCCGAATGATATCGAAAGTATCTCTGTCCTGAAAGATGCGGCTGCTGCTGCGGTTTACGGAGCACGGGCTGCTTTTGGTGTGGTATTGGTAACTACCAAAAAAGGTAAAGGTGATAAGATCAATGTAAATTTCAGTGGAGAGTTTGCTTTGGCAAAACCCATTCTTTTCTTAGATCCTATCACAGATCCGTACCAGTTTGTGTTGGCAAGAAACGAGGCCAACCAAAGAACGAATGGTGCTCCTGCTTACGATCAGAATATGATTGATGGTACTAAAGCCTGGAGTGAAAATCCCACTATGGAAAATGCATGGGGTGTTTACAATGGAAGTCTACGTTTCTATGGTTATAATAACTATGTAAATGAGCTGATTACGGATTAAGCTCCACAACAGAAGTACGATGTAAGTGTGTCGGGAGCCTCAGATAAGGCATCTTATTACGCTTCATTTGGAGTGTTGAACAAAGACGGATACCTTAAAAACAAAGAGCGAAACGAAAATTACAAACGTTACAATGCGCTCTTGAAAGGTGAATTCAAAGTGAATGAATGGTTAAGTCTTGACAGTAGAGCTCTGATCACTACTGAAACAAGTGACAAGCCACACTTCTATCACTGGGATGTAAACATCAATACTTCAGCCAGACAGAATCCTTTGGATCCTATCAGATTCCCTGATCTTCCTTACTACATCACCCCTGGTGATCGTGATCAGTATTCAGACCTGATTGGAAAGTATTTTGGTGGAACGAATTTCTTCCCATACCTGGAAGATGGTGGGCGTGAGACCTGGATGCGAAATGACATGTTCCTGACTCAGGGTACTACTATTTCTCCTTTGAAAGGATGGAACATTCGTGGTGCATTCACTGCAAACTTCACGCACAGAGATTATCAGGATGTACAGAGTAAAGTGGAAGTGGTTCGCGAGAGCCCTGATTTGACTGCTGATCCTGCTACCTTGATAGATAATGGATTCAGTGGAAACGATTGGATTACGAATAGAACTGATTTTGATCAGTATTATGTGATTCAGTTATATACTGATTACACCATCGAGAGTGGCGCTCACTATCTTAAAGGAATGGTTGGGTTCAACCAGGAGTGGGGTCTTTTCAAATATCACAGAGCTCAGGCTTATTCTTTGATTACACCTCAAGTGACTGACATCAATGCTACAACTGGAAATCAGGAAGCATATGGTGGTAAAGAACACAATGCTTTGAGAGGAGTATTTTATCGATTGAACTACATTTTTGACGATAAATACCTGATTGAAGCCAATGGTCGATATGATGGTACTTCAAGATTCCCTACGGATGATCGATTTGGATTCTTCCCTTCTTTTTCAGTGGGATGGAGAATTTCCAATGAAAGTTTCATGGCTGGAACCAGCGACTGGTTGGATAACCTGAAATTGAGAGCTTCTTATGGTGAGCTTGGTAATCAGTTACTAAACAGTAACTACCCATATATCGCTACTATGGGATCAGGTAATGCTCCATATATGATGACTGCCGGATCAAGAACTCCTTATGTTTCCGCTGCAGGACTGGTTAGCCCTACATTGACATGGGAGACCGTAGTTTCACAAAACATCGGATTGGATTTCAGCATGTTTGGAAGCCGACTGGATGTATCAATGGATGCATACATCAGAGATACCAAGGATATGCTGACAAATGTTGAATATCCTGAAATCCTGGGTACTGGTGCTCCTGATGCGAACGCCGCTGACCTGAGAACAAGAGGATGGGAAGTAGCTGCTACATGGAAGACCAATGTAAACAATGACCTGAACTACAACATTACTTTAGCTTTGTCTGACAACTTGTCTAAAATTACCAAGTATGACAACCCTACAGGTGCCTTAAGTGAGTACTACGAAGGTCAGGTTGTGGGAGATGCTGGTGGAGAGCGATGGGGATTCGAGACCCTTGGTATCTTCCAGACACAAGCAGAAGTAGATGCCCACGCAGATCAGTCTTCACTGGGAGCCAACTGGAGACCAGGTGATATTAAATATGCAGATCTGAATGGCGACGGAGTGATCAACAGAGGAAGCAATACGTTGGATGATCCGGGAGATCAGAAGATCATTGCTTACGAAAACCCTCGATACAACTTCGGTATCACTGGTAATGTAAGTTGGAAATCATTCTCTTTGAATCTGTTCTTCCAGGGAGTAATGAAGTATGACTACTGGCCACCAAATGGCAACTGGGTAGCTTTCTATCCTTTCAATGCCGGTCACGTAGAAAACTACTATCTGACAGATACCTGGAGTCCTGAGAACCCCGATGCGTATTTCGCAGCTCCTCATATTTCAACCAATACCAAGCAGAACATTGAGCCGCAAACCAGATACGTACAGGATGCATCATACATCAGGTTGAAAAACGTAACCCTGACATACAACCTTCCTTCAAACATTGCAAGCAAAGTTGGTATGTCTACAGCCCAGGTTTACTTCGCTGGAATGAACCTTTGGGAAGCAACTAAAATGCGTAAGCCTCTTGACCCGGAAGTAAGACCTACTTTGACTCAGGAGTACTACAAGCAACGTATTTTCTCACTAGGATTTAGAGTTGGATTTTAATTGAAAAAGGAAAAGAAAATGAAGAATCATATATTAAAAATTAGTTTGATAATCGTTGTGACAATGTTTGCATTTAGTTGCAACGATGAGTTCCTGGAAAGACAACCTCTGGATCAGATCAGTAACGATTCATTTTGGAATACGGAAAATGATTTAGCGGTATATAACAACAGTCTGTATAATCTGGCAAGAAACGATTATAATGTGCCTATTATGATGGGGCATGATGATGGTTTCGATAGCCACAGGTACGGTATCTGGCATATGTCCGGTTACAGTGATGACACTGCTCCTCGACACTCACGTCATACAGAGTATCAGCGAGTAAGAGCTGGTAAGCATTCGTATGATCAGAATCTTTGGTATGGATATGATGGTTGGAATTTTGTTCGAGCTATCAACGTCGGCATGGATAATTATGACAAAGCTTCTGTGAGCGACGAAGTTCGTAACAAGTATGTTGGTGAAGCCCGTCTTTTCAGAGGATGGTTCTACGCTGATAAAGTATCTAAGTTTGGTGATGTTCAGTGGGTAGATACCGAACTGAATATCGATGATGAGGATGTGCTTTATGGAACACGTGATGACAGAGAGACTGTCATGGACAATGTACTGGCCGACCTTACGTTTGCTGCTGAAAACATGCCTGACGACTGGGGTGATGGAAATGCACCGGGTAGAATGAATCGATGGGCAGCCCTGTTGGTGAAATCAAGAGTATGCCTTTTCGAAGGTACCTGGAGAAAATACCATGGTGGTACCAATGCTGACATGTGGTTGCAGGAAGCTGCTGATGCAGCACTGGAGCTGATACAGGATGGTCCTTATTCTCTATACTCTACCGGCAACCCCGATATGGATTACAATGCGATCCACAGGATGACTGACTTGTCAGGAAACCCTGAAGTGTTGTACTGGAGACGTTACGAACTGGGTATTTATACCAATCACGTTCAAAGCTATCACAGAGGTTATAATGGTGGAGCTACAAAAAGTTTTGTAGAAGACTACCTGTGCACAGATGGATTGCCTATCTCACTCTCACCTGACTATATGGGTGATGCAAGCTTTACTGATTTATTTATCAATAGAGACCCAAGGTTGAGACAAACCATTTTGCATCCTGATGATGCTGATTTCTACATGTATGGTAATAACACCGGCCTGGTTTACCCAAAAATTCAGGGTATGACCAATCCTGGCCAGTCAACATACACTGGTTATCATATCATTAAGGTGTTCGATGTAAACACAGCTTATGCCACGTATAACACTTCTTCTACCCCGGCCATTACGTTGAGGTTTGGAGAAGCACTGTTGAACTATGCTGAAGCAATGGCTGAATTGGGTACTATTACTCAAAATGATCTGGATATCAGTATTAACCTGTTGAGAGACAGAGTGGGAATGCCACATCTTGACCTGAATCCTCCAATGGATCCTCGATATGCCGGTGACGGTGTTTCAGCATTGATCGTGGAAATCAGAAGAGAGCGTAGAATCGAGCTGTTCATGGAAGGTTTCCGTTACGATGACCTGAGAAGATGGAAACAAGGACAGAAACTGACTGTGCCGGATTACGGTATGCGATGGGATGCAGCTATTCAGGCAGCGATTGACCCGGCTGGTGAAGCTACTGTTCAAACATCTTTGGTTGATGGAGTCGAATACCTTGATATTTATAAAGGTACTGACTTTGCTACTCCGGAGTTTGATGAGAACAAGCATTACCTGTGGCCAATCCCAGTAAGTGCTTTATCTCAGAATCCAAATCTTGGACAGAATCCAGGATGGCCTGGAATAGAATAAAATACTCAGATCAAATAGTCTGAGAATACCAGATAACAAAGCCGTAATTGTAATAATTACGGCTTTGTTTTTTTCTTAGCATCGATAAATTGATCATCTTAGTGTGATGCAAGCAACCCAGAGAATGGTCTTAAGAGCTTTCACAACCTTTGCTTTGATTTTTGCCTTATTTATGACAATAAGGGCCCAAAATCCTGATCTTGAAAAAATCAGGAAGCGTGTGATCTTCGAGTTGATGGAAGCGGAGGTGGACTATACGCACATTGCCCACCTGATCAATACGATCCAGGGGGACGGCAGCTGGCCCGGCATCAACTATGAAGACACCTCGAGAACGGGTTTCGAGCATAGCAGGCACTTATCCTATATGGTGGACCTGAGTCATGCCTACAAGAAATCTCACACCAAATATTATCAGGACAAGAAAACCCGGAAGGCCTTAAAAAAAGCATTGAACTACTGGTTTGAAAATGATTTTATCTGCGAAAACTGGTGGTGGAATCAAATCGGTACGCCCGACAGGTTTGTTACGATTCTATTGATCATGGATGATGACCTGACAGACAAAGAAAAAGAAAGTGCCGCTCAAATCATGGCCCGATCCACACTCAATGCCTGGGGAGCCAGACCGGGAGGTGACCGGATCAAAATAGCAGGAATCTATGGCAAATACGGTCTGTTTCTGAGAGATGACGCCATCCTGAGAGAAGTCATCAATACCATGGCTACCGAAATTCAATATGCGGTGGAGCGAGGCACCCCAGGTGATATTCGCGGTTTGCAAACGGACCTGAGCTTTCACCATCGTGGTGATCGTGTCAACAACACACTTTCCTATGGTCTTAATTATGCAGCCATATTTGCCGAATGGGCAGCCAAAGTGGGCGATACTCAATATAGCTTTCCGGATCGCGCCATCCAACTACTGGTAGACTATTACCTGGATGGTATTTGCAAAATGTTGGTCTTTGGCACCTATCCTGATTTGGGAGCCAAAAACCGGAGCATTTCAAGAGTTTCAGCTTTACATGCTCATGGTGTTGACACACCCAAAAAACTGATCCTGGCCTCGGATTACAGGAATGATGAATTGGCAGAAATCATCCGGATCAGAAATGGCAATGCCCAACCTAACCTCACAAGTAGTAAGTTCTTCTGGCACTCGGAATATTACAGTCACCAGCGTCCTGATTATTTTTCATCTGTCCGGATGTGCTCTACTCGCAACCGAAGCATGGAAGAACCTTACAACGGAGAAGGGTTGAAGAATCATCACCTGGGAGAGGGATCAAATTTTGTCTATCAATCGGGTAAAGAGTATTACAATATTTTTCCGGTGCTCGACTGGCAGAAGATACCGGGAACTACGGTGGTTCAGAAAGGGACTATGCCTCCTGAAAATGAGATTCAAAAGGAAGGGCAGACTGACTTTGTTGGAGGCGTAACCAATGGATTGCACGGAGCCGTAGCATTCGACTTTCAGAGTCCATACCATTCATTACAAGCCCGAAAGTCCTGGTTTTTCTTTGATGAGGATTACGTATGCCTGGGGACGCAGATAAACTCGGAGGAAGAAGAACCTGTTTTTACCACCCTCAACCAGACCTGGTTGAAAGGAGAGGTGTCCGTTTTTGAGGAAGGTAAGATCAGGCAGCTTGAGCAGGGGGAGCATAAGCTGCAAAATGTGCAGTGGATTAATCACGATGGAGTAGCCTATATTTTACCTACCAATACATCCCTTGGCATTAGCAATCAATCCGAGACGGGTAGCTGGTTTAGCATCAACAGGCAGTCAGATAGTCCAAAAGAGATGGTAAACGGAGAAGTTTTCACTGCCTGGATAGATCATGGAAGCAAGCCCAGAAATGCATCCTACCAGTATGTGGTCGTACCAGGAATGACAAACGAAAAGATTGAGGCTTATAGAAAGGACTTGCCTATCCAGATATTGGCAAATACACCCGAAATCCAGGCAGTTAGAAATAAGAAGACACAAACAACCCAACTGATATTTTATCAGCCTGGGAAGGTGCGGATAACCGACGACTTTCATTTGATTTCCCGTAATCCTTGCATGATCATGATTGAATCCAAAGGCAGCGATCCGATGCAGATAAGTATAGCAGATCCAACCAGGAAGCTGCAAACTGTAGAGATACTGATCAATAGAGAAATATCTGAGAGTGATGCTTATGAAGTGTCGTGGGATGAAATTGATGGATACAGTACTTTATACATAGACCTTCCACAGGGAGACTATGCTGGCCAGAGTGTTGTAATTGAATGGTAGCCGGATGAATAAAGTAAGTTTATTAATAGCTATTCTGTTTCTGAAGGTAGTATGTGCAAACCTCCATGCGCAACAGGTCAATAGTAGTGAAGACCATTTGTCGCAGGGCGAGCTGCTACTTTCCCGTCTTGACTTCAACCACCCTGGGTTGGAGTCTATTGCTTCAGCTGACAATCAGAAAAAAGCTTTACAGGAGCTTCTGACCTACTATAAGGAGCGAAAAAACATAAAGCACGAGCTGGACCGATTTTCTAAAGCGGAAAAGTTGGGCAATTATGCTTCTGAAAAGGATTTGAAAATAGCCAATGACGCATTAGAACACATTTTTGTTGGACAGCCTGCTTATCCTTCCTATTTCTGCGGTGAAGACATTGATTGGTCTTTCAGGCCTGTTCCCGACAATGAATGGGTATGGCAGCTCAACAGGATGAGCTTCTGGGAAGCCATGGGAAAAGCCTATTGGCATACCGGAGACAGCAAATACGCTGATGAGTGGAGTAACCAATTAGTAGACTGGGTAAAAAAGAATCCCAGGGATGGAGCACACAAATATGCCTGGCGATCTATCGAAGCCGGGATACGAGGCAATCGGTGGACCAGGTTGTTTCAGTATTTCATTGACAACCCTGCGTTCACTCCTGAGGTGCTTGCATATTTTCTAAACAGCTTACATGAGCATGCGTCTTACCTCATGACAAAATATAGCAGCGGAAGCAATTGGGCGTTGATGGAGGCTGAGGGTATGGCCTTTATTGCCATCACCTTTCCTGAATTCAAAGATGCAGAGACCTGGCGCGAAGAAGCATTCCAAAGACTGAATGAGCAAATCCGGTCCCAGGTATATCCCGATGGACATCAAAGAGAGCTGGCCATGGGGTATCATGTGGGTTCCATTAGATGGTTTATGCGTACCTATGAACTCGCATCGATGAATGGCTTACAGGATAGATTCCCTGATGCCTACCTCAGCACCATAGAAAAGATGTGTGAAGTTCCCATGAAGTTAGGTTTTCCCGACGGCACTACCACCCAGTTTGGTGATTCCTGGTCTGGGCAGCCTGGGCAGTATGAACAACTGTTTGAAACATGGGCAGAAATGTTTGAAAGGAGTGATTTCCGTTACATGGCCACCGGAGGCCAGTCTGGTACCAGTCCGAAAGGCACTGCCTTTGCTTACCCTGAAAGCGGTCTGTATTCCATGCGTAGTGGTTGGGATAAGGAAGATATCTGTCTGGTGTTGAAGTGTGGTCCCGATGGAGGAGGACACTGCCAACCAGACAATGGCACCTTTGAACTGTATGCCGGCGGACGACACCTGATGCCTGATGCTGGCAGCTACATCTATAGCGGTGATCCTGTCAATCGTGCCTGGTTTCGCCAGACGAAAGTGCACCAGACCCTGACGCTAAACGGAGAAAATTCAGTTTATGCCCCGCAACTATTGAAGTGGCAGCCAGGAGAGGATTTAGATGTTTTGGTGGTAGAGAATGAAAGTTATCAGGAACTTACCCACAGGAGGGCGGTGGTGTTTGTCGACAAGAAGTTTTTTGTAGTGGTGGATGATGCCTATGGCTCAGCCACTGGTGACATAGATATCCATTTTCAGCTGGCCCCGGGAAATGCTGTTTTCAATAAAAAGAAGCTGACGGTGGGATCCGATTTCGATGAAGGCTGGAATGTGCTGGTGAAAACGCAAAAACAGAAAAACATCATACTGGAAGAGGAAGAAGGACAGGTATCTTTTGAATACACAAAAAAGGAACCCAGACCGGCATTTCGCTTTGGGTTGACCAAGGATGCCAGTCAGTCAGGAGTGAGATTTGTTACCGTAGTCTTTCCCTACAAAGCGTCAATTCCTGATGTGAAAATCAAAGACCTTTCAAAAACAGGAACTAATGCTAGTGAAGTCGTGCTTCAAGTTTCAATAAATGGAAATAAAAGAAAGATTAGCTATCAAATAGATTAAATTACAAGACCCAAAAACATTCACCATGAGACCCAATTTCATTTACACCCTTATCATTCTATGCTGTGTTCTTTTCAATGCTGAAAGTTTAATAGCAGCGGACCCGGTCAAACTGGAAAATCCTATGACTGTGCAATATCTCAAAAGTAAACTGAGAAAGAGCAGTCCAAGGCTGGTGTTGAATGCTTCAATCGAGCGGGAATTGAAGAAAGACCTCAAAAATGATCCGGTCATCAAAAACATGTTTGAAGCACTCAAGTTGAATGCTGCAGAAATCATGGAGCAGCCCCTGCTTACACGAAATGTGGTGGGAAGAAGGCTGCTCGGTACTTCCAGGGAGATGCTTTACCGGATGAATACATTGGGGATGGTGTATCGGTTGGAACCGGACCCTAAAATATTAAAGCGCATTGATGATGAAGTATTGGCAGTATGTGCATTTAGTGACTGGAATCCCTCACATTACCTTGATGTGGCTGAAATGTCAATGGCTGTGGCCTTTGCTGTGGACTGGGTTGGAAAAGATCTTCCGACGTCCACGGTTGAAAAAGCCAAGACCGCCTTGATTGAAATGGGAATCATGCCTAGTTACAATGAAGAGGGCAATGTAGGATGGATCAATGGAAACAACAACTGGAATCAGGTGTGTCATGGTGGAATGATTGCAGCGAGTATTGTGATTGCGGAAAAAGACCCTGAATTGGCAGCTAAGACGATCAGCAGGGCTTTGGACGGAATGCCGCATGCTTTGGAAGAATATGGACCGGATGGTGTATATCCTGAGGGGTCCACTTATTGGGGTTATGGAACAAGTTTTACCGTACTCACAGCGGCTATGTTTGAAAGTGCTTTCGGAACAGATTTTGGGTTGGCAAACTACCCTTCCTTGAAAGAGAGTGCTGATTTTCGGCTTTGGAGTAACGCTCCATCCGGATGGTACTTCAACTTCGCTGATTGCGGTGACAGAAGGAGTGAGAATGGAGATATTACCCTGGCCTGGTTTGGAACCAAGACCGGTAACGGGATCTATTTCGAAAGAGAACGTTTCCTGAGAGACCCCAAAGAAATGGGTGAGCTGGCCAGATATGCCGGTGCCGGATTGGTATGGCTATCACAATTCAAGGAAACCACAAAAAAGGAGCTCCCTGAGGCCTGGAAGGGTGGTGGAGATAATCCGGTAGTATTCTTCAGAGGTTCAGGCGCCAATCCAAGACAGTATTATTTTGGAGGAAAAGGCGGTCGGGGTTCCGTCAATCATGGAAATATGGACGTTGGGTCATTTGTCTTTGAGCTGGATGGTGTGAGATGGGTGGTTGATCCCGGTAATCAAAGTTATCATGAGCTGGAGAAAACCGGGTTTAACTTGTGGGGGAGATGCCAGGAATGTGAACGCTGGACGCTGCTGACCAAGAATAATTACGGGCACAGTACCATCACGGTAAACGATGCACTCCACAACGTGGATGGATATGCTGATTTCACTGATTTTAAAGCAGGATCACAGTCCCGTGCGACCATTGACATGTCTGAAGTTTTTAGTGATCTGGAAAAGGTCACCAGAACATATGCCAAACCCAACGATTATTCCATCCTGATTGAAGATGATCTGGTGATAAAGGAGTCGGCCAAAAGCATTACCTGGCAGCTGATGACTACGGCAGATGTGGAGTGGACCAAAGAGGGTATTCTTTTGAAGCAAGACGGCAAGACATTAACTGTGAAAAATCAATCGCACCCTGATATTAAATTCTCGGTGATATCTCTGGATCCACCTCCATTGAAGCTGGACCGAAGAATCGAAAATTTGAAGCGATTAGAGTTGAGGATTCCATCGTACCTGTTTGAAGACAATACCGGGAAGATCTCAGTGTTGCTTACAGGGGAAGAATGATGTGATGAAAGTTGGGATTAGATAATATCAAACGCTGAAATGAGCAAAAATTCGCAACATTGATTGGAAATATTTTTGCTGAAATAATTTATTATTAGCAAAAATTCATTTCAATTTGAGCCACATTTTATTAATATTAACGCCGAAAAGTCATAAAAACTTAGTGAGATGCTAAAAGCCTTTTTTAACCTATTCAAGCCTACCTATTCAGTTGTTGTAACTACCTATCATGTCATCCCTGGTTTTCCGCTGAATAAGAATCTACACAGGCATGATTTTGAAAAAGGTAAATATGACGAAGCAAAAGCTTTTTTCGACAAGGCCGTAAAAAAGACAGGTGAGATCAAACTCGCTCCTGTTGAAATCAATCTACTGAAAGGGAAGAAAAAGATCATGGAGTCCCAAAAGTTTGGGCCGGTAGATCAGGTCAAAAAATTGAAGTGATATTTTCTAACCCCAAACCCACCGTCATGAAAAATTTATTCTTCATCGGGATTTGTTTTGTCTTCTTTGTCCCCAATTTATTGAAGGCACAGTGTAACCCGTTTTTTGACTATAATGAAGGGACCTCTCTGACGCTTACCACCTACAACTCCAAGGGAAAAGAAGAAGCCAGTCAGAAAATGACGATTGTTGATAAGACCTCGTCAGGGTCCAGGGAGGTGCTGAAAACAGATATCACCCTCTATGATAAGAAGGGAGAGGAAATGTTTTCCAATCAAATTGAAATGATTTGTGAGGATGGAGTATTTAGAATGGACCTGAGCCGGTTTGCACCTCCAGGAATGGAACAGGTGGAGGGTATGTCCATATCTTATGAAGGTGAAGGCGTTACCGTTCCTTCCGAACTAAGTGTAGGAAAGTCTCTCCCTGATGGTAACTTTTCCATGAAAGTAAACTCAGACAACCCGGCTTTGGCAGGTATGATGGGAGGTACATCAGTAGCCATTACGGATCGTAAAGTTGTCGCAAAAGAAAGCATTACCACTCCGGCGGGCACTTTTGATTGTTTCAAGATCACAAGCAATACCGCTGTTTCTACTAAAATGATGGGAATGACCAGAACCATGGAAACCAGCAGCATCGAATGGATTTCCGAAGAAGTAGGTATGGTCAGAACAGAAAGCTACGACAAGAAAGATAAGCTGAGTTCCTACACCGAGTTGACGGCTTTTAGTAAGTAAGGAGAAAAGTTTTGCCCTCCCCACAGACAAAAGTTTTAGATAGGGATACTTTTCAAGTCTATTGAAGGTTGAACGATTTAAAACGATCAATGATATTACAGTGATCTTAAACTTTTGTTGTCTACGGGTCGAAAAACTTTTACTCCCCATCCCCAATTTGAACCGCAACTGAATTTTCACGACTTTTCCATTTAGACATGGAAAGGACCAACCAGGTTTTTGAGGAATTATTGGTGCTGAACGCCCGGAATGGGGACAGTCGGGCCATTGATCTGTTGGTAAAGCGTTGGAATGGCCGCATCAGGAATCAGATCTATCGCCACACGCAGAATACTGAAGTCTCAGGAGATATATCTCAGGAAGTCTGGATCGCTATTTTCAAGAGCATTAGCTCACTTCAGGATGTACGAAAATTCGGAGTCTGGGCATTGAGTATCGCCAGCCGTAAAGCCATTGACTGGATCAGGCGCAACCAGGCAGATCGGAAGCGTGAAGGTATCAGAGAAATGGTTGCAACCGAGATGGCCCAAGATTCGGATCATGATAACAAGGAAATGCTCATCAAGCGTCTTAGGCAAGCACTCAAATCCTTACCGGAAGATCAAAGGTTGATCCTTTCCCTTTATTACCTGGAGAGCCTTCCAGTGCCGGACATAGCAACGATCCTTGCCATTCCATCCGGGACCGTTAAATCTCGACTTTACTACGCCCGTGAAAATTTGAAACAAATCATTAAAGCATATGAACAAAGAGAAGAACATTGACGCGCTGATCAAAGAAGCGCTGTCTAAAGAAGAAGCAGAATACTACGATAAACTGGAGGAGAAGCCTGTGTTAAAACAGTTTGCTGGCCTTTATCGGGGAAAAAATAGCTGGATGAATTACCTGGTTGCCTTTTATATCCTGGCAGCTTTAGCAGGTTGTGTATATGCCGGATTTCAGTTTGCTGCTGCCGAGTCCACCAAAGAATTGCTGGTCTGGAGTCTGGTGATGCTTGCTACATTTATCATGATAGCCATGCTAAAGATATGGAGTTGGATGCAAATGGATAAAGGTGAGCTGATCAGGGAGATCAAACGACTTGAGCTACAACTATCAGTGATAGCGGGCAAAAAGAAATAGGAGGAGTAGGATTACTTCATTCAATTGAGGAAATTACCTTCTATGAAGAAATCTGAATCCTATAACAATGTGCTGGTAGCTTCCGCTCTGATGCTTATTTTGCTTTCATGTGGGATACGGGCCCAGACTCCCACGGCTGATGAGGTCATCAGCCGAATCAAAGATAACCTCACGTGTGACTGGTCGGAAGAAACTGTCGATACCTATAAGGGAGGCAATGGAGACATGAAGGTGACGGGTATAGCTACCACATTTTTAGCCAACATGGATGTGCTCAAAAGCGCGAAGGAGAAGGGGCTAAACCTGATCATTACCCATGAACCCACTTTTTATGATCATCGTGACAATACCGACCGATATGGCGATGATCCCATCGTGAAGGCCAAACAGCAATACATAAAGGACAATAATCTTATCGTTTGGCGCTTTCATGACCACTGGCACCGGACATCCCCCGATGGCATCTACAAAGGAATGACAGCAAAACTTGAGTTTGATCAGTATAGCCGTGATGGAAGCCAGATCTATTATGATCTTCCCACAATGACGTTAAAGGACCTCGGGTTGAAGCTGGAAAAACAATTTCATCAATCCACCATTCGCGTCGTAGGCGACCTGGATATGGAAGTGTCGCAGGTAGCCCTGGTACTGGGAGCGGCCGGAGCCAACAGGCAGATCAGCAGTTTACAGCATGATGATGTAGAAGTGGTCATTGTAGGTGAAGTGCCGGAATGGGAAACAGTGGAATACATCCGGGACGCAACTTCATTGGGTCATAAAAAAGCCCTGATCATGCTGGGTCATGCCAATTCCGAAGAAGCCGGGATGCAGTATTGTGCAGAATGGCTGAAGACTTTTATTCAAGATATACCCATTGAATTCATCCCTGCCGGTGATCCGTTTTGGTCCCCAAATTAGTCTTTAAAACGCAATCACGCCTTCGCCTGATTCCAAAGATGTTTCATGTATCTTTTGTATTCATGAATTATCCTGGATTATTATACCATAGAACCAGAAATTTACGTTTGTGTTTAAACATAAAATCACTCAATATTGTGCTAAAGAAAGAGCCCTATCATTGGAATCAAATTTTCAGGGGCTTTTCTACAAACCAATATTGAACAGCTTCGACTGAATGTCTGTAATAATCGATCGACTTACTAAGGTTTATGGTACACAGAAAGCTGTGAACAACATCTCTTTTGAGGCAAAAAAGGGGATAATTACCGGTTTTCTTGGTCCGAATGGTGCAGGGAAGTCTACCACCATGAAAATGATCACCGGGTATCTGCGACCAGATGCCGGGGCTATTTCTGTTGAAGGGATCAATGTACTGGAGCACCCAAGACAGGTGAAAAAGGTGACAGGTTATCTTCCTGAGCACAATCCACTTTACCTGGACATGTATGTCCGTGAGTTTCTGCGATTTATCGGAGGGATCTATCAGTTGAGTGGTGTGAAAAAAAAAGTGGCCGAGGTGATCCATAAGTGCGGATTGGAAAGGGAAGCACACAAACCGATCAGGGCATTGTCAAAGGGGTACCGTCAGCGTGTTGGGTTAGCCAAAGCACTGATTCATGACCCTAAAGTATTGATACTGGATGAGCCGACCTCCGGACTTGACCCCAACCAGATTGTAGACATCAGGACTGTGATCAAAGAAGCAGCCCAGGATAAGACTATTTTGCTTTCTACACACATCATGCAGGAGGTGGAAGCCTTGTGCGACCAGGTGATCATCATAGACAAAGGGAATATTGTTGCGAACGATAAGCTGGAAAACATCAAAACAAACCAATCGGAAAGCCAGGGGATGCTGCTGGAGTTTGAGGGACCCATTGAAACGAAGGTATTCGAGGAGGCAGGATTTAAGGTAATCCAGCAAAGTGGATTCACTTACCTGATTGAATCAAAGGATGCCAATATCAGGGCCGAATTACTGCGGATCACTTCCGAGCATGCATTGCCGTTAGTGAGTCTGAAGAAAGCAGATAAGTCATTGGAAGAGATCTTTCAGGGATTGACGAAAGGAGCAGGAGATGTATAGTATTTTTCTCAAAGAGATCAACGAATTTCTGGATAGCCTCATCGCATACATTGTGATCGGGGTATTCCTGTCAGGTATTGGTTTATTGATGTGGATCTTCCCGGAGACCAATGTCCTGGATTACGGTTATGCCAGCATGGAAACCCTGTTCAACCTGGGGCCTTATGTATTGATGTTTTTGATCCCGGCCATCACCATGAAATCCTTTGCTGAGGAAAAAAGAAATGGTACGCTGGAGCTACTTTATACTTTACCTATCCGGAGTACAGACATTATTTTAGGGAAATATTTGGCAGGCTTTTTCCTGGTGTTCTTTTCTATCCTGCCAACACTGATCTATTACTACACCCTGAGTGAGTTAGGCATCCCAAAAGGCAACCTGGATACACCGGGGATCATTGGCTCTTATGTTGGGCTGCTTCTCCTCGGTGGCGTATTCACGGCCATAGGAATTCTTGCTTCAGCCCTGACGGGAAACCAGATCGTATCTTTCATCCTGGCAGCTTTTCTGTGCTTTTTCTTCTACACAGGTTTTGATTCCCTGTCGGCCATAAACTTGTGGACCGGGTGGTCTTATGTATTATCTCAGCTAGGCATCGTGGCACATTACTCGGCCTTGAGCAAGGGTTTGATTGATCTTTCTGATGTGAGCTACTTTATCAGTGTGATAGCTCTGCTACTGTTGATTACATATTTAATTCTTGGGTTGCGAAGATGAGGATGGAGAATTATAAGATTGGAATTTGGTTAAAGCTGCTTTTGGGGGTGATGGTGGTGGTCCTGGTGCTCCAGCTTACTTCCAAATACAGGGTGCGTATCGATATGACGGAGGAGAAACGATACACCATTACCGATGCCACCAAGGAAGTCCTTAGGCAGGTAAAAGACGATCTTTATATTGAAGTGTACCTCGAGGGCGAGTTACCCTCCAATTTCCTGAGGTTTCAAACGGCGATCAGAGAAACGCTGGAAGAATTTGAAGTGTATACCGATGCTTCGCTTGAGTATCGTTTTATTGACCCATCTCAGGCCGAGAGTCAACGAGCACGAAATCAATACTATCAGGGGTTGATGCAGCAAGGACTCCAACCCAGTAACCTGAACCTGAAAAAAGATGGAAAGCAATCCCAGATCATGGTCTTCCCGGGGTTGATTATTTCTGCCGGCGGGCAGGAGCTGGCAGTGAATTTATTGAAAGGGAGCAGAGCTTCGTCGATCGAAGAAGTGCTCAATCAGTCTATCGAAGGACTGGAATATGAGATAGCTAATGGTATTGCACTCGTCACTGGGAACACCAGGAAGCGGGTAGGATTGGTCTACGGCCATGATGAGCCGGACACCACCGAGCTGGCAGGTTTTACCAACCTTGTGCTTTCTAAATATGACCTTTTCAGGATTAACTTACCTACCAGAACAACACCCCTGACCGGTTATGATCTCATTGTGGTAACCAAGCCAGCCAAAGCCTTTACCGAGGTAGAAAAATATCTGCTGGACCAATACCTGATAGGAGGGGGACGGCTGATCTTTTTCCTGGATGCACTCGGTGTGGACATGAACGAAGCGTCGGGGGAAGGTACGGTGGCAATTCCCTATGAAAATAATCTGAATGACCTGTTATTTAAGTACGGGGTAAGGATCAACAACAACTACGTGGCGGACATCAATTGTGGCAATACACCGGTTGTAGCAGGGAATATTGGAGACCAGCCTCAGATCAATATGCTGCCCTGGCCGTATTTTCCTATCATTACCAACTACGGCGATCATCCGGTAGTGAAAAACATGGACGCACTGCAGGTACGGTTTGCTTCAGAGATTGACTCTGTAAAGGCCGACGGAATTAAAAAGACACCACTACTTTTTACCTCAGCCAACTCCAAGGTGATCGGGGCACCAGTGAGGGTAAGCTATAATGACCTGAAGGATGAGTTGTTGCCAGAGAAATTTGTGCATAAACCGGTTCCGATTGCCTATCTGTTGGAAGGGAAGTTTCAGTCGCTCTATAAAAATCGGTTCGTTCCGGGAAATTTTGACCAGTCAGCCTTCCGTCCGGATGGTCTGGAATCCAAAATGGCTGTGATAGCTGATGGCGATTTGATCCGAAATGAATTTGACCTGGAGTCAGGCAATCCACTACCTCTGGGTGTGGATCCTTACTCACGGGAGCACTATGCCAATGAGACCCTGATCATGAATTTGATGGAGTACCTGATGGATGATTCAGGGTTGATCCAGGCCAGGTCGAAAGAAATCAAGATCAGACCCCTGGATAAGGCACGTGTAAAACAGGAGCGGACCAAATGGCAGTTGATCAACATCGCGGCCCCGATATTTTTATTGATCCTCTTCGGTTTGGCTAAAATGTATGTTAGGAAAAGCAGGTACGGAAAATGAGCAAAACCAATAAAATACTCCTTGTGATCATTGCGGCACTGGCTGTCATCAACATTGGCTTGTTCTTTTCAGATAAACTGAGCAGTTCGGGAAATGTAGAACATTCCATTTTCGCAGTTTCAGATACCAGTGCTATCAATGAAATTAGTATCCAAGGCCTTAAATCCTCGGTTTCTATTGTCAGGGAAGGTAATAACTGGAATCTTAATGGAGCGTACAAAGTAGATGCAGGCCTTAAAAGATTATTCTTTTCTATCCTCCAACGTGTAAGGGTAAGAAAGCCGGTAGACCTCATGCCTTCGGACAGTATCTATGTGAACCTGCAGGGGGAAGAAAACATGGCGTTTGTCGTGTTTAGCAATCCCACCAAGACACGAACATACTTTTATGACCCGGAAGAGAATCAAAGCTACGAAGTGGAGATACCCGGGTACAATGAATACCTGGGAGGGATCTTTGAGCTAAGAGAAAACCAATGGCGGGACCGATTGATCATAGATGAAAACTGGAGATCCATCAAGTCTGTTAAGTTGGATTACCATCAAAACGATAAGCCGGACTTATCAATTGAGTTTAATGGGAAGTTTTTTGAAGTGGAAGGAATCAACGGAATTGATAGTTCCATGGTGATCGATTACCTCAATCAATTTCAGATTTTTGAGGTGAATGAAATTATCTCGGGAGAGCGATTTCCTCAATACGATAGTTTAAGTAAAACACCGCCGCTAGCTACGTTGACTATTTCTTCGATAAGAAATGCGGAGCCAAGCCAGTTAAAGCTGTTTCCGGCCATTGATAAGATGGCCTTTCAGTTGGTAACCAATAAAAATGATGATTTGATGATCCTGGATAGCAAACGCGCCCATCAGATTCTGGCCAAACCCACTGATTTTAAAGCCAAAGAGTAAGTCATTTTTATGTTTCATAAGTAGATTTTTTGCTTAAATTTGACGACTCGATTCAACCATCGAAATCCCTGTGCCTGGTGAAATGAGTTCCGAGGATCGGAATGAATTCCATGCCGCGTGCCTAAATGCACTACGGTATGTAGGCATGTGACTATGAAAATGAATTTATATACGCATGAAGTTTATTGTATCCTCTTCCTATTTGCTTAAGCAAGTTTCTGCGATCAACGGTGTGATTACCACAAATCCGGTGGTGCCCATTCTGGAAAATTTCCTGTTTGAAATCAAGTCCGGAACCCTGACAATCACAGCTTCTGACCTGCAGACAAGCATGATCACAGAGATCGAGGTGGAGGCCAAAGAAGATGGTAGTATCGCAATTCCTGCACGAATCCTTATGGAGACACTCAGGAACTTACCTGAGCAGCCGGTAACATTTTCCATTGACTCTGATACCTATAGCATCGAGATCAATTCCGATAATGGTAGGTACAAGCTGTCCGGAGAGAATGCCACAGATTTCCCCAAGATACCTACCGTATCTGATGGGTATTCTGTCAATATCTCATCTGACGTACTGTCACAGGCGATCAACAATACAATATTCGCAACCAGCAATGACGAGCTGCGACCTGCGATGACTGGTGTATATGTCAACCTGAGTGAAACCAATACTACTTTTGTGGCCACGGATAGCCATCGGTTGATCCGTTATCGCAGAGTGGACGTGGCGGCGGATCAGGGGCATACCATGATCATCCCAAGGAAAGCCCTCACCTTACTTAAGACGACATTACCTTCTGAGAATACGAATGTAAACATGGAGTTTAATGCATCCAATGCATTTTTCAACTTCAACAACATCAAGATGATCTGCAGGCTGATCGATGAGCGATTCCCTGACTATGAAAACGTAATTCCTGTTGATAACAACAACACTATCGGTATCAACAAAGAGGAGCTGCTGAGCTCATTGAGAAGGATTGCTATCTATGCCAACAAGACCACACACCAGGTGAGACTAAAGGTGACGGGTAGTGAGCTGATGATCTCTGCAGAAGACCTTGATTTCTCCAACGAAGCCAACGAAAGACTTTCGTGTGAGCACGATGGGGAAGACATCGAAATTGGATTCAACGCCAAGTTCCTGATTGAAATGCTCAATAACCTGGACACTGACGAGCTATCACTGAAACTGAGTGCACCCAACAGAGCAGGCATCATCCTCCCCAAGGAAAAAGATGACAACGAAGACATCCTCATGCTGGTAATGCCAGTCATGCTGAATAACTACGTGTAAGTCGAACTGGGAGATTGATTTAGAAAGCGACACCATTATCAAAGTTTTCCATAAGACTACCAGAAATGGTTAAGTAGTGTATAGAAGGAATAATAATCGTGAGCAAATCTTGAACAATACACAGCCTGCAGGCAGGAAATCAACCCTGCGAAAATCTCCTGATTTCTGATTTCTGACTTCTGACTTCTGACTCTGTATTCTAAGAAATAAGTGGATTTATTGAAGGAACGCCATGATTAGCAATGCTTTCCCTCGTGTGCATCTAAGGAATGAATGTTTAAGAACCAGACAGAAGGAATATCTATCGTAAGCAGACTCAGTCAATTCACGAAAATCAACCCTGCGAAAATCTCCTGACTTCTGATTTCTAACTTCTGATTCCTGACTTCTGACTTCTGACTCTGTATTCTAAGAAATAAGTGGATTGATTGAAGGAACGCCATGA
>DKPQ01000004.1:125021-125173 GCA_002471275.1 Flammeovirgaceae bacterium UBA7330
AAGAACCAGACAGAAGGAATATCTATCGTGAGCAGACTCAGTCAATTCACGAAAATCAACCCTGCGAAAATCTCCTGACTTCTGATTTCTGACTTCTGACTTCTGACTCTGTATTCTAAGAAATAAGGGGATTGATTGAAGGAACGCCATGA
>DKPQ01000004.1:125540-131021 GCA_002471275.1 Flammeovirgaceae bacterium UBA7330
AAGAACCAGACAGAAGGAATATCTGTCGTGAGCAGACTCAGTCAATTCACGAAAATCAACCCTGCGAAAATCTCCTGACTTCTGATTCCTGACTTCTGATTCCTGTCTCCTGTATTCTAACTCACTTCGATTTCCTTCTGCTAAAACGCCCTTTCTTTTCCGGGGCATTCTCAGCCAGTTCCTTACATTCTTCAAATGTCAGTTCCTCAGGGACTTTGTCTTTAGGGATCTTTACATTTTTCTTACCGAACTTGATGTAAGGGCCGTACCTGCCATTGAGCACAAATACCTGATCATCTTCATCAAAGGTCTTAATGTATTTATTGGCATCTTGCTCTCGTTTTTCCAGGATTAAAGCAATGGCCTCATCCTCAGAAATAGCCAATGGGTCCTGGTCCTTCTTAAGGGAGACGAACTTGCCATCATGCCGGATATAAGGGCCGAATCGACCAATAGCAGCCACAATAGGTTTCTCCTCAAATGTACCCACTTCACGAGGCAGTTTGAAAAGCTCCAGCGCCTCCTCCAGGCTGATATTCTCCAACAGCTGACCAGCCCGTAAGCTGGCAAATTTTGGTTTCTCCTCTTCTTCCATCTCGCCGATCTGAACATAGGCACCATATTTACCCAGCTTGCCGTAAATCATTTTACCACTTGCAGGATCGATGCCTATTTCCCGGGCAGACACGGCTTCACTACGCTTGATCTGTGAGGTGTCTTCTACCAATGGATGAAACTGGGTGTAAAAATCTTTGATCATTTTGGTCCAGTTTACTTTACCGGCTGCAATGTCGTCAAACTCCTCTTCCACTTTGGCTGTAAAAGAAAAGTCAATGACATTGGGGAAATACTGAACCAGAAAATCATTGACCACAATTCCGGTGTTTGTTGGAAAGAGCTTGTTCTTTTCTGCTCCTGTGATCTCGGTCCGCTTGTGGGTTTCAATCCCACCATTTTCAAGGATCAGTTCCTGATAGGCTCGCTCTGTGCCTTCCCGGCTCTCTTTCTCCACATAGGTTCTCTTGATGATGGTAGAGATGGTAGGAGCATAAGTAGACGGACGACCAATGCCCATTTCTTCAAGTTTCTTTACCAGACTCGCTTCCGTATATCTCGGTGGATGGCGGGTAAAGCCTTCCTTGGCAATCATTCGCTTCAGGTCAAGGTCCTGACCTACTGAAATTGGAGGAAGCATACCCTGTTGTTGTTCCTCATCATCTTCATCGTCGGTGGATTCGATATATACTTTAAGGAATCCCTCAAATTTGATGACCTCACCCTGCGCCACAAGTTTTTCAGGTGTGGTAGAGATACCGATGGTAGCAGTGGTTTTTTCTAATTGTGCATCTGCCATCTGTGAGGCAATGGCTCTTTTCCAGATCAACTCGTAAAGTCTTTGCTCGGCACTGTCTTTTCCGGCGGATGTAATAGAGAAGTCAGTAGGTCTGATGGCTTCGTGTGCCTCTTGAGCTCCCTGACTCTTGGTCTTAAAATGTCTTTCCTGGGCAAACTCGTTGCCATAGCTCTTGGCAATCTGACTCTTGGCACTTTGAATGGCTTCCTGCGACAGATTCACTGAGTCAGTCCTCATATAAGAGATCTTACCAGCCTCATAGAGCTTTTGTGCCACAGACATGGTCAATGACACTGGGAAACTTAATTTTCTACTGGCTTCTTGTTGAAGTGTTGAGGTGGTGAAGGGTGGAGCCGGAGTCTTTTTTGCCGGTTTGGTCTCCAGGTTTTCTATGGTGTAGGTTGCACCAATGCATTTTTTAAGGAAAGTGTCGGCGTCTCCCTGTGTCTTAAACTTAGAAGGAAGCTCAGCCTTCAGGGTTTTTCCACCACCCAGGTCAAATAAGGCAGAGATCTTGAACGAAGATGTAGCCTCAAACTTTTCGATTTCACGTTCCCGCTCAACAACTAATCGCACAGCAACAGATTGTACACGTCCGGCGGATAGACCGGTTTTAATTTTTTTCCAAAGGATTGGGGAGAGCTCATAACCCACCAGTCGGTCCAGTATCCTCCTGGCTTGTTGCGCATTGACCAGGTCTATATCTATTCCTCTTGGGTTGAGTAATGCATTTTGAATGGCGTTCTTGGTGATCTCACGGAATACGATCCTTCTTGTATTGGAGTCATTCAGCTCCAGGGCTTGAGACAAGTGCCATGAAATAGCTTCTCCCTCGCGGTCATCATCCGATGCGAGGTATACAGTGTCCGCACTGGCTGCTAACTTTTTGAGTTGCTTTACAACATCCTTTTTATCATTGGAGATCTTATATGTTGGCTCGAAATTATTTTCGATATCAATAGCAAAATCGTCTCTTGGCAGGTCACGTACGTGACCGTAAGATGATTGTACTTCATAGTCCTTTCCCAGGTATCCCTCTATGGTTTTGGCCTTAGCTGGCGACTCGACAATTACAAGATTCTTTCCCATTCATCACTCTTTTACGGCGGTAAATATCTCTAAAAAATAATTAATTCATGAAAGGAGCCTTACCGAACTTGTTTGAAACAACCTTTTTCAGTCTGCTCTTTTCTCATAACTTAGTTGTAGACAAATGGTTAGGAAATTATTTATTTTAAGACACGGCGAGGCAGAATCAGGCCGAAACTGGACGGATATCAACCGACCTTTGACAGATCAGGGTAAAAAAGATGTTTTGATAGTAGGAGCGAAACTCAATATCAAGGGTATCAGATTCGACCATGTCTTATGTAGTACGGCACGTAGGACGAGGGAAACGGCATCACTCTTTTTGGAGCCATTCACGGAACAGCCAAATCTGACATTTCGCGAGGAGTTGTACAACGCTACTCTGGACGAGGTCCAGCGTGAAATAATGAATATCCCGAGGAATTACACAAGCGTGGCCTTGATTGGACATAATCCATCGGTATCTTCGCTGGCGACTTATTTGCTGGATACGCAGTTTATTTCTCTATCACCCGGACAGTTGATTGCATTTGATTTATCAATTGAAGATTGGAAAGACCTGTATAAAGGATGCGGAACTTTGTTTGAAATATGAAGGAAGGAAAGATCATCGTAGCTCCGAATGCATTCAAAGGCGCGCTTAGCGCTGAAGAAGCTGCTCAAGCGATAGCCAAAGGCATCAGGATGTCCGGAATCAAAAATGAAATTGTAGAATTGCCCATCGCTGATGGTGGAGATGGAAGCCTGACGGTGATCTCAAAATATCTGGAGGCAGAAATGAAAGCGTCAAAGGTCAAAGGACCGGATGGAAGTAGCGTGGAAGCCAAATGGGGGTATAATAAATCAAAAAGCCTGGCCGTCATAGAAATGGCGGAAGCCTCCGGAATAAGATTATTGCCCAAAAACGAGCTCAACCCCATGGTGATGACTACCTATGGTACAGGTCAGCTGATCCTCGAAGCTGTGAATAAGGGAGCTAGAGAAATCTACCTCACTGTGGGCGGGAGTGCCACGGTTGATTTAGGAGTTGGGATCATGGAGGCTTTGGGAGCTCGATTTTACATCCGCAGTGAAGTGTTGAATGGTATAAAGCCCAAAGATTTTGAAAGGATCACCAACATCGATTTAACTGTGCCCGAAGAACTGAAGTCGAAAGTTAATGTGAGGATCCTCAGTGATGTAAACAATCCCCTGCTAGGCAAAGAAGGTGCAGCGGCAGTATTCGGGCCCCAGAAGGGAGCCACTGAGGAGATGGTTAAGCAGTTGGAATCAGCGCTTGACCACATGGCCGGCATGCTAGAGGAGCTAACAGGCAAGTCTGTAAGGAATCTGAAAGGGGGAGGTGCTGCGGGAGGGATCACGGCAGGTTTATATCTTGCCCTGGATGCGGAAATCCTGGATGGAGCAGACCAGATCCTAAACTGGGCCGGATTTAAGGATCATTTGAAATCGGCCAGTCTGGTAATCACCGGTGAGGGAAAGATTGACACCCAGACGAATTACGGAAAAGGCCCCGGACTTATCGCCAGGTTGGCCAAAGGAGCCGATCTAAAGGTCGTTGGACTAAGCGGTGCTTTGGATGAGGACACCAGCCAGATCAGAAATTTCGATCAACTCATCGCCATCTCCAACCCAACCGATCCCCTCGAAGTCTCGATGAGGAATACTGCGGCTAACCTGGAGAGAGCAGTCAGTCTTATTTCGAGCACCTAGTCATACTATGACTGTTGAGGATGGCTTTGCGCCAGATTGCTAATAAGGAATCAAAACTCCACGTCAGCCTTAACATCCTCATCGATCCTCAGATAACTTTCCTTCCTGAATTCCTCTGCTGTTATTGGTAACTCCCTCACTGCCCACTGCCCACTCCTGCCCACTTACTCCTATTTCCCCCTTCCCAACCCAAATTGATCTCCTGCATTATACGCCTTACCATCTTTCATAAAGACTTCAATCATTTTTTCACTGGATACGGTGTTGTGGTTTTCGTCTTTCAGGAGGTAGAGGATCTCCCGGGTTTTGGCATGGATGACCTCACCACTGGAGGGATAGGCATATTGACCATCGATGCTAAACGTGACCCATCCCGGCATATCACTGAGTGGGATGGTAGTAAGCTGTTGATAGGGTGGGAAAGCCTGAAAAATGTGCATTCTCATGTTGTGTCCGTCACTAATCCAAATCTCCTTTTCGTTGGGGGTTAGCCCGATTCCATGACTGGGATTTCCATGACGCCGGACTGGACCTTTATCCCATCCTTCAACGATAATGCTCGCTAGCTTTTTACCGGTTTTTAAGTCTCCGACTTCAAATCCCAGCAGTTCGTTTACATTCACGTAAACAATGGTCTCATCGCTGTTTACCGTAAAAGGTCTGATCCCAGCGCTGAATGGGCCTATTTTTCTGATTACTTTATGTGTTTTAGGATCTGCGACGTGTAACTCCGGAGAACCAATGTCAGCCATGTATACCTGGTTTCCTGAAGGACCATAGATGGTGTTATGTGCTCTTGAATGTACTTTGATTTTAGCTATTTCGTTACCATCTTCAGCATTGACCACCCGCCAGAAGTCCTTCTCAAGGGAAGGCAGATAGATGGTTTTACCATCCGGTGATATGGATAGCCGGTCGCATCCGCCTTCGTATTTCTTTTCCCAAACTACCTTTTCTGTCTCCAGGTCTATTCGCTGCATTGACTCAAGCGTCGTAATGAAAATACTATTCAAAGATATGCTGATATCAATTCCTTTTACATTGGAGGGTGTTCCATCGTCGTGAAATCCCTGAGTGCTGATCCGTTTCACAAACTGGTGATTATTATCGATATCAAAGACCACCAATCCATGCCCACCATAACCCAGGTAGTCTCTGATCCCCGGAGTAGCTACATATAGGAGATGTCCGGTTTTTGATTCATCAGACTGGTGAGGTGGCTGAGCACTTATTGTAAACGTAACAGCCAGTAGGATAATGCTTATTGATTGCTGAAGTAAATTTTTCATCATTAAATGGGGTTAAAGAGACTGTTCAGAAAAGTG
>DKPQ01000012.1 GCA_002471275.1 Flammeovirgaceae bacterium UBA7330
TTCCGAATTCTAAGATCCCTGCCTGCAGGCAAGGCTTCGCGAGGCTCCCAGAACCCCGTCTGGTGCCTGTCAGCCGTAGGCTGGTCCTCACCAGACGGAACTCAACTGATGGGTTGGCTTAGGTATAGCCAGGAGGTCCTTCCGAACCCTAAGATCCATTCATTCCGCTTCGCTCCATTCAGGATGACGTTAGTGTGTTTGTTTTAGGGTCGCATTTGACGATCTTCTCCATTCATCGTCCCTTGCAGGAAATGATACCTGACACCAAATAAGCTTTATAGATTCAGCAGGTCGGGATATTCGAAAGCACTGCGATAAAATTGTTTGTCCTGATAGTGCCGAATTAATTGATCGAAAAATTCATTGTTGCTCAGGGTGGAGGAATCTCCGGCCATCATCAGGAGGTGCCTTGCCCGGGTCATGGCTACATTCATCCTTCGGATGTCACCGAGAAAGCCAATCTCTCCTGTAGCATTGCTACGCACCATTGAAATCGCAATGATATCCCGCTCCTGACCCTGAAAAGCATCCACGGTATTGATGGTGATCTTCTTAAATGCGTTTCGCCATTCGGCTTGCTCAAGCAGGGTGTTTAATACGCCTACCTGTGCTTTGTAAGGAGCAATGATCCCCAAATCCATCATGGCTACCTCCTTCTCATACTCGCTGATCAACTTACCCAGCCAGCTCATCAGAAACCTGGCCTCATCCTCATTGTAGGTAGAAAGGGTTTCCTGATTGAGCTTCTCATCAAACCCACACCCCGCGGTATCGACAAACTCCACAGGGTTTTGAAAGACCTTGCGTCGACTGGCTATTAAAGCGTCACTCTTTAATCTTCCTTTATAAAAATAGGCATTAGAAAACTCCATGATTGGGTTTTCCATCCTGTATTGGACCTCCAGCATTACATTCGAGTCTTCATATTTTCTGATGACCCGTTCGAAAATGGTCTCACTCAAACCCTCCCGGGCTGCTTTTACGGACTTGATCGTGGGGGGCAGCTGAAAATGATCGCCCGCCATGATTACCCGATTCACCCTCATGATGGGGATCCAGCAAGCTGGTTCCAGGGCCTGGGAGGCTTCATCTATAAACAGGGTTTTGAACGTACGACTTTGAAGATATGTATTGTTTGATCCTACCAGTGTACAGGCGATCACCTGCGCTTTGTTCAGTTCATCCTGGATCATGTAGTTTTCGAGGGCGATCGCTTCACTCTTCAGGTCTTTAGCCTCCTGCAGCAATAGTCTTCGCTGTTGACGTTCGGATGCGCCAAAGTTTCGTTTGTACTTTTTTCCGATACTCCTCATTTCCTCCGACTTGCGTCTCAGGTCCCTCAGGAGTTTTGCATCATTATGCTCGGCTATCCTGGCATCCAGCGTACTCGCCACCACCTCATCGGTGACGCGGGCAGGGTGACCCAATCGGAGTACATGAATGCCCTGTGCGCCTAGTCGTTCCGCCATGAGGTCCACTGCGGCATTGCTGCTGGCACATACCAGGACCTGCTTCTCTGTCGATACGGTTTCTTTCACAGCTTCTACCAGCGTGGTTGTCTTACCTGTGCCCGGAGGCCCATGCACCAGTCCGATGTCGTTTGTGGCATTGATCAGCGAAAGGGCGTCATTCTGGGTTTTGTTGAGTCCCGGATGTTGCAAAGGGACCCAGGGCTTAAAGGTCGGGGCTTTTTCACCGCAAAGTATCCGGATGAGCTCTCCCAGTCTCCCCTCCTCTATATTGGCCAGCTTTTTCATCGCCCGCTCCATCTCATCGTAGGTGCTCTCATCGAAAAGCAGATTCACCCCTATTTTCCCATCGTCCAGCCAGTCCGGAGGGTCCTCCCGGTTGAGCACCACGGTCATGTATTTATCGGAGATTCTGCTGATGATGCCACTGGCAGAAAGCTTGCTCTTGTCGTCATTGAGAAACAAACTGACGGACGACCCGGATTGGAAATAACTTTTTGAATAATGTAGCGTGGTTTTCTCCAGCTGCAACGTCCATTTCTCACCCGTACTTAAGTAAGACTTCCCTACCACAACCGGATACCATGTCACGCCTTCCTTTTTCCTATCCTCAAGAGAGCGATTGCGTATTTTCTCCTCATATTGTTTCCTGTCCTCTTCCCGCTCAACCTTTAAAAGTTCGAGAAGCTGATGAAAATGACCCGCTAAATCCATCTATTTCTTTAAATACTGCTGGATGGTCTCCTTAAGGGAGCTCTTATCAGTGGAGATATGTTCGTCGGAGTAGATCTTTAAGATAAGCTCTCTTAAGACATCTTCCTGGTAGCCAAGCTTGCTGATCACCTTTGCACAAAATCGGATTTCCTCTTTATAAAGACGTCCGTCGATCTTCATAAGCTGAACAATGTTGTAGATATAATCATACTTTTCATCGGCTGTGAGATGGTCCAAATCTTCAATAAGGTTAGGGTCTTCAAAACATTCGCTGATCTCTTCGGAGGACATGCCATTGGCCTTACCTATTTTCTTTATCAGATCAATCTCATCCTGCACGACAACCCCATCAATCTTTGCTAATTGTACCAATAAATTCAGGTGAGTTCTTGACATTTTATTCTCGTATGTTGGACATTAATTTGATCAATCATCCAGTCAATCAAATTAATTATTAAACTTAGCTTAAATTAAAAGATTAGACAAAAATATTATTTTACCTCTAATTCGTGAATTTTCTAGCTCACATATACCTGTCAGGAGGAGATGAAAAGACCATTATCGGAAACTTCATTGGTGATTTTGTAAAAGGGAACCAAATACTGAATTTCGAAAAAGAGGTAATGAACGGCATATTGCTACATCGTGAAATTGACCGGTTTACGGACGATCACCCCATAGTATTGGAAAGCAAAAAGCGGCTGTGGGAAACATATCATCATTATTCTCCGGTGATCGTGGATGTATATTACGATCATTTCCTCGCAGCTAACTGGGCCAATTATCATGATGAACCCTTGCAAGGATATACAGAGGGCATCTATGAAATGCTGGAACAAAACCACAAAAAGCTACCGGAAAGGGTGATCAGAATGCTTTATCACATGAAAAAGGATAACTGGCTCTATCATTATCAAACTGTAGAAGGCATTAGACAGGCATTGACCGGTATGGCACGCAGGACCCGGTTTAAATCCAGTCTTGAAAACGCCCATGAGGACCTAAAAAAAGATTACCACTACTTCAAAAGTGATTTTGAGTCTTTTTTTCCGGAGCTCATTCAACATTCGGAAGATTTTTTGTCATCTTTAGATTCATGAAGGAAATTTTCATTGTTGGCATTGGAGGGTTTTTAGGGTCAGCACTTAGGTATGGGGTGTATGCCTGGTCGTTAGGGTGGAACATTCACCTTCCTTCCGGTACACTGCTTGTAAACCTTCTTGGTAGCTTGATTTTAGGGGTTTTGTTCGGTTATTTCACCAGGAATTCCTCTCTCAGCTGGGAGTTGTTTCTGATGACCGGATTTTGTGGCGGATTCACCACATTCTCTACTTTTTCTTTGGATCTGCTCAAAATGATCAAAGAAAACCTGATATCACATGCCCTGATTTACGGAACAATCAGTGTATTTGGCGGGTTATTGTGTTGTTTGCTGGGTTTTTGGCTCATGCAAAAGCTATTTATCTAATAATTTATTCAGACTAGACCGTTGAATAAAAAATGTCTTCTCATTATCAAACATTAGGGGTCACAGAGGAAGCCAGTCAGGCAGAGATCAAATCGGCTTTTAAAAGGCTTGCCTTAAAGTATCATCCTGATAGAAATCAGAATGATCCTGTGATGGAGGAGCGTTTCAAGGAAATCAATCATGCCTACCAGGTGCTTTCCAATCCTTATGAAAAGGCGCGTTATGATATCCGACAAAAATATGGCCACATCCAGCCGCAATACACTTATGCAGAGCAGTCCTGGTCGCCCCCCAGAAAAGGAAGGAGGGCATATGCAGAGCCCAAGATCAACTATCGCGAAAATTGGATCGCCACAGCCTATGCCTGGGGATTTACGTTTATTGTAGCCATCATAGTCATGGGAATTTTCGGAATCAAAAATTACTATGATGCCGTCAAAAAAGAAGAACTCCTGGCAGAGCGAAGGTCCATTTTCGAAAACAGCCAGCAGCTTTATGCCACCGGAGACGTAGACCAGGCGCTGAACCTACTCAATTCCCTGGGGGTGTTCTTTGAGGCTGAGCAGGACATGGTGGAGTATAAAGATAACCTGTTTGACACCCTCCTCTCCAATGGGTTTTCGAGCTATCAGTCGCATGACTTCAGCAATGCCATCTTTTATATGGAGCTGATTGAGAAGTATTCACAGACCTCGCCCATTATGCTGAAGCAACAGTTGGCTAATGCTTACAAGATCACGGAACAGCCACATAAATCCATCAGAAAACTTCATGAACTGTTAATGATGGAAGTGCGGACACTGGAGGTATACATGCAACTGGCAGAGATCTACCGGGATCAGCTGCATGACCTGGATGAAGCCCGTCGGTTCTATGAGATAGCAGATGAGATGACAGTACAAGGCTACCGGGCCATCTATGGGGATGGATTTCCTATCGTTTTATCCGGTAAATATGTCCCTAAAGAACATTATGCACTCTACACCAATCTGGCTGATATTTACCTGAAAACCGGTGATCCGGAAAGAGCCGTTAAAGCCACAAAATGGAACATCAGGATGTGGCCAGACAGCATTCCGAATTACCTGATCGCAGCCAAAGGGCATATGGCACAAGGTAATCAACGAGAGGCCTGTGATTTCTTTAGAAAAGCCAGGGCCCTTGGGTATCGGGAGCGATTGCCTATTATTTGTTATTAAGGATTCTGCGCTTATGTTGGTGACAACACGGTGACAACACCAACATTAAAGCTTGAATGTGGGATCCCTTCATTCATTGTCTCTCGAAGGGGACGATGTAGGTAGGCAGACAAATGCAGGTCTTTAGTATCGTCCCTTGCAAGAAATGATACCTGACGCGGTGGTGGAACACCAATATGAGCTCCGGGGAAGGAACATCATCTTATTGGAATCCCCCTTTGCTGTTACCCCAAAATCAGCGTAAAGGCCTTGCATAAAGGGGGCAGGGGGATTACACTGGGTCCATTTTTTAGGAGTGGTCCGTGAGCCCTGCCTACGGGACAGGCAGGCACAGACCACGAGGCATTGTTGATTGGGGATTTAGGGGTGTGGGCTAGCTTTGGTAGAGTTAAATTCATGCAAGGAGGTCCTTCCGAATTCTAAGATCCTTCGCGAGGCTTAGGATGACGTTAGTGAGCTTGTTTTAAGGTCCGAATTGGACGAATTGTGTTTAATACATCGAGCTCGCGGGCAGCCACCCTATAGATCATAAGCAGGCTTTGACTTTTTCAGCAGGCCCTATTTAGTCAGTCTTCTCGAACAGATCATCAAATTCTTTTCCTCCGGAAAGGCGTGTTTCACATCGTTGATCATTCAACAGGTGAAAATCTTCAGTAGAAATATATTTTGAAAATGTCTTCCGCATTTTAGCATCAGCTTCTTTCCTCAGACCCTTTCGTTTGATGGCTTCGATAAAGCGACGGATATCTTCCATCTCCTCCAGAATGAGCGGAGGCACTTCTGTGGGCTTGTCGTCTGCACCTTTGGCCACCATGGTAAAATAGCTGTTGTTGGTGTGCTTAATGGAGTTTTCTTTCACATCCTCTGCTGTTACATGAATCCCAACCACCAGTGATGTCCTGCCCACATAATTGACTGAAGCTTTGAGCGAAACGAGGTTGCCAACCTCTACAGGTTGAAGAAAATCCACTCCATCAACAGATACAGTCACGCAATAATTACCTGCATGCTTGATGGCACAGGCATAGGCAGCTTTATCCATGAGCGACAGGATGATCCCCCCGTGAATCTTACCTCCAAAATTGGCATAGGAAGGTATCATAAGTTCGGTTAGCGTAGTCTGTGAGAATTTTACTGGTCTTCCTTCCATAGTTTTTCGGTATTAACCTACAATGTCGCCACTCTTCTCTCTACAATCGTCGATCCGGTTTTTCAAAATGGCCTTCCAAAAGGGCGAACGGGTAAAAATGAGTTTTGTGTTCACCCAGATATTGTTGAGTACGACCACGGGCCATGGCTGATTGGTCGGGAGCCAACCTTTGGGCTGGACCACATATATAAAGCCCATTTTCATTGTTTCTTCTGTTGCACAAGGATTTCCATAAAGGGTGCCTTCCAGTTTGTATTTATAGATCACACTATAAATCTTCTTTTTAGGAATGTTTTCCCGTGTATTGTCATCCTTGAATTTGGGGCTTACATTTTCAGTGGGAAAATAAGCCTCCGGATCATCCGGCTTTTTTTTCTGACCAAAGCAATTCTCCCCAAACAGCAAGAGATACACTGGGAAAAATGAGTAGAGAAGCAGTTTATTCATTACAATAGGCGAAGAATTGAAATCTAAGATAGTTTATCTTCACTTATCTTTATGCGCTGAAACAGGGTTTTGTGAAACAAATTATTAGTTTTTTACTACGGAATGTCCCCAGGAAATACCTCCAATTGTTTAGTCACTGGGGACTCAAGGTGGTTGCATTGTTCTACAAGGGTAATGAAGTAGAGTGCCCGATTTGTGAGGCGGAGTTCAGGAAGTTCTTACCCTATGGTAGAAATTCACGACCGAATGCTTTGTGTCCGAATTGTCTTTCTTTGGAGCGTCACCGGTTGATCTGGCTTTATCTGAAACGTAAAACAGACTTCTTTACTGAGCCACATAAGATGCTGCATGTGGCCCCTGAATTGTGTTTCATGCCCAGATTTGAGCACATCAAGTTTCTTGATTATATCACTGGAGATATTGAATCACCATTGGCCAAAGTCAAAATGGACATCCACAAGATCCCCTTTGATGACAACACTTTTGATATCGTATTTTGTAATCATGTGTTGGAGCATGTAGACGACGACATTCTGGCCATGAGTGAAATTAGGAGGGTATTAAAACCCGGCGGATGGGCCATCCTTCAGGTACCCTTTTTCTTCCCACTGAAAGACAAGACGTTTGAGGATTTCTCTATCACTTCACCAAAGGAAAGGGAAAAGATTTTTGGTCAGGACGACCACGTGAGGATGTATGGAAAAGACTACCCGGACAGGATCAAAAAGGCAGGATTTAAGGTGATCGAAGACGAGTTTGTACACACCCTCAACAGACAGGAGATACACCGGTATGCACTCCCTGAAAATGAAGTGATCTACCGCTGTGAGAAGTAATCCATACAGCTTAGGTGTGGTCTGTACCCAAACCCCGGCTGGTGCCTGTCAGCCGTAGGCTGGTCCCCACCAGACGGAACTAAACTGGTTAGTTGGCTTAGGTATAGCTAGGGGGTCCTTCCGAATCCTAAGATCCATTCATTCCGCTTCGCTCCATTCAGGATGACGATGCAGAGTTCGTTTTTAGGTCCGCATTAACGAATTGTGGTTGATATATCGAGCTCGCGGGCTGCCCTGCATAGCCTCCATCGAATCACGTTAATTAATACAGCTCAATATACTTCGTATTGGGGTCGATCCCACGAAGCTTCCTGATCCACTCATAGATCAATCCATAACTGTACGAAAAAAACTGGATCAGTACTACCATTGGGATCAACAGGGCCGCGCCGGGAGATTTTGTTTTAATAAGGCCACCAACCGCTACAGCCAGCAAATAAAATATCAGGACACCCAATGCGATATAACCAATCAATAATCCCAGCGCCGCCAATACCACAGTCAGGATCGTTCCAAAGGCAAATACAATGGGCAGGAAGTGAATCGGCTTGAGCTGACCTGTATGGAACCTGGAAAGATTGACCCTTGCTCTCCCGAAATACATCAGCTGTTTTGCGAATTTGCCCAGACTTGTTCGTCTTTTATGATACACAAACGCATCTGGAAACAAGGCCGTTTTGAATCCTGATTCGATGATCCGTTTGCTGAATTCCATGTCCTCCCCCATAAATGGGATCCTGTAACCTTTTGTTTTTTCGAAGACTTCCCGACTGATACCCATGTTGAAGCTTCTGGGATGGAAACCCTTTACCCTTACTTTGCCACCCCTCAGCCCTCCGGTGGTCAGCCCGGATGTCATGGTATGGCTAATGGCTTTTTGCAAATTTGTGAATGAAGGATGAAATGAATCCGGGCCACCATAGGCATCCACCCACGCTTCTTCCAGCGAATCATGGACAGTTTGCAGGTAATGATCCGGTATCAGGCAGTCGGAATCAAAAACAATAAAATATTCACCGGAGGCTTTTTCGTAGCCGAAGTTCCTGGCAAAACCCTGGCCTCCATTTTCTTTTACGTAGTACTTGATATCGAGCCTGTCAGCAATGGCCATGACCTCCTCTTTACAGGGGATGGTAGATCCATCTTCTACAACCACCACCTCAAAATCCTTATAAGTCTGCCTCACCAATGTCTCGAGCAGCTCTGAAATCTCATCGGGACGGTTGTAGATCGGGACAACAACAGAAAATTTAGGCATTGCCTGTCGTTTCAATGATCAGGTAATCATTCTTTTGATGTCCTACCCGAATGACCATTTCGGCTAGAAAACCAGCCAAAAACAATTGTGTTCCAATGATAATGGCTACTAAGGCCAGAAAGAACAACGGCTGATCTACTACCTCTCTTACGGGCAGTTGATGTGAAAGATTGTATAGTTTTTCTCCTATAAGCCAAACGGCAATCACCGTACCCACCATAAAAAACAGGGTGCCGAAGATCCCAAAAAAGTGCATAGGGTTCTTACGGAATTTGGATACAAAAGTGACAGATAACAGATCAAGGAACCCGGTGAAGAATCGCTTGGCGCCAAACTTGGTATGGCCATATTTTCTGGCCTTATGTTCTACCACCTTCTCTCCAATGTTGGTAAAGCCATTCCACTTGGCCAGCAGGGGTATATACCGATGCATTTCGCCATATACTTCAATGTTTTTTACCACATCGGACCTGTAAGCTTTCAAGCCACAATTAAAATCGTGTAGAGTGATACCGGATACCATCCGGGTTACCCTGTTAAAAAGCTTGGAAGGGACAGTTTTTGAGATGGGGTCATGTCGTTTTTTCTTCCATCCGGAAACCAGGTCGTAGCCTTCCTCCTCGATCATCCGGATAAGCTCCGGAATTTCATCGGGACTGTCCTGCAGGTCGGCATCCATGGTGATAACGATCTCCCCGGTCGCATGATCAAATCCCGTTTGTACCGCTGCAGACTTTCCGTAGTTGCGCTTAAACTTAAGACCCTTTGCCTCGGAATTCTTACTTGAAATATCCTGGATAACTGCCCAGGATCGGTCCTTACTTCCATCATCGATAAAAAGAACCTCATAGGTTATTTTATGCTTCCGGGTAACCTTCTGAATCCATTCGAATAGCTCCGGGATGGACTCTTCTTCATTATATACCGGTACTACTACTGAGATTTTAACCTTTTTTTCGACCATTAAATTTCTTCTGGCTTCTTCTTCTTGACAATTGCTCCTGTGATCAGTGAAATAACAAGGGCTCCAACAATATTCCATCCAAAGCCCTTTAACTGACCTACCAGGGTAAATCTTGCTGGTGTATCTTCCTTAATCTGAGCGATGGCTTTGTCTATTTGTTCCTCAGGTGCTCCAAAGTTTTTCATCATCGCATATGATTGATCCACTATGGCATCAGTCAATAACGAAGAAAGATTTGGGTCAATAATATTAAACAAAATGAGGTTATAAATAGCTCCCAGAATTCCCGCGATAAGGAATGTCACCAATCCGTGTAAATAAGCTTCTTTGAAAGACAAATATCCGCCATCTGCTTCCTTTCGATATTGTAATCCAAAATAAATAACTAAAACAAAAACTAATATGATAAGGGAAATTCCAACCCACCATTTCGCAAACGATGCTGCATCAATAATGTAGATCATGATGTTAATGATTATCAACATCAACCCAACATATACTCCGGATTTAATTGCATGTTTCATCTTTAGGTTATTTTGGTTTCTTCCTTAAAATTATGGATATAACCGGGGTAACAAAGAATCCGGCAATTATTTTTTTCACAGCGGAACTTACCCATAGATCCGTCGCTGTTACCAATTCAATACCGTCTAACTGTATCTGAAAACCTTCCTCCCCAAACTGCTCCACATAAATATCTCGCTTCTCACTTAAAAAGGCTGTTGCTGATTCTTTATAGGCCGGCAGCGCACCAGGGTCGAGCCACAGATACATGGCTAAAAACCCCGCAAAGATCACACCCACTACCGTGTAAACGAAAAAACCAAGGGTCATCCCTTGCCAGAAATGCAGGTATCCATCATTTTCACTGGTCTTGAAGTCTTTCTGTGTAAAAAAGATAAAAACACCGATGATGATTACATCAAAGAACAGGTGCGTAAGATCGATCAGTGGGTTTGCTCCTACATATCCCGACAAAAAGAACAAGACCACCAAAAAAAGCGCACAAAACAGTGCGTATTTGATTGAAATTTTAAACATCGATACTGCTGTAAAATTCTCCATTCACGATTCCTACTATTCTTCCGGTCTGTTCCTGATTCAGAAGCGGGGAATTTTCAGATTTTGATTGATTGTTTTCCCGATTGTACACCCATGAGTGTGTAGGATCCCCAATGGTAAGTTTGGCAGGAAAGCCTTCCTCAATCTTTACCGGTGCGAGCCCCAGAATCTTCCTGGGATTCTCAGTGATCGCCGAAATCATAATGTCTACTGGCAACTCCGCCTCAAGACTAATCAACAGCGGGTAAAACGTTTGAATCCCGATTAAGCCAAAAGCCGCCAGGTCAAACTCCAACTCTTTGTTTTCTGCATCCTGAGGTTGGTGAGCAGACACTATGGCGTCTATCGTGCCATCAACCAGGCCTTTTATCAGGGCTTTGCGGTCCTTTTCAGAACGGAAAGGCGGGTCTGACTTAAAATTAGCGTCAAAATCCACGATGTGTTCGTCAGTAAATACCAGGTGATGAATTCCTACATCACAGGTTACATTCAATCCCTCTTTCCTGGCATTTTTGATCAGTTTCACTGATTTTTCTGTGGAGATCTGGTTAAAGTGTAGCTTCCCTCCCGCATACCTGAGAATATCCAGGTCCCTTTGGATCGCAAGCTCTTCAGAGATAGACGGTTCTCCTTTTACTCCCATCAACGTGCTTGCTACTCCTTCATGCATGTGGGTATGCTGGCTCAGGTGCCTATCCTTGGGCCTGTTGATGATCAGTCCATCAAATTTTTGAACGTATTGTAATGCTTTTAGCAATAGCTCTGTGTTCCAAATACCATTGGTTCCATCGGAAAAGGCTTTGGCTCCGGCAGTGTGCAGGTCGAGAATCTCCGTGAGGTTTTCACCCAGTGCTCCTTCACTCACTGCAGCCATGGGCCACAGATCCACGCCAAACCGGGACCGGGTCCGTAGATATTCCACATCTGATTTTGTCTCTGTTACCGGCTGATTGTTTGGCACCAGCAATACATCGGTAAATCCACCGGCTATCGCCGTTCGCGAACCGCTGGCAAGGTCTTCCTTATGCTCAAACCCCGGGTCGTTGAAATGGGCAAACAGATCTACAAAGCCAGGGAATATGGTTTTTTTGGTGCAATCGATGGTCTTTTTAGCTGAAAGTCCTTTGCCAATTGCAGCAATGGCTCCATCCTCAATGAGGATATCAGATTTTTTTTGATGGAATTTTGAAGCAGGGTCGAAAATTGTAGCGTTGCTGAGAAGAACCTTCATTAACTAAATCTTAGCAGTAGCATTTCAATGAGTAAGAATATCAGGGCCAAAAGTAATGCATATTTCCATAACCCAACGCCCTCATTCGCTTCAGTAAAGTGTCTTTTGAACTCTTCCGCATTGTCCACATCAAAGATTTGAACATTTCCGATGCCAGAAATGACACTTTTTAAATCACTGGTAGACAAGCTATTGATGTTTGACTCAGCTTTATTGTAATTGAATGCCAGCTGAGTGACGGTATCATTGTCTATGGTGAGCGTATAGAATCCGGGCTCCGTAATTTCTTCAGGGATGTCTAAAAGCACCTGATCAGCCGTGCGGATCACTCCCGGAATAAAAGAGCGCTCATTGTTCGAAATTTTAGGCAGGGCAGCTTCTCTCACTAAACCGGCATCGATGGCCACCACTTTTTCATCGAATGAGTAAGCCAGGTTCTGTGTACGATTGGCAGATGATTGTGCCAGCTTATACAACACAGGAATAAACAAAGCGTGCTTATGGAAGTCAGTAGATGCATCTGTGAATGGTGTGGTGAAAAGGAAGAAGTTAGCACCACCGGATTTCACCAGAAATGGCTTGCCAGCATTGGTATTCAGCAGCACATTATAAAACCCCTGCACTTCCAACGGATTGTTTACTGCAGGCAAAGAAATTTGCTCAGTAAGGTTTGAAAAGATGCCGGAGAACCACGGGCTATTGAGGCTTTTTGAACTCACAGTATAGACAGCCGTATCAGATGCCGCTGCTACGGAAAATTGAAGTAACTGCTGATAAGACGCAAAGGAAGGTTGACTTCCCGGGATTAGCAGGACAGACTTACCCTCTACCGCACCGGCATCCATCCAATCCGGTATTCTATCTAATCCATCCAATATGATGAGGTCAGAAGCCTGTATCTCCTGATAATTGATGTTTGATAGGGCATAGGTGTTCAGGTTGAAAATTTCTTTATTGGAAAATGCAGCCTTCAGGTATTTATTGATTTGGCTCTCATAGAGCATCGAAACCTCAATTTTCTTGGGTTCGCTAATGGTGAAATAATACTTATTATCGAAGGACTGTGAGAAATCCTCAATCTCGATATAATAGTTACCGGATATCTGATCAAATGCACCAATATTCACGCTGGTGTTTTTGACAGATTGGGCAGGGATATCCAGTGTGAAGGTAGAGAATTGGATTGAATCAGTAAAAACCTTTACGAGGACGTCATTTCTGTTTTCTTCTCCGATATTTCGAATGGCTACATTGAGTTTGTTGTCATTGCTAAGCCCTAAAACGGCATCGAGGTATACTGAATCCACAAAAATATTTCCGTCCAGTTCGTTGGAGAGTTTGATCAGGTAGATGGAGGAAAGTGAATCCTTTTCCAGGGCAGAGAAATCTCCGGTAATCGATTCCTGGAAATCTGAGATAAGAAAATATTCGGCGGAAGAAGACATGTCATCACTACTCCATCGATTCATTACGTCCTCCAGGGTTCTAAAACTGCGTGAATACTCTACTTCGGTGAGGCGCTCTACAAGCTCTTTGCCTACCAGTAGCCTGGCAGGGTCGGACCTAAAATCATTGGTTGTAAGGGAATAATTGAGACCGGATTCACTGGAAGCTATGAGTCCCTCCACAATTTGAACTCCCTCATCCAGCAGGCTCAATCCCCCCAGTCCCTGACGGCTCATGCTTAGGGAATTATCCAAATATATCTTTCTTAAGGACTTGAATGTAGTATCCGGAGAGCGTGTGACCGGCTGTGCAAATGCCAGCACCAGAAAAATGATAAATAATATACGGGCAGCCAGAACGAGTAGCTTTTTTAGCTGAGAACGCTTCTTTGTTTCTCGCTTTACCTGGTGAAGAAAGGAGGTATTGGAAAAATACACCTTCTTAACTCTTCTAAAATTAAAGAGGTGAATGATTATCGGTACCGAAATCAGTCCAATTGCCCACAGTACACCAGGATAAAGAAATTGCATGCAGTAAATCTATAACGAAAGTCAAAGGTAGGAGTTATCAGAATTGAATAAATCTAATTCAAACCTTACCATTTATAAATGTGAAACCAATTTTAGCCATCAAACTTCAAATGAACTGAAAATAATTCTTATATTGATCAATACTAAATTCATTGTGCTTAATGATTCCAGCAATCCCGGTTTATTTATGTTTGTCATCAAACCCAGTGATGGATGATTTTTGAATATACCAGGAGCACTTATTGCAATCATAATTTATTTCTCATACCCCTATTGAGGTATATTTGCCAATCCCGATAAACTATGAGCAACCGCTTAAAGATCTTGTTTGTTGATGACGAGCTTGTCATACTCAAAGCCATGGAATTGGTGCTGGGGGAATCACATGATATCATTACAGCCAAAAAAGCTTCCGAAGCTTTTGACATCCTGGATCAACATCAGGATATACAGGTGCTTGTCAGCGATATGAAAATGCCTGAATGGGATGGACTGGAACTGATCAGGCAGGTAAAGAAAACCCGGCCAGAAATAAAATGTTATTTGCTCACCGGGTTTGAAATGAATGCCGAAATCGCTGAGTCCATCGAAAACGGGACGGTCATTCGCCTCATCCAGAAGCCTATCGAACTCAACGTGCTCATAGATACTATACAGGGAGATTTCAATTAACTCCTGCCGTCCGTACCATATGCCCTTCTCTAGCCCCTTCTATAGCGCGGAAGTTACTTCCGCGCGGCCAGTTTTAGGCTATCGGACTTGAGACAATTAAATTATAGCCACGGAGCCACTAATGAGTTTCTTAAACAGATGATTTAAACCAGAAGACATGACATTCAATTATCAACTTATCCAACATAGAGGATGAATAGATCAATTGTCACAAATCTCATCTTCTATAGCGCGGAAGTTACTTCCGCGCGATTTATGCCTAATATATCTTTATGCTTTCAGCTTTTTCCATGGACCCTGAATGGCCAATGTGAGCCCAGGTCCCTGAATGTTGACAAATAAAGTCTCGCCGGAAGGAGAAAAACAGGCTCCCGCAAATTCTGATTTAAAACCGACATTTTCTGCAAAGTGATACAATTCACCATTTGGGGTTACCCCTACCAGTTTCGGCTCTCGCTTGTCCTCACATACGATCAGGTCTCCCCATGGCGAATAGGTAAGGTTATCGGCATGTTCGAGCATTTGGGCATCTTGGGATTCAACAAACAGCTCAAGCTTTGCAGGACTGCTGGCTTCATTAGCCGTTCCTTCTTCAGGACTGGGAACGTATCGGAATATCTGTCCGTTTTTCTTCTGTCCACCGTTGGTACAGGCAAAGTAGATCTCTCCCTCTCCATTCCACATTCCTTCTCCCCTGGCAAAACGTATGGCTCCTGATTCATAGCCTCTCAGCCGCAGGTCGTTCTCAGGAGATTGTATATTGTCAAGGTCCATCCACTCCACATCCAGTTTTTCATTGAGTGGCATCACGTCCTTTGACTCCTCCTGCCAGTTACGGCTATCAAATGATGACTTATCTTTCAATTTCATTGCCTGAAGTTTACCACGAGTCAGGTCACCATACTGCTCAGGGATGAAACGATATATCAATCCATCACCCGCATCCTCCGTGAGGTAAACGATCCCCGTTTTTGGATCAACAGCTACAGCCTCGTGGTTGAACCTACCCATAGCCTTCAAAGGAACGGGTGCCTGAACCCCGGACTGGGTGGTGGCCTTCACTTCAAAATTGTATCCGTGATCCTTTTCTAAAGTGCCATCAGCCTTCAAAGTAGATTCTTCACATGATATCCAGCTATTCCATGGGGTAGGTCCTCCGGCGCAATTGCGGACCGTCCCAACCAGGCTTAAATATTCTTTTTCTATTGTTTGCGTCTTTTCATCGAATATGATGGTAGTAGTACCCCCTACTCCAACATTCTTTCCACTACCAAAGTCATAGACCAGTTCACGCATGGCTCCTGTTGGAAGGTTTTTCTCATCCATGCCAAAAGGTCCATCTTCGAGGTCTCCAGGTGATAGCTCATGATTTCTGATGATCACCACTTTGTTGTCGATACTGAAAGTAGCCATACCATCCGCAGCTCCGGGTACAAAGAAGCCATCAGACATGGGTGTACCCTTTTTAGAGATGATCTTATAGGAAAACCCTTTGGGAAGGTTTAATATGCCTTCGGGGTCAGGTAAAAGGCTGCCATAGCCGGTCTCTTCAGCAAACTGAGAACCACCCATGGTACATCTTTGAAGCCCTAAAAAACCAAGGCTGACTAATCCGGAAGTAACTAAAAAATCTCTGCGTTGCATAATGGGGTCAATAGGTTAATACATAAACTAAGTTAACTTTTATACTTAATAATAGCCCATTCGTACCCCGACAATGGTAATTAATAACAAATTCTTCACCTGGAATTTACAACTCGGGCTTGTGGACCATCACACATGATCCGGATACCCCGATAAATTAAAAACTCCAATGAGGGACTTATTGATATATTTGAAATCACAATTTTTCATATCGAATGAATCTAACACCAACAAACCAACGCCTTTATTCTCTCGATGCTTTACGTGGATTTGACATGTTTTGGATCATGGGAGCTGAAGAGATCTTTTTCCGTCTGGCCGAAATCACCGAAGCACCATTTTGGACGGTCATGGCCAATCAGTTCGTCCACCCTGACTGGCATGGTTTTGCCTTTTATGACATCATTTTTCCTTTATTTCTCTTCATTGCGGGTGTTGCTACACCGTTTTCTGTAGGTAAGCAGTTGGAGCGCGGCAAGGACAAGCAGTCACTGACCATGCGGGTGATTAAAAGAGGGCTTATTCTTGTGTTGCTTGGAGTGATCTATAACAACGGCCTTAAGATCATGCCACTGGAGGAGATCCGTTTTGGAAGTGTGTTGGGCAGGATTGGACTGGCTTATATGTTTGCCAACATCATATATATCCATGCAAATAAGAAAGGGCAAATGATCTGGTTCTTTTCTATCCTGGTTGGTTACTGGCTTCTTATCCTATTCACCGCAGCTCCTGGATTCCCTGCAGGTACCTTGAGCATGGAAGGAAATGTGATTTCATACCTGGACCGATTGATCATGCCTGGTCATCTCTACCTGGGCATCCACGATCCCGAGGGTCTTTTTTCTACGATTCCGGCAATATCGACAGCCCTGTTAGGGATATATGTAGGTGACCAGTTGAAAAACATTACTGTGGAGACACAGAAAAAGACATTAACAAATCTGCTGATTCTTGGAGCAGCCATGATTGTGATCGCACAGATATGGGATTTTGTTTTCCCTATCAATAAAAACCTTTGGACAAGCTCCTTTGTGTTGATGTGTGGGGGTATCAGCACCCTTTTAATGGTTCTTTTTTACTTTATCATTGATGTGAAGGGACATCAGAAATGGTCTTTCTTTTTCAGGGTGATTGGAATGAACTCCATCCTGATATACATGGCTGGTGACTTCATCAGCTGGTCGTACACCACCAATGCACTTTTTGGTTGGTTAGGCCAATTGGTAGGGGAGCCCTACAATGGACTCGTCATGGTTTTCTGTTTTCTGGCCGTTGAATGGGCCTTTCTTTATGTATTGTATAAGCAGAAGCTTTTCCTTAAGGTTTAACCTGAAGCAGTGGAGTTAGTCAAAGATCCAAAGGTCGAAGAGATATTTAATTCCTATCCAATAGAGATTAAGGATAAACTGAAAGTGTTGAGGAAGCTCATATTAGATTCGGCAGCTGAGACTGATGGGTTAAAAAAACTGATCGAAACCGTAAAATGGGGAGAGGCGAGTTACCTGACCAAAAATGGCAGTACCATCAGGCTGGGATGGAAAAGCAGCATCCCTGATCGCTATTCGATCTATTTTATTTGCACCACAGGTCTGGTAGATACTTTCAAAATGGTGCATGGAGACCTTTTTGAGTACGAAGGAAATCGGGCCATCCATTTTACACTTTCTGATGAGGTCCCCACCGGACCTCTGAAAGCTTGTATCGGCATGGCATTAAACTATCATAAAATCAAGCATCTCCCTTTATTAGGAGCCTAATCTAAAGTCAATATATGTCTGTTACACCTAAATACCGGGCGCTCACTACAGAAGAACTGCAGGAGCTTGAAAGAGAATTTGTTGAATACCTGGTAGTAAATGGCATCACCGCAGAAGACTGGAAAAAATTAAGAACTGATACTCCGAAAAAGGCTGAAGATATCCTGACGCTATTCAGTGATGTGGTCTTTGAAAGCATTTTACGCAAAGTAGATTTTCTCGAGAAGCGGATGCCCCATGAGCTCATGATCTTTCAGTGCCTGAAGGACCGAATGGTACTGGTTGGTATCACTTCTTCAGCCACCGATTTCACCAATCAGGAGCAACTTGAAAAAGCGGTTAACAAACCACCGCAGGATGCAAAAGTTTATACAACAGAAAAGCCATACAATCAAACCAGGGAGATGGAGCTGTTTCAAATGCTCGAAAGTGGTTGTTTGATCACCGATGGTAAGCTGTTTAAAACACTTTCATTGGCGCTGTAGCTGGTTTGCTGATGACGGGTTAAAATGTTTTCCAGTGCTATTCGTCATAGAGGAAAACCAATCTTATGCAAACGATATTAGGAGCCGGTGGAGCCATTGGTAGGGAGCTGGCCAAATCACTATCAGCTTATACATCAGAAATTCGACTCGTTGCCAGAAATCCAAAACAGGTAAATGGCTCAGACATCTTGATGCCTGCCGATTTAACGGATCAAGCTGCTATCAGAGAAGCCATTGCAGGATCAGAAGTTGTTTACGTGACCATCGGCTTTCCTTACAGCTTGAAAATCTGGAGGAAAAACTGGCCTGCATTTATGCAAGCGGTCATAGAAGCATGTATTGCCAATCAGTCAAAGCTGGTATTTTTTGATAACATCTATATGTACGATCCGCAATCCCTTGACGGTATGACCGAAGACGCCCCCATGAATCCCAGCAGTGAAAAAGGGAAGGTCCGAAAAGATCTCGTCGAGATGATTATGAAAGCCGTGGAATCAGGCAAGCTCACAGCTTTAATCGCAAGATCGGCTGACTTTTACGGGCCCTCTATCAAAAATGTGAGTATGCTCACCGAAACCGTGATCAAACCACTTTCTGAGGGGAAAACCGCGAATTGGATGGGTCCATTAGACTTTAAGCATTCATTCACTCATGTAAGGGATGCAGGCAAGGCCACTGCTCTTTTGGGCAACACTCCCGATGCCTATAACCAAACCTGGCACCTGCCAACAGCATCTGATCCTTATACCGGTAAGGAATGGATTGAAAAATTCGCTTTGGCACTCGGAGTAAAACCTAAATCAAGAGCTGTTTCCCGCTTTATGGCACGACTCATGGGTGTGTTTGTTCCGGTAATGCGCGAAATGCCAGAGATGATGTATCAATATGACAGACCCTATGACTTCAATAGTGATAAATTCATCCATCGATTTGGGATACAACCTACGCCATATGACGAAGGCATCCGGGAGATCGTTGAAGTGGACTATGCCAAATAATCTGTACTACAGGGCACTAAGAGTGATGTAGCACATCCAGTTGTTTCTTCAAGGTGTCCAGCTCTTTCTCTGCTGAGCTGATCTTGTCCTTGAAATCATCTTTCAACTTGTCGGCTGTCTTGCTATTGGCAAAAAATTCCAGGTTGTTCTTCCACGTTGTGATATCACTTTCAATGGCCGAGATCTTACGCTTGATGGCATTTTCCTTCCTGTTGATTTTTTGTCCACCGTGTGGACTACCCTTCAGCTTATTCACCTGAACCTGCGTTTTTAGCTCATTGCGCTGGTCTTCGCTGAGCTCTTCCAGTGAAATCAGTTGATTGGTGATGGAATCAAATCGCCCATGAATGGCTTTGATCGACTGTCTTGGCACAAAACCAATCTCTGCATACTGATCCAGCAGATCATAGATCTCATCCAGCTTGATGGTGTCAGAATTAAGTACAGTTTCCAGCTGATCGCATACGGCTTCTTTTTTCTTAAGGTTTTCCTCAAACTCCTGGTTGCGTTCCTGGTTTTTGCCTCGTTTTCTTTCAAAGAAATGGTCACAAGCGGCTTTAAACTGCTTATAGACCTCATTCCGGAATTTCTCAGGTACAGGGCCAATATCTCTCCACTCGGATTGTAAGGTCTTCAGTGTATTGGCTGTTTTCTCCCATTCCTCAGAATCTTTTATAGCCAAAGCCCTTTCGAGTAACTCCTGTTTCTTCTTGAGGTTTTCTTCACGCATGCCCTCAAGCTTCTTAAAGAAATTGTTCTTGTTGTTGAAGAATTCCTTAAAGTTTCCCCAAAAGTGCTTGTTGACTTCTTTGGCATGCTCACGGGGGAGACTACCAATCTTTTCCCATTTCTTCTGCAGTTCCAGGATCTCCCTGGTCTTCTGGTTCCATTCTGTGATCCTGTCCGAATCAAACTTCGTGAACTCAGCTGCCTGGTCACCAAGTTGTTTCTTGGCTTCCATATTCTTTTCCTGATCTTTTCTTACCTCATCATAGAAGTCCTTGCGTTTGGCATATATTTTATCTGATGCGGCTTTGAATCTTTGCCAGACCGGTTCCTGATCTTCCCTGGGAATTGGACCAATGTGTTTAAACTCTTCATGCAATTCATTGAGCTCAGTGATGGCGCTCTTGATGTTGTCCAACTTGTCAAGTGCTTCCGCCCGCTCACACAGTTCTAGCTTACCCTTTAGGTTTTTTTGCCTGTCAAGTTCCTTGAGCTCAAAATAGATGCTTCGATGATCATAGTACCGATCAATTAAAGCGTTATAGTTGGCCCACAGACTTTTTACATACTGCCCCGGAACATGGCCGATTTTTTTCCATTCTGTCTGCAGCTCCTTAAGCTTATTGATGGAGGCGGTACTTTCTTCACCATCTACCAGTTCTCTGAGCTCTTCCAGGATTTCGTTCTTACGTTTCAGGTTCTCTTCCTTATCCTTCTCCAGCTGTACATAGAACTTGTGTCGCTTCTCTCGAAGGAGGTCATATAGCTCATAGAAACCCCGATCTATATCATCACCTTTGTATTCAAAATCCACTTCAGCGCCCCCATTGTCGATAAAGGCTTTGAGCGCTACTTCTTTTTCCTTGTCATAAAGGGTGTCGTAATGAGGCTTCAACTCCTTCAGGCCATGATCGAGCGTACGCATGTGATCCAGGTGGCTATGCTTTTTGAGAAGCTCAAATAATTCTTTCTTAGACGCATGATCTAAATCTACATCGGACAGCAGATCGGGAATTTCATCGTCATGATCATCATGTTCATGGCTATCATGTGAGGTAGCCGAACCAGTCTTTGATTCATCAGCTTCGGACTCTTCAGCAGTATCGGTCTTTTTACTTTCAGGCTCTTCTGCTGGGCTATCGTCCTTCTGGTCCTGATTTTCTTCTGCTTCCACCACAGGTTCTTTAGTGGCAACAGCATTATCAGAGGGATCAGCGTCCTGTTTCTGTGGGAGTTCTTCCTTTTCCGGTTGTGGGGGATCTGTTGATGCCTCAGGCTTCTTCTTATCCTCTTCATCTGAATTATCAGCCTCTGCTTTATCATCCTGATGATTGCCTGAAGCATCGGCAGGAGGAATGTCGGGTGGATTTTGCTCAGAATTATTATGCTGAACATTGTTTTTTTGTTCCTGTAATTCAGCTTCCTGCTGAACGATTTCCGGATTCTTAATTTCCTCCGAAACCTTTTTATTCATCTCATCCATAATTTTGGACTTTTATATCCCAATTTAAACCGTTCCAGCTGGTCAATTTAATCTTGGATCCCTGGGGTAGTTGGCCATCACCTTAAATTTACCCCCCATATTTTTAAGAACCACACTCCACAAATCTTTTGGATCGGTATCAAACACCAATTTCTGGTTGGCACATTTGCATACAATCCATGTTTTTTCCTTCAATTCCTCTAAAAGCTGGCCCGGAGACCATCCTGAATATCCAACAAAAAACTTTATATCTTGTTCATTTACCTGCCTGGTATTAATCTTTTCCAACAGCCCTTCGAAATCCATCCCCCAATGGATTCCATCTACTACTTTCACGTCAGCATCTAACTCTATGTTGCCTTTATGCAAAAAGTGTAAGGTATTTCTTTGTACGGGCCCTCCTACAAATATATCAGCATTAAATGAGTCTAGCTCATCCATTAAGTCATTTACAACTGCTTTCGATCTTTTGTTTAACACGAATCCCAGTGAACCGTTTTCATCGTGCTCGCACAGAAAGATCACTGTACGTTCAAAATTGGGATCAGGTAGGTAGGGCTCAGAGATCAAAAGATCCCCTTTCCTGGGTATAGTCAATAAATCGTCTCCAAAATAATCCATTAATGCAGTGCAGGTTTAATTGGTAAATTCATTAATATTTCTGCCTCAGCCTGTTTCATCTCGGTCAATCTGTTATAGACAACCTGTTCATCGAAATAGTTTAAAGCCATCTTAACAAAAATTTCCCCATGTCGCGCCTCCGACGCCCATAATCCATGGTAAAAATCTTTCAGCTCCGGATCATCCAATGCTTCATAAACCATCCTAAATCGCTCCGCTCCCCTTGTTTCCACCAGTGAAGCCAAAAGAAGCCTATCCATAAATCGCTGCTCTTTGCCACTGTGGCATAGGTCCAGCAATTGTTTTACATATACATCCTGACCAATCTCATGAGGAAGTTGAATACCCCGCTTTTTCATGATCTGGTACACCTGGTTAAAGTGTTCTAACTCCTCTATTCCCGTTTCAATCAGCTCATCAAGAATCTCCGTACGGTCAGGATACTTGGCTACAAAGCTCATGGCCATCGCGGAAGCCTTTCGTTCACAATTGGCGTGATCCTTCAAAAACTCATCAAAATCTCCAATGACGGCATTGATCCACTCTTCACTACTGGTTACGTCCAGGTCTATCCTTAATTTCATGAGAATACTAATTGTTTTTATCGGACACATGGAATAGTCAAAGTCCATAGCAAAAGCAAAAAACCTGGACAACAAGTAATATTGATGTACGGCTGGCCTGGCCCGTTGACTATTTCACTGAATCTGTATCTTTGGTTCAGCAACAAATAAAACAATTTTAAACTTATCCTAGTATACCATTCAAATGTCATTAGAAGTTGCTTCGTTACGGAAAGAATATGCCAGGGCGTCACTGGATGAGAGTACAGTGGACAAATCTCCCTTTAATCAATTCAGAACCTGGTTTGATGAGGCCATCAAAGCTGAGGTCAATGAACCCAATGCCATGGTACTGGGCACATCCGACAAACAGGGAATGGTCACCCAAAGAACAGTACTGCTTAAGGCTTTCGATGAGAAGGGCTTTGTCTTCTTTACCAATTATCACAGCAGGAAAGCCGGGCAAATCAGTAAAAACCCCAGAGTTTCGATCCTCTTTCCGTGGTATGTGCTTGAAAGACAAGTGGCCATTACCGGCATAGCAGAAAAAGTACCGACAAGTGTGTCATTGAAGTATTTTGCCAGCAGACCATTTTCCAGTCAGCTGGGCGCCTGGGTTTCTCAGCAAAGTCAGGTGATTACCACCCGGAGTTTACTGGAGATGAAGCTCCAGGAGATGAAGGAAAAATTCAAACAGGGGAAAGTACCCCTACCTGATTTTTGGGGTGGATACCGCATAGTACCTGATTCCATCGAGTTTTGGCAAGGCAGGCCAAGCCGACTACATGACAGGATCCTTTATACCCTAAAAGAAAAGGACTGGACCATCGAAAGGCTCTCCCCTTGAAAAAATCCATCTACCTGGATCGGTATGCCTGGAAACACCCGGTATTCGGTCCCACTCAATACCATGATGCTGATATCATCGTAGTGATACCTGCTTTCAATGAGCCAGGAATTGACCTGGCTATCAATGCCCTGCAAAGCTGTGAAGCGCCACAAGGGCAGGTACTGATCATGGTGATCGTGAATGAACCGGAAGGAATAACATCAGATATTCATCAAATCAACCAGGAAGCTTTCGACAGGCTTAAAATAGACAACACCAGGTATAGCATGCTTAGCTGCTTTCTGAGCCTCCCCAAAAAGAAAGCGGGTGTTGGTCTGGCCAGGAAAATCGGTATGGATGAAGCTGTCAGAATATTTAATCACCATGATAAATCAGGCATTATCACCTGCTTTGATGCGGATTGTAGCTGTGATCCTAACTTCCTGGTGGAGATTGAAAGACATTTCAATCAAACCAACTCCAATACCGCACTCACCTTTTACGAACACCCGCTACAGGGGGAAAACCCGGAAGCTATCATTAATTATGAGCTCTACCTCAGATATTATGTAGATGCATTGCGATGGACCGGATTTCCTTATGCTTTTCAGACACTGGGTTCTTGTATATCCGTGAAATCAGATGCGTACGAGCGCCAGGGGGGCATGAACACTCGAAAAGCCGGTGAAGATTTCTATTTCATCCATAAAATGACCGCCCTGGGTAAGCTCTCAGAGATCAATTCGACTACCATTTATCCTTCAGACAGGTTGTCTGATCGTGTACCATTCGGAACCGGGCATGCCGTGAATAAGTATCTTGAAAAAGGAGACCCCACCTACCCGGTCTATGCTCCAGCCATTTTTAATGATCTGAAGGATTTTATAGATCAGATACCCACTATCTATGAAAGCAAACACATAATTCCATCATTGCCACGTTCTATCTTAGCATTTCTGAAAGCGCAGGATTTTGAACAAAATCTCGCAGAGATTATCGATCAAACAACTGATTATCCATCATTTAAAAAGAGATTTTTTCAATGGTTCGATGGACTAAAAGTGCTGCAGTTTGTTCATTTCTGCAGAGATCGCCATTATGAAAATGTGCCTGTAATGGAAGCCATTAAATGGTTAAATGAGGAATATTTAAGCCCTGGAATAGAACTCACTACGAAGGAAGATGCCTTGATAGCGTTCCGGGAATTTGATAGAAAAACCGCTTTTCACAGCAAGTGATACAACTCCTTCACTCCCAATGGGTGTTTGGTATTGAAACCTTCCGCATATTTCACCTGAATCCTATGGCCATATTCCTGAGCCCGGGAAGTGATCATATCCAAAAACTCCGGTCTTGAGATATAAGTTTGTGGCTCTTTGCTATTGGGGTCATAAAACTGGGATTTAAAAGCTTTGATGGACTCCATTCTTTCCTCCATCACATCGGAAATATCCACAAAAAAATCAGGCTCCAATGATGTGCTTTGAATGGCAAAAAACAACCTTTTTGGTCTCCACGGCTTCTGCTTTTCCCCGTCGCTGGAGGTAGTTTCTACCATCTTAAGGCCTGCAAGAAAACATGCCTGTTCGGTCAGCTGAGAGGCTCTGCCATGGTCAGGATGTCTGTCATAGACTGCCGTTCCGATCACAAAATCCGGCTGATATTCCCGGATCCTCTGCACCAGCTTGAGCTGATTTTCTTTATTGTTTTCGAAAAAGGAATCTGAGAGACCAAGGTTTTCTCTCACGGTCAGTCCAAGTATTTTGGCAGAAGCTGCTGCCTCTTTCATGCGGGTCTCGGGAGTGCCTCTCGTTCCCATTTCTCCCCGGGTGAGGTCGATTATTCCTGTAGTAAATCCTCTTTTTTGATGGACCAGCAGCGTACCCGCGCAAGACAACTCCACATCATCGGGATGCGCACCTATGGCTAGAATATTTATCTTCATATCAAATAGAATCGAAAAGGGTATTTAACAGAAAAGTCCCTGAAACCAGGGACTTCTATTAATTATCAAATTTTGTATTCGTTAGGCTGTGGCTGCTTCCACTTCCATTTCTTTTTCAGCCAGGAACCTTTCAGCATCAAGTGCTCCCATACATCCCGAACCTGCAGCTGTTACAGCCTGTCTGTATACTTTGTCCTGGGCATCGCCTGTGGCGAACACACCAGGTATCTTGGTCTTGCTTGTCCCCGGAATGGTTTTGATATAACCAACCTCATCCATGTCAAGCAGGCCTTTAAAGATGTCAGTATTTGGTTTGTGACCGATCGCTACAAAAAAGCCCTGAATTTCCAGGTCACGTTCTTCGTTAGTTTTATTGTTCACCACTTTCAACCCTTCTACCTGATCTTTACCCAGAACTTCAACTGCTTCAGTATTCCACAATACCTCAATATTAGGAGCCTTCAATACCCTTTGCTGCATGATTTTTGAAGCACGTAATTCGTCTCTTCTTACCAGCATATACACTTTCTTAGCCAGTTTAGACAGGTAAGTAGCTTCTTCCGCCGCGGTGTCTCCACCACCTACTACCGCTACGTCCTGGCCGCGATAGAAAAATCCATCACACACAGCACAGGCAGAAACGCCCATACCATTCAGCCTTTGCTCGCTTTCCAGTCCCAGCCACTTGGCAGAGGCACCGGTCGAAATAATCACCGCTTCTGCCTCAACGGTTGTTTTCTCATCGATGGTCACTTTGTGGGGCCATCCTGAAAAATCTACAGAGGTCACCATACCATATCGGATGTCCGTGCCAAACCGCTCGGCTTGCTTTTGGAAATCAACCATCATCTGTGGTCCGTTGATCCCTTCGGGATAGCCCGGATAGTTTTCCACATCATTTGTCAGGGTTAGCTGACCACCAGGTTGTCCACCCTGGTATAAAACAGGTTTCAGTCCCGCCCTGGCAGCATAAACAGCTGCTGTATATCCTGCAGGACCTGAACCAATGATCAATACTTTTACTTTTTCGTTATCCATTATAAAAAATCGTCTCTTTGCTGAGAATTTGAACGTAATTATAAGACGAAAGGATCAAACTTTGAGCCATTAAATGGTGATATGTCATTTTGACTACCCTAAGTATGGTTTTAATGATTTGCTCCTCGAAGTATACCTTAATCTTCTAATTGCTTTTTCTTTGATTTGCCTGACCCTTTCACGTGTCAGATTAAAAATTGTGCCTATTTCTTCCAGGGTCATGGGTGCCTGGTTATTCAATCCAAAATAGTACGTAACAACATCTGTTTCCCGCTGTGTGAGCGTGGAAAGCGCACTTCTCACCTCACTTCGCAACGAGTCTCTGATCATCTCTCCATCAGGAGCCTCACTGCTATCATCGACCAAAACATCAAGCAGACTTCCCTCTTCCTCACTTTTCAGCGGAGAATCTATAGAAACCTGACGTGCCGAAATTCTTAACGAGTCCAGAACTTCATCTACTGACACATTGAGCTTATCTGCCATTTCGGCAGCTGTGGGCTCCCTTTCATAGAGCTGTTCCAACTCAATAAAAGCTCTTTGAATCTTGCTTACCCATCCAATCCTGTTCAATGGTAGTCTCACGATACGTGAATGCTCCGCAAGTGCCTGCAGGATGGATTGTCTGATCCACCATACCGCATAAGAGATGAATTTAAAACCCCGGGTCTCATCAAAACGTTGTGCTGCTTTGATCAGACCCAGATTTCCTTCACTTATTAAATCTGACAATGAAAGTCCCTGATTCTGATATTGTTTGGCTACGGAAACCACAAACCTGAGGTTGGCTTTGGTAAGCTTTTCAAGGGCTACCTGATCACCTTCTTTAATTCTACGCGATAACTCAACCTCCTCGTCGGCAGAGATTAACTCTACCTTTCCAATCTCATTAAAATACTTGTCCAGGGACTCACTTTCCCTGTTAGTAATTTGTTTACTTATCTTAAGTTGCCGCATAGTGGAATGATGGGATTAGCCCAAATTCATTCCATCTAATTTAATGAGCTTTGCTTTCTCTTTCAGGTTTGGGGAGTAAAACTTTTCTTGAAAGTTTGTATTTCCCGGTCTTCTTATCGATGTCTACAAGTTTTACCTTGACTTCTTCACCTACTTCAAGAACACCGTCCATACTCTCCAGTCGCTCCCATTTGATCTCGGAGATATGCAGCAGACCATCTTTGCCCGGAAGGATTTCTACAAATGCTCCGAAAGGCATGATGGCTTTTACCTTACCTTCATAGATCTCTCCTACTTCAGGCATTGCAGTGATAGCCCGGATCCTTTTTACTGCTTCATCCAAAGATTCCTTGTTGGCTGCAAAGACTGTAACAAGACCGCCTTTATCTGTTTCTTCGATAGCTACAGTAGCGCCGGATTCTCTTTGAATCTCCTGAACGATCTTACCACCAGGTCCGATTACGGCACCGATCATGTCACGCTCAATATTGATTTGTACCAATCTCGGAGCATTTGGTTTCATCTCTACGCGAGGTCCGGTGATGGTTTTCGCCATTTCGCCAAGGATATGCTCTCTTCCTTTCTTAGCCTGCTCCAGCGCCTCTTTCAGCACCTCATACGACAAGCCATCCACTTTAATATCCATTTGGCAGGCAGTGATACCTTTTGTCGTACCAGTCACTTTGAAGTCCATATCACCCAGGTGATCTTCATCACCAAGGATATCAGATAGAATGGCATACTTTCCGGTTTTGCTATCAGAGATCATACCCATTGCAATACCTGATACCGGACCTGAAACTTTGATACCGGCATCCATCAATGCCAATGATCCTGCACAGACTGTGGCCATGGATGATGATCCGTTCGACTCAAGAATATCAGAAACGATACGGATGGTGTAAGGATTGTCTTCAGTTGGCAGGGATTGCTTCAAAGCTCTCATAGCGAGATTCCCATGACCTACCTCTCTTCTTCCTGGCCCTCTGTTAGGTCTTACTTCGCCTGTTGAGAATCCGGGGAAATTATAGTGAAGGATAAACTTATTATATCCGGAGATCATGGCACCGTCAATCATTTGCTCATCAAGTTTGGATCCCAGGGTAACGGTACTCAAAGACTGAGTTTCGCCACGTGTAAAAAGTGCGGAACCGTGAGCAGATGGCAAATAATCTACTTCTGACCAAATAGGTCTGATTTCGTCCAGATTTCGTCCGTCAATTCTTTTTCTGCTGTCCAGAACAAAATTCCTGACTGCATCCTTTTGGATGTCGTGGAAATATTTTTTAACCAGGAAGTCATCCAATTCTTCAAGTTCCTCTTCAGAATATCCTTCCAGGAATTTATCCTTGATAGCGCTAAAAGCCTCTGATCTGATCTTTTTGTCAGCGATCTGCTGCTCTGCTACTTTGTAACAGGCATCATAGCAGGCATCGGTCATTTTCTTCTTCAGATCCTCATCCGATGGTTCATGATCGTATTCGCGTTTCTCCAAAGAACCAACTTCTTTGGCTAATTCGATCTGTGCCTGACATTGTAATTTAATTTCTTCGTGGCCTTTCTTGATGGCCTCAAGCATCTCTTCTTCTGAAATTTCTTTCGACTCACCCTCTACCATTAGGATATTGTCTATTGAACCTGCAACGATCAGATCCAATGTGGCTTGCTCCATCTGCTCGCGAGATGGGTTAACGATGTAATTTCCATCAAGCTTAATAACACGTACTTCTGAGATAGGTCCGAGGAATGGAATATCTGATACAGCCAATGCTGATGAGGCAGCCAAAGCAGCCAAAGAATCGGGCGGCACTTCACCATCACCGGAAATCAGGGAAATCATGATTTGGGTATCAGCATGATAATCATCCGGGAATAAGGGTCGGATGGCCCGGTCTACCAAACGGCAAATAAGCACTTCGTAGTCACTTAGTTTTCCTTCTCTTTTAAGGAATCCACCAGGGATCTTCCCTGCAGCTGCAAATTTTTCCTGATAATCTACTGAAAGCGGAAGGAAATCAACTCCCTCACCTGCTTCTGTTTTTGAAACGACGGTAGCTAAAAGCATGGTGTTGCCCATTCTTACAACTACGGAACCGTCGGCTTGTCTGGCTAGTTTTCCGGTTTCAATACTGATTTCCCGTCCATCAGACAATTGGAATTTCTTAGTAATAGGGTTCATATCAACGAATGATAAGTGAGGCACAGAACCTCTGTTATAAATGAGAAAAGGGAATTCGTTGGAATTCCCTTAAAAATTAAATCTAGATTACTTACGGATATTCAACTCTGTAAGAATACTTCTGTATCGCTCGATATCGTTATTGTGGAGATAATCGAGTAATCTGCGTCTTTTACCAACTAACCTCAATAAACCAAGTCTAGATGAATGATCTTTTTTGTTTTCTTTCAAATGTGAGGTAAGGTGATTGATACGGTATGTAAAGAGGGCAATTTGAGACTCAGCAGAACCTGTGTCTGTTTTACTCTTACCATTTTTACCGAATATTTCTTCTTTCTTTTCCTTGGCTAAATACATCTTCTGTTTCTTAATCGCTTTATCGAACCGCAAATTTAGATCGGTTACGGCTGAAAAACAAATAATTTATCGTACTAACTTTTTTGAGAATCTGGACAGGAATTTTTCCATCCATATGGCATAAACATCAGAATCGAATATCCGGGCATCGATCCGGGCCTGCCTAAGGAAGAAAAGCCCTATGGGAAACAACACTGCATCGGCTGTCCAGACAGCCAAAACAGGATCTACAATACCTTCTTTGGCCCACTTTTCTGTCATAATAGTGAGCACATAATAGATAATAAAAAACAAGATCGAAATGAGTACAGGCACTCCCAGCCCTCCTTTTTTAATAATGGCTCCAAGAGGTGCTCCAATGAGAAACATCACAATACAAGCTACTGCCTGGCTGTATTTCTTGTATTTTTCTATCTCATACTTATATATATCATGCTCCATCATATAGATACGGCTGGACATGGAGGAGATATTCACCTTGATCTTCTGTGCAGCATTTTTTGCCGATAGGATCACCTGGCTCTCCTTGTCCTTCACCTTTTCTTCCAGAAAAGCCCATGACAAGGTATCAATAAGTAATTCAGGCTCTTTTTTTTCACTGACTTTTGCTACAGTTTCTGTGGTGCCAGGCTTGCGGTCGGGGTCTTTGTCCACAGCAGCCAGCTGATCCTCTATCAACCTGCGCTTGATCTCATCGGTCTTCAGGATCTGTGGACGGTTTGCTTCTGCTTTACTCTCGTCCGGAGGACTCTCTGCTTGGGCTATTTCGCTGGTATTTTCCTGGGACTCCTCTTCTGAATTTTCATCTACCGTGTCTTTTTGTACGGTATTTCCTGCCAGGTTGGCTGCTTCTTCCTCGATCCGTTGTCGTTCCGCCTCTTCTTCGGAAAGGGTGACGGGGTCCATGCGCAGCCTTTTCAACGAGTCTTCGGAAATCCCCCAATGATCAATGATCATATCAATCTTATCACTCATGTGGTAATAAAATCCCCCACGCTGACGAATGAACTCATACTTTGAAGTGATTACTGACCCATTGAGGGAATCAATATAATCCGTTAGCTCCTTGATGTTTTTCATCTGCCTGTTGTTCTGAAAGAGCTCTTCCTTTGTTCTCTTCAGGTCAAAAGACGAAAGGCTGAAGACAATGTCCATCCTATCGAAGTTGGTCCTGGTCAGCCTGTTTAGTTTGCGTGTCCTTCGGCCTTCTTCATCGTAATAATAGTTGCCGTTGTACAGCTCGAGCTTGAGGTACCTATCGTTAAACAGGGTATACATCTTGCTGGAATCGGCCAGGATCACGGTATTGTTGCCTGTACCCTGGGTATGATCATAGATGATTACGTCTTTCAGGGTGGAGTTGTCAGAAAGTTTTTCCTTGGCTTTGATGCTGTAGTCGGGGATTCCACCGTAAAACACACCTTCTTTAATGTCCAGACCCGGTTTTTTCTTTTTGATATCATATAACAGACTGAATGCTTTCAGGTTGGAGGAGGGCACAATGTGATTGTTGAAAAGATATGCACCATATGAGAGTATGACCACGAAAAAGAAAACTGGAAGCAATACCCGAACCAATGACAAGCCCGCACTTTTGATGGCAGTCAGCTCAAAATGCTCACCCAGCGCTCCAAATGTCATGAGAGAGGACACCAACACACCAAGTGGAAGGGCTACCTGAAGCATGTTTAGGCTGAAATAGAAGATCAGCTCAGCAAAAACCATAAAGCCCAAATCCTTCCCAACGAAGTCATCAAAGTACTTCAGCATGTACTGGATCAGCAAAATAAATGTTGCCAGTGCTGTGGTCAGGATAAACGGACCAATGAAAGATTTGAGAATGAGCCTGTCCAGCTTTAACATAACATGTGCAAAATTGCCATAATTTATTAACGTGGACTAAGCGTAAATGATACTTATCCTCCTACGATCTCTTTGAGGTCATGGATCAGACCAGCGTATAGCTCTTCGCTTTCCTCATGGTCGATATCCGAATAATCTGTGATCCGAATGAAGGTTTCCTGGGTTAACTCGTTCATTTCAATGCGAAACTCGATGAAAGAAGGGTCATCATCCTCCGGATCGATAAATTCAAATTTCACATGTGAGTTGGCCCTGCTATTGACCATTTTGGCTTTATTTTCATCACCATCCCAGATAAAAGTGTAGACTTTATCTTCATCGATGTTGACATCATCAGCAAACCACTGAGACAACCCTGAAGCAGTGCTGATATAGGGGTATAACATTTTCTTGGATGCGTTGATCCCATATTCGCCAATAAACTTGTCTTTCGCCATTTCTATGTCATGGAATTTTTTCTAATGTATAAAAAAAAATGAAATAGCTGGTTATTGATATTGAAAAAAGAAACAGTTTCTTAGATTTGCGTTCCGTTTTACGGAGGAAGCCGAGTTTGATCATGCATCATGCGCCGGTTTTCGATAAAGTAGTGATAGATTTTATCAAATGAATGGCGAGGTAGCTCAGATGGTTAGAGCGTCGGATTCATAACCCGGAGGTCGGGGGTTCGATTCCCCCCTTCGCTACTTTTTTTTCAGAATACAGTAGTCAGAAATCAGAATTCAGTAGCTCTTCTGAATTCATTCTTCCTAAAAGATTGAGATTCGTTTTCAGAAGTTTATTTCTCGCAACATAGACTTCCCGACAGGCTTCCAGGCAATTTTCTAAAAATCATCATCAATTGGGCTCATGGATGATATATTAAACTTATTTGAATAAGTATAATCCAGAATCTCTGATGCATCAGTAGTAAATTTCCTCCTCCATTTTCCTCTTTTGGCTGCATACTCTATTAACTCGTCTGTCTCACCTACTTTACTTAACCCATCATCATACTCTTGAACGTATCTCACTAAAAGTCACTCTATATCGACCTTCTTTAAACTGAGCGATAATTGATCCTTTGGAACTCTTGCGAGCTACATATGATGGCGTTAAGATTTCTGATCGACCAGCTCCCTTAAAATCATTTTCAAATTGAATGGTTATTCCAACTATCTCGTTATCTGATTCATGAGTAACCTGTTCAAAAAGTCCCAACCTTCTAAACAACATTATTTGTTTTTCGATACTTAATCCGGTTTCATAAGTTTTCTGCCAATAAAAACTGGAAGGCTTTCCTATCTTTCATTTATTCTTAGTCTTCACTTTATAAAGGCATTTTCCGCCAATTTCAATCTCAATTGAATTGAGAAATCAGGAGGTCGGTGGTTCGATTGGGAAGTGTATTCTTTCTCTCTCACTACTTCTCTTTCAGGAGACAGTATTCAGAATTACGGAGCCAAAAGTTGGAATGCTTTGAGATTGTAATGGAGAGAGTAAAATTTGTATATTTATACATTTATTCAAAAGGGAGGGAAATATGAGTCGTTTAATAATTGACATATCCAGTGAACAGCACCAAAAAATCAAAGTACTCGCTGCTTTGCAAGGTAAGACAATTAAAGACTACGTTCTGGAGAAGATTTTCCCAAAAGATGCCAATGAAGATCAAGCCTGGGAAGAACTGACTGAATTGCTTACGGGCCGGATTGAAGATGCCGAAAATAATCCTCCATCTAAAAAATCCTTTGAGCAACTAACAAAAGAAATCATTCAAAAACGAAAGACTCAATAAGTGGATCTTTATGAAAGAAGTCATGCAGCAATAAATGATTGGGAGAAAATTGTTGAGTACACACTAGATCGTTATGGAATCGATCAGACCGAAAAATACATGAAAGGACTGATCAATTGTATTGAGGCATTGGCAGCAAGTAAGGGATATTTCAAGGAAGTTAAAATCAAAGGTCGAATAGTTCTCATAAAGCATTGTCAAAAACATTACATCTTTGGTCTTGTCCGAAGAAGCAAACCTCTGATGATTATTGCTTTTTTACATGAACGCATGGATCTAATAACAAGATTGAAAAGAAGGCTACAATAACCATCCATCATTCCTAATCCTTGTTGAAGTCTGTTTGATCCGAAGATCAAAAGGCAATAACACATCTAACACATCATTTTCTTTTGTTTGCAGATTCACTTCACATTGACATTCTTTAATCTTTGACTGACTCATTATCTACTCAGCTCTACCAGCCTCTCCACAATATCAAAATACAGGTCTCCTTCAAATGTTTTAGCCAGATCAGAGACCTTAGACGTATCGTTTTGATATGCTGCCTGTATCCACTGAGCAGCTTTTTTATTATCAACTGTCGCTTGAGCCATTAGCTCCTCTGCCCTGCCTGGTTCCATTAGCAATAACCCGAGGATATCCCGATATCTTCCCTGAAAATGCTCAGTGGTATAGTTCACAACCTGAGTCTCATACTCAGAACTATTTTTATTGAGTTTTTTAAGACACATGGCCTGCAGATAATCTTCCATACGGTTGTCCGGATCGTACGGCTTACCTACTCCAAGGTGTTCGGGCCATTCTCTGGCTTTTTCCAGGAACTGTATCGCCTGATTATATTTTTTGGATTCATAGCTTTCAAGGGCTGAAAAAAGAAGGGATTGCTCATATAGCTGCCTGCCTTTTGAAGCACCCTCAAATGGTAATACATGAGTCTTATCCAGCAAGTTAACTGCAGAATGATGCGCTCCGGTAAAAAGATAAGCTTCGACCAGTTTTAGCTTGAGTTCATAGTTTTCAGGAAACCTTTTTACCGCGGCTTTACCATTTGAAACTGCCTTGTCATATACCCCATGGGTCAAATATGCTTCAATAAGATGGTTCCAGCTTCTCCATTGCGTCTTATCGAGATTCAAAGCGTATTCAAGGTCATTAAATGACTCCTTACCATTCACCAGCTCTGACAACTGACTCCTGGCAATGTAAAAGGATGGTATGTCCGAATCATTCTTGCAGTCTTTAAAATATTTGCTCGCCTTATCTGTATTATTAAGAGCCCAATAGTTTAGTCCTAAGTAGTATTTGGCCTTCCAGTGACTGGTCTCTGAATTTAGCCAATCCAATGGCTCCAGGGTTTCCGGTCTATATGGGAAAACAAACTCGGCTGATGCTTCAAGTAAGTTCTTAACAATCGAAGAACTCCTGTCAGTATGAGCGCGATCCAGGTAAGCACTCCATACCAGGATCAATGGATGATCCGGGGACTGATCCAGGACCTGCATAGCCTCGTCCACCAGTCCATAGCGGTTATACCATAATGCTATCTCAAGGAATGACTGATATTTTAATTCTGATTGAATTTTTGCACCAAACTTCAGCTCTTTTCCATTGACAACATCCAACTCATAGTTGGCTAAGTGATTTAATGGGTCAATGTCGCTAATCTCTTCAAGCAGTTCCCTGGCTGCCTGTATCTCACCTGACTTCCTCAACACAACGGCAAGCAGGTGTTTGGCCTGCAAATTATCAGCATTGAAACGCAAGGATTTTAATAAGTAATCTTGAGCTTTCTTCAATTCAGACCCCTTGAGGTAAAGGCCACCCATCTCCATATAGGCAGCAGCCCTGAATTCCATTGACCGGGCAGCCCAACCGTAGCTTTCCAATGCATTGATATCATCATCCATAGACTGATAGACCGCTGCAGCAATGAAGTTTGACTGAGCATCATAGGTGTCGATGGCTAGCGCTCGTTTTGCATATTCCAATGCCTGCTCATATTGCCCTTGTTGTAAAAAGATCTCTGACATAGAACTTAGTGCTCCTAAATGATATGGATCCTCTTCCAATACTTTCATAAATTGCTTCATGGCCCCAGCAGGCTGTCTGTTCTTCTTCAGCTCTGTGGCTTCATGATAAATGATGGAAACTGACTCCTTTTCAAGGACAATACTTTCAAAGCTTCGGTCAATTAAGTCTGATTCGGAAGACGAATAATTCAGATCATATCCTGAAACCCTGACCTCGAATGGTTCATCTGATGAGAGCTTCACTGTTTCTAATATCGTCTCATTGGGTGCGAGAGACTTTTTGGCAGAATAGATTTTAACGCCTTTTTGTAAGACCTGAATTTCGGGTTCTCCTGCAACCATAGATTGTAAACCAATGGTTAGCTCACTTCCATTTTCTTCTACATTAAGCACTCCGGAGGATGATGCTTCCACCATACCTCCTATGTCTTTGATTGGAAACCACAACTCACTCCAGGAGTCATAGGTGTGTGGGCCAAAGCCAGCTTTTGCGATGGTATTATGTGATGGGCTGCCGGAGAACTGATTAAGCATCCGGCCCGCCTGAAACTCCATATACTGGCCATTATTATCTGTTAGGAGATCTTCCCAAATACCACCGGAGCGGGATAAAGACCACAGCCAGAGCTTCTGACCTGGCATTTCCTCATAGGATGCCAGGTGACCAAATCCTAAATCATCCCGGTGATAGTACCCTCCGAAATAGTCTGCATAAGCTCCCACGACATGTCGGGAAATATGTGACCCAAAAGCATTGTTCTCATAAATATTTAATGCTCTGCCCTGATCATCAATGGGCCAGGAATGAGCACTTCCTCCATGGGTTAGGTATTGATCTCCGGGATAGATAAACTCGAGCCCGTTTTCAGTTCGGGCAGCAGCGGTCATCCAGTTGTAATACGACTTAGCAGTATTTGTTGGATTGTAATACTGTACATGGGTCTCAAAATAAGCTTTGTCAGGTGCAAGCCTGACCTCTACCCGCCAATGTGTGCGTGAAGGCAAATCCAATCCTCCCACAAAACAGCTGACACTTCCATCCTGATTTTCCCTCAGTTGATAGTCTGCCGGAGACGCGGTGGAAGGTGTATGGCCAATATATCCAAAGTTAAACTCAATGCCTCCCGAAGTCCAGGGGCCACGTAATGCAATATTCCTGAATTTTAACACTTCATTCAGATAGATAAAATCAAAATCAGTACTCTTGTCGATAGCTCCCCAGACCTTGCCGCCAACCTCTGGAAGAAGCATCACCTTTATGTAGTCATTTTCTAAGGTAACCACCTTCCATTCAACCGGACGCTTATCAACACTGTAGCCATCAAACTTGTGATAAGGATAGATTTGAGGTTTTTCAGCCAGGATCGGGATCGGGTTTGGATCTCCAAATTCATAGGTCCCTATTTCAATTCTTTCCTCTACTATGGTGGCTCTTTGAGCAGAAACCATTAGGGAAAAACATAACAGACAGATTGAAATGAACCATATTATGGACCGGCTGGAAGGTATCATGACTTTAGCTTTTTACAATAATATTTTGAAATATACAGAATATAGGTGTCAGTGATTGCACACTTTTAGTATGATGCCTAAATAAGGTTGACCGTATTTACTCCGTAGCTTCCATCCTTGATCACGACCGGACCTTTCTTTCTCCGGTGTGATCCATGCCCTGGGATCTTTCATACTCAACCATGGCCAGGGGACGAAAATTAGTTATAAACGCCCGTCTGCGGGTATCAGTGCTATTTCCCCGACTGTAGTGAGCGGTGCCTCCGTGGTGTAAAACGCAGTCTCCCGGCTGCAACGGGACGGCAACACCTTCTTTTTCATCCGCATCACAAGTCAGTGCTCCTCCACCCTTCCCTGCAGAACGATGTGCTCTCATCGGTAAGTGGTGTGACCCCGGAATATACCACATGCAGCCATTATCGATCGTGGCTTCATCCAATGACACCCAACAGCTAACTGCTCTTTTGTCTGGCATATCGATCCAGTAAGCACAGTCCTGATGCCAGGGTGTGGCTGTATTCGAGTAAGGCGCTTTATCAATGAGCATGTCAAAATCCAGGGTCATGTCATCTCCCAGCAGTTGTCGGGCTATCGATAAGGTATTTTCATGCAGTGATAGCTTCAATAATTCAGGTAAGACACGGGAGGGTACCATGATCTGAGTAATTCTTTCTGTGGGTGTTTCTTTCTTTTCCTCCACATGACCTCCCAAATCAGATCGATACCGGGAAGCGTCTACCCGATTATGAATAAAATCCTCGTATAATGATTGATAATATGGCAATTCCTTGCCATCAAGAAGTCCGGGGACTATTAGGTATCCCTTTTCTTCAAAGTGTTGGTGTTGTTGACTGGTTACTTTTAACATTGTATGTATTTATGAACCATTGATAGAAAATTAAGAGAATTTACTCAATGATCTTAATTTCTTAGTAGTTCAAAACTTCAATTTACAACTGGTTGAACTTCTTAAAGGCCTCCTCTGTGGGTGTAGTCCCGGCACCCGGTAGTTCTGGCCGGATCACATTTCCATCTCTTACATTCACAGGATCGGTAAAGGCATCTTTGATCCATGGGATATACTCCATGATCATGCATGCAGGATGCGCAAAGGCAATGTGGGTATGGATCTGACTCATCTCACCGGCATGGGGCGCCACTGGCAACCTGGCTCCCAAAGCCATCTCAGCCACCGTCAAAAACTCTGTAATACCGCCTAACCTTGTCACATCTGGCTGTACGTAATGAATACCACCTGCATCAATGAATTGTCTGAATGCATCGGCATGATATAGTTGTTCACCCAGGGCAATCGGGATAGAAGTATGCCTCGCCAATTCTGCATGACCATTCACATCATCATGCCACAAGGGCTCTTCAAACCAATAGATATCATATTTCTCTACCCGATCACAGAATCGCAAGCAGGTCGGAAGGTCCCACTTTCCATTCCCATCAATGGCCAACGTAGTGTCAGGTCCTATGACGTCGCGAACAATGCGAATTCTTTCAATGTCTTTATTTGGGTCTTTGGAACCTACCTTGATCTTGATCCCCCGGAATCCATCTTCTTTGATGGTTTTCTGAATGCCTTTTACCAACTCATCATTCGGGATGGAAAGCCATCCAACATCAGTATTGTAAGCAGGTAAAGTTTCTTTGTTCCCACCCAGCAACTTCCACAGTGGAACTCCCTGAGTCTTGGCTTTCAGGTCCCACAAAGCAATATCCACTGCTGCCAGTGCAAGCTGAGTGATCCCCGCCCGACCGATCCATTGCATAGGTGGGTTTCTGTTCAGCTTATACCACAGCTGATTGATTAGCTGTGGGTCCTCACCGATCAGCAATGGAGCATAGCAATCGCCAATACAGCTGGTAATCAGCTTGTCGGCTGGTAAATAGGCGTGAGTGCCAGTAAATCCAAATCCTTCCAAACCTTCATCAGTCGTGATCTTCGTGCCCACGACTCCCCAATGGGTGATGCTATGGGTGCTATCTGCGATGTGACTGCCTGTGACAGGAATGTGTAAGATAAATGGGGTGACCTGGGTGATTTTCATGGGTTAGGTTGTTTGAATTCCGGATGGAATAAAGATAGGGAAGTATTTTGAAGTTGATATTTGCACGGAAGGGTATTTGCACGGAAGTAACTTCCGCACTAGTATAACTAGCATGAGTAACTTCTGCGTTGGAGTGAAGAAATCCTATTACTTTTTTATCCCATTACAAATTCTACTATAATGGTGTTACAAGTAATGCTTTTCCCGGCTCCGCCGGAAGCTTGACTGTAAATTTACCAGAACATTTGGATTCAAGTTTCTTTTCTGTCATCTCCCAGGTGTCAATCAATGTAATTTCATACTGTTTTCCTTCCGGAAAATCAAAGGTCCAACTGCCCGGTTGATGGTGACCAAAATAAATCAGCATTCCGTTATCAAAATCTCCACCGGAAACATGTTTTCCCCACCCCTGAGGCTTGTTGTAATCCAACTTTAAATCATTTATTTCTATCAGGTTGCGCAAAAACCTGATCCTGCTGATGCTTTCCCCGACAAGCTCGCCACCTTTTGACCACCAGATCACTTCCTGAGGATTGAGATAGGTCTCCCCATGGGTAGTATATACCCCATGTACAATACCCGTCCAGTACCGATGTACAATCTCCTCCGGAGATAAATTCCCCCATTCATCCGGGAGGTCACCTTCATAGCCACATTCATCGTTGATGGCGGGTTTTTGTAATGCTACCTTCAGTTCATTGACTCTGATCTGATCATGCGTTTGTATACTGATATGACTTACCCAATTCTTTGACCAGTCATACTCCTGAGCGGGGTGATTATGAATTGAAATCGGATGGTTGTATGGATCATTGTCCTTAATAAACCGAGCGATTTCATCCCAATCTTCTTCAGATTTAGTTTTCAAAAGATGATATTCATTGGCAAGAGACCACCATACATTCCTGAACGAAGCCAACCTTCCTAAAAGGTACTCCAGATAGTATTTATCCTGTTCAGGTGTCATCTCCTGAAAACCCCAATTTCCATAGGGATGGAACAAGATGAGGTCTGCTTCCATCCCCATGTCTTGTAATTGCTGAAGTCTCAGCTCCAGGTTGTCCCAATATTCGGGATTGAATCTGGTAAAATCAAATCCGTTTTTCTTGTCTCCCGCAAAAGCAAAGTATTCCGGCTCATTCAGGATGTATCGATACCGCTTGGGGAAAACACACATCCTGATCTTGTTGAAAGGAGACTTTTCCAGTGTTTTCAGTGACTCCCTGGCCAGACTATCACACTGATGCGTCCAGGCATAGCTGGTGGTGCCAAAGGGGAAGTAACTCGTGCCATCACTATATGAAAAATGTAACCCATCGATATTGACTTTCCCATGGTTTCCTGCGGCTGGGGCTACACATTGGAATACTCCTTTTTTATTATTAAGCGATTTGATGTTACACACAGTAGCAAACTTCCACTCTCCTTCTTCCTCAGGCATAAACCGAACCTTATATTTTCCTTCACCAGCATAAAACCCTTTGACCTCCCGGGATATATCGCCATGTGTAAATGTAGCGCTGAGAACGACGTCCTGGAATGGATTCCCTTTGACCGGACCTTTAAGTGTATACTCATACATGCCCCATTTTTCAATTTCCTGTGCTGGTAAGCGAAATCCTATCATCAAAACGGACAGGACAATAAGTATTGATTTCAAATTCATTGTTTTGCTTGTGACATTAAAAGTATTCGGTCATTGGTTGCCCTATTTCTCAATCAAATCCACCACAGCCTTACCGCATTCAATAGTAGTCGCATTTCCTCCCATATCTTTCGTGAGTGCCACCTTTTCTTTGATAGAAATTTCGATCGCTTCCATGATTGTATCTGCGGCTTGCTGATGCCCGAGATGTTCCAGCATCATGGCACCGGCCCATATCGCTCCTATAGGATTGGCAATACCTTTTCCTGCAATGTCGGGAGCAGAACCATGTACCGGTTCAAACATCGATGGAAACTCTTTTTCAGGATTGATATTTCCGGATGCGGCAATTCCAATTGTCCCCGCCACGGCCGGACCTAAATCAGAAAGGATATCTCCGAACAGGTTAGATCCCACAACTACATCATACCAATCCGGATGCAGGACAAAGTTGGCTGTCAGGATATCGATATGGTATTTATCGGTGGTGATGTCCGGGTATTGTTTGCTGATCTCTTCAAAACGTTCGTCCCAGAAAGGCATGGTATGGATAATACCATTGGATTTGGTAGCTGAAGTCACCTTTTTCCTTCTCTTTTTAGCCTGCTCGAAGGCATAGTGCATCACTCTATCTACTCCCTTTCGGGTGAAAATGCTCTCCTGACTCACGGTTTCCATTTCAGTCCCTTTATAGATCCTGCCACCAATCTCAGAATACTCACCTTCATTGTTTTCCCGCACGATCATCATATCGATGTCTTTGGCTGTTCTGTTGGCCAATGGAGATTGAATCCCTTCAAACAGGCGGGCAGGTCTCAATGAAATATACTGCTGAAAATGTCTGCGGATAGGGATCAGTAGACCCCAAAGTGATACATGGTCAGGAACCCCCGGAAAGCCAACTGCTCCCAGGTATATGGCATCAAACTCCGCCAACTGATTCAACCCATCCTCGGGCATCATATGGCCAGTCTTTTGGTATGCCTCACAACCCCAGTCAAAATCTTCCCAGCTAATATCTATTCCGTATTTCTTGCAAGCCGCTTCGATGACAGACTGCCCAACAGGGATCACTTCTTTTCCAATACCATCACCGGGGATTACTGCTATTTTGATCATATCTCAATATATTGAATTGTCCGGTTAAATTGACCTAACCAGTGTAAATCACAATCCTGAACTAACCTGATGCAACCGGAAATCTAGTCCAGTACTTCAACCAGTTGAAAAACCATGGTTTCATAGGCATTTTCTTCTCCTGCCTCATAAAAAAGGGCCAGCTTCCCGTCTTTGGTTTTTGTCATACTGGAATAGGCGGATGGACCCGCATGGATGGTCCTGATCATTGGCCAGGTCTTGCCTTCGTCATAGCTGAAACGCAGTGAAAGATTATGCCGTACCCTGCCAGCGCTGGCAGGATTCAAAAATGCGATAACACTCTTATTCGCATCATCCGGCCATTGGTACCTCAGGATGCTTGCCTGGCAAACCGGCTCTACCAGTTCATCCACATCCACCGGACTGGTCCAGGTCACGCCACCATCATAGCTGATGGAATGTGTTCTTCGATTTCGTCCAAAGTATGACCGCATGTTCATGAGCAAGGTGCCATTGCCATCTGCCAGTTCTACCATCTGGCATTCGTTGACCTTAGGTCGGATCGTTCCACCTAATTCCCAGGTTTTGCCATGATCATCACTATAGATCACATGCGAGCCGTATTCGTACGGACCATTTCTGACATTGCCATTGGGGTCATCGTAGCTATGATCACTCGGGATGATCAGTCGTCCTTTCCTTGGGCCGTTTTTGATTTGAATTCCATTACCTGGACCGGTTGCATACCATCCCCAGTCCGGATTCTTGGTGGTTTTGGTGATTTCTTTAGGTTTAGACCAGGTGAGTCCATCATCCATGCTGCTTGTCACCCATACTGTCCTTGTACCATTTGACTTTTTGGTGATGATCTCGGTCTCATTGTCATCACCTCTATTGTGCGTGAGCAAAAGAAAAATCTCCCCGGTCATCTCATCCACCACCGGACAGGGATTGCCACAGGTGTTGTTCTTGTCATCCCAGATCGTGACCGGGTCACTCCAGCTCATTCCATTATCTGTTGACCGGCGCATCATCAGGTCAATGTCCCCTGCATCACCATGTTCTTTCCGTGCTTCACAGAAAGCCAACAATGAACCTTCGGTGGAGGTGACAATAGCAGGGATCCGGAAGCTTTTGTAGCCATTTTGGCCGCTGGTGAAGAGTGGGGTTTTATTGGTTGATTGCTGGGCAATCAAGGTATTAATTATGAGGCAATAGAAGAAAAATATTGCCAATGCATTTTGGTTTCGTCTATTCATTAATAAGCGCATTAAATTTCTGATCTAGCTCAGCCAACGTGAACCTGGTAGAGACAATCGAATGGTTTTCATCAGGCCGATAGCCGACTGCATTCGTGGCAAAGAAAGTTCCATCAAGAAGGACTTCCAGCCCCGGGTATTCTGTTGATTTATAGGTATGCAGCAATTTCACCCGATACTGCCCCTCTTTTCCATTTATGAGGTCGTCATACGTGCCCACCCAGGCGACAAAATGCTCTTTTGAAGGGCTCTTCTCAGCCTTATCCCGGCCAACAATCACAAGACGTCCGTCCGGCGCGTAACAAGCCTGATGGCGGTCCATGGTCACACTGGCTGGTGCCTGAAAGGGTTCGGACCAGGTCTTACCTTCATTATCCGAAGTCATGATCCACGAATTAATAGAACGCTCATTTTCCCTGATGATCATCAATAATTGGTTGCCATCCGGTGAACGGATCAATTCCGGCTCACAAGGCCGATAGGGCTCTCCGAGGTCCAGGATCATCCTCCACGGACTCCAGGTGATCCCTCCATCTTCAGAAGTACTTTGAGCCAGAATGTTGGTTAACCCTTCATCATAAGGTCTGCGAATATTGGTTACTCCCAACAACTTTTTCCCTTGATCGATGGGCTCAATGGCTGTAAATGGCATCACATCGGCGATCAATGTATCATCTCTTCCCACAATTTTGACAGGATCAAATGGAGACCATTCGTTGGTTTCCAGATCTAATTCGGCCCGATACATTTTATAACCATACGGCCCCCTGTTCACATATGTTGTGAGTCTTTGTTTACCCTGTGAATCTTTGAGTAAATACAAAGGCGGACAATTGGCATATTGCTGCCAGCTATCAGGAACAGCCATGAAATCACTCCAGGTTTGTCCTCCATCTTCGCTTTTCTTGACCGGACCTGCCGGGCCACCATGTCCATCAGTCCAAATCACATACATGGTCTGACCATCTGGCATTAACAATGTACTGGGATGCCCCTGACGTTGATTTTCAGTGCCCTGTGCAATGATTACGTGACGAGAGGTATCCTGCGAAATATCAATTGTGGGAATGGTGATTTCTTTCTGCCCTGCTAAAGAATGGCTGTTTACAGCCTCCTCAGCCTGCTGGTTACAGGCAGTAATTCCTCCCAGGAACACACCCAGGAGGAAACACATACTATAATGTCTTAAAAAGTTCATTCTCTGCACTGCAGATCTTATGAGGCGAGGGCTATTACTTCAACAGCCCTTTACAATACTCAAAACACTTCTTGATCTCGGTAACAGGGTCAGAACCTTCCGGCACTTTGTACTCCAGTTCGATATCACCAATGATAGGCCAGCCGTTCTTTTGGATCACCTTGAGTACATCTCCAATGGGTGTGCCTCCTTCGCCGAATGGCATGTTGGTATTTGGTTCAGCAGCGTCAGGTCCGGTTTTGTCTTTGATGTGCAGGCTGATAATACGGTCGTGCAGTCGCTCAACGACATCAGCAGGGTTTTTACCTGTCGCACCATAGTAATGTCCGATATCCAGGTTCAGCATCAACTTTGGACCAAAAGCCAGTACACGGTCGAAACTGAAGTTTGGATCTCCCGGCTGACCATGGTTATGGAAGATCACATATTTATCATGCTTCTCTGCAAAAGGAGCCATTCGCTCGGCAGCTTCTTCGGAGATCTCCATCGTGATACCGACGGCACCAACAGCTTTACAAGCTTCAAAAGCATAATCTATCTCTTCGTCGGTCCATTTGTGACTGCCCAGTTTTAGGATGTGAATGGAAACCCCTTTGGCATCAAACACGGATTTTATTTCTTTGAATTTATCCATTGAAACGGAAGTTCTCCACGCTTTGATTTCTTCAGCATCTTTGGTGTCAGGGATGCCTGCATATTTTTCTACTGGACTTCCCATCAATTCAACAGTATTCAATCCGGACTTAACGACGTAGTCCAGGATGGCTTCTACCGACTGATCAGGCAGACTGCGATAACTATAAGTAATGGTTCCGAGACTTACTTCTGAAACCGCATCAGATTGCGTAGTTGTTTGTTCTTTCTTAGGTGTATTGCAGCTAAAAAGTGCAACCATGAAGGCCAATATCATCAGGCCTGAGCTTTTAATGTTCATTTTAGGTATATGGGTTGATAATTGAAATTCTAAAACTAGCTCTTTCCTGACTAATATGCAGCAATTTATCCAGCAGAAGATCAATTTAGGATCCCTTAAACAATCGTTTATTGATACATAACCCTTAAAAGTGACTGTAAAGAGTAACGAATAATGCTTCGAATCAGCATTTGGATTATAAATACTTATGCCGCATCATGTATTTAACAGCCTTTGAATACAGTGCTTCTACAGGATCCCGCAATTGGAAACCAATCCCATTATGTGTTTTTCCATCCTGATAGGTAAAAAGTTCCGGATTCTGATTCACCCTGATATAACCGGCCTCCACAAATTCTGTTTCCTCTCCATCCCTCATCACAGGTTCTGCAAGATGTTTCATGATCACAATTTCCGTCTTTTTCTCCATTATATTATCTGTTCTAACAACCGCCAGCCGACCTATCTCATAGGGTTCTGACTTGAGGTTGGCCCCCTGATTGATGTAATACATATCTACTTCACGTGGCATGGGCTTGAAAGTAATCTCTGCGCTGTAGTCCCGTTTGATCAGCGGACCATCCAGAGACCTTTGGTAAAAATCCCGCTCCTTCCACAAGGTTAAGGTATCTTTTCTCAACTGTTCGGTATAGTCATCCACCAAGAGCAATTCTTCCACATTCTTCCGATGAAACCCATCTGCGAAAATTTCTACCCCCCTGTTCTCGAATTCGAACTTGATCACTTTCGATTCATTGATATAGGCGTTTTTACACAAAAGAATACATTGAATGTCCAAAGCAACAAAGTCCAGTTCATTCCAATAGATCTCCTCGTGACCGGGATAATTTGTTCTAAATCTTTTTTGGAGCATGGTTAAGATCACATTTCCACCCTTGTCCTTAAAGGTGAGATCCACAAATTTGGTGAGGCTGGCATCCCCGCTCACCGTTCCTACCTCTACCTTGTCTTTAAATATGACTCCCTTCTTTACCTTGTAACTGGGCGCATCAACCAAAATGGATAGGGATAGTACTGTCAGGATTATTGAAATCTTCATGGTTTTAGGATATAGTTATGAGTAATATAATATTCTTTGTTTTATTACACGTACTTCTTTCGTGAAAAAATCCCTAACCACTGATAGTCAGGAGGCTAAATGATACCAAAGCCTTGTGTTTTTGATATGTTTGGAATCTGTAAACCCAAAGACATGCAAAGAAGGAAATTCATCAAGCGCGTTGGAATGAGCACCTCAGCCCTTTCAATGATCCCCGGATTCAGCAAAGCATCACAAAGCGCTTCTTTACCTCCATTCAAGTATCCCTATCCCACCTCATTCGAGGAAGCTAAAAACGATGAAGGGTTCATTGCTATACGCCTGGCCTTTTCTGGTGAAAGTCAGATCGAAAAGAACCTGACCGGAAAGGTGAAAGTGAGTAAAGGCAAGATCGCCAGGGTCAAAAGCACTCATTTTGAAAGCAGTGACAAATACAATGAAAACAGGGACACCTACTACCTGATACCCAACAATGGCAACCAGGATGTAATCACCATTTGGCTGAGTGATATCTCCGAGGCTACTTCGTTCAATGCAGGCTCAGGGATTAAATTCAATGCTGCGGACCTGATAAAGCAACCGGAGATCACAGGAAAAGCCGGGGATATTACCTGGACGGCTAATCTGCTTTACTATCATGAAATCGGGGAGATTGACCCGGCAGATGTGGGGATCAATGTGACCGGCAATGACTTCAACTTCGTGGCCATGGCCGATCCACAGGGTGGTGACCCGTATGTGGACCCTGATGTACTTATGACCCGCATGCGGGTACATAATGCCTTCCTGGAAGAAAGTGTAGACCTGATCAAAAAGATCAACTGTGACCCGAAATTCACGATGGTCATCGGCGATATCACGGATGGACAGGGCAAGGAAGAGGACTTTGTTCAAATGAATACATTCCTGAAAAAAGTCAATGGCCCGTTACTCTACTCCATTGGTAATCATGAGACCACCTACCGGGTCGCTTTGGGACCGGGATACAATATGGACGGTTTCAGTAACTATTTCGCAGCCCAAAAGGCAGTAAATGGACTGGAGAAATTGCTTTACTCCTTCAACCTCGGCGAATGGCATTTTGTCGTTTGGCCCGACCCACTGAGGGCACACTTTTTTGAGACGCATCCACACTATTTTGACTGGTTGGAAAGGGATCTTGAAAAACATAAGGACAGACCCACGATGTTTTTCCAACATGTGCCTATCCACCCCATTGGTATCAACCCAATGATCAGCTACACGGAGGATATAAGCACCAAAAAAGAGGTGCTGCGAGTCCTGAAGAAATACGGCAATGTAAAATACGTATTGAGCGGGCATGTTCACATCCCCATCAAGGCTTCCTTCAAAACAGCCGTGGAAATCAATGGCATTAAGTTTATCAATTTACCGGCTGCCGGTTATCGACCAAGAGCTTTTGGTGAGGAAGATTATAACGGTGGACTCAGCCAGGGCATCGCCATCGTAGAGGTGAAAAGCAAAGAAGCCGACATCACTTTTAAATCCATCACGCTGGAGGAATACAAATACCCGGAAGTCTTCCCAAAGCTTGATCAAAAGATTTATTCGCTGGAACTACAGGAAAAATGGGAGCTTCCGGCTGGCGGTCAGTTTGTCAATGGAAGCTTTGAAGACGAGCTGAAAGGTTGGGGCCGAAGATGGATCTACCAGGAAGATGAAAACCCCAGTAACATTGCTGAGGTCACTGAAATACCCAACACCAGAGACCATGCATTATACCTCTTTACAAAGATCCGGGGATACAATAAGCCAGGACAGGATCGATGGCCTCAGAACCTCAACCGGGTTTACCAGGCAGTGAGTGTATTCCCGGGCGACGCTCCGCAGATTGACTTTAAATACCAGGTAGATTTAATAAACACGAATCTCAATACGCTTTGCGGAGCCTATGTATTGGTAGAAGGTTATTCCGGAACGACCAAACAACTCAATATCATGTATTGCCTGGGAAAAGCCTGGTTCCATACTGATGGCTATAATTCAGAGCCGCGTATCGCCATCAATCTTGGCAATGAATACAAAGGATGGCACAATGCTTCGATAAACATTGCATCGGATCTCTATAAGCATAGCGACAGCGTAAACTTCAACAACCTGAAGGTAGACCGGCTGGTCATTACTCTGGGCACCTGGAGTGCCAATGATGGTCACAAAAAATCCTATGGCGTCTACTTTGATGAATTTGTTTACAATAGCAGGTCATCAGGAGTTTCAAATGTAGATGGGAAGTCACTTAATTTAATCCAGGCAGAGGAGCAATGGTACAGAAGGACAAAACATGTGGCAGGTGACCATTGGTATATCCAGGATAATCCTACTAAGTTTACTTAAAATGCACCCCATGAAATACGTTTTCCATATCTCTATTACCCTTTTCCTGCTAGTCAGTTGCAATGCGCCACAGGAAGAAGAATCCCGACCCAATATTCTTTTGATTGTGGGTGACGATATAGGATTCTCTGACATTGGATCTTACGGTGGTGAAATTGAGACCCCAAACATTGACTTCCTGGCTCAAAATGGCCTGAGATTCCAGACCTTTTATAACATGGCCAAGTGCAATCCCACCCGATCTTCGATGCTCACAGGGTTGTATAAGGGAGGTGAAGGTGCCGTTCACCTGGCCCACCTGACTGAGCAGGCAGGCTACTATAGTGTAATGAGTGGGAAAGAGCATTTCGACAAGTGGGTGCCGGACTATTGTAAAGCTGAGAACGTGTTTGAACATTCTTTCTATTTCTGGGCCACCACGGAATATTTCCTACCCCCATCCGGTGAGTTTGAGCGACCCTTTTATCTGGAAGGGAAGCAAATACCAGCTTCAGAAATCAAATACCAAAAGGCACCCATGCACAAAACGGATTTCATCACAGATTATGCTCTCAAGTGGCTCGATGCGAATCCTAACCCTGACGATCCATTCTTTTTATATCTACCCTACCATGCCGCACACTATCCACTTCAGGCCAGGCCCGAAGATATCGCCAAATACCGGGGAAAATACATGAAAGGATGGGATGTATTGAGGGAGGAAAGATATGAACGGATGAAATCCATGGGAATCATCTCAGAAAAAACGCGATTAAGTCCGGCAGAAGGCAACCTCAACAAGTTCAGGGGACCGCTGAAGCCTTCATATACGGATTATTATCCATGGGAATCGATGTCAGATGCGCAAAAAGACTCCCTGGACCTGGAGATGGCTGTGTTTGCTGCGATGATCGACCGGATGGATCAAAACATTGGTAGGGTGCTTGATCACCTGAAAGCCAAAGGCCAGCTGGAAAATACGTTAATCATGTTTCTGGTCGATAATGGCTCCTGTCCATTCTACGCCAACAAGATTGAAGACGTACAACCTGGACCAGCCAATTCTTACTGGAGCCTGAGGTCCACCTGGGCCAACCTGGGCAACACACCTTTCCGCCAGTATAAGCAAGCGGGATTTGAAGGGGGTAGCAGAACCCCGTTCATTGCTTACTGGCCGGAAGTGATCGAGCCCAATACCATCACTGATCAGCCCGGTCATATCGTGGACCTTGCCCCCACATTCCTGGACGTTCTTGGAATTGACTATCCGGAATCTATCCATGGATTTCCGACAATCCCACTACATGGACAATCCCTATTACCGGTCTTCAAAGGAGAACAGCGTGAAGCACCGGAATTCTTCATATCTGGTTTAGATAGATTTAGAATGTTCCGATCCGGCGATCATAAAATTGTGCGCATGAATGGTGAGGAATGGCAATTGTACAATGTAATTGAGGACCCATCGGAGCTCACTGATCTGGCTGAGGAGTCCCCGCAGGAATTGGAGAGATTATCCAATAAATATGAAGAGGTAGCCAGGAAAATGGGATGGTAAATACTTAGATTTATTGAATCATGATTACGCAAATCAACCGATTGGAAAATATCATTACTCAACTGAGTACCTACCTGACATCCATCTCTGAAGAAGATCTCCGCAAAAAACCAGCTCCCGGGAAGTGGAGCAAAATCGAGATCCTCGGTCACCTGGTGGACTCCGGCATCAACAACCTTAAAAGGTTCACTGAGGCACAGTTCAAGCCTGAGCCGTTTGAATACGACAATTATCAACAGGATGACCTGGTGGCCGCCAATCAATATCAAAACGCCAGCCTGAAAGAGGTATTTTTTCTTTACGAAGCCGTTAACCGACGGATCATCGAGGTCATGAAAAAGCAATCCGAAAAAGCACTTTCAAAAAAGGTCCACAACAAGAGTGATGGTAAAACCACCGACCTCAAGTTCATCATGACGGATTATGTAGACCACATGGAGCATCATTTGAAGCAGATATTAGGGTAACTTGACATAAATACGCATCAACTTATGTATACCCTTAAGGGTATAGAAGTAATGCAGACACAACTGTCGCAGTTCATCAAAATGAAAAGAAAACAGGCAGGTATGAAACAAGAAGACCTTTCATTTGCTGCAGGAGTTGGCTTAAGATTCGTGAGAGAGTTGGAGCAAGGAAAACCAACCTAAGGTCAATCAGGTATTAAACCTTTTCGGGCATGAATTAGGACCAATAGAAGTTAAGAGGGATGAGAAAAGCTGAGGTTTTTTATCTCCAGCGCGACTTGATCACAATACCGCGCAACTTGATACCTCTTCAGCGCCGTTTGGTGCCTCTTCAGCGCAACACGTGTACAGTTCAGCGTGAATGGGGACTCCTTCAGCGCTATTCGTAACCCTTCCAGCGCCACTTTTGAAGTGTTCAGCGCAAAAAATACCTACTCAGCGTGAGTTTCTCCATCTTACTCTCACCCAAACTGCGGGACCTTCATCGTTTCCCCTCCGTTCAGTGCGGATTGATGAGCAATCACCCCTGGCACAGTATAAGCAAGTGCTTCATACACATCCACCGTCGGTTTTCTTTCCTTCAGGCAGGCATCTACAAATTCATGGGTGATAAAGGTATGCGACCCATGATGGCCACTGTTGTGTCTTAAAGGTTCGGGAAGCGGTTCGGTCTCCCACCATTTGGGTTGGTCGTACACCTGCTTTTTGGCCTCGCTACGCACGAAGCCGGCATCGTCTTGTCCTAACTGTTCCGTTGAATTGATAATGATGGAATCGCTTCCAATGGGGTTGGGTGTGTAAAAGCTCATTTTATTCCCAACCCACTGCGCGCGCTCGCACCCCATGTGGGCACCTTTCCACCAGACATTGACCCGAAAGCTATTTCCCCGGTCGGTCTTAAACAATGCTGATTCATTCCAGAAGGGATTGCCGTAGCTGTTGTCTTTCAGGATCGGATCATCGTCACCCCATCCGTTGCAGCTTACCTGAGTCAGCCGTTCCCCCGTCACACTGACCAAATGGGCCGTGCAATGCGTTGGGTAATGCATGGGAGCCACACCATATCGCCAGGTACGCTTACCGTTTTCAAAATATAGCTCTTCCAGCCCATCGTGTTGGTATTCTGATTCCGCATAGAAGATGTTGCCAAACTTACCGTCCTTGTAGAAATTTCGTGCAGAAATGGTAAACTGCTGGTAATAGCTGGTTTCGGCCATCATGTATATCAGACCGGATGTTTTGACCACCTCCAGTAATATTTCAGCTTCTTCTACTGAACCCCAGATAGCCGGTACGGCACACAGCACATGCTTCCCGTGTTTGAGACATTCCAGCACATGCTTCACATGATTGGGGCCTTCGGTAAATACGCCAACCGCATCGATATTTTTGTCCTTTACCAGCTCTTCGAGCGAGGGGTAAGACTTCCCGCAATGGTAAGTCTTCATCAGTTTCTCCCGGCGTTCAGGCCTTAAGTCACTCACTGCTTCAACAGTACAATCGGGATGCTCATGAAACTGGAAGGAACACCCAAAACGTCCCCCAACAATCCCAATTCTCAACTTTTTAGCCGGAGGTGTCGAAGCAAAAGATGAATTCAGGGGCAGAGTCGCTCCCAGCGCTGCTATACTACCGGCTTTCAGGAAATCCCGGCGTGAATGGTGTAGGGTTAGTTTGTTTAGGTTTTTCATGGGGTGCTAGAGTAAGACCAAGTCTCATTACTTAATATGGTCAGGCAATTTCATTTTTTGAACTGGTTGTTTGAGGTATTTCATCTGGTGGGATAGCTACTACCTTTCCATCTCGTGAAATAATTAAAGGGCTGTTATTCTTCTTTTTAAAATCCACCATTTTTCGATATGCTTCCTTAAGCCCCCTATTCACCATTTCTTCAAGCTCCAGTAGTTCCTTATTTTGCATTGTACTTGTTGTTTAAGTAAGACCATTTGTCCTCATTTCTAATAATAACTTCATAACCATATCCCTCAGCAATAAATTCGAAATGTTCAGCTGAATTATCTACAAAAATCCACCTATTGACTATTGAATGATAAATTTTAAAAAAATTCACTAAGCCACTTGAGTACCTCCTTTCAATTATATCTATGGGTATATTGTGGCCTCCTTCTTTGACCCTGGTTTCGACTCTGTGAATTGCCAGCTCAATGGAATCAAGTGCTAGAAAAAGTAAGATTGTATCATACCCCTGTTGCTTTGCCTTGTGAATCAATCCTTGATATGATTTTGTTGAAAGTGTTGTCTCAAAGGCGAAAGATTCTCCTTGATTTAATAGTTCTTTAATTCGTTGTAACATCAATCGTCCGGCTCTGATCCCAGCCTTTTCAGGATTTAGCGGAGAAATCCCCTTTGCTATTTCATCCGCATTCACAAATTCATCACAGTCAAATATTTCAGGAAGAATTGTATAAGATAAAGTTGTTTTCCCAGCTCCGTTTGGTCCTGCTATGATGTACATTTTTTTCACATCACAAATATAGGATTTCCAATGCCAGTTGCTAGTAGTCAAATTTAAGGAGCAAGGATTGAAAAAAAATATTATTTAAACACTCAATATCGTCAACCAATAATTTCATTTGAACTTTGTCCTGAAACATGAGACACACAAGATTTTCATAAGTTTTGTGAATTTTCGTAGTCTTACATTTTAAACCCAAACACATGAAATACTGCTCCATACTGCTCATCATCACTGTTCTTTTTTCCTGTACTGAAACCTCCACCGAAACGACTCAAAGTAGTTCACCCCCCAACTTTATTGTCTTTATTGCCGATGACGTAAGCTTCGACGATTTTGGGAGTACTGGAAATCCCTATGTCAAAACCCAAAATATTGACCAACTGGCAAAACAAGGCATTAATTTCTCAAACTTTTACCTCACCGCCAGCTCATGCAGCCCCAGCAGAAACAGCATCATCACCGGACGATACCCACACAATACGGGGGCACCAGAGCTTCATCAGACCCCACCGGATTTTATGCAATCGTTTCCGGAACTACTGAAAGCCAATGGTTACTACACCGGGCAATCCGGAAAATTTCACATGGGACCATATGCCCGCAGAGGATTTGATGTCATCAGTGAAAAACGCTCCGAGACCGGGGATGGTGGCGAGGAATTGTGGGTCAAGACGATCCGAGACCGGCCCAAAGACAAGCCTTTCATGATGTGGTTTGCGGCCTTTGATGCGCACAGGGCGTGGGGCCCCAACGAGTTTAGTGGCACTCATCACCCGGACAGCATCGTCTCCCCATTTTACCTCGATGAGGGATTTGAAACGAGGGAAGATCTCGGGAAATATTACGACGAGATCAAACGATTTGACCATTATATCGGACAGGTTGTCGCGGAGCTTAAAAAGCAGGGGGTCTATGAAAACACCATGATCATCGTGATGGCTGATAATGGTCGCCCCTTCCCACACAGCAAGACCCGTGTCAATGACCGGGGAATGAAATCTCCATTTATCGTTCACTGGCCGAAGAGGATCACCAGGGAGCAGGCTTCGGGAAGCCTGGTGAGTGCCATTGACATTGCGCCTACGCTGCTGAGCCTGGCTGGAGTCACACCTACTGAACAGTTTCAGGGAAAGAGCTTCGACTTATTGATCTCAAACCCTGATCAACCGTTCAGGAATTATGTCTTTGCAGAGCACAACTGGCACGACTATGAGGCCCACGAAAGGATGGTCCGCAGCAAAGATTTCATGTATATCAAAAACTCACGCCCCAACCTGCCTCAGATGGGCCCGGCCGATGCTGTAGGAAGCCCTTCCAATGCTGCACTGAGAGCAAGGCAAAAGAATGGTACCCTCACCGCTATCCAGGCTGATATTTATGTGACCCCAAGACCGCATGAGGAGCTATTTGACTGTAACGATGATCCTTTGCAGCTCAAGGATATTGCCTCGGTGCCTGAAGTGGCTGATGACCTCTCGAAAATGAGAAATATATTAGAAGAGTGGATCACGGCCACAAGCGACAATGTACCCGATAGCCTCACTACCAGCTGGTACACTTACGATCCCGGGTATGTAAAGACCGAATCCCATAGTGTGAGAGGAGAAACTCCCGGTGAAAGCCTGAACGCGACAAAAAACAACAACCCCGGTCCGTTTTAAACGAGGTTTAGTATCTTTATTGGATGGGTGTGAAATATCCGGAAAAAGAAGAAGGGGTAATAGACGATATCACGCTCCTGGAGCCTGAAGGTGTCTACTCCTATGCTGACTACCTGAAATGGACCTTTGAGGATCGAGTAGAGATCATCAAGGGCAAGATCTTTAAGATGTCTGCTGCTCCGGCCACGAAACATCAGGAAGTAAGTTCAATACTGGGATATGAGATATTTGGTTATTTAAAAGACAAAAATTGCAAGGTATTCTATGCACCTTTTGATGTTCGGTTCCCAAAAGACCTTTCTGATAGCAATGAAGAAACATTCACGGTGGTTCAGCCAGACATCTCGGTGATCTGTGACCTTACAAAACTTGATGAGGCGGGTTGCAAAGGAGCCCCTGACCTTATTGTGGAGATTCTATCTCCTTCCACTTCGTCTAAAGACCTCAAGGAAAAGTTTTGGCTGTACCAGGAACATAAAGTGAAAGAATACTGGGTGGTGTATCCCGGCGAAAACATCATCGAGCCTTTTGAGCTGGATCATGAAGGAACCTTTCGTTCCAAAGGTAAGTTCGTTGAGGGTGACACCCTCAAATCAACTGTACTATCAGGGTTTTCAATTCAAATAAATGATGTTTTTAAATCCTAAAAGCAGATCGACTTGAACCTCCTTATCAACATACTCATAGGAATCATTGCAGCTCAACATCTGTATTTCTTCTATTTTGAAACTTTCGCCTGGACCACGACAGGTCGCAAAATCTTTAAGCATTTCCCGAAGGAATTTTTCATGCAAACCAAAAGCATGGCTGCCAACCAGGGACTCTATAATGCCTTCCTGGCTGCCGGGCTGATCTGGAGCCTGACCATAAAGGATCCGGTTTGGAGCACACATATCGCTGTCTTCTTCCTTGGATGTGTTTCCCTGGCCGGAGCATTTGGAGCTTTCACTGCCTCCAGAAAGATTTTATATATCCAGGGACTTCCTGCTATCATCACACTTATATTCATTCTGATAGTTCAGATATGAGCATTACTGTTGAGCCCCTGTTTCTTCCTCAATTCAGAATTTTTGGTGTCTTGATTATCCTGTTTGGCGTCCCCGGTTTCCTGGCATTGCTCATTCCTCTTATCATCAAAATCATATTATGGTTGATCGTGTTGGGGATAGGTCTGTTTTTGCTGGCAGGCACACAAATTTTGGAGATCAACAAAGATCAAAAGCAATACCGCTCAGCTGTTTCTTTCTTTGGTTTGATCAACTTTGGAGGATGGAAGACCTACTTATCCCTGGAAAACATATTCATCAAACAAGCTAAAGCAAGCCAGAAAATGGCAATTGGTCCCATCCAAAATACCGTTAGAATGATGGTATTTGATGCTTATCTAAAGCTCTCTGAAAATGAGAAAATTTACCTTGGTACCGCTAAATCAAAGGAACGCCTGCTTAAAAAAATTGAACCCCTTAAAGTTTACCTGGAAATTCCAATCCTTGATCTGTCAAAATAAAATTCAGGTATTTGGTAAATTCGCCTGTTGATTTAAGAATATGTTCAGGCACCAGGGCAAAAGCAGGACGCTCTCGCACAACCTGCAAATTGCCATTGTATTATCCTTTGTTGCTGGCATCGTGAATGTCTCGGGATACCTGGCTATCAGCCAGTTGACCACCAATGTCACCGGACATTTTGCACTTTTCATCAATGACCTCGCCAACCTGGAATTCTGGAAGGGGACGGTTTACTTTCTCTACATTTTTTCCTTTTTGATGGGCGCCTTTTCCGCTAATATGCTGATTGAAAAGTTTAGGGAAAATAAGAAGCTCAATGTGTTTGTTTTACCCACCCTGATAGAGTCGCTGTTACTTATTCTTGTGGCTGTATTAAGTAATGAGACAGGCATGCTGCACCCTAACCTGATCGCCTGTATGCTGCTTTTTGCGATGGGACTGCAAAACTCCTATGTCACCAAGATATCCAATGCTGTTGTCCGAACAACCCACCTTACCGGACTTTTTACGGATTTAGGGATTGAAATCTCTCAGCTGTTTTTTCCAAAAGCTCATCCCAACAGAGAAAAACTTAAAGCCACTATCCAACTGAGGGTCTACATCATCTCCTGTTTCTTTTTGGGAGGGTTAATAGGTGGTTTTCTATATGTCAGATTAGGCTATCAATTGAACACACTGATCCTGGGAGCCCTGATCCTGATTATCAGCTTGTTTTATGATGACATGAGATTTGGATTCATTATTGCCAAAAGAAAATACAAGCAGAAGAAGAAGTTCAATTAAGGTAATACCTGCAGTTTAATTATTTGTTAATTGAATCAATCTTAACAATCATACGTATAATTATAAAAAATACTACACGTGCAATGAATACAAAATTGACTTTGACCATTGAGCAGAAACTCATTGAAGAAGCAAAGAAATATGCAAAAAGCAAAGGGCGGAGTCTTTCAGATATCATTGAAAACTATCTCAAAGTAATTGTCAAAGAGGAAACTACTCAGGTAATTAATTCATCTCCAATTGCTTCATTACTAAGAGGTTCTTTTAAGGCACCTGAGGATTTCAATTACAAGAAAGAGTTATCAAAAGCTTTATCAAAAAAATATCTGAAGGGTGGACAAAATATTGATTAATACCGATGTCATATTAGATTTCTTTTTTGACAGAAATCCGTTCGCAGAATACGCATCTCAGGTCTTCAGTCTATGTGAAAATAATCTAATAAAAGGGTTTACTACTCCGGTTATTTATAGCAATGTGTATTATCTACTAAGGCAAACTGCCAGCCATGAAAAGGTGATTGATCACCTAAAACAATTATTAACAATCACTGATATCTTATCCATGGATAAAGAGGTTGTAATCAATGCGCTAAATTCAGGATTCAAGGATTTTGAAGATAGTTTGCAAAATTTTGCCGCAGTAAAATATGGTGAAATCAATGTCATTTTAACTCGAAACTTAAAGGACTTCAAAAAAAGTGAGATCGGAATAATGACACCAGAATTTTATATAAAATCAACCACCAACCTGTAAACCAGAATTCTCCTAATCGATAAAAACCAGATACTTATGAAATACCTCCTCGACGGCCAAGAGACTGAAAGACTTAAATTCCGCTTGGTTCAACCTGATGACTTTGATACCTGGATCAGCCTGTTCAGGGACAGTGACGCCGGTGACTTTCTTGGGATGGCAGATCTTAACACTCCGGCAGAACAATGCCAACGCTGGTTTGACATCTGTGATAACAGATATAAGAAAGACCTGGGTGGTATGAACGTACTGATAGATAAAACCTTAAATAAGATGGTGGGACAATGCGGTTTGCTTATCCAGGACGTAGATGAAGTCAAAGAATTAGAGGTTGGTTATTCCATCCTTCCTCAATACCAGGGTAAGGGATACGCAACCGAGGCAGCCAGAAAATGCCGAGATTATGGTTTTGAACATGACTATTCCGACCACATCATTTCAATCATCCATATTGACAACACGATGTCCGCCAATGTAGCTTTGAGAAATGGGATGACGAAATGGAAGCGGACAGAGTATAAAAAAATGCCTGTCGATATTTTCAGGATCACCAGGGAAGAATGGCTCAAGGTAAAGTCACAATAAAAAGATAACACCTCTTCAATTGAATTAAACAGGATAATTCAACATGTTTGACCAATGAATAAAGTTTTCCTTCTTCTATTATGTCTGATGTTGATGACCGGTTCCGCAATCGCTCAGAAATCTTATGAGCCCAACTACTTCTACGCTTTCGGCGATATGCCCTATGATGAAGCCTCCATTCCCAGATATAACCGATTGGTAAAAGACATCAATGAAACTGACCCGGATTTTACCATTCATGTTGGAGATACCAAATCAGGAAGCACTCTATGTTCTAATGAATTCTATCAAAAGACGCTCGATCATTTTAACAGTTTCAATAAACCCTTGATCTATACACCCGGAGATAATGAGTGGACGGACTGTGACCGCGAGGCTTGCGGCGAATATGACCCAATTGAAAGACTGGATATCCTGAGAAAGACCATGTTCAAAAATCCATCAAAGAGTTTTGGGAAGCATTCAATTGATCTGATCAGCCAAAGTACCCTCTCTCCCTATGAAAAATACGTGGAGAATGTGATGTGGAAGCATAAAGACCTTTTAATCTCTGCAGTACATATCTGTGGTTCGAGTAACAATTACCAGGAAGAAGGAGACAATACTGAATTTATAGAGCGAGAATCAGCTGCCATTGACTGGATCAAAAGGATCTTTCAAAAAGCAACGGAAGATAATTCCAAAGGAATCGTAATCGCTTTTCATGCCAACATGTTCAGCAGTCAGGATGATCCGGGGTACACAAAAATTCTGGCCGAGTTGAAGCCATTAATCAGGGATTTCAAAAAACCTGTTCTTGGAATCTACGGAGATTCACACCGTTTTCTGATCTCACAACCATTGTATCTGGATGGCAAACTGCTGACGAATTTTACTGCTTTGATGGTCTTCGGGTCCGCGGATGTAAATTATGTGAAAATCAGCATGGATATGAATCGTAACAATATTTTTGATATCGAACCGGTCTACATCGACTGATTACTTTTTCTTATAAGGTTTAAATTGCTTTCATGAATTCAAAATATGTAGCAGACGAGCAATTCAAACAAGTCAATTTTAACGAAACTCCATTTGAAAAGGGTGAATATGAATGCTGTACGTTCATCAGTTGCAACTTCAACGGAGTGGACCTAAAAGATTTCAAGTTCCTGGAATGCGAATTCATCGAGTGCGATTTTAGCAATGCCAAGATCGACAATGCAGCTTTCCAGGATGCTATTTTCAAGAATTGTAAGTTGCTCGGCCTTCAGTTTGAGCGCTGCAATACCTTTGGCTTCTCGGTCTCCTTTGATCAATGCGTACTCAACCATTCTACCTTTTACCAGATGAAGCTCCCGAAAACGCCATTTACATATTGCCAATTGGAGGGTGTCGACTTTACTGAAACGGATCTGAAACAAGCTAAAATCACAGATTGTAACCTCCTCAATGCCACCTTTGAACGTACCAATCTCGAGCAGGCTGACCTAAGAAACTCCATCAACTACAGCATCAACCCGGAGGTCAATCGCATCAAAGGCGCTAAATTTTCTTTGTCGGGAGTTGCCGGATTATTGGATAGATATGGCATTTCCATTGATAATGCCAGTTAGTCCGGATCAGGTTTATTGTAAAAACCACTATTTTAGTAGCCCCTAACCGACCTTTTTCTTATCTAATGACTAAATCACCTTCCCGCAGACTGGCTGCTATTATGTTCACCGATATCGTCGGTTATTCAGCATTGATGCAAAAAGATGAGGTCACGGCAGCTGCCACACGAAAACGGCACAGAGAAACATTTGAAAGCAAACACACGGAATTTCACGGTGAGATCATCCAGTATTACGGTGATGGAACACTGAGCATTTTCGGGAGTGCAGTAGAAGCAGTAAAGTGTGCCACTGAAATCCAGGTCGAACTATCATCCGGGAATCCAAAAGTTCCTCTGCGCATCGGGTTGCACCTGGGCGACATCGTCCATACAGGCACGGAGGTTTATGGTGACAGTGTGAATGTGACCGCCAGAATTGAACACATTGGCGTGACAGGATCAGTGCTCGTTTCTGAAAAAATCAACTCTGAGCTGAAGAACCATCACATTAAAACCCTTTCCATGGGTAAATTTGACTTCAAAAACATTGCTCAACCTATGGAGGTTTTTGCTGTGGATCATCCCGGAATCCATGTTCCCCAAACTGATGAGCTGCAAGGCAAAAAAAGTAATGTGAGCACAAGTGTTGCGGTGCTTCCTTTCGTAAATATGAGTGCCAACAAAGACAATGAGTTCTTTAGCGATGGCATGACAGAGGAGATCATCAATGCACTTACGGGGATCAAAGAGCTCAAAGTCACTTCCAGGACTTCATCATTTTTCTTCAAAAACAAGACGATCCCCATCCAGGAGATCGGACAACAGTTGGGAGTATCGATCCTACTGCAAGGTAGTGTGAGGCTGGCGGGCAATAAAATGCGGATATCGGCTCAATTGGTGAATGTCGAGAATGACGAGCATTTCTGGTCCGAGACATTTGACCGGTCCTTTGATGATATTTTTGCTGTTCAGGATGAAATCAGTCTGCTCATAGCCGACAAGCTACGAGAGCATACCGGTCACTTTGAGATCAGCGATCAACTGGTGGAAGCTCCGGGAGTACCCCCATCGATCTATAAACGCTATCTACAAAGCAGGTACCAGGTACTAAAAATGAACAAGCCCGATCTTGAAGAGGGACTTTCTGTACTTCTTGAGATTACCGATCAACATAAAAGCTTTACTCCTGCTTTTCTAGGCGTTAGCATGGCTTATACACTTACAGGGGCACTGGGATTTATGCCTGCGGGTGAAGCCTGGATGAAGAGCAAACCTTACCTTGACAAAGCTATTGAATTAGACAAAGACCATCCGGAATGTTTACTCCAGCAGTCCTGGATCTCCTTTTTCCAGGATTGGGATCTTCCTGCAGCATATGCTTATGTCAACAAAACTTTGGAGATACGCCCGGTAGTCGACGCTTATCAGACGATGACATCGATGCTTACGGCAGAGGGTAAGCTGAAAGCAGCACATCACTATATAGATACAGCCCTTGAGATTGACCCACTCTCAGAGATCACACACCACCTCAAAGGGTATACCCTTTACCTGGAGGAAAAGTACGAAGAGTCATTAGTGTATTTCAGGAAATCCATTGCGCTGAAGGAAGGTTCTCATGTATCCCTTTTATACCTGGGACAGGCGCTTATCCAAATGGGGAAAGCTGGTGAAGCATTTGAATACTTCCAAAATCTTCCTCAAGGAACAGATGAACTTTACGCGATCGGTGGTACGGTCCTTGCAAATGCTGCTTTAGGAAATAAAAAGGAAGTGGCACTGGGTATTGGAAAAATCAAGACCTACCTGGAATCAGAGTTCATGGAACGTGCAATCAACCTGTTGGTCCTTTGCTATACCCTGGAGAAAAAATATGATAAGGCAGTTGAAATGGTGGAGAAGGGAATGGAGTACCATTTACCCCTAATTGTGTATCTCAATGTGGAGCCAATGCTCAAACCACTTCATGAGGCATCACGATTCAAGGAACTCATGGGGCAAATATTTGGTGATACTCAATCACATGAGGAACATACAAGAAAATACAAAAAATCACTGCTTAACCCTGAATTACTTAGTCAGTATCATGATCAGTTGAAAGACCTTATGATCACCGAACAGCCCCACCTTAACCCAAACCTCACACTTAGGGATCTTGCCGACCAGATGGAGGTTCCAGCAAACCAATTCTCACAATTGCTCAATGAAGGCTTTAACCAGAATTTCTCTGAATTCATCAATGCTTACAGGTTGGAAACATTTAAGGAAAAAGTCGCAGATCCCAAAAACAGCCACCTTACCCTTCTGGCTATTGCCTATGACAGCGGCTTCAACTCCAAGACCGTGTTTAACACATACTTCAAGAAAGTGACGGGACAGACGCCGAAGGCCTACATGAAGACCATCACTCAGAAATAAGTTCGGATTTAAAAACCCGAACGATTGCGGTATCCCGCACTTCTACTTTTGGATCATGAAACTTAAAAAAGAAATAATCATGATCACAAAGGACACACAATCCATGAAAGCCATCGTCTCCACAAAATACGGGTCACCCGATGTACTCAAATTTCAAGAGGTCGAAAAACCCACGCCAGGAGATGATGAAGTGCTGGTGAAAATCCATGCTGCATCTGTTACCCGGGCACATTGCATGATGAGAACCGGATTCCCGCTGATCGGCAGGTTGTTTTTGGGGCTCACCAAACCAAAAAATACGATCTCAGGGACCGACCTCGCGGGTGTGGTGGAAGCTACCGGGAAAAATGTTTCAGACTTCAGTGTTGGTGAAGAAGTGTTCGGTTCAACTGACATTAACATGGGATGCTATGCAGAGTATGCCGTGATCAAAAAGGATGACATTCTGATCCATAAACCAAAAAATATCACTTTCGAAGAAGCCACGGCGATACTGGACGGCTCTACTACGGCTCTACCCTTTCTTCAAAGCATCGCAAAAGTCCAAAGAGGTCAAAAAGTACTGATCAATGGGGCTTCCGGAGGAATCGGTACGGCAGCTGTACAACTAGCAAAGTTCTTCGGAGCACATGTCACGGGAGTTTGCGGGCCTACTAACCAGGAGATGGTGAAATCGCTTGGTGCCGACGAAGTGATTGATTATTCACAAACTGATTTCACCAGGAGCGATACAAGATATGACATCATTTTCGATACAGTGGGAAAGCAATCATTCAAAAAATGCAAATCAGTGCTTATGCCCTTCGGTATCTACTTATCACCTGTCCTGAATTTTGGATTGCTCATGGATATGTTTTTCACTTCACTATCTGGAAAAAAGCGGGCCATTTTCGCTGCAACAGGTATGCTGAAAACGGAAGAAAAATTGGAGAACATCGGCTTCATCAGCTCCCTGATCAACCAGGAAAAACTGAAAGTAATCATTGATCGGACATTCCGTCTGGAAGAAACCGCTGATGCCCACAGGTATGTAGATCAGGGACATAAGAAAGGTAATGTGGTGCTGGTGATGGGGTGAGTATTCTCACTTGGGAAATCCCGGTTCGTGGAGATGTTATAGTTCAATCTCAGATTGTCTGTGCAAAGGATACGGACCGAAAAACATTAAAATCCGAAAATCTCTTAATATTTCTTCTGACCAATTAGGGTAAATCAGGTCATAAAATCAATAAACTAAATCTGTATAAAGCTTTTTAGTCTTGGCAATAAATTAATGATATCAGAATCCAAATTTTTAGTGAATTCCACTAATTGATTTTCAATTACAAATTGCAATTCAAACCTTTCTGAAGAATTATAGACAGCTATTCGATCATATGCTTGTATTGCATAATAATCCAACAACTCAAGGCCTTTATTGAATCTTTCTATTATAGTGGGTTTACTTACAGCATGACCTCCTTTTCGAACCCTTTCTTTAACACGGTTAACAGCTATTTTTGGGTTTTTAAGTGCTAGAAAATACAGAACTGTTATATACCCCAGTCCTTTGGCTTTCTTTGCCAAATCAATATTAAATGTTGTATGAAAATTAGTCTCATATGCAACTGAAATTTTATCTGTAAAAGCATTTTCAATATGTGATTGAAATTTTGAATTCGTCGATTCACGAACTCCATCAATCACAGTCTGGTCGTACCCAAAACCTTTCCAGAGAGCTTCAAACTCTTTATCCCAATCAAAGGCTTCTATACCATAAGGTTCCAGAATATCCTTGCTTGTTGTTGATTTTCCAGCTCCATTTGGACCTCCTATTACGATAAAATATGGCTGCAATACTGAATTAGATTTTTTCAGCTACAACTTTTCCTTTTTTAGTATGTTGTTGCTTTTTTGCTTGACCAGAGGCTTTTTCTCTTTCAAGAGCCTTGTTCATGGCTTTTTCAGCTCTCAATGCATCTTTTACTGCATCTTTCATATCTGTAAAGATAATCATATTCATACACATGTCATGTCGCCTGTACTGAAAATCGGGATGCTATTTGACATGCTTCTCACCTCAATGTTTGGAAAGAAAAAAGCAAAGTTTGCCGCTACGGGTATGTTGGACGTGGAAGAAAAGCTGGAAAACATCGGCTTCATCAGCTCATTGATCAACCAGGAAAAGCTCAAGGTGATCATCGACCGGACGTTCCACCTGGTAGAAACTGCGGATGCCCACAGGTATGTAGACCAGGGACATAAGAAAGGTAATGTGGTGCTGGTGATGGAGTGAGTATTAAGTTTCCGATTGCATTACTCTACTCATGGAGCAAGATAAGCTATTAGTGGCCTTGCTTTTACATTAGAAGAGAATCTTTAATCCTTAAAAATCGTTAGCTTTAAGAGTTAGAAATCGATAATACCACCCATGGTTCGTGTCCCCACGAACCATTGCCAAAATCATCTGTGCGATCCCCTACAAATTAAAATTCTTCTCCCAAATGCTTAAGAAATCGAAACTCGCTATTACCAGTCTCATAAAAATTATATGAGGAATATCTGTAGTCTCCAGGATTATTAGATAAAAACCATTCTTTAATCGTGGGATTTAAATGTATATAATCCAGCTTTTGATATGCGACCTCCATATTGTTCAATTCAACTGCTAACGAATCTCGTTTCCAAAATTCATAGGTTTTGTTGCTTGCATTGACCAGATAACTTTCAAGTTCATATGTAGTTGAATTAAGCTTTCCGATTTGTGAAGACAGTTTTTCAGTTTGAGAGGGCCCGAGACGGGGATTTTGAGGAGGTTGGCTTAACCTGGGATTAGTTGACCCTGGCTCCTCAACTCTCCCATGGTTCGTGTCCGCACGAACCATTTTCTCGTGCTTAATAAGCTTACTTTTGAATTGGTGTGATGTGTATTTGAGAAAAGATGAGTGTGGCTTTTCCTTTCCATTTAACGCATTTAAACGCCAAATTAAATGTATATGATTTGGCATGATTACAAAGCCAAAAACATTAATTAAATTTCTCTGACTTAAATGGTCAAGTGAATTGATGATAACATCTTTATATGAGTTTTCATACAATAACCATTCCCACTTATTAATTGTAGCCGTCCAAAAATAGATTTTACCCAAATCAATATTTGATTTTCTATTTCCTTCGAGTTTTATCATTGCTTTATAATAGGTTCACTCGTGGCTCGTATCAAAGTTTTCCGGTTCGTGAGGACACGAACCAGGGAAATGTGTTTTCAGTAGGTACAAACCAAGGAATTACCTGTTGTCTTAATTCATCCCCTCAATCCACTCCCTGATCAGCTTCACCCCCTCGGTATGGATCAGCTTCCTGCCCAGCTCCGGCATCATCACCTCGGGTTGGATGGAATTCATACGACGAACCAGGATAGATTTGTCCGGCGCTCCGGGAACAATGTCATATTTCAGATTACCCGAGCCTTTTCCAGCTGCAACAGGAGATTTCATGATGCCCACCTGCTCTGAATGGTCGTTGCTGGCCAGGAGATATAGCCCAGAATTCTTGGCAGGCCCCTCCAACCGGTGACAATGGGCACAATTCACTTCCAGGTATGCCCGTGCTCTTTCATCTAGTGTACCTGACTCTGGATGTTCATATCTGGCTAGTCTAGGAATCCCTGACGAAGGTAATCCCTTCAGAAAACCTGCTTCAGCCAGATTGGTCAGCTGATTGTAGGTCTTTCCGCTAAACTCCAGGTCCCGGTTGAGTTGACGCGCGGTAGGCCCAATAGGAGCTATTTTTCCATTGAGTTCATGGCAGCTTTTGCACTGCGCTACATTGGGTATCAAATAGTTAATGGGCTTTTTTCCTTTCAACAAAACTTCCTGATTTCCACCTGTAATCTCAAGCTTAGCATCCGTCTGCTCCTCATTCCAGACATAAGGCAGTGCCTGCCAGCCATCCTCTTTCCGGATCAACAGCCGGGTTTCGATAATCCTTCCTTTTTGACCAGTTAGCTGATCATCGTCGTAATAGAAATTTTTGATCAATGTAGTGCCAACAGGGAAATCCAGGGCTTCGGTAGGATGGTATTGCACTTCACTCCCCTCAGGCAATGAAATGAACCGTCTTTTGAGGGCATAATCAGAAAACAATGGGGAATTGAGTTCATATGGAAATACATTCTTAGCCGGGTCCAGATTCCTTAACTCACCTTCAAAAAAACCATATTCAGACAGCAGCCCAAAACCTAGAGATGCCGTGACGACACTTTCGTCATACAACTCTTCTTCATAGGTGATTTTCTTTTCCCTATCCGTCTTTTCACATCCCAGTAAAAGGGGGATAAACAGCCATAATATCCTTACTTTCATACTATAAACTACAATTCAGACTCGTGGGATTGGTCTCTAACCCTTCAAACATATTGGCAGCGTCTAAAATAGCTGTCTTGATGCCGTCCTCCTGCACACAAATACGGTAATCCGGGTTTACCTCCCCACCGGCCAGTAAATAATCGGGGCTTTGGATCCCGTCCCAAATAACATGCGGTTTATCCATCCCAAACTTCAGAACGAACAGTTTAGCAAAGTCGCTGTCCAGATTGGGGATTAGGCTATAGTCGGAGTATTCATTATCGTGTACGTAAACCTTGCCCGGATAGGGGTTGTATTGTTCGTCAACCCGGTGGTTTTCTTCCACTTGTTTTGCACTGGACGTACTGGTTTCACCTTCAGGTTCTTCACTCAGCGCCGCCATCAATTCGTAGCTTACAATCCCCATGCTGAGGGTATTGTTTCCACTAATCTTGTTGTTGTACACCTCTACATCTCTGGTCGCCATGATGATCATACCCGTTCCAGGAGGTACCGACGCCACAATGTTCCCTTTCGGCGCAAAGTTGAACAGGTTGTTATCATAAACTTCATTGTTATATACCTTCACGTTTCGGCCATTCCGGGTCAGTCCGGGTAAATCAAAGACCAGGATACCCCCGGTATTGTTATAGGACTTATTGCCATAGATCTCTACGTTTTCTGAGTTCTCACTTTCAATCCCTGCTACATTCCAGTATACCTTGTTGTTCCTGATAATGACATTTTCAGATTGTCCTACATAGACCCCGGCATCACTGGCCCCCATGACTTCACATTCCTCGATGAGCACATCAGTACAAATCACAGGGTACAAGGCATAGGCTCCGTTTTCCTCACTGATCTCCCCTGTCCAGGCAGACTTGATTCGGCGGAAGGTGATCCCTTTCGTGTCCGTCACTTTGATATTGTCACCGGCCGCATCTTCCACAGTAAAATCTTCCAACACAATATTTTCGCAGTTGGCTATCCGAATACCTTCGGCGCCTTCCTCCTGAAGGATGAAAGAAAGTACTGTTTTGTCCATTCCTTTTCCCCGAATGGTAATGTGCTTTTTGCTATCCAGGATCAGACTGTTTTTGAAAATGAAATGGCCTCCGTCAAGCTCAATCACGGAACTGTCTTTGGCCAGCAGAAACTCCGTCATCAGGGCTTTTTCGATGCTTTTATAATCACGGGTTGGTTCATATCTGGGAGTGGAGTCGCAGCTCACCAGAAGGATAGTGACCAACATGATCTGGCAGGTCAGGATAGTCAGCTTCTTAAGTAGATTGATCATAGGGTTATCGTTGAATGGAATAAAGTTAAACAAAAACGTAACCTCTGACTTTTTTTTAACTGGGATCATGAACTAAAAATATTTACCTCCTAAAAATCAATTCTTTGTAGATTTATGGGCTTAACCCAATGACAATTAGATTCAAATACCCAACGATGATTCGCTTCCCCATAAAACACCCTGAAAAATTAACCGATCCAACGAATCACTACATATTCATTCTGTTGTGTTTCTTTATGCTATCCTGCACTCAGGAGAAAAAACAAACAGCAGAGGAGTTTGAGCTTAAAATCGAACAGCTGACTTCAGGCCCGAAACATCACTTTTTCGGTTACATCGGGCAATGCCAGACCATCCCCTGGAATGCTTCCGGGCAATATATCCTGGGCATGGAGATCGATACCATTAGCAGGATGCCCCTGCCTGATGAAGCAGCAACAATTTTTATTATCGATACCAAAGACAACAACAAGATCATCTACCTGGACAAAACCTATGCATGGAACCCACAACAGGGCACCATGTTTTACTGGAATCCCAATGCCCCGGAAACCCAGTTCTTCTTCAATGACCGGGATCTGGAAACCGGCAAGGTCTTCACTGTACTTTATGATGTAAGTGAAAGAAAGCGAGTGAAAGAATATAAGTATGCGGATACGCCGATAGGTAATGGAGGCGTAGCTGCAGATGGATCTGCCTGGCTGGGGCTCAATTATGGGCGGATGGCACGACTTCGATTGGTCACGGGTTATCCGGGAACTTTCGACTTTTCACAGGATGAAATCGCACCGGACAACGACGGGATCTTCATCGTAGATGTAAAAACCGGTGAAAAGAAGCTGCTGGTTTCATTTGCTCAGATCGCTGAAAAGATAAAGGATACAGATCCAAATCTTCACACCGGGCTATTCATCAACCATAGCCTGTGGAATCGAAATTCTGATATGGTGTACTTTTTTGCTAGGGGAGGCTGGGATGACAATGTAACATCCGGTAAGCGAGTAAACGTACCCTTTAGTGTAAGGTCCGATGGCACTGACCTTACAGTCCATACTCAGTTTATTGGTGGACATCCTGAATGGGATGAAGGATATGTAATGTTTGGAAGTGCCCAAGGTGAATATGGTGAAACCAGACAGGTAAGATATGATGTCCTGAAAAAAGAAATTATTGAGTATGTAGGAAATGTTGCAATTTTTCAGGAACCTGAAGGAGATGTATCACTTTCACCAGATGCCAACTGGTTTGTAAATGGATATGAGAATTATGAAACCAATATGAATATTCACACCGTCTTTAGAAGAAGCGATGGTGCGTTTGCCCGAATGGGTGTTTACAATGGTGGATACACCAAAAACCGAGATATCCGTATTGACGCTGCTCCACGATGGAATCGTACCAATGATGCAATACTTGTTCCAGGAAAAGACAAAGAAGATGAAACCAGACAAATGTTTGTCATTAAGGTGATTCCCAAAACCAAATAAAGCACAACAATTCCCTCCAAACACGTCGAAATTTAATGAGAAATCTCTTTCCAATTCTTGTCATCCTTTTTTCAGCTGCCTGCGATCAATACCAAAATCCAGAGAAGCGTCCCTGGACCATGCGTTCAGTCCTGGATGATCAACCCAGGATGTTTTCAATTCTGCTCGATAGCCAGATGTATCTGGCATATGACCTTGCCAAATGTGAAGTATACAAAGTCTGGCGTGGAGGCATCAGCATTGAGGGGGCACCCTATACCGACAAGAAAAACATCCAACCGACTTCCTGGGGAATCACCTTTACCAATGATCACAGTGATCCGTTTCGTTGGTCTGTGTTGCAAGCAGGTACTCAGATTGAAGCCAGGGTTAGCAACACTGGATATATTTTTAGAGACAGCGGACTTGAATTGGGCTATCACGTCATCCTGGGATCCAACACAATCAAAGTCACTGAGCAGCCATTTTTTACGGAAAAGGACGGGAACCCCGGGCTAACCCGCAAATTCAAAGTTGGAAGCATACCTGACGGATATGAATTAAAGCTGGAAAACTCAGAAGAAACCATCGAACTGGCATCCGGAAGTACAACCATCTGGGAAAAAACTTTTGATCCCATCCCCAAACCAGAAAAGCCTAATCTGGATCCCGAATTTGATCATCGTGGAAAGCTATTCATCAGCAAGAGTGATTGTGCTACCTGCCATGAACTCGACCATAAGATGGTAGGTCCCTCCTATATACAGATAGCTGAGCGCTATACCGGGCAGGATGTTCGCGACGTATTGATGGAACGGATCAAAAATGGCAGCAAAGGACAATGGGGAGAGGCCATTATGACCCCACACTCTACTTTATCGCAAGAAGAATTGAGGCAATCAGTAAATTACATCCTTTCACTGGCTAAATCAGACGAACCACCAAAGAAGGTCAGCAAACCGGTCAAAAAGATTGAAAAACCTAAACCCAAACCGGGATTCGGAACAGCCCTTGAAGGTCTTCACCCAAGCTTTGATGTCACCGTATTGCATCGCTCTGACTTCAAGCCTAGAGTGGCTGCCATGGCTTTCATGCCTGATGGTCGGTTACTGGTCTCTACATGGGATACTGAAGGTGCAGTCTACTTGCTGGATGATGTACAAGGCGATAGCAGCACACTCAAAGTGAAAAAGATTGCCCGCGGGCTTCATGAACCATTGGGTATGGAAGTGGTAAACAATGAAATTTTCGTGGTCCAGAAACATGAGCTCACACAACTCATTGATCATGATGGTGACGACATCATCGATGAATATAAAGCCATTTGTAACAGCTGGCAGGTTTCCAGTGACTTCCATGAGTTTGCCTTTGGGTTGATCCATAAGGATGATCATTTTTATGTCACCCTCTCCATGGCCATGCGGTTGCTGGATAGCGAAGAACAGCTTTTTGACCGCGGCAGAACAATCAAAATCGCCAGGGATGGCACCTATGAGTGGGTTAATTACGGGATGAGGACGCCCAATGGTATCGGTGTCGGTCCTGCAAATGAGATCTTTATTGCTGACAATCAGGGACGGTGGACGCCAGCCAACAAGATCATTCACTTGCAAAAGGGAGCCTACATGGGCATGCGACCAGGTATTCTGAAAGGAATGGAGCTACCGGAAGAGACCCCTCCAGCCATCTGGCTGCAGGAAGATGAGATTGGGAATTCTCCATCGGAAATCTTGCTTGTCCATGACGGACCCTATAAAGGTCAGTTGCTACATGGGGAAGTCACCCATGGAGGGATCAAACGTGACTTCCTCGAGAAGGTCAATGGGCAGTACCAGGGAGCAGTGTTTAGATTTACCCAGGGACTCACCGCAGGTATCAACCGGATGCGATGGGGACCAGATGGACATCTCTATGTCGGAGGTGTTGGTATGGTAGGTGGCTGGAGCTGGAAAGGTCGACAATACAGCCTGGAGCGGATGGAATACAATGGTAAACCCACTTTTGAGATGCTGGCCATCCTGGCCAAACCAGATGGCTTTGAAATAGAAATGACCCAGCCGATGGAGAAAGCTCCTTCCGTTGATGAAATTAAGATCCAGCAATGGCGATATGTTCCAACTGCAGCCTACGGAGGACCAAAAGTGGATTTGGTAGATCTCAAGATTTCGGAGCTTACCATTTCTGAAGACCGGAAGAAACTACATCTAAAAATACCAGGTCTCAAGCCGGGACATGTCGTTTATTTCTTGCTACCCGAGACGATGAAATCTGATGACGGCTTAGATCTCTGGTCAGGCGAAGCCTGGTATACGTTAAACAATATTCCATCGTTAGACTAATTACTTTAAAACCATTAACTACCAATAACTATGACAATGAACATCTTTAGAGTTGCTTTACTCACATTTGTAATCTGTGGGTTTGCCCAGGCTGATGAGCTTGCAAAAGGCAAATTTGACGGGACCTGGGAATATGTAGCCGAGCATGCACCCGAAGGCTATCAGAAAGGTACCATGACCATTAATGGTAAGGAGCTGGAACTCGTCATCGGCGGCTACCAAAAATATTCAGCTTACGACGTGAAGACCGAAAATGATAAACTGACTTTTTATACCTATGTGGAAGGCACCCGGGTAACGGTGAACCTGGAGATGAAAGATGGAATAGTTAGCGGAACTGCAGATACTCAGGAAGGTAAGATTCCTATTAAGATGACCAAAAAGAAATAAAACACAGATCAAATCAATTCAAGCCTCTAAAATTTAGAGGCTTTTTTATTCCTCGCAACAGGGGTGGAAAAGCTTCTTGTACTTATAAACAAAATTTACTACCCCCCCCACAACTCAACCCACATTTTAACACCATTTAAGACCATTTATACAAAGGGTCGGTCATTTAACAGCAATATTCTTTCTATTAGATCGTATTATTGTTAACTTAATTCCGCTACATCTCAATATTCCCATAAAACCCTTTGTCTATGAAATGCCTTAAACATCTTCTACCCCGACTAACTGCTTTCTCAATTTTACTGGTTTTAGTTCAGGCTCTCTTCATAAGTGAAGCGCTGGCTCAAAATGCAAAAACTAACACTGAAACCATTCCTTTAAATCCCAAAATAAGATTTGGGAAATTTGACAATGGCCTCACCTATTATATCCTGAAAAATACCGAACCAAAGGACAAAGTAGAGCTCAGACTGGCAGTAAACGCTGGGTCGGTGCAGGAAGATGACAATCAATTGGGTCTTGCCCATTTCACAGAGCACATGGGCTTCAATGGCACCAAAAACTTTGAAAAGAATGAGCTGGTGGATTACCTGCAATCAGTTGGCGTGAAATTCGGTGCACACCTCAACGCTTACACCAGCTTTGATGAGACTGTCTATATGCTCACCCTACCTACTGAAGATCAGGAAGTTGTTGATAAAGGGTTTCAGGTCCTGGAGGACTGGGCACATAATATGTTGTTTACGGAGGAAGAGATAGACAAAGAGCGTGGGGTGGTACTGGAAGAATACCGACTAGGCCAGGGAGCGAGAAAAAGGATGCTCAATAACTACCTACCTAAACTTTTATATGGTTCTAAATATGCGGATCGTCTTCCTATAGGTACAGAGGAGGTATTAAAGAACTTTGATTATGAAACCATAAGAAAGTTCTACAATGATTGGTACCGTCCCGACCTGATGGCCGTGATGGTTGTAGGCGATATCGATGTCGATGCGATGGAGGAGAAAGTGAAAGATCATTTTTCTGGCATCAAAAACCCTTCCAATGCCAGGGAAAGAGAAACCTATGAGGTCCCAAACCATGAGGAAACTTTTATCTCCATTGAGTCTGACAAAGAAAATCCCTATACACAGGTTCAGGTAGTATTCAAAGACCCTAAACCCGTGGAAAAGATTACCACAGTGGCAGGTTATAAAAAAATGCTTACAATAAGCATGTTTTCTTCCATGCTCAACGCCCGATTGGATGAAATTAGAAATTCAGCCGACCCCCCATTTTCCTATGCCGGAGGATATTATGGATCATTTGCTGCCAGGATGAAAAATGCCTTCCAGATGTATGCAGTCACACCTGAAACTGGTCAACTGAAAGGGCTCGAAGTATTATTGACAGAGGCCCAACGGATCCGGCACCATGGTTTTATCGAAAGTGAACTAGAGCGGGTGAAGCTGAGCATGCTGGCCTCCATAGAAAGAGCCTACAACGAAAGGGATAAGTCGCAATCCAGAAATTTTGCGAGTGAACTCATCCGAAACTTCCTGAAAGATGAACCTGCACCTGGCATCGAATGGGAATATGAAAAATACCAGGAGCTGATTCCCACCATCAAAATTGAAGATGTGAATGCATTGATTGAAAATTTCATCTCCAATGAGAACCGGGTAGTCATTTTCCTTGGACCGGAAAAAGAAGGGTTAGAGAAAGTAGCTGAAGCAAGCATCCGTAAGGTCCTTGATGAAATGGACAAGGCAGTACCGGAGCCATACGCAGAAGACGAACTGGCCAGCAACCTCATCGAGGCTAAGCCAACTCCGGGTAAAATCGTAAAAACGGAAGTCAATGAAGCACAGGACTACAAGACGATTACACTTAGCAATGGCATGAGAGTAAGCTACAAAGTGACAGATTTCAAGAATGATGAAATCATCATGAGAGGCTTTAGCTATGGTGGAACAGCTGCCTACACAGACGAAGAATATCTTAAAACACACCTCGCAGAAAATGTAATGTACAGTTCTGGTGTTGGCGAATTCTCTGAGGTTGACCTGAAAAAAGTACTGGCAGGAAAAATTGTTGGGATCAGCCCCAGAATTAGTGAAAATGAGGAAAGTTTTTATGGAAACACTACTCCAAAAGACATTGAAAGCATGTTTCAGCTGATGCATTTATACTTTACCGCTCCTCGTAAAGATCAGGAAGCGTTTGATTCCTACGTATCAAGAACAAAAAGTATGTATGCCAATCTGCTTTCCAATCCTCAAACTTATTTCAGGATTGAGCATGAGAAATTTACCACGCAAAATGACATTCGTAGATTTCAAATTCCAACTGAGGAAGATTGGGCAGCAACGGATTACGATCTGATCATCAAAAAATACAAGGAAGCATTTTCCAACCCGGGCGATTTTCAGTTATTCTTTGTGGGCAACATTGAGGAAGACAAGTTTCTGGAAAATGTCAGTACATATCTGGCCTCAATCCCTGATAATGGAAGGCGAGATAAACCGATTGACAGGGGGGTGAGAATGCCCGATGGAACCCATGAAAAGATCTATAAGAAAGGCGTGGATCCAAAAAGTTACGTCACCATCAATTTTGAGGGTGAAGCCAAATTCAACAGGGAGGACCAGTTTCGGTTAAGCTGTCTGGCCGATATCCTATCCATTAAACTGATAGAGATATTGCGAGAGGAAAAAGGAGGTGTTTATGGTGTAGGAGCATCGGGTACCCTGAGGGTGACACCTTATCCCAGGTATTTCTTTACCATCGGATTCCCCTGTGGACCTGAAAATGCCATGGACCTTAAAGAAACAGCTTTGGCAGAATTGAATAAAATCCTGAAAGATGGCCCTACGGAAAAAGACCTGAATAAAATCAAGGAAGAAAAAAGAAAGACACTGAAAGAGCGTCTTAGAACAAACACATTTTGGGTCGGCAAAATGTTTGGCGATGCCTATACACAAGGTGCTTCATACACGGTGGCAGAACTGGAGCAACGCATTGAAGACCTGACAGTCAAAAACATCCAGAAAGTTGGCAAAAAGTATCTCAGGGATGACTACATCGTAGGGATCCTGATGCCAGAAGAAATGTAATGAAATAAGAAAAGGGGTGTTACAAAACGCCCCTTTTCTAAAATCCTCATTTTTTATGAGGATCAATATTTTGATAAATTAAACCTTACCAGTAGATAGGCCCCTTACCCAAATACTTCTCTGCGATCGGCAGATAGTAATCCTTTACCTCATCCAGGTCATAGATCTTGGGTGACTTGGTATAAAGGTCATACTTATTGAAGTCAAGTACCCATTCCTTGTATTGCTGATCCTTTTCAGTTTCAAATTGGGAATAGCTGCCCTCATTGTGCCATGGGTAGAACGAATGGTATCTCACCATGGTCATACCAGCCTCAGGAATGGTATTGGTCGGATGGTTTTTCAATACCTGAAAGAAGTACTCATCATGCCCCCAGGCAAGCTGCAGGTTATCAATACCACATCCTGGCTCATAAACGCCATTCTCGGTATTGTACCGAGGATCTTTCATGTCAGGATTAAGCTTGTTGAACTCAGGATATACGCAGGTGTCAGGAAGTTTAGCTCCGACAACAAAGATATCACCTACCAGACCCCATTGTTCGGCCTGGCTGGTACCATCTTCATCATTACCCCAGAGATACATGACTTTACCCAGGTCATGAATAAGACCAACGAGTTGCATCCAGTCAGGTCGCTTGTCTTCACGAAGAGCCTCAGCAGATTGGATCAGGTGCTGAACATTAGGCAGGTTAAGATCCGGATCACTCACATCGATCAGTGCATTCAGTTTTTCCATGGCATCCCATAGCGACATCGGCTTGTCAAATGTGAGATACTTGGCTTTCATCCGCTGAACATAGTCATACGTTTGATTCATTCGCATTTTACGGTAATGCTCCCGCACGGCTGCGGTCACATCCGACTGATCGTAATTCCTGAATTCTTTTTTCTCTGCTATTTCCATAATACTTAACCTATTGATCCCAAAGTTAGATAAATTAATAACGTAATTCCAATGAGAATGATGCCGACAACATTGGCATATTTCCACGGATGTATGTCTAATTTTCCGGAATCTTCAATTTTAAATACACTTTTCACGGGATATTTAAGAGAAACCAAATGCATCACAATAATGTTTAGCACAAATTCCAGCCCCATGATGTGCACAAAATGGAGATTGATTTCCCATACAAAATAGGTCGCCACATAGAAGAATAACCCGAAGATAAGACCAGCTTTGGCCCCTGCTGAAGACACCCTTGGGAAGAAAAAACCTGCCATGATCACCGAAGCCATTGGCACAAAGAATATCCCGTTAAGCTGTTGTAACAATTGGTAAAGACCCTCTGGAGCATTGGCTACCAAAGGCGCTATCACGATAGATAAGATAGCCAGACCCATCGATACCCATTTACCCAGGCTTACCAATGTACCCTCCGAAGCATCCGGCTTGATGTAGTTCCTGAAAATATCCAGACTGAAAATCGTTGCCGCACTGTTGAGCGCGCTATTGAAGGTACTCAGGATCGCTCCCATAATAACGGCTACAAAAAATCCAGTCATCCAGAGCGGTAACACTTTCTTTACCAGCATGGGATACACACTGTCCTGGTTATCAAACAAGGAATCTCCAAAATAATAGAAGCCGATGATCCCCGGAAGAACAATTACCAAAGGAATAAGGATTTTAAGTACACCGGTAAACAGCAATCCCTTTTGAGCTTCTTTCAGGCTGACGGCTCCAAGCGCCCGTTGAATTATCGATTGGTGCATTGTCCAGAAATACAGTTGGTTGATCATGAATCCCGTAAATAAAACTTCAATGGGCAAAATGGAGTCACGGGCTCCTGGACCAATGGAAGGCTCATGACTGACCACATTGAATTTTTCGGGTGCATGATTGAACACCGTCATCAAACCCTGCCATACACTTCCATCCCCAATGTCCCACAGGGCAAAAACAGGAACAAGCAGTCCGGCGATCAACAACCCAAACCCATTGATGGTATCTGTCAATGCTACCATCTTCAATCCACCAAAAACGGCATAGACCGCTCCTACGGATCCTACAACGACCACGGTCAGCCAGATGCCTTCCTTCGTGGAGATGTTTAAGGTCTCTGAAATATCAAAAATGGATTCGATATTGATGGCTCCTGTGTACAGGACAATGGGCAATAGAGTCACCACAAAAGATACAATCAGGATCAGGGACATAATCGCCTGGGTGGGTTTATCGAATCTTTTCTCGATGTATTCAGGAATGGTAGTCAGACCCATTTTCAGGTATCTGGGGATAAAATACAGGGCACCGATCACCAGGGCCACTGCACTCAATACCTCCCACGCGATGATGATCGCTCCGTTTTTATAGGCGGATCCGTTCATCCCTATCAGGTGTTCCGTAGAGATGTTTGTAAGAAGCATTGATCCTGCTATGACAATTCCTGTTAGACTTCTGCCTCCAAGGAAATAACCATCCTGGGTATGCAGGTTTTGTTTCCTGAGTTTCCACGTAGCATATGCGGCAACAAATCCGGTAAAAGCCAGAAAACTGATGAAGGTTAACATGTATGATTGGGGTTAGAAATTAAGTTAATGTTGAATTCCGGATCGGAAAGTAATAAATCTGGGTGATATCACAAAAGCGTATTACATTAGTTACCAATACCTAACATCCAACTCATGCTTTCTAATATGCATCAAATTATTCATACTTTCACTTGCTTAGTGATCGCATGCCTCCTACTCTCATGTGGAGATTCAAAGGAAAATGGTCATGCAAAAAAAGAATTAAGACCCATCCAGGCGATGAATGAACCTGGTCTTGCGACGGGTCAGGGGCTCAAAGTAATTAAAGGAGCAACTTTGATTGATGGGAATGGTGGTGATCCAGTGGCTAATGCTACAGTGATTGTGAAAGACAACCTGATCGAAAACGTATTGGCAGATGTGGCTGTGAAGCTTCCCGAAGATGCAGAAGTCATTGATGCAACCGGACTTTATCTGATGCCCGGTCTTATTGACGCACACTATCATGGGGATTCACCCAAAATTTCTGGTTCCTTCCTCGGCCATGGGGTCACTTCGGCCAGGGACCCCGGGGCCTGGATTGAAGACTACGAAGATGTGATAACTGCAGAACATATGGTTCCCCGTTTGTTTCTTACAGGGCCCCACCTGGACATGTTTCCGCCTGCGTACCCTGCCAACTCAGCCATCGTGAGAGATTCTACAGAAGCCCGTAATCATGTGATCACATATTATGAGCAAGGTGCATCGGCCATTAAAGTTTACTTCAGAGTGACCCCGGATCTGATCAAGGTCATCTGCGAAACAGCAGACGAACTTGGGATCCCAACAACCGCTCACCTTGAAATTGCTTATGCAAAAGATGCGATCGAAGCAGGTATCGACGGTATCGAGCATATCACATCATTCGGCATCGACCTGGTACCCCGGCAGCGGGCTGAGCAGTACCGACAAAGTGTGCTGGGTGATAACAGTGCCCGAAGAAATGGCCGCTACGAAATGTGGAGCGAAATTGACCTTGATCATCCTAGGGCTGATGACCTGGTCAATTTGATCGTTAGTAAGCAAACTGTCCTCAGCCCCACCCTGGCCATTTTTGAATACCAGTTGGATGCAGAGCATACGGATACCACCAAACAAAAAGGCTTTGAAACCATGTTGGCTTTTGTTGGGAAAGCTAAAAAAGCGGGTGCCACGGTAGTCGTCGGTTCACACACCTGGGTACCCTATGCGGACTATGGATGGGCTTACCAGCGAGAGATGGAGCTGCTGGCAGCCAGTGGACTGACCAATGCTGAAGTGATCCAGGCAGCAACCATGGAAAACGCCCGGTTCTTAAGGATCGAAGATCGCCTTGGGAGTGTTGAACCAGGTAAGCAGGCCGATCTAATCCTGGTAAAAGGAAACCCATTGGAAGACATAAGTGCCATGTACAACATTGAAAAAGTGATGCTGAATGGGGTGTGGGTGCCGAAGTTTGATGAAGAGTAGAAATAATTTGATTAAACGGCAGATTAACCTACTTTAGGTAGGAACTTATCTCACTATGGAAGACAATACATCCCAAAATACCGGATCCGAACAAATCGAATTATCCAAATACACCATCTATCAGTTAAAGGAAATTGGCAATTGGACCAAATTTCTGGGAATTGCCGGCTTTATCTTTATCGGGTTATTGGTCATCCTGGCATTTTTTATGGGCTCCTTCATGTCCAAAATCAATCCGGCTACACCGTTCCCTTCTTTTGTATTCACCGTCATTTACCTGGCGATGGGGTTGATATATTTCTTCCCAATCCTGTTTTTATTTAAGTTTTCCATGAACCTCAGGAGGAGTCTTTCCAGTAATGATCCAGCTCAAATGGATTCTGCATTTAGCAATCTGAATGCCCACTATAAATACATTGGCATTCTGGCCATTATCATTCTGGTCATCTATGGCTTATTTGGTGGAATGATGTTGGCTTTTGGTATGATGAATGGCTTTCCCACAGGCAGTTATACTTAAACGTTCGTGACAAAAATCCAGGGCCTGAATAGCTGACAATTATCATATTTTTTCATTTCGGAAAGAATTACATTTAGGAAAATTGATGAAGGTTAGTAATCACATAACTCACCTGGATAATGAAAACAATTCTTGTTGCTACCGACTTTTCTGCTCCGGCCAATAATGCAGTGGACTATGCCTCGCATCTGGCAAAAGAAACTGGCGCAGAACTCATTCTGTTTAGCGTGTATAAGCTGAGTACACATGCCAGTAATTCACTGGCAACAACCACACATATCGACGATTTAATTAAGAAAAAGGAAGATCAACTCCTTGCTTTGGCTCAGAAGCTAAGTAACCAATTTGGGATTTCCGTGAGGTGGGAGTTAAAGAAAGATGATCCTATCTTAGATTTAAAAAACTACACAAAAACACACCCGGTAGACCTGGTGGTGATGGGGATTGAAAGCAATCTCATTGAGTATAAATTATTGGGAAACACGACCACAGCAGCAATCAAACTGTTACAATTTCCGCTGCTTGTAGTGCCCAATGATATTGACTTCACTGAGATAAGTAATGTGATGTATGCCTGCGAGTCATCCTACCTTAAAAATTCCGATCAACTGGACTTTCTCAAGAATTTCCTAAGAGCATTTAATGCGAAACTTGAAATATTCCATGTACTTACAAGAGATTCGGAAGAACTAAACGATATAGCATTGGAACGAATCCTTGACAACATCCTGAAGGATATCGACCACTCATACAGATATGTCTGTAGCCCAAAAGTAGGCGATGGAATCAAAGACGGATTAGAACACTTTCATGCTGACATTCTGGTTATGATACCTCACAGACGTGGTTTCTTTCAGTCCATATTTCATAAGAGCCATACCAGCCAGATGACCGTTGAGACCCGGATACCACTACTGACCATTCCTTAGCGGTTAAACCAAGATTTAAAGTTGGTTTCATCACTTAACTTAAATAGGTCTCCGGAAGCTACTCATCAGGGAAACCATTAATTTTAACGTTCAATTAATTTTTTACAATCGTTGATGAGATTGCCCATTAAAATATTGATGATCACCCTGCTGATCATATCTGCAGGATTTGCCGAGGTTAAGCCTAAAATTTTGATCATTGGTGATTCCATTTCCATCGGATACTTTCCGTTTGTAAAAGACGCCCTGGCAAACAAAGCAGAAGTCTTTCATAACCCTGGAAATGCTCAGCATACCGGGACCGGACTGAAAAACCTGGAAGGATGGATGGGTGATGAAGATTGGGATATCATCCAGTTTAACTGGGGGCTCTGGGACCTGTGTTATCGTCATCCGGACTCGAAGCTTTATGGGAACCGGGACAAAGAGCGGGGAACGCTTACTTTCACCGTGGAAGAATATGCGGCTAACATGGACTCCATCGTGACCTTATTAAAATCGTTAACCGATGCAAAATTGATTTTCGTCACCACCTCCTATGTGCCAGAAAATGAAGGAGGGCGATACCTCAATGACGCGATAAGGTACAATGAAGCCGCCCTGAAGATCATGCAAAAACATTCGGTTGAAGTGAATGACATCTACGAGAAATCCGCTGCCATCCATCAAAAATTCGGAAAAGGAAATGACGACGTTCATTTTACAGAAAAAGGTTACAAAAAAATAAGTAAGCTGATCATCCAATCACTCAAAAAGGAACTCAAAAACACGACAACAAGCCGTAGATAAATAACTCCCCGATATGATCAAAGTCCCTTCATTCGCATTGATTATTTTGTTTGGATGCAGTCACCTGGCTTTAGGTCAGCAAAGTCATGCACCCAAAAATCTTTATGGCTTGTCAGCAGAGGACATCCAATGGATGCGTGAAGCCACCAAACAACAATTGGGTGGATGTCGCGTAAGGGGCGCGTCGGATACCTGGCTCCACACGCCGGATGGGATTGGGAATTATAAAGCTTTATGGACCCGGGATTTCTATTACATGGTGGAATACGCCGGGGATTTGATGGATCGCAACGAAATCAAGGCATCAATACGCTACCTGATCAACGGTCATCGTGATGATGGATGTATCCCTGACAGGGTCAACATTCAGGGGAATCCGGTTTATAGCCCTGGGCCGGAACAAAAACCTATGGCAGACCATGCACTGGATAATGGTCCATTCATGGCACTTCTGGTATGTTCTTACGTCAATCAGTTTGGTGATGAGGCCCTTTTCCGGGAGGTTGAGGAAAAGCTTAAAATGGGCCTGGACTTTATCAATCGCGATGAAACCGGACTTGTATTCAATGACCCTGCCAATCCACAATGCCCATACGGGTTCACGGATACGGTTCTGAAAACCGGTCATCTGCTTTTTTCATCTATCCTCTATTACCACGCATGTATAGAGATGCAAAAGCTAAGTGAGAAATACAATGTAGGGGAACCGTCAATCTACCGGAAGCGAGCAGAGCTCATCAAAAAGAATATCAAAACCTTGAAGGACAAACCATCGGGTATGTACCTGGCAGCTGACATTGATTGCAGGCAAATCGATATCTGGGGAAGTGCATATGCTGTCCAAGTTGGTCTGACGAATCAAGCTGAAAGCAAAAGCATTTCAATCTATTTGATCGAAAATAAGGATCAGATTTTTATGAGGGGCCAGATCAGGCACTTACCAGGGAGTGATTCCGGTTGGGACAAACTATTTGTAAACATTCCTGAAGGGAAATATCAGAACGGCGCCTATTGGGCCACACCCTTGGCCTGGGTAGTTCCGGTGATTGCTCAGCAGGATGTTGAATTGGCCAGACAAATTATTATCGATGTGATTAAGGACTTTCAGGCAAACGGTATCAACGAGTGCATCAATCTTAACTACCTGAACATCCCCAATTATGTGGCCAGTGCTACCAATGTGTATGGCCTTATCAAATAAGTTCCAAAACTTTGGCTTGTGGTTCTCCATAACCACTTCGCCTAGACCTATATTGGTATTTTTCAGGTCGCTCCTACGGAGCTAGTTCTATTATTCATCCGTATTGCTACAGACAGGTCGTCCCTACGGGACTCAGACCCCCACCAAGACAATTTATTTACGCTTTTTATGCCTTTGCTACGCCTTTGTTGGTGTTTTCACTGCGTTTTCACCAACAAAAAGCATATCCATTAGCCTGAGGGGCGCAATCCAGTTGGCCTGCTTGCCAGAGGGCCTCCGGGATTTATAGGAGAATTCAATAAGTTGACAGTATCGTTTCTTCACCAAGGGATAACACAGGTTCCATCAAGAGTGCCATTATCATCCCAAAAACTATTCCTCTTCCGAATAGATCAATCAACCGAAAAAGCAGTACATAATGTATAGTATCTTTATTCGTTTATCTCTCTATGAAGAAATTCAAATGGCCAATCATCATCCTGGCTGCCCTCGCTCTCATCTATTTTGCAACCACCCTGATCGTTCCTGTACAGTACGACAAGGCGCTCAACAAGACCATGGCGCTCCCTCCTTACAAGGTTTCAGCGGAGGCACAGGCCCTGTACAACTCCCTGGATTTTATCGCCGACCTGCATTGCGATGCCCTGCTCTGGAGCCGTGACCTAAAGAAGAAAAACTCCGTCGGCCATGTGGATTTCCCACGCATGCAGGAAGTGAACATGGCCCTACAGGCATTCACTATTGTAACTAAATCACCTGCCGGACAAAACTTTTCTAAAAACTCAGCCGATGCCTTCGACAACATCACCTTATTAAGCTTCCTGCAAGGACGACCTATCACGAGCTGGTTTAGCCTGTTTAAAAGATCTGTCTACCAGAGCAGGAGACTCCACGACTTTGCCGAAGATTACAACGATGAGTTTATAGTTGTTAAATCCTGGGCAGACCTGGAACGACTCATAGCTGCCAGAAAAGAAAACAAGAACATTATTGGTGGATTCCTCGGTATTGAAGGCGCTCATTGCCTGGAGGGAAACCTGGAAAACCTGGACAAACTTTACGCAGAGGGTGTCCGCATGATAGGACCTACACACTTCTTCGACAATGAACTTGGAGGTTCCGCTCACGGCATCACCAAAGGAGGCTTATCAGATTTCGGACACCAGGTGATTGACCGCATGGACGAGCTGGGCATGATCATCGATGTGGCACATGCCGCACCCGCTATGATTGATGACATCCTGGAACAGACTACCCGACCCATCCTGGTTTCGCATACTGGCGTCCGTGGCACAAAAGACAACATCCGAAACCTTTCCGATGACCATATCAGGCGTATAGCTGCCAATGGTGGACTGATCGGCATTGGTTTCTTTAAAGGAGCTGTCAACACCCCTTTGACGGAAGGCATCGTCGAAGCCATGAAACACGTAAAGTCCATCGCAGGAGTTAAATGCATTGCTTTGGGCTCTGATTATGACGGCGCAGCCACTGTACCCTTCGATGTGACCGGCTTACCACTACTCGTAGAAGAGATGATGAAAGAAGGCTTTACCGAATCTGAGATCCGGGCTATCATGGGGGAGAATATAAAGAGATACCTCCTGAAACAGCTTCCCTAATATTCTACCAACAAGCTGGTTCAATTGTCAATCATGAAATGAGCATGATTGAGAAAACACCAACCAAGGATGAATAAAAACCTAAAGAGAACGTCCTCGATTTGGAAATCCTTATCATGCGAATTCCATGTGACCTTTGAAAATCAATTTCTATACACATGAAATAATCATTGCGTTCTTGATATAATTTCTCTAACTTCTACCTCCATTTACCCCTGGATATAAACTATTTTAATCATGATGGATGCTTCTCTGGAAAACATTTTCCGTTTCATGGCTGACATAGGTCATGCCTTCGTCGGCCTATCACTTTTTATGCTCCTGCTTTACATGATTCGGTTGAAGAGTTTCAAATCCAGAACCAAAAAATACACATTTGTATCGAAGCGTGAACGGCCAGTACTAACAGGGTCTGCCATTCTTTTTTCTTGCAGTACAGCCCTGTACTCTTTTCTGATCATTGAACTTACAATTGGGTTAAATGGTGCTCATTATTTTTGGATTGCCTCCATTCTCTCTATCGGAGTAGCACTTGCTGTTGGCTATAGTCTCTATGTTTATTTTTCATATTACCATCCCTTCATACTAGAAAAGAGACTTAAAGACATCCGTTTTGCACCGATGATATCTCCCAGGTCAGGAAAACCGATGACCCTACTCAATGAAGCGCAAGAAGATAAATTTATGTCGAAAGAAATGATTGAGGAAGAAGAAGCCTCAACAATCGACTATGACGTTTGGATTGATAAAGATTCTGATTATAAAGTTATCGAACGGTACGACACACGATTTGATCCCGAAGTTTGCAGCTCCTGCAACTTCAGAACACTGATGGAAAGAAGATCTGAAGTGATCAAAAAGCCACAACTGCATGAGCAAGGATTGTTAAGAAAGTCTTACGAATGTACCTATTGCAGACACATAGAAAGTCGTGATGTGACACTATCCAGCCTGGACAAGGAAGCCGAATACGAATCTTACGAAAAAGACATTCTTGACATCCCTACCGGTAAGATGACCAGTACATGATAAAAAATCAATTTTGACTCGCTACCCAAACTGATCCTCGCAGAATGATCTCCCGAACCTCCTGAGTATGTAAAGACGCTACACTGTGACCAAGTAGGATCTGGAACACTTTACCCTCTCCATATTGATGTGTCCATGCCAGTGGTTCATATGCCCCGGTAACTTGTGACTTTGCCTGAAGCAATGGAACAATGGGGATGTCACCAGCTTGTCTGAAGTATAGCTCATCGGTCGTTTCGAACGAAGTAATTCCAGCCGTGATCGGATGATCAACAGCTGTGGGCTCTACCGTAAATGAACCATATTTATCATGACCACTCTCTCCGTGATGATCCCAAACCCTGGGCACAATGCTGCGGTATTCCGGCCAGTCAGAACTTCCCGCTTCTGGCAGCGAATAATGCCAGGCTCCGTTGGCGAAATGAACAACTACCAATCCTCCGCCATTCTTGAGGAAGTCTGTAAACGATCCCCTGGCCTTCTCCCCCAACCCCACAGAATCCTGCCAGTTGCAATAGTTGAGCAGGATCAGGGTATAGTCACTCAGGTCATATTCATACAGGTCTGCCGGGTCCGTGGTCACATCCATCAGGATATCAGTCTCTTGTTCAATCATTTGTTTGAGTACAGGGGTGGTCGCTTTCCAGTCATGAGCAGGATGATTGTTGCCAGTGAGTAGAAGTCCCTTCCTGGTTTTACCGTAAAGCATTTTAGTTACTTCCACATCTTCATAAAACGCAGATTGTACACCACCCTCGGGAACTACACCTCCCGCTGCCCATACCAGGCCATTCAGCATCAGCTTTCGGAAGTTGTCATCCTTCCAATTGGTATAGTAATGTCCCATGGTAGTGGAAAAACCACGCCCTCCATTGTCTCGCTCTACTGCCCAGGCAACCACCTGTCCGTTTTCCTGTGAGGTCTCCAGGTCACAGATCGAAAGGATGGGGATGAGTCTGGGATCATTTTCCCTGAACCGGATATTGTAATAAAACTCCTCTTTGAGATCAAAGGGCTCCACCCCATTGCTGATCGGGTGTTTTGCCAATGATTCACTGGTCACCCGAGTTGTGATGGTTTTGATGGCGGAATACCAGTTGGGTGCTCCGGCATCATCCTGCCAGTCGAAATATCCCCCTCCCCACTCCAGTATCTGCACTCCCTTTTTATCATCCATGAAAGTGGTGAAGTGGACCGCCGAAAAACCACAACCACGATCCATCTGTCGCTGCATCACCTCCATCCTTTCCGGTGTCTCCCAGGGCACATGTTTGAACAGGTCTCCCACCCTGCCATCATAGCCATCCGATATGGTGACGATCAGGTCAGCATCCTCCAGCGTAGCCGGATCATCGGGCCACCCGTCAAGATGTATTTCCGTCTCAATGCCGGCAACATTGGAATTGTCCAGTGCTACCTTAATAAGCCGGACAGCCTTGAGGTATTCATGCATACCCGGTGCATGGCTCTTGGGGCCAGCCAGCAGTACGATTTTTTTGGTTTCAATATCCGTTGTGGGCTGACAACCAATCAAAATCATGAAACATAACAGGAAGGTCAGTTGCTTACTCATCTGATCAATTTAACACATATATTCCTCTTAAGAAATAAGTTTAAAGACGGGCTCATTATTTCAAACCTTTCCACGACTTGATGTGTCATCCGGGTATGAACAAACTATTGACCCTTTCGACGATTTTGTTGCTGGCTTTTGCATGCGAAGACAGCACCGGCATTACCGATAAGACCAAGCGTGAGGAAGACGAAAAACTCCTGGAGCAGCTGCACAAGGAGATTGAAGCACTATCCAAAAGTGTGACCTGTAATGAGGCTGAAGAGTGGAAATTTGTGGCCATTGGATCAAAAGCATGTGGTGGACCTACCGGCTACATCGCCTATTCCACACAAATCAATGAGGAGCAGTTTCTGGAAAAAGTGAGCTACTTCACCGAACAGCAAGCAAAGTTCAACACCAAGTGGGGTATTTTCTCCACCTGCGACCTCCCGGCGGAGCCATCGGGAATTACCTGTGCGGATGGGATACCGGTTTTCGTGTATCCCCAATAATCGGGTAAAAGCACACCAGCCTGAGATGAACGATCTTAACCCAAACATCAATCAGTCATGAAGAACAATTTTTTAATACCCATATCACTGTGCTTAGCCTTGTTTATCACTTCCTGTGATAAAGAGGAGATCAATAAGCAACCGTCCTTCACTTTTGGTAGTAGCGGACTGGAAGGTAAAATCATCAACGAACTTTCAGCTTCTTCGCTGGGAATCATCGCTGCTACTGATCAGGGACTTTATTTAAAAATAGAAACTCAGAATGCCCTGGAGCCCGATAACTGGGAGTCTGCAGGTTTAGCAGAAAAGAACATCAGGACGTTTGTGGAAATCGATGAAGATCTTTGGCTGGCAGTAGAAAATACCCAATCATCCTTCCTGCTGCACCGGTCGGAAAATCAGGGTGAAACCTGGACGGAGGCAGAAAACAACTTTGGGGGTGAATATGAACAACGAATCAATGACCTGGAGTATGTAGCGGAAACCCAGATGCTCTATGCAGTAGGTTATGGTGTACTGGCAGAGTCTGCTGACATGGGTCAAACCTGGACACCCATTATTGGAGACTGGGACTGGCTGGCTTCCGGATTGGATTTTGTGGAGAAAAACCCGGAAGCAAATGAGTTTTGGATCGGTGGTCAGAATGCCATCGAAGGGTTTATCCTCTATAAATATAATCTTGAGACTGAAGAAGAGACCCTTTACATGAACCTAGTGGAAATGCCCAGCACAGCCAAATCCATTCTTTTCGACTCTGATGATCCCGATCATGTCATAGTAGGCGCAGAGGGCGGCATCATTTCCACCGATGACGGAGGTGATAATTGGGAGCTGCTCAAAGACGATCACGAGTCATCTAAATTCTATTTTGGCCTTGCTCGAGATGAGTTCAAACCTGAAATACTTTATGCTGCCGGCTGGCTCAAAGACTTTGACAATCCCCAGAAGCTGATCCTTTTATATTCACCTGACGATGGGTCCACCTGGCAGGAGATCACCTATCACAGGAATGATCTGTTTGGAGGCGTCTATGACATGCTATCCACCATAGAAAATGGAAAGCAGGTGTTGTACCTGGGACTTTATAAAGGAGGGGTATTCAAGGTGAATATTGGGCATTGATATAAGTAACGTATTGAAATATTCAGGGCTCATTTGAGTTCAAAACGTACAACTTGTTAATTGCAAATTCGTCCCCAGCGAACCACAGTACAAACATATCCACGTCATCCTGAATGTAATGAAGGATCTTAGAATTCGGAAGCAGTATTAGACACGGTTCATCTAAATTGTATAAGATCCTTCACTTCACATTCGACTTTGCCTCACTTCCTAATCTTGTTTGATTCTCAAAATATTCGTTTGTAAAACATTTGCTGTAGCTCCGTTCAGGATGACGTTTTGAATGTTTGATCCCATGTCTAATAAAGTGTGTCTGCAAAAATATCCCGCTCAACTACCGCCTTACCTTTGGCAGGCAGACAGGAAACTGAAGTGCTTTCTACCATCTTCGACTCCCTCGCTCCGCCGAAGCTACGCGAAGGCGATGGTGGGAGTCTTATTCTTAATGACGCAGTACCAATCTGATAGCTGTCTCCCGGAGGCCAGGCTTTGAATGCACCGACAGATAAACTACTTTTATCACCATTAATTAAGCTGAGCCCACAGCGCCAAATCTGAAGGTTGTAGCCATTTAAAAAAAGATCATGGAAAATTCAATGTCAGTTCAAAGAAGCCCTGATAAAGAATAGTTAGAAAATGAGCAACCTCCCCATATCATCATCCAATAAGTCTATTGTTGTTCTTCCCTTCGTCAACATGAGTACTGACGTTGAGAACGAATATTTCAGCGATGGCATCACCGAGGAGATCATCAACGCGCTGACCACGGTGAAGGGTTTAAAAGTCATTGCCCGAACATCCTCTTTTGCATTTAAGAATAAAAATATAGATGTGAGAAGCATTGGTCAACAGTTGGGGGTAAGCACTGTTTTGGAGGGGAGTGTCAGGAAAGCCAAAAACCGGGTTCGAATTACCGCGCAATTGATCAGCACGGATGACGGCACTCACTACTGGTCAAAGAATTTCGATCGGGATTTGGAAGACATATTCGCCATACAAGATGAAATAAGCGTACACATTGCTGACCAGATCCGGGAAAACTTTGGTCACCTCAACATTCAGGAACACCTAATTGAAGCGCCTACACAAAATATGGAGGCCTACGACCTCTATCTTAAAGGTCGCTATCAGCATTTAATGTGGGATGGCCAGGGAATCGCAAATGCTATAGAGCTCTATGAACAGTGTGTAGCGATAGATCCCTCATTTGCTTTGCCTTACTTTGGTTTGGCTTATTGTTATGCCATGGCCGGATCCTGGGGAAATAATAAAGACTTATTGCAGATGTCAGAAGAGGATCTCAGCAAAGGTTTTAATCTGGACAAACACTCCTATGTGGGGTATTTTAGTAAAGCGACATTGTCCTTTTGGGGGCAATGGGATTTCATCAAGGGGCATGAATTTTTTCAAAAAGCAATAGAACTTAACCCATCCTATACGGAAGCAGAAGAAGGTTTATGCGAATTGTATACAGCAGTGGGTTATTTCGAAAAAGCCCTCTGGCATACTGATAATATTTTAAGAATAAACCCTCTATCTCCCAATCATTATTTTACCAAAGCAAATATTTATTATTTAAAAGGGGACTACACGAAAGCCCTGGAATGTATAGAGACCTCATTGAGCATCAATCCGGATTTCACACATCCCCTTGCCTTAAAACAACTTTGCTTAATTCTTTCGAAAGATTACGAAAAACTAAATGACTTCCTGGATCAAACCCCATTGGCCGAAAGACCGGAAGAATGCAGGGTATTGTACAAGTTGGTCAATCCTGAAGATAAGATCGATATTGATATTAGCGGGGTTAGCTCAATGATAAAGGAAGATTCCGGAGGATCGCTTTTTCCCTGGCAACTGTTTTTACTGGTCCATTTGGACAAACACGAAATGGCATTGGACTTTTTGGAAGAAAATATCAGGATGCGTACCGGTCAAATCATGAACTTTATGAATATTCCGTTGCTTAAGCCTTTACACCAGTATCAGAGATTCCAGGATTTAGTACAAGTCGTTTTCCGTAGAGAACTATTACCCCCTCATCGCGAAATAAACCTACAAATCACCCCTTCCAAAGCCTTGATGTCAGAGGCTGAAATCGACATGGTTTTAGAAGTTTCTGAAAAAGGAATGAAGGAAGAAAAGTGGTTTCAAAACCCATCTTTAACGCTACGCGATCTGGCTGATAAAATGAATATTAGCAGTAACAAACTCTCCTGGTTGCTGAATGAACGAATTGGCCAAAACTTCAATGAATACATCAATGGTTTTCGATTGGAGGACTTTAAAGAAAATGCGCTAAATCCTGCCAATAGCCACCTTACCCTTTTAGCAATAGCTTATGAAAGCGGTTTTAATTCTAAAACGGTATTCAATGTCTTCTTTAAAAAAGTAGAAGGCATGACACCAAAAGCCTGGTTGAGGTCTAATCAAATTTAAGCCTGTTCAAAAGGTTCTAAATCTCACTAATAAGTTCGGATTTTCATTTCAGAACGATTCACCTTCCTTTCCACTTCATCTTTGCTTTGTCAATTCGATCAAGCAGAGTAAATAATCATCGGATGATGATTGAAGGGCTTTGCAGCAATCGGATTTTTCAAAAAAAACAAAAACATTATCATCATGAAAAATCTAATTACAATTCTTTTATTTCTAAGCACATTTGGTGCTTTTGCTCAAATCAATTCGCCACAGGGTGAAGAAACTGAAGTAGCCCATAAGTGGAGGGTAAGTATGCCTTATTTTGTTCCTGAATCACTTCTTTTTAGTTCCTGGAACGATCACACAAGTACACAACACATTGAGCTTCATGTAAAACGGAACCTGGACAATAAGAACATCGTAGGACTGAAGTTTGCCCACTTTCGATTGTTCCAGCCAATGGGAATCACCTGGTGGGATGGTCTTTTGGATAAGATAGAATCAGAAAGTGAATACTATCCGGGACATGTGCGAACAGCAGGTGTAGGCATAACGTACCAACGCATGCTATGGAAAGGACTATTTGCAACTGCTGAAGTGCTGCCACAATTTCAAACCTATTTGGACCTGGACGGTGATAAAATTAAAAATGGTTTTAAACTTTATACTTCATATCATTTGGGCTACCATATCGCTTTTGGTAAGAAAAAACATTTTTTCATAGAGCCACAGATTAATTGTATGCTCTGGACGTCTGACAAGAATGCTCCTGATGGATTCAAGGAGTTGGATGATAAGTGGAGAAACTACTTTCTTCTTGAGCCACAAATTTACTTAGGGTGGAAATTTTAAACTTAGTCTGACAAGTCAGGACGTACAATTCCTGGCTTGTCAGACTATTGAAGTTAAAGGAGCTGCACTAGTCAGTTCTGCATGAAAACAATCTAACCCTGGTCAAAAGCAGACAACAACTTAGAAGTAAGTTCACCCTAAAAATTATGAAAGCGATTAAATGTTTGAAATATGGAGGTTCTGAAAACCTGGTACTGGCAGATGTTGAAAAGCCATTACCAAAAAACAATGAGGTGCTGATAGAAATAAAAGCTACCTCAGTCACCGCCAGCGATGTGCTTATACGAAGATTAGATGAGCCGCTCATTCCAAAATTTATACTTCAACTCATCTTCGGTTTTGGGAAACCACGCAACACCATTTTAGGGATGGTATCATCCGGAGTGGTGGTAGCGAAGGGCGAAAACCCATAGAAGTGCTTTTATACAATTGAAAAACTACCTCGCAGCAGGGAAAATCAAACCAGTAATTGATCGAGTCTTCCCATTAGAAAAAATGGCCGAGGCTCATGATTATGTTGAACACGGGCATAAGCGAGGTAATGTGGTAATTGTAACATCTTAAAATTAAAATTATGAAAGAGAAGTTGAATGAGATATCCGGAATGATGCTAGGTATTCTTTTGGGAGTAATCATAGGAATAGCACTAGACAATCTTGGGCTGTGGATCAGCCTTGGATTGGCTATTGGTGTGGCAATAGATTATACACGGAAACATGAATCAAAACATGATCAGGATACGAAAAACAAGAAATCATGATGAATTCAATTTTATGAGGGATTTCTTTTCTATCATAGATCTTATGGTGGCGACAAAGCAGATATATTTTGGGTAGATGCTCAATTCATAAATAGACTAAGATCAGAAGAATAAAAACATTTAACTCCTTTACACTAATGAACATAAAAATTCAATTTTTAACACTGTTATCCTTCGTCCTGTTAGGTGCTTGCGACAGCCCAAATAAATCTGGTAACACCCAACAACCAACTTTAGCCGATTATCAAGTTGGCGAAAAGTGGGTTTGGAAATACAAGGGTGTAACAACTACCGGAGAAGTAAGGTCGGATGGTACAGACACAAGAATGATCGTTCGCATGAATGAAGGTTTAGGGATGACCATAGGCAATGACACCATTCCTCTTACAGATATTGTGAAGCCGGATGAAAGTGAAACACCTAAGTATGACTGGCCTCTGAAAGTCGGTAAAAAATGGAGATACGAAAATAATTGGACAAGCCAGGATGGTACTACGGGAAGTCAAAGTCAGAATGCTGAGGTATTGTCGTATCAAGAAGAGACGGTTGAAGCCGGAACATTCATGGCCTACACCATCAAATACACCGGTAAAACTACCAATTCCAGAGGATATAACGCAGAGGAAGAGGAGGTTTGGTTGTATGCCCCGGCAGTAAAAACCTTTATTAAACTAACCCAGTCTCAGGGTGATTTTTTGTATGCCGAAGAGTTAATCGAGTATTCAATACCCAACTAGAACAGGACTAACCTACCTAACCATGACCTCTCGAAAAACGATTATAATTAGAATACTGCTCTTCGTTGGAACTGCTATTTCCTTTTTCTTCGTCCCCTGGCTGCTGGTCAAAGCCTGGATTCTACCGCTGCCGGACACGGTCCAGGAACAGCTGGATGAAGCCATTGATCATGGATTTGATGGAATGGTCGTTTACATTGATCAGGGTGGTCAATCACCTCAGTATTTCGCTTCCGGGTGGCATGATCGGGATGCTAAAATACCGGCTAAACCTGACGCTTTATTTAAGATTGCCAGCATCAGCAAACTATATGATGCCGTGGCGGTCACCAAACTGGTGAGTGCCGGACGGCTTTCTCTGGATAAAAGCATTGCAGATTATTTGCCGGAGCTTGTGGGAAGAATCGAGAACGCTGACAAGATCACTTTGAGGTTGATGATCCAGCATAGAAGCGGCATTCCCAATTTCACAGATACTCCCAATTTCTGGGCAGCTCCAACGGAAACGTTTGAAGGAAGTCTTGCCTTGATTTCGGGAATGCCAGCCAATTTTGAGCCGGGTGAAGACTATGAGTATTGCAATACGAATTATCTGTTAATCAATAAGATAATGGATGAGGAGCTGAGTTATATCAACTTCCAATTCATCAAAGAGGAAATTCTCATACCACTCGGCCTTAAAAATACCTTCAACTCACTAAGTGAGGTGAACATAGACGATGTAATGAGTGGCTACCATGTTGGGTATCCGCATGATTTAAAAACCAACGATCATGGTATGCATGCCACAGCAGAAGATGTAGGTACTTTCTTACGGGCATTGAACGATGGATCATTGTTCGGACCAGGAGAACAGGAAATATATGCTTCCATTTATGAATACAAGCATGGGGGCTGGGTTCCGGGCTATCAAAGTTTTGCTGAATATTATGAAGATCTTGACGCTGTGGTTGTTGCGTTTTACAGCACTACAGACCCCGACCTTTACAATTGGAACCTGTCAGAGATCATCAATAGTAGAATTGTCAAAATACTTAGAAGGCAAAAGAGCCCATAACCTTGGAAATAATGTAAAACAGATATGAAATATAAATTACTAATGGCTTTTAGCATCGTGTTCTTACTCTATTCCTGCATCCAGGAACAAGAGGACACAGATTTAATTACCATTACCAAACATATTGACAATTACTTAACCCAAAGTGCTTCGAACGGCTTTTCAGGTTCTGTCTTAGTTGCTAAAAAAGGAGAAATCATTTTATCAAAAGGATATGGATGGGCAGATAGGGAAAATAAGATACCCAACTCACCTTTAACGGTCTTTAATATTGGTTCTGTAACTAAACAATTTACTGCATCAGCTATTTTGAAACTTGTAGAGCAAGGAAAGATCAAAACATCAGATAAAATAAGTTCTTTTTTTGACCAGGCACCTATTGACAAAAGAGATATAACGATTCATCAATTATTAACGCATACGTCAGGGATCTCCAATAGAACCGGAGGTTTTAGATACGATGAAGCAAGCAAAGAACAGTTTTTAACAGAATTTTTTGAATCAGCATTACAATCAGAACCCGGAAAAAAGTACCAATATGCAAATGCCAACTACATCTTGCTCACGGCTATATTAGAGTCTGTTTCAAATCAAACCTATGGTTCTTTTCTGCAGGACTATTTATTCGAACCTGCTCAAATGAAAAGCACAGGATATAAAAGCATCAATTTTCATACAGAAAGACTTGCACATGGGTACTACTACAACAGAACCGATGAGCAGTGGGCAGATTGGGGAACAACCCAGCAACACCTCCCTTACAATAATAAACATTGGTATAGCATAGGTAAGGGAGACATTCATTCTACCGTTGAAGATCTGTATAAATGGCATGTTGCTTTAGAAGACAACCTCGTTTTAACATCCAAATCAAGAGCCGTACAGGAAACGCCGCATGTAGCCGAGAATGATGAAATGACATCGTTTTATGGGTACGGTTGGGCAATCTCAAAAACCAATAGAGAAACCAAGATGGTTGCCCACAATGGTAGTAATGGATTGTATTTTGCGGATTTTGTAAGATTTGTAGAGGATGATGTAGTTGTCATATACATCACAAATGCGTTTTTAGGAAGTGAATCAGAAAACGTTGCCAGAGAGATAGGCAAAATGATTTTTGATACTGATTATAAGGCGACACCCATTCCTAAAAACATCTATGAATTGATTCATGGATTTATGAAAACGAATCCATCTGAAAATGCAGAAGAATTACCGGATTTCTTACATACAGAACTTAAAGGAGACTTCATTGACCCTTCAGTACTCAATATACTGGGGTATAGCAGGCTGAAAAAAGAAGACAATCCTGGTTGGGCATTGGCCTTGTTTAAACTCAATGTGAAACTATTTCCGGAAGATGGTAATTTGTGGGATTCGCTGGGTGAGGCTTACTTAAAGTACGACAATAAAGAAGACGCTATAAGAAGTTATACAAAGGCAGTTGAATTAGGGAGTGAAGAGTCAATGGAAACATTGAATGAATTATTAGAAAAGAAGTAAAGGCAAAACGATTTCTTCGCCAATCAGAGTCACGACTCTGATACACCTCCCCAAAGTCTCTGGCCCACAGACATCCCCAAAGGATGAAATGATCACACTCAAACCATCATTTTCAATAAATGACTTTTTTAATGCATAAAAGAGTTATCTTAGATGAGAATACAAAAAGAATTCCTTCAACCAATCTTTAATACTCGATTGAGCTTTCAAACGTCCGATTTGTCCATTTCAGGTTAATCCCAGCGAACCTCGAACCGATGTACATCCACGTCATCCTGAATGAAACGAAGTGAAATGAAGGATCTTAGAATTCGGAAGGAGAATTAAACACAGTTCATCTAAATTGTATAAGATCCTTCACTTCACATTCGACTTTGCCTCTCTTCATGATCTTGTTTGATTCTCAAAACATTCGTTTGTAAAACATTTGCTGTAGCTCCGTTCAGGATGACGTTTTTGATGTTTATACCCCCAAAGGTGGCCCACAGACCTTCTCAAAGGATGAATGAACACAATCAAACCATCGTTAGCAAAAAACACTTTTCTATTCACAAAAAGGGCTTATCTTAGATGGGGAATACAGATAACGTATCAGGATTTACTAAGGGATAACAGTAACGCGGTTATTCTAGTGTTGTAGGCAATTTAAGGTCCCTAATCATTCAATAGACAGAAATGAAATTTGAAAAACATTTTCCGACTGAGCGACTGAAACCCTACATCAAGTGTCTTATAGTGTCGGAGAATAAATTGGAAAACGAGTACAAAGTATTTCCCTCTTCGGGTTTGGTGATCGGCTTTCAATATAAGGGGCAACTTGCAACAATAAAAAGCAACACAGAAAGCAAACTGACATCAGCAGGAATTACAGGTATTTCTGATAGCTATAAAACCTTCAAAAACTCGGCAGAAATAGGGACTATTTTGGTTTACTTTACTGAAGTGGGGTTTACTCATTTTTCTTCTCACCCGGCCAATGAACTTTTCAATTTAAGCCTTTCATTGGATGATATTTTTGAAAAAGGAAAAGTGAACGAGGTAGAGGAGAAATTAGCATTATCCTTCACAGATAAACAAAGAATAAAAGTCGTTGAGCAATTTTTACTCACTCAACTCAAAGACATTGAAACCGATAAATTAGTAGTCGAAGCGGTTAAACTTATTTACCAATCCAAAGGAACAATCAGGATAAAAGAACTCAACGAAAAATTATTTATCAGCCAAAGCCCCTTTGAAAAGCGATTTAGAAAAGTGGTAGGAACAACTGCCAAAAAATTTGCGTCCATAGTTCGTTTCAATTCAGTTCTTGACAAGATGAAAGAAACAAAAACACTCACAGAAATTTGTTACGAAAACAATTTCTTCGACCAGGCTCATTTCATTAAAAGCTTCAAAAAATTCACGGGCGATACACCTCAAAACTTTAAGCGCTTCGTGTAGAACAACGATTTTTTACAATAACCGAGATTTTTAGTATTCCACTTTTGCATTGTAATCATAAGCAAAAGCAATGAGGAAAATGACCTTAAAATCAACAATCCTTTTCGAAGGTCTTAGCATTGTGGTTACGTGTAATTCAAAAAATCGTTTAGCAATTAAAAACCAGGAAAAATGTTTACAGTAGAACAAATCAAAGCAGCTCACAGTAAAGTAAGATCCGGTGAGGACTTCCCTACTTACATTAAAGAAATCAAGTCATTAGGCGTAACTCATTATGAAGCTTATGTAACAGACGGACATATTGACTATCACGGAGGTAATAACCATACAGCAAGAGTACCCGCAAAATATGATTCTTTGGTAATTGCTGACAGCCCAAAGCGTGAAGAATTTAGATCAGAGTTAACAGCTCATCAACAGGGAAAAACAGACTTCTTGACCTTTATCAAAATGTGTGCAGCATTTGGCATTGAAAAATGGGAAATAAGCATGGATAAAATGACCTGCACCTATTTTGACAGAGCCGGAAACGAAGTTTTAGTTGAAGAAATACCACAATAAAAGACGCCTACGAGTCACAGATCCCGCAAAAAAATCACAGTTCACCTTCAACAATCCTTAATACTCAATTTGAGCTTTCAAACGTTCCGATTTGTCTATTTCAGGTTTATCCAAGCGAACCCCAAACGATGTACATCCACGTCATCCTGAACCTGCCTGATCGGCAGGCAGGTGAAACGAAGTGAAATGAAGCCTTGCCAGCAGGCAGGCAGGGATCTTAGAATTCGGAAAGAGAATTAAACACAGTTCATCTAAATTGTATAAGATCCTTCACTTCACATTCGACTTTACCTCCTTTCATGATCTTGTTTGATTTCTCAAGATATTCGTTTGTAAAACATTTGCTATAGCTCCGTTCAGGATGACGTTTTTGATGTTTGATCACTCACACTGATACCTCTTTTCCCCATCAGAGCCGCCACAATGACACTAATACCCCTCCCCCAAGGTCTGTGGCCCACAATAGCCGTCAACCTAAGAATTTGTTGATAGTCGGAAGTCCCATTCGGGACGTCCTGTCTGTAGAATAATCATCGAATAGAGATTAGCTCCGTAGGAGCGTCCTGTGTTTTGGCTTTAAGGCTGCCCCTACGGGGCTCCCTCCCATCAGAGTCACCGCAGGGACTCTGATTCCCTTTAACCTAGTTCTGTGGCTCACCATAGCCGTCAACCTAAGAGTGTGTTCAGTAAGAACGGTTTTTATTTCTATTCCCGAAGGCCTGCCTGCAGAAGACAGGGATGAAAGGATTGTAGAAAATATCATTAATACAAGTTTAAACTCCGAAGGTGCCCGACCAGGGGAGTGACATAATAACACCCCTTCGGGGTTTGGATCTTTTGTATGACCTGGGATCTATAATACTGGCATCCCTTCGGGATTTAGTAAAGGTGTTCATTCATACATCAACACCTCAATGCAGCCCCCTTTCAGGAAGGGTAGGACCACTAACCTCTTACCCTCAACTCAGCTTCTCCAAATCCAGTGGCAACCGCCTGATCCGTTTCCCAGTCAGGTCGTAAATGGCGTTGGCCAGGGCAGGAGCCACAGTGGGCAGACCACTCTCCCCGGCACCATCCGGCTCGGCATCGCTCTTCACGATGTAAGTCTCGATCTCAGGGCATTGCCCGATCCGGAGCAATGGATACTGATGCCAGTTCTGCTCTACGATGGCGCCCTTGTCAATAGTAAGCCCATAAAGAGCTGCTCCCAGCCCCATCACGATAGAGCCCTCGGTCTGGGCTTTCACCGTGTCGGGGTTGATGCAGATGCCCAGGTCCACTACGGTGGTGATCTTCTTCACTTTCACCCCTTTGCCATTCCGCTCCACATCGATCATCATGGCAAAATGCGCACCGGACCGCTCAGCAATGGCCAGTCCCCTGCCTACGCCTTCCGGTTTGTCCTTCCAGTTAAACACCTGGTCAACTATTTCCAGCACCCGCTTAAAGCGTTTGTGGTCCTGCATCATCTCCAGCCGAAACTCCAGCGGGTCTCTTCCTGCCTTCACGGCCAGCTCGTCAATGAACGACTCATGTGCAAACGGATTCGTAGAGTGATATACCGCCCGCCAGTACGAGATCGGTACATGATGCTTTTGCAGCACCCCTTTCACGGAGACATTCGGGATGGCATACTCGGTGTTCACCCCGCCCATCAGCTGGCGTCCTGCCTTGTTGTTGGAGCCCGACTGGTTCCGGATCTCCTGGGCGACGACCTTGTGCTCCAGGGCTTCGATTTTACCCTGCTTCAGCACTGCCCTGCATGTGTTGACGGATGCAGCGCGAAAAGGTCCGGCGGTCTGGTCATCTTCCCGGGTCCAGATCACCTTCACCGGACGTCCTGATTTCTTCGATAGGTCAGCGGCCTCCTCAGCCACATCTGTTCGGGACCTGCGCCCAAACCCACCACCCATAAAGGTGTAGTTAATCTTCACTTTCTCTTCCGGAAGGTTGAGGAACCTGGCCAGGTATGACCTCGTCCCATTGGGGTTTTGGGTAGATCCCCAGAACTCTGCGGAGTCAGCCCGCACATCCACCACTGCGTTCATGGGCTCCATGGGCACATGCGCCTGGTAAGGCATCTCATAGACAGCCTCGATCACCTCCGATGCATTTCGAATAGCCCTATCCGCATCCCCTTTTTCATGTAGCACATCTCCCGGCTCCTTAGAAGCCTTGAGATAGACATTCCTGATCGTTTCCGAGGAAATCTTGTCCAGTCCACGGTTGTCCCATTCTATTTTCAACGCTTTGCGTCCCTGGTAGGCTGCCCAGTAGCTTTCTCCCAACACGGCCACTCCTTCCCGATTGCCAAAAAGGTCCCGGCTGGTCTTCAGCACATGGGTCACCCCCGGCACCTTCAGCACTTCCTCTTGGTTGAAACTCACCACCTTCCCCTCAAAAACCGGGGATCGCTGAACAGAAGCATATAGCATACCCGGCACCTGGATATCAATCCCGAATTTTGCTGACCCGTCCGTTTTCAGGGGGATATCTGCCCGTGGAAACGAACCCCCAATGGTCCTGAATTCTTTGACAGATTTTAGCTTTGGATTCTCCGGGGCTTTTAGCTTGGCCGCTTTTGCTACCAGCTCCCCATAGGTCAGGGTCTTTCCACTTTGGTTGGCAGTCACCACTCCATTTTTAGCCTTCACATCGGCTGGCTGCACACCCCAGGTCTCCGCTGCCGCCCGGACAAGCATATCCTTGGCTGCTGCTCCCATCTTGCGACAGTTCATAAATTCGCTTTGGATGCTGTGGCTGCCAACGACCATCTGTCGACCATAGAGAGATGAATTGGCTTCGGACTGCACAATCTTTACCTGGCGGATGTCCGCATCCAGCTCCTCTGCCAGGATCATCGGGATGGACTGGAAAGTCCCCTGCCCCATCTCTGGCCTGTGGTTATATAGCGTGATCAGCCCCTCGCTGTTGATGGAGATGAACTGATTCAAGGCCGTTTCGACGCCTCCGTCGGCTAGGTTTACTACCTTATCCTTTCCCGTAGAAGGCACACATCCTATCAGCATTAGTGCTGATGATGCTGACGATAGAGCCACAAACTTACGCCTGGAGATCTTTGGGTTGATGGTGTTCGCTTTCATTTACTGGCCAGTTTAATTGCTTTTCTTACCCGTGGATAGGTGCCACACCTGCAGAGCACACTGTTCATCGCATTGTCGATGTCATCATCGGTGGGGTTGGGCTTTCTCTCCAGTAGTGCCACTGCACTCAGGATCTGTCCGGACTGGCAATACCCACATTGGGGTACCTGGGCTTCAATCCACGCTTTCTGAACCGGGTGGTCATTGTTTTTTGATAGTCCCTCGATGGTAGTGATAGATTTACCGGCGGCAGCCGATACGGGCATTACACACGAGCGTACCGGTGCGCCCTCCATAAGTACGGTGCATGCACCACATACGGCGATCCCGCAGCTGAACTTTGTTCCCGTGAGTCCGGCATAGTCCCGGATCGCCCAGAGCAGGGGCATCTGTGGGTCTACATCCAGGCTGGTTTCCTTGTTGTTTAGTTTGAATGAAATGGCCATGGGTAATGAGTTAAGATTAAAAGTTACGAAAATGAGCGGGTAATCACAAGGAATAGGGAGGTTCACGCTAGGGTTTCACGCAAAGGTCTCATATGGAGACGCAAAGGAGTAATAGGACTCTCTTTGTGTCTTTGCACCTATGTGGCTACAATAAATAACTCAAGCCCATTAATTTTAGGGGATAATCTCAACTCATGATCCGACAACTCATCCTCCCGATTTTTCTATTATCCTTACTCACGCTGACAGAACATACCCTGGCTCAGCCATCCATCAAGCCCGATCAAATCCAGTTTGTCCGGCAAAGTGTCCGTCGGTTTATCTTTGATGAAAATCAACAGATCCCCCTGGCTGCTCTCAACCCCGGAGAGATCATCGGGATTGAAACCATGTATCCTGTCAGCAGCTATTCCGAAAATGAGGCGTCAGTTACCATTTCCAATCATCAGCTGGTCATCCAATCCGAGCAGAATGCTGAAACATCCGTATGGTTTGGTGGTTTCAACCCGTTTGCAGTCTATACCATTGACATTGCCGCTATTGCCGGAACCGGTGAAATAGGATTTGAATTTTCGGGAAAGGAAAAAACAGCCCAATGCTTCATCACCCTTCATCATGAAGGCGAACAGATCACCGACCTTCAATTCAGGTTGGTGAAAGAAGGAAAAGAGACGATCAACTCCTCCTTTGCCTATTCACAAACTGAAAAGCCTGGCCTCAAAGGCCGGGTCATCCTCCAAATGCTGGGCAGTGGATTTACATTATTCATCCAGGATGACGAGCTGCCTCAGCCACTCGGCCACTTTGACTATAGCCAGCATATTGACCTGCGCGAAAAACGCTATTTGAATACTTTCCAGTCCAACCTCTACCTCAGACAAAAGCAGGGCAGGGTCGTGATCAACAAAGTCTCCTCCACACTGAGCAGCGGCATGGGACTCGCCGATATCCGGGCGATCACCTACGAAAACGGGGAAACCCTGCTGGAGGAGGGTCGGCTGTGGTACACCATGTCTATCCGGGGCCGTGCACTCCCCCATCACGTTCAGGGGGTGTTCAGCCTCGACCCATCAGTCTTTGATCTTCGCTTTGAGGGAGTGATCCTGTTCGATAGGAAGGATGGCCTCCTCCGCAATGAAATTGCCTCCCACATCTTTTATGACAGGAAAGCCAATATATGGCGTGGACTCACCACCGGATTCAGCGCTTTTGCCAACCCCAAGGAAGAAAAACAGCTCTTGGCGGTGGAGAGTAAGAAAGATCCACGGTTTGGGTTTTCGGTCATGAAAGCCTCTCCATTCGGCATCGTGGGAGATATAGAAGACCCGCACATCCTGTTTGACTCCATTGCCAATAAATGGAGGATCCTGACCTGCCAAAACCATGATGGATATAAAGCGGTGATGCTGGAATCTGATACGTGGAACAAGGGCTATCAGCGCATTGCCGGACCGGTAAGCCACAACTCCACTGGTACTTCCATCCAAAGGATCGGGAGCAAAAGATACTGCTTCTCTGGCAGCAGCGAGCGGGGGATTTTTATCTACAGCTACCCCGACCTTAAAGAGGCGGGCACACTGAAGATGGATCTGCCACCCTGGGACCAGGAATCGGGCACCCGCGTTTGGCCCAACGTGGTGGAGCTACCCGAAGGCTATCCGTTCCGGTACGTAGCCCTGATGATGGATCGCTATAACTACCCCGGCCTCCAGGGCCCCAACTGGACGTATGGGGCGTTGTATTTATATCATGGGTTTTGAAGATGAGTGATTTAGATAGTTGATTTCACGCTAAGATTTTATGCTCATCAGAGTCACCGGAGGGACTCTGATGCCGACATATCATGCTGACTCAGTCAAAGTAAACTCGAAAATCTAAACACCCAAACGGATCCTCTCGTCCATCCTCATAAAATGCGGCACTGGAATATTGGTATTCTGTATACTCAGACACCAGAGACCACTTTCCAGTAATTGGATTATGATGTATATAATCCAATACACAATTTATCGATTCTAAGCTATCCAAAAGCTTCGCATCAAATGAAAGTCTAAATACCTGATGCAGCTTATTTTTAGCCTTTTCATTCCTTTTAACTCCAGCCTGTAGCTGATGTAAAAGTTCATCTTCATTGTTGTACTGGAGTCCTTTTACAATCTCATAAGCCAGAAATCGCTTTGCTCCTGAAAGGACAAAATTTAGTCCCTCACAGTCAACACTCACATAAACCAGAAGATGAATGTGATTTGGCATAATTACATATCCGCACACTTGACATCCCAAGCGATTCAAATTGCTAAACCAATTGGGGATGTAAGAGTAAATGTCTGATTTTTCAATTAATGGGAGCCACTTATAACAAGTGAAAGTTACAAAATAGAAACATTCCTTTTCGAGATGTTTTTGATGTGTTGCCATAAACAAATATAACGGTAAGATGTATATTATAAGCTTTAATCTCAGAGTCCCTTCGGTGACTCTGAGTGGCGGCTTTTCACGCAAAGACTTTATGCTCATCAGAGTCACCGTAGGGACTCTGATGCCGTCTATTCAGGAGATCTAATTATCTTTATTCGGTTGTGACCAACCCAAAAGCATGATAAGAACTTCTTTCCTTTTGATCTCTCTTTCAATCCTCATTGCTTGCGGAACCCAACAAAACCAATCTGACCCGCTCAACTCCTTCGAAATCGCTGATGGATTCCGGATCGAGCTGATGGCTATGGAGCCGCTGATCGCAGATCCGGTGGACATGGTGATTGACGAGCTCGGGAGATGGTACGTGGTGGAGATGCACGGGTACCCCCTGGACGTGAGTGGAAGTGGGAAAGTGAAACGACTGCTGGATACCGATGAGGATGGCTACCCCGATGAAGCCGTAGTCTTTGCAGATAGTCTGGTCTTTCCAACAGGGATTATGCGCTGGAAAGAGGGGTTCCTGGTCACGGACCCACCCAACGTGCTTTACCTGGAAGATACGGATGGCGACGGACGAGCCGATAAGCGAGAAATTGTGCTGACAGGCTTTGCCCGCTCCAACCCACAACACAACGTGAACAACCCTGAATACGGCATTGACAACTTCATTTATATCTCTCACGAAAGTGCGGTCAGCACTAAAAACTATGAGGATATCTTAGGGGACCGGGGCTCCCGGATCCATTTTCCGAATAAGCCGGAAGCAGATTCATTGCCGCAGAATGCCAATGGACTCTTTGTCAAATTCAACCCGGACCTGGGGATTGCCAAAATGGGTTCTGCCCGCGGTCAGTTTGGTCATGCCTTTGATCCCTGGGGTCATCATTTCCTCACCAGCAATGCCACACATCTTTTTCATGTAGTGATGGATGCCAGCTACATGCAGCGAAACCCTGATTTCCTCATCCCCTCGGGTCGGCACTACATCCCCAAAAGTGGTCGGGGTTTTGAAATATTCCCCATCACCGAAAATCCCAATCATCAGTTACTCACAGATGTGGGGATGATGACCTCTGCCTGCGGCATTCAATGGTATCAGGGAGGGGTCTTTCCTTCAGATTACGATAATGTCATATTTACAGCGGAACCCGTTCACAACCTTATCCATGCCGATCGCGTCAACGATCTGGGCAGCACCTTTGAATCGGTGAACCTGTTTGAGGATCGGGAGTTTCTGGCTTCCCGGGATTCCTGGTTCAGACCGGTCAACCATTATGTGGGTCCCGATGGCGCACTCTATGTGATGGATTATTACAGAAAGATCATCGAGCACCCTGAGTGGCTTTCTGACGAGGTGATTGCCTCTGGCGACTTGTACGCCGGTGTCGACCAGGGCAGGATATACAGGATCACGTCTACCAGCACTTCGCCACCGAACTTCCTGGATAAGCTCAATCTTGCGGAAATGGACATACCATCGTTGATAGAGCTTCTCAGTCACACCAACAACTGGTGGCGAATGCATGCCCAGCGATTATTGATGGACAGGGAAGAAAAAGCAATCACACAACTGCTGCAAGAAAGACTGAATGGCATGACTGACCTGGGCAGATTGCATGCCATGTGGGTCCTGGAAGGAAAAGGCGAGTTTAAAGAGGAGTTACTTACTAAACTATTGCAGGACGATCACCCGGCCATTCGGGAGCAAGCGATCAGGATAGCTGAAAACAGGGTCACCGATTCACCATCGTTGCTCGAAACCCTGATCTACATGGTTGAGGATGAAAATCCAAAGGTGAGGTATCAGCTATTGCTTTCACTTGGTAATCTGAATATTCCTCAGGCTAACCAGGCCAGGACGAAACTACTGTTTGATGACATTGAAGATGAGTGGGTCCAGCAGGCGGCACTCTCGGCGTTAAACCCGGACATCTTTGCGCTTTATGACAAAGCATCCGAATATTTGATCGATCAAAAGTCAGCCCAAACCACGAAATTTTTTGAAAGGCTGAGTGAGCTAATCTCAAGGTCGAATGACCCCGTCGAAATCAATCGCTTCCTAACAAAAACATTGACTTCCAATGAGTCCATATGGTATCTTCCGATGGTGCTCGAAGGTTTTTCAAATGCTGATGGATTGAAGCTTTCGCCGACCAACATTCAGCTTTTAGAGCAAAAGTTTAACCCTTCAGTAAATATGGACTTGCGATCGAAAAGCCTGGACTTACTGAATCAGACTGGCTATTTTAAAAATCCGGACAACAAGTTATGTGGTGAGGCTGTCCAAATAGCAAAGAACACGACCACAAATCCGGATTTCCTGGCAGACGCCCTGAAAGTGGTGGCCATGACCAACGCTGATCAAAATATCGAATTGCTCCGCAGTTTTCTCAATCATCATTCCCCTCAGGTACGTAAGGAAGCTTTATCAGCCTTCAATTTTATCAGGGATAAAAACCTACTGAGTAGGCTCATGGATGCCTGGCCTGGTCTGTTACCCGACGAACGGACCTCAGCCATTGACATCTTCATGAAAAGCAAAGAAGGGAACAGGTTGATCCTGACCTCCATTGAGTCTGGGCAAATGAACGCCTCCAGTTTGTCGTGGCCTCGAACAGTCGGTCTACTAAACAGCCGTGAGGATGATATCCGGGCAGATGCACGCCGGATCCTCAAAGGAAATGAGCTGGACAATGATGCAGTCTGGAATGAATATAAGCAGGTATTGTCGCTCCGGGGTGACCCATCTGCGGGAAAGGGGATTTTCACTCAGACCTGTAGCCCGTGCCATCAAAAGGCCGGGCAAAATGGAGTTGCTTTTGGTCCTGACCTGGGTTCTATCAAAAACCGGAGCGAATCGGCTTTGTTGTTGGACATCCTTCAGCCCAACCGGTCCATCGCCGATGGCTATGAGCTGTGGCAGGTAGATACGCAAGATGGCAAAACACTTACAGGGATCATTGCCAATGAGGGCCCGGGCACATTAACTTTAAGAGATGCAGCAGGACAGGAGCAGACTTTGGAACGTGCCGCGATCAGTAAACTGACCGCCTTCGAAAGCTCAGCCATGCCCATAAACCTGCAAACCCAAATTACCATTACCCAAATGGCCGATTTACTGGCCTTTTTAAAAGAATAGAACATGAACAGGCAACTTACTTATTTTTTGACCCTTTTGATGATTCCGCTCCTAAGCTTTTCCCAAAGCCAGTTTCCCTGGCCTGAAGGCAAAAAGATGGCCATCAGCCTGACCTGGGACGATGGCCGGAGTAGCCAGGTGGAAGTCGGTACCCCGATACTCGATCGATATGGCATCAGAGCTACCTTCTATGTAGTGCCATCGGCATTAGAACGATCCCTGGAAGGTTGGAAGCAGGCGGTAGCCAATCGACACGAGATCGGTAACCACTCGATGACCCATCCTTGCTCAGGTAATTTTTTGTGGGCAAGGGAAAAAGCCCTCGAAGAGATGGACCTGGTAGATATCGATGAACAACTTGATAACGCCAATGCAGAGATTAAAGAGTTGCTGGGGGTAGTGCCCACAGAATTTGCCTACCCATGTGGTCAGACTTTTGTGGGTCGCGGAGTCGAAACGCAGAGCTATGTGCCCGTTGTGGCCAGGCAGTTTGTATCTGGCAGGACCTGGCTGGATGAAGCACCCAATGATCCCTCCTACTGTGACCTGGCTCAGCTCACAGGTGTGGAGATGGATGGCAAAAGTTTTAAGGAAATACTGGAATATATCGAGGTGGCCAGGAAGGACGGTTTGTGGCTTGTGCTGGCCGGTCATGATATTGGCAAAAAAGGCCGACAGACCACCGAGACAAAAATGCTGCACAAGCTGTTTAAATACCTGGAAGATCAGCCGGAGATCTGGGTGGCTCCCGTAGGAGAAATCTCTAAATATGTGGTGGAAAATAGGTAATCCAGTGTTGATTTACAGGGGTAAAATGGCAAGTCCATATCACCGTTTTATAACAATCAGGTAAAAACTACCGTAAAAGGTAGTTAACCCAAACTATCCCATGATGAAATTATACTCTTTAAACTACACCCTCCTATCCGTTTTTACCCTCTGCACCCTCTTTTTGAGCTGTAGCGACGAACCAGAACCCAGACTCCCGGACCTTAGAGTTTACCTTGATAAATTTGAAGAGGAAGCAGCTAATAGGGGATATATTTTTGATTTAGCCGCCGTGGAAGCTGAATATGTAGATGAAATTCAGTTTGGAGAGGTGAAATATTGCGGATACGGCTATACAAACTATGAGGGATTGGGATATCGGAAAATTGAAATCGCTAGAGATGTCAACTGTCAATGGGTCGATCTTGGCTTACTACAACAGGAAGCCTACATTTTTCAATTAATAGGTCGTGCTTTTCTTGGACGAGCAAATGATAATACCGAATTGTGTGATGGACAACCCATGTCCATTATGACGAACAATTTACTCGACTTATTCCAGGCATATGAAAAGCCTGAGATGAGGAATTACTACATCACCGAACTTCTTGACCAATCATTTGGTAGTGAATGTGTTGATTGGGAATCAGGCTGGGCCAATGATACCGCTTACTATCAATACCATCCCCACGAATACTGGACTTTTGAGGACCATGACGGGGATTTTATTGGTTTAAGAGAAGGTGATGAAGTGCTTTCAATTGAATTAGCACCCGGCAGAACCGCGAGTGATGGCGGAAAGTGGTTCAAGACCATATATCCCAACCTTCCTGAATGCGCTGAAGTGACTTTCAAGGTTACATTGAATTCTGAAGGATTGACAGGTACAGGTGCAGCAGTATCTTTAAGGGTATTCGAAAGAGATCCCATGACAGAATTTGGTGCGCCAGATTCGTACAATGAAACCCTTTATGTCACGACAACAGACAATCCTGTATCAGGTCAACTGGTAAATCATACGGAGGAGTTGACTATCCCCTGTCTTTCCAGAAAAACTTGGTTTATTGTCTTATTTGTCAGGCTATTACCAGGAACGGAGGGTAAAATAAGTTACTCAGATATACGATTGGTCGTCAACTAATCTGATCTTCTATGGTCAATATCAAGTTCACGCTTATATTCCTTTTAGGTCTCTTAACAGTATCCTGCAATAAAGAAGAGGAGAAACCTGTAATACCTCCTTTTGCTAAAGGAACCATATTTATGGACCCGGATATCATTACAGAAGAAGATAAGACAACATTTGCTAGTCTTTCTTATGCCGGGCAAGGTAAACGCACCATGTACGATCACAGGGTGGATAAATCGCTTACTTTATCACCCTATCTATTCAATTCCTTTTACGAAGATGGTTTGTCTTTTGAAATTCAAATTAATCCTGAATTTAAAGACTCCGTTAAAGCTAAAGAAATCGCATTAAAATATGCTGAGATAATTGGTCGTCTACCCACTGATTTACGCATTGACCTTGAAACTATAACAATTCATGATGGTGTTGAATACTTTAGAGGCGGGTATAAAGGTATTTGGATATATGCTGGTCAATCATCATACTATGAAAGTGATGGAATATTAGAAGAAGTATTTGTTCATGAAGGCTCTCATGTCTCTCTCGATCAAAAATATGCACCTTCCCGGGAGTGGGTCAATGCTCAGGAATTAGACGGTAATTTTATTTCTCATTATGCCCGTGATTTCTTCAGGAGGGAAGATATGGCTGAATCATTTTTAGCATATATGGCGCTCAGGTATCGTTCTGATAGAATTGCACAATCATCAAAGGATAAAATTTTGGAAACTATACCCAATCGAATACAATTTTTTGATGATTTGAATCTTAATATGTATCCAATTGAATAAAACTTTCTTTTCCACTGGACTCCATTTTGACAAAGGAATCAACAGATCATTTTTATACTTCCGATGAGACGGGTGAATTTATCATCTGTGCCGAAGGTATTGGGGTAGATGGTGAGGTTTTTTCAGGGAAGGCTGTATTTGAGGTGAGGTAATTCACCTTATTAGATATTAGCTCTTATAGAATACCGAACTTCAAGTGACAACTTTAGAAATTAAATCGTCTTGTGATTTCTTCTTTCACAGATTGATGGCTAACATATTTTCCTTTTTCTAGCTGATTTAGTCCCTCATCAATTGATGCCTGATCCTCAACACTTAATTCATCCCAAAAATCTTCATCATCCTTAATACCAAGAATCGACTTCACAGCCTGCAATTGCTTTTCATCATCACTATTGATGATTTTAGAGATTATTTTGTATTTTATTGTACTATCCACCCGATGCTTATTGTTACATAAAAAATTAATCTCTTTTGTTCACATTTTACTCACCAGGTACCTTGATGTGATATCAGCACAAATCTAAAAGCATACATCACTCAATAAACTCACTGCACCCACCACTGCTCAATCTTAGCGGTTAGCTCTTTTACCTTACCGGCCTCGGTTGCTGCCAGATTGTTTTCCTCATGAGGATCAGTTACTATATTGAATAGCTCGATTTCATCCTCCGGTTGATTGGCCGGGTCAGGAAGGATCAACTTGTAAGGCAGATCAATGGCCATACGGTGATAGATGCTCGAATCCAGTGAAGAAAAATCGTGGGCAAAGTTCTCGGCAAAGACCATGTCACGACCTGCCAGTGCCTGCTTGTCCAACACGTTGATCCCCTGCATATCAGCGGTCGGCTCGATCTCATTAATTCCCAGAATGGTCGTAGCAATATCGATGGCGCTCACGGCATCTGTTGTATTCATCTCAGGTGCTATCTTTCCCTTCCAACGGAACATAATAGGCGTCCGGATACCCATCTCGTAGGGCTCTCGTTTCGAACGGGGAGCATACCGGTTCACCTTGTCAGGATCCTGTATCCATCCATTATCGGTTACATATACAAACAAGGTATTTTCCGAGAGTCCTCGCCGCTCAATATCATCCATCAGCTGTCCACAGGTGATGTCAAACCACTCACACATTGCCCAATACCTGGCCACGGCCTCAGAGGGTGTTTTATCTATGTATTTTTCCAGAAGGCTATCCGGTGGGGTGTGAGGGGCATGAGGTAAAAAAGGTGCATACCAGACAAAGAAGGGTTTTTCACTGGTTTGTGCCTCGTCAATGAAATCGTAAACGGTTTGCAGTCCTTCTCTACCAATTTTCAATCCTTCATCACCATGACGTCCACCTCGGGTAGGATCACCATGTGTCATACCATCATCAAAACCACCTGTGCCATAGTGCCCAAGCCACCACTTTCCAGTTTGGAGGGATACATAGCCCTTCTGTTTAAGAAGATCCGGAATAGTGGCCAGTTCTTCAAATTGCTTTTCATACTCGGTGTATAAATTCTTTCGCTGCTGCAACCATTGCTCTCTGTATCGCGGGCCTTCCGTTTTAAAAACAGGATCATTTCCCAGGATTCCATGCTGGTGTGGAAACAGGCCTGTGATCATTGAAGCCAGCGACGGACTACAAAGAGGTGCAGTAGCATAGCCATAGGTAAACGTCAATCCTTCACTGGCCAACTGGTCAATTCGTGGTGTCTGAATGGTTTCATGCCCCATAAAGCTGTAATCGGTCCAGCTTTGATCATCAGAGATCAGTAAAATGATATTCGGAGGAGTCTGTTGTTCTGGTTTCGTGCTACAAGCAGCTGTTACAAGTAGTATTGCTACGAAAGAGGTTGGATTAATTTTCATTTGACTAAAATAGCGGTTGGAATGAATTCAACCCTCATGCAATGTCCCGATTCAATATGTGCTGAATATATGGTTTGCTTCTTCAAGAGTCCCTGGAGACCGGGATACTAAACCAAAACCTGCTTCCTTTTCCTAATTCACTTTCCACACCTATCTCACCTCCATTTAGTGTCACAAAATCTTTGCTGATGAGCAACCCCAGGCCTGAACCTTTTTCGTTGGAAGTACCCGGAACAGAAGCATAACCCTTGTGATTATGAAACAGTTTATTTCTGTGTTCCGCTGTCAACCCAACGCCAAAATCCTGAATACTTGTACTGATGTAATCCTTGTTGATTTCTGTTTCGATTTCAATTTTCCCATTGTCATGCGAGTATTTAATTGCATTACTCACTAAATTTCTAACTACAGTACTAATCATGCTTCGATCAGCATTGACATCCGCTTTGTTATGGCAATTATTGATGATCTCAATTTGCTTTTGGCGAGACATAATATTGAGCAGATCGATATTCTCCTGAATACATTCATGCAGGTTAAATATCTCCTTCCTTACCATCGTTTCATCTTGTCTCACAACAGACCATCTGGTTAGATTCTCAATCAAATTACTGGCCTTTGTACTGGTATCTTTAAGCATATCCAGCACTTCGGGAGTAATGGGCAAGGTTTTACGCTGAATTTCATTTGCGATCATGGAAATATTGCCTATTGGATTTTTCAGATCATGTGAGATCAAAGTAATAAGCTGGTCTTTCACTTTTAATGTCTCCTCTAGCTGAGCAGAGGTGTCAATAAGTTTTTCGGAAGATTGCAATCCCCTGTTGATTAGATAATTCACGATGAAAGCATAAGTAAAAACCGAAAAGAGGAACATGCAGATAAATAATATACTTTCATTATCCAGGCTGGAGTGGGGAATGAATGAAATAGAGAAAACCTTTAATTCTACCAGGATCTTAATGACTGCTGATAATATCATGCTTAGATAAAAGATCACCATTTGATCCCGCCGTATTGAGATAAAGATGGCAGAAAACACAAATATCATGATCATTGTAAGGAAGGCAGCGAAAATGAGATTTAGCGCAGCAAAACATCCTAAAATCGATACAATGATCGCCAGGTAGGATGCAGTCAATGGTCTTTTCTTATAGGCAAAATAAGTAGTTATATATAGCAATGGAGCAGCAAAGCACAAGGTGTAAAAGAAAGCGGTGTTGGGGACAGGGTCCGTGATAATAAGGTACAGAAACTGGGATGTCGTAGTAATAGAGCCAATCATTCCAAATACAAGAATGAATCTACATTTCAGGCTTTGGGAGTAGGGTATCACATTATTTTGATCAATAGACATCAGCTATTATTATCATGCCATGAAAGTAGGTATCCGAAACCTTCGTATTTCAGATTAATCATTCCCAATCAATTAAACCCGGATTTAAAGTAGCGAATTAATCATTTAATGCAATGTTTAATGGCTCTTTTTCGATGAGTACCTATACGACGGTGTTGATTACCATAAATTACCATATTGACAGAGGACTGCAGGCTGCAATAATATGTTGGATCTGCTACTTTTTGCCTATCATGAATCTGCAAGAAATGATGAATGCAGGTCATGAAAGTATTTTCAACCATCAATCAAAGCAAAAGCAGCATCGAATAGAGGAGTTATCCGTTGCACAGGGTCAGAAATAAATTCAAGAGCGTACGACTATTCCTCAATCATAGGGAAAACAACTTATTAACCCCTCACAGGTATTTATCCCCGGTCATGTAAAGCGTTTCATCAACCCGTGAACATTCCCTAATTTTGGGCAAAATCTCAATATCTGCTATGAAAAGACTATTTTCTCTGGCTGTTCTCATAACCATCGTGGGATCATGCTCTACCGATAAAACTACTGCGCCCGCCATGACTTTTGATGAGATGCTTGATCAATATTATGAAGAGGGGTTGAAACTAAATCCACTCAATGCCACATTTGCTGGTGACCCTAGATACAACGACCTCTTCCCGGATTTTCTCTCGGATGAATATAATGAAGAGGTTAAAGCGTACAGCAACAAATACCTGGAGCTGATTACCCAATATGATGATACTCAGCTAACCGCTGACCAGTTGCTGAGCAAAGAGATTGTCCGGTGGGAATGTGAAATGACCCTTAAAGACATGGAGTTCAAAAAGGACCTGACTCCTATCGATCAGATGTGGTCGAATAACTTGATGATCGGGCAGTTGGCCAGTGGACAAAGTGCTCAGCCTTTTGAGACAGTAGAAGATTATGAAAAGTGGCTGAAACGAATCGATGGATACCTGGTATGGCTTAATTCTGCCAAGGAGAAAATGAAGGATGGGATTGAACAAAATTATGTACTTCCCAAATCCCTCATCGTGAAAGTCATTCCCCAACTGGAGGCTATGACAACCGAGGACCTGGAACAAAACCTGTTTTATAGTCCAGCTAAAAATTTCCCTGAGTCATTCACTGATAAGGAAAAAGAAGAATTGACAACCAAGTACAAAGAAATGGTTCTTGATAAGGTGGTACCAGCCTATAAAGACATTGCTGAATTTGTAAAGACTGACTACCTGGCTGCCGGACGGGAAAGCAGCGGATATGGTGTGATGCCAAACGGAGAGGCTTTCTATCAGCATCAGATCAAATTGTATACAACCACCGACATGACGGCTGATCAGATCCATCAGTTGGGACTTGATGAGGTTGCCAGGATCTCCGCTGAAATGGAAAAAGTGAAGGCCCAGGTTGGCTATGAAGGTGACCTTGTTTCATTCTTCGACTATGTTCGAAACAACAAGGAGTTGATGCCCTTTACCAAACCAGAGCAGGTTATCGAATACTTTGATGGCATCCATGAGACAATGAAGCCTCACCTGGAGAAGCTATTTAACAACAAGCCTAAAACACCATTTGAGGTAAGAAGAACGGAAGCCTTCCGCGAAGCTTCAGCCAGTGCGGAGTACAATCCGGGATCGTTGGACGGCACAAGACCCGGCATCTTCTACACACCCATTCCCGATGTAGAAGAGTACAACATTTATGACAATGAGTCCCTATTCCTACATGAAGCCATTCCCGGGCATCATTACCAAATATCACTGACCCAGGAAAACGAGAACCTGCCTATGTTCCGGAAAACACTCTGGTACAGTGGATATGGTGAGGGTTGGGCACTATACACCGAGTCCTTAGGTAAAGAGCTTGGCTTATACACAGATCCTTACCAGTACTTTGGAATGCTGAGTGCGGAAATTCATCGGGCTATCAGACTGGTGGTCGACACGGGGATCCACAGCAAAGGCTGGACCCGGGAAGAAGCGATCCAGTATTCAGTCGAGCATGAAGCAGAACCATATGATGGCATTGTCAGGGAAATAGAACGCTACATGGCCAATCCCGGTCAGGCACTGTCCTACAAGATCGGTCAGTTAAAGATCCGCGAGCTCAGAAAGCGGGCTGAAGATCAATTAGGGGATAAATTTGACATCGCAGCATTTCATGATCAGGTACTAGAGACGGGCTGTATACCTTTGGCTCTACTCGAAACTAAAATTGATCGTTGGATTGCCTCAGTTAAAAAATCATAGTTTGGTAGAATTTAAAACTGTCCATAGTGACCAGCAAATAGAGTCGGTTGCTGCCCTGGCATATGAAATATGGAATGAATACTTCACTCCGATGATCGGAGCAGACCAGGTCAGCTATATGCTGGAAAATCTCCAGTCATTTAATCCAATGAAAAAACAGATAACTGAAGGTTATGAGTATTTCCAAATCATGAGCGGCTCCTCACCAGTTGGATATATCTGCATCAAAGCAGGTGAGGATGGGCTATTCCTAAGCAAATTATACTTACTAAAGTCAGCTCGGGGAAGCGGCCTGGGAAAGCAGGCATTTCAGTTTGTACTGCAACAAGCCAGCGACAGATCGCTTGACAAGATCTGGCTCACCGTAAACAAACACAATACGGATACCATCAAAGCCTATCAAAAGTGGGGATTTGAGATCGTGGGTGAGCCAGTGGCGGATATTGGCGGTGGCTTTGTGATGGATGATTACAAGATGGAGAAGGTGGTCTGAGGGCTGGGCTAGACTACAAAAGTTTTCTAGAGCCGCCAGACTACAAAAGTTTAAAAACCCTTTATCCAGAAAACAATCTCAGCTTAATTTTTCAAGCTGAGATTTGTATTCATATCTGCAGATCTAAACTTTTGTAGTCTGCCGGGAGGGTCTACTTCAAAATCTCCAGCACTCGCTTACTTTCCCAGTGATTCCTGGTGAAATCGGGGAATTTAACCGGGATGCTTCCTAATTCAACTGAGGTAGCACTCAGTGGTGTCACCACGGACCAGTCCACCCCATCGTAAACATCCATGTCAAGTGGCAAGCCTTTATTGAACGCATCGATCATGCGGTAGGTCATCACAAAGTCCATCCCCCCATGTCCATTGTTTTTCGCGATCTCATCTTTCAGCTCATCCCAGATCGGGTGTTTAAATTTCTCGCGCATTTCATTGTACTCATCTTCAGGTAGCCAGTCGTGAGAACCATTGTTGAGTGACAAACGGCTCGGATACCCTTCATGATAAGCCTTTGTCCCTGCTAGTGCATTGATCCTGCTATAAGGTCTCGGTGTGACCACATCATGCTGCATCAAAATGGACCGACCTTTATGAGTTTTGATCAGCGCATTGTTCATGTCCCCATGAGCAAAATCAGTACGATTGTAATAAGGATTACCAGGATCTACAGTTTTCGAGAATTCCGATAGACTGGCCTGCAATGAACTCATGGATACGATGTGATCAAAACGGTCTCCTCTTCCTATCCCCATGTACTGGGCAACGGGTCCCAAACCGTGGGTAGGATAAAGATTCCCATTGGTAGTCACGTGATGTCCAATTCGCCATTTTTCGTAGTACTTGTCATCAAAGAGCCCCGCTGTCATGTGATGAATATAGGCTGCCTCCGCATAGGTAAGGGTCCCGAAGATGCCTTCCTGCACCATTCGCAATATCCATAGCTCTTCGTCGCCATAGCAAACATTCTCCAGCATCATACAATTTCGTCGGGTCTGTTCAGCGGTATCCACCAGCTTCCAACATTCCTCTAACGTGCATGCCACAGGTACTTCACAAGCTACATGCTTGCCTTGCTGCATGGAATAGATGGCCATGGGTGCATGATCTTCCCATGGAGTAGATATGAGGACCAGGTCAATATCATCTCTCTTTACCATCTCCTTCCAGGCTTCTTCCTTACCACTGTAGATATCTACTTTCTGTCCCTGCTTCTTCATGAATTCAGCAGAGGCTTTGGCTTTTTCTTCACGTATATCACATATCGCAACTACTTTTGCTTTTGGTGATAAAGACGCCATCCTTCTCACATGGCTACTCCCCCTGTTTCCAACACCGATGAATGCCACCCTCACCTGTTCGATAGGATTTACTGTTAATCCCTGAACAGTTTCTCCTCGTGCTGGTCCGGGCTCAAGCCCATTTTCTAATTTCTCTTTGATGTATTCCTTATCATTGGCATACAAGCTACCCGGAAGTATTCCAAGAAAGGCCCCCGACAAAGCCGATGCTTTAAGAAAATATCTTCGATCTAAGTTGCTACTGCTTTTCTTCATCATTGATTTTTTGGGTTTGTATGATTCACTAATCTTTTATTTCGCGGATCTTGATATTCCTGAACCAGGCATCATCCGAATGATTCTGTAGGATAATATGACCGCTTTTCTTATCCAGGAACTGTTCGTATTTTACGAATTTGCTGTCTTTATAGGCAGATATCAGCCGGTCCGAACCGAATTCATAGCTAACAGTTTTCTTACCATTCAGCCAATGTTCCACATGATTTCCATTGATGATGATCCTGCTGGAATTGAATTCACCTACTGGCTTTTTCTCGACCAATTCTGACTCTGCAGGAATCATATCATAAAGAGAGGATGTGTACTGAGATGGTTTTAGCTTTCCGTCGTATTTTGGATCCTCATCATCTAAAAGCTGATATTCAAATCCAAGGGCTGAAAATCCGGAGCCATACTTTTTTGATATCTCCTCCGACACATTGTATTTCAGTCCGCTATTGCCGGCCTTGAGGATCTTCCATTCAAAATACAATTCATAATTCTCAAACGTGTCAACGGTAGCCAGATCCCCACTTTCCGGATCACTGCCATCAGGAAGCTTTGGAACCTCGTCACTGTTTAGCTTTCGGATCGTTCCATCTTGAATCTTCCAGTGAGCATCGGGTACATGATCCCTTCCCAGGCCTCTCCATCCATTGAACGTCTCACCATCGAAAAGCAACCTCCACCCATCTGCTTTTTCCTGCTCGGTCAGCTGATTTAAAACTTCTCCTGGCTTCTTCCCGTCTTCAGTAGCCTTATTTGATCCCTCACATGCCAGTAGCAACAAAAGGATAAGGGGAATAAAATATTTTATCCTCATAGCTTCATCTCCCATCCCTTTTCGTAGGCTCGGCTCCAGAGTTTATTAGCATCTGCATCGTCTTTGATATGCCCATTTTTTGAGTCAATATCCAGCGATCTTCCAACCCGTTGGGAAATATTGCCCAACTGAACGAGTAATGTACTCTTATGTCCTGAATCAATATCAGCATTAAGAGAACCACCATTGAACACCGCATCATACATATTTTGAATGTGCATGGCATCAAGCTGTGTGGCCGGGTTCACAGGATCCCGTGGGTCTATTTCAACATTGTCACTCATTTCTTTAACGACTTTGCCTTTTAGGTCAAACTGTGTATAACTATTACCTCCGGGAATGAAAATACTACCATCTTCCCCATAAAAGATAACTCCTACCGAGCTCCCTTCGATGGGTTTACCGTTACAGCTTCGACCTTCCCAGGTCATGGATACATTTTCAAAGTCGAGGTTAATTACCTGGGTATCGGGGGTCTCCCAATCGTCTTTATAATGATAGCGGCCTCCGTTTGAGCTTACTCTAGAAGGAAAGTCCACCTCAAGCCCCCAACGAAGTAAGTCAACCATATGTGTACCATTGTTGAGCGCCTCACCTGTACCCCAATGCCACAGCCAGTGCCAGTTGTAATGGACGATATTGTCTTTGTATTGCTTCCGTGGAGCAGGTCCCTGCCACAATTCCCAGTCCAGCCAATCTGGTGGAGCGACTTCCTTTCCTACACCAATCGGTCCCCGGGTATTGGTATACCAGCCTTTGCCAAAATAGACCCTTCCAATCGCTCCTGATTGCACCGCTTTGATACCTTCCCTCACATTGGGCCATGAACGTCTCTGATTACCCATCTGAACGACCTTTTTATATTTAGCCGCTGCTTCCACCAGGATCTCTCCTTCTTTGGGATTGTGACTGCATGGCTTTTCCACATATACGTGCTTACCTGCCTGCATACCCAGCAATGCTGCCGGGGCATGCCAATGATCTGGTGCGGCAATCACCAGGACATCCACGTCTTTGCTTTCCAATGATTTTCTGAAATCGCCATAACCCTTTGTTTTGGTTGACTGGTTATCGGAAACAGCCTCTTTGCAGGTATCTATGGCCCGGCTGTCTACATCGCAGATATGGATCACCTCAAAATTGTCCTGACGGGCAAAATTCTGTGCCAGTGACTTACCCCGGCTATTGACACCCATCACAGAAACGTTCAGGGTATTGTTGGCCCCTATGATCCGTGAATAGGATTTGGCTGAAAAGGCAGGTAATACACCTCCAGTCATGAGCACAGCAGAGCCCATGGCGGATTTCTTAAGGAATGTTCTTCGTTTATTGTCTTTTGAATACATGCTTGTTAAAAGATTTATAGGGTTAAACCGGTTGTTAATAAATGTGTCTTTGATGTATATGGAATATTTTTTATTTCAGGTTGACTGGTTAATTTACAAAAAAAACCTGTGTGGACTGTATTTGAAGTACCATTCAGTGCACGGGCTATCATCTTCGATTATTCCCAACATCCTGATCCTCAAAGCATATTTTGAAACTGATGGCATACTTTACAAGTTTAATTTGATCATTTCGCTACCCGCCAGCAGAAAAGCCCCCGTTCCATACACTTCCCAACTTTCTGTTGAAAAGTCTTTTCGTGGATCGGCCCCAACTGGCTGGACCCATCCTATCATACCATCTTTATGTTGTAGCCCGCACAATGCCTTCCAGGCATTTTTGACTGCCGGAAGATATTTCTCCCTTGAAAGTATGCCTTTATTTATACCCCAGGCCATGGCATAGGTAAAAAATCCGCTTCCACTTGCCTCACCCCCGGGGTATGCTTCCGGGTCCAGAAGACTTGCCCGCCACAGCCCATCAGGCTGCTGAATAGCTGCAATTTTCTGAGACATTTCTTTGAACAGCTCAATGTAAAAATTTCTCTCCTGGTAGGTCTCCGGAAGTTCCTCTATTATCCTGACCAATCCTCCCATGACCCACCCGTTGCCACGACTCCAGAATATTTTCTCTTCATTGGACTCTTTCAGATCTTCCTCCGCATAACTCCAAACATACCTGAGGTCTCGCGCAAATAATTTTTCATCCTGATCATATAACAAATCATAAGCCTGACGGTAAAGTTGATCATTCAGTTTGAGGTATTTCTCCTCATTCAATGTTATCCCTAATTTTACGAGTACAGGTGGAGCCATAAACAAAGCATCACACCACCACCAGGGAATTCTTCTGATTCCCCTGGAAGGAAATGGTCTTTCCATGAAAACATTCATCGTGTCAATGACAGGTCTAATCATTTTTTCTTCCTTACTTAGTCTATACATATCAATATATGTCTGACCAATCACATGGCTGTCCGCATCGTACCACAGTTTACCCGGCTGCCACATCACGGATTCTCCCATATCATAAATAGCTTTGTAGATCCTTTTAGACCCTGTGGTTTGATATGCACTAAATACACCCGCATAGAAAGCTCCATTATGCCATTCGTTGGGTTCATGTTTGGGGTGCTTCAGTTGCCAATATGTTGCTTTTTTCATCGCTTTGAGGATGTATTTATCCAAAAAAACATCAGTTTTTTGTGCTCTCAGACTTACAACAATTAACAACGTAACAACATGTATTAACAATAACTTAAGTTGAAAGCCGTTACATCCGGTCAATCGAAATTTCTTATTCATGGTCATTAATCAGGTTGATCATTGTTTAGCCACACAGGCTTTGTTTTTGATACATGGTTTTTTCCTAAAATTTCTTTGTAGAGCTCTGGTCTACGTGCCTTTCTATATCTCCAGCCACCAGAAAGTTTTAATTTATCGTCAGTGATTGTGGTAACAGCCACCTCATCATCAAAAGATTTTATTTCCACTTGAATCTCGCCATAGGGATCCAAAACCATTGAATTGCCATTTTTTAAATGAATCCCATCATATCCTATCGGATTGGTAAAAAGGTAATAAACACCATTGTCGTAAGCCCTGGCCGGGAGCCATCTCAATAACCAATCCCGACCTTTCGGTCCATCAAATTCCATTCTCAGGGGTACAGGATCTTTTACTCGATTTGTCCACAATTCGTCCGAAACGTACCCTCTTCCTGGCATTGCCGAAGGAGTGCATCCTGTTACATGTGGAGCGAAGATTATTTCAGCCCCTGAAAGAACTGTAGCTCTCACATTTTCAATAACATTGTTATCATAGCAAATGAGTATTCCACATTTCCAGCCCAGCAGGTCAAATACCACATATTCATTTCCGGCAGCAAGGTGCTTATTAATGAAGGGATGTAGTTTTCGGTATTTAGCTATTAATCCCTTACTGTTAACACAGATATAAGTATTGTAAACCTTTGTTTCATCCTTTTCTATCAGCCCAGCTAAAATCGGCATCCCATATCGTGCTGAAAGTGCTACTAGCTCTTTAGTGCTTTCCCCATCGGGCACTGACTCTGCTAAACCAAAAATTTCTTGTTTGGTTAGTTTGCTAGCATGTGTGTATGCGGTAATGCACATTTCATGAAAACTAATGACTTCTGCTCCTTTCTTTTTAGCCTGATAAGTCAGACGATCCATCACAGAAAGATTGTAGTCCTTATCCCCGTCATGTGGTTCAAATTGAGCGACAGCCACCTTTAATTCTCTCATTCTTATTGTATCAAATGTTTATTATACCCTAAACTTATAAGAGTCAAATATGCCTCCATAACTGCATCAGGTATAACCTGCTCGATTTGGTAACCTAGTTTAGGATATTCAATTATTCGTTGAACGTCTCCTACCATCTCGTTTATCAGGTCTTCTATATCATGACTCTCAGCCACCTGATCCAACATCTCTATTTGGACACAGTCTGTGGAATGCATTACGTCCGGCCATTGTATTTCAGCAGTTGCCAGCGCTCTTCGCAATGTGTTTGGTTTGGTTACAATAATGGTTTTGTTGATGGGGTGACCTTTCAGCAACTTTTTTGCAAAGGCTATATTCTCACCAATATTCGTAGAATTAGGTTCAATTAAAATCTGACAAGCGTTTGCGCCATATTCAACGGCGTAATCTCGGAATGTTTCCGCTTCACTCTTATCCCATCTACCCTCTGTCCAATTCCCCTTCTTTCCGGTAAAGATCACCAAAGGTGCTACCTGATTTTTCAATAATTCTGTACAATGTATGGCGGTTTTGAGATCATAGCTTCCCAACCCAATAATCAAATCGGCCTTTTTAAACGGGTCAGCTACTTTATGATACTCCCACAACTTCCTGGCCAAATCCAAGTGATCTGAAGGTATTTTCATGGGTATTTGAATCAATGGATGGTCTTATTTTCAAAGTAATCTCCATGTTCTACTCCATTATTCGCACTACCTGGCCAGAGGTTCCATACCTTGGAATAAATATCGAGGTCTCCGTCCCCATCCACGTCACCGACCAAAGCATCATGACCGCCTAATCTATCATCATAGACGACCCTTTCTTTAAATTCAACAGTGGAGTTTGTGCTTATATTCTCCCATATATACCACCTTGGGGTTGCTCCCTCAGGAGGTAATGTATCGTCCTCCTGGTCACAGGTAAGTATATCCTGGTCTCCGTCGTTATCCAGATCACCGACAAATAATGTATGGAATGAACCCCGTATCCCGGGCGCAGTCATTGGTAAAAAATGAGCAGTAAACTCAGGTGGATTACGGCCATGATTTTCCAGCCAGGCTGCCCTTGATGCCTGTTGGTCCGAGTCGGTCATAACAATGTCCATGTCACCGTCCTGATCCAGATCGGTGATCCAACTCCTGGACGACAAACCAAATGGGCCTCGTTTGCCAAACGGTAACTGATGCTTCTTCCAGCTTTGGCCCTTGTCCACATTTTCCATCCAACGATCCGGTAAAACAATATCGTGATCACCATCGTCGTCAAGATCACCAATTCCTTTTGGAAAAAAACCTGAATGTATGTGATCATTGCTAACCAATGGATCAAGGGTGACTGTTATCTTCTTCCAATTGATATCTCCAATTACATCATTTGGAATTTTATACCAGATCACACCCACTCCTTCTCCCATCAAGACCACATCTTCATTCTCATCTCCATCGATATCTGACATAACAATGTCATGGATATTGCTCTCTAGTGTATCATCAAATCGGTATCTTTCAAATGGTTTAGATCGAGGCTGCTGAGGATTTCTATACCAAAAACTTCCAATGATAATATCCATCCAACCATCATTATCCACATCAAATACAGTTGCCCCCAGATGTCGAGTAGGCATGGTCCCGATTTCGTGCCTTACCCATTGTACTCCTCCCTGATTTTCAAACCAATAGTAAGCTTCTCTTCCAGTAAAAGCGAAGTCGAGATCACCATCCCTGTCAAAATCAGCCATTGCCGGACAACCATACCCCCAGTCTGTTTGGCCAGGCAGGTCTTGCGTAACAAAATGATGCTGAAACATACCAGGGCCTATGAAGCTTTGATTTTTACTATCTTTTGGTCTCTCCCGGGTACATCCCATTAAGCAGAAGGAACCAATGACCAAAAAGATTTTCATCGTAAGCATTTTGTTCATTTTTCTAACATTCATTTTTATCCCTCAAATTATCAATGCAAAGACGACATATCAGCAACAAACAATTGACGATGACCCTCGGGTGCTGCCTGAAAACAAATCCTTTTAAAAGAACGGTCCCATACCGGATGTCCATCAAGTCGTAGTTCATCGAAGTCCCCCTTTTGGTTGTAAAGTGGCTTCGTCGGCATCTTGCAAACCGCCTGTTCTGTTTGCGTATGAAGGTTAATCAGGCGGATTCTAACAACAGGATCAGGATCAAGATATTTGATATCTGTGATAATGAATTTTTCATTGGGTTCGATGGTCGGGTGACCCCCGCCATCAATCGTTTCACTCAATATGATAGGATCACTTCCATCTACAGGAACCTTACAAAGCCTGTCGTCCTTTCCATCTGGTTTCAGGTTCCTTATCAGGTATCTGCTGTCAGGATGCCAGTTGGGGTGTCCTCCACTATGTCCCCATACTGGTTCACTGTGTGTCCTGATGATCTCACTTCCATCTGCCCTGCATGTGATAACATTAACATTTCTACCACCCGAGCCATCCGGGAATAGACATCGCAATACCACCATGATCCTGTCCCCCTGAAAACTATATTTTGAGTGCCAGCAATAGAAGGTTCCATCATTTTGAGGCGGTGGTTCAGGAATGTGATCAGCCATTTGTTTAAGGCTTACCAGCAATGATTTCTCTCCGGTAGCAACATTTGTTTGCCAGATACCTTCCTCTGCGGATGCTCCTTTCGGTAAAGTAGGCGGATTGCTCCGGTCTTTTGCAACCAATCCATACCCACGTTGAGTTACATCATATAAATGCAAAGGAAAACCAATGACTGACCTGCCATCGGGGGAAACATGATACATTGGTCCCTCAAGTGCCTTAATTTCATTTGTTACTCTGTTTATGACAACACAAACGCCTATGCCATCAATAACATCATTGGTATAGATATGATTATCATCAACCCCCCATTGTGCCATTGTACCGGTTTGGTGTGCCCAGCATTTTGTCCTATAGATCGTTTCAATGGTTTCTCTTTCAAGGTCAATCACACATATTTCAGCAGAATCCCCATATCTAGGGGGTTTGTCTTCATAGGGGATTTTACTCACCACTAAAAATTTTCCTGAAGGGCTAAACGGACACACATCATAATAGGTATGCACATAAAACCCGTCATTGGGAGTAACCTTGATCACCGGCACCAGGGTAGACCCTGAAACATACCTTTCAAATGAAACAGGCTTTTTATCGGATGGCTTGTGAACGCAACTCCAAATGCCCGTTGAAACTAAAACAAACGGCATTGCTGCCGATGACTTTTGCATGAAGGCTCGCCTTTTCATATAACTATATTCTCAGTCTTCCTAAACATATCTATTCCAACCAATCGAGGATCATCCCCGCAATTTCTTTATCACTGATTCCGCTATGCACAATGAAGTTTTCCTCAAGCCCCTGGTCACGAAACACCTGAGCGGGAAAATCCCAATAATCATCAATCAAAGATTCGGTTGCCAGCTCACCACTGGCATTCACTGGATTAAGTACGAGTATCTTGCGAGGGGCGCCTAAGGCTATAAGGTCCGGGATATCATACTCAGCGATAGCACCGGGGACCACAGAATGAATATATGTGGTCTTGTAATTTCTTGATAATGCAATATCAGCATACGCCACGAAGGGCTCTAGCAGGCATAATTTCTGAATGTCATGACTCAGGGTTTCAGCGTGTAATAATTCACTACCCAGGACTCCCGATGATATGGCTGTAATTTGTTCGTAGAATAATTCATTTTTAGCAAAATGAATTATTCTCAAAATATCTTCTGCCCTTAAAGCCACAATTGATTTTCCAGTCAAAATCCCTGTAAACCATTTGTTATAAGATACTCCGCGGATATAGGTGTCACCTCTTAAATAGCCGGGTCCCATCTCCCCGATATTGGGTAAGTCACTTAGCAATACAGGATAGCCTTTTTCAACAAGATCTTTTACCAAGCTAATATTATTTACCGCATGACCCTTTCCTTTTTCATCCAGGATAATTATGAGTTCATCCCTGGTGTATTTTTCCGGAATCAAAAGAACCAATGGAAGTGGATAGTCTCCACTTCCCTGAATGAGGTATTTCTCTATCTGATAACCTTCATATACCATCCGACCGGAAAAAACTGGTTTACCGAACTCTTCCGGGTAGGTAAATCCTGAAATCCTAGCGGCTGATTCCTTCACTTTGGCCAAGTATTCCATGGTATTTTCCCGTGAATTTTCCAGGAAGGCTTGCTGTCTTTCGACTATTTTTTTATTCAAGGTATACATGGTCTCTCCCTTTAAAGAAGTGGCCAGCTGGCCAGTCTTTGTGACCTGCAATTCTTCTTCTGAAAAGATATCCACTTCATAATCTTTGCTATCCCCCGGGTTATCCAAATGTTCCTGAAAAAAGGCGTACATCGCTTCTCTGTTTTTTTGGGTTGAAAAGTGGATATCATCATCCTCAGTCATTTGTAAATACTCGCTTTTCCCCATGGCTTCATAAGCCTTTTTGGCCTCCTGAAATGCGTCCCTCGTACCCTGAATACTAAAAAAGTCCCTGGTTGTTGCCATGATGAGTGTTGGCTTTGGTGCTCTTACTTCAAGGAAATCTGCATGATCAAGTCCATTTTTAATCATCCCTACCAGGTTTTGTTCCGAGTCCTGAGGCGCTTCACTTTTAAGCAGGTAATCAAAACTTGTAATCCAGCACTCCGGGGCGGCAGCCAATATTCTATCATCGATCGCAGCAATAAAAGCAGTCATATTGCCTCCTCCTGAAATCCCATTCATGCCCAACCGTGTAGGATCTACTTCCGGCCTGGATAGTAACACGTCTATCGCCCGAATACCATCCCAGACAAAATATTTTGCTGATGAATATCCGGATATATAACATTGGGCCCCTGGATAAGAGTGCTCATGGTTTGTTGGAAATATGGACTTGCCTAACTCCCCATCATAATATTGCAATCTTTCGCCCTGTCCTATTGGATCATAAGCCAAAACAATAAACCCCTTTTTTACCAGGTTGATAATCTTATGCTGATAGACATCCCTCCTGAAACTGGTAGGACTGTGACCAATCGGATTAACAATGGCCGGTGCCTTTCCTGAGATACCTTCTGGAATAAACAGTACCGCTGGAACATAGAACCCGGGAACTGATTCAAAAATGAACTTTTCCACCCGATAATCCTCTCTTTGGATAACTCCAGTCACCTGAATGTTGAGTGGAGTCTTCTCGGGAAAGGGACCCATGAGGTCTAATAACTTTTCCTTAACTTTCTGCTGTCTGTTGATCCAGTCTTCTTTCGTTTTCAGTTGGCTTATTTCCAGCTTTCTGGGCTCCAACTGATCTAAAGCAATGGACGAAAGGGTTTTGTAAAGGGAATTCTCAACATCCGAATAATATTTCCAGAATTTATAGAGCGATACATCATCCTGGGCATGCAACGGTGAAATTGCATTCATTAAAAGCATGTAAACCAATAAAAATCGCATAGTCATTACTTCCTTTTCCTATAGTGATCAGTTCCCCTTAATCTTCCAGACGCTTAGCATCCAGGGCTTTTACAGGAATATTATGGGCTTTTGCGTATTCTTTGATGATTGTAGCGAGTTGATCTTTCCATGCGGGCAAACCAATTCTTTCAAACGGTGCGAGCATATACTCCAGGCCTTTCCGGCGATCAGCAAAATGATCTTTGACATCATCAAATTCATGATAGAAGTCCTTGCCATTGGCACTTGCTCCTTTCATAAGCCTGCTCTTTTCCCAGGTAAAAGTTAATTGTGCCCACATCTCATCCTGCTCCCTTAGGATTTTTTCGGCCATACTATGAGCCTGTATCAATAGATCAATGGCCTGAGATTTGTCGATGCCGACTTTCGACGCCCGGACCAAAACGTCTTCAATCTCACCTAATTGGATGATAGTATTCATGGCGTATCTTTCCAGATAAGCAATGGATAAATAAACCTCCAGGTTATATCTGTTGTGCTTCACCGTTTTAAGGTTACCCAGCAGTTGAAATATCAACTGATCATTTTTGCTAACCAGTGCCATTGCTTCCTCCATTTTTTGTCCGTATTTCTCACGGAAAAATGGTTTGATGTGCAGATCTTCAGAAGCTGGCAATGGAGGTGGCTGTATCAATAAATCTTTAAAATCTCCACCGATACCCTTACCATATGAACTGCCATATCCCTTTTCTCTTTCTTTTGTAGGCACCTTATCCCACATAGATTCATAAAACCTGGCGCCTTCTTCCAATAAAACATAGGCAGACAACAAACCAGGGCTATCAACCCCATAATACACCTCTATAAAATCTACAATATTCTCGTTTAAAGAAGGGGTTTCCATGGTCCATGCATATTGAGTCACTGTAGCCCAACCCAACCAAAATGTTTCGCTGTGTAACCCGGCATCATCCCATGCAGCAGCAAATGTACCTATCAGGTTAGCTCCATTTTTCAATCTCTCAGGAATTGTGTTGTAGGCATCATATAGTCTTCCCTCTATTTTCTTATCCCTGTAGGTTGTTGGAAAATAATTAGGAAAGAGGTATTCTGATCCCTGCATTGAACTATAGGCTAATTGATCAATGCCAGCTTTTGTTTCATTAATTGTCCACTCACTATTTTTGTGAGTGCCCATTATTGCATCAATTACATTATTAGGCACTTCTGAGATATCTTCAGGTAGCAAAGGATACTCAACCCAGGCCAGCACTCTCCGACCTCGCTTATTCATCCACTTATTTACTCTTTGAAGATAACTCACCCAGGTCTGGCTTCTGTTTTTATCATTATATTCCAGTTTGCACTTTCCACAAATACCAGCATAGTATACTTCATCTGTGGACACAAAAAAGTAATCGACGCCCGGGGTGGCATCAATCATGTCCTGATACATATCAAAAATTAATTCCATAGCTTCTTCATCACACATACATATATGATAATTGGAACCATCTGCCCTCAGGTGTTCGAATTCTTTATGTTTAAGTACAAAGGCCATATGTGAGGGAGCCTGTACATTGGGAACCAGTTGAATGTGTCTTTCAAGTGCATATTGAGTGAGCTCATGCATTTCTGCTTTGGTGAACGCATTGGGTGCACCGATGATCGGATGAGATGGATATTCATATTTGTCTTCTATTTCAAAAGCGATGGCATTCACCTTGAAATAAGCCAGCCAATCAATGTATCTTTTTAGTGTTTCCAGTTTAGCCTGGTGATGCTTTGTATCCCAATGAACAAATCGCATTTCCAGATCGGGCCAGTCAGTGATGGTTCCCTCTGGCAGTTGGAATTTACCGCCGTATATCGGCTTGATCAACTGTAAGAAACTTTGCACGCCATAGAAGAGTCCAACTTCCCCCTGGCCTTCGATAACCACCTTACCCTCCTGGATAGTGATCTTATAGGCCTGTTTGCTTCGCTCAGGATCAGGTATATTCCCAACCGCATCCTTTGAGATTCTCAACTCCACCGAACCAGTACCGTTCCCTTTAAAATCAAGTCCGTGTAATATGGTAGCCCTGGATGTCAGACCATCGCTGATGCTCCGTGAGACAGCCCCGCTGGCTAAAACTTTCCAGGTATGATCAATAACAATATCGCGCCCTCTTAAATCAACATTCTGTGGGGCCGGAAATATCGTATACCCCTGGCTACGTAGCTCAGAAACCACTCCCTGTCCAGGAGCATTGAATTGTAAAAATACGCTGACGATAAATAGGAGATTGAATCTTATTAATTGGTTCATAGATAAATGGTGTATTTGAATATGCGTAAGCTTATGCAAGAAAACCACCGGGAATTCTTGCGCCGTCTATTATGAGCTATGCGTACAAGGAAACTGATCAGGTATCATCCAAATGATCAGTTTCCTTGGAGCTACTCTTCAATTATTTGATGACCACTTCAAAAGTCATCGAAAATATCTCCCGGATGTTCATACGGAACATTGGGATTGCTGTCCCACCAAATCCTGGTCGTTAGCAGGTCACCGCCCATCCTATTGGAAGCTTCCTGATAGTTGGAGCTATTTAGGTTAGCTTCATCATATGGATAGTTGATTCTTCGGGGTATTTGACCATTTGTTTCCCCTTGCATTGATCCAATCAGAATTTTGGGATACCCGGTGCGTCTCCATTCCGACCAGGCTTCTGTGGCATTTGGAAATAACGCTATATTTTTCTGTGATAGGATTTGTTCTAATTGCTCCTCATCCGTACCTGTCAACGTTCCTGCAGGTGAATTCAAAAAATTGGTTATTTCGGCCTCTCCTATTCCATATCGATCCATATCAGCTCTAATGCCTGCCTGATACCATTCATCAGCAGTTTTATTGCCAAGGTCGAACCGCAGTTTCGCCTCTGCCAGTGCGAAACAAACTTCACTGTAATACAACGCAGACATATCAATGACGGGCTGCTGGAAGTACTCTCCTATTGAAGAAATATCTCTCATTTGATAGTGTTCCCGCTCTTCAGAACCATCAAGACCGAGGGGACGGCCCCTATAGACCAGCAGACCAGGATCATTGTTTTTCTCAGCTTCTTCTGAAGAATTAAGCGTAGGTTCTGCAATAATTGTTAACCTGGGGTCATTGTTATATTTCAGCAAATCAATGATTGACTGACCCATGAACTGACCAAGCGTTCCTCCTACTCTAATTAATTCATTATAAATTGGATTTTGATTACTCTCATAGTCAGTACTTGTCGTAACGAATGCATTTCCATCGTTATCTTCGATAAGATCTGCTCCCAGCAGTGATGATATTTGACTGGTTGCCAATGATTCATCGGCATAGCTCATTCTAAGCGCGATCCGCAGTCTTAGTGAATTACCAAACCTTCGCCATTTTCCAATGTCACCACCATATATTAAATCCTGACTTGAGTAGCTTATCCGGTTTTCATCGAGATCATTGGTTGCATCTTCAAGTTCATCCAACATATTTTCATAGATACGTTGTTGAGTATCGTATGCTGGTTGTGTCTCGATGTCCTCTATGGCTTTGACAGCCTGTGAATAGGGTATGTCTCCATAGAGATCTGTCATGTGTTGATAGATATAAACCTTCATGATCCTCGCAATGGCCTGCTTATTAATGAGATCAGGATCGCCATCAGTTAGTCGAATAATCTCTGATACATTTAACAGACTGTTGTACCCTTCTTCGAATTCATTGGGAAAGAACCCGCCATTGAAGGGTAGATTTCCCCCTGAGGTAGTATACCCAGCATAATTCCCAAAAATACCCAAAGGGTAGGCTCCATTGTCAATAATCATCTGCTTTTGTATGGTTGTCAGTAGCAGACCAACATCTAACTGATCCGATGAAAGTAAGGAAGGGTCAGTATTTAACTTTTCGAAATCTTCTGTACAAGCCTGACTGATTAACATGATCAGTCCAAGAATTGCTATTTTTTTACTTTTTATAAAATATTTCATTTCTAATTCTTTTTACCTTGATCACTTCATTAAAAATCCAACTTAACGTTAAATCCAATACTTCTCGTGGAAGGTGACGTATAAGATTCAGATCCCTGAGATCCTGACTGCGTATTGAATGCTGCTTCAGGCGTTATGCCAAGCCCCTCCATATGCTCCACCAGGTAAGCCAAATTCCTGCCAACTACTGCCAGTTTGACATTGGTAAAGGGCAGTTTACTGAGTAGCGATTTGGGAAAGGAATATTCAAGCGTTACTTCCCTTAAGGACACATAGCTTGCATCCAGCACAAATTCCTCGATAATGTCTCTTCTTGTCCACTGACCTGCTAAAAACCATCTTGGCAATTCAATATCACTTCTCTCCCCAGCAGCTAAATGTAAAACCTGATTTCCACTGCCGTCGTCAACATAATAGTCATTTTCCATGACGCCATCGGCTACACCTACCCATAGTCCTTCTTCATTTTTGTAAACATCGTCTGTGGTAAACCTTCCTGTTCCTCTGGCCGCCTGAATATATTTCGTTCCGGAAAGGATCTCACCTCCCATTTTTATGTCTATCAACGCACTTACTGTTACACCCTTATAGGAAAATTGATTGGTCAAGCCTGCCAGCCAGTCTGGCTGGATGTTCCCAAGAATGTGAGTTGTGTTACCATCCCGCTGATACGATCCCATACCATCCAGTAATTTTTCACCTTTCTCATTTCTTTTATAAACCCATCCGACAATGTTGCCAAAATCTTCACCCGGTCTGGCTTCAATGGTTCCCCATCTGTCTCTCGACAATTCATGGGTTTCAATGCCGTCTGCCAGTGACACAACCTTGGATTTATTTTTTGAAAAATTGAAGTTTACATTCCATCTGAAATTATTCTGAAGATCTATTGGTGTGGCATTTAACATCAGCTCTACCCCTTCATTTGTGATTTCTCCGGCATTGATCACCATGGTACCAAATCCAGTAGCAGATGAAATATTTACAGGCAAGATCTGGTTTCTTGCTGATGCGTTATAGTAGGTGAAATCAATGCCTATCCTATTACTAAAAAAACGCATGTCAGCTCCAAACTCATAGGACTTTGTCAACTCATTCTTTAAGTTGGGATTGGGTACTCTGTTTTGCACACTCGCCATTCCCTGTCCATTTATGGTTTGAATAGAATTCACATATCCAATGGATGTTAAATAGGGGTCAGATCCATTTCCGACTTCGGCATAACCGGCACGAATTTTACCAAAAGTCAAAACTTCTGAGTTGATCTCAAAAGCATCGGTGAAAGCAAAACTGGAAGATACTGACGGGTAGAAAAATGAATAATTATTGATCCCTAATACTGATGACCAATCATTTCTTCCCGCAACATCGAGGAACAAAAAGTTCTTATATGCTATCTGAGCTGTGCCAAAAACAGCATTTAACTCCCTTTCAACTTTCTGATACCTGGGCATAACCTCATTGGCATTGTTAATATGGTACAGACCAGGTGTCCTAAGATTGGTACCACTTGCTCCGGTTACTTCCCTTCCTGCGTATAAGTGGTTGGCACCTAAAGTAAATGAAAGCGAAAAATTGTCTGATAAATCCTTATCTCCCAGCAACAATATATCACTGTTATTCTCCGTGATATACCAGGTATAATTGCTAACGGAGCCTGTTCTGGCACTTCTAGTACCTATAGCACGCCGTGTAAATCTGTTATCCGTGTAGAAATCCGTACCTGTTCTGGCCTGAATACTTAACCAATCATTCAACTTATACCTTAAGGAAACAAACCCAATGATCCGGTTTCGTTCATCATCATTCACAATCTCATTGATGGTCCAATAGGGGTTCTCCATACGGTTTGTATAAAAAATCGGGTTCCCCTGATCGTCCTTATAACTCTTTATGTCATCTAATTCAATATGCCTGGCCAGTTGGATAATTGCACTCATGGGATTTGCAGAACTTGCTCCAAGCTCAGGACGGTTATGCCCTTTCTGATGAACATAATTCACTTTGGAATCAATCGAAAGCCTGTCAGTAATGTTTGCTCTTCCACGAAGGTTGAGGGTTTGTCGTTCAAATGTGCTTCCTGGTATCAAGCCCTTATTGTGCATGTCAGACACTGAAAAACGTATATTCGCTTTCTCATTTCCTCCGGTAAGCGCGATCGTATTGGTGGTTGTAACCCCTGTGTCAAAAAAATCCTCCACGTTATCAATCGGTTGTGGATTCATTGTCATTGTTTTGGTAGGGTCTGCCCAATGTGCTACCACCTGGCCTTCTAATGCAGGTCCCCAGCTAGCCCAACGCCTTCCATCGAGAATCGCATATCTTGTCCCGTTGATGGTTGTAGAATCCAGAACAGGAAGATCAGGATCATACCCCATCGTAAACTTATTTTGGAATGTTGGAAGTGTAGCTAAATAATCAAATGTTACATTTGAATTGATTGAAACACCAATTCCTTTTCGGGATTTGCCAGACTTGGTAGTAATAAGGATAACGCCATTGGCAGCCCTCGATCCATATAGTGCTGCAGCATTAGGTCCTTTCAAAACAGTTAGCGTTTCTACATCATCGGGATTAATGCCCCCAATGCCATCTCCATAATCAACTCCCCCCGAAGCATAGTGAGCTGGATCTGTATTCTGATTATCAATAGGAATACCATCCACAACATAAAGGGGGGCATCATTTCCGGCTATGGAACTGTTCCCACGAATCACCACGCGAGCTGATCCACCAGCTCCATTGGGAATATTGGTTACCTGAACCCCAGCCACTTTTCCGGCAAGTTTATTGACAATATTCGTTTCTCGTGCTTCGGTAAATCCTTCACCATCAAGCTCCTGTGTTGCATAACCAAGAGCTTTCTTCTCCTTCTCAATCCCAAATGCCGTAACCACGATTTCTGAAAGCTGTCTGGAATCTGGCAGTAATTGCACATTGATCTGAGTACTGTTTCCTACTGGGATCTCCTTGGAAGTATAACCGACGAAAGAAACGATCAAAATAGCTGATTCATCCACAGTAATGCTAAAATTCCCATCCAGATCAGAGGTAGTACCATGCGTACCTCCCTTGACAACTACAGAAGCTCCTGGGAGGCCCTGACCATTTTCATCAATTATCTGCCCTGAAACCTCTACATCAACTACTACCATTACCTCGTCAGGTGTTGCTTGCCATGGCTCTTCTATTTTTTTAACAGTGATGTTATCATTTATTTGCCTGAACCTAAGTTTGGATTGCTTTGATATCTTGATTAAAACATCTGAAAGGTTCCGTTCCTTACCGGTAATTTGGACACTTTGTTCTAATACAGCCTTCAAATCACTGTTGTCCATGGCAAAACGGTAATCTGAACGGTTTTCTATGAGGTCAAATATTTCCTCAATCTTAAAGTCTCCCGGATTGAGACTTACCACTGCTTCTCGTACACTCACGGATTTTTGAGCCGTTCCAGAACTTGCCAAAAGAAAATTGGCAAATAATGCCTGAAATAGCAAGCCATATACCGTGTACTTAGAAAGCATGACTATTGTTCGTATAAGTTTTAATTTCATACTTTTGTAATTGAATAGGTTAAACATATTTAACTGATCCGGGTAAGTGACATTCCCCAATGATACACCCGGAAAGATTCAGAGCTGGAAACGTATGTTTCCAGCTTTTTTATGGACTATGGATCTTGATTTCTACCTTCATTTAGAATGTTAGTTTTACTGTTTTATCATCAATTTTATATTTGAATCCCTTGGCATAGCTGATCGTTTCAAGCACATTGACCAACGTCTCATTATGAAATTCAGAACTAAATGCCCACTTCCCAATTCTATCGTCGTTGATGACAATGAATTGCTTACCATACCAACGTTCTAGCTTCCTGATTACTTCTGGAAATGAGGCATTTTCAAAATATAACAGACCCACTTTCCAGTCTAAATCATTCTTGGGATTGAATATAATTTTGCGACCTATCCCATGGGTTTGGCTTACATTCACAGCCTCACTTGGATTGAGTAGCAAACCCTCACCTTCCATGAATTTGACACTGACAATACCTTCATGGAGTGAAATCTTATGATCTATATCCTCTGGAAAAGCTCTCACATTGAATTGTGTACCCACTGCAGTAATGGCGCAGTTTGAGGTTGTGACAACAAATGCCCTTTGATGATCCTTGGCCACATCAAAAAATGCCTCACCGGTTAGTCTCACCAGTCTTCTCTTGTTCACCTCATCTTCGTGATATTCTATTCTGCTTTCTGCATTTAACCAAACAGCTGATCCGTCAGGTAGAAATATTTGCGATTTTCTACCAGAAGGGTTTTCCTTAACCACAAATTTTTTAGACTGCGTAGCATCTGTATTTATGTCATTGCTAACAGAAAACAGTATGACATATAAAAACCAGGCCAGAATCACAACGGCAGCCAATTGAAAATATCTCTTGAAGGGATAAATACCGTGACCACGTTTTGGATATTTACGTTGTTTATCAGAATAATCTCCCTTCAAAATATTGCTTAATACCCGGTCATGATGCTCTTGATTAGCCTCCGTGTTGTTGAAATCTAATTTCAGAATCAATTCCTTAGCCAATAAGATTTCCTTGACTTGGTCTGGATTATTTTTCATCCAGGTATTCCAAAACAGATTTGACTCAGGTTGTGGCTTTAATACCCAGTGCCTAAAGTCTTCGTCCGACATAAACTCTTCAGCTAAAGTATATTTTTTACTCACTTCGGTGCTTTTCTTTAACGCCTCTACATGATAGAGGGGAAAAAAATTAAAAGGGCATCAGTATATGCAGACTTTTTTAAAAAAAATACTGATCGGAATGTATACACTCCATTTTTATGGATCTAATTACATTCAGTTAAGTGATTGGTGTACCTTAAAGAGCATGCTAGCCGTATCAATAATAAAATGAATTTGATGGCTTGCCTATTGATTTAACTATGGAGACTTGATCTTATGGTCTTCAGGGCACGGTAGATAAGATTCCTTACAGACCTAATGTTGCTGAAATTCATTAATTCCTTTATTTCTCGATACTCCATGCCCTCATTATAGAAAAAATATATTGCTTCCCTTTGACGGGAACTAAGCAACTTTAGGCTATTACCCAACTTCTGATTTTGCTCATCACTGATCTGTCTTTCAATGATTCTTTGCTCTACAGAAATCCCGATCTTGAAGGAGCCCAAGTGAGCTCGATTGAGAGTTTCAAACTTGTTATCAAATTTATCCAGATATAGAAGAACCCTGCGTCTGAGACAGGTAAACAAGTAGTTTTTGACTGAATCTTTTATTACAGTATTCTTCCGTTTCTCTCTGAGCTCGATAAACATATCCTGAATGGCATCCTCAACCAAAGAAACGTTGTTGGTAAAATGGCAACCATATTGAAAAAGTAAATCAAAATTTTTCTTATAAATATGAATAAAAGCAATTTCTTGTCCTTGTCTAAACAACTCCCATATCTGCGAGTCAGGAAGGCTATCCAATTGAGTTCTAAACTCTTCTGATACGGGATCATCCTGCCTGATTAAATCATGGCCATGAGAGAAATCAACTACCGTATTTCGAGAAACCTGACTCATTTTGTGTGCCTTTGTTGGGTATTTCTTTTGATACTGACCAACTTATGGACCTTAGGTAAGCTAACATACAAAAAATATTTCAAAAGAACACGAAACAATTAATAAGTAAATAAATAGATTAAAATCCTTCATAACCTTTTTATTTGTATTAATTGATACAAGTACTGGTTTACAAGATATTGGAAATAGAGAAAATAAATACAGATGCTATCTAAAAACCCTAGATATTTATAAAGGAGTTTTCTTTTAAGTATTAAAAGGACATGGCCATTATAATCAACATATTTTTTATCTTTTTATTCTCCTCTAACCACTTTAACTCATCTGGCATCCAAGGTCACTGGATCTATATTCCCGACCATCCAAAATCCTGCACCGAAGAGCTCATCTTTAGCAACAAGCATTTTAAAATCATTCATGAATGCTTCGATGAAAACGAGATCTACGAGGTAGCCACAGGGAGCTATCTCACCGACGGTCCGCTCATTTATTTTTCTAACCTGAGGTTTACCTCCAGGGTCAGTGACTTTTACACAAGAGAATATAGCCGGATCGAATGGAAAATAGCAAGTGACACGCTTACGCTCAATGTGATCCGATACGAATCTGAGCGCAGAACATTCCTTCGTTATTAAATGTTAATGAAGGAAACTTTTTAAGTATCAGCATTCAGCCTAACTTTATTGTCAACCTAAACAACCAAAGACTATGAAATCTTTAAGATTAATTCCATTTACCATTATTCTGTTCATTGTTTCGTGCAGCCCTGCTAAAAAAGAGTCTGCAGAAACCACAGAAGAGACAATGCCTAAGAAGGTATCCTATAAGCTTGAAAAGCAATGGGAAACAGACACCTTGCTTCGCACCCCCGAGTCTGTCCTTTATGATACAGAGCGAGATATCATCTATGTGGCCAATGTCAATATGAATCCATGGGAAAAGGACGGCAATGGCTTTATCTCTAAAATATCTTCCACGGGTGAGATCACTGACCTGGAATGGGTGACCGGTTTAAACGGGCCCAAGGGCATGGCACTGGTGGGTACCTCCCTATTTGTTGCGGATCTGGATGAGTTGGTAGAGATAGATGTGACCACAGGAAAAGTGAAATCCAAGACGGTGGTAGAAGGGGCCAGTGGTATGAACGACATTTCATCGGACGGAAAGGGTACACTCTACATTTCCGATTCGAATGGCGACAAAATTTTCAAGCATACCAATGGAAAAGCTGAAGTATACAAAGATGGTCTGCCCGGACGACCAAATGGCCAGTTGGTAGTGGGTTCGCATCTGTTTGCTGCGTTTTCGGCGGCACAAAAATTCTATGACATAGATCTGAGCTCTGGTGAGATGACCCTGGTTGCTGACAGCATTGGTCATGGCGACGGTATCACACCTACAACAGAAGCCGGTGTATACCTTGTTTCCGACTGGCAGGGAGAGATCTTTATCATAAGTGATGGAATAGGCAAACAATCACTACTTCATACCAAAAACGAAAAGAAAAATACGGCCGACATCTGGTTTATGATGGATCAGGAGCTGGTACTGGTTCCAACATTCTTCGACAACCGGGTAGTAGCTTATAAGCTGATCAAAGGATAGAAATATTTTAATGCCATATATTGAGCGTCTTCTTCCAGTCGGGAGGAGACGCTCTTTTTTAAGTTTTAAAAATGCCCATCGCCAATTGCTACATCCGGAAAGAATTTTCTGAAAAGACTAATTATCAGCAGTTGGTAAAGGAATGGGCTGAAGCCCTACAAATCAGTGAAACTGATATCACACTTAATGTCGTGATGGATCACAAGCAGTTTGGGCATCAATACCCGGCTATGATCAATTTATTCTTGCCGTCCCTGTGGTCGGAGACGGACATCGAAAAGATCCAACGAACCTTGTCCCAACTTCTACAAAAACACCTGAAAATCACATCCGATCAGCTATTTATCATGACTTCCATTATCGAATCAGGACATGTATTTAGTGATGGGCAGATGGAACGGTGGGATTGAGTTATTTTATTTCGAAGGTCTGTGAGCCACCATTGCCGTCAACTTAATAATTATTTACTTAAAACGGTGTACCTTTCTAATCCCGAAGGGATGACAGGATTGTAGAAATATCGTTAATGTAAGAATAAACTCCGAAGGAGTGACATAATAACACCCCCTTCGGGGTTAGGATCTTATGTTCGATCTAGCATCTATAATACTGGCATCCCTTCGGGATTTATTACAGATGTAAATTAAATTAAGAATCTTCTTAGGTTGACGGCTATGGTGAGCCACAAACCTTGGTTATGGAATACGTCAGAGGGGCGACCTGAAAAGCGAACATACAGGACGCTCCTGCCTGCGGTCAGGCAGGCCTGCGGAGCTAATCTTAATTCGATGGTAATTCTACAGGCAAGTCGTCCCTAAGGGAACTTCCACCCTTCAACAAATTCTTTAATTGACAGCTGCAGTGACACATAGACCTTAGTTAAGGTCAAATACCTAAGGCTAGCGGGATATGCAATTAAATAAAGTTATATAAGATTCATCAATAAAATTAAGTACCTTACTATAGATAATCCCTCCACATTAACCACCAATAAAATGAAAAAAGGAACGATTAAAGTAAGTGTCTTCTATCCCAATGGGGATGGCAACACATTTGACCTGGATTATTATTGCAATAAGCATATGCCCATGGTTTCAAAACTATTGGGAGGTGCACTTAAGTCCACGTCGGTAGACAAAGGAATTGTGGGAGCAACACCTGACCAGCCTGCTCTATATTCCGCGATAGGAAACCTGTATTTTGATTCTATAGCAGATTTTCAAACGTCTTTTGGTCCGCATGCGGAAAAGATCATGGCGGATGCAGCCAACTATACCAATACTCAGCCCGCCGTTCAAATCAGTGAGGTTCAGTGATATACCAAATAACTTAATACCTAATTCCCCCGTCTGGTGTCTGCCTGCGGGAGGCAGGTCCTCACCAGACGGAAATTTCAAAGGTTTTGAGAATAACCTTATTTAGGCATCATCAGAAAGACTACTGATTTCTGTATTCTGAATTCTGAATTCTGAATTCTAAAACCTATTTCCCTACCATCACAAAGGCGCCCCAATAGTAAGGCTCTGGATAGGTACTCATGAGCTGGATCTGGGCATTACGGAAGGCCTGTGTCATCTCTTGTCCGGAAAGGATCCAGTTTTTGTAGAATCGGGACATCAGGTCCTGGGTGGCAGCATCATCCACCTTCCAGAGACTCATGATCATCTTATCTGCCCCTGCCATCACAAAAGCTCTCTGCAGACCATATACCCCTTCGCCTGACTTCACATCTCCTTTTCCTGTTTCGCAGGCAGACAATACCACAAGGTCTGTTTTATTCAGGTCCAGGTTCATTGCTTCATAAGCCGTGAGTATCCCATTTTCCTCCTCAGAAAACGACACATCTCCGGACTCCGACTTAGCACCTGCCAGCATCAATCCTGATCTGAGCAACGGATTGTTTTTAGCATATTCTACCTGCACGCCAAACACGCTTCCTTTGCTCTGTATATCTTCCAGAAAATAACCATGCGTAGCGACGTGCATGATTTTTGGTGATGCAACACGCTTAATAGAAGATTCCGTGGCATTGGCCTGAGTCACATCCTTTACGTTATAGCGACCAGATACCAGTGCTGACTTAACCTGTTGCAATTCCTTTTGTGTTCCCGGTAGCGGTACGATGTCTTTTGATCCGTAGGTTGGAAAACCCAAAAGGAAGGCATCCTTTGTCGATGATGATGTAGCACTGGTCGCCAGAAGATCCCGTGGATTACCAATCAACTTCACCACTTTATCCTGAACCAAATACTTCCCGTTGGGATCTTTCAATGTGTTGAGATTGATCTGACTGTAAACCCCATCCGGAGAAAAGTAAATCGTCTTGATATCACTTAGGGAACCATTGATCCGTCCCCAATATTGCTCATAGGAGAAATCATCTTTGAGCTTATTTCTGATCACATTGTTGTAATAGGCATGATATCTAGTATCAAGCTGATCTCCATTCTCCAGGATGGAAACGATTGGCGGACCAACCTTCTTAATGATCACCGCTGCATACTTATAGCTCCCGGTCATGGCATTTTTGAATTCCGGATAGTGGATCATTTCCACCACGGCCTCGCCTGATGCCATTTTTGACTGCACCTGCTTGTAGTCCACATCCTTGGGTACAAAAGCATCGGCAAAAGCAGACGATTTCTGCGAGAGCTGACGCTCACTTTGATTAGCTGCGTTTTCCAGGGAATCAATGTTTACGTTTTGCTTACTCATTTCCTCCTTGGAGAAGGAATAGTAGATAGCCAATGTACGTTTTTGATCTTGCCATTGATTATACAGGTCGATAAGTGCTTTATCTCCACTGTTCAGTATGGTATTCTTGATCTTGGTAGTGGTGCTGAGCAGCATCCCTTTGGTCATCAGGCGGTAGTCGATCATTTTTTCCACCAGGTCGGGATGAGACACGGAATTAGCCAGGGCAAAGTTATAGAAGGTAAAAAATCGGTTCTTCATCTTTTCCCAGTACTTGGTCTTTTCCACCTCACTCATCGGAGGAAAAAACTCATTGATGAAGGACATGCTATACTCCATCACCTCATTGTAGTTGGTTTTGGCAGCAACAACATCTCCCTGAAGCCATTGCAGAATAGCCAGGTCCTCCTGACTTTGAATGGTGACAGGATGTGTTGTGCCCAGTTTGGATTTTCGGCTTTCAAAAGCTTTTTTCAATAAAGGATCTGCCTGCGTAAGATTTCCTTGAGAACGATAAAAATTACCAAGATCTGCTTTTGCCGATGCAGTGGAAGGGTGATCCTCCCCGAATTTACTCACATAGATTTCGTGACTTTCCTTCAGAAGTGGCTCCACCTTTTCGGTTTTCCCTGTTACCAGGTACAGTGAAGCCATGTTATTGAGTAGGTGCGCATAGTCAGGGTCTGATTTTCTATTTAATTTCAACCGGCTGGTCTGTAGGTCAATCGCTTCCTGGTAAGTAGCTTCTGCCTCCTCATAGCGCTTGTTTTCCTGTAGGATCAACGCTTTGTTGGTCATAAGCTGAATGTAGGTACCGGACTTTTCTCTCAACTCTGCTCCGGCAATATCCAAACACAGATTGATCTTTTCCAGGGCCTCTTCACTTCTTCCCATGTGTTGGTAGAGGATACCCAGGTTGTTATTGGCAATCGCATAGGGAACCGACCCGGTTCCTTCGACGGACCCAATCAGATCGATCGCTTCATCAAATATCTTTTCAGCTTCATTGTATTTGCCCATATTGAAAGCAATCACCGCCTGGTTATTGTATTCCGCAGCATACCCTTTACTTGCTAATCCTTCACTGGCCTTCCATTTTTCGAGCGCATAGGCATTGGTAGTGTCAGCGATTTCATATCTGCCCATGTTGTTATAGAGCAGACCGAGCGTACCAACAGCCTTAAGGAACACCGGATCCTGGGTTTCTCCCAACTCGTAATAGGCCCAAATGGATAACCATAGATATTTCTCACTCAACCAATAACTTCTCAGGTTATAATGAATCCTGCCTCTTTCATAAAGATCCCGAGCCACCTCGAGGTCTGTCTTTTCTTTGTCTCTGGATAAAAACCTGTCAAGACCTTTGACCAGGCCTTCTCCTTCCTGAGTGTTTTCAAAGGACTCTGCCTTGTCCAGGAAGGCGATGGCATAATTAAATGTGGTAGTATCATATGAGGAGGCTTTGTCCGATACCTTTTCCTCTGCATACTCGCGACCTTTGTCCTTAAGGACTTCACCAGCCTTTTCCTTAAGCGCTTTTCCCAGTCCACCAAACTGCGCATATAAAGACTGTACAACAAAAGTGAATGAAAACAGAATTAAAAGCAGGTATCTCATATTGTGGCGATTTTGTACAAAGTAAATTTAGCAAGAGACAGCACAAAACCCGAGCCAGAATACAGGTTTAGTTATGTATTCCCCCTGGCATAGTGCTCCTGCTCAAAGACAGCATCCACCTGAAGCTCATCACTCTCAGCTGCTGCTACTGCCAATTGGTCACATCGCTCGTTTTCAGGATGCCCGGCATGCCCTTTGATCCAATGGAACTTTACCTGGTGTCGGTAATAGCTCTTCAGAAACCGATCCCACAGGTCACCATTTTTCTTGCCCTTAAACCCTTTAGCAACCCAGTTTAGGACCCATCCTTTCTCTACGGCATCCACCACATACTTGGAGTCTGAATAAACATGTACTTCCCAGCCAGACTTCTTAATGGCTTCCAATCCTTTGATCACTGCCAAAAGCTCCATCCTGTTGTTAGTTGTCATCCGAAAGCCTTCCGACAGCTCTTTTCTTTTTCCATTAAACTCCAGGATTGTTCCGAATCCCCCCGGGCCAGGATTTCCCTTGGCCGCTCCGTCTGTATATAGATTGATCACGATAAGAACCAGTGGTTTTTGAATAGCTTGATGGCGATGGAAAGTAAAATAATCCCAAACACCTTTCTTAAAATGTTAAAGCCTGCATTGCCGATCTTCCGCTCAAGCCAACCACTTGATTTCAGGACCAGGTAAACGAATATGACGTTCAATAAGATAGCTATCAAAATGTTGATGGCTTGAAATTCCGCTTTTAAGGCAAGTATGGTTGTCATTGTGCCTGCACCGGCAATCAATGGGAAGGCAATGGGCACGATGGACGTGGACGAAACATCGTCAGTATCTGTTTTAAAGAATTGTCGGCCGAGGATCATTTCCATTCCTATGATAAACATGATCAATGCACCGGCTATAGCAAAAGAAGAAACATCAATTCCGAACAGTTTAAGAATACTCTCTCCTAAATACAGGAATATAATCATTATGGCTCCAGATACCAGGGTTGCCTTTTCAGATTGTATGTGGCCTACTTTTTTCCTAAGATCAATTATGACAGGAATACTTCCAAGAATATCAATCACCGAAAATAAGATCAGGGTGACAGATATGATTTCTTTGAAATTCAACATATCAGGAAAAATATCTAATGGCTAGCTCGTAACCTTTCAGTCCCAAACCCGATATGATCCCCACGCTTTTGGTGCCGGTATAGGTATGCGTCCTGAAGGCCTCCCGGGCATGGATATTAGAAATGTGAACCTCCACAACCGGCGTTTTAATCGCAGCAATGGCATCGGCGAGCGCTACCGAAGTATGCGTATAGCCGGCCAGGTTGACAATGATGCCATCATAGGAGAAGCCCACTTCATGCAGCTTATCAATCAGCGCTCCCTCGTGGTTGGACTGAAAATAATTGAGGTTGATATCAGAAAACTGCTCTTTCAGGTCCTTGAAATAATCTTCAAACGACCGGTTGCCATATATATCTGTTTCCCGCTTACCTAGCAGGTTTAAATTCGGTCCGTTGATGATTATAATATCCATTGTTTCTAACCTATGGTGATTCCTCGTTTTTAGAGAGGTTACGAAATTAAAGGAGTTTTTCGAAACCAAAAAAGTAAAGTTGGTTTCTGGAAAGAGGTAGCAATGAAAAATTGTGAAGTAGATGTGTTGAAAATGGTTGTATTGAAACAAAAAAGAGGAGGCCATATGACCTCCTCTTACCTGTCGTCCAAAAACAACAAGTTAACCCAAACGTATTAATCCTCTCCCAATCCCGGGTTAGTGAGTACTTCACTGGCAGGAAGGGGCAAATAGTATTCTATGGTTCCTAAAGGCTGCAGGTCACTAGGATCTTTAGTGGCGGTCACGGATTCAACCATTTCCAGTCTTGTGAGATCAAACCATCTGCAATATTCTCCGGCGAATTCCCAGGCTTTTTCCTGAATTACATCCTGCTGCGTAGCGGACGTGTAATCCACACCAGCATCCGGACTATCCAGGGGAAGCCCATAGGCTCTTCTCACAATTTTATTGAGTGCCTCCAGAGCATCCGGATCAGCATTATTCCCGGTTGATACGATTTGAGCTTCTGCGAAAATAAAATACACTTCAGCCATTCTTATAAGTGGTAAAGAAAGTGCATTCAACCAATCGGCTCTGTCTCCCTGCAATTTCTGGAAGTAGGGCCTCGCGGTTGCAAAATTCTGCCATGGTGTAGCTCCGCTTTCTGTCTGGAAAGTGAAATCCTTTCGACGCTGGTCAGGAAAATTATTAAAGAAGGTCAGTTCTGAGAAATAGTCATCCCAGCCATTATCTTCACCGGGTCTTGCAGGAAGGCCATAGACGGCATTTCCATTCCACCATTGCCCGGCGAAGAAATTTAATGCAAAGACCTCCTCTTTGTTGCCATCGTTATTAATTGTAGGTGATGGCCACAAGTCTGCAAAGTCATCCATCAGCCCAAATCCATAAGTAGCCTCATTATCAATCAGTTCTTTGGCGGTAGAAGCTGCCATAGCATATTTATCTGCTTGTTTTAAAGGCCAACCGGCCATTTGGAGGTAAACCTGTGCCTTCACCGCCAGCGCTGATCCTTTGTTAGCCCTGCCAGGAGCTGGTTTTGAATCACTGAGCAATCCAATGGCAGCGTCCAGATCAGATAAAATCTGGTCATAGATAGCCTGTGGTTCGCTGGAAGAAACCTCCAATATGGCCGGATCAAATACCTGCGTATCCAGTACCAGGGGTGCCTTCCCCCAGAGTTTCACAATCCAGAAATAGTTATAAGCCCGGAGGAAGAAAGCTTCACCCGCAATTTGATTGATAACCGCAGGGTCACCAGTTGCTCCTTCATAATTGGCAATGATATTATTTGATCCCTGAATGGATTTATATGCACCACTCCAAACAAAAGGCAATCGACCATTTTGCTGAGAAACTTTAAACTGATCAAATTCTCTAAAATCAGCCTTATTACTGGCTTTATGGGTGGTCAAATCGTCGGCACCCATTAAAATGGCCTGAGTTGAGGCATTGCCAAGACCCGATTGCCACGTAGCCGTCAATGGCTTGTAAGTACCAGCCAATGCCGCTGTCAATCCGCTTTCATTCTTTAAAGCACCGCTTTCAGAGGTGATGATGGTGGACAGATCCTCTTCCAGGAATCCACTACATGAGACACTGAAAACAAGTATTGTTATTATTATGATATTTTTCATTTGCTTAAATCTTTATTGACTAAAAGTTCAAATTGATTCCAAGTGTATAAGTACGGGCATTGGGATATGACCCTCCATCAGCACCTCGATTATCTGCTGATCCATTATTGCTGTATGCTTCAGGATCCAGACCCTGATAATCAGTAATTGTGAGTAGATTGGTTGCTGCTAACATCAACCCTAGTTTTACGCCTTTTTCCTGATTAATTGGAAAATCATAATTGAGACTGACATTTTTCAATCGGATAAAGCTTCCATCTTCTACAAACCTTGAGGATTGGAGCTCTACCACATCTGTACTGCTAAATGCAGGTATGTCTGTCTGATTCTCAGGTGTCCACCTATTGAGTATGTCGGCATGCGTGACTTCCCTGGCATCAGCAATGGCTGAAATAGCCTGACCGTAAGTGAAGTTCCACTTATCGTATCCACCCATGGCCTGGACGAATATATTCATCGTCAAATTGCTATATTTCAGCGTATTGTTCCATCCAAAAAGCATTTCAGGGATTCCGGTACCGATGATCTGATAGTCATCTCCACCGATCACATTATCGCCATTTACATCCTCGTACCTGGAGTCACCGGGTACGTTACCATAAAGTGCAGCCTCCGCAGCCTGATCTGTTTTCCAGGTTCCCAGGTATTTCAATCCCCAATAGCTGGTCAGGGGCTGACCTGGCATCAACACACCTTCAGGAAGATTAGTAATTCCTGCTCCAACATCTCCGTCTACAAAAATCATTTCATTTTCCGCCAGACTCACTACTTTGTTTTTCAGAAATGATGCATTGAGACTAGTACTCCAGCTAAAATTGAGATTATCAATTACCGTACTAGTTATACTAAATTCAAATCCACTATTTTCAGTTTCTCCCACATTAGTTGAAATTGTTCCCCCTCCTGTGTATTGTGGAAGTGGTTGGGCCAGAAGTAAATCTGTTGTGGATTTCTTGAAATAATCAGCGGTAATTCCTAATCTGCCATTAAGAATGAGCATGTCAACTCCAATATTGGTTTGGGTAGTCGTTTCCCACTTAAGATTAGGGTTTCCGGGATTTCCAATTTTGATACCTGGTGTCAGTGTTCCATTGTTGAAAGAAGTGGCAGCATCAAAATCACCAGTCAGGAAGCTTGTTACTGTTCCGTAAACACCTATTCCCTGGCTACCTGTTTGCCCCCAGCTACCTCTAATCTTCAAATCATCAAAGATGTTGCCTGGCATAAACGATTCCTCCGACAATCTCCATCCCACCGCAACTGAAGGGAAAGTGCTGTATTGATTATCCCCTCTGAATTTGGAGGATCCGTCTCTTCGTACTGATGCCGTAAAAAGATATTTACTGTTGTATTGATAATTGACCCGGCCTATCAGTGACTGAATGGTTTGCTTTTCAAAATATGAATTTGTCCCTACGCCACCAGCCAAAGTAATATTGTTGTACCTCAAGTCAGGAAACTGCAAACCGGAAGCATTAGCCCCAAATTGATCAGTTTTCTTGAGCTGACTTTCCAAAACAGCAGTTGCAGTAAAATCATGCACATCCGCAAAGACCTTACGATAATTCAAGGTATTTGTGTTTTGCAAAAACAAAAACTCTGTAGATTGTCTTGAGGCTGTTGGATTATTGCTTATAGAACCCTGACTAAAGGTTTTATTTTGCAGGTTAATATAACTGGCACCAAAACCTACATCCAGGGTAAGACCATCAATGAACTCATAAACAAGACCCCCATTGGCCATGAAGTTGTTGTTTTCATTGATATTATCATTCAATGCACCCTCAATGGGATTACCTTTTATGGAGGAAACATTGTCTCTCACCGTTGGAAATCCGTTGGCGTCATAGGCAGGCACTGTTGGTGACCATCCCGTAACTCCACCAGTTGCCGAACCGATGTTGCCATTACCATTGACATTGTTTGTCTCTCTCCTGATAAAATTCAACTTTAATCTGGCATCCAATTTCTCTGTAAGCTTTGCAGCTACATTGGTTCTCAAAGAGTATCGTTTAAAAGAGGAATTAATGACGATACCATCCTGATCAAGGTAATTTCCAGAGATAAAATACTTAACAGCTTCTGTGCCACCGGAATAATCCAGCTGGTATTCCTGTCCGGTGCCTTTTCTAAATATCTCATCCTGCCAATCTGTGCCACCATTAGCTTTAAAGTCCGCTATTTCCTGGCTTGTAAAAATAGGTGCGGTGCCAATATCGTTGGCTCGCTGATTGGCAACCTCTGCAAATGTGCCGGCATCCATCAGATCCCAGGTGTTTAATACCGATGAAGAATAAAATCTGGAAGTAAAAGAGAATTTCGGTTCTCCTACCTTACCACTCTTGGTAGTGATGAGAACTACGCCGTTAGAGCCTCTGCTTCCATAAATTGCAGTGGAAGAAGCATCTTTCAATACCTGGATATTTTCGATATCAGAAGGATTAATATCATTGAAATCACCACCTACGAATCCATCGATGACATAAAGTGGATCATTGTTTCCATTGATAGAATTAGCACCTCTGATACGGATACTTACATTTCCTCCCGGAGCTCCCGATGAGTTGGTTACATTCACTCCTGCTGCTCGACCCTGGAGAATTTGATCCATCCTGATGATGGGTTGTCCTTCAAAGTCTTTTGCATCCACAGACCCGATAGCTCCGGTCACATCTTTTTTCTCCTGTGATCCATATCCAATCACGATCACTTCAGATAGGGCCTGAACGTCTGTTTCCAATGTGATATCTATCACACTTTTGTTTCCAACACTAACCTCCTGCATCACCGATCCTACACTACTAAAGACCAGAATTGATTCGGGTCCTGGAACTGTGATCTGATAATTCCCATCAAAATCTGTCACTGTTCCTACCGGAGAGTCAGATGTGTTATTTTTTAGAATCACATTGACACCAGGAAGAGGTTCACCATCTTCTGCGGACACCACTTTACCCGACACTACTGTCTGTGCATAAACTGGTTGAAATCCGAGAGTCATTAACAAAATCAATGAAAAGACCAGGGTCTTCCATCCATTCTTTGAGTAAGGTTTTCTCATAAGGTTTACTATTTAATTGTAGTTCTATAAATATTCTCATCCTGACCTTTTGAAGACGTTTGTACTACGTCTGTCATTGGGTTTAGATGAAAAAAAGGAAGAGAATCACACAAACGATCAACAAAATCGCAAGGACCGAAATCTTAACTGTTGAAGCGTAATAGCTGTCCTTGTCTTTTTTTGTTGATTTCATATTTATTCGTCTTCGAAATATGAATTTGGAAATTTAGAAATGTTAGGAGGTGTAAATTTTGATCTATTCATAATTTCCAAGCATTGAGATAGTGGACTTATTCATCAAATTGGTGGGGTAAATTCGTTAAATACAACAATTAATGAATATTTCACAATGCGTGTATATAATTGATTTTCAGTGCTTTGAGGCACTTACACACTACGGTAAACCAATTTTTCCACCTCAATCAATCCAAAAAATGAAAATTCCTCCAAAAGAAGGTTCTTGAAATTGAAATTCTTCAATTTATCCATCAAACAAAATTGCAATTAAACGTGCTGATTTTTATAGTTAGAGGGGGTTTCTCCATACAGCTTTTGAAAGCATTTACTGAAGTACTTAGGATCCGTAAAGCCAACCTCCTGGCTGATTCTGTTGATGGGTATATCGGATTTCATCAAAAGCTTTGCAGCTTTTTTCAGGCGGATGGTCCTGATAAATTCAACAATGTTAAGGTCAGTAAGTGCCATGACTTTTTTGTAGAGCACCGAATGAGACATGCCCACTTCTCTGGCTATCAATTCTACTTTGAGTTCACTGTTAGCGATGTTTTTTTCAATGATCCCAATGACTTTATTGAGGAATTCCTCATCAGGGTGGGTGATGCTGATGTCTACCGGCAGCAGGTTCGATTCTTTGGCAAATCTTTCCCGTAGCTTTTTTCTGGAGTCAATCAGATTCTGAACCCTAAGTTTTAGTATTTTCTCATCAAAAGGTTTGTTGATAAAGTCATCAGCTCCTGTTTCCAGACCTTTGCTGTGAAACAAAACCGAATTTCGTGCCGTGAGCAGGATCACCGGTATATGACTGGTCCTAATATCCGTTTTTATCTGTCTGCAAAACTCCAGGCCATCTATCTCAGGCATCATTATATCGCTAATAATCAGATCGGGGATATTTGAAAATGCCTTTACTAATCCATTTTTCCCATTCTGAGCAGTAATCAAATTGAAATCCTTTTCGAAAATTTCTTTCAGATAATAGACGATATCCGGATTGTCATCTACGATGAGTAAAGTTGGTAATGCCTCGTTTACAGGCGCCAGGATATCATTTGAGAATACCTTTTGGATGTTAGTTATTTTTGTGTCTTTGTCTCTGCGATAGTGATCTTCATGTTCGCTGGGTTTAAAGTCCTGCAGGATGTCAACGTCTGACAGGTGAGAACGCCCCATAGGGATCCATACATGAAAAGTGGTGCCTTCATGCACCTTGCTTTCAACCATGATACACCCGTGATGCAGTTCCACATAGTTTTTGACAATCTCAAGTCCTATTCCTGTGCCAATGGTGTTCAGGGATTGAACATTACGGGCCTGGTAATATCTCTCGAAAATCCTGGTAAGTTGATCCTCCGGTATACCAATACCCGAATCTGCTATCCTGATCTGGATCACTTTTTCGACCTGGTCCGGAAGTTCTCCGTGTACGGCTTTGGGTGAATCTGATTTTGCTAAAAACAAATGCTTAGCCTGACTTACTGAAGTTGATTTCACACCCAGACTCACTTCGCCTTCCTGGGGAGTGAACTTAAATGCATTGGAAAGTAGATTGACAATAATGATCTCCAGTTTGTCACGGTCATAATAAGCTTCTATATAATCATCCTCATTAGTGACCCTAAAGTCTACTTGATTCATTTCTGCGAGCTGCTTAAATGCCAAACAGATCTCCGCCAGAAATTGAATGATGTCACCCTTAGCAGCTTTCAATTTGAGGTTCTCAATTTCATACTTTCTGAAATTCATCAGTTGGTTGGTCAACTTATGCAGCCTTTGCGCCTGAGCATGCATCAACTGAAGGTTTTTCAATACCCGGTTATTGACATCCTTCGAATTGATAATTCTATCTAAGGGACCCAAAATCAGCGTAAGTGGTGTCCGTAATTCATGACTCAGGGTAGTAAAGAATTGAAATTTCTCACGATTCAACTGGTTGTCTCGCTCATGCTTGTACTTTTCCAGTTCCAGGTGACTTTTCATTCTGGCCCGGTTGTTTAGCTCTTTCTGGAATAAGTAAAGCAGCCCACCGAATGCAAGAAGATAAATGATATTGGCCCAGGTAGTTTTCCACCATGGAGGTAGCACATGGATGATTAAAGAGGCTTCTTCATTCCACGTATTTAAATCTTTCCCTGCCTTGATCCTGAAGGTATAGGTGCCCTTCTCCAGGTTGGTGTAGGTAGCAGTTCTGTTTTTGGATCGGGTATTGATCCAGTCCTTATCGAAGCCATCCAGCTTATAAGCAAAGTGTATGTCATTGGGATTTGTGGTATTTAAAGCACCAAACTCTAACGATATATAAGATTCATTGTGAGTCAAAGTGATCGATTCCATATACCTGATACTTCTATCCAGCACAAAATGTTTGTTGATGGTATCCCCAATGTGGATTGGTTCATGGTTAATAACAAGCTCCTTTAAATAAGCCTGGTAGTTTGACTTGAGCGATAGCAAACTATCCGGATGGAAGACAGTGATACCATCAAAACCTCCAAAATAAATCTCCCCCGAATCATCCTGATAATATGAGTCCCAGGTCAGCGAATTTGAGAGCAAACCATCCGATTCATAATAGTTTGTGAAGTGATTGGTCGTCGGATCAAGTTTTCCGATCCCATTTGCAGTGCTTACCCAGATAAAACTATTTTGATCTTCAAGTATGGCATAAACCTGATTAGAGGGTGCGCCTGTAGTTTCATCATACCTTTTAAAGGTATAGCTATCTCCTGAGCCACTCATTTTGATCAGCCCATTTAAGTTTGATGCCAGCCAGTATTGCCCTTTCGAATCTTTGAAAATATTGATAAGTCTATTGTCGAGAAGTTTGCCCGCTTCGTCCCTGATCGTATCAAGAATTAACAATTCGTCACTGGAACCATTTCCTGAAAGCAAGGGGTCCGCATTGATGGTCAACCTGGCTACTCCGCTATTCCAAGTGGCCAGCCAGAATACATTAGGCGGTTCATAAATGACAGCCTGTACATTAATGGACTTCAGTAAACTTTCCTGATTTTTGAAGCTCCCATAGTGAGTAATACTTTCAGTCCTTTTGTCATACAAGTACATACCATGATTAGTAGAAACCCAAACTCTTCCAGCGATGTCTTCTGTGAATTCATGGATTTCAATGTTCTTCAACTCGGGCATGTTGGAAAAAACCGGCTGGTTGGATTGTAGGATATTATCAGAATAATTGAGTCCGTCCTCAAATGTTCCGATCCACATCCGATCCCCTTTGTCAATATAAATGGCAGTGATGTAGTTAGAATTGAGGGATGACGGATCATCCGGGTTGGTTTCAAAAGTTTGAATCTTTTGTCTTGGACCTGAGATCTTTGAGAGACCATTGCTAACTGTGCCCACCCATAAATTGTCATTTTTATCTCTAAGCAGTGACCTTACAATTTTCTTTCCCCGACCGGTCGACCCCTCAATGATGTTGTTGATCCTTCGGAATTTATTGACATTGGTATTGATAATTGTGACCCCTTCGGTTTCATAGGTGACTACAACATACCCTGTTTTATTGCCATAAATACCCCTGATTTTTTCATCCAATAGACCATACTCTTCTTTTTGGTTGTGCACTAATCTTTTGACGGTCCCTACATTTGTATCTAAAATGTAGATTGAATTATTTATACCAATCCATAAGTTGTTTTTATGGTCAAGATACAGACAGCTAACCGGCTCATCGGACCAGCCTGGGCCTGGTGAAGATGAGAGATCAAATAAGTCTTCCAAATGGTAAAACTTATTTTCTGATATTTTAAAAAGCAGGATCCCATCATTCGTCCCCACCCAAATAAAATCCGATGAACCAGCTACAATGGCCGAAATTGAGACGCCGTGACCAAAAGATTTTATTTCTCTTTTGAACGGTTCATATCTTTTTAAGCCCTGGCTACCTATCCATAAAACATTTCTTTCCTTATCAAAAATGGTTTGTCCAAACATGTCCCCCGGATGCCTTTCTACTTTTTTAGTGTCTGGATCAATCTTATTCAGTCCATTTTGAGTGTTTAACCAGATGAATCCTTCATTGTCTTCGACTATTATTCGATTGCTTCGGGGTATCCTGTTTGTAGAAATAGAGGTATCATCGGTCGAGTCGTGCCTGAATTTATAAAACGACTGATATCTCTTGTCATAAATATTAAGGCCATTGTTATAGGTACCTACCCAGATATAGCCGTGGCTATCCTCAAAAAGTGACGTCACAAAATCCTCAGAGATGGTGGTTTCTAACTGGGAATTGTGATAATGGGGTGTAATGCTATAGCCATCGTACTTATATAACCCGGTAGTCGTACCAATCCAGTTGAACCCATCAGCGTCAATCAGTACCCCTTCGATTTGTTCATAAATAATATCCTCCTCAAAGTCATTCTTTTCAAAGTTTAACAGAGGTTCCTGGGCTATCACGGGTACAACCAGACATAAATAGATTGCTGATACTAAACGACGCATAAATCTTTAGATCATCCTCTTAAGATACCATATAAATATACATTTGTTTGACCCTGACAATCAACTTATTAAGAAATACAGCTCTGTTGTCATTTTTGCAGGAGTCACTTCTCTCCAATCTCAGTCTAAATTCACTCATGTTCTGAAATTTTAAAAGTGTGTTCTTATTGAATTGAGTAGTTATTTGTAAATATATACTTTAAAGGTGCTGTATTACACCTCGGTAGCAGGTAATGATCGTTACCACGAAACCATACTGAACTTCGTTTTCCTTCTTCATAGCAGGTGAAGATATTTGTGGAATTCATTTGGCTCAAACCTATTTAGTCACTAATCAATGTATTCGTGGCTCTAAAAAAAGCTTCAAGAAATCCTCTAAAGAGTAGGCTTAGGTATCACTTTAAACCAAACACCCCTTAACTTAGCTCCGTGAGCTGGGACATCTATATCAAGCAATTCAGAAACTATCTTAAGCTCGAGCGTTCACTTTCAGACAACTCCATTGAGGCCTATGCCAGAGATGTCACAAAGTTGAAAGAGTTTTTTGAGATCAGGAAAAAGGAAATCACTCCGCTCAAGGTTACTCAGCAAGACCTTATCGACTTTCTGGAGTTCATCGGAGAGCTGGGACTGTCCGCCTACTCACATGCCCGGATCCTATCCGGCATCAAGGCATTTTACCGCTTCATGGTCTATGAACAACTCATGGACAACGACCCCTCGGAGCTGCTGGAAGCCCCCAAGCTGGGCAGAAAACTCCCCGATACCCTGGAATTTCATGAAATCGAAGCACTTTTAGCTGCCATCGACCTGTCTACCCCCGAAGGCACACGCAATCGGGCCATGTTGGAAACCCTGTACAGCTCCGGTCTCCGGGTATCCGAGCTGACAGACCTCAAAATGAGCAACATCTACGAAGACATTGGCTTTATCCGGGTGGTCGGAAAAGGAAACAAAGAACGACTGGTACCCATAGGAAGAGAGGCCCTAAAACACATCAAAATCTACCGGGACCAGGTCCGGGTGCACGTCCCTATTAAACGGGGCCAGGAAGATTTCCTGTTTCTCAACAAACGTGGCAGCAGTCTTTCCCGGGTGATGATATTTATGATCATCAAAAACCTGGCAGCCAAGATCGGATTGAAAAAGACCATTAGCCCACATACCTTCAGGCATTCTTTTGCCACACATTTGATTGAAGGGGGTGCCGACCTCCGGGCGGTACAGGAAATGCTCGGACATGAATCTATTACCACCACAGAGATCTATACCCACCTGGATCGGGATTACCTAAAACAGGTGATCAGGGACTTCCATCCCCGGAATTAATATGTTCAGATTTTAAGTTATCGACGTTCCTTCTGTGGAGGATCAGGAAGCCCCTGATAATTCTCAAGCTCTGCCTTTATCCACTCAATGGCTTTTAGCAATTGGTCATCATTCCCTTTGGCCAGTTCACCAGGATTTTCGTCAACCGGTATGTCCGGGGGAACTCCGTAACCTTCTCTGAACCAGTCACCGTCCGGGTTGTACATTCTAAATGTTGGGACTGTCACCATGCCTCCGTCTACCAATGCAGGCACCCCCGAGATACCAATGAGACCACCCCAGGTTCGTGTACCGACTAAAGGACCTAACTCAGCTTTCTTGAAATAATCAGGAAACGCATCTCCACCTGAGCCACTCCACCCATTGATCAGCATGACCTTAGGACCAAAATTAGCAACTGGTGGCCACTGCCAGGTAGCCCCATCGCGGACGTCCCAAAAGGCCAGCGGCTTACGGTTAATCAACTCTATGAATCGGTCAGGAATTTGTCCACCGCTATTGAAGCGTTCGTCAATGATCAGGGCATCTTTATGGAACTGGGCCATAAACTGCCGGATCAGTTCATTCTGTCCATCCAACCCTGTGCTACGAACATAGATATATCCAGCTCGTCCTTCGGTGGCCTTATCCACGATCAATCTATTTGATTCAATCCAATTTAAATGACGTAATCGGCTTTCACTTTTCAGTGTTTTAACAAGGACTTTCCTGCTCCCAGTAGATGATGGAGTGCTGTTGACCGTCAGCTCAACCGTTTTATCAGCAAGTCCCTGGAATGCAGCATATGGCTCTTGTGCAATTGAAAGTGGGATCCCATTAACGGCCAAAACATGATCTCCGACTTTCACGTCTACTCCGGGCTCGCTCAATGGAGAGCGTGTATCAACATCCCATTTCGCACCTTCTATGATTTTCTTGATCCTGTAATAGCCATTTGAAATCTCCCAATCTACTCCAAGATAACCGATGTTTACATTTTTAGTATCCTCCGTATCGCCTCCTCCGCGATAGGTATGCGAAGCATTCAATTCCCCAATCATTTCACCAAGCACAAAATTTACATCCCATCGGGTCACACATTGATCTATCAGTTGGACATATTTATCTCCAATGGCTTTCCAGTCCAGCCCATGCATTTCTTCATCGTAGAAATAATCGCGTTCCAATCTCCAGGCATCCCAAAAAATCTGTTTCCATTCATTCTTTGGATTTATATAGGCTACCATTCCACTAAGATCAGTTGTCTTGCTCATATCCTGATCCGCCTCAATGTCTACTACACTTAATTTACCTTTCTCCATGGCTGCCAATTTTTTACCATCGGCAGATAACTCGATTCCATCCGCATTACCGAGGATCTTTTTTACCTCTCGCTCTTCCAGATCGAAGTATTTGACAGGATGATCACCTTCTACTCCAGCCCGAGGTGCTTCATGGAATACCACCTTCCCGGAGACAGCTTCCAGTGTATGGTAATTACTTGCTGGTACCGGCAGCAAAACAATACGTGATTCAAATCCATCAAAGTCAATTTTGACATCCTTCTCTTCCTCCTCTTGCTCTTCTTCTTTCTTTTTATCCTTCTTTTTCTTGCTCTCTTCTTTCTTATCTTCTTCCGCAATACTCACTGAGTCATTTTTAAGCTTGAGTGGACTTTCAGCCTCTCGGGTCAGTGTTGCTGCAGCAATCATTGTGCTATTGGGATATATGAAAGTATTGTCCAGGTCCGAGTACACCGGATCAAAATTTCTATTGGTTAGGAAATACAGATATTTACCGTCAGGATCAAATGTGGGGCTATACTCATTATAATAATCGCTCGTTACCTGCCTTTTGGTTTTTGATTGGGTATCAAAAATATTGATCGAGCTGTTTCTATTGATGCTCTGGCTAACGTAGGCAATCCATCTGCTATCTGCAGACCAGGAAAAAGTATGCTGTGACAGGCCACCATGGAATAGATAAAGACCCTTGTCAATTTTTACTGTTTGCCTGGTGGGAATGTCAAAATAGAACATGGTCATTGTCTGATCAATAAATGCAAGCTTTTTGCTATCCGGAGACCAAAAAACCGGATACCTGAAACCAGATGGATAGGAAGTTAAAGTTTCTGATTTGCCAGCATTGAAATCATATAAGGTCAATTGATATTCACCGGTTGCATCACTCCAATACGCAATTTTTTTTCCATCAGGAGACCAGGACGGTGTACGTTCTGCTGCTCGATCCGACTGGGTCAGGTTTAAGGTAACTCCCTCCTCAGATGGGACTGAAAACATTTCACCTCTTGAAGATATGATTAATCGCTTACCATCAGGTGAGATATCGAACCACTCCACTGATAGTTCCAATCGCTTCGTATTTAAAGCAAGCTGATCCGTGATGACCTTGATATCCACTTCAGCAGCAGTCCCGCTTTGAGTATTATAGACAAATAATTTTCCGCCTGCTTCAAAAACAATGTCGTCAGCTCCACAGGAAGCAAAATGGATATCCCATTCATCAAAGTTGGTTAGCTGAGTGTTTTGTTCGGTCTGTAAATCATAAGCCCAAAGATTATATCTTGCATTGGGGCCATCATCTGAAATATAGTAGATCTTATTGTCGATCCACATGGGGTACTCATCGCTGGAAGGATTATCAGTGATGTTCTTTGAGCTATTGGATGCCAAATCATAAGTCCAGATATCGGGTGCCCAACCACCCTTGTATCGTTTCCATGTACGGCTAATTCTTGATTTAAAATTGAAAGCCAGCTGAGCACCATTAGGAGAGTAACTTCCCAGACTACCGTATGGAAGCGCAAGTTTTTTTGCCATGCCCCCGTTTACACTGATCTCAAAAAATTGATCAAATCGCTGCCGACCACTTTCTCTCGAAGAGGCAAACAAAATACGCGAACCATCTGGTGACCAATCGACCACCTGATCCTTATCTCCATGCATGGTGAGTCTTTTGGGGCTTCCACCAGTGATGGGTATCGTGTATACGTTCCAATTGCCATCATAATTGGCGGTAAAAGCAATTGTCTGACCATCAGGTGAAAATTTAGGGAATTGTTCTTCGCCAGAAGGAGAGCTCAACCTGCTTGCGGTACCTCCGTCTTTTGAAACTATCCAGATATCTCCTGCATATACAAATGAAATATGCGTGGATGAAATATCGGGATACCTAAACATCCTGGCATCAATCTGTGCATTTACATAGAAAGCCATCAGGACTATCACTAAAGGCATGAAGAATCTTTTCATATCCAATTTTCTAATTTTATTAAATATAATTTCTTTTTAAATCTCAATTGAAAATCAACGATTGGTTTGTTAGTTATTTTATATCTTCTACTTACTTAATTAACTTATATACCTCCAAATTGACCCGGGCATTTGTTCAACATCTGCTTTTGACCATGAAACAACGATTGATCCTCAACCAGCTTATCCTGATTTGTTGCCTCTTGATCGCCTTTGGATCCACAGCTCAAAAGGGCGATTTCATATTGACTCATCATACTCCAAAGCATAGCGAAGTAGACAATGTCAATTTTGAGATCATCACTGATAACAATGGCATTATATGCGTGGCCAACAGGTTTGGAGTACTGAAATATGACGGCATGAACTGGGACTTTTACCCAACAAATAGTTCAGCGCTATCTTTAACCACAGCCAGCGACAATACCCTCTATGTAGGTTGCCTGGGAGAGTTTGGAAAGATCGACTACCTGGACAACGCTTATCAATATGTACCCCTGCTGGAGTCTGATTCTTTGACCGACCATTTTCTTCAGACATTTTCTATCTCAGATACTATTTATTTTCTGAGTGACCACCATCTGTTTCAATACATCCCCTCCGGTGATCAGGTACAGGAAATTCTACAGGGAAGCTTCTACAACGGCTATGTATATGCTGGAATTTTATACCTCAACAGCACTGATAAAGGAACCATCAAAATCAGACATGGTGAGGTATTGCCGGCCAGTAAAAATGAGCATACCTGGGGGATGTTAAGCGCATCACCCAATGGAAAACATCAGTACGCTGTAGACCTCAACGGACACCTTTTTCACCTGCAGGATGGTGAGTTCAAACCTCATAAGCAGATGGATCGCCTGAAAGAAGCCCAGGTGGTCATCACGGACCTGCAATGGGTGACAGACAAGCTAATTGTATGCTCCACCATAGAGTCCGGCGTTTTCTTTCTGGATGCTGAAGCCCCTGATTATTTTGAGGTGACTGACTATCATTCCGGGCTTCCCGACAATGAGACCTTCGACATCTTTGCAGATAACAATGGAGGTGTCTGGGTTGCTCATGAGTTTGGCCTGACCAGGATTGATCCGCTATTCCCGGCGAGCAGCTACACCAACATCCCGGGACTGGAAGGCAACCTGATTGAAGCGCAACGCATCCATGGCGAGTTATGGGTAAATACGAGTCTTGGTGTCTTTTATTTTGCGCAGGATACCATGTACCGCAGCCGTGTGTATATCGAAAAAGTAAGCAAAGAAAAGAGTCAAACAGCAAAAAGAACTACCACCACTGATCCAGCCGAAGCAACAGAACCGGAAGAAAAAGGATTTCTCAAAGGTCTTTTCAGAAGAAAGGATCGGGTGAAAGAAACCGAAAACCCCGAAGAAGAAAAGAAATTCCTGAAAAAGGTATTCTCATCAAAAAGTACCAAAGAAGAGGACAACGAAGAATACATCAGGCGAGTAGAGAAAATAGTCACAGGGGTCACCAACCAGTTCAATCATGTGCCCGGATCCGATGGCAAGTTCCGCCAATTGATGGAAGCCCAGGACCGCATCCTGGCCACCAGCCATACGGGGATCTATGAGATCAGCAAAAAATCGGCTGACCTCGTGATCAATGAACCGATCCAATATGCTTGCCTGGTCCCTGAATCCAACCAATTGCTCATTAGCACAGAATACGGTGCTGTGAAACAATACCAGCTCACCAGAAACATCTGGCGAGAGGTGTCCAGTCAGACTTTCGAGGATGTGATCCTCAACGTGTACATGGATAGTCATGACCTGGTTTGGCTGGCTGGTACTACGCACATCTATCAGGGAGCTTTCGAAAACAAGGTATTCACCATCCAGCACAGCTATGAAATCAACAATCGCTTTTATGACGAGCTGAGCATCTGGGAACATAGCAACACGCTCTATTTCATCAATTCGCAGGGATATTTTCGCCTTGACAGGGCATCTGAACACATCGTGGCGGACCAGGAGCTGGAAAAAGAGCTTGGAACGCCGCATCACCACCTTCACAATGAAAAAAGCAGGGTCTGGCTATATAATGGTCAGATATGGAACCTGCTGAACCCCGATGGGAGTGTAGAGAAATTCAATTACCTGGGTGTATTCCCCAACCTCAAATACATCAACTATGACGAAGAGCTCAACAGGTACTGGCTCATCACCGAAGACAATCAGCTGCTGGCCTACAACGCCGATCAGGATATCGACCTGGCGCAATCCAATGGGCTGTTCATCAAGCGGCTGACCAGTCACACGGGAGAGTTAAGGCTCAAAAAATCGCTGAAGCTGGCATACGACCAAAACACCCTGAGCATCGAGCTGCTAAAACCGGATTACCTGGGATTTCTCAACCCCGAATACCAGTATTTACTCAAAGGGCTCAATGAAGAATGGTCGCCATGGACCCAGGCCAACCTCATTGATTACAGCTACCTGCCGTCAGGTGATTATGAATTCATGGTGCGGGTGAGGGACGCCCTGGGCCAATTGGTTGAGGCTTCCCTGCTAGAATTTACCGTCGCCACCCCCTATTGGCAGCAGCCGTGGTTTTATGCCATCCAGGTGCTTTTTCTGGCCATGATCGTGGTCATCACTTCCCGCCTCGACGAAAGCAAAAATCATAACTATATCATCAAGCACGGGTTGAGTATCCTCACGCTCGTGGTGATCATCGAATTTCTGCAATCCGTGATCGGAGGCTATTTGGATATTAAAAGCACCCCGGTTGTTGATTTTCTGGTCGATGCGGGGATCGCTATACTGATCTTTCCACTGGAATGGCTCCTGCGCAAGCTATTCCTGGAGGGTAAAGTGAAAATTTCACGGAAGAATATAAAACCAGCAAAGTGACTCCTATTATTTACTAAAACCCCTCCATGTTGGCCACATTATAAGCAACATCTTCAAGTCTAAATTTTCCATAAACGAATGGACCTTCCGGATAATGCCAGACCCCTTCGCCGTAGCTAACCACGTTTCTACCATTTAGGTGTGTATAAGAAAACACTGGCGTCGAAAAAGGGAGTTGCTTCATTTCATTCACCTCATAGCGATCTTCAGAAATGAAATCGACCAATTGTCCCTGAGCATTGAAGCGCAGTTTCGCTTTGATAGAAATTTGTTTATAGCTAAATGTGGCAATTACCTCCTCATCGCTTATGGTTTGCCAGGTAATCCTGTCATCTATCAAAGCAGCCGGGGCAAAAAGACACAGATCATTGAAGAACGTCACTGTCTCAGCGATATCCATTTCGGGACCAGATACCTTAACCACGGGAAAAACTCCAAAAAAGCTTACTTCCATACCGGCATGCCCATTCTGATACTTGTGATATCCAGGCAAAGACAATCCAAAAAACTTCCCGCGCATGAAAAAATGGCGAGAGGGTACATCAAAAAAATTATACTGAATAGACTCAAAGTTGAACCAGTCCTGACCTTTGCCTCGCATTTGCCCGGAGAACATTAGCTGGAAATGGTTTACGCTGGGTTGATTTAACACACCTGCATATCTCATGTAATGCTGTATGGGTTGGGGTAGGTGAGCTATATCGGCCTCTGTCAAAACATCAGCAGGTAACGATTCTACACGATCTAAGTTTAATTGAGTGTCTCTGCGAAATTGAGACTCAAAACGATGATCGGTCCATGCCAGAATAGCCACCAGCAAAATGATCCCATTAGCGATGGTCCCGAATTTTGCATCCTGCCAAACCATCACAATCAGGATCTGTGAGACAAAAACTGAAACAATGGCCAGATAAAACCACCAGCTTTGTCCCATTAGCAATCCCACCATGGTAATAAAAAATAAAAGGACAGCAAATAGCCACAGCATTCCGGCTACCCTTGGTATGGACCGGGTGAGCTGTTGGATTTCCGATAAATCAAAAGCTTTTAGGAATCCCAAAAGATGGATACACCCGTGGACAAGCAAGATGAATGCAAATAAGTATTTCACAGCAACGCTTACGACTAAATGATGCTGCTAAGGAAGTCACGAGGCTTGGAAATCACCATGATATTCATTGGCTCGTAAAGTGAGATGCATCAACCCTTTATACGCAACCAATACCGCCGCCTCAGGTGGTCACTTTGGATTTAAACCAAATACTTTTTAAAAACCGCATCCCACGGATCACGCATCTTTCGGGAAAGCAATTGATTGGCGGCAAAATTATTTTTTACTTTTTCTGTCACGGGGTCCCACTCCAGGTCCTGCTGTAGCATCATGGCAATGTTTCCCAGATGGGCGATGGAGATGGACCGGTGCCCAAACTCCGCCGGAGCAGCTGTCCTTTCCCTGGAGATCACACAATCAATAAAGTTTCTGTAGTGGTCATCGCTGGTATACAGACGGTCTTTTTCATCTACCTTCATGCGTAGCAACGACTCCGGGTTGGCATCGTGCGCATGACGATTGGCATTGATCCAGCCTCCTTCGCAGTAGAAGGTCACTCCGGATTTGATGCCTCTTTCTTCGCTGGTATTGCTGATGACCAGGAGCACGTCATTGTCATAAACCGCTTCGAAGTAAAATTCTGTTGCTGTGTTCCAGATAGGATGATCGGACCAGGTGGCTTTAGCATTTTGTATCCTGATGGGACCGGATTCTTCACGGTCGATCCCCCATTGCGCAATGTCCGGATGATGCCCACCCCAATCGGTCACCTGCCCACCGGAGTAATCAAGTACCCACCTGAAGTTGACGTGTGTTCTCGCGGGACAGTAAGGAGCATCAGGTGCCGGACCCAGCCACATATTGTAATCAAAATCTTTCGGTACCGGTACCGTGGCCGTCTGATCACCGGTCTTACCAAAATCTGGTGTGCCACCAGGAAGTCCACACACCACTTTGGTGAGTTTTCCCAGCTTGCCACTTCTCACTTTTTCTACCGCACCCCGGAAATACGGATTGGACCGCTGCTGACTCCCCACCTGAAAGACCACACCATATTTGATGGCGGCATTGCTGATAGCCCGGCCCTCCTCAATGGTCAGCGCCAGAGGCTTTTGACAATAAATATCTTTCTTAGCCGCTGCCGCCATCAGGGCGGGAATGGCATGCCAGTGATCCGGCGTCACGATCTCTACGGCATCAATCGACTTGTCATCAATCACCTCCCTGAAGTCCGTGACACCCACCGTAGATTTGTATGTTTTCCCCGTCCTTTCTGTGTAGGAGCTGTTGACCATCTCCATGATAAATTCCCGGCCCGCCACTTTACCATCCCAGTAGCCGGAGCTCCTTTTATTCACGTCACAGATGGTTTTGATCTGGACCCGGTTGTCTCTCAGAAAATTCCCCACATCATTGCCTGCCTGATTACCTGCACCGATGATGCCCATGGTGACCCTGTCGGAAGGGGGCACAAACCCGTCTCTTCCCATGGCCGAAGCTGGGATGATAGAGGGGACAGCCAATACGCTTGTGGCAGCCAGTGTGCTCTTTTTAAGGAAAGATCTGCGGTTGTTCATTTTTGGGTCATAAGTGTTGAACTCAAAAATTAGTGAAGATTTATAATTAATCTTCCGGACGGTGGTATTTTTTCAGCACGCTGAACGAAAGAATGTAATAAACACCGAATACGATCACCGCCAATAGCCCCATATTAAAGGTGTTGGGGAGATCGGGCAGGCTCAGACCAACCTTCGAGCTAAAATCAAACGCAGGGAGGCTCCATCCATTGAAATAGTTCAGCCATTCCGGATCGATACCCACTCCACTATAGCTAAAAAGGAATACCATCAGGGAAGTAAACCCGAAAGCCAGCACTATCCACACCTTTTTGCTGATCACTGGCTGATATTCAAACACTTCCTTCTTCACAGTGATCTCCTGCATGATCTTTTGTTTCAGGTCATCGTCTGGCTGGGATTCGGAGCGCTGAAAAAGCTCCCTGAGCAACTGATCATCCTCATGCATGTCATTGGTCATCATATCGTCCATTCTTTTATTCCCACTTCATTTAGCTTTTGCAGCATCTTTTGTCTGCTTCTGTGCAGCATCACCTTCACATTGGAAACGTGCTTTCCGGTGATCTCGCATATTTCTTTTATCGTCTGTTCATTGTAATAGTATAAAGTTACCAGGGTTTGCTCGTCTTCGCTCAATGCCTGCATGGCCAGGGTGAGCAGGGTGCGTACATCCTGCCGGTCCGTCTCCTCCCCGATGTTGTTGACACCCGGGATGGATTGATGCACCCCATTCACCTCCACATCTACCACAGTCAGCTTCCGCTTTCTCAGCCTGGTGTAGGCATTGTTATAGGCGATCCTCAGCAGCCAGGTAGAGAACCGTGCCTCTGCCCTGAAAGACTTCAATGACCTGTAAGCATTCACAAACGTATCCTGCACAGTTTCTTCCGCCTCCTCGCGATGCTTCAGGATGTAATAGACAAAATTGTATACCCTACGTTCATACCTGTCCAGCAATTCCGCATAAGCATACGAATTACCTTTCAAGGTCTCTTGGATCAACATGTTGTCTTCCTGGCCAGGCATCTGCATCTATAGACTGGGGCACAGGGTCATCGGTTACATTTTATTTCACAATTTTTTGTAACCAATCCCCCGACCGTGTAGTCAAAATACACAAACCCTCGAACATAAACTTGAAACTTAAAATAATCTTATGGAACCTGTCATTGTATTTATTGCCCTTTTTGCCACTGTATTTGGTGTGATGTACGTTTTCTTCACCACGCGAAACAAGGAGCGGCTGGCCATGATCGAAAAAGGCGCCGATGCCTCACTGTTTGACCGAAAAGGGACATCTTTTTCTATTGCCAAATTTATTTTGAACCTGGCCCTGCTACTGACTGGTATAGGTATTGGCATATTCGTCGGTTCTGTTCTAGGGACTAACCTGACCTATGATGGAGTCGTCCACGGCAAACCCGGTCTGATGATGATCAACAGAGAAATCACCATCTCCTCCATGATCTTTGTTTTTGGTGGCCTGGGACTCATCGCTGGTTTCTTCATCACCCGAAATATTGAGAGGTCAGACAAGGAGTAGTCTTCCTATCCACTTGTTATTTATCAAAAGCACGGCCGAAGCCGTGCTTTTTTTGTAGGTGATCTTTTATTGTTATCCGGCTGAGTTTTGCCTTCGTTGGTGTTTTCACAGTGAAAACACCAACGATTACTAAGAAGAAGCCGGATATTGCTATCCGTCTAGACGGAAGGTTTCAAAAAACCTTGAGCTATTGGTGAACAGTACGGAATAACTCTCTGAATCCCGTCGGTGAGAAACAACGCACAAATACAGGAGATATAGCTTATTTAGCAGGCGACTCCAAAAACTTCACAGGGTTGTCATTGGCAATTTGTTTGAACTTGACAGGTCCAAGGTTTGCCCTGATCCTGATGGACATATCTCTTTCTCTCAGTTTATCCCGCTCCACCATGTAGTAATCCGATCCAAAAAGGATTTGCTTATTTATCTTATTGTCTTCCAACAGCACATTCAGTAGGGGGAAATACTCCTCAGTTTTAAAGAGCGTGGAAGAGATGTCGGTATATAGGTTGGGAAACTCCTTCATGAGATCGACGATGGTGGCAAGCCAGGATTTTTCAGCTGAGCCATTTGGGTCCCAGGACTCAAACAGATATTTGTCCCACTCTGTGTCTCCTCCAAAGTGAGCCAGACAAATCTTGAGTTTGGGAAAATCCTTCAATACCTGGCGATAGTTTTCAGGTTCTGTGAAGTAGTCACTAAATACCTTGGCCTTCGATTTCCTGAGCGGAGTGGGTCTCCAGGGGTGCGTCTTCAGCATATCTTTAGTCACCTTTTTGGTGTGGACCCCTCCCCTCGAACAATGGCTGAGCATCGGAATGTTGTTCTTCTCCGCATATTCATAGACCGGATACAGTCTTTCATCGGTGGGATAATATCCCAGTGGTGGATAGAGCTTGATGCCTTTGAACTTATATACTTCAATGTATTTTTTAGCAAAGGCCAGTGGGTCATCTCCATTCTTATCATCCACACTTCTGGGGTCGACGGCCACAAAGGGGATGACGGTATCCGGGTATTTATCCCGCAGTGCAGCCAGGTCCTGATGCTGTGTGTCTACGGATTCAGGGACTTTGCCTGCAGCCATGTACCGCATATCCATGGGAAGGATCACAAATTTCGTGGTGTCCGTTCCCTGTTGTGGATAGTATCCCCTCAGAATGTTGAAGACATCTTCCTGGGATTTGTTGGACGAGATCTTCAGGAAGTTGACATAGCGCTCGATGAAGTCTCTATCGGTAAAGGGAATGGCCTTTCTGAATATCCATGAAAGCGGTTTGCGTACGATGTCGGGTTTGAGGATATGGTTTAGCCCCAGGGGTAAAAAATTGTTGGGCACATTCTTCACCGTAAAGATGTGCGTGTGGATGTTGTAGATGATCATGATAGTGGTTGATTGGTATTCTCCTAAAGTATTAAATAAGGACCTACAGGTCAAGTGCAATATTTAAAATAACTACTCCAATACCAATATTACGAAGCCCGTCACTTATGCCGGGAAAGCTGAAGTGATTTCGACATCGAAAGAAGCGTGAATTACTATTATATGGGATTTGGAAATCCCTATTTATATGTGGTACGACATGCCCTGCGGAACATGTCGTACAGCAAGGGTTTATATTTTTCGTTTGTTTTCAACGGTTATTTCCGATCCCTCTGCAAGCATTACTGATTTTGGTTCAAGGTTGTTTAGAAAGTCGAAGGATTTTCCATAGACAGAAGCAAAATCAACTTGAATATCATGTTTCAAAACGTTGTAAGCTCTCCATTTTGGATGAGTTACCTCATATTCAAAAGATTCACGCTCGTTAGCTTTTGTATATCCCCAATAATGTTCAGTAATAAATTCCGTCTCAGAATCAGGTGCTATTTCCACACTATCAAGTTCCGCTATTACTTCAAATGAGTTGATTGTTCTGTGAGATGCCCAGAAGTATTTGACAGTTCTTTTGTTTTGGTGTTCACTCCAGGAGTGATCCATTTTCATCGTATGATAATGTTCTTTATAGATAATGTTCGCTACAAAGGTGAGAGCAGGTTTGGGAACAATTTCTTTAATGAAAACAACTCCTCGTTTCCAGGATTGACCGTCGAGGTGTTTTACATAAAACCGAAGATTTACTTCTTCGAAGTTCCTATGAAATGGAATTGGAAGTCCAAGAAGTTTCGTGTTCAAAAACATGAATCCTACGAGACTTATATAACAGGTGTCTTGCCATATGTCTGGTTCAGTCTTAGGAGGTAAATAGGGTTTAAGAATTACCGGATCAACTTCGTAGTTGGCGATTGCTAATTTTCTCCACTCTGCACTTAAGAAACTCATTTTTCGGTGTTACAGTTTTGCCATGTCAAGTCCATGTATTGTTCGTGTGCTCTCACTTAGTGGACAGCACTAAAATAGTGAATCTTCCAGCCCCGCCAAAGGATGAGTATGCGCTGCGCCCAGAAAGATAAAAACTCCATACTAGCTCGGAAGTTACTTCCGGGCATTGTGGTCACTAATATATCACTTTCTGCTTCCAGGGTCTGACCCCTGACAGAATCCTGGGGACGACTATGGTATTTTATCATCCATTACACCCAAAAAAAATGGGCCGGAGTTCTCACCCCGACCCTATACTAACCAGCTAAATACTCTTTGCTCAATCCTTTTGGTTAGATAAAGGATTCTGCCATCTGCCTGTAAAGCCGGGTCGCGTAGACCGGGTCGCGTAGACCGGGTCGCTTACAGTCCCGACGGTGACGCTGAGACGAGGCTACTTTTAAAACTTAATCTCTCGTCACTGATAAACCCTCACATAATCAACCTCCAGCGTCTGTGGAAATGCCGAAGCATCCACACCATATCTTCCGCCCCAGTTGCCTCCCACCGCAAGGTTCATGATCAGGTGAAAGGGTTTATCAAAAACCCAATCCTCTTCATTTAAAACCTCTTTGCGTAGTTCGAAGAACCTCGTTTCATCGATGTACCAGACCAATCGGTCGGACTCCCACTCCAATGCATACACATGGAATTCATCAGATGCTGTCTCTACTCTCAGGCTGTCTACTTTCTGGGTGCCAAGCATGCCGTTGTAACTTTTGGTATGTATGGCTCCATGCACGACCCCGGGGTCGTAGCCTACATGTTCCATGATGTCTATCTCACCATCGTCAGGCCACTTGATGTTTCGCTCCATCGATGGCATCATCCACAAGGCTGGCCAGGTTCCCTTTCCATTAGGGATTCTGGCCCTGAACTCAAACCTGCCATATTTCCAGTCTCCCTTTCCCCTGGAGATCAGTTTGGCACTGGTATAGGAAGCTGACCCCAGCGTATCTCTTTTAGCCTGAATGACCAGGTTCCCATCCGAGATCTTCACATTTTCAGGGGCATCCGTATAATATTGAAGCTCGTTGTTGCCAAACCCACAAAGCTCGGGGCAGCCATCTCCAATTACAGCGCTCCATTTAGTGGTATCCAGTGTTTCTTGATCGAATTCATCATACCACACAAGTTGATTAAAAGTGGCGTCTGTTTCAGAATATTCTTTTACCGGGCCGTTAGTGCCACAAGATGTTGTCCATACCCCAATATAGATTAAAAATAAGATTCGCATGTATAAGAAGTTTTTTGAATTAGTTAAGTTGGAAAACACGTATATAATCGATGGCCATGCACTGCGGAAATCTGGTGGAAGCGTCCGGGCTGCCTGGCCAGTTGCCCCCCACAGCGATGTTGAAGATGAAAAAGAAAGGTGCCCTGAATTCACTTTTTTGCTCACCTGAAATGTCGATTTCATTGAATTTCTGATCATCCACCAACCACTGGATGGACGTTTCATCCCACAGGATGGAGAACACGTGAAATTCATCTGCAAACACATCACCCTCCAGCCGATAGCTATCCCCTGAGGTAGCATAATTGCCTCCTTCTGACCAGTGCAAGGTGCCATGAACGGTATTTTCCCTGCCTGATCCGCCTATCATCTCCATGATATCTATCTCGCCACAATGTGGCCACCCGACCTCTTTAAAGTTTGAGCCCAACATCCACAGGGCAGGCCATATTCCCTGACCTTCAGGTAAAACAGCCCTGATATCTACCCTTCCATACTTAAATTCCCTGTTCCCTTCAGTCACGATTCTGGAAGAAGTGTATGCACTCCCGCCCACCGTTTCTTTACGGGCCCAGATCACCAGGTTGCCATCTATCATGGTTGTGTTTTTATCTGTATAATACTGCAGTTCATTGTTACCCCATCCGCCGGATCCGGTACCGATCTCATAGGTCCAATCTGCACTATTCAGCTCCTCCCCATCAAATTCATCACCCCATACCAGCGTCATCCCTTCATAAGACAAGGGCGTCGTATATCCCGCTGCAGGAATCAGTGTTGAAGGATCGGGTTCTTCTATTGTAACCATCTCGATATATTGAATAAAATCTGCTGATGTGGCATGTGCCTGAACTATCAGTTCATATTCCCCTGCTGCCCCGTAGGTATAGATCAGCTCGCCTTCTTTTTGTTCGATGTACTGATCGTCTTCGCCGAAGTAAAACCGGAAAAAATTCACCTTTTGAGCAGTAGCTGTTACCTTGATCTGATAGGGTTCAGCGGATTGCTCAATCGTTACCAGAAGATCGGAGGGCAACAACACATTATCATCAGCAGTATCCCCCTGACAGGAAGCCAGGAGAATACCCGCTAATAATAAAAAACCACATGCTTTTTCTTTCATCAAAAAAGGTTATTCCGCCGGTATCAGCACATAGTTCCAATACCCGCCACCGACTGAGATGGTCAGTGCGAGCTCTTCGTCACTACCTACCTTGTTGTAGCTGAGTACTTCGTAGGTCACTGTGGCATCGGTATCCGGTGGCGCTGATGCGTATTCTCCTCCGTTGTATGCTTTGGGTAAGACAATGAATGCACCTGTTCCCGTGACAGCGATAGTCGCCGGATCAGTGTCTGTTGCCGGGGTAAAAGCAAAAGTATGCGTTCCGGATGCCCACGGAGCAGCATCTCCGGTCAGGTTGGCTTCGTCCTGACAACCATCCGAAAGCCCCATGTATCCTTCACCGAAAATATCACCTAAAGCATCGTATTCAAAGACATTTCCTGTGGAGAAAATAAATTGATCATTGAACAGACAGGGCCTGTCAGCTGAAATATCTACTCCCCATCCCGGATACCACTCCGGACTTCCTTTATTTGGTCCGATGCCAAAGGCATTCGCAGCCGGTTTCAGTTTCCATGCTTTGGACCCTCCACCCGTCAGCAGCTCTTCTGTCAACACCGTAATGGCGTCCAGGGCAATGGTTACCTCTTTCGTTACCGATTTGGTTTCCCCAGTGGCACTGGCCGTCAATTTGACCTTGTAGATACCGTCACCGCCGTAGGTGTGGACAGGACTTTGTTCGGTGCTGGTAGACCCATCATCAAAATCCCATTCGTAAGCGGTTGCATTTTGGGAAGCATTGGTAAACGTGACTTCACCTCCATCCACGGTAAATGAGAAGTCTGCCACCACTGGTGCATATCCTTTGCGGATCAATCGCAGGTACCAGGCAAATTCACCGTTGACCCGATCTGTAAACCGAAGGAACATTTCATTTTCCGAAATGGACATGATCTGATAGGTACTCACTCCAGTGGCATAGCCTATAAAACCTCCTTTGGTCAGGCTTAGAAACTGATTGCCCTCACCATCTGTAGTCACAGCATAGTTCATGCCTTCAGGTGCAGTATAGGGTGCGGTATAATCACCAACTGCGGCGGTTGCACCCGGAAAGTTCGATTGCTGTCCGCCATTGATGAAAACATTTCCGTTAGTTTCCACCTCTGCAACAGACTGATTCAGGTAAAAGGTGTATTCATCGTCGTACATTCCTCCGCCTTCTTTCTCGTTGGCTCCTGCCTGGTACCAATCCGGACCAAAGGATGACACCGGACCCAGTCCAAAATGGCCAGCACGGTCTTTGTCTATCACCCAGGTCTTGCCTTCGGCTACTCCACAACCACCCGTGAGTAGCTGTAGTACCTCTACATTGCAAATCTCAGGATCTGTTTCGTCGATGTTCACCACCTGTGTGGTAGTAACAGATCCACCTTTCGTAAATACAGTCAGCGTGACAGTGTATTCACCGGCAAAAGGATAGTAAGCAATGACCTCATCCCCTTCATCAGTAGTGCCATTTCCAAAGTCCCACTTCTTCATGAACCCCTCGGAAGTGTTGGTAAACACTACATAATTCGGACCCGCCGTCCCCTCTGTCGACTCACTGATTGTTCCGTCTTCTGTCGTCGGTGGAGTCTCGGTCAATTCAAACTCTTCCTGACATGCCAAGAAGAGCAATACAGGTATGATTAATATGATCGTCTTAATAGATTTCATCATGATAATGATTTTAATTTTTTAATACATCGGGTTTTGCTCCCAGTTTCCTCCCGCCAGATCGATTTCAACCTGTGGAATCGGGAATAACTCATGTTTTCCAGCCACAAAACCATCAATCTCGGAAGCAGCCTGACCTGTTCTCACCAGGTCAAAGAACCTCAATCCTTCTCCTGCCAATTCTAACCGACGCTCTGCCCAGATGGCATTGGTAAGGTCTGTGCCTGAGCTCGTGATGTCACCCATTCCCACTCTGTTCCTTACCTCATTGAGATAGTTTCTTGCCAATGCATCATCCGGCGAAGCTTTTCGATTGTGCGCTTCTGCTGCCATGAGCAATACATCCGGATACCGGATCACCCGGTGATTTACCGGACTCGTGAGTACCACATCAGGTAAACCGGTCTCACTTTGCCGTGGAATGTATTTGTTGTTGTAATAACCGGTATGACCACCAGCCCCAGGTGTGTAACTGATATCATCAGGGTTGGGCTGAGCCGCCTTAAAGGCCTCGATATCCAGGATGGAACCATCCCTTCTCAAATCTGACGGATCATAAAAATCATACAGATCCTGAGTGGGTACATTGTACCTGTTTCCCGACCGGTACACAGGGCCTTCATACTGATAAGGGCCATTGAAACCTACGGCCACATTTCCTTCAAGACATACAAAACAGTCGTAACTACCACCATCCAGGCCTGTGTACTCAATTTCAAATACCGACTCGGCATTACCCTCTTCGGCAACAGAAAACAGGTCTGAAAAGCCCTGACTATCCGTGATGGTAATGGTACTATAAGGTCCATCATTAATGACTTCATCCAATACGGTAGCGGCTTCATCAAACTTGTCCTGATACAGGTATACCCGTCCCAGCAATCCTAGTGCCGCACCTTTGGTCACCCTTCCTTTCTCAGCATCAGTCCAATCCAATACCTCAGCAGCGTCCACCAGATCCTGTTCGATCTGAGCATAGGCTTCGGCAGCTGGCGTCCTGGCGATCGAAGTAGCTTCTTCAATACCAATCCTTCGATCCACGATGAGTGGCACTGCACCAAAGACCTTTACCAGCTCGAAATAATAATACGCTCTGAGGAATTTGGCTTCGGCCAAGATTTTATCCTTACCGGTAAAATCAAGTTTATCCTTGTTCTCCAGCAGGAAATTAACCCTGGTGACACCTGCAAAATTGAACCTCAAAACGTCGCGTAACAGCGGATTGACCGGATTATGCGACATTTCGTCAATTTCATGAAGCGATCTTGAATCATTGACACTCTCACCACCGGCTATTGAATTGTCGGAAGCGACCTCGCCGATCCAGTAGGTTGTATAACTTGTCTGAAGAAGATCATAAGCTCCGATTAAAGCCTGCTCGTAATCAGCTGGTGTATTGAAATAACTTTCTGCATCCTGAGCAAACTGGGGCTCCAGATCCAGCATTTCGTCACAAGCGGGTGTAATCAAAAGGCCCGCAACCACGATTAATGATATATAAATTCTTTTCATCTTTTTTAAAATTTAATGTTGAGTCCACCCATATACATTCTGGCTTGCGGATAGAAACCATTGTCGACTCCGGCACTTAAAGGATCACCCGATCCAAGATCAGGGTCGTAACCCAGATACCGTGTGAGTGTGATCAGGTTGTTGGCCGTAACATATAGCCTGAGGCTGCGAATCCCGATTTTTTCCGTGAGTGATGCAGGCAGCGTATAGCCCAGCTGCACATTTTTCAACCTGATATAAGATCCGTCTTCCACATAGAAATCAGAGAAAGTCGTATTCTGGGTAGCCCCGGTAGTCAGTCTTGGGTACTCATCGGTACTGCCTTCACCGGTCCACCTGGCAATGTTGTAAGCCAGTTGATTGGCATAAGGTTGCTGACGCTCATAATTTCTGATGATCTCCTGACCAACAGCCGCATAGATATTGGCTGACAGGTCAATGCCCTTATAGCCCACATTCAGGTTTAATCCCATGGTAAAGTCAGGGATAGGAGAACCTATCATGGTTTTATCGGTATTGTCTCCAAAATTGATGACACCATCGCCGTTTTGATCTACAAATCGAAGATCACCTGGCTGAGCACCCGCCTGGGTGACGCTACTCTCAGCAATTTCCTGTTGATTCTGGAAAATACCGTCAGTCTCGTAACCAATGTAATATCCTATTGGAAATCCCGCTTCAAACCTTGTGGAGGTGTTGCCACCTACACTAAAGGCAGCACCAGGAATGAACGCAAACCCTTCCGGCACTCGCAAAACTTCATTTTTTATAAAGGTGACATTGTAGGTGGCACCAAAACTTAAGCCATTACTACTGACCGTTTCATATCCAAGATCCAACTCCAGTCCGGAATTCCTCACATCACCACCATTGACTACCGGTGGTGAGCTGCCAGCTCCATAGGTACCCAGGATGGCTGAAACAGCAGGCTGAAACAACAGGTCTTTGGTATTCTTAATGAAGTAATTAGCGGTTAAATCGATACTGTTAAATAGTGTGAGATCCACACCGATATTGGTTTGCTCGGTAGTTTCCCATTTCAGATCCGGGTTACCTGCAGCTCCAATGGCCGATCCAATGACAATGGCATCATTAAAAACATAGTTTCCTTCTCCGCCTAAGCTGGCTCTGTACCTGAAATCACCTATTCTGTCATTTCCGGAAATTCCGTAGCTGGCCCTCAGTTTGGCAAAACTGATAAAAGTTGGCATCGTCAAAAATGACTCATCAGAAAATATCCAGGCTCCTGAAACGGATGGGAAATACCCAAATCGATTGTTCTCACCAAAGCGTGTAGATCCGTCTCTACGAATGATTGCTGATATCAGGTATCTTTTCTGATAATCGTATTCAGCCCTCAGGAATATTGAAGCCAATCTTGATTTTACCTGAAAGGATCCTACATTATTGAGGTATCCCCCGGTGGCCTGATTAGCAGAAATATCCGCTAAATCCAGGGAGTTATTGGGGATGTTGTATCCTGTACCATTCAGTCCTGATGATGAGTTGCCCAGATAGGAAACCCCTGCAGTACCCTTCACCGTATGGGTCGCATTAAAAGTATGGTTATAATTGAGGAAAGCTTCAAGGTTATAATCCAGATAGGTAGCCCTGCTTTCATATACGCTAGCCCCTCTTTCAATCACCGTATTACCAATCATCACTGTCCGTGGATCCAGATTGGCATTGGCTGCGGTATTTGGCGCTTTGCTATCACCGTACCAAACCAATGGGCTAAAAGTCTTATCATCTACTATAGCGTAATTATATCCGACTCTTCCTGAGACTTTAAAGTCGTCGTTGATCGTGTACTCTATTTCTTCCTTTCCGGTTATTTTATTGGCAATAGACCAGTTATAGGAATTTTCCATTTGAGGGATCGGATTGATGATATCCGAAACATTTTCCAGGTAAGAATACCTGTCATTTTCTCTGACGGATGCGGTTGGATACGCATTGATGGCATTGTAAAGGACAGACCCAATACCATTTTGGGGCAGCCCACTACTTTCTTCGTGGGTATATAATGTAACATGGGTCAGCTTCACATTAGGTGCCAGCTCAGTGATAAAGTTCACCCTACCATTATACCTTTCAAATTGCGCTTTCGAGCCTCCTACAATCCCTTCCTGCCTAAAATAGGATCCTCCAACATTGTAAGTGGTCTTTTCCGAACCTCCTGTTACCGTGAGGTTATAATTTTGTATTGGAGCTGTACCAAATACTTCATCCTGCCAGTCCGTCCCATTGCCTAAAGCTGTATTGGCAAAAGGTGGCGTTTGACCACCCGCAGCAAATGCTTCATTTTTAAGAATGGCATATTCCCGGGCATTCAACAGATCCAGCTTTCTGGCTGTTTGCTGAATACCATAATATCCACTCATTTCCAGTGTTGGCCTGGTGTTTTTGCTGCCTTTTTTTGTTTCAATGAGAACAACCCCATTGGCAGCCCTTACACCGTATATCCCCGCGGTGGCATCTTTCAAAACATTGATAGATTCTATGTCCGAAGGGTTCAGTGCATTCAATCCGGCGGCATCATATACCACGCCATCCACAAGGATCAATGGATTGTTGTCTCCGTTGGTGCTTAGTCCTCTGATCCTGATATTGGCAGTACCTCCCGGTGCACCGGAATTTGTGGTGATATTAACGCCGGACAATTGTCCCTGCAGCGCCTGGTCTACTCTGGGTACCTGTCGCTGGACAATGGCATCACTCTTGATCCTTGAAACCGCTCCGGTAAGTTCTTTGGCAGTGGTCTCTCCGTAACCAATGACTACCACCTCACCCAGCTCCTCAAAATCCGTTGTCAACGCTATGTTAATCTCAGTTTGATTATTTACCGGGATCTCCTGAGCGGCAAATCCAACGAAGGTAAAAACCAAAACTGCGTCATTAGGCACTGTCAATGAATAGGTCCCTGACATATCTGATACAGTCCCGTTCATTGTACCCTTTTCTATGATGGTTGCACCCGGTAAAGGGGATCCATCCGAGGCGTCAGTAATTGTTCCTGACACCGTACTGGTCTGAGCATTGGCAGAATTGATCACCCCTACAAAGGCGATCAATAAAACCAGACCCATCCAAATTCCATGTGTTTTGTAGATTTTCATCAATATTCCTTTTGTTTGATGTTATTTTTAGAATTCTTCAATTTCCAAGCCTTATTGAGTATTCATATTGAATGATTTTCAATATGCTAGAAACCAATAGCATCCTCAAATGTTGGGATTTATACACGCTTTAAAGAATATTCCACTACATCAACACTACATCATAGGTATTTTATCACCTCAACATTACTACATCAATTTCCTGCAAAAAGCGACATTCTGAACTATTGAAGCCATTTTGGGTTTTTAATTCACTAACTTTAGTTTTCACACCCTGATACAACATGAAATCCACATTCAATACAGATCTCAATCAAATTGATCTAAAAAGGGCTATCCTCTTTCTGATCCTGATCGTGGCTATCATGCAGTCATTTGCCCAGCGGGCTTCCAGGACTTTTACCAAAATCCCGATCTCCACAACTTATCATACCGAGGATTATAATGGCGGTATTCAGAACTGGGACATTACACAAGATCAAAGGGGTTTTATCTACGTGGCCAATAACTTTGGCTTATTGGAGTATGATGGCAGGATCTGGAAGAATCATACGGTTGATAATAACACACGTGTCAGATCAGTCTACGTAAATGATCAAAACAAGATATTCATCGGTGGCCAAAATCAATTTGGATACTTTGAACCGGATCCCAATGGCAACCTGGTATTTACCAGTTTGTATGAACAGTTGGCGGGTGAAGCCCGTGATCTTGATGACATCTGGAAAATTGTCAGGTTCAGAGACATGATCCTCTTCAGCTCTTTTAAGGGGCTTGCCATGTATGATGGGCAGTCTGTAAAACGGATTGATCCTCAATTTGAGATAGGACTGGTGTTCAATCTGGCAGATCGTTTGTTCATTCATTCACCCGGCAAAGGGCTCCTTACGTGGGATGGACAAAATTTCACCCTGATCCCCAACAGCCAATTCCTGGGCAATGATTTGATCAGTGGGATCATCCCATACAGAAACAATGGCCTGCTGATCTTCCAAAAAAATGGGAGCGTCTATCAATATGAAAGTACAATTTTCCGGAAATGGGAAATAGATTTTACAGATTTTTTGGAGAACGCCATCGTCAACATGGTCACACCGCTCAGCAACAACAACATTGCCCTGGCTACTCAAAACAGCGGGCTAATTATTGTTTCACCTGAAGGAAAACTCCTTCAACATCTCACCAAAGACAAAGGCCTTAATGACCGAACGGTACTCGCCATTTATGAAGATCAATTCAGCAATCTTTGGGTAGGTCAAAACAATGGAATTACCCTGGTGGAGCTAGCCTCGCCATTTTCACTCATCAATGAGCAAACAGGTCTTCCGGGCACAGGATATGCGGCGGCCTACCATCAAAACAAGATCTATCTGGGGACGAGTAATGGCCTTTATTACCAGCAGGAAAATACCAACCCCCTAACCATGGACGATACATATCAATTCGTGGAAGGTTCAAACGGACAGGTCTATAATATTCAGCAAATAGGCACTGACCTACTCCTGGCGCATCACAAAGGGGCTTTTTACATCACCGGGGATAAGACAAGACCGATCTTTACCAGTACGGGAACCTGGAAATTCATAAAGCCCAATTCTTCATCAAAGCTAATCCTGGGTACCTATGAAGGTTTTTTTTCAATAGATGATCTTACCCATCCGAATCCAAAAAAGATCGGAGATTTTGCGGAGTCCAGCAGGGTGTTTGAAATGATCAATGACACCACCTTGTTTATGACACATGGTTATAAAGGCGTGTATAAACTCACCTTTAATCATGATTTCACTGACCTGTTGAAGCAGCAATTCTATGGTGCGGACAATGGATTTCCATCCAACATCCTTATCAATGTTTACAAATTAGGGGATCAACTTGTCTTTCCGGCTGAAACCGGCGTATTCACCTATGACCCGGACTCTGATCATTTCATCCACAATGATCTATTAGAGTCATACCTCGGCACAGACGACCACATCCGTGAGCTGGCCTATGACATGAATGGCAACATATACTACTATTCAGTCAACAGCCTGGGTTATCTGGAAAGGACCAGCTTCGGTAAATACGAAAAACATGAAGTGCCTTTCAACAGGATCAGGAAATACCTCAGTGATGATTTTGAAAACATAACGATCATTGACCATGAAAACATTTTTTTCGGGGCGAAAGAGGGATTTATCCATTACAACCCGGGGATCCCACATCAGCAGGATCAGCCATTCAAAACCTATATCCGTGAAATTACTTCAGTGACAGACACTCTCAGAACCCTGTATGGAGGTGCAGGTCACTCGTTGCTGGACGAACCCAGTATCCCGGCTAATTTCTCCTCCCTGAAATTCAGCTTCTCCTCACCTTACTTCAATGGTCAGGATGACCTGCAGTATCAGTATAAACTGGAGCATTTCGAGCAGGACTGGTCTGAATGGTCGGGTGTCACTGAGAAGGAATATACCAACCTGTATGAGGGGGATTATATTTTCAGTGTCCGGGCTAAAAATGCCTTTGGTCAGATCAGTGAACCTGCTATTTTCAAATTCAGCGTGTTCCCTCCCTGGTATCGGACAAGGATGGCCTTTTTTTTATATTTCCTCTCCGTCGTCTCCATCTTTGGCATCGTGCTGTTCACGCAAAACAAACGTCACAAAAGAGCACAAAAGGCCATGACCATCCAGCAAAAACGGGAGCTGATCAGGAAAGACAACGAGATTGTGGACCTGTCCAAAAAATCCAAAGAAGAGATCACACGCCTGAGAAATGAAAAACTAAGAGCAGAGATAGATCATAAAAACCGGGAGCTTGCCACCAACACCATGCACCTGATCAACAAAAATGAATTTATGCTTAGCCTCAAAGAATCCATCCAGTCCGTAGCCAAAAATGGTCAGGATCATAAGGAATCTTTAAAGAAGATCATCAAAGACATTGACAGGAACCTATCAGAGGATGATGGATGGGAGCAGTTCACCAGGCATTTTGATCAGGTTCATGGCGATTTCCTGACAAACATCAAGAACAAACACCCTAAGCTTACTCCTCAGGAGATTAAGCTGTGTGCTTATCTCAGGATGAATATGTCCTCCAAGGAAATAGCCAATCTTCTCAATATATCAGTGAGAGGAGTGGAAATAAGCCGGTACCGATTGAGGAAAAAACTGGAGCTGGATCATGATACGAACCTCGTGAGTTACATGCTCCATTTCACCTAAAACTTTATTAGTTGCCTGAAATACTCGAAGTTGTAGGACTTTGACTCACGTGCTTCACGTAAAACTTAGGGCTGGTGACGGAAGAGAAAAAAGCAATTGACATTAAGAACAATACGGCCAATAGAATCCTGGCCTTTGTAGATACCTGACTAAATCCGATGAAATTCATAACACTGTATATTAGGTTGGAAAATAAGTACAAATTTACCTTCACAAACAGTATGCCAGAATACTGAGATATACGTAAAATATTTTCAGAGAAATACCGATAACTGTTAGGTGAACATCTTACTGGTAAAAAATAATCCCACCTTGGAAGTATCTCTATTGCTTTCGTAAACTAAGATTCTTCAATTTGTTCAAAATGACAGTAACATTCTCATTTATAGCTTCACTTAAGTGGATCCAAAACAGGAACTGCCACGTATAATCAGCCCACTCCGTTGGTCTCGTCTACAAAATATTTTCTATATTTTCCAAACTTTGAAATCCATTGTTCATTCAAACTACACCCCATTGAAGAAAGATAAGCAATACATCATCGCCTTTGACCAGGGAACGACCAGCTCCCGGGCCCTGCTGGTAGATACCGACGGTCAACTCTGTGATATCGCACAGCAGGAATTCGAACAGATATTCCCAAAACCAGGTTGGGTAGAGCACAACGCGGAAGAGATCTGGTCATCGCAGTGGTCAGTATTTAAGAAGCTCATTGATAAAAATAAGCTGCAGGCCAATCAGATCGTCGGCATTGGGATCACCAACCAAAGAGAAACCACCGTTATTTGGGACCGGACTACGGGTAAGCCCATCTACAATGCGCTGGTGTGGCAGGACAAGCGCACCGCACCACAATGTGAGGTGCTGAAAGAAAAAGGCCTGACGGACTATGTAAAGGAGCATACCGGGCTGGTGATAGACTCCTACTTCTGCGCCACCAAGATCATGTGGGTCCTGGAAAATGTGAAAGGGGCCAAAGAAAAAGCTGCGAAGGGTGACCTCTGCTTCGGTACCATCGATACCTGGCTGATCTGGAACCTGACCGGTGGCAAAGCACATGTAACCGACCATACCAATGCCAGCCGGACCATGCTCTTCGATATCGTGAAGATGGGCTGGGACCAAAAGCTCCTGAAAGAAATGGACATACCGGAGTCGCTTCTCCCTTCGGTGCAGCCCTCGGGCAGTCATTTTGGCGACCTCGAGTTTGAAGGCGTGAAAATCCCCATCAATGGGGTGGCTGGTGACCAGCAGGCCGCCCTCTTTGGTCAGGCGTGCTTCAGCCCGGGCCTGGCTAAAAACACCTACGGCACGGGGTGCTTCCTGCTTATGAACATGGGCGCAAAGCACGTAGTGTCTCAAAACGGACTACTCACCACGCTGGCCTGTAGCATGAATGATCAGCCAGTCTATGCGCTGGAAGGAAGCATCTTCATTGCCGGTGCAGCGATCCAGTGGCTGCGGGATGGAATCAAGATCATCAAGCATGCTGCCGACACCGAAAAGCTGGCCATGGAATCGGATAAAGACGAGGTGGTGGTAGTACCTGCCTTCGCAGGACTGGGTACCCCCTACTGGGACATGTATGCGCGTGGAGCCATCTTCGGGCTCACCCGCGACACGGGAATCCCGGAAATTGCCAAGGCTACCCTGCAGTCCCTGGCCTTCCAGACCAAAGACGTGATCAATGCGATGATGGAAGACACCAACATACCCATCAAGACACTAAAAGTAGATGGAGGCGCCTGTGCCAACAACTACCTGATGCAGTTTCAGGCCGACATCCTGGGGGCACCGGTAGAGCGGCCGGAAATCATAGAGACTACTGCCATGGGTGCAGCCTATCTGGCGGGCATTGTCTCAGGTGTCTGGAAAATAGATGATGTGGACAAGAACAGAAAGGTAGAAAAATTGTTTAAACCTAATATTGACTCAAAAAAGCGGGATAGCCTGTACAGCCAGTGGACCAAGGGTGTGCAACGGGTGATGAACTGGAATAAAAAATGAAAAACGGAATAAATAAGTTCTCTTTCGATCAACGATCAGAGATACTAAAGCAGGCAGAGAAAGAAACTTATGACCTCATAGTTATCGGTGGGGGTGTGACAGGATGTGGCATTGCCCTGGATGCGGCATCGCGGGGCATCAAGACCCTATTGATCGACAAGAATGATATTGCTTCGGGCACCAGCAGCAAGTCTACCAAGCTCATCCATGGGGGGCTGCGGTACCTTAAACAGTTTGATATTGGCCTGGTGACCAAGACAGGAAGGGAAAGAGCTGTGGTCCATCGCCTGGCTCCACACCTGACGCACCCGGAAAAAATGCTGCTACCCATCGTGAAAAACGGAAACTATGGACGGCTGCTGTCATCGTTTGGTCTTTGGGTGTATGACCTGCTTGCAGGTGTAAAAGGAAAAGACAAGCGCAGGATGCTTTCCAGGAAGCAAACACTCCGACAAGAGCCACTGTTGAATAAGCAGGCCATCATCGCAGGATTCCTGTACGCTGAATACAGGACAGACGATGCCCGGTTATGCATAGAGCTGGCCAAGACAGCATCCAGGCTCGGTGCGCACCTGGTCACCTATACCCAGCTGACAGACTTCATCTACCAGGACAAAAAAATTGTGGGTATCAAGTGCCGGGACCTGGATGAAGACCATGCGTATAGCATCAAATCCAAATATGTGGTATCTGCCGCAGGACCCTGGGTAGACCAGATCAGGAAGCTCAACAAGTCGATCGACAAAAAAAGGCTTCATCTCACAAAAGGTGTACATATCGTATTTGACAGGACTAAACTACCGATCAAAAACTCCGTTTATTTCGACGGTCCTGATGGCAGGATGATTTTTGCCATCCCCCGCGGAAACATCACTTATGTAGGTACTACCGATACCACATACAAGGAAGACCCTGAGGATGTGAAAGCAAATAAAGAGGATGTCACCTATCTCCTCAAAGCCATCAATTATGGTTTTCCTGCAGTCTCGGTTACGATCGATGACGTACGCTCAACTTGGGCCGGACTACGCCCGTTGATCCATGAAGAAGGAAAATCCCCATCCGATATCTCCAGGAAGGATGAAATCTTTGAAGCAGAAGATGGTCTGGTCTCCATAGCCGGTGGAAAATTGACCGGTTATCGTAGAATGGCGCTTGAAATTGTGGACCTGATTGCTAAAAAGCTTAAAAAATCGTCGGATAAGATTATCTACAAATCAGGGACTAACTCCATACATTTAACTGAAGATCACTTTGGAAACTACCGCAATGTGAAGCGATATGTGAAAAAGACTGCAAAACGACTTGCCGAACGAGGTCTGGACCCCAGACATGCCGAATACCTTGTTTTTAACTATGGCAAACAGGCCAAGGTGATCCTGAACAGCATTAAAAAGTCTACGAAAGATCCCGAAGAGGTCCTCCTGATGGCAGAGCTTGATTTTTGCCTGGAACATGAGATGGTGCTCTCCACCATGGATTTCCTAGAGCGAAGAACGGGAAGACTCTACTTTGACATTGAAAGTGTCATGAAATACCACAAGAAGGTTCACAATAAAATGGCAAAAGTCAGAGCATGGGATGATGCCAGAAAACGCAGGGACGGCAAAATCATCCAGGGGGCTATCTCCAACACTTTAGCATTCAAAAACAAGACATAACATACTGATTTTCTGTGATATAGAAGATATAAGGATCATCCTTTACAGATACCCTTATCATCATGACCTATAGGTAATTTACCTGATTACAACTCTCGTAAAATAGGCCTTTTTACGGGTAGAAATGATGAAGTTCAGGGCCTAGTTTTGTGTTATATATTCACTAAAAGTGTATAAACCAGGCAGCAGGAGTAAAGTGTAATATGAAGAGCTTCTCATTTAATGATAAATCAAAAAAATAGAAAGAGTGACGGATTCGTGCTTAGCACGCACTCAAAAACAATGCTTTTTACCTGCGTTGCTTTCATAGGGGCGACAGGACTGGCATTGTATGCCCTGGATCAAAACCTCGTTTCTCCCAGCATCCTGCTGATATCGTTTGCCCTGTTCATTGCGATTACGGTCCTGACTGGCTACCTGGTCCTTACCAGGCAGCTCATGAAATCTCACCTTCGCACACCGGATAAGCAACCTGATGCCCGGGGGAATGCATCCAATTCAATTGAGACACAAAACCTCAAGCTGGCTTCCTATCGCAAAGCGCTTGAACGCAGCAGCCTGGTGTCGGTGACAGACCTGAAGGGGAATATCCTGGATGTGAACAAGAAATTTTGCACCATTTCAAAATATACTCGGGAAGAATTGGTCGGGCAAAACCACCGCATCATCAATTCCGGATACCACGACCATAGATTTTGGCGTGAGCTATGGCAGACCATCTCAAAGGGTGATGTCTGGCGGGGAGAGATCAAAAACAAGGCAAAAGACGGCACGTTCTATTGGGTAGACACAGTTATTTGCCCGGTTTATAATGAGCATGGTGAAATTTCAAGATTTCTCTCTGTTCGACAGGAAATCACAGAGAACAAACGTATTCTAGAGGATCTTCAGTTTACATCTGGTATTTTGAATGCGGCTCAGGAGCTTGGAAATATTGGCGGGTGGCAATTGGATGTACAGACCGAACATGTGACCTGGACTGATGAAGTCTACAAGATTTATGAGCTCCCTAAAAATCATAAACCGGATAAGGATAAGTCCATTGGTTTTTTCGACCCAGAATACATTCATGATATTGAAAAGGCGCTGGAAAACACCATTTTAAACCGGGAAAACTTTGATATTGAATGCAAGTTCACCACAGCAAAGAAAAATCAAAGATGGGTTCGGGTCATTGGCAAACCACTCGTTTTGAATGGTGCGGTAAAACAGATAGTGGGTGTGATTCAGGACATCACTGAAATAAAACATAACCAGGACGAACTTGTTAAAGCCAAATCAGAAGCCATCAAAGCCAACAAAGCCAAATCTGAATTTCTGGCCAACATGAGTCATGAGATCAGGACACCACTAAATGGTGTGATTGGGTTCACAGACTTGCTGTTGAAAACCGAGCTGAATCCCATCCAGCTGGATCACATGAAGCTGGTAAAAAACAGTGGACAATGTTTGTTGGATGTAATTAATGACATCCTCGATTTCTCAAAAATTGAAGCCGGTAAATTTGAGTTGAACACGGAAAAAACCCGCTTCTATCCTTTGATCGAGAGTGTGGTAAACCTGCACAAATACCAGGTATCCAACAAGAACATTGAGCTGATCGTCAACGTGGACCCAACAAGTATACCGCATTACATTTGGGTAGATGAGACCCGTATCAAGCAGGTTTTGATCAACCTGATTAGCAATGCTTGCAAGTTTACCGAGAAGGGACAAATCGAATTGTCCATTGCTCAACAAAGGCAAGACAAAGGCAAAAGCACCTTTCGTTTTGCTGTACGGGATAGTGGAGTTGGGCTGTCCGAAGAAGCGAAGAAGAAAATATTTGGTGCCTTCAACCAGGCTGATAGCTCTACCACCAAGAAGTATGGGGGAACAGGCCTTGGATTAAGCATATCCCAATCGATTTTACGCATGATGGGTAGCGAGCTACAGGTAGATAGCCAGATCGGCGCGGGTAGTACTTTTTACTTTGATCTGGAAGTAAAAACCAGCTCAACCAATACCCATCAAGTAATGCCAAAAGTGAAAATGCATGACGCATTGATCGTGGATGACAACGAAGTGAATATCCGCATCATGGCCAATGCGCTCAGCCTCTATGGAATCAATTCCGTCATGGCAAAGAGTGGTAAGGAGGCGTTGGACGTTCTTGGAAAGATCAAGGATTTTGACCTCATTTTCATGGATTACCAAATGGATGACATGAATGGTCTGGAAACCATAACAAAGATCAGGGAAGCCAGACATTTGATTGCTGAAAAAACAAAAATAGTGCTGACGCACAGTCTCATGGAAGATGAACTTTGCGAAAAAGCAAAAGCCCTGAACATCGCCTATCGACTCCCCAAACCCATCAACCTGGATATGCTTTCTGAGTGCTTACAAACGTTGGGGGGCACCAACTCACTACCCGGATCCGGTTTGGCATCAGAAAGTAAAAAACGTATAAAATTCACTCAGAAAGTTTCTATTCTGGTAGCTGAAGACAGTCTGGTAAACATGAAACTGACCAAGGCCATCCTGAAGAGAGTGCTTCCAAATGCAAAACTCCTTGGGGTGGAGGATGGACTTTCCGCCATCAATATATTCAGTAAAGAGAAAGTAGATATGGTCATCACAGATATCCAAATGGAGGAGCTGAATGGGTACGAACTGGCCCGGGCCATCAGGGAAAAAGATAAGATCATTCCAATTTTTGCGTTGACAGCGGGCACCGTGGAGGGAGAAAGGAAAAGATGCCTGGATGCCGGCATGAATGATATGCTCAGCAAGCCACTCGTTGAAGATGAAGTAGTAACCATGCTCTCCAGCTGGTTTGCCGGACGAAAAACAGTGGACAGGCAAAAGGAAGAGCAGGACCTATCGGCTCATTTTGACCTCCGGAAGATAACAGAGCTCTTTGATAGCCAGGAGGAATTGGTTGAGCTGATTGAACTTACCGTTCCGATCCTGACAGAAGCATGTACTGAGCTCGAAGTTCATCGGGTCACCAACAACATCAAGGCGTTGAAAAAGGTAGCTCACAATATTTGTGGTACCGCTCGCTCGCTCATGTTAAATAAACTAGACCAGCTTTCTTCAAGGTTGGAAAAGCTGGATGATCAGGAAATCAGTGCTATGGAAAAACTGGTTGCTGCTACGATTGCGGAGATCGATTATCTCAAAAATGAAGTACTGCTCCCAAGCCGGATAAAAGTGTATAAATAGCAGTTTAGCTTTACTCCACTCATCAACTACAAGTAACAATCAAGGCGGATTTTAGTATTGAATAGAAGCAACTCATACGCAGAGAACACCCTGAATCCAGGGCGAACTCATGCGTATGGAGATTGTCGATAAAGACCTCACCCCTGCTCATGGAGGAATGAAATCATAACGACTTATGTGGGGACATAACCTTATTATTCCTCGCAGACAGTGATGTAAGTAAATGGATCGTTTTGGGATTGTCCCTCTATTTGAATTGTCGCCTTTTCTGAGCCAGTTGTCCTGGAAAAGCATATAAAGGTGATGAACAAAATCAATAGCAAAATGGAAGTATAGTACGGACCTTTCCAGTTGGAAAAGATCTTCCATTGATAAAAATGATGGATCATTTCTGTGTTCTTAATTTTCATTTAAAACAAACCCTAAAATCCCTGACCCAATTCATGTTGCAGCATCTCATTAGGTAGGAGTTATTGAGCTTAATTTATTTCAATCCAAACTTCCCGTGACGATTAGAAACAGTGTTGCAGCACTTTGATTCAACATCCTGTTATTTATTGGTACCAGCGAATTTCTTCGCTACCACAGCCAATGTTTAAATTCCGTTTAATCAATAATTAAGCATAAATATTATTAAGCTTAAAATAAATTAATAGATATGCTAAATACAAGATATTATAAACATAATAATATTGAATAAATCATAATTTGAAAACCATGGGAATTCATGCCGTTCTTCATTAAATTTTACTTTTCCTAGCTTTAGAGAATGGATACTTCCCAAAAAGGAATTAAAGAGCTCAGTGTACTGATAGAGTCAATGGAGCCTATCCTCCATGATGGAGATTATATATTTACCATGGTCGAAAATACCGACGGGATTCCCAGAGAAAGCACACTATTCGAATTCAAAGAGCAGGAGGGCATCACCCTGGTCATGACCAAAGAAGAGGCGGAGAAGCTTTCGTTGCCATATTCATTTATTACAGCCTGGATCACTTTATCGGTGCAATCCTCATTAGATGCCGTCGGGTTCACAGCTGCCTTTTCTACGGCATTGGCCCGAAATGGTATAAGCTGTAATGTAGTGGCCGGGTATTTTCATGACCATATTTTTGTGAATAAAAACGATAAAGACAGGGCACTAAAAATTCTATTGAAGCTTTCGGAAGGTAAAATTTATCCGGAATGAGTTTTATTGCCAATATAAGCGCAATATGACAAATGGATTTTCAATAAACATAAAACGTGTTGTTTCATTTAATCGAGGTTCCTAAATTACATGTCTTCGAGCCAGCTACCATTCAAGGTCAGTGAAACTTGAATCAACCAGCAAATGATCAACGAGGAAAGCTTAAGGTTTAATAGATTCATTCAAATCACCAATCTGGTGATCATGGTACTAGGACTGCTCGTCATGCTGGGGTGGATATTAGACATCACTGTGTTCAAGAGTATCCTACCCGGATTTAGCACCATGAAGTTTAATACGGCACTATCCTTCCTGCTCATTGCAGCTTCCATCCATTTTCAATTATTCAGCAAGGATTCCCTCTGGCAAGCATTATGGAAATTACCTGCTGCTTTTGTGCTGGCAGTAGGGCTACTTTCTCTCACCGAAGAATTTTTTAAGATCGACCTGGGGATTGATCAAATATTTTTTGCTGGAGACCCATTGTCACCTACACCCAGGAGGATGGCCGGAGCCACTGCACTTTGTTTCTCCTTAATGGGATTTTTTGCTGTAACCCTGAGATCAAAGAAATCGATTCACCGACTGTCGCAGGTTGGTTTACACATTGTCACCTTTGTTTCATTTATTGCGGTATTTGGATATATATTAGGTTTATTTCCTCTTTACAAGCATTGGTTCATTAATTCGATGGCCATTCATACTTCCCTTGGTTTCCTGTTTATTTCTGTCTCTTCCTCACTGATTTATCCCTCATTGGGAATTTCGAGTCTGTTCACAGGAAACCGAATAGGGAATGTTATGGCCCGAAAGCTTTTTTTCCAAATGATCATAGCGATCATGGTACTGGCATACATCAGGATCATCTCTATGCGATATGAGTGGGTTACTGTAGAATTGGGAATTGCTCTATTTGCGTTTTCATTCATTCTTGTTTCACTGATCCTCATAAGAAGCACAGCCAGGGAGCTCAACAACATAGCTATTAAAAGAGACCTGGCAGAAAGTAATCTGGAGCAAACCAGTAAACTACTCGATTCCACTCCCGATCCCATAATCATCATCGATGAAAGTGGAACGATACTGCTATCAAACCTTCAGACACAACAAGTATTCGGATATACTAAGGAAGAGCTGGTTGGCCAAAAAGTAGAGGTGCTCATACCCGAAAGATTCAAAGACAATCATGTGAGTCACAGAACCAGCTTTTTCGAATCTCCCAAGACCAGAAACATGGGCTCCAACCTGGAGCTTTTTGCCAGGAGAAAAGACGGTAATGAAGTTTCGGTAGAAGTATCGCTAAGCCCGATTACAATCAATGATAAAACATGGGTGTCTGCAGCGATTCGGGATGTTTCGGTGCGCAGGCTGGAAGAAATCAAGCTCAATCAGCTTGCCAGTATCATCAATTCGTCGGCAGATGCCATAGTCAGCAAAAAGCTGGATGGGACCATACTCACCTGGAACAAAGCTGCAGAAAAGATACTTGGCTATTCGGCTGAGGAAATTCTGGGTAAAAACATATCCCTGATTTTCCCACCCAAACTGCTGGATGAAGAAAAGGTGCTGATGGAAAGAATCGCTCTGGGGGAAACAGTTTCGCAGAAAGAAACATTGAGGGTACGAAAAGACAATAAAATAATCAATGTCTCCATCACCCTATCGCCTATCAGAGACAGCAAGGGAAATATCTGGGCTGTTTCCGCCATTTTGCGGGACATTACCAAACAAAAACAAGAACAAGCTGAAAAGCAACGTGTAGAGGAAGTTCTGGAACGAACCAACGAAGTCGCACGCATTGGTACCTGGGAAGTTGATTTGGTTAACAATAAGGTTTATTGGAGTCGGATAACCAAAGAAATTCATGAAGTGCCTCAGGATTATACACCAGAGCTCGAACCGGCAATTGAATTCTTTAAAGAAGGTAAAAGTCGGGAGAGAATCACTAAGGTGGTAGAAAATGCAATCATGAATGGGGTTTCATATGATGTAGAGTTGGAAATAATTACTGCAAAAGGAAAAAGTCTATGGGTAAGATCAATCGGTCAGGCAGAATTTATTGATGGAAAAGCTGTTCGCCTATATGGTGTGTTTCAGGATATCAATGAGATCACTAAGTCTAAAGAGAAGTTAAGCCTGTTGAACCTGGAATTACAGGCAATACTTAATGCTGGGCATGTCTCTATCATCAGCACTGACGTAAATGGCATGATCACACATTTCAATAAAGGAGCTGAAACCCTCTTGCAATACAAAGCTTCCGAAATGATTAGCAAACAAACTCCGGCACTCATTCATACAGAAGTTGAAGTTATAAAACGGGGGCAGGAACTCACAGAGATCTATGGTGAAGACATCAGTGGTTTTGAGGTATTTGTTAAGGTGGCCAGGGAAGGTCGGCATGAATCCCGTGAATGGACGTATGTGAGAAAAGATGGCTCAACATTTCCTGTTCAACTGGTTGTTACTGCCATTAGAGATGAACAAGGCGAAATAACCGGTTTCCTGGGTGTAGCAACAGATATTACCGAACGCAAGGAGGCAGAAGAGAAAATGAGAAAGTATTCCATCCTTGAGTCAAAAAGCAAGGAAATGGAACAATTTGCCTATATAGCATCCCACGACCTTCGTGAGCCATTGCTTACCATTATTAATTATATGGACCTGCTGACCGAAGATTTTGGTAAACGGTTAGATGGGGATGGTAAAATATATATTGACGCCATCTCCCGAGCTGCCCACCGTATGGATGAGCTCATTAAAGGTTTACTGGACTACTCCAGGCTAAGCAGCATAAAAGAGTTTGAAGAAACCGACTTCAATAAGGTTCTTAAAGAATCTCTTTCAGATTTGAACTCTCTAATAGAAGCCAAGAAAGCACAAATAGAAGTCACCAAGCTACCACGATTAAAAGCCTATCCACTAGAAATCAAGCTGCTCTTCCAAAACCTGATCGCAAACGCCATCAAATTCAACAAAAACGGATCACCTCCCACGGTAAGTATTTCTGCACACCCAATAGAAAATGGATGGCAGTTTGAAGTGAAAGACAATGGTATTGGAATAGAGGAAAAAGACCTCGAGAAAATATTTTTCATGTTTCAAAGAATTCATGGGCGTACAGAATTTGAAGGCACGGGTATCGGCCTGGCACACTGCAAAAAAATTGTGGAGTTACACAATGGCAGGATCTGGGTCGATTCTGTGCCAGGAGAATTCAGCACTTTCTACTTCACCATCAAGACTTAATCTTTAGTCAGCTGCTTTAGGAATGAACCCCGAGAGCATCATGATCTACAAGTAATGGATTAAATACCCCCTTACGCTCTCTAATCCGTTAAAAGAGAACTATTGACATAATGAATGAGGTTAATAGAAAATCTCACGATAAAATTTGCATCGCTTTTATAGTGAAACAATTATACAAATAGATTATTTTTAAGGAATAGTAGAATTTTTTATCATAATATTACCATTGAGCCCTTTTGGTAATTGATCTGGCTAATCCACAAAATAAAAGAGGGAACCAAAAGATGAAAGCATTTAAGACCTGATCCGACTGCGAAAAAGGGCATCAACGTTATGAACCAGCTAATAGAGAGAGAAACCGGAAAGGTACAATTGTATCCGGACAGTCCGGGTATATTGATCGTGGATAGTGACCCGGGTGCACTCAAATCCCACCTGACAGAATTCGAAATTGTATGCTATACTGTATCCGGCATTGACGAAGCTCTGCATTTGTTGGCCAAACAAAATGTGCTTTTGGCACTTATAAATTTAAAAGCCATCACAGCAAAAGAACACCGGCAAATTTCTGAAATAGCAAAGCACTCATCAAATACTGGCATCCCCATCATTATTGTATCTCCCTCCTGGTCTGAAATTGAGCTTCTCGGAAAGCCAAAAGGGATTTTTCATTTTGTCAAATACCCTGAGCAAATCTCTCAAATCGTATCACTTTACCTATCAAAACAACTCAAGAACAAACAGCTTGAGCAAAATACCAGGGAACTGGAATTAATTCGCGAAGAACTGGAATCTCTCAGCTATTCCGTTTCCCATGACCTGAGAGCCCCCTTGCGAGCTGTCACAGGGTTTTCAAATGTCCTGTTGAAAAAAGCATCCGATCGATTGGATGGTGACCATCTCCGATATCTGCATATGATCACTGATAATGTAGATAAGCTAAACAAACAGATCGATGACCTCCTGACCCTATCTCGGCTGACCAGACAGCAAATGCATGTAGAGGTCATAGACTTAAAGAAATTGTCACAGTCGGTATTTGAAAAATTATTACTCACTTACGATCAATCCCCGGTGGAGTTACAGATCTCAAAACTACCTGTATTGAAAGCTGACTTGTCTATGATGCAGCTTATGATGAATCATCTTCTGGATAATGCAATCAGGTTTTCTATGGATGAAAAAACCCCAAAAATAGAAATAGGATTCAACGAGGATGAAAACGGAGGGCACTATTACATTAAAGACAATGGTGTAGGGTTTGAAGAAGAGTATAGTAATAAACTTTTTCAGCTATTTCAGAAGTTACATAGTGATGAAGATTCAGTAGGAAATGGGGCCGGACTGGCCATTGTAAAAAGGATTGTCACCCGCCACAATGGCCAAGTGTGGGCAAAAGCAAAATTAGGAGTTGGAACGACTATTTTTTTTACTATTCCTGAATAATATTGTATGCAATCCATAACCGCAAATAAGATGCCCTACAGATTTAATCCAGATGAATTTCCATCCCTGGAAGCATACAATGGTTTTATGGACAAGAACCATGTTATCATCAATAATAAACTCCGGAATTACCTGGTAGATGACCCTACATTTGGCCCCTTAATCAAAGCCCAAACTCCGGAGGAGCAAAAAGCCCAGCAGGCACATTCCAGAAAGTTGGAGCGAGAGGCCATACTGGAAAATAAATGGCAAGCTCATGCTGATCATCTACTCAATCAGGGCATTACCTATGCCCGTCTCGGGTTGAAATTTGCAGATTGGTTTCGTGTGGTGAAGCAATATCGCGATTTAGCCCTTCCATATATGATGGATGAATACAAGCATGACCTGGATGCTTTGTCGAAAGTATTGGACGGCATGAATAAGATGGTGGATCTGGGGCTTAGCATTATCGCTGAATCTTACATTCTGGAAAAAAACACCATCATCAAAGAGGAGCAAAAAGAAAAAGAGTTCGTACAGAAAGCACTGGAGAAAAGTGAATCCAGATTTCAGGCACTTTTTGAAAACAGTCCCGATCATATTTTCATGGTCAACAGGGAGGGCATCATCGAATTTATCAATCATGTGGCCCCTGAACTCAAGAAAGAAGAGGTTGTAGGCGCCAACCTTCTGGATTTCCAATCAAAAGAGAGTCGGGCAAAAGTAGAAAATGCCCTCAACTATACCTTTGAGACTGGGAAAGCCACCACCTACGACACTGAGGCAGTGCTAAATGGTGTGTCCAGATATTATGCATCTTCTGTTGCACCCATTTTTGTTGGTTCGGAGGTAGTTTCGGTGGCTGTTATTTCTCGTGATAACACAGAACGTGTGACTGCCGAGATGGAAGTAAGAAAGCTCAACCGGGAGCTTGAACAACGGGTAGAAGAACGAACTGCAACCCTCATGACCATCAACCAGGAGCTGGAAAGCTTTACTTACACCGTCTCTCATGATTTACGTGCCCCTATCCGGGCCATAGATGGATTCACCAAAATACTGGTCAAGAAACTTGAAGGCAGGATAGACGAAAAAGAGAAGCATTACCTCGATTGTGTGCTGGATGGCTCCAAAAAGATGGGCATGCTCATCGACGATCTGCTATCATTCTCCAGGATGGGTCGTATAGAAAAGCGTGTGACTACATTTTCAATGCAAGACTTATTTCAACAAGTCTTCGAAGACTTAACGGTGAGCCATGATAAAAACACCATTGACTTTACGATGGAACCACTACCTGAAATCAGGGGAGACCGGGAGATGTTCCGTTTGGCCATTGGCAATCTCCTGGGTAATGCCATAAAATATTCTTCCACCCGCGATATATCCACCATCAAAGTCGGTAGCAATGACGAGAATGGTCAGACCGTATTTAGCGTGTCGGATAATGGGGTAGGATTTGAGATGGAATATCAAAACAAGATCTTCGAGATTTTCCAAAGATTACATGATGAAGATGAGTTTGAGGGGTCGGGTGTTGGTCTGGCCATCGTCAAGAAAGTCATTACCCGGCATGGGGGTAAGTTATGGGTATCTTCAGAGCTTGATAAGGGAACCACATTTTATTTTTCTATACCAAAATAACCAAAATGATAGATTCTAGCTTAGTCGAAATATTATTACTTGAGGACAACAAAAATGACGCTGAACTCGCCATCCTGGCATTAGAAGAATTCAACCTGGCCAACCAAATGGTCTGGTTAAAAGACGGCAAACAAGGTTTGGATTTCCTCTTTGGACGGGGAGAATTTGAAGGTAGGGATGTGGGCCAACCACCAAAGCTCATACTGCTTGACCTGAAAATGCCTAAAGTGAGTGGAATAGAGGTATTAAAAGCAATCAGGGAGGATCCAAGAACCAAATTCATCCCGGTTACTGTACTTACCTCTTCCAAAGAAGAAAAAGACATCATAGAAACCTACAAGCTGGGGGTGAATAGTTACATCGTAAAGCCTGTAGATTTCGAACAATTCTCCAAAAGTGTAAGAGATGTGGGCTATTACTGGCTATTGTTAAACCAAAACCCGAGTGGACAGCTGAAATCTGAATAGTGTTTTTATTGCCTGAATGATTGCTATGGAAAAGAAGGAAAAATTGACGGTGTTGATATTGGAAGATCTATTCAGTGACATTGAATTGATCAAACTCCAATTTTTCGAGTTGGACTTTGATGTCAATTTTATTTTTACACACAACAGAAGTTCATTTGAAGAAAAGATAGTCAAAGAAAAGCCCGACCTTGTTATTGCTGATTATACCATCCCGGGTTACAACGGAATGAAGGCTTTGCAGTTTCTAAGGGAAAAGGACGAGTTGACCCCTTTTATCTTTGTGACCGGTACATTGGGTGAAGAAAAAGCTGTTGCGGCTATCAAAGCAGGAGCTACAGACTTTGTGACAAAAAACCGAATAGACCTGTTACCGGCAGCGATCTTGCGGTCACTTCGTGAGCGAGAAGAAAAGATCAAGAAGAATGCGGCTCTGGTGGAAGTGTTCGAAAGAGAACGGAAATTTGAAGCACTCATTGAAAATTCCAGCGACTGGGTTAGTATCCTCTCGGAGGACCATTTCTTTCTTTATATCAGCTCATCTGTCAATCGAATACTAGGATATCTTCCCACGGACCTCAAAAGCCTAAACTATTTTGACATCGTACATCCCGACGATCAGGCATTGCTGTATGAAGAATTCAGCAAAATTAAAACCTCCCGGGAGCTGTCATTGCCCCCCTACCGGGTGTTGGATAAGCAAAACAAGTACAGGTGGCTGGATACGATTATCTCCAACAGAACGGAAGACACGGCCATTGGGGGTATTTCTGTGAATTCACGGGACATCACAGAAACACATCAGCAACGCATACTTGACGACATAGCTGCTAAGATTCAGCGAATCTTCAGCTCACCCAAAAGGTTTGACACCCAGCTTCAGCTCATCCTAAGACTACTTAAAAATTTCGGATCTGCTGACTATGCGGAATTGTGGTTAAGTGATGTGGACGGGAGCAGGATGATCAGAAGAGCTTCTTCCTTTAAGGGTACTGCACTGATTCCTTTTGTCCAAAAATCGAAAACGGTAAAAACAGCAGATAGGAAATCCGGTGTACTTGGGAAAATATGGGCAGCCAAAAAACCTACGTTCCTATCGAATCTCGAAACTGATCAGGACATCAAACTTGATAAGCTGGCAAAGAACGAGTTGAAATCTGTTCTGGGCATTCCGTTGATGCATGGGGGAAAATCCGTTGGGACCTTGCTTTATTACTTTCGGTCATCAATCCCGGAACTCGATGGTTTCTACAGCATCATGGAAACCACGAATAATGTTTTGAGTGTGGAACTTCAGCGACGTAAAAGTGAAGAAGAGCTGGAACATCTGTTCAATTTAAGCCCCGATATCCTCTGTATGATGAGCCTGGAGGGTACGATTAAGAAAATCAGCCCGTCTGTGGAAAGCAATATGGGGTATCCTCCTCAGGAAGTCCTGTCAAAAAACTTCGCGGAACTGCTGCATCCCGATGACCTGGAAAAAGCTACCCTGTTTCAAAGAAACAGCTTGCAGGGTAAATCCATCCATTATTTTGAGAGCCGCCTGATCACCAAAGAAGGAGAATTTAAATGGTTTGCATGGTCTGCATATCCTTTGGTGGAAGAAGAACTCATCATCGTGATAGGAAAAGATATTCATGAGAAAAAGATCATTGATAAAACGCTTGAGGAACAAAACAGCCAACTCAAACAAATTGCGTGGTCTCAGTCACATGAAGTACGCGCCCCATTGGCGAGGATGCTCAGCATCCTGGAATTAATCAATAAAGGCAATACTACTGATATGAAGGTGGAATACATCAAGCACCTCAATGAATCCGCCAATGAACTCGATACCATCATTCGAAAAATGGTCGATTCTACTATAAACTTGAATTTATCCTTGCAATAAGAAGATGAGCTATTGGGTAGTTGTTGTTGATGATGATCTTATTACTTCTGAAGTACAGAAACAGCTGATCATTGATAGTGGTTTGTCTGATCAGCCCCTTTCGTTTAAAGACGGGAAAGAGTTTATGGACGCCCTGGCCGAGCTTCAGAAAAAGCCAGACAAATACATTGTGCTCCTGGATATCAATATGCCTCAAATGGATGCCTGGCAGGTGATGGACCAGCTTACCGAAGAACAATGGAGCAAGATCAAGGTCTACATCACCACTTCTTCTACTGACCAGCGGGACAAAGAACGCGCTAGCAGATACCGCATCCATGGCTATATTGAAAAGCCATTAACCATCAACAAGTGCATGGAGCTGAGGGAAAATCTTAGTAGCGATGGGTCTTTTCTTTAAGTTTTTGTGGTTTTTGTGTTTAATTCACAGCTTTTTGAACAGTCTCTCTCAGCAGCATAAGAAAGATTCCGGCTTCCTGGTATATGAAAATTTAGCATTTTCTCCAGCTAACGAAAACCTGACACTCGATTTATTTGTCCCCGATGGATTAACCCAACCCACTCCTTGTATTGTGGTGATTAAAGGAGGTGGATTTAAGTCTCAGGATGGTCAACCCTTCAGGTTTATGGCTGAGTATATTGTGCAAAACAACTATATCGCTGCGCTCATCTCATACCGGGGCAGGCCAGATCATACCTATGAGGCTACCCTGGCCGATATAAGGGCTTCTGTCCAATATTTAAAAAACCATAATGAACTTTATCAAATTGACCCCAACAGTGTCGGAGCGGTGGGGCGTTCTGCCGGAGCCACATTAGCAGCACTCCAGGCTGTATACCCTGATAACAACAGCAATATTCACGCAGCAGTAGCGTATGCCGGTGTCTTTGACTTCGAATCACGTTTTACAGACAGCCTCCAGATCGCACTTCAGCCTAATATCCAAAAGAAAATCCTCAGCAATGGAGAATGGGTGGGCGTGCCTTTCGCTACACAGGACAAACATTGGCGTCGTGTCTCTGCCATTAACTACGTGGATGCTGATGACCCGCCTATCCTCTTCATGCATTGCAAAGATGATCGTACCGTACCCTGGCTACAATCTCAGGCATTGTATGATAAGATGATTGATATTGGAATCCATGCAGAGATCAGATATTTCGAGACCGGAGGACATGGCTTCAGTGTCGGTAGCCGGGAGATCTGGCTTGCGCCGATGGTGGATTTCTTTAAAAGAACGTTTGAGTAAAACATGCTTTCTTGGTCAAACACTTCTGATCGATGATCAGGTCCCCCTACCTTCTCTGGGGTCTTTGTCTTACCCTCGGCGTACAACTTAAGCCCATCCCTGCTCCTCTCCCCGCCAGCTACAGGGGACGCACCTCTTTCGATTCTTTTTGTACGAGAGCGGTGGGTGGCTCCCCTTTATGGATGCATATTCTCTTACCGAAATAATGAATATTAATTAGGGTTGACGGCAATTGTATCTTAAAGACCCCCAAACTTCGCTAGCACCGACTTAAGTTTTATCAAACTCAGGGATTATCTGGTTTAGTAACCCGAAGCCCATAATAACTTTTTATAGGTCACTGGTCTATGAACCATAGTCCTGAGGTAATGCAAAGCACATGCTCTCAGTTACAACCTCATGATATGGATACCTCTTCCGAAGTGATCTTTCCCATCTTTGTTTTTACAAAGTTCAACAATCACTCCTCCTTAAAGGGGAAATAATCCAGTACATCGTATTCCCAAACATTGGTGGGGAAAATCACTATCAGGTTTGCTGTCTTTTCACCTATGTTTTTGAAGGCATGTGGTATCATAGGTGGAATATTTACAATGTAGGGAGCTTCTATGGTGAAGAGTGTATCTCCTAATGCATAAAGAATGGTACCTTCCAGCAAAACATGCGACTCCTCCCCCTTGTGGGTGTGCATGGGTGGCGCACCCCCCGATGCTCCATATGTGGTGTGAAAAGTGGTCAGGATGAAACAAATAATCCCTCTGCCCCCTTGATGATAGGATCCTTTACCGACTACTCATTCTCCATCAACATTTCACTGATCTCCTGGATCTTCTCAAACTGGTCGCTTTCTTCTGTGGTAAGAACCAGCTCCCTGATAGCCAGCAAAATCTGTCGGGATGACTGAACAAATGCCCTGTTGACAATGATGGCGGTGGACACATTGAGGTCTTCTAACTGTTTGCTGTTGATGGCCTGGGTAGTCAAAGAGACGAAAAGCTTATCATCTTCCTTGAGCATCTTCAGGATGGTCAGGATGTCTTTGGTCTTGTCATGCTCATTTTCTGCAATCAGCTTATCGATCTTCAGGTAGGTTTCAACCAGCCTCTTCCTGAATTGAGTATACTGCTCATTAAGAAACACATTGTCTGCATTTTCAAACTCATCAAAATCATGCTTTATATCCTTAAACGACTTGGCCGAATGTAGGGCCATCCTGGTAGCATGCAGGTATCTGTTTAACTCATCCGACTCGGCCGTAGATTGCTCATGGGTCTGAACTTTTGCTGCGAACGTTAGAATTTCGGCTTGCAACAGCTTCAAATGCTCATAGATATATACAGGAGAATGTCCTTTGCGCAGCCTTTTTGGCATGTTCTGATCATAGTTAGAAAAAACCAACTTCTGATCAATATTCAGCAGACTCAGGTTGTGCCGCAACACATTTTCTACAAGGTGCAGGCTTTCTTGTCGGATGGCAGTGATACCCGCTTCTGCCACTTCTGGAGTTGTATTGCTAATAAATAAAGTGAGCTCAGTTTTACGGTCCGGAAAGACCTTTGTCAGCAGATTCGCAAATAGATGAATAAAGGGAAAGAAGACCACTACCCCGATGAAGTTGAATAATGTATGAAACAAAGCCAGTCCAACCACTGCATCTTCGCTGGCATCAAAGACCCTGAGAACTACAAAGGTTAAAACCGGAAGCAGGATAAGTGCAACTATGCCTGTAGTCAGATTGAATGCAAAATGACTGTATGCCACTCTTTTTTTCACCTGTACAGCGCCAATGGCTCCCAACAGAATAGTGACGGTGGTACCTACATTGGCACCTATCACCATGGCTGCTGCAGCATCAAATGCTATGATTCCAGCATTCAGGGTAGTCAGGATGATGGCCATGGTGGCCGAACTGGACTGCATGATGGCTGTGAGCAGAATGCCAATGCCCAGGTAGGCCAGGATTCCGTAATCTGGCAAGGTGGTCAGATCAAACTGGCTGGTGAAACCTTCTACACTACTCTTCATGTAGTCCAGCCCCATAAACAGGAAGCCGAATCCAACCAGCAGCTTGCTGATGTTGGAATACTTCTCTGATTTCCCCAGGAAGATGATCCCTAGTCCCCCGGAACCGATCAATGGTAACGCAAAGCTTTCGATGTTTACTTTAAACCCGATGGTGGCCACGATCCAGGCCGTGACGGTGGTGCCAAGATTTGAGCCCAGGATGACCCCAATGGCATTTTCCATGGTCATGATGCCGGCCCCCACAAAGGCCAGTACCATCAGAGAAACAGCCGAACTGCTCTGAAGGATAGAGGTAACGAAAACGCCTGAAAGGATGGATTTGATTTTCCCGGTGGTGTATTCCCTGATGAGGCGCTTAAAAGCCCGACCAGATAGCTTCCTGATGGATTCCTCCATCAAAAACATGCCGAACATGAATATACCCAGTCCGGCAAGCAATTTCCATATGTCAAACTCCTGGAGCATGGTCACTGGAAAGTTCGTGAATAGTTTTTAGAAAAGGAAAATGAAGTGGTATCAGAAAATTCATAAGCTTTAAAATCAAATCTTGGTATTAAAAGCTTCTCTAACAGGGATTGTTAAGCTTTTCGGACTGACTTTGGAGACACGAATGGATGTGCAATCATTGAAACTTGCGAACCTGTTAACTGATTTAACAAATGGATCCAACCATTCGCTGGTGTCGTATTTTGTGTTTTCAATGTGCAAATGAATCAACTCCAGTTCGCCCTTTTTACGGTGTGCTTTGCAATCGACTCGACCAATGAATTCATCCCCAAATAAAATGGGTAAACAAAAATAACCGTACTGCCTTTTGGGTTGCGGGGTATAACACTCAATGCGGTAGTCAAAGCCAAAGAGTTTTTCTGTGCGGTCGCGATGAATGACGACATTGTCAAAAGGAGATAAAAGCCTGATACCGGCTTGTGCTTTGCTTTTTGTCTTTACCAGAAGATCACTGTATGCATACAAGGCAGGAAATCCATTCAAGTGGATCTTTTGTACCTCCTCATTTTTGACCTTGTAATAAAGAATATCTTCAACGTTTTTCCGGAGCTCTTGCCCTTTCTTTAGGTGGGTGATTTGTTTCACATTCGTCACCCCGTAAGCTCGCAGGTGTGTTTCAACCAAATACTGGGCATACTCCAGAGGATCGGGCGTGGAAGTATTGATAAAGTCCGGCAAGACCCTTTCTTTGATATCATAGATCTTTTGCATGCCCTTCCGGCCAGCGATCATCAGTTCGCCCTGCATGAAGAGTTTCTCAAGCGCTACCTTCGCAGGCTTCCATTCCCACCAGCCACCTGATTTCTTATTCGGTGCCTGAAAGTCCCTGGCCTTTTGCGGACCATCGATCTTAATCCGATCATAGACCTGATTCAGCACCTTCTGATCCACATTATAGTATGGTGATTTTCGCTCCCTGAATCGTTGCATCAGCGGGATCGCAAAACGGTAGTCCCGCATCGGCAGATACGATGCAGCATGAAACCAGTATTCAAAAAGCTTCCGTTCCTTTACCAGCCGGTCCAGGTATTTTTCCTGGTAGTCTGGTACCCTTGTCCACAAGGTATGGTGATGGGCCCGGTTCACCACCGAGATCGTATCGATCTGTATATAACCCAGCTTTTCCACTGCAGCCAGGACCGCTCTTTTTCCTTTACCAAAGGGGTTTGGCTTGTGTAAACCCTGACTGGCTAAGATCGCCCTACGCATCTGTGTTAATTCCCTTTTTGTCATACCCGGCTAAGGTAGGAGGATTTAGGATTTTAATCGCCTGGGCTTGATGAGGCTTGGGAATGATTACACCCCTGTTGGGCTTAGGCATCTGTATTCTAAATCACACAGGGCCTAAAACTGGCGCAAGCTAAAACTGAGCGTCCCCTAAAACTGGCTTGTGAGCGTCCCCTAAAACTGGCGCAAGCGTCCCGCTTGTGACATGTTTTTTTATATCACATGTTTTTATCATGTAACATGTTTTACTAACCAGACACTACATCAGTATAGCAATGTAGATCTGTCAACCTTGCCGACCAACAAAACGAAAACACAGGCCGCTCCTACGGAGCTAACCTTATTTTGTTGATAATTCTACAGTCAGGTCGTCCCTGGCGGGACTCCATCCTTTAGGATAATCCTTTGAAGGGACGGCCTAAGGAGTATGTAAAAGGGTGCACCTACAGAGTTTAACCTTTAGGAGCTAATTTGCTCTAGTAATGTCATCATCGGTATCAAAAACCCCATCAACTCCGGCGGAGGTCAGAAGGTAACCAACATCAGTCAGTGCATATCTGTAGTCGTTATCCCAACTATCTTTTGCCCACATCTCCCAAATTGGTTTACGATTAACAAACGCCATAAAATTCTCAGGGTATTCTTTATTGCGAATATAATGTCTGTTCAAAGCATTTGATATTTCTACCATTTCGTCTCTGGTATGAATAATATTCAAATGTTCATTTATGACATACTCTCCCCCTTTGTACATGGATAAAGTAAAAAGATAGAAAGCGGACGGAATGATTATTACGAATATGACTATGGTAAAGCATAAGTTTATAAGTGCTTTTTTCCTCCCTACTATGTTTTGTAAAACAAAATACACATCAGCAACAGATATGATGATAAAAGTCAAATAAGAAAATTGAATCGGAATCTCTGGAAAAATCAGGATTACAATTATTGGTAGCAGAAGAAAAGCTAATCCTGAAATATACTTTCTGAGGTATAGTTGACCAGCCCCAGGAATTAATCCAGAGAGCAAAAATGGTAGAAGCGTTTTCATTTTAAGGTTGGGTCAATGGGTAAGTGTAATGTAACAAATTAAGCACTTAAATATGTCACATATTTTTCTAAAAACTGGCGCAAGCGTCCCTTGTGACACGTTTTTATTATGTGACATGTTTTTATTAGCCATGGCCAATCTCACTTGGGCCTATTCAGCATGTCCCCCATCATCTTGCTGAACAATTCTTTCGGTGACTTATCAAACAGCCTTTCCTGTTCGTCCTCCAACACCTCTACAGAGCCATCCGGAATAACAAAGTCATCCTCAACATAATGAAACAACCGCCACTTTCCTTTATGGTATTCCAGCGCTGTCATGTTTTCCACCCAGTCGCCGGAATTGAGATACATTACCTTCCGTTTTCCGACTTTGTACTCCTTCATCCGGGGGGTATGGATGTGTCCGCAAATCACAAAATCGTAACCATTATCAGCAGCTATGCGGGTAGCTGTCGCTTCAAATAGCTTCATGGATTTTGAGGACCCTTTTACGCCGTCTTTGATCCTTTTGGAAAGCGAGATTCTACCTTTACCAAAAAGCTGACTGAAAAAGTTAAATGCCTTGTTGAGTATGATCAAAACGCCATAGCCTATCGCTCCCAGCTTAGCCAGCCAGCGGGAATGGGCCATGGTCACATCAAACACATCTCCATGAAAGATCCATGCCCTCTTCGATTTCAGCTTGAGGGTCATCTTGTTTTCGATGTGTAGGTTTCCCACGCTCAGGCCTTCAAACTTCCGGAGCATTTCATCGTGATTGCCTGTGATGTATGTGGTGTCGATGCCCATGGAGATCCATCTCAGCAGCTGGCTCAGCACCTTCATGTGGCTTTTGGGCCAGTACCGCTTGCTAAATTGCCAGATGTCTACAATGTCACCGTTCAGGACAACCTGTTTAGGTTCGATACTCTTCAGGTAATTGGTAAGTTCCTTGGCCTTGCATCCAAAAGTACCCAAATGAATATCCGAAAGCACCAACAGATCGACTTTCCTTTTACTCCTGGCCCTCTCCTTTTTACCGGCTTTCATGATTCCCTCACTGGTGATCAGGTAAGTTCGGGAATTGTGGGGAGAAATGGAATGTGAAAGTTGAATCTTAATATTGATTTGGGCGCTACAATACTGATTATATTTCAATTGGTTGCCCGATCTGTGGAATAACACAATTTATATTGTTGGTCTTTGCTGATTTGCAAAATTCCTTTGGGTCTGTCCCAAGGTGATGAATAGGGATAACAAGTTTAGGCTGAATCAATAATGTAGCTTTAATGGCCTCACGTCAATCCATCGTAAACTTTCCTCCCATAGGCATTAGTGCAACATCTATGAGCTGAATTTGCTTCATATCAGAGATCAGATCAGTATCTCCGGCATGATAAATGGACATACTACCAATGCTTAATATATAGCCAACGCCCTTTCCTTTCTTATGCTGTTTACGCGTTGAACTGCCATTTTCTGTGTTGTAGGCATTGATCACCTGAATGAACAAATCATTTTTGAGAGGTATTTCATTACCTGCTTTTACAATTTGAAAAATATCCCCAAGCTCTTTCCTGCAGGATGCCGGTGCAAAAAGCTTTGTGGAGCTCTTACACAGTCTCTGGGTCGTCACCTTTTTACAATGGTCCTTATGGTGATGGGTGATAAAGATGTAATCAGCTTTTTCAAGTCCATTAGGTAACCCATCTATCGGATCTGGCCATTTTGAAAACTCTGTTTTGTCAGCATATCCCGAAAAATATGTTGTCAGATAAGCGGGGTCAAAATAGACAACTAGTTTATTCGCTCTAATACGGATCCAAGAATTGGGAAACCATGTTATATCCATTGCTCCTACATAGCGTAATACCAATACAAACACCTAATTTAACAATTCTTCTGTTAAAGGTTCTGACTGAAGTAATCCCCCTCTCCTCATCTCCACTTCCTGCAATTGCTCATAATAGGCTTCAATCCTGGCGCGGGCGGTACCGTCTATCAATAAGATCACGACCATCATGGCAATGGTGGTAATCATACTTGCTCGCCAGGCAGGAATATCGACGAATACAATGACCAGGGCGCAGACCGCAATGATCAATGGGATAGCAGTAAACACGATAGTTTTGTATTCTTTTATCGTGCTTTCGGCACGAACAATTTCTGAGGCGACGAAGGCCTGGGCATCACTGTTGTAAGCCTTTTCGAACTGGGTGATCCTTGCTTTATTGGTGTAAAACAATCCTAGCCCGATGGTCAGCAGTAAAGCCCCTGCCACCAGCATGGGGATGATGTAGGCCTTTGCCATATCTGTTTTGCCGAGCTGCCAAAAACCGATGCTGGCAAGCAAAAACACCAATACGAAAAAGATGAAGAATCGTGTAGAGAAAACTTCGGCTCGTGCCCACTCCGTGGCTGCTTTTAATATTTCCATGTCTTGATGATTTATTATTTAGTTGATAATTATCGGGCTAATTGTTGCCCCTGAATGTTGCTGGGGCTGTACCCAAACGCCTTTTTAAAGGCAAATGAAAAATGAGAGAGGTTCTCGAAACCCGCCGCGAGATAGACCTCCGTGGCCCGCAGCTTTTCTGTTGTCAGCTTGTGATGCGCCAGGTTCAGCCGCTTCTCGGTGAGCCATTTCCCGGGTGTAGTTTTGAATATCTTTTTGAAATCCGACTTGAAAGTGGTCAGGCTTCTACCCGTTAGGAAGGCGAACTTCTCCAAAGGCAGATTATACATATAGTGTTCTTCCATGTATTTCTCCAGGTCCACCTTCCCGATCTCGTTAAACGTGCCTAAGATCGCACTGGCCCTTTTGTCCACTTCATCAATGATGGTCAGGGCCTCCTGAATCTTGATAGCTACAAGCTTCTCCGGCAGCTCGTCCCCCATATCGAAATAGGAAAACATCGATTTAAAGAAACTGTCCAACAAAGGATGCGACTTTATCGGCCTTTGCTTCGCGATGCTTTCATCCAAACTTTCAAGAACCGGACGATCCACATAAAACTTGCGCAGCTCTACCTCCGGCATAAACATAGACACCGCTTTGAATGGCTGTCCATCAGCCGGGCTTTTTACGACCCGGATCAATTGATTCTTGGGAACTAAAACAGTATTCCCGGCTTTAAAACTCAGCGTATTTCTCCCATACGACAGGGTCATCTCACCTGAATAAATAAACACGATGATGTGCTGCGGTGAAATGTGCTCCCAGGTGTATTCTTTTTCCACCGTTCCGGACAAAAATACCTTCCCCTTATCTGTTGCTCCTGGACGTACCATAGATTAAAAATAGTTAAAAATTAATGGGTCCCTTCCAGCGAAACGTCCATGGTTTCAATCGGAAACTTCACACCAGTTTCCTTTTCCGAAAGATCCCACAGTCTTTTGGCTACTGCCTTGTCTTTGGCGTGTGGCTCTAAATGATGGGCTCCAACCGGGCCCACCCAATTGCTGCGTCCTGTTGGTCCGTAAAATGCTTTCTGATCCAAATCTTCCTCCGTAGCACACATCAATTCAGGATAGGCACCATTTTCCGCAGGTTGCGTCAAGGGTGACAGTTTCATCAGACCAAAAATCATTTTCATCATGAAGCTGCCACTGGTATTGATCAGGTTGGTCCTGGAAGAACCCGGGTGACAGGCATATGCTTTAACATTCGTATTACCGGCTTTTTCCAATCTGTCCTGCAATTCATACACCGACATGATCTGAGCCAATTTACTTTGGCTGTACGCATCGTTGGGCGTATAGTCTTTATCCCAGTTCAGGTCATCAAATTTGATGGTTTTGATCCCCATGTTATACCCCATACTTCCAACCGTGACAATACGTCCATTGGACTTTTCGATCATTGGAAACAGCAAAGCCTGCAACGTAAAATGTCCGAAATAATTCACGCCCATCTGGCTTTCCCAGCCATCCACAGTGATTTTTTGAGTAGGCACCTGTGCGATGGCACCATTGCACATCAGGGCATCGATGTGGGTCACGTTCTTCAATACTTCCGCTGCGGCTTTTTTCACAGAAGCCTGTACACCCAGATCCATCTGAATATTGGTGACATCTATGGCAACCCCAAGCGCTTGCTTCAAAGCTGTGATGGTTTCCTCTGCTTTTTTGGGGTTGCGGTTGAGCATCACCACCTTCGCGCCTTTAGACAGCAGAATGCGTGCAGCTTCAAAACCAGTACCGCTGGTGGTGCCGGTGATAACAAATGTTTTGCCTTTCAGGGAGCCGATCCTATCTGGTGTCCAACCCTTTTTTCCAAATTGATTTTTAGTATTCATCTCTCTTGTTTCATTGTTGATGATACAAAAGTCGAGAGAAGCCAAAAGACCGACTTTGTTTAAAAGTCGTTTTTTGTTTGTTTAGAGGGTGGGTGTTAGGTATACACAGCCCAGTTCAGATAGATCTACATCGTCTAATTTTGGTTTTGAAGGTATGCAGCATTTAGAGGTAGGTTGTTTCCAGAATAGAACAATCTCAATTGTTCATTTCCCCTAATTGGGTCCAAGGCATTTTCAATTTCTTCAATCCTCTCTTCATTGACGATCTGCATACCGTATAAATTGCATTTATATTCCTTGCCAGAATTGTATCCACTAACAGAGAAAAATATTAGTCCATCATACAAGGTGGTTAAATCCATAGTTGAAATTTTCAAATCCAGAAAATTTTCAAAAAATGTAGAAGAATCTAGTTTTTCTATGCACCTGTTTAAAAGTGTTACACTAATTGAATCAATAGTAGTAGGTACCTTAAAATTTAATCGAATTGTTGTTGGATAGATATCTATTAAATCATCTCTATAATTTCCTTCAAGGCTTACTTCATATTCTTTACTGCAATGCGATAGAATAGATTTGGAGGTTTGATAAGGCCGGTTTACGTTTTGGCAGGGGTTGCGAGATTTATAGTAAGGATTTACGAAATAGGGTTCCAATGCTACGATTCCTGGGTCAAAGAGTTCAAAAGTTGCACCACTGGATAAGATCAAACCCATGTAACCATCCTCAGCCAAAACAACTGTGTCATTTGAGTATAGGTAATCCCCAACTCCAATATCTCTAGTCGAATTGAGTATGGAATTATCTCCTTTTGTAGCCAAAATTCTTGCGAAGGGTTTTTGATTACAAGCCTCCAAAGTCATCATTAAAAGTATGATAATTACAAATTCGCGCATAGTACGTCAATATACAAGTTTCCAAATAATTTAGAATAACGGGATTCTGTGAGGAATTCGTAAAAGCTATCACTTTATGCAATCGCACACTAGCTTTAATCAAGGGAGCATTATCTAAAACACATCCTCTATATCGCTATGAAAGCTTTCACCTTTAAAATAGCTTACATGACGAAAACCAAGGGGTTCTAATTCATCCGAATAGCCAATATTATCCGGACGGAAAGTAATGGTATTTTCACCATTGGTCAGATCAATTAGTGACAGGTGGGTATCAGGTCCAGATAATCCTCTTCCATGCTTATAACAAATCAAAAAGTAATCACCAAGATCAACTGCATATTGCAACTGATAAAATGGACGACCATCAATAATAGTACACCAACTATTAAATGGTTCATTTGCATCTCCAATTTCTTCCCTGAATAGCATTATTTCATTCAACATCCGAACTAATAAACTCTCTGAGAAATAACCATATTCCTTACGAATGCAATCTTCCTGGATAGATCTTATTATCTCGAATACTTTCTCCGGAATTAGGTCTACCTGATAGATTTTTTTATTGTCACTATACATCAAAGATTCACAGGAATCAATAAGAGTAGCCATAGTCTGTTTATAACCTGGCCCCCGTCGGCTAATTATATAAGAACTATTCTCCTCCTCCATCGCTATCAGGCTATCATAGGATATTGTAGAATAATGAGGTTTAGTGTTTCTGCAAGAAGTATGGTAACATAAACATGAGAGGATAAATGTAAATAAGAAGAGGTGTGTCTGAAATCCGGACTTAGTCATGACTACCTTATTAACAAAATCAGTGCCTGAATAGATAAATGTTCTAAAAAAAATCCCGCTGCCGCCAACGGGATTTATGTCCAGATAAAATGATCTAGCGTATTCATGCAACTTGTTTTGGTTCAACATCAGCAGGTGTGACTAAATCGCCATTTTCTGCTTTGACAAACTTCGGTTTGATGAATTGATTTTTCAGTTCCTCACCCGGTGTAAACTGCACCCTGGTTTTACGGATACTGAAAACTGATACATCCTCTGGCTGCTCATGGCCAATACTTGATATGTTCACACTGAACTTACCAAATGGCCCCAAATCGACAGCTCTGCCTTCAAGCAGGTATTCAGGGATCAGCTGAAGAAACGTTTCAATGACTGCATATACATCAGCCACATTCACGGTGCTTCTGGCCCCAATAGCCTTAATAAAGGTTCTCATCTCTACTTTGCGGTCCCTTTCGATGCCCGCGTAGTATTTGTGTTGTCCACCTCCGGGCACTCCCGGCTCGGAACGGCGAACGGTTTTGAATTGAATTGACATGGTTTTACAATTTAAAGTGTGAATAAAATAATTAAAGAAGTGGAGCTCCTGGGGATGGGTAGTGGTCTCGAGATTGGCTACTTTACACCTTATTAATATATACGCCTTAACCCGTTCCTCGTTAAGTTTTAGTTCAAATTTTAACACATTTTAACACACACCGTATACACCCCGTTGTAACCTCACGATTCCGTCGCTTATCAATACCTAAAATAGCGGTCTAATAACCTTGGTTTTTGAATGGTAAAAAGGGTTAAAGGAGCATCAAAACCTGGCAGTAGAAGATGCAAGGCCTTACGCGAGCTCCCGTAAGGCTTCATAGGCCTCGATGGAAGGCCTTACAGAGGCTTGCGTAAGGCCTTATTGAAGGTCGCACAAGGCCTTACGGAAGGTCGTACAAGGCCTTGTAGAAAATGATGGTAAGGCTGGACTTAAAAATATGCATGTTGCAAGGTTTTTTCCTTGATCATGGACAGAGGTAAAAGGGGGATTTCTATCTGATGCCATTTCTACTAAGCTTGTTTAAACAACTACACTACCCGTGTACTGAAAATATTTAAAACCACGGATTCACCAATGACAACTAATAAAGTGAATATAGGGATTGCACAAATACTTTTACCTTCGGTGAAAGCGTAGCTGATAAATGTAACTGTATCCTGTCCGAATTGTCGGACCAATTCGTGTTTATTGCTAACAATCCATTAGTAGATGATCTATCTATAATAGATGATCTAAATCAGTATGAAGAAAAGTAAGGCTAAAAGATTCATTAGTGAATTAGTGGGCTAGAGCTTTCTGCGGATACCTTTGTTTCTTATTCCGTTTCCGGTCGAATCCCAAAAATCAATAGATACCCGATCATCCAGAATTCTCCGATGGTCGCCGGGATAACCAGGAACTCTCTCCACGAACTCCCCACTCCCGAGTAATTGAGCACCACATTCAGCAGGTAGCCTGCCCCACCAAGGATCAGAACTCTTCCAAGCCAAACAGGCATGCGTCTGGAGCTGGTCACGATATATCCCATCGGGATCAGCCAAAGGCCAAAGAACAAACTGCCGACCCCCCAGGCATCTTTGATGAGACCTCTCAAAAGTTCAATGATGATGAGTTTACTCTCCATGCTTTGGGTAGAGTGAGCTGCAATTTCAATCGCTGAGGCCATAGAAATGGCACTGATCATAATGACCACCGCATTTACCATCCCCCAGATACCAAGTGCCCAGGCTGCCCAATCGTTGATACTTTTAAACAATCGATAAAACCATACAGCTGCAAGGGCCTGCGAAACGACAATGCCAAATTCAAACAGCAGTCTCACGCGAGCCAGGGACTCCTTGTCGGTCAGGTTCGCAAGCGTCTTTTCCGATGATTCCGGATCAAATATCTGCGTGTGGTAAATCAGGAATCCTAAAAGACCTGTAACAGCCAGCAGCAAATACCATATTCCTGTAACTCGGGCGGTCCTTACCAATTGGCTTTGTTTGTCATTCATCGTCATAATTAATTGCGGTGATACCCATCAGGGTGAGTTGTACATATTGGTTCGCCAAGATAAAGGGTTTTTGGATACTTCCTTTACTCATTGGCAAGCAATGAATCCATACTGAATAAGCTTAATGTCGGTGTGGTGGGGTAGCTGCTGCCAATCCCCCTCGCCCGGACAAAGGGGGATTAAAAAAGATGACCTATAAAAGTGATTTTATATCATAAGGCAACCCTATGGTGCTATTTAATACACTATCACCACCTACAACCCTCCCAAACCTCAGACCAGACTTAAAAAGTGTATTTCCATGCACTATTCTAGGTTGTTTTACTTGTTTTCTGTATTTTTATCTCCATAAAGAGCCTTATAATGCACCTTGAGCAACTAGTAATCACACTAAAGCAACGCAGGGAAGAACTTGGAGTTACCCAGGAACAACTGGCAGATCTATCTGGTGTCGGCCTGCGTACGCTAAAAGCACTGGAGAGTAAAAAGAGTAATCCAACACTTGAGACCCTCACAAAACTTGCCGATGTGCTGGGTATGGAGTTCAAGTTAGAAGTAAAGAAAGTTGAATCCTAAATATGAGAAGTGCACAAGTACTGTGGAACGATCAATTGGCAGGAACACTTACCCAGGTGGATTCATCATTTTATGAATTTGAATATGTTGATAGCTGGTTAGCAGACAGTACCAAACCAGCGATTAGCCTCACATTTCCAAAAAGTCAAAAGAAATTTCAGTCCGACCATTTGTTTCCCTTCTTTTTCAATATGCTTTCTGAAGGAGTGAACAGAAAGCTACAATGCAGGATGCTCCAGATTGATGAAAAAGATCATTTCAGTTTGTTGCTGGCAACCAGTTCAAAAGATAGCATCGGTGCGGTGAGTGTAGTCCCCATAAATCCTGAAAGTAAATGATGCCTGAGATAAAATATTGCCCGGGGACATTAGCTGAAGGGTTTGATACTTATAGCCAGGCTTGTCTGCGAAGATTATTTAATGGTAAGAGGGTTAGTCACATCCTGCCTTACAATACACCGGAAGAAAGTGATGAGGATGCAGGCAAATTCCTGGATAACCGCAAGCGACTATCCATTTCCGGAGTCCAGGAAAAGGTTTCATTGATTCTTGAAAAGAACAAGCTACACCTGACAGAGGAAGGTGAGCAGGGCACTTACATACTTAAGCCTATTCCAAGAGATTTAAAAAAAGTGAGATTGGTTCCAGCCAACGAGCAGCTGACAATGCAAATAGCCAGACAGGTCTATGGAATCAATACAGCCGAAAATGGTTTAATATTTTTCAGAGATGGATCCCCAGCTTATATCACCAAACGTTTCGATATCCGAGATAACAACTCCAAATGGGGAAAAGAAGACTTTGCTTCCCTGGCAGGCAAAACAAGTGAGAATTCCGGCGCAAATTATAAGTACGGATACAGCTATGAAGAAATGGCTCATCTGATTCAGAAATATGTGCCTGCTTCTATCATTGAAATGGAAAAGTTTTTCAAGCTAGTCGTATTCAATTATCTCTTTTCAAATGGGGATGCACATCTAAAAAACTTTGCTTTGCTGCAAACTTCCAGTGGGGATCATATCCTAAGCCCGGCCTATGACCTGATTAATACACGCATCCACATTGATGATAGAGATTTTGCCCTGGATGAAGGTTTATTCATGGATGATTACATGTCCGATCACATGAAAGTCAATGGTTGGGCTGGTTTACAAGATTTTCAGGAGTTTGCCAGAAGGATTGGAATAGGTGAAAGAAGAATTGATCTCTTATTGAAGCCTTTTATCGAAAAACAGGCGCTTGTTGAGGAATTAATCCATCGGTCATTTCTTGATGAACCAACAAAAAAAGCTTATTTGCTCCTTTACCAAACAAAGAGAAATCGGCTGGCTAATAAGACCTGATTTTTCCATAACAGTTTTTTAAATCTTTTCCGTCTGGTGAGGATCCCCTACTGCGGACAGGCACCAGCCGGGGTATTGGGGTCCACCTACGTAGAGTTTTAGGTAAAGGGTAATATCTATATGAAATCATTTATTCTAAGCTTGCTTAATGCCTAATTAAGCTTAATGTCGGTGTTTTCACAGTGACAACACCGACCCAAAGCTGTAATATTTTTGCCACGAATTAACTAATGAAAACCTAATAAATTGAAAGAAGATATTGCACAAATACTTTCACCTTCGGCGAAAGCGTATCTGAGAAATGCAAACATATCCTGTCCGACTTGTCGGACTAATTCGTGGATATTGCTAAAAATCCATTTGTAGCTGATCTACATATAATCTATGATTTAGATTAGTATGAAGAAAGGTAAGACCGAAAAAATTTTATTAGTGAATTCGAGGCTAACACTCCATGGCCAGACAGACACCGACCCAAAGTTGCAATTGCCTCGTTCTGAATTTGTATTCGGGTAGGTAGGCATTTAGGATGACTGACTATAGAAGCAGTCCCCCTTTAAAAAGGGGGACATAGGGGGAATAAAAGACGTCATCCCTCAAACGGCCCGTCATACCCTGTAAGCGCCTCCCGGATCCAGTCGGCCATGGGGATGGTCTTGCGGTTGACCGGGTCGAACATGACCTGGGCCGTGCTGCCTGTCGCGTGAAGAATCTCTTCATCACCTTTTTCGGTGGTGATGGCATACTCCAGACCAAAACTCTTGGTGCCAATCCGGGAGGTGCGGACATGTACTTTGGGTACTACATGAGTAAGCATCAACTCTTTTTTGAAATCCACCTGAACACTGGCTATGAGGAAGATGTGTTGCTTCCAGTCCCAATCCGGGCAAACCTCACCAATGTAGGCGCCACGTGCCATCTCAAAATAAGTCACAAAAACAGCGTTATTGACATGGCCAAGCGGGTCGAGGTCCTGCCAGCGAATATGTACGGGTATCGAAAATTTAAATCCTTCCATTGGTTTGGTTCTTCCTGAGCAACAATATAAAAAAAGCCTGACTCTATGGAATGCTGACTATAATGTTTTTTCACTGGTGTATTGTAAAAATGATTCATTTGCTACTCCAGCGCCCGTCATTATTCAACTATCATTAGATGCATTTTACTGACATTAATCACCGCCCTCTTTGACCCTCATCATGATGCCACGGAAAGCCGTGCCGTAAATTGCAACCCGATAAAAAAGCTAATACTCACCATGTTCAAACCAATAAATACGAACGTTAATATAGTACCATCATTGTCATAGAAATCATTTGCAATATCACCTGTACAGTTATATTTTACCAAAACAATAATTCAACTTCCACCTAATGGCCAAATCCGTTTATATAACCACTGCTGAACCACATTGTGGCAAGTCCCTGATCTGCCTGGGAATCATTGATTATGTATTGAGAAGGACCCGAAAAGTCACTTACTTCAAACCTATCATCTACAACAACAAGAAAAATAAGAAGGATAGAAATATCAACTTGCTCATAGAGCATTTCGGTCTTGATCAGCAATATGAAGAAGCTTATGCATTTAGTCTGGAGGAGGCTCAATCCCTGATTTCTTCGGGGCAAACAAATAAGCTACTTGACCGGATCATCCAAAAATATAAGGTACTCGAGAAGAAAAGCGATTTTGTGCTTATTGAGGGCACTGATTTTGTCGCTGAGGGCAGTGCCTTTGAAGTAGGCATCAATATTCATGTGGCTAAGAATCTTGGGAGCCCTGTTTTACTCATTGGCAGGGGTGATCTGGGCAGATCGATCCAGGAAGTTTTGAGCCCACTTCAGTTGGCCATTGAAAGCTATCACGAACAGGATTATGATATTGTAGGTGTGATCATAAATCGAGCAGAGAATGAAAAAAGAGACGAGCTGCTGGAAGCCATGAAGAAGGAACTCAAATCGGACAACCTGTTTTTATCAGCTATCCCAACAAACCTCCTGCTAAAAAGCCCAACTGTTCGTGAAATCGCAGAACACCTGGATGCCGAAGTGCTATATGGTAAGGATAAACTCGAAAACCAGGTCTACCGCTATTCAGTAGCTGCGATGCAATTGCAAAACTACCTGCCGAAGCTGGTTGATAATTGCATGGTTGTCACACCAGGGGATCGGGGTGAAATCATCCTGGGTACCCTTGAGGCCAATCTGTCCAACAATTATCCCACGGTATCAGCTATCGTACTTACTGCGGGTCTCAAGCCTGATCCGGCAATCAAAAAACTACTGGATGGTAGTCAGCATCTGATCCCGATACTTTCTACCCAAGCCAACACCTTTATTACTGCCACTAAACTTGACAACATCCAATCTTATACCACGGTAGAAAGTAAAAACAAGATCATCGAGAGTTTAAAGCTGTTTGAAAAGTACGTGGATATGAATGAGCTGGAGGCACGAACCTCAAGAGTAACAACTCGAGGAATGACTCCCCGTATGTTTCAATATCAACTGACACAAAAAGCACGATCGATCCCAAGACATATTGTGTTGCCGGAGGGTGTGGATGATAGGATCCTAAAAGCTGCGGAGATCCTGGTCAGCCAGGATATTGTAAAATTGACATTGCTGGGAGATCGTCAAGAGATCGAACAGAAGATACATCGTTTTGGCCTTGATTTTCCAGAAGGAAAAATTGACATCATCAATCCTGCTGAATCTCCCACTTTCAATGCATATGTAGAAACCTTATATCAGCTAAGAAAGGAGAAGGGAACCACCTATGACCAGGCTCGGGAAGCAATGATGGATGTGTCCTACTTTGGGACCATGATGGTCTACCAGGGTGATGCCGATGGGATGGTTTCCGGGGCGCAACACACCACACAGCACACCATCAGACCAGCCTTACAATTTATCAAAACAAAAAAAGGCTACTCGATTGTTTCTTCCGTATTCTTCATGTGTCTCGACGACCGGGTGCTGGTGTATGCAGACTGTGCCATAAACCCGAACCCAACTGCTGATGAACTAGCAGAGATTGCCTGGAGCTCTGCCGAAACTGCTCGGGCATTCGGTATAGACCCTAGGGTGGCCATGCTCTCCTACTCATCCGGCGAGTCTGGCAAAGGGGAAGATGTGGAGAAAGTTCGGAAAGCAACGTCAATCGTCAAAGCCAGGAAGCCGGACTTCAAAATAGAAGGCCCTATCCAATATGATGCTGCAGTTGACCTTGAAGTAGGGGCCAAAAAGATCCCCGGATCAGAGGTGGCTGGTAAAGCCTCAGTCCTGATCTTTCCGGACCTCAATACTGGAAACAACACTTATAAAGCGGTGCAACGCGAGACAGGAGCTGTCGCCATCGGCCCGGTCCTCCAGGGGCTAAACAAGCCCGTCAACGACCTTAGCAGGGGCTGTACAGTAACTGATATCGTCAATACAGTAATCATCACCGCCATACAGGCTCAGGAACAGTAGCAGCAATGAAGATCTTAGTACTAAATTCAGGAAGCTCGTCTATCAAGTATCAACTCTTTGAAAAACCCGAAAATAAGGTATTACTATCGGGGATCATAGAAAGAATAGGTGAGGAAAACAGCCAGGTTAGCCATAAGTTTCACAATGAAGACGGGACGTATAAAAAGCTGGAGATCCAGGAGCCGATCAGCGACCATGAAAAAGGATTGAAACAAATCGTGTCCCTGCAAATGGATCCCGAATACGGAGCCATCGATAGTGCGGATGAAATCGTAGCTGTAGGTCACCGGGTAGTACATGGGGGCGAGGAATTCTCTACTCCAACCCTGATAAATGAGGCGGTATTGCAAAAGCTTCATAAGCTGTCTTACCTGGCACCTTTACATAACCCTCACAACCTGAAAGGTATTGAAGTGGCAACCAAAATATTCAAGGGGGCCAGCCAGGTAGCCGTCTTCGACACATCGTTTCATCAGACCATGCCAAAACACGCCTATCGCTTTCCAATCCCTGAATCCTTTTACTTGGAACATGGGTTAAGGGCTTTTGGCTTCCATGGCACCTCACATCAATTTGTATCACAGCAGGCTGCATCATATCTTGGAATTCCAATCGACCATTTCAATACCATCACCATCCATTTAGGCAACGGATGTAGCATGGCGGCCATACAGGGAGGCAAATGTGTCGATACTTCGATGGGACTGACACCGCTGGGCGGCCTGATGATGGGTACCCGCAGCGGAGATATAGATCCCTCTTTGATCCTCTTCCTCGCACAAAATCTTTCTATGTCAGTTAGTGAAATTGACAGACTCCTGAATAAGGAAAGTGGTTTAAAAGGACTGACAGGAGATAACGACCTCAGAAATATCCTGTTAAGGTATGAAAAGGGTGATTCTGCAGCAGAATTGGCCATTGAAATGTATGTTTACAGGATCAGGAAATATGTGGGCGCTTATGCGGCCATACTTGGCCGGTTGGATGCCCTGATCTTTACGGCCGGAGTAGGTGAAAACAGCTCATTTATCAGGGAGAAAGTATGTGAGAACCTCAACATACTGGGAGTTGAACTGGATGAAGGATTAAACAATGAAAAAACGAGTGGCATCAAAGAAATTCAAAGCCAGGGGGCCTCAACCAGGGTTATGATTGTGCCCACAAATGAGGAGCTTCAAATCGTCAACCAGGTATTTGACTTAATAGGAGACTAAGCGGTAGCCTCTGAGAATCGGTAACAACCTGATGGACAGAGATCGGGTCGTATCAACATCACAATGGATTTATGATTTAAAACGCCTCCATCGCCAACTCCCTGTTGAGGGCAGCACCGGCTATATTTCCACTGGATACAGCCTGCGCCACAGCCCTGAACTGGATGATACTGTCTCCACAAGCATAAACACCTGGCACAGTGGTGGCATTGAGCATGTCCACCTTAAGAAGGCCCTGCTCAGTCAACTCGCAGCCCAGTGAGGCCGGTATGTCGGTACTCTGCTCGAAGGGCACGGGTGCATACAGGGCATCCAGCTTAACTTTTTTTCCTGCTTTCAGGATCACCTCTCTCATATATCCATCCTGATGAACAATCTCACTAATTGATGATTCTATTATTTCGATCCCTTTTTGCTTCATCTTTTTGAGAAAATCAGGATCTACATCATGCTTGCCCTGTGTAAAAAATACGACATCTTTTGAGAGATTGAATATCAAGGGAACAAAATGTGTGGCATGCTCGCCTTTTGTCATGATACCCGTCAGCTTCGACCTATTTTCATATCCGTGACAGTATGGGCAGTGTATCACAGAAATGCCCCAGCATTCGGAAAACCCTTTGATATCTGGCATAAGATCTTTAACTCCGGTTGCAAACATCAGTTTCTTCGCCCGTACAGCCTCACCATCCCTGGTGTCCATTTCAAAACCACCCTCAACCTTCCTTCCCTTGCTTGCGAGTCCGTTCAGGAATTGTACCGTCTCGTATTGTTCTACCTGCTGCCTGGCAAGGGCAGATATCTCGGCTGGTGTCTTCCCATCCTGTGTGAGAAAATTGTGTGAATGAGGTGTCTGGCGATTACAGGGCTCACCACTGTCGATCACCAGTACATCCCTGAGAGACCGACCAAGAACCATGGCTGCGGAAAGGCCAGCATAGCTCCCTCCTATGATGATCACATCGTAAAAATGCTTTTGCATATTGTATTGAATCTGAGTTGCTAAGCTAATCAATACGGATACTAATGCAACTATGTTGCATATAAGAAATTTAAATTACCAGCGAGGGATTCAGGGCTTGTTCACGTCTATACAGTCAAATAATTCTTGAACTTACAAATGAATATTAGGATATGAAGAAGTTTTGGATAGGTGGTATAATGTTCGGGTTGACACTCATCTGGGGTTGTGACAACGAATCGGACGAGGTAACAGAGGCAGTGGATGACGAACAGGAAGAAAGTACGGATAGGGAAACGTATTTCCTGGTGGCAGATCAAAGTAACAACGAGGCGCATCTCATTGATTACGATGGCGTGGAACTATTTAATTGGGATTTAAATGGGTCCATTGGAAACGATATCAACCTGATGTCTGATGGTAGTTTGATTGTATGTCTCAAAGCAAACAACGCTGCTGTAACCGAGGGTGGCTATGGCGGTATATTTAGAAAGATCAATGCTGACCAGACCATAGACTGGGAAGTGACTTACTCCAGCTCGAGCTATACAGCACATCATGATGTGGAATATTTGTCGAATGGCAACATCATTTTCCTGGCATGGGAAATAAGTTCCAATGATGAGGCTGTGGAAGAAGGATATGCAGGCAGAGGCGAAATTTATCCTGAAACCATTATTGAAATGAATCCACTGACAGAGGAAATTGTGTGGAAGTGGGATGTGATGGATCACCTGGTCCAGGATCATGACGACACCAAAGCTAATTATGGTGTGGTGGCAGACAACCCCAACAAAGTAGATCTAAACTATACGTATAGTTCACGTGATGACGGTGACCTTTTCCACTTTAACGGACTCACAGTCGACGAAGAAAATGACCTGATCTATGTTACAGTAAACTTTTACAGTGAAGTCTGGGTGATTGATCATAGCACCACTACGGAGGAAGCCAGCTCAGATACCGGTGGCACCTATGACAAAGGTGGTGACCTGGTTTACCGGTTTGGCAATCCGGAAGCTTATGACAATGTGGGAGATGTCACCTTAAACAGGGTTCACTATCCAAACCTACTGGAAAGTGGTAATATGCTGGTCTATGCAAATGAGAAATATGACAGCCAGTCCGAGGTAGTGGAGTTCGCATTGACCCCACCCTATACTTTGGTGGCCGGCCAGGACAATGAGCCAGAGGTAGTATGGTCTTTCACTGATAGCAGGATGTATTCTTCCGGCCTATCCGGTGCGGAGAGAATGGACAATGGAAACACCCTGATCACAGAAGGCAGAGATGGAACACTCTGGGAGGTAACTGAGGACGGATCCATTGAATGGTTGTATAAAACCAATTATTCCACAATCTGGAGGACTTACGTAGTCTATTCCGATGATCCGGCGCTGGAAGCACTTGGTCTTTAAAAAAATAAACTGAATCAAGGCGAGGGATAGCTCAATTGATGACGTCTATAAGTACGAAAGACATTATTGAATCATAACACCTTTAGCAAGTATTTAAGGTTGCTGAATTCATGGCGGTTTAGTGAAGTTGGTTCAATATGTGAGGTGGGTTCCACAGCCATGTGGACCCACCTCTTTTTTCTTCCCTACATAATTGCACTCGGGACTCTTACTGGTTGGCTGAATAAACATTTTATCAGCTTTCAGGTTTTTTTTTAAAAATAAGCGTCTGGCGAGGGGATATTCAATAACCTGCGTCTAAGGAACAAATGAGTTTTTAGAACTCAATTTTTGGTCATGGCCTTTTATATGTTTTGGGTTAGCGGTCATGGCTGTTTAGTGGGGTTGATTCACAAGTGAGATGGGCCTGCAGGCCCATCTCTTTTTCTTAAAACATGACATGTAAATGGAAGGCGGTTAATTGATGAAATGCCCTCCCGGCAACCTATTACTGTGCCAATGCTGAATCTACTTTCTGAACCATAGCAGAGCTCCTGATTGAATCCAATGCTGATTTCAAAAGATCGGTAAACACTGAGGATGACAGATCCTGATTGGAAAGAATCTCCGCGATCTTGCCAGGCGTTTCTTCGTCGAATGGCTCTGATAATATTGGCTGTGCGAATTTGGCCATGGCAATCTCAATCTGGCTATAGGAGAGATTATCGGCTTTTACCCATCCACTCTTAAACCATTTTTCACCGGTTGGTCGTCCCTTCACTTCCGCCCAGGTATCCTGGATCTGAGTAACGGCGACAATATCCATTTTAAAAAACTTATCATCTGTCTTTGTGAGCAGGTCCGGACGCTTGTAAATATTGGTTTCCGCCACAAATACTGCAGGCTCGGCCTCCGGCGCAACGAATTCTGAACGTACCCAGCCTTCGGTACCATCATTCAAACGAACATTCAGAAAGACTTTGTCATCAGCGCTGGTTTCCTCTACGCCTAAATAGGTAAGCTTTTCACCCAGGCTGAGTGAGGTGACATATTCACCTTTGTCGGAGGCTGTTTCACGAATAGAGATCTTGTCCCAGATGACACTTGGCGAAGCGGGTAGTCACAGCAGAAAAGCCACAATACCTGATGAAAAGATCGAGGCCCTGGTAAATGGAATACGAACAGGTGATACTGGCAACAAATTGCTAACAGTCCATGCCAATTTCAAACGAGGAACCAGTATTTCAAATCACGCAGACCTGGTTGATTTCAACAACTGGCAAACGAGTCAATGGTGCTGTATTGATGATCTCCCAAGAAAGGATGACCGTTCCTGGACGGTCTGGGAAGCCATCCAGTTTGATTATAACCAAATGTACGATGGTCTTCCAAAGCCAACACTAGACTCAGAGGCATGGTATGAAAACAACAAGGATTTCTGCGATGCCAAACCCTTCAATATCAGGCGGAGGGCTTACTTCACCATTTTTGCTGGTGCCTTTGGACACACTTACGGTGCAGGAGGAATTTGGGATGGTCTTACCTCCCCGGAAGGTTGCAGTGGTAATGCACTGAAAGCCATAGACTATGAGGGTGCGATGCACATAGGCTTTCTGAGCAACTTTTTACACAAGCTTGGCCATGACTTTTTGAAGCTTCAACCAGATCAGAACCTGATACTTTCTGATAATTCCAAAGATTATGATTACCATATTCAGGCTTCAATTTCTAATGACAATCGTTTTGCACTGGTATATTCAGCCAATGACAATCCTTTTACGGTCGATCTGTCTAAAGTTAAAGTGGACTCCATTTCCCCTGTATGGTTCAATCCCCGAACCAATACCTACCAGAACTCCAAACTGAAGCTATCTACTGGTAAGTCATACAAGTTTGACCCACCAGGAAAATCAGGGCCCGGAAATGATTGGGTATTGATATTGGGAAACAAAGCGTTTGTGAGCAAGTACTTAAGACGCTGAACCTATTCTTTTCTCACCAATGGACTGTTGAGCATGCTTTCCCAGGTTTGAGTGAAGCTCTTTTCTGTCTCCAGTAAATGTGCGATGACCTCAAACAATTTCTGATCATAGAAACAGGCAAACTCAAACTGAGGTAAGGATTCTTCCGGATCATAGAGTTTTCCTGTCTGATATTTCTCGATGCCAGCAGCTGCTCGTTTTCTATCCAGCTCTACAGTGGTGTTTACCCATTCCTTGTGTTGCTTTTCACCAAGCGCATAAGGCACCACATAATCAACAGACTTTTTGATACTGCCCCCATTTTCGGATACGTACTCATAGAGATGGAACCTGGTATCGAAAATTGACAGGTTGATACAAAGTGTCAGTAAGCTTCGCAAACCACTATTGTGATAATGTAAGGCATCCCTTGACCTTAGGTCATTTGAGGTTCCATCAGGGTACAATGACGAATTGATAAATTCTTTAGTCCACAAAACGGCAGTGTCAATCTTGGACTGATTTCCAGTAATACCACCAACCAATCCAATGATTTTTATCCGTTTCACCTGCCAGTTATTATTTGGTGTATGAGTGCGCTCAAGTTGATGATTGGCAATATCCATCATCCAATTTTCTACCAACTGCTGCTCCTCTTCTGAAAACAACTCTTCATACAGATAGTAGCCCCAGAACAAAGTCACAAATTTATTTTCATTGATTGTGTTACCATCAGGGAAGTATGTTTTAGCCCAGGACATCACAAACTCCTTGATTTTAGCTCCATACTTTGGGTTTGTGTCACCGTAAGCAGCGTAGTAGAGTGTGTTGATTTTAGCCATATCGCTCAGACTTATCTCAGTCTTGATCCTGGCAGGATCAGTATCCAGCATGCCTTCATAATTCAGTACCTCCAGTGGCAATGGCTTATCATCCAAATAGTTTTTTGCTTCTTGCAAGATGGGCTCAAAAAGCTTTTGTGCATTCTGATCCTTTTTCAATAATGCTTTTAGGTTTTGCTGATCCTGAGCACTCAGAATGATGGAGTTCGTGCTTAAAGGGATAATGTCCTGGGCATTTAAAAGAATGGCGTTTAAAAAGAAGAGGATTATTACTGGGGCTTTCATCCTATAATATTACGAAATATTCGGACGGTCCGAGTGTCCGAAAGTCAGAATATCGGATCATCGTTCACTCAATATCCTTCAGGAAATGGACGACCTCTTCCTCTTCCCAAAAGCCGACATTTTTATGGAACTTTCTTGACTGAGTGTCGGTCAGCCAGGTATCGGATCCCATTTGGATACATCCGTTTTCTTTGGCCCACCGCTCTCCCAGCTCAATAAACTTTCTGGCAATACCTGACTTACGGTAATCTGTTTCTACAAAAATCCCTTCCAGATATCCAGTTGGTGATTGTTTTGCACCCTCAACATATTCTTTCCTGATCGTGAAGATCGCAAAACCGACCTGCTTCTCTTTATGCCTGGCAATGTAGATCTTTTGAGCTCCCCAGGAAGGAGCTTCCTCCAGGAGCTTCTTCAGTTCAGCTTCATCAAAGTCTTTCCAAAGCTTAAGACCCATCCACAGCAGGGCATCAAAATCCGAATCCTGAAACTCAGTATAGTCGATTGGTGCTTCCATGTTGTTTGATTCACATATGTAATATAAACATTATTGATGGCGGTCTCATCCAGGGAGGCAATTAAACTCACCAGGAGTATTCATTAGGAGTATTACTTTCGCATGCAAAAGCACACAATCAAACATGAAAATCAGAAGAGCTACAAGTGTAGACTATGACCAGGTGTGGGACATATTTTCTGCCGTTATCAAAACGGGAGATACGTACGTATTTCATCCCCGCACGCCAAGAAAGGACCTGGAAAAACACTGGTTTGCTGACTACATGACCACTTTTGTTGCCGAAGAGGAGGGACAGATCCTGGGCACCTACATCATCAAACCCAACCAGATAGATCTGGGAAGTCATATTGCCAATTGCAGCTATATGGTGAGCCCAAAAGCACAGGGAAACGGGATCGGACGTACGCTTTGCGAACACTCCATCCACTATGCAAGGGTAAATGGCTATGTTGGCATCCAGTTCAATATTGTGGTAAGCACCAATGAGCGTGCCGTAGAACTCTGGAAAAAGTTTGGGTTTCGTATCATCGGGACAACGCCCAAAGGGTTTAGACACTCCGAACTTGGCCTGGTAGATACCTACATCATGTACCTGGCATTGTAGACCTCTTTGGTCCATCCCCATACTACATTAATGCAACCGATGTAGCCTCACTCCAACTACCCCAAACCAAATAAAAAGAGTGAGTAAAAGCAATCGTTGCCACATGCCATTGTGAGTAGAGGCTTCAAAAGAATTGATCATAGCCGCTAAAAATCCAGTGGAAGCGATAAAAGTAAGAAATGAGTATATCCAGACAGGTTTCCAGTCGGCTTGGCTCCTGAAAGAAATACTTAAAATTCCGGTTCCAATAATCGCGGAAAAGAAGGCAACAGCAGATACCTGATTGTGGGTATTATTCTCATTTGATCCCACATCAGGACATCCGGCATCACAGGAAAATAGTCCGGCAAGTAACACACCAAGCCCAAATACCAGAATGAGCAAAGAACCAAAACGAAAACTGATCCCTTTCGGCAAAAGAGAAAATAACGAAATACCAAAGCCAACCATCAGCAGCCCAAAAGGCAAAAAGCCTGAGAGGTTCATTAAAATTGCATAAGATGTATTAGTAGCTCCCAGTTCGCTGATAAACTGTGAAACATGGTTATAGTCACTTCTTAAACTGGCATTAATGAGCGTAGCCAATACAAAAATCAGTGGACCAAACAATCCACCTAGCGCCAGGTTTTTCAGGTTGGTACGTTTCATGGTTCCGGTTAATGATCGTTTTGAATCCTCTTTAATGTCGTGAGGCTATTCTAATGTACGATTTTACTAGACACAGCGCAACCACCCAACAACGTGTGTTGCTACCATTCTATAGGTATTTTTCAAAATCAGGTTAATTTCTTTATAGGCAGTGGTGAGAGGCATCGATTGAGGAAATGAACACATCATTTGTCTTCAGGGAGCGCCTCAAACTCCTGTTGTTTGCTGGCAAACCATTCCTGCATGGCTTCAGGGTCTTGCATCAGCCCCTGCATAGCCTCCATAGCCTTCAGGTGTGCATCGTCACCCAGCTGAAACATTTTGGTCCCGTGTTTCCGGCTCATCTCGGCCATTTCCTCGAAGGTTTTTGCATGAAACTGGTGGTCGCATGCTCCTCCCAATTGTTTACATGTCATTGTTTTCATCATCTTACGGTTTAAATGTGAACGATTTTTAGATTACCCTTTCATACCCCTGAAGCTTTATCAGCTACCAGCGTAGCTGATCGAAGCCTGCATCCCATCTAAATATAATAAAAAACGACCTATTTAGTGGTGTTATTTGGCCTCTAAATGAGGGTAAAAGCGTTTAAAAGGTGAAATTAGACAGGAAATATTACTTCCTCCATTTGGTTGGATTGGGCTTTTACAAAACTTGATGTGAACAATTGCCTTTCACTTCTTATGGATCACATAAGACCTGATGTTTTTGACTTTTGAACTTCCCGCGGAAGTGAATTCATAGAAATCGGCAAAACCAAAAACACTCCCATCTTCCATGGTCATCTCACCATTGACTGCGGCTTCTTTTCCGTGGGTGAGGATGGAATAGATTGTCAGCTCCGCTGCCTTGTTGCCCATCATTTCTTTCAGCGCTGCCGCAAAAGGTCCCTTTCCTTTAATGGGTTTATCCCCCACCAGTGTCCAGACAACATTTTCGTCCATGTACTCCATCGCTTTTTCCAGGTCATAGGAAACAAAGTAGATGGTAAGGTCTCTGATGAGCTCCTTCTTTGGGGCATTACCACAATCAGTTTGGATATTCAGCTTCATGCTCTGCATCAATTCCTTAAGATCTTCTCCATAGCCTTCCCTCTGGCCAGTTCATCCACCAGCTTATCCAGGTACCGGATCTTTTGCATGAGTGGGTCTTCGATCTCTTCTACACGATAGCCACAGATCACACCGGTGATTTTGGATACGTTGGGATTTAGCTTTGCCTGATCAAAAAAGTTTTCGAAATCTGTTTTCTGATCAATATGTTGCTGAAGCACTTTCCGATCATATCCAGTCAGCCATTCGATGATCACATCAACTTCTTCTTTAGTACGGCCCTTCTTTTCCGCTTTTTCCACATAATGCGGATAAACGCTGGCGAATGAGGTGGTGAATATTCTATGTTTTGCCAATTTGGTTATTGATTTATGGATCTATAAAGCTAAAGACTTATGTATTTAAAATCCAGGATTCATTGAGGCCATGGAGAGAGATTCTTCACCCTATCCCACTTGCCCCTTTGTGCATGGGATTTATAAATGATGCCATTTCTTCTAAGCTTGCTTAATTCTCAACTACACTACCGGTGTATTGAAAATAACCATTAAATTGATAACTTTTTCGAAATGACTATAGGAGTAATCCCCCTTTAAAAAGGGGGACAAAGGGGGATTAAT
>DKPQ01000007.1 GCA_002471275.1 Flammeovirgaceae bacterium UBA7330
CACCTTTGGTGGATTCGTTCAACAAGCGCTATCGGTTATATGCCTGAGTGCTTTCTGCCACTGACCTGCGACTTGACCGCTTCACTGCCCATTCTGCATATTTCTGTGCCTTTATAATCTTAATCGCTTCTGGATTTTAGACTTTCGGTTTGCAGTTTCTTTGTAGATACTGTTGTGGGGATTGGGCAGTTCGCTATCTTTATATGAATCTGCCGAGGTCGGGGCATACAAACCGATAGCTTGGCGTTGTGGATCATTGCAGGATGGACAATCTGAAATACTTAATCTCATTCTTAATTCTGACTTCGACTGGATCCTATGCACAAGAAGTGCCAACCCTCACAGTTGACTCAACACAAAGAACATCCGAATATCTGGAAGGAACATATAGCATACCCTACGGTGTAGGTGGAGCAACCTGGACTCTGACAAAATTTGGAAAACTAGAATTTGGTTACAATATTTCTGACAGTCCCCCAAGGTCATGGAATAAACCAGTCGGAACTTGGACTCTTGTGAACAGTTTGATTGAATTTCAAATTGAACTTTCTAATCTTCCCAAAAAACACAGAGAGAAATTACCTAAACAACGTGAATATGAATCGTTAGTAATAAAAAAACAATGGAATTCTTCAGAGTTTTCGGTAGAGAACACTTCCAATGATCAAGTGGAACTACACCTCATTATTTTAGCTGATAAATCAGAACGATCAAACATTATCAATGACTATTTATCATACGTTGACACCAGATATCGCGAACAACTAATTGAATTTGGGAAAGATATTAACAACTTAACTGTTTCGGATGAAGTTGATACATTGATCCGATTAACTCGTGACTTTTGCGATCGATCTGTAACGACCAGAGAACTTCCATTCAATAGCAAGGTATATATAAACGGAACTCTTTTTCCATGGTGAAAACGATTTATCCAGTCGCTCGGCTCTGCCGAGTGACCTTGCAATTTTATAGGCCTCTGGCCGGTATGAGATGATAATGATTCTTTGATATTTTTAGGTAGAGTATTTGTCAGAGCCAAAAAATGATAGGTGTCACTCGGCGCAGCCGAGCGACTGAGGTGTCATTTTCATTATTTTAAAACTTGTCTCACAATTAGAAAGAATGACAGGATCAGGACAAAAGATATCCACTCACTCACTCACCGAGTGACCATGTAATTTAATAGGCCTCAGGCCGAGTCTTAGCTGATTATGTTCACCAAGTCACCACCTTTCACCAGGCATGCCGGACCCCTGCTAAAAGAAATTCCCAAATCCCGTACAATAAATCGCTATGACCAGATCAGGCAGACCTGCATCACGTTGTTCCATCCGTTCACATTGTATCGTTTAAATCAACAATGCGTATATTTGATATATGAGCACCATCGGAAGACACATAACAGTAGATCCAGAAATCCAAAAAGGTCAACCCGTTTTCAGTGGAACACGTGTGCCCGTGCAAACACTATTTTGGCATCTTGAAAAAGGAATTACAATCGAAGAGTTCCTGGAAGATTTCCCAAGTGTAACAAAAGAACAAGCCATTGGTGTATTGGAGATTGCTAATAAGATTGTAAACTCCGCACAACTGGGTCAAATCTATGAAACTGTTAATTGACGAGAATCTACCTAAACGTATAAAGTTAATTTTCCCAATCATGAAATTTTCACTGTCAATGATATGGGTTGGATCAGTGTCAAAAATGGTGAACTCCTAAAATTGATGTTGCAACAAGAATTTGATGTACTTCTCACATTTAACAGAAATCTACAATATCAACAAAACTTTAATAAATATCCTATAGCAGTATTTATCCTCAACGCAGAGGATAATGCATATCTGACCCTTGAGCCTCTAATCCCCATCATTCACAATCATCTAAATAAGGAATTGAAAGCGGGACCAACTGAAATAACGGCTGGGGTCTAACTATCCACCATTCCCCACCTTTCGCAGGGTATAGCGTACTCCAGTTAAAAAGAAATCCCCAAATCCCGAGCAATTAAGCTGAGTTTGGTCGTAGATCCCTCCTGGAAGTCGTACCTCCGGGGTGAAACATCGTATCTCCCGTTAAAAAATCATATATCCCGCGCGAGACGTCATATATCCCTGAAAAACATCGTATCTCCCACTAAAAAATCATATATCCTAGATGAGAAATCGTATATCCCGGAAAAACATTCATTTCTCCGCGATAGAAAGTCCTATATCCCATAAAAAAATGGCATCTCCGGGGTGAAAAATCATAAATATTACAAAATCAATCATATATCCCAGCTAACCTGACATATCTCCGGCTTGAAAATCATATCTCCCGCTCAGAAATCATATCTCCGGGGTAGAAAGTCATACCTCCGGGGTGACATGTCATATCTCCCGCTCAGAAATCATATCTCCGGGGTAGAAAGTCATACCTCCGGGGTGACATGTTATATCTCCCGCTCAGAAAGTCATATCTCCCGAGAGAAAAGTAGTATCTCCCACCAAAAAAATCATAAATCCCAAGAAAACAATCATATCTCCCGGGTGGAAAGTCACAGATCCCATAAAAAAATGACAGAACACCAAAAATCAATCGCAGATCAAGGTGTAAGAATCACAGATCAAGACCAATCAATCACAGCGCCCAACTTTTAGAGGCAGAGCACCATTGATCTGCATCATATCACACTTAAACTGACAATAAACACACTTGAATGATAAATAATGATGCACCCTCAAACATTCAAATCACATAAATAAACATCCTTGATGCCAGACTACTCAATACAAGAGCCGTCATTGAGATTCCTTCAAGCGACAACATCACTTCTGACGCTTTGCCTGCCTGTGGTTATCCCACTAGGAGGTTTAAAGAGGAGGGAAGTCTGTGAGCAGATGCGAAAGCCAGGCCTACCCGGCAGAAGGATGTGTATGGAAACCAGTGCAGTGCCACTGATGCATGAGGAGCTGTCATGACACGCTCGGCTTTGCTGAGTGCCCTTGTAATTAATCGGCCTCTGGTGGGGTGGGATTATGATCCACCATTGAAACTTAAAGGCAGAGCATTTGTCAGAGCCAAAAAATGATAGGAGTCACTTGGCGAAACCGAGCTCCAAGCAGTCAGGAGCCTTTATCTGTAAAATACAGTTTTAAGGAAATATTTTATAAATGTCTTTTCGATGTGCAATTCTTGCGAACTCCACAATCTCCTCAGAAACGAAAACTCCAATCCTGTAATCTCCGCAACGAATTCGATAGGCATCATCATAACCGGTTAACTTTCTTGCCCCTGGTATTTCGGTGATGTATTTCACTTTCTTCACCAGGTCAATTATTTCAAGGATCGCCTGATGATCTTTTGGCTGCTTTATTTTATTGAGATCCTTGCTAAACCTCTTGAGGTAAGCAACTTTCAAGTAGCCTTCAGTTTTTTCATGACCTCATCTTCTGTTACAACCTCAGAACGATCAACGTCTTTCATCATAACAGATAAACCCAGGTCTTCCAATTCCTCATCCGACAATACTTTGGATCGTACCCCCAACTTTTTCAGCAGCTCAGAGATGAACTGGAGCTCTTTTTGACTTTTAGGGCTGACAACTATTGAACTCATATAACAAAGATAAATAAATTTAAAACGGAAACTAACACACCAATAGTAGTTAGGTACTAAATTATGTTTCTACCCGGGCTTGGATGACCTCCTATTCAGTCGCTTGGCTTTGCCGAGTGACTGGGTTGACTCGGCAGGATTTACCCGTTGCATCTCACTGCAGATTTAACTAGTTTAGATTTTCATTGCCTGGGGAGAGACACTCACTTCTATCCGGGTTTTGTCACACATAAAAGATTGCAAAGGGATACAAATTATGAGAACTCAATTAATTACAATATTTGTTCTAATGGCCTCAGTGTTATATGGTCAAGTTTTGGACTTGCAACCTGAATTAGGAACCAATCTTGACTTCAGTCCTGAAGCAGTAGCAAAGTTCAATTCTCCCGAAGCGTTTGAAGAATGCAGTATGGTTTACAAAAAAATGAATGCCGATGGAAGGAATTGGGAAGAACTAACAAAGGAAGAAAAGAACATTCTTAAATACTGTGATGAAACAAAAGAAAGTATTTGGGCAACAGAGGGAGGTGGATGTAGCTGGTATTGTGGAATGGGGCCGAAAAACATTGAAGCCTCATCTTCTCTAGCTTCCCAGGGAGTTAACACATATAGCCCCACAAATGCACATGATTTCAGTTATAAAACAGCATGGGTCGAAGGTGTGAAAGGTTATGGAATAGGTGAATACCTTCTCTACAAATTTGCTGCTGAAAACCCTAGAATAAATACAATCAAGGTTGTAAATGGGTATGTTAAAAGTCAGTCTGCATGGAATAATAATTCAAGGGTTAAGAAGCTCAACATGTATGTAAATAATGAACTTTTTGCTTATCTGAACTTAAAAGATGTAAAAGCCGAACAACATTTCTCGATTCCAGCAATTGGCAATGGTGATCGAGCAAATTATGATGCTTTGAAAAAGAAGGGCGATTGGACTGTAAAATTCGAGATTGCCGAAGTTTATGAGGGAGCCAAATACGATGATGTAGTTATATCAGAGATATTTTTTGATGGCCTGGACGTTCATTGTTTTGCTGCTGGAACACGAGTACTTTTAGCCAACGGGACTGAATCAAATATAGAAGATTTAACAAATGGGCAAGAGGTGATGAGTATGAATAATTCAACAGGCAAACTGGAACCTTCTGAAATTATTGAATTAGCTAGTCCAACTCACTCCAACCTGGTTGAACTCACTTTCACGGATGGCCGAACGGTTGTAGCAACTGAAGATCACCCTTTTTATGATGGCCAAAGATGGTTATCACTTAATCCCAATAAAACACAGGCTGACTACACTTTTGGTGAGGTGTCTCAGTTGGCGATTGGCATCAAGCTTCAAACCATTGAAGGGGACATAGAGTTGGCTTCAGTGAAACGAATTCCTAAGCCTCAGCGAACATACACCATCGTAAAACTCAGCCGAAATAGAACGTTTATTGCAAATGGAATTGTCGTAGGAACGGAAGAATTACGTATCATTATTCACTCACCCAGCTACACTGAGTGACCCGCCAATTTAATAGGCCGCTGGCTGGAATCGGAGTATGATACTCTTTTGAAACCTAAAGGTGGAGTATTTGTCAGAACCAAAAAAATGATAGAAGATACTCGGATCAGCCGAGCCTCCAACAATACATGGATAACATATGAAGATCTCTGAAACCACGATAGTTATTATAATTGGACTGATTATAATATTGATCCCATTTATCCGAAAAGATCTTGCTATTGGGCAGGAAGATTTGATCAATATATCGGGCACTTTAAAGACCGAACCAAGATATCACAATCCCGCCAAAGGCGGCTCCTATGGAAAATTTGAACTAAAGGAATACTCGAGTAGGGAATTCTATTTCTACATTTCGTCATACTCAGCAAAGTCCTTGAACAAAAGCAACTTTTTCAAAGAGGCTAAAGCGGGAGATAAAATCAAACTAACCATCTCAAAAGAACTAACCATCTCAAAAGAAGAGTATCAGGATAAATTGATGAATCCAGAATATCCCACCCGATGGCAGTTTATAAACGTCTATGTTTCGGTATATGGAATCGCTACGAATGACAAAGTCTACTCATCGTTTCGTGATTTCAACTTAGCCTTTGAACAAGATGGTAAACTTGGTTACTTTCTTTCAGTTGCCGGAGTTGCATTTATAGTTCTTTACCTGCTGTGGAAGCAGAGGAGAGAAGCTAAAACCAGATAGCGAGAGTTAGGTTTGCGATTTTTACCCGTTACATCTCAAAACAGATTTACCTAGACAAACAATTTAGCATAGACGCTGAAGCAAAACAAGCTCACCGTTTTTTGGAAATTTTAAGGTTCTAACCTTGCATTTCTGGAAAAATTTGCGTACATTAAACTATTGAGGAATTTTAGCCTCTCAAACAAGACGTTTTGTTTCCAAACAAAATAAACCCTATCTTTCTCTTGTTTGATACCTATCTAAATTTACTTAGATGCTTATCACCATTCACTTATATACGTATCTAAATTGCTGATCAACAGGTTCGTCGAAGGGCAACAACACGTAATCCGAAACGTAGCCACACGTGATGGGGAACGAAAACCATACGGGGCATTTGATAGTGTAATGAACGCACCTAAAAGAATAAATTCATTTGCAATCTTGTATCACCTAAATAATAACAACACATGGCAGTAAAGTATAAAGTGGTCAGCAAAAGACCAGGGGGCATGGCTGGAAATAGCCCAGTGAAATATTACCCGGCTGTGACCAAGCGGAGGATGATCGATACACGAGGTTTGGCTGAAGAGATCAGTATGAAAACCAATTTCACAACAGCTCATGTCCTGGGTATTGTCGAAACGTTAACCCATGTGGTTCCTGCTTTGCTACAGCAAGGAAATAGTATCCGGCTGGATCATTTTGGTACTTTTAGTCTGCATGTATCCGGAGAGGGCAAGGACCAGCCTGAACAAGTAACGAAAAAAGACATCACTAAAGTGAAAATGGCTTTTCTACCGAGTAAATTCATCAAAGAAAAGCTTGCCCGGACAAAGTTTGAAAAGCTTCAATAGAGGGTTCTTTAGAATACAGAATTCAGCCTTGCCTGCCTGCCGGCAGGAAATCAGGAGTCAGGAGTGCTTCGATTTATTAAGCAGGTGGATAATCACGGAATTGTTTAATTTGGTGGGGAATACACACAACGTATCCGTTTTTAAACGTTTATTGTCGTTTAAAAGTGGGTAAGGTGTTGGTATTGAAAGGATTAATTAAAAAAAGATAATAGTGGTTATAGTGCATGCATTATAACTATATGTTATCTGCCAAAAGTACGGAATGGAAAATTACTTCCTAGAAAAATTCAAGAGTAAGAGTAAGCATGAACTTGAACTGATAGTCGCAAATCAAGCGAACTACCAGCCGGAGGCGGTTCGTGCTGCAATTGAACTTTTGAACAATAACCACGAATTAGAAATACCAATTCCTCAACAAGCAGAAACCACAAGAGAACAACAGGAAGACTCCAACTTTGGGGTGCTCTCCCTAAGTTTCAATTACAAGCCATTTTTTCGAACTATCAGCTACAGAGAATTTGTGACAGGTTTAGCTCTAGCATTGCTGTTTCACTCGCTATTTGAGATCGTTGATTACTACTCGAACGAAAGGTTCTTCGAGAACTCTTTGAGAGCTTGGAAGATCAGCTTTTTTATTGCCGTTTTCTTAGGCAACCATGTTTATTACAGATTCGAGCATGGAAGGTCAAATAATTTCATTGGTAGGTCATTCAGTGATTTGATTCTTTTGATAATCTTAATTCTATCAAGAGTTGTCTATGAACTCATTCTTGATAGTAGTTACAGACTAAACCTAGATGCAAATGGAGTAGGTTTTTTCTTCATAATCTTTGGAATCATTATTATGATTTTCGCTTTCGAAACCTCTGTTGCACTTCTGAAGTTTTTATTAAAAAGAGTTAGATGTCAAATCTTCTAAAATCAAAATTGGTCATAATTCTTGGGTCTGTAGTTATTCTGATATTGATCCCTGCATTCAAGAGTAATTTTAATGCACCAGTGACATTTAACGAATGGAAACAATTGAATTGGAATGACTTCCAAGGATTTGCCAAACCATTTACTGGCTGGGATGCCGGAATCAGCAGCAATGTATACGTGGATTATGATTCGACTGAACATGAGTATCGAGCATATGCAGCGATGAATAACCAATTATCTTGGAAGAAATCCAGTTCGACAGAATCCGACTATCTACTTAACCACGAACAGTACCATTTCAACATTACTGAATATCATGCAAGATTGATGAATGAGTACTTGATCGAAAATGGTGGTAAATCGGAATCTGAAATATCTCAACATCTTTCGACGATTCGAAATAACCTTGACGAAATGCAGAATCTTTACGATGCAGAATCTGATCATGGCCTTAACCAAGATTTACAAAGGTGGTGGGAATTTAAGATCGACTCTTTATTAAATCAAGATGGCGGTCAAAAGATCTCAATTGACTATTTAAGTGGAGCTTCAGTATATTTTCCAGTAAATCCCATTTTTGATCAGGGTGTGAATGATAATAATTCTTACAGATATTTTCTATTGGAAAAGTATGATATGACTCTTGGCATTTCGTCGTTTCAATATGAAAATGACATTGATTGGTCTAGGGAAGATGCAGTACACTATTATGAATCAGATTCAGTATTAGTCTTAGAGTTTAACTTCGATAGTTTGAGTACCAGTGACATTACCTGCAACGTCAAATCCAGAGACACAATAAGCAATGAAGTTTATTTTCATAAATGGGTTTTCAATGGTGATTATCTCTATAAAGTGACTGCCACTTATCCAGATAATTCAGGCTCAAATGCGGGTTACGACAGAATTGCTTCTACTTTTTTAGAATCTTTCGAAATTCAAAATGTTTCTGAATATTGGATTCATAGTTTTGAAAGTTCGGACTCAGAAATAATATTGACTTCAACTCTTCCTCGGAAGAAGGAAGAAGACAAAGGAGTGACCACTAAATGTTTAGCGAATAGTAATAATGCAAAGCATGGGTTTTACGGAAAACCTTTTTTTGACGAGTATGGCTCCTTGTTTGTTCCCTACAGTATTATTAGACATCCTGATAGTTTAATTAATGAAGTTGTCGCAATCTATGAAGATGGCTGGTATTCATATGAGGTCGAATCTGGGAATCAAATAATTTTTATCCCCTCCGACAACATTCCTAGTGACCTTAGTACCATAAACTTTGGATATCTCTTAAAGGAAGACACAGTAGAGGAGTGCTTCCGATACTATTACGAAACTGTTCAAATAAACCGGCAGATAACAGACGATAAGCTCAATGAGCAAACTGAGCTATGAGCCAATTTCACTGCAAAACAGTAACTTTAAATTTATTTGAAAGGATATGCTCACTGAGCTTATCTGGCCGTTACCAGTCAGCAGAGACAGGTCAACAATTACAAAGCTTTTTTCGTAACTTTGATTTATGGAGGCGAACATTAAACTTTCTTTCCCTCAATTACTGGAACTGGTTAAGAAATTACCCGGTGAACAGAAACTTAAACTCTCTAAAGAATTAGAGAAAGAAACCATTCAATCCAAATTGACTGAACTTCTCACTTCTTTCCGAACAAATGATTTAACAATGAATCAAATTACGGACGAGGTTGAAAAAGTTAGACAACAGAAATATGACCAACGAACCTCCCATTAAGGTCATTTTTGATACTAACATCTGGATCAGTTATCTCATTGGAAAGCAACTTAACAGGCTAAGCAATTCTTTATCAAATCAGAAAATTCAAATTGTCTTGACTTCTCAACTTAAAGAAGAACTCGTTGAAGTCACAAAGCATCCAAAATTCAAGAAATACTTTAAAAAGAAGAAAGTAGAAGAACTTCTCAAGTTGATGGATATAATCGGATTGAACTATGAAGTGAAAGATTATCCAAACATTTGTAGAGACCCTAAGGATAACTTCTTGCTTGGATTGATTAGGATTGGGAAGCCACATTTCCTGGTAACTGGAGATAAAGATCTTTTGGAACTTAATCCATTTGAAGGAACACAAATAATTACGCCTGCTGAATTTCAACAAATTGTGCTGGATGAAGTAGCCAACGGGTAACATGCGGTATGATGAATGGCCTTATGCATTTCATAACCACTTGATCAGGAACCTCACCGCTAAATCTCCTCTGGGAACTGATATTGTATTTCGGCTTTTGGTGTAATCAGGAACTTTCATCTGCTAAACTCAGTAGGAATTTACCCGTTGTATCTCACCGAGGTTTTAGCTAGTTTAGATTTTTGTAGCATAGGGATGGCCACTCATCATACCTGTGCGACAGCCTCAATTCATGTGGGAGATCGAAAACATATCAACTAAGAAAAGACATCTTGATTTCTCATCATCTGGACAAGGAACTTTCGTCGGAACTGCTGTTTATTCGAACGACCAACTACTCTTCAATCAAATTGAATCAATTGAAAATCATGGTGAAGACGAACAAGTATTTCAAGCAATTATATGCGAGCATTGTGGGTATTCCCACTGTGAACCAGGTAACTGGATAGCATTAAGAAAAGCAGGAAAGTGCTACCTATTCCTACCTGCCTTTGAATGGATCATCGAAGAGGAAGATTTTTTAAAATTAGAATACTTACCTCCGAATTACATTTCAACAAATGGAGCTGTTGTTTTCACAGGTGAGCATTTTGAACAACTTCAAAAATTGATCTCTCCATTCAAGGAAATCAGAGCCGTCAAAAGTCTAACCGGAACAGAAGCTTCGCTTCTCTATAGGTACGATACTCCTCAGAGACTTTTCGGAGATTTGCCAAGAATTGAATCCTTAAAAAGAGATAGAATCTTAATTTCTTCTGATGGTGAACTGGAAGAACAATTGGAACTTCTTGAAAAGGAACTCCAACTGCTTGAGAACTCTGATTCTGTAGAACTGGAAAAACTAAATCCAAAAGATAAAACTCTTAGATTTTTTTTAGATGATACAACATCAACAGAGTGGAAAGCTGCTGTGGTTAATGAAAACGGTGAATTCCAACTTCAAATGAATGCTTGGAAGGTGAAAAGATGCTAACATACTCAATTCAGCCGCTCGGCTTTGCCGAGTGACCTTTTAATCTATAAGGCCTCTGGCCATATGATACTCTTTTAAATTTAAATGCGGATTATTTGTAAGAGCCAAAAAATGATAGAAGTCACTCGGTGCAGCCGAGCGACTAGGTTGCAGTGGATAAACGCCATTGTCGTAGCGACTTTGCTATAATTCAATTAAATTATCAGCTCAAACTTGTTACAAACCCAACCCCATGCATACATTAACCAAATCACGTTTTACATACCTTTTTCTATCATGCTCGCTGATGCTGAGTACGGCATTCGCTTTCGCTCAAAATAATAACCCCACTGCCACGCCATCCTTGCTGGTGGGTCAGGGTGATCAACTCCAGCGGGTAAAAGCAGGACTTGCGGCAGGCGATCCGGCTTTAGTTGCTGCTCTGAAAGAAATCGTTGAAGACGCCGATGCAGCGCTTGAGCAACCAATTGTAAACGTTGTAGACGAGGGTGCCCTGCCTCCAAGTGGCGACCCTCACGACTACTTTAGCTATAGCACCTATTGGTGGCCAGATCCTGATAATCCGGATGGCCCCTACATTTGGCGTGACGGGGTGACTAATCCCGATCGGTATACCTCCGATGTCTCGCGACTAGGAGCGATGCGCGATGCAGTCAGTTCACTTGTTCCTGCCTGGTATTTCACCGGCGATGAGCGATATGCGGAGCGTGCAGTACAGCAACTTCGTGCCTGGTACCTGGACCCTGCAACGAGGATGAACCCCAATATGCAATTTGGTCAGAAGCGCCGTGGTCACGACTACAACAGCCATTCTGGCATCCTTGAAGCTCTACGTATGGAGTGGGTGGTCGATTGCGCAATTCTGCTTGAGGACTTTCCGGGCTGGACAAAACAGGATGAAAACGGTTTGCGTCGTTGGTTTGGCGATTACTCGACCTGGCTGGTGGAGAGCTTTGAAGGTGGCGAGGAGTCTATGCAACCGAACAACCATGGCACATGGTACAATTACCAGCTCATTCTCTATTCAATTTATGGGGGAAAACCTGAGCTTGCACATACCCATCTCGAGCTAATGCCTGCACGTATTTTTAAGCAGGTATTTATGGATGGACGGCAACCGCAGGAGCTTATTCGTACAAATGCGCTGAGCTACAGTATATATAATGCCCGTGCGCTCGTGGGTGTTGCCCGCCTCGGTCGCCATCTTGACTTCGATCTTTTTGCCTATCGCAGTACAGAGGGTCGTAGCATACGCCTTGCGATAGACTACCTCACGCCCTTCATTCTCGGTAAAGAAGAGTGGCCTGGCAATCAACTTCGACCGGCCGGTACCGGAAGTGCTGCTGAGCTATATTGGAATGCGGCGCTTGGGTTTCAGGAACGTGAATTTGCCGATATTTTACGACAGCTAGAGGGTGACCCCCTGCCATCACCCATCGTGCAGTTGCTCGATCCGCTGCCGGAAGGCTGGTAAATCTTGCTGGCGTGCAAATCCAGACGGGATTTCAAACCACAGGATAAACTTTCCTTATTTAGTTGCTGGCTACCCCAGGTTCAGCCTGGCGACAAAGGTTAGATAATCAAAAGGTAGAGCTTATTAAGAAGATTATTAGCCGGAGTCATTTACTCTCTTTATTTATATCTACACCTAGGATAATAGCTAAACTATTTGATGATCTTCTGATTTTTTCATAACTTATTCTTACTAAACCATGTAGTGGGATGTTCTCCCAAGGTGAACTCCCAAATATCGATACTAAACTTTAGATAGTTGAGCAGGTGCCAAATCGCCTGATAGGTCTTGAATCCTGGTTAGATCCGGGACACGTAGTCTTGGTTCTATAACTGCCTTCCGGCTGATTAGGTAAAACTCTGAACTTCTTGTCCGTTACTCAGATGAAACAGAATGCTCTTTTTTTAGCCCTGCTATCTATATGTTCAATCATCTCTTTTTACGGTTGTAAAAAACAAGAACCTCTACTCAAGATCAAAAGGAATGACCACATCGTGTTGATTGGAAATAATCTTTCATCACGAATGATGCACTATGGTTTCTTTGAAACCGAACTTCATATGCGATATCCTGATAGCGCTCTGTATATACGAAACATGGGTGATGGAGGAAATACTCCAGGATTCCGACCTCACTCTGGTCGCAATACCCCATGGGCCTTCCCTGGAGCGGAACAGTTTCAACTGGAATATGGAAAGGCAACAAGAAGTGTTGGGGAATTTGGGTATCCCGATCAATGGCTCACTAAACTTGAAGCAGATATTATCATCGGATTCTTTGGATTTAGTGAATCATTTGGAGGAGCAGACAAAGTGGATGTTTTTGCACAAGAACTGCAAGCTTTTATTGACCACACCCTCAAGCAAAAATATAATGGCAAAACCCAGCCCCGGTTAATCCTGGTTTCGCCGACTGCTTATGAAGACCTGACAACTCTGCTGGATGTGCCTGATGGCGTAAGTGAAAACAAAAACCTAAGATTATATTCAGACACCATCAAAGTAATAGCTGAACGTAATAGTATACCTTTTATAGATGCTTTTAACGCGTCATCTTCATGGTATCATTCGGGAGGCCCCTACACAATTGACGGTTTGCAATTAAATGAAAAAGGTTATGGCATGTTTGCCAAATTCCTTACCAATGCTTTATTTGGTGAAGAGCCAACCGAAGACGTCAATCGCACTTTGATTAATAGAGCAGTTAACGAAAAAAACTGGTTCTGGCACAATGATTTCAAAATTCCAAATGGTATACATGTATATGGCCGTAGATTTGAACCCTTCGGTCCTGATAATTACCCATTCGAAGTAAAAAAAATCCGGGAAATGACTGCCATTAGGGACACAGCGATCTGGCTAGCTGCCAGAGGGATTGAAATGGATCTCAAAACGGCAGATAAACACACATCCCAGTTGCCTGATGTCAAGACCAATTATCGTGAGGAAGATTACGGTATAGGTGGAAAATACCTTTACGATTATGAAGCAATCAATAAGTTTCATTTAGCACCCGGTTACAAGATTGAAGTGTTCGCATCAGAAAAAGAATTTAAAGATCTGGCGAATCCAGCTCAGCTATCTTTTGATGATAAAGGTAGACTTTGGGTGGCGGTAATTGAAAGCTATCCGCATTATAAAGCTGGATCTAGCAAGCCAAATGATAAGCTAATCATACTAGAGGATACGGATAATGATGGCAGGGCTGACAAGCAAATCACCTGGGCAGAGGGATTACATCTTCCAATGGGTTTTGAACTGGCCACTGAAGGAGTGTATGTTTCACAAGGGACGAACCTGAAGCTCTTAGTAGATACCGATAATGATGACAAAGCCGATAAAGTGGAGACATTGTTAAGTGGATTTGATGATCATGATACCCATCATGCAATTAGTGCGTTTTGTGCTGACCCAAGTGGTGCTATCTATATGGGGGAAGGAGTTTTTCTTCATTCAAATGTAGAGACCCCATATGGAACAGTCCGGGCAACCCACGGTGGTTTTTATCGCTATAATCCTACACGACATCACCTGGAACGAACCGCACAAATACCTATACCAAATCCTTGGGGTATCGCATTTGATGATTACGGACAGCACTTTTTTCTTGAATCAGCCGGTCCGGCATTGCGCTGGATGATGCCCAGTACAATAAAGCCACTTTACGGCGTAGGATCACCAAATTCCCCTGACTTGATTCCGGAAGCCCACAAAGTTCGTCCAACATCAGGTCTTGAATTTGTCTCTTCACGTCACTTTCCTGAGGAAGTACAAGGTGATATACTTCTTTGCAATGTAATTGGATATCTGGGCATAAAACAACATGCAATAATTGATGATGGAACCGGGTATAAAGCTGAGTATCGCCAAAACCTGGTGTGGAGTGAAGACAAGAATTTCCGTCCTGTTGATCTGGAATTTGCACCAGATGGATCTTTATATCTGGTTGACTGGCACAACATCTTAGTTGGTCATATGCAGCACAATGCCCGGGATCCCTATCGTGATCATGAGCATGGAAGAGTCTATAGAATAACTTATCCTCAGCGTCCATTGGTAAAGCCAACCCAAATTCATGGAGCCACAATCAATGAGCTATTACAAGCTTTAAAACTGCCTGAATACCGCACCAGGTATCGCGCAAGGCGAGCATTGAGAGGAATGGATCCTACTCAGGTACTATCTGAACTAAAAGTATGGGTATCGGCACTGGATAAAAATGACCCTCGACATGACCATCATTTGTTGGAGGCACTTTGGGTTTCCTGGGGCATCAATCATCTGGATAAGAATCTGCTTATGAGAGCATTTGAATCACCGGATTTTCGTGTGAGGACTGCTGCCGTAAGAGCCATTAGATACAATGGACATGTAATTAATAATCAGGTTGAGTTGCTTCAACAAGCTGCCAAAGATGATCACGGAAGGGTAAGGCTGGAAGCAATAGTGGCTGCATCCTGGCTGGAAAAAGAAGAAGGACAAACGGTGATTAATATTGCTACTGAAAAGCCAATAGATAATTGGATGCTGGATACTTATCTGGCAACGCAACATAGACTTACAGGTGATCCAATAATAGAGGAAGAAATAGAAGAATTTCCTGATCACATTACGGAGAAAATGCAACTTCAATATAAACTTGGAAGGACAATATACATGAGAGATGGATTCTGTGGAACATGTCATCAATCAGATGGTAAAGGTCTTCCAGCGGCTGGATTTCCTCCCTTAGCTCAAAGTGAATGGGTGCTTGAAAACGAAGAAAGATTGATTAAACTTACATTGAAAGGGATCCAGGGAATGATTACAGTTGCAGGCAAAGAATATGCCGGAGATGTCCCTATGACACCTTTTGAAGGTATGCTAGATGATAAGGAGGTTGCTGCTGTACTCACTTTTGTCCGAAATTCATTTGGAAATCAAGCCAGTGCAATAGAAGAAGCTCAGGTTAAAACCATTAGGGCTAAAATTGAAGATAAAAGAGGTTTCTATTTAGCAAGAGAGCTCAATCAGTAATGAATGGCTTTTACAGAGCGATACTATAAAAGGGCAAGAAAGCAGCAGCAGGAGGTTGATTATATCCGAATGAAGTTAGAAAAAGCAGAAAAATCTGGTTTTACAAACGATTCTCAGGCGGATATTCTGAAACAAGCGAAAACCCAATAATGGCTGAATATAGAATCAGCAAAATCGCCATAGAAGACCTGATCAGAATTCATCAATACGGAAGCGCTCAATTTGGAATGGAACAAGCAGATAGATATTACGAATGGTTTGCTGCCAACATAGATGAGGGTGTGAACAACCATTGGGTATGGTTTCATGTTTTAGAGCACTCAGCAAATCACATGGGGCAAATAGCCCTGGTAAAAAACAGGCTACCCAAATGAATGCGGTTGTTTATGTCAAAATAATAGACTTTAGCGAGGGTAACGTACATCTTTTTCCAGTGCCCTGGCAGCTCCTTTCGCCAAGGATTGCAAGATTTTCACCCGTTGCATCTCACAGCAGATTTAGCTAGTTTAGATTTTCATTGCCTGGGGTGGGGGATCGCTCTAATCCGGATGATGTCCTCACGTTAAACAGTAGAATATGGAAAAAGTCAAACGGATAGTCTTCTGTATGGTCATTTTGATCGGCACTGTCTGTTGTGAGGAGGAAAAGGAAGTTTGTGATGAAGGTGTGCCTGCCAAATTATTTTATCTACCCAACTGTGCAACGATAAATGGGATGATCACTTTGGAGGGGAGCAATAAAGTCTTTGTTTTTCAACACCAAATTGCCGAAGAATTTCAGAAATCGGAAATCGATGTTTGTGTCGCATATGAAGTTGAAGAGGAATCTAAAATATTGACAGCCGATTGTACACAAGCAGAGGTCATCATCATTACTTCCCTCCAAATGAGATAAACGCAGTTTTAAAAAAGTTACGACCAGAACCGACAGGAACAATAGGTATAGTCCAATAATAGAGATGGCGTTCCTGATACAAACAACATCCTGAACAACAGTAAAAATTTCACAACAATGGCTCATACAAATCAGAAAATAACACCTTGCCTTTGGCTTGAGACAACAGACGCAAAAGCAGTGGTAGATTATTACCTATCTATTTTTAAGGACGGTGCTATGAAGGAGTACCACCAATATGAAAATCCACCGGAAGCAGGTGGCGGGCACTTTGAAACAGCCATCATACACATTGCCGGTATGGAATTAAGCATTCTGGCAGCGGGTCCGTTTTTCAAATTCAATGAGTCTGTTTCTTTTGTCATCAATACAAAAGACCAGGCAGAAACGGATTATTACTGGGAAGCACTCACAGCCAATGGTGGAGAAGAAGGCGCATGCGGGTGGTGCAAAGACAAATATGGTTTGTCGTGGCAGGTTGTCCCCATTGAGTATTTCGAACTCATCAACAACGAAGACCCCAAAGTAATAGAAAAGGCCATGAAGAATACATTCAAACAAAAGAAGATCATACTTTCAGAACTTAGGTAGCCATGCAACTGAGTGTAAACCACTCACAACCCTACCGGAAGGGTAAAACTCATCTGTGCATTTGTGGTATATATTTATCGGCTTTCATATCAGAGTCACCTTTAAGGAGAGAAAGACTCCCTCACCATGGCTTGTCCCCTGACAAGCCATGACATCTCTATTGATTCTTAAGTTCTTAAAGGTCTGTGAGGGGACGGTCAGGGGACAGACCTGGGGGAGGGAAATCAGAAGTCAGGAGCGTTTCGATTTATTAAGCAGGTGGATAATTACGGAATTGTTTAATTTGGTGGGCAATACACACAACGTATCCGTTTTTAAATGTTTATTGTCGTTTAAAAGTGGGTAAGGTGTTGGTATTGAAAGGATTAATTAAAAAAAGATAATAGTAGTTATAGTGCATGCATTATAGCTATATGTTACCATCCATTACCTTCAAGTCGCATAAGTCATGAATAAAATTCAACTCTTTGAGGAACTAATTGAACAGGCAAATGAAATAGAATATCGCAACGGTAAAAAAGATGCTGTTCTTAAAAGAGCTGACATGTTAATTCGAAAATTTTTTGGAGATAAATCGCCCTACATAGACAAGCTTGATAAGATAAGCTTTTCTCCATTTATGTTTTCATCCTCAACTCCTCCGCAAGTCTTCGAGAATTCATACAATTCAGGCAAGAAAACCTTAATCAATTTGCTCCAAGTAATATTAGAAGATTTAACATTGGATGAAGCAATTGAACCAGCAAAATTATCAGGTAAAAAGTCAGAAAGGAAAGTAACTAAAAACATATTCGTAGTACATGGACATAATAATGAGATGAAGGAATCTGTTGCAAGGTGCTTGGAAAAACTTGATCTTAATCCAATTATACTTCACGAACAACCAAGTAAGGGAAGAACTATAATTGAGAAATTCTCGGACTATTCAGACGTCTCATATGCTGTGGTCATATTATCTGCGGATGACGCAGGGTACAGCATTAAGGAAGGAGAAGAAAAAATCAAACCAAGGGCAAGACAAAATGTAATATTTGAACTCGGATACTTTATCGGTAAACTCGGCAGAGATCATGTTATGGCTCTATATGAACAAGTTGACGAACTTGAAATTCCATCAGATTATAACGGTGTTCTTTATGTTCCTTTTGATTCTAAAGGATCTTGGAAATTTGAAATTGTAAAGGAACTTAACGCTGTTGGAATATCAGTTGATGCAAACAAAATTATATAATGAAAGGATGGTAACAGACACTATCATCCATAAGCTAACTGGGCTATTGGCAAAGGCTAGCGGAACTGGATACTTTTATAGATATTTAAAAAGTTCAGCTTACGGATGATAGTTGGACGTTACCACATATTATGAAAAAGTGGAACCGAACTGGGAAAATAAAAGCGGTCATTCTTGGCCTTCTCTTTTTGCCAAACATTATTATACCAAAACAAACCATATATGATGAGGTGGTGATATACATTGTCTTGGGACCTCTAGTATTTGGACTGTTAGCAATACCTTTAATAACTAAAGTGAATTCACTAATTTTCGGACAAGTAATTTCAAGACCTAATTGGAACGAAAGTCCTTTAACGGTCAAAAAACCTTTAACTTTTTTTCATTTTGGGGCATTCTTTATGCTAATAACTGGCTTCAGTACTATTCTTGGAACACTGATAAAGTATCACGAACTAAACTTTATGGGATTTTTAGCCATTTCTTTTGGAGCGGGAATCTTAGGAGGAATTTTTCTAACGCTCAAACTGAATAAAATAGACTAAAAAACATGTGGTAACATGCGGTTGATGAATGGCCTTAAGCATTTCATAGCCACTTGATAAGGAACCTCGCCGCTTAAACTTCTCTGGGAATTGATATTTTCATTTGGCTTTTGAAGCAGTCAGGAGCTTTCATCTGCTGAACCTGCCTTACCGGCAGGCAGGCTCAGTGGGATTTTCACCCGTTGCATCTCACCGAGGTTTTAGCTAGTTTAGATTTTCATTGCTTCGGGAGGGCCACTCGCTCTTTTCAGGCGATATCAGCAATTACTGCAAAACGTAAATCTTGAAACTTACACCGTACATAAGATTCATAATTGGAGGTTTATATGCACTTAACTTCATAATTACGGAGTTAACATCAATTTATGACAGACCAACGGATAACTTATATTGGATATCCGAGGTTTTTGGTGGTTTAGCTGCCATCGTTTATTTGGTATATTGTGTCAAACAAGGGATTAAGGAATTGCATAACGACAACATTGAACTCCCATATCCACGAATTTTAGCAATTCTCATTGAATCATTTAATGTGGTGGCATTTATATATTTTCTAACTCGACTTGAAGAATTACAAATTTTACCAATGCTGCCTAACCTTGTTGTTGTAACTGGAATGGGATATCTGCTAATCCAAAATTTGAGGATATTGGTAAGAAGAAGCTGATAACATTGTATAGCGCATGTGCTAAGTGCTTCTAGTCATAGTCTGCGGGACTCCACCGTTCATCTGCCGCTGGAACTGCAAGGCTTTCTATTGATTTTGGGGAACGCAGGATTTTTTTAATCTTCAGAATACACTGCCTCCTGGATTCTTTGCCAACACCGGCAGATTACTCATACCCAAAGGCATGCCCACGACCCCTCGTGAATCTCCTGACAGGATAAGATTCGCGAGATGCTTTGTACCGTCAATTGTCATTCGATTTCACTATTTTAGAGCTAATTGCCAGTGTAGGCACACGCGCCATACACGGGCGTTGTAGGCAAGCTGGACGCAACCATTAAAGTGTTAGGCACATCCTTAAAAAGAAAGAATATTTAAAACATAAATTATGAAAACAATAGTTATAAAACTTTTACTTATCAGTTTTTTGATATCATGTACTGAAGAGAATGCTGATGTTAATCAATTAATATTTAATGATTTTCAAACTTCATTACAAGAAGAAATGGATTACAACTCTATTATTAAAACATTTGGAGAACCAGTAAAAGATATTGGTAGTGGAATCCATATTTATGTATATGAATTAACAGATTCAACAGAAATTTGGATTGGTTATACAGATTATATTGTATATGCAAAGCATGTAGATCAAGATCAAAATATTTTACACACTTTGTATGAATAAAATTATCAACAGTCAGTTGCCTTCCGTGCGTCCATAGTTACCTCTCGTGCATGCTCAGTAGCCTCTCATGCACATCCAGTAGCCGCTCGTGCGCATCCTGTTACCTCTCATGCGCCTCCAGTTACCTTTCGTGCGCACCGGGTCAACATTCATGGAGGGGACTTTATTTTAAAAATTGAAAAACCTTCTCCCGGATCAAGAACTTTATAGGCCGACTTAAGGTTTAATACCCTTTAACCTATTCTATATTTGAGTAACACTTAACTTATTAATTCAACATGAAAACAAATCTTTTTATTCTTGCCCTCATTGGGGTGTTTGCCTTATCAAATAATCTGCAGGCGCAAGACAAAATCCAGCCAAGCCAAAAAGCTAGCGTGAGCCAGTTTATTGGTAACGACACACAAATCACTTTTACCTATAGCCGACCAGGTGTGAAAGGTCGAAAAATTTACGGGGCAATTGTTCCATTTGGGATGGAGCCTGGCAACAAGTACTCAAATAACAAACCTTTTCCCTGGAGAGCAGGCGCCAACGCCAACACTACCATTGAAGTGAACAATGATGTATTGGTTGAAGGAAAAGCATTACCTCAAGGAAAATACAGCATTCATACCATTCCCGGAGATAAAGAATGGGTGGTGATCTTCAATACGGTCAACGATGCCTGGGGAAGCTACACGTATGATGAGAGCAAGGATGCGCTTAGGATTACCGTAGCCTCAGAGAAAGCCCCTCACATGGAATGGCTTGCTTATGGTTTCGGAGATATCACGGACAACAGCACTGTTGCTTACTTGCACTGGGAGAAGCTGAAGGTGCCTTTCAAGATCGAGATTGCTAAATAAGCATTTTGTAAAAATGACTTTAAAGGTCTGTCTTCGGGCAGACCTTTTTTTGTTTATTATAGTATGAGGCCTAGCCTTAGCAGGCTTCTTCTTTTTCATGGGTAGAAGGTGTTATGGCCTGTCGGGGGACAGGCCATGGAGAGTATATTATCCCGGTGAACATATCTCACCGACCGGAAAGCGTTCTATTACCGCCACTAATCCGCTAATGATAACTAATTAATGTGGGTAGGAAGTATTTCACCAATGTCTCCATATTCAGTGGAGACTCAATGTCGGGTTCAACTTGTTCTACCCTTTCGTGCTCATTTCTCTTCGTAAAGACCATTTGTGAGTGCTCAATGTCACTTTCAGGAAATTTGTAAGTCATCAGTAAGCATGATGAAATCAAATAAAATTCATCTGTGCATTCGTGGCTAAGTTATAATTTACACTCGGTTTGGAACTCCCTCATAGATTCCTTACAGACCTGAACTGAGAACGTTTGAAAATGCAAATTAGTAGCTACCTTTCACGTTATGTTAGATGCTAATAAACAAAACGAACTCAGGACCCTCTTCAATGCCGGGTATCCTATTTACGGAGGTATCAGTATGCTTTGTGCTGTCTTCTTTGGCGCCCGGAAGCTGGGCCCGATGATGATCTCCGGTAATAACAAGATGGGGGTCGGCATGTACATCTTTGTTATCGGGATGTTTCTGCTATTTGCCGGTCTCGGTATCCTCATGATCAAAATAGGGATCGAAGCTAAGAAGAACAAAAACTGAAAGAGAATTCACCCTCGTGATTCAGTTTTCCAAACCACTTAGATTGTATATTATCACATTGTGAAAACACTGAGAAGGTGAGGGCTTTAAGCCGCATTGTTTAAATATGGAAGAACGAAAGGGACAATCTAACAACCCGCTTCATGGAGTGAAGCTGGTAGACATTGTGGAAGCGCTGCAAAAGGCGTACGGATGGGAGAAGTTGGGGCAGCTTATTCGTATTCGGTGTTTCACCCATGATCCATCTGTCAAATCCAGTTTGACCTTTTTAAGAAAGACTCCCTGGGCCAGGGAAAAGGTAGAACAGCTTTATTTGAAAATGCTCCGGAGGAAATAAGGGCATTACAATTTCTTCTTTAAAGTGTACGACCAAAGGGGCTTTATATACGTTGGAATTACTTTGCTAACGCTAAACATCATCAATGAGTAAACTACAGGACTTCCAAAAGCGGGTCATAGCCCATGCGCTCAATGTACGAGGACTTAAGGTGGGAGAGAGAGCACCCGATTTTGTTTTAGCCAATGCCTTTGGGAAACCCATTTCACTTTCAGAAAACCTGAAATCCGGGCCGGTTATCTTAAAATTTTATAGGGGAGAATGGTGCCCTATTTGTAATCTTGATCTCAGAGAGGTTCAACAATACGTGGATCAATTCAAGGAATATCATGCGAAAATATTGGCCATCAGTCCGCAAAAGCCTGATGATGCGCTGACCATCACACAAAAGAATGCGCTTGGGTTTGAAGTGCTCAGTGATAGTGATCAGGAGGTAATCAAAGCCTACAATCTGCAGTTTGACCCGGGAGAAGATTACCACCAAAGACGTGATCTCACCTTACTCAATGGAGATGGCTCAAAGACGCTTCCCGTCCCGGCCACTTTCGTGATTGCCAAAGATTTCAAGGTTATTGCTGCGCATGTGGAGGCCAATTATACTGAAAGAATGTCTCCTGAAGAGATACTTAAAACGCTTAAAAGTATCAATTAAACAGAGATACAACTGGTGATTTAGTATGAAAGGCCGTTCTTGTCTTTCTAACGATCACCATTTTTTTAAACCCAATAGTTTCTTACCCAAATCAGATAATTTGGCCCTTCCGTACCTGGTCTGTTCCCAGTTGCGGGGGTCTCCAGGAAAAGCATAGCCTTTAGGAGCGATGCGATGTTTCCATGAATTGATTCGCCAGGTCCTGAGCCCTTCATTATCCTCTTCTGCAGGCGTCATCGCAATATACTGGGCAATCCTGACCTTGTCCTTTGAATGGTTGGGGCGAATGCCGTGTGGCAGTGCACTATTGAATATCAACAGGTCACCCACTTCCAGGGGTACTTTCACGATTTTATCCTCCAATCCGGTGATGTCAGGTTTAAAGTAGTGACTGTCTTCTGGCTGGGTCCGTTTCCAGGTTTCGTAATTGCGAAATAACCACGGGATACATTGAAACCCACCCATGTTTTCATCTGTTTGGTCTGCCAGCGCTAATACGCCCTGCACATTTTGTGGATTCGTCTCCGGGTCATAATCCCAATGTATAAAACCTTTGTACTCGTATTCGGGCCGTATGGGAAAATTTAAATTCCCCCGGTCAATGGTCACCCATAATTTTTCGATGCCCCATATATCTACAAAAGCATCATAGACTCTTTGAGTTTGGCGGTTATTCCACAGGTATTGGTTGTTATAAACTTCCACCATGCCTGTTCCGGCCAATTCTTTCATTTCTATTTCAGCTCGTGGAGCAGTATACCAGGTTTCCTGATTGTTCGGGTCCTTATCTTCAAACTCCCAAAGAAAATTAGCTGTTTGTTGCGCCTGCTCCCGGGGAATGGTCTCTTTAATGACCACATAACCCTGGGATTTCCAAAACTCCCATTGTTCCATGGTCAACACTCTTAATGTGTCCTGGGTCGCCTCTCTTCTTAATTTTATCTGTACCGCCATGACCTTCATTCCTAAACAATGTCTATCAGGAATTTATGAATAACGATAATACAAAGTTGAGGGGTATTTAGCAAAAAGGAGATTTTACATGGAAATACTTATTCAGGCTACTTATTGCTTCAGGTAGAGTCTCAAGTACCCTATAATATCGGGCTATTATGCCTATATTTTCATTTTAAATCCTAGCCAGGATATCTATACGCAAGCTTTGTTTCGGCATTGGATCTGAATGAAATTTATTTATAATCCAGATTAGAGTGTATCTTATCAAACAATAGGTAAAAACCCAGGACTACAAAATATGAAAGTAATAGCCATTTTCGACATCGGTAAAACAAATAAGAAATTTTTCATTTTTGATGAGGACTTTAATCAGCTGGAGCATGAATATATCCGGTTCGAAGAGGTACCTGATGACGATGGGTTTCCGAGTGAGGATTTAGACAAGCTGACTGAATGGATCTTTGCGACATTTGATAAATTACTTGCCAATAGCAAGTATGAAGTTGTAAGTATTAATTTCTCTACTTATGGCGCTTCTCTTGTGCATCTGGATGACAAGGGGAATCGCGTCGCACCTTTTTACAACTACCTTAAACCTTTTCCAAAAGAACTGGAGCAGCAGTTTTTCGCTAAAGTACCAAGGGAGGAGTTTGAGCTGAAGACCGCAAGTCCTTTCCTGGGCTTCCTTAATTCCGGTCTTCAATTGTATTTTTTGAAATATGCCAAACCGGAGATCTTTTCCAAGATTAAGCACTCATTACACTTTCCTCAGTATCTAAGTAGTCTTTTCACTAAAAAATACGTGACTGATTATACCAGCGTGGGCTGTCACACGGGATTGTGGGATTTTCAAACAGGACAGTACGCTGATTGGGTCAGGGATGAAGGGCTGATGGAGCTTTTAGCTCCGGTTGTACCCAGTACTTTTTCCACACCGATAGAAATAAATGGACACAAGGTGAAGGTAGGTGCAGGTGTTCATGATAGCAGCTCTACGCTGATCCCATACATCAATTCAACCAATGAGCCCTTTATATTGGTGTCTACAGGAACCTGGAGCATTTGTATGAATTTTTTCAACGATAGTCCCATGACCAGCCAGGAGCTTAAAGCTGATTGCCTGAATTTTCTCAGCCTCAGGGGGACTTCTGTGAAGGCATCCCGGCTATTTCTGGGGAAACATTTGAGTGGTCAGGCGAAAATATTGAGTGACTATTACAAAGTCGATTATCAGTCTTATAAAACACTAAAGTGGAATAGCTCTTACACCACAAAACGCACGGATAGGAAACAACTGCTTTTTGATCATAGCTTGATCAGGCCTGAGCGGTTTGGATACCAAAATTCAGCCCATCCTGATTTGTCCATATTCGATTCATACGAGGACGCTCTGCACAACCTATTGGATGAATTAACGGACTTGCAGATTTCTTCACTTGAATTGGCGATAGGTAAATCGGAAATCAGGAAAGTGTATTTGGATGGTGGTATAAGCTTGAGTGAGGTATTCGTGACCTTCCTGACTAAAAAACTCCCGGATTTTGAGATCTATTCTACTTCATTCGCACTTGGTTCTGCGTTAGGAGCTGCATTATTGGCTAATTACCGTACTCTTTCAGCAGGATTTCTTTCCAACAACTACAAGATCACCAAACATCAAGTTTAGCCAGTATTCTCCCGGAGGAAATCAGTGTCTACCGATAAATAATGATTGAAGCGTACTTAAATCACTTCAGGATCTGACTTACGTGATCTTTGGTCTTCACCTTTTCGATCACTTCTTCGATCTTGCCATTTTCGTCGATCACGAATGTAGTGCGAAGGGTACCCATGTATTTGCGACCATACATAGACTTTTCTCCCCAGGTGCCATATTTGTCGTGAACTGATTTATCCGTGTCAGCGATCAACGGGAAGGGGAGGTCATACTTTTCGATAAACTTCTTGTGTTTGGCCTCATCGTCGCCACTTACGCCCAGTACCACATAGCCTTTCGTCTGCATCAATTCATAATTGTCTCTTAGGTTACAGGCCTCTGCAGTACAGCCCGGGGTATCATCTTTAGGATAGAAATACAACACCACTTTCTTTCCTTTGAAGTCAGAAAGCTTGATCTCTTTTCCATCCTGGTCCTTACTTGTAAAGTCTGGGGCTTTGTCTCCGGCTTTAAGTTTCATGTCTGTTGTTTTCTATTTAAAGGTGTAACTATAGGTTTCTTTGTTTCCGGCATTGTCTTCTACCTCCAATACAAACTCTCCTTTGAAAGGAATGTTTTTATCTTTTTTCTCTGACCAGATCAAAGATTTCTTAGGTTCATATTTCATCAATACAAACTGCCCGTCTAAGGTAGCATTAAACGTTTTTATACCCGAAAGATCATCACTGATTTTGAAATAAAGCTCATCCCTGTTTACAATCACTGGTCTAATGTTTGGTGCGATGCTGTCATTGGCAATGGTAAAGGTGACCAGGTCCTGCGTGTAGAATTCAATTTGCTCTCCATCCCAGGAGCCGCCCAGGTACCCCAGTCTGCCATTGTTTAAGGTATAGGCCTGGCTGCCAAAGGGATAATCACGATCGGATTTGAGTCTTACCCGTACCGAGCCTTTCAGTGGGTCTTTGCGGTGGTTGAATTTAAACTCTTCAAACCCATGGGCGGAATCAAAAGATTTGTCAAACTGAAGGTATAGCGTGTCAAAAAGGCTGTTTCTCCTAAACAATACCTCCACATCCTCGTGATAAAAGCTGTGCTCCGACCCGGAAGGGATCATCGCTTTGATGTCCGTCTTTTTGATGTCTCCACAATAGTCGATGGAGTCGGGGAGGCCATTCCTCAGGTCCCAGAGGTAATAAGCCTTGCTTTTTTCTATCCGGTAGGGGATGAGCTCTTTCCCCAGTTGTCCGAAGTATACGTAGATCTGACTTGGAGTAGATACATAGGATGTTTCAAAATGCAGGTAGTTACGGAAAATCTCAAACTCATTGATATCGGGTCGCGGCCGGTAAACAATTTTCCGCTCATTGATCTTGTTTTCAAACTTTACCAGGTTGCCATGGCTGTCATGCATCAGGATGGTGAGCACATGAGGCTCTGAGTCAATTTTAATGCCCTGGGATGGGGTGACGTATATGTCGTTGGTATTCCCGTCTTCCACATACAGTCGGTTGTACTTTTGGCCCGTCTGCACATAGTGCGGATAATTCACATGCACCAGGATATTCTTTTGGTTGCCAAAAGACAGGCTGGATTTCAACTCCCGAAACACCGTGTCATCGTCCAACAGCATCACGGTTTCAGAAACTCCATTGCGGCTCCACACGCCATCCATCAGGTCGTAGGCATAGATTTCCACGCCGATGTTGCCTTCCAGAGAGATAGGAGCCCGTGTCTTAAAGACTCCGTCTACCTTGATCACATCAAAGCCATATCTTCCAAAGGCCTCGTTGACCCGGGCATTTTCATCGAGTGTGACAAAAGCTACTCCTTTCAGGAAAGGGGGCATGTTGTCCTTAATCTCCGGGAAGTTAAACTTGAGTGGGTCGAGGATCCTTTGATGTCGGTCGCGGATCTCAAAGTGCAGGTGAGGTCCGCTAGAAGACCCGGAGTTGCCCGAGTAGGCTATGATCTCCCCTTTTTCAAACCGAAAGGCACCGTCTTCCGGAAAAAGGTCTACGCTGAACGATTCCCTTTCATATTGCTCTTTCAAAATATACGATTCAAGTATGGGGCTGTAGCTTTCCAAATGGCCATAAACAGTAGTAGTGCCATTCGGATGATTGAGGTAAAGCGCATTCCCATAGCCCCCGGGGGAGATCTTGATCCTGTATACGTATCCGCTGGCTGCAGCGTGTACCGGCAACCCGGTTCTTCCACCCGTCTTGATGTCCAGTCCTGCATGGAAATGAGATGCTCTAAGCTCGCCCATGGTACCGGCAAGCAAATTTTGCTCTCCCGGATTGATGGGAAACAGATAATAGTCATCATCTGTGAATGACTGAGCAAACGATAGGTTAATTAAGATGACTGCTAAAAATGCAGCGATTATGAAACGCATAGAATCCTTCTCCAACACACCAGTATTAAAAACGATGAAAAGCAGCTAATACTACTTTCATCGTAAAATTACTTTACTTCAAAATCAAACATCAGCCGATCCTCAATGTACCCTTTTAGCCGGTCTCCGATCTTCACCTGGCTCACGCCCTTGGGAGTGCCGGAGAAAATGATGTCGCCTGTTTTAAGGGTAAAATATCTGGAAACAAATGAGATGATCTCATCGATAGGCCACAGCATCAGGCTGGTGTTCCCTTGCTGGACCGTCTCCCCATTTTTTTCCAACTTAAAGTTAAGATTCTTTAGATCAAAACCATTTTTATCAATGAATTTTGAAATGGGTGCAGAGCCATTAAATGCTTTGGCAAGCTCCCAGGGCAGCCCTTTTGTCTTGAGTCGCGACTGGGTATCACGGGCTGTGAAGTCAATACCCAGACCAATCTCATCGTAGTAGTTGGAAGCAAAAGCAGGATCAATTGATTTGCCTTCCTTTTTAATTCGGACTAGCACTTCTACTTCGTGGTGAACGTCTTCGGAATGATCAGGGTGATAAAAGGGCTCATTGTCCTTCAATACCGCCGTGTCGGGCTTCATAAAAATGACCGGGCTTTCAGGTCGCTCATTTCCCAGCTCCTCAATATGGTCTACATAGTTTCTGCCAATACAAATGATCTTCATACTAATGTGTTAAAATTTCTTCAGGCTCTGACACTTCAACGGTTCCTGCATCACTGATCTCTTCAAGCACCACGTCTTTCAGTTCGTTGATTAGAATGGGGTCGTACTTGGCCCTCACGCGTACATAATTTTCAGTAAATCCATGGATCATACCATCTTCAATATCTTCTTCAAAGAGTACGGTGGATTGTTTGCCCAGCTGTGATTCATAGAAATGTCGTCTCTTCTTTTCAGAAAGATTTCTGAGCATAGTGGTTCGGTCCCTACGGATATTCAGCGGCACCACATCATCCATTTCAGCAGCAGGCGTATTGGCACGCTCAGAATAAGTAAAGACATGCAGGTATGAGATGTCCAGCTCGTTCAGGAAATTGTATGTTTCCAAAAATAGTTCCTCGCGCTCTCCCGGAAATCCAGTGATCACATCCACGCCGATGCAGCAGTCTGGCATCAGTTTCTTGATGGTCTCCACACGATCCTGATACAGTCCACTCAGGTACCTTCGGTTCATTTTCTTCAGGATCTCGTCGCTACCTGATTGCAGTGGGATGTGGAAGTGAGGGACAAACTTTTCCGAACCCGCGACAAATTGAATGATCTCGTTGGTGAGTAGATTAGGCTCGATAGAGGAGATCCTGATCCGGTCGATGCCTGCTACCTGGTCCAGTGCTTTGAGGAGGTTGATAAACTTCTCACTGCGCTTGCCATCGATCACCCCGTAATCCCCGATGTTGACACCGGTGAGCACAATTTCTTTTACATCTGAGGCTGCGATCTCTTCCGCCTGGGCGATAATGCTCTCGATGGTGTCACTGCGACTTTTTCCACGAGCCAGGGGAATGGTACAAAATGCACATCCATAGTTACAGCCGTCCTGAACCTTGAGGAAGGTACGGGTACGCTCACCATAGGAATAGGAGGCATTGAACCGTTTGGCTTCTTTGATTTCTGAAGCAAAAACCTGTGTTTCTTTTTGTGGGACAAACTCGTCCAGGTATTCAAAGAGTCTGAATTTTTCAGCTGCGCCCAATACCGCGTCCACACCTTTGATCTCAGCAATTTCTTTGGGTTTCAACTGGGCATAACAACCCATGATGGCGATGTAGCTTTCCGGTGAGATCTTCTTGGCTTCCTTGACCAGCTTCTTACATTTCTTGTCTGCATTTTCGGTCACAGAGCAGGTATTGATGATGAATATGTCCGGACGATCATAGAAATCGACCTTTTCATAATCCCTGTCCTGAAACATCCTTGAGATAGTGGAGGTCTCCGAAAAGTTCAGTTTGCAGCCCAGTGTGTAAAAAGCGACTTTTTTCATGAAGCCGCAAAGATAATAAGGAAATCCATGTAGCCTATTGATGAGCAAGGTGTTACCCTCGAAAATCCATCTTTTGTGTATTTACTATAAACAGTTACTCAGGTTTTCACCGCTTTAAACAAACAACATTATCATGAAGCTAGGAGCATTTTCAATCATTCTGAAGGTAAAGGATATAGAAAAGTCCAAAGCATTTTACGAGACCCTGGGGTTCCAGGTATTTGCCGGGAGCCTGGAATCAAAATACCTCATCATGAAGAATGAGTCTTCCTTGATTGGTCTTTTTCAGGATATGCTGGATCAAAATATCATCACTTTCAACCCCGGATGGGACAATGATGCCAGCAACCTGAAAGATTTCGACGATGTGAGATCCATTCAAAAGCATCTAAAGCAAAAGAAGGTAGAGCTGATCACTGAAGCCGATGAGTCCACAAAAGGTCCTGCCAGTATGATGGTGGCTGACCCTGATGGAAATGTGATATTGATTGATCCAACATGTAGGGTAGCATAGGAGGCAGTACAAAGCAAAATCACCCGAGGAATACCTGGAAAAGTTGGAAGATGACTGGCGCAAGATCAGGCTGGAAGAAATTCGCATCATGATCAAAAGGGCCTGGCCGGACGCTATTGAGGGCATTGAATACAACATGCTTTGCTACGGAGACGGGTCTAAAAATATCTTTCATCTCAATGCCCAAAAAGCATATATGGCACTCTATGTAGGTGACATCAACAAGGTAGAAAATTCCGATAGCCTGCTGGGAGGGGTTGACCGGGGAAAAGGGTGTGTTAGAATCAGGAGAACACTCGATTTATCAAAGACAGGTCTTGCTGAGTTTGTATCCCGGGTAATCAAAATTCACCAGGCAGGAGGAAATACGGATTGTTGAGCATAATCAGCATTTTTTGGTAAAGAATTGAAAACCAGGTAAGTATTTACTTTTAATACACAGTTTTTGATATCTTTGCGGCGTTGATACCGCCATAAATAGTGCAACATGCTTAAAGCTATTTTTGGTGCCAAATGCCCCGAACAAAGACCCAATGTGGTCTATCTATGGACCAACTCTATCAGAGATGGCAGGGGAATATTGCTAAATGACAGGAACAGGGAAATAATCGTCAAATCTTTAACGCGTCTGGTTTGGGAGGAGAAGATAAAGGTCTATGGGTTTGTAATCATGCCAAATCATATCCATTTGGTATGGGAAGTCATTGCTCCTGCAGATGAAAATATTCCTGAAAGATTTCGAAATGAATTAACAGATCATATCGTAGATAATTTACGAACCAATTGTCCCGGGATCCTCAAATTTTTCTATAGTGGTAAAGGGATAGGGAAATATCAGATATGGAAGAAGGAGCCGAAGCTTATTGAATTGCGGTCCAAACTGCATATTAAGGAAGCACTCAAGTACGTTCACGAAAATCCTGCTTTTGATCGATGGGATATGGTTAAATCTTGCATAGATTTCAAGTGGTCCTCTGCCAGATTCTACGAATCAGGAATTGATCCGTTTGGGTTTCTTTCCCACTACCAGGAGTCTCAACACGTATCCGGAATTGCGTAAACTGTTACTGCCCAATCAGTATGAAGGGTGCCCAGAAATAGGGATTGTAGTAGTCTTCCGACTGTAATAGACTTAACTTGGCAGCTCTAAGATCTTCCGCATAACCTTCCCTGGTATCATTCAATGAGTGATTGTAAAACGCAATCATCAGGTCGGCAGTCGACTTGTCTGCTACCTGCCACAGGGAAACGATCAGGTTTTGTGCACCAGCATATTGCAAAGCCCGGCTGAGCCCTACGATCCCTTCTCCTTTAGCCACCTGTCCCAGACCGGTTTCACAGGCCGACAGCGTCACAAGATTGGCATTGAATTTCAGGTTGTAGATCTCGCCGGAATAGAGGCTGCCATCCTCAGTACTCCCGGGACATAGAAAAACACGAGAAAGTTCCGGTTTGGATTGGTTCACAATGCCATGCGTGGCCAGATGGATATACTGAAAGTCAGAAAGTGATATTGACTTGATCATTTCCTCTGAAGCATCCGGACCTGTTGAAGAGACGGTCTTCATTTGAGCATTGGAAAACAATTTTTCGATCTCGTCAATTTCTTTCTTGGAGTCAGGAAGCTGCTGCAAATACTGTCCGTTGGACTCGAAGGTGACCGGTGCTGCCAGTAGAATACCGGTTTTGTCCGATACAGTTGCCGACCTGGCTTTGTTCACAAACAAGGTAGCTGCATAATCATATCCCACAGCATATTTATTGATGAGGTAAATGTTTTCTTTTACCGTATTAAGCTCATTTTTTTCACATACCAGGGCTTCAAATGGGATAGAGCCTATGGAAGCATCCGGTATGATAATCAATTGTTCGATTTCATCAGATAGCTTAGGGATCAATTGTTTTTGGAGTGAAAATGACGTGGTGGTAAATGTTTCATCCACATAGTACTTGATGGCATTTCTGAATCCGCTCACCAGCTGAGGAAACCGTGAATCTTTTGGCAGGTCGTGTAACCTGACCTTGTCTTTCGTGACTTCGAAAATGTAAATGCGGTCGGTCCCAATGAAGTAGGAGAGGAGTGCGGTGTTATCATCCAGGGTTGACTGGATCTGTGGGATGCCGGCCAATTCTGTGTTGTATTTCAGGTTATAATACTCCGGGTACCGGATTTCTAACCGACCGATAAAATCGCGTAAAGCATTTTGATATTTGAGTAGTTCAATCTTTACCTGCTGTATCTCTTCTTCTTTGTTGAGTTGTGCAAGGCGTTGTTCCAGGAAACCGATTTCGCTTTTCAAGCTATCCTCAATAGCCAATTCACTATTCGGAATGCCGGCAAATTGCTTGGCATTGGTATCATTGATGGCAGAAAGCAGGATGGAGGATTTACTTCTTTCACAAAAATTAAAAGCCAGGTTGAGGTAATGCTTTTTTTTGAAAGTCCTTTCGCTCAAATACGTGGCTATCCCGATACCATTCTCGTAGATCTGGGAGGCGATTTCTCCAAGCTTTAATTTATCTGCTTCGTTGAACCGGATCTGCCTGATCTGAGAGATCAATTCATCGCATTTGATCAGGGTATTCAGGGCCCCATTGATGTCCTTGAGCTTTAGGGTTTTGCTGTAATGATAGGCTTCTAGAGACTGTGCTTTTGATTGCAAGGAGGTAAGCAGGATATCTGCATTAAAGTAGTCCCTGATCTCTGGTAGCGAATAAATATCTGAATAGTCCTGATTAAACAGGTTGGCATAAATAGACTTTTGATAAGCCTCAATTGCTTCGGGGTAGTCAGAGGTTTTTTGGTGCACGCTGCCGATCAGGAAATAGGTATTGGCTACTTCGGGGTGGCGGGTACCATAGAGGTCCAGATACATTTCCAGGGCCTGGTTTTGATAATTCAGGGCACCCTCATAATCTCCTTTCATCTCCAGGATCCTTCCCTGGTTATTCATGGTGAAGGCTTTGTTTGGATGATCAGTTGTATAGATCTGATCATATATCTGCGCTACCTGGTCCAGATAGGTCAGCGCGTCATTGTAATTGTTTTGATTGGCATTGGCAAAGGCCATGTTGCTGTAGACTACTGCGACCTTTGGATGCGTTTTGCCCAGTTTTTCTGTGTAAATAGTGAGTGCCCTGTTGAAGAAAATGATTGCCTGAAGGGGTTCATCATTTAAGTATACACGGCCAATGTTATTGTAGGAGTCTGCCACCAGAATTTGGCTTTCAGCATCGGCTTGCCTGATGGAAAGTGCCTTTTGAAGATATTGAAGTGCCAGCTCCTGGTTACCATTGGTGGTGTAAATCACACCCAGGTCGTCATAGCATTCAGCTGCTTCCAGGTTTTCTTCTTCAAGAAGTGATTCAGCATCTTTCAGATTTTCCAGGGCCTGGTCGATCCTACCTGACCTCAAATAAGCATTTCCACAGACCATCTTGGTTTTGATGACCAGGGGTTTGTCATTTTTATACAGGGTAGAAACAAATTTTTCAGTGCCAGTGGCAATCGATCTGGCAATATCGATCTGGCCCAATCCAAGGTAGGCATCAGCTTCTCCCAGCTTACAAAGTGTATACATTCTGGAGTTGCCTGCTTTGGAGAAAGTTTCTCCGGCATCCTTGAACTGTTGAAGAGCTTCTTCAAATTTCCCATCGTTGAGGTCTTTGCTGGCTTGCTCGTAGGTTCCACCCTGAGCACAGATGTCAGCAATGAATAGTAAAGAGAGGAATAGCGTGGTGAATAATCTCATGTCAGAATCTGTAGATATAACTGATGGTTTGTACAGCATGTCGGGTTAATCCGTCAGGATTGACCTCGCGATCTGTAAGCTTTTGTCCGAACAATACTCTCACTCCGTTGTTGACATTGAACCGGTATCCACCCCCAACCAGCAGTGACATGGCCAGGCCTGTGGTCCCATCAATCTTTATTCGCTCATCATTGTTGAAGTCGTAACGTTCATCCTTGGTGATTCGATAGATGGGCAGTAGACCAATGTTGAAATTAAAATTCGTGAAGCGGAAATTGCGTTCTACTCGCAGCATGATATCAGTGCCTCGTTTCAGGTTGTTGGCCAATGCATACTTCCGCACGTAATCTATGCTCGGGTATTCCGGCCATTGCCCCCATCGGAAATCATTTTTATTTTCAGTGAGTGCTATCTGGACCCCTGTAGCAATCAACCATTTATCTGTGATAAAGGCGCCTCCGGCAACCATGTCGTAGCTTCCAAGACTTACCTGCTGATACATGGGGAAATCACCATCAGAACCAAAGGCACCATCCGGTCTGTCTATATCCGAATCATTGGAAGGGATCTTTGCACCAAGCGTGGCGCTGATGGAGTAGTTTTCGTTGGTGACCAATTGACGTGTCCAGGCCAGAGAGATATCACTCAGACCTTGTGTTTCGCCAAAATTGCCCTTGGTCATTTGGTAGGGCACCTTCACCTGGAAGAAGTTGTAATCATTCACCCCGATAGTGATATCAGCAGTGTAGACATAGATGATCGGAGAAAGTGTGGTGGTTCCCCGATAGTAGCTCAGCTCTACTGACCTTAGCTTTAGGTCGATTTGTTTGCTATAATTCTGATCCGGCTTCATGGCACCCATGGTACAGAATCCGGCATCACTACATCCCTGAGCTAATACTTGAAAATTCAGGGCCAGGCAGGTTAATAATATTAGATATTTCATCATTTTCAGTTGGCGGCAAAAACATGCAAAGTAGATGATTTTCGAACATTTAAGTTAAAAAAATTAATTCTCAACAAAAATTTTTTCAACCCATATTAAACCTTATGTCTTTTTCCTTGTCCAAAGGGCGAATCAATTAAAACTAAATTTAAAAACGATGAAAAAGGTATTATTAAAAGTATTGACAGTGGGGGTGTTGTTTTCCCTGTTTTTATCGGCTTGCCAGAATGATGAAGAGGGTAGTGCAGACATTGCAACTTTTGACATTGAGTCTGAAGCTGCATTTGAGGCAACGATAGAAGAAGTAGACCTGCTGTCTGAAGCGGGTATGGAAACGCTGGATGAAGAAACAGGTGCCAGGGTGACCAGGGATGAGTTATTGGATTGTGCGGAGGTTACCAAGGATACAGTGAATCAAATCATTACGATTGATTTTGGAGATGGGTGTGAAGGTCCGCATGGTGTGGTAAAAAGTGGTAAGATCATCATCGAATACGATGGAAGAATGAAGAAAAGCGGATCTTATCGCATTGTGACATTCGAAGATTTTTATGTGGACAGCATCCATGTAGAGGGTACAAGGAAGGTAACAAATGTAACGGATGAAGACAATGCAGAAAACTCGCTAAGCTTCGAAACGGTGCTGGAGGGTGGAAAAATAACTTTCCCTGATGGAACATTTGCTACCCGTGAGGCCAGTCACCTGCGAACGTTGTACTGGCATCTGGACCGAAGAGAAAACTATGCCACGCTTGATGGTTCAGCAAATGGTGTGAACCTCAACGGAGACAACTACGAAGTGAATATTCTGGAGACGCTTATTTTCAAGAGAGGATGTAGAGATGGAAGGATAATCATCCCAGTTGCGGGTGTGAAACAGATCATTGTTGGCGACAGAAGTGCTATCATAGATTACGGAGATGGTGATTGTGACCTGAGAACGCAGATCACCACGGGTGAAGGTGATGTGGTTACGAGGTTTATCCGGCCAAGGGGTAGAAGGTAAGATAGGTAATCTATCAGGTGAAGGGTCGTGCCTCCGGGCGCGGCCTTTTTTTATTTATACGGCTCGGTGGCTAACCGAAGGAACGCGCTAATAGTGGTTAGTGAATCCGTGGCTTTAAACTCATAAGAATCCTTATTGTAAGCCATAGATGACCATTGTGTGAACCTTGCATCATGGCCGTTAAAAGGAATGAATCACTGCTCTACCTCGGGGGTACCAGTGAAGACATAGGAAATGATATTGGCGCCCATTTTCAATGCTTGCTGACGTACTTCTTCCGGGTCATTGTAGATGCTTTTGTCTTCCCATCCATTCCCTAAGTCGCTTTCGTAGGAATAAAAGCAAACCAAACGCCCCTCATAAAAAATCCCAAATCCCTGAGGGGGCTGACCGTCATGCTCGTGGATCTTGGGAAGGCCATTGTTGAAGTCGTATTTCTGGTGATAGATCGGGTGGGTAAAAGGGATCTCCACAAATTCAAGGTTAGGGAACACTTTCTTAAGCTCTACCCGAATAAACTGGTCCAGTCCATAGTTGTCATCGATGTGCAGAAATCCACCGGAAGTGAGATATTTCCGTAAGTTTTCTGCCTGATGGTCACTGAATACCACATTTCCGTGACCGGTCATATAGACATACGGAAAGGTGAAGAGGTCGGGACTCCCTACCTCCACGATCTCTTCATCCTTTGCAATGTCGGTGCCCAGGTTTTGATTACAAAATGCGATGAGGTTGGGTAGCGCCGTCTTGTTGGCGTACCAGTCGCCTCCTCCGTCATACTTAAGCTTGGCGATTTTCAATGGCTGGGCATGTAATCCACCAATGAAAAAGCTGATAATAAGTATGATCAGAAGTTGTCGCATGATTTCTTTAACTCAAAACCTCGGTAATCTGTTTCAATCCGAAGCCTTCAAAATTATCAATGACCAGGTCAGCGTCCAGCTCTTCCCTGGCATGTGAGGTAGCCAGGCCCACCACTTTGGCTCCTGCGGATTTCCCTGCTGTAATACCGGAAACAGCATCTTCGAAAACGATACAGCTTCCTGGATCCCGGCCAATGGCTTTGGCACATTTAAGATAAATTTCCGGGTGAGGCTTGCCCAAAGTGACTGCACGCTCATCCAGAACATCAACAAAGTAGTCCCTTAAATTTAGCCGGTCTATCGTAAACTCTACATTGGCAAGTGGAGCGGAAGTGCCCACAACCATTGGAATGCCCTCCGATTTGGCCATATCAAGAAACTGCATCAGCCCTTTGTTGGGTGTGATCAGGTCTCTATAGAGGTCCCTGTAGGTAGATTCCTTTTCTTCACCCAGGTGGTCTACTTTTTCAGCAGGCACATCTTTAAATACTGTCCTTATCAACTCACGGATAGTGCGTCCATTCATTTTTTCTTTATAGTAGTCCACCGTGATATCAATACCATATTTCTCTCCCAGCTTTTGCCAGGCCATAAAATGATACGTGTTGTTGTCTACGATGACACCGTCCATGTCAAAGATTAGTCCTATGTTTTTCATTCAAAAATTTCAGTTAATGGAAGACCGGTAGCTGAAGCCGGTAAAGTAGTTTGTAGCAGCATAGCCAACGTTGGGGCAATGTCCGTGATATTCACTCTTCTATAAACAGATTTAGCAGGCACTCCGGTTCCAAAGAATACCATTGGGATGTGGGTATCGTAATTATACCCTGATCCGTGTGAGGTACCCCGGTCACCAGGTTTACCACCAAGGTATCCCGCGTTATATCTGTATAGAAGGTCACCCGAACGCTTGGCATTATGGCCATTGCTAAGCAACGTGCTTTGTAGTTCACCCGAAACGCCCAGTTCAGCAGGAAAATAGACGTTGGCAATGTCATCCAACTCCATCAGGTCCTTCCTGATGACTTCCAGTACCTCTTTAGCCGACACTTTTTTCTCATCCAGGAGCTTGTGATTCAGATATACTTGGTTGTTGGAGATGCTTGAGATGAAATCTCCCTCACCCAACATTTCCTTTACCGAATTTTCGATGGCAGATTTAATGGTTCCGGTATTGACATATCCACCAGGCATTTTGTTATCTACCAGGTACTGCGGATTGGCCACCACGGCGTGGTCAGCAGAGATAAAGACCACATACTGATCTTTCCCCACATTGGTATCCAGGTAGTTTAAGAGTCGGGCAATTTCCTTGTCCAGTCTGATGTAAGTGTCTTCTATCTCTACAGAATACGGTCCGAACTGGTGCCCGATATAGTCTGTTGATGAGAAGCTGACGGCCAGAAAATCTGTGATATTGTCTTTGCCCATTCCTTCGCCTTCGATGGCGGACAATGCAAAGTCTAACGTAATTGTGTTGCCATAGGGAGTAGACCTGATGACATCACCAGCCGAATTTGCTTTGGCCAATGCAGGGAGATCATAGGGGAAAGTGGGTTTTTCCAACCCACCATAGAGTCTTTCGTAGATGTTGTCATCCGACCGGCTTTCTACATATGATTCCAGTGGAAACGAAAGCTCCCACTTGTTTTTCATGTACTTCTCCGCTTTTTTGTCTTTGTTGAATTTTTTTACCCAATCCGGCAGCTCTTGCAGATAGTAGGTACTGGTGACAAAATTGCCGGTTTTACTGTCAAACCAATAAGCACAGTCAGGGTTGTGGCCCGCCGGAAGTACAGACCCCCGATCTTTGATGGCTACGCCGATTACCTTACTTTTAAAGCTAGTGCTCAATTTCAGCTCATCGGTGATCGTGGTGGTAACAAGGTTTACCGGAGATATTTTCCCGGCGCCTTCATCTCCTCCAACTACTTTTTGGTTATTATCCTCAACACAATACAAACCTTCGCCAGTCTTTTTGTTGTACCAGCTGTTGGAAATAATGCCATGCATTGAAGGGGTAGTGCCGGTATATACAGAGGCATGTCCCGGGCCGGTGTTGGTAGGGATGTAGTTGTAATGGGCATTGTATGCCACCGTACCGTCTTTCATCAGGCGTTTGAATCCATCATTGCCATACTTATCGGCAAAGCGGATCAGGTAGTCCTGACGCATTTGATCTACTACGATTCCTACGACCAATTTAGGTTTTGATGATTGGCTAAATGTTGTGAGTTGAATCGCTGCAATAGCGATTAAAGTGAATAGTAATTTCATGGGTATAAATTTGAAATTGCAATTTATGTTACTTTACGAAAACGAGTATTAAACTTTTATTACTGTTTCCGTATTGTAATAGCGATGGATCATCTCGGCAATCAAACCCGTCCATCCAGTTTGGTGTGAAGCACCCAGTCCCAGACCATTGTCCCCATTGAAGTACTCGTAAAACAAGATGTAGTCTTTGAAGTGCGGGTCTTCCTGGAATTTCTTATGATCTCCGTAGATCGGCCGGTTTCCACGGTTGTCAGGTAAAAAGAGATTCATCATGTCTTCGGTGAGTTTTCGCACTACCTGAAGCAAGGTGATCATCTTTCCACTTCCCTTTGGAAATTCTACCTTGTAGTCGTCCCCGTAGTAAAAGTAGAATTTCAGCATACTTTCCAGGATGAGGTAATTGACGGGAAACCATACCGGACCACGCCAGTTGGAGTTGCCACCAAAGAAAGAAGAATCAGATTCTCCCGGAAGGTAGGCCACCTTAAATTCAGATCCGTTGATTTTTAGTTGATATGGATTCTTGTCGTGGTATTTTGATAAAGCCCGGATGCCATAGGGAGACAGAAATTCTTCAGGATCCAGCATGCGCTCCAAAATCTTTTTCATCCGGAATCCTCTTAGAATACTTAGCAGCCTGCGTTCCCCCTTACCTTGCTCTTCCCATCGGGAAACGAGTGAGGCTAGTTTTGGCTGTTCCTTCAGGAAGAATTCGAGTTTTTCCCTGAACTCCGGAAGCTTATTATAAACGTCTGAGTTAAGGATCTCTACCGCAAACAATGGGATCAACCCAACCATGGATCGTACTCGCATTTGCTTGACCTCTTTGCCTGGGATGTGCATCACATCATAGTAGAAGTTGTCCTCATCATCCCAAAGGTCTACTTTATCTTCATCCACACCATTCATTGCACCTGCGATATATAGGAAGTGCTCGAAGAACTTGATCGCCATGTCCTGATAGGTAGGGTAGACATTGGCCAGATCCAATGAAATTCTGAGCATGTTCAGGGAAAACATGGCCATCCAGCTTGTGCTATCCGCTTGCTCCAGTCGGGCATTCTCAATGATCGGGTGATTTCGGTCAAATACTCCAATGTTATCAAGGCCAAGGAAGCCACCCTCGAAGATGTTGGACCCGTCTTTATCTTTTCGGTTGATCCACCAGGTGAAGTTTACCAAAAGCTTGTGAAAGGCACGCTGAAGAAAATCAATATCACCTTTTCCTCCTCGCATCTTTCGGTCGATCTTGTAGACCCGCAGCACTGCCCATGCATGGACCGGCGGGTTCACATCACTGAAATTCCACTCATAGGCAGGTATCTGTCCGTTCGGATGTATGTACCGTTCCTTGAGCAGGACCATCAGCTGGTCCTTGGCAAAATCAGGATCGATTCGCGCAATAGGGATGCAATGAAAGGCCAGGTCCCAGGCAGCAAACCAGGGATATTCCCACTTGTCCGGCATGGAAATGATGTCGTAATTAAACATGTGCTTCCAGTCACTGTTTCGTCCATGTTTTCTGGCTTCGGAGGGTTTGTACCTGCCAGGATCTCCATGGATCCAGTTGTTTACGTTGTAGTAATAAAACTGTTTACTCCACATCATACCCGCAAAAGCCTGCCTCTGAAGGTTTTTCAGATCGGCTGTTGGAACACGGCTTTGCTTCTTCTGATAAAATTCTTCACACTCAAGTTTTCGTTCATTGAAAAGGGTGTCGAATTGTTCAAAAGGATTTTCAAGGACCTCTTTGGTCATCCTGACCCTAACCAGTCTCTTTTCTCCGGCTGGGATCCTGAGCTTAAAGTGTGCACTGCCCTTGGTCCCTTTCTGCTGGGGGTTTACTGTTGGCTGACCGTCTACGATATAATCATTGATACCATCCTTGAAATACTTTTCCCGTGTATCAATGTTGTAAAGTCTTTTTCTGTTCGTGGCATTTTCGCAGAAAAGCAATTCTTGTGCGCCATCAAAATATATCTGGTAATTACCCAACAGGTGATGTTTGATGCTCATCCTGTTTTCTTCCGCCTTGAAAATCTGCGGTTTGGTTTTGTCTCGTCCTGAAGACCAGGTGTTTCTAAACCAGATGGTAGGCAGGACGGAGATCTCAGCTTCCTTTGGACCCCGATTATGGATTTCTGCCGTCAGCAGGAAATCATCAGGAGAGCTTTTGGCATACTCCATAAATATGTCGAAGTATTCATCATTGTCAAAAATTCCTGTATCAATAATCTCATACTCCGGGTCTTTCTTTGTTAGTACCCTGTTTTTATCTACTAGTTCAGCATAGGGAAATTTACTATGCGGATACTTGTATAGCATCTTCATGTAAGAGTGAGTAGGGGTACTATCGAGGTAGTAATACAGTTCCTTTACATCTTCTCCATGGTTGCCTTCATTACCCGAAAGGCCAAACAGCCGTTCCTTGAGAATGGTATCCTTGCCGTTCCAAAAGGCCCACGAAAAACAGATTCTTTGGTCAGCATTACTGAAGCCACCAATGCCATCTTCTCCCCATCTATAGGACTTGCTTCTTGAATGATCATGTATGACCCCTTCCCAGGCATTGCCATGGTCGGAATAATCCTCCCTGACAGTCGCCCATTGTCGTTCCGACAAATAGGGCCCCCATTGTTTCCAGTCTATACCTTCCCTGCTTTCAATTAACCTTTGCTCTTCCCTGGTCATTCAATGTGTGATTTATAAACCGGCTAATCAATATAAAATCCAAGATATATCAAATGGATAATCTCAAACTATTTACAAATCGTCCGGTTAATTGATACTTCCGCAATAAATGTTCCAATTGTTTGGAAATTTATAATTGGAAACCCGAATATAGTACATTTGGCTCAAAGATCAGTGAGATGAATACCTGGCCACTTCCATTTGTTTTAGAATATTCTCACCACAGGAATATAGCGTGAATTTGTTATTTTCATATTGTATGCCGGCCCCCCATCCAAAGCGGGTTGATTTTGTCTTCGGAAAGGTCCTACTATAAATTTTGGTAAGCAGTGGGCTTTTCGAGAAAGGATCTTCAAGTTCGTAAACATCCAAAACGTTCGCATCCCCTTCACCACTAGAAAAGCCAAAGAGTAATAGCTGTTCTCCGTATTTCACAAGGTTGATGTTTTGATAGGGCCATGGCACATCATCAACCCAGTCTTTTTTGTCATAGGTGGCCATTTCAATTTCGCCTGACTTTTGAAAATCAAGAATCGTTCGATCATGATCTAAGGAAGCATGGTAAAAATCAACGTTCCTGTTAGACCAATCTCCCACCAACATCAGGAGTCGGTTTTCCCATTCAATAATTGCGACAGCGCCTGCAGTAGCCCGCTCCCAGTCTCCTTTTCTATCAATTACGGCCTTGAGTATCAACTCGTCAAAGGGATCCTTCAGCTGATAGACATGCACCTCAGATACATTTCTTAGTTCATTGTCTTCAATCCCTACTGCCAGCCAATTATTGGATATCTGAAATCCCCCCGCATGCTTTAGGGGTTTCTTCCTGAGTACATGAAGTCGTTTCACACTTGTTTCAGAGGCGCTGACCAAATAACCATATTGACTGGAACTCCCTGATGCGTACAGGTAAGTTTCGTCATTGTACCGATAGGTCTGGATGCCTTGTAGGTGACCTCCTTTTTTTTCTATTTTCAGTTTGTTGTCTATTGAGATTTGTTCCGGAGTGATGGAAATGGCATCAAGTTTTTTGATCAGGTCATCTTGTTCATTAATCAGCGGGGTAAGCAGGAGAATGAGTTGGAAAAAGACGAAAATCATTGTTTGGATAAGGTTTGGAATGGAAGCGAAATTTTTGCTCTAAGATAATCAATACACCGGGGACTTGCTATATCAGAAATCTCTGGTATGACCGGGTCGGATAATTCATTGATTCTGCTAATTTTGCCGCATGACAGATAAAATCCTGATCCTAGACTTCGGTAGCCAGTACACTCAATTAATAGCCAGAAGGATCAGAGAACTCAATGTTTATTGTGAAATCCACCCTTTTAACCATTATCCAAAGCCGGATAAATCGGTCAAGGGGATCATTCTTTCCGGGAGTCCGTGCTCCGTGCTGGATGAGGATGCACCGGATATCGCCATTGATGACTTACCTGAAGTTCCGATTCTGGGTGTCTGCTACGGAGCTCAGCTTTTGGCGCACAAAGAGGGGGGTGAGCTTAGTAAATCATCTCATCGAGAATATGGTCGGGCCAACCTGACGCACATAGATACACATTATGACCTGCTCAAAGAGCTAACCCTGGGAAGCCAGGTATGGATGTCGCATGGCGACACCATCACGAAGTTGCCGGAGCAGTTTGAGTTGATTGCGCATACGGAGAGTATACCGGTAGCGGCCTTTAAGATCAAGGATAAGCCCATTTATGGCATCCAGTTTCATCCGGAGGTAACCCATACTGTGGAGGGAAAGGTGCTGCTAAGGAATTTTGTTGTTCACATATGCCGAGCAGCACAGGATTGGACTGCTGACATTTTTGTGGAGGAGTCTGTAAGAGAACTGAAAGCCAAACTCGGAAAGGATAAAGTGGTGATGGGGCTTTCAGGAGGTGTGGATAGTTCTGTGGCCGCTACACTCATCCATCACGCCATTGGCAAAAATCTGTATTGCATATTTGTAGATAATGGCTTGCTGAGAAAAAATGAATTTGAAAGCGTGCTGAAATCCTACGAAGGTCTTGGCCTCAACGTAAAAGGTGTAGATGCCAAAAAGGAATTTTATGATGCGTTGAAAGGAAAGACCGATCCGGAAGATAAACGGAAGGCTATCGGTCGGGTATTTATTGAGGTTTTTGATCGGGAAGCAAAGAAGATACAAGATGTGACCTGGCTGGGTCAGGGGACCATCTATCCGGATGTGATCGAGTCTGTTTCAGTGAAAGGTCCTTCTGTCACCATCAAGTCCCACCACAATGTAGGTGGGCTACCGGAGAAAATGCACCTCAAAGTTGTTGAGCCTTTGAATTCCCTGTTCAAAGATGAAGTGCGTAACGTGGGCAGAGCCCTGGAGATCCCGCAAAACATCCTGGGCAGACATCCGTTCCCTGGTCCGGGCTTAGGAATTCGTATCCTTGGAGACATTACCCCGGAGAAGGTTCGCATTCTTCAAGAGGTAGATGATATATTTGTTGCCGGCCTGAAAGAAGATGATCTTTATGACCAGGTGTGGCAGGCAGGAGCGATGCTGTTACCCATTCAATCCGTAGGGGTGATGGGCGATGAGCGAACATATGAGAATGTGGTCGCGTTGAGAGCAGTAACCAGCCTGGATGGGATGACCGCAGACTGGTGTCACCTGCCATATGAATTTTTAGGAAGAATAAGTAATAAAATTATCAATCGTGTAAAAGGTGTAAACCGGGTTGTCTATGATATTTCCTCCAAACCACCAGCTACCATCGAATGGGAGTAACCAAAAGGCCATGAACTTACACGTAACCAGCTTTGTATTGAAAAGGATATACAGTTTCTTACTTATTATAATGTTTCCGGTCCTTTTGATCGGGCAGTCCGTGCAGGAGGAGTACCTGGAAGCAAAAAGACTATTCAGTACCAAACAGTACCTGAGTGCCAAAGCAGCTTTTTCTAACCTGGCCCGATCCAACACTTCTTTTGCCCCATATGCCTCTTTTTATTATGGAATGAGTGCATTTAAGTCCGGTGATGAAAAGGTAGCGATAGATCAATGGAAGCAAATGCTGAATCAGTTTCCCACCTTTGATCAGAAGGCCGAGATCTTGTATTGGCTTTCATATGCATCTTTCACCATTGGGAATACCACCGAAGGGATCAGCTATTCCAGGAGGTATGCTGAAGTGTCCGCTGATAGTGACGCAGGTAGAGAGCTGGCAAACTCCTTTTTGCAATCCATGTCGATGGACTCACTGACCCATGTGATATTAAGAAATCCAAAGGACAAATTACTGGCTGAGGTTTATGTCAGCCGATCGATGGACCTGCCATATACAGAAAGGGATTTTTTCTTGATCGACAGCTTAAGGTCACTTCACAATCTGGATATAGCAACCATCTCTGATGTGAACCTCCCGATCATCAAAAAGGACCAGTATCAGGTAGCCGCCTTGTTGCCTTTTATGTTTGAATCCCTGGACCAGCCCGGGAGAATTCTGCAGAACAATCTGGTGACGGATCTTTATCAGGGCATGCTGTTGGCGGCAGAGGATCTGAAGCGTGAAGGCAAGCACATTAACATTGTCCCTTACGATACAAAAAGAAGTACCGAAGTGACGCAGTCCATCCTGAATTCCCGAAATTTTGAACAAACTGATCTTATTGTGGGTCCGCTCTACTCGGGACCTGTAAAAGCCGTCCAGGATTATAGCCTCGAGCACATGGTGAACATGATCAACCCTATCTCTACCACCAGTGAAATTATTGGAAGAAACCCCTATTCTTTTCTGCTTAAGCCGACAACAGAGACGATGGCCCTGGCCCTGGCCGATTTGTCCATCCACGAGATGGATTCCAATAAAAATGTCATGATCTTTTATGAACAAAATGACAAAGACTCCCTGCTGGCTACCATTTATCGTCATAAACTAGAGAATGTGGGGTATAAAGTGGTCTGGATGACACCCATCAACCTGGAAAATGCTAAGACAATCCAGGACAGCCTTACTGCCGAACACATTGTTTACCTCACGAAAAGTGAAGCTGACTCGATCATGAGGCTCCCTGGTAGGACGGTTGAAAACAGGAGAATCAGAGATGATGAGTTGAAGAGGATCTGGAAAGACGCAGGTGACCCTGACGGCTTTTCCCTCCCCATTTCTTATGATGACAACAAAAGGGAAATCGTCTACTATGAAGAGGTCCTTAACATGGCGAAAGATTCTATTGGCCATTTCCTGGTGTCAACGCATAAAAGTGTCTTTTCAAACAATCTCGTGAGTGTGGTGCAGGCCCGGAAAGACAGTACTCGGATTTATACTTTTGCCGACTGGCTGGACTATACCATGGCAGATTACAGTCAGTTTGAACGATTAGGCATTACCATGATAGATCCGGACTATATAGACAAAACAAAGTACTCATTCCAGGATGTGTCGAGTCGTCTGTCGAAACGATACAAGACATTGCCTTCCGAATATCACTACCTGGGCTATGAGCTCATCTGGTTTGTGGGGCAACACATGAATGCATTTGGGAAGTACTTCCAGACAGGCCTGAGAGGAGGAAAGTTTACCAGAGGAAGGATTTTTGAAGGGATGAGTTATGGGTTGGCCAATGACAACCAGGTTGTCCCGATTTTAAGGTTCAAAGATACAGAGCTGGAAGTGGTGAATCGTAGTACGTATGGAGATTAACAAAAGCAAAGATCTATTTAAAGAAGCCAGGAAATTTATTCCCGGAGGGGTCAATTCCCCTGTCAGGGCATTTAAAGCGGTAGGAGGAGACCCTATTTTTTTTAGCAGGGCCAAAGGTCCCCACATGTGGGATGCGGATGGCAACAAATACATAGACATGATCAATTCCTGGGGTCCGATGATCCTGGGGCATGCCGATCCTGAAGTGGAAGAGGCCATCATCAAAGCCGTGAAAGGATCGACTTCGTTTGGAGCTCCTACAGAAGGGGAGGTGACCCTGGCAGAGCTGATCTGCGAGATGGTGCCTTCCATAGAAAAGGTAAGGATGGTAAACTCAGGTACTGAGGCTACCATGTCTGCTGTAAGGCTGGCACGTGGTTTTACCGGGAGGAAAAAGATCATCAAGTTTACGGGCTGCTATCATGGGCACGGGGATTCATTCCTGATTGCTGCCGGTAGTGGTGCCATGACCATGGGGACACCTAATAGTCCTGGAGTGACCAACGGGACAGCTAAAGATACTTTATTGGCTCCCTTCAATGACCTGGAAGCTGTCAGAGAGATCATAGCAAATCACAAAGGAGAAATAGCCTGTCTGATCATCGAGCCTGTAGCCGGTAATATGGGTTGCGTATTACCCGAGGAGGGTTTTCTTCAGGGGTTAAGAGATCTGTGTACGCAAAGAGGTATTGTGCTGATCTTTGATGAGGTGATGACAGGATTTCGTCTGGCCAAAGGTGGAGCACAGGAGCTCTATGGGGTGGTGCCCGACCTGACCACCCTGGGTAAGATCATCGGTGGAGGTATGCCCGTTGGTGCTTATGGTGGAAAAAAAGAGATCATGGATTTCGTGTCTCCGGATGGACCCGTTTACCAGGCAGGAACACTTTCGGGAAATCCGGTAGCCATGGCAGCTGGATTTGCCATGCTCAGCCAACTAAATAATCGGTCTGAGATCTATGAACAACTGGAAGCCACTACCAAAAGGATCGTTGAAGGGTATGCACAAACCCTTAAAAAGCTGGGTCTCGACTATACCATGAACCAGGTGGGAAGCATGTACAGTCTTTTTTTCACCAATAAGGAGGTTAAGAGTCTGGAAGATGCACAGGCCTGCGATACTGCTCTATTTGGCAAATATTTCAAAGCCATGCTGGACAGGGGCGTTTACCTGGCACCCTCACAGTTTGAAACGCTGTTTGTTTCGGCTGTGCTTTCAGATGAAGACATTGCCACCATCATCCAGGCCAATGAAGACAGTTTGAAAGCGATTGGGTAGTAAAGGGGACCTTACAAAAGCAAGTGTCGTAACGCTTAGTTCAACTCTCGCTATTTACAATTAAATTTGCCGTCTTTTAACGAATAAGATAATAACATGATCCTTGGGAGTGAAAAGAAGGAGGCCGTACTACAGGAACTGGCACGATTGATCGATGCACACAGAGCGGAGATCATTGCTGCCAACAAAAAGGATATGGATGAGGCAAAGGACCTGGATCCTACCCTGATAGACCGTCTCCTTGTAGATGACAAAAAAGTCGATGGAATGATTGCTGCTGTCAAAGAAGTGATGGCCATCGAAGACCCCCAGGGAAAGGTTTTGGATAGCTATCAACATCCCAATGGGATGAAAGTGGAGAATAAGGTGGTGCCTTTCGGCAAGATCCTGATCATCTATGAATCACGGCCTGATGTGACCATCGAGGCGGCGATCAGCGCTTTCAAAGCCGGCAATAAGATTTTGTTGAAAGGAGGCAAAGAGGCCAGAAATTCTAATCTCTATTTGACAACCCTTTGGCATCAGGCGCTGAAGTCGCAGGATATTCCTGAAGACTTTGTTACCTATCTGAATATCGATAGGGCAGAGACTCAAAAGATGCTACAGGAAAATACCCTGGACGTGGACCTCATCATCCCACGTGGGGGAGAGGGGCTGATCAATTATATCCGAAGCAATACATCCGTACCACTTATCGTGAGTGGAAGGGGCAACAACTTTATATACGTACATGAAAATGCTGATCTGGAGATGGCCCTCAACCTGATCCTGAATGGTAAAAGCCGATTGAGTGTGTGTAACGCCATCGACAAGGTGCTGTTCAATGAAAATATTGAGGGGTTGAAAGACTGGTTGCCACATTTGATGCGTGCCAGCAGGAACATGGATCTGAAAGTCCTGACGGATGGCAAAATATTCGAAGAGCTTGAAGGGGCCAACCCGATTGAGGACAAGGAGATTTATTATGAGGAGTTTCTGTCACCCAGGATTCTCTTCTCAACCGTGAAAAACATTGATGAAGCCATTCGGACGATCAATCAATATTCCGGCGGTCACTCTGGGGTGATCGTTTCTTCGGATACGGAATCGGCCGAGCAATTCCTCAACGAAGTGGATTGTGCGGCGGTATATCACAATGCCTCATCCCGCTTTACCGATGGTGGGCAGTTCGGGTTTGGCGCCGAAATCGCTATCAGCACGCAAAAATTACATTTCCGGGGCCCGGTAGGGTTGAGCCAGCTGGTGACGAATAAGTGGTTTGTGTATGGACAAGGGCAGGTGAGATGACAAAACCAAGATTAGTGGTAAAAGTAGGGACGTCCACCCTTACTGCCGGAACGAACAGGATTTCCAGGGGAAAAATCGAAGACATTGCCCGTCAGTTCGTGGAGCTGCAGGCTGAATACGACATCATTTTGGTGTCTTCCGGAGCTATTGCTACGGCCAGGCAGTTTGTAGACATCAATGGCTGGTCCAATGTGGTGCATTCCAAGCAGGCCATGTCGGCCATCGGGCAGCCTAAGCTCATGCAGATCTACAGTGAGGTCTTCAGTGATTTCGGGTTGCGGGTGGCACAATGTCTGATGACGTACCGTGACTTTGAGAATGAGGAATCCAGGATCAACACCCGTAACACCATCCGGGAGCTGCTGGCACACAATTACATTCCCATCATCAATGAGAACGATACTGTAGCTGTTGAGGAGGTTGTCCTGGGAGACAATGACAAGCTCTCTGCATTGGTAGCCACACTGATCGATGCCGACCGGCTGATCATCGCCTCGGACATCGACGGCCTGTTTACCAGCAATCCTAACCTGGGTGAGGGAGCAGAGTTCATCGCTGAGGTCACTGACCTGGATGTGGTGAAAAACTACGTGCAGGAGCGCGACAATGGCCTGGGCACCGGAGGGATGACCTCCAAGATCAGCGCGGTGAAGATCTGCTTTGAGAATGGTATCAAGGTCTATCTGGTCAATGGGGGTATACAATTCTTCATTACCAAGAGTCTCCGCGAAGAGATCCGCTTCACGAAGTTTTTGCCGTAAATTGGCCTGATGGGGTTTAATTCGATATTCATTTCCTTAATACCCTGCCCGTGACGCGATAACTATTTCTGTTGGCTGTGTTTCACACCACTTTCTCTGGGCGCCACCAAACTATCACATACTTATCTAAATATCAAAAACAGGACGCCCCTACAGGGCTTCCTTTGAATCATGTACCCGCGGCGTCCACGCCGACGAACTATCTACTCCTACTCCGTGGTCTGTGACACACAGACCACTCCTTTGGGACCAACTTGATACATAATTATCACTCACTAAAATGCTTCCATAGCATCTTCCATTCTTCTTCGAGGGTACCATTGAAGAAATCCTTACCAGCACGGTTGTACCAGTAGCCCGCGTTGAACTTATCACCTTCTTTTCTATGCAGATAGGCGTGTATCCAGGCAGCATCAGCCGTTGAAAGATCCTGCACGAGTTCATGTGCCCTGTCCCAATTTCCGTTTTTATCTGCTTCTAATGCCTGTAGGTATGAATTCATGAGTCTGTAAATATTTGTTTGGCCATAATCGATAAAATGGAATGAATTATGGCACACTCTTTGCTTTTCAAAGGTAACAGCTATTTAGAACTTTGATCTTTTCAACCGATTATAAGTATTTGATAAAGGCAACAAGCGGGGAATTATTTCGTTATTTTGCCGGAAGACAGGTGAAAGTATGAAAAATATCCTTTTGTTGTGTTTTATCTTCCTCGGCGCATGTGTCCTCTCATCGTGCGCCACGCCTCTGTGCGCTACTTACAAGAATTCCACTAAGAAGGTTCCCAACCTTTCTAAGCCCAAGAACGACTACCAGACCAAGACATTCAGTGCTTTTTAGTTTATCATTTTATCATTTTTAAGGTACTTCGATTGGTCAATAATTAATGTTTTTCCCAACCTGAGAAGACACTTTTGGTCGTACTTGCAGGGAACTTAAATCCGGATAAAAGTCTTTTATTTTCTATGCAAACGTCAATCAAAAACCATTGGGAAAAAGTCTATGAAACCAAACAGCCCAACGAGGTAAGTTGGACGCAGGAAGTCCCAAAAACTTCTCTAGATTTGATTCATAGTTTTAATCTACCGAAGACAGCCAAAATCATTGATGTAGGTGGTGGTGATAGTAAATTGGTAGATTTTCTACTAGATGAGGGTTTTGAGGATGTTACTGTCTTGGATATTTCGGGGAACGCCCTGGATAGGGCAAAAGCGCGATTAGGTCAAAGAGCTAGTAAAGTTTCATGGATTGAAAGTGATGTTACTGAATTCAAGACAAATAAAACTTATGATGTATGGCACGATCGTGCCACCTTTCATTTTCTGACCAGTGCTGATCAAATCACCCAATACTTCAAAATTGTGAAGAAGGTAGTGGGTGGTTATCTGGCCATAGGGACTTTCTCTGAGGATGGACCAACCAAATGCAGTGGTCTTGAGATCAAACAATATTCTGAATCCAAATTATATCATCAGTTTGCTCAAGGATTTGAAAAAATCCAGTGTCACACTGAGAATCATATTACTCCATTCAAAACCACCCAGAATTTCTTGTTCTGTAGCTTTAGAAAAATCGGTAATAGATCTATCTAATTCGGTAGACCTGGTCAGTATTAGACCTCTCCAATCATTTTTTTTCTCATCTCCTGATCAGGGAGTTTTCCGAGACCTGCTCCCATGTTGTCGATCATGTGTTTGGCATTGTCTGTGCCGGGGATCACGCAGGTGACAGCCGGGTGACTCAGGATGAACTTTAAAAAGAACTGTCCCCAGCTGTTGCAATCAAATTCTTTGGCATAATCCGGGAGCTCCTTACCTCGGACCGACCGGAATAACGAACCCCCTTCATACGGCTGATTGATGATCACTGCAACGCCTTTATCCTGAGCCAGAGGCAGGATGCGCTCTTCCACCTTCCGGCTGACAATAGAATAGTTGATCTGAAGAAAATCCAGCTTTTCGGTTTTCAGGATCTGCTCGATATTGCTGTAGCTGCTCTCTGTGTAATGTGTGATGCCCAGGTAGCGGATCTTGCCGTCTGCTTTCCAGCTCCGTAGGGTGGCCAGGTGTGTTTGCCAGTCCACCAGGTTATGGATCTGCATGAGGTCGATGGTCTTGCGCCTGAGCAGGCTGAAGGAGCGGTTCATCTGGTCGATGCCGGACTGTCTGCCATTCGTCCACACCTTGGTGGCGACGAACAGCTTCTCATTGATGCCCAGCTCGGTGGACAAGTCCCCGACCACGCCTTCCGAACGGCCATACATCGGTGAGCTGTCGATGACGGATCCGCCTTTCTCCAGTAGTGTCAAGAGCACCTCTTTTAAGGGAGCCCGCTCGGCAGGTGCGGCGCCCACATCAAACGTTTGCCAGGTGCCCACACCCACGATGGGGAGCATTTCTCCGGAGGAAGGGATCTTTCTTTTCATTACCGATGCCTGTGCTGCGACCAGGCTGGGGAGTGGAGTGAGCCATGGGCTGGCCCCCATCGCTGCCAGGTAGCCCAGGGATTTCCGTCGTTGCATTCAATAAAGATAATCAACATATTCCTCTATCTTCTTAATAAGCTTCTATCATGTCACATTTCAATCAACATTTTCAATCAAATCAGTACATTTGATATTATAGTCATGGGTCATGAGCATCAAAAGTATCCCTGTCCGGAAAATCACGACTGAGCCCAAACAACAGGAAGTTGCCGGGAGTCCTGATTTTAGCATCCGAGATATGGGACAGTTGCTGAATGGGAGAGACCTGCAGCAGGACCTGCACAGGCATGACTTTTTTTTGATCATGGCGCTTGAAAAGGGAAATGGCAGCCATGACATCGATTTCAACCATCATGAGTTATGTGATCGATGTGTTTTCTTTATGCGGCCTGGCCAGGTCCATAGGCTCGAATTGCATGAAGGAAGCAGCGGGTTCCTGATGCAATTCAAGTCGGATTTCTATCCTCATGACAGGCTTTCAGGGGAACTTCTTAGATCACTAAGCCGACAGACCCTTTGCCAGCTTGAGGCAGAACCGTTTCGCAGACTCATGACAACACTGAAAATTGTACACCAAGAATATCGGGAGCGAATGGAAAGGTTCACCGATGTGATTAGGGCAAATCTGAATATTTTTTTTATCGAGCTGCTGCGAAACAAATCGCGCACGGACTCCGACGAGGGACATAGCCCATATCACATGGATCGTCTTGAAGAGTTTTTAGCCCTTGTAGAGTCCCATTTGATAAATCACAAAGATGTGGCGTTTTATGCCGACCAGCTTCATCTTTCATCTTTCCAGCTCAACGCTATCACGAAAAGGCTCCTGGATAAGACCAGCTCCGAGATCATTGACGAGCACGTGATCCTGGAGGGCAAGCGATATTTACTGGCCACTACGGACCAGGTCAATCAGATTGCCTATAAGCTTGGCTTTGAGGATCCTTCCTACTTTATCAGGTTTTTTAAGAAGCACACAGGGTATTCTCCGGAAGCGTTTCGTCGGAATTTCAAATAAGTCCCATTCAACTTCATTTTTGTCCTATCAGGGGGATGCCGCTGGAAAATAGCTTTGTCGATAACTATTTATAAATCAAATATTATCGATATGAAAACGAAAATGAGGCTTATCGCTTCCCTTAAAATATGGGTAGTTATCTACCCGTCAATCACATTCTTTCTCTACTTGTTCGGTGAAGCCATGGCCACTATACCATTGTATCAAAGGACATTTATACTCACGATCTCCCTGGTTCCCTGGATCGTATTCCTGGGTGTCCCATTTGTAGATCTGATACTTGACAAGATCCGTCCTGACGTAGGTAAAAAATGAAGTCAGGTGCGTTAAATGCAAAAAGTTGGCCACAAGCCAGCACCAATTTGTAGGACAAAGCAGAGTTGCAGAGCAGCTTTTGCTTTGTCCTCTCAATCACAACCTTACCTCAACCAATAGCATAATAAACCTTTAACAATATGAATCCCATTAGAAAAACTTCGCTGATATTCGGACTGTTCTTCGCCGGTACATTTATCTTTTCCATTCCAGCTCTATTTTTTTATGATCCATTGTTCAATAGCAAAGAATATCTGCTGTTGGGTGGTTTTGACACACGTATTTCGATAGGCGCACTATTTGAGATATTTACAGCGATATGCAACATTGCCACAGCCATTGTTATTTTTCCATTATTCAGAAAGATCAGTGAGACAGCTTCGCTGGGTTATGTGGCAACGCGAACTGTAGAGTCATTGCTCATTCTTTCAGGAGTGGTCAGCCTCATGGCAATTATGTCGATTCGCACTGAATACATACCAGGATCAGACGCTCAAGGCCTCTTGATGGCTAAGCAGGTATTGATGGCTTTCCATGACTGGACCTTTATGCTCGGACCACAGTTTTGTTCTGGCATAGGGAGCGGGATGTTGCTCGGCTACCTGATGTATCGCTCCGGTGCAATGCCTGCTCGTTTAGCATTGATTGGACTTATAGGAGGACCACTGGCATTTATCGGAGGTATCCTGGTGCTCTTCGATGTCCTACAGCCGATGAGTCCTGGACTCTTCGCTATCACCGCGTTGGAAATAATATGGGAGTTATCGATCATTGTATACACACTTTCCGTAGGTTTCAGACCTGAGGCGAAGCTCGGGTAAGCATAATCGATTTAATTGCTAAATCATTACGTTTTAGATAATATTGGTGTATAATGGTTTGTATAGATCTGTGAAGTTAAAAATATGAGCAAATATATAGATGCCACTGAGGATAAGGGAAAGGTCTTTTATCAACAATTTCATGACAAAGGGAAGGTTGTTATGCTTAACCTGCTAAGGTTTAGGAGCGTAGCCGATTACACAAATGCAAGTAATCTGCAGCCGGCAAATGAAATCAGTGGAAAGGAAGCTTATGATCGCTACCTGGAGAGTACCTTGCCTCACTTATCAAAGGCTGGGTCAAAGGTCTTGTTTTATGGTAGCTGCAATAAATTTCTTATCGGACCCACCACAGACCATTGGGATGCGATGCTTCTGGTGGAGCATCAATCTGTGCAGAAGTTCATTGAATTCTCTCGGAATGAGAACTATTTAAAAGGTGCTGGTCACAGGACAGCTGCTCTGGAGGATTCGCGGCTCTTGCCGATTACCGAGAAATTGATAGCGGGATAAACATCGCAACCTGATGTTTCTTAATAAAACTCAACAAAACTGAACCTAAAAATCAAATCACTTTTTCTTCTTTACAAACTTCGTTTTAGTGTCCTGCCTGTGTTCAATAATAGGTGGTCATGAGGATGAGAGGGGTATCCAGAAAATATGTAGATTTAGGGTATCGCCAACAGCTGAGCTAAAAAAAATGAATAGAATCTTAACAATGACCATGATAGCTATCCTTGCAGGTTGCACGCAAACTGCTGATCATAACGGCCAAGCTGGTCAGGCAAGTGAAAGTTTGAACGCTGTGAAGGAGCGTTTTGCCAGGATGGAAGCGGATGCTTTAAAGGAGCCATATCATGGAATTTTCACTACTAATGATACCCTGGAAAATCTGTATTCTATTAAGGCAACCAATGTTACAACAGCACCTATTATCGAAGCAGCCAATAATTTCCTGGCCGCTTTAAGTACAGATCAACGACAGCGCACGACTTTTGAAATCACAGACCAGGAGTGGAGAAAATGGAGTAATGTTGACAATGGCATTTATGATCGTCAGGGTGTAAGCCTGAAAGAGATGGATGAAGAGCAGAAAAAACTGGCTTTTGACTTAATGCGATCATCTCTCAGTGCTAAAGGTTTGCAACTCAGTAAGGACATTATGAAGACCGACCAGACGCTGAGGGAGCTAAATGATAATTCTGCCGATTATGACGAGGAATTATACTTCTTTACGCTGATGGGAACCCCCTCAGATACTGCCCCCTGGGGATGGCAAATAGATGGACATCACCTGGTGATCAACTATTTCGTTTTAGGTGATCAGGTAGTCATGTCTCCTGTATTCATGGGAGGAGAGCCTATTTTTACCACATCCGGAAAATACAAGGGGAATACCTTGTTTCAGGATGAACAGAACATGGGTTTGGCCTTTATGCAATCGCTGTCCGATACACAGCAGGTAGATGCTACCATTACCAGGGTCAAAACAGGAAACAACAACGTTTCTGAAGCCAATAAAGACAATCTGACACTTGATTTTCAGGGTATTCAGGCTTCCTCATTATCAGCATCTCAACGAGCAGAGTTGCTGGAACTGATCAATCAATACATCAGCAATATGAGGGAGGGACACAAACAGGTGAAGATGGAAGAGGTGATTCGGCATATTGACAATACATGGTTTTCCTGGGTAGGGGAGACAAAGCCGGATGCTGTTTTCTACTACCGCATCCATAGCCCTGTAGTGCTCATTGAGTTTGACCATCAGCGTGTGGTAGGTGTTCCAAATACCGATGATGGCAAACCATCCAGAAACCATATCCATACGGTGGTTAGAACACCCAATGGTAATGATTATGGAAAAGATCTTTTAAGACAACATTTGGCGAATCATCAACATTGAGTAGGACATTGCTCCGGAGTATTTGTGGCTTTAGCCTAACACCGGGAAATTGATAAAGAGAAGCTAATCTTAAGTAATAGTGTATTTAGTTATTTATTAAAGGGAAAGAGGAATAAAATATTTACTTAACTTTATATCATGGATGCAATTGATAAGAAAATACTGAATAATTATTTAGGGCTTCTGGAGAGGTTAAATCCAACAATGAAGTTGAAACTAATCGATCGATTGAATGAATCCATTAAGTCTTATGTTTCTTCAAAATCAACAATGATGTCTGCATTTGGTGCCTGGGATTCTGACGAATCAGCTGAGGAAGTCATAAATACCATTCGTAAAAGCAGGCATACCAACCGTCAGATAGAGGAGTTTTGAAATTCCTTCTCGACACCAATATTTGCATTTATTACATGAAAGGGAGGTACGGTTTAAATGATAAATTTGAATCGATGCCTTCAGGCTCGCTATTCATTTCAGAAATAACACTCGCAGAGCTCAAATTTGGTGTGGCTAATAGCACAGCTCCTAAACGAAATAATAAGGCGCTAGTTAACTTCTTGTCAGGTATCCAGATACTTCCGATTTTTGACGCGTTAGATGTTTTTGCAGTTGAAAAAGCTCGATTGAAGAAGGAAGGCACCCCAGTGGATGATTTTGACCTATTAATTGGTGCATCTGCAGTAGCAAACGGTTTAACCCTTGTTACCAACAATATCAAACATTTCGATCGTATCAAGGGAATTCAGATCGAAAACTGGACAAAATAATATCACTAACATAACTTTCTAAGATATTAATTCCTTATTTTTAACTGCATCAATCAGTTTTTCGGAATCTTTTAACTCGAAGACATTGAAAAGAACTTTGGTTAAAATGAATGTGAATAGAATCATACTACTCTTCATCTTAATCACCAATTCCGGATTTGCAAAGGAAAAATAATAGAGAGTTTCAATGTCAAGGATTGGGTGATAGTCAGAGTAAATCCATGTTTCAGATACCTTTCAAAAAGACATTAGTTCTTGCTGATGAAGAATATCTGCTGGTCATTTCTTCAGCTTTTGTGGGTGAAAAGCATGAACACAAATTTGGGTGTAAGTCTTATGCACTCTCAATGGAGTATTAACTTGTCATTGATAAGAAAATTTTAACTCAAAAAACATGTGGACAACAGAATCGCTCTGGTTTGAAATTGCCCTGGTGAGCATTGTGTATGCTTTGGGTAATATCCTGATGGGGCATTTTGAGGAACGAACACCGAAGATCAGAAGGGTAGGGAAGTACCTCTTAACGCTGTTAATCATTTGTGGGTTATCTGTTCTGTTTGGACGTACGGTGGCTTTGATTTGTCTTTCTACCCTGATCTTTCCGGTGATCTTCATACATGGCTATTACTTACCCAGGAAAAAAGGAATCAACGGATGGACAGGGGAGCCCAAAAGAAAATACTATGAATTCCGGAAATGGGATACGGATATTTTTAGATAGCGCTCCACGCTAATACATAGCTGCAAATTTTTATTCACCCAAAAGCTCTGCTCAATACAAAGACGAAAAGAAATGCCCAATCAATTGAGTTCCCTTCCTTATCTTTAGGTAGAACCTATTCACAGCGTAATCCTAAATACCAGCGGGGATGAAAAGAATTGGAAACTGGAAAGAAACCTATGAGCGATTGTCGAAAGCCGACAAGGAAAAGCATCTTGAAACCGGCGATCTGGAGAATCTTGGCCTTGCCGCTTACATGATTGGCCTGGATGAAGAATCTTACCGGTTTTTGGAGCAGGCGCATGCCAGCCATTTGGAAAGGAAAAATATCAAACAGGCTGCAAGGTGTGCTTTCTGGCTGGGTCTTATCCATATGAATTTAGGGGAGATGGCCCGTAGCAGTGGCTGGATGTCGAAGGGAGAAAGACTGATTACTGAAAACGGCACTGAAGGGTCTGAAGGTGGGCTGTTCCTGATCCCCACCGCTTTAGGTGCCTTACATCGAGGGGAGGTGGACAAAGCACTTGAAACATTTGAAATAGCTGTCTCAATCGGTGAAGAGTTTGCCGATGCAGACCTGATAGTACTTGCCCGGCTGGGGCAGGGGCAGACATTGATCCAGTTAGGAGAGGTAGCCAGGGGGGTGAAGCTACTCGATGAAGCCATGGTGAGCATTGAAACGGACGAAGTATACCCTGTTGTGGTTGGGATTGGCTATTGTGCAGTGATAGAAACGTGCAGAAGAGTTTGGGACCTGCGAAGAGCAAAGGAATGGACAGCAGCACTGAAAAAATGGTGTGATAGTCAGCCGGAGATCGTTCCATTTCGAGGCCAATGTCTGGTCCGCAGGGCTGAGATCCTTCAATTTCATGGTGACTGGGACTATGCGCTCGAGCAAACCAATGAAGCTTGTGATTTGCTCACAAGACCACCCGGAGAACCAGCTGCCGGAGAAGCTTATTATCGAAAGGCAGAATTATGTCGTATCCTGGGCGATTTCGGCGCAGCAGCGTCTTGCTATCAGGAAGCTGCTAAGTTGGGAAGAAATCCTCAACCCGGCCTTTCATTGCTTCGAATGGCCCAGGGGCAACTGGGTGCTGGTGTGACTTCCATAAGGAATACCTTGAGAGAATCTAAGGACCCCAAAAGACTTGCTGAATTACTTCCCGGAGCCATTGAAATATTGGTTGCCGGAAACCACCTGGAGGAGGCTACTCAGGCAGTAAAGAAGTTAAATGATATAGCCAAAGGTTTTGATTCGCTTTATCTGCAGGCCATTGGCATTCATTGCCAGGGTGCGGTATTCTTAGCCAAAGGGAATTTTCAATTTGCACTCGACCAGTTGCAGAAAGCTCAGAAAATATGGAATTGGCTGCATTTACCTTATGAATCCGCCTTAACCAGTGAGCTGAAAGGACGTGTGTACCGGGAATTGAATGATAAGGACAATTCCGAAGCTGAGTTATTGGCCGCTCAATGGAATTTTGAACAACTCAAGGCAGTCCCTGATTATGAGCGAGTCAGCCAATTGTTAAGCAAAAAGAAGCAGCAGGAAACTCATGGACTGACGCTCAGGGAGGTGCAGGTGCTGAAACTCCTGGCATCCGGAAAGTCAAATCGGTTCATTGGAGATGAACTGTTTATCAGCGAGCGGACAGTCGATCGCCATGTGAGCAACATATACCAAAAACTTCGTGTGACCACCAGGGTAGAGGCTGCTGCCTTTGCGCTTAAATATAACCTGCTGGACTAAGCTAATATCTTCTTAGTTAGCCACCATATACCTGTGATGGGTAGAAATACCCAATTTTTCATTTACCGGAATTTGGGTAATCACCCCGATGCGAAAGAGCTCCTTACCGCAATAATTTTACCTGTGTACTGCTTAACAATTAAGCAGACAACTATTGTGGAAATGAAAATAAAAAAACATGAAAACGCTTTTAACTGTTTGTTTTGTTCTGGGAGTAACCATCAATGGATACGGTCAGAAAGGTGTAACCGGTAAAAACCGTATGCCCATTATAGATATGCACATGCATACAGGGCTTCCTCATGACGTTCCCGAAGGTATCCCGTCCCTTTGTCGACCGGCACCCTGTGAAGGTGATGGGGCAGCCACCGTCAATTCAGCCGAACTGATGAAGAAGACCATTGCTGCCATGGATCGGTACAATATTCAAAAAGCATTTCTCAGTGGTGTGGACTTTGAGGCAGTCCAACAATGGACAAAAACGGATCCTGACAGGTTTATCCCTGCTCCGTTTATCCTGAAAGCAGGAACAGAAGAACTTGCCAGGCTGAAACCCCTTTATGAGTCAGGCCAATTTCTCGGAATGGGTGAAATAGGCACACAGCTCCATGGGACACCACCAAATGACCCTTCCCTGGAACCTTATTTTCAATTGGCAGAAGAATTGGACCTGCCGGTCCTCATACATACGCTGGGCATCGGTCCCTATTTACCACATTTTAGCTCTGCAGCCGGTAGCCCGTTGTTGTTGGAGGAGGTGCTGGTAAGGCATCCTGATCTTAGGCTTTTTGTTGAAAATGCGGGGTATCCTTTCCGGGATGAGATGATTGCTGTCATGTATCAATATCCACAGCTGTATGTGGATGTTTCTACCATTACCTGGGTGATCCCACGCACGGCCTTTTATGATTATTTAGAAGCATTGGTAAGAGCAGGGCTGGGTAAGCGAATCATGTTTGGCTCTGACCAGATGGTGTGGCCTGAGAAGATTGGGGAAGCTATTGAATCCATTGAACAAGCACCTTTTTTAACTGAAGATCAAAAAAGAGATATTTTCTATAACAACGCGGCGCGATTTCTGAGGTTGGAAAACACTGGCAACAATCCGGTGACGCTTTCAAAGAAGCTACATGATTAGGTTTTAAAGTAACGATTGGATGCAATTTTTTACTACTACAAGGTTACTTTCATATCTTTAACCGAAATCAGACCGGTTTTAAGATTGAGGAGCATTGTACTGTCATTGTTATGGGTTATTTCAAGTGCCTGTTGCCCCAATCAACAGAAGCCAGAAAAAGAATTCTTGCCTGGCAACAGGCAGACTCGCCAGGATTCCATCACCCTAGGAGTTGTCTATTTCTCTCTCGACCATGGGCAAAACTGGGTCAACGCAAGTAAAGGTTTACCACAAAAGGTGACCATTGGTCTGGGCGGGGTATCTGTTTCCAGGGATTGGCTGGGATTGGTTACCAAAGAGTATGGTGTTTATGTCTATGATTTCAAGGATAGCCTATGGCTAAACATACCAGCAGATTCTGCCATGATTGCGAGTAATATTGGGGCTATGGCTTTTCATAACAAGGGTATCTTTGTGGGGTCACAGCATAGAGGTGTCTTCTATTCAGATGACCAGGGGGAATCCTGGACCGAGAGAAATGCAGGATTGGGGAATTTGACCATAAGACGATTTGCTGAGATACATGCCAGGCTGTATGTAGGAACAAACCATGGCTTGTATGTTTACAATGACGCTACAGCACGTTGGGAGCTGGAATATGGGCAACCGGCTATGCAGGTAAATGGTATGACTGGATCATCAAATGGGAACCTATACATAGCCACTAATCTGGGGGCCTTTGTATCAAAGAGAAACATAAATGGCTGGGAGAAAATAATAGAGGGTCTGTCCTTACATAACATTGGCTCGGTTGGCCAGACCATTTATGCTTTGACCTACAATAAGTTGTTTGTATCCACGGATGGTGGCACCACCTGGGAAAGTGCGCAACAAGGATTGCCAAAAGAGTTGTACACCTTCAATGTGGTTGGGCATAAAAGCCTGGTATTTGCCGGGCAATGGGATGGAATTTATAAGAAAAGTATTTTTGAAAACAGCTGGAGGTATTCAGGAGATGGGTTGCCACCAAAGTTTGCAGCCGCAAATCTCACAGCTTACAATGATCTTTTGGTGGTTACAACTTCTGAGAGGGGGTTGCGAAGAGGAATGACCATTGAGAAGTAGGTTACTCAGTCACTCGTCGCTTCCCGTAATTGATTCGACTATAAATAATTAGCAACTTTCCTTTTGCGATATTTAATCAAAGTGGTTGATCTATTTCTCAATATGGTGATAATCCATTTTCAATCTCTAAATTCATTACCCGATTGGAAAGATCTTTTCCCCTTTATATAATTTTACCGTGTGATCCGGTATTTCCGAAATAGCATGTTTGTACGTATCCTTTGGGGAGCCATGGCGATATACCTATTCAATATCAGCGTGGATACTGCTGATCCGAATCCTGTCCATGTGGCAGAAGACCTCACCATCAATGATCAGGAAAGTATAGTGGAGCTTGTGGTAGAGCAGTTACTGGGATTTGAAAATGCCATCAGTGAACACGATGATCCTGATACGGAAAACAACCAAAAGAACAGTCTAACCAAATTAGACTTGTTTGGGCAATTGAGGGTAATTTCCAAACTTCCTACCATACCCATTTGGCTTAAAAAGGAATTGTTTCCAGAGTTTACAGAAGCACTTGCCGCAGGTCATTCACAACTGAATACCCCACCGCCCAGGATTTGATTTCAACTTCACATCTGACAAGGTCCTCACCTCGGGACTATTACTCAATTATTAAATCAAATCTCAATGAACATTCAATGCACACTGATGCCAGTTTTACTATTGGCACCTGTAATTTCATACGCTCAGATTTCAAATACCGAAAAAGACAGTTTATACATTCATCAGGTAGAGGATCACAACGAACCGGACAAAGTTCTCCATGCCGAACCACTTTATATCGACCTGATCCGTGACCTGGGGGCACGCAAAGGAGAAAAGGAATGGAATGTTGGACTGGGCCTGACAGATAATCTAAAGTTTGATTCCTATGAAGCCCTTATTGAATACGAATGGGCTCCAGTAGACAGGTTAGGATTGGAAGTGGAGCTGCCCTTCACCTTTTATTCAGCGCTCAATGGTACAGAGCGGGACTCCTTACCCTCCAACAAACTCAATAGCTTAAAGGCTGCATTTCAATGGTCATTTTTTGTCAATGAATCTATGGCCACTTCCATGGCTTTAGGATATATAAACGAGTTTGAACTATCTGATTTCAATTCCTTTGGCAGGCCAATGGTCACTGGGAATGTGTACAATCCATTTCTTGTGGTAGCAAAACGATGGGGTAATAACTTTCATTCCCTCATCTACACTGGACCTAGAGTTGAACAGATATATGAAGCGCGTGAGGTACATTTTTCGTATGAAATGAACACAAGTTTTCATTATATGATCCCTGGAACGCGTAATTTCCTGGGGGTGGAGTTCAATAAATCTTTTCATGAAGATGATTTTGATCTTACGATACGTCCGCAGATGCGGTTGGGAATTGCTGATAACCTGTTAGTCGGAATTGTTGCGGGTATTCCTGTGAGTCGTGAAGATCAAAGGATCAGTTCGTTTGTCAGGTTGATTTGGGAGCCCGGTCATGACGCTCATTAATTGCTTTAATGAAATGTGGAGAGTAACATCTCCACGTTTCTTTTTCCGAGCGGATTAAATTTCCTATCAGCTGTTAGGCTCATTACAGCCAGTACATTTCTTTAAGTATTACTTTAAATTATTACATCTTGTTTTGAAACTATCCGTAAAAGGAACATTTTGCCTTTTTTTCATGAAGGATTCCATTAAATGTGAGGTTGAACACATTCATGGGAATGAAGAGGTATAAAAAAGATTCAAACAAGATTATGGCAGAAAAACAATATCCAAGATCATTTTCCCATATAGGGATTACAGTACCAGATATACACAAAGCAGTTGAATTTTATTCAGAAGTCATGGGCTGGTATATCATCATGAAACCATCCCTCATCAAGAAAGAAAAGGATACGGCTATCGGGCAGATGTGTATTGATGTGTTTGGGGATGATTGGGAAGAATTTGAGATAGCGCATATGTCTACTTCAGATGGAATTGGGGTAGAGCTATTCTGTTTTCCTCACGGTAAAAAAGAAGCCCCGGAGTTTAATCCTTTCAATACGGGACTCTTTCATTTCTGCGTTCAGGATCCGGATATTGAAACCCTGACCAAAAAGATTGTTGAATATGGTGGGAAACAAAGGATGCCTATCAGAGAATACTACCCGAATGAAAAGCCATTTAAAATGGTCTATGTAGAAGATCCTTTCGGAGTAGTCTTTGAAATTTATACCCATAGCTATGAGTTAACGTATTCGTCCGGAGCTTACCAGGATTAGCATATAGGAATAGGCTATCAGCAGCCCGTGTCAGGTAGATTGCTTTTTGTGGTTTTAAAAGGATCGGCATAATTAATCGTCATTTAATAAAAACACATATAACTTAGCTAACTGAATGAAAAAGGTAATATTAATCACAGGTGCAAGTTCCGGCATGGGCAAATCAGCCGCAAAAATCCTTCATGACCAGGGGCACAAGGTTTACGGGGCAGCCCGCCGTATCGATGAAATGCAAGATTTGAAGGAACAGGGAATGGGAGTGGTGTCGCTGGACCTGACCAAAGAGGAATCTATTGTAAAGGCTGTAGATTCAGTCATTGAACAGGAAGGTAGAATTGACGTGTTGGTTAACAATGCAGGTTATGGCTCTTATGGAGCCGTGGAAGATGTGCCCATTGAGGAAGCTAAACGGCAGTTCGATGTAAATATTTTTGGGTTGGCGCGAATCACTCAGCTGGTTTTACCTGGGATGCGTGAACGAAAAGAAGGGAGAATTGTGAACATCTCTTCGATGGGTGGTAAAATTTATACGCCACTTGGTTCGTGGTATCATGCTACCAAACATGCATTGGAAGGCTGGAGTGACGCATTGCGGCTGGAAGTAATGGAATTTGGCATTGAGGTGGTGATCGTGGAGCCGGGAGGGATCAAAACACCCTGGGGCGATATAGCCGTGGAAAACCTAAGAAAGACATCCGGACAATCAGCCTATGCTAAATTAGCCAATAAAGTGGCTGATAGCATGAAAAAGACCTATACTGGTAACAGCCTTACCGACGTGGAAGTACTTGGATCAACCATTGCCAAAGCATCAACGGATAAAAGACCTAAGACCCGGTATGTCAAAGGTTATATGGCTAAACCGGCTATAGCCATGCGGAAATGGTTCAGCGATCGACTTTTTGACAAAATAATGATTAGCCAATTTAAGTGATTGGTTCCGTTTGAGTCGGTCCGAGACCCATCAGATCCAACTTCACCTGGTTATTGATAAGCTCTAATTGTATTCCTGCTCAATGATGGCTAACTTAAGTAAGTGTTCGGGCACATGATCCATGGACGACCAACAAATAATCAATTGGCTGCTTAAGGGTGATATTTCCATTCAATATCAGGTCCACCGTGACTTGCTGGGTGATGATAAGAAGAACCTCCGGGCCAGGATAACTCAGGAAGGGTGGGGAAAGCAGTTCCTTTCTAAACGCAAACCGAATGGTCATTGGGGGGTCAGCTTCTATCAACCCAAGTGGATCTCTACACATTATACGCTTCTTGATTTGAGAAACCTGAACCCTGATCAGGACCACTCTCGAGTGAAAGAAACCATAGAGATGGTGCTGGGGGAGGGAAAGGCTGAGGACGGAGGGATCCCTTTAGGTCCATCCACCATGAAGCACAGCGATATCTGTGTGAACGGGATGTTTTTAAACTATGCCTCATATTTTCGAACTGAAGAAAAGAAACTTCATTCGGTGGTGGATAGTATCCTGAATGAGGTAATGCACGACGGAGGGTATAACTGCATGAGTGTGCGAAGTGGCGCCAGGCATAGCTCTTTACATTCCACCCTTTCAGTACTTGAAGGATTGTATGAGTTTCAAAAATCAGGAAGTCCTTACAGAAGCAAAGACATCCAAAAGGCGAGGAGGGATGCTGAAGAATTTATTCTGATCCATCAGTTGTTCTTGAGTGATCATACCGGGGAAATTATAAAAAAGGAGTTTTTAAGCATGCCGTACCCAAGTCGTTGGAAATACAATGTGCTACGGGCCATGGATTATTTTCAATACGCTAAAACCCCCTGGGATCAACGGATGAAAGCTGCCATAGAATTGATTCTTCAAAAACGAAATAAGGAAGGGACCTGGAACATGAATGCTGCGCATTCGGGGAGCGTGCATTTCACGATGGAGCACGCAGGTAAACCCAGCAGATGGAATACCTTGAGGGCATTGAGGGTGTTGAAACAGTATTCGATAAACAAGACAAACTATACAAGGACATATTAACCCACAAAAAATGGCTCAGAACTACAAACCTGAAGGATACAATTCAGTCTCACCCTATTACGTGGTGGATGGAGCAGGTAAGCTTATGAATTTACTTGTAAAAATATTTGATGCCGAGGAACTGAGAAAGTACGACATGCCGGATGGTACCATCATGCACGCGGAGCTCAGGATTGACGATTCTATTCTGATGTTTGGTGATTCTTCCACTCAATTCCCACCAAACCAACTGCTTACCCATATTTATGTGCCGGATGTTGACAAGACTTTTAAAAAAGCGATTGACCTGGGGTGCGAGCCCCTGGAAATCCCGACCGTTAAAGAAGGTGATCCTGATCGTAGGGGTAGCTTTCGGGATTTTGCCGGCAATGTATGGGCGGTTGGGACTCAGCAAATTGAATGAGGGTGTCAAGGGCTCAACGGGGGTAAAGGATTGTGTTGCTCCACTGATTTAGGTAAATGGAGCTTTTCTCCTCAATTGATTTTTATCAGATACTTTTATAGAAATTTTAAGAATGTACTGACTATGGTTTAATCAAGGTGGATATCAGCTCTATAAACATATCACAAATTATCAGTTCCATCACTTCAAAAGAAGACACTGAAAGTTTCGCTGTTTGCTGGATAAAAGATGAGGTGAATGGTATTGAAATAGACCGTGTGCTTTATCGCAATGTCTCCAACTCGATTTTTTTCCTTAATCCCAATCACCAGTGGAAGATATATCGGAATGGTAGTGCTACTTCTTCAGGGTACATCTTGTATCTGGGAAATGAAATTTTAAATAATCCAATGCTTAGTAACCTGCATATCAACAAAGTAAGGTTATTCAATACCGAAGAAATACCCGTATTTAAATTGAGTCCCGGAATAGAAAAAAGGACCCAGTCTATTCTGGAAATGATTGATGAGCTTTTGGGATCACAACTCAATCATAAAGATGATGCTATACTGTCATTACTGAATGCTTTTTTTGTGTATTGCGACGGACAGTGTAACATAAGGTCTATTGTTTCAAATAATAATTCAAAAACAAATGTGGTGTATGAGTATAAAAAACTTGTTGACAAACATGTTTTTGAATACCACGAGGTAGCTGATTATGCAAACTTGCTTCATATCACTCCAAAATACCTGAACGAATGTGTGAAAGAGGTTCTGTGTGTGAGTTCAAAAAGTATCATCGTTGAGCAGTTGCTTATAAGGTCAAGACATGCATTAAAATTTTCCAATAAGACGATAAAGGAGATCAGTTTTGAACTGGGTTTTTCCTCTCCGGATTATTTTAGCTATTTCTTCAAAACACATACGGGTATCACACCTTCTACTCTCAGAAACGGTTGATATATCCCAAATTCTATGGATTTACCGTGATTTTCGCATTTCCACGCTTGGTTGACCCGCCTAACTTGCAGGAAAATTACAAATCATGGATAGGAAAAAATTTATAAAAACTTCGGGGCTGGGCTTTGGTCTTGCATTAATACCCGGAATGTCAGTTGGCCAATCGGCAAGTGTGGTTTCAAGTTCAAATCCTGATATCAAGTCTAAAATTGTGCGGGATGGAGAAGGCAATGTTTTGAATGTCATTGGAGATATTCAGACGCATAAACTTGTTGGTAATGACACCGGGAATCAAATAGTGGAATGGGTGGATGATGTAGATCCGGGTGTGGGTATCCCACCACATATACATACCAAAGAGGACGAAATATTTAGAGTGATCACGGGTGAGGTCGAAATAATGGTAGATGGAAAGGTAACTGTTTTGAAAGCAGGTGATGTGGCGTTTGCTCCTAAAAACATACCACATGCCTGGAAGGTTGTCGGCACTGAAAAGGCTAAAATGGTCACTTCTGCTTTTCCGGCAGGTATAGAAAACATGTTTAAGGAATTGGCAAAGCTTTCTGACGCACCACCGGATTTTGAAAAGGTAGCGCAAATCTGTGGAAAGCAAGGGATCAGCTTTGTTTAGAAGTTTGCTGGCATAATCAAAGCGCTTATGGCGATTTTGATTATGCCCTTGATTCTTAGATATGTGTAGAATATTTATTATGCTTAGCTATTACCGTGGCGCGAAGTTTCATCGATGAATGAAGTCTACATTGAAAGACCCGGTATCGACGTTCTGAAGTAGTGAAAATAGTCTGTTGTCGAAATAGCATTGCTACTTCCTGATCACCTGGAAGGTCTTCACATGTTGCCCGTCCTTCACTTTGACAAGATATACGCCAACTGGTCCATTACCGAGATCAATTTGTATCCCATCCTCTTCATTGATGGTAAAA
>DKPQ01000013.1:0-23339 GCA_002471275.1 Flammeovirgaceae bacterium UBA7330
CCAGGTAGAAATCCGTGGTGTCCTTATAACGCGTTTCTTTGATCTCAGCCTTCTCCAATCGATCAATCTCGTCAAAAACCTGCTGAAGGGCCTCTTTGTCGGATACTCTGTAGAAATTACCTTTCCCGATGTTGGCAATTTCCCGTAAGTTGGTCTCATCTAGAGTGTTCTCAACGTATCGTGGTCTCCCGAAGAAGTCAGTACCGAAAGGTACTTTGCCTTCCTTGCCAATGGCAATGGTATAGATCTTTATTCCATACGCATGTGCGAGCTTGGCTGCGGTCACGGGATCGATATTTCCCGCTGTGTTGTCTCCATCACTTAGCAGGATCATTACTTTCGACTTTGACTCTGACTCTCTCAGCCTGTTGGTGGCTACAGCAATCGAACTACCGATAGCGGTGCCCCGGCTTTCGATCAGGTCGAAGGAGATATCATCGATATAAGTGTTCAGTAATTCATAGTCCGTTGTAAGTGGGGCCCTGGAAAAGGCATCACCTGAGAACACCACCAGGCCTATCCGATCCTGAAATCGTCCCGCAACGAAATTTCTGGCTACTTCTTTGGCAGCTTCCAGCCTGTTGGGGCGAAAATCCTCGATGTTCATAGACTCAGAGATATCAATCACCAGCATGATATCGATCCCTTCACTCCATTGCTCCACCTGCTCATTCGTAGATTGTGGTCTCGCCAAAGCAACCAAAATCAATGTGAGCGCAAGGAGAAAAAGTACTGGAGGAATGTGCCTCAATAGAGAGATGGGATCACTTTTCAGGTCTTTTTTGGTCAATGCCACCGGCAGCTTTTGCATGAGTCGCATCATGATGAGCCACCGGATAATCATGATGATGGGTATCGCCGGGATCAGGTATAGCCAGAACGGGTTCTCCCAGTCAAAGGAAGTCAGGGTAGAGGAGGTGAACCATCTAAGTGAATACCATGAACCCATACTAATTATTTTTTATGCTTTCTGTTACAATCCCGTAACGGTGCTGCGTAAAATCTTCGATCGACTGGAATTCCTTATACAGGTCATCAGTCACCATGCCACCGTAGATGCTCCGGTCAATATTTTTCAATACATCCTTCAATTCGCGCGTCTCTGTAAAACCCAGAATTTCCTTTGAGGTGAGACTGGTATACGGTTTCTTCTCCAGCTTCTCCATAAAGACTTTCCAGGTAATCAGGGCATGCTCTGCCTCTTTCTGATCCTTGTGGTCTTTCATCTTTCGGATGGCAGCCGTCAGGTTATCAGAGAACGTACGATATTCCCTGCTCAGGCGTTTCAGGATGAAATATTTTTTGATCCGCTTGCCGAAGACCAGAAAAACGGTGACGCCAATGATGATCAGCACGATCACAAGGATCCATATCAGCGGGTAATTCACATTTCCGGCTACTTCACGGAATGCTGTGTTTTCAATAAGCTGTACAGTATCGCTGACTGCGGCCACCATGTGGATGGTGTAGATAGAGTCCATCGGTGCATAGATCAGGTTGCTATCCCGCTGATTGATGAAGATGGCCGGTAGGTTCAGGTACTGAACGGAATCGATCTCAAATGAGCGTAACGTATAGACAGCACTGTCAAAATATCCTGGTTCCCGAACCCTGGTCGTTGTGAATTTCTTGTCGACCAACTCGAAAAACCTGAAATTGTAATTGCTGTCCGGGAAAACCAATTGTAGTTGCTTAGGATAGGAGGCGGATAACCAATATTGAACAGGCTCACCGATACCGATACTATCCTGTACAAAGCCTCCATGAACCCGGATCTCCTGGCTGGTAACCATCCAGGGCAATAGAACTATCCATATGACTGCTAAATATTTACCTGGCACGTTGAGCTGATTTTAAATTTCTGTGCCTAAACAGCTTGATGAGCTTGGGCACATAATCTTCACCTGCTTCGATGGCAAGATAATTCACATCATTTCTTCTGCAGAACTTTTCCAATTCCGAACTGTTTTTTTGGTGGGTCCTTTCCATTACGTTCCTAAAGTCACTGGACGAAGTATTCACCCATAAGGTTTTTCCGGATTCTTTTTCATAAAGAGGAATGATTCCCAGACCGGGCATTTTAGATTCTCTTTTCTCAAACAGCTGGATCACGATCAGGTCGTGTTTTCTGGCCATACCTTTTAGGCTGTGCATGTAGTTTTCGTCCACGAAGTCGGAGATCAAAAAGATCACTGACCGACGTTTGAGCAGCTCCAGGGCATATTTGATCCCATAGTCGATGTTGGTCTTTTTCGAATTGGGTTTTAAGTTAAAAATGGCTGAAACGATCTCATAAGAATGTCGAAGACCTTTGCCGGGTTTGATATAGCGTTCTTTTTGGTCGCTAAAGCAAAACAAGCCAACCTGACTGCTCTCTTTAACTGCGGATATAGACAGCAGGGCCGTTATTTCTTTTCCCAGGTCAATTTTTTGTCTTCCCGCAGGTCCTATCTCCTGCGAAGCTGAGACATCAAGCAGAAAAAATACGGTTTGCTCTTTTTCCTCAATAAAAGTTTTGACGAAGGTACCGTGTCCTTTGGCAGTCACATTCCAGTCAATGGTGCGCACATCATCCCCATACTGGTAGGTCCTTACATCATCGAATTCCAGGCCGCTACCCTTAAAAATAGAATGAAAATCACCTTGCATCTGGGAATTAATGGCTTTCCTCACCCTAATCTCGTATTTTCGCAGTCTTTTGAGGATTTCCTTCATCCAAAGTAATTTTAAGATCCAAAATTAATAATACCCGTTAGACATATAAGAGTTAATTTTTGTGAAAAAACTATTTTTAATCATATGTCTCTTCATCGCATGTTCCTGCTCGGAGGAGAAATTGCCTGAAGGCGTCCTCGATAAGGATAAGATGACCGAGGTGCTGATGGAAATTCACCTCCTGGAGGCGAAAATACAGAAACTTTACCTGCCTCTGGACAGTGGACAGGTAGTATTCAAGCATTATGAGACAAAACTCCTGCAAGATCTTGGTGTTAGCCAGGAGGTATACGACAGGAGTCTTATCTACTATGTAGATCACAGTCAGGAGATGGGCGAGATCTATGATCGTATTGTAGATAGTCTGATGCTGAAGCAGAACACACTCAAAAAACCATGAGCGTTTACCCCCGGGAATTTTCAGAAAAACTGGGCCTTGACCAACTATTTGAGATGGTTAAAGGCAGATGTAAAACGGATTTTGGTAGAAAACTGGTAGATAAATGTCAGCCGGCTTTTGAATATGAGAGGGTTTCCCAATGGGTAGAACAAACCTATGAGCTGACCAGGATACTGAGCTCCGGTGACCAGTTGCCATCCCGGGACTTTATGGATATCCATCCTTTGCTGGTAAATATCAAGGTGGCGGGCAGCTTCTTACCCGCAGATGAGTTTCTGCAGCTAAGGATTTCTCTGGATCTGCTTTATGACTGGACCCAGTACCTCAAAAAAAGGCAGGACCAGTATCCTGAGTTGTGCAGATTGACTTACGGATTCATCGCCGATAAGGAATTGCCAAAGCTGATTGATTCCATCATTGATGAACGAGGGCAGGTGAGGGACAATGCCAGCGACAGGCTTAAAGAGATCAGGGCAGACCTGGTCAATAAGAGCCAGGCCGTGCGACGGGTGATCAACGCTGTGCTGCGAAAGGCGAAGACCGATGGGCTGACTGAGGAAGGCAGCGAGGTGACCATACGTGAGGGCCGGTTGGTGATTCCTCTTAAGGCGGAGAATAAAAGAAGGATCAGCGGATTTGTCCACGATGAATCTTCGTCCGGCCAAACAGTGTTCCTCGAACCTGCAGAGGCCCTGCAACTCAACAATGAGGTACGGGAGCTCCTGTATGAGGAAAAGCGTGAGATCGCTAAGATACTTACCAGGCTGTCTGATACCGTGCGGGAACGGATGGATGACCTGGAGCAAGGAGGTAGGTTCATCGGTATTTTTGACTTTATCCATGCCAAAGCGAGGTTTTGCCAGCACATCGATGCGGTAAAGCCAAAACTCACGAAATACCCTGTCATCAAACTGTACAAAGCTTATCATCCGCTGTTGAAGCTAAGTCATGATCAGTCGGGCAAGCCTACCATACCACTTACGCTGGAGCTTACCCGACAGGGAAACCGGATACTGGTGATTTCCGGTCCCAATGCAGGAGGAAAATCCGTTGCTCTGAAGACCGTAGGGATCATTCAATACATGATCCAGTCAGGCTTTTTGATCCCGGTCAGTGAGGCCTCAGAAGTTGGGGTTTTCAAGCACTTGTTTCTGGATATCGGGGACTCACAGTCCTTGGAGAACGATCTTTCAACCTATAGTTCACACCTTACGGCCATGAAGCACTTCGTGCAGGAAGCTGAGGAGAATACCTTATTCCTGATTGACGAGTTTGGTACAGGTACCGAACCACAATTTGGGGGTGCCATTGCCGAATCCATTCTATCGGAGCTGATGGGAAGAAAGTCGTTTGGGGTGATCACCACACACTATGCCAACCTGAAGGAGTTTGCAGAAAAAAAGGCAGGCATTGTCAATGGAGCGATGAAGTATGATGTAGCAGCTTTGGCTCCCTTGTTTGAATTGGAAGTAGGTAAGCCCGGAAGCTCTTTTGCGTTTGAGATAGCCCGAAACATCGGGTTGACGAAAAAGGTGATTAGCAATGCGAGGTCGTTAGTAGGCAGAGACCATGTGGATTATGAAAAGCTCCTCAACCAGCTGGAACGGGAGCGAAGGGACTACGAAAAGCTGACCAAACAGCTGGAGAAAGAGCAGGCAGAAATCACAGACCTTCGAAAAGACTATGAGTCAATGAAGGCGATGCTGGCGGAGGACAAGCAGAAGATCATTCGGGAGGCAAAGAATCAGGCCAGGCAGATCGTGGATGAGGCCAACCGCAAGATTGAACAGACCATCAGGTCTATCAAAGAAAGCAAAGCCGAGAAGGAAAGGACCAGGGAGCTGCGTCAGTCGGTGGCCTCATATAAGGAGTCTCTTGCGGAAGAGAAGAAAGATAAAAAAGCGAAGGCAGCTACTTTCAATGTGGGTGATTGGGTAAGCATGGAGGGACAGGACCTGTCCGGGGAGATCCTCAACATGAAGGGTAAGCAGGCTCAGGTACGGTTTGGAAACCTGATCTCATTTGTAGATCTGAAAAAGCTCGTCAAGGGACGGCCCCAGGAGCAACAGCGAGCCCCGTCCAAAAAAACCGGAGGTTACAGCATGATCGACAAGCGGGCACAATTCCAGGGCGAGCTAAACGTGATTGGTCAAAGGGCAGAGGAGGCACTGGTCAACGTGGATAATTATATTGATGAGGCGATCATGCTGGGTACAGACATGGTGAGAATTACACATGGAAAGGGGCACGGTATCCTAAGGGATGTAATTCGAAATCACCTGAAAAAGCATCCCATGGTAGATCGTACGGTTGACGAACACGTAGAAATGGGTGGCAGCGGGGTCACCCTTGTCGTATTCAAATGAAAAAAGTATCAAAAGCTGAATTGGCACTGCGCAATGGCCAGGATAGAGAGGAGATCTGGATCGCCTACAAAGGAAGCATCTATGATGTGACAGCTTCCAGGCTTTGGAGAAATGGGATGCACTATGAGCATTGGGCAGGGCAGGATCTCACCGATGAGCTACCAGATGCTCCACATACCGAGAGCGTGTTTGAACGATATAATAAAATAGGGGAGCTGATATGATATTGATTGGAGAATCGGGAGCTACGAAGGCCGACTGGAGGCTGATAGAAAAGAAGGGTACTATTCATCAGTTTCAGCAAAAGGGATTTAACGCAGCCACGCATGACCCTGCTGTTTTTATGGATGAGCTAAAGCCTTTGATCCCGGAGCCGGAAAAGGTAAAAAAGGTTTATCTCTATGCTGCAGGTGTCAGTGAAGGATCAAAAATGCCTTTGATCAAAGTGATGAACGGGTTGTTTCATGACGCAACGATCAGCGTTGAAACGGACCTGTTGGCAGCAGCCAGAGGCCTTTTTGGCCATAAAGCAGGAATGGTGGGTATATTGGGAACCGGAGCCAATTTATGTGAGTATAATGGCCACAAGATCATCAGCAGAATCCCACCGCTGGGATATATCCTGGGGGACGAGGGAGGAGGTAGCTACATGGGCAGAAAACTTCTTGCCCGATACCTAAGGGGCCAATTCAGTGAAGAATTGCTGACAAAGATCAGCACCTATTTTAACGGAATTGAAGAGGAGGAGGTGATCAGCCAGGTATACGGCAAGCCTTCAAATACCTATCTGGCTTCTTTTTCCAGGTTTTTAATAGAAAAACAAAATGACCGGGAGATCTATCAGCTCATCCACCGGTGTTTTCATGATTACTTTGATGCTTTTGAAGCAACAACGGAGCTAAGATACGGTTTTACAGGGTCGGTAGCTTTTTTGTGTGGAAATATCCTGCGCAAAGTAGCTGCTGAAAGGAGGATCATGCTAGATTTGATTGTGCAATCGCCCATTGCAGGACTCACACTTTATCATCAGGAAAATGGCTAACAGACCGATTACAGAAAAGGATTCACTTTATGACGACATTGAAAAGATGGAGACAGCCGAGATCCTCGGCAACATCAACAATGAAGATCAAAAAGTAGCACTGGCTGTCCAATCCATAATCCCAATAATCGCACAATTTGTAGACGAGACGGCAAAGCGGATGAAGGAGGGTGGCAGGCTCTTTTACATCGGTGCGGGCACCAGTGGTCGCCTGGGCATCCTGGATGCCTCAGAATGCCCGCCTACCTATGGCGTGTCGCCGGATCTGGTGGTGGGTATCATTGCCGGTGGCGACAAAGCCATCCGAAGCGCCGTGGAAAAGGCTGAGGACAATGAAAATCAGGCATGGGAAGACCTCAAAGGGTTTGGGATCTCACTGTTGGATACCCTGGTAGGGATCGCTGCCTCAGGGACCACACCTTACGTGATTGGTGGGCTCAGAACAGCCGGCAGGGAAGGTATTCTTACAGGGTGTATCACCTGCAACCCGGGTTCACCACTTTCGGAAGTGAGTAAATTCCCTATGGAGGTGAATGTGGGGCCGGAATTTATTACTGGTAGCACCCGTATGAAATCAGGCACCGCACAAAAGATGATCCTGAACATGATCTCCACTTCTGTGATGGTAAAGCTCGGTCGGGTGAAAGGCAATAAAATGGTAGATATGCAGCTCACCAACAATAAGCTTGTGCGCAGAGGGACCCGGATCATCAGCGAGCAACTCAGGATCGGAGAAAAAGAAGCTCAGGATCTGCTGCAGAAATACGGTTCTGTGAGAATGGCCATAGACAGCTTCAAAGGCGGGATCTAAAACCTGACCTGGTACTGAAGAACCACCATGGATTTTCGGTTGTCCACTATTCGCTGTCCGGACTGCGCTATGAATACAGGTCTGTTTCGATAACCCAAAGTCACTTTGGACTGATGGCCATCCAACAGGTAGTTTATTCCGGCTTCCAACAAAAACATGGGGTCATCAAGGGCTTCGAAATCAGCCAGTTCTATCATGGTGTATGGCTGCAGACCAAAGTTTTCAAATTTTCTAAGGTATCCGATATTCCCAAAAAGGATTTGACCCGTGCCCGCCTCCGGAAAGCTATTGCCGCGACCATTCAGCGTGAGCTCCTTGACCGTTCCACTGGCCGGGTTATTTGCACCAATATACCGAACGAAGCCGGGACCGAGGTCATGAATGAGATACACCGCATAAAAAGTCCAGGCACTCTTGCCAATAGGTTTATCATAGAAAATGTCTATGCCAAACGAACGCATAGCATGATCCAGGGTGTCGCCACTGCTCAAAGATTGTGTGGCCTTGCTCTGGAAGGTCCATCCGGCACCCATATTAAAAATTTCCTTGTTTCCCAGGTAGGTCCATGGACTAAATGCAGAACTCAACGACTCTTTGTCCAGAAACTGGTATTTGAAATATCCGCTGATGTTGAGAGATGTAGGATTGTCAACAAAGACGGCCTCTTCGGAGAGGGGCTGTGAAACAAAAACAAAGGGTTTTGCGAAGGCAATGCGATAATCCAATTTGTCCAGTTGACCTCTTACCGCAATGCTCAGTTTCCTGAGCAGGTCATCGTGCACATTAAGGGCCGGCGTAGCGGAGAAGTTGATGTCAGAACCCAGCGCACTCAATGTGGAAGGAGCTGCATAGCGTGAGGTACCTGTCCAGGCATGCTTTCCTCCGGTGATGATCAATTGATCAGAGAAGCGATAATTGACATAAGCATCCAACACCTTGGGAGATTGATCGATCTGGTATCTGCTTAGGTTATTGTTGCCCAGGGTGAAGTTGTAGCTGATGCGCTCGTTGAATTGTCCTTGCAATCCTAAACGATAACGCCTCAGACTAATGTCAAAAGCATCATTAAATTCCTGATTACCAATGGAAGACCCCGGGTTGAGGTCTGTGTAGCGCATCCAGAGCTGTATGCTGCCGGAAAACTTGATTTTCTCAGCATCCTGTGCCAAAAGGCCAGGAACCAATACCAAATGGATCCATATGAATATGAAATAATGGAAAATTCTGTACATCCTAAGTGGTTTTTCTTAAATAGTTAAGGAGTAATTGTTGATCAAGAATTTTAGTGTAAGGCTCGTAATCGAGTCCTTTGTCCAGTAAATAACCCGTGAGTAAACTTTTGATCGCTGTGTGAAGCTCCTCGCTGCTCCAAGGTTTTTCAATGTATCGATCCAGGGAAGTTTTGTTGATAGCTTCAATGGTGTCCTGATGTGTGGCCAGGCCCGTCAATAGGATTTTTTTGGTAAATAAGAACCGTCCATCCTCAATAAGCTGCTTGAGGAGTTCTACCCCGGACTGCTCAGGCATCACCTGGTCTGTAATGATGATGGCTAAATGGTCTCCGGACTGATCGATGCTCTCAATGACATCCCAGGCCTCCCGGGCAGATTCGCATTCTTCTATCATCAACAGATCTTCGAAGGGGCTCAGGTCTCCTGAGAGGGAGCTTAAAACATCCCGTTGATCGTCTACGCAAACTATATATAAGTTATCCATTAGGGTTTTATTAAGGGTATTTTCACAAGAAATGTTGTTTTCTCAGAGCTACTGGACACCTCGATCAGCCCGTCGTGCTCTGTAATGATCCTTTGGACAATAGACAGGCCCAACCCCAGTCCAAAGGACAATCCACCGATCTTTGTGGTGAAACTGGGTTCAAAAATGCGCTCCATGATCTTTTTGGGAATCCCGGGTCCATGATCCGTCACTTCCACGACGATATGGTCTTTGTTGTGCGATGATCTCACCACCAACAGTGGGGAAGATGTCTTTGATGAAAGCATGCTTTCCAGTCCATTCTTGATGATATTGATCCAGACCTGGATGAGCTGACCATAATATCCCGAGGTGGGTGGTTGGTTATCATCAAGCTCCAGCCGCAGCTTCACCTTTTTAGTGAGGTTCTTCAATATGACCAGCGCTTCTTCGATGGAATCATTCACGCTGATATGATCGGACCAGCTATGTTCTGATACCCCAAGCTGTTTTACGCTACGGACTACCTGGGTAGCGTGTCGGGCAGCAATTCGCATGTCATGCAGGTTACACCCGGATTCCCATGATTCATAGATCCGGTCAATAGTATCCGGGTCACGCCTAAGATATTTTTGAACAAGATTCGGATCAATGCCGATTCTGGACATCCGTTTGATCTGTTGTTTGGATAATCCCTTGATCTTCTCAAAGGCCGCCCTGCGCTTCCGTGCGTCTTCGCTGGAGATTTTCTGACCTTCCTCACAGCCTGTCATGAAGAAATCCCTGAATTCATCATCCTCTTTTTTCTGAAATTGATGAATGAAAAATTCCCTCAGGTGATCGGTTCCCTTATCCAGCACACCGATTGAATTGTTTAACTCGTGCGCCAATCCGGCTGCCATCTGACCAAGCGTGGCCATCTTTTCAGCTTTAAGAAGTTTTTGTACGTCCTGGTATTTCTCAGTAGCCATCATACGGGCAAAGTGCTGACGGGAATACAATTCATTGACCACCAGGCTGATGATAAAGGGTGCCAGCCTGATCCATTCTTCATCCGAATGATCTTTCAGCGGTTTGTCGTAATAGCTGACGCTGGCATCTTCTGTGGCCACTACCCTGCAATAGCTTTTGTTGTCTTCGGAAAAATAGCTGTATACACCAATGAATTTGTTTTTGGCAGCTTCAAAGATGGGATAGGTGATCAAAGTCTGATCGGTAAAGTATCCGTTAAACTTTCCATCATTGACCAGATACAGGCGGTCGTTTTTTTGGTCCTGATCAAAAAGCATGTCACCTTTCTTGAGCTGTCTAACTTTCTTCTCATCCGAGAACAGGTTTTTCTTGATCCAGTCAAAACTTACTTTTTCTTTCATCTGATCATTATTCAAAAAATCCAACCAAATTGAGCAGATACATTAATGTATAATTTAACAACATGCCCACTAATGCAATCATCACACCTGGCTTGGCCATGTGTTTGGTTTCTATAGAGCCTGTGGCAAACGCCAGGGCATTGGGTGGTGTACTAATGGGTAATGCCATGCCCATAGAACAGGAAATCGTCACAGCAAGGATGATCATTTTGGAGCCTCCAAAAGTATCCAGGCTGGATAGGGCAACGCCCAAAGCTGCTACCAATGGTAAAATGAGATTGGCGGTGGCTGTGTTGGACATAAAGTTAGCCATCAGCATAGCTACTACCGTGATCACCATGATGATGATCAGGGGGTGCAGTGCTTCGAAGGGGATTACATCCACCATCCGTTGTGCCAGCCCGGAAGATTCCAGCGCCAGACCCAGAGCGATACCTCCCGATACCAGCCAGAGAACGTCCCAGCTAATGTTTTTCAAATCATTCTTATTGATAATGTTGAATGCTGAAAAGATAGCCACTGGAAACATGGCTACTACATAGGCATTCATACCATGTACAAAATCTGTGAGCCAAAGGAGGATGGTCAGGGCAAAGGTGCCATATACAACGTATGCTTTAGGGTTTCTGATCCAGGTCCCTTTCATGTCCAGGCTGATCTGTGGGGTTTTGATCGGGTAAATGGTGAGTAACAGGATCCAGCAAAAGGCCATCAACACCAGCACGAAGGGCAGCGCCATAAGCATCCACTCACCGAAAGAAATAGCTGACTCCCCTGTCAGGTATTTTAGTGCCACCGCGTTGGGTGGCGTACCAATAGGGGTTCCGATTCCCCCGATATTCGCAGCGAAAGGAATGGCTAAGACAAAAGCCATTCTTCCACGGTCTTCCGGAAGAAATAGGGACAGCACAGGAGCCAGGATAGAGAGCATCATCGCTGTGGTGGCCGTATTGCTCATAAACATGGAAAAGACCGCTGTAATGATCATGATGCCCAGCAGGACCCACTTTGGTTGTTGACCGAATGGCTTGAGTAGTACCCTGGCCAGGTTTTGATCGAGTCGGTATTTGGTAGCAGCCATCGCCAGAAAAAACCCACCCAGAAATAGGATAATAATAGGTGAGGCAAAGGTGAAAAGGATGTCTTTGTAGTTGAGCGGTGTGCCCAGCGAGGTGGGGTCCGGAGAGCTGATTAGCATTTTGAGCCCCTGGTTAGAGACCATGATCAATTCAAAAAAGATGATGAGCAATGAGGTTGCATAGATGGGGATAGGTTCGAGGATCCAGAATATCGCGGCAAAAAAGAAAATGGCGATCACACGATGTTCAATGATCGTAAGTCCTTCGATTCCCAGGGTAGTGGTAGGCAGAATCAGTAGGATGATGGGGACGATACTTGCTATGATGACTTTTACCGACTGTGACCTGTTCATGGTTGATTGCTTTCTTGCCCGCAATTTAAATCCAGATCAGTCCTCCTGGTTATGTCAAACCTGTACCCGATGGCTGATAAATATCAGTTTTAACCAAAAAATCCTTTGTTGACCCGGTGTTTAGCATGTCAGACATGTTTCCCCGGCAGGTATTTCACTCAAAATGAAGTTTATATTAAGAAAAAACCATGAAGCTGACATTGTCATTTTCTCTAAATACGTGAGGTATGATATCGCCACATTGATGATTTTTTAAAAATTGATTTTGCTATTTTGAATAAGTACAAAAATCTGTCTTCATCGTGTTATAGTAGCATTATTTGACGAACTTGAGACTTAACTTTTTAGAAATAATTATTTTGTTTTCAGGGTCTAGTTTTACGGCAAAATTTAAAACAAACTTATAGTATGAAGAGGGATCTACTAAAAACCAGTATGCTGGCATTTCTGATAATAATGCTGGCACAAATTTCCTTTGGACAGGGTACTACTTCCGCCAGTCTCAATGGAAAGATCGAAGATGAAGGAGGTGAAGCTTTGATAGGTGCTACCGTCATTGCGCTTCACCAGCCAACAGGCACCGAGTATGGTGCAGTAACCAATATTGATGGGTATTTTTATTTCCCGAATATCCGAGTTGGAGGACCATATAAGGTCACAGCTACTTTCGTGGGTTTTGAGACCAAGGTAGTAGAAAACATCACTTTAAAGCTTGGAGAAAAACGAAACCTGTTTTTCACATTGGCCGAAAAGGCCAGTGAATTGAGTGAAGTGGTCATCACTGCGGGGACCAATGACCTGATCAACTCAGGAAGGACAGGGGCTGCGACAAATGTGAATTCTGACATCATCAATACCAACCCTTCAATAAGCAGGTCCATTGAGGATTTTATCCGATTGACACCTCAGGCTGCAACAGGCGTAGGCAACGGAGGTATTTCCATTGCTGGTAGCAACAGCCGATTCAATAACGTGACCATAGATGGTGCGATCAACAATGACGCATTTGGTCTGAATGCTGATGGTCTGCCTGGTAGTAGTTCGGGGTCAGAGCCCATAAGTCTGGACGCGATCGAGGAGATCTCTATCCTGGTGGCGCCATATGATGTAACCAAGGGTTCATTCACAGGTGGTGGGATCAACGCGGTGACCCGAAGTGGTACCAACGAGATCGATGGATCTGTTTATTTCTACACCAGAAACGAAAACCTGGTAGGAAAGACCCTGGGAGAAAATCCGGAGAAACAGGCTCCGTTCTTCAACAGGCAATATGGTGCAAGAGTTGGTGGTCCAATCGTAAAGGATAAGGTATTCTTCTTTGCCAGCTTCGAGCAGCAGGTTTCTGAGACACCTAACCAGATCACTTTGGTGGATCAGTCAACATTGGATGGATTTAGCACCATCCCTTCTAACATATCTTTCATCAGCACGGAAACTGCTGACGCTGTTAGGAATCACCTGGTGAATAACTATGGCTATGATCCGGGTAACTACGGTACATTGGTACCCAGAGCTGAAAACAATAAGCTTTTTGGAAAGATCGACTGGAACCTTAACAAAAACCACCAATTGTCACTGCGCCACAGCTACCTGCACGCCACAGACGAAAACATCTCAAGGACCCAGGGAGTGTTGGAATTTAGCAACAATGGTTATCTGAACGATGTAACCAGCAACTCAACCATCGCTGAATTGAGGAGCCGGTTCGGTGACAACATGTCAAACAACCTGATCATTGGTTATACCTCTATAAACAGAATGCGTAATCTCGATGATTATGGCCCACTTTTTCCTCACATTGATATCTATGAGGGAGGTAATGTCATTAGAGCAGGATCACAGCGTAGCTCGGTTGGCAACGTGCTTGAACAGGGAATCGGGCAGCTGACCAACAACTTCACCATCTTCAAAAACAAGCATGTGATCACCTTTGGTACGCACAACGAGTGGTTCCACATCTACAACTCTTTTGTGAACAGATACAACGGACACTATGAATTCTTTGGTGGACTGAGTGATTTCCTTGGCGACACATTCAGCGGTAACAGTAACAACAGGTTCAGGGTGGCTTATTCATTGGATTACTTCAACGATCGATTCCAGCCGGCTGATCTGAACTTTTTGCAAACTGGTTTCTACGTACAGGATGAATGGGAAGTCAACAACCAGTTGAAGTTAACTGGAGGTCTGAGAGTGGATATCCCAATCTTTATAGATAAACCAGTTTACAACCCATTGTTTGAGCAAGAGTTTGGTAGAAACACCAGCAATGTACCTAGTGGTCAATTGTTGTGGTCACCAAGGCTTGGATTCAACTATGATGTAAAAGATGATCAGTCCCTTCAACTAAGAGGGGGAGTTGGGATATTCACAGGAAGGGTGCCTTTTGTTTGGATCTCCAATGCCTATACTAATGCCGGAGCTACTATCTCTACTTTGAGTGTAAGGGGCAACTCAGGATCAGTAGGCAATGTGCCTTTCTATCCATCTGATGGTGACAGGACCTACGAGGCTTATATTGCCAATGAACTTGGAGTAGGCATCGATGATCCTGCGGTGAGAACAGAGATTGAAAACCGACAGGCAAGTGCACCAACATCGCAAATTGATGCATTGGATGAAAAGCTAAAAATGCCTCAAAATCTTCGCACCAACCTGGCGATGGATGCAGCCTTGCCTTGGGGTATGACGGGAACATTCGAAGCTATTTATACCAAAACCATCAATGGCATCAAGTATGACAACCTTCAGGTACCTGCTGCAGATGGAACAATTCCTTCCGAGGAAAACCGTCCTACTTATTCAACCAACAGGATCAATACCAATTTCTTTGATGTATTCCTGTTGGAGAATACAAACAAGGGTTATCAGTACAGCTTCACCGGTCAGCTGACCAAGTCATGGAGTGATAACTTCTTTGGTACTGTAGCTTATACCTATGGTGTAGCTAAAGATGTGAATGGCGGTACCCATACTACGGCCAATTCAGGATGGGAGTTCAATCCTACACCCGGAAGCCCGGATGAAGCCATCGTTGGCTATTCTGTTTGGGACCTGAGACATAGGCTTATGGGTAACTTCAACTACATTTTTGATTATTCAGATAACGCGTCTACTTCTGTTGGGCTTTTTGTTAATGCCCAGTCAGGGGCTCCGTTTACTTACCTGGTACAGGGTGATTTGAATGGAGACGGTGCTTCTGGAAATGATCAGGCATATGTACCTGCAACCTCTTCAGACATTGTTTTCGGAACAGGAAACACGCCTGCCGATGCAGCAACTCAAGCTGCCTTGTGGTCTCAGCTGGATGCTTTTATTAAAAGAGACAACTACCTGAGTGAAAACAGGGGCATCATTTCAGAACGAAATGCTGCGAGGACTCCATGGACAAGTAAAATGGATGTGCGACTAATGCAGGAATTCAAGTTGATGGTCAATGGTAAACCCAACAGGCTACAGGTATCGTTGGATATTGAAAACCTGGCTAACCTGTTGAACAGGGACTGGGGTAAATCTTATTTTGTAAACTTCGATACCTACAACTTGCTGGAGCTTGAAGGATTTAACGGTAACACCCCGATCTATACCTATAATGACAGAGATGAGCCGTGGTCGGTGAGTAACTCTGAAACGATCTGGAGGATGCAGTTAGGGTTTAGGTATATTTTTAACTGATATTAGTACAATCACGACATTAAAAAAGGGACTTCGTCAGTCCCTTTTTTTAGTTTTGCTTTTATGCACGAGATCGAGCCATATTACAATTGGTTAAACTACTACGACTCCAGCGAAGACCCGGAATCTCCATTCTATGGGAAGGAATACAACTATGACCTTTACTCTGAAAATATTTATGGCTATTTCATCGATCCGGGATGGGATTATATGGGCTCAGAAACGCTTTATATCAAAATCCTGTATACCAACTACGAGGAAGGGGTTACGATCATAGAGATGTTGGGTGAGTGGAATGATGCGATCAACAATGACATCATGCATTTTAAAAGGAATGTGATCGAGTACCTCAACATGAAGGGGATCGATAAATTCATCCTGATCGGAGAAAATGTGCTGAATTTTCATGGGAGTGACGACTGCTATTATGAAGAGTGGATGGAGGAGCTGGATGACGGATGGATCGTTGCGATCAATTTCAGAGACTTTGTTATTGCGGAAATGTCTCACTACAACGTAGATGCATTTATCAACTTTGGGGGCACATTTGACATACTCAACTGGCGAACCTATCCTCCGATTAAGCTTTATGCCCTGATCCGGGAAATCATGAGCAAGAGGTTGTCTACTTCTTCAGACTATTGATTTTGGTTGAAAAAGCCAGATGCTAACAATTGATCATCTAAAAATTTGATGTTGAATTTGGCCAGCAACTCGTCGCTTAATTGAAGAAAATCTCTGGCGACGCTGTTGTCGGGATTGATCCTGTTGATGGACTTTCCTACATCTGATGCTTCTGCCACCTTGATGCTGTTTCTGATCTGGGTACTCAGGATCATGTCCATAAACTCTTCGGTAGATTCCCGGTATTTGTCCTGGTGATGTAGAAGGTTTTTTCGATACATATTGAAGAAAATCCCCAGTATATTCAGGGGCTTGATCCGTTCTACTTCATATAGGTAGGAGAGCAGGGTCTTTACCCCTGAAATAGAAAAAGAATCCGGTATGGCAGGGATCAGGATACTATCTACATTGGCGAGGAAGGATTTCACCAGCATTCCGAAATGCGTCGGAAGATCGAAGATCACAATGTCATATTCTTTCTTTACCAGGTAAGTGATTTTTTGGATAATGCTGGTACCGAACGTAATGAATTGATTGTTGGACTCAATGTTGACCATCTGGAAGTCCCCCGGGAGCAGATGGAGGTATGGTGTGATAGGTACGGTAGCAATGGTATCAGGTACCTGATCATGCAACATTTTTTTTAAGTAGTAAAAAATGGTATTCGGTTCCTCGTTCTTTCCAAAAGCCATGGAAAGGTTGCATTGAGGATCACAATCGATGAGCAGGACTTTAAATGATCGCGACCAGGCATACCCCAAATTTAGAGCAGATGTAGTCTTACCTACACCCCCTTTAAAATTGTATATCGCGATTGTATTGGCCATAGTTTGCTGGTAAGGCTACAATTTAACCAAAAAAGGCCAATCATAAAATAATTTAAAAAATTCACAAAAAATAACAAAAATACTAGTTGAATCGATAGCGAATCATGATTCCCCAGTTGTCCGTGTTAAAGTCACCGGGGCCTGTAATAATCACTGCCGGTCTCCAGTCAAAACCAACGGTAAGCGGGATGTCAAAAACATATTCTATGCCGAAGTTACCAGCCACTCCCAGGTGGGCATCATTGTACAGATAAAGCTCAGGACCCACCCCAGGATACAACCTCAAGCCTTCAGCATCTTCTACGTTAAACATCCAATCGAAGTAGGTGCCGATCGTGACTCCATTGTTGTCAAAGTAGAGTGTAGGGTGTAGCCTGGGCTTGGCGGCAAGCGGGAGGGTAAAGTCCAATGCAACATTGTTATTAAATCCACCTCCGAAGCGGAGACCACCTTCGAAATAGTTTTGAGCCTGTGAGTAATAAATGATTGATACAAGTAAGCTGAGGGTTAGAAAGACCTTCTTCATTTGGATAATTAGGTTTTAGTTTTTTTGATATAAATAAAACGGTTCAGGCTCACTCTATATAAGTATTACCGTCAAAAAAGTTGCGTTTTTATTCTACTATTTTTACCGAAGCTATCTCGCTGATCAGGTACCTTCTTCCGGAAGCCATTTCTTTGCATACCGACCGGGTTCTTTTCACCTCAAGCTTTTGAAAAACCCGCCCATTAAAGTCGAACTTGTCACCGATGTTCACAGACTTCAGCGAAACATCATCAGAAGGGTGATCAAACTTCCTCAGGACATTGTAAAGTGTAGGGTCTGAGCAGCTGGAAGCCTTTGGGTTTTTAAAATAGTTTGTGATGGCATGTAATACCATTGGAGGAAAGATCTTATCATTCAATACCGGCTGGCTCACTTTTTTGAAGGCGTCTTTCCATTCCTGTCCGTGAGGGTTCACCTTGTTTTTGTATTCATTGAATGTGATCAGGTGAGCCACCTCATGCAGATAAGTCAGGAGAAAAGCGTAAGGATTCAGATCATTATTGATCGTGATGACATGTTTCTTTTCCGGGTAAGTAAAGCGATAATCACCCAGCTTGGTTTGCCTGCTCTTTTTGATCTTAAATTCAAAGCCAAAGTGCTCGTACAGCTTGACACAGTAGGCTGCAGATGGTTCGGGCACAAATCGTTTGAATATTTCTAAGTAGCTACTCAATGCTATTTTTTCCTGAAAATAACGGTTACAGGGACCCCGCTGAAATCAAAGTGCTCCCTGAGCTTATGGATCAAAAAGCGCTCATAGGCAGGTTTGATGTCTTTGGGATAATTACAGAAAAACGCAAATGTAGGGCTGGGAGTGGGAAGTTGTGTAATGTATTTGATCTTGATATACTTTCCCCTCACTGATGGTGGTGGCTTGGCGTCAATTTCGGGGAGTAGCTTTTCATTCAGCTTGGAGGTAGGCACTTTTCTGTGTCTGTTGTCATTGATGTGGATGGCCTGCTCTATCACCTGGAAGATCCGTTGCTTCTCCAGCACACTGGTGAAGATAATGGGCACGTAATTAAACTCTCCCAGGCGTTCCAGCATTTGCTTTTTGTAGATATCAGCCGTTTTGGTATCCTTTTCGATGAGGTCCCACTTGTTTACCATGATGATCAGCCCTTTTTTATAGCGCTGTGAAAGGCTGATGATATTTAAGTCCTGAGCCTCCAGCCCAAACTGGGCATCTAGCATGACAATACAGACGTCCGAATCCTGTAAGGCCTGGATCGCCCGCAAGACCGAATAAAACTCGATCTTTTCACGTACATTGGATTTTTTGCGGATTCCGGCCGTATCGGTAAGAATAAAGTCCTTTCCAAAAAGGTTATATCGTGAATCTATTGCATCCCGGGTGGTTCCTGCAGCATTGTGGACGATGGACCGGTCTTTACCTAGCAGAGCATTCAGAAATGATGATTTTCCCACATTGGGTCTACCAACGATCGCTATCCTGGGAAGCGCGTCTTGTTCCTGGTCCCGCTCCTCTGGATCCAGCTGCTTCACCACTTCGTCCAGCAGGTCACCTGTGCCGGACCCACTGGCAGAGGAGATAGGAAATAGCTGTTCAGAGATCCCCAGAGCGTAAAACTCGCTGGAATTGAATGATTTTTCCTGGTTGTCCGCTTTATTGGCAACGATGAATGTGGGCTTATTTACTTCCCGGATCACATTGGCAAAGTCCTGATCGAGCGGATGTAAGCCATCGTGGCAGTCCGTCATGAAGAGGATGACATTCGCTTCGCTGAGCGCTTCCTTTACCTGTGTGCGGATGGCCACTTCAAAAGAGTCATCAGAACCTTCTACATATCCACCAGTATCTATGACGGTGAATGACTTGCCATTCCACTCAGCATAGCCATAGTGACGATCACGGGTCACTCCGGAGGAGTTGTCCATGATGGCCTGTCTCTTTTCTACCAACCTGTTAAAAAAGGTGGATTTGCCCACATTGGGTCTACCTACGATTGCAACGATGTTTGCCAAGGATGTTCGGATTTATAAAGGGGCAAAATTAGTGAATAAATTCATCGCCCTACCCAACAACTCAAAGGCTTATCTCAAGGTTCATTGTTTGACTGTCTTTCATGGCTTTTTAGTACACTAATGTTTAGTTTAGGCTGCAAATCAATGATTATGAGGATTATCCTATACCAGCTTCTCCTGTTTCACACATTTTTCACTTTTGCTCAGGTCGACCTTTCCTACTATTTACCAGCAGGATTGACCTACAACCCGGAGGTTCCAACACCTAAAGAGGTTATCGGTTTTCATCCGGGAGAATGGCATGTCGGGCACGACCAACTGGTTTACTATATGCGAAACATCGCCAATTCATCGGACCGGGTGATCATTGAAGAGATTGGGAGGACTTACGAAAACAGACCATTGGTCCAGCTCATCATTACCTCAGAGGCTAATCATGCCAGATTGGAGGAAATCAGAACCCAGCATGTACTGTTGTCTGATCCGGCACGCTCGGGTGGCCTGAATACCGAAAGTATGCCCATCGTGATCTGGTTGGGCTATTCTGTTCACGGCAATGAAGCCAGTGGTGCAAACGCATCGCTTTTGACAGCCTATCACCTGGCGGCCGCCCAGGGAGCTGAGATAGATGAGCTGCTCGAAAATGCTGTGGTAATCATTGACCCGTCTTTCAATCCCGACGGGCTGAATCGATTTTCCAGCTGGGTAAACTCACATCGATCACATGTCATCAACCCGGACCCTAACGATAGAGAATACGATGAGGCATGGCCGGGAGGGCGTACTAATCATTACTGGTTTGACCTGAACAGGGACTGGCTGCCACTGGCGCATCCCGAGTCCAGGGGACGCATACAAAGATTTCATGACTGGAAACCCAACATCTTGACGGACCACCATGAAATGGGGACCAACAGTACTTTCTTTTTTCAACCCGGGATCCCCTCCCGGAAATATCCGTGGACTCCCGAAAAGAATGTGGAGCTGACACAAAAGATGGCGACTTTCCATGCTAAATACCTGGATGAGATCGGATCGCTTTATTATTCCAGGGAGAGCTATGATGACTTTTACATCGGCAAAGGATCTACCTATCCGGATATCAATGGATCAGTTGGCGTGCTGTTTGAGCAGGCCAGCTCACGTGGTCATGCACAGGAGAATCCGTTTGGGATCCTGACATTTCCCATGGCCATCCGAAATCACTTTACCACATCGCTTTCCACACTGGCTTCAGGAATTGCTTACAAGAAAGAATTCCTGGATTTTCAACGGGATTTTTATTTGGAGTCCAGCTCTTTGGCTTCCCAGGATCGGGTAAAGGCTTACGTTTTTGGTAGTGATAAAGACCCGGTCAGAAATAATGAATTGCTGAAAGTACTGAGGCAACATCAGATCCGGGTTTATAACCTTAAGTCCTCTTTGGCGAAAAATGGGAAGCAATATCAGCCCGGTAGTGCCTATGTTGTGCCGCTCAATCAACCCCAATATCGAATGGTGAAGGGCATCTTTGAGACCCGAACAAGCTTCAATGATAGCTTGTTCTATGACGTGTCTACATGGACCTTTCCGCTGGCATATAACCTGAACTACACGTCGCTGGAAAAAGAATTCAATGCCGGGCTGCTTGGAGAAGAGGTGAAAGAACCTGGCATAGCAAACGGAAAACTTATTGGAGAGAAAGGTGCTTATGCTTATGCGATCAAACCTCATGGTTATTACGCTTTCCGAGCTATTAACCGGCTCCTGGATAATGACATTGTGGTGTTGTATACCAATGAGGTGCATTCCAGTGGTAGCCATAGTTTCCCCAGGGGTACGATGGTCATTCCGGTTGGGGTCCAGCAGGAGAAACACGATGTGATTGAAAGTACGATCGACCGGATACTGGAAGAGGACATGGTAGATGTCTATGCATTGACCACCGGACTGGCTCAGGGAGGTGTGGACCTTGGAAGCCGGAGTCATTCCAAAATAGAATTGCCAAAAGTTGCAGTATTGGTAGAAGACGGAATAAGTGCATACGAAGCCGGGGAAGTGTGGCACCTTTTTGATCAGCGATTAAAGATGAAGATCACCCTGCTACCCGTGAGTAAAGTAAACGGTAGGGTACTGGCCCGGTACAACCGAATCATCATTCCGAATGGAAACCTTTCTGCCATACGGGAGAGTGGTAAGGAAAACCTAAGAACCTGGGTGCAGGATGGGGGCTTGATCATTACCTGGAAAAATCCGGGACAATGGCTCAGCCTGAGCAATATTTCCAATGTGAAATACGACAGTGGAGGGACTGATGAAAAAAATAAGTACAAGCCGTATGAAGACCTGGATGAGAATCGAGGAGCCCAGGTGACAGGAGGAGCGATTTTTGAGGTCAGGGTGGATTTGAGTCATCCGCTGGCCTATGGATTGGAAAATGATCGGATCCCTTTGTTCAGGAACCACAACCTGGTGATGCAAAAATCATCTAATGAATATGCCAACCCTTTGGTGTACACGTCTGAGCCTTTGCTTTCCGGCTATGTCTCGGAAGAAAACCTGGCAAGAATCAAAGATTCTCCGGCTGTAACAGTGTCTACGCTGGGGAATGGACGGATCATCACCTTTACTGATAATCCCAATTTCAGGGCCTATTGGTGGGGAACCAACAAACTGTTTATGAATGCCCTGTATTATGGGAAAGACATCAGCAGTGGGGCAGGGGAGTAACAAAAGCGCTTCTTAGTGCATATATCCGAAGCGCTTGAGCTTAATGTCTTTGGAGCGCCAGTCCTTTTCCACCTTCACGAAGGTCTCGAGATGGATCTGCTTCTGGAAAAAATCCTCCAGGCTTTTTCGCGCTTCAATGCCCAGCTTTTTGATGGCTTCTGCATTTTTACCGATGATGATCCCTTTTTGGGTGTTTCGCTCTACATAGATCTCTGCCCTGATGCGGATGATGCTTTCATCTTCCTTGAAGTCAGTCACGACCACCTCTGAGCTGTAGGGGATCTCCTGCTTGTAGTTGAGAAAGATCTTTTCCCGGATGATCTCAGCGGTAAAGAACCGCTCGGATCGGTCGGTGATGGCATCTTCCTGGAAGTAGGCAGGGTGCTCCGGGAGCAGCTTGATGATCTTTTCTTTCAGGTCGGTAAGGTTCTCACCACTTGTGGCTGAAACGGGGATCGGGTCGATCTCAGGGATCTGTTCTTTCCAGTACTGGACTTTGTCTACTACCTGGCTGCCTTTGGCCTGATCGATCTTATTGATCAGAAACAGCATGGGCACTTTGGTTTTCAAGGCCAGCTTGATCCAATCATCTTCATCGTTTTTGTTGCCCAGCTCCACCACATAAAGGATGATGTCTGCATCGTCGAGCGAGGCATGCACATATTTCATCATCTGTGCCTGGAGCTTGTAATGTGGGTCGATGGTGCCCGGAGTATCGGAATATACGACCTGGTATTCATCTGTGGTGTCGATACCGAAGATGCGATGCCGGGTGGTCTGTGCTTTAGGTGTAGCGATGCTAAGTGATTCTCCCAGGAGGGCGTTCATGAGGGTGGATTTCCCCACGTTAGGTTTCCCCATGATCGTTACAAAGCCCGCTTTGAATGGTATGTTTTCTGCCACAAGGCAAAATAAACCACTTAAGTAGAATAATGAGCCACGATTTTGAGATCTTTCTGAAGATAAAGTTGGGGGAGGCTTTGGGAATGTCAAAGAGTGTATTAGTTTTGCATTCCCAATTCAAACAAGGGCAGACAAATTTTACTTGTTGGGGTCATGAACTAATGAGGTTTGCCAGGTGTTTGGAAGTTATATCGCGGGGTGGAGCAGTTGGTAGCTCGTCGGGCTCATAACCCG
>DKPQ01000013.1:23655-23919 GCA_002471275.1 Flammeovirgaceae bacterium UBA7330
GAAGGTCACAGGTTCGAGTCCTGTCCCCGCTACTAGATAAAGGCACTTGAAAGAGTGCCTTTTTTATTTATGCTCTGCTCAAATCAAGCTCATTAGACACCGGTCACATGTTCGTTCGTTCCACTACGGGTCCTGTCCCCGCTACTAAGAAGAAGCGATTTTAACGACTGGGCTTTTTTGTTTCCCTCCCTTGATAAGCTGTCTAAGCGAACCCAGACCATAGTATTTTCACGTCATTCAGAACGAAGCGTAGCGGAGTGAAGA
>DKPQ01000021.1:0-69759 GCA_002471275.1 Flammeovirgaceae bacterium UBA7330
TGACACACTTAAATGAACATAACCGGGTTAAACCATATAAATCTAAATATTTTTCATCACTCCTTGCCCCTTGCCCTTTCTCCTTGCTCCTTTCTCCTTGCTCCTTGCTCCTTGCTCCTTTCTCCTTTCTCCTTTCTCCTTTCTCCCTGCCCCTTGCTCCTTGCCCCTTGCTCCTCCTGACTCCTGACTCCTGATTTCTGATTTCTGATTTCTGTATATCTTACGATCATGTCAGAAACTCAACTTCAACGCAAGCTTGGTCCTTTGATGCTATGGGGACTGGGTGTAGGATATGTCATCTCTGGTATGTACTTCGGCTGGAACCTCGGCCTGGAACAGGGAGGAACCCTTGGACTCGGTGTGGCCACCATCTTCGTGATCATCATGTACCTCACATTTACATTTAGCTATACGGAGATGGCCTGTGCAATCCCAAAAGCAGGAGGCGCCTTCGATTATACACTACATGCATTGGGAAAAGACTGGGCCTTTTTTGCCGGTATGGCACAAAACATCGAGTTCATCTTTGCACCACCGGCTATCGCCTTCGCCATTGGTGCTTACCTGAACCTCTTCTTTCCTTCTCTACCCATACTGGGCATCGCCATAGGTGCCTACCTGGTATTCACAGCCATCAATATCTACGGGGTCCATGCAGCAGCAGCTTTTGAACTCTTCGTGACCATTATTGCAGTTTGTGGATTACTGCTTTTTTTCTTCGCAACAGGCTCATCATTCTCCATGGAAAACTTTACAAGCAATCCATTACCAAACGGTTGGTCGGGCATGTTTGCAGCTATCCCCTTTGCCATCTGGTTCTTCCTGGCCATTGAGGGTGTGGCGAATGTGGCGGAAGAGACCATCAATCCCCAAAAAAATGTACTGATCGGGTTCGGATCAGCCATAGCTACCCTGGTAGCACTTTGTCTGTTGACTTTTGCCTTTTCTATTGGCGTGAACGGATGGGAAACAGTAGTCTATGACCCTGAAACAGGTGCGGCCTCTGACAGCCCGTTGCCCCTGGCACTTGCTCATGTGCTGGGAGCGGATACGCTGGTCTTCAAAGTGGTAAGCTTTATAGGATTATTTGGGTTGGTAGCATCCTTCCATGGGATCATCCTGGCTGCAGGTCGTGCGACCTTCGAGTTTGGTCGGGTGGACTTTGGGCCATCTATCCTCGGGAAGATCAACCCAAGATTCAGCACTCCAACCAACGCCCTGATTTTCAATACCCTCATTGGTATCATCGCCTTGCTGACGGGAAAAACAGGAGAGATCATCACCATCGCATGCTTTGGTGCATTGTCACTTTATTCCATTTCTATGATCTCAATGATTGTGTTGAGGAAGAAACATCCGGAAATGGAAAGACCTTTCAAAGTGCCTTTTTATCCGGCTTCGCCTATCATCGCTTTGGTCATTGCTGTGATCGCGCTCATAGCTGTGACTATTTACAATCCCATGCTGGCTTTGATCTATTTCGCCATTCTGGGTGTGGCTTATGTATGGTTTAAAATGATTAGAAAGTAAATTCTATCCGAAGAGCCATTCGGCGTTTCATTCTTTTCTCTGTGACAACTGTTTCTTCCCATGTCCACCATTCAGGGTATGAATAAGTGATTTTGGCATCCTGACCCATACTACAGATGCTGATGGCCATCGCGCTTTCAGGGAAATTGAATTGGTAGCCAACTCCAGCTTGCCAGTAGATACCCCCGACCTCTTTTGTATTTTCATAGGCGGTATATGCCGAGTTTAAAAAGCCATAACCTGGCCGGAAAAAATAGAAAGGGGCAAGCCAACGCTGCATGATATAGCCCTTTAACTCTGCATAAACAGGAAAAGTAGAGATGTCTTCGAGCGCCTCAAAACCAATCCCAATACCTGCCCCCAGGTAAGGGTTAAACATGTACCCATTCACCAGGTTCAATGACAGGCCCGGGTTTGAATTTCCAAAACTCGAACCCAATCCAATGGTATGATAATACCCAGGTTCGATGCCGGAGAATGACCTTTCTTTTGACTTGACTACAGGGTGTTTCATTTTGTGAAACTGGATGTTTTCAATCCTGTTATGAGGGATGATCACCTCAGTTCCTTCAATGTTGAGATGAACTCCCAGTGAGTCGATGGATTGGAAAACAGGACCAACATACAGGCTGTTGTCTATCAACTCAACCCTCACATGCTGTTTTTCCTGGGCAAAGAGGCTTGCTGAAAAGAAAAAAGCAGCCGACAACAAGAGCCACCGGCTAAGATTTCTACGGTTACAACTCACTGGACGATATTTCAAGTTTGCTGATAAACGTTATCTGAGCCGGATTACTATAGTCATATTGATATAAACCATCATTCCCAATCAGATAGAGAATGTCCTGGTAAGGAATGACGTCATAGGCATCAATATCATCAATACTGGTAATGAAATTATGAGCAATCTTCATATCATCGGAAGCATCAAATACTTTTAGCCCTGACTTTCCTTCACAGATAAATAGCATGTTATCATCTATTCCCAGTCCATGGGGACTTACCATAGGATATGCTGCAAGCAAATTGGGATTGGAAAGATTGGAAATATCAATTACTTCCAGCTGATTCAATGACCCCTGACAGGTTGTTCCGCTTCTCAAAGTCACATACGCCCGGTCTCCCTGAACCACTACAGGATCACAACTAAATATGTGCTCGTACTTGGTGATCAATTCCGGATTGTCCGGAGAAGTATTGTCGAGGATGTACATCCCGGTTTGTGCACCTACAAAAAGATTTTGCTCATACGGGAATAAGGTTTCGATGTCCCAACCAAGTAAAAGCTCATTGAGTTTCACCGGATTGTCCCCGTCAGTGATATCAAAGGTGTGGATGGAGGTATTGTCAAGCGCATACAAGTAGTTGTTCACAATAGTATAGGTAGCCATAGAGCCTCCTATACCAGTGATATTTTGAGGTTGTGGGACCGAAGAAGACTCGGCCATCACCAATGCGTCATTACTATATCCAAAGAATCCACCTCTGAAAACCGGTTCAAATTCACCGCCTACGTCTTCGACAGTAACTGAAATGGTTCTTACCGGCTCATAAGCGATGATCAACCCACTGTCAAGATCTAATGTATAGTTATCACTGAAGTTTTCAAAGATCCCCTCTAACCTGCCCACTTCTGTTATCGCGTCCATATTACGGATGTCAATCACCACTAGGTCGATATAGCTGTCTGCATAGAGCAGATCATTTCTAACCGAAAAACTAAAGTTCCCGGGTATCTCGATAAATTGCCTGGCGGCAGGAGATTGAGGGACTGAATTGTCGATGATATGAATGCCATTTCCTGGCTCGTTGATCATGATCCAGTTTTTGTAGAGATAGATTTTGCCTCGTTCTTCGATTGGTTTTGGTGCAACAACATCAACGCCCTCCCGGAGCGATGCCAGCGAAAGATATACCGGTTCAAAGACAGTATATTCACGTGTGATTTCTACCCGATCCTGACAAGAAATCAGGATCATTGAAGCGATGACAACGCCCATCATGATGATGGCTTTCTGAAGCGTAGTTGTTTGGTTTTTAATCATTGGATATGGGTTTAGCAGTTGTGCAAGATGGTTTTCATCTATGGACACTGAATTCATCATCAAAGTTGGAATAGTTTAGGTATTAGAAAGATATATCAGTATTTTGGCTAAAATTGTGGAAACCAAAGAATAACCCTTCATTATCTCTATGGCTGGTCTGGAAAATAAAGGCATACTTACACTAAATACCCTGAAACAACTTGTTGATAGCGAGGATATTACCACAGTAATTGTTGCTTTTACAGATCATTATGGTAGACTCCTGGGAAAACGCTATGATGCGGATTTTTTTCTGGAAAGTGTGATCGATGAAGGTGCCCATGCCTGTGATTATTTGCTGACCACCGACATGGAGATGGAGCCGGTTCAGGGGTATGAAACAGCTAACTGGGAGCTGGGTTACGGAGACTTTCACCTGGAGCCGGATTTTGGAACCTTAAGAAAAGCTGATTGGCTTCCACAGACCGCCATCGTACTTTGTGATATCAGAAGCGTAAAAGACCACCAGCCCGTTTTTACGGCTCCCAGGTCAATGCTCAGAAATCAGATTGCACAGCTGAATGAGTTGGGATATCAGTCCTCAGCTGCCTCCGAGTTAGAGTATTACCTTTTCGAAAATGATTTCAGGGAGGCCAATGAGCTGAAATATGACGACCTCAAGCCAGCAGGCTGGTACCTGGAGGATTACCACATTTTACAGGGAACCAGAACAGAGTTTTTTACTGCTGCAGCAAGAAGACATTTAAAGAATTCGGGCATCCCGGTTGAGAATAGTAAAGGGGAGTGGGGACTCGGTCAGCATGAGCTGAACGTACGATATGCCCTCACCCTGGAGATGGCAGACCGTCACGTTATTTTCAAGCAGTGCATGAAAGAACTGGCCGATCAGCTGGGAGTTTCCGTGACTTTCATGGCCAAGTTCCATAAAGACCGTGCCGGGTCCAGCTGTCACATCCATATCAGCCTTTGGAAGCAGGGGAAAAATATTTTTGTGGGAGATAAAGATTTTGGCCCTGTCAAGGGATCTGATGAGTTTGGCTGGTTCCTGGGAGGATGGATGAAATACGCTGCTGATGTCATGCCTTTCTATGCCCCTACGATCAATTCCTATAAACGCTTTGTGGATGCGTCCTGGGCACCCACCAGGATCGCATGGAGCCGCGACAACCGCACTGCTGGTTTTCGTGTTGTGGGAGAGGGGAAAAGTCTTCGAATAGAATGTAGGATCCCCGGAGCAGATTGTAATCCGTACCTGGCTTTTGCTGCTGCATTGGCATGTGGCCTACGGGGACTAAAAGAAAAAATCACCCCACCTGATTGTTTTACAGGAGATGTATATGCGGCCAAAGACTTACCAATGGTACCCATGACACTCAAAGAAGCCACCCTTCGGTTTAAGCAAAGTGATTTTGCTAAATCGGCTTTCGGCGATAAAGTTCATCAACATTACACCCATTTTTTTGAAAAAGAGATTGAAGCTTTCGAGTCCAGCGTGACAGACTGGGAACGAAAACGATATTTTGAACAGATCTAATATTTGAGTAAATCACATGAGACTAAAGGACAAAGTTGCCCTGATCACAGGGGGTAGTAGTGGTATTGGAAAAGAGGCCGCTATTTTATTTGCGAAAGAAGGAGCTAAAATCGTACTGGTAGATATCAATGACGGTGGCGCAAATGAGGTGGTCAAAGAAATCAAAGAACTTGGATTTGATGTTGTATTTCATCGTACAGATATCAGTAATCCAGCGGGAGTGGAACAAATGGTGATGTTAGCGGAAGATACCTATGGAAAGCTGGATATCCTGTTCAATAATGCCGGGATCATGCTTTCGACAGATGACACAGCCGAAGCTACCGACCTCGAGACCTGGGATATGACCATGAATGTGAACGTAAAAGGGGTTTTTCTGGGTTGTAAATATGGGATTCCTGCCATGAGACGGGCAGGAGGAGGTTCTATCATTAATACGGCCTCTTTTGTGGCGAGGATGGGAGCTGCAACACCCCAGATAGCTTACACGGCAAGCAAAGGAGCTGTGCTTTCTATGACACGGGAGCTTGCTGTGGTTCATGCCAAAGAAAATATCCGGGTGAATGCACTCTGTCCGGGACCGTTAAAGACAGATCTGTTGATGAAGTTTTTGGATACCGAAGAGAAAAAACAAAGACGTTTGGTTCATATACCTATGGGACGATTTGGTGAAAGTAAGGAGATGGCTCAGGCAGCTCTATACCTGGCCTCCGATGAGTCATCTTATATCACAGGAAGTGAATTCCTGGTAGACGGTGGTATCTCTGCAGCCTATGTAACCCCTGAATAGAATAAAACGATGGCAAGGTTTGAGATCATTAGCCCTGTAGACGGGTCAGTGTTTGCTGAGCGTAATTATGCTACCGAGAATGAGATTGAAACAGCCCTGGAGGAGGCAGCATCCGCATTTACACACTGGCGGAGAACTCCGTTAAGTGAACGTGTCGCTTTGTGCCAGGCAGTAGTCGATTATTTCAAGACACATGCTGCAGCATGGGGTGAAGAACTTTCCTGGCAGATGGGAAGACCAATAGTTTACACTCCTAATGAGATCACTGGAGGGTTTGTGGAGCGGGCACAGGCCATGATTGCGATGGCTGAGCAAGGGCTTAAGGAGATCCGAATTCCTGAAAAAAATGGCTTTACACGATATATCAAGAAGGAGCCTCTGGGGACCATTTTGGTCTTGGCTCCCTGGAATTACCCTTACCTGACAGCTGTCAATGCGGTGATCCCGGCTATTCTCGCAGGCAACACTGTGATATTGAAATTTGCCGACCAGACCGCCCTCTGTGCAGAGCGATTTAGCGAAGCATTTGAAGCTTCGGGTGCACCAAAAGGGGTTTTTCAATCAATACACATGACACATGATCAGGTGGCTAAAGTGGTAGACGATCATCGTGTCGCACATGTGGGTTTTACCGGATCGGTAGAAGGAGGGAAGGCAGTGAGACGAGCCATCCAAAATAGATTTACAGGTATCGGGCTGGAGCTGGGAGGAAAAGATCCGGCTTACGTCACCGAAGATGCGGACCTGGCCCAGGCTGTTGAGAACCTGGTTGATGGAGCGTTTTTTAACTCGGGACAGTCCTGCTGCGGTGTGGAGCGAATCTACGTCCATGAAAGTCGGTTCGATGATTTTGTGACCGAATTCGTCAGGCTAACACGGCAATACAAACTAGGCAATCCGCTGGCGAAAGAAACTACCCTCGGGCCGATGGTCCGGGTGGCAAATGCAAGAAACGCCATCTCACATGCAGAAGATGCTATCAGGAAGGGAGCAAAGGCTTTGATTGAGAAAGGTGAGTTCCCGGATCATCCGTTGCCGTACCTGGCTCCTCAGGTATTGGTCAATGTTAGCCATGAGATGCTGGTGATGACTCAAGAAAGTTTTGCCCCGATGGTAGGTATCATGTCGGTAAAAGATGATCAGGAGGCTATTCATTTGATGAATGATAGCAAGTACGGGCTTACCGCATCTATCTGGACAAAAGACCGGGATAGAGCAGTCCGGATCGGTGACCACGTGGATACGGGCACCTGGTTCATGAATCGGTGCGATTACCTGGACCCTGAGCTTAGCTGGACTGGTGTAAAGGATTCCGGACGAGGGTGCACGCTTTCGGTGCTGGGATTTGATTACCTCACCAGGCCCAAGTCGTACCATCTAAAACACGGATAGATGAAGCTGGCATTGCTCGTTTGCGATCATGTGGCGAAGCCTTTTGATGAGGTCCACGGCACCTATCCCATCATGTTTGATCGTTTGCTGGGTATGCCTGCCAATGCTTATTTTGTCTGCGACAATCAGTTTCCGGAGATCAAAGACTATGATGGCTTTGTAGTTACAGGATCGAAAAGGTCTGTCTACGAAAAGGAAGAATGGATCAGTGAGTTGATCAGGCTTACGAGGGAGGTGGCTGAGACCAATAAGAAATATGTCGGGCTATGTTTTGGGCACCAGGTCATAGGTGAGGCACTTGGAGGCAAGGTGACCAAATCCAATGAAGGATACCTGATCGGAGTGCATGAGCATAGCATTACCAAGCCTGCCCCCTGGATGGATCCCGTCTCGAATGACTTCAATATATTAATGCTTTGCCAGGATCAGATCTCATTGCTTCCAGAGAAGACCGTAGTGCACGCCTCATCACCCAGATGCCCTCATGGCATGATCAGTATAGACAACCGGATCCTGGGCATTCAGGGGCACCCGGAGTTTACCAGGGAGTACAATCAGGACGTCTTCCAATCCAGAATAGAAAGGATTGGGAGGGAAAGGGTAGAAGAGGCCATTATAAGTATGCAGAAAGAGGTTCATACTACTTTGCTTAGCCAATGGATCAAAAATTTCCTAAATTTCACCCAATAACCTAATGTGTCAACCGACGCGTTGACCGAAGCTTTGCGAAGGTTAAAGCCTTGGCCAAGGTGGAATAACCCAATAACCCAATAACCCAATAACCCAATAACCCATTAACTCATTAACCCTCTAACTCAACAACCAAACCAATGACCGAATTCATCATCGTTAAATACCTCCACTTCCTGGGCATCTTTGGTGTGGTAGGAACATTGCTCATCGAACTATTCTATGTAAAGTCTGCTATGAGTCGGGAACAAATATCGAGGATCTCTAAAATCGATGGGATCTATGGGTTGAGTGCGATCATTGTTTTATTTGCCGGCCTCACCATGTGGTTTTGGGTGGGTAAGCCTGCCGAGTTGTATTCCAGGAACTGGATATTTCATACCAAGGTCACATTGTTTATCGCGGTGGGGATACTTTCCATTTTTCCCACGGTGTTCTTCCTGAAACAGCGCAAAGGCAATCCTGGTGATGAAGTCGACATCCCTTCAAAAATCATCAACATGATTCGCCTGGAAGTCTTTTTACTGTTTATCATCCCTCTTCTGGCCGTCCTCATGGCCAATGGGATAGGAGGGTTTTGAGTGATCGTCTGACTTCTGATTCCTGATTTCTGTATTCTCCACTTTCCACCGCACACCCCTTGATCCCCTAAATACCTCCGCCAAGGCTTCGGTATTGGATCAAGGGATCCCACCGCACCTCCAAATCACAATCTCCATTCCCAAAACGAACACATCACCGTCATCCTGAACGGAACTACCGAGTTTATCTTGTAAAGATTGATTTATCTCTTAATGTTTGATGTGCTTTGGAGTTGTTGTTGGTCTCAAGTTGCTGTAAGTTCTCACTAATGCGTAGAAAAAACAAACAACTACCGTCATCCTGAACGAAGCGAAGCGTAGTGAATGGATCTTGGTTTCCGTGTGGAAAATTTAACAACCAGCATACCCCTTTGTCACCTAAAGTGGTCCCACCGCACCCTTCATTACATATTTCCCATTCAAGCAGCATCTCTCATAAAGTACGCTGTGTTTTACAACGAACGACCATTAGACAACGTGGTCAAACTATGCTAGGCACATACTCCATTCTGATTCCTGATTCCTGATTTCTACATTCGGAGTTCAATTGTCTGTGTAGTGAAAGATCTTAGGCTAAGAAAAAGGAAATTGTTCAATTCTTCTTACGATTTCTAAGATCCTTCTCTTTGATCAGGACCATTTCGAGCAGCGTCTCTCGAAGAGGACACTGAGTATTCAGCTGGTGGCAAATCCGATATTCTATGAACAAAGCGGTCAACCTTATTTAGGCATCATCAGTAGGTCTCCTGATTTCTGATTCCTGACTCCTGTATTCTCCACCTTACCCACCGCACACCCCTTAGTCCCCTATAGGGGTCCTACCGCACCATAAGCTAGAGGTGAATTCGACCCTACATTAACATCTCGACCACCAGACAACGAGGTCAACCTTATTCAGGTACATACATATTCTGAATTCTGAATTCTGTCTCCTGTATTCTATCTTTGAGCTGGAGGCTCAAAGATACCATGCTCATAGACTCAAAAATAATAGCAGTAGACTTCGATGGGACAATCGTGGATGACAAGTATCCCAAAATAGGGAAACCCCACCCATTCGCCATCCAGACCTTGCAGATGCTACAGAAGGACGGACATAGATTGATCCTGTGGACGGTGAGGAGAGGAAAAACCCTGGAAGAAGCCGTTGAATTCTGTAGGAAACATGGCATCGAGTTTTATGCAGTGAACAAAAACTACGAAGGTGAGGATGAGGTCGGGGGCAAGCTCAATGCCGACATCTTCATCGACGACCGCAACATTGGTGGTCTACCCCAATGGGGTGAGATATACCACATGATCAGTGGCAACAACCACTTTCCTAAAGAGGAAAAGAAACCCTGGTGGAAGCTCTTTTGATTTCCAAAACGAATACATCACCGTCATCCTGAACGTAGCGAAGCGGAGTGAATGGATCTTAGCCCTCATGAATTGTATATGTAATTCCCACCACACACCCCTTTGTCCCCTTAAGGGGTCCCACCGCACCCTTCATTACATATTTCCCATTCAAGCAGCATCTCTCATAAAGTACGCTGTGTTTTACAACGAACGACCATTAGACAACGTGGTCAAACTATGCTAGGCACATTCCCCATTCTGATTCCTGATTGCTGATTTCTACATTCGGAGTTCAATTGTCTGTGAAGTGAAGGATCTTAGGTTTTGAAAAAGGAATTGTTGAATTCAACTCAAACTCCCCGGTAAAGACTCCAAACCAATTACGATACGACCATGGACACCGAGGTCAACCTTATCAGGAACTTATATTCTGACTTCTGACTTCTGACTTCTGATTCCTGATTCCTGATTCCTGATTTCTGATTTCTGATTTCTGATTTCTGTCTCCTGCTACTACCTATACCTGGCTCGGCGTCTACCCTTTGGCGGCTGAAGATTTACTGAGAGTGTACCGGAAATGAATGGTCCCGTTATAGATATGGTTGCATCTTCCGTTTGTCCGTTACCGGTATTTACCGTCTGATTAAACCCACCTACAAAGTAATTGACCTCAGCGCCGATCCCGACATAATGGGTAAGATCATACCTTACACCTACAATTCCCGAGATAGACAACGTAGTGCCATTGTTTGTAGATCTCTGAGTTTCTCTTTCAGGATCAGTGAACTCTCTGACAAGCGTGTTTGTGATAAGATTGAAGTTGCCAGCGAGACCACCATATGGATGAATTTTGGCAAGACCTCTTTGGCGATACCTTAGCCTGGGATTTCCAAAATTGAATTGATATTTCCCGACTATAGAGATTGGTGTAATCCTGTATCTGTGTTTTTCAGTTCGTTCAATCCCCCCAATTTGATTATATACTTCTACTTTGTCGGAATATGTTCCTCCATACAACCCGACCATGAAACCGTCATAAATATCCAGATCAATCCCTCCCTGAAACATTAATGCGCCGTTATAATTTTTCCCCAATTCAGCCAGATAAGAGTCATTGTTCCAATAATCCATTCTGGGTCGGTAGTAACCCACGTTGAAGTTAAAACTGTGAAGCATGGTTGAAACGTTAAATCCACTGCCACCTGGACGATAACTACGATATCCTCTATTGCGACGTCTCTGCGCTTCCACATCTGTTACGATGAGAATCAGCAACAAGCTAAAAACAAATATGATAGAATGCTTTCTCATACTTTTAGCTAACATTAGTTCCTCCCTGGTTATGACATTTACTTATTGTTGCGTCTCTCAATAGAGTCAACCTATTCAACTCATTGGTATAATTAAAATTTGCCTGGGTAGTCAATGAATCCCTGGTTGTGGTCAAATCGGTATTGGCCTGGGTAATAAGGGTATTGATTAGGCTAATTTCAGAATTTAGTAGCATGAAACTCGCATCCACAAATACAGCATAAGTGGCCAAATTGAGGTTTTCGAGTAAGTCACGTTCCCCCGCAGTGATGTCACCAGCCCCAAATAATGTAGATATATTACTTGCAGCAGTATTGTAAATAGAAAGATAATCACTTAATCTCGTATTATGTCTTGTTTGAGCAGCTGACTCTAAGCCTGATCTTTGCGCTTCTGGTAAGGGTGACTGATTACTGTATTGTGTTTGAATATTGGCTAATTGTTGGGCATTGAGATCATCTATTACAGTTTGTGCGGTATTAAAAGCCTGAATGGCAGCTTGTCGACAATCCTCCAACTCCTGATCCTGAACCAGGAAAAATTGAGCAAAAGCGAATAGATTTTTCTGATTTGATGAATTTGTACTTGAACTAATTCTTCCGGAGTTTGAAATTAAATTACCAGAGGCGGATGTAACTGCAGGAACCAGTCCTATCAAGGTCCCATTTGATTGAAATGAGCTTCTCGCCGCTGTAACTTGTGTTATGGCATTCGCATCTCCTGCTTGCAATAGAGCTAATATTGAAGCTTGTGTTTGTCCTGCCCAATATGCCTGCTGCCCTGCAGTAAAGGCTGAACTTACAGCTGCCGCATAATTTGATGCAGTGGCAGGGTTAGTTATGGATGTTGAAAAACTGGTGTAACCACTGGCATTTATTGAACCTCCTGTGATATTTATGGTTGCAGCTCTTAGTGTAGTTGTGTCAATTTCAGGAAGCGATGGCTTGAAATCATAAGAGTATTGAAAATCCGGGACCGGCCCTAGTTTGGTACAGGCAATTGCCAGAAGCAACCCAAGTATAGTTGCTGAAAACAATATTTTCCTAAAATTGTGCATGCGACCGGTTCTTATTTTATAAAATATTACTACAAATAACTAAAAATAGTCCCATTAATTAAAGTAATAGGTGGATTATTTAAAATTATTTAATCATTTCGCCAAAGTTTTCATTTGTTCTTCAATAAATCTGGGGTTGAGGCGTAGAATATCATAAAAAAAGTCAGTTTGATTGCGAAGTGCCTGCCCACTTCGAGTCGCAGTGATCAAATCATACTGGATCCTGATGCTGTGTGGAGGCCTGAATTGAAAATAACTGTTGTTGTAAAATTTTCGGGGCCATAATGACAGGGTCACCATGATACCACCATTTTCACCATTTTTACTTTTTTGAGCATAAAACCCAATGTCCGTATTTCCGAACTGACGCAGGACTTCAAACCTTGCTCCATAGTCCTCATTTAAGTAGCGCTCACCCGTCAATCGGAGTGTAAGGTCCTGACTGGTGATTCGGTAGGCCACAAATCCATACCCGCTGAGGTATCTTACACGTTCCCGAATAAAGGTGTTGTCTGTATAAATATATGGTCCGGAATAGAAGAGCCCGCCACCATAATAGAACCTGCCACTTTCATCCATAAAAATGAGCTCTGTGCTGGCTCCATATCTTCTGTTGGTGAATATCCCCGCAAAGGCATTCAGAAAGATTTTCTGATTAAAAACACGGGTAAATCCAATCCCGGATTCCCCGGGACGATGTCCAAACCCTACCTCAACATCAAAGTCGTTCTGGATCGGGATCAGCCACTGAAAGACGCCATACACTCCCCACTTAGACGTCCATTCAATCCTTGGTCCAATACCAAGCTGCGTCCGAAACGGATCATCAATATCCCCAAATCGGCTATTGTAATAAGGCTCTAACTGAAAATCCAACTTATAATGTTTTTGATTCCTGAACCTACCACCATCCAGATACTCGCCTCCATAAACCACACTCCCCCGATAGAGGTGAATAAGGTTTTTATCCTTTACACTATCCTCAAGCATCAGGTTTCTAAGAATAATAAAGGGATTTCGATGCAACCGGTAGTCGAAAATGAGGTTGTCATCACTGATCTCCACAGCTTCCAGATCCCTGAGTTCCTGTGCCTGCAACACGGTTTTCACTCCCGCAACCACCAGCAGCAGCAACATCACAACCCGATAAGTTATCTTTTTTATCACTTGAGCAATATTAAACAGGAATCCTTTGGTTTATCTGATCATAAGTCGATTTGTTTACTGCCACCTTTCTCCTTGCCCCTTTCTCCTTTTCCCTTTCTCCTTACCCCATGCGCTCGCCCCAAGCCCCATGCCCAAATCAAATATTCCCCTGGCTGGTGTCCTCATCATGGCGACCAACCTAAGGAGAGTCAATTAATTTGAACAAAGTCCCGTTAGGGACGCCCTGTTTGTAGAAATGAGAAATAATATGGGTTTAGCTCCGTAGGAGCGGCCTGTAGCAATCAATATCTCAGGGCAATTGAAGTTTTGGGTGAGTTTGGTGTCAAATCACAGTAAAAGAGACCACCTCACTACACGACAATCATCATTCCCTATCTTTGCAAGAGAGGGGGAGGAGCCCTGTCCAATACGCTCAAATTGAAAATAGGGTGAGTTGGAAGAGAATCCTGCTCACAGACCATCCTATCATCAATGCCCTACTCCTTACTACTCCTTGCCCTCAGCCCACTGCTCTTTGCCCCATGCTGAATCGTCGGAAAATCCGAAAGTCGGAAAATCTGAATGTCTGAATGTCACAATATCCGAATATCCGCTGCCCACTGCTTTTATCCAACGAAGCCATGGCGAAGTTGGACTGCCCACTGCCAACTACCCACTGCCAACCTCCACCCTTCAAGCACGCAGCCAAAGGAAAAACGGTCAACCTTATTTAGGCATCATCATTCTGCCTCCTGCCTCCTGCCTCCTGCCTCCTGATTTCTGATTTCTGATTCCTGACTTCTGATTCCTGACTTCTGACTTCTGATTTCTATTTTCAAACAATATATTTACCCCCATGATCCGTCTTAACCTATTCCTATTACTGGCCTGCCCATTCCTGGCTCAATCTCAATACACCCTCACGGGACCACGGGGTATGGTGAATGTGCCCCATGCCGAAGTGCTGGAAGATGAAACCTTTATGTTTGGCATGCATACCAACAATGAGGCATATCAGCTTATTGATTATGGAGACGGTGGCCCCAAAGGGAGTGAATACATATCCTCACTAACCATAGGCTTTTTAGATCGGGTCAATCTTACACTGATGCTCTCCAGGATCTTCGGGGATCCAAACCAAATGGTTGGTGACAAGGCAAGTATTGGTGATCGAAGTATGCAGGTCACATTTTTATTATTCAGGGAAAAGAGACTCCTCCCATCTGTTGTAGTCAATATTACGGATCCCTTTTACAGCACCAATCAATTCCTGACTGGCAACCACATCTTAGCAACGAAGACTTTTAAAACAGAGGGACATGAAATTAAATCAACACTTGGCTATGGCATTCCTTATCTAATGGTCTTCGCCGGCCAACAAAATCGGACCCTGGTAGAAAAGGAAAGCCCTTACCTGACCCACCTTTTTGGCGGCGTATCCTATCAGTATCTTCCCGCCAACCTCCAATTCTCCCTGGAATACGACGGTTGGAATATCAACAGTGGTGTTGGAATCACCTTCTGGGAGCGACTTTCCCTCCAGGCCTACCTGCAAGGCATGAAACACCCTGGCGTTGGTATTAATTATGTCGGGAGAATACATTGAGAACAACAAGCTTGTCGGAACATCAGATGGTCGGAATATCAGAAAGTCTCTTCCATTCCCAACAGCTTCCCTCGAAGAGACTTTGCATATCAGAAGAGGAACTATCTAAGCGAAGAGAAAATAATAAATCTTCCGTCATCCTGAACGAAGTGAAGCGTAGTGAATGGATCTTAGCCTAAGTTGAGTTGGACTCGAATGGGATTGAAATATTTTAGATAACTCACCCCAACCCTCTCTTAGCAAGAGAGGGGGCGTTCCCATCAAAATAATTTTAAAGGGTCGTAACCATGGGTGAGTTGGTTCGAATCATTAGCTACTCGGAACATCCGAATCTGTAGAAGACTTTGCATATCAGAAGAGGAACTATCTAAGCGAAGAGAAAATAATAAATCTTCCGTCATCCTGAACGAAGCGAAGCGAAGTGAATGGATCTTAGTCTACGTTGAGTTGGACTCGAATGGGATTGAAATATTTTAGATAACTCACCCCAACCCTCTCTTAGCAAGAGAGGGAGCGTTCCCATCAAAATAATTTTAAAGGGTCGTAACCATGGGTGAGTTGGTTCGAATCATTAGCTACTCGGAACATCAGAATACGAAGAAGACTCTGCATATCAGAAGAGAAATATCTAAGCGAAGAGAAAATAATAAATCTTCCGTCATCCTGAACGAAGCGAAGCGGAGTGAATGGATCTTAGCCTACGTGAGGGACTGCCTCCTGCCTCCTGCCTCCTGCCTCCTGATTTCTGATTCCTGATTCCTGATTCCTGATTTCTGATTTCTGATTTCTGATCCCTGATTTCTGATCCCTGATTCCTGTCTCCTAGAAGATCAGCTCCCCGTAAGTCGCTTACTCACATGATCAAATGGATCGTGTGGCTTGCGGTCGAGCGCTTCGAAGGTGGAATTGTTGCTGATAAACTCCGGAACCATCTTCTTCATCTGGCTCACCAAAGCTTTTTCGTTGCCAGCCAGGAGCGCATCCAAAAGCAATCCGCAGCCATCATTGATCTTGTGATGGTTGTGCTTCCTTACCTTGGCAATATTGATTTTAGGGTGGTGGGTCTCGATCGAGTTTTCATCGCTACTCAAAACTTCTTCATACAATTTTTCTCCAGGACGCAAGCCAACAGTCTTAATAGCTATTTCATGCTCTGAATATCCACTAAGACGTATCATCTTTCTGGCCAGATCAATGATTTTTACTTGTTCGCCCATATCAAAAACAAAGATCTCACCTCCGTTGCCCATCGCACCGGCTTCAAGTACAAGCTCGCAAGCTTCCGGGATCGTCATAAAATAACGGGTTACCCTCGGGTCAGTGATAGTGATTGGTCCACCACGTTCAATTTGTTTCTTGAAAAGCGGAACAACTGAGCCATTCGATCCAAGTACATTACCAAAGCGGGTGGTAATGAATTTTGTTTGATTGGTTTCAGTTTGCTGTCTCGATTGACAATACATCTCAGCAATCCGTTTGGAAGCACCCATGATATTCGTTGGGTTGACAGCCTTGTCGGTGGAAACCAAAACAAAGTTTTCCGTATTGTACAGTACCGCAAGGTCGACTATATTTTTCGTTCCCAGAATATTCACTTCAACCGCTTCAGAAGGGTTGACTTCCATAAGTGGTACATGTTTATAGGCTGCAGCATGATAGACTACATTGGGTTGATGCATTTCGAAGATCCTGTCTGTACGCACCTGATTACACACATCACATACATAAGGGATCACTCGATCTTTGACTAGCCCATTAAACCGATGCTCCAGATCATTGATTAGTTCATATAGCGCACTCTCCGCCTGATCGATCAGGATCAGTTTCTTGGGTTTGTAGTAGAGCAACTGCCTGGAGATCTCACTGCCAATGGACCCTGCAGCTCCGGTGACCATGACTACCTGATCAGTTACCTGAGCCTTTACGTTTTTATGATCCAGGCGGATCTCATCTCTTTCCAGCAGCTCTTCAATCCGGATATTTCGGATCTGTTTGGAGCTCAATTCTCCATCCATCCACTGACTGGTAGACGGAATGTTTTTGATGATCACATCCATCTCCAGAAAAAAGTCTACGATGGCTCGTTTCTTAGGGGCAGGAATGTTTTGTATGGCAATAATTACCTCAGCAATGTTGAGCTGCTTGAGTAAGTAATTGGTGATTGTCTTTTTGGCAAAAACAGGAACACCTTCCAGCTTTTTACCAACCTTGGAGGGGTTGTCATCAATAAAACCAGCTACCTTGAATTTGTAGCGATCATCCTGCTCTAAAGCATTTTTGGTGATCAGTCCGGATTTGCCTGCACCATAAATCATGATCTGACGTGGCTCGGTTTTTCTTCGGACTACATTGAAATAAAAAGACTTAATAAAGAACCTAATACTGATCATACTGAAAGTAATAACCAGAAAATGAATGATAAGAATAGAGTATGGTAAACGATAGTCAGAAACAACCCCATAAAAGTCACTCGCCAGATTGATTATCAGGTACACACCTGAGGCTGATGCTGTGGCAAAAAGTATATGTTCTACATCCCGGAGACTGGTGTGTCGGATGATGCCCGAATAAGGCCTAAAAACAAGAAATCCTAACAAATAAAAAACAGAGCTTACCATAAGCTGCTCACCCATAGAATGACCGCTCATCGCTTCAATATTGAAGTTGAAGCGAATAGCATAAGCCAGCACAAAACTGATAATTACCAGGAATAGATCAATAACCAGAATGACCCATCTGGATACCAGGCGATTGGCATAGTGATTTAAAATTTTTCTTAGCACTGGTTCTTCTTAACAAGTCAAAGGTAGTGATCAAAATAGAAATAAAGGAATAAAAAATTGTAAAAAAAGCCTAATTGCCCTTTGATAACCACATTTTTTCTTTTGCAAAAGTACGATTATACGCTTACTAAAACTATACCTATTGCTTTAATAAAATATTAATTTATCAGTTTTAGTAATTTGTTATTGCAAAAATCATTTTTCTTGCAGAATGATTTTGGCGATTTCTGATCCTATTTAAAGATAAACATAGTTTTCAATATTTCAAGCAGTTTAGTTAAGTTAAAATAATACATTCAAGCCTTGTTGAATAAAAAACGAGTAGTAATTTTACTCAATCATGAGCAGCTTAGGTGATTGGTACGTACTTTATACCAGGGCGAGAAATGAAAAGAAGGTCGCCCAACGGTTGCATCCACATTATGAAGTGTATTGCCCGTTAGTGACTACCGTGCGCCAATGGAGCGACCGGAAAAAGAAGGTGAGTGAGCCACTTTTTAAGTCCTATGTATTTGTGCGTGTGAGTGAGGCGGAGCGCCAGGAAGTGCTCAAAACACCTGGTGTGGTCTGTTATGTATACTGGCTGGGCAAACCAGCCCGGGTACGCGAAGAAGAGATCCACGCCATCAAAAGATTTACCGATGAAACAGAAAGTGCTGATGTGCTTTCTATAGAATATAACGATACGGTACACATCGATTGGGGTTTGTTCAAAGGGCAGGAAGGAAAATTCCTCGCCCGCCAGGGAGACCACCTGATTTTACTCGTGGAATCCCTCGGACAGCTCATAAAAGCAGAGGTACCGGTCAATCATATTAAGAAAGCAGGCTGATCCTGCGAAAAACTACTTAATCCTGATTCCCTGCCTACCGGCAGGCAGGCTGATTTCTGATTTCAGCGCAGGAAGTGTGTAGGCAGTTACAAAATGTGACTTACGAGGCGGAGCTCTGTCAAGGCTATAGGCCTTGACAGATGTCATAAATAAGGATTTAGGAATCAGAAGCCTTTTATACACTCCGTTTCATCCACTAAAAATCTTTTTTTAGGCAGAATTTCCATCCCTATAGATTCTGCCAAGGACAAAGTAGAAAATTGTTTTAACGAACACGTAATGCAGAACTTCTGATTCCTGATTTCTGATTTCTGATTTCTTAAAAATTGCTCGACACCCTAATTACATCCAAAACCCGCATCAAACTCCTGTTGAAGTTCTTCCTCAACCCGGAGAGCCGGGCCTATCTCCGGGCCATGGCCACAGAGTTTGATGAGAGCACCAATGCCATCCGGCTGGAGCTGAACCGCTTCGAAGAAGCGGGAATGCTGGAGTCCACCAGTGAGGGCAATAGAAAGATCTTTAAGGCCAACATGAGCCATCCGTTATATCATGAAGTGAGGAGTATCCTGCTCAAATACGTAGGGGTAGACCAGGTGATAGAGAGAATTGTGACCAAACTGGGAGATGTACGCGAGGTATACCTCACCGGCGACTTCGCCCGGGGCAAAAACTCAGAGGTCATCGATATCCTGATCGTGGGGAACATAGACAAAGCCTACCTGCAGCAGTTGGTTGAACGCACCGAGCAGGTCATCAAAAAGAAAGTCCGCCACCTCGTATATTCCCCCGTGGAATTCGAGACCATGAACCTGGCCAAGGAAGAGAATCTGTTGATATGGAACGCGTAGCGGAGCTACGCTCCCCAGAATACAGAATACAGAAATTAGTAGTCAGGAGCACTTCGATTCATGATTTTAGAAAGGTATAACGTCTCTTGTTTCGAAAGTCATTCATCGCTTTTAATTGATCTTAAAAGATAAATGGACTCCAGATGTAATCCCCCTTTACCAAAGGGGGCTAGGGGGATTGGCAGAAGGAATTAATTTTTACAACGGACAGTTTTGAGTTGTTCGCTTAATTCTTCTATTGGCTAATCACCGCAACTTCTCAGCAGAGTCTCATGCCAGCTGGCGGGGACTCTGCGTTAAAATGAAAAGAATGTCTCCGAGTCCTCTCTGTGAGACTGCAAACAGAAGTAATTAGAAGGAAGTCAATCGTGAGCAAACCTGGACATTACACAGAAAATAAATTCAGCGAAAATCTTCTGACTCCTGACTCCTGATTTCTGACTTCTTTTAAAAATATGAAGATTACCTGTACAATTCTCCATAATCATCATACCATTGAATAAAATAGGCATTCTAGGGCTCGGCTACGTTGGCCTTCCCCTCGCAGTGGCATTCGCTGAGAAATACCGTGTGGTAGGTTTTGATATTAAAAAAGAACGGATCAAAGCGCTGAGCGACGGACATGATCATACTCTGGAAGTATCCAATGAGGAGCTGAAGACCGTACTTGAATCCGGTAATTTGAGTTTCACAGCTGAGGTGTCTGACCTAAAGGAGTGCGATGTCTTCATTGTCACAGTCCCCACGCCGACGGACAAAAACAACCGACCGGTATTTACGCCATTGATCAAAGCCAGTGAGACCGTCAGTCAGGTACTCAAAAAAGGTGATATAGTAATCTATGAATCGACGGTGTATCCGGGGGTGACCGAGGAGATCTGCGTGCCGGTGCTGGAGCAAGGATCCGGGCTGGTTTTTAACCAGGACTTCTTTGCAGGCTATTCCCCTGAACGGATCAACCCCGGAGATAAGGAACATACGGTTAAGAAAATACTGAAAGTAACCTCAGGGTCAACACCGGAAATTGCTGATAAAGTGGATGCCCTTTACGCTAGCGTGATCACAGCAGGCACCTACAAAGCCAGCTCCATCAAAGTGGCTGAAGCAGCCAAAGTGATTGAGAATAGCCAGCGCGATATCAACGTGGCTTTTGTAAACGAGCTGGCCAAGATCTTTAATCTCATCGGTATTGATACCAAAGAGGTTTTGGAAGCGGCGGGTACCAAATGGAATTTTTTACCCTTCCGGCCCGGCCTCGTTGGCGGGCATTGTATTGGGGTAGATCCGTTTTACCTGGCGCAGAAAGCCCAGGAGCTGGGCTACCATCCGGAGATCATCCTGGCAGGACGAAGACTTAACGACAGCATGGGCTCCTTCGTAGCAGAGCAAACCGTAAAGCTCATGGTGAAACAAGACATCCGCGTGAAAGAAGCCAGGGTGTTGGTCCTCGGTATCACCTTCAAAGAAAACTGTCCCGACATTCGCAACACCCGTGTGATCGACATCATCCGCGAGCTGCAGGACTACTCGCTTCAGGTAGATATATATGACCCCTGGGCCAATAATCAGGAAGTAAAAGAAGAATTTGAACTATCGTTGATCGCAAAACCTGCAGGACCCTACGATGCCATCATCTTAGCCGTCGCCCACAAAAAATTCGAATCGCTAGATATCCCAGCACTCAAGAAAAAAGACGGCGTGGTCTATGACGTGAAAGGAGTGCTGGATAGAAGTATCGTAGATGGAAGATTGTGACCTTTAACCGACAATGCTATTTAAGCGATAGAGCAACGATCAATTTTTCCCGTCATTCTGAATGCAGCGTAGCGGAATGAAGAATCTTTGTTTTTCGTGATGCAATTCGAATTCTTCTATGTGAGACTGCAAGTAGAAAGCAAATAGAAGAACCATCATCGTGAGCGATCTTGGATTATTAAATAGAAACAAAATCAGCGAAAATCTTCTGACTCCTGATTTCCTGCCCGCCGGCAGGCAGGCTGACTCCTGTATTCTGTATATTCAGATATTATATCCAAAGTCTTGCCGCAAACGTTTAAACAAATAGTATTTTAGTTTTAGTCGGATCATTCAATTAAATGAAATGAAGAAACTTACATTAGATATACCTGATTCACTAGACCTTGATACACATGATATGGCTATGATAATAGCCTCAAGACTATATGAACAAGGAAAACTATCCCTGGGACAGGCAGCGGAATTGGCAAACTTGTCAAAAAGAGCATTTGCGGAATTATTAGGAAAGTATAATGTATCTGTTTTTAATTATCCGGCCTCAGATATCGCCAGTGATATAGCGAATGCCTAGAGTAATTATCTCAGATACCAGCTGCTTTATCATATTATCAAAAATTGATAAACTGGATATATTAAAGCAGGTTTATGGAGAAGTTACCACAACGGTCGATATTGCAAATGAGTATGGTGAGAGCCTTCCGGAATGGGTTAGAGTGATAGAAGTTAATGACAAAAATAGGCAGGCATTACTAGAGATGCAGATTGACAAAGGTGAATCCAGTGCAATCGCTCTTGCATTGGAGATTTCAAACAGCTCTTTAATCCTGGATGACTATAAAGCGAGAAAAGTTGCAGATCAACTTAAAATTCCTTTCACAGGAACAATCGGAATAATAATTAAGGCCAAACGTTTAGGTCACATTTCACTGGTAAAACCTGTTCTTGAAAGGATAAAACAGTCAGATTTCAGAATCTCTGATGAGATAGAAGCTCAAGCTTTAAGAGAAGCAGGTGAATAATATATCAGTTGAGGTGAAATACCTGCCTTCTCCGAGGCTACGACAGACAGGATTGACGACTGGTCAAAGGGAACTCTGCTTTGGAATAATCTCAATAAGAAATCTGTAATATCAAAAGCATAATTGAGTTCCTAAAGAAATCCCCCTTTTCAAAGGGGGTAGGGGGATTAATCGAAGGAATGTTCCAACAACACAATTCTTGGATTCTCCTCATCGAGACTGCCATAGAAAGCAAATAGAAGGAATATCAATCGTGAGTAAACTTGGATTATTACACAGAAAATAAATTCAGCGAAAATCTCCTGACTCCTGACTCCTGACTCCTGATTTCTGATTTCTGACTCCTATATTCAATGAATCCCGATCTCCCCATCATCCAACAATTCTCCAAACATCTCTTCTGGGATGTGAAAAGAGAAAACCTCGGCCTGGAAAAAAACAAAGCCTACATCATCCAGCGTGCTTTGGAGTATGGACTATTAAAAGACTGGCTACTGATCAAAAAGGTGTATGGGATGGAAGAGATTACAAGGACTGCTATGAAACTACGCTCACTGGATGATATCAGTCTTAATTTTATCTCAACACTCAGTGGTGTTCCTAAAGAAAAATTCAGATGCTATTCCTTGAGGCCATTTCAGGAGAAACACTGGAGTTACTAAAAGGTATTCAGGCTCTTGAGTTGGGTGAAATGCGGTTGGTAGGAGGTACAGCTTTAGCATTACAATACGGCCATCGAAAATCAATTGACCTTGACTTTTTTGGTATATTCCCCGATGATTCATTTGAGAATATTTTTAAGTCATTACAATCCCTGGGGAAGGCTGAAGTGATGAAAAGATCCAAATCAATTCTGGTTTTTTCAATCAATGGGGTAAAGGTTGATTTTGTGGACTACAGCCACTATCCCTGGATAAGCAACCCGATACAAGAAGAAGGTATTCTAATGGCCTCTGACAAGGACATCTCAGCAATGAAAATTTCAGCAATCACAGGTAGGGGGACGAAAAAAGATTTTTGGGATCTTTACTACCTGCTTGAAAATTACAGCCTGAAAGACATACTTAAAATGTATTGTCAGAAGTATCCTGACGGCTCGGAGTACCTGGCACTCAAAAGTCTTATTTATTTCAATGATGCCGATGAAAACGAAGACCCGTCACCTACACATAAGGTTAAGTGGGATCAGATAAAAGATCGTATCCGATCAGAGCACAAAGTATACATGGATAACCTTAATTTATAAGAGAGTCCATCATCCCTCTGTTCCCAGCAGAGTCCGCCGCCATCTGGCGGGGATTCTGGGTTAAAAATGAAAGAAGTCTGTAATATCAAAAAGGTTTAATCGAACTCCTCCAGAAATCCCCCTTTACCAAAGGGGGCACTAACTATTTCCCATAGTGGGTCCATTGCACTTGCAGGGTAAGATTGCATGAAGATCTATATGCAAAATTATGACCAGAAGGTCATGCGCATTAAATATTTCGCGCTAAGAAAAATGAAGCGGACGATAATCGACCTTCAAAATACTGTTTGACCCCGATAACTATCGGGGGAGTTTATTTTGATTACCGGAGACCAGCTTCATTTTTTAGCGAAAGATTTACAGCGCTTGATTTTTTGTCTACTTTTTTATCAAGAAAAAAGTAGAAGCCCGTCCGGCTTGAGGACATAGAAAGAATGAGATATTTAGGTGCAATAATCCTTAGAGAAGAAATTATCAAATAATTGACTGATCAAAAAGAAAATATCCTTGTAACTGGAGGTTGTGGTTTTATTGGATCAAATCTAGTATCAGCTTTACTTGCTGATGAACGAATCGGTCTGGTACGTGTATTAGATAATCTAAGTAACGGTTACCTCGAAAACATAAAACCCTTCCAATCCAACCCAAACTTCGAGTTCCTCGAAGGCGACATCTGCGACTACAACACATGCTTAGCAGCCATGAAAGACATCCACAAGGTCTCCCATCAGGCTGCCCTGGGCTCCGTACCCCGCTCCATCAAAGACCCTATGACTACCGACCAGGTGAATGTTGGGGGCACGGTAAACATCCTGCATGCCGCCGTAGAACAAAAAATTGACCGGGTGATCCTGGCATTTTCTTCCAGCACCTATGGCGACCATCCCGGATTACCGAAGGTTGAAGACAAGATCGGCAATCCGTTATCACCCTATGCAGTGAGCAAGGCAACAGATGAAATGTACGCCAGTGTATTCCAAAAAACTTACGGCTTGAACTACATTGGCCTCCGCTATTTCAACGTCTTCGGCCCCAACCAGCGCCATGACAATCCTTATGCTGCGGTGATCCCCCTATTCTGTCAGGCATTTCTGGAAGACCGATCACCCGTGATATTCGGGGACGGGGAGACCAGCCGTGACTTCACCTATGTAGACAACGCCGTCCAGGCCAATATGAAAGCCTTATTCACCGACAACCCTGATGCACTCAACCAGGTGTATAATGTAGCGTGCGGCGAGCGAACTACGCTTTTGGATATTGTCAGGTATTTACAGGAGATAACGGGGAAGGAATTGAAACCAACCCACGAAAAGGAAAGGACAGGGGATGTAAGACATTCATTGGCCGACATTAGTAAGATTAAGGATTTGTTAGGATATGATCCCACCATGAGAGTTAAAGAGGGCTTGAAGAAGGCATATGAATGGTATGGAAGCTTTAAGCTTGAAACCCAATAACCTAATAGCTTATAAACTCAATAACCTAATAACCTAATAACCTAATAACCTAATAACCTAATAACCCATTAACCCATTAACCTAATAACAAAATCAACTGTTGAAAGTCCGTCCATTCGACAGTCTATCTGGAAACCCCAACTTTGATCCAATGATTGCATAAATTTGTTAGTAAATGATAAGATGGAAAAGTTGATTGTAAATGTGAAAGATGAGCAAAAAGACACACTGCTTAAGCTTTTCGAAATGTTGAAACTGGAGGTGACTAGCGAAAATTCAGACGAACCTATTGGTAGTCAGGGTCAATTGAAATCACTATTGGATGAATGTAATGGGATGTGGGCGGATAGAGATCTTGACATTAAATCTATTAGAAAAAGTGCCTGGGGAGACAGAGGAGTATGATTCTTTGTGATACAGGTGTGTTTTTTCAACTCTTCAGGAAAAATGATCTCATCAAAGAAGAGTTATTAAAGATAGGCTTTGGAAACCTTGCTTTGTCTGATTTATCTGTAGGGGAAATCTACTTTGGTATGCGAAAGGGAGAAATACGAAAGACAAAAGAACTAATCAAACACTTTCGCAGGTATCATTTCAACAAAGAAGTGTCGTTGCATTTCTTAGAGATTATGAGTGATAAATATGGTAGAAAGATTTCTATTCCGGATGCTCTTATTGCCGCTTTTTCGAAAGCTTATAACCTGGAATTATTCACACTGAATACCAAAGATTTCCGTAACATAGACGGAATTAAAATATATAAAACAAGATTTCAATTTAAGTAGGGCCAATAAAAAAGCCCGTTTGATTGTTTTGATACTGTCACCAACTAACCCACTAACCTAATAACCTAATAACCTAATAACCTAATAACCTATTAACCTATTAACCTATTAACCTCTTGCCCACCGAAGCATTTTATAACTGCCGAAGCTTTCTTGATCCACGAAGCCTCGGCGTAGTGGATAGCGCAGGTAGTAGCGTAGGTTGGATATCGGAACATCGGAACATCGGAAAGTCTGAACATCGGAAAGTCTGTTAACTCAACAACCCCCACATCACTCTGAGCAAAGCGAAGAATCCCAGGATTCGGGAGACAGCTTGGATGATGAATATTCGATCATAATCTAATATTATCATAATAATTTTCGATTACAATCTAAAATTATTATACTTTTAGTTCATGATTCAAAGAATCTTAAGACAAAGCATTGAATCCCGTTTGTTCAAAGGCAAAGCCATATTGCTGATGGGTCCACGACAGGTGGGAAAAACAACGCTGGTCAGACAGATTGCTTCAACCTACGAAAACGATGTGCTATGGCTTTCAGGAGATGACACCAATGACAGAGCTCGGTTGAATTTGCCAAATTTGACAACACTAAAGACGCTTATTGGAAAAAAGAAATTCATAGTAGTAGACGAAGCTCAGCGGATAGAAAACATAGGACTTACCCTAAAGCTAATCGTGGATCATTTCGAAGAAATACAGGTGGTGGCTACAGGGTCGTCATCATTTGAGCTAGCCAATTCGTTAAATGAACCCTTGACTGGCAGAAAGTACGAATTTCTCATGTTTCCGATTTCTTTTGGTGAGATGGTGGAGCACACCGACGCCTTTAGGGAAACAGGAAATCTCGAAAACAGAATGATATTTGGGAGCTACCCGGAAGTAGTCACTTCTCCGGGTGAGGAAAAGGAAAAGCTCTCCCTGCTTTCAGATAGCTATCTGTACAAAGACCTGTTGACTTATGAAAAAATAAAAAAGCCGATTTTGTTGTCAACCTTATTGCAGGCTTTGGCATTACAGCTAGGCAATGAAGTCAGCTACAATGAACTTTCACAGGTCGTAGGGGCAGACAAGCAAACGGTGGAGCACTATATTGATTTACTTGAAAAAACTTATATCGTGTTTAGGCTAAGGACTTTTAGCAGAAATGTACGTAACGAACTCAAGAAAAGCCGGAAGGTATATTTTTATGACAATGGAATACGCAATGCCATCATTGGTAATTTCGCACCATTGGTGAACCGACAAGATAAAGGTGCGTTGTGGGAAAACTATTTGATTAGTGAGCGTTGGAAAAAGATCAGCTATCGTAGTTTTTATGGGCATAGATATTTTTGGCGGACTACACAACAGCAGGAAATAGATTACCTGGAAGAAGTGGACGGAAAAGTTTCAGCTTATGAATTCAAGTGGGATCGCACAACCAGCAGCCGATTTTCCAAAACTTTCCTGAATGCTTATCCGGTTGAAAACACACAGGTGATCAATCCGGAAAACTATCCGGCATGGCTATTAGATGAAACCCAATAACTTAATAACCCATTAACCCACAGTGTCCACCATAGCTTTAGCGAAGGTGGAACAACCTAAAAACTTCTGACAATCCGAAAGTCGAAATGTCGGAACATCTGAACCATCTGAATATCCGAAAGTCCTTTTCAACCCTTATCTTCGCAAGTCGGCTCAGTAAAAGATACTTACACACAACAAACCAGCACGCATAAACGCCTTGAACACGCATCAGGAAAAACAAAAGGAATACAACTACGAATTCAAGAAATTCGTCAGCCAGCTTTTGCTTCAGTGGCATTGGATAGCTTTATTCCTGATTATTGGATTTACTGCAGCTTATCTCACGGTCCGGTATACCAGTTCGATCTATATCGTCTCGGCCAGCTTTGTTACAAAGAAGTTTGATAAGAGCAGTATAAATCCCCTACTACAAATGTCAGAGAGTAGAGTTTTGATTCAGGATGAAATACGAATTACTCAGGAGATACCTCTTCTAAAATCTGAGGATAGGATCCAAGAAACATTGGACAGGTTAAATTTTAATACTTCATATTTTGTTGCTGGAAGGTTAAAAGCATCTGAAGTTTATCCTACTGACTTCTATAAAGTAAGTTTTGACGAGGAGTCTTCAGTACCATACGGGGTTCAGTTTTATTTAGAACCCAGGGACGAGGAGTCATTTTCTTTGAGAACGGAGAACCTAAAGTGGAAAGAATCTGTCGATAATAAAGTCTTTAAGTATGGAAATCCCATCGTTCTTGATGGATGGAGGTTTACCATTATTTTACTACGCAATAATGGAGCAGATCCGAGTAACCAACATTATTTCATATTAAATAGGAAGGAATCACTTCTGAGACAATATAGATCCATGTTGCAGCTATCATGGCAAAGATCAAATTCTCAAATTCTTGATGCGAAAATTGAGAGCGAACTTCCAGATAAGGCATTGGATTTCTTAAAAACCTATATTCAGGTAATTATTGATAAGGGGCTTGATGAGAAAAATCAACAATTTACAAATACAATTAGTTTTATTAATTCATACCTTCCTCAGATATCAGATACAATAAATCACTACCAGAAGAAGATAAATAGCTTAAAAATTCAGAATAAGTATGTTTTTAAAGGTGAGGAGACAGAGATTTTTGAGAAAATAGAGGATCTCGAGATTGAGAAAACTAACTTATACCTGTCTAATAGATATTATGATTATTTAACTGATTACATTAAAGAAAAGAGAGATGATGGGATTTTTGCTCCGGTTATGATTGGCTTGGAGGCACCGCCAATTGGTGAGCTTATGAATATTTATACTCAAGCAAGGTGGTTAGATAAACAAGTTAAGTCATCCGGAAATGAGAATAATCCACTTGTAAATAAATCAGGGGCAGAGATTGAAAGAGTTGAAAGAAATATTTTTGAAAGTGCAAAAAATTTAAAGGAGGCAAATAATCAAACAATTAAAAGAATTAATAATGAAATAAGTAATTATTACGGCACTTTACAAGGGTTTCAGGCACAATCACAAGAGTATGCTGAAATACGGCGACAGGTTGAATTGTATGAAAATGTATTTTACAATCTTATTACAAGAAGGACGGAAGTTTTTCTTGGTCAGGCAGCAACTGTATCAGATTATGAATTGATTTCAAATCCCGGCTATAGTAAGGGTAATCCAATCTCGCCAAATAAAACAAAAATCTATTTAATAGCGTTTTTCTTTGGATTTGGTCTCCCTGTAGGTTTCATCTATCTCAGACAGTTGATGAACAACACTGTAATGAGTGTGAAAGAGCTTGGTCAGCAAACCTCAATACCTATTTTGGGAACAGTAGGACACAGCCTGGAGAATGACAACCTGGCCGTACATCACGCACCGAAATCCCTGGTAGCAGAATCTTTCAGGGGGATCAGGGCTTCCCTGGAATACCTGGGGAAAGATAGCAATATCAAGGTGATCCTGATCACGTCTTCAGGCAGCGGAGAGGGAAAAACATTCTGTTCGGCTAACCTGGCCTTCACCTATGCTTTGTCGCAGAAAAAAGTTTTGTTGATCGGTGCAGACATGCGGAAACCCACCCTGAGCAAAAGCTTTGGACTGATTGATCAGACCGGACTCAGTGACTACCTGGCGGGATTAAATACCCTGGAAGAGGCTGTACATAAATCGGATCATGAGTTTTTGGACCTGATCCCGGGAGGCTCGATCCCACCAAACCCAGCCGAGCTGCTGATGAGTAAACGCATGGTGGAACTGGACAAATGGGCTCGTAAAAACTATGAGTACATCATCATCGATTCGCCTCCGGTAAGCCTGGTAGCGGATGCTTTTGAGTTGATGAAATATTCGAATATCAACTTGCTGATTGTGAGGCAGGGCGTGACAGACAAGGAATCGTTCAAATTCATCAATGATCGACAGCAGAAGGGCCAGCTACATCATTTGTCCATCCTTTTCAATGATGTGGAATTCAGAAAAGTGGATTATGGGTACAAGGCGTATGGTCCTTATAGCTATGGATATGGTTACTATTCTGAAGAACATACTCGTAAACCATTCTGGAATCGGTTATTCAATAAATCTTAGTGAGAATGAAGCATATCAAAAGTTGTCCAGCTATTCAAATTGTCTTGATTGTCTTTATTCTTTCTTCATGTGTACCAACAAAGAAATTGGTTTACCTGCAATCAGATAAGGAGGAAGAGCAAGTGTCTTATGATTCTGTCGTAGCTACCTATAACCTAAAACTACAGCGATATCAACTAAAACCAGAGGATGTAGTTTCTATTCGAGTGGCCAGTATCACCGATGGTGAATTTAACTTTGTCAAGCAGTATGAGACAGACCTTGGAGTTATCCGTAAACTGAATCAATTCGATCAGGCACAACAAAGTGGTGGTGGATCTAATCAAATGATGATGACTGCTCAAAGTGGTGAAGGAGGCATGTCCTCTATCCTCCTGGATAGGTTAAATACTGGGTTTGTATTAGATCACCAGGGAGCACTTGACTTGCCACAGATTGGCAAAGTTCAATTGGCGGGAATGACTATTCCAGAAGCTGAGATGAAAATCACAGAGCTTTTGATGGGTTATTTTGAGACCCCAATGGTTCGTGTTCAGCTGCTGAATTTTCATTTTACAATGTTTGGTGAGGTGAACCGGGAAGGAAGGTTTACTTCGTTTGATCCGGAGATAACTATTTTTGATGCGATTGCTATGGCTGAAAATTTATCTGAATTTGCGGACCGGTCTAACATTAAGCTGATAAGGAAGGATGGTGATGTCGCGAATGTAGTCTACCTAAATCTCCTTGACGAAAAGACCCTTAACAATAAATACTATTATTTACAACGCGGTGATATGATTATCGTGCCACCCCTCAGAGCCAGGACAAGTAATCAATACGGCATTCCAAATGCGTCTAAAACGCTTGGAATTGTGGGATCCGCGTTGTCAGTGCTCGCAATTATCATTTCTTTAAGTAAGTAATAGCTACATAAAGTACATGAGCTCTACTGATAAAGAATTACCTGTTACAGTATACTCTCCGGAATCTGGAGTGCAGAAGCTAGGTCCGCTTATTTTGGATACTGTTAAAAGTCTGGGTGATTCCTGGGGTCTCGGATGGCGCCTTTTCAGACGTAACATGAAAGCCATGTACCGCCAGTCACTGTTGGGGTTGGTGTGGGCATTCATACCCCCTTTAATGACTACCCTGGTATGGGTATTTTTGAACGGACAGCGGATCATCAATATTGAAGACCCTGGTGTACCTTATCCCGCTTTTGTACTTACGTCCACATTGTTGTGGTCTATGTTTGCACAATCATTAATTATGCCCAATCAGGCAGTCACTTCAGGCAAATCCATATTGGTTAAGATCAATTTCAACAGGGAGTCGTTGTTGGTAGCAGGTTTTTTGCAGGTGGCCTTTGATTTTTGTATTAAACTTGTCCTGATTGCCGGGGTATTTATAGTATTCAGAATCCCTCCAAGTCTAACCATGTTACTTGCTCCATTTGGGGTATTTGCCCTGGTTTTACTAGGTACGTCACTGGGCTTGTTGGTATTGCCTGTAGGCATGCTTTACCAGGATGTGCAGCGATTACTGACTAGCTTTCTGCCCTTTTGGATGCTTTTGACACCTGTTATTTACCCCGCGCCCAGAGAGGGTTTCGCCACCTTGCTGAATACCTACAACCCCGTCTCTCCGGTATTGATACTCACTCGTGACTGGCTTTTCGGGTCAGCTCAAGTGGCCACCGGAGGGTTCTGGCTGATACTGGGTGTTACGATAGTTTTAACCTTTATTGGCCTCATACTTTACCGTCTGGCTATACCATTTATAATAGAAAGGAGCGGTTCCTAATATGCAGCAAGAAGTACTGGTCAGTGTAGAAGGTGTCGGGAAAAAATTTTGTCGCGATCTCAAGCGATCCTTGTGGTACGGGGTGCTGGATATTGCTACAGAAATTTTTGGTAAGCCGAATCATCTGAAATTACGAAAGGATGAGTTCTGGGCAGTCAATGATGTAAGTTTTGAATTGCGACGAGGCGAGTGCCTGGGGCTGATTGGCCATAATGGCGCAGGGAAGTCCACGCTGCTGAAAATGCTGAACGGCCTTATCAAGCCGGACAAAGGCCGGATCACCATGAGAGGCCGTATTGGAGCTCTTATTGAGCTGGGCGCTGGCTTTAATCCCATACTTACGGGGCGTGAAAACATCTATGTAAATGGCCAGATCCTCGGTTTTCAAAAAAAGGAGATTGATGAAAAGTTTGAAGAGATTGTCTCCTTTGCAGAGATTGGTGAATTTATAGATACCCCGGTACAAAACTACAGCTCAGGAATGAAGGTCCGACTCGGGTTTGCAGTAGCCGCCCAGATGGAACCTGATATATTAATTATTGATGAGGTTTTAGCTGTAGGTGATGTAGCATTCAAAATAAAATGCTTCAACCAAATATTTAAAATGCTCTCACATTCCGCAGTGATTTTTGTCAGTCATGCAATGCCACAAATATCGAAGGTATGTACGAGTGTAATCATGCTAGAGAACGGGAGAATTGTAAAAAATACATCTAGTATTGGTGAAGCAATTAATAGATATTTTAGTATGATTAAACCGGATCATGAACTGAAGGAAGATGAGTATGTAAAGATTTTAGAAGCTAATTTGAATCCATCTATAAAAGTTGGACAAAGCTTTAAGATTTCTTTATCGTTTAAAATGAAAAAAAATATTTTAAATGGTGAAATTGTTCTTTTGTTTTTTGATCCCGAGCAAAAAATGGTGGCAATATCTGATTCAAAAAGAATAAAAATCAGTGAAGAGATAATAAAAGAATCATGGTTTTTCGAAACTAACCAATTTAGTGATGGAAATTTCCAAATTGGAATACGAATTTTTGAGCAAAAAGAAAATACTCATACAAAAAGTATTTTATCCAACATATATAATGTCTGTTCTTTTACTTCTTATGGGGCAGAAATGGTAACCAATGCTTCATTTTATTTAAAGTCCAATTAGTTTCATTTGAATAAATATGAGAATTATTCATAATAAAAAACTGGTTTTTTTAGCTAATCCTAAAACAGGTACGACTTCTATCAGAGATATTTTAAACGATTATTCAGATGTGATTTCAACAAATAAATTTCCTTATTATCATCATATCTCTGCGTGCGAATTAAAATATGTGTTTAAGCAAAAAAAATGGAAATGGTCTAATTATAGAATAATTTGTACAGTAAGAAATCCTTGGGAAAGAGCAATTTCAAATTATTTTTATGCAAAACCAGATAAGAATTTTCGTCCCTTTTATAATTCCAATTATGATATAGATAGTAGATTTTCACATGATATTAATTCATGGATAAATTACGTTTTAAGGAATGAATCATACACCACTAGGGAATATTTTTTTAATGATAAAAAATCAAATATTCCTTTTGTTTTAAGGTCATTACATTTACTTATTCCCATAAAGTGGTTCTGTTATGAAGGGGATCAATTGTTAGTTAATGATATTATTAAGCTAGAGGATTTAAATGGAAAGTTATTACCAATTCTACAAAGTATTGGCATTAACATTACTGATGGAATTCCTAGAAAAAATGTTAGTGATAAAAAAATCACAAAACTAAACAAGGATTCTATAGAATTAATAGGCGATAGGTTTAAGGATGAAATTAATTGGTTTAACTATAAACCTTACCCCAGTTTATAATGGAATTTATATCACACAGTCAACACGCTGACGATTACATAGCCTGGCAATTACTTGGAAAAAAGTTTGATGGCATAGTGGTCGAGGTTGGCGCATTTGATGGTGTACACCTTAGCAATAGCTTTAGCCTTGCTAAATTAGGATGGGAGTCTGTTTGTGTAGAGCCGAACCCGGTTATTTATCCTCATTTGTGTAAGAACAGACCAAATACTGTGAATGTCAACGCAGCTGTAGTATCAGATCCCAATATTGAAGAGATTCAGTTTTATCGAGAAGAGATTGGCGTGCTGTCCGGTTGTGCATATGACGAAGAAGATGTAAAAGCACGATATAAGAAAAGGGGATTAGATTATAAAGAACCGGAAAAATTGACAGTTCCAGCAAAAACCCTTAGCTCAATATTGTTAGAATCAGGCTTACAGAATAAGGTAATTGATATTGTTTCAATTGATGTTGAGGGATTTGAAATGGAAGTTTTGAAAGGGCTTAATTTTAATGATTTCGAAGTAAACTTATTCATTATTGAAGCAAATGATGATAATTACAGACAGTTGATCCTTGATTATTTTAAGGATCACAACTCCTACCTACATGTTGGAGACAATCATCAAAACTTATTCCTGGTCAGAAAATCAAGCATTTCAAAGCGTAATCTTAGAAGTCTTGATTTTGACGCTTTCATTAGAGCCAGGCAATATCATCCTATTGATGAGTCATTGGTAAAGCATTCAATAAAACCCTTTTTCAAGAAATCCCCAGAAGCTTTAGCTTATGAGAAGGCATGGTGGAAAATATGGTAATGATCCGTATCGGCCACATCATCAATCCAGTTAAAGTCACAGCCTCCTCAGACTTGTATAGGGCTCAACCGGTCACTTTTGCCAGTATGAGGGCTGCTTGCGATCACTTACTTTCAACCAGTCAGGTTAAGCTCTTTGGGGTTGGGTTCCCTGACGATTTGAGTCTGTTGCCAGCTTATTTTGAGACTCTCTCCCCATTAGAACGTAGTGTCATGGATGTAGGGGCATTTAGAAACTCTCGGAAACTCCCCTTGATTGCTGATTTATTACGACCAATAGATGTGGACTATGTGGTTTACACAAACGTAGACATTGCTCTAATGCCGTATTTTTACCGATACATCGTCAAGAAGATCGAAAGTGGAAGTGACAGCCTGATCATTAACCGAAGGGTCATCGATGAAGACCTAACAGATCTGGATGAAATGTATGCCCAGGTGGGTACTTCGCACCCTGGCTATGATTGCTTTGTGTTCAGGAGGGAACTTTTGGATCACTTTGATCTGGGTACGTCATGTATTGGGGCCAATTATATTGGGCGTGTCCTGATAGCCAACCTGATAGCCTTCAGCAGAAAACTGGAAATCATTAAAGATGCCCACCTTACATTTCATTTAGGCAATGATGGAGCTTGGCTCACCCACAATTATTCCGAGTTTGATATACATAACAAGGAACAAGCTTACCAAATCATTAATCGGCTGATCGAATTATGTGATGAGGAATCAAAAGTTTTACAATTAGAGGAAATCCTGACGTTTCTTGATGACAGAGAGCAATTGGATATGGAAAAATTAATGGTCCATCCAAATCCAACGGAGGAAAATAAGGATGTTAAGTGGTCATTAAAACGTAAAATAAAATTTAAGCTTCGCCAACTATTGTCATGATTCCTGTTACCAAACCATTCACACCGCCCATACAGGAATACCAGGAACTGTTGTCCGGAATATGGCAGCGCAACTGGTTGACGAATAATGGGCCCCTGGTGAATGACCTGGAGTTGCGATTGAAGCGCTTCCTGGGTATACCTCACCTGCTTTTGGTGACCAATGGGACTATTGGTATACAGATTGCTTTAAAAGCTCTCGGAATCACAGGCAAAGTGATCACAACTCCATTCAGTTATGTCGCCACTACAAGCAGTGTGGTTTGGGAGGGCTGTGTCCCGGTATTTGCTGACATTGACCCGGATACGTTAAACATTGATCCCGGCAAGATCGAAGATCTGATCGATAGGGATACCCAGGCTATTTTAGCTACACATTGCTTTGGTAATCCATGTGCAGTGGAGGCAATTGAAAATATTGCTTCAAAGCATAATCTGAAAGTGATTTATGATGCTGCGCATTGTTTCGGAACACTTTACAATGGAAACACGGTTTTCACACTTGGTGATGTTAGTGTGACCAGTTTTCATGCAACCAAGCTGTTCCATACCGTGGAAGGAGGAGCATTATTTACGCAAGACCCAGCGTTGTTGAAGCGTATGGCATACATGCGTAATTTTGGTCATGATGGTCCGGAACGATTTTCAGGGGTAGGCATCAATGGGAAAAATTCCGAATTTCATGCTGCGATGGGTATTGTCAATCTGCGGTATATTCGGCAAATACTGGATGCCCGAAAAGGGATCAGTGATCAATATGATGCATTACTGGAGAATTTACGAATTCGTAAACCCAGGATTGAACCGGGCACGACCTACAATCACGCATATTATCCAGTACTCTTTGAGAGCGAGGCTGTGGCCTTGAAAATGAAAGCGGCACTTGAGGAAAAAGAGGTTTTTTCCCGGCGTTATTTCTACCCAAGCCTCAGTTCATTGGACTATACAAATGGCACCGCTACTCCTGTATCGGACGATGTAGCCAGCAGAATACTCTGCTTGCCTATGTACCATGATTTAAGTACTGAAGAACAGGAGCTGATCTCCAGGATATTACTTCGAACGCAGAAATACGCTTGATTTCTACTTTACCATTCTTTATTTTGGGCAACCCCCGGTCTGGGACCAGTTTGCTAAGGATCATTCTGAATGCACACCCGAATATAGTGGTGCCTCCTGAGTCCGGCTTCCTGCAATGGTGGAAGTCAAAGTACAAAAACTGGGAGCGCAGAGACAACTATTCAGATCGGCTGGATCAGTTTATAACTGATTTGCTCTCGTCGAAAAAAATTGAGGCTTTTGGGTTGGAACGCATAGGAATTAGCGACTATATCCGGGAATGTTCACCTACGAGTTATTCGGAATTGGTTGCCACCATTTATCGATATTATGGCAGGGACAAAGACATTCACGTGTGGGGTGATAAAAATAATTATTACATTCATCATATTCCTGAATTGCTGGAACTTTACCCTGAAGCACGGTTTGTTCATCTCGTCCGGGATGGACGGGACGTTGCTTGCTCCTATCTTGAGCTAAATCAAATCATCGAAAGCGAAGCAAAATATAGACCTAAGCTGGTCAATACCATACCCGGTATAGCAGAAGAGTGGGTAGACAATAACCAAAAAATAGAAAGAGAATTGAGAGAATGCCCTCTAATATTTGTCCGATTTGAAGATCTGGTCACAAATTTTCAGTCAGAAATTACAAAGATCTTTGATTTTCTAGGTCTGTCCTGGTCCGATGATGTAGAGAGGTATTACCTCCACAACGATGAACCTGAAAGTACACTTAAGTGGAAACAGAAGACTAAAATGGAACCTCAAAAGGGAACAGTCGGCCGATTTTTGCATGAGTTGGACAGTAGCCAGATAGCAACGTTTGAGAAAATAGCAGGACAATTATTGACTAAATATCAATATAAACTTCTCAATTAATTGAAAAAAAAGGTCCTACACATTCTGGAGATTAGTCAGTTTCTTAAGCTTACTGTAAACTGCTTTGAGAAAATAAACCCTGGAGGTAATACTTTTCTTGCATATGATGAAATGGTGCTTCATAAAGGGATTAATGTTAGCGAGATTCCACAGGTGGAGAGCCACCATTTCAACTCTGATGAATACAAGAATTTTTTAAAGGATGCGGAATCAAAATATTACCTCATAATATTTCATAATATTGGTCTTGGTTATAAGCGTGAGATCATAAGCATGATCGATGGGGTAGTACCCATTCATGGTATTTTATGGGGGTATGAAATTTATGATAACCCTCGTCTTCATGGAAGGATTTATCAAAAAAAGACCAGGGCATACTTAAAAAGCATAAACAAAGCAAAGCGGGCATCGATTGGTAAGCGTTTCAAGGAGGTAATTAATGGGTACCTGAAACCAAATTCCTACTGGAACAAAACGTGGGAAGTATTTGAACACTTGTCATCCTACTCTACCATTTTGGAATCGGAGCGATCCTTCATTGAGCGCTTTTATGAAGTCCGTAAACCCTGTTTTCCGTTTAACTACTCAGGTGGGTATCAGGTGAGTTCAGCGATGAAGGAGCGAAGAGGAAAGGATATACTCATTGGTAACTCTGCAACATTGGCGAATAACCATCTCGATGTAATAGAAATTTTAAGTGAGCTAAAGGAGGTACAGGATTCTAAAATTGTATTATCTCTGAGTTACGGAGATAACATCTATGCGGAACATGTAGAGCAGGCTTTTAGAAAAGCGTTTGGAGATAGGGTAACATCACTCAGGGAGTTTATGCCGATTGATGAATACAATAAAGTGGTAAGTTCGTGTGGTTATGTGATCATGAATCACATTCGTCAGCAGGCCATGGGTAGCATCTATCTGGCGATTCTTCAGGGGGCAAAAGTTTTTCTAAACAAAAAGGGATTTGCATATCAGGACCTGATAAGCGCTGGAATTAGGGTATACGCGCTAGAGGAGTTGAAAAAGGAATATCCCCACTCCGAGGATTTTGCCACAATAGATGCAAACCGCAAAATCATTGAAGAAATTAGAGGGGAGGCTGCTATCCTGGAAAATGCCCGAAGAATTTTGAAGCATTACAATTTTGATTTCAGTGATGACTGATTTTTTAAAAAAAGTATATCACAAAGTCAGGTGGTACGTAACTGGTAAATATAATCAACCCTTTACCCTGAACGATGGGCAGAAAAAAATGTCTTATTTTGGAAAGCCGATCCTTTCCCAGGAACAAGGTGCAGACGCAATCTTCCACACGCTGAAAACAGGAGCTCCCACTATGATCTCAAGATTTGGAGCAACTGAACTGAATTACCTGTATTATTACCTGATTAATAGGGGAAAAACATGGACTGATTACCATCGAAGAGAGATTACTCATCAGTCCGGCTTCTTTCCTACAGAAAATGAATCATTGAATCGGTTTTGTAAACTCTATTTAGATACGGTTAAGTCAGTGGATGTATTGGGAGTATGGTTTAAGCCGGGAGAGGACTATCTGGTGAAAAAGTATATGAGTAAGGCAAGGCTCGTTCCTTTGCGATCTCTTGAACCATATTACAATCCGGGCAGCCCCTGGAGCAGGGCGCTTGAGGGCAAAAAGGTACTTGTGGTACATCCATTTGATCAAACCATAGGGAGTCAGTTTCAAAAAAGACAACTACTTTTCAAAGGATCAGAAGTCCTCCCCGATTTTAAGTTAATTACCTATAAAGCGGTACAATCATTAAATGGAAGTACTCAATATGCTTCCTGGTTTGAAGCGCTGGAGGAAATGAAGTCCGGTATAAAGAACATTGAATTTGATGTTGCGATCATTGGAGCGGGCGCATACGGTATGCCCCTGGCTTCATTTGTTAAATCACTGGGCAAGCAAGCGGTTCATATGGGCGGAGCTACTCAGATCCTTTTCGGGATCAAGGGCAATCGTTGGGACGATAAAGAATTTTTTCAAAATATGTACAACGAACACTGGACGCGACCCTCAGAAACCGAACGCCCGAAAGGACCATTGCTTGAGGGGGCTTGTTACTGGTAAATGAAATAATGGCAAAACTTGCATCAATCAAAAGTATTTCTCATTTCAATGTATACCAGGCGATATTGCTTATTCTTGGCTTATTGTTTCGAAAGTGGGGTTCGACCAAAGGAAGATTCAAGCAATTGGTTCGTGAGAAACATGGGATTGATTTTCTGTACCGGGTCAATGAAACGGTAACAGGACACAACCGTGGTGAGTTGCTTATTTCCGGCCAGAGCACTACTGGTAATGCTTACAAGTTTTATATCAGGCGTTTTACTAGTGACACAGATGTTTTTCATCAGCTTTATTTTCGACCTGATTACCCAGTTATACTTCAAAAAATCCAATCATTATTCCAAAATCAATCAGTAAAATTGATACTGGATGGAGGAGCCTATATTGGATTATCTACATTTTTTTGGGCTACTGCATTTAAAGGAGCTAAAGTCATCGCAGTTGAAGCTGACAGGTCTAATTTTGAGCAACTGGAGCGAAATGTAGCACTAAACAATCTTCTAAATGTGACGTGTTTACACAAAGCACTCTGGCATCAGGAAGAGCAGTTGATGATCAATACGCAAAAAATGGATAAGCGTCAGTGGGCTTATGCAGTAGAAAAGGGAAATGCTGAGTCCAATAATGTGCTAGGGTTGCCCATCCATAAACTGGTTGATCTTGACAAAACCAAAATCGATATTTTAAAGCTGGACATAGAAGGGGCTGAAAAAGAAGTTTTCCTTAATGATCCGTCGATTGAAGCTGTGCTGAACAATGTTAGGATTATCATTTGCGAACTCCACTATGAGGGGGAGATCAGGTCAAGCATCCTGAATAAAATCACAGAGTTCGGATTTACTTATGAAACAATTGGTGAGGATTGGTTATTCGTTAATCATAATCTCGTGAATTAGCTGCTCAAAATGGACCTGGCCCCGATCATTTTATTTCTCTATAATCGTCCGGAACATACCGAACAGACGCTGGCTGCTTTGCAGCAAAACGAGTGGGTTGATAAGTCTTTACTGTATGTTTTTATAGATGGTCCAAAGCATGGAGCTTCTCCTGAGGAAAAGCTGAGGATTGATCGAGTTAGGGAAATTGCACATACCATTAATTGGTGCAAAAGCGTGATTATTGAGGAAAGTTTTACCAATAAGGGGCTGGCAGATTCCATTGTGGAAGGAGTTTCAAAAGTGATCAACAAGCATGGCAAAGCGATCGTGCTGGAAGACGATATCGTGACTACTCCTGGTTTCCTTAGATATATGAATGATGCGCTAATGATGTATCAGGATAATCGCAAAGTGATGCATATCTCAGGTTATCAGTATCCCATCACTATTGATTCCTCCAACTCCACAATCATACTCGATGTTTTGTCTTGCTGGGGGTGGGGAACCTGGAAAAGCGCCTGGGATCAATATATTGAGGATCCCGATACTATAGTTAGGAAAATAGGAAGAAGTGCTCGATCAATAAATAAATTCAACATCGAGGGGCATGCACATTTTTATAAGCAATTAGAATTAAATAAGAGTGGTGAAATAAAAACATGGGCTGTAAAATGGTATGCCTCATGGTACCTGATGGGAGGGCATTCACTTTTTCCAGTACAATCATTAGTAAAGAATATAGGTCACGATGGTTCTGGAGAAAATTGTGATCCAAATGAGATATATGATTCCCCGTTGATAGAAGGAGTTGAGGTGGTACGGGTACCTATAAAGGAAAATCGACAAGCGAGAAAAGCACTTGATTTACATTTCAAAAGCCATTTTAATATTGTGCCTAGAGAAAATGTTACGCTATTACGAAAGATTTCATTCAAAATAAGAAAAGCGATCCGATACATAGTTTTAAAGGCACTACCAGAAATCAAAGATTTGCTGGAAAGCGAAGATCTGGATTTCTTTAGGTCAGCTGCCATAGAATCCTCTATCGACTCAAAAGCAAAAGTTTATCCACCCTATAAGCTAAGGCATTCAAGTATTGATAAGTATACCTACATCTCCCCAAATGGCCGAATAAACAATACGAAGATTGGTAAATTCTGTTCAATTGGGCCAAATTTAGTTTCAGGGTGGGGACTACATCCACTGAATGGAGTATCGACATCGCCTATGTTTTACAGCACTTTAAAACAGAATGGAACCTCCTTATCCAGGGAAAATAAGATTTTAGAAACCAAACCCATTTCAATTGGCAATGATGTGTTTATCGGGATGAATGTGACTATTTTGGATGGGGTATCTATAGGAGATGGTGCTGTTATTGGAGCTGGAGCTGTTGTCTCAAAGGATATTCCAGCATATGCTATTGCCTTTGGGAATCCTATACAGGTCCATAAATATCGGCACAGTGAAACTCAGATCAGAAATCTTCGCAGAATAAAATGGTGGGAATGGCCTGAAGAAAAACTATCAGAAGTAGAGAGAATGTTTTTTGAAGTCCAGGAGTTTATAGATAATCACATTACCTCAACTAAATAATGCTCTTCAATAGCATTCCATTCCTATTACTGGTTATACTCACATTCAGTATTTATTACCTTCCTATATTTCAGTCGCTACAGACGATGGTCCTGATTGTTGCCAGTTTTGTTTTTTATTCATGGCACTTTCCGGTACTAACTTTTCTGCTTGCGGTTTCTATTCTTATAAACGCATTCCTGAGTTGGGCTATAGTTCAAAGGCTAAAGCGAAAGAAGGAGCTAGTGACTTTGGGCGTGATATTGAACCTGGCGATTTTGATTTTCTTCAAGTACAGTCCTCTGATTGGGGTTACTTTTATCAGGGATGATTCATGGAGTGATTTTCTGATATCCATTCCTTTGCCCATTGGCATTTCATTTTTCACTTTTCAGGGAATCAGCTTGCTTGTAGATGCTTATAGAAATACAGAAGGCACATCAGATCAGGTCAGGGTCCTGCCATTCTGGAAACTGCTTTTCAATACCTCCTTATACATTTCATTGTTTCCACAACTGGTAGCGGGACCTATTGTAAAAGCCCGTGATTTTTATCCCCAGATCAAAACCAAATATTTATCCGGGGTCAGGTGGAATTATGTTTTTCAACATGTAGTCACCGGATACTTTTTAAAAATGGTGGTTGCTGACAACCTGAAAGATTTCACGGGTGAGCTTGTATGGCCTGCGTTTGAACGCTTTTCATCCATTGAGTTGCTGGTCTATCTTTTTGGGTACTCTATGCAAATCTTTGCTGATTTTGCCGGGTACTCTTTGATAGCCATAGGCATCTCCGGGCTTTTTGGATACATCATCCCTCAAAACTTTAACTTTCCTTATGTAGCTTCCGGCTTTTCAGACTTTTGGAAAAGATGGCACATTTCATTGTCTACCTTTTTAAAAGAGTACCTGTACATTCCATTGGGGGGAAACCGCAAAGGAAGGGGCAGGACATACCTGAACCTGATGGTAGTAATGGCTCTGGGAGGTTTATGGCATGGGGCTGCCTGGAGCTATATGGTGTGGGGTACTTTTCATGGATTGGCATTGGTCACAGAAAGGTTTTTGAATAACCGGGGACTGTCATCTCTCCATCCTGTTTATACGATTATTAAATCCATGTGGGTTTTCTTTTGCGTATCATTAGCCTGGCTTTTGTTTAAGCTTCCGGAATTTAATCACGTGATCGCCTGGTTCAAAGCCTTGTCATCGAATGGATCCTTATATACAGATGAAATACCACTTTTATACATTTTCACACTAAGTTTCCCGGTAATACTATATCACGGGTGGTACCTGGTTTCGGAAAAGAATCGCGGAAACGTTTTCAGAGAAAAATTTAAGCCAGCCCTGTTGGGAGCCATGATCACACTTATCATACTCAATAGTGGATCCCCTATTGATTTTATTTACTTTCAATTTTGATGATCCTCCGGTCTATAGGCTTTTGCCTGATTTTTCTGGTTACTTATTTATTCATGGTGAATCAGCTCCAATGGCCTTCTCAAACGGTCAATCAATGGGAAGACAACAACCGGCTGGTAGAAAGATTCCTTTTTGCAAAAAAACCTGGAAAAATCTCAACGGTTATCGTAGGGTCATCCCTGTCATTCAGGCTTTCCGCTCAGAAAATGCCCGTTCCTGATTCGGTATATAACCTGTCGTTGGGTGGTCAGAGCATTTATGAAGGCCTGGAAATTGTCAAGCGAAGTAATCATCTTCCAAAATATCTTTTAATTGAGTCTAACCTGATCCACAGAACTCCCAAGGCGGGTTATGTCGACGGGATTTTTGTTTCGGGACTATACCAGCTAAAAGAAACATTTGATGGTTTCAGATATCAGAATCGCCCGATCACTTTTGTTCAATATCTCTACTATGGTATAAAAAACCGGATACCCTTACCAGTCAACTTCAGTTTGTCAGCCAATGAAATGGAGATTCAATATTCAGATGACAACGAGGATAAGGAGATCCGGGAGACCATCGCAAATCAAATGGAGATGGAAAGCACTGAAACAGATCAGGTTGCCCTGTTATCCGCTTATGTAGATTATTTCATGAAAGCAGGAGTTGAAGTGATATTTTTTGAAATGCCAACAGCTTTGCAATCATTACAGTCTACATCCAACAAGCAAATAAGGTCAACGCTAAATCGAAGTTTTCCACAAAACCGGTTTATTGAATATCAAAAGCTTTATCCTGCCACGGATGGGGTTCATATCTCAGTTTCAGATGCCAATGACTACCTCAAAGTATTGTTAGCAAAAATCTCCGGATGAAGTATCAACCAAAGATCTCTATCGTTACCCCTTCCTTCAACCAGGGAAAATACCTGGAGCAAACCCTGGATTCTATCCTGACACAGGATTATCCGCACAAGGAGCTAATCGTAGTGGATGGAGGCAGTACGGATCAATCAGTTGAGATATTAAAGAAGTATGATAAGCACCTGACGTGGTGGGTAAGTGAGCCGGATCAGGGCCAGGCTCATGCCATCAACAAAGGCCTGAAACATGCAACGGGGGATATTTTCAACTGGATTAATTCAGATGATTACCTGGAGCCCGATGCACTTTCCGCCATAGCAGAAGCATTTCAGGACAGGAATACCCAGGTGGCCTGTGGATTCACCCATTGCTATTACGAAGAGACTGGTGAAACCAGCCATACCTATCGGATGGGGGTGAAAGAAAGTGTGGCAAAAACCATCTTTAACTTTGAAATGAATCAGCCGGGCACTTTTTACAGCATGAATTGTATCCGGGAGCTGGGGGGGATCAATGAAAGCCTTCGATATGTCTTTGATGATGAACTGTGGTTTCGCTACCTGACCATGTATGGACTGGATCATATTCATTTGACGGATCAGCTGATGGCCCATTTCAGATTGCACAGCACCTCCAAAAGTGTAGCGGAAGGTCACATGAAATTTCGGGCGGAGATCGATGCCATCTTTGAGCACATGATCAGAGAACTGCATTTCCCTGAATATGTACAGGAAATTTGGCAGGAGCGCAATAGGAGCGATTCCTATGAGCATGGCAAGTGGCTCTACAACTTCATGGATACTGAGGAGTTTTTGGCTCATTTTGCTGATGAGTGCCAGTACAAACTCTATCGAAGGTTTAAGTACGAGGAGGCACGAACCTGTTGTGACCTGGTAAAAAATCACAGGACCTGGACAGATAAGAGACAGTTTTGGAGCCTTTATGCCAAGCTGTTTTTGGTAAACCAGGACTTGTTAAACAAATTGAGGGGGGTGAGAAATGGCTAATATGATCCCAATCGATGCAAGTATGCGGAGGGGATCTAATATCAGTTTCCGCATAAAAGCTAAGGTCCGAAAGTTTATGAGTCGTAAGATCAGGGACACCAGAAATATCCCGATCGTGATCAATAATTTCAACCGGTTTACCTATCTGAAGCAGCAAATTGAGCGCTTCGAGGCTTTGGGGTACACCAATATTTATATCATCGACAATCAGTCCACTTATCCTCCATTACTGAAATATTACGATCAGCTGCCCTATACAATATTTCGATTAAATAAGAATGTGGGGCACCTTTCACTTTGGAAGACCATCATTTTCAAGTGGTTTGAACATGATTATTATGTCTACACTGATCCTGATATTTATCCCGGGGATGATTGTCCGGACAATTTCATGGAATATTTTAAGTCTATTCTAAACACTTATCCTGAATACAGCAAAGTAGGGTTTGCTTTGGCCATTGACGACTTGCCGGACCACTTTGATGACAAGCAAAAAGTAAAGGACTGGGAAGACATGTACTGGCAGATGAAAATGCAAGCCGATACCGAAATCTACATCGCTAAAATTGATACAACATTTGCACTTTACCGCCCGGGTGCTAAAGGAGGCTGGTGGGTTCCAGCCATGCGGGTAGCGGGTAAGTACACGGCAAGGCATTTACCCTGGTACAGGAATAGTTCTGTAATTGATGAGGAAGAACAATATTTCATCGAGCATGCCAGTGGATCAAGCTCCTGGTACAAGCGAACACAGGTTTATGAGTCCTAAGGTGCTGATCTCCATATTGAACTGGAACAATGCGCCTGCTACCATAAATTGTGTGCACAGTGTGCTGAAACAGTCCTATGGATCATACGAAATACTCATAACTGATAATGCCTCTGGAGATGGATCTGTGAAAGTGATCTCCGACGTATTTCCGGACCTGAAAGTCATAGCCAATAAAAACAACATTGGATATGCTAGTGCACATAAAATTGCTGCTGACTACGCGACCGACCATCAATTTGATCTTCTGTGGATATTAAACAACGATACGGAAGTGATGCCGGATGCGCTGGAAGCGCTTGTTAACGCATACCTGGATCATCAAGAGGCTATTTATGGCAGCATCACATTGGAGGCCAACAAGAAGGAAATCCGGTTTGCTGGAGGCTATGAACTGAAAGATGGCCGGGTTAATTTCAATTCTATTTCCAATCCGCTCAGAGGGAAGCCACTGAGCGAGGTGAAGCTGGAGGAATTAGGAGGGGAGGTGGCAGAATTAAACGGGTCGAGTTTGCTGATCCCTATTGACATTATCAAGAAGCATGGTTTCATGCCCGAATATTTTTTTTTATATAGTGAGGAAACAGCCTATGGTTACCGGTTGCGAGAGGAAGGGGTAAAGTCCATTCTGGTTCCGCAATCTCAGGTCATACATGCCGGTTCGCAGTCTTTTAGCAATCCTTATCTTAAATATATCGCGGAGTATTACAGGATGCGAAACGATCTCCTGTTGAGAAAAGAACTGAAGATTATTAGTAATGCGGAGATCATTAAGTCATTCGGATGGGCAGATTGGATTTCCTGGCTTGTGAAAAGGCTGCTTTTTGCTTTTAATTATCAAAAGTTCTCTCTAAAACATTATTACCGGCAGCTGGGAACATGGCATGCGTTGCTCAATAAAAGAGGCAAAACCATCGCTCCTGAAAAATTTCTGAATAAGGTTTAGTTAGAAGTTTGGCTAAAGTATCCGTAATCATACCACTGTTTAACCGGGGACATCTGGTATCCCGGGCACTGAATTCGTTGTGCGCACAGGACTTTGATGACTGGGAGGCCATTGTGGTAGATGATGGATCAACTGACGATGGACCTGAACTTGTAAAGAAGTATGCAAGAAAAGACGAACGGATCCGCCTTGTTAATCGTACCAGGGAGCCTAAGGGACCTTCTTGTTGCCGAAATATTGGAGCAGAAAAAAGTACAGCTAAGTACCTGGTATTCCTGGATTCCGATGACGAACTGGCCAAACATTGTTTGGGTACACGCTGTCAATATATGGAGTCACGGCCAGATCTGGATTTTGCAGTGTTTCCCCTGGAATCCTTTTCAGAATCCCCTGGTGATAAGGGTGAGATTTTTAATACCTATTGTGAGGATCAGGCAGATTACCTTCATCTGTTTTTGCAGGATGAGGCCCCCTGGCAAACTACCTGTCCCATCTGGAAGAAAGATTTCTACCTGAAAATTGGAGGGTTTAATGAAGCCTTTCTGGTAAAAACAGATCCGGAACTTCACTCTCGAGCGTTGCTGCTGCATAACCCCCGTTTTGAGGTCGTTGAGGCAACCCCGGACTGCTATTATCGAATAGATCATCATGATGTGGTGAAACAGAGCTATTTCAGCGAGGCTTCGATCAATTGCAGGATTTTATTTATCAAAGAAAGCAACAATTGGATAAGTTCATTGCAAGGTTCAAAGATTGAAGGTTATCAGGCAGATTTAGCAATAGCTTTTAAGAAGTTATTTTTACATTATTTGATTTCTAATGCATCTACATATTACACAATTTATAAAGAGATGCTAAAGTGGGGTTTAAAAAATCATATTTTGTCCATTTGGAATTACCAGTTACTAGTTATTATTGGAAGGCTAAAAGTCTCTACCAATCCGATGATTAAAAAAATGAGGTTGATTGGATTATTTTATCGGATGATTAGCTAGAAAATGATTATATCTGTTGTCATTCCTGTTAGAGATGGAGCCAAAACGATAAAAAAATGTTTGAACGGCCTTTTTAATCAGACATTGCATGCTTCATTAGAAGTAATCGTCATTGATTCCGGTTCGACGGATGGCACGCTGGAGCTACTCCGGGAATACCCAGTCCGGTTACTACAAATACCTCCTAAGGAATTTAATCATGGCGCCACACGGAATTTCGGGGTGCAAGAGGCCCACGGAAAGTTAATTTACTTCACAGTGCAAGATGCCTGGACAGATGATCCGAAGTTGCTAGAGCTGATGGCTGCACATTTTGAGGATCCTGAGGTAGTGGGTGTTTGTGGTCAGCAAATTGTACCCCATGACAGTACTAATAATCCATTGGAATGGTTTAGACCGATTAGTAACGGAGAAGTAAGGGCTTATCAGTATCCTGATCCAAAAGAATTCAAAAGGCTTTCAGGAAGAGAAAAACGTTGGATTTGTGGCTGGGATGATGTCAATGCAATGTACCGAACCGAAATTGTTCGTAATCAGCTTTCATTTAGACCAATTGCTTTTGGGGAAGATATGGACTGGGCTCACAGGGCAATTACGAAGGGATTTAAACTCGTTTATGATACTAAACGCAGGGTTAATCATTATCATCATCACTCCAGTAGTCAAATGTTCCGAAGAAAACTGAATGAGTTAGAGGTTGATTATCAGCAATTTGAGTTGCTTCCATCAATTAATTACTCGATGATCCCATATCTAAGGGTTTTCTACAGATGTATAAAACATAAAGTAAAGCCCTACTGGCTTTGGTACAATTGGAAGAAACTATATCAAGAATTCAGAGCAGCTAAACACTTTCTAAAGAAGATTGCCCATGAGACCAACCATTAAGCTAGCTTATTCCGATTTCTGGGCTGGTTTTAGTCCTGAGCAAAATTTATTGACCAATTTGCTCCGCAAGCATTTTAATATTCAATTATCTGATTCCGATCCTGATCTGTTGATCTATTCCTGTTATGGATTTAATTTTTTGAATTATAAATGTCACCGAATTTTTTATACAGCGGAGAATGTAAGACCTGATTTTAGGGAATGTGATCATTCGCTTTCTTTTGACTATGACGAATATGAAGGTAAAAACACAAGAGTCCCGCTCTATTTGTTTACATACCTTAAGTACTTGACCAAAGGCAATGAATTGCCAATAGCAAGTACTCCAAAAACCAAATTTTGCAATATGGTAGTGAGTAATCCGAAAGGCCAAGAACGGAATTCATTTTTTGAAGTGCTTAATCAATATAAACAAGTAGATTCTGGAGGGAAATACAAAAATAACACCGGAGGACCAGTTGAGGATAAACTTGAGTTTATTTCCCAATATCGATTTACCATAGCATTTGAAAACAGTTCTTTCCCTGGATATACCACTGAAAAACTTGTACAGCCGATGCTTGTGGGAAGTATCCCTATCTACTGGGGAAACCCAAGAATCCATGAGGAATTCAATACTAAAAGCTTTATAAATGTACATGCTTATGATTCGTTTGAAAAGGTTGTATCTGAAATAACCCTGATTGAAGAAAATCCGGATATTTATAATGAAATGATTAAGCAACCCTGGCTAATAAACAATCAACCGCATGAAAACCAGGACTATGAATTGTTGGGGGAAAAGCTAAATAATATAGTTAACAGGATTCTAAATGAACACCCTGTAGCAGCACAGAATGCATTGTATAGTATAAGTAAGAAGATCAGAAAAAAGGTAATCAATAAAATAACTAAGAAGCCTATTTGGTATATCTAACCCATTCAATTGGTCACTTTATATCTTTAAAATAGCATGACAAAACCCCTGGTAAGTGTCTTAATGACTGTTTATAATAGGAGTCTTTTTATTGAAGAGTCAATTAAAAGTGTCATTAAGTCATCTTATAAAAACTGGGAACTAATTATTGTTGATGATCAATCATCTGATGGATCGGTAGCAATTGCAAAGCAATATGAGGCAATTAATCCTCGTATCAAAGTATTCATTAATAAGCAAAATCTTGGTGATTATCCAAACCGAAATAGAGCCGCTATTTATGCAAAGGGGAAATATTTAAAGTACCTGGATTCTGATGACTTGATATATACTCATGGACTTGAGGTTATGGTGAATGCTATGGAGAAATTTCCGGATGCTGGATTCGGATTTTGTGCCCAAAAGCCTGAGATGACAATTCCCTACCCATTTATAGTTTCTCAAAATCAAGCTTATAAGCAAGAATTTTTAGGTAATGGGTTTTTCAAGACCGGTCCTTCAGGTACAATCATCAGAAGAGATGCCTTTGAAGCAGTCGGAGGTTTAAGCAGAACCAGATATGTAGGGGACTATGATTCGTGGTTGAAGCTCAGTCAAAGATATAGTGTAGTAGTAATGCATCCGGGATTGATTTGGTGGAGAATGCATGATGGTCAGGAATATAAAAAAGGGCAGGGTTTTGAAAAATATTTAAAAGCAACTACAGCCGTACAACTTAAATATTTGTTTGATGAGCATTGTCCGTTAAATGCTTCAGAAAGGAAACTAGCGTTTAAATGTTTAAGACAAAGACATGGACGAAGGACACTTTCTTATCTAATTCCTTCTCTTAAATTCTCCAGGGCTTTTGCTTATCTCAAATATTCGGCGGCAGATTTACGGCATTTATTTAATGGACTATCCAAATCCAAGATTTATTACAATCTGGAGGAGGAGTTGCGAACTTAGACTTGAGAGAAAAAAAGGTTTCTATCATCATTCCGGTATACAATGCAACTCCGTTCCTTGAGGCCACCCTTAGGTCAGTATTGGCGCAAACCTATCAACCTTTGGAAATTATATGTGTTAATGATGGCTCTAAAGACAAAAGTTTAACCGTTCTTCTGAAATATGAAAATGAACTTACGGTCATTGATCAGGAAAACTCAGGAGCCGCAGCTGCTCGTAATCGGGGTTTGCATGAAGCTTCAGGGGATTTTATTAAATTTTGGGATGCTGATGATTTAATGAATCCCAAGCACATTGAGGCTCAGGTGGCTGCTCTAAATGGATATCCAAACTGTGTTGCTTCTTGTCGTTGGGGGCGGTTTTATGATGCGGATCCAAAAAGTACCCGCTTCATTCCTGAGACTGTTTGGGAAGATTTGGATTCGCTAGATTGGATAAAAAAATCACTTTCCCAGCGTGTTGACATGGCATCCTCCTGGCTTTGGCTAATACCAAAGGATATTATGGAGTTAGCTGGTGGGTGGAATAGCTCCCTTTCATTGAACGATGATTTCGAATTCAGTATGCGTATTCTTAAGCATGCTAAAAAAGTAAGGTTTGCCAATGATGCAGTCACCTATTATCGATCTGGTAACGCGGGGAGTTTAGCATCAGTGAAGTCAAGAAAGGCATTCGAAACTGCATTGGAATCAACAGCAATAGGTTGTAACCATATTCTTGAAATGGAAAATTCATGCGAGGTAAGGCAATTGATTGCAAATAGGTTTCAAGAATGGGTCTTTAGAATGTATCCTCATTATCCTGAGCTGGTCAGAGAAACGGAAGAAAAGATCCGGCAGCTGGGAGGAAGTACCAATCAGATCGAAGGTGGAAGGGTATTCCAACTACTTACCCGGTTAATTGGTTGGAAGTTGACCAAAAGATTCCAGTTTTTTACCTACGCAATGGGATATAGACCTAAGCATCCTCACTTGTCTGAATAATTTTGGCTAGATTATTGGAGGATTAACCCCAAATGAAGATTCTGATAACTGTTGACCCCGAAATTCCGGTACCACCAATAGCTTATGGTGGTATCGAAAGGATTGTAGATCAGTTGATTTATGCGTATTCCAGGGAGGGTCATGAAGTCACACTTGTTGCTCACCCTCAGTCTTCCAATACTGCTGCGGTCCGGATCATTAGTTGGGACAGGCTCCACTCCAGGGGATATGACAATGTCTTTTTCAATGCCAAAAAACTTTATCGGGTCGTGCGTGAAGTTCAGCCGGATATTATTCATTCCTTTTCCAGGCTGTTATACCAATATCCTGTTTTTTTCAGGACCAGTATCCCCGTATATCAAACCTACCAGCGACAGATCAGCCGGAAATCTACCAGTCTTGCGGCCAGCATTGCAGGCAATCAGCTGGCCTTTACCTGTTGTGGGGCGCATATGATCAAAGAGCACCCAATTGCAGATAAATGTACTCCCATCCATAATTTCACAAACATTGATTATTTCAAGCCGGCAGAAAAGGCCAGAAAGCATTTGTTTTACCTGGGACGAATAGAGGATCTGAAAGGGACCAGGGAAGCCATTGATGTGGCTCTGGCAACAGGCAAAAAGCTGATCATCGCAGGGAATATTGAAGAGGATCATGTCCATTACTTTGAAAAACAGGTAGAACCGCATCTTAAAAATTCGCTGATAGAGTTTGTGGGACCGGTAAATGACAGTCAAAAACTGGAATACCTCCAGCAGGCAGAAGCCTTCCTTTTCCCCATTAAATGGGAAGAGCCATTCGGTATTGTGATGGTCGAAGCCATGGCATGTGGAGTACCTGTCATTGGCTTTGATAGGGGAGCTGTTCCTGAAGTAGTGGTGGATGGAGTGACTGGGTTTGTCGTTAAAGATGTGGATGAAATGATCAGGGCTGTAAAACAAGTTGAAAAAATTGACCGAAAGGCAGTCCGCGATTATTGTGTAAAAAATTTCTCAACCCGGCAAATTGCATCTCAATACCTTGACTTGTTTAATGCTACCTTAAAAGCCCATGCTGAGCTCCAGGAGCAACAATGAGTTTGGCTAAACCTGTTTTATTCGTTCGGTTCAATCGTTGTGGCATGTGTAATAAACTCATTACATGGGCCAAAGCTTACGTATGGAGCCAAAAACACAATGCGGACCTGGATATTTCAGGATGGGTACATATCCCGGTAGGAAGCATTCGTCGCTGGGATCGATCATGGAGGTGGTACGTTGGGTATTTCAAGCGAAAGACCAGGTTGTTTTCAGGAATTCCAAAGGACCTTCCGGTGATTGGCGCCATTAATGATCCGATGGTAGTGGGGGCAGAGAAACTAAGGTTCCGGTCCACGCCACACGTTTTTGACCTGATCGAGCTTTCAGCATACAGGGACATGATCATCCCCGGATTTTATGAGATCATTCGGCCACGGCATCTGGAGACTGCCCGGCTGTCAGAGATACCAGAAATTGGGGTGCATGTGAGAAGAGGAGACTACATTGGGTTAAAAGATGCCCTGGATTTTTCGTATTACCTGGCTCAGATAAGGATGATCCGAAAAACAGCCGGAAAGCAATTGAAAGTGTTCCTTTTTACCGATGGATTTGAAAAAGAGCTAAAGCCCCTGCTGGAAGAACCTGATGTCTATTATTTCAAACCGGTCAATGATTTGGTAGATCTCCTGGTACTGTCTTCCAGCAAAGTGATCATTACGACAAAGGCAAGTACATATAGCTATTGGGCGGCTTTTATTTCGGATGCAATTGTGCTACATCATCCCAAAACCAATGTGCCGCAATGCAGGCCGGATGATTTTAATAAGGTGCACTTCGAAGGGGCTGTCGACCCGGAGAAGCCGCTGCCCGATCAATTGATTCATGAACTAAAACAGCTAAAGTGAGCCTGGTTCAAAACATGAGGGTGCTGATCAGGAAAAACCTCTGGTTGCGTAAGCTGATAGCTTTTCGACTCGTCCCAACCGGTTTATTCGACAGCTGGATCATGAATAAAGAATTGTCAGATATCTGGCAAGAGCGGTTAAAGATTACAGTATCCAGTCCTGACAATGATTTCATCCCCCGCGTAAAAAATGCCGGAGAAGTATTACAGGGGAAGCAGATCATGCACAATGGACTTAAAATAAACCTGGGGAGCTATTATGGTCCGGAGGTGGCCCGGGTGTTGAAGGCCAATAGAGGAGTACATGAGCCACAGGAAGAGCGGATCTTCGGAGAAATCCTGAAAAAATTACCCAAAAACGCTGTGATGCTGGAGCTGGGAGCCTTTTGGGGATTTTATTCCATGTGGTTCCAAAAGGAGATTCCGGGCGCCGTCAATCATCTGATAGAACCGGATCCTTTCAACAGGGTCAGTGGACAGCTCAATTTTAGGTTAAATGGAATGAGTGGTAAGTTTTATCCTTACTTTATTGGTAAAGAGCAGGCGGGTTCAAAAGGAACTATCAGTATAAACACTTTCTTTGAACAACAAAACCTTAAAACGGTTCATATATTACACAGTGACATCCAGGGATATGAATTGGAGATGCTTGAAGGAGCAGATTATGCCCTGAAAAATGTCTGGTTTGTCTTTATTTCAACTCATTCTAATGAATTGCATCACAGATGTGAGGAATTGCTGGTTGGGCAGGGTTTTAAACTACTCACGTCCATTGACAAGGATGACTCTTTTTCAGAAGATGGACTCATCGTCGCACAGCACCCGGAAATTCACCTGATGGAAAAAATAGAATTGTCCAGAAGAACAGGTCATTCCAAATCAACTAATAATTGATCATGCGGAAATAGGCTTACCTCTTGCATTGGGACTGGAACATGCAAAATGCTATTAGGTTAAGTCCACTTTGTCCTCCGCCCTCTGGCGGAAGGGTGAAGGGAGAGGATATAAAAAACATCTTAACCTAATAGCATAAAAAACAAACTTGTATACTTATTTGAAATTTTGGTCACCCGGTTGGTCATAGCCGTCAACCTAAGAAGATTCTTAATTTAATTTACATCTTTAATAAATCCCGAAGGCCTGCCTGCGGAAGGCAGGGGTGCCAGTATTATAGATGCTAGATCGAACATAAGATCTAACCCCGAAGGGGTGTTATTATGTCACTCCTTCGGAGTTAATTCTTACATTAACGATATTTCTACAATCCTGTCATCCATTCGGGATTAGAAATGTACACCGTTTTAAGTAAATAATTATTAAGTTGACTGCAATGGTGTCTTCACCAACCAGCTACTATATAAATTCAACCAACCATTTCATACCAGCTAATTGAAAAGGATATTATTTATTACTACATCTAACCTGACCACAAACCCGCGGTTGCTAAAGGAACTTAGGGTAATGAGCCTGGAGAATGAATGCATCTTCATCGGCTTCAGGTTAGGTAATTGGTCAGATCAGTATGAACAACAACAGTTGTCTGTTGAACATAACGTCAAAACCATTTATTTATCCGCCACGCGGTCTCCATTTATCCCCTGGCTGTTTTCTACGGTAGCCCAATACCTGTCGGTTTTACTGGTTAGAATATTCAGAAGGTCAGTGCTGATCAATGCGATGGCCAGCAACAAAAGATCCCTGCTGCTCTGGAGTTTTGTAAAAGCGAATATCCGGGATGTGGATCTGATCATAGCGCACAACATTGGTACGTTATATCCAGCCTACAAATTAAGTCAGCACTTGAATAAACCTTTTCATTTTGATGTGGAAGACTTTTACCCCGGTGAGGGGGTATTGCGGGGGCAATTCAACCCCGGAAATAATCAGGAAGCATTCCTAATGAAAAACCTGTTACCATTTGCTCTCAGGGTGACTTTTGCCAGCCAACCCATCATGGATGAGACCCTCCGGTTATGTGATGATATCAGGAGACCACTTCTGATTAACAACTGTTTTTCGAAAATCGAATTTGATGCTCCATCAGAGGTTACACCTGAAAAGATTCAATTGGTTTGGTACTCTCAGAACATCAATCACAGCAGGGGTCTGGAGCCATTCATTGAAGTGCTTAAATCTTTTTCGGACGATTTTCAGTTGACACTCATCGGCCAGCTTCATCAGCCCTTTGCTGATAACTGGATTGAGCCAAATAAGCATTTTATAAAGGTCATCCCTCCACAATTACAGGTGGATCTGCATCGTTCGCTAGGTAAATATGATATTGGGCTGGCCCTTGAGCCAGGGAAGGATTTTAACAATGAGTTGGCACTATCCAACAAAATCTGGGCCTATCTGCAGGCGGGTTTATATATCATTGCGACTGATACGGAGGGACAAAGAATCCTGATCAATCAATACACCGGGCATGGCATATTGACCTCAATTGATCCAAATGAGCTAAAAAAATGCTTGCAAAAGGTAATTGATGAAAAAGAATTAATAAGACAAGGAAAGCTCAGGCGGTTTAATTCAGTTACCGATGTAGCCTCCTGGGAAGTTGAATCATTAAAATTGGCCGTAGATTAACATGCGATATATTCACTATGGATGTGGGCTGGATGCACCTGACGGATGGGTCAACTTTGATGCATCTCCATCCCTGGCACTTCAAAAGATTCCGGTCCTAGGTCCTCTCATAAAGTCAGTTTCCAAAGTGCAGTGGCCTGCAAATGTCCGTTATGGAGATATCACCAGAAAGCTACCCGGAGTACCACATGGATCTGCTAAAGGGGTTTATTGTTCGCATGTACTTGAACATCTCTCACTGGAAGATTTCAGAAAAGCTCTGCAAAACACTTACCTGTCACTGGCAGAAGGAGGCATTTTTAGAATGGTTATTCCGGACCTGGAATACCATATCCGGATCTATCAAAGTAGTAATGATGATGAAAAAGCCATTCATTTTATGAAGGATACCATACTCGGTGTTGAAAAGAGAAAAAAGGGCATCAGGTCTGTTATGGAGCATATGCTGGGTAACAGCAAACACCTTTGGATGTGGGATTTTAACTCCCTTAAGGTAGAGCTGGAGCGTGTAGGCTTTAAAGAAATAAGAAAGTGTGAGCCGGGGGATTCATCAGATCCAAACTTCAAACTGGTAGAAAACCCAGCCAGGTTTAGGGCATCAGTAGCTATCGAATGCCATAAATGAAAAACCTGCTGATCATCTATCCCCATTGGCCGTTTTATCCAACGAAGCTTTAGCGAAGTTGGGCTTTATCCAACGTAGTTACTCGATCAACGAAGTCAAGGTTGATTTAGCAAAGTTGGACTTCAATCTTATGTAGATTTTGCGACAATTACTTATTATATATCCACATTGGCCACCATCCAATCTTGCGGGTGTCCACAGGGCCAGGTTGGTGGCCAATTATACAGCCCGGCATGGATGGAAATCGGTAGTACTCGCAGTTCACCCGGAATATTATGAAGAGACTCCTGATCATGATCTTTTACGAACCGTTTCAGAAGATGTGGAAGTGATTCATGTAAAAGCCTATCCGGTACCACCCATACGATTTATTGGAGACATTGGGATCAGGTCATTTCCATTTCTTTATCGTAAAGCACTGGAATTAATCAGGAACAGACAGGTCGATTTTGTTTGGATACCCATTCCTTCTTTCTATACTGCTTTATTGGGTCGAATGCTCAGAAAAAAGACAGGAATCCCTTATGGAATTGACTACATCGATCCCTGGGTAAGGGATATATCAGGTAGGGCCGACTGGCGGCACAGGCTCACAAATTTTCTGGCCTGGTTTCTGGAACCGATTGCCGTGAAAAAGGCTGCCCTCATCACAGGAGTGAGTTACGACTATTATCAACCGGTTCTAAAGAGAAATTTCTCCGGATATCAATGGGTCGACCCAAATATTCATGATTCAGCTGAAGAATCAATCGATCTGAATGTCGGAATGTCTGAGGGTCCGACTCGTCAGCCGAAGCATAAGCGTAGGTTGAGTGTCTTTCATACCTCGTTCCCCTACGGCTTCGACTCGGAAGATCATCACATCAAGCTTGATCACCTGGAGTTTCCATGGAAGGCTGGCATTAAGCCCTGGATCTATGCAGGCGCTTTTCTACCCAATAGCAGGTTGTTTGTTGAGCTTCTATTCAAGAAAATCTCCTCATTGAGGGATCAGCACAAATGGCCTTCGGATATTGAACTGGTTTTTGTGGGCACAGGCAATTATCCGGGCAAAACCATTCGGGATTACGCAGAGGAGTATGGACTCGGCAGCATCGTCAAAGAAAATAGACAGCGCTATCCATTTCTGGAGGTTTTAAATTTTCTATCCGAAGCAGATACCGTGATGGTAATCGGGAGTACGGAAAAACACTATACAGCATCCAAAATCTACCAGTCACTGCTGAGTAAAAGGCCGGTCTGGTCGATATTTCATGAGGAAAGCACGGCTTTGCAGGTCCTCAGTGAATGTAAGGCTCAACAGTACACGGTAAAGTATAAAGCCGAACTTAGTAAAGAGGAGGTAGAACATCAGATTGAAGAAACCTTACTGTCAAGAATTGCTTCTGATACATGGGAACCAGACTACTCAAAGCTTGAAAAATACTCATCCGCGGAAAATACCCGGAAGTTGCTGACAGCTATTGAAGCGTCCATCAATATCAGCCATTCGAGACATTAGATGCATGTGGAATAAAATGCATAACAGTTTTATTAATTCTACATCTATGTAAAAAGATCTGAACGGTTTTATGCTATTAAGTTAAGTCCATCCTATCCCTCTCATGGAGAGGGTGAAGGGAGAGTACATAGTATATCTTAACTTAATAGCATAAACAAACATGATTCAGAGGTTCAAAAGCCGTTAACATAAAACAAATCAGCAAATAAACAGTCTAGTGCGTCTCGCAATCATCACAACTTACTCATCGATCTTGGATCAATGCTGAAATTAGCAATTGTAACTACCCACCCGGTCCAGTATTATGCACCTTTTTTTCAATTATTGTCGGTACGAGGCAAAGTTGATCTAAAGGTATTTTACACCTGGCCGCAGGCGATTGATGGGTTTGACGACCCTGATTTTGGTAAAAAAGTTTCGTGGGATATCCCCTTGCTTGATGGCTATGAATGGCATGCATCCAAAAACGTATCGGCAAATCCGGGATCAAAATCATGGAGCGGGATAGATTGTCCAGACCTTGTTGATGAGATTGCAGAATACCGACCGGATGCTGTCATGGTTATTGGTTGGAACTTCAAGAGTCATTTTATGGTAATGCGACATTTTAAAGGAAAGCTCCCGGTCTGGTTTACCGGAGACTCCAACCTTTTAGATGAGCAACCGGGAATCAGACGGATCATTCGAAGACTACTATTGAGATTTGTTTATTCCTATGTAGACAAAGCCTTCTATGTTGGGAGCAACAACAAAGCCTATTTTAAAGCACATGGGATAAAGGATGACCAGCTGGTTTTCTTTCCACATGCTGTAGACAATAGCAGGTTTTCGGCTGGAGATAATTGGCAACAGCAGGCAAATGCCTGGAGAACGGAGCTGGGGTTTTCAACGAAAGACCGGGTGATCCTGTTCTGTGGTAAATTTGAAACAAAAAAAGATCCGGAATTACTTATTTCAGCAGTTAAAAAGGTAAATGACCAAAGGAAAACACAGTCAGTCAGGCTGCTGATGGTTGGAAATGGTCCTTTGGAAGAAAGATTAAGGCAATACATTAAGAATCATTCATTTATAAGCTTTCTTCCTTTCCAAAACCAGTCTAAAATGCCTTTGGTTTATCGATTGGGGGATGTGTTTGTATTACCTTCACAAGGTCCAGGGGAAACCTGGGGCCTGGCGATCAATGAAGCCATGGCTTGTGGAAAACCTGTTATTGCCAGCGATAAGGTAGGCTGTGCAAGGGACTTAATAAACGGTAATAACGGCCGGATATTTAGAAGTGGGGATTGTGATTCGCTTGCTGTCGCCATCGACGAGATGTTAGCAGGAGATTTGGCTAGATTTGGAGAAAATTCACTTCTCATGATCAGGGATTGGAGCTATCAGAAAAAGTGTGAGTCTATTGAACAGTTCAGCTGAAATAATACCGGCACCTATAGAAGGACGCCATGTTGACACTGGTCAGTTTGACTGGAGGAATGCTTTGGTGGTTGGGGCGTTTGCGTTTCCGATACTGTTAATCGTTAATGAACCACTCACGGCGCTGGGGATCTCATGGTTCGTTTTCCTGTTTGCATTATTTATCATCAGATTAGGCAAAACCATCCCGATCATGGAGCTGATGCTTTTGATTGCAGGATTACAATGGATTGTCGGGGCAAGAACAGGCTATATTCTCAATGACGACCATTGGAGGTATCACATGTATGTGCCAGAGTTTGAATACATGTCCCTGGTTGTGCCTGGAACGATCGCTTTTTCGCTGGGGGTATTGCTGATGATCCCGAAACATGACTTTGACCAGGTACACAATGATCTGAGGCTTTACTCCATGAGTAAGCCAAAAGTCGCGTACACCATGATCATAGTGGGTCTGGTGGCTGAGATATATTCTCCTTATAAACCGGCTTCCATCGGATTTTTGATCTACCTCATCATTGGGTTTAAGTATGTAGGTCTGGCGTTAATGTTATTCTCAACGAATTCGAAAATGAAGCGGGTGTGGCTGGTGATCATTTTAGGCATATTAGCATTGAACAGTATATATCTGGGCATGTTCCATGATCTGGTACTATGGGGTGCTTTAATTTCCTGTTTCCTTTTTCTGGAGCGGCAGTACAGTGTGAGGGCTAAAATCTTGATCATTGGTTTGGGGCTTTTCCTGATGGTTGTACTCCAGTCGGCAAAAGGAGAGTTCAGGGAAGGCAGGTCAGACCTGAACAATCAGCAAAAAATAGAGCGTTTTTTCTCAGTTATTGCAAAACGATTGATTTATTTCGAAGACATAGCGCAATCTGGGATGGTAGACCTGATCAACGTTCGATTCAATCAGGGATGGATCATATCAGCCATCATGGAGAATGTTCCGGAATCAGAGCCCTATGCGAAGGGAGAAACATTTATCGAAGCTTTGGAAAATGCAATCGTCCCCAGATTGTTTAATCAAGATAAGAAATTGGCTGGCGGACAAGAGAATTTCAGAAGACTCACCGGTCTTACAATTGGTGATGGTACTTCAATGGGGACTTCCATCATTGGAGAAGCTTATGGCAATTTTGGACGTGGCGGTGCAATTTTTTTTATGTTTTTCTGGGGAGGACTGATTGCCTGGGTATTTGGTAAGCTCTTGAAATATGCGAGCAAGAGTCCTTTGTCCCTGGTGTTTATTCCTTTGGTCTTTTTCCAGGTAATCAAGGCTGAGACAGAGCTTTATGTAGTGCTCAATCACTTTCTGAAATCACTGTTTTTTGTCGGTTTTTTCCTTTGGTTTGCCAGGAAGATACTGGGGTGGTAGGTGAAAAGTATGGCTATTAAGAACCTGACAGTTCATTTATTTCTTCGAAAAAAAACAAAAGGATTCAATAGCATTGAGATGGTCTTCGATCACCTGGTTCATTTTGATCGCGGATATAAGAATAAGCTTAAGACTTACATGGTTCCTTTCAAATCCGTAAACCCGTATTCGCTTTGGAAAAATCTGACATATTGTTTTCAAAACAAAGGACAGGTCAACCATGTCTCCGGCGACATACAATATGCGGCCCTGGCTTTAGGAAGGAAGACTTTACTCACGATTCATGATGTACAATCGATTCTGAATCATCCTAACAAGATCAAGCGATTTTTTTTGTCTTTGTTCTGGTTCAGGATCCCGGCCATGATCTGCAAAAAGATATCCTTTATTTCTTCATTCAGCAGGGATGAGTTTTTAGCTCATTTTCCATCATACACAACCAAGACGGTAGTAATCCCCAATCCGGCACCAAAAATCCCAAAGGAGGTCATGGAGTTTAAAAAAAGCTTTGTGCGCGACAGTAAATTTGATCTCGAAATACTACAGGTAGGAACGAAGTGGAACAAAAATCTCGATAGGATCATGGAGGCAATTGCAGGAGAACACTATCAGTTGAATATAGTAGGGAAACTTAGCGCCAGTCAAAAGACCAAACTGAATACGCTAGGGATCTCCTATCAAAACCATGTTGATATACCCTACCTGGATCTTTTGAAGCTCTATGCTTCCTGTGATATTGTAGCATTTGTTTCGCTATACGAAGGTTTTGGTATGCCCATTCTGGAAGCACAGTCCATTGGAGTACCGGTGATTACAAGTAGCCGGTGTGCTATGCCAGAGATCACAGGTGAAGGAGGCTTAATTGTTGATCCTTCAAACATGGAGGAGATAAGGGCTGCAATAAAGTCCCTGGAAGATAAGAAGCTGAGAATGCATTTGATTGAAAAGGGGAAATCCAACGTTAGCAGATTTTCTGTTGAAAAGATATATCGCCAATATGAGTCTGTATATGCGGAAATAGCCTGATGCGAGGTTTATTGATCTTTTATGATTATTTCTCTCCGGCTTATAAAGCTGGAGGTCCCATCCGATCATTAGAAAATTTGATTTATCTATTAAAGGATCATTTTAGTATTTATCTGATTGCATCCAATCAGGATCATGATGGTGAAATTTTAGATGTAAATGAAAATGAATGGATACCGTGGTCAGATTCTGTTTCGGTTATCTATTTGACAAAGGAGAACAGGGGAATTAATGATGTAGCACAGATTATATCACAAATAAACTTTGATTGCATTTACATCAATGGGATTTTCTCACCATTTACTACGATTGTACCACTTCGGCTTGGCAGGCGTCTGAAAGTCCCTGTACTGATTGCACCAAGGGGAATGTTGCAAAAAGGGGCATTGACCATAAAACCCTTTAAGAAAAAAATATATCTATACCTGCTAAAAGTACTTTTCCTGCGAGGAAATCATGTGAGGTGGCATGCTACTGATGAGCAGGAAGCACGAGATATTTCAAATGCGATGTGGGAGAAATCCGCTGTTTCGCTGGTAGGGAATATCCCGTCTTTTGATCCGTCATTCGCATTGTCTGACAAACCATTCAACAGTATAAAGTTTGTCACTATTTCACTAGTTGCACCCAAAAAGAATCATGTATTTTTTCTTAATGTCTTAGAGCAACTGGATACAGATCACCAGATTGAATATGATATTTATGGTCCGGTAACTGACCAGGATCATAAAGATGCCCTGCTGGAGGTAGCTAGAAAATTTCCTTCAAACATCAAAGTGAATTTCAAGCCTGCGGTTTTACCTGGTGAGGTAAATGAAGTGCTTGGATCGTATCATTATTTTGTGTTACCAACCTTTGGCGAAAATTTCGGACATGCCATTTTTGAAGCTTTCAATGTGGGATTGCCTGTATTGATCTCTGATCAGACACCATGGAAGAAGCTGGAGGAGAAAAAGGCCGGATGGGATCTTCCTCTTGATAATCGAATCTGGCTAAGTACGTTGAATAAGCTGCTTAACATAAATCATAAACAATATAGAATCCTTCAGAAGGGCGCCAGAAAAGTAGCGGTTGATTATATGGAGCAGGTTGATTTGAAAAGAGAATATGTTGAGATGTTTGAGGAGGTGTGCAGTAGATAATCTATCTGATTGAATACGGACCTGTTCCTGCAGTCGGTTCCAGCAGAGACCTCAGTTCCTGTCCCTGCAGAGTCTCTCGAAGAGGACTCTGCGTTATTTAGACTTTCTGACTTCTGATTCCTGTATTCTGATTTCTTCGAACAATGAAGACCGACCTTTCTAAATACGACAATTCGTGGTTCAACCCAGGGAACGGTCTAAAGAAGACCCTCTGGTACTTTACCAACATCCTCTTCTTCAAAAACGCCTGGAACCCCTCCAGCGGATTGAAGGTGCTCTTGTTGCGTCTGTTTGGAGCCAAAGTTGGCAAAGGTGTCCGCATCAACCCATCGGTAAACATCAAATACCCCTGGTTCCTGGAGATCGGAGACCACACCTGGCTTGGGGAGAACACTTGGATCGATAACCTCACCACAGTCAGGATCGGCTCCAACTGCTGCCTAAGCCAGGGAGCCATGCTCCTCACCGGCAACCACAACTACAAGAAATCTACCTTCGACCTCATCGTTAAGTCCATCGTTCTTGAAGACGGTGCCTGGGTAGGAGCGAAGGCCGTCGTCTGCCCCGGAGTGACAATGAAAAGTCATTCGATACTATCGGTTGGTAGTGTTGCAACGAAGGATTTAGAGGCGTATGGCATTTATCAGGGAAACCCTGCATTGAAGGTTAAGGAAAGGAAGATTGAAGATTGATCGGCCAGGTCGGACGATAGTCAGACCAGCTAAAAAAGAGATCGAGCAGTGGGTAGTAAAAATACAATTCACCCTCTCTTTGCAAGAGAGGGAAGTGGGGAGTAAAGAATTTTAGATGATTAATGTCGGGGTGAGTTGGTGAAAGAACGGTAGCATCGCCACCAAGGACCTGGAGGCCTATGGCATTTATCAGGGCAACCCCGCTATAAAAGTAAGAGAGAGGAAAATAGAGTGAAGTAGAAGGTAAAAGGTTTGCTATTAATCTAGAGCCATAACGCAAATTCTCTTCCGTTGGCCGGTCTTCTAAGAATAGGAAACTGACCCAATAAAAATGATGATTGTGTATCTAGGTTAATCATTAGACTGAGATTTTAATTATCTCTTATGCTCGGAATAAGAAGTAGTGAATAAACTATCACGGCGGTGGGTGAAAAATTGGCGCGTGGTGCGCGATGGTCGGCCTGTGCCCTTAAATTTTTCTTGAACTTTTTGCTTCGTTTTTGTTTCAAGACAAAAATGAAGGGCCCGTCCGGCCTGAGGACATAAATATTGGGATCCTTACTAGATTTCCTCATTTTTCATCGTAACAGTAAGTGATTTCAGTGATCCTGCAGAGTCTAGCCACTGTATTAAAAAGTCCAAGCAGTTGCGGGTCATTGGATGACTATTTGACTATCTAAAACGGAATTGATTAATGTCAGAAATCCCCCTTTACAAAGGGGGGAAGGGGGATTGGAAAGAGACCTGCAAATAACCCATCGCGTCCACAACAGCTTTCTTTGATCCACGAAGCTATTTTAACTACCGTAGCTTTAGCGTAAGTAGTAGCGTATTGGATAGCCCAGGTGGAATAACCTACCAACCTACTTGTCCGCCGAAGCTTTAGCGAAGGTGGAATAACCCAATAACCCAATAACCCAATAACCCAATAACCTAATAACCTACTGACCTAATAACCTAATAACCTACTGACCTAACCATTGAAAATATCAGTAATCACCGTAACCTACAACAGTGCCAAAACCCTTCGGCGAACACTCGAAAGTGTGAAAGCCCAGGATCACCCCGACATCGAACATATCATCATCGATGGTTCCTCAACCGATGACACAGTCGAGATGGTCAAAGATTTCGGGATCACCAACTGGATCTCTGAACATGATAAAGGAATGTACGATGCCATCAACAAAGGCATCAAAATGGCGACCGGAGAGGTCATCGGCATCCTCAACTCAGATGATTGCTACAGTGATGACGCGATATTGAGTCAGGTAGCTGATGCCTTTAGTGATGATGAGCTGGAAGCCATTTACGGGGACATTCGTTTTGTCCAGAAACACAAGGGCAAGACCCAGCGATACTATTCTGCAAAACGCTTTCATTCCGGAAAGTTTGCCTGGGGCTATATGCCACCCCATCCGTCATTTTATGCGAGGAAAGCAACCTACGAAAAGCTAGGGGGATATCAGACAGACTATACCATTGCAGCAGACTACGAGCTCCTCATCAGGTTTTTATATACCAATAGGATCAAAGCCAGGTACCTGCCTTTACTCATGGTAGACATGCTCCCGGGAGGCCTCAGCAACCAATCCTGGAAGTCCCGCTGGCTCCTCAACAAAGAGATCGTCCGCGCCTGCCACGAAAACGGCATCCAAACCAATATGCTCAAACTAAGCCTCAAATATTTTAAGAAGGTCTTTGAGTACCTCCATTAAGACGTCATCCCTGCGAAAGCAGGAATTAAAACAACCAAACTCCTAAACGTCATTCCTGCGAAAGCAGGAATCCTCGTCAAACCAAAATGACCGCAAAAGGAGGCTTCGTCTACATCATCTCAGTTCCCAGCAGAGTCACTCGAAGAGGACTCTGCGTATATAACTGAGAATTGAATACAATCGACAATCAGCTTAGAGAATCTCCCTTACCCTCTCTTAGCAAGAGAGGGGAAACAGATATGAACAACTCACTTCAATTGATAATGGGGTGAGTTGTAGAAAAGTCGAACAATGACTGAGATAATAGAAAGGCAAGAAAATTGGATGATAAAATATTTCGTCATCCAATGACTCAAAGGGCCAGTGCGACGGAAGGTCATCGGATGACTATTTGACTATTTAAAACGGAATTAGGCTCTTTACTTAGGTAGCTTTAAGCGATACCTAATAACCTAATGATCTAATAACCTAATGACCCACCCACCTAACATCCTCCTCACCGGCTCCTCCGGTTTCCTCGGCTCCCGTTTCCTCCAAAAATCCTCATTCAGGAAACAAGCCATTCCTGTCTCCCTCCAAAAGACACCGGTATCGGAAATCGATTTCAATAACATCACAACCGTCCTTCACTGTGCGGGCATTGCCCATCGGATGGAAAAGACTGACGAAAAGCTATACTTCGATGTCAATCGTGATCTAACGCTCGAACTGGCAGAAGCATCAAAGGCCGAGGGAGTAAAGCAATTCATTTTTCTATCAACCATCAAGGTATATGGCCTGGATGCCAGTGATGATCCAATCCAGTGGGATTTGTCACCATATACCATTCGTTTGTCACCGAATATCGATCCATATGGTCAAAGCAAGCTGGAAGCGGAGATGGGGCTAAAGGAGCTGGAAGACAAAAACTTCAAAGTATCCATCATCCGCCCACCATTGATCTACGGTCCGGGAGTGAAAGGAAACCTGTTAAAACTCATGCAGGCCATCCAGGGTTCGGGACCATTACCTTTAGGTGGGATTGACAACCGCCGATCCATGATTTTTGTCGACAACCTGATCTCACTGATTGACTGTTTGATCCAGAAAGGAGAGAACATCACCATCACTCCATCGGATCAGCCAGCCATTTCTACATCTGAACTGGCTCAACGTCTGGCAAACACGATCAATCCATCCAAGAAGATCCTGAGCATTCCGGTGTTTCTCCGTCCCCTTGTCAGAGTGCTCAAGCCAGCCTTTTACTCCAGGCTCTTCCGTTCCCTGGAAGTGGTCCCCCACCCTGAGCTCAAAGAGCTGGGCTACACACAACCATACACTATAGAGGAGGGCCTTAAAATCATGGCCGAAGATTTTATGATAAATAATCAAAGTGATGACAGGCGGCAAACAATATAGTAATCATAGTTTTTATTTGTGAGTGAATTTAGAAGGTGGGCGCCTTAAATATTTTGCGTAAAATAAAATTGATCAGGGAAGGAATTTTATGCAAAAGCTTGTTTGAGTCCCGAAATCCCGATCCCGATTTTATCGGGACGGGATCGGGATGAGTTTGCTTTTGCTTATACAATCAGATCAATTTTATAGCAAAATATTTACAGCGCTTGATTTTTTGGATACTTTTTTATCAAGAAAAAAGTATCTGCCCGCCCGGCATGAGGGCAATGAAGAATGTTCAATTACTTACTTCCGGTCCGGTGAATCTGTCAAGGAAGTATGTTAAAGCCGTCCGGCTCGAGGACGTAAATAAGATGTTTCAATTAAAGAAATGATTAATAGCCTGATTATTTTCCTAAGTTTATTCTTCCTGATGATTGGCTACCTAAAAGTCGCCAATCACTTCAACATCATCGACAAACCCAACGAGCGCAGCTCCCACACAAAAGTCACCATCCGCGGGGGAGGCATCATCTTCGTGGTGGCCGTCATCCTGTGGTGGCTGATGCACGGGTTTCAGCTACCCTGGTTCTTTACCGGCTTTCTACTGATCAGTGTCGTCAGCTTCATCGATGACCTCGGACATGTTCCCAACCGCGTACGCATTGTAGCCCAGTTTCTGGCTGTTGTGCTCCTGCTTTTGGAACTAAACTCCTTGGTCGGTGCCCCCTTTTCCATGGTCGGTGTCTCCACCGACCATCTATCCTATATCTCCCTGGTTGGTGCCCCCACCAACCAGTCTTTAAATAACTCATACCTTCTCTGGCTCCTCCTGTCCCTCCCTGTCATCCTGGGCTTCATCAACGCCTACAACTTCATGGATGGCATCAATGGCATCACCGTAGTGAATAGCCTTGTTACCATCGGCACCATTGCCTATCTCAATCATACTCTGACATTGATAGATCCCGAGCTGCTGTCATATACCATGATGGCCCTGCTGATCTTCGGCTTCTTCAATTTCCGTAGACGAGCCGCCTGCTTCGCAGGGGATGTAGGAGCCGTCTCCATGGCCTTTCTGATCACCCTGCTGGTCTTGCTGTTGATCATAAAAACGGGCAATTTTTACTACCTGGCACTTGTGTTTGTCTATGGAATAGATTCTGTCGGAACCATCATCGAGCGGCTGATCAAGCGCGAAAACATCTTTGAGGCCCACCGATCACATCTCTATCAGCTTATGGCCAACCAAAGTAGCATTCCCCATCTCATAGTGAGCTCCATCTACGGAATGGTCCAGCTTGCTGTCAATGTCCTTATCATTATTTCCATCCGTCAGGATGTTGCACCGCTCGTGATATTCTCCCTTATTTTCCTCGTACTCGTTGGCATATTTGCGTATGCAAAACTTAAATTGTACCGGGTTTTCGGCTAAGACCGGAAAGCATCTAGTTTATGAGTAACAAACAACCCATAGAACTTTCTCCCCCTCATTTTGATACGGTATTCAATGAACAAATGCTTTGGGGTTCACCGTCTGCCATTGTTGCCGGGTTTGAAGATGAGGTAAAAGACTTTGTGGGAAGACCCCATGCAGTGGCTGTTCATTCCGGCACCTCCGCTATTCATCTCGCCTTGAAGGTTCTGGGTATTGGTAGAGGGGATGTCGTCCTGTGTCAGAGCCTGACCTATGTGGCGACGGCTTTTCCAATTATGTACGAAGGAGCACAGCCAGTATTCATAGACAGCGAACCGGATACCGGTAACCTGGACCCTGAGCTGCTCGAACAAGCCATTGAGAACTTGCTGGCAAAAGGCAAGAAACCGGCAGCCCTGATCTTTGTTCATCTCTACGGAATACCTGCGAAAGCTGACAAAATCTTAAGCATTGCCGCAAAACATAACATCCCTGTGATAGAAGATGCCGCTGAGGCCCTGGGCGCAGAATACCACAGTACCCGATGCGGAAATTTCGGGGCGGTCAGCATCCTGAGTTTCAACAGCAACAAAGTCATTACCAGCGGAGGAGGAGGGATGCTACTCACTGCCGACAAAGACCTTGCAGCTAAGGCCCATTACTTCGCTACCCAGGCCAAGGACGAGGGTGCGGTGATGAATCACCGGGAGGTAGGGTACAACTACCGCATGAACCACGTCAATGCAACTCTTGGAGCCTCCCAGTTCACAAAACTGAACGAACGTATCCAAAAGCGTCGGGAAATCTGTGAGTTCTACAAGCAATCCCTTGGTTCACTACCCGGCATTTCTTTTCTTTCCGAACAGCCCCAAACCTGCAGCAGCCGCTGGCTCACGACCCTCTTTATCGATCCTTCGGCATCAGGAGGAGTTGCCAGGTCTCAGGTGCAGCAAGCCCTGACCAAAGAAAACATCGAATCCCGCCCCGTCTGGAAGCCCATGCACCTCCAGCCTGTATTCAAAGACGCCCCCACCTATATCAATGGAGTCTCAGAAAGACTCTTCACCCAGGGCCTCTGCCTCCCCTCCGGCTCCAATCTCTCCCCCCAAGACCTCGAACGTATCAGTTCAGTAATCAAAAACGTCTTCAAGATTTAGTCATCGTTGCAGCCAGTCATCGCATGACTTCATCTATCCATTGATAGCTTGATCAATCAATCCTAATCGTCTTAGAATTTTCCCCCTCCATGAGCGGTCCGACGCTTCGGGGGCAGGGGAGGATCTCGCGGATTTTATACAGTCATCCGATGACTGCGGAGAAAGGAACGAACAAAGCGAACAGGAACTAAGCTATTTATCGTCATCCTGATTGGAGCGAAGCGGAATGAATGGATCTTAGCTATCGTGAGATAAAGTGATGAATAGAGCATAATCCCCCCTCGCCCCCTTTATGAAGGGATAGAAGCTGGATCAGAGGCTGATTGTAAAGGGGGATTTCTACCAATTGACTATTTCGCCATCATATGCCCGACCGTCAAAAAACACCGTCA
>DKPQ01000021.1:70141-95597 GCA_002471275.1 Flammeovirgaceae bacterium UBA7330
CCCTAATAATTTGAAACCAACTCGTATTAGAACTATCCCCCTTAAGGAGGGGGTGCAGGGGGAGGATCTCGCAGATTTTATACAGTCATCCGATGACTGTGATGAACGTCTCAGTTTCGGAATATCGGAGTGTCCGAACATCCTCACGCATTACCAGCAGAGTCTCTCGCAGAGGACTCTGCGCAATCCAAATGCACTACCCCGTCAACGCAGAGTCCCTACTCCATCCATCGTGTTGTAATTCGTTCTCTCCTGAAGGAGACATCTGCTAGGAAGGTAGCAGGTCGGCCTACATCCCCAAATCAAACTACCCTCTCTTCTAAAGAGAGGGGAAAAGTGTCTGAGCTACCATCACAAATCGAAGTATTGGGTGAGTTGGGGATAGATCAGTCTTTAGAATTTTCCCCCTCTGGTGCAATCCAACGAAATCGAGCAGGTCCTACTAATCGTATTAGAACTATCCCCCTTTGGAGGGGGTGTAGGGGGAGGAATTCCATTGCCATTCCTAGTAGACTATCGATTTTCATTAGCCACCCGATGACTGCGGAGAAAGGAACGAACAAAGCGAACAGGAATTAATCTACTTCATCGTCATCCTGAATGAAGCGAAGCGGAATGAATGGATCTTAGTTATCGTGAGATAAAGTGATGAATAGAGCATAATCCCTCTTCGCCCCCTTTATGAAGAGAGAGAAGCTGGATCAGAGGCTGATTGTAAAGGGGGATTTCTACCAATTGACGATTTCGCCATCAAATACCCGACCGTCAAAAAACACCGTCATTCTCGACGAAGTGAAGAATCTTATTCAATTAAGGTATCTGATAGAAAGGAAAGTAAACCCTAATAATTTGAAACCAACTCGCATAAGAACTATCCCCCTTAATGGAGGGGGTAGGGGGAGGAATTGAAGTCAGGCATCCAATGACTGCAACGTTTTCTTTGCATCCGACCGTCGGAAAGTCGAAATGTCCGAACATCCTAACGCATTCCCAGCAGAGTCTCTCGCTAGCTGGCGGGGACTCTGCGCAATCCAAATGCACTAGCCCGTCGACGCAGAGTCCCTACTCCATCCATCGTGTTGAATACGATCTCTCCTAATGGTGACATCTGCTAGGAAGGAGGGAGGTCGGCCTATATCCCCATATCAAACTTCCCTCTCTTCTAAAGAGAGGGGAAAGTGTCTGAGCTACCATCACAAATCGAAGTATTGGGTGAGTTGGAGATAGATGGTCATCCGATGACTGCGCTATAATCCGGTTGTCGGAAAGTCGGAATATCCGAACGTCCGAATATCCTTCCCCCGTTCCCACCAGAGTCTTCTGCAAGCTGGCGGGGACTCTGCGCAATCCCGAGGCAATACCCCCCCGTCGACGCAGTCTAAATCAATGCTCTTGAGGCCCTTGCTTAACGTGCCTAAGCCTTAGTATTCTAATCTCCTTGGAGGTAAATCGGTATGAGATCCGATAGGAGTATTTTTCAAAAGCACGGTGATTTCCAGAATTGTCTCGTTTAAACCTATCTAGAGGGTATTTTTCAGGATTAGTTGGAAGATCTTCTCGGGTAATTCGCAGTATTTCATCCCTGACCATTTCTGCGTTTTGTATAGAGTCTTCCATTATCGTTTTATACGCTTTTTGAAGAGAAGCATAGGCCCGTTTATTCCAAACTACTGTGGGCTTGGGGGCTTCTACCATTTTCTGGACATCTTTTCGACCTCTTCCTGTGTATAAAATTCGCCCTTGTCAATCTCCGCATCAGCTTCATCCAATTCCCTATTATACTGCTCAATACTGACACGCTTGTTATCTTCTTTCTGTTGCTCTTTTTTCAACACAGCCTCCAGCTTCTCGATAACTTTCTCGTTTCCAATAGACAATATCGATTCTATAATATGAAGTTTTTTGGTCTGCAAATCCATACTTAAAGTTACGATTTTTGATAGAATGCAGTTCACTAAAAGAAGAATAAATCTATAGGGTTATAGTATTCAGGTCCTTTGAAACCCTAAGCCGAGTCGAATATTTTTGACGGGTTGGGTTTAATAACTGCATCCGAATATCCGAAAATCGGAAAATCGGAAAATCGGAATGTCCGAACATCTGAATATCCCTCAAGAATCCGAAGCATCAAACGATGAAATTTTCTCATTTTGAGAATCTTTATGTGAAAGAAGCCAATTTTTGATCATGTAAACAGCTCTTACCAGTGGCATTTGTTGCGCTATTTATTCTCAGGTTCAATCTCGGGCTAAAACTTCAGCAGAAAAAGCTATCGATTACGGGAAAATCTGCGTTTACAGCGTCTAGAGCAAGGTTTTATAGGCTGTTGGGTGTATACATTTTTTGAGGTCGAATCAACAGCCCTATTTCGGGCGCTGACGAACGTGTTCGTGACGGTTCATGAACACGTTCGTCAGCGCTCATGAACACGTTCGTCAGAACGCAATTTGACGTTGCTAATTTTTGAGTAATATTTTTCACGGTTTTTGACCCCCTTTTTTGGGATAAAAGTACTTGTCCCGATTTGGGAATTTTATTCTCAAAATGAGAATGGGGAAAGGGAGGTTTACAGACATTTTGGATATGCTACCCGACCTTATCATTAAACGATGATAGAGCACGGTAGGATACGTTTTGAAATGTTTATTTCACAAATTGAGTAATATATGCTCTTTTTCATCTCATAAACCGTTTTGGTATTCAAAATGGAGCAATTATTGCTTTCGATTTACTGTCTTTAGACTTGTCGAAAAGCGCATTCGACAGCTTAACAAGCTAAAGCTCAGCAAACGTCTCACTGTCCTCAGCAAGACCAAGCAAAGCAGAAATTAAGAGAAGCCATTTGATGGCGGATAAGCTCCTGGTAAGCATTACCACGCTTCGTTCCGGACCCAACGGGTACAATCTGACGCCAGCCGTGTGATAGCAAGTGAAGCCTGCCTATATCGGCAGGCACTTTAATCAATTGTTTTACATTTTAAATTTTAAAGTTATGTCTATTTTATATGAAGTCGTACCCAAAGGTCAACCGGGAGTGGTTGGCGGAGGTAATATTAAGTATTATGCAAAAATCGTTCGGCAGCAACCTATCAATATGAGGGAGTTCGCTGACGAGATCGCAGCGAGGGGCATATTGAGTACCCCGGTAATATATACTATGTTGGAGTGTCTATTGGATCGAATGCAGTATCACATGAAAGCTGGTCGCCCCATCAAGCTAGGTGATTTCGGTACTTTCTCACCATCCTTATCCAGTAGGCCGGAGGATGTACCAGGAGATGTAAATAAAGACTCCATCAGCAAGCTAAGGATTCTCTTTCGTCCTGGTAAAGTACTAAGTTCTCGTTTGAAAGTGCTGGATTTCCGTAAGATGAGAAAAAGCTAAACGACCCAAGTGAAGTTATCGAGTCATAATGGTAGTTGTTTTACTTCAAATTTTAGAGGCCTGGCTAAGTGTCACTCCATTTTGAGTGGAACCCCCAAACCAAGAAGGCCTCTTTTTCTTCGCCCAATGTAGCTTTAGCGTAGTTGGGTTAAACCCAAAAACACTTTTTGCCCACTGTCAATGGCCTCACCTTTGGGGAAAAGTAGTCATCGCCACCGTAGCCTTGGGACCTGGATACCTCCCTTGGAAAAAGATATTTTTGCTCATAGTTTAAAGTTTAAATAGTTGATTTTCCACTCTGCACTGCCTGGCAGTAAGCAGAGTGGTTTTTTTTAGCGAAGCGGAATGATTGGATCCTAGTTATTGTGAGGTATATAATAAAGTGATGTTAGTGCCATAATCCCCCCTTCGCCCCCTTATGAAGAGATAGAAGCTGGAACAGAGGTTGATTGTAAAGGGGGATTTCTACCTATTGACAATTTCGTTACCTAAAACCCGAACCGCGTTAGAACTATCCCCCTCCAGGAGCGGTCCAACGTTTCGGACGGTCCGACGTTTCGGGTGAGGGGGAGGATTCATACTCGATCTCCATCAGCCTCTATCATAAAATAATCTGCGTCATCGGTACTACACCGTCGACGCAGAGTCCCTACTCCAGCTGTCGTGTTGCAATTCGTTCTCTCTTAAAGGAGACATCTGATAGGAAGGTTGTCTTTTAAGCAACAAGTCATCGAATGACTCTTCGGCTACTTCTGGTTTTCTTGAACAATTTATCAGGCACTGACTATTGGGGATGGTCTCTCAAAATTGTATGCAGTCATCCGATGACTGCGGTATAATCGGTTGTCCGAACATCAGAAATTCGGATCATCCGACCATCCTCCCCGTTCCCAGCAGCGTCTCTCGCAGAGGGCGCTGCGTAATCCTGAGGCTCTACCTCGTCGACGAAGAGTCCCTATTTCATCCATCGTAAAACGAAATCCTTCCCTGTGTAAGGGGACATCTGCTAAGAAGGTTGTCCTTAGTAAGCAATTCATCGAATGACTTCGTCTATCCATGATAGTTTGATCAATCAACCAGAAATAATTTGAGTCCGGTCTCGTGAACTATAACACAGTCATCCGATGACTGCGACGTACGATAGGGAAAAATGCCCTTAAATCCCCCTTCGCCCCCTTTATGAAAAGGTAGAAGCCGGATTAAGTGCTAGTAGTGAAAGGGGGATTCCTGGCGATTGACGATTTCACCATCAAATACCCGATCGCCAAAAATCACCGTCATTCTGAGAGGTAATTTTTTTTCAAAACACACAAATCTGGATGACGTTGGGCTGGTCCCTATAGGGATGCCTTTAGGCAGCCTGCCTGCCGGGGCAGGGGCGAGGGAAGGCCATCGCACGCCCCCGAAACCCCTTCAGGGGACCCACCGCACAGATTTAGAAGACGTCATAAGCAGCGGAATAGTGATAATCAATGATGAAAGAGGAATTGAAAGATTTTGGATTAAATATATCCGGTCAGATATATTGATTTTGCAGCGAAGAATCTCATCTAAATAATAAGTAAACATCAACGATCCTCCTGACGAAAAGGAGATTCCTGCCTCCCGTCAGGCAGGCTTCACTCCACTTTGTTTCGTTCAGAATGACGTGAAGTAATTCGATTTAGGTTCGCTGGAAAGATCTATCCGACCATCCTCCCCGTTCCCGCAGAGTCTCTCGCAGAGGACTCTGCGCAATTAGGAGGATAAAGGTTTCATTAATCATATTTCTTCAAAGCATCGTTAATCACCTCGAGGTTTTGAAGGTCAGTTTGCGTGAGCAAATCATTTATATTTTTCGTCCGCCTGTCTCGTTTTTGTTCATCATTATAAAATTCAAACAGGTTAAAAAATGCCTGGTAGTAGGGGGTATCAAAGGCATAATTGTGCTTGGCATAAACCATGTTTTTAAGTACCAAAAGGTTTTCAGGACGCATTGATTTAAGGCTTTCTTTATCTAATAAGATATTGTGGGTCACATGATATAATGCTGCCTCAATTTGAATATCTGGAGCGTAGGTAATCACCACATTTTTATATTTATTGCTCCACGGTGCTATTTTGGTATCTAGTGACGAAGACAACCAGTAAGCATCCAGCGTACCAGCTTTGTAAACTACACCTTTTGTGTCATGACTTTTTAACAAGAAAGGTGATTGAATATTATTAAATTCATTGTCTATTATTTCATAATATCTTTCAATGTCATCAGGAGTACTGTGGTCCTCTTTAAAGTATTTAAGAAACTTGTAATTATGAGTAATATCAAAAAAGTAAGAATCGCCAATATAGTACCCTTTATTCCTATGAATGTTTTCATTTTCAAAGGAATTTATAAACTCTGTTATATCACTTTTGCTATTCATTAAATCAACAGTAAAGACTTTATAAGGCAACCCGTAGCCAGCTCCCTGGCCAGGGTCTCTACCTGTAAACACCCGTACTTTTTTTGAATATGGATAGTACTCGGTTTTTACTACCACATCATACATGTCAAAAAGATCATCAAAGCTGTATACTTTGGTTTTTTCTCCGGTAAAAGGGTGAATGGTACTAAAGGTCACTTCAGTATTTAGAAAATAGACTTGCCTTTTAAGGTTGGTCTTTTCTTCATAAATCAAGAATTGGTTGTTTAATAAACCTACAATATTTCTGGTGGGTATTTCCACACCGGAATATTTCAATTTTTCCAGTCTTGTATCAAAATATAGGACTTTAAAGTCGCTATCTAAAAAGAATAATGAATCACTGTTTGGTTCATAAAAAGTTTTGATGATAAAGAAGTCGATGGTGTCAATAACAATTGTATCGCGATATACCACATGATAATCCTCATTGAGATAAACGCCATTTTTAAGTTCATTGACTTTACTGGCACCTGTTTTAACCAGGTAGTCTTTGTCTTCTAAAGAAAAAGCGACCTCCACCGGGCCTTCATAAAGATGCAATTCCTGTCCATTACAAATAGCTCCTATTGAGAATAAAAAAAGTAAAACGATAAAGTTTTTCATTTTCAACTTTTCAGATGTCCCAAATACAAAAATACACTTACACCTCTTTTTTCGCCGTTCGATTTCTCATCTTCCATAAAAGAAAAACCGTTTGTGTTTTTAATACCTACTCGGCCACCACCTCCAATTGTTCTATAATTCCCTTCAATATCAATATCGTAACCAATTTCAATATGGTCTTTTGCATTAATAAAATACACTATAAAACCTCTATTTATATATTCCCATATTTTAGCATTATTTTTCCCACTTTTCCACAAATCGGTAAGATCAACAAAATTGCTTTCATCGGCAGCTAAGTCTGGTTCCATGTTCGCAGTTGTTCCATTAATAGGGGAACTACCAAAAATTATTTTACTGGCCCTTATTGCAAATGCATTACACCAGGTAGGTTTATTATCCGTAAAATCACTAAACATAAGTTGGCCTTGATGTGGAGCAATCTCTTCTCCTTTATTGACTTCACCATAGCCCACCTTTACCCTAGTGTGATAATTCCGGTTGTAATCATAAAATAACATGGAGCCACTACGCATACCTGGAATTTTTAAAATATTATCAAAATGGCGGCATTCATCCTTTATTTTTCTAGCTCTGTTCTTTGCAACATCAACATAATGCCCATCTAATTTGAGTCCTTCTATAAAATTAAAGATGTCTTTTATGTCACTATCTTTATCTAGAAAGTATTTTTCATGAAGTTTCTTGATATAGTAATTCCCTATTTGAGAAGAATTGCCACAATCCATCTCATAAAAGTCAAAATCAAACAGACTAGTTCCATGGGTTATTGAAAGATCGTTTACATTCAATGACTTCCCATCAGAAATGCCAAATGATCTTATTTCTCCAAATTCGTTATATATATTATTGGTGTTTGCTGATGTTGATGTGAGGCTTTTGTTATCATCCATGAGACTAACCGCTGCATATCCTCCAGTTGCTACATAGCTGAGCGGATATTCCTCACGTGCACTTTCAAAGTACAAATAATTGAAATCATAATTGGCATAGCCAGGAAGTAAGTCCACTGGAACAGGATTGGTAAGTTGATTTTTAACATCGTTTATGAGCCTTTTTTTATATGTATCATCTAGAGCCCTGCTCAGAGCGATTATGCCAGCATTGATCATATCATAATAGCTTGTTTTTTTACGCATAATCTTATCTCGTATATATTTACCTACCAATTCAGGAATTCCTTCTTGTAAAAGACTATTCATTAAGAAAGATTCTAATCGATAATTGCCACTCTCCGAATCTTTCAAAAACAATATCAATACTGCAGGATTTGAATTAGTCGCCAAAGCCCAATTCATATAATAATCTTGATTCAATATTCTTCTACCGTCTGCTGTGAATCCGTGGTTTTCCGCGGGCATTTTATCAAGAAAATCAATCGTAAAGCAAATACTTTGTCCATTGACCTTGCGGTTGGCTTGTAACGTAGTTATTCCCGACCTTACTTGTCCTTTTTGGTCTTTAGTTAAAGCATTTACATCCAAAATACTAATACAACCTGGACTGGCATAAGTGTTTAAATATATCACGAAAGATATTATGACTGTTTGGAGTATCTTAATTCTCATTTGAAATTCCTTCTTCGATTTTTAGAGATATTACATCTTTGATAATTATTTTCAATTCACCTACTTCCTTGATTTTATCTATTTCATCCTTAATTAGTTGGCTAAACTCTTTAAATGATTCTTCTTTCAATTTATTTGTGATGAATCTTATTTTTCTTACTATTAACTGCAATTGGACATCCTTGAGATATAGCTCATTTCTGGAATTATCCAATTCAATCATAATGGTTTCCATTTCGCGGAGTTCATCTCTAGACCGTACAATAAGTGTTGCGTATTCACTCATTCCCTCCCCAATAAATTCATTGTTAAAACCTTTAATTCTTGGTGGAAAAAACCCTCCTTTATCAATTACTTCTATTAGTTGATCGGACTTTACAATTACTTCTTCCCGTAATGTGTCCTGAGTTGCTTCAAAGGAAGCTCTTAATTCATCACTTATCTGATATATTAAGCTGTCCATCTCTGTTAGTTTGGTGGGTTTGGTAGAGGAGCCAATATCTAAACCAATCTCACCCCCACCCGTCACTCCCCCCTCACTATCCACCACCCACGTATCCCCATTGCTATCCGTGATGGTGAGCTCTTCGCCCTCGGGAGGAAGGTCCAGGTCAGCATCTTCGATGAGGTTGCCGGATTCGTCATAGACCTCCAGCAGACCACCGGAGAAGACGACCTCCCCGATGTCACCCTCAATGTTGACGGTTAGTATATCGGCAACCATGTCTTCGGTGAGGTCAGGATTTGAGTCATCTCCAGGGACTTCTACCACCTCAGGTTCTTCTTCTTTCTTTTTGATGTCCAGCACGAAGCGGCTGTCTTCTGAGTAGACGGTCTTGATGTCACCAGCGACTACCTGGTAGTCTTCGTTGACCAGGATCCGGTCGAACACAACCCGGACATTGGCGAGGTTGAAGTTGGGGACGGCGGCATAACCAGCTCCGCCATAGGTGCCATCTCCATTTACAGTGACGTTCAGGAGGTTCACGGTCCAGTCACCGACCTGGATCACGTCAAGGGGTAGGAGAGGCTTCATCAGGGGGACATCACTGGCATCGAACTCAGGGATGGGTGCCCCGCAGACAAATCCACTCTCATCGACTTCGGGAGTGGTGAATGTCATCACGGGGCTTTTCTCTCCAAGGATGGTCCCGCACTGGGGGATGAGCTGGTATTCATAAGTCGTTTTTCCGGTTAGCTGGGCCACGATGCCATAGCTGCCATTCACCTCCTGGGTAAACCAGTCTTCTTTGCCATTTTTACGATAGTTGATCACACAGCCCGTATGATTTTGTTCCGGTTCCCAGCTGATCCGGGCTCGCTGGGGGTCAAGTGTCTTGGCTGCAATCCCCTCAAATGTCCCACAATCATCCCCATATTGAAAGACATAGGTCTCGCTGTACCCATCATTTTTAAACAGGTCCCGACCGCTGGTGTCGTAGGCCCGTACACGAAAGGCATACCGCTTACCGGGGATCAACGTCGGCTCGATGATGCCATAGTTGAGGGAGGTGAGGTTAGTCGTGGTGGTATAGATGCTGTTCGAGGATCGGATGGCGATATCAGGATTGGTCTGCCCGGGATACATCTCTACAAGTCGGAACTCATATTCCGTAGAGAAAGCGGCATTGGGCGAAGCCGTATGCCTGGGTGTCCAGCTAAACATGATGTTTTGCGGATCCGTAGCGATGAGCTTATCCCCGTTGAAGGGTGTGTTGAGCAGGGGAGGGTCGTTGAGCACGATCCAGGCATAGCTGATGGATTGGTTTGAGATTCGCACGCTTCTGTTGTATTCCAATACTTCCAAAGTGAATGTATAAAAACCTTCGGGCAGCTGTCCGGATTGTTTGAAGGCTGCACGGGTAATACCTGTAAAGTCCAGGTGGTCCGGGTTGAAGTAGGAGGTAAGGTCCGCACCTGTGAAGAGCTCCGGCACTCCCCCCTGGATATTCAATGGTCTGGGCATGAAGGTCGGGTTGGTCCGCAGGGTGATCCCGGCCCCTTCGATGGTGATCCTGAATTTGATTTGCAGGTTAGGTCGATCCAGCTCCAGCAGGTTGACTAGCACTTGAAGGTTGTTAGAACCAATAGCTGTATAATCCGAGAGATACAGGGAGTAGGGAGGAGCGAGGGTAGTCGTCACCTGGACAGGGTATTGCTGCGAAAACCCATAGTAGCTGCTCATAAAAAGCACACACACAATCAGACTTTTATTCAGGCGGTCCAATAAAGCTGGTTCAGTTATACTTAATGGTGAATAAATTAAAAAGTAACCGGAAGCTATACAAGCGTTTTGTGAAATAATTTTTATTATCCCAGTCCTCGAATGACTTCGGCATCCTTTTACCTAGTCATCGAATGACTTCAGGCTAATTATTGAAAGACTGGTAAATCAAACCGGATCCGATTAAATGCTTGAGGTCTCTCATAATTGAACGCAGTCATCCGATGACTGCGACGTACGATAGGAAAAAATGCCCTTTAAATCCCCCTTCGCCCCCTTTATGAAAAGGTAGACGCCGGATTAAGTGCTAGTAGTGAAAGGGGGATTTCTACCAATTGACGATTTCACCATCAAACACCCGTCGTCAAAAATCACCGTCATTCTGAGAGGTAATTTTTTTTTCAAAACACACAAATCTGGATGACGTTGGGCTGGTCCCTATAGGGATGCCTTTAGGCAGCCTGCCTGCCGGGGCAGGGGCGAGGGAAGGCCATCGCACGCCCCCGAAACCCCTTCAGGGGACCCACCGCACAGATTTAGAAGACGTCATAAGTAGCGAAGTGAAGAATCTTATTCAATTAAGGTTAAGGTATCTGATAGAAAGGAAAGTAAATCCTAACAATTTGAAACCAACTCGCAATAGAACTATCCCCCTTAAGGAGGGGGTGCAGGGGGAGGATCTCGCAGAATTTTATACAGTCACCATATGACTATGAAGAACATCTGAGTGTCGGAATATCGGACTGTCTGAACATCCTCACGCATTCCCAGCAGAGTCTCCCGCCAGCTGGCGGGGACTCTGCGTAATTTGGAGGGACTCCCCGGCAGAGTCCCTACTCCATCCATCGTGTTGTAATTCATTCTCTCCTAAAGGAGACATCTGCTAGGAAGGTAGCAGGTGGGCCTACATCCCCAAATCACACTACCCTCTCTTCGCAAGAGAGGGGGAGTAGAAACTGGACAATACCCCCAAATCAAACAAATGGGTGAGTTGGAGACGGATCAATCATCCGACGACTGCGGTATAATCCGGCTGTCCGAATATCGGAAAGTTGGAAAGTCCGAACATCCGACCATCCTCCCCGTTCCCAGCAGAGTCTCTCGCAGAGGACTCTGCGTAATTCGAAGGTACTCTGTTAACGCAGAGTCCCTGTCTCATCCATTGTTGAACAAAATCATTCCCTGTGTAAGGAGACATCTGCTAGGAAGGTAGCAGGTCGGCCTACATCCCCAAATCAAACTACCTTCTCTTCGCAAGAGAGGGGGAGTAGATACTGGACAATACCCCCAAATCAAACAAATGGGTGAGTTGGAGACGGATCAATCATCCGACGACTGCGGTATAATCCGGCTGTCCGAACATCGGAAAGTCGGAAAGTCCGAACATCCGACCATCCTCCCCGTTCCCAGCAGAGTCTCTCGCAGAGGACTCTGCGTAATTCGAAGGTACTACCACGTCGACGCAGAGTCCCTATATCACCTATTGTTAAACGAAATCATTCTCTGTGTAAGGAGACATCTGCTAGGAAGTATAGGACTGCGCCCACTGCCCACTGCCTACTGCTTACTTCCCACTCCCTACTGCCTACTGCCTACTGCTTACTGCCTATTGCCCACTACTTACTGCCTACTGCTTACCCGCCGAAGCTTAAGCGTAGGCGGGTCTCCTGACTCCTGACTCCTGACTCCTGATTTCTGATTCCTGACACCTACTCCATCTTCTTCACCCACCTGTTCAGCATAAACGCGCCGCCCCAGACAAGCAGCGCCGCCCCGGTATAATACATCTGGTCAGTCGTGCTGCGGATAGAGATCCAGAAAAGCACACAGGCGCCGATCAGCATGACCCAGACGAGTATTTCTAAATATTTCTTCATTACAGATGGTTTAGGATGCGTTCCAGGTCCTGTGGAGTATCCACACTGTGGCTTTCAAATTCCGTGATCCCAATCTTGATTTTATAGCCATTTTCAATCCATCGCAGCTGCTCCAGCGACTCACTGGTCTCCAAATCAGCGGGAGGGAGGTTGGTGATCTCAAAAAGGATGTCGGATCGGTATGCATAGATGCAGATGTGCTTGTAAAAGGTGTGGTGCTGAAGCCATTCGTCCTTAGGGTAGTCCCGGACATAGGGGATAGCTGTTCTGCTGAAGTAGATGGCCTCATGGAACTTGTTCATGATCACCTTCATGATGGATGGATTGTCCAGCAGGGCAGGATCTTCAATTTTTTTCACCATGGATCCCAGCTGCACGCTTCCGTCCAGGAGGTCGCACAGTCCGTCAATTTGCTGGGGTTTGATGAAAGGTTCATCGCCCTGGATGTTAACCACGTAGTCGTAGTCCGGGTAACGCTCCAGCACCTCTGCGCAACGCTCAGTGCCATTGCGATGCTTTTCTGAGGTGAGCTCCACTTTGCCACCAAAACGAATGACCTCATCGGCTATCCGTTCATCGTCGGTGGCTACGACCACCTCATCCAGTCCTTCACTCTGTTTCGATTGTTCGTACACTCTTCGGATCATCGGCTTTCCTGCCACGTCCACCAATGGTTTCCCGGGAAAACGTGTAGAAGCATACCGGGCAGGAATAATTCCTAATATCTTCATCCCTTGATTTCTTTCACTTTTAGTGAGGTCCCTTCATCGGAGATCACCTCGATGGGAGATTGTTCTGCGATGTAATTGCCCCGTGTATACGCATCGTAGATCTCTCCATCGATCATTACCTTGCCACTGGGCCTCAGGTTAGTATAAGCAGCACCTTGCTTGCCAACCAGGGTTTTTTCTTTATAAAAGCTGCTGGTATATCCTTCTTCTTTGTCCTGGACTTCCACCAACGCAATCCGGCTAAAGAATTTGCTATTGGTCAGACGTATCCCTCCGAAAAACATGAGGACGATTGCACCCAGCAAGGCCAATCCGGTAGAGCTGATGGCGTAAAAGATTTCTTTAGGATCAACAAATGAAAAGTCAAAAGCGTCGTTGTTGAGCATCACCAGAATAAGGGCACCGATGGTTGCGATCAATCCTGCAATACCCGCAATACCGAATCCGGGCAACACAAATACTTCCACCGCAATAAGGACAATCCCAACAACAAAAACAGCGATCTCCCAGTTTTCTGCAAGACCATTTAGATAGTATGGGATGAAATACAGGATCGTAGCAATGACAGAGGCCAGGATGGGAAATCCAACGCCCGGTGTTTGGAGCTCGAAATAGATACCTCCTATGATGATCAGGATCAGGATACCACTGATAAAGGGGTTCAAAAACAAGGCAATCACTTTTTCTGACCAGTCCAGCGTAAATTCGACGAGCTCATAATCGGTCACCTGGCTGCGTTCCATGATGTCGTCGATGCTCGATACTTCAGCCTCACAAAATCCCCATTTAATGGCTTCGGAAACTGAGAAGGTAATTACTTTACCCTCTGTGGCTATACTATCTACTTCAATGTCTTCGTCCACCATCCCCTCGGCAATCTTGGGGTTCCTCCCCTGAGCCTCGGCGGTGGAGCGCATGATCGAGCGCATGTAAGACTGGTACTTATCCGGTGCTGCCGTTCCATCCTGGGTCACCACCGTGGCAGCTCCGATACTCGAGCCCCTTGCCATATAGATGCTGTCGCAGGCAATAGAGATCAAGGCCCCGGCAGAGGCAGCGTCTTTGTTGATGTAAGCATACACAGGGATCTCAAATTCAAGGATGCGCGTACGGATCTCATCGGCATCATTGAGCGCACCACCATAGGTGTCCAGCTCGAGGATCACATAGTCTGCCCCGATTTCTCGGGCATGATCCAGCCCCAGCTCTGTGTATCTATTGGTGCGGGGATCAATATTTGCCTGCACCTTCATATGCAATACGGTAATGCTGTCTTCCTGCTGGCAAAACACCTGCAGACCAGTAAACAACAGTACCAGGAACATTATTTTTCTGACCATCACTATCTCGCTAACTTAGCCATTAAACCTGGATTATGTATGAGAGTTTTGTCATGTAATAAAAAGTCTAGTACATATTTCAGGTTAAACCCGGATTGTTGTCGAAAGTTCAACTTATCTGGGTTCTATATAGTAAAATTACACCAGAAGGCTTGAGGCAGCTATCGAATTTAGCATTTTCTTTTCATGTAGACGGGGTTATCTGGAAGACTTCCCTGGATAAGCAATCCGGACAGTTGGCCCTGGAAATCCGTGACCAGGAGCAGCTACACATTTCCTACCGGATCCTTGATATTGCACAAAATACCCTGCGAGGTCCTATAGCGGTAGATGGGGCTGACTGGTGGAGCACGCTTCAGCTATTACAGAGCGGATATCTATTCTTAGAAAAATATCAGGACCCACAAAACCCGCTGGATAAGTCCCTGATTGTGGCCAAAAGTGATACCGGAGAGGTGTTTAGTCATTTTTCCGGACATCAACTGGTAGATATCCGGGAGGACAGTATAATCTATCAGAAGATTGAAGATCCCTCGAGTGTATTGCAGAAGCCGCTTCCTGATATTCCTCAAAAAAAAGAGCAATACATGTTTATGGAACCTGTAGTCTATTGGGAGGGAAGTGATAATTTTGAGGTGGTAAAAGCGTTTCTATCAGGGGAAAATATCATTTCTCTGGTAGATTATATGGAGACGGGAGATTACATCATTATCAGCTATTCTATTCCTGATGGGAAGGATTTTATCAGAAAAATGGTTGTTATCAGGGAGGAAGAAGAAATTTACCGCACGATCCTGGACCAAAAGATGGAAGGCATCGCACCCGGGAGTTTTTTTGTATTCAATAATTATCTAATATTCATCGTTGAAAAAAAACAAATCAATGCCATTGAGTTATAGTTTAACACTATTGTTTTTTTTGAGCTTCATCCAGGTGTTCTCACTGGATTCCCTCCGCATCGAAAAGGTGCAGGACAAGGTCGTTGTGATCCATGAGGTGGAAAAAGGAGAGACACTCTATGCCTTGAGCAAGAGGTATGGAGCACAGATCAATGAGGTAATTGCTTTCAACCAAATATCAGACAACACCATTTCATTGGGGCAGGTACTCAAAATCCCCCTGGTTCCTGTCTCAGGTTCCGGAAATAAATCAAAACCTGAAACCATCCATGTGGTGGAAACAGGCGAAACGCTGTTTAGCATCTCGCAGAAATATGGACTTAGGGTATATCAGCTCAAAGAGATGAATAACCTCAATTCCAATGACATTTCCATAGGTCAGGAATTGGTGATCAAAAAGCTCGCTCCGGAGGCCATAGAAGAAGATCCTAAAGCCATTGTATTTAGCTCATACCCCACAAAAAAGGACTCGGCAGTGGAAGTTGCAAAAGTTGTAACCAAGGATCCGGCAAAAGAAGTGGTAGATGAACCCATAATAGATGAATCGGATTTCATTGCCTATCAGGTGCAAAGTGGAGATGATTTGTCTTCTATTGCAACTCAATATGGAGTGCGGGTAGACAGTTTAAAGTATTGGAATAAGCTGAGTTCTGACAGGCTGGATATCGGGCAGGAGTTGAAGCTCAAGCAGAAGGTGGATGTAGTGCTCGATGCTCCGAAAATCGTGAAGACACCCTACGGCATCAAGAAGCGAATGGTAGACCAAAGTGGTTTCGTACGGATAATCGAAGAGGGCATTGCACAAAAGATTGAGGACGTAATCCCTACAGATAAATATCTATGTCTGCATCGCAATCAGCCGGTGGGCTCCCTGGTGGAAGTCCGTAACCTGATGAACAACCAGAAAGTATTCGTCAAGGTGGTGGCCAGGCTTCCCGATACCGGCCTCAATGAAAATGTCTTAATTCGCCTAACGCCAGTCGCCTTCAAGCGGTTGGGCATCATCGACCCTAAGGCCAGGGTAGAAATTTCCTATTACGAGGAGTAGTGGGGGAGTTGAAAGCATTTTTAGATGATCTGGTGGCTAAGTACAACCAGCCGGATTTTATCCCCAATGATCCCATCAGTATTCCCAGAAGGTATAACAAACCCCAGGATATCGAAATCACAGGGTTTGTTGCAGCCATGCTTGCCTGGGGTCAACGGAAAACGATCATAAATAAATGCACGGAGTTTTTTGCTTACATGGACCATGCACCCCATGACTTTATACTCAACCATTCCGACGAAGACCTGAAGCCCTTTCTGCAATTCAAACACCGAACGTTCAATCCGACCGATGCTTTATATTTCATCTCTTTTTTTCAGTGGCATTATCAGCAATTCGCCACCCTGGAGGAAGCATTTATCACCCCGGATACAAACCCGGACATGTCCTCACGTCTAAATTACTTTTTCCATCATTTCTTTTCTTTGCCTGATCATCCCACCCGAACGTATAAACACATCCCCTCACCCATCAGAAATTCAGCCTGTAAACGGATGAATATGTTCCTGCGCTGGATGGTGAGGAAAGACGATAGCGGTGTTGATTTCGGGTTATGGTCCAAAATTTCTCCGGCCGAGCTGATTTGTCCCTGCGACCTCCATGTCGACCGCATAGCCAGAAGGCTGGGGTTGATCACCAGGAAGCAAACGGACTGGAAAACAGCCATTGAGCTGACAGAAAATCTCAAACAAATGGACGCTACAGATCCGGTTAAATATGATTTCGCCTTATTCGGACTAGGCATCGAAGAGCGCTACCCATAGTCATACTATGACTCCAAGTCATAGTACGACCATATGAATCACCCCTTCCAGCTTGCCGGATCTTCTCTCCATTTCTTGAGTGTCCCCAGCGAATCCGGGTTGATGGTTTTATTATCGCTGGCTACTTCTATCAGGTGATGGTAATCACTCAGGCACCATAGGTCAATCTGATGCTTCTTGAAGTTCTCTTCTGCGATTGGAAATCCATAGGTGAAGATAGCCACCATCCCAAGTACATCCATCTCAGCTGCCCGTACAGCATCCGCTGCCATGAGCGAACTACCTCCCGTTGAAACGAGGTCTTCCAGCAGCACCACTTTTTGCCCTTTGGTCACCACGCCTTCTATCTGATTCCCCATCCCGTGTGACTTCGATTTTGATCGAACGTAGATAAAGGGTAGGCCCAGGAGATCTGCCACCAGGGCTCCCTGTGGGATGCCTGCCGTCGCTACACCTGCAATGGCTTCCACACCATCAAACTTGTCTTTAATCAGGTCAGCCAGCGCTTTTTTTACGTAAGACCTTACTTCCGGGAATGACAGGCTCAGTCTGTTATCGCAATAAATCGGAGACTTCCATCCCGAGGCCCAGGTGAACGGATCATTGGGTCTTAATTTGATGGCCTGAATGCGTAGTAGTTCTGTAGCGATATTCTTCGCTACCTGATTGTCATAGATTTGAATGGGCATAAGAAAAAATTAATGAAAATTTATTGGGCGGTTTTCTAAAATAGTTGAACTCTCCCGATATATTTAAGTTTTGTAACACCACCACAAAGCTAAAGCTACTTGTGAAAATATTCATCAACGATATACCTGTAAGGATCATTGATAAGGCTGAAGCAAAGGACCCGTCGGAATATGACCTTATTCTCGATGGTAAAACGCAGAAAATCAAACCCAAGAAGTTGATCGACGATGTGCTCATCCATGACGCTGCCCCTGAAAAGGTAGATGAGTTGCTCCACCTGATGACTGACAATAAGCTAAAAGAGGTCGATTCCATCACTTTTACCTCTGACGATAGCAAGTCGATGATCAGGTTCATTAAAAGCAAATTCAAGGTGGTGGAAGCTGCCGGAGGGGTAGTGGATAAGGATGGAAAGACTCTGTTGATCTATCGTCAGGGGCGGTGGGACCTGCCCAAGGGTAAAATGGACAAAAAGGAAAAGAAAAAAGCCTGTGCCATACGTGAGGTGGAAGAGGAGACGGGTGTCAGGATAGCAATTGATCGAAAGATTGGGGTAACCTGGCATACCTACATACGAAACAGGCGATATGTGCTGAAGAAAACCTACTGGTATGCCATGGAATGCCTCGATGATACCAATATGAAGCCCCAGGCAGAAGAAAATATAGATGATGTACGCTGGGTTACACTTACTGAATTAAGATCGCTCTTATACGGATCTTATCGTTCTATCCGAAATGTGATCCACGAGTATCACCGATTACTCAAGGCCATCAATCAAAGCTCATAAGGAAGAAAAGGAGTCACATCTCCACCGTATTTGTGTACTTCCCGAATGATGCTGGAACTGATCGGGGCCAATTCCGGTGAGGTAATCAGAAATACAGTCTCCAGTTCAGTATTCAGGTATTTGTTGATCTGAGCGATGCTGTTTTCGTACTCAAAATCAGTGGTATTTCTCAGTCCTCTGACCATGAAGTTGGCGTTGTATTTGGAAGCCAGCTTGGCGGTGAGCTCATCGTACACGATCACAGAAACCCGCGATTCATCTTTAAACGCTTCGTTGATCTTTTCCATCATCAGCTCCACATCAAAGTATCGTTTCTTTTGTGAGTTGTGACCAATACCTATGATCACTTCGTCAAACAACCGAAGGCTCCTCAATACCACATCTTCATGACCTTTGGTAAAAGGATCGAAGGACCCGGGGAAAATAGCAACCTTTTTCATAGCGTATAGATCATCATGTTTGGTCCAGCAAAATAAACAGAAATACCTACACTGCCCACTGCCCACTATATTGTCAGAATATCAGAAAGTCGAAATATCGGACGGCCTTCAATTCAATCACTCACACAGAAAGATACTATAAGCATCAAAATATTGGTGGTCGGGTAAGCGGTCCAGCTCACCTTCGAAGCGAAGGAATTTGGGCTTGGTACCCAGAGAAATGTTTCGGATGTACTTCTTAAGCGTATTGATCACCACACTATCGGCATTCAATCCACCCCACATCACCACATTGCTGGTCTTGGGATTAAGCTGGGTCTCCTGCATTACCAACATGATGTATTTGAGGTAATCTTCCGGCTTGCGGACCGCAAACTGGTTGTAAAAGATCAACTTCTGATTCTGAGAAACCAATATATGAAGAATGCCTTTGTCTACCAGACAAAACATGGACTTCTCCACCGAATGATCGTCATATTGTAGTGTTCCCTCTATCAGGGCACAAGCCTGACTCACAAGCTCGATATGTTTTTTGGGGAAATAAGCTCTTACGGTTTCCACAAGCTTCTTGTCCGCTGCAAAAAGATGAATGGCATTACACGAAATGTGCCTGTAGTAATGCGTCTCTTCAATCTTGTTGTTTACCTCGGCATTTAATGAAAGGTAGTCTGAAGTGTGCTCCGAAAGGAACACTGATGCAGGCACCAGCGTATATTTGTGCGTTTTGACCGAAAGCTTTACCGTGCCCCAATCCTGCTGTGCAAGATGAGGATGCCTTTCAAAAATCTGTTTGACAACCTCCAACCGGTTGTTGATGGTCCTTACATTTTCAAACCTAAAATCCTCAATGGAAAGACACCTTCCTGTTTGGCGGTTGACCACACACAATTGCATGTCTGTGATGCCTATTTGGATGGCAAGCGTATAGATAGAGCGCTTCTCGGGATCGAAGCGCTCACTTATTGCCTTTTTAGCTATGGCATATCCTAATGTGGCCGTACTGCTCAAAATTTATTCCCAGTTACCCGCAGTAGTTACACTGGTTCTGGAACCGAATCGAAGCGGCTTTTTGGTGTTGTATTCGCTCTTTTCGTCTCTCTTAGGGTTCACCGGCTTAGGATTATAAACCTCAATTACGTCAACTTTTACTCCTGACTTTTCGATCTTGTCTGCCCAGATCTCAAATTTTACCGGAGGTTTGATACCAGGAACATATGGAAGTGTTGCCAGGTCAAACCTAGGATATACAGAAGCTTTGAATATTGAATCTTTTACAGGAACAGTACCTAAAGTGTCAATTTCAACATATAAACTGTCAGCACCGTAATCCAGGGTAACGATCGTTTCTGTTCTTTCAGTAATAAAAAACCTGCCAGTGTCAACAAAAGCAAGAAGCTTGTCCCAATCGCTGGTATATCGACCATTTACTGATTGAAAAGCCAATTCTGCCTCCCGAATCATCTTAAGTTGTTCAATGATTCTGGCTTCATGTCTTGCAATACGTTTTGTTTCCTCAATGCTTGAATTGATGGAATAATAAAGGAAGTAAGCAAGCCCGGCAGCTATGACTCCGAATACGATAGTTAGGATTTTTGTATTATTCATACTTTAGGTTTTTTGCAATAATAAATATTCTTATTAAACTACTGAAGCGCACGTTCTTAAATGTTGATAAAATTGATGTGTCCTTTGATCTTAAAAATGTCTCTGGGCTCGTCAAAATATGAAAATGCGTTGTGAAGGGTCTTTTGATCCATGGATTTTAATTCGTTGTAAGTAATAAACCTCACATCCTCCAGAATTTGCCGGTTTTTGGCCAATTCAGGGTCGTTTCCAAGGGTCAGCTCGCCCCCAATACGTTTCACGGAGTAGAAAAGTTCTACGGCGTGAAATCGGTCATCAATATATTCATTAACAAATAAAAATTCCTCAATGTTAATTTTTAATCCGGTTTCTTCATCAAATTCCCTAATCAGCGTTTCTTCACTGTTATCTCCAAATTCTACACCTCCACCAGGAGGTGACCATAGATAACCTTTTTCTCCTATCTGATTATGTTTTAGAAGTAAAATGCTATCCTCCTCCTCCAGGAGGCCGCATACACGCACCCTCACCCGCTGGCTAAATGTCTTTATATCACTCACAACAGTACATCATTTCCAAAAAAGAACCTTAATTGACAATAGCACGTTAACTTTACTTTGAATAAAAAGAATTGAAACACATGAAATACGCACTAACCATTCTTACTTTATTTTTTGCACTGACCACAATTTATGCTCAGGGACCTGATACTGACGCCGAAACTGTCACAGGACCAAAAATCAGTTTTGCTAAAAGTAAATACGATTTTGGCGAAGTCAATCAGGGCGAAAAGGTACAATACGATTTCCTATATGTCAATACAGGTTCGGGTCCTTTGGTAATTTCTGACGTAAAAACTACGTGTGGGTGTACCGCACCAAACTGGTCTCGGGAAGCTTTGGCACCAGGTGACTCAGCCAAACTGAAAGTTGTTTTCAGTAGTGTGGGCAAAAGAGGAATGCAGAATAAAGTGATTACCGTCTATTCTAATGCAGTAAACAACCCTGAACGTGTTACATTGACAGGGAATGTATTGCTGCCATCCTCCAACCAATAATAATCAGGCGTAATTACGCGCTCCGAAGATTGAAGAACCCACTCGGATCATGGTACTTCCACATGCCAATGCCAGTGGGTAATCTCCACTCATGCCCATAGAAAGTTCCTGCATCTTCACATTATCGGGGAGTTGAATGCTCTTCAATTGCTCAAACAGGGTGTGCAAGGAGCTAAACTCCCTTTTGATCTGACTTTCATCCTCAGTAAAGGTAGCCATGCCCATCAAGCCGACCACCCGGACGTGTTCCAGAGATTGTAATGCATCAGATTGCACCAGTGGTGTGAGCTCTTCCGGGCCAAAACCAAACTTGGTTGATTCTTCCGCAATGTGCACCTGTAGCAAACAGTCGATTGTTCTACCGGCCTTCTCTGCCTGTTTATTTACTTCTTTCAGCAATTTCAGGGAATCAATGCTGTGGATAAGATGTACAAATGGAGCGATGTACTTCACTTTGTTTCGTTGAAGATGGCCGACCATATGCCATTTGATGTCCTTGGGCAGCTCTTCGTATTTAGCTGCCAGCTCCTGCACTTTGTTTTCACCAAAATGTCTTTGACCTGCTTCATATGCATCCATAATGTCCGAAACGGGCTTCGTTTTGCTGATGGCCACCAGCTGGCAAGGGGTTTCGGTCAGGGATGATATTAGGTGACGAATATTTTCTTGAATTTGAGACATTTATCTATCTTAAAAATGAAATATGCATTTTTGTTTTACAAATCTATGAACCCCAAACTGAATTAGGCTAAGGCATGGCAATAATTGGTACGTTACTCAAAAAAGGGATAATATTACGAGAGAGTCTTGAACAACAATATACCTCACCTGCTAATCTTCAGAAGCAGGAATTAAGCAAATTGATGATCCATTGTCGGCATACAGAGTTTGGAAAGGCTTACGAGTTTGATCAAATCCTGAAGACATTCAAGCAACAGCCCGAAAGCAGGTATTACGAAGCATTTAAATCCTCCATCCCCATCTTCGATTACGACAAAATGGATAGCGAGTGGTGGCACCGTACCCGGGCAGGGGAGACCAACATATGCTGGCCCGGAAAGATCAAGTATTATGCATTAAGTAGTGGTACCTCGGGAGCTTCCAGCAAGCATATTCCGATCACAAAAGAAATGATCAAGTCGATCCGTAAAACGAGCATACGACAGATTCTGTCACTGTCCAGGTACAGCCTGCCGGATAACTTTTTCACCAAAGGTATCTTGATGCTGGGCGGAAGTACCAACTTACGGAAGCATGGCGACTACTTTGAAGGAGATCTCAGCGGGATAACCACTTCCCAGATCCCTTTTTGGTTCCAGCATTTTTACAAGCCAGGTAAGAAGATTGCCAAAACAGTGGATTGGAGTAAGAAACTGGATGAGATTGTGGAAAATGCCAAAGACTGGGATATTGGGATCATTGTGGGTGTGCCGGCCTGGCTGCAGATCCTGATGGAAAAGATTATCAAGCGATATCAGGTCAGCTCAATCCATGATATCTGGCCTAATCTTTCCATTTTCGTACATGGGGGAGTGCCGTTCGATCCCTATCGCAAAGGCTTTGAAAAACTGGTGGCTCGCCCATTGATCTACATGGAAACCTACCTCGCCAGTGAGGGTTTTATTGCGTTCCAGGCATTGCCGGAGCGAAAATCCATGCGACTGGTACTTAATAATGGCATCTACTATGAATTCATCCCTTTCACCAGCGAAAATTTTACGGAAGATGGAGAGATCAAAGCGCATGCTACCACCTTGAGCATTCAGGATGTAAAGACCAATCAGGACTATGCTTTGCTCATTACCACCAATGCTGGCACTTGGAGATATCTGATAGGGGATGTCATCAGATTTGTCTCATTAGAAGAGCCGGAAATTATCATCACCGGCCGAACGAAATTATTCCTTAGTCTGTGTGGCGAGCATCTGTCTATGGACAATATGAATAAGGCCGTGGAGCTGGTAAGTGAAGACCTGAACCTGGACATCCGGGAGTTTACTGTCATCGGTGAATCACATGGTTCGTTGTTTGCCCACTCCTGGTACATCGGGACCGACGATAAAGTTGACAAAGAGGTGTTTAAGGAAAAACTGGATGATTATCTCAAAAAACTGAACGATGATTATGCGGTAGAGCGGGCACATGCACTTAAAGAGTTGAATATCAGTATTTTACCAAGTCAATTATTTTACAATTGGATGAAAGAACAGGGCCGTGAAGGCGGACAAAACAAGTTTCCACGCGTGTTAAAAAAAGAAAAAGCCCATCTTTGGAGGGAATTTCTACAAAAACAACAGCTCAATGACCCCATTTCTTAATGGATTATTGTTTGGATTGATCTTCGTTTTTTCGCTCGGACCAGCCTTCTTCTCTCTTGTTCAAACCAGTGTTCAAAAAGGCTTTACGAGAGCTTTACTCTTAGCCATTGGTATTTCTTTGAGCGACATCGTATTTGTGATTTTATCGCTGATGGGGATTACCTCATGGATGGAGAGCGATCGGTTTAAAATTATTTTGTCCATCGTGGGAGCTATTGTATTGATCTCCTACGGAATTTACTCCTGGTTCAAAAAACCAAGGATTTATTCCAATGAAGGGGAGAATAAGCAGGATGTCAATAACGTCAAATACATCGTGAAGGGCTTTTTGCTCAATGGATTCAATCCTTTTATTCTCGTTTTCTGGATGGGTATCATCGGAATTGTCTCAGTCAATTTTGAATACAATACCTGGCAGCAGCAGGTATTCTTCTCAGGAGTTTTAGCGACCATTTTTTCCACGGACCTACTCAAGGCTTTTATTGCAAACAGGCTGAGATCCATAGTCACTCCCAACTCAATAATGATCATGAACCGCTCCGTAGGGGTGATCCTGATCCTGTTTGGCCTGCACATGTTTTATTTCCTGTTTTCCAATTACGGGTAGAGCCACACGCAAAGATTTTTATGCCATCGTTGGTATTTTCACGAACGAAATGCCATATATATATATATATATATTCAGCCTCGGTGTGGGCGACCCTTTAACCCGTGGTCTGTGGCTCACAGACCACCCCTTATTGATTCTAATTCTTATTGATTCTTGTACGGCAATATTCGGTTTCATTATATTTAACGAATGACTGATTGGTTAGACGGTGATAGAAAATCTAAAATGAAGCTCAATGAGGTCTACTTCTGGACCGATACCATAAAAGACTGGAGTCATCTATTAGCTGATGATGCATACAAGCTATTGATAATAAATCAATTAAAGAGTCAGGTTGAGAAGGGTCAAATAAAAGTTTTTGGATATGTAATCATGCCAAACCACATACACCTGCTATGGCAAATGATTAAGCTAAATGGTAAAGAAATGCCTCATGCCAGTTTCAATAAAGCTACAGCTCATGAAATCATAAATGATTTGAAGTCAGGCTATCCTGATAAGTTATCAGGTTTTCGAGTAGATGAAAAGGAAAGAAAATTTAGGGTTTGGTTACGTGATCCGTTGGCAGTATTGATGGACTCAAAAGAGAAATTCGTACAAAAGTTGGACTACATTCATGATAATCCTTTGGTAGAGAAATGGAGTTTTGTGAAATACCCAGAAGATTATAAATGGTCCTCATCAAGATTTTACCTTACAGGTGAGGATGAATTTGGGTTTTTAACACATTACAGTGAATATTTTGAGTAAATGGTCACTGGTCTGTGAGCCACAGACCAGGGTGTTCAGGAAGGAGTGACATAATAACACCCCTTCGGGGTTAGATCTTATGTTCGATCTTGCATCTATAATACTGGCATCCCTTCGGGATTTATTAAAGATGTAAATTAAATTAAGAATCTTCTTAGGTTGACGGCTATGGTGGCTCACAGACCACCCCTCATGCCAAATCACATACACTAACCCGTGGTCTGTGGCTCACTTTAACCTATGGTCTGTGGCTCACAGACCACCCCAAAATCACAGACCACCAATCAATCAATCCGTCAATGCACTCGTT
>DKPQ01000024.1:0-240163 GCA_002471275.1 Flammeovirgaceae bacterium UBA7330
AATGTTGTTTATTTGAATCTGGTCGTGGTAGGGGTGCCGCGACCTTTTTCTTTTTATACAGAAGTCAGAAATCAGAAATCAGAAATCAGAAATCAGAAATCAGAAATCAGAAATCAGTAGTCAGGAGGTCTACGATTTATTGTCTTTATTAAGAGACTTCATCCTGACTTCTTAAGCCACACTCACACAAAACCCACAACTTATTTCATTCCTTTAGTTTCCCTGCTCCTTTGTATCAATTATTTAGATCTGATAGTATCCGGCGATTTGTATGTTCTACGACTTGTAGAAGTGAACATCCAGCTGTACACTGGAGGTGAATCCTGTTATCACTACTGCGGGCAGAGTATTTCAGTTTTCCTTCAGAATAATATGTTACATTGAGAGGGATAATTGTAAAATCTCCTGTTATAAACTTTCTAGAGAGGAAAATAAACCCAAATCTTATGAAGAAATTATATTACCTGCTCATTTTATGCCTGGCTGTTGTGGTCATGGCTTTCAGCGTGTTGCCTTCATCTACTTCCCTAAAATACAACCTGGAAAAGGGGAGTCCTGCCATTGAGTCGATGAGTAAATTGTCTTTTGGACCCGATGGGATCTTGTTTATAGGTGATACCAGGAGTGCATCAATATTTGCACTGAATACCGATGATACCAGGTCAAATATCCAATCCGACGATGTCACAGCGAAAGATATCAGTAAGTTGTTTGCTGAGTCGCTGGGAACCACACCAGAAGATATTGTGATTCAGGACATGGTGGTGAACCCCATCTCCAAAGCGTTATATTTTGCTGTACATCTGGCTGATGGCACCCCATTGTTATTAAAAATGGTGAAGGGCAAAGTATCAAAAGTTGGACTCGATAACGTTGAATTTTCAAAAATCGGGATATCAGATGCACCCGCAGAAGACGCCACTGATCGAAGGGGAAGACCCATCAGGGTTCATGCTATTTCAGATATGGAATATGCCAATGGAAAAGTGATGGTTTCAGGATTGTCAAACAAAGAGTTTAGTTCCACCTTTAGGAGCATTTCCTTTCCATTCAACAAGGAAGCGGCCAGTACTTCTTTAGAAATTTTCCACGCCAACCATGGCCGATACGAAACATATGCCCCGATCAAGTCATTTACAACTGCTACGATAGGCGGACGATCTTATCTGGTGGCTAGCTATACCTGTACACCTCTTGTTTTATTTCCCCTGGATGAACTGAAGGCTGGTCAGCATGTGGTGAAAGGAAGGACCGTAGCTGAATTGGGTAATAGAAATACTCCATTGGACATTATATCCATGAAAATGAATAACAAAACTTCGCTGTTGTTTGCCAATTCTTCCAGACCCATGATGCGGGTGAATATTGATGACCTTAACCGATATGATGGGTCATTGACAGAAAAAGTAGAAGGTACTGCAGGGGTGGATTTTAAGGTATTTGACCAAAAAGACGTACAGCAACTGGATGCTTTTGGCTCCGATAAAGTGGTTTTACTTCAAAAAGGAGAAGATGGAGCATTGGCGTTAAGAACGGAGGCGGCTAGTAAGTGGCAGTAATAATATTCGGGTCCCGATGAGCGGATCGATTAATTTTATCAATTACAAAATGGCTGGGACTACGGTTCTTGCCATTTTTGTTGCGCTATACTTTTATGCATGCACACCGTCGGGGAATAGGGAAATCCCGACCGATGTATCAGTCCAATTCGTAAATGGAAAACCAATTGCGGTTTCTATTCCTCTTTCATTCTTTCCGAAATCCGATATAGACATTGAAAAGCTGAACATAGCTATTACGGGTGCCGAAACATCCATGTTAGGTGATTTTGAAAGGGATCAACATTCTATCAAATTTATCCCGGCCATTCCATTCAGGAGTGAGATTACCTATGAAATAAAATATGATGGTGTAACGATTGATCAATTTTCCATACCCCGGAGATCAAACATAGGAGCACCGTCAATGATCCATATTTATCCTTCTGTTGATACCGTACCTGAGAATCTGCTAAAGATCCACCTGGAGTTCAGCGAACCAATGAGTGAATGGCATTCTTCGAATTATGTGAGTTTGCTGGATGAAAAAGGAGATACACTCAGTCACATCTTCCTAAAGCTGGATCCCGAATTGTGGAATTATGATCATACCATGCTTACACTTTGGCTGGAACCCGGAAGGATCAAAAAAAGTCTGCTGCCCAATGTCCTGGAAGGGATTCCTATTGAGGGAGGAAAGCAATACACGATAGTGATTTCAGAAAAATGGAAATCAGCTGAGGGCATTCCTTTGCAAAAAGCTGTTCACAAGCATATTTACGTATCATCAAGAGATGAAAGGATGCCTACGGTAGATCAATGGGCAATTTTGACGCCCAAACCTACTACACAGGGACCCCTGAGGATTTATTTTAATGAAGTGCTAGACTACACATCCCTGATGGGATCATTCAAAGTGCTGGATAGTAGAGGGAAACGGGTTGATGGCTTGTTCAATATTCTTCCGGGAGAAACTGGCATTGAGTTTATCCCTGAGCAAGCATGGCATGCAGGTAAATATTCAATTCAGGTTGACAGATCGGTAGAGGACCTGGCCGCGAATAACCTGAATCGGCCATTCGACCGGGATTTGAAAAAAGATTCATCACAAATCGTGGAGTCGGACAAGTTGATTTATTTTGAAATCAAATAGCCATAAATCAATAGAACCACTACTTCAACGCCACCTGACCGGATGTCCGTAAATACCCTACCAAATCAATGATTTGTTGATCTTCCAGCGTTTCCCACAATCCGGCCGGCATCATAGACACATTGGTCACATCTTTCGACTGGATATTTGATTTAGCAATGCTAACTGTGTCTTGACCTACCAGGCTCAACGCAATGGTTCGGTCATTTTCCATAGCCACATTCCCGCTGAAGGTACGACCGTCGCGAGTCGTCACTACCACCATTCGGTAATCATCTTGGATCTCGCCACTGGGATCCAGCACATTGCTGAGCAGATATTCCAGGTTTTGTCTGTTGGAGCCGGTGATATCGGGTCCCAATGTTCCCCCTTCACCATACATCTTGTGGCAAGGTCCACAGGTTTGCAAAAATACCTGTTTACCATTTTTTACATTGGCCTTAGCCAGCGCCTCTGTGCTGAGCAGGTCGCGGTATTTTTCATACATCGCTTTTTGATTACCGGTAAGCTGATCGATGGGGCCCCAGACTTCTACAAACCCATTTCCTACCACACGTCTCAATTGTCGGGCAGCATAGGCAGGAATATCAGATTTTGGAATGGTGCCGTCTTTGATTGCACTTGTGAGCATCCTTCCGTAGCCCGATCGTGACGATAGTGTTTGGATGCTTTCTAGCTGATCTGTTTTATTGAACTCCGGATATTTTTCAAGCAATACCCGCCCCAGGTTATTACTGTTGAAATTGGCAATGCTCTTAATGGCAGCATTCCGCAAAGCTTCTTCCTCCAACAAATCGGGTAGGAGAGCCGGTAGCTCCGGCCATTGCTGCCCAGACAAACCGTTCAATGCTTCGATCCGTTTGGCGATGGGAGCATTTTTATCCTTCAAAGTAGCCATATACTGGATGGCTGCCCGAGAATCCCCAAGCTGCTGGGCGATGTTGAGGGCTATCTGAGCAGCCTCCCCACCTTGCTTACTGATAGACTCATAGGCCTGATCCCAGTTTGCTGGAGCTGATGTGCCTGGCCGACTTTCCAGTCCATCCCGGAACCCTTTGAGAAGATTTACCTGGTTCTTGCCTTTCTTACTCAATGCTGCTACAAGGACCGGCATTTTATCAGCATCTACCATGCGCCTGGACATATACTGCGAGATCATGGGGATCTCGGTTTCCGTAGCTATGGTCAAGTACTTGTTTGGATCATCCTTGATCAGAGGTTCAATACCAAACCATAGCAGGTGAGGGATGTTATGATCACCCACATCCTCTTTTCGTTTGGATAGGGCCAGAGCCAGGTCCCACCTTTGATTAGGAGAGATCCTTTGCAAGGCAGCAGATAGGTACAATCGCACAACTGGAGACGGATCATTCTTAGCCATCGATTGGAATTGTGTCAAAACATCCTGACTCACCTTTTTGTCTTCACAAAGTAACTGGATACTCCAGGCCCTGATATACTCATCTTTATCGCTTAGTAGTTGCTTGAGTTGCCTGGCATCGATCGCTTTGGAAACATGTAAGGCCCAAAGAGCCCTCAATCTCCAGTCGGAATTTTTATCAGATTTGAGTGTATTGTTCAATGCGCCAACAGCATCCTGTGATATTGAAGTTTTAGCGGCTCGTTCCTGAAGAATCACTCTGGCTCTTCTGGCATGCCATGAGCTTTTGTTGGTCTGAAGCTTTGCCAGTTCCAGGTCTGTCAATTTCGTCAGGTCTCCATATCTGCCTTCCCAGCTATTAGCCCGTGAATCCTCCGGTGAGATCCTGAATATCCTTCCCGTTTCCTTGTGAAGCACCTCCATACCGCAGATATCCGCATCGTGCCAGTCCAGGACATATAAATTTCCGTCGGGCCCAAGTTCCATGCTGAAACCGATCCATTGTGCATTGTTGGCCAACATAAAATCCTCTCCATGAGAGGCTGAAAACCCGGAGCCTTTCTTTTCAAGTACATCAGACAACACAGCATGTTCATGGATATTGGCCATGAAAATCCTGCCATGCTGATCTTCGGGGAAGGCATCAGAAAGATAAACCCTGGCGCCACCATGTGCAGACCTGTGTCTGTGATCGGCGATGGTTTGAATGTCCGAATATAAATAAGGATTGAAATGCGATCCACCCTGTCGTTGATAGATGCCGCCTGGGATCACATGCCATAGGTGGGGGATCACACAGGCAGAAATAAACAGTTGTCCTTTGGCATCATAGTCTATGCCCCAGGGATTACTGAAGCCATGAGCCACCACCTCAAAAATGTCTTTGATGGGATGGTACCTCCAGACGCCTCCATTGATGTCTACTCCGTCTGCCTCCAGCAGGTCAGCAGGGAAGGCGTCACGGTGCTTGTAAATATGACCCTCTCCAACAGGTTTTCTGATTTTTGAAGGCGTTGCAAATCCTTCCAGTCCATAAAGCCAGCCATCAGGACCCCAATGCAAGCTGTTGATGGTTTCATGTCTGTCGCGGATGCCCCACCCGGTCAGACGGACTTCAATATCCTCCATATCAGCTTTGTCATCCTTATCCTTATCAGGAACGAAGAGAAGGTTTGGAGGTGCGGCAAGGAAAATCCCATCAAATCCCACCGCAATAGCAGAAGGGAAGGGGATGCCCTCAAGGAAAACCTTTCTGCTATCTGCTTTGCCATCGCCATTGGTATCTTCTAATATGAGGATCCGACTATCACCGGAATTGGAAAAGCCGGTTTGCCTGGTTTCATAGTCCCGGTTTTCGGCTATCCACAGCCTTCCTTTGTGGTCCCAGCAAAAAGCAATGGGTTGCGTGATCATAGGTTCACCAGCCCAGGCATTTACGTTGTAACCTTCTTTGATTGTCATCGCTTCCACCGCTTCCTCAGGGTTGAGAAATTTAGCATCTCTGCCTTCCTGTCGTGCGATGTTCCACAAAGCGCCAACGGAATAGAAATGACCATCGACATAAGCGGTCCACTTTTCTGTAAGCGCTACGTTATCCAGTTCACCTGTGTATACACGGATCTGATGTTTGATGATCTCGCTTTCACCTTTTTTGATCTCCCAGTCACCAGGTCGGGCACGGACAGGCCCCACACCCAGTTGATTGTCTACACGCCAGGGTTGAGGATATCCACTATTTTGGGTGTGGTCAAAAATGGCAATATGCGCCAGGTCATCCCTTCCGTCTACCTGCATGCCTACATCTACCCACATGGCTCGCTGACCCTCAGCAGCCTGGTTTTTTTGTCTGGCGGCGTTGACTACTTCACCTTTTATGTCTTTTTCCCAGGGCATACGAAGAAACAGGCCACCATAGTCGTATTTACCAATGGTGATATCTACAAGTGCTTCACCTGTCCATTCCAGGTCCATGATGTACTCACCTTCCGACACCTGCATGGTCCAGAATTGCGTCTCTTTCAATATGGGTGTACCCAGGGAATCCATTAAGTGATAGACGGTCTCCCATTTCACGGTCTTGCCCTTTGCTACCAGGATGTCGGCCGACACTTTTTTCCAGTAATCATCCCCTGGGTGGTGGAAGTAATCCCTGTCATTTACCCGGGTAAAACCCCAGTAAAGACCCGTTTGGTGCTTGTGGTGTGAAGGACTATATTCCGTTAACACACCTTTTCCATCCGGAGCTACAATGGGGTGTATATATGGTCTGAAGTCGGGCTTTGCATTTTGAACCAGGATGGGTTTTTTCTCACCTTCCTGAAATACAGAAAGGGTTGAGTCAGTATCCATTTTTACAAGGAGGTCCGGGTTGTCCTGTGATGCTTTTTTAGTAGATGGACTACATCCTATTGTAAGGACTACGAGCAAAACGCAACTAATTCTCCACATGTCAATTGGGGTTATTGGGTAAAATCAGGAAGTTTTCTGATGGCTCCATTGTTTATGGCTGAATCATGCGCCAGGATGCCCACACAAGTGATATTGGCTGATTCGACAGCATTTGGATAAGGGGATCTCTTCTCAGTGAGTGCGGAGACAAACTCATGGACAAGGTGAGGATGGGATCCGCCGTGACCAGCACCCTGAATAAAGGACAAATGTTGGTGTTCATCGGCATCATAAACGCCTCCGGTCGTGAATGGCGCAATTTCATCCGGCAACAGGTGAGCATAATCAGGTATTTTGACCTTTTCTGGCTGCTCCCCGGTGTGGATCACACTGTCTTCGTGTTCAATGAGTGTCCATTCAAAGGATTTTTTCGATCCGTACACATCAAAGCTTTCCCGGTATTGACGTGCAGTATTGAATAGTGAGCGGGTGATCTCTGCAGACAGATCAGAATCCTTCAATTTGATGTGACAGGTTTCAACGGCAAATGGTGAATTGTATTTGCCAATGAGGTTTTCATCAATCCTTCCCGACCCAAAGCAGGATACATATTCGGCTTTAGCCTTTGGTAGTGCCAATACCGGTCCTACGCAGTGTGTGGCGTAATACATAGGAGGGAGGCCTTCCCAGTATCCAGGCCATCCGGCCATTTCCTGTTGATGTGAGGCCCGGAGGAATTGAATTTTTCCGAGATCTCCTTTTTCATACATCTCTTTCACGAATAGAAACTCACGACTGTAGATCACGGTCTCCATCATCATATACGTCAGGCCGGTTTTGGCCACCAACTCCACGATTTCCTTGCATTCTTCCACAGTGGTGGCCATTGGAACCGTGCAGGCCACGTGTTTACCAGCTCTTAGCGCTTTGATGCTTTGCTGTGCGTGGTCGGGAATGGGTGTGTTGATGTGCACAGCGTCTACCTCCGGATCCTTGAGCAACTCATCATAATCCTGGTACCGCTTTTCAATCCCAAAATTATCACCCACCTCGTCAAGCTTTGCTTTGGTACGCTGACAGATGGCATACATCTCTGCGTTGGGATGCCTTTGGTAGATGGGTATAAATTCTGCACCGAATCCTAATCCGATGATGGCTACTTTGATTTTTGGGGATGACATATCATTATATGAGTTAATTCCAAAACAAATGTGTGAGATATTTCTATCAAATGCTTCTCTTTTATCACCATATAATGACTGTTTTTTGCCTTATATTGAGAGGTAATTCAATATTTATGTGAAAATAAAGTATGAGTGTGCATGCCAACCCTAAACGTGTTCTTAGAAAGAAGCCCATAGAGGAAAATAAGGTATTTGCTGTTCATTTACTGGAATCACCTTATTTTGATCCTAACTTTCATTCTCATCCCGAATTTCAGCTGTTTGTTGTGCTTAAAGGGCATGGAACAAGGTTTGTAGCAGATAGTGTTACCCATTTCAAGGAAGGGGACATGGTTTTTACCGGGCCAAACGTACCTCACATGTGGCGTAGTGATGACGGCTATTTGGATGGATCAAATGACCGGAGCGTGGGGATGGTCATTTACTTTCATGAGCACCTGCTGGGAGAAAGTCTGCTGGCAAAAGATGAAGCGCTCAAGCTGAGGCATCTTTTTCATGAAGCATCGAGAGGTATTGAAATCAAAGGGCACACAAATGCTGAGGTTACACGGCTGATGAAGCAGCTCCATGAAACCGATGGCTTTGGGGGAATAATAATCCTACTCAACATCCTCCATTTGATATCCAGCTCTCAGGAGATCCAACCCATTGGGAGTTTGTGGTATCGCAATAGATACTCAACATCGGATACGGAGCGGATGAATCTTGTGCAGAACTATGTGATGGAGCACTTCAGGGAGAAAATATCCCTTGACAATGTAGCGGCTATTGCCAACATGAAACCAAGTTCATTTAGTCGTTACTTTAAAAGCAGGGCAAATAAGACCTTTTCAGACTTTCTGGGTGAGATCAGAATCAGCTATTCGTGTAAGCTGCTGAGAGAAACCAATGCGTCTGTCGTTGAGGTGTGTTATCAGTCGGGTTTTAATACCCTTTCTAATTTCAACAGGCAGTTTAAAGAGATTAATGGTCGCACACCCAGGCAATACCGGGAAGAATATGAAAGTTTCTATTGAATAATTGAGGTAATTTATTTTATCTTCAGCCGAAAAGTCTCATTCTAACCTTATTTACTCAATAATGAAGTCTAAGTACACATCTCTGTTTCTACTGTTTAACCTGATCTTTTTCACACTATTCTCCCAACCACTTCAGGTTGTAACGCCCGAAACGGTAGGTATTTCATCAGACAGGCTGGAAAGACTTACTGATAGATTTGAACAATACGTATCAGACAAACACATGGCAGGTAGTGTAATCCTGGTGGCCAGAAAGGGAAAGGTGGCCTATTACAAGGCCATTGGTATGTCTGATATCGAATCAAAGAAAGTGATGAAAGAAGACGCCATTTTCCGGATTGCCTCACAAACTAAGGCGATTGTCAGTGTTGGCGTAATGATTTTGCAAGAGCAGGGAAAACTGCTTATTAGTGACAAAGTGGGCGACTACATTCCGGAGTTTTCAGAAACCACTGTAGCCGAATTGAAAGAAGATGGCAGCCATGAAATTGTAAAAGCAAACCGACCAATTACAATAAGAGATTTGCTCACGCATACAGCCGGTATCAACTATGGGGGAGGACATGTATCAGATGCCTGGAGTGAAGCGGGTATCCAGGGGTGGTATTTCGCGGATCGCAATGAAACTATCGGAGAGGTAATTCCACGAATGGCCGGGCTACCTAATGTGAGTCATCCTGGTACCAAATGGGTGTATGGATACAATACCGATATATTGGGGCTGGTAATTGAAAAGGCATCAGGAAAACCTTTGGATCAATTTCTACAGCAGGAAATACTCGATCCTCTGGGCATGAATGACACTCACTTTTTCCTGCCAAAAGATAAAAAAGATCGGCTGGCCACAGTATATAATCCCCGGGATGGAGTATTGAAGCCGGCACCGGAAAAAGGAACGATGAATGCGCAGGGCGCCTATATCAATGGTCCAAGAAAATGCTTCTCAGGAGGAGCTGGTTTACTTTCTACTGCTAAAGACTACTACCTGTTCCTTCAGATGCTGGCCAATGGTGGTGAACTTAATGGCACAAGGATCCTGGCACCCGGTACAGTTCAATTAATGGTTACCGATCACCTGGATGGTATGGACTTCCGGCCTGGTTTAGGCTTCGGGCTTGGTTTTGATGTGGTAAAAGATACCGGGGCTTACGGTACATATGGGTCTGTGGGCACTTTCGGATGGGGTGGAGCCTATGGATCGAAATATTGGGTAGATCCCGAAGAGGAACTGGTGGTGGTGTATTTTACCCAGCTTAGACCGGGCTCTGTGGTAAGTGATCAATTAATGCTAAGATCCTTAATATACCAATCCATCATTTTTGACTGATTAAAGCTATCTTTATTAAAAAATAAACAACAATCGCAATGGACAAACCCTGGTTTAAAAGTTATCCTAAAGGAGTACCTCATGAAATTAATCCGGAACAATATGAGTCGCTGGTAGATCTTTTTGAAGTTACATTCAGAGAATACCCTGATCAGCCCGCATTTGAAAACATGGGTAAGGTCCTTACCTATAAAGATGTAGATAATCTGTCAGCGTCATTTGCTGCTTACCTACAACATGATTGTGGACTGAAAAAAGATGATAAAATAGCCATTATGATGCCCAATGTGTTGCAATACCCCATTGCGCTGCTGGGTGCATTGAGGGCTGGTCTGGTAGTGGTAAATACCAACCCACTTTATACTCCGGGTGAGATGCTACACCAGTTTACGGATTCGGAATCAAAAGCCATTGTGATCCTGGAAAATTTTGCTTCCAACCTACAAAAGATCGTTGATCAAACTTCCATCAAACATGTAGTCATTGCCAGTATTGGTGGGATGATTGGCGGGCTGAAAGGTGCAATCGTCAATTTTGTCGTTCGCAAAGTCAAAAAGATGGTGCCTGCTTATTCACTTCCTGGTGCGGTGAGATTCCAGGAGGCGTTGAATAAAGGAAAAGGTAAAACCCTGGAGCGACCAAAGATCAAGCCGAAGGACATTGCTTTTCTACAATATACAGGAGGTACCACCGGAGTGTCCAAAGGAGCCATGCTTACGCATCGAAACATGGTGGCCAATCTGGAGCAAGCCAATGCATGGGTGGTGCCTGGTGATTTGAAGCCACAGACTGAGATATTTATCACGGCTCTGCCATTGTATCATATTTTCGCACTCACGGCCAACCTTTGTTTGGCGATAAAGCTTGGCGCAAAGAATGTATTGATCACCAACCCAAGAGATATGGCCGCATTCCTTGGTGAGATGAAAAAGCACAAGTATTCCTTGATTACAGGTGTGAATACCCTGTTTATTAAGATGCTCAATCATCCAAAGTTCAAAGAAATCGACCATTCAAACTGTAAGGTGGTGCTTGCGGGGGGTATGGCACTTCAGCGGTATGTGTTGGAAGAGTGGGAAAAACTCACCGGTTTTAGAATTGCTGAAGCCTATGGCCTGACTGAAACTTCTCCGGGAGTATGTATCAACCCTTTGGATGGGAACATTCAAATCGGCTCCATTGGGTTACCTATTCCAAGTACAGACATCAAACTGATTGATGAAGATGGCAAGGAGGTAAAGAAAGGCGAGAAAGGAGAGTTGTGCATCAAAGGGCCGCAGGTGATGGCCGGATACTGGAAAAAGCCGGATGAGACCAAGCTGGTAATGACAGATGATGATTTTTTTAAGTCGGGTGATATAGCAGTGATGTTGGATGGAGGATTTTTTAAGATCGTGGATCGCAAGAAAGAAATGATCCTGGTATCCGGTTTCAATGTGTACCCCAATGAGGTGGAGGATGCCATCGCAATGCATCCTAAAGTATTAGAAGTAGGGGCTATTGGTGTCCCGGATAAAAGTCAGACGGAAGCTGTCAAGGTATTTGTCGTTAAAAAAGATAAGTCACTGACCATCGAAGAACTCAATAAACATTGTGATGAGTGTCTTACTGGCTATAAGCAACCTAAATACATTGAGTTTGTTGATGAACTACCAAAATCCAATATCGGTAAGATATTGAGAAGGGTACTCAAGGAAGAAGATGCTAAAGTGAATTCCTATGACTGAGGAAGGAATTTGAAAATACCCTCGAGTGCGGAATATGGAATGACAAGTTCTGTAGGACCCTGAGCATAGGATGCTATTTCATAGCTATTGTAGTAAAATACTATCCCATTCTCGTTAAACCCATAATGTTCAGGGAGAGAGAACCGGTCATTATCAAAAGAATACCCTGCATCGGATAAATTTTGTTTCGGAGGTATGTTTTGCTGAGCTCTGAATTGTTTTTCAGCCAATTCGGTCAGCTTTGCTTTATCCGTCACGAAAAAATCAAGTGTAGTTATACCCTTACCATCCTTGGTGATGTTGATGTATTTTCTGGTATTTAATGGATGAGCCCCACCCGTATAAGCAGTTGTTGTATGAGATGCTGATAGAAAGGTGGCATGCTTAAAAGTCACCTCAATGGAAATTTCAATGGTCCATGGTGTTTGCACCTCCGGAAACTCTGCTTTAAAATCCTGATAGCTGACTATAAATGCCCTGGCCAACTCATCTGTTCCGGCAGATGGTTCTTTGGATAAGGTAAAATCTGCAAGGTCCTGATTGATTTGATTAGACACCACCTGGTTGAAACCATTGTTTTTGGAATCATCAAATACAGGATATCGAATCAAAACCTCAGCACAATTGTCTGAACATGGGTCTTCTTTTTCACTAAAAGTTCTGTATTCAAAATAATAATGGTTTGCCTCAGGGCGTTTGTGATTTTGGTGAAGATTTTCGTTATAAATACCCTGGTGATCAATATTTTCCTCTTTTTTTGCGGAAGTATCACAGCCGTACAAACAATAGCAGAGAATAACAGTAGTTAAAATAGGTCTCAGGAGCATTTAATGTCGCGTTAGTTCTCTGCGAATTTGACTAATAATTATTTACATACTTAATAAAAATGAAGAAATTCAAAAGCTTCTTATTAATCTATATATTGTTTTTTACAGCCTTTGGCCTCTATGCCCAGACTGATTCTGCTGCTGTAAAGAAGGATACCTCCTATTGGTCTGCCGGAGGAATTAACTCTCTCACTTTCTCGCAGGTTTCTTTGAAAAACTGGTCTGCAGGGGGACAAAATTCGGTCTCTATCAATGGGTACTTAGGGCTTTTTGCAGATTTGCGGAAAGAAAGACAGACCTGGGAGAATTCAGTGGATCTTGCCTATGGATTGATCAAGCAGGGAGATGTTCACTTTACCAAGTCTGATGATAAGCTAAACTTTGTTACAAAGTACGGATATCAAATCAACAACAATAATCAAAAGTGGTTTTTTAGTGGATTATTGGATTTCAAAACGCAGTTTACCAATGGTTTTGCCGGCCAGGAGCGGGACAGTGTGATATCCAGATTCATGGCTCCGGGATACCTGGTTCTCGGATTGGGTATTGACTACAAACCAAGTAAGGTATTGTCTATAAACTACATCCCTGTTACAGGTAAGTTCACTTTTGTGATGGATGACAGGTTGTCTGAATTGGGGGCATATGGGGTGGATCCTGGTTCCAGATCCAGGGCTGAGCTCGGTTCTTTTTTGCGGGTAAAGTTCAAGGATGAAATCATAAAAAATGTAAAGCTCGATTCACGTCTGGAGCTCTTCACCAATTATGTAGAGAATTTTGGAAACATAGATGTGAACTGGCAAAATGGATTTGTCTTTAAAGTGAATGGTTGGTTAACAACCAATTTCTTCACCCAATTGATCTATGATGATGACATTGATATAGAAGTGGATAATAACGGCGATGGGACCATTGATGAGATAGGTCCCAGGGTACAGTTCAAGAGCGTACTCGGAGCGGGAGCCACCTTTACTTTTGGAGATGATCGAAAGAAGAAAGAATAACCAGGTTAACTACCTGGTTTCAAAAGCAGGGAGTGGTGGTTTGATGTGAAGGTCTCGTTGAGGGAATGGTATCTCGATACCTTCTTCTCTAAATCTCTTGAATATTTCAAAGTATAGTTCTGACTTCAGCATATTGGGCTTGTCCGTATGTGTCGTAGTCCACACTGCGAGGTGGAAATTGAGCGAGCTATCACCAAACTCACTGAATAACACCGTAGGAGGAGGGTTATTATTGATATGCGGATTCTTTCCTGCAACCTCCAGTAGGATTCTCTTCACTTTCTCGGGATCTTCCTTATAGCTGACACCCACGGGTATTCTAAAGCGGATGTTTCGGTCGTTGTGACTCCAGTTGATTACCCTGCTGGAGATAAATTCGGAATTAGGTACAATGATGGAGATGTTGTCATTGGTCAGAATCATGGTAGCTCTGAAGGAGATATTGATCACATCTCCCTGTACATCTCCCACTTCAATACGGTCACCTACTTTAATTGGCTTTTCAAATAAGATGATGATCCCGGAAATGAAGTTGTCTGTGATATTTTGGAGACCGAAACCGATACCAACCCCAAGTGCTCCAGCCAGCAACGTCAATGCACTCAGATCTATTCCTGCCGTCTGAATAATCACGACACTTCCAACGAAAATGATGATGATCCTGGTAATGGATGCTATGGATGCAATAACTCCTTTTTCCAGATTGGCTTTTGGTAGGATAGTCCTGACTAAAAGCTGGCGGATGAGCTTGGAAAAGTATCCCAGCATTATAAAAGCTATGAAGAAATAGAAGATTGTTCCCAGGGTGATATGATTTCCTCCTAACTCAAAGAGCGGTGTACCCAGGAATTCTTTGAAAGCGTTAAATGCATCTAGCAGTCTCTCATAAAACGATTCGTATGCTTTCTCCATCACTAAACAATATAATTCAAATTAATGAATTGTTTTTAGGAAATAGCAGGGAAGAGTCACCGTAGCTCAAAAAACGATAGTCATTTGATAGCGCTTCATCATAAATGCGTTTCCAGTCATTTCCTACAAAGGCTGCTACCAGCAGGATTAGGGTAGAGGAGGGTAGATGAAAATTTGTGATTAGGCCCCGGCAAATTTTAAAATCATACCCGGGAAAGATAAAGATCTCTGTTTCACCTAATAGCTTTGATACACCATTTTCTTCCATTATTGACAGTACATTTCGCAAGCTTTCTTCCCTGGTGATTTCCTTTTTACCGGCATAGTAAGGCATCATCTTGGTGATGTGGAATGTTGGATCTCCGTTAGCTATTTTCACCCCATACCAATAGATACTTTCCAGTGTCCGCATGCTGGTAGTGCCCACTGGCAATACCTTATCGTTTTCAAGCAGTTTCTTGATCAATGAGTCGGTTATGACTACCTGCTCATTGTGCATCGGATGTTCTTCTATGCTGGATTTCATGGGCATAAACGTACCTGAGCTTACATGCAGCGTAAGGTGTTCCTGTGACACTCCCTTAGCCTTGAGCCTTGTCAGCACCTCATCGGAAAAGTGCAGGCCGGCCGTAGGAGCAGCTACAGCCCCCTCATGTTTTGAGTAGACGGTCTGATATCTCGGTTTGTCTTCTTCATTCATTTCCCGCTTCAGATAAGGAGGCAACGGGACTTTCCCTACCTGCTGAAGAACTTCGGAAAAAGTGTAATGGGGCGGCCAGCGGAAGGTTACCTGAGATTCATCCTTTCTGATGGCTTCCAGGATCAAACCTTCTTTGATAAAATAGGTGAGGGAAGTATCACTTTTCCAACGTTTCGAATTGCCAATCATACATTTCCAGGTGCATATACCCCTGGAATTGAGTGTCTCTTCGTGCAGTGGTGATGGTTCTACAGGATCAAGCAGGAAGATTTCAATGTGGGCACCTGTCGACTTTTGAAAAACCAACCTTGCCGGGATCACCCGTGTGTCATTGGATACGAGCAAGGTGTCGGAGGGGATCAGTTCAACAATATCTTTAAAAGTATGATGAGTAATTTCACCTGATTGATAAAGGAGTAACTTAGAAGCTGACCTTTCCTTTAACGGATACTTTGCAACTTTGTCCTGAGGTAGGTTATATTGGTAATCCTTTAAATTGATGTCTTTCCAATTCATAAATGCATGTTGAAACTCGAATATAAACCCTATACCCTGGATTTTAAATTTGACGCGGGAACTTCGCGTGGAGTGATGACAAAGCATCAGGTTTTATATATTAAAATCTTTGATACTGATGACCCACTCAAGGTAGGGTATGGCGAAATAGCACCTTTACCCGGGTTGAGTGAAGAGAAGTATGAGGATGTTGTAGAACAGGTGCAGCGTATTCAAAATCAGGTAGGGGCACTTGCTATTCCGCAGAACATGGGAGAGTGTCTGGATCTGGCATTTAAGTTATGTCCACAAGGGTTTTCAAGCGTCATTTTTGGACTTGAGACAGCGTTGCTTGATTTGTGGAATGGCGGGCGAAAGCTAATATTCCAGGTGCCATTTGCAGAAGGAAAAAAAGGTATCCCCATCAATGGTCTTATCTGGATGTCTAACAAAGATGAAATGAAGGCCCAGGCCGATCAAAAAATTGAACAGGGCTTTGACTGTATCAAGATGAAAGTGGGCGCCCTGAATTTTGAGGACGAGCTGGAGGTAATTAAGTATATAAGGAGTTCGTTTGAGGGGATCTTGAGGTTAGATGCCAATGGAGCATTTAAAAACAATGAGGCATTAAAAAAGCTAAGCGCCCTGGAGACCTTTGACATTCATTCTATTGAGCAACCGATCATTCCCCGACAATTAGAGGCGTTGCAACTGATTTGCAGGAAATCTAGGATTCCTATTGCACTTGATGAGGAGCTGGTAGGGATTGCAGATAAGTCTCACAGGATGGAGCTTCTGAGGTTTGTGAGACCTGCGTTTATTATTCTAAAACCTACACTGCACGGGGGTATCGCTTCGTGTATGGAGTGGATTTCCATAGCAAATCAGATGGAAATCGGTTATTGGATTACTTCAGCATTAGAGAGCAATGTCGGTCTCAACGCCATTGCTCAATTTGCTGATTATGTTAATGCTTCGGGGCATCAGGGTCTGGGCACAGGAACCCTGTATAAGAATAATATTGCTTCTCCACTGAATATTATTAACGGCTCCATATACTATGATCAGAATATTGAGTGGAGTGAAATATTTTAATTGTTTCGGCTGTTGTCTCTGTCTGCAGAGGCAAATACTCCTCCGGTTTTCTTTCCTAAGAGATTAATTCTTAAGGTTAGCATGTAAGTTGGTCGAAAAGATCTTACGCCTATCCCAGCTCCTATTGAAACCATTTTAAAAGGTGTATAGCCACCTTGAATACTTGGAGTAATTACAAAGTTCTCGTCGTTAGCTAATCCTGCTCTGGTTTTGAATTGTAGTTCAAACTTCTCACTGTTCAATACTAAAGGATAAGAGAAGAATGCGCCATAAAGCCTGCTTTCTAAGTTGTGAGTGGTTCTTTCTCCAAGCTCTACTGTTGAAGCAGATCGTTGTATAAAACCACCAACCTGTATTTTGTTTTTGAAATTAAAACCGATTGATGTACCCAATTTCGGGTTTACGCGTGTGTGTTCCAGATAAGATTCAGCGATAAAGCTTTGTGATGAAGCCTGGTAAGCCAGAAAAATAATTGTGATGATGGTAAATGCTTGTTTCATTGTGCCCTTGTTTAAATTCTTTTACAAATTTGGACCAAAGGGCCACGCTGTGTAAGCGTGATAAACCTATTATGAAATTTAGGTGAAAAGCATTCTAAGCCTTGAAAAAATTTTAGGTAAAATACTTAGTGTGTTTACTCTATGTTGTGCTCCAGGGCGTATACAACCAATCCAGCGATGTTTTTACAGCCTGTTTTTTCCAATAAATTCCGCTTATGCGCATCTACTGTTCTTACACTTATAAATAACTGATCGGCAATTTCCTTGTTACTGTATTCCTTCACAATCAACTTGAGAACTTCTTTTTCCCGTGTGGTCAAGGGAGTTTCCAGTGTTAATCGCTGGGTAGGCTTTTTCTTACCGGCAATTCCATCAATGATGATTTTGGTTACGGAGCCAGAGTAATAGTTCTCTCCATTCAGAATGGTCTTTATGGCATTCATGATCTCACTCTTATCAGAGTTTTTAAGAATGTATCCATTTACGCCAGCAGCTAGCATGTGTTTGATATGCTGGTTTTCACCCATCATGGTAAGTGCCATCACTTTTTGATCAGGATACTTTTCTTTAATCTCCTGTGCAAGGGTGATCCCATCCATTTCCGGCATACTAATATCAGTAATCACAAGGTCAAAGGACTGCTTACTCAAGATTTCGAGAGCTTGAATACCATTTTCAGCCTCGGCTTCTACAATATAGTCTTCATTGCCATCAAAGTACATCTTGAGACCGTCTCTAATGATCTTGTGATCATCTACCAGGATTATTTTTTTTGGATCGGCCATTTATATAAGTGTTATGGTTAAATGTTTTTTCTAATGGAGCTTATTGTGACCTAAAGATTCTCTTTTTAACGAATACAAAATGAAATTTTTCGATGAAATAGCCAAATCTTTAATATTTTATTTAGTTTTCACGGATATAGTTGCTATTGAGTAACATTGTAAAAATAACCTTTATTGTACATCTCCGTTCAGAAATTCATGACCCCACCTTTACCCACTAAGTATATAAGACTGCTGTTTTATACTATAGTTTCTTTACTCTACACCAATCTTTATTCACAATTACCACAATATTACAATACATCCGACATACTGTTACGATTAGAGAAGCTAAATGTGTTGGGAAGTGTTTTATATGTGGCCGCACATCCTGATGATGAGAACACCAGTGTGATATCATATTTTGCCAATGGCAGACTTATGCGGACTGGTTACTTATCCGCTACCAGGGGAGACGGGGGGCAAAATCTCATAGGTCCCGAGATCAGAGAATCACTTGGGATCATCCGAACCCAGGAGTTACTTGCTGCCAGGAGGGTCGATCATGGTGAGCAATTTTTTAGCAGAGCAGTAGATTTTGGATACTCCAAACACCCGGATGAAACCTTTGCCAAGTGGGACAAAGAAAAAGTCCTTAGTGATTTTGTGCGGGTATTTCGTGAATTCAAACCCGATGTTGTTATCACAAGATTCAATACACAGCCGGGTGTAACACACGGCCATCATACGGCATCTGCAATTCTGGCCAAGGAAGCATTTAGACTAAGTGGGGATCCCTCAGCATTTCCTGAGCAGTTGAAAGAGCTAACTCCCTGGCAGCCTAAAAGAATTTTTTGGAACACCAGCTGGTGGTTTTACCAGCGGACAGGACAGGAGTTTGATACCACAGGTTTGAACAAGGTCAACGTTGGAGCGTTTTCCCCTATTTTGGGTAAGTCATTTACGGAGATTTCCGCTCAAAGCAGGAGCATGCATAAAAGCCAGGGCTTTGGTGTTTCGGCCTCACGGGGTGATGAGTTTGAATATTTTGTCAACCACGATAAATCAGCCATATCAAATAATGTATTTGAAGGAATTGATGTGAGTTGGGGTAGAGTAGAGGGAGGTAAAGAAGTGGCTTACTTTATACAGGAGGCAAAAGAAAACTTTGATCCGGCCCACCCACATTATATTTTGGAAGAACTGATCTCGGCAAGAAAAGCATTGATCAATTTGCCTGACCAATACTGGAAAGAGGTTAAACTAGAAGAAATAGATGAATTGATCAGGGCGGTGACAGGTACTTATATTCAACTGACTACCGGTCATGAGACATTTGCCCCCGGGGATTCCATTTCCGTAGATGGCGAACTGATAAATAGAAGCCCGGTGAAGATTTCTTTGTCATCCATCGATTTCAATTTGGGTGGCGAAACCTTTCTGTTCAATCTTAAGCTAAGCGAGAATCAATCAAATCAAATGGATTTTAGCCTGACCATCCCTCAGGACTTTCTTATTTCACAACCTTACTGGCTCCTGGAAGATGGAACAGATGGGATGTTCACAGTGGACAATCCGGGTTTGATTGGTAAACCTGAAAATAAACCCGCAATATTGGCCAGGGTAACATTGAAGATAGATGACCAGTTTATCGATTATGAGGTTCCCGTATTATTCAATGCCACCGATCCTGTAGCAGGTGAGATATACAAGCCGATCCACATTACACCACCTGTGATGGTCTCTGCGGGGCAGGAAGTAGTTATTTTTGGGGACAATACCGCAAAAACGGTCCAGGTCAATGTGCTTGCCGGAAGCAACCATGTCAATGGGAAGATTTATCTCGATTTGCCTAAGGGCTGGAAGAGTACTCCGGAAAGCTACCCATTCAACTTGATGACCAAAGGCGAAGAAAAACAGTTCACATTCAATGTGACCCCTTCAAAGGTCCAGGGACAGTTTGATGTCAGGGTATTGGCAGAAGTAGAGGCTACCTTATATAATAGAGGTATTAAAAGGATCACCTATGATCACATCCCGCCTCAACTATTATTTCCAAAAACGACTATAAAGGCCTCACGGATAGATTTAAAGGTGAGTAAAAATAAAGTAGGTTACATCATGGGAGCCGGAGATCTGATTCCACAAAGCCTGGAGCAAATAGGTTATCAGGTTGACCTGCTAGATGAAAATGAAATCAGTAAAGCTAACCTCACTCAGTATGATGCCGTCATCCTGGGTGTGAGGGCTTTCAATACATTGGATTGGTTATCTGTGAAAAACACTGAATTATTTGAATATGTGAAAGAAGGAGGAACCCTGATCGTACAGTACAATACAAGTCAGAGGCTCGTGACACAAGATATAGCACCTTATGAGCTCAAACTCTCTCGCAATCGCGTGACGGTGGAAGAGTCTGAGGTGAGATTTCTTGATCGTAAAAACCCCGTGCTCAACGCTCCGAATAAAATTACCAACTTGGATTTTGAGGGGTGGGTTCAGGAAAGAGGTTTGTATTTCCCGGGTTCATGGGGGAGCGAGTTACAGCCTGTCCTGAGTATGAATGATCCGGGAGAGACCGCATTGGATGGCAGCCTGCTGGTAGGAAAGTACGGATCAGGGTATTATGTCTACACTGGCCTTTCATTCTTCAGAGAACTACCGGCTGGAGTTCCCGGAGCATACCGCCTTTTTGCCAATCTGATTTCAATAGGAGAAACAAAAGAACAATAATGGAGCAAAACCAAAAAGAAGAAACCCAGGATGCAACACCACCATACTTTAGCAGGTGGCGATCCATTTATTGGATTGTAGTAGTCAACATCGTTGTGATAATTATCCTTCTCCAACTCTTTTTTTCTAGTAGCAGATGAATTACCTCGATTTTATTGTCCTTGGGGCAACATTGGTTTTGATTGTCCTTGTAGGAGTCTGGCAGATCAAAAAACAACACAGTATTCAAAGCTTTCTTCTGGGAGACAAATCCATGAGATGGGGCACCATAGGGCTTTCTGTAATGGCTACGCAGGCCAGTGCGATTACCTTCATAAGCACCCCCGGACAGGCCTATGAAAGCGGCCTTAGCTTTGTGCAAAACTACTTCGGCTTGCCATTCGCTATGATCATTGTTTCAGCGGTTTTCATACCCATTTATTACAAGCTCAAAGTGTATACGGCTTATGAATACCTGGAATCCCGTTTCGATATCAAAACCAGAATGCTCGGAGCATTCCTCTTTCTGGTTCAACGTGGTCTGGCAGCAGGGATTACAATCTATGCTCCGGCCATCATTTTGTCATCAATCCTTGGCTGGAATCTCAATGCGACTATTCTGATTACCGGGATTTCGGTGATCATTTATACGGTAACCGGGGGCACAACCGCAGTAAGTACCACACAGAAATACCAGATGGCCATCATCATGGTGGGCATGTTTGCTGCATTTTTTATAGCGATAAACTACATCACTCAACATGTGCCGCTTGGTGATGCCATGGATTTGGCTTCCTCATTGGGTAAACTCAATGCAATTGATCTGGATTTGAACTTTGAAAAAAGGTATACACTCTGGTCAGGTTTGGCAGGGGGCTTATTCTTAGCACTGTCATATTTTGGTACGGATCAGTCACAGGTTCAACGTTATCTGGCGGGCAAAAACATCACGGCAAGTAGAATGGGCCTGATGTTCAATGCGATATTTAAGGTCCCCATGCAGTTCTTCATACTGTTTACCGGTGTATTGGTTTATATCTTTTATGTCTTCTATCAGCCACCGGTACATTTTAAGGAAGTGTCGATGGAGATGCTCAGACAATCTCCCGCTAAGGAACAGCTCTTGGTATATGAATCAGAATATGAGGAGCTTGTCAATCAGCGGAAGGAAATAGCACTGGAGATCTCTGCTGCGGAAAATGGTAGCAGTGAGCGGGCAACCCTATTGGATGACTTTAAATCGGTGGATTTGAAATCCATTGAGGTTCGAAATAAGGTAAAGAACCTGATTAATGAGGTAAGCCCGGAAACTGAAACGAAAGATTCGGATTACGTCTTTCTAACTTTTGTGATGAATTACCTTCCCAATGGACTGATTGGGTTGCTGATAGCCGTGATCTTATCTGCTGCCATGTCATCCACCTCTTCGGAGCTGAATGCCCTTGCATCAACCTCTGCGATTGACATCTATCGTAGGCTGGTGAAAAAAGATGCGACAGACAGGCAGTATTTGTTTATGTCAAGGGTACTTACGCTTTTCTGGGGTGGTGTTGCGCTATCATTTGCTATTATGGCAACCAACACTGAAAACCTCATTGAAGCCATCAATATCGTTGGCTCCATTTTTTATGGGACGATCCTGGGAATTTTCATCATTGCCTTCCTTATTAAATACGTGAAAGGGAATGCAGTCTTTTATGCAGCGTTGATTGCTCAATGCGTCGTGTTTGCAGTGCATTTTATGATCATGGCCGGCTATTTCAGCCTGGGGTATCTCTGGTATAATGTGATCGGGTTCACTGCCACCATCGTGATCTCTTTAATTATCCAGACTTTGATGCCAAAATCAAAATAGAGAGAAGTGCCTGATCAGGCACTTCCTTCTATGCTAAAAATTATTTTGTTCCAACAGAAAAAGGAACAGATACTTTGGTGTTTTGCCATACCAGATCAATGGTAGCAGAAGTATCTCTTAGATTGTTGATGTCAATAATAAATGTTTCTACGGGTACAGATAGCTTTGTAGGTGTAACGGTAGTAGAAACCACAGGATCCAAATCAGTATAGGTGTTCCATCCTGGTTTGTCATACTTATAGAAGCTTACCTTCCATTCTTTTTCACCAGGCACTGTCAAAATGGTATAAGAACCAGCATCAAGGCTCTTTCCTCCAATTTTTACCGGTTTATCAAAAGTAAATTTTGTGGCAGCATTGGCGCCTGTTCTCCATACTTTTCCATATTCCAGGAGATCTCCAAATATGGTTCTATCTTTCACGCCAGGTCTTGAATATTCTACCGTTACTTGAGTAAGTCCTACTGTCTGAACTAGCTTTGAAGAAGGACTTGGTTGAGGTTTATCCTGACCAAACGAGCTGAAAGTAAAAAGCAGCGCGATTGCTAAGAGCGATAATGATTTCATAGTTTTTATATTGTTTAATGAATACATCTGATTATGTAAAAATACCAAAGTCTTTCTATGAAAGAGAAGATGTGGTAAAAATTGCCCGGGAACTTTTAGGTAAATACCTATTTACCAGCATTGACGGTATCCTGACAGGTGGAAAGATTGTTGAAACCGAGGCCTATAATGGGAGAACGGATAAGGCTTCGCACGCTTATAAAAAAAGGACAAACCGAACGGAAGTCATGTATCAGAATGGTGGTATCGCGTATGTCTATCTGTGCTATGGTATACATCATTTGTTCAATATCGTAACGAACCGATCTGGGCTTGCAGATGCTGTCCTGGTTAGGGCCGTTGAACCCATATTTGGAATAGATAGGATGGTAGAAAGATATGGAGGTGTCCGAACTAAAGTGTCTAACGGACCCGGAAAGCTTTCAAAAGCACTGGGCATTAATACAGGTCTGAACGGCACTGACCTGTCAGGAGATAAGATATTTATTGCAACACATATAAAGGAAAAAAGCCCTAAGATTGCAGTTGATACAAGAATTGGTGTTGATTATGCTGAAGAGGACGCCTTACTCCCCTGGAGGTTTTATGTCGAAGAAAATGGGTGGGTCAGTAAACAAAGAACCCCGGTTAAATAGACCGAGGTTGCTTACATTATTCATCACCTGTGTATTTCTTTACAAGTAGGTATCGGGTATCTTGGATAGATGCAATAATATGTTATTTAAGTGAAAAAATAAAATTTAAATAGAAATAAAATAATAAAAAATATTAATTATTTAATATGAGCTATCGAAGTTGGTTCCTGGTATTAGCCATAATTTCAGGATATAATACAGTAGGGCAGATCACTTTTTATGGTTCTCCGGAGCCTATTGATTCCATCAATTCACAGGTGTCAGAGCAATATTTAAGCATCTCGAAAGACGGAAGTACTTTATTTTTTTCCAGGGAAAACCATAGAAATAATAAAGGAGGAATCAAGGATGAGGGAGATATCTGGATGAGCGTTTTTGAAGATGAAATTTGGTCAAGGCCTGAGAATATTCAGTCTATCAATGACGAGCATTTCACCTCACCAATTGGTTTTACATCAAGCGGCCAATATTTTCTGTATAACAGGGTCAGATTTGAAAAGGGCATTTATATCGGTGAAATCTGGGCGGCTAATTCATCTTTTGAGCATACACAAAAACTGAATATCTCAGCATTTAGAAATTACTCCCCAATACAAACCGGTAGTATCAGTCAGGATGGAAAATATCTGTTGGTAAGTATTGAAACAAATATTGGCTATGGTGTAGATGACCTGTATGTGTGCATGCTTCAAGCTGATGGGTCATGGTCCCGACCCCGAAATCTTGGATATACTATCAATACGGCCTTTCAGGAGATCACGCCTTTTCTGGCAGGTGACAACAAAACCCTGTTCTTTGCCACGAATGGGAGAGATGGAAAGGGAAGCTTTGATCTGTACGTGACTACACGTCTGGATGATACCTGGAGAAACTGGTCAGCACCTGTCAACCTACAGGAAATCAATACACCCGGTGCGGAGACATCATTTGCATTTCGCGCAGGCCAGGATTATGCCTATTTTATTTCTACTCAAAACAGTGATGGGTATGGAGATATCAAACGGATCAGAATTACCGAAGATATCGAAGAGGTAGTAGAAGATACGATCATTGAAATGGTTGTGGAAAAGAAACCAGTACCTGGTATCAATTTCAGAGTTATCAATGCCAAGACAGGAGATCATATTGGTGCCAGTATCAGCCTGATCAATGAAGATGGAGATACGCTGAATTATGTGAAGGAAGATTCATTGTTTTTACTGGAATCGGAAGAGAGGTCACCATATAGGTTGGAATTTAGATCTCAGGGTTATCTCAAAGATTTTTTTGTGGTGGAACCATCGTTTTATCATCCGCAGGGAGACACCGTCATTTCCGTGGCCCTTGAGCCTCTACAGACCGGCAACACGGTAGTGCTAAAGAATGTATTGTTTTATCGCGGTACAGCCAATTTTGTCGAGGGTTCCGAGAAAGAGTTGGACCTGATTGTGGAGATGCTGGAAGAGAATCCAAATGTCAAGATCCTGTTGAAAGGACATACGGACAACAGGGGGGATGCCGCATTGAACCTTCAATTGTCAGAGGAGCGAGCCAGGGCGGTTGCGGATTATCTTGTTGACAAGAACGTCTCTGCAGACAGGATTGACAGTAAGGGTTTTGGAGGTAAGGATCCGGTTGCGAGTAATCTTTATGAAGAGACGCGTAGACTGAACCGCAGAGTAGAATTTGAGGTGATTGAAGATTAATTAAAACCCTTCGGCATAATCATCACCTCTGGTGTAGTCGGCACCACCTTCCAGCCGGCCATCATTTGTGACGAGGATACAGTCGGTCCGTCCGATTTTATCTCTCATCTCGATGTTGTGTCCCATGTCTTTGAGTTCATCCATTTGGCTCGTGGTTAAAGCCCCTTCTTCTACCAGGATCCTGTCGGGCTGCCATTGGTGATGGGTTTTTTTGGCTGTCACGGCATCCTGCATACTCATGTCATGGTCTATTACATTGATAATGGTCTGAAAAACTGAGGTGATAATTGTTGGACCACCGGGGGTTCCCACCACCATTTTCAATGCTCCGTCTTTTTCCACAATGGTAGGGGTCATGGAACTTACCATACGTTTTTGGGGCGCTATGGCATTGTTCTTTCCTGTGATCGACCCAAACATGTCAGGAGCTCCGGGTTTTGAACTGAAGTCATCCATTTCATTGTTTAGGAAGAAGCCAGCCCCTTCCACCACAACCTTGGAGCCATAGTTGCCATTCAGTGTGGTTGTGATCGCGATAGCATTACCAAAAGGATCCACAATACTATAATGTGTGGTTTCCATAGATTCTACAAGTTCCACTTCTCCTGCAAACACTTCTTGCGATGCAGTTGCTTTCGACGGGTTAATGTTTGAAAAGCGGATAGTATTGTAATCAGTAGATATTAAAGTTGCAACCGGTATATCTGCAAAGTCAGGATCGCCCAGGTGCCTGGCCCGGTCTGCAAACACCAGTCTTTCGATCTCTGCCATCAGATGCACGGCGGGGATAGAATTGTGTGGATGATCGCCGAGACTGTGCATTTCAGCTCCCTGAAGCATTTGAATGAGTGCCACACCTCCACTGGATGGAGGAGACATACTGATAACCTTGTGGCCTTTGTAAGATCCAGTGACCGGAGTTCGCCATTTGGCTTCGTAGGATTCCAGGTCTTGTTCTGAAATCAGTCCGCCGCCCCGTAGCATTTCCTTTGCTATTTGGTCTGCCACGATGCCTTTATAGAAACCATCTTTTCCACTATCACGGATAAAAGAAAGTGTAGCTGCCAATTGCTTTTGTATCACGAGATCGCCAGCTTTCCAGCCATCGTCGTTGATCACCCAGGGTCGGTAATGGTTTGCAGCAATGAAGTCACCTTGCTTCTCATTGAGTGTTGCTGCTTCATCTGCTGTGATAGCAAATCCGTCAAAGGCCACATCAATAGCTGGCTGAACCAGTAAACCCCAGTCCTTTGTTCCATATTTTTGATGAAGTTCCCATATTCCCGCCACACTACCAGGAACACCTACCGCATAATGACCTAGTTGTGATTTCTGAGGAATGACCTCACCATTTTGATCCTGGTACATCTTTTCACTCGCCCGGAGTGGGGCTTTCTCCCTGAAGTCAAGGCAAGCGGTTTCTCCATCATTTGTTCTGATAACGGCAAAGCCTCCACCACCAATATTCCCAGCCCTGGGATAGACCACTGCAAGCATAAAGTGGGTGGTTACCGCTGCATCAAAGACATTTCCTCCTTTACGGAGAATCTCTAATCCGGCTTTTGTAGCAATCGGGTGTGCTGAGACCACCATCGCCTCATCGCCCATGGCTCCCACCTGCTCTCTGACTTCCTCATTTACCTGGCAGGAGATGAGGAGGAAAATGATGAAAATTGAGCTCAGCTTTTTCATCTCGATGTCTTGTACTTCACCGTTTTGGTTCTTTTCTTCTTGCTGTCTTTGCTGGCATCATAAGGAAAGAACCGCTTCTTGTTTTTGACCACTGAGACCGTTTGACTGGACCCCTTGCACCCATAAAACCCTAAAGGAATGAAAGAAATAAGAAAGACTATTAAAAGTGCTCTCCCTTTATGCATTCAGAACCTTATTTAGGTTATTCTTTGAGTTGTTAGGTTGTCTGATTTCTAGTTTTATATCCTCCTGATCTGCAGTGAACTTAAAGTCATCTATTGTCTCAATGATATCATGGTCAATGAAAATAGATTCAGACTCATCAATGATCACGTGTGAGCCAGCGGGAATATCGCGCAATGTTCTCCTTAAAAATGCTTTATTAAGAAAGCTCACATCCTTTTCAAAGTTGATTTTTATGGTGTTGTTTTCCGAAACTACCCTGATAGCCATGTGGAGATTCGTTGTGACCACAAAATACAGACCGGTTATAATTCCAATAGTAATACCTACAAGCAGGTCGGTAAACAGGATCGCCAGAATGGTAACGATGAAAGGGATAAATTGTGATCTGCCCTGAGCATAAATTTCTTTGAATAGTTTGGGCTTAGCCAGTTTGTATCCAACCATTAGCAATACAGCGGCCAGTGCTGCCAGGGGGATCATATTGAGGATACCCGGGAAAAAGGCTACACTTAGAATTAATAGTAATCCGTGGAATATCGCAGAGACTTTTGTTTTAGCTCCTGAACTGATGTTTGCTGTACTTCTTACAATAACCGCAGTGATAGGCAGACCTCCTAATAAACCGGAGATGGCATTACCAACACCTTGTGCCTTAAGTTCCTGGTTTGCCGGAGCTATCCGCTTGTAAGGATCAAGTTTATCAACAGCATCCAAACTAAGTAAGGTTTCCAGGCTGGCCACAATGGCGATGGTTACTGCTACCACCCAGATGTCAGGATTTGCAATCTGACCGAAGTCCGGGAGGGAAAATATAGAGATGAATTCATCCAGGTTTTCACTCACTGGTAAATTAACCAGGTGCTTACCTCTTAGGATCATCGAACTATCATATAGAAAGAAGTTGATCACAGTACCTGTAACGACGGCTACAAGCGGGCCAGGTACAATGTTTGTCCATTTTTGCCTGCTCATGAAAGGTCTTTCCCAGATTATCAGGATGGCCAGGCAGATAGCTGCTATGATCAAGGCTCCCAGGTCAATATTCTGGAAAGCCAGGGCAATTTCGGTGAAAGTATTTTCTCCATCTGGCTGGAAGAAAGCTTCATCACCTTCGTAGTCCCTGTCGTCGCCCAATGCATGGGGGATTTGCTTCAGAATTAAAATAAAGCCAATAGCGGTCAACATTCCTTTGATGACTGACGAAGGAAAAAAGTGACCAATCGTACCCGCTTTCAAAAAGCCAAGCGTAAGCTGCATTAAACCAGCGATTACTACTGCCAGCGTAAACGCTTCGAATGTTCCTAAAGATGTAATGGCATTAAGTACTATGACGGTGAGGCCTGCTGCCGGACCACTTACACTGAGCTGTGATCCACTTAGGGCACCTACAACCAATCCTCCAACGATTCCAGCAATGAGACCACTAAACAATGGAGCACCGGAAGCCAGTGCAATACCCAGACATAATGGTAGGGCTACTAAAAAAACAACTACTCCTGCAGGAAGGTCAGATCCCAGGGATCTCATATATTCTTTCATAAGTACTTAAAATGAATTGGTTATATTTTGGATTACAATACTAAATACTAAAACGCAACGAAGTAACAACACACAAGGTTTATTTACCGGATAGAAAAGAAAAATTAAGGGGAAAAGACGTTATGAACCGGTTTTTACAGGCTACTACAGGGAATCATGTAGGCATAAGGCTTATAACTTCCTCATAACCAGTACTAAAAATACCCATATTTCAATCATTTTTCTAAGTTTCTTTTGTTGGAATTGAATGTTTCCCTATATTTCAATTCGAAATAGATTAAGTACAATTTTATTAATATCGCAATCAGCCAGCATGAAAGATAACATTGATGCAATTAGCAGCATTGAAATACCTAAGGGATATAGAGCATATAATTTAAAAGGTGTCAAACATACAATCATAGCAAGGAAAGGAGGACCTACGGCAGATCAAATAAAAACAAGACCAACCTACCAGAAACTAAGAAACAATCAAAAAGAGTTTGCTGTGGCATCTATGATGTCGAAGACATTGAGGGAATCGCTCACAGGAAACATGAATGAAATTTGTGAAACTTATGTTTCCGGGCGATTAACAGCTCAATTTCGAAACCTTGTTAAGAAAGAAGAAGGCCCAACAGGAAAAAGACCGCTGTATATCAGCAAACACGGGCAATCTTTAAACGGGTTTGAATTCAATACTACCTACACCTATGATGAAATTTTTAAGGAGCAATACTATATCAAGACAGGCTCCAGGTGGGGGCAGGTGATACTACACTTTCCGGCATTCATTCCTGATGAGTCATTTAAGAAACCCAAGGGAGCGACCAACTTTAAGGTGAAGGCCAGACTGGTTGGTGTCTCTGATTACAAATACGATGACTTTGAGGAAACTTATCTTCCATTGAATAAGGACATCCACGGCCGGTTTAGTACATACGAAACTCCGATGCTGCCCTTGCTGAAGATTCCGACAAGCCCCATGACCACACAGATATGCATAGATCATGACGGCAATTGTCAGCATGCAGCATTCTTCCTGATCATGGCCATTAGTTTTTACACTTATGAAAATGGAAAATTCATCCACCTGCCTAAAGAGAGTGCGATGAGTATCAAGAAGGTATTTTAGGAGCGGAACCGTCTTTGTTTAATTCCCGTTTTAACCAGTATGATAAGACTGGTTCTATTGTGCTTATTATTTCCAATTTATATAGCGTATCCTCAGCAACGCTATCAGCAGGCTGAACAGTTATATCAACAGGCATTTACTCACTACAAAAAAAGTGAGCTTGGTTTGGCTCGTTCACTGGTAGATGAATCTATTCAATTTCATGAAACAGCCGAGTCCAGATACCTGAGTGGACTGATTTTTGAAAAAGACCAAAAGCCTCTCAGAGCGGTCTCAGAATATGAGGCCACAGTGAGTCTGAATCCGGAATTCAGAGAAGCCATATTCAAAAAATCGCTGATCTATCTGGAATTTGGTAACCCCGAGCAAGCCGTAAAGGATCTTACTTTATTGATTAACACCTTCAATGACTTTCATGAAACGACTACAATCATGTTTCAGATAGATGAATCGGGGGGTAATCAGAATAAGTTGATGACCACTAATATGATGGAGTCGCAACTTCATTTTTACAGGGCGCAAGCCTATCAAAAATTGGGCGCAGATGAGCAAGCCATAAATGACTATAATGAAGCGCTCAGCCTGGACAGGACACCAGATTACTACATTGGACGTGGATTGCTCCATTCAAACAACAAACAGTATGTTTTGGCACGCCATGATTTCACACAGGCAATCGCTTTAGATTCCGCGAACCACCTGGCTTGGTATAATCTTGCCATATTAGATACTGATGTGAGTCTGCCTCCGTCCGTCTTGCTGAGTGCTGAATTTGCTCCTACATTGGGCCTGCTGGCCACTAGAGAGATAGAAAAGGGTAACTACCAGACAGCACGGAATTACCTGGATAAGGCAATAAAGATCAATCCCGATGATGATTTATCGTTGGTAAATAGGGGGAGAGCAAAACTAAAGATGAACGATTATGCCTCAGCAAGGAATGACTTTAATCAGGCCCTCAGAGTCAATCCTCAGCGATTTGAATCATTATATCTGATTGGAAATGCCTATTTCTTCGAAAAGAATTTCAAGCATGCATTGGCCTATTATGACCAGTATTTAGCTGTCGATGGTACCAATGGGATGGTCTGGTATAATGCTGCCATGTGTCATTTTGAAAATGAAAATGACCAGGATGCCTGTCATTATCTCGAAAGAGCTGACCATTATGGTATGGTAAAGGCCAGCGCCATGATCAAAGAACATTGCAAATGAGATTTACTAAATTTGAGTATGTCTGGTCATGAAAATATCCCTTTGAAGATTGATATGCATACCCATATCATTCCCGACAAATTGCCAAATTTCACTGAAAAGTTCGGGTACGGAGATTTTATCAGCTTACTTCATCATAAGAAGGACAGCGCCCTGATGATGAAGGGAGGTAAGTTCTTTCGGGAGATTAGTGCCAATTGTTGGGATCCGGAATTGAGGATCAGGGAATATGAAAAGTACCACACTAACATCCAGGTGATCTCTACCATCCCGGTGATGTTTAGCTATTGGGCAGACGCCAAAGACTGCCTGGACCTGTCCATGTTCCTCAACGATCACATGGCTGGGATAGTAGACCATTATCCGGATCATTATATTGGTTTGGGTACGGTACCCATGCAGGATGTAGATCTTGCTATACAGGAGCTGGAACGTCTGAATAAACTTGGATTTCCCGGGGTGCAGATTGGCTCAAACATCAACAATCAAAATCTAAGCAAGCCGAGGTTCTTCGAATTTTTTGAGGCATGTGAAAAGCTTGATATGGCTATACTGGTGCATCCCTGGGACATGATGGGGAAGGAGCACATGGAAAAGTACTGGCTACCCTGGCTGGTGGGTATGCCAGCAGAAACAACTCGTGCGATCACATCAATGATTTTCGGAGGTGTCTTCGAACGATATCCAAAACTCAGGGTATGCTTTGCCCATGGAGGTGGTTCGTTTCTAGCTACCTTAGGTAGGATAGAGCATGGTTTTAAATGCAGGCCTGATCTGGTAGCAGTACACAACAATGTAAACCCCAGGGAATATCTGGGAAGATTTTGGGTGGATAGCGTGACCCATGATCCTGAAATGCTGGAGTATATTCTCAAAAAAATAGGTTCGGAGAAGGTTTGTGTGGGCTCGGACTATCCGTTCCCACTCGGTGATCTGGAGATTGGTAGCTTTATCGACGAACTGGATCTCAGCAAGGATGATTATGAAAACCTGATGTACAAGTCAGCCATGGATTGGCTGGGTATTGGAAAAACACAGGATGATGAACTTAAAAAGATCATTGCCAAAGCCTAATTGTATTTTCCCTGACTTTCTTTTGCTTGTCTTACATGAGCCCGGTGGTGATTGCAATGCCACGCATATAATGCGATGGTTTCATCAAGTTGGCGTGAAGCCTGTTGCTCAGGGTGGAAGTAGGTAGCCTTGAGAGATTCTTCATCCAGACTACGCAAAAGAAAGCACCATCTTTTATGTAAACCATCCAGTATTGATAATGATGTATCTATCGGACCCAGGCTGTCAGGTAGATTGGCCCACAGTGCTTCTTCATAGGGCTTAATGGTGGGGTTGTCCTCTGTCAGGGCCAGTTTGAATCTTACAAAGCTGTTGAAGTGGCTGTCTGCACAATGGTGGATCACCTGCCTGATCGTCCAGCCTTCCGGGCGATATCTCCAATCCAGTTCGACAGAGGATAGGCCCTCCACTTCTTTGCTGAGCAGGGATGGGAATGCCTCTATTTCAGAGATCCATTGATTAAGTTCAGACCTGGTTATTTGTTTCGGCCAGCTGAAGCCACCAATAGGGTACTTTAGTTTCTCTATATCAATCATGCATTATGTCTTAATGGAGCTAATAATCTATTTAGAAGGTCAGGTCATATTATCCTTTAGGTGTTGGATTGCCTTCACGACTCCTGAACTGGCCACTTCCTCAAATGAATGGTAATGGGTCCCATAAAGGTCAGGTATTTTCGGGTCAATGATATATTTCGGAGCCTCCGGGTTTACAAAATCTATTAGGCTGGCTGCAGGATAGACGGCCAGGGATGTGCCTACTACCATGAAAATATCAGATCCGGATGCAATTCTTGCTGCCACTTCCATCATGGGCACCATTTCACCAAACCATACAATATTAGGCCTCAGTTGAGAGCCTTTTTCACACTTGTCACCTAAGTTGATCTCTTGCTCACCAATGTCATAAATGAGGGAGTCATCCACGGAGCTTTTGGATTGAAAAAGATTACCATGCAGGTGAATGACATTCGTACTTCCTGCCTGTTCGTGCAGTGTATCTACATTTTGAGTTACAATGGTCACATCAAACTCCTCTTCCAGTTGTGCCAATGCTACATGACCTGCGTTGGGTTTGGCTGATTTCGCCTGTTTTCTTCGTTGGTTGTAAAAATCCAGTACCAACGCGGGATTCCTTCTCCATCCATCAATAGAAGCTACCTCCATCACATCATAGCCCTCCCACAAGCCTCCGGCATCCCGGAAGGTTCTCAAGCCACTTTCGGCACTGATGCCGGCCCCTGTTAAAACAACAATCTTTTTTGATCCCATGGTATAAAGAAAAACCACCTCCTTTAGAGAGATGGTTCAAACAATGAAAATATTTTCCTTACAGGATAATGATCAACAACAAAAGGATGATGATCAATGCACCTACAGAAATAGATACCCGAGAATCAAGTCCCATTTCTTTGGCTTCTTTTTTAAGGTCTTTCAATTCCTCTTTCAATGCTTTCTTTTCTACGCTGGTCAATGAAGATTTATCCATTTCACGGATCTCTTCGACACGGTTTACGATGATTTCAGCACGAGTATTTAATTCTTTATTTACTGTAGTTGTCTCATTAGCATTGGCAAAACATGTGGCTAAAAAGATCAGCAGTATGGTGAAGATTGGTTGTTTTTTCATTTTTCTGAATTGTAAGTTAGAATTCATTAAAAATAAACCTTAATCCATTAAAATGAAATCAGCTAACACAAATTTGGTTTGTGTTTCTCTTACACTGGTATGAAAACCAGTTTTTTGGTCTCAAAGTAGGGCTCTTCAAAATAGTCCGAAAGGTCGGTGAGGCTGTAGGGTTTTTTCAGCTCTTTAAGCTCTTCGGTCAGGTCGCCACCCTTAAGCAAAAGAAATCCATTGGACTGTGCAATACCAGCGTTCCTTTTTATCAGCTGGTTGGTCCATTGATATAATGTTTTTGCGGGAGCAACGGCTCGTGATACCACAAAGTCAAATTTGTCCCTGATCTTTTCAGCCCGTTCATGGGCATAGGTCACATTTTGCAAACCAAGCTCAGTGACCACACCTTCCACGACTTTTATCTTCTTACCAATGGAGTCCACCAAGTGGAATTGACACTGAGGAAAGAGAATAGCCAATGGGATTCCCGGAAAGCCACCACCGGTCCCGACATCCAGTATCCTGGTGCCAGGCAGAAAATCCTGGTACCTGGCTATAGCAAGACTGTGCAAAACATGTCTTTCATATAAGAAGTCGATGTCTTTTCTGGAAATCACATTGATCTGGTTATTCCATTCCTCATAGAGCGCCTGCAGTCGCTGAAACTGAGACTTTTGAGCATCCGATAAGTTCGGGAAATAATGGGTGATCAATGAAAGGCTCAAGTGATCAGATGTGTTTTTTCTTGTCTTTCAACAGGTCGTACATCAATTCCCTGGCCCGGTGCAGTTGTGCCTTTACCGTGCCGAGCGGGGCATCGAGTTCGACGGCAATTTCTTCATAGGAAAGCTCATCGAAATAGCGAAGCTTTACCAGGCGCTGATACTTAGGCGGGAGCTTGGTTACAAACATCCTGACAAGTTCGATCTTTTGGGTGTTGATGGTCTCCTCGTCGGGTGTAAGGTTTCTGTCCTCTACATCGATATTGACAGATTCACCATTGTCATCCGAAAAGGAAGTATTGAGACTATAGGTTTCAAGTTTTTTCTTCCGGATGAAGTCGATGGCATTGTTGGTAGCAATCCTGAATAGCCAGGTACTGAAGGTGTAGTCTTTTTTGAAGCGCTTGAGATTTTTGAATGCCTTGGCAAATGCTTCAATGGTCAGGTCCTCGGCATCATCCACATTTCTGACCATTTTCAGTATCATGTGGTATACCGGTTTTTTATATCTGTCCATCAACTCTGCAAAGGCGGATTCATCATCCTCCAGGGTAGCTTTGTCAATGAGACTAAAGTCTTTGAGTGCCTTATCTGAAAATTGCCGGTTTACTTCCATTTGACCTTTCTAAGTAACAACGCCCTGATTCCAATAAACGGATACAAAACTCCATAAATTAGATCTGATATTGGTAAAAAAAGGGGATTATAATTGTACCCTAACTTACGTGACGACAGATTGAAAATAAGCCCTTTTATAAGTATCAACAAAATGAACGTCGAAATCACTCCAATGTTTATGGGTTGAGCGAGGACCAAATATATAAAACATAGCCAAAACAATCCGTGTATCACTGTCCAATAGATATGAACATATTTCTCCCTATAAAGTTTCCCAACATGTAGATGCCTTGTCTTTTGTAGAAGGTAATCCCTTAAATTTGTTTTGGGCTGTGAGTGTGTAACACCGTTTTTTTCAATCACCACCTTTGTATTCACATTGTTAGCATATTTTTGAATAAGCAAATCATCATCTCCACCCACAATGTTTTCATAGGGAGAAAATCCATTTTCAGATAAAAACAACGATTTTTTGTAGGCCAGGTTTCTTCCAACAGCCATGTAAGGCTTGTTCTGAATGGCCGCCGAAATGTATTTCATCGCAGTATAAGTGGTTTCATATTGAATGAATTGATTCAATAGCGAATGCTGCTGATGGTAGGGGCTTACACCAACCAGGATAGCGGTATGCGCTGAAATTGCTTTGGCAAAAGAGGCTATCCATAATGGGGTTGTGGGCCTACAATCCGCATCGGTAAAGAGGAGCCAGTCATGTTTGGCGGTCTTTATGGCTTGGGTTAAGGCATATTTCTTTCCATTGTATGTGTCTGGAACCTCCCGAATATTCACCAAACGAAGCTTCTCGGTATTCATGCGCTCAAGATATTCCTGACTACCATCTGTGCATCGATCCAGTGCAATAATCACTTCAAAATCAGTGTACTGCTGGTTTAGAATGAGGGGTAGGAGTTCTCTTAAGTTATTCAGTTCGTCTTTAGCGGCAATGATGATCGTAAATGGAGGGGTGGAGGTGTTGGATGCATTTTCATATCTGATGATAGGAATACATAACCGGATCAAATGAATGAAATGAAGGCCCACCAGGGCATAAAACACCAGAATTATCATATGTCGGGAATATAGCAGAAATTCTGAAAACTGATTCAATCCAAATTTTGAGAATAATCGGAGCAGTCTGTTACTCTCTTGGCAGAGGTGGCTATTTTTGCCACCGATGAATTTTAAACTGGAAAATACGGATGCAAAATCAGGAGCACGCGCTGGTAATTTAGAAACGGCTCATGGTAAAATACAAACACCCATTTTTATGCCTGTGGGGACAGCCGGTACGGTAAAGGCCGTCCACCAGCGAGAGCTCAAAGAGGATATACACGCCCAGATTATACTGGGCAATACTTACCACCTGTATTTACGGCCAGGCCTGGACATCATCCGTGAAGCTGGTGGATTGCATAAGTTTAATGGTTGGGACGGTCCCATTTTGACTGATAGTGGTGGGTATCAGGTATATTCATTAGGTGATAACAGAAAGATTACCGAGAAGGGGGTAATATTTCAGTCACATATCGATGGGTCAAAGCATACTTTCACCCCTGAAAATGTGATGGATATCCAGCGAACGATTGGAGCGGATATCATCATGGCCTTTGATGAATGCACCCCATATCCCTGTGAAAAAGATTATGCTGAAAAGTCCATGCATATGACGCATCGGTGGCTGGATCGGTGTATCAATCATTTCAACAACACTACTGAGCATTATGGTTATGCTCAGTCTTTATTCCCCATTGTTCAGGGAAGCACTTATCCAGATCTAAGGGAGCAAAGTGCTACAGTTGTTGCAGAGAAAAATTGTGAGGGCAATGCCATTGGAGGATTATCTGTTGGAGAACCGCATGAAGATATGTATGCCATGACCTCCCTGGTTTGTGACATACTTCCGAAAGATAAGCCTCGTTACTTAATGGGTGTGGGCACTCCTGAGAATATTCTTGAGTGCATTGCGTTAGGTGTAGACATGTTTGACTGTGTGATGCCCACAAGAAATGCTAGAAATGGAATGATGTTTACCAGTCAGGGTATCATTAATATCAGGAATGAAAAGTGGAAATCTGATTATTCGGCCATCGACCCTCAAATAGGTGGTTACAGCAGTACGTTTTATAGTAAAGCTTATCTTAGACATCTGATATTGAGCAATGAGATTCTTGGAGCTCAAATAGCTACCTTGCAAAACCTTTCTTTCTACCTGTGGCTGGTTGGTCAGGCGAGAAGTAAAATTATAGCGGGGGATTTTGCCTCATGGAAAAATAAGATGGTAAAGGTTGTTTCCACCAAATTGTGATGAAGAAGATTGATCGATATATCCTTAAGAAGATGCTCACAACATTTGTGTTTGTGATGGTCATCCTGGTATTGATCATTTGTATCATCGATTTCACAGAAAAGAACGATAAGTTCATCAAGCACGAGGTACCAGCGAAAATGATCATGCATTACTACCTCACTTTTATTCCATATTTTGCCATTCTGCTTACACCCATTACTTCTTTTATCGCCACTGTTTTTATTACAGCCAAGATGGCGGCAAAAACCGAAGTGATCGCCATACTGGCTTCAGGGGTTAGTTTTCGCAGAATGATGGTGCCTTACTTTATTGGAGCTACACTGATTGCTGTCAGTAGCTTTTTCCTAATCAACTATGTGATCCCGGATGGCAATAAATTTCGGATCCCTTTCGAGTTGGAATACCTCAACCGGCCTTTCTACTTCAGTGACAGAGATATCCATTTTAAAGTAGGTGAAGAGAGCTATATCTATATCAACAGGTACAACAACCGAAGTGATGTGGGATATTCGGTAACCCTGGAGAAGATTGTAGAGGAAGAGTTGTTGGAAAAATTGAGTGCTACCAGGATCAAGTGGGATTCTACATCCGGTAAGTGGACCCTGATGGATTGGGAGCATCGTGTTCTGGTGGAAGATGGCGAAATTTTGACAGAGGGCAGGGAATTAGACACACTGCTCAATCTATCACCGGCAGATTTTAAGAATAAAGAACGATTGTGGGAAACACTCACGCTTCCTGAGCTGAATGCCTACATTGAGTTGCAGCAGTCCCGGGGGGCAGATGACGTACAGATCTATCAGATAGAAAAGTATATACGGTTTATGCAGCCTTTCACGGTGCTTATACTTTGTTTCATAGGGCTCATAGTTTCTGCTAAGAAAAGTAGGCAGGGAACAGGGTACCAAATAGCTCTGGGTTTTATCATCGCTTTCGCTTTTGTGATTGCCTTTGTGCTGGCCAAAGCCATCGCTGAGGCAGGTTCGATGGATCCTTTGCTCGCAGTATGGCTTCCAAATATTGTTTTTACTGGAGTGGGGTTGCTCCTATATAATACAGTCCCCAGATAAAAAAAACCTGACTCAGATGAGCCAGGCTTTCTAAACCACATTCAAAAAACACCTAAGGTAATAAGACCTTGTCTATCACATGGATCACTCCATTGGTGGCTAATACGTTGAGCAGAGAAGCATCACCGCTGAGGTTTGCTGCTGCTCCCGACCCATCTGTGATTGTTCCGGCTGTAGCATCAATATTGATATCGCCATTCAGGGTAGTTGCTGCACCAGTGGCAAGATCCGAAGAAAACACCCTTGCTGAGGCAATTACATGGTGCTGTAGCACGGCTGTCAAAGTAGCAAGTGGAATATCATCCACTGTATCCCAGCTGGCATCGGTGTCCAAAAGCGCCTGGAATGCTGCATCTGTTGGAGCAAACACTGTATAGTCACCTTCTCCGGATAGGGCAGCCAGCAGATCAGTGGCTTCGCCACTTGTTCTGGCTACTGCTGCTACCAACTGAGTGAATTCATCCGGATCAAAACTTTGAGCTATTTCTACAATGTTATTTGCCGGTGGTAGAATGGTTCTGTCAATGACATGTACCACACCATTGCTACCCTGTATGTCTGTGATAGTCACCTGAGTGCTACCATTGATGAATACTCCTACTCCGGTCCCTTTATTGGATAGATAGAAAGTTCCGCCTAATGATTCGATTGCAGAAGCACCTACGCCAGTTGTTGGTAGGTCAGCGGCATACACAATGCCATCAATTACGTGGTATTTAAGCACTGCACTTAGAGTGGCACCATCGGGTAATTCAGTGATACCTGCAGCCTCAAAAGCGGCATTGGTGGGAGCAAAAAGTGTTAGTCCGTCCCCAGTTCCGGTTCCTAGCAGTACAGACAGAATATCCTCGTCAGCAGCTTCGACCGCAGCAATCAATGTTGAGAAATCTTTGTTGAAATATGCAGGAGCGACGATAGTACCCACTACAGGAGCTATTGAAGGGGGTACCATTACATCATCAATAATATGGACAACTCCATTGAGCGCATCAACATCTGCTGTGGAAACTTCCGAACCACTGATGAATACTCCACCGTCAAGACTTACTGTAATATCTTCGCCGGATACTGTAGTGGCAGTCTGACCATCAGTAAGATCCGTAGAGAATACTTCTGCTCCTGAAATCACGTGGTACTCAAGAATTTTTCTTACCACAGACTCAGGAATGTCATTTAGATCTGATTGGCCTATCGCAGCCAATAAACCTGCAAATGCCTCATTAGTCGGTGCGAATACAGTAAATGGACCATTTCCATCAAGTGTTTCGAGTAAGTCTGGAAACAATGATAGTGCTGTAACTAAAGTACTCAGACTCTCTGTCGCTGAAGCAATGGTTACAATTTTATCTGCAACAAACCCTTCAGGGATCAAAACTTCATCAATGATGTGTACAACTCCGTTGGTTGCTTTGATATCAGCATTCACTACAGTTGCTGATCCATTGATCACAACTCCTGAGCTTACATCGATATCGATATCACCATTTAATGTAGCGACTACACCTGAAGAAAGGTCGGTCGATAATACAGATCCACTTACCACATGATATTGTAAAATTTCTGCAAGCTCAGCTGGATTGTCAAGTAAGTAATCAAGTACACCTTCAGGTAAATTTTCGAAGGCATCGTTTGTTGGAGCGAAGACTGTAAAAGGTCCGTCTCCCTGAAGTGTAGTAACCAGGTCTGCAGTAGTCAGCGCTGTCACCAAAGTACTTAAGTTCGAAGTTCCCTGGGCTAGTTCAATGATGTCATCTGTTGGAGGAAGCTCAAATCCAGCCGGAATCAACACCTCATCTATGATATGCACTACTCCATTGGTAGCTTCTACATCTGCTGTGGTCACATTAGCTGTTCCATTAATTGTAACACCTGAGCCCACGTTTACTTCAATATTTCCGTTGAGCGTGGCCACTGTACCGGTGGAAAGATCTGAAGACATGACTTTGCCACTCACTACATGGTATTGAAGAACTGCTGCCAGTTCTGATGGGTTATCAAGTAAATACGCTAAAACACCATCTGGTAAATCATTGAACGCATCGTTTGTTGGAGCAAAAACGGTGAAAGGTCCATCACCTTCAAGCGTAGCAGTTAGATCAGCAGCAACGATTGCTGTCACAAGGGTACTTAAGGAAGGAGTGCCCTCTGCTAACTCAATGATGTTTTCATCTGGACCCATATCGTCCATGTCATCATCGTCATTACAGGCAGAGATGGTTAGAAGTGACGCTGCCATTGCCAGCAATACCAGCAATTGCATATTGATTTTCTTTAATACTGTTTTTTTCATGATCACTCAGTTTAATTGTTAATCTGTTTATGATTGTAATGACTCAAACCTCAGGATGAATTAAAATGTTTAACTATAAGGTATAAAAAGTTAAACAAAAAAAATATTTAATTAAAAAATGCGCTTATATATAGCTTAATGGCTGATTTTTGTGTAAAATAAATTAAACAGAATAATTATTTTTTTGACAGTGGAAATTCTATTTTGTTTTACAGAAGTGATCCAGTAGATCACTGGGAGTAGACTGACCATTCATTGGGTCGGTTCATTTCATTATTTTCGTCTCATGGTCGATCCATTCCTCAATATTGAAATTATCAAGTCGGAGAAAAAAAGGCTTGAAGTATTCATGGGAGTGTTGTTATCCGGGCTCGCAATTACCATTGTTGTTAGACTTTTTCAACTGGAGGAATTAAAAATAACATTTGAGAATGACCGATCCTATATCACCCTCATGGCAGCGATTGCTTTAATGAACGGATTTATTTTCCTTTCAAGGTCATGGGTGATCAGGGTTTTAAGATCAGGAAGGAGACTGACTAAAAGATACTTTTGGCTTACCGCAGGAATGGAAGTGATGATCCCGTCATTGTGGTTGGTGGTAGTCGCACTGGAAGAACAATCCGCATACTTTTTAGACTCCCCTGCTATATTTATGTATTTTGTTTTGATCATCGTATCCTCAATGCACTTAAACTTCTGGATAAGTGCAGCTATGGGGCTCTTGATTGGAGTGTTTTATGCGGGGTATACCTATTGGGTGACCACTTCGTATTCAATGACGTATAATCTCCCGATTTTTATTTTTTATGTCCGGGCTGCAGTGTATGTCATCGCAGGTGTATGTGCTGGATTGGTAGCAATGGAGCTGAGGAATCGGTTAAGTGCAACACATCAGCATATGCAGGAAAAAGAAGAAATCGAAGGTTTGTTTAGTCAGCAGATCTCTCCTCAGTTGGTTAAGGTGCTGAAGGAAAAGAAGGACTACACGGCACGTTTAGAGGCTGTATTGGTGTTTTTAGATATCAGGGATTTTACAGAAAAAGTACAACATCTATCACCTGAGGAGGTAAATGAATTTCAAAATCATTTTTTTTCTCCGATCATTCAAATCATTAATGACAACAAGGGTATTGTAAACCAGATCATGGGAGATGGGTTAATGGCCACTTTTGGGGTTCCTAAGATTGATAACCTATACCCTCAATATGCCTGGAAGGCCGTGGAATCGATCTTAATGTTTATTGAGCAATTCAGGAAGGAGAATAAAGAACATCAACTCCTGGATGTTGGGATAGGCATGCATATTGGGGAAGTGCTGGTTGGCAACATCGGGACAGACACAAGGAAACAGCTTTCTATTTCGGGGAAAGCCGTGATCGTGGCATCCCGAATAGAACAGTTCAACAAAGAATTAAATAGTACGCTGCTGATGTCTGGTGAGTTATACCAGTTATTAGCGGGTGAAATCGGAAATTATAAATCCAAATCCTCCTATAAACTCAAGGGAATAGACGAGGAGATTACAATTGTTCAGATCATATGAGTAAAAAGCTACTGTTCGACCGGGACCTAAGCTGGTTGTCATTTAATTATCGTGTACTACTGGAAGCGGATGATCCATCCGTTCCGCTGGTAGAAAGGCTGAGGTTCGCAGCCATATTCTCTTCAAACCTGGATGAGTTTTTCAGGGTGCGGGTGGCCAACCTTCGCAGGTTAGTCGAGATTGATAAGAAGAAGATCAATAAGAAAATTGATATTGAGCCGGATCGTTTGCTTCAGCAGATCCAAAAAGAAGTGGGTACACAATTGAGGTTTTATGGAAAGGTGCTAAGCAAAGTGTTGAAAGAGTTAAAGTCGAAGGGATTGAGTATCAATTATACCGGAAAGATCCCGATCAGAGACCAGGTCGAATTGAACATCTTTTTCAAAATCAAGTTGATGGGTTATCTCAGAATTCAGAAACTGAAGAAGAAGTCCCTTTTTTTGGATAACAGGGCCCTGTATTTTGTGGTTTCAACCATTAAATCGGGAGAAGAAATCACGTATATTCTAAACATCCCTTCAAATAAAGTTTCTCGTTTTCATACACTCAAATCGAGACAAGGTTCCCGTGTATACTTTATCGATGATATCATTAGAAACAACCTTGATATGGTGTTTCCTGATCATGAAATCAAAGGGTGTTACAGTATCAAGCTGAACAAAGATGCTGACCTACAGATTGATGATGAATACGAGGGCGACCTGGTCCAAAAAATTGAGAAACAAGTTCAAAAGCGAAATCTCGGGGTACCTTCTCGTTTTTTATATGACAGTACCATACCAGCGGAGGTGTTGCAACAGCTGGTAGATGCACTTGATCTGAATGAGGCTGACTTATATGTCGGGGGTAGGTATCATAACCTGAATGATTTTTTCCAGGTTTCCAGTCCTGATCCGGGATTAGTATATGAAAAGCAGGTGCCGGTATCCAACAAATCGCTGGATGTCAGGAATTCGTTATTTGAGTCGATCAAAGCACAGGATCAGATCCTTCATTTTCCCTATCAGTCCTACAATTACATCCTTCGGTTTTTTAATGAAGCAGCCATTCATCCGGATGTCAAAAAAATTGATGTGACATTTTACCGCATGGCGGAAAATAGCATGATTGGTGAGGCTTTGATCAGTGCAGCCAATAATGGAAAGAAAGTCAATGTCTTCATGGAGGTGAAAGCCAGGTTTGATGAGGAGAATAATCTGCTTTGGGCCAGAAAGATGGAAGCGGCAGGTATCAGCATTCATTATAGTATCCCGGGATTAAAAGTACATGCCAAAGCTGCTTTGGTCACCATGAAAAGCAAAGAAGAAGGAACGACTTACTTTGGGTTTTATGGAACAGGCAACCTGAATGAAGGCACAGCAAAGATTTACTGCGATCATAGTTTGCTCACCAGTAACCCCGGGATGAATGAGGAATTAAAACAGGTTTTTGACTTTTTGAACACGCGAAAAAAGCCCCATGCATTTAAGCACTTGATTGTTTCCCAGTTCGGTGCATTGGAGCGGTTTGCCGGGTTGATACAGCGCGAAATGGATAACCATGCCAGGGGACTACCTGCAGAAATCATTATTAAGTTGAACAATCTGGAAGAACCTTCTCTGATTGAGAAACTCTATGAGGCTGCAGAATCCGGCGTCAGTGTAACGCTTATAGTCCGGAGTATTTGTTGCCTGATCCCGGAAACGCATGGTATACGAGTGGTGAGAGTAGTAGATAGGTACCTGGAACATGCCAGGGTCTTTTACTTTTCCAATGCTGGGGAAGAGGAGCTTTTTATGGGGTCTTCAGACTGGATGAGTAGAAACTTACACAGGCGAGTGGAGGTAACTTTTCCGGTCTACCAAAAGCATATCAGGGACCAGGTCAAAGATCTACTGCAAGTACAACTAAAGGATAACACGAAAGCAGTCCGTTTGGACAGTAAAATGAACAATCTAAGGATAGCGTCAACGAAACCATATAGAAGAGCCCAGGTGGATACCTATGAATATATCAGAAAGCTAAACTGATTTAATAGGGAGCCGGACTTTTTAAGTATGCTTCGGCAAACATAAATGAGAGGACGGCTACCACAAATCCATACATAAAGATGGTGTAGGATATCCTTAGTAGCCGGTATTTCTTACCCAAAACGACTCCCAACAGGTAGATGTCTCTGATTAAGCTGGAGTACAGGTAGTCAGCGTCCTGCATCATTTCTTTCATCGCCCATTCATACTGGTCCATCTTCATTTTATGAAAGTTGCCAAAGAAGAGTAGGTTAGTCTTTTTGTTATGAATATCCTCTTCTGTAAAGGTTCCCTTGGAAACGTTGGGTCTGGTAGCCAGGATGGCAAATACGATCGTGGAAAGGCAAACTACTGTCATGATGATAGCAGGAAGGATCAGGTGAGGGTATTCCTCCAGCTTCCTGAATAAAACCGATACCAGTACCGAAAGGATGATCGAATTGACGGAAATCATGATGTTGGCCTTGGTATCCGCCATGGCGCTCAGGTCCAGATGATTTTTGGAAGTAAGCCTAAACATGGTTTCGATGCCTCGCGTTGGCTTGATTTCTTTCACATCTTTTACCTTCTTTTTCAGCTTCTTGATCTTCTTTTCGAGTGCAATGACTTCTTCGTCTTTTTCGCCACTCATGCTTTTAATTTTTTGATTAACAATTTCGAGATTTTTCCTGACTTTTTCCGTATAATTTTTCCGGGCATAAGCCGTAAAGAATTCATGGTTCTCCATAAATTTTTTGTTGTTCCTATACCAGTCTTCATCCCGAATTACTTTTCCATGTACCCGTTCTAGCTCTACTTGTAGGAGGTCAGAGATTTCACAGTATTTTTCGTTGGCCAGGTGTAGCAAATCGGCATCACAAATGATTTCTTCAAGCTCGTTTTTTGGCGATTGTGGCATTTTTGTAGCCATGATACACCCATTGATTTTCGCTATTTTTTCAGCAGGATAGTTCTTTGACGATAAAAACTCCCTGGCGATCTCCACACTCTTCTCTTCGTGGTTGGAAATGGTGCTTACATAACCCAGGTCATGAAACCAGGCTGCCAACTCCAGTATTTCCATTTCATCGTTGGTTACACCAGAGTGGCTGGCTATCTCAATGACTGCTTCTACCACATGCCGCGTATGCTCAAAAGAATGATAGACAAGGCTTTCCGGAAGCTGATTTTTTAGGATCTGCTGCGCATAATTTTGAGCTTCATTTAGAATTGCTGATCTTTTTTCGGACATTAATCTTGGGATGAAGTTTGTAAAATACCAATTTTATCTTTTTTAGCAGAGGAATCTCTCGTAATCACACAGATGATTAGAAATTTTAAGTCAAATTCTTACTTTTTCCTGTTTGGAATCATAATTTTTTATGTCTCTCCGGGGTGCATCTATTCGCCTAACGACAGAGTGGATAGTTTATTTAACATTTATGAGGGCGTACAATATTTTTATGATCTCAAACGCCCTGATGAAACACACCTTATGCCAGATAAGCTGGAGGAGATATCAGGAATCAGCTATGTCGACGGGGTTCATCTGGTATGCGTGGAAGATGAGCATGGCTATGTCTATAACTATGACCTGATGTTGAAGGATTTTACTCCTGAATGGAAGTTTTCAGGTGACGGAGATTACGAAGATGTTTTATATCACGAGGATTCGGTTTATGTACTTGAAAGTGATGGAGATATTTATCAGTTCCACTACTCCAAATCAGGCGCAGCGGATGCTGTGAAATATGAGAATCGGCTAAGTACTAAAAATGATACGGAAGGCTTAGGTTTTGATCCAATAGAAAAGAACCTGTTGATAGCCTGCAAAGAAAAGATAGACCTGGATGGAAAAGAAACGGATGGTTGGAACGTGTATTCTTTTGATTTGAGTACGAAGACCATTTTGGAGAAACCTTTTTATACGCTCACTAGCAGTCAGCTAAAATCTTTCTTCGAAGCAAACCGAGATTTTGAATATGAGGAAGAAAGAATTGTGGTCAAGCCCTCAGCCATTGCATTTAATCCTTTGGATAGCCATTTCTATATCCTGGTATCCGTAGGCAAGATGATCGTTGTCATTGATCAGGAAAAGAACATTAAAGCCACTTATTCCATCCCGGAAAAGCTACTTAAACAACCAGAGGGCATTACTTTTAGCCCATCCGGTGAACTTTGGATCAGTTCTGAAGGGGTAGATGGTCCGGGCCGGATATTGTCATTTAAACCACAGACCAAATGAGGATATTGCTTTTGATCCTATGCTTTCCCTTTGTCTTACTTGGACAGGAAACAGAAATTTTTCTTGTCGGGGATGCCGGTGAGCCACATTTTCCCAATGATGCCACACTCGATTATCTGAAAGAAGCAAGTGCCATTGCAGGTCCTGAAGATATAATGATATTTCTGGGTGATAATCTCTATCCGAAAGGATTGCCTCCAAAAGGGGATGCGGCTCGACAGGAAATGGAGAAAAAGCTCAATGCCAGCCTGGAGGTGATGAAGGCTTTCAAGGGGAAGGTGATCATGATCCCGGGAAATCATGATTGGCAAAGCGCGGGCAAACAGGGGAAAGAGTACCTGATGGAGATGCAAGACTACGTAGATGAGTATTTCAATGATGAGACCATCTTCTATCCTCGAAATGGATGCCCGGGCCCTGTTGAGTTGGTGGTTTCCGATGAGTTGGTCATCCTGATTATAGATACCCAATACCTGTTGCATCCATACACCATTCCGGATGGTGCCAATGAATGTGCCACAGCTTCTCTGGTGGAAGTGGTCAATCAGTTGAGAGATCTGATCCGTGATCATAGCGAAAAACATGTTGTTGTTGCCGCTCATCATCCTATTTACAGTTACGGGTCCCATGGAGGCCGATTTCCCTTGAGGTCGCATATTTTTCCACTCACAGACATCTCCAAGCCCAAGATCTGGTTGCCACTTCCGGTAATAGGTAGTATCAATCCGGTTTATCGCATGACCTTTGGCATCAGGCAAGATATCTCGCACCCCAAATACCAGATAATGCGGGACGAGATCCGGGATGCATTGGAAACCACCAAAAACCTGGTGTATGTCAATGGCCATGAGCACTCCCTTCAATACATCATGGATGATTCCATCCATTATATCACCAGTGGGTCCGGGTCAAAAACTTCCTATGTGACCACGGGTAGGGGTACTCAGTTTGCATCCAGCACTACAGGGTTTGCCAGGCTACAGTACTCCCGGGACGGGGAAGTGAGCCTTAGCTTTTTTGACAGTCAGGCCAGAGATATTGTATTCAATAAACCGATCTACACAAAAAAGGTCATCACAGGGGAAGATCTGGTTGATTTTAAGCTTGAGGAAACTTCGGTTACCTCGCCGATCAGTAACCAGTATCACGGCTTTGGCAAAGCACATCATTTTTGGTTAGGGCGAAACTATCGGGATGTTTGGGCCACACCCGTTGAGATGCCGGTTTTTGATATCGGTAAAGAACATGGGGGTCTTGAGATTGTGAAGCTTGGAGGAGGCAATCAGACAAAATCATTAAGGCTGGAAGCTTCCGATGAGCAACAGTTCGTATTAAGATCTTTGGAGAAATACACGGAAAGGTTGCTACCTGATATCCTGCAATCTACCATAGCCGGAGATATCCTTCAGGATCAGATCTCTGCAGCCAATCCGTACGGAGCATTTGCCATTCCCACGCTCGCTGATGCAGCTGGGATCTATCATACCAACCCCAAATTGGTTTATGTGCCGGATGTTCCCCGTTTTGGCAAGTACCGGGAGACGTTTGCCGGATTACCGGTTTTGTACGAAGAGCGACCTACGGATGAGATTGCGGAAAACTATTTTGATGGGAAAGGTGAGGATGTGAAAGGGACCCCGGACTTGATTTTGGAGCTCAAAGAAGACAATGACGAAAGTGTAGATCAGCCATTTGCCCTGCGAAGCAGGCTTTTTGACATGCTGATTGGTGATTGGGACCGTCATGAGGACCAGTGGCGGTGGGTGAGAAGGGACAAGGAACCGCAGGGTCATCTTTGGAGACCCATCCCCAGGGATAGGGATCAGGCCTTCTTTGTCAACGAAGGATTGGTGGGGTGGTTTGTTTCGAGGCGGTTTGTGCTGCCTAATACAGAAGGTTTTGACGAGCGCATGGATTATCCTCCCGGCTTCAATACCAGTGCCAGGTTCTTTGACCGTACATTTTTGAATGGGTTGGGCTGGGATGCCTGGCAGCAGGAAATTGATTATTTGCAAAACAATTTAACGGAAGAGGTTTTTAGTAATGCGTTGAATGTATGGCCCGAGTCGATCCGTGAGCAATCCGCAGAAAGGACCGCCAAAGTATTGGAAGCAAGACTGGCAGACATGGATCGTTTTGCCAGGATACATTACCTCTTTATCTCCAAGGAAGTGGAGGTGGTAGGTACTGACAAACACGAATACTTTTTGGTAGAGCGACCGAATGCTGATGAAGTCAGAGTTACCGTCTACAAGCGCAAAAAGGATGGGGAGCTTGAGCAGGTGATCTACCAAAGAACATTCCTGGCATCGGAGACCAAAGAGATCCGGTTATATGGGCTTGGTGGAGAGGATATTTTTGAGTTTACCGGCGAGGGTGCAGGCAAAATCAGGGTACGGGTGATCGGTGGTGATGATGACGACCTGGTGGACGCATCATCGGTAGCCGGTTCAGGTAAAAGTTTAGTGGTTTATGATACCAAAGACACAAAACTTGAGGGGAAACGTTCAGTCAGGTCCAAACTCAGTAGTAAGCCGGGTGTGAATTTCTATAACCGAACTGCTTTCGAATATGACAAATTCATTCCTTTATTGAATATTCAATTCAACAAAGATGATGGATTGTTTCTGGGTGCCGGGTTTATCTATACCAAAGAAGGATGGAGAAAAGATCCGTTTGAGCAAAAACATCAGCTAACAGGTAATGTGGCATTGGCTACCGGTGCTGTTAACCTCAATTACTCCGGAATCTTTACGGATGTGGTAGGGTCCTGGGATTTGGTAGCTGATCTATCATTGCAGCAACCATACAGTGTTTCCAATTTCTTTGGGTTTGGAAATGAAAGCGATTTTGATTTCGATGGCGAGGGCGTCGCAGCTGCTTTTGACAATCCAATCGATTTTTATCGGGTAAGGTACAACAGGTCCAATACTTTCCTGGGGCTGGGTAGGTCTCTGGGCGTGTCAGGCAATTTTGAGTTTGGTGTTCAGCATTTATCATTTGGACTTGATGAGACAGCGAGTGGTAAGTTTATAGGAGATCCTGCCAGCGGTGTGGATGCAACAAGCCTGGATGATAGTTATCATTTTTTGGGTTTTAAGGCCGAGCTGAATCTCGATACCCGGGACAATGCTTTTATTCCATCCAAAGGAGTTAAATCTGACCTGTCTTTCAGTAAATATTATGGTATGAATGATGACTCTAAAAGCTTTACCAGGATGAGTGGATCTTTTGGGATCTATGTGCCGCTTTATCCCCCTAAAAAGATTGTGATTGCCAGTCAGGTGGGAGTGGAGCACCTGATTGGAGAGGCTACCTTCTACAATACGGCATCCATAGGTCAGCAGCAGGTGAGGGGATACAGGAGAAATCGATTTGTTGGTAACACTTCATTCTACAACGCCACCGATATCAGGATACACCTGATCAATGTGAAAACCTATTTTCTGCCCATGGGGATTGGGATTGTCGGGTTTCATGATGTGGGAAGGGTTTGGTACGATGGTGAAAACAGTGATGACTGGCACAGGAGTCAGGGATTCGGGGTGTGGCTGGCACCATTGAATCGAATCCTTGCAACATTCCATTTGGCTTTCTCTGAAGAAGAGACGTTGCCGCTTGTCACTGTGGGTTACCAGTTTTAGATGCTATAAAGTTCCACTTTATTGGACTTGCCACGCAGGCTGATCTCACCCATCGATCGGGTCTGGATCCTAAGCCGGTCAAAATCAATCTTTTTAGCCAGGTTATCCGAAAGTAGGATATCTACATTGAATGAATTGCACAGCTCTTGTATCCTGGACGTGGTATTGAGTACATCACCGGAATAGGCTATGTCCCTTTTTACAATTCCAATTTCTCCAGCCATGACCGAACCGTAATGCAACCCTGCTTTAAATTCGGGTTGTACCCCGTATTTTTTAAGGAAATAAATCTCTTTTTTGTGAAGCAGACTCTTCACATCAAAATAGCAATTGATACAATTACCGTTCTCAATTCCTGATTTAACTGGCCACGAAATGACAATCTCGTCTCCTACATAATGATAAATTTCACCCTTATTTATTAGAATCCCCGGAGTCACAAGCCTGCACACTTCTTTGAGGAAATTGAAATATTACTCTTCTCCCAGTTTTTTCGGCACTGGTAGTTGACAAGCGGAGGTCCATAAACATAAAGACCCGTTCTTCTCGTTTTGGATTGGAATAATTTCCTAATAGAAACTTCACAAATACGCCCGGTCCATATTTATCATTGACCAGCATGGTGATGAGCGTAAGCATCACAATCAGTAGCCAGACCATGTATGGAATCAGGATACCGGGTTGAAAGGAATACTTTAAAGCAACCAGCCAGACATTGTTATTTTCAAGTTCTATATTGGGATGATTGGAAGCAAAATACAGGGTGCTGATATAAGAGATAAAGACAAAAGCAAGGGTATAGGTGATCAGGATGTTTCGTAGGGTCCATCCGTAGGGTTTTGACCGCAACCATCTTTCCCAAAAGAACACAAGAATGGTACCGCCAATTACTCCGGCTGTAACACCTGTTACCAATCCACCAGCCCAACCGGCCAGGAGTTCTTTACCCAGTGGTTGATACCCAAACTGTACACTGATAGAATAGCCGATCAAATATTGGAACATCGAGATGAAGGTCCAGGCGAGGGTAATCCAGAAGACGTTGTAGATTTTTGACTTAAGCACAATCTATTTTAGCTAAGGTGCGTATGCATGTATAAAAATAACGTCTTTTAATTGATATGATCACAACTACAACACACAACATCGAAGGAAAACAAGTACAGGAATACATGGGTATTGTAACGGGAGAAGCCATCATCGGAGCGAACCTGTTTAAGGATATATTCGCCAGCATCACCGATGTGATTGGCGGAAGGTCAGGTGTTTATGAAAAGGGTTTGAGAGAGGCTAAGGACATTGCCATCAAAGAAATGCAGGAAAACGCTCAGCAATTGGGAGCCAACGCCATATTAGGTGTAGATCTGGATTACGAAAATATGGGTAGAGATGGAGGCATGCTGATGGTAACCGCAAGTGGCACTGCTGTGAAAGTTGTTTGAGAATTTCAAAATACAGGAACCAGGAATCAGATTGATTAATATCTTAAAATATCGTCAAGACAGGATTTGATTTTTTCCAGTTCACTTTGGGATATGAATCCAATTCTTTTCTTCAGTCTGGATTTGGAAACGGACCTAATGTGAAATGTTAAAACCTCACTTTGAGCTTTGAGTTTGTTCCTTTCGTTGGGGTCCAGGATTAAATTGCCTTTGTAGTTTTTTATCCTGGTGGTTAAAGGACAGACAATAACGATAGGTAGGTATTTATTGAGAACATTTCCACTAATGATAACTGCAGGCCTTCGCCCGGCCTGTTCACTTTCCTTTACAGGGTCAAAGTAGAGTTCCCAAATCTCACCCTGCTTCATCTTCAGCGTTGAGTTGAAGTATGTATTCTCCCATGCCTTCTTCAGCAATTGTTAAGATATCGTCGTCTGTGGCAGCATCCTTATAGGATCTGATATATTCAGCTTTGTTTAGTTGATCCAAATAAATGGTCAGGGCTTTTTCAATCAACCTGTTTTTAGGGAGATTAACCTTTTTGGATACTTCGTCCAACCTGGTAAGCAGCTGATCAGGTAAAGTACTTGTATATGTGGCCATTGTAATAAATATTAATCATAAATATAATCAATATTTATCATCTGTAGTTCCAAGCTTAATTTCGGCACATTGGTTGTATATCGGTAGGACAGGTTAATGAGCGTAGACTTCGGTACACATTAACAGTGCCGGATAGGGTATAACCCAGCCGACCCCACCTAAATGCCCTCAATGCCTTAATGGTTCAAAAAAAATAATGGTTCCTCATTCTCTGATCTCCCCAATCATTGCAAACGATAAATCTGCCGAGACGGGTATCCAACGATACCTCAACTAAATGACCTTAATGGTCTTAATGGTTCAAAAAAAATTAATGTTTCCCGTCAGGATCTAAAGTTCAACCGCTTTGACGACAACCCCTTCTTCATGAATCGAAAGGGCAGGTTTATGATCAAAGATGCCAAATAAGGTAGACCCTGAACCACTCATGGCGGCATATGTAGCACCTTGCTCGTAGAGCAGTTCTTTTACTTTTGACAGTAAGGGATGGTTTGGGAAAATACTGGCTTCAAAGTCGTTTTGTAATTGATCTTTCCAAACAGTTATCGATAGTTTCAATACTTCCTTTAGTTCTACAGAAGGTTTGTTAGATTTCACATTGGCGTAGGCTTCAGCAGTGCTGATGGATAACCCCGGGAAGACCAGGACGAGGTATTTCCCCTTAAGGGCAAGAGGGATAAGAGAAAGAGCGGTACCGGTTCCCGTAGCCAGGGCAGGTTGGTTGTCAATAAAAAAGGGACAATCGCTTCCGAGCTCTGCAGCAAATTCTTTTAATTGATCATTGGTGATCCTCAACTCAAACAGCTCATTGAGCATTTTTAGGGTGAACGCTGCATCTGATGAACCACCACCCAATCCGGCTCCCATGGGAATGACCTTATGCAGGTGCATGCTTACCGTCGGAATGTCATACCCTGATTGAATGAGTTTATAAGCCTTGATACACAAATTGTCTCCACGATCATTATCGACTACCAATCCGGAATTTGTAAAGGAGAATTGCTTGGATGGAATGATCTCCAGTACATCGGTAAAGGGGACGGGATAAAGACAGCTTTCGATGTCATGGTACCCGTCCGTTCTTTTACTCAGTATGTTTAATCCAAGGTTGATCTTGGCATTTGGAAAGGATATCATCCCGATTTTTCCTATCCTTTTTTCATCATCTCGATGACCTCTTCAGAGATCCCTGTGCTAGAGTAACCACCATCATGGAAAAGATTCTGCATGGTGACCATTCTGCTCAGATCAGAGAAAAGGAAGATGCAGTAGTTGGCACAATCGGCAGCTGTAGCATTTCCAAGTGGCGACATTTTCTGTGCAAAGTCAAAAAATGAATCAAAACCACCAATGCCCGCCCCGGCAGTGGTAGGAGTAGGGGATTGTGAAATGGTATTTACACGTACTTTCTTAGCTTTCCCAAACCTGTATCCATAACCTCTGGCAATGGATTCAAGCAAAGCTTTGGCATCTGCCATGTCTGTATAGAAGGGGAACGTTCTTTGTGCAGCTATGTATGAAAGCCCCACGACAGAACCCCACTCATTGATGGCATCCAGCTTTTCGGCAGCAGCCATCATCTTGTGAAATGAAAGTCCGGATATGTCTAAAGATTTTTGATACCAGTCGTAGTTCAACTCACCGTAGGATCTTCCTTTCCTGATGTTGGGTGACATACCGATGGAATGAAGGACAAAATCCACTTTTCCACCCAGTATCTCAGTCGACTTGGTGTATAGGTTTTCCAAATCTTCTGTTGAAGTAGCGTCAGCCGGGATCACTTCTGTTTCACAAGCTGCTGCCAATTCATTGATCTTTCCCATCCTCAGGGCGATAGGCGCATTGGTCAGGGTGAACTTTGCACCTTCTTCAAAAGCTCGTTGTGCTACATGCCATGCGATAGAATTTTCATCCAACGCACCGGATATGATTCCTCTTTTTCCTTTAAGTAATTGGTGAGACATAAATCGTGTTATTTATTTTTTGTAAAAATATAGGATGACAGGCAATTCAAGGCCTATCGGTTAACTTATATGCCCAGGAGTTCCCTGGAACTGTTGATGGCTACTTCCGAAGGATTGTCACCGCCAATCATTTTGGCTATTTCCATGATCCGTTCCTCCGGTTCCAGTTTCTTGATTTTGCTGACAGATTTGTCTGATGAATGATCTTTATAGACATAATAATGTGCTTCACCCCCTGCTGCAAATTGAGGAAGGTGACTGATGGCAATGACCTGGTGATTTTGCGACATGGTCTTCATCATTGAGATCATTTGTAAGGCGATTTCTCCTGATACACCGGTATCAATTTCATCGAAGATGACTGTAGGTAAGGCGGTCTTGTCTGCAATCAGGTATTTGATGGCGAAGATCAACCGGGAGAATTCACCCCCACTGGCCACATTCTTAATTTCTTTCGGGGGCACTCCTTTGTTGGCAGAAAACATCATTTCTACCTGGTCCAATCCTGTAATCGATGGCTTAGCCTCTTTTATCTCAAAGTGGATCACCCCATTCGAAATGCCCAATTTATGAATGATGGTCTCAATGGCTTTGGCCATCTCGCCACTGTGGTTTTTTCGACTGTCAGAAAGCTCTTTGCCAGCCTTTAGCATGGCTTTTTCTGATTCTTCCAGCTTCGCCCTGGATTGTTCGATTTTATCATCAAGATTCTGGAAAGACTCTAGCTGTCTGCCCAGCTTTTCACGGATTTCAATCAGCTCTGACACAGAACTCACCTTATGCTTGGACTCCAGCCTGAAGATCAGGTCAAGCCGATCTTTTACGATTTGTGTTCGTTCCGGATCAAATTCGATGGCCTCCTGCTCTCTTTCAATTTCGTTCCCAATGTCTCGCGCTTCAATCATGTTGCTGTAGAGTCTTTCGTAGAGTTCTTCCAGTGTGCTTGAGTACCCTTTTACGGAAGAAAGAAGCGAAATACACTGTTGAAGTTGCTGGTTGATGCTGAACTCTTCACCATCGAGCAATTGGGATACACCACTTAGGTTTGTTTTAATTTCCTCAGCATGTTCGAGCACCTCTAATTCTTTTTCCAGTGTCTCCTTTTCCTCGGCATCCAGGGCCGCTTCTTCCAGTTCATTGAAAAGAAACTGGTTGTAGTCACTTTCTTTTTCGTTGTTCTGAGAGAAGGAGACCAGTTCGTCATATTCGTTGAGGGTGTGCGAATACGTCTCGAATTTCTGCTGGTAAGCTTTCTTAAGCCCGTCATTTCCTGCATAGAGGTCGAGTGTTTCCAACTGATACAGGTTTTGACCCAGCTGCAGGCCTTCGTGCTGTGAGTGAATATCCATCAATCGTTCACCAATCTTTTTCAGGATATCCAGGGTGACGGGCAGGTCATTGACAAAAGCCCTGGACTTACCCGATGGGCTGATCTCTCTTCGGATGATGGTTTCATCTTCGTAGTCAAGATCTTCGGCTTCAAAAAGATCTTTCAATTGATAGTCCCTGATCAGAAAGGTACCCTCAACGATGCATTTTTCGCTTTCAGCGTATAAAGCCTTTGTGTCTGCCCGATTTCCAAGCAGAAGTCCCACAGCACCCAGCATGATCGATTTTCCTGCTCCTGTTTCTCCGGTAATGATGTTTAAACCGGATGCTGGATGCATTTCAAGTTTTTGAATAAGGGCGTAATTGGCTATTGAAAGAGTTTTGATCATGAAGTCAGGAGACTTTTACGTCGGCCCAAATTTCATCAATTTGAGTTAAAAGTACATTCATCTTCCGCCCCATCTTGTTTTGTACTTTCAAAATATTGGCAATATGCTTTACTGGTTTCACGAAATAGACCGAACCATCTTCGAGAATGATGCTCAACCAGACTTGATTTTTAATGCACGTATCTAACTGGTCGAAATTGACCCTTAGAAGTTTTTTGCTCATTGGATTACTCGATTATTGACCTGAAAGTATCGCTTCTGCTTGGATCTAAGGCCGTTAAGATTTCGTATGCTTCCCGTTGTTGAGATGGATTACCCTCACTGAATATTTGGGTTATTTCTTCTGCTTTGGCATCCAGAAAGCTGATGATCAGGATAGATCGTGGTCTGGATTGGTTGGCTGTGCGCAGCCCCTTCAAGCTGGTTAGTACACTGGCCCTGGCTTCTTCCGGCTTATCAATGAAGATGTCTAAACCTTTGATGTGGTAGCTGTAATATCCTTTGCGGACAGGCTCAAAAGTGGTGCTTAACAAGTTTTCGGTGAGCCAGTATCTGTTCCTGATGCTGTTGAATTGCTGCCACCCGGGATAACCGGATTGCTGAGCATTGATCACTACCTGGTTGGCCATCTGGAAATACCTGGTGCCTCCCATTTCGCTGAAGGTATCATAATCCACACCAATGATCACATAAGCATAGTAGGCCAGGAGGGAAGTGATGTTGTTGAGGAAAGCGCTTTCATTGAACTGGAGAGGCTGGGACTGAAAATACTCAAACATCCAGTCCCGGTCTGCAAAGTTGAAAACGACTGTTTCATAATCCGTTCCATATACGGGCCTGGAGGAAAGAATTTGTACCGAAGCACCAAATTTCCCAAGTCCTGGCTGTGTTTCATTTGGGTCAAGGGTGAGGATAAAGTTGCAATTGATCCGTTCTTCAGGCAGATATTCATCGTCGGTCCACTTGCGATCGTTCAGAAACTGGGCAAAAGCAGTCTCCATATCAGCAAAAATGCTGCGTTCTGTGGTTTGTACCTGATCTGCATTGATGATCACCCGGCAGTTCAGCTCCTGGCAGAAGGAAGAGAAACTCACTAAAAAACCAACTATGACAAGAAATCTTTTCATTGATCCATATTTTCCAGTACATCCAGCAGGTCTTCTGCTACCTGGTCCTTACTCTTTAACTCAAAACTGATTTGATTATTATCCTTTTTAAAGATCGTTACTTTATTGGTGTCATGCGAGAAGCCGGCGCCTTCATGGTTCAGTGAGTTGAGCACGATCATATCCAGGTTTTTCTTTTTCAGTTTTGCCCGGGCATTTTCAGTCTCATTGTCTGTTTCCAAAGCAAAGCCCACCGTAACCTGACCATTTTTCTTCATTTTTCCTAATTCCAGCGCAATGTCAGGGTTAGGTACCAGGGTAAGCTCCAGGTTATCTTTTTGCTTTTTGAGCTTTGAATCAGCCTTTTCTTTAGGCCTGTAATCGACTACTGCCGCTGTGAAGATGGCGATATCTGCTGCTTCAAAGGATTTTTTTGCCGCTTCATATAGTTCCTCTGCTGAAGTGATATGCTGAATGTGGATGGCCGGGTGGTGAGGGAGGTGTTGTACAGGTCCGGAAATGAAATCAACGGATGCTCCTCTTTGGGCACAAGCCAGTGCGATGGACCTGCCCATCTTGCCAGTGCTGTGATTGCTAATATAACGAACAGGGTCGAAGGCTTCATGTGTGGGGCCTGAAGTGATCAATACCCTTTTACCCTTTAGGGTTTCTTTTTTTTTAAAGTGATGCTGTACTGCCTCCAACAGATGCTCGGGCTCAGCCATCCTGCCTACACCATGCAGGCCACTGGCGAGTTCACCATCTTCAGCTTCAATGACGATGTTGCCATATTCTGTAAGCTTTCTGAGGTTTTCTTTGGTCGTTGGATGTTGATACATGTCCAGGTCCATGGCTGGAGAAACCATCACAGGACAGCGGGCTGATAAGTAGACTGCGGTAAGTAAATTATCCGAAAGTCCATTGGCCATCTTCGCCAGGGTGTTGGCACTAAGTGGTGCCACGATCATGAGGTCGGCCCATAGTCCCAGCTCCACGTGGTTGACCCATTCTCCCTGATCATTTTTAATAAACCCGGAATAAACCGGATTCTTTGATAAAGTAGCAAGTGTCAGGGGGGTAATGAAATCTTTTGCGCTGGTGGTCATGACCACCTTAACCTCAGCTCCTTCTTTGATTAGTAAGCGAACAAAAAAAGCGGCTTTGTAGGCTGCTATAGAGCCACAAACCGCTAATAAGATTTTTTTTCCTGCCAACATGGGCGGGCTATTAAGATGCTGGTTCTTCCAGCTCTGGCGTACGGAATGTGATTTTTCCTTCCAAAAACTCCTCTACTGCAACAGTAGAAGGTTTCGGCATTCTTTCGTAGAACTTAGAAATCTCTATCTGCTCTCTGTTTTCAAAGATTTCCTCCAGGTTGTCCACAGATGAAGCAAATTCAGCAAGTTTTGAATTCAGCTCTTCTTTCTGCTGAGCACTGATTTGTCTGGCTCTTTTAGAAATAACCACCAGGGATTCATAGATGTTACCTGTTGGTTGTGCGATTTCCTCGTTATTTCTTGTAATTAATGACGCAATTGTTGCCATGTGCAATCTCCTTCTTTTCTTCAGAATTTAATTTTGATCTGCAAAGATAGCTAATTGTTTGATGCTATCCTCATAATATTTTTCTGCCTGGGCAATAAATTTGCTCTCAGGATAATTGTCAACCAATCTTTCATACCTGGAGATGACATCCCTAAACCTTTCTTCCTGTTTTGACCGGAAGCTGGCTGCTGCATATTCATACGCTGCCATCACCTCCAGAAAGTGGATTTCCGGTCTGTACTTGGAGTCAGGGTAGGAGTCATGAAAATTGTCGGCCGTTGTCAATGCTGCCTGATAACCACCGAATTTAGACCTTCTAAGATTGAAAAATAGCTTGACCTTTTCATACTCTTTGGTCTCCAGTTTCACCCTCAACTCCTGGATGAGCGTATCGGCTTTTCCAGACAATTCTTCGTAAGGATATTTGTTGATGAAGTTCTGTAGCGCCGTCATAGCCTCGTAAGTACTGGTTTGATCCAGCGTGGCTTCGGGAGATTGCAGATAGAGAGAATATGCCCGCATATACTGTGCCTCCATCGCATACTCACTTCTGCCATATATTTCATAAAACGATTTGAAATAATGAGCACTTAGCAGATACTGCTTCTGGTAATAAAAGGTATAAGCATAATAGTAGTTGGCCAACTCTGCCTCTTCCGTTCCGCGAATAAGGGGGATGATCTCCTCAAAAAGAATATTGGCATGGTAGTAATCCTTCTCATTGTAATAATCGATGGCAGCCTCATACTTCAGCTTCCAGTCCGTACTCTTTTGGATCTTTCTGAACTTACACCCACCAGCAAAAAGGAGGAATACTACTAAAAGAAAATTTAGGATGAATTTTTGACTCATTTTTTAAAAACTGGACGCAAACTTAGCTTATTGAGCTAACAACTAAAAAGTATCTAAACTATTGCTTGTTCACTGGCTCTTTTTTTAACAAAATTTGTGAGGCTGCGGCTTCTTTGTTGGTCACGGGATTTTTTTGTGATTCTCTTTTTATCGGAATGGATTCGTCTTTTTTAAGCGGCAGCACCGGTTTCACCATGTCCTGCACACTGTCAATGGCATGTGGCCGTGGTAAAGAATCGAGGTAGGGAGCCACTTCAAAAAGGGTAGGCCTTTCTTCGATTCGCCAGTTGAACCCATCCAACTTTTGAATTTCAGGCGTGAACTCATGGGGAGGGATAAACTGAGCGTCAGGGTTGTTGTAGGCCGAAAAGTTGATCAGTTTTTTATCTCTGAATCGCATGCGCATCTTGCTTGTGAAAAGTTTATTCAATCCCATGATCGTTGAGTCTCCCTCTTCCAGGGCGTAATAAAGTAATTCCCCATTACCATCCACATCGATGGTTTTGATCTGGTTCAATTCAAAGTTTGCAATCATGTCCCTACCCTTGATTTGGTTGAAGTTGGCGATGGTGTCTTCCTGGGTCATAAACGAGTTGGCAATCATATGCATGGTCTTTATTTCGTTGCCGGAAACCTCCAGAAAGATGGTATCTGCTTCTATCTGGTTTTTTTCGTTCCACATGACAGGATCATGGTAAAAATAGATGATGGAGTCTGCCAGAAAATAAGAAACGGAATCAGCGATACCCTGTAGTCCTTCCTTAAACATTTTCACATCATGGTAGGCCAAAATTCTCTTCAAAGAATCATATTCACTCTCTATTGAAACCAGTGTATCAGCCGAGACATAAAAGGTATCTGCCACAACTTTGAAAGTATCGGGTGCGATAAAAAGGGTATCCTGGCTAAGTATCCTTTTCATCAGCGGGTGACCAAATACCTTGCTTAGGCCATTTTTTTTGTCGTAGAATCCCTCATCTCCGGTGATGATGATGTCTTTTTCTTTGGCGATCAGCCTTACATTGCCAATGGCCTTGTAGTATTTTCTTAGGTCATCAAAAAAGAGCTCATCCCCGATCAGCGTATAGTCCCGGGTCTCGATATTCCCCTCTACAAACTGGCTTTGATCTGATACCGTTTTGAATTCGCTGGCCTGAGAAAAGAGTATGGTGCCATCATCCGTGGTGACTTCTGTGGGACCATACGTATAGGCTATTTTGGTGATGGTATTGTACCGAAGTGTATCTGCTTCCAACACGTAGCTAGGGGCTGTGAGTACTACCTCATTCCAAAAGAGAGCATAGTTCTGTTGTGCATAGAAATACCCGATCTCACTGGTCAACGTATTGGTAGTATCCACCAGCTTACCATTGTTGAAGTAGTTGGCTACTTCTGTCTCCAGGTCGTAATCAAGAAAATCAGTGAATAACTGTCGCTCCCCTCTGGTATAGACCACATTGTCCCGAAGTCTCGCTTTTCTTTCATTGCCATCATAAAGCAGTCTCCTGGATGTGATGGTCACAGAGTCATCCACAATTCTTACCCTGCCATAGGCTTCCATTACATTCCGGGCAGGGTAAAAAAATGAACTATCACAATATACCGTAGTGGTCTTTTGTTCAAAAACCACATTGTTTTTTAGTTTCCTGTAGCTCTCACCATCCTTCTTGGCAAAAAAGAGTGAATCAGCCCGATACTGGATTTTTCTCTTTTGCTGAGAGATAGCCTGATCAGTGACTCCTATGAGAAATAGAAATAATATCGAATATTGCAGTATCTTCATTTCGGGATTGCAAAGCTATAAGACAAACGCAATATAAGGTGGTTAGTATGCTTGAGTATTTTTTATCCTTTATTCATGAACACTTGCTGGTCCGTGATAGTGAGCGCACACTGGTGGCTGTGAGTGGCGGAGTTGACTCGATGGTCATGGCAGATTTATTTATGCAATCTCCGTTTCCGTTTGCCGTCACACACATCAATTTTGGGTTGCGGGGGGAAGAGAGCAACAAAGATGAAGCTTTGGTGAGGGAATGGTGTGCAAGCCACCAGGTGCCCTGTTTTGTCCAGCATGCCCCCAGTCAGATCTTTGAGCAGTCAGACTCTACTCAGATGGCTGCCAGGGATTTCAGGTATCAGTACTTTGATGTTTTGATGCACAAAGAAGGATTCCATAAGCTGGCCACGGCGCACCATTTGGATGACAGCCTGGAGACAGCACTATTTAATTTCACAAAAGGTACCGGACTGCGTGGCCTACAGGGGATCAATGCCATCAAAGGTGATATTATCAGACCACTGCTCTTTGCAGGCAAAGAAGATATCATCGCTTATGCAAAGGAGCGAAAAATCTGCTGGAGGGAGGACGCCACCAATATGACAGATGCCTACCAGAGAAATAAGGTCAGGCATCAGGTGATCCCGGCATTAAAATCTATCAATCCTGGCCTTTTACGAACTTTTACCAGTGTGGTACAGCGGGTTACCGATGCCCAGGAGCTGATAGAAGAAATTGTACAGGATCTGCTCAGAAATCATAAGCATGTGGAAGGAGGTACTACCAGGATTGCCATGAAATGGATGAGTCAATACCAGCATCCGGGTGCAATTCTTCATGAGATACTACGTGAATACGGGTTTTCCTATACTCAGTCCAGGCAGATACAGTCCTCCGTCGCTTCGGAAAACGCTGGCAAACTCTTTTATTCGGATTTGTATGAACTCAACGTGGATAGAGAACAGCTCATTATAAAGGAAAAGCAGGCTTTTCTTGAGGAGGATAAGCCGTTGAGAGTCCCGGGTGTGACAATCATAGGCAAGAGATGGATCGATGCTGATATCATAACCGGAAATGAGATTTCAGATATAAACGACCCCTGTATTGCCTATTTTGATTTGGATAAACTCAAATCGGCAAAGGTTACATATTGGGAAGAGGGCGACACATTTAAACCCCTTGGAATGAAAGGCAAAAAAAAGGTAAGCGACTTTATGATTGATTCCAAAATTCCGCTAACATTGAAAAAAGATGTACTGATTCTCAGGAGTCAGGCAGAAATTGCCTGGATCATTGGATACAGGTTGGATGACAGGTTTAAGGTAACCGCCGAAACAAAAAAAATGCTTCGTCTGCAATTGCACAGTGATGTTTAGAATTTTCAAAAAGTCATATACTGAAAAAGAAAAATTTCAATTTAGTTTTTTAAGAAAAGCTAAACTCTTTGAAAACCTTGAGGATGACGAGTTGTTTCATCTCCTGCCATATGTATATGAAAGGAAATATCATCGGGACGAGGTCGTGTTTTTTACCGGGGATCCCAGCCATGCCGTATATATTGTGAAATCCGGCATTGTCGGATTGAAACTTGATATTGGGGAGGATTTTGAAAAGCTGATGACGCTCCGTAGTGGTGGCCTTTTTGGAGACAATGCCATCCTTCCGGAAACAAACAGGACCTATAGCTCCATTGTGGAGACGGAATCAGCGGATATATATGTGATCCCAAAGGTGAATATAGAAGAAGTAATGAATGATCATCCGGTGATCAAAGCCAAGATCATGACCAACTTTGCAGAGACTTATAATGATTATGTCACAAAACTCTTCAAGGTCTATCGTTCTACCATTGGATTTTTCGATCTGAACACCGTTTATTCGGATTCTGACTTTTAAGTGCAGGAATACTTTTCTATTCCCCATTCACGATGTAGCTTTGAAAAGCAACGAGAGTTATGCGATTTTTCCGTCTGTAGCGCTCGAAATGCCTGAAATTTTCTATCAATAAACCTTACAAAATTATGAAAGTAACAGTCGTAGGTGCCGGGGCAGTGGGCGCCACATGTGCTGAAAATATTGCTCGAAAAGAGCTTGTTGAAGAATTAGTGATCGTAGACATCAAGGAAGGGCTAGCCGAAGGTAAAGCCATGGACATGATGCAGACAGCAACGTTGAATGGTTTCGACACCAAGATCATCGGATCTACAAATGATTATGCGCCTACCGCAGATTCCAGTGTAGTTGTGATTACTTCAGGTTTACCCCGAAAGCCAGGCATGACCAGGGAAGAGTTGATCGGTACCAATGCTGGTATCGTGAAGTCTGTTACTGACAACATCCTGAAATACAGTCCTAACACCATTCTGGTTGTGATCAGCAACCCGATGGATACCATGACCTATTTGTCTGCCAAGGCAAGCGGCCTACCTAAGGAAAGAGTGATCGGAATGGGTGGTATCCTGGATAGCAGCCGATTCAAATATCGATTGAGCGAAGCTATCGGATGCTCACCAAATGACTTACAGGGCGTAGTGATCGGCGGTCACGGTGATACTACCATGATCCCATTGATCAACCATGCTACATACAACAGTTCTCCTGTGACCAACTTCCTGACCAAAGAGCAACAGGAAAGTGTAGTTCAGGAAACCATGGTTGGAGGAGCTACGTTGACTAAGCTGATCGGTACCTCAGCATGGTATGCACCTGGAGCTGCAGGAGCATTTCTTGTAGAGAGCATCGTAAGGGATCAGAAGAAACTATTCCCTTGCTGTGTATACCTTGATGGTGAATATGGCCAAAAAGACATCTGTATTGGTGTGCCAGTAGTGGTTGGTAAAAACGGAATCGAAAAGATTATTGACTACAAGCTGAGTACTGAGGAGCAGGAAAAGTTCAATAAGAGTGCTGAAGCCGTTCGAAATATGAACAACGTGCTGGGTGAGATGAACCTGGTATAGGGCTCCACATAAAATATGTATATTTTTAAGCCCCGTTAAAATCGGGGCTTTTTGATTCCTGAATATTTGTTTCAAAATGATAGAAAAGACTAATCATTTTATTTACGATAGTGAGTTGATCAGTCGCGACCTCAGCTGGTTGCAGTTCAACTACCGGGTTTTGGATCAATCCAAAAAAGAGGGGAGAACCCTGCTGGATAAATTTAAGTTTCTGGCCATCACCGACTCTAATGCCGACGAGTTTTTTATGATTCGGGTCGGTAGCCTGTATAACTACATCGACTACAACAAAGAGCGGATCGATAACTCAGGCCTGCGGTTAATCCCTTTCAAGGAACAACTATTCACCAGCTATAAGGCGTTTACTGAGGCTCAGAACGAACACTTTATTCATAACCTGATCCCGGAATTTAAAAAGTACAATTTTGACATCCTCGGGTTTGATAAGCTGCATAAAAAGGAAAAGGAAAGGGTAACCAACTACTTTGATAAGATCATTTTCCCTACACTGACCCCAATGGTGTATGATACCTATCATTCTTTTCCTATCCTGATGAACAACATCCTGATTTTTGGGGTGGTGACGAGGACTGGCATCAAAAAGGAAAAGAAGAAGATGTCATTTATCCAGATCCCTCAGAACCTGCCCAGGTTCTTTGAAATGGAAAGGAAAGACAAGAAGATCTTTGTCCCGATAGAGGAAGTGGTGAGACAGCATATCTACGAGATCTTCAAGAATGTAGAGATTATTTCTTCTACACTTTTCAGGGTAACCCGAAATGGCGACTTCGAGCTGGAAGATACAGAGGATATTGAAGCCAATCTCCTGGAGGAGATGAAAAAGAAGCTGAAAACCCGTAAAACAGGCCGGGTGGTTCGACTTGAAGTTGAGGAAGGATATGACAAATGGCTGATCAAGCAGCTTAAGTCAAAATATGAGATTGATGATTACAACCTGATCCAAATTGATCGAAGGGCTCTTATGGATTATACCGGGCTGTGGCAGATCGTGAAGCATGAGGATTTCAACCAATTCAAGGAACCCGCTCCAAAACAGGTGCCACCCATCAGTATGGCCGACTACGAGGATCAGGACATGTTCAAGATACTGAAAGATCGGGATATCTTGTTACATCACCCATACAACAGCTTCGAGCCGTTGATAGACCTGCTGGAGCAGGCAGCTGAAGACCCACATGTTTTATCCATTAAGTTGACCATCTATCGTCTGGCAAAAGACTCCAGGATTGTCGATGCATTGCTCAATGCCGCTGAGAACGGTAAGCATGTGTCTGTGCTCTTCGAAGTGAAAGCACGTTTCGATGAAGAAAACAACATGAAGCAATCCCAAAGGCTTCAGAAAGCCGGGTGCTTTGTGATCTATGGAGTGGGTACCCTGAAAACCCATACAAAGTTGTTGTTGATCGTGAGGAGGGAGAAGGACAAAGTGAAACGCTTCGTCCACATGTCTTCGGGTAACTACAATGAGGATACAGCACGATTATATACGGATATTGGGCTCATGAGTACCGATGAGGGATATGCCAATGATGTACAGGAGTTCTTCAATGTAATCACCGGTCATTCAAATCCTGACGAGTACGAATATCTGATCACAGCTCCCCGGGATATGCGGAATAAGCTGATAGAGCTGATCAAAAGAGAAGAGACGAATGCCAAAAAAGGCTTGAAAGCCGGAATTGTGATGAAAATGAATTCATTACAGGACACAGAGACCATACATGCGCTTTATTCTGCTTCAAAAGCTGGTGTTGAAATTAAGCTCGTTGTCAGGGGGATTTGTTGCTTAAGACCAGGCAGGGTAGGCCTGAGTGAGAATATCACCGTAAAATCAATCGTGGGAGAATACCTGGAGCATTCAAGGATCTTCTACTTCCACAACAATGGGGATAGTCAGGTATATTCAGGCAGTGCTGATGTCATGGTCAGAAGTTTTGATAGGAGGTTGGAATCACTCTTCCTGATCAAGGATCATCTGTTGAAGCAACAGGCCATTAATATCCTGTGCTTCAACATGAAAGACAATGTGAACTCTTATGAGATGAAGGAGGATGGGACTTTTGTAGAGCTGACGCCCAATGGGGATCCTGCGTTCAACATTCACACGGAATTTTACAAGGTGAAACGTGACACCGTTTTAGCGGCTAAACTATTTTGAGCAATGCAAAATATTGGATCGATCGGTTGGAATTGATGCCACATCCGGAAGGGGGATACTACAGGGAGGTTTATCGGTCCACCGATACCACCAGGCACCCGGAGCATTCCAAAAAGCGTAACCTGGCGACCAGCATCTATTTTCTGTTGGAAGGAGAGAATATCTCCCATTTCCATGAGCTATCCTCTGACGAGTTGTGGTATTATCACGATGGTCAGGGAGCCAATATTCATGTGTTTCAGGATGGGAAACACCAAACTTACCAGCTGAGCAAAGCGCCTGATGGACAATTGCAGGTGTTGATCCCGGCACACAGTGAGTTCGCTGCAGAAGTGATTGATCAAAAGGGCTATGTATTGATGGGCTGTGTGGTAACTCCGGGCTTTGACTTTGAGGATTTTAGAATGCTGAAAAAGGAGGTCATGCTAGGGAAGTATCCGGGGTATATGGAGTTGATTGAGCGGTTTTGTATGGGGTGATGGTTTCGTGCGAAGAGGTTCACGATAAGACGCAAAGAGATAAGACACAGAGGAACAGTACAAAGATATTTGCGATCCTAGCGGTTAACCTGTCTACCTTTAAGAGATTACTCCTTAAAATTAGTCTTCCAGGCGCCACCAAATCCAATGAGCTGATAATCCGTTCCTCCGATTTGATTGCCATAGATAATGTCCACCTGAAAGCTTGGTGATACCAGGTAGGCTAGCCCAAAATCAAATCCCAGGCCACCATTGTCATCATTGAAGGTCCCAAAAAGTTCCAGCCAGGTACTTAGCTTATCTGTTAGGGCATATCCTCCAACAGTAGTAAACGCCCAGGTCTGGTCAAATCCTTTGGGCCAATCTGTACCTGTGCTGTTGGTCCAGGTGAATTTTCCAAACCCGTATTCGAACAACAGCCGGAACCCATAATTCAATTCGTCCAGCTGATAGGCTTCGGCTCCTACATTCGGAAAAGTAAAGTTGGTGACCAGCGAGGTTCTTGGTATGGCTCCATCCTGCTCCGTTAATCCAAACTTTGGACTGAAGGTAATGGGAGTTATTCCACGTTGTGTTTCAGCTCCCATCAATTCGATTTTGTTGACTGCATAGTTGGTCAATACCCGCAATTCCAGCCAGTCCACAAGACCATATTTTACAGACAGATTTGGGACCGTATTGTGGGAAAAACTACCCGATTGAGTATTGGCATATCCCAACTCCACCTGAAAGGTCCCGGGAGAGATCAGGGGTACTGCATCTGTCACATTGGGACGGTCCGTGAAAATCGGAATGTCCTGTGCGAGAATTTTACTCGAAGCAATTATTAATGCGAGAAAGAATGTAAGCCTATTCATGGATTGGGGTGTTTCTGAATTCTAGTTTCTTTGCTTTTGTTTTTAAATATTAATCAATAATTCGCACACTGAAAAGCAAATATCATAATAGAATCTGCTATTTGATTTAATCCTTTGATAAATACTTTTATAAGGTGGTCCGTGTAATATGAAATTTTACCTAATAGTCTTTTGGACTATTAGTCACTTCTGGTAATTTTACAATGTTCGGTTTGAAGAATTTTTCTTAAGTTCGATCCGAAAATCCTGTTTTTTCGATTCACAATAAACACAAATAAACTATCATGAGCCAAAGAAGAATTAGACTTGGGTTAATCGGTGGAGGTTTCAACTCTTTCATCGGGGTGGTCCACAGAGTAGCTGCCTACATGTTCGAAGACTATGAAATTGTAGGCGGAGCATTTGATGCCAATTATGACGAGTGCAAAAGGTTTGCAGAGCACCTTGAGTTAGATGTCAACAGGGCCTATCCCGACATCGACGCGCTTATTGCAGCTGAAAAAGCATTACCTGCAGATCAACGCATTGAAGCCGTGTCTGTGCTTACTCCCAATTTCCTCCACTACCCAATGGCCAAGAAATTGATCGAAGCCGGATTTCATGTGATCTGTGAGAAACCCATCACCATCACGGCGGCAGAAGCCATCGAACTCGAGCAACTGGTAGAAAAGCATAAGGTTGTATTTGCACTGACCCATACCTACACTGGCTATCCAATGGCCCGACAAATGAAACAGATGATAGCGGATGACGCTATTGGTAAGATCCAAAAGGTAGATGCACAATATTATCAAGGATGGATAAATCCCATTATCCATGACAAAGCACAAAGAAGTACGGTTTGGAGACTCGACCCTAAAAAGTCAGGACAAAGCTCATGCTTCGGAGATATAGGAGTACATGCTTTCAACATGATTGAGTACACTACAGGTATCGAAGTAGAAAGTGTATTGGCTGACCTGGATACGATGTATGACGATAATCCGCTGGATGTGGATGGCACAGCTCTCATCCGGTTGAAAAATGGTGTGAAAGGTCTTGTGAGAGCCAGCCAGATCGCTACAGGGGAGGAGAACAATATCCAGATCGCAGTATATGGTGATAAAGGTGGTTTGAAATGGGTTCAGGAAGACCCAACTTATCTGACTTATTTCCAGGAGGGAAAACCGGTACAGATCTTAAAGCCCGGGCACCCGTATAATTCTGAATTTGCAGCTGAGAGCACCAAGATTGCTCCCGGACACCCTGAAGGACTTTTTGATGCCATGGGTAATATCTACAAAGGTGCCGGTTTGGCTATTCGCAAAAAGCCATTCAAAAACGGAGCCTTCCCAACCGTTCGTGACGGAGTACGTGGCATGAAGTTCATCGAAGGTGTGCTTGAGTCCCACAAGAAAGGACAGGTTTGGGTAAATATTTTGTAACCAAAAACATTAATTCGATATGACAATGAAAACGATCAAAGGACCTGCCATCTTTTTGGCACAGTTCGCTGACGACACAGCCCCATTCAATAACCTTAAAGATATTTGCAAATGGGCAAAGGAAATAGGTTATGCCGGTGTGCAGATCCCTGCCTGGGATGGACGGCTAGTGGATATTGAGAAAGCTGCGGCAAGTAAGGACTATGCCCAGGAAGTCAAAGGCATTGTGAATGAAGCCGGTTTGGAGCTGACTGAGTTTGCGACACACCTTCAAGGGCAGTTGGTAGCTTCACATCCTGCTTATGATATCATGTTCGATAATTTTGCACCGGATAGCAAGAAAAATAATCCTGCCGCTAGAGCAGAATGGGCAACTACCCAGGTGAAAGCTGCTGCTACTGCAAGTTCGCATCTGGGCATCAATGTAATGGCCAGCTTTTCCGGAGCATTGCTTTGGCATACGATGTACCCATGGCCGCAGCGGCCTGCCGGACTGGTAGAAGCAGGGTTTAAGGAATTAGCCAAAAAGTGGATGCCTATCCTGGACCATTGTAAGGACAAAGGAGTAGACGTGTGCTATGAGCTACACCCGGGAGAAGACCTGCATGACGGAATCACATATGAGATGTTTCTGGAAGCAACCGGAAACCACCAGGCAGTGAACATCCTTTATGATCCAAGTCACTTTGTGTTACAACAACTGGATTATCTGCAGTTCATCGACTTTTATCACGAAAAGATCAAGATGTTCCATGTAAAGGATGCCGAGTTTAACCCAACAGGTAAAGCTGGTGTGTATGGTGGATTCCAGGGATGGGTAGACAGACCCGGAAGATTCCGTTCCTTGGGAGATGGTCAGGTAGATTTCGGAGGTATCTTCAGTAAGCTGAGCCAGTATGGATATGACGGATGGGCGGTCCTGGAGTGGGAGTGCTGCATCAAGTCACCACAGCAGGGTGCTGAAGAAGGTTCAGGTTTTATTGCTGATCATATCATCAAAGTGACTGAAAAAGCATTCGATGATTTCGCAGGCGCAAAACCTGATGATGCCACTAACAAAAAGATTCTCGGAATAAATTAATCTTTCATAAAACTTTTGGAGGGAAGCGATCGTGCAGAAGACCTTATTGATATTGTTGTTGGGATGGATTGTGGCATGCAGTCCGTCCCATGAACCTGAGATGGACCATGAAAATGAGGTTCCTGAAGAAAATCGCTTCTCCAAGGAAGTTTTTCTCACCAACCTGACCGAACCGACAGAGCTGGATGTCATGCCAGATGGCCGGATTCTGTTCGTTCAGCGAAGGGGAGAAGTGATCCTCTATGATCCTGAGTCTGACGGTCAAAAGCTGTTGGACTCTATTCCGGTATACTGGAATCAGGAGGATGGTTTGATGGGGATGGCCCTGGATCCGAATTTTGAAAACAACCGATGGGTGTACCTTTATTATTCACCTGTCGGCGATGAGCCCAAACAACATCTTTCCCGATTCAGGTTTACAGAGAATGGATTGCGCGATGAGATCGTGATGCTGGAAGTCCCTACCCAAAGAGAGGAATGCTGCCATACTGGTGGCTCTATACAGTTTGGTGGAGATGGTTTGCTTTACCTGTCAACTGGTGATGATACCAATCCTTTTGCTTCGAATGGATATGGACCAATAGATGAACGACCAGGCAGGTCATCATGGGATGCCCAAAGATCATCGGGTAATACCAATGATCTGAGAGGAAAAATTCTAAGGATAAAACCTTTGCCAGATGGGAGCTACGCGATTCCTGAAGGTAATCTATTTGAGGATGACGATCCACTCACACGTCCGGAGATCTATGTGATGGGCTGTAGAAACCCGTACAGGATTGGTGTGGATGGTAAGCGAGGATGGCTCTACTGGGGAGATGTGGGGCCTGATGCACAATATGATGCCGATCTCAGGGGTACAAGGGGCTATGATGAATTCAATCTGGCCATGGCCCCCGGATATTTTGGGTGGCCATATTTTGTAGGACCCAATAAAGCTTACAATGATTACAATTTTCTGACCAAAGCTTCAGGACCACTTTATGATCCTGATAAGCCCATGAATGATTCGCCTAACAACACGGGGAAACAGGAATTGCCACCAGTCAAAAAGCCACTGGTCTATTACCCTTATGCCAATATTGAAACGTTCCCTATGGTAGGCAATGGGTCCAGGACAGCAATGGCAGGACCGGTGTATTATAGCAGTGACTACGAGGGGAATAAGCGATTTCCTTCCTTTTTTGATGGTAGGGCCATGTACTATGATTGGATGAGGGGTCACCTGTTCTTTATTGCCCTAACCGATGAGGGGGAAATTTCGGACTGGTACAGGCTGATGCCTAATGCGGAATTCAGTAACCCGGTAGACTTTGAATACGGTCCGGATGGAAGGCTGTACCTATTGGAATATGGGACACGTTGGAATGCCCAAAATGAAAATGCTACACTGTCCCGCATCAATTATATCAGAGGCAACAGGCCGCCCATACTGGAAGTAACCACTACAGAACTTCAGGGTAAGGAGCCATTAACAGTCACCTTCGATGCCAGCGCATCTTTTGACTATGACAATGACAACCTCTATTTTAACTGGGAGATAGATGGGAATGAGTTTAAGGATGATGTTGTCACTTATACATTTGAGAAGCAGGGGATCTATTATCCGGAATTGATCATCAGGGATCCAAAAAACAACAAGGTCAGAAAACAGTTCAAGGTTGCGGTAGGTAACAATCCACCGGAAATTGATATTGAGCTATCAGGAAACCAAACATTTTTCTGGCGCAACCGGGTGGCTTCATATGCTGTGAAAGTGCAAGATGCCGAAGACGGTTCTTTGGGTCAGGGCATATTCCCTGATGATGTGGATTTTAGCATCAATCACTATCAGTCATTTGACCAGGCTGAGGCGCTGGGGCATCAGTCGCCTGTGATTTCAGGTAAGCAGCTGATGGAGTCACTGGACTGCAAAAGTTGCCATCAAATCGATGCCACATCTGTGGGGCCGAGCTATGTGAGAGTGGCGGCCAGATACGAAAAGACAAAACAAAACCAGGAGTACCTGATCAATAAAATCATTAACGGTGGCGGTGGTGTATGGGGAGAGCACGTGATGGCTGCCCATCCTGAGCTGTCGCGGGAAGATGCCGGAAAGATTGTTGAGTTTGTGCTTTCACTGAGAGAAGGCGCCTACACCCCTTTAGAAGGAAATTATAAGTTTACCGAGCCTGAAGGAACCTATCATTTTGTCGCTGCTTATGAAGACCGTGGCAAAGGCAACATTCAATCCATCTCAAGGAATGCCGATGTTTGGTTGAGATCCACGCGAGTAGAGGCATCTGGTTTTGACTTTTCTAAAAATGTGAAAACAGGAGTAAATGGAAATGGACAGGGTTTTATCAGTGATATATTTCATGAGAGCCACGTAGGATTTAGTCAAATAGACCTTACGGGCATCGCAGGGGTTGAAGTTAGTTTCAGAGGTATCCGAACAGGCAAAGTCTCTATCAGGACAGGAAGCCCGACAGGGAAGGAAATTGGCGTGGGAGAGGTCTTTGCAGGAAGGACGTATCCTCAGAACAAACTTTTCATCAAAATTGATCCGGTTAGTGAAAAGAACGATATTTATTTTGTGTTTTTGAATGAGGAGTCTGATGACCTGCTCTTCAGTATTCATAATTTTACCTTTGTACCAGATTTAACCCATGATGAATTACAATAGAAGAGAATTTTTGCAATACGCCTCACTCGCAGCGGGTAGCGTATTGCTGGTACCTGAGTTGTTTGGAAAACCAGCTAAGTTCAGCCCAGGACTTCAGCTATATACGGTGAGGAATGCTATGGGTGAAGACCCAAAGGGTACGTTGAAACAAGTAGCGGATATTGGGTATAAGGTACTGGAGACAGCCTCCTATAAGGATGGGAAATTCTATGGGTTTGCCGCATCAGAATTCGCTAAGATCACCAAAGATCTGGGGATGAATGTTGTTTCTTCACACATTGGTATTGATGAGATCCTAAAAAATATTGATCAGGTAGTAGACGCCTTGCAAGCGTCAGGACAGCAATTTCTGGTGGTTCCATACATCGGCAATGAGTACCGAAGTGCTGATGGCTACAAAAAGTTAGCAGATCAGCTGAATGATAAAGGTGCTGTATGTAAGAAGGGTGGCATCAAGCTGGTTTACCACAACCATGCCTTTGAGTTTGAAGACCTGGGAGGCACTACCGGAATGGATATCCTGTTGAACATCGGCAACCGCGATCTGGTGAATTTTGAGTCTGACCTATACTGGGTATCTAAGGCCGGACTTGATCCATTGGCTTTCTTGAAGAAATATCCGGGCAGGTTCCCATTGTGGCATGTAAAAGACATGGCGGATACTCCGGAAAAAGGGTTCGCTGAAGTAGGCAAAGGAACCATCGATTATAATACCCTGTTTGAAAATGCAAGTATTGCGGGCTTGGAGTATTTCTTTGTGGAGCAGGATAGATCTGATGATCCAATGAACAGTATCAAGATCTCCTACAAAGGGGTGAAGAAAATCCTTTAATCTATGATTCGATACATTTTAGTAGCTGCCGTGATGGCAGTGGCTTCCTTGTTGCAGGCGCAAAAACTGGCGGGTACGGTAAAAGATGCTATCAGTGCTGAGCCACTGGCTGGAGCCAATGTGATTTTAGATGACAGTGCAGCTTTTGCGGTGACCAATCCTTCGGGAGAATACTTCTTTGAGACAGTATCGCCGGGAAGACACACACTCACAGTATCTTTCATTGGTTACAAGCGAGGGGTGATACATGATGTGTGGATCCGGAATGGGAAGACCATTACAGAAAACATTGAACTGACTCCTGATCCGACCAGCCTTTCGGCAGTGATGATCACCGAACCCAGGCGTTTGAACGAAATCGGTAAGATGACCATTTCCGAAGAGCAGATCAACCGGTTTGCGGCTACTTATTATGATCCTGCACGGCTGGTTACCATCTCACCCGATGTGGCGGTCTCTAATGATCAGAATAACAGAATATCTGTTCGTGGTATTTCCCCCAACTACAATACATGGCGGTTAGAGGATGTGGAGATCGTGAATCCAAACCATTTGTCGAATGCGGGTACATTCAGTGATCAGCCTACTTCTACCGGAGGTGGGGTAAACATCCTCAGTGCGCAGATGCTGGAGCGTTCTTCGTTTATGTACAGTGGTTTTTCTGCTGAATATGGCAATAGCGTTGGAGGGCTCTTTGACATGCATCTGAAGAGCGGTAATAAGGACAAAAGACAATATACTGCTCAGGCGTCGCTGATCGGGTTTGACTTCTCCGCCGAAGGACCTTTTAGTACCAAAGGGGATGCCAGTTATATCGTGAATTACCGCTATTCCTTCACGGGGCTGCTCACTTCCATGGGTGTGGATTTCGGTGGGGAGTCCATCGGCTTCCAGGACCTTTCATTTAACGTCAAAAAGCCACTGGGAGACAGGGGGAGTCTGTCTTTCTTCGGCGTGGGTGGTCTGAATTTCAATAACTTCGATGCTAAGCCATATGATGAGTCTGAAGTGCAGAAAGACCGGTCGGACATCTATTATGATGGCAAGATGGGAGCCATAGGTGCGAGACTGGAATATCAGCTCGGTACAGGTAGCTGGATGTTATCCGGTGCTGTTTCCTCTTCAGACAATGTCAGAGAACAAAATTTTTACGATCAGAATCAGTCGATGACAGGGGAGAATGAGTCTTCATCAGAAAGTACGATCTATTCATTCAACACAAACTACCGTTTTAAGGCAGGCAAAGCACAGGCTACAGTTGGTTCACTTGTGAGTATCTACCGGTATCAGTATTTCAATCAGAATACCGGCACTTTTACCGGTACTTCGCCTTTCATCATCAGTTTTATCGATGCCAGTGAGGATGTACAATATGCATTGATCAATCCGTATGTCAATTTTACCTATCCTTTCTTTAACCTGATTCACTTTGATCTGGGACTTAGTTACAACTACAGTTCAGATAGCTACCAAAAGTTTGATCCCCGGCTGACCATGACGGTATATCCTGGCCAAAGGAGTGAATTGTATCTTTCTGTTGGTTTATACTCGCAGTTGCTGAATCCCAACAACTACTACTTCATCTATTCTCGGGCTGGAGGCGATTACTATGCCACCATGAAGGATTATGACTTTATCCAGACCAGGCGATTTGTGGCAGGGTATAAGCTAGGCGTAGAAAACTGGAGCTACAATGCTGAGTTGTTTTATAATGATTTCCCGGAAGTATATATTGACGTGACCGGATTTGGAGAAATGGCAGCAGCCAGATCATATGGGGTGTCACTGATGGGAACTCGTTCTTTTACCCAAAACTGGTATATGAATTTTGGTGCCAGCCTCTTTGAATCTACCTGGGATGATCAACTACCCAACCGGTATAACCTTAAGAAAAACGTCAATGCTTCGATAGGAAAGGAGTGGTATTTTGAGGGAAAACCTGTCAAACGCTCATTGGGCGTCAATGCCAAAGTAATATATCAGGGAGGACTGGTGGACCCTATTGAAGAAAATATGCTGACGGGACCTCCAAGCACTGCCAATTCAGACTATTATCGCATCGACCTGAGGATTCAGTGGACACGTTATCTGAACAACAGGACGTCCTCTGTCTCTTTGGATCTTCAAAACTTATCCAACAATGAAAATAACGCTTATATCTATTATGATAACTTTACCGGTCAAAGGGAGCCTGTCACGCAGCTCGGACTGATCCCAATACTCACTTATAGAATGGAATTCTAAACATGAATATAACTGGTAAAATCATCCTAGCTTTTCTTAGTTTCATTTTTGGGCTTTTTGCTTTCTATCAGTTCAATGATCCCGATCCCTTACTTTGGGTGACCATCTATGGGGCAGTTTTCCTGATCGCGTTTTTCAAGCTGATCAATGTGTACTACAGCCAGCGGATCGTCTATTTGCTCATGCTGCTGATCCTGATCTATTCTACGGTTTTCATACCGGGGATCCTTGAGTGGCTTACTCAGCCCAACAAAGAAGAGATCTTTGGAGCCATGTACAAGGATAAGCCGTATATTGAAGAGTCCCGGGAGTTTTTCGGGCTCATGATCGCTGTGCTGGGGCTGATTGTAGTCTTGAAGGTAAAAGATTAGTTAGCTTCTTTTTCTTCTTCTTTCGCAGTAGCAGGGCTACACCACTTTTCCTTAAATTTTTCTTTCCACTGATTTTTCTGCTCCTCACTCATGTGGGTCCACTTGTTTTTCCATGATGGACCACCCGGGTGATGTCCGCCTTTTTTTCCGAAGCCAAACAGGATTTTGCTCAGCAAAAGGATGCCTGCTGCTTCCCAGAAAGTGATGGGACGTAAGCTAAAGATGTCCGGCATCAGCCAGTTCCACAGATACATCACCACACCACTGACCACCGTGAAAAACAGGATCACCATCAAGGCTATTTTAGCAAACCAATATCCTCTCATCTTATTCATTGTTAAACATTTCTTTATACAGATCAGCCAATGACTCCCTCAGCGCCAGCACCGCATAGCGCTTGCGTGAGATCAGGGTGTTGATCGTTTCCCCGGTCAGCTTTTCCATGTCTTTAAAACTCTTTTGTTCAAATTCGTGCCACACAAATACCTCCCGCTGGCTTTTGGGAAGCTTTTCCAGCGTTTCTTCTATTTTGGACCATACCATCTCACGGAGCAGGTCCTCTTCAGGCAGGTTATTGGTGTCTGGTAGTATGTCTTCAAGCATCAGTGGCTCGTCTTCGCCCTCACGTGTAGGCATGATGAGGGATGAAAAGGACTGTGGCTTTTTCTTGCGGAAGGCGTCGATGATCTTGTTGCGGGCTACCCGGAAGAGCCACCCGGACACCTGGTCGATGGACCGGATGTCGTCGTAGCCGATCACGAACTGGTAGAATACATCCTGTACGATGTCCTCTGCCTCGTCCTGGCTGCTCACGGACTGCCGGATGAAGTTCAACAACCGCTCGCGCTCGTCTCGTACCGTTCTCTCAATATGGTTGGCTTTGGCCTGGCTCATGCTTATGCTTACTGCATTCATGTTCAATATGATCAGAATATTTTACAATCGGCAACTTTTCATGCTTGCTATTGGGATAATGACGGGAGAGGGGAGGGAATATTTTAACGAATGGAGAAAATGTTTGGGGTATGGCTGGATTTTATGACTTTGTTGGTGTTTCATCAACAAACGCCGCTCGACCTGGATCGTTGGTGAAAACACCAACGATGGCCTAATACCGTTCGAGATAAGTTCACAGCAGGTTTGAGGTTGTTTCTGGTCAGGTTGAAGTTAAAATGTAGTGTGGCAGTTTACCGACTCATACGGAATTGAATGCCTTGCACGCGTGGCAGACGCTCGCAAGAGTATGAGCTTGCAAAGGGTATTAGGAACTGGTAATTTTATGATCCGTTCTTACATGATAGGAGCTAAGACTCCAATGCAATGGAAATTGACCCGCTGATAAAGTATATCACCCGATATGTTGAGTTGACAAGCCAGGACATTATCATTTTATCACAACATGTGAAAATCCGGAATTATCTGAAAGGACAGTACATTGTGCAGCAGGGAGATGTATGCAAACATGAATCCTTTGTGCTTTCAGGTTGTGCTAAAACCTCTTTTATCGACAAAGAAGGTGATGAACACATAGTGATGTTTGCCATTGAAAACTGGTGGACGGCGGATTTAGGGAGTTTTATTTCACAAGAGCCAGCTGATTACAATGTGCAGTGCCTGGAAAACACAAAAGTTGCACAGTTTTCGTATGACGGTCTCCAGCTTTTATACCAGCAAATCCCACAACTCGACAGGTTCTTTCGGATGATCATTCAGCATGCGTTCGTCGCCTCCCAAAAACGGGTGGTTAGAAATTTTAGTCTGACGGCCAAGGAGCGCTATCTGGTTTTCCGCAACCAATACCCGGATATTGAGCAACGTGTACCACAATACCTGATTGCTTCCTATCTCGGTATTACCAAGCAGTTTCTGAGCAAAATCAGGGCCGAACTCACCACACAGGAATAAGCTTTGTTAATCTAGATTAACCTCCTTTTTACTCCTGGTTGAATTTTTAGGATACCCTTCTTTTTGAGCTTTGTAGCATTCAAAAACTAAACACAAAGCTTATGTCTGATTTATTAGAAAAAATCGCTGATTTAAATGACCTGGTTGTTCAAGGTCAGGCGATGGACGCATTCGAGAAGTACTATGACGACAACGTGGTCATGCAGGAAAACGAATTCACCCCTACCATTGGCAAAATAGCAAACAGAAAGAGGGAGGAAGCATTTTTTAACAACATCACGGAGTTCAGAGCTGCTGTGCCACTCAAAGTGTCTGTTGGCAGAAACATTACCATGGTTGAATGGCAGTACGACTACACCCATAAGGAATGGGGGACACGAAACTATTCACAGATTTCTGTGCAAGAATGGAAAGATGGGAAAATCATTAGTGAAAAGTTTTATTACAGCAACTAAGACAACAAACATCATGAGACGAAATATATTCAATACGACAGATTCTTATGCGCCGCTGGCCATTAGACTCATGCTGAGCATCGTCATTTTCCCACATGGAGCCCAAAAACTATTGGGTTGGTTTGGGGGGTATGGCTTTTCCGGAACGATGACCTTCTTTACGGATACGATGGGATTGCCATGGCTGATTGGCTTTCTGGTGATCGTTCTGGAATCTGCTGGGTCCATAGCGCTGATAGCCGGTATAGCTACCCGCATTATCGCTTCATTATATCTGATTCTTGCCTTAGGTATTGTATTCCGGGTACATATCCATTATGGTTTTTTCATGAACTGGTTTGGCAATCAACAAGGTGAAGGTTTCGAATATTTTCTCCTTTGGATAGGAATGGCCATCAGCCTTGTTTTGACAGGAGGTGGAAAGTATTCTATGGATAAGGATTTTATTGAAAAGAATTAAATGCTGGCACGCGTTTGAGACGCGTGCCAGCATTTGGCTTTGACATGGTTTATTGAGTAACTTCTCATTTGTAAATTTTATCTCTGTAAATACTTGAATAACCCAATGTTGCCAGATATTGGTAAATAGGTATTTTTAAATAAACACTGGTATGAAATTTCAAATAATAATTTCTTCAATGTTAGTGATTTCCATGATTGGTTGCCAAAATCCCGAGTCAACTGCCAATTCAGAAAAACACATAATACAAAATGGCATTAACTGGATGGGTAATGATGATATAGCAAATTTCCTGGCCATAGAAGGACTTAAAAGATACATCACCTATGAAAACAATCATGCATTTGTTTTATCTGAAGCTGCAGTCGAGGTAGATTCTACGTTGTTTGCTTCCCATGTCATTCTCAGTTTTCTAAGTGTTGGGAATCGGAAAAAATTTCATAAGGATATGGCTAATAAGTTTGTTGAGGACGAAAACGAAACCAGTAAGTTATTTGTCTCCCTTCTTGACCATGATGAAGTCAATGATAGTCTTGGGGTAAACAGGAGAAAAATCTGGGATAAAATGCATGAGTTGTCTAATGATCCTTTCGTGCATTATATGTACATACGGAATTTGGAAGTGGATAATGCTACTAAAATCAATGAGTTAGATAAACTTATTGCGTTCTGTTTAGAACATAATTTTAACTATACAGGCACTGCGGCATATAACTATAAAGGATATCTATTAAAATATGAAGGCGATATCACAGCAGGCACTTATGCCATCGAGAAAGGAGTTGAATTGCACCCAAAAGGATACAATCCTTATGATTCAAGGGCTGAATTTTACCTGTATGCTGGTGATACAATCAATTCTATTAAATGGTACGATAAGGTGCTTGAGCAATACCCCTATGCTCAATATGCAAAAGATCAATTGAAAAAGCTTAAGGGACAAGACGATGGCCAGTGAGTAATCAATGGCCTTTGTTGGTTGTTATCACCCTACCTGGAGCGCGATTGCATCGCATGACAGGTTAAGTTGGACGCTAATGATAGCAACGAATACCGTTTTACTTTACCAACTCCTCATACAACAGCCTCGTCACCTCCGGCAGCATCAGGTTTCGCCAGCTTTCGTCTACACATCCGTGGCAGCCATTGGTGATGGCTATGATGCCAAACTTCTTTTTGGGATGAAAAAACATAGAGCTGTGGAGTCCATAGGCAGCGCCTGTGTGACCGATCAACTCCTCACTGGGGATCAGCATCGTTGTCTTCCTCAGGGCAAGCCCATAGCCATTGTCACTGACCGGGGTTTGCATTAGCCGGGCATGCTTCTTTGAGATGATCCTGGTGCCATTCAGTTTACCACCTTTCATGTGCATGGTCATGTACCTGGCCAGGTCCGGAGCTGAGATCTTCATGCCCCCGGTAGGAGAAAATACCGGAGCAGTATAACCCATCGTATAGTTTCGAATGATTTCCCTGCGGGGGTGATAGGCACCTTCGGAGAGCACATATTCTTCTTCTTCAGCATTGTGCTCATAGATGCCTGCAAATTTCTCACTATCCAGCGAGTCGACGCAATAGCCACCGTAGAGCCCTAATGGAACCAGCACATGATTCCTGACATACTGGTCAAATCGCTCATCGGAATATTTTTCAATGATCGCCCCGACCAAATTGAAGTTCAGGTTACAGTATTGGTAGCCTTCACCAGGTGCATAGTCATTGTAGCATTTGACCCATTCCGGGTTTTGCTTTGGGTTGAGGGGGTCCAGTGTGAAGTAGCCCTGAGAGTCGTTGATGGAGGAGGTGTGCGAGAGTAGCATCTTCAGGGTGATGACCTTGTCAGGGAATTTAGGGTGCCGGACTCTGAAGCCGATTAGCTCACTTACATCGTCTTGCAGGTTGAGCTTACCTGCTTCTACCAGCTGCATGACGGAGGTTGATGAAAAAGACTTGGAGATGGAGGCAATCCTGAAAATATGATCGGATTGTAAGGGTTCATTGGTTACCAGATCCTTTCTGCCTAAGGCTTGTTGGTAGATGAGCTTACCTTTTTTGACAACGGCTACAGAAAGCCCTACAGCTTCATACTTTTCCATGATGGCCTCCAGTTCTGTTTCCAGGGTGGACTGGGAGCATAGTTTTCCGGAAAAGAGTAGCAGCAGGATTAGAAGGTACTTCATGAGCTGCAAATTACTTAAAAAATGCTGGCACAGAGTTACTTAAAAAATGCTGTCACGCGTCGCAGACGCGCGCCAGCATTTTTTGTCGCTAGCATTTTTGCAGCTCGAGCGCGATTGCATCGCGTTCATAGCTGCAAGTGTGAAATTCATTCTAGCAACTTGATTTTGAGCAAACCAGGATATCCACAATAATCTCTTGCTGAGCTGTACAGATAATGTTCCGCTTGCTCAACGATGCCGGCAAGGACAGGGTTTTCGTGAATATATTTGAGCTTTTGATCCATGAAATAGTTGGTTTCCAGCTCTTTGGGATGATTGCCGTCTTTCCATACCTTATTGTTTTTGATTCTTTTCAATTCTTTCCCCGCCTTGGAAAAAGCGGCCAGTAGCCAATCCTTTCTGCTTTCATTGATCAGTGATATCTCATTGACAAGTTTTTTAGACGTGTGTTTTTTGAAATCCCTCATAATGTCAGATAAGTTTCCTGTATCTGAGCCAATGATCATATGCAGGTGACTTGGCATGAGGCACCAGGCATAGATGTCCAGACCCTTTTCATTTTGGCAATGCTTCAATGAATCGAGTATTACTTCCTTCAACTCTCTTCGTGTAAATAGATCGATCCAGTAGACAATGGTGATGGTGGTAAAATAGATGCCTTCGGGGTTTCTGAATTTGTATTTCTCTGACATTAATAACTAAAATAGTAAATAATGGTATAAATCGCTGGCACGCGTCGCAGACGCGCACCAGCTCTACAGCTCATGCGACAGTCCGACAGTCTTTTATATATATTTTAGCAAATAATGCAGGATCAGGACGTCATCTTTAAAAACAGCTATGCGTTGAATAGACAAATTCCTCGGCTACACGGCCTTTTGCTGATCCTTCAGGAAGCGGCTGGTGATCATGCATCAAAACTGGGCTTTGGCTATGAAAGCTTGTCAGAGAAAGGTTTCTTCTGGGCGCTGATCCGACAGAAGTTGATCATGGACTCCTGGCCTAAGGGAGATATAATTACCATCAAAACATGGTCACTCCCGGTTCAACGGATGCAGGCTATCCGTGAGTTTGAGCTGTACGAGGGGCAAAAGAGAATTGGTGCATGTTCTACCACCTGGGTGATCCTGGATAACCAAACCAGAAGGCCGAAGACCATTGAAGATTCCGAGGGACTGTTCAGACCCAGGAAAGATTATTCTGTTGGGTTCTCTGCAGGAAGGATTAATACACCAGAAAGGATGAATGTACTAAAGACTCATGTAGTGGAACCGGGTGACCTGGATAGAAATAATCATGTCAATAACACCAATTATGCACGTTGGATGCTGGATGCTATGCCAAATCCTACAGAAATGGAGATCAGGGAATACGAAGTTAACTTTTTAGCTGAGGCTTTCCTGGGTGATGAAATTGCCATTTTGAGTCAAAAAGAGAAGGCCGATCCTCATGAGATGATTTTCAAAGGTTATCGCGGAAGGGATGATCAAAGCATTTTTTCTGCGAGGCTGATTGTTTCGATGGTCGGAGAGACGTTTTGACATTCAGACATTCAGACGTCAGGTACAGTTCACCGGTAATGCTTTCTGTCTACATTGCTCAGGTCCACGTCCTCACTCAGAATACCTATCGTGATGATGGCAAAAGTAAAAACCTCATTGCCCGGCTCCAGGTGACCTCCAAAAGATTTGTCAGGATCTGCCAGGGTGATATGTGCATGGATCCTTCCATCGATGATGTATCCGTTTGTACTGATCAGATCCGCCGGAGCAGTTGGGTTTTTAACATATGCGTTCCTTGAGGGAAAAGTCCGATTGATTACCTGATGGATGTGATAACCTCTGACTGATCCTATACCGGAGAGGATCACTGCATTTTTAATTCCATGTTCTTTCACCACATCTTCCAGTCCTGCAAGCAAATCGGTTTTGTGTTTCATGCGGGCTATGATGACTTTTTCAATGTTGCTTTCTATTCCATAAGCTTCGGGAACCTTGTCACTGTTTTCCTTCCCGTCCTCTTCGGCAGTAGTGTGATTGGTTTTATCGTACCGCGTTTCCTGGGCCATTGCAGCTGCCAGCAGTATCATCAATCCAAAAGATAAAAGTGTCTTTTTCATTGTCATGCTCATTTATTGGGATATCCAGGGGTTCGTTTAAGGCAATTTAACAAAAGCCCTAACGAATGGTGTAATGTGAACATTTATTGCTGTTTTGGAAACTGCCTGAATTGCTAAAACATACGACATGGATATTTTCAATACCTGATTCAGGATTCAAGTTGGCAAACATTTGGCGTTAGCAGTTGGTTGCTTTTAAAAAGTTACCAGCCCGACCATGGAAGTTGCATTGATATTCCCTCATCATCTTTTTGAGAACAATCCGCTTGTGAAGTCAGGTAGACATACATATCTGATTGAAGAGTATTTGTTCTTTCGACAATACAGGTTCCATAAGCAGAAGCTGGCTTTTCACCGTGCATCCATGAAACAATATGCCCAATTCCTAATGGACAAGGGTTGTGATGTAACATACATTGACAGTCATCAGAAGGAGTCGGATGTAAGAAAGCTGATCCCACAATTGAAGGCAGATCGAGTTCAGTGTATCGATCCGGTCGATGATTATTTGAAAAGGCGAATTGAGAAAGGCTGTAGGAAGGAGGGTATTGATCTAAAATTTTATGATTCTCCAGCATTTATCAATACCAGTGCCGATTTACAATCCTTCTTCAAGCCAGGTAAGAAAAAGTATTTCCAGACTGAATTTTATATTCAACAGCGCAAGTCTTTGAGCATACTTCTGGATGATTCCGACCAACCTGTAGGAGGAAAGTGGTCTTTTGATCAGGAGAATAGAAAGAAGTATCCAAAGAAATCAACACCCCCTTCAATATCATACCCTTCGGCTGGTTCAGAATTCAATAGTGCAGTTGAATATATCAATCAATATTTTCCTGATAATTGGGGAGAGTTGGGAACCATGCCTCATTACCCTACAAACTTTTCCGAAGCAAAAAGTTGGCTGAAGCAATTTCTTAAGAAGAGATTTTACGGTTTTGGAGACTATGAAGACGCCATCGTTGCGAATGAATCTGTTTTGCATCACAGCGTGCTATCACCATTGATGAATGTGGGTTTGCTCACCCCGGATTATGTGATAGATGAAATACTGAGCTATGCTGATGATCACCATACTCCCATCAACAATACGGAAGGGATCATCAGGCAGATCATCGGGTGGAGAGAATTCATCCGGGGTGTATACGAAAGCCAGGGTGCAAGGGAACGTACAACCAACCACCTGAATTTTGATAAAAAGATCCCAGATTCTTTTTATACGGCTTCTACCGGCATCGAGCCGATAGATATTACCATCAGTAAGTTGCTGAAAACAGGCTATTCTCATCACATCGAACGACTCATGGTATTGGGAAATTTTATGCTGCTTTGCGAGATTGATCCTGATGAGGTCTATCGCTGGTTTATGGAGATGTATATCGACGCCTATGACTGGGTGATGGTACCCAATGTCTATGGAATGAGTCAGTTTGCTGACGGAGGTCTAATGTCTACAAAACCCTATATCAGTGGAAGTAATTACCTGATGAAGATGAGTGATTACCCCAGGGGTAAATGGCAAGAGATCTGGGACGGCCTGTTCTGGAGGTTTATGGATGCCCATAAAAATGTCTTTGCAAAGAACCCCCGAATGCGTATGCTTCTAAGTAAGCTGGATAATATGGACGAGAAGACAAGGGCAAAGCACTTTGACAATGCCAGTCGCTGGTTACAGTCCATGCATGGATGAAATAAAAAGTTAGGAATCCTTACTAAATAAAAATCCTTACTATATTTGAACTGACAATATCGTCGTATTAACCATCAAATATTTTGAATAATGGCTAAATCAATTTTTTATCACGCAGGATGCCCTGTTTGTGTAAGTGCAGAACATGACATCATCAATCTTATTGGAGCCGATAACGTGGAAATCGTTCATATTGGTGAAAATCGAAATCGGATTGCAGAAGCAGAAAAGGCAGGAGTGAAGTCTGTTCCAGCTTTACTGACACCCAATGCTCATGTGCTTCATATCAACTATGGAGCTTCAATGGCAGATGTGAAAGGATAAAACTTTTTTGCCCTGTAAAGTTAGGAGTCCTATCTTTACAGGGCTTTTTATTTGAATCATGAAGAAAGACATTGAAGATAGGGGAGACATTGAATTACTGGTCAATACATTTTATGATCAGGCCAGGTTAAACCTGGTCATTGGACCTGTTTTCAATGAAATTGCCAAAGTGAACTGGGAATCTCACCTACCCAGGATGTATGCGTTCTGGACTTCGATGCTGCTTGGGGATCACAGTTATACTGGCAATCCCATGCAGAAACATATTGAGCTCAGCAAGCTAACCAGGTTATCTGAAGTTGAATTTTTGGAATGGCTGTCCATATTTAAGTCCACCATAGACCAGTTGTTTGAGGGGCCCAAAGCGGAGGAGGCCAAAACAAGAGCTGACAACATTGCCAGGTTGATGTTACACAAAATACATAGTGCATGAAACAGTCACCATTTTATCTCCCCAGACAGAATCAGAGTGTTGACAGTCGAATAGTGGTGGCTCTGGAGCGTATATCCGAGGCATTCCGTGTATTACTTTGGAAAGAAAGCAAGGAAAATGCGTTGAGCCCCATACAGATACAACTTCTGATCTTCCTGCTGTTTCACGACAAGGACAAATGTAAGGTGAGTTATCTCGCCAGTGAGTTTAATATGACCAAAGCAACCATTAGCGACAGCGTGAAAGTGCTATTGTCCAAGAAGCTAATGACTAAAGTGCCTGATCCGAATGACACCAGGAGCTTTTCTCTTTCTTTAACTACGGAGGGAAAGCAGATAGCTGGAAAAGCCGCCTCATTCTCCTCTTCTATTGAAAAGCCCATTGGACAACTGAGTGCTGACCAAAAGCAAGTCATGCTCAATGGGCTATTGAAGCTTATCCACGACCTGAATCAATCCGGGGTCATCACTATCCAGCGTATGTGTTTCAGCTGCGCAAATTACCGCTCCGAAAAGGGTACACATTACTGTAATTTACTTAAAGCGCATCTTGCAGAAAGTGAGCTAAGGGTTGATTGCCCTGAATATCAAATGCCTGGTTAGTTCGATTGGATGTAATGTCCAGGAGGCTTGCTTAACCAACTACGTCCCACAGTAAGTTGCCTCCGATTTTTAAATCCTCCATCAAAAGCAATTCAGCGAATATGCCGGTTTTGATCAGAAATATGCACTCATTGTTGGTTATACGGAATTTGCAAAGTTTGGAAAACGCTTACGTTTCTGGCAGGTAGTTTCTTTCAGCCAAAAATTCAAACAAAAATCGTTGGATAATACCATTCTCTTCATGCTACTCTGCTATTCGGAAATCATAATAGGCATAATCCTGCAATGCATAATGGCTTAATTGTGTGGGCACACAGAAGCTATTATATAATTTATTTCTAGTAAAAAGTAGCTCTTAAATGGCATTTTAAAGCCAATAACAGCAATAACTAGCAAAAAGCAGTTTAAACATGCATGTTTTTCACAAAAGTTAACATAGTTTTAACGTGGATTTAGTTAATATCAAAAAACAACCGAATGAAAAAACAACTACTTACTTTGTTACTACTCACACTTTCTGCGAGCATGATCTATGCTCAAAAAGTGGTGAGCGGAAAGGTTACCAGTGGTGAAGATGGCTCATCTTTACCGGGGGTAAATGTCATTGTTGTTGGTACACAACAAGGGTCCGTCACAGATGTTGATGGAAATTACACAATCAGCGTAGCACCTGGTGCTACACTAAGGTTCTCATTTATTGGTCACGAAGATCAGGAGATAGCAGTGGGTGACCGTTCCACTATCAATGTAGAATTAACTACAGACGTTACCCAATTGGGAGAGGTCGTTGTATCTGCATATGGTATCGAAAAAGACAAAAGGAAAACTGGTTATGCAGTAAGTACGATTGAGTCTGTTGATATCACAAGAACTGCAGCGCCCACACTCGGGGCTTCTTTATATGGAAAGGCTCCCGGGTTACAGATTCAGTCTACTCCTGGTGGGGCTACTTCAGGTGTTAGTTTAAACATCAGGGGTTTTGCTTCAATCACAGGAAACACGCAGCCATTGATCGTATTGAATGGTGTGCCTATCAGAAGTGGTGAATTCAACAATGGTAGTTACTGGTCAAATCAAAGGATCCAGGGAAATGGGTTGACTGACCTCAACCCGGCAGACATTGAAGACATCACGATTTTGAAAGGTGCCTCAGCTGCCGCACTTTATGGCTCTGAAGCCAATAACGGGGTTGTGATGATCACGACTAAATCAGGCAGAGGAACAAAGGGTCTTGGAGTAGAGATTTTTACTTCATATACAAATGATAGAATAGCTTACTTACCAAGGTATCAGAATGTAAGAGGTCCCGGATATCCTGTTACATTGGCTGATGCCGGACAAGGGCAGGATGGATTTATTGATGATGGAGACGGTAATCGATACCTGATCAATACCAGTGTGAATTTCGGTCCTGAATTTGATGGTCAACCTGTTCGTGCGTGGACAGGAGAGATCGTTCCATACGAGGCATCAAATAGCTCTTATGCTGACCTGTTTCAGAATGCAAATTCTCAAATGACCAATGTCGCTTTGTCAGCGGCTAATGATAAAGCCAATATGAGATTGTCCTATACTCGTCAGGATAACCAAATGATCAGCTTTGGTTCAAAGAATGAAAGAAACGTATTTAACCTGAATACATCTTTTAATCTGGCAGAGTGGTCTAAGACGGATATTACGGTTCAATACATCAACCAGTACACCAAAAACCGACCATACAAAGTAGACCGTATGATCAACAATTTCGGTGGTATGATGGACCGTTTTGAGAAGGCGGAATGGTATTTTGATCACTATCAAACCAGTTTAGGATACAAATTCAGAACGGGAACTCAGGCCAGTGCCACTCCTGATGAGAACATTACATATGCTCCATTTAGAAGTGCTATAGCGGATTATGTGTGGAGGGTGAACAAGCATCAGTCATTTGAAAATAGTAACCGGATTCTTGCCAGTATCACGGAAACCATTCAATTCACGGATAATTTGAGCTTGCGAGGTAGACTGGCCAATGATTTCACCTCTGAAAAGATACGGAATGAGACGGCCACCGCTGTACCTCTTGTTATTGGCAACTCCGGAGGATTCAGTGTTGCTCAAAACAACTTAACAAATCTATACGGAGACATATTGCTTACCTATGATGGGGAGATCACTGAAGACCTTTCAATCTCTGCAATGGCTGGTTATTCAGCCAGGGTAGAAGAGGAAGTCTACCAGTCATCCGGAACCAACGGCGGTTTGGCCACTGAGAATTACTTTGATCTGAGTTCGTCAGTGAACCAGGCAAATACAAGCTTAAACAGAGTTAACAGAGTGAATGATGCGTTCATTGGAACAGTTTCATTCAATTTCAGAGATTACTTACATGTTGAAGGAACAGCAAGAAGAGACAGGTATTCAACAATGAATCCTGACAACAACTCATTTGTTTACCCTTCAGTTAATTCAGGGTTTATTTTCTCAGATCTGTTTGCCCTGCCTGCAGGAATCTCTTTTGGGAAGTTGAGAGCAAGTTATGGTGTGGTAGGTAACTACCCAGGCGTTTACCAGGCCAATGTTGCCTATACTCAGCGCACCCTTGGTGCCCAGGCAGCAGGCGTTTCTCCGCTCTACACATTTATTCCTTCTGGCACTTTTGGTAATGACCTGATCAGACCGGAACAGAAGCATGAATTTGAAATAGGACTGGAAGCAAGGTTCTTTGGAAACAGATTAGGATTTGACTTTGCTTACTACAATGCGCAGATCAGGGATCAAATCCTTCCACTTGACATTGCTCAAAGCACGGGTGCCGGAGCAATTTTGACTAATATCGGAACATTAAGGAATCAGGGCCTTGAGATAGCCATTGACGCTCAGGTCATTAATCAGAGTGATTTCAGCTGGGATGCGATGTTGAATTTGGCCAGAAATACCAATAAAGTAGAAAAACTGGCGAATAATTCTACTGAGTTGATTCATGCAAATTTTGATGGAAACGCTGCTGAAATCCGCTCAGTTGTAGGACGTCCAATGGGTGATATTTATACACACCCTGTGGCTACGGATGACAATGGCAACATGATCGTACAGGACAATGGATTGTATCAGCTGGATGGTGATGAGTGGATCAACTCCGGAAATGCCATGCCTGATGTGATTGGTGGTTTTATCAATAACCTGTCATACAAAGGATTCAACCTAAATATTGTGACAGATTTCAGTTTTGGATCAAGCATCATGCCTACGGGTATTTATTGGATGATCAGCCGTGGATTGCTTGAAGAGAGTCTGAACGGAATGAATGCAGAGCGTGGTGGACTAACTTACTACGTTGATGGTAATGGAAAAGGTGTTCAGACTACCTCAGCTACCGGTCCAAATGGTGAGATCGTTTATGACGATGGAATATTACTTGAAGGCGTTTTAGCAGGCGGAGAACCTAATACCAATGTCATTCCTCAATCCAGGTATTATAACTCTACCTACAACTGGGGTGGACCACAATACGGATCATCCAGGTATGAATTGTACGTGAACAAGAACAATTACATCAAGATGCGGGAGTTGGCGCTTGGATACACCATTCCTCGATTTATTTCTGAGAAAATTGGAGCCAGAAATCTTACTGTTTCAGTTTTTGGACGAAACCTGTTCTTTATCTACAGAACGATCAAGGACCTGGATGCAGAGCAAACAACATCCGGAACCAGGTGGTATCAAAACATCAATACCGCGGGTAACAATCCATCTTTCCGATCTATGGGATTCACCTTACGTGCTAGCTTCTAACCATGAACAGTTTGATTAACATGAAATGAGCATGATTTGAGCAAACACCAACCGAAGCTGAATATAAATCATGCGAATTCCATGTTACCAATAAAAAATAATAATACACACATGAAAAAGATATTATTAGTTACAGTATTAATCACCTCAGTCCTTTTTTCTTGTACTGAAAAGGATTTTGAGGATGCGTATTCAGATCCTGGGACGCTTTCAAGTACTTCAATTGATCGCCAGTTTACAGGTTTTCTATATCAGAATAAGGATTATGTTTTAAAAGCCTATTGGAATTATTTCGTAGTGCTTAGAACCAGTCTTAACCGATACATGCAGGTGATTGGTTGGCCGAATGAACCCAATCAATACGTGCCGCCATCATCTGGTTCTGATGCAGTTTGGAATAACTATTACGGAACTTTGTTTCAGTTTAGAGAGCTTGAGAAAGTATATAATAATGCACCTGAATCAGAGCAAGCCAATAAGGAAATCTTTATGTTGGCTGCCAAGGTGTATATGTATGATTATACCCAGCGAATTACAGATCTCTACGGCGCTATCCCGTTTTTAGAAGCCGGAAAACTGAGTCAAAATAGTGGAGATTACGAGGCATCATTAGCTGCTTTTGATGATCCTAGTGCCATTTATACTTTCATTTTGGATGAACTGGCAACCATAGCCGACGACCTGAATGATGTCGAGTTGTCTGAAACTTTCCAGACTGCTTTTTCAATTCAGGATTATGTAAACGATGGGGATGTAGACAGCTGGAGGAGATACTGTAATTCTCTCCGTTTACGAATGCTTACTCGTGTTCTGGATGTAACTGAATTCAGCAGTCGTGCAAGCACCGAAATCGGGCAGATTTTGAGTAGCCCTGCAGATTATCCTGTGGTAGAAAACAATGATCAGAACATTCAGATTGATGTTGTGGACTTTGGAACACCGATCAATTCCAATTTCCAGACACTTGAGAATGATGCTGAAGGATGGTATTCAAGCTTTGCTGGTCAGGCCTTTCTTGATCAGATGGTTGACACAGGAGATCCCAGGTTAGCGTACATTTGGGAACCTGGGGAAAATGCTGGCGGCGTATACAACGGAATTGATCAGCTTGCCGACCCTGCTGATGTAGACAATGCGGTGAATGATGGTTTGATCGCACAGTTCAACAGAGGCACCTATGCCAGGAATCGATTTTTCCCCGGACTTATCATCAATGCTGCTGAAGTAGATTTGTATAAGGCGGAGTATTATTTGAAAGACGGCGATGATGCCATGGCCAAAGCTGCCTATGAAATGTCAGTCACCAATTCGGTGGATCATTATGTAAGGATCAGAGCTGTAACCAACGATCCTGGTCCTGCTCCAGCACCGACAACTCCTACTGCTGGTGATATATCCACTTATCTGGCCGGAGCTGACGTAAGCTGGGATGCTGCTGCTACGGATGATGAGAAACTCGAGTTGATTGCTAAGCAAAAGTGGGTTCACTACAACATCATTCAGCCTTATGAAAACTGGGCAGAATTCAGGCGATTGGGTAAAATTGATTTGGTATTTCAGCCTGATAATGGCAATAACCAAACCTTACCTCCGGTACGTTTTAACATACCCGGAACTGAGCAGACTTTCAATGAAGTCAATTATGGAAGGATTGCTGCCGACGATGATTTGAATAACCCAATATTTTGGGATGTTAACTAGGGCAACTTAGCATTATATTAAAAGGTCCGAAGAAGCCAATTCTTCGGACCTTTTTTGTTTATGTAGCGCTTCAGAGTCCTTTTTATAATCTATTCCATCCACTGAAATGTCAAATAAAACCTCTCATATAATGGAGATCAGTTATACCTAACACGTATTTGTCTACTCCGTATATAGCATTGCTCAAAATCAGCAATTATGGATTTCAAATGGATTTTAGGTTTTATGCTTGGCGGATCTGTATTGTCCGTTTTTGGGCAGAAAATTATACTTGATTTTGATCAGGTAATCAGCATAGAGGAAAAAGCGCATCACATATCCCCAATCCATTTGAATGATGATGGTATTACTGACCTGATCATTTTGACGAATGATTTTTCTGAAGCCAAAATCTTCCTGGGAAATTTTGATGGTTCTTTTGATCCGGTTTCACCTGTCACTAAAAATGAAAATTACAGACTACTTGAAGCAGCTGATTTGGATAAAGATGGATTCCATGATCTGATTTTCTCTTCTTATTGGAACAATGGATTTAAGTTATTCTGGGGGTCGGAGTCAGGAACCTTCCTGGAAGGTCAGCATTTCGGTTTAACCGGTCATGGACGAGGGATAAAGGTGTATGATATGAATAATGATGGAATCCCGGATATTGTGGCACTATCTTCAGGTTCCGGCCAGCCGATCACGCTACATATATATCACGGTAAAGAGGACAGAAGTTTTATCAGACAAGGCGTTTATGGATCCGTGTTGGATACGGATAGGCAAATTACCATCGTTGACAAAAACCTTGATGGGCTTCCGGATGTCATGGTATCGAGTTCATTTCCCTGGTTTGTGATTTTTTATCAACAACCAGATGGACGTTTTATTCCCAAATATTGGCCAAAGGAAATAGAGCTTCCACTTCCTTCCAACTACCTTTTGGCAGATCTTAACAATGACCATATCGTTGATGTTGTTGAGTATTACTGGGAAGGGGAGATCCGGTTTTATGAAGGCCTGGAAGATACATTGCTTAGTGAAGCTTTCATCCGTCTTCCATTTCTGCCAGGAGTTACCCGTTTTTATACAGTAGATATGAATCAGGACGGATTTTTAGACCTGGTAACCAATAAATACAATGAACTCACCGATGAGCCTACCGACACCCTGATGGTGCTTTTAAACAAGGGCGATTTTCACTTTGAGGATCCACAATACTTCAAATTTCCCGGGAACATTACCTACTTCAACGTTGCAGATGTAAATGGTGACCATTATCCGGATATATTGTCAAACGTTGAAAATGTTGGATTAGTAATAGCAAAAACAATGGGTACTGGTTTAGGGTATAGTGACCCGCCAATGCTTAATGAATACACCGCATTTCCCAATCCGTTTGATTCCTTCTTGAAAGTTCAGGCAGACCAGCTGGAGAAGGTTGAAGTTTATACACTTCAGGGCCAACACATATACACAAGCCGGTCAGGTATGATGGAAACGGCTGAGTGGGAGCGAGGCATTTATCTTATTAGAGTAATTACCCAAAAAGGCATTTATTGGCAAAGAACAATAAAGCAATAGACGCTATATGACCATTTTATTCTTTTTAGGCTTATTTGATCAAAGTGAATATAATAGCTGAAATATCATCTGTTTTCGCCTGGACCGATATCCTTTCAGCCGTAGCAAAATTGATTGCAAATGATTAAATAATCATACACCTTGATCATTTAATCATCATTTAAGACCCGGAAAATGTCTACTATCATTCACACCGCTATAGCTGCTAAATATCCTTATAAAATTGATTAAATAATCAACTTATCTTTCTAGATTTATACTAGATTCAGTTTCCTGAGAAATAAAGAATGGAAACAATATATAGGTTAGATCTATATTATTTTGAATACGATGGATTTGCAGGCAGTTTTCTTGTTTGTTGTCGATCATACTATTGAGCAAATAGCTTCATTGTCTATTTGTAATTCAACCCAAGGTGTTTTCATGTTTTTTTCTGGCTTAATCTGATTTAATGATGAAATGGATATTAACATCACTTATTCTTCTGGAAATTTTCACTGCTACCGGAAAGAAAGCGGGTATTTCCAAGAAATGTTCATCGTTCGACAATGTTGAAATTGATTATACGGTTTACGGTAAAGGAAAAGAAATTGTCTTATTTGTTCATGGATGGTCTTGTGATCAAACATATTGGCGGAATCAAATTGAATATTTTAAAGATCGTTACAAGGTAGTCACAATGGATCTTGTTGGGCATGGGCTATCGGGTACACAGCGTTCCCAACCGACCATATCCTCATTCGGTAATGATATTGTGGCAGTTGTTAATGATATGAATATTAAGAACTCAAAACTTTATCTGGTAGGTCATTCAATGGGCGGGATAGCTGTTTTAGATGCTGCTGTAAAATTGAAAGAGCGTAATATTCAAATAGTCATTGTGGATGTTCTCAGAAAGAAATTCTGGCCTGTTTCAGATGAGTTTTTGCAGTATCTCAGTGGATTAATGGAAAATAATTTTGAGGAAAATATCTATAACATCGTAAGGTCGGCAATGTTTATCCCGACATCCGATAATGTTTTGGCACACCAGGTTGCTGAGCATATGTCAAAAGCCAATCCTGACTTCGCCAGGTTTGCCATGCTGGATTTATATAGTGGAAATTATGATGAATTGGTTAAAAATATTCAAAACATAAATGTCAATACAGTTCTCATAAATTCAGATATAGAAAAAAATGATGAGGAGGGATTAAGAACAATGGGATTCGATCAAATAATAACCATGCAAGCAGTAGGACATTTTCCGATGCTGGAAAAGCCAGACGAATTTAACCGGTTGCTAAGTAATTACTTGAAGTAAATAGCAATATCCTTTTCTATTTCATTCCTCACCCCCGATAAATCCGTGATACCTTCCCATCCAATAGGCGAGCAACCAGGAAGCTTCGCCATCTACATATTGGCCACCTCTTCCACTATCGGCATAGTAGGGGTTCTTGTTCCAGCGATCAAAATTCCTTTCATCAGCAGACAAGACATAAAGCAGCTGGTCCTTATCGAACCGGTCCTGGTAGGGGTGCCAGGTGATGTCAGCCCGGTGGCTGTTTTTCATTTTCCATTGCCTTCTGTCCGTTGGCATCTGCCGAAGGAAATTGACCGCATCCGAAATCTCTACATATTCCAGGTCAATCGTCGCAGCAGCGAAATGGAAGAATGATGAACCATCTCTACTCAATGTGCGGTGGTGACGTCTTACTGCTTTTTGCAGGGCTACTCTTGCTCTAGGATCATGCTCTAGCTGGAGTAGGGGATAAAGCGCACAATACCCCAGCTGGTTGTCGGAGTGATTGTTCATGTCCGGGAATACCTTCTTCTCCAGTAACACATTGCCCAGGTATCCGTGGTCAACTATGAGTTTATCATAATGCTTTTTAAATTTCGGGTCCTCAGTGATATAATATGCGACCTTGAGGAAAGATAGGATCTGGGCAGCATTAAGTCCACTTTCCAGATAGCTGTTCGGGTCGTGATTAAGCGCCTCGGGGTTCCAGAATCCCCATTTTGTTCGCTCACCGTTCCAGTCAAGCAGCTGGTAGTTATTATCCACGATGGTGTTCATCATCTGGCTGACCTGCTTCTTGATCAACGCTGCTTCTTCAGGGTTGTGGCGGGCAATATGCTCCCAGTAGGCATAAAAGGCGAAAAAGTGTCCGTCAATCTCATCGCTGGAGGTATCATCTCTCCAGATCATCTTTTTGTCTGGTGTTAAAAGCCAGCCTTTTGTTCCGTTTTTGGGATGATCTGCTGGCAATACACTCCTGGCTATCACCCCTGGTATTCCAGATGCATTTTGAAGCATGATCATCGCATCCATGCCTTTCTTTGCTGACTCCAGGTACTTTTTATCACCTGTGGTACCATAGGCCAGTGACATGGCCACCACATGATAAGAGGTCCACAGCCCATCATTCGGGCTATCGGGAATGGTGGTTGAGGTAGGGTTCTCCGGGTCGTCCAGCTCACAGGCAGCTACCAGCCCCAGTCTCCTGTGCCATTTGTTGACCATGTCTTCCATGATTTGAGCCTTTTCTGCAAGCGTCCTGCTCTTGATACTGAGTTTGCTTATACCTGCTCCTGTAAGGAAATATACGGCGCTGTCCTCTGCAGGAACAAAAACTTCCAGGACTTCATCGTTGATCAGGTAACGCTTCCCGGCTCTGTAAAACCACTGACGTCCATCAGTATAGGATTTGTATAGGATGGCGCCTGCATCTGTGCCAATCCAAAGTTCGTCTTCATTAGTAACTTCTATACATAAAACATTCTCAATGGGAAGTCCTTGTGCTCCCTGGATTGCGGTCCATGTTCCATCTGATTTCAGAACACTTAAGCCAATAGGAGTACCCACCCATAACGTACCTTTGCTGTCTTTGGCTAAAGCATTGATTTGAGTACTCAGCGGACCACCGACCCCATAATTTTTATGAAGTTGAGGTTTTCCTTTATTGTCTAAATTAAACAGTCCTTCCGGTGTGCCAATCCATGTTGAAGAACCTACCATTTGAATTCCTGTGACCTGTGATTTTAGTTTTTTGCCATAAACAGACTCATCAAGGTTATTCTTTTTGCTGGCAAATTGGGCTGACACCTGGTCCAATTCACTTGCCGAAATAGAAGTCCGCTCATGTTCAGTAAAGGATTGATCCTTTACCGGGATATAAGATTTCGATTGCGTCCTGAACTTATAGTCATTGTCATAGTCTAATGGTGGTACCGTGTTGGGGAGTGTAAAGTCACCATCTATCCTGACTTTTTTGATGTCAATTGACTGAGACAGTGCGAGGAAGGGTACAAAAAAGAGTAGCAGGAGAATTCTCATAAGTTTGATCTTTCAAGTATTACCAGCTATTACAAGATCATACTACCTGGTTCATATAAAAAATTATGATTTACACCCAAATTCAGTAGAATGTGATAAGAAGTACTTAAATTCTATTAATCATTTGGAGAATAAAAACTAAGTGTTTAGTTTTAACTAATAATTTAGTTTAATTGGTTTGACTTTGCGAAGAATCTAACAATATGAGTATATGAATAACTACCTGATTGAGCTTTCACTGATACATATGGTATTGATCCTGGGATATTGGTTTTTCCTAAGAGGAGAGAGGCAGTTTGCAAAACTGAGATTTTTCTTGCTTGGCTCAACTGTTTTAGCGTTGGTCATTCCATTATTAAAATTACCCGGTTTGTTTTCAAATCAGAAATCAGCTGTTGCTTTGCCGATAGGTGATATCTCAGTAGAAACCATTGCTGTGACACCACAATTAGAGACATCGTATTGGTACGAAGATCTGATTGTCTGGGTTTATCTCTTTGGTTGTCTGTTTTTTCTGTTAAAATTCATTGGTAGCCTGATTCACCTTATTTCATTGATTTTAAGAACTAAAAGTGAACAGGTAGGAAGTGTGAATATCTGTAAGTTGGAAAAAGGCCAGGGCAGCTTCAGTTTCTTTAATTGGGTATTCATAAATGATGAAACAGCTGTAGAAACGGGTTTCGATGCTATTCTGAAACATGAAATAGCCCATGTTACTTTAGGGCATACTTATGATTTGATATTTATTGAGCTCTTTAAAATATTTTTTTGGTGGCTCCCATCCACCTGGTATTTACAAAGAGAACTCAGGAAAATACATGAATACCAGGCAGATGCGTATGCGCTCAAATCATACTCTATTGAACAGTATTCTTCAGTTTTGATCCAGTCAACTCTGAAATCACATGGACTTGCTTTAGCCAGTTCATTTCATGATGGTTTAATACTAAAACGAATAAAAGCGATGAAAGAAAATGTTAAAAATGTAAGTCCATGGAAACTCGGAGTTCTTTCGATACTTGTAGCACTCCTATTTATTGTGTTTGCCTGTAATGAAGAACTTGATAAGGACATTAAGGCACTTGGTCAGGAAACCAGCTCAGTATCATTTGATCAACTACCTCAATCCATGCAAAAGGAAGTAGAAAGTGTGAAAGATAAGTTGTCATTTGTAAAAATTAACATTCCAAAGGGGAAGCGTAACCTAAGTAGTTTAGAGATAAAAGAAATTCTAATTGAAATGCAAGGTGTTGACCCTGACCTTCTTCACTTATATCAAAGTATTAGGTCAGATGATGCAATATTTGTAGCACTTAAGAAATCCAGTGATAATTTTGACTATTTGGCTCAAAAATCTAAAATGGAGGGGGATATATTCACTATTGTTGAGGAGCAACCTGAATATGAAGGTGGATTGGAAGTTTTTAAGAGTCATATAGCCAATAATATAAAATATCCCCTCCAGGCAAGAAAATTAGGAATTGAGGGTCGGGTATATATTCAATTCATAGTAGAGAAAGATGGTTCGTTGTCAGATATACTGGTTGTGAAGGGAATCGGTGGTGGTTGTGATGAGGAGGCGGTAAGGGTTATTAAGAGTCTTCCATCTACATTTAAACCAGGATCACAAAGAGGAATGGCGGTTCGGGTAAGGATGGTGATGCCAATAGTTTTCAAACTTAACTCGGGAAAAGTCAATCCTGACAACAGCCCTCAGGGGATCATCGTGGTTGAAAAAGTTGATGCAGAAAACGGACAGCTAAAAGTCGATGCCAGTTATTCTAATGGTAAATGGTCTGGTAAAGTCTATAGTCCTGAAGGAGATGTCTTGCCAGGAGTAAATATTGTGGTAGTTGGCAGTGACTCAGGCACTATCACAGATCTGGAAGGCAATTTTAGTCTTGTAACTGATCAATCAAACGAATTGAACTTAAGCTTTGTGGGCTACAAAAGTGTGAGATTATCATCGCCAAAGTAGTATTTTCGCTTGTTCTGCGAGTAGTATAAGAGATCAGCACCACAGTTAAATGATTGGACTATGGTGTTGAATTTTGTCAAGCTTATACTATCACATGCCAAAGAGAATATCCGCGTTTACAATTCTTATAACAGTTCTTGTATGTACAAATCTTTGCCTGGCTCAAAAAAACAATTCCTATCCCAAAGATGATGATCCCTTACATATAAAGGTGAAGATGTATGAACAGCTCATGCTGGACAATCATTGGAATGAAGGAACAATTCTTTTTCATGCACTTTACCATCCAGATGGAAAAAACATTGATGGGTTCGGGCTGCATAGTGACCTGATAGATGCAACAGGGGAGATGCTGGTGGCCTACTCATGCAAGTATGGCATTACAAAAGATAAGAAGGATAAAAAGATTGCCGATCAGGTGTTTGACGGAATCCTCAAAGCTGAAACTGTGACTGGAGTACCGGGGTTGGTTGCCAGGGGGTTCTACAAAGCCAATGAACCACAGTGGTTTGAGAAAGCCTGGTATGATGAATGGCATTGGTCCTCATCCATGCCAGGTTATCGGTGGTTGGGGGATCAAAGCATTGATAAGTTGGTTTCCATTTTTCATGCATTAGGGATGTATTATGAGCTGGCAGCAGATGATGAATACAAAAAGAAAGTGGAGGGTTTGCTAAGCCGGTTCATTGGGAAGATCGTCAATGACAATTTCAGGATTATGGATCTGGATGGTAAGCTTACTTTGTGGGGAAATATGTGCCCGGACCTGCCTCACAACAAGTTAAACTCACTGGTTGCACTTGCTGCAGTAAAAGCGGCCCAGCAGTTTACCGGAGAATCCAGGTTTGCGTCTGCATATAAGATGCTAATTGAAAAGTATCATTATGACGACCGTCAATTACTTACCAATCACTTGTTTCCGGAGCACATGCGACATATCTGGGACGACTACCATGCAGTACGCAGTCTCTATACAGTGATGCAATATGAAACTGATCCTGACCTGCTTAATAAATACCGAATGACGTTGAATAGGCAGTGGTATGTGTGGAAGGATATCACCTTCGAAGAGGAAAGTACCATTTTTTATATTATGCTTTATGATCTGATGACGGGCGAGAATGCGATGGAAGATCCGGCCAGGATTGATGTACTCAAATCCATGAATGGTCACAAAAGGGGAACCAGGACATTTAATCTTCCTATGGAGGATGGATCAAGAATGAAAATCACCACGGAGTATGATCGGGCATCGACAGCATTTATCAGGAACTACTGGTTTGGAAGGTATTTTGGGTTTGTTGATCCCAGCTGGTAAATAGTTTGATGTTTTAAAATTCAAGAAATGAAAAACTGGAAAAAATATTTTGGATTATTTTTCGGTACCTCCTTAGTTGCAATGGTATTTATTTCAGCTAATGATCCAACAACTGACGACAAGGTGACACCCCCGGAAGGAATGGTTTACGTTCCGGCCGGTCCCTTTATCATGGGAAGTGATATCGATGATCCGGATAGTAGCCCGCAGCATATAGCCGAAACAGGAGCGTTTTTTATCGACAAGTATGAAGTGAGTAATGCAGAGTATGCCAGCTTCGACTCTGAATATACTTATCCCGAAGGAGCCGGGGAACGGGCAGCCAAAGTCAACTGGCATCAGGCTACTGCCTACGCCAAATCGATCGGGAAACGACTCCCAACAGAAAAGGAGTGGGAAAAAGCAGCACGCGGTACTGATGGGCGGATGTTGCCCTGGGGTGATTTCTATGATGATAGTTTTGTGATTTATTCACGTAACAATACAAGAGGTCAGTCCATCGCTAAACCAGCCAGCCCGTATGGATGCTTTGACATGGCAGGAAGTGTCTGGGAATGGACAGCAGACTGGTATCAGCAATATCCGGGGAATACGCATGACATGGAACAATATGGTGAAAAGTACAAGGTGATCCGGGGAGGTTCTACCTTCAATAATTTTGCCTGCTACACTACATTCCATCGGTATTACGTGCATCCGGTGGATACACGTGCTTATCCTATCGGGATGCGACTCGTGAAGGATGCTGAGTAGTAGCTATTGATCAATATGGCCATTGATAAGGTCCATGTAGATCTTTTTCATTACTTGAGTTTTTTCTTCATCCTCTGCTACCGCATAGGTGGTAAACATCATGATGCCGGTTGATCCGGCGGATAGACCACCAAACATGACCTTTTCAAAGTCTTTGGCCGACACAACTCCCGGGTTGTTATACGCCTGTACAATGGGCCATACTTTAGGGTATTCGTTGCCCTTGATACCCAGTTTGTTATTAAACCATTGAATATTTTCTGCTACCCAATCCGGATTTCTGCCCATCCGCTCATGGTAAACCATTGGCGAAAATACGTCCACCGATTGCTTAAGTAAATCGTAATCCAGGCCCAGAATCCTATACCTGGCACTGTCAAATTCTGTGTCATTCCAGGGACAATGATATACGCCCAACAGAATGTCAGGATCAAATCCGTTGATGATCTTTCTGATTTCAATCGTCCAGTCATAGATCACCCGGCTTCTCCACTGCCTCCAGGCGGGGTCTTGATTATCCAGGATCCACCGGGCTTTTTCGAGGGTCTCTCCTGTAGGTAAATCGAGGTCCATGGCTTCTGAGAACGTCTTGAGACAATGATCACAGAAGCAAGTCTCAGGCAAAATAGGTTCCGGTTCCTCGAATTGTGCGTGCCAATGCACATAATCCATCCAGATGCCTTTCACCTTATATTTTGATAATAATGTCCTAAGCAAATCGAAGCGGTATTCCCTAAATCCTGGTTCAGTAGGGCAAACCCCCATAAACCAGCTGGCTGCAGGCGCCTTTTCGCCCAGCTCATTGATCGGCCAGGCCTCCGGATGTTTATCAACATAATTCTTGCCATTTAGTGTGGCAAATTCTGCGTAAACTGCTATTCCTTCTTTCTCTGCTCTTTCCATCATACTACTATCGATGGACCCACTGTGAACAAAAATCGAATTCACTCCTAGTTCAGGGAGTTTGATACCCTTGTCCCAAAATGGTTTGGGGTTGCCATAGATACCCCGTATTTCTACGGTAGGATTTGTCTGCTGCTGGCATGATACCAGCAGGAGAAAAAGCAAACCATAAACCAATGAAAAGCCTGAGGTTATTTGTCGCATGGATGTAATAGTTGAATGATCTAACGCAGACTCAAATCTGCATACCTGTCAATTTACGAAAAATTGCTCACCTGAAATAATAGCCCAAATAAGAGATAAGGCGTATTACACTTGTTAAAGTACAGTCATGAATTGGATGTGTTCATCACATTCCAGAAGTTCATCAATTATCATATCTTGCGATCTACTTTTTAAACCTAACCTATGGAGTTCTTTCCTATTATCTCTGGCATAATCATCCTGATACTACTCATCGCAGTGGTCAAGCTCGATGCCTTTATTTCCTTTATGCTTGTCTGTCTGTATGTAGGGATTGCCAGCGGATTGCCGGTAATAGATGCCGTACACGCCATTGAACGAGGGATTGGAAACACTCTGGGAGAGCTCGTCATCATCCTGGGCTTTGGATCGATGGTTGGTAAGCTGGTAGCGGAGAGTGGGGGAGCCAACAAGATTACTAATAGCCTGGTGAAGCGGTTTGGGATCAAAAACATTCAGTTTTCACTGATCGTCACAGGCTTCGTCATTGGAATTCCTTTGTTTTATGAAGTCGGATTTGTCATTCTGGTTCCGCTGGTCATAGCTATTGCAGCACAAACAGGATTACCTATTTTATATATCGCCCTGCCGATGTGTGCTTCATTGTCAGTGACCCATGGTTTTTTGCCACCCCATCCGGGCCCAACAGCCATTGCCTCGGTATACCAGGCAGATCTTGGGTTGACATTGATTTATGGGATCATTGTGGGTATTCCTGCCATTGCTGCCGCCAAATTCCTTTTGTCAGGGGCAATGAAAAAATATAATCCGCCTTTATTGAAAGAATTCATTGTTGAAAGAACAGAAAATTATAAAGTACCTTCTCTGGCCACCTGCCTGACCATTGCGCTGCTTCCGGTTTTACTGATTGGGGGATCATCCATCATCGCCGTGATCGTGGGAGATAATGCAATTGTAGATGTAATTGGAAACCCGTCCATCGCGATGTTAATTGCCGTACTTGCAGCCGCTTATTTTCTGGGTGTGAAAACCGGAAGAAGAGTAGAGCATGTGATGGGAATTTATGCATCAGCAGTTGCTTCAGTAGCAACTATTTTGCTGATTATTGCAGGAGCGGGATCCTTCAAAGAGATTATGATCGCCACAGAGGTGAGCGATCGCATCGGCGAAGTGTTAGGTGGACTAGGTATGTCACCCCTGATCATGGCTTATATCATTGCGTCGTTTATCAGGATCTGTGTAGGCTCTGCTACGGTAGCCGCTATGACGACTGCCGGGATTATGCAGCCATTGATTGGTATATCCGGGGTTTCACCGGAACTGCTGGTATTAGCTACCGGTGCAGGAAGTATTACTTTTTCACACATCAATGATGGTGGATTTTGGCTATTTAAAGAGTATTTTAATGTAAGTATTAAAGAAACCCTGTTGTCCTGGACACTGATGGAAACAACTGTTTCTGTTGTGGGACTGCTTGGGGTTTTGTTATTAAACCTTATTATATAATTAGTATGAATCTCGAAGAAAGAATCAAGGAATTAGGACTCGTTTTACCTCCTGCGCCACCACTTGGCGGTGTATATAAACCGGTGGTTATTGTGCATAAGATGTTGTATGTATCCGGACAAGGGCCAGTGAGAAATGATGCCTCGCTGATAAAAGGTAAGGTGGGCTCTGATCTCAACACAGAGGAAGCTTACCAGGCAGCTCGCCAGGTAGGATTGACCATGCTCTCAACCATGAAGGCTCAAATTGGTGATCTTAACAAGATAAAAAGACTGGTGAAGACCCTGGGAATGGTCAATAGTGAACCCAATTTTGAGCAGCAACCACAGGTGATCAATGGTTTCAGCGATCTGATGGCAGAATTGATGGGTAATGATTTTGGAATAGGAGCCCGGAGTGCTGTGGGGATGATCTTGCCTGGCAATATTGCCGTGGAGATCGAAGCGATGTTCGAAATAAATTGATGCAGCACTGGTTTGAAATAACCAATACCGATGAGGTGCTGAGTCCGGCCTTGTTGTTTTATCCCGAAAGGATTCAGCAAAACATTGGCCGGATGATAGCTATTGCCGGATCTGCTGACCGCCTCAGACCACATGTGAAGACATATAAGTGTCGCGAGGTGGTAAACATGCAAATGGAAGCAGGCATCTCCAAATTTAAATGTGCCACGCTCGCTGAGGCAGAAATGGTCGCCAGGTGTGGCGTGAAAGACGTCCTGCTGGCCTATCCTCTGGTAGGGCCCAATAAAAAAAGGTTTATTCAATTGACGGCTCAATATCCGGAGATCCGGTTTTCCGTGCTTGTTGATCATGAAGAACAGATAGCAGGATGGAAGTCATTGGTAGGTACAGAAGGAACCGTTCAGGTATTCATTGATCTGGATGCAGGGATGCACCGTACAGGCACTATCCCTGAACTGGCAGATTCCCTGGTCAGTCAATTGGATGATCCGGCATTTATCTTTCGTGGCTGGCATTGCTACGATGGTCATATACATCAGACTGATTTTGCTGAAAGGCAAGTTGCTGTTGATCAGCAATACAAATCCATTTTAGACCTGGTAAACAGGCATGGGTTGGAGGATAAAGAATTTATTTGTGGTAGTAGCATCTCTTTTCCCATCCATGCTCAGCATCCAGAGCGGACGCTTTCTCCCGGGACAACCTTATTGTGGGATCACGGATACTCAACTAAGTTTCCTGATCTACATTTTGATGTGGCTGCTATGCTGCTTGCGAGGGTTGTAACCAAACCAGGTAAAGATCTGCTTTGTATCGACCTGGGCTATAAAGCCGTGGCTTCGGAGATGAAGGAAGCACCGGTCTTTTTCCCTCAGTTGCCGGATGCAGAAATCCAAACGCATAGCGAAGAACACCTGGTGATCAAGACAAATAAAGCTGAGAAGTGGACAATTGGAGATGTGGTTTATGGAATCCCATGGCACATCTGTCCTACGGTAGCTCTATATGATGAGGCTGCTATCGTGCACCACAGACTTGTCAATGATTATTGGTCCATAGAGGCAAGAATTCGCCATCATCGAATAAATGAAAGCTGATCACAAACCTTTGATTTTAGATGCGCACCTTGACCTTTCCATGAACGCCATGGAATGGAACAGGGACCTGCGCTGGTCTGTCACTGAAATCCGGGCATCGGAAGCGGAAATGAAGGATCGACCTGATAGAGGCAAGGGTACGGTCTCATTTCCCCAACTCAGGGAGGGGAATATTGGTATTGTCGTAGGTACGATGATTGCCCGATTCACCAAAAAGACGAACAAGCTTCCCGGAGCCAGCTGGAACTCTCCCGAGCAGGCCTGGGCCCAGACACAGGGTCAGTTGGCCTGGTATGAAGCCATGGAATGGCAGGGGGAGATTACCTCCATCAATGACCTGGCATCGTTGGAAGGTCATCTGGTGAACTGGTCAAATGATCCACAAAATACTCCTCTTGGATTGATCAAAAGTCTGGAGGGTGCAGATTCGATCATTTCATTCAAACACCTGGAACGTGCCTATGAAAAGGGATTGAGGGCTATAGGGCCAGCACATTATGGTCCCGGCACTTATGCTCAGGGTACGGATGCATCCGGAGGGATTGGTCAAAAGGGGAGAGACCTGCTTAAAGAGATGGAGAGGCTCAATATTATCCTGGATGCCACGCACTTGTGCGATGAAAGCTTTTGGGAAGCCATGGATCATTTCCATGGACCCGTCTGGGCCAGTCATAACAATTGCAGAGTCCTGGTGAATCACCACAGGCAATTCAGTGATGACCAGTTAAAGGAACTCATTGACCGGGGAGCTGTGATTGGAGCTGCTCTTGACGCCTGGATGCTGGCCCCTGGCTGGATCAGGGGCAAGTCTACTCCTGAATCTATGAATGTATCCATGGAGCATGTAGTTGATCATATCGATCATGTTTGTCAGCTTGCCGGAAACTCCCTTCACTCGGGCATAGGTTCTGACCTGGATGGCGCTTATGGTAGGGAACAAAGTCCCAAAGACCTGGATACCGTCGCTGATCTTCAAAAAATCCCTGAAATCCTCAAATCGCGAGGGTATACCACAGTAGATATCGAAAATATTTGCTCCGCCAACTGGATCAATTTCTTGAGAAGGGCCTGGGCATAATTACCTTAATTTTGCGGGGTTTGTCAGGGGATGACGTGAGGCTGTTTGTTTTGGGATCGCAGGGTCCTCTTCGGAGTTATGGAATGACTAAAACGGATTCTTTACCCAGGGTCTGTGTCTCACCCTGTTGTCACCTACAAAAGCGTCTCCACAGATGATCCAAATAATGAATCGGAAATCCCAAGTCATCCTGTTTAGTTGCTGGGGATTGCTGAGGTTTAGTTTTTCAGCGGTTTACTCAGGTCTTGTTCCAGTCTCAAGGCTTCCTCAAAATCGATATATTTCTCCAATTCCCGCATTGAGATGACCGTATATTTATGTTCTGCCAGGTACTGAAGATATGCTTTAAACAGTTTGGGAGGTGTATTTACCCATGGATGTTCGATGTCAGGTACTCCGTGCAATGTCAATACCACTATCTTTCCATCTCTGGCTTCTTTCAGGGCTTTCATGATTTCTGCCTTGTTGTTTTCATTCGTAGCCCAGCTCGGGATCAGGTAGGGGTGGTCACTAAGCGGGTCATAAGCCCTGCTTCCACCAGCCCGCGCCATCTGATAATTTTTTTCCTTTAGGTACTCCAGGATATCTCCATTTAAGCCATACCCGGGATAGGCAAAGTTCCTGGGTGTTGGGATGCCCAATGAATCACATTTACGCTCAATATATTCGAGTTCTGCGTTAAATTCAGTCTGTGAGAGCCTGGTGATTTTAGCATGCGATCGGGTATGGTTGGCCACTTCAAAACCCATGTCATTAAGTACCCTGATCTGACGCCAATTCATATACAGGGAGCTATCCTGATAATTGGGAGGAAATTCGCAAACAAAAAAGGTAGCTCCAAAACCGTATTCCTGTAGCAGGGGTGCAACAATGTCATATTGGCTGGCAGGAGCGTCGTCAAAGGTTAGTACCACTAGTTTTTCAGGGATTGGACCTTTAAGAATTTGAGCGAAACTATTAAAGACGATAAGGTAAGTGACTATTAAGGAAAGGAATGGTTTCATTTAGAATATTTGGGTTAAAGGATGTTTTGGCAGATTTTGCATATCAAGCATCTGTTTTTGGCATAAATGCCATTTTGTAAATCATGACAGACCCCTATGGTATATATGGTTAAAATGACTATTTTAACACCATCTAAACCAAAATTAACCTTTATAAAAATGAATGACGCTAACGGTAAAAGACTTTTTTACGGTAGTTGTTTTGCCCTCATTACGACTGCTTTCTCTTTCAGTATACGTGCAGGTATACTACCCGAGCTAGGTGAAACTTTTGACCTCTCAGCCACACAATTAGGCTTTATCAACCAGATGTGGTTCTTTGGATTTCCAATATCTATGGTGCTGGGTGGTATTTTTTATAATACGCTTGGACCAAAGAGAATCATGCAATTTGCCTTTTTTGCGCACACCATTGGAATTATCATGACCATATATTCCGGCGGATATACAGGGTTACTGATTTCTACACTTTTGATTGGTATTGGTAACGGTTGTACCGAAGCTGCATGTAATCCGATGATTGCTGATGCCTATTCAGGCAAGACCATGAATACCCTGCTCAACAGGTTCCACATGTGGTTTCCTGGAGGTATTGTAGTTGGTGCCCTGGTTTCATTTTTTATGACTAAAATGAACCTGGGTTGGGAAGCTCAAATCTGGATCATCATGATACCAACATTGATCTATGCTTATCTGTTTTACGGCCAGATCTTTCCAAAACCTTCCGAAAAAGCTGCTTCATTAACGGAGAATTTCAAGGCAATGTTCTATTCCAGGAGGTTTGCACCGCTGTTCATCTTTATCTGCGTTTGTATGTCATTGACTGCCATCACAGAATTTGGACCTCAGCAGTGGACAGGAATCATCATGGCTAAGAGTGGAGCTGAACCTATGTTGATTTTGGCATTGGTTACAGGTCTGATGGCTGTAGGAAGATACTGGGGTGGTGACTTTGTGCATAAGTTTGATCAAACGGGTGTGCTCCTTGGCTCAGCAGTTTTCAGTACCATCGGAATTTTCCTTTTCAGTACGCAAACAGGTCCGATGGCCTATGTGGCAGCGGTATTCTTTGCACTGGGTGTTACTTTCTTCTGGCCAAATATGATTGGATTTACAGCTGAAAAAATTACCAGAAGTGGTGCTATTGGTATGTCAATTGTTGGTGCCGTAGGTATGTTCTCAACGTCTATCTGGCAACCTATCATTGGTGGCTGGATCGATAGCGCCAGAGTGGAAGCACAAGCTGCAGGTCTGGAGGGAGATGCCCTTGAGTTGGCAGCAGGTCAGGCCACACTGCAAAATATGATTACCTTCCCTGCAATTCTTATTGTTTTGTTCCTCATCCTGTTTTTCTGGGTGAAAAGTCGTAAGAAAGCGGAAGCAGCGGCATAATAGCCTCAAAATTTTTGATTATATTAAGTCACCCTGTGGTATCATGGGGTGACTTTTTATTTATATAGCTTTACTTAAGTTTTTCAAAATTGATGGGTATGAGGGCGTTAATTCTTTCACTGTTTGGTATCTTCTACTTTCTGCCTGGTATTTCACAGAATACGGGCCAGAAATCCTTTGAAGCCAGTGAGATCGCGAAACTGATTAGTAATTACAAAACCGATATTAGAGGTCCCTATCGGGATATTCGCTGGTTTTGTAAAGATGGGAGTACTGTTGCTCCTCAGGAACGTTGCCCCGAGCCGGGAGTACAACGAGCCCGTTATAAAGATGAGGTTATTGCCCTGGGAGAACGAAATCATATCTTTCTGGGGCAAATTCTTTCCACAACACCTATCGAAGACTTTTGGGATGCCGGACATCATGGCTCCAGGATGAAACAATACAGTCTGGAGCAGTTCCTCCGGGCCAATGACAATGGATGGATCAACCGCAAGGCACAATTTTATCGGGGTGCCTATCAGGTAGAAGATGAGGAGGCCTGGGGGATTGCCTTTTTACAATGGGTGCTGGAAGAAAAGGAGCGAGTAAATAAGCATTATTTTCTGATACGCCAAAGTGCCAAAGACATACCACATGCCGGGGATAATAATACGGCCCAAACAGTCCGGGCACTCTCAAAGGAGATATCTGATGTCTATAATCCTTTTATGGACCTTCGGGTGAAACTCCATGGGCAGCCAGAGCCTTCCGACATCGAGAAAGTAAAAGCCTTTGCGTCTACAAACCAGACCAGATTGAGCGAAGAGCTCAAGGATAAATTCAAAAATCTGGTTGTTGCGATGGAGCAGTATTACCAACCGGTCAATGTGGCTGATTTCAGGACGCTGTCAAAGAAAATGCCTGCTAATTCGGAGGTAAGGAAACTGGTAGACGGTTTCGTCAATCAATATGAAGGAATGGGATCACCGGGTAGATGTGAGTTGATTGCAGAGACTTCATTGAACCTCAGAAAGGAATTGCTTAAGCCACTTAAATCCAGCGGTCGTCTGGCTGTCATAGACGCCACGATCAAGATGGAATCCATGCTGAATCAGGAATCAGTCAGGTGGCAACCCAAGAGTCTTGAGGAGCTGATGCAGAAGTCAAAGATGCATGCAATGGCAGCTGCAGGTTTTGGTTACCTGGAGATTTGGGAGTTTGAGGTATTGAGTGGATATCTAAAAGCTGACGATGAAAAGAAGCTCACCTTAAAAGACCTGGGTAATTCTTTAGACCATCTCAGGAGAGCGGTGGAATGGGGCTCTGGCATGTTTAGAGCCAATTATCAGGATGTGGTGAAACTTTACGGTGCATTCGAGCCATTGGCCAATGGCTTTGTGGATGATAGGGTGAGGGCCTCCAGCTTACTTCAATTTGGAAGTAGTGTATCCAGCCTGGGTGATTTTTTCGCTCAGAAGGCAGGCTTTTCAAATCACCTGATGGGCATTGGCAATCAAAGTGCAGCCCGGGGACTGAACCCAGGATATGCGATGGGGGAGCTGGTAGTCACCAATCAGTCTCCTGAAGATTTAGAAGTATCTAGCGACAAGATCTATGTTTTTGAAAGACCTCCGGCGGATTTAAAACCCGTCGCGGGCATTGCAACAGTTACTGAAGGAAACATGGTGTCGCATGTACAATTGCTGGCCAGAAATTTAGGTATCCCCAATGCAGTGATTTCAATGGAAAATCTGAATGACCTGTTACCCTACAACGGCAAGAAAGTGTTTTATGCGGTCTCTAATAAGGGAACGATCATCCTTAAGCCTGCCAGTGAAATGACTGTTGAGGAAAAAGCGCTCTTTTCTACCAAAGCCAGAAAGGAAGAGAAAATCAGTGTGCCTGTTGAGGTCATGGAACTGGACGATGCCAGGATTCTGAATCTGAGGGAAGTGGACGCCACCCAATCAGGAAAAGTTTGTGGCCCCAAAGCTGCAAATCTTGGCCAGTTGAAAAAGCTTTTCCCTGATCATGTAGTCAATGGTTTGGTGATCCCATTCGCCATTTTTAAAGAGCACTTTGAACAGCCCATGCCTGATCAGAATAAAAGTTATTGGGAATTCTTAAAATCAACGTTTGAGACGGCCGAGAAGATGGGTAGGTCAGGTAAACCGGAGGCTGAAATAGAAACGTATGTGCTCAGGCAACTTGAGATTCTAAGGGAAGCTATCAGGAAAATAAAGTTGAATCCGGAGTTTGAGACCATGTTGGCAAAAATGTTTAAGGAGGCTTTTGGAGCTGAGCTGGGTAAGGTGCCGGTTTTCATCCGCAGCGATACCAATATGGAAGACCTGAAGGATTTCACAGGTGCCGGACTAAATCTTACCCTTTTTAATGTATTGGATGCTCAAAAGATATTACAGGGGATCAAAGATGTTTGGGCTTCTCCGTATACCGAGCGAAGCTATCGATGGCGTCAAAAATATCTGCTCAACCCTGAGAATGTATTTCCTTCTATCCTCATCATTCCCAGTGTGGATGCTGACTGTTCCGGTGTGCTGATTACCAAAGGTGTTTCTACCGGTGCTTTAAACGACTTAACTGCTGCTTTTAACAGAGGTGTCGGGGGAGCTGTAGAAGGACAATCAAGCGAGACATGGTTGATAGATAAAAATGCCAATACCACACTGCTGTCTCCTGCAAGGGAACCGGAATACATCTCGATTCCAGTCTCCGGAGGTTCACTGAAGAAGTTTACCACCTATCAGCAGCCCATCTTGTCTGCCAATCAACTGAAGAGTCTCTACTACATGGCAGAGCTGATGAAGGCCAAACTGCCTTCAACGGGTTTGGCAAGTCCTTATGACATTGAACTTGGCTTCAAAAATGAAGAGTTGTGGCTGTTTCAGGTAAGGCCCTTTGTTGAAAATAAGCGGGCTGCGGCTTCAGATTATCTGAGATCTATCACCCCGGTACTGGCGGCTGACCAAAAGGTATCATTAGATGAAAAGCTATGATGAGTAAACTACAAATAGGATCCCTGGGAATCATTGGTTTGCTTTTGCTAACCTCCTTTGTTTCATACTATCCCATTGATGGATACGACTTCACAAAGATCAGGAGACTCAAAAGATTGGAGCTGATCATGAGCGGTGAGCTGAAGGAAAACAAACCCATTGCCGGTGCTCAGAAGTCAATCAAAGATATCAAGTTAAACCTGATGGGGAGTAAAGGCGACAGTCTCAATACATTCCCGGCTGTAGATCCAGTATTTCAAAAGTCTGTAAATGCCTTGTTTCCAAATCTGGACGAGAGCTATTCTATTGCGCTATTGGATGTTACGCCTGGTAAACCGATCAGGTATGCATCCAGAAAGGATAAGGTGCAATATCAGCCAGGCAGTGTAGGAAAGATTGCTGTAGCTGTTGGGTTCTTCAATGAATTAGCAAAGATTTATCCATCCTTTGAAAAGCGGGCAGAATTATTGAGGAATCGATCTGTTGTTGCAGGAAAATGGGCCATGTACGATGAACACACTGTTCCGATTTTTGATCCGGAGACGAAAAAACTTGTGCGAAGAACCATCGTTGAGACAGATGTCTTTACGCTATACGAGTGGCTTGATCACATGATGTCAGTAAGTAATAATGGAGCAGCCAGTGTATGCTGGCGAGAGGCCGTATTGATGCGAGCTTTCGGCAAAGATTACCCCGGATTGACGGAGGATCAGGCAAGTGAATATTTCAAAAACACACCTAAAGCAGAGCTCGCTACATTGGCAAATGCTGTCGTAAACGACCCACTGAGAGATTTTGGGATTACCACCGATGAATGGAGGTTGGGCGCATTTTTTACCAAAGGAGCGGGCACCTTCATTCCTGGTAAGGGCGGCAGTACCGGGACACCTTCCGGATTGATGAAGTTTTTGGTAGCTATGGAGCGCGGCCATGTCATAGATTCAGCGAGCAGTTTGGAGATCAAACGCATGCTGTACATGACAGACAGGAGAATCCGGTACGCGGCAGCTCCACAATTGACCTCGGCGGCTGTTTACTTTAAGTCAGGAAGTCTCTATAGCTGCAAACAGGAGGAAGGCTACACCTGTGAAAAGTATAAAGGCAATGTGAACAACTACATGAACTCTGTGGCCATTGTAGAACATCAGGATGGAACGACCTATCTGGTAGTCTTGATGAGCAATGTGCTCAAGAAAAATTCAGCCAGTGATCATGCTGCCCTTTCATCAAGTATCGATCGGATTTGCAGAACGAGGTAGTTTATTGAAGGATAGTCAGGGCCTGTTTCCTTACCTTTTCATTAGGGCTTTTGAGAAAGGGTTTTACCAAAGAAAGGTAATCCTTTGACCCGATGGCTTCAATAAGTTTAAAGACCGCAAGCTTCAATTTTACATCTCTGCCTTGAAGCAGCATTTGCAGACAGCTCTTTTCATCTGGAATTTTCACTTTCAGATTATTGATCATGTCTTTGGTAATTGTATCCAGAAAAGCATTCTCCGCGATTGGCATCAGCGCTCTTCTGAGTGTGGGTTCGAGCAGGTTGTCAAGGTATTCGACAGAATTTAGCCTTACACTTTCATTGATACTTTTGATTCCCTCATACGCAGAAATGACATCGTCAGGGGGATACCTGAGACCAAGCAGCCGAAAGATCCTCTCCAGGGTACCGTCAAGTCTTCTTTCCAAAAGACTCGTTAGCTGTATGCGGGCTTCTTTTACCTCCGCCGATTCATTGCCCGGAAGAAGTTGCTGCTGTTTATAAAAGACTCCTAAGATGTTCTTATAAATGTTACACTCTTCGATTACATGATCAAGGATGTCTTTTTTATTGATGCTTAGATGAGGGAAATGACGCTGTAGTGTATTTAAAGATCTTAAAGATTCCAGCCTTAAGTTGACATCATTCATATTCAGGAACCCCAGCAATACTTTTACCGAATCATAGGCATCAATTTGTTCGAGTATTCCAGGGATAAATTGAGCAACTTCAGAGGAGGTCGTTTCCTTTCTGGTAATCTCATCCAGGACAGGAATGATTCCCATGCCATAGAAGAGTAAAGCCTTTTGAGTATTGGTCCTTGTTTCTTTACGCACCAGGAATTTTGTGAGTGGCTCCACAAATTCTATGTTCATCGTGAAGCCAGCTGCCAGAATGGCTTCATTCACAAGCCGCATGTCCTTATCATGTAAAAACCCGCTGATGATAGGATAAAAGGCAGGGATGTTTGCCTGACCTGCAGCACGCAGGATCATCAGCCTGAAAAGAAATTTTTCTTCAGGATCATCAATCAGCTCGACATAATCGATTTTCTCATGGATACGCTGCTCCACCTTCAGTATCCTTTTCATTTCCTCGTTGTTGCGTGCCTCTTCGGCAACACCCACTAATGCGGCCCCGCTAATCACCGGGTCACTGTGGGTCAGGTATTTGTTGATCAGTGAAATTCTCTGGTCCTTAGTCTGTCGGAAAAGTTGAGCAAAGGCCTTATATCTCACTTCCTGATCAGCGTCCATCAGTAGACGTTCAAGAATGGCTGAATCTACCTCTTTCCCCAGGAAATAGATGCATTGCAAGGCATGCATCCGTACCTGAGGGGATTTATGATCTAAAAACTGAATCACATTATCGAAAAGCCGCTTGTCTGGTATTTCTTCTACCTTATCGAGTACATAAATAATCTGTAGGTCAGTACCACTGTGAAGTGCTCTTTTCAATCCATTAATTACCGATATGTTGGAATAATCAATGGGTAATTGACTGGCTTTTTTGTCTGCCTGGGTCAGTTTGGATTTAAATGAATTCAAATACTCCTTTCTGACCCGAATGGCTATCCATACCCAAACGAATAGTATCATCAGTGTGAGGATACTAACTGAACGGATAGAGAGGTCCAGCCCATTGATGAGGAAAATGAGCATTAAGCCTGCCAGTCCCGTTGCTGCCAGGTCTACAAATACATCAATGAAGCTCTTGGTTTGGCTTTTGATTTGAGCTGGTATGGGTAAAGCCAATAGTTCAGTTGCTGATTTGTTCACCGATTGTTTTACCGAAACTTCCCACAGCTTTGTGAAGACACCCGCCCATAAAGTAGGCCACAAAAGAAGCACGGAGCTTCCAAGTAGAATGCCTCCTGGCAGGATAAAAAGCGATGAGCCCACACCATATGTACCCACGATGCGCCTGGTGATAAATAATTGAATCATCAATGAAATCACATTGAAGGTGGAAAGCCAGAATCCAAAAAACGAGGTCAATTCATCAGGGTCCTCATATGACATTACCGCAACACTGCTAAACTGAAATTCTACCAGCTTGGAAACGAAAACGCCAATACCAATAATCAATGCGAGGTATGTCAGGTGTTTGGATTGGCGTATCAGCCAAAAGGGGTGATTGTCTAAACCCTTGAGCCTTTTCTTTCTTTGAAATGTGGTTAAAGTGGGTACATGGTGTCTCCAGATTATCCTGTTTATGGGGAGACAAATACAAAGCAATAGTGCACCAAGAAAAAGCAGATTGATACCATCGATATAGTTGGCAATAACAGAAGTGATATAACCACCGGCAATGCCGCCCGCAATCGGTCCCGCGCCGAGAAAACTGAATAGCCGTTTGGCTTCCCGGGCATCGAACGCAAGATTGGCCATGATCCAAAATTGCGAGGTAGCTAAAACGCCAAAAATCGCGATGCCAATGTACAGTAAGTATAATATCAGATTCTCAAAGAGATTAAGATGAAGAAGAATGGCAACCAGGGTCAAAAGAAATATCGTGATCAGTAGGGAGGAGGATGTTACTCGCTTCAATGATCGGCTATTGAGTGCCCGTGTATACAAGAACGAGACTCCCATAGCACTAATGGCTACCAACAAGAAAACCAAAGGAAGTTTGTCAACCCCTATAATTGAGATGAATTGAGCATTGACAACCGGTTTTATGATAGAAAGGGTGAATATCAGCAGGAAGATGTTTAGCTGCATGAGCATCACCCTGTGATATTCTCCAACTCTTACATCGAAAGTTCTAAGCAGAAATGCTTTAAAAAGCAGTCTTGATTTTTCTAACAAAACTATTGTTTAGGCTTTAATCTGTTATCTACATCCATAATCAGATTCCTCATGATGTTTTCGCCATCCGGATCATCAACTAAAGCTACAAGAATGTATCTTCTCCATGTTGGACCCCATACCAGAACAGAGTCAGAATGGTAGGTCCTCCAGGAGCCTGATTTTCTAAATACCTGTGCCCTGGGGGCTACTATATCAAGGGTATTCACAAACTTATGATGTAGCATAGGATCACCTAAATAGCCGAGCATCTGCTTGGATCTTTCGTAATTTACCAACTTACCAAAAGCTAACAAATAGTAATATCTGCAGACTTGTGTGGCGGTTGCCCCATGACTGATATTTTTCAGTGGGTCCCCCTTCCTCGGACCCGTCTTTGCATAGCGTTTGCCAACCCATAGTCCACCACCATTGTCCTCATCATAAAATTCATATTTCGGGTTTTGCATGACCTCAGCAATTTTGTCCAGGCCCACTCGATCGATCATCCGGGTGGTAGCTGGATTGTCACTTTTTGCAATCATGATCCTCATGTCGGATTTTACTTCTGCAGTTTCTATGAGACTCCCGTCATTTATGGACTCTGTTGCCGCCAGCAAAACGGCTATTTTAGGTAGACTTGCCGCATACATCATCTCATTGCCATTGATCCTCGCAAATTTCACATTATACGCATCTCTTAAATCCACCAGACCAATACACATCTTCTTTTGAGCAACTAGCGAAGACCAAACTTTATTTGCACCAATAATCTGATCAAGATCTCTTTGAAGCTGAGAGTCTATCAAAGTAACCAATGGTTTGATCACAGAATCATTGACCTGCATCGGTAAACCCGGAGGTTGATCATTCAGACTGAGCCCTTTGTAAAATGAGACAACCGGCTTTCGCAGTCCCATCGACATTATAAATACCATAATAATGACTATGGCCAATAAAAACAATGTCGTCTTATTCAAAACGAAGTTGAATGTGGGACGCAGTTTGAATTTTAATTCTTTCATTAAATGAATGCAGGCATTACTTAGTAAGCTACCAATAAATCGATGATCATGAACGTAAGATTTTTTGGTTTGTTGTGTGTTTTGAGCCTGGAATAAAACTATTTTTTTGTACCTCATTATTTTAGCTATTAAGGCCCTTTATTTTGTAGAATACCCTAAAATATACAAAGAATTATGGAACCTTTTTAATTGACTGACCGTTCAGTCATAGTAATGAGTCCAAGATCTAAACAACAATTTGAAGAGTTGAGGGCATCCTCAACAGCCAAAATCCTGTCTGCTGCATTGGAACTCTTCGGTACCATTGGTTTTCAGGCCACTACCATTTCCCGGATTGCGGAGAAAGCAGGTGTTTCCAAGGGATTGATATACAATTATTTTGATAGTAAGGAGGCTTTGCTGAAAGCGATGATAGAAGAACTTGCAAAGGAAGGAGATAAAGTCATGGCAATCTCTAAGTCTGATGATCCGGCAGTGATGTTGGAATCTATGATCAGGGGGGCGATAGGGTGGCTTAGAGATCATGAAAAGCAAAACAGATTAATTATGAGTCTGATCACCCAGGTGGATCAATTTGATTTCGTGCATAATATGGCCAATACGAAAATGATTGAATTCCTGGAGATCTTCACTGATCTGCTTAAGAAAATAAATTTTCCAAATTATCGAACCGAAGCACGTATCCTGGCGACCTTATTTGACGGGATCGGGATGCAATACCTGGTGTTGAAGCAGGACTATCCCCTTGGTGAAATTGAAGAGATGCTTGTAGAAAGATATTGTAGACCTAAAAAAATGAGTGAATGACTTTAAGTAAGCTAAGTAACATGTTTCTGGTGCTCGTGCTGATCGTACTATATATGCCGTCTTACGGGCAAAGTGCTGAAGAGATTATCAGGAAAGCCAATGATAAAATGACCGGGGAGAGTAATTCTTCAGAGATGATCATGAAAATCATTCGTCCCGACTGGACACGGGAAATCGGGATCAAGAGCTGGGCGAAGGGTACTGAAAAAAGCCTCATACTGATCACCGCACCGGCACGAGACAATGGTACGGCTTTCTTAAAACGCGACAAAGAGCTGTGGAATTGGCAACCAACCATCAATAGGGTTATAAAAATGCCACCTTCAATGATGTTGCAATCCTGGATGGGCTCTGATTTCACCAATGACGACCTTGTTAGGGAATCCTCGATCGTAGAAGATTATGAGCATCAGCTGATAAAAGACACAGTGATTCAGGGGAGGGATGCCTGGAAAATCGCACTTATTCCAAAAGAGAATGCACCTGTGGTTTGGGGAAAGATCGAGGCATATATCGAAAAGACGGATTTCCTCCAGCTGCTTTTCAAATACTATGATGAAGACGGGTATTTGGTCAATACCATGGTTTTATCTGATATCAAAAACATTGGAGGGAGAGTGATCCCTACAAAAATGGAAATGATTCCAGCGGAGAACCCGGATCAGAAAACGATGATCCTTTATGAGAAAATGCAGTTTGATATCTCCATTGATGATGCTTTTTTCTCCATCCAAAACATGAAACGAATTAGATAACCCAATAACTCAATAACCTATTAACCTAATAACCAATTTATCTAATACCCTAAAACAATGTACTTTACATTAGCCTGGCGCAACATCTGGAGAAACAAAAGAAGAAGCTATATCACCATTGCTTCCATCACATTCGCAGTGATGCTGGCCTGTGCCATGCGATCTGTACAACTAGGTTCGTATGAGCGGATGATCGAAACCGCTGCAAGGTTCTTTACCGGATATATTCAGATCCACAAAAATGGCTATTGGGAAGACAAAACGATCGACAACAGTTTTTCTTATACAGAAGACCTGATTGAAAAAGTAGCATCCGTAGAAGGTGTCATAGAAGTGGTTCCCCGGATCGAATCCTTTGCGTTGGCATCTTTTGAACAAAAGACCAAAGGGACCATGGTGCTGGGTATCGATCCGGAGAAAGAGCACAAGCTCACAGAAGTAAAGGACAAACTGGTGGAAGGCGAGTACTTGAAAAGTGACGACCAATCCATCATGATAGCCAAGGGGTTGGCAGACTACCTGAGAGTCGGTATCGGTGATTCAGTGGTATTAATAGGGCAGGGGTATCATGGTACCAATGCAGTAGGGATCTATCCTGTTTCAGGTATCATGAAATTTCCGGTCCCGGAGCAGAACAATTCCACCATTTACCTCCCCTTGAAAGAGGCCCAGTGGTTGTATGCCACCGGCGATCAGCTGAGCAGTCTTTCTTTGGTGATCGATAAGGCAAATCATGTAGATCGGATTGTTGCTGATATCGGTAAGGATGTGGATTTGGAAGCCTATGAAGTAATGGGATGGAAAGACCTTATGCCTGAACTGGTTCAGGGCATAGAAATAGATAACATCAGTTCCAAGGTCATGATTTGGATTCTTTACATCGTGATCGGCTTTGGAATGTTTGGCACTTTCCTTATGATGACCGCTGAAAGGATGTATGAATTTGGGGTGCTGCTTAGCATTGGAATGAAGCGGATCAAAATGCAGTTTGTCATCTTTTTAGAGATGGCCCTCATGGCGAGTATTGGTGTGGTGGCCGGAGTTATGATCAGCCTGCCTTTCATCCTGTACTATCATTTTCATCCGATTTATTTTGGAGGTGAAATGCAGGCTGCTATTGAAGATTTTGGCGTGGAGGCAGCATATTACTTTTCTGTCCAGCCATCTCTGTTTTACAATCAGGCATGGGCCATATTCCTGATGGCCGGTATTCTTTCCCTATATCCCTTAATCGTGATCCACAAACTCAAGCCTGTAAAGGCCATGCGTGAAAACTGAAAACACTATTCAAATGCTACTGAAACTATCCTGGAAAAATATTTGGAGAAGCAAACTGAGAAGTCTGGTCGTTATCGGATCTATCGCCATGGGTATCTGGGCCATGATTTTTGGCAACGCTTTCATGAATGGCTTCATCGTGAGCTATATGGCCAATACCATCAATCATGATATTTCACATATTCAGGTTCATCACCCTGACTTCAAAAGGGATCAGGAAATTAAATTCAGTGTTTCTGACGGAAATCAGAAGGCAGTGCAGATCAGGTCCTGGCAGGGTGTTAAAGGTGCTGCCACACGTACCCTCGTTACGGGTATGGTCTCATCACCAAGAAAGGCATCAGGTGTACAGATCAGGGGAATTGACATTGAGAATGAGGCCGTAGTTACACGATTGGATTCTTTGATAGGAGAGGGTGACTATTTTGAAGGGATCAGCCGAAACCCGGTTGTAATTGGAAGTAAGCTTGCCGAAAATCTACAGGTTTCTGTAAAGTCAAAGGTGGTTTTAACTTTCAATGATGTAAACGGGACCCTCACACAAATATCTTGTAGGATTGCCGGTATTATTAAGAGTTCTAATTTAAGTCTTGGTGAAAGCTATGTCTTCATGCGACAGGATGACCTTGCCCGTCAATTAGGGATAGAAGGGGAGATCCACGAAATAGCTGTTTTACTTGAGTCCCAGGTGGATCCGGAAACCATTGTTAGCAGATTCCAGAGTGAGTATCCCGGGGATCTGGTAGAGACCTGGCAGGAAATAGCTCCCCAATTGGCGTACCTGCAGGACATTTATGGAAATATGCTGTATGTGCTTATGGGCATTATTCTTACTGCCCTGGTTTTTGGAATTATCAATACCATGTTGATGGCTGTGCTTGAGCGCATGAAAGAGTTAGGAATGCTCATGGCAGTGGGGATGACAAAAATTAGGGTTTTTCTGATGATCATGATTGAAACAATCTATCTCGGTATCGTCGGAGCTCCTGTCGGTTTACTTTTTGGTTGGGCCACAGTCAGCTATTTAAACAGTAAGGGTGTTGATCTCACAGCTTATTCGGAGGGCCTCGAAGCGTTTGGGTATGACTCAATCCTTTACCCATATGTCGCAGATGAAGTTTATTTAATTGTCACCATTGGTGTATTTATTACGGCTTTTGTTGGAGCCATTTACCCTGCACTAAAAGCCATCCGGTTGAAACCAGTGGAAGCACTACATAAAATCTAAGATTATGTCGATTATCAAAGCAACGGATATTACTAAAACATACAACGCTACAGCTGTTCCTGTACACGCCCTCAATGGTATAAACCTGGAAATAGAAAAAGGTGAGTTCACAGCCATAGTTGGACCTTCAGGTTGTGGAAAAACTACCCTGCTGAATATCCTGGGAGGCCTGGATCATCCCACCACCGGAGAAGTAACCCTGGCTGGGACCAACATCACCACTATGCAGGATGGTAAGCTCATTGATTTCAGGCTCAAAAACATTGGATTTGTGTTTCAGGCGTACAATTTGATCCCCGTGCTTACAACTCAGGAAAATGTAGAGTTTATTATGTTGCTACAGAAAAGACCGAAGCAGGAAAGGGACGCACGTGCCCTGGAGTTGCTGACACAAATGGGTATCGCTGATAAAGCAGGTCAAAGGCCTTCGCAATTATCAGGTGGGCAACAACAAAGGGTGGCAGTGGCCAGGGCTTTGGCCTCAAAACCTCAGTTTATCCTGGCTGATGAGCCCACAGCCAACCTGGATTCACATTCCACTTCGTCATTGCTTGATATTATGGCCAAAATGAATAAAGAGGAGGGAGCCACATTTGTCTTTTCTACTCATGATCAGCGGGTGATTGACAAAGCCCGCCGGATGATTACACTGGAAGATGGTCAAATCATTAGTGACGAAAAAAGATGAGGTTTTGGCTGATGTTGTGGATTTTATGTCCACTTACATTGTTTGCACAGCAAGAAGATGAAGAACCAAAGTTTACAGTGGGAGGGTATGTTAAAGACATGGCCACCTTCAATTTTGCTGGCAAAGACTCCACACTTATCGACAACCTGATCCATAATAGGGTCAATCTAGCCTGGTACCCATCGCAGAATCTGACCGGAAAACTTGAAGTGAGGAACCGGATTTTTTTTGGTGATCTGGTCAGCCTATTTCCTTTTTACGGAGAGCTCATTGATGTAAACAACGACTATTTTGATCTTTCCTGGATGCCGGTAAACAACAATGACCTGGTGATCCATACCATGATAGACCGGCTTTATTTTGAGTGGAATAAAAACGATTGGGAGGTGAGTCTTGGACGCCAGCGGATCAACTGGGGGATGAACCTCGCATGGAATCCCAATGACCTCTTCAATGCTTATTCCTTCTTTGATTTCGACTATGAAGAGCGACCTGGAAGTGACGCGCTTCGGGTGAGAAAATATACCGGGTATGCCTCCGAAATAGATTTTGCCATCAAAGCGGCCGAAAATTTCGAAGACCTGACCACTGCCCTCAAATACCAGATCAACAAATGGAATTATGACATCCAGTTTATCGGGGGGCTAATGAAAAATAACGTCACTTTGGGCGCCGGATGGGCCGGAAATCTGTGGAATGCAGGCTTTAAGGGAGAGATGACCTATTTGAGCAGTCTGGATGAGAATGAGGAGAATGGTTTTCTCGCTTCAATCTCGGTGGATTACCTTTTTTCAAATTCTCTATACCTCAACGGATCTGCATTGTATAATAGTTATGGTGAAGAAGAACCTAATTTTTTTCTCGTCAATACCTCTTCTAATCTTGATATTAGGTCTGTTTCTCCTTATCAATGGTCTACCTTCGTTCAGGGTTCTTATCCGGTTCACCCATTGGTAAATACAGGGCTTTCTGCGATCGTCTTCCCATCTGACGGTTCTGTTTTTATCAATCCCTTTGTTACCTATTCGATCACTTCCAACCTGGACCTGGACCTGATCAGTCAGTTGTTCTTTTCCGATAGCTTCGGTGATGAGTACAAGGCGCAAAGTAAGCTTTTCTACCTCAGGTTAAAATTTAGTTATTAAAGTGTCATTGCTGTTGTTTTCTGTCTTCTTTCTTTAATTTGGTCTCCGTGATTAATAAGTTCAAAGAGTTACAAAAGTTCCTGCATGAAGATTTGTGGAAAGTAAAAGTCACTTCACTTCCCAGGAGTAAAGCCTTTCTTTATCGGCAATTGCGAATTTTGATGATCACCTTTTCGGAGTTTGAAAAGGATAAATGCTCTGAAAAAGCTTCTGCACTTACCTATTTCTCCCTGCTCTCCGTGGTGCCTGTCGTTGCCATGGCATATGGTATATCTACAGCATTTGGTATGGAGCAGTATCTGATGGAAGAACTTTCCCTTTACTTATCAGGTCAGGGGGAAGTCCTTGACTATATCATGACCTTTTCTAATAAGATGTTGAGTACAGCCAATGGAGGATTGATATCCGGTATAAGTTTGGTTTTCCTAATCTATGCAGTTGCCCGTCTACTCAACAACATCGAAGTGGCCTTCAACGATATCTGGGCTACTGAGAAGGGGAGGTCACTCAAGAGAAAGCTGACCGATTATATGTCAGTAATTTTCCTTGGACCCTTAATACTCATCCTATCAGGTACCGTGACGGTATTCATTACCAGCCAGATGGAGAGTTTTACCCAGAGTCTGGATATTCTGGGTTTTGTAAAACCGGGAATCCTTTTTTTGATTCGTTTGATCCCTTATACCCTGGTTTGGTTTCTTTTGTTCCTCGTATACATCGTTTTTCCTAATGCTCCGGTAAAGGTCAAAGCGGCTTTACTGGCTGGCATCATTGCCGGATCTTTTTATCAGTTGTTGCAACTTGGCTGGATCGAGGGACAGGTATTTCTTTCTAAATACAATGCGATTTATGGAACGTTTGCTGCGCTGCCATTATTCCTGATCTGGCTGCAGCTTTCCTGGATGATCTTACTGTTTGGTGCTGAATTGGCCTTTGCCATCCAGAATGTAACTACATGGGCCTATGACAATGAGGATCTGAATATCAACCTTAGGACGAGAAGGAAGCTTACCCTGCTGATCATGAAACATGTCATCAAAGACTTTGAGAAATGGGAAGGACCTGTCTCATTCAATAAACTCACCACGGATTTGGTGATCCCGCATCGGTTTGTTCGGGAAGCAGTCAGTGACCTCGAGAATGCAGGACTGATTATCAGAGTCAAGAACGATGATGAAGAACAATATGTGCCCGGGTTGGACATCAACAAAATTGATATTGCCACAGTGATTACTAAACTTGAGGATATGGGGCTCAACAACCTCCCACAGCAACATCAGAACAAGGAGTTTGCTGCCATCGATCGCACCATCAGCGACATATCAGATGCCATCCGCAAAACCCCGGCCAATAAGCTCCTGAAGGAGCTTTAACCTAGACTACCCCCGCTGTTTAAAAGACCAGGTAAACTCAAACTCAGCAACAACAGTCCCGTCTTTCATTTTTCCGATAGTTTTAAACGTGGTTGTTTGGGCAACCTGCCGGCTTATACACTTTTCTACTGCTTTAAAAGCATTTGGCACATCCTCACAGGTGAAAAATACCCGGTCAGTAGCCTTCTTAATGAAACTTGCTTTCATGTCTACGATGATAAAGGCTACAGAGGGTTTGTGCCCCTGCACTGCTAACAGACAGGGCACAGCCGTTGATAGTTCTGCTGCCATGCTCTGTACAGCGAAGTACATAGACTTAAATGGGTTTTTGGTCAACCACTTGAATGGTACTGAGGTGACGCATTTTGATTCATCCAATGACCTTATCCGCATGCCAGCAATCCAACCCATGGGTACAGAACTGATCAGATACAGCCAGAATTTAAAACCTGAAAGTATCTGTTCTTTCTTTTTTTGCTGAGCCGGGTTTAGTGCCATCGCTACCAGAATAAGGCATAAAGCGCTACAAGGATCAAAAAGATAATTGTAGCACTGATATTGAAAGTAGGAGAAGTCTCGAAGAGTTTCTTGGAGAGTAATATACTGCGTGCATTGTCTTTTCCACCACCTTCGATATGGCTGATCACCATGATTACAATGATGGAAGCAATGCAGGTGATCATCATTTGATGAAGGAATGGCAGGGTGACAAAGATGCTTGCATCAGACCATCCATTTGGAGCCACCTTGAAGTACATCGCGATCGGTATGGATAGTACGACACCCCAGATGGCAGCATTGTTGGTCGATTTTTTCCAGAATAGTCCGGTAAGGAATACGGCTAAAATACCCGGACTTACCACTCCGGTATATTCCTGGATGAACTGGAAAGCCTGCCCCAGGTTGCCAAGTTGAGGAGCAATCACAACAGCCACAACCAGTGCGACAAATGCTGTGATACGTCCGGTATTTACCGTTTGCTTATCAGTAGCATTCCTATTGATGTAGGGACGGTAAATATCCATGGTGAAAATAGTAGCTGTAGAATTGAGCATAGAAGCCAATGAGGAAACGATGGCTGCAGCCAATGCAGCTAGTACCAGGCCTTTCAATCCAACAGGCACGAAACTTTTGATTAGCCATGGTGCTGCATTGTCATTGGTAATATTCCCGTCCTCTGTATAAAAGGCTGGGTCCATCGCCGCTTTTGTCAGCTCACCTGCTTCGTTAGAGTTGAGCACATAGGCTACAATTCCTGGTATGACAACAATCAAAGGAATGATCAATTTTAAGAATGCTGCAAAAGCAATCCCTTTTTGCGATTCAGCCAGGCTCTTCGCAGCCAAAGTTCTTTGGATGATGTACTGATTAAATCCCCAGTAATAAAGGTTGGCGACCCACATGCCACCTATCAATACCGCCAATCCGGGCAGGTCCCACCAGGCATCGGTTCCATTTGGAGTAATAATCTCGCCCTTGGAGAGTATCATGGAGAACTTCTCAGGCACTACTTCATAGATATACTTGAAGCCATTGATGACTCCTCCTTCAGGAGCCACATGGTCGAGTGCTATAAATGTGGTGATCAGGCCACCGAAAACCAATAAGATCACCTGAACCACATCGGTCCATGCCACCGCCGAAAGACCACCCCAGAGCGAGTAAGCGGCTGCAAAAAGTGCCAGGCCAATAATGCTGGTCATCATCAGCGATCCATCGCCAACTCCGATGATGGTATCCAGGGCTTTTGAACCCAGATAAAGCACGGAAGTGAGATTGACGAAGACAAATAAGGCTATCCAGAAAACAGCCAGAATAGTCTTCAGGTTGGTGCTGTATCGCTGTTCGATGAATTCGGGTATGGTGTAAAGTTTTTTCTCTATGAAGATGGGTAGAAAGAATTTCCCTACAATCAGAAGTGTAGCGGCTGCCATCCATTCGTAGGAAGCGATAGCTAACCCTATGGCAAACCCGGATCCGGACATCCCAATAAACTGCTCAGCGGAGATGTTGGCAGCAATCAATGAAGCACCAATGGCCCACCAGGGGAGTGATTTGCCAGCCAGAAAATAATCTTCCGCATTTTTTTGGTGACCTTTTTTATCTCTGGAGACATACAGACCTATCCCAACAATGGTCAGGCAATATGCAACGAATACAATGATGTCGAGGGTAGAAAAATCCATGTTGTCTATTTTGAAAGTGCCTGCATTTTAATTAATCCAGTCATCAAATACAATTATGAAGTAAGCTGTGATAGCATTTATCACAATTCATCAGCTATCCCTGGGTATCCGGATTTGAAAAGTGAAGAAATCCACATTGTCATTGACCTCCTGAAACCGGTATCGTAGCTTTTCATCTCCCGCTTTTCTGGCGATGTCAATATATCCAAGCCCAAGCGTGCCTTTGCTGTTAAAATCTTCCTCAGCAATGAGCTTCTTGTACAGCTTAGAAAGTTCTTGCATCGGAAGGTCCCTGATTTCGTCCAACCGCTTCCTGAGCTCTTTTCCTTTTTCAACAGGGATGTAATTTCCAGTTTGAATGCTGTAAAACTTTTTGCGAGCGGAGACCATAATGAGGGCTGAACGGGCGTCGTAGGTGCCTATTTTCCCTTTAAGGTCAATCTCATTTAATTGATAATAAATGTTTTGTATGACCTCCGTAGCGATATTGTAAAACTTCCTGGTGGTGGCATTACTATCTTCAGAGATTTCCAACCTTGTCCCTAGTGTAGAGATCATCGAAGTGACCAGGTCGAAATTCAACTGTCCTTTAAAAAGGAGGATAATGTTTTGATCAAAAACATTTCTATAGCTCTTAAGATAATCCATGCCCGTAACGAAATAATCTATAACCAGTGAAAGTAAGGACTATTTAATTGATACCCAATAAAAATTCAATGAACTCAACCGAGTTATTGAAAATCAGGATGCTTTGGTGCTTTATTTGATATGAAAATAATAAAAACGCTTTTCAATGAACATTAATTTTTTTTCCTTAGCGTTTAGATCGATCGCCAAATGAATTTTAAATCCATTCTTTGCCTGGGAATGCTGTTTTGTATTTCAGTTTCCTACAGTCAAAATTTATCCATTTACAAGAGCAAAAAAGGTGTGGATGAAACCACACAATCAATTGTTCAGCTCATCAAGGACCGGGGACTGGAATATTTTGAAACTGTTGACCACGACAAGATTGCCAAAGAACGTGGAATCGAAATTCCACCTACTAAAGTTATCCTGTTTGAGGATTCAGCATTGACAAGTAAACTAATCACTTGTCAGCAAACCACCGCACTGGACCTTCCACTAAAGATTCTGGTCTGGGAGGAAAATGAAGATGTATACATCGGCTTTATCAATCCCAGTGATATGGAGAAGCGATTTATGCTCAATGATTGTCATGATACCATCGAAGCGCTAAGCAGGCTGATGATCCGCCTGGTCACTGATGTGATGCGGGCAATGTGATAGGTAAATCGAATCCAAGGTATTCCCAACGAAATTGTAGCTCCTGATCAACAAACCTGAAAGACAATCTTTCATGGAGGGAATCCAGGCGGGAAGGTGTGACTGCTACCCGGAAGAGGTCCTCTTCCGGATGATAGTCATAGGCTCCCCATTGGTCCCATTGTTTGTTGAAAATAATTGTCCACTGAGTGGTATCGGTAATGGCAAATACCGAATACTTACCTTTTGGAACAGCATTACCTGAAACATAGACGGGATCGGAGGTCTCAAATACAGTGGCTTTGTTGGCTCCGATTCTCCAAACTTTATTGTACGGTTCCAATCCGCCCCATATTTTCCGATCCCTTACGGCCGGACTGCTATAGGTGATTTTCAAATCTACACCAGCGATTATCGTACTGTCCATCCTTAGTGGAGAGGGACGTTCTTTTTCATTGCTATCACAGGAAGTACTTAGGTAAAGCAGTACGCCCAAGATTGATAAATCAGAAAAAAAGTTTTTGAATTTTAGCATCTTAAACTTAACCCTTCAAAATTTATTGCCGGATTATATGGTGTGCATATGTACGTTAATCTATTGGAATAGTTTAAATAACTGCATAATTGTTAAAAAGGCAAGTCATCATCCTCAGAAAAATCACTTTTCATCCATTCCTGATCAGTTGGAGGTGGGGGTGGAGTTGGGCCAGCTTGTCCTCCGGTTTTTTCTAACCTCCATGCCTGAAGACTGTTGAAATATTTCACCGCTCCCTGTGGATCCGTCCATTTTCTTCCTTTAAGGTTAAAGGAAATATTTACCATATCATCCACTTTGAAATCGTTGAGTTGGTCACAGTTGGCTTGTATCAGCTCAAATTTTATAAATTCCGGGTATTGTGGGTTTTCAGCATACTCAACAACAAATTCTCTCTTCCTGAAAGAGTTGGTTACTTCTTGCGTATCAAATATTTCAATTATTCTTCCTTCGATGGTCATATTGGATTTTTTAATAAACTATTCCCCAAATTTGTCGTTCTCTAAACGGATATGAAAAGATCAAAGCGGATTTTTTTTATAATAGCGGCCATTTTCTTGCTGATCATGATCATCATCAGTATTGATATCAGCCAGCGGACCACCTGGCCGGGTGCAAAAAAGAATTTAAAGGAAAGAATAGAGTCTGGTGAATAAGAAGAAAGTTGACATCGAAAGTATTGACCTGGAGCGGATGAAAGATAAGGTGGCAGATCTGCCAGGACTTATCGAATATGCTCACAGTGTGGGGAGTGCGATCGTCAAACCTGAAGACAAAGGAAAGATCAAAGGCACAGCAATCGCCGCGATGCATGAACAGACAGACCGGCAGTTTCGGCAACTCTACGAGCAGATGCAGACACTGGCCGAACAGGCCAAATATTTAAAGAAACGTGTCTCTATTTCGGAGAGGATCTATCTGGCTGATATGGGATTCGATCCGGTATATAATAAGAGCTATTACCTGTTCCAGCGGGAGAATGGTGAAGATGTGCTCACGATGGTGAGCCCGGAAGAGTGGGGGAGGTCCAACCCATACAAAAAGTTTATCGCTCAGGTTCGTCTGCTCTCTGATCATACCTGGGAGATAGTACGTACGGAAGATGAATCATTTAATTATTGACACAGCAGACAACCATTTGTGATCTTCCAGGAGTATGTATTCAAAACTTAAACTTTTAATTATGATTTTGGTAAGGTCTCTGTCAATTCTTTCTGTCTTCTCTTTCCTTGTTTTTCTTCACGCTTGTAGCAGTGATCAGATAGAAGTAGTGGATTGCGATGTTTCAGGACCTGGTATCATGGACAGTGAAGTGATAGATGCAGACTGTCAGCCAACAGGACAGATCACCGTGACTCCAGTAGGTGGTAATGGACAATTGATGTATTCTATCGATGATGTTAACTTCCAAAGTGAGCCTACCTTTTCAAACTTGTCCAGCGGCAGCTATAGCATCACCGTAGTTGATGCCGAAGGATGTACCGGAGTGGCAGAAGTAGTGGTAGGAAATAGTGGTAGTGATTTAGATTTCACAACAGAGACCACCACAGGTGGATGTGGCGCAGGAGAAGGTTCAATAGTGGTGAATGCCACTGGCGGAATGGGGGGCTATACCTACCGCTTAGGGACAGGTGTTTTTGGAACGTCAAATACCTTTGAGAATATTTCGGGCGGCTCTTACAATGTTGCTGTGAAGGATGAGCAAGGTTGTATCACTTCTATGAATGTTCAGGTTATGAGCGGGGTGAGTTTTGAATCGAATGTTAAACCTATAATTGATCTGAATTGTAATGTAACTTCCTGCCATGGCAATGACCCTGCGCTCCCAACCTTTAACTCATACAATGAAATAAAGAACAGTTCTGCCAGGATCAAATCAGTCACCCAAAGTGGTGCGATGCCTCCCGAAGACAAGCTAACTCAGAATCAAATTGACCTCATCGCCTGTTGGGTAGATGATGGTGCTCCTAATAACTGATCAGGGATTTGCAGCTGCGTCCTTCTCGATAAAATTTAGTGAAACTGAGTTGATACAATAGCGAAGCTTTGTAGGCTTGGGACCGTCGGGGAATACATGCCCCAGATGGCCTCCGCAGCGTGCACAAAGAACCTCTGTTCTAACCATTCCGTAGGACGTATCTTTTTCTTCAGCTACATTTATTTCATTGATCGGCTGATAAAAGCTTGGCCACCCGGTCCCTGATCGGAATTTAGTAGAGGAATCGAATAGCGGGAGCTGACAGCCTGCACATGTATACACCCCTTCTTTCTTGTTGTTCCAATACTTTCCGGTAAATGCATACTCAGTTCCTTTATTACGGAGAACTTCAAACTCTTCTTCCGTCAGCCTTGATTTCCATTCTGAATCAGATAATTCAATCTTTTCCTCCTCAGGGAACGATATTTTTTTTTCTCCCACTTTTTGTTGAGCACAAGAGGTAATACTCATAAAAAGCGCAATTGTGAAAATAGTAATGTAAGTGTATCTCATTCTCGTAAATTAAAGAATTCCTAATTATCATCCTTAAAACGGAAATAACCGCATAATTGGTTCAAAATGCGGTTAGAAACCACTTTATGTAAATTGGATAAGATGCATGTTATCAGGAGGTTAAATAATTAAAGTTAATTAATACTTAAATGAAAATTTTAGAAAAATAATTTCCATTTATGGTTTCTTTATTTATACATTTATCAACGAAAAGTATGATCCGCCACCTGACTAGGATTGTATAACCAACCAGCACTAACCATATGAAATCCACAGGGATATCATGTATTATTTTATTGGGTGTATTATTCTCTACAACGCTACAGGCGCAAGAAAACGGGTCTGTCGGGATAGGAATTGAAAACCCAAATCCAAATGCCATACTGCATCTGGTTTCGCCTGGGAGCAATCAGGGATTGCTTATTCCTACTATGACAACCAGTCAGCGTAATTCATCATTCTTTACTGGCAAACTTTCCAATTCCGACAATGGACTTCTGGTGTTTGACCTGACCGATAAAACGTTTTATTATTGGCAGGACTCCGGATGGCAGTCTTTGTCTGCAGGTAACCAGTCACTGGAATATGACCCTTTAACAAACCAACTTACACTCTCCGGAGGTAGCAGCATTGACCTCAGTGCCCTGGCTACCACAGACTGGAATGATCTGAAGAATACGCCGGAAGGATTTCTTGATGGGACTGATGAGGTTGACGATGCCGACGCAGATCCTACCAACGAAATTCAGGACCTTTCAATAAGTGGTAACCTGCTTCGGATCACTAACAATGACAATGCCACTGTGATCGATCTGGGTGCCATCTCAGGATCAGACAATCAGGACCTGTCATTTATAAACGGGGTGATTTCACTCACCGGAGATCCTGATGCCACAATGATTGATCTCTCAGGTTATGACTCGGATGTCTCCGATGATTTTGATGGACAGTTTAGTAACCTTACCGGAGTACCTGCCGACCTGGCAGATGGAGATCAGGTGGATGATGCTGACGCTGATCCGACCAATGAAATTCAATCACTTGAGTTGGTAGATAACATACTCACTTTATCAGGAGATCTGTCTGGCACTTCACTGAACTTTGCTGGCTGGGACATGGATGTCACCGATGATTTCGATGGACAGTTTAGCAGCCTTACCGGAGTACCTGCCGACCTGGTAGATGGAGATCAGGTGGATGATGCCGATGCAGACCCGACCAATGAATTGCAGATGATCACGACAAACAGTTCGCCAGGGAATATTACTCTGTCTGGTGACAAGACGCTAAACTTAAACGTAAACGACGCGGATGCCAGTAGTACCAATGAGTTGATCACTATGACTTCTCTGCTGGCAGGGAATACACTTCGGATTGTTGAATCGGGAACCAATCATGATGTGGATCTTTCGGCACTTGCTGAGGATGCGGATGCCGATCCAAACAATGAAGTTCAGAGTTTGATATACAATTCGGTTTCTAATGTTCTGACGCTTACAAAGCCCAGTGGTGTGCATGATATGTGGGACCTGAGTGAACTTGATGATGCCACTCCATGGATAGAAGAAAATAGTGGGACCAATATTAATTATACTGGTAAATATGTCATCTCAAACAATATGATCTCCCGGACAAACCCCAGCCATGTGACCGGGGCTGATTTGATGGCTACCATCGGAGCACTGAAAGCAGAAATGATCAATTCACACAGGACAGTGGTTGTTGTTCCGGGGGTGGGGACCAACCTGAGGAATATTGATGCTGGTATCAGCGGACAGGAACTCATCCTCATGGTCATTGGGCCTGGCTCACTTAATGTAGATGGAGCAAATGGTAATATCTTTTTGTCCAGTGCAAGTCATACACTCACCTCGGGAAGTACACTTCACCTCATGTATTTTAAAGACCAATCCAGTGGAACAAATTTTGATGGCTGGATGGAAGTAGGTGTTTCAATTGCAGCAGGTAGATAATGTAGGAATGAGGTACCTGATTTACATATTGACACTTCTACCTCTTCATGGCTTCACACAAGATCTTTATGTCAAAAATACTTCATTGAATATCACGAATGGTGTGACAATGAATGTGCAAAAAAGTATCATTAACAAAGGTCAGATTTCAAATGATGGCTTGCTTGCAATTCAGGGAAACTGGGTAAATACGGGTACTTATAATGATCAGACCGGTCAGATTCACTTCAATGGTAAAGATCTTCAATATATCAATCATGGAAGTCTTCCTCTTGGAACTGTATTTTTTCAAAATGGGCGAAAGCATATTTCTGAAAACTTCCATGTAGAGGGAAAAATGATATTAGACCAAACAAAGGTTTTTGTTCCTGCCGGATCAGGTCTATACGTGGGTGAGGGGGCAAAGCTAGAATATCAGCCAGATGACCGGATCATCGGTGCCTTGTACATGACCGGGAATGATATTACGTTCCCCATCGGAACACCTGAAAAGAATCTTCCGGTTCGTCTGGTGCTACCCGAAGACCAGGTAATGCAGATAGGTGTGGTCGCAAAACCAGGCCCTTTAAGCGCATCAAAGGAAAACACCATATCTTCTGTAGCTGAATTCTATTGGGAGCTAATGACGCCCGAAAATTACCAGGGTGCTGAAGTCACACTTAATTTTCAGGATGCCAGGTTTCTGCAAAGCATTGAATATGCCAGGATAGGTGAAGCAGAATCCTTCAACAGTGTAATAAAAGATGCCGGATGCATAATGTTTTCGGGATCACCTGATTTCGGGATGGTAACCAGTGAAAGAGTCAGGGGTCCTTACCTCACGGTGGCAAGAAAATACATTAAAGGTGAAAAGGCTCCCATTAATGTCCTGAACCTGATCAGCCCTAATAATGATGGATACAATGATTTTCTGCTAATAGAAAATATTGAAGCCTATCCTGATAATACTGTGTCCATCTTTGACAGATGGGGGGTGAAACTCTACGAAGTGAATGCGTACGACAATGATCAGGTAAAATTTGAAGGGGTAGGAAATGAGAAGCTGAGAAGTAACCTGGCTCAAGGGTCTTATTATTATATGGTATCGGTGGGTAAAGAGACCCTGGCGAGTGGTTTTTTTGAATTGGTGAGATGAGTAGTTTAAAAACCATATTGATACTCACCTTTTTCGTTGTGGCAAACCTGGTGAATGCTCAACTTGACCCACAATACACTCAGTATCATTTCAATCAGTACCTGATCAATCCGGCTTTTGGAGGATTATATGAGAGTACATCAATTTCGTTCAACTCGCGTGCACAATGGTATGGGATGGAGGGAGCGCCTTTCACCAATACTTTGACACTGGAGAGTAGCATGTCAGATCACTCCGGTTTTGGATTAAAGGCCATGAATGATCGAATCGGGGTTCATAACAATACAGAGATCATGGCTTCGGCATCTTACTTTATTAGCTCACATTTTGTAAAGATTGGTATGGGGCTTCAGGGAGGAATTACAAATGTGTCTAGTGATCTAAGCTTATTGGATTCAAAAGTTTTGAATGACCCGGAACTGGACAGTTTCGTGCCCAATAGTTTCCAGCCAAATTTTGGGGTTGGTTTCGTGATCCACAGGTTTGATTATTTTCTGGCTGTGAGCATACCAAGGATCTTAGAGACAAGAAATACCACCAGATCTTTGAACGACCCCAGATACGATCGGAATATTTATGTTTCTACTGGTTACCGGTTTTCTCTTTTCAGATCCAATGACACCAAGTTGCAAACCCTGGTACGGGTGATGGGTAGCAGGTTCTCATTCGATATTGCCGGGACTTATTTTCTAACTGATCATATCAGACTGGGTGCGATGATTAGAGATTATTATGGTGCCAGCTTTTTTGGTAAAATCGATTTTGATAAGCATTTCTCAATGGGCTATTCTTTTGAGTTGCCTACCAACAACCTGTTTTTTACCAATTACGGTACACACGAGGTTACACTGAGTTATGTTTTTACCCCATTCCAAAACCAAAGCCCGCTGGAAAGAATATTTTAGCTCGAATTCAAATAATATTCCCTTATTCTTACTACATTTACGTTCCGACGCCTAGATTATAATTATGTGAAGAAAAGATAGTACTTTCTTTACATCCGTTTGAAAAAATAGATCACCGCCATGAAAAGAATTCTATTTCTCTTCGGCTTGTTGGTAGGCAATACCCTAATGGCCCAGGAAGGTTCTGTTGGGATTGGTACGCAAACTCCTAATGAGAAAGCTGTCCTGCACCTCGTAGCACCCAACAATGACCAGGGATTCCTTGTTCCCAAGCTCACCACTTCCCAACGCAACAATTTTTCAAGCCAGTTGACCTCCGCTGAAAACGGGATGATGGTCTTTGACTCCGACCTGAACCAGTTTTTCTTTTGGTTGACTGATCATTGGGAGGCAGTGGGTTCGTCACTTCAGGCTGGGAATGGTGTAGAAATTGTGGATGGGGTGATCAGCAATACGGGGGATACAGACGCTTCCGATGATTTTTCAGGCAATTGGGAAGATTTGGCAAATATCCCAGCTGAGTTTGTAGATGGTACTGATGACGTGGATGATGCGGATGCTGATCCGAACAATGAGCTTCAGGATCTTAATCTGGCTGGCAATATCCTTACGATTACAGGATTAACGACTCCTACCCAAATAGACCTGTCACCCTATGAAAGCACAAATACCGATGAGCAGGATTTGTTATTCTCTTCAGGGCAGATCTCATTGTCAGGAGATCCAGACAATACCATTATAGACCTGAGTGCTTATGATACTGATGTATCGGATGACTTTTCAGGAGATTGGGCAGACCTTCTAAATATCCCTGCTGACTTCAGTGACGGAATAGATGATGTGGATGATGCCGATAATGATCCTACCAACGAGATAGAGTTACCCGCTACTGCCACAACTGGCGAGGCCTTGAAGTTTGACGGAGCCAATTGGGTAGCAGCGACAGACGAAACTGACGATGCGGACAATGACCCAACGAATGAAATCGAGCTTCCTTCAACTGCAAGCCTGGGAGCAGTTTTGAAGTTTAATGATGCATTGGAATGGGCACCAGCTACGGATGAAGTTAATGATGCAGATAGTGATCCAAACAATGAGCTTCAGGATTTGAATCTGACGAGTAATATTTTGACCATTACAGGTATTGGGAGTCCTACTCAGATTAACCTGGCTTCGTACACAGGGACCAATACGGATGAACAAGACTTACGATTTATAGATGGCCAGATTACATTAACTGGAGATCCGGATAATACCATTATTGATTTGAGTAATTATGATTCGGATGTCACCGATGACTTTTCCGGATCCTTCCTTGATCTGTTAGATGTCCCATTAAACCTGGACATCAATTCATTGGATGATTTCTCAGGCTCCTTTCTTGATTTAACAGATGTCCCGATTAACCTTGATCTGGATGCTACGGATGATTTCTCGGGTCTATTTGGTGATCTGACTGGTATTCCGGCAAATCTTGACCTCGATGTGACAGACGATTTTTCAGGGTCATTCCTTGATCTGACAGATGTTCCTTTGAATCTTGACCTGGACGCTACCGATGATTTTTCAGGCTCCTTTGAAGATCTTGTTGATATACCCTTTTATCTGGATACTGATGTCACTGATGACTTTTCAGGTTCTTTTCTTGATTTGACAGATGTTCCAGTTAACCTGGATATTGATGCTACTGACGATTTCTCCGGATCATTTTTAGACTTGACCAATGTACCTACCAACCTGGATACCGATGTAACAGATGACTTTTCAGGGTCGTTTTTGGATCTGACTAATGTTCCCGCGAATCTAGATGTAGATGCTACCGACGACTTTTCCGGAGAATGGGGAGATTTAGCTAATGTTCCATTAGGTTTCCTGGATGGTTCAGATGATGTGGACGATGCTGATGCAAGTGCTACAAATGAGATTCAGGACCTCACATTCAATCCACTTACTAATATTTTGTCAATCACTAATAATCCAGATGCCACCCCAATAAATCTCTCTACCCTTGCCGGTGGCATATCAACAATACCAGGCTTACCCGGTCAGGTTTTGAAGTATGAAAGTATTCTGTCTGGATGGGTTGCGGGAACAGATGAAGTAGCTGACGATGATGCTGATCCGAATAACGAGCTCCAGTCACTACAATTTGAAGGTACAAGTATGTGGCTGGATCGGGACCCTGAAGGTAATTCCATAGATCTTTCCATTTACAATACGGATGTACTGGCTGATCTTTTGCCTTCTGAGGGTCAGATTGCAAAGTATATAAAAGGAGCCTGGGTGGTTGATAATGATAATGTTGATGATGCTGATAATGACCCGGATAATGAGCGACAGGATCTGTTTTATGATTCCAGAGGATATACTTTAAATATCACGAATAATCTAGATGCTTCAATTATAGATTTGTCAGGCCTACGTGATAATACAGATAACCAGGACCTGGAATTACTCGACGGAAGTCTGGTGTTAACCAATGATGATACTCCAGTAGACTTAAGTGTGTATTTTGACAATACAGATTTACTTGAATCAATTCCCGTAGATGCGAGTGACGAAGGGGCGGTCCTTAAATATTTTCCTGCCGATGGAGGTTGGCAGCCAAGTACAGATTTTGTGGATGATGCAGACAATAATCCTAATAATGAAGTTCAAGTGATTACAGCAGGAACAGGTATTACTGTAACCCCATCGGGAATTAATTATACAGTAACCAACTCTGCTCCTGATAGAACTGTCAATATTACCGGAAGCGGCAATGCATCAGTGACCGGGACCTATCCAAACTTTAATGTCAATGTTCCAACAAGTAGCACTGAACAAATTGCTTTTAAAGCTGGCAAATCTGAGGATCAGAATATTACAACAGGAGGAAAAAATGAAATTGTGACATTTCGGGCGGAAAGCTATGATTTAGGTGATGTTTATGATGTAACCTCTTCGGTTTTTACTGCTAAAGTCGCAGGGATATATAGTTTTTCTGTTACGATAGCTACAATAGCTGATGCAGGAGCGGATTTGGATATCAATTTGATTGTGGATGAAACTCAGGTACATTCCATGATCATTTCTGGTGGCCCCACAAGCGATTCATTTTCTTTTTTCTCTGATGTTCAGTTGACTGAAAGTCAAAAGGTAAGAGTAGAGGTAGTTAGCAGGACCAGCGGTAGAATAGTTGGTAAGCCAGTGCAAACAAACTGGAGTGGAAGGTTAGAAATGGCGGTTTCAAAATAGAAGCAATGGACGTTTTGAGATTAAAAGACCACTTATGCATATCATTTCTAAGTCAAAGGTTATGAAAAAGATACTGTTTCTTATGGCTGTTTCAATTTCAGGTACCCTGATGGCTCAGGAGGGTTCCGTTGGTATCGGGACACTGACTCCGAATGAAAAGGCGGTCTTACACCTGGTAGCACCAACCAATGACCAGGGTTTCCTTGCTCCAAAACTCACTACCACACAAAGAAATAACTTTTCAAGTCAGCTTACACCAAATGAAAATGGTATGATGGTCTTTGATTCAGACCTGAATCAGTTTTTCTTCTGGTTGACTGACCATTGGGAGGCTGTGGGTTCATCTTTGCAAGCCGGGGCAGGGTTCGAGATTATCGATGGGGTGATCACCAATACCGGAGACACCGATGCTTCAGATGACTTCTCAGGCATGTGGAATGACCTGACAGGTATACCTGCGGGATTTTTGGATGGAACAGATGATGTGGATGATGCCGATAACGATCCTACCAACGAGCTCCAGGATCTGAATCTTTCTGGGAATACCCTGACCATCACGGGACTCAGTACCCCAACAGCAGTTGATCTTTCCCCATTTTTAGGTACAAATACTGATGAGCAGGACCTTCAGTTTAACGCCGGACAGATCTCATTGACCGGGGATCCCGACAATACAATCATTGATTTGAGTGGATATGATAGCGATGCTGCGGACGATTTTTCTGGAGACTGGGCGGATCTGCAAAATATACCACCAGCATTTGCAGATAACATTGACAATGTAGATGACGCCGACAATGACCCAACCAATGAGATTGAGTTGCCAGGGACTGCCGGTACTAATGATGTGCTCGTATTCGATGGAGCCAACTGGATTGCAGGAACAGACCAGGTGGATGACGCCGACAATGACCCAACTAATGAAATCGAGTTGCCAGCTACTGCGGGTACTAATGATGTACTCATATTCGATGGAGCCAGCTGGGTAGCAGGTACTGACCAGGTGGATGATGCTGACAATAATCCGAATAATGAAATTGAGCTCCCGTTGTCAAATGATGCAGATGGAAATACTTTCGGGGAGTTTCAGACTGGGAATTACGTCAAAGCATTGAATTACCTTTCTGAGCCGGTGGCAGCTGACTTTAACAGTATTTCCGTGGATGTTTTGGATATCTCACCATTTAAATTTGCCAGGACGCTTCTGTTTACCCCGGATGGTAAAGGTTCTATTATTAGGTTCATACAGGTAAATAATGGTATTTCGGGTCAGGAGCTCATTCTTATAAATGTGGGCACTGCATTACTGGAACTCGAAGCATATTCCCCTTCAAGTAACCTCTACCTTCCGTTTAGCTATGCTTCGATAAATCCCGGTGGAGCAATTCATTTGATGTATGTGGATGATGGAAAAGGTACCAAGGGATGGATAATGCTTTCAATTTCTCAAAATGATGCACCAGGAATGGGAGGATAGATATGAAATGGATTATATACATATTGATTTTCTTTAGCATAAAGGTTGCATTCTCCCAAAGCCTTCAGAACACAGGAATGCCCATAGGTCTCACAGAGGGAGCTATTCTCAAAGTCAATGAGAACTTTGTCAATGCCGGAAATCTCCAAAATGAAGGCCAGATCATTGTAGGTGGTCACTGGGTGAACACAGGTATTTATCAAACCTCCGGCACCGGGGTGGTGGATATGAATGGATCGCTCACCCAATCAATCAATGACCAATCTTTTATTGAAAGACTCCGACTATCAGGTGCTGATAAGACGTTGAATGCAGACCTTTCCGTAGATAACCTTGAGCTGAATGGAAGTCTGCTAACAATAGGAGAGGGATTTAGTCTTGAAATAACGCCAGGAGGTACTATCACACGACAGCCAAACGATTATATTATCGGTCGTCTGGTCATGACGGGCAATCAGACCTATCCCATTGGTACTTCAAATTACTTCCTTCCGGTCACCATCAACCAGCTGACGGGTGATGCTGCTCCCATTGGTATCCAGGCGGTAGAATCAGCCTTACCCGGACCCCTGGATAATACTATCGCTGAGAAAGCGCCTTTCTACTGGGTAATGGATGAGTCTGAAGAAGAGTTTAATGTACTGGTTGGATTTGAAAATGCCGACTTCCTGCAGGAGTTGGAATATGCCATGGTCCTCCAGGCAGCATCAGCCAATGCAACCGTATACAGCTTGTATCAGGATTCCACCAGTGGAGATACAGCACTGGGGCTCATTGCCAATGACCCAAATCATCCACTCACCTTATCGTATTTCTCAATTGGCCGCAAGTATCTGCCAAAAGACAAACCCCCTATCAAGGTGCTGAACCTGGTCAGCCCCAATGGAGATGGAAAAAATGAATATTTATTCATTGAGAATATTGATGCTTATCCGGAATGTCTGGTCGTGATCTACGATCGGTGGGGTACTAAAGTGTTTGAGCAGAGAGGATACGATAATAGAGAAAAGGTCTTTAGAGGTAACAACAATGTTCTCAAAAAGTCGGAATTAACCGAGGGCACATTTTACTATGTGATCCGCTCTGAGGGACAAAAGTTAGGAAGTGGCTTCTTTGAGTTGATGAGATGAAAAAGTTATTGACCATATTGACCACAATGATCATAGCAGTTTCTTTTCAACCTGCTATTGCTCAGCTCGATCCTTTGTATGCCCAATATCATTTCAATCAATACATGATCAACCCGGCTTATGCTGGAGTTTATAAATCAGCCACGCTTGCTGTAAATTCCAGGGCGCAATGGTTTGGACTGGAAGGTTCACCTGTTACCAATACACTAACGGCCACTACCAGCATTGGCAATTCGGGAGGGTTTGGTGTGCGGGTAATGAATGACAGGATCGGGATCAGAAATAGCAATGAATTCATTGCATCAGGCTCCTATTATATTCGATCTCATTTGACTACCATCGGTTTTGGACTTCAGGGAGGTATCACTCAGGTGAGCAACAACCTCAGTAAGCTGGAGCCGGAAGTGCTTGATGATCCTGTTTTAGATGGCTTCATTCCACAATATTCATTTCCCAACTTTGGATTTGGGATCATGCTTCAGCGATTTGACTATTTCATTGGCCTATCCATTCCAAGGATTTTAAGTGAAGATGCACCTGAACCGGTTTTTGAAGACAATGGCAGATACCAGCGTCATTATTATTTATCAGCAGGTTACAGGTTTACAGCGGTCAGATCTTATGATACAAAAGTACAAACCTTAATAAGGGTGCTGGAAGACAAAATCTCTGTTGATGTTTCAGGTACCTATTTTATTACCCCGGACCTCTGGGCGGGAGCCATGGTTAGAGATTTTTCCAGCTTTAGCTTTTTTGGTATGCTACAAATCAATGACAATTACAGGATCGGTTATACCTTTGAACTACCAACGAATAACCTAATCACAACCAATTTTGGAACCCACGAGATCACCTTTAGCTATACCATTACCCCATTTGCCGATCAGGTATTTGAAGACCGTTTTTTCTAAAAAACCCGTTTTTCATGATCAGGTATCAAAAATCTACGTTATGAGTTAGTAGAGCCGGTTTATATTGGCTAACTTAAGATAAGACTCGATTCGAATAAACAACAGACCAATGACACCCCACTTTTGTCTATTCCTTGCATTCGTTGTAAGCTTACAATTTTCGTTTGCTCAAAACCGGACCAAAGCCATTACACATTATATCTTCCCTGAATTTGTTGAAGGGGTAGTATTAATGAAAAATGGAAAGAAGAACGAAGTTGCCATCAATTACAATGCGATAAGCGAAGAAATGGTCTTTGTAAAAGGCTCGCACAAGCTGGCGATCGGGAGCACCGAAAGCGAGCTCATTGATACCATCTTCATGGACAATAAAAAGTTCATCAGGCTAGGTGGAAAATTCGTAGAGATATTACATCGAGCCAACGATTGTGACCTGTACGTTGAATACAAATGTAAACTTGATTATCCGGGTAAGCCAGTTGGATATGGTGGAACTTCCGAAACCGCAGCTGTTGATGCGTACTCAGTCAGCTATAGCAATGGTGTAGTCTATGAGCTGGAGTTGCCTGATGACTATGAGACCAAGCCGTATCTCATCTATTATTTAAAACAGGAAGGTGTAGTCTACGAAGTCACTAACCTAAGACAGTTTATGAAGCAGTTTAAAGAAAAGCAGGATCTTTTCAAGGACTACGTAAAGGTCAATAATGTTAAATTTGAAAATACAGAACAGGTGGTTGGTCTGATAAATTACCTGACCACAACTTAAAAATACTATCGGTGGCAACGTTGCCAGCTTTTTTTCATACAGATTCTAAACAACAAAACGATGAAACCCCACATTGTTATCTTCTCAGTTTTATTCATTTTATGTCATTTTTCTTTTACCCAAACGAAGGAGGGTAATCTCTCATACTACATTTTTCCTGAATTTGTGGATGGCGTGGTATTGATGAAAAGTGGCAATGAAAACCAACTTTCTATCAACTATAATGCGGTTAGTGAAGAAATGGTTTTCGTGAAAAGTGGTCATAGAATGGCCATCGGGAAGACAGAAAGTGAGCTGATTGATACGATTTACATGGATAAAAAGAAGTTCATAAAGCTTGATGGTAAATTTGTAGAAATTCTATACCAGTCAAAAATTACTGATCTCTACGTACAATACAAATGCGAGCTTGAGTATTCGGAAAAGCCTATTAGTTATCAGTCATCCAAGGAGGTAGCCAGGGTAGAACAATCCATTAGTTATACGACTGGTTTAGTGTCCGAATCGAAGATTACTTATGCATATACACCCAGTCATTACGTGGTGTATTATCTGAAGAGGCAGGGAGAGATTTTCGAGATTACCTCTTTAAGAGATTTGAAGAAGCTATACAAAGAAAAACAAGATTTGTATAAAAGCTATGTGAAAAACAATGATGTAGCTTTTGAAAACGTGGATCAGATTGTTGGACTGGTCAGGTATTTAGATCCTTCCACTTCTCCATCAAAGCAACTCGCATTACATTGATTACTTGAACTCTAGAGATAAGAATCTGTCAGGCAATTGTTGCTAATTGAGCTGAAGAAAAAGTAAGTTTGGGATGACTAACCCAAATTAAATCCAGATGTTAAAGGTCTCCTTTCTTTCCAGTAGCTTATTTCTAGCGCTTTTGAGTTTCTTTTTCACAAACTGTGAAAAGTCAGGTAAAATTCAAAAACCCAATGTTCTTTTAATATGTGTTGATGATCTGCGACCTGAGCTTAACAGTTTTGGTGTGGACTATATTCAGTCTCCAAATATCGATGCACTGGTCTCAAGGTCGGTTTCCTTCAGCAGGCACTATGTCAATGCCCCCAGCTGTGGTCCTTCCAGGTATACACTGCTGACAGGGCAATATGGACCCCCATCAAACAATGCCCTGTTTATCCGATCTGAAAAAATAGCGGAAGGCTCTGAAAAGATAGATCCCAGCATGCCGGAATGGTTTAGGAGCAATGGTTATACTACCGTATCAGTAGGAAAAGTATCCCATCACCCCGGTGGCAGAGGGGGTGAAGACTGGGACGACGAAAATGTCATTGAAATGCCTAACGCCTGGGACCAACACCTGATGCCGGTAGGAGAGTGGCAGCACCCAAGAGGTATGATGCACGGTCTTGCCCATGGGGAGATCCGGGTAAAGGCTTCGGATATGGACGTCTATCAGGCGGCAGAAGGCGACGACAGGATTTATCCGGATGGATTGATGATGGAGGAAGCATTGAGTCAGCTAAGCTCCCTGGCTGAGAACAAGGAAGAGCCATTTTTCCTGGCTGTTGGTATAATCAGGCCTCACTTGCCTTTTGGGGCCCCAAGATCGTATTATGAACCCTACAAAAACATTGAACTACCTGCCACCCCGCATCCCGAAAAGCCGGATGGTCAAACCACCTGGCACAGGTCCGGTGAATTCATGAACTACAATCGATGGGGCAAAGATCCAAATGAAGACTCCTTATTCGCCATAGAGGTTCGTAAGCATTACGCAGCATGTGTAAGCTATGCCGATGCCCAGGTGGGAAAGATACTGAAGGAGCTGAAACGCACCGGAGCAGATAAAAATACCATTGTTGTACTTTGGGGTGATCATGGCTGGCACCTGGGAGAACATGCCATCTGGGGAAAGCATAGCCTTTTTGAAGAATCACTCAATTCTCCACTAGTCATTCATTATCCGGGAATGGAAAACCAGGGAATCCAGACTAAGTCTATGGTAGCCACGGTCGATATTTTCCCAACACTATGTGATCTGACCGGTCTTGAGATCCCAGCCTTTACTCAAGGCGAGTCTCTCGTCCCGATCATTGATAATCCAGAGACACCCGGGCATCCTGCTTTTGGATATTTCCGAAACGCGAAGACGATTCGAACCGATACACATCGGATGATTCTGCATAACGACGGCTTTGTTGAGCTTTATGATCATCGGTCTTCAGCTAAAGAAACTCAAAATGTTGCCAGGGACAATCCGGAGCTTGTGGCCCGGTTGAGTACGCTGCTGGGAGAAAAGCTCAAATGATTATTTAAAGCGTTGAATAGCCAGGTCTGCTATATGCTTGCCTATTGATAGGGAAGAGGTAGCGGCTGGAGAAGGGGCGTTGCCCACATTGATGGCCTTTTCAGATTCCATGATCAGGAAGTCGTCGATCAGACCACCTTCACGATCGCAGGCCTGAGCACGAACCCCAGCTCCTCCCGGCTCAAGGTCATTACTCGTGATGTCTGGTAACAGCTCCTGTAAGGCTTTGGTAAATGCTGCTTTGGAATAGGACCGATAGAGCTCTCCCATACCGGTCTTCCAGTATTTTCTGATCACTTTTTGAAATCCGGGGAAGCTGAGGCTTTCAAGAAACTCACCAGGATTGATCTTCATCTTACTATAACCCTCCCGGCTGTAGGCGAGCACAGCGTTGGGACCAGCTTCTATTCCACCATTGATCATCCGTGTAAAATGGACGCCCAGAAATGGGAAGTTAGGATCCGGCACAGGGTAGATGAGATTTTTTACGAGGTGCTCTTTTTCTTTCTTAAGTTTATAATACTCACCACGAAAAGGGATGATCTTATAATTCACCTTCATGCCGGTGAGGTTGGCTACCTTATCAGAATATAAACCTGAACAGTTGACGACTAACCGCGTAATGAAAGTCTCAGAAGCGGTATGAACCTGGATAAAACCTTTTTCTTCCGTGATTTTTATCACTTTGCTGCCAGTAAACACTTCACCGTTGAAATGTTTGATCTTCTCCACATATTTCATGGCCACTTCCGTATAGTCTATGATACCTGTCTGAGGCACATAGATACCTTTTAAGCCATTTACATGGGGTTCATATTCTTTAAGTTGTTCCTGGTTGAGGTCTTTCAAACCTTTTAGGCCGTTTTGTCTCCCTCTTTCGGATAGCATCTTTAGCGTGTCCAGTTGATCTTCACGGGTAGCTACAACGATCTTACCACACAACTCGAATTTGATTTCTTCTTCTTCACAGAAGCGAATGAGTTGGTTATATCCGTCGATACAATTTTTTGCTTTGAGGCTGCCGGGTTTGTAATACAGCCCTGAATGGATGACCCCGCTGTTGTGCCCTGTTTGGTGCTGAGCTAGTTTGGATTCCTTCTCTAAAACTGCTACCCGGAGTTTCGGATTGGCTTCTTTGATTTTTAATGCGGAAGCAAGACCAACGATGCCTCCACCAATAATGACAACATTATACATAGAATAAGCTGGCGGTAGTTAAACGAACCGTAAATATTGTCAATACTTAAATCATTAGAAAGTAAAAATTTCTTCTTTTCTAAAAACCTTCACTTATCCCAAGTCAGACTACTTTGACTTTTCTTCGAATTTCAAAGAGATGGAGTTGATGCAATATCGTTCTCCTGTGGGCTGTGGTCCGTCATTAAAAATATGTCCGAGATGACTTCCGCATTTGCCACACAGGGCTTCGGTGCGGTGCATTCCATGAGAAGTATCTAACTTATACTCCACGGCTCCTTTTGTGATGGGTTGGAAAAAGCTTGGCCAACCACTGCCTGAGTCAAATTTTGCTGTGGAGTCAAAGAGCGGATTTCCACAGGCTCCACACTCGTAAATGCCCTTTTTTTTATTTTCCAGTAATGATCCGGTCCAGGGTCTTTCAGTTCCCTTTTTACGGAGTACTTCATATTGCTCCGGGGTCAATGAGGCTTTCCACTCTTCTTCGCTTTTGTTTATTTTATCCATGGTGATTTTTCAGAAGTAAAATTTTTATTTATCAACAGGCTGTGGGACTTTTGATGAGCCATTAAATGTGAAATTAATGAATTGAAAAAAGACAAAAAGAAGCAGTCTGTTCTTCAAAATCCAATCAGAATTCAGGTATAACATTGAAGATTCATTTCTAATTAATTATTGTCCGTTTAATGCTGTTCCAATTCCAGGTGAATTAAAGAACATAAAGAAGACATTTAAGGTTTAATATTACTTGATTTTTTTATCTCCATTATGAATAAAAAACCCCTTATTATTTCCGGCCTTGTAGTAATTATTCTGGGTGGGGCGGTAGCATTGATGGCTTTTCTGAGTAGCCTTAAAGAGCCTCCCAAAATCAGGAAAGTGCCAGAGGTCAAAAAATACGTTAGGACCGAGGAAGTAAAATATGAGGATATTCTTACTCATGTGATTGCCTATGGTCGGGTAGAGACCGCTCAGTCTCTTGATCTGCTCTCTGAGGTTAGTGGAAGAATGTATGAAGGCAAGGTACGTCTCAAGGAGGGGCAAAATTTTAGGAGAGGAGATCTGTTATTTCAGATTGATGCCACAGAAGCCAGCCTGACCCTTAAGTCACAGAAAAGCAATTTCCTCAGAGATCTTGCAGCAATCCTTCCGGACCTGAAAATTGACTACCCAGAGTCCTTCGAGGTATGGCAGGGCTATTTTTCAAAGTTAGAGATTGAAAAAGATCTGCCTCCGCTACCTGAATTTCAAAGTGAAAAAGAAAAGACTTTCTTAGCGACGAAAGGGATTTATTCTACATTTTATACCATTAAAAGTGCCGAGGAACGACTTAGGAAGCACTGGTATTACGCGCCTTTTGATGGAAGCATTTCAGAAATAGTCCTGGAAACCGGAGCTTTTGTTAACTCCGGTACCAAAATAGGCAAGATCATGAGAAAGGGGTATCATGAGCTGAAAGTTGCAGTAGAGACCAAAGATATACCCTGGATTCAACTCGGGGCAGAAACATCAATCTATTCGAATGAAACCCAGCAATCATGGCGTGGATCAGTAGCAAGAATAAGTGACTATATCAATCAGAATACCCAATCCATAGACGTCTATATTTCTATTGACCCATCGGGAGGAAAAATCTATGATGGCCAGTTTATTGAAGCGGCTATCCCAGCAAGGATCATTAAGGATGGGATGGAGATACCCAGGAACATTATCTATAATGGAAACGAAGTATTTGTGCTGGAAGACAGCTTGTTAAAGGTTAAACCAATAACTATTCATCGTCTGATGGACGAAACAGCAGTTTTCTCCGGACTGATTGAAGGTGAAGACCTGGTAGCAGAGCCATTGATCAATGCCCATAACAACATGAAGGCTTATAAGTTGTCGGAACGGGAAATCGACCTGGAAAGAAAATCCCCCATGGATTCGAAATTAACAGAACGTCAATCTGATTCTCAGCAAAACAAACGATAACCAAAATGAATGGCATCAAAGGTCTAGTTGAATATTTTGTCAGGTTTCCAATACTGGCAAATATCATTATCGCGATCACTTTGATCGGTGGGATTGTATCCCTGATGAATACGAAGAAATCGTACTTCCCGATCAGGAGCGATAGAAATATTCAGATTGCTGTTTCGTATCCGGGAGCGTCTCCGGAGGAGATGGAGGAAGGTGTAACCGCTAAAATTGAGGAAGCGATCTATGCCATTCCCGGAATTGATGAACTCACTTCCAATTCAAGTGAAAACAGTGCTGTTGTATCAATTCTTACACTGGAAAATCACGATATTGATGAGATTTACACGGAGGTAAAGAATGCCATAGACGGAATATCCTCCTTTCCTGCAGGTGCTGAAAAACCTGTCATCTATAAGTTAAGACGGCGAAATACTGCTGCCAGGATGGCTTTGAAAGGAGATGTGGACCTTAAAATCCTGAAGGAGTATGCTGAAAGCATAGAGCGTGACCTGATGGCTACTGGGCTCGTAAGTCAGGTAAGCATTTCAGGATATCCTGCACTTGAAATTTCAATTGAAGTCACAGAGGAAACACTCAGGCGGTATAACTTCACCCTCGCGGAGGTAGCTGAAGCGGTAAGGGTCAATAACCGGGATTTATCTGCGGGATCTATTAAATCCACTACAGAAGAGATCTTGATCAGATCCAAGGCCAAGCAAACAGAGGCCGAGCAGATCGGTGAGATTGTGGTGAGGAGCAATGCTGATGGAAGTAAAATATTGCTTCGTGATATTGCTGTAATAAAAGAACAATTTGCAGATGAACCTTTTAAAGGACTGCTTAATGGTCAGAAGGCCGTATTGCTAAATGCCAGCTACCTGGAAACTGAAGACCTGGAAGCCATAGCCCCGGTCGTGCTGGACTTTGTAGAGGAATTCAATGCTTCTCATGATGCAGTGCAGTTAATCGTCACCAGGGATTACCTGTCCAGATTAAATGAACGACTGGAGCTACTTACCACAAACGGGATCATTGGGCTCCTCCTGGTAGTAGTGGCACTTGGGTTCTTTTTGAGTTTGAGACTATCCTTTTGGGTGGCGTGGGGAATCCCATCTTCCTTCCTGGGGATGTTTATACTGGGTACCTTTTTCGGACTTACGATCAACTCAATTTCACTCTTTGGAATGATCCTGGTGATCGGGATCCTGGTGGATGATGGGATTGTAATTGCAGAAAATATATTCTCTCATTTCGAGAAGACGAAAAACCCGGTTCAGGCAGCGATAAAAGGCACCATGGAAGTATTACCTGCGGTGTTTACATCTGTAACCACCACAATGGTTGCATTCACACCTCTTTTAATGCTCACCGGAAGTTTTGAGTTTTATCGTGACATGGGGATCGTAGTTATCTTCAGTCTTGGGTTCTCGCTGCTGGAGGCATTTTTTGTGTTGCCAGCCCATTTGGCCAGTAGGAAAGTACTGAGCGTCAAAAAAGAAGATACCCGGAGCTATCATATCAGAAAGAAGCTGAATGGCGTGATCGACTATCTACGACACAATATCTACGGTTCAGTACTCAAGTTTACAATGAAGTATCGGGCTATTTCTGCTGCTGGAGTCACCGCTTTTGTTTTGATAGTGATCGGGCTCGGAATGGGTGGATTTATCAAGTTTACTTATTTCCCTCAGCTCGCATTTACAAGGCTGAGTATTGATATTGCTTTCCAGCCGGGCGAAAGTGAGGAGAAAGTTGAAGGATATCTGAAACGGTTTGATGAGGCAGTTTGGAGAGTCAATGATAATTTGAAAAAGGAACTGGGAGTCGAAGAGAATATCATCGCCTATACGATGACCGATGTAGGACAGACATCTGAGGATGAAAACGGTTCACATACAGGTACGATAGAGGTTGATTATGATGACCTGGATAAGTTTGGGATCAATCAGTTTGATTTGGTCAGCAGAATAACAAAAGAAATTGGACCAGTTCCTGAAGCTGAAAAATTCATGGTTGGTGGAGGAAGAGGCAGATGGGGGAGACCCGTATCTATTTTCCTGATGGGTAAGAATTATTCGGAGCTCAACCACGCTAAGGAATTCCTGAAGGCGGAGCTGGCAAACCTTGCCGAGCTCAAGGAAATTACCGACAATGTTCCCGTAGGAAGAAGGGAGATGCTGTTTGACTTAAGGCCTGAGGCTTATTTTCTGGGTCTGAACACCAGTGATATTACCGCTCAGATGAGGCAGGGCTTTTTTGGTGAGGAAGTACAGCGGTTCATGAAAGGAAATGACGAGCTAAGAGTTTGGGTGAGGTATCCTAAAGAGGATCGCAAGACCATTGGCCAGATTGAGGATGTGAAGATCAAGACTTCCACCGGGCAGGAATTCCCATTGCCTCAGGTAGCTGAGTATAAGATTGAACGGGGAGTGTCAGGGATCAAACATTACAATACATCAAGGGCAGTAACCATCGAAGCAGATTTGTCTGATCCTTATGCGGAGGTACCACCGATTCTACAAAAAATTGAAGATGATATCATTCCGGCATTGAAGGCCAAATACCCTTCAGTAGATGTGGGTTATGGAGGTCAGGCTAAGGAAAGATCCAGGGCAGGAGAAGAGATATTTTTGTTCTTTGGTGGAGCCTTCGTGATCATCATATTCTTACTAATGATTACCTTCAGGTCTTTTGGACAGGCATTTCTGATTATTTCAATTATTCCGCTTGGCTGGATATGTGCTGTGCTGGGGCATTGGATCGAAGCTTATATCAGTGGCAGAGATTTGCCCGTCTCACTCTTGAGTGTTTGGGGTATGGTGGCATTATCAGGTGTGATTATCAATGATGCTGTGGTGTTCCTTTCCAAGTTTAATTCATTGGTAAAGGATGAGGGCCGTACAGTCTATGATGCTGCTTATGAAGCAGGGTTGGCCAGGTTTAGACCTATACTGCTTACATCCATCACTACGGTGTTGGGACTATATCCTTTAATCAATGAAACAAACTTTTACTCACAGTTTTTAGTTCCTATGGCAATATCTGTTGCTTACGGAGTATTATTTGGAACAGTGATCATACTCACTTTCTTCCCAGTGATCATTTTATTATACAATGACGCCAAGAGAGGATTGAGATGGTTGTGGACAGGTGAAAGATCTGTAAGAGAAGATGTGGAGAGATCCTTAATGGATGAAGAAAGATTAAATAAAATGGATCGCGGCTCCAGGGCCGCATAAGTGGAAGAAAGATGATCTATAACAAGATTTTTAAGCAAAAGGAACGCGGTGAGCTGATAGACCTGTTGTCAAACAGAGGTGCTATGAATTACAATGCCAAAAGTGCATTGTTAGATATTGTACAGACGGATGAGTTTTTCAAAGACAAATACCCGGAGGAAATTGATGAACTGAAAGCAGAAGTTGAAAATGAAGAATCATCCATTGCTTCCTTTGACTATCTGAAATACCTGGGTTTTAGGATCTCCCAAATTGGAGATACCATCAAGGTAACCCGGTTGTCCAGGTTTTATATGGTTGATCTTATGGGTGTGCTCATTGGGGCATTGCTTGCCGGTATCGCCTATTTTGGTTTAGAGGAATGGAAAATACTCTTTACAGTTGGAGTATCAATTGGTCCTCTTGTGATCAGTCTTGTCACCGCTATCATAGCTTTGGTAGGGGTGATTCTCCTTGTAAAATGTTTATCCAGATACATTGAATTTTCAGGTTTTGAGATTGTGAGAAATAGCTCGGGGCTAATGATCAAAAAGAGAAATGATATCCTGGTGGAGAGCGTATTAGTGAAAGAAAGTAGTCTTGAACTACTCGAAACGGATAAAGGGCTTTCACTGATCTATCACAATGACAATGGAGAAGCGATTAATGTGATCACAACTACAGGTGGTACTAAAGTGAGAAAAACACTGGTCCATCTCAAAAACCTTCTATCTAACTCTTAAAACTTCGTTTTTATATGTCGAAACACATTGTTTCAGTTTGGCTATTGTTGGCATCATCATTTTCAGTTTTTAGTCAGGATCAGCTTTCAATATCAGATGCGATTTCCATTGGATTGGAGAAAAACTATGATATCAGGATCGTAAATAAGGAAAACCTCATAGCGCAAAACAACAATGCATGGGGGGAAGCAGGTTTGCTGCCAACCTTCACACTTTCGGCGACCAGCAACAACAACAGAAGGAATCAGGAATCAGATAACCAGTTTTTTGGGGGTCAACTATTTCCAGGATTTCAATTGAATGATCAGCGTGCATATTCCGTGTCGCCTTCTGCTCAGGTTTCGTGGACCCTGTTTCAGGGAAACAGGGCCATCATCAATAAGAGAATTCTGGAGGGTATTCAGGCTGAGTCGGCACAAAATGCTGAAGTAGTGATTTCAAATACCATCCAGGCCATTATTCTGGGGTATTATTTTGCTGTTTTAGAGAAGGAAAGACTGGAGGAATTCAAAAAACAACTCGATCTCAGTAGTCAGAAATATCAGTATATCAAAGCGAAGTATGACCTGGGTAGCGTGGTTACGGGTGATGTTTTGCTTGAAGAAAACAACTACCTGACGGATTCCGTGAATTATATCAATCAGGTGTTGGTCTATAGAAATTCTATCCGGGCATTAAATACGCTATTGGCAGCAGAAGACATAAATACCGATTATATCCTGACTGATTCTCTGGCTTATGAAGAGATCTTATATGACTATAATGATCTGGAGATGGCCATGCTCGATGAAAACATTGACCTGAAGCGGATATATATCTCACAAACGATCCTTGAGGAACAGGTGAAGCAGCAAAGATCATTCTTATATCCTACCATCTCTATGAATGCCGGTTACACCTGGAACAGAAACATTTCCGACCTGACAAATGCCGATTACTCAGGTCCAAACGACTCTTATCAGAATCCACCGGAGCCATTGATATCCAAGACTGGTACCTATTTCGCCAATTTCACGCTTGCTTTTAATCTTTATGATGGCGGTAGGGTAAACAGAGCCATCAAAAATGCTGTCATCCAGCAAGATATTGGTAATATTCAGATTGATCAGATGAAAACGGATCTTACCCAGGACTTGTCACAAACCTATGATGAGTATAATACCCGGAGGAATATTTACTTCATCGAGCATAGAAAGAAAATGGGCGCAGAGACCAATTTGAAGATCTCTGAGGAAAAGTTTAAAAACGGGACGATCAATTCTTTTGATTATCGGACCATCCAAAACAATTACCTCACTGCAGCCATACAGGAGTTGAATGCGCTCTACCTGCTGGTGGATTCCAAAGTGAGCCTTATGAGGCTTACAGGCGGAATTCTTTCAGATGATAATTCCAGTAGTCAATAAAGCTTTTTTATCTTAAAAAGCAGTTCAGACATTGCTTGTTTTACCTCAGATGTGCTGGTCACATAATTGTTATTCATTAGACTGAATATCAGTTTCTTACCCGAATCCGTAACCAAATAACCACTCAGGTTGTGATTATTGGATAGGGTACCTGTTTTGGCAAATATGAATGGCGGATCACTGTAGTACCAATTGGCGAGTGTGCCGGAATGCCCCCCCGCAGGAAAGATGCTTTTAATGGTTTGCCAGCTCTCTGTTTGATAGATCCTGTTTAAAATGCTCACCAGGCTCAATGGAGTAATCAGATTGTACCTGGATAAACCGGAACCATCATGCCATTGGATAGGGTTAGGATTGAAAGAGCTCCACTGCTGTAGTTTGTAAGCCCTGAATTGATCCGGATCAGCAAATCCTTCATGCAGGGCAGCCTGTATCAGTAGCTGCTCTGCCAGGAAGTTGTCACTTGTCTGCATCATATAAGAGATGACGTCCAAAGCTGCTTGATTGTTCAAAATTTGTTCAGGTTGTATATCGCTGCTATCCAAAAGCGCTACTTCCAAATGGAGTGTGTCCTCAAGCAGCTGTATCAACAGCTCTTCATCATAATCAAAAGGGATTTCACGTTCAAAATCCTCATGTTCATTTTCGATCCAGATGTTAAATAAATTATACTTCACATCTCTGCTTACATAATTGCCTGGCTTTGTGCCAAACTGTATCTGTACATAGTCTTCGAAAAAATTCGGGACAATCTGAAGGGTATCGTTCAGGTTTAGAATTCTCACAGTATTGCCATAGATGGGAAACCAGCTTCGCTCAGCCTGAAAATTGTACTGGAAATCATCCCAGGCCCATCCAGGCCCGAATTCTGAAAGGGATCCGTGATTATTTTGAATGAGTATTTTTTTTCTACCGGAAAAGAAGTCATAAGCTGGTTGAGACTTGAATACCGGATGGAGGAATGACGGATCACCGAGTGGTTTGATCACCAGCGAATCGATGTAATCTGTGTAAGCGAATGCAGGTATAGAATCTCCAAATGCCTCCAGGCAGGTGTAAGCAGTCAGGATTTTCATGTTGGAGGCTGGTGTGAAATTTAAGTTTTCATTTCTCTGAACCAGATAAGTATTTTCCGAAGGATCGAATAGGCAAAAACCCGTAAAATGATTGGAGAGAACTTCGGATTTTTTGATCGTCCGGTTAACCTGGATCTTTTTCAAGGGACGACATCCAACTGATAGAAATAACATCAAAACAGCCCAAAATGACCATTTTTTCCACTGACTGAACCTGGAGAAAGTTTTGATTTCGCAACAAATTATTGGATGAATTAGCATAAGCACAAATTTTGTAACATTAAATGTCAATCGGCGTATTTTTTATATTTTTCCACTTAATTTCGAAAGTACTTTAGAACATATCTAAAAAACCGCTTTACTACCTACAAATGAGCATTCTTGACCTAATTACTTTACTCATATTTCTGGCAGCAGCATTCACACTCATCAATATTACCGTTTTAAAATTACCATCTACCATTGGTTTGATGGCTATTGCACTGATGATGTCTGTTGCTATTCTTGCCCTTGGGTTCATTTTCCCAGCCGTCACATCGGGGGCAGAGCATATCATTGAAGAATTTGACTTCCAGGAGGTGCTGCTAAACGTGATGCTTAATTTCTTGCTTTTTGCCGGGGCTTTGTCTATCGACCTGGGCAAGCTGATGGAGGAACGGATCCCTGTATTGATCCTTGCGATTGGAAGTACCCTTTTGTCTACTTTCATCGTCGGTATGCTGGTCTACTACATTTTCCCGATGCTGGGATATCCAATCGATATTATCTACTGTTTACTTTTTGGTGCTTTGATATCACCCACCGATCCAATCGCCGTATTGGCACTTGTGAAGCAATTTGGAATCGCTAAGAACCTGGAGATCAAGATCGCCGGGGAGTCATTGTTCAACGACGGTGTTGGTGTGGTTGTATTCCTGACTATTTTAGGTATTGCCAAAACAGGGATGGAAAACTTTGATATCGGTGAAGTGGGTTTACTTTTTGGACAAGAAGTGATTGGAGGAGTGCTGATGGGAGCATTATTCGGATACATGGGTTTCCGGTTGCTGGATTTTATCGACAACGAGCACACTGAACTGGAAGTACTGGTAACGCTCACCCTGGTGATGGTGGGAGGACGTATAGCGGAGATCCTGCACGTATCAGCACCTTTGGCCATGGTAGTGATGGGCTTGTTTATTGGTAATCAGGGTCGGGATGAACATCTGGCCAATGCGACCGGCGAATATGTGTTTAAATTTTGGCACTTGTTGGATGAAGCACTCAATGCTATACTCTTCATATTGATTGGGCTTGAAATGATTGTGATTGTGCATTCGTTTGAGTGGACAAACCTCATCGTTGGTGCGGTAGGGATTGTTATTGTATTGACCGCCAGGTTCATTGGCGTATCGATTCCAATTACAATTATGAAAGCTTTCAGGACTTTTGAGCCAAAAACCATACAGATTTTAACATGGGGTGGATTACGTGGAGGAATTTCTGTTGCATTAGCATTATCTTTGACAAAAATTGAAAGTATAGATACAGTTGCTAAAGACACAATTCTTTTTGTTACCTATTGTGTCGTTGTATTTTCAATTCTGGTTCAAGGCTTAACCATAAAAGCCCTCTTGAAATAGTTTAAGGAATAAAAGGAAGTAATCATTATTATGAAATTAAGTATCGCTGAGGGATTGTATTTGATCGCAATGGATGATGAAGAAGGTAGATTGTTGGCTGCTGCAGAAAAATCAATTGTCCCTGGAGTAATTAGTGCTTGCATACTCGAGTTGCATCTATTGAAGAAAGTTCAGCTGATCAATGGAAAAATCAGTGTACTGGATACTGTTGGAACCGGCAATGGAATCCTTGACAACGTATTGAAAAAGATCAAATCAGGAAGCGATCTCGTCGAGACTGTCGATAACCTGGCTCATCATTTCAAAGATATTCAGCACGATCTCAATGAGCTATTGGTACAAAGAGGTATTCTGAAAAAGGAAGCCACTAAGCTGATGTGGATACCTCTTTCTGAACGACTCGACAATGCCAACTATGGTTTCGAACAGGAAATCAGAAACGGATTGAAAGTGATCGTGTTTAAAAATGCAAAGCCGACACCAGCTTTTGTGATATTGATGTCACTCATCTATGATTGCAACATTCTGGATGAGGTTTTCAAAGACAAGGATGAATACGTAGATGCTGTGAAAAAGGCCAAGGACATCATCAATACTCCTGAATTAGACCCACAAGTTTCCGCATCACTCAAGCAATTGAAAGCTCATTTCGGAAAGTAATTATTTGATGGAATCCAATCGGTTCCGGAATTCTTTGCTTTCTAAAATCAATAGTTCAGATCTCTGTGCCTCAATATAGCTGTTGAATTTATCTGTAGCATATTGGGTCATGTTTTCCACAGGCTGGTCTTTCAGGTGGGACAGGATTTCCACCTGTAGGTCAGTGATTGTTCTCAGGTAAGCCAGTACGGTGTCTTGTTTTTCCATGAGCTTATTGGCTCTGAAAGCCATGAATCCGAAACCCTCGTGTGGGTTGTTATTGTCTTTCTCCAGGATGAGATACTCAATGCCGTCTACAGTGATGGTGTCGAAGTGAAAAACGATGTCCTCGTGGATTTCTCGGGGTTTAAATTGTTCCCCCTCATTGACGTCACTGTTTTCACAGGCAACAATTCCTAAAAACAGAAAGATGATATATGGAAGACCCGTCTTTTTCATAGTTGCTTTTCATTAATGCTGCTATAGCCCTCGTCGACTCCAAATACCTTTTTGATCAATTTAAAGGCCTTTCCATTGAGGATGATCAACAAGTAATCACCCACACTGATCCTTAGATCTCCCAGCGGGTTCTTCAACAACCGTTTGTTGCCGTATTTGTCCCGCTTGGTAATCCCGATAAGCACTCCATTGTACTTTGTTTTAAGGTCGAAGAATACATCCTGGTAGGCTTTGCCGATGTATGGATTAGAATCAATGACCCTAAACTGCTTGATGTCATAGTCTGCATCATCTTTAGCTACTGACATGATGTCTTCACTATAGCTGGCCACATCCGGTTCAAACATATAAGAGGCCAATAACTTCGAGGAGATCTCAAATTTTGAGATGGTATTGGTTACTCCGGCAGCCAGGAAAGTGTTTTTTAGGTCACCATTGTCCAGTGTGACCACATACTCCAGCCTGGGATAGACCTTTTTCATGTTTAAGATATAAACCAGCTTTTCGGTATCGTCCTTGAGGTTGACAAATACAATGGAAGATTCTTCGATGTTCGCCTTTTTTAAAAATTCGTGATTGTCTAGTTCCGAGTATAAAATGAAGACGTTTTTGGTATTATACTTTTCCCTGATAAAATCAACATCATCTCGATCGTCTGTGACTATGGCAATATTTTTACCCACGCTGATGAGCTGATCCAGGACCATTTTCCCGAAATCGTTCCATCCAATGATAACTGCATGGTCTGTCATTGCAGTGCCATTGTGACCCAGGTGCTTTTCTTCTTTAATTGTTGCCATGAGTGTTGTTATTTGTCCGATAAAAATTCCATAAACGCCAATACTACAAATAATAAAGATGTATCCGATGACACGCCCGTAGACGGTGGCCGGCACCAGGTCGCCATACCCTACAGTAGTAAGAGTGATCAGCGAATACCAAATAGCGTTGGGATAGTCAACAATGGAGGCTTGTTTACTGTCTTTTTCGTAATAGATGAGTAAGGAGATGAGCACGAAATAGATGATCAGCGCCCCTGTAATACTAAGTACGATTTTTAGACGGGAGTTCTTAGAAAACTTGATAGCCATATTGTTGTGTTACCAAGATACCAAATATAAGTAAAGTGTTGATCTTCTTATGAATGCTTCAATATATTCAAATTGTTTGTGGGTTGCCCGAATTTTGATTTTTTTAAGAAAATTAAATTTATTTATTCACAATTAATGTTTTTTGATCTAAATATCGTGTATTTTTTAAAATAATAGCTTTTATTTGGCTTTCTTATCAATTCATCACTATGAGACATACGTATGATTACGGCGTCATTGGGAACTGCGCCTTCATTGCCCATATTAATAAAAACACCAACATTTCCTGGATGTGTTGGCCAAGATTTGATAGCAGCTTCATTTTTGGAGGTATGCTGGACAATGATAAAGGAGGTGAGTTCTCAATAAACCCGATCAATAAGTTTGAGGACAGCAAGCAGTATTACATAGAGAATACCAATATCCTTTGCACCGAAGTAGTGACCGAGGGAGGAATGTACCGGGTGACAGATTTTGCTCCGCGCTTCTTTCAGGGCGACCGGTACTATAAACCGTTGATGTTGATGAGGAAAATAGAGCGGTTGAAGGGTAATCCGCGAATACTGGTGAAGTGTAAGCCCAAAGGAGATTATGGCAGGATTGAGCCCGAAGTAAGCATGGGTAGTAACCACATCCGGTTTCTCGGATTGGATGCTCATGTACGCCTGACAACAAATATTCCATTGAACTACATAGTGGATGAGCAGGGCTTTGTCCTTAATGAGAACAAGTACATGGTGCTTACTTATGGTCCGCCTTTGGAAGCGGCCCTGGAAGAAACCGTAGAATTATTCCTGAATAAGACAAAAAATTATTGGAGAAACTGGATCAAAACGGCTCATGTAGTGAATTTTTATCAGCGTGAAGCCATCAGGTCAGCCCTGACATTAAAGATTCACCAGTATGAAGATACAGGGGCCATCATTGCAGCTGCTACCACAAGTTTACCGGAATCTCCTGGGAGCACGAGAAACTGGGACTACAGGTACTGCTGGATGAGAGATACCTATTACACGTTAAATGCTTTTAACAGTATTGGTCACTTTGAAGAATCAGAAAAATATTTCCATTACATTCTCAATACAACAATCGAAGAAAGTGAACGCTATCAGCCGCTTTACGGTATTACAGGTAAGAAGCATCTGGACGAAATAGAGATACCTCTAAGCGGATATCAGGGCAATACCCCGGTAAGGGTGGGGAATGAAGCTTATACACATATACAAAACGATGTGTATGGTCAGGTCCTGGTATCGTTGTTGCCGTTGTACTCAGATAAACGGATCATCTTTACCGAGCGTTTTGACTCCACGGAGCTAGTCGTTAAGACACTGGACATGATAGAGAAAACATTCGATGAAGCTGATGCAGGACTTTGGGAATTCAGGAACCTGAAGCAACATCATTGCTATACCTATCTCTTTCATTGGGCAGGAAGTAGTGCAGCGGTAAAAATAGCGAGCGTGATCAAGGATCAGAAAATGGGAGAGAAGGCCAGTCATTTACGCAAAAGAGCTGCAGAGATGATAGAGAAATGCTACGTGCCTTCAAAGAAAGGGTATGCACAGGCTGTTGGTGTAGACAGGATGGATGCCAGTACCTTACAGCTCATCATGATGAACTACCTGGATGGTAATACGGAGGCTGCCAAGGATCACCTGAAAGCCATGGAGAAAGAGCTTCATGCCAAGAATGGACTGTTTTACCGATATAAGCATCAGGATGATTTCGGAGAGCCGGAAACAACCTTCCTGATCTGTGCCTTCTGGTATATTGAAGCACTGGCTTGTGTAGGTAGATTGGATGAAGCCATCAAATACTTTGAGGATGTTGTTTCCAATGCCAACCACCTGGGACTGTTGTCGGAAGATGTCAATGAAAATGATGGCAGTATGTGGGGTAACTTCCCACAGGCATATAGCCATGTGGGCTTGTTAAACTCCGCTCACAGGATTGCCATCAAGATTGATAAGCCAGACTTTCTGTACTAGAAATTATGTCAGAGATTCCAGGATAGAGCGAATCTCTTCAAAATCTGTCACCCGGTATTTTGCAGCAGACGAAGTGCTACCCACTTTGATGGTGTAAGATTCCGGTGGCATCACCTTGAAGGTGTCTTCATCCGTCCAGTCATCGCCGCAAGCCATGATAAAATCTGACTTGTATTTTCTGAGCCAATCTTTGGCAGCTTTACCCTTGTCAACCTCGGAGTTTTTGATCTCCACCACTTTATTTCCTTCCAACACCTTGAGGTTCTTATCGTTGGCGATGTATTTCAGGTGACTGGTAAGCTCACGGGTTCTGGCTTCTCCAAGACCAGTCTCTACTTTCCTGTAGTGCCACACAAGGGAGTAGTCTTTCTTTTCCACAAAGCTACCAGGGGTCCTGTCTACATACCCTTCCAACACGTTCATGAACTCTTCTTTCCAGGTGTCAGTCAGCTGCGTAATGGTCCTCCAGTCTTTTTTACCGTCTTTCAACCAGATTCCATGCTCAGCGATGATGTCCAGATCAAACGGTTTCAGCCAGTTTTCGAGTGTCTTTCGCCCTCTGCCACTTATCACTACCACCTTATTTTTCTTCTCAGAAGTGAGCTTCGTTAAGATGTTAGTGAGTTGGCGATCCGGCTTTGTTAGCTCGGGATTACTATTAAACCCAACCAGGGTACCATCATAATCAAGGAAGATAAGCCGTTTTTTCGCTTTGTTGTACGCCTTTTTGATTTCAGAAAGGATATCCTGATCTACCAACTTGGTCTCCAATGACTTTTGTTCGGTCTTGATGTAGTCCAGTCGTTTCATGAAAAGATTTACCCAATGGTGGATATTATATCTTTTCAAAGACTTCTGCATGACAGCCATATGGAGCACTTGCTGTTTTTCAGGCATCGAAAGTGCCTTTTTCAACGCAGAGACCAGCTGATCGATGTCATTGGGGTTGATCAGAATAGCGTCAGAAAGCTCTTTGGATGAACCAGCCATCTCACTCAGGATAAGCACTCCTTTCTTGTCCAACTTAGAAGCAATAAATTCTTTACATACCAGGTTCATCCCATCACGCATGGGGGTAACGAGAGCAACCTCAGCCATCCGATAGAAAGCAGACAATGCGGGTAGCGGGAAAGACCGGTAGAAATAATGTACCGGGGTCCAGTTGAGCCGTGCATACTGACCATTGATCCTTCCAACCAGTAAGTCAATCTCTTCTTTCAACTCTTTGTATTTTCCAACCTTATCTCTGGAAGGAACTACCACCATCAGCAGAGAAACCTTTTCCCTGTATTCCGGGTGTTTGCGCAGGAATAGTTCAAATGCTTTGAGCCTCTGAGGGATCCCTTTAGAGTAATCGAGCCGATCAATGGAAAGGATCAACCTGGAGCTACCAACGGAGGTTCTGTAACGGACTTCCCTGGCCAAAGTCTCGGGCGAAGCAGCAGCTTCAGCATATTTGTCGTAGTCGATACCCATTGGGAGGGCATCAGCCATCACCAACCTGTTGTTTACATTGATCTTGCCATTAGAGTTTCCAATACCTGCCAGCCTGTTTACCGACGACAGGAAATGTCGCATGTCATCATAGGTATGAAAACCTAGCAAATCGCTACCTAGCATTCCTTTGAGAAGTTCGCGTCGCCATGGAAGCAACCGGAACGACTCATAAGAAGGGAAGGGGATGTGAAGGAAAAATCCAATGCTTGCTTTAGGTGCAGACTCACGAATCATTTGAGGAAGCAAAAGCAGTTGATAGTCATGGATCCAGATGGTATCCTCCGGTTCAACCACGCTTTCAATTTCCTTGGCAAACTTCCTGTTTACTTTTTGATAGGCTTTCCACAGATGGTCATCATATTCAGTATACTGATTGAAGTAGTGGAAGTTTGGCCAGAGCGTTTCGTTGCTGAAGCCTTCATAGTATTCCTCTATCTCAGTAGGAGTGAGAAAAACTGGTCGCATATTTTCTTCGGCCAATTGTTTGGTGATGAGCTGCCGCTTGTCTGTATTGGCAACGGCCATCCCTGGCCATCCAATCCAGATGTTGCCCCCTTGCTTATAGATAGATCCCAGTCCTGTGGCGAGGCCTCCTTCGCTAGGCTTAAATTCGTAATCTCCGTTCTCTTCTTTTATTTTGACCGGCAACCGGTTGGAAACAATGATGGTTTTAGCCATATAAATGGAATATGTTGTGTTGGTGGTAAATAAATATTCGACTTACTTAAGTTAACCAAAATTTCTCAACCTGATCTGAGTGAGCTTCCTTTTTGTATCCAAAGGGAAGTCTCCTTTCATCATCCAGTCATAAAAACTTGGTTCATCAGCGAGTACCTGACTTACTGCTTTTCCTTTGTGTTTTCCAAAATTGAAAACTTCTTTTCCTTCATCGTTGTAGATCATTCGTCCCGCCAGATCAACCATTTTACTGTTGGTGAGCTCGTGCAATTTGCTCATATCATTGTCAATGGTTCCCATCTTTTTGCCCAGCAAATCCACAACTTCCATCCCTTCATATTTTTCTATCTGAGAGGCAAGTACTTCATAGGTAGCCTGGGTGTCTGCTTCAGCACTGTGGGCATCTACAAGCTCTTTGTTGCAATAAAACCTGTACGCCGCTGAAAGGTTTCTTTTTTCCATCAAATGGAAGATTTTCTGAGCATCAATCAGCTTTCGGTCATCAATATCAAATTCGATATTGGCCCGTAAAAACTCTTCTACGAGAAGGGGTACATCATATTTGATGATGTTAAACCCAGCGAGATCACAACCTTGTAGAAAATCGGCAAGGGATTTCCCTATTTGTTTGAAAGAGGGCTCATCTTTCACGTCCTCATCATAGATGCCATGTATCAGACTGGACTCTATAGGTATGGGGATGGTAGGGTTGATCCTTCTGGATTTTTCCTCTCTCGTACCATCAGGCATTAATTTAATCAATGCTATTTCTACGATTCGGTCCTCGGATATTTTCGTCCCTGTTGCTTCCAGGTCAAAAACCACCAAGGGGTTCTTTAAGTTGAGCTTAAACACCCGGCTTATAGTTTTGAATGGATTTGATAAAATGCTTTTCTTTGATAGATAGCCTGCTCACAATATTCAATGCTGCGGCCATTTCTCCTGAAAACCCCTTTTTCTTTGTAGGTAAGGAAACAACATCACCGGATTTGAATACCAGTTCGGTGGTATCCCCGGATTTTTTGTTTTTCAATTTGGTGTACTCAATGTTTCTGACGTCCAGCCTTTCATTCTTACCAATCATCAGTGAGACGTTGTCACTCTGATAGTAAAGGAAGGTGCCTCCTTTTGGAAGGGCATTTGCCAGCATTTCAAATTGATTGATGAATTGTTCAAATGACGTATAGCCATCGGGCACAGGCTCCACAATTTTATGAAACAACCCTATGTGAGGTTTCATATCGTGAAAATATGCCTTGCCTGTTCCAGGGTTCAACGCATTCATCCCATTGAATATGACAATGGGAGCGTCAGTTAATTCCCCAATACCGTTTGGTAGCACATCAAAGGGCTTTTTTAAGGTTTTGAGGCTGTGAGAAATAATGTTAAGGATCTCGTCCGTCCCACTATTGCCGCCGATAAATATTCTTTGTTTGTTCTTAATTCGATTAAAATCCAACTGCATGAATTCAGGATATGCTTCAAAAATACAAGAAAATCCTGCGGGAGCAAACAAGAACAAACTCTAAGGGGTAAATGGTAAGCATAAAATGAGATTAATAGAAGGATATTTATGGCTGAAATATCCTCAAAGACGAAGCCAGCCGTCAAAAAATGAATAACGTTGTTAAAAAGTAAAATTTGCTCAATCCGCAGTTTGCAGCCAAATGGACTTTTAACTTTTTTTAACCAAACAGTTCTCTTGAATATCTATGGGGCTCTGATTATTATTGCAGCCTCTAGAATCAGTGCATTTTTGAATTAACCCTAAACACACTATGTCTATCGTTGTCGAGAATCTCACAAAGAAGTACGGGGATCAGAAAGCGGTAAATGATGTATCTTTTGAAATAAAGACTGGGGAGGTAGTTGGATTCCTTGGCCCAAACGGTGCGGGGAAGAGTACAGCCATGAAGATTATCACCTGTTTCATGGCACCTACTGATGGAGATGTTCGGTTAGACGAACATTCTATCCACAAGGATCAAGACATCATCAAACGTAAGATTGGTTATCTCCCGGAAAACAATCCGCTATATCTGGACATGCCCATAGTGGAATATCTGAAGTTTTCAGCGGAAATCCAGGGAGTACCCAAAAAGGAAATTCCAGACCGTGTTGGTAAGATGATTGAAAAATGTGGTCTCGACAGGGAGAAGCACAAAAATATCAATGAGCTATCCAAAGGATACAGGCAGCGGGTAGGGCTGGCGCAGGCCATGATCCATGATCCTGAGATCCTGATCCTGGACGAACCCACGACGGGGTTGGACCCCAATCAGATTGTAGAGATCAGAAAGCTGATCAAAGAGCTGGGTAAGGAAAAAACGGTGATCCTGAGCTCCCACATCCTCTCAGAGGTAGAAGCTACCTGTGACAGGATTTTGATCATCAACAAGGGGAGGATTGTAGCAGATGGCACATCCGAAACGCTAAGAAATCAGGCACAGGGTCAGGAATTGCTCACCGTCCGGATTGAAGGAGATCCTGAAAAGATCGAAAAAGCAATACTAAAGTTGGCTTCGGTGGAAAAGGTGATCCCTCAGGAAGGCAAGTCAGGGTGGTTTCAGGTTCAGAGTAAGCCTGACACTTCCTCACGTAAGGAGCTTTTTGACCTGTGTGTAAAGAATAAATGGTATTTGCTGGAGATGACCGGTCTGGAAACCAGGCTGGAAGATGTATTCCATCAATTGACAAAATAAGAAGACATGGAAAAAGTATGGATTATTACTAAACGTGAGTTGTCCTCTTTTTTTGACTCACTCATTGCTTATGTGATGATTATTTTATTCCTCGGATTAAGTGGAACATTTACCTGGCTGGTCGGCACGAATGTGTTTGTCTCTGGTCAGGCCAGTATGCAGATCTTTTTTGGGATTGCTTTCTGGTCCTTGTTCTTCTTCATACCTGCTATCACCATGCGGATGATTGCCGAGGAAAACAAAGCAGGTACCATAGAGTTGCTCATTACCAAGGCGGTCACAGATAGCCAGATCGTATGGGGTAAGTTTTTGGCTTGCTTTTTACTGGTTCTGATTGCATTGGTATGCACGCTGCCATATTATATCACCATTTCCCAATTGGGCAACATTGATGACGGAGCTGTGATTGGAGGGTATTTTGGTCTGCTACTTCTTTCAGCCAGCTACATCAGCATTGGGCTGTTTTCGAGTAGCCTGACCCAAAATCAGATTGTCGCCTTCCTGGTAGCACTTTCTATCGGAATTTTCTTTCAATTGCTGTTTGATGTCATTGGGAGTTCCTTCACCGGTGTGCTGGGTACGTTGTTCAATTTCCTGAGCATGAGTGCACATTTTGAATCGATCAGTAGAGGAGTGGTTGACAGCCGTGACCTTCTGTTCTTTCTCAGCATCATCATTCTGGGGGTCATTTCCTCTCAGGTGATGCTCTCAAAACGAAACTGGCAATCCTAAAACGATATTAGAAGTGATGAAAAAAGGAAATATCATTTTACAGTTGTTGGTGATTGTAGCCATCGTGATCGTGGTCAACCTGATCTCAAATCAGCTGTATTTCAGACTGGATTTTACTGAAGATAACCGATATACGTTTAGTGAAGCTACTAAAGATGTGCTCGAAGAGCTGGATGGTGTAGTTACGGTCAAGGCTTATTTCTCCGAGGACCTTCCTTCACAGCTTTTGAAGACCAAGCAGGATTTTGAAGATCAGCTGGTCGAATACGAAAATCAGTCGGGTGGCAATGTGGTGTATGAGTTTGTCAGCCCCAATGAAAGTGAGGAGCTGGAGCAGGAAGCTCAGCAGGCTGGCGTGCAGCCGGTGATGATCAATGTGACAGAGAGCGACAAAGTACAGCAGATGCGTGCTTACCTGGGTGCTGTTTTGAAAATGGAAGATCGCACAGAGGTAATACCGCTAATCCAGCCAGGGGCCGCCATGGAGTACAACCTGACTACAGCGATCAAGAAGATCTCTATCAAGGACAAACCCAGGATCGGATTGATCCAGGGGTATGGAGCCCCGCCACTACAGGCGTACCCTCAGCTGATGGAGCAGTTCTCGGTGCTGTATGATGTGGAGCCATTGAATATTGCCGATACGAGCATGATACCGTCGTATTATCGTGCCCTGATCTGGATGGGAGTCACAGATACCATCAACCAGGTGGAATTTCAAAAGCTTGATCGCTACCTGGAGCAAGGGGGTGGATTATTGATTGGTTACTCGCCGGTGCATGGCGATATGCAGCAGGGCATGCTATCTGTAGGACCTACCACCGGGATGCGAAAGTGGCTGGCCAACAAAGGGATGGACTTGCAAACAAATTTTGTGATAGATGCTAATTGTGCATCAGTTACCGTACAGCAAAGACAGGGTTTTTTCACCATCAATAGTCAGGTTGAATTTCCCTATTTCCCTATTGTGTCCGAATTTGAAGACCACCCAATTACAGGGGGGCTAGAGTCTGTAGTCTTTCAATTTGCGAGTAGTATTTCATTCAATAGTTCAGATACCTCAGCCTCACAGATACCACTCATTTTTTCGTCAGAAAATACAGGTGTTGTCAACCCGCCGGCATATGTTGATATCCAGAAAAACTGGACACAGAATGATTTCACAGCTAAACCTCAAATCCTTGGAGCAGCTCTTGATGGGTTAGAAGGGGGAAGTGGTCGTTTGGTGTTGATATCCAATGGGAATTTCTGCGTGAATGGAACCGGTCAAAGACCACAACAGGTAAACCAGGACAATATAAGTCTGGCTGCCAATGCGGTGGATTGGCTGGCTGATGATACAGGGTTGATCAATCTAAGGACCAAAGGCATTACAAACAGGCCGCTAGATAAAATTGAAGATGGTACTAAAAACCTGTTGAAATACGGCAATGTTTTGGCTCCGATTCTACTCATTTTGATTTATGCATTTGTCAGAAAATCGCAAAACAACAGGAAGCGACAACGATGGATGCAGGGAAACTTTAAATGATCTGAGATATGAAAAGCAAGAATACCATTTTGTTGGTCGGTATACTGGCTGTTCTTGTGCTGGTATACCTTGGGGTGAGCTATATGGGAGGCGACAGCAGAAGTAAATCATTTAGAGATGTGCTGGTCGACATTGAAAAAGATGCTGTAACGCGTGTGGAAATCGATGGGGGAGGTAATACCACGACACTAAGTGGAGGGCCGGATGACTGGACCGTGCATCTATCAGACGGATCAACCAAACCGGCCAAGCCAGGAAGTATCAATTCTATGCTCTCCAGCTTGTCTAGCATTGAACCGTCGAGAATAGCCTCACGATCTGAAGATAAATGGGCGGATTTTCAGGTAGATACCTCAGGTACCCAGGTGAAAGTATTTGAAGGCAACGATGAAGTACTTGACATCATCATCGGACGTTTTGGTTTGGAAGGACAGCGCTCTTTCTATACCTACGTGCGACTAGCAGATGAAAATGATACCTATGTAGCCAATAATTTCATGAGCATGAGTGTGAGTGCTGACCCGAATAGTTACCGCGAAAACGAGGTGCTCAGGGTAACGAAGGATTCTCTTACCAACATTTCATTTGATTACCCGGAGGGTGCCTTCTCACTGGTGAAGTCTGATGGAAAATGGTTTGTGGACAATGTTCCGGCAGATTCAGCCAATACCGCAAGTTATATCAGTGGTCTCAGCCTGGTGACCAGCCGTTCTTTTACAGCGTCTTCAGGTAGTCCGGTACAGACCGTGAGCTTCGGCTTTTCTAACCAGGAGGACCTGACTGTGACTTTGGATGGAAATGATGTCTTAAGTTCCAGCCACAACGAGCATGAGTTTTTCAGTGACAGTACCGTGACCCATAAGATCTTTAAGGAGAAAAGTTATTTCATGAAATAGTCGCCCAGGCACCCTTTTTGTATGATTGAAACTATCCTGTTTTTGGAAACGTTAATCTTTCAGTAATTTTAAGCTTATGAAAAAGGGAATTGCCATATTAGTCGTTTTACTATCGATAGGGTATCTTGCTGATGCTCAGGAGGTTAAGTGGTATTCTTTTGAGGAAGCAGTTGCGCTTTCGAAGAAGAAGCCAAAAAAACTACTGATTGACATTTATACCGACTGGTGTGGTTGGTGCAAAAAAATGGATGCGGAAGCATACAGTAATGAGTATCTCATTGATTACATCAACAAAAACTATTATGCTGTTAAATTCAATGCAGAACAAAAAGAGGATGTTGAATTTAACGACCATACCTTTAAATATGTGGCCAGCGGCAGAAGGGGAGTGCACGAATTGGCAATAGCACTCACCAACAATAAACTGAGCTATCCCACTACTGTTTTTATGGATGAGGAATTCAGGATTATACAACCAGTAGCAGGCTACATGAAGGCGAAGGATTTACAACCGATCCTGGCGTATTTTGGCGAGAATGCATATACAGATACTACATGGGAAGAATTTCAAAAGGATTATAAAACACCCTTCTAGTTAGTGAAGAGTAACTCCATTACCTCCAGACATCTATTCCTTTATTTTACTTTTGTTCTAACAGCTTCACTGATTATTTCGGGATGTAGTACCGGAAATAAAACAGAAAGAGACCGGTTTTTTCTCCTGGGCAACGAGGCTTTAAACGACCGGGAGTACGATGAAGCCATTCACTTATATACCCAGTCTATCGAGGCTGATCCAAATTATGCTTCGGCCTACAATAACCGGGGAGTAGCCAAGGTAGAAGATGGCCGACCACATGAAGCCATCCTGGATTATAACAGAGCCATAGAGATTGACTCAACTTATAAAGATGCAAGGTTCAATAGGATATATGCCCTGGAGGAAGCAGGAAGGGTAGATGATGCCTTTGAAGATTTGCTGAAACTTGAAACGGCCTATGCAGATTCGGCTTTTATCTATTTCTATAAGGGGCTGCTTCAAACCAAGCTCAAGGATTACGAGGCAGGAAAGGAAAGCTTTCATCGGGCCATTTCTCTTGATTCTACCAATACCGAGTCTTACGTGAACCTGGCCACACTTCATTATTTTCAAAATAGTCTTGATTCAGCACAGTTTTGGTTGAAATATGTACTCAAGAGAGATCCTAATGAAGCCAATGCATACAATACCCTGAGTCAGGTATTTTTGGCACAGGGAGAGTATACCCTTGCTTTGGGTGCATTAAATCAAGCATTAAAGATTGTACCACGAGAGCCTTATTTCTTAAATAATCGGGGGTATGTATATCTTTTTATGGATTCGCTGGAGACAGCTTTGAAAGACATCAACAAGAGCATTTTAGCCAACCCGATGAATGCATGGGCTTATCGCAACAAGGGCATTTATTATCTTAAAAAGGGAGATTACCAGGAAGCGATCAGGTTATTTGAAGATGCACTGAATCGAAATACTTTTCTTGATGAGATCTATTCCTACCTTGGAGAGGCGTATCATCAGCAGGGAGATAAAGAAAAAGCCTGTGAATACTGGCTGAAAGGAAAACAACAAAGCGAAGCAAGATCAATATCGCTTGTTCGGCAATACTGTCAATAATCTTCTTCTTTCTCAGTAAAAAGTTGATACAGTGAATAAATATGTGCTGTGAGCACCAATGGTACAATAAAAGTTGGTAACCACACGAAGGGGGCGTACAATACCGCCACATTGGGTGCATCGAAGATGCTTGAGTCATAGAAAAATGGCGTGGCCATGATGGCTCTGATCACCACATTGAAAAGGAGGCCAATGGCAATAAAATTCCAGATGATTGCCCCGATACGGAACTTTGTTTTACCTCCTACAAGAAAAAGAGCTGCAAATGGTGCGGTGATCCCGGAGAGGATATCATAGTTTACACCCTCGAAGGTCATGTCTTCGGGAACTTTTCCTTCCAGAAAAAGCCACCACAAGACGATCTCTACGGGAACTCTGATAATATGCAGGTATGTTAAACTGGTGATCGGCATATTCCTGATCATGGACCTACCACGACTTGAAAATAGCGGGGATAGGCTGGTGAGGAGGAAAAAGGCCACGAAAAGAAAAATCTTAGGTGGGAGGAAGTCCAGATCATAAAAGAATAGCTTGTTGGCCAGTATTCCTGTCAGGCATAACCAGCCGATCAGAAAGATTCCGTATACAATGGGGAAATTGGATTTCTCCTTGCCAAAGGATGTTTTGACCGAATAGACGGCAAAACCAAATGTTGCGAAAGTGGTAGCAACGAATACCAGGTTGATATAGGGAGGAATTTCTTCCATATTGGATCTGAAAGTAATTTAGTTATTCTTGAAAAAAATAAAATAAATATTTTTGATTTCTATGGGTCCAACCTTTGCTCAACAACTGAAGAACAGACTGGAACTAGATCTTCCAGGGGACACATCTCATCGCATCATGATGCCCTCCCTGATCAGTGGAGAACGTATCAGGTTCGCCAATTCAAAGAAACCGCGTGATGGTGCAGTACTGATCCTTTTTTATGAAAAAGATGGACAACTGCGGTTTCCCTTGATTCAAAGGCCTCAGTATAACGGACCTCACGGTGGTCAGATCTCTCTACCTGGTGGAAAATGGGAAGAGGGTGATCAGGATCTCTTTCACACAGCATTGCGTGAGGCGGAGGAAGAAATAGGGATAATAGCAGATAAGACCAGTATCATCGGTTCATTGAGTTCTTTCTCTGTGGTGGCAAGTAATCACCAGGTTTTACCTGTAATAGGCTATTATCCGGAGGTCCCGAAGTATATCCCGGATCAAATAGAAGTGGATGAAGTGGTGGATGTAGCCCTTGATGACCTGATGGATGAAACCAATTTGAAGCGAACAGAGATTGTAGTAGGAAATAATGTGAGGCTGGACTCTCCGTACTTTGACCTGGGGAATAAAGTGGTTTGGGGAGCTACGGCAGGCATGTTATCAGAGCTCAAACACATCGTTTTGGAGCTGAGATACGAGCAATTTTAGAAAAAACCTTCACTGGTAGCTGTCGCTTCCTCTTTCATTTTATGGGAAAGTTCAGCGCCAAGGTAGTTATCAATGAGGTAGTGTCCCAGGTAAATAAGGGGAGTGAGCACAATGGCTATAAAGAACTTGTAGATATAATTGATGATCCCCACGGAGAGAACCTGCTCAAAACTCCATTGAGATCCCGCAGGTGCCAGGAAGTAAAAGGCGATAAACAGGACAACAAAACTATCTATGAACTGGGATACAAGGGTACTTCCAGTGGCTCTGAGCCACACCATTTTTTCTCCAGTGATCCTTCTTAATTTTTGAAAGACAAAGACGTCCAGCAACTGACCGATGAGGAATGCTATCAGGGAGCCAACAATGATCCCAAGGCCCTGAGTAAAAATTGTCTTAAAGGCGTAGTTGATATTGAAAGGGTTGCCATCGGGATCCTGACTATTCACATCCAGCCAAAATTCTGCGGGAGGTAGAAGTGTTATTATATAGATCACCAGAAAAGCAAAGGCGATGCAGGCTGCAGCCAGGTAGCTGATCTTTCTCACACCACGCTTCCCAAAGTATTCATTGATCACATCGGTGGTGATGAAGACTACTGGCCAGATCACCACCCCGGCAGTGAGGTTGAAATCAAGAATGTATCCCCCCAGAAGCTTGATATTGGCAGGAGGGAGGCCCAAAGTAGATTCCGCACTAAAGATCTTAACGCCAATCATTTCAGCAAGAATGGCATTGGTCAGGAAGATGCCTGTCAGTAGGAGGAATAAATTTTGTCTTTTATTGCTTTCCAATGTCTTCTTAGTGATTGATTAAGAACCTACGGCCTTCTTCAGCAAGTTCGGTATTTTCAAAGATATTTTTTGCCTCACTGAGCATAGGGGCCAAATCTTTGTATCGGGTAGAAAAATGACCAAGTAAAAGTTTACCAACGTTGGCTTTCTTGGCCAGTGAAGCCGCCTGAGCAGCTGTGGTATGAAAGGTGTAATTAGCCCTTTCCTTCATGTCTTCCATGAAGGTGGATTCATGATAAACCAGATCCACATCACGGATCTTTTCTTCCATGCCTGGTATCAGTCGGGTATCGCTGCAATAGGCATAGCTATAAGGTTTTTTTGGCGGTATGGTGACTTCTTTGGCGCGATATCGGATGTTACCCTCTTCATCCAGCAGGTCATTTCCATTTTTCAGCTCGTTGACTTCCACCGGCGTGAGGAGCTCAGGTATTTTATCTCTCAATAACCCCCGTTTTTTGGGCTTCTCTCTGAATAAAAATCCCGAACAGTGAATCCTGTGATCTAAAGGAATCGTCTCAATGGTAAGTTGATGATCCTCAAAAATGACTTCCTGCTTGTTGGGTGTCCACTCATGAAATTTGATGTCGTAACTCAGGAAAGTGGACGAATATTTTAGCTGAAGACTAATAATCTCAGACAGTCCCGGAGGACCATAAATATGCACATCTGCTTTTTTACCGTAAAGGTGCAGGGTGCTTAACAAACCCATCAGTCCATAGTAATGGTCTCCGTGGAGGTGAGAGATCAGGATATTCTGGATTCTTGCCAGCTTGATCTTAAACCTCTTGAGTAGGAGCTGCGTGCCTTCACCACAATCTATCAGGTAATACTTATCCTGAACCCTCAGCAATTGAGCTGTGTGGTGTCTGTTGTGAGCAAAGGCCGCCGAATTGGATCCTAGTATTTGAAGCTCGAGCGCCAAATTTTCAGATTATTCGGATTTTCCTTCTTCTCTTAAACCTTTTTCAATTTCATTCAGGAAGATGGCGTCAATGGCTTCTTCTTTGGAAGGAAGGATGTTGATGACTTTGTCTAACTGACTGATGCTGATTAGTTTCATCACATGTTCATTCACTCCATAAATGATGAAGTCACCATTTTCAGAAAAGATCCTGTTTCCAACAAGTAAAGCACTTAAGCCTGAAGAATCGGAATATTTAACATTTTCCAGACTCAAGATGACTCTGATTACCCCTTCTGCCTGTAATGTTACAAATTCAGATTTCACTTCTGGAGCAACCGAAGAATCCAGTTTTTCCTCGTCTATGGTAAGTATGGTATAATGTTCTTGTCTATCGATTGAAAATTTCATTTTTAGTATAGTTTAAGGTTTCTTATATCGAAAATATTGTGTCATTTCTTCACTTTAATGCCCTAAAGATTTTTCGATATTTTTCTTGATCCGGGTTATTACATCCTCTTCCTCAGAGGTTTTGATAAATTCTTTGCCTGTTATTTTTTCAAAGAGCTCAATATATCGATCTGAAACGGATTGGACAAATGCATCATCCATTTCCGGTACTTTTTGTCCTTCCTTACCCTGAAAGCCATTGGCAATTAACCATCTACGAACGAATTCTTTTGACAGTTGTTTTTGTTCGTCACCATTTTTCTGCCTTTCTGCATAGCCCTCAGCATAAAAATACCGTGAACTATCCGGTGTATGGATCTCATCGATCAGGATTATTTCATCTCCGATTTTACCAAATTCATACTTGGTGTCTACGAGAATCAGGCCTTGTTCTTTGGCAAGCTGTGTACCTCTTTCAAACAATTTAAATGTGTACTCTTCGAGTTTTTTATAGTCCTGCTCGCTCACAATTCCTTGCCTCAGGATCTCTTCTCGGGAGATATCTTCGTCGTGACCCTCATGGGCTTTGGTAGTAGGTGTGATCAGTGGTGTAGGTAACTTATCATTCTCTTTGAGCCCTTCTGGTAAAGGATTACCACATAAGGTTCTTTTGCCTGCCTTGTATTCCCGGGCTGCATGACCTGAGAGATATCCCCTGATGACCATCTCCACCTGGAAAGGTTCACACTTTTTGCCAATCGTCACATTGGGATCAGGAATATCCAATACCCAGTTCTTCACGATGTCTTTGGTCTTTTCTAAAAACAAAGCGGCTATCTGGTTGAGCACCTGTCCTTTGTAAGGTATTGCCCTGGGAAGGACCACATCAAAAGCGGAGATCCTATCCGTAGCAACCATAACGAGTTTGTCATCTACGGTATATACATCACGGACTTTACCCTGATATTTGTTGGTCTGTCCGCTGAAATGGAAATCTGTGAATTTTATGCCTTCGGCCATGGTGGGCAAAGGTAATGAGTTTTAGGTATTAGATGCCCAGTAAAAATCTACAGCACCAAAAACTGACTAAGATAATTCCTACTGATCAGCAAAGATGTTTCGATATCTTCTTTACTGCCTTCAAACGATTTATCCTCTACCTCGATACAGACCGGACCCCGGTATTTTACATCTGTGAGTGCTGCGAAAAACTTGCTCCAGTTCACGTCTCCCAGACCGGGTAGTTTAGGGGAGTGATACTCCAGTGGAGTCGCCAGGATACCCACTTTGTCCAGTTTTTCGGGATAGAGCTTCACATCCTTTAGATGTATATGATGCAGTCTTTCTTTGAAATCGTAGATAGGCTGATAGGCATCCATGTGCTGCCAGATCATGTGCGAAGGGTCGTAGTTCAACCCGAAGTTTTTATCAGGGATGATGTTGAACATGCGTTCCCAGATCACCGGACTGACGGCCAGGTTTTTCCCGCTGGGCCATTCGTCGTTAGTGAAGTACATGGGGCAGTTCTCGATACCTAAGTTTATGCCATGATCACCGGCCAGCTTTACCAGGTCAGGGAAGATTTTTTCAAACCTTTTAAAGTTCTCATCCACATTCTTGCTCGGGTCCCTGCCAACAAAGGTGTTGACGTTTTTCAAACCCATCATCGCGGCTCCTTTGATGACTTTCTTCAGGTGCTCCACATAGGTTTTTGATAGCTCGGGATCAGGATCCAAAGGGTTAGGGTAATAGCTCATGGCCGAGACATATACCCCTTTGGATTGACAATATTCGTTGTAAAATGCGGCTTTGTCCTTGTCCAGGGTATCCACATCGATATGTGTGACACCGGCATACCTGCGTTCGGCTTTGCCTTTTGGCCAACACATAATTTCTACGCATTTAAATCGCTGGGCAGCAGCGAAGTCGATTACTTCTTCAAAAGAATTGTCAGCTAAGATGGCGCTTACAAAACCTAAGTCATGCATGATAAAATCGTCTTTTTATTCAGAAATCAAAATTGTTACTTATCAATAGTCACCACTTTCCCTTTTTCATGGAAGAATATCACCACAAATATCAGGACAACTGCTACGATATAGGATGGGAACAGCCATACACCGGTCCAGTTGGTGACTTCCTCATAGGTATAGGCATCTTTTACCCATCCGGATACGAGGGACCCAATGAACATCCCTACACCATAGGTGGCCAAAGTTATGAGACCGATAGCCTGCGATTTGATCTTAGGTCCGGCCTTTCTATCTGTGTAAATCTGCCCAGACACAAAAAAGAAATCGTAACAAATACCATGAAGCAGGATGGCGACATAAAACATCCACTCAAGACTGTCTGCATTTCCAAACCCGAAGAAAACGAACCTGATGATCCAGGCTATGAGCCCCACAATGATAATTTTCTTAATTCCCAAACGCACATAGAGAATGGGCAGGATGAGCATGAAAATAACTTCAGAGGCCTGACCCAATGACATTTTGTTTTCTACCTTAAAGCCTGTAGGGTCTGCATTAGGAAACGAGAATATGTAGGCATCTGTGATGGCCGGATTACCCCATGTATAATAAAATGCCAGAGGAATACAGATCACAATGGAAGAGATAAAGAAAATGAGATATGATTTTTCTTTCAAAAGGACCAATGCGTCTTTTCCAAGAATTTGTCCAATGGAAACAGGGCCTTCTGATGTAGGTGGTGTTTTGGGAAGAAAGAAAGAAAATACTCCCAATACGATGGAGAACCACATGGTGAATTCGAAAATCACTACTTCTCCACCAACACCCATAAATCCGACAATATTCACGATCACGATCCAGGCAATTGTTCCCAGTACCCGAATAGAAGGAAATTCCTTCTCCGAGTTTTCCATCTGCTGCATAGAAATAGAAATGGCCAGCGAAATGGTAGGAGTAAAAGTCAGACAATAAAGCAGTATGGCCCAAAAGAAGGTGTTAGGGTCATCGATTTGCAACACCCAGAATAAGATGACCGCTCCGGTGAGGTTTAGCCAACCCATGACTTTCTGTGCCGAAAAAAATCGGTCAGCCAGAATACCCACAAAGAAAGGGGCTGCGATCATGGCAATGGAAAAAGCAGCGTAAGCCTGACCTACCTGATCGCCTGTGGCTCCAAGCTGATTGGTCATGTATTTACTCATTTGACCATACCAAGCTCCCCAGGCGCAATACTGGAGAAACATCATGGTCGATAACTGTAGTCTGGTACTTGTTTTCATTGCGTTAAATATAGATCAAAAAGCAAGTTTAACATGATCTCTTCATTGTTTTTGGGAATTCTTTTGAATAAACGACCCTGAAAGATCCATTTTATTTTGATCCGTATAAATATTACCCCATAAAGACAAAAGGCTACTACAGATTCATATTAGCATCTGATTAAAAAAATGGAAGACGGAATTTAAGAGGGGTCAAAGCTCAATTTTCTTCTTCAGGTCCCCGTGTTCATAAATCTCTCTGACTTCGGGTTCGCCTTTTTTGTTGTAATAGGTCCAGTTACCATGTCGCTTGTTTCTATGGTAGGTGCCTTCATAATACTTGTTGCCATTTCTATGGTACCGGACATAGTCACCTTGCAGCCAGTTTAGTTTCCAGTTGGAAACAACCTCTGGCTCGCCATTGGGAAAGTAGTCAACGGCTTTTCCTGCCTTGATACCATAGGCATAGGTTTCTTCTTTGATCAGTTTTTTATGTTCATAGAGAAGCTTCACGCCATGCAGTTTGCCAGATTCATACGGTTCCACTAAAACGAGGTTTTCCTTGTCATCGTAGGTTTTCCATTTGCCATGAGGAAGCTCGTTGCGGATGCTCTTTTCCTGAATGAGATTTCCTTTTTCATTGTATTCTTTGATGTCGGCATCCATGCCATGATTGCTGTAGACGCCCACAGATTTGACTTCTCCACTAAGGAAGAATTCTGTGCTCTTTCCTGCACGTGCTCCTTCATTGTATGGGATAGTAGCTTTTGGTGATCCATCGTCATAGAAAACTTCATACATTCCCTCAAGACCACCATTTACATATACTCCCCTTGACCGAAGTTGACCGTTTTCATAGTAGTACTTTACCGAACCGGTTCGCGATCCTCTGCGGTTGATAGCTTCCATCTCCAGTTGACCATTCGGAAAGTAAGTTTTGTATTCACCATCAAGAAGGCCATTGACAAGTTCAGCCTCCAGCTTAATGTTTCCAGTTTCATAGAATTCCCGTGTAATTCCATTCGGCTTCCCTTCTTTGTAGTAGGTTTCTTCCTTTTTGATATCATTGGGATAATAAGAAATTACCCATCCTTCAGGCTTGCCATTGTTGAACGTGGTTTGTGCTTTGAGGGAGCCATCAGGATGATAGGATTTTAGTTCACCGGTCAGTGTATCGTCTGCAAAGACAGCTTCCTGGATTAAATGACCTTCAGGATCGAAGACCTGTGTCAACCCTTGCTTCTGGCCATTTTTATAGCTTGTGGTCCTTTGGATGGAGCCATCTTCATACAGGTTTACAAACTCTCCCTGTCTTTTCCCTTTTTCATAATGTCCTGTGATGATGACGTTCCCCAAAGGACTGTACATTTCATAAAGGCCGTCTACTTTGGAGCTATCATTATCCAGGATGTGGTATTTCTCTTTGATGCTACCATCATCATAGTAGGTAATGATGGGGGTCTGAGCCATCAAACCCAATGAACATACCAGTAGCGCAATCAGGAAACCTGTCTTCATAACACCACACAAATAAACGAGAATTATTCGAAGAAATTATGCTTTTTGGATGACAATGGCGGATGCTCCTCCACCACCATTGCATATTCCTGCTACACCATATTCACCTTTATTCTTGATGAGAACGGTGGTTAATGTAGTCATGATCCTTGCTCCTGATGCACCCAGGGGGTGTCCGAGAGCAACTGCGCCACCCAGCACATTTACTTTTTCCGGATCCAGTCCGAGGGTTTTGTTATTGGCAAGCGCGACAACAGAAAAGGCTTCATTGATCTCGTAATAGTCAATGTCCTCAGGTTTCAAACCTGCCCGCTGTATCGCTTTTGGAATAGCCAGGGAAGGGGCAGTGGTAAACCAGATAGGGTCCTGTGCAGCATCTGCAAAACCAATGATTTTTGCTACTGGCTTTAATCCCAGTGACTCCATTTTGCTCTTACTCATCAGTACCATTGCCGAAGCACCGTCATTGATCGTTGAGGCATTGGCAGCGGTAACGGTGCCCTCAGGATTGAAGACCGGCTTGAGTGAGGGGATCTTTTCGAAGAACACGTTTTTGTACTCCTCGTCAGTATCCATCACCAGCGAGTCGCCCTTTCTCTGGGGAATCTCTACAGGAATGATCTCAGATTTAAAATCTCCATCCTCCGTCGCTTTAGCAGCACGCTTATAGGATCTAATGGCATATTCATCCTGCTCTTCGCGAGAGATCTTCATCTCCTTAGCTGTATTATCAGCACAGCTACCCATCGGAAAGCCGTTGTAAACCTCCCATAGCCCATCATGCATCAGCCCATCAATCAGCTGACCGTGACCATATTTGTAGCCATATCTTGCCTTTGGAATGTAGTAGGGGATGTTGCTCATACTTTCCATTCCACCGGCCACCACCACATCATTGATCCCCAACATGATAGACTGAGCACCAAGCATGGCTGCCTTCATTCCTGAAGCACAGACTTTATTGATGGTTGTACAGGGTACATGGGTACCAATACCAGCACCAATGGCTGCCTGACGGGCAGGGGCCTGGCCCAGGTTAGCCGATACCACATTCCCCATAAAAACTTCCTGAACTTCTTTGGGGTCAATCTTTTGACGATCCAATGCACCCTTGATAGCCAGGCTACCCAGCTGAGTGGCAGAAAAGGAGGAGAGTGTGCCACCAAAACTTCCGATGGGAGTACGTACGATAGATACAATGAATACTTCTTCCATGATCAATGTTGTTTACCAGTCTGGCCTGTTAGGGTCCTGCTGTTTAGTAGGTTTTCTTTTCCGTTGCTGAATATACTGAAATTCGTTGTTTTTCATGGCCTCGAGAATCATCCTGGCCTTTTCTTCAGAAATATTCATCTCCTCAAGCTTTTCTTTGGTGCCAGGTTGCTGGTTTTCCTGTTCCTTGCTGTCTTGCTCTTCTCCTTCCTGCTGTTGTTGCTGTTCCTGCTCTCCCTGCTCACCCTCCTCGTTGTTCTGCTCCTGTTCCTGTTGTTCTTGTTCCTGACTATCCTGTTCAGATTCCTGATTTTGTTTGTCCTGGTTTTGCTTTTGCTGATCCTGGTTCTCCTGATCCTGATTCTGATCTTGTTGATCCTGGTTTTGATTGTCCTGGTTCTGCTGGTTTTGTTCGTTTTGCTGCTGTAAAAGCTTTTTCACAATCTCGTAATTGTATCGGGCTTCACTATTTGTGGGGTTAGCCCGGATGGCGGACTTCAGCATAGACTCCGCTTCGTTTAGCTGGCGATTGTTTTTGGCCATCACGCCAAGTTGTTGATATGCTATAGACCTGATTTCTTTGTTTGGCGAGCCTGTCAACTGGTTGTAAGTGCTGGTAGCGTTGGCAGAATCATTGAGATGAAAATAACTGTGAGCCATGTTTAAATACACTTCGTCCTCATCGATCAGCATACTGTCGGTAAGGATTCTGTATTTTGAAGCTGCCAGCTCATAATTGCCGGCATTATAAGCTGTTTCGGCGGCTTTTTTTGTTTTATTGATCCTGTTGATCTCAATAGGATCAGGGGAAAGGACTAACAAAGTGATAAGGAAGATTGCTTTCATATCCTGATAACCTTCACATTAATGATCAAATCAAGGAGCATAAGGAAAAATGCCGCACCGAGAAAGTAAAAGTACTTATTGGCTTTGGCATCCATGGTTTTGGCATCTCTCAATTCTCCTTCAATGTCATTGATTGCACTAATCAAACGGGACACATCGTTTCGGGATTCATTGATCTCAAAATATTTACCTCCTGTGTCAGCTGCAAGCTTTTTCAATGAGGCGTCATTTAGCTGGCTGATCACATCCTCGCCGGATCTGTTTTTCTTGAATCCTCGTCTTGTCGGGATTTTACTGCCTCTTTCGGTGCCCACACCTAGCGTAAATAGCTTAATGCCTGAGCTTTCTACTTCATTTCCTACATCTTCTGTCTCTTCCCCAAAATCTTCCCCATCGCTGATCAGGATAATGATTTTGGAGGTTTGCTTGGCCTGGGACTGTGTCTCATCTGTCAACTTTTTCAATGCCATCTTAAGTGGGGGGCCAAAATCTGTTCCGGTACTGGGTACAAGGTCCGTATTTAGAGATTGGATGAAGAGGGTCAAAGCATTGTTGTCGTAGGTAAGCGGACATTGCATAAAGGCTTCATTGGAAAACATGATCAAACCAATGCGGTCTGAACTGAAGGCCTCTGCAATGTTCTTTAATTCAAATTTCACCTTTTCAAGCCTGGAAGGTTGAACGTCCACGGCATTCATGGATTCAGACAGGTCAACACAAATGAATATATCTTTTCCGATGGCCTTCACTTCCCGGGTGGTATCTCCAAAAGAAGGTCCGAGCAAGGCAACTATCATAAGGATTACATAAATACTCCTGAGTAAGAGTTTGAGCACAGATCGTCTGATGGAAGTATTTAATACATTCCTGATCCTGAGCAGTCTGATAAGATAAAAAGAATAGAAAAGGATAAATGCCAGGATGGCAATAATTTCAAATACACCTATGTCGTAAGCCCACTTCATTCGGCATCAAAATTAATGAAGCAAGTCAAAAGTGACTATGGTTATAAAACAATTAACGTTTTTTAATGGATAAGTGCGTTTTAGACCCATTAGTGGATGTCATGGGCATACATTCCAGACCCAATTTGCCGTGATCTACACTTGCGGAGCTCAGTAGATCTTGAAATTTAGGTTCAAAAGGCAGAGCGTCCGGATACCTGGCATGTTGTTTAAATTCTTCTAACGAATCTTCAGGATAGTTAATGAGTTGTGGTTTTTTAAAAGATTCTATGAGGGCAACCAGTAATCCGGGGCTGGTAGCCATTAGCCCGATGGCTTTTGGAGAATCAGAATGATTGGAATGGGCGAGTAAGCCAACCATTGTAGGGACCAGCGTCAATCCTGTAATTAACAAATAGGTCTTAGCCTTTGTGCCTGTTAGTTGAGCAGTCATTGTCTCTATATCGTCAACAGGAATTGCAACGTATTGTTGGCGATCAGTATAAAGGATCAATGTGTCATCCAGAAAGACAAGTTCACCGGATACAGTCATGTTAGAGGACTTGCTGATCACTTTGGTATATGCTCCACCTGAAGATTTGCTATGCCTGGAAGATTTTTTTTCTAACGAAATTTCTGTGTACGATTCTTTATTACACCCTGATAGCAGCGGGAGCAGGATGATAAATACAATTAAGAAGCGTAATTGATGCATGGGTTTCAAGTATTGAGAGCCAAAGTAGATCAGGCACTCTGAGAAGAAGAATTGAATATTGAAACCTGAGTAGGGTAATTATTGAAATTTCCCAATTGGATAAAGAATGAGAGATCCATTTGCATGAATTACTATAAAATTTTAGTTAGGCGATGCTGTTTTGTGAAAAACAAGAATTGCGGCGCAATCTAATGATACGTCATTTATCAAATATCGTTTTGCAAAAAGTTAATTTTATTAGCCTGGCTTTCAGGAAATCAAAAAAGCATAAAAAAAGGGCACGGACATCAGCCCGTACCCCGTATATGAAGAGGAGAATTATTACGCTTTAAATTCATCTGAATGCAATGTATTGACACGCTTTTTCAGAATATTTCTGAATGGATTTGGGACCAAACTCATTAAAGTCTATGATCCGATCATTTTTTATGAGCAAGTGTCTGAGTCTCGACAACTTCTTTGCCGTTTGCAGGTCCATCTCGCTCAATGCCCCATCAATCACATGTGAGTGAAACATTGCTTTGACAGGAATAAACAAATAATCAGACCCTTTGTACTGGATCACTCCGGAGTAGCTATGACTGGGTTTGATCAATTTATTCCATGCCAGGTAATATTTACCCTCATAGAAAATTGGCTTTGGACCAATGACCTTGTATATACTACCGACTGCAGTCACAATCATCCTATTGTCTTCCGAAATAAATCCTTGAATTTCTCTCAATGGGTATTCCATAGCTATTTCTTTCAGGCCTTCACAAAGGTTTTCGTACTCTTTAAAAGGACTGATCTCATCTGTTTTCGTGGGTTGGACCTGATGTTCGATATTGGGAAGATTCCCTTGATTGTTCCAAAGCTGAGTTGTTATCAGGAAGTTGGTATATGTGCCTGTTCCAATGATTGTCAGGAGAATTAATGATCGATATAGTGAAGACCTTTTCATCTTTATTGGCATGACACCTGAACAAAAAACGAGAAATTCTATGTAAAAAGATGATGAATGAAATGAAATGATTTAAATTTATGAATGAAAAATATTCATAGATATGGAAATTCGACACCTCCGTTTAATTGAAAGTGTAGCTGAAGAGGGGAGTCTGACCAAAGCTGTACGGAAGTTGAATGTGTCACCCTCGGCACTGAGCCATCAGCTAAAGGAGATAGAACAGGAGTTGGGGGTGCAGCTATTCAACAGGATCAATAAAAAGCTTGTCATTACGGATGCGGGAAGAGTGATGTTGAAGTCAGCCCAGAAAATCCTGTTGGAATTGGAATTGGCTGAGCATGAACTGATCAGTTTAAGGGATGGGGAGGTAGGAGAATTGAATATTACTACAGAATGTTATACCTGCTATCACTGGCTTCCCGGGGTGATGAAAACTTTTTCCAGGGAGTTTCCGGGGATCAACGTGAATATTCATCCGGATTATACGGCTGATCCTATTCCTTATTTGTTGGATGGCAAAGTAGATGGTGTACTCACCAGTGAAGTAGTGAAAAACAATGCGATAAAGTACCGTGAACTTTTCCGTGATGAGTTGGTGGCAGTGGTAGCGCAGGGTCATCCCTGGGAGGAAAAGCCATATGTGGTGGCTGAGGATTTTGCCGATCAGAATGTCCTGATCTATTCCAGACCTTTGGAATCTGTAGCCCTTTTTCGTCAGGTTCTGTTGCCGGCGAATGTGACACCCCGAAAAATCACAGAAATTCTACTCACCGAAGCACAGGTGGAAATGGTGAAAACAGGTGCTTACGTGAAGGTGCTGGCTAAATGGGCTGTAGAGCCTTATCTCAAGACTCAACCAATAGTGACTGTACCTGTTACTAAAAACGGTCTGCATCGCACCTGGTACTTTGCCATGCTTAAAAAAGAATCTACGGCTCCTTATATTGATAAGTTCATCAAGATTCTCGCCAGACAAATGAAAGGGGGAGTTTAGCTCTGTTTTTGTTGATTTTAGCAAGATAATAGTGGATTTTTATCAGACAACGTAAGTTATTGTTTGCGATTGTTTTTACTTCTCATATAAAAGCGTCAACTTTTATATAATCCATAACCTAAATCCACTTAATATGAGAAGATTTATTACATCTGGGCTATGCATGGCTGTGCTATGCATCCCTTTTTGCTTATTGAGTCAGATTGCTGTTATTTCCAAGACTCATTGGATTCCTGATACGACCAATTCAAACAAGGCGTGGTTAGCGTTAGAAGGACAGTTCCATGATAAGGTGATCATGAAGAATCATTTTATTTTGGATGGAACTGTCTTATATCATTTTTATACGGATGATGCTTCTGAACTGCTTTTTATGCAGACTTATGAGAATTTATCCGAACTCGAAAAGTCACATGAAAAAGGCATTGAATTAGTGAAAGCAACCTGGCCGGATTCCCTGGAGAGGAGGGCTATGCTGAGAAAACGATTCAATTATTATTCATTGGAGCACTCGGATGAGATCTATTCTTTACTTCCATTTACTAAGCGGTTGCAATCAAAATCGGATAGTGTCCTGTACTATTATTTCAGAATGTTACGAGCAAAGCCTCTCCCTGAGAATGGTTCAATCGCTGAGAGAACACAACTCTTAAAGGAACATGCTGAGAAAGTTATCCTTAAAAATGAAACCGTGCTGGCCTATTATCCCATGGTTCATTTCTATGGAGGGGATGGTCGGGATTTTTTACAGGTGTTTGTATTCAAATCATTTGATGATCTGAATAATCTACAACAAACCAATATTGAGATCATCAAAGCTGCCTGGCCGGATGAAAAGAGTCAGAATGAATTTTATAAGAAGTTATCCGAATACCTTGAACCATGGCATGGGGATAAGATATACACCTATGAGCCCAGGTTAACTAAACTATAACAATCGAAAGGCCGGACATGATCCGGCTTTTTAATTAACAACCAAACTAAAATCAACCAGAAACTTATCTGTAGTACAAACCTTCGTATGACGAATTTCAGCTGGATTAAGTGGAGGTAATTTTTTTACCAGCTCGATTGCATTCTTTTTACAGGTCAAAGCATCATCTTTAATTGGAATTGAGTTCCAATCATCCGCAATCTTTGGATTGATAATTTGGCCAGCTGTGTCCACTTCATAGATCACCGTAAATCGGTTTACAGCTGCTTCAAATGAAGGGCTTTGGATAATCAGACTGTCCCGTTTATTCTTTGGTTCATAAATGATTTCGCAGGGTTCCAGATTCTTTTTTACGAAAGCCTGTGTCTCCTCAAAATCCATCTTATGAGTTGGTGTTGTTTCTACCCTGTCAAAAATTTCATTACACCAGATTTTGCCATACAATTCTTCAGACGGAATTTGACTAATCTGATAAATGTGGTCCTCAACCTTGTCTAGCTTGCTAATTAGTGAAGCAGAAAGTGAAGCCTTCTCCGTCCTTTGACATGGGGTGGTAAATTGTTTGAAATATTTTGGATGCCTGCTGGCAAATAAGATGTAAACGGAATCCACTTCAAAAGGAAAGGCACAACCTGTGATCCTGGAAAGAACCTCTACCGTTTCAGATTTTGTGCCTTTATAACGCTTTATTACTTCAAACCGGGTACTGTACAGATAGTAAACACGCTCACGGTCCGGTCGGATAGTTATCTGTTGCGTTGAAATAACCTTTGCCAGTAATATGGTCTGTGTGACAGCTATCTCCTGTTCCAATAATGGATTTTGACAGTTGCAGGATAGACCTTTATGAAAAGAAACAAGTAATAAGAGCAGGCATATTAACAATGATCTCATGTAGGAAAATGGCTTGAAGGTTAGGTTTACTGCAATAATAAAACATTTTGTAGACGCCAGGAGCGAAGAGATTTTTTTAAATCCATCATCCTAAGGACGCACCGGTAGATGATATTCCTTCGTTCCTGAATAAGCCATATCCTGTAAATGTGATCAGTAAATGTCACCCTGGTAATGAATCCGGTCACAGCGGGATACCTTACTCAGGAGTTTGCCCGATATTGAGTGCGAAAATTTTATCAAAAGGGTAAAATAGATACCTGGTGATATCTACCGAAATATCATTAATTTCTATTTTCCCAAATGGTTAAAGTTTTGTCATATATTTAACACATTTAAAATCCAGTATCCTATTGATTTGGATATATTCAACCATATTTTATTAAACCCATGAAGCACCCTTCTTTCCTAAAGAACTTATCGTTTTTCTTCCTAATCATTATTTTGGTTTCCTGTTCAAAAGATGAGCCAGCTAATCCAAAGGTTAGCAAATTAAAGCTTCAGCCGGGATTCAAAGCAGAGCACATTTTCTCTCCATCAGAAATTGATATGGGATCTTGGGTGTCCATGGCATTTGATAATAAAGGCAGGCTGATCACATCCGACCAGTATGGTGCACTCTACAGGCTTGAGATACCTGCCATTGGATCGGATTCGCTTACCCCAAAAATTGAGCGGCTATCCATCAAATCTCCGGACTCAGATTCTGTACTTCTTATGGGGCATGCCCAGGGGTTGTTATATGCATTTAATAGTCTATACGTCATGGTCAACAACCGGGTGAGTGAAGAATTTCCTGTAGAAAGTGGACTATACCGATTGCAGGATACTAACAATGATGACCAATACGATAGAATCACTCAACTTAAGCCATTGAAGGGCGACGGAGAACATGGTCCTCACAGTATCATTCTCAGCCCTGATGGTAAATCATTGTATGTGGTATCAGGAAACCATACCGATGCTCCCGAGATGGATGCTTACAGACTGCCTTCCAACTGGCAACATGACAACCTTTTTCCGCATCTGACTGATCCGCGAGGTCATGCCAGAACGCGAAAGGAGCCCGGAGGATGGATTGCAAAGACAGACCCGGAGGGGAAAAATTGGGAATTGATCAGTGCCGGCTATCGAAACCCATATGATATCGCATTCAACAGACAGGGAGACCTGTTTACCTATGACTCAGATATGGAGTGGGATCTCGGTATGCCCTGGTATCGACCTACCAGAATATGTCATGTGACAAGCGGCAGTGAATTTGGGTGGAGAACAGGAAATGCCAAGTGGTCTCCTGTTTACCCGGATAATTTACCTCCCGTACTCAACATTGGCCAGGGTTCACCTACGGGGGTTCTGCATGGAAAAGATTCAGGTTTTCCGGGTAAATATCAGGATGTCTTGTTCGCTTTTGACTGGAGTTTTGGCATTATCTATGGAATACACCTGAAGCCGAACGGAGCTTCATACATTGGCGAGAAAGAAGAGTTTTTGTCCGGTATTCCATTACCTCTGACAGATGGTGTGTTTGGTCCTGATGGGGCCTTGTATTTCCTGACAGGGGGTAGAAGACTGGATTCGGATCTTTATCGGGTTTATTATGACGGGACAGACACGAAATCGAGTGAAAGTCCGGAAAAGACAGATGCTCAGCAGTTGAGAGTAAAACTTGAGCAGTATCATCAGGGTCCCAACCCTGAAGCCATTGAGTTTGCATGGTCGTATTTAGGTCATGAGGACAGGTTTGTACAGTATGCTGCCAGGATAGCAGTAGAGCATCAGCCAGTCAATCAATATGTAAAAAAAGTACAGAGCGAATCTGACCCTGTGAAAAAGATCCAGGGAAGTCTGGCGGTAGCCAGACAGGGTGACCGATCACATCGGGATGCCCTCCTAAAGGGATTGGTTGATATTGATTTTGAAAAGCTTTCATCAGACGATAAAATCAACCTGGTGAGAACCATCGAAGTGACAATAGCAAGATTTGGAGCCCCATCGGGTGCCCTCAAAGAGCAGGTGGGAAATTATCTGTTTGCTGTATATCCTTCCGAAAATGATGCTTTGGATTTTATCTCGAGTAAGGTACTGGCATACCTCGAAGTACCAGGAACCATCGAGAAGACCCTGGCACTACTTGAGAAGGAAGTGACTTCAGATGCTTCCAGTATGACCGGCACGGCTACTGAGGGCTCTGATCTGATCCTCAGGAATTTACAGTATGGAATGAGCATTGCCAAAACATTGAGTAGTGTACCACCGGCACAGCATACCTACTTTGGTATGACTTTGAGTGATATTGAATCAGGTTGGACTCCAGAGTTGAGGGAGCGCTATTTTAGTTGGTTTGAGAAAATGTTGGGGTATCAGGCAGGTCATAGCTACATTGGCTTTATCAACAATGCAAGGAAACGCGCCCTGGCATATGTTCCCAATGATCAATTTGACTATTACAATGAGCTCTCTGGTAATGCCTTACTCACCGAATCAGGAAACGATATCGCTGAAGCAATCCGTCCGGAAGGTCCTGGCAGGAGGTGGCAGACTGAAGATATTGCTCAAGTTGTCGGAGAGCCCCTGAAGGGAAGAGATTTCCAAAACGGAAAAAACATGTTCATCGCCGCGAATTGCAAAACCTGCCATACCATAGCGGGTGAAGGTGGTGCCAGTGGCCCGGACCTTACCCAGCTGGGAACCAGGTTCTCTCCTGAGGATATTCTGAAGGCCATCATAGAGCCCAGTGATGTAATTTCTGATCAATACGCATCATCTATCCTGATCTTGAAAAATGGGCAGTCTGTGGTAGGAAGGATTGTGAATGAGGAGGGGAGTAACTACAAGGTATCTCAAAATCCTTTCGCTCCTGACCAGCTGAGAGAAGTGCCAAAAGCTGAGGTAGAGCGGATTGAATTGTCGGAAGTTTCGGCTATGCCTCCGGGAACCATCAATGCATTGAATGAGGAGGAGTTGAAAGACCTGATTGCCTATCTGATTTCAGGTGGCAACCCACAAAATGAACTGTATCAATAAGACAAATAGCAGCGCATTATCAATATTAAAACAACCAACTAACTCAAATGATAAATAAAACCTTTTTCAGCATATCATCACTGATTGTCTTAATCAGCTTAATAAACTGTTCCCCTGGCAAAAAGGAGGGAAGTGAGTCCAAAGCTGCCGTGGCTGATGAATATCAATTAATTTTTGATGGAAAAACACTCACTAATTGGAAAGGCGATCCCACCTATTGGAAAGTAGAAGACGGGACAATCGTTGGGTATACCACTGAGGAAAAACCCCTTGAAGCGAATACCTTTTTAATCTGGGATGGTGGACAGCCAGCAGATTTCGAGCTGATCGTGGACTTCAGGATTACCGAGTCAGGAAACAGCGGTATCCAGTACCGCAGTGAAATGGTAGAAGGTGTGCCTTTTGGATTGAAGGGTTATCAGGCTGATATAGATGGAAAGAACAACTACACAGGCCAGAATTATGAAGAGCGAAAAAGAGCTACACTCGCTTATAGAGGTCAGCAGGTGATTGTCAACAACCAGGAAGATCCTAATGCCGAGGTTAGGGACAATGTAAAGAAAAATGCCTGGCAAAGCACGGAGATCGTCAGTTCATTAGGCGATACAGATGCATTAAAAGCAAAGATCAAATCCCAGGATTGGAATGAATGTAAGCTGATCATCAAAGGTAATCTGCTCCAGCACTATATCAACGGGGTCCTGATGAGTGAGGTCACTGACAACGACACAGTAAACAGAATGTCTGAAGGCTTACTTGGATTCCAGATCCACCGGGGACCACCCATGAAGGTTGAATACAAAAACATCCGGTACAAAGCGCTTTAACAGATGAATAAGATCGGTTTCAACGTGCTTGCCTGGTCTGCTGGTGTCTCCGACGATTTGTTTCCCATCCTGGACAAGTTAAAATCCATCGGATATGATGGGGTGGAATTTTTCATCGGGGATCAGGATGAAAAGGCCTTCCGGAGACTTGGCGACTATACCAGTAGCATCGGGTTAGAAACCACGGCTGTTTTTGTCATGTCTAAAGAGGAAAACCCGATAGACCCTGATCCAAAGGTGAGGGTCAAATCCCTCCACCGAATTCAATGGACCATTGATCGCGCCAATGAGCTGAATGCGAAAGTCCTGTGTGGTCCGTTTCACTCGGCTTTTGCCACCTTTTATCAAAAAGCTCCGGAAGAAAAGGAATATCAATGGAGTGCAGAAGTGCTGCATCAGGCCGGAGATTATGCTTCACAGTTTGGGATTACACTGACTCCTGAGGCGTTGAATCGGTTTGAATGCTACCTGTGCAATACCGCCGAGCAGCTTGCTCACCTGGTAGCATTGACAGGTCATCCCAATGTCCGGGCGATGTACGACACGCATCACGCCAACATTGAGGAAAAGAATATAGCGGAGTCAATTAAAAAGATTGCTCCTTATTTGACCCATTTTCATATCAGTGAGAATGACCGGGGCACCCCGGGCGCAGGACATGTACAGTGGGATGAAACATTTGCCACGCTAGCTGAAGTAGGATATGAAGGATGGCTCACCATTGAAGGATTTACCCGTAACGACCCGGTCTTTGCCAATGCCATCAATGTATGGCGTGAGTTTGCTGAACCCTGGGAGATGGCTGAAAAGGGCTATCAGTTTATCAAACAAATGTTGGACAAGCATAGAAAAAATTGAATGAGTGAGATGAAGCATATTTCTTGGATTGACAAGGTTGGTAACACAGCCCAGGTAGGAGGAATTGAGACATCTGTGGTGGACAATGGAGCAGGGAGAGGTTCCAGGATCGCCTGGATCAATACCGGCACCGGACTCAGATATAAGGTGGTCATTGATCGAGGAATGGACATTGTGGATGCGTTCTACAACCAGCATAGTCTGGCCTGGCTGAGCCATGGTGGTGTCATGTCACCCGAATCCTATGCCCAGACAGGTCTCGATTGGCTGAAGACCTTCAGCGGGGGCCTTATGACTACCTGTGGACTGACCCATGTGGGTGGCCCTGAGGAAGATGAGTTTGGAAAGCGAGGACTACATGACCAGGTGAGTAACATTCCTGCAACCATAGAATCGATCATTCAGCCGAATCCGGCACATGGCCACATGGAAATGAGTATATCAGGCGTGATCAAACAAACCCAGGTGTTTGGAAACAGGCTGGATCTGAGGAGGAAGATCTCTGGTAGTCTGGGATCTGCTGTCATCAAGGTAGAGGACGAGATCATCAATGCAGGGAATGAACTCGCACCACATATGCTGCTTTATCATCTCAACTTTGGCTGGCCTCTGATTGATGAGGGGACCAAATTACTGTGGAATGGTACCTGTAAATCGCGTGGAGGTGAAATGGATGATCAGCTTTTTGGAGAGGGAAAAGACTTTAGGACCTGTAAACCGCCATTGAAAGAACACAGTGGAACAGGGGAGGCTTGTGGGTTTGTGGACGTAAAGCCTGATAAGAATGGAGTAGTTCATTGTGGAGTCCACAACGAGAAGATAGGCCTGGCCCTGGTCATTAGGTTCAGGAAGGAGCAAATGCCCTGGCTCACCAACTGGCAGCACTGGGGCAGGAAAGAATATGTGACTGCACTGGAACCAGGAACTCATCCACCTATAGGCCAAAGTGCAGCAAGAGCAGAGAAATCCCTGATCTTCCTGGAGCCGGGAGAATCCAGAAAATATGACCTGGAACTGGAAGTGATGGATGATCCAAAATCTATCCATGAATTGATCTCAGAAATAGAATAAAATAAATAGCAATAAACCCTTAAATAGATATGAGTAAAAAACTTGCAGAAATTGCATTAGATCAGGGCAAAGGAATAGTGAGATTAGCCCCAAACTGGGTGCCCAGATCTTTTTGTGTACCTGGCAGAAGGATCAAACTTCATCCCGATGACTATTATGTACTGGGTGGAGAACGTGGTGGAATAGATGAACGTTGGTTTTCTTCCACTACACCTGCGCAAAATGGACCTTTGACAGGGAAGAATGAAGGACTAAGTGCCATTGTCGTAAAAGATGGATCCAGGACTTCGGAGGTATTGCTCAGAGATGCCATTGATGAGTTGAAAGGAGCTATCATCGGCGACAGACTTTGGAAAGAATATGAGAGCTGGCCAATGTATTCAAAATTCTTTGACAACATGGGACCTTTGCCACACCATGTACACCACAATGATAAAGACGCCGCCAAGATCGGTCAAAAAGGTAAACCGGAAGCCTATTATTTCCCGCCACAGGTCAATAACCATGGAGGAGACTTTCCATATACCTTCTTCGGTATCACCCCGGGAACTACCAAAGAGCAAATCCTGGAATGCCTGAAGAACTTTACCAAGGGTGACAATAAGATCACCAACTATTCATCGGCTTTTAGGCTTGAGCCGGGGACCGGATGGGACGTGCCTCCGGGCATGCTGCATGCACCAGGAAGCATGTGTACCTATGAGCCCCAAAAAGCTTCTGATGTTTTTGCCATGTACCAGTCACTGGTGAATGAGGCCATCATTCCTGAGGAGTTGCTTTGGAACGGTACACCTAAAGACAGGATTGGTGATTACGAACAGTTGATCGAGGTGCTGGACTGGGAATTGAATACCGACCCAAATATGCTGGAGACCCGATTTATGAATCCTGTTCCGGTAAGACCTGAAAAGGAGATGGTGGGCTATCGTGAAGTATGGGTATGTTATCGCTCGGATGCCTTCAGTGCCAAGGAACTTACGGTTTTGCCTGGTCAGACAGTCACCATCAAAGACAATGCTGCCTATGGCATGATCATGATGCAGGGTCATGGCAAGATGGGTGTATGGGAAATAGAAACACCAACTATGATTCGCTATGGACAGCACACAAACGATGAGTTTTTTGTGACGGAGAAAGCCGCTAAAGAGGGTGTAACCATTACAAACTATTCCGATTGTGATCCCATTGTCATGCTGAAGCATTTCGGACCGGATAACCCCGATTTGAACCTTGATTTATGATTATATTTAGTCAAATTTATTTTTTAACCACAAAAACCCCTTATTGTGAACAACTATCCCAAATTACATAATGCAACCTGGCCCGGAGTCGTAGGAAAGGGGCCAGATTCTGAACCACCAATTCCGTTTGACGATATGCTGAAGATGACAGCTGCAGCGGAGGTGAATGGAGTCAAGTTTGATGGAGTAGACCTTGGTCTGTTACCTCCTCACATCGATATCGAAGGATCCAGGGATGATTTCAAGCGAATTGCTGATAAAATTGCTGGTTATGGACTGAAAGTAGGTAGCCTGGTAGCCCCGATCTGGGGAGGTCCTGCCATGGGGAGCAAAGAAGATCGCAAGACCTTTGTAGACATGGTACGCAAGTCATGTGAATTTGCTAAAGTCATGCGGGAGCAAGGTGTCCGGAGCTATGGTATCATCCGAATTGATTCTGCTTCCAGCCCCAACGACTGGGCCAAAGATCCGGTGAACAACTCCAAACTGATTGCGCAAACTTTCAGAGAAGCATGTGATGTTGCCGCTGACTACGATGAACGTCTGGCAGCAGAAGGCGAGATCTGCTGGGGAGGCATGCATAGCTGGAAAACCATGGTAGAAACCCTGGAAGCTGTCGATCGACCCAACATGGGATTTCAGGCTGACATGGCACATACCATGCTGTATCTACTGGGTTACAACAAACCGGAAGACAGGATATTGCCTGACAATTTTGACTGGAAAGACAGGGAGACCCTGACTGCAGGTCTGAAGAAAATCACCAATGCGCTTAGGCCATGGACCATAGACTTTCATGTTGCTCAGAACGATGGTACGGTTCACGGGACAGGCTCCCATGACAAGACCGGTCGTCACTGTCAGGCCACCGATCCAAATGGTAAGCTGGATGTGGTCAATGATGCCGGGTACTGGCTGAGAGACGAAAAAGGCAATCTGACCAAAGCTTTTCAGCACATCTGCTGGGATGGTTGCATGTTTGACAATTCTGTGATGACACAGCAAAAAACATGGAATGACATCCTGGCCACGCTTATCAAAGTGCGTGAAGCACATGGCTGGAGCTAAAAACTGATTTTTTAAAGAACGAATAAACAACCATGAGTAAAGAACTTAGAATAGGGTTGATTGGATGTGGTTTTATGGGAAGAACCCACTCCAATGCCTACAATAGACTTCAGAATTTCTTTCCGGATCTAAAAACCAAAGCGGTGTTGAAGGCGGCCTGCGCCAGGAATAAGGATTCTGTAGAGGCATTTGCCAAGCAATGGGGCTATGAATCTACGGAGACTGACTGGAAAAAGCTCATCGCAAGAGACGATATCGATGCTGTTGATATTTGTACTCCCAACAATACCCATGCTGAGATTGCTATGGCAGCTGCTCAGGCAGGAAAAATGATTCTCTGCGAGAAACCATTGTCACGGACGTTGGCTGAAGGAGAGGAGATGGTCAAGGTGATAGAAAAAGCAGGAGTGAAGAATACCGTATGGTACAACTATCGCAGAGTGCCTGCCGTGACACTGGCTAAAAAGATCATCGATTCGGGGAAACTTGGGAAGATCTTTCACTATCGTGCAAACTTCCTGCAGGACTGGACCATCAGTCCGGACGTGCCGCAAGGAGGTGCAGGTACCTGGAGACTTGACGTGGGAGCGGCTGGCTCGGGTGTGACAGGTGATCTGCTGGCCCACTGCATTGACACAGCCATGTGGCTCAATGGTGGCATCAAAGATGTTTCTGCCATGACTGAGACTTTTATCAAAGAAAGAGTACACCATGATAGCCGCAAGAAGCAAAAAGTTGGTATAGACGACGCGTGTATCTTCCATTGCCATTTTGACAATGGCTCATTGGGTCTTTTCGAGTCTACACGATATGCAAGAGGTCACAAAGCACTCTATACATTGGAGATCAATGGGGAACATGCTTCCATCCGTTGGGATCTACATGATATGAACAGGCTTGAATATTTCGATCACAGAGATGATTCTGTGGTGCGTGGATGGAGATCTATCCACGTGACAGATGGCGATCAGCCATATATGGATAAGTGGTGGGTGCCCGGTCTGATCATTGGGTATGAACATTCATTTATCCACCAGGCAGCTGATTTTTTCAAATCACTCGAAACTAACAAACCATGCCATCCAACCTTTAAGGATGCTTTACAAACCCAAAAGGTATGTGAAATGGTGATCGAATCTGCCAATACCAGAAGCTGGAAAGACACCGGTGTGGAATGGTGATCTTCGATTAAAAACTTGTTATAAAAAGCACGTGGAGCACTCTACGTGCTTTTTTTTTATTCAATAATACCTGTTACTGGATTCATTTCTGGAGAAGTATTCAAAACTCTGGCTATGGTGGCTCACAGACCAGTCATTTTTTTGTGTAGTGTTGTCCCAAAACTGGCGAGCGTCCCGCTTGTGACATGTTTTGTACCCTATTTAGTCTCGTCTACTTTAACCCCTCCACACTTTTTCTTCTCAACTTTGAATTTTTATGTACGTACATTAGTTAATATTGAAATGAAAAATGTCAGTTCGATAATCAAAACAAAAAGAACCTAATCTAAACCCCTGGTCTGGGGCCAACAGACCAGTCATTTTAGACCAGTCATTGTCTTGATTTACATCGAACGTTTAAAACAAAGTTCACATGGAAATTGGTATCAGCACCTTCGTAGAAAACACTCCTGATCCTGAAACAGGCAAGCTTTTAAGTCCTTATCAGCGGATGCAAAACCTGATGGAAGAGATAGAACTGGCAGACCAGGTAGGCCTGGATGTGTATGCAGTGGGTGAGCATCATCGACCGGATTTTGTGGTCTCTTCACCTGCTGTGGTACTGGCTGCTGCTGCCGTCAGAACAAAAAATATCAAGTTGTCAAGTGCAGTATCGGTACTTAGCTCAGATGACCCGGTACGCGTGTTTCAACAATTTGCTCATGTGGATTTATTATCGGGAGGTCGGGCTGAAATCATGGCCGGGAGAGGTTCTTTTATTGAGTCGTTCCCGCTCTTCGGCAATGACCTGAAAGATTACGATTCACTTTTTTCTGAAAAGCTTGAATTACTCCTGCAACTCAATAAATCAGAGCGGGTAACCTGGCAAGGTCATCATCGGCCATCGATAAACAACAGAGGTGTTTATCCCAGACCATTTCAAAAGGAATTGCCCATTTGGATTGCGGTTGGAGGAACACCTGAGTCAGTGATCAGGGCAGCAAACAAAGGATTACCTTTAGCCATAGCGATTATAGGAGGCATGCCAGAACAGTTTATACAACTTGCTGATCTGTATAAAAGAACATACCTGTCTGCTGGCCATGCTCCGGAAAAAATGCAGCTATCGGTGCATTCACATGGATTCATTGCAGAGGACTCACAAGAAGCTGCAGATGATTTCTATGGACCTTATGAGCTGGTGATGAGCAGGATCGGGCAGGAGAGAGGTTGGTCTCCAATGACCAGACAACAGTATGAGGCCATGAGGACAAAGAGAGGGTCTTTACTGGTAGGAAGTCCCCAGGAAGTTATTGACAAAATATTGATGGAGCAGGAAATGTTTGGACTTACCCGATTCCTGATGCATCTAAGTGTAGGGACAATGCCTCATGATAAATTGCTCAAAGCCATAGAGCTCCTGGGCACTGTTGTAGCACCAGAGGTAAGAAAAGCCGTGAAGGCGACCACATGATTTTAATGAAAGCTGAACATGACTGCTTCGCTCAATTTTTTACTTGCTTTGGTAGCTTAGGCAAGGTAAGGAGCTCGCAGTGACGGTAATATCATAATTGTTTAGTTGACCGCAATGGTTGCCTCGTTTGAACAAATAGGGTATTTTCACTTCTAATATGAAAAGACTAATTGGTTTCAGGCAAGCAGCGATTACTGCTGCTGCACTTTTTGGACTGCTCTCACTGTTTCACTTATCAATCATCATCGGGATTGTCATTTTCGACTACGCACCTGTTGAGTTCCTATGGGGTGGACAGATGGAAACGAGAGATGAGTTGTTACGGTTTGAATGGGTTTCATTAGGTGTAATCCTTATCTGTCTGAATACCGTATTGATTCGGTACGGATGGGTCCAACTTCCGGGAATGCTGAAAACAACCAGAGTGATTCTTTGGGTACTCATGGCCTTATTCTTCCTCAATACCCTGGGTAACATTCTGGCTGAAACTGTCTTTGAAAAAATCTTTGCCCCAGTAACCCTGGTCCTCGCTTTGCTTTGCTTGAGGTTGGCTATGGAGCCGTTCGATAGATCATGATGTAAAATGATTGAGACTGATACGGGATAAGTAGACTTGAAAATGTCACTTTCAGGAAAAGAATTTTTGCGGCCTGCAAGAAACAGATACAAAAAAGAAACGGCCATGACCCCTCATGACCGTTAACCCAAATTAACCCAATATGAAAAAAAAACTACTAAATCGTTAAAGAGTGAGATTCAAATCTCGATCATCGCCTGTTACAGCATATTTTCGTTTTTCTTCATGTATATGAGTGCTAACATAGGGCAGAAAATTTATCTCACATAATAAATTCTGAAAATTACGAGTATTATCGGGGCTATTTCTAGGTGGAATTACGTAGGAAATTATGAAATTCTTAAAGATTTGCTGTGAATGGGTCCAGGTCAGGAAAATATATTTTCTCAACAAAAACTGGGTAATCAAGCTTCTTTTCTCCTGGTTTCCAGGTTGTAAAAAGGCAAAGAAATGGTAAAGGTACTTCCTTTATTAACTTTACTTTCTACCAGGATCGTACCTGAATTAGCATGAATAAACTCTTTGCATATCTTGAGTCCAAGACCGGTGCCCGGTTCATTAAGCGTTCCCTTGGTAGAGTGATTGTTATCGATGTTGAAAAGCTTACTTAATACCTCCTGATTGATCCCGATGCCATTGTCATTGACACTGATGCTGACAAGATTGTTATGGATGTCTGGCTGACATTTGATATTTATTTTCCCATTTCTATTCACATACTTAATGGCATTTGAGATAAGATTTCTTAGGACTGTATCAATCATATTTTGATCTGCCCAAACGAAAATTGATTCGTCTATATTTTTATTGACGACGATGTTTTTTTCCTCAATGTGCTGTCTCAGCAGGTTAAGACTTTTATTTACCAGTGCATCTATGTTAAGCTGCCGTGGTGCCATTTCAATTTGTTTGGTCTCCGACCGGGACCATTGCAGCAGATTTTCCAGGAGATTGGAGGTTTCCTTGGTGGAGGCTACCAACAAGCGAAACAACTCTTCCTTTTTGTCGGAAGGGAGCTCATCATGTTTTTTGTGCAGGATCTCCCCAAGATTTAGTAATCCGCCAATTGGACCCTTGAGATCATGTGCGATGATGGAGAAGAACTTGTCCTTTTTAGAGTTGAGTTCTTTCAACATTTCATTATCTGACTCAATTATTTCGTTCTTTTTTCTGATTTGTAGTTCATCCAGGTCCTTGAGCATAAGCAAGTAACCAACGCTTCCCACGATAAGGTTGAGTGTAGCAAAAGTGTAGATCAGTATCTCGCGATGCGTGTCACCCGACAGGTATTTAAATGCCTCGCCGCCCATAATTGCCAATGACGCTGAGTAGACCCAGGTCAATGAAAAGAACATGTAGGTCAGGGAAACCAAAATCGCAAATTTCGATTTCCTTCTTTTAGTCCACAAGTTAATAGATGCTAAGCCAAAGCAATAGGCTGCAACAGTGTGGGTGAATTGTGCCAGGATGTGATAGGGGAGATGTAAAAAAGAAAAACTAATGAAAACAATCAAACCTGGCGGGAGAAACATGCCCCACAAAAAATATTTGTTGAATGACTTATCGAATGTTGCCAGATTGAACGTCTCCAACGCGTAGCCCATGATGAGAAAGCTTATACTAATGTGAAGGAGGATAGTTTCGAGATGTATGGTCAGCAACCCTAATCCAATGACGGCTAAAGTCTGGAGAAACTTACTGATCGTGAATGAAATGAGATGCCAATCATATTTTCTATTGACCAATAAATAGTATACGAAGAGAAGTCCGGTGAATGCACTAAGCATTCCGAATAAGAACATGATGGACTTTACATCAAACATCAAAGAAAAGTTAGAGTAGCAAGATATTATGAATTTATGCTATCGGGCGAATTGGGGACTTAAATATGCGCAATAAATCCTTAATAAGAAATATTTTTAAAGGTAAGGAATAGTGGTTTTGTTTTTAATAACACTTCATTTCAACCTCTTTTTTTTGTCTCAAATAGACTTGTGCATTACGTGTCGCTTGTAATATGTCTTGTATTCAAAATGATATCGATCCGTCGGGATTAGCTTCGCTGATCCCGTTTGCATCAGAATTCCGAGAGGAAAAGCCATCAAAACCTTCGGCTTTGATACTTTTTCATTTTAACTCCCTTCGAAAGCAAGCTTTCTCGCCAGTATAAAATGAAAAAGCCCCCAGCTATTGCTGGAGGCTTTTCCTCTCTTCGTGATCCGCCCGGGATTCGAACAAAACTAAGAATGCCGTTTATAATCACTATATATGAGCTTTAAACAAATATTGTGTACCTTAGTAGACAGTAAAATACAGTAATTAGTTGTACCTATACTTGTACCTATCCAGAATAGTTACAACTAAAATTTAAAGACATGGCAGCATCATATAAATTCATTATTCGGAAAGTAAACTCAAAAGGTGAGGCAGTGATATATCTGAGATACACTGCTGAGGACGGCACTAAACAGAAAAACTATTCTTATAAGCTCTTTTCAACTGGGCAAAAGATACCGGGCAAAGACTGGAATCAAAAAGCAGGGAAACCCAAAACTGACGAAGAGTTGATGGATTCCCTTAAAACATTTAAAGCCAAAATAAGAGCCATACAGCGAGACTTGGAGCGTGAAGGTAAAATACCAACCCCAGCACTGGTTCAAGCTATACACAAGCAAAGAGAAGAGGAAAGCAGGCCGGAAACTATACTTGCTCATTCCATGGTAAGGCAATGGAGGAATTTTCTTGATTCCAAGCCACCTAAAAAAGGAAAGATAGGAATAACTGAGGGAACCAGGCGGACAATAAAAAATGTGATTGATTGCTTTGAACGATATCTGAAATCAGCCAATAAAACAGCCCTAACAGCGGATAAGCTCACCCTAAAGGATGTCAGAGCCTTTGAACTATTCATGGCTAGAAAAGAAGAATATACAGCCAATACACAAGCTAGGTTTTTGAAGAAACTCAAAGAGTTTTTGCGGGACTATCAAAGTGATGGGGGGGAGTTGAATATTAATCTTAACAAAATTAAGTACAGTGAAACCGCAGGCGTGAAGATATACCTAACCAGGGAGGAATTGGAAGCACTAGAAAATATGGAACTGGAAGGGAAAAAGAAACATATAAGAGATTTGTTCCTCCTCCAATGTATGACAGGCCTTAGAATAAGTGATCTTAAACGAATAGATCAAAACATAGTTGGTGACAAAATCGAACTTACAACTCAAAAAACAGGCACCAGGATAATCATTCCAATTGTTCCAAAAATCCGCGCCATGCTGGAAAAGTATGATTATCATTTACCGCAATATTGGGATGTAGAAATTAACCGGACAATCAAAAAGATTTTTGAAGCTTGTTGCCCTCTTTCTACTCTACAGGTCAAGGATGAAAACGGAACATTTCAAACGATCCACAAATGGGAAAAGCTGTCAAGTCATGATGCCATTAGAACATTTTGTAAAGTGTATGGTCGGAGCCTGCCAATAACCACACTGGCTAAGATCACAGGAAAAAGTCTGGATGTACTGACCAAGCACTACATACCAGATGCAGATGACGAGGAGGTTACAGCGGGTTATATGACTGCACTTGGCGAGGAATCCATCCTCAAAGTAGCAAAGTAATTCTGAACAAATATTTTGTGGCCATGAAAGAAGATTCAAAGAAATCTGTGGAGGATAGCCGGATAAAGCTATTATCAGAAGAAAATGAAAAGCTAAAAAAGGAATTTCAGTCGAATGTAAGTAGATTAAAAAAGATATTGTTCAAAAATGATGACCCATCCCCAGAGAGTTTGGAGGCGGCTGAAACCCTCTTAAAAGTTATGATCCCAATGGCTGGGAGGCTAACCGAAATGACTCAAAGGTCAGGAAAATCTCACTACTCTGAAACCCGGGTAAGGCTATTTAAAATATTCAAAGAATACCCGCAGTATGTTCCAACCGGAAAGGTGAAATTACCCGGTATTGCTGAAAATGGAATAAAAAAAATTTATGAGGAAAGATATAAATATCAGCCAGATGCCAAAACCATTAAAGCGGCATTAGAGATTTATAAGAAAAAGTAAAATCCTCCTCCCTCAGTTTTGGGAACTTTTGCAAAGTCTCCCACACCGCTCAATTAATTGTTTCCATCAACAAAGTGAGTTTCTGACTTTTGTTGTCAATCATGGACTATAAAGTTAACAATGTTAACTAAACGTATAGTTTAAAGCTCGAAATTTACTTTCCTGAATTATGTGATATGGAAGAATTTACTCAGACAAGCAAAAAATATCTAACGGTTGGAGAATCCAGGGCACTCTTAGGGTGTTCCCGGCAATTCCTCTATAAACTCATCGATCAAAAGAAACTCAGGCGTTTCAAAATCTCTAAAAGGACTTATTTCAGGCGGTCAGATATAGACAAACTTTTTCAGGAGGATGTATAACAGGTTTACAAAAATACAGGGAAAACAAACAGCATACCTCCTCGATAACTGGCAAACACCGATTTTTGGGGAAAGGATTTACTTACTTCCTCCTCGATATATCACCGGGAGAAAACAGCCAGACTTTTCGCTGGTTTTCAGGGGAAAACACATTTCAGGATTCTACCAAATAGGAGAAAGCCCAGTCTTTTCCGGGGACTATAAAGGCAATCTATTAATAGGATTGTCTAGCTCTGACTTTGAACGATTTGAGCTAATAACGACCTCTATACCTACCATAATCGGACGATCTCAACTGGAAACCGGGAAATTAAATCACACAATAGAACAAGCCCGGAAAGCTGTGACAATTTAAAGGTGAGCCAAGCTGTCCCCATATCGACCTTACCTTCTGGTTATAGTGTACAGAATATATCCCCTCAGGGGTTATCACCTTATTATGATTTCCTTTCCATTAGTAGAAAGACTAAAGGTTTTGACAGTAGTCAACTAACTAAAAAAACAGATAAAAAATTTGAGCTAAAAAGGGACTTCACAAAAATAGATATTTGGTGGTCTGATAATTACCACACCCTAACGGTAAACGGCTCATTAGCCTGGTTTTAAATGGCCATAACCTGGCATTTGATCAAACAGAATTTAAAACGGCTATAGATGATATTTCGGTAACTCTAGATGTAGACCTAACAGGCGCCGGTGTGCGGTCATTTGAGCTATCTAAGATCATCCCGGTAGATATTCCAATCAAAGAGATACAAGATAATCACAGGGGATTAAAAGGCTTTGAGAGGGTTCCAAAACAGGGTACCCTATATTGGAATCATTATAACCGGAGGGGTAATCCAGATTTAATACTAAAGATGTACAACGCCACTGCAAACGCAATAGACAAAAAAATGACAATAATCCCGGATATAGAGCTTCTGAAGTTTGAACTGAAAATGAATAATCCTACCAAGCACTTTGGCTATGCGGTTACTGTCCAGGACCTCATTTACAATGAAGAAATTATTAACAAAGCATACAGCGCCATGAAATACTATTATGATGAAATAGAGAAATCCAAAATGGTCACCTTACCAGATAGACCATCCGCTGATGATTTTATTTTAGCAGGTCTGATAATCTCCTCCAAAGACCCGATGGCAGAAATCGAAAATCTTATAAGTTCATGCGAAGGTTTAAAACCACAGACCAAGTACAAGCGCAGAAAATTAATTCAATCTAAACTGGACAGTATGACAATTGATAATGATAAATATAAACTGCAGTTGTAGTGGGGAGGGGGCATCCGTGCCCTGGAATTGTAATGCATTTCTTACCCTATCCAAGGAAAGTTTGTCCCTTGAAAGGCTCCTATAAGACGGGTTAAAATGAATATTGAACTAAAATAAAAAATATGAAACCGCAAGAATACCTGAGTGACCTCGGAATAAAATATTTCCGGGAGATAGAGAAAATTCTACATTCCCGAGGACTAGATAAGGATGAGTATAGTATCGAGCTATCTATTCTGGCCGACCAATACAGTAAGCATCAAGATGCCAATGAGAAGGCAGCAGAGAGGGAAAAGGAAGGGAAACCTGGTTTTTATAATCAGTTCGACAATGGGACGTTGCAGATAAACGGGTATTTCACGATGATAAAAGAATCACTAGCTGTCATTTTAAAGCTGAGTCCAAAATTCGGTCTTACCCCAGCAGACCTTGATAAACTGAAAAACATTGTAGGTGAGCCAAAAAAGAAAAGTAAGCTACAAAAACTGATGGAGAAATAAAGGGCCCATTTAAAAATGAATGAGCCCTTGCAATTAAGAACCAGCTATAGATGTTTAAAGATAACGCATTAACACCACATTTGGCAATGAAATATTTTCAAGATTACCCAACGCCAACATTATAACTATCAATAGTCCAAAAGTTATCCAGGTCTAAGTTTATATTTGATGAACTTACCTGACTCACTGTAATGTAGTGGACTTTTGATCCTACCGGATCAACTTGTAATATTATTTGGTTACAATTCCCATCATTGGACATATAATCAATAATTACATTACCGTATGATTGACCAGCATACTTGTCCTTATGGATATAACAATAATAAAATAGATTATCGTTAGTCAGAAATAAAGGTCGAAGTTCATTGATACTATTCCCAAATTCGCCGCTACCGTCATTATCCCAGCCCACAAGGTCACCGCATAAATTAGTATTTTCCACGACAATCAAATCATAATCACTTGAACCCACTAACGTTATTTCGTTTGTTGATTCAGTAATTTCTATTTGTGACCCAAAGGCTGAAAAAGGAAAATAGTCATAGGCAACATTTACATCCAGATCATTAAATGATATGGATATATCGTATGTTCCAACTGGTATGGTGTAGGTTTGACTTCTGAAGTCTACACCGTCAAAGTCTATTGAAATCAATCCGCCATTAATATTATTAAAAGTGATTGTACCTAATCCGCTAAGTTTATGTGAATAGCCAGCTGGTAGTTCATCTACTCTTCCACTACTTAAATCTGATACTTCATAGATGATATCAATGTTAGGAATATTGATTGACACTTCAACTTCTGGAATGACTTTTTCAGAACCTTTGTCACAACTTATAAATGCTAATTGTGACATGGACAATAATACAATTGCGATTTTTTTCATGATGGTTCTTTTTTGAGGTATACACAATTTATACAATATCGAATCAGATTCACATTAATGCAGGTTTTAAATATGGAATTATCTATAATAAGCCACTATTAAGTTGTACCTATACTTGTACCCATCAAATAAAAAAAGCCTTAACTAATTGATAGTTAAGGCTTTACTTGTAATATAAGTGATCCGCCCGGGATTCGAACACGGAACCTACTGCTTAGAAGGCAGTTGCTCTATCCAGTTGAGCTAGCGGACCTGGTAAAATCTCACTCATAATTGGAGTGATTATTATCTTTAAAAACATTAACTGCCTTTTGCAGTTGCTCCATCAAAGAGCGGAGAGAGGGGGATTCGAACCCCCGGTACAATTGCTTGTACGGCAGTTTAGCAAACTGCTGGTTTCAGCCACTCACCCACCTCTCCTGGTCATTACTGAAAAAGCCATTATATCATGGCTTCGTAAAGGACTGCAAATATAGTATTTAGGTTTAAAAAATTATCTACTCAATAAGGTAATATGAGAGAAAGGAGAAAAAAATTACTACAGATTTGAAGAAGGCTGAGAAAGTGTATCTTGAAATTTCGATACCAGCGAAAGTACCTCGCCAATCCTATCTCTTATATAAGGTTAGGTTTTTCTGCTAAATATTCCTGTACAACCAAATTTCCTTCCATTCATAGCCCAAATTTCAAAAACAGATGCCATATTGAAACCTAACCTAAAATCCGGAGATGTCTATGAATGATCATGAGCCCCTAATCACCAATGACGCCGTCATTTTCGGCTTACTGATGCTGATCCTGATGTTTGTGTTTTCCACGGCAAGCAGTGGCAGCAAATTCTGGCAGAAGTTCTACACGATGGTGCCCACAATCCTGGTGTGCTACTTTCTGCCTTCGATGCTCTCTACGTTCGGGATCATTGATCCCCATGAGTCCAACCTTTATTTTGTGGCCAGCAGGTATCTGTTGCCGGCAAGTCTGGTGCTCTTAACGATCAGTGTCGACCTGAAGGAATTGTTAAAACTGGGACCAAAAGCATTGATCATGTTTTTTACCGGAACCATTGGGATTGTGCTGGGAGGTCCGATTTCTATCCTACTGTTTAGCTATGTCGCCCCTGAGATCATCAATGCACCGCCACCCAACGAAGTGTGGCGGGGACTCACCACCGTAGCAGGCAGCTGGATAGGAGGGGGAGCCAACCAGGCAGCGATGAAAGAGGTTTTTGAAGTGAGTGATGAGGTGTTTTCCAAGGTGGTAGCGGTGGACATCATCGTGGCCAATATCTGGCTGGCCATCATGATGATTGGGATCGGTCGCAATGAGTGGGTCAACAAGAAGCTGAAAGCCGACGATAGCTCCATCGAATCGCTGAAAAAGAAAATAGCGGATTACCAGCAAAGTGTTTGGCGGATCCCTACTGCCCCGGATCTGTTTAAGGTACTTGGGGTTGCATTTATATGCACAGCTTTCGGTCACTGGCTGGCCGATATCATCGCGCCCTATATAGGACTGAATTTTCCTAACCTGAAAGATTATAGCCTGGACTCCGGGTTCTTCTGGATTGTGGTGATCACAACTACACTGGGTGTAGTGCTATCATTTACCCGGGCCCGGGAACTGGAAGGAGCCGGAGCCTCTAAGATCGGAACAGTATTCATCTTCATCCTGGTCGCCACGATTGGGACCTATATGGATGTAACGGCCATTTTTGATGACCTGGGACTCTTTCTGGTGGGTTTTGTGTGGATTATGTTTCACGCTGCATTACTGATCATAGTAGCCAAGATTATCAAAGCACCCATGTTTTTCATTGCTGTAGGGAGCCAGGCCAATGTGGGAGGAGCAGCTTCAGCACCGGTAGTGGCTTCTTACTTCCATCCGTCACTCGCTCCGGTAGGGGTGTTGATGGCTGTGCTTGGATATGTACTGGGTACCTATGGGGCTTACATCTGCGGACTGATGATGCGGGGCGTGAGTCCGTGAGGGTTGAAGAAATATATATCAAGATCGTATTGTAATAATAATGTGGGATATAAGGGGAATTAAAATAAATGTTATTTAATTTATTCCGTGATTTGCAATTGACTGATTTAAGCAATACCCTAAATATGTTAACCTACATTATACTTAACTATTTCAAGCATAAAACAATCCTAATCTTCTTGATATTACTATGTAACCTTAATCAACTGTTAAATGCTCAAAGTAAGTTGATAGGCATGGGAAGAATAGGAGGAGGTTGTGTCTTTGCAATCAATGAGGATGGGACAGACCCACAAAAATTGGTAGATTTTTCACATGGAATATATCCTAATTCTACACTGGAGGTATGCAATGGAAGACTTTGGGGTACAACAGGTAGGGGGGGGTAAATCAGGTGAAGGTATCATGTATTCAATTAGTATGGATGGAACAGATTATTCAAAGGTTTATGATTTTGATATAAGTAGTGGGAGACCAACTGGAAAACTTTTGCAATTCGATGGTAAATTCTGGGGGGTTGCTGTCTTTGGAGGTGATTACGAAGGAGGGGTTATCTATTCTATAGATACCAGTGGAACAAATTTTTCAAAGATCTACTCCTTCAATGAGATTAATGGAGCAAGACCAGTGGGAGGGCTAGTGGAAAATGATGGCAAGCTTTATGGGATGACTACCCTTGGAGGTAGTTTTGGTAAAGGTGTAGTTTTTTCAATTGATTCAAATGGAACAAATTATTCTGTTTTACATGAATTTGATAGCCTAAATGGAAAGAATCCAACTGGTAAACTTTTGGTGCATGATGGGAAACTTTGGGGTATGACAACCTATGGTGGTGGAAATGGATGGGGAGAAATTTTCACAATTGGATTAAGTGATACAGATTTTACTATTGTTCACGATTTTGCTTTTTCAGAAGGAGCGCACCCAAGTGGTGGTTTAATATTATACAACAATAAGTTTTGGGGATTAACCTATTTAGGTGGTAATTCTCTTGAAGGAGTTGTCTTTTCAATGGATCTTGATGGTTCTAATCTAACAGTGATCCATGAATTTGATGGTTATAACGGTCGTGGGGCATTTGGGGAACTTGAAGTTAGTAATGGCAAACTATGGGGATTAACTTCTTATGGCGAAAATAACTATGGAGAGATATTTATAATTGATCTCATTGATCAATCCTTTACAATAGCATATGATTTTGATGGTTTGAACGGTAGGTCGCCAATGGGTGGGAGTCTGACTGCATTGGATGGGAAATTATGGGGTATAACCCAAAATGGTGGTAAATCAAATCAAGGAGTAATTTTTTCAATCAAAAATGATAAGACAAATTTCATAAAGATTTATGATTTTAATAATCCGGATGGGAGTATTCCAAGGGGTGGATTTATTGAGAATGATGGAAAGTTATGGGGAGTTACCTCTCAAGGAGGAAATGATGGAAAGGGTGTTGTTTTTTCAATTGGTTTTGATGGTGGTGAATTTAATAAGGAATATGAATTTAGCGGTGCAAATGGAAGCTACCCTCATGGAAGCCTTATTTTGAATCAAGGTAAATTTTGGGGTTTAGCTAGTTCAGGAGGTAGCTTTGATTATGGAGTAATTTATTCTCTCAATACAGATGGATCTAATTTCACGAAGGTTCATGAATTTGACATCCTGACCGGTGGTTGGCCTTATGGAAGGTTGATTGGGAGTAATGAAAAATTTTGGGGGATGACTTATAGAGGTGGCGAATTTGACAGAGGAACTGTATTCTCGATTAAGGTCGATGGAACTGGATTTACTAAAGTATTTGATTTCGATGGAACCTCTGGAAGTAATCCTGATGCCAGTTTAATAGAAAGCAATGGTAAACTGTGGGGGATGACTGGGTCAGGAGGAGAGTTTGGAGAGGGTGTTATTTTTTCACTAAGTCTAGATGGAAATGAATTTACTAAAATTCATGATTTTGATGGGGCAGGTGGAAGTAATCCTAGAGGGAACCTACTTGAGGTTAAAGGAAAACTATGGGGAGTAACTCGACGCGGAGGAGATACTAATAATGGAATTGTCTTTTCACTGAATAATGATGGGACTGGATATACTAAAATTCATGATTTTAATGATGTTGATGGTAGTTCTCCCTATGGCACTTTAACGTATGTTGATGGTAAATTATGGGGGACTACAAGTTCTGGAGGGAGCAATAATGTTGGGGTTATTTTCTCTATAAATGATGATGGAAATGGATTTAATAAATTAATTGATTTATCTTATGAATTAGGTGGTGAGCCTAGGTATAGTAGTCTTTTTATTAAACAAAAGATTGATCAAGTAATTAGTTTTGAATCGATTCCCTCAAAAACCTTTGGTGATGATCCCTTTGATCTGGAAGGTACATCCAGTTCCGGTTTGGAGGTATTCTATGCAAGTTCTGATGAATCAGTAGTCACTGTTTCAGGATCAACAGTCACGATTATTGGAGCCGGGACAACGACAATTACGGCTAGTCAGGATGGAAACACGGATTATAAATCAGCAGAAGATGTCCAGCAGGAGTTAGTCATTGCAAAAGCAGAACAAACGATAACATTTGAAACTATATCACCAAAAATGCTTGGTGATGATCCATTCCAGTTAAATGCTTCAGCGAGCTCTGGCCTGGAAATAAGTTACTCGAGTTCTGATGAATCTGTTGCTATTGTGAACGATAATTCTGTTTCTATCTTAAGCCATGGAACCACAATGATTTCAGCTCATCAGCAGGGTGACAATAATTTTCTCCAAGCAATTCCGGTATCTCACAATCTTATAGTGAGTTCTAGTGATGAGGTATTGTCGGTATCACCTGATAAGAATCTGGTCATTTCACCTAATCCTGCACAAGACTTCATTCGGTTTCATTTAGACCAGAAAGTGATCATTCGTATTGTGAGTTTAGATGGCAAGACCCTTTTTTCAAAAACTGTAGATGAAAACAACAACAAGGTTGTTTTAACTCAAATTCCACGGGGTATTTACCTTGTGTTTATCCTGGATGAAAATGCCGAAATCCAGGGGCAGTATAAAATCATACTAAATGAGTGATGATTTAGGATTTAAAAGTAGTTATACAAAAATCAACTTCCTTCAATTTTCTCCTTTCATCCTTGCCATTATTCACATCATAATCGTACTTTGGCGGTATGAAATTCAAGCAATCCCTTCTTTTACTGTCAATATCATTATTTGTAATTAGCTGTTCGACCGGCGATAAACCGGCCGATCTTCCGAGAGTAGCCATTGCCGGGCTGGCTATTGAATCAAGTACATTCTCACCAGCTGTATCTGAAACGGATGCCTTCCATGCCCGGGTAGGGGATGAGATCTTTGGGTATTACGCTTTCATGCAGCCGGATTCTGCTAACCGCAAGCGCGCTGAGTGGTTTCCGGCGCTGCGTGGACATGCACTGCCCGGAGGGATTGTCTCCCGACATGCTTATGACTCCCTGATGGGTGTGATACTGGACATGTTGAAAGAAAACCTTCCCTACGATGGACTGTTCTTCGACATCCATGGAGCCATGAGTGTGCAGGGCCTCGATGACCCGGAGGGGGATATGATACAAAAGATCCGTGAGGTAGTGGGGACCGAAACACTGATCTCTACCAGCATGGATCTGCATGGAAATGTGTCAGAAGCATTGGCTGGTCACTCTGACCTGATCACCTGCTACCGCATGGCACCTCACGAAGATGCTCTGGAATCCAAGAAGCGAGCTGTGGATAATCTCCTTGATCGCCTTGAGTCAGGAAAAGGGAGGCCAGCCTACAAAGCCTGGGTACCTGTTCCCATCTTACTACCCGGAGAGAAAACCAGTACACGTATCGAGCCAGGTAAAAGCCTGTATGCAAAAGTTCCACCTGTAGCAGCCCGAGAGGGTGTTATCGATGCCGCTATCTGGATCGGATATGCCTGGGCAGACGAGCCGAGAAACCATGGAGTCGTCATGGTAACCGGAGATGATAAAGAGGCAGTCACCAAAGGGGCTGAGGAGCTGGCGCAGGCATTCTGGGAGGTCAGACATCAATTCGACTTTGTTGCTCCAACCACCACCTTTGAGGAGGCGATGAAAATGGCACTGAGTTCAGATAAAAAGCCATTTATGATCAGTGATATGGGTGACAATCCCACTGCGGGAGGTGCCGGAGATGTCACCTGGACAATTACTGAGATATTAAAGAGACCTGAATTCAAAACAGCAGACGGTTCGACGCTTATTTATGCGTCTATTCCGGGACCTGAATTTGTCAAAGAAGCTGTCTCCATTGGGGAAGGAGGAAAAATCAGTGCCACTGCAGGAGCCATGGTGGATGACCGGTATGCGCCTCCTGTGATGATCTCCGGGACCATCGAAAAGATCAAGCATGGAGACATGCACGCTGAAACAGAAGTCGTGGTGAAGTCAGGAAGTGTATCGGTGATTGTCACCAAAAAGCGAAAGCCCTACCACCACGAAAGCGATTTCACGGAGCTTGGCCTCAATCCCAGGGAAGCGGATATAGTGGTTGTCAAAATCGGTTATCTCGTTCCTGAGCTTTACGATATGCGCGGTGACTGGGTGATGGCGCTGACACCGGGAGGCGTCGATCAGGATCTTGACAGATTGGGACATGAAAGGATTAAAAGGCCGATGTTCCCATTGGATCCTGATATGGAAGACCCGGATCTTTCTGCGCGGATGATCCCGCTTTCTCACGAACTGTAAAGCCGGTTAAAATATTTATTCAAAGCACACTAGTTTTGGGCCGAGAATAAATGTGATGAAGAAATATACGGTAGGCGTAGACATTGGCGGCGGGCATATCTTAAGTGCCATCGTTGACAACAACGAAAATAGGCTCCTCGATGAGACCAAGTCTTATGTAAAGGTCAATAACAAAGGCACGTTTGATGAGATTATGACCTCATGGTCCAGTGCCTTAAATCAATCAATCAAGCATGTTGACCCCAAAGAGTTAGAAGGGATCGGCTTTGCCATGCCGGGAGCTTTTAATTATAAGGAAGGGGTCGGAATGTTTGAGGAAGGCAATAAGAAATACCTCGCCTTGTATAAGGTGAATATCAGGGAAGCCCTTACCCCGTATCTTGAAACAGATATACAGCTACCATTCAGGTATCTGAATGATGCCACGGCGTTTGCAGTCGGAGAGGCATGGGTAGGGAAGGCCAAAGGAGCCAGTAAATCCATTGCCGTGACGTTGGGTACCGGGTTAGGATCTGCTTTCGTTGATGAGGGGGTGCCTGTTGTCGTGCGTGAAGATGTACCCAAAGAGGGCTGTTTGTGGCACCTTCCATTCAAAGACCGCCTTGTGGACGATTACTTTTCTACGCGCTGGTTTACCATCACCTATGAAAAGCGGTTTGGAAAGAAAGTGGCAGGAGCTAAAGAACTTGCCGATATGGCACAGGGTTCGGCAGAAATCATGGCCCTGTTTGTTGAATTTGGAAACAACCTGGGTGAGATGTTTACCCCATGGCTAAAGAAGTTTCCCGCCGAAGTCATCGTGATGGGTGGTAACATCACCGGAGCGTTCAACCTGTTTGGCCCGTCTATGTTGGCTTACTTTAAAAAAGAGGGGATAAGCACCCAGGTAGAAATTTCTGAATTAATGGAAGATTCCGCCTTGCTGGGAAGTACCCGACTCTTTGAAGATGCTTTCTGGAGCCAGGTAAAAGATCAACTGCCTACTTTGTAAACACAGAAATCCTGATATAGCACAAGCGGGACGCTTGCGCTATATCAGGCTAAAACTGGCACGAGCGTCCCGCTCGTGACATGTTTTTTTGACTGACATGTTTGTGACATGTTTTATTTACTATTAACTAACGTTATACATAAATATATTATATTTCCTGTGTGAGTAGGAAATATAAATTTTCCGATCAGGACAAACTTTACTTCATCACTTTCACTGTGATTGAATGGATTGACGTTTTCACCAGGATAATATATAAGGATATTGTGCTTGATAGCTGGAAGCATTGCCAAAAGGAAAAGGATCTGGAAATATATGGTTGGGTTATTATGACTAATCATATTCACATGATTGTCGGTACACAGGGGAGACCACTCGATAAAATCATTGGTGAAATGAAAAGTTATACCTCCCGTATGTTGAGAAAAGCACTTCAAAACAATCCTCGTGAAAGCAGGAAAAAATGGATTATTGAAATGATGAGAAATGCAGGAATTCAGAATGGAAATAACAAGGATTGGCAATTGTGGCAACAACACAATCACCCACTACAAATATTTTCAGAAGCTATGTTTCATCAAAAGTTACAATACATCCATGATAATCCGGTGGTAGCTGGTTTTGTAGAATTCGAAGAAGATTATTTGTACAGCAGTGCCAGAGACTTTCATGGTAAGAAAGGATTGATCGAATTATGTTATATATAATTATAGCTAGCACAAGCACAAGCATAAGCGGGACGCTTGCGCTAGCTTAAGAGGCTATCCCGGCTATAGCGATAGTCCCGCTCGTGACATGTTTTATGTTGACTATGACATGTTTTAAAAAAGAAGGTCCTGAATTTCAGAACCTTCTCTCTATTGATCGGATTTGGCAGGATATTACAATCTGATAATATCCGCGCTCAATTCATGTGTATTTCCAGCAGGCGGGGTGTCAAATCCAGTGAGGATGATATTATAATACCTTCTGCTCATCAATTCCACATTGGGTACCTGAAGGACAGTGTTTTGTCCATCTTCAGCTATGAATTCGAAGGAAACCCTGCCAGCATCTACCGGTTTGAAATCACTACTGCTCTTGAAATCTTCTGCGTCAAACAGGTCATCCTCATCAGCCAATACCCTTACAGCAGGCACATCGGGTGACAGGTGGATGAATCTTACCATTGCTTTGCCAGAAATGGCTTCCGGAAAACTATCCTCAATCATTACAGCTTCCAGGTTGCTAGCCTTGTTGGCGATGAGCACAGAATAAGACTCACCTACTTCAAAAGTAAATGTGGTGTCTACCAAAGCCACTACTCCGGCATTCGAATTGATAAACTTCATGTTCCTGTTTCCGGGATAGAAGTTCAGGTAATTACTGAAGTCCCTAAATTTGAATGGATCATTATTGATCTGACCTGTGCTTACCCTGATATCCAGTCCGTCAGTATCAGGTGAACCATGATAAATACTCACATGAGCCACTTCGATGGGTGTGGGCTCATCCATGTCATTACAACTAGTCAAAAACAATATGACAGTTACTGTTAGTCCTAAAACTATTGACCCCAGTCTATAGTTTTTATCTTTCATTTTTGGTTGCATAGTTTGACAAAATTTTATTGCCTTACAATTATTTTGAGTTTGTAGATCTCGCTACGCCCATATAGACAGATCGACCAGAAAATTGGTTGGTAGGAAAATGAAAAATATTATGAGTGGAGAATATCGATGGTTGTTCGGATCAGGGAGATGATCAGTCCTTCATCTTTTCTTGTGGCTCTTTTGAAATCCTGATTTTGGATGGGTCCGTAATGATCAAACTATATTGTGTAGTATTATCCGGAATCAAATTCCTGGATGGGAAAATTCCCTCGGGTAGTAAATTTGGCATTTGATCAGGATGTAGCCTTTTAACATGAACTTTTGCAACAGGCGATTCCAGTTTTTGGGGACTCCTTTGTGTGAAAGGTCTTTCGGAAAACCCATGCTCCGGGTTTGAATAGAATGAAAGTCCTTCTTCTGAAGTAATCCCTTTATTATTTTGCCGATACTGGGCTTTTGCAGGAATAAAACCAAGAACTATCAAAGCGAGAATACAACCTAAATATTTCATGATACAAACCCTTATTTCAGTCTAAGATAATCATTTAATCCTAATTAACTGTATAACGATGATTCAAAAAATATGTATGCCCTGCCTTGAGACTAAAGGACTTCTTTCAATCCTTTGATCAGTCGGTCTACATTTTCCTTTCTGGCTGTATGTCCCATGATGCCAATTCTCCAGATCTTACCTGCAAGGGGACCTAATCCACCACCAATTTCAATCTGATGGTTTTTCAATAGATGTGACCTGATTTGTGCATCATCGACACCTTCAGGAATTGTCACCGCATTCAGCATGGGGAGTCGGTAAGCAGGTTCAACATAAAAGTTTAGTCCTATTTTTTCCAACTCACTGCCCAGGTATTGATGTATTTCTGCGTGCCGCTTAAAGACATTTTCAAGTCCCTCGTCCAGGATCAGATGAACAGCCTCATTGAGGGCATACAGCATGTTGATGGGTGCCGTATGATGATAGGCCCGCTTTTCTCCAGCCCAGTAGTTGATGATCATGGTGAGGTCCAGGTACCAGTTAGGAACTTTGCTTTTCCTGTCCATGATCTTTTTCACTGCCCGGTCTGACATGGATACCGGAGATAATCCGGGAGGGCACGAAAGACACTTCTGCGTGCCGCTGTAAATAGCATCTATTTTCCATTCGTCAACTTTTACTGGTATCCCGCCCAGACTGGTTACAGCGTCAACAAGAAACAAAGCATCTGTTTTATTGACGATTTTGGAGATTTCTTCTACCGGATTCCTTACACCAGTAGATGTTTCTGCATGCACGACAGCAATCAGGTCGTACCCGGCACCCTTTAGCTTTTTCTCAACGTCTCCCGGGATGACCGGAGTACCCCATTCAAACTCCAGGGCATCCACTTCTGCGCCAAGTCTACCAGCCAGATCCTGCATCCTTTTTCCAAAGACACCATTGGATAAAATCAGGACTTTATCACCGGGTTCTACAAGGTTGACAAAGCAGGTTTCCATCCCGGCGGAGCCTGTGCCTGAAACAGGAATGGTTAATTTGTTTTTGGTTTGGAAAAGGGACTGAAGTGACGTTTTGATGTCATCCATGATCCGGATGAAATGCGGATCAAGGTGTCCAAGAGAATGGGTCGACAATGCATCATATACTTCTTTTGGCACACATGACGGACCCGGACCCATCAGCAATGTTTCAGTGACTTCGTTGAGTAATTTTGATTTCATGGAAGGGCTATGGTTTGTTGTTTTGAATCTGTGTTTGTTAATGTATCGCAAAATAAGAATTCCGAAGGATACAACAGAAAGTCACCACATATTAATGATGCTTTTGGTACAAATAGTTTAGATTTTCTAACTTCATGCCTTTAAAATGATCAACCATACAGATACCTAAGATGAAATACCTTACCAGCTTTATTATCACCATTTTTATTGGTTTGTTTTTGATAAGTTGTAATGAAAAGCCTGAAGGTCCTCCAAATATCCTCGTGATATTCAGTGATGACCATGCCTACCAGGCCATCAGTGCCTATGGCTATGGGTTAAACGAAACACCCAATATTGACAGGATCGCCAAAGAAGGCGCACTTTTTACCCGGGCTTGCGTAACAAACTCTATTTGTGCACCAAGTCGAGCAGTGCTCCTGACAGGGAAGCACAGTTTCGTAAACGGCAAAGTAGACAACGTGCAGCCTTTCAACTGGGATCAGCCAAGTTTCCCCAAACTGTTGAAGGCCAATGGCTATCAGACGGCACTGATCGGGAAAATACACCTGGATGGATTGCCACAAGGGTTTGATCACAGCATGGTTTTGCCTGGTCAGGGACATTATTATAATCCTGATTTTATTGTCAATGGTGAGAGAAAAAACTTCTTAGGGTATTGTACCGAGCTAATTACTGAATATGCCCTGAAATGGCTCAAAGAAGATCGGGATCCTGAAAAGCCTTTTCTTTTGATGTACCATCACAAAGCTCCACATAGAAACTGGAAGCCTTCACCCAAATACCTGACATTGTTTGATGATAAGGAATTTACGCCACCGGTTAACTACTTTGATGATTATGAAGGAAGAGGAGTTGCTGCGAAAGAGCAGGAAATGGAGGTAGACGGTCATGCACAGTGGGGTCATGATTTTAAAATGGTTGTCGATCCTAATGGGGACAGCACCGGATTTCATAGGGAATTAGCCAGGTTTGATGAGAAACAGCTGGCTGACTGGAATGCTGCCTATGAACCTAAAAATGATGAGCTAAAAGCCAGGTATGCAGATATGTCTGAGAAAGAAATTGGAATCTGGAAGTTTAACCGTTATATCAAGGATTACCTGCGGACCATCCAATCTGTAGATGATGGCGTGGGAGAAGTGATGGACTACCTGGAAGAAAATGGCATGCTGGACAATACCATTGTGGTTTACACATCCGACCAGGGATTTTACCTGGGTGAGCACGGATGGTTTGACAAGCGATTCATGTACGAAGAGTCTTTCAGAACACCTTTGCTGGTTCGTTATCCAAAAGAGATCAAAGCTGGTACGCAGATTGATGAGCTGGTCCAGAACCTTGACCTGGCACCGACCTTCCTGGATTATGCCGGGATAGAAATACCAAAGGATATACAGGGGGAGTCATTCAGGAAGCTGGTAAGCGGCGAAACCGATGAATGGCGTGATGCTGTGTATTATACATACTATGAATATCCTTCTGTACACATGGTCAAAAGACACTACGGAGTAGCAGACAAGCGATATAAGCTCATCCATTACTATTATGACATAGATCAGTGGGAGCTTTACGACCTGGAAAAAGACCCGGCTGAGATGAAAAATCTTTACAACGATCCGGAGTATGCTTCTGTCAGGGAGGGTATGCACAAAAAGCTGGCTGAGCTTCGTGAGTATTATGGTGACAGTGACGCCAATGACCAAAAATACCTGGATAAGTACCTGGAAAGCACAAAAAGAGAAAGAGCTGAGATTAGAGTGATTCAGTAATTTATCGTCAAAGAGTAGTCCTGGAAACTAGCGCGGAAGTTACTTCCGTGCTAATAACCAATAGATACCAGTGATCTAACCCAGAGCAATCATTTACCAGGGTTAAACTTAAATACCCTTTCCATTTTCACCCATTTTTCAGCTGATGAGGCATCTGGTGATGATTTCTGGTATTTGGTCATAAACTCCTCCCATTCCGCCTGTCGGGGTAATCCGGCCAGCTTACCCATTTGAGTTTCGAAATCAAAATCTGTGGGAGCGACAAGGATCATGAATAGATGCGTCCCATCCAGATAGATTTCATGGTCCAGGATGCCGACTTTTTTAATCCCTTCCAGAACTTCCGGCCATACTTTGGCATGCCATTCTTTGTATTCTTTGATGAGTTGAGGATCATCTTTCAACTCCAGATGCATACAGTATCTTTTCACAGGGATATCAAAAGCGGCTTGCTGATACCCGTTTTCCATGGATTCAATCATTAGGCTAGTGGATTTTTGAGATTTTTCATCAAGTTGATTACAAGACCACAAAAAGAACACTACCAATGAGATCATCAAAATATTTCTGAATATCATTTTGGATTAGGTTTATTTGTAGAGACTACCAAATGTTTCCATCCAGCTTTTTGCCATCAAATGTGCACCTGCAAAAGAAGGATGTACTCCATCTGGCCCCCAGTAATCGTAACTGGCTTTTTTGCAGGCATCATCAAAGATCCTTTGATAAGGGATCCACGCAGCTCTATGTTTATCAGAAACCCTTTTGGCTGCCTTTTGGTATTCATAGAATTCCGGGTACCACTTTTCAATTTTTTTTATGGCAGAACCTTCCTTCAAGGCGAAGGGCTCCCCAATGATCAGTTTTACTCCGGGTCTGTCATTTTTTGTTCTGGTAAGCAAGGCATCGAAATCCTTTTCATAAGAAGAGGGTGTGCCTTTGTAATCATGGGTAAAGGTGTGCCAGTAGTCATTGACACCTATCAGGATACTCACCACATCTGGTTGCATGTCCAGGCAGTCTTTTTGCCATCGGGCATCCAACTGGGGGACTTTATTACCACTGATTCCTCTGTTGTATAATTGCCAGGAAGTCTGAGGGAACCCACCAACTAATTCAGCACATGTCAACATCGCGTACCCACGACCCATGTTATTAAAGTCATTGGCTTTTTCACTCTCTTTGCTTCTCCCTGCATCTGTGATGGAGTCTCCCTGGAATACGACTGATAGGGCCTCAGGGAGTTTGATTTTTTTCAATGGTTCGGCATATGAGGTCATGAAGCCTGTAAGTCCTACACCTGAAAGGAGGGACTTTTTCATAAAGGATCTTCTAAGTGAGTTGGTTGTTGGGTTTTTCATGTTGTGTATTAAATAATTGGGATCGAATGAGTAATTTAAGGGAAAACATCGAATGACTCAAAGAGATATAGTAAAAATGACTATAAGTCTTTAAGTTTGTAGAAAAGCGTTCAAATAAAAACATTAATCCCATGCCCACACTAGGAGAAAAAGAGTATTTCAAAGGAGTAGGGACCATTAAATATGAAGGTCCGGAATCAGATAATCCATTTGCATTCAAGTATTACGACGAGAAAAAAGTTATCGCTGGTAAATCTATGAAAGACCATTTCAGGTTTGCCTGTGCATACTGGCATACCTTATGCAATACCGGCGGAGATCCTTTTGGCCCTGGAGTAAAAGTCTTTCCGTGGGATGCGGCCAATGAGCCTGTACAAAGAGCGAAAGACAAGATGGATGCAGCCTTTGAATTCATTACCAAATTAGGTTTACCCTATTTCTGTTTCCATGATTTTGACTTGGTAGAGGAGGGACGTACGATCCAGGAGTCGGAGGATCGATTGGCAAAGATCACCGATTACGCAAAAGAGAAAATGTCAAATTCCGGAGTGAAGTTGCTTTGGGGTACAGCTAACTTGTTTTCACATGCCCGCTACATGAACGGAGCAGCTACAAACCCTGATTTCAATGTCGTGGCTTATGCCGGCGCCCAGGTAAAGAATGCACTGGATGCTACCATTAAGCTGGGAGGTGAGAATTATGTGTTCTGGGGAGGAAGAGAAGGGTATATGTCTTTGCTGAATACAGATATGAAGCGTGAGCTGGATCACCTTGCACAATTTCTACACCAGGCGAAGGATTACGCAAGGAGTCAAGGCTTTAAAGGCACGTTCTTCATTGAACCCAAACCCATGGAGCCCACCAAACATCAGTATGATTTTGATGCGGCTACGGTGGTAGGGTTTTTAAGATCCAATGGCCTGGACAAAGACTTTAAACTGAATATAGAAGTAAACCATGCCACACTGGCCAATCATACATTTCAACATGAGTTGCAGGTAGCTGCTGATGCAGGACTGTTGGGTAGTATCGATGCCAACCGGGGTGATTACCAAAACGGCTGGGACACAGATCAGTTCCCAAACAATATTTATGAAGTCGCTGAATCTTTACTGGTCATCCTTGAAGCCGGTGGATTTGGTGGAGGTGGTATCAACTTCGACGCCAAGACCCGCAGAAACTCAACAGACCTGGAAGATCTGTTCCATGCACATATCGGTGCGATGGATGTATTTGCCAGGTCCTTGTTGATCGCAGACAAAGTACTGACTAAGAGTGAATACAAAAGCCTGCGCAAAGAGCGGTATGCTTCTTTTGATAGTGGAAAAGGAAAAGACTTTGAAAATGGAAAAGTTGGACTGGCCGAACTGAGAGAGCTTGCACTTAAAAACGGTGAACCTAAGCAGATCAGCGGTCGTCAGGAGTATTTCGAGAATATTATCAATAATTGTATTTAGGATAGGTCACGCGAAGACGCAGAGAGGGATTGTTTCACGCACCTCCGAAGCCTTTGGCCTGGGAAGTGCGTGAAACCCCTTTGCCTTTAAAATTCGAAATTAAACCCCTTGTCCTTCAATTCGGTATACACTTCTTCATCGAATCTATATAGGCTGGCTGCTCTGTGAGCAACGTCCTGTTGTTTTTCTTTACAATCCACCAATAGTCCCATTTTGAGGAATTTCCTTCGGAAGTTGGGTTTGTCCAGCTTCACATCCAGAATGGCTTCATACAGTTGGTGTAATTGGTGCAATGTGAATTTTTCGGGTAGCAGGTTGAAACCTATAGGAAAATGCCTCACCTGGTGCTTAAGATGGGTCAATCCATATTGCAGGATCTCCTGGTGATCATAGGGCAGGTCAGGAACTTCAGTTAGTTTAAACCATCGGGCATCCGATGCAGTGAACCCCGGGATGATCTCATAATCTTCGGGCTTGACCATAGAAAAATAGGCCACCGTCAATACCCGCTTATTGGGGTATCGGTCAACCGCTCCAAAAGTTTTCAATTGTTCCAGAAAAATATCCTTTACTCCGGTAAGTGCAGAAAGTATCCTTTCGGCCGCAGCATCGAGTCCTTCATTGTATTTGATCCAACCTCCCGGAATGGCCCATTTTCCTTTGCTGATACCCTCACCATGCTGGACCAACAGTATTTTAAGGTCTCCATTAAATCCAAAGATCACACAGTCGATGGAAAGCGCATCTATAATATCATCTTTGAATTTGTTGTTCATAACAGATTGGCTCATTTAATAAACTATAGAAATAGAGAATTATTTAGATTAGCAATTTTTCGGATAAAAATAACGCTTGATGCCAAAGAAAGAAATTAATCAGATCAGTACGGTGGTTCACTCGGATTCTTTTGAATGTACAATCACCGTTGATGTTGCTGTATTTGGTTTTCAAGAGGGGGGACTGAAGGTGCTGCTCGTCAAAAGGGCTATTGAGCCATTTAAGGATTACTGGATGCTTCCAGGTGGGATCATGAAAGCTGATCAGTCTGTGGAGGAGGCTAAAAACGATGTGCTCTTTCACCTTACTGGCCTGGATAATATTCATGCGGAGCAGGTAAGGGTGTATAGTAAAATTGACAGGCATCCGGTAAAACGCGTGGTTACGGTGACATTCTATGCATTGATCAAGCCCGAAAATCACCCGGTGATAGCAAAAAACTATATCTCTGATGTAAAATGGTATGCCATCGATGAGGTACCACAGTTGGGTTTTGACCACAATTTGATCATTGAAGATGCTTTGATCAAATTAAGAGACAATCTGAGAGATCATTTAATTCTGGGAGAGTTACTTCCAAAAAAGTTTACGTTAAAGGAATTGCAGGATCTTTACGAAAGCATCATTGGGGAGTCTCTGGATAGAAGAAATTTCAGAAAGAAAATGTTGCAGCTTGACCTGATAATCCCAACGGGCGAAAAGAAGGTCGGCGTAAAAGGTGGTCCAGAGCTATTTCAGATGAAATAAGGTGCGTGAGATTTTTAATTCTCGTGTTCTGCGTATAAATTACACGGTAAAACAACCCAACAAAAATGAAGTCAATATCCCTACTCGTGACGCTTGCTGTTATTCTATTGGCAGGCTGCAATCAACCAAAAGAAGAAAAACAAACGGCGACGTTTGATGTAGACCAGGCAAAGGCTGCGCTTGATTTTTCAATTAAACAGTACAAAGGGATGAAAAAAATTGTCCCGGACAGTTTGATTCCCAAGTCTGTGAAGGATGGTAAGCTGGTAGCTCGTGGAATTCGTGACTGGGTCAGTGGATTCTATCCTGCCAGCCTATGGTATTTGTACGAATACAGCGGGGATGAGGAGCTGAAGGCAGAAGCGGAAAAGCGAACCTGGTTGCTTGAGCCTTTGAAAGACTACACCGGAACACATGATCTTGGGTTTATGATCTATTGCCCATTTGGCAATGCGTATAGAATTACCGGGGATGAAAAATATGTGCCGGTGATCATCAAAGGTTCAGAATCTTTGATCACACGTTTCAATGAAACCGCAGGCGTGATTAAATCCTGGGACTGGACACGTGGTGATGACTGGACTTTTCCGGTAATCATCGACAACATGATGAACCTGGAGATGCTGCTTTGGGCTCATGAAAGATCAGGCAATGAAGCATTTAAGTCAGTATCACTTTCTCATGCTGATACGACCATGAAGCATCATTACCGGGATGATTACAGTACCTGGCACGTGATCGACTATGATACGGTAAATGGGGGAGTAAATGGTAAGATGACCCACCAGGGGTATTCAGATGATTCCGCCTGGGCCCGAGGACAGGTATGGGGACTGTATGGCTACACAGTGATGTATCGTCAAACCAAAGACAAAAAGTATTTGGAGCAGGCTAAGAAGGTAGCGGATTTCGTACTGAATCATCCTAATCTGCCTGCTGATAAAATTCCTTATTGGGATTTCAACGCCCCGGATATTCCAAATGCTTACAGAGATGCCTCATCAGGGGCTATTGCAGCATCCGCGCTACTGGAGCTGAGCGAATATGTGGATGAGTCACTGGCCACTTTTTACCTGGACAACGCTCATCAAATGTTACAGTCATTAAGTAGTCCTGATTATCTGGCCAAGCTTAATGAAAATGGTAACTTTATCCTGATGCACGGAGTGGGACATTTGCCTGGCGGAAGTGAGATCGACGCTCCATTGTCCTACGGTGACTATTATTTTATCGAGGCACTGGTAAGGTACCTGAAAATGAACAACGCATTTAAATAAGACAACTAAACAATCATGTCACAAACATTCGAAGAAAGATTTGCTACCAACCCCACAGATTTTAAGAGTTATGATACTGCTCGAATCCGACAGGATTTTTTGATCGATAACCTTTTTCAGAAGGATCATATCCATTTGGTGTACTCTCATTATGATCGTTATATTGTTGGTGGTGCATTACCGATTGGTTCCACGTTGAAGCTGGAGACTTTTGATCTCCTCAAAGCCGATACTTTCCTGGAAAGGAGAGAAATGGGAGTAGTAAACGTTGGCGGAGATGGAGAAGTATCTGTTGATGGAAAAGCCTTTAAAGTATCCAGAAAGGAAGCACTTTATATCGGTCAGGGGTCAAAAGATGTTACATTCAAGAGTCTTGACAAGAATAATCCAGCCTACTTTTATCTGAATTCAGCGCCTGCTCATCATGCCTATCCGGTAAAGCACATCACTTCTGACAAAGCTGAAACAGTGAACCTTGGAGGACTTGAGACCAGCAACGAAAGAACCATCAACAAATTGATCGTTAATTCAGTGGTCGACATCTGTCAGATGCAGATGGGACTCACAGCACTCAACACAGGAAGTGTTTGGAATACCATGCCACCCCATACGCACACCAGAAGGATGGAAGCTTATTTTTATTTTGATGTGCCGGAAGGACAGTCAGTGGCTCACTTTATGGGTACACCGGAAGAATCCAGGGTGTTGTGGGTGCAAAACAAGCAGGCCATTTTATCTCCTCCATGGAGCATGCACATGGGTGCGGGAACCAGCAATTACTCCTTCATCTGGGGTATGGCAGGAGAAAACCTGGACTATGGTGATATGGATGTGGTACAACCAACAGGATTAAAATAAGGTATATGGAATTGTTTGATCTAAAAGGAAAAGTGGCCATTGTAACCGGTGGTACACATGGTCTTGGGATGTCAATCGCCAAAGGGTTGGGACTGGCAGGTGCTACTTTGGTGATCAATGGACACACTCCGGCTAAGATGGAGGAAGCGCTGAAGACCTATCAATCGTTTGGTGTCAAAGCACATGGCTATTTGTTTGACGTGACCAATGAGGAGGAGGTAAAGCAGAGCGTTAAGAAGATAGAAGCTGAAGTGGGGCCTATAGATATCCTGGTAAACAATGCCGGGATCATCAAGCGGGTGCCAATGCTGGAGATGGAGGTGGATGCTTTCAAAGAGGTGTTGGATGTGAATGTAGTTGGATCATTCATCATGGCCAAGCACATTGTGCCTGGTATGATCAAGCGTGGAGGAGGCAAAGTGATCAATCTTTGCAGCATGATGTCTGAATTGGGGAGAAATACGGTAGGTGCCTATGCAGCTGCAAAAGGGGGACTTAAAATGCTTACGCGTAACATGGCCACAGAATGGGCCAAAAACAATATTCAGGTCAATGCCATTGGACCAGGCTATTTTGCTACAAGCCAGACAGCACCGATCCGGGTCGAAGGGCATCCTTTCAATGACTTTATCGTGAATCGGACACCCGCCGGTAAGTGGGGTGACCCTGATGAGTTGATGGGTGTTGCCGTATTTTTAGGCTCCAAAGCATCTGATTTCATGAATGGGCAGGTTTTGTATGTAGATGGTGGTATTTTAGCAACTATAGGCAAACCTTCAAACGAGAACTAGACACAAAATGAGAAACCTGTTTTTCCTTTCTACACTGATACTACTGAGCTCAGCCTGTAAAGAGGAGTTTGTATCAGTTGATATTTCCAATACCAACCATGGAGTGGCTTTTATTTCAGTGAGCGACCTTCAGGGAAAAAATATCAGCTTCAATGAAGAGGTGGAGCTACCCATCTTTTTTACGGATAATCCCAACAGACCCCTCATATCCCAGCCTTTATATGGTGAAGGAAAACTGAATGGGTTTTTGGTTAAGGCTGACACTTTGAAGAAGGTTACCGTGGAGATCCTTCCATTGTCTCACTATCCAGACATGGATACACTGACCAATATCCGTTTTGCAAAGAAGAAACCTTCCTTGCATGAGGTGGAGTCATTGGACCGTTTGCCTGGGGTAGATACAAAGAAGACATCTCCGGAACTTCAGATGGAAGGACCCACCTGGGAGAATGAATTTGTGGCTTTCCGGAATTATTTCGATCAAAGAAATGGGATGGACATCTTCGGTAAACGAGTGCAGCGCATGGTGCTGGATGAAGTGGGTGTACCGGGTGCACCTTCCTACCATGATCTACAGGAGTGGGGACAGGATATCTTAAAAGTCGGTAATTCTTTGGGTGCTGGTGCGATTGCCCTTCAGATAGGTGATTCCTTATATAGAATCGCTCCGGGGTCTAATGGGGCAGCACAGGTCTTATACGAAGGTCCGTTACAGTCTCAGGTTAGATTGCAATTTGCTGACTGGAAGGTACGCGACAGGGTGTATCATGTCACTCATGATATCACCATCCAAAGTGGTACCAGGTACTATTCTTCCTCTGTTGCCGTAGACGGGCTTATCGGGGATGAAAACCTGGTGACCGGCATTGTAAATATGGATAGCGACTCTTTATACACATTCACTGGTCAGAGTGAAGTGGCTTTCGGTACATTTGATAATCAGGCTTTCAGTGGCGAGAAGCTGGGAATGGCCATCGCACTCAACAAGAATGATTTGGTAAAGGCGTTTGCCACACCTGATACAGGAGAGGGGATAACCCAAACCTATGCGGTAAGCATGAAAATCAAAAATGCTATCCCTGTCAACTTTAGGTTTTACGCCTGCTGGGAGTTTGAGCATGAAATGTTTGCTTCATATGAAGGATTCTCCAAATTCATTCAGTCAGATCTCAATTAATGACCGGGTGTGATCCATGGAGTATATTAGCGCTTCCAAATAATTATCCATGACATTGATAAGTGGTTTTTTAAAGCTTCAGGTAGCAGCAATCTTAATCTGTATAATTTTTATAGGGTGTACCAATATGAGTGAAACCAAGGACTCTGCTGGTTTTGAGAAAGGAACTTTTGGATATGATCATGACTTTCTTAAAACGCATTACAAAGATCTGATCGTTTTAAAAGGAGAGGATTCCTCCAGCGTTTTAGTTTCTCCCGAAGTGCAGGGCAGAGTGATGACGAGCACTGCGCGGGGGATGCAAGGTGCAAGCTATGGCTGGATCAACTATGACCTGATCAAGACAGGAAAAATACAACCTCATATGCATGCTGTGGGTGGGGAAGAGCGTATATGGTTGGGGCCTGAAGGTGGCCAGTATTCCTTTTATTTCAAGCCCGGCGACTCATTCGACCTGGACAACTGGCAGGTGCCTAAAGAAATTGACTCAGAACCATTTGAAGTTGTATCAAAATCTGAAAGGAAAGCCGAGTTCAGGAAAATGATGTCCCTGACAAATTATTCAGGGAATCAATTTGATATGCTGATGGATCGCACGATCAAGCTCCTGACAAGAGACGAACAAAGGGAGTACCTGGGAATAGAATTACCTCAATCCATTCACTCAGTAGGGATAGAGTCTAAAAACACGATCACGAATAAAGGTGAAGAGACCTGGGATGAGGAGTATGGCATGCCTTCCGTGTGGATATTGAGCATGATGAACCCTTCCCCCGAAGCTGTGATCATTTTGCCTTTCAAAACCGGTTCGGAAGAAGACCTGGGACCTGTGGTAAATGATGTCTATTTTGGAAAGATAAGTTCGGATAGATTGAAGGTGGATGATGGAATTATATATTTCAGGGCAGATGGACAGCAACGGGGTAAGATTGGTGTTTCACCCTCACGAGCTATGCCAATAGCAGGAAGTTATGATGCTAGGAACCAGCTACTTACGATTGCCATGTTTTCGCTTCCCACGGGGGATGCCCGGTATGTGAACTCTATGTGGGAGATACAGGATGATCCTTTTTCAGGTGACGTTGTAAATGCCTACAATGACGGTCCTCAGGACGATGGCAGTATGCTGGGTCCATTTTACGAGATAGAGAGTTCATCTCCTGCGGCAAATCTTGCTACCGGTCAGTCTCTAACGCACTATCATCGCACATTCCACTTCGAAGGAGATTATGAAGTACTGAATGACCTCTCTAAAACACTCCTGGGAGCAGATTTAAATGAAGTGAAAGCTATTTTCTAGCCAGCTCTTCATTCAATACAGCATATTCGGTACTTAAGGTGATGGTTTGATGGGCTTTCCCATTACTCTCAATCCGCTCGAGTAACAGTTCCAGGGCTTTTTTCCCCATTTCCACTACGGGTTGTTTGATCACGCCAATGGATGCTTTCAATAAATGAAAAGCTTCATGATCATCAAAACAGGCAATACTTACATCTCTGTGTGGATCTATGTTTGAATGCATCAGGTATTTGATGGCGATGATGGCAATTTCATTGTTGGCAAAGAAAAATGCATCGACTTTATCCCCTACATGATCAATGAATTGTTGGATTTCTCCCACAGCCCGATCATTACTGACATGGATGATTAATGAGGGATCAACGGTTAATCCGGATGCTTCATGTGCCTTCACATATCCATTAAACCGGTCTTTCATGTTGCCCAATTCCTGATAGAAATTGATATGAGCAATTCTTGTGCAACCACTTTTTAGCATGGTATCAACAGCTTCAAACGATGCCTCCAAGTTATTGACACCTACAAAGCTGCTCTTTACTCCCGACAGGGGACGGTCAACCAGAATAAAGGGAATCTTGTGTTTTTTGATCAAATCAATGTTTTGGTGTCCCCCAATCGTTGGGCTGATGATCAAACCATCAATTTGTCTGTCCAGCATTACCTTGATCAGTTTCTCTGCTTTTGCCGGATCTTCATCAGAACTGCCAAATAATACGGTGTAATTGGAGCCATACGCTGTATCCTCAATGCTTCTGGCCATCTTGGAGTAAAAGGAATTTGAGATATCAGCGACGATTAACCCAATGGTCATTGATTTTCCTGTCCGAAGTGCTTTGGCAAATTGATTGGGCTCGTATCCCTTTTCTTTGGCGACTCTTTTTACTCTTTCAATGACTTCCTGGCTGATTCTGTTTTCTTCAGCTTTACCATTCATGACCAGTGAAACCAGCGTTTTTGAAACGCCCAATTCTTCTGCGATATCCCGCAGCGAGACTTTTTTCATTTTTTTATATAGCTAAAGCAGTATAAGTCTAATCCAAAATATTTTAAATCACCAATTATGATTTGACACATTCAATAAATTTACTTTCTTTGCATAGAACGTATTAATGATACAACCTGTCATCGACAGGATTGTAGCTGGTTGGGACTCCCTGGAAACAGGGAGTTTCGGTTTTTATACGAATGAAGGACTCACCACCAGGTCTTTGTTCTCTTTGTTATGAATATAAAAGCCGGATCCACTTTTCACACCCAGATGCCCGGCATTTACCATATTGACCAATAATGGACAAGGAGCATATTTTGGTAGGTTAAAACCCTCATACAAAACCTTCAGAATAGATAGACAAACATCCAACCCAATAAAGTCAGCCAGCTGCAGAGGGCCCATGGGATGAGCCATTCCCAGTTTCATCACCGTATCAATTTCGCGAACACCGGCTACACCTTCGTGGAGTGAATAAATGGCTTCATTGATCATTGGCATCAGAATCCTGTTGGAGATAAAGCCCGGATAGTCATTTACCTCCACAGGTACCTTTTCAATCTTTTCACAAAGACTCATGATGATCCCGGTCGTTTCATCAGAGGTATTGTATCCCCTGATCACCTCCACCAGTTGCATGATTGGTACGGGATTCATGAAGTGCATCCCTATGATCATCTCCGGTCTTTTGGATTGCGATGCAATTTCTGTAATAGAAATACTGGAGGTGTTGGTGGCCAGGATCGCAGACTCCGGTGCAAATTCTTCCAGTCTCTGAAAGATCTGTTTTTTGACTTCTTTGTTTTCGGTGGCAGCTTCTATCACCAGGTCAGCATTTTTTACTCCATCATTGACCCGTGTGTAGGTAGTAATTCTTTTCAAGATGAAGGGTTTATCCAGCTCTTTTAAAATGCCCTTTTTTACCTGTCGGTCAATGTTTTTTTCGATGGTTGCAAGTCCCTTTGTAAGCGCAGCTTCCGAGATATCAATTAAGGAAACGTCAAAGCCATTCTGGGCAAAAACATGGGCAATACCATTTCCCATCGTACCTGAACCAATTACTGAAATGTTTCTCATTGTTTTAATTTGGGTTACACACGTCTCTAATTTACACGGATTTATTGAGATGGCAGGATTTTGAAAAACTTGTAGGAGTAGGGAGGGAGTTTTACAGAAAAGACCTGATCTGACTGGTGGTTTGCAAAAGAAGAGATTTCAAATAGCGACCGATCGATCAATATTTTTTGATTGATATCCAGACCTAGCTTGCTAAAGAAGTCAATGGGTATTTTTAGTTCTACTTCTGCTGGCTGGTCTCCAAAATTGATGATGACCAGGATCCCTTCAAATTGGTCATGACGGATGAAAGCGTATGTTTTATCGGAATAGCCACTATATTCCGCTGATCTATTGTAGTACTGCAGGTCGTAGAACTGTCCGGTACGAAGGAGTTGCTCCTCATTGCAGGCCTTAAGGATCTCAATATATTTTTGTCTCAGATTACTTTGAGCTTTACTTAGCTTGCCACCATTAAAAGATCCACCGTTCATCCATTTTTGATGCTCTGGTACATTCCAATAGTCAAACAACGTGGTCCGGCCATCATCTCCACTAAATCCCGATGCTCCTTTGGCTGGTTCGCCAACCTCCTGGCCAAAATACATCATGACCGGTCCTTTGTGCATGAATACAGTAGCTGCCATCATGGGTATACCGGGTAGGGGACTGCCCGCAAAAAACGGACTGTTGATCCTTTGCTCATCATGATTTTCAAGAAACCTGAGCATTTGGTCAATGATACCTTCCTGGGCTTGCCAGACCCCGGGCAGATGATCAGTAGTTTGGTGACCCTGGACGATGGTTTTCAGGGTATCATACAAGTCCACCTTATCATATAAAAAGTCAAATCCCCCATCTTGGATATACCTTCGGTATTGATGAGGTTGATATACTTCGGCGATAAACAGAACCTCCGGATGATCACGCTTTATTTCTTTGATCACCCAATTCCAGAAGGCCACGGGTACCATCTCAGCCATGTCACAACGAAAGCCATCTACACCTTTTTTCACCCAGAAAGAAAGGATCTCTTTCATTTTTATCCAGGTGTTTGGGATAGGATCAAAATGTTCTTTCCTTTCATTGAGGTAATCCAAACCATAGTTGAGTTTCACGGTCTCATACCAGTCGTTGATAGAAGGTTGATGAGTGAAGACGTCATTTCCTGTGGCCCTGGCTGGTGATTCTATGTATGGTTTACCCGGATCAAGGTGGTTGTTGGTCGACTCAGGTACTAAAAGTCCCCGGTCCGGAATGTAGTAGAAGTTATTTGAGGGAAGAAATGCCTGTCCCGGATCATCGTCCTCTCCAAAGTCCTTTATTCCACTTGGCTTAGCATCTGAGTGGTATTGCCTGGCCAGGTGATTGGGCACAAAATCAATGATGGCTTTGAGGTTATTTGAGTGCGTACGTGCAATCAGCGATTCAAACTCCTGCATCCTTACTTCGACCTTTTCTGCCAGGTCAGGAGCAATGTCATAATAATCCTTGATGGCATAGGGAGACCCAGCCACGCCCTTTACCACGGAGGGGTGATCATTTGTTATACCCTGCTTGCTGTAATCGGTACAGGTGGCGTGTTCGATCAATCCTGTGAACCAGATATGGTTGAACCCCATTTTTTTGATCTCTGACAGCGCTTTATCAGAAATATCATTCATCTTACCTGTTCCATTCTGATCAATGGATCCCCATTTCCTGGTTGGTTTTTTTGTATTTCCGAATAGTCGGACAAGGATTTGATAAATAACTGGTCGCTCCACTTTTTTCTATAAAGGTGTAAAACAAAAAAGAGGAAACTGTAAGGTCTCCTCTTTAAAGATATTTTAAATAAAGGTTTTGGTTATGCGTTTGTGTTCACATTGTTGAGATCCTCAAAAGCCACCTTCAACCGCTTCACAAAATTCTTTTCACCTGCCCGAAGCCAAACCCTAGGGTCATAGTACTTCTTGTTTGGTGAATCGTCACTTTCAGGGTTTCCAATCTGTGCCTGAAGATAACCTTCATTCTCTTTGTAGTACATTCTCACACCATCCCAGAATGCCCACTGCATGTCCGTATCGATGTTCATTTTGATGGCACCGTACTCAATGGCTTCTCTGATCTCTTCACGTGTTGATCCCGAACCTCCGTGGAATACGAAGTTGATAGGGTTAGGGCCTGTTCCAAATTTCTCCTGTACGTAATCCTGAGAGTTTTTCAGGATCTTCGGAGTCAGCTTCACATTCCCTGGCTTATATACCCCATGAACGTTTCCGAAGGCCGCAGCAATCGTAAAGTTCGGGCTGATTTTTTTCAGAGATTCGTATGCAAAAGATACTTCCTCCGGCTGGGTATAAAGCTTTGAGTTGTCGATATCTGTGTTGTCCACACCATCTTCTTCGCCGCCGGTTACTCCCAACTCTATTTCGAGTGTCATCCCCATAGCAGCCATTCTTTCAAAGTATTTGGAGCAGATCTCCATATTTTCTTCCAATGACTCCTCTGACAGGTCGATCATGTGAGAGCTAAACAATGGCTTACCTGTTGCCTCAAAATGCTTTTCATTTTCATCAAGCATCCCGTCTATCCACGGAAGAAGCTTCTTGGCAGCATGGTCAGTGTGCAGAAGCACGGTTACGCCATATTTTTCTGCCAGTTTGTGGACGTGCTGAGCGCCTGATACAGCGCCAAGAACTGCTGCACTTTGGTCCTCATTGCTGATCCCTTTTCCAGCAATGAAAGCACCTCCGCCATTTGAAAACTGGATGATTACCGGAGACTTTAATTCCTTAGCCGTTTCCAGCACACCATTAATGGAGTTGGTTCCGATTGCATTAACAGCTGGCAACGCGAAATTATTGTCGTTGGCATAATTTAGCAGGTCAGTGACTTCCTGACCGGTCAGTACACCGGGTCTGAATTTCATGTGTATTTGGTTTATTTTATTAAATGGTCACATCAGGCCGCCGAAACAGGAATTTATCCTGAAAGCATTTGGGACTCATTTGATGTGAGATATTCATTGCAAATATACAGGGATCATCCAATACCTGGCAGAGATTATTATACTTACAATCAATCTTCCTTTTTTGAATTCAAATCACTTGATTTGATAGTATTTCCGTAAATAATCATAAATTTTAAAAATACAAACCCACACGCTATGAAAACCCCACCCTATAAGATAGCCATGTTGGGTACCGGCCTGATCGGTACTTTTTATACGATGGCTCTGCACAGGCAAAGAAAACCAGACCGCGTGCAGCTTGTCTATTCCCGTTCGGAGGAGCGAGCCAGTACTTTTGCTAAGACCTGGGATATTCCCAAAACCTCAACTGATCTCAAGGTGGCCGTTTCAGATCCCGATATTGATGTGGTGCTGATCGCACTGCCCAATCATTTACATCTTGAAGCAGTAAGACTGGCAGCTGAAGCCGGTAAACATATTCTTTGCACAAAACCTTTGGGTCGTAATGCGGAAGAGGCTTTTGAAATGCTCAATATTGTAGAGAAGGCCGGTGTATTTGGTGGCTATCTTGAAGACCTTGTATATACACCCAAGACACTCAAATCATTGGAAAGCGTGAGAAATGGTGCCCTGGGCGATATCACCTGGACACGATCAAGAGAAGCCCATCCCGGACCCCACAGCGATTGGTTTTGGAACAAAGAGTTGTCAGGGGGCGGGGCCATCGTGGATATAGGATGTCATTGTATTGAAATAGGGAGAAGCTACATCGGAAAGGATGTACTGCCTGTTGAAGTGATGTGCTGGGCGGATACCCTGGTGAAGCCTATCGATGCCGAAGACAACGCCATCGGAATGATCAAATATGCTACCGGAGCCATCAGCCAGTTTGAGGTGAGCTGGTCATTCCGGGGTGGTATGGACCTGCGGGACGAAGTAGCCGGAACGGAGGGGTCGTTACGGGTAGACCATTTTTTGCGGACAGGATTCGAAATGTTCACCAGCGTAGGGGAGAAGGATTATGTGGCCGAGAAGGCTGAAAGCGATACCGGTTGGCTTTTCCCTGTAGGTGATGAGGTGAATAGCCTGGGGTACGACCACATGTTTGAGGATATGTTTGATAGCATCAGCCAGGGAAGAGTGCCCATTGAGAGTTTTTATGATGGCTATATCGTGAATGAGATCATCGATGCCTGCTACAGATCTGCTGAATCCCGCCAATGGGAGCCTGTGAAGCTGAAGGTGTGGCGCGGAGATAGCGGTGAGGTACAAAAGATTGCGCCAAAGTCTTATGATGAAAATTATTATTTAATCAAGACCGAAAAGCTCAATGATAAAAGGAGTAAATTGATTTTAAAGAACAAAAAAACGGGAGAGATTGTGCAGCGCGAGGTGTGATTAGAAAGAGCATCTCACAAAAGGCACAATTGAAGAAGGTGGATGGATAATTTTAGGTTAGGAATTAAGGAGGAAGTATGACAAAGTTGACAGATAAACAGATCCAGGCATTCAATGAGGATGGCTATTTGCTGATCAGGTCGCTGTTTGACCAGGAGGAGATTGGTTATCTCAAAGACCAGTCGAAAAGAGATAAGGCGCTGGATGATCATTCGTTCTCCAGAGCGGACAGAGAGGGAGGCAAGGTGCGGCTTTCGTTGTGGAACCACGCCGGGGACAACCTGTATGGGATGTTTGCCAGGTGTCATCGGGTAGTTGATACCATGGAGCAGCTGCTGGAAGATGAAGTGTATCATTATCACTCCAAAATGATCCTGAAAGACCCAAAAGTAGGGGGTGCCTGGGACTGGCACCAGGACTATGGATACTGGTATGATAATGGATGCCTGTACCCGGATATGGCCAGTGCTTTCATTGCTGTGGATAAGGCGACAAAAGAGAATGGATGCCTCCAGGTGATCAAAGGCAGTCATAAGCTGGGAAGGATTACACATGCAAAAAACAGTGAGCAGGCAGGTGCTGACATGGAACGTGTCGAAGCCGCCTTAAAGACATTGCCGCTTGTATATGTGGAGATGGATCCGGGCGACTGCCTTTTTTTTCATGCCAATGTGTTGCATAGATCGGATCAAAACAGGTCTGACAACCCCAGATGGTCCATGATCTGTTGTTACAATACAAAACATAATGACCCTTATAAACCATCCCACCACCCCGGTTATACACCCCTCAAAAAAGTGGATGATAAAATGATCAAACAAGTTGGTTCAACAGGAGAGATCGTATCTGCCGACAACTGGCTCAACCCGGATGATGATCAAAGTGTGATTGAAAAATAGAAGCGTATAAATGAAAATTAATTTTAGGGTGGTATGCCACACCAGGTGGGGCCAGGAAGTGTATTTGGTCATTGATGGAGCAGCACATAAACTCAAGCCAATCGGCGACAATAGTTGGAGCGGGAGTGTAAATACAAATGCATCCAATGCGCTTCAATATCGATATGAGATCAGGGAAGACAATAAAGTAGACGTTGAGTTTGGCATCAGGACCATCAAGGTTTTTGATGATGACGAGGTGGTAGAAGTATCTGACTGCTGGAGATCTCCGCAATCACTTGATAACATATTGTATTCAGCACCATTTCTCAAATCGATCTTTGCGCGGAAACCGGAAAAGCCTCCAAAGGGAGAATTATTTAATAATTTCAGTCTCAACCTGAGGATGGTAAATGTTCCTTCAGGTTATAAAATTGGGGTGCTTGGGAGTCTGGATGAGTTGGGCGCCTGGGACAAAAACCAGGTCCTTTTACTTTCAGCCAGTAAATTTCCTCAATGGTCCATTGAAATGTGCCTCACCAACATTCAGTCTTTTGAGTATAAGTATGTGTTGTGCGACGAGACGGGAAAGATGCTTGAATGGGAGCAAGGAGATAATCGACGGTTATACTGGAATAAGAACTCTGGAAGACATATAGTACATGATGAGCAGGTGCGGTTTAGTGACGATCTATGGCGTGGTGCCGGCATAGCCCTACCGGTATTTTCATTGAGGACCAGCAACAGTGAAGGAGTAGGTGAGTTTACGGATATTCCGGTCATGATAGACTGGATGGCGAGTGTGGGATTTAAGGTTTTTCAGGTCTTACCCGTCAACGATACAGTGGCAAGTCATACCTGGTGGGATTCCTATCCTTATGCAGCCATTTCGGTGCATGCGTTGCACCCGGTTTATGCGAATATGAAAGCCATTGGCCACCTGAAAGATAAGCGAAAGTGGAATAAACTTCTTCTAGAAGCTGAGGCCCTCAACCTCAAGGAGGAGTTTGATTATGAAGGGGTCATGAAGATGAAAAGTGCCTTTTTCAAGTACAGTTACGACGAAAATCGGGATGAATTTCTAAAGAGTGAGACTCTGAAGGGATTCTTAGCGGCCAATAAAAACTGGATCTATGACTACGCGGCTTTTTCCTGCTTAAGGGACCGTTTCAAAACTCCCGACTTCAATCAGTGGGGTGAGTACAGCTATCTCACCGACGATGAGGTGCTGGATTTCACCGCTCCTGATGAGGAGCACTATGATGATGTGGCGGTACACTTTTACATCCAATATCACCTGGACAAGCAGCTTAAAGCGGCTACTGCTTACGGAAGGAAGCACGGGGTTGTTTTAAAAGGGGATATCCCTATTGGCATTTTCAGACATTCGGTAGAGGCCTGGAGGAAGCCCGCACTGTTTCATCTGGATCAACAGGCTGGTGCGCCACCGGATATGTTTTCTACCACGGGGCAGAACTGGGGTTTCCCTACCTACAACTGGGATGAGATGGAGAAAGATGGCTATAGCTGGTGGATTGAACGGCTACAAAAGATGAGTGAGTACTTTGATATCATCAGGCTGGATCATATCCTCGGATTTTTCAGGATCTGGCAGATGCCTGCTGATCAGATCCAGGGGCTGTTGGGTACCTTTTATCCTTCGCTGCCCTTGTCTCATGAAGATATCATTAGCAGGGGGATCCAACTTGATCTAGATGAATACTGTGAGCCGGTGATCCATGAAAGGCAATTGGAGAGTCTTCACCACAGAGATCTGATAGAAAAGTTCTTCCTTAGAAAGGAAAATGGTGACTGGGTGATTCCCGAGGAGATGAAGTCACAGCAAAAGGTCAACGAGGAGATATGGACCCTTATTAGGGAAGGAAAGCTGGCAGAGAATGTCTTTGAACTCCTCCGGAAGGAGATCTTTAAGCTGCAAAGTGAAGTTTTATTTATCAGGGATCAGCAGTCAGGGCTTTACCATCCCAGGATAGACCTTCATCATACCTTCCGGTATGCACAGCTTGATGACGAACTGAAACACAGACTGAAGGAGCTGCACGATTATTATTATCACCACAGACACAATGACTTTTGGAAAGAAAATGCCTCCAAAAAGCTGCCTGTCTTGAGGGATGCGTCCGATATGCTGGTATGTGGGGAGGATCTCGGCATGGTGCCTCAGAGTGTAGGCCCGCTCATGAATGAGCTGCAGATACTCCAGCTAGACGTGGAGCGTTTTCCGAGATATCATCACCAGTTCAAAAATCTACATTATCTAAGTGTGAAGGGAACCGGAAACCATGACATGCTTACGCTACGGCAATGGTGGCACGAAGTCCGGGAAGAGTCAGAATGGGTTTACCATGGAATATTTGGGTTAAACGATAATTTCCCGGCTCATATTGATGCACACGTTGCGGAGCTGTTGATGAAAATACACATGGAGTCTAACTCCATGTGGGTGATCATTCCTTTGCAGGATCTGACTACCTTAAGCCCTGAATTGATGCGGTCCGATATGGATGCCGAAAGGATCAATGTGCCTGAAAACCCTAAGAATGTCTGGAGATACCGGTTTCACATGAATATCGAGGAGCTGCATGATGCGGAAGGATTTAATGGGAAGGTGAGGGCGTTGGTGAAGGGGAGTGGGAGGTAAGGGAATTACGCACCTCCAATGCCTGAATGGCTTCGGATGTTGAGAAAAGAGTATTTTTTAGTTCTTTGTTGTAGTCACCAAAATAGTATTTGGCTTGGCTTGATCACCATAAATAGTTTTGGCCGACTGTTCGGTTATAAGTTGAACTATTTCAATTTCGGCATAATCAAGCTCGAGTAATTGATCAATGTTTGTTTCATCAATCAATACTCCATTTAATACAAAAAGAAAATCATCCTCACTTCCACTTGCACTTTTTAAATAATCTTGTAATTTATTATAGAATTCCTTTTTCCTAAGCTCCTTATAAGATTTGGTATAAATATCTATTGCCCCATCCTTAGCTTGCTTACCATATTTTGCTATTGCTGATTCACCTTTGTAGACCTCAATTTTATCAATGTCATTTTCATCAATTGACTTAAGCCTCTCCTTATTAATCACAACTCCGTCCACTCTAATTAAAGGATCTTTTTTATTGAATGAATCATTTTGTTGAGAGGTTGTTGGAGAATTTTTCTTTGCACAACCTAAAACAATCATGATAATTGCAAAGAGAAGTAGATTATGATACTTTCTCATATACCGGCTAATATAACGATAGGTAAAGCACAGATACACCTCCCATGTGCTATAAAATTCTAAACTAGCTAAAAACTTGGTGATATGCAACGGCTAAATTCGTAGAAAAATGAATACTTATAGCTGTCCGCCATGTTCCGAAGGGCATGTCGGATGATAGATAAAGAGGGATTTCCAAATCCCGTTCACTCATCAAAATTATTCAAGAACTAATTGCCATCTGCTATCTATTCTGCGTTCAGCTGTTCTATTCGTTGAAGTTGCAAACTCCAACGAGTATGGGGGGACAGTTCATTTTCGTTCTTTAAAGCGTTACCGATAGGACATGAAGCACCAAATCAACAGTGAGGTGGGCTACCACAGCAGCAATAAGGCTTCTTTTCCAATAGCACCAACCATATAAAATACCGACAAGGATATTTCCAAGCAAGGTGGCCCAAACAGCAAACGAAGTACCAGCTTCATAGGAGATTAACTGTGGTAAATGCGCTATTCCAAAACAGGTGGAAGTAATCACAATGACTCCCCAGAAGACAGCGTTTGAAGGTACCTGTTGGGATAAAATATATTTGAAAATCCAAACGAGTAGGGTCATCAGGCCAAGCCTAAACCATACTTCCTCGGCAATTGCAGCACCAAAAGATACAGATAGACCACCAACGATGCCTCTGTGTCCAAGCCTGGGGATTTCGGAAGGTAAGTAGGGTTCACATACAAACCTCATCACGAGAAGTATAGCGCCCATGGTAAACCCCAGTATTGAAGCGATCAATACATCTTTTATTAGTTGCCGTATGGCACCAGCCTTTTTTCCCAGCAAAGCATCTATTATCGGAACACCCAGCCCTATTAGTCGTCCGAGTTTAATGCCAATCCATGCAGAGGGTATTGTGAGAATAGTGAGGAAGAGGAGGCTTGGGAGTAAGTTAGATAAAAAATGTGATGTAGTATCTATTCTGCCTAATCCCAGACTGATGAGCTGAGCAGCAATCGTTGAAAAATAAATGATAGTAATCGGTTTAAAGAGCTCACGGTTTGAATCTTGCATGATGAAATACTTTCTTAGCGTGGGGCTATTCTCTGGTTTCGCAAATTTGAGTTGGTATTGCTTTCCTTCGATTGTAAATATAGAGTGAGTAATTGATTATGATAGAGGAGTATTTTAAGCCGTCCGCCATGTTCCGCAGGACATGTCGGACGATAGATAAAGAGGGATTTTCAAATCATTCCTGTGGGTAGCTTCGGACAATATTGTTAATAGTTTCCAACATATATTCAGATTTATACACTCCTGAAAATCGATTTGTAATCACTATGGCATTATCCATATTAATATAATACACCGCTGTATCCTTTTTGGTGATAAAACTAAGCTTAAACATTCGTAGAAAATCATTTTCGTCTAACTCATCAGTACTCTGTAGAGGAAATACGTACTTAGTACTCATCAATAATTTAAGCCGACTTGCTAAATCAAAGTCATCATAATGAAGTTTTAAATTATGATCCGTCTGATCAATGGAAATTCTTTTAACACTAAAAATACTAATTGAATCTATCGCCCCTTTTTTATTGCCAAATACTGAAACAATTATTATCCCTAAAAAGAGAATGATCAAACCTAACCGACCTATTTTATACTTTTTGACTTTCTGAAGTTTTTCAAAAATCATTTCAATTCATCGATTATAAGCTGACTCCGAACTTTAAGCTGTCCGCCATGTTCCGCAGGGTATGTTGGACGATAGATAAAGAGGGATTTCCAAATCTCACTCAGTCCGGCTACACCGAGTGACTGGGAAGTATTGCCATTTTCATTTATTTACACACCAAGTTAGTATTCAATTTCTTGGGATCAGTGTCAGTTATTCGAATTACATCGTTCACGGTGTACATATCTTCAAATGTATAGCCAATCCACAAGCCAGTGACTTGGTTATTAGTCAGTTCGCACCATAAAATATGATGATGATGCCCCATGCCACCGTGTTTGTATGTTAACAGGATTTGGTTTGAATTTTTCGCCAATAGCATTATTTGTCTGCTTGGTAGTTTAGCATCATATACTACATCAGTTGACCTATATTTTTCATCAGGGTTTGAAAAATTGATCAAATTTCTAATTCCAAGAATCTGTTCACTTGGATCATGTTCAGATAGCAGTTCAATCAAGCTCTCAGGGATTTGAGTTTTGTCATTCAGCACTTCAAATTGATCTCTTTGGATACCAGTTCGCATATTTTCAAAATTCTCAGTTTGCAGAATCTTGCGTTCCCAGAATTCGAATGAAGTTGAGTCTTGGGCCAAAAGTTCAGCTACTCCAAAAAGTAAAAAGGTGAAGATTACGGTTCTCATAATGAAGCTCAACATAACGTTATAGTTCATAATACACTTGATCCATTCCAAAAGATACACCATCTAAATCTACATCTTTTTCCATTTAAACTGTCAACTCCAACCAGCTCTAATGATGCTTTTCAAAATCCGTCATCTTAAGCTTATTTTTGATGTATTTACTCGGTAGAAAAGCCATTTTCACTTTCGTGATGTCTTTTTTCGTTACTTTATCAGGCTGGTCCTTGCCTACTCCGGATACGTGCAGACTAAAAGTGCCAAAATCATCCAACCGGATGTTTTTCCCTTGTTGAAGCATAGCAGGAACCAGCTGGGTCAATGTTTCGATCATACCCAATACATCAGCTGTTGAGAAATTGGTTCTTTTACTGATCTCTTCAGCCATACCTCGTGAATCAATCATTGTCCGGTTCGTCACAGCCGGGTAATATTTCGTTGGACTGTTTCCTGCGATTCCTCCTGGTCTTTTGCTGACTACTTTATACCATACTGCCATGTGTTGTTATTATTTATTTGATACAAGATTGTGCCTGCTTTTAGTCTTTTAGGAGTTTTATCAAAAACCACGTGTGATTCTCTTCTTAACCACGTGTGGTTTCGCTCCCAACCACGTGTAGTTTTACTACGAACCATGCATAGTTTTCCTCGGAATCACGTGTAGTTTCCCTTCAAACCATGTGTAGTTTCGCTTCGAACAACGTGTTGTTGAGCAACTAAGATACGTATATAAATGGAATAAGATAGGTATGTAAATGAATTTAAATAGGTATCAAACAAGAAAAAGATATGTATTATTTTGTTTAGGGACAAATTGTCTTGTTTGAGAGGTTATAATGCCTCAATGATATAAGATACACAAATCGTTCCAAAAATGCACGGTTAGGAGCCTTAAAAATGCAAAAAAAGCTTGTGAGCTTGTGCGATAAAATTAGTGGCTAAAGCCACTATATGCAAATCTATTGCCCCGGGCTAAAGCCCGAGGCAATAGATTATGCTAAAGTTCCTTGCAGTTTGTGGCGCCAAGCCAAACCTGTGATAGAAAGCCAAAACATTGTAAAGAGGAATTTGGGGATTTGTGATTGATTGAATGCGAATTGCGAGTTTTTACTGGATCTACGAGTCCGTAGACTTTATTCAGAATGGCTTTAGTTAAAATGGGGCTTTAGTCGAAATTGCCATGGGCTTTAGCTCATGGGCAATGGAAATCAGACCTCCAGGGCTTTA
>DKPQ01000024.1:240551-240705 GCA_002471275.1 Flammeovirgaceae bacterium UBA7330
GATGTTGTTCCTGTTGGTTGATGTGTTTTCTAACTGCTTTAACCGCCCAAACTGCATGAATCCAGATCTTAATGAAGAGCATGCGATAAAATTAGTGGCTAAAGCCCCTAAGTACAAATCTATTGTCCCTGGGCTAAAGCCCGAGGCAATAGAT
>DKPQ01000014.1:0-283 GCA_002471275.1 Flammeovirgaceae bacterium UBA7330
GTAATATTAAGGTCTTGCAACTCGTTGGTGTCATCAGAGTCTCCATCTGATGGTAAATTGCCAGCTACCCAGTCTGAACCATCATAAGTAAGCACCTGATTCAAGGTAGCTGTACCCGGAAGCTCTATTTCATTTGTAGGATCACTATCCAAATCATCAACAGCATCTGTACCTGCTACCCAATTGCCACTAACATACTTCACAACTTGCCCCTCTGATCCTGACAGCGAAGCAACCAGATCTGTGTTGTCCAGATAGGATGAAAGATTAATATCCGTAGGTG
>DKPQ01000014.1:460-254673 GCA_002471275.1 Flammeovirgaceae bacterium UBA7330
ATTTGTAGGATCACTATCCAAATCGTCAACAGCATCTGTACCTGCTACCCAATTGCCACTAACATACTTCACAACTTGCCCCTCTGACCCTGACAGGGAAGCAACCAGATCCGTGTTGTCAAGGTAAGGAGCCAAATCAATCACTGTATTGTCAGGATCTCCCGAAAGTGTGATTTCATGACCTGAAAATGCTAAATTCTGCTCATCAGTATTTGTTCCTGAATAAGGTGATAGATCAATTGCAGTTGGACTGGCATTGCCCGTAATAGTGAGAATATTGCCTGATAAACTTAAGTCCTGGATTTCATTAGTATCATCACTGTCACCATCAGCTGGTATATCATCAGCCATCCAACTGCCACCACTATAAGTCAGCACCTGACCATTCGTGCCTGAGATGGATGCCAGTAAATCGGTATTATCCAGGTAAGGAGCCAAATCTATGGATGTGCTACCCGGATCACCGGAAAGTGTTATCACCTGACCAGTAAAGTCTAAATCCTGAATCTCGTTCGTAGCATCACCGTCGCCATCAGCAGGTATATCTGACGCTCCCCAAGCAGAACCATTATAAGTTAACACCTGACCATTTGTGCCTGAAATGGTAGTTAATAAATCCGTATTATCGAGATAAGCAGATAAATCAATGGTTGTTGGAGAAGCATTTCCGGTAATGGTCAGGTTGTCTCCGGATAAACTCAAATCCTGTATTTCATTGGTAATGCTGGCATCTGCATCATCCACATCATCGGCACCATCCAGAAATCCTGCTGGTATATTCAATAAATCCCCCCAATCGCCACTAAAGTCATCAGAAGCATCCATATCAAAATTGCTCAGATCAATCTGTGTGTTGTCTGGGTCTCCACTCAACGAGATGATATTTCCCGAAAATCTTAAATCCTGTTCGTCTGTATTTGTTCCGGAGTATGGAGCCAGATTTATCTGTGTAGGATTCGTTTTCCCCGTGATGGACAAAATGTCACTAACCAATTGAAGATCCTGCAGCTCATTGGTAGCATCAGTATCTCCATCAGCAGGTAAAAATCCCGCTCCCCAGCTAATGCCGTTGAAAATAAGTACCTGATTTGTGAGCGCAGATGATGGTAATTCAATTTCATTGGTGGGATCATTGTCAGCATCGTCAACATCATCAGTCCCATCTAAGAATCCAGCTGGCATATTCATCAGATCACCCCATTCACCGGAAAAATCATCGCTGGCATCAGTATCACCAATATTGGTAATCGTACCTCCATTGATCTCAATCCCTACTCCTGCATTTAAGGTTGCACCAACTTCTTCCCATTTATTGGCACGCCAGAAGAAAAACTGGTTTAGGTCCGAATCATAGACCATCATACCATTATCTTCCGAGCTCAACTGTGAACTAAAGCTGATTCTTTGAGAGGTGGTCAGTTTGGGAACTAAAAAACCCTGATTATTATTTCTTGCAACGAGATGTAAAACGGCCTTTCTATTGGGTGTTTGCGTTCCGATACCAACTGTGCCTTCTTGTGCCAACAGTGTTGTACACAATAGCAATGCCAAGGGAAAAAATATCCTTTTCATGACGGTGGTCTAATAAATTTGGGCTGTGAAGAATCAGTTATTCCTTCACAGAACTATTGTTCAGTGATTTGAACCTCCAAAGATACACATCAGAGTGTATATTAGAGAATTTATTAAGTGATTTTCAGAGGTTTATGATTGTAAAGAGATGGATTTAAAGATTAGCGTAACGGAATAATGAATCGCTGTTGAAGGCTTGGCTTCTAATGATTCGTGATCATTCTTTGGGTAAAATCAGACCAGAACAAATATCAGCTTGTATTAATAGTTGCGGAAACCATTCGCTAATTACTACTGTTACAAGAATACACTTTAATTTTGTGATTTCGGGGCCGACCGGAATCGACAGGAAGTGTATTTGATATGCTTGCATGTCAGGTGTTGAGTGTACACCTGTGACCAATTCACTCGAACTATACTTGGCGAATCTAATTACGCCATGGCAGCCTAATTCCGAATAAAGTAGGAATTACTAAGGGTCAAGCCTAAGAGGTTTCCCCTGCCACATCCCACCACGCCTTTGTTCCGTAGGTAGGATTATGGGGTGTCGACATTCGGAACTAGCTTGAAGCGGTGTCGTGAGCTGATAGCGAAATTTAATTGCGACTGGTAGGACGAGTTGGTTGTTTTCCACCTGCTCCCCTACGAGATTAAAAGGATGACTAAACATGTAGAGGGTATATTTTTTCCTTCTCTGGACGAGGGTTCGAATCCCTCCGGCTCCACAATAAAGCTCATCGAAAGATGAGCTTTTTGCATTTAATGAAATGGATGAGAACCCTCGGGTTCGAAATCGGAGCGAAGCGGAGATTCACGAGGGGTTGTGCGGCATGCCTGTGCGTATGAGTAATCCCTCCGGCTCCACTTTCACCCTTCGAAGCTTTAGCGAAGTAGGGCTTTGCCCAACTATCGCTAGCTTCTTCAGGGTTTCAATGAACACAGTCCACTCTCTCTCCCTCTTTTCACATAAATCATTCTCGAGATGCTTCTTAACTCATAATACCATTATATCTAATTAAACATAATAGTATTATCATGTGGAATGTATATATTTTGAAATGCTCAGATGGCTCTTTCTACACTGGCTGTACCAGTGATCTAAATGACCGAATTGCCAGACATAATATGGGCCATATAAACTATACAAGCGATAAACTTCCCATTAAGTTGGTTACTTATATTGCGTTTTCTGACAAATACAAAGCGTATGATTTTGAAAGATACCTGAAATCAGGATCAGGTCTTGCTTTTCGAAACAAGAGGTTAGTTTAATACTCCCCAATTTTTATTATGACTTCCACAAGGTTTGTAAGCAACCTGACCAAACATTTTTTTCTGGAGAACTTGCTGAAACATTTAATCCCCAAAAACACTACTCTCCCACCCCTCATATAACCTTTCCATCTCTTTGGCTCGCTCCGGATATTGAGTGATTAGATTGGACTGTTCCATAGAATCCATCCGCAGGTTAAATAAGTATTTGGTATCACCTTCCATGAGCAACTTCCAGTCCTTGTCACGAACGGCATAGGCAAAGGAGTTTACATAGGGATTCTTAAAATGCCAGATGAGTGGTCTTTCCTTCAGCGGCTCCTCCTTCAATAAAACATGACTTAGGTCTGCCCCGTCAAAGGGGTCGCTGTTTGCAGGGTCCACCGACAGGCCAGCCAGAGCAACGAAGGTAGGTGCAAGATCCATGGTCATGGTGGTTTCATGACAAACCATGCCCGCTGGGATGTGTCCGGGCCAATTGGCAATAGCAGGTACCCGATGACCTCCTTCGAAGAGACTGCCTTTTTCTCCACGATAAGGTTCATTGCTACCCACCCAGGAATAGGCCCCGTTGTCGGAGGTAATAAAAATCAGTGTGTTATCCCGCAGACCGGTCTCCTCCAGTGCCTGAACTACTTCGCCTACACTTTCATCCACCGCTTCTATCATATCTTTATACGCTCTCTTATATTCACTTTCAGGCAGAGGACCATACTTAGATTGATGCCAAATCTTTCCTTCCGTACGATGGGCAGGATCATCAGGCCCCTGGAAAGGAAAATGAGCCGCCAAATGAGAAATAAATAAGAAAAATGGCTGGCCCCGTGTCTCTTTAATAAAAGCGGTTGAGTATTTAGTAACCAGGTGGGTCAAATATCCGGGTTCATCTTTCAATTGCTGGTCCTTATACCAATCTGTTTCACCGATTCGGGAAATGTGAGTATGATAGTCTGGTGTATTGTTGCTGGTATAGCTCACATCAAAGCCCTGATCATTGGGCCCAAACAGACTCACATGCCCCAGATGCCATTTGCCAAAAACAGCACTTATATAACCTGCATCTGACAGGTATTCAGGAATCGTTCTTTTATGAAGCGGCATCCCCTCATCCATGGTGAATCCAATGGCATGCTCCACATTGGTTCGCTGCTGATATTGTCCTGTCATAAGCGCGGCTCTGGTAGGGCTGCAAACCGCTCCATTCGAATGGAAATCTGTAAAGATCATCCCTTCAGTACCCAGCTGATCTATGTTGGGCGTGTTATGTGTTTTGTTGCCATAGATCCCAAGGTCACCATACCCGATATCATCGATGACTATCAGTACGAAGTTAGGCGGATCAAGCTCCTGACCTGGTGCCCAGGTAATGGCATTTATACCTACCAAAAGAGCTATCAGTAACCTATGTACAATAGCACTACTCATGCGCCAATGCATTCGTTAATACCTGCCCCTGGCTTTCAAGGATTCTTCTCACCTCACTGACTTTTACATTTCTTGGTAGCTCATGTGACTGTAAGCAAACATGTGCTGCTACTCCCGCGGCCTGCCCCAAAGACATCCAGGTGGGTTCCATCCGTACGGAACAAAACCCCACATGGGTCGCTGATAAGGCGACCGGCACAATCAAACCATCAACAGCAGTAGGTAACATCGCCCGATAGGGAATTTCATAGGGTCTGGTCAAATGTGCCATCATCCCTAAATATCCCTCTAACACAATTTTGTCCTTGTCAGGTCTTTTAGTCACCGGAAAACTATCGACGGGAAACTCTCCCATTGCAATAGTATCAGGATGTTTCACAAAGCCCGGAGCCTCTTCAGTAATGGCTACATCATGCTGTGTGAGTGTATATTCTCCTTTGAGTCGTCGGCCTTCCCGTACATACAATTGAAAAGGGAAATTGTTGTTATCGGTGAACTCATCCAACGGCAAATGATACTGTCTGGCCATCTTTCTGTGCTCCTCAGGTATTTCCTGGTCATTTTGTAAAAACCACATCAATCCCAACGAGATCTGTCGATGATCATCAGAGATCTGCTTCCTCCTGTTGGCATTCGCTTCGATGTATCCTTTATTCACTTCCGGGAATGGAAATGCCAGGGCTCTTGGATTGGTGTTGGCATCTACTTTACCGTTGGGTAAATCAGTAACCGACAAAGCCCTGACCATGGTATTGAAATGCTCCGGATAATAACCCCAACCTTCATGAAATTCTTTGGGTGGTTTAAAACGACCGGAGCTCAGATCCTCAAAATAAGGCGTATACAAAGCACGGTCATAACCTGCCGGAGGTTCCTCAAGCACCAGGCTATTTTGTGGATTCGTGGTAAAGCAATATCGATACGTATAAGCCTGGACACGGTCATCGGCCTCCCCTGACCCTCCCAGTATCTTTCCGTTTTCATAGTCATAGAATATCTCACCCGCATGTGGTTCATTGAAGTCCGTTCGTCCTTCCCTTCCCAGGCGGTAATCTGCTCCGGCCAGGGCATACAGATCTCCCTCATAGGTGGCATCAATAAATACTCCTCCTGAGATTTTCAATAATTCATCAGCACCATTATTGATTACCATAACCTCCTTAATCGATTTCCCTTCCATGCCTGCTTCCTGTACTGTATGATTAGTGAGCACCCTGATCTTTTTTGTCTCTTTGACCATCTGGTTCAATACCAGTTCTGCCACTGAAGGCTCGAAATAATATCCTTCCCGACAAAGTTTCACGTCCTTTGAATCAGACCCATATTTTTCCTTGTAGTGGTTCAATACCTTGCCTGTAAACTCCCTGAAAAGCCCACCGATAAACTCCTTTTGTTCCACATCACTTTTACCCAGGCCACTCGCGGTCATTCCACCAAGGTGCCTGTGAGATTCAATGAGTACTACCTCATGTCCCAACCTGGCTGCTGTAATCGCTGACGCCAAACCACCGGGAGTTCCGCCTACCACAACCACTTCATACTTTGCTTCTTTAATCATTTCCTTTGTTTTTAACCTCTTTTTATACGCGTCCAAACAGTAAGTCCTTCAAGATCCAGATTGTTCTTTCTAAACAAGCTAATGATCAGAGCCAGCATGATAAAAGTGCCGTTCACAATGGCCCCAATCCAATAACTATGGATGGCCCAAATCATCGATTCAGGAAATACACCAAGGATGCCAAGCCCCAGATAGACGTTGAATAAAATGGCACCTATCATTGCCCATGTGGCAGAAAAGCCATCAATCCTCGTGGTGAAAAAGCCCATGATGAATAAGCCCATCACACAACCACCAAAAATACTTGTCACGATGAGACTCACATCATTCATACTCTCCTTGTCTATCTGACTAAATGTAACCGCACCACCAATCACAATTAAAGTGGTGGCAACAGCAATCAGGTGAGCAGACTTCAGGTAGAAGCTGTCATGTTTGTTCTTGACCATCCAGGCTTTCATGATATCCACTACACCCACAGTAGAGATGGCATTGATTCCCGAATCCATGGTGCTCATGGCAGCAGCGATCACTGCTGAGATAATGATCCCGGATACCACTGGAGGGATTTTGGAAAGAATAAAATAGGGAAGTACCTGATCGGCTTCCATCTGCTGAATAACAGGATCGGGGAAAACCTGATAGTACACAAACAATGCTGTCCCGATAAAAAAGAAAAGTGTCCACATCGGAATAGCTATGGCTGTATAGATTGCCGTAGCCTTTCTAGCTTCCCGGGTTGATCTGGCTGAAGCGTACCGCTGAACCATATTTTGGTCTCCGGCGTAGATACCCAGCCAGTTGATCACACCCAAAATGGCTACTGTATAAAAAGTGCGTTCATCCAGATCAAAAGCCATAGAACCCATGCTGAACTTTTCATATTGAGTTCCGATCTCAAAGATCTGGGGAATCCCTTCCGGCAGATCTATCGACACCCAGATGAAGCATAGCAAGCCACCTACCAACAAAATAATGGCCTGTACCACATCGGTCCAGATCACGGCTTCTATCCCCCCAAGGATCGTATATATACCTATGAAAGAGCCTGTGAATATGATTACATAAACAATGGGAGCACCTGTGAGAAACTGGATGACCAAAGAAACCAGAAACAGGATCTGAGCCATCCTGATCAACTGCAGGATCATGAAACTCAGGGTGCCATACATCCTGGGCACCATACCATATCGGTTGCCGAGATACTCAAAAGCGGAAGTCAGATTGCCGCGTCGGAAAAATGGGATGAAGATCACAATGGCTAAAATGGCCACAAAAGGAACAGCTATGTTCACACTCAGCTGGCGCCAGTCCAATACAAATGCGGCCGCGGGCAAGGCCAAAAATGTAGCAGAACTCACAATTGTTCCCAACATAGATAACCCGATGACCCAGCCGGGGAAGGACCTGTTTCCAACAAAGTAATCTTCTGTGGTTTTATTCTTTTTAGAAAAGTAAATGCCTACAGCCATCAGCCCAGCCAGGTAAATGACGACAGTCACCACATCAGCAGTCCGTATTGATATTTCCAATTAAGTCTTGTGTTTTAAGTAAAAATTATTCTTCAGGGTGATCAATTTTCATCCTTCCTTGTCATCGCATCCTTTGATGGCATCTTCAAATTATCCAGGTCACTGATCTTGATCTTTAGCACCTCAACAGTTTGTTTGGCTCCATCAAAAGTCACATAAATATAATCACCTACCTGAATGAGATGAGGATAGTCAATGTTTCGCTCACCCACCAAAAATCCCATCTTGTTGAATACCAATCCATCATCACTGATCGCAATGGTCAATGGGTCCCGTTTTTTCGGATTAGAGTTTGAGACAATGACATACCTACCATCAGTTAGCTGGAGTGCACAAAACTTTGATCTGGCATCGGGAAAATTGGTTTTGGTGGGAGTGCTCCAGGTCCGGCCATTGTCCGTAGAAAAAGCACGGAAGAGATAACCACTCTGGTTATTATCTCTGAACAAAGCAGCAAGATTACCATCTTCAAGTTGATACCAATAGGGCTCTTCTCCAGCTAAATCCTGCCCTCTTGATCCTTGTACCGGATAGGATTCCCAGCTATTAAATGCTTTACTTCCACCCACAATCATGTACACATCTCCCACACTATCCCTCCTCGACATCATCCATTCCCCGGTTGGAAGCTTTTTCGGAGGAAAATTATTCATCGCATTGTCTAATACAACTCCAAGTGGTTTCCATTTCACTTCCCCATCTAAGGTCATTTCAAAAGCATGGAGTTGAAGTCCATCTCCCCGGTAACCCGGAGCCCTGTACCTGGTAGCCAGACCTATTAGTTTTCCATCACGGATCCAGAATCCCCGGGCTATCCATGCAAAACCAATGTCAGGATTTCCTGCGAGGTCCCTCCTTTCAGTCCAGTTTATACCGTCCTTACTTGTAGCATATGAGATCAATTGCCCAGCTTTATCATGACCTGGTGTCACGTGATAGTGTTGTTCCGCAGACAAGCCTTCTCTGGGCTCACCCGGTCCGTCACTCCACATCGCCCAAAACATACCGTTGAAATAGGCCAGATAATTATGCTGATTGACTTTACGTCCCCAGGCGTATCTCACGTCATTGACAATGGCATGTTCTGAAGGCACCCTGGGCAGTGCGAAGAAGTCAATATCATGTGAATCTTCCGGCACCCAATCACCGGCCAGCATCAATTGTGACTGTGGGTTTTTAACAGGGTGGGGGTATTTTTTTGACTGGGAAAACACTGATGTGCTCAGCCCGAACATCAAAATAATGGCGATATAGCTTGCGTAATTTCTCATTGGAATGGGTTTTACAAGGTTATTTTTTACCTACTGATAAGGTGTTTATCACTCTTTTATGGCTTCAGTCATCTCAAGATCATCCAGATCAGAGATACGGACTCTTTGAGTTTCAACAGACTGTTTTCGACCTCCATGACCTCCGGAATGTGTGATATACAGATAACCATCATGTTCCATTACATGTGGATAGTCTACACCGTCTCTATCTCCCTCGACAAGGAAGAACATCTTATCAAACACCATCCCATCATCACTCACGGATAGGGTAAGCCACTTACGATGGTCGAAATGAGAATTGTTGACCAGCACATATTTTCCATTGCTCATTCTAAGTCCATGTAATTTTGATCTGGCATCGGGAAAATTGGTTTTGATTGGTGTGCTCCAGGTCCGGCCATTATCAACCGAAAAAGACCGATATAAAAAACCGCTGCGATTATTATCTCTGAAAAGTGCCATCAGACTTTTCCCGTCTGGCAGTATCCACCACATGGGCTCTTCGGCAGAAAGTTCACTTGCCGTCCCCAATACCGGAAAAGACTCCCATTGATCAATGGCTTCGTTTCCCCCGACCAGGAAGTCAACTCCTCTTTTTTTGTAATCGTAAGATCGACGTGACATCAACCATTCTCCCGTCGGCAATTTTTTTGGAGGGAAATTATTTATGGCGTTGTCGTAAACCTGTTTATAATCCTCCCAACTTTGAGTTTCTTTGTTCCATCGGAACGCTCTGAGTTCAAGACTTTCTCCAAAAAAACCAGCGGCTTCATCCAGCGATACCAACGCCAAAAGTTGATCATCGTATATCCAAAACCCACGGGCTATCCAGCGAAAACCTTCGGTGGTTCTCGTGTTATAGTGAGGTGATCCGGGTTCAGATCCGGGAGGATAAGGAGTTATTAAATTTGGGCTACTCCAGTTAGTTCCATCATCGCTAACCGCATATTTCACTACCTGACCAACTCTATCTTCGATAGCAGGGCCATCACTCCACATCGCCCAGAAGCGGCCATCATAATGAATCAAATAATTATGTTGATTGACTCCATCCTGCTCGGTAACATCATTGATGATAATGTGTTCTCGAGGAACCTCAGGAAGCTTCGCAAAATCTATCTGATGAGGATCTTTAAACCAGTCTCCAGCCAACATGAGTGGAGATTGAGGATTGTCTTTGGGGTGAGGATAATTTTCTGAATCATCTTTACATCCCAGGGTCATGATAAACACCAACATCAGTAGAGGACGAAACTGCTTCAATATTTTCTTCATTTCTTTTATAGGTTATTTTAAATCTTTTCCTGCTCTTATTTAAATAATCAAATCTTACTACATCGGTCTATTTTTCATGATAACCATCGACAAAATAGGTTGATATGGCTTTTCCCAATGTGATGGCTTCTGACCGATAACCATCCTGGGTGCTCAGCGGTGTATTCATGTTCACCTCGATCGTGAATGCGAGGCTATGTTCATTGGCTTTCGCTGTAACCCATTCATGGGATGAATCCAAAATAGTATTATCCCATGGGCGTTCACTATAATGGATTTGCGTCATAGACTGTCTCTGTCTGGCCTGCTCATCCAATGGCTTAGCCTTGAGACAACTAAAAAATTTAGCTCTGTTATTTCTTTGCTTTACGAAGGGCAACTCGCTCTCGAACGGAAGAATGAAATAAGGATGACTTTTACCTCCGGGACCATGGAAATCGATGAAAAGATCTGCCATATCCTTTTGGGCAAGTTCTCTTATACCTGACTTTATTTTGTCTACCTCGGGCCAATAGCTGGGCTCATCACCCCATTTCATCCAATGATCATGAGGCTTTTGATATTTGCCAGTCCTTCCCTCCGATACCCCATCAATATCTACAATGGGAACCACAGTTATCAGGGCATTATTTCTCAGGGCTACTGCTTCAGCCTCGCCTGAGACTAACCACTTAGCGAGCTCATGCAAGACCCAACTGGCACCTGATTCAAACGCGTGTGCCCTGGCCTGTAACCAAATGCCATATTTTGGGCTGAGATTTCTCTGGCTGGGATTTAACCGGAATCCAGTATTTGGCCGATTTTTTCTGCTGCTGCAAAGCGTGAGTACCTCAGCAAACTTATCTTTTTTAATCAAAGGGGTTAACAAAGTATCGATATGCTCAGAGGTATAAGGAAGATCATAGGCAAACCACACACGTGAGGCTTTTACGGTATGCTTATAGACAAAAAACTCTTTACCTTCAATTGTTTCTGTTTCGCCCTCATCGGTTAAACCCCAAACTTTTTGATCATAGCTGAAAAATACCTGGGGAGACACTCCACCTCCTTTGTCCAACTCTAATCTTATTTCCTCTCCGGGATTTATCCCTTCCACAGAAAAATGCCACCAGACTCTGCTCCACTCCCCGTCTCCTTCGTCATGTGGACTAAATCGAATCGTTGCGGGTGCTGAGGCCTGCACTTTCACATGTCCTCCACCACTTAAAAAGTCGGTTGAGACTGAAATATTCTTTCCCATTATCAACTATTATTTTTGATGATGACCGCCCACAAAATAGTCTGCAATGGCCTGACCAAGTACAATGGCCTCGCTTCGATACCCTTCCATCGTACTCAAAGGTGTATTCATGTTTACCTCTAAGGTGAGCCCCACCATATGATCCGTGCTGTTCATAATGACCCATGAAGCCGAGTTTCCCTTATTGACTTCTGTGGTTCTGGCGCTATAACAGATCTGTGTCATGGATTGAGTTTTCGATAATTCATCCGTCAATGGTTTTGCATTTAAGACCTCAAAGAACTTAGCCCTGTTCTGCCTCTGTTTTTCACCTGTCAGGTGTTCGGATACCGGCACAATAAAGTAGGGATGACTTTCTCCCCCGGGACCATGAAAGTCAATAAACATATCAGCCCTGTCTTTTTTCACTAATTTTTTGATACTTTTTTTGATGCTTGTTACTTCTGGCCAATGTCCTGGATTTTCATCCCATCCCCGGTTATGATCATAAGGTTGTTGCATTTTACCTGTTCTCCCTTCCACCACACTATCTATATCCACGATAGGCACTACGGTAATAGTGGCCTCTTTCCTTAAAGCCATTGCTTTGCTATCATTGGAGAGCAGCCAGTCAGCAAGGTGATGCAAAACCCAACTACTTCCTGACTCAAAGGCATGACACCTGGCTTGTAACCAAATACCGTATTTTCCACTCCCCTTATCTGCTCCATCAAAATGCAGGGCTTTCACAGACCTGCTTTTAGTGGTTTTGCAGAGTTCAAAGACATCTACTTCCTTATCACCAGACGCTTTTGAAAATAACAAAGTGTCCATGATCTCCGGAGTATACGGAAGGTCATAAGCAAACCACACTTCACTGTTTTTCACTACATGTTTGTAGACAAAAAATTCCTGACCATCAATTATTTCCGGCTTTCCGGTATTGGTAAGGCCCCAGTTAACCTGATCGTAAGTGAAATTTGCTTTCGGACTAATGCCACTTATTGGAGGGTTTCCTTTTTCAAGTTGTATGACCACTTCTTCCCCTGGTATCATTCCATCCAACTTAAAATACCACCAAACCTGGCTCCACCCACCATCACTTTGATTATGCGGCTTAAGCCTTAGCGTAACAGGATCGCTTTCTATGACTGTGACAGATCCACCGCCACTGACAAACTCCGTGGAAGTCTGAAGCGAATCACCCCTTTTGCTTTGTGAAAGGTTGTTGATGTTGAAATTCATGAAGGAAGGAGTAAAAAGGCCAACGGTAGTTAGATGACCAGACCTTTTTACAAATTCCCTCCTGTTTAAATGTTTGTTAGTCATTTATGAGTACATAGTAACCTTACTTAGCATTGCTGTAAGGAAATGTAAGTGTATAGTTTAGCCACCAATTACTATTGCCATTCCTTATGCTGGTTTAGGTTATTGGACCTGTCGATGGCATCTTGCGGGATAGGCCATACATAATGTTTGGCCGGGTTAAATATCCTTGTTTGCACATCTTTTACTGGTAGCAAAGAATTCCCCCCTCCGTCTTTTGGCAAGTCAACCCAGTTTTCCAGGTTCAGACTTTTCACTTCATGGTTTAAGACGTCCTCAGCAGTTTTCCATCGTATGATATCAAAGTAGCGCAATCCCTCTCCGGCAAGCTCCACTCTTCTTTCCTTCCTGATAAATTCTCTTAAAGATGCCTGATCACTATAGGTAACCCTATCTACAAGGGGCATATCCACGCGATCCCTGATTTCATCCAATGCATCATAGACAGAATCATCGGGTCCGGTAGCTTCATTGGTTGCCTCAGCATACATCAACAGGATATCGGCATACCTGAAAATGACCCAGTTGACCCATGTGTCCCAAAACCTGTCCTGCAAGTCAGCAACATACTTCACATAGTTCAAATAGGTCCAGGCAAATCTGAATTCCGATCCTGTATAATCTACAGGAGTACCATTATAGTCCCTGCCCTGCCACATAAACGTATCGTAAAACCGGGGATCCCGATTGTCAAATGGGTTGGCTGCATGCGTAGGGTTATTCCAATCAAACGCACTACCATCAGCCATTTGGAAGGATTCCTGAAGCTCATCAGTCGGTAGAATAAGTGCAAAGCCACCTAAATAAACAGGTGCATATCTTCTTACAATACCTTGTCCCGGATGTGTCCCGACACTTTCTGCATATTGATGAGCCAAAATGACCTCATCTGTTTGGTTATTGAAATCTCTGAGAAATAATTCTCCATAGTTGGGATGCAGAGAATAAATACCCAGATCCATCACATCCTTAGCCGCTTGCGCAGCCTCTGCCCAGCGTTCATTGTAGAGCAAAACTCTTGCCTTCAACGCCATTGCAGCTCCTTTGGTGATCCGGCCATTTTCACTATCCGGCCAATCCAGGGGCAGCAGGTCAATGGATTGCTCCAGCTGATCCAGGATATAAGTCAGCACTTCTTCTTTCGTGTTTTTTGGCACATCACTATCTGTAATAGCCAGCGGAGTGGTGACTAATGGGACGTCTCGATATAAAGTAATTAACCGATAGTATTGATAGGCTAGCATAAACCTCACCTGACCGGTTAGCTCATCAACTTTTGATTGAGAAATACCGGGTATCTGATCGATGTATTCAAAAAACTCAAGGCTCAACCGGATATACCTGTAGTCCCAGTATTGATTCACATGACCATCACTCGTGGTAAATGATCCTTGCGCTACCTGGTTGGCTCCAGAACCTGCTCGGCCCCAGGCATTGTCACTAAATGCTTCAAAGATTGATTGTTCGGCGCCCTCAAGCCCGGTATAGAGGTTATTTACCCACATCTCAGCATGGTCCTCAGTTTCCCAAAAAGTTTCCAACGATGGTGTATCCAACGGAGCTCTCTCCAGGAAATCATCGTTACATGAAAACACCAATAGCATTAACAGCGTGGCTATATAAATTCTTATTGTTGTTGATTTCATAATGGTAGGTTCTGTGAATTAAAAGTTTACGTTTATTCCAACATTGTACAATTTTGGAATCGGGTAACGCGATTGAATTTGTCGCCTGTTTAAACCCGTGGATAATTCAGGATCATAACCTAAATAGTTTGTAATTGTGAACAGGTTTTCACCACTCACAAATACCCTTGCATTGCGAATCCCCACTTTTTCTACCAAATCAAAAGGAAGATTATAACCGACCTCTATGTTCTTTAACCTGAAATAGGCTGCATTTTCAATCCAGAAACTGGAGAATTCCTTGTTGATGCCCACCAAAGGCCCTGACCCCAATCTTGGCTGAGGAAATCTGGCATCAGGATTTTCCGGAGTCCAATAGTCAAGGTGATAGGTTCTGTAGGTGTCTACAGCACCACTTGCCTCCCAAGGCCTGGAAATCACCTGATGTTTCATGATACCCTGACCGAAAGCAGAGAGATAGAAGCTTTTGTAATTCAGGTTGACCCTAAAACCAAACGGAAAGCGTGGATCGGATCTTCCCAGTCGAACCCTGTCATCGCTGTCAATCACATTATCATTGTTTTGGTCAATATACCTGATGTCGCCGGCAGAGGTTTGGGCATCTTGAAATGCATGGTTTTGAACTTCCGTGTCCGATTGAAAAAATCCATCGGCCTGCAATCCGTACCATTCGTTCATAGGTCTGCCTTCCTCGGTAATGACATCTCCGGATATTCTTGGACTGATACCGCCCATATCAATTACTTTGTTTGTTGCATCTGACAACTGGAACGAGATACCATAACCAAAATCACCAATGGTATTTCTGTGCCTCAGTTCTACTTCCCACCCCCTGTTGTCTACACGTCCGGCATTCTGCACAGGTTCTGCCTGTCCGAAAGTGGTTGGTAAAGGCAGTTGCAACAGAATATCGTGTGTTTTTTCATGAAATAAGTCAACGGAGAACTCCAGGATATTTTGGTAAATACTACCCTCAATGCCCAAATTGAGTGCTTCTTTGGTCTCCCATGTCAACAATGGGTTAGCTGCTCCGGCAGTTGCAACGGCTCGTTGTGGTACTCCATTAAAGTAATAAGCACCCTGTGAAAGTCGGTTAGCAAAAGGATAAAATCCAACATTTTGGTTACCCACCTGACCCCATGATCCTCTCAGCTTAAGGAAGGTGAGCACATTATTGTTCAATAAAAATCCCTCCTGAGAAACTATCCACCCTGCAGACACTGATGGAAAAAAGCCCCATCTCAAATCTTCTGTAAACCGGGAAGACCCATCATACCTGAAAGCCGTTTTGAAAAGGTATTTATCCTTGAAAGAATAATGAAGGCGTGAAAAAACCGATTGAAGAGCCCAGTCTGAAGCCCCTCCGGAGATATTCCAAAAAGCCGGATTGCTACTGCCTGCACTTATCGTGAAAATGTTATCTGTCAGGAAGTCACGTGTCCCGACAAAATCATTTTGTGTCTCAAACCATTCACGGCTTCCTCCAGCCAGAAAGGTAATGTTGTGATCCCCAAATTCTTTGGCATAGTTTAGCAGGAGATTCAGGTTATGCAACTGATCACCCTCATTGTTAATATTCAGGAAATTATCCTGAGATTCAACGGCCACTCTGTCAAGATCCGTGGGATCATATACACGTAAAATTCTTTGATAGGACCGGGTTCTTGAATTGGTCAACACAGCTCCATACACTGCCTGTAGATTCAGGCTTTCAAAGAAGTTGTATTTAGCAGTAAAAGTCCCTGCTAGTCTGGAATTCTTGATCAGACTCTGACCACCATCTTCGGACAAGTTGGCCATGGCATTGCCACCTGCCGTATGAGCAGGTGTTTCAAGCCACTTACCTTCTGACCGATAGGGGTATATTTTCGGGGTTCCATGGATCCACCTCAGATGACTCCAGTCATAGGCTGGTTCTGTCGTGGTAGATGGCACATAGCTTCCCCTAAAATCCAAATCAAGTTTGTTTCCAATTTTGAAGTTTTGATTAACCTGAAAGTTGTATCGTTCAAAATCTGAATTGATCACAATGCCATCCTGCTTTAGGTAACCTATCGAAAAGTAATAAGTATGGTTATCTGTACCTCCTGATACGTTGATGTTCTGGTTTGTTTGAAAAGCATTTTTTAGCAGGTAATCTTCCCAGTCATGATCCTGCCAATCCGCAGACGAAAACATATCCAAATCGGATTGATTAAATATTGGAGAGCTTCCATCATTGACTAAAGCCAGGTTATGCATTTGTGCATATTCAAAACCAGAAACTTTTTCAGCCCATCGGGTGGGTTGCTGAAGGCTGAAAGTACTTGAGTAATTGAACTTTGGTGTACCCTTACTTCCGCCTTTGGTGGTCACAAGAATAACTCCCCCTGCTGCCCTGGAACCATAAATAGTTGTAGAGGCTGCATCCCTAAGCACACTGATGCTCTTGATGTCATTGGGGTTTAGCTGATTCAATTGATTAGATGCTGATTGGATTCCATCGATAACAATCAGCACGGGGTTTGCAGTAAGTGTACTAACGCCTCTGATGTTAATGTCTATATTCTGTTTTCCTGGTTGACCGCTTGTCCTGACGATTCTTAAACCAGGGACCTGGCCCTGAAGCGCTTCTTCCACAGAAGCCACAGGTCTGCTTTCCAGTTGTTTCGATTCAACAACACCAACAGCTCCAGTCATATTCACTTTTTCCTGAACACCATATCCCACCACGACAACCTCAGCAAGTTGTTCGGCATCCTCTGACAGCCGGATATCAATTTCAGATCTGTTATTTACTGGTATTTCAAGCGTTTCATAACCCACAAAAGAAATCGTCAGGATAGCTTGTTCCGCTACATTTAAAGTGAACATCCCATCAACATCAGTGATGGTTCCATTGGTTGTGCCTTTCTCCTGCACCGTAGCACCAGGGAGAGGTTCACCACTTTCATCCTTGACTGTTCCTGATATTACCTTTTGTGACTCAATTACTTCGACAACCCGTTCAACACCTAACCGTTTCTTAGAGATAAATATATTGTTATTAACCCTGCGGAAAGATAAATCTGTCTGCTGAGATATATCCATGAGTAAATCTCCCAGAATAATCTTGCGGGACTCCAGATTGACGGTATACATGGAAGAATTGAGTTGCTCATCCACATAAGAAAAGTGGAAATCCGTAGTCTTTTCAATCTCCTCAAATATGCTTTCCAGCTGAGCCGGGGCTTTCAGATCCAGTTTGATCTGGATATCGTTGACGCTTTTATTTTGTGCCTTGCTATCGAATGCGAAAGCCAGGCTATAAATAGAAAGCTGCACGATGATGCCATAAATGCATATTTTTGACATTTTAATTAGTATTTGACGTAGCTTTGAATTCATAAATTCATGTTTTTAGTAATTTATTATTGAAAACCTGAGCCCACGGTACCTGAGACATTTTGACGAGTGAAGCAGGGTCGTGGGTTTTTTTAATAAAATAAGGGTGCTAATTATTCATCATAGTGGTCCGGGTTTAATTATCAGTTTTATTAGTTAGTATAACTTTCGTTCCATCTATCCTGTAATCAAATTTGTAAATGAAGGATAGTCCCTTTAACACCTGAGAGAGCGTTTCATTTCTAAACTCCCCAGAGAACTTGCCAATGTGCTGATAGTGTCCATGGACCTCAAATTCTACTCCATACCAGCGCTTCAACTCTGCAATCACTTTGTCAAATGATGTACTCTCAAAATAAATAATCTGATCCTTCCAGCCATAGGCTTGAAGCGGATCAACTTTACCAGTAACCAAACTACCTTTTGTAAGGTCATAAGTGGCCAACTGATCCGGCAACAACATCACTGACTCACCAGATGGAATACTATAAGACACCCTTCCAGTCGCGACACTCACCTGTACCACACTATCTTCAGGATATGACCGTATGTTAAATGAAGTCCCAAGCACACGAACTTTATCTCCATTCATAGAGACAATAAAAGGTATTTCAGGATTGTGCTCTACTTCAAAGAAGGCCTCACCTGTTAATGATATCTCTCTTGAATCTCCTTTAAACTGCTCAGGAAAAGAGATCTGTGAACCAGAATTGAGCATGACTACGGAGCCGTCGGGCAATCTCGTGGTAACTTTTCTTCCAGGAGGTGCTTCTTTTTGTATGGTGGTAACGGTGAATACCTCTTCCGATTCACGTACATTAGGTTCGTGAAGGAAGACAAAAATTGAGGCCACAATCAATGCAATCGAAGCCGCAACGCTGAGTGGTTGCCAATACCTGACCTGTTTCTGCTTCTTCCTTTGTTTATGATTGAAGATTTTTTCAAGAACGTAATCATAACCCTCCTCTGGCATTTTTTCTACAATTCGCTTTTGGGAAGAGAGGATGAACTGCCTGGCAAATTCGACATCTTTCCTTTTATCCGGATTCGCTGCGATCCATTTCGACCAATAATGATTGGACTCTTCCCGTGGATTGACTACCCACAGGACAAATTCCTCGTTTTTTAACAGGTCAAAAACCTTGTCTCCGGATTGTGGACTTTTACTCATCTTGGAGCTTATTTAATCCTCTAGAGTCGAAATGGTGGAAATTCGTACAGGTGAAAATGAAGATTTACAATAAAATTATATTTCAACAGTAATTATTGAAGTAATTAACAACAAATACCTCATTGTATTGGTATATTTTCAATATATGAGTGCTGCTGCAATCAAGAAATTATTATTGTGTATTTAAATGTGGAGGGTGAATCCTTATATAACAATACAAATGAGAAGGGTATAAAATGAGCTTAGATAGGGGTCAATTTGCTTTTGAAGACTTGCCAATGCACGGTAGGTCAACGTACGGACCGAATCAACCTTGATCTTTAATACATCTGCAATTTCTGCGTAACTCATTCCTTCATAAAAATGCAGATAAATAGCCTCTCGTTGATTGACGGATAGTTCGTTGAGTTTTTGATTGATCAAAGCGAAATCCTGTTCTTTTAAATTACCTGAGATTGACAATGCGGATTCTGCCAGAGAGAAACTAAACCCTTCCTCTTCGAACAGGAATTTTTCATTCTTCTTTTTCTCTTTGAGAACTCGTCGCTTCAGCGACGCAAAAAGATAGGCTTTCACCGATTGAGCACTTGAAAGCCCTGAACGTTTGTCCATTAAATCGCAAAACAGTTCACCGATACAATCTCTAATCAGTTCGTAATTCTTACTAAACTGCCTGCCGTAGCTATACAGCATATCCACATATTTGTTGTATATGTAGATAAGGCTTTTGTCATCTCCGTCAATAAACTGTTGCCAAACCAATCGTTCATCCTTTTCAGTAAATTGATTAGAAGCATCAATTTTGAATGGGTTTTTGGATGATAAATCAGTTATATACTGTGACTTTTCCAAGATGGGGTGTTCATTCAATCTATCGGAAATGTATTAAAAATAAGAGTTAAAGCAATTAGGTTGACCCAAATATGTCATGAAGTAGTTTTAAAATGAGCTCAGTTTGACATTTTAAAACCTGAATTTCACAAATCAAAAAAAGGTTCTCTCCTTGATGTAATTTTGATCTAAGGGTCACAAAAAACCAATCGTGAATTTCTATCAATGAAAGATAACCAACAGGATAAACCTCTCAAATTACACCCATCATCTACTGACCTGTCTAGCAGATCGAAACCCATAGACTGCTACCACTACAAAACAGATCAGTGGTAAGATGAAAGAGAAATTCACTTCTGGAACTCCTAAAATAGACAGGTCATCATATCCTGGTCCGCCAAAATCGAGGATTGCTCCCTGTGCAACGGGCATCACGGCACCTCCCACGATGGCCATCACAAGACCTGCTGAGCCCAGCTTGGCATCATCACCCAGACCATCCAGCGCAATGCCATAGATCGTAGGGAACATCAATGACATGAAAGCAGAGGCGCCGATCAGGCAGTACAATCCTGGGGTTCCTCCAATAAACATGGTTCCAATCATCATGATGATACCTCCATAAGAGAATATGGTCATCAACCTCGGGCCACTTATGTATTTGAGCAGGAACGTACATATCCAGCGAGAAGCTAAAAATAAGGTCGTGGCAATCAGGTTATAGCTCTGGGCTTCGGCCTTGGTCATCCCGATGCTTTCTCCATATTGTACCACATAGGTCCAACACATGATTTGGGCACCCACGTAAAACATCTGAGCTACCACACCAAACATGTATCGGGAGTTGGAGAACAACCTTTTGAAAGAGTCACTGACCTTTAACGAATGTACATTATCGCCTTTTGTAGGCATTTTTAATGCTACGAAAACCACCATCATCCCCAACACAACAAGTCCCAGCACAACGTATGGATTTCTGATCAGCATTAGGTCGTGCGTCCTGATAATTGCCTTTTCTGCAAAATCCAACGTAGCGAAATCCCCGTTTGTAGATTGCAGCGCTACCAGTATAAAATTGATCGCTACAAACTGACCTAATAGTGCGCCGATTGGGTTGAATGCCTGGGCCAGGTTCAGTCTTCGGGTAGCGGTCTCAGGGTCACCCAGGGCCAGGATAAATGGGTTGGCAGTGGTTTCCAGAAAGGCAAGCCCAAAAGTGAGGACATACAGAGAGATCAAAAACAACCCAAACATCTCAAAGCTAGCTGCCGGATAAAACATCAGGGCTCCAATGGCATACAATGCAAGCCCCACCAGAATGCCTGCTTTATATGTATATCTTTTGATAAACAATGCTGCCGGAATGGCCATGGTGAAGTAACCCCCGTAAAACGCAAATTGCACCAGTGAAGCCTGCACATTAGAAATCTCCATTACGGTTTTGAAAGTGGCAACCATAGGGTTGGTAATATCATTGGCAAAGCCCCAAAGAGCAAATAGTGTAGTTACCAGAATAAATGGGACCAGGTATTCTTTACTAACGACCGGTTTGGATTTGTTTTCTGTCATGGGTTTTTAGTGTTATTTGGGTTAAAGGGAACGATCAGTGTCGAATTCACAATCGACAAATATATGCTGTCCTGTGAAATGAATAGATGGTATGGTTTGTCTTGCAACCAAAATTAAACAGAATTATATGTGAGGTAGGGGATACAAGATCGAAGCAGACAACCGCATACGGTTCTATTTTCTGGGTTTTACCAACATCTTATCTAAATTTACGGATTACGCTCAGCTAAAATTGGAAGCTAAATCATTTAAACAGAATACCAAATAGTTATGATGTATCTAAATACTATACTCGTGATGACTCTCGCACTCTTGTTTGCCTGTACTTCTTCAGGCAATCAGGGAACTCAGGGAGAAGAAACACAAAAACCTAAAATCGAACTCATCGAAAAGCCCTCTGAAGAAAAGGTAGAGGTATTGATCGAAGGTAAATTATTCACTTCTTATATCTACCCGGAAAACATCAAAAAGCCAGCCTTGTGGCCTTTGATCAGCCAGGGGGGTAATGAACTTACCCGGCAATTCCCTTTCAAAAAGAAAGAAGGTGAGCGCGTTGACCACCCTCACCACGTAGGGCTTTGGCTCAACTACGGAGATGTGAATGGTCTGGACTTCTGGAACAATTCAGACTCTATTGACTCGGAAAAAATGTCTGAATATGGAATGGTGAAACATGCCAAAGTACTTTCAACTGAAAACGGTGATGAGGCTGTGCTTAAAGTTCAGTCCGACTGGGTCAGCATGGATGGGAAAAAACTACTGAATGATGAGACCACCTTCACATTTAAAGTGGTGGATGGTGTGCGTATCATAGATCGTAAGACTGTCCTAACGGCAGTTGGTGAAAAAGTGACTTTTACCGATAATAAAGAAGGGATGCTTGGGGTGCGAATGGCACGTGAGCTGGAGCTACCTCAGGAAGGTAAAATCGAACTTTCGGATGCCAAAGGAAATATCACCGTTGTTGAAAATCCGGATAACACAGGTGTGACAGGAAACTACCTGAGCAGCGAAGGTATCACGGGTGGTGATGTATGGGGAACCCGTGCCGACTGGATGAAGCTTTCAGGACAGATCAATGGTGAAAGCGTTGCTTTAGTGATCTACGACACCAAAGACAACCCGGGATACCCTACTTACTGGCATGCTCGTGGCTATGGGCTCTTCGCAGCCAACCCATTGGGTCAAAAGATCTTTAGCGAAGGAAAAGAAGAACTGAACTTTGCCCTCGAAGCTGGTGAATCTGCAACGTTCTATCACAGAATCGGCATTTTCTCAGAAGACCCTTCTCCTGAAAAGATAGAGATGTACCAGCCCTAAGTAACAGAATAAGTTAATAAAAAGGGGTTAGCCGTTTTCGGTTAACCCTTTTTTTTTGTTGTGATCTCTGCAGGATTTTGATATAGGAGGGTAGTAGCAAATGGTCTCTTAATCATTGATTAACTTACCCTTTCCTTCCATAGCTATCCCAAATTGACATATACCTCATAAATTATTAATTTAAGCTCCAAAGGAGCGAAAGAGTTACCTCAGGGCGTAGCCCTGAGAAATTTTCGATCAACTTCCAAAGCCCTAAAAGGGCGAAATCAAATAGCCCGGCTATGCCACAATCATTGGTTAAGAATTACATTCATATCATTTATTCCACCAAGGGAAGGCAACCCTTGATTGATAGAGGTATCAGTAAAGAACTATTCGCTTACATTGGTGGCATATGTAAGAATCTAGAATGCAATCCGATAATAGTAGGTGGGTATTTAGATCATGTTCACCTCCTTTGTACGCTATCACAGAAAGTAGCTCTCATGAAGCTACTGGAGGAGACAAAATCTCATTCGTCAAAGTGGATTAAGACTAAAGGCAATTCTTACACGGACTTTTATTGGCAAAATGGGTATGAAGCGTTCTCTGTCAATCCAGCTGATGTTGAAGTGGTTATCAAATACATTCAAAATCAGGAAGAACATCATACCAGAAAGACTTTCCAGCAAGAGTATCGTTCATTTTTAGATAAGTATAAAGTGGATTACGATGAGAGATATGTTTGGGACTGATAATAACTGTGATTTCGCCCCTTTGGGGCTTATATGAAGTATTTAATAACACAGGGCTTACACCCTATATTGGGATATAACGCCCCTTTGGGGCTTTCAGGTATTACTCTAAAATATGTGTGAGATTCTTCCCTTCAGTCTGAATAACATTTAAGTAGTGCTTTGAGATATCCTTTCTTCTTTCCCTGCTCTCCTATCCTAATACCTCTCAATCGTATCCAGTTCAGGCTTACCGCCTCGGTTTCCACAGCCGGCAGCAATGTATACTGACTGATCAAAGAGAATGGCCTGAGCGCCATGCCTTCCTCTCTCCAGCATATCCAGTTGCGTCCATTTGGCCTCTGAAACATCATAGGCCTCTACCTCTGCATGAGCTGTTTCCTGTGCTGCACTCTCGCCTCCGATAACTAACAGATTGTCTTCAAGGAAAATGGCGGTCGTGCCAGCTCTCTCTGTTGGGAGGTTCTGATCTTCTGGTAAGGTAGTCCACGAATTGGATGCCAGATCATACACATCCACCTCTGCAATAGTCAGGTTAAACGTCTCTTTGGTCTTGGCAGAGGAATTTCTTCCGGCTGCACAATAAATCTTGCCATCATACAATGCCGCATGAAAATGATCGCGTGCCCTGGGGGCATCTTGCAATGTTGTCCACTCACCGGTTTCAAAATTGTACTGATCCACCCATTGCACATGACCTTCCCAGTGCCCATCGGTGATTCCGCTTAGTATATAAGCGCTATTGCCACTCACTACGACACCGGCACCACCTCTTTGACGATCGGAAGGGATAGAGTCTCCCATTTCCCATACATCTTCTGCCGGATTGTATATCACTACCTGAGGAATCGGGTCTTCATGCGGATATTTACCGGTCATACCTCCCATCACATACACACTACCTTTGTAAGCTACTGCCTGAAAATGATGAACTTCCAACGGTGGCTCGGCCCCTTGCGTCCAGGTATTCGTAGTGGGATCGAAGATATCTACTGGTTTTATGCCTCTACCACCCAGCAGATAGAATTTACCATCCACCTCTACGAAGCTGCATTCATGCCTGGCATGAGGTGTCCCATTGCCTTCAAGCTGCTCCCAGGTTCTTTGGGATGCCTGATCACTTCTTTGCTGACTACACTGTGTGAACAGGGCCAGACATATAACAAAGAAAACTAAGATTGGTAACCGCATATTTATAGCTCTTTATTGCTGATCGGATAAATATCGGCATTTCCTTCGAACTCAGGTAAATAAGATTCTACCTGATTATTTTCCCAGAGGTATTTCCCTGCATTAGGAATTCCACATCTTCAGCAGATACCATGTTCACATCGCCTTCGACCGTATGTTTCAACGCACATGCTGCAGTAGCAAAATCGAGCGCTTCCTGGTCTGTCTTATAATGCAGAAGACCATAAATCACCCCGGCTGCATAAGCATCCCCGGTTCCGATCCTGTCTATGATATGTGTAATGTCCAGCTTCGGGGATTTGCGGAACGTATTATTCCCCCACATTTCTCCCTGGATGGTATTGTGTGATGCACTAATCATCTTGCGTTCCTTGTCAAATACTTTCTTTACCCTGGGACAAATTTGGATAAGGGCCTGGGCTGCCATACTGAATTTCTCTTTCTTTGAGCCGGAGACCTCAATATCATATATTTCCTTGATGTCGTTATATCCGCCAATGATAATATCTGTACCGGAAATCAGGTCCGGCATCATCTCGGATGGCTTTGTACCATAATTCCAAAGATTCTTTCTTGAATTGATATCTGCCGAAACAGTCAGGCCTTTAGCATTGGCCACTTCTATGGCCTTTTTACAGGCTTCTGCAGCTCCTTTAGATATTCCGGGGGTGATACCCGTCCAGTGAAACCAATCGGCTCCATCCAAAATGGTTTCCCAGTCAAACATGGAGGCATCAATTTCAGAAAAGGCAGAACCATCGCGTTCATAAACCACTCTGCTGGGTCTGTGTACCGCTCCTTTCTCCACAAAATATTTCCCCAACATATCTCCCCCGTACTGAACTGCCGATGTATCCAGCCAATGTCTTCTTAAAAATTGGGTAGCAGCCCTGCCAATATAGTTATCCGGAAATCTGGTAACATGGGCGGCTCGCATACCAAAGTATGCTAATGAGATAGCTACGTTGGCCTCACCGCCACCATATTCCAAAACCAGGCTATTGGCCTGTGAAAATTTAGCGAAACCGGGAGGGGAGAGCCGCATCATCACCTCTCCAAATGTTACAACTTTCTTATTCTGATTCGTCATCTTGCTTATAGTTGTCATCGTTATCACTTGCTGGCTTGTGTGTCTTCAGCCATTCCTGTCCCTCTTTAGTGATGAAAAAGTCCATCCACATGTAGTACATCTTTTTATTTTCTCCCACTGTCACCCAGTGGCTGGATCCAATGGGAATGTGCAGCAATGAATACTGTCCCAGATTGGTAGATGCGCTGTCGGCATAGACAGTAATGTCATTGTTGGTCAATCCCAAAAAGAGCTGATCCAGCATCGGGTGGCTATGTGCACCCACAGCATCCGGCCCCGGAGCTTCTACAGTCCCAAGCGATACCCGCGGGACGATGTCGGCAGGGAGCACGGTTCGGCTCACGGTATTGGGGCTCTTTATTTTTTCCGTGTAAGGTTCACAATCTTCAAACCGGGTGAAATAGAGATCGTATTTATTTTCTTCCGGGAAATGCTTCATATCCTCGATGTCCTGCGATGATAGCTTTTTTGTAAACTGAAGAAAGTGAAGTTGCTCTCCTTCAGGAACTTTGATCTTCATCTGGTTGATGTTGTTCATGGGAATGGCAATGGATTCCGGCACCAGCTGATAGGCGGAATCCGCATGGAGGGTACCATTCCCGCTAACAAATAAAAACATGGTTACATTGCCCGCTGTCAGTTCAATGGTTTGCTCAGTAGGTCCGGCATAGGCCAGATGCTCAATCTTTGTATCCGCAATTTCACCGGGCAATAGTTCCTCCGAGAAGACTTGTTTACCAGAGGGTACTTCCATCTTTAGGTCCTGCACAACAATCTCTGGTGAATTTGCCCCTGAGGAGCATGACATGGCCATGATCCCCATAACCATGTATAGTCCAATAGTTATCCAGTACAAATACTTCAACATGTCCATAAATTTGGTATTTTGTTTCTTGTTCATAATGCTTTATGATTACTGGTTCTTGATAAACTTCACCTGGCTTGTAAAAGAAGTCCGATTCTTTTTAGAGTAAAAAATAGTTTTAAATAAATAGGTCCCTGGCTTTAGTCCGGCAACATCAATACTGAAGCTAAAATCCGTAGGAGACTCCAACCGCTTTTCCATTTCCATAACAGTCTTACCACTAAGTGAAATGATCTCTATAGAAGCGTTTGTAAATTTAAAATCCGGCCATTCCACTACCAGACTATCATCTGTAGGATTGGGATAAACGCTCATTGATTTGTCAGACAGTACACTGAGTGGTTCAGGAACGAACTCAGCATCAATTTCTATCCCTTCCGAAACTGTAAATTGTATGGGGTTTTCATCTCTCTGTACATCCCCTGACCAACTACCAAAATCAAATCCGCTGGCTGGCACAGCTGTTGCCATGATTACAGATCCGATTACATACTCATCATAAGCAGGGTCAAGGATAATTTCACCGCCTACCGTTTCTGCGATTTTGACTTCTGTTGTGTTTTCATCCCGGAGGTAGAAAGGCCCCGTATTTTCTGCTGTTACATGGGGCATCACCAACAGACTTGCTGAATATTCTACTGATCCAATATCTTTTAAGTCTACCGACTCCGGTCTTTCCTGTCCCATCAGATCCAATAATACCAAAGAGTCATAATACAGCCCCTTGAAACCAGGTATGGCGGGATAACCAGCAACCGCACTGTTGATGGCCGGACTTGAGTCTGTTATCTGGGCGAAACCTTCCGTATTGATAGTCAATCCAGGGTCTGTTGCCTCAATGCCACCCGGAGCAGTCATTCCCAAAGCACCCCTGGAAATATTCCCAAACCATGTTTCATTACCGGTAGGATCTTCAAATAGTTGATCAACCGGATCCACAAAAATATTATTGGCAAAAGTGACATTGGTTGGTGGGTAGCTGCCATTACCCCCAAGGATCACTTCAGCGGAATTTATGATGGTATTAAAATAAATGTGAATATTTGATAGGGGATCTGATGACTCATTTTGTAAGTAAATGGATCGTTTATCCAAACCCTCAAAGTAATTGTTGTAGATGAAGTGGTTGGAGCCTTCCCTTACTCTTACACCTCCCATGTTGTTGAGAAAGAAATTGCCATAGACGATGGCTTCATCTCCATGCCTTAAGACCAGCTCAGCTTTGGAGTTATTCTCAAAAGTATTGTAGCGGATTACGTTTTGGGCAGCCTTATTAGAGATCAATTCACCGTCTCCATCACAGTTAGTGAAGTAACAATACTCTACGATTGCACGACTGTCAAACTCTGCCTGGGTGCTAACTCCAATTCTGATTGGTTCAATCCCCAGGTCATTGCCGGTGCCCTCAAAATTCTTAAATGAACAATATTGGATTTTATGATAGCCGGGCTCAGTATTATGTACAAGAATGGATAAGATATTTTGATCATCCAGGTTGAGTCGGTTTTCAAAATTGCTGTAACTGATGGTCGTCCTTCTGCTATCCTCATCGACGATCAGGTATTTATAGCAGGTATAATCTTTAATATTGATTTGGGTTATCAGCACGTCACTTCCCCAAATGCGAATGACATGACTGGTGCCAATGTTTCCTCCAATGAATTGCAGTTCGCTAAGTGTGACGTTATCACCTTCGATCTCGACTTTAGATGCCCCACTAAATATGGCAGTACCAGGAACAGCAGCAGTTACAATGAGTCCGTTTTTTGGGATATCCATAAATATATCACTATATACCCCGGAAGCCCAAACAATGGAGTCACCAGCGATTGCCGCACTATGAGCTGTATTAAATTCAGCCTGAGATGAGACATCGTACCTGGTTTGAGCAGGTAACTGCTGCGTTAAAACCAAAAAAGAAATAGATAGTATGATTTTCATAATGATCTAATTAAATATGACATCCAGGCCAGTAATCGCAATAATGATGGAAAAAACCAGGGCTGCTACCATGATTACATTCGTCCAAACCCGATTGGATGGAAGTCCTGAAACCTTTCGATTCCATAAAACCAGCAGACTTATGACCACCAATGGCAGTCCAAATACATTAAATACCTGGGTGAATATCTGACCCTGGATGGGATTGAAACCAAACACAGGTACGGTTAAAGCAATTACACTGGCCACGGCAGTCACGATTCTAAATCTTCTCGAACTCACATCAAGCTTACCTGATGAATAATCAGCCAACATCAGCGGCACAATCATGAGGATTGGAAAGATGGATGACAAACCGGCACTCAACGTCCCTGCGAAAAAGATGGAAACAGCGAATCTTCCGACGGAGGGCTCAAGCGAGCCCGACATGTCCAAAACATTGGTGATTTCTATACCTGATCCATACAGGCTGCCACTGGCCACTGCCATGATCGATCCACTGATCACAAAAATCAATATGGCCGCTACAATGGAATCGTTTCTCTGTATTTTGGCATCCGCCAAAGTCCACCCCTTCCCCTGAATAAATAAGGGCCTGGATAAAAAAGTAGCAGCGGCCATTGTCGTGCCTACAAAAGCAGCAACCAGAATACCTGCTCCTTCCACTTTTGGTATTTTGGGGATGAGTCCCATCATGATCTCTGTGGGCATGGGGAAGACAAAGAACAATGTGAAGACAAAGGACAGCCCCATCATCGAAACGAATAAGGCCAGTACTTTTTCGAACAGGGTATAATTACCTTTTAGAAGAAGTATGTAAAAGACACCGATGATCAAGATAGCTAAGCCTAGAACCACGAAGTATTGATTTTCGCTGATCCCCGGAAAATTGATTTGGAGGATCTCAAAAATGACATTGGAAGTAATACCTAAAATTCCAATCAGCGAATTCCACTGTCCGATCCCTACTGTGACGATGATGGCTATGGCGATAATCTTTCCCAGTGGGAGATGCTTGCGTATAGCAAAAAGTAAAGTTTCTCCCGAGGCCAAATAGTAATACCCTGAGACAAAAATGAGTACTCCAGAAAACAAACAGCTGAAAAATAACACCCACAGCAAATCCATGCCGAAAGAATTACCCGCCACTATCATGGAGGTCACACTTCCAGTCCCAATGGTATAACCAATGGCAAAAATCCCGGGTCCGAAGGAAAGCAGAAATTTGATAAATTTTTTCATTGCGCTTGTTTAGTATACCTAATTTATTGATCACCTTTTGATTACTCTGACGGTCTTTGATATTCCGTCTTTCTCAATTTTCAATAAATATAGCCCCGAATTTTCCGGCATCTTCAATGATATTTTTTGACTAGTTATGATGGACTCATATTGAATCTGCCCGGAAACATTGTATAGGGTCAGAATCCCATGGAGAAATGAATCCCGGATATCCAAAGTAGAAAAGGAATCTGCAGGGTTTGGATACACTTTGATCTTAGCGGATAGGTCATCCACAGCAGACAACACTTCCTGTCCATCTAGGTATAGCTTATCGAAGTAGACAGTAGCCTCCCCATCATTTTGCAGGTATACACCGGCCTTCCAGTAGCTTGGGAAGGTCCAAAATGAGACGTCTTCCCTGGCTTTTTCCACACCTTCAATGTTGATGATTAGCTCCCCATTCTCCAGAAGCACCTCCCAATCGAAATAATCGGTTGGTGCCAGTCCTAAATCTACATGGGTGGTATTGACACCAACTACATCTGTTTTAATCGCTGCCCATAGATGGTTTGCTGGTGATTTGGTCAGGTGCTTATAAATCCTCAGGAGCGGCTTATTAGGTCCACTGCCTGCATTGGCATCATCATGAATTTGCACGACGGTCACCTGATCGCAGGTTTGCTCTACAAACTTCAGTCTTCCGTGAAACGAACGATCACCTTCCGTAAGGTTCCAATTGGTCTCATGCCTGAGCTCGGTCCGATTGCTTTGCCCTGATTGGTTGAACGCTATTTTGTCACCTTCCACCACAAAAAACTGGTTGGATGAGTAGCCATCCATCAATGTAGCCGAGGTAGCCGCAGTAGAACTGGTTGGTACCTGTAGTTTGCACCCACTCAGAAAGGATCGAAACCTGGGGATGTCTGAAGGCGCTTCATAGGGTTGAGCCTCGACATTTTGTATCAAAACAATTAAGGAGATAATAATGATATGTCTGAAAATTATATATTTCATTATCTGATAACCCTGATGATTTCTTTTGGACCTGAGGCAGGCTCATAGACCAGGTCCAGTAAGTAATCCCCCTTCTTTGAATTATTGTCCATGTTAATCACCCCGGACCATTTGTCTTTACCGAAATTGCCGGTTAGCTTAATCTTTCCGTCAACCATGTCCCATTTGCATGTAGGGTATTCTCCATCCTCTTTGATGGTCATGATGGCGGCTATCCTCCGTTTATTTGTTTTTTGATTTGCCGATCCTGTAAAATGCCACTCGTTAGCAGGAGGTTTGGCAGTTACCATAGGGTAGTCCTGCTTCGGATCAATGGGCCATTCATTGGTGATGGAAAAATCAAACCCTCCCTGGGTAATCAGCTGTGTTTTCATTGACTCCCCCTTTCGGAAGGATTCAATGGTTTGATTTTTGGGATCCAGCAAAATTTCTTCCCGTGAATGCAACAACCAATCTACTTCTATGGGTTGTGGTCCGGATAGATCATCCACCACCAGGATAATAGACGGGCGGATCATAATGACATGCCGTTGATAATAGTCCAATCGATCTCCATAACATTTCTCGGCATCTCCCGCCACATATCCCATGTGCGCAGTGCTCTTAAAGTTGGCGATTCGCCCACTGGCTAGAGCACTCCTGTCAATCTGACCCTCTCCGTTGATCAGCAGCGCATTGTGAGCTACTGTGAGGTTGGAGTATTGAAAGTGGAACGGGGACTGGTGCTGAGGATATCGCGCACCACTTGTATTGGCCAGTGCTTTCCCTCCTTTCATGATGGCAAAGCTATTTTGATCGGCATGGCTGTGGCTCACAGATCCATAAGGACTGCTTTTAAACAACACCATCAGGTCGTTTTCCGGACTCAGGATATCGGAATGCAGTGCAGCCCAGCCAATCCCATGAAAGGCTCTATCCGGCTTCATTGAAGATGGCTTATTAGCATCCAGGTTATCCTCCAGAATGATTTCATGCATGGCGTTGAAGCGGTCTGTAGTCCGGTCTGTATTAAGCTGTTCAATCCACCAGCGCGTCTCAGCATCATTATGTAGAAGCGAATGGAATTTCAGGATAGCATACAGGTCACCTCCCCTGTAACTGATGGGATGGTGCTCATTATCCCCAAAAGGCATGATCTCACCAACCGGAGACACGCAATAGACCAGGAAATGACGCATATTCCGGAAATAGGATTTTTCCCACAAGTTATAGCCAGTGGCTTCATAGAGTGATTGCAATGGAGTGATAAATCGCTCATTGTAAGAAAGTGCATAATTGACCCCCTCGGCCCATCCGCCATCTTTACCTCCCCAATGTGGAAATACGGTCAGTAATGCTCGCATGGCATAATCCATCCATACTTCTGCACGCTCTTCCTCTGCAAGAGCTATGGAAAATTCCAATAGATATCCGGGCAGTCTGCCATCATGACTATATGCTGACTTGTGTAAAAAATCCCGTCTTTCCAGCCTGTCCAGCATCTGGTCTCCTCGTGCGATAAGCATTTGTTTTACCGCTGCACGTTCCTCATCTGTCATCAGGTCATACAACCAGTCATAAGCCTGTGCGCCAGTTCGTGCAATGCGTAGTCCAATCTCGTCAAAACTTTCATCGATTGATGCCACTCCGTCAAGCTCCCAATCCAATAGATTGAGTAAATGCTTTTTGGCTGCCAGACCATATTTTTCCTCTCCGGTCAAAACATACACCAGTGCCATCGGGGTCATACCGCGATTATAGATGCTGGTAAATTCATGGTAGGAGGCCCGGTAAGCTGTTCTACGCGCTGGATACTCTGTCTCAATATCATATTTATCAAAATCAGGTTTTTCCATAAGCTCCAGACTCAGCGCCTCATCAGCGGTTTTTCTGATGTCTTCAAAAGTTTGCTTACGCGTACCATTGAGTGAAGCGCGTATTTCATCGAGCCTGGATTTGGGAAATAATAACCTGGGGTGTTCATCCGGCACCCGACTTAGCAATTCCCTGGGTTGTACCCACGGCAACTCAAATGCATTCTCACTAATGGTAAAACTTTGAGCGTCGCGACTGGCAACGACCTTTCCTTCGTTGTCGAGGGCATCCACGTACCAACGATAGGTTCCTGCAGCTAACACTTTATCAGGAACATGCACCGGGTCTGAGAGTGTCCCTGATTGATACACCTGTTTTCCCGATCCATTTTCTATTCTCAGACGGTAGCTGATCTCGCCTCTAGGAGCGGCTCTCCACCAGCAAAACCCCGGAGGAGAAATGTCAAGTACCTGGTCTGGCAATGGCCGGTTGAAATTACCATCTTCCGGTTGAACCTGTGGAAAGGATACCTGGGAATATGCCAGAGTTTGGATTAATACTAATAGGGTTAAAATCGAGCCAGCTTTCATCATTTCACTGTTTTTTGTTGTGTTTATACATATAGTTATTTGGGTATTAAAGTGAGGGCATAGTGCCCGGACCAACGGTAGACTCTTTAAACCACACTTCTGTATAGCAACCATTGGCATATTGTTTCTCTACATCACCGTCGTATGTTTCAGACCCACTACTCCAAACCATATTTGTTTCAGGATCCCGACCATTTGACTGGTTATAAGCCCCCTGTTTGAAGAATTGTAATTCCCCTTCATATGCATTCGGTCTTTCTGTACCATCTCTGCCTATCACACTATACAGTGTTAAAATTTGCTGTGGAATATCTGATTTGGTTACATACTCAGAGCTAATGAGGCTCTTGGTAAATGTCTTTGTTTCGTGGCCTGCACTCTTGAAGGTGAGGTACATGATACCCTGATACACATTTACTTCATAACTAAACTCTTCTCCTAATTCAATACCATCTGCGGGCTCAGTTGGGTAAGTACCAGGATCAGGGCCAATCACTGTCATATCGTAGCCCCAAACAGCAGATGAGAAATCCCATCTTTTATCATTATCACCAGCTGTATTGATTTCATAGTTCCAGTAAACCGAACCTTTTGTGTGCCCGGGGAATTTTTTATAGAAGATCTTTAATGGCTCGTTTTCGTGCCCATCTGCACTGTGAATCTGCCCAACAACAACTGAGTAGGATGCAGCGACACGTGCATCCCCGGAGGTGGAGACATGCATTACTTTCAAAGTACCGGTCAGTTTCCCCCCGGTTTTAGGTGTCCAGCGTTCTTTCTGACCCAGTTCCGACCGTGTATTGTGAGAATTCGGTGAAGTCACCCCTCCATTCGGGGCTTTGTAGACCACCCAGTCCGATCCATGATTGACTGCATAGAAATAATCTTTATGCTCAAAATTCTTCAGATCTCGGGTGCGCTCTCCATTACCCAGTAATATGCTCCATTGGTCGAGAGAAGACAACACATCACTTGGATATCTGGAATTATCTCCTTGTGGAACATCAGCTTCTTTACTGGATTTTGTTCCACAAGATAGTACTGACAAACTCAGTGCTGACAGAAAAAACATACGTATTAAAATTTTCATTGCTTTATGAGCTATTTTATGAAAAACATACACTTATGATATCCCATTTCAGAAACCATCAATTTTTAAAGACCTTAGCCCCTCAATATTGGCCATTAATACCTCTTTCGAATCTTTTCCTTCCACGTGATCTAAAATTCCCCACGGCCCCTTATACCCGGCACGAATCAGTTGCTCAATCATTTCTTTTTCAAAGTCACCTTCTCCTATCGTGATGACTTTTGGACCTTCAACTTTTACACCCCCCAGGTTTACCGACACCAGATAGGGAACAATTTTCCCGGCAATTTCACTGAAGTCTGCTACATCAGATTGTGCATGATGAAAACTGTATACCATCCTGATGTCATATGCTGTCAGTGCATGGATGATCTCCAGTTGATTCGATGTGTTGGCAAACCAACCCGTGTGGTTGTAGAGCGCCACCGAACAGTTGATTTTACTTGCTTCATCAGCAATAAAATGGACAAATTCCGTGGCTTTTTTCATGGCTTCTGACTGGCTTATGTCCTCAAAAAAATTAGGACTCATACTCAACCAAATAGTGGTCTCTGTTTTGGTTTCTTTCAGTATTTCAAATACCCTTTTATTCGCCAGAGCCAGGTTTCCAACCGAATCCCGGGTGGCATTTAGCCAGAGCCAAACAGCTATCGTTTCAATTTCCGCCTCCCTCATCAAATTCAGCTCAGTCGACATATCATCAAGATGACGATCCCGCCAGTCGTAGGCATATTTTGTGAAACCCATGTCGGACAGAAGCTCAACCCTTTCCATGGGAGTGCGATCTTTCACATCATAAGCGACTATACACCAGGGAAAAAGATCATTCATGCTTTGGCCGATTGCCATGCAAAACGAAGCCGTAATCATGAAAATGGTTACGAATATTCTGCTCAAGACCGAAAAAAGCACATTTGACACATTATCAAAATTTCCACCATCAGGGTGCTTCGAAATAAAAAACAGGTCAGTATCCCCACCTTGGAATACTGACTCAGTTTTCAGTTTATATTGATTCACTCATGAAAATGCAAGACCTCCATTGATGTCTACATTGTTACCCGTCATGAAGGTAGACTCTGGTCCGGCCAGGTAAGCCACCAAATCAGCTACTTCTTCAGCCTGTCCTTCTCGTCTCAATGGCGTATTGCCTGCTACCTTAGCCCTCACTTCATCTTTGGTGAAATCATCATGAAATTTTGTGGCAATCATCCCCGGACAAACAGCATTGATCCTGATTCCCTGAGGACCCAGTTCTTTTGCCCAGTTTCGGGTCAGGGTCATCACTGCACCTTTCGAAGCCGCATAAATGGCTGACCCCGGACCTCCTCCATCGCGTCCTGCCTGTGATGCCAGGTTGATGATAGTCCCTCCATTACCCATAAGTGGCTTGAAGGCCTGTGTGACAAACACTGTACCCTTCAGGTTTACGTTCATCACCAGGTTATAGTAGTCCTCATCGATCTCCTCTACGGTTTTTCTGGCAAAAAGGCCTCCTGCATTGTTAACAAGAATATCCACCTTGCCACCAAACGCCTCTTTGGTCTTCGCTACCATGTTGTCAATATCTGCTTGTTTGGTCACATCAGCCTGCACAGCAATTCCCTCACCTCCTATAGCCTTAATGGCAGCAAGTGTTTCTTCACTGTCTTTCTTGCTCCCATAATAGTTGACAACAACTTTGGCTCCTTCTTTAGCTAATTTGATACAGATTGCCTGTCCAATATCACGTGCACCACCGGTCACAACAGCTACTTTTCCTTTTAATTTCATGTAATAGTGTTTTGCTACTTACTTATATTCCCAATGCCTGTCCGCCACCAATTTGTATGGTCTCAGCTGTGATAAAAGAGGCATCTTTACTAGCCAGGAATGACACAACAGATGCCACTTCTTCAGGCTCACCCAGTCTACCGAGCAAAATGCTATTCTTCCATGAAGCAAATACCTCCGGCTTGGTTTCTTTGATCTGTGCATGGAATGGTGTATCAATGGTACCGGGAGACACTGCATTTACCCTGATACCATATTCAGCTAAATCCTTTGCCAATGCTCTCGTGATGGCATGAACGCCGGCTTTGGAGGTACCATAGATCCCTGCACCAGGTCCTCCGGCATTCCAACCTGCATTTGATGTGTAGTTTATGATTGTTGCATCTTCTCCCTTCTTCAGGTAAGGAATGGCAGCTCTTGATGTAAAAAATACTGAATCCAGGTTTAGTGCCATGACAAATCGGTAAAATTCCGTAGTCATTTCCTCAAACCTTGACCTACCACCCAGCCCGCCGGCATTGTTTACCAGCACATCGATTCTACCGTATTTTTCTCCAATGGCTTTAATGTTGGCTGTTACTTCATCTTCTTTTGTCACATCAAAGCCATAATATTCAGCTTTAATCCCATCTTTAGTCAGCTCTTTTACTCGCTGCTTTCCAACTTCATCTTCTATCCCATTTAAAATAACTGTGTAACCATCTTTACCTAATCTCTTAGCAACTGCGAAACCAATTCCTCCAGTTGCACCTGTAACTATCGCTATTTTATTCTCTGACATTTTTCTACTTTTTTATTTACTCGTTTTATAATTTAATTCTTAACCAATTGGCTTTATTTCCTTCGCAAAAAACAGGATAGACAAATAACACAGCGGGACAAACACTGCGATCATGACAAAAACCGGAGTATATGAATAGGTCTCTGTAATTACAGGGACCAAAAAATTCATAATGATCACTGAGAAAATCCCTACGGTACCTCCTAATCCAGCCAATGATCCAACCGACTTCCCACTAAACAAATCACTCGGAATGGTCTGGATGTTGGAAATCACAAACTGGAAGCCATACAGCACAAAAGCCACAATCACCACAAACTTCAAAGGCGTATTTGCATACAAAATGGTAGCAATAAGACCTAAAAACATGATCACACATCCAGTCAATACCGTTTTCTTTCTTGCCTTGTCTACCGATGCTCCGCCGATCATGAGTTTTCCTGAAAAGTATCCACCACTCAAACTACCCAAAGCTGCACCCACATATGGCACCCAGGCAAAAAAGCCTATCTCCTTTACGTTGAACCCATAAACATCGGCCAGGTAGATCGGCATCCAACCCACAAAAAGCCACCAGATGGGTTCTATAAAAAACCTGGAGACAAGAACCGCCCATGATTCCTTATGAGATACGATAGCCGACATACTTAAGCCAGGCTTCTTGGCGTCCTCGTCCTTCTCCTCGATACCTGCCAGGATATGCTTTTTCTCTTCCTCACTGATCCATGGATGTTTGGATGGAACCGCCTTATTGATGATAAACCAGGGAATTACCCATAGTAAGCCCAAAAGACCTAAGAGGACAAATGTCATTTTCCATCCAATGGCCAGCCAAACAATGGCAATCACCGGAGGTGCCACAATAGAACCCATAGCTGCTCCGGAATTGAAAATACCCTGAGCGAGGGCACGTTCTTTTACAGGAAACCACTCTGCATTGCTTTTTACAGCTCCCGGCCAGTTTCCTGCTTCGCCTAAGCCTAACAACACACGGAAAACACTGAAGGAAAGCACTCCCCTTGCAAAGGCATGTAAAGCAGTGGCGATTCCCCAAACAGTGATAGAGACAATAAACCCAAACCTGGTACCTATCTTGTCAAACATTTTACCAGATAGTGATTGACCCACTGCATAGGCAACTAAGAAAACATTCAGAATGAGCGCATAGTCATTTTTGTCCATGCCCAGGTCCTCCGAAATGTCCGGCCACATAATAGCCAATGCAGAACGGTCTATATAATTGATGATGGTTGCCAGACATACAAGTCCTATTATCCACCATCTGAGTCCTTTCATTTTCATAATATCACAGGTTTAGATTGATTGAATATCAAATACAATGTTATTTTTTACCAAAGTATGACACGCCTGAGCCGTCTAAAAAGTCCTCACGAACCGGACTGAAGACATCAATAAGCTTTCCGGATTTCAGGCACTTGGCGCTGTGTAACAGATTGGGCTCGATATAGACACCATCCCCGGCTTTCACAATTTGCTTTACACCATCAATGGTGAACTCAAATTCACCTTCAGCGCAATAGGTAGTCTGGGTATGAAAATGCTGATGAGGTGATCCCAGGGCACCCTCCTCAAATTTTACCAGCACCATCATGATCTGGTTGTCGTATCCTAAAAACTTCCTGGAAACTCCGCCTCCCAGGTCTTCCCATTCCATCTTATCTGTGAGTATGTACTTCTCGCTGTTTCTCTTCATCATTGAATATTTATATTTCTAATTGGTAATTTTTCTAAAGTCATAAACTCCTTTCCAGGTCAGCTCCACACCATCACTGATGGTGTGACTGGAAGATCCCTCTTTATCGTTTTGCGAAAATGCAAACTGATATTTTTTTCCTGATTTCAACTCAAATCGAATGGCTACATAATCTGCCGATTCATGTAATATCTCCACATCTGCAATGGAGGTGAAGGAATTGATTGGAATTTCGTCTGAATAGCTGTATCGTCCATGTATCTCATACAGGCTGGCAAAAGTAGTATTGCCAGCGGTTCTTCGAAGTATGAGCCCAGGATCCCTGCGGAGGTTGAAATTGGGATCGTTGGCACCAATTCTTGTGAGCAACAACTGATCTCCTTGTCGAGCGACAGAAGTCACCGTGTAAAACTTCATTTTATTGAACCAGGTCATGCTAAAGACGTCTCCCTTCAGCTCAGTTTGCGCCTCTACCCATAGATGCTGATATCCATCATGCATGCCCATGGGAGTGAGGTCCTTATTTACTATAAATTCTTCATTGGACGACATGAGCTCCCCCTTGTAGTAAAGCGGCATATCATATCTGGTCCCTTTCGGAGCCCGAACTGTGAAAAGGTCTATCACTAGCGGGTTTTCCAATTCATCAACCTTCACCACCGCCATCGTGCGTTGCATAGGAATGCCTTCATAAGCATTCAATTCCTTTGCGCTGACAACCTGGACGTGATCTCCTGCCATGAAATAGTAAGGTGTACCTGATGTCTTATCGGCATCTCTTACGCTACCATCAAAATGAGAATCTTTGTCAATTACCAGCGTGTTGTGGGCAACAGTTTGCTTTGCCCAGGAATTATTTTCTTTCAGATAGCCTCCTCCGTCTTTGTGTTCTATATTGACCCATCTGGCTGCCCCGTAATCCTGGATCACCTCATCGGCCCCATTGTAAAGCAGGAAACCCAACCGATCGAAATGGCCATGACCCATGCCATGTTTTGCATACTTCATCACGAGTGTCAGGTCATTGGTTCTGATAATCCCAATGGCACCTTCATCACCATTGGCCCCATCTCTCAATTCCATGCTTTTGTACTTGTAGGGCTCCGCTTTACCGTCGGCAATGGCTTTGGCAGCATCCAGTCCGGAATCATTGAGTGGAACACGATCCTGACTCTCCACAATTGAAAGTAGCTGAGGGTCATTCCCTCCATAGTGATAGGCCATGCTAACTGCATTGACCAGCTCCCGGGACTTCAAAGACATGCCCTTTTGTGCATCATTGATTGGGAAAAACTCTCCAGCCGCATTCGTTTGATTGATCAAGGCATCTACCGCTTTGATAAGGAGCCCATCTCTGTAATTCAAAATTTCAAGTTCAGGCATCTTATTGGCGAGACCCTCTGCAAAAATCAGGAAAGGGTAAATGGCATATCGTTGATAGTATGGACCCTCTGTGTAATATCCGTCCGGGGAGAATGAATGATCTATCTGCGCTAAGAACCCTGCTTCTTTTTGCCCCTCCAATTGAATGTCACCCCCATCATTGTCCTTTACTATGTCTCCTGGCACCTGGATGTCCAACCCATACAATGCCCAATCAACGAGCTCTTCATCGCCCATCACCAAACCAATCATGCCAACTGCTGCATTTCCCCAGGTACTGTGATTGTGGATCCGATTGAAGAATTGTGGATTTTCAACGGAGATATATTCCGCATAAGGTCTGAACAATTCCTTATTCAGCTTAGCCGTTGTTTCTTTATCAAGCCAGTCATAAATACAATCATAAGCCTGACTCGTATAAACCAGCCAATTTGCATCGTTTAGACATTGCCAAAAAATTTTACCTCTTGCATATGACCGCTCTGCCGGGTGCTTGCCGATGGTTGGCCACATCTTAGCATATGCCAGAAGCATGTCCCGGATATATATAGCATATTTTTCTTCCCCGGTGATTTGAAAAAGTACACCAGCCTTTTGCATAGTGAAGAAATTAGCCTTGTGACGTTCATGGGTATACCCACCAGCTAGGTCCTTTGGAACAGGGACATCAATTCCTGCTTCAATCTCAGTATCTACCTGTGTGCGGACCTCCTCAAGGGACTGATCAAATAAAGGGATTTTACCCAAATTAGATCTTATCGACCGAACACCATCCATGGTCAGAACAAGGTTCGGGTGTGCCGCTGTATTAGACTGATCCTGCTCCTTGCAGGAGAACATCAGACAAATGATTAATATGATTGGGGCTAGTTTCATTGGTTAATGATGTTTTCAGCTAGATAGGGCTCTCCATTTGTTTTTAGACCTTTGGAATTGATAAAGGTGATGTTGGAGAGTTGGGTAATTGGTTCTCCATTTGTCATAAAGAGGTCGAACTTTTCACTTTTGATCACTTTCACATTATCCACAATTAGTTTTTGCACTCCATGGAATCTGAATGACGATCCTAGCTTGTTGCGGCTGCCCAGCCCACTACCAGTCACCTCAACTTCTGATATTTCCACAATGGGGCCAAAGGTACTTTCATCGGTCCCCCCGCGATAGATGTTTGCAATTGCTCCCTGAACGTCTGTAAAGGCAGATCCTGCTATCTTGAGATTTTCTACATTATAAATACCCCGATCCTCAGTCTCCATGTCAAGAGAAATGATGTGTCCAGTGATATTGCTGATGCTGGTATTGAGGATCTGAATAGAATCGGCAAATGTGTCTTTATATGCCTTTAAGAAGTCAAAAGAATGATTCTTATCCAGGTCCTTCACTTCACAATCTTCCACTACCAGCGCGTAGTTTGTATTCATTGAATACTTGCTTGTGCTGATCACATTATTACCTACATAGTCTGGAGATTCGGCTCCGTCAAATCTAATGTTTTTAAACTGGAGGGCTCCTCCGTTTTCAATCTTGAAGAACGTTTGCTTTTCGGAAAGAATGGTTGCCTTATCCCCCTCCGGTGTGATCACAGAAACGGGATGCTTAACGATGGCATATTTGGTCAGTAAGTATTCTCCGCCATTTTCCAACTTAAGTATAGATCCGGGTTGAGAGGCTTCCAAAGCCTCGATTAATGTATTTGTTCCGGCTGGTACTTCGATGGTCTGGCTACTCCCAAAAGAAATGGTTTCATCAGATTTTGGAAAATAAGCAGCACCTACTTCCTCTTTGGTGACAGGAAGCGCAACTTCCCCAAAATCAATACTTTCCAATAGGTCATCCGAAGGAACCAGCAAGCCATTCTTATTTTCCTCCAGGGATGTGCTGGTATAAGAAAAGCCTTGCTCAAAAGGACGCTTTGTTCCCTTGCTCATCACATTTCCTGCAAACTCAATTCCGGATACATCATCATAAATTGTAAAGGGCTCCGGATTGGTAGTGCCCAGTATCAGGTTGTTGGTGAAAGACGATCCTACAGGCACGGCAGAACGCTCTTCATCACTTCCGGCACATAGCTGGATGTAATCCGAATTAATCACCAGGTTGTTTTGCATGTGAGAATCCACTACCTGATTGTAGCGATTAATCGGGGAGTTCGGTACTCCATTCATGATTACCAGCGCACCTCGAAACCGGTATCCTGTCAACCCATAGAGATAGTTTTTCCTCACTGTTTGATATTCATTGATGATCCGAACACCACCCGTATTGGGTTTCCTGTTTCCAAGGAAATAATTGTTTTCTACCAGGGTATGATGCCCGTGACGCATGGTCAACGTGCCCTGGCATTCAAAGAATACGTTGTCACGAAATTCATTGCCGCATGATTTATTGGATATGATTTCATGCTCTCCATTGGTACGGTCAAAGTAATTGCCTCTCACAATGGTATTGGAATATGTTCTGGAATAGTGACTGGTACCTATTCTGAAGGTCTCGCCTCCATTGGAACCAAGTATCTGGCGTGGCCCGAAATAGTTGTATTCTACAATATGATTGTTCTCCCTGCTCTCCTCTGTATTTAACCGGATGGCCATGGTCACCCCAAGGTTGCGTTTTCCTATCAGGCTGTTGTGATCAAACCGGTTGTTTTTTCCATACATCAACACCCAGAAATCTGACTCAAATCGCTCTGGGTTGCTAAAATCTTTGATGACACAGTTGGTCACCCTACAATTATTGGCTAATTCATCGCTGCTGGTTCTAAAAGAAATGACGGTGCTGGTGGGCGTATAACCATTCTGAAATACCAGGCCTGAAACCACTAGATACTCACCGGATAATTCGAGGTAGGATTGACCTTCGATGAGGACTTTTCCGGGATCTTCGGCAGTCAACGTAATGGGTTTGTCGGCGTTTCCAAAACCTTTGAAAACGATCTCGGTGTCTTTCCATACTCCGTTTGCCAGGATGATGGTTTCACCAGGTTGAGCAGTAGAAATAGCTTGATTTAATTCCTCCTGATTGCCTACTATTTTACCTGATTGATTATTACAAGAGACCCCAAAAACAACCAGAACCATCATGATAATCATCATGGATCTATGCAGGAATGAATGATAGGCGAAGAAGCTTGATTGGATCATTAAGTTTTTATCTTTTATGGTTTGGTCTATGTATTTAGTCTTTAAAAACGATTGAAAAATATTACCCGGGCCCCTCTGCCCGGGTAATGCTCCTGATATTGAGGTTACCTCAATCAAATCAGTTTAACAAAACTTTCACATTGTCTATGTAAGCATCTGCTGGAGTTACTGCATAAAACATGATAGAAACTTCGCCGCTTGCAGGTGTTGTAAAAGGAATTGAAACAACCGTACCAACACCGCCTACAGTATCTGAGAATTTTCCTTCAGCCACAAAACCTTCGTGAAATCCTAAATTGTTAGCACCTAGCTCACCAACTGCATCAGCACCGTCAACATAAAAGCCATCCATAATCAATCCAACCACTCTTCTGCCTCCAATAGGATCATTACCACTGTCATCTTTTATCGCATATTGATACTGTAAGAGATAATTGGTATTGGGAGTTAAAGTGAGTTCCTGGTATGCATACCTGGAGTCAGGACTTCTGAATTCTCCACCAGATTGACTTGAGCTCCATTTTGCGCCTGCCGTTTTACTTCCAGTGTCATTTCCATCATAATCTAAATTAGATCCATCTGAACTGGAGCCATAAGGATTGGTGGTTCCACCTGTAAAAATGGGGAACTTCCACATCTCCTGACCATCTTCAAAGTCACCATTTAGAATCACTGAAGTAGGATCTTTGTACAAGTAAACATTGTCTAAAGAAATCGTTGCATGATCCTTTGCGGTTCCGCCAGTCCCAAGCTCAAACTTGATTTGGTCAATGGCAGTAACTGCGGCTGAAAAGTCAGTAGCCAGGTCGAAATCAAAGCCAACCCATTCTCCATCTGTCAGTGTTAAACCATCCACTACATAAGACTGTGAGGCGCCACTATTAACAAGTGTCACTTTCAGTACATCAACCCCCTCTGCAAAATCGGCATGCACATCAAAATGAATGTTAGTAGCTGCGACTCCATCCAGAAAAGCATTGGCTGTTTCAATCGTTCCAACTGAAAGCACACCAGGTGTACTTCCCAACCTTGAAAACTGAACTACATCATTTCCACCAACAGATACCACCGTACCACCTGCTGCATCCTCCCCATGTTCCCAGGAGTAGGTGTCACCGCCAAACTCAAAGCCGTCACTAAAGAGTGCAAATACATTAGCATCCCTTAATGTTGGTGATGCAGGTACAGTACTTATTGATGGTACTACCGTATGAGTAACAACAATGTCTTCTGCCATTGTAACGTCTGCGAGACCGGCGCTAGATTTTGCCGTTACTGTTATCGTGTACGAAACTTGTGCTACTTCATTAGGATAATCATAAGAAGCAGCGTTTCCTTGTCCTTCAATGGTTATGACATCCGAATCGCTATTTGGATCTCCAAAATCAACCACATAAGAGGAAGCTCCAATAGACAATGGCTTAACTGTAATGATCGTGCCATCTCCTCCCGCCGTCGCTGAAAAGCTTGATAAAGTGATCTCTGAAAGACCGGTAGGGTTCGGAGTCTCATCCTCCTTACAAGAAACAACGAGGATCGCAATCAGCAAAACGCCAATTCCTTTATTTATATAATTCATCATATTAAATCTTTATTGTTCGTTAATATTACTCCTACCCACTAGTCAGCCGGATATACTTTAACATTATCCACATAGACATCAACCGGTGTGATGGCCGAGAGCATTATTGAAACCAAACCAGACTCTGGGGCATCAAATTCTCCTGTAACAACTGTAAAGTTCCCTTTACCTTTTCTTTCCGACACTTCTATATGTAAAAGGCTGGTTCCTCCGCCACGGTCGGTTTGCTGATAGGCAGCCCAACCATCATCATAGTGACCTTCAATAATATCGGCAATCACTATTCTTCCCTCAGGTGGATCAGTAGCAATGTCGTCCTTGATTGCATACTCAAATTCCAGGATGTATTTAACCGTACGCTCTTCTGATGAAGGAGATACTACAAGTGGCTGGTATGCAACTCTTGTATTAGTACTTGCCAAACTTCCCACCGACCTGGATGCATTCCATTTTGCTCCTCTGGTTTTAGAGCCATTGTCAGTTCCATCATAGAGATTATTGGATCCGTCAGAACTTGACTCAAAACCATTGTTATTCCATCCATTAGAAAATGAAATTTTCCAGTTGTTACTTCCATCTTCAAAATCTCCATTCAGCACTGTTACCGGAAGTGGTACGAATTCATCTATTACCTCTACCTCGATCTCCACGGTATGCGATGCTTCATTTGCGTCCAGTGCCGTCAATTTCACCAGGTAAGTACCCTCACCAGCTTCAAACTTTGCATAAGGTTCAAAAGCGGTCGTGGTAGACTCAGTATTACATACCAATACTCCCTCTACCATTTCACACACCGAAGCGTTGCCACCGAAGTCCCATATGTAGTGGGTAGCTTCTCTGGACAAATTGGAAAACGACAGAATTCTAAAATCCTCTGCAGTGGGGATGTAAGAAAAATCTGCTGTAGGAGGCGTTGCGTCAGGTATACTTCCCGACTCCGGTAATTCAGGTCTTAACTCACAGTTAGTAATAAAACTTACTGTGAAAACTGTCAAGAGTAACCCTAACCCTTTGCTAAATATTTTCATCTTATTTTTCATAACTCTTAACTTTAATTTTAATAACCAAGGTTCTGTGTCAAAAGACCGCCGCTGAGGTTAATCTCCCTTTGTGGAATAGGCAGGAACCTTGCCTTCCTTGAATCATACACATATCCCATTTCGGTAGAATGAGCAGACAGGACATTATCCAACTCGCCAAACCTGATCAGATCAAAGTAGCGCTGATTTTCAAAAGCCAACTCAACCCTTCTTTCTGTCATTAAATCCGCTTTTGTTATCGTTGTAACCGTAGCTGTCAACCCGGCTCTGTCTCTCACCGCCTGGAAAGAACTCAACGCATCAGGATCTACCGTGGCAGGCGCTCCCGCCATGGTTGCTTCCACATGCAACAACAATATATCAGCATATCGAAGCGCGATATAGTCATTGCCCGCATTACGTCCCACTCCATATGAGGGAGGTGTAGTAGTCAAATCTGACCCTTCGGGTAAAAACTTGGTTACTTCATTCAGGTCATCGGCCAAGAAGCCCAGGTCTGTGATAGAAACGGCTGTCCTGTTTCCTCCAAAGGCCTGAAAATCATTATAGAGGTTTAGGTTTACAATGTTTTGACCGTCTTCTCTACCCGCCCGGGTGGAAGAAGTAAATTCAGCAGAAAACCCCTGACTTTCCTCGGCATTTCCCGGGATGTACTGAATAGCAAAAATGATTTCACTGTTTAGCTCATTGTAAAACACATCATGGAAATCACTCTGCAAAGAATAGTCACCTGAATTAATGATCGATTCACACAAAGCTTCAGCAGCACCATAATCAGGAGTATCCAGAGACAAATACACTTTGGCTAATATTCCCTGTGCGGCAGCTTTTGAAGCCCTTGACTTATGAGAATTGTCCAAAACGTTTACTGCTTCCTGTAAATCAGCAATTATTTGTTGATATATCTGGGCCGCAGCTACCCTTGTAAAAAGGGTCTCCGTATCCTCAGGGTTGACAGGTGATGTGACCAAAGGCACATCGCCGTACATCCTAACCAGTTTGAAGTAAGCATAGGCTCTCAGAAATTTAGCTTCTGCTGCATAAGCTGCCTGATTGCTTTCATTCGCTATATCAATGTAGTTCAGGATATTATTCGCTCTGAATATTACTTGATACATTGACTGATAGTAATCTTCAGACTCTACATTGATGGGTTCAACGATGTATCTGTGAAAATCAGATTTAGACCCCTCTAATGTTGCATTCCTCGTATTATCTGTACGATGCTCGGTCAAAAGATGCTCGAATTGCACCCCTCTGTTAGCACGTCCGATATTGGTTTCCGTGCTCTCATTGGTTCCCTGAAGAGCGTCATAGATTCCATAAATCCCGGACAAAACATCGCCATCAGTAGCAAAGTAGGCATCCAAAGCAACTACCGTATCCGGCAGTGGATTTAAGAACTCATCATCACAAGAGGTAAAAACCGCTGCAATGGCTAATATTATATATTTTATACTTTTCATGATTTTTTCTTTATTGATCAAAAGTCAAGATTCAGACCAAGGGTAATCGTCCTGTAGAGAGGTGTACCTGCTCTTTGAGCTCCATAAGCTCTTGGATTATCATCATCTATATGCTCCGGATTGAAGCCGTGATAATCGTCAGCAGTCTTATAAAGTAAATTCTGGCCGGAAGCATAAATCCTCAGCCCCTGTACTCCAATTTTTGACGTCAACGTCACTGGCATGTTATAACCAATGGTCACGTTTCTTAATGAAAAGTAGTCTGCACTGGCAATCACTTCGCTCGTCAGCACTTTTTCCTGAATAAAAGATTCGTGAGGAATTAACCCATCTTCGACAGCTTCTGCTGCTGCACCGGATCGGCTACTGTTTCCAAACCAGTTAAAGAAATATTGATCTCCGATATTGTTTACCTGAGCACCCAGGCTTCCCTGAAGCATGAAAGACAAGTCAAAATCACGGAAAGTAAATTCATTGGTAAGACTGTATAAGATGTCCGGATAAGGATCTCCAAGGATCGTCTTGTCATCTTCAGTAATTCTACCATCACCATTCAAGTCCCTTACGATAACATCTTCAGCCTGACCGTTAATACGATTCCAGGGTTTGTCAACATAAGCTACTCTAAACTCGGCATCATTGTATTTCTCGGTATCTACTACATAGCCCCAGAAAGCTGATATGGGCTCTCCAACACGATTAATCCATTGGGAATTTCTACCGTATGTATCCTGGATAAGCGCATTGTTTGATTCACCAAAAGCCAATAGTTCATTTTCGTTGGTAGAAGCAATTACGGTGGTATTCCAGGTTAATTGATTTCCAACCACATTTCTTGTCCTCAACTCAAATTCCCAACCTCTGTTACGAACTTCGCCCAGGTTTACAATACCACTTGTGAAGCCAGTGACGTAAGAGACCGGGTTTTCCAACAACAGCTCGTTGCTTATCCTCGAGTAATAATCCAGTGAACCTGTAATTCTGTTATTAAAAAATCCAAAATCTACAGCAGGATTAAACTCTTCTGAAGCCTCCCACTGCAATAGGGTATTGGCAATATTCAGAGGTGAAACACCATTGACGATGGCTCCATCAACGATGGCATTTGAATTTTGAAGTAGCGCCAGATATGGCCAGTTGTTGACAACTTCACTTCCAACATTGAATCGCTCAGACCCTGTAAAACCGTAACTCACTCTTAGCTTCAAATTGCTTAACAGGTTATTTCCCGCAAGAAATGATTCATCTGTCACATTCCAACCGACAGAGATAGCGGGAAAATTACCATACTTGGAATTTGTTCCGAACACTGAACTACCGTCTCGTCTAAATGAAGCATTTAACAGGTATTTTCCAGCGAATGCATAATTAACCCTGACAAAATATCCCAGTTTTCTAAGCTCTGTATTAATCTCTCCGGGCTCTGAAATTTGTGTAGCTCCCTCAAGGTTTGGCAGTAAATCATTCGTATATCCTACGCCTGTCACCTCGCTAATATTGCTTGTCCTTCTTTGAATCGTAACACCAGCAAGCGCCCCGAATTCGTGATCACCTATATTCTTGTCGTAAGTCAGCGTGTTATCAGAAATCAATCTTGTTCTGAATCGATTTTGCAGATAATACTGTGATCTACTTGCACCTGCTGCGTGATAGTTTGTACCATCCCATCGTTCCCGCTTTCTGTGCTCAATGGTAGTAGCTAATGATGATTTGGCTTGTAGTCCATCAATGATATCCACACTTATGTAAGTGGATCCATATAAATTGGTCTCAAACTCCATATGTTCTCTCTCCACATATTGCTGATAAGGATTTGAGTCACCGGAAGTACGGGGACGCGTATCACTGCCATCACCATTTAAATCCAACTCCACCAGGTGGTCTTCACGGAAGTAATCTCCCACACCAACATTTGGATAAACGTCACGATTGATCAACTGAAGCGTTGCATCCGTATGATAGATAGGCAACCAGGGTGACAGACGCAGTGGATTATGTATGGACGTTGGTAACTGCCTTTGTTTTGAGTAAGAAGGGTTGATATTGACCCCGAATTTTACCCTGTTATTTACCTTTGAGTCTACCTTAATTCTTCCACTGTAGAATTTATAATCGTCAGTGATGATCACGCCTTCATCATGAAGGTATCGTAATGAACCACTAAATGTTGTATTTTCATTTCCACCTCTCGCAGAAAGTGAATGACTATTGATATAACCTCCTTCGAGGAAAACATCCTGCCAGTCTCTATCGACGCCAGTCAATTGAACTATTTTTTGCATGTATTGAGTTTCCTCGCTAAGCTCTCCAGTCTGAGCACGTTCAAATTCAATCCAATCTGCAACGCTCTTTCTGTAGTCATCACTTCCATGCGCATCTTTTCTCCCCACATAGCCCTGATAGCTAAATTTTGTCTGGCCAGGCTTACCACTTTTGGTCGTGATCATAATCACACCGTTTGAGCCCTCACTTCCGTAAATGGCTGCAGAGGCAGCATCTTTCAGTACTTCAAAAGATGCGATGTCGTTCATGTCCAGATTTGAAAGGAAATCGGAGCTAACAACTATCCCATCCACTACGACTGCTGGGCCTGAATCAGCTGTTACAGAACCAAAACCTCTGATGGTAATGGTAGGTGCACCACCCGCTTCAGCGTTAGTCGCTTGAATATTCACACCGGATACCTGCCCTATAAGTGCATCATCTACTCTTGCAACAGGTATTTGATCTAATTTCTTATTCTCGACCTTAGATATCGCTCCGGTGAGGTGAGATTTCTTTTGGGTTCCATACCCCACTACGACCACCTCATCCAGCTGCTCCAAATCCACCTCCATTTGATAATTGATTGTGGACCTTCCATTAAGCGGTACATCAACGGTCTTATAACCGATGAATGATAAGGTGAGAACAGCATCTTCTTTCACGTCCAGCGTGAAATCTCCATTGAGGTCGGTGATAGTACCATCCACTCCACCCTTGACCAAAATAGTGACGCCGGGAAGCCCTTCACCCCCTTCGTCTATAATTCTACCACTCACAGTCTGAGTGTCCTGCCCATAAGAGCTAAATGTGATCATCCCCAGGAGAAAGATTCCCAGGAACCTTATCCAATAAAAATCGGAAAGTAAATTGTGTTTCATAATTGGTTTGTTTTGATTATGAGAATACCAGAATCGGTCTAAATCAGGAACAAGCCAACCGCGGTGAATGGGAAATTTCTATATTTGCCCCGCGGATGTAATCGAAAGAAAAACCGTTCAGTGTGGTAATTGATGCGGTTTTTGCCTTAATCTGCTTGTTTGAATGGATTAGTCTTTATGGCTAATCCATTTCCTTTTTTACACCATTATCGTTAATTAGTTTATTTTCATTTATTGAAAAATTTAAAATATCCTGAAGGTGCTTTTTCATGGCTTTTTTCGCAGCATCAGCATCCTTTTTCTCTATAAATTCAAGGATTTTATAATGTTCTTCCAAAGCCGATACCGGCCTGTTGCCACTACATACATTGTTTTCCTTGAAATAGGTGAGAATATCAGGTGTTACGATCAACATCAGCGACTTGAGTACGGAGTTTTTGCTGGCTTCAGCGATCTTTAGATGGAACAGAAGATCTGTTTCCACTGTGTCCCCACCCTTATTTACTATCTCTTCGTATTTAGACAGTGCGTTAGCGATAGAAATAATGTCATCATTATTTCTCCTCTGGGCAGCGAAATATGCTGAATTGGTTTCCAACAGTACGCGCGTTTCCACCAAAGAATGAAAGTCATCATTTTCTAACTCCAGCACATCTGTCATCAGGCCTTCCAGGGCAGTGATTCCAAACCCTGCCACAACGGTACCACTCTGAGGTAAAGTCTTGAGGATACCATAAAACTCCAGCTTCCTGATGGCATCTCGAACATGCGTCCTTCCAATGCCAAACTTCTCGCTCAACATCCTTTCGGATGGTAATTTGTCACCAGGTTTCAACTGACCACTTGAGATCAACTCCTTAATCTGCTTGATGATTTTGTCGACCGGTTTTTCAATGACTATCTCGCTAAAACTTTTTAATATCTCCATTTAAAAAATTTGTCTGTTTCTAGTGTTGTGGCTGGTAGTCTACCAGCAACTGGTCGACCAATTTAAAACGACATTTTAATTTTAACAAATATTCAAAGGATATTTTTGTCAATATTGCTAATTATTCATCGTTTTTGTCAATTACTTGCGAATTACGTAACAAATCAAACATGGTGTTTTCCTATTGTTGACAAAGGGGCATAAAAAAAGGTTAGCCTGTAAAAGCTAACCTCCTTATTTTTCTTAATGCAGTATCCTAAAGCTTAGCAGGGTCAATCACGATGTATTTGACCGACTCTCTCACGTAAGTATAGGTAGCATGGACCAACCCATCCTCAGCCTGGATAATTGCCGGATAGGAATAACCATTTTCTGCTGGTACGTTCTCCAGGGTCATCACCGGCTCCCAGTTGATGCCATCATTGGAGATCGCCAGGTTCAGCATGTTTCGATTCTTAGGCTCTTCACCCTTCTTTGTTGTGTGGTTATAAATGAGCAACTGTCTGCCATCCTTCAGGGTCACAGCGTCTGTACCTGAATTTGGGTTCGGAAGGCTGGTAGCAGTCATCGGTGACCAGGTCTCTCCCTGATCCTCAGACCAGCTTTGAGAAACTACGTCCTGTCTGGTTCTGCACAGGATCTGCAGCCTGCCATCAGGATAAGTCAGCACACTTGGCTGGATAGCGTCAAATTCAATACCATCGTTGATAGGACCAACCACTCTCCAGGTCTTGCCATTGTCCTCACTGATCTCAAAGTGAACCATCCACAGATCATCTCCATCTTCTTTCTCCACCTCTGTACTGGTCGGATTGATGATCTTTCCGTCAGGTAACTGGATAGGTTTGTTTTTAACTGGCCCTAACAGATGGCCAATCTTTTCATCCTCACCAAGTTTTACAGGTTCAGACCAGGTTTTGCCATCATCTTCTGATGTGATCAACATTCCCCACCAGGTACGAGGATCCGGACCAACTTTGTAAAATAGCATCAGCGGACCTTCTTTAGGCTGAAACAATACCGGATTCCAGCAAGGGTACCTCAGGGTATCATTTTCTACACCATTCACTACCTCAACCGGTCTGGTCCATTTACCATCTACCAGCCTGGAAACACGAATACCTACATCCGGATGTTTTTCATACGTACCAGCAAAAAAGGCTGCAACGATACCAGATGGCGTTTCTACCAGAGTGGAGGCATGACACTCGGGGGTTGGCTTATCATCCAGAGGATAGATGAGTTCTCCTTTCAAGTAGGCTCCTTCACCCGGTGAAGCCAATGGAGGTAAGTAAAAATTACCTGTGATGTCATTTGCTTCTTTCGTTTCCTTTTCCCCTTTCGATGAACTACAGGCAAAGCCTACCAGGGTGATGACTACAATTAAAATCAAGGTTTGAGCAAAGTTCCGAATCTTCGGGCTGGTCAGTTTTTTCATTTTTGAAATATGGGTTAAAAACAAGTATCCTATTACGTAAAGTAATAATACTCAAAAATGACGATTCGGGGCTATCCAATTACTTCACCATGAAATTATATTGGGTAGTTGTTTGATATTTTTCTCCCGGATTTAAAACTACTGATGGAAAATCGGGCTGATTAGGCGAATCCGGATAGTGCTGGGTCTCCAGACAAACGGCTGACCTGTATTTGTAGACGATGTCTTCCTTCCCCGTGATGGTGCCGTCCAGGAAATTCCCGGTATAAAACTGTACACCGGGCTCTGTAGTTAAGATTTCCATTAACCTGCCGCTACCGGGATGATACAAAGTGCCCACATTTCGAGGCTCACTTGTGATCCCACCCTCAAACGCCCAGCAATGGTCGTAACCTCCGCCATATTCCAATTGCAGATTGACTACTTCGATGTCTTTCCCGATTGCTTTGGATTGCATAAAATCGAACGGACTTCCGTGGACAGGCCTTAATTCTCCTGTTGGGATCAACGTATTATCTACCGGCAGGAAGTGGGGTGCTTTTAGCATCAGCTCATGATCAAGGATATCCCTGGCAGGGTTCCCGGACAAGTTGAAATAGGCGTGTTGCGTCAGGTTGACAACTGTGGGCGCATCCGTCGTAGCCAGGTAGTCGATTTTCCAGGAAGTGGGAGTAAAAGTATAGGTGACTTTTGTTGTCAACGTTCCGGGATAGCCTTCTTCACCATCGGGACTTATATATTGAAAAGTAATCCCAACACTGTCGTCTGTTTTGTAGGTATCCGTTACATCCCAGATCACTTTGTCAAACCCCTTGATCCCTCCATGCAGATGGTTGGGTCCATTGTTGATCGCCAGGGTATATTCCTTCCCGTTCAAAGAGAATTTTCCGCTGTCAATACGGTTACCATATCTACCAATGATGGATCCAAAGTACGGTGAAGCCTCCAGGTATCCCTCCAAATTATCATAACCAAGCACCACATCACCCATATTCCCATTTTTGTCCGGAACTAGCAGTGAGGTGACGATGAGTCCATAATTGGTTATCTCAGCTTTGAGACCATTGGCAAACCCTATGGTATATAGATCAACACCTTTATTGTCAATCTCTCCAAAGCCCGTTTTTACCAGGCTACTTTGTTCTGAGGGCATACAGGAAAGGTTAAAAAGAAGTGCCAGGGCAGAAGCCCAGGCACTTGATTGATTGATTAGTTTCTTCATCATTTAGAATAATTACTCTTCATAAAGTACTGAGTGCATTTCCTTTAGTTTCTCCTCGGGAAACTTAATCACCTCACGGTCGTAAGTGATCAGTCCATTGACCTCTCCTTCTACATCAGTCGTCTGTGTATAGATGGCAGCAGACAGTCCTTTGCTCTTTTTCATTTCTGCAATCTGATCAAATTTATATTGGTAGCTCTTCATTAGCTCCTCCTCCGAGTGATAAGTCTGATATCCCCAGTTGCGCATCTCAGGATTCCATTGGTGTCCTTTGATGGGATAACCAATCCCTCCATACTCCCCTATCACACTGGCCTGACTTAGAGATGTTGGCGGTATGTGAACTTCTACCTGATACGTGTGAATATCATAGATGTCTCCACATGGTCGCAAAGCCCAGCCACTCACCGCATTCACCAACCTGCCTGGATCATAGGCTTTTACCCAATCGGAAATGCGGCAAGTCTCATATTGCCCCCAGCCTTCATTGAAAGGCACCCACATGACAATACTTGGTGCATTGTAGCGCAGATCAATCATCCTGCGAAGCTCATATTCAAACTGTGCGGTTTCTTCTGTTCGCCTGAACAGATCCGGACCTGTCCGACCCACATGTTGAACCCTTGTTGGCCGTTCTTCACCCTCCGGCGGTAGGACAACCATCCCTGAAGGCATGTCCTGCCAAACCAGCATACCCAGTTTATCACAATGATAGTACCATCTGTCTGGCTCCACTTTGATATGCTTTCTGATGGCATTGAAACCCATGTCTTTGGTTTTCACGATATCCCATCGCATACCCTCATCAGAAGGTGGTGTGTGCAGACCATCAGGCCACCAGCCCTGATCAAGTGGGCCATAGTGAAACAATGGTTTGTTGTTGAGGAAAAGATATTTCACGCCCTGGTGGTCTCCCAGACTGATCTTTCGCATCCCGAAATAGCTGGTTACCTCATCAAGGGTATTGTTGTCCTTATCCTTCAAGGTGAGCTTTAGATCATACAGAAAAGGTGAATCGGGTGACCAAAGCTTGGGGTTATTAATATCAATGACCAATTCATTATCAGCAGCCACTTCACTTGTACCCAACGAAGTATTTCCATCAAAAACTTCGACTTCTACGGTATACAGGTCTTTTGCAGGCGGGTAATTCAGCAAAGGAATCACAGAGAGGGTCTTTTGATCAATGTCCGGAGTGAGCTTTACTTCCTTGATCCAGGTAGTTGGACTCACTGCCTCAAGCCATACGGTCTGCCAGATACCGCTTACTGGCGTGTACCAGATACCTTCCTGCGGCATCTGTTGCTTTCCACGTGCCTGTGTACCGAGACTGGTCGGGTCGGTCACACTCACCACAATCTCCTGGTTTCTGGAGGAAGTGAGGTAAGGCGTGATGTCAAAAGAAAACCTGTCATAGGCTCCTTTGTGGGCTCCCACCAGTGCACCATTCACCCATACGGTGGCACTCCAGTCAACCGCCTCAAAATTGAGGATGACGCTTTTTCCCTTCCAGTCGGAAGGTACGCTAAATGTCCTTCGGTACCAGATCCGGTCGTCGTCTTTTACACTCTTCCGCACACCAGACAGGGCAGATTCCACAGCAAAAGGAACCAGGATCTTACCCTGATACTTTGAAGGTTGTTTTTCAGTGATCTTGATCAATGAATAGTCCCACAAACCATTTAGGTTCATCCAGTCTCCCCTTTCCAGCTGAGGTCGCGGATACTCCTGCCAGGCATTTTCCGGGGTTACCTTTTTGCCAAAAGGGGTGAGCATAGCATCAGAAGGGACTTTCCACTGGGCTGTTGCGGGAGATGAAAAAAGAGATATAATAAGTATGATGGAGGATAGTAATGCACTTCCCCTTAAAAAGGGTTTTTTCATAATAGGTTGATGTTGAGTTGATTGAGGTTAAAGATAGGGGAAAGTAACGAAGGTAGGTATTGGATAAGTAACAAAAGCATCTTCTCCATTAGTGTAATACAATGCCCGGGAGGTAACTTCCGAGGTAATGTAGTTGGTCTTGAGTAAGCCTTTGTGATCATTGTTGAAAACACCAACGAAGGCTAAAAGTGAATATCCGTGCTGCATAGTCCCTTTTCAGTATACAATATAATTTTATTTGGAGACCATCCTGAATTCAGTGCTATGGCTTAAGGTATGACGCCTGTTTCTGAAAAATTTGACAGCAAGCCCGGGTAATTCCTTTTCTCAGGGATGCTTCACTTTTTATAGTCGTAGCGCATCTATTTTACCATTGGGGGATCAGCCACCCATGCTGCGCGTGCAGGCCATACAGTAACCAAAACTCCCAGAATCAAGGCCACGCCAACCCCGATGAAGATAGAGATATTTACAGGAAAACTGAATCCTTCGGGGGCAAGCAGAATGTAGGACACGACCACTGCTGTCATAAACACGGCCGGTATCAGTGCTATCCAATAAAATTTAGCATTTTTGATCAGGTAAACAGTAACAGTCCAGAGTACCACCGTGGCCAGTGTCTGGTTGGTCCAGGCAAAATATCTCCAGATCACTCCAAAATTCACCAAAGTAAGTAGATAACCCACAGCGAATAAAGGAATACTAATCAATAGTCTGTTTCTGACAGATTTTTGGTTACTCTTCATGAAATCGGCAATGATGATGCGGGCACTTCGGAAAGAAGTATCTCCGGAGGTGATCGGGGCCGCCACCACACCCAGGATCGCCAAAAATCCACCTATCGTTCCAAGGGCCCCATTAGAAATTTCGTTCACGACCAAAGCCGCGTTGTCCCCATTTCCCAACATTTCAACGTTCAGCTCCCGAACTCCTCCAAAGAAGCTCATGCTGATGGCTGCCCAGATCAGTGCCACTACGCCTTCAGTGATCATGGCTCCATAGAATATGCCCCTTCCCTGACGTTCGTTGCCCATGCATCTGGCCATGATCGGTGATTGTGTGGAATGAAACCCTGAGATGGCTCCGCAGGCGATGGTTACAAATAGCATGGGAAAGACCGGGAATGATTCGCTGCGATAATGGAGATTGCTAAAGCTTGAAAATGTGAGCTCCGGCACTGGCAGGTTTTGGGTGAACATAGCGATGAGCAGACCAAATGCCATAAACAATAAGGCAAAACCAAAGACCGGATAAAAACGTCCGATCACTTTATCGATGGGTAAAATGGTAGATAAAATGTAGTAGACAAGGATGATCGCTACCCAGGCACCCAATCCTAATCCATCTGTCATTCCTGCCAGGATCTTAGCAGGCCCAATCAGGAAAACGGCCCCTACCATGATCATCAATATGACGGTAAATCCCCGCATGAATTGTCTGATCCAGTTTCCCAGGTAAAATCCTGAAACCTCCGAGATGCTTTCCCCTCCGTGTCGGATTGACATCATGCCAGAGAAATAGTCATGCACACCCCCGGCAAACAGGCTCCCCAACACGATCCACAGGAAAGCTACCGGTCCCCAGAGTGCTCCCGCCACGGCACCAAAGATGGGCCCCAGCCCAGCGATGTTAAGAAATTGAATGAGGAATATCTTCCAGGCAGGGAGTTTCACAAAATCGACACCATCAGCTTTGGTATGAGCCGGTGTGGCTCTTTCGGGTTTAATGTCAAATACACGTTCAATTATTTTTCCATATATCCAGTATCCAACGACTAAAACAATAATGGAAATAGAAAGGGTGATCATGTTATGATGGTTAATGGCTAAAATTATTTTCCGTGAAGTTCACAAAATATGCCAGATTTAATGACTGTTTAAGCATATTTTATCATTCCGGGAGGATAAGATCCTGAGAGGATACCTTTTCCCTGTCCGGAAGAGTACCCGAAGTCGACACATCTTGTCGACCATGTTGATTGGACTTGAGTTATGTGGATTTTTTGCAACCGGCAAGTTTACCAATTTTTGGTAACTTTGCAATATGAGCAAGAACACATCTATTTCACTTGGAGACTACTTTGACAACTTTGTCAAACACAGTGTTTCAGAAGGTCGATTTAAGAACGCCAGCGAAGTTGTCCGAGCTGGCTTGAGACTTCTCGAAGAAGAAGAAAACAAGGTTCTTTCACTCAAGAAAGCTATTCAAGATGGTATTGACAGTGGAATTGCTGGAGACTTTAACCCATCAACTCATTTAGAGCAATTGAAAGCAGCAAGGTCGAATGGTTAAATATCAACTTACCAACCTTGCTGTTCGAGATTTATCTGATATTTGGAACTACACTTTTGTCAATTGGACTGAACGACAGGCTGATGCCTATTATGAACAAATTGTAAACACGTTTGAATCGATCGCTTCCAACCCTGATCAAGGGCGTAACTACGATGGAATTAGAGCAGATCTATACGGCTTCAAGATCAACCGGCATATCGTATTCTATCGCAGAATATCAAACGAACTGGTAGAAATAACCAGAATTCTACATGAGCGTATGGAATTAAAGAATCGGGTCAAATAAATCACATAACAACTAAGGCTTCGTGTGGTCGGAACGACCCAACATGGAGCCTTAGTTGTTGGGATCGTTTTTTTCCAAAGTAAAGTTTTGGGCGCATTCTTAGTTTTGTGGAAAATAAATATTCAATGAGAAAAGTAAAACTATTTATAGCAACCAGTTTAGACGGGTATATAGCTCAACCAAATGATGACCTTAGTTTCCTAAAACTAGTTGAAAAGGAAGGAGAAGATTATGGATATACAGCGTTTAATTCAACAATAGACACGGTTATCATCGGTCGAAAAACCTATGATTATGTTGTGAAGGAGATTGGTATATCGCATTACGATAATGGAGAACGGGATGTTTATGTCGTTACAAGAACAGAACGTCCGGATAGCGGGAGAATCAAGTTCTATTCAGGAAGTTTGGTAGAACTAGTTGCTAAACTTAACAATGAAAAGGGAAAAGATATTTATTGTGACGGTGGAGCAGAAGTCGTTAACGAACTTTTAAAAAATGATCTGACAGACGAACTTACTATTTCCATCGTACCAATTCTGGTCGGAAATGGTACAAGACTGTTTAAAGAAGGAATACCTGAGCAAATATTAGAGTTTATCAGTGCAAAAACATTTGAGTCTGGATTGACACAACTACATTACCGTCGAAAGAGAGATTAAATCTGGAATCTGCCTGAAGAGCAAATAAGCTGTTCGACATGTCCATGGGCCTTGTTGGACTTTAAATAAAAAAGAATCTTCTATCCCCAATAATTAATAATTCGCTCCATTACTATGAAAGAGAAGCTTCAGGAAGTCGTTGATGGGATCACCATAAAATACCACGCCAATGGGAAAACCATTTGGTCTAAAGGTAAAATCGAAGAGGGTAAAGCCGAAGGCTACTGGGAATGGTACAGGATCGACGGAACGATCAAGCGTTCCGGGTATTTTGCAAATGGCGAACCGACAGGGGAATGGACTACCTATGACGATAAAGGAAACCTTATAAAGTAACTAAGAGGTAGAGGTTGTGAAGTAAATTCAATTATTGGCCTGAGCAGATTGACATGTTCCTCAAGGGCATGTCGGGCTTCATATAAAAAGGGATTTCCAAATCCCGTGTAGATAACAAACGCAAAGCCCGGAAGTAACTTCCGAGCTAGTGTGGAGGCAGCCTGTCTGCTGAATGGCCCCTCTCCATGGCCTGTCCCCCGACAGTCCCCCGACAGGCCAGCGAACTCCTGACAAACTCATCAAGGCACGCTTCTGATCGGTGAGTGTTGTTCGTTGGTGAAATACCCAAAGGCTTAAAGCGTCAAAAAGTAAACATCTATTTTCCGCTATCTTACAAGGTAAATGACCAAAAACAAGCACTTGCCCTAACTGAACTGTAGATTGGTTTGAACTACGAAGAAATTATTATATCTCAACATCCACTTTCGCATTTTGCTGTGGCGATCTGGAGAATGGAGGGTGACGAAGAGACTTCTTTCAGACACATCCCTAAAAGTCAAAGCATGCTTGTTTTTGGATTTGGTCAGCCCGCACACGTCGATGACGGAGATCAGACCTGCACCATGGAGGAATCCTTTGTATTACCGATTTTTACTACAAGTACCAGGGCCAGGCTTCATGCTTCATCTTTAATAGGGGTCTCTTTTGTCAAGGATGGCCTTTATCGATTGGTTAAGCAAAGTATCCCCAAACTTAGATTTAACATCCCTTCACCGCTTAAAGAGAAGATTGCTGGTTTGAGGGAATCATTTAATGGCAAAACCTTAGAAGCCATTTCGGGTTCAATACAACAATTCCTTATCCCGGAAATGGACCTTGAGGCTGGGCCGGTTGGGTTTGAAGAAGCCATAGGATTAATCGAGAAAAGCAAGGGATGCTTATCCATCGAGCAAGTGTGCAAGGAGGCTGGTATTTCGTCACGTAGCCTGCAAAGGCACTTTAATGAAAGAATTGGCATTTCTCCCAAAAGATATGCTAAGATCACAAGGGTTAATGCTTTACTAAATGAACTTCTTACCAGGGAACCAGAAAATTGGATGGAAAAAGTAGTTTCCCTCAACTACCATGATCAACCACACCTGGTCAATGAATTCAAGTCCATCATAAAACTCTCCCCAAGAGCATTGCTCAAATACCGGGATAGCCTCTACCACCAGGTGCAGTAATTGGCGGTTTTCTACAACTTTTTCTGGCTGACAACATCATTTCTTTGCTTCAAAAAAAGAAATGGAAATACTCAAAAAATGCTATCTCTACTTCTTGCCAGGGATCATCCCAACACTATTACTTCTTATCGCCCACAGGGTCTATGGGGAGAGGTGGCCATCAATCACGATTTTAATCATCCTGGACCTCTTGATCACCATTCCGCTGATGATCTACCTGATTTCGGTGGAGAGCCACAAACCTTTTGGGTTTGGAGCAATCAAAGAAATATTTGATATGCAAATCCGCATGGATCTCTGGCCAACCTTTGGCTTGATATTTCTTTCTCTGCTTTGGGCAATCTGCTCTTTTATTTTGCTGAAGCCGGTCAACGAACTTTTGCAACACCATCTTTTTCAATGGATCCCGGACTGGTTCAGTCCAGGGCTTTATCCGGGTAAACATGACACCTCTGTCATGAAACTATCCTGGCTACTGATGATTCCCTTTTCTGTCCTTATGCCACTGATGGAGGAAATATATTTCAGGGGATTTCTCCTCCCCAGGGAACACTTTGATGACTGGCGGGCTCCCCTGCTCAACACTATCTTGTTCTGCGCCTATCACCTCTGGTCACCTCAGCTTTTTGTAACTCGTGTTATTGCTATTTTTCCCATGAACTATCTTGTGTGGCGATATAAAAACATCTACCTGTCCATCATCCCACATGTACTGCTCAATGTGATAGGAGATGTGGTCTTGACGTACCCGCTGATATTCGGGTAGTAAATTTTATGACTGGCAATTATTTGGTAACGAACAATCTATATCAAAGACAAAAAGCTGACCTATGAGATATGCTATAATCATCACATTGACCTTATTATTATTCAACAGAAAGATAGCTGCCGATAACCTGTTTTTTAATTCACCATTTGATGTGCATAAAAATCGGATAACATCGCAGTTAGATGTTCCGAATGTTTCAGACCTTAGCCCTCATGAAGGTGACTTTTTCAAAAACTATATTGGGCTAATACCATCTCTACTGGTAGAGCCATACGACACCATCAATGCGCTTGAGGTAAACACTTTTCCTTTCTTATTTGCAATTAGATTCGGTAATCAGCATCACTTTAGCCTTCAGATACGGCCTATATTCAATTACAGGTTTTATAGGTCCCAATCAGGGTATAGTCAAATTGGTGGGACTATTGTAGTCAATAAGTTTTTCCCAAACCCGTTTGAAAACATCAACTGGCTCAATCCTCAACTAGGTACATTTATAACCTATACATATAATAGATTAGACAATATTCAAACACTCACAATAGGATTAGAGCCCGGTGCATATATGATGGTCTCCCCCAGGTGGTCAATGTCCGTCAACCTGCAACCAGGAATCAATTATTATCCCAATCAATTGTCACGGGACTTCGTAAAGGCTGGTTCTGGCTTTAAAGGCCACTTTGGTATTATTTTTCATCTGGGTTACAACTTCAGATAAAATGAGTATCTAAAATTTCCTATGGAACGCCTGGAGAACTAAGACAACCACTTTCTATGGTTTGTCCTGACAGGCCAAATGAACCGCCTGAACAAACTCATCAAGGTACGCTTCTGATCGGTGAGCTTTGTTCGTTGGTGAAAACACCAACGAAGGGAAACCTGTCTGTCGATAGGCAGCTGTTAGGCAGGCACCGATCTAAAGCTGTAATCCCCCTTTTCCCCCTTTGTGAAAAGCCCTTAGCCAGAAAGATGGTATTAGGTGAAGGGGGATTCCAAGAATAGACAATGATCCCGGGCTGTTCGACATGTTCTGTAAGGGCATGTCGGACCCTAGATAAATGGGATTTCCAAATTCCTTTCCTAGCTTTAATAATTAACAATCATCTCAGCAATTAATTAACAAATACTTATATAATGTACTGAATATCAATTAGTATCAATAAGTATTTTATTAGTATTAATTAACAAATTGTATATGCACAACTTAACAACCCGAGCTGTTCGACATGTTCCGTAAGGGCATGTCAGGCTTCATATAAAAAGGGATTTCCAAATCCCGTGTAGTTAACAAACACAAAGCCCGGAAGCGTGTAGTTTGTTGGTGAAAACACCAACGAAGGCAAAGACCTGTCTGTCGATAGGCAGCTGTTAGGCAGGCACCGATCTAAAGCTGTAATCCCCCTTTTCCCCCTTTGTGAAAAGCCTTTAGCCTGAAAGATGGTATTAGGTGAAGGGGGATTCCAAGAATAGACAATGATCCCGGGCTGTTCGACATGTTCTATAAGGGCATGTCGGGCTTCATATAAAAAGGGATTTCCAAATCCCGCGTAGTTAACAGTCCTCCCCATGGCTTGTCCCCTGACAGGCCTTCCCCAGATACAATTCTGATCGGTGACAACTCCGACCTAAGCTGAACAAACATGTAGTTATGTTTAATAAAAGTTAATCACATGTTATTCAATCATTTTATAGCTTATAGCTGTTAACGTCTTATTTTAAATTATAGTAAACGATATGTAAAGCTTTTATTTATCCTTGTTTTGGTAGTATTTATTTCAATTATTTGAAATAAAATTCAAACCATTTTAAGTAATTATTATGAGATATTTATTGACTTTAAAAGGGCTTCTTGTCCTTATTTTGACTTATTCAATAACAGCGTGTGAGAATGAATCACTAAATGATGAAATAAATACGATTCACTTCTTACTAATAAAATAACCAAGGCAATAAACTCACTGTCGTACGAAGAGTTTCAAAATGAGTTAGACAAAATTATTCCGTGGGTTTATACCGAAGTGCCCTCCTCAGATCGTAATAAATTGTTCGACCGGCTAGCAATATTAAAATATGGCATGAGATCACTGCATGAAAATCATGTCAGAAAAACTGGTTATCAGGAATTCGAATCCTCAAGAGTTATGAATCCTTGCCCGGGTGGTTCTTGCAATGGTGGTGATCTGCAACAATATCAACGAGACAATACGCTTTCTTTCTTACAAGGCGCACCTGCAGGTTGTTACCCAATTTTTGATAGAACAGATGGTTTTGCAGTGAAAGATGAAGCTGGTTTTATAATATTCAAGCATTGCCCAAATGGTACCGAATATACCTCTGATTGTTCTTGTACTGTCGTATCTTGGTGGGACAGCTGGGGTAGGTGCGCAGCTGGAATACTTGGTGCTGGTGCACTAGCTGGTGCAGCACTTACAACCCCCACCGTTTTTGGTATACCAATTGGTGCTGTAGTAGGTGTTGTGGCTGGTGCTGCTACTGGTGCTGCATCTTTTTGTGGAACACCGTAATAGTCAATGAAAAACCATGATAACTAGGAACAAAAAAACAATATGGGTATCATTATTAATCTCGCTATTCATGATGATACTTTCTTTAAACACTTTAATTAATGCAATTGACGACAGCGTCAAATGGAAAGTGCTTTCCTCAGGTTTTGGCTTTATAGTATTTACTGTCCTTATAGGATATTATGCTTTCACCTTAAAGAAGCTTAGTGATACCTAATTAATTGTTGAAATTTAAAAGACCAGGTTGTCCGACATGTTCCGTAAGGGCATGTCGGACCCTAGATAAATGGGATTTCCAAATCCCGTGTAGTTAACAATCCTCCCTTTCGATGCCAAGATTACTTCAGCCTTACCAGCTTTAGTGCTGGCAGGCTTCGTAATGACGTTACTGTTTTTCAGTTTTGCTAAACAACAAAACCACCGTCACTGCGAGCGGAGCGAAGCAGTCTCGTTTTTTGGATAGACTCCACTTCAAACCCAGAATCGATATCTAGTAGGCTTAGGGGCAAGATCGAATACTTATCTTCAGACTGAAAAATGGAAAACTGAACAGGCTATCACGGCGGCTGGGGAAAACCTGCCTTTGCCGAAACGGCTTCGTGCAGGCAGGTTGGCGGGCTGCTTGCGGGGAGCCGTGTTGCAGGAGGTTGGCCTTGAGGGAGGCGTGTGGTGAGTAGGATGTGCACTTATTAAATTTTCCGAGGGCTTTTTGGCGGTCCGCCGCCGCGGTTCGTTTTTGGCCCATCAAAAATGAAAGCCCCCCTGGCAAGGGTGGGAATTAAACAACCTAATATAAGCTTACAATCGGAACTACTGACATGTCCGCAGGGCATGTCAGTAGTTCAAAATCCGAGCTAGTGAGGATGTCAAAGAACCTACATGAACATGTTCCCGCTTGATATACACCAGTTAGATGAAAATATTTTATATTTAATAAGTGATATAAGGCGGTTGTGATGGATCGTCACCTGACAAATGTTTTAGGCAATACTTATTTAGAGAATTGTAGTTTTGACTATTGATTAAAAAAGATAAGTTATATATCGATATGAGGGTAAGAAGACTTCTTTTACCATTATTTATTTTAATCACCTACCATGTGTGGGGGCAAGAAAGCAAGGTTTTTGAAAGCTTATCTATCAAGAGTGGTATTCTTAATAAGGAACTGGCCTATGCCATATATCTTCCAGAAGGTTACGAATCCTCTCAAAGGATGTATCCCGTTTTGTATCTTTTGCATGGAGCCGGACAAAACCAGACTAGTTGGATTCAAGGTGGAGATATGCAGCGGATAGTTGATAAAGCCATTGAAGAAGGAAAGGCTGACCCAATGATAATTGTAATGCCAGACGCTGAACGGACATATTATATGAATACCAGGGATAAAGACTACCAATACGAGGATTTCTTTTTTGATGAATTGATGCCCTATATAGAAAAGACTTATCGCTGCAGACCTGGCAAGAAATACCGTTCTATTGCTGGACTGTCAATGGGAGGATTTGGGGCTTTGCTATATGCACTTCATCGCCCTGAATTGTTTAATGCTAGTGCGGCCTTAAGTGCTGCTATACGAACAGACGAAGAAATTATTAATATGGTAGAAGAGGATTATTTGAACCGATATGGAAAAATGATGGGTCAATTAAAAACAGGTGAGTCAAGAATAACTGATTTCTGGAATCAGAACAGTATTATTTTTCTAGTAAAACAACTAAATGAAGATCAAAAGAATTTAGTTCACTTCTACATTGACATTGGTGACGATGATTTTCTGTATAAAGGAAACGATTTACTGCATACAACTATGCGTGACTTAAATATTCCGCATGAATACAGGGTTAGAAATGGTTCTCACAATTGGGATTATTTTAGAAGTGGACTTCCCGAGATTCTAACTTTTGTAAGCGAAAGTTCTAGATGAGAAGAGTTTATGTCCTGTACTACCTACAACATGATCTCCTAAGCCGGCCATCATGTTCCATAGACCATGCCGAATTTCATATAAAAAGGGATTTCCAAATCCCGTGTAGTTAACAAACACAAAGCCCGGAAGCGTGTAGTTCGTTGGTGAAAACACCAACGAAGGCTAAAAAGATACGTTTCTGATCGGCGACAACCTGTCTGCCGAGCTGAACGGTCCACTCATTAGGTCTGTCAGCTACAGACCTTGGAAGCAGTGACAACCCCGACCTAAAGCTGATATGTGATACAATGCTTGCAAGTAACTTCCGAGCTAGTGCAATTAGACTTTCAGTTTTCTTTATAATTCATACGACCTAAACCTTTACAGTGGGACATATGTCCTTGCAAACTCCTGTATATCTATTTGAAACTTTAGATAGGTTAGGGGGTTTGATGATCGCTTGGGAATCACCTTCCTTTCGTATCTTTATGTTACAATAAATGCTTCCTGAAATGGTAATATGAGGGAAGGTAAAAACGATGCAGGACATACTATTTGATTTCATATCAAAATACATTTCTTTGACAGAGGAAGAAAGAAATGCTATCATTTCTGTAGACATCTTCCGCTCTTTTAAAAAAGGGGCGACTTTACTCAAGAAAGGGCAAAAGTCTAATGATAGCTATTTTGTTCTTAAAGGTTGTATTCGGACATATTACATCATTGATGGGGAAGAAAAAACAACGGCTTTCTACACAGAGATGGATGTTCTAACACCTCATTGTGTGATTAATAAAGGTCCTTCTGAATATTATATTAGTTGCTGTGAAGACAGTATCCTCACAGTTTCAAATTCTGACATGGAAATAGAGATAAACAGTAAATTCCCAAAGTTTGAAATCATGTGTCGGAAATTATCAGAAGAGTTGTTGGCTAAACAACAAATTGACTTTGACGAGTTTAAGACTTCTTCACCAGAACAACGATACCTGAACTTATTACAAAAAAGACCTGACCTCATCCAGCGTATTCCACAACACCAGCTGGCAAGTTATCTGGGTATTAAACCACAATCACTAAGTAGATTAAGGGCAAGGATCCTGGAGAAAGACAAAGGCGTCATTTCTTAACCTAAGTGAACGTATTTAAGCTAGTGGTTAATCCAATTTTGCTTTCTCATATGACGATATATAAAAGAGATGCAAAAGAAAATTTTATGGATTGGACTTGCCTTGGTGTTGGCAAGCAGTTTACAGGTTAAAGCACAGCAAGCAAAAAAAGACAACACTTATAGGAGGTGGTTTGTTGGTAGCACGCTATTACTGTTAGGTAATCTTGATGATACAAACAATCCAGGCTATATACAAATAAATGCAGGCTATAGGATTACCCCTAAGGATGTTATTCAATTGAGATTTAAGAGGTCAAAGTATGCCTGGCCAATAGGTATCCCTTTCGGACCGGATTTTGATGGACCTGGGCTAAACTATCCCGGACATGCACGCATACTTGCTCCTCAAATTGGCTATCAGCGATTTTGGTGGGAAGGACTCTATACATCAGTTTATGTACTGAATGCTTTTGAAAAATATATGGATGAGCATAAACAGGAGATTGGGAATGGATTCACCTTATACTCAGACTTTTATTTAGGCTACCAGTTTAAGTTTTTTAAAGACCGTTTCTTTTTTGAACCTGCTATTGGGTGTAGTTATTGGCCCCTAAGGACTGGGGTTCCGGATTCTTTTAAAGCTGTAGAACAAAGGTGGCCTAACTACTTTATTCAACCCGGGCTTGATTTTGGGTTTAAGTTTTAGTTGATAGTAGTGGGCCTGTTCGCTTGGTCGGTGACACACCGACCTAAAGCTGATCCCCTCCATATCGATGCCAAGATTACTTCAGCCTTATCAGCTTCGGTGCTGGCAGGCTTCGTAATGACGTTGCTGTAGGTCGGTTTTGGGTAACGACAAAAAGCACCGTCACTGCGAGCGGAGCGAAGCAGTCTCGTTTTTGGATAGAGTCAGCAGACTTCCATTCCTTTGCTCCAAAACAAAAAAACCGGAAGAATCCGGTTTTTAAGAGTATTTAAGATTTGGGTTTATTTTACATTTTCTTCAACTCTAAAATCTGGTTGTTTTCCAATAAGGTTTCCTTCAATTGATCATATGGGACATCCTGAATTGCCAGATCGTTCTTAAGGGCTAAGTCGAGTGCTAAGGCTGCTGATTGCCCAAGTACCATAAAGGTCCATTCTATTCGAATAGCTCCATATGCAATATGACTGGACGACGGACACGTCGGAGTTATAATGTTTGTAGCCTCCTTTCTCTTGGGAACCAAAGACCTGTACGATATGCCAAAAGGCAACCACTCATCTCCTCCAAATACAAACCCCTCATTATATGCGTATCCATCTTTTACTATTCTTCTTACATGATGAACATCTGGTGGCCAGTAAGCGACTCCTACGGGGTCTTCAACTGGTTCAGGATCTACCTTTCGGGTGTGATGTTCCGTAATCACATAATCAGAAACCATTCTTCTGGCATCTCTAACATACAGTTTTCTGGGCCAATGACCATTGTCAACAAACTCATCTTTGCACAACCCCCAGGAACTCCACCTGTTTCTTATATCCCCTGGGACTTTGGGATCATTAGATAAAAAATAGAACAAACCTTGTGTGAAATTCTTATGATAATCATAAATCTCAGCTCTTTTTTGCTTTGACCCGCCTGGGTATTCATGACTGTATCCATACAGGTTGTGAGAAAGATCACCACCTCCGTTAAAATCAGTTTTACCATTCGGTAAATTGGCCCGGGGCACATGTGCTGATCCTCCTGCTTCAAAGTATCTCAGATAGATTTCATATTGACCAGGATCATAGTTTTCGGGTTTAGGTATCGGTACCATATTAGAAGTATCCTGAGTCAAACACACCCTAAAACAATAAGCCTGTAGCCTTTTATCTTCGGAGCCAGCTTTACCAATCGGTTCATCAAATATTGTGGGTATCAAACCACTTTTTGGGTTTCCGGGTGATTTATATGGATCTACTTTGACCTTAAACTGTGCAAATGTGTTCTCAGCCCTGATGCCATTTTTAGTCTCCTTATAAAGTGCGTTTGATTCTCGGCCAATAAATGTACTAATCCCTGAATAATGGAGGAGATCACCTTCAATACTTGCATCCATGAAGTATTTTGCCTCCACTTGTAATCCATTATCCATTTTGATTCTTTTTAAGACATTTCCTTCCTTTTCAACTGCCTCAAAATCAAAAATAATCTCCGTTTCATAGTAGACGGGTATATCATACAAGGCAAGCCATGAATCATAAATGCTATCTGCCACACTGGATTCAAATCTCCAGTTTGCCGGATCTATTCTTTTATCCAGAAAATTTTCAATCCCATAATGATCCGCAACTTTCTGGTAAAATTCTAATGACATACCCCCTACTGCCCCATCGTTTTTGAATTCGCGATGGTTGTTGATATCCGTTCCCCCAAGGCCATCCACTGCAATGCCTCCGACATGCCGTCCGGGCTCAATAATGATTACATTGTGCCCTAATTTGGCTAATTGGACAGCAGCTATTACTCCAGCTGCCGTCCCACCATATATACATACATCAACTTTTATTGGCTTTACTTCCAGGGGCTTACCATAGCAGAAGTTGATTAAAAATAGCCCGGTTAGAAAACAAGACCAGAAAGCATTTTTTATAGATACCATAGATTAATTGTAATCGGGGTTTTGGGTCAATTGATCATTCACGTCAATTTCGCGTTGTGGAATCGGGTAAACCAGTTTCGAAGCTGATATATTTAATGTGCTCTCAGCACGACCAGTCCGAATCAAATCAAAATACTGGTGAGATTCATGAGGTAATTCCCTGAAGCGTTCCAGCCAGACTGCCTGGCGAAATGCCTCCTGATCCAGACCTGAAAGATCATAAGCTGAAGCCACGGAGATGTCTACCCCAAAAGCTCTTCTTCGAACCATATTCAAAGACTCAAACGCCTCTGTTGTGGGTCCACTCACTTCATTAACTGCTTCAGCATGCATCAAAAGAATATCCGCATATCTTAAAATTGGATAGTTCACTCCTGAATTACCTGCATTATTGAACCCACCCCCCGGCTTATCCTTAAAAATTCCATCGCTGTATTTGAAGCTCATCGCTTGAAAACGTATGGTATCATTTGTACTCGTAACATATTCAGACACTGCATTAAGCAATTTTCGCTGATCTCCTGGTTCGTAACTATTTTCCAACTCGGTTGAAACTTCCATCAAATCAAACAATGGTGGATCATTCACATAGGCATTAAGAACTGGTGGCATTGACCAGCTATTCAGGTTGTTGCCATCTATGTTCTGCTCGAATTGGATAGCAAATATGGATTCCTTGCCATTGTCATTACTTTCAAGGAACGCTTCTCTGTATGTTTCCCACAAATCAAATTCGCCGGAATTAATAACATCACTTGTGTTATCAACTACCTCGGGGAAACTACCCAGGGTAAGCTGAACTCTAGCCAGCATTCCCCTGGCAGCATTGATATCTGCTCTGCCAGTTTCTTTTGGCTCATCGGGCAATTTTGATATCGCATCTTCCAGATCAGCAACAATTTGTTGATATACATTGCTCTTAGGGCTTCTCGGAAGTTTAAGATTATTCAATGAGGTTGTTTCATTCAGAGTGAGCGGAATATCACCAAATAATCTCACCATATTAAAATAGAAGAATGCTCTAAGAAATTTGGCCTCACCAATTATTTCATTCTTTTCTCCTTCATCTCCGGTGATATCAGGAACCCTATCAATGATTGCGTTGACTCGATTGATCCCACGATAAGAGAACTCCCAAAAATCAGTCAGCCTAGAATTTGACGGACTGATCGTATGAATATCAAATGGTTGAAAATCAGTAGCTGACGCTGAGGTTACAATAAAACTATTTGATGCTATATCACTGAATGATGTCATGTAGGGATTTCTATACATGGATGGCAGGATATCATAGGCTGCATAAACAGCCGCAGTTGCCTCATCTACAGTGGTATAAAAAGCATCAGGTGAAATAAATGTTTCTGGATTCTCATCTAGCAATCCAGTGCAAGCTGACATTACCAAAAGGAATAATATTAATAGTATGTTTTTCATTTTTTCAAGTTTTAGATATTTTCAAAAGACCTGGTAGGATTAGAAATTAAACCTGAATCCAAGGGTGTAAGATTTAGCTGCCGGATAGGCTCCGTAATCATACCCTAGCAGCAAATTGTCCTGCTCACCAAGATTTACCTCCGGATCATACCCTGAGTATTCCGTGAATGTGATGAGATTTTGGCCACTGAGATAAATCTGAGCATTTTGAATAAATGATAACTTCATCTTTGATATGGGGAAATCATAGGACAGCGTGATACTCCTCATCCTTAAATAGGAAGCATCCTCTACCCAGTAATCAATAACAGAAAATAAATTTCTGGAATCCAAAACTGTTGGGGCCGTTGCATTGAGGTTCTCTTCTTCAGAATTCATGTATGACCAGCGATTGGCAAAATTCTTACTGGCGTTATACCTTCCAATCCCAAAATGATTTTCAATCTTGTTGAAATTCATGATGTCATTGCCGACTGAAAAGGTCCAAACAGTACTTAATGAGAGACCATTAAATGAAAATGAAGAAGAGAATCCACCTGTCCATTTTGGTAGCGCATTTCCAATGGTCGTTCTGTCATCATCATTTACGACCCCATCATCATTGATATCCACGTATCGAATATTTCCACCCAGTTGTCTTGGATTCTGATCTGCCGGTGTCTGATCTGGTGCAGCGGCAGCTTCGGCATCTGTCAGGAACCAGCCATTTGTTTTCCATCCAACAAAATTTCCAATTGGCTGACCCACCTCCAGCAATGAAGCAGGTGCACCTTTAAGTACATTCCACCCACTGTAAATAAGTCTTTGATCCTCATCTCCAAGATCTGTAACGGTATTTTTGTTTGTGGCCCAGTTCACAGAAAAATCCCAGTTGAAGTCACCTTCCAGAATTACAGTATTAATACTCAATTCAAATCCTTCATTCTTAACTCCCCCAATATTTTGAAGTGAAGAGGTAAAACCACTTGTGGAGGGTATTTGAACGCTTAACAACAGATCCTCAGTTTTTTTCAAATAATAATCTGCTACAATCGAAAGTTTATCATTAAATAATCCCAAATCGAACCCGAGGTCAAACTGAGAAGTTGTCTCCCACTTCAAATTTGGATTGGCTATTCGGGTTGAAGAGAATCCTGCAACTGAACTTCCTCCAATTGTATAAATAGAGCTGCTCATCTGAGCAAGAGACTGATAAATCCCTATTTCCTGATTACCAGTATATCCATAACTGGATCTCAGCTTGAGAAGTGAGATAGCATCAATTGATTGTATAAATCCTTCTTCGGAAAGTCTCCATGCAAATGCAGCAGAAGGGAAAAAACCCCATTTGTTGTCATTACCGAATCTGGAAGATCCGTCATATCTTGCCGTAAGCGTAAATAAATACCTGTCACTAAATATATAATTGGCACGTGCCAGGTAAGAAATTAGTCCCCATTCGGAAACCCCAGGCGGCACAGGATTGGAATTGATACTTCCTGTACCGATATTATTCTCAGCCAATACATCGTTTACAAACCCGGCATCATTTACTTCAAACCTTTCGGTTCTGGATGATTGAGCAGTATAACCAATCAAAAAGTTGAGATTATGTTTCCCGCTTAGATACCGATAATTCAGCGTATTTTCATTCAACCAGGTAAAGGTTTCTACCTGACCTATACGCGCCGAACCTCCAACAGCAGCTGCAAACTTAGTGGAAGCAGGCATATAGCTTTTTTGTTTAGTGGTCATAAAATCTGCTCCAAGACTGGTCTTAAACGTGAGGTTATCCATCAAGTCAACTTCACCAAAAACACTGTTTAATGACCTTAAGCTCTGACTTACATTAGTAGCCAATTCCGCCAACGCCACAGGATTATAAAAAGGAACTGATCTATTTACAGCACCAGGGTATTCTCCAACATTTAAATCATCAAATGAATACTCCCCGGTATTTGGATCATGTACCGGTACAATCGGATTAAAATGCATTGCAACACCAACGACCCCGGAACCTGATCCCTGAATACCACCTGCTGCTCCGGTAAAAGCAAGATTTGAAGTGGTACGGTTAATGGAAGAACTGTTTCCAATTCTAATTCTGGAATTGATCGTTTTATCAAGATTTACTCTCAAGGAATATCGTTTGAAATCAGAATTCAGAATAATACCTTGCTGGTCTGTATATCCACCAATAATTGAATATTTGGTATCAGTATCTCCACCGGTAAACGACAATTGATAGTTCTGGATTGGAGCACTTCGGAACAACTCGTCTTGCCAGTTGGTACCTTCACCAAGAGACGCTATTTGCTCGTCTGTATATACTGGAACCCTATTACTTTGACCAAGAATATCTCTTTGATAGAGGAATATCTCATTTTCAAAAGCGGCAAATTCTGATGCATTTAGCATAGGAATTGTTTGACGCACATTCTGAATACCATAGCTTCCTTCAAATGAAATATTATTTCTTCCTGACGATCCTCTTTTAGTAGTTATTAAGATTACTCCATTCGCTCCACGTGACCCATAAATTGCAGTTGCAGAAGCATCTTTTAAAACTTCAATTGATTCAATATCCCCAGGATTTATGGTTGCCAGCGCATTCAGGTTTGGAGATCTGGCAGCGTTTGTGTTTGATGAATTGTTGTTGTTGTAAATAGGAAATCCATCAATAACATAAAGAGGTTCGTTGCCCGCCGAAATTGAATTTCCTCCTCTGATGCGAATTCTGTTTGTTGCGCCAGGCTGTCCTGATGTCTGTGTTACATTCACACCAGCTACTCGTCCCTGCAAAGAATGATCAGGTGACAATACCTGAACCTCCTGTAAGTCCTCAGAGCTGATTGATGAAATAGAACCAGTAAGATCTGCTCTTTTTTGTGTTCCATAACCAACCACTACCACTTCCTCCAACTGCTCAGCATCCAGCCCCATTTTAATAGATAATGTAGACCGCCCATTTAACTGTATTTCTTGTGTTTCGTAGCCCACAAACGAAACAGTCATTACCGCATCTTCCGGTACCTGAATACTAAAATTTCCATCCACGTCAGTGATGGTCCCATTGGTGGTTCCCTTTTCCTGAACGGTCGCCCCCGGCAACCCTTCCCCATTCTCATCGGTCACCTTTCCGGATACGGAGAGCTGGACTTCAAACTCCTCATTGAAAGCAGGGAGCGCTGTGTCTTCGCTCACTGGCATTAAGGAAATGGTAGAATTAACCCTCCTAATGGAAAGCTGTAATTGTTTAGACAGTTCCATCATCAACTCATCCATGTTCCACTGACCTCCGTCGAGCTCGACGCTTAACTTGCGCATAGCTGCTTTGGAGTATGCAAAATGAAAGTCTGATTTGGATTCGATCTCGGTGACGAGATCCAGGAGGTTTCGTTCGCCGACCTTGCTCTCCAGCTCCACACTGATCTCCCTGAGAAACTTGTGCTGAGCCGTAGTCTCGGTCGCATTTGCCATGACGATCGTCTGGCAAATAATCATCGTATAAATCGCCAATTTCGACATGCGAATTGCAATTTTTAGTAGTTTTGTTAACATATGGTTTTGGTTTTGATTGCTAAAGCTGTATCGAAGAGTCGGCTGCTTTGCCCAAAGTGAATCCGGCTCTTTTTTACATTTTATCCTATTATTCTATTATAATTTTCTTGCCATTTATCTGATAATTAAACTTGAAAATGTGAGAAGTACTCAACAGCACTTCTTCCAATGTCGGGTTCTCATAGGTAGCCGTGTATTTCACCTTCTGGTCGATCCTGCCCCTCACTTCTACCTCCATCCCAAACCAGTAACCCAGCTCCTGTAATACCTTTTGGTGATCGTCGTCATTAAACACCAGCTTATTTTCTGTCCAGCCAAACAGTTCATCGGCCAGCTCAAAGTCTTGCTTATACATGCCCTCACCTTCATGCTGGATCACCATCTGGCTCGGATTCAGCACGACCAGCTCCCCGCTCTGCTTGTCTTCCACAGCCACTTTACCGGTTTTAACGGCTACAATTTTTTGATTCAGGATGCCATCTTCCTTCACGTTGAAGGAGGTACCCAGCACCTTCACTTCCATATTTCCAACACTGATGATAAAAGGTTTCGACTTGTCAGGCTGCACATCGAAGAAAGCTTCTCCCTGCAATTCCACCCGCCGGATCTCTCCAACAAATTGCTCCGGTACCAGGAGTTTGCTGTTCCCATTGAGCTTTACGACGGTACCATCTGGTAGCTTCGTGGTGATCTTCTGACCAGGCATGCTCACCTTTTCGATGATCCTGGGTTCTGATTGTGCCATGTTTTGTTCTTCAGGCAGATTCTGATGGATCACAGCACCCAATCCAATGCTCAGTAAAATAACTGCAGCATATTTGAGCCATGGATTGATGGTTCTTTTTGATGGGGTATCCTGTTTTTGGGAAGCATCAGCGTCCATCCTTTTGCGAAGCTCCTGCCAGACTTCCGCCTCACCATTGCTGGTTAATGGTGTCCCCTGCTTAGCGAGTATGTATTTTACCTGGTTGTATGTTTTCATATTCTTCGGGCTGTCTTTCAACCAGGCATTCAGCCGTGATTGGTCCTCCGAAGAAAGTTTGCCTTCCAGGTCTCGTATGATGATGTCGTCTATATCCATATCGTCTGAAGTGGCATTTTCATGCGACTATATATAAGATCTGAGAAGGCTGATTTCTGGTAGGATATTTTGAAATAAATACAATCTATTTATAAAAAAGACTGTAATTATTAATTGAGTGCAATATAATATTGATTTTAGTGACAATTTCACAATGAATCACGCCTTACCAAAGCAGGTGTTGATTAAACTAAATCTACTTTGAAAGGTAATTTCCGATGGATTCAGAGACCGTGAGTGCTCTGTTGTAGATTTTCAACTCGGTGACGTCTTTATCGATCACCAATTGATCAGCTCCATTGGCATGCCTGAAATCGGGACTGAACCTGCCCCAGCCAAACTGTCGATAGGTGCCACCATCACACACCTGGCCGTCCACCACAAACGAAATGATTCCAGGACCCCCATCTACCATGATGGTGACATGGTGTGTTTTACCTTCTTCAAAAACAGGATCAGAGTCCCACGCCGCGATGGTCCTTCCGTCGAGCATCTGTAATTCCAGGGTGCCGCGATCGGTCATGCTCACCATGAGTCCCTGCCCATTGTCCAACCGGCTATCCAGGATTATTTTGCCTGCTTCCCAGTCACTGAACCTCACTTTCATATCAATCGTGAAACCGGCATTCAAATTTTTAGTGCCATGATCGGCTCTGTTGGCATCTCTGCCCACAAATTCAGGTAGCCGGGGCATCTTCACAGTTTCCGAGCCAGCACTATTTCCCCGCTGCCAGGACAATACTGCGCCTGAAGCCTCCTGTTGCTGCTTTTCAAACTGACCCCATAATCCTTCAAGTAGCTTCTTATCTACCTGATGTATCCTGGCTATGGATTTTTGGGTCTCGGTAAAATAATATTCTCCTTCTTCTTCTACCAGGTCCGGATAACTCATGCGGATATATGGATCCCGATCATAAAGCAATATCTCTGGTTGGGACCATTGGATGAACTTTCCATCCGGTCCATCCACCTCCACACCACCGCTTATCCAAACAGGGTTTCGGTCGTCATAGCTCCTGCCACCGTGGTTGTGATACCAATAGAGATATTTTCCATTGCGGCATCTCCAGGCAAAATTCGCAGCTCGTGGATGCTTCATCAGCTTTCCATTGGCATAGGCCTGGTATCTTGGGGGTTCCCAGATATGTCCTTCATCCCTGCTGTAGCTGTACACCGGGTGTCCATCAACCGATCGATAGACCACATAAAAGCTCCCATCACTCAACACGCTGAAATTTTGCTCTGCGGAAATGGGCCCTCCTCCGGGAGGCGTACGAAGCCCAATATCGCCATCAGGCAGCGTTTCCCACTTAATCTTTTTAGGATTCTTTTCTGTCAGAATATTGGGACTCATCAGAAGCGCGCCTTCATTAGAAGTAAAGAATCCCTGCCCGAAACCACCTACCTTGTGTAAGGGTACATAGCCTTTTCCATTGTGCTGAAAGGCCCTGCCCACATTCCAGAAAAACCGGATGTCCCCGCCATGGGCGTTGTTGCGGTCAACTTCGAATTCGCGTACCGGAATGGTATATCGGTTTTCAGACCAGGTCTTCCCGTGATCATCCGAATACTTAAAAACAAAATACCCCTGGCTGTCTACACGATAGCATTTTCCATCATTATAATAGGCGCTGTCCGCCCGTACCCACCTGATGTTGTCTGTATTGTGGTTATAAAAAGCATAAATTCTTCCCGATGGCACTTTTAGCATCACGGCATATGATGCTTCCGGACCATCCAACGGTTCTAAATAGGTGAGGTCGGACCAGCTCTTACCCTGATCTTCGCTCCGGGTGACTGCAACAACCTGGCCTGGTTCTCCCTCCCTGCCAGCACCTGTTGTGAGGATACACAGCCACGCACCATCGTCGGTTTTGACAATGTAAGGTTGATCGGCATAGGATCTGGTAGGAATCTCAATGCCCTCAGTGATATTTCTCCAATCGGATTGAGCTTCTGCAGAAAGGCCGGATATGACAAGCCCAATAAAGTATATCAATCTGATTGAAATATGGTGTATCAAATCGACAGCAGCATTAAAATGACCAGTGAGGTATACCAATTGATGACACGGGTGTTGTCGAATTCATTCTCAAGCTTCTGCCGGATCTTCTTCAAAGCTGTCTTGAGGTGGTATCGTACAGTCTCGGTCGATATCCCCAGCTCAATACTGATCTCTTCATGGCTCATGCCTTTCTCGTGAAACAGCTGAAATACGACACCGCATTGGGGTGGCAGGTCCTGAACGGCTTTTGTCAGAAAATCTTCCAACTCCTTACCGATAAGAAGTTCTTCAGGATCAATGTTTTCAATTGAGGACAGCTTCAGGTCATAGTCCCGTTCATTGAATTTAGAGGGATCGGCCGCCAGGCTCTTGAGTGCCTGATTTTTAACGCTGGTGTACAGGTAGGGTTTGATCTGTTTGATGGCTTGAAAGTCAGGTTCTGCTTTCTTCCAGAGGTTAAAGAAAACATCCGCCACCACATCCTTGGCCTGGGCTTCGGACCCGATAATTACAGTTGCCAGCGTATGCAGACCTTCATAATACTTCCGATAGATCTCCTCGAAACGCTGGGCTGACTTTTCGTATATTTTCTTTTCTTTCATTCCCTGAATACCTCAGAAGCGCCATGGACAAAAGCACCATAATCGGGTCAATTTATAAAATATCTTTAAAAATCAGTTTTGGAAGGGATTGATTTTTAGGATTTTTGTAATGGGGGGGGGGGTTAAAGATCATTTACACTATGGGTCGTCTGCCAATGTTCGTTGGTGAAAACACTGTGAAAACACCAACGAAGGTTGCAGGGTGGAACAATGTCGAAGCGTTGACACAAGCTAATTGCCAGCCTCTATCAAATTCCGCTCTACCCCTTCAAATGTAATTTTTACCGGTTTGATCAGGCCATGGTCGTCGAATTCCATTTTGTCGATACAAACGACCCGGTGGTCTCGACCGTCATCGCCGAGAGGTCGACGGTGATAAACGACATACCAGTCCTCCCCGTTCTTTAGCAGTGAGTGGTGTCCAGCCCCGGTAGCCACATTAGGGTCCTGCTGGAGGACCACCCCTATTCTTTCGAAAGGTCCAAAAGGATTGTCGGCAATGGCATACGCTACCCGGTAGTCAGGACCACCCCAGCTACCTTCAGACCACATGAAGTAATACTTATTGTCTTTGATAAACATGATCGGGCCCTCCACATATTGATCGGGCGTAATCTCCTTAAAGATGGTGCCGTCATCGAATGGCTCAAAACCAGTGAAGTCATCCTTCAGCTTGACAATGTTGCAGTGACGCCAGCCCCCGTAGATCATGTAATACTGACCATCCACATCCTGAAACACATATTGGTCGATAGGCTGGGCCCCATTGACGATAGAGTCGAGTAGTGGCTTACCCAGGTAATCACGATACGGTCCTTCGGGTTTATCTGAAATCCCGATGCCTATACCTCCTAAGGATTGATTGTTCTGGATGTCATTGGCTGCGAAAAACAAGAAGTAGTCTGAGCCTTTCTTCAGGATGGCTGGTGCCCACATGGCGCTGTCTGCCCATTGCACGGCTGCAGTATCAATGATCCTTTCATGTTTGGTCCACTCGATTAGGTCTTTTGAGGAAAAAGCATCCATAAACACCTGCCGGCTATAGATATCCGAATAGGTGGGGTAGATCCAATATTCGTCATCGAAAATGATGCCCTCCGGATCGGCATACCATCCTTCAAAGACAGGATTGCCGGATTTTATTTTTTCCTGTTGGGAACATGAAAGAATGAATGCACAGATGAGTAAATAAAATGTTGATTTTAGGGTCATTTGATGTGGAATAAACCTGACTCGAAATTACGGCTAATTGAGTACAATTCTTAGCGATCTTACATTCGGTGGAGCTTGGTGGTGGATTTTTGTGAAATCCATCAATAAGCAATAAGCAATAAATAATATGTATAACCTTGACTTTCTTATCGGTCTGGTGAAGACACCATTATTGTCATCAACCTAAACCACCAATTCTTCATTCATTTTTCATCTTAATTAAATCCCGAAGGGATGAAATTATTATAGATGCTTGGTCAAACAGAAGGTCCAAAACCCCGAAGGGGTGTCATTATAACCATTCAAACAAGAAACGCTCTTCATATGGAATCTCATATTTTTTTAGAAGCTAAATATTCCTCTTTAAAGGTTTGCTTTTTATGATGTTCTTCTTGATTGAGAATGTATTGATAGACGTTATTGAGCTGTGAATGGGAATATGAAAATGCTCCATATCCCTCCTGCCAGGTGAATTTACCCGGCAGCCACTTTTTCTCATTGATAAAATTTGTAGTATTGTTTTTAACATCTCTCATCAAATCCGATAATGCCATAGAGGGCTTCAAACCAACAAAGATATGGACATGATCAGCAACCCCATTTACCAATGATTGATTTCTGGTTTTTGTTTTCAATGATCCCTGAAATGTATTTAAACACTTCAGGTCGCCAGGTTTTATTCAACAAGTTCGCTCTTCCTTTTACTGCAAAGACAGCATGAATATAAATTTGTGAGAATGATCCAGCCATAATGTCACTCCCCTGGTCGGGCACCTTCGGAGTTTAAATTCGTTCCAATGATATTTTACTATAATACTGTCATCCCTTCGGGATTAGCAACATACACCGTTTTAAGTAAAACACTCTTAAATTACGGATAGGGTAAAACACCAGCCGGGGAAATAGGCCATTGAATGAGCTTGAAAGCTTATTGAACTCAAAGTTTTACTTATAGACAAAGAATCTTACTTATTTACAAATCCTTTGTCTATAGACAACAAAATAATCTACTCTGTCCAATTAATGTAATCAAATTACCCCTCGGGCCACTCCAGCTCTATCCCCTGCGACTGAATAAATCTCTGGAAGTCGGCCAATAGACTTGCATCAGCTCTTACGGCTTCAGGAGTGACCTTTTTATTCAAAGCAAAGGCGCACAACATCCCCACTGCCTCTCCGATACTCCACTCCACCGGGTGAAGTCGGTAGCAACCATTGGTGATGTGAGTGGTTCCGATGTTTTTGTTGGCTGGCAGAATGTTTTTCATCCGCTCTGGCAGCAGAGCCCCTAGCGGGATCTGGAACGGCAATGAACCAAAGTCGATGTAGTTGTTGCCTCCGCTGCTAGGATGCAGGTCAATGTGATAATACCCGATGCCCACACTGTCTTCAAACCTGGCTGCTTTGGTTCCCTTTTTCTTTCCTGCCACCATGATCCTGTTTTCAGCTCCCACATGCTCTTCCAGGATGGTGAATTGTGCCCTGATCCTGCGAGACTCCCTGATGTATGGGTATTTGGCCAGGCCATCTTCCGTGCCCATCATGTCTTTTCGCAGTCGGATACCCGGCCAGCCTGCACCACCATCCGGTCGGGGAGCTTCCGTCTGTAGCCAATACAGCAAGGAAAGGCTTAGCTGCTTCCCTCTGTTCACATTTTTATTAAACTCGGCCTCGCTCACGTCCACGATGTTACCCAGGAAGTAGTCATTCTGCGGCCAGTTGACAATGGTGGCTCCACCTGCGTAGGTTCCAGGAACAAAATTGCCCGGGTTGATGATGCGTCTGTACAGCCAAAGATTCAGGGCATCACCTGTCCTGACTCCCTCAGGATGAAATCCAAGGGTCTTGGGCTTTAACGTAGAAGGATGGGTATAGCTCAGGTCCAGCAGCTTACCAGACCAGGGATGGTCCATTTTGGGTGTGAATGCCTGCCAGAAATCATATTCTCTGGGTTTGGGGATCACATGGTTTTCACCCGGAACATAATCTATGGCAAAGCATACCGTGAACGCCTGGTTATTGGTGGGGTCTGCCTTTTCTGCAGCATGCAATTCATTCGTTTCTGCTTTTGACTCCGCACCAGTCACATATTCCGTTCCCGTGAGTGGAAGCAAATCTCCCAGCTCAGTGGCATCAATGAAATAGCTGGCAGAAATGAACTTTTCATTGTCATCTCTCAGGTCACGTATATTCACACTTTTCACGGAATCCCCATCCACATCAGCGGCCACCACCTTATGTTGAGGCAGTAAAATCAGTTTGCCTGAACTCATATACGGAGCAAGCATCTCCAGCATCACTGCCAGGGCGACTCGAGGTTCATGACATATTCTGGAAACCGAGCCATCGCCCGGATTTAAATTTTCTTTGGCTTTTGCCTCAGGTGTTAATGGGTAATTTCGTCTGTAGAAATCCCGGACCCTTCTCCGATATTCCCTGTAAGATTCGGGGGCTCCATGGGTCTCGATCCACTTGTGCTCATCCGGAGGTACCCCCTGTTGGCTGATCTGCCCTCCAATCCAATCTGTCTCCTCAGTCAGGATAACGGACAGGCCATTTCGCAAACACCCTAAAGCTGCTGCAACGCCTCCCAGGCCACCACCAGCTATCACTACGTCGGTGCGAGCTTCGGTCTCCAGGTTAGCAATGCTTCTTGATTGATCAGCAAATGCCGTTGAGTATCCCCATGCAGGAGCACCTAAAATGAGGCTTCCGGCAGATAAATTGCCAATAAAATCCCTTCTATCCATGTTATCTACTTTATAAAGAATGTTAATGCTGGAGATGATCTCCAATCATTTATAATCCAATCCCTGATCACTTTTTTCGCAGGATTCAACCCACTGCAAAAGGTCCGACCTGAGTCGGCTTACTATAGTTTCGTTTTCCATGCTGATGTCTAAAGTTTCCCCCGGATCCGCCTCAATATCATACAGCTCCCAACTTTCGCCCTGATCCGGTGAGTATAGTTTGTATTTCCCTTCTACCCAGGACAGCTGGTCTTTGAATTGAAAACCTATTGGTGTTGGTCTGGTATCCATTTTCCCTTCAAGAAGTGGTACCAAACTGATGCCGTCTACCATAGGCTGATTGGGCATCTCAATATCCAGAATATCTAAAATAGTTGGGTAATAATCGCTGGTGCTTACCGGGAGATCAACTTTTGAGGATTGAGTAATCCTTTCCGGCCAATACATGATACCCGGCACCCTCACACCACCTTCGTACAGGCTTCTCTTCCTGCCTCGGAGTCCTTTAGTGGATCCCTGGGTTCTGGCTATTCTCTTTGCGCCTTCAGGGCCATTGTCACTGGTGTAGAAGATCAGCGTGTTTTCATCAGCACCTAATTCTTCAAGTGTAGTCAGCAACCGACCGATCTGTTCATCCATGGCAGTGATACAGCCGTAGTAGTGCTGAATATCCTCGCTCATTCCGGGATACATGTTCCGGTACTTTTCACCAGTCAGAACCGGAAGATGTGGGGTATGAAACCAGATCACCGCCAGGAATGGCTCCTCACTTTCTACACTTTCCTTTACAAATGGGATCGCCCGATCCATGATCACACGGGAGTCGTCCCCTTCCAGGTTATCGGTTTCTATTTGTCCGGGGCCAGTCCAATAGAAAGTACCAAAATGATCTCCCGGTGTGCGGTTCCCAACATCTAATGCCTCTTTTGAGGGCGTGACCATTGGATCCCAGGTTGGGACTTTTGACTCTGTGGAAAAACATACATCAAAACCATTGTCCCAGGGAGGAGAATACACATCCGGCTTTCGACCGCCCCGGTTAGCATCGATGGTGTCATTGGTGAGTGTGCCCAGGTGCCATTTCCCAAAATGACCTGTGCGATACCCTTTGGTTTTTACTGCCTCAGCAAGGGTAATCTCTTCAGGTTTCATCATGCCAGCATTGGCTGTGTAGATACCATACCTGTAAGGATGCCGGCCTGTGATGCAACTGCCACGTGTGGGTGAGCAAACTGGTGCAGCAGCATAAAACCGATTGAAATGGATACCTGAACCAGCCATCCGGTCCAGGTGTGGAGTGAGGATGGTATCATTCCCATTGTATCCTGTATCACCCCAGCCATGATCATCTGCCATGAGAAGGATGATGTTGGGTTTTGGGATGGTCTCATCAGCTTGATTTGCTCCTGATTGACATCCGGTTAGGCTAAAAATAAGAGAGAAAAAAAAGAGGGTATTTGAAGAGTTACTTTTTACCACTTGTAAATTCGGGTTAATCAAAAAAGCCACGAATGCACTAATTTAATTTAAAGTAGCTAGAATACTGACACATCAAGTCAGAACGGAATTTAAGAATATTTAAATAAAAGCTGATTGATATTTGAAATGTCATTACAAAATAATCTCACTAATATTCGTCTGAGGTTGCTAAACTGAAAATAGAATGAAAACGTTATCTTCACACTAGGAAAGGCACCATTATGGGAACAAATCAAATAAGAGAATTACTTCATGAATACATCAATAAGGCAGATGACCGTTTAATCAATTTAATGTATGCGATGGTCCAGTCGGATATGAAGGAAGATGATTATGAGTTAAGTACCACTCATAGGGAGATTTTAGATGAGAGAATTGCTTCTCATGAAGCAAATCCAACGGCTGGATCAAGTTGGAAGGAGGTAAAAGCTCGAATTAAAAGCCAATTGTGAAGTACAGCCTCATTGTTAAAGCTGAACTTGACATGCTGAAATACAACCATCAAAAATCCCTACTCATTTTTCAGATAATAGAAAAATCCATCCTCTGCACCAATAAGTAAATCAGGTACGTCATTTCCATCCCAATCCACGATGGTGGGGCTGGTGGTATGACCTGCAAGCAAAGCATCAGACATGTTGCCATGGTCCTTGAAAGAAGTGACGCCATCCCTGGTCCCTGTATTCTCAAAGAAATCAACGTTCTTGCTATTAAGGATCAAGTCCAGATCACCATCCTGATCCCAATCCGTAAAGGTGAATTTTCTTCGTCCACTTCCGCCTGCTTCCCTTTCATTCAACCTTAATACCTCACCATTCTCATCTCTGAAAATTCTCTGTCCCGGCTTCAAAATCAGCTCCTCACCTGCTTTAAATCGCTCAAAGAACGCCAGATAACCTTCATGATCGAGCATGACCAAATCCATCAAACCATCCTCGTTCCAGTCGATGGCATAAGGGATTGTTCTCCACTGTGGAGCCAGCTCATTCTCTTTTGGATCCCACCATGTCCAGGCCGGCTTAGGTGCTTTTCCTTCCCAGGCCACCTTCACACTTTGCTTCTCAGATAGTTGAGGTGCTCCTTTGCTTCCCACATTCTTATACCATTCCACCTTACCCCAGATAGAATTTACGATCACATCTTTCAGACCATCTCCGTCCCAGTCAGCCACAGACAAGGTCGTATAGCCCCACTTTGCTTCACATGGTCCCTGAATAGACCCGTTGTCACCGGCCATGATCCTGACGGGCTCACCACCAATTTCCAATCGTACAGGTTCCGCCCACTTTGGAGGATTGTTTCCATCCAGATTTTCAATGAAACCAATATATCCTGCGGTATTTCCACAAATAAGATCCAGATCACCATCATCATCCCAGTCTACACTATACGGTGTGACCAATGCCCCAAACTTGACATGCGCTGCTTCCTGTCGGAAATAGACAGGTGACTTGAATACGGGCATGTTTTGTGCAAGGGCACCAGTATTCTCTACAAAGGCTACCCTTCCATCTTCATCTCCTACCACCAAGTCTATGTCCCCATCATTGTCCCAATCCAGGGCTACCGGAATGATCATCTCGAGGTCCATTTTCACCAGGCCGGATTCATTTTCCAGGAATTTACCTTTTGCATACTTTGGCTTTTCCCGGGTGCCGATATTCTCAAACCAGGTGAATCGGTCTATAAACTCTCCACAGATGAGATCCAGATCACCATCCCCATCAAAATCCGCAAAATTCGGTGTGGGTGCGCCATACACATTGATTCTTTCACCGCCTGCTTCCAATCGTCCTTTGTTGACATAAGTGCCCTCTACATTTTCAATGAGAAAGACGTAGCCATACAATGGCCCATTGGTCCAGGTTCCATTGTCATCGTAGGCATTATCCCAGCCATAGTCCGTCCAGTCATCCACGCCAACGACCAGGTCCATGTCTCCATCATTCTCATAGTCCACGTACTTCCATTGGTTGAATCTTGGCTTCTTATTGTACTTTCCTTCCGGATAATCATTCTTTAATACTTCAATGATGGAATCCAAAGGGAACAGCTCTTTGGGATTGGCATCAAGAGAAGTGCGGAAATCTACCAGCTCCTTACCACCCACAATGAAACGAGGCTCACCCCCAACATACGATACCTGGATATTCTTCACGGCATCCCCTAATCGCACGGGTGCTTTGAAGTCCGGAAATTTATCTCCTGATGCATTTTCAAAGAAATAAATCCCATTGAAAGGTTTGTCCGGGCAGGAAACAACCAAATCCATGTCCCCATCCTGGTCGTAATCCATGGGAAGAGGCCAGGCCCATAGCCCTACTCCAAGATCGGAGGTCAGGCCCGGGTTATTGTATTTCATCCGTTCAACATCCTTTTTGGAAATGGTGGTTTCTTTAGGAGCTGAGCAGTTAAAGAACAGACTTATCGCTAGTATAGGGGCAAAAAAGTACTTCATTAAATTGGTTGTTATTTGATCAATCTAATGATAATACTTGTCCTTTAGCTAACAAGGCCTCTTTTAGCTTATCATAATTTACATCCTGCACAGCAGCGTTGTTATCAATTGCCATGCTGGCTGTGACTGCAGCAGACTGACCAAGGATCATAAATACTGGCTCCATCCTGATAGATCCAAAGGCAATATGACTGGAAGAAACACAAACTGGTACTACCAGGTTGGTGCATTCTTCTTTCTTAGGTACAATCGATCCAAAAGAAATTTGGTATGGCTTCTTAGGGTGCACCCCTATGTCACCTTCGTTCTGTACAAAACCATCTTCTTTGATGTATCGCTGGACATTGTGTGAATCCATGGCATAAGATCCCATTCCAACAGGGTCTTTTACTTCCCGAGTACCCATTACTTCATGCTCGGTAGTCACATACTGACCAATCATCCGTCTTGCTTCACGCACATAGATCTGGTGAGGCCAGTTGCCATTATCTACAAACTCATCTTTGGCCAGTCCCCACTCATTCATTTTTGTTCGGATGTCTTCTGGAACCCGTGGGTCATTGGCTACATAGTAGAGCAGTCCTTTTTGGTAGTCTTCATGCTCCTTGATGATCTCTTTCCTTCGCTCGTATGAAGCTTCCGGATAATCGTAATTCATCCCAATGTTGTCGCTGCTAAAAGGACCGTGATTGTTGGTATCTGTCTTCCTGTTAGGGATCACATCAAACTTTTGGAACCAGTCCTTACGACCCGTATCAAAGACTCTACCCAACAACTCGTAATCTTTTGGATCATAGTTGGCTGGCTTAGGGAAAGGCACCCTGTTATCAGGATGGTTGCTCATACAAAGCCTGAAACAATAGGCCTGGATTTTATCGTCACCTGCTCCATATTCTCCAGGATCTTCGGTAGATATTTTTGGCAGCACACCACTTGATGGATCACCTGGAACTACGTAAGGAGAAATGTCCTCCCAGAACCAATGCTGATGATGTAAAACGCCCGTTTGAACGCCATTCCATTTTTCACCATAAGTATCCTGACTCTCCCTCCCCACATGGTAACTCACATTGGCTTCTGCCATCAAGTCACCTTCATAGGTAGCATCAATGAAAGCTTTTCCTGCAAACCGTTTCCCTGAAAGAGTAGTCATGGCAATGATTTTACCATCAGCCATCTCCACGCCTCCTGACCTGTTCAGCCACTCATCACGGAATACCTTTATTTCATATTCACGAATAAAGTCTTCAAACACATTCTCTGCAATGTGGGGCTCAAAGATCCACATGGTTCGGTTTGCTCCATCAATGGCTGGAGTACCCTGGCCTACATTACCATACTCGGATTTTTCCTGCCATTTCCAGGTGCTATCCACAGCATAGTAGTTGAATACACGCTGATAGAACTCTCGCGATAGTCCGCCGATGGCTTCTTTTTTACCAGTATCAGTAAATCCCAGACCACCGGAAGACAGACCTCCCAGGTGAATATCCGGTGATACCATGATAACAGATTTTCCTGAACGAACCACTTCTACTGCTGCGGTTACGGCACCAGAAGTTCCGCCATAAACAATCACATCAGCAGAAAACTGATTGGTCTGATCACTTTGATCTGCCGACTGTTGGCAGGAAAAAAAACTTATTACAAACAGAAATAGAAAGATATTTTTCATATGGGTTGAGTGATTAATTTGATGTCTGTTTAATTTTTAATCTTCAGTAATATAAGGCATTAATTCGTCCTTCATGGCTTGAGCCAGGTCCTTTCGGGTTTCTGCGATATCGTTCAGTTCTGAAGGGTCGTTGGCAAGATCATAAAGCTGTCCCAACTTCAAGGAGTCTTTCGAAAGAATGAATTTAAAATCCCCCTTCCTAAATGCAAAAGCATTTCCGGATGACTGGACTACTACATTGGGACGATTCCCTTTTTCCCTTCCCTCTAAAATCGGCAGCATATCATAAGCATCTTTTGCACTGCCCTCTGGCAATGAATAGCCGACAATTGCAGCAAGCGTTGGCATCACATCATTTAATGCAAATAGCTCATCACTCCATTTTCCCTCAGGGAAATGTCCTGACCATTTGGCAATAAATGGAGTCCTTACTCCTCCTTCCCAGATAGAACCTTTTCTGCCTTTCAAAATGCCGTTTGGAGCATGAAGAGGAATTGTATCCGAATCAATAAGGGCCTGTTCTTCATCGCTGAATTGATTTCCAGAAAGATTATTGGTGGTTTTTGATGCATCGAGAAAACGACTGGTGAGGCTGAAAGTAGAACCATTGTCGCTTGCAAACATGATAATGGTGTTATCTGTTAGTCCATGATCTTCGACAAACCGTAAGATCTCACCAATGCGGACGTCAAGCTCATGAACGAAATCCCCATAAGTGCCTGCATCTGTTTTCCCATCAAATTCTTTTCCGGGAGCTAATGGGATATGGGGGACATAAGGTGAGTAATAGAGAAAGAAAGGATCATTTTTGTTGGCCAGGTGATCATTGAGAAACTCAATGCTCTTTTCGGTAACGTAAGGCAGGTATTCGTCTAACCCAAAATGTTCGATGTGATCCTGGTTCTGGGCTTTTTCCGTGGTATAAAAGTCATGATCTATTGTGCCGGTCACCATCTTATTCGTCAACACCCAGCACTCACTGGCGCAGCTAAAACCTACCCAGTGGTCAAACCCATGATCGACAGGACCATCCCAGACAGATTTAGACAGATCAATGTTAGCTCCATTGTCTTCATGAAAAAAAGTGCCATACCCGACAGGCTTTTCGCCATCCAGCGTAGGAAATTGTGCCCCCAGGTGCCATTTCCCGAATCCTGCTGTAACATAGCCGGCATCTTTCAGCATCTGAGGCAGGGTAAGCTGATCCGGTTCCATCATGGACTTTGAATAATTTCTTAGCACCCCATGCTTGTTCCAGCTTCTCCATGGGTATGTCCCGGTCATCAGTGCATACCTGGAAGGTGAGCAAACAGAGACCGGACAATAGGCATTGGTCAGACTGATCCCTTCAGCTGCCAGCTTATCCAGATTGGGTGTTGGGATCAGCGATTCCTCATTGTAAGCTCGCAGATCTCCATACCCGAGATCATCCGCAAAGATGAATATGATGTTGGGCAGTTTTTCCTTTTCATTTTGTGTGGTGCATGCACCCAGAGCCAATAAAATGATAAAAAAGATGGATTTATGTAGATTTATAATCATTGACATTTTTTTTGAAAACAAGGTAATCAAGGACTCATTCGCCATATTGCAGCACTTGTTTATCCTCTAATAATCTCAGTGACAACCCATCATAGGTGATTTCATGCACTCCTTTTTCACTTTCCAGAGCAAGCCCTGCCAAAGTAGCCGCAGATTGGCCAAGTATCATGAAAACGGGTTCCATCCGAATGGAGCCAAAAGCAATATGAGAACTGGATACTGCTACCGGTACCAATAGGTTGCTACACTCTTTCTCCTTTGGTAAAATGGTGCCGAGTGGGATTTTGTAAGGCTTAACATGGACTCCAATGTCCCCCTCATTTTGTACATAGCCTTCAGGAGTTATATACCGCTGAATATTATGTGAGTCGATCGTGTAGGACCCCATTCCTATTGACTTAGTAATTGGTCGTTTTCCCAGGAGTTCGTGTTCTGTGAGCACAAAATCTCCAATCATTCGTCGTGCTTCCCGTACATAGATCTGGTGTGGCCAGTTGTTGTTATCTACAAACTCATCCTTCGCCAGTCCCCATTTTTTCATTTCATCACGTACATCCTGTCTTACCCGGGGATCATTGGCTGCAAACCATAGCAGCCCTTGCTGGTAGGTTATATGCTCTTCCAGGATCTCCTTTCTTCGTTCATAAGAGGCTTCCGGATAATCATAATTCATCCCAATGTTATCGCTACTAACAGGTCCCCTGTTGTTGGTATCTGTTTTTCTATTTGGAATGGTGTCGAATTTCCCGAAGAAATCCCTATGCATTTCAAAACTTGGACCGTTAAAAACCCTCAGCAATATCTCATATTGAGTAGAGTCATAATCTGCAGGCCGAGGGAATGGGACCCTGTTTTCCGGATGATTTGACATACATAAACGATAGCAATAAGCCTGGATCTTTTTATCTCCTGATCCAAATTCTCCAGGGTGTTCAGTAGAGATTCTCGGTAATACACCGCTGGTGCTATCCCCTGGAACCCAATATGGTGAAATCTTATCAATGAAAAAGTGCTTGTGATGCAACACTCCGGTTTGTACTCCATTCCATTCTTCTCCATACACGGAGTTTGCCTCACGGCCTACATGGTAGTTCACTCCTGCAGCTGCCATCAGGTCCCCCTCATAAGTGGCATCGATAAAGACTTTACCTTTATAAGTTTTGCCAGATAGTGTGGTGATTGATCTAATCTTTCCATCCACTTTCTCAACGCCGTTTTCCCTGTCCAGCCACTCATCCCGATAAACCGGAATCTCATATTCCGCTATGAAATCCTCAAATACCTGCTCCGCAATGTGTGGCTCAAATATCCATTGGGTTTTATTGGCGCCGTCAATGGCAGGAGTACCCTGCCCCTTGTTGCCATAGTCTTCTCTTTTCTGCCATCTCCAGGTTGCAGGATCCTGGTAATACTTGTATACCCGGTGGTAAAACTCCCGTGCCAGGCCACCAATCACGGCTTTGTTTCCAGTATCCGTGTAACCCAATCCTCCTGATGTGAGTCCGCCCAGATGCACATCGGGGCAAACTATGATAACAGACTTACCCATCTTTTTAGCCTGGACAGCTGCAGTCACTGCCGCGGAAGTACCACCATAGATGATAATATCGATCTCTTTACTGCTTTCTTGCCTCACCTGGCATGAAAATCCGGCAAATAGAAATATCAGAAAGATTAGCTTTCTCATAGCACATTAGGTATTATTGGAAATCCTCCAGACTACTTCAATTGCTGCTTGTCAGCAAGTAGTTGTTTGTTCAATGCTTCGTAAGGTACTTCCTGAACAGAGGTACCGCCATCGATTGCCAACGAGGCCGCAGTTGCTGCTGATTGTCCCAATACCATGAAAACAGGTTCCATTCGAATAGATCCGAAAGCAATATGTGTTGCACTGAGACAAACAGGTACTAAAAGATTGGTGCATTCTTCAGCTTTCGGAACCAATGAACGATAGCTGATCGGATAAGGCGATTTCACCTTAGCCTCCACATTTCCTTCGTTTCTCACAAACCCTTCTTCTGTCACATATCGTTGAACATTGTGAGAGTCCATGCCGTAAGCGCCTAATCCTACCGGATCTTCTGCCACAGTGATGCCTTCGCAATTGTATTGTGTCATCACATAGCTTCCGATCATGCGTCGGGCTTCTCTCACATATAGTTGTTTTTGCCATCCATCAGCTCGTTCAAATTCATCTTTCGTCGTCCCCCACCTGGAAGCTTCGTCCCGCACTTCTTCAGGAATTCTTGGGTGATTGGCCAGTGTCCACATCAGGCCTTTCTGATAATTTCTATGCTCCTCCTCAATTCTTTCTCTCTCCTCGTATGAAGCCTCGGGATAATCGTAGTTCTGGCCAATAAAATCCGTAGAGAATCCATATTTGTTATTCGTGTCCGTCTTGCGGTTTGGCATGGCTGAATTGATCCATGGTAACAGTGAATTACCGTAGCTATACATGTCTCTTATTTCACCTGTTCGAGCTTCATAGTTCCTGAAAAGGAGTTCATAATTCAACTCATCATAGTTGTCAGGTTTTTCAAATGGAATTCTGTTGTCGGGGTGATCTGTCAGACACATGCGATAGCAGTAGGCCTGGATTTTGTCATCACCGGTGCCTTCAGGCTCTAGCGGTTCAGGATTGATGTATGGTAAAAGACCACTTGATGGGTCTCCGGCAACCACATATGGGTCCACGCCCTTAACGAAGTTGTGATTGTACGCGTTTCTTGAAGGTAGACCTGTTATAGTCCTGGATGTATCAGAAGGTTGTACTCCGTTTAAGGTTTCATTATATTCGCTATTGTCTTCCCTGCCTACAGTGTAGCTGACATCAGCTGTCGCTAACAAATCACCTTCATAGGTGGCATCCATGAATACTTTTCCTGTGAATGTCTGACCTGATTCCATGGTAATGGAAACAATGTCTTTTCCATTTTTTACTACTCCACTCTCTCTGTTGAGACGTTCACCATATCGAACATCTATAGAAGCTTCTGCAATCATTTTTTCATAGACCTTCAAGGCGGCAGAGGGCTCAAATGTCCACATGGCGTCTTCCCCTTTTTTAGTCTGGGTCTGACCCCCATCTTTATATTCTTCCCGCTTTTGCCACTTCCAGCTGGCAGGATCTTCGTAATGCTTTTTAATATTTTGATAAAACTCTCGTGCAATCCCACCAATGGCCTGCTTGTTACCAATGTCAGTTTGTCCCAGACCACCGGTTGTGAGTCCGCCTAACCGGTTAGTGGGTTCAATAAGGATCACCGACTTGTCCATTCGACTGGCCTGAATGGCAGCTGCAACACCCGCAGAGGTACCTCCATATATAATGAGATCCGCTTCATTTGGGTTTGAGCCTGAACAATTGATTAAGGAGATGATGATACAAAAAGCTAAAGCTCCTTTGGTTAAAGTAGCTACAATCATCAAATTGTATTTCCTTGTGGATGGATGCTTGAAAAGTTTCACGTAAGATGGGTTTAGGTTATTGGATTTACTTGTACTGGTCTCTAAGATAAAAAAAAGAGGGAGTCTCAATCGTTTATGAGACACCCTCTTCTTCAATTTATTTAATATCCAGGGTTCTGATCTTCCTGGTTGATCAAAGCATTGTTATTGATCTCATCTTCAGGGATTGGCCACAACAGTCTTTCATCTATAAATCCTTTACCAACTGCAGCAAATGCCTGCTGAACCTTTCCTGTTCTCTTCAGATCAAACCATCTCCTTCTTTCGATCAGGAACTCGTATGCTCTTTCCTGCAAGACAGTATCTGCAAACTGATCTTCCGTCATTCCTGATGTATAGTCAACCGGAGAAACAGTGTTGGGATCATAACCATAAGCTCTTCTCTTAACCATGTTCAACCTTTCAAGGGCCAATGCAGTCGGACCATTGTTAGCTCTGGTTGCTGCCTCTGCATAAAACAGGAATGCCTCCGTATATCTGTATACCGGAATGGTAGGAATGTTCAGCCCATCAGGAGTTGTGATGAATTTTTTGAATAGTACCGGTACGGTAGCAGGTAATGGCACCCAGTTTCCATCTCCATCCTGATATTCTCTGTAGAGGTTAAATGCTTTCCTTAAGTCATTGTTATCCCAGCTACTGCCAATAAATGTATTGACTGTATCCGGAAGCCAGGCGAAAAACCCAGAAGTTCCATAGTTGTAAGGATGGGCATTTCCTCTATGCAGATAGGTCTGGATATTGGCTGTTCTGGTCTCAGAGTGATGGATGGAAAAGATATCTTCCGTACTTGTTTCGCTACCAAATATCTGATAGAAATCATCAGGTTCACTTACAGTGACCAGATCGTATAAACCACTCTGGATCACATCGTCCGCTTTTTCGGCAGCCAGGTCCCACTCCTCCATAGTCAGGTATACATGCGAAAGCAACATTTTAGCCGCCCAAACAGAAGCTTTACCGGTCTCTGCTCCAACATCAGCCGGAAGATCTGCTTCGGCTTTTGTCAAATCCTGAATGATCAGGTTGTAAACTTCACTCTCAGGAGCTCTGGGAGCATCCAATCCGGTAAGATCAGTATTTTCCTTTGTTCGCAAGGGAACCGGTCCCCAACCTCTTACCAACTCAAAATAAGAAAGCGCACGCAAAAAGTGTGCTTCAGCCACGATGCGACTCCGTGTAGCTTCATCCATATTTTCGATGGAAGAAACATTATCAATCACCGCATTTGCTCTATTGATGGACCGGTATAATACCGACCAATTGGAGGCAACCCTCCCTATGTTTTGTGCATTCAATACCTGATCCATCACAGAGATGGGCTGCTGAGAACCACGACCATTCAAAAAGTCACCATGAAGCTCTACCATCAGGTAATGCGTGATCCCCAGGAAGTCCGGACCAAAAGAGCTGTAGACTCCATTGATCGCACCCTGTGCATCAGATTCATTTTGGTAATAATTGGCCCTCGACACAAAATCCTCAGGCACTTCTTCCAACATTCCTTCACAAGAGAGAAGGAAAAGCGGTATCATGATATATATTAATTTTTTCATCTTTTATCTCTTTTTATAAATAGATTATTGATCAGACTTGATTAGAAGCTCAGTCGTAAACCAACTGTGTAGTTCTTGGCATTTGGATAACCACTCTGGTCATGACCCATTTGCAATCGACTACCAATGCTCTGAGAATCTGTACCCCTGGTGTTCATTTCAGGGTCAAGGCCTGTGTACTTGGTGAATGTCAGGAGATTGGTACCCGATACAAATATCTGGGCATAATCAAATACATTCAGCCCCCATTGTTCTAATGGGAAATTGTAAGCAAGTCTCACTGATTTTACTCTCAGGTAGCTTCCATCTTCGATGAATCGATCTGAAATATCAATACCAGTCAATGAACTGATTCTTGGATACTTGGCATTTGGATCCGGATTTTCTTGCGTCCAGTAGTTGCCAATGATATCGGTAAACTGGTTGTTACCTCTCTGGAATGAGTTGAGGTGCGTACCATTGGTAGCGTTGAAGATCTCATTTCCATGAACTCCTTCAAGGAACAGGTTGAACTCGAAATTCTTATACGTGAGATTGGTATTGAAGCCATAAAAGAAATCCGGGTTCGGGTTGCCAATGATTACTTTATCTAATGCATTAACTACCCCATCTTCATTGATATCCACATATTGAATATACCCATTGTCGTCGTACTCCCGCTCAATATATCCATAGAGGCTGCCCAGAGGTTCACCTTCTCTGGCGATGTTGGTACTTGACCAAAGCGCTCCCTGGCCGTTACTCAAAATATCACTTCCCCCTGCAATTTCAATTACCTTATTCTTGTTTGCAGATATACTGGCAGTGACATCCCATCGGAATTCCCCATTGGAAATGACATCTGCACCTACAGTGAATTCAAATCCTTTGTTTTCAATCTCACCAATGTTTTGAAGAATTGATCCAAATCCTACCGATGGAGGAAGCGGAACTGAAGCTAATAGATCAACGGTGTTTTTCTTATAGTAATCTGCGGTGATCCTGAATCTGTTGTCGAACAAACCTAGATCAACCCCAAGGTCAAACTGAGCGGTGGTCTCCCATTTCAAATCACTGTTTGATATACCATCAGGCACAAATCCAACTTCTTCTTCCTGGTTTGCATAAACTACCCTTACAGATGCCATCCTATCCAATGACTGGTAAGGAGACAGGGCAGTGTTTCCTGTAATACCATAGCTTGTTCTGATCTTGGCATCACTTAAGAACTCAACTCCTTGCAGAAAGGCCTCATCTTTAATTCTCCACGCAAAAGCTCCTGAAGGGAAAACAGCCCATTTGTTGCTGGCACCAAATCGAGATGACCCGTCAGACCGGATACTCATGGTGAAAAGATACTTATCCATCAATGAATAATTCACCCGACCTAACCAGGAAGCCAGTACCCATCTTGAAATACCTGAACCAGGATTGTTGATGGTTTCAGCTGCAGATAGATCGAAGTTTTCAGTGGTGTTGCTTGCATACCCAGTTGAACTAATACTCAAATATCTGCTCATGTAATTCTGGTAGGTATAACCTGCCACCACATCGAGCTTATGAATATTGGCAAAAGTTTTGGAGTAGTTCAGCGTATTTTCATTCAGGAATGAGTTGTCATAGCTATACTGTTGTCTTCCATAACCCCTGTCAGTATCATATATGATTGGAGTATACTGATCAGTCAAAGCATTTTCATACTCCAATCCAAGTAATGACTTGAAGGTTAAATGTTCAGATAAAGAAACAGAGAATGAAGTATTACCAATGATGGAGTTGGCCAGTGTGGTCGTCTGATTAGCCGCAAAAATAAGTGGGTTCCTCATGTCGGCAGAACCAAAATTATACGCTTGCTCGATTTGTGTAGGTAATCCATCAGCATCATATACTGGTAATGTTGGTGGTGCAGATGCAGCTGCTGATAGTACAGAACCACTTCCTCTACTTCCGTTATTGACCGGTACGGATTGATTCTGTCTTCTTGACAAATTCAGATTGACTGCCATTTTTAACCAGTCCTTCACATCATGGTCCAGGTTTAACCTTACGGATCCTCTTTTTACTCCCGTACTGATCAGGATACCTTCCTGATCGTAGTAGTTTCCGGAGAGTGCATACCTGGTTTTTTCAGAACTTCCGGTAAAAGAAACCGTATGGTTCTGAATGGGTGCACTTTGGAATACCACATCCTGCCAGTCTGTAGTGGGGATGTTAAAATTATCCAGGTCAAAAAATGGAGTCTGACCACCATTGATTAGCCACTCATTGGCAACAGTTGCATATTCTCTCGCATCCAAAAGGTCATATCGCTTAGTCTCCTTTTGAACTCCGTAAAAACTGCTAACCTCAACCTTACTTTGCTCTGATTTTTTTCCTCGCTTAGATGTAATGATTACTACACCATTCGCGCCTCTGGCACCATAAATAGCTGTTGCTGATGCATCTTTCAACACGTCAATTGACTCAATATCTGCAGGGTTCAGAAAGTTGATTCCTCCAGTAACAGGAAATCCATCTACAACATAAAGAGGATTATTGCTTCCAATCATAGAGTTACCTCCCCTGATCCTTACTTCGATCCTGCCGCCTGGCTGGCCGGAGTTTTGGGTCACCTGTACACCAGCTACTCTGGCTTTCAACGCCTGCTCCACATTGTATACTGGTACTGCTTCCAGTTCCTTGGTTTTGACCTGTGCTACAGATCCGGTAATGTCTTTCATCTCCACCTGACCGTATCCAACAACCACCACTTCTTCTAACTGCTCCAGATCCGGAGTCAGTGTCATGTCGATCACAGACCGGTTGTTTACTGCAACTTCCTGAGATTCATAACCGACAAATGAAAAAATCAATGTCGCATCAGCGGGGCAACTAAGCGAAAAGTTTCCATCAATGTCGGTGGTTGTTCCGGTACTTGTTCCTTTCACGATGATACTGGCTCCAGGCAAAGCTTCACCATTTTCATCGGTGATCTTACCGGATACAGTCGTCTGTACAGAAACTTCATCAGAAACTTCAGGGAGGATATTACTTTCCTGAGCACTGAATACACCGATACTTTCATTGACTCTTTTGAAGGAAACTTTGGCCTGCACTGACAGATTGGCCAGCAATTCATTCATTTGCCATCTCCCGCCTTCCAGGTAGATCTCGCTTTTTCTGATTTCACTCTTAGAATAAGCGAACCTGAAATTGGTGTTTTCTTCGATCTCCCTGATCACATCTATCAGAGATCGCTCACTCTTGTTTTGACTCAACTCAACACTGATCTCTTCAAGAAACTTTCTTTGAGCAGCCGTATTGGTTGCAAGTGCCATCGTCATCGACTGGCACAGGATCATCACATAAATCCCCAGTTTGGACATACGGATTGTGAATTTTCGTAATTTTACATTCATAGAGTTTTGGTTTATTGATACTAAAACTTTTGCTAAGAGAGGGCCCAAGACTTCCCCAAGTACCGGCCCTCTCTTTCTTATTTAATGATTAATTCATTTCCATTAATTTCATAATCAAAGTCGTAAACGAAAGCCAGAATATCCATCACTTGCTTAAGTGTTGGGTTTTCAAAGCTGGCAGTATATCGCTTTTGCTGTTCGAGATTTTTCTTCAGGTCGATATTTACACCATACCACCTGGATATCCTGTCTAATACTTCTTCAATGGAGTGGTTATCAAACAATAGTATTTGGTCAATCCACCCAAAGACGTAATCAGGATTGACGATTTCAGCCTTTTTCATTTCAGACTCTCCCTGGTAAAATGTGGCTTCATACTGATTGAGCTGGATGGCGTTGGTGGCATGCATCCCCTTGACCTCTACTTTTCCTGATCTGACAGATACCGAATTGACCACCTGATCTTCATATGCACTTACAATGAACGAAGTACCCAGTACTATGATCTCCATATTTTCGGTCTCGATGATAAAAGGCTTTTCCTCGTTTCTGGTCACTTCAAAAAAGGCTTCCCCCTTTAAAATAACTTTTCTGTAATTCTCAGTGAAACTTGTAGGGGCAATGATCTTGCTGTCGGTATTGAGCTTAACCCGGGTACCATCCGGGAGTATTGTTGTGATTTTTTGTCCTGGTTTAGATTGTTTCTCCACCCACGTGACTTCCGGAGGTAACTCCTCTTTTTGCAGGTATCTTGAGAGCACCAGACCTATTGATAAGCTAAGCACTACTATAGCAGCAACTCTTAACAGATATCGGGTAAAAGAATGACTTCTTTTTAGGGCTCTTGTTGAGTCAGCCTCCATTTTAGAGAGAATCATCCTCCTTACTGCTAGCTCTTCTTCTCTTAAATTGGAATCATATTCTTCCCAATATATCTCCAACTTTTTGAGTACCTCCCGGTTTTTTGAATCTCCCTGCATCCATTTTGAAAGCTCATGCTGTTCTTCCAGGTTGATATTGCCTTTGAGGTACTTATATATTAACTGATCGACCACTTTACATTTTTCTCGTTACTATAAAGAGCCAGATGAAATGGTTTGGTCTACAAATTTTTTAAGATTTGCAATACATCCAGAAAAATAGCTTATTTGCTGATACATTAACACAATAAGCTCCAGATTATTGACAATTACGCAATCAAGCGAAGAGCAGTGCTATTAGTAAGGACGAAACAACCCCCGACTTTATACTTTTTTGATTGTGTGATCCAGCCTCAAGGTGATCAGCAATTGAAACTCTGATCTCATTGAGTGCCCTACCTACCTGCGTCTTGATGGTAGATTGTGAAATCCCTAACTCCCTGCCAATTTCCTGATAGCTCATTTGTTGGTTCTTGGCCATATCAAAGATCAGCCGGCATTGATCAGGAAGTTTTGAAACAGCAATTTCAATGGCTTGAAGTAATTCCTTTTCCAGAAGAACCTCTTCGGGATCAGTCCGATCTACTTTTTTAATGAATTGATCCTGATCAAGTGAAATAAAATCCTGTGGATTTCTGGTGAGAATCCTGATGGCGTGATTTTTCACCGCTATAAAAAGATAGGATTTGATCTCTTTGATCTGCGAAAAGTCCGGGTTGGATTTCCAAAGATTATAGAAGACGTCCGAAACAATGTCTTTGGCTAATTCAGTTGAATTTGTCAGCTTTCGGGCATATATAAATAAGGATTGGAAGTGCTCTGTATACACTTCTTCGAAGTCCCCCTGGAAGGGAACGACTGGATGCAATTCCTTTATTTCAGCGCCTTTTTTCACCCGGGAAAATTAAAATCGAATTGATTTCTTATTCCAAAATTATAAAAATTTCATTTGTAAAATGTGTATTAATCTTTCAAATGAATAAAAGGACACTTTGATTACTTAATGGGTATTTTTATTGATTATAACTGCTTAGCAGGTTTTTTACATCGCTTCAATATCGATAGGCGTATGCAAATTTAAGTGCTGTACATGCTTCTTAACCCTGCCAATTCTTTTACTGAGCTTCTCAATATATCTTCTGAGCTCCTCCTCCATCACATAGATTTTGCCGTGGTAGGAATGGACGCCGAAACCGCTTTTATATTGTTTGGAGTTTTTCTCCATGGTCTTTTGATCCAGGCACCTTTCTCTAAAAAAATCATTGAAGCTTTCAATAGCGTAATCCCGTTCAATAATCTCCATCTCATTGAGAACTTTATTTAGCTTCTTTTGATCATGCTGATCGGATGTTATTAACAACTCCTTGTATAAAAGGGCATGGTAATAATGGATCTCATTGAGGAGTTCATAGACCACCCCACGGAATTCCGGATCACTGCAAAACCCCGAAAGACCATGGTACTCGATGAGTTTCTTAGACTCCTTCTCCCAGGATGTAGAAAGTGTGATAATTTTTCGACCCAGTGTATTGGCCGGATTGGTGGCATAGCCGTGAATTGCAGCAAGCGAGAAAAAAAAGAAAATGATTAACCTCATAATTATTTATAGTGAATAACTAAGCGGTTGGTATCGGCAAAATTCAATTTTTTATTTAAATTATGCAATAAGTGCTAATTGGTATTCTGCTTGTGTGGGAAATACGTAAAATATATGGAAGCTAATGAAGGGTTATACTCAAATCACTTCATGGGAACTCCTTTGAGAGGCTTGCCATTGGTAGTCAAGATCTGAAAATGATGGACCCTGAATCCATCATATGTCCACACAACCTCCTTTTTCCTGGTCACTTCAAACAGTTTGACTCCCTCTTTAGCTGCATAGCTGGCAATGACCGTATTTCCATTGTGGAGGCGCTGAGCTCCGCAAGGATCCTGAAATAAGTTTTCCTTAAAGTCCTCATTCGATACCTTCCAAATGATTTCTCCTTGTTTATTCACTTCAATGGTCTTATTGCCATGGGTCAGATTAATAAGCACATTGCCGTTCTTTAATTTGATGGCTGTGAATGGCCAATTCTCTGCCGCTCTTCCACCCAGTTCTTCACGATCCGTTTCTATCTCATTTACCACTTCTCCTAGTGGTGTATATTCTTTCACTTTGAAAGCCAGCAAATGGGGCACCAAATAATTTCCATTGGCTAGCTTTCGTGCCATTCTCGTTTGCATATGGATGTTGTCAGTCTCTGGCTGCAAAGGCACACTTAACACAATTTTCCCTGAAGGATCCACCTCGAGTAATTCAGGTTTTTCACCTGATTCGGTAATCAGTGTATTTCCGTTATTCAACCGAACGGCTGTCCCTAATTCATTTTTGGGCCCCCGCCTTTTGAAACTAAAAACCACCTTCCTGGATTGATCAAACTCCAGTACCTCATCCACCCAACAGATCAATACATGGCCATTTGGTAATACATAGCCATCTCTGGCCCGGGGCCTGCCGGAATCCCAGGTTATTTCACCTCGTTCGTCAACGATACCCGTAAACTGAGGTCCGGCGATAAACACAGCGTGCCGGACCTCTTTATCTTTCTTGATTGTTGCCGGGTTGTTTGCATACCCTTGTTGTCCGATCAATAGTACGGATAAAAAGATTAATCCACCAATATTAATTTGTTTCATATGGATGTGGTTCCAACCCATTTTATTGCGACCACTCAGTTGGCTTCCGGTCCCAGCGATGCTTTTCGAGCTGTTTCATCAGTTCCTGATCCAGTGGGCCCTTGTCACTGGCGGCCATATTGGCTTCGACATGACGAGGCCTACGCATTCCCGGGATAATTGTACTTACCCGTGATTCACCCAGAATAAACCTTAAGGCCATTTCCGGCATGGTCATACCTTCAGGAATCAAAGGCTTCAAAGCGTCTGCATGGTCCACACTGGAATTAAGATTCTCGGGTACGAAATAGGTATTGCGCCAGTCACCTTCAGGCCAGGTGGTGTCTTTGGTCAGGGTGCCCGTGAGTGTTCCTTCATCAAATGGTACCCGGGCAATGACACCCACATTGTGTTTCTCACATGCGGGGAATAACTCATCCTTCGGATTCTGGTCAAAGATGTTGTAGATCACCTGGGTGACATCGATGATCCCGCTTTCGATGGCTTTAATGCCATTCCAGGGTTCCCAGCGGTTTTGGCTGATCCCGATAGCGTGGATCAGGCCCTGTGATTTAAGATCCTGCATTTTATGGACCCAACGATCATCATTCAGCCATTGATCTTCCCAGGTATGGAATTGCATGAGGTCGAAAGATTCGATGCCTGCATTTTTTAGACTTTTATGGACATACTCTTCGATGTGATCGGGAGGGAAACAATCATCCAAAGCATAGTCCCGGGTGCTGGGCCATTTGAAATTCTTAGGTGGGATCTTGGTGGCTGTATAAAGTTTCTTGCCGGGGTTGGCTCTAACCAGTTCACCAAGCATGCTTTCACTTTTACCGGCTCCATAGCCCCAGGCTGTATCAAAGAAGGTACATCCCAGGTCCACAGCCTGTTGTAGTGCCTTCATGGATTCCTCTATGTCTGAGTTTTTCCATCCAGCCATACCCCACATGCCATAGCCTATTTCACTTACATCCCAATTCGTTTTGCCGAGTTTTCTGTATTTCAATTTGTGTGTTGTTTATTGAGGCGGGAAAATAAGAAAAAATTGACTAATATGACAATCTGGATTTTAGTTCAACAATGATCTATTCTTGTCAACATGGGAATATTTATCTGAAGATACAACTCTCCATTTTTCTTTTCGTAATTTTATATTATAATAGATATTATAATGATAAAATCTAAAGTGACAACCGTAGGATCCTCAACAGGAATCATTCTCCCAAAAGAAATCCTTGCCAAATTAAGGATAAGCAAGGGTGATATGGTCACATTTATTGAAACGCCCAATGGTGTTGAGATCTCTCCATATGACCCTGAGTTGGAAGAAGAAATGACTCATGCCCGAAAAGTGATGAATGACTACCGGAATGCCTTGAAGAAGCTCGCCGAATGAGCTATAAATGGGTAAGCAGACGGGCAGTAGAAGCTATCCACAATGAACAACTTGCTCAGCATGGCGGAATGATGGGGTTGCGTGATGATGCTTTGCTAGAATCTGCACTCGCCCGGCCACAAAATCTATTTGGTTATGAGCAAGCCTCATTGACGCAATGTGCCGCTGCTTATGCTTTCGGGATCATCCGAAATCACCCTTTCAATGATGGCAATAAAAGAACAGGATTTGTAGTAGCGGTAACATTTCTTCTACTCAATGGATGTTATATTACTGCTTCAGAACTGGAAGTATTCGAAATCATTACAAGACTTGCAAGTGGAGCCATTTCTGAGGAAGAGCTTATGGAGTGGTTTGAGAGGATTATTGTGAAACTTTAAAAGCTAGACCCCTCTAGAATCCCAGCACCTCCATCAAGGCCTGTTTAAACCATTGGTTTTCCGTTTCAAGATCCTTCCAAAGCTCCTTCTTCAATTGATCGGAGATTCTGACTCCTCTGAAAATCTGTAGTAGTTTTACCTTATCCGGAACAGCAGCATTTGCATATATGTCAGCTATTTTAGCCTGAACTTCTGCGTTTTCTATATTAGAAAATTTCAGGGCCTGAAAAGCACGAACCCGGTCTTTTACCTGTTCCGAAGCAAGTGCCAGTAACAATAATTGATCGGTCTCTTTAGATGGTTTGATTTTTCCTGTGGCCAGTAAATCTATCAGGAAAGAGTGATACCCAGGGTGATCAATGAGGGTTTCAAGAAGTACCTTATCCTCTACCAGAATCCCGGCCGTCAAATCAATCAGTTGCACCTCCTCGCCCACATGTATCAAATGCCACATGGTATGGGTAGAATAGACAGCCTGTTCTATGGCTTCTCCGGCCAACTCCTCCTTTGTGGCTCCTGATACTCCATCCACCTCCGGGTCTTCTGTCAGATCACTGAGTTCATATTCCCTGAGTATTGACCAGTCATTTTTCAGGATCTCAATGAGTTTTTTATAGTCTGCTTCCTTGAAATCACTGTGATCTGTTTTGGTCAAATGTTCGCCATAAACTTCCAGACCAAAGAATTTACCATCGCAGGTCCAATAAACCCCAATATCAATCAGCTTACAGGTGCCCGTAAGGCAGACAGGTGTTTCCACTCGCCTGTACCAGTATAATAAACCCGCTGCATCCTTGAGTCCGGACACCTCTATGGCATCACCATCATCCGACTTGATAGTTCTGACAATATCCGTATCGATCAGTTTTACCTGGCTTAGTTCGTTACTTTGAAAGAAAACATCCCCATTGTCATAAAATGAAATGAAGTAAAAGAGCCAGACAAAGATCACACGCTTTCAAATTTATACTTCAACTTCCTTATTTAGCTTTTGTCCGGCCATAGGATAGCCTAACTCTGAAAGGTACTTCTTCCATTTACCTGAATCATAGCCAAAATCCTCTCCCGTGAGGCTATTCAATTCTGACTTGGCAAATGTTTTGAAGTTATGATGAATGTCCATTAGATAGGTAGACAAAATTTGAAAGCCGGTTTCGGACCCACACCGTGCCAACGCAGCACCTATGGACAATTCCAGGTTTCCACCATAAACTCTCCACATGACCTTATCATATTCTTCAGTCTTATAACCTTTTACAATATCCTCACCCAATAGTTTCTCAAAACCAGCTATCAATCGCTGATCCGGCAGACGCTCAGCGTAAAAACACGAGGCTAAAATACGATTATAGTAGGGAACCAGCTTGAGGTCGATCCTACCATTGTAGTATTCATTTTCCCTTTCCATGATGCGACCTCCCGACCATGTTTTATCGAGAATCTGTTTCACCACACCAACTCCATTTGGATCACCAGACATCGCCAAAAGTGCTATGTTTTGATTGATCCTCCAATATAGTCCGAGCAGGATATTCTTGGGTCTACCCCGGATATCGTCGTATGTGTCTACAAAATCCTCCGGATAACCAGCTTTGCTTTCCTCTTCAAACATCGCCTTCAGCTCCTCTATGATTGGATCATTTACCCCACGCTCTCCAAACCAGGCCAGCGCTTTAGCTATCAATAGCTCCCCTTCTTTATTCTCAGCCTTTTTATAATGTTGGTATAACACAGGAACAGCCTTCTCTTTTGGTAATTTGATACACTCATACAAATACTCAGGGACTCCCTTCGCCAATTGTGCTACTCTACGCTCAATTTCCTGATCATCGCTCGTTAGATTACCTGTCGGTCTGGTAGCATAATCCGGTTTAAGATAACCTAGAGCTGCCCACTCTTTCTGGATGCCGGAGATATCATAATCTTTGGGTTGTATACCGTTCCAGGCCTGGTCAGCAGCCACCTGACCAGTCAGATAACCGAGTACTGCCAGATCAGCACTCATTCGGGTGAATTGTAATGCATTGTGCGTCTGACTGATACCTCTGCCGGAAAGTAACATCCCATCAATACCTTTGGGGACGATGGATTTATAAGGAATTTCCATCGTCAGGTCATTGGAGTGAGGCAGCAGAAATCCACACTTGGAATACTCCGAGCTACCTATTGTATGGGGATCAAAATCACTGCTGGCATAAGTCATCACATCACTGAAATGTGTGTCTTCCACAGCATCTATCAGATCTATGACATGCAAGCCTTCTATTCTTCTTGACTCCCTCACGGTTAGCATCGGACTGAAGTCATAGAAATGCGCCTGATAATGGGATAAGAATAACCCTCGCTGCAACTCCGATATCCTGGTGTTATCGATCATGTCATAGTCCCTGTGACCATTCGAAGTAGAAAAATGTCCTTTGTTTCGATCCCACTGGCTAAAATTTTGGGTCAGCCCTGTCCTGGAATCCCCATGCCAATAGTTAGCACCAGCGAAATAAGCCAGGTCTGCATCACCTGTTGCATCAATGGTGATGGATGCTTCGATCAGCTCGAGTGCACCATCTCTGCAAACCACGATTCCTTTAACAGTGTTACTTTCAACATGTGCGCCACACATGATGGAACCTGAAAGAAACCGATTGCCGGAGTCTACAATTTCTTTTAGATGAAAAAGCTTTCTCCCAATTTTACTACTCAAATTGTGTGTATTTGCGACCTGAGATGATTGTTGGTCCTGCTTTTTGAAAAAAGCGTGGTCTTTGTAGCCGTGGTAATAGCCCATCACACCACCCATGGTTTTCGTTCCACCCAGGTCATTGAAATAATCTACCACGATGGTGTTAGCACTTTTTTCGGCCGCTCCCATACCTGCCATGGCTCCTGCAGTACCCCCGCCCGCTATCAGGACCTGGCATTTTTCTTTGTTTCTGATCCATTGGTCAAAGTCAAACGAGCATTGCTTCAAAGGGATCATCAATCCAGGATCGTCCGGCGTAGATTCTTTGATCACATTCCATGGTATTTTACCGCCAGCGACAAGTATTGTGCTCGGTTTGGAGTTTTTGGGTACTCGAATAGAATCTACCAGTGTCTTAGCTTTCCGGTCCAGCAGAAGCAAATCAGCCGCTTTGAGATTGGACAAATCTTGACTGAAGATATAATGTCCCTTCAATGCAGTATCCGGCAAAGCATCATCTTTTAGGACAATCGAGCATTCAACAGCCAGCTGATCAACATGTGCTTTTGCCAGCGAACCATCTAACAAGGCAAGATCTCTACCTAACTCAGCTGTTATGAACCTGGCCTGATGTTCAATTTCTTCCCTTTTCTGAGATTTAGCCGGAAACTGAAATTCTAAAAAGGCCTGGTCATCCAGGTATTTACCGGGACGTAATATCAACTGGTTGTTGGACAGTCCATACTTTGCATCAACATTAATGGTACGTGGTTGCGCACCTTCTGCATTGTGCACCTCTATGACAAAACCCGCCCGATCAATCTTATAGGATTCGCCAGCAAGTCCTCTGGAGAAAAGTGAATGATCCGATGTGTCAATGAAACTCCTGCACTTCACTGTGTGCATGCCGTGCTTGCTGGCTAATAATACTCCACTCACACTTTTCGCATCAGTAATAAGCCCACATACATCTGTCATCAGCAGTACGTGAACCTTATTGACCAACAGGTTACGTAGAAGTCCTTTCCTCACTGAGCCATTAAACAGCATGGCATCACTTCCAAACACACTGTTGTTTATACCAACACCTGATTTATTGAAGACTTCCTTCTTTTCAGCTTCCGGAAATAACAATTCCTTATGTTCCGCAGAAAGATCTCCTAAACCTTCCGTGTTTACCCATAGCTTGTGTTTGGCAGTAACTTCATACCCGGGGCTTGCTCTTTTTTCCACTACCAGCACACTTTTACCTTGTTTAGCGGCCTGGATAGCTGCAAAATATCCTCCAAAACCAGCTCCATTGATGACCACATCATACGATTCAATCGATTGATTGGTGATAAACTGATGGTTGATCTCCTGGTAGAGCTCTTTGTTCATAAATCCCGGAGCGACCAGGATTGCTCCCGTGGCCGGGATACTCAGGTTAAGAAAGTCTCTTCTTTTCATATTGGTGTTGTCTGTCGGTTCTTGTCAAAGAAATAAAGGCAGGGAATCACCCCTGCCCCATTAAATTTAATTTTCAGAAGCTCCCGGATAACCTGGATTCTGCTTGAACTCTCTCTGTGTATTGGCATCAATCACATGCTGTGGGATTGGCCATAGCCTGTTATGATCCTGAATGGTGTTTCCTGAAGAAACGCCTCCATTGGTATCAGGTGCCGAATTATAGGTTCGTACCCGGTCTACCAGTCGATCCATGCGAATCAGGGTTCTGACTCTTGGCTCTTCTACCAACAGCTCTCTTGCTCTTTCATCCAGGATAAAATCTTCCGATACATCTCCGGGAGCAATCAATACTGCATTTGCCCTTCCTCGCACAGCATTGATATCATCAGCTGCCAGCGTCATTTCCCCTTTTCTGAAATACGCCTCTGCTCTCAGTAGATAGGTTTCTGCTACTCTCATCCTGATAATATCCTTGGATGATCTTCCGTTGGATACATTGTCCTCGAAAGGCTGTCCATCAATCTTCCTGATCCATGGATAGTACTGCCTCAACGTGTCCAGGTCATTATCTGTGAAGGTCACCCCATCATTTTCCAGGATATAGAGTTTACCATCTGTACCACGTCCGGTCTTGATAGGCTGGCCAAAGTATTCGGTATCATTCGGATTGTTGTAATAGAAAGTCCTGCGAATATTGTATTCAGAGTTTCTCATATCATTCCAATCAAGGGCCCACATATCATACTTCACAAAGTTGGTAGGTGAGTTTACTCCAATACCCCTGATCAATGAATCAGCAGCACTGTTTCCAAAACCATTTGGAGATACGATTTTGTCATATTCAGGTGCCCAGTATCTTGGCCAGTTATTGCCGTCTCCTCCACCAATGGCAAAGGATTCCATCTGCCAGGCAAAAATCACCTCTTTGTTACCGGACGACCTGTTGATTTGCCCTGCTGCATGTAAATCACTGATCACATCCCCAGGTAGTCCGCTGGCAGGACCAAACCTGCTGGTCATCAGCTCATAGTCACCAACCTGCTTATCAATGACCATACTCGCTGCATCAATGGCGTCATCATAGTAGGTACCATCGCCGGTTTCAAGACCAAGCGAAATATAAATCTCACTCAATAAATGATAAGCTGCCGCTCGGGAAACACGACCATCCTCAACATCAATAGGTAAAAGCTGAACTGCTTCTTCCAGGTCATTCACTATAAAGTTTAACACTTCTAATCTGGTGGCTCTTTCAAAGTCAAACTTTGGTTCGGTCAGCCTGGAAGAGACGATCGGGACACCCCCATAGATGTTGATCAAAAAGTTGTAGGTGTAGGCTCTGAAAAACAGGGCCTGCCCCTTGATGTTGTCCCTTGAATCACTGCTGAATGTTACATTGTCGATGTCTTCCAAAACAAGATTGGAGCGTACAATCATTTGTTCATACGCCCAATCCCAATATATAGCTGCTGCACTATAGCTGGAGTTCAGCAAAGAATAATCCTTCAGTCCCCGGCTGTCATATCTACCCCATCGGGATAGATCCGTCCCCACTGTCATGTACTCAAAATTGTTTGAAGCAATGAGGTGCTCCTCACGAGCTGCCTGATAGATGCTAATGACCGCAGCCTCATACCCTGCCTCATTTTCCAGGACATTTTCTGGACTAAACTGGTCTAATGGCACCTCATCCAGATAGCTTTCGCTACATGAACCCAGCAATCCCAGCACCAATGTCAATATCAATGAATGTTTTATATATGTATGCATGATTTCCTCTTGTTTAAAATTGAACATTAACCCCTAGTGTGTAGGTCTTCATTAGAGGACCATTATTTCCGGGGCTAATACCACCGGCTCCATGCTCAGGGTCCCAGCCAATCCAGTCTGTCCAGGTAAACAGGTTCTTTCCACTTACATAGACCTTTAGGTTGCGAAGGTTTGCCTTCTCAACCAGCTCTGTTGGAAATGTATAACCGATCGAAAGATCCTGTAGCCTTACATAACTGCGGCTCTGATAAAACCCATAAGCTAACGGGTTACCATAGTTAATGGCTGGCCAGTCATTGATCCCGTTGGACGGCGTCCAGTAAGGCACATCATACACATTGGCTTCGTAATAGAAGTTTCTTCCAAGGTTAAGTGCCTGATTGGCACTATATCCACCTTGTCTCCAGTTGATCATGGCCATCAGGCTGAATCCTTTGTAGCTAAGGGTATTGGTCAACCCCAGGATAAAATCGGGCTGCTCTGAGTGAACCACCTGGCGATCATCAGGTGTGATCTCACCATCTCCGTCTACATCTTCAAACCTGATGTCTCCGGCTTTAGCTCCAGCTAACTCAGAAAAGTCATCTCCTTCCTGGTAGATACCAGCAAACACGTAGTCAAAATTCGCATCCAAAGGGTGACCAATAAACCAGCCACTGGCAATGTCATCATCCTCAATTCCATCTTCATCCAGGTCATTGCCTGTAAGCTTTAGTACTTTGTTTCTATTCAGGGTAAAAGCAGCAGATGTACCCCAAACAAAATCTCCCAATTCGAGATTGATGGAAGAAAGGCTGATCTCCACGCCTTTGTTTTCAGTCTCCCCTACATTTCGAAGGAAGCTGTCGTATCCATTGGTATTTGGGATTTGTTGACGTAACAACAGATCTGTTGTATGACTGATATAGTAATTCACTGATCCATTTAGCCTGGAATTAAAAACCCCGAAGTCAACCCCAATATTCGTACTTGTAGTTGTTTCCCAGCCCAGGTTGGGATTGGCAAAAGAGCTTGGGTATAGCCCTACAACTGATGTGCCTCCATCTCCGAATATATAGTTGGTTGAAGTGATCTCGCTTAGCGAAGAATATCTGTCAACTCCTCTGTTACCATTTTTACCCCATGAAACCCTAAGTTTTAGGTTATCCAAAAAGTCCGTTGAAGTGAGGAAGCTCTCCTCTATAATGTTCCAGCTTACACCTACGGCCGGGAATAATCCGAACTTATTTCCTTCACCAAAAGCCGAGTATCCGTCCCTACGTAAACTCATATCGAAGATGTATCGACCTTTGTATCGATAGCCTACCCTTCCCATGGTTGAGAGCTGAACACTTTCTCCGGCAGCAGTCGCTACATTGAAGTTATCGCCAATCTCCAGCGCATTCCATCCCAGGGCATCATTGAAGATATTCTGACTGGAAAGGAACGACCGTTCATCTTTGGTTTCATAAAAACCATACATCAGCGTGGCATTTACTTCATGATCCTCATTGATGTATTTAGAAAACTGAAGAATATTCTCTACCGTGAGGTTGTGTGATTCAAAATGCTCCTTACTACCTGACCCCAGGTTGAAAAATGCATCTCTGTCATAAGAATTGTTGTATTTGAATTCATGGTATCGGCGCTGGGTATAGCCTACATTGAGTTTATAACTTAGTCCATCAAAAATGGTGACTTCAGCAAAAGTATTCACGAACAAAATACCTGCTTTTTCTTCCCTGTCATTCCAAAGCGTGGAAAACATAGGGTTTTGCACTAACCCTACATCCTGAGGTTGTTTTCTGGGAACGCCATCATCATAATAGAGGCTTGCCCACGGACTTAACCAGCTGGCCGCTCCCAGGTTAGCTCTGTTTCCTGAATAGTCACGCAATGAGTATCCCGAATTCAATCCGATATTTAACCATTCTGTTGCTGCTACATTCAGGTTAGCTCTACCACCGATCCTGCTGAAATTGTCACCAGCGACCGGCGACTTGGTATTGGTATATGATCCTGATAAATAATAGCTGACGCTTTCTGTCTTCCCAGAAACACTCAGTTCACCATTGTACATAGGGGCATCCTGTCTGATCTCCTCGAATGGCTCAATACTTCTTCCAGCATCAATATTGACCTGCTCCGTGGGACCAAAAGGAATCGGTCCACCGTCTGCAGCTTCAGCATCCTGACGGAATGAGAGGTATTCCTGAGCATTCAAAAAGTCCGGAATATGAGCATAATCAGAGAACCCATAATAGGTATTAACAGAAAACTGAGGTTTACCCATTTGTCCTTTCTTGGTGGTAATCTCTATGACTCCATTGGCTGCCAATGAACCATAAATGGCTGTAGAACTGGCATCCTTCAGGATATGGATCGATTCAATGTCACCGGGGTTGATATCAGACAAACTTCCCCCGGCATAGATCACTCCATCAAGCACGATAAGTGGATTGTTGCTGGCTGAAATAGAATTTCTTCCCCGAATCTGAATAGAAGCATCCGACCCTGGTCGTCCATTGTCGGTAACCACAACGCCGGCAACTGTACCTCTTAAACTTTGCACAAGGTTTGCGTTGGGGATATCCCTTGTGTTTTCAATGTCTACTGTAGCAATAGCTCCTGTCAGATCTTCTTTTTTGGCAGTTCCATAACCAATCACCACCACTTCACCCAATGACTGAACATCAGTAACCATTTGGACATTCAAAGTGGATTGGTTGCCCACCACAATCTCCTGTGTTTTAAATCCTACCGAACTAATCACCAGGATGGATTCGCTGGATGGCACCTCTAAAGAAAATCTTCCATCCAGGTCCGTTACAGTACCCTGTGAAGTTCCCTTCACCACAATACTCACTCCCGGAAGTCCTTCGCCGGAATCATCAGAGATCACTCCTGATACATTCTGTACGATGATGACCTCTATACTCTTTTCAGCATTTCTGAATTTGGCATTTCGCACACTGATCCGGTCATTTACCTGCCGAAAACTCACATTGGCCTGCTTGGAGATCTCTATCAGGAGAGACTCAAGTGTCTGGTTATTGGCTTCTAATGAAATGCGTTTTGATTTATTCTCCAGCAACTCGCTGTCCTGGTACGCAAAATGATATTCTGTATTGCGCTCTATCTCTTGTAATACGTCTACAAGATTCTCATTTTGGATCTCGATACTGATCCTCACCTCCTTTACACTTTTTATGGCCTGGCTATTCGCATTTTCTGCCAGCAGCACATTAAAAAGTAATGTTGTCAGTACGAATGAGTATATGGTTAGCTTCCCTGTCATTCGAATAATTTGTAGTGTTCCTTGCATATATTTGTAGGATTAGGGTGAAAAAATTCATTCTATGTAGAGCCTGAAAATCGTATGTTGGTAGCATCTTTTTCAGGCTCGATCTTTTATAGGTTCTTTATCGCTCTTTCATGGGGGTCTATTTAAAATTTATCAATACTTTTTTTCCTTCTATACTAAAATCGAATCTCATCGCATAGCCTAATGTCTCCAGTACATTGGCCAGGTTGTCATTCTCTATGTGTGCCGTAAAGGTAGGTTCCTCATTGGCTGGCAGATTTTTCACCTCAATGGTGACTCCATACCACCGCTCAAGCTCCATGATACCTTCTTTAAAAGGTGCTTTCTGGAAAACTATGAACCCATCTTTCCATTTAATATGGTTTAAGGAGACACCTTGTTTCTTGCTCAGCTTTCCATACTCTAATGCAGCTATTTCTCCGGGTTCAAGTAGCGCTGATTGCGTCACATCTACATGACTATCCACTTTCACTTTTCCAGTGACCAGGGTGATCTCTTCTTTACCATCAGGATATGCATCCACATTAAAAGAGGTTCCCAGGGCAGTCGTCATCAGGCTCCTGGTTTTTACAACAAAAGGTTTGGAGGTGTCCCTGACCACATCAAAAAAAGCTTCACCGGTCAGTTCAACCAGTCTTTCACTTCCGGTAAAATTTGAAACGTAGGTGATTGAACTTTCGGAATTGAGGACCACCTTGGTACCATCGGGCAGCATGATCGTGGATTTCTGACCCCGAGGGTTTTGCTTGGTCAATAGTTGGGGCTCAACGACCACTGCCTGGTTATCAGAAAGAGAAAACTGCTGTGAAGCCCACACACCCAGAAACATGGCCATAATTAAAGAGGCAGCAATGCCAACAGCCTTCCAGGTCTCCAGGTAACGGGTTCCGGATTTTCTTTTTCGTTGTTGGCTGCGCTCTACGATATTTTCCAGGACGGTGTAATAGTCCTTTTCAGGCATTTTCTCATCCAGATTGTACCTGGTTGATTGAATAAGCTGCCGGGCGATGTCAACATCCTTCTTTCTATCAGGGTGATTGGATATCCATTGTGTCCAAAAGTGGGTGGACTCCTCAGTTGGTGATACAATCCAGTGCACGAAGTACTCATTCTTGACCAGATCTAATACGTTGCCTGAATTTTCCTGCATATTTTGATTCTCTTACATGGATAGAGACAGCAACACTCCGGATGTACATAGTAAAATATGAGATTTATAATATTTTTATGATAATGAGATGATGACTGAGATTTGAATCAAATCTTACAGTATTTTATTGACAAAATATCAATAAAATGAAACCTACTGAATAATCAACTGGGCCAGTAATAAATACAGTGAACCCTTAAATGGGGACAATTCCTTTTGGAGCGAATCCAAAGCCCGGTATGTAAGCGCCCTGGCAGACCTCACTTTAATGTTCATGATATCTGCAATCTCCGTATAGGTGAGTCCCTCATAGAAATGGAGTAGAATGATCTCTCTTTGATTGACGGGGAGCAGGTTGAGCTTTTTTTGGATCAGGGTAAAATCCTTTTCCTGGAGATTGTTGGCTATCGAAAGAGAGGTATCTGACAGTGAAAACAAGAACCCCTCCTGCTCCAGATTAAACTTCTCTTCTTTCTTTAGGTCCCGGATAATCTTCCGTTTTAAAGCGGTAAACAAATAGGCTTTGACCGACTTTGCTGTCGAAAGATTCGATCTTTTGTCAATCAATTCATAAAAGAGCTCCTGGATGCTATCCCTGATAAATTCGTATCGTCCGGTGAACTGTCTTCCATATCTAAAGAGCACATCCGCATAAGCCCTGTAGATATAAACCAGACATTGATCATCCCCTTTGATAAACCGCTCCCAAACCAACTGTTCATCCTTTTCGGAGAAAACATCTTCCCCGGAAGAGGTTAGTTTTGACGCTTCGGATTCCTTTGAAAATCGGTTTACTTGCAAGGGGTTAAAGGGATTAATGAATGCGAAAATTATGAAATAAAGTTGAATTACAACAATATTTTTAATTAGCACTTCCCTGTTGTGGTGTGAATTATAAAATCAACAAATAAACGTCTTGCCACTAAGTCTCAAAGGCACAAAGCGGGAATTTATTCTGGTGACTTTGGCCGGAGTAGCAAGAAAATTAAGTGTCCTTTCAAGTGATTGGGTACAAAAAAAGTAATTCCAGGTCTATTACTGAATCGTCATAATGTCACGATCTGATTTAAGAAAGGAATTGATATCTTCTATCTTACCTCTGATTAAATCAAGCATCTCCTTGTTTCGACAATTTCCTCTCTTAATCCATATAACCTTTGGTGGTGCACCATTTAGTGATACTCGATAGTAAAAATCTCTATCCTTGGTCAGGATCGCATTATATTCTTTACCTGCCAATAACCAAATAACAGAATCACTAGCTTCAGTCAGATTTACTTCAGAGACATGCATTGACCCCGGAAAACTTGAGTCCAGAACCTGTTTAACCAACACTGATAGATTATTATCAATAAGCAGCTTCATCTAAGCTAATTAGTCAAACTGACTTTACGCTCAGCGTCAGCTGCATATGCAAGGCAAGCCTGTATATCTTCCTTTGTAAGCATTGGGAAATGTTTCAGAATTTCCTCCACAGAATCCCCAGCAGCCAGGTAGCCAAGAACATCATAAACGGTAATTCGCATACCTCTGATGCAGGGCCTTCCAGATCGTTGGTCCGGGTCTATTGTGATATATCGGGAGTAATCTTCCATTTTCTAATGTAATTCCACTAATAAATTTAGAAAACAAACTTTAAGTTCCCCTATTATTTTTTGCTTTCACCACACCAACAACTCAAACGGGATCTTCACCAACGAAGCAATTCTTCCATAATTATGCTTTGTTGTCAAAACAAAAACATACTTAATTTGTTTCAAACTCAAAACAATTTACCAAGCATAGGTTCAATATCAAACGTGTTCACCCCTCCAGCAACTCAATCGGGATCTTGACTACCACCTTTTTTACATCCTCGGGATTGGACACCATAAGCTTGGGCATATGGCCATCCTCAGGAAAAAGCAAAGCGAGGTTTGTAGCAGTGAGTGTCATTTGATGATAGTTTTCAGGTACGTGATACAAGATCACATCTTTGGCTTCATCAAACTCTGTCTTCGGGGAAAGATCATTGATGTGCAACCAGCCCATGATCTCTCTACCTGCCATCACATATTGCAGGTCCACGTTTGCCCGGTGGCTTTCGAATTTGGATTGATCCAATGGTCTGGTCTGGTAACTTTGAACCATGCCCACCATACCATCTCCGAGGGGATAGTTGCCATCCTCAAGTTTGCCGGCTTCTTCTTTGATCCATTTCATGGATTTGGCCAGTGCAGGGTATTTCTTCTGAAGCAGTTTAGCTTCCTTGCTGTCTATTTGTGTGTGTATCATTTTCTTTAATTTTCTTTTTCAAATATAGGATCAGGTGAGTTTCAATTCACTGATATCTATCAAATACATTTGGCGCCCGTTGCCCCCATGAGTGGAGTCAATGCAAACCAGCTTTCCATCATTGCTCGCCCGGGGATGTGTATCGCATCGCCACTCACCATTGTATGCTCGAGGTTCATGAAAACGCCCCAGATCAATGCGTTTATTGGTCTTCTCATGATAAAGATACGGAATCTGCTCCCTGGTATCACCTTGCGGATAGGTGTCATTCAGGATCCATTCGGCATTGGTGCCTGGTAGAAAAGTATTGTGGCCATTCACAGTCATCACCCCTTCACCTACTCGTCTGATCTGATCAGTTTTGTCTGTAAATTCATAAAACCCACCAGGAGAACCAATTGGAGTCGTCCAGGCTGTGATGTGGTTGGCATCCTTCCAGATAAAGTGAGAAGTTTTTCCGGAGGGGTCCAGTAAATACAAATCTTTGCCATCTACTCCTGCTGTGAACATCCTTGTATCATATCTGCCACGGATCTTATTATACTCGTCAGGGTTATTGAGCACTTCATCTGGAATAGGCACTTCCCGGTATCGGTTGAGGAAGATAAACCGCTTGCTATCCGGGCTGATCAATAAATGATTGAAGTAGTGCCACCTGGAAGAAATGTCTTCACCATTGTTAGGGATCTCGGAGATATCCTTGTAAGAGATAATGAGCTTCGACTTTCCAGTAGCCAGGTCGATCTTATAAATCCCTGACTTTTTGGGGGCATTCTGTGATTTGTAAGGATCCACACCCCCAGGATATCCATACCCCTTCCGGTAATTTTGGATCCTGGAAAAGTCTGTCCCCACAGCGAACTTCCCATCGGGGCTCAGGGTATAGATGGCTTGCGGAATGATCTGTTCTTCGCCGGTATCCAGGTTTTTGAGAATGCTTACAAATTGATTTCCCCTGCGATCATTCCAGATTACCTTGTTGTCTGATCCGGGCACCCATTGCAGCATACATCCCTGCTGCCACCCCCAGCTTCGGCTCTCACCAATCTCCGTCCACTGATCACCATTTTGGAGGTCGATCACGCCCATTTTGATCACGTCATCTTTCGTGGGAGACCGGCTTTCAAAGTCTACCTGCATGCCCAGCACTTTGGTGTTGCTCTGGTTGAATTGCAGCTTATCATAATACCCAAACCAGTGAAATTTGGGGCCTTTGGTGATTGCCCTGACGGGGAAATTATTTTCCTGGGCCTTCAATAGCCATTGTGGAAACATCAATGCTGATGCTCCGAGTCCTGTGTTTTGTAAAAATCTTCTTCTATCCATGGTTAGTTGTTAATTCAGATTGAGTGCCTGGTGTAATTTCAGTAGCTGGTAGATAAATGAAGGCCCGCCGGTAATGGTTTCGTAGTGATCATGCTGATTGGATACCCTCGGTAAAGGAGACGTCTCATCAATGAAGAGCTCGATACCCATATCAGCAAAAAACGCCGCCCGGTCGAGAAATCGCCGATCAGCTGAAAGCTCATGACAATTCAGCATAAGTTTAATCACCTGGGCGAACTCATTGGGTTTGAGTAATAAGGTGGTGTCAGGCTCCGACTCCAGGTAGAGTTCGCCCACTTTGAGAATCATTTCCAGGTATTGTTTGGCCATGTCAGGATACCGGTCGTTCAATTGCCCCTGTCGTCCATAAATGATATTAGCCACCCCGGCATGGGTGCCATACCCATACCCTGAACTCCAGATAGCGCTGTAAGGCTGGTTCATGGATCTCACCCTTGGTAAGCCTGTCTCCGCATGAAGGGTCACGGCAAAACCTCCCCCGACAGAGTCCAGTTTATGGGGAGCATTTAAAAAATCCTGATCCTGCTTGAGCGCCAATGCCTTCATTTCACTGGCCAGCCCCGGATCCACCACCGGTGCTGCCACCTCGAGGCATCGTGCAAGCTCAAGATTGCTAGTGAGCCACACCACCTGGTTGTGATCTCCTTTGGGAGATCTACCGGCGATCAAAAGGCCTGAACCAGATTGAGCCATGTTGTCTTTCATCCGGCTGACCATCACTTCGATAAAATGAAGTAGCTCTTCCCTCCTTGGCCGGTCGGCATTTTCAGGCCTGTTGTAAGCATAGGCCCACCGCTCCATCAGCTGCCCTGCATACCGGGGGAAATCAAATCCGGAGTATGTCTCGTGTTTGGTGTATCCCGCATGCCGGCTGAAATCTCCGGTTGTCTTGTCGTGTATCTGGTGGTCCCACTCTGCCAGGGCAAAATCCCATGCAGCATCGGGCGCAAATGCATACGCTTTATCCCAAAAAGGCCAAACATTGTTTTCATGATAGTCGGCCCCCAGCCCGCAATCTTCTTTTTGAAAGTCCCAAAACAGGTGCTCGCCCCAGCAATAGAAATCCGTGGTCTCACTCTGGCAGGTATTGAAGAAAAAATTCATCGCCTTGTCAGCTTCTTCTTCATACCGGGTATCTCCTGTGATAGGAGTCAGCGCATAAAGCGTCTCAAAAAGGTCCACATCATGGATCATGTTGGCTCCGGTGACAGAGCGATCCGTCACTCTGACTCCGCTAATGGAGATCGTATCGATTGATTTGTCTACCTGAAAGGTTTGGCGATTCAGTACTGATGCAAATAGCGGGGATTGTTTTGCTCCATAGACATCCCGTCCATTTTGGATCATGGCATCCGCATAGTTCTTTACATACGAGAGGTATTTGGACGGATTTTCAGCCTGCTGATTTTCTCTACAGCCCGATAAAAAAGTTGTAAGGCTTACAACCAGTATGAGGAAACGAAAATTCATTTTTGGGGTGTTGAAGGTCATGGGTTAGGTAAGATATCAAATTTTAGGTAGTTAGAAACGGAATTGATTTAGCCGGACAAATGATGAAAGGCATTTTTAATGAGTTAAAAAGCAAACTTACCAGCAATCCACTGCTCAAAGAGTACATCATATACACTATAAAAAGGATTCCCATTTTCATCATATTCTTTGAAAACGAGCTCCTTTTGTTGCAACGTCTCCAGAGACCTCAGTACCGTTGAAGGACTACCAAGTTTATGTTTTTCGACAAAAGATTTTGATGTAGGTTCTCGCACAATTCGATCTTTTGCGATCGACTTAAGTAAATTCCATTGAGGACCTGTCAGCATACTTCTGTAATGAATGAAAAATGGCTCATTCTCCATTAGTAGCTTATTTGCTTCCTGCTGCCAGGTCTCATTTATGATTACTCTTTCGCCGGTAGCAAATACCCTATTACACAGCAATTGTACATAGTAAGTATGAAGTTGAGTCCATTTCAATATTTCAGCAACAACTTCGGGTGAAATATCACTGCCTGATCGTTTAAAAGATTTTATTATAAATGAGGAATAAGCGGCTTCTGAGATTTTCCCGATCTTCAAAGGAGAAGCACTTTTAAAGAAAGGTTTTCCCGGATCACTAAATAGATTCGAGAGGATATGCTGTTGACTTCCGGCAAAGAGAAAATGAACTTGTGGAAGTGTTTGCATAAGGCTACGTAACCACGCATCTGTGTTTTTCTCTGGGTAATGAGCGATCTGTTGAAATTCATCAATTGCTATTACTGTAGGTTTACTACTCTCGGCAAGAAATCTAAAAATATCCTTTATCTGTTTATCCGGTTCCTTGACATCAAAGCCAACCTGAGGGTAGCCTGTAAGAGGATCAAATGATATCGTAGGCCTTAATGATTTTATAAAGTCCCAAACTTTGTTCCCAAAAATGCTTTTCTCAGGAATTGATCTCAATAGACCAGACGCTATTGCATTCAATAAACCATATTCATTCTCTGTATGCAGAATGTCAAGATAAATTGTATTCCATGACTTAGGCATATGGTATAATACATGATGTATTAGCGCAGTCTTACCTAGCCTTCTTATCCCAAGAACCAAACATGATTCACCATTCTGTAATTTTGAGATAAGGCTTTTAGTCTCATCATCTCTGTCACAAAAGTATTTTGGACCAAAATACCCTGTTGTAGGGAAAGGCGAAGATGGTTTGTTTAATGACATCATACTAATTTACAAAATGTAATTTACAAAATGTAATTTACAAAATGCGAATCAGATATTCCCGGAAATCATCATAATTGCTTATTATGACACCTAGTCTGTGTGATAATTAGGATTAACCTCCGGTAGCTGTGCCTCCACACCCTTCAGCCAGGCTTCCAGCGATTGCTTCAACTCCGTTGCTACCTCCGGGAAATCTTTGCTCATGTCCTTTTCTTCACCCAGGTCCTGCTCCAGGTCGTACAACTCTACCTGGTCGCCTTCAAAGTACTGGATCAGCTTCCATTTGCCCCGACGAACGGCACTGGCGGGTGTGGTGGTGGTATAATAATGCGGATAATGCCAGAAAACCTCCGCTCTTCCCAGATCTCCTGATAGCTCCTGCAACAAGGGCATCATCGAGAGGCCGTCGGTATCCACTGCTTTGCCCGACACCATCCCGGCAATGGTGGGAAATAGATCATTGGTGATCAGGGGGACATCGCTGACACTGCCCGCATTGACTTTTCCGGGCCATTTGATGATCAACGGGACCCTGATCCCGCCTTCGTACAGCGATCCTTTACCCGATCTCAGCGGAGCATTGTTGGCTACGGTCTCCCATTGCTGAAACTCCCCCACTCGTCCGCCATTGTCCGACAAAAACATCACGATGGTATTGGAGGCTATTCCAACCTGCTCCAGCCCGGTCAATATCCGGCCCACATTCTCATCCATGGTCTTGATCATGGCTGCATACACAGGATTCGTGTCTTTCATTCCCGGCTTGATCTTTTTGCTGAAATAATCTACCAGCTGCTGTTTGCCTTCCATGGGTGTGTGGGGGATGTGAAAATTGAGGTGAAGGAAAAAGGGATCGGCTTTCTTTTGTTCAATCACCTCCAGCGCTTTGTCTGTCAACCGGTCTGGCAAGTATGCTCCGGAGTCAGCTCCCAGCACCAATCCGGGGATGTAGCGGATCTGTTTTTGGAAGTTGTTGCCCGTCCAGGGGTACCAATACGTATCCGGCGCGCCCCAGGCAGTCCCACCGACATTCACATCAAAGCCCTGGTTTTCCGGGTAATGTTCAAAATTTCCAAGGTGCCATTTCCCGATGTGAGCCGTGAAATACCCCTCCTCTTTCAGGTACTCGGCAATGGTGATTTCTGATTGAGGAAGATTGCCGACCGTTTTCGGCTGGACCAGCCTGGTATTATACTCCGTCATGTCGCGACCCTTATTTCTCCAGTAATCTTCCGAATTCTCATAGTGGGTAGTCATCTTCAGCCGGGCGGGATATTTTCCGGTCAGGATGGAAGCTCGTGTAGGCGAGCAAACCGGGCTGGCTGAGTAAAAGTTACTGAAATACATGCCCTCTTTGGCCAGCTGATCTATGTTGGGAGTTTCAAAAAGGTCACTCCCGGTAAACCCGAGATCTGCCCAACCCAGGTCATCCGCGACGATGAGGACGATGTTCGGCTTTGTGTTTTGTGGGGTCTTTTTCTCAATATCAGTGCAGCTCATCAAAAGGATGAGTATCATCAGATAAGGTAGTCTTTCAATCATTTTGGGGGATATTATTTGTTCTTTTTCCATATGGGGCCTCCGGTATATGGCCTGCCCACCTCGTACCGACTGCTGGGGGTAAACGCCTCTTCCATAATGGCCTCGATCTTACGTACTATATCAGGGTGCTTTTTAGCCACATCCTGCTCTTCTCCCAGATCAGACGTGAGGTCATACAACGAGATTTTACTTCCCTGGCCCAGCCGGATTCCTTTCCAGTCACCCATTCTCACGGCCTGGTTGTATTGATCTCTGTTGTGCCCATAGTCCCAATACAGATAAGGTCGCCCGGATGAAAGCTTCTGGCCTTTCAATGCTTCGCTGATGTTGATACCATCAAGATTGGCCGGTATTTGAGCCCCTGCAATGGCAGCAAAGGTCGGATGCATGTCCTGGAAAGCAATCACTTCATTACTTATTACTCCTTCCGGGGCGGTTCCGGGCCATCGCACGATCAAAGGAACCCGGATCCCTCCTTCTGTAAGGTCTCTTTTAAAACCCCTGAGCGGGCCACTGGTATCAAAGCCCTCCCATACATCATGATGCCCGCCATTGTCGCTGGTAAACACGATCAATGTCTGATCCGAAAGCCCCAGCTGATCTACCAGGTCCACAATCCTGCCTACATCCCGGTCCAGCATGTGGACCATGGAAGCATATTTTTTGGCTTTCTCCGGCCAGCTCTCGTTTGAGTACGGATCGGTGGTCGGGACTGTCAATCCATCGGGATCTTCTTTTTTGCTGGAAAAGTGAGGGAGCGTAAAAGCCACATAAAGGAAAAACGGATCCTGGTTAGCATCACGGATAAATTGCAAGGCTCGATCTGTCAGCAGGTCATGGCTATAGAATTCCCTGGACTCCGTATTGCCTGGCAGCCCCAGCTTAAAGTCATTTTCTGCCCGGTAGCTGTCGTCGAGGTATTCCGGATAGTAGTAATGGGCATGGTCCTGGTTCTGGTAGCCCAGCCACATGTCAAACCCCTGGTTGGTGGCATCCCCTGCAGTGCCCGGATCGCCTAATGACCATTTACCCAGGCCGCCGGTCCGGTAACCCACTGTCTTCAGGGTCTCTGCCAGCGTCACGTCATCTTTCTGCAGATAGGTATGATAGTGAGGAATGTTATCCCTTGCAGGGGTATGTCCGTTGTGCAGCCCCGTCATCAGCACGCTGCGGGAAGGTGTGCAAACCGGGCCACCTGCATAAGCCTGGGTAAACAAGACGCCCTGCGAAGCCAGCTTATCGATGTTGGGTGTCTTCATCAATTGCTGACCGTAACAGCCCAGATCGCCGTAGCCGAGGTCATCGGTCATGATGTAGATGATGTTGGTTTTTTTGGGTTGAGAATAGGCACTACCTGAAGAAAAGGTGATCAGGCAGGCAAGCACAAAAATCCAGTAAGGTCGAGGTGTTGGGTTAAAAATCATGACCTGCAATCTATTGCAAGTTGGTAAGTTTTGAAAATGTATGGTGTGTGAGGTGGAGTAGGGAAACTGACATTGTGATGGCTTTCAGCATGATTAGCCTATGATCAAGCACCTCAATTAGGATAAATATGTTGTAAATTCACAAAGAGCCATGGAAGACAATAATAAGCCAAATCAGGTTGAACTTCTGCTTTGCAAAGTCATTCACAGCAATGAGATCTCAGAAAAAAGCTCTCTGTGATGTAGGATAGACTTTCCATGATGGAAAAAATTCAGGTCATTACCATTATTGTGCTTTCCCTCGTTGGTGGAGGAACCATTTTTGCTATCCTCAAACTTCTTGGGCTTATTTAGCGCTGTCCATTCAACTACTCCCGAATATACCCCGGCACCGCTGGGTCACCTCAACGCTAACCATAGGCCTTTGCGGAAATAAAGGTGATCAGCTATCGTCTTTGGATCACATTTGACGATGGTTCTTTTCGAGCCAATCTTTTATTTCTTCAAAAGTGAGATCACCTGTTGAAATTGAAATTACAAATTGATATTTCTGCTCCTGGTTTGCCAGGATATCAATATTCTCATTCATCAAAATAAGTCTTGCAAGTACATAACCAGTCCTTTTGTTCCCGTCAATGAATGGATGGTTTTTTACTATGCTTTCAATAATAGCAGCAGCTTTTGCTATTGGTGTTGGATAAAGTTCTTTCCCGTCAAACGTTTGATAGGGCCTGTTCAAGGCTGAGTCCAAAAGGTCATTATCACGAACCCCATTCGATCCACCAAAGCGTTCTATTAGAATAGAATGGATCTCAATAACCTCATTTCTTGAAATCATTGAGCCAATCTTTCAAGAAGTTCTTTATCCTCCTTTAAGATGGTTCTGAGATTTTGCGAAATCTTTACAGCCTCTTTAGGTTTTCCTTCAACTGACTTCAAGTAATCAAAAACCTCCTGTAGTACCTCTTCAGATGAATTGTCCAAAAGTCGGTTGATTGCTGTTTTTACTTCTTCTCTGCTCATATATCAAAGATACGAAAACAGATCAAAATCAGTCCATTCCACCTACTCCACAATATACCCCGGCACCGCCGGATCACCTTCAAAGAAATCTCCGCTTTTACCCTCGCTGATGGCCCACCGGTCGATCCACGAGATGCCCCAGTTGCCATGCTTGGTGACAGGATGCTGGTAGGCCTCGTCCTTGAGTACCTCGGATTGTGAGACGAAGGCATAGCCATGATCCCGGTACACCTTCAGCAGGTCCTTCAGATGCTGTGCATTCAGATAGTTGGCGTGGATGAGCAAGGTCTGATCCATCGGCCTGCCGAAAAGCCGGATCGATTGCTGCTCAAAATAGACCAGCTTCGCTTCCATGTATTCGATGTAATCCGTAGCAATCCTTTCCATCAGCGCCTGGTCATCCTTTTTATAAGCCCTGGCATAAGCCACCGCAAAAAGGTAATCATCATTGTCTATGGTGACAGGCGATTCGATGTACCCATGGGTAGCCAAAAAGGATTGAAGTGAGTCGACCTGCGACTGTCGGAGCCCAATTCTCAGGTAAGGATGCCTGAAATATTTGTACGGGGACTGATATTGCTCCGCCAGCGACTTAGTGACACGCTCCCCCTTCAAGATGTTTGAGGTAAATTCCTCGAAACTCACCTCATGATAGTTTAGATGGGCGTAGGTGTGGTTGCCCAGCTCCAGCCCATTACTGAGCCACTTTTCCAGCAGCTCCACCTCCGAGGGATCCGGTTTACCCTGTTGGTAGAGTTTGGTTTCATTCACATATCCGATCGCCGGAACGCCAAAGGCCTTGAAGGCCGCAACGATCCCGTCGGTGATCTGAAGCCGATGGTCATAGCCACCCACTCCATAGGAGACCGTAGGCAGATCGTCCACCGTGATGCAGACTTTCTTGTCTTGAGTCTGGCCAATTAAAACCAAAAGTGTGAGAAGGAAGGATAAAGCTGTTTTCATTTGGGGGCAAACCTAAGGATTAAATGATTCCTTACACCAGCTATAACTTTTAAGGATTTCTCGTAGTATGACGTCAGGATTTTTGAAAGGAAATCTAAGCGTATGATATGTGTTGTTCACCTTAATGCAAACTGCCCGTCTATAACTGTCTGAGTGGCTTTTTGGTCCAGATTACTTTAACCACCCTTTAGATTTTTCTTCTACTTCTATTTGGGTTAAAGTTTCTCCATTCATGTCTTGTTCCTCAGACTCTTCAATATCAGCCAGCAATGAAAGCTGTTCATAAACATCTTCTAAAGTTGACTCAGGAGTTATTCGATCTGCAATCTGAACGAGATGTTCTTTTAATTTAGATTCCATAAGACTAAGATAACAAATCAGTGGATGATGAAAATGTGAGGAGACAAAACAGAAAAGCTTGCGAATTCCGGAATGGAGGGATTTTTCAGTCGGATTAGGTGGGTTGTAAATTAAAAAGAGACCCTTCCTGGTTTGGCGGTTCCGATCAAATCGGAGGTACGCTTAGCCAGGTCGGGCCTCAGTAAACAATGACAACATTGATACTATCAAGGGACTATGGATTCACTTTCGTCAATAGCTGTTCCTATCTTTTGGAATTTCAGCTTGCCTAATCGCGATCGAAGCTCCTTGCTCGGACGAAAGTTTACCTTCACCTTGTTGATGGTGTATTCGTCTACATCTCTCGGTCCATCCTCTGCCTTACTGGACAGGGCTGGTGAGAAACTGCCAAATTCACCTAACCTGATGATTCGACCATCTTCCATGTGGTAATTCATCCGTTCTAGAAATGACTCCAACACAGCAAATACATCTGTGGTAGTCAACGTGCTTCTATCCGCAATCTCCGTAGCAAACTTCCTCAAATTGATAGGTTGCTGACGAACGATTTCTGCATAATACTTGATTGTACCTCCGCCAACCACTCCCGGTTGACCTTTGGGTACGGACTTATATAAAATACTCATTAGTGAAAAAAATTAAAAATTAAACATTGATTTAAAGTGCCTGCCAACATAGGCAGGCATGCTTCACTTGCTATCACGCGGCTGGCGTCAGATTGTACCTATTGGGACTGGGACGAAAGCGTGGTAATGCCTACCGGAGCTTATCCACCAATAATGGTTTCTCTAAATTTCTGCTTTGCTTGGTCTTGCTGGGGACAGTGAGACGTTTGCTGGGCTTTAGCTTGTTAAGCGGTCGAATGCGCTTTTTCGACAAGTCTACAGACAATAAAAAGCGTGCAATAATTATTCCACAAAGGGTGCCAAAACGGTTAGTGAGACAAAATAATTTATTTATCTGCCATTTACTGAAAAAAGTATCTGATAACGCATCCTACCGTGCTATGTAATCGTTTAATGATAAGGTAAGCAAGCTTAGGGAAAAAGGCTCTAATCTCCCCAATAGCCTTTCTCATTTTGAGACAGGAATTCCCAAATCGGGAACCTTCATCATTTGTCCGAAATCATCATGAATGATGTTTATAAAATAGGCCCAAAATGTCCATTTAAAGGCTAAAAAGGGGCCTTTTAAAACCTGCGCAGCTTTTCGTTAAAACCCGTGCAGGTTTTGATCAAAACCTGCGTAGGTTTTGCATGAAACCCGCGCGGGTTTTTGAGAGGATGTAGGCAGGTGTTTTTTAATGGGCTCTTGAAGGAGTTTTTTTAGGAGGGGATTCTCAAAATGAGAAAATGGTGGGGGTACTAAAATGACATAGAAAGAATTTATTGCTGCTAGGAGAGCATGCAGAAAGACAGAAAGCATTCAAATTCATTACAAATTTTAATTCTCGTTTTTTAGTCCTTGATTCAAATGTTGGCTAAGTTCATCGGCTCTGTCCATTATCATGAAGTGTCCACCGTTCGAAATCACGGTTACTTCTTCTTCTTTGTTGAAGTTCAAAAGTCGGTCAGATGATCCATGAATTCTGAGCATGTTAGTCGGTCGTTTATAGTTATCCCATCTTGTGATTTGGTTAGATGCCCATCTCAAAAAGTTAATGTCAGTATCAGCTAAAACCTGTTTAAGCTTTTTCTTGAATTTAGGTTCAGTTACTCCGAAAAAGTAGTTGACTACAAACTCAGGTGGTTTCATTAGAAAATTAGGAATCAAGTTTAGAAGTCCAGCTTTTCCAAGAATTCGGAAGACCAATGGTATATCAGCTTTGCTAGTGGCCGAGGATATTAATACTATCTTCTCGGGATTTAAGATCCTACTGAGTTCAAGTGCGATCATTCCTCCAAATGAGATTCCGATAATTGTAAAGGGCTCCTTAGTATCTATTTGTTCAGCTAAGCGAGCAGTATATTCTTGAATTGTCTCTTTTGGTACTGGGTCTATCCACTTAAGAGGAGTTATCTCGAAATTGAGAGTCAGTTCTGAGAAAACCCTCTCATCAACTCCCAAACCACCTATGCCATATACTTTCAAAATCCTGTTCTTATATTCTCAAATCGACTAATGGCAAGCAGTTCAGATGTCTTCTTTCTTCCGTTCTTGAACATGTTCATTTGGGAATATAGAGGTGCGTGGTCTGGTACTGAAAAGTCAGTAAGTCCAAAAGTTGTTGTATCGGTCAGATTAGTCCATCCGTTCAAGTGCTTTTTTGAAAACATCCTACTCGAACCAATGATCACAATTTCACCATCGATTTGATAACTCAGTTGGAAAAATAGCGAGTCAATTTTATTAAGAGTTTTTGCTGCTGGAAGTGTTGTAATTAAGTCAAATGAGACCTTACCATTCTTGACTGGAATCGGGTTAGGGTTAACCTTTAACTCCATTTCCTGTGCAATTTTTAGGGTTCCATTATCACACTGCATTGCAGTCAAAATGAGAGAAAAAAACAGAAGAGTAACTTGAAGAAATTTTCTCATGGCCTCATGAAAGAGAACGATCATCTAAAATGAGTTATGCACCTCAGTTGCTAGAAGCAGCAAAGATTCTTTTTTAAATTGCCCTTTCAAAATGCTCAGCTCGCGTATTGATTTTAGTATCTGTTGGCAGCAGTTATTTTTGAGTATTTCGGACTTCATACTTTTCAATTGCAGTTTTGAAAAGAGCATCGCATTCATCCTTGAATACATTCTTATTTTCTAAAAGTTCATTGAGTTTTTCACAAAGACTTTTGTAAACAATCTGATGAGCCTTGTGGCCAATATTTTCTTCTAAATATTCATCCATCTCGAAATCTTCAGTGATCGCTTTGTTTAGAAGATGTAACAAACCATCTTTTGAAATCTTATCGATTTCAATCCATTCACCGGAATCAGCCAGAAAATGTCCTTTATTATTTTCAATTTTTAAGTATTTCATAGGATTCATTTCTTCTTCGCTCATACTCTTCGTTTCCGGCCTCCAAGCAATTCAGCAAAACTTCATAGTTATCAATTTCCTCTCCATCAACTGATTTGAGTTTTTTATCGGATGGAAAACCAGAAAAAGTCTTATATACTATTTCACCATTTTCAATTACTCTTTTTGTGCAAGCAATGAAATTGGGCTTTATTGAAGCCCCTACAGTGCTATTATGTGTAACAATAATAACCGGAATTGATTTTGAGATATCTCTTAATAGTTCGTTAACCTCGTTCTTCAAGAAAATATTATCAAATGAAGATTCGGGTTCATCAATTAACAGCATATTATGCTTAAGAGCATCATTTATTTCATGCAATAAATTAAATTCAGACCTTTCTCCACCTGAAACATGGAATCCTAATTTATTTAGGGTTTTATACTCTATATCAACAAAGTACTTAAATAGCTCAGTATCTTCAATTTCAGCTTTCTTCAAGCACATTAAGAATGTGTATGGCTGAAGGTAATTTGAATAAGCATTAACTAACGAAACTTGGCGATTGCTTACTTTTTTAAGATGTGAAGCACTACTGAATTTCTTTGTTGATGCAACGATTTTGAAGCCTCTTATCTCTTTTCGATCAATTTCCTTTTCAATCTTTAAGTTATTAGTAATTGAGGTGAATTTCTGAATCTTTTCTTTCTCAACTAAAATTCTATAAAAATCAACGTCCGATGGGACAGGTGAGGAAGTTCTAAAAATTAATTCATCTTTGATCTTAGTAATTAAGTTATTGACCCATTCCCTTTTAAGATTTACTTCTTCAAGTCTTAAATACTCCTTCATCAGATCAATTTCCAAATCTTCTAAGGTTGCTGGAGTTATATGTCTGTTGATTAAGTCCTTGTATTCCGTATTTTCTTTAATCGTTTTTGCCGCTGTAATTAATTGTCTCAATCCTGAAAGATCTTTTTTGCCAAAATGATTTTCGCTAAAAAGCTTCGTGTTCGAAAATGCATCCGCTTTTTCACTATCCGAAGCAAATTTCAGCAGGGAGTTCAGATACTTTTCAAGGTCAATTTCATTTTGCTTTAGGTCTATATTTTTGACTGAGTCAACAACGATCTTGAAGTCTTTAAGATAATCTTCAGATACAGTACTATGTCTTCTAGAAAGAAGCTCTTCGAACTTTTGCTCATCATTTTGCAGTAGTGAGAACTGTCTAATGAATTTGATATTCTCATGTGTTTGATTGATCTTATCCAGAGTAACAGTTTTACCTGTTGATCTCTCCCCAAGAATGACATTTAATCCGGTTGACAACATTAAACCTTCGGCTGTAGCTTGAAAAAACTCATTACCTTCTTCCTTAGTTAAAAAGACTTTTTGCTTATCAGTTAAACATAGTTTTATTCCAGCCAGAGAAATTTCATCCAGATCAACCCAAGTCTGCTGTGTAGAAAAGTTTTCCATTTCGGAGAAATATCTCGAATCACTAAATATTACCGGTACCAAGCTATCTGGATCCTTAACACAGCTTTTAAATTTCTTGTAGCTTGAAACCTCACCAGCACTTATCAAAGTATTAATTTTTCTTATTGTCTCAGTTTTAACTATCGGTCGCTTATGATAATGCGGGATTAATAAGAATTTATCTAAGCTTGGAAAAATATCAGCGAACTGTTCTACAGTTATGTCGTCATCTTTTGTTTTGATAAGTTGACTGACTCGATCACATTTTTTGGAAAAATCATTTATTTCTGAAAGATCAGAGTTGTCGGATATGACTAATAGATGACCTCCTTCTAAGTCTATTTCAATTCCAGGAAAAACAACAATATCAAGATCATCTTTAATCTTCAAATATTGTTTAAGATCAAAGGTATTATGATTTGTTATGGCAATGCAGGCAATATCAAGAGTTTCAACATATTGCTTCAGCTTTGAAAAGTCAAATTCAAACGGATAATCACTTACTGTAGAATTTGTATGTATATGTAAATCTATTTTTTTCATCTTCGGCTATTACCGCCTATATACGGTTATGTTGTATTAATGCAACATAACTACTTATATCACCTATAAATCTACCAAATTTCCCTTTCAAACAGGTATGCATCAAAAGAAAACCCTTCACTTCCTATTGATGCGAGGGGTTTTCATTAAGAACCAGCTATAAAAATTAAGCCTAAAGATATGGTAAATAGTGGTTTTATGAAAGGTAAGGTTTAACGGCTATCACCTTTCCTGATGGATTTTATTTTATGCGTCTGCTGTTCTGTTCGTTGAAATTGCAAACTCCAACGAGTTTGGGGTTGTGGGAAAGGGAATCAGGAGATTCCCAACTATCTATCCTACGACATGCCCTTCGGAACATGTCGAGGAGCTAAGTCGCATATTTAATAGCATTTGTCGGAAAAGTCGTGATTCGTTCCGCACAAATAAATTTACTTTATCACCAAATTCTGCTATCGTTTTATGGATCAAGTTATTTCTGATTTTAAGCCTGGTGTACTGCTGCGAATCATGCTCAATTTGCTGGTCATCACAGTCTGGATAAGTGCGTTGCTCTTTGGGCTTTATATCTTGGCATTCTATTTTGTTTCCCTGGTTCAGGGCAATACTTCACAATGGAATGAAGTATTGCCGGGTTTGCATGATACCCAAACCAGGAGTGCCACTGCAGGCATAGGATTGCACTTTGCTGCAGGAGGTATCATACTTATCCTGGGGTGTATTCAGTTGCTTGATCCGGTGAGGTTGAGGTATCCCACTTTTCACAGGTGGATTGGACGGATATATGTCTCAGCTTCTCTTCTTACCGCTATCGGTGGACTGATTTTCATTTTAGTTAAAGGAACCATCGGTGGCTTTTGGATGGATATTGGTTTTACAGGTTATGGTATACTCACGTTTGTGGTGGCCCTCAATACCATCCTGTTTGCCCGGTCAGGAAATTTTGAAAGTCACCGTGCATGGGCCATCCGATTATTTGCCCTGACAATTGGCTCCTGGCTTTACCGCATGGAGTACGGTTTTTGGTTTTTATTCATGGACAGGTTAGGGCATACAAGTGACTTTACCGGGCCCTTTGATTATTTCATGGATTTCTTCTTTTACGTACCAAATCTTCTGGTAGCAGAGCTTTTTGTAAGGCGGAAAAAATTGATCAAAAGTAAATTGGGTGAAGGGATTGCAGTGATCGTTTTGTTTTGTGCTACTACCTTCCTCATCCTGGCGACTTATTTTTTTACGAAGAAGTATTGGGGGCCCGCAATATTGGAAGTTGTTTTTGGTGGGTAAAGCCAAGCAATGTGTTATATGCCCCAGACCTGACAAGTTCAGATAAAACTAGCGGAACTGCTCAACCACTGCAACAGTATCTACGAAGAAACGGCAAACTAAAGTCTAAACTCCAGAAGCGGTTAAGGTTATAAAGGCAAGGAATCATGCAGAATGGGCAGTCAAGCGGCAAAGTCGCAAGTCAGTGGCAGAAAGCAGCAGACATATAACCAATAACGCTTATTAGATGTCGTTTACTCCGTTATCACTTTAATTACTGGTTCATTTCGAACTGGCATTGTTTTTCCATAGAAATGATTGCCGTATGGGTTTTGATAAAGGTTTATTTTTTTCCTAGTTGAGGGTTTAGTTACATTTTTAACAATTTGTACATTTGATCTTTTCATAGCCTCACGTACTTGCATGATATAGTCTGAAGGAATGGATTTATCTGCGAAAAGTCGTAAAATAATTCGAGTATGAAGTTTATCACTTTCCTGGTTCATCCATTGTATTAAAGAGTTCGCAGAATCAAGTAGAATATCGTTTACTCCAAATTTGATTTCATTTTTTTCGTTGTAACCTACGAACAGATCGATATAGGTGTTGCTATTGTAATCTGAAGGTGTGAATGAATCTGACGTTGGGAGTTCAATTTTTAATCCTTTTGAATTGGCATAATGTTCAACATAAGAGTTGAAGCGTGACCTTACGTACCTTTCTGGTGTTGGGGGTAATTTCCAATAAAGGGTGTCGTCAGAAATCGCTATTTCAACTTCGCCACCTTCGTTGAATCTCTCATTTGAAAACAGTTGGTAAGTTGTTCCAGATTTAATCTTTGATCCCGATATCGAGTAAGTTGATTTCAAAGGCATACCGAAATAATCATAGATAAATATGCTATCAGTAGTTACTTCAATAGTTTGATAATTCCATTGGTCTTGTTCATTAACTCGGACCCAAAAGCCTTGGATATCCAACTCCTGTTGACATGATAGTAATATTGTTAATATTAGAAGGAGTATTGTGAATTGCATGTATGACATCTAACATTTGTAATACCAAACACTAGTGTCTGATACTTCACTTACAACATCAATCTACCGAATTATCCCCTTCAAGCAGGCTTTGGAGATTATTCTCTATAACACCCGACTATGGCGCTGTGGCTCCACACGGGCTATTACTGCAAAATAACAAAATCTGCTATGCCAGGCAACTGTCAGATTCGCAATGAAGCGTTTGTTAAGAGCTACTTACAGCCATACGCTATTTTCAATGTTGTGATCCGTTCTGTTCATTTTTGTATTCCTCATAAGTTGGAAGATATTTTGTCCACACCCACTCAACAAAGAATGCAACGTATCCAAGATGAAACATAGATAAGACAAATCTCCAAAGGTCCTGAGGTGTTAAGATGATAATGAAAAAAATTAGTGGCAAATAGATAAAAGAGATGAATAGTACCATCCAAACCCCTTTACGTTTACCATGGTTCCAGATGTTAACAGCTAGATATGGACCAATTATTAGAGGAGTAAAAAAAGTGGCTAGTCCATATATCCAATTCTTTGAGATGAACTTGTCATTAAATTTCTGCTTATCTTGTTCTTCTTCAAGTTTAGTTTCAAGTTCAAAGCCAATTTGAGCAACTTCTTTAGTTACAGTTCCTCTGTTTCGGAGTTCTTGCGCTGCTGCTAATCTAGCTTCTTCTGCAAAAGTAGATGGGCTATTCACAACTCGTTCGAGTTCTGAATCAGATTTCTTTGCCATTACTTTCGAAAAACGATTTTGACTCATTTATTTGCATTGAGTTAATGAATCACAACAATTAAGTAAAATGAACCATTCACTTTACCTCGTATATACCCTTGTGGTAAATCTAATGAATTTCATCGCAAGAGCCGGTATGTAATAAAACACAAAAACCCCTTGCTTCTAACTGAAGACAAGTGGCGATTAAGTACCAGCTAAATTGGTTACTTTATTTTATTGAGTGATTTTAAGAAAGATTGTGATAGAACAAGCTTCTTCGCTTCTAATCACGAGCATAAGATTCTGTCGCTTCGCTCAGAATGACGGTAAATAGTTCAATTAAGTACCGCGGGCTATGCCTTATATCAAAACCCCAGATCGCCATCACCGTCTAATCACCTTTCAGTGCGCCTTCCGGTAACTCCGTGCTGGGGAGCACACTTAATTCTTCTTTCGAGAGGACTTTGATGAAATCTTCGTTGATAGGGGGTGAGTTCCTGAATAAGTGGCTATGAAATGCTTAAGGTCCGGGGCGCGTAGCCATTCATCACACCGCATGTTGTGGCTCATTTATCCTATTGTTAGGTTCACTTTTTTTCCAAGCCCCACCTCCAGAAGCTTATAAAGTGTGGAAAGCTGAATGTCACTACGTCCGTTCTCAATTCTGGAGATAAAGCTCTTTTTTGTTCCTGTTCGTTCTGCAAGTTGTTCCTGCGTTATGTGTGCCTCCTTACGTGCTTCTCGAATAATTTCACCAATTGCGAATGCTTTGGCTTTTATTTCGAAGTTTGTGCGTTCCTGGGATCCGACCTTTCCGTAGCGTCGGTCAAGATGTTCGTCAAATGTTGTTAAATGTTCTTTCATTTTGATCTCTTTTTAAGTTCAAAACTGTTGATCCTCCCATTAATCCTCTCCTTCTCTGTTTAATTCAAATATTACTATATTTTGACATCAAAGTCTGTTTCCTGCCGAAAATTAGAACCCTAAAAGCGTGGATAAGCCAGCTCCCAGGCTGGTGTCTTCGCCGTAGCCGTCAACCTTAGCCACCAATTCTCCATTCATTTTTCATCTTAATTAAATCCCGAAGGGATGAAATTATTATAGAAGCCAGATTGAACAATAGATCTAAACCCTGAAAGGGTGTCATTATAACCATTCAAACAAGAACTTTTCTTCATATGGTATCTCATATTTATTGAGAAGAGCTAAATATTCCTCTTTAAAGGTTTGCTTTTTATGGTGTTCTTCTTGATTGAGAATGTATTGATAGACGTTATTGAGCTGCGAATGGGAATATGAAAAAGCTCCATATCCCTCCTGCCAGCTGAATTTTCTAGGTAGCCACTTTTTCTCATTGATAAAATTTGAAGTATTGTTTTTAACATCTCTCATCAAGTCCGATAATGCTATAGAGGGCTTCAAGCCAACAAAGATATGGACATGATCAGCGACCCCGTTTACAATGATTGATTTCTGGCTTTTGTTTTCGATGATCCCTGAAATGTATTTAAACACTTCATGTCGCCAGTTTCTATTCAACAAGTTTGCTCTTCCTTTTACCGCAAAGACAGCATGAATGTAAATTTGTGAGAATGATCCAGCCATAATGTCACTCCCCTGGTCGGGCACCTTCGGAGTTTTAATTCGTTCAATTGATATTTTACTATAATTCTGTCATCCCTTCGGGATTTAGAAATATACACCGTTTTAAGAAAAAAATCTTAGGTTGACGGCTATGGTGTCTTTGCCAGCCAGAATCGGAGCCCCTACATATTCTATGATGTTATCGTTTAGATTGCCCTATTTTCCGATGAAACAGGTATCGTTTCTACTCACGAGCATAAGATTCTTCGTTACGTTTCACTCCACTCAGAATGACTATAAATAGTTCAATTAAGTACCGCTGGCTATACCTTCTATCAAAACCCCAGATACGCCATCACCGCCTCATCACCTTTCAGTGCGCCTTCAGGTAACTCTGTGCCGGCGAGCACACTTAATTCTTCTTTCGAGAGGACTTTGATGAAATCTTCGTTGATAGGGCCTTCGGGCACATTCAGGCCCAGGTGTTTACCGAAGAACCTGTACATGGGCACTCTTTTGTTCGCGCCATAGTCATGCACTTCGTCGGGGAAATGGGCACTCTCTACTTTGTCTTCAATGCCATATAGCTTATAGATGTTGCGGATGTAGGGATACTCCACATCGGGCACATTTTTGGTCCAGTCGTCACCATCGGAGATCAAAAGCAAAGGCCTGGGTGCCGTCAGGGCAGCGACCTCCACATTGTTGGTCTGGTGATCGTTGCTCTTGTGGATGGGCATGCCGCTCTCACATACGCAGCCTCCGAAGAAGTGCGCCGAAACCTGGACAGCCGGCACGGCTACTTTGATCCTGTCATCAATGGCGGTGAGCACAAAGGTCTGCGTGCCTCCACCGGATGCACCGGTCATCCCAATGCGCTCAGGGTCCACATCTTCCCTGGTAAGCAGGTAATCCAACACTCTTTTGCTGTTCCATGTCTGGAGCAGTAGCGCCAGGGGCATCTTGTGCGTGGTCTGCTTGCTATCGCCATAGCCAATCATGTCATACATGAATACAATGGCGCCAGCCCGTGCCAGATAGGCACATCGCTTCTGTACCTCCTCCATAAACCGTCTGTCTTCCCAGTGGCCGTGCGCCGTAAGAATGGCAGGATTCTTTGCTTTGGCATTGGTGGGTCGGTAGATGTTTCCGGTGATGTAAAACCCGGGGAAGCTCTCAAGGGCCACATTTTCAATGATGTAGCCATCCATCTCCATCGTTTTGGTGACGATCAGGTCAAAGTCGTTGGTCACCTCGGGCATTTTGTCCCACTGCAATCCATCCAGGATGCCTTGCCGGATCCTTTTTGCCCGCTTCTCCCAGGAAGCCTGGTCATCATAGGTGGCAGCGAATTCCTTCAGTTTTTCTTTGGCCTCTTCTTCGGTCCAGTAGTGGCCCATGCAGAGGTTGTCGGTTGCTGTGGATGCTTCTGACGCTGTAGATTCGGTGTTCTTTTTAGCCTGGTTACACGCCTGAAACAAAATCAGGACAGCCAGTAATGTGGTTAGGTTGGTTTTCATAAATCCGGATTTATGCTAAAGTCTTTCTTTCAAGATCAATTTTATTACGACCTATAAATATAGCCTATCATATCACTATTTTTGCCGACAATTTGATATTACATGACAGCTATCTCTGAAGAGGCAATGCCCGGCACCAGTCTAAGTGCTGAGCAAATTGAGCAATGCATCCTTGTTTTGAAAACACTGAATGCTGAAACCAACAGGATCTTTGAGATCCCTAAAGACAAACGTCTGGAGCTGATCATGGCTGCCGGAATGCTATCCAGACCCAGCAGGGAGGAGTTTCTTCGTCGTCGGAAAGAAGCGAAGAAAGCCGAGAAAAGAAAGATCAACACAAAGGATAAGGAGGCACGCAATGCTACCGGGATCAGAAGTGCCCGTGAAGCGCTTGTTTTCACCGCTCCCAAAATGATCGATCTGGCCGGGATGGAATCCTTTCCGGATGCTGAGCTGAATTCTCCCAGGAATTGCTACGTCTGCAAGGAAGAATTCACACGCCTGCATCATTTTTATGATACCATGTGCCCGACCTGTGCTGAGTTCAACTATGCCAAGCGATTCCAGACGGCTGACCTCACCGGCCAGGTGGCGCTGGTGACCGGGTCAAGGCTCAAGATCGGCTATCACATCACACTCATGATGTTGCGGGCAGGTGCTACCGTGATTGCTACCACCCGATTTCCTGTGGACTCAGCGATACGATTTGCTAAGGAGTCGGATTACCCTGAATGGAGCGACCGACTGAGGATCCATGGCCTTGATCTCAGACACATCCCCAGTGTGGAGCTGTTCTGCAATTTCATCGAGGAAAAATATGATCGCCTGGACATCCTGATCAACAATGCTGCACAGACCGTCCGCAGGCCTTCCGGATTCTATCAGCACCTGATGTCCAATGAGGAAAAGGCGTACTCCGAGCTGCCTGCTGCGGTCAAAGATCTTCTGAAGGATCACCACGCCTGCCTCAATGAGCTGGGTATCCTGAGCAAGGAAATGATGGGCACCAACCGCAATCTCCCTGTCTCCTGGCACGGCAAACAATTGGGGATCGGATTGAGTGCCTCGGCAAAGCTTTCACAAATACCTTACTCGATTGACAATTCGCTCAAGCCGGAAGAAGTGTTCCCGGAGGGACAACTGGATGCGGATCTACAGCAGGTGGACCTGAGAAAAACCAACAGCTGGAGATTGAAGCTAGGGGAAATCCATACCACCGAGATGGTTGAGGTACAGCTGGTAAATTCCGTAGCGCCTTTTGTGTTGTGCAACCGCCTGGTAAACGTGATGAAAAGGGACAACACCGGCATGAAGCACATCATCAACGTGTCCGCCATGGAAGGGAAGTTTCATCGCTTTCACAAAGAAGACCGCCACCCTCATACCAACATGGCGAAAGCAGCGCTCAACATGATGACCCATACATCGGCTTCTGACTTCGCCAAATACGGCATCTACATGAATGCCGTGGATACCGGATGGGTCACGGACGAGGATCCTGCAGAGCTGGCCAAAAAGAAAGCTGACGTCCATGACTTCCAGCCCCCATTGGATATCGTGGATGGTGCTGCCCGGGTGCTGGACCCTCTATTTGACGGTATCAATACCGGGAAACACTGGTGCGGTCAATTCCTGAAAGATTACCGACCGATTTCGTGGTAACAACAAATCAGAATGCCAGGTAGGCCCCGGTCTTCCACCACAATCGCTGACGAAATCCCGGAGCAATGAACCGGTCGGTCCTGTAGTCCATCCCGGATTCCATCTTGATGGTGTCGCTGAAGACGTATCCCAGTGAACCTACCAGCCGGTTTTCAAATTCCTGGTCACCCGCCTCGTAAGCGTAGATGAGCTCATTGGATAAAGACAGGTAAAACTCCCCCGGGTCCAGCTCAGCCCCTTGTAGTGGTTTCTGATAAGCCAACCGATACCTGATCCGGTAGAGCACATCCTCTTCGTCTTCCGAAAAGGTCTGGTCAGTCCTGATCCGATGACCGATTTTTCCGCTCGCGAGTCTTTGGATGAAAGCAATTTGCTGGATCAAACGGTGGTTGTTTCCTCCTGAAGGGTCCACCCGGTACTGGTAGCCGACATCCACTTTGATCAGCGGGGTCAACGATCGTCCAACAAAAAACTGGAGGTCTGTTCGATCATGAAAATACTCCCACGACTCCACTTCCTGGTGGTCATACAGACCATGCTGTGACTCCACCTTGAAGGTGCCATGCATCTTCGATGAGATCTTTTTTGTCAGTGAAAATTCAGGAAAAAATCCTCCATAGAACACTTCCTGTGCCCTGGAGCAAACGAATCCGAATAAGGTCAAGAATAAGAATATCCACCGCATCAATAGGTCAGGTTATTCAAATTACCCAGTATAATCTTCCGCTTTTGCAGCAAAACAGTTCCGTCTGCATTGAACAGGCCCTCCCACAATTCATCTTCTGTTTCGGTAGCTCCACGATACTCGATTTCATATCTTTTGGTGAGCCCGGATTGCTGATTCGTTTTAATCAGCTCCTTCAGATTTTCCCTGGCCCCTGACCATTGAATCTGTACCTTGTCCAGATCCCACTTATCATAGTGGCCATTGAAATACGTTTCAAGGTTTTGCCTTGCCGGGCTGTCTATCATTTCCCATTCCACCACGATCTCGAGGTCTTTTATCTCTCCCAGGGTATCGAATTCAACGCTGTGAAGCTCATCTTTCCAATAGAGTTTCGCCTCAAAGCTGATTTCGTCACCTTCTGTCTGATAATACCACCGAAGCTTACTTTTGGTATTATAAGCTTCTTCAATAAACCCTTTGGCCATCGCGGGAACATCTCCTCTATTTACGCGCCTTTCTACTTCCCTCTTTTCTTGTGCAAAGAGGAAACACCCGTAAAAGCAAAAAATGCAATATATGATCAGCCTCATATGACTGTTAACCAGAAAACTTACCGGGTTGTTGTGAAACGATTAACAATGCCAATTAGTAGATTTCAAAATTGGAGATGGCTGGTGGACCCAGGGCGTCCAGAATCGTCAATTTGATACGATTGCTGTTGTTTGGTTCTATCTCAAGTATCCTTTTGTATCCAATGGTAGTGCCCTCATAAGCCAGTTGCCATTGACCATTTTTCTCCACATGCACTTCAAACTTTGAAACCCGCTGACCGAACCTGATCGGCTCCTGGATGACGATTCGCTCAAAGTCTACGGCTTCATCCAGTTCAACGATGAGTGATGCCTCTATCACATCGTCATCTGCAGCCCAATACGAATCCGGGTCATCGTCCAGGATGTTGTTCGCATCAAACTTTTCATGCTTTAGTCGGGTATTCGATGCCCTCACCTTTCCTATGGCCAGATTCATGGCAAACAGGCGATCTACCAGCGTCTTGAAATCTTTCAATGAAGCCACATCGTTTTCGTGGATCAAACCGCGCCGGTCAGGAGGTAAGTTCAAAAGCAGCACCCCATTTCTACCGACTGACTTATGGTAGATTTCCAGGAGTTTTTCAGGTGACTTGACCAGGCTATCCTCTTTCGGGTGATAAAACCATCCCGGACGGATAGACACATCACATTGACCTAAAACCCAGTTGTTTCCATTCGGGTCTCCAGTGTTCAGATAGGATGTTTTAGCAGCTCCTATCGTTACTGAATCCGTGTGAATGGTTGACCAGAATGTTTCTCCAGCAAATCCGTGCTCATTACCCACCCAACGGATATCGGGACCAGCGTCAGAAAATATCGAGATATTCGGCTGAAGCTCTTTCACCAGCTTGACCGTAGTCGGCCAATCATAGTAGGTTTTTCTATCTATTTTCCTCACCTCATTGGCACCACCGTAGTAACCATCACCACCATTGGCACCGTCAAACCAAATCTCACTGATTTCACCGTATTCGGTGAGCAGCTCTCTCAGCTGATTCCTGTAATAAGTAATGTATTCCGGTGTACCATAGTCTTTGTGATTTCGATCCCAGGGAGAAAGGTACAAACCTACTTTGAGTCCATGCTTACGGCAGGCATCTACAAACTCACGAACGATATCTCCCTTGCCCTCTTTATATGGGCTGTTTTTCACGCTGTGCTCAGTGTACTTACTGGGCCACAGACAAAATCCATCGTGGTGTTTGGCTGTCAGGATCAGCTCTTTCATCCCTCCTGCTTTAGCTGCCAGTACCCATTGCTCGGCATCCAGATCAGATGGATTGAAAATTGAAGGTTTTTCATCCCCGTAGCCCCATTCCTTGTCGGTGAAAGTATTGACCGTAAAATGGATAAATCCCACTACCTCCATTTTCTGATACGTGAGCTGGTGTGGTGCGGGTGTCACCGAAAGGGGCGGAATGTCATCAACCGCAGTCTGATTGGTTCCACAACTAAATAGAAAAGAAAGAAATAAAATACCTAATAGCCTCATTGTCATATCCGATTGGTTGAATAATAACTGCAAGATCGGACTATTCGGCTCTTTCCCGATCTCCTTCCTTAAATTTTTCAAGCAATTCACTCAGATATTTGACTTTCTCAGGGTTTTTCTCGCTCAGATCGCGGTCTTCTCTGAAATCTTCCCTGAGATTATAAAGCTCCTTACTTCCTGTTTTTCTATCCACAACCAGCTTCCACTCTCCATCACGTACTGCATATGAGCTGGCAATTTTCCAGTAGAGTGGGTGATTGGAATCTCTGTCACCCTGCACGATGTCCCAAATGTTCTGACCATCAAGCTTCAGGTTTTTGAGATCCTTTTCAGACCCGGTCAGGCGGCATAAGGTAGGCAGCCAATCAGACATATGGATGGGAACGTTGACCGTCCCCGGGGTTAGCTTCCCTGGCCAGTTGGCCAAAGCCGGAACCCGAATACCCCCTTCATAGACTTCCCCTTTCCAGCCTCTAAGTGGGTAGTTATTTCCAAGTACGAGATGAGGTTTGTCTGCATATGCTCCCCGATATTGGGTGCTGTTTTGCCAGCTATGCTGACCACCATTGTCGCTCAACACCAGGATCAGGGTATTGTCCCGCTTTCCGGTCCTTTCCAGTGCCTCGATGACCTGACCAATGCCATCATCCATGTGCGTGACACTGGCTGCAAAAAGCTTGCGAGTCGGGTCAATAGAAAGGTCGTCATACTTTGATGTCCATTCTTCGGGTTCATTGAGCGGTGAATGAGGCACCTGATGGGCGAGGTATAATAGGAAGGGTTCTTTTCTGTCTTCTTCAATGATGCGTATGGCTTCTGCTGTCAGTAAATCTGTCACATGACCTTCCTCCTCAAACAGCTGATCGTTGCGGTGCCACGAATTTCGACCGGTCTTGTATTCATGGGTGTAAGGCTCAATCTGTCCGTCAAAATAGCCATAGGTGGACTGGAATCCATACTTTTTAGGCGTATACGGTGGGGATCCCATGTGCCATTTACCTACCAGGGCCGTGAAATATCCATTTTTGGAAAGAATGGAAGGCAGCGTAGCATCTCCCAGGTCAATGACTTCGCCATAAGCGGGCGCCAAAATGCCATATCTACTGGGATATTTACCAGTGATCAGGCTTACACGGGTTGGCGTACAGGTCGGCATTACATAATGCTGCTCCAGCTTCACCCCGGTCTTAGCCAGCTTGTCAATATTTGGCGTTTTGATCTCCGAGCCATGATAACCGACATCAGACCAGCCCAGATCATCGGGAATAATGATCAGAATGTTTGGTTTTTTATTCGGAGCACGCTGTCCAAAGACGATAGAACAAAGTGAAAAGAACAACAGTGATATCAATAAACGCATTGAAGTTGTGACAGGGTTCATCTTAAAAGGAGGTTAATGCTAAAAACGCTCAACTTAATTTAATTCAAGGTTTTATCCTAAAAACCCTCATGATTAATAGGGTGAGCAAACATATAGTAGGGGTAAAATCCAAAAGATTAATTACCGGTGTGAATTTATTAGCTTTGATAGAGGTAAATATCGAGTCATGGAACCACGCAACAAGCCCACCATCAAGATTGAAGATGACCGCACCGGAACTGATATAGAGACCTTCAAACGGGCATTTCTTGATAACCTGTTTTACGTTCAGGGTAAAAGTGTTCACACCGCTACAAAAAACGATCTTTACTTCGCTCTTTCGTATACCATCAGGGATCGGATCCTGCACCGATGGCTGAGCACCCAAAACCACTACTGGGAGCAAAATGTCAGGGTGATTGGCTATCTCTCTGCCGAATATCTCGTTGGGCCTCATCTGAATAACAATCTCATTAACACGGGATTTTATGACAATGTCAATCAGGCCATGCAGGATCTTGGTGTAGACCTAAACACGCTCGTGGAACAGGAAGAAGAACCTGGTTTAGGTAATGGCGGATTGGGTCGGCTGGCTGCTTGTTTTTTAGACTCTATGGCCACACTCGACATTCCTGCCATTGGCTATGGCATCAGGTATGAATTTGGGATCTTCGATCAGGAGATCCAGGATGGCTGGCAGCTGGAAATTACGGACAAATGGCTACGCTATGGAAATCCCTGGGAGATCTGCAAGGCTGAAAATTCAATGGATGTGTTTTTTGGAGGCCACACCAAGAAAGAAAACAACAGTAAGGGTGAGCTGAAAGTCCGCTGGGAACCGGACGAAATTGTGAGAGGAATTCCTTATGATACGCCTATTCTGGGATTTAAAACCAATACCGCTGCTACCCTGCGGCTCTGGAAATCGGATTCGGAGATGTCTTTCGATTTGAGCTCCTTCAATCGGGGTGATTACTACGGAGCGGTGGATAAAAAAATCAATTCTGAAAATATTTCAAAAGTACTTTATCCCAGTGATGACGAAAGAGTGGGTAAAGAGCTCCGGCTCAAACAGCAGTACTTCTTTGTCTCTTGTTCATTGCAGGACGCCATAAGAATTCATATCAAAAGAGGAAACTCCATCGAGACTTTCCATGAGAAATTCACCCTGCAGCTAAACGATACACACCCTGCTGTGGGGATACCGGAATTGATGCGGCTGCTGCTGGATATTCATGAATTGAGTTGGGAGAATGCGTGGGAAATCACTACCAGTTCTTTCGGATATACCAATCACACACTGCTTCCTGAAGCACTCGAAAAATGGCCCATTGACTTATTCCAACAGCTTCTTCCACGTTTGATGGAAATCATCTTCGAGATCAACCACAGATTTATGGAAGAGGTAAAGGATAAAGTGGATAAGGATACACTTGCCCGGCTATCTATCATAGAAGAATCAAATGGAAAATTTGTCAGAATGGCCAACCTCGCTTCATATAGTAGTCACTCCATCAACGGTGTAGCAGAGTTACATACCAAACTACTCAAAAAAAGTGTGCTTAAAGATTTCCATGACCTTTGGCCTACGAAATTCAATAACAAGACCAATGGAGTCACGCCCCGTCGATGGATGCTCCTCATCAACCCAAGACTCAGCAACCTCATTGATGATACCATAGGCAATGGCTGGCAAACCAACCTGATGGAATTAAAAAATCTGGAAGCATATGCGGAGGATCCAAATTTTTTAATCGCCTGGCAAAAATGTAAATCGGATGCCAAGCAAAGGTTAAGCGATTATGTAAAAGAGGATCTGGGCATTGAGTTAAACCCGGAGTCACTATTCGATGTGCAGGCTAAAAGGATCCATGAATACAAAAGACAGCATCTGAAAGTGCTGCATATCGTCCATTTATATAACCAGATAAAAGACAATCCATCTGTCGACATCGTGCCCCGCACGTTTATTTTTAGCGGTAAAGCTGCACCTTCTTACCACATGGCCAAATTGATCATTAAGCTAATCAACAATGTAGCAGATGTGGTCAATCACGATCCGGATGTAAATGACCGGCTAAAAGTGGTGTTTCTGCCAGACTTTAATGTCACCAATGCACAAAGGATCTACCCGGCGGCTGACCTGAGTGAGCAGATCTCGACAGCAGGAAAAGAAGCTTCGGGTACAGGGAACATGAAGTTTACCATGAATGGTGCACTGACCATCGGAACACTTGACGGAGCGAATGTGGAGATCATGCAGGAAGTAGGCAAAGAGAATTTCTTTCTATTCGGCCATACAGTGGAAGAGAACCAGGAAATCTGGGCAAAAGGCTATCGACCAACAGATGTTTACCAATCTGATCCTGATTTGAAAAAGTGCCTGGACATGATCTCACTTGGGCACTTCTCCAAAGGTCAGAAAGGACTTTTTTGGCCCCTGGTAGATCATTTATTAAACCATGACAATTACCTGGTGCTAGCTGATTTCCGATCCTACATTGAACAACAGAAGCTGGTCTCGGACGCGTTCCTGAATTTTGAGCACTGGAGCTCCATGTCGGTCATCAATACGGCTAATACCGGCAAATTCTCCAGCGATAGAACCATCAAACAATACTGTGATGAAATATGGCATATCGATCCGGTACCGATCGAAATTCCTCCATACAATCCGGTTCAGGCCACCAACCTAAAGATTGATGTAAAGCACTAAACCACCTATTTCAGTTATCCTATTTCTGGCTTTCGGCCAGTTTGTACATTTCCTTTCCAGCCAGGAGATAAGCACCCGTCGCATATACATGAGACTCGTCGGCCTTGAAAGGATACGGGTCTCCAGCCACTTGTTGCACATATCCCAGTCTGCCTTCCTCATTCACATTGCTGCAAAGCGCTTTCCAGGCTTTCTCCACCTGTGGTCGATGCTTTTGATCGATCATGTTGTTATTCAGTCCCCAGGCCAAAGCAAAGGTGAAGAATGAACTTCCGCTGGACTCGCCCATGTCCAGGTATTCAGGGTCATGTAGGCTCACCCTCCATAAACCATCAGCTCCCTGGATCCTGAGTAACTTATGAGCCATCTCCCGATACTGTTGTTCAAACTTTTCTCTGCCGGAATAATCTGTCGGAAGATCCTCCAGCATCCTCGCCAACCCAGCTATTACCCAGCCATTTCCACGGGCCCAGAAGATCTTCTTGCCATTGTCAGAAAGCCTGTCGAAGTAACGGTCGTCACGATAATAAAGTGAGTCTTCATCGGAATACAAATAATCTGATGTTCTCCACCATTGCTCATCCATGTACGCTAAATATTTCGTTTCTCCGGTGAGCTTCCACATTTCCACAAAGGAAGGCGGTGCCATAAAAAGCGCATCACACCAGGTCCACCATTCCAGCTTATAGGGATTATCCTTGAATCTTACATCGGTGTGTTTAGTTCCTCTGGCAATATGGATATCGAGCGCCCACTGTGATTTCTCAATCATCTCCGGATCATCCATTATTCCGGAAAGCCACGCCCAGTTGTCAATGATCGTCAGACGGTCTGCATGGAGAAAGTCATCCAGTGGCTTCCAATCAGCTGCCTGACCGATATTGATCAATTCATTGCGGTACCTGTCTTCACCAGTCACTTCATACAAAGCCCTGATCCCTGTATACAATGCTCCGTAATGCCAATCGATAGGGTCGTATTTATATCTTGGATTAGAAAGGTGCCAGTCTGCTGTCCGTTGCATCATATCTACGACACCTTCTTTGGATAAGGGATCCGTAACCTCATTCAGTGGTATGCTTGTTTGAATGGCTGTTTGATACCTGTCTTTGAATTCCAATCCCCAGTCTTTCATCCTGTTGCCATAGGTGAAATGATGGTATTTGGTGTTTTGCATCCACAGTAATTGAAGCTTGTTTCCTTCACTGGCATTTCTCACTGCAAAAGGACGGATATTGTCTTTGGAAGAACCACGGGTAATGGGAGTGACAGTCCAGGATTTTCCTCCGTTTTTAGAGTCCCACTGCTCTATCTCAAAAATACTATCTCGTTTTACTGACAAATAAAGCGTTCCGGGATTTTCATGATCTATACTCATCCCTCCGGAATAGTTAGGCTCTGGTTCCTCTACCCCTTCAATGGTTTGCGGAAACCAGCTGCCGGAATTGATCAGGTCATAGTTGAGCCATTGCTTCCCGTCCCATCGGGCATAGCAATAGATGTGGTTCTGCTCATCAGGATATTTGGTGTAGGCGATTACAGGCTTGCCATCGCTCTCACCGATTTCCCAGTTCCAGGCACGTGCCTTTCCTTTGGCAGCATCATACACCAGGTCTGCTTCCTCAGGCAAAACCGGCTCACCACCCAGGTCCTTGATCTTTGTTCCATCAGCTTTGTAGAATGCACCAGCCTGGTAGTACATATAGTAAATATTGTTGGCATCCTCTTTTCGGGGATGACCGTCCGTTACGGTAAAGTGGATCTTGTCCACCCCATCTGAATAAACTTTGGTATACGGCCTTCTGAATGAATATTTACGCTCAGGCATAAAGAAGATCTTCCCCGTAGCCCAGGTTTTACCATTGTCAGTTGATGTAGAATAGCTGGGCTTTCCGTCTACACCTCTCCAGAAAAGAAAGATCTTTCCATTTTCAGCAGAAAGCTTGATCGGGTTGGTGTAGGTATGGTTCATACTCCCCATGTCGCTCAGCTTTTCATCGTTGAGGTAAAGCTCCTGTACCGGTTCCCAGCTTTCGATGCTCTCTGGTTTGGTGGCCCTAACGATGTAAAGTGGCTTCACTCCCAGCATGTGATTATTGAAGAAAACAATGAGCTTTCCCTCTTCATCAAACAGCACAGACGGGTTGTTGTGATCGTCTATCTCCAGATTGTCATAGAGCACCCTGGAATCAATTTCACCCGTGGTATGATCGTAGTAACTTATTTGAATGTCTCCGTAGTTATCAACCCAGCCCACATAGGTTCGCTTATGCTTGCCTTCGTAATAGACTGCTCTTGGATCTGAAAACCAGCACCAGGCACCATTGAAAGTCATCGATTGGTAAGCCTCACTTGATAGGGCTTGCTGTTTTTTCAATTTCGATTTGACAAAATCCTGGGCAAAGCCTGCATGGCAAAGTAGCCATGTCATAAGGGTGAATTGAAGAAATTTCATTGCGTTATATGTTGCTTATTAATACTAATTCTACAGCGTGTCCTCAAACCTAAATCCTTTTTATGTATTTTTTACACACTATATACAAAATCACTACTGGATGCCTATGCTTTGACCATACCACTTCGCAATTATTTGTTCTGCTTTCTTATTTTGGGGTGTCCAGTCCGTAGTATACCGCTCAGGAGAGCGCTGGAAAAAATACCACTTCCAGAAAAAGCCTCCTGCATACCAGTGCTTACTCATAAAAGACTGAAAAGTGGCATCATAGGCTAATGCCTGGAGTTCCTCATTCACGGGTATTTGCTTTCTGTCGAGCTCCCAATGCCTGCCTGCTGCTCCATCCATACTTTGAAATCCATACTCCGTAAATAAGACAGGTTTGTTCCATTGCTCTGAAAATGCTTCCAGCTCATTTACAATGGGCTCCCATCCTTTGATCAACTCCTGAGTTGTCGGATTCTCTTTGTCAACCAATGGGAAATAAGCGTCTACCCCTAAATAATCTACGGCATCCCACCAGGTGATATGCATGAAGTTGTCCCAGTTGGAGGCATAGGTAATGTTGCCTTGATAGACCTTGCGGACCTCGCCAATCAGCTTTCGCCAATAGTCAGGACGTTCTCTGGCAGGTATTCTATATTCAGTACCAATACTGAAAAGCTCCACATCCAATGAATCGGCCAGAGAGGCAAAATGCAGGATGTAGTTCGAAAAATCTTCTTCCCATTTCTTCCAGTCATGCTCATTATTTAGGGTGAAATCACCCGTCCAGCCTTCTCCCCGCACCCATACGTGAGGTTTCAACATGATCTTCATTCCACATTCCCGGGCCAGGGAGATCAATTCCATTGTTCCTTCTGTACGCTCTCCCCACCACTGCCGCTCATGATTGAATGAAATCTCAGGTTCCCCGGACTGGGCAAATGCGTAGGGGATAATGGCCACCCAACCCACGTTTAGTTGCTTAAGTTCAGCCATTTGTTCTCTGGTGATTTCGCGGGGCGGATTCACAAGGCTGGCTCCATTCATTTTTGGAGTATGGGGCTTGCTCTCTTCAGCGGGAGAAAATACCAACCAGAGTGCTATGCCTGCAACGGGAACGATCAGGGTGAGAAGCCGCATGATCTAAAGTTAAGAATATTTGTGATGGCAGACTATATCCAGGCTTACCTGATACTTACTCTCTATTTATAGAGTTCCTCTCCTGCTTCCTGGTACTTATCACCCTCGGTCCATTTAAATGTATCCATCTCAGTTAAGAGATAAACGGCATAGATATAAGCTTTGCAATATTTAGTCAGGTATTCATAGTCTATTGTCTGAGGCTCATCTCCCGGCTGGTGATAATATTTTTTGATCTCATCATCCATGGCTGTGTAGCCTGGATCGAAAGAGATGGCGGGGACTCCCTTTTTGGCAAAGCTGACGTTATCCGATCTATCATATAAGTTTTCCTCAGGCACCTGATCATCGATGACTGTCAAGCCAAAGGGTTGCCCGGATTTGATCAGCTCCGGAGTGGTATTGGTCCGGTTCAGACCCACGACGGTGATCTTGGTCACATCATTATATCCTCCTGTATCCGTATTGATATTGTACACGGTCTTTCGCAGTGGAATAAGCGGATATTCCGCATACCATTCGCTTCCCAGCAAACCAACCTCCTCAGCATTACATGCTAAAAACAACAAGGACCTTTTCGGTGGATTTTTACCAAAGTACTCAGCTGTGGTCAGCATGTTGGTGATACCAATTCCATTGTCTCGCGCCCCATTGAAAATGGAATCCTCTCCGGGAACCACATTTTTCACTCCAACATGATCGAGGTGAGCAGAGATCAGGATGTATTCATCTTTTAGTTTGGGATCCGCTCCTTCAATATATCCCACCACATTGGGAACAGTCAAATGATCTATTTGAGATCCCCGGATACTTAAAGAAATAGGCAAGCTGTCTGATTCTCTAAAAAACTTTAACCTCTCCAGGTTGGGATCAACAATCCATCCCACAGGAAAATTGCTTTCTTCCACCTCCTTTGTATTTAATTCGTAAGAATCATTGGACAGGTAGTTGATCAGTAGAGGCCAATCAAATTTGGAAGGCCTATACAGTTCCAGGAGGGCAACTGCTCCCTTTTCTTTCAATAAGCTCACCATCTCATCTCTTTCTAACCTTTGACCTTCCGGAGGTAACGCGTAAATCCCAACAGCGATTTTTCCTTCAAAGTCTTTGTCTTCGAAGTCAGCAGCAGTTCCATACTCAACAAACACATAATTGACTGAATCAATTTCCAGAGTTGCAGGACTGGTGAAGATCATGTCATCCCATAAATTGAAGACAGAATCACCCACGGTCAATTTTGCTTCATTGGGGATTTTGGTACGGGTCAGGCCAACCTCCTGGAAAAAGCCATTTTGCTGATCAACAGGCTTTACACCATATGCCCTGAACCTTTCAGCAATGTATCTTGCTGCTATCCTATTTTCGATGGTTCCTGTATTTCTCCCTCTCAGCTCATCTGAAGCATAGAAATACATGTGTGACTCAATACCCTGTTGACTGACAGATTTTTTAATGTTTTTAATAACCTTCTTTTGTGCCTCTGATGAAAATCCAATAAGCACACAAACAATAAATAGCTGGAATCCTTTACGCATCATAATCAAATAAAACAGTGCCACACTGAAATGCCATCATAAATGGTGATCAGTGGAAAAATGACTACTTAACTGGCCAAATTATTACCTTGGAATTTTTTCATCCGGCCATTCCTCACCGAAATCTTTCCAATATTGGTTTACGGTAGATTTCATTTCTTTATGCAACAACAATAGTCCGATAAGGTTTGGAATGGTCATCAAGGCAATGGTAATATTGGCCACCGTCCAGATGATGGTCGTATCCGCAAATGAGGCGAAGAAGAATCCGGCGATGTAGACAATTTTATAGTAGATTTCGTATTTGGAGCCAAACAAGTAAGTGGTAGCCCTTCCTCCATAATAAGACCACGATATGGAGGTCGAGAACGCAAAAAGGAGCAGCCCGATAGTGACGATGTACTGCCCATAATCTCCAAAAAAGCCCGTATTGAAGGCTATGGTGGTCAGCGGCGCACTATGCAACAATGACTTACCAATCATTCGAATATTTTCATTTTCAGTGGCGATCTGTCCATTGATCACTTTTAGACTTCCCGAGTACAACTTTTCTCCCTCATAAACTTTCACATCCTCAGCAAAGGAATGAGCAGCAATGATGGTTAGAGGATTGGTTACTTTACCATTTTCAATAGTCAGAGTCCCTTCAAAGTACCTCTCCGTATTTGTTCCCAGTACATGACTCCTGATCTTTTGGCGGTCTTCCAGTATACTTTCATCATAAAGTTTCTCCATTACGTAGACATCCGTAAACTGGAATTCATTTTCATACTTGTTGGACCATGCTCCGGACGACAGCAAAACCAAACCTGTGATGGTACAAATGATAATGGTATCAATAAATGGCTCCAGAATCGCTACCAACCCTTCGGACACAGGTTCATGAGCCCTGGCAGCAGCGTGGGCTATAGGTGCCGATCCCTGACCCGCTTCATTGGAAAACAAGCCTCTGTTCACCCCTCTGTTGAAGGCAAAAGCAAAATTGGCACCGAGAAATCCTCCGACAGCTGATGTACCGGTGAAAATGTCTGAGAAGATAGAAATGAAAGAGGGTATAATGTTTTCGTAATTGAATAAGATCACCGATAGGGCACCGATGAAATAGATGACAGCCATCAAAGGCACCAGCTTCTCTGTCACTTTAACGATTCGCTTAATCCCTCCGATGATGACCAGCGCAAGGAAAACTGTGAGCACTCCCCCTGTAATAATTTGCTTGATCCCAAACGTGGTAAAAACAGAATTCGCTATGTTGTTGATCTGAGGAAGATTACCTGTGCCAAAGGATGAAAAAATCGTAGCAACGGCAAAAACACCTCCAAGCCAAACGCCTGTCTTTAATATCTTACCGTTGTTCAGTTTGATGTTCAACCGGTTTTTCATGTAATACATGGGACCACCAGCGATCAACCCGTCCTCGGTTGTTTCCCGGTATTTGTGCGACAGGGTTACTTCCACAAACTTGGTGGTCATCCCCAGAAAAGCAGTGACTAACATCCAAAAAAGAGCGGCCGGACCGCCCAGATGAACAGCCAGCGCAACACCACCAATATTACCTGTACCAACAGTACCTGAAAGTGCCGTGGCAAGTGCCTGAAAATGAGAGGCATCTCCCTGATCTCCCTTCTTATCAAACTTACCTTTCAGTACTTTGATGGCAAATCCAAAATAACGGAGCTGCGGAAACCCAAGATAGATGGTGAAAAATAAACCAGTACCCAAAAGAAGATAAACAAACCAGGCCCCACTACCCAGATATCCGTCGATGACGTTTAAGAAATCATTGAATTGCCTCATTCACACATGTTAAAATTTTACGATTCTGGTAAAAATATATATTTAACGTTAGTTTGTCACAAACAAAATAGCTCTGTGGCTTCAATATCCATATTTTTCTTTCCATCGATGACGTAAGAACTTCCTGAGTTCTTCCTCTCTGGGATTATGACCGGGGTCGTAGAAAGTAGTCCCTTTGATCTCTTCGGGCAGGAATTCCATTTCGGCAAAATTCCCTTCATAGTTGTGAGCATACTGGTAGCCCTGGCCGTAGCCCTGATCTTTCATCAGCTTGGTTGGTGCATTGCGAATAGCCATGGGCACGGGTAAATCGCCCATCTTAGATACCACGGCCTGAGCCTCGTTGATCGCTTTATAGCTGGCGTTACTCTTAGGTGAAGAGGCGAGGTAGGTCACACATTGGGAAAGGATGATCCGTGATTCCGGATATCCTATCACATTCACTGCCTGAAATGCCGACGTGGCCATGACCAAAGCCGTAGGGTTGGCATTACCTATGTCTTCTGACGCCAGAATGACCAACCGACGTGCAATAAATTTCACATCCTCACCTCCTTCAATCATCCTGGCCAGATAATAAACAGCCGCATTGGGATCACTCCCCCGTATCGACTTGATAAAAGCGGATATGATGTCATAATGCATCTCCCCCTTTTTATCATACAAAACAGTCTTACGCTGAGCTGCCTCAATGGCTTTTTCATTGGTGATTGTGACCTTTTTGCTATTCTCAGCCTTGATGATAAGCTCCAGCAGATTCAGCAGTTTCCGGGCATCACCTCCCGATAAATTGAATAGGGCTTCCGTTTCCTCCAGTTTGACATCAATCTTCTTCAGTTCCGCATCCTTACTGATAGCCATTTCACAAATGGTAGTCAAATGGCTCGTCTCCAAATGCTTAAGTGTATAAACCTGACACCTCGATAGCAAGGCCCCGTTTACCTCAAAACTCGGATTCTCTGTAGTAGCACCAATCAATGTGATGGTCCCTTTTTCCACGGCTCCCAGCAAGGCATCTTGTTGCGACTTATTGAAGCGGTGGATCTCATCAATAAATAGTATGGCTTTACTTCCTGGCCTGATCTGATTGATCACCTCCCGTACATCTTTCACCCCTGAGCTGATGGCGCTCAGCGTGTGAAAGGGCACTTTGACCTGGTTGGCAATGATGTTTGCCAGGGTTGTTTTACCTGTTCCCGGAGGACCCCAAAGGATCATGGAAGGTACTTTACCCGAAAGGATTGTCTTCCTCAAAACTCCTTTTTCGCCTACCAGGTGCTCCTGTCCTACCAACTCATCTAAAGAGCGGGGTCTCATACGTTCTGCCAGTGGAGAAGGATCTTGAAACATGTTAGTTTTATTCTGAGGTTTAACCTGGATTATGTATTAGAGTTTGGTCATGAAGGGCTAAAGTACAAGAAAATCAAGCACTTACGATCGGAAGCATAGCATCGCTATGGTGGCGAGAGAATATCATGTTAAGTGCCTGATTTTGAAGTAATTTAGCCATGTAATAGAAAGTCTGATACATAATCCAGGTTTAAAGATATTATCTATAATTTTAGCCAACCGTCACAACCATGATAAAATGAGATCCGGTCTGTTCTTTTTGTGTTATTGCCTTTTTCAGATCTCTCTGTTCAGCCAAAGTAAGGATGAGGACCTGGTGGTGCTCCAGCAGACCGCTGAGTGGCTCGAACAGAAACTTACCTACCACTATTACAACATCGATGATGAAGAGTGGTGGACCAACCGCTTTAACTTTGATCCTCAAACGCTAAAAGCCACCATCAGAAATATCTCCACTGAAAACCTGGGGGCAATTCAGGACAGAACGCACATGCAGCGGGTTTTTCAGTTTGGGGACCTGAACCCCTACACCATCAATATTGAAGAAGCAAAAACCAATTCAGGCAGACTGGTCAAGGGAAAGACGATCCGCATAGGGACATATCAGCAAGCTAAAGACATCAGTCAAATAAAAAATGGAGCTGTACCTTCCGAAGCATCCTTTCTGTATTTGTCCATCCCAAAAGCGTATGAAGACAGCACCAGCAATTACGCGGAAACCATTGCCGAGAAATTTGAACAAGCGATTCTCGTGGCTACGAAAGTATACCACACCGGAAGCTTTGAAAGTGATGCCACCCAGTTACTTACAGTTCTGGAGGATGACAGATTTCTATCTCCGGACAAGATGAGCCTATCGATCAATAAAATTTTTGATGATGTCCTGGAGCTGGAACAGCATGACCCTACCGATCAATTGGTGAGAAAAGCCTATTTGAAAATCAACCAGGATCAAAAAACCGTCCAGTGGGTGAATATCAAGGGGCAGGAACCGGTCGTGGATGTAGCCCTTTCATTCGGGGAAGAATATGCTTTTGAATTGAAAGGGTCAGCGATTCACATTTTCTTTGTCAATAAGCACGAAATCCATTTCATCGAAAATGGAGAAGAAACTGTTTTTATTCGTGATAATTCTTTTGAGAAAGGACGTCCTTATTACCGCTAGTTTATTGATTGGCAATCTTTCAGTTTTTGTTCCAACTCGCTTACTTCCTTCTCTGCTTTAAGTGCTGCTGCTGCATTGGCTTCCGCCATCGCCTGAGCTCTTATGGCCTCTGCCGCGGAATGCTCAGCATCACTTTGAGCCTGTTCAACCATTTTTTTCATTTCAACCAATTCTGCTTCCAGTTTAGCATTGTTGAAACCACAGCTCGAAAGCATGAGAAAAAATATAGAGATAATAATGAAATGACCCATGATCAGTTTTTTATCATTTAAATTTAGGTATACTATTTGCAATATCAAATCCGTTGTTTCCAGGAGACTTTGTAACTTTCATCAAATTTTAAAACCATGTTTAAGAACTCAGCTTTTGGTATTCTATTTCTTATCTCGTTTACGTCCATCGCTCAGGTGGGAAATCAATTTCCACTGATAGAGGGAGAGAACCTGAAAAATGAATTTATCAACCTCCCCACCGATACCAAGGGAAAACACACGATCATAGGTATTGCATTCTCCAAAAAAGCTGAAAACGATTTGAAGACATGGTTTAGTCCGGCATATAACCAGTTTATCAAGGACCCGGATAAAAACAGCATTTTTCAGATTGACTACGATGTGAACCTCTACTTTGTACCCATGTTTACCGGAGCCAAGCGGCCTGCTTACAAAGCCACCATGGAGAAAGTGAAAAAAACCATCGATAGAAGGCTGGAGCCTTATGTGCTCTTTTACAAAGGGAAAGTAAAAGACTATGAGGAATCTTTGGGTTTTGATGAGAAAGACATTCCGTACTTCTACCTGTTAGATCAGGAAGGAAAAATCATCTACGCCACCACAGGAAGGTATTCTGATCGCAAAATGCAGGAAATCATCGATCAACTCCCCTTCTAATAAATTTCCACTATTCTATGGCTGAAAAGGGCCCGATTGGGGTATTTGATTCTGGATATGGAGGCTTAACCGTGCTTAAGTCACTGGTGAAAAAGCTACCAAATTACGACTTCCTATATCTTGGTGACAATGCACGCACACCCTATGGCACCCGCTCTTTTCAAACCATCTATCAGTATTCACTCCAGGCTGTCAAATATTTATTTGATCAGGGATGCCCGCTCATCATTGTGGCGTGCAACACGGCTTCAGCCAAAGCCCTGAGAAACATCCAGCAAAAGGACTTACCTAAAATAGCGCCGGACAGGAGGGTACTTGGCGTGATCAGGCCGACCACCGAATCCATTGGTCATTTTACTGCTTCCAGACATATCGGCATACTGGGCACCAAAGGAACCATCCAGTCGGAATCCTACCTGATTGAGATCAATAAATTTTTTCCGGACATTCGTGTAAGTCAGGAAATATGCCCGATGTGGGTACCACTGGTCGAAAATGGTGAACAGGACGGAGCCGGTGCAGATTATTTTGTTCAAAAAAACCTTGATCAGATCCTGAAAGCAGATCATAAGATTGATACCCTCCTTCTTGCCTGTACCCACTATCCACTGCTCATTCCAAAGATTAAAAAGTATTTACCACCGCACATCAAGATCATTGATCAGGGTAAGATTGTTGCTGATAGCCTGGCGGAGTATCTCCACCGACATCCGGAAATTGAAAAAAGGCTGCTAAAATCAAGATCTATTAAATTTTTTACCACCGACGATGAGAATACCTTCAATGAGAAAGCGACCTTGTTTTATGGGAGAAAAACCATCGCGGAAAAGACTGATTTGAATATAGGGTAAAACACCTATTTTCAACGCTTAAGACTGAATATCTTCCTCCATGACTCAATTTTACATAAATTGTAATAAATTGAAGACAACTAAGTCATGAAGAAACTTATCCTACTTAGTCTGCTAATTCATGCCTTAAACGTTTCACAAGCAGAGGACACCAAATTAATAATACCTGCAAGCCAACAAATAGCTCAATGTGAAGTAAAGCAAGCTACAGTGAGTGGACCAAACAGTTTGGGTGGGTATTTTACCTCCTTGTTTGAAACGGACAACTGGCCTGCCAGATGGAATTGTGGCAACTGGAGTGAAACCGATGGTTGGATCACCATCATTTCAGACTCATTGATTTTCACCGCATATCTATCTATTCCGTTATTGCTTTTATTCTTTCTAAGTAAAAGAAAGGAAATACAATACAAAAGATTCCTGGTTCTTTTCAGTTTATTTATTCTCTTATGCGGCTTCACTCACCTCACTGAAGTGATCATTTTCTGGGACCCGGTATACCGGTTCGCAGGATTTCTAAAATTGCTCACGGGCATCGTATCGTGGGTTACTGTAATTGCCCTGGCACAGGCTGCTCCTTTTGCCCTCACCTTTTATAGAAAAGAGAGTTATGACAAGGTAGAAGAAGAAAAAAGCAATCTGGAAAACCAACTTGATCTCTTTATCAAATATACACCCGGAGCCATGGCCATGTTTGATACAGAAATGTGCTACATCAAGGCTAGTGGACAATGGTACAAGGATTATGGTCTAGAAGATGATATTACAGGAAAATCACATTATGAGGTCTTCCCATCGTTATTGGAAATGCCGGAATGGTTAGATTATCACCAAAGATCTATGAATGGTGAGATCATCAAAGAGGAAGAATATGCATATTATAATCCGGACGGATCTAAAACCTATATAAAATACGAGATTAGACCCTGGTACAAGGACAATAAAACCATAGGCGGAATTATCATTTCTACGGAAAATGTAACTGATTTGGTATTGTCCAGAAAAAAAATAGAGAGCTCAGAAAAACGCTTTCGTGAATTGCTGGAGTCTACTCCGGAAGCCATGTTGATTTTAGATGAAAGCCTCACCATAGAGATCAATAATCGGGAGGCCACCAATTTATTTAAACGTTCCAAAAAAGAACTCATTGGTAAACCGCTGGAATCTCTTTTTTCAAAAAACATTGATAAACTCGAAAAGCAGTTAAAAAAATTCTTTGGAAAGAAACCGCTTACCAAAACAACCTATGTGGTAGAGGATATTTACGGTCAAACAAAGTCAGGAGAAACATTCCCTGTAGAAATCGTTTTGGGTCCTATTCATACTGAAGGTAAAACTTTGGTAGCTGCATCAATAAGCGACATCTCTGAAAAGAAAAAGCTTGAAAAGGAACGTCTGGAAATCAACAAGATGCTGGAAGAGCAGGTAGGTGTGCGCACTTTTGAACTCAGAAAGGTAAATCAGGAGCTGGAATCTTTCACATACTCTGTTTCACACGATTTGCGAGCACCATTGAGGGCCATTAGTGGATTTGCCAGCGCACTGGAAGATGAGCTCAAAGCGCTTGAACCAGAGACAAAATTGTACCTGGAAAGGATTATATATAATGCCTCTAAAATGGGCACGCTGATCGATGACCTGCTTACTTTCAGCAGGCTTACCCGGAAGCAAAATGAACTTGAAGTTGTCAATACAAAAGAATTGATTGAAGAGATCATCCGAAACAATGATGACTTTCCTGACGAAAAAATTGAAATAGGGAAAATTCCGGATGTTTACGGAGATAAGTCCATGCTTGAAGTGGTTTTTGGAAATCTTATTTCAAACGCAGTAAAATACAGCAGCAAAAATGCAGAACAACATATCTCCATTTCCGGTGAGCTATCAGGGTCCAATGCCATCATTACGATAGTAGATAATGGCATTGGATTTGACATGAAGTATGCCAGTAAATTATTTGGTGTCTTTCAACGATTGCATACGGAAGCAGAGTTCCCGGGAACAGGAATTGGATTGGCTTTGTGCAAAAAGATCATAGACAGGCATCAGGGTAAAATCCTCATTGAATCAGAAATTAACAAAGGCACCAAAGTAACTCTAACCCTTAAAACTGAATGAAAGAAGCTGAACGACCTGTAGAGGTATTGCTGATCGAGGATAATCCTGATGATGCAACTCTGGCTATCAGAGCACTAAAAGAATTTATGACCAATGAAATTGTATGGCTCAAGGATGGCGAGGAAGCCATGAATTTCTTGTTTGGTAAGGAGAAATACAAGGGAAGGGACATTAGTGTCAAACCAAAGGTCATACTTTTGGACCTCAAGATGCCAAAAGTTGATGGTACGGAATTGTTGCAGATCCTAAGAATGGACAACCTGACCAAAAATATACCTGTGGTTGTTATGACTTCCTCAAAGGAAGATGCCGATCTAAAGAAATGTTATGATTACGGTGTGAATTCCTATGTGGTAAAACCCATCGATTTTGGTCAATTTATCAAGGCAGCGCGACAAATAAGTATGTATTGGCTGCTTGTAAATGAACCCCCCAACTTAGACTAGCTAACTAAAATTGGAAAAAGATAAAATAAACATACTACTGCTTGAAGATAACCCTGATGATATCCTGCTTTTAAAGCAAGCGCTTAAAAAATCGGGAATGGAGGTCATGCTGAACGTCACCAGCAGTCTGCCGGAATTTACCAGCTTCATCCAAAATGGTCTGGACTCAACTGATATCATAATATCAGACTATAACTTACCTGCATTCACTGGTTTGGACGCCTTAAAAGTCTTACGTGAAGAAGATCCCATCATTCCATTTTTCTTTCTAACAGGTTTCCTGGGAGAGGAAAAAGCTGTTGAAGTCATGAGACATGGAGCTAATGACTTTCTTCTAAAAGACAATGTCTCCAACGCGCCCAAAATCATTCTTCAGCTTTTAGAAGAAGCAAAACTAAGACAAGAGTCAGCAAGATATCAGGCCGAACTGCTCTATCGAAATGGTATCCTCAGTACACTGATGGAAAGTGCCGTTGACCTGATCTTTTTGAAGGACCTTGAAGGAAATCTCATAGAAGTAAATGAGGGTTTCTGCCGCTTCTTTGGCAAAACACAAGAAGAGCTTATTGGTAAAAACATCAACACCTTATTTTCCAGCGATATTATGGACCAAATCCTGGCTACGGATGAAGAGGTCCTAAAAAAAGAAGAGCCTGTAATCCTTGAGATGGATTATCACAACAATGGCAAAAGGTACGTCTTTGAATCTATCAAAACACCCCTCAAAGATGAAGATGGAAAAAATATTGGTTTTGTAGATGTAACAAGGGACATCACCAAAAAGAAACTAGATGATGAAGCCTTAAGAACAAGTCAGCAATTATTGAGACAGTCGGAAAAACAATCACTGTCCGGTAGTTTTGAATACAATGTTCAAAAGGGCAAATTATTTTGCTCTCAGCAATTCATGAAGAATCTTGGTTTCGATCAGGAAATAAAAAAAATTAGCTACGAAGAATTTCTTGACCGCATCAACGAAGCAGAAAGAGAAATCTTCGAGTATGAATTGAAGCGTGCGATCAGAGAAAACTCAGAATTTTACATGGAGCACAGGTGTACCCGGAAGAATGACAAAAAGGTCATTCACTGTAAGACCTACCTGGTGCCCGATCGTAAAAGGAGCAAAGAAGGTTATTACTTTGGAATACTCACTGATGTGACTAAAGATCGGCAGCTAAGAAAATCAATGCTTGATATTCAGGAAAAAGAACGCAAGACCATTGCATCCAACCTGCATGACAGTCTGGGTCAGAAGCTGGTTGCCTCTAAGATGTTTCTCAGCCAGCTGGAAGATGATTCCGCAGGCACACTGCTCAGAGCCAGTAAATTAATTGATCAAAGTATCGATGAGATTCGAAGCCTTTCAAAGAACTTATCTCTTTATACCATTCAGGGACTGGGTCTCAAATCCGCCATAGAAGATGTAATGAGTACCTTTCCCGAATCCACCATTACTGAATACGAGCTAAATTTCGATGAGATAGAGCTTTCGGATGAATTGAGTACCCAGATCTATCGGATCGTACAGGAGGGGATCACCAATATCCTTAAATATGCGAAAGCAAGTGAGGTCTCCTTGTCACTGAATCGGGAAACTCATTTTCTGAACCTGATCATTTCAGATAATGGCATTGGATTCGACGCATCCACCGAGTATTCTGGCAACGGCCTGAAAAACATTAGGGAACGCGTGGCAAGGTGCAGCGGCTTCCTGGAAATCATCTCTGGAAATAAGGGGACCACCCTCAAAATTAAAGTCCCTGTAAAGTAGAATCTCTAAACCTGGCAATTACTCAAGCCACGATTCCACCTCTTCCTTAGTCGGATTTTGAATATCCAGTTTTAGCTTCTTGCGCATGCCACAAACATCATTGAATAGCTTATTTACATTCGCTTCTTTCAATTGCTTGATACTATTAAAACCCAGTTTCTGAAGAATAGGTATCAATTCTTTTCTTACACCCACTTCTACATAGTCAGATTCCGACGCAACCACAGGTTTCTTTTCCGGACGCATTTGCGGGAAAAACAAGACATCCTGTATGGAGTTGCTATTGGTCATGATCATGGCAAGCCGGTCGATACCAATACCCACACCTGAAGTAGGAGGCATTCCATACTCAAGAGCCCGTAAAAAATCTTCGTCCAGTGCCATGGCCTCTTCATCTCCCCTTTTGGCCAGCTCAAGTTGCTCTTCAAATCGCTCCCGCTGATCAATCGGATCATTTAACTCGGAGTAAGCATTCATGATCTCCTTTCCGTTACAAATCACCTCAAATCGCTCTACCAGGCCCTCTTCGGAGCGATGTTTCTTCGTCAATGGTGACATTTCCACCGGATAATCCATGATGAAGGTAGGCTGGATCAAATGCGGCTCACATTTCTCACCAAAAATCTCATCAATAAGTTTGCCTTTCCCCATGGAGTCATCGATATCCACTTTCAGGTCTTTGCATACCTTCTTGAGCTGCTCTTCATCCATTTTTGAAATATCTATCCCTGTGAAATGCTCGATGGCTTCAAACATGGTGAAACGTTTCCATGGACGCTGAAATTCGATGGTATTTTCACCTACCTTCACTTTCGTATCCCCATGAAGGCTCAGGGCTACTTTCTCCACAGCCTCCTCCATGAAATCCATCATCCAGAAGTAGTCTTTGTAAGCTACATAAAGCTCTACCTGGGTAAACTCCGGGTTGTGGAACCGGGACATACCCTCGTTTCGGAAATCCTTGGCAAACTCATAAACACCATCAAACCCACCTACGATAAGCCTTTTCAGATAAAGCTCATTAGCTATCCTGAGATAGAGTTTCATGTTAAGGGTATTGTGATGCGTCTCAAAAGGACGGGCTGCCGCTCCCCCGTGAATGGGTTGCAAGATGGGTGTTTCCACCTCCAGGTAGCCTTTGCTGTTGAAAAAGTCACGTAGCGTATTGATAAGCTGGGTGCGCATCTTGAAGGTTTCCTTCACCTTGGGATTTACAATCAGGTCCAGGTATCGTTGTCTGTATCGCTGCTCGGGATCGCTGAAGGCATCATATGTTTTCTTCTGACCTTTTTCATCTTCCGTCTCTTTGACGATGGGAAGCGGGTGAAGCGATTTGGAGAGTAAGGTCAGCTCCTGAACATGTATGGATATCTCCCCCATTTGGGTGGTAAAGACATAACCCTGAATACCAATGATATCACCAATATCCAGTCTCTTTTTGAAAATATCGTTGTATAGCGACTTGTCATCACCCGGGCAAAGATCATCCCTGCGCAGATAGATCTGAATTCTTCCGGTACTATCTTGTATCTCAGCAAACGAAGCCGACCCCATGATCCTTCGGCTCATGAGTCTACCTGCTATTGATACACTTTTGTAGTCTGTTTTTCTACGTTCGTAATTTTCTTTGATATCCCTGGCAGAAACATTCACCTCAAACAGCGCAGCTGGATAAGGGTCAATACCCAATTTCATTAACTCTTCTCGTTCTTTTCTACGTTGGATCTCTTGTTCGCTAAGTTGCATTTATGTCGGCTTTTTCTTTTCTTCTTCTTTTTAACTCTGTTTTTACCAGTGCATATTCCCGGCTGCTCTGACCGGCTATCGAGGTATTTTCTTCCGCCCTACGAAATAAATAAGGCAAGACTTTTTCAACGGGTCCATAGGGCACATACTTTGCTACATTGTATCCCATATTGGACAGTTTGAACGAGATATTGTCGCTCATCCCCAATAGTTGCGCAAAGTAAACACGTTCGTCGCTCTTTTTTATCCCTTTGGCCCGCATAAGTGAGGTAAGCACCTGGCAGGACCCTTCATTATGCGTGCCGGCACAGACTGCAAATCGCTCAATGTGATCAGTAGCAAAGACCAGCGCATCTTCATATGCTTTATCTGTAGACTTTTTATCTGGCTGTATTGGATCCGGATAATCTTTGTCTTCGGCCCGATCTCTCTCCTTCTCCATATAGGCACCTCTCACGAGCTTTGCTCCAAAAAAACACCCATGCTCAGATACCTTTTTATAATCAGCTTTCATCCGCTCCAATGCATCGCTCATGTAGAGCTGATAAGTGATAAAAACCATCGGTGCCTCCTTATTGTATTTCAGCATCAGTGCTATGACCAGGTCATCAATCACTTCCTCAATCCAGCTTTCTTCTGCATCTACCATAAACCTGAGATTGTTGCTGACCACTCGATCTGCCACACGATAAACCCGCTCCTTAAACCTTTCAAACGCCAGTTGTTCCTTCTCCGTAAGCGCTTTTCCTGATTGTTTCTTCTTCATCAAAGAAGCGGACCCCAATCCTGTAAGCTTCATCACACAGAAAGGAATGCCAGGGGTGTTTTTAGCAAAATCCGCCACCCTCAATGCCTCCTCCATCGTCTCATCAAAACTTTTTTCCGTCTCCTGCCCCTCCACAGAATAATCCAGGATGGTTTTGACATTAAACTTCTCCAGGTGATCGATGGTTTGCTTACAATCTTTGATGGAAACGCCACCACAAAATTGTTTGAAGAGTGTATCTCTGATAATTCCTTTTACCGGAAGTTTCAACCTCAAGGCAGCTTTTGTAAGGAAGGTCCCTATATCTACCATCCAGGAAAACCGCATGGATAAAAAGAGGAGATAAGTCTTCTTTAGATCGCTCGTACTCTTTGATGCAAATCCAATTGCCGTGTCTTCAAAGTTGATTTCTGAATTTTCTGACATAGTTTTGAAAAGCGATGCAAAGATAGCATCATCATTGAACCTTTTTCTTTTATCATTTATAGTGGAACTCTCAAAGGATATCCTTTTTATCAAATCGCCTCAAGATGCGCTTCAGGAAGTATTAAACCAATTAAACCCTGACAAAGTTGCCATACTGGTGGATGAAAATACGGCCCGACATTGTTTGCCTTATTTTAAGCATGACCAATACCTGATCATTGAAATTCAAAGCGGGGAAATCAACAAAAACCTCCGTACCTGCGAAAAAATATGGGAAGCACTTACCAGGGCAGGATTCTCCAGAAAATCCCTGTTGGTGAATGTGGGCGGTGGGGTCATTGGCGACATGGGTGGCTTTGTGGCATCCACCTACAAGCGAGGCATCCGTTTCATCAACTACCCCACCACGCTCCTGGCTATGGTAGACGCCAACATTGGTGGTAAACTTGGGATTGACTTTATGGGATTGAAAAATCACATCGGGTTATTCAATGACCCTGAACGAATCCTGATCTTCACTGACTTTTTGAAAACTTTGCCTCCCCGGGAGCTGAGATCCGGTTTTGGAGAGGTCATCAAACATGGACTGATACGTGATGAGCACTATTGGAAGCAAACGAGCACCTCGCAGTTTCCCGAAATGGAATGGAAATCGGTTATCCAGCGATCCGTGGAGATTAAATCCGAGGTAGTGAAAGAAGATCCCAGGGAGAACGGACTTAGAAAAATCCTAAATTATGGACACACGCTGGGGCATGCTGTGGAGACCTGGTATCTGAACCATCAAAAGAGTTTGTTGCATGGAGAAGCCATTGCTGTGGGGATGATTCTGGAAGCTCACCTTAGCTTTCAGCTGAAGTTGCTGGATGAAAAGTCACTGGAAGAAATTACCGGTTACATTACATCGATTTATGAGGGCATAGCGATCCCACCCATGGAAAATCTCATGGAACTAATGGGGCAGGACAAGAAAAACGTTGGCAATGAAATCAACTTTTCCTTGCTGGAGAAGATTGGGAAGTGTGTTTATGATATGAAAGTGGATGAAAAAATGATCGCGGCGGCGATAAAATTCTACAATACCCTCAAATAAAAAGATCTTCTTTCTCTTCAATACCCAAATCAGTACGGCTATTGTGAGTTTTGACCTTATTTTTGCTGACTTTCTTAGGGTTTGTAAAAACAAGTGCAAAAGTACCTACCACCGCAGTGATTAAAATGGTTGCTATAGTTCTACCAATCGACATATTAATAATTAAGACATTCAATTAACGAGAATGGTTGTACGATAGTTCTACGTAATTCTAAAAATATTTTAATTTGAGATCAATAATTTCAAAATTCGATAAAAACCTTCAGGGAGTCGTTAAATTGACCTCCTCCAAGAGTGAAAGCAACCGCGCCCTGCTTATCAATGCATTAAGTGGGAATAAAATGAAGCTGGAAAACCTTTCGGCAGCCAGGGACACCCAAACCATGATGAGGCTGTTCCGTGAAAGGGGGGATGTTTGGGATGTGTTGGATGCGGGTACCACCATGCGATTCTGTACCGCCTACCTGGGCGTAAAAGGTAAAGGTGAAACGATCACAGGAACTCCCAGAATGAAAGAACGGCCGATCGGATTATTGGCTGATGCACTTATCAAGCTGGGTGCGAAAGTAGAATACCTGGAAAAGCAAGGATACCCACCACTTAGGATACAGGGCATCAAAGTGCAACAAACAAAAAAAATACAGATACCCGGCAATGTGAGCAGTCAGTTTATCAGTGCCTTACTTATGATTGGCCCGGTCCTCCCCGAGGGCCTCGAGCTGGAACTGACCACCGAAGTTTTTAGCAGGCCGTATATAGAAATGACCCTGGCCCTGATGAATCACTTCGGAGTGCAAAGTAATTGGCAGGGAAATACCATCACCATCAAACCTCAGTCCTACAAGGAACAAGCCTACACCATAGAGAGCGATTGGTCAGGAGCCAGCTACTGGTTCTCCCTGGCGGCTTTAGATGCTCATCCCGATCTTGTCCTTACAGGTTTAAAAGAAAACAGCTTGCAGGGGGACCAACAGATCGTCAACATTATGCAGGAAATGGGGCTGGCAACACAATACAGTGATGGTGGCGTCCGACTTTCCAAAGGAAACACGTCCAATAAATCAGTTCAGATCGATTTCAAAACATGCCCTGACCTGGCTCAGACAGTGATGGTAACTGCTGCCATAAAAGGCGTACAATTGGAAATGACCGGACTCGAAAGTCTTAGGATCAAAGAAACAGATCGGATAGCGGCCATGACCAACGAACTTCGGAAGATTGGTGCCGAGCTAAACGAAAAAGGATCTATCTGGACTTTAACTCCCGGGGCCATACCGGATAAGATTGCTCCGATTGAAACCTATGAGGATCATCGCATGGCCATGGCTTTCGCGCCCGTCTGTCAGATCAGGCCAGTAGAAATCCTCGACCCTGAAGTAGTCAATAAATCCTATCCTGCTTTCTGGGATGACCTGAGAAGTGTCGGGGTTGAGATAAAATAGATTTCTTTCTGCCTTTAATGGAACACATTTCTCCAATCGCTGTTGGTAAAGAAAGGTTATTTGCTCAATTTCAATTTTTTAATTGAATGTGTGAATAAAGATTAGTTCCATGAAAGAAACTTACTACAACAGAGAAGACCTAAAGAAATTTGGCAATGTGACCGAATTTCAGAAGGAATTAGGTGATAAATTTTTCGAATACTACGGAAAGGTATTCGAACCTGGGGCACTCACTGCACGCGAAAAATCTCTCATTGCATTAGCGGTATCTCACGCCATTCAATGTCCTTATTGTATTGACGCATATACTGCTGATACAATGTCCAAAGGCTGTGATGAGGAGCAAATGATGGAAGCCGTGCATGTGGCGGCCGCTATCAGGGGTGGTGCATCATTGGTACACGGCGTCCAAATGATGAATCAGGTAAAAGATAAAATGATGTAATGTGTCTTCACTAAATAAAATAAAACACAGATTTTCGTCCCCCGACACACAGGTAGAGCTGCTGGGTGACAACGAAGCTATTGGCATTCCTACCTTCAGGGATAAACTGGAGGGGATTGGTCTATACCCATTGAAACCAACAGGAATAGAGATTTTCCAGGTGAATGTGGGTAAAATGTGCAATCAGGAATGCAAACATTGCCATGTAGATGCTGGTCCTGACAGAACAGAGATCATGACGCGCGATACCATGCAGCAATGTCTGGATGCCATCCGTGATACATCCATCAAAATGGTAGATATCACCGGTGGAGCTCCGGAGATGAATCCTCATTTCCGGTGGTTTGTTGAAGAGATTTCAGCGATGGGTAAATCTATCATGGTAAGATGTAACCTTACCATCATTCTGGCGAATCCCAAATACAGAGACTTGCCTGAATTCTTTAAAAAGCATAAAGTAAATGTAGTTTCTTCTCTCCCCTATTTCACGGCCAGAAGAACCGACGCTCAAAGAGGTGATGGTGTTTTTGATAAATCTATCGAAGCATTAAAAATGCTCAATGAGGTTGGATACGGACAGGATCCCTCATTGAAACTGGACCTGGTATACAATCCTTCCGGCGCTTTCTTACCTGCTGATCAGGCAGGCCTGGAAACTGAGTTTAAGCACAAGTTACTCGACAATTACAACATTGTATTCAACAATCTCTTTGTCATCACCAATTTGCCAATCAGCAGGTTTCTTGACTACCTTATAAACTCCGGCAACTATGATGACTACATGAATGAGCTGGTCCATAATTTCAATCCATCTGCTGCTTTTGACGTGATGTGTAGAAATACGCTGAGTGTTGGATGGGATGGCTACATGTACGACTGTGACTTCAATCAAATGCTTGACATGAAGATCAGTTCAGGGAGTAATCACATTTCTGAGTTTGATGCTGACTCACTTGAAAGCAGGGAAATCAGGATCAACCAGCATTGCTTTGGTTGCACAGCAGGAGCTGGCTCAAGTTGTGGGGGCACTTTAACATAATATTTATGGACAATTATCTCGATACGACCATAGATGTGTACAAACAGGCGGCTACCACTCCGGACATAGGTCTTTGCTGCACGACCACACCCGTTTGGGCCTTTCCCGGGCTGAACATCCCTAAGAAGATGTTAGAAATGAATTATGGTTGCGGCTCTACTGTTCATCCCAGGGATTTGATAAACAATCCACGTGTGCTATATGTCGGCATTGGTGGGGGAATGGAACTTCTCCAATTCGCCTATTTCAGCCGTTCGAAGGGTAGCATCATTGGTATTGACAACGTGGATGAAATGATCACTGCCTGTGATCGTAACCTGGATATGGCCGTTGAAGAGAACGACTGGTTTGACAGGGATTCTGTGTCGATAAAGAAAGGCACTGCTCTTGACATACCACTTGAGACCAACAGTGTAGATGTTGCCGCCCAGAATTGTTTGTTCAATATTTTCAAGCTTCACGATCTGAAAACTGCCCTTCATGAAATGTACAGGGTCTTGAAACCACATGGCAGGTTGGTTCTTTCTGACCCTATCAGTGATCAGACAATGCCGCCACACGTGGCTGAGGATCCGCAGCTGAGAGCATTATGCCTAAGTGGAGCGCTCCCATTGAAAACGTATATAGACCTCATCACAGAAATTGGCTTTGGAACCGTTGAAATACGGGCACGAAGACCCTATCGCATCCTTGATAGGGAAACCTACAAGCTCAATGAAAATATTTTCCTCGAGAGTGTAGAGGTTTGCGCCATCAAAGACCCTATGCCAGATGATGGCCCTTGCGTCTTTACAGGAAAAACAGCCATCTACTTTGGTCAGGAGGATTATTTTGACGATCACAAAGGCCATGTCCTCATGAAAAATCAACCTTTGTCTGTTTGTGATAAAACAGCTAATAATCTATCCAACTTAGGTAGAAAGGACATTTTCATTTCAGAGAGTACATTTTTCTACGATGGCGGTGGGTGCTGCTAACAACCTCTCCGATTATTTTTCAGAAAAGTATAAACGCTTGTCAATAATTGACGTATAGCTAATTAAGATTTTTTTCACTCAATAAAACCCATTTTACTTATGAGCTTAAGAATAGGTGATGACGCACCCAATTTCACCATTGAAACCACTGAAGGAACCATCGATTTCCATGAATGGCTAGGTGATAGCTGGGGAATTTTATACTCCCACCCTGCAGATTATACACCAGTATGTACCACAGAACTTGGACGTACAGCCATGCTGAAGGGAGAATTCGAAAAACGAAATACCAAAGTACTGGCAGTGAGTGTTGATAACCTGGAATCACATCAGGGCTGGATCAAAGACATCAATGAGACACAAAATGTGGAAGTGAATTTTCCGATCATTGCGGATCCTGAGAAGAAAGTTTCCACATTGTATGACATGATCCATCCCAATGCAGCGGCCAATACTACTGTAAGGTCAGTATTCTTTATTGGTCCGGATAAAAAAATCAAAGCAACGATCACATATCCGCCAAGTACAGGAAGGAATTTTGGTGAAATCCTCAGAGTCATCGATTCCCTGCAATTGACAGCCTATCACAGCGTGGCTACACCTGCTGACTGGGTGCATGGCCAGGATGTGGTGATACTTCCGTCCGTGACCAATGAGGAAATTCCAGGAAAATTCCCCAAAGGACATAAGGAGCTTAAACCTTATTTAAGAATTACTCCGCAACCAAATATCTGATAACTTTTCATACATCAAAAAGGCTGGGATCTTCGATTGATCCTGGCCTTTTTTATTGGGCTTTCATTTTCTCCACCCTGTTCTGACATTCCTGAATCAACGTCTGAATAACCGGATACTCATCCGGATTTACCTGCTTTCCAATATTCACCCTAACCTCTCCCGGTGTGAGTTTGCCGGAATGGATATCCAATACTTTGTCTGTCCCACTGATCGAAACCGGAACCACACTTACACCTGCATCTTTGGCCAGGTGAAACGGTCCTTTTTTGAAAGGATTGATCTTTCCATCCTTACTCCTGGTGCCTTCGGGAAACATCAAAACACTTTTCCCCTTGCCCACTAGCCGGGCGGCCTTTTTCAAGCTGAGGATGGCTTTATGCTTGTTGTCACGATTCACAAAAAGCATCCCTGTTGCCATCATATATTGACCAACAAACGGCAACCACTGGATCTCCTTTTTGGCAATGAAATAAAGATTGGAAGGGATGGCTCTGAACAAAACTGGTATGTCGAGATAGGAAAGGTGATTGGAAACGAAAACATGGGGCTTCTCCGTATCAAAACCATCGTTATGAATGGTTAACCGAATGCCACAACCCCACAGAATACCGGGAGCCCACATGGTCCGGGCCATCACCACGGGTAGTTTCCTGTTGAATAGTATGATCATTAGAATAATCGACAGGGTGATCATCAGGACGGACCAGATCACACAAAACATGTACCTAATAAAATTGATCAAATTGCACCACGATTTTTGATGGAATGCAAATGTGCCCGAATTTTATTGGATTTGCATGATTTGTGGCGATTTAAGGTAAAATCAAAAGATTTTTCTAACTTTCACTTCTAATCCAAATTGACCCATGAAAAGCAATCTCGCCCTATATCTTGGTCTTCTCGTATTGATCTTCGCCGGTGTATTCGCTCTTCACTATTATGAGGTTGTACAGGAAAGAAAACATCCCGGCACTACAGACCTAAACCTTGCTACCGACCTGCATCTGAATAATTCCAGGCTTTATATCAAAGAAAACTCTATTGAAAGAAGTCTCTATCACTTAAACAGTGCGATACATTCCATAGAATTGATAGAGGAAGTTTCTGATACACTAACCATTAAAGAACTTGATGATGCACTCCTGGATTTGAAAAAAGTGCGCAAAGAGATAGAAAGCGGAATTGTGAATTACTCGCATATCAACCATGCTTTTATTGTGGCTCTTAATTCAGTGGCTACTGCCCAGCTTAGACTATCCGAGAGGTATCTTTTGGAAGGTGACTCTGAAGATGCAGGTTATGCCATCAAATATGCCAATGAACATATTCACAACGCCCTGAAATATGCCAATGATGGCGAAATTGAGGATGAACTACGCGCTTACCGGCATATCGATTCTTTGGTGCATTCCAAGCTGGACAGTACCAGGATCTTTGATATAGAGCGTGCTATATCTGAGATCAAAGAGGTCAAATAACACAAATCATCCTTATGACATTCAAATTTTTTTCGGGTACTATCCTCCTGATTTTTCTTTCCCACCTTTCAGTTGCGCAGCATAAATTTCAAATTACCTCTCCGGATTCTTTAAAAGGATTCATTACAAATGAACGGGGGTGGTGGGATGTACTACATTATGACATTGTGCTCGACATCGATTTTACCTCGCAAACCCTCGTAGGTAAAAACTCAATCAGCTTCAAAGTAACAAATGAGGAACATACACCCTACATGCAAATAGACCTTCAGGATCCGTTGACCATAGACAGTGCGTTAATAGCTGGCCAATACCTGGAGTTTGAAAGCATCGGGTCAGCTTATATGGTTAGAGTTCCGGAAAAATTAAAGGGTCAACATACCATCAATGTCTACTATTCAGGAAGACCAAAAGAATCCACCAATGCACCTTATGATGGGGGTTTTGTCTGGACAAAAGATTCTTTGAACCGGGACTGGATCTCGGTAGCCTGCCAAATGGTTGGGGGTAGCATTTGGTATCCTTGCAAAGACCACTACAGCGAGGAGCCCGACCTGGGAGCTTCCCTGACAATTTCAATCCCGGATACTTTGGGTGTTGTTGTTGGGAATGGACGTATGACAAATCAATCAAAATCGGATAACCAAACCACATACACGTGGTCAGTCTCCAATCCGATCAACAATTATGGTATCTCCTTTTACATTGGGCATTACATTAACATTAATCAGCCATATGATGGAGTTGCTGGTCCTCTGGATTTGGACTTTTGGATCCTTGACTATAACCGTGAGAAAGCTATTTCTCATCTGATTCCTGAATCCATCAAAACGCTCCGTGCCTTTGAAAAATGGTTTGGCCCTTACCCTTTTTATGAAGATGGATTCAAAATGGTTGAATCCTCCTACATTGGTATGGAGCACCAAAGTGCCATTGCATATGGCAATAAGTTTAAGAAAGGTCGCTTTTCATTTAAAAATCTTACTGCTCTTGACCTTCAGACAGACCGACTGATTGTGCATGAACTGGCGCATGAATGGTTTGGCAACAATATTACCATGTCTGATATGGCCGATCGGTGGGTCCAGGAGGGTTTTGCTGCCTATGGTGAAGAATTGTTTATCGAAGAGTTGTTGGGTAGAAATGCTGGCCGCGAGTTTTTCGTCACCAGATTACCAAACAAGATAAAAAACAAGCAACCACTCATCTCCGACTATGGTATTTTCAAAGATGCTGGCGGTGACATGTACTTCAAAGGGTGGGCAATCATTCATATGCTGAGGGAAATGATCAATGACGACACTAAATTTCAAGCTTACCTGCAAGCACTAAACAAGGGTTTCTACCATCAAACAATCTACTCCAGCGACCTGGTGCAGTTTAGTTCTGAATTTTTTGAACAAGATCTCGAGCCCTATTTTGATCAATATCTGCGTCACCCGGCAGTACCTGTCCTGGAATATAGACTAGAGAAGAAAAAAGTAATTTACCGTCTGATTGCTGATGTAGAGCACCTCGAAATGCCTATCAAATTAGTTGAGCCTGGATTATGGATTGAAGCCACCTCCGAATGGCAATCAATGAAAATAAAAAATACTTCTTCATTTTCTACTTTGACTGTGGACCCCAACTACTTGCTGGAAGTAAGAAAAGCCGATTAAGATTGTCCCTAAAATATTTTAAAACCAATTATCCGGATTCAGAGTTAACTGGATATGCTTGCTCGACTTATCATTTTTTTATTCATCAATTTCGGCGCCCTGGCGATCGGATCAATATTCACAGGTAAAGGGGTCCCCTCCGATTGGTACGCTTCCCTGAATAAAGCTCCCTGGACGCCCCCAGGTTGGGTATTTGGGGCAGCATGGTTTTCTATCATGCTATGTTTTACCATATACATGGCCGTAGCCTGGAAACAGGTAAGCAATCACAAGTTGCTGGTAGTGCTCTTTCTTCTTCAGTTCATTTTAAATGTGGCCTGGAACCCTGCTTTCTTTCACTTGCAGAATCCTGCATTTGGTCTGGTAATCATCACAGGACTTACTTTATTGATGATTGTATTCCTCGTTTACTACTGGCCTGAAATGAAACTTTGGTCGTTGTTGGTACTGCCCTATGTTTTGTGGTTACTTATTGCCACCTCATTAAATGGTTATATACAATTCAACAATTAATTCGGAATTGCAAAGCCAAAGTTTTAGATTTACTTAGATGGCTGATAAAGACTTCTTCTCAGAGTCTGCTCTGACCACCATTTTGGTCGTCAGCGACATTCAACGATCCAAAGACTTTTACACCAGTGTTCTTGGAGCCAATGTCTTTAGAGAATATGGTGGAGACTCAGTGGTATTGAGCTTCCTGAATAATTGGGTGCTGCTGGTGACCCCCGGAGGACCAACCGAAGATAAACCCGATGTACATTTTGAGACACCTCAAAATATCAATTCAATAAGCCACTCCTTTACCATTCGTGTGATAGATTGCCAGGAAGCTTACAAAGTTTTGAAGCGAAAGGGTGCAAAGTTTATAACACCACCGGTTTCCCGGGGACTGGAAACAAGGTGTTTTTTTCGTGATCCAGATGGACACTTGTTTGAAATCAGTGAATACCGATCATCAAATTAAATGAAATTTTAAACACCATATTCCCCACAAGAGCAAGGTCAGAAACATGAAACAACCCCTGGATCACCAATCAGAACAGTCACGTCTTGAAAAGCTTGATAGCTATTCTATCCTGGACACCCTGCCGGAAGAGGATTATGATAACCTGACAGCAATTGCTGCACAGATTTGTGGCACTCCCATCTCACTGGTTTCATTGCTGGATGACAGGCGACAATGGTTCAAATCTCACCATGGACTTGCTGTAAAAGAAACCCCAAAGGAATATGCGTTCTGTGCCCATGCTATCAATGACAACAAAGAGATCTTTATTGTAGAAGACGCCCGAAAAGATATTCGGTTTCATGACAATCCTTTGGTGGTCGATGAACCCAATGTGATCTTTTATGCTGGTGTCCCTCTCACTTCCGAGGAGGGTCTACCTATGGGCACACTTTGTGTGATAGACCACAAGCCGAGGCATCTCACCAGGGATCAGTTAAAGTCCTTGCATGCTTTGTCCAGGCAGGTAATGAATCTATTTGAACTGAGACTAGTGAAATCCAGACTTGAATCATCACTCGAGTTAATAGCCCGTAAGAATAAAGGTCTGGAGAGATTTGCAATGGTCGCAGCCCATGATATCAAGTCTCCGCTTAATAATATATCTCAGCTAGCCTCTCTTTTCATTGCCGATTACGAGGACAAACTGGATGACGATGGTATAGAGGTAATTCAAGTGCTCAAAAGATCATCTGATCGACTGAGAGAGCTTGTGGACGGATTGCTCGAATACAGCCGAACCTCTGAAGTGCTTAGAAAAAATACTGATACAATAAATCTGGAGCAGCTTAAAAAAAGACTCACTGAGATGGCAGCTGACACCAAAAGTGAATTGATTTTTGAAACAGACCTGCAAGAGATTCATACGAACAAAACCGCGCTGGATCAAATCCTTATCAATCTTATCACCAATGCCATCAAGTATAATGATAAAGACCTGCCTAAAGTAGTTGTTGAAATCTCTCAGACAGATGATTTTTATGAGATAAGTGTAAAAGATAATGGGCCGGGAATTCCGGATAAACACCTGGATAAGATCTTTGAGATCTTTAGTGTAATGAAGACTGAGGATCGCTTTGGCAAGCAGGGCAATGGTATTGGATTGGCCACTGTAAAGAAACTTGTAGAAGAACTGGGTGGAAGTATTCAGGTGAAGTCAGAAATGGGCAGTTTTTCACAGTTCATATTCACAATACATAGAAAGGCTTCGGTCAAAAGCTAGCTCATCATTCCCAGGTGCGTATGCTTAAAATCATCAGGATATTTAAGACCATAGCCTAATGTTCTATCCATTGCTGCATGTCCAAACAATACAACACCAGCCACTGTCAGAGCTTCAAACCCCAGGTAAAACCCAATTGCCAGTACAATCAGTGCCACGCTTTTGTAGTGTAGGATGTTGTAAGTCCAGGCTCCTATTTTGGGATTAGCCAAATATCCCAGCATCCCTATATCAGGTGCCAGAAATACAACTGGCCACAACCACCATGAAATATCCACGTCTAAATATGTTAATACGACAATTGAAGCAATGAATTGGGTAAGTTCTTCGAGTTTCAGTGATATTTTCACGCGTCTTGATTTGATTTGTACTTGAAAATTAAAAACATTCGTCCATCTATGGATGTATCCAATTAACTATGACTAAAAAAATTAACCTTTTCTCCCTACTGCTGGTAGTTAGCCTTTTCTCCCTCAACGCTCAACATACCATCAAGGGAAAGATTATTGATGCTGCCAACCAGGAGCCATTGGAATCCTCCATTATTTCTTCCGGGTCTCTGTTTACACTGGCTGATAATGAAGGCCAGTTTAGCATTGATGTGGATACCCTCCCTGTAGACATATCCATTAATCACCTGGGGTATTATTCTCAGGTGGTCAGAATCAACACCGATGAAGAACAGATTATCATTCCATTATCGGTAGCACCTACACAGCTTCATGAAGTGATCGTATCAGCCTCACAGCAAAATGAAAGCTTAAAGAATGCTTCAGCCAGTATTGGAATCATCACCAGGAAAGGCTTAGAGCGTGATGACCAAACCATCATCACTCCTGCGCTAAACAGGATCCCGGGAGTGTATATGCATTCGGGGTCATTAAACACCAACCGGATCACTATTCGGGGTATTGGCGGACGCACACCTTTTGGTACTGATAAGATTCGAGCCTATTTTGATCAGATCCCATTAACCTCAGGTGTAGGTGAGACCACACTGGAAGATATCGACCTGGCCCTGATAGAAAGAGTGGAAGTGATCAAGGGACCAAATTCAAGCATCTATGGTGCCGGACTGGGTGGAGTGATCAACCTAAAGCCCACCATTGCCCCTTATCAAAAGACCACCTTACAATCTGGTCTTATCGTAGGAAGTTATGGACTAAATCGATGGGTAAACAAGGTCTCTTTTGGGGGCAACCACAGCAACTTCAGCATTGCTCATAGCAAGATGCTCAGTGATGGATATCGTGATAATAACCAGTTTGAGCGCGAATCGATCGGTCTTGTGGGAAGGGTAAATACCGGTAAATCTAGCCACCTGAGTATTGTTGGTAACTATATCTACCTAAAAGGGTTTATTCCAAGTTCTATCAACCAGGCTTACTACGATAGCATTCCCTCAGCCGCCGCCCCAAACTGGGCAGGAGCCCAAGGTTTTGAGCAATATGACAAAGTGCTGTTGGGACTGAGTTATACCACGGGAAGCAAAACCGGATTTAGCAATACCAGCTCTGTATTTGTGAGTTACAGGGATGCGTTCGAACCACGGCCAAGACCCCTGGGTATCTTAAAGGAAAATACTATCGGGACTGGTTTTAGGAACATCCTCCGATATAAGAGCCAGGGCACGCTACCCTGGTCTGTAAGTGGTGGCATGGAATATTTCCGGGATACCTACAAGCAGCAGATCTACGAAAACCTTTATCAGCAAAATTCCGGATATATCCTGGGATTGGATCAAAGTGATTTTGTTGAAAACAGGGATTACTACAACCTTTTTCTCCAGGCTAACTTTGATTTGTCTTCCAGGTTCTCCATCGAGACAGGTGCAAACTTCAACAAGACCAAATATCAGCTCAAAGATCTATATGTGCGAGACAGCATAGAAAACAGTGGGAATTACCAGTTCGACCCTGTTTTGTCTCCCCGTTTAGGACTGGTCTATCATGCGCAGAGCAACCGTCATTACTATGGAAACATCAGCCATGGGTTTTCCCCTCCCAACCTGGAAGAAACGCTCCTCCCCGACGGCGCTATCAACCCGGATATCCAGCCGGAGATGGGATGGAACTATGAAGTGGGCACCCGGGGATATATGCTGGATGGGAAATTGCAATACGATGTCAGTGCCTATTACATGCTCATCAAAGACCTGATAGTCAGCAGAACGAATCTCAGTGGTGCCATCACTGGTATTAACGCTGGCAAGACAAGGCATCTTGGCCTTGAGCTTTCACTGAACTATACTCATGACCTGAATTCCAACGTTCAGATGAACTATTTTATCACCGGGGCATTCATGAAATATGAATTCCTTGAGTTTTTGGACGATGACAATGACTACAGTGGCAACGAGCTTACTGGCACACCCAAGGAAACTGTAAACACAGGCATCGAGCTGATCTCTAAAAAAGGACTATATGGAAATATCACCGGACAATACACCGGAGATATACCCATTGACGATGGAAACACACTATATGCAGATAGCTATTTCGTAGGTCGAATGAAATTTGGTTATTTACTCAATTTGAGCCCCTTCCAAATTGACCTGCATGCAGGCATCAACAACATCTTCGATGCCAAATATGCCTCCATGCTCCAAATCAATAACGCTTTCGGACGATATTACTATCCGGGTACACCGAGGAATTACTTTGGAGGAGTGACCATTAAATGGGCTAAATAGTATTCTAGGGATCTCGTCTGAAAAAAGAAAAGTCGCCCTCACGATACAATAGCTCCCATTCGGTTAGGGCCTGTATTTGGTCTGCTCTACGGGTGTATTCGATCAGGTAAACAGGCTTGTCTATGTCCCCGCTCAGAAACCACTCCCGTTCATGGGTCGCAGTACTTTGATCCGGTGAAATACTGGCATAGAAGTAATGTGCGTAGGTTTTGAAAAGCGGATAAACGTATACATCCTTTCCCACGAGTGATTGATAAAAGCTAATGGCAGGACGCTGCGAATAAGCTTCCACCTTGGGAACCACAAAGACTGCGCTTAAGAAAAGGGTTATGCCGAGTGCTATGGCATGCAGAACAAGTCCGCGTTGGATCAAGTTATTCCTGATGATTAGGATAAAAACGAGTATGGTCATCACCAGATAAAATAGCCCGATCAAATATTCAAATCCAATCATGGGCACATCCACACTCAGACTCGGATGTGTGATGAGGGTAGTGAGCCAGTCTTTACGGATAAGTAAAACAGCCAACCCAATAATCATCAGGCTCAACAGTACCCCAACCACCAGGTTGAAATATAAAATCCATTTGTCTGGCTTTACCTTGTGGCTGATACATTCAGAAATGTATAAAGTTGCCAAAAAAGACAGAGGCAGATAAGCCATCGATGAGTAATGAACGATTTTCGTCTTTACAATAGTGAACAAGATCATCACCACCCAAAACAGATATCGCATCCATCTGTCTGCCTGTAATGGTGATGAAGCTTTTTTCCTGGTTATGAGTTTTCTGATAGCAAAGACGGAAAAGGGAAAGCAACCTATCAGAACAACCACAAAATGATAATAGAGGGGTTGACGATGACCGGCATCTGAAGTACTCAGCAGCCTGATCTGATACTCGATGAATTCGGAGATAAACCAGGGACCATTTTTTATCGTTTCCGGGCCAAACCATAGGCTGGAAACTAAAAATGCACTTAGAGCCATGAGTAATACCTGTTGCCACCCTGCCACTCTTCTTAGCCTCACGCTGATCCAATAAACCAAAAACGTCAAAAGGACGATCAGTAAGCCAACAGGTCCTTTAGTGAGGATAGCGAGCCCAACAAATAGCCCCGATAAAATGGCATACCTGTTTTTATGCTCGTCCTGCGCTATCACTTTGATGAGATTCCAGATACTCAGGAAAATAAACAGGTTGAAAAGGGGGTCAATGATTCCTGACTTGAAGTAAAGATGGGGTAACAACGCTCCTAAATAAAGGATAGACCAGAGCATCCCAAATTGGTGATTATAGAGATCCTTACCTATCTGATAAATCACCAGTAATGTCACGATACCACAAACCGCATTAGGGAACCGGGCAGCAAATTCGTTGATGCCGAAAACGTGCATGGACGATGCCTGCAACCAAAAAAACAAGGGTGGCTTTTCCCAAAAGGGCACAAAATTTATTTGTACACTGGTATAATTCCCCGTCACAATCATCTCGCGGGCTGATTCCGCAAAATTGATCTCATCCCAATCAAACAGGTGGACATTGCCTAACAAAGGAATAAAAAAGAGAGCTCCCAGGATCAGGATAAAAACCTGAGGAAATGGAAAATCATCTTGAAACGGCCGATCTAAATAATTCATTGTCTCAAGTGAGCAACTTCCATGTAAACCCAAGTCGGTGTAGAAAATACCGCATAGAGACTCCCATTACGCCAATTCCGTATTTGATGCTTCGTTTAAGGTTGATGGATGATGCCTCCTCGAAGTATTTGGTGGGGCATGTAACTTCTGCAATAGAATAGCCTTTGGCAAAAATTTGGGCTATTACCTGGTTGTCAAAAATAAAATCATCCGAATTTCTGGCATAAGCAATGTCTTTTAATACTTTGCCTGAGTAGGCCCTGTACCCCGTATGATATTCGGAGAGTTTTTGACGGCTAAGCTGATTTTGAAAAAACGTAAGGAAACGGTTAGCCACATATTTGTAGAGTGGCATGCCTCCCTTGAGCGCGCCCATACCCAGGATTCTTGATCCAAAAACCACTTCATATAGCTCATTACCAATGATTGTTGTCATGGCATAGATCAGCTTGGGAGTATATTGATAATCCGGATGCAACATGATCACGATATCAGCCCCCAGACTCAGTGCCTTATCATAGCAGGATTTTTGATTTCCACCATAACCCCTGTTTTCTTCATGTGTAATAATATGTTTGATCCCCAGTTCTTCTGCTTTTTTGGAGGTATCATCCTTGCTGGCATCGTCTACAAGTACTACTTCATCCACGATATCAAAAGGGATCTCATTGTAGGTTTTTTCCAGGGTTTTTGAAGCATTGTAAGCAGGTAGTACAACTACCACCTTTTTGTTGTTATACATAGAAAAGGAGTGGATTATAGTGCAAATATATGGTTTGAACATTTATTGGCTGAATGAACAATCAGCTAATGACGCTTGTCATATATAGAGACAAACAAAAATCATTTTACAGAACACAATACTTTTCTAATTTGTAAATACATTAAAAAAGCACAAAGTCATGGAAGTAAATAACATCCTCGTCCCTATGGATTTTTCCAGGTGCTCAAAAAACGCGCTGAAGGTGGCCATACAGCTGGCTGAAAAATGGAAAAGTCAATTAAGAATAATGCATTCAACTTTTCTGCCTTCTGCTACAGTAGGAGTGGGAGACGCGATGGTACAACCTGTCGCTGATACCTATGAAAATTATGATGATCCGTTTGAAGAATTGGAATCAGAATTCCCAGATCTGAAAAACATAACATATTCCACAAAACAATATCACTCTGTGGTGACCGATGCGATATACACCGAGATCGAGGGCAAGGAGATGGATTTGGTAGTAATGGGAACGAAAGGCACCCATGATATATTGGAAAAATTGATTGGTGGGATTACCACCACCGTGATAGACTTTGCGAAAGTCCCTGTGCTGGTCATCCCTGAGAATGTCTCCAGTTTCGACGCACTAAAAATTGGTATCTCTGCAGACTTCCACATGATTGAACCCAGCAGTTTTAACCTTATAAAAAAGCTGGCGGATACCTTCGGATCTGAAGTGCAGATTTTTAATATCGGGCATGAAGATGAAAGGATGGATTTTAAACACAGCAAAAGTAAAACCTTGCTGGAGACCTACTTTGCAGGGCATAAATTAAGCTACCATCAGGTAGTGGATGAAAAAGCTACCCATGGAATCTTTGAATACATCGACAGCCATGGGATAGACCTGCTGGTTATGTTTCCTCGTCATCACAAATTTATGGAACGTTTATTTAAGGCCAGTGAAACTAGAAAGGTAGCAATGAAAATTAAAATACCGTTGTTGGCTATTCATCAATAAAAGAAACACCGCCGTTCTAAAAGTTGAGGGAGTCCCTGCGAAGGGGCTCCCTCTCTTTTGAATTAATTAGTGCGGGTATGAAATTAATTCATATTAAATATACATCATTTTTGGTATTCGGTTTTCAAATTATTCCGTATAATTAGCCAGGCTATTCTAAGGAATAAATATGTCAAATAACTTTCTGAACAGCACATTAAAACTCACTCAATACTATCAGTCACTGGGAAACAGAACCATTCAGCAGCTTGAAGAAGATGACCTGCATTGGACTCCGGGCAAAGATGGAAACAGCATTGCAGTCCTTGTGCGACACGTTGTTGGAAATATCCATTCAAGATTCACTAACTTTTTGACTGAGGACGGTGAGAAACCATGGCGAAATCGCGACAGTGAATTTGAGGATGACCTTCTCAACAAATCTGAGATCATTGCCAAATGGAATGAAGGCTGGGAGCAATTGCAAAATGTATTGAAAGATTTAACCGAAACAGACCTGGAAAAGACTGTCTATATTCGAAATGAAGGACATAGTGTCACAGAGGCCATACAGCGGCAACTGGCGCATTATGCCTACCATGTCGGACAAATTGTGGTGATCGGCAAAATGATCAGGGGCAATGCCTGGCAAAGTCTTTCGATCCCCAAAAATCAATCTGACATTTTCAATAAAAAGAAATTTGAACAGGAAAAACAAATCAAACATTTTACGGATAATGAATGAAGCAAGCTCCCTGAAAAGCGATGTGTCCTATATTGTGTTTGAAGAGAAATACGTTTCGGACTTTGCCAGCATCAACTACCAGTGGTTAGCCGATTATTTTGATATTGAACCTCAGGATAAAGTGGTACTGGAAAACCCTGTCGGTGAAGTGATTGACAAGGGAGGACAGGTCTTTTTTGCTGTGGTGGAAGGGAAGGCGGTGGGCACAGTGGCGTTGATCCTGAAGGAGCCTGATACTTTTGAGCTGGTGAAAATGGGGGTCTTGTCAGCCTATAAGGGATTAAAAATCGGCAAAGGGCTGATTCAAAGTGCCATTGACTATGCCCAAAAGCTGGGGGTGAACAAAATTGTTCTTGAAACGAGTTCAAAACTGCTGCCTGCCATCAGTTTATACCAAAAAGCCGGATTCCGGATCATTGAGCCAGACCCTAATACCAAGTACAAACGCTGTGATCTCTGGATGGAGCTTAAACTATAATTCAGGAAGCTTAATCCTTGACCTCAGATCTACCCAACTGAGTTTGGCAATTGGATTGATGAATTGATTTTACATTTATTGGGCACTTATATCAAACTCATGTTAAATTAGTGATATACCGTGCTCCTATGAAAATTCAAAATCTGCTGCTCCACATCCTATTTTTTATCGCTTTATGGTGTACATCCTGCTCGCCATCCACTGAAAAAAAGGAAACCTACTACACCGTTAAAGATTTCAAGGATGCCAAAAAGATTGATACGCATGTCCATATCATGACTGAAAATGACTATTTTGTCAAATCAGCCAAAGTAAATAACTTCCAACTGCTCACAATTGTAGTTGATTCAAGAAACACCTGGGAATGGGTGGAAGAAAGGTATGCTTTCAGCAAGTATCAGATGGACAACCACCCTGGAACTGTTCAGTTTGCCACATCCATATCCATGGAAGGATGGGACGATGATCAATGGCTTGATAAGAGCCTTAGCTGGATGGATAAAAGCTTTGCTGAGGGGGCCATCGGAATCAAATTCTGGAAAAATATTGGAATGGTATACAGAAACCAGGAGGGCGACCTCGTGATGCTGGATGACCCTGGGTTTGACCCGATATTCAACATGCTCGAGGAGAAAGACATTCCAGTGATCGGACACCTGGGTGAACCATTAAATTGCTGGCTGCCACTGGATAAGATGACAACTAAAAATGACAGCGGGTATTTCAGCCGACACCCGGAATATCACATGTACAAGCATCCGGATATGCCCTCCCATGCAGACCAGATGACAGCGAGGGATAACCGATTGATCAAAAACCCGAACCTAAGATTCATCGGGGCGCATGTAGCGAGTCTGGAATATGATGTGGATGAACTGGCCATGAGACTGGACAAATTCCCCGGGATGTCTGTTGACCTGGCAGCACGTATGGGACAGATCTTCTACCAGACTGCCAATGACCATGAAAAAGTAAGGGACTTCTTCATCAAATACCAGGACAGGATCATCTATGCAACGGATCTGGCCGACAATGGGTCTAAAACAGAAGAAGAAGTGCATGAAACAAACACTAGCGTCTGGAAGCGTGACTGGAGGTTTTTTGTGACCGATGAATCCATGACCAGTGACCTGATTGCTCAGGAATTTAAAGGGCTGAAGCTACCCAAAGAGGTAGTAGATAAAATCTTTTATCACAATGCCGTAAAGTGGTTCAAGATCTTTGAGTAATTAAAAAGATAGCGTTTTGCAGTAAATCCGGAAAGGCATTGACTTTAAAAACAATACTCTTGCTATGTGTGCTGTCACCCCTATCGCTATTTGCTCAATTTGGAAATCGGGTATTTATCGAAAACAAAGGACAATGGGATCCATCTATTAGATTCAAAACTGCCATTCCTGGGGGTCACCTGGAATTACACGGAAACAAATTCATTCACCAAATCTCCAATAGACAATCACTTGTCCATCAGCATCAAATAAAATCAGGGAGGCTGGATCAGGAGGTGGTTTCGGAATCGGTCGCAATTCAATTTCTTGGCGCGAACTCTTCACCAAAGGTTTCTTTTGAAGGCCCATCTGTAGAAACCTATAATTTCTACCTCGGAAAAGACCGTTCCCGATGGAAGTCTGGCAACAAAGCTTACGCCTCTGTGACCTATCACGATCTATATGATGGTATTGACCTCATCTATTACTACGACAAGGGCACGCTCAAATACGACCTGATCATCCAACCCGGTGCCGACCCCTCCTGTATCCGGTACCGCTATGATGGGAATGTAAACCTGAATTTTGAGGATGGCTGCATCACCGCGCAATCCAGGATCAGCACCATTACAGAAAACAGACCAGTAACCTACCAGATACAAAACGGACAAAAAATTCCTGTAGAATCAGGGTATCAGCTCATCAACAACGAGGTAAGCTTTGAGCTAGGAACTTATCACCCATCCCTGCCCGTAGTAATTGACCCTGAGCTCATTTTCTCCACCTTTTCGGGATCAGTTTCGGATAATTTTGGCTACACAGCATGCTTTGATGATGAAGGAAGCCTTTATAGTGGAGGCATCGTGTTTGGCAACAACTTTCCAGACACGAACGGGACATCGTTTTCAGGAAGCACCGATATCGCCATCCTGAAATATGATTCCACGGGGAGTCAGTTGGAATATGCCACATTTATTGGAGGTTCCTCGGAAGACACCCCTCACAGCCTGATTGTCAACAACAACAATGAACTCGTCATACTGGGAACAACCGGATCACCAAACTATCCGGTGAGCGATAATGCATACGACACCACATTCAATGGAGGTGATCCATTCGCTATTTTTTTTGATTATAATCAGGGATCAGATATTGTATTGACAAAGCTGGGACCCACTGGCGATCTGATCGCATCTACTTTTGTGGGCGGATCAGAAAATGACGGCATTCTTAAGCTTCTTGATCAGGCAACCCTTATCAATGGCCTGATCCGCAATTATGGTGATTACATGCGAGGAGATGTAATTGTGGATAAGGATGACAATGTATTCGTCGCTTCCAGCACAGAGTCAACAGATTTTCCTGTCAATAGCATGGTTCAAAATACGTACGCTGGTGGAATCAGTGACGCGGTCGTTTTTTCACTAAACGCTGATCTTACAGCACTTAGGTGGAGCTCCTTTCTGGGTGGTGTAAACGAAGATGCAGCCTATTCCATCAAATTAGATACCGCAGGAACAGTGTACGTGGCTGGAGGAACCCGAAGCACTGACTACCCTACCTCATTAGGCGCATTGCAGGCTGATCACAATGGCGATACCGATGGCTTCATCACACGACTCGACCTTGCCGGGGATAGCATCCTTCAAAGTACCTTTCTTGGGACCAATAGCTACGATCAGACATACTTTATTGACATCGACGAAACACAATCTATTTTTGCCCTTGGACAAACCACTGGCAATTACCCTGTCACACCGGGTATTTACAACAATCCCAACAGTAGTCAGTTTATCCATAAGTTGACCCGAAATCTGGACTCTACTTTATTTTCTACTGTTTTTGGTGCCGGTAATCTCGTGCCAAACATCTCTCCCACGGCCTTCCTGGCCAATGAATGCGGTAACCTCTTTTTGAGTGGATGGGGTGGTGTGACCAATAACTTTGGTCCATACCGGAATAGCTATACTTATGGAATGCCCATCACAGACAATGCGTTGTTTCCTACCACTGATGGTTCGGATTTTTACCTGATGGTTCTTTCTGCAGACGGTTCTGAGCTTTTATATGCCACCTATTACGGATCCTCAGGACCTGAGGGTGATCATGTAGATGGTGGCACCAGTCGTTTTGACAAAAGAGGTATTATCTATCAGTCAGTCTGCTCATGCAATGGATCTACGGACGACTTCCCTACCACCCCCAATGCCTGGTCAACGGTAAACCGTGGAGTAAACATTTTCGGAGACGAACGGTGCAACAATGCCGCCTTCAAATTTGATCTGGCCTCATTAAAGGCTCGGTTTATTACCAGCAAAGAGGACAGTACCGAAATCGGCTACAACAGTGACTGTATCCCATTCACCGTCCGTTTTACCAATACGAGCATTGGAGGGGAAGAATACCTCTGGACAGTGAATGGAGAAACCCGTGACCAGGAGAGTTTCAATTACACTTTTACAGAAACAGGAACTTATGAAGTAACACTTACAGTGACTGATAAAAACACCTGCCAGACGGTTGATCAAACCAGTGGATATGTCTTTGCGCATAATGACCAGACTTCCATCATGGAGGATATTACGATCTGTCGTGGAGCTCAGAAGATCATCCAGGCATTTGGAGGAGTCTCTTATCAATGGGAACCTACCACCGGACTCAGCAATCCAAACATTGGAAATCCCACCGCTTTCCCGGACACGACTACCACCTATAAAGTATCCATCATTACTCCCAATGGATGTGATTTTGAGGAAGAGATGACCGTTCACGTTGTCAATGAGACCATCGAAGATTTCGAGATCATCAGGACTAAGAGCTGCAATGGTCTACCGGAATACTTGTTTACAAACAACACGGAAACCGACGCATCTTATCAATGGGACCTCGGTGATGGCAACTTTAGCTCACAAAATCAATTTAGCTATCAATATGAGTCTGCGGGCACATACAAAGTGAGCCTCACCATTGACACCTTGTGTGTGGTTGACAAAACCATTGAACTTTCATTCGAGGAGATCTTTGTGCCTAATGTCTTCACTCCCAACAACGACGGCATCAACGACACATTTATGATAAATTCAGACCTTTCAATGGATCTAAAAGTTTTTGATCGCAACGGAAAGTCACTTTATGAGCAAGACAATTATCAAAACAATTGGGAGGGAAATGATCTCGCAAATGACACCTATTATTATTCTATCAGTTTAAGCGATGGGGACGTCTGCAACGGGTGGGTACAAATCTTAAGGTGATTCCTTAATTTTGACTCAAACCTAATCTAATCATGAAAAACTCAATCCTACTTTTTTTTTTATTGGCGATTACACAATGTACTCCAAAAAAAGAAAACCAAAAGCAATCTGCTGATTCAAACTCCGGTGCCATAGCTCTATTCAACGGCAAAGACCTTACCGGATGGCATGCGGACGTACCAGCTTTAGATGAAACTGACACTTTACCCTTCCCATTCATCATCCGCGACAGTGTCCTGGTTAGCCTCGGTGAGCCAAGAGGACATTTGATCACGGATTCTGTATTCAGCAATTACCGTCTAACCTATCAGTATCGTTTTGTTGGCGAACCGGGCAATTGCGGTGTGCTGGTACATGCCTCTACACCCAGAGCACTTTATGACATGTTCCCGAAATCTATGGAGGTCCAGATGATGCATGAGAACGCTGGCGACTTTTGGTGTATCGTTGAAGACATTACCGTTCCCGATATGGAGGAGAGACGGGGCCCCAAAGAAGAATGGGGAATCACTGAAGGGATGAAGCGACGGATCCTCAATCTTACGGATGGCTCAGAAAAACCCCTGGGAGAATGGAATGACATGATGGTGGAGTGTGTGGGAGATTCTGTCAAAGTCTGGGTGAATGGCGACCTGGTCAATTTTGGTTATAGCTGCACCGCATCCAAAGGTCAAATAGCCCTTCAGGCAGAAGGATCGGAAGTAGAATTCTATAACCTGCAGCTAACTCCGATCACTACTTTAACCAAATAACATGTCGAAATATATTGCCATGCTTCGTGGCATCAATGTAAGCGGCCAGAAGCTCATCAAGATGGCTGACCTTAGGGAGTCGATGACCCAACTAGGACTGGAAGATGTAGCCACTTACGTCCAAAGTGGCAACATTCTATTCCATGCTAAGGAGACGGATTTAAAGTTGCTGGCACAGAAGATTGAGGGCCAGATCAAAAAAGACTTCACCTTTGATGTTCCATGTATCGTCAGAACCGCTGATTATTTCAAAAAGGTTTTGACAAACAACGATTTTTTGCAACAGGGAAAGGAAGAAAAACGTTGTTATGTCACATTCCTGGAAGAGGAACCCGACCTCATACACATCCAAAAAATTGAACCACAGCAGTATGCACCTGAAGAATACATTATAAAAGGTGATTTGTTGTACTTCTATTCCCCGGATGGGTATGGGAAAGCGAAGATGAACAACAACTTTTTTGAGCAAAAACTCCGGGTGAAGGCCACGACCAGGAACTGGAACTCAGTGAATAAACTCTACGAACTAGCAACCCAATGAGAAAATTAGTCCTGTACATTGCTACAAGTATTGATGGATACATAGCACGTCCTAATGGCAAGGTAGACTGGCTGGAATACCCTGACTTCATGATCGAGGGAGAAGATTTTGGATACAAAAAGTTTATAGACACCATCGACACCACAATCATGGGTGGGGATACCTATAAAGAAGTATTGGGTTTTGGCATTCCATGGCCTTATGGCGATAAAAAAAATTATGTTTTCACCCGTTCCAACTATCCGGCCATGGAAACTGTCACATTTGTCGGTGAAAACATTGGTCAGTTTGTAAAAGATTTGAAAGCGCAACCCGGAAAAGACATTTGGCTGATTGGTGGTGGGAAAATCAATTCCATCATGATTGCAGAGGACTTGCTTGATGAGATGATCATCTCTGTGATGCCGATCACCATTGGTGAAGGTATCCCGATGTTCTCGAAGGTCAAACACGAGCAAAAATTCAAGCTAAAAAATCACACCATTTATAAGACGGGAGTCACCCAGTTGCATTACCTCAAATAAAATGTGAGTTTTTTTTATGGAATCCTGACTGATGTGCATCTCAAAGAGAAAACACAACTAAAAAATGAATAAGTATATATTAATCATAGCATTGGTCATCGGGTTTTCAGCCACGGCTCAGAAGCCCGGAGAAATAACCCTCAACACCTCGATACAGGAAGCAAAAGTTTTTAGTCAGGGTGCACAGCTCACCAGAACAGGCAAGACAACACTTACTGCCGGTAGAAGTGTGCTGGTAATCAAATCCTTATCGCCCTTTATCGATCAAAACAGCATCCAGGTTAATGGGAAAGGTGATTTTACAATCTTATCCGTAAACCACAGATTGGATTATCTCGCTGAACAAACCAAAAATGAGAAGGTGGACAGTCTTCAAAAAATTGTGAACAGGCTTACCAAAGAGATCGATACAGAAACTTCATTTGTGGCTGTGATGGATGCCAAGAAGAAGCTCCTGGAAGAAAACCAAAAGCTGGGTGGTACGGATTCGGGGATCTCTTATGATCAACTGACCAAAATCGTTGACTATTATGTGGAAGAGTTGATGAGTGTGGAAGAGCGCAAGATCAATTCAAAGATCAAAATAGAGGATTTGAAGAAGGAAAGAACCAAAATCCAAAACCAGATCAATCAGATCAACCGTGGAAATGAATTACCTTCCGGTGAGATTGTTGTCAATGTAGAATCCAAAAGCGGAACCAGGGCAGAACTTGAAGTAAGCTATTTTACTCAAAATGCCGGTTGGTTCCCAAAATACGACATCCGTGTGAAAGACATCTCCTCACCTATTCAGCTGGAATACAAAGCAGAAGTATATCAGAATACCCGTGAGGATTGGAAAAATGTGAAGCTTGTACTCAGCAATGGCAATCCTAACAAAAGCGGTATCGCACCTGAGCTGTACACCTGGTACCTGAACTTCTACCAGCCCGAGCCAAGACCGGTGCCATACACAAAGTCAATGGGTGCAGCATCCCGATCTGCCAGTGAGCCTGTGATGCTTGAAGAAGCTATTTCTTATGATCTGGAGCTAAGTGATTCAGCTACGCCAACCGTCACTATCTCCCAAAACCAGACCACCGTGGAAATCGAGGTGAAGGAAAAGTATTCTATTGATTCCAATGGCGATCAGCTTACTGTAAGCCTCGAGCAGTATGATATCAACTCCATCTATGAGTACTATGCTGTACCTAAGCTGGACAATGAAGCCTTTTTACTTGCCAAAATCATTGATTGGGAGAAATACAGCCTGCTACCAGGCCAGGCCAACCTTTTCCTTGAGGGCACCTATGTTGGTAAGTCGTTCTTAGATACTTACTCAGTTTCGGATACATTGGAGATCTCCCTGGGTAGAGATCCGGGCATTGCCATTGAGCGGACCAAGATCGACTTGTATACCAAGTCCAGCTTCATCGGATCCAACAAGGTGGAAAGTCGTGGGTTTAAGCTTTCGATCAGAAACCCGAAGTCTTCTGCCATCAATCTGACCTTACATGACCAGATTCCAGTTTCCACACGAGACGACATTTCTGTTACTCCTGAGGAGATCAGTGGTGGTAAACTAAACAAGACCACCGGTGAGATCACCTGGAATCTGACCATCCAGCCCGGCGAGCAGAAAACTTTAGAGATGCGTTACGAGGTGAAGTATCCGAAGAAAGAAAGAATTATTCTTGAGTAGTGGATTTTGACAATAAACTAATCGACATTTTTTTCTGAACGGAATAGATGTATCATGATAAACAAAAAATCCATCACCTCAGGAGTAATCTGATCAAAAAGTCAAGAATTCATTGGAGTGAAGAATCTCATGAAAGATAAGAGAAACGATTTCGATTTTCCTCCCGATCGTGAGATTCTTCATTTCGCTTCGCTTCATTCAGAATGACGTTTCTTTAGGACGTAAGTAGGTAGCTTGGCAATCCCATAGAATTACTGTCCACTCTCAAATCTCTCCAGCTGTAGCTGGTAATGCAGCAGATCCTCATCTTCAGCCATCTCTGCCAGGCGGATCGCTTTTTTCTCCCATTTGATCGCTGTCTTCGGGTCCCTCAGCTTATAAATCAGCGAGGCATAGGTATCGATCAATGAAGGATCATCATATTGTTTAACCAGGGGATCCAACCACTTTTTTGCCGTTTTCAATTGTTCCTCATCCTCAGAGAAAACGTAAATCTTCCAGGCAAATTCATTGAGCTGAAATGGATCATCCACCTCTTGCTGAGCCACCACTTTGATGGCACTTTCACAGTACAAATCCCAGTCTTCCTTTTCCTCAGCATACTGGAGATTGACCATCGCTTCCAACTCGTCTTTCTGACCAAATTCCAAAGGCTGAATGATGCTTCTAAGTGCCTGGATAGCAAAAAGCTTGATATCCTCTCCTTCATAGATCTGTGTGAACTGCCCCAGCAATACATCATAGATTTTCTGATCTACGGTATCCTTTCCAAAGTTCATTATATAGAGATCCTTATATTTCATCAGGTATTGAAAATACGGGCTATATGGGTCCTGTACGTTGAGGCTGATCATGATCCAGGCTGCTCTTGAAGTCCATGCTTTCTGATCCAACTCACTGAAAAAATGATCCACCCAGGCAGACTGATCCAGGCAAGCCTCGCTGAGTGTTGTTGACATGCTGGCAAGGAATTCCGGATCCCGATTGCCCTCGTCGTATTTTTTCTGCAGCCCGGCCAATCGATTTTCCGGGTCAAGAGCTTGCTCTCCCAATTCAATCATAGCTGCAGATTCCATCGCTCCACATCCTCTATGAACCACCGCTCCATCCCCGTCGATAAAAAGTAGTGATGGGTATAAATAAATCTGGTATCGTTCCGCCAGCTCAGAGCCCGGAAAAGCCTCCATGTCAATATTTAGATTGATAAAATTGCTATTGTAATAAGCACCCACCTCTGCATCTGAAAAAGTGTACTCCTCCATCAACTTGCATGGCTGGCTCCAATGGGTCATCCCATTCAGAAAGATCAACTTTTTTTCGGTTTTCGCTTTGGCCAATACCTCAGACCACTCCATTTCCTCGAAATGTATACCCTTCTGGGCATCCGCATGATACCCAATCAGCATAGACAAACATACAGCGTAAATCAACCTCATTGACCTGGAATTTTTGGTTTGAATTTATACAAATCTATGCTTAAGCTTTCAAAAACGATCAAAATTGTAACTTAGCGTGTAATGAAAGCCCTAATGCTGATTTTTGTATCCTTTTTCTACTGTGGAACGGTATGCACCCAGACCGATCCATATAAAGCAGAGATACTGGACTGGCAAAAGGAGATGGATGCGCAGCTGAGCGATGAAGAGGGTTCTCCGCTTGACAAAAAGGAACTTAAGCGATTCGACGGATTGGAATATTATCCGATTGACTCCACCTACAGGGTAAAGGCGAGGTTCATCAGGACACCCAATGAATTGCCATTCAATATGCCAACGACTACCGATCGGCTACCCATCTATGTGAAGTATGGAGAAGCTGTGTTCACCTTGAATGGAAAAGAATTCACACTGCCTTTATATCAAAGTCAGACACTTCTGAGTGTAGACACCATGGAAGACTACCTTTTCCTTCCATTTACAGATCTTACCAATGGCATCGAGACCTATGGAGGTGGGAGATACCTGGACCTTAAAGTTCCTCAAGAAGACTTTATCATACTTGATTTTAATAAGGCTTACAACCCATATTGCGCATATAATGAAAGGTATTCGTGCCCGATCCCTCCAAGGGCCAACAGGCTGGATATCGAGATCAGGGCGGGTGTAAAAGACTGGAAACATTAAACAAACAAATAAACAACTATGGCTAAATGGAAATTTGGAATTGTAGGGTCAGGAATGATCGCTGATTTTCACGCACGAGCAATCAATGAAATCCCTAATACTGAAATCATTGGTTTTTGTGATGGTGGATCGGGAAAAGCTAAAATCCTGGCAGAAAAATATGGGACCAAATCATTTACCGGGTATGAAAACCTCCTCAATGAGCCCGGAATCAATATAGTAACCATTGCCACACCCAGTGGACTTCATCTGGAGCCAACAGTTTTGGCTGCGCAAAAAGGAATTCATGTGTTATGTGAAAAGCCCATCGAGATCACACCAGAAAGGGTAGATCAGATGATCGCAGCGCACAAAAAATCCGGAACTTTTCTAGGGGGCATTTTCAATTATCGGTTCACCCCGGTAATACAGGAGATCAAGCAGGCTCTCAGCGAAGGAAGATTGGGACACATCACATTCGCTGGTATTTTCGTTCCCTGGTGGCGCGATGAAAAGTATTATGCGGGAAGCTGGAAGGGTACCAAGAAACTCGATGGGGGTGGCGCACTGATGAACCAATCCATCCACATGATCGACCTGCTTCAACATATTATGGGGCCTGTCACCTCTTTGTGTGCATTCACCGATCACCTGCATCATGACATTGAAGCGGAAGATACAGGTGTAGCCATAGTAAAGTTTAAAAATGGTGCGCTTGGTCATATCTATGGTACCACGGCCTCCTTCCCCGGACAATTCAGGAAGTTGGAAATCACGGGAAGTGAAGGTACCATTCATTTGGTAGAGGACAGTATCACTGTCTGGGACTTCAAAACCTCCAAACCTGGAGATGCCGAAATTCTCAAAAAATATGGTGAAACCCAGGAAGGTGGCGGCGTAGCAGACCCTGCAGCGATGACTCATCATAACCATAGGAAAAACATTGTCTCATTTTTGGAAGCCATCGAAAGCAATCAACCATTTGATATAGACGGTACTGAGTCCCGCAAAGCCGTTGAAATCATTTGTGCCATCTATGAGTCTCAGGAAAAGAAAAAGGTGGTAACCCTCTAATGCAAATTGGAGTTTGCTTGCAAATGTACCTAGTGCAAAAAATTTAAGAAATATTGATTAAAGTGATCTTTTTGGCTAATCTTGATAAGTTCAAATAAACTAACCCAACCCAAATGAAGCTTAAAATGTTTATGTGGCTCGCCCTTGTGAGTCTTCTTCTGGCTATAATAACTTATTTTTCTGATCTCACTTCACTTACTGGACCTTTCGTCATAGCCTTCTTTGTGCTCCTGGCTTTAAGTGCTCCTGGTGTAAGACAGATTAAGGGATTTGCCTTTGCATTGTGGATATTTTCATCCGTATCGGCAGCCATGTTTTACCCTTCCATCTTTCAGAGCTGGGGTTCTTTCGACCTGAAAATACTTATTGTACCCCTCCTCCAAATCATCATGTTTGGGATGGGGTCTCAGATGAGTATCCAAGATTTTCAGGGAGTCATTAAGATGCCAAAAGGAGTCATCGTAGGCATTGTTTGTCAATTCACGATCATGCCTGTTATAGGAATTACGATTGCAACCACCTTTGGATTCCCTCCGGAGATCGCTGCAGGTATCGTGCTGGTAGGCTCATCGCCCAGTGGGCTGGCTTCCAATGTGATGGCGTTCCTGTCCAAGGCCAACCTTGCCTTATCTGTCACCCTGACAGCGGTGGCAACTCTATTAGCCCCCATCATGACTCCCTTGTTGATGAAAATCTTTGCCGGTCAGTTTGTACCCATTGACTTTTGGAACATGATGATTGGCATCACAGAGATTGTGATCCTGCCGATCATCGGAGGGCTGATGTTTAATGCTATCGCCTATGGAATTCAGTCCAGAAAAAATATCATCATTCAAGCCATCTGCTATTTCATCATTGTCATTTTGAAAAACGTGATGGTCTTTCAAACCAGTGACGCTGGATTGTACACTGCCCTCATGGAAATGATCTCCAACACCCTCTGGTTTGTTGCACTCCCCATAGTTGGTGGAATACTCTTCAAAAAATGGGCTGCTGGTAGTCAGGAGACCATGGACAAAGCTTTATCATTCATCTCCATGCTCGGCATCGCTGTGATTATCAGTATCATCACTGCGGCTGGCCGTGATAGTTTACTTGAGATAGGACTGTTACTCATTGCCGCGTGCTTTATCCATAATACGTTTGGCTATTTTCTTGGCTACTGGGCCTGCAGACTCCTCAAAATGGATGAGCGAAGCTGCCGTACCATCGCACTGGAAGTGGGTATGCAAAATGGAGGTCTGGCCTCTGGGATTGCCCTCCAAATGGGAAAAGTGGCTACTGTTGGACTGGCACCAGCCGTCTTTGGGCCAATGATGAATATCACTGGCTCCACCCTGGCCAGCTGGTGGCGCGACCGTCCACCGGGAGACGAAAAGAATGATAAAACTGAATAGTTTTTTGTTGAATGAATTAGATTATGTTCGTGAATCAAAATATCAAAATCCTTATGAAAATGAAATATTTGTCAATTCTTCTATTTGCAGCCTTTACGGCCAACCTAGCCATCGGTCAGACCATCTCCAGAGAAAAGTTGATCTATTATACCCAGGAATGGAAAGGGGAACGCTTTGAGGATGGTCGTCCGAAAGTTTCAGATGACTTATTGAAAAGGGCATTGAACATTTCTATCGAAGAGGCATGGGGCTACCTAAGAAACCGGGGCTATCACAATCAGTTTGAAGGCAACTGGAAAACCATCAATAACAAGCCAATGGTAGGGAGAGCACTTACAGCACAGTATATGCCCAACCGACCTGAGCTGGCAGAAAGGATGAAAAATGACGGACATAAGGCTGGCAGAATTGGTGCACCAAACTCATGGCCCATCGATATGCTTCAGGAAGGTGATATCTATATCGCCGACAGCTACGGAAAAATCATCGATGGAACTTTGATTGGAGATAACCTCGGGAATGCGATATATGCAAAATCTAAAAATGGGGTAATCTTCAACGGTAGCCTCCGTGACCTTGAAGGCCTCGAAAAAATCGAAGGTTTTAATGCTTTTGTTCGGGGCTGGGACCCGTCTTATATCCAGGAAATGATGCTGATGGGACTCAATACACCTATACAGATTGGTAGAGCTACCATTTTACCCGGCGATGTAATATTAGCCAAGCGTGAAGGTATCATTGCGATCCCTGCTCATCTCGCTGAGGCCACAATTATCAATGCGGAATTCGTTGCTCTCCGTGATCAGTTTGGTATACAAAGACTGAAAGAAGGAAAATACACTCCGGGGCAGATCGACACCCAGTGGACGGATGCTATCAAAAAAGACTTCTTGAAGTGGCTGGATGCAAATCCTAATTTGTTGCCGATGTCCAGAAAAGAGCTGGATGAGTTTATGAAGGATAGGAGCTGGTAGGGCGAAAGAGAAGGGACCCATACAAAGACCTCAGGTAAAGAGACAAAGAAAAGACACACAAAGAAATGGCGTGCGAAGACGCGGATGGGAAAGTTAGACCCGTTCGCGTTCTCGTTTTACTAGAAGGATGTTATCTTCTTCCAGGACAAGGTACCCCTGATCATAACAGAAGTGATATTCACGCTCGTCTTTGGTGGTGTAGGTATTGGTAAAGAATTCAAAGTCAAAGCCCTCTTTTAGTAGCCGATCTCTGTGGATCCTGGTTTTTCCATTTCCATTTAATCGCTTAAGGATTGAATAGTTATGCTTCAACGTTTTGTTGACTTCTTTAACATAACTGGTAGCTTTTGAATTCAGGCGATTGTTGTAGCTATTCCTACAGGAATCGGTACAAAACTTTTTATCGGCTCTGCCAAAAAACTCTATTCCGCATTCGAGGCAACGTTTGTCTTCCATTTGAATAAGCTGGTAAATGATTCATAATGGTGTGAGTAATATTACACAACGTTTTCCTAAAACTCAATGTTTCCACCGCTTTTTTAGATTGTAAATAAATTATTTTTCTTTTCTTAAATTTTACTATATTTAAATTCAACCAAGTTTAAACTAGCTATGAATTTTGAAACCAAAAAGACTCGAAGAGAGAGTATTTTCCTCTCTCTCGTCAGCACAATCCTCAACGATTCCTGGAATCATTTTGAACGAAGAAAGAAAAGATTTACACCTTTCTACAATCAATAAGTTTCTTACTGTCAGGTAGTTAGCCGTTTTTAAACGTTTATAATCGTTTATAATTAATTACCTACCGAGTAACTGTTCCCAGCTGTTTCACCTTTGTCATGGTGATTGTTTCACCGGGTCATCTGCCAATCAGAGACTCATCGTTTAACTAAAACATATTTATCATGACAACTTTAAAAAACAGCGTACAATTAATCGGCAGATTAGGTAACGAACCCGAAATCAGAACTTTTGATAGCGGAAAAAAAATGGCTTCATTCTCTCTGGCAACTAATGAAATTTATTACAACAATAAAGGTGAAAAAGTCGAAGACACGCAATGGCACAACATTGTGGTCTGGGGCAAGAAAACAGATATTGTTGAAAAGTTCCTGAAGAAAGGAAGTGAGATTGCTTTGGAAGGTAAATTAATTAACCGATCCTATGAGTCGAAAGGTGTCAAGAAGTACGTCACCGAGGTCTCATTAAATGAACTGCTGATGATAGACAAAAAGCCATCGGCATAAGCTTTGTTTCAATGCCCATACCAAAAAAGGCCTGGTTTTCTGAACCGGGTCTTTTTTTTGTTCCCTAAAATATTATGTGCGTGTACCAGCCAGTAAAAACAATATCGCCATTCGTACGGCCACACCATTTTCTACTTGCTGTAGAATGATAGAATGATCCGAGTCTGCCACATCACTGGTTAATTCTATCCCCCGATTGATTGGTCCCGGATGCATGATCGTTATTTCTTTGTTCAGGGAGTCGAGCAGTTTTTTATTGATCCCGTAGTAGAGGGAGTACTCCCTCAATGACGGAAAGTAGCTCATCCGCTGGCGTTCCAGCTGTATCCTTAGCACGTTGGCGATGTCACACCATTCCAGCGCTTTTTTGATGTCCAGCTCTACCTTCACCCCAATTTCCCTGATGTGTTTTGGTAGCAAAGTTGCGGGACCACAAACCATCACTTCTGCTCCCAGCTTCTGCAAAGCAAAAATATTGGACAGCGCCACCCTTGAGTGCAGGATGTCTCCCACGATCACTACTTTTTTTCCTGCTACATCTCCGAATTTCTCCCGTATAGAAAAAGTATCCAACAAGGCCTGAGTCGGGTGCTCGTGTGTGCCATCACCCGCGTTGATGATGTTGGCTTTGATATGCTTGGCCAAAAAATGTGGAGCTCCCGGACTGGAATGACGCATGACCACCATATCCACTTTCATGGCCAGTATATTGTTTACTGTATCCAGCAGGGTCTCTCCTTTCTTGACGGAACTCGAAGAGGATGAAAAGTTGATGACGTCTGCAGAGAGCCTTTTCTCAGCCAGCTCAAATGAAAGTCGTGTCCGGGTAGAGTTTTCAAAAAAGACATTCGCGACGGTGACATCACGCAATGAGGGTACTTTCTTGATGGGCCTGTTCAATACATCTTTAAAATCATCTGCTGTTTCAAAGATGAGATGGATCTCCTTTTCACTTAGGTCCTTGATCCCCAGCAGATGCTTTGTTTTCAATTCACTCATCCGTATCTGTTTCGTCCATCAGCCAAATATTATCTTTTTTGCCCTGCTCCTTGAGCTCTACCAGCACGCGTTGACTGGGGAGGGTATTCACTTTTCGTCCTATATAGTTTGCCTCTACGGGTATGTGCCTGCTATACATTCTGTCGATAAGTACCAAAAGCTCTACCTTACTGGGTCGTCCAAACATGGTCATCGCATCCAGGGCGGCCCTCACTGTCCTGCCTGTGAATAATACATCGTCGATCAAAACCACTTTCTTGTCTTCGATGACGAAAGGGACCTTTGTCTTGTTTGGTGTTAGATGCTGATCGCGTCTGCGGAAATCGTCTCTATGAAAAGTGGTATCCAGATAACCGAGTGGGATGTCTACTTTGAGTATCTGCTCCAACTCATGTTTGATGCGCTCTGCAAGGAAAATTCCCCTCGGCTGCATCCCAAGGATGACCGACTCGTTGAAAGTATTATGATTTTCAATTAGGTGTTGGCACAACCGGCTGATTGTGATCTTGAGTAGATGCTTGTCTAACAGAAGTCGTTTTTGCATGACAAAACTGGGGCAAATATAGCCTCATATTGTCAATTTGGTTTCACGTCTACGTGATATTCTATTTTGTTGATGTAAAATATCCTGCGATTGGTCGTTCCTGATTCGCGAATGCCATTGTAAATCCTTTGTTCACCATAAGCATAGAGGGTATTTCCATACCATTCATCAAGCCCTTCTACCTCAGGATCTTTTGATCTCAGCTCATCATTTTCATAGGTAAGCCTTACAGGATTGATGGTCTTGCCTTCAATGATCTCATTGCCACTGATCACTTTGGAACGGATCTCATTTTCGTCGAGATACATCAACACGATTTTATCCTCATACGTATTCACGGTTACAAATTCATCCAGCGAATAAGTGACCACATCATCGATGGCAAAATTGTTGTCCCAGATGATATTTCCTGCTTTGTCAAATGCTACTACAATGGCATGGGTGTATTTGTATCCCAGGAATCCGTTGTTATATCCCCCGTAGTTTCCATAGGAACCATAAAAGGGCATGGAAGAAGAATATCCTGAATATCGGGTGTAATATGCTTCAGCAATTAGAATATAGGAATCTTCGCGCTGGATGATATCATGAACTACCAGCTGATAACTGAAATTGGGTTTTTTACCTTTCTCCGCTTTCCTTCTGATGCGCTCTTTGATCCTGGATTCACGTCTTTCTTTCATGTAGCCAAAAAAGTTATTCAGATCAGCATATGCATAGTATTTGATGAATTGCTGCCTGCCATTCAGAAATTTGGACAAATACAATCCTTTACTATACATCGATGATTTTCTTGAGTATGTCCCCACTACATATTGGAAACCTCCAAAAAAGTTAGTTGAAGCCCCATCTATCAGATTTTTTTCCTCCGCATTGATCATGTTGTCCTGAATCAAAGTGCCGGTGGAGGTGTATGTTCTTGCACGGATGCTATTTTTCTTGTTGCGCATCCTTTCGGAAGTGATCACAGTAAAAACTTCTGCCTGATCATCAGTGATCAGCTTGAGGATGTCATTGTTGTTACCATAAAATCCCGGAATCACGCGAGGCACTTTCTCATCCAGGTCGTAAGTAATCATTACCGGGCGCGTATTTACGTATCCTCCAAGCAGGATACTATTGCCCAAAACTTCAAACTCAGAAAGTGCAACAGGGAATACCGTACTGATATTTACTTCTTCCACCCTCGTAGTACTGACATCCACTTCATATACCATTAAGTCAACCGTCTGGTATCTGGATTTATTGAAAAGCAGGTAAAAAGAACCATTGTAATAATCATACCCCTTGAAATAGCTATCATAAGGTACGGTAATCAAACGGGTCCACTGGACATTGAGCGTGGTGTCCACCAGATGCAGAATCCACTTATACCCTTTGCCGATGCGCTCGTAGGTCTCTACCACCACCAACAGTCCCTGCTCTTCCCCTCCTATGACCGTAAATTCAGTGTCGGAATCCTTGATATTGAACTCAATCCTGTTGGGCTGACTGATATAATTGCTTTCTTCCACCTCCTTCTTTTGAGCAAAAACAAGGAATGGCGTAAAAAGTAAAAGCCATATCGTCAACCTCAATATCATCAATTCTTTATTGACTCATTTCTAAGATAATGTCAAACTCTTCTTTCCTGACCGGCTGAACGGATAGACGGGAATTTCGCACCAGCACCATTTCCGATAGCCTCTCTTCTCCTTTAACCTGAGCTAAGTTAACCGGATTTTTAAGTTTTTGCTCAGGTGCCACGTCAACTACCACCCAGTCTCCATCTTTGGCCGTAGGATCAGGATAATGCTCCTTCACTACTTTAGCAACACCAACTACCTGTTTTTCATTCACGCTGTGATAATAAAGACATAAATCTCCTACCTGCATGGCTTTCAAATTGTTTCGGGCCTGGTAATTCCGAACCCCGTCCCACAGTGTTTTTTTATCTCTCTCCAAATCACTCCACGAATACGTTCCGGGCTCAGATTTGATCAGCCAATAGTTCATTTATCTAGAAAATTTTTAGTTAAAACATAAAGGTAATGATTAAAGTTGTTTGGCTAATTTTAAAACCAACGAAAAGTCGTTTACCTCACAAGGTATTCAACTATTTAGTCTTACCATTGTTCAATGAAAATACTCATCCTTCGATTTTCTTCTATTGGTGATATCGTACTTACCACCCCGGTGATCAGGACCCTTAAAACGCAACTGGAGGATGCCGAGGTCCATTACGCTACCAAGTCATCATACGCTTCGATATTAAATACCAACCCCTATATCGACAAGCTACATTTGCTGGATGGGGACCTGGGGCAATTGATCAAAACGCTTAAGAAGGAACGCTTTGACGTGATCATAGACCTGCACAATAATCTGCGGACCAAGCGGGTAACCTGGTCGTTGGGAGTGAAAACGTACACATTTAACAAAATCAATATCGCCAAGTGGCTCATGGTCAACTTTAAATGGAACCGGCTACCAAACAAGCACATAGTAGACCGATATATGGATACCACAAAGGCCCTGGGGGTAAAGATGGACAGTCTGGGCCTGGATTATTTTATTCCAGAGAAAGATGAGGTAGAACTGGAATGGCTGCCGGAGACCCATCGACATGGATATGCTGTATTTGTAATCGGCGGAAAATTTCCCACCAAAAGGCTTCCATTGAAACGCATGATAGAGCTCTGCGACCGGATCAATAAACCAGTCATTTTGCTGGGAGGAAAGGAAGATGTGGAAAGTGCCAATCAGATCGAAGAGTTCTTTAAACGTCCGGAGGGCAATGAAGAAATGGAAGAAATGCTTCAGGAGCTGGGTAAGAAAACGTCGATCTACAATGCGTGCGGGAAGTTTAACCTGAATCAATCCGCATCGATTGTGAAGCAGTCAAATTGGGTTTTTACGCACGACACAGGGCTGATGCACGTGGCAGCGGCATTTAAAAAGCATGTATACAGTATATGGGGAAACACAATCCCTGCCTTTGGAATGTATCCCTATCGCACGAAATTTACGGTCTTTGAAAACAACAAGATCAAATGCAGGCCCTGCTCTAAGATTGGCTTTCAAAAGTGCCCAAGGGGACATTTTAAGTGTATGAATGAGTTGGAATTCAATTTTTATTTACCCGATTAGCTATGAAGACACTTTATATCATCCGGCATGCCAAATCTTCCTGGTCATTTGACCTGAGAGACTTCGACAGGCCCCTGGGTGAAAGGGGGCGAAAAGATGTAAAGAAAGTTGGGAAGTACTTGCAGGAAAACCTGGATCCTCCAAAACTGATGATTGCAAGCCCTGCCAGCAGGGCTTTTTATACCGCATTGTTCTTTGCTGATGCGTGGGGATACCCCGAAGAGAAAATTGTACTGGATCAGGCCTTTTATCATGGGTCACCCAATGGGATCATCAACACATTGAGCGGGTTGGGCAATATCTCTTCAGTAGCGATTTTCGGGCACAATCCCGGACTCACAGACCTGGCCAATAGCATCTCAGATGTCAATATTGACAATATCCCTACTTGTGGAGTCGTCGGCATTGAATATCAAATGGATAGCTGGAAAACATTAGATAAGGTTCGCGGTCAGCAATTCACCTTAGTGACCCCAAAATCATTGCCATGATTGCCAAAACACCCAATCCACCCTACTATGCAGTAATCTTTACCTCTCTGAAGACTCAATCGGACACCGGTTATGCAGAGATGGCACAAAAGATGGAAGAGCTGGCCAGGAAACAGCCCGGATACCTGGGGTTTGAATCTGCCAGAAGTGAAACCGGTATTTCTGTTTCCTATTGGAAAGACCTGGATTCCATCAAACAATGGAAAAGCAACCTGGAGCATCAGGAAGCCCAGAAAAAGGGACGAAATAAATGGTATAGCCAGTATCAGATCAGGATCGCTAAGGTGGAAAGGGCCTACGGGTTTGGAGGGTAGTCAATGATTCAAAGTGCTTCATCTGTGATGATCGTTTTTGTAGAAAAAACGTATACATGACGAAGGAGTCCCCAGGTAAATATGATACGGTTAGGATTATCACATTAAGAAGGAGCTCCTGTAAACTTAATGAAACACCCAGATGGCAATACATGATTTCCGATACATGGTTCTCATTGTTATTCTGGTTTTATATCCTGTATTACTTCCTTCGCAGACAAAATCCATAATTCCCGATAAAGGATGGAAAGTGAGGTTTGATGGCAGCAAGTCAAAGCCGGTGATTCATCATGGCATCCTCTATATCGGCTCACTGGATGGTTCTTTGTACGCTTTTGACGCCAGTACCGGACAGAAGATCTGGGAAATTAGTACCGGATCTGGTTTGGCAAGCGGTCCCGAAGTGATCGTTGTGCCAGCCGGAACAGATCTCAGCACACAAATGAATACGCTAGCACATCGTCCTCTGAGAAACAGAAAAAAAGAGATTCATGGAACCCCAGTGATCAGCGACGGCATCCTATGGGTGGGATCTGAGGATTTTAGCATCTATGCTGTGGATATTTTGAGTGGTAAAACAATGTGGACTTTTGAAACCAATGGAAGAGTAAACACCAAACCAATCGTAGATGACGAACGGGTGTTTTTTGTGTCTGAAGATGGGCTTTTATATGTTTTGGACAAGTTTACCGGCGAGAAAAAAATGGAGGCCGAATCCTATCCTGGTGCACGTTTAGCATACTCACAACCTGGTCCATTCCCTAACCCACCTAATCAGCCAGTACATAAAAACGGTGATATCTACTTAACCAATTGGGTGCGGGGTACAGTGAAAAAAGTGTATGTTTCATCAGTAGCATCTGCTTCCGGGGAAAGTAACTGGATAGTAGAACTTGAAGGATGGGATGTGCAGGACCCTATCCTGGTTGACGACCAGCTTTTTATTCTGTATGAAACGAATGGTACAGCGACAGAGCCTTCAAATATGCGGGTCTGTGCCATGGATGCCTCAACCGGTGATGTGTTATGGACCTATGATCAAAAAAAGATTCATGGATTCAAAAACTTTTCTGTTGACAGCGAGACTGTTTATTTTGAAAGTCCGTCTGACTTTTTTGCACTTGATGCCCGCACAGGAGTACTCCGCTGGCAATATACTTTTGATGAGAAAAAAATCAACTTACCGGAAAAAAGCTACTTTGCCAATAAATGGATATACCTGGTAGATCATGGCAGCCTGGTGGTATTGGATCCAAAGACGGGTAGCATCAATAAGACACTGAAGGTGGATCGCTTTTATCGGATCCATTTCATGGAGGATGGGTTAGCCTATGGCACCTCCTCAAATCAGGTTCACGCCATGGACACATCCACAGGCAAGACTTTATGGACCGTGAAGACCAACGCTCAACCTTCCTCTGAGCCAGTGTATCAGGATGGGATGATATATTTCACGACAAATTCAATGGGCTATGTTGGTATAAACAAAATGGACCAGGGCCATTTATATGCTGTGAATGCTGCTACGGGAAACTAGGTAAGACTTCAAACGGTCTTACTATCCACACCTGGTAGATATCAAGTGCAAATCTGACAGTTGGCTTGCATGGCAGCTTTTGCTATTTTGCAATAAAAGCCTGAGTAGTGCCACGCACATCATACACAGGCGTTTACAGCAAGCGATTTAAGCGTGAATCTAAATGACTGGTAAGCTTCTAAAAAACTATTTCGATTCAATCATAGAATTAAAGGAGGAGGTATGGGACAATTTTGCTGCATTGGGACATGTAAAATCATTCCCTAAAGAAACGATTCTAAAACAGTCTGGGACGCCAGAAAAATATTTCAATTTTCTTTTAGAAGGAAGTGGTGGCAATTTATTGTGGTATAAAAACAATTTTGTCTGTACCGATATTAGCATGCAAATGGAACCACTGTGTGATTACGTGTCATTTATTACACAAAATCCTTCATCCCTTGAAGTAAGAATATTTGAGGACAGCAAAATCTTTCAGATCCAATATCAAAATTTCCAAAAAATATTTTTGGAAGGTAATTATGGGGAGCAGGTGACGCGACTTGCGCTCGAATCAGCATATAAAGAAAAAGAACAACAACAAATTGATTTGCTAACCAAAACGGCCAAACAAAGGTATCTTGACATGATAAAAAGAGATTGCCGACTTGAAACAATCCCTTTGAATTATATGGCATCCTACCTTGGCATTACCCCACAAAGTCTAAGTCGAATCCGCTCTCAAAAAATTTAGGAATTACCATATGGTAAGTTGAACGATATTGGAAAAGACTATTTTCCAAAAAAAAATTGTATATGCAAATTAAAATTCCTCTCTCGCGAGTCTTAACAATTCTTATAGGTTTTCCTGCTATCTCTTATTTACTTTCTTTGTTGCTTTTGAGAAGAGAATGGTTTGATAGCCTGGGTTTAGATTTTTTCACCTTGTTTTGGATGCTTATAGGTCTTTGGTATTTAATCCAAATTGGGATAACCATACGCGTATTGAAAGCTTCCCATCTTGATCTTAGCGCAATAGGGTACAGGTTCAATTTTCAAAGAACCGCTTGGCTTATCACTGGTTATTTAATTTTAGCATTTGCGCTCTTTGGATTTATTGAATTTGCATTAGCTTCTGCAAATGTTACGGAGGAAGAAATTAATTCACTATCTGATTTATCGAATATTACTCCAAAAACAACCACAAATCGAATAATCTTTATTGTTGTGGGTTTGGTTGCGGGAATATCGGAAGAATTTGTCTACAGAGGTTTTGCTATCCAATCCTTAGAAGGATATAATATAAATAAGTGGATAGCTGTTATAATATCTGCCATTCCTTTTGTTTTTCAACATGGATTAAAATCGATTGACCAGTTTTGGTGGTTTTTCATTTGGGGATTGGTGCTGGGAATTATTTTTATATTGACGAAGAGGAAATTATATATTAACATAATTATTCATTGGTTAATCATTCTTTCTGGCATGCTCGCTATTCTACAACTAATCGATTAAGTGAAAATATCCAATAAGCGAGAAGGAAGGTTAGGTTATTTTATGATATTTATCTTAGAAGTCAGCTAAATTTATAACCTGACAAACACCATGAGCCTAAGAAACACTGCCTATTTTTTTATTGTATCCATCTCCATTGTAGTCGTGCTTACTTTTGGACAGGACCTCATTGTGCCATTTGTTTTTGCTGTTTTGCTGTGGTTCATCGTAAGAGAGCTCAAAGGTTTACTTGACCGGATCAGGTTTGTCAGGGATAAATTCCCGTCCTGGGCCAAGACCTTAATTACCTCTTTGTTTATCCTGATCACCCTGGGAGCCACCTCAAGAGTGATCACGATGAGCATCCAGACACTGGCAAGATCCTACGACAAGTATGAAAAGAATGTGGACGGGCTAATAGATGAAATTAATAACATTCTGAATATTGATTTGATGGAGTTTCTGGCTACTCACGTCGGTAATTTCAACTTTGGTGGGCTTTTAAGCTCTATTTTCACTTCCCTTGCAGATATCCTTGGCAACACTTTTATTATTCTGATCTATTTCCTTTTTGTCTTTTTGGAAGAAACTCATTTTGAGACCAAGCTTAAAAAAGTACTGGCTGGTAAAGAACAATATGAGAAGGTCTCAGAGATATTGGACAGGATTGAATATTCTGTAGCCAAATATCTGGGGCTGAAAACTTTGGTCAGCCTGATAACGGGTGTATTGAGCTATTTCATACTGCTCCTTATAGGCATTGATTCTCCGGCTTTCTGGGCATTCCTGATTTTCCTCCTCAATTTCATTCCAACCATTGGATCTCTAATTGCAACCTTGTTCCCTGCAATATTTTGCTTACTTCAATTCGGGGAATTTGGCCAGGGAGTGCTGGTACTGGTACTGGTTGGGGCCATACAGGTGCTGGTGGGTAATGTACTGGAGCCCAAGCTCATGGGAAATTCGATGAATGTCAGCGCCCTGGTCACGATCCTCGCTTTATCGTTTTGGGGAGCACTGTGGGGGGTCACCGGTATGATTTTGAGTATTCCCATTACAGTCATCATGATCATTGTATTTTCTCAGTTTCCGGCTACGGCACCTATTGCTATCATGCTCTCTGAGAAAGGGGAACTAAAGACTTAAGATTTAAGGTAAATCCATCAAACCTCATCCATGGATCTTTATGAATACTTCTCTCAATTTCATGCAATCAGTAAGCAGGATTTCGAATTCTTAAAAACCTCCTTAAGAGAAAGAACATTCCAAAAAGGTGAATTCATCACCTTGCCCGGTCAGGTACAAAAAAACCTGTACATCGTGAAGCAAGGCGTGCAAATGTCATTTTATGAAACAGAAAAGCACAAGCACGTGATTGCCTTTACCTACCCTATCAACTTTTGCGCTATCCCGGAATCATTTACCTTTCAGGCACCCTCCAGCTATTCTCTCCTTTGCCTCACAGATAGCAAAATGGATTACCTCTCCTTTGAAGCTTTGCAGTTGTTATTCGATAAATCACAAAACATAGAAAGGCTATTCAGGAAAATGAGTGAGGCATTGCTCGCAGGAGTGATCAACCGTCACATTGAGCTGCAGTCTACTACCATCGAAGAACGTTTTAAAGCTTTTTGTGCCAGAAGTGGTCACCTGCTCCACCTCGTCCCTCATAAATACATTGCTTCCTACCTCAATATCGAGGCTACTAACTTCAGTAAACTCTACAATTCAGTCAAAATCTGAACTTGGTTTATACCAAGAATTATTTTACGTTTTACCTCGAGCTTTGAAGGATGAAAAAACAATTTCAATGGCTCGACAAGACTGAATACCCATTTACTCCACATTATTACCGCATCAATGGTTATGACCTGCATTACGTAGACGAAGGGGAAGGGCCGGTATTATTGTATGTACATGGCACTCCATCATGGAGTTTTGATTTCCGCAATGTCATCAAGCCACTAAGTAACCATTTTCGTTGCATCGCTATTGATCACATGGGGTTTGGGCTTTCGGACAAACCTGAGTCATATGACTACACTACGCTTAACCATTCCAAAACACTTGAAAAATTTATCCTTGACAAGGGTCTGGAAAGCATTACCCTTGTAGTACACGATTTCGGTGGACCTATCGGTTTAAATTTTGCCATCAATTATCCTGACAGAATCAAACAAATTGTGGTTTTGAATTCCTGGCTATGGAGTGCTGAGCATGAATCGGATTTTAAGAAGATGAGTAAAGTTTTAAAAAATCCATTGCTACCCTTTCTATACAGAAAACTCAACTTTTCAGCTCGGTTTATTTTACCCAAAGTTTATAACCAAAAGCCATCAAAGAAAACGCTCAAACATTATACAAGGCCATTTCCTTCAAGCATGGAAAGAGAAGGTATGGTGGCTTTCACAAAGTCTCTTCTCAACGATCAGGGCTGGTTTCAGGAGCTATGGGAAAAGAAAAAGCCCATTGAAAATAAAAAGACATTGCTCATTTGGGGAATAAAGGATTCATTGATCGGGCCCAAATACCTGAGGAAGTTCGAAGAAGGATTTCCCAACTCATCAACCCTTTCCTTAGCAGATGTGGGTCATTTTCCACAGGAAGAAGCAGCAGAACAGGTTGCTGAAGAAATTTTAGCATGGAATTAGCCTGAAAATTAAGTTTTTGCAGGACGGGAAGTGTTTTATACAAAAATATTATTCAGTTATTCGATAAAAAGCCTTGATCTGATCAGGACTTTTTTTATTTTAAGGATAAAATCATCAACCCTAATCCCATGAAAAAGTATATTGTAATCCTCGCTATTTGTGTCCCACTGCTTATTTATGCTCAAAAACGACCATTTAAATATGGAAAAATCTCACAAGACGAGCTAAAAATGGAATCCTGCGAATTTTATCCGGAAGCAGAATCCATGATTCTTGGCAAGTTCGCCGATATCAACTTTCAGTATGTGAATGACAAGGGGTTTCAGTATAAATATGATGTCACTGTAAGAAAGAAAATATTTAAAGTAGCCGGAAAAGAAGTGGCCAATATTTCCATTAGGATCTATGAGCCTGCTGTAGGGAGTAGTAAGGAGGAGCTGACCCAGGTCAAAGGATTCACCTACAACCTGGTGGATGGCAAAGAGGTAAAAACCAAGCTTACCAATGATGAGGAATATAAGACCAGGCTCAACGATTATTGGGTGGAAGTAAGCTTTGCATTGCCGGATGTAAGAGAAGGTTCAGTCATTGAATATAGTTATAGCAAAAAATCCGATTTCATCAGCAATCTGGATACCTGGTATTTCCAGGAGGACATTCCGGTCGCTTACTCAGACATTCACCTGGTGCTTCCGGAGTACTATTATTATCAAATCAACCAGGTAGGTAATTATTTCCCACTGGAACGGTTCGAAGAGAACTTCGAAGAAAAATTCACAATCACTTCCAGAGGTTTGCCCACAGGTGATAACCCGAATCCCAAGTATACCAGTACCCTGACCTCCATCAGTAAAAAATTACAATACATTGGTAAAAATATACCTCCGGTCATCGAAGAGCCATTCATGAACAACAAACCGAATTTACCAGCACGACTGGAATTTCAGCTGATGACCATTCAATACCCGAACAGTACTTTAAAGCACATGGCAGGAAGCTATGACAAACTCAATGCTACACTGCTCGATCGGGAAAGCTTTGGCAAGTCACTCAGAAAAGGAAACTACGCAAAAGAAAAGATTGAAGAATTGGCGGGCTCCCCTCAGCTTGTACAGGCTCAGAAGCTCTACTATTGGCTAAAAAAGAATGTTTCATGGAATGAGTTGTATTCCATTTCCAGCGATAATGTGGGAAGAAAAACATTAAGTGATAAAGAGGGGAGTGTGTCGGACATCAACCTTTCCCTTGTAGCTGCTTATCGGGAGGCAGGTATACAGTCCAATCCCATCATTTTAAGCACGAGAGGTCACGGTATCGTCCATCCGGCCTACCCCAATTACCAGGATTTCAATTATGTGATCGCTTCAGTAACTATTGACGATCAACTCTATCTGTGTGATGCAGCCTCTGATATGCCTTTTGGCGTATTACCCTACAGATGTCTCAATGGGAATGGTTGGATGGTCAGTGAAGCGGGTGGGCAATGGGTGAACCTCAAAGAAAATGCTTCAACAACCTCATCTGTGAATTGTGACATGAGTGTAGCCGAAGATAAGATCCACACGAAGGTTAATGTAGAGCACCGGGACTACTCATCCATGAATACATTTTCAAAGTATAAACGCGTGGGTGAGGAGGAATACACCAGCGATCTGGCAAAATCATTTGATGAATGGGAGTTTTCCAACTTTACTTTAAACACTTCCAAATTCATCGATACTACTACACTTGAATTCGAAATATCCCGAGAGCTTGATGACCCGGGCATTATTTATCTGCAGCCCATCACCTATGGAACGATCCTGGAAAATCCATTTGTGAGAGAAGAACGGATCTCCCCTGTTGACTTTCCCTATAAGAACAGAAATGTAGTGATCGCCAAAATCGAAGTGCCGGAAAACTATGTGGCAGAACTGCCACAAACGGCTATTGTGAAGTTACCCGAAGGTGCAGGAAGATTCACTTATTCTGCTTCTCAGCTGGGAAGTACAATCACAATTCTCAGCAATTTCGAATTGTCCAAACAAGACTTTTCACCAGATGAATATGTCTATCTAAGGCAATTCTATCAGATGGCAGCAGATAAAAACAATGAAGTAGTAGTACTCAAAAAAGTTCAATGAAAATTCGTGTTCTATATGTCATAGCGTGGCTGTCCGGCTTTTTATCAGCTGGGCAGCCAGCGCTAAACAACCTCAAATTATTCACCGAGGGGGCCCACGAAATCATCCTGACTGATGAGACAAAATTTATTATCAAAGGCATCGATCAATCCAATCTTACCAGAACGTACATGGCATGCATTCTGGATAAATATGCAAGCAATACCAACACCATCAAATTGTACTATGATGAATTTCAGCAAATCGAGTCAGCCAAAATATCAGTTTTGGACAGTGACCTAAATGAAATAAAATCCTATAAACTTAAAGATTTTCAGGACTACTCTGCCAGCGGATCTAACATGACCACCGACAACAGGGTAAAATATCTCAAAATCAATGAGCGCAGATTTCCCTATTTTATTTCAGTCGAATATTCTATGAATTTTAGCGGATCACTGCATTACCCGCGGTGGATAGCTCAGGAGGATGAGAAGCTGTCGGTACTTTCTTCCAGGCTTATCATTGAAAGTTTTCTGGATCAACCATTCCGCTATAAAGCTAATATTCCTGCCAGAGATAGCCTTGAGGAGCCAAACCATTTCCGGTATGTATGGGAGGTAGATTCTTTGCCTGCTTATACATTCAAAAGCTACTCATACGACATAGAGGACTATTCTCCATCGGTCATGGTGGCTCCGGCAAAATTTCAAATGAATGGAATTGTTGGCGATCTTTCAACATGGCAATCTTTTGGCGCATGGATCCATGGGCTGAATAGCACTCAAAATACGTTGACAGAGGCTGACAAACAAAATATCCTGGCACTTGTGACCCCGGAAGACACACCCTTACAAAAGACCAAAAAGATCTATCAGTATCTGCAGCAAAATACCAGGTACGTAAGCATTCAACTGGGAATAGGAGGTTGGAAGCCCTTTGAGAGTGGGTTTGTTCATTCCAGTAAATATGGTGACTGCAAAGCCTTATCTTACTACACAAAATCCCTGCTGGAAACGGTTGGCATCAAATCATACTATACCCTGATCAAAGCTGGACGTAGCTCAAGTGCTATCAAAGGAGACTTTCCCAATGCGCATTTCAATCATGCCATCCTCACCGTACCTCTGGAATCAGACACCATATGGTTGGAATGTACCTCACAGACCAATCCATTTGGCTATCTGGGCACATTTACCAGTGACAGAGACGCTTTACTCATCGATGGGACCAATAGTAAAATAATCAGGACCCGATCATACAAACCCGATGAGAATATTCAGCAGACAAACATCCGGCTGACCATTGACAAGAACGGGTTTGGAGCTTGTAAAGTGAGGAGGAGCTTTACAGGCATTGAGGTTGAAAACGATGGCTTCATACAAGTGGTAAACAAAACAGAAAAAGAAAAATCAGACTGGTTTGTCGACAATCATAGCTGGGGAGATGTAAAACTACTTGACCTCTATATTTCCGAGATCGATGGTACGGAGGTTCCCCATGGGAGTTTTGAAGCCTCACTGGAAATAAGTAATTCGGCCTCATTGATGGGAAGGCGCATGTTTTTCAATCCCTTTGTATTCACAAATATTGATTACATCAATATGAAAGAAAACGAGCGGAAGGTTCCCATGGAAATCAGGTACCCCTATACCCAGGTGGATACTATCCATGTTACGTTCGACCAGTTTTTCCATCCCGAACGACCAATTGCAGACAATAAAATCGAATCTGATTTTGGGGATTATTCCATCAATGTGATCAGAAATGAAAATAACTATACCTTCATCCGGTCCTTCACCCTCTATAAAGGACAATACAGTCCATCCATCTACCCAAAGCTGAAAGAATTCATTGAGTCAGTACAAAAGTCCGACAGACAGAAGCTGGTAATGATCAATAAGACTTAACTTTATACAGCTCTTTCATCTTATTGATTTCATTGAATGCCCATGAAAACTGTTAAACTAACTCAGGAATTTCCCGTGCCTCCTCTTGTACTGTATACTGCATGGCTCAATAGTAAACCCCATAGTGAAATGACCGGTGGTGAAGCACATTGTAGCGATACTGAAGGTGAAAAATTCACTGCCTGGGATGGTTATATCGAAGGCACCAATATTTCACTTAATCCTCATAAAGAAATCATTCAGAAATGGAGAACGGCAGATTTCAAAGACAGCGACCCTGACTCTACCATTAAAATTGAGTTCGAAGAAACCTCTAACGGCTGCCTGATGACTCTGACGCACTCGGAAATACCCGAAGGACAGCCAGACTACCACCAGGGATGGATAGACAACTACCTGGAGCCGATGAAAGACCACTTCCGTAGAAGTGGTCTTTGAATCTACTTAGTTAACTTCTTGTACTTAATCCTGTGAGGCTCGAGGTCACCTAATCGCTTCTTGCGGTTTTCCTCATAATCTGAGTAGTTACCTTCAAACCAATAGACCTGAGAGTCACCCTCGTAGGCAAGGATATGCGTAGCCACACGATCCAGGAACCACCGGTCGTGACTGATGATTACTGCACTACCCCCAAAGTTCTCTATAGCCTCCTCAAGGGCCCTGAGTGTGTTCACGTCCAGGTCATTGGTAGGCTCATCCAGTAAGATCAGGTTGGCCCCTTGCTTGAGTGTGATAGCCAAATGGACCCTGTTACGTTCCCCACCTGATAAGACACCCACTTTCTTCTCCTGATCCGGACCGGTAAAGTTGAATCGGCTCACATAAGCCCTGGCGTTCATTTCCTTATCACCCAGCTGAATGATCTCGTTACCACCACTGATCGCTTTAAAAACCGTATCATTAGGGTTCAGGTCATGGTGCTCCTGATCTACATAGGCCATCTCTACGGTTGAGCCCACCTCAAAAGATCCTGAATCCGGTTTTTCTTTCCCGGCAATCATGTTGAATAGGGTAGTTTTTCCTGCTCCATTTGGACCTATCACACCAACTATGCCCCCCTGAGGCAGGGAAAAATTCATATTTTCAAACAGTAAGCGATCTCCAAATGATTTACTTACATTGTTGGCTTCTATTACCTTACTGCCCAAACGAGGTCCCGGCGGTATGTAAAGCTCCAGTTGCGCTTCTTTGGCTTTGCCTTCCTGACCTAATAGTTTCTCATAGGCATTCAACCTGGATTTCCCTTTTGCCTGTCTTCCTTTCGGACTCATGCGAATCCACTCCAACTCACGCTCAAGGGTCTTCCTTCTTTTAGATTCCGATTTTTCCTCTTGCGCCAGTCGTTTCTGCTTTTGATCCAGCCAGCTACTGTAGTTTCCTTTCCATGGAATACCCTCTCCACGATCCAGTTCAAGTATCCAACCGGCTACATTGTCGAGGAAGTACCGGTCGTGAGTAACTGCAATGACAGTACCCTCATATTTCTGTAAATATTGCTCCAGCCACCTGACAGACTCAGCATCCAGATGGTTGGTTGGCTCATCCAACAGCAATACATCAGGCTGCTGTAAGAGCAACCTACAGAGCGCTACCCTTCTTTTCTCCCCTCCTGACAGCTTATCTACCTTAGCATCGCTGGGTGGCGTTCTAAGGGCATCCATGGCCCGCTCCAGCTTATTGTCAAGCTCCCAGGCATCCAGCCGGTCCAGCTTTTCCTGTACCTGCCCCTGCTTCTCAATGAGCTTGTTCATTTTATCAGGATTATCAAGAATTTCCTGGTCACCAAAACGTAAATTTATTTCATCGTACTCCTTGAGCAGATCGGTGATTTCTTTTACCCCTTCACTCACAACCTCCTTCACGGTCTTGTTGGGATCCAGCTGAGGCTCCTGCTCCAGCATCCCTACACTATATCCAGGCGAAAAGACCACCTCTCCCTGAAACTCCTTGTCTATACCGGCAATGATTCTGAGCAAAGAAGACTTTCCTGATCCATTGAGTCCAAGAACTCCAATCTTGGCCCCGTAGAAAAAAGATAAATATATATTTTTGAGTACCTGTTTTTTGGGCGGATGAATTTTATTCACACCCGCCATTGAGAAAATTATTTTTTCGTCAGACATTTTTAACTATTTTCAAGCCTATAACGTATGTAATAGAGTTCAAAAGCGAAAGCTTTATAAAAGATTTAAAATTGTTTATCCTTTGGATAACACTATTTTTTTTTAGAAATGAGGACGAATTTACTCCTTTATAATTCTGCATTCCAATCCACCACAATACTTTTTTTATCGTGAGCAAAAAAGAGATCCCTTTTGGTTTCATCGAAGGTAATAATATATATCTGAAAGGCTGGGGCTCCTATCCCGACAGGAAGATAGGAGAAGTCAAAGAAGGGGATGAGCAAAGCTCCCTAGCCTATTTTGAAGAAAAGTTTAAGGACCTCTCACTTAAAGTGGAGTCCCTGGAAAAAGACATCAATGAAGCCGAGAACAAAGGATCCTTTTTGATGAAACTTAAGCACCTGAAAGACTCCCTTCCCAACCATGACGGCCTGGGGGACTATCTGCCCATTCAATATAAGCTAAGCCAACTTGAGGAGGACCTTCATGAACTGATCAAACAAAACAGGGTTAGAAACACTGAGATCAAAGAAGCCATGATCGAGGAAGCTAAAGAAATAGAAAAGATCATCAACTGGCAGGAATCCACTGAAAAGATCCATGAAATTAAAAGTCGATGGATCAAAACCGGTAATGCCACAGATGATGTAAATGAGTCTCTTGACGAGGCATTTTGGGATATAATCAGTCGGTTCTTTGAACGTAAAAAGTCTTTCTACGAAGACAAGAAGCGGCTAATGCAAAAACGAAAAGAAAGCTATGCGAGCCTCGTAGAAGAAGCTAAGAAAATCAAAGAGCTGAACGGTAAGGAACGTTACGATAAAATAAACCAGCTCAAAGAACAATGGAATGAGACCGGTAACATACCCAAAGAGGAATATGTAGAGCTGAAAAAGCAGTTCGACATGTATATGAAGAAGAAAACCTTCAACAAACCTCCTCAACTGGATCTGGGTAAGCTGCTGACAGATTTAAAGAAATACTACAACAAGGAATTAACCTATCAACCCAGGGAGCTGGATTATCAACGGAAAAACCTGATCAGGTTTAAGACTTATGATCCTGACCTGAAAAGATTAAGGAAAGAAGCCTTTTGGTTCTTTCAACTGATCGCCGAAAGAGACTTTATTGAGAAACTGGCCGGAAACAGGTTTCCCGATTTCAAAAGTCTCACGGAGGATAAAAAACAAAGCATTAAAGTGGGTATATTGAAAGAACTTTTGAGCCGGGACAAGGAGGATTTTGCCAAGTTTGAGGAAAATCAAGCCAATTTTTCAGCTGGGAATCATGAAATGCAGCAGTTGGTAGACAAAAAAATTCATCAGCAAAAAAATAAGATCCAGGTGAAAGAAGCCCTTTTAAAGCACCTCACGGGGGGATAATTGATCTTTTTGGAGATTTTTGAAACAAAAATATTGGTTTTTACATTTAAGTGTCTTAATAATAGGGTTTGATTTCTCATTAGAAAATTTATTTTTGCACGACATTTTTAAAGGCAGTTAGCTTATGTATTGGACTCTTGAACTTGCATCTTACTTAGAAGATGCCCCATGGCCTGCAACAAAGGATGAGTTGATTGATTATTCAATCAGGTCTGGAGCCCCATTGGAGGTAGTTGAAAACTTACAGGAACTAGAGGATGATGGTCAGCCTTATGAGAACATTGAGGAGATTTGGCCTGACTACCCAACGAAAGAAGATTTCTTCTTCAATGAGGACGAGTACTAAGTGGGTATTTTGATTTAAAATATGGGTATTTTGATTTAAAATATTAGTGCTCCCCGCTACTACTGTGCCGGGGAGTTTTTATTTAATAGGGCCTCTGCTACAATGAGGTCTTCTTGTGTGGTGATTTTCAGGTTTTGATAGTCTCCCTCCACCAGTTTCACTTCGCCATGGCTAGCTTCGTAAACGGTGGCATCGTCAGTCACCGTACTGGCGATAGGTACCTGATAAGCTTCCCTGATCATCTGAAGATTAAATGTCTGTGGAGTTTGCACCATACAGAACTTGCTCCTGTCCACAACTTCGGAATGCCCCTTATCAACTTTTCTAATCGAATCTTTTAGTTGGACCACTGGCACACCACTTCCGTATTTTTTGGCCGAATCAAATGTTCGCTGAATTGTAGCCTGACTCACACAGGGTCTCACAGCGTCATGGATCGCCACTACGTCACTGTTTTTGATGGCATTGATCCCCTCTGCAACAGACTGATATCGTTCAATCCCTCCCGCCGTTATCTCTATGGCTAACTCTGGTAGATATCGTTGCTTGATTTCCTGCCATATCTCCAGGTATTCGGGATTTAATACCAACACAATTTCTATTGTCGGATCAAAAGACAGAAATTTTTGGATGGAATGAACCAGGATTGGCTTACCTGCAACAGGTATGAATTGCTTGGGTAAAGGCTGCTTCATGCGTAGACCCTTACCCGCGGCAACAATTACCAACCCATTCGAAGACATTTTTAGATGATTAGCATCGCATCACCATAGCTAAAGAAGCGGTATTTCTCCTTGATGGCTGTCTGATACGCCTCCATAACCAGATCATATCCTCCAAAAGCAGATGCCATCATCAACAGTGTTGACTCAGGCAGGTGGAAGTTTGTAATCAGGGCGTTGCATAATTTAAATTCAAATGGAGGGAAAATGAACTTATCTGTCCATCCTTCATTGGCCTTCAAACGGCCTCCTGCAGACACGGAAGATTCGAGTGTTCTCATAACAGTGGTACCGATTGCACAGACACGCTTCTTTTCATCGAGCGCTTTATTTACACGATCTGCCGTAGCTTCACTTACCATGTAGTTCTCCGAATCCATTTTGTGCTTGGTCAGATCTTCTACATCTACTGGTCTGAAGGTGCCGAGGCCTACGTGGAGCGTGATCGGACTGATGTCTACACCATTGATCTCCAAACGCTTCATTACCTGCTTGGTAAAGTGTAACCCTGCTGTAGGGGCTGCAACTGCACCAATGTTCTTGGCATAAATGGTCTGGAACCTCTCTCTGTCTTCCGGCTCCGCTTTCCTTTTGATATATTTCGGCAGAGGTGTTTCTCCCAACCGATCAATCATTTTGTAAAAATCCGTTTCATCACCATCAAACAGGAACCTGATGGTCCTACCACGAGATGTGGTATTGTCAATCACTTCAGCTACTAACTCTCCTTCTCCGAAATAGAGTTTATTTCCTACCCGGATTTTTCTCGCAGGATCCACGAGTACATCCCACAGTTTCATGTCTTTATTAAGCTCTCTCAGCAAGAAGACCTCGATCTTCGCACCAGTCTTTTCTTTATTACCGTAAAGCCTCGCCGGAAATACCCTGGTATCATTGATTACCATCACGTCCCCTTCTCCAAAATAGTCCACCATGTCCTTGAAGATCTTGTGTTCAATTTCACCGGTATCTTTGTGAACTACCATCAATCGGGACTCATCCCGGTTTTCTGTAGGATGAAGTGCAATGGCACTTGAGGGTAAGTCGAATTTAAATTCAGATAATTTCATGCGCGTTTTTAATTTATCTTTTGGTGGCCTTATCTATACTAGTTAATGCATCCATTTTTAATTACCACAGATTGTCTTAAAGACCTCAACCAAAGACGATTTATCTATCATAATCTTTAGCTGAGAATCCTTATATAAACAGTTCGTACTCAACATTATGCATTTCTCGAAGTAGATGACCTAAAAAATCCTGCTCAATTGATTAACTTCGAAGGTTCAAACCAGAGGAGATTTATTAAGTCCGCAAAAGTAGTAAAATGTTTTCTTTTTGGAGAACACTATCACCATGAACTACGTACTAATTTTATCTCATGGCATTAATTGTTAGACTGATCCTTGAAAGTTTTCGCTTTGCATGGAATGCATTGCGGACAAATCTATTAAGGACAGTGCTATCTCTACTAGGAGTAACCATCGGGATATTTGCCATTATTTCCGTATTCACCCTGGTAGATTCCCTGGAAAACAGCATCAAAGACAGCCTAAGCTTCCTGGGTACAAATAATATTAATGTTGACAAATGGCCATATGGCATTGGTGAAGAGCAGTATCCATGGTGGAAGTACCTGCAAAGGCCAAATCCTACATATGATGAATACCGGTTCTTAGCCGCCAATGTCACAAATGCACAAGATATTACAATTTTTGCCAGAAGGGGTGGTGTTACAGCAAAATATAAAAGCTCCAGCAGCACTGATCTGGAAATTTTTGGTGTAGTCTACGACCACTCTTATGTATATGAAATTCCTATTGAATCTGGCAGATATTTTACCATGGATGAAATCAGCAGTGGTAGGAACGTTGCCATAATTGGTTACAGGATAAAAAATGATCTTTTCCCTAATGAGGATCCTGTTGGTAAAGAAATCAAAATCAAAGGACTGAAATTTTATGTGATCGGTACTATCAAAGAAGAAGGGGAAAGCTTTATGGGTATTACCAGCCATGACGAACAGATCTATTTACCTTTTAAGACCTTCAGTAAAATGTACCGGATAGACAGGATGTGGGGAATCCAACCTACCATCACTGTGAAAGGCCTTGAAGACGACATCGGGCTTGTAGAATTGGAGTCTGAACTGCGTGGACTGATGCGAATAAAAAGAGGATTAAAACCAAAAGAGGAAGACAGCTTTGCGCTAAACCGACCAGAAGCCATCACCAATTTTATTGGATCGGCGTTTGATGTTATTGGGCTGGCAGGCTGGTTTATCGGTGGTTTTTCTATTCTGGTTGGTGGTTTTGGTATCGCCAACATCATGTTCGTCTCGGTAAGAGAGCGCACCAACATCATCGGCATTCAGAAATCCCTGGGAGCCAAAAATTATTTTATTCTCTTTCAGTTTTTATTTGAAGCTATCTTTCTGAGTGTATTAGGTGGATGTATTGGTATATTCCTGGTCTACCTGCTTTCCTTTATTAGCCTCGGATCGCTAGACCTCGTACTCACCACCAGCAATGTCTTGTTAGGCATCGGTGTATCTGCTTCTGTTGGTGTAATATCTGGGATCGTGCCAGCAGCTATGGCTTCCAGACTCGACCCCGTCATCGCCATTCGTTCCTGATTTACTCAGCAGTTGTAGGCTCTGGCTTCTTTGTTTTTGAAGCTTTATCCTCATTTGCCTCCTCTGCAAGCCCATGGATCTTTGCCTTGATCTTCATTTCCAGCTCGTCCATCAACTCAGGATTATCTTCTATCAGCTCCTTTACAGCGTCGCGTCCCTGCCCGAGTTTGTTGTCCATGTACGAGAACCAGGATCCGGACTTTTTGATGATGTCCAGTTCAACTCCGATATCAACGATCTCACCAGATTTGCTGATACCCCTTCCGTACATGATATCAAACTCCACCACTTTAAATGGAGGAGCTACTTTGTTTTTGACCACCTTCACCCGGGTACGGTTTCCCATAATATTGTCCGCACTTTCTTTGATCTGACCAATCCTTCTGATGTCCAAACGCACTGAAGCATAAAATTTCAAGGCATTACCGCCAGTGGTTGTTTCAGGGTTACCAAACATCACTCCGATCTTTTCCCGCAGTTGGTTGATGAAAATACAGGAACAACCAGTCTTGTTAATGGCCCCAGTCAGCTTTCTCAATGCCTGTGACATCAATCGAGCCTGGAGTCCCATCTTGCTATCCCCCATCTCACCTTCCAGTTCTCCTCGTGGTACCAAAGCGGCTACGGAGTCAATCACAATGATATCAATCGCTCCTGAACGGATCAGATGCTCTGCAATCTCCAATGCCTGCTCGCCATTGTCTGGTTGCGAAATCAAAAGATTCTCGGTATCAATGCCCAACTTTTCTGCATACGTCTTATCAAATGCATGTTCAGCATCAATGATGGCTGCCAAGCCTCCCTTTTTTTGTGCCTCAGCAATACAATGCATGGCTAAAGTGGTCTTACCGGAAGACTCAGGGCCATAAACTTCGATCACCCTACCTTTTGGAATCCCTCCAACACCCAAAGCCATATCCAAACCCAGTGACCCGGTAGAAATGGTAGGTACATCCAGCACCTTATTGTCACTCAACTTCATGATCGTGCCTTTGCCGTAGGTCTTTTCTAACTTGTCGATAGTCAGTTGAAGTGCTTTGAGTTTTTCTGTATTGTCAGCCATGATGGTAGATTTCTTGATGTTAAATGCAAAATTATGTATTAGATGCTAAATATTTATGCATTTTAGCTAAAAATATTAGCATTTTACGGTTACCCCTCAATCCGGAGGGTTTCATACCGTTTTCCATTAAAATACCGAATCGCTGGTATTTAATTACAAATTAGTTGAAACAATCCACAACATTTATAACAGGTAAACAATTAATTTGCAAAAATGTCTGAGAATCCATGAAGAAGAAAATTCTCACCTTAATTTTCATTGTACTGGTTATTTTGATCCTTGCCAACATTAGGTTATTGGTCTATGGCATTCAGCAAGGCTGGGGACAATTCAACATCATTTGGAATTCCATACCCATTGAGGATATTCTTCAGGACCCTAGCCAGCCCGACACCTTGAAGTCCAAACTTGAGTTCACCCTGAAAGTGAGGAAATATGCTGTTGAAAAGTTGGGTCTCGATGAGTCAGAGAACTATTTCACATACTATGATCAGGGAGGCAAGCCCATTTTGTGGAACCTCTCCGCTTCTGAGCCATTCGAACTCAAGCCATACCTCTGGAGATTTCCATTCCTGGGATCTATGCCTTATAAGGGATTTTTTGAGCTTGACAGGGCAAAAAAAGAAAGAGATAAACTTGTAGAGCAGGGATACGACACAAGAATACGCACGGTAAGTGGTTGGTCAACGCTAGGTATTTTAAAGGACCCCATACTGAGTAATATGCTGGAGCGCGGGGAAGGTCAGCTTGCGGAAGTGATCATTCATGAACTGGTCCATGCCACCATTTTTATTAAGAATGAGATAGACTTTAATGAAAATCTGGCCTCGTTCATCGGGGAATCAGGCGCGCAGCAATTTCTTAAAGACGAATTTGGTGATTCATCAACCTCCCTGATCAGCTACATCCACGAGCTCGAGGATAGTGAACGTTTTAAAAGATATATGCTGGCAGGAACTAAAAAACTTGATAGTTTATATAATGAGACCATGGAGGAGCCCGAAAACATTAGACAACAACGCAAAGATTCGTTGATTGTCAAAATTTCAAACAACCTGGATACGGTTTCATTCAACAACGAGAAGTATTATGGCATTTTTGATGAGAATCTACCTAACAATGCTTATTTCATGGCTTTTCTGAGATATCATTCCAAAGAAGATTCATTACGAAATGTTCTCGATACTTATGATGGCAATATTGCCCGGATGATCAAAGACCTAAAGTCACGTTATGAGTAAATTCGTTAACAAATTGTTACCATTTTAACATAAAATTGATTTCTCTTTAATTTTGAATATTATCGAGTGGAATTGAAGCAAGGATCAGTGAATCTCAAAATTGAGCTTGCTGGATTACCTGAATGTAAATTTTAGATTAACCAAGTTTTAATAAACAAATAACTTCATGTCCAAGCACAATCAAAAAATCCTTGTGGTAGATGATGAGGCAGACATTCTCGAACTGGTAAAATATAACCTCAGCAAAGAAGGTTATGAGGTCAAAACCGCTCTTGATGGAATCAAAGCAGTTGAGGTAGCCAGGTCCTTTGTGCCCGACCTGATCATCCTCGATATCATGATGCCAAAGCAAGATGGCGTGGAGACCTGCAGACAAGTACGGGAGTTGCCAGAGCTTGTCAATGTATTTGTTATTTTCCTTACTGCCCGCTCAGAAGAATACTCTGAAGTAGCTGCTTTTGAGATGGGGGCTGATGATTACATCACCAAGCCGATCAAGCCAAGGGCTTTGGTAAGTCGTATCAATGCACTCTTTAGAAGAGAGTCAAAGAAGAAAAAAGAGTCCAACAAGATCAAGATCGGAGACCTGATAGTAGACCGTTCAAGCTACACGGTAATGGCTGGCGAAAAGATCATCACCCTGCCTAAAAAGGAATTTGAGTTGCTTTTCTTTCTGGCACAAAACCCTGGAAAGGTATTTAGTCGGGATGAACTCTTGCAGAATATCTGGGGTACCGATGTATATGTGCTTGCGCGAACAGTTGATGTACATATCAGAAAAGTGAGAGAGAAAATTGGTGAGGGCTATATCTCAACCATTAAAGGCGTAGGCTATAAGTTTGAGATCAGTTAGATTTAAGGTATGTTGATCAATTCCAGGGCACTTGCCTTGTTGCTTGCCATCCTTATCTCAGTGATTACCACTGCTTTTCTTTCATTGGTAGACGAGGCACTAAGCGTTGCGCTGGTCATCTGTTTTTTGCTCTCATTTTCTTCATCTTATATCCTCATTCGGATATGTCTTGAGTTTCTTTTTTTCAGACAGATCAAAGAAATCCATGATGCATTGCAGGATATCAAATCACAGGATCTATCTTTTGTCACCAAAGCCACCGGCATCACCTCAAGCCTCAATCCACTGAAGAGGATCAATAAAGAGATTTTTAATTATGCTGAAAAGAAACAGGCAGAAATCATTGAGCTTAAACGCATGGAAACCTTTCGCAGAGAATTCATTGCAGATGTTTCTCATGAGTTAAAGACCCCCATTTTTGCAGCGCAAGGATTTGTACACACACTACTTGACGGTGCTGTAAAAGATAAGTCTGTCAGGAAAAAATTCCTTAGAAAAGCTGCACGCAGCCTGGACGGACTGGATGTCCTGGTACAGGATCTACTCACGATCTCACAGTTAGAGACAGGGGAAATCAAAATGCATTTTGAGCATTTTGACATCTGCGAACTGTGCAGGGAGGTTTTTGATCAACTTGAAGACAAGGCTGAAAAAAGTAAGATCACACTAAAAATCGACCACCCGAAAAAGAAGCCCATGTTTGTCTTTGCTGACTACAGGCGTATCTACCAGGTATTGATCAACCTGATCTCTAATGGTGTGAAGTATACGAAATCGGGAGGAAATGTCATTGTCCGATTTGAGGAAGAAAAAGGTGGTATCAAAACATCTGTGATCGACAATGGACTTGGGATACCGGAGGAAGACATTGGCAGGATCTTCGAAAGGTTTTATCGGGTAGATAAAAGCAGATCCAAAGAAAAGGGAGGCACCGGGCTGGGATTATCAATCGTTAAACACATTTTGGAAAGTCATTCCACAACAATTGATGTAAAAAGTAAATTAAAAGAAGGCTCAGTCTTTAGCTTTGTACTCAAAAAAGGTAAAGCAGTAGAACATCGCTTTATCGCTGATGAGGAAGAGTAATGCATAAATATATCAAGGGCCTGAAGTTTGAAGACATTATCCTTAAGGAAAATGATCACTACATCATTATCAATAAGCCCCCTTACATCTCCACACTTGAGGACCGAAACGATCCTGTAGACATTCTCAAGCTGGCCAAACAATATCATGGGGATGCACAGGTATGTCACCGCATCGACAAGGAAACCTCTGGTGTTCTGGTCATCGCAAAACACAAAGAAGCCTACCGCCATTTTTCAATTCTTCTGGAACGGCGCCAGGTAAAGAAGGTATATCATACTGTTGTTGATGGGATCCACGAATTTGAAAACCTGGAGGCTGATGAACCGATCCATTCCTCTACGAGTAAATCAAGGATTGACTTCCGAAATGGCAAGCCTTCTCTTACATTGATGTCAACGCTGGAGATCTTTAAGCTCCACACCCTATTAAAATGTTTCCCGGTGAGTGGTCGACTACATCAGATTAGGGTTCACGCAGCCTTTCACAATGCACCGGTCTGTGGAGATCCCGAATATGGTGGCAAAGACATTTACTTGTCTCAAATCAAAAGGAATTACTCTTTGGGCAAGTGGAAAGAAGAGAAACCTTTGATTGATCGGGTAGCCTTGCATGCTCACAATATTGCTTTTCAGGATTTTGATGGGAAAGAACAGGACATTATCGCTGTTGAAGCGCCATATCCCAAAGATTTCGACGTCTTGATCAAGCAATTAAGAAAATACCTATAATAATGTAGATAGGAGTTTTGCTTTTATAAAGGATTACTTCTATTTTTGTGCTCCCTTTTCAGGAGGGTATTAATTTATTGAATTAGAAAAACAAATCAAATTGGATACTTTAAGTTATAAGACAGTATCTCTAAATAGTGCCACAGTTGAAAAAAACTGGATCCTCGTTGACGTTGAGTCAAAGGTACTGGGTCGGGTAGCAAGTGAGGTAGCAAAAATTATCCGTGGCAAGCATAAAGCCGGATACACTCCACATGTTGATTGTGGAGACAACGTGATCGTGATCAATGCGGATAAAGTGAGGTTGACGGGCAAAAAGTGGACAGACAAGCAATATGTCAGACACACTACATACCCTGGCGGTCAAAGATTTGAAACGCCACTTGCAGCAAAGGCTAAAACATCAAGACTTTTAGTTGAGAGAGCAGTAAGAGGAATGTTGCCAAAAAACAGCCTTGGTAGAAAGTTGTTCAACAACCTATACGTATATGAAGGAGCAGAACATCCGCATGAAGCTCAAAATCCAAAAGAAATTAAACTATAAACCTGAATGGATATAATTAACACCATTGGGAGAAGAAAAACATCCGTTGCCAGGATTTACCTGCAAAGCGGGAATGGATCTATTGTTGTAAACAACAAAGATCTGAAGGAATACTTCCCTTCTGAAATCTTACAAACAATTGTAAAACAGCCTATCATGACTGTTGATGTTGACGGTACTTACGACATCAAAGTAAACGTAGACGGCGGAGGACCTGCTGGTCAGGCAGAAGCTACTCGATTGGCTATCAGCCGTGCTTTGGTTGAGATAGACGAAGAGTTCAGACCAGCCTTGAAGAAAGAAGGTTTTATGACCAGAGATTCAAGAATGGTAGAGCGTAAGAAATACGGAAGAAGAAAGGCAAGAAGGAGATTCCAATTCAGTAAACGATAAGATTGCATGGCTAAGATTGAATATAAAGACTTATTGGATGCAGGTGTTCACTTTGGACACTTAACCAGGAAATGGAATCCTAAGATGGCTCAGTACATCTTCATGGAGAAGAATGGCATTCATATCATTGACCTTAACAAGACCCTGGTTTGCATGGATGAAGCAGCTAATGCTTTGAAATCCATCGTCAGGTCTGGAAGAAAAGTCATGTTTGTTGCTACCAAGAAGCAGGCTAAAGAAGCCATCGAAGGTGCAGCAAAGAAATTGAACATGCCATTCGTATCAGAAAGATGGTTAGGTGGTATGCTTACCAACTTCGCCACGATCAGAAAATCTTTGAAGAAGATGGCTAGCATTGATAAGCTCATGAAAGATGAAGCTTATCTGAACATGGCAAAGCGTGAGCGATTGATGATCACCCGTGAAAGAGAAAAACTGGAGCGAGTACTAGGTGGAATTGCAGACCTCAACAGATTGCCTGCAGCCCTTTTCGTTATTGATATCAAAAGAGAGCATATTGCTGTAGCAGAAGCTCAAAAGCTTAATATCCCGGTTTTTGCTATCGTAGATACAAACTCTGACCCTACTGAAGTTGACTTCCCTATACCAGGTAATGATGATGCATGGAAATCCATCAACTTGATTACAGGTTATATCGCAAAAGCTGCTGAGGAAGGATTAGATGAGCGTAAGAAAGATAAAGAGGACGCCAAGCTGAAGGAGGAAGAGGACGAGAAGCGAGCGGTGGACAAAGAGGAGCAAGAAGCTTAATACGCAAACAATAATATTATCTTAATTAAAAATTGGACACGAATAGTATTCGCTGTTCAATTTTTGTTAGTGGACTACCCAAACATTAAAACTTATTCATAAAATGGCTATAACAGCACAAGACGTAAACAAACTAAGACAGATGACCGGTGCCGGTATGATGGACTGTAAAAAGGCGCTTACTGAGGCAGAAGGAGATTTTGACAAGGCGGTAGAATTATTGAGAAAGAAAGGGCAGAAAGTTTCTGCATCCAGAGCTGACCGGGAGACTTCAGAAGGAGTAGTATTTGCAAAGACTGTGAATGATGATAAAAAAGGAATCTTGATTGCGTTTACTTGTGAGACTGATTTCGTAGCCAAGAATGAAGATTTTATCAAATTAGGTGAAGAAATCATCGAGGTTGCTGCCAAAGAAAATCCTTCAAGCATCGAAGCGTTGAAAGCTTTGAAGTCTGGAAACCTGACGATCACTGAAAAGATCACTGAAACCACTGGTAAAATCGGTGAAAAACTGGAAATCAGTAGCTACGAAGTATTGGAAGGCGAGCAAGTGGTGCCTTACATTCACCTGAACAGCAAACTTGGTGTTTTGGTAGCGTTGAACAATACCAATGGAACAGACGTATCTGAAGCTGGTAGAGACGTAGCCATGCAAATTGCTGCTATGAATCCTGTGGCTGTTGACAAAGACGGTGTAGACGCGGCGATCATCGAGAAAGAAATCGAAATCGGAAAAGAGCAGGCTCGTCAGGAAGGTAAACCCGAGCAAATCATTGATAAGATTGCACAGGGAAAACTTCAGAAATTCTTCAAAGAAAATACACTTTTGAACCAGGCTTTTGTAAAAGACAACAGCGTTTCTATCCAGCAATATCTGGATGGTATCAACAAAGGGCTGACTGTTTCAGAATTTAAAAGAGTTGTGATCGGGTAATCCGATTCATACCATAAACAAGAGACTGCAAAGGTTCACTTTTGCAGTCTTTTTTTTGCCTAAACTTTCTTGTGTGTCCCATCGCAAAGCGGTCTGCTGCCGGTATGCTTGCACATGCAAAACCATACTTTTATTGACTCTTCGGCTTTAAAAACCTCCGGAGAAAATTCTGTCCCTTTATGTGAACCGTCACAAAAGGGCTGATTAGCGGATTGACCACAGGCACACCATGCATAGACTTTACCCGCTTTCAATTCTACCTCTCTTGGTTCTTTCGCTGCTATTTTTGGAGCTGCCATGTTTTGAGTGTTTAGATTATTCTATTTAATTAGACAATCGGAATGGTGAAATTGTTTAAGTTAGTTTAAGACCACAAAAGTTTAATCAGGATAAGCTTGTGATGCTTCACTCACTTCTGCTAAACTTTTGTAGCCTGGTTCTCACACCCCATCCGACCTTCGCAGCCTCACAATCCTACCTGGCATATCAAAAACCACATAGATTGCACCATTAGGTCCGGCACTCACCTGCCTTACCCTGCCGTAGTTTTTAAGCAGTGTTTGCTGGAATATCACTTTATTATCCTTCACATTCAATAGCTGAACTTCCTCGAATCGTAAGGCACTGACCAGTAATTGATTTTTCCATTTGGGGAATTGATCTCCAGTATAGAAGTTTATTCCCGATACTGCTATCGAAGGTTTCCAATACCAGATCGGTTGTTCCAAACCATCCATACTTTCAAACTCACTGATCAACTCACCATTGTAATTGATCCCATAGGAGATCTTAGGCCATCCATAGTTGAGTCCGGCATTGATCTGGTTTACCTCATCTCCACCCAACGGACCATGCTCAGCCACCCAGACTTTATCTGTTTCCGGATGAATAGTTAATCCCTGGGGGTTTCTGTGTCCCAAGGAGTAAATCGACCAAAGTTTATCTTTTGCACCATAGAATGGGTTGCTTTTTGGTATGCTTCCGTCTTTGTGCAACCTGTGAATCTTTCCATTGGGTAGACTAAGGTCCTGTGCACGCTCGGACAATGAGCGATCTCCAATGGAAAGGTAGAGAAACTGCTTTTTGTCAAAAGCAATTCGTCCTCCATAATGGATCCTGGTGTTTAAGTAGCTGTCATGTGGCGCTTCGTAAATCACCTCACTTTCTGACCATTTATTATCAATGATCCTCCCCCTGACCACAGCAGTCATTGCCAGAGGAATCGTATCAGTTTCGCTCTTAATACCATGACTGAGGACTAAATATACCCAACCAGTTTGTTTATAATCAGGATCGATAGCTACATCCAGTAAGCCTCCCTGCCCGCCCCCGACTACTTCCGGTATCCCCTCAACAGGCGTTGGGTTCAGCTTGCCATTTTCAAAGACTCTGAGTCTCCCTGGTCTCTCGGTCACCAGAAAATGATCTTCAGCAAGAAACACAATCCCCCATGGGTTTTCTAACCCTTCCGCGATGACCTCTGTACTCAACATGTAGTCCAATGTCTCTACGTTCTGAGGAATAACCTTATCCTCTTCATCAGACTTTACCTCATTGGTCATTAAGTAATCTGCCAGCCCCATGATTTCCTCATCATTAAAAACCGCACCCCATGAGGGCATACCAAAACTTGGATGGCCAAATTTGATAGATCTGAAGATGTCACTTTTCCTGGCTCCAAACTGCCATGAGCCATCTATCAGGCTCTGAGCCACACCGCCCTTAAGATCCTGTCCATGACAGGAAATGCAATATTGAGTGAATTGCTCAGGAATTTGGCTACCCACATGCTGTCTATCCTGACAACCGATAATTAGTATTAAGCAGACCAAACTCCCAAACCATGCACCGTGTAGTACCGCCTTCATCCTACGGCCTGATGATGGTGCCATCATTCTTTCTTAGCTGGGTCCAGTTATTGAGCTGTTTATCAGGTAACGGATATTTGGCTGCCTCTTTCTCGTTGATGTCTACCCCCAGACCAGGAACTTCATTCACGTACATATATCCATTTTCCACGTAAGGACATCCGGTGAAGATCTCCTGGATCCGATCTGAAAAATGAACTGATTCCTGGATCCCAAAATTCCAAACAGCAAAGTCAATGTGCGCATTGGCAGCATGACCTACCGGTGATACGTCTCCGGGTCCGTGCCAGGCCGTTTTAACATTAAAGAACTCACCCAACCTGGCTACTTTCATTGCAGGCGTTATTCCACCAATTTGTGAGATATGGATCCTGATAAAATCAAACAACTGATCTTTCATGGGGTCCACCCATTCATGAGGGTTGTTAAACAATTCTCCCATTGCAATAGGGACCGAGGTCTGTTGTCGTAATAATTTAAAATATCTGTTGTTCTCAGGTGAGAAGGGGTCCTCAATAAAGAAAGGCCTGTATGGTTCAAGCTCCTTGATCATTCGGATAGCATCTGTTGGCTGAACCCGCTCATGGATATCATGTAAAAGCTCGACCCGGTCGCCACATTTCTCTCTTACCGCCTGAAACATGTCTACCACGCTTTTGGTATAGTAAATGGGGTCCATGTAATTGTCATCCGGCATGCCGAATCCTTTATCCTTAAAGTCAGCGGGAATTTTCTCCTGACTTGCTCCATATCCTCCAAGTGCCTGACTGGCTCCGTAGCCACCCATCTGGATCCTTACATGTCTGAAGCCTTTGTCGATATAACTTTGAGCATCCTCTGCCACCGCTTCCGGTGAGTTTCCACCAGCGTGAGCATAGCAATCGATACCAAAGCGGCATTTTCCGCCCAGCAGCTGATACACAGGCATATTGGCGCGCTTTCCTTTGATATCCCATAGCGCCTGATCCAATCCACTCAGTGCATTGTTCAATACAGGTCCATTTCGCCAATAAGAACTTTGATAGGTAGCCTGCCAGATATCTTCAATATTGTCGACGTCCCGGCCAACACAAAAGTCATTGAGGTATTTATCAATCGCTGCTACCACAGCATGCGCCCTTTGCCTAAAGGTGGCACATCCCAACCCATAGAGTCCGGGCTCGCTTGTTTCTACCTTGACTACTATCAGCTCAATAGAGTGAGGACAGGTGGCTATGGCAGAGACTTTAGTAATCTTTAACGGAGGAAGTCCTTTGGTCGCTTTTCTATAGGTTTCCTTCTCTTCCGCATTGGCTGAAAAGCCAGACAGTCCAAGACCGCCCCCGGCAATACCAAGTCCAAGGTTTCTAAGCGTAGATCTGCGGGTTAATTTTTTGTTTAATTCCATCATTTAGGTTTAGGGTAAAAAAGAACATTGATCATTTGCCCATTGTGGTGAACATACAGGCAGACCAATGAACGAGGAAATTACAACATTCAATGCATAATTTCAAATGACGCTCTTACCTGAACTAAATGGAGTCAAACATTATCTAATATATCTGAAATCCTGCTTGTTTTTCACCTGGATTACCGTCTCATAGATCAGGTCTATGGTGTGCTGCAGGTCCGCCTTTGAACAAGTCTCTACCGTGGTATGCATATATTTCAATGGAATGGAAATCAAAGCTGAAGCTACTCCTTCACTCGAATAAGCAAATGCATCTGTATCGGTACCCGTGGATCTGCTGGCAGCGCGGCGCTGAAATGGGATTTTATTCTTCTCAGCCACCTTAATGATCATTTCTAACACATTATTATGAACTGCAGGACAATACCAAACAGCCGGACCTTTGCCGCAAGATATATCTCCACTGGTAATTTTGTCATACATAGGAGCATCGGTATCATGGGTTACATCGGTAATGATGGCCAGGTTCGGCTTAATTCGATGAGCGATCATTTCTGCTCCTCTCAATCCGATTTCTTCCTGAACTGCATTAACCACATATAGACCAAACGGCAGATTGATTTTGTTCTTTTTGATCTTTTTAAGCACCTCAGCAATCATATACCCGCCAATTCGGTTGTCCAATGCTCGACCAACCAGGTACTTGTCGTTCAGCTCCATCAATTCATCATCAAAAGTGACAACCGTTCCAACATGAATACCCATCTTTTCTACCTCATTCTTCGAGGAAGCGCCCACATCGATGAAGATATTTTTCAGGGAAGGGCCTTCTTCCTTCGCCTTGTCACGGACATGTATCGCCGGCCAGCCAAAGATTCCCTTAACAATTCCTTTTTTGGTGTGAATATTCACCCTTTTAGAGGGAGCAATCTGATGATCAGATCCGCCGTTTCTAATGACATAGATATATCCCTGCTCAGTGATGTGATTGACGAACCAACTGATCTCATCGGCATGCGCTTCGATCACCACTTTGTATGGTGCCTCCGGATTTAGAACCCCGACTATCGTCCCATAAGTATCAGAAATATAATCATCAATATATGGCTTCACATAGTCTAGCCATATCTTCTGACCCGCTGACTCAAACCCTGTGGGGGAGGCATTATTTAAATACTTAAATAAAAAATCTCTGCTTTCTTTCGTCTCCATAAAACTTTCAAATTCTATAATGGGATATTACCATGTTTCTTGCGCGGCATGTTATCCACTTTATTCTCCAGCATCTTAAAGGCAGCTAAAAGCTTGATCCTCGTATTGCGTGGAATAATTACTTCGTCAATAAATCCGCGGCTGGCCGCAATATAAGGATTAGCAAACTTCTCTGTATACTCATCGATCTTCTCCTGAAGTTTTTTCTCAGGATCCTTAGATCTCAGGATCTCTTTTCTAAAGATGATCTCTGCAGCACCCTGGGGACCCATCACAGCAATTTCAGCAGTAGGCCAGGCATAGTTCATGTCTGCTCCTATATGTTTGGAATTCATCACATCGTAAGCACCACCGTAGGCCTTCCTGGTAATCACCGAAATACGTGGGACTGTGGCTTCGGAAAAAGCATATAAAATCTTGGATCCATTGGAAATGATCCCATTCCACTCCTGATCGGTACCCGGAAGGAATCCCGGTACATCTACGAATACCAACAATGGGATGTTGAAGCAATCGCAAAACCGGATAAACCTTGCACCCTTTTTACTTGCGTGATTGTCCAGCACCCCTGCCAAAACCATGGGTTGATTAGCCACAATTCCGATGCTTCTACCTCCTAATCTGGCAAAACCAACAACAATATTTTCCGCATATTGCTCATGCACCTCAAAAAAGCTTTCATTATCAATTACCTCATTGATAACATCTTTGATGTCATAGGGCTGATTGGGGTTATCGGGGAGGATGTCATCCAGACTGCCCCTATACTCATCCTCTTTTTCTTCATACGGCAAATAGGGAGGATCATCCTCACAATTTGATGGTATATAGCTTAGCAACTTCCGAATACCATAAATACATTCCGCTTCATTTTTACTGGAAAAATGTGTGACACCACTTTTAGTGGCATGAGTACTCGCACCACCCAACTCTTCGGAAGTGACTGACTCCTGTGTGACTGTTTTTACCACATTGGGACCAGTGACGAACATGTAGCTGGATTTCTCCACCATGAATACAAAATCGGTGATCCCCGGAGAATAGACAGCACCTCCGGCACATGGACCCATGATCGCGCTTATTTGTGGGATTACTCCACTGGATCTGGTATTCCTATAAAAAATATCCGCATACCCCGCCAGAGACATGACGCCTTCCTGGATACGGGCTCCTCCCGAATCATTCAAGCCAATGATCGGAGCACCGGTCTTCATAGCTGTATCCATGATCTTTACAATCTTTTCGGCAAATGTCTCAGATAGTGACCCGCCAAAGACTGTAAAATCGTGACTAAAAACATAAACCAATCTTCCGTCTATTGTACCATAACCTGTAATCACTCCATCACCCAGGTATTGCTGCTGATCAATTCCGAAATCCTTACCCCTGTGCAGGACGAGCTTACCAATTTCCTGAAAAGAGCCCGGATCCAACAGCAGCTCCACCCGCTCTCGAGCGGTTAACTTACCTTTTTCATGCTGTTTATTTACTTTCTCCTTACCACCGGCTTCTTCTGCCTTGTGGTTGAGTTTTACAAGATGATTAAGTTTTTCTGAGTTAGTTGTGATGTGATGCTCCGGAGACTTTTTTGATCCCATAAAGAGGTGTTTAAAGCTACTTTTTTGGTTAAGTTAATATAATATCCGGGTAATATTTAAAGTTCGGATCGATCCTTGCTCTAAGATTGTTTAATAGTCATGCCTGCAGTGTATGAATTAAGAAAAACTATTCTAAATTGCGGGCCATTAACACGCTGGAAGATGAATGTAGCTGTGATAGATATGGGCACTAATACCTTCCACCTCATCATTGTGGAGTTAGAGGGGGATGACTTCCGTGTGCTATTCAGAGAGAAAGTAGCCGTAAAAATCGGTGAAAATGGTATCAATCAGGGGATGATCATCCCGGAAGCCAGAGAAAGGGCAATTACCACATTAAAAAGATTTAAAAAGACCATTGAAGCCTATCAGGTTGAAGAAGTTTCTGCTACAGCTACAAGTGCTATCAGAAATGCCAAGAACGGAAAAGATCTGGTAGACCTGATAGAGAAAGAAACTGGCTTCAAAACCAGGATCATCAGTGGAATTGAAGAAGCCAATTACATCTATTTTGGTGTAAAACGTGCACTCCAAATAGGCCCTAAACCTCAATTGATCATGGATATTGGGGGTGGAAGTATTGAATTTATCATTGGCACTAACGACAAAGCAGAATGGATGCACAGTTTTGAGATCGGGGGACTGAGACTGCTTGAAAAGTTTCATAAAAACGACCCGATCACCAGTGAAGAAATATCGAGCATTGAGCATTTCCTGGAAGTAGAGTTAGATCTACTATTCAAGGTATGCGAAGAATATAATCTGGATACACTTATTGGTTCATCCGGTACTTTTGATACGTTGAGCGACATTTTCAGACTGAACGCCGGTATTGAAAACCTGCCTGGTGACACAGAATATCCTCTTCCAGTTGAAGCGTATCGACGCATATCGGCTGATTTAATCAAAAAAACCAGGTCAGAAAGGATGAAAATCCCAGGGATGATCGAGTTGAGAGTAGAAATGATTGTTGTAGCTACAATACTCATTAACTATGTAGTTAACAGACTCAACATCAAGCACCTAAGAGTTTCAGCCTATGCGCTAAAAGAGGGTGTTTTACTCAATACCATACAAGCTTTAAAGGACAGGCAACTCTATTAAGCCAGCCGGTTTTCTTTGTTTTTCGAAATTGACCGAGTATTTTTCAATTTATAAAAGGACATCATGAAAATATCCTACGAGGCACTTTTTGAATTTACCAAATCCATCTTAATAGCCGCTGGTTGTAGCGAGCAAGAAGCCAAAGTCAGTGCTGAAGTATTACTTAGAGCTGATCTTCGGGGTGTAGATTCACATGGTGTGGCTCGGCTCTCTGGCTATGTTAGGCTCATTGACAAAGACAGGGTGAATACTAAGCCTAATGTGAGGCTTGTACATGAAACACCCAGTACAGGTGTAGTAGATGGGGATATGGGTCTGGGATTGGTCGTAGGCCCACAGGCGATGAAACTAGCCATAAAGAAGGCTCTGGAAGTAGGATCAGGCTGGATCTCCGTACGCAGTTCCAATCATTTCGGCATTGCAGGCTATTATGCCATGATGGCTTTAGAAGAAGATTGTATAGGATTTGCGATGACCAACGCAAGCCCATTGGTATCACCCACCTTTTCAAAAGAAAGGTTATTGGGAACTAACCCCATAGCTGTAGCCATTCCTGCCGACCAACAGCCACCATTTGTTCTTGACATGGCAACTACTACTGCAGCCAATGGAAAACTTGAGATCCTTCAACGTAAGGGTACTGAAGCCCCCACTGGCTGGATACAAACAGCAGATGGCGAGCCTACCATAGATCCCTACGCTGTGAAAAACGGTGGCGCTTTGTTGCCCCTTGGAGGTGATAGAGATCATGGTTCTCACAAAGGCTATGGTCTGTCATCAGTTGTTGATATTTTTTCAGCTGTACTCTCCGGAGCAAACTACGGCCCATGGGTACCTCCTTTTGTAGCTTACCTGGACCCGGTTGAAAATCAGGTTGGAAAAGGTATCGGTCATTTCTTTGGTGCCATGAGAATCGACGGGTTCCGACCTGCTGGTGAATTCAAGTCACACATGGATAACTGGATCACCAGATTTAGGGAGGCTAAACCGGTGAAAGAAGGTCAATCGGTACTCATTCCGGGAGATCCTGAAAGACTCATGGAAAGCGAACGCAAAAACCAGGGAATCCCATTGTTAGACCCTGTGGTAGAAGACCTAAAGCAGCTGGGAGAAAGATTCAATGTGAAGCTGGGAGAATAAAATAATCAAAAATTAGGCTAAGGTGAGCGCTTGGATTACAAGAAATAATTACCTTCGCCTTTCTTGCCGAAGTGGTGAAATTGGTAGACACGCATGTTTCAGGGACATGTGCTCTTACGAGCGTGGGGGTTCGAGTCCCTTCTTCGGCACTACCACCCGAATGCTTCCCTTAGCCCTTTTACAAATCTAAATCATCGGACACTTATTACGACGGCCACACACCAGTCGATGGATGCCTTCTCTCTGAGAATTTGATTTTTTACTTAATCTCTTTGTGATAAAATCCTGATAGAAATCCCAGGTTAAAACAATCCTGCTACTATACCTACCCTAAATACTAATGGGCTGTCATAGGGGGATTGTGTTCCGTCCTTATAGAGTAGATTATAAAGTGCAGTGATATTAAAGGCTACGTTCTTACCAATAGGCTCGGAGTATCCCAAACCAACAAATAAGCTATTGAAGTCGAAACGAGGACCCGTTTCGGGAGGCAGTGCTAGTGCCCCATAGTTCATGTATTCGTACTGGCTATAAGTGAAGAATTTTTGAGTAAAATTGAATCGCAGAAAAGGTCCGCCACCGTAATTATTGGCCCTGTATGAATTAAATCTTACATATTGATAGGATAGCTGAACTCCGCTCGAAAAACGTTCTGTGATCTTATATCCCACTAGTGGACTCAAGCTAACATTTATGTAGTTGGATCCACCACTGAATCCTCCACCGCCGCCAAAGAAGATCTTCTCAGACAGATTTCCACCACCTTTTGATGGCTCCCGGTATTGAGCCTGAACGCTAAATAATATTGAAAACGATACGAATAGAAATAATACTAATCTCATTCCTCTACCAGAACAAAAATCTCTTCACCACTCTTTTTCATGAAGTACTTCTCTCTGGCAATTTTTTCCAGTAGTTTCTTATCGTTAAGCAAAGCTTCCCGATCATTTTTCACTTCAATGATTCTTTCTTCATAGAAGGTTTTGGCTTCTTTTAGATCTGCCAGCTTGCCTGTGAGCCTTGACTGGGTAATGATGTCATTGGAGTCAAAGAAGAGCATCCAGACCAGAAAAAAGAAAACGGCCAGAAAGTAAAAGTTTCTAAAAAAAGGAGGAATTCTCTTGAAGACCTTGTTAATCATGAACTTAAAGATACGATCAAAAATCTTATTTTCTAAAAATTTTACTTTCCGGCCATTTAAAGCCTGTGTTTATCCTTTAGCAGGATATACCGCTACATCATCCAGTTCTTCTTCTATTCTCAGTAACTGATTGTACTTGGCCATCCTGTCAGATCTGGACATAGAACCAGTTTTGATCTGACCGGCATTGGTAGCCACAGCAATATCCGCGATGGTATTGTCTTCAGTCTCACCGGAACGGTGCGAAACCACAGCTGTCCACCCGGCTTTGTGAGCCATCTCGATAGCAGCAAGTGTCTCAGAAAGTGTACCAATTTGGTTTACCTTGATCAGGATAGAATTGGCTGCTTTCTCTTTAATGGCTTTTTCCAGGAATTTTACGTTGGTCACCAATAAATCATCACCTACTAGCTGGCATTTACTACCAATCTTCGCTGTAAGCATTTTCCATCCTTCCCAGTCATTTTCATCACAACCGTCTTCGATGCTGTCAATAGGGTATTTACTAATCAACTCAGCCAGGTATTCCACCTGCTCAGCACTAGATCTGATTTTGGCACCATCACCTTCAAACTTGGTGTAGTCGTACTTACCATTTGAGAAGAACTCAGAAGACGCACAGTCCATCGCGATGGTTACATCATCACCAGGCTTGTATCCAGCGTCTTTGATCGCTTTAATCACGCTATCAAGTGCTTCTTCCGTACCACCGGAGAAATTAGGCGCAAAACCTCCTTCATCACCAACAGCAGTACTTAGACCTTTGTCATGTAGAATCTTTTTGAGTTGATGGAAGATCTCTGCTCCCATCCTTACAGCTTCGCTGAATGTAGGAGCCCCTACCGGTCGGATCATAAATTCCTGAAATGCAATGGGAGCATCAGAGTGTGATCCTCCATTGATGATGTTCATCATCGGAACTGGTAATACGTGTGCATTTACTCCACCAATATATCTGAACAATGGTAAGCCCAGCTCTGCAGCGGCTGCTCTTGCCACCGCCAGAGAAACACCAAGGATGGCATTGGCTCCAAGCTTAGATTTATTTTCAGTACCATCGAGGTCAATCATGAGCTGATCAATGATTTTTTGCTCAAACACCGAGTAACCAATGATTTCAGGAGCTATTGTCTCATTCACATTGTCCACAGCTTTCAAAACACCCTTACCCAGGTATTTTGACTTATCACCATCTCTCAATTCAACGGCTTCATGCTCACCTGTTGAAGCACCTGAAGGTACAGCAGCTCTGCCCAGGGTGCCATTTTCTGTTACTACGTCTACTTCAATGGTTGGATTTCCCCTTGAGTCCAGTATTTGTCTTGCGAATACGCTCTCGATAATGCTCATTATTTGTTTTCTTTAATTAACTGAATAAAGTCGTCGAATAAATATGTTGAATCGTGTGGGCCCGGTGATGATTCGGGATGGTACTGCACTGAAAATGCAGGTTTTCCGTTCAATCTGAGTCCCTCAACAGTATTGTCATTTAAGTCAATGTGGGTTAATTCGGCTGCCTTGGATTTTTCCAGGCTCTCCATACTCACGGCGAAACCATGATTTTGAGAAGTAATCTCACCTAATCCGGTGGTCAGATTCTTCACGGGGTGATTCAATCCACGATGCCCGTGGTGCATCTTGTAAGTATCAATATTCACTGCCCGGGCTAGGATTTGATTCCCCAGACAAATACCAAATATTGGTTTTTCGGCAGCCAATAGCTCCTGAACTGTGGCAGCTGCATAGTCCATGGCTGATGGGTCTCCAGGGCCATTTGAAAGGAAGTAACCATCCGGATTCCAGGCCTCCATTTCAGCAAAAGAAGTCTTCGCAGGAAATACCTTACAGTGACAATTCCTGATCTCGAAATTTTTTAGGATGGACTTCTTTACACCATAATCTATCACTGCAATTTTAAGTCCCGTATTTCCACTTCCGAGCTCGTAGGGTTCCTTTACCGTTACTTCACTCGACAGCTCCAGCGATTCCATGCTAGGTAGCTTATTAAGTTCAGCCATCAGCTCATCTTTGTCAAGGATCTCACTCGAAATGATCGCGTTCATAGCACCCTGCATCCGGATATGACGGACCAGTTTCCTGGTATCAATGTCAGTGATCCCTACAGTGTTGTTCTTTTCAAGGTAACCATTCAAACTATCAGTTGCTGTGCCTCTGCTATACTGATAGGTGAAATCATTGACTACCAGACCTTTGATCTTAGGTCTATCAGATTCTTGTTCTTCATCGTGCACACCATAATTGCCAATATGGGCGGTGGTGTTTACAATGATCTGGCCGTAGTAGGAGGGGTCTGTATAAATCTCCTGATAGCCTGTCATCCCTGTGTTGAAGCAAATCTCACCCCCTGAAGTGCCGGATTTCCCGATTGAAAATCCTTCATAAAGTGAACCATCTGCTAACAGTAAAATTGCTTTTTTCTTGTTGTGTTCCTTCATCTTGGTGTGCAAAAATATAAAAATATTATTCAGGTGAGTACATAAAAAAAGGGAACAGTTTCTACTGATCCCTTTTTAATATCGTTAATCTAATGATCAATCTTTCTTCTCTGATTTGTCTTCGCCTTCTTTGGCACTATCGTCAGATTTTTCTTCCTTTTTCTCCTCAGCTGGCTTTTCAGCTTTCGCCTCTACCTTCTTCTCTTCTTTAGGAGCTTCTTCTTTTACTTCCTCTTTTGTGGGCTCAGCTACTTCTGCTTTAGCTTCAGCTTTTTCAGTCTTTGCTTCAGCTTTTTCTTCTTTGGTCTCTTCAACCACTTTTGCCTCCTCTACATTGGCAGCTGCACTCGTCTCAGCTGATTTACCTTTGCCTGAACCACCTCTACGAGATCTTCTTGTCTTAGGTTTAGCCGCTGCATCTCCGAGAAGCAACTCATTGAAATCAACCAGCTCCATCATGCACATCTCTGCACTATCACCTAGCCTGTTACCAGTTTTGATGATACGAACGTATCCACCTGGTCTGTTGGCAATCTTTTCAGCTATAGGGCCAAATAACTCCTGAACAGATTCCTTATTCTGTAAATAAGAGAAAGCAATCCTTCGTGAGTGTGTGGTGTCTGTTTTTGCTTTTGTGATGATGGGCTCCACATATTTCCTCAATGCTTTGGCTTTAGCCAAAGTAGTATTGATCCTCTTGTTGATGATCAATGATGAGGCCATATTCGAAAGCATGGCTTCTCTGTGAGAAGCTGTTCGACCTAAGTGATTAAATTTCTTTCCGTGTCTCATTATTCCTCGTCCAATTTATACTTTGAGAGGTCCATTCCAAAAGTCAAGCCTTTGTCAGCTACAAGCTGCTCAAGCTCAGCAAGGGATTTCTTTCCAAAGTTTCTGAATTTCATCATATCTGAAATCTCAAGATTTACCAAATCACCCAGTGACCTTACGTCAGCGGCTTTCAGGCAGTTGTATGCCCGAACTGATAGATCAAGATCATTCAAAGGAGTTTTTAGCAATTTCCTCATGTGCAACAACTCCTCATCTACTGCCTCTGGCTGTCCTTTTTCTTGCGATTCAAGGATCATACTTTGATCAGAGAATAGCATGAAGTGTTGTATCAGGATATGAGCAGCACCTTTTAGGGCATTTTCAGGATGGATAGATCCATCTGTCTCGATATCGATGATCAATTGCTCAAAGTCAGTCTTTTGCTCAACCCTTGTGTTCTCAATGCTATATTTAACATTTTTGATAGGTGTGAAGATTGAGTCCATTGCGATGTACCCAAAACCTGCCTCTTCTGGCTTGTTCTCTTCAGCAGTCACATAACCTCTTCCTTTTTCCACATTCAGCTCCATCTCAAACTTGGCACTTTCGTCCAAATTGCAGATCACAAGGTCAGGGTTCAATATTTCGAAAGAAGTAGTAGCCTTTGCAAGATCAGCAGCTGTAAGTTGTGACTTACCAGAAACTGATACCGTAATGGAATTTTCAACTACATCTGTAATTCTTTTGAATCTAACCATTTTAAGATTCAAAATCATTTCACTTACATCTTCCACTACTCCCTCAATGGTAGAAAACTCATGGAGCACTCCAGGGATCTTCACACCAGTGATTGCGTAACCCTCCAAAGAAGAAAGTAAAATCCTTCTTAGAGCATTTCCAATAGTGACACCGTATCCTTTTTCCAAGGGTTTGAATGTGAATAGGCCGTGAAAATCATCGGCTTTTTCCATCACTACCTTGTCCGGCATTTGAAATGCAAGAATTGACATATTTATATTCTTTAAATGTTTAGAAACCTTTTATTTAGAGTACAATTCAACGATCAGTTGTTCCTTGATATTCTCAGGAATGTCCTCTCTTGTTGGGGGATTTAAAAACTTCCCAGAAAGCTCTGAATGGTTCCACTCAAGCCATGAAAATTGTCTTGAATTGGATGCCAGGCTATCAGAAATAGCTTCTAAAGACTTAGATTTTTCCCGTACTCCGATCACATCATTGTTTTTCAATGTATATGAAGGAATATTAACTATTTCTCCATTTACGGTGATATGTTTATGAGCTACCAATTGTCTGGCGCCTCTTCTGGTAGGAGCAATGCCTAACCGATAAACTGTGTTATCCAATCTAGCTTCAAGAAGTTGTAACAGGATCTCCCCTGTAATCCCACTCTTCCTGGATGCCTTTTCAAAAATATTGGCAAACTGACGCTCTAATACACCATAAGTGTATTTAGCCTTTTGCTTCTCAGCAAGCTGGATAGCATATTCAGATTGCTTTCTTCTTCTACCTCTTCCGTGTTGTCCAGGAGGATAGTTTTTCTTTTGTAGGGCTTTGCTGGCACCAAAAATTGGTTCTCCAAATTTTCTCGAAATCTTAGTCTTGGGCCCGGTATATCTTGCCATTTATCTACTATTAAATAAATTAAACTCTTCTTCTCTTAGGTGGACGACATCCGTTGTGAGGTAGCGGAGTTACATCCTTGATCATAGCTACTTCAATACCAACATTCTGGATTGTCCTGATAGCAGATTCTCTTCCTGCACCAGGTCCTTTTACAAATACATCCACTTTTCTCAAACCAAGATCATAGGCTGCCTGTGCGCAGTTCTGAGCCGCCATTTGAGCAGCATATGGAGTATTCTTCTTAGACCCCTTAAATCCCATCTTACCCGCTGATGCCCAAGAAATAACCTGGCCGGATGCGTTGGTCATGGAAATAATGATGTTGTTGAAAGTAGCCTGGATGTGCGCCTGTCCGATCACATCTACTGCAACTACTCTCTTTTTAGCTTTATCTTTTCTTTTCTGTGCCATCGATCAATTACTTAACAGCCTTTTTCTTGTTTGCAACAGTTTTTCTTCTTCCTTTCCTTGTTCTGGCATTGTTTTTAGTCTTTTGCCCTCGAACAGGTAGACCCTTACGGTGTCTTAGTCCTCTGTAGCATCCGATATCCAACAAACGCTTAATGCTCAACTGGATCTCTGATTTGAGCACACCCTCAACTTTAAACTGTTCGGTGATAATGGTCCTGATCTTACCGGCTTCATCATCATCCCATTCAGAGACTTTTTTGTCCAAGTCTACTCCTGCTTCAGTCAAAATTTTCTGAGCAGACCTTTTACCAATGCCGTAGATATAGGTAAGACCTATCTCACCTCTTTTATTATCCGGAACGTCAACTCCTGCGATTCGTGCCATTTTTATCCTTGTCTTTGTTTAAACTTTGGGTTCTTCTTATTGATCACATAAAGCTTCCCTTTTCTTCGGATCACTTTGCAATCAGCACTGCGTTTCTTTACGGATGCTTTAACTTTCATTTTATCCTCAATTATTTATATCTGTAAACGATTCGTCCTTTTGTCAAATCATAAGGAGACATTTCCAACTTCACTTTATCCCCTGGTAATATCTTTATGTAGTGCATCCTCATCTTTCCTGAGATATGCGCAATGACTTCATGCCCGTTTTCCAACTCCACTCTAAACATTGCATTTGATAACGCCTCTACAATGGTACCATCTTGTTCTATGGATGCCTGTTTTGCCATTATGCTACTGCAGTTTGTGTTCTACCTTTTACCCTGCCTGACTTCATCATACCTTCGTAATGTCTCATCAGCAGGTAACTTTCAATTTGTTGTAGTGTATCCAGGATCACACCAACCATAATCAAAAGGGAAGTACCACCATAAAACTGTGCAAATCCACTATTGACACCTGCGATCATTGCGAAAGCCGGTAGGATAGCGATCAGTGCCAGGAAGAATGATCCGGGCAACGTAATCCTTGACATTACACCATCAATAAATTCGGAAGTTTGCTTTCCGGGTTTAATACCTGGAATGAAACCACCATTTCTCTTCATATCATCGGCTATCTGATTTGGATTGATCGTGATAGCTGTATAGAAAAATGTGAAGAGTATAATCAGCACGGCAAACAACAGGTTGTACTGCCATGATTGAATGTCTGAAAATGTAGTACCGATATATTGAGCAATATCACTTTGCTCTCTCCAGAAACCAGCTAGCATGGCTGGGAGGAACATCAATGACTGTGCAAAGATGATCGGCATTACTCCAGAAGAGTTTACTTTCAATGGGATGTACTGACGCTGACCGCCATATACTTTGTTACCCACAACCTGCTTGGCATACTGTACAGGAATTCTTCTTACTGCCTGTACGAGAGCCACTGTAGCCATTACAACAAAGAACAATACTACCAGCTCCAGGATAAAAATCAATGCCTGACTCATGCCTCTGGTCACAGCCTCTGCTACGATACTTCCAGGGAATCTTGAGATGATACCAATCATGATCAACATTGAGATACCATTACCAATTCCTTTGTCAGTGATTCTTTCTCCTAACCACATACAGAAAATTGTTCCTGAAGTCAAAATTACCATAGACGATAATTTGAATAGAAACTCATTTTCCAGGATGATGGCTTCAGAAGGAATAGAAGCTGACAAGTAAGCCAGTGACTGAGCCATACATATAAATATGGTCAATACTCTGGTGATTTGATTGATCTTTTTTCGACCGCTATCCCCTTCTTTCTGTAACTTTTGGAAGTAAGGAACAGCCACAGTCATCAACTGCAATACAATCGATGCTGAAATGTAAGGCATGATACCCAATCCAAATACTGAAGCCCTTTCGAAGGCTCCTCCAAGAAATGTGTTTAGTAGACCAAATATCCCACCTGCACCTGTCTCCAACTTTGAAGGATCTACTCCAGGAAGAACCACGAAAGATCCGAGTCTGAAAATGATTAAGAATCCTACTGTATTTAGGATTCTTGTTCTCAGCTCCTCAATGGCGAAAATGTTCCGTATGGTTTGTAAAAACTTCTTCATATTAACCCTGGACGGTTACTGAACCTCCAGCTTTTTCAATAGCTTCCTGAGCCGAAGTAGAAAATTTATGAGCAGTCACAGCCAATTTTGCTGATAACTCACCCCTACCTAATATCTTAATTTGATCTGTCTTTCCTACCAATCCGTTTTCTCTCAAAATTTCAGGAGTTACCTCTTTCAATTTCTTTGCTTCACTCAACTTCTGCAGATCATCAAGATTGATCGGCTTCATCACAATTTTATTGTTGTTTTTGAAACCAAACTTAGGCACCCGTCTTTGAAGAGGCATCTGACCACCTTCAAAACCTAATTTTCTTGAATAACCAGATCTTGATTGTGCTCCTTTATGACCTCTACCTGAAGTACCTGCCTTACCAGATCCTTGTCCTCTACCAATTCTTTTTCGACTTTTTGTCGAACCTGTTGCCGGTTTTAATGATTCTAATCTCATGATCAAAGTTCTTTTACTTCTACAAGATGCTGAACGGCATTAATCATGCCTGCTACTTGTGGATTCAATTCTTTCTCTACACTCTTACGGATCTTTCCAAGACCCAGGGCTTCAATGGTTTTCTTTTGCCTTTGAGTCCTTTTGATAGTGCTTCTGGTTTGTGTGATTCTAACTTTTGCCATTGTCATTAACCATTAAAAACTTTTTCCAACTCTACTCCTCTTTGCTTGGCTACTGAGAAAGGATCTCTCATTTTAAACAATGCATCAAAAGTTGCCTTAACCACGTTGTGTGGGTTTGATGAACCTTTGGACTTCGCCAAAACATCATGAATTCCAGCACTTTCCAACACAGCACGCATCGCTCCACCAGCTATTACTCCTGTACCAGCGGCTGCAGGTTTTAGCAATACCAGGCCTCCACCGTATTTTCCAATAGCGTCGTGAGGCACAGTACCTTTAAAAATAGGTACACGAACGAGATTCTTTTTGGCATCATCCACACCTTTGGTAATAGCATCCGTTACCTCATTGGCTTTACCCAATCCGTAACCTACCACACCATTACTGTCTCCAACGACCACGATTGCTGAGAAGCTAAATCTTCTACCACCTTTTACAACCTTCGCAACCCTCTTGATGGCTACTACCCGTTCCTTGAGGTCGATTTCGCTCGCTTTGATTGCCTTGATATTGCTCTGTGTCATTATAATTTCTTAAAATTTAATTCCTCCCTCACGGACTCCTTCAGCAAATGCTTTCACACGACCGTGATAAGGATATCCATTCCTGTCAAAAACTACGGTATTCAACCCTGCTTCCTTCACCTTCTCAGCCAATTTCTTACCTACTTCTTTAGAACTTTCTACGTTCAAGACATCTTTTCCAATCTCTTTGGAAGAGATAGCAGCCATGGTGACTCCTTTGACATCATCAATGACTTGTGCGTAGATGGCACGGTTGCTTCTGAAAACTGATAATCTTGGTCGTTCAGCAGTACCGCTGATCTTCCTGCGGATCCCCAGCTTTATTCTTTTCCTTCTTTGAATCTTAGTTACAGCCATTTTAAATTCTATTTAGCAGCAGTTTTACCAGCTTTCCTTCGTACATACTCACCCAGGTATCGAACACCTTTTCCTTTATATGGTTCAACAGGCCTCAAGGATTTGATTTTTGCAGCGATTTGTCCAACAAGTTGCTTGTCAATTCCATCAATCGTTACAATGGGATTCTTACCTTTTTCAGTCTCAGCTGTTGCTTTGATCTCCGGAGGCAGCGCCATGTATATACTATGAGAATATCCAAGACTCAGCTCAAGCAGATTTCCCTGAACAGTTGCTTTATATCCAACCCCTACCAGTTCCAGCTTGTGCTGATAACCCTTTTCTACTCCAATGACCATGTTATTGATCAGTGAACGGTACAGACCATGAGCAGCTTTGTGTCGCTTTTGCTCTGTAGGACGCTCTACTATCAAAGTCCTGTCCTCCAACTTTACAGTCAGATCAGGATTGATCTCCTGTGAAAGTTCTCCTTTCGGACCTTTTACACTTACCGTTGATTTGTTAATGGTGACATTAACATTCTCAGGTAATTCTATGGGTGCTTTGCCTATTCTCGACATTTCTCTTCAGTTCGTATAATTAATATACATAACACAAGACTTCTCCGCCTATGTGTTGTGATCTAGCTTCTTTATCAGAAATCACTCCTCTCGATGTCGAGAGAATAGCGATTCCCAAACCATTCAATACTCTTGGCAGACTCTCAGCATCTGCAAATTTCCTTAGACCCGGCTTACTTATTCTTTCAAGCTTGGTGATAGCAGACTGCTTGGTCTGAGTATTGTACTTCAATGCAATTTTGATAATGCCCTGCTTATCATCTTCGACGAACTTATAGTTCCGGATAAATCCTTTGTCATGAAGCACTTTCGTCATCTCCTTCTTTAAGTTAGAAGCAGGAACTTCCACAATGCGATGATTGGCATTGATAGCGTTTCTTATCCTAGTTAAAAAGTCCGCAATCGGATCTGTTACCATTTCTTTTACAATTAAAACCCCCAAAAAGGGGTGCAAAATTAATTAATATTTTTGATATATTTTACTCAATCTAATGAGATTACCAACTTGCTTTAGTTACTCCAGGAATTTTACCTTCTGAAGCCATCTCTCGGAACGTAACCCTTGAGATACCAAATTTCCTCATATAACCCTTTGGTCTACCGGTAAGCTTGCATCGATTGTGGAGTCTCACCTTAGAAGAATTTCTTGGCAGTTTATCCAAAGCCTGGTAATCACCAGCTTCTTTAAGCGCAGCTCTTTTCTCAGCGAATCGAGCGACAAGCTTCTCTCTTTTTCTTTCTCTTGCTTTTATTGATTCTTTAGCCATAAGAAATTAATTTTTTCCGGTTACAAACGGTAATCCAAATGCTTTCAACAGGGTAAAACTTTCTTCATCAGTTTGTGCTGTTGTGACAAACGTGATGTCCATACCCGTAATTTTATTTACTTTATCTATACTGATTTCAGGGAAAATGATTTGCTCCTTAATTCCTAAAGTATAGTTACCTCTTCCATCGAATCCTCTTTCTTTGATTCCTCTAAAGTCTCTTACCCTTGGAAGAGCGACAGTCATTAGACGATCAAGGAATTCATACATCTTATCACCTCTTAGAGTCACTTTTGCTCCAATCGGCATTCCTTCTCTCAACTTAAAGTTTGATACGGAATTTTTAGCGATTGTGGGAACGGCTTTCTGACCAGTGATGATCGACAATTCTTCAACACCTACATCAACCAATTTCTTATCTGCTACTGCTTCACCAATACCTTTGTTAATAGATATCTTAACAAGCTTGGGAACCTCCATAACAGACTTATACTGGAACTTCTCCTTTAAAGCCGGAACAATTTCCGCTAAATATTTTTCTTTTAATCTCGGTTTAGTCATTCGTGATAAACTCTCCTGATTTTTTTGAATACCTCTGTAATTTTCCGCTCTCATTCTTCTTTCTGCCGATCCTGGTTGCATCTCCTGATGAAGGATCTACTACCATCAGATTGCTGATATGGATAGCAGCTTCTGTTTGCTCACGTCCACCTTCAGGATTCTTTGCTGATGGCTTCACATGTTTAGTTACGATATTGACACCTTCAACAAATGCTCTGTATCGGTCAGTAAGCACTTCAAGCACTTTACCGGTTTTACCTTTATCATTTCCAGCAATAACTTTTACGGTATCACCTTTCCTGATATGAATTTTTATTTTATTGGTATTCTTCATGATTAAAGTACTTCAGGTGCCAATGAAACAATCTTCATAAACTGCTTTTCTCTAAGCTCTCTTGCCACAGGTCCAAAGATCCTGGTTCCTCGAGGCTCGTTGTTAGGGTTTAATAAAACCGCTGCATTGTCCTCAAATCGGATATATGACCCGTCTTTTCTTCTAACTTCTTTCTTTGTTCGAACGATGACCGCTTTGGAAACAGTACCTTTCTTCAAGCTACTTGAAGTCAAAGCAGACTTCACTGATACTACAATGGTATCACCCACTGAAGCGTATCTTCTTTTGGTGCCACCTAGCACACGGATACAAAGAACCTCTTTAGCTCCACTATTATCCGCTACATTTAATCTTGATTCCTGCTGTATCATTTTATTTAGCCCGTTCGATTATTTCTACCAATCTCCACCGCTTACTTTTGCTCAAGGGACGAGTCTCCATGATGCGTACAGTATCACCGATACCACACTCATTTTTCTCATCGTGAGCAGTAAACTTGGTGGTCTTTCTGATGAATTTACCATAGATAGGGTGTTTCACCTTTCTGCTGACGGTGACAGTAATGCTTTTTTGCATTTTGTTGCTCACTACCTGACCAACCCGTTCTTTACGCAAATTTCTTTCCATCGATTATTTACTTAATTCTTTTGCCCTAATTTCTGTCTGGATCCTGGCTACCAGTTTTCTGGTCTCCTTGATCTTCATTGGATTTTCAATAGGGGTTACACTATGCGCAAATTTCAATTTGCTATAACTTTCTTTTTCTACAGCCAACTTGCTCTTCAGCTCGTCCAGGCTAAGTCCTCTCAATTCTGAATTTTTCATGTTCCCTGATAGTCTCTTCTTACAACGAACTTAGTTTTAATAGGAAGCTTCTGTGCTGCTAACCTCAAGGCTTCATTCGCCAAATCGGTAGTAACTCCTGTAGCTTCGAACAGTACAGTACCTGGTTTCACTACAGCTACCCAATATTCCGGCGCTCCTTTTCCTTTACCCATCCTTACTTCAGCAGGCTTTTTAGTCACAGGCTTATCAGGAAAAATCCTGATCCATACCTGTCCTTCTCTCTTCATCGCTCTTGTCATCGCGATACGAGCAGCCTCTAGCTGTCTACTGGTGATCCAGCCCGGCTCCAATGACTTAATGCCAAAATTGCCAAAGGATAAAGTATGACCTCTCTGGGCAATACCTTTGATTCTCCCTTTCTGCTTCTTTCTAAATTTCGTTCGTTTCGGCTGTAGCATTTTTTATAATACTTTTAGAAATTATCTTCTCTGTTTTCTATTTGGAGGCCCATCACCTCTTCTTCTTGGTCCGCCTGGTGCATTGGATGAACCACCTCCTGCTCCACCAGTCATTCCGACGTTAGGAGAAAGGTCTCTTTTACCAAATACCTCACCTTTGAAGATCCAAACTTTGATACCAATCTTACCATATACAGTGTGTGCCTCTGAAATAGCATAGTCAATATCCGCTCTTAGTGTGTGCAAAGGAATTCTACCTTCCTTGTATTGCTCTGATCGAGCCATCTCAGCACCACCAAGACGTCCTGAAACTTTTATTTTGATTCCCTGAGCTCCTACTCGCATAGAGGAGGCGATCGCCTGCTTCATGGCTCTTCTGTAAGAAATCCTGGCTTCTAATTGCTGAGCCACAGACTCACCAACCAATTTAGCATCCAGCTCAGGTCTCTTAATCTCAAAAATATTGATCTGAAGGTCTTTTCCGGTGATTTTCTTCAACTCCTCTTTGATCTTGTCTACCTCAGAACCACCTTTACCAATCACTACTCCTGGTCGTGCAGTATGCACAGTCAGGGTAATTCTTTTTAGCGTGCGCTCAATCACTACCCTTGAAATACCTCCTTTGGGGATCCTGGCACTGATATATTCACGGATCTTGTGGTCTTCAACGATTTTGTCACTAAAGTCTTTTCCGCCAAACCAGGCAGAGTCCCAGCCTTTAACAACTCCTAATCTAAAACCAACCGGGTTAACCTTCTGTCCCATTTATTTTTCTTCTTTTTCTTTTGCTGTAACAATGTTTTCGCTCTGATCACCTACAACAATGGTGACGTGATTGGATCTTTTTCGGATCCTATGAGCCCTACCCTGAGGAGCTGGTCTCAACCTTTTAAGGATACGAGCACTATCTACATAGATCTCTTTTACTACCAGGTCAGCTTCCTCAATCTTCACATCTTCATTGGCAGCCTGCCAGTCAGCAATGGCTGTCAATAGTAATTTCTCTATCACTCCTGAAGCAGCATGCGTATCAAATTTCAATACGTTCAACGCATAATTTACCCGCTGTCCTCTGATCATATCAGCTACCAATCGCATCTTACGAGGAGAGGTAGGAACATTTCTTAGAGATGATTTTACCGGACCTAGCTGTCCTGCATTCTCCTCTTTGAATTTCTTAAGCTCTTCCTTCTTCAGGCGTATCTTAACCGATTTCTTTAGTTTCTTTTCTGCCTCCATCTGAGTTTATCTTTTACCCTTGTCTTTCTTTGCAATGTGACCACGGAAATTTCTGGTTGGAGAAAATTCACCTAGCTTGTGACCTACCATGTTTTCAGTTACAAACACAGGAATGAATTTATTTCCATTGTGTACTGCGAAGGTGTGTCCAACGAAGTCAGGTGAGATCATAGATCTTCTAGACCATGTCTTGATGACTGATTTCTTACCAGACTCATTCATTGTATCCACTTTCTTCTCGAGTCTGAAATCTATATATGGACCTTTTTTTAGTGATCTTGCCATTATTTCCTCTTGGTTATGATCAGATTATTAGAATATTTATTCGGATTCCTGGTTTTCTTACCCTTGGTATACAAGCCATTTCTTGACCTGGGGTGTCCACCTGAAGCACGTCCTTCACCACCACCCATTGGATGATCGACAGGGTTCATTGCAACGGCTCTTACTCGTGGTCTTCTACCCAACCATCTATTTCTACCTGCTTTTCCTAGTCTCACGTTCATGTGGTCTGCATTGGAAACAGAACCAATCGTAGCATAGCAAGTAGTCAATACCAACCTCATTTCACCGCTAGGTAATTTCAGCGTGGCATATTTTCCTTCTCGAGCAACCAACTGTGCATAAGATCCAGCGCTTCTAGCGAGTGATGCACCCTTACCAGGTTTAATTTCGATGTTGTGAATGATAGTACCGAGAGGAATATCAGAAAGTGGAAGCGCATTACCTACTTCAGGAGCTACTCCAGGACCTGATACGATCTCTGTATCAACTTTTAGGTTCGATGGGGCCAGAATGTATCTTTTCTCACCATCTGCATAGAAAAGCAATGCGATTCTTGCTGTACGAACCGGATCATACTCAATAGACTTCACTGTGGCATTGATGCCATGCTTATCTCTTTTGAAATCTATGATCCTCAATTTCTTTTTATGACCACCACCAACGTTTCTGATCGTCATCTTACCCTGGCCATTTCTACCACCTTTTCTCCTGTTAATGGTAACGAGAGATTTCTCGGGGGTACTTGTGGTCAATTGATCAAATACCGGTGCTGTTCTGTACCTTGTTCCTGGTGTTACTGGTCTTAGTTTCTTAACAGCCATAATTATATTCCGCTATAAAAGTCTATTAATTCTCCATCTGCCACTTTCACAATGGCTTTCTTGTAGGTAGGCATCTTTCCTGATATCACACCCGATTTGGTATATCTTGATTTAGATTTACCCGCGTGTACCATGGTGTTTACAGATTCTACATTTACTCCGTAGGTCTTTTCAACTGCCTCCTTAATTTGTATCTTATTAGCCTTTTTGGCTACGATGAAACCATACATCCCATGCTCATTCATCGCAGATACCTTCTCAGTCACTAATGGTTTGAGTAATATGCTCATATCAGTTTAGTCTTTTTTGGATTACATCAACAGAGCTTTCTGCAAGAATGATCTGTTCAGCATTCATTAAATCGTAAGTATTCAACTCGTCTGCAACTGCAACTTTCGCATTGGGAAAGTTTCTTGATGACAAATAAATATTTTTGTTATAGGCACCTAAAACGATCAGTGCTTTTTTACCATCCTGATGAACTTTTGAAAGAATCGATACAAAGTCCTTTGTTTTAGGAGCTTCAATATTGAAGTCTTCCAGGATCGTAATTTTCTTATCTTTTGCTCTTGTAGAAAGTACTGATTTCGTTGCCAGTCTTTTTACCTTCTTGTTCAGTTTGAAGTCGTAATCTCTCGGTCTAGGACCAAAGATTGTTCCACCACCTCTAAAAACAGGTGACTTAATACTACCAGCTCTTGCAGTACCTGTACCTTTTTGTTTTTTGAGCTTTTTGGTAGACCCTACGATTTCGTTACGCTCCTTTACTTTGTGAGTGCCTTGTCGCTGAGCGGCCAGGAACTGCTTCACATCAAGATAGACAGCGTGTTCATTTGGCTCAATTCCAAAGATATTTTTATCCAGGGTTACTTCTCTCCCTGTCTCCTCACCTTTAATATTTAATACAGCCAGTTTCATTACTTCTCTAGAATTACAAATGAATTTTTAGCTCCCGGGATAGAACCACTCACAAGGATCAGGTTCTTCTCCGGATAAATCTTTAATACTTTCAAGTTGAGCACTTTTACTTTGTCTCCTCCGGTTCTACCAGCCATTTTAAGGCCTTTAAAAACCCTTGAGGGGAACGAACATGCTCCAATAGATCCTGGTGCTCTCAGCCTGTTGTGCTGACCATGAGTAGCTTGTCCAACACCACCAAATCCGTGTCTCTTAACAACTCCCTGGAAACCTTTACCTTTAGAGGTACCCACTGCATCCAGGAAATCTTGCTCCTGAAATACTTCTTCTACCTTAATGGTATTGCCAAGGACTACTTTTTCTTCAAACTCAGCCCTGAAATCACGGAATTCCACGACTTTGCTTTTAGGGCTGGTTTTTGCTTTTGCAAAATGTCCTTTCAAAGCTTTCGGAGTATTTTTCTCCTTTCTTTCACCATAAGCTAGCTGAACTGCTCTATACCCATCAGTCTCTTTGTTACGCACTTGCGTTACCACACATGGACCAGCTTCAACCAATGTACAGGCGAGGTTTTTTCCATCCTCATTGTACACGCTTGTCATCCCTATTTTTTTACCAATTATTCCAGGCATTTTGCTTTTAAATTATATTTATACTGTCTCCAGCAGAAATTTCTTGAAAAAGGACTGCAAAGATAGCAATTTGCAGGTCTGATCAAAAATTTTATATGCTTTTTGACATAAAAAAAGAACCAATCGAATATCGTCCAAATTGGTTCTTTCCTTAAGTAAGATTTTATATCTAAACCTTGATCTCTACGTCTACTCCACTTGGTAATTCCAATTTCATCAATGCATCAACGGTCTTGGCACTGTTGGAATAGATATCAACGAGTCGTTTGTAAGTACACAACTGAAATTGCTCTCTTGCTTTTTTGTTCACGTGAGGTGAACGCAATACAGTAAATTTCTCCTTAACAGTAGGCAATGGAATTGGTCCATTAACAACTGCTCCGGTTGTTTTAACCGCCCTTACAATCTTCTCCGAAGACTTGTCAACCAAATTATGGTCGTAGGATTTAAGTTTGATTCTAATTTTTTGATTCATGTCTGTTGCTTAACCTTTTACTTTAGCAATCACTTCGTCAGCTATATTTCTAGGCACTACATCATAGTGTGAGAACGTAAGTGATGCTGTGGCTCTACCTGAACTCATCGTTCTGAGGTCAGTTACATATCCAAACAACTCAGAAAGAGGTACACTGGCTTTGATAACCCCGGAGTTTCCTCGGGTATCCATACCTTTCATGATTCCTCTTCTTCTGTTGAGATCTCCGGTGATTGATCCTGTGTATTCATCAGGAGTAACAACCTCAACTGCCATTACTGGCTCTAGTAATACAGGGCTGGCTTTAGCAGCGGCTTCCTTAAAGCCGATTCTAGCAGCCATCTCAAATGATAGTGCATCGGAGTCTACATCATGGAATGAACCATGATAGAGTCTCACCTTCATACTATCGATAGGGTATCCTGCCAGAGGACCATTTTTCATGGCCTCAGCAAAACCTTTTTGAATCGCAGGGATAAATTCTTTCGGAATCACACCACCGACGATTTGATTCACAAACTGCAGTCCTTCTCCTTCAAAATCTTCATCTTTTGGTCCGAGCTCGAATACAATATCCGCAAATTTACCTCGACCACCAGTTTGTTTCTTGTAGACTTCTTTATGCTCAACACTAGACTGAATGGTCTCTTTGTAAGCAACCTGAGGAGCTCCCTGATTGATCTCTACTTTAAACTCTCTCTTCAACCGGTCGATAATAATATCGAGGTGAAGCTCTCCCATTCCTCTAAGGATGGTTTGACCTGTTTCATGATCAGTTTCTACCTGTAGGGTAGGATCCTCTTCAACAAGCTTAGAAATTGCGATACCTAATTTATCTACGTCGGCTTGCTGTTTAGGCTCGATGGCATATCCAATTACCGGCTCAGGGAAGATCATTGATTCCAATATAATTGGACTCTTCTCTGCACATAAGGTATCACCAGTTTTGATATCTTTAAATCCTACTACAGCTCCAATATCTCCTGCATGCAAAGAATCAATTTGATTCTGCTTGTTGGCGTGCATCTGGAAAATCCTGGAGATCCTTTCTTTGTTTCCTGAACGCATGTTGTATACGTACGAACCAGATTCCAGCATTCCGGAATAAGATCTGATGAAACATAGACGACCTACGAATGGATCTGTCGCAATTTTGAAAGCCAAAGCTGAGAAAGGCTCAGTAGTCAATGGTTTTCTTGTGATTTTTTGCTCGGTATCCGGGTCAGTTCCAACAATATTGTCTCGATCCAGCGGTGATGGTAACAACTCCATCACGTAATTCAACATGGTCTGAACTCCTTTGTTTTTGAAAGCAGATCCGCAAAGCATTGGAACAAATGCCAGGTCGATCGTAGCCTTACGAAGGGCTTTAATAATTTCTTCTTCAGTAATTGAATCCGGATCTTCAAAGTACTTCTCCATTAAGGTATCGTCGTACTCTGCTACTGACTCCAATAGGTGCTCTCTGTATTCAGCAACCTCATCCACCATATCTTCAGGAATTGGAATCTCAGAATAAGTCATCCCGAAATCATCCTCGTTCCAGACCATGGCCATGTTAGAAACCAGATCTACTACTCCTTTGAAATTATCTTCAGCTCCTATCGGTAATTGAAGAGGCACAGCTTTTGTTCCCAGTCTTTCCTTCACCTGCTTACACACAGCCAAGAAGTCTGCGCCTTGCCGGTCCATTTTGTTTACAAAACCAACTCTGGCTACTTTGTAATTGTCAGCCAATCGCCAGTTAGTCTCTGACTGAGGCTCTACTCCATCAACAGCACTGAATAAGAAAACCAGACCATCCAATACCCTCAAAGACCTGTTTACCTCTACGGTAAAGTCCACGTGACCGGGTGTATCAATGATATTGATGTGATATTTATCTCCTTTGTAATTCCAAAATACAGTGGTTGCAGCTGATGTAATGGTAATACCTCTTTCCTGCTCCTGCTCCATCCAGTCCATGGTAGCGGCACCATCATGAACTTCACCAATTTTGTGATTTACACCAGTATAGTATAGAATTCGCTCAGTAGTCGTTGTCTTACCGGCATCGATGTGCGCAGCAATTCCAATGTTTCTGGTGAATTTTAAATCTCTTGCCATTATATATTAAAATCTGAAATGAGAAAATGCTTTGTTTGCCTCAGCCATTCGGTGAGTATCATCTTTTTTCTTAATTGCAGCACCTTCACCTTTTGAAGCAGCAATAATTTCGCCCGCTAACCTTTCCTTCATGGTCTTCTCTCCTCTGAGACGAGCATATTTAATCATCCACTTAATGCCTAGTGAAATCTTTCGCTCCGACCTTACCTCTACAGGTACCTGGAAAGTAGCACCACCAACTCTTCTA
>DKPQ01000014.1:254978-267995 GCA_002471275.1 Flammeovirgaceae bacterium UBA7330
GTAGCACCACCAACTCTTCTACTTTTTACTTCAACTGAAGGAGAAACATTGCTTAGCGCATTTTTCCAAAGTTCCAATCCGTTCTCCTTTGTCTTTGCTTCTACAATTTTGATAGCATCATAGAAGATAGTATAAGATATACTCTTCTTACCTTGTAACATAAGGTTGTTTACAAACTTGGTAACAAGTGTATCCTGATAGATTGGATCAGGAAGGATGTATCTTTTCTTAGGTGAATTCTTTCTCATTACTCAGATTATTTTTTATCCTTCGGCTTTTTAGCACCGTATTTAGATCTTCTTTGCAATCGACCATTAACTCCAGCAGTATCCAATGCACCACGGATGATATGATATCTTACTCCGGGCAAATCTTTTACCCTACCGCCTCTGATCAATACAATTGAGTGCTCCTGAAGGTTGTGACCTTCTCCAGGTATGTAGGCGTTTACCTCTTTGCTGTTGGTTAAACGTACCCTGGCCACTTTTCTCATGGCGGAGTTAGGTTTCTTAGGAGTGGTTGTATACACCCTTGTACATACTCCCCTTCGCTGTGGACAACTGTCCAAAGCTGGAGATTTTGATTTTGAAGTCAGTTTTTTCCTGCCTTTTCTAACTAATTGTTGTATAGTTGGCATTACCCTATTGTTATGTCAATTATTTGTGTCCCGATAATTTGGGGACGCAAAGATAGAAATATTGATTATATAACACAATGGGAAACGTAAATCATTTAAAGATTTATGCTTCTCCCATTGTGCCACCGAAATTCATTGGAAATTTAGGTATCTCATCAGCTTGTTTTACCTCACCAAAAGTGGCCTCATATTTCTTGATATTATCCTGCAATGCTGCTAATAACCTTTTGGCATGCTCAGGAGTGATAACAATCCTTGATTTCACTTTGGCTTTTGGTACACCCGGCATCAGACGAATAAAATCGATCACGAACTCACTACTGGAGTGAGCAATCATGGCCAGGTTAGCATACACGCCTTCGGCTGTCTCTTCAGACAACTCGATGTTGATCTGGTTCCCTGGCTTTTTATCTTTCTTATCGTCTTTCTTCTCCTCCATTAGGCCTCGTATTCCTTAGATCTTTCGAACTCTTCTTTTGAAGAAACCAAGTTTTCGTATTCCTCTGTTGAGGTCACGATCTTGTTCTGGAATTTTCTGATACCTGTACCGGCCGGGATCAGGTGACCAACGATCACATTTTCCTTGAGACCAATCAGATGATCTGACTTACCCTTAATGGAAGCCTCACTCAAGACTTTGGTCGTTTCCTGGAAGGAAGCCGCTGAAATAAAGCTTTCAGTACCCAAAGACGCCTGAGTGATACCCTGAAGGATTGGTTGAGAAACAGCAGCTTCAGCATTTCTTACCTCCACAAGCTTCATGTCCTTACGTTTCAGGTTCGAATTCTCATCCCTTAATTTTCGACTGGTGATGATCATACCAGCTCTCAGGGATTCCGAATCACCCGGATCTGATACCACCTTCTTATCCAGGATGTTATCGTTTTCTTCCATGAATGCAAATCGATCCACTACCTGGTTTGTCAGGAAGTTAGTGTCTCCGGCATCGATGATGATCACTTTTTGCATCATCTGACGAACGATCGTCTCAATGTGCTTGTCATTGATCTTCACACCCTGTAGTCGATAAACCTCCTGGATCTCATTCACCAGGTATTCCTGTACTGCAGTCGGACCTTTTATGGCCAAAATATCTGCCGGAGTAATGGCCCCATCAGAAAGTGGATCACCCGCTTTCACGAAGTCATTGTCCTGCACAAGAATATGTTTAGACAAAGGCACCAGATATCTTTTCTTCACACCATCTTTCGATTCAATGAAGATCTCTCTGTTACCTCTTTTGATTCCACCGTATGTCACCACACCATCAATCTCACTTACTACCGCAGGGTTCGATGGGTTCCTTGCCTCGAACAACTCTGTCACTCGTGGAAGACCTCCGGTGATATCTCTTGATTTACCAGTCTTTCTAGGAATCTTAGCCAGAACCTGACCTGCTTTTACCGTATCTCCTTTGGATACGGAAAGGTGAGCTCCAACCGGGATGTTATATCCTTTGGAATCATCCTTGCCTTCTACGATAATGGCAGGGTTCTTAGACTTATCTTTCGTATCAATGATTACCTTCTCTCTGTGACCAGTTTGTTCATCAGACTCTTCCTTGAAAGTAATACCTTCAATAATTGCCTCGAAGTCAATTTTTCCATCAAACTCGGAAAGGATTACTGCGTTGTAAGGATCCCAGAAACAGATCTCATCTCCTTTGCTCACCTTGTCACCATCCTTCACTTTAAGGATTGCACCGTAAGGCACGTGGTTAGCGATGAGCACCCGCTCTTTCTTAGCATCCATGATTTTGATCTCTCCTGATCGACCCATGGCTACTTTGATCTTGTTTCCTTCTTCGTCTGTAGAATCAACCGTTCTCAGCTCATCAAATTCGATGACACCATCAAACTTGGCTTTGATGTTTGCATCCACAGCGATGTTGGATGCAGTACCTCCAACGTGGAAGGTTCTCAAAGTAAGCTGAGTACCAGGCTCACCAATTGACTGTGCGGCAATTACCCCAACAGATTCGCCAATGTGGGCCATGTTTCCAGTAGAAAGGTTTCGACCGTAACACTTCGCACATACGCCCTGTTTAGACTCACAAGTCAATACCGATCTGATCTCCACTTCCTCGATACTCGTGTTATAATCAATTCGCTCTGCAACCTCCTCAGTGATCTCTCCACCTGATTCTACAATCAGTTCTTCTGTGATCGGATCATATATATCGTGTACAGAAACCCTTCCAAGAATACGCTCAGAAAGTGCTTCCACTACTTCTTCGTTATCTTTCAATGCAGATACTGACAGACCTCTCAGGGTACCACAGTCATCCTCATTGACTACCACATCCTGTGCCACGTCGACCAATCGTCGAGTCAGGTAACCGGCATCAGCAGTCTTAAGTGCTGTATCCGCTAGACCTTTCCTGGCACCGTGTGTAGAGATGAAATACTCAATTACATCCAGTCCTTCTTTAAAGTTGGATAGGATCGGGTTTTCGATGATCTCACCCACAGAACCCTGAAGGTTCTTTTGTGGCTTGGCCATCAAACCTCTCATACCTCCCAATTGTCTGATCTGCTCTCTCGAACCCCGTGCTCCGGAGTGCATCATCATATAGATAGAGTTAAAGCCCTGATTGTCTTCTTCCAGTTGCTTCATCAGCGTATTGGTTAATTGAGTGTTGGTCCTTGTCCAAATATCAATAACCTGGTTGTATCGCTCATTGTCTGTGATCAGACCCATCAGGTAGTTGTTCCAAACAACTTCAACTTCTTCTTTTGCCTGTTTTACCAATGGATCTTTTTCATCAGGAACCTTGATATTGTCAAGTCCCATTGAAAGACCTCCTTTGTAGGCCATCTGGAATCCAAGTTCCTTGATGTCGTCCAGGAAGTGAGCCGTTGCAGTCATTCCACAGATCTTAAATACTGTGGAAATGATCTTCTGAAGCTTTTTCTTGGTCAAAAGTTCGTTTACATATCCTACTGCTTCAGGAACATGCTGATTAAACAACACCCGTCCGGCTACTGTCTCAATGATTTGAGTCTCAAGTGTTCCGTCTTCTTTTCGAACTTTCGTTCTTACTTTGATATAAGCATGCTTAGAAATCTTTCGCTCATTGATGGCGATAATAACCTCCTTGGCATCGTAGAATATCTTACCTTCTCCAGGTACTTTCTCTTCATCTGTGCTTCTTCTTCCTTTGGTGATATAGTACAACCCAAGTACCATATCCTGAGAAGGTACAGCGATAGGCGCACCGTTGGCAGGGTTCAGAATGTTGTGCGTAGAAAGCATTAATAATGAAGCTTCCAATATGGCTTCATGTCCCAGTGGAACGTGAACCGCCATCTGGTCACCGTCAAAGTCAGCGTTGAATGCAGTACATACTAATGGGTGAAGCTGAATCGCCTTACCCTCAATCAGTTTTGGCTGGAATGCCTGAATTCCTAACCTGTGAAGTGTAGGGGCCCGGTTTAGCATGACCGGATGTCCTTTCAATACATTTTCCAGGATGTCCCATACCACAGGGTCTTTTCTATCAACAATTTTCTTCGCAGACTTAACCGTCTTAACGATACCTCGTTCGATCAGCTTTCTGATGATGAATGGCTTGAACAATTCCGCAGCCATGTCTTTTGGCAGACCACATTCATGCATTTTCAGCTCAGGTCCAACCACGATAACAGAACGACCTGAATAGTCAACCCTTTTACCCAAAAGGTTTTGACGGAATCGTCCTTGCTTACCTTTAAGCATATCACTCAACGACTTCAATGCACGGTTTCCATCGGAACGAACTGCATTGACTTTTCTTGAGTTATCAAAAAGTGAATCTACAGCCTCCTGAAGCATCCTTTTCTCATTCCTGAGGATTACTTCCGGTGCTTTGATATCAATTAATCTCTTTAACCTGTTGTTTCGGATGATCACCCTTCTATAAAGGTCGTTCAAGTCAGAAGTAGCAAATCTTCCACCATCCAACGGCACTAATGGACGTAATTCCGGCGGAATCACTGGTACCATTTTAATGATCATCCACTCAGGTTTGTTCTCAATCCTTGTACGAGCATCCCTGAATGCTTCAACAACTCTCAGTCTTTTAAGGGCTTCAGCTTTTCTCTGCTGAGAAGTATCGGTAGCTGCCTGATGTCTTAACTGGTAAGACATTTCGTCAAGCTCCAACCTTGAAAGTAACATCTCCAGTGCTTCCGCGCCCATCTTGGCGATGAACTTGGTTGGATCTTCGTCGTCCAGCAATTGATTTTCTCTAGGAAGCTTATCCAGGATATCCAGGTATTCTTCCTCAGTAAGGAAATCCAGCTGGCTTATGCCATCTTCTTCTTTTACTCCCGGATTGATAACGATATATCTTTCGTAGTAGATAATCTGATCCAGTTTCTTGGTTGGTAAACCAAGCAGGTATCCGATCTTGTTAGGTAATGACCTAAAGTACCAGATATGAGCTACAGGTACTACCAACTCGATATGACCCATGCGCTCTCTACGAACTTTCTTCTCTGTAACTTCAACACCACATCGATCGCAGATGATCCCTTTGTAACGGATACGCTTATATTTTCCACAGTGACATTCCCAGTCTTTCACAGGCCCGAAGATTCGCTCACAGAACAAACCTCCCATTTCAGGCTTATATGTTCTGTAATTGATGGTTTCAGGCTGTGTAACCTCACCGTGAGAGCTTTCCAAAATTGACTCTGGGGAAGCAAGGCTAATAGTGACTTTAGAAAAGTCAAGGTTCAATTTTTTATTTTTTCTGAATGCCATATTTATGATCTATAGGTTACCCCGACCATAGGCCGGGGCTGTTATTTAAATCTTAGTCAAGAGTAATTTCAAGTGCCAATCCACGAAGTTCGTGAACAAGTACGTTGAAAGATTCAGGAATATTAGGCTTCTGCATATTTTCACCTTTTACGATGGCTTCATATGCTTTGGCTCTACCGATAACATCATCAGACTTGATCGTAAGGATTTCCTGAAGGACATTGGCTGCTCCAAATGCCTCGAGTGCCCATACTTCCATCTCACCAAATCGCTGACCACCAAATTGTGCTTTACCACCAAGTGGCTGTTGAGTAATCAGTGAGTAAGGTCCAATGCTCCTGGCGTGCATCTTGTCGTCGACAAGGTGACCCAGTTTAAGCATATAAGCTACCCCTACGGTGATAGGCTGATCAAATCGATCTCCTGTCAATCCATCATAAAGGTATGTTCTACCAAATGATGGCAATCCGGCCTCTGTCAACTCGCTTTGAACTTCCTCTTCCGTAGCCCCATCGAAAATTGGAGTAGCATATTTTCTACCCAATTTCAATCCAGCCCATCCAAGTACCGTTTCGTAGATCTGACCGATGTTCATCCTTGAAGGTACACCCAGCGGATTCAATACGATATCCATTGGTGTTCCATCTTCGGTAAACGGCATATCTTCTTCACGAACAATTTTGGCAACAACACCTTTGTTTCCGTGTCGACCAGCCATCTTGTCACCCACTTTCAGTTTACGCTTCTTAGCCACATAAACTTTGGCAAGCTGAACAATGCCTGCAGGAAGTTCATCCCCTACCTCAAGCGTAAATCTTTCACGCTTGAAGATACCAGAGATCTCATTTCTCTTGCTCATGTAATTCTTAACCAATCGATAAACCTGGTTATTGGTTTCATCATCAGTCGTCCATCCTTCGATGATCAAATCTGAAATCAGATTGGCCTCTTCTGGAACGTTGTAATTACTTTCATCCCTGTAGATGTTTCTCTCAGGGAACAAATTAGCTTCGATATTCTTTCTGCTGAACTTGGTTCCTTTTGAGAATATTTCTTCACCAAACTTATGTTTGATACCCTGACAAGTCTTGCCATCCAGGATCTTAGTCAGTTTTTCGATCATCTGAATCCTTACCTCAGCAAGTTGCTTACTGTATTTACTTTTCAGTAATTCAACTTCTTTTTTGGTTCGGGATCTCAGGTCTTTGTCTTTCTTAGGTCTTGAGAAAAGTTTGGTGTCAATTACCACACCTCTCAATGAAGGAGAAGCTTTAAGAGAAGCATCTTTCACGTCTCCGGCTTTATCACCGAAGATTGCTCTAAGAAGTTTTTCTTCCGGAGTTGGATCAGACTCGCCTTTAGGAGTAATCTTACCAATCAAAATATCACCTTCTTTTACCTCTGCACCCATTCGGATGATTCCATTTTCGTCAAGATTCTTCACAGCCTCTTCACTAACGTTTGGAATCTCAGAAGTCAATTCTTCTTCACCTCTTTTTGTATCTCTTACTTCAAGTTCGAATTCTTCGATGTGAATTGAAGTGAAGATATCTTCCCTAACAACTTTTTCGGAGATAACAATCGCATCCTCAAAGTTGTATCCTTGCCATGGCATGTAAGCTACCAGTAGGTTCCTACCAAGTGCCAATTCACCTTTTTCTGTAGCAAATCCATCACAAAGTGGCTGACCTTTTACAACCTTTTGTCCCTTTCTCACGATTGGTTTCAGGTTGATACAAGTATCCTGGTTAGTTCTTCGGAACTTGGTAAGCTTATACTCTACACTTGAACCATCGAACGATACCAGTTCCTGCTCAGGAGACTTATCATATTTTACGACAATCTTTTTGGCATCTACGCTCTCGATAACACCGTCTCCTTCTGCCACGACAAGTGCTCTGGAATCTATGGCTACCCTGTCTTCAAGTCCGGTACCAACGATTGGCGCCTGTGGCTTGAGAAGAGGGACTGCCTGACGCTGCATGTTGGATCCCATCAACGCCCTGTTCGCATCATCATGCTCCAGGAATGGGATCATCGATGCCGCCACAGATACAATCTGGTTTGGCGCAACGTCCATATATTTTAGTTCTTTAGGATCTACCACAGGGAAATCTCCTTCGAACCTTGCTTTTACTCTATCGTTGACAAACTGTCCATCATCTTCCAATGGTGCATTAGCCTGCGCGATGTTGAAAGTATCTTCTTCTTCAGCAGTCAGGTATTTTACATTACCTGTCATGTCTACTTTACCTTCTTCAACATCCCTGTAAGGGGTCTCGATGAATCCCATCTGGTTCACTTTGGCGTGAACACAAAGAGAGGAGATCAATCCGATATTTGGACCTTCAGGAGTTTCGATCGTACACAATCTACCATAGTGAGTATAGTGAACATCTCGAACCTCAAACCCTGCTCGCTCCCGGGATAGACCACCTGGTCCAAGTGCAGACATCCTTCGCTTGTGCGTGATTTCTGCCAATGGATTGGTTTGATCCATAAACTGAGACAGCTGGTTAGTTCCAAAGAATGAGTTGATCACAGAAGACAACGTTCTTGCGTTGATCAGATCAACTGGCTTGAAATCTTCGTTGTCCCGAACGTTCATTCGCTCCCGGATGGTTCTGGCCATTCTGGAAAGACCAACACCAAATTGTGTATAAAGTTGCTCACCAACAGTTCTCACCCTTCTGTTGCTCAGGTGATCGATATCATCGACCACTGCGCGGCTGTTGATCAAACCGATAAGGTATTTAACGATCAGAATGATGTCCTCAGTAGTCAATACCCGGGTATCATAGCTGATATTTAGCCCTAATTTTTTGTTGATTCTATAACGTCCAACTTCTCCCAGGTCATATCGCTTGTCACTGAAGAACAAACTTTGGATAATATCCCTTGCAGTCTGCTCATCAGGAGCGTCTGTGTTTCTTAATTGTCGATAGATCTGCTCTACCGCTTCTTTTTCAGAGTTTGAATTATCTTTTTGAAGCGTATTGTAGATGATTGAGTAATCGGCAACGTTTACATCTTTTCTATGCAAGATGATCGATTTAGTACCAGATTCTTTGATGGTCTCAATATCATCTTCAGAGATGATACCATCCCTTTCCAACAACACTTCATTTCTATCAATGGATACAACCTCACCGGTATCTTCATCAACGAAATCCTCTGTCCAGGTTCTCAAAACCCTAGCAGCCAATCGTCGACCGACAACTTTTTTAAGTTCTTTTTCCGTTGCTTCTACTTCCTCAGAAAGACCGAAAAGATCCAGGATCAATTTATCTGATCCGTATCCAATCGCTCTCAGAAGGGTAGTTACAGGGAATTTTTTCTTCCTATCAATGTAAGCATACATAACGTTATTTACATCGGTAGCAAATTCTATCCAAGATCCTTTGAAAGGGATGATCCTCGCAGAATATAACAGTGTGCCGTTAGTATGTTTGCTTTGAGCAAAGAATACCCCTGGTGATCTGTGAAGCTGAGAAACAATTACTCTTTCAGCACCATTTATCACGAAAGAACCTTTAGAAGTCATGTATGGGATGTTGCCCAGAAATACCTCTTGTTCTATCGTCTCAAAATCCTCATTTTCCTCATCATTACAGAGAAGTCTCAATTTTGCTTTGAGGGGCACAGAATAAGTCAACCCTCTTTCAATACTCTCTTCTACAGAATATTTTGGAGGATCTACTGTGTAATCAACAAACTCAAGGACAAAATTTTCTCTTGAATCTGTGATGGGGAAGTTCTCCATAAAAACCTTGTAGAGCCCTTCATCTTCCCGATTTTCTGATGGCGTATCCAGCTGAAAAAAATCCTCGAAAGATTTTAACTGAACATCCAGAAAATCAGGATAATCGATAACCGATTTAATTGAAGAGAAATTAATTCTCCCATTTTTTATATTAGCCAAAGCTTTATCTGTTTAATTCTAAAATACGATCAACAACAGGTAAAATGTATACAAACAGCAAAAGACCTGACTCCAATATTCGTTGGGACCAGGCCTACGCCTTAGTGAGAAATGTCTATTTATTTTAATTCGACTTCCGCACCAGCCTCCTCAAGCTGCTTTTTAAGTGCTTCTGCTTCATCTTTGTCTACGCCTTCTTTAACAGGCTTAGGAGCTCCGTCAACCAGTTCTTTCGCTTCTTTCAATCCAAGACCAGTCAATTCTTTAACAAGTTTCACAACTGCAAGCTTTGCAGCTCCACCTGAGTTAAGAATTACGTCAAAAGAAGTTTTTTCTTCTGCTCCACCACCAGCAGCATCTCCACCAGCAGCACCAGCTACCATTACAGGACCAGATGCAGCAGGCTCAATACCGTACTCGTCTTTTAGGATATTTGCTAACTCGCTAACTTCTTTAACCGAAAGGTTTACTAATTGCTCCGCGAACGCTTTTAAATCTGCCATTTTAAATCAATAGTTAATTTTGTGTAATAATTTATTCTCTCTCTGAAAGTGTTTTAACAATACCAGCAAGTTTGTGTTCTCCACTTTGCAGAAGAGAAAGTACTTCTTTAGCCGGTGATTGTAGTAAGTTGATAACCTCGCCAATAAGTTCATCCTTGGTCTTAAGCTTGCTTAAGAAGTCAAGTTGATCCTCACCAACGAATATATCTGAATCTATGGAAGCAGCCTTAAATCGAGGTCGATCCTTAGGATCAGCCTTTTTGTAATCTTTGATCAATTTGGCGGGTGCACTTGCATTCTCCTTCACAAACATGATCCCGGAAACTCCCCTCAAAGCCTCATCCAATTTTGGATCGCTCCACTCCAATGATTCCAGTGCCTTCTTGATCAATGTATTTTTTGCCACTTTATATTCGATACCCTGCTTGTAACACATAGCGCGAAACTTATTAATTTCTGCTACAGACAAACCAGACGTATCTGTGATATAATAGTGATCTGATTCCTGAAATTTTTCAGATAAACCAGCAATTACCTGTGCTTTTTCTTCTCTTGTCATGACGCTAATCCTGCTATGGTACTTTTGTCAATATTAATTCCCTTACTCATGGTGCTGGACATGGAGATTGACCTGAAATACGCTCCTTTAGCAGAAGCTGGTTTCAACTTGGCAATGGTTTGTAACATTTCCAATGCATTCTCCCGGATTTTATCAGCATCAAAAGAAGCTTTTCCAATGTTGGTATGGATGATTCCAAATTTGTCTACTTTGAAGTCAATCTTACCCGCTTTAACTTCTTTTACAGCCTGCCCGATTTCCATCGTCACTGTACCTGATTTAGGGTTTGGCATCAAACCTCTTGGTCCTAATACCCGACCAAGCTTTCCAACTTTGGCCATTACGGTAGGCATGGTAACAATCACATCAATGTCTGTCCATCCTCCTTCAATCTTTTCAATGAGATCATCAAGACCTACGTAGTCAGCACCAGCTGCTTTCGCCTCTTCCTCTTTATCGGGAGTACACAATACCAGTACCCTAACATCTTTTCCGATGCCATGAGGGAGTGATACAACACCTCTGACCATCTGGTCTGCTTTTTTAGGATCTACTCCTAATCTCACATCTAGGTCTACCGAAGCATCAAACTTGGTAAAGGTGATTTCCTTCACAAGTTTTGCAGCATCTTCCAATGAATATTCCTTTTCGGAATCTACCAGCTCAGCTGCTTTCTTTTGATTTTTTGTCAATTTTCCCATTCTCTGATTATTGAGGTGCCTGTCCGGTCACTTTTAATCCCATACTTCTGGCTGTACCAGCTACTTGTTTCATTGCAGATTCGATTTTAAACGCATTCAAATCGGTCATTTTAGTTTCTGCAATCGTTTTAATCTGATCCCAGGTTACACTACCTACCTTTACTCTGTTTGACTCTGCAGATCCTTTTTTGACCTTGGCAGCCTCCATCAACAATACTGCTGCGGGAGGAGTCTTGATGATAAAGTCAAACGACTTATCAGAGTATATGGTAACAACTACTGGAAGAACCTGACCTTGCTTATCCTGGGTTCTGGCATTAAACTGCTTACAGAAGTCCATAATGTTCAATCCTTTTGCACCCAGTGCAGGACCTACGGGAGGAGATGGATTTGCTGCACCACCTCTAACCTGAAGTTTTAAATAACCTGTAATCTCCTTAGCCATCTATTTAATCTTGTTTTTCTACCTGTATATAATTCAGTTCAACAGGGGTATTTCTTCCAAAAATCTTTACAGTCACATTCAATTTTTTACGGTCTTCGAAAACTTCCTCTACCGTACCTGTGAAACCGCTGAATGGACCATCCATTACTTTTACTGTTTCTCCTACTATATATGGTGTAACCAGCTTCTCTTCGTATTCCTCCGCTTCATCTACCCTTCCGAGTATTCTGTTTACCTCATTTTGCCTCAATGGAACAGGATCTTTTGTTGAACTTGTCCCCCCTTCACCAAGAAACCCGATCACGTCAGGTGTGTTGGTGATGACGTGTTGTGTCTCTCCATTGGAAAGGTCAGCCTGTATAAGAATGTAACCAGGGAAAAAGTTTCTCTCTCTCACCCTTTTCTTACCATTCCTCATCTCGTACACCTTCTCCGATGGGATCAGTACCTGTGGCACAAGATTCTCGATTTTGTTTCGCTCAATCTCTTGCTCCAGGTAATTCTTTACTCTCTTTTCACGACCACTGATCGCCCTTACCACATACCACTTAAAATCCGACATCTCTAAAAAGCGTTATAAAACCAATCCATGCCGTTTTGAAAAGAATAATCAAAAACGCCAATCAGCATCGCAAATATCAATGAAGCCACCAACACCAATATGCTACTATTCTGCAGCTCGGAGTATTTAGGCCAAGTCACTTTGGTCAACAACTCGTCGTATGCTTCCTTAAAAAATGTAATGACTTTATTCATTGTATCTATTCGTTGCACGGGAGGAGGGACTCGAACCCCCAACCAACGGTTTTGGAGACCGCTACTCTACCAATTGAGCTACACCCGTAAAGGTAGCAGCCCAAAAAGGACTGCAAAGTTAGATTAATCAGTTTGTATAAACAAATGAGATCGTGAAAATAATTCACGATCTCCCATGTGCTATAAAACCTTAGTCTAGAATCTCAGTAACCTGGCCAGAACCTACTGTTCTACCACCTTCTCTGATCGCAAATCTCAAACCTTTTTCAAGGGCTATTTTGTTGATCAGGTTTACTTCGATGGTTACGTTATCACCAGGCATTACCATTTCTACATTCTCAGGAAGTTTGATCTCTCCTGTTACGTCTGTAGTTCTCAGGTAGAACTGTGGACGGTATTTGTTGAAGAATGGTGTGTGTCGTCCTCCTTCTTCTTTTGACAGTACGTAAACTTCAGCTTTGAAGTGTGCGTGAGGAGTTACAGAACCAGGCTTACAGATGATCATTCCTCTTCGGATATCATCTTTTTCGATACCTCTTAATAGAAGACCTACGTTGTCACCAGCTTCACCTCTGTCCAAAATCTTACGGAACATCTCAACACCAGTGATAGTGGACTTAAGCCCTTCAGCACCCATACCGATGATATCTACTGCGTCACCTGAGTTGATTACTCCTCTTTCGATTCTACCTGTAGCCACAGTACCTCGACCAGTGATTGAGAATACGTCCTCAACAGGCATCAAGAA
>DKPQ01000014.1:268296-558647 GCA_002471275.1 Flammeovirgaceae bacterium UBA7330
AACAGGCATCAAGAAATCTTTATCAACAGCTCTTTCAGGAATTGGAATGTACTCATCAACAGCCTTCATCAATTCCTCTACTTTCTCAACCCACTTAGCTTCGCCATTCAAAGCTCCTAGCGCTGAACCCTGGATTACAGGAATGTCATCACCAGGAAATTCGTATGCTGAAAGTAATTCTCTGATTTCCATTTCAACAAGCTCTAAAAGCTCAGGATCATCAACAAGGTCAACTTTGTTCATGAAAACAACCAAAGCAGGTACACCTACCTGACGAGAAAGCAGGATGTGCTCTCTTGTTTGAGGCATAGGACCATCAGTAGCAGCAACAACGATGATTGCTCCGTCCATCTGCGCAGCACCAGTTACCATGTTTTTAACGTAATCCGCGTGACCAGGGCAGTCAACGTGCGCATAGTGACGAGATTCTGTTTGATACTCGATGTGCGAAGAGTTGATTGTGATACCTCTTTCTTTTTCTTCAGGAGCGTTGTCGATAGAAGAAAAGTCTTTTACTTCAGCAAGTCCTTTACTAGCAAGAACTGATGAAATTGCAGCGGTTAGCGTTGTTTTTCCATGGTCTACGTGACCAATGGTTCCAATATTAACATGTGGTTTTGAACGATCAAAGGTTTCTTTAGCCATGTCTGATAATCCTCAATTTAGATTCTAAATATAATTTTCAATTACTTAATAAATACTTAAACCAATGTAAGGTAGTTTTTTCAACTTCCTTATCTAATGCATCTGCATTAAGTCTAGAGCCGATGACGGGATTTGAACCCGTGACCTCTTCCTTACCAAGGAAGTACTCTACCCCTGAGCTACATCGGCAAATCCCGATTTCACTCACTCCTTTCCTCGAGCTACATCGGTCTGAACTGAAATACTGCTTTGCAGCATCCCAGGCTCTGAGTCTTGGTCCTCCATAGTTTTTCGGACTAATCCTCATAACCCTGAACCAATAACTCAAAGTTCTTGACAGGTGTCATCACTTTGACCTTGAGCGGGCGACCAGGTTCGAACCGGCGACCTACAGCTTGGAAGGCTGTCGCTCTACCAACTGAGCTACGCCCGCTTATAACCATTGTCAAAATGACCTTGCATCTGTACTACAAATACAAGGTGACACCTGTACTTTGTGTGGGGGGAGAAGGATTCGAACCTTCGAAGACATAAGTCAACGGATTTACAGTCCGTCCCAGTTGGCCGCTTTGGTATCCCCCCGGCTTAAATAAATCAAAACACTTCCCTCTTTTGGCGGTCTGCCCGAAAAAGGGAATGCAAAATTATACGTATTTTTATTATATTCAAATTTTTGATTTGATATTATAAGTACTATTTCAAATATTTATTTAGCATACAATGTTGCTACAGTAGATCAGTCAAAATGAATTTTAATTACCTTAGGGCTCAAATGAAGCTAACCTGCACAATTAATAAGGATCGATCAGTATCTCTGGATATATCCGGCCAAAAAACCATGGTCAATGGAAAAGCATTTGACTACCAGTTAATAAAAAAGAAAATCAACGAATACCAGCTTCTTGCCAATGGAAAAAGTCATGAAATCAGGATTTTGTCCGTTGAAGGCAGCCAAATTTGGATGCTTGTAGACGATTATGAGCTAAGAGTTGAGGCTAAAAATGAGCTTGATCTCATGATGATGAAGCTAGGAGTAGCAACAGGTTCGGCATTGGAAAACAGCGAAGTTCTTGCTCCCATGCCCGGAACAATCCTGGATGTGATGGTGGCTCCGGACCAAAAAGTAAAAAAAGGAGACAGCCTGCTTGTATTGAATGCCATGAAGATGGAGAATGTCATCAAGGCACCGGGTGATGGGCAGATACATGAGATCAAGGTTTCACCCGGAGAAAATGTCAATAAGAATCAGGTCTTAATTTCTTTTAGCGTATAGCTCATACTTTTTAGGGCTACCTAAAATAAACTTTATATTTTTGTGAGGTTTGAATTTCAACTACCACACAAACTCTCAATGAAATATAAACGCATTCTCCTCAAACTAAGCGGTGAGGCACTCATGGGTTCTAAGGACCATGGAATAGATTCCGAAAGACTAGAGCAATATGCACAAGAAATACAAAGAGTTCATGACGCTGGTACACAGCTGGCAATTGTCATAGGCGGTGGCAATATTTTTAGAGGGGTAGACGGTGAAAGATCAGGAATAGACCGGGTGCAGGGAGATTATATGGGAATGCTTGCCACAGTAATCAACGCCATGGCCTTGCAAAGTGCATTGGAAAAGCATGGCATGTATACCCGCCTGATGTCCGGACTGAAAATGGAGCAGGTCTGCGAACCTTTTATCAGAAGAAGAGCCATCCGACACCTGGAAAAAGGCCGGATTGTCATTTTTGGGGCAGGTATAGGTAACCCATACTTCACAACTGATTCTACTGCCAGCCTGCGAGCCATTGAGATAGAAGCCGATGTTGTATTGAAGGGCACAAGAGTAGATGGTGTATATACAGCAGATCCTGAAAAAGATCCGACGGCAGAGAAATACAGCACATTGTCATTCCAGGAGGCTTACGAAAAAGGTCTCAACATCATGGACATGACTGCATTTACATTGTGTATGGAAAATGATCTGCCTATCATCGTCTTTGATATGAATAAACCCGGTAATCTTAACAAGATCACTGAAGGAGAAACCGTTGGTACATTAATTAATTAATTCATAATAAGTTAAAGTCATAAAAAATGGAGGACATTGATTTTTATCTGGAACATGCTAAAGAAATGATGGACAAGGCCGTAAAACACCTCTCCGGTGAATTGACACGTATCAGAGCTGGTAAGGCAACACCAAATATGCTGGATGGAGTTGAGGTAGATTATTATGGTTCAATGAGTCCTCTAAATCAGATTGCATCTGTCACTACACCGGATGCCAGAACACTGGCCGTCAAACCATGGGAAGCTAAAATGATCCCTGAAATTGAACGAGCCATCATTAATAGTGATCTAGGATTGAACCCCCAAAATGATGGCGAGCTCATCCGAATCAACATTCCGGCTCTTACCGAAGAAAGGAGACTCGCTCTCGTAAAACAGGCAAAAGCCGAAGCTGAAAATGGAAAAGTGAGTATTAGAAATATCAGAAAAGACGTCAATGATTCCCTGAAGAACCTCCTGAAAGAAGGGTTGGCGGAAGATCTGGTGAAAAGTGCTGAGGAAGAAGTGCAAAAACTAACCGACAAGCACGTAGAGCAAATTGACAAGCTCCTGGCTCACAAGGAAAAAGACATCATGACTGTATAGACACGACTGGCTGAAAACGCCCGGTGATCTAATCGTATATTTGCTAAATAAACAGTTTCTTGGCTTCGATTCTTTGACGAACTCGCTCTGGCACGAGGTATTTGATGGATTTATTTTCCCTAATCAGGTTTCGGATCAATGTAGCAGAAATGTCCATGCGGGGAGCATCGATCATCGTGACATTCGGGTGGTCTTTAAGATCCGAATCAGGTGCATTGGGCCTTGGATATACAATCAACCCGAAATTTTTCAGAATCTCCTCGTAGTTTTTCCACCTGGGTAAAGCTGCCAGATTATCCTCACCAATGATCAGGTTAAAGTTATGATTAGGATGTTTTTCTGCCAGTACCGTAAGGGTATGAACAGTATAATTAGGGCGCGGTAGATTAAACTCCACATCACTCACCTTAAAATGATAATCCTCTGTAATGGCGGCTTCCACCAGGTCATACCTGTCAAACTCATGCAAAAGATTCTTGTTGGCCTTGAGTGGATTCTGGGGAGATACTACAAACCAAACCTCATCCATTTCTGTAGTTTCGTGAACGATGTTGGCGATGATCAGATGGCCTATGTGAATGGGATTGAAGGAACCGAAAAAAAGTCCGACGTTCATTATTTAATGATGAATTTAAGAATCTCCTGTTTTATCTCCCCTACTGCCGTTTCCAGATTTTCATTTACAAGGATATAATCAAATTCATTAGCACGCTGCATTTCCTGCCAGGCTTTTTTAATTCGGACGGCTAATTGATCCTCACTTTCAGTGTTTCTCGAGCTTAAGCGCTCTTTCAGGGTATCCACATCCTTTACTTTGACGAATGTAGACAACGCCCGCTCTCCCAAAATCTGTTTGAGATTTAATCCCCCTACCACATCAATATCAAAAACCACATGTTGTCCATTTTGCCAAATCCGGTCTACTTCAGACTTGAGGGTACCATAAAATAAATTTGGATAGACCTCTTCCCACTCATAGAAAGCTCCTTCTTCTATTTTAGCTTTGAATTCTTCGATGGTGAGGAAATAATAATCTTTTCCATGCTCTTCCAAGCCATCTCGCTTAGCGCGTGTGGTCGCTGATATGGAAAAACTTAATTGAGGAAGCTCGGAAAGTAACCTTTTAACGATGGTCGTTTTTCCTGCCCCAGAGGGTGCGGAAAAGATAAAGGCCTTTCCCTGATTTGTTGGCTCAGGCACTTTTAAAAATCTTGCGTCTTATTTCAGATGCCAGACCCGGAGGCACTGGCTGACTGGTTAGTTTGGTTTTAATTAAAATTCTGATCTCCTTCTCTACTTCGTAAAGCTGCAGACATGTCATGCATTTATCAACGTGAGCGGAAAGGTAGTTTTCCTGTTCTTTAGTAGCCTCATTATCAAGCATCAGGTGCAAAATTTCAAGGTATTCGCTACAACCGGAATTACCCGTCTTATCTGTAGATTCTTCCATCAGATGACAAAATTATTTCAACGAAGTAAACAAAAATTATTTATATCCCATGCTTCCAGCGTAGGACTTCAGTTTTTCTTTAAGCAAATTTCTGGCTCTATGTAATCTGGATCGCACCGTACCAATAGGGATGTCAAGTATCTTGGCCATCTCCTCGTAGGTAAATCCTTCCAGGTCACATAGAATGATGACAGTTCTGAAATCAACCGCCAGGGAATTCAAGGCATTGCTCACTTCATCACCCATCATATCCTTAAGCGCATCTACCCTCAGATCCACTGTCTTATTGCTATCAACATCATCTGAATTGTAGAAGTTCTCTACTTCCTGATAATCTACTTTTGATGGCTCCTTACTTTTCTTCCTGAAGTCATTGATGAAACTGTTTTTAAGGATCCTGTACAGCCAGGCCTTGGCATTGGTACCCCGCTGGAATGAATTGATGAACCGGTAGGCCTTCATGTAGGTATCCTGCACCAGGTCTTTTGCATCATCCTCATCAAAAGTCAACCTGTAGGCAAAATTGTACATAGCATCGATATTAGGAAGGAATTCTTTATCAAAGATCTCCATCCTCGTCTTTTCCGGATACTTAAACTTCGCCCGTTTTTCTTTATCGTTATTTTCTATTACTTCCTGGTTACTCATATACACAGTCGAGAAAAGGGATAACATACCAAACCAATACTTTAATGTATCTACATCTTTTATACGTGAATAAAATAAGATTGTTTATAATTAATCTAAATAAGGCTGCAGTAACTTTTAATTGGCTTTCTTTAAATAATTAGCTGGAAAAGAATTTGTTTTGAATTTTTAAATGGACGAACCAAAACCAGAAATATTTTTCCACGTCGGGCTGGGCAAAACAGCCTCTACGTACCTCCAACACAGTGTGTTCCCTTATTTTAAGGATATAAACTATATTCCTACTAACCGATATAAAAAATCACTTGACATCATTGAAAATGGAACCAGCAAGAAATATTTGGTCTCCCGGGAGTTTGACAGGCAATTTGAAGATGAAGTAAAGTGGTTCTGCGCTGTGCATCCGGATGCACACATCATTGTGGTTTTCCGCCGACAGGATAAATGGATCGCATCACAATATAAACGCCATGTGAAGGGCGGTTTTTATAAGGAGTTTGTCGATTTTATTGATATAGACAATAACCAGGGCTTCTGGGACCGAAAAGAAATGATCTTTATGGATAAGATCCGGGTCATTGAGAAGTATTCTACACAAAAGCCCTTGATCCTCTTTCATGAGGACCTTTCGGACCCTTATAACTTTATCGATCTGATTGCCAAATACTGCGGAGCTTCTTACAGTAGAAAGGCTGTTTCGGTGAAACCCCGTCATACTGCCTGGAAAGAAAAACAACTGCATGCAGTGAAGTTTTTTCGGAAGCATGTATATAAAGGAGAGATCAAAGGAGGTAAAAACCGGTTGGAAACGTGGCTATATTTTCGGCCATGGTGGCTTCTTTTCCACCTGATAATGTATTTCGCCGTCCTTTTGCCCAAAAAATGGGTAATCAAAAAACCGCTGATCCAGGAGTCTGATCTGGAGAAAGTTCGAGAATGGACCCATAAGGACTGGTCAGACCTGAAGGCCTATGCTGAAAAAAACAACCCGAAGCTGTGAGGATACTGGAGGTGTGCACAAGTCAATCACTGGGTGGGCTGGAATTGTATTTCGTCACCTGCTGCCAGCAACTTTCCACACTGGGCAATGAGGTGCATGGTATGGCACGATCTGATTCACCTATTTGGCAAAAACTTAATATGAAGAGTCTTCCAGTAGTGTCGACAACTGGAAATAAAATAAAATCTCTGGTCAGGATCTTATCTTTTCTGAGAAAAAATCATCCGGATATCGTTCACACCCACGACAAGAAGGATCTCCTGATCATTGCGCTGTGTAAAGTTTTGAGCCCAGTAAAATTTCAGCATGTACATACCCGCCAAATGAATATGCCCAGGGCTAAAAAAGGCCTTTATCACCGATTCATATATTCCAAAATCAATCTGTTTATCACCATTACTGAGCGCCTGAAGCAGCAGGTACTGGAAAAAGTTGGTCTGCCGGAAAAAAAAGTAAAATGTCTGTATTATGGAGTACCTGCTCCCGAGCCCAAGAAACAAAATCCTTTTGAAAACCCGGGGAAATCACCATTTAAGGTCGGCGTGGTGGCTCGCATTGATCGGAAAAAACAACAACACCTGGCCATCGAAGCCGTTTCTCTTTTAAGGGAAAAGAAAATATTCATCGACCTGTTTTTAGTTGGATCGGTCTCCCATCCGGACTATGAAGCATCTTTGAAAAAGCAAATCTCCTCATTGGAGCTCAGCGATCAGGTCTTTATGACTGGATTCCTGGATCAGCCTCAAACGATCATGCCTCATTTTGATGTAATTGTGCTTACCACAGCTGAGGAAACTTTCGGATTGGTGCTGGCTGAAGCCATGAGGATGGGAGTAGCAGTCATCGGTGCCAATGGCGGGGGTGTTCCGGAAATCATAGACCATGAAAAAACCGGTTTACTTTTCGAACCAGGCGATAGCCAGGGTTTGGCAATCGCCATAGAAAAACTGGTCACCGATAAGCCACTCATGGCGCAAATTGCCATAAACGGCAAGCATAAAGCAGACAAATTGTTTAATATAGAGCATCATTTCACAGCATTGGAAGCTACTTTTCGGGAACTCAACACAGATTGATTACATGTCAGTAAAAATATCCGGTGTAATTATCACATTCAATGAAGAGAAAAACATCGAGAGATGTATTCACTCCATGGAGGACGTGGTGGATGAAGTGCTGGTGGTAGATTCTTTCTCTACAGACAAAACCAGAGAGATCTGTCAAAACCTGGGGGTAAAATTTATTGAACACCCTTTTGCAGGACACATAGAACAAAAGAATGTAGCTGTGCAAAAAGCTGAACATGACATCATTCTTTCCCTGGATGCGGACGAGGCACTGACTGAAGCAGCCAGAACCGAGATCCTCAAGATAAAGAGCCAATGGGAATACGATGCCTACTATGTCAACCGACTGACCAACTACTGTGGTAAATGGATCAGGCACTGCGGATGGTACCCGGACAGGAAAATTCGATTATTTGACCGAAAAATAGCTTCGTGGGGTGGTGAAAACCCTCATGACCGGGTGATTGTGAAAGAGGATGCCAGGATAGGATTTATTAAAGCGGATATGCTGCATTATTCCTTCCCGACGATACACGATCATGCAAAAACAGCCAATCATTTTTCTGAAATAGCTGCCCGGGAAGCGATCAAAAAAGGAAAGCATGTTTCTATAATTATCCATGTGCTGCTTAACCCATGGTTTACTTTCATCAAAAAATATTTTTTCCAGCTGGGTTTCATGGATGGATATCATGGATTTGTGATCTGTATATTATCGGCCCACTCCAATTTTCTGAAGTACAACAAAATCCGAATGCTTACAAAGTATGAAAATTCTAATCAGCAGGACCGATAAGATTGGAGATGTGGTGCTTACGCTTCCTATGGCGGGGATCATTAAAAAGCACTTTCCATCCAGCGCGGTGTATTTCCTTGGATCATCCTACACCAGGCACATTATTGAAAGATGCAGCCACGTAGATCATTTTCTCAACTGGGATGAAATAAGTCAATCCGGCAAATTGCCTCAAGTGGATGTGATTGTGCATGTATTTCCTAATAAGTCGGTAGCTCAACTAGCAGCAAAAAAAAATATCAAAACCAGAATAGGGACCAGTCATCGGATTTTCCATTGGTGGACGTGTAATCGGTTAGTGAGTTTTACCCGAAAAAACAGCCCTCTGCATGAGTCTCAACTCAATCTAAAATTACTTACGCCAATAAAGATAAATGAAGAAGTTAGTCTTAAGCAGATTTATAAATATGCGGGTTGGCAAAAAAGCAAAACCTCATCCGGCAAAGACTTGCTGACAGACAAGTTTAACCTGATCATGCACATGAAATCTAAAGGAAGTGCTAAAGAATGGCCGTTACAGAACTATCTGGAGGTAATCGAGCAGCTCCCTCCGGATAAAGTGCAGGTTTTTGTTTCCGGAACAGATGAAGAAGGCTCAATGATCAAAGAAGAATATCCGGAAATTTTTGATTTTGAGCATGTAACAGATACCACAGGAAAATTTTCCTTATCCGACTTCATCTCATTTATCGGGCAATGTGATGGACTGCTGGCTTGTAGCACGGGTCCGCTTCACATGGCCGGGATCTCAGGAATAAAATGTCTGGGTTTATATCCGGAAACAAGACCGATGCATCCGGGCAGGTGGGCACCCATTGGGCCACAGACTCATTGGATAGAAGAAAGCATACCTTCAAAATCCAGTCACCTGAATATTTCAGTTGATGAAGTGGTGAGGGAGTTAAAACGATTTCTTTAACGCTTTACTTTGGCAACGGTAGCAAATTGCAGATAGAGTATATCCCAGAAAAATCCGAGAAAAAAGAAATTGAGAATAAAAGGTCTGATGGATTTTGTTCTGTTAAGTCCTTTGTGAAGGATAATTTCATACCCTTGTTCTTCAAACATTTTTCTGATGCTTTTGTAAGTGAAAAACCTGAAATGTGTTCGGTCCATCACGCCGGAATCCGTATAATCCCAATTTTTCTTCATCACCAGCTCGTTAAAATTCCTGAAATACCGGATATTGGGAATCGAACTTATAACCACTCCATTCTTAGCCAATTTAGGTTGTATCTCTTTTAGGACAGTATATGGATCGAGCAGGTGTTCCAGCACATCATTGAAAAAAATACAGTCAAAATAGTTATCAGGTATATTTTTCAGATTTTCCTCGATACCTCCGGGAAAGCATTTTTCAAGCTTTTTATCCGCAATTGCTGCAGCATCCTTATCAAACTCAACGCCCCAAATCTCTAGTTTGGGATTTTTTTCAATTAAATACTCTCCAAATAGGCCTGCACCACAACCAACATCTAAAACCCTGACAGCATCTGATGGTAGAAATCCAACCATCTCTTTTCTGACAGATTCAAAATATTCGTCTGGTTTCTGATGATAAGCCTTGTCAAGCATTCAATTCAATGTTTTGGTCTGATAGAGTGTTTAACCCTGTTTTGGTTCAGTATTGTGAGAGCAATGTTAAAGTAATTCTTATGTTTAAACACCTTTTTTAAATTCTTAAAGAAGTGAATAATCATAAATAAGCACTGGGATAAAATAGAATAATGCTTCCCCAATAACCTGAAAAATGAGATGTAGTACTCCCTCAGAAATATTAGTTTTTTTTCCATATCCTCCCGCTCGTTCGTGCTCCCCCCGTGGTAATGCTTGAAATGCGCGGTAGGTACTACCTGGATGCTGTGCCCGGCTTTTTTCAATCGAACGGCTACATCCTCTTCTTCACAATACAGGAAAAACCCGGTATCAAGCCCCCCTATTTCTTTTAGAGCAGATGTCCTGAAAAACATCGCCGAACCGGTCACATATGGAACATCAACCGGATGCTCATAGTGTAGCTTCTTAGGGAATTCCCTGGGTTGAAAAACCCTGGCCAAACCAGTTCCGAGTAAACTCTTTGCCAAAGAAGGCAGATACCCAAACGAATTTTGCAACTCTCCTTCCCAGTTGTGCATCTGACCGGTAACCAAACCTACTTCAGGGTTGTGGTCCATATGATCGGTCAGGATACCTATTGTATCATTCATCAAAAGACAATCGCTATTCAGCACAAAAAAGTAATCTGACCCACATTGCTCAAAGGCCAGCATATGCCCTCCGGCAAAGCCAAGGTTTTGCTTGCTTTCAATCAATTTCAGGTTGGGAAGATCTGATAATCCGGATTTTAATTCTTCCAGGTCAGCCGCTCCTGAGCAATTGTCTACCACCAGCATTTCATAGGGAATGGTAGCGGTCTGCTCCAATATCGACTGAATACAGTTCAGCGTATACTGAGCACAGTTGTAATTGATAATACTTATTGAAACACGGTACTGGATAGGTTGAGACATTACGCTCTAAAATAGACAATTAGCCCGGTGTAATTTTCTTTCCATGTAACCTTTTTCAAAAATACATGTATATACATATATAATTAAATCGAGATGAAAAAGATTAAACAAATATTATATGGTAATCTGGTGAATATGGGTGGAATCCCTTTGAGACAACCTCTACCGACTCAAAATGTAGAGCAGATTGACCCCTTCTTATTGCTCCATCATGCCCGGTTGGTTGTGAAGCCAGATACCGACTACAAACATGCTGGAGTCGGTCCGCACCCGCATCGGGGATTTTCTCCGGTTACGTTTGTTTTTGAAGGGAGCGTTCATCATAGGGATTCACGAGGAAACAGTGGGGTGGTGAGTGAAGGCGGCGTACAATGGATGAATGCCGGAATGGGTATGATCCACAGTGAGCGGCCATCGGAGGAACTGGCTAAGAAAGGTGGCCACCAGGAAATCATTCAGCTTTGGGTCAATACTCCAGCCGCTCATAAGATGGACCAACCCTACTATGTTGCACTCCGGAAAGAGGATATTCCTCAATTCAGCCCTAACAAAGGAGAAGGGTTTATTCAATTGGTTTCGGGAGAAATGAGTGGGCTGCATGGAAAGGTGAAAACACACACACCTTTATTGTCAGCGATGGGTAAACTACAGGCTGATGCAGAACATGTATTTGAAGTGCCCGAAGGTAGAAACACTGTCCTTTACCTACTGGATGGGGGATTATCTGTCTCAGGACATGGACTCGTAGATAATCACCAAATGATTGCTTTTGAAAATGAAGGTTCCCAAATTGGAGTTGTGGCCAAAAAAGATACCCGCTTCCTGCTACTCTCAGGTGAACCGCTCAATGAGCCGCTGGCGACACATGGTCCGTTTGTGATGAACAATCAGACACAGATCATGGAAGCCATGCGAGACTATCAGATGGGAAAAATGGGGATGTTGGTTGAGGAGTTTTGAGGGCTGAGGGCATAGGGCTGAGTGCATGGGGCAGAGAGCATAGAGCAAGGGGCAAGATGTTGCTCCTTTATTCGTTTGACTGTTCGGCCATTTTCGTTCTGATCCTGGCAGCGTGCTTATCCCAATACTGAAGGTCATTATCCATGTATTCCTTCTTACTGTATTTTCTGGTTTTTACATTTTCTTTTCCAGCCTGAATTTCCGCCAGGGCTTCTTCATATCTATGGAGCTTTTCCAGGATCTGTATTTTGAGCATACGTGCCCATGAATTAGGGTCAAGGGATACTGCCTTTTCAGCTAAGATCAATGCATCGTACAGATTTGTGTTCTGAACAATCATATACTCTGCAGCCAGTGCATATTGATTGGGATCATCGCTTTCACCTTCCAGCAATTCAACCCTGACAGCATACATGATCTCCTCGTCTATGGAGGTGTTGATTGTAAAAGATATTTGTGTGTTGGCCCAGGATAGATAAACCACTGCGTCATTAGGGACCACGTCGATATCCATTGTAAGGCTTTCATAAAAACGGTTGGTCTCCTGAGGCTTCGCCAGAAACCTGATCACATCTTTTTCGGCATTATAACCATAGGTGCCATATAATGTGGTATCAGCATTGAGAATAACTACCCATTCTTCCTTGCCAGGGATGGTAAATAGGGAGTACCTCCCTGCTGCCACTTTTTCATTCCCTATTCTGACCGGCTGATCTACACTGATCTGAGTGCAGTAGCCTGCTCCTGTTCTCCAGAGTTCGCCATAAGGCACCAGGCTTCCAAATATCTCTCGCCCTCTGACAGCTGGTCGTTCATAGCTGAGGGTTACATAAGTATTCCCTACCCATTGGGTAATTAACCCGCGAGGACTGAGGACCGGGAATACAATTTGAGCATTAGAAACAAATGCAAAGAGCAAAAGTCCCAATCCAAGAATTAGTTTAGATTTCATACTTCAAGTATTTAGGCGGAAATCCACTGGAATCATCCCATTGTTTTTGATGATCCCTACCAAATATACTAACAATGGTCCAAGAAAACTTAATGCCGAAACCCTAACCGAAATAAAACTGGATTAAACAAAAAAGGTGAGCTTGAAGGCCCACCTTTTAATTCTATTAACCACAAGTGATCAATACCTGTAATGCTCAGGTTTGAAAGGTCCCCTCACATCTACTCCGATGTAATCGGCCTGATCCTTAGAAAGCTCTTCTAATTCAACACCAATTTTCTCCAGGTGCAATGCCGCCACTTTTTCATCAAGGTGTTTAGGCAACATGTATACACCCGGCTTATAATTATCAGTGTTTGTCCACAACTCGATCTGAGCCAATGTCTGGTTTGTAAATGAGTTTGACATCACAAATGATGGGTGACCGGTGGCACAACCAAGGTTTACCAACCTTCCTTCAGCCAACAAGATGATTTCATTGCCATCTATGTTATAAAGGTCTACCTGAGGCTTGATCTCCACTTTGGTGCTGCCATAGGTTTTGTTCAACCATGCCATGTCAATCTCATTGTCGAAGTGGCCAATGTTACATACGATAGTTTTATCGTGCATCAATTTAAAGTGCTCACCTGTGATGATGTCTTTGTTTCCAGTAGCAGTCACCACGATATCGGCTCTTGGCACGGCATTGGACATTTTCTTCACTTCAAATCCATCCATAGCAGCCTGAAGCGCACAGATAGGATCAATCTCAGTCACGATCACTCGTACTCCTGCACCTCTTAAAGAAGCGGCTGATCCTTTTCCAACGTCACCATAACCAGCCACAACAGCAACTTTACCAGCCAACATCACGTCGGTAGCTCTTCTGATCGCATCTACCAATGATTCTTTACATCCATATTTATTGTCAAACTTGGATTTTGTAACAGAATCATTAACGTTAATAGCAGGAATGGTGAGTGTACCTTTCTTCATCCGCTCATAGAGTCTGTGTACACCCGTGGTAGTCTCTTCAGACAATCCTTTGATGTCTTTTACCAGCTCAGGGTATTTGTCAAGTACCATGTTGGTGAGATCTCCTCCATCATCGAGGATCATATTAAGGGGCTTTCCACCTTCGAAGGCAAAAAGTGTCTGCTCAATACACCAATCAAATTCTTCTTCGTTCATCCCTTTCCAGGCATAAACCGGAATGTTTTCTGCAGCAATGGCGGCTGCGGCATGGTCCTGAGTAGAGAAAATATTACATGAAGACCAGGATACCTCTGCTCCAAGTTCTATCAAGGTTTCGATCAAAACAGCTGTTTGAACGGTCATGTGGAGACAGCCGGCAATCCGGGCTCCCTTTAATACTTTTGAGGGACCGAATTCCTCTCTCAAAGACATAAGTCCGGGCATTTCTGCTTCTGCCAATCGGATTTCATTTCTTCCCCAGGCGGCGAGGTTGATGTCCTTTACTTTGTAATTAACCTTTTCTTCTATCATGATTTTTGTTTGATCCAAATTTTTTAGGTCTGCAAAGTTAGCCAAACCTGACAATTATCATAATTTAAACCTAGCTGACAAATTCAATCTCCTTGGTCCTGAATTGCTTGGATATACCCCCACAATTGAGGACAAGGTTTCCTGTTTCATTGATTCCAATGAGTTCGGCCTCAAACTCCGCTCCATGGCTACGGTAGGTATGAACCTCACCTCGCCAGTACAATTTATCATGATAAGCTCTGAGCACACGATTTCTTTCTCCCGACTCGAGCAGACCGTAATAATTTTCGAAGGCATGGGAATATTTTTCAAGGACTGAAAAAAGGTCATGGTCTTTCCCTGTTTCAATTTTCAAAGATGTTGCGGTCGGCAGTGCAAAGTGTGATTGATTTATATTGAATCCAATACCTGCAACGACAAAATCAAGCTGTTTACTTATGGATGTTTCAATTAATATTCCTGAAATTTTTTTTCCATTCACGTATATATCATTCGGCCATTTGAGTTGACATTCTGCTTCCGGAACGATGTTGTTGATCAACTGAGTCCCTGCCAACCCTGCAATTATATTTAGGAGGAAAATATCTTCAATCTTTAAAAAAGGTGGCTTAAGAAAAATAGAAAACAATAGATTTTTCCCCTTTTCGCTTGTCCAGCTATTCCCTCTTTGCCCCTTGCCTTTAGATTGGAAATCGGCCGTCAGGATATCGCCATGTAAGACCCGCCCTTTTGCGGCAAGTTGTGCCATGAAATCATTGGTAGAGTGACATTCTGGCAGGGAAGTGATACTTTTCCCAAGAAAACGTGTATTGGCAAAGTTTTTATGCAATTTAAATTCGTACTTTTGAGGTTAAAAATAGAAAACCCATGATGAATGCGGAAAAATAAAGTTGGTGAGACAGATTCTGAAACCTTAAGCGAATTTGTGGTGCAGGGAATGCTTGAGAAAAAGGCTTCAGATGTTGTGGTGTTGGATTTACGCGATATCAAACATGCCGTTGCTGATTATTTCATTATTTGTTCGGGGTCATCAGATACTCAAATAGATGCAATTTCTGATTCCATAGAAGAGCAGGTTTTCAAATTATCTAAAGAATGGCCCTGGAAAGTTGAAGGAAAACAAAATAAAGAGTGGGTGTTAATCGACTATGTAAATGTGGTCGCTCATGTATTTAATAAAGACAAGCGATCATTTTACGGGTTAGAAGAGTTGTGGGGGGATGCCAAGGTTTCTACCATTTCCGTTTAGAACTAAAATAATCCACAAACGTTGTTAAGTTGTTAATAGTAATTAGAAGATATATAAATGGCTGATAGACCAAGACAGAAAAAACCATTGGGGAAACCCAACAAGCCCAACTATCAAATGATGATCATCATTACCCTGATAGCGGTAGTGATTGGATTTACTTATTTCAGCAATTCAAATACTGCGAAGACGATTAGTGATAAGCGTTTTGAGGAAATGGTTCTCGCAAATGATGTGAAAAGAGTAGTCCTTGTAAAAGGTCAGGATTTTGTAGAAGTTACGCTGAAAGAAGAAGCGCTTAAGGACACCAAATATCAGATCGACATCGATCAGAATTCCTTCTCCGGAATCAACAATGGACCTCATTACAAATTCAACATTGTGAATGAGACCATATTTAATGACGACTTCAATGAGCTTATGCTACAGCTTCCTGAAGATCAAAGGATAGGCTATGAAGTAGATACCAGAAGTGATTTTACCTCCATCTTTTTTAATTGGGGGTTTTTATTCCTGATCATTTTCGGTTTTTGGTTCCTTATGAGAAGAATGGCTGGGGGCGGTGGTCCTGGTGGTCAGATCTTCAACATTGGGAAATCGCGAGCCGCATTATTTGATGCTGAGAATAAAGTGAAGATTACCTTCTCTGATGCTGCAGGGCTTGAGGAAGCCAAAGAAGAGATCAAAGAGATTGTAGAGTTCCTTAAAAACCCATCCAAATTCACTAAGCTGGGTGGTAAGATCCCTAAGGGTGCCCTTCTTGTAGGCCCTCCGGGAACAGGGAAGACCTTGCTCGCAAAAGCAGTAGCCGGAGAAGCCGGAGTACCTTTCTTTACGCTGTCGGGATCTGATTTCGTAGAGATGTTTGTAGGTGTAGGAGCCGCACGTGTAAGAGACCTGTTTAAGCAAGCCAAAGAAAAAGCCCCTTGTATCGTGTTCATCGATGAGATTGATGCCATCGGACGATCAAGAGGAAAAGGACAGATGCCCGGCTCAAATGATGAAAGGGAAAACACCCTTAACTCGCTACTTGTAGAGATGGATGGATTCTCTACTGATTCAGGTGTAATCATCCTTGCTGCCACCAACAGACCTGACGTATTGGATTCTGCCTTGTTGAGGCCAGGCCGATTCGACAGACAGATCAGCATAGACAAACCCGATATCATTGGACGTGAGGCTATTTTCAAAGTACACCTTAAGCCCATCAAGATCCGTGAAGATGTAAATCCTAAGCATCTGGCAGCTCAAACACCAGGATTTGCCGGAGCAGAAATTGCCAACGTGTGCAACGAAGCAGCACTCATCGCTGCGCGAAGAAATAAAAAGGAAGTGGAGATGGTGGACTTCCAGGATGCCATCGACCGGGTGATCGGTGGATTAGAAAAGAAAAACAAGATCATTTCTCCTGAAGAGAAAAAAATTGTAGCCTATCATGAAGCTGGACACGCTGTAGCAGGCTGGTTTCTGGAGCATGCAGATCCTTTGGTAAAGGTGAGTATCGTGCCAAGAGGAATCGCAGCATTGGGCTATGCCCAGTATTTACCTAAAGAGCAGTTTCTCTATCAAACAGAACAACTGTTTGATGAAATGTGCATGGCTCTTGGTGGTCGTGCCGCTGAAGAATTGGTCTTTGGCAAGATTTCCACGGGAGCTTTGAGTGACCTGGAAAGGATTACCAAAATGGCTTATAGTATTGTGACTGTATACGGGATGAATGACAAGATTGGAAATGTCTCCTTCTATGATAGCAAGCAGTCGGATTACAACTTCACCAAGCCTTACTCTGAAGCAACAGCGGAATTGATTGACAAGGAAGTAAAGGTTCTGATAGACAAGGCTTATGTACGGACAAAGCAGCTCTTGAAAGATAAGCTGAAAGAGCTGGAGATCATAGCTCAAAAGCTGCTCGAGAAAGAGATCATATTTCAAAATGACCTGGAAAAGCTTATTGGTAAAAGACCATTTGCAACTCCAACCCATTTTCAGGAATTTACAAATGGCCAAGCTGCGATAAAGGCTTCAGCTAAAAAGAAGACCGGATCTGCCTCAGCTAAAAGTACAGCCAGAAAAACAACAGCTACCAAAGCCAAAACTTCGGGAACTAAGGCTAAAGGTACTTCCTCCAGTAAAGCAGGCACTAAAAATGGCGCTGGCTCCAAACCAGCTGGCAAGTCAAAAGCCAGTAAAGCTTCGAAAGCGGCAGAAGAAACGAATTAATACAATTATTACATTAAATTGAGGAGCTGGTAATTCAGCTCCTTTTTTTATGGACAAACAATTTGAAGTTCTCCCTAAAGGAAAGAAAGTCTACTTCGCCAGTGATTTCCATCTCGGCACACTGCCTAAGGAACAAAGCCTGGAAAGAGAAAAAAGAGTCATCCGTTGGTTCAACAGTATTGAAAATGATGCTGCAGCCATATTCTTACTGGGGGACATTTTCGATTTTTGGTTTGAGTACAAACGTGCCATACCCAAAGGATTTATCAGGCTACAGGGGAAGTTTGCCGACCTGGTAGACAAAGGCATCCCGTTGATCTTCTTTACCGGAAATCATGACCTTTGGATGTTTGACTACTTTACCCGGGAACTGGGAATTCCCGTTCACCGCAAGCCTCAAGTTTACACTATCCAGGGTAAAACTTTTTTGATTGGCCATGGTGATGGATTAGGTCCGGGAGATCATTTTTATAAATTTCTAAAAAAGATTTTTGAAAATAAGGTTGCCCAATGGCTTTTCAGGTGGGTACATCCTGATGTTGGGATGAAGCTCGCACATGCCTGGTCCAGAGGTAGCAGAATTTCCAATGACGCCAAAGAGCATGGATTCAAAGGAGATGATGAATGGCTTTGGCAATTCTGTAGGGACTGTGAGAAGGATTCACACCATGATTATTACATCTTTGGTCACAGACATTTACCTTTAGATCTGGAAGTAGGAAATGATTCCCGATATATCAACCTTGGTGAATGGGTGAATTACAACAATTACGCTGTTTTTGATGGCAAGAAAACCATCCTCAAAACATTTAAAGGCTAGGTTTATCCTACTGACCTTGCTGTTCTCTTCAATTACTGCTTCCTCCCAGGAGTGGCAAAAGGTGGATAGTCTGGTAGTACCTTACAAGATTTCATCCTATGCCATAGATCAGGAAGGTAAGATATACCTTGGCAGTACTGATGGCGACATCTTCAGATATGATCAGAACGGCAAAGAAGACAAGGTATATTCAGGGATCAACTTTTCTGCTGTTACCATCGTCGAGCCCTGGAACAGGTTGAAATTATTTCTGTTTTATCGGGAAAATCAAACCCTCGTTTTCCTGGACCGATTTGTAGCTACTGCCACTTCCTACCAGCTAAACAATCTTGGGATTGGCTTTGGTAGTCTCGCAACAATAGGTGTAGACAATAGTTTTTGGGTATTGGAATCCGGCAACGGTGAGCTAAGGAAATATACCAATAATAAAAACCTGATATTCACTACGCCGGTGAGCATGATCAATCTGGAGCAAGTCAGCCATATCAGGGCCTACCAAAACCTTGTAATACTACTTGACAAGATAAACGGATTTTACTTTTTTGATCAGTTTGGCAATCATATTGCCTCAGTGCCAGTCAAAGGGGCCAGCTACTTCCATATTTTCAATAAGCAGATCATTACTTATGATGGCGAACAAATTTTCATGTTTGATCCGTTTAACCCCTCTGAAATCCTAAAGATCAAGGGGCCTGTGAACAAATATTTGGGGGTACTGAAAACAGAAAAACACTATCTGTTTATCCAGGAACATCGTGTGGTGACATTTCGCATGAGGTAAATACCCCTCCCTTCCTTAACAGATGTACTCCTTTTAAATAAAAAAAGGTTCAGACATGGACGTGCCTGAACCTAAAGGTCAAAAACTCAAAATAAAAGGACTAATAGAATATCAAATATAACATTTATGAAGATAAATAAAAGTAATATCAAACAATTATCTTACTTTTCCGTTGATAGTATTACTATCATTTGCCATAGTAAAATATTCATAGGTGACAGTTTTACAATTACGATTGAATGATAATCTATCACTCAAGGATCCGCAATCCACAGAATTAGGAGAAAAGATTATCAAACATAGTATTCCAATGATCGATCAATTGGGATTTGAAGGGTTTACTTTCAAAAAATTATCCATTGAAATGGAGTCTACCGAAGCCTCTATTTACCGGTACTTTGAGAACAAGCACCGGTTATTAGTGTACCTCATCAGCTGGTATTGGGCCTGGCTTGACTATAGAATAGAATATGAAACCCACCATTTGAAGAACTCCCTGCAAAAACTGGATCGAGCCCTTAAACTGATCACCGAAAAGAAAATACAGGACAATTCCTTCCCGGACATTGATGAAGAAGCGCTGGCTCGTATTGTGGTAGCCGAATCAGACAAAATATATTTGACCAAGCAAGTGGATGAGGATAATAAGGAAGGGCTTTTCAGGGGATATAAATCACTATGTAAGAATATAGCCAGATTTGTAAAGGAAGTTAACCCGGACTATCCATTTCCTCATGCATTAGTTACCACGGCCCTCGAGACTGCCAATCAGCAAATATTTTTTGCTGAGCATCTTCCCTCGCTCACGGAATTGAGTGAAGCCAGTGATCCTTACGGCAGAAACTACGAATTCATCAGGTCATTTATTTATAATTCAATCAACGCTGAGGGATGAACAATAAACAAATAATCAGGATCATTCAGGAATGTTCAGACATCCTAAACATTGAATTAGGAAGTGAGTCCTTCGGAGGCAATGAAGAATTTACCCGGGAATATGAAAATGTAGAGCTTGTAGAATTTATTCGTGATCTGGCCGAATCCAGCAGCAACTCTGGCATGCTAATGCTGGAGAAACACCTTGTTGAAAGCCGTTTCAAGGAAATGATGAAGGTACAGTCTTCTCCTGTCATTGTATTTGATAAGGATGAAGAGCTATGCCCGGTTATTATCCAGAAGAAACGCAAGAAATACGAGATCATAAAGATCCGGAAAGAGGATACTGAAAAATGGACCAGTGATAATCTGGATTGGGTGAATCTGGCCTGCACGCAGGATTTGGAGGTGCTTTTTCTAACAGCTTTTGACTATCAGAGTTTGGTCAGTGACCTGGATACCACCGGTAAGTCAAACTATATTTCCCCAATCAAGCGACTATACAGATTGTTAGCGGCTGAAAAGAAAGACATATTTTATGTATATGTCTATGCAGCCCTGATTGGTTTGCTAGGATTGACCCTGCCTTTGGGTATCCAGGCAGCCGTAGAATTGATCAGCGGTGGAGTCATATTCAGTTCCGTCTATGTATTGATTGCTTTTATTATCGTAGGTGTTTTGGCCACAGGTGCCCTCCAGGTTTTTCAGATTACCATTGTGGAATACCTTCAACGAAGAGTCTTTACCAAGGCAGCCTTTGAATTTGCCTTTAGGGTACCCAGGATCCAGATGGAATCGGTACTCAACATGCATATGCCCGAACTTATGAACAGGTTTTTTGATGTACTCACCCTCCAAAAGGGACTACCAAAACTGCTCATAGATCTCTCGACTGGTGCCATCCAGATCATTTTTGGACTGCTCCTGCTCTCTTTTTATCACCCGTTCTTCGTTTTTTTCGGCATTATCCTACTCACCATCCTTGTGGCCATTTTTTATTTTACGGGCCCCAAAGGTTTGCATTCTTCCATTACAGAGTCAAAGTATAAATACAAAGTGGTGTATTGGCTGGAGGAGATGGCACGGACGCTCTACTCTTTTAAGCTTTCAGGTAATACAACCCTTCCAATAAAAAAGACAGACTTTAATGTCAATAATTACCTGAAGAACCGAAGCACACATTTCAAAGTGCTCATTAGCCAGTACAGCTACATTCTGCTATTCAAAGCAGTTGTGACCGGAGGTTTGCTGATCATTGGTACCATGCTCGTGGTTCAGCGGGAGATCACACTTGGACAATTTGTGGCTTCTGAAGTAATCATCATCCTGATCCTAAACAGCGTAGAAAAAATCATCATGTATATGGATGTGGTCTATGATATGCTCACTGCCGTGGATAAGATTGCTCATGTGACAGACCTGCCTCTGGAGCCTACAGGAGGTATCGATATCCCTCAATCTCAGATCAGATTAGAAGGTCTGATGGTGGAAATCAAGAATCTTAGCTACACCTATCCCGGCAAATCGAGTCCTTCCATCAAAAATATTAATCTAAAGCTATCACCCGGCGAACGGGTTTGTATCTCAGGGGGTAGCGGTTCCGGTAAAACCACCCTTACCAATACCATTGCCGGGATACACACCAATTATGATGGGATTGTAACTTTTAACAGGTATAACCTGAGAGACCTCGATCGCACGTATTTGCGCGATATGATCGGCAAAAATGTATCTCAGGAGGATATTTTTGAGGGTACGGTACTGGAGAATATCCTGGTTGGAAAGCCTTTTGCAAGTATGGAGAATGCCATTAAGTCCATTGAAAAAGTGGGGCTGCAAGATGAGATCTATTCTCTCCCTGATGGATTTAATACCCCTATTTTAAGCGCTGGAAAAGGCTTCAGCAGCTCCTTCGTCAATAAGATGATTTTGGCACGCTGTCTGGCAAAAGATCCGGCATTGCTGATCCTTAATGATTTCTTCGGTGACTTCATGAAACATGACCGGTTGCAACTCATAGAGATGCTTACCAACCCTTCCAATACGTGGACCCTTGTCGTGGTATCTAATGACCCACTGGTGATGTCTGCTGTAGACAGGGTCATATACCTGGAGAATGGAGAGATCATCGCTGATGACTCTTTCGAAAAGGTGATTAAAAATGAGAAAATTGTAAAAAACATCTATTAGCATGCTGAAGATATCCGATCAGATAGATATTCCTGAAATAGATGAAGGAGAATACTATTCCCTGAGGACACTCAAAACTCCGGGAATGGGCAGGTCGCTGGCCAAGGTATTATTGGTGATTGTCTTCCTCGGCATCGTTGGATTGTTTTTGCCATGGCAACAAAACATCCGGGGATCAGGTACATTGACGGCTCTACGCCCGGAAAACAGACCTCAAACTGTGGAGACTGCGATCGCCGGACGAATCATCAACTGGAAAGTCAGGGAAGGTCAGTTTATCAACAAAGGGGATACAATTCTTTCCCTGGCAGAAATCAAAGAAAAGTATTTTGATCCCTTGCTTTTGAGAAGGCTTTCTGAACAAATAACGGCTAAGAAAGGTGAACTTGAAGCTAAAAGATCAAAGCAGGTAGCACTGAATAATCAGATTACAGCTTTGAGGCAGGGTAGAGAAATGAAACTCAATCAAGCCTCTAACAAACTAAAACAGGCTGGAATGAAGCTGGTTATCGATAGCACCGGCTATGAGACCGAAAAAATCCGGTATGCCAACGCTGAAAATACATTTTCACGAAACAAGAGCAGATATGAGGCTGGAAACATCTCCCTGACGAAGTTCCAGGAGCTGGAGTCCAAGTTTCAGGAAAGCTATGCCAAGGTGATATCTGCAGAAAATAAGTGGCTACAAAGTAAGACAGAGCTGATCAATGCTCAGGTAAACCTGTCTGCCGTTGATGCCGAATACCAGGACAAGATCAGCAAAGCGCAATCTGACCTGGCATCAACAATAGCCGGGATTTATGAAAGCCAGGGTTCACTGGCTAAAATGGAGAATGAATATTCCAACATGTCCATTAGAAACGACCAATACCAGGTTGTAGCTCCTCAGTCAGGGTATATTGTGAAAGCGTTGAAAGCCGGTATTGGGGAAACCATCAAAGAGGGTGAAGCAGTCGCCAGCATCATGCCATCCACTTCCGATAAAGCTGCTGAAATGTATATCAAGGCAATGGACCTCCCATTCATTTCCGTGGGCAGAGAAGTTCGTGTAGAGTTTGATGGGTGGCCCGCACTTCAATTTTCGGGATGGCCTAACGTATCAGTAGGTACATTTGGTGGTATTGTAGCAGTGATCGATCGGGTGGAAAGTAAGCCCGGGCTATTTAGGATCCTGGTCACCCCCAATCCAAATGATGAGCAATGGCCCGAGCAACTCAGAATGGGTTCAGGTATTAAGGGTTGGGTAATGCTAAATGATGTGCCAATCTGGTATGAACTATGGAGGCAGCTCAATGGATTTCCACCCAGCATTTACAACAATGGAGAAGTAAAGGTAGAATCCAAAAAATGAGATTTTTTCTAGTCATATATTTTTTGGGAGCTTGCTCTATCGGGTATGCTCAGGCTAGTCAGGAGGGAGCTGCTGATTCCACAGCTCTTTCCCTTAAAGATGTCTTTGAGAATGCCAAAACCTTTCACCCGATCATCAGGCAAGCCAATCTGCAGGATCGCTTTGCAGAGGCTCAACTCACAGGTGCTAAAGGTTCTCTGGATCCCAAAATTCAATCATCATATTTGGAGAAGAATTTCAAGGACACAGAGTATTACAACAAGTTCTACAATGCCCTGAAGATTCCGGTTTGGTTTCCCATAGATCCAAAAATTGAAGCATACAGAAACTCCGGACAATACTTGAGTGCGGAAGACTATGTAAGTGCTTCTTCAGATTACTGGCAATTCACCGCCGGTGTAAGTTTGCCATTGGGCAAAGGGTTATTCATCGATGAGCGAAGAAGCATGATCAAACAGGCCAGGCTTTACTCAAATATTGCGGAATCGGAAAAGATCAAGCTGGCCAATAAAGTATTGCTTGATATCACGAAGAGCTATTGGGACTGGTATTTTGCTTATCAGCAGTTTCAGCTAATGGAGCAGAGTCTCTCGATTGCCGAGGAGCTTTTCAATAGGGTAAAGATTGATTATGATCTGGGGGAAGCTGCAGTGGTCGATACCATACAGGCCAAGATCACCTACCAAAACAGACTGGCTGAATACACCAATGCCAGACTGGAGTTGACCAATACCAGACTACGACTATCTATTCATCTCTGGGACGAAAATGAGATCCCGTTGGAGATATCTGAGAATGTATACCCATTAATGGAAGAGGATTTGTGGGTGATCCCGGAAGATTCAGCGGTCACCACCCTTATTGACTGGGCCATAGAAAACCATCCTGAAATACAAAAATTAAAAACCAAACAGCAACAACTGCAAGTAGAGGAAAAATGGAATAAGGAGAGTTTAAAGCCTGAAATAAACCTGAGCTATTCATTGATCGATGCGCCCTTTAATATTGATGGTTTTGAGTCTCCACAATTTGGTGACAATTATAAGATAGGTATGGATTTTTCATTTCCGCTGCTGCTACGAAAAGAAAGAAGCTACCTGCAAAAGACACGGATTTACCAGGAGAGCACTCAGTTTGAGCTTGCGCAAACCAGGCAAAAGGTAGTGGCTGACATTCGATCAGCCTTTGCCGAGCTGGCAACAAACCAACAATTAGCCACCCAATATCAGTCTCTGGCCAACAACTACAACAGACTATTTGAAGCCGAATTATTCAACATAGAATTGGGAGAAAGCGACTTATTCAAGCTCAACATCCAACAAGACAAATACATTGAATCCCAGATTAAATACCTGAAGGCCCTAATAAAGCTTGAAAAACAGAAAGCGCTACTCCCCTACGCCTCAGGATTGCCTTATCTTTCCTATTTAAAACTGTACGAATAAGGACACTTTTTAGAATCTAATCGTACATTTACAGCAGGATCATTTAAGACAAATGTGCCAGCAGAGGCTATAAATAAAGAAATCTGACCTTTGGCACTATTTCTGACCTTTTGCCATGAAAAAAAGTATTGTGGAAAATCAATTAGGTAAGGTGCTCATCATAGACGATGACGAAGATGTGTTGTTGGCAGCAAAAATGGTACTGAAGAAGTATGCCTCACAGGTACTCATTGAAAAAAATCCAAAGAAAATTCCCTTCCTGCTGAACAACGATACTTATGACCTGATCCTGCTGGATATGAATTTTAGCAAAGACATTACCAGTGGAAAGGAAGGGTTTTATTGGTTGGAGCAGATCCTGGAAAAGGACTCGCAGGCAGTAGTGATTCTGATCACTGCTTTTGGCGATGTGGAGATGGCGGTAAAAGCTCTTAAAGCAGGTGCAACAGATTTTGTATTGAAACCCTGGCAAAATGAGAAGCTCATTGCCACCCTCAGCAGTGCCGCCAGGCTCAAGGCATCCTACAAAGAAGTGAAGCGGCTAAAGCAAACCAGCAAGCAGCTACAGGAAGACAGCAACCTGTCTTTTAAAAACATCATTGGAGAGAGTAAGGAGATCAGGGAGGTCTTCAAAATCATAGATAAGGTTGCTGGCACCGACGCTAATGTGTTGATCCTTGGAGAGAATGGCACAGGAAAGGAACTCATCGCCCGAGCGATCCATCAAAAGTCCCTCAGAAGAGACAACGTTTTCATCGGGGTGGATATGGGAGCCATCACAGAAAGCCTTTTTGAAAGTGAGCTTTTCGGGCATAAAAAGGGATCCTTTACAGATGCTAAAGAAGATCGTCCCGGAAGGTTTGAAATAGCTAACAATGGGAGCCTCTTCCTGGATGAAATTGGAAACCTGAGCATTCCGTTACAATCTAAGCTACTCACTGCACTCCAGAGCCGCGAAGTCACCCGGATCGGATCCAACCAGTCCGTACCCATTGATATCCGCCTGATCTGTGCTACCAACATGCCAATCTATGACATGGTAGCAGACTCCAGTTTTCGACAGGATCTGCTTTATAGAATCAACACGGTTGAGATTCATTTGCCCCCGTTGAGGGAGAGACCAGATGACATTCCTCTACTGGCAGAACACTTCACCGACATGTATGCCTCCAAGTATCGGAAGCCTGGAAAAAAGCTCAAGCCACCAACCATTAAAAAATTACAGCGATACACCTGGCCAGGCAATATCAGGGAATTACAGCATGCCATTGAGCGTGCCATCATTATGAGTGAAAGCGATGTGCTCGAACCCGATGACTTCTTCTTCCTGAGTCAAAAGCCTGACCCTATCAAAAAAGCCAATGACACCCTCAACCTGGATGAACTGGAGCGTGATGTGATCCAAAAGGCAGTGGATAAAAATCACGGAAACATCTCAAAAGCTGCCAAGGAGCTGGGGTTGACCAGGGCTTCTCTCTACAGACGATTGGAAAAGCATGGGCTTTAAGAACTTCAAACACCACCTGTTTGCCAGGATTGGACTACTTGCTGTAACACTCTTTATTTTCTCTGCCCTTATCTACTCTGATTCCGGGAATCTGGCAAGGCTTTTAATACTTGGATTAGCAGTTTTGCAGGGGTACAATCTTTATCTGTTTCTGGAACGATCTGAAAATGAAATTACCGCTTTCCTTCAACGTCTTCTCGATGAACCATCTTCGGAACCCAATATTGGAAAGCAACAAGGTGAACCTATTTTTTCAGAATTTGAAGACGTCATTGAAAATATCCGTGAGCTAAAATCGGACAAAGAAGCCCAGCACCAATACCTGAAAACGATTGTACAGCACGTCACAATCGGAATCATCACATTTGAACCCTCCGGTGAAGTCCAGATATTCAACAGTGCAGCAAAATCCTTGTTGGGAATCAACCAGCTAAACAACATCAATGACCTCAAAAGAGTGAGTCTTCCGCTGGTAAAAACCATCACGGAACTGAGAACCGGCGGTCGGGATCTGGTAAGGGTGGTGAGGGATAACGAAGAAACCCAAATTGCCATATATGCCATTGAACTGTCATTGAAGGGAGAAACTTTTAAGCTGATCTCGCTGCAAAACATACAAAGTGAGTTGGAAGAGAAGGAGATGGATGCATGGCAAAACCTGATCAGGGTACTCACCCATGAGATCATGAATTCTGTAACCCCTATTTCATCTCTCGCCAAAACACTCGAGGGCGAGATTCAGGATTGGTTTAAAAAGCATAATGTGGAAATCAAAGATGACGAACTTTCGGATTTTCACCTGGCGCTACACACCATTCACAAAAGAAGTGATAACCTGATCGCTTTTGTGAGCGAATTCCGAAACATGACCCGGATCACCTTGCCCAACCTGAAAAGGGTGACTATCAAAGAGCTATTGGATCGGGTTTTGATCCTACTAAAGTATGATATAGCCAAAACGGATATCAAAATTTCACTGGATGTGATACCCGAAGATCTTCGCATCACTTTGGACGAGAACCAGGTAGAGCAGGTATTTATCAACCTGATCAAGAATGCCATGCAGGCCTTACAGTCAGAAGAAAATGAAATCGATCACCCAGAGATTCGTATCAGGGCGCAAGCAGCTCCTGATGGCAGCACCGTCATCACGATTGGGGATAATGGACCAGGCATCGATGAAGACGCACTGGAAAAAATCTTCATTCCATTTTTTACCACCAAAAAGGGAGGATCCGGTATTGGTCTCACACTTTCCAAACAGATCATGCGTCTGCACAATGGCACCATTACTGTGAAGTCTAAAGTGAATCAAGGCACTACCTTTACACTGAAATTTATTGATCAATCTGTCTGATCAGAATTTGCTATCTTCAACAAAAAGTCAACATTGAAATATCTGTTTATTATCCAGGGGGAAGGCAGAGGTCATATGACCCAGGCGCTATCTATGAGTCAGATACTGAGAGAAGCCGGACACGAAATATGTGGAGTGCTGATAGGGAAAAGTGAACGAAGACGAATACCTCAGTTTTTCCTTGATAAAATAGGTACTGAGGTAGAGACGCTGGAGAGTCCAAATTTTGCTACTGATAAAAAGCAGAAATCTGTCAAGCCCGTTAAGACAATCATTCATGCTGTGCTGGGTAGCAAAAGATACGTGAAGTCTTTGAATCGTATCCATGAGATTGTGAAAGATCAAAAACCCGATGTGATCATCAATTTTTATGATTTCTTAGGCGGCATCTATAATTTTCTCAAAAGACCCAAAGCCAGATTCATTTGTCTTGCTCATCAATTTTTGATTGATCACCCGGAGTTTGATTTTCCTCCTAAAAGAAAACTGGACAAAGCCAGCCTGCAAATAGGCAATAAAATCGTGAGCCTCGGTGCTGATAAAATCCTTGCCCTCTCCTTCCAGCCCTTTGAGGATGTAAAGAAAAAAAATCTCTTTGTCGTCCCTCCGCTCCTGAGAAGAGAAGTATGTCAATTAGCAATCAGTAACGAGGACCACCTGCTGGTATACATGCTCAACCCCGGATATTCTACTGAGGTAGATCACTTTCACAAAAAATATCCCAATGAAAAGCTTCATTGTTTTTGGGATAAAAAAGATGAACCTGAAACTCTCGTGGTGGATGATTATCTCACATACCATCAGCTAAACGATGAAAAGTTTATTGAAACAATGGCTTCATCTAAGGGTTATGTGACCACAGCGGGTTTTGAGTCTGTTTGTGAAGCAATGTATCTGGGGAAACCAGTGCTAATGGTGCCTGTGCGGGGACATTATGAACAAGCCTGCAATGCCATTGATGCCAGGAAAGCCGGAGCAGGGATATACAGTGATTCGTTTGAAATTGAGAAGCTGATCAACTATCTTCCCCAACACGTGGATGTGAGCAAGTCCTTCAGGGCATGGGCAGATCAGGCACCCGATATATTTCTTAAAATGCTTACATGATGGCCATCATAAGTAAAAAAAAGATTCCTTATAAAATCAGTCCTTATCTAAGGTCTTATATGGAAAAGTATGATCGGAACATTGATTTGCCTATCGAATATCCCCATCTCCTGAGGTACAACAATTCTATCCCCCTCTATGACCGCAGGGGGAATGATACCTTATGGGAAACCGTATTCTACGCGCAAGACGACATGGAAACCATCCATTTTGCATTGAAGAAAATCTATTCAATCATCAAAGCCGACGGGGATGTGAGTGTGATGGATCACCTTTTCGTAGATCGTGTAGACCTTTGTGTATACGGCAATACCCAACCATTTAGAGTCAGGATTGTCAACCGAATCAATGACAACTTTGATTACTTCTATATAAAAAATGCCGATGCCAGCCGGATCTATGGTCTCGAACTGGAACATCTGCTTTCCCCTAATAAGATCAGCTATGTCGTTTACAAGGATACACTGATTGAAGAACATATTGTTGGTATTCCTGCAGAGCAATTCATCAAATATCACCTCAAGGATCCCAACCTCAATGAAATCAGGTTTTCAAAAGAATTTGTGAAATTCAATGAACGGTGCTTTGTTCGGCTTCTGGGAGATATGCACTCCAGTAACTTTGTGGTGGATGTGACCCCGGACTTTGAAGAGATTGATTATCGCTTTCGTGCAATTGATTTTGATCAGCAATCTTATGAAGGACGAAGGGCAATTTATTTACCTCAATATTTTAAGCAGAATAACCCAATCATCAAAATAGGACTTAAGCACATGACGATGGAGACGGTGCGCCAGTATCAAAGAGAAGAACGCGCACTGATTGCCAACAGGGTAAAAGTAGAACATATCCGAATTGAAGACTTACTGAATGCCATGAGTAAGGAAACTATCTCTAAGCGAAAAAATGTACTTCGTTTACGCAAGGAGTTGGCAGAGTATTACAGCGATGATGACTTCCTAACTTGCGAGAATATGGGAGAGCTCGTGAAGATGAGTTTAGAGATGCTTGTAAGACATCCTGACCTTTATCGTGATTATTGAGGCGTAAAAAGCATAAAATTGATAATTTCGTGGCTATTAAATTTCAATCATGCGTATTAGTTCCTTAGCCCGGAAAATCAAGGTAAAGCCGTCTGAGTTGATCATGTTTTGTGCGCAAAACGCGATCGAACTAGATAGTGGAGCCCATTCTAAACTATCTCCTGATCAGGTAGAAAAAATCTATGCTGAGTTTGCCCCGGAATTTTTGCCACAGGAAGACAAAACTTTGGAGGCTTCTATAGACGAGGCTCCAGAGCCAATAGATGTTCCCCAATCAACTGAAGAAGTCGTGGAAGCATCAAACGAGCCAGTGCCTCCTAATGAGGAACCTGCAATGGTTGAAGAGGAAGCTACCCAGGAACGTGCCAGCGAAAATATCATTGAGAAAGAAGAAGAGGTAACTGAGGAAGAAGTCGAGGTGATCCGTGCCCCAAAAATCACCCTGCCGGGCTTGAAGGTGAAAGGAAAAATTGATTTACCAGAACCAAAGAAGCCAGAGCCCAAGGAAGAAAAGCAGCTCGAAGAAGAAAAAAATCAATCAAAAAAGAAGTCCGGAAGAAGAAAGAAAGGTAAAAATGGTGAGGATTACAATCCGGTAGCAGCTGCAAGAAAGCGAAAACAGCTACGTGAGGAAAAAGAACGCATTGCAGAATTGAACCGCAAAAAGAAAGCAAAAGCTCAACACTACTACAAAATCCAACAAAAGGTAGCCAAGACCAAGCAGGAAAAAAGTAAAGAACAACCTGTTGGAAGAACAAAGAACACCTCGCAGGAGCCGGCAGGCCCAAAGAATATATTTCAGCGGTTTTGGAGATGGTTTAACACCTAAATAGCTAATGCAGGTTGACGGCAATTTTTTTGCCCATTACCACCTCCACATGTTCATCGATGGTAGTGCTTAATTCATACCCTGTATAGCTGGCCATGATTGGAAACAGTTTATGGCTTCGGTTAACCAACACGGCGGTCTCTAGTTTTTTGATATCTACCTCAAGCAGAGCTTTCAGGCTGTGTGCGAAGGTTCTACCTGTATTTTGGACGTCATCAATTAAAACAACAGGTAGCCCAATCAAATCATCCAGCGCCACGTCTAACACGACCTCTTCTGCCAGGGGTTTTTGTTTATTGATATCCAGCCTGATCAGTTTTGTTTTCTGTTTTCCGTTGATAGCAGAAATTTCATCATTGATGAGCTCTGCCAGCTTATAACCTTTTTCGTAGATACCTACAATCGCAAGAGATTTCTCATTGAAGTTTCTCTCGTAGATCTCATAGGCAATCCTCTTGATGATCTGGCGAACCTGAGCTTCAGAGAGAATTAGATTATGCTTTTTTGTCATGATATAGGAACCGGAATCACTTTGCTATCCTTGAAAGTAGAAAGGATTACCATGGATTGCAAGCTGTCAACCACTTCAATTTCGCTTACTTTTTCCAACATCAAATATTGGTAAGAGGAAATGTCTTTGGCTATTACTTTTAAAATAAAATCACCAGTCCCCGTGATATGGTGGCACTCTACTACCTCCGGGATCTTATTGATCTCAGCCAGAAAAATATCAATATTCTTCTTGTTGTGTCCTTTCAGTGTAACCTGAACAAAGGTGTGTACCCCAAGACCAATTTTATCTGTATCTAATTGTGCGTGATAGCTTTTGATGATTCCGGAATTCTCCAGCTTCTTGACCCTTTCCAAGGTAGGCGCGGGGGATAAACCAATGTCCTTCGATAGTTGAGCGTTGGTAATTTTTGCATTGGTTTGCAATATCTCCAGGATCTTCCTATCTATCTCATCAAGCTTTACACTTGCCAGGTTAAGTTTCATGCCCAAATTTTATTTGCTACAAAGGTAATAATTATTGTAATTATTTGGATTATAGCCATAATTACTCAAAAAGACAACAATCTGTTTCACAAAAACCCTTATTTCTGTAAGAATGTTTCTTTACAATTTGATAATTTTTGAAACAATTACATTCCCTTTATATCTGAACTTAACCAAATAAGTGCCTGCATCGAGTGTAGAAACGTCCAGTGTAAACTGATTGAGCCCCTTTGGCAGGTCTTCGTAGTTTTCTAAGAGCTCAAGACTTCCCGATACGTCATATACCTCAATCGAAGCATCACCACTCTCAGGTAATATGTATCTCAGGCTGGTCTCCGTAGAAGCGGGATTTGGATATGGTGGCTCAAAACTAATTTTTTGTTCTATGGTTATACACGCTTCATTGTCTTTGAGATTGGCTATGGTCTCATCGTAGGCTGAGAATATGGAAATGCACAGGTATGCAGGTCCATTTGTTGATTTGGGAATAGAGGTTCCCAACATGACTATGGATTCTTCGCCTGAATTGATCCTCTGATATACCTGCTCAGAAACTGAAAACTGATTTTGTAGCTCAACATTGACACTCATCGCCTCGATGGGTAGGTTACTTGCATTTTTAACATCGAGCACAATGTCATAGTTATTTCCATCCTCAACCAATTGTACACTGGTAACAGCAAGATCTACTACAGGTTCTATGGCATTGATAACCATTTCCGCGGTATCAGCACAACCTGCGGAATTATAGGTGATCAACCTCACATGTTGGCTCCCTGAGTCATTGAAGACAATCGATGGGCTTGGATTAGTTGTGATCAGTGCATCATTTACATACCATTCATTTACGCTTGCCATCTGTGAAGTATTGCTGAAGTCCAATCGGAAAGGAGGCACACCATAGTCGTTGGAGGCGGTAAACGAAGCCACTGGAGTTTCAGCGATCTCAAAAGTCTGTTCAGAACTCACCTCACAGCCATTTTCGGTGGTTACAACCAATGTAAAATCGTAAGTTCCAGGGAGATATCCGGAAAGAAACACGCTGGCGCCCTCCCCAAGAAGACTACCATCAATATACCATTGTCGAACGGATATCGGGTCACTGGTGCTGGTAGAGGCATCTTCGAGCAGGATGATCTCATTGTTGCATTGACCTGAAATTGTAAAGTCCGCAACAGGTAATTCATAGATGGTGAAGGTTTCGGTAACAATAGAAGAACAAAGTTGATTGTTGGTAACCGTCAATTCTACTTCATATTCACCTGGTTCATTGAATGTAACAGCCGGTGCCGTAGTATTATAAGGCTGACCATCGATCATCCAGGACCTGGTCAATACTTCTGCAGGGTCAGTCAGATCGGAAAAAACCGTGGGTTCGCCCAAACACCCGAGATCGATCCCAATACCCGTGTCGGGAGCTGCTCCTACGGCGACCACTTCTTCATAGAAAGATTCGCATCCTTTCGTCGATCCGGCAATCAGCCGCACGGTATAATCTCTTGCCTCCGCAAAAGCTATAACAGGAAATTGCTCTTCTGAAGCAAGCTCGCCATCTACGAACCACTGCCAGGCGCTGATGTCGGCTTGTTCCACTACGGACATATCCTCAAAAGCAGACTCACTACCTGCACAGACCAGGTCGTATTGAAAGTTGGCCTGAGGAATGGCATTGACCGCTACTTCTTTTACCAGTGTTGTGGTACACTCAAGGTCATTTGTGACTGACAGAGAAACGGAATATGTGTTGGGCGATGCAAATGTATGCGACGGATTCAGGTCGGTACTGGTGTTACCATCACCAAAATCCCACAGAATAACTCCAGCTTCGGAATTATTTGTAAAAATGGTCGTCTCCCCATCACACACCGGATCTGCAATAAAGTCCACTACCGGTGATTCAATCACCTGGATGGTATCCGTAACTTCAATAGATTCACATCCGGGGATCTGTGATATCACCCTGATAATTTTTTCTCCTGGCTGAGCAAAAGTAAGCTCAGGGGCAGCCGTTGTAGTATCAGTCAGATCAGTCACCGACCAGGTATACTCCACGATGCCATCCCACGCTGCATCATCAGTGAGGTTACTCATGATCACCGGCTCACCCACACAAAACGAATCCTTAGGCACCGTGAATACCGGAACAGGTGGCTCCGGGTAGATCGTAATATTTTCCTGCGCAAAGTTTCCACAACCTTCATCACTCTCTACCGTCAGCCTCACCTCGTATGTCCCAGCTTCCGTAAACTGATACATCGGGTTGGGTTCCGTGCTATCTTCTACCCCATCCCCATCGAAGTCCCAGGAATATGAGGTGATGTTGCCCGACACATTAGTTGAGGTGAAGGTGTTGGTATTTGATAGGCATTGATTGGATGAGATAGAGAAGGCGATGTCGGGGGCGGTGGAGGGGGAGACGGTGATTGTTTTGGTATAGACATCAAAATTACCATTTTCATGGTAGGATGTTAACCTCACCTTATGAACCCCTTCATTACTGTAATTAATATCTTCTGGATTAGGTTGAGTAGAGCTGGAAATACTTTCTCCACATGAGTCCCCTGAAAAAATAATTCGTTTTAACGTTGTCCCTTTGATTGAGTAAAATATAAAGTCTCCGGCTCCGTCATCATACCCACCCCAAACTGCGAAAGCATTGCTAAAAAGGGGGATTTTCAATGTTTCTGGTTCACTACTGAGATCATTCAAGTCTATAAAGACAAGTGAATCATTTAAATTCGAAACAAGTGCATAGTACTTTTCACCAGCAGGTATTATATCAATGTATAATGGTCTTGCAAATTCAGCAAAAGTATATTCATTCAAAGGGGTGGGTTCATTTTGAAGTGAGTTTCCAAAATAAACCTTCAACATATCATTGCCATCGATTGAAACTACATATCCAAACCAATCCCCATCCTTTTTCACCAAAGAAAACCCAGTTGCGTTCAATATTGATGGAAATGATGGCCAATAAGTAGTGTCTTGAGCTGCACCCGACAAATCTGATCCATAATTGACTACTCCGAACTTTTCCTGCGACGTATTGAGATACAACAATAAATATTCCCCCTCCTCTTCTACAACATCCAAACTCCTTAGGGAGTTACTTCCCTCTCCAAATGTGCCAAGGTTGCTAGCTTCAGGAACATTTGACAATGAACTTCCAAAAGATAACCTTACAATTCCATGGTTAGCATTGTTCGTAGCAACAAATGCAGTCCACATACCATTATGATCACGGATGGCTTTTACATCGGTAGGATCATCGAAGGTTCCTTCAGGAACTTGAATTTGACTGATAGAAACAGGGCCTGACAAAGAATTTTCAAAAACTGCCAAGTAAATCTTATCACCATTTTTATCTGTAATCAGGGCTTTTTTCACTCCGTTATCATCGTAAATACTTATCCCATGAGCTTGCGATAAGCCGGTAATTTGATTGACATCTTCAATTATTGGTGGATTATCAAATTCCCCACCACAAAAATCCCATTCATAACGGCTAGAATTTTTGCTAAGATTAGTAAACATAATATCTTCTGTTAAGCAAGCAGCATCGATACTACTGAAAAGCGCAATCGAATTTTCAGCCTCACTAACCAAGACTTCAAACAAGATATTATCACTACATCCTTGTGCTGTTTCTATGGTGACACCAACTGTATAGCTACCAGGTTGAGTAAATGTAAATTCTGGAGATTGTTCCTGGGAGCTTGACAATCCATCAATGTCCCATTGCCATGAAATAATTGAATCATTGACCTGGGTTGAATCAATTCCATTGAAAAGAACTGGTATATTTTCGATTGGGCTCATAAAATCTACCCCAACAAGTCCTCCTGAACGTACTATTATCTCCTTGGTTAACTCACTAATACAACCTAATTCATTGGAAACAGAAAGTGACACTTGAAAGGTGTCCGCTTCGGTAAATGTATGCCGTGGCTCAGGTTCTATACTATTCTCAGATCCATCTCCAAAATCCCAGTTGTAGGATGTGATATTTTCACCAATTGTTGAATTAATGAACGACACCTCTTCCCCGAAGCAATTATTCAACCAGGTAAAATCAACCAGGGGGCCATCGCCCAGCACGATAGTGGAGTCAATCTGAACAGAACATCCGGGAATTGACACTTCAAATATGATTTGTTTTGAACCGGGTGAATTGAATGAGAAATTTGGTGTAGCATCCGATGAAAATCCTTCATTATTGAAATTCCAGCTATAAGTTAAAATGCTATCAGGATAAGAGGATAGATCAAAATTGCTGGAAAAAGTTAAACTGGTTCCGCTACACATGGTACCATCAATTGTGAAATCTGGATCACTGGGACTCTCATAAATATTGACAGTTTTCAATACCTGATTCGTGCAACCTGAAGCACTCGTTATAATCAAATTTACATCATATGCACCAGGATTTGAGAATTGATAAACGGTATCTGGATTTGAACTCATGCCTAATGTATCTTCTCCAAAGATCCATTGATATCCAATAATCTCTTCTGGCATTGAAGAAACAGATGTAAACGAATTTTGACTGCTTGTGCACCTGTTAGCATCAATCAAAAAATCAATATCTGGCGCTTCAGAGGAATTAACTGTGACTGTATCTACAAAAAAATCCTTTTTATTTCCAAAGAATGCTTGTAATCGAATTGGATGATCACCAGCGTTTCTATAGGTGATGTTTTCAGGAAATTCAGCCATACTTTGTCCCATAGATGCACCACAGTCCATGCCATCAAATGTTATCCTTTTTAACTTCGAACCGCTCATTGAAAAGAATGAAAAATCTCCATTATTATAACCACCCCAAACCCCATAAGCATTGCTGAAAAAGGAGTATGGAACGACTTCTGGTGGAGATGCCAAGTCTTTAAGGTCCACAAGCATCAATGAATCATCCAGGTTAGAAACCAGTGCATAGTATCCGCCTTGTTTTGAATCAATTACCTGGATCATGTAGGGTCTGGAAAAACCAGCAAGGGTATATTCTATTTCTTTGACAGGAACATTTGTAAGAGAGCTTCCAAAATATATCCTACTCATGTCATTTCCATCGATTGAAACCACATAGGCATACCAAGAATCAACATCTTTAACTAATGAAAACCCCGTGGCATTCACTATAGATGGAAAAGAGGGCTGTTGAATCGTATCAATGGGATTCGTCGATAAATCCCTGTCGAAGTCTAGTATTGTAAATCGCTCTTCCAGCACATTGAGAAGCAGCATTAAAAATTTGCCATTGTCTTCAACCAGCTTTAAATCTCTGATTTGAGATCCTTCTCCGAAAGTCCCCACATTTGATGCCACCGGGGTATTTAACAGTGAATTCCCAAATTCCAGTTTTACTATTCCATGTGTATTATTATTTGTTCCAATAAAAGCATACCAATTACCGGAATCATCTTCCAAAGCAGTAAATCCTACTGGATTAAGCAATGTTCCTCCTGGTAGGATTACTTGTTCGTAGGTAGCACTTCCCACCAAAGAATCTGTAAAAACAATTCGAAACAGCTTATTTCCTGTCCTATCTGTTACAAATCCAATCTTTTTACCGGCATCTTCAAAAATATTAATCCCATGAGACTGACTTAAGCCAGAAATAGTTTGTACATCATTAATTTCCGGAGCATTCAGAAATTCATTTGCGCAAAAATCCCACAAATAGGTTTCAGAATTTTCTGATGTATTGTCTAAAAATAGGTTTTCATTAAGACAAATAGGTGTTTGAAGATCAAATTGAGCATTTGGATCTTGAGAATACCCAGCAAATACATAGCTTGCCAAGCTAGCAGATAGCAAACATCTGAAAAATATATTATTATTCTGGACTCTAATCAACAATACAAGCTTTATTGCAAAGTATAAGCAAAAACCAGGCTAAAGTCTAAATTTTCGATAACTGGTGTAATAACTCCTCCTGAAAACTGAATATTAAACCAGTTCGGTGTATATCTCGTTTAGAATTTTATCAATTCTTTCTTTCGACCTGTACTTCATTCCCACCTTTCTACACCGATTTCTTAATTCCTCACGATCCGTCTTAAGAAAGTTTTTGATTTCATCCATCGATTTTAGTATAAAATCCGGCTTAAATTCTTCTATGACCACTCCCACATCATATTCAGTAGCAACCTCATCATCTTCTGAAATACCTCCACAAGTAATGTAAGGTAGTCCGCACAATAAGTACTCAGCTGTTTTTGTAGGTGATCTAAACTTCTGTGAGGGTGTGGGGGGAATAGCATTTATAGCAAAATCAGCTGCAGATAAAAAATCAATTATCACATCCTGGCTTACACCGACACTCACATGATATTGGTTTTCTTTTAGAAATCTACTGAACATATTTATTATCTCATCATAATCATTTGGAGTTGCTACAATAAAAAATGCATTTGGTATTTCTCTTCCTATAATGGAAAGAATCTCAGGGATTTCTTCTTTATAGTACAGGTCTCCAAACTTACCTACATATACAAAAACATGTCTATCAGAAATATTCAGTTGATTTCTTACGTTGTAACGTCCCTTCTCTCTGAATCTATAAATGGTGCTATCAACTGCGGTAGGTGCTCTAAAGATTTTCCCCTTGCTTCTAGTATGCTCAAGATAATCCACCATATGTCTCGTTCCCGTTAGGATGTATTCTGTTTCCCTTCCGATCAACCCATCTAAATACCTTAAAAGCTTGTATTTTAAACTTTGCTCACTCCAAACGCCCAACTCCACCATAAACTCACTGTGAGGCTCATAGGAGTAAATAATCATTTTCATTCTTAGTATCTTCTTCAGTACTATACATATTGCTCCTGAAACATTGGCAAATGCAAAAATTACCTGAGTACGCCACTTTAACCTTATGTAGCAGGTAAGAAAAATAGCTTGAATAAAATCCCAAACCTTTTTAAGTAAAAGAAATTGACCTGTATGATAATTGAGAGGATGCCAATAAATATGATACTGCTGGAGCTGCTTTTTCAGTTTACTTCTTTCATGCTTAGAAGTCTTAAAAGCCTTTTGCTCAAATGTTATTAGATGGAATGTTCCATATTCATGCTTAGATAGTGTTTTTACATAAGATAAAACAAGATTTTGAAATAAGGGGTCCTTAAAACTATTGTATATGAATAATATTGTATTTGTTGAACCGGATTTCAATATCGTAAAAACTTAATTATTGCTATAATAGCTCTGTAAGGATTCTTCTCTTCAATTAGCCAGGTCAAGAACATAATTCTGATAATTCGCTTTTTAAGAGTCATCAACGATTTTGAAGGAAATTTTCTCTTTAGCTTTTCCAATAATTTCTCGTATCCTCTTTGTAGACCATAGGTATTTTTCATAGCTGAATTGACCCTGTTTCGGTATAACAACACTGTCTGAGTTGTAAAGTCATACAACCTGGATTCAGCTATTGAAATGTAGAAAAATAAGTCCTCTGAATGGGTCATATCCTGATCAAACTTATATGCTGTATTGCTTTCAACCTTAATCATCCAGGTGTTGCCGAACATACACCGCCGATCTAATGTTAATAATAGATCTAATGGGATACCTCTGAAATCAGGGACATATTTTTTTTTGTGAAGCGGAACCAAATCCTCATTTACGTATTCAACACAGCCATCAACAAATGAAACATCTGGTTTCTTAAAGAAAATCTCGATTCTTGAAACTATACTATTTACCGGCAAAACATCGTCAGAGTCAAGAAAACAAATAAAACTCCCACGCATGTGGGAAATAGCCAGATTTCTGGCGTGACTAACTCCCTTATTTGTTTTTGATTGAATATGCTTTATCCGATTGTCAGTATACTTCTGCACAATGCTATCCGTATGATCGGTACTCCCATCATTAACAATTATCAATTCCCAATTAGAATAAGATTGTGATAGAACAGAATCTATGGCATCAGCAATATACTGGGCCGCATTATAAGTGGCCATGATTATTGATACAAGTGGAGTTTTCAAAATAGCCTAAATCTTAGTCCAAATTTTCACGGGTTCTGATGCATCAATCTTTTTAGCCAGGTTAGCATATGTTGCTTTTAGTTGTTCAGAATATTCACTGGTTTTCCAATCTGATGTCCTTTTTTTTCTTGGGAAAAGTTTTAGAGAAAATCCGATAAAATCACTAAGACTATTTAAAGTCTCGGTATCATATAGTGACTCATACTTGATGCTAATAAAACTAAAATTATGGGGTCTGTACCATTCTATAAATAACTCATTGAGGCGCATCGTATCTTTTTTAATCACATCATCATTGGGTCTAAAAAGATCAGAATTTAAATGGTAATGGTGTTCTCGTCCCCATTTATTGATCATGTTATAGGTCGAAAGAGCAATATTCATAGGATTACCAAACATGAATATTAATTTTACATGATCCGGAAGGTCATTGGGTGGATAATCGTGAGTCTTGTAGATATAACCTTTGGAATACCTGTTCACATCCGCAAACCGATCAACATATAAATAATCAGGGTGTCTTTTATAATGATGATTATCAATAATACTTTCTTCAATCAGGGTTGTTCCACATCTGCCTAATCCTACAACCATTATTGTATCATTAAACTTTTTCAGTGCTCTAGTTAGTGTCCATGTGTATCTTTCCAGCCTATTATTCAATGAGTGTAAAGGTTATTAAGTGAATATTTAATATGAATACACCAACAAAAGTAAATACAAATGACTACGCAGTTATTATAATGTCCTGTGACTCCTATTCGGATGTTTGGGAGCCATTTACAAAGGGTTGGGACAAATTCTGGCCAAATTGTCCCTTTAACTGTTATTTAATTTCAGAGACCATTCCCTTTCACCACAAAAGCATAAAGAACATTCAGACTGCAAAGCCCATGAGATGGGGAGAAATGCTTTTGTATGTACTCTCAAGAATTAAGACAGAGAATATTATCTATTTACAGGAAGATTATATTCTGCGAGAAAAAGTAAATGAGAAGGAACTTTTTGATTATTTGTCAATCTATGAGTCGTTAGAAGCAGCCTACCTTAGGCTTTTACCTTGGCCAGGTCCTGACCGGCTGCATCCAAAATTTAAAAATATTGGATTATTAGACCCTAATTCAAAATACAGAACCTCTTTGCAAGCATCAGTTTGGAAAAATGATATCCTTAAATCGCTCGTCAAACCCTCAGATGATGGCCGATTTGAATCCTGGTCAATTGAAAGGGCCAAAAATATTGAGAGGCCTTTCTTATGTATATTGAGAAATGGTGTTAGTGATGACATTAATCATGATGGTCCATATCCAATAAATTATTATGCTACTTCAGTTTTTCAGGGCAAATGGCTGAAAGAAGCCTTGAGAATCTATAAGGACCTTGGAATAAAGATTGATACTTCAAAAAGAGGCGTTATGAACAGAATAGATTTTCTGGAATATCACGAAAGGAAAAAAGGAAAGCGGCATTTACGATACATTTTGCTTAGATTGATAAAAAGATTCATAGATTCAGTAACTTAATTAAGTCAATAATTTGCTTAAAAGACTTGTAGAACTAGATAGCCTTAGGGGAATTGCAGCATTGTGTGTAGTGCTATTTCACTTTACGTATGGATATCAGAAATTTATTTCACATTTTGAGATTCCTGCTTTACTCACATTTAGGTTTGGTTTTTATGGAGTATACCTATTCTTTGTTTTAAGTGGATTTGTTATATATTATTCTATAACAAATATCAGATCTGGGAAAGAATTCATTATCAAACGAGCCATTCGGCTCTATCCGACATACTGGATTTGTTTAATTACAACATTCATTTTTGTCTATAGTATTAATAATCTTCCCGAATCATTTAGTGTCAGCTATAAGCAAGCTTTTATAGGATTGACAATGCTTCAGCAACTGTTTTATACTCCCCCTATTGATAAATCCTATTGGACATTAGTTCCAGAGTTTTTCTTTTATTTCTGTGTGTTCCTATTAATTATTACAAGAACTGAAAAAAACATTCTGATAATTGGACTTATTTGGCTGTTATTCTCCTTTATTCATGAGCATATCTATCACATCAAATATTTTGGATTAATACTTAACCTGAAATATGCACCATTCTTCTATGCCGGAATAATTTTCTACCATATCATGGCCGGATCTACTAAAAAGGGTTTTCTATATTTTCAATTATTCCTCTGTTTTTCCTTATCTGTTTCCATATTTAATGACCCTCTCAAAGATGGAATTGCTGTTTTAGTAATTTACCTGTTATTCCTATTGTTTATTACCAAAAACCTTGGCTTTCTAAACTATCGGCCATTAATTTTCTTAGGACAAATTTCTTATGCATGGTATTTACTTCATCAAAGCATCGGCTATGTTATAATGAAATTAATGCAAGATTATATTGATTCGATATTTCTGATTTTTTTTCCAATTGCAATCACTTTAGGCCTGGCAACTATTATTACATTTTATGCTGAAAGACCTGTTATGAAATATTTAAAGAAAAAATTACTCAGTTCAAATGCAAGTGAACCAAAAATATCAACGTTACCTTAGCTCATATGACCGTTGAGCTTAATTCTCCTGGACTTTTTGAATACATCGCTCAATTGAAATCATGAGATCCTGGTAGGAATCAGGTTTAAAAACAAAAGTTTCAATACTATCCAGCGCCTCACTTAATAAAGGTGTAAACTCACTATTTCGAATTGTCATGAATATTCGATTTTTACAGTGAATATACTCCTCAGTAAATGTGGCTAAAATTGGTTTTCCTGATGCCAGGTATTCATTCATCTTATGAGGAGCAGATTGATCCCTGTGATACTTTTCTTTGTAAGCGATCAAAAGCACGTCGGCCATTTTAAGTAGTTGGGGAATGGCCCTGGAATGTACCGGAGGCATAAAGTAGACATTATCTAACTTTCGGAGAAGATCTTTGTATTGATCCTCCAAAACACTATTACTCAAGTTACTTTTTCCATCAGGACCAACAAAAACTAAATCAACCTTAGGATATGCTGTTGCTGTCTTGTATAACAATTCCCAGTCAATATACTTCATCGAAAGGTTACCTACATATAAAGCCTTTTTAGTATTTATTCCTGGCATTTTGAAACTGAAATCCATGTTTTCCTTTGTCTCTGCTTGATATCCATGCCCGATTTTATAGCTGTTGTGATTATATCTAGATAATTCTTCAACTATATATTTCGTTGTCCCAAAACAAATATCAGATGTAGAGGCAAGCAGTGGTCTTTGCAGGTCCTGATTCAAATCCACAATATGACATATTTTAAAAATACTTGTTCTCACCATACTTAAATTAAAAAACCGGGAGCTATCAAAATTCCAAATTATGTCAAATTTTATGCCCACATATTTTTCAAATAGATTGAGTTCAAGTTTTATCAATAGGGCGGATAAAAAGCCAGGGAGCCTCCAGGTTCCTCTAAATTTCATTTTGTAATCAACCACCATTACGCCAGACTCAACCTTAACAATTGAAGACCCGCCCGATCCTGGTGGATTTAGGAAATAGACCTTATTGGATCTTTTTACCAGTTGGTTTGCATAATGATGTTTTGAAACATAATTGATTCCCCAGGCTTCAGGAGAAACGATGAGAATATTTTTATCCTTGAGATTCATCAAGTACTTGAATCAGAAGATTTTCAAACTCAACAGAATCAATCTTTAAATCATAGATTTGTTTTGTCTTGTGTGGTTTTAGTAAGGGCACCGTCTCACCAACAATATATGCATATTTGTGGCCTAATGCCTGTGACATACTATAATATGCACAATACCATTGAAAGTCATTCGGATTATCCACATTCCCGATCATCTCTATAATTGTAAGTTTTTTCGAAAATATCATGTTGGTTAGTCCAGCTCCGTGTGGAGCAACTAAAACTTTCATATTGTAAAAGAGCATTGCCTGGTCCAGAACACTCAATCCTTCTGTATTTACAATCTGAAATTTGTATTTTCTCAAAATAGGCTCTATTGTATTAAAATTAGTAATTCGCCTGCAAGATTCATGTTGTCGGGTCAAAAAGACTCTTTCACTTTGTTTTTGAGTAGGAACATTGATCTTTGACAGAATTGATTTTCTTAACCAATTCATACCATGAGATGAAACGATTTCATCCATATTCGTACCTGTCCTTCTCGACTTCACAACCACTAGATTACGGATACTGGCTTTTCTGTAATCTTTCCATAAAATCAAATCTTCTTCCGAATAGTCCAAAGCTTCTAAATATTCTCTCTGATATTGAGTGAGATTATCATTTACAATAAGCTTGATCTTTCTACCGACTTTTTTTTCGTATTCTCTTACTCCTTCAATTAGCAATACTGAATCACAAATCCAATGAAAATAATTTGTATATGTTGAATTGCAAAAAAGATGAACCAGTGAAGCCGCCCAATCCCCTTGCAGTTCACTATCCAACTTATCATAATTCATTAACAGTCTTGGACTACACTTATGAAGTACGTTGGGTAGGTCCATTGCTGTATCTAAAATAATTTTCCCGTCAGTTGTAACTCCCACAGCATTTGGACCAATTAAGAAGGCTTCATCAAAATGATAAACTTCTCCTGCGGAAATCTCAAAACGTTTTCCAGCATAAAAAGCCATTTGTTTTGGGACAAATTCACTTATTATAGTTCTTGTAGGATGATTGAAATAGATGCTTTGCGATTTGTGATAAGTGTAGATATGATCATTATCCAGATATTCCTTGATAGTATCACCTGAAAGGAAACCATCTTGAGATTTGAATCTTTTATTCCAGCGATAATAAAAGATTGGAATAATCCATCTAAACATCCTATTGTTGTATATTAAATGTCTAATAAATCCAATCATCCGCCACTGAATTTCTTCAAAGAATAATGATCAATTACATACTCCTTTCCATCATTTAATCTCTGTTCAGAATAATAATCATCCGCAATCTTCTCCATAACATCGTGGATTTGTTTCTCAGGTTCGTTCTCAACATCAATCAGAAATCCGTTTAGCTTAGTGTTCACTGACTCAATTACTCCACCGTTATTTCCTCCAATTACCCAATTCTTTGTGTAGCTGGCTTCAATAAAACTAATTCCAAATCCTTCAACATCCTCATCATGGACGATGCTATTGATTGTGATGAAAACAGACGATCTTACAAGCAATGAATACTTATCTGAATCAGGAATTCTTCCAAGGAACTTAATCTTTTGTTGTAAAGTCGGATCTTCATTGACCAGCGACACTAAAGATTCCTTCTCTTCTCCATCTCCAGCAATCAAATAAATCCAATCGGGTTGAGACTTAAGAAAATTTTTTAGCCCTTTTATGGCAATATCAATTCCTTTCCTTTTTACTAACCTGCCCACAGTTAAAATGATTTTCTTGTCTTTTTTAATTCCTAAACTTTTAAATAGATCATCATCATTAATCTTTATGAGGCCATCGATTAAAGATGTGTCGAGCAAAGGATAAAAGATTGATGGCTCTAAACTATCAGGGACTTTTTCAAGTAAAATCCTTTTTGTGTTTTTAGAGTTTACAATCAACCTGGAACTTGATTTTATAACATTTCGGAATTTTACTGGTTTTTTCCTGTCAATTTCATAAATGTCTAAGCCATGCAAAACAAGTTCATATTTTATACCAAAAAATTTAAGAAATGAAATGGTATTCCAGGATACATTGTGAAACAAAGATGTTAAAATAACTCTAGGTCTATCAGCTCTCACTATCCTGAAGAGAAACCTGTAGAGAAATAAATACTGATAACATATGTAACCTGCCGATATTAGTTTTCTGAGGATAACAGGTTGGTCAAGAGATCCTCTTGAAAAAGGTTTATGAAGTGTATAAAAGCTTGAACTAGTGGCATCAGGATTAAGGGTGAATACTGAAACACCAAGCCCCTTAACCGCATAATATTTAGCCATTGTATAACTATAATTTGCAATACCACCTTTATAAGGAGGAAACTCAAAAGCAATGATGATTATTTCCATTAATCAATTATCTACCCATAACTGCTGCTTATTCACTAATGAGGCAAAATGTGCATTCTTCTTTATCAACTTAGAATAGGATCCTTGTTCTACCATACTCCCTAAACTATCAATGACAAATATCTTATCAACATTCCTTAATGTAGAAAGTCTGTGGGCAATTATTATTAGCGTGATTTCACCTTTTATACTATCGAGACTCTGCTGAATTAATTGCTCTGATTCAGTATCAAGAGCACTTGTAGCCTCATCCATGATTAAAATATTCGGACGCTTGTAAAGTTCTCTCGCTATTGCTATTCGCTGCTTTTGCCCTCCTGATAGACGCACTCCGCGTTCCCCAATCTGTGTTTCAAATTTATTCTCCATGGCATTAATAAATTCAAAACAATTGGCCTTTTTAGTGGCATCAATTAGCCTTTGATGGTCAAGTGTTTCCTCCCAACAAGTTATATTGTTTACAATGGTATCATTAAAAATAGCTAAATCTTGTGTTATATAACCAATTTGACTTCTCCATGAGGATAATTTGATTTTTTTTGAATCGACTCCATCAATGATGATTGAACCTCGATTGGGCTTGAGATTTAAAGTAACCAAATCAACCAATGTTGACTTGCCTGAGCCTGATGGACCCACGATGGCAACGGTTTCATTCTTGGATATTTCCAAATTGATACAATTCAACACAGGCTTTTCATGGTATGCAAAGAATACATTGTCAAAGACTATTTTTTGAGAAAACCCTTCCATTATTTGTGTTCCATCTATCTCCTCCTTCTCATGTACTTTCTTCATTTCACCATAAATCATTTCTACACTTCCTACTCTATTAAGTGTGTCTTGCCAAGTGTTCTGAACAAGAAAAAGGTTATTCAGTGTCCTATAAAAAAGCAAGAGTGTTACAAGTAAGGGGCCAATGGATTTACCAAGCAATACGACCTGAACATAGATTAGGAGCATAAGAATGGCAATCACCAATGGCTCAGCTATTGATTCGGAAAAGCCAAATGCAACTCTGTTCTTATACCTGTATTTTGCAAGCCTCTTAACACTGTCCTCAACTTGCTTATTGATTATATCAAAGCGTCCTGTGGATCGGAGAAACTTAAACTGTTGAATGACCTGAATTAGCAGCTTATTCAACACCCCATTCTCCTCAGATACTTTTACTGATAATTGTTTTGTCATCACTGACAGACCTCTCATCAAGAATAACAAGACAAACCCAATCCCGATTGCCAACAATGTAAATTGCCAATCAATTAGAAAAGCTATAATGATATAAATAAGGACGGTTGCAATAAATCCATTTAAAGCACTGAATCTGCTAAGAAAATTTAATGTTTCATCTGCCTGGGTATTTAAAAGATTCGTAAAGTACCCAGAATCTCTGCTTATAAAATATTTATAATCAACACGACTATACTTTTTTAATAAGCCAGACTTAATCTTAATTATGATTCCCTTTGCTATCTTTCCTATTATCCAGTTACTCGAAAACTTGATTGAACCTTTAACAAAAAAAATAAGCCCAATAATAAATAGCAGATTGCTAAAAGGAAGATCTAACAAACCTGTAAAAGCAATTAATCTAACTATTAATGAGTCATCTTCTAAAACATCATTGGATTCAATGAGCGGAAGAACTAGTGTAATCCCAAATCCATCTAAAATCGCAACAGTTACAGACAGCACAATTATTAGCCAAAAGGAACCATCGGTCTTTTCTAAAAGAATTTTAAAGAACTTAACATAGTCAAATAGGAAATTATTCTTCCAGTTCATTTCAATAAACAGATCAGATATTTCATTTCCTGATCGAGGAAATGAAGCTTAATATATAGAATGGTAACAATGGAATTTTATACCGCATCAAAGTACCAAAATTAAATGTACTAACACCTACAGCAAAGGCAAATAACAAAACGAATAATAAACAAAATACGAGAAACGGATCCCTAAAGACGCGCACAAATCCACCTTTTACTATTAGTAACCAAATTGTACAAACTAAAACGAATAAGCTTTCTAATGCTGCAATCAGCATTAGTGGATTATTAATTTCCCATAAATACGGTCTGAATAAGCTTACATTGATTGCTTGGGGCATCAGTTGTATCATACTCAACCATGTCCCTTCCAAATTACCCAATGTATAACCAGACCCTTCACCTGTTCTGGCTCCCCAGCCATATCGTATATCATATGCCGTAATTGCAGCTCTCTCAGCAATATTATCTATTGAATATTTTGCACTTGTTTTGCCAATCTGAATCATAGCCATATAGCCACTTGTAGCAAAAACAAACAGTAGCAGTGGTGCCAGAATCAACCTAAGAATAACATTTCGTACAGAGATAATCCGATCCCAATAAACCCAAATGAAAACAATTGGGACAAAACAAATAACAATGTATACTTTGATTGAAAGAATCAACCAAAATGAGGTTGCCAGAACTAACCAAATAAACCACTTCCTATTTTTCAAATCAATCATTTCCACTAACCCCCAGGTCAACCACCCCAGGGCCCCTAATGTAACTGTATCCTTCAAAATACCCGAACCCCAGAAAACGACTGAGGGAAAAAAAAGTATACCAATGGCTAACCATTTCACATTCTTGGGATACTTCTTTGCAACAGCCGAAAACATCGCCCATAAACCACTAAAACTAAAAGTTGCAAAGAATAAAGCCGTGGCAGAATAGGTATGGAAGGTGAACAGATCTATGAATGCCGCTAAACGTACGATGAAATAGGAGTTGGGATCCCTGTAGTACCAGATATGTTGACTGTATTCAAATGTTTCCGGGAAGTGCGTACCACCTGAGGTGGTTAATAAGTGGAGCCCATCCCATGGATCATCCAAAAAAGCTTCCCATATCCACCGACTACCATGTGTGAAATAATTGAAGGTATCTCCACCATCATAATAAAACTGATACAATACCCCCAGCATGATAGCACCAAAAAAACGGACCCACAAGGCAGGCAGAAAATAATTCCTGGTCTCTGGAGTAGTCACCAATGGCCTGACCAGGTATGCCAGAAATGATAGCAGAATGATATAAATGGGTGTAATGAAGAGGTCCTGAAGTCCCACGGTTAGCTAGTTTTTGCCTGGAGCATTTTCTCAAATTTATGCTACAAAGTATTCTCCTTTTGTGAAATCGAGTCTTTTGTTTGGATGAGAAGTAAAAAATCATGCCTTTGTGAATGATTTTATAGGTTGAGGGTCACATTATCCACTAAAACTCAATGTGTATGAATTACGTTATTTTTGTGTATAAAGTAGTTAACAATGGTGGACACATTCCGGGAGTTGATCGTAACAAAAGAGAAAAACTATCATTCGTAAGCGGACAATATTATCAATTCAATCAGTAGTTACTTTCATAAGATTCTTCACTTCGTTCAGAATGACGAAATGTTTGTTACGATCAGAAATATGCAAAAATGTAGATATGGTAAGAATGAAGTAGGGGTAAAGTCTATACAAAAAAGAAATATTAAATGATGAGAACCAATATTGATATAAACGAAGATTTATTAAACGAATACAAGAAACTAGTAGGGGCTAAAACTAAAAAAGAAGCCATCCATCATGCACTACAGGATGCAATAAAAGCTGCTAAAAAGAGGCAACTGGCAAACATGATGGGAAAGGTAAAATGGGAGGGTAACCTTGAAAAAATGAGGACTTATGACAAGTGGGAAGAATGATCTTTGACAGCTCCGTATGGGTTGAGTTTCTCAACAAAACTGATTTTCATTTAGGCCATCTGTTGAGAAAAAGGCTTATGGCTAACGAGGATGTATTCATTTGCCCACCAATCGTTCAGGAAGTTCTACAAGGTATTAAAAACGAAGGATTATTTAATGAAATTCAAGATCTATTCTCAAGTCTTGAACAACTCCCAGCGTTCAATTATATAAGCGCAATTGAAGCTGCTAAACTCTACCGCTCCCTACGTAAAAAAGGCACAACTATCCGAAAGCCTAACGATTGCCTCATTGCCTGGTATGCCATCCATCATGAGCTTACTTTAGTGCACAATGACCGGGACTTTGACTTGATTGCAGAACACACACCACTCAAAACATTCCAACCAGGTTGAAAATACTCATCCTCACTCCATACCCTCCCAATGAAGCTCCCTCTCAGCGCTTCCGTTTTGAGCTGTTTTTTAAGCACCTGGATAAAAACCAGTTAACCCTTGAATCTCAACCTTTTATTTCTCCTCAAGCTTGGAAAGCACTTTACGCCGAAAAGAAAACCGGATCCAAATTCCGCTCAGTCATCAATGGTTTTCTGAGGAGAGCTATTTCACTTTTTAAGATCAGCAAGTATGACTTCATCTTCATCCATCGTGAACTCACCCCAGTTGGCCCACCCATCTTTGAATGGATCATAGCCAAAGTACTGAAAAAGAAAATCATCTACGACTTCGACGATGCCATCTGGCTTCCCGACCAAAACAGGGAGTCGACAGTTTGGAGATGGCTGAAATGGAGATCCAAAGTTGCTTCAATCTGTATGTGGAGTTGGAAGGTTTCTGTAGGAAATGAGTATTTGGCTGATTTTGCCAGAAAGTACTATGAAAATGTGGTGGTTATTCCAACTGTGGTGGATACTGGAATGCATTTTAAAGGAGTCAGAAATCAGAAATCAGAAATCAGCCTGATTGCCGGACAAGCAGGAAGACCAATTATTGGATGGACGGGGTCACACAGCACGCTCCAGTACCTTAATCTCATTTTACCATCACTTCACCAGCTTGAACAAAATACTGATTTTGAATTTCGGGTGATCGCTAATAAGGATCCTAAACTTCCACTCAAAAACTATTCTTTCATACCCTGGAACAAAGAAACGGAGATCGAGGATCTGGCCACCCTTGATATTGGTGTGATGCCGTTACCAGATGACGAATGGGCCAAAGGAAAATGTGGGTTTAAACTGATCCAGTATCTGGCTTTGGGAATTCCTGCTGTTGCATCTCCTGTAGGTGTAAACACAGATATTATCCATCAAGATGAAACTGGTTTGCTTGCGAGGACAACTGAAGAGTGGACCAAATCCCTTAGAAAACTATTGGAAGATGAATCTCTCAGAGCTGAAATGGGTAAAAAAGGAAGGTCTTTGATAGAGAAAAATTATTCGGTTCAGAGTCAGAAAGACAATTTCTTTAGTCTTTTCAAATTCTAATCAAGCGCTACCCAGGGCATTTTTGGAACCAGGAGACTAAAAATGATCCAGGATAGCAAATAGGAAACCGCACAGATTAGGAACAGAATAAAATACCCCGTTTGGATCTGCTCAAGCCCTGAATAATGCTCCAGGATCAGCCCTGCTGTTCCCGATAGCAGCACCCCGCCCACAGCACCGATCGTTCCTCCAATGCCAACAACAGATCCAACAGCTTTTTTAGGAAACATATCTGTTACAGTAGTTAGGTTAGTGGCTGACCAGGCCTGATGTGCCGCAGTCGCTAATCCAATAATCAGAATAGCGTATATATAATCTATCCGCCCAAGTGTCTGTGCAAAAACCATAGGCAGTGCACAAACAGCAAATAGAAGCAATGCAGCACGTCTTGCTTTATATAGTGGCCAACCTCGATGTAGAAAAAAGCCTGATAGCCAACCACCTGCAAGGCTCCCAGACATCGATAGCAAATAAACAGTGGTTAATGGCATGGTTAATTCAAGTTGTGACATGCCATACTCATTGTTTAGAAATGATGGAAGCCAAAACATCAGAAACCACCAGACAGGATCGGTAAAAAACTTCAGGGCAGCAAAAGCCCAGGTTTGTTTGTAGAGTAAAAGTTTTCTCCATTTAACTTTCGACACCACCAGACCCTTTTCCGGTATTGTGATCTCATCACTATGGATATAATTATATTCTTCATCGGTTACTCGTTTATGTGATGATGGCTTCTCATAAAAAAGGAACCAAAGAGCAATACATATCAAACAAATGACCGTAGGAATGACAAAAGACCATCTCCACCCCAATGAGATGGCGATAAGAGGGATGATAATCGGAGCAATTATCGCTCCTACATTAGCTCCAGAGCTCAGGATCCCAGCGGCCAAAGCCCGTTCCTTATTCGGAAACCACTCAGCAATGGACTTCACGGCTGATGGTAAATTTCCTGCCTGGCTAAAACCTAAAAATCCTCTGGCCAATGCAAAACCAACAAGACCATTTGCCAGTGCATTCCCGAAGCTCGCCACACTCCAAATTACCAGGGTAATGGCATAACCAAACCTGGTCCCAATCTTATCAATCAAATAACCTATCCCCAGCATCCCAATGGCATAAGCGACCTGAAAGGCAATCACGATATTGGCGTAGTCAAGCTCGCTCCATCCAAATAAAGGCTCCAGGTAATCTTCCTTGAGCAACCCAATGATCTGTCGATCCAAGTAGTTTAGCGTCATCGTCAGGAAGAACAAACTCAAAATAATCCACCTGACCCGTTTCCATTTTGATGGTAGGATCTGTTTACCATTCATACACTCCGAGGTGGTTTTTATGGTTTAGCAGGTTTGACAATTTCTAAATGGAAATCATCTCCAGCACATGATTGGTCCTGGCGGCACTCACTCCGGTGCTTACGCATTTTCCCTTGCCAAGCAGCTCATCCACTACCTGACGAATCAATGGCTCCTGAATATGCTGAGGCATCTTGAAATCAATGGATTCTTTCTCGCCTGAGTCCGTCTCCCACGAAACGATGGAATTTTCAAAGGAACCATAGACAATATGGCCCTTGCTCCCAATGATGGTTGTTTGCTCCTTACTCACCGTCTGCCCTGCAGTATAGCACCATACTCCGGTACCTATCACCTTGTTTGGAAAAGAAAAAGTAGCAACGGTCATGTCATCAGCAGCATAATTTCCTGTCTGATTAAGTGAATAGCCTTTAGCATCTGAGACAGGTCCAAGTAAAAAGTCCAGATAATCAAACTGATGTGAGGCCAGGTCATAGAAATAGCCACCTCCGGCTACTTCAGGATCTACTCTCCAGTTATTTTCCAGGTGGGTAATTACATCAGGCTTTACGGGTTTGATCATCTCGATATTGACCATACGCACATCACCAATCACTCCGCCCTCGATCAATTCCTTCACCTTCAGGAAATTGGGTAATGCTCTGCGGTAATAGGCAATAAAAAGTGGCTGATCATACTTCTTAAATGTCTCTACCATGCGTTGGCACTCGGCATAGGTCTTGGCCATCGGCTTCTCGACATATGCTGGCTTACCTGCTTTGGCTACCTTTTCAGCCAGCTCTGTATGGGAGCTGGGTGGTGTGGCTATATAAATTGCATTGACTTCCGGATCATTGATCAGCTGGTCTGCATCCGTATACCATTTTTCAATGGTATGCCGTTTAGCAAAATCAGCGGCCTTCTCTCCGTTTCTCCGCATCACCGCGGTGATCTTCGAATTCTCAATTTTATACATCGCCGGAGCACTTTTCACTTCACAGACATCACCTGCTCCGATTACTCCCCATTTCACAGTGTCCCCGGTAATTCTTTTCATATCAACTCAGTTATCTTTTATTTGACGGCTCCCTTGATGATCTCTTCGACCACTTCAGGGTTCAACAAGGTAGAAGTATCTCCAAGGTTACCGGAATCTCCGCTGGCAACTTTTCTAAGGATCCTCCGCATGATCTTTCCGGACCTGGTTTTTGGTAGTCCCGGTACAATCTGGATCTTATCAGGCTTAGCAATAGGACCAATGATCTTGGTGACAGTCTCGCGGATCTCATTGATCAGGTTTTGCTCCGTCCTACCCTCCATATCGCAGATTACATAGGCATAGATCCCCTGTCCTTTCACATCATGAGGATATCCGACTACGGCTGACTCTACTACCTTAGGGTGCTCATTGATCGCATTTTCTACTTCAGCAGTTCCCATCCTGTGACCAGAAACATTGATGACATCATCCACTCGTCCGAGGATCCTCAGATACCCATCGTGGTCTCTTTTGGCTCCATCACCAGTGAAATACATGCCTTTGTAAGTGGAGAAATAAGTTTGTTTGCATCGCTCGTGATCCCCATAGGTGGTTCTTAGTATTCCCGGCCATGGTGACTTGATACACAGGTTACCTTCTACATTATTACCAACCAATTCATTGCCTTCGGCATCAACGATGACTGGATCGATGCCAGGCAAAGGGAATGAAGCATGTGCCGGTTTATTTGGCGTAATGCCCGCTAAAGCTGAAATCATAATACCACCAGTCTCTGTCTGCCACCAGGTATCTACCAACGGACATTTTCCTTTTCCAATGTGATCATGATACCAGTGCCAGGCTTCCTCATTGATCGGCTCACCCACAGACCCAATCACTTTTAGCGATTCTAAACTATATGGTTCCACTGGCTCAAGTCCATGAGCTTGCAATGCCCTGATAGCTGTTGGTGCGGTATAGAATTGGTTGACCTTATATTTATCTACGATCTCCCAAAACCTGCCCGGATGGGGATAAGTGGGGACCCCTTCAAACATCAGGGTTGTGGCACCTGCCAATAACGGACCGTATACTATATAAGAGTGACCTGTGATCCACCCAACATCGGCCGTACACCAGTATACATCTCCCTGTGAATACTGGAAGACATTGACGAAAGAGTAATAGGAATAGACCATATAACCTCCAATGGTATGCACCACTCCTTTGGGCTTTCCCGTTGATCCGGAAGTGTACAGGATGAAAAGCATGTCTTCGGCATCCATCACCTCAGCTTTATGCTCTTTGGACTGTCCCTTGATGGCATCATGCCACCAGATGTCCCTTCCTTCCTTCATGGAGATCTCAGATTTTGTTCGTTCAAGAACGATTACAGTCTCTACACTTTTTGTTTTTTCGAGTGCTTCATCTACCACACCTTTCACATCGATGGTTTTGGCACCTCTAAAGTTTCCGTCACTGGTCAGAACCATTTTGGCCTCACAGTCATTGATACGATCAGCTAATGATGAGGCAGAGAACCCGGCAAAAACAACGGAATGGATGGCTCCAACCCTTGCACAGGCAAGCATCGCGATGGCAGCTTCCGGCACCATCGGCATATAGATGATGACCCGATCACCTTTTTTTATTCCCTGAGCCTTCATCGCATTGGAAAACTCGCAGACCTTTTCATAAAGCTCCCGATATGTAAGGACAATGTTCTTTTCCTTAGGGTCATTGGGTTCCCAAATGATGGCTGGCTTATCACCCATGATGAACAAATGCCGTTCAAGGATATTTTCGGTGATGTTGAGCTTTCCATTCAAAAACCATTTTACATCCGGACCTTCGAAATCCCACTCCAGTACCTTGTCCCATCTTTTCTGCCAATGAAAGGACTCGGCTATTCTACTCCAGAATTCTTCCGGTTGTAAAATGCTCTTTTGGTATTCGTGAATGTATCCGCTTAAGGTTTGAATTTTATGACTCATAATAAGTTAACTCTTTGGGTTAAAAGTGAAGAAATGGCAATTTAATCAATGATCCAGCGCTTTTCCAGCTCCACGAGGATATCTTATCATTTCGGTGATCTCCTGTACATCCTCCGGGGGAGCCGGATAAAACCTTGAAATACTAAAAGACACCACAAAATTTATGAGCATGGCAACCGTTCCGAAACCTTCGGGTGATATTCCCAGCCACCAATCTTCTGCCGGGGGTATGGTATCGGTAAACCAGCCCAGTTTGAAATGTGCCATATAGAAAAACATCGTTGTGATCCCGACAACCATTCCTGCTACAGCACCTTCTTTGTTCATGCGTGCATCGAAAATCCCGAGGATGATAGCAGGAAAGAATGATGCTGCCGCGAGCCCAAAAGCAAGGGCTACTGTTGCGGCTACAAACCCCGGAGGGTTGATCCCAAAATATCCAGCTACCGTAACCGCCATAACGGCACCAATCCGGGCCCATATCAACTCTCCCTTTTCTGAGATGTCGGGTTTTATTTGCTTTTTGATCAGGTCATGTGAAATCGCTGTGGAGATCACCAGCAATAATCCGGCTGCCGTTGACAGCGCCGCCGCAAGCCCTCCAGCTGCAACGAGGCCCACCACCCAATTGGGAAGTTTGGCAATTTCAGGATTAGCCAACACCATGATATCCCGGTCGATGGTCAGTTCATTCTTTTCCTGATCACCTACATACTGTATCTTACCATCGGCATTTTTATCTTCAAAGGCGATCAGGCCGGTACTTTCCCAATTGCTAAACCATTCTGGTACATCGGCATAGGGTCTTTCTGATACTGTGGTGATCAGGTTGGTCCTGGCAAAGGCTGCAATGGCAGGAGCGGTGGTATATAAGATCGCGATAAATACCAATGCATACCCCGCTGATAATCTTGCATCCTTTACATGAGGCACAGTAAAAAACCTAACAATGACGTGCGGCAAACCAGCCGTTCCTACCATCAGGGCCAGCGTGATCGCAAACACATCAATCATCGACTTGGATCCTGAAGTGTACTCTGCAAACCCGAGTTCCTCATGTAAATTATCCAGCTTATCGAGTAGATAAGTACCATCAGAAAGTGCTCCTCCAAATCCCAGCTGAGGAATAGGATTGCCGGTCAGCTGGATTGAGATAAATATGGCAGGCACCATGAAAGCAAAAATGAGGATACAATATTGAGCCACCTGCGTATAGGTGATCCCTTTCATGCCACCCAGCACGGCATAAAACAATACGATCGCCATACCGATATAAACTCCAGTATCTACCGAAACTTCGAGGAATCTGGCAAAAACCACACCTACACCACGCATTTGACCCGCTACATAAGTAAACGAGACAATGATGGCACAAATGACCGCCACAGTCCGGGCGATGTTTGAATAGTATCTGTCTCCAATGAAATCAGGCACAGTAAACTTGCCAAACTTCCTAAGATAAGGTGCAAGTAAAAGTGCCAGCAAAACATAGCCACCAGTCCATCCCATGAGGTAAACCGCTCCATCATATCCCATGAAAGAGATCAATCCTGCCATGGAGATGAATGAAGCAGCCGACATCCAGTCTGCGGCTGTAGCCATACCATTGGCCAGCGGCGAAACACCACCTCCTGCTACATAGAATTCTTTGGTTGAGCCAGCCCGGGACCAGATGGCTATACCAATATATATTGTAAATGTGATCCCAACGAGTAGAAAAGTCCAAATCTGTACATCCATAGCTTAATCCTGTTCGTCGACGTCAAATTCTTTGTCTAGCTTGTTCATGAGATAGACATAGACAAAGATGATGATTACAAAAGCATATATCGAACCTTGCTGGGCAAACCAGAAACCAAGCTTAAAACCTCCAAGTCTGATTTGATTCAATTGTTCTGCAAACAGGATGCCGGCGGCATATGAAAACAGGAACCATATAGAAAGAAGGATCAGCAAATACCTGATATTCCTCTTCCAATAGGCCTTCATTTTTTCTTTGTCCATTTTGGGATTGGGTTGTTAGTGTTATTTATAAAGAAGGCACAATTTATACAAGTTGGCCTTACGCTCAAAACAGAGAAATTAAAAAGCATGAGGATACTTTTTCGAAAATCCTTGTTCAGTACGTCTTTATGAGGGTGTTATAAAAAAAACTCAGCTACAATAGCTACTGTAGCTCCGCCAACAGCAGCTATTATTTTTTTAAATCCAATTTTATGCTCCGGGCTGGATTCTACAAAAATGGTAGTGGAGATATGAAGAAATCCACCTGAAACCAGGGCAAATAGGTAGAGTAAATATTCATGAGACAGGGCTAAAACATATTCACTAAATATCAAACCCATGGGGGAGGATATAGCAAATATGACCAGGATCAACCATTGACCAGAAGTAAATCTTGGTCCTGTTTTGACTGTGGTCATCAAAGCAAAAGCAGCAGGCATCTTGTGAAGAATAATCCCCAGCAGCAAAGTATGTGACTCATGCCTGGCATGGAAAGGAGAGTCATGCGTTAAAAGTGCTCCTTCCATCAAAGAATGAATGACCAAGGCGACTAAAAGGGAAATGCCTGAGAAAGTAGTAGAACCAGACCTGTGCGCATGAAAATGGCCATGTTCAATTCCTGAAGTATAATGTTCCAGCAACTGCTGGAAAAAAAAGCCAATAAGTATAAAAACTCCGATGGTCATTGGCTTCTCGCTGAGCGTAAAGACTTCCGGAAGAATATGAATAATGGTTACTCCAAAGAGAAATGACCCTGCGAATATCAAAGGCAACCTGATTGAAGTAGGCTTCAGCCCAATCAATAAAACTGCCAGCCCACCCAGCATTGTGGTTGATAGTAAAACCAGGATGACTATGATCATTGAATAGTAGATTGGTTGATGTCGCCAACAAAGTTTACAACAGAAGAGATATTTTCTGATACATAGGCACCAATTTCTTCATCTTCAGAATAAACGATGATGGCATCAATGTTATTCTGGCTCAAAAGTGCTTTGGACGCATCAAGACCCAGTACCATTATTGCCGTGGCATATGCGTCTGCGGTAACGCATTCCCTGGCAAATACCGAGGCACTCAATACATTATTTTGGGCATTGAATCCTGTACGTGGATCAATGGTATGAGCAATTGTCTTGCCATCCACTTCGTAATAATTTCTATAGTTTCCCGAAGTAGCCATCGAGATATCGCTCAGCTCAGTGATTGCCAGCAATTTTCTCTCCAGCCTGCTTACCAGGGGATCTTCAATGCCAATTTTCCAGGGATCTCCCTTTCCGTTATTTCCCTTTACCCTGACCTCGCCACCTATTTCAACCATGTAATTCTTAATTTTTTTCTTCTCCAGAAACTCTGCTACCAGATCAACGGCATAGCCTTTGGCAATGGCACTAAAATCCAGGTACATCCCAGGCTCTATCGCTATTTTTTCCTGACTGAAGAGTAATTTTCCAAATCCAACATACTGAATCAAACTATCTACAACAACTGAATCTAAAAAGTTCGGCTTACCATTTGGGCCAAATCCCCAGGCATTGACGAGCGGTCCAATGGTAGGATCAAAAGCTCCATAGGTCGCAATCCAGATCTCCTCACTTTTCTTCATCACGTCCGTAAACATGCCTGAAGGATTTTGAATCTCTTGCAGTTGATTCAACCTGGAGATCTCAGAATCATTGATATAAGTCGAAAGAGAATTGTTTAGTGATATGAGGATCGAATCTACCTCTGATTTGTAATTAGCATTGTCCTCGTCGGTATACTTCACATTATACACAATCGAGCCCATAGTTTTACCCTCCAGGTGTACAGGTTCAACCTCAGGTTGGCTGGTAAAAAACTGAAAAATAAGGATCAGTAGGCCTATCGACAAAATGATTCGGATCACCAGTTTCCTTGACATAGCTGAGGGTTTTTTACAATATTAAATGATTGTCCGAAGCTAAAGTTATCTTTGTTTGACAAATCTATGAGAGAAGATTATCTACGAGCAGACGATGACAGTTTTTCAGGTGCTGAAAAGGAAATAGAAAAGGCCCTCCGGCCGCTATCTTTTGAGGATTTCACTGGCCAGGAAAAAATCATCCAAAACCTGAAAATATTTGTTGAAGCGGCCAAGCAACGGACTGAACCGCTGGATCATGTTTTGCTCCATGGCCCTCCCGGATTAGGGAAAACTACGCTCTCTCACATCATTGCCAATGAATTGGGCAGTAATCTGAAGGTGACATCAGGGCCGGTGCTCGACAAACCTGGTGAGCTGGCAGGTCTCCTAACCAACCTCGAAGATCATGATGTACTGTTTATTGATGAAATCCACCGATTGAATCCCATTGTAGAGGAATATCTATATTCTGCCATGGAGGATTACCGCATCGATATCATGCTGGACTCGGGACCTAATGCCCGATCTGTACAGATTGCCCTAAACCCATTTACCCTGATTGGCGCCACGACCAGATCCGGTTTACTGACAGCCCCTCTTCGTGCCCGATTTGGGATCAATTCAAGGCTGGAGTATTATGATTCTAAATTGCTGATGAAGATCGTACTAAGGTCTGCAGACATTCTGCAAACGCCTATCGATGAGGAAGCTGCCTACGAAATTTCCCGGCGGAGTAGAGGCACTCCAAGGATCTGCAACAACCTACTGAGAAGGACCCGTGACTTTGCTCAGGTCAAAGGAGATGGAGCCATCACCCTGGACATCGCCAAAATGGCTCTGGATGCACTGGATGTAGATGAGCATGGACTGGATGAAATGGATAACCGCATCCTCTCCACCATCATCAACAAGTTTAAAGGCGGACCCGTAGGCTTATCAACCATTGCTACTTCCTGTGGTGAAGAAGCTGAAACCATTGAAGAAGTTTATGAGCCTTTCCTGATTCAGGAAGGGTACATGAAACGTACTGCTAGGGGCAGACAAGCTACAGAGTTAGCCTATGAACATCTGGGCGTACTCCCTCCAAATAAGATGAAGGGATTATTTGATTGATGTTAAAGCGTGTACCAAACACGGATCAACTGATACCACTGGGAATGTGATTCCCCGGCAGTATACAATTCCGTATCGCGGCTACCTTCTTCTTCATGAATATTTGGCAGCACTACTGTCTCAACATTTAACACATTGACATGACTGTTGCTTGCCAACCATCCATTCATTTCTTCAACTACCTCTTCAAATGGTTGTATCTTTCCCGACTTGAATAAACCCCCTTTGGCTTTTTCAGGAACAAAATCTTGAACTTCTATTTTCATCGTGCAGTGATCTTTAAAAATTTAAGTTTAACAAATTAGGTGATGCATAGGGACCTAACAACGTTATTAATAAATTGTTAAACCAAATATAGGTAATTGTATTTTTTTTAAGGCGATTTGCACTTATGAAAGATAATTCTAATTTTTTCAACGACGTATACGAAGTTGTCAGATTGATCCCCAAAGGAAAAGTGACTTCCTATGGAGCAATTGCCAATTACCTCGGTGTAAGAAGAAGTGCCAGAATGGTAGGCTGGGCCATGAATGGTGCTCCAAAGGATGTCCCCGCACATCGTGTATTAAACAGAAATGGATTATTGACAGGTAAAAACGCCTTCGCTACACCCACATTGATGCAGGAATTGCTTCAAAAAGAAGGAGTAAAGGTAAAGGATGACCAGGTTATGAATCTTGATAACCATTTCTGGGACCCTACAACCGAAATTGGGCTTTAATTTGAGTTCCTTCTTATAATCAGTAAGCCTAAAAACGTCAATAAACCATTCAGAATGATGATTTCAAATCCAAATTTATAGCCTCCCAGTAGCGTCGGCGAATAGATGTTTATTAAATAAGAAACAAGCGGCGACAGCAAACATACGAGGGGTACCCAGCGATCTTTTACCGAAATATTTGTAAACATCCCAAAACTGAACATACCCAACAATGGGCCGTAGGTATATCCTGCCGCTGTAAACACGGCCGTAATCACACTTTGGTCATTCACTGCATGGAAGATTAATACCACAAAAAATATCAACGCCGAGAAGGAAATATGCACCAGCATCCTGGTCCGCTTATTCTTTTTATAATTCTCTGGCTTAAAGCCCAGAAAATCGACACAAAAAGAAGTTGTCATGGCAGTGAGGGCTGAATCAGCACTGGAATATGCCGCCGCTGTGATACCTAATAGAAATACAATCGATCCTATCGTAGAGAAATGTCCAATGGCCAACCCGGGAAACAGATAATCTGTTCTCTCTGGAATCGGAATACCTCTGATCTCAGAAAACTGAAATAACAGTAAGCCCAGACTAAGAAACAGCAAGTTTACCCCCACGAGGATCACACAAAACCAAAAGACATTTTTCTGGGCATCCCGAAGAGTTTTGATGGTCAGGTTCTTTTGCATCATGTCCTGATCCAATCCTGTCATCACAATAGCAATAAAAGCACCTGCGAAAAACTGTTTGAAGAAGTTTCTCCCGCTTTGCCAATCCCATTGGAAAATGGTACTTCGCTCATCAGAAGAAATTTGTGAGATCAGCTCACCAGTATCCAATCCAAGCTCATTTTTTATAAAGAAGATGCTTATCACCACAGAGGCAATCATGAAAAGTGTCTGCAATGTGTCGGTCCAGACCACTGTTTTTATCCCGGACCGGAATGTATAGATCCAGATTAGTAAGATAGAAACCAGCACAGATACCCAAAAAGGCAGGTCGAATGCATCGAAAAACGAAATTTGGAGAACACCTGCTACCAAAAACAACCGAAAGGAAGAGCCAATCACACGACTCAGCAGAAAAAAGAATGCTCCGGACTTATATGACCAAAACCCGAATCTCTCTTCCAGAAAAGTGTAGATTGAGGTCAGTCTAAGCCGGTAATACAAGGGCATCAGGACAGTGGCAATGACGAGGTAGCCTGGCAAATACCCCAGAACGACCTGGAAATAGTTAAAATTACTGTTTCCCACTTCGCCAGGAATAGAGATAAAGGTAACGCCTGACAAAGACGCTCCAATCATTCCAAAAGCCACTAAAAACCACGGAGATTGCCTTCCTGCTGTGAAAAAATCCTCATCCGAAGAATTCCTCGAAGTGAGATAAGAAATGAATATCAGGACCAGGAAATACCCAATAATAACTATACCTACAGTAACCGGTTGCATAATCAAATAGTATTAAAATTCGGTAAGTTAAAGACATCTATTAATTTTGCACTATGGGATTTGATCTAGATTTTGAAACTGAACTAGAAGAACTCGTAGAAGTTGCCGAAGAAGTAGACGAAGGTAGGGTCAATGATCTGGTTGTGTACAACGATGATTTCAACACCTTTGATCATGTGATCAATACCCTCATCAAAGTCTGTAAGCACAATGCTACGCAGGCGGAGCAATGCACCTACATCATTCATTTCAAAGGAAAATGTGCAGTCAAGAAAGGCACTTTCAAGGAGCTGAAGCCTATGCGTGAAGGAATTTGCGAAGCAGGGATCAAGGCTACCATAGAATGATATGGAATATCCATCCAAGCTGGTAGAGAAGGCCGTAGAGGAGATAGCAAAGCTTCCGGGTATTGGAAAAAAAACTGCATTAAGACTGGTTCTTCATATTTTGAATAGACCTGAAGCGGATACCACTTCCTTATCGGAAGCGCTGGTAGACTTACGCCACAACATCAAGTATTGTAATACCTGTCACATCATTGGTGATACGGATGAGTGTACCTGTATGACCATGAATCGGGACACCTCAATCATCTGCGTGGTAGAAGGAACTACAGATGCTATGGCTATCCGCAATACCGGACAATACAATGGCCTGTACCACGTGCTGGGCGGAAGGATTTCACCTATGGACGGTATTGGCCCGGATAACATCCGCATCAACTCTCTCATCGATAGGATCAAAAACAATTCGGAGATCAAAGAAATAATTCTGGCATTAAGCGGGACTATGGAGGGCGATACAACTGCCTTTTATATCACCAAACTTCTCAAAGACCTTGATGTAAAGGTTACCAGCATTGCCAGGGGTATCCCTGTAGGCGGTGAGCTGGAGTATGCCGATGAGATTACCCTCGGAAGAAGTATTCTGACCCGGACTTTGTTTGAGTCTTAGCCAGCCTAGACAACAAAAGTTTAAGCTCACCTTAAATGGTTTGAGAAAACCTAATCTTTCTATATCATCTAAAATCGTCAATATTTAGGTCTTGCTAAACTTTTGTAGTCTAGCGGGAATCCCACTCAAAGTTCTCCTCAGCTTTCAAAAAAGATCTTTTGACGATTGATACCTCGATTGTAGATGTGTTATACGTTGCCGGATGATAATCTCAAAATCGACTATTAATCCTTTAGATATAATGAATCAGCGTTCAGCACACAAAAGTTTGAGTTACCTTAAACTAATTAAACAATCTAATTAATTTTAATATCGAAATTCTTCAATATTTAGGCTTCGTTAAAACTTTTGTTGTCTACCAGTTCAGGTATATTAGCTATCCAGTTCATCCAGAAAACAACCCAAACCCTATGAAAGCTATTATCAGTATCCTCTTTCTTTCCATCCTGTTTATTTCCTGCTCTCCTGGCCAAAAAAAGGTCGTTGAAAACAACGACAAAACGGACATTGGGGTTGGAGCTAAAGCTCCTAATGATGCAACCGTAATATTTGATGGAACCAAAGCCATGTTAGATAAAAACTGGACCTATTGGGATGGTCCAAGGTTGAAGGCTGAACTACCCATTAAATGGGAAATAGAAGAGGACCCAACAGGTGAGGGTACCGTTGTCAACTCAAATGATCCCGCTTCTAAGGGTGGGCTGTATGGGGCTGCTGACATTGTCACTAAACAAAAATTTACAGATTTCAGAGCCCATGTAGAGTTCCTTATCAAAGAACCAGGAGGTAATAGTGGAGTATATCTACAAAACCGGTATGAAATCCAGATACTTGACGGCGACACCACCAAACATGGCCTGGGTGCCATCATCAATGAAACTGAATCACCTTACCATGCTTACAATGGGGTGGGAAGATGGAATGCCTATGACATTCAATTCAGGGCAGCCAGATTTCAGGAAGGAGTACTTGTTGAGAAACCCCTGGTGACCGTCTATTTTAATGGCAAAAAAGTGCATGTAAATCAGACAATCAATCAGGTATGGGGTGGGCCTAACTCCGGGCTTGATGGTGGTAACGATGGCGGAAAAGGAATTACTGATCGTCCCGGAGGATTGAAGCTACAGGCAGAAGGACATGATGTATTGTATCGGAACATCTGGATTAAAGAATTGGAGTTAAAAGATGCTGACACAGATTTCTAATCGCCACACATTAGCTGGTATAAGCTAATTGGTCCGGCCTTTATTTGACAGATCAGGAAATAAAGCAAGTTACTTCAAGAGTTTCCTCAACGTTTCTTACCACCCATCAAATTGAAAATGAGAAGCATCGCGATACCAATTGAGAGGATTACAAAATACCACCTTGTCTCCCCTTCGATCCATGTTCTATAACCATACATCCCGCTCAGGATCATCACAGCGAAAATCCCAACAAGACTCAAAAATCGAAGGGTCCGTGGATTCATGATTAGGCTTTCACTCTGCTAAAACGTAATGCTTTGAGCATAAAATCTGGTAATGGCTTTAGTGGATCTCTTTTTTCGACATCCAGGAAAATCCCAAGCTTCTCAAGGATAGGAATTTTATAAACTTCGATGAGTTCGATCAACGTTCCGTCCGGATCCTCGATATAGGTACAATGTACTCGCGTGGTACCCCCCATATCTAGTGTGTCTTTGGTATCACAGGTAAATCCAAAACCTTTTTCATCCAGCTCCTTGCCAAGCTCTACCATACCTCTCACATCAAAACCCAGGTGCACAAACCCGATATCTCCCCACAGCCTGCCTTCATAGATTTTCTTAGGCTTGTAGTCAATGGCCTGGATCAGCTCTATATATGTATCAGCAATCACTTTGGCAAAGCCACCTCCCAAAGGTCCTGGTTGTGTCAACTTCACCCGTCTGAATTTCTTCTTTCCACCCGGAAGACTGCTGAAGTCACCAAATTTCCCTGTTTCGTCATATACCACCTTGCTATATCCAAGGATATCGGCATAGAGTGTCATAGCTTTATCAATGTCCGACACTCCAATGGTACAACCATTGGTTCCTCCTGTAGGGTGCTTCCTCTTTGTATAGAAATTGTCGCCTTCCTGCAGCTGGAAAATAAGGCCATTTGGATCGGCTACATAGAAAAGTTCTTTACCCGATGGATCCACTACGATATCGGTAAGAATTTCCGCACCTCCGTTTTTGAAGAAATCAAAGGCGGTTTTAATGTCTTTACACTTTACGTGCCCGGTAAAGATTCCCAGGTCACCCAACTGAAACTTGGTTTTTGCATGCGTGGCTTTAAACGATGTAGGGCAAACGACCTCCATGGCAGTGCCACCTTGCAAACTAAAAATCATGGTAGCCCGCTTAGTAATGGTCTCATTGTTTGTATAAATGTCCATCAATGGCGCCGGTGCCACTCCATCAAACATGGGGATATCCATCCCAAAAAACTTGCGGTACCACTTCCAGGCGATTTCCGTATCAGGAACGCCCACACCAATATGCTGAATGCCATTAATCGTCTTATACATAATCTGCTGGTCAAAAAAATTTCAGGATGCTAAAATAAGCTTTACTTCATTTAAAACGCACATCAAGCATAAATTTTGGGGTTTGTCAATAATATGACAGCTTCCATTGTAAGATGAGAGTAGCTTTGCAGGCTGCATGAGTTTGAAGTCTACAAAACCACTTGTGAGTGTAATTATCCCTGCATTAAATGAGCAAAATGCAGTCGGTTATGTGCTCGATGAAATCCCCATGACAGTTGTCGGGGAGGTTATCGTGGTCGATAATGGCTCTGTAGACAACACATCGGGAGTAGCGAAAAAAAAAGGAGCTACTGTCCTTTATGAGTCAAGAAAAGGATATGGCAGTGCCTGCCTCAAAGCTTTAACGCATATTAAGGATTCTCAAACCAGGCCAGATATCGTGGTATTCCTGGACGCTGACCATTCGGATTATCCGGAGGAACTCCCAAAACTGATACAACCCATTATCGACGATCAGGCAGACCTTGTCATCGGTTCAAGGGCTTTGGGAGAAAAAGAAAGTGGGTCGATGACATTTCCTCAGGTATTTGGCAATTGGTTAGCCACAAGGCTTATCAAACTGTTTTACGGAATTCCCTTTACAGACCTGGGTCCCTTTCGCGCCATACGATATTCAAGCTTGTTGGCGCTACAAATGAAAGATCAAAACTATGGCTGGACAGTGGAGATGCAGCTCAAATCAGCCCGATTAAAACTACGAAACACTGAAGTCCCTGTGAATTATCGCCGGAGAATTGGTGTTTCCAAAGTCTCGGGCACAGTTAAGGGAACTATCATGGCCGGATATAAAATTCTTTTTACCATTTTTAGATATTTGTAGCTATGGAGGGGTTGATCATTTTTGGATACATTTTTTCTGTTTCGGTGATCTGTTTGTTTGCCATGGTACAGCTCTACCTGATCATTCAATACAATAGAAGTAAAACAAAAGGCGCCACCGTACTACCTCTCACAAAATTCCCAAAAGTCACCATTCAGCTACCTGTATATAACGAAAAATATGTGGTAGCCAGACTGATAGATGCTGTAGGAAATATCCAATATCCAAAAGACCAATTGGAAGTGCAGGTACTGGACGACTCCGACGATGAAACCTGCTCGATCATTGAAAATTCCGTTGTAAAATGGAAAGAAAAAGGCTTAAATATTCATCAGATTCGAAGACCCTCCAGGGAAGGCTTTAAAGCAGGAGCGCTTCAATATGGGTTGGAACAGGCATCGGGAGAATTTATTGCCATTTTTGATGCGGATTTTATTCCAAATGAGGATTTTCTTTACCGCACTTTGCCCCACTTCGAAGAAAATACAGGAATGGTACAAACCCGATGGGGGCACATCAACAAAAATTATAACCTACTAACCCGAATCCAGGCGTTTGCCCTGGATGCCCATTTTACCATCGAGCAATCAGGCAGACTCCATTCAGGCAGACTTATCAACTTCAATGGTACTGCAGGTATATGGAGGAAACAATGCATTGTGGATGCTGGAGGATGGAAAGCTAACACCCTGACCGAAGATCTTGACCTTAGCTACCGGGCACAGCTCAAAGGCTGGAAGTTCAATTATCTAGAGGATACAGTCTCTCCCGGAGAGCTGCCAACGATTGTTCCATCTATCAAATCTCAGCAATACCGATGGAACAAAGGTGCCGCGGAAACTGCCAGACAAAGCATTCCGAATATCCTGAAATCTAAACTTTCCCTGGGCACCAAAATTCATGGAATCGCGCACCTGATGAATAGCTCGGTATTTCTTTGGCTCTTCATCGCTGCCATCACTTCCGTACCACTCATCCTGATCAAGCAATCCACAAATGATCACTGGATATGGAGCTGGGGCGGGGTGTTTGTCTTTGGATTTATCATTATCACTCTTTTTTACTGGACCGCTTTAAGGAGCATTGACAAAAAAGCTTCCTGGAAGCACTTCATCAAAGATTTTCCGGCATTTATTGTGCTTACGAGTGGCCTATCGCTGCACAACTCCATCGCTGTCTCCGAAGGGTACCTGGGTATTAAATCACCATTTATCAGAACCCCAAAATTCAACCTCAAAAAGAAAAAAGAAAGCATAAAAGATGATGCTTATCTTAAGGTATCAGTTTCACCTATTGTGTTTCTGGAAGGCTTACTGTCTGTCTATTTTATATCAGGTATACTCATTGGTATCTATTTCAGGGAATTCGGCTTTCTACCCTGGCACCTCTTGCTGGCAATTGGATTTGGGTTTGTATTTTACAAATCACTAATGCCCTTTACTAAATGATCGAGCATCAACGAGCATCACGGATTACCTCATTCCTGATTTATCTTGTTGCCATCGCAACCGTCGGATTACTTGTCGAACGACATCAGACATTCATCCTGTTCGCCGGGTTCTTCTCAGCTTTTTTTTGTTACCTCTGGATCGTTATTCTAGAAAAAAATATTTACTGGCTGATCGGATTAGGAGTTCTGGTTCGGATCATATTATTCTTTCATCTACCTAATCTTTCTGATGATATTTTTAGGTTTTTGTGGGATGGAAAACTGATCCAGGAGGGGATCAACCCATTTGTTTTCAAACCCAATGATTTGCAAGAAATAGACCCCACTTTATATGAGTTACTTAATTCTCAAACACACTATACCGTGTATCCGCCACTCAACCAGGCGATGTTCTGGATGGCTTCAACCATTGGTAATCAAAACTATCTGCTGGGAACGAATGTCATACGGAGCTTTCTTTTTCTGGCGGATTTAGGTAGTGTATTCCTGCTCATGAAGCTTGCTTCAATATATGGGCGACCTACCAACATAGCCGCCTGGTATTTCCTGAACCCACTGGTGGTACTGGAGTTTGTGGGCAACATTCATTTTGAAGGATTAGTGATCTTCTTTCTCCTCCTGGCCATCTATGCTTTATCAAAAAATCATTATGTATCCGGAGGGCTGGCCATGGGTCTGGCAGCAGCGACTAAACTGATTCCTCTGATCTTTCTTCCCTTTCTGATGCTGAAAAACAGATGGAAAAATGGAGTGTTGCTATCGGCAATATCTCTAATAATTTTAGTAGCAACACTACTCCCGCTTATCCTACCCGGCTCCTTCTTTGGTTTCAAAGAAAGTTTGATGTTGTATTCAAATAAATTTGAGTTCAACGCCAGCATCTATTTCATAGTAAGAGAGATCGGTTGGCTCTTGAAAGGGTATAACCCCATTGAGACCTGGGGTCCATGGCTCTCTGTGAGTACCTTCATTTCTATCATGTTATTTTCTTTATACGCAGCAAAAAACAACTGGAAAATTCCAAATGCCCTGCTTTGGATATTAATGATATACCTTTTGCTGGCTACCACCGTGCATCCCTGGTATGTCCTAACATTATTACCTTTAGGCCTTCTAAGTGGCTTCTATTTTCCTGTAGCCTGGTCTTTGGTGGTATTTATTACCTACATGGGATATGGGAAAGATGGATATGAACTATCACTCTGGTGGGTGGTTATGGAATATGTAGTGGTGCTGGGAATTGCTGCCGCAGAATTATTTGTTAAAGAACAAAAGCTAAAAAATGGATAAAAGCCTTCTGATCATATTCGTAAAAAATCTTGTACCAGGACATGTCAAAACCCGACTCGCTGAAGAGATTGGGATTGACGGTGCCCTGGATGTATATCAATACCTGGTAGAACATACAGCAGAAATCACTGAAGCGCTTGACGTAGATAAAGCAGTCTTCTACTCTGAATATGTTGAGATAGAAGACATCTGGGATGATAGCCAGTATAAATTACTCATTCAAAAAGGAAAAAGTCTGGGTGAGAGAATGAGCAATGCATTCCAAAAGTCTTTTGAAACGGGGTACGAAAAAGTAGTGATTATCGGAAGTGACTCTATCGAGATCTCAGAAAAACACCTCAACGAAGCTTTTAAACAGCTGGATGAAAACGATTATGTCATCGGGCCTGCCAGGGATGGAGGGTTCTACCTGTTGGGAATGAAAGAACCAACACCGGCATTCTTCGATGGAAAAAAATATGGGCATGACAAAGTCCTGAAAGAGCTATTGGAAGAAGTGGCCAAAACTCAAAAGGAGTTTTTCTTGTTAGATGAATTGAGTGACATAGATACATTCCAGGATCTCAAGGATTCTGACATTGACTTTCAATTTGTAGATCCCGATGAAGAAGATTCTCATTAGCGTTCCCATTTTGCTGGCTCTCGGTTCAGCGTTGTTCTTTGGCTATAAACATTCTGCCGAAGAGACACAAAAAGATTACATCCATTATGACTGGGCTAAAAACAAGCTATGGGATGATGGAATGGCAGAGGTAGCTCTTTACGAGGCTACCAAGGAGATTTATGGTAAGAGTCGGCCATTTGAGTATGTCTACATACTCGTAAAGGAAGAATTCAATAAGGCATACCGCGTCAAAACAGATGATTACAGTCGGGAGGACCTGTACTCGGTCATGAAGATCAATAAGTTTTGTCGGGTGGAAACACTCGCTTACCCTTACCACTTTCTTACCAGCGTGTTTATGCATAGAGACAACCCCGAAAGTCTTCACAAGCTATCTCATACATCCCAGGAATGGTGTGGCACTACTTCCAAGCAGTTCCTTGAAAAAGGCAACAAGTATCAATACGATTACATGAGTTACTTCGACGGTGAAGGCTCGGGACAAGCGAAAATCGAGCAAGGACCGTGGTTTGAAGATCAGCTTAGTTACTCGCTCAGAACGCTAAATTTTACCGATGGGCTTGAATTTGACATTTTACTATATCCTACTCAGGTCAACAATAAAGCCGAATTACCTAAACCAGTTAAAGCGCATGTTCGGGTGATGAAATCCAATCCGGGTACAGAATTGGAAGGATTAATATCTGATTTAATCCAGGAACCCTGGAAAGTAATTGTTGCAAAAGACAACCAGGAATCTTTGACATACTGGATCAATAACACGTATCCTAATTACATTCTCAAAATGGAATCCACCGATGGCAGAAGCCTACTCCTGAAGGAAATAAAAAGGGATAAATACTGGGATTATGAATAATTCCTGTATGTCTAGTTCAGCTTAGCCACGTCACGTATGAGGATCCTCCTTCTGTCAAAATTGATAATGTTGGACTCTCTCAATTCATTAAGCACGGTCGTTACGGTTTGTCTGGACGTCCCTGTCAGGCTGGCAATGTCTTTATGCGTCAGGTGATTTTTGATCATCGTTTCAAACCCTACTTTCTGTCCTCTTTCCTCCGCCATGTCCTTCAAAAACTCAACGATCCTGGTTCTGGCATCTTTAAATACCAGTGAAGTAATTTTCCGCTCCATCTTTCGCAGCCTGAAGCCCATGATTTTGAATATCTTCAACGCCAGGGTCTGGTTGTCTTTCATCAACTCCTGAAGGTCATTGATGCTCATAGAACAAATTCGTGTATCATTATCGAGTGCCTGGGCGAAGTCAGTTCGCTTTGACTCTCCAGCCAGGGCCAGCTCTCCAAATATCTCTCCCTTGCCCAGGATGGCCTTGATATTTTCTTTCCCGTCCTCTACATAGGACCCGATCTTTACCCGTCCATCTGCCACCATATATATGCTGGATGAAGGCTGATCAGGGAAGTAGATAAAATCATCCTTTTTAAAATGATTAGGAGGATGCCTTGTCTCCATGTTGGGTGTTTTACTGGGACACAGGATATCGAAAAGATCAATTTCCTCCAGAAACCATATTTTGGATTGTTCCGCCATTTTTCAAGAATATTCTTTCGAAGATATAAATTCCTTGCTTTGTCAGAAAATACAGCTCAATTTTGCTTTCCGACTTTGTATAAACCGTCCCTGTACCAAAAAAGCTCCCCAAAGTGGAATATTTATATATAAAATCACTCCATATCATCTTTATCGTCACCTGGTTTGCAGGCTTGTTTTACATTGTCAGACTGTTTGTTTACCACACAGAGGCCTTTGAAAAGTCAGAGCCTGAAAAGTCCATTCTGACCAGCCAGTTCGCTCTTATGTCTAAGCGACTGTGGTATGGCATTACCTGGCCATCGGCCATACTGACCTTGATTTTGGGTGTATCATTAATTCTCATCCAGACAGAATGGTTAAAGATGCCATTCATGCACATCAAGCTATCGTTTGTCCTTTTGCTTTATGTCTATCATTTCCTCTGCCAAAGAATCTACACCAGCCTGCAGTCGGGCCAAAAAAAATACACTTCACAGCAACTTCGTGTGTGGAATGAAATAGCCACCTTTTTACTGGTAGCTATCGTTTTTCTTATCGTAGTGAAAAATCAAATGAGTTGGTTATGGGGTAGCATCGGGTTGATTATATTCGCAGTACTATTAATGTTGGCGATTCGGATCTATAAAAGGACAAGAAAAAGTTGAGATTTCTTTTAATCACTATATCTGTATTTTATCTGGTTGGTTGTGGTGAGGTGAATACCACCAACGAGCTACCGATTCTCGGGAATAAAAAGTTCGTCGACAAAGAGGTAAACGGTGAGGTGGTAAAAGACACCATCTATCATACCATAAGAGATTTTGCTTTTGTTGACCAGGACAGCAACCTGGTGACCAATGAAACCTTCAGTGATCAGATCTATGTGGCCGATTTCTTTTTTACCAGCTGCCCTACGATCTGTCCGCTCATGAAGCAGCAGATGCTGAGAGTATACGAAGCATATGAAAATGAATCCGAGGTAGCCATTCTTTCCCACACCATAGACCCCAAACATGACACGGTTGCTGTACTAAAAGATTTTGCGGAAAAGCTAGGTGTGAAAACAGAAAAATGGCACTTCGTGACAGGGAATAAAGATTCTATCTACGACATTGGTGAAACCAGCTATCTGGTAGTAGCTAATGAAGATGAAAATGCACCGGGTGGATACATCCATAGCGGAGCTTTCCTTCTTGTGGATAAACAAAGAAGAATACGGGGTGTCTACGATGGTACGATACCAGAGCAGGTAGACATCCTTATAAATGATATCGGTAGACTAATAAAGAAAAATGAAAACACTAACTAAACTCATTGCTGTATTATTCATCCTTGGTCTCTATGCCTGTGGCGGGGGTGGAGAAAAAGGAACTTCTGGCACTTCATCAACTGAAAAACCGGCTCCTAAAGCCGAACCATCGGCATCTGCTGGTGGGGAAGATGACGTAAAACTTCAACAATACATTGTGAAAGGAAAAGAGATCTACAAAACCTACTGCCTGGCATGTCATCAGGCCGAAGGACAGGGACTCGCAAAACTTTATCCTCCATTGGCTAAATCAGATTTCCTTGAAGCAAACCCAGACAAGGCTGCATGCGGTATCAGAAATGGTCAGTTTAAGCCCATCACAGTAAATGGTGTGGAATATACACAGGTAATGCCTCCAATTCCCACCTTGTCAGATCTTGAAATCGCTGAGGTGATCACTTATATCTCTAATTCATGGGGAAACAACGCTGGCCTGATCGGTGTGAAACAGGTTACCGAATGGCTTAACAACTGCGAAAAACAATAAAAAATTACTCGGAGAGTGCTTTTTGTCCTTGTTCAAGGGCATTAAGCATTCTTTCTTTCACTTCCTGGATGCCTGCTCGCTGCGCTTTGTAATATTCAAGTAATTCCTCATCAGTACCTTCCATATCCGGCTCATACTGGCGCATCCAATCCATCATAAATTCATTGGCTGCTTCGATATCTTCTGCGATGACTTTTAGTTTGGCCGCCGATGTCGAATCCAATGTTTCGGCTTTCATCATCAAGCTTTTACTGGCTTTCCGCAGATCGCCCATCTTCGGCATTACCTCATCATGTAATCCCATTACCTCGTCTTTGAGGTTGTTTATCTGATTGGGTTTATCCCCGCCACAAGAGGCTATTAGGAGGACCAATAAAACGGAAATAGGTATTGTTATTTTCATAGCACCTGCATTTTTGCGTCTTTCAATATATACATCAGTTGATCTGAATTTTCCTTGTTGAGCGTGAGCTTTCCGGTGACCTTCACTCTTTTGGCTGTGTATTTTACAGATTCCCTCAAATATACTTCAGCCACCGACTCGGGGCCAGCCCCACCACAAAAGAAACAGGATGCAATGGGCACGGAGGAAATAATCAATTTTGTCGGTCCAAACATGCCCTCAAAGGGAATGATGTAGCCATCCAACTCGATTTCTTTTCCTGCAAGCGCCTTTATTTCGGGTCCAAACTTCGGAAGGTATATCTCTCCGTACTCATCGTGCGACTTCTCAAACTCAAGTTTTGAAAGCGTCTCCCAGTTTTCCTTTGAAGAGCCCTGGCTCACCGCAAACAATGACCAGCACAAGAAGCCTACAAAAAGAAATGATCTCAACATACAATCCATGAACTGATATCCTGAAAAAAATTGTTTTGCCGTATTCAAAATTTCCTGAATTATTTAGTGTCCTGAGGTTTCACTAACGGCAACCCTGAGTTTTGCCATCCTCTGATACCCCCGTCAAGATTCACCACATTTTCAATTCCGATCTCTTTGAAATAACTGGCTGCGCTAGCACTTCTCCCGCCAGACAGACAATACACATAATAGGTCTTGTCCTTTTGCAACTTAGCAGCTCGATCTCTAAAATCAGGAGAATTTATATCCATATGCACCGCACCCTTTATCATCCCACCAGCCACTTCTCTATCCGTCCGAACATCAACGACTACAGCATTTTTATCTTCCGCTATGGCCTGACTAAAGGCTTTCGGGTCCATGTTCTCCTGTTTCTGTTTCTCTTGTGATTGACACGACCATGTTGCCACAGCCACCATTATAAAAACCAGTACTCTCATATTCTAAATCAATTTTTAACCTTGAGCAAGTGTCTTTGAAATATCTGTTCTGTACGCCATTACAGCAGGTATCACCGATGCAAATATACCAATTGCTATACAGGCAATGAACAACAAACCTTCCCCGGGAGCAAAAGACATAAACCCGGCACTTCTACCCAGTAGTTGTTTGAATAAGATTAAAATGATGGAGTGTCCCAATAAAAAGCCGGTAATGACGCCAAAGCCTGTTATTATCAATCCTTCAAATAAAATTCCGGATAGAACCAACCTTCTGGACGCGCCTATAGATCTCAATATGGCTATCTCGTATTTCCTGTCTTTCAAAGAATTCAACAATGAAATAAAAACACTTACTCCTGAGATAGCAATAATTATCAAACCTAAAAAGTTCATGACCTTTGTGACATTTTCAAGAATACTGAATAGGCGTGAAGCTTCAAAAGCAGGAGATGCTGCTTGTAAATTACTTGTTTGATTCACCTGGTTGGGTAACATGACAGCGCCCATGGGAGAGCGAAATTTGACAAGTAGACTGGTTATCTGATGCTCTTCAATCTGCTTCGCCGATAGTTTACTTCCCCAGTCAGGGATAGCCACAAGACTATCTGTTTCGGCCTCCTCTTCATGTTCGTGATCATGGACCATCCAAATGCTTTGCATGTCAACCAGGATTAACCTGTCTATGACCAGCCCAGTTGACTTCAATATACCGACAACCTCAAATCCATGGTCGCCATGGTCATCTCCCTCCTCATCCAATCCATGTTGACTTGAAAAACGGTCACCTGTTTTTAGTCCCATTTCGCTGGCCACCTGACTTCCAATGACAGCCTCAAGAGGAGCATCAAACCAGCTTCCCAGATCTAGCTGTGCATCATAAAGTGCCCCATAATTTTGGATTGTTCCCACGATCCGGTACCCATTGTAGCTGTCTCCCAAAGAAAGCGGTGTGGTACGCTCTATATACCTGTTTTTTGTAAAAGGCATGATATCGGAAATATCGATGTTACCCGTAGGGAAATCAATATGGAAAATACTCGAAAGGATGATCTGCAAGGGACTGCCCTTGGCTCCAATGACTAGATCAACACCAGCACTGTTTCTGGTTACTTCGTCTTTGAATCTGTCGCTCAAAAGCAGCAAGAGAACGACCACACATACACCAAAACTGAGTAACAGCCAACTTAAAAGACTACTCAGGGGTCTACTCAAAATATTTTTATAGCTCAGATAAAATATATTCATCCCTGCTGAGGTTTTAGTACCAGCTGATGACCAAACGTCCTCTTAACCCTTTGATCATGTGTTGCAATAATCAAGGTAGCTCCACATAGTTTGGCCTCCTGCTTCAATAAGCGAATCACTTTTTCACAATTTTCATCATCCAGACTGGCTGTTGGCTCATCACCAAACAGAACTGAGGGCTTATTCATGATCGATCGGGCAATAGCTACACGCTGAGCCTGACCCTGACTGATTCTACTCACATTTCTGTCTTTGATCCCCGCAAGGTTCAGGTGATCAATAATCTCCTGGATCCATTTGTCATCTTGTTGCTGATCTCCAAGATACCTGGCTAACTGAAGATTTTCCATCACCGTGAGGGATTTGATCAGGTGAGGTTGCTGAAAAACGATTCCGACCTGGCTTTTACGGAATTTATCAAGTTGGCGACCACTCATCTCATGAAGCTTATATCCATTCACTTCTATTTCACCATTTGACGGACTCACTAACCCACTTAACAAATGCAGTAAGGTGGTCTTGCCACTACCGGATGGCCCAAGGATCAAAGCCTCAGATTGCTTATCCACCGTCCAGTCCGGAAAATTCAAACGGGATTGCGCATTGAAAGAAAGCTGAAGTGATTTGATCCGAATGGCTGACAAATTAATAGCTATTTTTTGGGGCAATTTAAACGACCATCTAAAATTGGCATAGCCTTTGCAATAATTCAAGTTACGAGATAAACTGATGCGTTATGGAACTGATACTCATATTTACCGCACTTTTGATTTACACGAGCTACTTTATCTACAAAGAAAGGCTAAAAAAAGCGTCTGCTTAAAGAAACTATAGTCTGAATAAAGTCAAAATTTATTTAAGAAGACAGATATTTGCGTTTGTGGAAAATTCGACCCTCTGCCGGGTTAATATGTGAATTTTTGTAGTGAGCAATAAAAAAACTATATTCACATTCTTAAAATCCAACAGCCGAGATAAGAATAGAACCACCCGAAAGCCGTAGTCTGGTTGGATACCGGGCAAAACTATTTACACAAATAGTAGTTTTGGCAATAATTTAAGTAACTATCAAGTAGACTGGGAACGCAAATCGAATGCATGTTTTTGACATCATAGCACTGTTTATATTTCTTGCTGGGCTATTCATTTTTGTAAATACAATCTTTCTAAAGCTACCATCTTCCATTGGGTTGATGATCATGGCCATTATTCTTTCAGCAATTGTCCTAATTGTTGGATTTTTCTTCCCACAGCTTGATATACAGGCGGTTCATTTGGAGGAATACGACTATGCAGAGGTACTATACCAGGTGGTTTTGAGCTTTATGCTCTTTTCCGGGGCATTACAGATAGACTTTAAGAAACTTTCCAGAGAGCGAACTCCTGTGCTCTTATTGGCGACTACCGGAGTATTTATTTCCACGTTTGTCATTGGTACGCTTGTATATTATATGCTCAACTACCTGGTAGGTATTGAGCTGCATTACCTGTATTGCCTGGTATTTGGAGCGTTGATCTCGCCTACGGATCCCATTGCTGTAACGCAGACCATGAAACGATTTAACATGGCCAAGGATCTGGAAATCAAGATTAAAGGAGAATCACTTTTCAACGATGGTGTGGCGGTAGTTTTGGCGCTTACACTGCTCGATATTGCCCATGCCGGTGAAGACCATGCTTTGAGTGTATTTGAAACTGTTTACATCATTTGTGCAGACATCGGAGGGGGAATCTTTATTGGTCTGGTACTTGGCTACATTGGCTACAGGCTCCTGAAATATGTAGACAATGACGATGTAGAAGTAGAAATCCTCATTACACTGGCTGTCGTCATGGTTGGTTCTTACCTGGCAGATTTTATCCACGTTTCATCCAAACAAGCTGCAGTAATTATGGGACTTGTAATTGGTAACGAAGGTCGGGGTAGTCATGTGACCAGTGCAGCCGGCGATTATGTATTCAAATTCTGGAACCTCATTGAAGAATCATTATCAGCCATGTTGTTTGTACTCATCGGACTGGAAATGCTGGTCATTCCAATGCGGATAGACTTTTTTGCCGCAGGTTTCTTTGCCGTAAATATTGTGCTTTTCGGTAGATGGCTGAGTGTTTATGTTCCTATAAAGCTTATGTCAACCAGGAGATCCTTTGCTCCGTTTACCATACCCATATTAACGTGGGGAGCCCTCCGTGGAGGGCTTCCGATTGCACTGTCGTTATCGTTGACTGACTTTCATGGCAAGGATATCATCATTACCATGACCTACGTGGTAGTGGTATGCTCAGTCCTATATCAGGGGCTTACCGTACCTACCCTAATGAAGATGAGCTATCCCCAAACCAAGAAATACGAGCATTAATCTTCCTCTTTATCCAGGACTTTTGTCCAGATGGCTATCTTGCCCTGGTTGATCACATCCTTGGCAATAAATCCACCCAGAATTTTGCCCAGACCATGGCGGTCATGTATCCCCATGGCGACCATCGGTGCATGAATTTCATTGGCAAATTCAAGAATCTCTTCAGCCTTGTCGATGTTGGGTCTGGCTGTGACTGAGTAATCATTAAGGCCCATTGCACTGGCAAAATCTTCCAGCCTCTTTTCAACGTCCCTTTCCAAAACCAGCGTATCGTTGAAGACCTTAATCAAATGTAGATGGGCACCGTAAAATGATTGAAGTGCCTTGATATCTTTGATCACACTGGTTTGATCTGTCTTCATATCTGTCGGGAAGACAATACTCTTGATGTTGGCCAGGTCCACAAATTTTTTCACGTTAATGACCGGACATTTGGCTTTTCGGGAGACCTTTTCAGACAATGTACTGAGGACTAAATTCTCAATCCCTTCAGCACCTTCCGAGCCCATTACAATCAGGTCAAGTTGTTGCCCAACAATCTCATCGATGGGATTTCCGGTTGTTTGCTTATAATGGGTAGTTATGCCTTTTAGTTCTCTCATCGCCAGCATGTTATCAATATTTCCTCTTAGGGTTTCTGTTTCCACCGAAGTTTCAATCACGTGAAAAATGACAATGTCACCTTCTGTCTTTCTGGCCAGACTGGCTGCTGATCTTACCGCATCTTTGGAGACTTCTGAAAAATCTACTGGAACTAAAATTCGTTTCATTGACATAATTAAATAGATATTTGGGCATCCATCAATGATTTCATTTTCTGGATCGTTAAAATGATATTTACCTTTTCAAACGTATTTTAGTCAGATGAGATTGACATTCCTAGTACTTCATGCACTTTTTGTTCTTACATGCTGTAATGACGCTGGTGAAAAACCAAACGAGACCGATTCCAAGTCCCCAAGAATCCCAAGAAAAACGAGTATTCTCAGTCCTTCACCAAACAAACTCCTTACTATTGGAGAGCCTGTAGCATTCAAAATCAGTTCAAAAAAAGAGATCGATTCGATCTTATTTGATGACGACTATCAAAAAATAATATATGAGACAGATAGTTTCACCTGGAGGTCTACAAAAGTTTTAACCGGTGAAAAACGATTCAAAATCACCGTATATTTTAACGAAGGCAAATCCGAAACCCATTTTCCACGGGTCAGATTTTTATCCGATGTAGAGCCGGAAAAACTCACCTATAAAGTGATTGAGAAGTATCCACATGATCCGGAAGCTTATACCCAGGGGTTATTCTTCAAGGATGATGTATTGTATGAAAGTACGGGGAGAAAAGGCAGATCATCCATTAGGAAGGTAAACCTCCAAACAGGTGAGAAGTTGAAGCAGGTAAATATTGACTCCGAGTACTTTGGTGAAGGAAGTACTTACTGGGGTGATAAAATCATCATGCTTACTTATAGGAGTAACGTTGGGTTTGTATTTGATACTGACCTAAATCAAACTGGGAAATTTAACTACAACCATGAAGGCTGGGGAGCCACCACGCTAGGTGATACGCTGATTGTTAGTGATGGTACAGAAACACTTCACCTGTTGGACCCAAGAGATTACTCTGAAATTGGTACACTTGAGGTTTACGATAACAAAGGACCCATAAAATCCCTCAACGAACTTGAAATCATTGATGGCCTCATCTATGCTAATATTTACACAGAGGATAACATAGCTGTGATTGATCCGAATACAGGCAAGGTTTTAAAGATGATTGATCTCTCAGGGCTGCTTAGCAATAGTGAGAAATCCGGTCTGGACGAAGTAAATGATGTACTCAATGGCATTGCCTACCACAAAGCATCGGGCAAGATATACGTGACTGGTAAAGATTGGCCCTCCCTTTTTCAGGTAGAGTTCCTGAAAAAGGGAGAAGCCTTATAAATTTTATCAGGATTTTAATCCGTCAATGACGGCATTCAGGGTTTTGCTAGGTCTCATAGCATTCGAAGTTTTTACTTCATCGGGTCTGTAGTAACCTCCGATATCAACCGCAGCACCCTGTGCAGTCAGGAGCTCCTCATTGATGATCGATTCCTTTTCCTTCAAGGTTTTAGCTACTACCGTAAACTTAGCTTTCAACTCTTTGTCCTGGTCCTGTGCAGCCAATGCTTCTGCCCAATAAAGTGCCAGATAGAAATGACTGCCACGGTTGTCTATCTCGTTAACCTTACGTGAAGGAGACTTATTCTCCTGTAAGAATTTGCCATTTGCAGCATCCAGGGTATCAGCCAGTACCTGGGCCCTTGGATTATTATCCACTTTGCTCAGGTGCTCCAGAGAAGCTGCCAATGCCAGGAACTCACCCAGTGAGTCCCATCTCAGGTGTCCTTCTTCTACAAACTGTTGCACGTGCTTAGGCGCAGATCCACCAGCTCCCGTTTCAAAAAGTCCACCTCCATTCATGAGCGGAACAATAGACAGCATCTTGGCACTTGTACCTACTTCAAGGATAGGAAACAGGTCCGTCAGGTAATCTCTAAGAACATTTCCAGTTACTGAAATGGTATCCTGACCTTTCCTAATCCTCTCCACCGAGAATTTCGTAGCTTCCACAGGAGCCATGATATGGATCTCAAGCCCGCTCGTGTCATGATCTTTTAGATAAGTTTTTACTTTTTTGATGATCTCCGCATCGTGTCCACGCTTTTCATCCAACCAGAAAACCGCGGGTGTTTGTGAATCTCTGGACCGGTTGACTGCCAGCTTCACCCAGTCCTGGATAGGCGCATCTTTGGTCTGACACATCCTCCAGATATCTCCTGCTTCAACGGCATGCTCTATCAGTACAGTTCCCTTGCTGTCAACGACCTGTACCTTTCCTGCAGAAGGGATCTCAAAAGTCTTGTCATGCGAACCATACTCCTCAGCTTTCTGAGCCATCAAACCAACATTGGGGACGCTACCCATTGTAGTTGGGTCGTAAGCCCCATTGGCTTTACAGTCTTCAATCACGGCCTGGTAAACACCAGCATATGATCGATCCGGAATGGTAAACATGGTATCTTTTTGTCCGCCATCAGGTCCCCACATCTGACCAGAAGTTCGGATCGCTGCCGGCATAGAGGCATCGATGATTATGTCGCTGGGTACATGCAGGTTGGTAATGCCTTTGTCAGAATTCACCATGGCAAGTTCTGGCTGTGAATCGTAGCAAGCTTTGATATCAGCATTGATTTCCTGCTTTTTAGCCTCATCAAGGGTCTCAATTTTTGCCAACAGATCACCCATTCCATTGTTTGGATCCACACCCAAGGACTGGAAAGTGCTGCTGTGCTTTTCGAAAACGGGTGCAAAGAAAACAGATACTGCATGACCAAAAAGAATCGGGTCTGATACCTTCATCATGGTTGCTTTCAGATGCAGTGAAAAAAGAATATCCTCTTTCCTGGCTGATTTTATTGCATCCTCCAGAAATGCTCTCAAAGCTTTGGCACTCATCACCGCAGCATCGATTACTTCGCCTGCTAATAATTTGGTTTCCCCTTTCAGAACGGTCTCCTTACCAGATGAATCAATGTGCTGGATCTTAACCTTTGTGGGTGCTGGGAGGGTCACTGACCTTTCACTACCATAAAAGTCACCGGATTGCATGCTGGCAACATGAGATTTAGAGCTGCCTGACCACTTACCCATTGAATGTGGGTTCTGACGTGCATATTCTTTCACGGCTTTTGGTGCTCGTCTATCACTATTACCTTCTCTGAGTACAGGGTTTACTGCACTACCTTTCACCTTGTCATACTTGGCTTTGATCACAGCTTCAGCATCATTTTTTGGTTCGGTTGGATAGTTTGGTAAATTATATCCCTGAGACTGAAGCTCTTTGATAGCGGCAACCAATTGAGGAATCGAGGCACTTATGTTAGGAAGCTTAATGATATTGGCTTCCGGTGTTTTGGCCAGCTCACCCAGGAAAGCCAGATCATCCGACATCTTTTGCTCTTCAGTAAGCACTTCTGGGAAAATGGAGATGATCCGCCCTGCCAATGAAATGTCTCGTGTGGTAACAGAAACACCTGCTGAGGCACTAAACCCTTGTACGATGGGTAATAATGAATGTGTTGCTAAAGCGGGTGCTTCATCAGTGATTGTGTAGATAATGGTTGATGCTTCTTTTGCCATTTTTGTGATTTGTTCAATAATCTATTTAATAACTCTCTTCCTGACTAGGAAAATCTTTTGCTTTTACGTCTTTGATATATTGCTGTGTTGCCTCCCCAATGATCTTGTTGAGATCTGCGTATTGTCTGAGGAAGCGTGGTTTAAAATCCTGTGTAATCCCAAACAGATCATGCATGACCAATACCTGGCCATCTACGTCAGGTCCTGCCCCTATTCCGATGATTGGTATTTTCACGCTTTCCGCCACTTCTTTCGCCAGCTTGGCCGGGATCTTCTCCAATACAATACCGAAACAGCCGATCTCTTCCAGGAGTTTGGCGTCTTCCACCAGCTTTTTGGCCTCATCCTCAGCTTTGGCCCTCACTGTGTAGGTCCCAAATTTATAGATTGACTGAGGAGTAAGGCCCAGGTGGCCCATCACGGGAATCCCTGCTGACAGAACCCTTACAATGCTTTCTTTGATCTCTACGCCCCCTTCCATCTTCACCGCATGCGCTCCGGATTCTTTCATGATCCGTATGCTGGACTTAAGTGCCTCACTGGAATTGCCCTGATAGCTACCAAAAGGTATGTCTACTACCACCAATGCCCGACTAACGGCCTTGACCACCGAAGTAGCATGCCAGATCATGTGATCCAGCGTGATGGGCAAAGTAGTTTCGTTTCCTGCCATCACATTGGAAGCAGAATCTCCTACTAAAAGGATATCAATTCCAGCGCCATCGATGATCCGGGCCATGGAATAATCGTATGCTGTAAGCATGGCGATTGGCTCCCTGGCCGCCTTCATTTCCAGTAGGCGGTGGGTCGTTATTCTCTTGAACTTTCCTGAAGCTGTGCTCATGGGTTGAAATGAGGCCGTAAATTAATAAATCTTCTGTAGTTCAGTGGATTATGACCTCCACTTAATGTTGCAACCCATGCTGGGCTTTTGATCTTCGGGAATTGGCTGCCCGGCAATCAACCGATCTAAGGCTTGCCTTAAATCAGCTCCATCATTGGGTTGCCCGTTGCCAGGTGAAGAACCATCCATCCTGCCCCTGTAGATACACTTTAATGATTTATCAAAAAGAAAAAAATCCGGCGTACACTCAGCTTTATAAGCTTTGGCTACTTCCTGGGTCTCATCGAGCAAATAGGGAAAATTCCAGGAAGCACGTCTGGCCTGGTCTTTCATGCCTTCAGGTCCATCATCCGGATACTTCACTATGTCATTGGAAGTGATGGCCACCATACCGATACCCCGGCTTAAATACTCTCCCGCAATTTTGCCTATTTCATCTTCCACATGCTTTACATAAGGACAGTGATTGCAGACAAACATCACCAGCAAACCATGCTCACCTTTAATATGCTCAGGAGAAATCACCTGATCAGTAATGACATCACGCAATTTGAAATGTGGGGCAGCTGCATTGAGCTGCAACATGGCAGAATAGGTAAGTGACATAATTGATCTTTTTTTTAGTTTTGAACTGCAAAAATAAAATCGATAGGATCACCAAACACAAACAATGGAGCCTGAATGATCTCAGATACACTATTAAAAAAGTAAGCATCGGTTTAGTTCCGCCTCACACAACTTTATCCAGCGAATGAGATTTGCTGAAATATTTATTTATTACATTTATCATATGATTGCCACCCCTGATCTAAGGGCGTGGTTTTGTTTTTTCAGGTCGCACCTGCTTTATTAATAAAAAATTAATTAGACCTTTCTAAGATTTTTTATTAATTATCTTATATTTGATTTGGCTTTGGAAAATAATTTTAGATGGCACTAACCACTTTTACTGATCCTCTTGGCGTTCAACGTGCCGCTCATTTACTACGAAGAACCTGCTGTGGAGCTACAAAACAACAAATCGAACAATTTGCGGCAATGACGCCGCAACAGGCTGTCGCTGAATTGTTTGATGCAAATCTGCCCGACCCGGAAGAACCCATAGATCCCAATACAGGACAACCATGGATCAACCTGGATTCATCCACAGACGTGGAAGATTATAACTACGAGAATCTTGTATTGAGGTGGCACATTGCACAGATGATGAGTCCGGGTATTGCGCAGGATCAATCTCTTGCATATGCATTTCGTGAACGTCTTGTACTCTTTATGCATACCCACTTTACCACCAAGAGAACTGTGGTAAGTAATCACAGAGCCATTTATCATCAATTGGCCCTTTTTAGATTCTTTGCTTTTGATAAAGAAGATATTGTCATTGATCCTTTGGCTCCCGAGACGAATATCATTCTCAACTTTAAAGAGCTCACAAAAAAAATATCGGTAGACAATGCCATGCTTATTTTCCTGGACGGCAGGTATAATGTGAAAGGCAACCCAAATGAAAACTATGCCCGGGAACTCCTCGAACTTTATGCCATTGGAAAAGGGCTGGAAGGTAACATCCCGGAGCCTCAATACGAAGGAGACTATATCTACTTCACGGAAACAGATGTGCAGGAAGGAGCCAAAGTATTTTCGGGTTTTGTCAATGACAACTCGTTTAGCAACATCGACCCGGACACCAATTTACCGAGAGGTATTTTAAGAGGGAATACACAGATTGCCTCCGCCCATGACAATACTGAAAAGACATTCAGCGAAAGGTTAGGAAATGCGACCGTCACACCTGACCCTACTTTACTACTTGGCAGTGAACCCACCGAAGAAAGCTTATTGGACGAGATCAGTCAGCTGATAGACATCATCTATAACCAGGAAGAAACACATATTTATACCTGCAGGAAGCTATACAGGTTTTTTGTCTATCATGAAGTAAACCCTACGGTACAGGCGGGGATCATCCAGGATATGGCAGATATTTTTACGGCAAGTAATCACAAAATCCAACCCGTTCTGGAAGCACTCTTTACCAGCCGGGAGTTCTATGAAGGAGCTGCGGGATATCTTGATGATAGTTTTGGTGGGTTGATTAAATCCCCCTTGGATCTTGTTGTGGGATTCAGTCGAAGCTTTGGAAAAACATTTCCGGATCCGGCAGTAGACCTGACAGGTTTTTATGATACGGCTGGAGGCATGCTCAGTGCTATCGACAATCAGGGAATGGATTATTATGAACCGTTTGAAGTGGCCGGTTATGCTGCCTATCATCAGTATCCTATTTATAACCGCAACTGGATCACGACCAATTACCTGACTCGGAGATATGATTTTGTCAGAGGACAGATCAGCGATGGTATGAACCCTGAGCCAGGGCAGGTGGACATTCTGCAATTCGTGGTAGACAATTTCTCTTCGGTAGCCGGGGATGCAAAGACGCTGATAGTAGAGCTTACAAAATATTTCCTACCTGTTTCGGGAGTCATTGCTTTCGATGATCCTAACAGTGAGATTACCAATGAACGACTGAATTATTTCCTTCAGGCACTATATGATGAAGGGGATCCGGACCCGGATGCAGCCTGGGTGATCCGATGGAATGGCGGGAGCCCCAACCCGGATGCCGGAGGCCAATTGTTAAACCTATTTAATGCGATGCTACAATCGCCGGAGTACCAACTGATGTAAAGCCATGGATAGAAGGAAGTTTGTTAAAAAATTAGGTTTTGCTGCCGGTCTCCCGATCGCATTTCATGGAGTACCACTTAAGGTACTTGGGGGCTATCAATCCATGCAACGACTTGCTGCAGCCAGTGACAACGACAAGGTACTGATCATCTTGCAAATGCATGGGGGAAATGACGGATTGAATACGTTCATCCCATTAGAAGCCTATGACCAATATTATAGCCGAAGGGCTAATGTGGCTATCCCATATAAAGTGGGTAACAGGACATTGATACCTCTGGATAGTACCGCTCCGTCCGCTGACCAAATCGGACTGCACCCTGACATGCAGGACTTCAAATACATGTATGATATTGGACGAGCAGCGGTATTTCAGGGGGTTTCATACGAAAAAAATAACGGCTCGCACTTCCGGGGCAGAGACATCTGGTTCATGGGCGGTGGGGCCGATGACTACTTCCCAAGTGGATGGATCGGAAGATATCTCTCTAATATTTATTTGCCGGAGACCTATCCGGACGATTTTCCCAATACAGATATGCCAGATCCTTTGGCATTAGAAATGGGCAATGATGTGTCATTATTGTTTCACCAGGAAGGAAATATCCCTACCTCTTTGTCATTAGGCAGCAGCCCGGGCGGGTTAGCCAGCCTGATAGATTCGCTGGAAGGATTTACCGATGAAGGTGTAGACCCACGTGGTTTGCCACCAACATTCCTGGACGGCTCTCCTTATGGAAAAGAGATGGACTGGATCCTTGGTCTGGAGGATAAATCGGAGACCTATATCAAGCGATTGGTAGAGATCTATGATGCGGCTGCAGACACAGCTGTGACCTACCCGGAAAATTATCCGTTTTTACCTGCCAGCAACAGAAACCCACTGACTTCTCAGCTTCAACTGGTAGCCAGATTGCTTGCAGGCGGGCTTAAGACAAAAGTTTTTCTACTGAAAATCGGTGGTTTTGATACCCATGCCCAGCAGGTAGTACAGGGTGAATCTACCATGGGTGGACATGCTGCACTGCTCTATTACATCTCCTCTGCCATGAGAGCTTTCAATGAGGATCTCAATCAAAGAGGGATTAGTGACAGGGTGTTGACCATGTCCATGTCAGAATTCGGACGGAGGATCGCCTCAAATGGCAGCTATGGTACTGACCATGGTACCGGGGGACCAATTATGATGTGGGGTGCGGGGCTCAGAGGTGGAATTTACGGCACCAACCCGGATCTGTCCCGCAACAATGTCGCTATGCAGTTTGACTATCGTCAGATCTATGCCAATATATTGTATGAATGGATGGGTGTGGACCAAACCACATTGACCAATGATATTTTCTTCGGAGATTATGTGACCGGACCCGATCTCATCAATGGTGGTACTTACACACCCATGGATCTGATCAGTGATGTGATCACCGGACAGCAAAAATTCAGGGATGATTTCTACAGGATTGAGAAATTGTATCCTAACCCTGCAACGAATTATACGCAAATTGATTTCTTCATCAACGACATTCAGGAAATGCGTTTTGAGTTAATCAACATGAAAGGCACCGTTTTAAGTAGTTTTAAACGTAAACTAAACCCGGGAAAGCATACAGTCTCATTGGTACTGGATCAGTTTTCCAGTGGAATATATTTTGTTAGAGTCACATCAGAAAAACTGAATGAAACCAGGAAACTTATTATTCAATAGATCGATACTATTTGTCCTTCTGGCATTTTCGGCCATCACGCTTGTTGGTCAGGCAAGAAGAGCACCGGGAATTGGAGGATATACGGAAGAATTCCTCAAAACTCAGTGGTGGCTGGGTGTGAAAGTTGGAATCAATTATACAGACCCCAATCCAATTACATCTTATTCTTCAATTAGCACAATTGGTTTGCCGGAGCAAGACCTCGACAAAGGCTATGAAGTGTTTAGCTTACCAGGTGCTCAGGCTGGCATGGATCTTACTTTCTATCACAGAGGGTTTTCCATTGGAATCCAACCTACTTACAAACGAATCAGATACAAGTACTTCAACTACAGAACCTGGGGCTTTGTAGCTCCCAACCTTTTTGATATGGAGTATAGCATTGAGCAACGAATCGATGCAGTAGATGTGCCTTTATCGCTCAAATATGAGATCATCCAATCAGGAAAGACCCGCCCATTCATCATGGCAGGTGGATACTATTCCTTTATCACTCATGCGGAAAAAAAGGTAGATATCACGTACACTGATCATGCTACCGGATCACCCATCCCGACTTCCGGTGGGACACAAATCCTGGGAGTAACACAGCAATTTCAGAATTATGCCGGAGTACTTGGTGGCGTAGGTGTGAGTCTCGACTATTTAAACATCAGGACGGTTTTTGAGGCCGTATACCTGCGGGGTCTGACAGACATTACCAACAGTGGCAACCGATTTACCCAAACAGAACTTACCTCCATTGGGGATGTCAATGATGAACTGAAGATGGACAACATCAATGTATCCCTGAGTTTTGTGTTCCCATTAAGATATATCGACAAGCAATTCCAGGCCTACTAAGAATCAGATGAAGAAATTATTTTACTTTTTGTTAGTTATACCCTTTTTATACTCGTGTAGCGATGAAGACCCCATCCCGGAAACGGGTTTCTTTAAGGTCTACGATGATGTGAATTATGGTGTTGATTACCATGCCATCGATGTGGTCAAATCATCAACTGGTTTTATTATCCTCACAGCAACCGAGATTGACCGGACTGATTTTTCGGGGATTCAATTGATCAAAGTGGATGAAGAAGGTGAATTTGAAGCTGAACTCACCTTTGATCCCGCACCTGTATTGCCAACGGGTGAATTGATGGAAGTGAATGGGAGATATTATTTCTTTGGGATGGACCCACAGACCATCCAGGTCCAGCTCATTTCAGTGAATGACAGCCTTAGTGATGAACAAATCGTTAATGTACCGCTCACCTATCCTTTGGCAGCAGCGGCATCTTCAACTTCAAACCAGTTTCTCATCCTGAGTTATGACCCTTTCAATGCCGAAAGTGTAATATCATACATCGGAACAGATGGAAGCATCATCAATACAGCTGCTTACTCCATCGGTGCAGGTGAAGATGTAGAGGCTACTATTTTGGATCATTACCTGAATCCAGGAGAGCAGCCATTGCCGTTTTTTGTCGGTGAGACTCCGGGAGGGTCAGTATTCTTCAACGGATTTTACAACTACAGCATGTCCATGGTGTTCAGTGATTTTGGAGGGACGCCAACAGGAGTGCTACAAGGTCAGACGACTGACGGGGGAATAAGAAAAGCGATGCCCATTTCCGGGAATATTTTCGCTGTTGGGGGATTTCAATTCAATGACAATTTTATCGCTGTGGATGCTTCTATTTCCAGTACAGCCATTGCTTCCAGTGTTGACCTGTACACGCTTTATGGCAATGTAACCGAATACAGGTCCTATACTCCCATGGATATTGCATCTTATGACATCGGAACCACAACCTATACCATCATTGCAGCCGAAACTGAAAACCGGCAGATTGGATTGTACATCTTTGATCAGACCACTGGCGAGCTTGTAGGCAAACACAATATTGGATATCTCAATCCCTATACGCTGGCGTCACTAAGACCTGAAACAGATGAAGAAAATCATTTGTTGCTCACAGGAACTACCTATATCGCCAATCGTTTTCAAAGAATATACCTCAACAGGATCCCAGAGGAAGAGGTAAGCAGTTGGATCTCACAATAGATCAAATATCTTTGACGCTCATCCGTCTCCTTTTTATATGAGCAAACAACGTGTGAGCATTGGCCACGTATTCAGGACCATCGTCTGGCCAAGAAGAAAGATCATCGCCATAGGATTGGTACTGATCGTAATCAGTAGACTGGCCAGCCTGATATTACCAGGAGCCAGCAAATACCTCATTGATGACGTCATCGCCAACAGTGACCTGGACATGCTAAAAATCCTGGTGGCTGTGGTCATTGGAGCCATTATTGTTCAATCCGCCACCTCATTTGCCCTGACGCAAATTCTGAGTGTGGAAGCTCAGCACCTCATCGCCAAGCTAAGGGTCAAAGTTCAAAAGCACATCATTTATCTGCCCGTACGGTTTTTTGACAACAGCAAGTCCGGAGAGCTGGTGTCCCGGATCATGACAGATGTGGAAGGCGTAAGAAACCTGGTGGGAACCGGACTGGTCCAATTGTTTGGTGGTTTGCTTACGGCCGTCATCTCACTTTTTCTTCTGATCAATATCAGTCCCTGGATGACGCTATACGTGCTCGTCCCGGTTTCAATCTTTGGAGTGATCTCATTAAAAGCTTTTGGGTACATTCGACCAATCTTTCGCGAGCGGGGAAAAATCAACGCGGAAGTCACCGGAAGGCTCACAGAAACGCTGGGTGGTATCCGTGTGATCAAGGGATTCAATGCCGAAAAGCAGGAGGTGAAAACCTTTGAGACAGGAGTAGAAAAATTATTTCTGAATGTGAAAAAGAGTCTGACCTCCACCAGCCTGGTTACCAGCTCAGCCACTTTCCTTTTAGGGCTGGCCAGTATCGGCATCATGGGGATTGGAGGCTACATGATCATTCAGGATCAGATGACGCTGGGGGATTTTCTGGCATTCACCTTATACCTGGGTTTTATGATTGCGCCCATTGTTCAGATGAGCAATATCGGCAGTCAGCTCACCGAAGCTTTTGCTGGCCTGGACCGTACCGAAGAGATCATGAACATGAAACCGGAAGATGATGGTACCGAGCGACCCTTGCTGCTGGAGAACATTGATGGGCATGTGAAATTTGAAGATGTGGGATTTGCTTATGATGAGGGCAAACCGGTGATCCAGAACATCAGCTTTGAAGCTAAGCCCGGATCGGTAACTGCACTTGTCGGGTCCTCTGGTTCCGGTAAAACGACCATCGCCGGTCTCGTTGCTTCGTTCTTAAACCCAGACAGTGGAAAAATCACCATAGACGGACATGATTTAACCAAAGTTTCTCTGGAAAGCTACCGGAGTAGGCTCGGTGTGGTGCTGCAGGATGATTTCTTATTTGAAGGTACGATCAGGGAAAACATCCTTTTTCCAAAACCCGATGCCTCTGAGGCTGAATTGATGGATGCTGCCAAAGCTGCACACGTCACTGAATTTACTGACCGTTTTGAAGACGGGCTGGATACGCTCATCGGGGAGCGTGGTGTGAAGCTATCCGGAGGACAAAAACAAAGAATTGCCATTGCGAGAGCCATCCTGGCCAACCCCAGGATCCTGATCCTGGATGAAGCCACTTCCAACCTGGATACGGAAAGCGAAAGCTTTATCCAGGAAAGTTTAAACCGGTTGATGAAAGGTCGGACATCTTTCGTAATCGCTCACCGGTTGAGTACCATCCGTAAAGCCGATCAGATTCTGGTCATCGAACAGGGAAATATCGCCGAGCGGGGAACGCATGATGAGTTGCTGAAGAAAGAAGGCCGATATCATGATTTGTATACTTATCAGGCGAGGATTTGATGGGAATATTAACTGATCCATGAAGTCTTCAATACATTGACAATACTATTCTTTTCGAAGAAGAATAGGTACATCAACCCGCTGGATCCCTCTTTGCCAGTTCTTTTTGTAGTTATGTGAACTAAAAGTGTCTCTTCGTCCAGTTTAGAAAAAATTGTATTGGGATTTCTATTGTTAAAGGCTTTATGATCACAAACTATATTCCTTACATCATTAAAGGAATCATTATTTTCAATCTGTGTCCAGTAGTATTTCGACTTTTCTAAATAACCGTCTTCATACGACTCATCAGGTTTAATATCCAGTTTGAAAGCAATGTACTCTGCCGCAAAAGAAGAGTAACTCCAACCATTTCTTAGTTTTGAATCTATCTTGAGTCTTAAACCCTCATCTTCTAAATAATTGATGGCTGGTGTTATTTGATCACAATAATCAAATTCTACTACTTGGGCCCTTAGTTGAAAGGATAAGAATACAATTAAAGGAAAAACTACTGCATTCATATTAAAAAAAAAAACGACTAGCTAGCAGGTGTGTGCTCACCGGACTGTGAATAGCACTAAACTAGCGAATCTGCCCAACCCCCGCAACAGTATGCACTAAGCACTCAGAGTACCTTCGGTGACTCTGAGGAGGAGGTGGGTCTCTAAAAAAGGTTCTAGTGCCTTCACATGGCTTACCTCTGGCTATGTTTCCTTTAAAGGCACACCAGAAACAGGTTGGAGTATAGACAGATATAATATAAATGATACATATCTTTTCTTATTTTAATATATATCTCTTTATTATAAAATATATATCTTTCTACAAAAAGACATATATCATTATATCTAATAAACAGCAGACATTGCCCCATTATAAGCCAGGGAGTAGATTCTTTGTGGCTATAAGGCAAGTATTGAGAACTCAGAATTGAAACGAAGCTACTTGGGCTCCAGAGACAACACATATTCATGTCCTGATTTCAGGTACTTGCTGACCAACTCTGTCTGATCCATAAGTTCTTCGGGAATTTTTACATAGCCGCGCATGGTGGCTCCGTATGACATGAATTTTTCTGCGCCGTACTTCTCCATAAAAGCTTTTCCATCTTCATTGGAGAGCCTGATCCCTATTTCTCCGTCTTTGTTGAGTTGTGAAAACATGTGGCCATTGTCAGAAGTGTAGGGGACCGTTTTTCCTTTGAGCTCCACACCCGCCATTTCAACAATCGCTCTGTATTTCTCCAATGAATCATGCCAATCCATACTGGAAATTTAATCAACATCCAGCACTATGCACCCGGTCAGGTAGGGGTTTTCAAACTTCACCATCTCACCTGCCTTTTTACCTGGTATGGGAAATAATCGTGCAGAAAGTGGTTTATTGAAATACTTCAGGGATAAGGCAGCCAGATCCTGGTAAATTCCGGTAAGTGTCTCTTCTGTAATATCCCCTGCGAGCGGAACCACGTCAAGACCTGTTCCGGATACCGAAGAATAAAGTAGCAACTCGTCTACAGAATACCTTCGCTCCATGGCACGCTGAGCTAAAACCTGGTCCTCTATCACAGGAAGCATCAGTCCGGAATACCCACATGTTTTCAGATCAAGTTGTTTGATCACACCGGTAATGAGACCGCAGGCCCTCAACGTCGAATGGCTCCCATAAGGTCTCCCTATCAATGTCTCGATGGATTGACCAATACTGGCATCCAATCCCGGAGCAGGGGATGTATCCAACCCATAATAGGTCCATTCAGGCGTCTCCAGACCCTTCCCCATTGCCTCAACGGGTTTAAAAGCGGCTTCCAGTGCAGCCTGAAGATTATCATCTGCATTAGACCAGTTTGATCCTTCAAAAACCCTGGTGATAAGATTGGGATACTCCAGGCCAATGGCGAAACCTTGTGGTCCCTGATGGAATGCAGCCGGAAAGAATGGAATCCCGGCGGGACAGTTTGCAGAGGCGGTGAACCGGAAATTAGCTTCACCTCCCGGACTGTTCTCCGCTAAAGCTTTACAGATTGTAGCAGCTAGTTTTATCGATTTATCATGAATCCCCAGGCCTGTGGAGGCAATGGGTATGTTGAAGCTGATGTTTGAAGTTTGGTTGACCAAAAGTGCTGTCCAGGCTGAGAGATCGTCCTGGAATTTGTCGCCATCTAAAAGCTCGCCTACAGACAACATGATGTTTTTGTCAATGAGTATTTTATCGATTGCAACCAGCTGAGCCATTACCTGTGTATTGAAGTCACCATCGATGATCTCATGTAGATTTTGGGTCGCTATCCTCAGAGTTTGCACCTCATAACCTTGTTCAGTGAATTCACTTTCGGCACGGGCCAAAAAATCAATGGCCTGAAGTATTGACTGCCTGTCATCTAAATCCGAGAGATTTACTCCCGCTGTGATCGTTCTGATCCTAAAATCCAATGCTGAAAGGGGTTGGTTTAAGCCGGACAATATCATAAAACTTAGCAGAAGTGGCAAGGCATAGAAATATTTCATATTGATTCAAATTAGCTGTGTGCCCACCTCACCATGTCTTATTCAATGACTAATTTAGTTTTTAGAATCTGAAAAACTACTGTGAAAAACATCATTCTGAGATTTGGACTGTTGGCCATCCTGTTGCTGATACTGCTGGAGCTGGGGAAGTATTCACTGCTGTATTCAGATTGGGAGCAGGAGTTTATCATCGTTTTAAGTGCCCTGGGGCTCGTCGCCTTCGGATTTATCCTGAAGGGGCATTTCTCCTCCAGAAAAGACCTGTTACAAAACCATAAAATCCCACATCCGGAAAAGCTGGAACTACTAAAGATTAGCCCCAGAGAATACGATGTGCTCATAAAAATTGCGGAAGGATATTCTAACCAGGAGATTGCCGATCAGCTTTTTGTCTCCGAAAACACCATCAAAACCCATGTTTCCAATCTGCTCGGAAAGCTCCACGCAAAAAGAAGAACAGAAGCTGTGAAACAGGGAAAAGCGTACGGAATTCTGTAAATTTCTTGTGTCACCAGGTTAAAATCACCCGAAAGTATGACTGAATTTTTGAAAATTCGGCCTTGCTTAGCAACCAAAAAAGATGAAAAAAACAATCATTAAAAACGGACTAATCGCAACGGCTATCCTTGTCGCTGTCAACCTTATTACGCTAATTGTATTTGGGACAGATCCTGAAAATTATGGGATTGGGGAAATCGTGGGATATGCTACGATCATCTGTTCATTAATCCTCGTGTTTTTGGGAATCCGTGAACTTGAGTTCTCAAGTCCTGACAATTCATTCCTCAAAAAGATGCTGGTAGGAAGTGGTATCTCTGGTTTTCCGGCGGTCGCTTTTGGTTTGTATAATGTGATCTATGTCAAATGGATCGATCCTGAATTTATGGAGACTTATACCCAGTATTCTCTGGACAAGATGCAGGCTGAAATGTCGCCTGAAGAATTTGAAATAGCTAAAGCACAGACCCTGGAGCAGATGACCATGTTTGACAACCTGCTTTTTCAATTTGTCATCATGTTTTTGACCGTCTTTGTTATTGGATTGATCATCAGCCTGCTTTCGGCAACTTACTTCCAGGTGAAACCCATCCGAAAATAAAGACTATGACAACACTTTCTTGAAACAGACGCTATTTTCAACGTTTACATAAGGACCATAATTCGGGATTCTTGTGTAGCCGTTTTTTTCATAAAGCCTGACTGCATCCTGCTGTCGTTTGCCCGTTTCAAGGATGATCTGCGTAAACGACATTTCGGAAGCCCAGGCTTCTAATTCTGCCAGGACCTTTGATGCCACGCCTTTTCCCCGGGCTTCAACTGTGGTATACATGCGTTTGACCTCGACCGTTATTTCATCAAAAGGCTTGATTGCTCCACATGACACAGGAAGATCATCTTGGCATGCTACGACGGCATACTTTATATCGCTGATACCATTGTATTGATCGTAGAAGTCATGATCATCTCCATCGATAACGGTCAACTCTGCATCCAGCATACCGACCAACTTCTTAAAACCAATGTTTTTAGCATCTGTTCTGGTCAGTTGGATCATTTGGGCTTAGTTGTTGGCTATATAGGAATTGTAGTCGACAAAACTCTTGGCGATGATGGCTTTGGCTGTTTTGGCATCCTGAAACTCTTCTACCTCCACCGTTTTGTTTTCCAGCTTTTTGTAGTCCTCGAAGAAGTTTTTAAGCTCTTTTACAAAGTGCTCAGGCAGATCAGAAATGTCATTCATGTGGTTCACACTCATGTCATTTTCTGCCACGGCAATGATCTTATCATCTTTTTCGCCATCGTCCAGCATCTGCATCACACCGATCACCTTGGCGGAAACAATACACATGGGCACAATGGTGATCTGAGACAATACCAGGATATCCAGCGGATCCTTGTCATCACAGTAGGTTCTTGGAATAAATCCATAATTGGCTGGATAATACATGGATGAGAAGAGTACCCGGTCCAGTTTGAGCAATCCGGATTGTTTATCCAGCTCGTATTTAGCCCTTGTGTTTTGAGGGATCTCGATGATCCCATTCACGATATCAGGGGCTCCTTCACCTACGCGAACTTTATGCCAGGGGTTGTTGAGGTCTTGCACCATTGTTTTTTATTGATTGAGCCGCAAAGATAGTTGGATTGCGGAGGGAAAAGCTACATTAAACTAATTATTAGAGCTACAATCTGGAGGAGATTATCAGACGACTGAAGTGGTAATGATTAATGGGAATCGCTTATGTCGGTGACAACACTGTGACAACAACGACATGAAGCTTAAAATGCGGTCCTAAAACAAACACATTAACGTCATCCTGAACCTCGCGAAGCCTTGCCTGCCGGCAGGTGGGGATCTTAGAATTCGGAAGCACAAATGAGCAATCATCTAAATAGGATTCTATATCCCGTGGTCTGTGGCTTGTGTCAGTGAGAAGCTTAAGTTGACGGCTATGGTGACAACACCGACATGAAGCTTTAATGTTCAGCAGAGGATCACCATCTATAACTCCACCGGATACTCCCCACCTACTTCAGTCTCCATCTTCACCTCTTTACCCTGATACCTGACTAACAAAGGATTTCCCATCAGCGATCTGACCTTACACTCAGTGAGTTTTCCATCCGCCCAGCGAATCGAAAATTCAAAACCTCCTTTGCCTTTGATTCCGGAGATACTCCCATTAGGAAGTGCGCTCGGCAAGGCGGGTAAGATATCCTGATAATAATTCCCCTCTTCATCTCTCAGATGAGATTGCAACAGCATCTCTGTAATGCCGGATGTTGCCCCGAAATTGCCGTCTATCTGGAAGGGTGGATGCGAATCAAACAGATTGTTATATAATCCACCCCGGTCACGCACCTTTTCTCCATCCATGAATTTGGATGGCACCATCAGGTTGCGAAGCATTAAAAAAGCATGGTCACCATCCAGCAAGCGTGCCCAGAAGTTGATCTTCCAGCCCCTGGACCAGCCGGTTCCCCCATCTCCACGGTGCGACAATGTCACCCGACAGGCCTCGGCCAGCTCAGGGGTGGTCAATGGATGGATCTCATTGCCGGGATGCAATCCCCACAGGTGAGAGACATGTCTGTGTTTGTTTTCCGGATCATCTACATCCTCCAGCCATTCCTGTAACTGACCATGTTGACCAATCTGATTCGGAGCAATTTTTGACCTTTTTTCATTCAGCACCTTCACAAAGTCTTCATCAACACCCAGGATTTCTGCTGCCTCGATGGTGTTGGCAAACAGATTTCTGATGATCTGGTGATCCATCGTCGGGCCCATCACCAGGCCACCTATCTCCGGACTGTTGCTGGGTCCGCTGATGAGCCATTCAGGATGTTTAGGATCGGGAACCAGGTAATCCACAAAAAACTCACTGGCTGACTTCAGAATGGGATAAGTAAAATCTTTTAGAAAATCCTTATCGCCATTGTATTCATAGTGCCACCACAAGTTTTGGCTCAACCAGGCACCACCTGTCACCCATATCCCGTGGTTGGCATTGTTGATAGGGGCAGCACCCCTCCAGAGATCTGTATTATGGTGGGTCACCCATCCTCCTTGATTGTAATGCTCCCGAGCTACATTTTGTCCGGTTACAGAGATGTCTTTCACCATTTGAAACAGGGGTTCTGTCAGCTCAGAAAGGTTTGTCATCTCGGCTGGCCAGTAGTTCATCTCGGTGTTGATATTGATGGTGTACTTGCTATCCCACGGTGGGGATAACCTATCGTTCCAAATCCCCTGAAGTGTGGCCGGTTGCGTTCTTGGTCTGGAGGAGGCGATAAGTAAGTATCTGCCATACTGATAGAGCAAAGCTACCAAACTGGGATCCTCATCATCTTTAAATGATGCCAGTCTTTGATCTGTGGGTCTTGCTGAGATGGTTGAGTCACCAAGATCGATCTTCACCCGGTTAAATAGCATCTGATGATCAGCAATGTGGTCTGTTTTAATTTCATCATAGGTCTTTCCCTCAAGATCGGACAGATACTCATCGCATCTGGCTGCGGGATCACCGGAGATATCTTTGTAACTCACAAAATTGGTAGCTCCTACCAGTTGCAAAGTGACTGTAGAAGCACCTGAAACAGTTATTTTATCCTGGTCGGTATTCACCTGACCATCTTCGCTGATCACATTCAGGCGTGCGACGAATTTAATCTTGCTCTCAGGATAAACTTCGTTTCCTCGTGCCTGCGCGTAGTTGTCTACCTGGCCCGATAATATGACCTGATTATCCTGAACCCGAGTCTCGTATCGTTGATGGGGTGACTGCAGACCAGCTGTAAAATTCAGCTTTCCTTGTTCAGATGATTTTAATCTGATTAAAATCGCCTGATCAGGATGTGATACAAAAACTTCTCTTGTGTATTTCACGCCTTGTACGTGATAACTAACAGAACTCATGGCCTCATCCAGATCTAACCGGCGTTTGTAGTCACCTACTGAATCATGCCCCGGAAAACTGATCAGGATATCTCCAAAAGGTTGGTAGCTCAACTGTCCCAATGGCTTAGACATAAACTTCTCATTGGCCAGTTTGTGTGCTTCATCCTGCTTCCCATCCCATAGCAGTTTTCGCAGCTCATCTAATACCTCATGAGCATCCGGATGTGTATAGTCATGGGGCTGTCCGGTCCACAAAGTGGATTCATTAAACTGGATGATCTCTTCACTTGTGCGACCATAAACCATCGCTCCCAGCCTGCCATTGCCAACAGGAAGTGCTTCCTCCCACTCACTGGCGGGTTCATCATACCACAGGGTCAGAGATGGATCGATGGGTTTTTCCTGCTTTTGACTGCACGAGAGTGCTGTAAGAATCAACAGAATAAGGGACACGGGCTTAATTATCTTCAGGTGCATGGTTGTTAAGGTTCTAGTTTAACTGGTCTATTTTCCTTCATGGATTGGTTGGCTGCCAATGCAATTTTTGTAGCCTTCAACCCATCTTCACCGGTCACGGGCTGCGGTTCCCCACTGACAATGGCCTGGATAAAGGCTTTCAGTTCATTGAGATATGAGTCTACATACCGATCCATGAAAAAATCCATCGGTCTTGCCTTGTGTATGCCACTTTCATTCAATAATACGTGGTTATCTTTCTTGGTATGGTCTGCCATGGCCATGCCTTTGGAACCAAATACTTCAAGTCGCTGATCATACCCATAGGCGGCCTGCCGGCTATTCTCAATCACCGCTGTCACAGCATTATCAAATTTTAGAATGACCACAGCTGAGTCAATATCTCCAGCCTCACCAATCGCAGGATCAACCAGGTTTTTTCCCACCGCATAGACCTCGTTCACTTCTGAATTTGCAAGGTAGCGAGCCATGTCAAAATCATGAATCGTCATATCCAGGAACATGCCTCCGGAGCTTTTGATATAATCGATCGGTGGTGGTGCCGGATCCCTACTCGTGATTTTGATCATTCTTAGGTCACCGATTCCACCATCAGTCACTATTGATTTTATCTTTGCAAAGTCAGGATCAAAACGCTGGTTGAACGCCACAAAAAGTGGCACCTGGTGTCTTGATGTCACAGAAATAATCTCCTCAATCTTAGGCAATGAAAGATCAAGAGGTTTTTCACAAAATATCGCTTTACCGGCCTGGGCGGCACGATGGATATATTCAGCATGTGTATCACTTGGAGAGCAAATCAGGACTGCATCTACCTCATCATTCTTAAAAACAATATCCGGATCATCAGAAACAGCACTCACATGATAATTTTTCGCAAATGATTGGCCTCTTTCTGATGGATTCATCACGGCTACAACCTCTGCATTTTCTATTCTGTTGGAAATACTTTTTAGGTGGACCTTTCCAATGCGGCCCATTCCGAGAATACCAATTTTTACTTTTTTCAAGATTTGGGTTTTAGGTTTATAAGATCAAAGGTTTTCCGTAGCCTGGCTACATTTTTTGCAATATCTTTATATTTAGAAATAAATTAGGATTGCCTAAGGTAAAAGCATTTCAAAATGTAAGAAAAATTGATTTTTTGCTTTTGAAGGATCGTGATACCCCTCTGCAGCTGGCAGCACGTCCTCATAAGGTTCAATCAAAAGGACATTAATCAAAAATATGCAAGAAAGGATAAAAGGGAGTGAAGTTGCTTTGTGGGTATCCATACCCTTGTTTTTACTCATTTGCCTGATCACGATTCAATGTGATCAGAAAGGAAGCGGCTTAAACCTTCCGAAGAAAGTTGACTTCAACTACGATGTAAAGCCTATCCTGGTTCAAAATTGCTACCTCTGCCATGGACCGGATCCCAGCAGCAGAAAAGGTGAGCTACGACTTGATACCTATGAAGGAGCAACAGCACTCAGGGAAAACGGAAAAGCCATTGAACCGGGGAGCCCCGGAAGAAGTGAACTAATCAAACGGATCACCCATGAAGATCCCAGCATGATGATGCCTCCTCCGGAATCGAACCTGGTACTCAGTGAATATGATATAGCTGTCCTCACAAAATGGATCGATCAGGGAGCCGAATGGAAACCTCACTGGTCATTTATCCAACCTGAGGCTACTAAACCCAAAGCCTTTGATAAGACAGTATCAGCCAATGAAATTGATGATTACATTATAGAAAAGCTCGAAAATAAAGGACTGGAATTGGCTCCGCGAGCTGAAAAGAACACTTTGATCCGCAGGGTTTCTTATTTATTGACCGGGCTTCCCCCAACGCCGGAAATGGTCAGCAAATTTGAGTCAGATGAAAGTCCTGATGCCTACGAAAAAATGGTGGACTACTATCTTAATAGTCCTGGCTTTGGTGAACGCTGGGCGAGGCACTGGATGGACCTGGTAAGATATGCGGAGACCAAAGGCCATGAATTCGATTACGAAGTGGCCGGAACCTGGAAATACCGGGATTACCTGATTAGGGCATTTAATGAAGATGTGCCCTACGATCAACTTGTCAGGGAACACATTGCCGGGGACCTCCTCGATACGATAAGATGGAATAAAGAAAACGGAATCAATGAATCTCAAATCGGTACTGCTTTTTATGCCATGGGTGAGGGCACCCATAGCCCGGTGGACATTCGTAAAGATGAGGCAGACCGTATCGATAACATGATCGACGTGACCACCAAGACCTTTCAGGCCCTGACGGTCTCCTGTGCCAGGTGTCATGACCACAAATTTGACCCGATACCTACAGCGGATTACTATGCCCTATATGGTGTAATGGAAAGCAGCCGGTTCACCCCAAAATCCTCACAGGTCACCTATGAAAAGCTTCAAAACATTGAAAAGCTCAATCAGATTAAAAAAGATATTAAGGCCTTAGTTGCCAAAACGTGGAAAGAAGAGCTTACGCCAGATATGCTTGCTTTAGGAAAAACATCCAGCGAGACAAGCAACATAAACATCATTGGAGATTTTAGAGGCCATGACCTTGACGGATGGAAAAGTGACGGTTTTGCATTTGGGAAAGCTTCTACCCTGGGAGAAGTTCTCTTTGATGCAAAAGGTGAAACCGTGCTGGGGCTGGATGAAGGTAAAGCCTCTAGCAAGTATTTTTCTACTGGCATCTTTGGTGTTTTACGCTCACCCAATTTCACGATTACCAACGATTTTATCGGAATAAGGGCCCGGGGGATGAAGGCCTCCATGAGGATCATCATAGACAATTTCCAATTGATCAGAAACCCCATCTATGGTGGACTTGAGAAAAAGGTAAACTCAGAAAAATGGGAGGATGTAGTTTTTGATCTTTCCGCCTGGAAGGGTCACAAAGCCTACATCGAAATCTATCCGGGAGCAAACCATGGCGGAATGGTTGATTACCGCTTACCAGAAAATGCTTATGTCGAGATAGAGTATGTCATCGCTTATAATGATCAATGGCCAGAGCACGTTCCGATTCAGAAAGAAAGCCCATCCAACAACAAAGAGTTGATTGACAGGTGGATAGCCCAGGAAATCACATCCGGAGAAGTCAGGAAAATCAATAGTTTGCTCAAAGGAAATAAGCTCACAACCAACCTCCCTGAAGCAAAAGCAAAATTGGAAAGCTATCAGGAGATAGTCAATCAGGTTGGTGATTCTACATTTTTCACCGGAATTGATGAGGGATTCGGGGTGGACAGTCATGTATTTGTCAGGGGAAATCACAATACGCTCTCTGAAGAAAAAGTACCCCGGGGATTTTTAAGTGCGGTGTCCTCTGGCGGTGACCATATCCAAAAAGGCAGCGGGCGTATAGAAGTGGTAGATGCCATACTTGATCCTGAGAACCCTCTTACCTCCCGCGTGATGGTCAACAGAATTTGGCACCACCTGTTTGGCAGGGGGATTGTGGAAACGGTAGACAATTTCGGACTTCAGGGCAAGCTCCCTACTCACCCGGAGTTGCTGGATTTTCTGGCCATCAAGTTTCAGGAGGACGGATGGTCTGTGAAGAAAATGATCAGATTTATTGTGATGTCGAACACCTTTCAGCGATCTGTGATTGGAAATGAAGATGCCAAAACAAAAGACCCGGACAACCTTTATCTCGCACATTTTCCACTCAGGCGGCTCGAGGCTGAAGCCATACGAGATGGACTCCTTTTTGCCGGAGGCAACCTGGACAGGACCATGTACGGACCTCCTGAATTGGTTCATCTCACAAAATTTATGACGGGCCGCGGACGACCGAAAGAATCAGGCACGATAGATGGAAACGGACGCCGAACCATCTATCTGGAGGTAAGACGTAATTTCCTTCAGCCGATGATGCTCACCTTTGACAGGCCTATTCCTTTTACCACCTTCGGTAAACGAAATGCCACCAATGTGCCTGCCCAGTCTTTGATCCTGATGAACGACCCCTTTGTTAAACACCAGGCTGAATTACTGGCAAAACGGGTATTGGAAGAGGCCAATGAGACCATTGAAGATCGGATCACATTTATCTATCAGCATACCCTGTCCAGGGCTCCAACATCAGAGGAACTGGAAAGTACGCAAGCGATTGTTGAGCAGTTGGCACTCACTCATGAGGTTGATCGTGATAAAGCCATCAATGACCTGGTGGTGTGGAAGGACTTCTGTCATTCCATATTTAATCTTAAAGAATTCATATATTTGATATAATGGGACGCAAACACATCATCCATAGAGCCGTATCACGGCGGGAAATGCTGAGTATGTGCAGTGGCGGATTTGGAGCCCTGGCCTTTACCGGATTGTTTGGAGGTCTTCATGCAGCCTGCAGCAAAATTGAAGAGCCAGGGTCAGTCATCAGCCAAATGATGCAGGCCTCTCATCACGTCCCCAAAGCCAAACATGTCATTTTCCTTTATATGGATGGCGGAGTGTCGCAGGTGGATTCTTTTGATCCCAAACCACGACTGGCCAAAGAGAATGGTGAAGACCCCAATAAGAAATTTAAGGTTGACAAGACCCAGTTTGACAATGTAGGAAAAATCCTCAAGAGCCCCTGGGGATTTAAGCAATATGGCGAATGTGGAATGTGGGTCAGTGACCTGTTCCCGCATATTGCAACCTGTGTAGATGATTTAGCTCTCGTCCGATCCATGGTCTCAGACTTTCCTGAGCACACCAACGCCAACTATTTTCTACACACAGGCAGCGGATTACAGGGCAGACCGAGCATGGGTGCATGGGTGACTTATGGTCTGGGTAGTGAAAACAACAACTTACCCGGCTACGTAGTGCTTGATGGAGGATTGGTCCCTCCGGGAGGGCTTGACAACTTTAACAGTGGCTTCCTACCGGCTTCTTACCAGGCCTCCGTCCTGAAAGCCGGACCTTCACCACTGGCCAATATTTTACCGGAAGAAAGCAAGGAGGGTGTCCAAAACCAAAAGCTGGATTTCATGAAGCAAATGGATGCCAGCCTGATTGGCAAGCTTGGACATGCTGATGCGGTTGAATCAGCCATCTCCAACTATGAGCTGGCTTATAAAATGCAGTCCTCCGTGCCGGAGCTGACAGAGTTTTCAGCCGAATCAAAGGCCACGAAACAGCTCTACGGTATGGAGTCGGATGACCCTCACACCAGAAGTTATGGTGCTCAGTGCTTACTGGCCAGAAGGCTGGTGGAGCGAGGTGTCAGGTTTATTGAGCTAACCTGCCCGAGTGTAAAAGCTGACCGGTGGGACCAGCACAATAACCTGAAAGACGGTCATGAGCGCAATGCCCATGCCGTGGATCAACCCATTGCGGGATTGCTCAAAGATCTGAAAGTACGGGGCCTGCTTGAAGATACACTTGTGATCTTTACCGGAGAGTTTGGCCGGACTCCATTCGCCCAGGGCACAAATGGTCGCGACCACAACCCTTCCGCCTTTAGCATGTGGATGGCCGGAGCAGGCATCAAAGGTGGCACTATCTATGGGAAAACCGATGACTACGGATACCGGGTCATTGAAAACAAAACCACCATTCATGACCTGCATGCTACAATGCTTCACCTGTTGGGAGTAGATCATGAACGCTTAAGATTCAGGTTTGGCGGCCGTGACATCCGCCTCACGGATGTGCATGGGCATGTGATCAAGGATATTCTGGTTTAGGTTAAACCTCACTCATCTTAGATAAACTCAAAACTTTGAGTCTTTGTGACTTGGTGGCAACACAAATGTTTAGCTAGGAAGGCACTAAGGCGCAAAGGGTTACATTGTGTTAGAAAGATCAGAGCTTGTTAAAAATGAACTACTCAATAGAGACTATCATATCCCTTCCTCCCCTAAACTCAACGAACTCTCCCGCCTTCTTCCCTACCATGGCTTGACCAATAGGTGATGCAGCCGAAATCACAAAATACTGTTGGTCTTCAAATTCGATGGGCCCCAGGCCAATGGAAAGAAAGTATCTTCCCTTCTCTGTGGTAACCAGTGATCCGATAGCAGCCTGGTCTGTCTTTTTATCAATCTTGATGGTGTCCAACAATTGTCGCATCTTCTGCAATTGTCCTAGCTGGGTGGCTGCTTTTTCCTTCTCCAGGTGCATCATGGCCCGATTCGTTTCGTACTTGTCACCCATCGAGCTCTTGGAGTCCTCATTAGCAGCATCCTGATAATCTCTAATAGATTGCTCTAAAACAGCAATCTTATCATACACTTGTTGCTGGCAGTGATTAAATAGCTTTTCCTTGATGGTATTCACAATTTGAAGGTAACACTTTTACCATGATAGACGCCCTGCGGCAGGTCGATGATAAACAGGGTTTCGCCAATCTTTGGGTTTGGATAGCTGTAATAACCATCTCCGTCCACCTCATAGTGCCCTGATACAATCAGCATCAATTTATTCAATTTCCTTGATGGATCAGCTACCGAAATCTCCGTAATCTTTCCCTGATCTGCCTTTAGCATAACCATACCCTGGCTCTCCAATTTGACATACAGGTCTTCCGAAAACTCAACCTTGCCTGACTGATAAAAAGCAGCCTGATAAACGCCCAGTTCATTGTGCTTTACCGCCTGAAGGTTGCCTGTATTGCTTACGATTTCAATCGGGTTTTTTTGTTCAAATGATTTCAAATCATCCACAGAAACATCAGGCAATACCATGTATTCATAAGATGCATTATTTGGACTCTTGCCATGATCAAACCAAAGCATGAATACCTCCTCCTGTATCAGCTCATCGGAGATATTCTTTTGATCTGTGATGTCAGACCAACGTCCTTCCTCCACCTGGTTGGAGAGCTCTACTGTAGTCGGAGTAGGGAAAACATATCCAATCTTGTCCTGGTGAACCCAAATTGTATTTTCCAATTGCCGGGTACCTTTCGAAAGCTCTTTGACCTCTGACCCCTGCTTTACGGTGACATTGCTCCTGAGCAAGACCTGGTTGATGGTAGTCGCCACCGGCAGATCGGGATCAGAATAGATATCCGCACCCAGGCATACATACTTGTCATCAAAGAAGAACCATGACTTCTTGGCACTCAGCATGTCATGGGGACTCACAAAATCGAATGCCACAGCTCCATAATATCCATCTGTAACCGCACCTACAAAATCTCTATACCCTGGCTTCTGGATTTCATCAGGTTCCGGAAGCTGAGGTTTCTGCATGATGGTTGTCCCGGAGATCTTTTGCCAATCATACACCGGCCAGATATTATGATATTCGTCTCCTTTTAGTTGGATGTAGTTTGTGCCATCGGCTCTGTGGTGGGTAGGTTTCCCCGGACCATTATAGGGCACTTCCATGTTTTTATTTCTCGTTGAAAACATCCGTACGGTGGTATAAAAATTGGGTCGCTGAACCACAAAGTGCTCGGTTTGCCAGAAGAATTTAGCAAAGGAGGCAGAAGGTTTGGCTTCACCTTTTCTCAGTCGCATGATCTCCTCGAGCTCATCTTTTCGATAATCTGTGCTGATCAGCAACCGCTCGATCTCTTCAGTACCCTTCGGCTCAAAGGTGGCCTTATGGGTAATGCTTCTGTTTTTCACACTGATATCCTGGTAAATACCATAAACCTGTTGCTTGTAAATCCCATCCAGATAGTAATCGATCAGGTGATTGATCTTTTCTGTAGAGAAGGCATACTTCGTGCCCGCCACATAGTAAGCCCATTCTCCAAAATTATTGGCATATTTTCCATAACCATAGGAATCCGTATTATTGACCCGATCTACACGGTGATGAAAACTATAATCATGCTGCATCCCACGCTGACCGGTGGAGAACTTCACTTCTCCTTCAATCAATTCGATGATCTCTTCGAAACGCTCCCTGTCGCCAATGAACAACAGATTCTTGGCCAGTATGCCGGCAATCACGATGCGGTCACCACTGGGTCGTGCCCCTGAAGCATTCATGTGTGCCCTGCCAATAATAGGCTGGGCACCTTCCACAAGGTTTTTGGGCAATTCATCACCCATCAACAACATCAGGTTCACCAGGTTGGTTGGAGTTGAGATTTGGTTATTGTGCCAGTTGTCACCAAAGAAGTCTTTGTCCACCCAGTACTTGAGGCTGGTGGTCACCCGCTCTTTGATCTTTTTGCTTTTGTGATACTTTGAGCCGGGCGTTTTGTAAGCCTGAGCGAGATAAACCAAATCATAAGTGTGATGTCTGTGGGGGAAACCAGCTGTTCTGCTCAGATCAGCATAGTCTATATCGTTGAAGCTCCCATCAGGATTCATCCTAGAAAAGATGTCCTCCACCCTGGCATTGTCAATAGTGGCTTTGAGAAGCTCATCAACGACCCTTTTCTTGATGATGGTAAAGTCGTCCTCTTTTTTGAGGGGAGTAAAGGCTAAAAGTGAGCCTAGAAATGCGAGGAGTAAGTTCATGAATTTGGGTTAATGTTATTTGGGTTACTAAAATTACAGCTTTGCGTTCAATTTTCTTTCTCCACAGAAAGTATTAAGATATTTTAAGCACAAAAAAACCCTCCACCAGGGAGGGTTCTTTCATCTATTTTATCAAGAAGTCTTACTTCTTCTTGTCTTCGTCTACTTCTTCAAACTCTACGTCTGATACTTCTGAATCACCATCTGATTTGGCTTCTTCACCACCAGGTGCTCCGGCTGCGCCATCAGCACCGCCAGCAGCTTGTTGAGCCTGGTAGATCTCCTGAGAAGCAGCAGACCATGCTGTATTCAAATCATTCATCGCAGTATCGATAGCTGCCACATCCTGTGAAGCGTGTGCTTCTTTCAGCTTTTTCAAAGCGCCGTCGATCGCCGTTTTGTTGCCTTCAGAGAGCTTATCACCGAATTCGTTCAACTGTTTTTCAGTCTGGAATATCAGTGAATCTGCCTGATTGATCTTTTCGATCTTCTCTTTGGCTTGCTTATCTGATTCAGCATTGGCTTCGGCTTCCTGCTTCATTTTTTGGATTTCGTCATCTGACAATCCTGAAGATGCCTCGATTCTGATCTTCTGCTCTTTTCCGGTTCCCTTGTCTTTTGCAGACACATTCAGGATACCATTCGCATCGATGTCGAAAGTTACCTCGATCTGAGGCACTCCTCTCGGCGCTGGTGGTATACCATCCAGGTGGAACCTACCGATAGACCTGTTGTCTTTGGCCATTGGTCGCTCTCCCTGCAATACATGGATCTCTACAGATGGCTGATTGTCAGCTGCTGTAGAGAAGGTCTCAGACTTCTTCGTAGGGATCGTAGTGTTTGACTCAATCAGCTTGGTAGAGACACCGCCAAGGGTCTCAATACCCAGAGAAAGAGGAGTTACATCAAGTAACAATACGTCTTTTACCTCACCAGTGAATACACCACCCTGGATCGCAGCACCAATCGCTACTACCTCATCAGGGTTCACACCTTTAGAAGGTTTCTTACCAAAGAATTTCTCCACTTCTTCCTGGATCTTAGGGATCCTTGTTGATCCACCTACCAGGATTACCTCATCAATGTCTGAAGCTGTCATTCCTGCATCAGCCAACGCCTTTTTACATGGCTCCATTGATCTTCTTACCAAATCTTCACTCAATTGCTCGAATTTGGCTCTGCTCAAAGACCTTACAAGGTGCTTTGGAATACCATCCACCGGCATAATGTAAGGCAAGTTGATCTCTGTGCTGCTAGAGCTTGACAACTCCACTTTGGCTTTCTCAGCAGCTTCTTTCAATCTTTGAAGTGCCATCGGATCTTTTCTCAGATCGATACCCTCGTCTTTTTTAAATTCTTCTGCCAACCAGTTGATGATCACTGAATCAAAGTCATCACCACCCAGGTGAACATCACCATTGGTAGATTTCACTTCAAATACACCGTCTCCTAATTCAAGGATAGAAATATCGAAAGTACCTCCACCAAGGTCATACACTGCGATCTTAAGATCCTGGTTTTTCTTATCAAGTCCGTATGCCAATGCTGCAGCAGTCGGCTCATTGATAATCCTTTTAACTTCCAGACCTGCGATCTGACCAGCTTCTTTTGTGGCCTGACGCTCTGCATCATTGAAGTATGCAGGCACAGTGATCACAGCTTCTTTTACTTCCTGACCCAAAAAATCCTCAGCTGTTGACTTCATCTTCTGAAGGATCATCGCTGAAATTTCCTGAGGTGTATAGTTACGATCTCCGATTTTTACACGGATCGTGTCGTTGCTTCCCGCTTCAAGTTTGTAAGAAACATTTTTTCTTTCTTCCGAAACTTCCTTGTATTTCTTACCCATGAACCGCTTTACCGAACTGATGGTGTTGTGCGGATTGGTTATGGCCTGACGTTTTGCTGGGTCTCCAACTTTTCGTTCTCCCTTTCCATCATCCAAAAAGGCCACAATAGAAGGTGTTGTTCTGTGTCCTTCACTATTTTGAATGACAACAGGTTCGTTTCCTTCCATTACCGCCACACATGAGTTGGTTGTACCTAAGTCTATGCCGATAATTTTTCCCATTGTAATAATTTATGTTTAATGCTACTTTTCTTTTCCTGTCCATTTCTATTCATCAATGGTTGTGCCAATAGGGAAATGACAGGGAAATTGTGACAGAATGTCATAATCAGGAAGAAAAAATTGGTGAAGTAGCAGAAATTGACTGATTGACAGCCCTTTTGGGTTGACACTAGCCACCACGCTTTGTTCGGATATACCGAACCACCATCAAAGCGGCGAAGATGATCAGAATGGCAATCGGGGCTATGTTATGAACCTCCTTTAATGCATCCGGATTTTTATCAGCCTCTACTCCATAATAGATGGCTATTCCTATGATAAAGTAAATAATGTACCTAGATGTTCTTCGCACGTTTCAAAGGTAAGCGAATAGATTTAACTTTGCGGCCTGATATTCACATCCATGACTTTAGAACAGGAAATAAACAAACGTAGGACTTTCGGCATCATCGCTCACCCGGATGCAGGAAAAACCACTCTAACGGAGAAATTGCTCCTTTTTGGAGGGGCCATCCAGACTGCCGGTGCGGTCAAATCCAACAAAATAGATGTCAGCACCCGCTCCGACTGGATGGACATAGAGAAGCAAAGAGGAATCTCTGTAGCTACGTCCGTTATGGGTTTTGAGTACAAAGACCTGAAAATTAATATCCTTGATACTCCGGGTCACCAGGACTTTGCTGAAGATACTTATCGTACACTTACTGCTGTAGATAGTGTGATCATGGTAATTGACTGTGTGAAAGGGGTAGAGCAGCAAACCGAAAAGTTGATGGAGGTTTGCCGTATGCGGAATACTCCCGTGCTATGTTTTATCAACAAGCTGGACCGCGAAGGAAGAGATGCTTTTGACCTGTTAGACGAGATCGAAGAAAAGCTGGATATCAAAGTGCGCCCCATGAGCTGGCCAATCGGCATGGGAAAATCACTTCGAGGTGTTTTTAATATCTATGAAAACAACCTCAACCTGTACGAGCCCAACAAAACAAAGAAGGTCACTGATGTAGTGGAAATCAAAGGGGTAGATGACCCTAAGCTGGATCAGCATTTGCCAGAATCGATGACCAAAGAACTGAGAGAAGAGATTGAGCTGGTCAATGGCGTGTATGACCCATTCAACAAAGAGAACTATTTGAATGGAAAAGTAGCTCCTGTATTCTTTGGCAGTGCGGTCAATAATTTTGGGGTTCGCGAATTGCTGGATTGCTTTATCCAGATCGCTCCACCCCCAAAAGCAAGAGAAAACGAACTAAGACTGGTGACTCCTCAAGAAAAGAAATTTACCGGCTTCATTTTTAAGATCCATGCCAATATGGATCCGAAACATAGAAACCGGATCGCTTTTGCCAGGGTATGTTCCGGGAAGTTTGAACGGGGCAGCAACTATTATCATGTCCGTCAGGATAAACCGTTTCGATTTTCCAATGCCACTGCTTTCATGGCCCAGCAAAAAGAAACGGTAGATGAGGCATTCCCCGGAGATATCGTGGGACTTTATGATACCGGAAACCTGAAAATTGGGGATACATTGACCGAAGGAGAAAAGGCGCTGTATAAAGGAATCCCTTTCTTCTCACCTGAGCTTTTCAGGGAGGTGATCAACCTGGATGCCATGAAATCCAAGCAGTTGGAAAAGGGGCTGGATCAGCTCATGGATGAGGGTGTTGCGCAGCTTTTTACTTATGAAATGGGTGCCAGAAAAGTTGTTGGTACAGTAGGAGCCCTGCAGTTTGAAGTCTTGCAGCACCGCCTGCTAAATGAGTATAAAGCCAGTGCCCGGTTTGAAGCTGTCAATATCTATAAGGCCTGCTGGATAAGTGCTAAGGAACAATCGAAGCTGGACGCCTTTGTGAAAGATAAATATCGTCATATTGCAAGAGACAAAGAAGGTAAGCTGGTATTTATGGCTGAGTCAAAAGCCTGGCTCCAGATGGTTCAGGACAACTTCCCGGACATTGAGTTTCACTTTATCAGTGAGTTTTAGAATATATTCTTCAAATACCTATTTCTTTTGTCCCGATAGATATAGAAGTCGCTGTCAATGCTTGCAATTTCTTTTAAGTTCTTCTCCTCAGCGACTACCATTAGCGAAGCATCAGCAAAATCCATAGGTACATCGCTGAACTTCTGACAGAATGCTATTATCCTCTCAAGGTCCATTAAGTCAAGGTCCACAAGCTGTAAACCGCCTCGCCTAACCCATTCCAGAAAACCAATCTGTGCCTTTATATTAAAATCCAGCATATGTGTCACCTCTGTAATGACTGGCCAGGTTGTCAATAGAAATCCTTTGAATCCTTTTATAAAGTCAATAGCCCTTTCATGATATTGATCACTCTTATCGAAAAGTGCTATGAGAGGTCCTGCATCAATGAGAATGCTTTTCACGGAGTTTACTCTTAATTCTTTTCTTGTATGTGGCTGATCTGTCTTTATCACCACTACCAAATTGACCAAACAAATCCATGCCTAAATCAAAAGGCCTATTAGACAGCCTGATCTTGCTGAAATACAATGCAAGCGCTTCCTTCACAACAGTGGATTTGGAAACATTCTGGTCCTTACTGTATTGATTAAGGAATTCTTCAAGTTCCGGATCGAGTCTTACTGTCAACATAGCATTCAATGAAATGTAATACAAATGTAATACAAAATATAGATAAACTACTCAGACTTCACGATCCGCTTCATAAACTCATACTCCTCGTTAATCATTAGGATGAAGTAAACACCGTTTGAGAGTGACCGTACATCAATTTGAATGATAGGGTCCGAAGAATAGGTCTGATACAATTCCTGTCCCAATGAATTGATGAGTTTAATACTCAGATCTTTGTTCAAAGCATTGGTGATTATCAGTTGCTCGCTCACAGGATTGGGATAGATCGAAACCTGAAACTTGTCACTATCATCAAGACCCAAAACCGTAACGTCATAACAATCCGAAAGCTCAGTACACCCCAGTTTGCTAATTTCTACTGCGTACCTTCCGTCATTCTCCGGAATAAATATCCTGCTAGTAGCACCTGACACTGGTGTATTATTTTCACAATTGATCCACTGATAGGTAGCTCCACTTACTTCTGCAGTTAGTACCCCTCCCACTTTGGTGACATTGGTATTAATACCGCTGATGATTACATCCTGGGTCTGAGAAAAGGTATTTCCGGCACCGTCCGAATAAGTCCAGGTGATTGTGGCACTCTCTGTCACGGGAAACTCAGTCTCTGTTGTGGCCTGAATTGTGCCATCACAATTATCCAGTGCAGTGGGGACACCAGGCATGTTTACCATACATTCCCCAACCAAATCCGGTAAAGTAATTCTGTCAGGGAAAGGTGCAGTTTCATCCGTAATTACCACCTCCTGGTCCTGAGTGGTGCTATTTCCACTGGGGTCCGTGTATGTCCAGACGATGGTTGTGCTTTCTGTGATGAGCTGCTGTGTGGTGGTTGTCCCGGTTATTACTCCTCCGCAATTATCTGTGGCCTTAGGTGCTGTGGGTCTCACCACCACACATTCACCTGTTAGGGTGGTAAGTGCACTACTGTTTGCTACGGGTGGTGTTACATCAGCAATAATTACCTCTTGTGTCTGCTCGACGGAATTACCACTGGCATCGGTGTAGGTCCACGTAATGGTTGTACTTTCAGTCAATGGAAAAGCTGCATTGGTTGTCCCGTTCACCACCCCATTACAGTTGTCTGTTGCTGTAGGTGCTACCGGAGTACTCAACGAACACTCAGCATTAAGATCCGGCAAAGTGGCTTCATCCGGGGTAGGCGCAGCATCGTCTTCAATAATTACATTCTGGGTTTGCGTGGTAGTATTACCATTCCCATCGTCATAAGTCCAGATAATAACAGTTGTTCCTGCTGTAGTAACCGGAAAGGTAACATTGGCCTGGCCAGTGATAGTACCCTCACAATTATCAGTAGCGGTAGGGGAAGATGGTGCTGGTACTTCACAGGTACCACTGATGTCTGGCAATGATGCAACGTCAGGAACCGGATCCGTAATATCATCAACTATCGCATTTTGAGTCTGGGTGGATATATTACCCAGGTGATCCTCAAAACTCCAGGTAACTACGGTGGTTCCCTGCGTTGTTATTGGAAAAGCAATATCTGCTACCCCGGAAATTATTTCCCCACAATTATCTGTTGCAATGGGTGCCGTAGGCTCCAAAACTGAACACTCTCCAGTCAGATCAGCCAGGCTCACTTCATCTGGCACAGGCGCTGTCATATCTGTAATAATAATCTTCTGTTCCTGTGTGGATTGATTGCCTAAGGCATCCTCATAGGTCCATGTTATCATGGTAGTCCCCTGGTCTTCAACTGGGAATACAATATTGGAAATTCCTGTAACCTCAATACCGCAATTGGTAATGGCTTTAGGCGCAGTGGGTTCTTCTATGAAGCACTCACCCACAAGGTCTGCTAATGTTCCTTCTACAGGCACTGGATCAGCAATCGTAATCGGTAAATTCTGTGCCCCTGCAGACATCTGCCATTGATGATAAGGATATGAGGCATCCTCATCTATCATCCATGAGCTGGAAAAATCCAACTTATTGAAGGTTTCACTTCGCTGAAACTCAGCATTACTTTTACCTACACCATCATCGTCTGATGTAAAACAGGATGTCTCTAAATTCCAATAGGAATCATCAACTGCCCCCAGGTTGGAGCCAATAAAACCACCCAGATAAGCAACACCGCTTACACCCCCCAAAGAATAGCAGTCAGTAATGTCTGAACCTGATAGGGCACTTCCTGCAAAACCTCCTACAAAGTCTCCTCCAGTAACCTCACCGGTAGCATAGCTATCATCTATCGTACCACTGCCACCATTCTCCCCAACAAAACCTCCTGTGTTGTCTGCACCAGTCACCTCTCCAGCGGCATAACTCAATGTGATTGATCCATCATTATATCCGGCGAAACCACCGGTTGAATTTCCTCCCACCACTACTACTGATGAGAAGGACTCCATGATCATTCCGGAATTTGACCCCACTAATCCTCCAGTAGAAGATCCCCCGGAAACATTACCCGTACTGGAACAAACAACAATATCACCTCCATCATTATTTCCAACCATGGAACCTACACTGGAACCGCCGTTTATTTCTACATCTTCCAGTTGCAGATCTTGTAGCGTAGCCGGTCCTTCAATTGCTCCAAATAATCCAATATCATCTTCCGCAGACCTATCGATGAACAATCCTGAAATGGTGTAACCCTGCCCATTGAAATTACCTGAAAAAGGAGACGCCGTAGATCCTATGGGTTCCCAACCAGAGCCTTCATTCCAAAAATGACCCCCTGAAGTGTTTGTGTCATCAGAAAGATCAAGGTCATTCATAAGAACAAAATAGGCCGTTGGAAACTCTCTTACAAATGACAAAGAAATAGATGTGGTGATCTCATAAGGATCACCGGAGGTGCCTGCTCCGCCTAAAAACATTCTTAGTCCAGGGATAGAATCATCACTAAATACTCTGAGAAAAGGATAGGTTTGCTCATTGAAAATATTCCAGGTATCGGTGAAATCCCAATTGGTAAATGATGATAACGTACTTAGTTCAGCTGAAGTAAGTGGCGTACCCCCTGCGGAGGAACCGATACCACTTTCCTCCGTGTTCCAGTAAGTATTTTGAATCGTTCCTGAATTCTGGCCAACCACTCCGCCGACATTACTTAACGTAGCTGAAACAGCAGCAGTGGAATAAGAATACCGGATAACACCGGCGACATCATTATTACCTACCAATCCACCCACTTGATTATTTCCATCTACGCTGCCTAAGGCGTAACAGTTTTCTATTAAACCTGTATTTTGCCCGGCAATACCTCCTAATGAAGAAGAACCAGAGACTGTAACGATGGCATACGTACTTTGGATAGCTCCGGAAATACTCCTTCCGGCAACTCCACCTTGATTAAAGGAACCAACCACATCAACATTTACCACCTTGCTTCGCAGGATACCTCCCTCATTGTTGTCTCCTACCAAACCGCCGGAGTTGTTTCCATCAATTGTGCTATTAATGATGGCACAATCGATAATCACTCCTGAACTTATACCTGCCATCCCCCCAACGAAGTTATTTCCCATAATGGAAAAGTCTTCCAACGTAAGATTCCTGACTTCTCCACTTTTGATATTTCCAAAGAATCCTACATAGTCCTGATTCACCGGACCGCGGTCAATAAAGACTCCTGTAATCTTATAACCATTGCCATTCAGCCTGCCACCAAAGCCTGTATTGGATGAACTGGAAATAGGTTCCCATCCCTCACCTCCATTGTAAAAAAGCCCTCCCGGATCCTGAGTGTCATACGTCAGATCAATGTCATTGAGTAGGATAAAGCTAGCACTCAGGTAATTTCTTATTTGATTGAGTTCTGATGCGTTGGTAATCTGGTAGGGATCATTGATTGTACCTGTGCCCCCGGAGAACTGGGACATAGCGGAATTGTAAATAATCCCAAGTAAACCAAAAATCAATAACTTTTGAAGCTGCATAGCCGGTTGGTTCTCGTGTCAAGATAAAAGAATTATGTGGGTACATCAAAAATAGAACCCTTTCTTAACAAAAAAATCATGTTATCGTCCCATGCGGGATCATAATTCGAACTTTTCTGCAAAAATATTCATAATTGTAGGTTCAAAGCTAGAGAATGATACTCATTGTATGCAATTTAACAGTCATAGATATGAAACCCAATACACCAGCAATGATTTGGGAAAACTTTGCGTCCTGAATTCTTACCTTTGCATCTAAATGTCAAAAAAACCAAGGGTACTTTACGAAGACAACCACCTACTGATCGTGGATAAGCCTGCTGGATGGCTGGTTCAGGGAGATGAAACCGGAGACAGGACGCTGACGGACTGGTCGAGGGATTATATTAAAAATAAGTACAATAAGCCGGGTGACGTATTCCTGCATCCTACGCATCGTCTGGACAGACCTGTGAGTGGTGTTATTGTCTTTGCGTGGTCCTCCAAAGCTCTGGAGAGGATGAATGCGTTATTCCGGGAAGACCAGGTGGAGAAGACTTACCTGGCGATCGTAAAAGAGCGTCTAGAAATCACTGGAGAGATTCTAATCCATTGGCTAGAAAAAGACGATAAGAAAAACATCACCCATGTTTACAATCAGCCAAAAGGAAAAGCCAAGAAAGCCGAACTTACCTATGAACTTATTGCAAGCCTGAATAAGCTCTCGCTGCTCAAGGTAACGCCAAAAACAGGCCGTCCCCATCAGATAAGAGCACAATTGGCAAAAATTGGCTGCCCCATTCAGGGTGACATTAAGTACGGCTTTACGCAAGCAAATAAAGATAAAAGTATAAGTTTGCACTCTTTTGAAATTAAATTCATCCATCCGGTAAAGAAGGAACCGATTGTTGTCAGATCTGTCCCGGATTGGCCGGATTTCAAACCGCATATGAATGAGTTGGGTTGAGAAGTTAAAAAACAAATGGGACCTTAAGTCCACGTGGCAAGTTGTCGTGGTGTTGATTGTTTTTGCACTGACTGGCACCACCGTGCTATTTATCAAACAACCGGTATTGAGTTTCGTGTATCCACACGAGCCAAATACCTGGTTTTACGTGATCTATTTTCTGTTGATATGGCCTATTTACAACATCCTCTTGCTGTTGTACGCATTTATTTTTGGGCAATTTACTTTTTTCTGGAACTTTGAAAAACGAACTTTCGAGCGCATTAAGAATCTAGTCGTGCGTAAATGATCTATCAGCGTGCTGAAGCCATTCCTCTACTCAATAAGCTTTATGCTGAAAAAATTCCTTTTGTCTGTTTTACCGATTTCTTAGCAGAAAAAGCATGGATCAAGCCTACTGACGAGATTCAGGCTGATGAATTAAGGTATCAGTTTCCTAATCAACCAGCTACTCCAGGCACCTCAGGTTTTAAAAATGACTTTTCTTTTGACAAGAAACCTGTTTCGTATGCAAATTTTAAAGTTGCGTTTGATGAGGTCGTTCATCAGCTGAAAATTGGCAACTCTTATCTGACAAACCTGACATTCAGGACTCCTGTAACAACCAATCTCACGCTTGATGAAATTTTTGCTCAAAGTCAGGCGCTTTACCGCATCCGGTATAAAAACGATTTTGTGGTATTTTCCCCTGAGACTTTTGTCAGAATTGAGAAGGACAAGATCTATTCCTACCCCATGAAAGGAACCATTGATGCCTCTGTCCCAAACGCCAAAGACATCATCATGGAAGATCATAAAGAGATGTCTGAACACATCACCATCGTGGATCTTATCCGCAACGACCTAAGTCAGATAGCCTCAAAGGTCAATGTGACCAAATTCCGTTTTATCAGTGAGATACAAACTACTTATAAAAAGCTGTTGCAGGTGAGTTCCGAAATTGTTGGAACACTACAAAATCCCCGAGACCTCGGGAATAACCTTTTTAGTTTACTTCCGGCAGGTTCTATTTCCGGAGCTCCCAAAAATCAAACGCTGGAAATTATTCATAACGCCGAGAAAGAAAGCAGGAACTTCTTCACAGGAATATGTGGACATTTTGACGGAAACACCTTTGACAGTGGAGTCATGATCAGATTTATAGAAAATAAGGATGGAAAACTTTATTTTAGAAGTGGTGGCGGAATTACCGCACTCAGCGACCCCGAAAAAGAATACCAGGAAATGATTGATAAAGTATATGTTCAGGTTTCTTGAAAGTATTTGCTTCCGGTCAGATGTATACCAACTATTGGATTATCATCAGGTCAGGGTCGATCAAACATTCAGGCGTTTTTATCCTGACAAAACTCCGCTAAAGCTCAATGAGATCATGCCAGAGCTATCCGGAAATGAAAAAGTAAAGGTAAGACTGATCTATAATGAACTTGATCATGAAATAAGTGTCAGCAAATACCTGCCAAAAACTATCTCAAAGCTACGATTGGCCTATTCGGATACGCTTGATTACTCATTTAAGTATCTGGATAGAAGCATGCTCAACCAGCTATTGAATCCTGAGCAGGAAAATGAAGAGATTATCATCGTCAAAGATGGCCTGGTAACTGACTCTTCCTATTCTAATTTGGTTTTCAGGCAGGGAAACGTTTGGTATACGCCAAGCACCTATTTACTAAACGGAGTAAAAAGACAGCGCCTCCTTCAGCAGGAGGTCATCTTTGAAAGGGAAATCAGACCTGAGGATTTGGACAAGTACTCCGAAGTGAGTCTGATCAATGCGATGCTGGATCCGGGAGATATTTCACTCCCGGTTGATAATATTATTCGCTAATTATTCCTCAGGAACGCTTTCGGCGAGTACTACTACTTTGTTGTTTAGTACCTCTACTATTCCGCCATCAATTGCGTAATGAGTCTCTTTGAGCTTTTTATCTACCATAGAGACAATTTTCACATCACCTGCAGCCAAGGAAGAAATCAATGGAGCGTGGCCATTCAAAATCTGAAATGAACCATCACTACCCGGGAAAATGGTGCTTTCCACCTCTCCCTCAAAGATCTTCTCGTCTGGTGTAATTATTTCGAGGTACATAATTATGCTTTAGCTTCAGCCAATAATTTTTCTCCTTTTGCAACTGCATCTTCGATGGTTCCAACAAGGTTGAAAGCTGCTTCAGGAAGGTGATCATATTTTCCTTCCATGATCTCATTAAACCCTTTGATGGTGTCTTTGATATCTACAAGCACTCCTGAAAGACCAGTAAACTGCTCAGCTACGTGGAATGGTTGTGAAAGGAATCTCTGTACCCTTCGAGCACGGTGTACGACAAGCTTATCTTCATCAGAAAGTTCATCCATACCAAGGATCGCAATGATATCCTGAAGCTCTTTGTATCGCTGCAACAGCTCTTTCACTCGTTGAGCACAGTTGTAATGCTCATCTCCAAGGATTTCTGCGCTTAGAATCCTTGATGTAGAATCCAAAGGATCCACCGCCGGGTAGATACCCAACTCGGAGATCTTTCTGGAAAGTACTGTGGTTGCATCCAGGTGAGAGAATGTAGTCGCAGGAGCAGGGTCAGTAAGGTCATCCGCAGGTACATATACTGCCTGAACTGATGTAATCGAACCATGCTTCGTTGATGTAATCCTTTCCTGCATCACACCCATCTCAGTAGCCAATGTAGGTTGGTAACCTACCGCTGAAGGCATCCTTCCAAGAAGGGCAGATACCTCAGATCCAGCCTGAGTAAACCTAAAGATGTTGTCTACGAAGAAAAGGATGTCTTTTCCTTTGCCAGATCCATCACCATCACGGAAATATTCAGCGATAGTAAGTCCTGAAAGGGCAACCCGGGCTCTCGCTCCAGGAGGTTCATTCATCTGACCGAACACAAAGGTTGCTTTGGATTCTTTCAGATCTGATTTCTTTACTTTAGACAGGTCCCATCCACCTTCTTCCATGGATTTCTTAAAGTCCTCTCCATAATTAACAATCCCAGCTTCGATCATCTCTCTCAACAAATCATTTCCTTCCCTGGTACGCTCACCTACACCAGCAAATACCGAAAGACCTGCATAAGCTTTAGCAATATTGTTGATCAATTCCTGGATCAATACGGTTTTACCAACACCGGCACCACCAAACAAACCGATCTTACCACCTTTTGCATATGGCTCGATCAGGTCAATAACTTTAATTCCTGTATATAAAACTTCAGTAGAAGTAGAAAGATCTTCAAATTTCGGAGCAGAACGGTGAATAGGCAACCCTTTCTTTCCTTCAGGTTGATCCATTCCGTCAATGGCTTGTCCTACCACGTTGAACAGTCGACCGTTGATGTCTTCTCCAATTGGCATTGTAATCGGAGTTCCCAGATCAGTTACCTCCATACCTCTTGTCATTCCGTCAGTAGCATCCATAGCTACGGTACGCACAGTTTCTTCTCCAAGGTGTTGCTGAACCTCAAGTATTACTTCTGTACCATCACCTTTCACAACTTTTAAGGCATCGTAAATCCTTGGAAGCTTAGCGTCTTCTGAATTAAAACTAACATCCACAACCGGACCGATTACCTGGGTGATTTTGCCTTTATTAGCCATTTATGAATTTTTTTATGAGAACTCTGAATTTTGGTGCGAAATTAAATCAAAAATTCCACCCAGGAAAGGTAAAATTTTAAAACATCAGGATCTTAACAAGATTCTGAAGGTCGTGCCTTTGCCAATCTCTGTCTCCTTGATATAAATCTTGCCTTTGTGATAGTGTTCGATGATCCGTTTGGTCAGTGTGAGCCCCAGCCCCCAGCCTCTTTTTTTGGTAGTAAAACCTGGTGTAAAGATTTGGTTTATCCTGTTTTTGGGGATTCCCTTGCCCGTATCCGTTACATCAATGGCTACCCGGCCTTCATTTACCTGCAATATCTTGATAAAGATCTGGCCTTTCCCTTCCATCGAGTCAACGGCATTCTTGAGCAGGTTTTCGATCACCCAGGCAAATAGTGCGTGGTTAATATTGGCAGAAATTTCGTCGTCAGGGAATACGGTTACTGAAATACTGACCTTAGTAGACAATCTCTTTTCGAGATACTTCACTACTTCCTGTACCAGGTTGTATACATTTTCCTCTTTAAGTTGAGGGACACTCCCTATACTGGAAAAACGTTCGGTGATCCGTTCCAGCCGCTCGATATCCTTATTCAGCTCATTGATGATCTCCTCCTGGTCGGGATAGGTGGCCCTGAAATACTCCACCCAGGCCATCAGAGAAGAAAGTGGCGTACCCAGCTGATGAGCTGTCTCTTTGGCTAGTCCTACCCAAACCCGGTTTTGCTCTGCTGACCGTGAATAGTTAAACACCACAAAAGCAATGAAGACAAAAATGGCAATAACCGAGAGCTGAACATATGGGTAAAACCTAAGCTCCGTGAGCAAGGATGAATTTTTGTAATAAATGAACTTGTAGCCATAGATTTGATTGTCGCTATCAAGTAACGTGAGCACAATGGGTTCACGCAACTCTTTCATTTCCTCTACTTCCTTCAGCAGATAGGCCCTCCGTTCTTTGGGCGAATCAAAGTCATTGACTTTTGGGAGATTTTTGTAATCCTCAGGGTTTCCATGCTGATCGGTAAGGATCACAGGAATGGTTTTGTTAGCCTGGATTATTTCCTCCAACATAAATGCTACATTCGGATCATCCTGGTCATTGGCTACATATTCCAATGTGCGTGCATACAGATCTATCTGCTTTCTCTCCCTTTCCCTGATCTTTTTTACCAAATCATTGGTATAAACGATTGATCCCACGCCAATGGTGAATGATAGGATTAATACAATCCACTTGAAGTTTGGCCGCTCCGGATATAGATTAACAGAGGTTACTTCTTTGAAACGTTTCGCCATAAATAACTATTGAGGCTTAAAGCTATTGATTTGACATAAACCACCTGGCTAGAACTTTATAATTTACTTTGGTGCCATGCATCAGAATTCCCACACGATAGATCCTGCTGGCAAACCAGATCATGAATATGAACCCGGCGATCATAAAAACCATAGATAAGCCAAGCTCCCAAAAGGGAACACCAAATGCCACGCGCATCATCATCACTACCGGAGCCGTAAAAGGGATCATGGACATCCAAAAGGCCAGGGAGCCATTCGGATCATTGAGCACCACTCCCAGCAGCATGATAGACAAAATCAGGGGAATTGTGACCGGTAGCATAAACTGTTGAGCGTCTGCGTCACTATCCGCTGCAGAACCTACTGCTGCAAATAAACCACCATAAAAAAGATATCCACTGACAAAGAAGAAAACAAAGGCCAGAACTACCTGTGGAATATTGAGCGAATCCAACACCTGAAGCACTGGCTCCAGGGGATTCCCTGCCGCTACTTCATTGCCCGGATCCATCAGTTCGATTTGGCCCATCGCGGGAGGTTGCATGGTCTGACTAAATATCAGACCACTCCCAAGCATGATGGCGGATGTCAGCGTGATCCAAAGCAACAGCTGAGATAGCCCCACACTGGCAATGCCCAGCACCTTGCCCATCATTAGATGAAATGGCTTCACCGAAGCCACGATGATTTCAATGATCCGGCTACTCTTTTCCTCTATCACACCTCGCATGCACATGGCCCCATAGATAAATATGAACATGTAGATCAGAAAGGAAGCTATGTATCCTACAGCAGTGGCTCCAACAGCGCTACCCTGTGTTTCGGTCCCCGATTCAGAGATGCTGAAGGCACTTACGGATACCCTGGCTTTGAGCTTGTCTAAAAATTCCTGATCAAGACCGGAACGGATCAGCTTTTGTTGTTCAATTTCGTTCCTTAGCTTCCTTTCCAGGTGATTCAAAGAAGATATGCTGGGATTGGACATAGAATAGTAGGAAACCTCTGACAGATCATCAATTGATCGGTCGGGGATGATGAGCAATCCATCAAACTTTCCCTCCTGAATCATGCTCTTAGCCGATTCCTCATCCTCGATGGTATTGTAAGCGTAGATGATCTTTTCTTCATCCTCAAAAACATGCCCAAATAAATGGCTTTCATCCACTACCAAAATCGCTTTGCCATCAGCTCCCTGATCCATCAGGAAGACGGGGACAACCATGAGTGTAGCAAACAGCAACGGACCTACAATGGTCATCACCAAAAATGATTTCTTCCTTACTCGGCTCAGGTATTCTCTTTTAATGACCAGAAAAATATTATGCATGGATTTCCTCCTTTACACTTTTGATGAATATCTCATTGATGGTAGGCACCTTTTCTATGAACGAATACACTTCAGTATTTTGCATAATTGATTGAAGAATGGCATTCGATCCCTTGCCTTCCGTATCCCGGATCATCGTGGCCAGCCTGCCAAACTCGTCCAGCGAAGAGCTCAATACATCAAACCCACTTGAGCCATTCAACGAATGCCGATGGGTAATTATATATGTCCCATCTTTAAACTGATTTTTAATTTCAATTTTAGGTCCCTCAAGAATCTTCTCTGACTTGTTGATCAATGCAATGTGATCACACAGCTCTTCTACCGACTCCATCCTGTGTGTGGAAAAAATGATTGTGGCACCCTGATCTCTAAGCCTGAGAATTTCATCCTTAATCAGATTAGCATTTACAGGATCAAACCCTGAAAAAGGCTCATCCAGGATCAATAATTGAGGCTGATGAAGTACAGTGGCAATGAACTGCACTTTTTGTGCCATCCCCTTCGACAGGTCCTCCACCTTTTTCCTGATCCATGACGTGAGGGATAGTCTTTCCAGCCACTCATAGATCCTTTTGGTTGCTTCTGTTTTAGACATCCCTCTGAGCTGGGCCAGGTAGAGGAGCTGTTCCCCTACTTTCATCTTCTTATAGAGTCCCCGTTCTTCTGGTAAATATCCGATTTCCCGCACCATCCTGGTAGTGATACGCGCTCCGTTCAGGAAAATCTCACCACTATCCTGCTCGATAATCCTGGTAATAATCCGGATAAGGGTGGTCTTTCCTGCTCCATTCGGACCCAACAAACCGAAGATGCTTCCCTGAGGTATTTGAATACTGACATCTTTGAGTGCCTGATGACCATTGTAGGCCTTACTGACACTCTGAATATCTAAAACTGTCACAGCAAAAATTTTTGTGTTATTTTAAATCAATAAAAACGGCTACTGACTTTTAAGGAAGTGAAGATACTTACAAGATTGTATTCCCTGTACATCATTGCTGTTTTCATCAGCTTGTTTATTGTTTTTTTGATTCCTTTTCTCATCATTGCCCAAAGGAACAGCTGGCATTTCCTGGCTTTGAAAATTAACCACTATTGGGCAAAAATATTCTTTAAACTCTCATTTATTCCTTACCGGATCACTTACGAAATCCAACCCAAAAAGGATCAACGTTATATCCTGTGTGCCAATCATTTCTCCTTCCTGGATATACCTGCCATGGGTCTTCTGCCACTTTTATTCAAGTTTTATGGCAAAAGCTCACTGGCAACCATTCCTGTTTTTGGTTATATGTATCGCAAAATCCATATCCCGGTGAACAGATCCAGTCTGAAAAGCATAAAATATAGCTTTGGTGTGGCAAAGCAAGCACTGGACGACTACAACCTGGCCATATTCCCGGAAGGAGGGATTGTGAGTGAAAATCCACCTCTGATGAAGCCATTTAAAGACGGGGCATTTCAACTGGCCGTACAAAAGCAGATCCCGATTTTACCCGTATCTTTTATAAATAACCACCAGATACTACCGGACGACAATAAGCACTTATTTAACAGGATGGTTTGCAAGATTGTGGTTCATAAACCCGTTATACCTACAGATTCATCTGATGAATCGGTTGATGTACTGAAACATAAAATCTACGAAGTCATTCAAAATGAACTGAATAAAGCGAATAAGATACAAACTGGTGGGTAAAAGTTAGTTACGTTCACTAATATTGTGCATCATTCCAGGGGCTAAGCCCTGGAAAATCAGGGCCATTGAACTGTGATGACATCTGTTTTTGGCTCCAGCAAATAGTGAATTCGCAAAACATGTCATAAGCAACTATGAAGATCAACAAAGAAGTTCTGCAAAAGATTGCTCATCTGGCAAGACTGGATTTAAAGCCTGAAAAGGAGGAGTCGCTCAAGCAAGACCTGGAAGAGATTCTGGACTGGGTAGAAGAATTGAATGAAGTGGATACTGAAGGGATTGAACCACTTACCAATATGTCTTTTGAAGTGAATGCATTGAGGGAAGACAAAGTTGGTGAGGTGTTATCGAGAGAAAAAGGATTGAAGAATGCACCTGCCCATGACGATCAGTATTTCCGTGTACCGAAAGTACTCGAGTAACTATGTTTCGTGGCTATGATCTGACTCAAAAAATTTTCCTGGGATTTTATATTCTGGCGGTCTTAGCCTTCTGTTTCTTTTATTTTAACGGATATGATTCATCTATCTCCTGGGGGATCATCGCCAAGGCAAACAGTGAAAACCTAATCGTTCATACCTTCCAGAAAGGTCCCTTCCTACTCGATTTCAAGGGCATGATCTACAAGCTCTCTGAAGTATTCAACGCAGGACCGATCGATCGCTACCTCGCAATAGACGTCATCTTTGTGGCCATTTATTTTTTTGGGATGGCCACAGTCATCGCCGTAAGCTCCACACTGTCTCGTGGGATATTTATTGGTTTTTCTGTTGTCATTGTGTTTTTCTTCTTCTTTCTCAGGATGGAAGAGATTGGAGCTTTTGGTCTTTCTTCCGCTAGCAGATACGCTACTGCCATACTCTTTTTGAGTTACCTGATTCCCGCTTACATATTCCAGGCTTTTTGGAGAATCTCGCTTTTGTATCGTATTCTGATACTTTATGCGATCACAATGATACTTTGGCTCTTCATCGGAATACCTACCGACCTGCTGATAGATCACCTGATCACCAACGGATATTTTTCCCTACAGATCATAGCCCTACTATTTCTCATACTCATAGCAGAAGAAAATATTTTTGGAATACTGTACCTGGTCAGCAGGGTAAAGGGAAGTAAAAACAGCGAAAAACACCTGATGGTATTCGGATTCTGCTACCTGTTGTTAATCGGTCTGTACTATGCTGATATGGCTGATCTCATACCGCTGGATGTTCGATTTTTTGATCCTTTTGTCCTGTTTATCATCTCTTCTGTGGTAGCTTGTTGGAGCTTCTGGTATAAAGAAATCGGCTTTGCAAAAATTATTGAACTGGGTAATGCCAGGGTGCTCTTTTTTGCCCTGGGGCTGATCACGCTTTCATTTCTGGCTCATAATATATTTCGAGGCAATGATCCGGCCTATCAGAACTTTCTCTATTTTATCATCTACGCCCACCTGGCTTTTAGTACTTTTTTCCTTGCTTATATCGTACTCAATTTTATCAATCCTTTGAGCAAGGGATTACAGGTATTTAAGATCGTCTACAATTCACAAAACTTTCCTTATATTTCTGCCAGGCTGGCGGGATTTGCTGCCATCACAGCATTTTTCTTTCTGGCGCAGAAACAGCCCTATTTCCTCATGAGAAGTGGTCATTATAACTACCTGGGCGTGCAGGCACAGACAGAAGGTGATCAAAACCTGGCCGTGAGATACTTTGAAGAAGCCCGGATCTTTGGACATGACAATCATTTCTCTAATTACCAGCTGGGAATGCACCACCTGGAAAGAGAAGAATTTCAAATTGCTAACTTCAGGTTTCAAAGAGCTACCTACAGATATCCGTCAGCACAAGCTTATATCAATCAGAGCCGGACTGCAGAGATGATGGATGAAAAAACCGAAGCCATCGTTGCGCTACAGACAGGATTATTGGATTTTCCGGATAATAGCTACCTGAAAAACAACCTGGGCTTACTATTCACTGAGATCGGCAGTCTGGACTCTGCCCGTAAGTATCTTGCAAATGCTTCCTCCACAGGTAGCTGGAACGAGGCCAATCATACAAATTACCTGGTGGTTCGCGACGCTCCGGACAGCGCATCATTGACTGAGATCTATGAGATTGAAAACCTGGCTGTAAAGTCTAATGTGCTGGCAAGTGCCCTGCAAAATAATGTAGCTGCCACAATGCCTCTGGATAGTGTTGCCTTCAGGGAAAGTCAGCTTCCGCTTCATAAGGGTACCTACCTGGTGAATTATTCCTGGAAGAGTGATGACCCCGAAGAAAACAATTTTCTGCTTAATGCCATGAATGTGCCTATGAATGAAGAGCTCTTTCGCTCGGCAAAGCAAGCTGTGGCCATCAGAAGCTACCTCATGGGAAATATCAACCAGGCTTTTATCCTGATGGACGATATGATCTTTCAGGGATCCAACAACTGGAAAGGTATTTTCTATAACCAAAAGGGTAAAATGGCACTTGAGCAACATATCCTGCCACTTGCCAGGGAATCCTTTGAACAAGCCATCAGCTACGGCAACCAGGAAGCCCGAATAAATCTCATTGCCACCCTGCTGGAATTGAATGAACTGGAAGAAGTCTATTACAGGCTGGATCAATTTGCAGCCATTGACAGCTTCTTTGTTACCCTGAAAGAAGACATTGAAACGATGCAAACCGGCAATGACCTTTCGGAAGAAATGACCCATTCGTATGTGTATTATAATTATGAGTCACTCGACACCGAAACAGTTGGCAAGATTCTATCGAAGGCGGATCAGTTGTATATTGAAGGGCTTTGGATGAAAATCTATCAGGAAAATCTAATCGGAAATCCAGCATCAAGCGGGGAATATGTAAAACTATTCAGCCCATATATGGCTGGGGAGCACTGGAATTTGCAACTGGCAACGCTGGAGTTGATCCGGGGCAATATGCCAGATTCGGCAACATTCAAGAAACTGGTAGATCTGGCAGAGAAGAATGCTTACAACCCACCACTCATCATTGAGATCGCCAAAAGGATGTCCTCAGAAGCTAATATGGGTGCTTACGATCTGCTGGTAAAAGCAACAGACGCCAATCCCAATCACCAGGGACTAATGAAGGCATATATTGAAGAGAGTGTGAAACAAATGTTATTCAACTATGCCGAATCCGGGCTTGATCGCCTGGAACCACTCATGGCCCCTGATGAATTCTTTATATTCAAGTCCGGAATCCTGGATGAAATTTCAGCCCTTAGACAAGAGCGTTTCGATAGCTTCCAGTAAATATCTTAATTCGTTCTTACAATTAACGGATTTGTTTTTTATCTTAGAATAAAAAATAGGATGAAGGCTTCTTATTGGATCGCGGTGTTCATTTTGACCTTGGGACTTTCAGGTTGCCAGGAAGATGACAAAGATCCAACCAAAATAGACGTTGAGGCCTATATTGAATTGCTTAAAAGCGATCAATATGAATTGAGTACCCTTCCCGATCTCACACCAGAGGACATTCCGACATTACTTGCCTATCGCAACGAAACAGCGATCATCAAGACATTTCCGAGAAACCCGATTTCATCTTTTTACATGGAAGGCTGTGAACTGGGGATATTAATCTTATGGACCATTGAGTCGATCCGGGCGGTTTCTGTACAAAGTGACCATTTAGTCATGAATTTCCCCTCTTTGAATCCAATACTCAGGACGAGGAACATTGATGAGCTCGAACTCATCCCCAGTAATACAACGCTTGAGGAAGCAGCCAAAGCCTATTTCGATTGGTGGCATAGCAATCAAGGCAAAGACTTTAGTGAGTTCAATGAACTGGATCCACTAGCCAGTACAGAATATACCTGGCACTGAGGCCAGGCACATCTCTTTCTGTTCAATGCAATTTGAATACAATCGGCATTACCATCCTCACTTTTACGGGTCTGCCCCGTTGCTTTCCGGGGATAAACTTCGGCGACTCCCGTAAAACACGCTCAGCTTCCTCATCACAGCCAGCCCCAATTCCCTTGATTGCTTTGACCTCTGACAAATTACCATTCTCATCTACGACAAACTGGATATAAACACGCCCCTCAACTCCCATTTTTCTTGCCTGAGAAGGATAATTCATGTTGTCTTTTACGTATTTATAGAATGCCTGAATTCCACCTGGAAACTGTGGCTCATTTTCTACAAAGTCAACAATCACGTCAACATCCTCGTCCTTTAGTTTAACAACCTCTTCTATGATTGTTTCAATGGTAACCTCTATATCAAGATCTACCTCGGGTTCCGGTTCTAATTCCACCTCATTTTCTACCTCAATAACCACGGGAAGTTGAATTTTCGGAGGGGGTGGCGGTAAATGCTCAGTGGGTGGTATTTCCAAAATATCTTCAAAGTCATCTTTTACAACACCCAGGTCGACATATCCTCCATCATGATGTGCCGGCCATTCGAAGGCTAAAATCACAAGCAATAAACTTGTGCATAATCCCAGATTGAGAAATAGTCTGTACATCCTCTCAAGATCTGCTTTTTTATTTTTTTTCGACTCCATAACTATATCATCAGTTAAACATTACTCTAATATAACTAATATCTTAGTTATTCAACTACTTTCTTAGTTTTATTTTGATAAAAACTTAACGTTTAGAATTAAGGAAGTAAGAAATTCAAGTAGTTAAAGTGCTTGATACACCTATCTTTGAAGTCATGAATCGATTGGTTACATTTATTTTCATTGCTTCCCTTTTCTTACAATGTGCAGCTACGAGGGAGGCTCCTGAATTCCTTGGGATAGAAAAGCTCACGGTTACCAGGTTTAAAGGGAAAACAGCAGACCTGAATGGTGATGCAGTATTCTATAACCCAAACAAACGCGGCATGACCCTGAGAGAAGTAGCTATTGATGTAAAAACAGAAGATCGGGTGATTGGCCAGATCAATAAATCTCTGAACCTGAAGATACAGCCGGAATCTGAATTTAAAGTGCCTTTGGATGCTACCATTCAAATCGGAGACATCGGTGTGATAAAGGGAATACTTAGCATCTTTGGAGGTAATGAAATTGAAATCAATTACAGTGGTGTAATTAAGGTCTCCGTCTACGGGGTCCCAAGAAAACTCCATATTGACCATACGGAACAACTTCAATTTTAGGGTTTAATCTTCAATTTTCAGGGTGTTCTGCATGACGCACCTGGCAGACCACATCTTATTCAAAATCTCCTGAAAATTGACTAGCTTTATACTGGGTGAATTAACGCCTTCTCCACGCTGAATATCCATTTTAAACGGCTTATCCATGAAAAACAATTACAACCTCTGTCAGATCTGCTATCTGTCATTTCTGGCGGGTATTTTGATCAGCTGTAGTTCACCCAGGGAAACAGCTGGAGATAAGTATTCGCTGGGTGAAATCAAATATCGTTTCCCCGTTTCACCGGAAGCCACAGCAGGTTTCAACAAAGGACTATTACTCCTTCATAGTTTTGAGTACGACGATGCGAAGGATGCCTTCATTGAAGCCCAGGAAGCTGATAAAAATGAGGTGATGACTTACTGGGGCGAAGCAATGTGTAGCTATAAGGCTTTGTGGGGTCTTCAGAATGTTGAAGCAGGGAGAAAGGTCATGTCAAAACTTGGGGACACAAGGGAAGCACGGTTGAATAAGGCGGAAGAAGGGCTGGAAAGAAATTTCTGGGAAGGCATTGAAATATTATATGGTGAGGGCGAACTGAAAGAACGCAATGAAAAATATGCCCGGCATATGGAAACGCAATACAAGAAATATCCCGGTGATCTGGAAGTTGCGGCTTTCTACTCACTTGCACTTATGTGGGCAGATTATGATAGCCGGGAGTACTTGAGCAAGTCAGCAGAAGTGGCAGCGGGTATCATCAAAGAAAATCCCACTCATCCGGGAGCACTTCATTATATGATACACTCCAATGACAATCCGGAATTTGCAAAACTCGCAGTGGCAGCAGCCAATGAGTATGCTCAGGTAGCTCCTGATGCTGCACATGCGCTACATATGCCCTCGCATATTTACGTGGCCCTCGGGATGTGGAATGAGGTAGTGAGTTCCAACGTGGATTCTTATCAGGCCAGCTTAAACAGAATTGAAAGGAAAGGACTCTCGGGGAGTGACAGAGGCTATCATTCAATGGCCTGGCTGCACTATGGCTATCTGCAGCAAGGCAACTACGAAAAAGCCAGTCAGCTCATGAAAGAGATGATCAGCTATAACCAGGACTCGACAGCATCACTATCCTATACCATTATGATGCAAAACGAACAGCGTATTGAAAGCGGTGCATGGTTGGACGATCAGGAACCTGTGGATGTGGATTATAGCAAATTAGGTTTGGGAGCTAAATCACAAAAACACTTTTTCAACAGCTTACTGGCATTTGATCAAAATGATGCTTCTCAAATTGCTATAGAGCGTGATAAACTTCAACTACACATAGAAGCAGCCAAACTTCTTGTGGGTGAAGATGGAATTGCCCTCTGCAGTGCCGGTCCAACACGTTTTGCACCTACTAAAGAGGATATAGTCAAATCAGGTGTAATCATTCATCAGATGGAAGCTTTAATGGCGATGCTTCAAAATAATGAGAAGGCCACTGAAGAACACTTGAAAGAAGCAACCAGGCTCGAAGCAAGTGGCAGTTATGATCCGGGACCACCATTCATAGCCTATCCTTCTTTTGAGCAATATGGAGAGTGGCTGCTCTCCAAAGGCAGGGCGGAAGAAGCGCTGGAACAGTTTAATCAAAGCCTGGAAAACAGAACCAACCGGGCGAAAGCCCTGAGAGGTAAGATTGAAGCACTCAAAATGCTTGGTAGATCTGATGAAGCAGCCGAGGTCCAGCAGACCCTGGATGTTTTCTGGAAGAAGGAAATGATAGCGATGAATTAGATTGCCCGGCAAAATGATCGTGTCAGAAATCTTTTTGTATTGTGACTTTTATCACATTTTGACTGATTATCACCCCTTACCTTAGTATCATGATGAAAAGCAATCTTCTCAAGCTGATATTGATATGCCTTGTCTGCATATCACTTGCGACGGGGATTGTATTGATAATTGAACACCTATAAATATTGAATGATGAAAAAGAATATGGGATCTGCAGACAGGATCATTAGAATTTCGATCGCTGCAATTGTTGCTGTTCTTTATTTTACCGGTACCATCACCGGCACAGTTGGCGCTGTATTACTTGTACTTGGAGGAATCTTCTTATTGACAAGTCTGGTAAGTTTTTGCCCTATCTATGCCATATTTGGTTTCAGGACGTGCCCGTCTAAGTAAGTGAGATAAATCATTGCCCGGAAATATCCCCGGGCTACCACTCACCTTTCTTTCCAAACTTCTCTTTAGCTGCACTTTGGAACGCTGCCGAAGCATCTTTGAGGTTTTGGAGTATTTCCGTATGTGTCTTTCCCGATGCATTTCTCGCGGCTTCTATCACTGTATTGCATTCATTGGCATCCATAAAGCAAGATGCATCATACAGCGCATCCATATCTTCTTCCGGAACGACCAGAAACCCATGTTTGTCCGCATGAATCAAGGCGCCTGAATTTACTTTACACCCAAATATCTGCACCGGTTCGCCCCAGGCGACTGGCGTACTATACGCATGACCTACACACATCCTACTTGCAATCGCCTTAAAGCCTGCGTTGGTCATTTCATCTACATCTCTAATGCAACCGTCAGTAATGGTTCCAACGCATCCAAGTGCACGGTGTACGTTGGCGTTGACCTCACCCCAGAATGACCCGACATGATTGGGCTTATCCAGGTCCTGGACCACAACAATCTTGGGTGATGGAATGGAACTCACATACGCTCTATACTCCGACCAGGCATTTTTATTTTCCTTGTGCCTGGAGTTGCTTGGCTCACAGATTACTGTCACAGCATAACCGACCATTGGACCCATCTGTGGCATGAAGTCACGGGTCTCCTCCAGATTGAAGTGCCCTTTTGTCCGGTCATGTTGAGTGATTTGTTCCCATCCATTGTAGATAGTAGGAGTATTCCAGCGTTTGAGCTTCAATAGTTCACTGTGAGGGAGTAGTTTCATGGAATTATCATTTCAGATTAATATGAATACTACTAAACTAATAAATAGCGCTAAGCTTTTGCGGGGCTATAAACAAAAACCCCGATCCATAAGGAACGGGGTCTGAATATTCTGTATGATTCAATCTTAGTTGCTCAGCTTGAAGATAATAGGAAGTACCATTCTTACCTTCACTGGTCTACCTCGTTGTTTTCCTGGCTTAAACTGTGGTGATTCTCTCAGCACACGCTCAGCTTCTTCATCGCATCCTGCGCCGATACCTTTTACAGCTTCAACCTCAGTCACGTTTCCGCTTTTATCAACAACGAACTGCACATATACTCTTCCTTCAATACCCATTCTACGAGCTTGTGAAGGATATTTCATGTTATCACTCACGTATTTATAGAAAGCCTGCAAACCTCCTGGGAATTCTGGCTGATCTTCCACAATTGTGAAGACCTGCTCAACTTCTTCCTCTTCAGGTTCGAAAACAACATCTTCTATCACAGTCTCTTCTGTAACTTCCACGTCAAGATCCAACTCGATCTCTTCTTCAATTTCCTCTTCATCAGGTACCTCTATGATCTCAGGAAGCTGAATTTTTGGTGGTGGTGGTGGCGGCTGCTCGGTAGGAGGTATCTCCATGATGTCTTCAAAGTCATCATTTACCTGGCCGAGATCAACCAATCCGCTGTCGTCGTATGTTGGCCATTCGAAGGCAGCGATCACAAGCAACAAGCTGATACTTAACCCAACGTTAAGAAAAAGCCCGTACTTCCTGTTTAGATCGGCTTTCGGATTCTTCTTCAATTCCATAATTCTAAATAATTATCTTTTCCCAGAATATTGTGCTTTCAAATATATGTATTATAAAACTTTATTAATAGCTGCAAAAGTTCCTTTTTCTCAAAAACACTTAAAAAACGTTCTACTAAGATAATAAATCCCTGGATGAAAACGAAATATTTAGTTTGAAATTATTTAGCGGGAAGTATTCTTTTCACAGCAAAAGCCAAAAACAAACCACTAATTGCCCCCAAAACGTCTGCGATAAAGTCTATCAATTCCCTGGATCTGTTGGGAATGATCCCTTGCAAAAGCTCAGTACCTGCTCCAAGAATGAGTGAAACGCAAATAACTACCAACAGAATCACCCGTGTATTCATCGAACCGTATAATCCTCTCAGTGTCATCAAAAAGCTCCACCCAAGGAATAATGAAAAGTGCGCCAGCTTATCAGCTCCGTCGAAAAAGTAATCACTCACATCGGGTGATCCGGGTGTGAGTAACAACCAGGCCATAATCAACGACCATACAACCAGTAGGATGGTAGTAAGGGTCTTCAAGGCTTACTGTCCGATTAAGGATTTGTATTCCTCTGCAGACAACAATTTGTTTCCTTTATCAGTAATCTTCAATTTAATGAGCCAGCCATCTCCGTAGGGATCGGAATTAACCACTTCAGGATTTGATTCTATCTGATCGTTAAACTCAAGCACTTCACCGGAAACAGGCATAAAAAGATCTGAAACAGTTTTAACAGCTTCAACGGTCCCAAAGATTTCACCCGCAGCAATTTCATCCCCGATGGTCTCAACTTCAACATAAACAATGTCACCCAGCTCACCCTGAGCAAAATCAGTGATCCCAACAAACGCGGTATCGCCTTCAATTCTAATCCATTCGTGGTCTTCGGTGTAGCTGAGATTTTCAGGAATATTCATAAGTATGCTTTTTTTGTTAGATGGTAATATTTTTCGGTTTTAAAATTATATCAATTATTCGATTCACTACTGTGCCAAACCAAATCTTAATTGAGTTCCAAAGGCCGTGGTAGCTGTCCTGAACGAACTGATCTTCGGATCGGTGACGCTTCTTTCAAAATACATGGTCAAATCCAATTGATCATTCAGCTTATATGTCAATGATGGTCTGAATTGAAAGTTAGTATTACCATTAGTGACCGTGTTCTCACCTTCTAGTTTCCTCTGAATGGTTTCGGAATCCCTAATGGTCATGCTCACCCTGATGGTTACGTCATTTTCCAGGGCTACCGTTCTCCCCTGTATCTTGAATGGAAGTTTAAAGTCCTCCTTCGTCAAACCAAAGTCGAGGGTCACATCATTATTACTCACTTCTGTGATCTGGGCATTGGACATATTCAATGAAAGGTTCCGCTCTTTCCTATACTCTATCCTAGTAGATAAGTTTTTCTTTGTCCGGATATTAATACCCATCAATGGAGAAAACTGCTCCGCGATGGAAACCTGATTAATGATGTAAACCGGAACAAGATTTCCCGTTTGGGGATCTATGATCGTGGCTTCTGGATAGTCCAGTATATTGTTGTTCAGGGTAATATTATTGCTGTATTTCAGTGAGTTGGTGTAGTTGTTTACATTAAATGCCGATCTGTAGGCATGGGTGACTGACACTGAAGAGAAAAGATCAGATAGCCCGGGGATCTTTGACAGCCCTGTGTAATCCAACCGCCAGTTGGGTACCGGGATTGTTGGGAATGGATTCAGACTTGACTGGGTGGGATCCTGCCCCGAGTAGGCAGCCAAAAAGGAAGGTATCAATACATCCTGAGAAAGCCGGTTAAACTCTCCATTTTGGTTCACTCCCTGTAATCTCCCCTGGATCACATCTATGTTTTCAGAAAATTTCTCATAAGTGAGGGATGTATTATCCTCGCGATTTTGCCCGAATGCCGTCTTAATGGATATGAAGGAAATGTTATAGCTTCCTGACCGTGCAGGTGTTAGGCTTCTAAAGGTATCCAGATCGGGGTCGTATCTAAAAATCTCCTGGAAATTAGCCGTATTGGTCCTTTTGGCATCCAGAGAGATCTTAAAATCCGGTGCAGGATCAATGGCTGCCCTCACATCTATGTCTGTGCTGAAAGTTTGCTGGAAAGGTGAAGTGAGTACCGGGCTTCTGGATAGCCATCCATTGCTGGCGGCATCATGTCTGATCCCGGCATCCTGACCCCCTAGAATGAAATTCCAACCCGGGGCATTCCAGGCACTATCCATTCCTAGTAAAAATGGTGTGACCACAAATCCTGAGAGGGTTGTGCTCTCTCGTATATTATAATTAGCAGTGACCGATCTCAATGACATCAATAGTCTCAGAAAGGATTTGCCTGGACTAAACGTTTTCGGCTCACTCCCTGACGTTCTTCGTGGTGGTGCATTGATCTGCTTCAAAAAATCCACTTTGTTATAAAGCTTTACCATATCCACCTTACTTGCCACACCTCTGTCTCTTCTGTTCGAGATGGTATGACCGAAGAAATTATCGTCTTCATCCGTTTGATTAAGAGATCCTGCTACCCAATTATAGCCAACAGAATATTTCAGGTCCGTGCTCAACCAGTCCGTGAGTGGAATCTTGTCAAAAGGAACTCTAAACGTCGCATTAATGTCCTGCCTGAAGTTTTTCATCCGGCCCATATCTTTGATCTGCTCCCAGATATAATCTCGCTCTATGCCTGTATTGATATCACCCTCAACTACGGAGTCCTCATCAATGACCGCATTCGCCGCCGCGCTATAATCAAGATTTAAGTTCTTAATCGGATTCCAACGCATGGCATAGGTCCGGTTGAATGTAAAAAGACGCTCATAATAAGGATCTATGTCATCTGTCGTGAGGTCATCATTGTATAATTGAGTCATGACAAAAGTTCTTCTCAGATCAGCCCTGAAGGAAAGGCTGGAAGGAACAGGAGAAAAGTTGATGTCCTTGATGAGTTTCAGCCACGGGCTACTGAAAGCATCTGCATTTCTAAAAGGTTCAATGACAAATGCTGAGGGAGAGTAGGTATATGAAAGTCCTCCGGCTTCTGTTTTTTGGAGATAAGTTTCTGTATTTACATTGCTGGTCACTATGTCAGAATAGGCATAGGAAAGTGCAATATTTTCGATATCAAAGAAATGATCATTGGCATCAGGGTTCACTTTTCTCTTCCCTACATTGGTGAAATTTAAGCTTCGCCTCACACTCCGGTCTTCCACGATTTTGCGATATCTTTCCCTCTCGGTTGCAGACAAAATTGAATTTAGAGAAGCTTCCAGCGGAACATCGGGATCAAGAGGGTCAAATTGTGGGGTAGTCCTTGATTTTTCGTAGCTGGCATACATAGGTACTCTCAAACCAGTCTTTTCAGGAAATAGGAATTTATCCAGGTTGAGGTTGGCTGATATGTCATATTGAAAAGTTTCGGCACGATCCCTTTGCTGAATGTTTTCCTGGATGCTACCAAACCCAATGGAAGAATATCGGGTGGATGCATTGATGGTTCCCAAATCAGCCAGCTTGGCACTTGCATTGGCATTAGCTGCCCAACCTTTTGTCTTGTCAAAATCTGTTACCCGCATCTCGTTGGCCCAGATACATATTGATTTTGGCTCATTGTCATCGCTTCGTGGGTTTCTCACTCCTATCATCATGGTCAGGATGGTACTGATATCGGGTCGACCCTTGATGGTAAGATTATATTTCCCATCTGCTGAGGGTTGCTGATAAGGGACCTGGATATCGAATCCCCCCCTGTTTCTCGTAGATTTTAAACCAAGCAATTCGTCTATGGCGAGGTCAATTTCATTCTCCAGGGGCCATAGCAATCTTCGCAATTCATCATCACTGCTACTAGACACACCCAGGGGTGTGATCTTCAGTGGCAATTCGATCTCGTAGTAATTCTCAGTAAAGTCAGTTCCTAGTCTCAGGAAGGCAGTCACTTCGTCGTCCAGCACCATATCTCCTTTATATACCTCTGCATGGAAAAACATTTTTAATCGCCCATAGTTGATCAGGTCGATATCCACGTTTTTGAAGACTGCCCTGGCATCCTGATCCTTCAGATCTTCTACACACACCTGCAGAGACTGCTCATTCACCTGTCGATTGACAATGGTGGTATTGTCTCTATCCCGGTTGATGCCAGGAGGAACACGGTACTTGTTTTTAGTATCAGATCCGGTACTGTTTTCTTCGATATTTACTACCGAAACATTGAAATCCGATGATGACGCTTCAGGCAACTCATAAAACCCCGGTTCAAGGAGTGTCTCCTGATATTTTCTCCACTGGCTTCCTACCAGCTGCAGTTTAGACATCCTGAGTACTACTGGTTGACGGAACTTTGTAAGGTACATTCTGATATACCGCATGGTTTTGAATCCACTGATATCTCCAATTACATTGTCAGGGTCACGAATTGGGACTCTGAAAAGGTACCACTTGGCAGCGCTTGGGTCATTTTCATCGGTGGTGATTTCATCCACAATATGGTGCTTTCCAATCTCCAGATCACCGGGTCTCAATGGAATTCGGTATTCATAGTATTCTTCCAGTTCAGAGATCGTATTGTCATTGTTGAGATCTTCATTGTCAGGTTGTTGACTAGATCCTCTCACCAGGTCATTCGACTGCGCCGGTGAATTTCCTTCCAACCCATTGAAGTTCTTGTATCGCTCCAGAATCTTAGCATCACTGTTGTCCAACTCTGATCCCAGGAAATACTGAAAATCATCCGCTGAAGGGTCTGCCAGGATTTTTTCCAGTCCATCTCCTACCACATTGATCTGATTAAGGAAGTCAGCAAAATATGCTCGCTCCATGTCATTGCTCAGGCCATCAAGCCCAATATCCTGGGCATTTTGCTTGGTACTCTCAAAGTTTCTTGTCAGAAAAGGCTCCGTAGTGATACGTCCCCAATCGTTGAAATCAACCCTTAATGAATCATCGTTTACAGGTAAGCCATTTTCAAAGGCATGCCGGCCATTGTCCTTCATCAGGTCCTCTGACACGCTTCCCAGGTTAAAGACCAACTCACCCCCGGTGGTATTGTTACTGTTGAATACCCCATCAATCACTCTACCCAGCTCACCCTGAATAAACGGATCCATCATCCAAAACTCAAGGTATTCCACATTGGTTTTGTCAAAATCCACCTCGTTGGTGATCGCCCGGGTGATCCCACCCCAGTTATTCTCAGGATTGGGAAGATATCCCTCCGGAGTTAAGTTAGGGTTGTAGTTATAAGGGCCTCGTTCATAGGGGTAATAGACGATGTCAAAGATTCTTTCGGGTGTAATCCATATTTGAGGATCTCTCTGCCTGTATATCTCTTGCGGATATATGGGCCTCATATAATGGTTTTCTAAATCCTCCTGTGTGATGTTTTCCGGGGCCTGGTTTACCAGGGTATTTCCATTATAAAAGTTCGGATCAACACTGTACCAGGCGAGCTTTGCTCTTCTAAAGTTGATTCCCAATTGTGAATCAGGAGTTGACTGGTCAAACTCATTGTTTCTTGTCACCGGAGTACTTGCCAAATCCCATCCCTGTGCACCCGCCAGGTTGAAAGGAGTAATGGCATTTTCAAAGTCATCGATATAAGAAGTACCCTCGCCATCCACAATATTGGATGTGCCAGGCACCATCTGAGCAAATTCAGCACTGAAGCGCAGATTAGACATCTCCTTCGTGCTGATCAGAGGTAGAAAATCAACCATCTTGGTCAGGAAATTGGCCTCTGTCTGATAATTGATGTCAAATCCGTATTTGGTGTTACTCGTTGGCTCGTCTCCTATTTTGTACCTGGTGATTCCCCCGGGGCGTTCGTTGAGATGGAGTAATGTAGCTCCAATGTTGAACTTATCACTGAATCGATAATCCAGCCGGGTACCATACAGCCATCGGCTCTGGAAATTAAACAGGTCGGCTTTTTCATAAGAAATATTGATGGTCTTGCCTGAATTCAGGATCCCTTCATTGATAATCCTGACCCGGCCAAGGTTGTAGTCTACAGTATAGTCCAGGCCTTCGGTCAATGGAGTATTTCCTGCGGTTACTACCACTGAGTTTTCAGCGATATTGATACCTGGCAACACGATCTCACTTGATGAGCCTGCGTTGAACCTACCCAGAATGAAGTACTTGTTTTGAGCAGCTACTTGCTGAGCATCAGCCCTCGTTGTACGATACAGGGTATCGTAGACATATTTTTCAATCAGACTTGGTTCCGTATCTGGATCAAAATATTTTCTCAACTCACTTCCAAAAGGTTCCAGCACCGGGAAAATCACATTCCCATTCCGGGTATCAATGGTGATGCCTTCTATGAAGTCGAAATTTCCGTCTTTCTGTTTGTCATTGTTTCGGTTCAACTGATCCAGCCCCATTAGCTCTATGAGGGGTTTATCTTTAGTTCTTCTTCCCTCGTGCAGGGATGGGTTGTCAATCCCGGTGCGGTCATCCCGGTAGTGGATCCTGAGAGTAAATCCATTCGGATCGATCTGACTGGCATTGAGGTTGTAAATGTTTTTCATCATCAGGTCCCATGATGGCACATCGGTATTGATCTTATTGGGCCGGAGCAGCTTCATATAGATCACCTGATCATCGGCCAGTCCCGAGTAATCTTCAGTTAGTTCACCCACTTTATATACCTGGCCATTGTAGGTATACTCATAGGAAACAGCCAGTGCCTCATCATTCTGTAACTTCCTGAGCAAGGTGATATATCCCAGCTGCTTATTGATGGTAAATTCATTATCTTCAAGCTTCCTGGCTGTCTGGATCAGTACATAGTCAGTGGAGTTAACAAATCCGAAGCTGTTTTGTAGCGCACCGGAGGTCTCACTGGAGTTTCTTACACTAGAATTATTTGAAATGGCAGAATAAAGATTATTTGCCCCATTTTGTGTGGGAACGTTGCCAATCCCATTACCTATATTTGGATTACCCGGACGATAAATCCTGTTTCCTTCTCCCAGATCCATGAATCCAACTACATTTCGGGTGGTTCGGGTATCCTGGGTCCTGTTGATCAGATAAACCTCCACCCGGGTAATGTTTACACCCGAGGTGATCTGAGGAAGATTCCCTAACCAGTTCTGATAGTTTTCGCGGAAGAAATGACCCAGGAAGAAATGTCTGTTCTCATCATAATCAGAAGCCCTTACCTCAAATTCACGCCCCTGAAAACCGCTCTCGATGGTTAACACTTCACTTTGGCCTTGTTGTCTCGAAAGCACACTCGTTACAAACAGCTTCCCAAACTGGAGTTGCGTTTTAATTCCAAAAAGGGATTGAGCACCCGTCATCAGGCTATTGGAAACAGGCATACTCACATTTCCAATCTCAATTTTCTTTACAATGTCCTCCTCATAACCCGTGTACTCTACTTTAAGGTTATTTTGAAAATCAAAAGTGTTGTTGTTGTCAAAGTTGGCTGTGATGGCGAGTTTTTCTCCTACTTTTCCTACTACATTGAGGGATATCTGCTGGTTGAAATTAAAGCCCCCATTTCGTTGCTGACGGAGAGGTATAGCCGGGTTATTGATACGCTGGAACCTGCCCCCAAAGTCGAGATTGACAAAACCATTGGGTTGAATATCTACATAGCTGCCGCCAAACAACCGATCAAAAACAGGGCCTACATAGAGTCGTGGGATAAGGCTCCTCCCACTCACAGCACTCTCACCATCCAGTCCTGCTGATCGTTCTTTGAAGTATTCATTGACTATTTGCTGATCATTGTATTTGTCATATTCATCAAAAGTCATGGTAGTCATCGGTCGGAAATTCACATCTCCTATGCGTTCATAGACCGTATAATTGATGCCTGAATCGTATTCTACCTGGAGGTCGATGCTGGAAGGATCGCTCAGAAGAAGTGGAGATGAGCTTGTTCGATTGGAGAAAGGATCTCCAAAGCGATAGTCAGGTTGATAAGTTGGCGTGAAAGAAGGTTCATAGGGACCGACAGAATCGGTGGGGATGGTATCTTCTGGTATAGTATCCGGCAATGGGATATATATAAAAGATTCATCCAGGGTGATTGCTTCAGCTTCCCAACCAAAAAACAACGCTACACTTAAGAATACTATTATGTAGGCTTTTGAATTCAAACAAATGAAATAAAAGTACGAATCAGGCTCTCTTCAATGCCTGTTTGATTAAGTCTTCAAGTTTAATTTCCTGGCCGTGCTCTTTCAATACCAAATCAACACTTTTTTCAGCAGCTGGCTTGGCTATTCCCAAAGTGGTCAAAGCCGATAACGCTTCTGACCTCAATGTATTGTCAAATTTGATCGAAATATCCACAGATTTATCTAATAGTCCCTCTTTTTTCATTTTATCCTTTAACTCAAGCACAATCCTTTGAGCTGTTTTAAGACCAATGCCTTTAACCTTTTGGATGACTGGAACATTGTCATGGACAATAGCCTGCTGTAATTCTTCCGGTGAAAGTGATGACAGGATCATCAGGCCGGTACTGGGTCCAACACCGGAAATAGAAATCAGATCTAAAAACCGCTTCTTTTCCGAAGGCTCATAAAATCCATAAAGCGTATGTGCATCTTCCTTGATATGAAGATGTGTATACAGCTTTACCGAATCATGATTTTTGACGGATGCAAAGGTGTTTAAACTGATTTTGGCCTCATATCCAACTCCTCCAATATCCACTACCACATAAGTTGGATCTTTCACTACCAACTTACCAGACAAATAGTTAATCATTTTCTACAGGATTTATTTGGGCATCAACCACGGCAATGGCTACCATATTGAAAATTTCCCTTACTGAGCTACCCACCTGCAATACATGAACGGGTTTATTCATTCCCATGAGGATTGGGCCAATGGCTTCAGCGCCTCCTAACTCCATTAAAAGTTTATAAGCAATATTTCCGGAATCGAGATCCGGGAAGACGAAGGTGTTTACAGGATGATTCGCCAGTATACTAAACGGGTAATTTTCTTTGAGAAGCTGCTTATTCAGTGCCACATTGGCCTGAAGTTCACCATCGATGATCAGATCAGGCCATTTTTCTTTGGCCAGTGCTACCGCCTTTGCCGTCTTCACCGGGACATCTCCTTTGGCAGAACCAAAGTTTGAATAGCTCAATACTGCTATGCTTGGTTCCGTATCGAAAAATCGAACGGCATTCTTCGTCAGACCAATGATATCTACCAAAGCATCAACATCCGGATTGAGATTGACTGTGGTATCTGCAAAGAAATAATTCCCCCGATTACTGCTCAGGATATACATCCCGGCCACTCTATTTACATGGCTGGCGACACCAATGATCTGTAGTGCAGGTAAAATGGTTTTTGGGTAATCATTGGACAAACCGGAGATCAACGCATCGGCCTCTCCCAGCTCTACCATCATGGCACCATAATAGTTTCTACTCAGCATCAACTTACGCGCCATACGCAGCGTCAGTCCTTTTCTCTGACGTTTTTCATATAGCTTCTCTGCAAACTGATCAAGCTTCTTTGACTCCTTCACCGGATCAATAATCTTACACGATTCAAGACCGTCTAACTCATTGGCTGCGATGATTTCTTTGATCACTTTTTCATTTCCCAGTAAAACCGGAATAGCAAAGCCCTCGTCTATTGACATTTGAGCCGCCTTCAGGATCTTTACATCGTCCGCTTCGGCAAAAACGACTCTTTTCGGATCCTTCCTGGCCCTGGCTACAACACGGGAAATTAGTCGTTGATCAACACCAATTCTGTCCAGGAGTGCTTCATTATACTTATCCCAATCTTTGATCTGTGTTCGAGCTACTCCACTTTCCATAGCTGCCCTGGCCACAGCAGGAGAAATAGATGTAATCAGTCTGGGATCCAGGGGTTTAGGTATCAAATATTCCCTACCAAACTTCATGGTTGTGCTGGTATAAGCCTTCAACACCATTTCCGGCACCGGTTGTTTGGCAAGTTTGGCAATAGCAAATACTGCAGCTTGCTTCATTTCTTCATTGATGGCCGTGGCCCGTACATCCAATGCTCCCCTGAATATGTATGGGAAGCCCAGCACATTATTGACCTGATTAGGGTGATCCGACCTACCTGTAGCCATGATGATATCATCTCGCGTTTTCATGGCCAATTCATAGGAAATCTCAGGGTCCGGATTAGAAAGTGCAAACACTATAGGATCTTTGGCCATCTTTTTGAGTGCCTCAGGGTTGAGGATATCTGCTACTGACAGCCCCAGAAACATATCAGCATCTACAAGTGCTTCCTCCAGGGTATCGGCTTTGATATTGGTAGCATACCTGACTTTGTTTTCATCAAGATTAGGGCGGTCTTTCTTGATTACACCCTTACTATCCACCATTACGATGTTTTCCTTCCTGGCTCCAAGGGCGACATAGAGATCCGTGCAGGCAATTGCCGCACCACCGGCACCACTCACCACTATCTTGATTTTATCTATTTTCTTTCCATTGACTTCGAGTGCATTGATCAAGGCAGCACTGGATATGATGGCCGTACCATGCTGGTCGTCATGCATCACCGGGATATTCATCTTTTCCTTGAGCTCCTTTTCAATCTTGAAGCTCTCGGGAGCTTTGATATCTTCCAGGTTAATTCCACCGAAAGTGGGTTCAAGACTCTTTACAATCTCAATGAACTTATCCGGATCATTTTCATTGATTTCGATATCAAAGACATCGATCCCAGCAAATTTCTTAAAGAGAACTCCTTTTCCCTCCATCACCGGTTTGGAAGCTTCCGGACCAATATTTCCAAGTCCTAATACAGCGGTTCCGTTAGAAATCACTCCTACAAGGTTGCCTTTTGCCGTATACTTATAAACCAACTCATTGTCTTTGTGAATTAGCTTACACGGTTCTGCTACTCCTGGGGAATAGGCTAGTGCCAGATCGTGCTGGCTGCTGAGCGGCTTGGTTGGTCTTACTTCAATCTTGCCTGCCGGGCTTGCTTCATGGAAGTCCAGGGCTTCATTCTTTCTGATTTTAGCACACATAAAAAAAGTAGGTTGGTTACTGCATCGCAGCTGAATTTTCTGCTGGTGGAAGGCTAAAGGTACTTAAAATAGCATTTACTTCTCTTACCAGATTTTTCTTGTTTGTTCCCGGGGAATAAACATACCCCTCGATGTAGTAGACTCGTTGGTTTGCCTCATCTACTATGGTGTAACTCACAAAGGGTCCTCCACCGGAGTTATCACTGATTTTCCACAGTCCCCTGGCTTCGATGGCGAATCGCCCTTTAAAGGATATCTGCTTGGTCTCAAGTGGAACATATTCCTGTAGTTGCCGGGTAATATATTTATCGGGTTTTTCACTGTCTCGCAGAAATGTCTCAGTGATCTTGTCGCGATAAGCACCAATATTTTCAAAAATACTTTGATCTGTATATCGTTCAGAATGGATAAATATGTCCTGTTCCGAGCTTGCTTCCAACCTTCTGAGCCAAACAAAGTTCTTGTTTTGCTTTGCAAGCTCCCAGCCATATGGGATAGATATCTCAAACCCAAAATCTTCTTTCAACGCTTTCATCAAGGTAGTCTCCTTACTTTTGAATAGCTTGTCTTTGGTGCTTTCAATGGCTGAGTTTTCAAAAATACCTACCAGTTGATCCTCATTTTCCTTTAATTTCTTAATCAGCAATTCTTCAGACTGTGAAAAGAGATAGAGAACAATTTGTCCTTTTGCAAACTCATCCCGGTGGATGGCCATAAACAATGATGAATCCCCCTGGATCATCTTCAGGGATTTATTCGTGAAATACTCCCTGATCCGTAGGCTTTGACTGGTTTCACTATCCAGCGTCATCACAAATATCATGTTGGCTGAAGACCGAAATACATCATTGATTTTGAGAGGGTTTACCTTACTCAAGTCAAACATGGGCTCAGGCTGGGGCAATCCCGGCATCGGAGCCCGATACATGCTTTTTATCTGCTCTCCCAAGGGCCCAATCCACTGTGTTGAATCCATGATTAAAATGATCTCACCTACTTCACCTCTGGCTGTGGGCTTGAGGTCCTCCTTCATTTGGTCCCTGGCTTCCTTGCACGAAGAAACCATCAGCAGCACTCCAAAAAAGAAAATTATTGAGTTTTTCATGAGTATTAAGGTCTATTAATTATAGGGTCGCTTACCTGGTGCCGCAATACACAATAATATGCAGAGTTAACTGCACCGTCAACGGCCAATTTGCATGGCAAAGATTTAATTACAATAAATAACGTTCTTTGGCTTCATACCTAAGCGGGTTTACTACAAATGTAAAATTTATAAACAGTATCCGTTTAAGTAACGCTTTATTATTCGGAAATAATAAGCTTCATACCAGGTTTGATCACATTACTTGTGAGGTTGTTGAGCTGTTTGAGCTTTTCAATAGATAGGTTGGCGTAGATATTTGCTATATCCCACAGCGTATCCCCGTACTGTACAGTATGAAATTTCTGGCCGGTACTGTTGGGGTCCACCTTTGGAGCCGGAGCAGCTGCAGTCGTGTTGGCTGACTTTAGATATAGGTCCTTTGTAGAACTATTATAGGTAGGGAGTACCCAAATATTCAATCTCTGACCTACCCTGATAAGGTTTGAGTTCAAATTATTCCACTCTTTGATATCTGAGACTCGCACATTATGTCTTTGCGCAATTGACCCCAATACATCCCCGCTACTTACCCTGTAAACCACTTTCTCTCTTCCATAAGTGCTACCGGGCATATTTCGTGAAAGGTAAATAAGCTCTTCTTTGCCCACTTTGGAAGCAGTATCCATCAAAAAAGCCCTGTTCTGAACAATCTCTTCTTTCAAATCATAAGGAACTCTCAATGGAAAATCCTTTGTGCCTTCAGGTAAGGCACCACGTTTGATCTGAGGATTAAGACTAAGCATGTCATCAAGACACAAGCCCAGCTGATTGCAGAATGTTTCCAGATGGAAATATTGACTTACAGAAATCGTATCCGTGACAGGGTATCTATGGAAATCCCGCTCGTCGACAAATAAATTATGCTCAGGAGCATATTTTAAGGCGTATATCATCGCAACGAACTGGGGCACATAAGATCTTGTTTCTCTTGGCAAGTATCTATATATCTCCCAAAAGGTCTTTTTATAACCACTTCTTCTGATGGCCTTTCTTACATTTCCTGGCCCGCAGTTGTAAGCGGCCAGTGCCAGTTCCCAGTCACCAAACATCCGATGAAGATCTCTGAGATGCCTGCATGCAGCATCAGTAGCTTCATATGGATCCATGCGTTCATCCAGATACCAGTCATTGTTCAAACCATACATCTTACCTGTATAGGAAACAAACTGCCACAACCCTACTGCCCGAGCCGGACTTACTGCATTGGGAACCAGTCCCGATTCTATGATTGAAAGATACTTAAGGTCCTCCGGCATGTCATATCTTGCCAGGGCTTCCTCAAAAATCGGAAAAAAGTGATCTACCTTGCTCATGATTGAGCGTGTGTAGTTGCGATCTCTTACCGTGAAATAGTCAATAAACGCTTTTACCCTCTCGTTATAATTCAAGGGCACATCGGTCTCAATACACGAAATACGATCTGCTACGAGATCATAAGAAGCATCCGGAATGTAATCATACGTTAGTTCTGAAGAATAACTATAGGTCAATTCCTGAGAAAACCCTATCGAAAGAACAGATACACTGATTAATATGAATACCAGACTTTTCATTTTGCTATTGAACTCATAACATAGTCGCCAAATGCTAATAACGAAGACTCTTCAAAATGCTTGTTCATGATTTGCAAGCCAATGGACATCCCGTCTTTGTCTCTCGCCACTGGAACAGAGATAGCCGGTATACCCGCAACAGACGCCTGAACAGTAAACAAATCTGCCAGATACATCTCCATAGGATCTTCGGTTTTTGACCCTAGCTCAAATGCCGTGGATGGGGCTGTTGGGAGAACGATGAAATCGTAGTCCAACAACAGTTCTTCCAGCTCATTCTTTATTTTTCTTCTCACCTTTTGTGCTTTAAGGTAATAAGCATCATGATAGCTGGCCGATAGCACAAAAGTACCCAACATAATTCTTCTAAACACCTCATGACCAAAGCCCGTTGACCTCGTCATTTTAAGCATTGACTCCAGGTTCTTTGGATTCTCAATCCTATAACCATATTTGACCCCATCATAGCGGGAAAGGTTTGAACTGGCTTCTGCGGTAGTTAGGATATAATAGGTTGGGAGAGCATATTTCATCAATGGAAATGAGATTTCTTCCACCTTATGTCCCTCTGCTTTCAGCTGCTCCACTTTTTCGAGAAATACATCTCTTACCTCTTCATTGATCGCTTCACTCTCTACAATTTCTTTGAAGTAGCCGATTTTCACCTTTTTGTCAAAATCCAATTCATCGCTGTATTTTGATACCGGTTTTTTGGAGACAGTACTGTCAATTTCATCGTCTCCGGCGATTACTTCAAGCACCAGAGCTGCATCTCTGATGTCGTTAGAGAAAATACCGATCACATCGAAAGTACTGGCATAAGCAGCCAATCCATGTCTCGAGATCCTGGAGTAGGTAGGTTTCAAACCAACAGTTCCACAAAATGAAGCTGGCTGTCTTACAGATCCACCGGTATCGGTACCCAGGGATACGGTACACATGTCAGCCTGAACGGCTACTGCACATCCTCCCGATGAGCCACCGGGAACTCTGTTGGTGTTGTCAGCATTTTTTACCGGTCCAAAGGCAGAGTTCTCACAGGATGACCCCATAGCAAACTCATCGCAGTTGTTTCGGCCAATGATGATGGCATCCTCGTCCAACAATCGCTGTACTACCGTAGCATTAAACTGTGAATTGAATCCGTCGAGGATCTTACTTCCACATTGAAGCGGGTGGTCGGCATAGCATAGGACATCTTTGATACCTACGACTAAACCGGCAAGCTTACCGGCTTTTCCCCGACTCAACCTGTCGTCAACCTCCTTCGCTCTCTGGATAGACTCTTTGTCATAGACAGACAGAAAGGCGTTGAGTTCAGTGTCCTTTTCCCGAATGTTGGTTAAGTAATGTGATACAACTTCCGCGCACGTAATCTTCCCACCATCAAGCTGCTGCCTGATTTGCTGATAAGTTGAATTGGCTTGCAAGATTGCTTAATCTTTGTGCTGTTCTTCTTTTACTTTAGATGCGGAAGCGGTAGAAGTCTTGCCACCTTCTTCGATTTCATTTTTTATCTCTTTGGTGGCATCCTTGAACTCACGGATACCTCTTCCCATTCCTCTCGCGATTTCAGGTATTTTTTTAGCACCAAAAAAGATAATGATGAAAAGTGCTATTACCAGTATTTCCCATCCTCCTGGCATTCCAATTGCTAATACCGTGTTCATATGATTTTTTTAAAGTTTAAATTCAAAGATAATTAAATATTGATGCTTTAGATAGTAAATTCTATTTTATCAGTAGCCACTGCTCAGGATTTAATTTAATTCGCTGTTTCCACACCTCGAAATGAAGCTCACTCAATCCTGTATTGTCCGTATAAACCGTGCCTATCACATCATTAGCAGCTATTGGCTGGCCGATCTTTACATTGACTTCTTTCAGCTTGGCATACAAGGTATAATATTCTCCGTGCTGAATAATGACTGCATTATTCATTCCGGGGACAAATACTTTTTGGATCACTTTCCCATCGAATACACTTTTTACCGGAACGTTTGGACTCGTCTGGATATTCACACCAGGGTTGTCTTCCATGATGCCCTTGAGTACCGGATGAGGTTGCCTTCCGAATTTTTGTGAAATAAAACCAGGCGAAACCGGCCAGTTGAGCTTGTTTTTGTTTGACTCAAATACGCTGGATAGCTGCTCTTCATTAGCAAGTGCGGCAGAAGAAAGGGACTTGGATCGTTCGATCTCCTTCCTTACAACCTCCGCTATCAGGTTATCCAGTTCGTCTACAGCCTTCTTTCGTGCTGCCAGCTCCTTACTAAGCTCTTTTTCCCTTTGGGAAAGGTTGGCAATCAGGCTGTTTTGTTTGGTCTTTAAGCTAAGTAGTTTCTTGTTTTCTGCTATCTGCTGGCTCAAGATGACATTTTGTTCTCTTCTTTTGACTTCTAACTGATTTCGCTGGCTAATTAATTCTTTTGAAACAGCCTCAATCTGGGCTGCCTGGTTTTTTCTGGCCTCACCATATTGTTCCAGGTATTTTAATCGCTGAAAAAGCTGGTTGAATGTAGATGCTGAGAAGAGAAAGGTGATTTTATTGAAGCCATGGTTTGTTTTATATGCAGAATAGATCATGGCTGCGTACTCTTCTTTGAGTATCTCAAGGTCTCGCTGCAGGGCTTTTACAATGACTCCCAGATCTCCCATCTCACTGTCAATCAGCCGAACCTCCTGATTCAAAGAATTGATAAGTCCTTCTCTGGCAGAAATCTGCTGATTCAAAGCCCTGAGTTGCCCCACGGTAGCCCGCTTCTCCTTCTCTGTCTCTGCCAGGATTTTTTCAGCCTCAGCAATTTTTTGAAGATTCTCCCGCTTCTCCTTCTCCAGCTCTGTCTTGGTTTTTTGACCAAAGACAGGGGCCTGAATGAGAAAAAAAATCAAAATAACACAAACACTATAAGGATTACTCCACCTCATATTTTTGCGGAATATTAAAGGGAAATTTCAATGGTTTATCTTCAATTTCAATTTTATTGAATTCGATATCTACCTTGGTATCTTCTTTTTTGGTGGTCCCTCCGTACTGCAACACCGCAAAAATCTTAAATGGGAAAATTTGCTCCCCCACCAGCTGAAAGTCCTGATAACCTACAGATACCTCATTTTTGGTCACATTATCACGAACCTGGATTTTCTCCAGCTTTTTGCTCAGTGAGCCAATTGAATTTTCAAATTTATAGTTACCAGACCTGGTAGCATAGGTAAATACATCAGCTGATCGTACTACTTGTTCTCTTTCATAAGGGAAAATCAGATTTCCCAGAATCACAGACTGAATGAGCTGATAACTGATGTCAAAATCGAAGTCTTTGCTGACGGACGCATAATCCAACTGATCTACGGTCTTATCCAGCTTATTGATCACCCAGATTGAATCATGAGCCACCAATATTCTTGCCGCCTCGATTCCAAGACCCGGAGACAATGAAATCCAAATCACACTGTCCTTCCTAATCCTGAAATTGGCAGTAAGCGATAGATTTTTCTCACTTTGGAAATCTACTTTTGCTTTGGCCGACAGGTAATCAAAATCAACTTCATTTACTTCCAGGACAGTATTGTTGCGATCAAAAAGGTTTTTGATGTTTCTATTGCAGGAAGAAAAAAGGAGTACAAAAAGCAATAAATAAAGAATTTGAGATTTATTCATATAGCTTCCTGTCCAGGATTTTTTTATCAATATTTTCTGAGGCATCATCCAACTTACTTGCTCTTTCCCATTGTTTTACAGCTTCATCCACACGGCCAAGCCTGAATAATACGTCACCCAGGTGCTCAATAATCGTTCCGTCTTCTTTGAGGCCAGCAGCCTTTTCCAGAAAGATCAGTGCCTTGTCATAGTCACCCATGGTATACAAAACCCAACCATGTGTATCCAGAAAGGTAGCTTCCTGTGGATATAGCTCTACTAGCTTTGCCGACATCTTTAGGGCTTTGTCCAGATTAGAACTCCTTAGACTTAGGAAATAGCTGTAGTTATTGAGCACATGGCTGTTTTCAGGGTCGTATTGCAAGGCTGTCTCGTAAGCAATCTCTGATTTTTCGTACATCTGAAGACTGTTGTAACTATCTCCGAGCTGGCCTTGAAACAAAACAATCAGGTTTTCTTCCAATGCATACTTTTTACCTGTCTCCAGCACGTTCACTGCTTCCTGATAATTTCCAATCATCTGGTTTGCTGTACCGGAAAAGAAGTACAAAATGGCCTGATTGGGAAAATATTCCATGGCTGCATCAGCATGCTGCACCACGCGGTCATACGCCTCCATCCTCATCTCAATATTAAGGATATTTTGCCATACCTTAAAGTCTGACTGCTCAATCTTAAGCGCTGCCAGGTAATAGTCAACCGCAGCACTTTCCTCGCCCATCTTAAAGAGTAAGTCTCCAACAAAAGCTTGCACCTCATATTGATCTGTATATTGATTAGCAAGTGATATGGACAGGTCTTTGACCTTTTCCACCTTGCCCGAGTCCACAGCCAGGTTGACCAATGCATTCAAGAGCTGGAACTTTGCTTTGTAATTAAATGCCGAATCCGCCAGGGTATTTTCTGCCAGCCTGATAGCTTTATCAAGGTCCCCTGACCTTAAGGATATTTGGCTTAGAAGCAACTCTGCTTTCATGTTGTCAGGCTCCTCAACCAATAATTTCTCCAGCCTTTGCTTTGCTTCATCAACACGATTTCTCTGTAACAGAAACTCGCACAACTCAATTGTATAATCTTTGTTATCAGGGTAGGCAGCTATGAGTTCATCCCAATCGCTGATCAGCGCTTCATAGTTTCTTTCTTTAAGGTAGATCTTTTGCTTTTCCCTCAGCACAAATTCATTAAGACCGAATATTTCTTCTGCACGCTCATAAGTCGCCAAAGCACGCTGATTCTTGCCCTGAAACTGGTAGATGATTGCGATGTCGAACAGATAAGAGCTGCTTCCGGGGTAGTTATCAACCAGAAATTCGTATTCCTTAAGTGCCAGGTCATACTCCGAAATGGATTTGTAGATCTCTGCCGCTAAAACATGAAAGTATTTATTCTTTCTATCGAGCTCTATTGCCTTTTTGATATAACTGACAGCTTGACGTGACTCGCCATTTTTAGAAAGTACTTCAGCAATCTTGAAGTGAATGGTCGGGTTATTTGGATTGAGCCCCAGGGCTACCTGAAACAAATCGTATGCTTTGGCATAATTCTCCAGGATCATCTCCTTTTCAGCTTCAATCAATGTGCTTTCAGCTTTCAGAGCAATGTCCTCCGAAAGTTGAGTGACGTCTATAGGGGAGACATCCTTTTTCTTTCTTTGAGCTGAAACCTCAAAGCCAAGAACCAGGATCACCAGAACAAACCACATGTGTAGATGCCTTGTCACTATATTTCTCTCAGTTATACGTTTGAATTATAATCGAAATAATAACACACAGGTTACAATCTGGAGGTATTTATCAATCTTTTAATATCCAAAAACCATGCTGCCAATGCAAAAACACCAGCTGAAAACAGGATATATACGTACCTGCTCATGGCAACATGCTCCCAAAAATAAGCACCGATGATCAAACCACCTGCCAATCCCAGGTAAAACAATCCTTTGGCCACCTTGTAGGGAACCGGATAGTACCTCCTACTATATAAGTAACTGATTACCATCATGGTTCCATAAACTACAAACGTTGTTATGGCGCTTCCCATATATCCAATGACAGGAATGAGCCAAATATTTAGTCCGATCGTCATCACAGCCCCAATGATATTGATGTAAGCCCCATAGATGGTCTTATCTGTGAGTTTATACCAAACAGAAAGATTGTAATAGATTCCTAAACATAGACCACCCCCGAGCAACCATGGCACAATGTCCAATCCTTCCAGATACTTAGGAGACCTTAGAAAGATGGGCCCCAGGTCCTGCAGAAGTAACGATATCATCATCCAGGCAAAAGCCCCAAAGATGATGAAGTAGTTCATGACTTTACTTAACAATTCAGGAGACTCTTTATTGGTAGACTCATTGAAGAAAAAAGGCTCAAATGCATATCGAAATGCCTGAACGGCCAGGGTCATAAATACAGAGAGTTTAAAACACGCCCCATAAATTCCCAGAATATCCTGGCTGGTCTTCCCCGGGTAAAAACCCTCAGGCAGCCAGTACTTGATCATGGTTCTGGACAATGTATCTATCATAACTCCGGCAAGGCCCACCACCAATAAAGGTGCTGCATAGCTAAACATGGTATTCCATCTTCTGTCTAACGTAAGACGAACCCTCAGCAGGTCAGGCAAAAAGAAAACCAGATAGAAAGCATTGGCGATCAGGTTGGAAATAAATACATACCCAACCCCTATTTCAGGTGAATAAATTTTACTGATCCACTGTGCGATCTGCGCATCTGAATGGTTGGCCATCAACCATGGACAGAACAATATAAAAAACAGGTTGAGCCCTACATTGATCAGGATATTGATCATCCTGAATGTGGCAAACCTGACACCTTTACCTTCAAGCCTTAACCTGGCAAAAGGAATCACAACAATGGCGTCGATGGCTATAATGATAGCCAACCAAATGATATAAATATGCTGATCCGGATATTCAATGAACTGGGCAATAGGATTGGCCAGGAGTATGAGAATGCCACTAAATAGTACGGAAGATATCAGCAGGCTGGTTTGAGCTACATTGAAGTATCCCGAATAGTCCTGCTCTTTTGTAGCATACCGGAAAAAGGATGTCTCAAAGCCATAGGAATATAGGACATTCAAAAACGCAACGTAGGCATATAGCTCAACGACCACCCCATATACTGAGGTGTCTTTGAATACAGCAGTATAGAGTGGGACAAGCGCAAAGTTGATGAGCCTGCCCAGGATGCCGCTTACACCATATACGACTGTCTGACCAGCCAGTGTCCGGAGTTTAGCCATTAATCGCCTTTAAATTCAGGCTCCCGTTTTTCAATGAATGCTCTTGACCCCTCTTTGAAGTCTTCGGTTCCACAACACCTCGAAAAGGCGTTGGCCTCCGTTTGATATCCGTTTTCGTCGTTGAAGACCGCATTTACGCAGTCTACTATCAAGCCTGTGGCAATCGGGGCTTTCTTACTGATGGTAATGAGTAATTCATGGGCATGTTTGAGTGCCGCCTCTTTATCAGCTTCCACGTGATTTACCAAACCAAATGCCTCCGCGGTGGATGCATCCATCATGTTTCCGGAAAGTAAATATTCATTGGCTCTGCCCCTACCAATAAGTTGGGTCAGGCGCTGGGTGCCTCCATATCCGGGAATGATCCCAAGGTTCACTTCCGGCTGGCCAAACCTGGCAGACTGTGTGGCGATCCTCATATGACAAGCCATGGCAAGCTCACACCCTCCACCCAGGGCATAACCATTGACAACAGCAATAAATGGCGTGTGACAATTCTCGATTTGCTCCATTACCTCCTGACCTTCTTCGGCAAATTTTCGGGCGATCATCTCGTTGAGGTCAGTAAATTCACTGATATCTGCTCCTGCAACGAAAGCTTTGTCTCCGGCACCTGTAACGATAACTCCTTTGATCTCTTTGTCGTCATATACAGATTGCACCACTTCTTTCAACTCATTGAGCGTAGCCTTATTAAGTGCATTCAATTTCTTCTCTCTGTTGATGGTCACCGTAAGAATATCCTCTTTGGTGGATAGCGTTAAGTTCTTTAAGTCAGGCATAATTGTGCTGTTTGGTTGTTGGGGAAGGATTGAGGATCTGACTAGTTATTTTTTTTGCAAAGCTATTGAAAAGAATAGTTCTATAGAATGATAATTGTTTGAATTAGCTTTGTAGCATGACCTGGAAAGAGTACCTGATATCTAAAAAAATTGACCCGGATCGCTTCAAATCGGGGAATAATCGGCTTTTCAGAGAGTTTGACCTACTTTTCAGCCAATTGCATCCGGATAGCTTCACAGCCCAAAAACTTTACCTGATCAACAAGATAAGACGCCAGTATAAGCTCGAATCAGAAGATAAAAAAGCCGTGGAGACCCCTGTAAAGAAGCCAAAACCTAAGATGGCTCCCCGAATTAAGAGGTAATATCTACAGGTTGTTCTGGACGTTGTTTCTTCACCGGATCAGCGACCTTTTCTTCCTTTTTAGCTTCTTCTTTGGCTTTTTTCAAGACAGTCTCACCGGTACTTTCATAGTTTTCATTTTCAAACAGATAGTCATTGATCTTCTTTCTGAGCTCCTGCGCTGAAAGGTTCTGACTAATTTCTCCATTTCGGACTGTGGTAAGTTGTCCGGTTTCCTCAGAGACAACCAAAATCAAAACATCCGTATTTTCCGACATCCCGACGGCTGCTCTATGACGTAAGCCATATTGTGCCGGGAGGTCATCCCGCTCAGTGACCGGTAGGATACACCGTGCAGCGATGATCTGATTGTCGTAAACAATAACGGCCCCATCATGTAATGGACTGAATTTATTGAAAATAGCCAGTAATAATCTTTTTGAAACTTTTGCATCCAGGCGATCCCCGGATTCGGCATAGAACTTAAGTTCAGAGTTTCTGGATATTACAATCAAAGCGCCGGTATTGGATCCCCCCAATGTCTTGGCAGCTTCTATTATCGGAGTAATTTCAGATTTCTTATTGTTGCCGTTGAGAGACCATATGGATTTTATGTTTTCTAATATGGACCCTTCCCGAAAAACATGGGTACGCCCCAAAAGCAGAAGGAATTTTCTGATCTCCTGCTGGAAGAGTATGATCACCGCCAATACCCCAACGCCCATAAACTGACCGAGTACAGTACTCAGCAACTCCATATCGGCAGCATTCACTACCAGGTATACTAAATAAAGAACAAGAAATCCCAGGAAGATTTTTATGGCGACACTCCCGCGCATCAATTTGTACACCTGCTGCAGCAAGAAAGCAAACAGCAGGATATCGATGATATCCACCAGGTCTATCTCCAAAAAACCAATGTTAAAACCTAAGATCACAGATTTAATTTATTGACAAGTTTTACCACTTCAACAGCCTCTTTCACATCATGAACACGCAAAATGGAAGCCCCCTTCAACAAAGCTAATGTATTCACAACAGTTGTGCCATTTAAAGCTTGTTCCGGTTCAATATTTAGTGTTTTATAGATCATTGACTTCCTTGACAATCCAACCAGCATTGGACGTTCCAACGTGGATAGCGCTTCTAATTTTGATAATAACTCAAAATTCTGTTCGATATTTTTTGCAAACCCAAATCCCGGGTCAACGATGATATCGGGTATTCCTTTTTCTGCCAGCAGCTCAATCTTCGAAGAAAGCGCAAAGACAACATCCTTAACCAGGTCATTGTATTCAGCCTTTTGTACCATGTTCTGAGGGGTGCCCTTCATATGCATGATGATATATGGTACGTGATGCTTTGCTACCACATCTACCATCTGATCATCCAAATCCCCCGCTGAGATATCATTGATTATTGAAGCCCCCGCAGAAACCGACTCGTCAGCCACTCTAGATCTAAACGTATCAATGGACACAATTAATTCCGGAAACTCCCGATTAATTGCTTCAATAGGTGGAATTACCCGCCTCAGCTCCTCATCGATTGTAATATCTTTTGCCCCCGGGCGAGACGAATATCCACCCAGGTCGATAAAGGAAGCCCCGTCTTCAATCATCTTATCTGTCACCGTCAAGATGTGATCTATATTACTTTGACGACTCGACGTATAAAACGAATCCGGCGTTACGTTGATCACACCCATCACTTTGGGTTCATTCAGCCCATATAAATTACCTTTAATATTTAATGTTTGATGAAGTTTCAATAGTGTTAGATTTGTCCGTGAAATATTGGAATCCAATTTAATTGATTTAACAATTTGAAAAGTCAAACAGTAGCGCAATACGAGCAAATAATTGGAACATGTAAGGAGATTTTCAGGAAGAAGACGCTCGATTATGGAACAGCCTGGAGAATCCTTCGGCTCCCTTCTATCACAGACCAGATATTGATCAAAGCGCAGCGGATCAGATCAATTCAGGAGAAAGGTACGCAAAAGGTAGAAGAAGATATCCGGTCAGAATTTATTGGGATCATCAACTATTGCATCATTGCGCTTATCCAGATGACCCTCACCGAAGATGATCCGATGGAGCTTACCTATGACTTTCTGGAGCCCAAATATGACACAGCTGTAAAAGAAACTCTGGAATTGCTCACCAACAAAAACCACGATTATGGGGAAGCCTGGAGGGAAATGCGTGTGAGCTCTATTACAGATATTATCCTCATGAAGTTGTTTAGAGTGAAACAAATTGAGGACAATTCCGGTAAAACTATCATCTCCGAAGGGATAGGAGCTAATTACCAGGACATGATCAACTATTCCGTGTTCTGCCTGATCAAACTAAACTGATGGAGGACTTCAAAGCATAAGAAAAAATGAAAATACTCAAAGAAATTGCCAGATACCCGGTAGGGGCTTTGTTCATCTTCTCCGGACTCATAAAAATCAATGACCCAAAGGGCACAGCCATCAAGCTGGAAGAATACTTCGATGTCTTTTCATACGATTTCGCGCCGTTCTTTGAATATTTGATCCCTGCTGCGCTCTTCCTTTCTGTATTACTGAGTGTGTTGGAGATTGTGCTTGGCATAGCCGTGATCATCGGGTATGAAATGAAGATCTCTGCCTGGGTTTTACTTGGCCTCATTGTCTTTTTTACTTTCCTCACATTCTATTCGGCTTACTTCAATAAAGTCACAGACTGTGGATGCTTTGGAGATGCCATAAAACTCACACCATGGGAGTCCTTCTACAAAGATTTGATCCTACTTATTCTAATTGTGATCATCTTCATCAACCGCGAGAATTATCAGGCTTTTTATCCTGCAAAATGGCAGCATCTGACCATCGGGGTTGCCGCAGTAATATTTACGTTTCTGGGTATTTATGCCATCAGGCATTTACCATTTATAGATTTCAGGGCTTATGCCATTGGCAACCACCTCCCTACCCTGATGAACCCTTCTGAGGAACTCCGATATGAATATGTTTTGGAAAAAGATGGTGAAACCTTTTCGTTCGAACAATATCCTACTGAGGAAGGCTATGAGTTCAAAGAAATGAAGTTGCTCAACCCTGAGGCTCAGCCAAAGATTACGGATCTGAGTGTGTGGACTGACGAAGGAGACTACACCGATCAGCTGTTTCAGGGCGAGAAATTGTTGCTTGTCATTTATGATGTTGAAAATGCTTCAAAGAATCACATGGATGCAATTGCCAGCTTAACGAGTCAGACACAAAATAATATCCAATCCTGGATCCTTACTTCTTCAGGATACGAGCAGGTGGAGGCACTAAGGCATGAATACCAGCTGGCAATACCTTTCTTCTATGCAGACGCTACTGTCTTGAAAACCATGGTGAGATCCAACCCCGGTATCCTTTTGCTTTCTGATGGTACCGTCGTTGGAAAATGGCATCACAACGATGTGCCGGACATCAGCACTTTAAACAGATTGATAAATTGAGCAGTTACCGTAAGATCTTTTTGATAGGAATGCCCGGGTCGGGGAAGTCCTATCAGGCAAATTTACTTTCTGAGCAATTAAATCTCCCTTTCATCGACCTGGATGAAGAGATCATCAAGACCATTCATCAGTCTATCTCCGAGTATTTTGCCAGTGAGGGGGAAGATGCGTTCAGAAAGGTAGAGCGCGATGTATTGCAAAAGACCATAGAAAAACATGCGGAATTTGTAATGGCTACAGGAGGGGGTACCCCATGCTTTTATGATAATATCGATCTGATGAACAATTCGGGTCTCACGGTTTTTTTAGACACCCCGAGAGAAACGCTTCTGGAAAGGATCCGTCTTTCCAAGAGCCGACCACTGATGCAAAATGACCCGGAAAAAAAGCTATCTGAATTGTTTGAAGCCAGATATGACATCTATAAAAAAGCCAGGCTCAGCACCTCTGACACTCAACCAGAAGCCCTGATCCGGCTTATTAAAGATTATTTTAGAAGTTAAAAGTTAAAGCCTACAGTCACCAGGAATGAGTTGTTGCGGTTTACAATGTCTGCTACTGGTTGATCAACAGAGATCGTATAGGGCTGATACAGAGTATTGAATTTGGTCTGCACATACGCAGCCTCTATAAAATAATCCGCTTTTCTGAAACCCACACCTGCTGAGATATTTCGCTTACCGGAACTATAATCAGCTCCTTCATATGGGTCTCCGAGGAAAGAGTACCCTGCTCTGAACCTAAAGGCTTCCAACCTCGCCTCTGCACCTACCCGATAGTTAATCACAGAACGGAAATTATCTCCAATATAATTATTGTCTCCTGTGGTACTGAAATCATTGGATTGTAAGTGTGCATTGCTATAGTTCACCAATTCCACGTCCCCGGAAACAAACCCCATTTTACCAAAGAACAATGACGTTCCTAAGGTAAGTCGGGAAGGAGATTTTAAGGTGTAGTTGCTAATTGAAATATCACTGATGTAACTGAGGTCGTTAAGCACTTCTGTTTCACCATCTTCTATTACTTCCGCATTGTTCCATCGCGTATTGTGAACGAAACTATATTCGTCATTCAATGCATAAAACGTAGGGGTGACATAGGAAAGTCCAACTGTCAGCATATTAACAGGTCGTACAATCAAACCAAATGTGGCATTGATCCCAGATCCATTAATATTTAATTCGTCATTGATGCTGGTACTATTCAGGGAATCATAAGGTTGATATTGATCCTCTAAAAACCTCCTCACACGACTATAGGAAACCGTCTGAATTCCCAGGCCTCCACCAAAATATATCCGATCGTTATAGTTACCGCCCCAGGCCAGGTTTAACTGATATTGACCTCCTGTAGTTACAATGGTCTCTGTTTGCAGTGGGTATCCATAGGTGAATGCATCATAGCCGACCACCTGATTACTTCCATTATACACCGGGTTGATCAGATAATTCTGATAAGCCGAATAGGCCTGATCTCCCAGATCATTGGGGTCTAAATTCCCTGCCTCCTCGATAAAAGCATCAATGATAGAATTGTTGTCATTTCTGCCCTGATATCTTATTTCATTATTGAAGTCATTCACCCTGTGGAGTGAGATGGCGAATGAACCTCCCTTAAATTTAGAGTTCACTATATCTCCCACCGTATTGTTAAGTACCACCCCAACATTTGCAATGTTGAAGTTATTCCTGATGGATGTAACTGAGCTTGACAGGTAGCTCGCATCTGCTGAATGGAAATTCATCCCGGGTGTTACAGAAAACACGCTCCGGTTAAAAAAGCCTATTCCGGCCGGATTCACCCCGGCAACACTGATATCGCCGCCTAATGAGGCAGATGCTCCACCAAATCCTTGGACCCTGGCTGAGCTTCCGTAATTGGGGCTTGTCTGGCTAAACATCAGGGCGTCTTTATAATACCCCAATGTTTGCGCCTCTATTTGTCCTTGTCCTGATAGGGTAAACATTAGTACCCCAATCAACATGATATATTTTGAAGCTTTCATTTTGATTAATGTGTTTTTGTCCTACCCTGAAAAAAATTCAGGAAATCTGGTAAGTACATAACGTGATGTCATGCGCTTACCATATCCATTAATTGACCTTTTAATGCTTTCTTATTAGCGACCGCTTCTTCCGGAAGATGAAGAACCGCTACTTCTTCCACTACTGCTGCCACCGCTTGATCTTGATGGAGAATAGCTGGAACCTGAGGATCTTGATGAGCCAGAAGAATAACTACTTCCGCTACTTCTACTTGAAGACCCTGAACTTCTATAGCTACTACCGGAGGAAGATCTGCTATTGCTATAGTTCGGAGAATACGATCTTCCACTAGATGAAGAAGACGACCTGGAGTCATACGAAGAACTGTTGTACCTTCTGGTAGTGCCAGAAGAAGATCTGGAACTTGTTGATGAAGGATTTGAATAAGATCTTCCACTGTTACTATTGGTCGAAGACCTTGTGTAATCTGCAGAGCCCGATCTTGTAGTTCTTGCGTTGCTATAATCAGCCGTAGAGGTAGACCTGGAGGAAGTAGCTGATCTGGTAGTAGATACTGTTCTTCCGGAGGTCGCACTGGTTCTTGATCGTGAGAAATATTCATTTTGTGTACCAGTGTAATCTCTGCTATCAGACCTTCTACCCAATCCTTCTATGCTATTCCTTGTAGTTGAATTGGTTCTTGGACTGTTGGAAACAAAACCACCCCGGGTGCTGCTTCGAGCACCTACCACATAGTTTCTTCGGGTCAAATTTCTATCGTTGTAATACAGTCCGCTATAGTACCCGTTGTGGAATCCATTATAGTAGCCGCTGTAGTAGGAGTTTCTCCAGCCCCAGCCACCATAATAAGGAGAACCAAATCCTCCAAACCATGGATCATAAAAACCACCGGCATAGTATGGGCTATACCATGGATCATACATGTAGTATCTACTCCATGGATTTCCCCATCCCCAACGAGATCCGAATCCAAAGGATATTGACCAGGAGTTTCTCCAGCCGAAGAACGGATCGTAATAGAAACCACTGTTTATTCCCCAAAATGGATCGTTCCACGTATTCCAGCTATTATATCTGTTCCATCTATTCCAGTTGTTTCCCCAATATGGATCATAATAACTATTGGTGTTACCATAATAGTTGTTGTTGATTATGGTTTGACCACTGGTATTATCATTGGCATATTGATTATTCTCATCGTAATATTCAACTGTGCTCTCAGAAGGCTGACTGTAGTTGGCATTGCCCTCGCTATCTTCATTGTAGCTTTGAATGCTATTGCCTGACTGATACCTGGCGATATAATCAGGGTTTACATTGTGCGATGAATACTTATCAGAGTATGTATTATTTGTATAAGACTCATAAGTAGATCTTGATTCATCACTTTTTGTGACGGTTTCTCCATCATACTTGATCTCCTTTCGGTCTTTTGGTGTGAAATACAAATCATCGTATTCCTGCGCATAGACCGAATTTCCCACTACCATCAATGCGATGATCATTGATGAAAATCCTGCTATTTTTTTGAATGCTTTCATGATCCTTCTTATTTAAACTCAATACATTCAACGTAACTTAATAGTTTCCGGTTACTCCGGTTATATTTGCCGCCGAATATTTACTTAAAATTAAGCAAATTTTATACCAAGATAATAGTAAATGGGGAAAGCAATACCGAATCGATCAGAAGATTACTCTCTTTGGTACAATGAACTCGTAAAAAAGGCCGGATTAGCCGAAAATTCGCCGGTTAGGGGCTGTATGGTGATCAAGCCATACGGTTTTGCCATATGGGAAAAAATGCAGGATGTATTGGATAAAATGTTTAAAGAAACAGGTCATTCCAATGCCTATTTTCCGCTTTTTATTCCAAAATCTTTTTTTTCAAAAGAAGCCAAGCATGTAGAAGGATTCGCCAAAGAATGTGCCATTGTGACACATTACCGGCTAAAAAATGACGAAGGAGGGAAAGGTGTGGTTGTGGACCCGGAGGCTAAACTGGAAGAAGAACTCATCGTAAGGCCTACTTCAGAGACTGTTATATGGGATTCTTATAAAAACTGGATCCAATCTTACCGTGACCTGCCGCTACTTATCAACCAATGGGCCAATGTGGTACGTTGGGAGATGAGGACCCGCCTGTTTTTGCGAACTGCAGAGTTTTTGTGGCAGGAGGGACATACCGCCCATGCTACCAGTGACGAAGCCCAGGCTGAGACCAGGCAGATGCTTGATGTGTATGCAGACTTTGCGGAAAATCACATGGGCCTTCCCGTGGTAAAAGGTGTAAAAACCGAAAGCGAGCGATTTGCCGGAGCGGTTGAAACCTATTGTATTGAAAGTCTGATGCAGGATGGAAAAGCGCTTCAGGCTGGTACTTCCCATTTTCTTGGACAAAATTTCGCTAAGGCTTTCGACGTAAAATATGCAACGAAGGAGGGTAAAGAAGAATTTGTCTGGGGGACCTCATGGGGTGTAAGCACGAGATTGATGGGTGCCCTGATCATGGCACATTCTGATGACGATGGACTGGTCTTACCTCCAAAACTTGCTCCTATACAGGTGGTTATTGTGCCTATTTACAAAAAAGATGAAGAATTGGCCAAAATTTCTGAGCTGGCTGATAAATACACAAAAGAACTACGCGCCAAGGGCGTATCCATACAGTTTGACAAACGTGATACCCATAAGCCGGGATGGAAATTTGCAGAATATGAACTGAAAGGTGTGCCAGTGAGGATTGCTATCGGACCGAAAGACATGGAAAACGGCACGGTCGAAATCGCACGAAGAGATACCAAGGAGAAGCAAACCATCAATCAGGCAGATGTTGTGGATCATGTTTCTAATCTTTTAGATGAAATCCAGCAAAATATCTACCGTAAAGCGTTAAATTTCAAAAAAGAAAATACACACGAGGTAGATGACTATGAGGCATTCAAAGAAGTCCTGGAAACTAAGGGTGGATTTGTCTATGCTCACTGGGATGGGACGGCTGAGACAGAAGCTAAGATAAGCGAAGAGACCAAAGCGACGATTCGTTGTGTTCCTCTGGATCAAAAGGATGAAGAAGGCAAGTGCATCTACTCAGGAAAACCTTCAAAGGGTCGTGTGCTCTTTGCTAAGGCCTATTAGTAAATTGTAAAAGCATGGAATGGTTTGCTGTCATCGGATTGATTGTTCTTGGGATGATCTTACTTATTGTGGAGATCATATTTATTCCGGGAACAACAGTTGTGGGAATCGCAGGCTTTCTGTGTTCTGTATATGGCATCTATCTGAGCTATGACTACTTCGGGACAACAGGAGGTACGTTGGTATTGTTTGGCGCAGTCCTTTTCAATGGAGGAGCTATTGTATATGCCTTTAAGACCAAGTCATGGGAGCGATTCTCTCTGAAAGACATCAACTCCGGTCGCTTCAATGAAGATCAGGAAATCCAACTTAAGATAGGAGATCAGGGAACCACAGTATCTTCCCTCAAACCAATAGGAAAAGCAATTTTTAGTGACAAGGAATTGGAAGTGAGATCAGAAGGGACGTACATTCGTGAAAATCAGGAAATTGAGATTATTAAAATCGATAATAAAAAAATAATTGTAAAACCAATCACCCAATAAAATGGATTTAACCCTCATTCTGTTATTGTTAGCGGGCATAGTCGCCTTTTTTGTGTTTCTCTATTTTGTACCAGTCAATCTCTGGATAACCGCGATATTTTCCGGTGTAAAAATTGGCTTGTTAGAACTTGTGTTTATGCGAATCCGGAAGGTGCCCCCATCTATTGTGGTCAATTCGCTGATCACTGCAACAAAGGCCGGAATCATTATTACAGATGAAACGGGAGGTAACAATGTAAAAAGATCACTCAAGGCTTCTGACCTTGAGACACACTATCTGGCTGGAGGTAACGTACCTCAGGTAATCAAAGCATTGATCTCAGCAGACAAGGCAAACATCAACCTCACATTCCGTCAGGCCACTGCCATTGACCTTGCAGGTAGAGATGTTTTCGAGGCGGTTCAGATCTCGGTAAATCCTAAGGTAATCAATACACCTTCCGTAGCTGCTGTAGCTGCAGATGGTATCCAGCTGATTGCCAAAGCACGGGTGACCATCAGGGCAAATATCCAACAATTGGTTGGGGGTGCTGGTGAAGACACCATCCTGGCCAGGGTAGGTGAAGGTATTGTAACATCAGTGGGTTCTGCTGCTTCTCATAAAGAAGTACTGGAAAACCCCGATAAGATCTCCAAACTCGTACTGCAACGCGGATTGGACGCGGGTACTGCATTTGAGATCCTATCTATTGACATCGCTGACGTGGATGTAGGAGCAAACATTGGAGCAAAACTGCAAACTGATCAGGCTTCTGCTGACCTTAAAGTAGCTGAGGCTAAGGCCGAAGAAAGAAGAGCCATGGCGGTAGCAGAGGAGCAAGAGATGGTGGCAAAAGCTCAGGAAGCCCGCGCCAAAGTAATCCTTGCCGAAGCTGATATACCTAAGGCCATTGCTGACGCTTTCAGAAGTGGTAACCTAGGAATAATGGATTATTACAAACTGGAAAACATCCAGTCTGATACCAGTATGAGAGAATCCATTGCAGGATCAGGAAAGCGTAAAGGGGGTTCAACAACCAAGAAAAAAGAGTAACATAAACGTTACCAAATAAGGCTTACTCATTTTGAGTCCAAATATTACTGTAATCATACCACTTTTCAACGAGGAGGTAATGATTTCAAAACTCTATGACAGGGTTTTGAAATCATTATCCAGCCTCGACGAGAACTTTGAGGTTCTCTGTATCAATGATGGCAGCAGCGACAGTACGGAAGAAAAGCTGCTGGAGATCCATCAAAAAGATAAAAGGTTTAAGATCCTGTCATTTTCCCGCAATTTCGGGCATCAGGCTTCTATCTGGGCCGGTCTTGAACATGCCAAGGGGAAATATATCGGTATTATGGATGGTGACCTGCAGGATCCACCTGAGCTATTTGCTTCATTTCACGAAAAGCTAGCCTCAGGATATGACGTCGTTTACGCGGTCCGAAAAAAACGCAAGGAAAACTTCCTGAAACGTTTTGCTTACTTCCTGTTTTATCGGATTCTTTCAAAATCCTCACATGTGAAAATTCCCCTCGATAGTGGTGATTTCTCCATGTTTACCAGTCAGGTGCGTGATCAGATGGTTTCTTTGAAAGAGAGAAACCCGTTTATCAGGGGTATCAGGACCTGGGTAGGTTTCAGGCAGCTACCATTTATCTATGAGCGGGACGAAAGAGATGCCGGAGAGGTTAAATATACCTTTAAGAAACTCGTGAAACTTGCATTTGATGGTTTTTTCGGCTTTAGCAATGCGCCCATCCGGCTCATGGGAAACCTGGGTCTATTTATCATGTTTGGTTGTATCGCTTATACAATTTATATCCTCATCATGCTCTTTGCTTTTGATGCGGTGCCACAGGGATTTACAACGATGATCCTGGCGATCATGTTTTTTGGCGGTGTCCAGCTTTTCTCCATCCGTGTCATAGGCGAATACGTCTACAGAATTTTTGATGAGTCCCGACAAAGACCAATCTACATTGTAAAGAAGTTCTATCAGTAAGATGAGATGGATTGATGCATTTAACCGATGGCCTCAGGCACCACTGATATTTGCAATTCTATGTATTAATCATTTCATCCCCCTTCCGGATGCCAACGAAGAAATGTATTTCGGATTGGCCTTGCAATATGTTGAACCCGGATGGGTACCAGACTCGTTTTCATTCTCCGAAAGCCCCGGCACGCGCTTGCTGTTTCAATGGCCGATTGGCATGGCCCTGAAAGTATTGTCCTTCGAATGGGTGGCAATCATTGGACGCATCATCTGCTATGCTATATTCTCTATGCTTTTAGCAGGGATTTTCTCTTCCTTTCAATTGACCAATCTGTCAGTTTTCTTTTTACTCCAGGTGATATTCAATCGCAACCAGGCCTTTTTTGCCGGGGAGTGGATATTTCAGGATTTTGAAACCAAGACCATCGCATACATATTTATTCTCCTCTCTCTAAAATCGGTGATCCGGGAAAAATGGAGGGCATCCGTATTGTGGACCGTGCCCGCTGTATACTTCCATGTCCTCGTTGGTGGGTGGTATTTCATTGCTTTATTTATTTTCCTGAACCTCAAGCGACTACCCCTCAAGACAGTAATCGGCTATGGATCCATATTCACCATCCTGGTACTTCCCTATCTATTTTATTTATCCAGTCAGGTACTGATAGACCAACGAGATGTCATCAATGGAGTAAACCTTGACTGGGTGTATACTTATTACAGGAATCCTCATCATACGGTTTCTTTCTACAAGGGCTGGTCATTCTTCAGGATCCATCGGTTTGATGGATTTTTGATGCTACTAGCGGCCATCATTCTTGGGGTGATATTTTACCGGAGGACCACAAACCCTACAGTGAAGAACCTGTGGATCTTTGCATTTGCTACCTATATCCTTTTACTTCTGGCCATCGGGATCAGTGCTGTAGACACCACTGGCAAACTCCTTAAATTCTATGTTTTTAGGATTGGTACCGTTTCGTTTTTAGTTACCTGTATCCTGCTTTTGTTTGAGCTCCAGAATGCCATCAGCAAATCAAGGTTCAAGAGTGCGCTTAGATTTGCCATGCTGGCTGGATGTCTCATTTCCATTCCGCATGTTCTACATCGGAAAATCTCCCGGCTCCCACCAGAAGACCCGGCATATCAATCAATGACATCATATCTCAGGGAAAATATGGAACCCGGCACCACCATTTTAGGTTCGCTCGATGATGTGGGGTTCGATTTCATCCGAAAAACCAGGTGTGATTTATTTATTACTCAAAAATACGTGCCTTCAGGAGGGGAGAAATTACACGAATGGTATCAGCGGTTTGAGGAGCAACAGGCTTTGGAAAAAAACTGGGATTTGCTACCCTCCTTCCTGAGTAAAAGAACGGGAGTAGAATACATATTAACCTCTGAAAACCTCCATCGATTTGATCAAAAACTTGACCTGACCATTCAGGAGGGCTCCTACTATCTTTACAAGGTGAAAGAGGCCCGAATGGAAGACCAAACCCCATCAAATCCCATATGACTTCCAAGATAGACAACAAGAATATTTTTGTACCAATAGTGGTCTTTTTGGTTTTACTGGTGGCCGTATTCCTCAACCTCGGGATTTACCCGCTTTACCTTGAAGAGCCTCGTCGCGCCCTGATTGCCCTGGAAATGCTGTACAACGACAATATCTGGGTACCTACCGAATTTGGAGTGTATTACTATAAGAAGCCACCGTTTTTCAACTGGGTGATTATAGCGGGGTATAAGCTATTCAATGATTATTCAGAGTTTGCCGTGCGCTTCTTCACTGTAGTCTCTTATCTGCTGATGGGTATCGCCACCTTTTGGGCGGGAAAGAAATATGTGAGCTTAACCTTTGGCATCTATGCTGCCCTTCTCTTCTTTGTGTGTTCTGATCTTTTGTTTTACTTCACCATCACATCCGGTGAAATAGATCTTTTTTACTCCCTCATCACCTATCTCAGCTTTCTGGCCATATTTCATTTCTATAAGCAATCCAATTTCTGGTTACTCTTTCAGGTGAGCTATTTCCTGGCCGCTATTGGCGTCCTCACCAAAGGACTGCCATCAATCGTATTTCAGGGCATCTCCATTGTCACGGTTTTTCTCTATTACAGAAACTTCAAAGGCCTTTTTAAACTCAGTCATTTTGCCGGCATTTTCACTTTCATCGTGATCGTGGGAGGATATGCCATGATTTACAGTCAATACAATGACCCTTCATTGTTTATTTTCTCGAAAGACTCAATTGTGAGCCAGTCGATGGAGCGTACCCCTTTTGAAAACGGAGTGCTTAAGGTGATCTTACACCTTCTTGAATTTCCACTGGAGGTGCTTAAAATCCTGGCCCCCGGATCATTGTTCCTTCTATTTTTCATTAGACCAAAAGCAAGAAAATCCCTTCTGTCAAATGATTATATCAGGTTTTGCCTGGTCCTGATAGCAGCCAATATTTGGGTGTACTGGATTTCTCCGGGTACGGCCAGCAGGTACCTGTATATGTTTTTCCCACTAATGATCACCGTAGTTTCGTATCCTCTATTCAGTGAAGCAGCTGATCCACGACTCAAGACTGTACTGAAATACGTCTTCCTGGGATTGCTGATCATATTTCTGATTACCAGTATAGCACTTCCTTTCATTTCGAGACTGGAAAAGATCGCTTATCTTCCGGCTATCTCAGTGGTCGGTGTACTTTGTTTTGCTGGCACCATCTATTGGTTTATTATGTGGCCAAAGTGGCAATTGATGTCTGTAATTACAGCTTTTATATTCATGCGGATCCTGTTTGATCTGATCATCTTACCCATCCGGGCGACTGAAGAACTTGGGGCACAGGAAAAAGAAATCGCGAAAGAAATCCAGGCCATCACGCAGGAGGAGCCTATCTATATTTATAAATCCGAAGTAGCATTTCGTTCGGCGATTTTTTACCTTGAGCGCGATACACAAAAAGTTTTGCAGCTTGATTCCACTTCAACATCCAATCAATTTTATCTTGCCGACTTGAGCCTCATTGAAAAAGATCAATCATACGAATCCTTTTATCAATTCACTCACAAGGGAATTGACTTTGGCTTAATTAAGTTTAATCCATGAACAAGAAAAAGATCAATGCCATCATCAAGCTTGTTGTCAAACTTAGTCTGACAACCGGAGCATTGATTTTTGTTTTCAGGAAGATTGATGTAGAAGAGTTCAAGGCGAGCATCCTGGATACCAGTGTTCCGTTGTTTTTCCTGGCTTTCCTGGCATTCAACCTGTCCAAGATCGTCGCTGCCTTTCGGTTTAAACAGTTTTTGCGCCCATTGGAAATCTACCTGGAGGACAAGTACAACCTGATGCTGTCTTATGTAGGGATGTTCTACAATTTATTCCTGCCCGGATCTATTGGAGGTGATGGATATAAAGTATTCGTGCTCAAACAGCAATACAAGGCAGCCCGAACCAGACAATTGGTATCTGTTTCCATCCTTGACCGGATCAGCGGACTTGCATTTTTGTTTATCCTCGGATGTCTGCTGTTGCTATCCTCCTCATTTCAGGTGGATCTTCCGTGGATAAAATGGGTGATCCTCCTGCTCGCGGTATTGGTGCTTCCCGTATATTATTTATTTGTCCGGGTGTTGTTTCCTACATTTAAATCAGCATTTATTCCAACCTCCCACCTCTCTTTTTGGGTACAGGTCGGTCAATTAACGAGTGCGTTCTGTTTGCTACTTGCACTCAATGTGCAGGACCCTTTTGTAGATTATCTCACCTTGTTTATGATCTCTTCTGTAGTGGCTGTATTGCCTTTCACCATTGGAGGAGTGGGCGCCAGGGAGTTGGTCTTTCTTTATGGCTACCAATATCTTCAGATTCAAGAGGGTAAGGCCATCGCATTTACGATTCTTTTCTTTATGGTCACAGCACTTTCATCCCTTGTCGGACTGCCTTTTGTCTTTACCATTGACAGAGAAAAGAGGCAGGATCAACCGGATTAACTTACTGAACAACTACAAATCTTTCAGCATAAGATACACTCCCATCATTATCTGCAGCAATCTCAAACCGTATTACATCTCCGGAATCATAAAATATATCTGCAAAATAAATGTCCACAATGACCAGTCCGCTGGCAATATCTTGTGTTTTGTAAGCATATTCAGAGCTAACCAAATTACTATTCAACAGTATTTTCTGACCCCCATTAATGCTTTTAAAGAAGTGTACGCTCTTGAGCTTACTTCCACTTATTGTTGCTGAAAAAATTTGTTCCCGTTGGTTGTTCTTTTGATCCGTAACATAAATAGTATCCCCATGGTGAGAAGGACCAGAACTATCACTGAATTCTATAGATGCAAAATCCAGTTCTGCACAGGATACAATCACCAACACCAGAAAGATAAGAATTAGATGCATTTTCATTTTGTAGGCTTTTGGGTGACTCCTAATCGTTTTATAACAAACGATATTGCTTAAAACGGATCTATATCCACAATATTGTTCTAAAGATTGGTCTGAGTATTGTGATGGAAAAAATATCTTCTACAGTGTTAGATATTTATGGTACTGGTTATTGAGTCGGTCGGCTTCCGGAAAATCAATCCATTTAAATCGAAGCGTATCTCCTGGTCCCAGCTGAGCGATATAATTCAGGTCCGGAGTAATGACATTTCCTATCCGGGCATAGCCCCCGGTGGTGGGTCCGTCATTCATCAGGATGATCGGCTGACCGGAAGAAGTCACCTGAATCGTTCCCGGTATGATGCCGCTTGATAAAATGCCCTCCGGCAATTGGTCTGACCCAATATCTCCTTTAAGCCTATATCCCATGCGATTGGAATCAGCAGTAATGTCCCATGATTGATTCGTCAATTGGTCAATATAGGCTTTCGGAAATAACTCGAATTCAGGCCCGGGCAATATTCTGGCAGTGAAATGCTGGGTGAACACGGGCCTTAGTTCCTGTGGTACACTTCGCTGTTCTATGCGTTTACCCGGGGGCTTCAGCTTTAAGACAGTACCATCTTTTATTTTTTCTATCCCCAGATCAATCATCGAGTGTGTGGAACGGCTGTCCATGATTGCTTGCTGAGGGATGCCACCAGCAATGGCCAGATAAGCTCTAAATCCTGATTTTCTTTGCTCGAATCTCAACTCATCACCTGGCTGCACAATCATTGTTTGATTGCGTTCTACAGACTGATCATTGAGCTTTGCTCCAAGGTCACCCCCTGAGATGGCGATTGCGGTGCTGCACTCAAATCGTATATGCAAACCCTGATAGGTAATTTCCAATAAAGCATCGTCCGGACTGTTCCCAACTAACCAATTTGCCAGGAGGGCACTCTGAGCATCCGTCACTCCAGACCTGGCTACCCCTTTATTCATCAGCCCTTTTCTACCCAGATCCTGAATGGATGTATATAAACCTGCTTTCTTGATCAGTAACTGATTAGACCCCACCTACCACCTCCATCCTAAAGCCTTTATCTGCCGATATTGTTTGAAAATCATTTTTAGAAATCGGATAGAAAATAATTTTATCGCCGACCTCAATCGGGAAAGGATTTTTCGCTGCTGGCTGGAAGATCGATACAGGAGTACGTCCCAGAATGTTCCATCCACCTGGCGAAGCAATGGGGTATACTCCCGTTTGAGCACCAGCAATCCCTACAGAACCCGCCTCCACCTTCTTTCTGGGAATTTTCTTTCTTGGCAATTGTATGGCTTTGTCAACTTCGCCCATATACAAAAATCCGGGAAGAAAGCCCACCATATAGACGTGGTAGCTATTGGACGTATGAATGTCCACTATCTCATGCCAGCTTAGACCTGTTGCATCACAAAAGGCATCCTGATCAATGGCATTTTCATAACAAACAGGCATGCTAAAGGTCCTTCCAACATGATCAGCTTCTACATAGCTGACCTTTTCAATCTCTTTTTTTAGTTTCTCAAAATGAGTGATCATTGGATCGAAAACGATCGTTAATGCATTATAGGAGGGGATCAGATCGGTAATCCCATCCATTTTGTAGGAGACAAAATACCGATAGAATGACATCACCCGGTGATGCACCCGAGTTGAAACTATCTCCTCAAAACCGATGATACAGGCCTGATCACCAAAACGTTTGACTTCCATCTCAGGTCAAAAACGATTTAATTGTGATCCCTTCCCCAGAGAGCAGCTTTCTTATTGTCTGTGCATTTTCGAGGGCGCCCGGATGATCTCCATGGATACAAATGCTATCGGCCTCCAAATCAATCTGTTCTCCATCGATTGTGGATACTTTTCTTTCCAGAGCGATCTCCTTTAGTTGTTTCTCAATGCTCTCCCTGTCTCCGATTACTGCATCGGGTGCAGTTCGGGGCACGAGCCGCCCATTTTGATTGTATCTGCGGTCAATAAAAGACTCCATAAAAAATTTTAATCCAGCTGTCAATGTCACCCGCTCCAGCACAGAATGCGCGGGTCCCAACACAGCCAGGTCCAGTCCCGTTTTCTTAATTCCTTCGATAACGGATCTTGCTATTTCCAGGTTCTCTGAAGCATCATGATAAAGAGCACCATGTAATTTTACATACCTGATCGAAGCACGTTCAGTAACGGCGATATTTTGTAGCCTTGTTACCTGCTCATAGATCAACAAGGTGATCTCCATGTTCTCCAGAGGCACTGATTTTCTTCCAAAATGGGCCCTGTCTGCATATCCTGGATGAGCACCTATTGTGACCAAATACCTGCTAGCTTCCTGAATGGCTTTCAGCATCAGGTCAGGGTTGCCTGCATGTCCGCCACAAGCGATGTTGCAGGAAGAGATGTATGGCATTATTTGAAGGTCGCTGCCATCATCCGATTCACCCAGATCACAATTAATGTCAATATATCTCAAATGATATCTGTTTGAGGAAATATAGGAATCTTCTGCCTGAGAAAAAAACTACTTGCCGGCCAATACTTGTTTCCCAGCCTCAGAAATAGCTTCGGGATCCGCCACATCAGGCGGTTCAGGATTCAAAGATTCCCTTTTGATCTTGTGATAATTGAAGGGAGCCATCATGAGACCAGCAAACGTATTTGGATAGTTTGGTAAGTCTACACCAATGTCGTCACTGGGCTTTTTGCCTTTTGGTAGATAAAAAGTGCCAAATAAAAGGTCCCAGATAATTACGTCACCACCATAATTGGAATTCCCTTCTTCGATGTTTTTCTGATGGTGATACCTGTGGTTTTTAGGAGATGAAAAGATATAATCAAAAGGTCCTAAAATGACATCCAGGTTGGTATGCTGAAACCTGCCAATGGTCCTCCCCAATAAACCGGTCACAAATACAATCTCTACCGGGGCCTTGATGAATGCAAATGGGATGGCCCACAGAAAGCTGGATACCAGCCCCTCTAACGGATGGCTACGCGTGCCATTGAACCAATAAAGTCTTTTGGAAGAGTGGTGAACCGAGTGCCATCTCCACATAAATTCATTCTCATGCATCCATCGGTGATACCAGTACCTGAAGAAATCTTTGACGCAAAGCAAAAGAAAGACCTGTAGCACAGGGTGGAGTGATGTTGGCCAGATGTCCTGTCCTATTTCCGGGGAAATTTCCTGAACCACCAGGGCGATGGTGGCCAGCTTTAAAGGGGCATTGATATAATCACCCCAGAATTTGCCTCCAAAAAATAGCATGATGTCCGTGGTGGTTTCGCTATCGTTGAGCCATTTCCTGCTGTAGGGTATCAGGCGCTCGAGTGGTGCAAAGATGAACCCGAAGATCAGGAACATGATAATGGTGCCGAAGAAGGTCCGAACCGTGTAGCCACCCTCTACCATCTCAAAACCAATGACAATGGTAAGTGTCATGAAAATTGGGTAAAGGCTGTATTGTAAGATTTTCTTGAACAAAGTACCTTCTACTTTATAGCTCAGCGGATCAACTTTGGTGAGCAGCCAGTGAAATGGATAGAGGATATACTTTCTGACAAAATTCTCAAATGGGGTAAACAGCCATTCAAGCAGGTTAGTGATTGCTTTTAGCATGGGGTTTTTGCTATTTTTATAAAATGGACCATTTAATTTAGTTATTTTATTGATTATAGAGAACAAATGTGTCAATAAATGAATGTTTGATAATTTAGAAGGTACTGTGCACTGACATTTTTGCTCTATACCATTTCGTATAAGGAATTAATTATGATTAACTTGAAATAGAATTAGCAACCGTATGAAAAAGACTTACACCAAAGGAGATACAACCGTAGTTTGGGAACCTACAAAATGCATTCATTCGGGAGTGTGTGTAGGCGGATTGCCCGGCGTATTCAAACCCAAAGAGAAACCGTGGATTCAGCTGGAAAATGCTTCAGAGGAAGAGATCAGAACACAGGTAATGAAGTGTCCGTCGGGGGCGCTTTCGTTGAAGTGAATTGTTACTTTATTATCTCCTAAATTTCATCTTTGGACTTGCCAAAATGGTTACCTACATCTTTTAAGATGGCAGATAAAGTGCCAATTTTAATTGGTCGGTGATTAGGAATAGTGATGTGATGAGTTCCTTCCTGATATGTAGTTAGTCTAATGTGGCTTCCAACTTGTCTTGACTGCTCATATCCTAGTTTTTGGAGCACCTTGACTAATTCTTTACCATTCAAATTTTTCGGTAAAGTCACGCAGCAAAGATTTCTTCTTTGATGAAATGAAGTCTAACGATCTTTGGTGGATCTTTTTCAAAGTGACATTTAATAGCCTCCCGGATATTATTCTTTAATTCGTCTAATGACTCTCCATCTGTAAAAATGGATTCTCCTAAAGCTCTCGCCTCGTACCCACCTTCCGGGGATTCCTCAACAATGAATATAATTTCTGTCATTTTCTCTCTAGTAAGAACAACAGAACTAAGATATAGATTCCTGAACTAAAATTGATCCGTTGCCCTCTCTATCTTAGAATATATCACCCGCCCAGTACTTCAATTCCTTTTGATTCTGCCATTTCTCTGACTGCTGATTTGATTTCTTTGGAAGTATCAGAAGTTGAACGATAGCTGAATATGTAGTCTGAGCCTGTCATGGAAAAAACGATTTTGTACGGACCAAAATTGATGCTTTTGATATGGTCCCAGGGAATCTCCTTGGCATGCTTCATCAACTTTTCTTTAATCAAAACAAGATTATCGTTAATGGAGACTCGTGGCGCATATCTTGACCTCTTTGAGAACATCAAGATGCTATATATAGAGATTCCAATACTTGTTGGTATAATGATGAAACCTAAAATCAGCCAACCGAGATTGGTTTCGTTTGTAACCACTCTTACACCGTGAAAAATATTAAGTGCTCCAATGGCAAAAAATAGTCTCATATTCCAAACCGGAGCAATACCGTTTCCTGTCCCTAATAAAACAGTCATTTTCATATGCTAATTTCTATCCTCCTACAACTTCAATTCCTTTTGACTCAGCCATTGCTCTCACCGCTGATTTGATTTCTAAGGATATTTCCGGATTGCTTGAGTAGTGCATGACCGTTTCAGATTCTTCAGTAGATACTATCAATAAATAGGGAGCCATTTCAATCTTTTTGATGTGACCCCATGGGATCTTTTGAGCAGGTTTAATAATCCTTCTTTTGAAAGATAATTCGTCTTCACTAATAATAAAACCAGGTGCATATTTTGAAGACTTATTAAAGGACAAGAATCCATAGATAGAGTACACTATTCCTCCTGGAACCAGTATTATACCAATCATCAATCCAAAAGGAAAAATAAGATTAGATTCTATATGGTAAATACCTTGTATAATAAACAGTATTCCCAAAATGAGATGACCCCAAAGATTGGTTTTGAGGGAGAATTCATTATTCAATCCTAAAAGAATAACTCTATCCATTTAGGAATAATAATCAATAATTCGGACGATTGCAAACAACTAATCAATCAAAAACCACCGTCTTATTCTTATGGACCAGGGTCTTCCGCTGCAAGTGACTCCAAATGGCTCTGGATAGCACGATTTTTTCCAGGTCCTGTCCTTTTCTGACCAGGTCAGCAATGGAATCTTTGTGGGTGATCTTCACCACATCCTGCTCGATAATAGGTCCCGCATCCAGGTCCTCGGTTACATAGTGGCTTGTAGCACCAATGATCTTCACCCCCCGCTCATGCGCCCGGTGATACGGCTTGGCTCCTGCAAAAGCAGGTAGGAACGAATGATGAATGTTGATGATCTTATGAGGAAAAGTCTTGATGAAGTCCGGGCTCAGGATCTGCATATACCTGGCCAATACAATAAAATCAATGTCGTGTGATTTCAACAATTCAATCTGAGCTTTCTCTACAGATGGTTTATTCTCCTTGTTGATATTGAAGTAATGATAAGGAATCTCATATCGATCTGCGAGGGCCTTATGCTTTTCATGGTTACTGATGATGAGCGGGATATCAATCTTCCATTCACCGGAATACTGTCTGGCCAGGATGTCATACATACAATGTGAGCTACCCGAAACAAACAAGGCCATCTTAGGTCTTTTATCTGTGAAATAAAGCTCCCACTCCATTTCAAACCTATTGGCAATCTTCTCAGTAAAAACCTGTTTGATTTCATCCTTGGGAATATCAAAGCCAGCTAGCTCCCAATGCACCCGCATGAAGAAAATGCCTTCTTCTTTTTCCACATGTTCATCCAGGTCGATGATGTTACCGTTGTGTTCTGACAGAAACTGTGTAATAATGGCAATGAGTCCTTTTCGGTCATTGCAATGTATGAGTAATATGGCCTGATTAGATTCCATGATCTTTTTTTAGCTCCTGCGAATTTACCCGACTTTTAATTAATGGATCTGAACTGTCAATCAGCCTGAAAGTCAATGTTCCGCTTCAGGCCTGAAAACTTTGTTCTTTTCACCGCAGACTTTTTAAAAACCTTCCTGAAGACTTCCTCTGTCAATTCATTCCAATCATCCCGGGTGAAATTTTCCCAGCCACCGGGCTCAAATTCCTTTTCCTGATGTGGTTTGGAGAATCGATTCCAGGGGCAAACATCCTGACAGATATCACAACCAAAGATCCAATTGTCCATCTTGTCCTGGAACTCTTTTGGGATTTCGTCTTTCAGCTCTATGGTCAGATACGAGATGCACCTGCTTCCATCCACCACATAGGGCTCAGGAATGGCATCAGTCGGACAGGCATCCATACAGGCTGTACAGGTACCACAATGATCCTTCACGGGTCCGTCAGGTACCAACTCCAAATCAAGGATCAGCTCTGCCAAAAAGAAAAAACTACCCATTTCTTTGTTGAGCAGTAAAGTGTTCTTTCCGATCCATCCCAATCCCGATTTCGCTGCCCAGGCCCGTTCATGGACAGGCGCTGAATCGACAAAGACCCGTCCGTCAATCTCACCAATTTGGTTTTTCAGCTCTTCAAAAAAAGTTTTAAGCTTCTCTTTGATCACAAAGTGATAATCCTTTCCATAGGCATATTTGGCGATCTTGTATCCATCACTGGTTGCCAGATCTTTTTCAGGAAAGTAGTTGTAGATCAATGAAATGACCGATTTCGCTCCCGGGACGAGCTTTCTGGCATCCAACCGTTTATCAAAGTGATTTTCCAGGTAGCTCATTTTTCCCTGGTAGTTCCTACTGAGCCATTCTTCCAGCCTGGGAGCTTCTTCTTCCAAAAACGAAGCTTCGGAAATCCCGCAGTAGGAAAATCCGAGCTTCGAGGCGATTTGCTTCACCAGGTATGTATGCTTCTCTTTGATGGTTATAAATCAAATTTGATTCCCTGTGCCAATGGCAGGTTATCCGAATAATTGATGGTATTGGTCTGACGTCGCATGTAAGCTTTCCAGGCATCTGACCCCGATTCCCGACCACCTCCGGTTTCTTTTTCCCCGCCAAAAGCACCTCCTATCTCTGCGCCGGAAGTTCCAATGTTGACATTAGCAATCCCGCAATCCGATCCGGCATGGGAAAGAAACAGTTCAGACTCTCTCAGGTTATTGGTGAGTATGGCCGAAGAAAGTCCCTGCGGCACGGCGTTTTGTTTCTCTATGGCCTCCTCTATCGTTTTGTATTTGATCAGATATAGGATAGGCGCAAAAGTCTCACTACAAACAATTGGGTAGTGGTTCTCCACCTCGTAAATAGCCGGTTTCACATAGCATCCGGATTTCCAGGCCCCTCCTTTCAATACTTCGCCCTCGATCAGTGCTTTACCTCCATCATTAATAATCTTTTTCATGGCTGCTTCATACATCCTCACCGCATCCTGATCAATGAGCGGTCCAACATGGTTTGAGGCATCCAATGGATCCCCGATCTTCAGCTGACCGTATGCTTTGACCAGCCTGGACTTTACTTCCTCATAAATACTTTCATGGATGATCAGCCTTCGTGTACTTGTACAACGCTGCCCGGCTGTACCTACAGAACCAAATACCACACCGGGGATTGTCACATCAAGGTCGGCATGTTGGCTGATGATCACGGCGTTGTTGCCACCCAATTCCAATATTGTTTTCCCCAGTCGTGAGCCCACTACCTTTCCTACTTCCTTACCCATTCGTGTAGATCCTGTAGCGGATATCAAGGGGATGCGAGTGTCTGCAGCCAGCCACTCCCCGACCTCACGAGCTCCAATAACCAATGAGCTTACCGCTGAATCAACACCATTGCGATGAAATACTTTTTGCACAATCTTCTGACAGGCTATGGCCGTGAGTGGCACCTTTTCAGAGGGCTTCCATACTGTGACATCCCCACAAACCCAGGCCAGAGCCGCATTCCAGGACCAAACGGCTACCGGAAAGTTGAAAGCAGAAATGATCCCCACAATGCCCAGGGGATGCCATTGTTCGTACATCCGGTGTCCCGGACGCTCAGAATGCATGGTCAGTCCGTATAACTGGCGGGACAACCCAACGGCAAAATCGCAGATATCTATCATTTCCTGCACCTCACCCAGCCCTTCCTGGAGCGACTTACCCATTTCGTAGGATACCAGTTTTCCCAGGTCATCCTTATGATCTCGCAATGCCTGGCCAATCTGCCTGACAATTTCACCTCGCTGTGGAGCGGGTAACAATCGCCATTGTTTAAAGGCACCCTGTGCATTTGAGATCACCTGATCATATTGGTCTTTGGATGTTGCCTGAACGGAAGCGATTTTTTCACCGTCGACAGGCGAAAATGAATCGATTTTAACTTTCCCACCACCCGGCCACTGCTGGCCATATGAAGTGCCCGGATTTGACTCCTGAATATCCAGGTTATTGAGGATTTTTTGAATGGATGTGCTCATGATAAAAAATGCTTAATCAAAAGTACGGGTTTGCAAGGGATTATTTAAATAAAAAAGGCCATCCACAAATTGCGAATGACCTTTGTACAAACTAACCTAACCTAACTTTACCATCCAATACCGTAATAGGCTTTTTCGCCATTAGGGTATAATCCTTCTATGAGAATTCCTTCACCTTTGGCAATCCTTAAAGCACCTGTTAGGTCTTCAGGATTCCTGATGTCTCTTTTATCAATCTTGGTGATGATAAAATCTTCTTTGATACCTGCACGCTTCCATTTTCCTTCACCCAAAGAAGTAATCTGAACACCGCCTTCGATACCCAGTTTTTCTTTCAGATTCTTACTAACCGGAGTAATCTTAGCACCCTCGATCTCAAAGGAGCTCGTGGTGGTGACCATCTCGGTTGTATTCAGGATATTCTTCAGTTTGGCCTGCGTATTGTAGGTCTTTCCATCCCTTATATAAGTAACATTGATTTTATCACCCGGACGATTGAGCGCCACTTGCTCCTGTAGCTGGGCTACATTGGTTATTGGTTTTTCGTTGATGGCTACAATGATATCATTCTGTCTGATTCCGGCTTCTTCAGCTGCGGAATTTGGATTGACTCCAGCCACGTAAACGCCACGCAATACATCTGCATTATGCTCTTCTGCCAGTGAGGCATTCATATCCTGGATCCTGATACCCAGCAATGGTCTTTGTACTGCACCGAAATCTTTCAGGTCAGCAATTACCTTTTTCACCAGTGTGGTAGGCACAGCAAAAGAGTAGCCTGCAAATGCCCCTGTAGGAGATGCGATAGCTGTGTTAATTCCAACGAGCTCTCCCTTAAGGTTTACCAGCGCTCCGCCGCTATTTCCCGGATTCACTGCTGCATCTGTCTGGATAAATGCTTCGATCTGTGTATCACGATCTCTGCTTGCCAGGATGCCAATATTTCTTCCTTTTGCACTTACGATACCTGCAGTTACAGTTGATCTGAAAGCAAATGGATTACCAATAGCGAGAACCCACTCTCCAACCTGGATACTTTCAGAATTACCTAATGCCATTGTGGGCAGGTTTTTCGCATCAATTTTCACCAATGCAATGTCTGTATCCGGATCAGTACCGATGATTTTTCCCTTGAAGCTTCTGTTGTCACTCAGGACAACCTCAATTTCTGACGCATTCTCTACCACATGATTATTAGTAGCGATATAACCATCCTCTGATACGATCACTCCGGATCCTGCTCCTTGTCGTTCCCGCTGACGGGGTTGGCTATCTCCACCATAATAATCCCTGAAAAATTCCTGTATCGGATTATGAAACTCGCTTACTTCTGCCGAATATGTTGTCCTGATATGAACTACTGCTGGTGTAGCCGACTTGGCTGCATAAACAAAGTTCAACCCTTCAGGAACCACAAAATCTGCAGAATCAAAAACATAATTCGTAAAGCTTACCGGATTTTGAAAATCCCCGTTGACTGGGACTACAGTATTGCCGGGCTCTGGTTGTATAATTGTATAGCCTCCAATAGCGATCACTCCTCCCAGAAATGAGGAGAGAATCATGGCTAATATTGAGTTCCTCTTATTCATTTTCACCTCTCGATTAATTTCTAATATATTAAACTGATTTCTTTTGCTTGTGGTTAGGTTAAACTGAAAAACCACCTATTAAGATACACCTGGTTAACAATATTTAACAAGGACTCCCTATTAACTTGCTAAAAAGAAAAAAGGCAGGCAATATGCCCACCCTTCTTCTTCATCTATATTCAAGTTTACTTAATTGAAATGGTTCTTTTTGACTCTTTTTTTACGTCCTTAGGAACAGTAACAGTCAAAATTCCATCCTTGTACGACGCATCAATTTTTTCAGCATTTACTGAATCAGGCAAATAGAACGATCTGCTGAATGTACCGTAGTGACTTTCTACCTTGTGGTAGTTCTTTTCTTTCTTCTCATTTTCAAATTTTCTTTCACCACTCACAGTCAATCGATCATTATCAACATTGATGTTGATATTCTCTTTTTTCATGCCTGGCAGATGAAATTGAATTTCAAATTCCTTTTCAGTTTCAGCTACATCTACAGTAGGTGAATAGCTGTTTCCATTGAAATAGTCATCACTGAAAAATCGGTCGAAAAAGCTACCAAATGTGCTTGGCACATAATCGTTGGGTTTATATTTTATAAGTGTCATTTTTTTAATTTTTTTAAGTTTAACATCACAACACTTTCAATTGATCGAATTCTGTGCCAGCACCTAAAAAGCCGCTGAATCGTGTATTTTCATGTCATTATGTCTTCATTATTAAAATAATTGCATCATTTAACATGTCATTATGTCTTGTTTCTCTTTTTTAAGAGTCAATACAAATAAGAAAAAATCTTAATGCTTAAATTCCAGACCTGAACAAATGAATGATGAAATACCTTACCTTGACCCTGCTACTCTTTTTGACTTTATCCACCTTTGGGCAGTTTCAGCCCAACTATGATGAGTCAAAGATTCCCGACTACGAACTCCCTGAATTATTATTATCGGAGAAACATGGAAAAATCAAATCTGTTAAGGCCTGGGAAACCAAACGCCGACCGGAGATCCTGGAATTATTTGCCGATCAGATGTATGGTAAGGTCCCTGATGTACCCTATTCATTAGACTTTAAGGTGAAGCAAAAGGGCGTCTCTATATTGTCGGGCAAAGCCTTACTGAAAGAGGTTGAAATCACCATCAGCACAGTCAATGGCGCTCTTCCTTTTACCCTGATGATCATTACACCCAATAGTGCAGGGCCGCATTCCTGCTTTATGACCATTAATTTCTATGGCAATCACACACTGCTGGATGCTAAAAATATTTCACTTACAAACTCATGGGTAAGGAACAATGAGGAATTCAATATCACCAACAACAAGGCCACTGAAGCCTCTAGAGGTGCAAGGAGCTATCGCTGGGACATTGATGCCATAGTGAGCAGAGGATATGCATTGGCAAGCATCTATTACGGCGATCTTGACCCTGATTATGACGATGGTTTTCAGGATGGTCTTCATCCCTTGTTTTATGGTCAGGGCCAATCCAAACCTAAGCCTGAGGAGTGGGGCAGTATTGGGGTCTGGGCTTTTGGTATGAGTAGATCGATGGACTATTTGGTAACTGACCCACTGATAGATGCCAGGAAAGTAGCGGTAATGGGCCATTCCAGACTGGGGAAAACGTCCTTATGGGCCGGAGTCAATGATCAAAGATTTGCACTCGTGATTTCTAATGATTCCGGATGTGGTGGTGCAGCATTATCCAGAAGAGCTTTTGGAGAAACTGTTGGTCGGATCAATACCTCATTCCCGCATTGGTTTAATGACAATTTCACCCAGTACAACGAAAATGAATCCGCTTTACCGATCGATCAGCATATGTTACTGGCGCTGGTAGCACCGCGAGCGCTGTATGTTGCCAGCGCTGAAGATGACCGCTGGGCTGATCCGAAGGGTGAGTTTCTGTCCACCTATCACGCAAACCCCGTTTACAAGCTTTATGGGGAACAGTGTATTGATGATCCGCAGATGCCAGCTGTAGATCAACCAAAAATGGTTGGGAAAACCGGCTATCATGTACGATCAGGGGGTCATAATGTGACTGATTATGACTGGGAACAGTATATGAATTTTGCTGATCAGGTATTTAATTGAATTGTTTTCATGTGGAGACGCATAGAATTGAGATCTGAAGAAAGAAACATTTTCTATCACTAGTCCAGGCTTCCAACGATCTTCTTTCCGTGGTAGGCAGGTGCGCCGATCATCTGATCGACTTCCGTGAGGTTTTCATTGGTCACTTTGCCGCACGCTACAATTTCAATGTTACCAGCTGATTCAACCATTTCTTTCAGTAAGGATGAGCCTTCTTTAGCCGTAGGTGCTTTCCCGGAGCTTAATACGGAATCCACTCCAAGGCTTTTTAACCTGACTAATTCTCTTACAGGGTCATTACAAACATCGATGGCTTTGTGAATGGTCACTTTTAAGTGCTTTGATGAGGCTACGAGATCTGAAAGTGACTGTAGATCCAGCTCTCCTGCGGATGTACACACACCAAAAACTACTCCTTCCACACCAGACTCAATACAATCCCTGATACTTGTTTTCATGGCTTCAAGTTCTGCGGCGGAGTAGACAAAGTCCCCTGGTCTGGGCCTGATCATGACCCTGATCGGAATTTTCAATTTCTCCTTTGCTCCCCTGATTAGCGCAAGGGAGGGGGTAAGCCCATCGTAAGCCAAATCAGCACAAAGCTCTATCCTGTCTGCTCCATTTTTCTCTGCCTGGAGGCATTGCTCCAGCGTTTCTACACAAGCTTCTTTTATAAATCCCATTGAAGTCGTTGAAAAAATTAAGGCAGGATATACCTGCCCTAACAAAACTCAATCATATGTAAACACAAATCTAAGACAATCTTTCATGGCAAATTAAACCATACTCCGGTTAGGAAGTCTCTGTGGAATAGTGTTTTGCAGATCCCCATCCCCCAGAAATAATACGCTTAGCTCGTATTGTAATGATAAAATAATCAAAGCTTAAATCAAATAATTTCACGCATTTTCTCTACAATAAACGCACTTTTTTGTGCGTTTTTATGCGTGTTAATGAATTCGATTAGTTTTACCCGGAAACCTGAGTCCGGAAAGGAGCCCATTGAAATTCCAAAAAGATCAATTACCGGTCATAGAGTAAGGGGCATCATCCACCCCCGAGCCCCAGGCCTGATTTGGTTGTTCTGCCATCTCAAAATGCAGAGTTCCTCCTTGCAGGATATCAAAATGATCAATCCATGTTTTGGTCCTTTCGACTCCATTCAACATAAGATTTTCAACAAAAACATTCTTATTGCTGTTTTCGGGTGCTTTAATCAAAAACTCTTTTCCATCTTCCAGCGTCATGGTTACTTCCTTAAACAAAGGACTGCCAACCACATATTGGGTGGTCCCGGGGGTAACCGGATAAAATCCCAGCGCACTAAACACATACCAGGCTGAAGTCTGACCATTATCTTCGTCACCACAATAGCCATCGGGGGTAGGAGCGTACAGTTTGGTCATCACCTCCCTTATCTTTTCCTGAGCTTTCCAGGGTTCCCCTGCGTGATTGTAGAGATAAATCATGTGCTGTATGGGCTGATTGCCATGCGCATAGTTGCCCATGTTCATGATCTGCATTTCTCTGATCTCATGAATGGTGAAACCGTAATAGGAATCATCGAATACCGGCGGCATCTCAAATACTTCGTCCAGCTTGCTGGAAAAAGATGCTTTTCCACCCATGAGTTCAGCCAACCCATTGATGTCATGGAATACTGACCAGGTATAGTGCAGGCTGTTTCCCTCGGTAAAAGCATCTCCCCATTTCAAAGGATTGAATGGTGCCTGGAAAGACCCATCTTCATTCTTTCCTCTCATCCAGCCTGTTTCAGGATCAAAAAGATTTACATAATTTTTCGACTGTCCGTAATAGTGAACAGCATCCTCTCCCTTACCAATTTCGGTCGCCAGCTGGGCAATATTGAAATCGGCGAAAGCATATTCCAATGTTCGCGCGGCATTTTCATTGATCCCCACATCGTAAGGCACATACCCAAGCTCATTGTAATATTCCACGCCTTCTCTCCCCACGGAGTGTATAGGTTTTCCGCTTTTTGAAGTTGGACGTCCTTCGCTGGTAGTAGCATTTTTGATCATCGCTTCATATAAGGTCTCTATATCAAATCCTCTCACGCCTTTGATATATGCATCTGTTATATTGATTGCAGAGTTTGATCCAATCATACAATCCCGATGCCCGGGGCTGGCCCACTCAGGAAGCCATCCGGATTCCTTGTAAGTATTGATGAGACCTTCCATGATCTGAGCATCCAGGGATGGGTACATCAAAGTAAAGAAAGGAAAAACCGCTCTGAAGGTATCCCAGAAACCATTGTCAGTAAACATGTATCCGGGTAATACCTCCCCATTGTAAGGACTGTAATGAACTACCTCATTATTGGCATTTATTTCATAGAATTTCCTGGGGAATAACAGGACACGATACAAGCAAGAATAAAAGGTTCTGATATTGTCTATGTTCTCGTCTTTTACCTTAAGCCGGCTAAGCTCTGCGTCCCATGCTTTAAAGGCCTTTTGCTTAGTCTCTTCGAAAGAGTCATCACCAATTTCCCGATCAAGATTCAGCTGAGCCTGTTCATGAGAAATAAATGAGGAAGCCACCTTCACATGTACTTTTTCACCTTTCCTGGTTTTAAACCCAATAATTGCTCCTACATGATCTCCTTCATTCTCTGTACTTCCCTGTAAAAATTTCCAATCGTCACCCCAGGTATGATTAACCTTAAATTCCTTATCAAACTCAGCCACAAAATAATTGTGGAAATTCTCAGGGACACCTCCGCTGTTGTTACGACAATATCCTATAATTTTTCTTTCTTCAGGAATAATTTTCACCTTAGATCCCTTGAAAAAGGCATCCAGCAAAATATAAGATTGATCACTTTCTGGAAAAGTAAACCTGAACTGGGCCGCTCTTTCTGTCGGAGTTATCTCAGTAACAACATCATAATCTGCCAGATACACTTTATAATAGTGTGGCCGCACTGTTTCGGCTTTATGAGAAAACCAAGAAGCTCTTTCCTCTTCATTGAATTTTAATTCTCCTGTGACCGGCATGAATGAAAAAGCAGCATAATCGTTGATCCATGGGCTTGGTTGATGTGTTTGCTTGAACCCTCTTATTTTGTACTCATCATACTTGTAGGTCCAGCCATCTCCCATCTTACTTGTCATGGGTGTCCAGAAATTCATTCCCCATGGAGTGGCTATGGCGGGGTAGGTATTGCCATTGGAAAGGCTAAATTCCGAATCAGTCCCCATCAATGGATTGACCATGTCAACCGGACTTTCATAATCTACTGTATATATTTGGTCTCCCGATCCCGGACTGCCGCATCCAAACAGCATGGAAACACCTGATAAAACAATTGCTAATTTTTTCATCGATTTAATCAGTTAGTTTATCATACCATAACTTCTTAAGCAAGATAGACCCAAGTATAAAAACCCCAATTGCCATCCACATATAATTAAATTCCCGGATCACTAAATAGATGGGGATAATCACCATGGATAATTGCCAGATGGTACCTACGACAATATTCAATGCATCTCTTCCTGCGTGGGCATCATTAACAAAGGACGGATCCTTAAGGATTACCTTTTCATGTATGGGTTTCCAGAATCCCCAGGGCCTTACTTTTTTGTAGAACTCAGCAAGTACATCCTCATCATCGGGAGGTGTCATCAACGTACCCGCCAATGAGCCAATCAATGCAAAAATGAATATAAAAGGAAAAGCATATAGTGGTTGTAAGGCCGGAAAGAGTAATGGCATCAGTAAGCTAGCCACCAATCCGGACATCATTCCCCAGAAATAACCATATCCATTAAATCTCCACCAATGCCATTTCAACAGGTTTGATGCGGCATATCCACCGAAAAGTGCTCCGAATATCCATTGCATGATGGCGTTGATACTATCAATGAAAAATCCGAATAATGTCCCAATCACTACCAACAGGAAAGATACCAGGTAGCTTAACCTCACATAGAGTTTGTCGCTGCCGTCTGGATTGATATACCGCTTATAGATATCGTTGACCAGATAAACCGGGGCTGCATTAACCGATGCTGCGAATGTGGACATGAAAGCAGCCAGCAAGCCGGCAATCAGTAGACCAGTCAATCCTACAGGAATGAAATTATTGATCGCATAAGGCAAAATCAATTCAAAATCAAAGACTTCTCCCGAAGCCTGTATTTTCGGACCCAGATATACCAATGCCAGTACCGTCAGACCTGCCACCATCATGTATCTAGGGATAAACATGACCAACGAAACCACCCCACTCATCTTTGCTGCTTCTGATGGGGATTTAGTGGCCAGGATTCTTTGCATGTCATAATTAGGAACCGGCCCTGCCATACTTGACATCACGCCTTTGAATAGCATCATCATAAAGAAATAGCCAAAGAGGGTGAACCCATCCTGCTCCATCTTGAGATTCACCGAATCAATAATACCAGACCAGTTGAGATCCATTCTCCATCCGAAGAAAAGATCTTTCCATCCCGCCGGAACTACTGCTGAAATTTGACCAGCCGTAACTTCATTCATGGCTATTACACCTATGGCGATTGCAGCAATTGTCATGATCAGGAATTGCAGCACTTCCGTAAAGACCACACTGTACATCCCTCCCTTCACAATGTAAATGGTAGTGATGGTGAAAATGATCACCGCGTAGTAATTCGGTGGGATATCCCACGGAAAAAACGTGGCTGCAAAACCACCTATCCCCTTAAAGGCATAGGAAATAAACCCAATGGCACTGATGACCGCAAAAATCACCACAACCAGATGTGAGAGGGAAGCTCCCCTACCAGTCCCGAAGCGTGTCTTTAGCCACTCCGCCCCGGTCATCACATCAGACCTGCGCATCCAGGCAGATAAATAAACCATCAAAAAGACCTGATTGAAGGTTGGCCAGATCCAGGGAAGCCAGGCACTTTTTAGTCCATAAACAAAGCACATAGACACCAACCACATCGTACCTGTAATGTCAAACATGCCCGAAGCATTAGAAACCCCTAAGACCCACCAGGGGATGGTTTTTCCTCCAAGAAAATAAGAATCCAGGTTTCTGGAAGCCCTTTTGGAAATATACATGCCTATAAAGACAGTAAATCCCAAATAGAGAACGATAATAGCTATGTCAATGATCTCAAGATTCACTTAGCTTGGGTTGATGTAAAGAAACTTGATTTCAGGACTTTCTGCACCATTTTGTGGTTTTTCAATGGAAATGGTCTTCTTTTTATTAGGTAACAGGTCAAAGAAATTATCAGAAAAATTTCCCTCAAGAGATTCACTGTAGACATAAAGACTTTTCACAAGCGAATCAGATTGAAGCTCTACGAATAACTTATCTTCAACCTCCTTTAATTGAAAGTTAATAGTCGGTTTCGTAAGGCTCAGTTCGTTAGGCTTTCTAAAATAGTAAATGGTTTCGTAGGTCTCTACCCCTGGCCCATAAAGTGTTGCTAACAAATATACAGCCCCTGGTACATGCTTCCTGATCAGATTACTTTCCCTGACCCTGAAAACCTCAACACTGTTATTTTTCACGAGCTCAATTTCCTTTGAAGACTGTATGATATTTTCACCGGAAAAATTATAAACCTGTATGGTTAACGTGGCTTTCAAGTTGTTTAAACCATCAGTAATCGCCTTGATGGTCACTTCATCTTTGTCTTGTGCTATAACCAACAGATCTCTGGAAAATGAGCGCTTTGCCTGATAATGCAATGCCTTCCATCTACCATAATAATCTATGCTGGACCAGGACGCTACCGGCCAGCAATCGTTGATCTGCCAATAGAGTGTGCCCATACAAAATGGTTTAGCTGCCCGATGGGCTTCCAGGCCGACCTTCATACCATCAGCTTGCAACACCTGACTCTGGTAAAGAAACTGTTCAAAAGTATTTGGTTCAGGAAAATCCTTAAGCATGTACTTCTTAATCAGACCATTTCCTCTGGGATGCTTCTGATGCGTTGTCATCACCATAGAAGTGATGTCCCAATCCTCTTCTTTAGTAAACTTTTTTACTGATTGAAGCAATGGGAATGACTGAAACCCAAACTCACTCATGAACCGGGGAACCCTCTTTCTAAATTCTTCAAAATCCTTCTCACCATGCCAAACGCCCCAGTAATGATTGTCTCCTTTATTGTCGTCTTCCGGGTTTTCCCAGAAACCAATTGGTGAGGATGAAAAATAAAATCTGTCCGGATCATGCTGCTCTACCAGGTCAGGAATAAATTCCTTAAAGAGCTTTTTATAATCTTCCTGTAACTGATTCCACAACTTGTCTGTGTAATTAAAACTCTTCTTCCAGCCCCAAAAAGCGATTCCCATTTCCACCTCATTGTTTCCACACCAGAGAACCAGACAAGCATGATTTCTCAGCCTTTTGATATTATATACAATCTCTTTCCTGACGTTATCCAGAAATTCATCATTCGCAGGATACAACGTACATGCAAACATGAAGTCCTGCCAAATCATCACCCCATATTCATCGGCCAGCTCGTAGAAAATATCCTTCTCATAAATTCCTCCTCCCCATACCCGCAGCATATTCATATTAGCATTGCAGGTGTCTTCAAATAGCTGACGATACTTTTGATCAGATGTCTCCGGAAGAAAACTGTCGGAGGGAATATAGTTGGCTCCTTTGGCAAAGACGGGGTGACCATTTACCTTGAAGAAAAAACTTTCTCCGTATTCATCGGGCTCATTCACTACCTCAATGGTCCTAAAACCTACTTTTATCGAGCGCTCATCTAAAATTTCTTCTCCATCACAAACGCTGACATTAAACTGATAAAGATGACTTTCACCCAATCCGTTAGGCCACCATCTGGCAGGATCTTTTATGGTGATATTAAATTGTTTTTGCGGCTGGAGAGTCTCTCTGATAAGCTCCAACTCAGGGTGATTCTCACAGGATATCTCTACATCCAAAGGCCCCTGATAGCTGCTTTCTACCTCAACAGAGAATATGGCGGTCACCAGGTCCTCATTTACCCATTGTTGATTAACAGCCACATCATGGATCCGTGTGCGTGCATAGACTTCCAGGTAACAAGACTGCCAGACACCGGAGGTTACAAATTTTGGTCCCCAGTCCCAACCGAAATGATAAGGTGCTTTTCTTACGAAAACGCTTAGCTTATCTTCAGTCTTGTCATTCTCTGCCGGGTATCGAAATCCTCCTTTTTTCTGAATTCCCTCTACCGTTTTAATAGAGGATTTAAAGATCAGGTGAACTTCATTTTTTCCTGACTTAAGCAAACCCTTACAAGGAATCCTATACGGGATAAACATATTGTCGGATTCCAGTATTTTCTCCCCATTCAAATAGATTTCACAAAAAGTATCCAGGCCTTGGAATACCAGGTTGACCTCATCTGAAAGAAGCTCATCTTCTATTTCAAAATGGCGAATGTATTCCCAGTCCTCTTTTTCGATCCATTGAATTTCGTGCTCGTTGTTTCTATGAAATGGATGATCAATGATGCCATTTTGTAGCAGGTCTGTAAAATTGGTGCCGGGTACTGTGGCATCTAACCACTTACTGTCACCCAGCTTTCTGAACTTCCACCGTCCATCAAGCAAAATTCTTGTCAGTCTGGCTTCTTTAACTTGTTCACCAGCACTTTTGGCAGTCGATATTTTCGGAGACCTGAGCATCAATATAAATAGGTTGCAGCTTTAATCGCATCCTCCTCCTGATGCTTCACAGCATAGGTGAATCCCTTCCTGAGACTATAAGCACCATAATTCCCATTGGTATCCATCGCCAGAAAACCTATTTGTATTTGCTTGCCTTTTCTGCGTTCGTTGATCCTTTTCACTATGGCCTCGCATGCCTCCTGCGGACTTTTACCATTTCGCATCATCTCCACCACCATGGCCGAACCTGCGGTCCTAATGACCTCTTCCCCCCAGCCTGTGGCACAAGCACCGCCAGCCTCCTGGTCTACAAACAAGCCTGCTCCAATGATGGGTGAGTCACCCACTCTTCCATGGTATTTGTATGATGCCCCACTCGTCGTACAGGCTCCTGCTATCACACCATTTTGATCAATGGCCAACGTGCTGATCGTATCATGATTTTCAATGTTGATCGGAGGCATATAGTCTGACCGCTTTAGCCAGTTTTTATAATCTCTTTTCGAATCCTCAGTTAACAGATCAGTCTCCTCGAAACCATTGTCTAAAGCAAATTTCTTAGCGCCAGACCCTACAAGCATGACATGTGGCGTCTCGTCCATCACTTTTCTGGCCACAGCTACAGGATTCTCAATATCCTGAAGAAACGCCACAGACCCGCAAGATCCATCGCCTTTCATCAGACAGGCATCCAGCGTAACCACCCCATCCCTATCCGGGTAGCCTCCCACTCCAACTGTCCTTACTTTTGGATCTGACTCGACAACCATCACTCCCTGTTGCACTGCATCGATAGCATCAGCTCCTTTTGCCAATAGCTTATACCCCACATTATTAGCCATGGCACCGTGATCCCACGTAGAAATAATTATTGGTTTGGTGGAAACGCCAGACAAAGCGCCGGCTGATGTGACTGATAATGTGGCGGATGAGACCCCGAGGGCTCCTACCTTAATAAAATGACGCCTGTTGTAATGTTTTGGATTCACTGCGATGACTTTTATGTTTTCTATAAATGACCCCTATCCCTGACACTAAGTATAGCCCAGAAATTAACAATTTTTTAATCCACTTAAACCGCAAAAACAAATAGAGATTTGCACCAATAAGCTTATATTCATGCTTAAAATTACACCTTCTCTACCAATATCTGCATGTACATGCGCATAATTAAAGATATTGTCTTTTTTTTTGCATTTTTATGCGCTTTTATAAAATAAGTTACCATCAAATAGTAAAAATATTAAGTAAATTAGCCTTTAACCCAATTTTTAATTGAATGCTCAAAGAGGAAAGACAGCATATCATTTTGGAGAAAATCCAGGCCAACAATAAGGTACACTCATCAACATTGAGTGAAATCTTAAACGTCTCAGAAGATACAATACGTCGGGATTTGAAAGATCTGGCAGAGCAAGGGTACATTAAAAAAGTACATGGTGGTGCCATGGCCAACCCTAACCTGCCAAAAGGCAAGATCGATCACAACATTTCGCACCAGACAGAGCGAACAATCATCGCCAAAAAAGCTGCAAGTCTAATTGAAGACAATCAGGTCATTGTGCTGGATGGAGATCTGACAAACCTGATGCTGGTAGAGTCCTTGCCAAAAGACTTAAATCTAACAGTATTTACAAATTCGCTCAGGATAGCCTCACTGCTTTGTGAATATGAAATGGTAGAAACAATTTTCCTGGGAGGTCGTGTCTCCAGGCAAACTCAAAGCACTATGGGCATGGAGGTTATTAATTCCCTCTCAGAAATTCATGCGGATTTTAGTTTCCTGGAAATAAACAGTCTCCATGAAGAATTGGGGATCACCGATGGAGACAGGGAGAATGCGTTCATCAAAAAGTCCATTATTAAATCATCGTCACAAGTTATTGCATTATGTCTTTCAGATGATATTGGTAACATTCAACCCTTTAAGGTGGGTCAGATTAACTGGGTACACGCTCTGATCACTGACCTGGACCCTTCCGATCCACAATTAAATCGTTTCAGAAACAAAGGGATTGATCTGAAATGAGGTTTATCCTATTCTTAACACTCACAAATCTTTGGACGCTTTCTATTGGACAGCAGGTGATCCAATACGTCAATCCTTTTATAGGAACTTCCAACTATGGAGCTACACATCCGGGGACTAATTTCCCTCATGGGATGGTATCTGTAACCCCCTTCAATGTTGCACACAAAAAGGGGCAGGAAAATAAGTTTGAAAAAGATTCCGAGTGGCATTCCAGACCCTATGTACATGAAAATAAATTTTTAACCGGGTATAGCCATGTCAATCTGAGTGGTGTAGGTTGCCCTGATTTAGGAAGTATATTACTCATGCCCACTACCGGCAAGCTGGAATTTGATGCTGAATTATATGGTAGTACTTACAAGCACGAGGTAGCCAGTCCCGGCTTTTACTCTAATGAACTTGAAAAATACGGAGTACTGACTGAAATGACCAGCACGTTAAGAACTGGTTTGAGCAGGTATACATTTCCGGCAGGTGAGTCTCACATACTACTGAACCTTGGGCTGGGACTCACAAACGAAACAGGCAGCTACCTTAAAATTGTCTCTCCAACTGAAATAGAAGGATTCAAGACATTCGGTACATTTTGCTACAGTGACGAAGACGTGAGACCCGTTTACTTTGTCATGAAACTCAGCAAGACACCCAGGTCATACGGTGCGTGGAAAAAGATGCCTGAGTACCAGGGAGTAGAGGGTGAATGGATTGGATATAATGACAGCTACAAACCTTATGAGCAGTATATGTTTCCTCTGGCAGGTGATGATATTGGAGCTTATTTCACTTTTGATACCTCTGAGGGTGAACAAATTAGCGTAAAAGTTGGCATCTCCTATGTGAGCATTGACAATGCCAGGGAAAACCTAAATGCTGAGCAACCTCATTTTGATTTTGAATCAACGAGAAAGGCCAGCGAAGACAAATGGAATGAGTTGTTAGGCAGAGTGGTCATTGAATCAGACGATGAGGATGCCAAAACCATTTTCTACACTGCCCTGTATCACAATTTGATCCATCCGAATATCGTGAATGATGTCAATGGAGAATATCCTAAAATGTCTTCACATGAAACAGGCAAAACAGAAACAAATCGGTATACTGTTTTCTCTCTCTGGGATACTTACAGGAATGTCCACCCATTACTGAGTTTGGTCTATCCAGAAATCCAATCTCAAATGGTCAACACCATGGTTTCCATGTATGAGGAGAGTGGTTGGCTTCCTAAATGGGAATTAATTGCCATGGAAACCGATGTCATGGTAGGCGATCCAGCCACGCCTGTGATCACAGACACTTACTTAAGAGGAATACAAGATTTTGATATCAAAAAGGCATATGAGGCCATAAAAAAAGCATCGGATACGAAGGAAAGCGAAAACAAACTCAGGCCTGGAATTGACGAGTATAATAAGTTGGGGTTTGTCCCTGTAGATACTGCAGACATCTGGGGTGGAAGTGTATCCACATCCCTGGAATATTATATAGCCGACTGGAATATTGCTCAGTTAGCCAAAGCATTGGGCTACCCCTCAGAAGCAAAGAAATACCTGACAAAGTCCATGGGTTACAAGCATTTGTATGATAAGTCAACAGGTATGCTACGTCCTAAATTTGCTGATGGTAGATGGATTCCCAATTTTGATCCTGAGGCAGGCAAAAACTTTGAAGCGGTTGTTGGATATGTAGAAGGAAATGCGTGGCAATACCGCTTTTATGTGCCCCACGACATCCAGGGACTGGCAAAAGTTCTAGGGGGTAAGAAAAAGTTCTATGAACAACTTCACCTGCTGTTTGAGACAGACAACTACGATATGGCCAATGAACCTGATATCACTTTCCCATATCTATTCAACTATATCCCTGGGAAGGAGCATGAGACGCAATTTCAGGTCAACCGGTTGATCAACAAATATTATAAAAACAGCCCTGATGGCATTCCTGGCAATGATGATACCGGCTCACTATCCGCCTGGGTGGCTTTCAGCATGCTAGGCATATACCCTGTTTGCCCGGGTGATATGGACTATGCTATTACATCACCCTATTTCGATAAAGTGACCATTCAATTAAACCAGGACTATTATCCGGGAAGAGAAATTATCATTGAGTCCAACAAATCATCTGAGAATTCCATTTATATTGAAAGGGTATCTTTCAATGGAAAACCTTTCAAAGAATACTTCATTGATCACCAACAGCTGACTAAAGGAGGTACATTAAAATTTGAAATGATTGATGGGACCTCAGATCGATAGGTAATCGAATTTAATCTTATGATCAATAAAAATCCTTATATAGAAATACCAAGTGATGAAACTGCTTGTTGGGAAGGATGGGAGGATATTGGCACGGTACTGAAATCCCGGATCCGTGAAATCCCAAAGAAGAAAGTCATCATTACCATTGAGTCTAATCTTGGGACCCACATAACTCCAAATATTCAGGCGCTAAAAGACGCCTTTTCTCCCAATGTTACCTGTAGAGCACGAAATATCTTCAAGACCTCCGAGCAGATACAAAAACTCACTGGCAGAAAAAGCAATGGGACTACAAGTCTTTCTCATCCATCTTTTACCATAGAGGATTATTTTGACACTCAAAAGCTAGAAGGACTCAGAAAGAATATTGATTTTATTGAAGCAGGTGTAATCCTGATCTATGGGATTGGAGCCTATAAAATATGCGAGCCGGATATTCTTATCTATTCCGACATCTCCAGGTGGGAGCAGGATCAACGGTTCAGGAGAGGGGAAATAGAAAATATCGGCTTGGGCAATCTTCAGGATTCGTACCAGGTAAAATCAAACTGGTTTCATTTTGTAGAGCGGAAGATTTGTGACAACATAAAGCGATCTGTGATCCATGATTGTGATTATTTCCTGGAAACAAATAACTGGCAGAAGCCAAAAATTGCTACGGGAGATATCATTAGAAAGGCATATGAATACACCTATTCCCAGCCGTTTTTTAATGCCCCGTTTTTCGACCCTGAATTATGGGATGGGGAGAAAAAAGAACACAACAAACCTGATGATTTTAATTGGGGTTTTGACTGTAACCTAGACCGCAACAACGTATTATTTAAGTTTCGGAACATCTTGTTTGAATCCCCGGCTATTAATTTGATATTTTTTGATCCCATGAAAATATTGGGTAAAAATGTTTTCAGAAAGTACGGGTTGGATTTCCCCATTAGATACAATTTCATTGACACACTGGATTTCGAGGATTTAAATCTTTATACATTCCCTGGTAGAGATCGTGTCAGGGACATCACTGATGGTTACTATCAGGACTCAGAATGTTATTATGCGATGGAATCCGGACCACAATCCGGTATTTCACTTGGCCTAAAACAAGGGATTTCTCCGGAATATTTTGAACAGGTCGCACTTGAGGCTAATTCTAAAAAATCGAAAAGAGACCTTAGAAAGCTATTGAATCGGATCGACATGAAAAAACATGACCATCTAATGATTCCCGACGAAATGCTTCATGATAAGGGAAATAATTTGATGATTCTGGCTATTTCTACAGCCTCTTCCATTCATGAAATCTCATTGTTTTCTGAAGATTCTGAACCCTCGGAAATTCATCGTTTTTCAAATGCAGCTACTCGTCTTATTGATTCAAAAGATGAGCTGTTTAACCTTACCCAGACGGTGGACTTTTATGGGGTCTCTGCTGAGCTATTGGGACCTACTTATCAGAGTGAATTTGATCTGATCAGATTCTATATCGACAAACCATTGAAAATTTCCGGAGAAAACATGATCAATGTCCTTAACATGATAGATGGTCCGGAGACTAAAATTACCGGACAGTTTGCTCCGTTTACCGTTCACTATTCAGAAACATTTGTTGTCCCGGCAGGCGTCGACAGCTTTACCATCGAACCTGTGAATGGCAAAGTAGGATTTCTGATCAACAGAAGTAAACTGACTTAAAGAAACATTAAGGTGTCTGATAAATTGCTTTCTCCAGTTCTACCCAATGCTCAGGTGTCATTCGTTCAGGTGTAAAAAGGCAAATACCTGCTGCACCATTCTCCATCGATAGCCTGATGGCTTTTCCCAAATCTTCAGGAATCAAACCATGGTTTTCAGGGTCAGATGTTTTGGTCTCCGGATTGGGACAAATGAATAGTCCGCTAAACACGGGCTTATCTACTGAGGTAGTTGCTTCCTTAGTGACATCACCGATCCACTGTGTGTCTTCCAGGTAGAAATCATTGTAATTCATAGGAAAGAAGGCATCAAGATCCCATTTATCCCATTCCTGCCTCACAATTTTCTTAGCCACCGAATGTGGTCCGGGAAAAACCGCTGCATTGATCTCCTTTCCTTTTGACCTGACTGAGGTTGCTAACCTGTTGACAATGTTGGTAATTAAATCATATCTGTACTGCTTCCATTCTTCTACTGTGCTTGGATCCTCCACGGATTTGATGTCTATTCCAGTGTCTTCCATAAAACCATCCGTACAATCATCACAATAGCAATAGTCATACTGAGGATATTCACGGTCCATAACAAGTCCATATTTATCCCATAGTCCTCTCGCTAGAATTACATCAGGAAATCTGATGTAGTCAAGGTGGATGGCATCGACTTCTTCCACAGCAGCTATGTTTGAATACATGCTATCGAGAAAATGGAATGTTCCTGGCTTACTCGGACATAAAAACTTATAGTAATCCACATAAGCTGGTTTATCATAAGCCGACTCCCCAAGCCCATTGAATGCATACCAGGTGGTATCGATACCTGGTTTAACTGATTGTACCATCGTTGGGATCCAGGTATGAAATCCAAGGCCGACTTCTTTGGCGATTTTCCCTACGCGAGTATATACAGCAGGATCCTGACCTCCATTGTACATCAGCACATCAATGCCATGCTTTTTATAACCTTCAAATCGTGTTTTGATCTCAGCATCCGTCGCTTTGCCGGGACCACCTGTCCAGGCATAAACGGGGATTTTTCCCGGACCCGATTGCTCACTTGTCGGCGATGAACATGCAACTACCAACAACACAATAACCCATATCGAAATGTATTTCATTACCTAAATTTTTAAAATGATAAACTATTTACTGGCTGCCTGATAGATGGCATCTAACAGACTTCCTTCTTCTTTGGTGTCATTGCCTAACTCCCAAAACATGATTCCTCCAAGACCTTTTTCGATGGTGTACTCTGTTTTTAATCTAACTGAAACAGTATCATCATAAGAAATCATGATGCTGTCCTTCGCATTGTACAGGTACGGAGCACTTGCATCTTCGTCCCAGTACCGAACGAAATTGGAGTCCGGTTCAAAAGCCTTTCGGATATGATGATAGGCACTCCACCCAATGTGAATGCCACTACTGAGCTGATAAAGTCCATTATTATCAGGCGGAACGCCCTTCCAGGCACGACCGTAAAAAGCGCCGCCAATCACAAGTTGGGTTGGATCAGCTCCCTGTTCTAATAGAAAATTGACAATCTTTTCCGCTGATCTTGGATTGGGATCTTTCAGTCTTCCAGCCTGATACAGGCTATCCAAATAATTTCCAAATGGTGTACCGGCAACTGCTTCGTAGCTCACCGCCCCCAGTGGAGTATGATGCCCGGTATAAATGGAATTACCACTCACCTGGTCATAGGTCATGATATTCATATAGTCCGCATATTTCATGACCTCGTCCAGCTCAATATGATCATAATACCGTTTCCATCCCGCAGAGGCAAAGGTCAGGGTCTGTGGTCTGCCGGTCTTATCCAAAGCTTCTCTCAGTCCTTTCATCACCTGGGTAAAATTTTCTTTGTCTTCCGGACGTGCCATAGTTCCAGCCCCAGAGATGCCGGGATATTCCCAATCTATATCGATCCCGTCTAGCTGGTATTCCTCTACAAACTCAAAAGCACTTTGAATAAACTTGTCTCTACTTTCCGGTGTAAGGGCCATATCAGAAAAGCCATCAGCTCCCCATCCTCCGCAGGCGATCATCACCTTCAGCTCAGGGTTTCTGGATTTTTGTTCAACCAACTGCTTAAGTTTTAGTCCAGCCGTTTCCGGGTTTCTAAATTTCATCTCACCATCGATCACATTAGTGAAAGAATAGATGATATGGGTAAGCTTCTCTACCGGGATTTTTGTGGGTTGATAATCCCGTTCGGCAACGTAGTATGCCATCACCACAGGCCTAGTCTTTTTTGATCCTTTCTCTGTTGATGGACTACACGAAATAACAAAAATTGTTATCAGCAGAAGTAATACTCTCATAGGGTTGATTAAGCTTGATTAGAAATTCAAATTAATTAATTTCTATGCAAACCTATATTCAAACCTTAAGGTTTTCAATAATATGCTAAAATCTTTGTGAAATATGAAATCTGCAGATGATGGGAAATCAAGGCAATTCAATCACCTTCAGATTCCTGAAATGAATCTCGGCACCTTCCGACTCAAGGCACATGTAGCCTTCGCGTTGAGTGGACTGGTTGATGCCGTTTACGAACTTGCCATTGACGGAAAGTTTGATCTCACCATCCACACAGACCACATCGTAAGTATTCCATTCGCCTCGAGGCTTGCAGCGGTTTTCGATGGATTTGCTTCGTTCCCCCCGGGGATTATCCGGTACGATTTTCACTCCACCCACACCAAATAGCTCACCATGTACATACGCTATCGGAGGCTTTTTCCCATCTCTGGTATTGAGGTTCACCCAATCCAGCTCGAGCATCTGTACCTCCACTCCATCAGGTAGTCTGTTTTCACCTGGCTCTGCTTTGCTCCACATAAACATCCCGGAGTTACCCCCCGGCTCCATATGACGCCACTCTACATGTAGGATGTAGTTCCGGTATTTTTTGGCGCTGCGGACCACTCCGATGGGATTCCCAAAGCAAACCAGGATGCTGTCCCGGTGCTCCCATGTTGCCTTCTCGGTATTGACATTATGCCACCGGATCATTTCCGGCTTTTGATCATCCAGCTCTATGGCTTTACTCAGGGGAATTACCTCACCAAACTCAAACAAAAAATCCTGGGCATGTACGTACCCAAAGCAAAGCATTATTAACAATGCTATTAGATATTGACGCATAGTAAAATAAAATTAATAGATCAAGGAAGCTTTTGTGATACCCGGAATGGCCACATCCGAACCCTTCCATTTCAGATCCCAGTCATAATCATTGATATCAGGACCTAACTTGATATCGGAATTGATCGCCTCCTCCCAGGTGATCTCCTGACCACTGTAAGCCACCATCCTGCCGAGGACGGCTAACATTGAGCTATTGGCCATCCAGAAACCGTCATTTTTTGGTTGCCCGCTCCGGATGGCAGCAAAAAACTCGTCATGTTCGGTCTGGTACATGTTGTTCTTATCTCCCCTGAATTGCCATGCGTTTTTGCCGGTAATACTCAAGTTCCTTCCCATCTGCAATTGAGCCTGACCATCTGACCCAAATACGTCCACTGTGTTTCGGTTTCTACACCCCGCCATCTGACGGGTGAAATGACTGGCTCGCACACCATCTTCATATTCAAATTCAATGGCAAAGTGGTCATAAATATTTCCGTAAACCGGATCTGCTCTTTTCTGTCTCCCCCCATTTCCAATGGCTCTGATTGGCGTCTTATCTCCCATGGCCCAGGCCATCAGGTCCAGACTATGGACAGACTGCTCAGTAATAAAGTCTCCAGACAGCCAATCATAGTATAACCAATTCCTCAATTGATACTCCATATCAGTCCAGCCCGTTTCTCTGGGCTTTGACCATAACTCACCTCCAAACCTGAATGTGGTCAGACTCCTGATCTCTCCAATGTCTCCCCTGTGGATCCGCTCAAATATTGCACGGTTGCTATTGTCGTATCGGTAACAAAAGCCGCTCAGTATAGAGAGTTTCTTAGATTCCGCTTCTTTAGCTGCCTCAATCACTTTTCTTACACCAGGTGCATCAACAGCCACAGGCTTTTCACAAAATGCGTGTTTACCCGCAGCAATGGCTGCCTTCAGATGATCTGGCCTGAAACAGGGAGGGGTAGTAAGCAACACAACATCAACAGCATCAATAACTTTTTTGTAGGCATCAAAACCCACGTACTTATGTCTGTCATCTACCTTCAGTTTATCGGGAACCTCCTGCTGCAACGACATATAAGAGTTGTCCAGCCGGTCTTTAAATATGTCCCCCATCGCCACCAGTTCAGCATTGGGATCGGCATTTACCGCCTGGACAGCAGCACCGGTACCTCGGCCTCCACAGCCAACCAATCCAACTTTCAATGTTTTAGCTGTTACCTGTTCAGATTGTCCCGAAAGGTTAGTGGTGGGCAGGATAGCTGCACCCAATGCTACAGCCCCTGAGGATTTAATAAAGTCTCTTCTGGATTTACGATTCATTTCTTGTGGGTTTGGGTCAAACGTGAAGAGTAAATATACAAAAGACTCCAGGAAGCCACCCAAAATATCAACGTTCTTATATTACTCAAATATGTATTTAATATTAATGAATTGTTAAGAACTCAAAATATTCATAATATTGATTTTTCATTTTTCTAAGCACAATCAATCGTTCTTCGTGGAGATCAATTCCTTTTCTTCCAAAATATGCATAGTGGCTCTATTGAGTTTGTTTTATGTAGATACCCCAAAATCTCAAAGTTTTTCAGTAGACACTTTTGGTGAGGGATTGTATATTAAAGCAGCGGATTCCAGCTTTGCAACTCGCTTCGGGCTTCGATTTCAAACCCTCTATAGTGGTACCCAGGACCTGGATAATTCGGAATGGAGTGAAAGTTTTTTAATCAGGAGATACAGGTTAAAATTTGATGGGTATGCGATTGATCCAAGGATTGTATATAAGATAGAGTTGGGTCTCTCAAACAGGGATACACGGGCTGGCGCGATCCCTGAAAGTGGCGAGACAGCTAGTATCATACTGGATGCTGTCATCAAATGGAACTTTGCCGGTAACTGGGTTTTGTGGGCGGGTCAAACAAAGCTACCCGGCAACCGGGAAAGGGTCATTTCCTCACAAAACATGCAATTTGTAGACCGAAGCCTTGTGAATGCGTCCTTTACCCTTGACCGGGATATTGGCATTCAAATACATCATATGTTTAATATCAACAGACTACTCATTAAGCATGCTGTTGCCATTTCGGAGGGAAATGGAAGAAATCTAATTGCCGATAATCCCAAGTCAGGAAGAGAATATACTGGTAGGTTGGAATTTCTACCCATGGGTGCTTTTACCAACAAAGGTGATTACTTTGGTTCGGACCTGATGAGGGAACCCATCCCAAAATTATCCATTGGCATCACAGGAGACTATAATAGCAACGCGGCCAGATCACGGGGAAACCTCGGTTCTTTTTTGATAGATACTACCGGAGAAGCTACCTATCTTTCATCCAACCTGGCTACCGTCATGGTCGATGGGATCTTTAAATACAGGGGTCTATCAATTAGTTCTGAATATACTTATCGGGATGCCTCCAATAGAAAAGAAGGTTATGGATACGGCAGTGGGATCTTTGGAGCCATTGGGTACTTGTTTCCATCAAACTTTGAGATTGCCGGGCGGTACACCCAGGTTAACCCGATATCATCCATGAGCTCTATCAGCTCCTCAAGAGAATACACTTTGGGTTTTTCATGGTATATCAGCAATCACGACCTAAAGATCCAAAGTGATCTTTCTCACCTGACCAGTGATTCTCAGGAGTTTATCGTTTTCCGCCTTCAGTGTGAGTTGGCGATTTAAACATTTCTTTTAAGTGAGCCCTGTACATTTGAATTATTTGGAAAAGCATTCTATCATTATCCGCAAATTCAACAGTAACCACATTGGAAATCCAATACCTTTTTGAACTATTCGGAACTTACTTCTTTGCCATCTCAGGTGCATTGGCACTAAAAGACAAGGAACCTGATTGGTTTGCCGCCACTTTTACAGGATTCATCACCGCAATAGGCGGCGGTACTTTAAGAGATGTGCTGCTCGACAGTTATCCACTGGTATGGATAAGCGATATCGCTTTTCTTTATGCCATTTTATTGGGTGTGCTCACCACATTTTTCTTTCACCGGACTGTGTATAAGTTGAAAAAGACACTGATGCTTTTTGACAGCCTGGGCATATCTTTCTTTACGATCCTAGGTGTTGAAAAAGCTATTTCACTAGGATTTCGACCTGAGATAGCCGCCATCATGGGAATGTTTAGCGGAGTGATGGGAGGGGTGATTAGAGATACCCTGACCAATGAAGTACCGATCATTTTCAGAAAGGAAATCTATGCCACAGCCTGCCTGGCTGGTGCGGGGTGCTACCTGATATTAGATTCACACATATTGAGACAATGGAATCTGGTCCTTTCAATCTTATTGATTGTTGTCATCAGACTCCTGGCAGTATACAAAGGACTCACGTTGCCCAGATTGAAGTAATGCACATATCGCCGGGCAGCAAAGGAAAGCTCATGTTGACAAATCTCTTTGATTTATCATTCCATTTGAGCGCTTCGGCTGTGTAAAAACCGTCCACCGAGTCATTTTTACTCACCTCATTGAAAATAAAAGTGACTTTAAACATGTTCTAAGCACTTTTTTTCTGGCACACTTAGTGTTTGATCAACTCATCATTTTAAATGTGTAATGAAAAAAATAGTAACTATTCCGGATTACGAACGGCTATTGGCCAGACGTTATTATGCGCTATTGCATGCCAAAATGCCCGAGATTGTTGAGCATTTCTTTTGTGAGTTGATGTATGCACAGCTTTTGGAACAAACAAAAATATCCGAGAGCGTAATTACGATGAACAGCAAAGTGCTATTGAAAGAAATGAGATTTGGGAGGCAAATTGAGCTCATTGTTACTTATCCCGAGGAAGCCAATGATCATGAGAGGAAAGTTTCAGTATTTTCTACCATCGGTTCGGCTCTACTTGGGAGGAATGCGGGTGACCGGGTCTCGTGGAAAATAAAGGATAGGGTAGCAGAATTTGAAATTCTCAAAGTGACCTATCAACCCGAAGCTGTAGGCGATTATGACCTATAAGCAATTTTGGATGGGTACCATGACTGATTTAGAGTCATGGCACCCATTTCACTTCCATTATAAACTAAAATATATTTCTTCCTTGTTCATCTTTCTCCGCTACAAGTATCCATTCTTGCAGTTTTTATCACACCTAATAGAATTTTCGCCAGCCCAGCATAAGGTTTCCTAACATTTTAGCGTTGATTCAAAAATTCGTGATCAACAGGTAAATATGATTGTTCGAAGAAAAATTTGTAATGAAAATATAATTATCGCCCAAAATCTCACTAAATTTCCTAAAATAGTTTTGGTAAATGGTTCAGCTATCTATTTCCAGAAACTCACATTTTGAGAATTAGAAGAAACTTAAATCATTATGCGACTCCAATTTCAAGGACTTACCAAAGCTGAAGCCGAGGAATCCAGAAAAAAATACGGCAGCAATGCCCTTTCCCCCAAGAAAATCGAAGGATTTTGGGATAAGCTGAGGGACAACTTCAAAGACCCGATCATCATTATTCTGAGTGTTGCACTGGTTTTGATTTTTGTGTTGTCACTCTTTGGGATGACAGAATGGTATGAAGCGGTGGCCATTGGAGCAGCTGTCATTCTGGCAACCCTTGTTTCAACTTTTTCAGAATATAAAAATGAAACTTCCTTTCAGAAACTACAGGAGGAAGCATCAAGGATTAAAGCCAACATCTTGAGAGACGGTCATGTTGTTCAGCTTCCTGTCAATGATGTGGTAAAAGGTGATTATGTGCTACTTCAAGCCGGAGACAAGGCGCCAGCAGACGGGTATCTTATCTCAGGAGAAGTGAAGGTTAACCAGGCCTCATTAACTGGTGAAGCAGAAGCCGTGGAGAAACGAGCAATTGGACCGGATGACCTCCCGGAAAACAAAGACCTTTCGAACCACTATAGCGTGTTTAGGGGTTCTGTGATCGAAGATGGCGAAGCAATCCTTATCATTGAGAGTGTTGGAGACAATACATTTTATGGGGTCTTATCCAAAGAGCTGGCAGAATCTGACGACAGACTTTCTCCGCTACAGCTTAAACTCAAAGGCTTAGCAGAGCTTATCAGCAAGTTTGGATACATCGCCGCTATCCTCATCTTTTTCACTTTTATGTTTCAAAAATCTGTGATCTCCAATGGGTTTGAGATCGAAAATATCGTAGAATACTTTAGTAGCTGGCATACTGTGGTGAGTGACCTTCTTTCAGCCATGGTACTTGCCATCATCATTGTAGTAGCGGCTGTGCCAGAGGGACTTCCGATGATGATTGCTATTGTACTATCCCTCAACATGAGAAAATTGTTGAGTGAAAAAGTACTGGTTAGAAAACTGTTAGGTATTGAAACTGCTGGCAGTATCAACCTGTTGTTCTCTGACAAAACCGGAACCATCACCAGGGGTCGCCTGGAAGCTAAGCTATTCATTACAGGAGCAGGCAATATTTACGAAGGCTTTCATACAATCCCTTCCACTTCCCAATCCCTTGTTGCCTACTCCATTACTGAAAATTCCTCAAGCTTTGTGTCACCTGCTGGAGAAATCGTGGGGGGCAATGTCTCCGAGCAAGCTTTGCTCACGTTTGTACAGAAAACAAGCAACAAAGAAGTCTATGAAGCTGTGCGCCAGAAAGAGATTCTTTTTAATAGCGAAAGAAAATATTCAGCTAGCCAGGTCAAATCCGAGTTCATCCCTAAAGGCTTTCAATCTAACCAGCTTACACTGATCAAGGGAGCTCCGGAAGTGATCCTTGATATCTGTAATCATTTTCACCATGAAGATGGCAAAATCGAGGTATTCAGCAACAAGAAAGAGGTTAATGCCAAGCTGGATGAGCTGGCAGATTCAGGTATGCGACTGATTGCCCTTGCAGTGTCGGAGAATGAACTGAATGATTCTCAGTCCTTGCCGGCCAACGCAGTATTGGTTGGGTTGATCGGAATTAGGGACGAGATCCGGGATGAATCATATGCTTCCATAGAAGCCATGCACAAAGCGGGTGTTCATGTGGTGATGATCACCGGTGACCGCACAGAAACGGCCAAATCCATAGCCAAAGAAGTTGGATTGCTCACTAAAGAAGATGACGTGGTGCTTAACTCCTCCGAACTGAATGCCCTATCGGATGATGAGGTAAAAGCCATCCTGCCTCGATTAAAGGTAATTGCCCGGGCTTTACCATCTGATAAGAGTAGAATGGTAAGAATCTCTAAAAGTGTGGGAAAGGTAGTGGGAATGACAGGGGATGGCGTTAATGATTCAGCAGCTTTGAAACAATCTGATGTAGGTTTTGCCATGGGTAGTGGTTCCGAAGTATCGAAAGAAGCCGGTGATATTGTGATACTTGACGACAATTTTCACTCCATCAACAATGCCATACGCTATGGAAGGACCATTTTTAAATCCATACGTAAATTCATTGTATTTCAGCTCACTGTCAATGTAGCAGCTGTTACTACGGCATTCCTGGGCCCTCTCGTTGGAATAGATTTCCCATTGACAATCATCCAACTGCTATGGATCAACATGATCATGGATACCCTTGCAGCTATTGCCTTTGGAGGTGAGCCTGCATTGGATCGCTACATGGAAGAACCACCGGTAGACCGTGAAGCTCACATTCTTACCAAAAATATGGGCTCATCCATCCTGACAAGTGGACTATTTATCATGCTTTTCTCCATCTTTTTCCTTTCTTATGAGCCATTTCGGGAATTATTTACCCGAAATGGGATAATCAATGAAGGTGTGTTTCTCACAGCGTTCTTCAACATTTTCATTTTTATGATCCTGATCAACGCCTTCAACGTACGCACAGAAAATCTAAACCTGTTTGAAAACCTCAGGCAGAACCCCGGATTTCTACGCGTGATGCTCATGATTTTTGGGCTGCAAATAGTATTTACCTACATAGGTGGAACGATTCTACGTACAACACCATTGACCCTTCAGGAATGGATGTATGTGCTTGGATTTGCTTTGTTGATCATTCCGGTAGATCTCGTCAGGAAGACTGTTTTTTTTCGAAATGGAAAGCTTAAAACAGCCTGAACAATTCAAAAACGTAACCAATGCGATAGATTGAACAGATTTAAAATGGAACTCTTTCGTTAGCCATTGCCACCTGCGATTTATGTAACATATTGTATTCAAGGTGTAACATCCTTTCGCGCTTTCTCTCCAACTTACTCAAACTCAAATATCTGAGTTGCATCTCCACATTTATTAAGATCAAATGTCCATTTACATAATTATTGGGTTAGTCCTGACCGGGTCAATGCTTCTACTGGTTGTTTTACCAGTCAACCTTTGGATAACCGCCGTATTCTCGGGAGTACGTATTCAATTCATCGAACTGATCTTTATGCGGATACGGAAAGTGCCTCCCGGGCTTATTGTCAGGTCAATGATATTAGCAACCAAAGCAGGCCTGAAAGATGTAACTATCACTTTGCTGGAGACTCACTACCTCGCTCAGGGAAATATTTCCAATGTTATCAAGGCACTCATAGTCGCTGACAAGGCAAACCTGCAAATGTCATTTAAGCAGGCAACTGCTATTGATTTAGCTGGCAGGAACGTGCTGGAAGCTGTGCAGATTTCCGTGACCCCATACATGATCATCGTACCAGCCATTACTGGAGTATCATTAGACGGGATCCAGTTGATTGCCGAGGCCAGGGTAACTGTCCGTACCAATATTAAACAGCTTGTGGGTGGTGCGGGAGTAGAAACCATTAAAGCACGTGTGGGTCAGGGAATTATCTCCCGGATGGGAATGGCTACAAATTTTAAGGAGGTACTTGAAAGGCCAGAAGAGATTTCCAAACTAGTACTTTCACACGGTCTTGATGCGGGTACAGCTTTTGAGATTCTTTCCATTGATATTGCAGATATCAATATTGGACACAATATTGGTGCAAAGCTTCAAACGGATCAGGCGGAAGCCGACCTTGAAATAGCTCAGGCAAAGGCCGAAGAAAGGCGAGCCATGGCCATCGCTTATGGTCAGGAAATGCAAGCAAAAATTCAGGAAGCTCGATCCAAATTAATTCAGGCTCAGATCCTTATTCCTCCTGCCTTATCATTTGGTTTGAGGAATGGTGGCATTTATGGAAGGAGCGTTAAAATCTCCTGACTTCACCACACAGGACAAGACTCTTATTATGAAACCCATTTTAGGTTTATTGATAAGGAGAAGAATTCCTGATGCACCCTCAAATATGTGTATAGCAACTTCACCAACATGTGATATATGTAAAAGTGAACTACAAGTATGTAATTGATACCAGGTCGAAGTTCACGACATTTGATCTAATCAGGTTCACAACTTTAAAGCTAAGATCATGACGAAAGAAAAAGATGGGAAGAAAAAACAGGACAAAAAACCTGCTTTGAAAAACCTTAAAGAAAAGCGGGCGGCAAAAGAGGCCAAACGCAAAGAAAAAAGGAGTCACGACTAATAGAATAGAAAACCCCGAAAGTAAGAGAGCCAAAAAAATTTCGTATTTCCGGATGTGGTTGCCTATGTACCCAATTGGGTAATCATCAAGACCATCCTCAATAATTTCACGGGAGATAATAGTTTCAAAGCAAACGAAGGATTCAAGACAATATTAAATGCCTTCAAAGGTAGTTGTGGGGATATAAGCTGACTGTCCAAACTATAAGAATCGGATGGCATGAAGTTAGTCCGTGATTAACAAACATCTTTCTAATTAAGAAAAATATGGGAAATAGATTTAAATCCGGAGATGTAGTGTATTCAAAGAATGCACCAAGAGTTAAACTCATTGTTCGGCGGTGCATCGATGATGTTTATTACTGCAAAGTGCACGCTAGTGCTTACAGTCCTGAAAAAACCTATTATGAGCGTGAACTTATGGAGAGTACAAACCCTGCAGACAAGAGAGCCGATTGATGGGATCACTAACCTAAACCTGAATTTCTAGTGGATTTGACCGAGTGCCACGGATCTTACCAATGAGAGGATAATTACATTTAAATAAGGAATCCTAGTAAAGTTGCAACTCTGCAAAGAGGGCTTCCAATTCCGACCTGGTTTTCTTTAATTTTTTTGCGAGTGCTGAAACCATTTTCTCTCTTTTCCCTTCTTCAAAATCAAAATCCTGATCTGTCAAAAAGGGATACCTCCATTTCAACATTATTTTCTGCTCTCTCCAACTCCTGACGATATTCATAAATGGCAAGGTAGAACAAATAGAAAAGATTACAGACAAAAGTCATTTCTTTATTTGAACCAACTCATGGATTAAACAAGATGGCCTTTTAAAAACATCAGTTTCCTGAAAATAGATTATATTACTCTTTTTCACTTTTAAGATCTCTTTCTGCATAAACGACTGCAGGTCTTTTCATGTCATCCTGCAGCTTGCAGCTGTATAACTTTCCATCTGCCTTTGTGATGACCAGTTTCTGCGCTGGATGAGAAACCTCAAATACCACTTCTCCGATTCTGAATTTTTGTTCTTCCATAAGTTTTTGAATTAAGCAGATTCTATATGATGTAAATTATCTTCCACCAATCACAAAATGGAGTGGCTATGGTATCATTATGTTAGGTATTTATATAGTTTCAACTTAAAGGTAGCTCTTCGTAGCCACTTTTAATGATGGTAGAGATCATTTTGAAACGGACATTTGCTTTGATCGTATTTCTGGAATGAGCAGGTATGATGATGGCCTTTCCTGCTTCCAGAATGTGTGAGTCACCGTCAATGATAATTTCTGCTTTGCCGTCTATGACTTGAATAAAAGTATCAAACGGGGATGTTTTTTCTGTCAGGGCTTCTCCGGAATCAAAAGAAACTGCACTTACGTTTCCGGTTGTTTTTTTTATGATTGTTTTTATAAGCACAGAATCAGGTATGTACTCTATAATTTCAACGACAATTAACACTTTACCCTTTTCTATCTGAACTTGTTTCATGAGTGAATTTAATTTACAGATAAAGTTGCCCTTCTTTCTGTTGGAATGTCTTACAGATTCCTCTTAATCAATTACATATATCACGGGTATCCATTAATTAGGCTAGTCAATGGTTAAGGTTAGGTAAAGTATTCCTTTACAAATCCTCCAGGTTGCTCTTACGTTTTTTCTTCAACTGCTTATAAAAAGAAGGAGTGAGGCCGGTTACTTTTTTAAATTGGTTGGATAAATGCGCCACACTACTATAATGTAGCTTGTAAGCGATTTGCGACAGGTTTAACTCATCATATAGCAGCAGTTCCTTTACCTTTTCAATCTTATGTAAAATGATAAACTGCTGAATGGTGGTGCCTTTCACTTCCGAAAAGATGTTGGATAGATAGGTGTAGTCATAGCTGAGTTTCTCACTGATATAATCTGAGTAATTGACTTTGGGTAGTTCATCAGAGTAATGAATCATCTCGATGATCAGATTCTTGATTCTTTCAATGAGTATACTCCTTTTGTCGTCTAGTAGCTCCAAACCTGATTTTAGCAAGTTGGTCTTTAAAAGATCGCGCTGTTCTGGTGTAATATCTTCATTGATTTCGACCATTCCAAGATCAAGTATGGTAGGGTGCAAATTAAACTTTTCAAGCTCTACTTTTACCATGAGCTTACACCGGAGACTTACCATGTATTTGATGTACAGCTTCATAATTGTTTAATGTAATGCAATGAAGCATGGCTTGGATATGTGAATCAGATCTTATGCTTCCCAACAATCAGGTGGAGTATAAATATATAACACATTTGAGCAAGATTTTCGTTCCGGTGCTGGAATATTCCCTTAAAACCCTCTAACCCCATAAATCCAATAAAAATGCAACAAATCCTCTTTTAGGTGTAATAATTTAATCGGTCTTATCTGAGACCTTTGGTAACAGGCATAAAAAGAGAATATTAATATGCAAACACCGAATAAAATTACATTTAAGAGCAGCCGAAAAGATTTCACCATCACACTAAATAAGCGTGTCAATGAATATTTTAAGGTGAACAAAATCAGTCGCCATGCCAATGGAGAAATGATTATCAAATCTATTGTGATGATGACACTATATTTTGGGCCGTACCTGATGATTGTAAGCGGATTGGTTTCCGGAATACTTTTAACAGTTGCTATGACAATGCTGATGGGCCTGGGTTTGGCTGGAATTGGTCTTTCTATCATGCATGATGGAAATCACGGTGCTTACGCAAGTAGGAACTGGATCAATACTACCATTGGCTACTCACTCAATCTGATTGGAGCCAATTCTTTCAACTGGAAGATTCAACATAACATACTACATCATTCCTACACCAATATTTACCATGCCGATGAAGACATCAGCGCTCAAAAGGTCCTTAGACTTGCTCCGAGTGCTAAATGGAGATGGTTTCATAGGTATCAGGCAATCTACGCCTGGTTCCTTTACGGTCTGATGACCCTATTCTGGATGTTTTACAAGGATTTTGAACAGTTGTCAAGATATCAAAAAAATGGTCTGCTTGGGAGACAGAAAAGTAATCCCACAAAGGAATGGACAATACTGCTTGTCACTAAGATCATTTACGTCAGCTATATTTTTGTAATTCCATTGCTGCTCACGCCCTGGTCATGGTGGCAAATCCTCATTGGCATTGTTATTATGCACTTCATCACGGGATTTTTGCTGGCGATTGTCTTCCAGCCAGCCCATGTGATCGTTGGATCGGAATATCCACTACCTGATAAAAACCGCACCATGGAGGACAACTGGGCGATCCATCAACTACGTACCACTACAAATTTTGCCAATAAAAGCCGATGGTTTTCCTGGTTCATAGGGGGATTAAACTTTCAGATTGAACATCATCTGTTCCCGGGGATCTGTCATGTACACTACCGAAAAGTGGCCGGAATCGTTAAATCCACCGCTCTCGAATTTGGTTTGCCCTACAAAAATGTCAGCACATTCGGAAAAGCGCTACAAGGCCATTTACAATTACTCAGACAATTGGGGATGAAGTCATACCAAATTTGAATTGGTGCAAGATTTTACGGTGGAGTTTATTACTCACAAGAGCATCTAATGGGCGTTTGTCATGCCAAAAGAGAGCCTCCTAAATTCAGCTCTACTTTACTTTAAGTTTATTGGACAACACTTACCCCTGATGTAATTGAAGCACTTAGTAGCATTTCAGTTAGGCATCGTTCTCTTAGATCAGGGTCTGCCTCTCGATTTTGCGCTCTAAACAAAAAAATCCGATCGGATGATCGGATTTCTAATGTGCTCCTCAGACTGGGCTCGAACCAGTGACCCTCTGATTAACAGTCAGATGCTCTAACCAACTGAGCTACTGAGGAGTATATTTCCTTTGGTTCCTTTTCCTCGGGTCTGAACCAGTGACCCTCTGATTAACAGGCTATCCACCTGCGTCAGATGTTCTAACCTCCTATCCCGATATCTATCGGAAATCGGGATAGCTACTGAGGAATATTCTTTTCGTTTTTGAAAAGGACTGCAAACTTACTGGGATGTGAAATATTAAGCAATAGATAATTCAAATATTTCTGCAACTCTTTGCTCAGCAAACTTAAAAATTGCTAAATAGTTTACGCTTTCTCACATTCCACCCAGGTGCTGACCTGATAAAAAATTTATTGAATCGATGATCTGTCTTTAAAGTTGAAGCCAAATACCGTAAAGAATCTTATCAAGTGGTCACTGTTTTTGTACTTTTTTTGACTTTATTTGACTTTATTTGTGGTAAAGAATGGCCATAATTAGGTACATTTCACCCTACCACCAAGCTAAAGGAGAGTTCAGCTAATCGGAAGATAAGTGCATTCAATCGAAAGTTTATGTTCTATTTTCTAACGGTTCTGTTACTTAGGCATGTAATTTGATATCTTGATAAGTAGCTAAGTAATTTTATGTTTTTCGCCATCGCCATATTATCCGCCTTCCTGGTGACCTTTGTTTTGTTGCCGGTGGTCATCAAAGTAACCAAGTCTATTAGTCTACTTGACCTTCCTGATAGAAGAAAAGTACACCTGGAAGGTACCCCCTCGATGGGTGGTATCGCCATTTTTATGGGTTTCATGATGGCTGTTTTGATAACGCTACCAACTTCCGATTTAGTATCTAACAAATATCTATTCAGTGCCATAAGCCTCATCTTTTTCTTAGGTATTCGGGATGATATTTCAAGCTTAATTGCTCACCAAAAGCTTATAACGCAGGTATTTGCTGCTACTCTTATTGTATTTCTTGCAGATATCCGGCTCACAGGCTTATACGACATTGCAGGGATTGGGGCCCTTCCATTTGGACTGGAATATTTATTATCAGTCTGTGTCATCGTTACCATGACCAACTCATTCAATTTAATTGATGGGATTGATGGATTAGCAGCCAGTCTTGGGATCATTATTCTTTTGTTTTTCTCCTGGATCTTCGTTTCAGTTGGTGCCATGGATTTGGCTTTAATTAGCTTCGCAGTATTAGGTTCATTACTGGCATTCCTTATTTACAATTGGCATCCCTCCAGAATCTTCATGGGAGATACAGGATCAATGATATTGGGATTCCTGATTTCAACTATGGCCATCAAGGTGATTAACGTAAGTGATGGGCTCGCGATCAACTCATTCATAGATATCCAATCAAGTGTTGCCCTGGTTATCTCTTGTCTGATCGTGCCTTTTTATGATACGCTAAGAGTATTCACCATCAGATTTATCCAGGGAAGGTCTCCCTTCAGTCCTGATAGAAATCACATTCACCACAGCTTCTTAAAGCTTGGTCTCAATCATGCTCAAGCCACCCAGATTCTGGCTACCTATAATATTTTGATGATTGCCCTGGCGTTGTTGCTAAACAGCACTTTCAGCAACAGCATCCTTTTATCGATCCTTTTCGGTACTACACTGGCATTTGGCACATTGGTAGATCATCTCGTTTCCAAGAGGAAGATGCTGGGAGCCACAGCAAAACTGGAGGCTTCAAAAACCATGGCCATTTCAAAATCAGCTTAAGTTTCTGACTAAAACTGCTTCTTCCGCCTCTTGTGCCTTATAACAAGTATGGCTTTATTACTTTTGCCTGCCATATAGTATTATGAAAAAGGAAATTGAAGCATATAAAGAGCAAGTGAAAGCTTTCGTTGCTGATAATAGTCAACAGCTGGAAAGTTTCAGGCTTAAATTCATCAGCAAAAAAAGCGTCATCAATGATCTCTTTGAATCATTCAAAAAAGTAGCACCGGAAGAGAAAAGGGTGATCGGGCCTGCACTGAATGAACTCAAGCAAATGGCTATGAGTCGACTGAAAGAACTTTCAGAAAACCTGGAGTCCAATAGCACCGGTAAAGAGTCATCCATTGACGTAACCTTACCTCCTGTTTATGAAAAAGGATCCATCCACCCACTATCCAGGATCAAGAACAGGATTGTTAGAATTTTTGAGCGGCAGGGTTTCTCCGTTGCAGACGGTCCGGAGATCGAAGACGACTTTCATAACTTTACGGCACTTAATTTCCCGGAAAATCACCCTGCCCGTGAGATGCAGGACACTTATTTCATCGAAAAAAATCCTGATATCCTATTGCGTACGCACACTTCCAATGTGCAAATCAGGCTCATGGAAAATGGAAAGCCTCCATTCAAAGCCATCATGCCGGGAAGGGTATATCGCAACGAGGCCATCTCAGCAAGAGCCCATTGCTTTTTCCATCAGGTGGAGGGGCTTCATGTAGATAAAAACGTAAGCTTTAAAGACCTGAAACAAGCCCTTTACCACTTTGCAACTGAGATGTTTGGCAAAGACACTCAAATAAGATTTCGACCTTCTTTCTTCCCTTTTACAGAGCCAAGTGCAGAGATAGACATTAGCTGTTTTATCTGTGGAGGATCCGGATGCAAAATCTGTAAGCAAACAGGATGGGTTGAGATTGGTGGATCAGGAATGGTGGACCCTCACGTGCTTGAAAGTGTCAATATAGACCCCAAAGAATACAGTGGTTTTGCTTTCGGAATGGGGATCGAACGAATAGCCATGCTGAAATATCAGATTGACGACATCAGACTATTCTCAGAAAATGATTTGAGATTTCTACAACAGTTTTAATACTAGAGCAGCTTTTCTATAAGCATCTCTTCGGTGATACCTTCTGCTTCAGCTTTGAAGTTTCTTACGATCCTGTGCGTGAGAATGGGTTTGGCTACCGCTTTCACATCCTCAATATCAGGGGAATACTTGCCATTGAGTAGGGCATTACATTTTGCCCCCAGAACCAGAAACTGGCTGGCTCTTGGACCAGCACCCCATTCCAGGAACTCGTTGCTTTCAGGAGCTGCTACCGCCGTACCCGGACGCGTCTTGTGGGATAGGTTTACCGCATACTCAAAGACATTGTCTGCTACAGGCACTTTTCTCACCAGCTGCTGATACTCGATGATTTCCTTTTTAGATAGTACCTTATTTACTTCCTGCGTCAACCCGGTAGTAGTCTTTTTTACGATCTCCAACTCATCTGAAAGTGAAGGATACTCCAACTTAATCATGAACATAAATCTGTCAAGTTGTGCTTCGGGAAGTGGATAGGTACCTTCCTGTTCAATCGGGTTTTGCGTAGCAAGCACAAAAAAGGGCTTGTCCAAGACATAATGTTTACCACTGATGGTGACCGCTCCCTCCTGCATCGCTTCAAGCAATGCAGATTGCGTTTTTGGAGGTGTTCTATTGATCTCATCAGCCAGGATCACATTGGCGAAAATGGGACCCTTAATGAAACGGAAGTTTCGCTCCTGATCCAACGTCTCCGCTCCCAATACATCACTGGGCATCAGGTCAGGTGTGAACTGTATCCTGCTAAAGTCCAGCCCAAGGCTGTTGGCGATGGTATGGACAAGCAAGGTTTTTGCTAATCCGGGTACACCTACAAGCAAAGAGTGTCCTCCACAAAAAATTGAGGTGATCAACAGCCTCACGACCTCCTTCTGCCCGATAACAGTTTTTCCTATTTCGTTTTCAAGCTTTTCGAAGGCCGAGAATAAATCATTGGCCAGGGCTATTTCATTTTCAACTTTTGCCATGAAGAACCTATTTAGTTACTGAGTCAGGAGATTACATGAATTATACTCCGGATCGATTTCAATATAAACATCCCCTCGCGCCGAGTCGAACCATTCGTTCAAAATTTTTGCTTTTTTTGATTCCAGTGTTGCTCTGGCGATCCGTTGATAGTCTTGTTTCAGGTTTGCCTGATGTGGTGGAACCTTATCTTTATAATAGAGCAACCTAAACGCTGTGGATCCATCCGGTTGCTGGAAGGGAATTGGTTTTGACACCGTTCCTACTTTCATGGTATCCAGGGTGAAAAAGATGGTTGGATCCAATTGATCAATAGGAACTCTGCTTGACCCAGCCTGATCTGTGAAAAAACCCCCATTGTCCGAGGTCATCTGATCGTCCGAATGCTCTTTGGCGGCATCCTCAAATGAGATGCTGTCTCTAAGGATCTCCCTCCGGAGACTATCCAAAAAATCTTTTGATGCCTCAATGTCTTTTTGGGATGGTTTTGGAATCAACAAGATATGTCTGGATCTAAAAGTATTTCCCCTTCTCTCCTGCAATTCAATCAGGTGCAGCCCAAAATCTGTTTTAATGGGTCTTGACAATTCACCAGGTTTCATTGTCATTGCCGTAGCTTCAAATTCCGGAGCCAGGTCGCCTCGTTTAAAAAAAGGCAATTGCCCTCCCTTTGAGCCAGACCCCGGATCTTCTGAATACTGACGAGCCAATGCCTCAAAGGACTCTCCTGCCACTATCCTGGCTCGTATGTCGTTGAGTTGATCACGGGCTTTGTCAATCTGTTCTTTTCCCGCTTTGGGTATCTTGATGATCTGAGCGGCTGTCACCTCAGTAGAAAAATAGGGTAGTGAATCTTTCGGAATATTGTTGTAAAACCGCTTCACCTCCGCTGGCGATACCTTAAGACCGGAAGTGATCTCCCCTTGCATGCGTTGAATGATCAGCTTCTCCTTCTCAAGTTCGAAGAGCTCCTCCTCAAACTGCTCCATCGTCTTACCATAGTAGTTCTCCAACTCCTCTACGGTGCCCAGCTGTGAAACCAGGTAATCAATTTTCTGCGATAGCATAGCTTGTACCTCCTCATCCGATACCTCCACGGAGTCGATCAGTGACTTGGCCACCAACATCTTATTCACCACCAGGTTTTCAAGGATCTGGCATCGGGCATTCGATCCTCTGAATTCACCTCTGGACAAATACTCGAGGTATGCTTTTTCCAGGTCTGACTTGAGGATGATAAAATCATCTACTTTGGCAACAATCTTATCTATTACCACATCCTGGCTCATTGCAGGAAAAAAGGCCACCAGGCAAAATGCACTAATGGCGATAAATCTCGAACAGGTTCTCTTCACGCGCTTCATTATATATCTTTTCTTCGAGTTCTTTCTTTAATGTAAGTTTTCTCTTATTTATAATAATACTCTTAATATCCTCTTTAATAAACTCTAACGGGGAAATCTCGTCAGAAATTTTAAAATCAAATATTTTTAAAAAATGGATTTGATCGTCCCTGGTTGTTTCTGAGTAGGTATGTCTCGATAGAAAATCAGTCTTATTCTGTATGGATTCTAACGGAGTGCCTATGATTACATCATCAAAAATAACCCAGAGTGAGTCTTCCAGAAAGGATTTAATGCTAAACCGGGAACAATATGCCCTGATATCTTCCAGATTGGATTCCGGATATGCCCTGAAATTTCTTCTAAACTGGTTTAGATCTGGTGCATTGGTAGGTACCTGGGCATAGATACACCTGATGATATTTTGCTTCAACAGGAAGTTATCGGACTTCTCCTGATAATATTTTTCAATGTCTTCCTGGCTTACTTCAGTATTCAGGTTTCTCTGGATGTATTGCTTTTCAAAGTTGTGTACGATGAGTGCATAACGATAATCCAGCACTTTTCGCTCTATTTCAGCTTCATTATAGTCTACCACCTGTGATGACCGGAAGATCATCAACTGCTTCTCTATCCAATCCTCGATGTACCTTTCTACCAACTTGGTACTATCGTCAGTAGAGATATTCTGAGGCAACAGACCTTCCAAATCAGAAGGATAAAGGTAATTGTCCACAGCTTTGGCTATAGGAACTTCACCAACTTCTTGTTTAGGCTTAAAAAATTCGCAGGAACCCAGCAATAGGATAAAACCCAATATGGCTATTCTCATACTTCGAAATTCAGTTTCTTCGTGAGTTTACAAATATTATAATTCTTATCTGTCGAAAACTCAATTCCGTCCATTATTCTTTTCACAAGTATCAATCCTAACCCCCCCTTGCGTTTGGAGGATACAATTTCCTGCATAGAAGGTTCATTATAACCTTTGATATCAAAATGCTTCCCAGTATCTCTGATAATAAATTCAAGTTGTTTCAAAGGCTCATGCTCCACCCTGATATCCAGCTTCTTTGATGGGTTGCAACCATTGGAATGGATCATCATATTGGCACAGACCTCATCCACGGCCAGGATAATCTTATGGCATTCTACTTCTTCCAGCTGTGTATCATTGAGCACTTCTGCGACAAAGCTTCTCACTTTCTCCAGGTTGGTTTTGCTACACGGTATGGACAGTTTATACTGCATCTATGCCCTCTGACTTTGTTTCTACCATTTTGATAATATGCTGAAGACCCAGAATTTCAAAAACCTCTCTCACTTTAGGCTTCAGTCCAAATAAGATCATCTTTCGCTCGTTTTCTTTAAACTCTTCCAGGTATGAGATAAAAACACCCAACCCGGCAGAGGAGATGTAATCCAGATTTTGAAGGTCGATGAGCAAATTGAGCTTCTTCTCAAGTGCTGCCTTGATCGCATCATCCAATTCTATAGAAGAACTCGCATCTACTTCGCCATTGACTTCTATCAAACAATAATCTGTCTCTTCTTTGGTACTTATTTCTACCATTTCATTTATTATAAAAATTTCAAGGTGACTAATGAATAATCATCATCCAATTTATTCCCTTCTAAAAATTTGTTCAAGTCTTTAATGATCCCCTTTCTCAGGTCGGAAGGTGTGCGCCTATCATTCTCAAGGAGTGCCTTTTTCAAACCATCTGAGCCAAACTGTTGTGAGTCCTTGTTTCTTGCTTCAGTGATCCCGTCTGTATATAAAAGCAGTAAATCCCCTGATTGATATTTTATACTATTCCTTTCAACGTAAGTAGCATAGTCAGAGTTTCTTACAATACCCAAACCAAGCCCCTCGGTCTTGAAGTAACATGCTTCCTGCGTATCATGTTTGTAAAAAAGCGTTGGGCAGTGCCCGGCACGCACAAAATTTATTTCCTTGGTATTGGTATCGATCTCAAAATATGTAGCGGTGATAAACGATGAAGGTTCCAGACAATCTCCCAGGGCAGCGTTGGCACGAACAATGAACTCTTTGACGCCGTCCTGATTTTGAGCCAGGCTATGAAAAACACCTTTCATCTGAGCCATGTTGAAAGCTGCAGAAGTACCTTTTCCACTCACATCGGCAATGATCAGCTTATAGAGACCACCACCCATATCCACCATGTCATAATAATCACCCCCTACCTCATCAGCTGCAAAGGAAACAGCATCGATATCAAAATCTGTGGTACTGATGAGCGTAGATGGCAACAAGCTCTTCTGTACGCTTTTAGCAATTTTGAGCTGCTCTTTGTATCGTTCATTTTCCAATGCCTCGGAGATGAGCTGGAAGTTTTCGAGCGATACACTCGCCTGTGAAACGAATGTCACGATAATATCTACCATCTCCCGGTTAAAAGCATCTGCCACTTCCTGCAAAAGGATTAGTGAACCCTCTTGTTTCCCTTTCACCATGATCGGCAAGGCAATGATTGATTTATATTCAGGGTGCTTTACTATTCCAGAGGCTTTGCCACTGGAAAAATTTCCTTCAAATTTTTTTTCTATCACTGACCTCAGATAGTCCGTTTTCACACTGGCTTTTATCTCTTTCACTTTGTCATCGGCAATAGATCTTGTGATGAGTGTCCTGGTTGGACTGTCCATTTCTATCCAGGCGGCATCCGCAAAAACGGCACTCATGGAACTATCCAATAGCACATCATAAGTTTGTTCGATACTCTGCCCACTGGGTATAGCCTGACTCAGCTTCTGAAAGTCTATGGCTTCCTGCAGCTTCCTTTCAAATACCGATGAAGTGGGCAAGTTGAAAAGTGTAACAAGAATAGCGATTACGGCATATAGCAGAATAAAGATCAGCATCGCCACGACGAATACCCTGTCCAGTAAATCGATTGTCAGAGATTCCGTAGACGAAAAGGTGATCAGGAAAAGCAGAAAGTGATAAACGTATACACCAGACAATAAGATAAACAGGATACTCTTCCACTTTTGCTTAAAGTTGAGGTAGGCAATCCATTTCAGGTTGAATGAAAGAACCAGGGCAAACCCAAGGAGAAAGATCAGAAAAATGTTGAAGTTGGTCGTCATCAGCTTGTTGTCAAACAAGTCGAATAACAAACTGACCAACAGTGCATACTCGAAGAAATTCCACAACTGGATCAATGACTTGGACTTCTGATAGAGGATCAGTCGTTTCCAAACCACAAAAGTTGATACCAGGAAAATAATAACCAGCCCGCCTACAATGTGATAGAGCACATTGATGGTGATTTCATTCTGAATGATGGAGCTGTTGCGAAAGACATTCAGGAACAGCCGGATGAGCAAAGAGACGATCGTCGTCACAAGGCCAGTGAGGAAAACCCTCCAGAGCAAGTCTATGAAATTGATGCTCTCCGCTTTGGAAATAATAAACCTGTAATAAAGCAGTATTGCAACGATGAAACACGTCAGAAATATCTGAGGTATCAGATGACTCAGGGCTACGTTCATGTCATAGCGATCCACGAGTAGCCCGTAGATATCAAAAAACATAAACAGCAACCATGAAAGTATAGCTCCTAATATGCTAAGCCTGGTCTTTAATTTCATGGAAAGCATGTGTCGTGCAAAAATACGAGGGGCACGTTAATTAAAAAACACGACAATGACCCCCATATGGCCGTGAAATACCTTTTTAAGGTATTTTAACGTTCGCCTTTATTATACCTGCGGCTATAATTAGGTGCTTCGCGAGTGATTGTGATATCATGAGGGTGACTTTCGGCCACTCCGGCAGCGGATATCTTCACAAATTTAGCCGATTGCAGGCCTTCAATGGTGCCTGCACCACAATAACCCATACCAGCCCTTAGACCACCGATCAGTTGGTAAAGCACCTCCGATACAAGTCCTTTGTAAGGCACCCTTCCAACAATTCCTTCTGGCACAAGTTTCTTGATATCATCTTCAGCATCCTGGAAGTACCGATCTTTTGACCCGTCTTCCATGGCCTCCAGTGAGCCCATGCCACGATAGGTCTTAAATTTCCTGCCTTCGTAGATGATCATTTCTCCGGGAGCTTCTTCCGTGCCAGCCAGCAACGAGCCAATCATCACACTGCTTGCTCCTGCAGCCAATGCCTTTACTACATCACCCGAGAACCGGATTCCACCATCAGCTATGATCGGAACCCCTTTTTTATGAGCAGCTTTTGCAGATTCAAAAACTGCAGAAAGTTGTGGCACACCGACACCGGCCACCACACGTGTGGTACAGATGCTTCCCGGGCCCACACCTACCTTAACCGCATCAGCTCCTGCTTCAATCAATGCCTTAGTCGCCTCTTCCGTGGCCACATTACCTACCACAAGATCCAAATCCTTAAATTTCTTCTTGATTTGCTTAGTCGCATCAATCACTCCTTTGGAGTGGCCGTGAGCAGTATCCAGGCTAATAAGATCAACTCCCGCACTCATGAGAGCTTCGATTCGCTCGATCATATCTGGTGTTACCCCAATTGCTGCACCCACACGTAATCTGCCGAACTCATCTTTACAGGCATACGGCCTGTCTTTGTTCTTCAAAATATCCTTATAAGTGATCAGTCCTGTCAATTTTCCTGATTTATCAATGATAGGAAGCTTTTCGATCTTATATTCTTGAAGGATTTGTTCGGCTTCATTCAACCCAACTTCTGCATCTGCAGTGATCAGGTGATCTTTGGTCATGATATCCTGTATTGGAGTAGTCATGTTTTTTTGGAACCTAAGATCCCTGTTGGTAATAATTCCGATTAGTTTTTTATCCTTATCGACCACTGGAATACCGCCAATCTTATTTTCCCGCATGATCTTCTCTGCGTCCCCAACCACACTATTAATGTGGAGTGTAATAGGATCCAGGATCATCCCACTTTGAGATCGCTTGACTTTCCTGACCTGATTCGACTGTTTTTCGATGGTCATGTTTTTATGGATAAACCCAATGCCACCCTCCAACGCCATTGAAATAGCCAGTGCAGCTTCAGTCACAGTGTCCATAGCAGCCGATACCAATGGAATGTTGAGACTAATATTTCTGCTGATCTGTGTCGTGGTTTCTACTTCCCGCGGGAGAACCTCGGAATAACCTGGAAGGAGGAGGACGTCATCGTATGTGAGTGCCTCGAAGAGTAATTTGTTCGTATTGGGGTCCATGCAAATAATTAGATTATTTGCGGTGCAAAACTACGTGTAAAGCTTTAGATTCTAAAGCTTGTGATGAAAATAAATTTATGTTTGCGCCGTGAAAGAATTTTTCGAGGTGCTTTGGGAACAATTCCTGCAGTTGAATGGACTGGAAGCTATCGCTGTAATTTTTGGCTTGCTCAGTGTCTGGTTCTCCATGAAGGAAAACATTCTGGTCTATCCTACAGGGATCGTCAGTGTAGCCATCTATACCTATATCACCTTCCAATATAAGCTCTATGCTGATACCGGCATTAATTTCTATTATCTCGTAGCCAGTATCTATGGTTGGTATTTCTGGACGAACACAAAGGATAATCGTGATCAAATCAAAATATCTACCCTGACGAAGGCTGAATGGATCATCACCATGGGTTTAGCTTTAGGCTCATTTATTCTGATACGGTTTGGGTTGGATTTTACCGATAGCGATGTTCCCAATTGGGATTCCATTACCACCACCACTGCCATAGTAGGGATGTGGCTGATGGCACGAAAGAAACTGGAAAACTGGATCGCCTGGATCATCACAGACCTAATTGCAGTTCCACTTTACTATTACAAGGAGCTATACCTGACAAGTTTTCAATTTTTTGTTTTCACCATCCTGGCAACGATGGGATATTTTGCCTGGAGAAAAACATATCTGAATTATGATTAAGAAAATTGCAGTGGTTGGACCCGAGTCAACGGGAAAAAGTGAGTTGTCAGCACAACTGGCTCGTCACTATCAAACGGAGTGGGTCCCTGAATATGCCCGATTCTACCTTGACAGACTGGAAAATGATTACGAACAGTCGGACCTTTTGGAAATAGCCAAAGGACAGATTGAGTGGGAGAAAGATAAAATGGAAATGGCCAACGAATGGCTGATCTGTGATACTAACCTGATCGTCATCAAAGTGTGGAGTGATCATAAATACGGAAATACAGACCCGTTTATTGAAGAGCAGCTTGAGAAAATACCGTATGATTTCTATCTGCTCTCAAACATTGATCTCCCCTGGCGCGACGATCCTCAAAGAGAGCACCCAAAACTCAGAAAGCACTTTTTGGATATCTATGAGAATTATCTGAAAGAACACAAACTGCCGTACAAACTCGTCTCCGGGATAGAGGATATTCGATTGGCCAATGCCGTGCAGGCCATCGATAATTTTTTTACCAAATAATTATCCATAATTTTGCATGTCTAAGGGGTGCCTAATAGTTCAGGCTGAGATCATACCCAAATAACCTGATCCGGATAATGCCGGCGTAGGGAGTATGATAACCAATTGATGGGGAGTTCCCCTCTTCCCAATGAATGGTTAATTAAAATAAACATGAAAAAATTTTCGATGATTGCATTGTCGCTCATAGGCAATGTCTTTTTCCTAACTGCTCAAGATATGGTGAGTGGTAAGGTCACTGATGCTACTTACGGTGATCCATTGGTAGGCGCCACCGTAACTATCAAGGGCGCTTATGAAGGAACCATTACTGACCAGGCCGGAAAATTTACAATAAGCGCAGAATCCGGTGATACACTGGTTATCAGCTATATCGGTTATGAAGAGAAAAGCCTGATCGTAAAAGGTCAGTCTAATCTGAAAATTACAATGATTGCCAACTATGAATTGGAGTCGCTAATTATTCGCGGGATAAGGGCTTTGGAGAATGATCCGGTAGCAAAAACAACACTTTCACATCAGGAGATCGAGAAGGAGTATGTTGGCCAGCATCCAATATTTATCCTGGACAAAAAAACTCCCGGGATCATCTCATACTCTGAATCAGGTACTTCTATTGGCAACTATGGCAGTATGAGATTGAGAGGGATCGGTCAGGAAAGGATCAATTTTACTTTGAATGGAGTGCCTCTGAATGACATGATTGATCATGGAGTATTCTTTTCCAATTTTTCAGATATCTCGAGCAACTTCGAATCCATACAGGTACAGCGTGGTGTCGGCACTTCAACCAATGGTGTTTCCAGCTACGGGGGATCCATAAATTTTGAATCCCTCAATCTGAAGAAGAATCCGGTAGGTAGTGCCGTGGAGCTTGGTGCAGGCTCATTCAATACTTTCCGAGCCAACTACAACGTGAATACCGGGATCTCAGAAAAAGGATTTGGGTTTTACTCCAGCTTTGGAAGGCTTTGGAGTGATGGATACAAAGATTTTACAGAGTCGGACGCTTACTCTTTCTTTCTTACAGGTGGCTACTATGGAGAGAAAGACATGGTCAGGATCACCGCTTTTACCTCAAGATCACAAAATGGCCTGGGATATTATGTAGTAGATGAAGCAGCACTGGATGATGATCCCACTTATAATCCGCTGATTGACGATGACAATGATGACTTTTCTCAATATCTGGTACAGCTCCAGCACAGTCACAAATTCAATAATCGCTGGAACATGAGTTCATCACTCTATTATGGTGGTGCTGGAGGAGATTTTGCTGAAGGCACACTCGATGACGACAGTGTATATGTTGAGAACTATTTCTGGACTTACTATACCACCTTCTTTCAGATCAACTACCCGCTAAAAAATGATCACTTCGGTTTGCTCTCCAATGTTTTCCTGAATACCGACAAACTAAACTTCTCCATGGGTATTCATGCATATACCTTCCACAGAGAAAACAGGGAATCAATTTTACCGCATGATAGCAATCCCTATTACAAGGAAAATTCTAACAAGAATGAATTCAGTTGGTTTGGGAAAATGGATTATCAACTTGGAAAATTCAACGTATTTGGTGATCTACAAGTCCGTTCCATGCAGCTGCAAATCAATCCGGATTATGACTTCATCGGAACAAATGACAACGGAACAATCACCAAATCATGGACGTTTGTCAATCCAAAACTAGGGATCAATTATATACCCAATCAAAATCAAACGATCTACTTCTCCTATGGATTTAATGGACGTGAACCCACGAAGCTCGATCTATATGGTGGCTTTCAATTAAATGCATCAAACATTGACTTCGTTCGTACTGAGGGTGGATTCGAGCCCGAATACGTTCATGATTTTGAGGCAGGCTATAAATTAAATCTGCAACAACTATCTCTGGAAGGAAACCTGTTTTACATGAACTTTCAGAATGAGATCGCTCCTATTGGTGAGGTGGTTGCTTTTGGTGTTCAGAAAAGACAGAATATCCCTCAGAGTACCCGGAAGGGTGTAGAAGTCACATGGATGTGGTCACCCACAAAATACCTGGATGTGCATGGTAATATTGCTTACCTGAATACCTCTATAGAAGAGGTTAGCATATTTGGAGACAACACCTACTTTGATCGCAGACATATCCTAAGCCCGGAATGGATCAGCAATGAAAACGTGACAGTACGTATTAGAAGAAATCTTGCTTTGACATTCACGCATCATTTCATGACAGAACAATTTATGGAACTCACCAATGACCCTGAATTTAAGGTACCAGGCTGGTCAACATTTGATATCAATGCCCAGTGGGAGTTGAGTGAGAAAGTGAATATCGCCCTAATGGTGAACAATGTTGTCAACCGACAATACTACACGTATGGAGCCCCGGATTTCAATGGGAATCCTGCATTTTTGATACAGCCACCACGGAATTTATTCCTGGCAACAAAGATTCGTTTTTAGGCTATAATCGCTCGTTGTAAGCCACTAACTTATACTTGTTGAGAATGGAGCGGACGGCATATTTGATGTCCTTACTGAAGAAGTTTGCGTCATCAAATAGGCCGCTTGCATAACCCTGCCAGATTACGCTATGGGTCTTACTATCTACAAAATCTATCAATAAGGTGCCTTGCTTAAGTTCATAGTTGACCTTGTTGTAATCGGCTTCATCTATTTTAGCCAGCTCATCATCATATTCTGCTATGAGGCTATATTTTTCATCCCAATACTCAAGATCCATTTGATCGAATCCTCTGAATTTCAAGTCATCGCCAAACACGGTATAAATGATTAGCATGGATGGCTTGTTCCTATCAAACTTATATCCCTGCGATTCCAACCGCCTCATTATTTCGTCTCTGATCATGGTATCACTAAGTCCATTGTAACCTACTGTATCACTGGTGGACATGAAATCAAAGGTTTTATATCTTCGGAATTTTCCCCGGTAGCTATAATCTGATTCAACAATGTAATCTCGTTCTGCAATACAGCCAAAAATCAGGATGGGAATCAGTAACAGTAAAAGTGATCTCTTCATTTCTATTCATTCAAGGCATTTAACAAATGGCGATTCTTGTGTTAATCTACATAATTTATCATTCATATCATTGCACTAACTAAAGAATTCGCTAACTAATAATGTGTCATTGACAAAATTTACGCTCATAAAAAAAGTATTCAATTAACAGAATACCATCAATAATGTTTCGGGGGTTGCCTGAATTTCAAAAAATAATTAAAAAAAGGTGTCTCAAATCAAAATATAATTGATTATGAGACACCCCTTGAACTCACTGTATTCTCCCGGCGATTTCGATCAAATTGATCATTTCATTTCTGTAGCCATAATCATCATTGCCTTTTGAGGCTTTAGCCAGGCTTAAAACCTTGTCAAAAGTAAGATCTCCCTTAAACGCTGAATCTCTTAATAACATACCGAAACCAGCAACAGCAGAGGCCCATTGCAAATTAATGTCCCGTGGATTAAGGTCATCCTTATCCATTGTCCTTACGATCAACTCACTTTTATTTCCTTCCGGTTGTTTATATCTGAATTTCACTGTTAGCAATTCTCCCTTTGCCCGGGTGTCCACAGGTTTTCTGTCCTGATATTTTAATGGGTCTACCATTGATCCAAACTGGCTATTTACTCCAACAGGTATGATCTCATAGAGTGCGGTCACCGTATGTCCGCTCCCCAGTTCACCTGCATCTTTTGTGTCGTCATTAAAATCCTCATCCCTCAACTTTCGGTTTTCGTAGCCAATTAAGCGGTAAGCCTGTACTTCTGCAGGATTAAACTCCACCTGGATCTTTACGTCTTTGGCTATGGTAAAAAGTGTGCCTCCAAACTCTGTGACCAGGACTTTCTTTGCCTCCTGGATATTGTCTATGTAGGCATAGTTCCCATTGCCCTTATCTGCCAGAATTTCCATTTTAGAATCTTTATAATTACCCATCCCGAAGCCAAGCACAGTGAGGAATATTCCGTGATTTCGCTTTTCTTCAATCAATCTTTGCATCTCTGCATTGCTGGATGCACCCACATTGAAATCTCCATCTGTGGCCAGTATGATCCGGTTATTTCCCCCATCCACAAATTGTTCTTTAGCCACCTTATAGGCTAGTTGAATGCCTGCTCCACCAGCTGTAGAACCTCCAGCCTGTAGTTTTTCCAATGCATTGACAATTGCTTCTTTGTTTTTTCCATCTGTTGGTGGAAGTACAAGCCCTGCTGCCCCGGCATACACCACGATGGAGATCTTATCTGATGGTCTCATCTCATTGACCAGCATTTTCATCGATGATTTGAGTAATGGAAGTTTATTTTGGGCACTCATTGATCCTGAAACATCTATCAGAAATACCAAATTGGATGGAGGCAATTCCCCGACATCAATTCTCTTGCCCTGAAGACCAATGTGAGCCACCAAATGCTTTTCATTCCATGGTGCCCGGCTGTAAGATGTGTGGATTGAAAATGGATGATTATCTTCAGGTCCTTCGTAATCATAAGTGAAATAGTTGATCATTTCTTCGATCCTTACGGCATCCTTTGGCGGCTTTTGCCCGAGGTTCAAAAACCTCCTCACGTTGCTGTAGGAAGCTGCATCTACGTCAATAGAAAAGGTAGAAAGCGGTTTATCTGCCGGACGATGGAAGATATTTTCTTCAATGCCATCATATTCTTCCGTATTGAAGATGGGCTGATAATCCTGCATGATCATTGCTCCGCCGTATCCATTGGAATAAGATGCTTTTTTATAAGAACGATCCCTTGCCGGAGAGGGAGACCGTATTTCTGTCGGGCTTTCCATTTCAAGAGAAATTTCCATGTCCTCTTCCACCTCTATTTTGGCAGCAGATAAGATTACATCAATCTTTCTTCTATTGCCGACTCGCTCTTTGTGTGTTTCAAAATTCTTATGAGAAAAAACGAGTTGGCTCTGTTCACCACTAACACTCATTGAGTACTTACCCTCTGAACTGGTCGTGGTGCTTGATTTTGTATGCTGCTCAGTTACCGTCACACCGGCAATGGCATCTCCTTTCATATCAAACACAGTACCGGTAATCACGAAAGCGGGCTTTTCCGCTACTGATATGAATAGAATTAGGAATAAAAATGTTAATTTTTTCATCTTGATAATAAATTTGATCTACCATTGAGATGTATATCTCTCATGAATTCCATAAAAGGTGAATTATTTTTTTTGACAAGCTGCTCTTGACACATTCCAAAGCACATATGGAGCCCCAAAGTGATGCTGACCTCATGGTGGCTTATAAGAGCCTGGATGATCAGGAGGCTCTAGGGGCACTGTTTCAGCGCTATATGCACCTGGTATATGGTCTTTGCCTGAAATACCTGAAATCCAGAGAGGAAAGTCAGGATGCAGTAATGAGTATTTTTGAGCAGGTAGCTAAAAAACTAAAAAGCCACGAGGTCACCTATTTTAAAAGCTGGCTATACATCGTTGCAAAAAATCATTGCTTGATGGCACTTCGCAAAAAAGCCAGCCAAAAAGAATTCAATGGTCTGATTATGGAAAATGAAGCTGTGTTGCATCCAAATGATGAGTATGAAGTAGATAATGACCTGGATGCTTTGAAGGATTGTCTGGAAGGGCTAAAGGATAAGCAAAAGGAATGTGTCTCATTGTTTTACCTGAAACAGAGGAGCTATGAGGAGATCACAAATGCAACGTCATTCACATTGAATGAGGTGAAAAGTAGCATACAAAATGGTAAGAGAAATTTAAAAAACTGCCTGGAGGCCAAACATGTCAAAAGATAAAAAACCAAGTAAGTCAATTTCCGAACAAGAGCTGCTCGATTACCTGGAAGGCAAAATCAAAGGAGTTGAGGCCAATCGGATAGAAAGACAGATACTAAGCTCTTCCTTTGAAGAAGAAGCATTCGAAGGGTTATCCAAACATTCGGTACCTGAGATCAAAGAAGACCTATTGGCCTTGCGGGAAAAGCTATCTCAAAAACAGATCTATCATAAGCCAGACTACATGAGCATTGCTGCTACGGTCGCCTTTTTAATTGCAGCCTTTGGTTCTATATGGTTTGTTGTCTACAATGCCCTTCCCAGTGACCAGATTTCTATGAAAAGCGACCAGGAAACAGTAAAAGATGAGATGATACTGGAAGCTGACTCTTTAGCAAACGAAGAGACTTCCGAAGCTACCATAGAACCCATGCTTGCGGACAACCAACTCCCTGAAGCCGAGGAACTTGAGGAGTTTGAGGAAGAAGTTGTTGCGGAGACTGTGGTATCCGATCTGGACATCGAAGTTGATGATGAAGATCTTGATGATGAAGATGCCAGTGCAGGAGACGGGCAATTGGCTTTTAACGAACAGCAGGATGAATCATTTGAACCGGAACCTGTTGCTCCTGATGAAGCAGTCACTGAAGAAGAGATAACTGATCAAATCACATCTGCACCTACAGAGGTTCCCACCCGCGAGCTGGCTAAAAAATCAGTGGCTGCTACAGCTCCAGCCAGATCGGTCACAGCTGCTGAAGTTCGGTCTGTAAAAGGGGCGGTGTATTACCGAGAGGATGGAGAACCATTGGCGGGAGTACAGGTATCTTCCGGAGGAAACCGTACGGTCAGCGGGCTTAATGGTCAATTTGAATTGACAGGGGTTGGTGTAGGAAGTACCCTAAGTTTCTCCGGACAGGGATTGATATCAAGAGATGTTGTGATTGAAAATGCAGAACCTATCAATACGGTATTGTCCCCGGCAGCGACCAGTGAAAAAGTCGCAATTATTGGATATGACAATGTCGTGAACAAATCGCCTGAACCTGCCAATGGGAGAAATGCCTTCAGGCAGTATGTAAACACCTCTCTTCAGTATCCTGAAGCAGCCAGGAGTCAACAAATTGAAGGGGTTGTGGTCCTAAAGGTTACTGTGTCGTCTGATGGATCAGTCAATAACATAGAAGTGAAAAAAAGTCTCAGTGCAAGCTGTGACGAGGAAGCTGTGAGATTAATTGAGGAAGGACCTCAATGGACACCGGCAACGTATAATGGTGACCCGGTTGAAGGTTCAGTCCGGGTAAGAATCATTTTCGCCCTGTAAGGTCAGGATTTCTGTCCCCTTACCATGCGGTCTTTTCCATTCAGATCCAGCCTGGTTTCAATTGAAGTAAACTGGTAATCCTTCATAAGACTGGCTACCTCCTGACCATATTTTTCATTGATCTCAAAGTATAGCCATCCTCCGGGATTGAGATGATCTATTGACACCTGACATATGGTCCGATAAAAGAGCAGCGGGTCCTGGTCCGGAACAAAAAGTGCCGTTCCTGGTTCATGATCCAATACATTCGGTCGCATCTCCGCCTTTTCATGCTCCAATATGTAAGGCGGATTGGAAACTATCAGACCAAATTTTTGATCTGGTATTTCGGATAGCACATCCACCTGCTTAAAGTGAATCTTGACTTCGTTGTCAGCAGCATTCTTCATCGCAACCTCTAGGGCACCCGCAGAAACATCCCAGGCATGAACCTCGCTCAAGGGATAGCTTTTAGCCAGCGCAATGGGAATACACCCGCTGCCAGTTCCGATATCTAAAATATTATTGGTGTGGTGATGGGCTTTAATGATCCAGTCTACTAACTCTTCGGTTTCCTGCCTGGGTATCAACACATGTTCGTTGACAGAAAGCTCAAGTCCATAAAATATCGTTTTCCCCAGGATATATTGAATAGGCTCATGAGCTAAAAGCCGCTTCAGAACTGTTGAAATTTCGTCGTTGATCTCTTCTGCTAGGGCAACAGGTTTTTCGATCAGAATATCCGTTTTACTCAGGCCAGTAACCTCCTCTAAAATGAGGTATGCAAAACTTTTTGCCTCTTCTGGATCAAATGCAGTGGCAAGCTGATCACTAAGCTTCTTGAAAATTGTTTTTGCGTTGGAAAGCATGTTCGACGAAATATGGCGAATTTAGCGCTTCCAAATGGATTCAGCTTCTGATAAACGATTTATGCAGCGGGCAATACAACTTGCCTGGAATGGTCTTGGCCACGTAAGCCCCAATCCCATGGTAGGTTGTGTGGTGGTGGTAGACGGGAAAATCATTGGAGAAGGTTATCACCAAAAATATGGTGGACCACATGCAGAAGTCAATGCCATCACCAGTGTGGAAGATAAATCGCAACTAAGAAAGGCTACCGTCTATGTAACCTTAGAACCTTGTAGTCACCATGGAAAAACCCCTCCTTGTGCTGATCTTCTTATATCCCATCAGGTGAAGCGTGTGGTGGTGGCAGCCAGGGATCCGAATCCACTGGTCAACGGAAATGGCATCGAAAAGCTCAGGGCTGCAGGTATTGAAGTTGACTCAGGATTGTGCGAAGCTGAGGCAAAGGAAGAAAATGTCCGTTTCAATACCGTCTTCCTGAAAAAAAGACCTTACATCATTCTGAAATGGGCACAAACCAAAGATGGATTTATCGCCAGACCTGATTATTCCAGCAAGTGGATCAGCAATCCGTTATCCAGGCAGCTGGTACATAAATGGCGAACCGAGGAAGATGCCATTCTCATAGGGAAAAATACGGCTATCTATGACAACCCGAGATTGACTTCCCGGGATTGGAAAGGAAAGGATCCTTTGAGAATTGTTTTGGATAGGAACAAGGCCCTTGATAAAAGTTTGAATTTGTTTACAGATGAAAAACCCACCCTGGTTTACACTCTTCAATCACCTGAAAAACACAATCAGACTTCGTGGATTCAATTGAATGAAAATCATTTTCTGGAAGATCTTTTGACCAATCTACATGAACGGAAAATACAGTCGCTGATTGTTGAGGGTGGCCAGGCAACTCTTCAGGCGTTTATCGACAGAGGATTATGGGATGAAGCCCGGGTTTTTATTGGTAATAATGTATTCAAGGATGGTATTTTAGCCCCAAAGATGACAATTGAAGCTACCTCGGAAACTAAAATCCTGGAAGATCGATTAATGACCTATTACAACAAGTAAAATGGAGACACTCAATCTAATCAAAACAGATAGCAGGGAAGAACAATATCAGTCCCTCGTGCCACAGGTCCGCGCACTTATTGGGGATGAACCCGATCTCATTGCCAACCTGGCTAACATTTCGGCAGCATTGAAAACCGCATTGGATTTCTACTGGATTGGGTTTTACCTGGTGAAAAACGATGAACTGGTACTGGGTCCGTTTCAGGGACCTATCGCCTGCACACGAATCGGTAAAGGAAAAGGTGTCTGCGGATCGGTTTGGGAGCGCAAGCAAACCCTTATTGTGCCAGACGTGGACCAGTTTCCGGGTCACATTGCGTGCAGCAGCGCTAGCAGGTCAGAGATCGTGATCCCCCTGATGAATAATGGTGAAGTGATGGGTGTGCTTGACATCGACAGTGATAAACAGGACGATTTTTCTGAGGTGGATGAAAAGTATCTGAAGCAGATCCTTGAAGGTTTGAGGTGGTGAGCGCGTTTCTAAGTGAAAATATCAACGTTTTTATATCTCTATGAACAAATACATCGATTCAAATCCCGAACTGGGGAAACAGTTTTACAAAGACTTTAATAGTAAGGGAAAAATAGTGATGCTGAACTTGCTCAGGTTCAAAAAAATTGCTGACTACACAGGTATTGAAGGCTTAAAACCTGAAAAGGACATCACTGGAAAGGATGCTTATGAGTTATACATGAAAAGCACCTTACCAATCCTGGAGAAGGCAGGAAGCCGGGTCTTGTTTCAAGGAGAAAGTAAAGGATTTTTAATTGGACCAGAAGATATCATTTGGGATGCTGTTCTGCTGGTTGAACATGAATCCGTGACAAAATTTATAGAACTCTCTCAGAATCAGGAATACCTGAAAACTGCCGGGCATCGCCAAGCGGCCCTGGAAGATTCAAGGTTACTTCCAATCTCAGAAAACAGTGTTGGTTAGAACATAAAGAGATATCCTACTTCTTCGTCAGCTTCACCCAAAGTGGGAAAATTGCCCCTCCTGATCCATCGGGATTGAAGAAAGGAATAAGATCACCGCTTTGCATTTCAGGAAGCGAAACATCTTCCATCACCAGGATATCTGTTTCACCAAGGTCATACCGCATTCTGTTGATGACAGCGCCTGTCTCCAGGTTGAGTATGCCTTTTCCGATTACAGACTCGATAAACTTAAACTCTATATCATAAGTACCCTCCATGATGGAGACAACCCACTTACCAAAAACATTTGTCTGTCGCCAAACCCCTCTTTCTCCGGAAGCGTCATTGCGATTGAGGTAGATGGGGTTTTCATATGCTGTCCCAATGATAATGGGGCTCTGATTTACCAAATGGGGTGACTTTGTCAATTCTGAAAGTTTCCGGTCCAGCTCATCCTTGAGTTCCAGCGCCAAAGTGGTATTGCTCATGACCAAATTGTTTTGCTCATACGGATCTTTCTCCAGGTCAAAGAGCTCAAAACCTTCGATATCCGAACCATAAGAAGTATGTCCAACCAATTTTTTATTACCAACCTGTTGAGCTATGTTTTCATACCGCTCAGGATACTTTCTGGTCCAGTAAAAAAACAGTGAGCGCTCCTCATCCCATGCGGTTTTGCTGCCATCCATCAAAGGTAAGAGGCTTTGCCCATCCAGGTTCAAGTCAGTAGGCAGATCAACTTGACACAAGTCAGCAAGTGTGGGTAATACGTCAATATGCGCAGCGTTTACTCTAATATCCTGACTCTTTTTGAGGGCTTGAGGATATCTTATATAAAATGGAACCCTCACTCCTCCCTGATACACAGAACCTTTACGGGCACGAAAACCCCCGGTATACCTATACTGTTGTGGTCCATTGTCCGTCATGAAGATCACGATGGTATTTTTCTCCAGTTTCAGCTTCTTCAACTCGTGCAGGATCATTCCCACATTGTCGTCGATGTTGGTGACCATACCGTAGACCTTTCTGGCGGCTTCTTTGTCCTGCTCAGACATCTTGGGCATAGGTTTGTCTCCACCTCTGAATGGTGCTTCAGGATCCACATCCTTGTACATGTCGTAATATTTCTGTGGTAACTGAAGTGGCGTATGCGGAGCATTAAATGCGAGGTAGCAAAAGAATGGGTTGTCTTTGTTCTCCCTGATAAATGATAAGGCTTCACTGGCAAATATATCCGAGCAATATCCCTGGTAATCTTCCATTTCATTGTTATGCCAGAGAGTCGGATCAAAATAGCTGCTGTCAAATTTGAAGTATGTGGTGAAGTCCCCGGGTTGTCCCATACCCCCCGCCAGATGGATCAATGACTCATCAAATCCCTGATCGGAAGGACGGGAAGGGTAATTATCCCCAAGATGCCACTTGCCAAAAATTCCTGTCTTGTAGTTGGCTTCTTTCAACACCTCCGCAATCGTGACCTCATCAGTTGACATGATAGCCCCCCCATTGTAGGTATCATGCACACCCGTCCGTAAGGAATACCTGCCAGTCATCAAACTGGAACGCGTTGGCGCACATACCGGAGAAACGTAGAAATTTGTAAGCCTTACACTTTCTTTGGCCAACCGATCGAGGTTGGGTGTTTTCACCACTGGATTGCCATGGTATCCGATGTCCCCGTAGCCCTGGTCATCCGTGATAATCAGGATTACATTAGGGCGCTCCTGAGAGACTGCCCGCCAACAGGAAAAAAGTACAAACAGCACAAAGATTGTTCTCATCATCATCATCATCAGGTATTTTGGGTTTTCCGATCTCGTTTACTTGAAAAACTTATAAGGCGATTCACCTTTCAACATCTTCCATGCCATCAGACACACTTCTGTCATATGATAATCACCCCACATGCATGATTCTCCATAAGGTATTTTTGATCCCTTAGGGATGTAATCCCAGTTATTTGGCCGGTGGTATATGCCATGAAGTAAGATGCCCTCGTGTGAGGGTGCCGAAGAAATATACGGCTCCTTCAGCAACGTATTTAAGCTATTCAAAGCTGCTTTCTTGTATTTTTCAGCTGCTGCGGCATCCTCTTTGCTCAATAAACCGGCCAACCTTAAAAGACCCTGTGCACCGATAGCAGTTGCAGAGCTATCCACTGGTTCAAAATCATTGTAGGGATCAGACGGCTTGTTCAGATAGTCTCCCAGTTTATGCAATTGCGGAGCTCCAGTATCCCAGTAGGGCACTCCATCAGGAGGTGTATTTTTGATAAAGAAATCGCAGGTAGCTTTGGCAGCTTTCATGAACGTAGCTTCTACTTCCGCCCTGTTTTCAAACTGAAGATTTTCCTCACGGATAAACTCAAGCATCTCAGTAAATCCAGCCATGGCCCAGGCTAGTCCACGAGTCCAGGTAGTAAACCCTGAAAATCCCTGCTGAGAGTTGGGGCATCTGTAGCGACCATCATTCATATTGAATACTGACTCATGAGCAGTCCGCCCCCACTCATCATAGGTGCGATCAGTCTCCCCATAAAATATTCCATATTTGGCCGTGGCCAGACCATGCTTGATGGCCCGGTCCAACATGTCGATTTTCTGATCATTCTCTCCATACAGCTGATGTCCCAGCTTGGTAGCCATGAGTAAAACCCTGCAAGACCTGATGGTATCTACAAACAAAGAATGCGGTCCATTGAATGAATAGATGAATCCTCCATCCGCTATTTGAGACCATCTTCTGGCCTGCACGGAAGCAGACATCTTGATGGCCAGCTCATAATATTCTTTTTCGTATGCTTCGAGATCGGTCTTACTCTGGTTTCCAAGGCGAAGCAAATTGCCATAGGTACTGATGGTATTGAATCCATGATCATGAACTCCAAAATGGCTCAGGTGAGCAGGCATTTTGGCTTTAATATCTTCTTTTGCTTTTCCAAGTAGATCGATGGCCCCGGTGGCATCAAATATCAAAAGTGGGATACCAAACTGAAATCCCTGGGTCCAATCCGTCCATCCCTGTGGAACATACTTTCCCGCTTTGGTAATTACAGGAGAGCCGGTATCACTCTTGTAGTTTTTTCTTAATAACTCAGTCTTATTTGCAGCAAGGGTCCAAAATTTTTCAAGGGGTGCTTTTAGATCTTCTAAAGCAATTTCTTTTAGATCAATCATAGGTACTTCTTAGGCTATCGTTATTTAAAATTGTAACTCAATAAATGAATGGAAATTACTATCTACCGCAATAAGGGAGCCCTTAAAGGTTCCTTTTCACAGCTTCCCAATCAATCTCCAAATCTATTGGATTAAAACTTTCATCAACGGGATATTCGAGGGATTCTTTGATCCGCTTGTTCAAATTAGGATGAGACATCAGGAATTCCAATCGTTCATCGTACCCTCCATATTTTTCTTTGATCCTCCTAAAAATGGAAGCCACATACCTGGGACTGATACGAGCCTTTTCAAGGGTATTCATGGCAAACTGATCTGCTTCAGATTCTTGTGACCTGTCAAATGCACTGGATACGGTAGCGCGAGCTATTTCGCTTACAAGCACAGGATCACCCCCACTAAGTACGGAAAACAAGACTGTCACACCAATTTCTTTCACCAACTTATTGACGACATGTCTTTCTTCCACGTGACCAATTTCATGTGCCAGGACTGCAGCCAGCTCCTCCGGCTCTGCTGCCATCTCAATCATCCCGGAGAATATAAAGATGTGACCGCCCAGGGTAGCAAAAGCATTGACCTGCTCCTCCTTTACGACATAAAATGAATAGTCATATACTGTGGGCCCGACAGCGCTTAATAACTTATGCTTTATTTTGTAAATGGCGTCATTGATGGTGTCTGAGTTGATCACAGTATAATTGTCGAGTACTTCTTTGGCCAGCAGGTCTCCAAGCTCCATCTCTGTCTCAACAGAAACGGCGATTTCAGGTGCCTCAGGTACAGGACGTAACAAGGTGATCCCCACCCAAACCAGCAAAAATACGCCGATCACAATCAGTAACTCCTTATAGATCTTTTGAATCATAAAAACTTAAGCTGGGGGTTGATTACGAAATGGTTTTGATTCCTCTCTTTTCTTGTAAGCAAAGTGATAAGCCAGTTTTCCAAAGAAAATAAAATAATACATCCGGCCTTTGCGGGCGTATACTGCACCGACAATGCTAAAGATCACATAGATGAGGTTGGCAGCCACCACCACATAGATATATCCCCAGTACACATCACCGACAGTTGCAAAGTCAGAGGCAAAGGATTCGTCACTCAGGAACGAGCCATCCTGAAACAGAATTTTAAGTGTCCAGAAAACAAGCCCTGCATTTAGGATGGTGGTTGGGATTTGGGAATATAGGGATTGCAACGAATGAAACTCAATGAACCGGCTTTTGGCGCGGTTGGTGAAGTAATAGATCAACGCGGCAATAAGATTAATAATTGGTAACGGGAGACCAGCGGCGAGGGCAGCAAACATCATCAGGTAAGCACCCATAGCATCTTCACGGTCTCTGGTAGGAATATCATCCGGCTGCTCTACCGGATGATATAGTTCTTCATTTGTCATTTTCAGTCAGGTTGTCCGGAGAATGGAGGGTATTTGTCATTCATAAATCCCAGATAGATATTTACCCGGGTGCTCCATCGAATGGTATTGGTATTGAAAGTATGCCAGCTCTCAGGGTATTTGCCGGTGAACAACACCACCCAGAAAGCAATAAAGGAAAGGATAGCTCCCCAAATAAGCCTGAAGAACAAAATAAATCCATGAGGCAAACCAACATAAATAGCTCCAAAAAGTAGTTTAACAATCGCCAATCCACGGCTTAATGATTCAGGATAGGGAACTTCCAGAGAAGTCTGATCGTCTGTACCATGGATACCAAAGGCTGGGTAGCCATCGCTTAGATTCCATATTCTGGCATTCACACGGATATTCCAGCGCATAACACCCACCTGAAACTCGAAAAAGCTCTCGGGGTATCTTCCGGTAAAAAGAATGGCCCAAAAAGAGATAAACTGTAGTATCGCTGACCAGATACCTACAAAAAACAAAAGGAAAAAGTGTGGGATCCCGATGTAAAAGAATCCAAAGATGGTTCTCAGGAGCAACTCACCTCGTGAGTAATTCTCCTGATGCTTAATTGTTAAGGTCATTTAATGAATAAATTAGGTTAAGATTAGCACATTAAGTTATCTCTAATGATTGAATAAAGCAATTCCAATCTTTTACTCAATCCTCAGATCACTTCAATTCTGCCAGCACCGTTTGACCACAATCGGTTGTATCCCCAATCTTTACCTTGATATCCGCGTCCAGGGGTAAATACACATCTACACGACTTCCAAACCTGATAAAACCCAATTCAGAACCATTGTCCACCAAATCACCCACCTTAGGGTAAAACCGGATCCTCCTGGCCACAGCTCCTGCGATTTGTCTGATCAGCATCTTTTTGCCATTAGCCAATTCGAAACCAATGGATGTTCGTTCATTGTCGGTGCTCGACTTGGGATGCCAGGCTACCAGGTACTTACCAGGATGATATTTGAAATAGCTAATCTTCCCTTTGAAAGGACTCCGGTTTACATGCACGTTGAGGGGAGACATGAAAATAGAGATTTGAATCCGTTCTTCCTTAAGGTACTCTTCCTCCCTCGTTTTCTCAATGACCACCACTTTGCCTTCAGCAGGAGCCAGCACCTGATCCGGTAACTGTGAGGTGGGGACTTCAGGATTTCTAAAAAACCGAACGATCAGAATCCAAAAGATGACTGCAGCAGCTGCCAACAGGTATTGGACGATCGCGATGGGAATGAAGTAATATAGTATTGCATAAAGTAAGCCGATCAGCACTGCTGAAACCGGAATGATAATATACCCTTCTTTATGTATTCTCATGGGGTGAATAAATTAAAAAAGCTTAAGGAAAACAACGATAAATGGAACAGAAAGGATCAAACTATCGAAGCGATCCAGAAAGCCTCCATGACCGGGAATAATGCTTCCCGAATCCTTGATCTCCATAGATCGCTTAAACAAAGACTCTACCAGGTCTCCATAGGTACCCGCTATTACCACAATCATGGCTACACTGAGCCATTGCCACAGCAGCAGGTCCTTATAGAAATGAGACATCCCATAGGCCATCAGCAGGGCAACTACTGCTCCACCCAGGGCACCCTCCCATGACTTTTTGGGAGAGATCCTTTCGAAGAGCTTGGTCTTTCCAAACCTGATCCCGGCAAAATACGCACCGGTATCGCTAGACCAGATGATCATCATAAGCCCTAGCATGATCTGATAGCTATAATAACCGTGATAAAACACCACCACATTCATCAACGCAAAGGGTAGGGCCACATACGTAATGCCCAGGTAGAACAATGCAATATTGATAAACGGAGAGGTATCGTTGCGCTTGTATAGCTTGATCAGAAATACAAGAGATGCCAACGGGAAGATCGCATAATAGTACCGGGGATCCAGGTGGTTCTTTTCAATAAAAAATGAAAAGCAAAAAATAATGGTGCCCAGGATCACACCGAGCAACCGAATCGGCAAATAACTCCTCAGTTTCACCAATCGATAAAACTCCCACTGTGAAAAAATGCTTATGGCCAGAAAAATAATGAAGTAGGACCACTCACCAATGAGTAATGAAGACACAATGACCGTTGCTCCTGCCAGGGCCGATAGTACCCTTTTGTATAAATCTGTAAATTTTGTCAAAACCTGATCTCCTCGTTAATTATCTTGAGTGCTCTCATCACATGATCTGCGGCTACATGAACTTCAAAATGGCCAAATTGGTAAGCAGAATCCTTTTTGTCTACCAATACCGGGTCCAGATCATGTTCTTCAAGAATCGATTTCACAATCTCTGCCCTGTATTGTTGGGAATCCTGATACACTTTTTGCCACTCAACCATTTTCTCCCATCCTAAAATAATTCCTGAAAAGTAATAATAACCCCGAAACTACAATAAAGAAAAAAATGACCACCATAATCGGAGCGGTATTTTCTTTGCTTACCGGGTCGTAATCTATCCACCCTTCCTGCCCAAGGTATAGCAGTACCAGCGTAAAACCATTATTGATGAAGTGAGCAAACATCGCAATGGATAGGTGGCCCGACCAGAAATAAAGATAGCCAAACAATGCTCCCAGTAAAACCCGTGGCACCATCCCATAAAATTGCATGTGCATTGCTCCGAAAACAAAGGCTGTAAGCCAGATCGCAGCATGCTTGTTTTTCAAAGCTTCTCCAAACAAGTTTTGGATCAACCCTCTAAACAAAAGTTCTTCTCCTATGGCTGGCAAAATGGCGATGATCAAAAACCCAAAAAGGAACTGCCAGATATTCTGAAATGAGGTAATATAATTTGTGAGCTGCTCCAGCTCACCCTCTTTTGATGATACATAATCTTCAAACCAGGACAGAAACTCCGGAAAAACAATGTTTCTGTTCCACTCAATAAACATCGAATTGACCACCATAAAACTAAACATGATCAGTATGGTCATAAGTAGTGGTTGGTAAAGCTGCGTGGGATAAGTTAGGAATGAGCCAATCTTCAGGTTTAAGTTTCTACGGATGAAAAACCAGGGGATAATGATAAATGCCCCTATCGATGTGACCGCCTGAATGATCAGCAAGGGCACTCTGGCTTCATCGGATCTGTAGGGTGGTGTAAGTACCGAAAGTGCTTTTTGCAGGTCGAACTCAAAGAAAGGCAAAATGATCGCCTGTGCCAGGAAAGAAAAAAGAAACAGCGCTGCAATCACATATCCTCCAAGAATTAAAAGTAATAGCCAGGGTGTGGAACCTAAAGGGTCTGTTGAAGTGTTCCTGAGGATATTCTGCATTTTTGAGCTAAATTTACGGCAAAAATAAGGATTAGAATTGGTTAAGATCTCAAACATTGAATTAGGAGAATTTCCACTGCTTTTGGCACCCATGGAGGATGTGAGCGACCCCCCTTTCAGAGCCGTGTGCAAGGAAAATGGAGCGGACCTGATGTATACAGAGTTTATCTCTTCCGAAGGATTGATCAGGAATGCCGAAAAAAGTGTCGAGAAACTCGATATCTACGATTACGAGCGCCCGATCGGCATTCAGATCTTTGGTGATAAGATCGAATCTATGCGTGAGGCTGCGGCCATCGCCGAAGAAGCTAATCCTGAGATCATTGATATCAATTACGGCTGCCCTGTGAAAAAGGTGGCTTGTAAAGGAGCTGGAGCTGGCATCTTACTCGATCTGCCCAAGATGCAGGCAATGACTGCAGAGATTGTGAAATCTGTTTCCAAGCCGGTCACTGTAAAAACCAGGCTTGGTTGGGATGCCAACACCATCAAAATAATCGAGGTGGCCCAGCGTCTTCAGGATGTAGGTATCCAGGCGCTGTCGATCCATGGCCGTACCCGTCAACAGATGTACAAAGGTGAAGCGGATTGGGGTCCTATCGCAGAGGTCAAAAACCATCCGGATATTCATATTCCTATTTTTGGCAATGGGGATATCGACTCTCCAGAGAAAGCTGTGGAATACAGGAATAAATATGGCGTGGACGGTGTAATGATTGGCCGGGCTGCCATTGGATACCCCTGGATCTTCAACGAGATCAAACATTTCATGAAAACCGGGCAGCACCTGGACAAGCCAGACCTGATGGAACGGGTGAACGTCACCAGAAAACATCTCAACTTTTCTGTAGAATGGAAAGGTGAGAAAAAGGGGATCTTCGAAATGAGGCGACATTATACCAACTACTTCAGGGGTATTCCAAATTTCAAACCATTCAGAACACAACTGGTAGAAGCAGATACACTCTCAGAGCTTGATGATATCCTGTCTGCCATCCCTGAAACTTTCGCGGAGGAAGTGATGCTCTGATGAATGAGAAAACTCCGCTTCAGGCCTGGTTACTTCTTTTCCTCCTGGCGCTGATTTGGGGCAGTTCTTTTATCCTCATCAAAAAAGGCCTGGTAGCTCTCACTCCGATTGAAGTGGGTTCGATCCGGATGCTTTCGGCATCTGTCACGCTACTTCCGTTTGTGATCAGCCGGTTCAGGCTCATAAAGCGTCATAAACTCAAATATTTCATTGCTGTGGGTCTGTCTGGTAGTTTTATTCCTGCCTTTTTGTTTGCCATTGCTCAAACCCGAATAGAAAGTGCCGTCACGGGGATTCTGAATACCCTGACGCCATTATTTACAGTGCTCTTTGGCTTATGGTTTTTTAAGCAAAGACAAAAAGCCTCCGTTTGGATAGGTATTGTGGTAGGTTTTTTTGGATCCATTCTTTTGATTACAGCAGGATCAGGCGGACAAATCAATAAGATTAACTTCTATGGTTTGTTTATTATCATAGCAACCATGCTTTATGCCACCAATTCAAACCTGATCAAATATCAGCTCAGCGAGTACCGGTCAGTAACCATCACAAGCATATCACTGTTCATTGTGGGACCCTTCGCTGCCATTACACTTTTTGCTTTCAGTGACTTTACGGGTAAACTTGGACAAGATGGCACCCTTGAGGCTGTATTGTACATATGCGTGCTGGGCGTATTAGGTACGGCAGTAGCGCTGATCATCTTCAATAAGATAGTGCAGTTGACCAATCCGGTCTTTACCTCCTCAGTCACTTACATCATTCCTGTTGTAGCAGTTGTTTGGGGACTGCTGGACGGGGAAACTCTGCTACTCAATCATCTCCTTGGTATGCTCGCAGTGCTGATCGGTGTATACGTCACCAATCAGACGCATCTCATCAAAAGATCAGAAAGGCGCTAACTTCCATGAAACCTCTCTCGGGGTTGATCGATCTTGTCAAAGTCAAACTCTTTGAGGAAGTTCTCAGCTTGCTGGATATTCTGGAACTCAAATATCTTGTGCTTTCCATTCACGCTGTGGATCTCAACCTTGACATGGTCGATTCTCCTATCCAACCGAAGCGGGTTATCAATGACAATACTCTTCGATTTGTCTCTTTCCATTCTTTTGGAAAGCTTTACTTTCTTTCTTCTTATTCGACCGCAGTAAGAGCACTTGTATTCCTTTAATAACTCTCCGTCTTCAAATGCAGACGCTGGCTGTAACACCTCTTCTTTTTGGAGCTTCAGTGTCTGAAAACCACAACGATCGCATTCCAATGCGCTTAGATATCCTTTATATTTCTCGATAAATGTTTCGCCGGTGTTAGTATCAATCCACACATCGTAATCCACAGAAAAAGCATCCTCTTCAGCCTGCATCCCTTCATCAAGGTAAGCATCCTCTTCCTCTTCACTCAACAGCTTCAGCTTTGCTCCAGTCCTTGGATTGCGTCGCGGTGTATATCTTAATCGTTTTAATTTTTTATCCAGTGGGCCAGGATAATAATACTTGAAAATCAGATGCGTAATGTAGCCGTGTAAGGTACCTCCACAGATCGCAATAAACATTCGGATAAAGAACCAAATGGGGCTCAATTGGACCGTCTCATACTGCAATGTGTTGATGATAAAAAAAGCTGCGACAGCCAAAGCATAGTTGGCATAAATGTACCGGTTGACCTCATGCCTGCTAGCTATGTCAAATTTCTGCTTGTAGCTTTTCGCAGATAAATAAGATATCTGATGGATCAAAAAAATTAATACAGCGACTCCTGCACTTACAAAAAATCCAATCCAGGCAATTTTTTGCCATACCTCAAGTAAAGCTAAATACTTATCTTGATCCATAATTTTTAAATGATAATGTTGATTTCACCTTATTGACTCTTGAAAATTACTTCCTTCGTTATAACAAACAGCTCTTTACTATAGGAGAAGTGTCACTAAAAAAGCATTCGCAATTTATTTAGCGTTTAAAGATAAATAAAACTGTAATAGATAAACCCTCTAATAAAACGTTTCTAAGAAAAGTTTATTTCAAGGTCTTGAAAAATAGGGAATCTGAGTTGAGATCAAAGGGGGAAAACCGAAAACCCAATTCCAGTTGCTCAGTATACCTATGAGTCCACTGACTCACCTGTTCTTTCAATTTCCCTTCCATTTCACTGATAAATGAAAACAGGATCAACAAGAGGAGCAAAGTGATAATTCTGGAATATTTCATGCTCATATTTATTTAGATGGCAACAGACATCAATTGGTTGCATCCATTTTTAAAATATTAACATCTTAAATACTTTGGTTCCCCTCAATGGTTACATTCATCATGTTAAATATTTTACAGAAAGTATTTAATCAACTTTTCGGATATATTTACTAATGACACCATCTTAACTCAGTATTATGGGAATAACTAAAAAAGAAATCCGGAGGACCTTCCTGGTGGAAATAGCATGGGAAGTTGTGAACCAGGTCGGTGGAATCTACACGGTTATCCGCTCTAAAGTACCCACAGTCTCCAAAAAATGGGGACCCAACTATTGTTTAATTGGACCCTACATGCCCCAATATGCTTCAGAATTTGAACCCATCGAAGATGGCCGGGATGCCTTTGGCAGGGTAGCTAAAAAAATGCAGGGTGAGGGATACAAAGTACTCTATGGTCACTGGCTGGTGAGTGGTAGACCTAAGGTGATCCTGTTTGATCTGGGCAGCATGATGCACAAGCTCGGGGAAATAAAATATTTCTTGTGGGAAAATCATGGTATCTCTTCACCATCGGATGATCATCTTTTCAATGACGTGCTTGCCTTTGGTGAGATGGTACAGATTTTTCTCGAACACCTTTCCAATGAAGGGAATGACAAGCGTGTGCTGGCTCATTTTCATGAATGGATGTCGGCGACCTGTTTGCCTGAGATACGCAGAAAAAACCTGAAGGTCACTACCGTGTTCACTACACATGCCACCATGCTGGGTAGATACCTGGCGATGAACGACCCACAGTTTTATGAGCATTTACCTTTTATGGATTGGCAGCGTGAGGCCAAACACTTCAATATTGAATCTATTGTCGCTCTGGAAAGAGCGGCTGTGCATGGCGCCCATATATTCACCACGGTAAGTGAGGTGACAGCCAAAGAATGCCGACAATTATTGGGAAGGTCACCAGACCATTTGCTCCCCAATGGGATCAACAACGAACGGTTTGAAGCACTGCATGAATTTCAAAACCTTCATGTGGAAGCCAAAAACAAGATCCACAGCTTCACCATGGCCCACTTCTTTTCAAGCTATACTTTCGACCTGAACAAAACATTGTACCTGTTCACCTCCGGTCGCTATGAGTACCTCAACAAAGGGTATGATCTGACGCTCGAAGCGCTAGCCCGACTAAACCACCGGCTGATGACAGAAAAATCTGACCTGACTGTGGTTATGTTTTTTATCACAAAAAAACCCTACTACTCTATCAACCCCGAGATCCTTCAAAGTAGAGCTCTGCTGGAAGAATTCCGGGAAACGATAAATGCCATTAAAACACAGGTAGGTGAGCGGCTGCTATTTGATGCTGCAGCACGTGATGACACCCGACTACCGGATCTCAGCAGGTTTGTGGATGATTACTGGAGACTAAGATATCGAAGGACACTTCAGACCTGGAAGTCAGATTCCCTTCCGCCGGTGGTTACACATAATCTTGTGGACGATTCCAACGATGAGATTCTCAACTTTATCAGAGGATCCAATCTCGTGAATAAAAAAGAGGACAGGGTAAAGGTGGTTTATCACCCGGATTTTATCAATTATACCAATACCCTGTTTTCCATGGAATACAGGCAGTTTGTCCGGGGTTGTCACCTGGGTATTTTCCCCAGCTATTATGAGCCATGGGGCTATACCCCACTGGAATGTCTGGCGAGTGGAATCCCCGCCGTCACCAGCGACCTGGCCGGATTCGGTGATTACGTGATCAAAAATGTGAGGGACCACGACCGAAGAGGTATCTATGTGATCCAAAGACAGGATAAATCTTTTGATCATGCAGCTGGTCAATTGGCGAATCGACTATACAACTTTGCCAGGCTGACACGTAGACAAAGGATAGAAATGAGAAACCGAAGTGAAGCTTCCTCTAACTTATTTGGCTGGGATCAACTCATTAAATACTACGACCAGGCTTATATGGCTGCGATATCAATTTGATGAGGCAGTCCTCCTTTTCAGTAGGTTTTCTGCTTCGTTTACCAGTGAAACAGCTTTTTGAAAGATCTCATCCTGCTGATTGAAGATCGGATAGAACCCTTTGTTGTCCCAAACACTGCGGGCAATAAATGCTTTGGTATATACCCTGATTAACTCCTTCGATTTTTCAAAACCCCTGTCATCTTTGGGTACACCATTTTGATAGCTAAGCTTTAAAAGGTCATCAAGCATCTTGTCGGTAACCCGATAGTTCTTTATATATTCATCCAAAGAATATTTCTCCAGCATTTCCTTGTTGGTCTCAAAATATTTCAATGCATACTCCCTGATGGTGTTGGTATTGGAAAGTCGGGAAAGGAATAAGCTGTTTTGAGAAGAATCCAATGGCACAAAATAATCGGGCATGATACCGCCGCCACCATATACCACACGCCCTGCATCGGTTTTGTATACCAGGGAGTCCACTACTTTAGCGCTATCCTTCACATATATCTCACCATTTTTAAACCGGTCATAATACTCGCTGTAGTAGTCTTCGGTGTTGTGGCCATATGGCTTTTGGATACTTCTTCCACTCGGTGTATAGTACCTTGAAATGGTCAAACGTAACTCCGATCCGTCGTTGAGTGAAATGGGCAGTTGCACAAGGCCTTTACCAAAAGAGCGACGACCAACGATAATGGCCCTGTCATGGTCCTGCAATGCTCCTGAAACAATTTCTGATGCCGAGGCAGAGCCCTCATTGATCATCACCACTACGGCTCCATCCTCAAAATCTCCGGGATTCTTGGACATATGCTGTGAATTGTATCGTGATTCTTTGCCTTTTGTGTAAACAATCATTTGCTGATCTTTCAGGATCTCATCTACCATATCTACTGCACGGTCCATATAACCACCCGGATTACCAGTCAGGTCCAGGATCATCTTTTTCATTCCCTGTGACTTCAGCTGTACCAAAGCTTCCTTGAACTCCATATAGGTGAGGGCAGAAAAACGGCTCACCTTGATATAACCTGTTTCATCATCCACCATATAGGATACATCCACTGAATACTGAGGGATCACATCCCTTACGATGGTAAAATCGATCAGCTCGTTATAACCCTTTCTCAGTATCCCAACTATCACTTCTGATCCTTTTGGTCCCCGAAGCAGGTTAATAACTTTCCTGTTATTCAAATCTTCACCCGTAACATCTTCACCATCTACGGTGATGATCTTATCGCCTGACCTAAGTCCTATCTTTTCAGATGGACCTCCACTCAATGCACTCACCACATAGATAGTATCTTTGAAAATATTGAATTCGATGCCTATCCCCTCGAAGTTTCCCTCCAGTTGAGATTTTGCCAGGTCCAGCTCCTCGGCAGGGATATAAACCGAATGGGGGTCCAGTTTCTCCAGCATCTCAGCGATTGCGGTCTCTACGAGCTCATCGGGATTTACCTCATCTACATAATCATTTTCCAGATAGGAGAGTACCTGCCGGAATTTATACAGACTCTTTTGCAGATTGAAAACCCCATCTTCGGGACCGGCCATATTGGCACCGATAAAAATTCCCACTGCCACTGCTATGGAAATAAATAGTGGAAATCCAATCGCAATTTTTGATAGTTTCTTCTCCTTCACCCTGGTATCAGTTATAAAATATTAAAGTTAGAATTTTTTTTACTCCCTGTGTTTTCAGTAAAACGCATTAAATGAAAATTCGTTTCCGCCAAAGTTATTATTCAATTTTCCATTGTCTTAGTATCTTTGAAACTAAATGCGCCTATTTGATCGAACATTAGCTTCTTTGGTAGACGAGAACTTTATCTATGCACGGGCCTTAAACTGCCTTGGGATAGCGTTCTATCAATATCCCAACAGAAAACTCAGCGAAATCTGTGCCGAAAAGGGGCTGAAACGCGAACAGGTGGTCCAAAGCTTTTATCTTTTTAATAAATCGCACCAGTTTTCATTCAGGGAGTTGCAGCATTATCCGTTGGAAATCGTCATTGAATACCTGAAGCACACCCATCACATGTTTATTAAGGACAAACTTCCATACATTGTGAAGCTGCTGAATAATTATGAGGCAGAAAATGACCTGACACTGGTTTTTCCTGAGTTTGTGGATGAGTTTATCGAGCACATTTATGAGGAAGAAGACACGATCTTCCATTATATCCAGCACCTGCTGGAGTTTGAAAAACCTATTTTACCTCATAAAATCGAGAGTCATCTTAAGCTGAGCCACCTCTCACTGTCAGAGATACATAGTGCCCATGAAGAAGAAGATGAGCTGGAAGGCATCCGCAATCTGATTGAAGACCGCAATGACTCATCCATTCACTGGAAGGTAATCACCAATGAAATCAAATCCTTCGACCGTGAGATGTGGTACCATGCTGAGATCGAAAACAAGATCCTGTTCCCAAGGGCCATCCAGCTGGAGGAAAAAGTCAATAAATTATTTAGTGAGATAAGCCGCCAGAACTGATGGCGAGAATCCTTGCCGTTGATTATGGAGGGAAAAGGACCGGTATCGCTGTGACAGACCCCCTCTGCATAATTGCCAGCCCCCTTACCACCGTGCCCTCCGCACAGTTGATGGAATTTTTAAAAGACTACTTCAGCAAGGAGGATGTTCAGGAAGTGGTATTTGGCTGGCCCACAAAACCGGATGGTTCGGATACCAACGCTACCCAACTGGTGATGAAAGCAACTGATCAATTTAAAAAACTGTTTCCTGATAAGCCGTTATTTTTGCATGACGAAAGGTTCACTTCCAAGATGGCTCTGGACTCGATGATTGTGGCAGGTAGCAAGAAAAAGGATCGGAGGGATAAGGGAAACATTGACAAAGTGAGCGCGGCAATTATTTTACAATCTTACTTAGCATCAAAAGCATGATTTATCCTATTGTATTATATGGCGACCCAGTCCTGAAAAAGAAAACTGCGGAAATCCCGGAAGGGGATGACATAAAAGAACTGGTCAATGACATGTTTGAAACCATGTATCATGCGTCCGGCGTAGGGCTAGCAGCTCCTCAGATAGGAAAATCATTAAGACTATTTGTCATCGATAGCGAGCCTATAGAAGAAAAAGAAGGCAAGGGCCGAAAGCAAGCCTTTATCAATCCTCAAATCTTAGAAAGCACTGGAGACCCCTGGGATTTTGAAGAGGGATGTCTGAGCATACCGGGAATCCGTGAGGATGTGAAGCGGGAGCCAAAGATCCTCATTGAATATTTTGATGAGGAATGGAACCTTCACGAAGAAACTTTTGATGGGATCCAGGCCAGGGTCATCCAGCATGAATATGACCACATTGAAGGGATTCTATTCACCGATTATCTTTCAGCATTTAAAAAACGCCTGATAAAAGGTAAACTGGCTAGCATCAGCAAAGGAAAAGTAGATACAGAATACAAGATCAAAGCTCCCCTGGCACTGAAAAGATAATGGAAAACCTCAAGGTCAGTCTCGTCCAGTCAGATATCGTTTGGGAAAACATCGATGCCAACCTGGCGCATTATGAAGAGTTGATCTGGGGTATCACGGAAGAAACGGACCTGATCCTGCTACCGGAAATGTTCAGTACGGGTTTTACGATGAAGCCTAAGCCTGTCGCTGAGCTGATGAACGGTAAGACCCACAACTGGATGAGGATGATCGCTGCACAACGTAAGGCCATGGTAGCGGGAAGCTGTGTAATCACAGAAAAGAATGAATTCTACAACAGGTTGCTGGTCGTATCTCCTGATGGCAGCACAACCTACTACAACAAAAAACATCTGTTTACTCCAGGAGGAGAAGGGGCATCGTATACCACTGACCACAAAGACCTGATCTTTGAACTCAAAGGGTGGAAAATCAGGACCCGTATCTGCTATGACCTGAGATTCCCTATATGGGCGAGGTCTAAAAAGCAGGATGACAATCCGTATGAGTATGATTTGATCTTCTACCTGGCCAACTGGCCGGCTCCCAGAATTCACGCGTGGAATACTTTACTGAGTGCACGGGCCATCGAAAATCTCAGCTATAGCATTGGTGTGAATAGGATTGGAACGGATGCCACAGGTGCCAATTACCCGGGACATTCTGCTGCTTATAATTTTCGGGGAGAAGAAATGGCTTTTTCTACCAAAGAAGAAATCATGAATGTGACCCTCGACAGGGCTGAACTTGAAGAATTCAGATCGAAGTACCCGTTTCAAAAAGATGCCGATCAGTTTGAACTGAGATAGGCTACCACTTCCTCCTCGGATTCAAAAACTTTCCCGTTGAACAGCTTCAAGAAAGGTGTGATGTGCCTGGTATCTCCCAGACAAATCAGGTCCAGGTCTTTGGATTGGATAAATGCATTCAGGATCGCTTGTCCTATGCCTATATTGGCGGAAATTCGGGTATCCAGGATCAATGCTTTTCGGTCATTCTCCTCCAACAGCTTTTTCGCGGAAGCGATGATCCACCGGTCCGACAAGCTGTCAAGGGTCAGAACGGTCACATTTTTCAACGCTTTTAGTTGTTTTTCCAAAGGATAGTCAAAAGCATATTGTTTCACATCCTCCAGCGCCTGGATCAAAATAATTGCTTTGGAATTCATTGAGATATATTTGCAATATGGCCAATTTGATGGAATCTCTCTACAGCAAATTTCTGGAATCTACTGGTGCATCTACCGATACCCGATCCATTCAGTCCGGCAACATGTTTTTTGCGCTGACCGGACCCAATTTCAATGGGAACAAATATGCGGCACAGGCCATAGAAAACGGGGCCAAATATGCGGTTATCGATGATCCCTCGTTTGCCGACCACCCACATACCCTCCTGGTAGAAAACACCCTCAGGGCATTACAGGATCTGGGCAATCACCACAGAAAGCATTTCAAAGGAAAGGTATTTGCTTTGACCGGATCCAATGGCAAAACCACAACTAAAGAACTTTTGGTTCGGGTACTGGCAAAAAAATATTCCACCATTGGCACCAAAGGCAATTTCAACAATCATATTGGGGTTCCGCTTACCTTACTTTCTATACCAGTAGAAACCGAGATAGCGGTGATAGAAATGGGAGCCAATAAGGTGGGAGACATTGCGGAGTTATGTGGTATCGCAGATCCCGAATACGGATTGATCACCAACATCGGAGAGGCCCATACGGAAGGTTTTGGGGGCATTGAGGGTGTGATCAGAGGTAAGAGTGAATTGTTTGACCACCTTAGAAAAGCCGGGGGTACTCCATTCATTAATCAGCAGGACCGTGTATTGAACAATATGATCAAACGATTCGAAAACCCTGAACACTATCCAGCAGACGATGTCAAATTGACCAGCGCAAATCCTTACATTAAATTTTCAATGGGGGGTAAGGAGGTGATTACCCAGCTTATTGGGGCCTACAATTTTCAAAATATTGCAGCAGCCATTGCCGTAGGAAGACACTTCGGTGTGGAAGACTCAGCAATTGCAGCAGCGATATCGGGATACGTTCCGGAAAACCAACGATCGCAGGTCATAGGAAGAGGTAAGCTGAAGATCATCCTCGATGCCTACAATGCCAACCCTACATCCATGCAGGCTGCATTGGAGAGTTTTAACCGACTATCCGGACCAAAGCATGTGATCCTGGGTGACATGAAAGAGCTTGAGAATTCTGATCAAAGACACAGACGGTTTGGCGCCGATCTCAATGGCTTTGACTTTGACACCATATACCTGGTAGGTCCTGAGATGAAACACGCTTCAGGTGAGGTGACCGAATCCCAATGGTTTGAAAACGTGGATGCGGTTCAAAAACACCTGGTTTCCAATCCCATTCCGGACGGCAATCTTTTAATCAAAGGATCCCGAAGTATGCACATGGAAAAGGTGCTCGAAGTAATTCAGTAATCTCTGGGGTTATTACTACGATTGATCGGGCAATTTACACGATCTCGATGTTTAGGCTTTCACCTAAATCTTGTAGTTCATTCCATAGCAAATCCAAACGGTCTTTATCTGCAGCATCCAATGTCTGAGTACTCCTCCGGCTAGCTACAGTTACAGGAAGTCCTCTTATTTGCATAAAGTATTTTGCCGCAACCGAATACTTTTTGCCGATGACCCGATCATTTGCCAGAACAAAATCATTGACCTTTTTTACCGATGGGGAAACGGTTTCCGTCCTGCCTTCCTTCCATAGATAGGAAAACAACTCAGGATAGAAATTGCCGGCTATACAGGAGATCCCTGCACCACCATGACGAATAGAATGCAATACATCTGGTGAATGTGCATTGTAAATGCCCAGGGATGATTTGACTGAAACCTTTATTTTCTCTTCAACCAGCAATTCATCACATGAGGTGTCTTTAAAGTATAAAAACCTGTCTGACCTGGTTAACTGTTTTAGTTTTTCAGGCTCTATCAATCGACGATATGGGCTGGGACACTCATAAATACCTAGTGGAATATCTGATGTTTTACTAATCAGTTCTCCAAAATGATTCATCATGGCTGCATCATCCTTTTCTTTCCCCACAATGACTGAAGGGATGATGACCACAGCATCTACTCCGGTATCATGGATCTTCTTGATGAATCCAACATTTTCTTCTACATCATCAGTAAATGTCCCGGTAGAAACTACCGGGACATTTGAATGTTTCACAACAAATTGAGTCAAGTCGATGCGTTCCTTAGGACTGAGCTGATACATTTCGCTCGAAGCGCAATTGGCAAACAGCCCTTGAGCTCCAGCTGCTTCATACCAGCTGATTAATTCCTTTAATCCGGCATAATCTATAGATAAATCCTTATTAAAGGGGGTCATCATGACTGGCCAAAACCCTCCAGGTAATTTTCGTGTACCACCTGGCCATTTTATGCCTGCACTGATACTGAAAACACCAAGAGATCCTGCAATCCCTGTATTAATAAACTTTCTTCGACTCCACTCCATTTAAATTCCTTTAAAATTTATACTTGTTGCTTCTAGATCTGGTTCTACTTAATAAGGTAAGTTGGTGCCTTGTAATAACCACATTCGAGAACGGGTATCATCCTTTGAAGGAACCTTCACAAACTCAGTTTTTTCCAGTCTCTCAACAGCTTCATTGTATTTATTGACATACTGAGGATCCGGAGGATTAGGTGTGTCGTAATGATACCTGATTGGTATAGCAGGCTGATCTGCATCAACTGGCACTACAAAATCCGGATAACCTGTTCTACGCCAGTCGAACCATGGCTCCGCTCTGAAAAACATTGAAATATATTTCTGAGTCATGATGCGCTCATGCTCATTGGGTGCCAGACTCAGGTCCACCAAAGGTTGATTATAAAAACTATCGAAATCAAAACCTCCTACATAATCACCAAATATTCCCCATTCATCCATTGAAGCTTCAATTGCATCTCTATAATGAGACTCTGTATTGGTAACACCAAATGCACCAATGGAAGCCGCTTCAGCCAATATAAATTCGACTTCAGAATAGGTGATGATATTCATTCCAACATAGTCATTCGCATTCTGAAAATAGATGTCGCTAAGACGGCTGTTGAATGGTGTAGTTTTAGGCTCAACAGAGGTAGCATAAGGACCAGCATTGTAAGACGTCCATGATGCTCTGTTACCTATAGGTAATCCAACATACAGGTTAGTATCCAGACCTACATAGCCAGCTGGATAAGGTAAAAGCTCAACATCGAACGACTGCCCTAGTGGATCAGTATACTCTATGATGGTCTCTGTGGCAACATCTTCATCCCATTTCCTTTCAACAGGTCGCAACCACCTGTACATTCTCGGATCATCCTGATCTCTTAGAGAATTAAGGAAAGTTAATCCCATTCTTCTGGCATAAGTGAGCTCAGAAGCAACAAATGGCCCTCCTCGAAAAGATGTACTTTCAGAATTTCCGAGGTAATTCAAGATGGCATTATCAGCATTGCCTGTGAAAACGTTTTGAACAGCATCCTGAAACTCTGCGTCCACATCTACACTCATCTCACCTTTTTTGTTGTTCAACAACAAGCACATCCTGATTCTGAGGGAATTGATAAACTTTATCCACTTACTTTTATCTCCGTTGTACAACAGATCATATCCATCCAAAACGGGAAGTTCAGCATCCAGACCCTCTATCATGGTCTTTGCTGTTTTTAGATCCATCAACAAGGTTTCGTAGATTTCCTTCTGCTCATCATATTTAGGAAAGACAATTCCTTCATCCAGTTTATTCGTTTCCGAAAAAGGGACATCTCCATAAACCTTTGAAGCCAGGTCTATTAGTACAGCCCGATAAACCAAAGCTGCTGCCTCAATGAAGACGTTTTCCTGCTCTACGGCAAGGTCAGACATAGCCTGCACGTTCACCAATCTTGAGTAAATAGATTCCCATGGGCTACTAGTCCCTGGCACCCAATAGAGTGCGTTTAGTTCCTCTGACTTATAACCATCTCCTACCTGGTAATACTGCAGTAAAGAAGGAATCCGTGAGCCCCAATAACCAAACTCACTATAGGTATATGCTAAATTCCTCGTATTGGTAGTTAGGAGAAAACTCGGATCGACATCACTAACATCATTCGGGCTTACATTTAATTCATCAAAGTCACTGCATGAGTTGATAAATGGAATGATTGTAATGGATAATATTATTATTGCTAATTTCTTCATGATCGTTGTCTATTATGATTAAATCCCAACACTTAATTTGAAACCGAAACTACGGGTATAAGGAATTACCGAATAAAACTCATAACCCGGTTGCCTTTTACCATTATTGTTGACAAAAGCTGTTTCCGGATCAATGAATACATCGTGTTTGGTCCAGATAAACAAATTCTGACCTAACAGGGATACTGATAGATTTTGCAGTTTCATTTTATTGACCACTGCTTTTGGGACGCGATAGGTAAGTGATAGCTCTCTAAACTTCACATAAGTAGCGCTGAATAGATTAGCAGATGCCAGGTATCTGTCAGCTCCCTTTTGCGCATTATACGGACTGAGCCATATCGTTCCGGGGCCTCCAAAATTCTCAATATAACCTCCGTTGCCATCTTCCCTGACACCGACATCGAAACTGGCATCATTGACATAAACTTTCTCTCCTGAAGCGTTGATATAACTTCTGGCTTCCCTTTGGGCCTCTGTAGGCCATTCAAATCCTCCGTATTCAGAATCTCTACCGCCTACCCATTCATGTGAGTATTTTTCAGGATTATCTTTGATTTGCTGTACGATATCCACATTTGGGTCATAATCCACACTTCCATTAATTGATTCTGGAAATCTTCCATCATTCTTTCCTTGCCTCAAAGTCTCTGAATAGAAATCCCCTCCTGCTCTCCAGTCAAAAACGGCACCAAGGCTAAAGTTCTTGTATTGTATATTCGGAGTTATTCCAATGATAAAATCAGGATTGTAGTTTCCAATCTTCTCAAAATCGTCTGGATTATTATTTCTTTCAGGTTTACCATTGTCAAAGATGATGGCATGTCCATAATACTCTGAGCTTTCATCCTCTACTCTGAAGTAAGGAGCCTGGTAAATATCTCCAACCTGATCTCCCGGATAAGTATAGAAATATGCATACCCCTTGTTATATCCAAAATATTCAATTCCATCCGCAAGCTCTACAATAGTGGTTCTATTCCTGGTGAAATTCAATCCGAGATCAAAAGAAAGATCCTTTTGCCTGATAATAGAGGTATTAAGTGTGACATCCCACCCATTACTTTTCACTAACCCTGCATTGATGAGTTTGCTTTGGGCCCCTGAAGTAATTGGTGTATTAATGCCAAGTACCTGGTTTTCATTCTCTACAACATAGTATGTGGCATCCAGAGATATTCTGTTATCCAAAAAGGACAAGTCAACACCGATTTCTTTCGATGTAGCAATTTCAGGCTTAAGCTGGGCATTCTTAGCTGTCAAGTCCAGACTTGCTCTTTTTACAGATCCCCAGTCTTCACCAAAACTATAATATCGCTGAAGCTGGTAAGGGTCTACGTCATTTCCCACCTGGGCATATCCAGCGCGAAGCTTAGCAAGGCCAATCCATTCGGGCAGAACGAACATTTCATTTGCCAATACGCTAAGCGACGCCGATGGATAAAAGTATGAACGGTTTTCTTTGGGAAGTGTGCTGGACCAGTCGTTTCTTGCGGTTAGGTCAAGATATACCAAATTTTTAAAGCCTATGGAAGCCTGTGCAAAGACACTGTTCACTTTCTTCTCACTCAGAAAGTTGTTGTAGATGACCGAACCAGGTGCTCCGTTGCTAATCGTATATAGTCCGGGAATTACCAGGTTTGTTGTCGAGTTCTGAAGGTTTTCTTTATAGTTGTATCGAAGGTTTCCACCCACATTAGCCTGCAGGTCGAAATCCCCCATAAATGTGTTGTTGTAAGAAAAAAGCCCTTCCCAGTTTTGCTCTCTAAAGCTAGAGTTTTGAATGTCAAAGTTTCCTTTTGTTGCGTCAACTGTGTTCCACGGTCTTTGATTTACAGCTCGTTGGCTTAAATGACTTCGTAGATATTTCGCAGTGAAGCGTAGGTTCTTAACAAATTCCCAGCTCATCTGTATTTTGGTGATCGCCTGTGTACGGTCAAAACCTGTTGTTGCTAACTCCTGCATCAGGTAAGGGTTATTCCACCTTGTTTTCCATCTGCGTTGTTCAACACCCTCCTGGTTAGGCATCCACCATGTAGCGGGATTGCTGTAAGGAGCCATGTCAACTTGTGGTCCTATGGTTAGAATAGCTCTTGTTGGAGTGAGGAAACTATCGTCGGTATTTGGCCGGTTGTCTGACTTGGACTCACTCAGGGATGTCATCACAGTGACATCCAAATGATCCGTCAGATTCATTGTACCATTTATGCCGATGTTGTTCTTTCTCAGATCCACATTCGGCATGATGCCTGTGTTATTGTAGTTACCTAAAGAAACGCGAAATTTCGCATTCTCGTAGTTTCCATTGATTCCCACATTATTTACCTGCGTCCAGCCAGTTTGATAAAAATCTTGCTGACGATTGATATTGTTTTCGTGGGAAACCAATTCGCTTGGGCTATCCTGGTTTCTTTGCTGGGCAATGAAGCCATTATCTAGCTTAGGTCCCCAGAATTCATAAGCATCGTTTTCAAAGATGAATGCACCATCCTGCCCGGAAGCAAATTCATTCTGAACCGGAAGATACCTATATGGATTATCAGCAATGATAGATGTATTGAAATCAATCCCCAGGCCTTTATTTCCACTTTTACCAGATTTCGTGGTAATAAGTACTACGCCGTTTCCTGCACGTGAACCGTAAAGAGCGGCAGCACTAGGTCCTTTCAATACTGAAACTGATTCTATATCCTCAGGATTTAAATCTGACACAGCATTACCCAGATCCACCTGGTTAAACAGGTTGTCCGAAGTATTGTAAATCGGCACACCATCTACCACAAATAATGGCTGATTGTCAGAGTTGAGTGATGATGCTCCCCTAATGACCATGGACATGGAAGAACCTCTTACACCGTATGTTTGAGAGATCTGTACACCAGCGACTTTACCTTGCATGGAGTTGAGTACACTTGCCTGCGGCGTCTCATTTAAGTCATCTCCATCCACTGTTCCAACTGAATATCCGAGTGATTCTTTCTCTCGGGAAATACCCAGGGCAGTAACCACTACCTCACCGAGTGTCTTGGTATCTGCACTAAGTTGTGCATCGATAACAGACTTGTTTCCAACAACAATCTCCTGAGTTGTAAATCCTACTGAACTAAATACCAAAATGGTGTTTTGATCGGGGACATCCAACCTGTAATTTCCTTCGATATCGGTCACCGTTCCATTAGTAGTTCCTTTCACGACAACGTTTACTCCGGGTAATCCCTCGCCATCTTCAGAGGAAGTAATGCGACCTGTTATCGTAATTCCCTGAATGATAATTTCCAAACTTCCATCGTTAGAGGGTTCCGTTTCGGGAATCCTGCTAATATTGATCGTTTTGTTGATCTGCTTAAATTTTAAACCAGCATCCTGAGATATTTTCAGGAGCACATCCGCAACAATATTTTCGGATTGCGCTATCTCGATGCTAATGTTCTGATCAATATATCTTTTGTCGAAAAAGAATTTGAAGTCGGTTTGCTCCTCAATTTGATCGATAATTTTGAGAAGTGAAATATTTCCGGGCTTTAGATTAAACTGTACTTCTTTTACACTTTGAATCTTCTGCGTTGCACCATTTTTTGCAAGCAGTTGGCTCATGCTGAGACATTGTATCATTAACAGACACAATAGATACCTGGACAACCTAAAAAATAGTTGTAGTAGTTTTTTCTTCATAATTTTGGGTTTTTAATAACATAATTTGTTGTTAACTGTACACGGATGCCCGGTCGCTAAACTTTGGGTATCCGTTTTTTTTTTGGTTCATATCATAACTTTATTTTTACTTTTTTTCCTTCCATTTCATATTGTATGTTGTAGGTGAAACTCAAACCTTCCATAATTTCCTTTAAAGTTTCATCATCGAATTTCCCCTCTATGTGCCATCTGTTTGTTTGAGTACCTGTTACCTCAAAGGTGACACCGTACCAACGCTCAACTGTGGCTATGAACTCATCCAGATCAGCATCTTCAAACACCATGACGCCATCTTTCCAACCTAAATCAAGTAATTCGTCAAACTCCTTCTTTTCCTGTGTTTCTAATACTTTGTCATAGGCTAATTGCTGGCCAGGTTCTAACAAAGTTTCTTTTTCAGAGGATTTACCCTGGATTTTGACTTTGACTTTTCCTGTAGCCAGTGAGATCCTGATATCCTGTTCACTTTGAAAAGCCCGCACATTGAAAGATGTGCCTAATGCCACAGTTTCTACAGTACCAGAAGCCACAACGAAAGGCTTATTTGGATCATGGGCGACTTCAAAAAATGCTTCACCTACCAACTCTACATATCTTACAGAATCTGTGAATGGCTCCTGATAGGTGATGGAACTGGATGAATTTAGGTTGACCACGGTACCATCCGGCAAACGCAATGTGGATCTTTGTCCAGCAGGATTTTCCTTTATTGTGGTAGTGGTATTGGCCACAGTTTCGGCCTTTTCGGAAGTAGTCGTGATGTAATAGAAAAAAGCTGCTGAGGCGATGACTAAGAGTAATGAAGCAGCAATTTTTGGAAGTATGTGAAATATTCTGATCCGATGATTTCCTTTTTGCTCCTCTGTACTTAAATCAGCTTGTAGTATGGCTTCAAGGGTTGTTTCAAGTTGATCATCAAAATCAGTGTGATCTTTAAAATCCTCACTGCTTCTAAATTTCATCCCCCGAATAATTTCAATAGCCTGGTAGACCATATTTTTTTTCTCCGGATTAGATGCTATCCAGGATTGCCAGAAGTGATTGCGATCAGCATCAGGTTTGATTACCCACTGTTTAAAATCTTCGTCGGTAAGAAAATCTTCTAATTTATAGTTGCGGTAATTCATTTGCTATTCTTATAATCTAATAAGAAAGCACACCCCCGAAACGACATCATGTAATTGGGAAAAAATTTTTGTCCCCGATTACCAGGGTCCTGCAAATGGGAAGGAAAATCCTTTTTTAAACAAAATGGATCATATAAATTAAGGCAAATACATCTACAACCAGACTTATCTTCAGCTTTCCAAGAGCTTTGTAGATGAGATTGCGGGCAGATTTAGTGCTGGACAAATCCATGACATCGGCCACATCCTTATAATTCATATTCTGATAATAAAAGCAATAGATCGCTTCACGCTGACGTTCTGAAAGTTGCGATATAGCATGCTTAATCCTATCGTTTCTCTCTTCAGATATTTGCCGGTTTACTATATAATCTTCTGCTGAATATTCTATTTCAAAACGCTCTACTTTTTGATGTCTTAAATCCAGAGATTTAGCCTGGTTCAGCCGATAAATGATCTTTCTTTTAAGTGATATGAGCAGGTACTTTAAAATGGAATTGGTGTCAGAAAGGTTTTTGCGGTTTTTGCGTAATTCAACGAAAATATCCTGAATACAATCCAAAACCAGCTCTTTATTCACGGTGTACTGAGCACTATAGTCTAGCAGTCTTTTGAAATACTGTTTATAAATATGGATGAAAGCTGCTTCATTTCCCCTTTTGAATGCTTGCCAACATTCCAGATCGTTAGAAAATTGAAATTCCCTTTTTTCATCAGTGGAATGATTAAGATTATTTAAGGATTTTGGCTGGAATTGCATGGGTTGTTGGGAAATTCGCAAAAACTAATCTGGGCTATTTTAGGGAGAATTCAAAAAATAACCAAGTGAATACGTCTATGATAACAGTCATTTAAACCTGTGATAAAATAAGAGGATTAAAACCCTTGAGATATTACACCAGCGTTTTTTTTGGATGATTCCGCGGGATTGATAAGAAGTTTACGTCAATAGAGACGAAGACTAATTATTAAAACAATTATCATGTATAAATTAAAATAACAAAGTCATGAAAAAGTTACTTTTTGGTTTAATGATTCTTGGACTAACCACCCAATCCTTTGCTCAGGTCACACTCCCTGAGTTTGAAGTACGAGCTACCAACTATAAATATCTGAATAGTGTGAGCCCGGAAGAAGTAGCGGATACCGATGTACGTAACCTGGAGGAAAAAGTAGCCAGTTTTGACCTAAAAAGTGCAGCATTCTATGAAGAAGATAAGGACCTTTATAGTGTTCAGTTTTTTATTCCTAATGGCAGAATTCTTGCTGCCTATGACAAGGATGGCACACTGCTACGTACCATCGAAAAATTTGAAGATGTCATATTACCTACCCACATAACTGAAGCCATTTTAACAAAATTTCCAAATTGGGTACCAACGAAGGATCATTATTTGGTGAATTATCGTGAATCCTCAGATGCAGCCAGAAGACTGTATAAAATCAAACTTCAGAATGAGGATAAAACGATAAAAGTAAAAATTGATGCAGAGGGTAATTTCATCTAGGGGTTTCATACACTTGTAAGAATCACCAAGGTTGTTAGTTTTTATTACAAATAAGGGTCACCTAAAAATAGGTGACCTTTTTTCTTTGGGTTCATGCCATCATCCTGAATAAACACAACATGCCTTTTTATAATTTGCATAATAACATAAGCGTATTGTACTTGATGGATTACCTACGGTGATCCATGTCAACCCCGAAGTCTAAATCGAATCCCATTTTCCTCCGTCGAATGATAATTTTTTGTTTAATGCCCTCACTCAATCAAGATTGGCTCGGCATTAAACAAAAAATCCCGTTTGCTTTGCAAACGGGATTCCATCCTTTAGTGGGCCCTAATGGATTCGAACCATTGACCCCCTGCTTGTAAGGCACATTTATATTGGTTTTATCTGAATTGATATGATTTTAAATGATTGATTATCAGTGTTTTATAAATTATATAATTTTATTTAATGTGTTATAATGTCTATATTTGTTTACAAATAGTTTACAAATCGTGTTATTATGGCACTTACAACCAAGGCTCTATTAAATACCAGTAGACAAAAAAATGACGGGTCATTTCCTCTAATAATCAGGGTTACCTACAACCGGAAAATCATAAATATTCCTGTTGGGATCAGTTTAAAAGAAAAGGAATGGGACCATAGAAATCAATGTATAAAATCGTCTTCATCAATTGCGGATAATATCACCAGATTAAATAACAAAATACGCTCCAAGGTGGCTAAGGTTTATGATGTTATTGCAAAGCTGGAAGAGGATGGGAAGATCAACCGCTTGTCGATGAAGGATATAAAAGGGCTCATCGAATCCACTGGTAAAGGAACTGGAGAAGTATATGTATTTGATTTTATTCAGTCGATTATTGATGATCTTCGGAAAGCCAAAAAGAACGGTAATGCTGAAGTCTATTCAGGGCTTCTAAAAAAGTTGAAAAAATTCCATACCAGTGATCGATTGACATTCAATGAGATTAACTACACCTTTCTTAAGAAGCTCGAGGTTGCACACTACTCCAAAGAGAATCAGACTGGTGGACTAAGTGTGTATCTCCGAACACTAAGGTCTGTATATAACAGAGCGATCAAGGCAGGATATGCTAGTCTTGAATCTTACCCTTTCAAGGATTATAAAATCAAAAATGGCGATCCGGAAAGAAGAGCCTTATCAGAAAAGGAATTTTCATCATTTAGAAACCTGGAGTTAGTTCCTCAGACACCTTTGTTTGAAGCTCGTAAATTGTTCATGGCTTCATTCTACATGCGGGGGATGAACTGGATGGATATGTGTATGCTGAAGAAGTCAAATATCGTAGGTGATTTTGAACGTATTCAGTATGTTCGAAGCAAGACTGGGAAGCGGTTCAGCATTAAGATTAATGATCAACTGAAGGAAATCTTGTTATCCTATGTAAGTCCCGATTGTGATAAAGATGAGTTCCTTTTTCCTGTGTTAAAGAAGGGCGATAGTCCTTTGAAGTATCACGAGACCATTAAAAATAAAAGGAAGCGCTTGAATAAGCGTCTAAAGGAAATAGCAGAACTTCTAAATATTGATTCCATCACCATTTATACTGCCCGACATACCTATGCCACAATGGGAAAACGGCGAGGTGTACCAACGGCAATAATTCAGGAGAGTCTTGGACATAAAACGGAAGCGATCACTCAAACTTACCTGGATTCATTTGAAAATGAAGTGGTCGATGGATATGATGAGCTAATAATGGAAAATTAGGTTCATAACCCGGAGGTCTGGGGTTCGATTCCTTACCACAAGACTCTGAATATCAGTATTTTACATTAAAGTACCCGACTTTTTCATCGCTCCTCTTCCATTCAATACACTTAACCTACCAACAACTCCTCAAGAAGGTCTTCTCAAATTATTTAATAAGTATCTAAGTTATTTTATAACAAGACAAGTATCTCCACAGATATAGAGGCAGAATTGGAATCGATGTCTAAGAATATCTGATACTATGTTTTTCAAAATACATTACAATACAAAATTTAACTAATCCAACCTTGAGGCTCTTGGTTGCAAATCTGTCAACGAAGCAATTTTAATAGGCTCACCAGATTCAATGGATTTTCTTGCAGCTATACCAACTAATACAGACATGACTCCATCCCTTACACCAGCTGCTCTCTCAAATTGATCTACGGATGCTGGGTCTTTAAATATTTTATCATGAAGTTTAGCATCACCCCCACCGTGTCCACCTCTCTGAAATGGAACTTTGATCGTATCATAATCCTTCCAAAGATTGTGAAGTACCACGGGCTCATATCCCTCAACTTCCATATCTCCCTGGTTCATTTCAAGTTTATGTAGCTCTTCCTGACTTACATCCTCTTTTTTCTGATATGGTATATCTAACCATGCTTCAATGCGTCCTTCGGTACCATTAAAAGCAACCCTCCATCCTTCAAACGGTGAATAGGTTGTTAAAGAGTAGTTGACAACAACATTATTCTTATACCTAATTTGAGCAGACATCTTGTCATAGATATTGATTTCATCTCTGAAAAGGCAATTATCACGGATATAGCCATCATATTGTTCATTTTTAACATATAAATCCACATCGCGCTTACTTTTCATAATATCCCAGTAGAAATTGCAGCTTTTTGTATAATCACAATCCCTGCAATTATTCCCTCTAAAAGAGTTAGCACTTCCGTAATGCTCCAAATCTCCATAGGCAAAAACCTCCTCAGGATCAGAATCAATCCACCAGTTGAGCAAATCAAAATGATGTGTGGACTTATGGACCCAAAGTGTACCACTTTCTTGTCTCAACCCATGCCACCTTCTGAAATAGGAAGCCCCATGGTAAGTATTTAGATACCAGTGAAAGTCAACTGAGGTTACTTTCCCGATTGCTCCCTTTTGTAATAATTCTTTTACTTTAGTGTTGTAAGGACTCCATCGATAATTGAAACCAACAATTACATTTCTACCGGATTTCCTTTCAGCATTAATGATCTCCTGACACTTGTCTTCATCTATAGTCAAAGGTTTTTCCGTAAGCACATCGCATCCCATCCTAAGTCCTTTTACAATGTACTCATGATGAGTAGAGTCAGTAGTAGTCACAATCACAAGGTCAGGTTTATTCTCAGAGATCATGCTTTCAAAATCAGTATAGGTGTTGCAATTAACCCCGATATACTTTTTGGCAAATTCAAGTCGACCGGGATTCACATCACACAAACCAACAAACTCCAGAATATCAGAATATTTATCGATCAGTCTTTTGCCCCAAAACGAGGTGCCACGGATTCCGGTACCCACCAAAACTACCTTCAGCTTTTCCTGTTTAGATCCAAAGCTAAACGCGGATGCATTCATTGTTACTGATGCCGAGAGCATCGAAATAGATGCTAAAAACTTTCTTCTTGAATTACTATTATTCATTTTTCTTGAGATTAATTCAAACTTCTATTTTCTAAGATACTTTTTCATCATTTTTTGAACATGTCGGTCTTTTGTATTTTGCTCTCTTAAGTAGTTGTAGGTTTTATATGCAACCATCATATTTTCATCCATCAATAGTTCAGCGATTTTTCTTAACATCATCCCATCCTGAATATTGAAAGAGAATAACAGGTCAAGCACATCTTCTGCAAGCCTATTATCGCTATCAAAATTTTTAATGAATTGATATTTGATACTATCACTCAGATGAGTTACCATCTGAAACTTCTTTAGAATTTTCCTCTTCACTGTGTTATCTGACTGGTGATAATAGGAATATAATCGTATTTGCAAATCAGATGACTCCAGGCTGGAAATTGGGATTACATTCATTGCCATATCAATCAATTGCAAGTCCTGATTTTCTATGATATCAAATATTTGTTGTTGGATTTCAGACGATTGCCAGAATTTTCTAGCATGGGTTAATCCCCATTTCTTATCTAGGATATTTTGGCTATCCATAATCATGGTCAATAATTCTGGTGAAAGCATACTTTCTGTTATTTCAATTATTTTGGTTCTAGTCTCACCATAAATGATGTGCCATAAGGTGTATGTAGTGTATACAGCACCCTCAACACAATAATCAAGTATACTCGCTTTTGTAGCCGCACTGACACCATCAATCTTCTCACCGGCGGTATCAGCGTCAGTAACTGGCACTGTCAGGTCCTTTATTGAAAAATTAGCCAAAATAGAATTTTGGTTTGAAACCATTCTATTCATATCCTGATACTCCTTTTCATTAAATTTCTCATGATCTGTCTTACTCAAGAATTCACCTTCAGGTAATTCAAATCCAAGAAATCTACCTGTAATAGTCCAGTAAACGATGATATTTAATGGACGACATTCATTGTCCAGACAAACGCCTGTTGCAATTTCCCTAAAATAGGAAATCGGATGATCCTCTGAGGACCTGTTAATGAACAATGTATCCTTGCCATCTTCGAATGTTACCAGTTTTGACTGGGTATAGGTTATCGGAAAATCAAGCGTATTATCATTGAATACCCGGATATTTTGTTCGAAACCTACGGAGGTTTTAAAAAATCCTACTATAAAAATGAAGCTTATGAATATGCTTTTCATTTTTTGATAATATATCTAATCAATGCCATTACTTGATTTCCATCTTCAATCTCTTAGCGTAATCTCTAACCATAAATTGATCTGCATTCATTAAATCTTCCAGATAAGGAATTCCTGATTTATCGCCAAGTTGTGAAAGTGCCCAGATCGCATTTGTTTTCACACCATAGACAAGTTCAAAGTCTGTATTTTCCTCTTTAATTTCCACATCGCTCGATACCTTTAGAAAAGGTTTGATTGACGGAATGGCAACTGGGTCTCCGATTCTCCCTAATGCAACAATGGTAAATGAGGCAAGTGTAGGTGGACAAACATTTGTTGTTTCAAACATGTCATTGCCATATTGTGACCGATCCATAGAAATCATCCTTTCTGGTTTGGGAGAATCATTCAAAATATTTAACATCTCAGGTACTGCAGCTTTTTCTCCGAATCTTCCAAGTAGCACAATTGCAGACCAGTATAATGGCAGGGATGGTCTACTTGACGCATACGGTAGATCATACTCAAACCTTCTGATGTTTCGTTCCTTCAGGAACTGCAAGAGATATGGGACTGAAGACCTGTCCCCCAGTAAACCCAGCAAAACTACCACTTCTTCAAGTTTAATTTGATCATTGGTCTTTAATACAGGTTTCAAATAGGGTATTGATTCCTTTCCTCGAATATATAATTGGGTCATTGCCTCCAAAGCCTGCTCTGTCCCTAGCATACCGACTAACTGTTCAGTGGAATATTGTTTGAAATCCTTATCCGGTGGAAAAGCAGCATCTCTCTCTGCCTTCCAATAATCCTGGCTGTGCAAGACTTCCTTCGATGGACCATCATAATCTGATTTTCCGATTAGGTCTTCATTGCGTAAAACCCCTTTATTTACCAATTTTTCCTGAAGAGCGTTGATATCTAGCTCCCGTAATAATATCCTATTTTCTGCAGCAATTGCTGCAGCAATTCCAGCGGCTTCACCCAGATGTTCAAGATCCGGTTGCATCCTTCCTCCTATTAATGCATCATGATCGGTAGAATAGGATTTCCCAACCACCATAATTTTTTCAATTCCCTGTGGCAAGATTGATCTGTAAGGAATATTACCCACAATTGGTCTTCTCCACAGCCCCAATATTGATGTCCAATCCTGACCAAGGTCGGTTTGATTTGCAGAATTAGGAAAATGTGTATCATAATTTGCCCTCCACCGGCATATGTTATCTTCGAATTTCCTTTCAGCTATAGCATCCTGAAAAGTGACTGTGTAATCCCCTTTCACTCTTCGGCTTTCTCTAATACTCAAACTCAATGGTGATGGGTATTTTAAATAGAAGGAAGAAATATCAGGTATATGATTGGGGTCTCTCAACGGACCATGCTCCATTTCCAAAACAAATCCATCGGTTGATCTTCCTTTATCGTACCCGGCACCAGCAGCTACAGCCATGCCGGCTAAACCTGTGGCATCTATTACTACATCTGCCAGGAGAATATGACGCCCGTTTGAGTTTTCTACAACTACACCTTTGGCTTCATTGCCTTCCATGACCACACCTCCCGCCAATGAATGAAAGTAAAGATCGACGCCTGCTTCCATGGCCAATTTCTGAAGCGTGTATTTTTTATCCTCACCTGAAAACCGGACTTTTTCGAGGCCTGTTCTTCGACTACCATCTTTTACCAGGTGGATGTCATTTCCAACTTCCTGCCTTAATAAACTTTTCCATGGCGCCCCCCAATAGTATCCGGTCACTTTATTGGTACTTGTTCCACCCAGGTTAGAGATCAATTCTACAACAGCAGTTTTTGCTCCTTCACGGGCTGATGAAATTGCGGCGAATGAACCTGAGGTGCCTCCACCAACAACAACAACATCATATCGCCCTAAAATGGGTATTTTCACTTCTTTTTGGCGAACTACCGGATAATCAGCCGAAGCATCAAATCCTTCCAAAACTTCTTTGATTTCTTTCTCTTTCTCCTCTGAACTGATTTGTTGCGGAGAGGAAAAAAGTTCTGGAAAATCGACAATTTTTTCGGCCATCATAGCACTTATTTTTCCGGCTAATTCTCCTACAGCCAGCAAAAACTCCAAATCAGCTGAATTGAAATATTGACTAACACCTCTTCCTGCAACTATCAGACCTTCAACTCCTGTTATCTTTAATGCATCCGGTTTATTTAAGGTTAATGTTGTCATTTCCTTATTTGTAAATGGACTTTTGCTCTTGATCACAGGCCCATGATCAAACCATGTTTCGGGAGCCGGTTGAAAATCACCCAATGTTATACCTCTGTTGAAGAGGAATTCTTTCAATTCAAAACATTTGTTGAGCGTAATTGCGTGGGATGATGAAAGACTCTTTTCAATGTTTAGATCCAACTTCGAAGGTGCGACCAGTTCAATCCTGTTTGAATGAATAATCACTTCCTGTATTCCCAGGTCAAGTACCCCAGGATCATTCAAAGAGCCCTGTTCAAGCAGGGATGGAATTCTGGCTTTGACAAAGCGTCTTGAAATATTCTCTTCAGGATATGATTTTACGAGCTCAGCTCCTGCTGATTGGGCAACACGCATATCCGAGGTGGCATCAACAACGGACTTCGCCAACAATATCTGACGACCATTGATACTATTAAACAAAACGCCCTTTACCTGGTCATCTTCAATGATCACCCCATTGGCTCTTGAGAAGAAGTAAACATCAATATTGGGTTGATCACTTACCTTTTTATGCAAGAATGACTTCAATGCTTCAGGGTTAAACTCTTCGCCAATAATGCCACTTTCGCTTAACTCATTATGGATTGATAAAGCCAGCGAAGATTGATATAATTCACTTGGATGTTGATTCAAACGATAACTTGCCGTAAGCTCATATCCCAGATAATTACGACTTTCTAGTATGATAACAGAATGTCCCTGTGATGCTGCCTGCAAAGCCGCCATTACCCCGGCAACTCCTCCTCCTGCTATTACGACATCCGCTTTACCTACAACAGGAACATCTCTCTCGCTTTGGGTAATTGTTGGTACTCCAAGGGATCCGGAGACAAATTCTCTGATTGTTAAATCTCCATTACTCCATCCATTAAAACTGATGAATAATAGTATCAGAAATAATTGAAAATACATTTTCTTAAGGAAATGAAAAATGACCATAAAACTCTTGATTGATGCATAAAATAAGAATGAAGGAATTGTGACCGAAAGAAGGTTTTATTTCACAATCCCTCCGTATTGAACTAAGTTCTAATCATTCAGAATAACCTTCATTCTGAGACATAATGCTTGTTAGATTTGCATCGATTACAGCTTGCGGTATTGGAAACAATCTATCTCTTGAAGTCACTCGCTGACCCCCATTCTGGTTGTGAGCCTGTACTCTTTCGAGCCATTTACCGGTTCTCAACAAGGTGTATCGTCTATGTTCCTCCACAAGTAGCTCACGTCCTCGCTCATCCAATATGAAATCAATATCCATATCAGTAGCTGTAATTGGCGTTGCATTTGACCTGCTTCTAATAACATTAATGGTCTCTGCTGCTTCATCCACTAATCCTAGCAAAAATTGAGCTTCAGCTTTCAATAGATAGGTTTCGGCAAGTCTCATATAAACAATGTCATTATACTGATAGGTTTGTGCAGGATTATTTGGATCTGTGCCTTCAATTTTCCTGGACCAGGGCCAGTCATGAACGCCAAACCGGGTTGTACTGATATCCTCAGACCAGTCAAAATGGAGGGTATCCCCATAATTATAACCAGGAGGTAGAATGTCTGCAGCCTGGGGTGCATTTTGCTCGGCCGTCTTAAATACCATATGCTTCTTAATTGCATAATCGGAATACCGGTCATCTTGAATTTCATACAGATCCATTGCGAATTTTGTCATACCAATCCAGGACTGAGGTCTTCCCCCTCTATCTACTGTTATTTGAAATGGTAGTACACCATCTACCTGGATACTCATGTACCTGCTCATCAACACTCTTCTCAACATCGCCTGACCACCTCCGATTGTATTGTACTCAAAATTCCATGTCCAAAGGGATTCTGTATTACCCTCTTCCCTATTGGCATTACCATCCAAAAACATATCCATAAAGGGAACACCTCCTTCATTGCTAGTAACCCCGTAACGGGAAGTAATCAATTGGTAAGCTGAATTATTAATGACTTGGTCAGCCCAATATAAAGCACTATCAGGATTGTTTAATGTAAGGTACATTTCAGATAAATACGTTTGTACAGCACCCCGGGTAATTCTTCCCGGAAGAGAACCTTCAACCGGTATATAATTCTGAGCAAATAAGAGGTCAGCAACGATCTGCTGTCTAACCTCAGTAACAGGTGTTCTCTTCCAATCTGTTTTAATATTGGATCCCACAGATTCTTCGAGGCTCAGAGGCACATCGCCAAACATATATGTTAGGTGCCTGTAAGCCCATGCTCTCATTGCTTTAGCTTCAGCAATTACCCTGTTTTTATTTTCATCAGGTTCATTACCTTGTCCAACCCAATTGACATCATTCTCATTTGCCCTATTGATGATTGTGTTGGCAGAGTTGATGATTTCATACAACCACCTGAATACATTCTCATACATAAAATAGGAAGGGTCATTCAATGTCGTCCACTGAGACATTAAAGAAGAAGCGCCTTTGTTGTTGTCGGGCGTGTTGGATACAAACAAATCCGTACCATTAATCAACAAACCCAAGGTCAGATCAACCGAACTGGTTAAACCACTTTTTTCATTTCTGATATTAGAATAGATGCCATTTAATCCATTTTCAAATCCATCCAGGTTATTGAAAAGCTTATCCGCTGTAATTAAATGCGGGGGATTTTCAATCAATAGGTCCTCTGAACATGCAAAAAGAAAAATGCCTGTCATTAAACCAACTACCATTTTTATATTGATATTATTTTTCATTTCCATTAAATTTTGAGGTTTAGAAACTAAAGTCAAGTCCAATCACATACTCCTTCTGAAGGGGAGTGGCTCTTTGACCCACCAATTCAGGATCCAGACCTTCCCATTTTGTGAAAGTGAACATATTTCGCAAAGTGGTATAGATTCGAAACTGACCGAATCCAATTTTTTCCAAAACAGCTTCGGGTATACTGTAAGCAAATGATACATCCTTCACTCTAACAAAACTGGCATTTTCAAAATAAGGTACGGTAACCCCACCCTGCATTTGAGCGTCATAATGATTGACCAGCCAACCGGTATTTGGATTTTCCGGTGTCCACCAGTTTTTATAGGTTACATTATTTCTGACCTCAGCCAATGCGTGGTCATTTTTCAGGGGGTTTTCTTTAGTCACTCCATGCACCCCATGCATAAATATGTTAAGTGTGAAATTTTTGTATGTTATCGTATTAGTTAGACCCCACAAAAATTTGGGATCAACCTGTCCAATGATCTGACGATCATCGGCATTAATCACGCCGTCATTATTCAAGTCCTCAACTTTAACGAATCCAGGTTGCTGCCCATAGGCCGATGCTTCGGAAGCCTCACTTTCCTGCCATACACCAGCCCATTTATAGTTGAAGTTCACATTGATCGGATGGCCAATGAACCATTGATTAGCAATGTCATCAATTTCCTGACCGCTTTGATCCAACTCTCCATATAATGAAACAATCTTATTGCTTACAAAAGATGCATTGGCCATAGTCTTCCATGTAAAATCTCCTCTATTGATATTGACAGAGCTTATGGAAAATTCAAACCCCTTGTTTTGAGTTTCACCAATATTCTGTGTGATTGAGGCAATACCATGAACAAAAGAGATTGTCCGGTCCAATAATAAATCGAATGTATTGGTTTTATAGATGTTAATATCCCCCTGTATCCTATCTTCAAGAAAGCTGTAGTCAAGACCAATATTATACGTATTTGAAGTTTCCCATCCCAAATTATCCTGTGCCAATTGAGTAGGCAGATAACCAGGTAAGGGATTGTTTAATGAAACCATATTTGCATTTTCTCCGCTGGCCAACCTTGCGATTGTTTGATAGGCGGAGATAGCCTGGTTTCCATTTTTTCCAAATGACGCCCTGAGTTTTAATGCGCTTATCAAAGAATTAGTAGGGAAAAAGTCTTCATCAGCAATATTCCATCCAAGAGCTACTGATGGAAATGTCCCCCATTTCTTTTTGGTACCAAACCCGGAATATCCATCTCTCCTGGTTGTTAGTGTGACCAAATACTTTCCGTCATAAGTATAATTCAACCGAGCCATTTGAGAAAGGAGATTTGTTTTGGCATATGCATACTCCGGTATCACTACCTGAGCCTGTGCACTGGAATACCATTCAAGCAGGTCAGAAGGGAATCCTCTGGAAGTTACCATGTTTCCTGTCTCCTCAACTCCCTGATAGCTATATAGCAAGGTGGCTGCGATCGAATGTTTTTGAAATTGTCTGTTATAGGAGAGGATATTCTCCACCAATATGTCCTGACTCACTGCCTTATTTGTTATGGCATTGCCCTGATTATCAAACCCCTCCTTTGTTGTTCTGGGCATATATGTGGACTGGTCCTGAAAATCAAACCTCACACCTGTATTGAGTCTGTACCCTAACCCTTCTATAAAAGGCACATCGACATTTAAGTAATTGTTTGAAAATATTTCATAAGATTTATCCAGATCATTATAAAGTGTAGATGCTAATGGATTTCCCTTCTGTGGGTCATATGGTACTGGATGTAAAGTCAGGTTGCCATTGACATCATATACCTCTCCCAATGGATGCGCGGCAAAAACTTCAGAAATATCTGCTTGTACGCCACTCTGATCTTCATAAGCTAGTTGAGTTCTTGTCCCATAAGTCAACCAATCAAAAATCTGGGTTTCTAAGTTCACCCTGGTAGTAACCCTTAGATACTCATCATTTACAGTTAGGCCCTGTACATCATAAAGCCCACCAGATATATAAAATGATGTTTTATCAGAAGCGCCGGATACAGAAATATTGTGATGTTGGGCCTGGCCATTCCTAAGGGCATAATCTGGCCAATAGGTCCAATCTCCGGACTCAAATCTGTCTGTTTCATACTGTGTGATGGCTGATTGGTCCCTAATCTGCTTAAACCTATAAAACTCACCCCCATCCATGATATCTGGAAGGTTTACGAACCTTTGTGTGGAGTAATATCCATTATATGTGATTTTTGGTTTCCCTTTTGCGCCTTCTTTTGTTGTAATCAGAATAACACCATTAGCTCCTCTGGATCCATAAATGGCAGCTGCAGATGCATCTTTTAAAACTTCTATTGATGCAATATCATTTGGATTTATGTCGAATAGTCCACCCGGAACACCATCGATTACTACAAGTGGTGTATTATTTGCCTTGATTGAATTCCGCCCCCTTACAATAATATTTGCATTTCCGGCACTGGCACTGGAAGTCGTTTGTTGAATTGAGACTCCAGGAATTGATCCCTGTATAGCCTGTGCAGCATTTATATTTGGCACCATTTCCAATCTTTCTTCCGGAATAGATGCTACCGACCCTGTAATGTCGCTCTTCTTTTGCTCACCATACCCTACAACTACAACTTCCTGAAGTGAAGCAATATCAGGTTCCAAACTCAAGTCGATCATCGATCTACCGTTTAGTGGAATTTCTTGTGATTCATACCCGACAAAAGAAATTGTTAAAACAGCATCCTCTGGAGTACTAAGTGTAAACTTCCCTTCTACATTCGTAATCGTACCATTTGTTGTCCCCTTTTCCTGAATAGTTGCTCCAGGAAGAGCTTCACCATTTTCATCAGTAATGGTTCCTGAAATGGTTATTTGATCCAGAACAACTGGTTCAATAAATCCCTTACTTTGAATGATTTTACTAACAGAGATTGTCTCATTCACCCGTTTGAAAGATACACTCCAGGTCGATGACAAATGCTCAAGCAAATGTTGAAGGACCCATTGATTATCATCAATTGTGACTATCTGATTCTCCCAATCATCTTCGGTCAAGAAAGCTAATTTAAAATTGCTTGATGACTCAATTTTAGAAAAGAGTTCCTGCATGGAATAAGAACCTCTTTCTATCTCAAAACTGATCTCATTGAGCCGCTTACGTTGCGCGTCTAGCTCAGTACCAAATACCATTGTCAACGAATATCCGAAGACAAATAAATAAATGGCCAATCTAGACATTAGAGTTAGTTGTTTAAGTAAATTTGTATACATACGTTTTTGATTTAGTTCAGAAACTTATTACCAAAGAGCTGTTCTGTCTTTCCCCAAAGCCCGGATCAGCTCTTTCTTTTTAGATTATCATTTTCTTATGTTTACTTGTTTATCATTTATTTCATATTTAAAGGAATATAGATGAGCAAGACTTTCCATTACTTCTGGTAAAACGGGATTTATATAGGTAGCATTAAATGTCTCATCAAAATCTATTTCATCATCAATGATGAATGTGACGCCATACCAATTATTCAAATCTTTAATTACATCATTGAATTTACTTTCTTTAAAAACCAGTATGTTGTCTTTCCAGCCAAGGACAGCCTGAACATCATAATTTGATACTTCAAGTACAGGTTCACCATATTCATAGGTAACTTGCTGGCCAGGAAGTAAATCCTTCTGGATAGCAAGATCCATTGTATTGGCCGAGACATTAACCTTACCTGTAGCTACAGCTACAGATATTTTATTTGTGATGTAAGTATTCACATTAAATGAAGTTCCAAGAACCCTGACTTCGATACCCCCAGCTTCAACAATAAAGGGTATGGTGGATTTAGTGACTTCAAAAAAGGCTTCTCCTTCAATTTTTACTCTTCTTTCACTTTCAAAAAGATCGGGGCTAATTAGTTTACTCCCAGAATTTAGTTTTACCTTGGTTCCATCAGGTAAAGTGATGGTTCGTTTTTGACCTCTGATAGTTGATCTTTCAGTAAGATTAATAATTGATTCCTGAGTTGTTTGATTACCCTGTCTCATAGGATAATAATATATCATCGATCCGATTGCCCCCACTAGTAAAATTGAAGCTGCCCACTTGAGTACCACTTTTCTATAGGATTTTTGACCTTGTGTTCTCATAGAATGACTTAGCTCCTTCCAAAGTTCTTTCTTGATTTGTATGAAATCATCTTTATCCTTGGATTGATAAGCCATCTTCAGCTGGAAATATGTTTTCCTGTTTTTTGAATCAGCAACAAGCCATTGTTCTAAGGCATTTTGCTCATCTCTGGAAAGTGTCTCCCCCGATATTTTCTTAAATATGATTTTATCCATTTATCTTATCTTGAAGTAAATGTGCTTCACCAATTAGATGGTTTTGAAACATAAATGGACTAGAGATTATTTAAAAAATATAATAATGCATACAATTTTGGATAATAATTGAAAATTATGCAGTATTTCCGGGTGCATTCTAGATGAAATACAATACTGAGGCTAATATCAGAATAATTGAACCTAGTTTGGTAAGGAGCCGGATGACAGAGTGATCATCGTAGTTCTTTTCAATCCTATTTCGAATATGCTTTAATGAAGAAACCAGGTGATTTCTAACTGTATTCATAGAAATACCAAGCTCATTGGCAACATCCTCATATTTTTTACCTTGAAGTTTGACCATATTGAATATCAGCTGGCATTGAGGTGAAAGACTCTTGATCGCATCTTCTAAAAACTGATCAAGTTCTTTTCCAATTAATACTTCCTCAGGATCGATTTCTTCTACAAGCTTCGTTTCTATCCCCGATTGTAATTTTTCGAACTGAATAGGGTCTCTCGATATGATTTTGATACAACTATTTTTGACTGATTTTAGCAGGTAAGCTCTAATATCCTTGACATGAGAAAGGTCTCGTTGAGATTTCAGTAGATCAAAAAAAACTTCAGATACGGCATCTTTTGCCAAATCAGGTGTTCCGGTAATTGTGAGCGCATAAGAATACAGGTTTTCAAATTGCTCTTCATAGATTGATTTAAACAATTGATTAAACCCAAATTCCTCTTCACTATTTAATATTCTCATTGACATTCAGAGTAATAAAGAATATCCTTAGCTATCAAATATATGGAAAAATATTTTTCATGGATATTGATAGTTAACTGTGTCTTGACCAGTTGTATATTGGATTCACTCCTTTGAAATGCTTTAATAAACAGCTACATTTTACTTAAAGCAAATGAAAGATCCTCTATGAGATCATCACTATCTTCTATACCAACAGACAACCTAATTAAAGCCGCTGTTATCCCCTTTGACTTTTGCTCCTCACTACTGAGATCCTTATGTGATGTAACTGCAGGAACACTGATTAAACTTTCTACTCCACCAAGGCTTATAGCTGGTGAGATAATCTTTAAATGATCGAGAAAGCGATTCATGTGCTTCCCTTCACTGAAAATTTCAAAAGAAACCATTCCCCCAAAACCGTTCATTTGTTTTTGAGCAATTTGATGATCAGGATGTGTTTGTAGTCCCGGATAATAAACCTTTTTGACTTTAGTATGCTCATTAAGAAAGGCTGCAATCTTTGCTGCGGACCTATTTTGCTGCTGTACCCTCAGATATAAAGTTTTGATACTTCTTTCAGCCAGGTAACATATTTCCGGTGATAATGCACCACCATAAATTTTTGCTGTGTTTAGTAACGCCTGGTACAAGACAGGGTCGCTAGTGGCTGCAACACCAAACATAAGGTCATTATGGCCACCTAGATATTTTGTTCCACTATGCAATACAATATCTATCCCCCAAAACAAGGGATTTTGATTGACCGGGGTGGCAAATGTGTTGTCTACTACGGTTTTGATACGATGTGTTTTCGCCCAATTTGAAATTTGTGATAAATCCGTGATACTCAACAATGGATTTGAGGGAGTTTCAAAAAAATAAAGAACGGTATTCTCTCTCTTGTGTTTATCCAAAGAATCCAAGGTGTTATCAACAAAGCTGTATGAGATACCTCGTTTGATAAACTCTTTGGTTGCAAGTTTGAACGTACCACCATACAGTTCACTGGATAAAAGCACATGATCTCCCGTTTTTATCAAAGAAAAAATAGAACAACTTATGGCGGTCATTCCTGAATTAAATGCTACTCCGTACTTTGCTCCTTCCAGACGTGCTATGATTTCTCCTAATCTATGCTGATTATGAGTAGATAAAAAACCCGGGTAATTAAGTTCTTTCAAATTACGATAATCATTCGCAGTTCCGGGTTCAATGGATGTGGTCACAGAAGCCCCCTCCTTACCTATCGGATGGACGCACGTGGTTTTGATATGATTCATAATGGGAGTGTGATTTTTACAATGTTGCTTAATCGATCACTGAATGAGTACTAATATCAATTATTAAAAATAAGGTGTTTATCATTCCCAGAATTTAGCATACTAATTTTTAATGACCTGATTCTCAAAATGTATATTCTAGATTAATCTAAGGCAATTTCCGATTCTTGAGCCTTTCCCGCCGGAGGTAAAGGGCACATTTTTTTCGGAGTTTCCTCTTTCTGTCGCCTTTCAATCACACATTACAAACTGGTCCAGGTTATGTCAAGCAAAAAATAGGGTGCTTGCTCCCGGTTGGAAATACCTACCCAGGGGGTGGAGATTTCCGGATTTTTACTTGACATGTTCTGTAGACCTGTTTGTACATTGCTGCGACAGCAAGTGGAAACGGAGAACAAAATGTCCAGGGATGGCAAATTAGTAAATCTGAAAAAGCGATTTCGGGATGAGCTTTTTCTCCATGGCTTAGGGATTGAAGCGGTTAGCGTGTAAGAGCGGAAAGCCCGACCTGAAGGGAAAACCTAAAGTCTATCTAAATAAAATAGTACATATTTTGTATAGTACAATTATTGTACTATATTTGCATCATGGAGTCAGATATTTTTGAAGATTTGGATCACTTTCAACCCATGTGCATAAAGACATGGATCGATGGAATTGAAATCAAAACTAATTCTTCGTTCTTTGGTTCTGATTATCTTACCAAGCAACGCAGTTACTTTCAAGGGATTCGAAATAAAGTAGCTCATGATAGTATTTGGAACTTGTATGAAGTTTCAACTGTAGAAGGATCAGATTTCGATCTCAGTTATTCCTTATCCCCTACTAAACTATCTAGTGATAAAACTCTTAAAGAGCTAATCTTCGGACTAGCTGATCTAATAGCACAAAAGTGTTGCCCTCAGTTATACCTCGAAGCAATACGGCAAATTGTTAATAAAATAAGGCAGACCTACCTTGATTTTATTGATATCATCCTTAATAGGATAAAAGGTGTTTTTGATCTTACCAGTTTGATGATACAGTGTAAATCAAGAACCTGGAAAGAGGAAACCTATCAAATTTTTAGAAGCAGGACTTTTTATAGAATCCGCGGACAAATGTCGGATGATGATTCACACATTTTAGGATTGAATAGCATATCAGCTGTTATCAATTTTATTCAAGTCTTAAAATGTATAATCAATGAAAAAAAACATAAAAAATATCTCTTTTCTTCGGGATGAGATCAATCGTTCAAATATATCTAGGGAGTCAAAAATTAAACTTCTCGATCACCTTGAAAGGTACTGTCAGGAAAAAACTAAAAATTCTTATTTGGCTCTAATTATTCTAAAGGAATTATATCAATTAATAAAATCTCTATGCAACTGGGACGATCCATAAAAGAAGTTAGGCAATCAAGAAACCTCTCTCAGGTGGAACTAGCCAAAAAATCAGGCCTAGCTCAAAATGTCATTTCGAGAATTGAAAGAGATCAACATAAACCTACGGAATCAACATTGAAGGCATTAGCCAATGCCATGAATGTTGATACCGAGGTATTTCATTTTTTAGCAATTACAACAGACACTACCAGTCTTAATGGATTGGCCAAAAAGCTTGCTCCCGCCATTCATGCTGAAATCAAAGATTTATATAATCTGAGTATTGCAGAGGATTAAGATGCGACAGGTCAATAATGAGTAAAATTCTTCCGATTCTTGAGCCTTTCCCGCCGGAGGCAAGGGCCACATTTTTTTTGGAGTTTCCTCTTTCTGTCGCCTTTCAATCCAATATCACAAACTGGTCCAGGTTATGTCAAGGGAAAAATAGGATGCTTGCATCCGGTCGGAAATACCTACCCGAAGGGTGGAGATTTCCGGATTTTTACTTGACATGTTCTAAAGACCTGTTTGTACATTGCTGCGACAGCAAGTGGGAACGGAGAACAAAATGTCCAGGGATGGCAAATAAGAAAATCTGAAAGAGCGATTTAGGGAAGAAGCTTTTTATCCAATGGCTTAGGGATTGAAGCGGTTACCGTGTAAAAGCGTAAAGCCCGACCGGAGGAACGAGGGTAAGCCCAAGATTCAATACAATTAGTCGCCTCATTTCATTTTGATAAACTTATTTTTTTTGTGACTATTACAGTATTTGTTGTTATCCCGAAATTTATCTTATTGAAGCAATAACTTCTAATGCACTTTGATAATCCTTTAAGCTTAGCTCCCTGGATTTCCCGAAACAATAGGCCTCAAATATCTTATGAACAAACTCTTTTGAACCTCTATTATTATAGAGCAAACTCATAGGTTCATCCAATCTGACTGAATTAATCTTCCTAAACTCAAATACCCTATTCCACCTCCAGAGGCCATTTTTATTTTGATCATCATTTAGCCAGAGTCTTTGTTTAGAATTTCTTTTTTTAAGTTGAATAAATTCATGTCTACTATATATTTTGGAGCGCACTTCTGCAATAAACACCTCCGTCAACTTCCATTTTTCATTTATCTCCTTTTGTTTCAGGAAGGCTTTTTGAATATCGAAAGTTGAAGCTCCAATTGTTTTAATAAATAGAATTCGGTCTCCAATTGAAAGGTCAAAACCTGTTAAATTTTCAGTTGGACACCATATCTTACTATCTCTAGCTGGTTTGACAACATGATCACCTAAATTAAAATTGGGACCCTGGTACATTATCCACACCTTACTTTCAGTATGCTGTTTAATCTGACGGTTTAGCAGTCTGACAAAATTTTCTCTACAGAATGAGATGAAATCCGATTGGTCCACTTCAAAAACATCAATATCAGGATAATCATCAACCAAACCTGAAGGGAGGTGATCGTGATGCAGAACTAAAATAAAGCCATGATCTGACTTAAATTTCTGGTAGTTGGAAATAGCTTTGGGACTAGAATGATATTTGAAGTTTGATGAGCTGAATTTGACTTCAGCGGGACGGGAGGTTTTATTTCCCTTAAGTTTAATACTTTCAATATCAGGGAAACCAGTACTGGTAATTGGATCTAAATGATCAACCCTTATCCACTTAGTCCTTCCAAGCAACTGACCTCTCTGAATGACATTTTTGAGTCTTAGATTGCCTTCATCATATCTGGCCATTAGATAATCATAGATTGTCCATTCATGTATAAATGACCAGTTCCCTCGTGCCACTGATTTTAGTTTTTAGATAAAAGCCACTCTCTTAGTTTTTTGGAATAGCCAGGCACTCCGACTCTTCCTTTGTATGAAAGATACCTCTGCCTTAATTCTTGGATGTAAGGAGTATTGAGCTTACCAACTCTCTTGTCTTTTGAGACTTTTGAACACTCGATTAATTCTAGTCCAGATCTAAAATCTATTAATGCTATACCACCATAGTTATCGATATCAAATTCAAAGCACGGCAGAATATGTAGACGAGGATGATTTGTTTGAGTGAAAGCCTCGATTTGAAGATCTAACTCGGCTTTTTTGATCTGTTCGTTCAGTTCTTTTGATAGGTTTGTTTTCTCATTCCTGGTAAAATCTGATCCTTTAAACTCTTCTGCCTTTTTAATAATGGGACTAGCTTTTATTTGTGCCTTGAGCTTATAGTTTCCTTTCCTATAGTCAGCTTTTTTAAAGCACAAGAGCTCGTATTTTCTTTCCTCAGTGATGTGTCTTATATCACACTCAGGTGTGATTACGATTCCAAATTTATCTCCATCAAACTTAAAGATGTCTCCAGTCATTATTGGGTCATCATCAGATGTGTAACCATAATAAAGAATGCGGATTAATTCTGCGTATTTCTGAGAATCACTAAGTTCTTCGTTTTGAGAAGCCACCTCATCTATTTTATCCCTCAATAGTTTGTCTTGGATAACTTTTTCTGACAAAATGTTTTGGAAAAGATTAAGAACCTCGACACTAGGGGTAACTCCATCAATCTTTGCTGTATCATAAAGCTCTTTTATCCAGTTAGGGTCAACAGAATTAAGGGAAGAAAAAATAGATTGCACGGATTTATTAATAGTCTGTCCCCAACTGATGGGAATTGATATTTTTTTATTCGCTTCTCGCCATTTTTCTATGGCCTTAAGCAATTCAGCAGCTTCTTGGTCAGTATTTGACAGGTTAGATTTATCTCGGAACTCGATTCTTTGTTTGTACTTCTCCCTTAGTTTTTCACCATATTTAGCTTCTATTTCTTCTTTTGCTGTAGAGTATATATAGATCAATGAATAGAATTCATTTCGCATTAACAGGTCAAAGGTTTTCGTCTCGATTTGAGAGGGTTTCTGTATTAGGCCGACAGTTTCATCATCATCGTCTTCTTCGTCCAAATTGTCTTCATCATCGAATTGCCAATCTAAAATTACAGCTGAAAAAGTACCAATGGCATTCAGTGAATTTTCAACTTGGTCCCTTTTTTTCACACCAAGTACGGGACTAGACTCAGACAGAGATCTGAATAACTTGTTCTCCAAGGATGATTTCTTACTGGACTCATCTGAATAATCCAACAACTTGTCATCCGCAAATAATATTACTCCTTCCATACTAACCTTCTGATTTTGATTTGAATTGGACGATGAAATTCGCCCCAGGAAGTAGCTTAGAATTGTCCTCAGTAATAATAGAAATTTCCGCATCGATACGCTCTAAAAGTTCCTTAGCTATATAAAGCCCCAAACCTCGGCCTTCTTCCTTCCGAGAATAAAATTCTGAAAAAATTATATCTGAGATTTCCTCGCTTATACCTGGTCCACTGTCTGAAAATGTGAACCTATCATTGTAGCCATCAATAACTAATTTGATGTGTTTTTCCTTCTTGGGAAATTCATTGACCCAATAAATGGCGTTATCCATTAAATTTAATAACACCTGCAGAATAAGTCCTGTATTGGTTTTAACAATAATATCTTGTGTTACTTCAATTTCAACTTTGAATTTTCCATCAAGTTCTTTCCTGAAATATTTAATTACCCTTTCTGCAACATTTTTAATGCTGACATCCTTCGTCACCTTTCTAGCCACTCTGAAAAGTGGTTGAAGTACTTGTAATTCCTGATAGAGGAACTCGAGGTTTTCTTCTAATTCTAACAAGAACTCTTTAAGCTCCTTAGGTGAGATCGTATTTTTATCAAATCTCTTTACAAAGTCTTCGGTATTCTCTTTCAACCTTTTCAATAAAGACATGGTGTCATGTGTAGCCTTCTCTACCGCCATACCTGTTCCTGCAAGCTCTTGAGTGATTTTGAGATCTTCTCTTGTCTTTTCCACCAAGTTGTTTGTTGCATTGAAGAGTTTTTGAGATTTGTCAATCAAATCTTTATCTTCAAATTCCAATACTTTCTTCCTCAATTGATCAAAAGCATCTTCAAATTGCTTGGATAAAGTTTTTTGGACTTTCGTTTTCTTGAGTTTGCCTTTCTCTTTATCAATATCCACATAATCTTTCATCACCTTCAATACTGCCTGGTTCAAAGCAACAAAGTCATCATAGGAACCTCTGATATTCATTAAACCTTCTCTGTCAGCTGCATCTCTCAAGTTTGAATTTTCCTCCTGGGTAATGAAAATAAAACCAAGTAGATCATTGTAACTGAAATAATTACCTGCTCTGTCCTCCGCTCTATACTTACTTAGTAGCAACCAGTCGACACCTCTTTCACCGAATGGGAAAACCCTTACATTATCTCTAAACAGGTAAACAGAGTGTTCTTTAATAAATGCCTTATCATCTCTGGACAATCCTTCCGAAGGATTGTCTAAATCAAAGGCATAAAAGAAGAACATAAACTGGCCAATACTTGGTCGATGTGATATCGCCAGATTGTCCACTCTGATTGGCTTATCTGGATCAATAACTTCAAGAAAATTTTCTCTGAAAAATTTCAGATTCCAGACCTGATGATCTGAAATTTTGTCATCATCATCAAAAAAATTTATAAAACCTTCAATCTTCTTTGTATTGTGCTTATAAGTATAGTTTAGAGTTCCATTATCCTCCACTATGCCTTCAAAGAAGTATGGTGCCCGATCTAGAAACTCGGTGAACTCTTTGGTTTTTGGTTCTTTGAGAGTGGTATTCCAATACACAGAAACATCGAATAAGATATCGTGTCCGGCATAAGATGGTAACTTTGGAGGTGTCATCCGATAAAATGCATTCAGGAGCTTAGTTAGGTCCCGCTCTTTCCACTCATCTTTCAGATCAGTAATAATGATTTTAGTACCTTGACCTTTCGGATTATTAATATGAATAGGAGAGTCGTTTACTTCCCAGTCATTTAAAATCTCATCCAAAAATTTGTCTTCATGGTCACTCTCCACAAATTCATCATCGGCATATTGGTGAAAGTTGAGAGTAAGTTTTACTTCTTCTTTTTCTTTCGTTTTTGTAAATAAAGTCACAAGGTTGCCAAGCTTGTAGATGGCAAATCTACCAACTCCCTTATCACCCTGCATCACTCTACCTTTCTCAGTAAGCCTTGCATCACTACCTTTCTTTTGATTTAGCTTATTTGGTGTTGCTGGCTTCATCCAAACATCTAAAACTGTATCTCGGGTCATCCCATTACCATCATCTTCTATAATGATAGTTGGAGCTTCTTTGGAATCTTCATTGAAATTGACAAAACGAACTTTTACATCCTCTGCATCAGCATCATAACTATTTTTCACTAATTCAATTACACCCACCCATTTATCGCTGATGAGTTGATCACCCAATACACTGATGAGTCTGGCATAAGCCTGAAAAGGAGCACTACCACTATCTGTAACTGCCATACTACTTTTTAGCTATTATTATGTATTCCTCAGGATAGACCAACTTGCTGTTCTTATTAGTGAGTTTCGTAAACCTTCCAGATTTTTTATCTCTTATTGTTGGTATTAATTTGACTGGGATACTTCTCTTTATAATATCTACTAATTTAAAATCGAGCATTTGTAGAATTTCAGCAAATACCTCGGCAGACTTGATTTTCACGTCTTTAAGGGTAGTGTTTCCAATTACTAAACAGGCGTGACCTCCAGGTTTCAGAATTCTGTTCATCTCACGGCCTACTTCAGTCATATCATTGAAATAGTTTGCCACTTCTTTTGCTGTTCGAGCATCTTTTTCTTTCAATTGATTAATGATGTCCTGACCAATGAATGAACTCGTAACTGTCTCTTGGTTTAAAGAGTAGAAAGTGCCAATGAAGTTTTTTCTGAACATCGAAAGATCAGATATGTATTCATACCAGTATGCCGTCAGCTGATGAATATCCGCATATTCATATGAGGTAACATAAGGAGGGGATGTGATAATGGTGCTAACAGATTCACTTTTTATAGAGGTAGTTCTTGCATCTTCTATTAAGATGTCACACTCTGTTTCCAAAAGATCTTTATCACTAAGCTCATAGAAGAATTGATCATTTTTCTTCTTCATGGATTTTACCTGAACCTTGAAAGCCTTAAATGGATCCACCGGGCTTTTTTTAGGATCTACCTGCGGTTTGGTACTACTCTGTAACCATCTTGAGCAGTTTTTCAATATGTTAGACAATGCACATAAGAAGAAATCTCTCAATTGATTTTCGTTGGTGGATAGCAGTAGGATTTGACTATATAGAAAAGCAATTTTTAACTTGTGTTCAGGGAAAAACCAGTAATCAATTCTTTTGTGAGATTCAATTGATTGATATTCTGCTTCATTATAAGAATCAAGACTATCAATAAGCTTTTGTGAATACTCGTCTAAAATATGGGGATCAATAGGATTGATTTTGGCATTTGTAATAAGTTGTGCCACAGGATTTATGTCCACTCCAATAGATTTTCTGCCATGGACTTTTGCCTCCACTAAGGTCGTACCACATCCCGCGAACAAATCTGCGATAACGTCTTCTTGGTTAGTCAGATCTTCGATGAGTTTTTTAACAATGTTGGGGAGGAATTTGGCAGGGTATCGGTGATACCCATGTGTCCATTGTTCGGTTGATCTAACATTTTTGAAACACCATTCTGGTGATACTTCAATATCCTGAAACTTGGTTCGAATGTCGGTGATCGGATTAAGCATTGGATTTTATAGTTTTAACTGGAAGGAAAAGATCACCAACTTCTACGTTAAGTAGCATGGCTATTTTTACATATGTCTCAGCAGATGGTTGGCTAACATTTCTACACCAATGTGAAACGGTGCTCTCATTTTTGTCAAGTTTTCCGGCAAGCCACTTATTACTTCTTTCTTTCTCCGCCAACACTGCTTTAAGCCGATTTATCGCTTTTTTAGACATAAAAATTAGTGTAAAACACCAATTAATATAAAAATAGATGAATATCAAAGGTTATCCGGATTATAATTGAACATTATTCCGCTACAAAATCGAAGATTCTATAGACTAAGAAGGAACAATTATTAAGTCAGTTTTTAATAACTACATTCTTAGATCCTTACTAACTTCCAAATTATAATGGTTTAGGTATCATAGATCACTTTCTAATTCCACATTCTTGATAATCCTCCAGTCAGTGTCTAATTCACCTGCTCCTTTGTCACCTTTCAACAGCGGAACTGGTATTAGATTTCTACCCCTGATCTCTTTTTTTAAAACTGCAGCTAGTTTATCTCTGCCAATCTCTTTATCTATGATATAACCCAGTCGCTGGATGGAAGTAGTTTGTGGAAAATTGTGAACCGTTCTTGCTAACTCTGATGGTTTCATTGCTTCAACCAATTCCTCCAGAACTGTGAACACCCGGTTAATACTAAGATCATAGGTCAATAGATCTAATGCCGTGAGTTCCGGAGAAGAGACATTGATATAACCTGCATCTGTTTTCTTTTGGGCAATGTCCTCATCCTTCCAGGCTTTCTTTACATAGAAGTTCAAACTAAGTTTTTTATTTTTCAGATTTCTCAGTGCTGGCTTTTCAGTTATTACATAATAGGTCATTGGCTGCTGATGAGCCGCTCCGTGATACGCTGCTGCCGAGAACAGGGCTACATAGTATCGCTTTCTCAGAGATTTCATAAGATCATCTATAAATAAATTGGGTGGGAGCATACCATAGTTGGAGTATTCAGGAGGTATTATGGCATAGAATCCATACCGGACCATAGCAATCTTTCCCTTAACCGTATATCTGTACAATGCCTGGTTCAATGCTTTATCGGAAAGATCAAAATTTGACCTGACTTCTTCTCGTGAAAAAGAGTACCGCCCCTGAGCACGGATCGCATTCACGAAATTTTCCAGGGTTTTGTATTTTATTTTTGTTGTTACTTCCATTTGCAAAGAACTACGAAAATCGTAGAACATCGCTAATTTAATAATTATCCATATCATTTCAAATATTACCCTTCTCTCGCCCATGAGCAAGCCTTTAATTTGATAAAGGATAATGGTTAAAGAGATATAGTGGATATAGGAATATATATGTGCTATGTGTGACTACATACCCATCGACATCCCCCGGTCTTTGGATTTGCTTTTGATTTCCGTGATTTTCAAATCCGTAATCAAATGATCAGATTCGGTCATCTCTCTGAATTCTTGAATTGCATCTTCTTTTGATAATGCGCTTAACGTGAAGCTGAGTTTTTCGCCGTCTTCTTTAAATTCAAATTTCCATTCCTTCTGCTTTCTCCTGGGTTTATTGATTGAATTAGTCTGAGGTTTTGAGGTATCATAAAAGGAACCATCAGGAGACCTCTTCAGGTGCTTTCTATTTTCAATTATATCTGTACAGAGGTACTGGTCAGTTATCTTAAGATGATTTTCATTAGATAATAGTGTCAGCTTGGTTGATTTAAGATCTGGTATTGCTCTGTTACTCTTTTCATCAACCTTCCATTGCAAGTCTTTTGTTTTAAAATAATTACCATTCTCAGAAGTCACAACCCAAATCGTTTCAAATGGACCATTGGGATTTCCTTGATACTTCTCAAGCCTGATTGCTCTAGCCATTTTGTGTACTAATTTTTGTGACTTTCTTAAAACTCCAGGTTACTTCCCTTGCTCTGACCTTTGGATCTCGTACCCTGTTTGAATTGATTGATGTTGATGGCAACCTCCTTTTCAAATTGGGATACTCCGGCTTTAAGACCCTGCACTAATTCGGAATTGCCTTTTACCCCTTTCAACAATTTTTTCATGAGTAGCGGGTGGTTTTTTCGGACAATGTAGCCGCTGTTAAATCCCTTGATATAGTCTTTTGATACTTCCATAATTAAAAGGTTTCTTTTGCATGTTTTTCTAAATATTCATTGATCGATTCACGGTCATAAAGGATGATCCTTTTCTGTGGTTGAGCAAACCGAATCTTCCCTTCGTCTCTCAATTTCTGAAGAGTTGTTTTGGATTTGATCCCCAGGAGTCGCATCGCCTCCTCTGTTGGAATCCATTTGTCTTCAGGACCTTCAGTGTCTCCTCTCAGCCGCTTGACCACCTCCTCGATCAAGGCATAGAATGCCTCTTCTTCAAGCATGATTACTTCCATTGTTCTAATTGATTTTTTGAACTAAATTTTTTGTTTTCGATGAACTCTATATATTCATTTCTTAGACTGTCGATCTGCCACAGGCTATCCAATCGATCCAGGTATTCAGTATTCCCAGAGTGATAAATGAACTGGTATTTCTGACTGATTTCCTCAAGAGAAGGGACTCTCATAAAGTAATAAATATTGGCTCCGAGAGAGACCAGAAAAAGGACGAGTCCGGCAAGAAATACTCTGCCAGTGTTACTCTTCAAATTCAAGCCTTTTGGAGAAGTTGAACTGCTGCCGTTTGAGCCAGGTTGAGTTGGTTTTAGTTGTTTACTCAACTCATCCAATTTATTGAGAATGGGACCTGTATCAGATTGCGGAACAGGTATCCTGATATTGAGAATCCGCTCAGATAGATTGTCAATTTTCTCTTCAACTGATCCAGATCCATTTTGTACTTTTTGAAGGTCCTTTCCTTCCAGGAGCTTCACTACCCTTTCTACTTCTGAAAGGATAGACTCAAACATGATCTCAATCTTTTCTTCTCTTGTCATCTTCCTGATCTTTACCCCGATGATTATTCTGACCTAACCTCCTGGCAAGCCTTTTAAAGCTGAAGGATTTATCAATTGAGCTCCCCTTAAAACTGAAGTCTTTGTACTTGAAAACCACTCCGTTTATTCTGCCGGTCGCCTGCAATTGAAAGTTCATATCAATCCCTTGTTCCTTCAGATAGAATTTCAATTCATCGTAATCTTTAATACCCTTTTCCAGAGCCTGGGTAAGGGCGATTTTAATCTTGTTCCTGGTAGCCTTTCTAACTGGAATCTTATCACTCAACTTCCCATGTTGTTTTCGCTGATCCTTGGCTATTGTAAGTCCGTACTTTTTTTCCAGCTTGTCACAGATGCTGGCTGTCCTGTTCTTGCACCACCGGTCACTGACCAGCTCACCATTATACCCTACCCGATTGGAAATAATGTGAATGTGTTCATGCTGAGTATCCTGGTGTCTGACCATCAAATACTGGTTATCCTTGAGGCCTATTTCTTCCAGGTAATCCTTGCCAATGGCAATCATGTTTTCTTTGGTTATCTTGTCATCATAAGCGAAGGAAATTGAGGTGTGCCAAACGGCATTTTTGATCCCGAACTTTTGAGTTCTGATGCTGTTGAAATCCTGGACTACATGCACAGGATCATCAGCTCTGACCCCGGACTGATCGAGCACTTCTGCCTGGTCTTTTTCCATCACGTATCTGACCACTCCACCGAAGGATTTTCCTATGGTTACCTGACCTATCATCTGAGCTTGTCGGTTATGTTGTTGATGGCTTCAAGTGTCTTAATTATTTGTAGTGACATGGTCTTTCCAACATTTGCCTGGTGGGCTAATTGATTAAGGTTATTAGACATGCCAACTAACTTCTTATAGAGTTCAACTTCTTCAGGGGTCAACCTGGTTTTAAGTGTATGATTCAGACTCTTGATCCGGGCAAATTCAGCTCTAGAAAGACCATGGTCATCTGCCAGTTTAGAGATGATCCTGAACTCTGATTTTGTATAGTAAAGCGTCAGCTTTTCCTGTCGTTTAATTGCTTTTTTAGGTCTTGGCATCTGATCGTTTTGTAGTGGAGAGTAGCGGAACGTTAAGCAAAACCAAGACGGTGTTTTA
>DKPQ01000005.1 GCA_002471275.1 Flammeovirgaceae bacterium UBA7330
TAGCACAAGTCATTGCTGGTAACGTTTGTGCATAAGCAGTGGCGGGTGTTCGAAGCGCGTCACTGTCCCACGATACCAAACGTATTTTGAAAAACTAAACTACAAATTTACACTGAACCCCGCCATTGATTATGCATTTTGTTGGCGGTAGTACCTTAATACACCTGATATTTAAAAGTCTCTCTTGACCTTACTTTTCCCTCCGTCTTGTAAATTATTTCTTGAATAAGTCCGTCTTTATAAGTTCTAGTTCGTGTCCCTGTCCGTTTACCTTTATCATTAATATCATATTCAATTATCCGTTCCTTGTCGAATTCTATCAAATTCACAGATTTAATTCCGTCCACGGTTGTGAATTCATTTTTAATAACGTTTCCATTTTTATCAAATTCAGATATTTTTAGAATAACATCGAAATTATCAAATGCTGTCCCTTTAAACTCCCACTTTTTTAAATTTCCATCATTGTCGTATGTGTAAAATGTTGTGTCGATTTTATCATTGTCTTTAGAAATTCTGATTTTTCGGACCATTTGACCTTTGTCGTTGTATAGATATTCCTCTGTGACTCCAAAATCATAGGTCACACTTGATAAGTTGTCCTCTTCGTCATAGAAATAATTTTTATAACTGGAGTTATGAGGGTAACTTAAGTCGTTTGTGATTGTTTTCGATAATTTTCCTGTCCTAGTTAGTTCATAGGAAAATGTTTCAATCCATTCAGCTGAATCCCTATTCTCGTGATATCGTTTATGTACTCGCTGTCGACCATTTTCGTCATATTCATAGCAATCTATTGTTTGCAACGTAATTTGGGTTGAGTCGTCAGGTTTAAAGTAGTTGACATCGGAGCATTCTAGTTGTCCAGCTGTGTTAAATTTATAGATTGTCCTCTGTTCTTTGTATAGTTTGTTTCCTGGTTGAGTCCAGTAATTTGTAACCTCAATTGACTTTATTTTCTTAGTCGCCACTAATGAGTCATTAAAATATTGTGGATGGTAAAAATATTGAAATTCACCAGTCTGTCCCCAAGCTGTCCACGTACATGTAACCAGTAATGAGATTAATATTAGTTGTCTGACTCTGTCCATAAGGTATTACCGCCAACGACCAGGTATGATGAGTGGCCACCCTGATCCTATAAAAAACTAAACTAGCTAAAACCTCGGTGAGATGCAACGGGTAAATTCCTACTGAGTCTAGCAGATGAAGGCTCCTGGCTACTCCAAAAGCAAGTGGATAAAGACTTTCCCAGAGAGGTTTTAGCGATGAGGTTCCTGCTTAAGTTGCTATGAAATGCGTTAGGCCATTCATCATACCGCATGTTAGTGGGCGTTCCTTTTGAAGTTCCAGTTAATAAATGGCAATTTTCTCAGTCCATTGTTGTTCCAAAGTCCTATTTGGATCCCATTCATTTTTTTACTGATGTTAAGCAGTCCAATCTGTAAACCATTGGACTTATATGCTTCATTTCGGACACCGATTTGTATCCCGTTTAATAAGTTACTTTCTGTAAAAGCACCGAATACCATCCCGTTATGAATATCACTCCAGTTAAGAAAAATCGCCCCGGTTATTCCGTTCGTTTCTGATGTGATATTTCCGATTGTTCCTAATGAGATTCCGTTTATTTGACATTCGCATATTGTTCCGAATGTGGCGAGGTTAATGCCATTTACTCTTTCAGTAGGTTCAATTTTCATTAGGTTATTAAAAGAACTGTCATCTTCAACAATAATGTCACTAGGAACGAGAGGTGCTACCAATCCAGCTCCGATAATTTCTAATTTTATTCCATTTGAAGTTACGTTTTGAGTGTTAACTGACCCGAGACCAATTGAAAGTCCGTGGATGTTAGCATTCTTTTGATGAAAGGTCCAAATTGGAAAATAATTTCTTCGTTCTTGGGCAGAAAGAAGAGCTGGTATTGTTAAAAAGATAATGGTGATGAATCTGTGAATCCGCATATGCCCACTAACGCACAGGTATGATGAGTGGCCATCCCTATGCTATAAAAAACTAAACTAGCTAAAACCTCGGTGAGATGCAACGGGTATAAACCTACTGAGTCCAGCAGATGAAAGCTCCTGTCTGCTACAAAGGCAAATAAAATAAACCCTTTCCCAGAGAGGTTTTAGCGGTAATGTTCCTCATCAAATGGCTATGAAATGCTTTAGGCCATTCATCATACCGCTTGTTGAGCACCGTTTTTATGCGTTTGTCCGTTTCCAAATGATTGGAAAGATCTCTTTGTAAATTCTTGGTTCAATTCCAGGTGGAATAAAATATTTATTTGTCATGTGGTTGGTTGCTATACAAATGTTCCCGTTCGAAAATATGTATTTGGCAAAATCGAAATCAAATCCATAAAGTCCAATGCTTGATTGTTCGCAAATCTCCATGGAAGTTATATTTTCAAGTTTATAAGTGTTTGATCTTCCGTTGTTAGTTACCTCAAAAGTTCCTCGGTTCTGGTCTATTTTGATTGTTAGCCCAAAACTTCTAAGAAGGTAGTGGATAGTTAGTAGTAGAGGAGTTAGACCAATTAAAGAAAGAAAACATACGATCACAATGAGTGTGTTATCAAGTTCAAATCGGGAAGCTAAGTAAAGAGACACTCCCAAAAGACCAATTCCGACTGTCAAGTTCAGAAGTTGGCCAAGTCTGAAGCGATACTGGTAGGTGTAATTAGAAGTATTTGAAGGTTCTATGCTCATTGGCTAATGGTGCTCAACGGTTTGCATATGGCTTGTGGCGGTTTCGAAGCACTTTCCTGTCCGTAGAAACCAAAGCTGGCTACGGAGCGAAAACCTTGCTGGTAGTCGTTTATCCGCCATAAGCTATATGCTTTGTTGCCATTAGTTTTTTATTCATTTTCATACCAATTTTTCCATTCCCCGCTTTCTGGGTAAGTCAATTGATATATTTTCCTTTCAGTTTCTGTCAAACTTTCTAAGTACTCACTCAATTCTATAAGGTGATTTTCTCCATATCCCATTCTCCAACCAATACTGTTTCTGTCTAAGTCAGGGTATGCCAACCAAGGTGGTAATATTGGATTGTCAAGCATTTTAAACGCTTCAATTTCATTGAGGATATCTCTTGTTTCCATTAAAGCATATCCGAGTAAATTCAGTCCATTCCAAAAATATGGGATTTCAGCATTATCGTCATTTTGTGCAAGTCCAATACCCCAAATTCTATCTACGGGACTCGCTTCTACTAAAACTCGATCTTTTGTGTTAATCAAGAATTCTGATAAGTCTGGGTTTTGACTAAACTTGTGAAAGTTACCCCTTATAACTATTTCATATCTATTCTCTTCCCAAACTCCTTGATTGAAGTATTTAACTTGTCGGCCAAGTTCTTTTACTTTCCCTGCTTTTTCTGATTCAATTATTTTCTGATGAATTTCGTTGTCGCCAAACAATAGGGCTTTTTCAGCCATCATATAGTGTTCTGCTGTCAGGTACTTAATCCCATTAACTTCAAATTCAGATTCAAACCATTGACTGAAACAAGATTTTGTAATTCTGTCAGACTTTTGATGTCCCCAAAAAAGTAGATATTTCAGGTTTTCTCCTGATTCAAGTCGTTCAATTATTTTCTCGTTCGAGTATTTCATTCAAATTAATGGCAACATTTGGCTAAGTGGAATTCCACTTATTCCTTATCAAATATACCCCGTTGTCTTCAAATGATCTAATGGATCAAACGACTTTGTGGATCCGCTTTTGGCCACATGAGCGTTATACTTTAGTCGTTTTTGGCTCCCGTACCCCATCATAACTCGATTTGTAACAGACAGGTGCCGTTTTCCGGTAAAATGCACACCAACACCATGTCTGTACCCCCTGTACCATGAGTTTTGTGGTATTCCGATGAAACAATATCTCAAAGAGATTAAAATTGGAGATTAATCAGGGCTTAACCGTATTTATAAACGGATATATACGATTATAAACGGATATATACGGATAATAATTCGGATATATCGAGGATATGAACTGAACGTGATCCTATGGGAGGCCATCCAGTGGAACTATTTAGCCATATAAATAGCTTATTTAGCTTCAGCTTGCTCCCTTTCAATGATACAATTAGAACGCGCCCTGGTAGATGTGCCGTAGTACCGTGTACTCACCCCCAATAACCAAAACATCAAGAGCTCGTGCTACTTCCTGCGATTCTCATATTGCTCAATATATTTTCGATCCAGTGCTGGTGAGTCTTTATATTCTACTCTAAGGCTGTTAAGCTCCTCTTTGAGTTCTGCCACAGTGGTGGCATATTCAGGGTCACCGTACACATTATTCATCTCGGAAGGATCTGCTTCAAGGTCGTACAGCTCCCATTCATCCACATCGTAATAGAAATTAGCTAGTTTGTATTTTTTGGTCACTATGCCGTAATGCCGTTTTACCATATGGGCTCCGGGGTATTCATAATAGTGATAGTACACCGAGTTTCTGTCCCAATCGGCCATGTTCCCCCTGAGCAAAGGCATTATACTTTGACCTTGCATGTCGGCCGGTGCCTCAATTTGGGCAGCTTCCAGGAAGGTCTGAGCAAAATCAAGGTTTTGGACCAGTTCATCGTTAGTGATGCCAGGCTCAATTTTGTTTGGCCATCGAATCAACAATGGCGTTTTGAATGATTCCTGATAGATAAACCGCTTGTCAAACCAGCCATGTTCACCCAGGTAAAATCCCTGATCAGAAGTATATACCACAAGCGTATTTTCAGCCAGCCCATGCTCATCCAGATAGTCAAGTACCCTTCCCACATTGTCGTCAACAGACGAAATACAGCCAAGATAATCCTGCATATACCTTTGATACTTCCAGCTGATACGTTCCTTGTCGGTCATGGTAGGCCAGTTCCTTTTGAAATCCTCTGCGATGGAATCCAGGAGTGGATAGTATTCCGCACTCTGAGCAGCGTTGATCCTTGGATATTCATTGTTTTCAAAATAAGGCCTGTTTCTGGGATCATCCACAATTCCTGCCTGGTCTACCGCATCAGGTAGTACCTTATTGTCGTAGCTCAATATCATCTCATCCGAAATGGTCATCGCGGCCTCTTTTGCAGCGGAACCCCTGTTTTCATAGTCGTCAAACAAGGTCTCCGGCTCCGGGTATTTTTTTGCCAGGAACTCCTTAAACTTCTCTGGACTTGGCCACCATGACCGGTGTGGTGCCTTGTGCAGGTACATCATCAGGAAAGGCTTTTCCGGGTCCCTTTTTTTATCCAGCCAGTCGAGGGTCAGATCTGTGATGATGTCGGTAACATAGCCGGTAATCGTTGTGTCACCCGTTGCAGTGATAAACCTGGGATTGATATAGCTCCCCTGACCGGGAAGGATCATGAAGTCGTCCACACCCTTAGGGTTATTGCCAAAATGCAGCTTGCCAAACATGGCCGTCTGATAGCCGGCTTCCTGAAAAAGCTGTGGGAAGGTAACCTGAGTGGTATCAAAAGGCGTTATGTTGTCAATCTTACCGTTGATGTGCGTGTGCTTCCCGGTAAGAATGGTAGCCCTCGAAGGAGCACATATTGAATTGGTGACGCTGGCATTTGTAAACAGCATCCCCTCGTGGGCAAGGCGATCGATATTGGGTGTTTTTATCAGGTGGTCAGAATAAGCGCTGATGGCCTGGTAGGCATGGTCATCAGACATGATAAAAAGGATGTTTGGCCGTTCCTCGCTTTTTGTTTCAGTTGTCCCACAGCTCATTAGTAAAACTGTAGCTATTAGTAAAAATCCCTGTATAACTTGTTTAATCATATCGTCTGGTGTTTTATTCTAAAGATGTTATCTAACCGGTAAGCACTCAAAGTGGAAATTTTATTTATCCAAAGGAAATGGATCCTATTCAAAAGTCAGGTGTCCAAAATATTTGGGTAAGTGGAAATTGGGTGTCGGATGGTCGACAGGAGCCCACGTGAGCCAATGTGGGTGAGAAGTCTTATCGGCGCACTTGTAAAAATTGGCTCTCCAAACCACTCCTGGCTTCGGCAGATCAACAGGTATGTAATTTGACAGGATGCTGTAAGGAATTTTGTATTCCAAAGTCCAGGTCTCTGGCTCGGAAGACTCCACTTCTACATCCCTCTCCAAAGAATGTGAAATCGTGATTTTGTCATATTCCTCCCGGGTAAATGATCCCTTGCTGCCATCAGTGCCCGGGTGATATTGAAATAAATAGACGCCTTTACAATTGGCTTCAAAATTGAAATACCCCCGATCTACGTCCTCACCAGGTGAAAAAAAGAACTCCACGCAGCTGTCTTGATAGACTCTGCCGTTGGTCTCCGTGGCGACGGCCCGGATATACCTGTCGTGAACCTGAAAGATCACATAGATGTGGTCCTCATCGTACCTCACCTTAGCGCTTGTTTCGGGGAAGTGTTCAGGCTTGTCACCCATATAATTTTTCAGCTGCAGGGATTGCGTCTCTTTCCAAATGGTTTTGTCCCAGTTTGCATCTATTTCTTGTGGTCCGTTGATCTTTTTTACCTGGTAAGTATTTGTGTGGGTATCTGTGGCCATCTCAGCTTTTCCTTTTGTGTGATTGTTGCACTGTGTGCAAAGTAGGGCTACAAAAAGCAAAACTGAACCAGGTAGGTTAACTTTTATCATGATCCAATATACCAAATCTGAAAGTAATCTGCTTTCAGCAGGATACTTCAACCAATTTTAATACAGGAAGACCTCAGGCCACAAAAGCAATTATTGTGACTCGACCAGCTCGGGTTTTCTTGGGAACATCAGAGACAGGACGATTGAGCCAATCAGGACTCCCATGATCACTGCAAAGGACAAATAGATGGGTATGTGGATATGCTCCACTCCCAGAACATATGCCAGCCCTTGCTGGATGATCTCCATCTCCAGCATCATTTTGGCTCCGATGAAGATAAGCACAATAGACAGCCCCTTTTGCAACAGATAAAACCGGTCCAGTACATTCGCCAGCAGGAAGAACATGGCCCTCAGTCCCATCACCGCGAAGATGTTAGAAGTATAAATCACAAATTCGTTCTGGGTGATGGCAAAAGCTGCGGGAATGGAGTCCACCGCAAAGATCAAATCTGTTGACTCGATCAGGATGATCACCAAAAACAGCGGTGTAAAGAATAATTTTCCATTCTCTCTCAACCAGAATTTCCCGCCTTCGTCTTTCGTGGTAAGGGGCAATATTTTCTTGGCATATCTTAGTAGAAAATTCTTTTCAGGCTCAATTTCCATTTCTTCATCGTCGCTGAAGATCTTAATGCCGGAATAGATCAGGAAGGCTCCGAAAATGTACAGAATCCAATGGGCCTGGGAGATCACAAATGCACCAACAAATATGAAGATGGCTCTGAAGACAATAGCACCGAGAATACCCCAAAATAAGATGCTGTGATAATGCTCTTCTTGCACCTTGAAGTATCTGAGGATCAACAGGATAACGAAAATATTGTCAACAGAAAGTGCTTTTTCAGTGACATAAGCGGAGAAAAATTCCAGGGTGCTGGCAGAACCATCCCCATAGAAATAGATCAATCCACCATAAATACATGAGACCCCCACCCAAAACAAACTTTGGAGCAGCGCTTCACGCTGAGATACCTTGTGATGTGCTTTATGGAAAAGTCCTAGGTCGACGATGAGGAAAGCAACGATTACGATGCCAAATATCCCAAAGAGTAAACCTTCATTTTCTCCAGAAAAAATACTTAGAAGCATACAGCAAATGGTGATTTAGTAATTAGTTAGTCTTTCTCCTAGAGGTTGAAATTTTTCGAAACGGCTTACAAAAGTAAGCAAATATTACCCAATAAATAAAATCGGCTTTTAATGTCCAAAAACGAAGTTTATATGGGTTGTGCTTTGATCAGAGCAAATTATCAGTTAATTTAATGTAAATATGATGAGTATTGCTGTTGATCTTCTTTTGTTTGGTTTTGTGTACGCTGTCCTATTATGCGTCCTCTTTATTCACCATAACAGAAGAAAAAAGAAAGACAACGATTCGGATGAGGATGGTGGACTCCCGATAATTACTCCCCCCAAATTAGATCTGCCACCAGGTATATGCCTTCCCGGAGACCCGACTGCCCGAAAAAGGGATCAGGAAGAAATTTTGGTTTAAACTCCCCATGCTTTTTACTTTAGCGCCTCCCTGTATCCAAAATCAAATGGCTCTTCAGCAGAGATCACCAATTTAAATCCCGATGAAACTATCCAATAAAGTAAACTATAAGACTTTAAAATCTCTCAACCCACTCAATCCAATCCGGGGAAGTAAAAAAAGACCCAAAACCGGATTGTCCCCGGGGAGTATTATTTACACCGGGAAAATTCATGCGGAAAATGTCCTGATTGAAGTTATCGACTATACAGATGGTAAAATGCATGAGGTGAACATCCTGAATCCGGATGAACTGGTGAATTACAGCCACAATAAGACCGTGACCTGGATCAATATGCAGGGATTGCATGATACGGAGTTGATCAAAAAGATAGGCGATATCCTGGACATTCATCCACTGACATTGGAAGATGTGGTGGATACTGGCCAGCGACCGAAGATGGAGGTATATGAGGACTACCTGTACATCACACTCAAAATGATCAATTACAACCAGGAATTGAAAAAACTGGACATTGAGCAAGCGGGGATCATTGTGCATGCCAACTATGTGATCTGTTTTCAGGAAAAACCAGGGGATATTTTTGACAGTGTCAGGAAACGTTTGCGAGATGATAAAGGTCGGGCGCGGAAACGTGGTGCCGACTACCTGGCTTATATGCTGCTGGACCTTATCATAGACTACTATTATGAGGCACTGGATGAAGTGTGGAATAGAATTGAATTCCTGGATGAGCAAGTGGTAAGACGACCGGAACGGGTCGAGCTAAAGGACATTCAGCAGCTGAAGCGCGACATTTTGCAATTGAGACGGTACATCTTTCCGGTGAAGGACGCACTGATGGGATTGGAAAACAAAGAATCAGAGGTCTTTAGCCCGAGTACGCTGGTTTTCCTCAGAGATACAGTGGATCATGTGAAGCAAGTGGTAGAAAATATTGATATCTATCGGGAAATGATATCAAATATCATGGATATCTACCTTTCTCAGCTGAGTATCAAAATGAATGAAGTAATGAAAGTGCTAACGATCATTGCTACCATTTTCATTCCTTTGACCTTCATTGCCGGGGTTTATGGGATGAATTTTGAACACATGCCGGAGCTCGGCTGGGAATTTGCCTATCCCAAGGGATTCTATCTACTCATTGGTGTCACCACACTCCTGATGATCATCTATATCAAAACCAAGAGGTGGCTTTGATCACTGAAACCTGACGTCTGTCTGAAAATGGACCGTGTCTTTCATGACCATATCCTGGAACCCACGGATTGAATATGCTGAGATGAGCCCGTCAGAGAAACTTATCTTGATTTCTCTTCGATGCTGGTAAATCTCCTTGTCCTCAACAAATAGCCCCTCTATTTGCCTGATACCATCACTGCCGGTCTCAATCTCGAGAAATCTCACCGGACTTTTTTGATCAGGTTTGAGCTCATACCTCACCTTATTCCCGGAGGTACTTTCTTCGTAAGCCCCTACATAATTGGTTTTGTTCAGATCGAATTCCCTGAATATTTTAAACTCTCCTTTGAGCCGGGTCGTGTCTGGATCAAATACAGCATTCTCCTGCACTCCATCCAACACCACCTGTTTATTCATTTGTTGATTGGCTTCGGCCAGCAAGACAATCTGGCTATCCAGCAGGGAGTCCAGATCGAAATATTCCTTCACCCCCAGCACCTTCTCACCTGTTTCAGCACAGCTGAACAGGATCGATAAACTTACCATCAAGAAAATTTGCTTCATATTAGCACATCACCAGTCATTTCATCCGGTATTGGCAGACCGATAAGCTTTAAGATCGTCGGGGCTAAATCCCCCAGCTTACCCGGCTTCACCTTTCCTTTGAATTCATTGTCTACGACGATTACCGGTACAAGGTTGGTCGTATGTGCAGTATTAGGTGAACCATCCGGATTAATCATCATGTCTGAGTTGCCATGATCAGCAATGATGATGCTTGTATAACCATTATCCAACGCAGCCTCTACTACAGCTTTGGCACAATGATCTACCGTTTCACAAGCTTTCACTGCCGCTTCAAATACGCCTGTATGTCCAACCATATCGGGATTGGCAAAATTCAGACAAATGAATGATGCTTCCTGCTTTTTCAGCTCGGGAATGATCTTGTCTTTGATGTCATTGGCACTCATCTCCGGCTGCAGATCATAAGTTGCTACCTTGGGCGATGGGCAGAGGATACGGCTCTCGCCTTCGAATTCGGTCTCCTGACCCCCAGAGAAAAAGAAGGTCACATGTGGATATTTTTCTGTCTCAGCAATCCGGATCTGCTTTTTGCCATGTCGGGCCAGCACTTCCCCAAGGGTGTTGCTCAGATTATCCTTATCAAAGACCACCTTCACATCCTTGAATGTATCATCATAGTTGGTCATAGTGAGGTAGTAAAGCTTCAGCTTCTTCATCCCGTGATCCGGAAAATCTGACTGGGTCAGCACTTCGGTAATCTCTCTACCACGGTCGGTACGGAAATTGAAACACATCACGACGTCGCCTTCTTCAATATTACCTACAGGTTTATCACCTTCCGTATGGACAATCGGTTTGATAAACTCATCTGTTACATCAGCTTCGTAGGACTTCTTAATCCCTTCTGTTACTTCTTCGTAGCCCTCACCAGTACCTTTTACCATCACATCATAGGCCAGCTTCACACGCTCCCACCGCTTGTCCCTGTCCATGGCATAGTATCTTCCTACCACACTGGCTACCTTACCCACATTCTTTGCCATATGATCCTCCAAATCCTGGATAAAACCCAGCCCGCTTTTAGGATCGCAATCTCTTCCATCTGTAAAAGCATGTACAAAAACATTTTCACAGGCATTTTCTTTGGCTGCAGTGATCAGCCCTTTGAGGTGTAGGATATGTGAGTGCACCCCACCGTCCGAAACCAACCCGATGAAATGGACTTTCTTATTTTCTTTTTTTGCATAGCTAAAGGCTTCGGTTAACGCCGGTTCCTTCGCTAATGAACCATCCTTCACCGCATTGTTGATCTTTACCAGATCCTGATATACCACGCGCCCGGCTCCGATATTCATGTGACCTACTTCAGAATTACCCATTTGTCCTTCCGGCAAGCCTACCGCAAGTCCCGAAGCTTCAAGTGTACTATTAGGATATTTGGAATATAGTCCGTCTACAAAAGGTGTTTTGGCCTTGTCGATTGCAGAAACTTCCTTATTTGTAGCGATCCCCCAGCCGTCAAGTATGATAAGTATTACTTTTTTGTCCATGGTGCAAATATAAACCTTGACTGTAAGCTAATGTTCCATGAAAGACTAATCATTCAATTAATTCTGAATACTTGGCGTAATTTTTGATAATTTTAAGTCATGATAATAACTCAATTTCTGATATCAGCATTTCTGATGTTGTTTGCCCCCATGCAACAGGAGGATCAGACACTCAACAATATCAGTGCGGCCATGAAAGCGGGGAGCTCCAAAGAGCTCATTAAATATTGTAATGATAACCTGGAGATCAAGATTGATGGAAAGAGTACTAACTACAGCAAATCACAGGCTGAGGTGGTCATCAAGGACTTTTTCATGAAAAATCCTCCCAAAAACTTTAGATACATACACCATGGATCTTCTCCGGAAGGATTAAAATATACCATTGGCACATACACGGTGAGCAATGGGAGCTACAGAGTAGTCATGCTTATCAAAAAAGTAGGATCCAATTTTAGAATAGACACGATCAATTTTAGCAGAGAATAGCCTGATAAATATTTCAGTAGCCTATTTTTGCCCCCACCATGGCTTTGTCCTACTTATCAAAAGCTCGCATCAACAAATTCATTAAATCTGCTCTCACTGAAGATGTTGGAGATGGAGACCATACTTCGCTTGGCTCTATTCCCGAATCTGACAAAAGCAGGGCACGGTTGCTGATCAAGGACAGTGGTGTTATTGCTGGTATCGAATTAGCAGAAATGATCTTTCATCACGTGGATCCATCTATGAAGGTAGAGGTAAAGAAAAAAGATGGAGACTGGGTGGAAAGTGGGGACATTGCATTGGTAGTGTCTGGTAACACGAGGAATATTCTGAAAAGCGAGCGGCTGGTGCTCAACTGTATGCAAAGAATGAGTGGTATTGCCACCTACACCTTCAAGCTAAACAAGCTGATCGAGGGTACGAGTGCCAAATTACTCGACACCCGCAAAACGACTCCCAATTTTCGGATGATGGAAAAGTGGGCTGTATCCATTGGCGGGGGTGTAAATCACCGGTTTGGCTTGTACGACCTGGTTTTGCTCAAAGACAACCATGTAGACTATGCCGGTGGCATTAAAAAAGCGGTCAATGCATCTGTTCAGTATTTAAAAGAAAAGGAACTGGACCTCGACATAGAGATAGAGGTCAGGAACATGATAGAGCTGGAGGAAGCACTGGAGCTACCTCGGGTAAAGAGAATTTTGCTGGACAATATGCTCCCCTCTGAGATGCGTCTGGCCGTACAAAAAGTGAATAAGACAAAAGAAACTGAAGCTTCCGGAGGCATCAATGAAAAGAACATCCGGGAAATTGCTGAAACAGGTGTGGACTACATCTCTGTGGGTGCTTTGACGCATTCGTACAGAAGCCTGGACATGAGTTTAAAAGCAGATAAAGAATGATTGTAAGAACGAAAAAATATCAACTTCCTACCAAGGTATATATCAAACAGGCATTTATGGGCTTAGTAGCTCAGCAATGGTGGGTAGCCCCCATTTACCTGGCGATATGTGCCGGTTATTTCTGGATCCCCAATTGGTGGTGGATCATAGGCGCCACCATAGCGCTTGGCCTATACTTCTTGTTCTGGCTGATCCAATTTGCGGGCGTCACCCAGCTTGAACAGGGTAAGTTTATGTTTCAGAAACTCTCTTACGAGATCAGCAGTCAGCAGATCCTGATCAAGCTCAACAACAAGCAGGGTATGCCCATGAAGTGGGAACAAATCAAAAGAGCCCGACATGGCAAAAACTTTTTTGTATTGTATGCCAGCAAAGCTCAGCTGCTCTATTTCCCGCACAAGATTTTCAACAATGAAAACGAGATCCGATTTCTTGATGCTGTACTGAAGAGGAAAGGATACTACAAGTAATGGCTGGACCCCTCAAAGAGCAGGCACTGGCCAAAGTAATGCGTTACTGTTCTTCGAGGGAACGAGCACCCCAGCAGGTCAGGGAAAAACTGATCAAATGGGGCCTGTCTTTTCCACAGGCCGAAGAGATCGTCTCACAGCTTAAAAACGACAACTTTCTGGACGAACAACGATTCGCCAACGCTTACTGTCACGATAAGTTTGAGTTTAATAAGTGGGGGAAAATCAAAATCAGGTATGGAATTCAGAAATTCCAGCTACCCGACGACGTCGTTGATGAGGGCCTTTCTAATATTCCCGAGGAGAAATACCTGGAGTCAGTACGTGATCAGGCAGCCAAAAAATGGCGGTTGATGAATTCGGAATCGGACGAATTTATCAGGAGACAAAAAACAGCTAACTTCCTAATCCGTCGTGGTTTTGAAAGTGCAATCATTTATCGTGTAATTGACAAATTAATATAAGTCGATTCCCCGCATCTACTTTCTTAATAAATAACCTTAATTTTATTGTTTGTCATTGATCTCATCGCATGACATTTGTTATTATTGATTAGCTTTTGATAATATGCCGATTAACAAATCTGCTCACCAGATACTTGACCAGCTTGATGTTGTCATTGCCCAATTACCAGAAGAAGCCTTCGGGAAGCCCCTTGATGTACTCAGCCAGGCCAGCATCGGTCAGCACGTGCGCCATACGCTGGAGTTCTTCATCTGCCTGATGGATGCCAAAAACAATGGTGTGATCAACTATGACGACCGTGGGCATGACCACCTGATAGAGTCAGATTCAGCTTTAGCCAGAAGTGTGATCAAATCAATCAGGGACTTTCTAAACAAAGAACAAGCTGATTTTCCATTAAAGCTGGAAGCTGATTATCAAATAGACACTCCCGATCCCATCCGGATTGATAGCAATTTTTATCGGGAATTGGCCTATAACATTGAGCATGCCATTCACCACATGGCCCTGATCAAGATTGGAGTAAAACACCATTATCCTGATGTGGAACTACCTGATTATTTTGGTGTGGCCAGTTCTACCGTAAGATTTCAAAAGAGTCAGTGATCAATGCCTGATCAACTTTCCCCAATCAAAAAATGGTGGATCAGATGGTCAAACTGGGAGTTCTGGCCTTTTTCGTTTCTCTATTTTCCCGTAGGATTTTATTACACCTGGCTCGCCTTCAAACACAGGTCTTTCTTCTTTTTTACTGCTGCCAATCCCTCTATTGAATTCGGGGGGATGATGGGCGAAAAGAAATCCGATATCTATAAGCTTATTCCCGGTAAGTTTCTGCCACAGACCAGGCTGTTTCAAAAAAATGAAATCAATCAAGCGCTTGATTTCGCTCAAAAAATCGGCTACCCGATCATCGCTAAACCCGATATCGGCGAAAGGGGCACCTGGGTGGAAAAGTTAAAAGATCCCACATCACTTAGGGCATACATTCACCATTGCCCGGTAGCCTTTCTATTGCAGGAATTGGTCACATACCCCGTGGAGCTGGGGGTATTCTATGTGCGATTGCCCGGCGAACCCGAAGGAAAGATCACTTCCATGGTTGAAAAAGCATTTCTTACAGTGATAGGAGATGGCAAATCCACCATCAAGGATTTACTGGAAAAAAATCCAAGGGCCAGCCTCCAGGTAGACATGCACCATGAGAGACTAGCTCCCATACTGGAAGAGGTCCCGGCTAAAGGAGAATCAATTGAAATTGAGTCGATAGGTAATCATTGCCGTGGTACACAGTTCCTCAATAAAAATGACAGGATCAGCCGCCAACTGGAATTGGCTTTTGATGAGATAGCTAATCAAATACCTGATTTCTATTTCGGTCGTTTCGACCTTCGCTGTCAATCTTTTGCAGATCTTGAGAATCTGCAAAATTTCAAGATCCTGGAGCTGAATGGCGCTGGGGCGGAGCCCGGTCATATCTATCAGCCGGGGTACCCGCTTTTCCAGGCCTATCGTGACATTATCTGGCATTTGGCTACTTTAGCTGATATTAGCCTGAAGAACAAGAGAATGGGTCATTCGTATTGGACACTTAAACAGGGGTTGAAAAAACTTCGGGAAGTAAAGACATACAACAAAACACTTAACAGGACCTGATGCTGGTTTTTCTCATTGCTTTCATCGTCAGCTATTTGGGCTCTATTCCCCCGGGCACCATCAATATCTCCACGATGCAATTAGCCATTAAGGGAAAGCGGAGGGCTGCAGCATTTCTTTCCCTGGCAGCATCAATGGTTGAATTTGTCTATGCCGGGATCACGGTGAGATTTCAGTTGATCCTAAGTGAATCCACCTGGTTTACAGACCATTTCTATATCATCACAGCCATACCAATGGTCGTTTTAGGAGTTGCCAACCTGTGGACCTCTTCTGATTCAAGGTCCTTTTCTGCCAGGGTAAAGTCTACCGGGAGAAGTGGATTTAAGAGGGGATTAATTCTCGGATTGCTCAATCCGCTCACTTTGCCGTATTGGCTTACAGTGACCGCTTACCTGCAGACCCACAAGCTGATTTCACTTGAGGGGGCGCTATTTTGGTATTATTTGGCGGGTATATCAGTGGGCACTTTTATCCTGTTACTGTCAATCATTTTCCTTGGGAAAAAATTCTCCAGCATCGCTGACAATCAGTTCCTGGTCCATCGACTGCCTGGGCTGATTTTTATTGGCCTGGGTACTTATAACATCATCATTTGGTTGTCACTTTAAGCTTTTTCCTCAGGTCGTAGGCGATATAAAAGCATCTTAAAATCATAGTGATGACCAGCGGAAGAAGCGCGTTGTGCAGCGGCTGCGGTATCGCTTCCCATATCAGTAGCAGGATAAGGTACCAGATGCCCACCAGCTGAAAATAGATCATTGAAAACTTCCTCAGCTTCTTTGTATTCAGGAAATAAACCAGTGGAATATGGAAAGGGATTGCCCAGAAAATATTCATGTTTTCTTTGGAAAGATGATCAGTTGCTGACCACAGAAAGACCAGCCACCAGGCCAGTATACCGACGAACGTAAACAGGACCACATCCACCCAGTGACTTCTTTTTTCTCTCTTAAAATCCCTATTGGTAAAGAATCCAACGATGAAAAATACCAGGATAAAGGTGTTGAAAGGTGTGAAAACTCCATTTGACTGTTCCTCCGGTTTCGATTGATAAACGAGGTCAGTACGCTGCACCAGTGGCACACTTGAAGAGTCGGTGCTTAACCGGGCACTGTCTAAAGCAAGCTTGACATAATCCGGTAGAAACATGTAAGTTTCTGGAGCCGCTTCCCGGTCAATCTCGTAACCCAGCCCCACATCAATGATCCAGTCCCCCCAGGGCTGATAGACAAGGTATTCGTCCATCAGATCTCTGACAGTTGTCCCTTCCTTTACATAATGGTGACTATAGTCAATGCGTCCGGGGAAGATCTTACCCAAAATTTCCGGCACTTTGCTGGAGCAATTGTCATAGACATAATTGTAGTTGTACTCCCTGTTTTCCGGCTTGTAGTTATTGACCAGAAAGTCAACCATCTCCTGCTTTTCCTGTTGGGTCAGGTTCAGGTATTGTTCTATCACATACCTGTTTTCACCAATATAATGATTGACGAAGCGACCATAATCAGAAAGGCCCAGTTGATACAGCAGCTTGCCTCTGGCGAAATTCCAGAAGAAATTTTCCTGATCAAAATCAAAAACGCCATAATTAAATACCCAGTCTACCCTGTTCATGGGATCTTTGACATGGATGGCCGTATGACCAAATGCAGAATAAATTTCTCCCTGGTAGGGTCCTAATGTCATTACAGAAATCTCTGCCTGTCTGGAAAGAGATACTTGCTGTGAGTTAGCTGCAAACGGAAATATTATTCCTGATAGGAGAAGCAAGTAGAATAAGAGGGTTGTTGGCTTCAAAATTTGTATGTTTAAAGTATGTTCATCAGCGTAAGTGATACACTTCAATTGGCCTCAAAGCTAACCTTTAAACGATTAATCAATGCGTTTTCTGTATACCTGAGTTATCAAATATCCAGGATGACCGGAAAACCACGGATTTCAGGAATGCCCATCAGTATCTCTATTGAACCAACAACGGCATGCAACCTCGGTTGTCCTGAATGCCCCAGTGGATTGCGATCATTTACCAGACCTACCGGTAAAATTGGAGATGAACTATATCGGAAAATCATTGACGAACTTTCCCCAACGCTTACCTACCTGATCCTCTACTTTCAGGGGGAACCCTATCTACATCCCGGGTTGAATGAAATGATAAGATATGCGCATGAAAAAAATATTTATACGGCCACATCCACCAATGCGCATTTCTTTAACGATCAGCAAGCTGAAAAAACGGTACGATCCGGCCTGGACAGACTGATCATCTCTATTGATGGTACCACACAGGAGGTCTATGAATCGTACCGTAAAAACGGGAGACTGGAAAAAGTGCTGGCCGGCACGCAAAAGATCATTGAAGTGAAAAAGAGGCTTAAAAGTGCTACACCGGAGGTAGTCTGGCAGTTTTTGGTTGTTGGCCCCAACGAACATCAAATTGAAGAAGCGAAGACGCTCGCCAAATCGTATGGTGTGGATAAAGTGGCTTTTAAAACGGCCCAGATCTATGAATATACGGATGGAAACCCGCTGATCCCATCAGATGAAAAATATTCGCGGTACACAAAAAATCAACAGGGACAGTACGAGCTAAAATATAAAGTGACCGACGAATGCTGGAAGATGTGGCACTCCTGTGTGATCACCTGGGATGGTCAGGTAGTACCTTGCTGCTTCGACAAAGATGCGGAACATCCCATGGGCAGGCTGGATCAACAAAATTTCGATGAAATATGGCATTCCGATGCCTATCAAAAATTCAGGGAATCACTGTTCCACTCCCGCAGCCAAATCGAGATGTGTAAAAACTGCTCGGAAGGCTCGAAGGTTTGGGCCTGATGAACAATGCTATCTGAAAATACCAGAGTTACAGCTGGTACAAAAGGTATCTTAGCACAGTGCGATTAGATTTTTAACGGTGCCAGTGCTGATTGATGAGATCCACTAGTTGTGGGTGTGCCCCACAGGCAGCAATGATCTCGCCACCAAACACATAGTTATTTCCACCCTTGAAGTCAGAGACATAACCCCCCGCCTCTTTTATAATCACAGAGGCTCCTGCTACATCCCAGGGTTTTAGGTTGTATTCAAAAAATCCCTGAAGCCTGCCACATGCCACATAAGCAAGGTCCGATGCCGCACTGCCCATCCTTCGCAGACCTCGTGACTGAGAAAGCAATTCCTTGAGAATGGTCAGGTACTCGTCCACCTTAGGGAAGTCATTGGCAGGAAAGCCCGTAGAAAAAAGCCCCTCTTCGATATCCATTACCGGGGAAACACGAATGGCATTTCCGTCCAGGTAGGCTCCTCCGTCTTTCCAGGCATAAAAGCACTCTGACCGATTGATTTCGTAGACAAAGCCCATAATTATTTCGTCTCCCTTTCTTAACCCAACACTGACTGCATAGGAGGGAATGCCATGTACGAAGTTGGTCGTGCCATCAAGTGGGTCCACGATCCAGGTATATTCCTTTACTTGTTGGTCAATTGTACCCTCTTCAGTAATAAATCCTGCTTCCGGCAACAATTTTTTTAGCTCTTTGACCAAAAGCTTTTCAGATTGTTTGTCCACATAAGATACCAGGTCAGCTTTACCCTTCAGCTCAACATCCTCATGAGAAAACTTTTGAGATTCTTCCCTGATAAACGCTCCACAGGATTTAACGATCTGTTCTGTTTCCTTTACGATGTCTTCAATTTTCATTTGGCTCCGATGACAATTACAAATTCACCTTTTACTGTCCCGTCTTTAAAATGGATGATCACCTCTTCAAAAGTTCCGTTGACTGTTTCTTCAAACTTTTTAGTCAGCTCTCTTGATACGGAGACCAATCTTTGTTCCATTAGCTCGCTCAGCTGTTCCAGCGTTTTCAATAATCTGTGTGGGGATTCATACAGAATTATTGTCCTGTCTTCTTCAGCCAGCTGTTTCAGCTTCGTCTGTCTTCCCTTCTTAGCAGGCAGGAACCCTTCAAATATAAACCGATCACAGGGAAATCCCGACTGTACGAGTGCAGGAACAAACGCAGTGGCTCCGGGTAGACATTCCAGCGACAGGTCATTTTTCAATGCTTCCCTGACCAATAAAAATCCGGGATCAGAAATACCAGGGGTACCCGCATCAGTAATCAGCGCCAACCGCTCACCTTTTTTCAACCTTTCAATTACCTGATTTACTTTATGATGTTCATTGAAAGCATGAAAACTTTCCATAGGTGTGGTGATCCCATAATGCTTGAGCAGGACGCCACTGGTTCTGGTATCCTCAGCAAGTATCTTATCAACGGATTGAAGTACTTCTACTGCCCTGTATGTAATGTCCCCCAGGTTTCCTATTGGGGTAGCTACTAAATACAGCACAGTCTCCTTGCTCATCCAGCCAAAATTTTATCAATGGCCGAAGCCAGCTCTCTGTCACGCTCCGTGACTTTATCACCCACATCATGGGTACAAAGTTCAAAGCTTACTTTGTTGTAGGAGTTGCTCCAGTTGGGGTGATGGTTCATTCGCTCTGCGATGATTGCCACCTGGGTCATAAACCCAAATGCTGAAACAAAATCATCAAATTCGATGGTTCTTTTGAGTTTGTTGTTCTCTTGCTTCCACATAGTGATTTGGATTAGAGTGCAATGGTGCCTTCGACCTTATTGGCCTCAAAGTATACTTCTATCACGTCCTGACTACTGCTTAACTCTGCCCGGCATGTAATGCTGACGTAGTGATTGTTGGAACTAGACCTCATGGAAGTCTTGCCCTTAGGCAATAGCTCAAGGATTTCATCCTTCTTTTCTGAGGGAACAATGAACTTAAAAATATAAACACCCGGGAAGGTATGCTCAGATTCTACTTTCTCCCTGAAAGATTCAATATCCCAACTCATCCCTTCAATTTAATTGATTCAATTGAAGAAAATAAATCAAATCAGAAGAACTTGTAGCGAAGATCTTTTATCTCGGCAAAATCAGTTACGGCCTTATGCAGCCTCTCAGAGATAAAGAATGGAGCAAAAGTCAGTGGGAAATTCGTAATGATTTCCTTTTGAGCTTGTCTCTCTGCCTGCACCTGAGCAATATATGTAGCATAATCTTCTAACTCTTCCGGTATGCTCTTGGTCACTGCACGAACCATCAGAACGCCATTGGTCACTACGAATGGGTTGGTCTTTTCACCTTCGTTGAGTGAGAACGCAATTCCAACAGCCTCTGGAGCAAAACCTATTCCTGTAAACGAGTTGGAGCTCAATGTAAGGTCGGCTTCACCTGCTCTTGCACCACTTCCATACACATCGCTCATGGCCTCAAAGTCATCACCTACGATATCAGCAATTTTCTCTTTGATGATTGCTGCTTTTTTCTCATTCCTTACTTTAACCTCAATTTCATTGGCGATAGCATCCAGCTTGGCTGTTCCTTTTTCCTGCTTTCCGGTCATTACTGCAGTCATGTAGTAATTCCCCAGCTCAAAAACCTCCGAAACATCGCCTGTAGAAGCCTCATTGTACAACCAAAGCACAACTGATCTTGCATCGGTAATGGTACCTACGCGTGTGTCATTCTTGCCCAGACCTGATGCGTTTCTTACCGTATATCCAGATGCTTCTGCAGTGGATTTGAAAGAGGCCACATCTGTGCTGTTGACAGAAAGAAGGTCAGCTTGTCGATATATCTCATTCAGCGTTTCATCGCTGGCATAAAAATCTTTCACAATCCTGGCATATTTGATCACCTGAGTGGTCTTTGGCTCATTCACCCTGATAATGTGATATCCAAATTGTGTCTCCACCGGCTCAGGGATCACACCCGTTCCGTCGAAACTAAAAATAGCATCTTTAAAAGGCTGTACCAGCGAGCTGGATTCACCCACCCAGCCCAATAGCCCACCGTTCTGGCTATTGCTTTGGTCTGCGCTGTTCATAGCCGCCAGTGTAGCAAAATCAGCACCATTGTTCAGTTGCTCAATAATACCTTCCGCCATCAAACGAGTATTCTCCTTAGCATCAGGAGTTTGACCCTGTGTGGGAAGCAATATATGGCTTACGTTGCTGTAATATTCATCCCCCTCACCGTACTCAGATAATTTGTAGATCTGATATTGTCCGTTGATGATTTGTGGTTCCGTTACAGCCCCCTTCTCCAGGCCTTTAAGGACCTCCGGAAGCATCTCCGGATCGTTGATTACGGTAAATGGCTGGAATCCATCAGAATTGATCGAAGCATAAGTGGAGTCATTTTGAGCATTTTCAAGCCCCTTTTTCAAGGCATTGATCTCCCTGAGCATATAGGCGGAGTCTGCCGCCGATGGCTCAATTGGAAACAACACATAATTCAAGCTGCGGGATTCCTCCAGCTGAAATTCCTCTGAGTGATCCTTCAGGTATTTCTCCATTTCACTTCTCGACACCTCAATGGTGCTGTCAGGAATAGCGTAGAAGGGTACGTAGAAATATTCTACTGAAACATTGGACGTCTGTGCCTCATAAGCCGCTTTGGCTTCTGCTTTGGTGACGTAGTTGGTCTTGTCCAACAATGACTCATACCTGGTCAGCTTCCGAATAGGTGACAGGGTATTCTCAAAAGTCAACCAGGCAGCCTTCTGTTGAGGATCCTGATTGATTGACGCTAGATAGCGAACGATATTTTCTCGTTGAAAAAGTCCGGTATTAGGATCTGTAAATGTCTGCCTGATCTGTGGGTTGATGTTATTCCCCTGAACCATATCAATGGCCTCGGCATCGGTCACTGTAATCCCAAGCTTTTCGAATTGTGGATAATAAGCCTCTTCCAGGATGAGCTTATTCCAGGCTTGCTCCCGGATCATTGCCAAATCCTCGGTTAAAGGGTTTCTGTTCTGATTGACTGCAAAAACATAAGAGAGCTCATCAACCTGTCGTTGAAACTCTTCATATGTAATTTCCTGACCAGCGACCTCTCCGATCTCATTGTCATTTCCAATCAATCCGGATCCAGACTGTAAAAAGTCTGCCAGAATAAAAGCAACCATTGAGAATGCCACAACACCGACAACGATCTTGCCCATTCTCTTTCTAAGTGTATTAATCAACGCCATAGTCTTGCCTCACATAAGGTGATAAGGGGGGCAAAAATAACGAGTCCCCCACTAATTAAAAAATGTTCTTTTCTGTGTATCTAATTAAGAATCAGCCTTCTCCCCAACAAAGATCTTTACTTTGTCTATTCGGTTGTCTTCCATGCTGTAAATAGTGAATTTAAAGGGCGGAATGTCAATTTCTTCATCCACATGTGGGATGTCTTCATGAATGGATAAAATGAGTCCTCCGAGGGTATCATAATCTCCAACAGGCAGTTCCCAGTCATATTTGTCGTTAAGATAATCTATTTCATGTCGGGCACTAAGGATATAATTGTCCTCATCGATAGCTTCCTCTACCAGATACTCATCGTCATGTTCATCTCTGATCTCCCCAAATATTTCTTCGATCACATCCTCCATGGTCACAATACCAGATGTGCCTCCATATTCGTCCACCACCAGCGCAATGCTTTTGCGCTCTGTGATAAACTGGATGAGCAACTCATTGGCCAGTACGGTTTCCGGCACGATCAACACAGGGGTCAGTATCTGCTTGATCTCAGTGGGCTTTTTAAACATTTCCAGGGAATGGCAATACCCAATCACATCATCTATCGACTCACGATATATCAATATTTTTGAATGCCCACTTTCGATGAAAGCTTGCTTAAGGTCCTCAATTTTTCCTTCTACATCCACTGCGATCAGCTCTGTCCGGGGGATCATACATTCCCTCACCTTCACTGATTTAAATTCAATAGCATTATTGAAGATCTTGGCATCTATCTCTGTCTCTTCCTCATTATCCAGATCAAGTAGATTCTTCTTGATGTAGTTGTTGAGGTCTGTAAGCCCAAAAACGGGTCTATCTTCAGAATAATCAAACCTTAAAATATGAATGATCATAAACCGGGACGTGATCACGATAAGCATCACTACGGGATAGAGCAGAAAGTAAATGAGTGCCATGGGCAGGGCACACAACCGCAACATGAAGTCAGGATTGATCAGGAATATACTTTTGGGGAGAAACTCGGCAGTAACCAGGACAATAAGCGTAGAAATGAGGGATTGAATGACTAGTATAAAAATATCCGCATCGAGGGCCTCCGGCAGGACTGCATAGAGAAAAGGCTCAATCAGCTTGGCCATCAATATACCATAGAGCACAATGGATAAGTTATTCCCCACCAGCGTGGTAGCCAGAAAGTGTGACCTTTTTCCGGTAAATTCTGACAATACCCTTCCCGTGAGGGACCCCTTAAGGTTCATCACTTCTATGTGCAATTTATCAGCAGAGATAAAGGCTATCTCTATACCTGAAAAGAATGCTGAAAACAGCAGACATACTAAAATGGCTGAAAACAGGGCCGGTTCAATCATCTAAACATTCACTTTTTTTTATTCCGCTTACGATAGCCATAAACAAAAAACAGAATCAGACTGATCATAAAGATACCATAAGCATGTCCAATTCCCAGAACCATCGCCTCGTAAATGCCTATCATAAAAAATGCTACTCCTACATAGAAGATAATGGCATCAACTCCTTTCATAAGTTTTTTAATTGATTATCAGTCGTCACAGGTTGGTCGAAAAGAGAATTAGAAAGCATTCCTTTGATGGATGAATCTTAAACATGCTCATGCTTATTGATCAACAATGTTTATCGTACCCGAAGGTTTTAATATTTGATAGGAGGAGAAATCCTGGTTGGCCTTTAGTCCTTCACCGGTATGCACTTCGTCATCAGATTTGATGGTAACGAACCGGTCGGTATAAAATGTTTCATCCACTGGATCCCAAAATAGCTCTTCCGTATTGAGCTCATCGCCATTGCTGCGGTTTTGTACCACCACATTGCCTTCTCCCCGATATACGTTCTCTTTGGAGTCTTTATAGACATAGTCAGCCACAAATGTTGAGGTGATCTCACCTTCCATATTGAGGTATTCGAGGTAAAGACCATCAGGCCACTCTGTATCACCATTGGCCAGGTCGAGTTGCTTGGGTGCTCTGAGCTTCACTACAATTTTTCCTTCATCACTCATCTCAGTATATACGCTGTCAATGGCAATCAAAGGTCCCTCATACACCTCATTGATCACTTTTCCCGATTCTTGCTGACAGCTTGATGACAAAAGGATAACCAACGCTACCCAAACAAAAAAACGGTCACAGCATAAGACCATGACCGTTTTTATATTTAATCTTTTGTAGTTCACTGGGGCCTACGCTCAAGTTTTACGGTTTCCCCAATCCAACAACCCGTAGAAACAGATTGTCCTTCTTCGTAGCTTTCATTGAAAATGTCCTCAATTGAAGGGAATTGCGCCTTGGCCATAGTCATCCTTTCGCTATTTCCAGCTCGCTGATACATATTGTAAGCAGCAATGTATACAGATCGGTCCTTCACACGGCTTTCTCCACCCTTGCATTCTTCGAAACTGGCCATATAAAGATCACCTATTAAAACATAAGCGTCAGATAGGGCCGGGTCATTTTTAAGTGCTTCTCTGGCTTTTTCTCTCGCCGAAACTTTCTGTCCCTGCACTTGGTGGATCTTGGCCATGCTCAGATATACATCAGCTTTTTTAGTACCATCATCTGTAAGATCGATGGCTTTTTGATAGTACTCCATCGCTTTATCCAGATTGTCGTCTTTTTGATATCTGCTGGCCACGAATTTTGCAATGGCAAAATCTGGCGTTACTTCGATGATGGCTTCTGCCGCCTCAATCGCTAATGGACTATCCGTACATTTCTGAGCAAGCATCAGAGAAAAGATTTTCTTACCCAATTTGATATCCTTTGTCTCCCGGAACTTAGGTCCGAGCTTCTCTTCAATGAAGTTACAATCCACATCCACTGTACTGGTTAGCAACTTATCAATGGTATCTACAATCTTTCCTGGAACAGGCTTCCCAGAATCCTTCTTCTGCTCTACGATATCCATGATCTGAGAGTAGATGTCAAAAACCTGCTCATCTGTCAAGCCGTTGTTAGTTCTTTTGTATTTGTGAGTGGCCACCATATAATATAGGAGGTTGCCATCAAAAATATCTTTGCCATTGAGTTCTACAGCCTTTTGGAACATTTCGTAAAGCTCTTTGAACTTGGCTTTATCATCCTTATAGAATCCATAGGCCGCATTCACTTTCCTGTTCAGTACTGAGGCTTCGTCACCGAAGTATTTGATCCTTAGATCATACATACTCAATGCCTTTTCTTCATACTGCTTCTTCTTTGCTGCATCAGTCTCCTTCTCAGCCAGATTTTCATAGATCTTGGCACCATTGATATAGATAGAGGCATTCAAATCCGGTGTATTTATCAGAAGCCAGTCCAGCGCTTTGGCTGCAGCAGCATAGTTTTCCGATTTCAACTGATCTGTATACAATGCATTTTTCTCCTTGGCTATATCGATCGAATCTCCCCAGTTCCAACCCGGTTGAGCCATGGCGATGGTGGTCGTCGCTATCAAGAGCAATAAGAATGTGTATTGTTTCACTTGAAGTTTCATTAGTAAATATTATTTAATCATACTTTCTTTTAATAAACCAGCGGTCGTTTATTGTTGCACCCAGTACAACCTGAAAATAAGACTCCCTGGTAAGGCCATTTTCGGTTGTGCCTCTCCAACCATATTTGAAAGCAGTCTCAATACTTGAATACCCGCTAACAGGAAGTGCAACACCAAAATTAATACCAAAATCGTTAATTTGTGTATTTTCTACAAGGTATGGTAGCTCTTTAAAGTTAATTCCAGCTCTATATCTTGCCCTTTTGAAGTAGTTGCTTACACTCTGAATGTCGGGAATGAATTCTCCTCCGAGACTCATAGACAGTGCATCATTGTAGCTGGTCTCACCACTTTCACCCATATCAGCCCATTGTTTGATATCTAAATCAGCTCCAATCAGTAACTTATTGATTACCTGATAGGAAAGTCCCGCTCCAAACGATCTGGGCAACTTAAATGCAACCTCCTCTGATGTAAGGTCCACTTGCTGGAGCAGGTTGGAACCCGAGTACCTTTCATATCCTTTATCCATGTTCCCACTTAATTCTCCGGATAAATTAAAGACGGCACCTACATTGATAAAACTTTTGTTCGAGATTTTAAATTTATTGGAGATACTTAAGGAAAAAATTATGTCTTTGTAAGCCGTATTTTCTGTGTAGCTGATCACGTAAGCGTTAGAAACCTCTTCACCCACTAACTGTACCCTCGAATCCTTTTCGATCGTACCAAAAACAAAAGAAGACTTAATGCCTATCGCCAGGGACTTGTATAGCCTAATACTATTAGACCAGGATAAGCTTGAGAGGCCACCGTTGCCCTGGTACTGGTTTACAGCAGCAACATCATTATCCAAAGAGTCTATAGAATAGGAATTATAGTTGACTGAACTGTAGGGTAGCAATGAAAATGCAGTAGCCCACCTGGATTCTATCACAGGGAATGCCATGGCCAGATATCTTAGGGAGAGCGCATTAGAATTGTCGGAAACGTCATCCCCCTCATACGTCCTGAAATCTCCCATTAACCCAACCGAAAAGGAGCTCAATGGGTTATAATATAGCATTGAAGGGTTTTGGAGGTTAATCCCAAAAAGAGACGGGGTACCATACCCGAGGTTACCCATAGAAAAATTTTGCTGAAGCCCTACTTCAGATACCTCACCAATACCATGCGATGAATACAGTGAGGTGATTGTTTGCCCCCAGGCTCCTATGGAAACCATAAAGACAACAAGAAATACGACTGATTTAATTTTGCGCATTATTAAAATGCATTATTCTATTTAAACCTCTTAAAACCAAATTAGAGCCTGCAAAGATGGGCCCTTTTAATTTTGATTCAAAGTAAGTTGCATCTCCTCCTGTCAAAAGAATTGTTAAATCCTGCAATTCTTTGCTAAAATGATCAATAAAACCCTCGATTTCCATGACGACCGCATGAAAGGATCCGCTTTTTAAGCATTCCCGGGTTGTCTGACCTAACAGTCCTCCGTTGATTTCTTCCCATTCACCACTGATGTCCGGAAGCCCTTTGGTATAATGGTTCATGGATTTCATTCGCATCTTGAATCCGGGTGCAATCACCCCTCCAATGAATGTGCCTGAAGCATCCAGCACATCGTAAGTATTGCAAGTGCCCACATCAATGACCAATAAGTTGCTGCCAGGAAACAGCGTCTGGGCGCCAACCAAAGCGGCCACCCTGTCCATCCCCAGTGTTTCAGGTGTTTTATAGTCCAACCGGATAGGCAGTGGAGTCTTGTGGTTTAGATATAAATGATTTTCATCATGAAAAACCTGATCTATTTCGTATTGATTTCCACGCACGGAACAAAATATCCACTGCTCCGTAATGTCTTTTTTAATCGCATGAAGTTGAATCAAAGAATCCCAATGCTCCACTTTAACCAGCTGGCTCCCTTCGAATTCTCCGGATTTTATTCTGGTATTACCAATATCTACAGCAATATTTCTTTTCTTAGTCATCTAAATGAATATGGGTAAAATTAATCATCCTACACCCCTGAATCAATACAATGCCATTGGGATCATGTCAGGCTCATCGTTGGATGGGGTTGACTTTTGCCTTGCTTCATTTAAAGAAGGATCCTCATGGTCTTTCGAAATTCTACAATCCACCACCATCCCCATTCCGGACGAGATCAAACATGAGCTAAAAAAAAGTGATATGCTCACTGGTTATGAATTGTCCGGGCTGGATATTAAGTATGGGGAGTGGATTGGTCAGCAGTTGAAAGCCTTTTCCCCTCAGAATCTACGGATAGATGCAGTAGGATTCCATGGGCATACGGTCTTTCATGAGCCCGAAAACAAACTTAGCCTCCAGATTGGGAATGGATCGGTCATCAGTAGCGTGTCCGGCTTACCCGTGGTAGACGACTTCAGGACCAAAGATATCCTATTAGGTGGTCAGGGTGCCCCGTTAGTACCGAAAGGAGAGACTTTATTATTTCCTGGCTACATGGCTTGGATCAATTTGGGAGGAATTGCTAATATTACGGTCGAGAATTCCGAAAACGTCCTCGCATGGGACATTGCACCATGCAACCAGGTTTTTAATTTTTTTGCTCAAAAGCTAAATGTCCCTTATGATAATGATGGAGCTTTGGCAAAGGATGGTAGTCTAGACGAAAAATGGATTGATGGTTTGAAGGATCTCCCTTATTTTAAAACTAAGCCTCCCAAGTCTATGAGTAATCAATGGATAACTGAGCATATTTTGAAATACCAGCCGACAGACCCTAAGAATGCTTTGCATTCCTATGCAGAGTTGCTTGCTACTGAAATTGCACAATCGGTAGGATTGTACCTCAGGGGAAATGAAAGGGTGCTTGTAACCGGAGGCGGCGCGCACAACACCTATTTGTTGGACCGAATAAAGAATTTTTTAAAAGACAAAAATATTGAGATCGTCAAGCCGTCTGTAGCAATAATCGATTTTAAAGAAGCCCTGATATTTGGTTTTCTTGGATTGCTAAGAAAGCTTGGAATACCCAATACATTGGGAATGGCAACGGGTGCTTCGAAGGACACAGTTTCGGGTACGTTGCACCTGCCCTGAGTTGTTTTTCCTAATGTGATTAATCTAATATTTATATTAATTTCAGGTTAACAATTCAATCAATTAAGTTAATAAATGAACCATTTGCATTATCTATGCTGAAATATATTTTAGTTCAGAAAGTCATAATTACCTCTTATATCGCCCCATGAACGCACTGCCCAGACTATTTTTTTTTCTATTTTTAGCCTGTGGTGTACTGAGCACTTTCGAAGCGAGATCGGAAGTTGGTGAGGAGAAAACAGAAATTGTTTCAACGGAGCAACATGCCGAAGAAGCCGAGCACCATGGACCCAACCCCTGGAGTGTAATTCCGTTTGTGGCCTTGCTGCTTATGATTGCCACAGGACCATTGTTCTATGAGCACTTTTGGCACAAAAATTATCCCCTTATTTCTGTAGTCCTGGCTGTATTGGTAGTGGCCTATTACCTTATCAGTCTGCAAAACCAACATTCGCCGGTTCATTCTTTTTTCGAATATTTTCAGTTCATATCATTGCTTACCGGGCTTTTTGTGGCTTCAGGGGGTATTATGATCAATGTGGACCGGGAAGCCAAGCCGCTAACCAATGTGGTGATATTGGCCATTGGCGGAGTCATTGCCAATATCATTGGAACGACAGGTGCCAGCATGCTATTGATCCGGCCGTTTATTCGGTTGAACAGAAACAGGGTAAAAGCTTATCACATTATCTTTTTTATTTTCGTTGTCAGCAATATCGGAGGTAGCCTGACACCCATTGGCGACCCACCACTATTCCTGGGTTTCCTTAAAGGAGTACCCTTCTTTTGGACGTTTACTCACAACCTTCTGCCGTGGGCTTTTGCCCTTGTGCTGATCCTGGCCATCTTCTACTATTTCGACATTCGAAATAAAACAGACCTGTCTGAAGGTGAAGAGCAACCAGCACCTACGGGAAATATTAGTATGCGAGGATCCCGAAACTTTTTCTGGCTGGCCATCGTGGTGGCTTCGGTTTTTCTTGACCCTAATGTCTTTTCATGGGTTCCGGCAATCAATTATCATGGACAGAAATTCTCTTTTATCAGAGAGTTGATCATGCTTTCCTCAGCCTATTTGTCCTTTAAGCTTGCAGACAAGCAGGCCCTGGAAGGCAATGGATTTAGTTTTGAACCTATCCGGGAGGTCGCTTTTATTTTCATTGGAATTTTTGGTACGATGATGCCCGCCCTGGAGATGGTAGGCAACTATGCCAAGTCACCGGAAGGTGCAGAACTTATTTCTCACAATACACTTTATTGGGGTACTGGCTTGCTATCGGGCTTCCTCGACAATGCACCTACCTATATCAACTTCCTGACTGCTGCTATGGCATCCACAGGTGCCAGTATCAACAGTTTGGCAGATGTCATCTCCTTTGCCAATGGTGGATTCAAAGACAGCATTCTTGACCTTAAGGCCATTTCTGTAGCTGCCGTATTTTTTGGGGCAATGACCTATATCGGCAACGGGCCTAACTTCATGGTAAAGTCCATCGCTGAGCAGGTAGGTATCAAGATGCCTTCATTCTTCGGATATATCATCAGGTTTTCGATCCCGATGCTTATCCCGATTTTTGTTCTCGTATGGCTGATCTTTTTTGCCTTCCAGTAAGCAAAAGGATTATTTTTCGAACAATCCGTTGAGTCGCTGAAGAGTCGTCTTCTTGTGAGAGGAGTCTATCAGGATAGAAATATTGTTTCTGGAACCCCCAAAGGATATCATCCGGATGGGCACATCATCCAACACTTTGAAGATCTGCTTTCCTAATCCTCTTTTTTCGGCAATATCGTCCCCTACGATACATACGATAGTTTGATCTTTGTCAATTTCAACTTTGCCGTATTTAGAGATTTCTCGCTCTATTTCAGGCAAATGTTCATTGTTGTCTATGGTGAGTGAAACGGCAATCTCAGAGGTCGTGATCATATCGATCGGGGTCTTGTACATCTCAAAGATCTCGAAGACCCGTCGCATAAAGCCGTATGCCATCACCATCCTGCTGGACTTGATCTTGATGGCAGTGATGTTGTCTTTAGCAGCAATGGCTTTGATACCACCACCCTCACTCACATCCGAGATAAGTGTGCCATTGGCCGCGGGAGCCATGGTATTTTTGATTCGTACAGGTACACCAAACTGCTGTGCAGGAACAATACAGGTTGGGTGAAGCACCTTGGCGCCAAAATAGGCAAGCTCGCTAGCCTCTTCGAAGCTTAACTTCGCCAATGGAAAAGTTTTTTCAACTACCCTTGGGTCGTTGTTATGCATGCCATCGATATCTGTCCAGATCTGAATCTCATCAGATTTGAGCACAGAGCCAATAATGGTTGCCGAGTAATCAGAACCACCTCGCTTCAGGTTATCAATACCCCCAGCGGCATTCCTGGTGATGAAACCCTGGGTGATCAGTACCTTTGAAGTGGTTTTACTCAACAAATGCTCTAATTTCTTCTCTATCATGACCATATCAGGCTCGTCATTCTCATCGAGCGTCATGAAATTCTGAGCCATGAGCAGCGTCACATCTTCACCCCGGTCCTTCAGATAGTTGGTAAACATTCTGGTAGAGATGAGTTCTCCCTGTACCACCATCATCTTGTTTACCTGGGGACTGTAGGGCTGATCGATAAGACCCTCTATATCATCCATTACCTGGTCGATATATTTTTCTGTATCCTCTCTCAGTTCTTTTTTCTCATACAGCTGGTCAAGAAAGGGATTGAACACTTCTCTGAGCTCTTTTAACAAGCCTAAGGCACTTGTCTTATCTCCCATTTCACACTTTTCAGAGATACTTACAAGTTTGTTGGTATTACCAGAGACAGCTGAAAGGACAACCAGTTTCCTGCCTTTGATATTAGAAATAATTTCTGCTACCTGCTTCATACGCTCGGGACTACCCACCGAGGTACCTCCAAATTTTAATACTTTCATCTTCTAGAAATTGAGCATTTTTAATACTGTACTTGCTGCTTCATCACCTTTGTTGCCAAACTTACCTCCCGCACGGTCCATGGCCTGCTTCATATTATCTGTGGTGAGCACTCCAAACGCTACTGGCTTATTATACTTTAACCCCACATTGGTTATTCCATCGGCACAGGCAGCGCAGATAAAATCAAAATGTTTTGTCTCTCCCTGAATGATGCATCCGATACAAATTACCGCATCGATATCCTCTCTGGTGGCCAGCCACTGAGCCCCCAGAGGTAGCTCAAAGCTTCCCGGAACATCTTTTCTTTCAATCTTTTCTTTGGATACGCCTGCTTGCAGAAGTGTGGAAACGGCACCCGAATACAAGGCTTCTGTCACCTCTTCATTCCACTCTGATACGACGATCCCTATGCGGAAAGCCTCAGGATTTTTCAGGTTAGTGGGTCTACCTGAACTTAGATTTTTGTTTGAAGTTGCCATCCAATAAAAAAGGGATAAAACATGGCTGCCTTATCCCTATCATTTTTTTTAATATTCGTTATTCAGCAGCCAATCCTTCCAATCTGGCCTTTTGCTTTTTAGCCTCCTGGATGAGGTCTGACTCTTTAAACTCTTCGATTATTCTTCCATAAGCCTTTGCTGCACCAGCAAGATTCCCTTGAAGCTCCTCTGCCAGGGCCAGTTTCTTCAGGTAAATAGGGGTATAGCTTTCATTTGGCTTGTAATCAATTGCGTCATTATAGGATGCGATGGCACTGGTATAATCACCCAGCTCCACATAGGCATCTCCTATCAAGGAATATGCGCGCGCCTGGATGAGGTAGTCTGAGCTCTTAAACTCGTTGAGATACCTGATTGCGCCTTCGAAGTCTCCCAGCTTAAGATAGGTTACCCCGGCATAGAAATTGGCGAGGTTGCTTCCTTTGGTTCCAGGGTAATCTTCGATGATCTGAAGAAAGCCATAATTGATTCCGTCGCCATTTAATGCCTTACCCAGGCTATCGGCTTCGAAATAATAGACTGCCTGAAACATCTCCCGCTGTGCTTCCTGATCCTGGTTGGATATGTAGTATCTGTACCCAAATACTCCAGCGATAACCAGGGCAACAATACTCCCTATAATCAGGGTTAAGTTCCTGTTTTTCTTGTTGTTAAGAAACTCTTCAGCTTTGTTGACTAAGGCACCCGGATCTTCTAAAATCTCTATCCCCTCTCCCTCTTTGGTCTTGGTTTTTGCCATTGCTTTTGAAAATTAGGTCGCAAAGATATGATTTTTCCATCAATCCATGATAAATGGATAATCTTCTTGTACATAGACATCTTTGTAGGCTTCTTCCGGAGCCGGCCAATCAGAATTTTCAGAGAATTCTACGGCTTCTGCAACGATATCTTTTACTTTTTGATCTATCGCTTTCAGCTCATCTTCAGTCGCGAATTTATTTTTAAGAATAGTTGATCTCACCTGCTCGATAGGATCCTTAGACTTATATTCTTCTACCTCCTCCTTGGTACGATATTTAGCCGGATCTGACATTGAGTGACCCTTGTATCGATAGGTTCTAAACTCAAGCAGCGTAGGTCCGTCACCTTTTCTGGCTCTTTCAGCTGCCTCTGCCATCGCATAATGTACTTCTTCTACTGACATGGCATCCACGGCTTTGGAAGGAATGTCATAAGCTTCTCCCAGGGTATAAAGCTCTGTAACGTTGGAAGTTCTTTTCACTGAGGTACCCATGGCATATCCATTGTTCTCGATCACAAAGATGGTAGGTACTTTTAAAGTCATTGCCATGTTGAGTGATTCATGAAATGCACCCTGTCTTACTGCTCCATCACCCATAAAGCATACGCACAGGTTGTCAGTTTTATTGTATTTTTCGGCAAAGCCAATACCTGCACCTAATGGAATCTGACCACCCACGATACCATGGCCGCCAAAGAATCCATTTTCTTTATCAAACATGTGCATGGAACCACCCTTACCCTTTGAAACACCGGTAGCTTTACCATACAATTCTGCCATGATGGCCTTTGGATCTGTCCCCAAAGCAAGTGGATGGGCGTGGTCTCTGTATGCGGTGATGTACTTATCTCCTTTTTTCAATGCAGAAACACTTCCTGCCATACAGGCTTCCTGCCCGATATACAGGTGACAGAAACCTCTGATTTTTTGTTGACCATATAGCTGGCCTGCCTTCTCCTCAAAACGTCGCATGAGGGACATAGATTCAAACCAGTTCAGGTAAGTCTCTTTGCTGAATGCGGCCTTACCACTAGATTTGGATGATGACTTGGTAGATGATTTGCTGGTTGATTTTGTATTTGTCTTTGCAGCCATAACTTTTGCTAATGTTCTATGCTTAATATTGCGTCGGAATTCCCTTCGGCCCTGCGAAATTAAACCAAAAGGTGCGCTGATCAAAAAGATATGGTTCTCAGCACATTAAAACTTGTAAATTTTAAGAATTATCGGGAAGAAACCTTTCAGTTTAAGAAGGGTATCAGCTGTCTCCTCGGGTTAAATGGTATGGGTAAGACCAATTTGCTGGATGCGATTCATTATTTGTGCATGACACGCAGTAGCCAGAGTAATGTTGACCAGGAGAATATCCTGTTTGATCAACCCTATTTTTCCATCATCGGGGAGTTTCATTCAGGTTTGAAGGTCAACTGCTACTTTGAAAGTGGAAAGAAAAAGGTATTCAAGGTAAATGGAAAAGAACTGGAAAAGCTGAGCGATCACATCGGGTCTATCCCTTGTGTTCTCACCACACCTGATGACAATGAGCTCATCAGAGAAGGCAGTGAGGTAAGACGAAAACTTTTTGACCGTGTGATCTCACAATACGATCGTCATTACCTGGAGCAGCTGATCCAATGCAGGAAACTGCTCAACCAAAGAAATAGTTATCTCAAGCAAAATGAGGGTAAATCGTCCTACAACAAACATCTTCTCGGGACCTACGATGAGCAACTTATTCCTCTTTTTGTCTCCATTTCATCCAAACGAAACGAATTCCTGGAGGAATACCGCGACTTTTTCACCAACAATTATCATGAGATATTCAAGGTAGAAGAAATTCCTGCGATCAGGTATCGAACGAAATGTCTGGACAAGGATTTTGAGCAACAATTTAAAGATGCCGTGAAAAAAGACCTAATCCTGGAACGTACCACCATGGGCAGCCACAAAGACGATTTCGTTTTTTTACTCGATGGTAAGCCAACGAAGAAATTTGGTTCCCAGGGTCAGCAGAAATCATTGATCATCGCACTGAAACTTTCTGAATTTGATTTTCTGAAAGCTAAGAAAGACCAGGTCCCTTTATTACTTTTGGATGATATTTTTGACAAACTCGATGACCACAGGATCAGCCACCTGGTAAAGCTACTCACAGATGGTAAACGGTTCTCTCAGGTCTTTATCTCTGACGCCCGCAAGGAACGCACGAAAAAGTTTTTTGAAAAAAATAAGGGAGTGGCGTTCTATGAAATCGAAAATGGCCATCTTAATGGATAAGCACAACACATCTTCTTTTACTTCAGCGCTGAAGCAGTTTCTGAAATCTGAAAACCTGGAACAAAAATGGGATGAAAAGAAGCTGATCCATTCCTGGCAAAAGATCATGGGAAAAACGGTAGCCTCCAGAACGTCTAAGATCCGCATTGATCAGGGCACCATGTTTATCTACCTTGATTCAGCACCACTTAAGCAGGAGCTTACCAACAACAAACAAAAAGTACTGGAGAGGTTGGAAGAGGAGATTGGATATAAGCTGGTGTCTGATGTAAGGTTTCTATAATTATTCCTCCACCACTTCTGTTTTCCTGCCAAAAGGCAAAATCCATCGGATATAGTAATCAAATCCTACTGAGGTATCGTTTTCATTGAGGCCAAACCCAGGCAGATCATAGGGATTGAGCTCTCCTAACCCTTTATTGACTTTGTAGATCTTGTATCGGATGAGGTATCCAAAATAGATCTGTTTATACACTTTTACATTCAATCCGAAAGTCAACTCCCACCACCTGGATTTTACCACGTCATTGGCAGTGTTGATGGTCATTTCTCCAAACCCAAAATCATCGGTCATCTCCATCTCATCACTAAACCGGCTGCGCGCATATCGCAAACCCAGCGTCAGGCTGTTGGCATCAGTCACATTTTTTAGGACATTGGTCTCGATGCCGACCCGGTAGAAAGTACCTTCATTGATGTAGGAATAGGTATCTCCCGTCCGTTCCGTACGCTGGACACCAAAATCTACCGTGAGGAAATTATTGGCGAAGTCTATTCCTACCTGACCATTTTGTGCTGCACTTCCACTGAAGAAAACGGTTCGCACCAAAGGCACAGCATTGTATCCCAGGATGATCTTAGTGGGCATGTAATCCTTTTTTGGTTTCAAGACGGTGCTGTCAGCGGCCTGCTGAGCAAACCCGCAGTAAACACATATTGAAAGAAGTAGACTAAAAATATACCTTAACATTGGTGAATTCCTCGCGGTCAAGAATAGGATTTACAATCTCTACAGAGTCAAAAGCGGTGGATGATCCGGCAAGATCATAAAATTTGATGGAAGGGTCACAATCGACGCTATAGACAGAAAATTCCCTTTTGTAAGTGAAGTCCAGATTGAAGTCCCCTGTGTCAGTTTCAAAAATAAAAGCAGTAAAATCACCCGAAGGATCCAAAGGGAGTCCAGTCACTTCCAGGATTGTATCAGCAAAATTATAAGGAGACTGAATGCTGTAAACCTGGTTAAAAATCAGCGTATCTCTAATTGTACCAGTAGAAATATCGTAGAATTCAATCACTGCAAATTTTCTGTAATCATCAAGGTCACACTCTTTGATCTCATTGCATCCAAGCACGCCGATGATAATAAGAAAGCATACGATCCGGTTGTCCATAGTGGCAAATGTGGCACAAAGGTATAATAACAGAGATAGTAGCGAACTTATTGTGGGAAGCAATTTGTTTAGCTTTGCAGATCAATTTTTAAGCGTGAAAACAAAAGCAAAGAAGGATAAGGTAAATATTGTCACCCTGGGGTGCTCGAAAAACATCGTGGACTCTGAGGTATTATTGACACAACTGAAGGGAAATAAAATTGATGCTACGCATGAATCTGAAAAAGATGATGCCAACATAGTGGTGATCAACACGTGTGGCTTCATAGACAATGCCAAGCAGGAATCCATTGACACCATCCTCAGGTATGTGGATGCCAAACAGGAGGGGCTGGTTGAGAAGGTCTATGTGACCGGATGCCTTTCGCAGCGTTACAGGGAAGATCTTAAAACTGAAATCCCGGATGTAGACGACTGGTTTGGCACCATGGAGCTGTCGCTGCTGTTGAAAAGACTGAATGCCAACTACAAGCATGAACTTATCGGTGAGCGGGTACTTACCACAAGTAACCATTATGCCTATTTAAAGATCTCTGAGGGTTGTGACAGACCCTGTAGCTTTTGTGCCATTCCCATCATGCGGGGCAAACATGTCTCAAAGCCCATTGAGCAAATTGTTTCAGAGGCTAAAAACCTGGTGAAGCATGGCACAAAAGAAATCCTTTTGATTGCTCAGGACTCCACTTATTATGGGTTGGACCTTTACAAAAAGCGTAATCTGGCCCATTTGCTGGATCAGCTGTCTATGGTTGAGGGATTGGAATGGATTCGATTGCATTATGCATTCCCCACCGGATTCCCGGAAGATGTGCTGACCGTGATGTCAGAAAGAGACAACATATGTAATTACCTGGATATACCGCTGCAGCACGGATCAACGAAAATGCTTTCCCTGATGCGTAGAGGAACAACCCGGGAAAAAACCGAAGAGCTACTTCACACCATCCGCGAAAAAGTACCGGGAATAGCCATTCGGACAACGATGATCGCCGGGCATCCGGGTGAAGGAGAGGCTGAATTTGAGGAGATGATGAGTTTTATTGAAAGGACACGGTTTGAGCGGCTCGGTGTATTCACGTACTCCCATGAGGAGCACACCCATGCGTTTAGTATGAAAGACGATGTTCCTGAAAAAATAAAACTTGAACGCGCAGATCGCGTAATGGAATTACAGGAAAACATCTCTGACGAAATCAACCAACAAAAAATTGGACAGGTATTAAAAGTACTGATTGATCGTAAAGAAGGAGAACACTTTATAGGTAGAACCGAATTTGATTCTCCTGAAGTGGACAATGAAGTGTTGGTCAATGCTGAAAATAGCTATCTTCGAATAGGAGATTTTTCAAAAATCAGGATTACTGATGCTACTGCTTTCGACCTGTATGGCGAAGCAGTTGAATGAAAATACATCTTAACGACTACCGACTACATGATTTTAGAAAATATTGAGCTGGAAGAAACCCACTGTTTCTCCCCGTTGTTTCTTGATTATTTAAAACAAAAAAGTGAGTTGAAAGAGTTCTATCATACCTTTCCGGAGGTTGAGAATTTTGGAGAACTTATTTCACAAAGAGCTTTTCCGGAGGAAAAAAGGAATTCACTAAACAGGGTGCTGGTAGAACAGTATGGCCCTCTCAAAACAACAGAGGCTGTTGATTTCAATATTCATTCATTAAATCATGAACGCACATTTACGGTCACAACCGGTCATCAGCTAAACATCTTTTCGGGTCCGCTATACTTTATTTATAAGATTGTAAGCACCATCAACGCCTGCAAGGCCCTAAAAAGCAAGTACCCTGATTATCACTTCGTACCGATCTATTGGATGGCCTCCGAAGATCATGATTTTGCAGAAATCAATCATTTCAATCTTTTTGGCAAGAAGTATGAGTGGAATACTGATCAGCGGGGTCCTGTAGGTAGATTCAAGCCACATTCCATCAATGCCATCTTTCATGAGCTGCCGGATGCTGTAGAGCTTTTCGAGCAGGCTTACCTTGATTTTTCTACATTGGCAGAGGCTACCAGATTTTATGTCAATGAATTATTTGGTGATCAGGGACTGATAGTGATTGATGCCGACCATCCGGTACTGAAGGAAGAATTCGTACCAATCATAAAAAAGGAGATCTTTGAAAATATTGCCAACCCACTTGTTGAGGCTGCTTCGGCACGGCTCAATGAGTTGGGATATAAATCTCAGGCATTTTCCCGGGAGATCAACTTTTTCTACATCGACAATGAAATCAGGGAGCGAATTGTAAGAGAAGATGGATTGTTCAAAGTCTTAAACACGGATATTTCTTTCTCCGATGAGGACATGGATCGGCTCATCAGCGAGCGGCCCGAACACTTTAGCCCGAATGTAATTACACGGCCAATATACCAGGAATCGATTCTTCCCAATCTTGCCTATATTGGTGGCCCTGCTGAGATCAGCTACTGGATGCAACTAAAAAGCGCCTTCTCGGCCTTTAATGTGCCATTTCCAGCATTGATGCCAAGAAATTTCGGGCTGATAATCAATAAATCCAGTGCGAAGAAATTTAGGAAACTCAACCTGAAGCCTGCCTCCCTGTTTGAAGACCTCAACAGGATAAAAACCCTGTTTCTGGAAAATATTGGAAATCACCAATTCGACCTCAGTTCCGAGAAAAAGGAGCTGGGAAAGCTTTTTGAAAAGATAAAAACAAAAGCTGTAGAGGTAGATCCCTCGCTCTCCGGATATGTAGGTGCAGAAAGCGCCAAAGGATTTAAGATACTGGATGAAATAGGAAAGAAAATCAAGAAATCGGAGGAAAAGAACAACGAGATAGCCATTACACAGATCGACAATCTCAAGGAAAAATTATTCCCCGGAGGCGGTTTACAGGAGCGCCACGACAACTTTCTTAATTTTTACCTGAACAACCCTGACTTCCTGCAGCTGTTACTGGATAAATTTGATGCTTTCGACTTCCGGTTTAACATCCTGCTGGATGAATGATTTTAAAACCATTTTACGTAGACAGGTCCTGCCGGCCAGGAAAGTTCTTTCCTCTGCTTTATGGGAAGAACGAAACAGGCTGCTTGCCCCCAAAGTTGTGGAATTTATTACCAGGGATTCTGCCAAAGTCATTCACTCTTTTCTTCCTATAGAACGAAACAAAGAAGTGAATACCTGGCCCATCATTAAGGATCTCATCAGTAGAAATCTGAAGGTTGTAGTGTCGAGTACTGACCTGGAGAAAGAGCAAATGCTCCATTTTTATTATCATCCCCAATTAAAATTCAGGCTCAACAGACTCAAAATTCCGGAACCCATCAATGCCGAAAAAGCGGATACCAGCACTATTGATATCGTGTTAATTCCACTATTGGCAGCTGATAAACAGGGTAACAGGATAGGTTATGGTAAGGGCTACTATGACAGGCTTCTCCAGGACCTCCCAAAAGTGAATAAAGTAGGGCTCACCTTAGGGCCTTTGTTTGATGAATTTAGTTTTGCCGAGGCACATGACATCAAGCTGGATTATTGTATCACACCATTTGAAATATATCAATGTCAATGAATCACAAAACTGACGTATTGATCATCGGAGCGGGGCCTATCGGTCTGGCATGCGGTATTGAAGCTACCAAAGCGGGCCTGTCACATACAATTATTGATAAGGGGTGCCTGGTCAACTCCATCTATAATTACCCTAAAAACATGACCTTCTTTTCAACATCGGATCGTTTAGAAATCGGTGATGTGCCTTTTATCTCCCATAACCCCAAGCCGGTGCGGGCCGAAGCACTGGAGTATTTCAGACGGGTGGCCATGTCGTGGAAGCTCAATGTAAATCTTTATGAGCAAGTGGAGGGGATAGAGAAAAAAGAGGGTTTCTATGAGGTCAATACCACCAAGGGCGTCTATGAAGCCGAAAACATCATCATTGCTACAGGGTTTTATGATCTTCCTTACAAGCTCAACGTGCCTGGTGAAGACCTCCCCAAAGTAAAGCACTACTATGACGAGCCGCACCCGTATTTTGGGATGAAGGTAGCCGTAGTGGGTGCTGCCAACTCAGCTGTGGATGTAGCACTTGAAACCTTCAGAAAGGGAGCCAAAGAGGTCACCATGGTCATTCGTGAACCTGAGATCAATCCACGAGTGAAGTATTGGGTAAGGCCCGATATAGAAAACAGGATCAAAGAAGGGTCTATTACAGCGCACTTCAATTCGAAGATCACAAAGATCGACGAACGCACCATAGACATCAAAACACCCGATGGCGAGAAAACAATTGAGAATGATTTTGTTCTGGCCATGACCGGCTATCAGCCTGACTTCTCATTTCTGAAAGCTGTGGGCATCAATATCGGTAAAGATGAATTCCAGACACCCGAGTATGATCCGGAAACGATGGAAACCAACATGAAAAATATCTTCCTGGCCGGGGTCATCTGCGGAGGGCTGAAAACAAGCATCTGGTTTATCGAGAATTCCAGGGTACATGCGGAGATGATCGTGAAAGCGATCAACAGCAGGAAAAAGACATAATCACAAGAAAGCGTCCTATCCAACTTGACACAACGCTATTGGACCCTAGATCGTTCTGCTTCAGAAGCTGATTTTCGTTTAGGTAGCTTACGTATACCCTTTCCAAAGTTGAGGGTATAAGAAAGGTTGATAGACCGCTTATTTTCATAATAATCCCATCCTGATTGTATACCCTCCTGTGGGATATCGGCATGCATCCGCCAGATATAGGTGTTGAATATGTCTGTAGCTGAAAGCGTCAAAGTGCCATATTTATCAAACTTCTTTCTAATCCCCAGATTAATTTCGCCCATGGGCCGAAACTGGGTGATCCCCCAGGTATTTCTTGATTCATAATTCCCGGACAATTCCAGCTGCAAGTTCCCGGTAATATCAAAGATGTTCATAGCGCTAAAACTCACTCTCTTAACCTCAGAAGTGAAATTCTCATCAAAATGAGCAGTTTTAAAATGCTGGTAATACAGTGAAAGGGAGCTTTGGAGTTCCCACCATGGGGCAGGTGTCAGATTTACCGATTGAATAAGTGCAAGTGTTTTTTGATATTCCAGGTTTTGAGAACGAAAGATATGTTCATCAAAGTCTTCGGAATACTCTGGTTGTAAAAACCCGATTTCATCTTCTGCTATACTGTACCTCGCAGTAGCAGAATACGTCGGAGATTGATAACCTATTTCATAGTTGTTTATTAAAGCGGGTTGCAACGTACTGTTTCCGGAGATCAGGGTGCTGGGATTGATAAAAAAGACAAATGGGGCCATGTCATTGAAGGTGGGCCTGGTAATTCTTCTCGCAAAACTTGCATGGACCTGGTGATGATCCAGGATTTGTTGAGTCAGCACGACCGATGGAAAGAAGTTGCCATACCTTCGGTAGAGGATTTGTTCTGTTTTGGATCGAATATCACTATCTGTTAGTTCAAAACGCACCCCGCTTTGCAAGCTGAGGCTTTCATTTAGCTCCCAGTTGACGGAAAGAAAATTGGCAAAGATCTGTTCATCTAACAAAGCATAGTTTGAAAACCGGAGGTTCTTATAGATTATATCATCAATCGTTTCAGACACATTTACTTCATTGGTGAATCGTGACTGGGTATACTTAAATCCCACGGAAGCCTTCACCCTGGCACCAAGGTAACTGCTATAATCTGTTTGTACGATGTGAAAACGGATGGGTGTTTCCTTTGCTACCGTTATTTGACTTAGGCTTCCGGCTTTTGACGGATCATTGCTCATTCGGTAAATCGATGGGTTTTCATTGTGATAGGCAAGATAATCATACAACACATTTACCTTCTGATCATCTCCAAAGTCGTGATGCAACCCAACGCTCACTGAGCCACTTCCCCAGAGGTTAGATTCATCGATATTCATGCCTGTGACCTTTTCCGGTTCATCCGATCTCCGCTCTACATTGGTAGTGTGGGCTGATTGGTCCCAATTACGTTTGAATCCTGTAAGTTCTACGCTGGTACTGGTCATTTTACTGAGGCGTATGAGCCACCCAAGCCGAGCATTTTGCACAGTGACAACAGGATTTCGAAAACTGATATTAGATAGAGAAACATCTGTCCGATCATTTTTTATGGTTCGGTAATTGAACCACTGGTGTTTATTGCGATCGTGATTAAGCGAATAACTGGAATAAAAACTGACTCGATCGGTGACATGCTGAATGGAAAAAGACGTGCCGATTTTCTCACCTTTATTATATCCAATATTTACCCCAGCAGATCCGTTGAGCCCCTGATCCTTTGGTTTGGAGGTTTTAATGTTAATCAACCCTGAACCTTCGGCATCAAATTGAGCTGGAGGAGTATTGAAAAACTCTAAAGTTTCTATGTCGGTGGCACTAAGACCATCCAGCATTTGGATCACTGCATCCATTGGCATCTTGGTCAATTTTCCATTTATCATGACCTGAATACCTGTTCTACCATACAATGACATGGTTCCTCCCTGACGGTTCACTGTCACTCCCGGACTCTTTTCCAGGATTTCAAGGACAGTACTACCAGCCGAAGCCGGACTACCTTTTACATTGACAACCACCCGGTCTGCATGACTTTCATAAAATGGCTTTCGTGCCTCTACCACCACTTCTTGCAGCTGTGTCAGGTCTTCTTCCATCACGATCTCCTGAATAGGAAAGGTGTCTTCAGAGATATTACAGGTTTTTAGATGGGTTTTGAAGCCCACTGCATCAGACTTCAGCAAGTAGATTCCCGAGGCTACATATTCAAATTCAAACTTGCCCTCGTAGTCACTTACCGTACCTGCCACCATGGAGGAGTCTTTCGGGTTGATAAGTTGTGCGGTAGCAAATGGGATACCGGTTCCATCTTCTGCGCGAATGTATCCTGTGACGAAGGCCTGGGCCTTGACCAGTTGTGAAAACCCCAGGATTGATAGTAAGAATATCCAGGTTGTAGATTTTAAATATATTTTCATGATTTCATGTATTACCTGGAAGACCAGGACGAGTGGTTTCAAACAGTACTTTTATTATGAGGTACTTTGATATGAAATGAGCATGCTGTAGGGCTTGTGAAAATTTCGCTCAAGCCGATACAGGATTTCCAGGTGCTTCTTAATCGGAAGCTTTTCTAATTGGGAGATATGCGCCTTCAGCTGGCTACAATCTCTGGTCAAAAAGGCTATCGTACCTTTCACATAGAGGTTCCAGGCATGATTAAAGGAATCGCCTGCCTCATCCAGCAGTGCCTGACGGAAGTAATAGATCGCTAGGTGATAGTCACCAACAATTGCATATCGTTGTCCCAGATGCCATAAAAGTGTATGGTTTGCTGGCGCATTTCGAGCAATATACTCTGTCAATAAACGAATCTGCACCTCCGGATGACCTTCATATTTGCGCCAGCCAGAACCCGGAGTTTGGTCAAACAATTGATAATCCAGGTCCATCATGGCAGAGAGTTCTTCAGAGGTAATGATGGCAGGAAAAGATTTTAATCCCATGACGCAGGATGACTGCGCAAGAAGGAGAATCAGAATGAATGATCTGCTCATCCGACCATTACCGGAAGTTATTTCACTATGATAATTCTGCTTCATCTTGAATAATGATTAAAAAGCAGTCACAAATGTGAAATAACCGCAATCGACCACCTATCAAGCTTGTAAGCAATCCTGTAACACTTGTAACATCCTAGTGAATGACTGCCTGGCCAAAGCTGCCTGTGTTACTATTTTGACAAATTGCGTTACGATGTTAATAGTGACGCCCTCTGACTGCCGATAGGTTTGCAACGGGTTTTGATTTGCGTTGAAGCCTGGTGTATTTTTTTTAAACCAATAAATAAATCGTATGAGAAAGAAGGGAATTTTGTTATTGGCTTTAGGGCTGGTTATAGCTGAATTGAGTGCTCGAGGAGGAGAACCAGAGAACATTCAACTAACATTTGTGGACCACCTGACAGCAGGTTTGATTGAACAGGACGTGTATGTTGAGACAGGGTCAGAAAAAGTAATGCGGGTTACGCCCGAAAACAAAGACCAGTATCTGGAGAAACTTGCTTATAGTACGAACTATGCGGTTCACCATGATCCGTTTGGGTTGGATCACCTGGGCCCCTATGAAAAAGGGTTGCCGTTAGGATTTACACTGAATGAATGGCTGAAGGCCTCTGGTACCGCAACGTATATCTGTGAAGATGGATGGGGGGTATTGAAAGCCAGATTTCAAAATCTGCGACCAAATGCAACCTACACGTTGTGGCATTTCTTTATGTCGGCACCCCCGACTACGCCATTCAATGGAACCCTGGATGTACCACTGGGTGATCGCGAGGGAACTCAGTCTGTTTTCACAACTGATAATAATGGCAGTGCCGAGCTGGACATTACTTTCGAACAATGTCTGCAGCTAAGCAATACCCAACTGATGAGCGGTCTTGCTGTGGCCTATCACAGCGATGGCAAAACATATGGTGGACTGCCCGGACCATTTGGCAAAGCAACGCACGTGCAATTATTTGCCATGCTTCCTGAGGCCGATGATTCAAACTAAATAAAAGGGAGGCTAAGCCCTCCCTTTTGTAAACCCCCATTGAATTATGAAATCACGACATATTAAGTTCATTGTAGGAGTGGTCGTTGCCATTTACCTGATGGCCGCTGGCAGCACCCTGAATCCCAAATTGTATAAACTTCTGGAGGAACATGAAGTGGCACCCTATGAAGAACCCATGGGACTTGATTCTGCAAAAGTTGAATTGGGTCAGGCGCTGTTTTTTGATCGAATCCTAAGTGGAAATAAAGATGTTTCCTGTGCTACTTGTCATCATCCAGGATTGAACTCGGGAGATAACCTGCCTTTAGCTATCGGAGTGGGAGGAGAAGGCCTTGGGACCAATCGGGTGATGGGGCCTAAAAGAGAACGAATTCCGCGCAACTCTCCCGAGGTATTCAACCGGGGAGCAAAAGAATGGCATACTATGTTTTGGGACAGCCGGGTATCCGGAAGTCTTGAGGTAGGATTTGTAACGCCTGCTGATGAGAAACTTCCTGAAGGGTTTGATCACATATTGGCCGTTCAGGCCATGTTTCCGGTAGTGTCAAGAGATGAAATGCGGGGAGAAATCGGCGATGTAGACATTTTTGGGAAACCCAATGAGCTGGCCCTCATGAGTGATGCTGTGCCCCAGTCCGTCTGGAGGCAGCTGATACATCGTTTGTTGGAAATAGAAGGGTATCAGCAGTTGTTTAAAGAAGCTTATCCTCTCGTACCACAGGATAAGCTGGGTTTTCAGCACGCAGCAAATGCCATTGCAGCATTTGAAATCGCTGCATTTACTTTTACGGGGAGCCCCTGGGATCGTTACTTACGAGGCACCAACGAAGCGTTAACCCCCGAAGCCCAGCGTGGCGCGATGCTTTTTTATGGGAAAGCTAAATGTGGCACTTGTCATAGTGGGACACTGATGACCGATCAACAGCACCACAACCTGGCCGTCCCTCAATTTGGACCTGGAAAAGATGATGCTGCACCTTTGGATGTGGGTAGGTATATGGAAACTGGTTTGAATAGCGATCGGTTTGCCTTTCGGACACCTCCATTGCGAAATGTGACCCTGACAGGCCCATGGATGCACAATGGAGCCTATAACTCACTGGAAGACGTGATACGGCATCACCTGGATCCTGAAGACATGCTCCGAAACTATGATGTTGATGGTTTACCGCCTGAGTTGAGTGCTACCTATAAGGGAGACCCGACAGTGGTGGAACGGATGTTGCGTTACCTGGATCCATTCGTAAAAAGTATGCCTGCCTTACATGAAAAGGAAATAAATGACCTGATGGCTTTCCTAAAGGCTTTGGAAGATCCAGCTGCAAAGGACCTGTCTCACCTTGTGCCGGATCAGGTACCAAGCGGTCTTCCAGTGGAGACGCTACATCCTGTAGATAAATCATATTAATTCACCGCCTTTTCCATAAGTACATAAAGCAACTTGTATGTGGTTCTCCAAACTAAATTTATTACGAATAGGTATTGCATTGATTTATCTGTGGTTTGGAACCCTAAAGTTTTTTGGAGAAATGAGTCCGGCCAGTGATTTGGCGAGTACCACCATTTCGCAGTTGAGCTTTCATGTGGTGGATGAAAAATGGAGCTTGCTGCTATTAGCTGTGGTGGAAACGTTGCTGGGTACCTTTCTGTTGGCCAAGATCCGGTTACGTTGGGTGATTAGAATAGCGTCCTTGCATCTGGTCGGTACTTTTTCTCCATTGTTGTTGTTGCCCGATATCTGTTTTGTGGAAGTGCCATTTGGCCTCACACTTGAAGGACAATATATCATTAAGAACATTGTCCTCCTGCAAGGCCTTTGGATCATCTATCCCTCAAAAAAGAACTATGCACACTCCGAAATTGTGTCCTGATCCTTGCTGCGATGCGCTTTGAGGTCAGTGGGTGTGAATCCATACGTCTCATGAAAACATTTTGTAAAATAGGCCGGACTGGAAAAGCCTACCCTGTAAGCCACTTCGGCTACTGTCCCCGTATTTTGTGCCAACAGGTCGTATGCACGCTGCAAACGAAAACTCCTGATGAATTGACTGGGTGGTTTTCCTATAAGCGCTAGTAACTTCCGGTGAAGGTGTACACGACTCATCCCAAGTTCCGCGCTGAGTTGTTCAACTCCAAAATATTCATTTTGCAGCTCATCTTCCATTACTTTTAGCAATTGCTTCATGAAAGCCTGCTCCATCGAGTCTTCCTGGATTTTGCCCGGTTGAAGCAGTAGATTACTTCGGTTTCGCTCCTTTAGCTTTTCACGGATCGAGATCAGGTTTTGAATCCGGGTGGTCAATTCATTTATCTGAAATGGCTTTACCTGGAAATCATCGGCCAGTGACTGAAGTCCATTGATTCGCGTATTGGGGTTGTCCTCGGCTGTTAATAAGATGATCGGAATATGGTCCGTCAATGGGTCTTTTTTCAGCTGTTGACAAAAGGTGATTCCGTCCACTTCAGGCATTACCACATCACTAATGATCAGGTCAGGCATGTTTTTGATTGACTTTTCAAGACCCACTTTGCCATTCTCTGCCACAAGTACCTGGTAATTACTTCTCAATTGATCTGCCAGGTAGTTTCGGAAATCAGGATTGTCTTCTACTAGCAAGATTCTCTTCCCTTGAAAAGACGTCGTGTCCATGGGTGTTTGTTTCTCCCATTCAGGCTTCTGAATGGGGGGTGAAGCAGCGATAGTGTCTACGATCTGATCTGGTTTTAGGTGGGATATTCCCATTGGTAGTTGAACACAAAAAGTGGACCCCTTACCCACCATGCTGTTGACATGGATCTGGCCATGGTGAAGTTCCACAAATTCCTTAGCAATTGAAAGCCCAATGCCAGCTCCATCATATTCATGACTTTCACTATCCCCCTGAAAGAACCGGTCAAAAATACGTGGTAACTTGTCTTTCGGAATTCCGGGGCCTGAGTCACATACCTGTATCTCCAGGCAGGACCTATCCCGTTCTCTAAGCGTGCGAATTGTAACACCCAGTATCCCTTCCTGGGGGGTGTAACGTATGGCATTGGCGATGAGGTTGATCAACACCTGTTCTATTTTTTCCTGTTCGAAGTACAGTTCAATTTGGTCACATTCACTGTCAAAATGTAGTTGAATTTGCTTTTTATCCGCTGCTGCCTGAAAAGACCAAAGTATGCCCTTTGCCAAAGACACGATGTCCTGAGAAGTACATTTAAGGGTCATGTTACCAGACTCCATCCTGGACAATTCTAAAAGTTGATTCACCAACTTGAGCAACATGGCAGCATTGCGCTGTATAACGTCCAGTTGCCGTTTTACTGTGGGAGAAACACTGTCCTTCAACGCTTCCACAGGAGCCAGAATAAGGCTGAGCGGCGTTCTGAAGTCATGACTGATATTGGCAAAAAACCTCGATTTCAGGTTGTCCAGAGCTTCCAGTTCCTCTGTTTTGATTCGCTGCATCTCCAGGAGTTGTTGATTTCGGAGGTTGCGAAAACGGTAAAATCGATACCCTAAAAAACTGATGATAAATAACAGGAACAACAATCCAAGAAAAATACGCTGCCACAAAGTATTCATTTTATTGGACAGCATTAGATTCTGGATCTCCTGTTCCCGCTTTTTAGCTTCGAAGTCGGCAAGCATCTCAGCAATCCTGGCTGTGTTTTTAGAATTGCTCAAACTGTCCTTGAGCATTTCATACATTTTGTAGTTATCCAGGGCTTCACGGAAGTTTCCCTGATGTTCGTTCAGGATCGTCCACTGGTGATACACCTCCTTTTGCCGTAGAAGTGCCCCGCTTTCCTGTGCAAGTAGTAAGCTTCGTGCAAACGCGTCATTTGCCTTATTAAAATCATTTAGTCTGGTATAAAGCTTACCCAGATTTTGTAGTACGATGCTTTCACCAATCTTATTACCGGATTTTTTTCGGATTTCAAGTGCTTCATTCAAGGCTTTCAATGCTAAATCATATTGGCACGTTTCAATGTATGAATAGCCCTGATTATTTAGTACATCAGCCAGATAAACTTGATTATTCAGAGCCCGGTGAATAGAGGCTGCCTGCTCGAAATAATGAAGAGATGAGTGAATATGGTTTCTTCGTAGTTGATTGGCACCGAGGTTGTTCAAGGACTTGGCTATATTTAGTGAATCCTTCAGCGTGGCGCTTAGCTCATAAGCTTGCTGGTAATAGCTAGCTGCTTGTTTGAAGAGTTTTTGATCATCACTTATCAATCCCATCAGTGTCAAAGAGCGGATCTCCCCGGGTAGGTATTTATGTTTTTGACTCAGTTGATGACATTTGATGGCATTCTCCATAGACTCCTGGAAGGCACCTTTATACCAGTGGCCAACGCTGATGATTCTGCAGGCGTGTACCTGTCCGGGTATGGATCCGTATTTTTTTGCTAACTCCAAGGCCTGGTACCCCAAGCGTATGGTTTTAGCAGGATCAGAGTGTTTTTCTCGGTCGCCCCACTGAATCAATGAATCAATTTGGCTGTTTGGATCCAGTCCATGAGTCTGCTGATTCATACTGGCATGAAGAGAAGTGCAATAGAGCGGAGCAAACAGTAAAAGATAGATGCTTAAAAAGCGCTGAAGTTTCCGGTTCATTTCTTCAATCGTTAGGTCAAAAAATTGCCATTTTCCTGACATCCAGATATATAGGTGGATGTATCTGTCACAAAATGAAAGGGAAATCTGCAATGACACCTTATACCTAACAATGATTGAATCTATTGGTCAATTTCTTGAACATCTCAACAAATTCTCCCTTGATTAGGGACTCTATGTTTGCAATCAAATCATAAACTTTTATTTGATGGCACATATTACATTACAGGAAGGTAGCCTTCCAGGTATCTTTAGCCTGTTGTATTACCGAAAGGAAATGGCTTCACCCCTGGTGACTTTTACTGAAACTCTGTTGAGAGGTTCGTCACCAATTTCACATGCGGAGCGAGAGATCATCGCTTCCTACGTTTCTTATCTCAATAACTGTTATTTCTGTTTTGCCTGTCATGGGGCCACGGCTGCTGCTCTTTTAGGCCTGGGCATTGAGTTTTTGGATGAAATAAAGGAAAAACTCCCCAATCAGGACATTACCCCACGGCTCAGAAGTTTGCTCAACATCGCCGAAGCGGTTCAGCAGGGGGGCAATTATGTCGATGAGTTTTTGATTACTTCCGCCAAGAAACGGGGAGTCAGTGAAATAGATATTCACGATGTGGTTTTGATTAGCTCTGCCTTCTGTATGTTTAACCGGTATGTGGAGGGCCTGAACGTTCCTTACCCATTGGACAAAAAATCTTATATCGGTATTGGGAAAAAATTGGCCAAGGATGGCTACCACATGCCGGAAGTGACTCCTGTGTAATCTTCAGAAGTCAACGAATCAGAATTTTTTAATAGTTGTTAATCATATTTTTTAATTAAACATGAGAATGAGAAGTAAATGGATGGCATGCCGCAGGATTGATGTTGATCGGATGCTCAGAGAAGGACACGGATGGGGAAAGTCTCCAACTGATTAATGATCAGATTGTGCCGGTTTCACTTTTTGTGGAAGACGAGGATAATAACACACCAACCGCTGATGAGACGCTGCTGTTTGAGACCAGGGCACATGCTCCGGTTGTAGACAGAGAAGGGAATCAACTTAATTGGGGACAATTCAAATCGGTTGATGGGTCTGTCACGGTGATCGGAGAGGCGAATGGAACACGGGTTAACCTTCAGTTAGAAGGGCTAATTCCTAATGGTCTGTATACCATATGGAATGTAACCTTCAAGTCTCCCGGATTTTCCACAGAGGAGGATAACCTGATCGGAGTGGGGGTGGTAGGACTTGCAGATGGCTCCGAATCTTATTTCAGAGCTAATGCAGAGGGGAAGGCTACATTTTCAGCCCTTACCGAACCAGGCGATCTTTCGTACATGGGGCAAATTACAAGACATCCGTTCAAGGAGGAATTTGAGTGGCATGTGGTGGGATTGTACCATATGGATGACCAAACTCACGGTCCCGAACTGGGGCCTGATGGGACCATGGTAGAGCAATTTGCCTTTGTGTTCAAAGCTGATTCTAATAGTAATTAGAGAATTATTGAAGAGTACTCTGCTAGTGTATTTGATGTAACCTTTTGTGAGCGGCTAGTCCGCTCACTTATTTTTTATAGGAGGACAAAGTATGGAAGAATCACATATTACACATTATGAGCACTGTCTAGCCAGGCATTATGACTGGATGATAGGAGATCCGGAGCAGTACATGCTAAAAATGATGGACTTTTTCAGTGTCCATCAGGTTGAATCGCGTAAAGATGATCATGCATTGGATCTTGGTGCCGGAAACGGCCTGCAGTCAATCCCCCTGGCCAATCTTGGTTATAAGGTTGTGGCCGTAGACACCAGTGCTAAGATGCTGAAGCAGTTGAAACAACGAGATGGATATTCCGATCGGATTATCTGTGTCCAGGCAGATATGGTGCAGTTCCTGGAACGAAGAAGTAATCAAGTAGCTTTGATAATCTGTATGGGGGATAGTCTTGCCTATCTCCCTTCCTTTGATGCTTTGGATCGGTTTTTTTCAGGATGCTTTAACAAACTATTGGCCGGGGGCAGAGTGGTCATTACCTGCCGCGAATACACTTCACCGGTAAAGGGTGATCAGCGATTTATTCCCATAAGGGCTGAAGAAGATCAGCTAATGACGGTGTTTTTGGAATATGAGCTGCATCATGTGAAAATAACCGATCAGATCTATACATATAAAGATGGCTCCTGGAATTTTCAGGTGGGAAGTTACTACAAGTTACGATTGACCTGCTCCAAACTTATAGAATGCGCAACCATGCACTGCCTGCAGGTCTTGCATTGTAAAGTAGCAAACGGGATGGTGGAATTTATCGCCACAAAGCCTGGCTGATCTGCATAAGACAAGCACGATTAAACCCAACCCCAACCCAATTTGACCCGTTTATTAACTACTACACATAAAAATCATGTTTAATGTTGTTGATTTTGTAGCGGATACCAATGAGATCCGGCGATTCGCCATTGACGATCTGTTATTTGTGGAATACAGGTGCCTGGTGGAAGAAACCCCGTCACGCTATTGGTCACATAAGAATTATTTTGCCTTTGTCACTGGTGGTAAAAAGAAATGGGTAACTCCAAAAGCTGAGTACATGGTGCACGATGGTGAAGCCATTTTTATCCGGAGAGGGGCATACCTATCACATAATTATTATGATGAGGAGTTTTGTGCACTTTTCATCTTCATTCCCGATGATTTCATCAAAGATGTCCTAATGAAAATGCAAACCCTCCCTGCCTCTATTCAGGAATTGGAAGAACTGGATGGTATTATGCGTGTGGATCTGGATGAGGCTTTGAAAGGGTACTTGCACTCCATGTTCAGCTATTTTGGAAGGGATAAGGAAATTCCAAGAGATCTGCTGAAACTGAAGTTTGAAGAGCTCATTATGAATGTGTTGATCAATCCAAAAAACAGGGAATTACAGCATTATTTCTATGACCTGGCAAAAACCACCAAGATCAGGATTCCGGAGATTATGGAAAGAAACTACACATCAAGACTTTCGCTAGCTCAGTTTGCCAGGATGAGTGGGCGCAGCATTTCTACTTTCAAACGTGACTTTACAAAAGTATACGGGGAAACTCCTGGGAAATGGTTGATCAGAAAACGCATTCATCATGCCAGGCTCCTGTTGGAAAATACGGCCTTAAGCATCAATGAAGTTGCTGTTCAGAGCGGATTTGAAAATACTTCACATTTTATCAGGGTTTTTAAACAATGCTTTTCATTACCTCCTCAGCGGTATCGTCAGGAGCTTTTGGTACAAGTCAGTGGGTGATGAGTTATTGCATTTTGGCTCCTGGCCGGGGTCATCTGCGGAGGGCTGAAAACAAGCATCTGGTTTATCGAGAATTCCAGAGTACATGCGGAGATGATCGTGAAAGCGATCAACAGTGGGAAATAATTTTTTTTGTTTAACCTTTCGTCTTAACAGAGCGCCATTTAAACAATAAATCTGCCATTTGTGTTGATGGATTGAAATTTTAAAACTTTGATTGAAACAGACCGTTATAAATTGCGGTCTAAAAACTCATAAAATTGAAGAAATATTTACTCGCTCCACTACTGGTTGTGCTATTAACCTATGTGCAGGCCCAGGAAAAATTTACGCTAAGTGGATATGTCAGGGATGCTTCTAATGGTGAAACGCTCATTGGTGCCAATGTAGTCGTAGAAGAACTATCCGGTGGTAATATCACCAATGTTTATGGATATTATTCACTCACATTGAATCCGGGTTCATACACCATCAAATATCGGTTTGTTGGATACGAAACAATCACCAAAAAGGTCGATCTGACTGAAAACCTGCGCATAGACATTGATCTGCCCACGGAAGATCAGGAATTAGAGGCCGTAGTGATTTCCGCAGAAGCCGAAGACAGAAATGTGACTGATGTAGAGATGAGTACTGCAGAGCTCGATATCAGGACAATTCAAAAGATCCCTGCCTTTCTGGGTGAAGTAGATGTAGTGAAATCTCTTCAATTGCTACCGGGTGTGAGTACCGTTGGTGAAGGTGCCTCAGGATTTAATGTGCGGGGCGGTGGTGTAGGCCAAAACCTGGTGTTGCTGGATGAATCCCCTGTGTATAACTCCTCCCACCTTCTTGGCTTTTTCTCTGTTTTCAACCCTGATGCTGTCAAAGATGTAAAACTCTATAAGGGGGGGATCCCTCCCAGATATGGCGGTCGAATCTCTTCCATCCTGGACGTGAGAATGAAGGAAGGGAACAACAAGGAATATGACTTTACCGGAGGTATTGGAACAATTTTCAGCCGCTTTGCCGTAGAAGGGCCCATTGTAAAAGAAAAAGCATCCTTTATCGTTGCAGGCAGAAGGTCATATGCTGACATCCTGGCCAGACCTTTTACTGACGTCTTTGATGAGGGAGCTCAGCTCTATTTCTACGATCTCACCATCAAAACCAATTACAACATTTCTAAAAAAGACCGACTCTTCCTGTCAGGCTATTTAGGCAGGGATGTCTTTAAATTCGACTCCCGACAGGGTTTCTCCTGGGGAAATAATACAGCCACGCTACGTTGGAACCACCTCTTTACTGAAAAGATCTTTAGCAACTTCACTCTTTTCTTCAGCGACTATGATTATGAGCTGGCCTTTGGTGAGAATGACCGGGATAAATTTGAATGGACTTCCCGAATTCAGACCTATGACTTTAAGCCGGAATTCACCTACTTTATCAATCCTCAAAATGAGCTGACTTTTGGTGGAGAGGCCGTGCTCTACAGGTTTAAACCTGCCGATGCCACTGGGGTAAGCAATGGCGAGAGCACTGACATCAGCTTAGCTGAGAAAAAAGCCTTCGAAACTTCACTTTACATCGGAAACGAACAGAAAATTACCAATAGCTTATCTGCCATGTACGGTCTGCGTTTCTCCCATTTCGATTATCTGGGAAAAGGAACAGCCTACACATTTAATGATACCATTCCGGGTCAGCGAAGAACCGTCCTATCCTCCAAAGAATATGGAAGTCTGGAAAGCATTGCTGCTTATAACAATTTTGAACCCAGAATTTCGGTGAAATATCAGCTGGGACCAACCAACTCCGTCAAAGCGAGCTACAATAGAACGGTACAATACATTCACTTAATCAGTAATACCGTAGCTTCTAATCCATTGGATGTATGGACACCAAGTACCAATAACCTGAAACCACAAATTGGTGATCAATGGGCGCTTGGTTACTTCCAGAATTTTAAGGACAATGATTATGAATCCAGTGTAGAGGTTTACTACCGGGAGACACAAAATCAGCTTGATTATATAGATGGGGCAGAATTGTTCATTAATGAATTGCTCGAAGGTGATGTCCTGCCAGGAAAAGGAAGGGCCTATGGAGCTGAGTTCTACCTGAAACGAAATAAAGGCAAACTCAACGGGTGGATTAGCTATACAGTTGCCCGGACCGAACTCCAGATAGATGGGGTAAACAACAATGAATGGTACCCTACCAGGTTTGATCAGGCACACAACCTGAAAGTAGCTGCATTCTACGACATCAATAAAAGGATGTCCGTGTCGGGAAACTTTACTTACCTGACGGGCACCCCGACTAATTTCCCGGATCAGCGATATGAAATACAAGGGTATACCATCCCGCTCAATAGTTCCGATTCGAGGAATGGGGTAAGAATACCTGACTACCATAGATTGGATTTTAGTTTCACCCTACTGGGTAAAGAGTACAACAAAAGAGGTAAGAAGCGGAAATTCGAGGACTCATATGTATTCACAGTTTACAATGTATATGGGCGAAGAAACCCTTTCTCTATCTACTTTTCTCAGGGCTCCGACAGACAGGAATACGGAACACCGGCTTCAACACAGGCCACTCAATTGTCCATCATAGGATCTGTTTTTCCTTCTATCACTTATAATTTCAAATTTTAATCAAGATGAAGCGTATTCTATTTTCTCTAACTATCGCTGGATTTTTATTTGGATGTGAAGACAACATCAATGTGGAGCTGGCCGAAGCTGATCCGATATTAGCCGTCGATGCATGGCTGGAACACAGAACTGGAGAGCAACAAATCATTCTCCAGTATACAAGGCCCTATTTTGACAAATCCAGTGCGGAAGGTATTCAAGGTGCCAGTGTGAGGGTACTTGAAATAGAAGGAACCTCACCCAGGGACACGCTTGTCTTTTTGGAAACCGAAGAGGGGGTGTACTCCTGGTCCCCGGAAATTGCTTCAGATTCATTTGGGACCATAGGCAATCTTTATGTCCTGGAAATCGTCATTGATGGCAAACAATTCCTGAGTCAATCCAGGTTGAATGCTGTTCCCACCATCGACAGCATCACCTTCCGACAGGAAGATGGGGCCCAAAATTTCATCCCTGATTTCTTCGCAGCTGAATTCTGGTCAAGAGATCTGCCCGGCGAAGGTGATACTTATTGGATCAAAACCTGGAAAAACGGAGAGTATCTCAATCAGCCTTCCGAAATCAATATCGCTTATGATGCGGGATTCTCACAGGGCGCTCCTGTAGACAACATCTTGTTTATCCAACCGATCAGGGACCTCATCAATCCATTTGATGAAGATCCCGGAGATGATTTCCAATTTTTGCCACCATATGAAAAAGGAGATTCGGTATATGTCCAAATTCAGTCCATCAACTATGACGTGTGGTTTTTCCTCACCAATGTGATAGATGAAACCAACAGACCAGGTGGGTTCGGTGAACTTTTTGCCACACCGCTGTCAAATGTGCACAGCAATATTGTACCACAGGATGAAAACGAAAAAGCAGTAGGAATTTTCTCCGTTTCAGCCTTGCATGGAATGGGTAGAAAATTCACCGATGATGCCATTCGTGTAGTCCAACCGTGATCTTTTCTTTTGATGCTTTTGTTTATCTTTAGATAAAGTTGATATTATGAGCCATTCTATCGAGAGTCCTCCAAAAACAATTATGGAAGCTTATCAGTGCCTCCCTGAAGGTACTTTGGCTGAGCTCATTGACAATGTGATTTATATGTCTCCTTCGCCAGTCTACAATCATCAGAAAATGGTTAAAACAATTTTAACCAGGATCAATAGCCATTTGACAAATAACAACACAGGTGAAATTGTACCTTCACCATTTGATGTTTATTTTGATGAAACAAGTAATGCCGTTCAGCCGGATTTGACGGTTGTCCTCAAAGAAAACTTATCAATAATCAACCCAAAAGGTCATATCCATGGTATTCCGGATATGTTGGTAGAAATTCTATCTACCGGAAACAAAGAGCACGACCTGATCAAGAAAAAAGACCTCTACGAAAGATTTAAAGTCAAAGAATACTGGATCGTAGACCCCGACAGTAAGCTGACTCTGGGTTATGCTTTGTCAAAAGATAAATATCAGCTGATACATGAAGAGGTGGGCCACTTTGCATCCCGGTTGATTGATTGCGAATTCAAATTTTAGGTCATGCAGGCCTTCTAGCCCTGACCATTTCTTTTTTGCCCATTCCCCCGGGTAATACCTCCACCTGAAAACCAATAGTCGCCAGATCCCTTTTGAATTGTCCCTGGGCACAGTACGTCACCATAATACCACCCGGAGCCAGAAGCTCCAGACATTTGGACAAATTCTCTTTCGCCCAGATATCCGGTTGCTTTGAGGGAGCAAAAGCATCAAAATAGATGATATCAAATGTCAGGTCCGGAGAAAAATTTTCAAGGGATTGGTGATAGCGATGAAAATCAAAAAATGGCGTTAGGCGCTGGTTGCCCTTGGTCATGGCATGCATTTTTTCAAATATCTCTTGTTCATCACCTGCACGGGCGTAGCCCAGATTTTCATAAATTTCTTTTGCCAGGGGAAATGGCTCTAACGTATGATAGCTGACATTTACCTGCTTTTTTAAAGCAAATTGATAGGTCAGTAATGCATTTAATCCTGTTCCAAAGCCAACCTCCAACAATTTGATCTCGGTATTGGTTAATGTATTTATCCCGTTTTCAATATAAACATGAATGGATTCACCCAATGCACCTCTGGTAGAGTGGTAAGTCTCATCAAGCGATGGCAAATAGAGACTACTCGAACCATCTTGCGTTGTTATGAGTCTTACTTTAGGTGAATTCATGAGATGTGATTAATTTTATATAGAATAGGGGATTTATAATTTTATATTGATTTCTTTTGATAATCGTTAGTAAAAGTTGACAAGAAGTATTTAAAACAAAATATTATATGAAATGGCTGTTAACAAAGCTATTCTAACCTTTTGAATTTTTAAGATCAGGATGGGTTTTAGGTAGCGATGAGTATCGGACATTGCATGTGACCACTAAAAAACAAAATATTTACACATGAAAAACATTTTTTTTATCGCAGTGCTGGGCTCCATGATATTGTTGGCAGCATGTAGTAAGGATGAGCCTGAAGTAAATCCGTTGGTAGGTATATGGCAATTAGATGAATTTGCCATTGAAGTGAAGGAAGCAGGGTTTGAGAGCAACAATACCAGTGGAGATGCTAGTGGGGTTTATAAGATGGAATTTAAAAGTGATTTCACATATACGCGGACTGTTGGAGAAGGCTCAAGTGAGGTTTTTGAGGAAGGGCACTGGGAACAGGATGAGGATTTCATTGAATTAGACCCGAAAGCGGGGACACCTAAAACCGATGGTCTTTTTTATGATTTTGAAATTACAGGCATAACAAGCAGGGAATTAGATATCACTTTTGAAGATAACTGGTTCTACTTCCCCGATGCAAAAGTAACAGAATGGATAGGTGACGGAACCTTTGTATTAAATGAAGCTCAGACAGCCTATGTTTTCAACTCGGAGCTAACAACAGAGGAGATCAATGCTCTTGTCTCTGAATTTTATACTGAGGTCACTGAAGTGTATGAACTAAATTTCGATTTATCCAACTAGTATTTACTTTTCCGGGAGATTGTTGATGACGGGTATGAGATTTGCAATAATTGTATTTCTATTAGCAGCTGCAAACTTGCTGTATGCCCAACAGCCTGTAAAAGGCAAAATCACAGATGAGTCCGGAGAAGGGATGATCGGAGTGACCGTGCGCATCCTGGGTACCAATGAGGGTACGGTCACAGATTTTGATGGCAATTTCACGCTGGAGGCCGAAGCAGGCCAAACACTCCAGATAACTATGGTAGGTATGGAGACGGTAGAAGTGCCCGTCACCAGCACCTCTACACCCATCAATGTTCAGATGAAAGAGGAGACCGAAGAACTCGAAGCAGTTGTCGTCACGGGTTTTCAGGAAGTAAACAGAAAGCTTTTTACGGGCTCTTCGGAGAGCCTTTCCATGGACGACATCAAACTCAATGGTCTGACAGACGTGAGCCGGGCGCTTGAGGGACAGGTGGCTGGTGTCACCGTAGACAACGTCTCGGGTACATTCGGTACTTCGCCAAAGATCCGGATTCGGGGGAATACCTCCATCAATGGGTCAAACCAGCCACTTTTTGTGGTAGATGGAGTCATCCTGGAAGACATGGCGAGTGTGAACACCGAGGACCTGATCTCCGGAGATGCCAATACACTGATCAGCTCATCTGTTGCCAATCTCAATCCCAATGACATCGAATCATTTCAGATCCTGAAGGATGCTTCGGCTACAGCGATATATGGTGCCAGGGCGGCCAATGGTGTCATTGTGATCACGACCAAAAGGGGCAAAAGCGGAGCCCTCCGGGTAAATTACTCCGCCAACTTCACCGGGAAGATCAGACCTACTTACAACCAATTTTACCTGATGAACTCTGCACAGGAAATGTCAGTCTATCGGGAAATGTATAACAAGGGGGTCCTTGACATTACAACATCTGTCAGAGCGCAGAACTATGGAGCCATTGGTAAAATGTTTGACCTGATAGCTAATCATGAATTGGATTGGGGTCCCAATGCCACCCTCAATGAGGAATTCCTCAATAAATATGAAAATGCAAATACGGATTGGTTTGAGGTGCTCTTCAATGACGTTGGTCTCCAGCAGACCCACTCCCTGAGCTTTACCTCCGGTACAGAAAAGTCGAATAACTACTTCTCGCTTAGCTACCTGGATGATCAGGGCCAGACCATCGCAGACAAAGTGCAACGGATCACCGGTACTGCGAGGAATACCTACTTTATTTCTGATCAATTCTCCTTTGGCTTGAAGCTCACAGGAAGCCTGAGAAATCAAAAAGTCCCGGGCACCAGAAACCGTGAGTTGAATCCTTTGACTGGTCAGTATAGCAGAAACTTCGACATCAATCCTTTCAGCTATGCATTGAATACCAGCCGATCTATCCGGGTATTTGATGACAATGGTAACCCGGAATATTTCAGAAGAAACTATGCTCCATTCAATATTCTGGATGAGCTGCAGTACAATTTCATGGATATCCAGGTGGCTGACGTATCCGCCCAAACCGACTTTGAGATCAATCCGCTGAAAGATCTGTCCATTAAGGGTGTTTTTCAGGCCAGGTATGCCAATACCAAAAGGGACCACACAGTCCATGAAAACTCCAATCAGGCCGAAGCCTACCGTGCCAACGACACCCAATTTATTCAGGATGCGAACAACTTACTTTTCAATGATCCCAATAACCCCGGACTGAATCCTGTGGTGGTATTGCCACAGGGAGGATTCCAATACCTGGATCAGACGACATTATTCAATTTCTTTAGCCGGGCAAGCGCTGAGTGGAACAAGACCATTGGTGATGTCCATGAGATCAATGTTTTGGCAGGCCAGGAAATCAGATTCACCAATAGATCAAATGTCAGCACCACAGGATTAGGCGTGGTTTATGGTAGTGGAGAGATTGTGGTTACCGACCCTAACATTATTGAGTTCTTCAATATTCAGGATATCGATTATTATGAGCTGGGCAACGAACGCGATCGGTTTATTGGTTCATTTATCAATGGAGCCTACGCCTATAAATCCAGGTACATTGCCAACTTCACCGCCAGGTATGACGGATCTAATCAGCTGGGCAGAGCACGTGACGTAAGATTCCTCCCGACATGGAATGTGAGTGGTGCATGGAACATTGTCCAGGAGCCCTTCATGCAATTTTCTTTTCTTAATGATATGAAAATACGAGCGACTTATGGTATCTCAGGAAACCTTCCACCAAATACCAGTGCCCTTCTAAACCTCCAGGCTGATGTGACCGTCCGGCCAACAGATGTGGAACCCTATCTATTCATTCAGGATCTGACAAATGAAGAGCTAACCTGGGAAAAGCTGAGAGAATTCAATGTCGGAATGGATTTTTCGATTTTTAATGAATCGATCAACGGATCGTTAGATTACTACAAAAGAAATTCCTTCGACCTGATAGGAGCTGTGCAGACCAGTGGTGTAGGTGGCAGTGGCCTCAAGGTGGGAAATTTTGCCGACATGGAAGCTGATGGATTTGAGGTTTCCATCTCTACTAAAAATATTGACAGAAACAAATTTACCTGGAGGACAAGTTTTAATGTGGGCTATACTTATGACCGAATCACACGACTGGATTTCGGGCCAAGGCTTGTAGATGCAATCAATGCAAATGGAGCCGCTGTTTTAGGTGGACCAAGGAGAGGATTATTCTCTACCAAGTTTGCAGGACTATCCGACACCGGAGTTCCACAATTCTTCAATGAAGATGGAGAAGTGTCCCTCGCTGACCTGGACCTGCAGGATCGTGAAGGGCTTTCAACCAAGTTACAGTATGAAGGGCCGTCCGAACCTCGCGGTGGAGGTGGTTTTACCAATACTTTTACCTGGGGCAACCTGACATTGAATGTCTTACTTTCTTACAAGTTCGATTACAAGATCCGTCTGAATGATGCCTTTTATTCTGCCTACACAGACTTTGACGCCCTGCCCAGAGACCTCGTAAACAGGTGGGTAGCCCCGGGAGATGAAGAAATTACAGATATTCCGGTAATTCTGGAGCGTAACCTCGCCACTGCTGACTTTGATTATGTGCTGGCTTACCAGTTTTATAATAAAAGTAACGCGAGGGTTGCCGATGGCACGTATGTACGACTAAGATCTGCCAGCTTGTCTTATAGCATACCACAAAATCTGGTAAGCAAGATGAGGTTGGGTTCGGCTTCAGTTTCCGTGGAAGGTCAAAACCTGGCACTACTCTACAGAGACAGTGCGCTGAACGGGCAAGATCCTGAATTCTTTAGCAGTGGAGGTGTGGCATTGCCACAACCGAGGATGGTAATAGTGGCATTAAATATTGGATTTTGATGAGTGATCAAATAAAAATATGGACATGGTCTCTGCTCCTGATCGGAGTGGCTGGGTGTGATGCCTTCCTGGACGAACCACCAGACAATAGGGTAACACTCGACAACCTGGAAAAAGCCAGCCAGCTTTTAACCAATGGTTACTCTGTAGCCAGTCCGGCATTCACGGATTACATGACAGACAATGTGACCTTTACTCAGGGAACTACCATCCGGCAAAATCACGAGCAGCTATTTAGCTGGACCGATGGTACGACGGGACCTGATGAACAGGATTCCCCTGAATTTTTCTGGAATGAAACCTACAATGCCATCGCTCATGCCAATGAGGTTCTGGCAGTGATCAACGACATCCCCACTACTACCGAAGAGGAAAGGGCACATAAAGATGCTATCAAAGGAGAAGCCAGGCTTATCCGGGCTTATGGCCACTTTATGCTCGTAAATGTTTTTGCTCCACATTACGACCCGGACAACGCGGATACGGATTTGGGCATCCCCTATATCAAAACGCCTGAAACTACTTTTCTGGCCAAATACGAGCGGAATACGGTGGCCGAAGTCTATGAAGAGATAGAGGATGACCTGCTGAGGGGGCTTGACCTGGTCAATGACAATTTTTATTCCAATTCGGGAAAATACCACTTCAACCGAAATGCGGCTTTGGCCTTCGCTTCACGCTTCTATCTGTACAGGGCTGCCGATGCCAATGACATTCAAAGCTGTATTCGCTACAGCGACCAGCTGCTGGGTTCTGACCCGGGATCTTTCGTGCGGGACATGACCACAGATGAATTTAGAAATGCCAAAAGCTCCATTGATGCCTATCCTCAGCTTTACAATTCTCCGGACCTGCAAAGCAATCTGTTGCTGATGCGAAAAATTACACTGACACATGTTCCATTCTTTGGACACGGAATTGGAAGAAACGAGCATTCCGACCTCTTTGCGCTCAATCCTTTTACTGGTTCCACCGATGAGCGGGAAAACCCGGCGCTCCAAATGGGAATCAATGCGGTTTTGCCCTTGCGCTATGAAATCTTGTTCCAGCGAAGTAGTCTCAACTCCAATACAGGACTCTACTATTGTATTGCACCTATTTTTAGAGGTGAAGAGGTACTGCTCAACAGAATAGAGGCGAATACCTATTTTGGCAACAACATCAAGGCCATTGCTGACCTTCAGGTTTTTGTGGAACGACGATATCGCGGTGATGACATCAATATAACCATGGAGCGCCTCAGGAGTTGGTTTGGGGCTGAAAATGACCCTGATTTCACTGACTTCCTTATCCTGCTAAACTTTGTGATCCTTGAACGACAAAAAGAATTCCTGGTGCAGGGCATGCGCTGGTTTGATATTAAAAGATTCGGCTTTGAAGTGGTACATATCACACCTGAGAATGGTGCCATTTTACTGGAGGCAGATGACCCACGAAAAGCATTGCAAATTCCGCAATCTGCGATTGATGTCGGAGGCCTAGAACCCAATGCAAGATGAGTGTAACAAGATTAAATATCCTGATGTTGGCTGGTTTAGCATTGATGATCAGCTCATGTTTCCCAACAGAGGAATTGAATGTCCCGGTGAAACAAGTGGACGAGGGCAACCTTACAGACCTGGACATCTATATCAACAACAATTTCCTGGAAGAATTTAATATGGCCATCCGTTATAAATATGAAGATCGGTTTGTCGATCCCAACGAAAAGGCCATTCCGCCCAGGTTATCAGCAGTGATGCCGATGCTGGATTTTATCCAGGATTATTGGATTGATCCTTACCTCGAGGTCAACAATGGAGAAGTATTTTTCAGAAATCATGTCCCTGCGGAAATTGTCTTTCTGGGCGGTCCCATATACAATGTGGATGGAACACTCACACTAGGAACAGCCGATGCAGGGGCAAGGATCACCTTTACGGATGTGAACAGTGTGAACCCTGACGATGAGGAGTGGAGAGATTTGCAACTTAATGTGGTTTATCATGAATTTTCGCACATCGTTCATCAGCGATATAAACTTCCGTCGGGTTTCGAGACCATTTCTCCCAATGGCTATTCCGGACCGGGGTCCTGGTATACGCTCACGGATGAAGAAGCACTGCAAAGAGGCTTTGTGACTCCCTACGCCACATTAAATCCCAATGAAGATTTTGCTGAGACGGTCGCCTTTTACCTTTTTGATTCTGAGTTTGCCGAAAAGTTTACCATTGCTGAAACCAATTGTCAATCCAATGACTGCGAGAATCGAAATATTGGCAGGTCCCTGATCAGGCAAAAGGTATCAGCCATTTCTAATCATTATGAAAAAGTCACCGGGATTAACCTGGAATCATTGAGAAACATTATACAGGCAAAGCTTTGATGAAGTGGATTATTTACATATTGCCATTATTTATCCTCCTGTCGTGCAGGGAAAATGATGACGATATCGACAGTGTGGAAAAAAGAGTCCAGGCAGCCATTGATGGACTTTTTGATGAATTGAATGAACCGGCCAATGGATGGAAAGTTGTCTACACTCCTACGGGAACGAGTGGTGGATTCTTTATGCTCCTGGATTTTGCACTGGATGGTCGTGTAAGGGTCCGCACAGATGTAGCGGCAAATGATGGAGAATTTCTTGACCACTTCATGAGCTATCGGGTGGACAATTCGATGCGGCTGGAATTGATTTTTGAAACCTATGGTATTTTTCATTATCTATTTGAGTTGGATCAAACCACTTTTGGTGCCGAATTTGAATTCAACTACGTGGGCAAGGAAGATGGTAATTTGCTCTTTGTAAGCAAAACAGATGGTGGAACCAATCCTACCACTCTAATATTTGAACCTGCATCAACCAGTGATGTGAATCAGCTTGCAACGGGCATTTCCACGAACTTGGATAAATTCAAAGGACTGTCTCCGCAGATTTTTGGGGCAGAGCCACCTATTCAACAGATCTACCTGAATAATAGCGGTGTCTCCTTTTTTTGGTCAATAGACCTCGACAAGCGAATTGCTGAAGCCGATTTTGCAGGAGTAGGTACCTCCTTCGAAGAGATCTATGGCAATGGAAGTGGAGTTAACCTGAATTTCAGTTCGGGCTTTTCTTATTCTGGCGATCAAATGATTTTGAAAAATCCCCTGACCATGACTGTGGGAGGAAATGACTTTACTATTTCTTCATTGACTTTTAGCACTTTCGATGAAGCAGGGGGTGGTTCCTTATGCCCAATTTCCAGTGACGTAACGCCTACCTACACAGGTACCACCGGTTCTGCCGGAACATTTACAGCTTCTAAAACACTATTTGATCGCAGTGGAGAAACCTTTACAGCCAATGATGATGGTGTTTACTTTGTCAACATTCCTTTCATCTTTGACGACAGTCTCCAGTCCCTCTCTGATGAAGGAGTGATAAAAGATTTCATTCCCAATGCAGTGGCTTTTATTATGACCTATGGCTTTGACAGTGAGACCATACCAGCATATAGCATTGGATTTATCACCGAAAGTGGTGACAGTACGGATATCATTTTGCGGGAATTTGAACCAACTACCAGCATTGGTAACCAGGTAAATATTGTTTTTAAGAATGATTTCTATCAATCTGATGACATGATGACCGCACAGGATACCACCAATATGGTTGAAGTGACAGAAACCATCTTTAGTGGAGGACGCGTATATGCTTATGATTATCCCATACAGGGATTACAAGTTTACAGGTTGTTTAACCCCTGCAACAGATTTGAGATCTTTGTGGTACAGTAGCTAGTCAAAGTACAACAATACAACTGCCTGAGCTGCAACTCCTTCCTCTTTGCCTACAAATCCCAACTTCTCAGTGGTTGTTGCTTTGATAGAAATGTCGTTTGTTGAGATATCAAGCACTTCCGCCAGACATTCTTTCATGTGCTCTATATATGGACTGACTTTTGGTTTTTGGAGAGAGATGGTGGCATCAATATTTATGATACCATAGCCCTCTTTGGTAATAAGGGAGTTAACCTCCTTCAGTAGCTTCTTACTGTCAATCCCTTTATACTGGTCATCCGTATCCGGAAAATGAAAGCCTATATCTCTGAGATTGGCAGCACCTAACAAAGCATCACAGATCACATGGATCAAGACATCGGCATCCGAATGCCCAACCGCTCCCTTTCTGTGTTTGATCTGTATTCCTCCTAACCAAAACTCCTTTCCTTCTTCTAGTGCATGGACATCATATCCATAGCCGATTCTTATCTTGGGCTTCATGATTAATTCTCTGGTAAGTAAAACAATGTAGAACAATTGGTTGGGCGAAGCACCCTGGAGGCTGCTCCTACGACCTCATCCTCAGTCACCCGTCGAAAATACTGTTGTTCGATGTTTACAAGATCAATATTTCCTAGAAAAGCGGCAAATGCAAGGCCCATGGCCCGATTTAGTACCTCGATTTGGGAAAAAAGGTGACTCGATTCACTCTGGTTCTTGACTTTCTCCAGGTCATCTCCCTGAATGCCTTTATCAATGGTTTCCTGAATAATACTTTCGATCTCTTCGTTAGCCGCTCGCTCATCCACGCCCTCATTGAGCTTTCCTGAAATGACCATCAACCCGGGATCGATGTTTCCGGTGATATAAGATGAAATACCGGAAAAATATTTCTTCTCTTTAACCAGTCTTTGATAAAGAATACTGGAATGTCCTCTCCCAAGAATATCGCTCAATAGGTCCTCCGCATAATACTGGTCATTGATTCGCTCAGACATGTGGTAGGTCTTGTAGATAGCTTTTACCGGCACCTTATTTTTTACCGTTAGCTCCCTGGCCTCGTGTTGCTCTGGCTCCGGATCGGGAAACCTCACAAGGGTTTTGTTGTCTTCAATCTCACCAAACCATTTTTCTGAAAGCTTCATGGCCCGTTCTACAGTGATGTCTCCTGCAACTACAAGAATGGCATTGGAAGGGCGATAATGCTGATGGAAAAAATTTTTCACATCTTCCATCGTGGCCTTTTCGATATGGGAAATATCCTTGCCTATGGTCGGCCACTGATACGCATGCTTTTTATACGCCATGGGTCTCATCTTCAACCATACATCCCCATAAGGCTGGTTGAGGTAGCGTTGTTTAAATTCCTCTATCACCACTTTTCTTTGCACTTCCAGGACCTCCGGATCAAAAGACAAACTCAACATGCGGTCTGACTCCAGCCAAAAAGCAGTTTCTACATTTTCAGAAGGGATGGTGATGTAATAATTGGTGATGTCATTGCTTGTGAAAGCATTGTTTTCTCCTCCAACCTTCTGCAGTGGCTCATCAAAATTCTTCACATTTTTCGACCCCCCAAACATCAGGTGCTCAAACAAATGGGCAAACCCTGTCCTTTCCGGATCTTCATTTCTGGCCCCCACCTTATATAGTAGGTTCAAACAAACAGTGGAAGAGCTGTGGTCTTCGTGTACGATGACATCCAGGCCATTGCGTAACGATTCTCTATGATAATTGATCATCGCCATAAAATTAACCAAACCGATGTGGTTTCACTTGACTTGTTTTCAAATTACCTTTAGGCCCAAATTATGAGCATCAATTTTGAGCAAGGCAGGCATTCAAAAAAAGATCTGATCTCGATCTATAGAGAATTAATTACTCCTCGCCTGATTGAGGAGAGGATGCTCATATTACTGAGACAGGGAAAGATCAGCAAATGGTTTTCCGGTATTGGTCAGGAGGCTGTCTCTGTGGGTGCTACACTGGCACTCAACGAAGACGATTTCATCATGAGTATGCACCGCAACCTTGGGGTCTTTACTTCCAGAAAGGTGCCACTGGTCAAGCTTTTCCATCAACTAAAGGGTAGCCAGCAAGGCTTTAGCAAGGGACGCGACAGGTCCTTCCATTTTGGAACCACAGATCATCACATCGTGGGGATGATCTCCCATCTGGGTGCTCAGCTGGGAGTAGCCGACGGTATTGCACTGGCACATAAGCTGAATAAGGAAAAACGGGTGACGCTAGCCATCTCAGGAGATGGTGGCACCAGTGAGGGTGACTTCCATGAAGCGGTCAACATGGCCTCTGTCTGGAACCTACCTGTGATCTTTCTGATCGAAAACAATGGCTACGGCTTATCGACTCCCAGCAGTGAACAATTCAATTTTGATTCTTTTACAGTAAAAGGCCCCGCTTATGGCATCAACGCCTACAGCCTGGATGGAAATAACATCCTGGAGGTGATTGATGGGCTAAGGGAAGTTGCTCATGAAGTAAGAAAGACTTCCCATCCTGTCATTGTTGAAACCCGGACTTTCAGAATGAGGGGCCATGAAGAAGCTTCCGGCACAAAATATGTGCCTACAGAGCTTATGGATGAGTGGGTGAAAAAAGACCCCATCGATACCTACGAAAAATTTCTTGTGAAAGCAGGAATTATGACTCCGAAAGCGCTGGAAAAAGTCAAATCGGATATTTCGGAAGAGATACTTTCTGCAACAAAAGAAGTCTATGATGCCGCAGATATTGATTTTGTCCTTGATGAAGAAGAAACAGATATCTATTTGCCCTACGACCAGGTGGTCTCTGATCCGGCAACAAAAACACTAAGCGAAAAAAGATTTGTTGATGCCATCTCGGATGGATTGAGACAAAGTCTGGAAAAACATGAAAACCTCATTGTCATGGGGCAGGACATTGCTGAATATGGAGGCGTATTCAAGGTCACTGAAGGTTTTGTGGAGCAATTTTCAAAAGAAAGGATCAGAAATACTCCGATCTGTGAATCAGCTGTCATTGGGGCAGGCCTGGGATTATCCATTGCGGGGAAGAAATCTGTGATTGAGATGCAGTTTGCTGATTTTGTGTCCTGCGGTTTTAATCAGCTGGTAAACAATGTGGCTAAATCTCACTACAGGTGGGGTCAAAATGCTGATCTTGTCATTCGCCTTCCCACAGGAGCCAATGTGAATGCCGGGCCGTTTCATTCCCAGTCTACGGAGTCCTGGTTTTTTCATGTTCCCGGACTAAAGATTGTCTATCCGTCCACACCTTACGACGCCAAAGGCCTGTTGTGTGCAGCCATTGAGGATCCCAATCCTGTACTCTACTTTGAGCACAAGTTCTTATACAGGTCTGCTAAAGACCAGGTTCCGGACGACTACTACACCCTACCCATAGGCAAGGCCAATCTGATCCGGGAGGGGAAAGATCTATGTATCATTACCTATGGTTTGGGTGTGGTTTGGGCCCAGGAAGCGCTTGACAGCCTGGGGATTTCAGCCATTGTGCTGGATCTGCGAAGCCTGCAACCATGGGACAAAGACGCAGTGAAAACTGCGGTACAGGCTACCGGAAAAGTACTCATCCTTCATGAAGATACATTGACTGGAGGCCTTGGCGCCGAAATCGCCGCATGGATCTCCGAAAACTGTTTTGAATATCTAGACGGACCAGTTATGCGATGTGCCAGCCTGGATACCCCTGTGCCCTTCGCGAAGAAATTAGAGGATAATTTCCTCCCAAAAAACCGTTTAAAGGATAAGATTCAGGAAATAATGCGTTATTAGCATTGACAGAGTTCTCTTCTAATTGGGATTAGTCCCTTTTATTTCAAATCTTTGAAGTAATCAAACAGGTTTTTTTGCTTAGGTTATCTACAATATTGGTCCTCCTCACCCTGAGCTACGGGTTCATTGTATCCGATGCTCAGGCCCAGATTATCACTGACTCCAAACGAAAGCTGAAGACACAAAAAGTTCAGCCAAAGTCTGGTGGAGGCGGTAGCATCAGTGACAGAAGCGGGAAAACCAAAAAGGATAAAGTTACCCCTCGCTATTCTGTGGCTAGCCCGGGATCTTTATTCCGTAATAAAGGAGTGACGCCCAGATATTCAACCAGTGGACCTTCCGGTATTTTCGGCGCAGCAAGAGTTTCGCCGCGTTATTCCCCTGCTTCCCCATTCAGAAGTGGAAAATATGCAAAAGTGGCCCCAAGGTATTCACCAGGATCACCTTTTAGTGGTAAAAAGTATCAGCAGGTAGCCCGATCCGCAGGCTCTCCTTTCAAGGGAAAGACGTTTAGTGTAGCTCCAAGGTATTCTGCAGGCTCGCCTTTTTCGCCAAAATCTTTCAAAGTATCCCCCAGATATTCCGCTCCCAATCCATTCTCCAGGAGTCGGTTTAATGTTTCTCCAAGATACTCTGCTCCCAACCCGTTTTCCCGTAAACAATTCAATGTCTCACCACGTTATTCCGCCCCAAATCCTTTTTCCAACAGCCAGTTTAACGTATCACCAAGATATTCACCTCCAAGTCCATTCTCGAAACGTCAGATGGCTGTATCGCCCCGATATTCAAAAGGGTCACCATTTGATGGTAGAAGATACAGACCTAATCCGAGGTACACTGCTTTCCAACCTTTCAAGGGGGCTCAGTATAAATCTGTAACCAGGTTTTCTACAGGTTCACCATTCAAGGGAAAGGACTACAAAGTCAACCCGAGATATTCTGTCGCTGATCCTTTTGGTAAGGACAGATACCAATCCAATGCCAGGTCCATTTCAGGATCTCCTTACAGAAATAAAGACTTCAGGCGCTCACCCCGATATTCTGCCGGATCGCCCTTTCAGGGCAAAACATACAGGGTGGCTACCAGGTACTCTAAGGGATCACCATTTAAGGATAAGGGAGTGGCCAATGTCCGATACTCGAAACCCAGACATCAATTTGACACAAGAGATGATAAGAAATTCAGTCAGGGAGAATGGGCAAACTTTAACAGTGGCGTTCCAACACAAGGCAAATGGGTTGTAAACTTTAACGAGATCGTAAGATCATGGAAACGTAAAAGTTTCGACGGCCCGTATGATGTGCCAGCAGAGGACAAAAGAGAATTTAAAGCCATTTCTTCTGATGTGGCAGCGTATGAAGGCTCTTATAAAACAAAGTGGTCTAAGAAAAAAGACATGCACCCGGGAGCCAACTACCACAGGGCAGATAATATTGCGAACAGTACGATTAGACAAGGATTGAGAAAATGGAATGTTTTCTGGGTGCGATTGAACCGTAACCAGGAAATGCCTGATGGAACCAAAGAAAAAGTGAAAGAACCGAAATTTGATAAGAAGGAAGCCGAAATTTGGAATGAATAGATGGTCTGCATCCATTCCCGGCTAAAATCGTATTGATTAAATAGTAAATTGCCTAACTTAGTAGACATTTTTTTGAAAACCATTAGGGCTTAATTTCTGTTCTTGTTTAATAGGAGAATGAAAACCACCGCAGTAATCATATTGCTAATGACATGCTTCACATCCGTTGCACAACTGGATGAGGACTATGAGTATGTATCAGAATTTACCTGGGGAGTAAATAAGAACACCAACAGTGGACTGATTGGAGGTGCTTCATTCAAACTGGGCAGGCTGCTTGACGAAAATGAATATCAATTTTTCGGACTTGACCTCCTCAATGTAAAACACCCTAAAGAAGAAAAATATTTTTCTCCCTCCGGCACTTCATTTATCTGGGGAAAACAAAACAGCTTTTATACCATTAGGATGAGTTATGGCCGGGAGCATCTGTGGTTTAAAAAGGCACCTCAGCAAGGTGTACAGATCAGCACCATTTTTGGTGGCGGACCCTCTCTGGGACTCATTGCCCCATATTACATTCAGCACAACAATGGTTATGTGCCTTTTGACCCAAGGATCCACAGTTTTGACAATATTCAGGGGTCTGGAAAATTTATCCGTGCCATCGGTGAATCCGATTTAGCTTTTGGAGTAAATGCCAAAGCAGGTCTTTCTTTTGAGTTTGGTCCATTTAAAAATAATGTGGCCGGTGTAGAGACCGGATTCGCTACCGAATTATTTACCAAAGAGATCATTATCATCCCCACAGCCAAGAATACAGCCTGGTTCAATTCCATCTACATAACGCTGTATTGGGGAACCCGCAGATAGTCGGGCTTGTTTGTAAGGCTGGCATCTTGTTAATTTGCACTGAATAATGATTGAACTACCCACTATACAGCCTGAGAAAAGGAAAAAACCTGATTGGTTACGTGTTAAACTACCGGTAGGTAAAGAATATGCCAAAGTTCGGCAGATTGTAGACCAAAACAAGCTTCACACCATCTGTGAAAGTGGCAACTGCCCCAACATGGGTGAGTGCTGGGGAGCCGGCACTGCTACTTTTATGATCCTGGGCAATGTATGCACACGTAGCTGTACCTTCTGTGCTGTAGCTACGGGCCGACCTCCGGAATATGATGAGGAAGAACCGCAAAGAGTAGCGGAAGCCATCCATACCATGGGCGTGAAACATGCGGTACTCACATCAGTCAATAGAGACGAATTAAAGGATCGTGGTGCTGAGATCTGGTATCAGACAGTGGTCAAAACAAAAGAACTAAGTCCTGAAACAACGATAGAAACACTGATCCCGGATGTGAAAGGCAATTGGGATGCACTGGAGCGAATGATTTCAGGTGGCCAGGAAGTGGTTTCCCATAACATGGAAACTGTAGAAAGTTTGTACCGCAGGGTACGACCTCAGGCGAAATACGCACGAAGTCTGGAGCAAACCAAACGGACCAAAGCATATGGGAAACGAACCAAGTCAGGCATCATGCTTGGGCTGGGAGAAACCACCGACCAGGTACACAAGGCCATGGATGACCTGGTAGCAAATGGTTTGGATATACTCACTTTGGGTCAGTATTTACAGCCCACAAAAATGCATATTGAAGTAGCTGAATTTATCCATCCGGATAAGTTTGCCGCTTACAGGGAAGAAGGGCTAAAAAGAGGGTTGAAATACGTGGAATCAGGACCACTGGTAAGGTCAAGCTACCACGCTGAGCGTCACGTAAACGTACCTATCTAGGTCAGCTCATTATCTCATTGATATTCCTTTTGATCTTGACGCAGAGGTCATTTAATGGCAAGTCATTGATGTCATTTCCAAAGGGTTCCTCTATTTCTTCTGAAATCAACTCGATACTCACCAGAAAATAGAATGCTAACATCACCACCGGAATGGTGTAATATCTTAAGTCCCAAAGGAAACTGACCGGTAGCGTGACAGCATAGATAAAAAGGAACTTCTTGATAAACATACTATATGAATACGGGATCGGCGTGGACTTGATTCGCTCACAAGCTCCGATGATATCTGTAAATCCTTTGAGCTCCTTATCCAGGATAAAAAGCTGCTGATCTGTTAACAATCCCCGATTCCTGCAATCCATTACACGCTTATAAAGCACTTTAGAGATGGCATTGGGTCTGTGCTTACTATTGATGATCGTCTTCTTGACTTCGTCATCTTTCAGGTCCATTTCTCCAATCAAGATGCTGTCCCGAAGATGCTCCTTCATGGCAAAAGTGATGTTGGGGATCATGCGTTGGAAAAACTCCAGGTCTTCCGTTGCGTCTGCAGGCAGAAAACTTTTGATCTTGATGGCCAGCTGCCGGGTATCATTGACCAGCTGCCCCCAGAGCTTTCGGCCTTCCCACCAGCGATCATAGGCTGTATTGGTCCTCAGTACAAGAAATAGCCCCAGGATAACCCCTAAAATGGAGTGAAAAGCCACAGTACCGCTAAAGTGCCACTCAAAGACATCAAGTATGAGGAAACACAACACTGTGGTGAATAAACCTACAAATAGAATGAGCGGAAACAGCAGCTTGATGACATACCTGCTGTAAACATCAAAAATGAGAGAGAACCAGGACTTGGGGTTGTATTGGATCATAAAATTAGGTCAGTAATTTTCAACGAATTTATTCTATTAGGCCAATATTTAGCTTCAATTTCATAATTCTTTGATAGGATTCTTCAATTCTTTGCTCACTTATCTCCCCCTCCGACACCATTTCTTTGATTATCTCAACAATCTGGGTGGCAGAAACCAATTGATATTCAGGGACATTATTTGCAAACAAAAGGATATCGAGCCCGGCATCCAAGCTCAACCTGATCGTTTCTTTCAATCCATAATGATCAGCAATGGCTTTCATCTGTAAATCATCCGAAACCACCACGCCATCATATCCTAAAAACCCCCTAAGCAACCCTGACACTACCTCATTGGAAAGCGTAGACGGCAAAAGCTTGCTGTCCAAAGATCGATTAACAATATGGGCGGTCATCACTGCACGGACAATGCCAGAATCAATGAGGGCTTTGTAAGGATAAAGCTCTCTGAATTCCCAGGTATTGGAAACATCAGCAACACCCAAATGTGAATCATTTTGTGAGCTCCCATGACCCGGAAAATGTTTCATCACCGGAACAACTTTTTCGTGATTGTAGCTATCGATGACAATCCGAGCGTGTTTCATTACCTCCACTTCTGATGAGGAATAGGACCTGCCCAACTTACCAATCACTGGATTATTCGGATTCACATTCACATCAACACATGGAGCAAAGTTCATGTTGAAGCCAAGACCTTTTAGCAAGGCTGCCCTTTGCTCAGCATAAAACCTGGTGGAATCAGGATTGTCCAGCTTACCCAGGTATTCAGCACTCACTGTTTTAGGAAATCCATATTGGGTTTTCAGCCGGGTCACACGTCCTCCTTCCTCATCTATGCTTACAAATAAAGGAATGGGTGACTGGCTCTGGGAATAGGACAACACGGCCTTTAATTCCGCTTCCGTATTCTTTTTGGAAAGGTTTTTCTCAAAAAGGATGATTCCTCCTGCTTTCCCCTCCCTCAATTCCTGGAAGATTGGTTGATTTTGATCTACAGTACTAAAATCACCCAGCCCGATCAGGATCATCTGACCGATTTTGATTTCCAGGGAATCGGCAGCTTTGGAAGCTGTTGCCCCAAAGACAAGCAAAACGATTGTTATATATATTTTTTTCATCTCTTCTCTCTCATCGGGATAAACTGACCATCTAATGTGTAAAAATAGCCGTTGACATCGGCCGTAAGGCAAGAATGGATAGGAATAACTCCCAGGACATCTCCAACCTTGACCGAATTTAAGAATTCTTTGCTGGCAGATATAATGCCATGTTCCTGGGATAGCTTACTCATATACGAGTTATCCGACGGCTCCCAACCTGACTCGTCGAGATTCACCACCAATCCATAATTTCTTTTTCCTCCAACATTGATGTGATCCTTAGAAAAGTGGACAGATCCACCATACACCACGATCTCTTTCCTGTTGTGATGGATGGCCACAACCGGACAGGCCATGCATACCGCAATGTCTTTAAACTCACAGGACCCAAAACCATATTGCATAAGATCATAGAACACGAAATTGCCTGGTCTTATCTCGTTAATTCCCGGAAAATCATCCAACAAGGAGCAGGTGGGGGTGTCTCCATAAGAAATGATAAGATCCGTCCTCCCCAATTCCGCAACAACCTTCACAAAAGCCTTTTGTGATTCTTTTAGGATCTTCTGTGCTTTTTTCTTATCCATGGTCTGATAAGAATGTCCTGCATGTCCCAATAGACCCACTAACTGATGGTCAGGATTTGTGGACTTTGCCAATGAATGAATCAGTTTAGGGTTATTTGGGTTGATCCCGGTACGGCGTGTCCCGATATCCACTTTGATAAAATAATTGAGTTTTGTGCGGACATGCGTGGCCAGGTGCTCAAGAGATTCGGCTGACTCAATGAGCACATTAAGCTTAACCTTTTGAGCAAGTGCTTCAATCTGACTGGCTTCCAGCCAATTGTATGGAAAAGCGATGGTGATGTCATCAAACCCATGTTTAGCAAAATAGATCGCCATATCCACAGAGGAAACAGTGATCTTATCTACGCCCTCTTCTTTGTACCACGCTCCAACTTCTGCTGACTGATGCGTTTTCATATGTGGCCTGAACAGTACACCTGCTTTTTTGGCTTTTTGTGCCATGGTGCGGATGTTGGTCCTGGCTATTTTTTCATTGACAAGTAGGGTGGGTTTGGTTATGATCATGCTACTATCTGAAGGATCCGTTCAATTATTTCGCTAAGATAAGCTCCATTGTCCGGCCCATACCAACTCATCGATCTGGATTCGTATTTACTAAGATCATACCACTCATCCCTGACCACATAGCCAATATATCCACCGTTGAAGGATGTGATAACCAAGTTTAAACCCAGCTCACGTGCTTTTTGATACAATGGAACAGCCAACTCACCGGAAAAATCTGCCGGTATCCCAACAAAGAGAGTTGACCCCAACTTAAAAACACTAATATTGACATGATAATCTCCGGCCAGCTTTTTGAAGATGTAAGGGCGAACGGCCCAATTCTCTGTGATTTTCACATGGGGTTCTCTTAAAGGCAAAGGCAAATGAAATGAGGTGAGTGATGAAATATCTGAAAATGATGCGATCATCGGCAAGAAATCCATTTGTTTCTTGAGCTGGTGAGCATATTTTTCTACTCGCTCCCATCCTTCGCCAGGGGCAACCGGGCCCATAGAGCCTACGGCTCCGGCGCCATATAACGTGAAATCGTAAAGTGTATCTGCTTGCAAAAGCTTGTTTAGCTGGCCAGGAAAATCACCTGACAGGCTTCTCCACTGACTATTCAGACAGGTAGCGTGGGCAGAAAAGAAATTCAGAATCCCTGTTTGACCTGCTCGATGAATCAACACCGATTTGAGCCATGAATCTGTAGTCCCTTCTTCATGAACCAACCGATTGTGGACCAGCTGTTCCAGATTCATTTCCACGAGCCCAATCTGAGCCCGAGCCCATTGTTCCCCGGCTTCTTTGATACTCAATATCACTTGATCTGCAATAAACTGGGCCGTTGTGTCATTTTCCGGTCCGGCAATAGCTTTTCCTACCAGGCCGGGCGCCCAGGCTCCCAGGCTCGAATGTGAATGGGTTGTTGTAAGATACAGTTGATGGGTAGACCAGCCTTTTGGAAGGGACTTGATTATTTTTTCCGTGACAGTAGGATGAAAAATCAGCAGGTCAGCAGACACGAAGGCGACTTGATTATCTCCCAGCCGGAAGACAACGGTCCTGACAAAGATGGAATCATGGAGGCTTTCCATCTCTTTGGGTTTCCTATTGGAATACCCGGCCAAAGGAGCGAGTCCTGAAGGCGTAATGGAAACTTTTGACCAGCCAACCAAAAGGCTGTCGCTGCTCTCAACTTCGTGAAAGGCTGTTTCCAGGGAATCCAATCGCTCGTCCATTTCCTGGTAAAAATCCGATTGGTCGTAAGGGCTGCGATCTACTGGTGTAAATAGTAAAAACCAGGCCGCTGCGATTACCGCGGGAACAACCAAAACAATGCGAACAAGCTTTTTCATCTATCCTGCCCAGCCCTCTCTGTCCAAACTGCGATATTGAATGGCTTCAGCCAGATGTTCAATCTTGATGTCTTCAGATCCCGAAAGATCAGCTATGGTTCTGGACACCTTGAGTATTCGGTCGTACGCCCTGGCAGACAAGCCCAGCTTTTCCATGGCTGTCTTCAAAAGAACTTTGCCGGCTTCGTTGATTTTGCAGATTTCTTTGACTTTCGATGATCCCATCATGGCATTGCAATGGGTGTGTTGCTGGTCTTTAAACCGGCTTTTCTGTATTTCCCGGGCCTCAATCACGCGTTGTCGGATATCTAAGCTCGATTCAGCTTTTCGCTGGGCTGTCATCTCATCAAAGGATACCGGAGTCACCTCTACATGTAGATCTATGCGGTCCAGCAAAGGACCGCTTACTTTGTTTAAATACCTCTGTACGGTTCCCGGAGGGCATACACATTCCTTTTCAGGGTGATTGTAATATCCACACGGACATGGATTCATACTCGCAATTAGCATAAAATTGGCCGGGTAGTCAAGCGAGACTTTTGCTCTAGAAATGGTCACCTTCCTTTCTTCCAATGGCTGCCTCATCACCTCTAATACAGTCCGCTTAAACTCAGGGAGCTCGTCCAGAAAAAGCACGCCATTGTTGGCTAAAGAAATCTCTCCAGGCTGAGGAATGCCACCACCTCCTACCAGTGCTACATCGCTGATCGTATGATGGGGCGAACGGAAAGGCCTTGCTGAAATCAGTTTTCCATTTCCATCCAGCTTGCCAGCCACCGAATGGATCTTGGTCGTCTCAAGGGCTTCAAATAGACTCAAAGGTGGCAGAATTGAAGAGAGTCGCTTGGCCAGCATGGTCTTTCCTGCTCCGGGTGGGCCAATCATGATTACATTATGTCCTCCGGCTGCTGCGATCTCCAATGCTCGCTTAATATTTTCCTGACCCTGTACATCAGCAAAGTCAGTCTCTACGGTGTCTATCTCATTAAAAAAGACATCACGCGTCTCATAAAAGGTAGATTCAAGCGGCTTCTCCCCGGTCAGGTGATCGATGGCCTCTTTGATATTTTCAACCCCATAAACCTTGAGGTTGTCTACAATGGCAGCTTCTATGGCATTCTCCTTTGGAAGGATAAATCCCTTGAGTCCCTTTTTCCTTGCCTCAATAGCAATGGGTAATGCCCCTTTGATAGGACGCAAGGAGCCATCCAGGGCCAGCTCTCCCATGATCATATAATTTTCCAGATCATTGAGCTCCAGCTGTTCAGATGCATGTAATATCCCCAGCGCAATAGGAAGATCATAGGCCGAACCCTCCTTTCGGATATCCGCAGGTGCGAGGTTTACAATCACCTTGATGCGTGGCATCCGGTAATTATAGTTTTTCAGGGCAGACTCTACTCGCTGCTCACTTTCCTTGACCGCTGAATCAGGAAGACCCACCAAAAAGAATTTCTTTCCGGGCCCCACATTGACTTCTACAGTGATCGGAATAGCATCAACTCCATAAACTGCACTACCAAATGTTTTTGCTAACATTTACGAATAGGTATTATTGGCATAAAGCGTAAAGATAGACCGAAATTTAATTTGGCTATCCTATTCTTTGGTGAGCCTCTCAATCAGGAAGATGAGGATATGGATCACCTTGATGTGTATTTCCTGGATTCTGTCTGCATATCCGAAATGAGGTACACAGATTTCAATATCAGACTGACCGTGTAGCTTACCTCCGTCTTTACCTGTCAGGATCACTACCTTCATTTCTTTTTCCCGCGCTGCTTCAACTGCTTTGATCACATTTTTTGAGTTGCCACTGGTGCTGATTCCGAGCAACACATCTCCTGGCCGTCCCAATCCTTCCACATACCTGGAAAAGATCTCATCAAACCCATAGTCATTGCCCACACAAGAAATATGTGATACATCAGAAATTGCCACTGCAGGAAGTGCCGGCCGGTTGTCACGATACCTACCCGTCAGTTCTTCGGCGAAGTGCATGGCATCACAGTGTGACCCCCCATTTCCACAAGAAATGATTTTTCCTCCTTGTTTTATGGTATTGGCCATGAGCTCTCCTGTCTGCTGAATGGCAGATAGTAGCTTCTCATTCTTCAAAAAATCATCCAGTACTTTTTGGGCTTCGAGCAGCTCCTGCTTTATGAGATCCTGCATCATCAATTAGTCTTTCTCTTCCTCATCATCCAGCAAATAATCGTTTTCCTGCTCGTCATCATCCTCATCTTCACTCACTTTCGCCTCATTGAGTGCATTTTTGGGGGCTGATTCCCCCGACTGATCATATAGTTTAGCTTTCAGCTTGAGTAGTTCTTCCTCTGCACTGGCTACTTTTTTCCGCAGTCTGAAAAGGTGAACATTTTCTACGATTAGCTCCAGTACCATCAACAAACTAATGATCAAGACTACAGTAAGGAGATACTGTGGAAGCTTTCTCAAAGTAGCGAAATCATTGACCCGCTCCATGTATTCCTGCTGATTGGACAAGATGTCTATGCTGTAGTACAATGCCACTATCGCGATCAGAAGATAGATGGGATAGAAGAAAATTTTAAATTTTTTCATCAAGTGATAAAGCTATTAATTTAAGATCAAAAAGTGCTAAAAAAATCAGAATGACTGCATCTCAATGAGCTTCTTGTAAAGCCCACCACTCTTCATCAAAGTACTGTGAGTGCCTTCCTGAATGATTTCACCATCCTTAATGACCACAATCTTGTCTGCATTTTGGATAGTACTTAATCTATGTGCAATGATAATTGCTGTTCTGTTTTGCATGATGTTCTCAATGGCATCCTGAACATATTTTTCAGATTCCGAATCCAGCGCAGAGGTGGCTTCGTCCAAAATCAATACCGGTGGATTTTTTAATACAGCTCTGGCAATACTTAGTCTTTGTCGCTGGCCACCGGACAGCTTAGTGCCTCTCTCACCAATCAAAGTTTCGTAGCCTTCATCAAATTGCTCAATAAAAATATCTGCATGAGCCACCCTGGCGGCTGCCTTCACTTCTTCCAGTGTAGCATTCGGTTTGCCAAAAGCAATGTTATTAAAGATGGTATCGTTGAATAAAATGGATTCCTGGGTAACTATGCCCATGAGCCCGCGAACTCCAGAGATCGTACAATCTCTCAAATCTGCTCCGTCAATCGTAATAACTCCGGATTTAGGATCATAAAAACGTGGAATAAGGTCCACCAAAGTAGACTTTCCTCCTCCAGACGGGCCCACCAGTGCAATGACTTTTCCCTTCGGGATCTCCAGGTTAATATTTTTAAGCACCAGCTTGTCTTCATACCCAAAGCTGACATTTTCGAATCGTATGGCTTCGTTGAACGAATCTATTGCCCGGGCACCTGGTTTTTCATTGATTTTGGTCTGACTATCCATCAATTCAAAGATCCGTTCACCAGAGGCCAAACCCCGGTTGATCGTGGTAAGGGAGTTGGAGATGGCTTTGGCAGGTGTGAGTACCTGAGAGAAAAAAGCCAGGAACACGATGAAATCTGATCCCGTAAGCGAGCTGTCTTTGTTCAGGACCATGCTTCCCCCGATGAGTATGATCAGGCAAACAACAAATACCCCCAGAAACTCAGAGATAGGGCTGGCCAGGTTAAACCTGGAGGCCATTCTATAGTTGTGCCTGGAATAATTAGATATTTCACCCCTAAACTTTTCTGTGATGTATTTCTTGGCAGAAAAAGCCTTGATAATTCGCATCCCCGACAGGCTTTCCTCAATCACATTGCTTATTCTTCCGAGTGTATCCTGAGTCAGCCGGGCTCTGCGTTTCAGCCGCTTGGCAATGTATGATATGATGCCCCCGGAAAGCGGAATGAGAATCATGCTATAAAGGGTAAGCTTGGGAGAGGTAAAGAACATGGCTGTGAAAAAACCAATGATCAGAAATGGTTCTTTGAAAAGAACTTTCAGGGAACTAACGACTGAGGTTTCTACTTCCAGCACATCAGAAGAGACTCTGGACATGATATCACCCTTTCTTTTTTCGGTGAAATAGCCCAAATCAAAATGTGTGATAGCAAAAAAGGCCTTGTTTCTAAGGTTTTCAATGACATTGATCCTGACACGCTCCAGGATCAGGGTGGACAGATACCTGAATATATTGGCAAGAAACACACTCGTGATCAAAACGCTGCAGACAAAATACAGTGTGGCTATTACACCTTCTTCAACTTTATAAGTATTCAGGTAATAATAGAACAGATCAACGAAATAGCGAATGGAAAAATCCAAAGGGGGCATTTCTGCAACAACTTCAGTGACGGCCTCCCCACAGTCACAATCACTTTGACTTGAGCTTCCAAAAAGGATCTCCATCACGGGGGCTAAAATGGAGATGTTTACCACACTAAAAATGGTTGCCAACAGGGTGAAGATGACAAATTGAGGCACAAGCAATCCCAACGGCCTGGCGAAACCCATGATTCTTAGATATGTCCTCATTTAAAATTGATAGGTTCTAATGGGAAAATTCCAGTGAAATGATACCGCTAAAATAGACGATGGTTGTCCGATGTTATTGCTTACCCCTGATTCTTTTCGATAAATGTAGCTTAAGTCTACCAGCACATTGTGCATCCAATGGTAGGTCAAAGTCGACTGATTCATAAACAAATCCCTTTGATCTCCCTGGTTTTGCGCGATGCCGTAGTCATCCGGTCTTAGGTTGTATGACTTTGTAATATCCCTTCCATAACTAACATCCCCCAGGTCATTGCCATATTCAGCTAACATGAAAACTGATCCGACTTTCCATTTTGGGAATGGCCGGTAATCAAAGGAGAATATTTTTTCCGAGAAATTCGCTCCAAGGGGATGAGCCAGTGGCTGCATATAATGAGAATAAGAGGTGAATAGACTCTCATGACTGTAGGTATAAGGTCGCACCCGATTGAGTTCTACCTGTAAGTTCAAATCGTTGATCCCAAAAGCATCTATGTATTTAGCCCCAATTTGAGTCCCGCTTTTGTTGCCCCACCAGCCACTGTCCGAGAATGCCTCACTCACAATGAGCTCATCAATGACCAACTGCCCATAGAGCTGCAGCCTGTTGAATAAATTATACTTAAAATCCAGTCCTATCAGCACATTATCAGCACTGCCATCCTGTTGCTCTAGTGCCCGATAGAAAATAATTGGGTTGAGATACTCCAATTTGAGGTTGTTGCTCCCCAGAGAATCAGGCTGGCCATATACCACCGACTCAAACAAACCAATTTCCAGGTCCGGGATCACCTGCATCCCCAGTCGATGAAAGGTTAAATACTTTTTGGTGAAGGAGCCTACACCTAACAGCCCAAAATTGCTTCCTCCCTGCACCTCTCCAATGAGCTGGGCAAAAATGTTGGTGTATTGGATCCTCCAAAACTGAGTATTGAGCTTTAAATAAGGATAGTTGTTTCCAAAATCTGACAGGATGAGTGACCGGCGGCCATTGCCTATGAAGTGCTTGCCATAACCAAATTGTGTGGAAATATGCCTGCTAATATTAAAATCTATATACCCTCTTGCCCTTAGTAGGTCAACCCCAACACCATCAGATAACCGCTTCCAGAACCCCTCGTAGGGTATGGTCAGGGTAGAATCTATCAACTGGTTGATGTATTGGGGGTACCTTATCTGGTTTTCAGTGAGCAGACTATAAAAGGAAATTTTATCATCTATAGTGCCCCTTAGCTCCACACCCCGGGTATTTACATAAGTAAATTCATCTAGCTTAGAATCGGACCCCAGGCCAAAATAAACCACCGGATTGAAGTGTAAATCGATATCCTCATCATAATAGGAAACAAAATCAGGAGGATGTATGAAGAAGAATTTAAGAAAAGGATTCCTTTCCGGTATTGAATCCTGATACTCCGGGGACTCTTTTCTTAGGTAATTCAGGTCAAAAACATCCCCGGATGTGGCTTCAAAATCAAATCCAGGGGATAATTCATATAAATATTTCCTGGAAAAAGGTTTGACTGTCGAATGAAATGAAGCTTCGGATTTGATATCCCATCGGTCAATGGAAGGATAAAGCCAACTATTGAGTGGTAAATCCGTGCTCTGAGCAAATGCATAGTTGGCTGTCAATAAGATTGACAGATATAAAAGATATTTCACACTTACAAAATTATTAAAATTGTGTCTTTTGATAATCTGCATTTTTCTCATATCTTTGCAGTCCTTTTTAGGAAAGAGATAAAAAAGACGATGAGAAAGGAAATACATCCGGAATACAAAGAAGTAGTTTTTTTAGATACTTCAAGTGATTTTAAGTTTATGACCCGGTCAACGATGACCAGTGATGAAACTATCAAATGGGAAGACGGCAACGAATACCCATTGATAAAGATTGAAGTGAGCTCTGCTTCGCATCCATTCTACACCGGTAAGAAACTGTTTGTGGATACTGCCGGACGAGTTGAGAAATTCAATAAAAAATACAGAAAATAATCTGGATTCATTTCCAGTAACAATATCTTGAGAAGTCTTCAGGTATCCTGAGGACTTTTCTATTTTTGTCCGATGAGTATCATCTTCTTTGATCCTGCGGACAGCAGAAAAACGCTCCTCCCACTAACCTATACCCGCCCGATATCAGAAATACGGATTGGTATATTAAAAATATCGGAAAAGTGGTGTGCTCATTTAGACATAACTCACTTTGGATATGATACGGAAGAGTATCTGAGCAATGCCTTTCCTAAAATCAACGCCGATACCCAAACGCTTTGGATCAATGCCACGGTATTACCTACTAACGATCTCGTAGAAGCCATTCAGGCACTTGGAAGCCATGAGGCTTTGATACAAAAGGGGCTGGTGCTGGCATTCAAAGGTGAATCTCAAGAGGCGATCATCAATAAAAAATCATTCGAAGGGGAAATCCATGCGATCCGATATCCCTGGGACATCTTTTTACAAAATGGGAGGGAAATTGTCAGTGATTATGCGTTTGTTACATCCAATAGAAGCAGCTATCCATTGAATGATCCGCATACCAAAACGTATGGAGAGGATATTTTTATCGAAGAAGGTACCAGCATCAAAGCAGCCATCCTCAATGCGGAAAACGGACCCATTTATATCGGTAAAAATGCCGAGGTCCAGGAAGGTTCCATCATCAGGGGTCCATTTGCACTCTGTGAAGGTGGTTCACTCAGAATGGGTTGTAAGATCAGAGGAGACTCCACAATAGGACCTTATTCAAAAGTAGGTGGCGAAGTGTCTAATAGTGTAATATTTGGCAATTCAAACAAAGCCCATGATGGCTATTTAGGGAACTCCGTGATTGGAGAATGGTGTAATCTTGGGGCAGGAACAAACAACAGCAATCTGAAGAATAATTACGAGCCGGTAAAGATGTGGGATTATCAATCTCATCAATTTGAACCTACCGGACTACAGTTTTGTGGTTTGATCATGGGAGACCACACCAAAACGGGGATAGGCTCAATGTTTAACACTGGAACCACCGTGGGCGTCTCTGCCAATATCTTTGGCAGTGGATTTCCAAGGCAGATCATCCCCTCTTTTTCCTGGGGTGGTGCGCGTGGATTTATCACCTATGAATTTCAGAAAGCCGTGGACACCATCAAAAAGGCGATGGGACGAAGAAACATCGATATGAAAGAAGAAGAAATAGAGATCCTGAAGCATGTCTTTGACAATACATCGGAAATAAGAAACTGGCAAAAGCAACACAAATGAGGTTTGAAGACATCCCGGGTCATAGTGATATCAAAGAATATCTGATTTCTGCACATAGAAATAATCGGATCGCACATGCACAATTGTTCAGTGGAATACCTGGCAGTGCTAATTTTCCTTTGGCTCTTGCTTTTGCTACCTATATTCTGTGCAAGAACAAATCCGATCAAGACGCATGTGGTGAATGTGAAAATTGTAAAAGGATCAATAAGCTGATCCATCCCGACATCCATTTTTTCTATCCCAAGCCTTCTGCCAAACCCAAAGACTATGACAAAGCCTTTAGTGATTCTTTGAAAAAGTGGAGGGAGCTGGCTACACAAAATTATTTTCCCGAGCTAAGCGACTGGATCAGCATCAATGGGTTTGAAAGTAAGAACCTGCTGATCTCCAAAGAGGATAGCAAACAGATCATCAAGACGGTAAGCATGAAGTCGTTCGAGGGTGATTTTAAGATCCTTTTTATCTGGTATCCTGAATTTATGAACCCTTCTTCAGCCAATGCCATCCTCAAGGTGCTGGAAGAACCTCCTACAAATACCATTTATTTTCTGGTGACCTATGCCTATGAAAATCTGCTGACGACGATTACCTCACGGACCCAGTTAATCTCCGTGCCACCATTCAGGGATGAAGAAATAGAAAGCTATTTGGTTGACAAGAAGGAAGTTCCCCAGGAAAAGGCCAGAAAAGTAGCCCATTTGGCCAATGGAAGCATGAGCAAGGCCTTCCAGGAGTTGGAGAGCATAGGTGAAATTGCTTACCAGGAGTTCCAGGAGTGGATGCGTTGTTGTTTTAAAAGAAATTACACAGAGCTCGCCAAACAAAGTGAGGGTTTTGGTCAGCGATCGAGGTCTGATCAGCGAAATCAACTGGAATATGGGTTGGCTTTGGTTCGAGAATCCCTGCGTTCAACCTCTACTGATGTGACCGGAGGCCACAATGAAGAGGAAATGAAGTTCATCTCCAATTTCGGGTCTGCAAATTCTTTGGAATCGATGGAACAAATACACCTGCTATTAAGTAATGCTATTAGCAACCTTGAAAGAAATGCAAATCCGAGGATTACTTTTATGAACCTATCTTTAAGCTTCTGTAATCTTTTCAGGAGAAGATGAAAAACAAAATCATTATAGGAAGAACCGATAAGATTGATTTGCCGGATTTTGAGATCTTTGATGTAAACGCTAAAATTGACACCGGTGCCTATACTTCAGCCATTCATTGTATAAGAATCAATCTCATTGATGGAATATTGCATTTTCAAATACCCGGCTTGATGGATCATCAGGTACTGAAAGACTTTACAACAAATATTTATACAACAAAACGCGTTAGGAGCTCTAACGGAAAAACCGAAACCAGATATTCGATAAAGACACACGTCTTATTGTTTGGACATTTATATAACGAAGAATTCACTTTGACAGACCGTAGTAAAATGAAGAATCCCATATTATTGGGAAGGAAAGTCCTGAGAAACCGATTTATTGTGGACGTTTCCAAAAAAAATCTATCCTTTAATCTAAAATATCAATGAAAATAGGCATTCTTTCGAGAAAGGCAGATCTATATTCTACCTCCAGAATTCGGGATGCGGCAATAAAAAAAGGTCATGAAATTCACATCATCGACCACCTGAAATGTGATATAATCATCGAAAAAAATCTACTGGAGATCTTTCATGAAGGGGAGAAATTAGACGGGTTTGATGCGGTTATACCCAGAATAGGTGCCTCCGTTACATTTTATGGAACAGCTGTTGTCCGTCAGTTCGAAATGATGAACGTCTTTTCCGCCAATAAGTCCATTGCTATCGTCCGCTCAAGAGACAAACTCCGAAGCTTGCAACTTTTAGCGGCACATGGACTGGGCTTGCCTAGAACAGCCTTTACCAACTATTCCAGGGAGGAAAAACAAATCATCCAGAAGTTGGGAGGTACACCTCTGATCATCAAATTACTTGAGGGTACGCAGGGCCTTGGTGTAGTTTTAGCTGAAACAATCAAAGCTGCAAAATCTGTAATAGAAGCCTTCCATGGGTTAAAGGCCAGGATCATTGTCCAGGAATTCATCAAGGAATCCAAAGCCTCCGACATTCGTGCTTTCGTTATAAATGGGGAGGTTGTCGGTGCCATGAAGCGTCAGGGAAAAGAAGGGGAATTCAGATCCAACCTTCATCGTGGAGGGACTGCTGAACTTATAAAGCTGACAAAAGCTGAAAAAACTGCCGCTATCAAAGCTGCTAAGGCCATGGGCCTCGACATTGCCGGGGTTGACATGCTTCAATCCGACCGGGGACCATTAATTTTGGAAGTCAATTCCTCTCCTGGCCTGGAAGGCATTGAAAAAGCTACCAAAAAAGACATCGCAGGAAAGATTATTGAATTCGTAGAAGACAATTATCACAAAACCAGAAGTAACAAAAAGAACGCCTGATTGAAAACCATAAGAATAGGTACCCGAAAAAGTAAGCTGGCTGTCTGGCAGGCTGACTATGTAGCTGATCTGCTGGAAGCTGATGGATTCACCACCGAAAAAGTGCTCATCGAGACAAAAGGCGACAAGATCCAGGATGTAGCTATTGCTAAAATCGGCAGCAAGGGAGTATTCACAGAAGAGCTGGAAGCACTGCTGAAATCAGGAGAGGTAGATATTGCCGTGCATAGCGCCAAAGACCTGCAGTCTTCTTTACCTGATGGATTTGATATCATAGCTTTCTCTGAGCGAGCATTTATTGAAGATGTTATTGTCAGTGAAAAAGAAATTGATCTTTCAAGCAAAGACCTCGTGTTGGGCACAAGCTCCACCAGAAGGATAGCAGCCCTCAAACACTTTTATCCACACATCCAAACCATAGACATGCGGGGAAATCTCCAAACCAGGATTTCTAAAATGCAATCAGGCGTTTGTGATGGGCTCATCCTTGCTCACGCTGGAGTACACAGGATGGATTATGATCACCTGGTCAAAGTCAAGCTACCCATTGATGCGTTTATTCCTCCTGTTGGGCAGGGCTGTATTGCTGTGGAAGCTCACCGGAATATCGATGCAGAAAAGAAACAACACATCTACCAGAAAGTAAACAACTCCGGGGTGGAGAAGCAGCTTCTGGCAGAACGAGCTTATTTGAAGAAACTGGAAGGCGGATGCAGCATTCCGGTTTTTGCCTTTGCTTCACTTGAAGACGATAACATCAGGTTAAAAGGAGGCATTTTCAGTCTGGACGGAAAAGATCGAATTATCTATGAGCTATTAGGCAAAGATCCGGTGAATGTTGGGACCTCCCTGGCCAACAAAGTGCTTGAAAACGGGGGAATGGAAATTCTTAAAGAAATCAAAAAACACTTGGGATGATTATATTTATTCAAAAATTACGTGGTATGAAATTTAATTTCGGTGCTTTACTTATTTTGTTAGCTTTAGGGGCCTGCGACAGTAGCAACAAAAACGAAGACGCTTTAATCACTATACATACCGCATTCGGCGACATGAAGGCTATCCTTTATGAAGAGACCCCTATTCATAAGAAAAATTTCATTAAACTGGCAAAAAGTGGGAAATACGACAGTACAGAATGGCACAGGATCATCAAAGACTTCATGATCCAGGGTGGTGACGTGTTCGCTAAAGAAGGTGAGCAGGAACCCATGGATGACCGCTTACCTGCTGAGTTTGTCGAAGGTTTTTATCATACGAAAGGAGCTTTGGCCGCTGCCCGGCAACCCGATGACCGAAATCCTAAGAAAATGTCCTCCTCGGTTCAGTTTTACATCGTTGATGGAAAGACTTTTTCTGAGGAAGAGCTGACCATCGATCAGTTTAAGCTCAACGAAAACCTGGGTAAACTTTTATCTGATGAACGATATGTCGACCTGAGGGAAAAGTACCTCACCATCAACCAAACAGGGGATGTCGATAGTCTGCAAAAGTTCATTTTCAGTCTGAAAGACATGGTTGAGAGTGAATACAGTGTAGACGTAAGCAGAGAAATGGAGCCTGAACGACTCAAAAAATACATGACAGTAGGAGGGGCTTATCACCTGGATGGCAATTACACCATATTTGGACAAGTGGTTGAAGGACTGGATGTAATCGATAAAATAGCTGCCGTTGAAACAGGTAGAGCCTACAAACCTGTAACACCTATCTACCTTACTATGGAAGTGGAAATGGTTCCTAAATCGACCATTACTCAGAAATATGGGTATGAATACCCCCCGGTTGAGTAATTCATGAGGATACTTCTCACCGGTGCCAATGGCCTTTTTGGGCAACATCTTCTTACCCTTTTAACCTATCGACAAGGCTACGAAGTCTTTGCTACCGGTAAAGGTGAAAACAGAAACCCTTCAGGCCAATACACTTATTTACCATGTGACCTGACCAATCAGGCTGAAGCAAAAAAACTGATCGCATCAGCCAGACCTGACTATCTGATCCATGCTGCTGCCAAAACCCAGGTCGATGATTGCGAAACCAACCGAAAATTGTGTTGGGATAGTAATGTTGGTGCGACGCGATACTTATTGAATGAAATGTCAAAGTCCGGCGGTCATTTTCAATACATCTCGACAGACTTCGTATTTGATGGGGAGCGGGGCAACTACATCGAAACGGATGAACCTGCCCCGGTCAATTATTACGGGGAAAGTAAGCTCGAGGCAGAAAAACTTGTTCAGGCTTCGGGGTTGGGCTGGTCCATCACCCGGACTGTTCTGGTGTATGGTGTAGGTAGGGACATGAGCAGGTCGAATATCATCACCTGGATTTACAAAAGCCTGAAAAACAAACAGCCCATCAAGGTGGTGACCGACCAAATCAGGACCCCTACGAATGTGAATGATCTTGCTGAGGGTAGTTTTTTGATCCTACAAAAGGAAGCTAAGGGTATTTTCCATATCTCCGGAGATGAAATCATGAGTCCATATGACCTCGCCATCAAAATAGCTGATTACTTTGATTTTGATCGTAACCTGATCACCCCGGTGGATGCTTCTACATTCAGTCAGGCAGGGAGGCGACCTCAGAAAACAGGATTTATCATAAATAAAGCCCGACAAGTACTGGGATACAATCCCAAGAGCTTTGATGAGCATTTAAGCATGCTTGAAAGTCGTTTGCTTGGTTTTTATGAGTAAAGTTTTAAGGAATTTCCTATTTATTTAGGGAGATGATGTTGGTGACTGTCTGGCTGAACAGAACTGGTCTTAAGATAACTTGTGAAATGGCTTACTTTTGAGTACTGTTGTTTCCCGGGTCTCTACTTGTATGGAAAACGTCCAATACCATAATCACCTCTGGAGTTACCTCATAGATGATTTTGTAACTCCAGATTACCTTAAACCGATAGTTGCCCGGTTCGTCCTTTAAGTAAGGATCTTCTGCAAATTTCTTAGGGAAAACATTCAGGTTCTTAGCGGATGCTACGATTTCATCCCGGACTTTTTTAGCAGTTTCTGCAGATTCTCTTTTCTTGATATAATTGTAAATGTTTCTCAGGGCATATTTGGCTTCATTATTCCAAATAACTTTGAGCTTCTTCTTTACCATTGCTTCATTTCTCGCTCAAGATCTTCCTGTGTGGTAAAGTGTCCCGCCTCTATATTTGATTTTGCTCCCCTGATACGTTCTTTGTATTCTTCAACGCTCATTGAATCTCCAGGCACTGTATAATCCCCTTCAAAATAGGCTTTCGCAACAGCTTGCATCATTTGCAAAAGCCTTTTATCCCCCTTGTCCACAAACTGGTGTAATTCCTCCTTTAACTGTTCTGTACCCATGATCAGTATATATTTACTTAAAGTTAACGATCATTTCTGTATTGATAATGCTCCATTTTCATTCTCACTACTACACCACCATTTCAAAAACAGTTTCAACTCCAGGATTTGATCGGACATTTAACTGGCCCTTATGTAATCGCATAATTTGCCTTGATAAGCTGAGCCCGATTCCGGAACCGTCTTCTTTGGTAGTAAAAAAAGGGATGAATACCTGGTCAATTTGTTCTATTGGGATGCCCGGCCCGTTATCAATAAATTGGAACCTGATCATGTTGTCCTTTTCAATCACTTTAATCTTGAGTGATCTGTCTTCTTTACCCACCTGCGTGAGCGAATCAACGGCATTGTAAATCAAATTCAATGCTACCTGGGTCAGTAATTTTTGGTCACCCAAAAACGTTTTGACCCTAACCCGGTTAAACACTGCCGTTTGGACATGCTCTGCAGAAACGCGTTGATCTGCCAGCTTAAGTAAACTCTCCAGCCAATCGTCAATAACAATCTCCCTAAACTCAGGTTTGGGTACCCTGCTAAGCCGCCGGTAGTTTTCAACGAAATGAGTCAGCCCTTTACTTCTTTCATTGATCACTTCGAGCCCATCAGATAAATTCACTAACTGATTTTCAGTGATTTTCTCTCCTTTTTTAAAATACCCTGACAATGTTTCGCTGATGGAGGAAATGGGAGTGATAGAATTCATGATTTCATGAGTCATGATCCTGATCAGCTTTTGCCAGCTGTCTAATTCATTCTCTTCCAGCTCGCTCTTGATGTCATTCAGTGAGTAGATCAGAAATTCCTCCTCCTGAAACTTGAGCTTTACCATTTTTACCATGACTACATGTAGTTCATTTCTGACTACGGTCCTGACTGTTTTGGATTGGTTGGGTTCCAACGCTTGAAATGTATCCCAAAGCTCTTTGTTCAGCTGTTTGAGCCTGTCAATATGCACAATAAGCTTAGCCCCAAACAATTGCAGCGCAGTCTTATTTACGATCTCCACATATCCCTTGGAATCCACAGCGATCAGCCCCGTAGCAGAATGCCTCATCAACTCTTTGAAAAACCATTCCTTGTGCTCACTGTGGGTTTTAATTGTAGAAAGCACCTGATTGATATTGTTGAGGCTTCGATGAAGATTTTTTAGCGATCCGGACTTTACCTGTTCCGGAAAGTGAAGGGTAGTATCCTCATTTCGGATAGACTCAAAAAACAGGGTAAGTTTTCTGTTGATGGCATTATAAAAATAGAGGGTATTGAACAGTACAATTGTAAGAATCAAACCGCAAAATCCCAGAGCCCACCAATTGTCCTGTAGGTAAAAAAGTGTCCCGGCAACCGAAGAACCAATGAGGATAATTCCGCGTAAGACAATGGCAAACCTGAAATCTTTAAAGACCATATCTTTTCACCTTATTGTACAAGGTCTGCCGGGTAATGCCCAGCTTATCTGCCACATGGGAATAGTTGCCATTGTATCTGTCAAGCGCTTCCTCAATCATAGATTTTTCCATCTCCTCCAATGTAAGATATTTATTCACCGGTTGATTATCCGTATGTCGCAATGAGAAGTCATCAGGCTTTAAGACATCTGAATCAGCGAGGATCACTGCTTTCTCAATGGCATGTTGAAGCTCACGCACGTTGCCGGGCCAATGGTACCTGCTCAGTTTCTTGATGGTTTGCTGGCTGAGCTTAAGCCCATGCTTCTTATACTTCTTTTGATAACTCATTAAAAAGAATGTAGCCAGCTCTTCAATGTCTTCTCCACGTTCACGCAATGGTGGTAGCTCAATGCGTATGGTATTCAATCGATATAAAAGGTCTTCTCTAAATCGCTGCTCAGCAATTTCATCTTCCAGGTTATTATTCGTTGCGCTAATGATCCTCAAATCCACTGGAATGACTTTATTTGAGCCCACAGGAGTGACCGCCCTGTTTTGCAACACAACCAACAACTTCGATTGCATCACCAGGGGTAGGTTTCCAATTTCGTCCATAAACAGGGTACCCTTGTCCGCCAATTGAAACTTGCCTATTCGATCCTCTTTGGCATCAGTAAAAGCTCCTTTTTTATGACCGAACAGCTCACTCTCAAATAAAGACCCAGGGATGGCCCCCATATCTACCCTGACAAGCAACTCACCGCGACGATCAGACTTTTGGTGGATCTCCTGGGCGATCAATTCTTTTCCTGTTCCGTTTTCTCCTGTGATCAGCACTGAGGCATCCGTATTTGCTACCTTTTGCACTGTTTCCATAATCTTAAGCATGGCAGGGGAGGAACCAACTAGCATTTTGCTCTCCCGGTTGATCTCGCTTTTTAGGGACTTCTCTCTTCGTTTTAATTCGTGCACCTGCTTGTTCGACAAGCTGATGCGTAAGGCTGATTGCACCGTCGTCAGCAGTTTTTCATTCTCCCAGGGCTTCATCACAAAGTCAGTAGCTCCCTCTTTCACTGATTTTACGGCCAAATCAATGTCCCCATAGGCCGTTAGCATAATGACCTCGGTATTGGGAGACTGATCTTTGATCTGTTTCAACCAATAAAATCCTTCATTTCCGGAATTCACCCCTGCAGTAAAATTCATATCCAATAAGACCACATCAACCTCTGTCTTGCGAAGCATCCCCAATATAGCATTCGGATTGAACAGGGTAAGGATCTCATCAAATTCCGGTTCTAACAAAAGCCTAAGTGCACTTAAGGCTCCTTTGTTATCATCTACGATCAGTATTTTACCAGCCATGATCTAAAAGTTTCCTTCATCAAAAATAATTAAGCAAATAACGCAAATGATAAGTGTAAAATAATTTGACATTTGATTGTTCAGTTTCTTGACAAGGAATGACATCTTCATAACCTTAAAAACCTGATATACAGTCATTTATACTTCACGGCACACTATTGGCACCTTAGTACTCATATGAAGAAATGGCTAACCATATTTACTGCCCTGCTGTTGACATCTGCGCTGTTTGCACAGAAATCCTGGACCTATCAGGATTGTATAGACTATGCATTGGATCATAACCTCGCGCTAAAAAATGTGGAGTATCAGGTACTGCGGCAGGAGGCCAACAGCAAAAGCGCATATGGAAACTTCCTCCCGGATTTGAATGCAAACACAAGCGTAAACATCTCTCAGGGCAGAACTACCAACCCAAACACCAACCAGATCATTGATTCAGATCCTTTCTTATCTAATAGTTTGGGCATCCGGTCAAGCATGACCGTCTTTAATGGTTTTAGGCTGCAAAACCAGTTGAAATATGAAAAGTACAGACAGATGGCCGTCCAAAATAACTATCAAAAAGCCATCAACGATGTAACCTACCTGGTGATGGATGCTTTTATCCAGCATCTCATCAACCTGGGTCTTGCTGCCATACAACAGGAGCAACTTGAAGCATCAGACAAGGAAGTATTTCGCATTAAAAAGCGGATCAGTCTGGGGTTAGCATCTGGTAGTGATCTGTATGAGTCTGAAGCCCAACTGGCAAGTGATGAATTTTTATTGATCCGAATGCAGAATGCCGCCAATATTTCAGAAAACGAAATAAAGAAACTGCTCAACCTTCCCGTGGATTCCACCTTTGTGCCGGAAGATATACAGGTAGACCCCTCCGCCGAACCTTTAAGTATCACTGAAGCCGAGCAAAACCCCTTTGATATACAAAAGCTACCGGAAATGAAATCCAGTGTGGCCCGGTTTAAAGCTGCACAAAGGCAATTGAGCATGATCCGGGCATTCGGACAGCCTAGCATTAGTGCCGGTTTTGGCTGGGGTAGTTTTTTTACAGAAACCAGGACTGATGCAAACGAAAACGTGATTCCTTACAGTGAACAGTTCAACCTGAATAGCAATCTGTCTTATGGCTTGAGCTTAAACTTCCCCATTTTCAATCGACTCAACCAATGGAACAGCATTCAGCAGTCAAAAATCAGTCTTGCCGAAGCGGAAAATGATCTTAGAATCATGACCAGAGACACAGAATACCTGATCAACGAAGCACTCCTAGACTACTATGGTGTAATGGCCGAATACAAGTCTGCCATCAAAACCGAAGAGAGCAGAGCGCTGGCATTTGAGGTGATCGAAAAGAAGCGGGAAAAAGGGTTGGCAAGCATCATGGAATTTTATCAGGCTAAAAATGACCTGGCTGCTGCAAGAGGGCAGAGCCTGCGTACCCGATTACAATTATTTTTAAATAAGAAATTGATTGATTTCTACCTTAATGGGACCTTTTAATTATGGATAAGAAGATTGTTGATAAGAGATGGATTAAACCAAAGCACTGGAAATATATCGCAGGTGCAACGTTTATTCTGGTCGTGGTGCTGGCATTCATGTTCCGGGACCCCATGAGTACCTACCGTGCTGATCTTGAAAAGATTACGGTGGAAACAGTGAAATACGATTCCTTCCAGGACTATATCAGGATTGTAGGGTTTGTAGAGCCCATATCCACGATTTATATGGACGCTATTGAAGGGGGTATTGTGGAAGAAATACTCATTGAAGAAGGAAGTTTCGTGAATAAGGGAGACGTCATCCTTCAGCTCAGCAACAACCGACTCAACCTGGACATCCTAAACAGTGAGGCTTCCCTCGCTGAAAAGTCGAACTTCCTCAGGGAGACACAAATCAATATGGAGCAGCAAAAACTCCTCCTGCAAAGAGACCTGATCAACCAGGAATATGACCTGATACAAAAAGAAAGGGCATACAACCAGAATAAATCGCTTTATGAAGAGGAGTTGATTTCCCGGGAAGACTACTTACAATCTAAAGAAGCCTATGAAATGGCGGTGAAGTTGAGGGAGCTTACGCTAAAAAGGAATGATCAGGATTCCATCTATCGGAGAAATCAAATCAAAAAGATCTCCCTCAATCTGGAGAACATGGAGAAAAACCTGGAATTGATTTATCTCCGGAAAGAAAATCTGAATATCAAAGCTCCTGTGGATGGCCAGCTGGGATTTCTGGATGCTGAGCTGGGTCAGTCCATTGCCAGTGGCCAAAGAATTGGTCAGGTGAACGTGTTGACCAGCTATAAGATCAAAGCGCAGATAGATGAACACTATATCGACAGGATCCGCAGAGAATTGGCAGCAACATTTGAGCGTCAATCCGACACCTTCAACCTGAAAGTGAATAAAGTCTATCCTGAAGTGAGGAATGGAAAATTTGATATCGACCTGGTATTTACGGACAAGCAACCTGACAATATCAGAACCGGTCAAAGCTACCAGATCAGTTTACAGCTGGGTGTAACCATGGAAGCTGTTTTGATCGATCGCGGTGGGTTTTTTCAATCTACAGGTGGGCAGTGGGTATATGTACTGTCACCTGATGAAACCTTCGCGACAAAACGAAGTATTCGTATTGGCAGACAGAACCCCCGCTATTATGAAGTATTGGAAGGACTTGAGCCAGGAGAAAAAGTCGTAACCTCTAGTTATGAGGCTTTTGGAGATAATGAGAAGTTGGTGTTTTAGTGAGGGAAGGAAAAAGAAAGATAGGAGGAAGGAAAAAGGAAATTAGGAGAAAAGGATAATAAGTTGTCATGGTTTTTTAATAGTTTATGGTGCATAACGCAAAACCAAACTATCATGAAAAAGATTGAAAAATTTGAAGATTTAATTATTTGGCAACGATCAATGGACCTTGCAGTAGATATCTATACTCACTTCAAGTCCTTAAAGGATTATTCGTTCAAAGACCAAATCCAAAGAGCATCTGTTTCAGTACCAGCAAATATCTCTGAAGGTTTTGAACGGGACTCCAACAAAGAATTTATACGGTTCCTATTTATTGCAAGAGCATCCTGTGGAGAATGTAGGACATTCCTACATCTGGCTAAACGCCTGGAATTAATAGAAATGGATTTAGCGGAGGACCTAATAAAAGAAACTATAGAATTATCATCCATGATTTATGGACTAATTAAAACAAGGAAATCAAGATTTAAATAATAAGAAATTAGGGAAAGGAGGAAACAAGTATGTACTTTCCTTCCTCCTTTTTCCTTCCTTCTTGCACCTATTAAAAACAGTGAAAATCAATACTAAATAAAACCTAGCAAATTTATGGTTGAGGGCATTGCTCTTTGCTCCATGCCCTCTGCTCCATGCTCTAAACATAAAAACAATGCTAAAATCAATCGACCTCGAAAAAATCTTCCGCACTGAAGAAGTAGAAACCACCGCATTAAATAAGGTGAATCTGCACATAAAAAAGGGCGAGTTCGTCGCCATCATGGGCCCTTCCGGATGCGGAAAGTCCACCCTACTCAACATTATTGGGTTACTCGACAATCCCACAGGTGGTCAGTACATTTTTGACACCACGGAAGTCTCGAATTTTAAGGAGCGTCATCGTACTGCACTGAGAAAAGGTAACATCGGATTCATTTTTCAAAGCTTCAATCTCATCGATGAGCTAAATGTGTATGAGAATGTAGAGCTACCATTGATTTACATGAAACTTGGTGCATCTGAGCGCAAGAAGATGGTAGATACTGTGCTCGACCGCATGAAAATCGGACATAGAAAAAAGCATTTTCCACAACAGCTCTCCGGTGGTCAGCAGCAACGCGTAGCGATCGCAAGGGCAGTAGTGGCCAACCCTAAACTGATCCTGGCTGATGAGCCTACGGGTAACCTGGATTCTAAAAACGGTTTGGAAGTGATGAAGCTTTTGACGGAGCTGAACAAAGAAGGCACTACCATCGTGATGGTGACCCACTCCGACAGGGATGCGGCTTTTGCTCACCGGGTCATCAACTTATTTGACGGTAAGATCATCACCGAGGAAGAGAAAAGAAAACTGGAAAACGTCCTGGACCCTGACTCTATAGATGAACTGATTTAACAGATTGTGAGGATTTCATTATTAAGGAGATGCTTAGAAATTACTTCAAAATTGCCTGGAGAAATCTGACCAGGAACAAGCGTTTCGCCATCATCAATACGTTTGGGTTGGCGTTGGGATTCACCTGCTGTATCCTGATCTTTCTTTTTGTTCAATATCATCTCAGCTTTGACAATTTCCATGAAAAATCTGAAAGGATTTTCCGGATCGTTACGGAAGAGCGCCGCGATATCATTGATTATACTGCAAGTGTTCCCCCTGCTCTTAGTCCGGCATTCAAAGCTGATTATGATTATGCGGAAAAAGTAGCTCGCATTGTCAATGAAGAGGAAAAAATCATTTCATTTTCCCTGAATGGCTCAAAACAAAAATATAGTGAAGAAGTAGCCTTCGTTGAGAAAGAATTCTTTGAAATATTTAACTACCCCCTTGTTTTAGGTGCCTCCTTCGATTTTTTTACTGAGCCCAACACAGTAGCTATCACCAGTAAGATGGCCTCAAAACTCTTTGGGAACATCGATCCGATAGGCCAGTCTTTGAGGTTAGACAACAGGATTGAGCTTACTATTAGGGGAGTATTGAAAGATCTGCCACCCAATTCACACCAACAATCCGAAATCTTTATTTCCTATCCCACTACCAAAGAGTTCGGAGGATTTATCGCAGAAGATAGTTGGAATGGAATTACTACAACCCTGCAATGTTTCACCTTATTAAAGGAAAATATCTCCACTGATCTGGTAGAAAATGAGCTACAAAAGTATAATGCCATCCATCGACCGAATGCGAAGAATAAGCATCACTATCAGCTCCAGCACATTTCCGATATTCATTACAACACGCGTTATGATGGAGCCATCTCTCATCAAACCCTGATTGTATTTGCTTTCATTGGGCTTTTCCTCATTCTGGCAGCCTGTATCAACTTCATCAATATGTCAACAGCTCAGGCCATCAGCAGGTCACGTGAAGTGGGTGTTCAGAAAGTCCTGGGCAGTTATCGATGGCAGCTTTTCAGACGGTTTATGAGTGAAACGGCGCTATTGAGTCTCTTTTCACTGTTTTTCGGACTCCTTTTGGCTTTTCTGCTCTTGCCGTATCTCAATGAATGGTTTGATGTCAAAATATATTTCAAACAATTGATCAGCCTTCCCATGCTGGGTTTCATTGGTGTATTATATATCCTTATTACGGTATTTGCAGGGGTATATCCCGGATTGTTGTTGTCTGGCATCTCTCCTGTGCTAGCCCTGAAAGGTAAACTCACTCAACAACACGTAGGAGGACTGCTCACGCGCAAATCGCTGATAGTTACTCAGTTTGTGATCTCACAGGTGTTGATTGTGGGTATGATTGTTATCGGGAAACAAATGCACTATGCCCTCAATACTGATCTTGGTTTTGACAAAGAAGCCATCATCACCGTGGACATTCCATCCAAGTTAGATAAGGAGAAAAGACATAGTTTAAAAAACAGATTTTTGGCCATCCCCGGAGTAGAAAAAGTGAGTGCATGTCTGGCTCCCCCATCATATAATAAAAATTGGGGAACGAGTGTTCGATTCAGCGATCACGTGGAGAATGAAGAATTCTCCATCCAGGTAAAGGCCGCTGATCAGGATTACCTGGAAACCTTTGACCTGAAATTAATAGCCGGAAGGAATTACTTCCCATCGGACTCGATCAAAGAGTTTGTGGTCAACGAAATGTTGGTTAAAAAATTAAACCTGGAATCCCCTGAGGATGTCCTTGGTGAAACACTACATGTAAACAGATCCACCACAGGGATCATTGTTGGAGTGGTTTCTGATTTTCATAACCTGGACCTACATGCTGAAATCACCCCCATTTTTATTACCGACCTGGAATTTGCCCAGAATACATATTCCATCAAAATCAATATGAATGGTGCTCAGCATACCATCAGCCAGATTGAGGAGCAATGGAGCAACGTTTTCCCCGATTACATCTTTGACTACGAATTCCTTGATGCACACATTGCCCGGTATTATGAATCCGAAACACGTACTTTCCGGCTGATCCAGATATTCACATTTCTGGCCATCTTTATTAGCTGCCTGGGTATGTTTGGACTCATCTCTTTCCTTGTTAACAGGAGGATCAAAGAAGTGGGTGTACGAAAAGTCTTAGGAGGAAGTATTGCTCACGTGTTGTGGCTATTCCTGAACGACTTCTTCAAATTGATTGTCATTGCTGCAATGGTGGCGGTGCCTATTTCCTGGTTTGTCATGGACAATTGGCTTCAGAACTTCCAATTTAAGATCGACATGGGATTCTGGATTTTTGGTCTTGCCGTGATCGCCAGTCTCATTATTACAATCATGACCGTAGGCTTTCAAAGTATAAAAGCAGCGTTAACCAATCCGGCTGACGTGTTGAGGACAGAATAAATTTGAAAAGCACGCTTGATTAATCACTGTTCAATATTTAACACTTGATGTAAAATATTTTGACGAAACCTAACATAGAAAATCTATAAGTAACTGATTACAAGCATGTTACAATCCTGGCATACTTTAAGATGTTATCTGAGTGCAAATATTGCATATATACACGCCAACAGGAGAGACTATTTCTATCTGAGGATAGTTTCTCCTTTTTATTCAATCAATATTGAATCAACATCCTGTTCAAATTATGGACACGTAGTACAGTAAAAAGAACCCACTCATGCTCAAAAACTATCTGAAAATTGCCTGGAGAAATCTTGTAAAGCATAAAGTCTTTACATTAATCAACATTGCTGGTTTAACCATTGGGGTGACCACCTGCATACTAATCTCTCTATATGTGATCCATGAGCTGAATTACGACAACTCAGTGCCGGAAGGTGATGACATTTACAGGGTCATTGTTTCCTTCAATAATGAGGGATCATGGCAAAGAGGATGGTCCATGCCAGCTCCTATGGCAGGTGTGGCAGATGAAATATTCGAGGAGACAGAACTAACAGGCCGTATCATGGCCAACAATCTGTTTTATGGAGCAGGAAGTAACGACATCAAAATCCAGGGCAGGGTAGAGGAATTTCATGAAACCGGATTTGCCTATGCCGATCAGTCAATCATCGACATGTTCCAGTTCGACATGGTTTTTGGAGATCCTTCCACAGCATTGAGCGAGCCAAATACTATTGTAATCTCACAAAAAATTGCTCACAAATTTTTCAAGGATGAAAACCCTGTAGGGCAATTTATTATCCTGAATGGTGACATTGAAACCCCTCGCAAGATCACGGGTGTTATGAAAAGCTTTCCGACCACGTCCCACCTGCAACATGATTACTTCCTGACGCTTTCTGGCGTCGAATTCGGACAGGGAGAGCAAACACGATGGACCCAGAACAACTATTTTGTTTATCTAAAACTCAAACCCTCAATCAATGTGGAACAGTTTGAGAAGAAATTCTCGGGAGTCATTATTAAGGAATACTTTAAACCTGCCCTTACAGCCTTCAACAAGGAATTGGGTAGTACCATTGAGGAGAAAGCATATTTTAAACTTCAGCCACTAAGGGACATCCACCTTCATTCTGGTGATATCAGGGAATTTGATCCCCGGGGCGATATCAAGATTGTGCAGCTCTTTGCCGCCATTGCTGTTTTCATTCTGCTCATTGCCTGTATAAACTACATCAATCTCACAACTGCCAGGTCAGCTAATCGTGCGCCGGAGATCGGCCTTCGAAAAGTAATCGGTTCGCAACGAAGTAGTCTGATCAGCCAGTTTATGATTGAATCTTTTATTGTCACACTAATTGTCTTCACAGCAGGCTTAGGACTTGCTCAGCTCCTACTTCCCTATTTCAATGATCTCGCCGCAAAATCCCTTACAATACCGTGGAGTGAGTCCTGGTTCCTGCCATCACTTTTTGCAGGTGTTTTAATTGTTGGAATCATTGCCGGAATTTATCCTGCGCTCTACCTGTCAGGCTTTTACCCCATCCAGATATTGAAGGGAAATCTTGCTCTGGGTGTTAAATCAAAGCGATTTCGTACCGTACTTGTAGTATTTCAATTCGCCATCTCAGCTTTCCTGATTGTAGGTACGCTGGTGATCTATCGTCAGATGAATTTCATCCTGAATAAAAAAGTGGGATTTGAAAAGGATCAGGTCATCCAGATTTTAGGAACCAACATGCTGAGGGAGAAAATCGATCCATTTAAGGAGGAGCTTAAGAAATCAAATGGTGTGGTTAATGTAAGCATCAGTGATTACCTGCCAGTGGAAGGGACCAAACGCAATGGCACCAGCTTCTGGAACGAAGACAGACAAGACATTGATGAGCCGGTCTTTGGGCAGTCGTGGATCATTGATGAGGACTACATCAGTACAATGGGCATGAACCTGTTGGCTGGGCGAAATTTCTCCAAAGAAATAGCTTCCGAGGATCAGTCCGTCATCATTAATCATACCATGGCCAAAAAACTTGGACTTGATGATCCGGTAGGAAAGATACTGATGCGCTTCGGAAAAAAATGGAACATCATCGGTTTAGTTGAAGATTTTAACTTCAGGTCCTTCAAGCAAGAGGTAGAACCACTGGCCTTCTTTTATGGCAAGAGCCAATCTATGGTCTCTGTTAAGATCAGCTCTGCAAATATTCCAATGGTACTGGAAAGCCTGGAAAGTGTTTGGAAGGACTTTGTGCCCAACTCCGCCTTCAGATATTCATTTATGGATGAATCTTATGCTCAGATGTATGACAATGTCTATCGAACCCGATCTGTTTTCACAAACTTTGCAGGGCTGGCTGTCTTTATCTCATGCCTGGGGCTCTTTGCATTATCGGCATTCCTGATGGATCAGCGTAAAAAGGAGCTCAGTATCCGAAAAACACTGGGTGCATCTGTACAGACCATCTTCCGACTAGTCACCAGGCACTTTGTGGTCCTGGTGGGCATTTCCATCCTGATAGCCGCTCCCATTTCTCACCTGGTAATGGAGCGCTGGCTGGAGGACTATGTCTATAAAATCGATATGTCATGGGACATTTTCGCCTGGGCTGGTTTTTTGACCCTTTTGACTGCACTGCTTACCATAAGCTATCACGCCATCAAATCAGCATTAGTCAACCCTGCTGAAAATTTAAGAACCGAATAAGCTAACACCCTGATCAACCAAATAGTATCCCTATGCTCAACACATACCTCAAAATAATCTGGAGAAACCTGCTCCGAAACAAGTTCAATACCATCCTGAACATCACCGGGCTAACCATGGGTATTGCCTGCTTCCTGATTATCTTCTCAAAGATTGATTTTGAGTCGGGATTTGATAAGTTTCACAATGATGCGGACCAGGTATACCGGATCGTCCGTGTCACTTCCGGACTGGCTTACCTCGAAGGAGGGCTGGAATACCGAACCGGTGTGAATTTCCCTTTGCCAGATGCAATCAATGGTCAGATTCCCGAACTGGAGGCTGTCACCCGAATGATGTACATGGGGGGTAGGAATGTAAAGGTGATGGGAAATGATACTGACTCCAAACCTCGCCTTTTCGACGAGAAGCGAGGCATTGCGCTGATTGACCCGGTCTTTTTTGAGGTCCTCGATTACAATAACCAGGTAAAATGGCTGGCCGGGGACCCGTCTTCTCTGAAAGACCCTTTTCAGGTCGTGCTCACTGAGTCTATTGCTAAAAAATATTTTGGAAACGACAATCCGCTGGGCAGACATATTGAATTCCAGGACATGGAATTTCAGGTGAGTGGGTTAGTTTCGGATTTTCCCAATAATTCCGATTTTCAATTTCAAATCCTTGCCTCTTTGGAAACATTTGATGTCGCTAGTGATGGAATGCTCGGTTCCTGGAGCGGTCTTAGCGATGGTTTTCAATGTCTGGTCAGGGTCAGGGCCGGATCCGACATTGCACAGGTCGAAGAAAAGATCAAACAAATACATGCCGCCAATACTTCGGCTGAAACTGCGGAATTCCGGATATATGAGCTACAACCATTGGCAAAGATCCACCAGGACAGCCGGTTTGGCAACTACAACAATCGGGTGGTGAGTGAATCAACCATACTTTCTCTGATGAGTATTGGCATCCTCCTCATCGTGATGGCCTGCATCAACTATAGCAACCTGACCACGGCACAACTTGCCTCCCGGGGAAAGTCAGCAGGAATCCACAAGGTGTTGGGGAATACCAGGAAGCGACTGATCAGTCAGATATTACTCGAAACACTGATCCTGTCCCTGGTAGCTACCATGGGCGGGGTGCTGCTTTCTGTACTGTTGATGAAAAACCTCCATCCCCTTATCGGACTTCCCGAATCCTGGAACATTCTTAATATGAAGTTTGTGACTTTCCTGCTGGTCCTCCCTGCAGTCACCAGTGTGGTTGCTGGCTTATACCCTGCCATCCTCATCTCCAAAACGAACATTGTAGAAATAATTCGAAACAATGGATTCAGCACTGCCAAAGGAAGTGGAAATTTCAACCGGTGGATGGTCACTTTTCAATTTATCATCGCTCAGGTTTTGATTGTCTGCGGAGTCGTCATTTTTCGTCAGCTCAGCTTCATTGAATCAAAGGATATGGGGTATCATCGCAACAACATCCTGGTGGTAGATTTAAAAGGCGACGAATCGCAGCAAATGCGTTTCAGAAATGAATTGCTCAGCAACCCCAATATCAGTTCCATTTCGCTTTCTTCCGAAACACCTGCCAGAGAAGGCAATTATCGCGATGCAACCAGGATGGTCAATGACATGATGGTCAAAGTAGACATCGAACAGAAATCTATAGATCATACTTACCTGGAAACCTATGGTATCAGGTTGCTTCACGGCAGGGGCTTCCGGCCAGGTGATGATGAGTCTGTTGTGGTAGTCAATCAAAGAGCGATAGAAGAATTTCAATTTGAGGACCCAGCTGAAGCCATCGGATACACTGCCCATTTTAATGGCCAGGATCGAACCATCATTGGGATTGTGGAAAACTTTCACTCGTCACCCATCTATGACCCCATCCGGCCTTGTTTTCTGGACTATACGCCACAGCGATTTGATACTGCCGGGATCCGGTTTACGCTGACTGGAGAAGGTCAGCTTCACAACCAGCTTACCGGGATCATCAGTGATATTGAGGAGAAATGGCGACAGATCTACCCGGAAGAGATCTTCGAATACGCCTTCTTTGACGACACCATTGCGGTGCTTTACGAAGAAGAAAAGAAAACCGCCAGGCTGGTTCACATCTTTACCTTCATCATGATTTTCGTGTGCTGCCTGGGCATTATTGGTTTGATTCACTACACGACTGTTCGCAAAGCCAAAGAAGTAGCGGTGCGCAAGATCATCGGTGCCACGTTCATCCAGGTGGCTGGAATCCTGCTTAGAAACTTTGCAGAGTGGGTAGTCATCGCCAATCTGGTGGCCTGGCCAATCGCTTATCTGCTGATGGATAATTGGCTCGAAAGCTTTACCTACAAAACAGATATGACCTGGTGGATCTTTCTGCTTTCCGGCTGTATTGCCCTGGTCATTGCCCTTTTCACCGCTGGTTATCATACAATCAGAGCCGCCCGGGTCAATCCGGTGGAGGTGTTGAGGAGTGAGTAGTCTTAAACTATGATTATATTAATGGTCTGTAGACTATGATTTACCATCTGCTGAAAATAGCATTTAGGCGGCTTTGGGCCAAAAAGGTATTCTCTTTGATCTCGATAATCGGATTGGCTGTAGGGTTGGCAACATTTCTCATTCTTTTCCACTTTACAACATTTGAACTAAGCTTTGACCATTTTCATAGTAATAAGGATGAAATATACAGAGTAGTGTGCTATCCGAACGATGGCAATAAAAATCCAACCGCCAGGAATTTCAAGGGGCTGGGACTTTTAATAAGGGATCAATTTCCTGAAGTAAAACAGGTTGTAAGATTTTGGAAAGTATGGAATCAAAATGACGGTGAAGCCCTAAGAGCAAATGGAAAAATCTTTTATGAACAAAAAATTATACAATCGGACCCCTCTTTTTTCGAAGTATTCCCCACACTTCTGAAAAGAGGAAATCCTCATGCTGTGCTCAGGGAGCCAAACACTATTGTCCTCTCTGAGAATAGGGCTAAAACTTACTTTGGAGATGAGGACCCGATTGGTAAAACAATATCAGATGGTATTGAAGACCTTAGGGTCACAGGAATCATGCATGATATCCCAATCAATTCTCACATTGACTTTGGACTCGTAAGAACTTTTAGTGACGATTTTTTCCTGCAAGATGGGTGGCAGGGCTTCTATCTCTATACCTACCTCACATTAGATTCAAAAACCAATCCTAAGGAATTTGAGGACAAACTGGAGTCTGCTATTAGAGCCAAAAAATATGAATTTGAAAATCTTGCCAGTATCTCCTTTGAACTTCAACCTATCACCGAAATACATTTAAGTCCTAACCTATCCCAAGAGCTTACAACTAATTCCAATAAAACATTGGTTTTCTTCTTAATGGGAATTGGATTTCTGATCATCATCATGGCATGGATCAATCATATTACTTTATCTATTTCTTCATTTTTTAGCAGAACAAAAGAACTAAGCATAAGAGGTATCGTTGGCGCAGAACGATCCAACCTAAACCGCCAACTTTTACTAGAGTATTTCATTCTATTGGGGCTAGCTATACCCTTAGCTGTTTTAGTCACAATAATTTCAAATCAATACCTTGTTGAGCAGGGGTTTATTCCGGATATATCAAAAGAACTCTATAACCCTAAAATGTGGGCAATTGGTATCATGGTCCTATTCCTTGGGTCGATTCTTACAGGCTTATTCCCTTCACTACTAATCAGGAAAATAGATTTTTCCGGGGAGCTAAAAACCAAAACAATGCGTAGTGTAAGTGGGAATAAGTTCAGGTCAACAATGGTGGTCTTGCAATTTATTGCCTCAATAATCCTGGTTTCTGGTGTCATTATAATGAGCTATCAACTCAAGTATCTAAGATCAGGAGCTAAAAACATGGAAATTGAAAGGGTAATAGGCTTAAGGAACCCCACAGCCTATGCAGAGTTCGAATCAGATGAAACTGAAATCAAGAACTACAAATTATTTAAAGATCTACTAAAAAATAATCCTGCGATTGAACAGGTTGCCTCTTCATCGGCAATCCCGGGTTCACCGATTGGATTTAGTACAACGGACGGGATAAAAAGAAGTCTGGATGATCCTATAGTCCCGATACAAATGAAAGTTATTTACATAGACAATGACTTCCTGGACGTCTTTGGTATCCCATTACGTGCCGGTCGTAGCTTTTCCGATCAAAACTTAAAGGATCTGGGTGAAAAATCCATTCTTCTTTCGGAATCTGCCATTCGTCATCTGGGCTTTTCCTCGCCCGAATCAGCCATCGGACAGGAAATTAAATATCACATGTGGGCACGTTGGAACAATTATGAAATAATCGGGGTGTACAAAGATTACGCCCATGAATCATTTAAATCAGTTCCAAATCCTTCCATTTTGTATTTCAACAGATTCATTGATGACTATGGCTCCTATATTATGCATCAATCCTTTGTTTCCATTAAAATTACGAATGGGGCAAATCCGGAAGTCGCCATTGCTCACTTAGAAAAGACGTGGGATGCCATCTGGCCAGAAAAACCTTTAGAATACCACTTTATTGATCAACTATACGATCAGCAGTATCATTCAGAAAAAGTCTTAATAGCCAGCTTTTCAATTTTCTCTTTTGTGGCAATAACACTGGCTCTTCTAGGAGTAATTGGAATTACATATTTCGAGGTTCAATATAAACGTAAAGAAATTGGGATCCGCAAAGTATTGGGTTCATCCATACACAATATCATGATGCTCATTTCTAAAAAGTATATTGGTCTCATCTTGATTTCAGCACTGTTGGCTGCTCCAATATCTTACCTGCTCGCAGATGAATGGTTAAAAATTTATCCTGAGAAAATCCACCTTCAATTGTGGACATTTATAGTCCCTGTTGTTCTCGTTTTATTCCTGGTGTTATTTACATCCGGATCGATCACCTTGAAAAATGCAAGTACGAATCCAGCTGATGTACTTAGAAATGAGTAAATCACCAATTCACAATTGATTCACCTACTCATAATGCAAAGCATCCACCGGGTTGGTACGAGAGGCTCTGAAGGTGTGGAAGCTGATGGTAAGAATTGCGATAATCATGGCTATCAATCCACCCAGTAGGAAAATCAACGGGTTGATGGAGATATGAAAAGCAAAATTAGTCAACCACCTGTCCAGGTAGAGGTATGCCAGTGGTGAGGCTATCAGCAATGAAACGACAATTAGTGCGGCATAATTCTTCGACAGCAGAATCAACAGTTCACTGGTGGTAGCACCCAGTGCCTTACGAATACCGATCTCTTTGATCCGTTTTTCTATGGAAATACTTGCCAGGCCAAACAGACCCAGGCATCCGACAAGGATAGAAAGAATCGCCATAATGGTGACGACAGAACCCATCTGCTGATCAGATTTATAAACTTCATCAAAATGCTCATCAAGAAATTTATAACTAAACGGGTACCCCGAATCAGTCACATTTTCGTTCCAGATCTTCTCTATGGCATCAATCCCGGCCTGCAGATTGTTGCCATTTAGCTTGACCGACATTTCACTGAAATTCCAGTCTGTATGGACAACCATACTCAATGCATTCACCTCATAATGAAGTGAATTAAAGTTGAAATCCTCCGTCACCCCAATGATCCTTCCTAAAGAATCATTGTCATACCATCCATGTCCAAGCTGCTGCCCCAGGGGATCTTCAAAATCCAACTTTTTAGCAAAAGACTCATTGATGATGAATGCTTTACCATCGTCAGTGGCCATCTCCTTTGAAAAATTCCGACCCGACTTAATTTTTATTTCGTAGACATCCAGGTAATTGTAGTCCACTGTCACATTAGATGGGACAATGCGAAGAATCGATGTATCCTTTTTGTATTTAAATCCATACTGATGAAAATTATTACCTATTCTTTGACCTGAAGCCGTCACCCCCAGGATATGAGGATCTTTCTGTAGTTCCTCCTTCATCAGTTCATATTTTTCATTAGCCTCGTCGTTCAAGGAGATCAGCAGCATATGATCCTTGTTGAATCCTATGTCTTTGTTCTGAATGAAAAATAGTTGTTGCACTACGATAATGGTCGACACGATCATCCCTATTGCCAAACTGAACTGCACAATAACAAGCGTACTTCTCAAAAGAGACTTACTCCTGGACCCAACTACTTTGAGTATATGAATTGGCCTGAAAGAGGATAAATAGAGTGATGGATATAACCCGGAAATAATGCCCAGCAGAATAGAAATCCCTAATATCCCTGCAGTCAATCCCAGGTCAGAGAAAATAGTCGCCATAGAAAGTTGTCTGGTAATCAGGTCATTCAAAAAGGGGAGTACCAGGTAGCCTATCGAAAACCCGATGACCAGAGCAATCACGGCTAGTTGAACAGACTCCAGAATGAACTGATGCACCAGCTGCATTTTTTTCGCCCCAATTGATTTCCTCACTCCGATCTCTCTGAAACGTGTATTTGAGCGGGCAGTCGTAAGGTTCATAAAATTGACGCAGGCAATGATCAGGATAAAAATTCCTGTCAGCATAAATACATGCACATAGGTGCCATTGAACTTGCGATAATTCTGATAGTCGTGTTCTATGTCCATAGAAGCGAGGTGGACATCTTTTAATGGCTGTAGAAATAATTTATAGGCCTGGTTGATTTCTTCGTCATCGACCAGACTGGTGAGAAAATCCGGAAATTTCTTTTCTATGGCATCCACATCACTGTTGGGCTTCAGCAGCACATATGCAATCATGAAATTGCTTCCTGTCTCATCATTAAAATTAGGTCTGTCTGCACGTAAAGTGGATAAAGAATACAGCATATCAAACTGGAGATGAGAATTTTCTGGGATGTTCTTCAGCACCCCTGTGATATTGTATTCCCTGCCATCATTATGTAGAGCTTTTCCCACCACATCCGTAGAGTTAAAGAATCGCCTGGCTACATCCTCTGTAATGACAATCGATAATGGATCGACCAAGGCGGTTTTCCTGTTTCCAGCAATCATCTCAAAGTCAAAAACCTGCAGGAATGTACTGTCTACCCCGGCCACATTTTTCACTACAAGCTTTTTATTACCCGATTGCATGAGCTCCTCACCCCGATTATTATAGCGAGCACACATCTCTACTTCCGGAAAGTAGTCCGGCAACATATAACCCATTTTAGGCCAGGAGATGGGGACATTTTGAGGGTTGGTACCGGGCCAGGTCTGCAATTCGCACAGCCGGTAGATGCGGTCTCGCTTCGCATGAAAATTGTCGAATGAAAGCTCATCACGTATAAAAAGAAAAATGATCAGGCAGGCTGTGATACCAACGGAAAGGCTGATGATATTGATAGCAGAGAATACCTTGTTTTTTGCGAGATTTCTCCAGGAGACTTTGAAGTAATTTCTATAGATACCTATAGTATCTGTGGCGAATGTCCCCAATATATTCTTGATGATCCCTGGTCGGAATAACCTGATCACTTCCACCCACAACAATCTGTTTGCTTTTCCCTCGCCTCCTACATTTCGGTTTTCCTCATAAAGTTCATGAAGATCTCCCACTATGTCTTCCAGCAAATCTGGATGACAAAAGAACTGTAAAAGCCGGATGGGTAATTTCCTTTCAAAGTTCATATCCTTCAAAAATCAAATGACATGGCAGGTATGGCATCCCACAGTTTCTTCCTGCTTTCCATTACTTCCTCCAGAGCTGTTTTCCCAGGTTGGGTTACCCGGAAATACCTCTTTCTTTTCCCTCCTCTTTCTTTGGTTACCTCTCCAAAATGTGATTTCAGATAGCCTTTCTTTTCCAGACGACTCAATGCTGTCCTCATTGCTCCAACACTGACATTTCGGTTGAGACGCGTTTCAATATCCTTTTTGATAGATACTCCATAGGCATCTTCATACAAGATGGCTACAGTCAACAGGACTATCTCTTCAAATTCCCCAAGGCTCTTATTGCTCATACTTATATTTTAGTCCTAAATGTAGTTAATATAATACTAACGCACCAATTCCAATTCAGAATATATGCACCAATCAATATGAAGTAGAAAAGGTCATTTTGATGGAAACCTGCTGTCCCAAAAAAAATCACTGACTTCTTTTAATCTCACCTTTTCCAAAAAGTCAGGGTGACGAGGATTGAGCACCATATTTCTTTCTGATGGGATCACGGCAGAAGGAACACTCATCACTAAACATTCACTTTTTTTGTACCAGTTACTTCCAAGCTGCTGAGTATAAGGATAAGAAGAAAGCGTATTCCAGTAAGGTGGAAGTTCTGATACTCCTACAGTGTATATTGATGAGCTATTTTCAATTTCTATATACATCAGTCCAAATTTACCGGCTGGTCGTATCCCATTTGTGTGAGCTAAAAGTTCCAGTGCACAAAGTGCTATACTTTCTGATGTATAGATGACCTCCTGTTGGGATTTATTCCATCGATTCGCCGCTCCCGAGCTATACAGCTTATCAGTGTACTCAATACGTGTAAGCCGAAAGACGATCATACATTATCTCCATACTCAATGGCAGTAAGACGATCGTCCACATACCGGATGCCGCTGATGGTTGTGAAAAAATTGATCGGCTGATCATTATCAAAGAAATGATTGGATTTTGTAAGCCATTCGTTGAACTGCTTCTGATTACCAAAAACAGAAATTCCATGCTTATAAAGTGAAATCAAAGCCAGCACATGCTCCTGTAAATGTGGCTTCATGGTTGATAATGTCACTTTATAATTTCTAAAAGTCTTAATGCTCAGATTGAGAGAGGTGGAAAGTGTTTCATCTTTCAGGCCTGAAATATCTTTAAGCCGACCCAGGTATTCTGTGGTGACGCTGTTTTTCCTTACGGCGTATAACATCTCAGGCTCAGAGACATAGGCAGGAAGATCATCTGCAGGTTCATCTACTTTCTTTTGTTGCCCCATATCCAAATTTAAGTAAATTTACTCTTTATTAAAAGTAATTTTACCGCTTTTATGCCCTCTTTCGTATGTTGACTGTTTTGGGTTTCCGGTAGATGGCACGTTGCCCCTGTGGAAATTTGGTTTCACAGACTAGCGTTCTAAACTGTCCATTTAACGTACATCCCAATGTCTAAATATTTGACAAATTCGTACTCATATTTGTGATATTTTCCTGATATCCAGCATCTTACAATTCGGCACGATTTTGATAGTCCTTTGTATAGGAATCAAAATCAGATCAAATACCTACCATGAAGAGATTCTTCAAAACATTATATAGAGGCATCAAGAAAAATCCCCTCAATTCGGCCATCAACCTTTTCGGATTAACCCTGGGGTTTTCATGTATCATCACCATTACCATCTGGATTCAGAATGAATTGAGTTATGACACTTTTCATGACAACAGCGATAAGATATATCGGGTACACAGATATTTCTACAACCCTGATGGCAGTGAAAACCTCCACCTCTCGAATGTCGCGCCAACCGTAGCCCCAATCCTGGAGAAAGAACTAAAAGAGATTGAAAGCATTACCAGGGTGAAACATACCGGATTCACTTTTAGGAGTGACAATAAACTCTATCGGGAAGAAGAGGTCTGTTTTGCCGAGCCTGAGATCCTGGAGATTTTCAATTTTGAGGGATTACCGCTTGATGATCACCTGCTGGAAGATCCACTGACGATGGTCATCTCCGATGAACAGGCCATGAAATATTTCAACAGGCTGGATGTGATCGGTGAGGTGATATCCTTTTATAGCCAGGATGGGCAGAAGCAGGATTTGAAGATTGTGGGCGTATTCGAAAAATGGAACCAAAACAGTCACTTTCATCCTGAATTTCTCATTTCATTCATCACCTATGAATCATTTGTGGGTGAAGAAGAGATGAACAGCTGGGGCAGTAATAATTACGAAACCTTTGCGCTGATCCCTTACCTGCCTTCCGACATCGATGCACAGCTTGACAATATCATCGATGAGTATCTGGAGGACGGGACCAGCTGGACCAAAGTGAGAATTGAAGCACTTACGGACATCCATTTCAACTGGCATAGCAACAAAACCTATATCTACGTGCTTGCCTCCATATCACTATTGATCCTGATCATTGGTAGTATCAACTATTTAAACCTGAATTTGGCCATGTACTCCCGAAGACTGGAAGAGATCAAGGTCAGAAAAATCATGGGGGCGTCTCCCAAAAAGTTGATCTCTCAGTTGGTTGGTGAGTCCGTTCTGTTCTGTCTCACGGCCCTGTTTTTAGCTGCTGGAATTGTATACCTCTTTCTTCCCGAGTTCAACCATATTCTGGGTAGCCCATTACAATTTGTGCTCACAGACAACTTCCCCATGATCGCTGGTTTTATTCTGTTAACGATTCTGACTGGTGTACTTTCAGTTCTATACCCAGCGATTGTACTCTCCTCCTTCAACCCGATATCAACCCGATCCAATCAAGGGTTGTCGTTTGGTAAAAACTCATTCCGAACTGCCCTGGTGGTCTTCCAGTTTTTTGTCTCCATTGCACTGATCACTTCTTTCCTGATCGTATACAAGCAGCTCAGCTATATTCAGCATAAGGAACTCGGCTTGCAAAAAGAGAATATCATAGTGATCCCAACAACCCCTCAGCTAATAGAAAAGCTGGATGTATTTAGGCAGGAGTTGACTGCCAATCCAAATATTCTCAGTGTTTCCGGGTCCAAAAGAGTGCCCTCTGATGGGCTTTGGGACAATAATGATGCTGAAGTAGAATCTGATGGAGTAGTGAACACCATTGATTTTAGACTGCCTAACGTTCGGGTGGATGAACACTTCCTGTCGACTTATGGCGTCCCTCTGATTGCAGGCAGAAACTTTGATGAAACTGATGTAGAAAGTTCCGGGTATCTCATCAACGAACAGGCGGCCAGGCAAATAGGTTGGGAATCGGCAGAAGAAGCCATTGGCCAGGTCATTTCCTATGGCGGTCAGCGAGCCAACGTGATCGGCGTCATTGGAGATTTTCACTATGAATCACTCCATGTACCTATTAGTCCTATTATTCTTTACAAGGACCCTTCAAGCTATAACAGGGTCTCCATACGGGTATCTCCCTTTGACAGACAGCGTACCCTTGATCTGATAGAGGCAAAATGGCAGCAATACAACGTTCCGAATTACTCCTTTTACTTCGAGTATGTAGAGGATAGCTATAACAGACTTTATAGAAGCGAACAAAACATCAAGATCATCCTGACCTATTTCATGGTGATCGCCATTTCTATTGCCATATTGGGTCTTATTGCCTTATCCCTTTTCATGATCCAAAGAAGGGTAAAGGAAATAGGGGTAAGAAAAGTGAATGGTGCCAACACCTCGGAATTGATGGTAATGCTCAACAAAGATTTTGTGAAGTGGGTGATCATCGCTTTTGCCTTCGCTACACCACTGGCCTGGTATGCCATGAGTAGCTGGCTGGAAAACTTTGCTTACAAAACACAGCTGAGCTGGTGGATCTTTGGGTTAGCCGGAGTGCTGGCTTTGGGAGTAGCCTTGCTCACGGTGAGCTTACAAAGCTGGAGAGCAGCCTCAAGGAATCCTGTGGAGGCTTTGAGATATGAGTAGATGGAGCAAGGAATAAGAAGGATAGGTTAAAGGAAATCCTATTCCTTCCTGCTTTTCCCACTTTAACGATAACCACACTAAATTACCTCTATGATCAGACTATCCGAAATCGATAAATACTACTCCTCTAAGTTTCAGCGAACATTCGTGCTCAAAGGCATTAACCTAAACATCGACGAAGGTGAATTCGTCAGCATCATGGGACCAAGTGGAGCTGGAAAATCGACACTATTGAATATCCTTGGCCTCCTGGATCACCCCTCTGAGGGTCAGTATCACTTGCTGGACCAACCCGTGCACCAGCTCAAGGAAAAGACCAAGACAGAGTATCACCGAAACTATATCGGATTCATTTTCCAGGCCTACCATCTGATCGAAGACCTGACAGTATATGAAAATATCGAAACACCTCTCCTCTACAAAGGTGTAAGTGGAAAAGAGCGGAAATCCATTGTTGCAGATTTGCTGGACCGATTCAACATCGTGGCCAAAAAAGACCTTTTTCCCGAACAGATTTCCGGAGGACAGCAACAATTGGTTGGCATTGCCAGGGCCATAGCCGGCAAACCCAAGTTACTCCTGGCCGATGAACCTACCGGAAATCTGCATTCGGACCAGGGTGAGATGATCATGGAGCTGTTGCAAAAACTGAATAAAGAAGAAGACATGACCATCATCCAGGTAACGCACTCAGAAAGGAATGCAACATATGGTAGCAGAGTCATCAAACTCGTAGATGGGATGATCCAGTCAGATGAAAAAGCCTGATCTGCCTATTTGGCAATAATCTGTGTCATGAACTGTTCGGAAGTTACCACACCAATTTTAGAAAAGTGAAAATCATTCAGATCTTCCGTGATAATATATTGGCAACCGGATTGTAGCGCTGAATAATATTCCAAACCATCTTCAAAGTCCAATACCTGCTTGTCATCAGCAGCTCGTTTGGCGACATCTTTGTTAGATTCAACGATATCTATTTTTGATATCAGTAAGGAGATCTTTTCTTTGGCTTTCAACGCTCCACTCTTTTTTTCTGCAAAGTAAAAAGCAATGGCAAGGCAAATAGTTGACGTGCACAACTGATATCCCGAACTGTCAGCTAAACTCAATACCCTGGCTGAATGTGAGAATACCGGATACTCTTTGTTGAGAACCGAAACCAACACATTGGCATCTAAAAAGATCTTCACTTTTTAGCTTCAAAAAAAGCTTTCTTCAAATCCTTCCTGGATTGGGATTTGGTACGATATTCAGCAGCTCCCTCCGATACCTGAGAAACCCAATCAGCAATGGGCCACTCCTCCAGACTTTGGTATTGATTGTTCGTAATTTGTCTGTATAAATACTCTGTCAGACGGGACAAGCTGATATTTTGAGCATCAGCATACTGCTTGGCCTTTTCTATGACTTCTTTTTCAAATGAAAGTGTGATTTTGGCATCCATGGCTTGCTAAGTTATACGACAAAGATAATTTATTTATACGTATAGAATTGAAAAATGACCTCTTCAAAAAAGAATCCACATGGGAATAAAACGCAATACTCCAATTGATATCAAGCTTATACGCTCAAAACGAGGTAGATGAATCTTTGAATCTTACTATTTTTAACAATGAAACTATTTAGTAAAAACGGTCAACCCTATTTAGGGATGTACAATGTACACCTCCTTACTTCTGATTTCTGTCTCCTATATTCTACAACTACCTTCTCTTAAACAGATTCTTCACTGCTTCCTTGGCCTTGTCTTCGACTTCCTGTTTGGTCTCCTCCACCTTTTCTTTTGCTTCATCTTTGACTTCTGCCACTTTCTCATCTACAACAGCTTTTGCGGAGTCTTTGGCAGCCTCCACCTTTTGAGTAACTACTTCTTTCTGTTTGGAGATCTCTTCGGTGGCTTGTGATTTTAAAGCCGTTTTCAGGCTGGCATCACTACCGCCACTACCAGCTGGTTTAGCACTGAGTAATTTGACTTTAGGGTCATTATAGGCACCAGTGATTCCGAGTGTCAGATCTATACTGTTTGAAACCAAATTATTCATGCCTGTAAGTGACGATATCGCACTATTCAAAGACGCTCCTACCTGGCCAGAGGGCACATTCATCATCATGGCGTACTGTAGACTACCATCCAGACCGGTACTTCCTGAAACTGTAGCGGATTTGCCACCAAGCTTGATATTGAAAGGTTCTACATGCAACCGTCCTCCCTTGATCTCTGTGGACATGATGATGTCTTTGATCGTCACTTCTCCGTCATCCTGGTTAAGTTTCGTCACACCGGACACCGCACTCAGAATCTTTATATCTTTCAATGATGCCTGAGCAATATTTACCAGTCCGGCACCCACCATATCTTCATAAATAGGCATCATGTCTTCTCCCAATGTTCCTCCAATGTTGAAATTGGTTGAGAATTTACCTGCCATCTTCTCAGCTACCGGAGCCAGTTTCTGCACAGTAGTAAACGACTTAAAAGCTGAGGCAATAGAAAGTTCTTTGATCTTTAAGTCAAAATCAAATTTTGGTTTCTCAAGACTCACTGCAGAGTTATAAATCCCATTCATCTCGAAATAACCATCCAACAAATTGAAGTTGACCTTTTCCATGGTCATGGCTCCATCCCTGATGATCAGTTTACCAGCAAAATCTTTAAGCGTGAGGTTATCATAAATGATCTGATCGATTCGGGAAGCCAAAACAAAGTCAATGTCTTCCGGAATGCGGATCAGCTCTGTTGCGGTAGTGTCTGTTGTTGTGGTTTCCTCCGAAGATTCTTCCTCCACCATCCATTCATTCACATCTACAATGGCCGAAGTAAAATTCAATCGACCATATAACTTGGTACTATCTCCAAGGATATATTGCAGATGGTTGGTGATACTCCCATCCATGTTCAGGTCGGTTCGGCCTGCATTCCCCTTAAACTTTGTCAAAGCAACTTCCTTGGGATTAAAGGTCATGCTGGCTTCCAAAATCCCAAAACCCTGAGGGAGATCCTCTTCAGAATAAAAACTAAAATCCGCAATACTCATAGACCCGGATGCAGGAAGCTTTTCGTACCGCTCAGCTTCCAGATCAGACATGCGACCGGATGTGGCCAGTGCTGCTTTAATCTTTCCTTTCAGCTCCATCCCTTCTAATGGAATAATTTTAGTCACCTTCTCAAGATCGACTCCTCCATCCATTTTAAAATCCCAGAAATAGTCCTCAAAATCTTTAAAAATCAACGAGGCCGTCATTTTCTCTCCATCCACGGACATAGAGAAATTATCTACAATGAAACTGGACTCTCTCAAATCAGCTGAAGGATAGTCAAACGCCGCTTTGATGCTAATCTGATCCATTGGAACCGGGTAGTCTGCATAAGAGATCTTCCCTTTATCAACAGCAAAATTTGCTGCTATTTTAGGCATTGAGTTTTCATTATAAGTACCACTTACATATCCATCAAAGCCCACTGAGCCTGCTGCAGTGATTCCATCCAGATATTCCAGGTAGACACCCGGAATAAGAGAAAGTACACTTTTCAAATCAATATCCTTACCGGCATATTTGATGTCCATATCAATATCTTCTGCTGGCATGCTCACAAAGCCCTCAAAGCCAAAGCCAAAATCATTCAATGCCACTTTGTTTTCCTTAAAGGTAAATTTCATGTTGGCGAGGTCCATAGCCATGGTTATGTCAGCAGTAAGGCTCTTATCTGTAATGTATTCATCACCGTCATAGCCCAGATACATTTGCTGTACACTGGTTGTGGTGACCATATCAAAGACATCCTGACTGAAATCTCCGGATCCTTCATGATTCAGGCCAACAAGTATGACGTAGAAAGGAAGCGTCAGATCATCATACAGGATGTTGGCGTCATTGATTACCCATTTCTGTATACCAATATCCAAAGGTTTGCCGGGTTCTGCGCTCTCCTCCTCGGGTTGGGGTGTTTCCCCGGTATCTACAGCAATATCATAGTTGGCAGATCCGTCCTCCAGTACATATACCTTAATATCCGGTTGATCAAGGAGTACACTAACAATATTTATTTTATCCCCTGAAATCACGGACATGATATCGAGGGTGATTTCAAATTGCTTCACATCCAATAAGGTATCTCCTTCAAACTGATCGATTCCAGCGATCCCGAAATCACCTACAGAGGCTGTAATATTCGGGAAATTCTTAAATAAGGTCACGCCAAATGCATCAGCATCATAATACACATTGGCATTGATACTGGCCTTAATTTCTTTATCAATAGCTGCACGAATATCATCCTTAAAAATGATAGGTAACAAAACTGCAGCTAAAAGTAACAGGGCGAAAAGTGATCCCAGAATGATGAATACCTTCTTCATGACTGATTAAATTATGATACCAAATTACAGAATAAGAATGAATTGATCCAGCAAAGTGCAATGTCTCACTTACTATTAACGGCTAGATCATATAAATCATCTATTTGGAAAGCGTGACATAAATATCCTCCAGCTGGAGCCTGATTTTACGGCTTTCCGATTCAATGATTTTGTATGCCAATCCCGGGGTATCAGGATCATTGAATAATTTAAGGCTATCGTTGTTTATCCTCCAGATGAGTCTATGATGGATGGTATCCTCTGTGAAGATACAGCCTTTGTAGCCGTATCCCTCAATGGTAATGCTGTCCTTCTCTATCAGAAACCTACCGCTCATAGTAAAGTCCAGCTGATCAGAAAGTCCCGGATACCCTGCCGGATCAGTTTCCCAAACAGCAGCCCACGTTCCAAGATACTGTTGATTTTCGCTGGTAGATGTTCCGCAAGCCTGTAAGACCAACGTAAATACCACGACCAAATACTTAAGAAAACCCTTTAGCATGGATCAAAATTATAGCTTAGAAATATTTTAAGAGTATGTTAATCAAACGGTTTTTCAATTGTGTGTATGGAGGATAAAGAAGTTTAGCCGAAGTAAACCCAATTCGTTGCCTTAAAACAGCCTTTTTATTTGAAAATGCCATAAACCCATCCTTTCCATGACTTTTACCAAATCCACTTTGGCCAACGCCTCCAAATGCTAACCCGGGATGCGCAAACTGAAGCACACTATCATTGATGACCACATTTCCCGACGAAGTTTCTTTGAGTATTCTTTCCTGGTTTTTGTTGCTCCTGCTGAAATAGTAAAGTGATAGGGGTTTTGGTTTACTATTGATGTAATCAATCACCTGATTCAGGTCACTATATTTTAACACGGGTAGGATAGGGCCAAAGATTTCTTCTGTCATGACAAGCATCTTGTCATCCGTATTTTCTAAAATAACCGGAGCCATCTTTCGGTCAGAAAATTCCCCGGAAACCTCAAACTTCTCTGCCCCCAGTTCGACTGCATTTTCAACCATCCCCCGTAATCTCAAATGATGCTTTTCATTGATAATACCAGTGTAGAATTCCTCCGGATATCGTTCACTTGCATGCGTTTTGAGAAGAGTCATAAATTTTGAATAGACCTTTTCATGAATAAAAAGGTAATCCGGGGCCAGACAAGTCTGACCAGCATTCAACCATTTGCCCCACGATATTTTCTGGGCAGCATCCTTAAGATCTGCTGTTTCATCAATGATTGTTGGGGATTTCCCTCCAAGTTCCAGAGTAACTGAACTCAGATTTTTTGAAGCTGCCTCCATTACAATCATTCCAACAGTTGGGCTACCTGTAAAAAACATATGATCGAAGGGTAGTTCAAGCAGTTCCTGAGCAATTTTAGCATCCCCCTCGGCAACAAAACCTATGTCTTTTTCAAACACATCTTCAACCATATGTTTTAAAAGGGAAGATGTATTGGGGGTTAATTCTGAGGGCTTGAGCATAAATGAGTTGCCAGCAGCAACTGCCGAAATCAGGGGCCCCAAAGCAAGGTTGAATGGATAATTCCAGGGAGAAATAATCAAACATACGCCTTTAGGCTCATGCAGATTAAATCCACTGGTCCCCAGATACGTGAACGGAGCATGTATATGCTCTGGCTCCATCCAGGATTTCAGGTTTTTCCTTGCTTCCCTTACTTCAGCTAATGCCGTATAAATCTCAGCCAGGTTTGTCTCTTGTGGCGATTTCCTTAAGTCATTCCAAAGTGCTTCGTTAATAGCACTCCGATGATCTACTATCCAGCGCTCAAGATCCCGCAGCCGTTGTCTTCTTTGTCTATAACCTTCACTTCTCAGCAAGAGCGATCGCTTACGTTGTTGCTCAAACACTTCCTTAAATCCAGACATAGTTTAAAACTTAACAATTTGGTAACATTAAAACGCTTTGTTAACTTTAGCGTAATATTAAAGCACACTTATCTTAATAAGGAATCAGAGAAATCGTGTTCAGATCGTTTATATTCATATTGATATCTCTTCTGCTGTCTACAAATCTTTGGGGACAGATTTCCTATCACTCTGCCTTTGAAAAGGCCGCCTTTGTCTCAAATGATCCGCTACAAATCATATTATCAAGTCATCCAGATGTTGATGAAACTAAATTTAGTCAGATTCGATCAGACCTGGATGACCTGCAGGGTAAACTTCAAAGCAAAAGGTCATCTTTTGATAGCGATGACAATTTCCTGCAATGGGCTTTCTATTATGTGCATCGCAAGAAGTTGGGCTGGTATGAAAACTATGTTTCGTTTGGAGATATATTCATAGGCAAAAAATATGACTGCCTTACAGGTACTATTCTCTACTCATACCTCCTCGATCGGCTGAATTATAAGTTTTCCATTTATGAGCTCGATTATCATATCTTCATGGTTGTGCATCTCCCAGACAAAAACGTATTGTTGGAAGCAACAGACCCTCTTGGTGGATATATCAATGAAGCTACTAAAATTCAGGAGCGTATAGATCAATTTATGGCTGATGGCAATAGCATCATCGACATTAGGGGTGTTGGTGAGCTTCAGAAAGGGTTACAGGGATCATCTGCAGTACGTGAAACAGTAGACCTTCACAGATTGGCAGGCTTACAGTATTTTAATCTGGCTGTAAAGGCCTTTACCAATAATGAATACGATGAAGCTCACTCCTACATCCGGAAAGCTGAAAAGCTTTATCCTTCGGATCGCATTCTTGGTGTGAAGCAGTTAATGATAAGTGCCCTATAGGGCTTCCAGGATCTTAAATTCTACACGCCTGTTGAGTTGCCTGTTCGCTGGCGTATCATTTGGTGCTTTTGGCTGTTTCTCACCATAGCCAAAGGCAACTACCCGCTCTTTACTTACCCCGTTTGAAATAAAGTAATCATAAACAGCTTTTGCCCTTCGCTCTGACAATCCCTGGTTGTAAGCATCATCACCTGTAGAATCCGTGTGGCCCGCTATTTCAATCTTTTGGATTTTACCTTCTTTGAGGAGCTCCAACGCTTTCTTCAATTCTGAGTAAGATGAAGTTTTCAAAACTGCTTTGTCAAAATCAAAAAAGATGTTGTTTAGAACAATGGCAGCTCCTGTCTCTATTTTAGTAAGCGCAAGTGCTGTGGATATTGTGTCGGATGCGGTGATCTCATTGAAGTCGAAATTTGATCTTTCCGACATGAACCCTTCCTGATCTACTGAGATCCCGTATCGTGATCCTCCACGGACTACAAACTTATATTTACCATCCTGATCGGTCATCATGTCAGCGATAAAAAGACCGTCTGGCAACCTCTCTAAGGTCACCTTGGCATTGGGCACGGGCTCACCACCACTGGTCACCTGCCCAACTAAAGTAATGAGATAGTCACTAGGTTGCATGGCCTCTAATAGGTGTTGCATAGATGCCAGATAAGGACTGTCATCAGTCAGGAACAACTCATCTGCCTTAAATCGGAAAATATCTGTGTCATCATCAACTGTGCCTCTTGAGAAATAGATGTGTCTTCCTGATGATGGAATACTGAAATACTGGTCATCACTTGGTGTGTTGAGACCTGATCCAAGGTTTTCAGGAACAGACCATTTTGTCCATGAATCATCAAGTCTCAATGCCACGAAAATATCAGAGCCACCATAGCCGCTAATACCATTTGTGGAGTAGTAAAGCGTTTTGCCATCTGCTCCCAAAAAAGGAGCCACATCCGCACCTGCCGTGTTGATATCATCTCCAAGGTTCTTCGGTTCACTCCAAACTTCTCCTTCCTTAAAAGAAACATAAAGATCTCTTCCACCATAACTATCATCTCGCTCGGCAGAGATTACAAGTGCTTTACCAGTTGGGTCGAGGAAGAAGTCTGTTTTTGGAGAGTAATTATACTCGTTGATCACTTCTAATGATACAGGGTCGGTAAAAGTACCATCAGGATTTCTTTTTGCCGTTGATACTCCATTATACATCCTTCCCCGCTTACCATATCGATTCCCAAGAATCAACACTTCTTCGCCGTCGATAATTGATAATGAGCTGATGAAATTTGGTCCCTCGGTATTCAATGGAGGTCCAACATTTACGGCTGGCTTCCACTCTCCTGTCTCTTCATCCATCTCCGACAACCAGATATCTTCACTATCATTGATCCCACCAACATTATCAGGGTGATATTTTCTACTGAAATAAAGTCTTTTGCCATCCGGTGAAATCAAAGGGCTATGTTCTATATACGAACTGTTTACATTAGGACCCAGTTTCTCGGTTTGCAAATTGTTGTTTACATCTGCTGCCAGGTCAATCAATACACTAATCGGAATATTACTTGTGGAAATACCAATTGCATCAATACTGTTATAGCCTGGCACTGTCTCGCCGTCTATCACCACTTTGATGGCATAGATCTCATAGGCAGGCTCATCGAAAAACAAGTTTAACAACCTACTCTCGAGTGGGATAGACCTGGGAGTCAATTCGAACAATACATATTCATTGTAATCTTTGTCATATGCCAGAATCTGCTTGACTGCTCCCGGATTTTCTGATTCTGCCACAGCTACTTGCTTGGCTTTTATTGGTGTGTCAAAAGAGACCATGATAAAATCCACTTTGCTATCCTTTTTTGGTCTCCATGCATTTGGATTTCCTCCTCCGGCAGGTAATACATTGGGCTTATGCAAAGCCTGTAAGGCAGAGTATTCCAGGGCTGAATATTCTGATGATACGTCAACTACTTCTGAGCCCCAGATAACAGTTTCCTGGGCTTGAAGCACAAAGCTCATGCACAGGAAAGCGATGATGACTAAAATATTCTTCTTCATTGCGGATTCTTAATTTCTTATGATTCTTACCTCAACCCTTCTGTTTCGGGCCTTGGCTTCGTCTGTGCGATCAGTTGAAAGGGGCACAGTCCCACCAAAAGCTTTGGTTAATACTCTCTTTTTCTTAATTCCTTTAGACTGGAGATAATCTTTTATTGCTGCAACCCTGGCTTCAGAAAGCGCCAGGTTAGCTTCTTCATTACCTTCAAAGTCAGTGTGTCCTTCCAGCTGGATAATCACATTGGGTCGATCATTTAGCCAGACAACCAGTTGGTCAAGCTCCTGGTATGAGCTAGTGCTGATCTGGTCACTACCTCTTGAGAAGATAAGATTTTCCAGGGTAATCAGGCTAACTTCACCGTCAGCCTTCATCATGAAGTTTTTTATCTTCTGCTCATCTTCATCCGGGTCGTCAATCTCCACCTGGGTGTTGATGGTCTCATATCCTGTGGCCTTAACTGTGAAGTTGTAGGTGAGACCCCTGATCAGATAAAATTCGTAGGCCCCATCCGGCTTCGATTTGGTCAATCCCATGTCATCGTAATAGGGGAGTTTTTCATACGATATGATCGCTGAAATAGCCGCTGAATCTTTCTCACTTATAACTTTACCAGTCAATTTTACATACGAAGCTGCAATGTTTTGACTCTGCGACAGGAAGGGCAAGACGAGGCAAACTATAGAAAATAGGAATCTGGACATTAATTAGCTTAGTGATTTAAGACCAAATTAACTTAATTTCAATTTAAAACTGAAATATTAGGGCGAATTAAGCGCTCGACACGATATTATAAGTCAATTACTAATTGACAGGAATTTGTGCCAGCAGGGTTCTTTCAGATGGTGCTTCAATTTTTTCCAACCGGTCTAAAACAACGTTTTTAGTATGTAAGAAATCGATTTTCTTAGTGGGATCAATAGGTTCAGAGGGTGGTAGATCCACTTTTAAAGCATCTACTTGTCTGCCATTTTTCCAAAACCTGTAGCAAAGATGTGGGCCATTGGCCAACCCGGTTTGTCCTACATAGCCAATGGTTTGTCCTTGTTTTACGGTTGTCCCAGGTCTGATCCCCCTGGCTATCTTAGACATATGAAGATACTGGGTGGTATAGTTGCTGTTGTGCTTGATCTTCACATAGTTGCCATTTCCTCCATGATAGCGAGCTTCTAACACAACTCCATCTCCTACAGTACGGATGGGTGTGCCGGTGGGGGCCGCATAGTCTGTACCCAAGTGGGCCCGATAGGTTTTTAGCACCGGATGATATCTCCTGGGATTGTATCGAGAACTGATCCTGGAGTAGTCAAGAGGTGCTCTTAACAAAGTTTTCCGAAGGCTATTTCCTTCTTCATCAAAATAATCGGCCTCGCCACCCTGGTCATAATTGATGGCATAAAATTCCTTGTCAAAATGTTTGAAGTAAGCCCCTTTTATTTTTCCTATGCTCACCACCTCACCATCTACACTCTCTTCTTCATAAATGATCTTAAACTCATCACCTTTCTGAATCCGGAAAAAGTCTACCTGCCAGGCAAAAATATCTACCAGCCTGTTAACCAGGGCGGGGGAAGCATTTTGATCTAGTATGGACTCATAAACTGAAGTGGTGATAGTAGCTGCTAAGGTCTTCTCTTCAATCGTTGTTGGTTTCAGATGATTGTACACGTGGATAGAATCAGCCAGGTTAAAAACCACATATTGTGTTTGATCATGCTCGTAAATAAACTGACGCGCGGTTTTCAGACTGTCTTTCTCATGAACGACTGTGTATGGCTTATTGGCCTGTAGCTTTCGCACATCAAAGACCCCTTTGCTGGCATGGGCTAGTTGATAGATGCTTTCATTGTCCACATTGTATTTCGAAAGGATCTCAGCCAGACTCTGGCTCCATCTCACTTTCGCCGTTGAAACCTCAAAGGAATCAATAGCAATACCATAAAGTAAAGTGGGTTCAACAACATTGACCACAGAGTCAACAACCTCAGTGATCTCAGTGTTAAATTGGTCCGTTTTCTCCTGGCATGCATTCAGGAAAACCATGGATACCAATATACAGAACAGGTAATTAGCCTTTTGGAACATTTTCTTCAGCAGTTTTTAGTCTCTATTTGTGGTTTTTGTATTCTTCAAGGCTAGAATCTAAAAACTTTGCAAAGTTATCAATATTTAGATCATATGCTGTTGGTTTTGCCAATAGTTTTTCCTCTGGACTCAGTACGACATAAAAGGGCTGTGCGTTATTATTGAACCTTGTGATCTGAAAATCAGCATTTTGTTTTCCAATACTTTTTTTCATTCGACCATCATATGAAGATTCATACCACTCTGATTCCGGTAGCTCCGTTTTGTCATCCACATAGAGCGCCAGGAGTACAAAATTTTCTCTTAATCTGTTGAGGATCTTCGGATCTGACCAAACGCGCTGTTCCATCTCCCTGCAGTTGACGCATCCATGACCGGTGAAATCAATAAATACCGGCTTGTTGAGCTTTTTAGCACAATTAATGGCCTGATCATAATCGAAATATCCGTTTAAGCCATGGGGCCATTCCAGTAAGCTCGCATATTTCGGTTCTTCGCAAAAAGCTTCGTTCTCTGGATTTCCAGTACCCCCATTATTTTCTCTCAGCAAACCAATCAGGTTGAAGTCATGGGTGGTCATGGGTGGCAAATAACCAGCCAGCATCTTGAGTGGAGCGCCTACCATTCCCGGTATGAGATAGGTAACGAATGAAAACGTGATGATGGCTAAAATCAAACGGGGAACAGAGGTGACTTTCGTTTCGCTGTCACCAGGCAATTTGATTTTACCCAGCAGATAAAATCCCATCAGTGTGAAAATGACAATCCAGATCGCCAGATAAACCTCTCTGTCCAGAATGTGCCAGTGATATGCCTGATCGGCAATACTTAAAAATTTAAATGCCAGAGCCAGCTCAAGAAAACCTAACACAACCTTGACTGAATTGAGCCATCCACCTGATTTAGGTAGTTTTTCCAATGCCCCGGGGAATAACGCAAACAAGGTAAACGGAATAGCAAAAGCAGCAGAGAAGGCAAACATGCCCAGCACAGGTTTGAGGGTAAGCTGACCTGCCGACTCTACCAGGATACTACCAACCAATGGCCCGGTACAGGAAAAAGAAACCAGTACCAACGTAAGCGCCATAAAGAAGACGCCAATCAATCCTCCTTTATCGCCCATCTTGTCCACATCGTTCACCCATTTGTGGGGAAGGTTGATCTCAAACAACCCAAAAAATGACAAAGCAAAAACGACAAAGACCGTAAAGAAGATCACATTTGGTATCCACCCTGTTGCCAGGTCATTGGCTACCTCAGGCCCCATAAACGGGGCGATGATAAAACCAACAAAACTGTAAATGAAAATAATGGAGAATCCATAAAAGAGACTATTCTTTATCGCTCCCTTTTTATTGCTATTTTTCCCGGTAAAAAATGTGACCGTCATGGGTATCATCGGGAAAACACAAGGGGTAAAAAGGGCGGCTAATCCCGCAAGAAATGCCACAAGCATAAAAGACCCTAGCGCATAGGGATCTGTCGAGCCGCGCTGTTTTAACAGACCGGGTTTTGATGAAGATGCTACTTCAGTTACTTGTTCTTTTTTTTTTGATGCTAAAACAAACTCCTCATCAAAAGGAATGCACTTGCCATCGATGTCCGAGCAAACCTGGTAAGTATAATATCCGGAAATCTGATAATTGGAATCTTTAATTACAGCTTTTTGAATAAACTGCCCTGTCTTCTTAAAATAGGTGTATTCACCCTCCCAGAGAGAATCATATTTTTTGCCTGGATTGATAGGGTCAATTTCACCCACCAGCTTAAAGGACGGATCCGGTTCGAATCCGAACTCTGTCACCATAGGTCCCAGGTTTGGATCGAAATCCGTGGAATATAAATACCAGTCGTCATCAATCTTTACATCAAAAACGATTTGGACGGTGTCTCCCTCCGCCGGTGTTTCAGGATTTATAGATACACTCCATTTTGCCGGTTCCAGTATTTGACCGAAGAGTGAGATGGTTGTAAGAAATAGTACCAAGAGTATCGGGAGCCGTGGGTTTATCATTCTTGACTGCTTTCGCTAAAAAACTGATAAAAATAAGTAATGGTTTCAATGCCAATATAAAAGTTGAAAAGGCCGAAATGCTCGTTGGGGGAATGAATGGCATCATCATCCAATCCAAAACCCATCAGGATGGGGTCTACCTGGAGTTCTTGTTGAAACAGGGCCACTATCGGGATGCTTCCTCCCTCGTAGGAGGGTACCGGTTTTTTACCGAAGGATTTTTCAAAAGCTTTGCTGGCAGCCAGGTAGGCAGGAGAATGCGTCGAGACCACGGCTGCTTCACCTCCATGGTGCGGCACTACTTTTACCTTCACAGCATCCGGCGCAATAGACTTAAAATGTTTTTCGAACATCTCAGTGATCTCATCACTGTCCTGGTCAGGCACCAGCCGCATCGAAATTTTTGCATACGCTTTGGATGGAAGCACTGTTTTGGCACCTTCCCCGGTATACCCGCCCCAAATCCCATTTACATCCAGGGTCGGACGGATACCAATGCGCTCTCTGGTAGTATAGCCGGACTCACCCCATACGTCATTGATTTGAAGGTTCTTTTTAAACTTTTCCAGATCAAAAGGAGCTTTGGCCATCTCATCTCTTGCTGCCTGATCGTAATTTTTCACTCGATCATAAAAGCCAGGGATTGTAACCCTGCCATTTTCATCGTGCAGGGAAGCAATCATTTTGCTCAAGGTATTGATAGGATTGGCCACAGCACCTCCAAACGTACCCGAATGAAGGTCTTTGTTTGGTCCTGTCACCTCTACCTCCACATAGCTCAATCCCCTTAGACCCACTGTGATAGAAGGGTTATCGTTTGCCAAAATTGAGGTGTCTGAAATGAGAATAACGTCTGCGGAGAGCATGCCCTTGTTTTTCTTCACAAATTCCTCCAGGCCATCGGAACCCACTTCTTCTTCACCCTCTATCATGAACTTGACATTGCACTTCAACTCACCGGTACTATTGAGCGCTTCGAATGCTTTGATGTGCATATACATCTGGCCCTTATCATCACTGGATCCTCTGGCGTAGATCTTTTCATCTTTGATCACGGGCTCAAAAGGTGGACTATCCCAGAGCTCCAGGGGGTCTGGTGGCTGTACATCATAATGACCGTAAACCAGGACAGTAGGGAGATTTTTATCTATGATTTTTTCTCCATATACAATCGGATGACCACCGGTTTCATGCAATTCAGTCTTGTCTGTCCCTGCATCATCAAGTTTTTGCCTGATGTACTTTGCTGCATTGCGTACGTCCTCCTTATGTCTTGAATCTGCGGATACAGAGGGAATCCTCAGTAGTTCCAGCAACTCCTCTAAAAATCGATCTTTGTTGTCCTTTAGATATTGCGATGATGCCATAAAATTTTTAAATTATTAAGAACCCCTAGAAGCCAAAACCATCATCTCTTTTCTCGATGGTCTCAACTTTCTCCTCCTGCTCGAAGCTAACGTCACCAGGTACCTGAAGGTTGTATGGTGTGGTGATATCATAGTACTTCTGCCTGAAATCGTTGACAAACTTAAGGGTTTCAGGTATATCGCCTTCAATGATCACCATCTCCCCGGGCTTGGCCTTACCGTAGTTTGATTTGGAACTTACTGTATTGTTGAATTTACTGTTGGAAGAATAGAGAAGCATGGTGCCCGCCTGGTAGCTAATGTAATACCAAAGACCAGGAGCTGCCTGAATAAACAGATTGAGTACATCATTGTTGGATGCATCTTTTTTCAGCTCCAAAAACCCATCAAATTTGGAATTGACATCCGATTTCATCACGTTGGAAATGGCAAGCTTAGAGGTATTGTACCATGCTCCATGTTCATCAGACCATTTGAGTTTTACTCCGGAGATGACCAGTGGTTTTATCAGCTTTTCTGATAAGGTATAAAAAGGCACGTAGTCTTTTAAGCTTTCTGTCTCATACTTCTTGGCCGATAGGTCTGATGTCATATTGGCCAGTTTATAGAGCATCTCAAGCGACAGGTCATTGGCTGGCGGAAATCCAAGCCTCGTCGCCATATCCACAAGATCTGCCGCCATTATTTCGAGAAATCCTCCAATGTTTAAAGCAGAAATCGTCATAAAAGCATCAGCCTGATAGCTGTTCTCCGCTGCATTACCTACGCCCAGAATTGTCGCATCAATGGTGACATCCTTGGTCAAAGGACTGAAGAAACTGGCCTTCCCTTCGAAGATCACGTCTTGTGTCTCCTGATTATAGGTAAGCGTTGATCCCGCATAGCTTTCACCGCTGCTTTTTGCCAGCGTCTCTACTTTGAAATAATTTCTTGCGGTATCATATGTGAGAAATCCTTTAGGATAGAAAAAATCTTCATCCGACGGGGTCTTCCTTTCTTCAATAAATGTGGTGTAAAGCTTTCCACGAAGGTCGTAATGCAACCCAGCAATTAACGGTGTTTTATCATCAAACTGCGCATTTTGAAAATCTATCTTGATCGCCGTTTCTTCATCTGTCCTGGCAAACTCTATCCATTTGTCGTATCCGGTCCTGTCCAGGTCTATTTGAACCGCTCCATCCAATTCAAGTGCCTGTTTGTAGGCATACATCTTAACCGAACCCTTGTAGAAGAAACCCGGACTAATGATTACTCTTTGGTCTTCTGCTACTTCACCACTGGAAACCGTCATCAGTCGCTTTTGTTTCTCACTTATCTTGACATTTTCGAGTTTAAACTGATCAAAAACAATGTCGAAAGTATCTCCAACAGCTACCAGCTCGTAGATCGCACTCCCCTCGAACTTATTCCTGGAGATGATCTTGATATTGCCATCTTTAAATTTGTGATACCCATTAAGCGTATCAATGATGATCCTGGCATTGTTAAATGGCTGCAGCTCCGAATATTCGAGGATAGTCGTTTGGTTGTTTTCAGGAATGATGCGTGCATCCGCTACCGTGATGTACGGAATACCCTTAATTTGGAGCTCATAGGTATTGATGTTGTAGATAGCCTCTGTACCTGAGAAAAACAGGCTATCTAATTCCTTTCGGGTGGTATAAAAATAGGAATCCTTTAATGGAACATTTGCGGGTTTGGTCATGGTCACAACGGAATCTTCCAAATCCCAAACAGCATTGGTTATGGAGGTCTTCATTTGAGCATATGGGAAGGAAATCGCAGCAACACCACTTTTTTCAGGTCGAATAGTTGCTTTATTCTCAACCAGGTCGAAGTCCAGCCTAACATCATCACCCAGCATCGCAGGGGTTTCAGACTTGGAGAAAACCTCGAAGTGAGCGTGACGTGCGGAATAAGAATGCTCCTTAAAAGACAGAGAGTTGGACGTAGACCTGGACCCTCTGGTCTCCAGCTGACCTGAGCCAAAAACTCCCTTGGACGTGATATTGGCTTCCCCATCAAGGGTGGCTGTGCCATTATAAAAACGAAACGGTTCACCAATGTTCTCAAGATACATACTGTCTTTTCGAGGCAACCAGTCCATTTTAAATGGTCCCAAAACAGCATCAGGATAACTGGCTCCCTGCACCGTTCCAGGATTAATCTGTCCGCCAGATCCATAGGCTGCTACCGAATCGGGGTAATAGATGAAATCATCAGAATAGATGGTTGTTGTGAGAAAATCAATTTTTCCTCCCCCACGAATTCCCTTATTGGATAGGGTGATCTTTTCATAGGTTTTGGCTGGCATGCCATAAAGGTTGTACCCCTCTTCAGGAATCTGATGCACAAACCCCAAAGACTGGTCTGGCATTACCTTCAATGTCTCATCGAATGTAGGAAAGATACCCCCGGAATTGAACTGTCCTTTGAAGACCATCTTCTCTTCACTTTTGCCCTGTGTACTGTCCATTTCAAACGGGGGGACGACAAACCTCACAGACTTATCGTAGGCTCCATTCAATACCTCTGGTCCGTCAAAATAGACCACAGACTCCCCATCAGTTGAAAGGTACGGATAGGAGTGGTTTTCTGATAAACCAGACTTATTTTCCGGTCGATCAATATACAATGTTCCTGAGGTCTCATTAAGGTGGTTGCTCAAAGAGCTTTTGTCTTTCCCACCCTCTGCTCTTAGGGAATCCGGTATTTGTATATCGATCCTTATAGAGTCAATTTTCGGCATCCGGACAAGAAATTCATCGTAGACGAAATTGAAATCCTTGCCTTTGTACTGGAAGTCACCAGCGGCAATCATTCCGCTAAATCGCAGGTCTTTACCTTGAAGGATTGTAACAATGCTACTGTCTGGTTCTATTCGTACATCATAGTCTGAAGTGACATAAAACTTATGGACCCCCCTTACGGTTATCTCTCCATTTTTAATGTTCCAGGTCATGTTGGGCTTGTCAGGCTTTAACGAAGGAATTTTCAGGTTATCAAAATCTGTCTTCTTTGAACCGGCATCATAGTAATGAAAAGCACGGTCATTCAGTTTTACGTTTCCACCATCCGGGTTGTATTCTGCAAACCCATATTGCTTCAGCAATTTCATGGCTCCTTTCACCTGGTTGAGTTCTATTCCAAATTCATTGGTGAGCTCTTCCTGATTAAATTCGGTAATACCATATTTTCTGGCATAGAAAACACTTGTCCCCAGTGGATGAAATTCATAAATCCCTCCCAGCTTATGCAACCGCTCCATATTAAAGTATCGATCAGACTCGGCTGTGGCCACAATCCATTCTTTGCCATTCAGGATAGATAAATCGAGTGTATCCGTTTTCATGTCCCACTTGAAAAGGTCTACGTTGAGGTTCACCTCAAAGAAGGTAGAGTGGAAAGGTGTGACGTTGTATTGTTTGGTACGGTAAACAACCAGCTCCTGGGTCGTTTGGTCGTAACGCATATTGACAGAGGGATGAAAAACAGAATCCGACCCATGAAGGAGGCTAAACTTACCGGATTCACAGGTCACCACAGAATCTTCAAAAAGGAATTCCGTTGACGTAATCTTTACAATATTTCCTTTCCCATCCAGAATCTGTAATACCCCTGGTTCTTTGGAAACTGCTGTACCGTACAGACGATTTCCACTGAGCTTAACCCCTCCGGTGTAATTGAGCTTACCCCCTGGAAAATTCCACTTTACATCTGCATGATTCGAAGTGAAGGTGGGTTGTGAACTCAAAGTTCTAGAATTACGAGGAACACTGGAAAAAGTGAATACGCCTTCAATGGGTTCAGCCAGGCTTGGTAAAGTAATGCTCGCATTGGGCGTCCAGAAATCTGACCGGTCTGCCTTTATCTGAAATTCTTTGAGCGAGACTACCGCTCCGGCAAACTGCTTGTTTTGCCTTGGCCAGTTGATGACTGCCCGGGTTCCGGCAAGGACCCGGTTTTTGAGTAGGAAATAACCATCCATTTCTTTGATCAGCAATGAATCGTAAGGAGTGGCAATGACCATCCCCATATTTAAAAGGTCAATGACTGGTCCTTCAACAAGCGGATGATTGTATCTCAGTCGTTTTTCCTGGATGTAGTTATGTTTGGCTCCAACAATCAATTCGCGCTTTGGTGCATTGGGAATTTCCTCTGCAGTAGGATCATCTGAGGTAGAACCGGAATTGTTGGTAGACCTCCAGGAATCATCCTGGCCCCAGTTATCTGCAGAGCCCCAGGTAGCTCCGGAAGCCCAGTCGTCCACAGCACCCCAGGCATCAAATGAGGCATCCTGGTCAGGCTGTGCCACTTCTTCAATGGTTTCCTCTACGGTTGGGAAAAATGGCTCCTCTGGTTCTTCGGGCTCAACTACCTCATCCGGAGAAATAACCCTAAACTGATAGGTCCCGTTGTCAACAGTCATTCTTACATGATTGGTATACCCAAGAATCTTCCTGGCCATAAACATGCTCAGCCCCAACAGGAAATTGGAATACTCCTCCTGATTCATAGATTTCACCATCTGATCGTTGATATCCAGCAATTTCGTTAGCTGCTCTCTGTCCAGATGAGCCTGTGAATTGGCATATGCCAAATAGGTGAAGTAATACCAAAAGTGAGGATATTCGTAATATCCCTTCTTTTCCATCTGGATGGCGATGGACACAATCTTGTCTCGGTGGGCTCCCGTGAAATTGCCTTTCCAGGCCTCATTGAAATCGTATGCCACCTTGGTAGCAGCTTCAGTACCACGATTGTTGATCACTTTCATGGCCTGATTGAAAAACAGGGTATCGTTCTCAGAAAAATACTGAGATTTCCCTGGCAATGCGAGTAAAATCGCAATACCCGTAAACAGGAAATACTTTAACACCCTTGCCATCAAGACTAAAATTAATTCAAATGATTAAGAATCGCCTTTTTTTGTGACCAATATGGCCCAATTGTCTTTTGATTCCGTCCTTACCAGGTTTAGGTTATGCTTGCTGGCTTCTGCCATCAACACTTGGATATCCTCTTGATAAAATCCGCTCATCAGCAAAATACCCCCACTATTAAGCCGGATGACATAGTCAGCCATCTGGTCAAGCAGGACGTTTCGGTTGATGTTGGCGAGAATGATATCAAAGGTCTCCGATTCAGGCACCCCTTCAATTCCGGAAAGGCGTAAATCAATATTTTCACATTGGTTTAACGTGAAATTCTCCCGACTATTTTCATAACACCACTCATCGATGTCTATGGCCATGATTTTTGAGGCGCCCAATTGATGTGCCAGAATTGACAATACGCCCGTGCCACAACCCACATCCAGGACCTTTTTCCCCTGATGATCAATGCCAAGCTGTGCTTCCAATACCTGTGAGGTAGTGGCATGATGCCCTGTACCAAACGACATTTTGGGATTGATCCGCAAATAATGAGCAAACCCTGAAGGCTTTTCATGAAAATCAGCGCCAATGAATATTTTATCTGAAATGAGGACCGGGTCGTAATATTTTTCCCATTCTTCATTCCAGTTGATCTGGGGGGAAATGTTAAAAGTAAATTTAACCTGATAGCGATCCATCAGGTCCTTTACTTCAGCTTCATCCCAGGCAGATTCGTCACAGGCTGCCACGATACCACCATCTATCTCTTCGAAAGAATCAAAATTGAGCATTGAAAGCTCGGCAATCAATATTTCACCTAGCTCCTGGCTACAACTGACTTTTAGCTCAACGAAATTCAATGGATTAAAATGATTTGGCAATATCCGTGAAGTCTCTTGACTTCAGGCTGGCTCCTCCAACAAGGCCACCATCCACATCCGGGCAAGAAAACAACGCTTGAGCATTGCCTGGCTTTACACTTCCTCCATAGAGGATTGAGATGCTATCTGCAGTGGCCTGGCTGTATTTGTCGGCGATAAGTTTTCTGATGAAAGCGTGCATTTCCTGTGCCTGGTCATCAGATGCGGTCACGCCGGTACCGATCGCCCAAACAGGCTCATAAGCAATAACCACCTTCTTGATATCTTCTTCTGATAGGCCAAACAATGCACCCTCAACCTGCTCTTTATTCAGATCGAAGTGCTTATCTGCTTCCCGCACTTCTAGTTTTTCACCACAGCAAAAAATGGGTGTCATTCCAAAGTCCAGCACTTTTCGCACTTTTTTGGCCAGCAAGGGCTCATCTTCTCCGAAATACTCTCTTCGCTCACTGTGGCCTACCACCACATGCGTGACTCCGCATGACTGGAGCATCTCAGCAGAGATCTCTCCCGTGTAGGCACCACTATCTTCGTGGTGTACATTCTGTGCACCCAGAAAGATGTTCTTTGCAGGTCCAATCAATTTTTTTACACCTGTGATATGGAAATATGGAGGGATCAGGATCACCTGTACATCTGAATTCACCTCACTGTTGACCATATTGATGACCTCTGATGCCAGCTGTTGACCGGTAGTCAGGTTAGTATTCATTTTCCAGTTTCCTGCAGCTATCTTTTTTCTCATGTTTTGATTTTTTCTTTTAAATATTTTGCTGTGTGATTTTCGGCTAATTTAACCATATCTTCAGGCAACCCGGCAAAAGTGACATTTCCACCGTTCGCTCCACCCTCTGGTCCCAGGTCAATGATCCAATCCGCATTTTTGATGACTTCCATGTTGTGCTCAATGATGAGGACCGAATTACCTTCATTGACCAGGGAATTGATTGCATCGAGCAATTTCCTGATGTCATGAAAGTGTAGCCCGGTAGTGGGCTCATCAAAGATGAATAAAATATGATCTGAAGAATGACTCTTTCCTTTACCCAGAAAAGAAGCCAGTTTTACCCTTTGTGCTTCACCTCCGGATAATGAATTGGAGGACTGCCCAAGCTTCACATACCCCAGACCCACATCAAACAAAGGCTGGATTTTATTCGTGATCACGTTTTTTCCCTCAAAAAAGTCCAGCGCTTCCTCCACGGTAAGGTCCAGCACCTCTGCAATGTCCTTGTCTTTATACTTTACCTCCAGCACTTCCTTCTTAAATCTTCTCCCCTTACAGTTTTCACATTCCAGGTGGAGGTCTGCCATAAACTGCATTTCGATTTTCACCGTGCCTTCTCCTTCACAGACTTCACATCGCCCGCCATCCACATTGAACGAAAAATGTGCCGGCTTGAATCCGTTTTTGACGGCCGCTTGCTGCTGAGAAAAAAGCTGACGAATGGCATCATACGCTTTCACATAGGTGACCGGATTAGACCGGGAGCTCTTCCCGATGGGATCCTGATCCACAAATTCTATCTGGGTGATCTTCTTGTAATCACCACCGATTTTTTCATGCTTTCCGGAGCTTTCTGCAGTAGAACCCAACATCTTGCCTATCGTAGGATAGAGGATCTTCTTGACAAGTGTAGATTTACCGGAACCACTAACACCCGTAACAACTGTCAGGATTCCCAACGGCACATCTACCGTAATATTCTTGAGATTATTCTCCCGGGCCCCAACGATCGAGACCGACTGATTCCACTTACGCCTTCTTTTGGGTGTATCAATAGACTCTATGCCTTTCAGGTATTTGGCCGTAAAGGAGTCAGTATGACCATTCAATTCATTGACTTTCCCCTGAAAGACCAGCTGGCCTCCATGGGTACCCGCAGCAGGACCAATATCGATGATCTGATCTGCCACTTCCATGATCTTCTCCTCATGCTCTACCACAATTACGGTATTACCAATATCCCGCAACGTAAGGAGCACTTCGATCAACCGGTCAGTATCACGAGGATGTAATCCAATGCTGGGTTCATCAAGGATGTACATACTCCCCACCAGCGCGCTACCTAATGAAGTAGCCAGCTTGATGCGTTGATATTCCCCTCCGGATAGGGTACTGGTGAGCCGATTGAGTGTGAGATAACCCAATCCAACTTTTTGCATATACGCTAGGCGACTTGTGATCTCACCCAGGATCCGTTTTGCTACAGCATACTGGTGCTCACTTAACTTAAGCTGTTCAAAATAAGCACTCAGGTCATCGATAGGCATCAATACCAGATCGGCAATCGATTTCCCATCGATTTTCACATACGAAGCATCTTTTCTAAGGCGTGTCCCGCGACAATCCGGACAAGCCGTCCTGCCCCGGTATCTGGACAGCATCACCCGATATTGGATCTTGTGTGTTTTGGACTCCAAAAAATGAAAAAAGTCATTCAGCCCTTTGAAGTATTCATTTCCTTCCCAAAGCAACTCATATTCCTTTTCAGTGAGTTCATTGATGGGCCGATGTATGGGGAAGTCAAATCGGATGCCATCTTTCAGAAGCGGGCGCAGCCATTTTTGCATGGTTTCACTCCTCCATGGAGCAATGGCTCCTTCGTAGACGGACATGTTGGGATCAGGAATTACCCGTTCCGGATCAATTCCCAATATTTTTCCAAACCCTTCACATCGTCGGCAGGCTCCATAGGGGTTGTTGAAGCTAAAAAAGTTGACGCTGGGCTCTTCGAAACGAATGCCGTCCAGCTCGAAGATGTCAGAAAAGGTCCGTGTCTCCTGGTCTACCACATCCACCTTACATTTTCCCTCACCCTCGAAGAAAGCCGTTTGAATAGAATCCGCCAATCTGTATTGATTTTCCTCCTCTTTCCTGGCCGTGACCCTATCTATTAAGATCTCTATCCTGGTCTTTTTGGGAAGCGGACTACCGGTGAGGTCATCGATATAGCCCATCTCGCCATCCACCAGGATCCGCGTATACCCTTTACTCAACAATATCTTTAATTCATCCTCAATTGACCTTCCTTTCTTGATAGATAAGGGAGCAGAGATGATCACTTTAGAAGATTCTTCAAAAGACAGAATATAGTCCACCACATCCGTGACGCTGTCTTTTTTCACCTCCTCACCACTCACTGGGGAATAAGTGATCCCAACCCGAGCAAAGAGCAGCTTCAGGTAATCGTAGATCTCTGTGGTGGTGCCGACGGTAGAGCGTGGATTCCGGGTTAATACTTTTTGCTCAATGGCAATGGCAGGGGACACCCCTTTGATGTAATCCACCTCGGGCTTTTCCATCCTGCCCAGGAACTGCCTGGCGTAAGAGCTGAGACTCTCCACATATTTTCGCTGTCCTTCGGCAAACAAAGTATCAAAGGCCAGGGAGGATTTCCCGGAACCGGAGAGCCCAGTGACCACCACCAACTTGTCCCGTGGTATGGCTACACTCAAATTCTTGAGATTGTTGACCCGGGCCCCTTTGATGACAATATATTCCTTTGGATCGTATTGATCTATGCTTTTAATCATGCTATCTGGAACAAAAAATCTTTGGTTGGAGATCCCTACTGAAAGCGTGCAAAAATAGAAATTAACCAGCTAAGATTTGTATGATTTGAAAGATTCATATAGATTTGAGATACTAGGAAAACTAATTTTACAATTAAACCCTGACAATATGCAGTAAACCTCTACGTTAACAAACAGGTGATTTTACATGAAAAATGCAAAGATGACAGACGGACAACTGCTGTCGCACTACAAAAACGGTAACGAAGAGGCTTTTGCTGAATTGCTGAACAGACACCAGGACAGGGTTTTTACAACCATCTATCTTATTGTCAAGGATCGCTATCAGGCTGAGGACCTGATGCAGGATGTATTCATCAAAGCCGTGAAGACCATCAAATCCGGGAAATATAACGAAGAAGGCAAATTTCTTCCCTGGATATTGAGAATTGCCCACAACCTCGCAATTGATCATTTCAGAAAACAAAAACGCTATCCGGTAATAATAACTGAAGACGGAAGCAATATTTTCAACACAATTGAGTTTTCAGAGAGACCGATTGAAGATGATCATATTAAACAAGACACTTACAATTTGTTGAAAAAGTATATTCAGGAACTACCCGAAGCGCAGAAGGATGTGTTAGTTATGCGACACTACATGCAGATGAGCTTCCAGGAAATCGCAGAAGCGACTGGAGTGAGCATCAATACTGCATTGGGGAGAATGAGGTATGCCCTGATCAATTTGCAGAAGAAATTTAAATACACTCAAGTTGCCTATGACAAAAACGTTTACAGAAAATGACCTGATAAGGTTCCTTTACAATGAATTAACAGAAAATGAAAGTGAAGCAATTGAGCGGGCAATTCTCACTGACCAGAATTTACAAGATCAGATCAACAAGCTAAGGAAGCTCCAGGAGGACATGGACGACATCAAAGTCGCCCCGTCTAAAAGGACTATCCGAAAAATCCTTGATTTCTCGAAAGGGTTTGAGGTACAGTCTGCCTAATTTTGGGCGATGACCAAAAAAGAGCGTTACCGCGCGTTTGTTGACTATTTTCTGGAATCATTTCCGGAGCCCGAGACAGAACTTCGCTACAACAATCCCTTTGAATTGCTGGTGGCCGTGGTGCTTAGTGCCCAATGTACGGATGTACGTATCAACAAGGTGACTCCTGCACTGTTCGAAAAGTTCCCGACGGCTGAATTCATGGCTACGGCATCCTTCGATGAACTCTTTGAGCTGATCAGGAGTGTCTCTTATCCAAACAATAAGAGCAAACACCTGATGGGCCTGAGCAAGATGATCATGGAAGATTTCGGAGGAGAAGTGCCTGTAAAGCATGAAGACCTACAGAAACTTCCCGGAGTGGGAAGGAAAACCGCCAATGTCATTGTTTCGGTACTATACAATCAGCCAGCCATGGCAGTAGATACCCACGTCTTCCGTGTGTCCAAACGACTGGGTCTCGTGACACAGACAGCCAAAACGCCATTAGAGGTAGAAAAGCAGCTGGTCAAAAACATTCCCGAAGAACACATCCACAAAGCGCATCACTGGCTGATCCTACATGGCCGGTATATCTGCCTGGCGAGGAAACCGAAATGTGAGGAGTGTAAGATCACACATTTTTGTAGGTATTTTGAGAAGAATACAGGAATCAGGAATCAGAATTAAGAAGCCTGATTAAAGTCGGTTTCACTAATATGTATAAGTCGCCTTCCCCGCAATCTTCGTCCTGATACTCATCAGATAGGTCCCACATGTGATGTAGAGGGTCTTCAAATCTTCGCCCCCGAAAGTACAATTGGTGACGGTTCCCTCTGGAGTTTCAACATAGGCTAAAAGCTCGCCTTTTGGTGAAATGACATGGATTCCTGGTTTGGTGTCCAGGGTTTCTGAAGTGCCTCGTGTTTGGTGAAGGCCAGCAGCAACGTACAGATTTCCTTCGCTATCAATGCACATTCCGTCACCGCTTCTGCCAGGGTAGAAGTTGTAAAGGGTGTCCCGATTGGTCAGAGATCCGTCCTTTTGTAGGTCGAAAGAAAGGATGTGACGTGCATGGGATTCATCCGGATGAGCTTCAATTAGGTAAAGCTTCTTTTCATCCGGCGAGATCACCACTCCATTGGGCATGTGCACTTCCGGCTCAGCAAGTAGCTGATGTACGGAACCATCAGGATCAACACGATATAGACCCCGAACATTCTCCATTTCCAGGTCAGGATCGTTGGTTCGGGAGGAAAAATAGATCCTTCCGGACGAATCATACTCCAGGTCGTTGGGTGATTGTATGCCTTTGCCCTTGTATAATTCGGCAATGGTGCTTTTCACTCCTGTTTTCATAGCCACTTTTGTCACCTTCCCGGTTCCCCCTTCGCAAATAAGCAGGTTTCCTTCAGGGTCAAACCGAAGACCGTTTGCAGCATTGGAGGCATCGTTGAAGACGGAAAGGTCTTTGGCTTTAGGATCCCACTTCAGGATTTTATTTACCCGTATGTTGGTAAAATACACCATCCCATCGCTATCAACAGCCGGCCCTTCAGTAAATACTTCTGTGTCTTCGATGCGGGTCTCTACTTTTAGATCACTCGTAAATAGGTCCGATCTTAATCCTTCATACTTATCTGCTTTGGCAGGATTCTCAGCTTGAAGAGATTCACTTTGTTGGCCGGACTTATTGGTGCAGCTAATCACACCAATGGCTATGATCAGAAGTAATGTGTGTAGGTTGTATTTTTGAATCATGGGGTTGGTTATTAGAACGATTTTCAATTTAAAACAGAATTGTGAGATTTATGAACCCTGGACAGGTACGTTGCATTTTTAGCTCTCATAAATTCGCCAGGGCATAATCCAGGCGGAATATGATATTAATCATACGAGAGTCCGGTAGTCTTTTTTAATTTCGGGGCCAACTATGAAGCATATACTATACCCCCTGATAGTGATTTGCATTATCAGTAGTTGCTCACAACCCCAAAAGAAACTCCAAAAGAAAAGGACTACGAAGTCGGCCATCACGGTCATGCGATCCAATGACTGTTTTGGCTGTCACAGCATTGAAGACTATACAGGAGTCCCTTCCTATCGAATGATTGCCGAGCGATATGAAAATGATTACCAAACGATAAGTGATTTGACAGAAAAGGTCTTGCAGGGAGGAGGTGGAAAATGGGGGAATGCCCAGATGATTAAACATCCGCTGCTTAAGCCCAAAGATGCCAGAAACATTGTGAAGTGGGTGCTATCACTTGATGCAGATTCGGTTACTTCCGCATTAAAACCTCAAAACACGACCGTTTATGAGGACACCTTGCATCCCTATATCATTGACATCTTTGAAAATGATCAAAAAATCTTTTCAGGCTCGATGGATGAGATCAACCTGGCAGGTAACGAGCATATAAAACCAAACCACCGTATCATCATCAGGGGAACGATCTCTGTCACCCAGCGTGGTAAACATTTTTTCTATCTACGTAAAAGCGGCACCGGGAAGATGAATAAAGGTGGCAGCATGGTGATCTCTGACAGACCGGATGACAATGAGATCATGCTGGAACTCGACCCTGGGAAATATCCTTTTGAGATTGAATATACTGCCAAAAGTGATTCAGATACGCTTTCCCTGTTTTGGTTACCGGAGGGTAAGGATTATTACGAGGTGATGAGGTGAAATTACTTACCTGGAATAGGCAGATTGTGCATACGCAAAAAAGAAAGCTTGTCCCAATAGCCCCTTTGGAACTTAATTTTGCCCTCAATTACCTGGAAAAATCCACATCCTCTTAATCCTAATGGATCTTTCCATTCCAGGATAGCCCATTCACCATCTTCAAAAATCTGCTCCACAATGCAAGTCATTTTTGCTTTAGCAAATTCATGGGCAAACATTGCTCTGATAGCTGCCTTTCCATGTATAGGCTCATTCGCCACCTGGTGGTTGATGGCATCTTCATGATATAAAGCCGCAAGGCCTTCTGCATCGGCTTTATTGAAGCGTTTTACCCATTGCTGGATGAGTTCTTTAGGTTTCATTTCCTGAAATTACTTATGATTGTCGAGTATCATCAAAACCTGATTGGCTACAATCACCGCCCCATACATATCCGGACCCTCATCATCAACTTCATCATGATAGCGTGCGTAGGTCTTGAATAGATCTTCCGGCCTCAGGAGAATTTCCATAATTGCTATTCAAGATAACAGGCAGGATAATCCGGGAAAGTAAATTCATCACACTATGAAAAAAGTAACAGGTATCGGCGGGATCTTTTTCAAATGCAAGGACCCAAACAAGGTAAAATCCTGGTACTTCTTCTATTGTAAATTTCACAAAAAGATATTTTCGAATATTTTTAGCGTTCCCAAGCGATCTTTTTGTCCATTCTACTTTCAGGTCTTTAGTCATCCGATCTTAATTCTGACCAGAATTCCTGTGAAGAGATTGTTCGGCCCTCATTGAGATCTTTGATACCAAGTTGGATGTTTTCCCGTTGGTGCTCTGTTAACTCATCCCACCAATCAACTTTTGTGTTAGATTCTGAAAGCTTAATCGAATTTAGCAAATGGAGCAGGTGAGCATCATTTAACGTCTGTATCCAGTGAGTTAATTCTTCTTTAATTTTAGATTCCGCAGCCTCCATGTCCTAGTTTATTGAATATAAAGATAGATAAATCTGAACTCAATTAATTAGGAAAACTCATAGCAAATGTCCTGCTAAACGAAATATAACCCCTTCCTCATCATTTTCAGTGAAAACCAGCCAAGCAACAAAATAATAACTACCATCACCGCCCACAGCCAGACCTTACTTTCAAAAAGTGGCTTACTGGCAGACTCCTCCCTCTGTCCGATTTCCTGTTCTTCGCCCAAAGTCAGAATAGTCATGGCCTCCGGGATTTTATCAGTGAAATGTGCTATGTCATAGCTGGGCTTTATGGCCTTTTCATTGCCATAGACCAGGAAATAGTTCGCTTCCCCGGCAAATCGCACCTGTAGTTCATGTAAATATCCTTTCACTTCAACATTCGCCACTTTTAGGGGCTGATTGTCCCTGTTGCTGATGATGATCTTTAGCTTACTGAGTATCGTATTGCCAAGGTCAAATTCATTTTCACCCATTGAATTCAAGGTGCCCGATGCCAGAGTGCGGTAGTTGAACTTCCATCCCTGTTCCGTGTGAAAACTATCCACCAGATACCGGATGGTAACAGGACGGTAATAATCTAATTTGTCTGAAACCATGACCCGGAGATGGCTAACCGGAACTGGTTGGTCCAATTCAATATCAACTTCCGTCTGTTTTGTTTTTTCATTCTCCTGAATGTCCATTTTGTTGACCCTATAGTCTCTGAAAGCACCTTCTTTGAATTCTTGATATGAAATCTTTGCGGCAGCAAGTGCTGGTTTTACATTACTCCTCACAAATAACCTAAAGTAGAGATATTTAGAGGCAGGAAAGGTCAGGTCCGTATATTTGAAATCCACAAAGTCATTTCTGATAGACAAAATGCGATAATCCTCCACGACAGTAAACCATTCTTTCAGGTCCTGGCTGCCTTCCAGTGTAATCTGCCAGTCGAAGTTCGGTTGCGTGAAATCCAGTTTAATCTGATTGATGGATTCCTCTGTTGGAATCTTAAAAGTGAAATAATATCCCCGGCTGGTACTTGAGGTATTGAGCAAATTGAATGAAATTTCCCTGCCGGATATTTCACCTTTGGTTAATCTCAAAAGGTAAGGTGCTTCGATGGTATCGGCATTGGGAGTTAACCCAAAAACCCTAATATCCGATAGGTCATTCTCCGACTTACCAAAGATCTCATTGGGAAGAACAATCTTGTACCATTGCGCTGTGACTCCGGACAATTCCCGTTTGAAATGGAAATCAGCCATTTGACCAAAAGAGGTCGTCGACAGCATGGTAAAAAGAACACTAGCGATCCACTTCATCCGAAATAACATGTTTGTATTTATTATACAGAAACGAAATAATCAACAACAACACACCCAGAAGTACAAATACTATCGTTTTGGCAATGGTATCGAGGTGGGATATATCGTAGAAAAACAGTTTTATCAGTGTCACCCCAAACAAAGAGATGGCGCCAATCCTCAGGTGCTTTTTGCGCTTCCAAATGCCCAACACAATCAGGATCAGTGCATAAGATCCCCACAGAATGCTGAGTCCCAGCTTATATGATTGAGTGAACGCTGCAATGTCCAACCAGTGGATCAACTCGCTGCTCAAAACCCATATGATAGTGACATGTAGCAAAATGTCAAAAGTCAGGGCAAAATCCCTCTGCATGAACTCCAGCCTGATGTATTTGTAGCTGGTGATTAAAGTCAATGCAACAAAAACAAACGAAACATATCGGATAACCAGATTGAAAATACCACGATTATAGTATTCCGATAAATGCTGATCCAGGTAGCTTTCTCTCAATTCACTTAGCACAAATAAACCCTGGATAAGGAAGATAGCTAACATCAATGTGATAAGGCCAAATGTGATCACCCCCAATTGCTGATTCTTAATCTTTTTGAAATTGATCCATGCTAAAATTGATGCAAACAACAAGGAATAATTGATGATCCATATTGTTTTAAATCCTGATAGATCTTCATTCCAATAATTCCTGTATTGCTCTTTATCAATGTAAATTTCCGAGGCCGCATGCAGCTGGTTCCAATAGTTCGAGATTTCCAACCGAAAGGCGTAGTATATGGTGATAAGTAAAATGGCCGGGATTGAAAATGTAATAATATTCGAGATGCGTTTATGGGCTGTCAGTGCAGATGCATATTCCTTATTTTGATTCAGGAAATTAATAAAACCAAAGGCTCCGATAAAAAGCACCGAAGTCAAAAAATGTATATTTATCAGCGGCATAAACTGCGATTCAACATCATCATAGTAATATCGGTCATAAACATTCGTCCAGTCCTGAACAATGCTGAGAAATGCCAGCAGCATCAAGGGGTAAGAAATCATCTCATAAATCCGGACATTTTTAGTCCTTCCAATCCAAAACATGAGGGCCGACTCACCTGCCCAAAGTAGCGTCACCCAGTTTCCGTCCAGCTGAACCGGAATTGCAAGGGTGATGAAAACCAAAACTAGACCGGAAACCAGGTAAAACAGGTTTCTATCAGCAAGTTTTTGACGATAAATAATTGTACTAACTACAAAATGAATGAGCGCATTGGCCAAAGTGAATAGACCCACCAATTGTAATCCTGTCTCGTGGTTGCTGAGGAAATTATATCCTAGGCCATAATAGAAAAATGAGTTGGCCAGTAACAAAAGAATATCCAGTCTTTCAAATTCCTCCTTCTGAAGCAGTTTATAGCCTAGAAAAGTGAGATAGAAAATGCCAAAAAATATGGAACTGAATGTCAGCGCCAGGGCAAAGTGCTCGCTCGTTTGATATTCAGTCACAGACCAGGCGAAAAAGATCAGCCAAGTGAGTCCAAAAGAGGAATAATAAAGGGATTTCCAGTATTTCTTAAAAGCAATGACCAAAATCCCACCATTGATAATGGTCATGTAGGTAAAAAGGATGGCTACTTTGCCAGATCCTTCACTTAGCAGAAAAGGAACCGCATAGGCTCCAACAAGTCCAATTAGTGCTATCACATGTCTGTTGTAGTTAATAGCCGCTACCACAGTAAATGCCGTAAACAATACCATGATCCCAAAAGCCGGTATTTGAGGGATCAGGTCATAAAAACTATAAGCCGCGTAGGTTATGAAATACATGATAGCCATTGCTCCGCTTAACAGAACGGCACTAAAATTCTCGTATTTCTTTTTCAACCTGATGGCAAACCCCAGCAACCCGATGCCCACCAGATATCCCAGGATGATCCTCGTAAGTGGGCTGATCAACTCATGATCAATCGCATATTTTGCCCCTATGGCCACCCCGATGATGGTGATGGCGATCCCTATTTTGTTGATCAGGTTTTCACCAATGAATTTTTCAAGATCAGATCTGCCTGCAGGTGGTCTGTTGATCAGTGATTCTGGTTTTTTTGCTGCCTCAGGTTTTTCTTCAGCTTTGGCTTCCAGGTTTGATTCAGCAATGAACTGTTTGGTAGCTTCCTGTATCAAAGCTTCATTTCCCTTCGATTTCAATTGCCCGATCTCACCTCGCAAATGGTCAATCTCTCTGGAAAAATCCTCCTGCTTTTTAAGAAGCAGATCCAGCTTTTCCACAAGTTGATTGATTTTTTCCTTATCGTTGGCCATTGGGTAATTGTGGGGGTCGAGTAATGAAACGCTGGTTTAGATGGTCTTAGTATTTTGGAATATACCTACCTTAAAGCTAGCTATTTCCGGGATCATTTCTTCTTGAATTTACCCGGGGAGATTCTTTCTCACCGTCTCAGCCAAACTTTTAGGGGCCACTTCACAATAAGCAGTGGTCACTGCGTCTTTAAAAAGCTCTTCGCTTGTTCGATCCAACTCGACGAATGTCTAACCTTGCTTTCCCCACTTATTATCGACCGGGGAAATGCCATGGTCGCCCAGTGAAAAAACATCCTGATCCTCCGGTGAAAGTTTGATTGTGGTCCTGTTTCTCTTTTGATCGTAGGTAGCAAAAATCTTTCCCTTCACCCGAAATGAAGTTTTCTCAAAATGAGGTTCTTCTGTGACTTCAGGAAATGATGTGGCCAGAGATTTTAAGTCGTCGAAGGAGATCATTCTATGTTAGATTATCGAGGTTGATGAAGTAAAAAACCTTTTCCAACAATGTAAAAAAAAAGACTGCCCAATATTGAGCAGTCTCATTTTTGAAATGTTTGATTGAATCTCTAACTGTTCTCTGCTTTTGGAAGCATGTAAATTTTGCTGAGGCTACGATAAACAGCGACGACACAGATGTATTCAACTCCAATGAGCCAAAAGGAAGGGTCACTAAAAAAGGTAACATGATTTCCACCAAAAGGAATAATGAATATTGGTACCGTAATGCAAGCATCGAGTACAATGGTGACCAAAAACATAACAGTCCCTAATAAAAATCCATTCGTTTTGGGCTCCTTTTGATAGTAAAACCAGGCCCCAAGCGTTGCAGCCGGGATTATCATTACAAATAATACGAGATTGGCCTGCTGATCTGCATCGGTCATCACCGGAACAAAATAGGAAGCTACAAATGCTGCAACACCAAGTGTCCAGGCTACGATTGCTGACAGTACCGCTCTTTTGATATTTAGATTGTTCATAAACCCCACGATTTAGATGGTCTGAGGAATAGATTGATTCCAAACACCGGAAGCAACTGTTTTTTCTACATACGAATTAAAATCAGTGGCAGGTCTGCCGAGCACCTTTTCAAGGTCATGAGAAACAACCTGGTTATCTGCGTTACCCAATACTTCTTCAAACAGGTAACCGAAAAGCCATACGTATGAGTCCGGCAGGCCAGCTCCTTTCATTCCTTCCTTAAATTCCTCTATAGAAATGGGTTGAAAATGGATGGGTTTGCCAATGCCTTTTGCCATGGCCTCCACTGCCTCCCGGAAAGTCATCTTACCCGGTCCGGTAACAGTAACTGTCTGGCCATTGTAGGTATCATCCACCAATACTTTGGCGACCACGTCTGCAATATCATCGGCATCCACAAAAGGGATTTCGGCTTCAGCCATGGGGAGTGCCACCTGCCCAGCCAGCACAAAATCCAGAAATGCTCCTTCACTAAAGTTTTGATTGAACCAGGATGCACGCACCAAAGTGTAGTTCAACCCGGAATTGGCTACAATCTGCTCACAGGCTTCAGCTTCTGTTTCTCCTTTGCCAGACAGAAGCACGACCTTTTCCAGGCCTTCCTTAAGTGCCGCAGCAGTAAGTGCGTTGATTGCCTCCCTCGCTCCGGGTACTGCCAGGTCAGGGTAGTAAACGATATAGGCTCTATCCATTCCCTTGAGTGCTTGTGCATAAGTAGAGGGGTCGTCCCAGTCAAAAGAAGGAGTACCCTTCCGAGATCCAATGCTCACCTGGTGTCCTTGTTGGGTGAGTCTTTTGGCTACGCGGCTACCAGTCTTACCAGTTCCGCCAATTACTAAGATGTTGTGTTCCATTTTTATTTGAGTTTTAGACTATTAGGTTCCAATTAATTTTTTGCATCCACAAAAAGGGCGAGTAATGCCAGGAGGAAAGACCCCACCGCAAAAACCGTTCTGAACAGGTGGAGTCGATTCCACTTTGATTCGTAGTATGCTCTGAACTCTGCTATTTTCTCTGGTGAACTCTCCGCTATTTTGAATACATCCAGCTGATCATTCAAAGGGACATTTCCAAGGCCAGTCACTCCGATAGTCCCAACCAAATAGGTGACAGACGCGACAAGTAACAGCATAAAACGCCAGGTATTGGAAGGGTATTCATAGATGGAGGCAAGGCCGAGGGCAACAATACTTCCGAAAAAAATCAGGAAGAATGCCGGATTGAGGATCGCCCGGTTGATGGACTGCATGGTCTGCAGGTAAGTGGAATCCGAGATTTTTTGTGTTCCGGGAATAACAGAAACTGACCAGGCATAAAAAAGGCCAGCAGATAGCCCTGTGAGCACAACTGCACCAAACAGGACAAGTGATTTAATAGATATTTCCATGATTAAAATAATTTTTGAGTGAAAAGCCATTTTTCGAGGGTGCGGTATTCTTCCTGAGACAACCTGATTTCGTCTCCCTTCGGCATTCTCTTCTCCAGAAATACCTGCTTGTATATTTTGGGTGCCCGTTTTGCTATATTCTTCTCCTTGAAAATCATAAGCGGGTTTTGCCTGCGATGACAGACATTGCATTTGGTTTCGAGGATGGTCAGCGCTTCCTTGCTGAGCTGAGTTTTATATGAATTCCAACCAAGAGAAACCGATGCGGATTGCGAACTATTAAGATCTGATGAATTCAAAATAAGGATGGCAACGATCAGCCCGGGCAACAACATTTTGAAGGATGGCTCTTTCATTTTAGTTCTGTTTTAATGATAAGAGCAAAACTGAAGTTTGCTACATCCTCCTTCTTGACATTTCCCGCCAATGTTTTGACACTTTAGGCCAAAAGCGTGTAGAACTACAAATCGTTTCTAAATTCTACAGGAGATTGATCTGTCCAGCGCTTGAAGGCCCTGTTGAAAGCACTCTGCTCAGAAAAGCCCGTTTCAAAAGCGATCTCTGCAATGCTTCGATCAGTATACCGAAGCAGCTTTTTAGATACTTCTTCCTGGGCTCTTTGGATCAGATCACGAAAGGTGACCCCATTCTCCGAAAGCCTTCGGGTCAGAGTACGATTGCTCATTCCCATATGTTCCCCAATCTGAAAAATGCTTGGAATGCCACTTGGCAGGGCGTCCTTTATCAGCTTTTCAACATCTTCGGTCAGCTTGTGGCTACTCACCTGGATTCCCTTGGTTTCTTCCTCGACCCGTTCCACTAGAAATTGATTGATGCTATAGTCTGCCTTAGCCGTTCGGGTCTCCAGCTCCGTAGTTTTATAGGTAATCGAATAATAGGGCTGATTAAACAATATGGGGCAATTAAACACTTTATGGTAGCTGCTCAAGTCTTTGGGTGCATTGTGTTTAAAAGTTACTTGGCTCGGATTAATGTCCGTTTCTGTAATGGCTCGCAGCACTACAACGGTAGCAGAAAGTGTTGCCTCATTGGATAATTCCAGTCCCTTTCGATGAGGTTCGCGATGTAACAGAATATCCGATAGATCACCTTTCTTTCTGACTTCAAAAAAATAAGTGTTGGACAGCAATTTCATATACCGCTCGCTTCGGTCAAAGATCTCTCCCGCCCAGGTGCATGTTCGCCAGGAAAGACCCAGCACCCCATAGTCTTCAATCTTCATCTCACTACCCACTCTCACGGAGAATCCGGGCCCCAGCTCCTTGTCCAATCGTTCGTGCAACTCAAAAAAATGGTCTGCGGGTACTGCCTGTATGTTGTCCATAGCGTCAATGGGGGTGGGCAGGTCCATGAAGTCTTCCCGACGCATACCTTCGGTGATGGCATGGTCGATCACTTTTCGATAGAGGTTTATCGAGATGTATTTTGTCAAGGGACTTTCCTTTTGATTGGTTTTGGCGATTCACCTGGGGATTGGGTCACCGCTACAAGTATTTAAAAGTAGGTAAATGAGGGAAGAGATGCAATTGGTGCTCAAATCGGTGTGGAAACAGCTTTCTCAAAAAAGGGATGTTTGTGTCGTGGGTTTTGGATGAAATGTGCCGATGATAACGAACGGATTTTTTCCTGTATTATGGTGAAGCAAAGTAGTTCCAAGAAACAGATGAAGGTCTTTTGTTCGAGCAAAGTCATCTATATACTTTTTCCGAACATCTTCGCAGGCAAGCTGTTCATCACCGCCATGTCTTTTAAGTGAATTCCAAAAAAGCTGACCTATCTCCCAGTCCTCAATCATCATTTTGCTAGCTGTGCCATCGATATCCTTAATTCTATAGGAGAATTTATAGGGTAGCTTTTTCACAACCTGAAACTTGCCCTCGCTATCTGTAGTTTCAAACAGATTTAGTTGATTTAGTTTATTCCGTTTTTCCTTGCTCCACTCCCGATCTACCTCCTTTATTTCAAGTCCAATAATCTCGGAAGGTTTGAACACTGCCAGAGAAGTTCCTATATTTTTATCCTTAGCTTCATCAATTAATTTGTTAAGACTCGAATAAACTTTGTTTAGGACAAACTTCCTTCTTTCCTTCCAGTCATCTCCATCGGGCTTAATTTCTCCAGTTATTTTAATTTCAGTATCGTGACTAATAGGGCGATAACTCTCTTTTCTAAAATCACTAGTGTTCTTGACCAGATCGATTTCTACCCATTGATACTTCGAATACTGCTGGCTATATTTCTTTTTCCTGAATTGAACAGGATAAATTCTGATCCACGAACCATCTTCTCTGAATCCAGCAGTGCAAACAAGTTCTTCGTATTTAGCAGATATTGATGGGTAGGTTTTAACAGTGATTAATACTTTCTCTTTGGGCATTACAAGTTTTTTTGAGCAATATCCCATGCAGGCAATCGCTTAAGTGCCTCGGCTACACGACTTCTATGGCACATACATGGTTCTTTCTCAAAACAAGTTATTGCAATTCTTTTATATTTCTCTTTTAACTTATAAATTTCTTCTAACTGAATATGATTTTCAACCAGCGTTGTTTTTTCGTATTCATCAAAAAGACGATTGTAGTCATGCATTGTTTTTAAGTCTGTACGCTTAGCAGAATCAATACCTAATTGTGGAATGTGTTTGTAGGAGATTCCGACACTTTCACATGCTTTGTTCAGCTGACTCTTGGAAAACCCATATTTCATGCTAAGTGGATTCTTGCGAACATCACAAAGAAGTTTTACATCATTGATGATTAGTTTATTTAGGTAAGTTTCAAGGCTTATACCCTCGTATCCAATCGTAAAAAAAGCAGGTTGATTAAAACTTCGCTTTTGATTGTTTACTTGACCAAGTTCCTCTGATGTTAGTAGTCCCCCGGCTATTTGGCTCTTTGTAGCAAAATAAGGATACCTGACATACGTATATTTTACCAGGTCCCTTTGACTAAGCCCAGCGATCTCATTCTTTGTCTGTTTTATAGCTGCCTGATCCTCTTTTCTCAAGGAAGAAAAATAGACGTCATCGGTATTTAAAATCCAATCAGAACCACGGCTTTTAGTCATATTGATGATAACATCCTTCTTTGAGAGTGTCGATAAATCCTGATTGGCCTGGAAGGAAAATGCACCATATTTGTATGGCACAAAATCGAAAGATTTGACTGATTGTTTTCGGGTAACCAATAAAAGAATTTTTTGAAGATTTGTGTGCGGCAAAACGCCTCCAAACTCCTCTAAAATTCCTAACAACAGTTTCCTTCGGTAGTACATAGTGTAAAGTTAGTAAAATGGAGGGTGGGGAAATATTCAAGCGATATTGAATAACCAAAAAAAGCTCAATGACACCTCATTTCAGAGTTTATCTTGACTAGTAGTTTGTATTTAATAGATTTAGCCTATTATAATATTAGTTTTAAAGTATTTCAATATCCATTGCCCATTCCATATCATCAATACGAGATGGATAAAACCTAAACCTCTTACCAAATTGAATTGGCTTATTTTGATCTTGTTCAATGATGAACCTCTTCGCAAAAAAATAAGTCTTACCATCGTCACCCTTAATAAAACCAGAATCACCCCGTACATATTCCAAATCACCTTCTACTTTTCCAGGAACGTTGGCATGACTTACCAACTCATCATTAATTGTTGCGACTCTTGAAATCCATGTTCCACTAGAAAGTGATCTAGCTCTATCAATTTTTTCAGAGTTAGCCAACCTATGTGTCGGTATGTTATGATTCACACAAAATGAATAGTCAAATGCATAGATAGTTCCTTTCCTACCGCTTCCCGCCTCTACAATTTTAAGAACGTTGTATTCTTTTGATTTTGCTACATATTTATAAAGTACCGGAGCTTTATATGGAAACTGAAATTTGAAAGTACTTCTGCTTCTACAAACTATTGCTATTCCATTTAAGAATTCTTTTTCAGGTTCTAAAAACAGGTTTTCGTGACTTTGTGAATGTTTCTTAAGTGCTGAGTCAACGTGTTCATCTGTTATTATCACATTCTCCTTATCCCTTTGAAGCTCTTGGCAGGAAAGGTCGAGAAGGTGAATAATTCTTCTAAGATTTCCATCCGAAGCATTTATTAGTTGTTCCAATGAATCGCCCATATTATTTGGGAAAATGACGAAAAGATCTTGAGGTTCCGGATTTATTGCCCCAGCTTGAGTGAGATATGCCTTAATTATATTTAAAGTTCTAGATCTTAGAGATTCATACCCATTCTCATCATAAATGTTTTCTTCTAACATAACAACATCTCCATATCTAGTTTCCGACAAAACATCAGAATAAGTATGTGGATAAACAGCCACTTTTGTACGTAAATATGGTGCTGTTCTAAATTGATTCATCAAAACTTCAAAAAGTGAATCACCATCTTCATTCTTAAAAAAGGATTTGTCTAAAGAACTTGCCTCATCAATCAAGAGAATTATTTTGCCATTTACATCTTCGAGTAAATTTTTATATGCCTTTTCAATATCCCCAATACCTGGATCAGTCTTTTTCTTAATTTCTACTCCTTCATTTTTTGTAAACTCAAGTCCTGCATCTAAAAATTCTAGTTTAAGTTTACCATTGGCACTCAATTGATAGTCTAATTTTTCAATGTACTCATCAGCCCCTAACTTTAGTAATTGTTTCCTTGTGGTATTAATTTTGGAAGTAAATAAAATATCCTCTGGAATGTTTTTTAAGCCTGAATGAATACGAGCCATATATTTTGCATCTTGTAGATGAATATATACTTGGGTAATTCCCTCTACAATTCTTTTTATTATTGCTCTATAAATTTCATCGGCCGATTTAAGGTGTTGAAAATCATTTAACCTTATAAAAACAGGTAAGTAAACCTGATCATCATCTACTAGACTAGGAACTATGTTGTATAAATGAAAGGCATAGTTTGCTTTTAAATACATAGTTTTACCTGATCCCATTTTGCCTTTTATTATTGAATTTTCATATTCAAAAGGATTAAAAACTTCATCAAAAGGACTTACAAAAAGGTTTAATATTTCATCTAAGCCGAATTCATCAGCATTTCTAGTTTTGAATGGTCTTTTTGAAAGTATTGATTTGTCCATTTAATTATATAATTAAGTGAAAAGCACTAAATTGGTAAACAACCCTGTGTTAAATCTAACACCTTTTTTGCTGGCTACCGCAAGCAGGTTAGCAGCTTACATCACTTATCTTTGTTATTATGGACATTAACCCCCTTTGGATCTTTCAACTAATCGGTCGGCTTCACCCCATGATCGTCCACTTTCCCATTGGACTGATCTTCGTTGCCCTGCTCCTTGAGATGCTCACATATCGTGGCAAGCAGGGACTGCGTGAAGGCATTTCCTGGCTGATAAATCTGGGTGCGCTCTCTGCCGTTGTCGCTTCGATCATGGGCATCCTGCTCATCAATTTCGATAGCTACGGAGGCGACCTCGTCCTTAACCACCAGATCGCCGGACTCCTCACCACACTCTTTTCGATCATCACAGCCATCCTTCTCTGTAGAGCGAAAAAAGCACCCAACCCGAACTTTCTCCCATATAGAATATCGCTGATCCTCACCACGATCATCCTAACAGTGGCCGGACATCTGGGTGCCAGCCTCACGCATGGCGACGATTTCCTTACTGAGCTGCTCCCCTGGAAGGGCACAAACTATGACAGCTCCAAAACCAGTGCCTTACTCGCAGAGGTCAGCCAACAGGACTCTGTCTCCATCCGCCAATTAGACCGGATCAGCCTGGAGGTTAGGGCACTTTTTGCGCACAATTGCTATCAGTGCCACAGTGAAGAAAAGCAAAAAGGAGAGCTGGTGCTGGACTCAAAAGAAGGTGTTTTTGCTGGGGGAGAATCGGGCCCGATGTTCATCATTGGGGACGCCCAAAACAGTGAAATTATCCGAAGGATCACATTACCAAAAAATCACGATGAAGTGATGCCGAAAAAAGGCAACATCCTTTCTACTGACGAAGTAAACCTGATCAGCTGGTGGATCGATAACGGGGCTCACTGGGTAGACGGAGATATCAAGATTTTCCCAGAAGCACCGCTGGCACTTACCAAACCTGAACTACCTCCTGCTGATGGCTCTATGCAACATCCCATTGATCGACTCATAAATGCCTATTTTGAAAAGAATGGGATCTCCTGGCCAGAAGTTGTCGACGACAGGAAATTTATTCAAAGGGCCTACCTGGACATCATTGGATTATTGCCGACACCTGCACAAATCCAAAAGTTTGAAGGAGACATTGATCCGAACAAAAGAACGAAGTTGATACAATCTCTTCTCAGCGATGATCACAATTATACACAGCACTGGATCAGCTTTTGGAATGACATCCTGAGAAATGACTATTCCGGAACCGGGTTTATTACGGGTGGTCGCAAGCAGATCACAGACTGGCTTTACACCTCCCTGCTGGAAAATAAACCTTACCACCAGATGGTGAAAGAGCTGACCAATCCCACCGAAGAATCAGAAGGATTCATCAAAGGGATCCAGTGGCGTGGTGCTGTGAATGCCAGCCAGACCACTTCGATGCAGGCAGCCCAAAACATTGGTCAATCCCTGATGGGTATGAATGTGAAGTGTGCTTCCTGTCACAACAGTTTCGTGAGTAACCTCTCCCTGGCACAGACCTATGCCTTCGCCAACATTTTCTCCGATACTACACTGGAACTGTATCGCTGCGACAAACCCACCGGCAAGATGGCCCAGACAGAGTTTATCTATTCTGAACTAGGTTCCGTGGAAGCAGAAACCATTAAGGAAAGATTGAAATTACTTTCCGAGGTGATCATCAAACCGGAAAATGGTCGGCTTTATCGTACCATTGTCAACCGTATCTGGGAGCGACTTAATGGCCGGGGTATCGTAGAGCCTCTGGACGAAATGGACAATGAACCCTGGAACGGGGATTTGCTCGACTGGTTGGCCAGCGACTTCATTGCCCATGATTACGACCTGAAATACCTGATTGAAAACATCATGACCTCTCGTGCTTACCAGCTGCCGGGTGTTGGGTACAAAGATCCACAGGCGATCAAGACGGAAAGATATGTGTATAAGGGACCTGTCATCCGCAGACTGACTGCAGAGCAGTTTACCGATGCAGTGAGCCAGGTGATCACCCCCGTTTATCATGCCTTAGCTTTTGACCCTTCTGACGAAGACCAGGACTTCTCAAGGGTCTGGCATCGGGAAATAGAATTCGACCGGGATGTGCTGCCCAAGCCGGGGAAAAGATATTTCAGAAAGTCATTCAACGTCCCCAACAAGGATCTGGAATCCGCACAGGTTCTGATTTCCGTCGACCATGCTTACACACTCTATATCAATGAGCAGGTGGTTCTTTCCGGAAACGATTGGAAGAAGATTGGCAAAGCTCATGTTGATGACCTGATTACAAAAGGAGAAAATATCATTGCGGTTGAGGGGGAAAATGAAGGGCCCATCCCGAATCCGGCAGGGATTCTTTTCCGGCTGAAGCTGGACTATTCCGATGGGACCTCAGATACCATTGCATCAGACAGAAACTGGATCAGTACAAAAGAAGTATCATCAGATGCCTGGAAGAAATTAGCTTTTGATGACTCCTCATGGGAGGAAGTGAGGAGATTCGGCACCAGTGCCTGGGGTAAAATGGTCAACTTTACCTTTGACGAGAATGGTGACAAGTTTGCCCGTGCATCCCTGGTCCAGCTTGATCCGTTTCTCAAAGCACTAGGCAGACCCACAAGGGAAAATGTGGCTACAACACGTGAAGAGCAGGCCTCTTTACTGCAGGCCCTTGAATTGACAAATGGCGAGTTCTTCAATAATTTGCTTGAGGAGGGTGCGAAAAAATGGCTTGCTGAATATCATTCGGATCCAAAAGTGATCGCGGATAGTTTATACTTAAAGTGCCTTGGGCGCTTACCAAGCGATACAGAACAAAAGGTGATTCTTTCAGCTTTGGGAGACACGCCCGATGAGGCAGCCATACAGGACCTTTTTTGGGCCACTTTACTATTACCGGAATTTCAATTTATCAACTAGTAATCATGAGATCAAACATTGAAATACAAAGAAGAGAGTTTATTAAGAAAATGGGAATGGCATCCGCCGCAGCCATGTCGGCATCGATTCCCGCCAGTAGCTTTCTATCTTCCTGCTCCGGGCCAAAGATCCCATCAACCGCCGATTCTGTGATCCTGCTGTGGATGGCCGGCGGTATGGCCCATACTGAGACTTTTGACCCTAAGGCTTACACTCCCTTTACCAAAGGTGTTGAGAGTAAAAGGGTTTTGAGCACATTTCCAAAAGTTCCCACTGCCGTCGATGGTTTGTATTTCTCTGAAGGGCTGGAGTCTGTCGGAAGTGTGATGGATCGTGGAGCCATCATCCGGTCATACCGCTCAGCCGACCTGGGCCATATCCTTCACACCCGGCATCAATACCACTGGCATACCTGCTATGAGCCTCCTCAATCTGTGCAAATGCCTCACATCGGGGCGTGGATTGCCAAAGAACTAGGACCCAAAAATGACGTGATACCACCTTTCATCGCATTAGGGCAAAGATTTACAGTGGGTGAAGCCGAAGAATTAAAAGCCTTTCACTCAGCAGGATTCCTGGGAGGTGAATATGGTCCTTTTCTGATTCCGGATCCATCTGCAGGGATGCAAAGTGTGCGTCCTCCTCAGGGGATGGACATCAATAGGTTCGAAGCCCGAAACAAACTCTACAAAGAGCTGACCAACAAAAGCCCGATGGGTGATCTGGGAAGTGATTACCAGAAGGAATCTCTGATCCGGTCTATGGAACAGTCTTACAGGCTCCTCAACTCTCCGGAAGTCAAAGCCTTTGATCTGGGGGATGAACCGGAAAAGAAATACGAACAATACAATACCGGTCGCTTTGGGCTCGGCTGTCTCATGGCGAAGCGACTTGTACAGCACGGGGCAAGGTTTATCAGTGTATCCACAGAATATGAACCCTTCCTGGGTTGGGATACCCACGAAAACGGTCACTTACGTGCCAAAGGAATGAAACAGCTGATCGACAGACCCATCGCCCAGCTGATCAAAGACCTGGAGGAAAGTGGTCACCTGGATCGAACGTTGATCATCCTGGCCAGCGAATTTAGCCGGGATGCGATCCTGGAAGGACGACCTGGCGAAAAAGTAAAAGATCAGGTCAACCAACCTGATGTCATTGAAGATGAAAAATTCTATGGTATGCACCGCCACTTTACCGATGGTGCTTCCATCCTGATGTGGGGTGGAGGCATCGAAAAGGGACTCGTCTTCGGAAAAACCGCCGAAGAAAGACCCTGCTCATCCATTGAAGATACCGTGGTCATTGACCAGATCCATCAATCGATCTATCATGCACTGGGAATTCCTCCGGAAACACATTACACCATCGAGGGAAGGCCGGTTTATACCACTCCCGATGGAAATGGTGAAGCTATTATGCGGTTGTTTGGAAAAGACACTACTGTTTAAAACTCAACGGAAGTCTTGTCTTTTGATCGCTGGGCAAGAAAAAGCTGATGAAGCCTTTCTCTAACTGGTTGATTTGCTTCCGCTACATCAGTAGTCTCAGTGGGGTCATTCGCTAAATTATAAAGCTGCCAATCCCCTGGATCTTTAGGTTCACCGGTACCATATTTCACAATTTTCCAATCTCCATTTCTAAGTGCCCAACGATTAATGTTGCTATTCCAGGTCCAGTAAAAGTCGCGCCTCTCAATCAAATTGTCTCCGAGGAGCGCTGGTGAAATGTCCACACCATCCAATTCCGTATCCCCAGGTCCCTGTCCAATGATTTCAGCCAATGTCGGAAGCCAGTCAATAACATGAACGGGGTCCATCACTTTTTTTGGAGGAATGTGACCTGGCCAATTAGCAAACCCAGGTACATGGATCCCCCCTTCCCACACATCCATCTTGCTTCCCCGCATGGGTATTTCCTGATTGAAGTCTGTAAGATGCAGATCGTCCGGATAAGCATTGCCCGGCCAGTTTACCTGAGGCCCATTGTCTGAGGTAAACAATATCAATGTATTTTCTCGTTGTCCTGTTTTCTCAATGGCTTTTACGATTTCCCCAATGGCGTAGTCTACGTGATAGACCGCAGCCAGCAACAGTCTTTTTTCCGGATCGGGCTCTGCCTGGATCTTACCTGCCGGATCATTAAACCATTCGATTTCATCTTCATTGAGCCATCGGGTAGAGTCTTCAGGATCCAGTTGAGTAGGACGATCAACAAATTTTCCTCGCTCATCCAATGGCGTATGAGGGGCATGGAATGCCAGATACATAAAATAAGGATCTGTATGTTCTTTGCTTATATACCTGATGGCTTCCTGAGAGACCAGGTCAGTGGCATGAATACCGTTTTCATGACCCGGAATTGTATCGTGATTGCGATGCCAGGCCATTTCAAACTCCCCCTTTCGGTATTTGTGGTTATACATTCCCACAGCGCCCGCAAGAGAACCGTAGCTTTCGTCAAACCCGTAGTGGTTGGGCCCATATTCAGGATTGGAGCCCATGTGCCATTTGCCACACAGAAATGTCTCGTATCCTGATCTCTTAAACAGGGTTGCCAGGTTCTCCACACCTTTCTGAAATACGGGCTTATTGTTGGCTTGCAAAGCATTTGTTCCAAAGCGACCGGGATATCGTCCTGTAAATAGGGCCACACGGGTTGGCGTACATTGAGGCATCGAATAATGATTGACAAAAGTAGCTCCTCCGGCTGCAAGCTTATCCATATTGGGTGTATACACATTGGGATTATTGTAACCGATATCACCCCATCCCTGGTCATCCGTAATGATTACAATGACATTGGGCTTTTGTTGAATTTCCTCCCGTGAGACTTGTTGACAGGCATCAAGGGCAATTAGTAAAAGTATGTAGTAAACCTGGGTTTTCATTTTGAGTTTCGGGTTGGTTAATGTAAACAAATATATGTTTCTCCTCAGATCTGGATTGAATGCCACCATTACATGAGAGCACGAGATATCTAAATTTCAACAAATTACTGAGGTTTAAATATTCACAAATTCTTCGTAGGTTTATTTGAAATTTTAACTTACTGCTGTAAATATTACTGTCTTTTTAAGAAAGTGAAAAAGAAGTCCATCATACGAGAATTACCTGGTGCTGAATCTGTTGAGAGCAAATTCAGGAGAATCTATGATGAACTTTTTCTAGATCTTTTCATTTATGCAAAATCCATTACCAAATCAGAAGACCTGGCGAAAGATGCGGTGTCTGAGGTTTTCCTGAACCTTTGGGCAAACAATTCCAACCTGATAGGGATTAAGGAAATCAAATCATACCTTTTAGTTTCCGTACGGAATGAATGCATCAAACTGCTCTACCAGGCAGATAAAATTGAAGCAGAGAATAGTATCGGACAAATCGATAAAATCAGCCCAGAAGATGTGTTGCTGGAAAAAGAGCTTCAGGAAAAACTAAATGGTTTTATATCCTCCCTTCCGGATAAATGCCAATTGGTTTTCACTGCCTGCATGATTGAAAAAAAGAGTCCACGTGAAGTAGCACAGGAGTTTGACATTTCTGTTTCCACGGTCAATTCCCACCTCAGCAATGCCATCAAAGCACTAAGGATTGAAATCTCAAATACTTATGATTCTGATTTATCTGACCGGTATTCAAATATTGTACTCGGGTTGTCACTGGCCATCGCATTGTTCTCTTAAATCCAACATTTGGCTTTGAGTTATTTTGAACGATTGGCCAAAAAATCTGTCGCGGTTCTAATTTTTTAATCAAAAGCCGGCCTTCTCTGTAAATATTTCAGATCTGTTGGACAAAACACTATTCAGATTGCTCCTATATGTGACCAGCCCAATTAGGGATCAAACATATTGAGCTTGAAAAATATCGACGAACTCATTCTTAAGTACTTGCAGGGAAATATTTCTCTGGAGGAGCAATACCAATTGACTCAATGGATGGAGCTTAATAAAGAAAATGAGCAAATCTTTAAGCAAGTTCAGGCATATTGGAGGGATTATTCTCAGGATCATTCTCAGGCAAAGAAGGAAGTCGAGGAAAAGGTCTTTGGCCAAATCGAAAAAAACCAACCAAAGAAAAAGCAAGTACAGATCAATGGCAAACTGCTACTAAAGATCGCAGCAATGCTAGCTATCGTTCTCACCTCGTCCTTTTGGGTATACCATTTCACAAATGCAGAAGGTGAATCGCCTGCAATCATTGAGCCCATCGCCTATATAGAAAAGTCCAGTTTGGCTGGTCAAAAGATCACTACTGTTTTATCTGATGGCACAAAGGTTTATCTGAATTCAAATTCCAAATTGATCATCCCAGAAAGATTCGAAGAGGACAAACGACGTGTTCAATTGATTGGGGAGGCTTTCTTTGATGTGGCTAGAGATGAGTCCAAACCCTTTCAAATCACTACGGAAGATTTTGTGATCAATGTGCTGGGCACCTCCTTCAATGTGAGTGCATACCAGGAGGGATCTAATCACGTCGCCGTGAAAGAAGGAATAGTGGCTGTGAAAGCTGACCCTTTCAGATCAGTGGAGCTAAATGCCAATCAAATGATTAAAATATACGAGGATGGCAACGTCTCTGAACTCACCAAAGTCAATGAAGAACTAATTTTTGGTTGGATAGATCAGGTTCTTGCTTTTCAGGATCTACCCATCGAACAGGTGTTGGACAAGGTTGCTTTGTGGTATGGTGTTGAGATCACTATTGAGAAGAGAACTCTTCCGAAGAAATTATTTACAGCTTCATTTAAAAATCCTACTCTGAAGGAGCTTTTGCTCAATGTTTCAAAAGTTTACGGATTCAATTATGAGATACAAGATGGAATAGTAACAATAAGATAAAGTCTATACAAAAAAGTGGATCGAAGGTACTCTGGCAAGTGATTCGATCCACATAAAGTATACGTGTTTTAGTATTTAATCAACCAAAACAAATATGAATGTAAAACTACACAAAACTGTAATTCGCATGTCTAGAATGGCGATCTATGTGATGGTCATTTGTCAGTCCATTTTAATGGTTATGGCGAGTGAGACGAGTGCTCAACGGAAATATCTGGAGGATATCTTCATTGAGCTTCAGCTTGGGGACTCACAAGAGAACCTTAAACTTAAAGAGCTAATTAAATATATTGAGTCGTCAAGCGATTTTCGTTTTGCATATGCGAAAGCGGATATCCGAGATATGACTGTCCAGTTATCCCCCGGTGAATGGAACTTGCTGAACTTATTCAAGGAGGTTTCCAAACAAACGCAACTGAACTTCAATAGGGTAAACGAGTCGGTTGCATTAATCCCAATGGGTGAAGGCATCACTGCTCCTGTTGAAGATCTGATATCAGATCAATTTCAGATCCGTGGGAAGATAATTGATGAAGACGGTGAACCTTTACCAGGAGCTACAGTTCAGGAGAAGGGAACTACAAATGGAACCATTACTGATGTGGATGGAACATACAGCTTGTCACTACCTGAAAATGCAATTGTTGTTGTTTCCTTTGTAGGATTTGGAAGCCAGGAAGTCTCTGTTGGAGGAAGATCGGTAATTGATGTTACCCTTAGCCAGGATATTTCTGCGCTGGATGAGGTAGTAGTAGTTGGTTACGGAACGATGAAGAAAAGCGACCTAACCGGGGCCATCTCATCTGTTTCCGGAGAGGACTTGAAAGAAACTCGCGTAGGAAATGTGCTTGATCAGGCTCAGGGAAGACTGGCAGGTGTAGACATCGTTAGAAATAATGGCTCTCCCGGTTCTCCGCTACAAATTAGAATTAGAGGTAATCGATCAATTTCGGCAGGAAATGACCCTTTATATGTGATCGATGGGATTCCCACCACTCAGGACATCAATGATTTCAGTCCCAGTGATATTGAATCTATTGAGGTATTAAAGGATGCCAGTGCCGTGGCAATCTATGGTTCCAGAGGAGCGAATGGTGTAATACTCATCACCACCAAAAGAGGTAAATCCGGTAAAGGTCAGATTGAGTACAATGGCTATTACGGTGTAAAAAGTGCCATAGAAAATATGGATATCATGAATGCCGATCAGTTTGTCCAGTACGTTAGGGTAGCTAACGGATTATCGAAGACAGACAACAGTAATGATGCAGCTATTTTAGGAGGTCAGGCACTTCTCGATTCCTACTCTGCCGGCGTAGATACCGATTGGTTGGATCTCGTGCTTGATCCGGGAGCACAGCAGGAGCACCAGGTTTCATTTTCAGGGGGTAATTCTGGCATGAGATATTACCTCTCGGGAAGCTATTTTAACGAAGAAGGTGTGATTAGAAATACGGCTTATGAGCGATTCTCTTTAAAAGCTAATGTTGACGGTAAAGTAAACGATCGGATAAATATAGGTTTCAGTATCACAGGGACTACAGACACAAGAGATCAAATGAGTAATGGGCCAATGTCAAGGTCGATGAGGTATGTCCCCATTGTGGAACCATACGATGCTGATGGTAATATCATTGCTTTCCCAAATCCGAATGAAGGGCTACAGACAACCCCAATATTAGAATATGTACCTAATCAATATGTAGATAATACCAAAGGTTACAGATTTTTCTCGAACGTCTATGCAGAATATAAAATCCTGGAGGGGCTGACTTATCGATTAAATCTGGGTACCGATTACAAGAATTCGCGAAGAGGCCGCTATAATGGTGATTATGACGGAAGTGCCTCAACGGCTTCTATAGAAAATGAAAGGATTTTCGCCTATACAATCGAAAACCTGCTGACCTACGATAAAAAAATCGACAATCATTCGATCAATGTTGTTGGACTATTCAGTACTCAGAACCAGAATACTGTAGAATCAGATCTAAATGGGAGAGGTATTCCAATTGGAAGGTTCACCTATAATAATATGGGTGCTGCAGCTGAAATCACCGGAATAAGTAGTGATTATCTTGAGTGGGGTTTGCTATCATACATGGCTCGATTGAATTATTCATATAATGACAGATACTTACTTACATTAACAGGTAGAGCTGATGGTTCTTCAAGACTTGCAGATGGAAATAAATGGTCTTTCTTCCCGGCAATTTCAATGGGCTGGATTGTTTCTGAAGAAGCATTTTTAAGTTCTTCAACACTTTCCTTCCTGAAGCTAAGAGCCGGATATGGAGAAGTGGGAAATACCGCAGTAGATCCATATAGAACATGGGGTGGTTTAGCACGTACAGTATATGCCTTTGGAGATGCCGGTGCTTTTGGGTTCGGTCAATCCGAAATATCAAATCCTAATTTAGGCTGGGAGGTTTCTAAAACCCTGAATATAGGACTTGACTTTGGTTTATGGGATGATCGTTTTTCGGGAACATTTGAATATTACAATACCATAACTGAAGATCTGCTGTTGGAAAGGTTTTTACCTTCAACGTCAGGATATTCCTCCGTACTGGAAAATGTGGGCTCGACAAGAAACAGGGGTTGGGAACTAACACTCAACTACGCTATTCTTAAGAATAGCTCCGGTCTCAACTGGGATGTTAGCATGAATATCTTTTCTAATAAAGAAGAAATTGTGGAGCTATTCAATGGTGAAGATGATGACGTTGGAAATCAATGGTTTATTGGCCATCCGATCGATGTTTTCTATAATTTCCAATTTGATGGGATTTATCAAACTGAAGATGCTACTGAAGCAGCGGCTGCAGGATTGGCTCCCGGAGATATCAGAATTGCAGATGTAAACGGCAGAGATGAAAATGGGTTTTTAACAAATCAGCCAGATGGAGTCATCAACAACGATGACAGAACCATCCTGGGTTCAACCGTTCCTGACTGGAGTGGTGGACTTTCCAGCAGACTGTCTTACAAGGGAATCAATTTCTCCATTCTGGTCTATACACGCCAGGGACAAATGGTGAATAGTTCACTCCACGATGTGGCAGGTAATAGCTGGGAAGGCAGATATAACAACATGAACTTTAACTATTGGACGCCAGAAAATCCAAGCAATGAGATCCCTATTCCAAGACAGGGTAATCAACCCCTGTATGCCTCTGCACTTCGATTCAGAGATGGATCTTTTGTAAAAGTTAAGAACATCACCTTGGGCTATGACCTTACAAACAGCCTTATACAAACTGACAAAATATCTTCCATGGAGATTTATTTTTCAGCGCTCAATCCATTCATATTCGCTGAATATGATTTAGTAGATCCGGAGACAGCAAATGGAAATGTTGGGGTCAGTAACCCGCTCTCAACTAAGACATATATGGTTGGAATTAAGGCTAGATTTTAAATCAGATGACAATGAAAAATATTAAAATAAATCAATCAATTAGAAGAGTTGTAGCAAGCTACTTCTCCATAGTTGCACTATTTATTGGATTTTCCTGCAATGATATTATCACCGAAGACCCTATTAGTATTGCAACAGCTAATGGCCACTATACCAATGAAAGAGGAATTTTAGATGGCTTAAACTCGGTATATACTCCTTTGCGCAGTTATTATGGACAAGAGAGTTCATATTTTATGACAGTTGTGGGTACAGATATGTATACCAATGGCTTTGGAGGAAATAGAAATAATCCATCCTGGAACAACTATGATGTTAACTTAACCGGTTCGCATAACTATCTGATAAACCTTTGGGATAACTTCTATGCTGGAATCAATCAAGCCAATACCATTATTGGTCGGGTCCCAACAATTGATGAAATTCCTGAAGCGAGAAAAGCAATCATTGAAGGAGAAGCCAGGTTTCTGAGAGCGCTCTATTATTTTATTCTTGTCCAGCAATTTGGGGATGTCCATTTCACACTGGAGGAGACTATTGGCGTTCAAACTGAAGCATTTAGAACACCTGTAGCCACCATATATCAGGATGGTATCGTTCCTGACCTACAGTTTGCCATTGATAATTTGCCCGACCCTGATGCTATCACAGATTACGGCAGGGTTCACAAGGCCGCAGCTGAAGGTTTGATGGCCAGGGTTCAGCTTACATTGGGTAATTATGCTGATGCTGAAACATTGGCTAACAATGTGATTGATGACTACAGCTTCTCATTGGTACCTGACTATAAGGAGCTTTGGGACTTTAACAATCAGATAAACAGTGAATTTATCTGGACTGTACAATATACCCTTGATCCCCTGACAAATGAGGGGGGGAATCCTTCATTCCTTTATTGGGTCTGGGATTATACACGAAATCCGGCTATGATCAGAGACCAGGAAAACGGCCGGCCTTTCCAAAGGTTCATGCCTACAAATTACTTCCTGGAAAGTTGGAACAGGGATGGAGATGCCAGATGGGCAGCTACATTTAAAACAGTATTTATTGCCAATTCGACAGGTACAATCAATGGTCAAACGGTTGTTCCGGGAGATACGGCAATAAAAATTTCGATGGAACCTGTAGATGATGCACTTCAGGCCTCTGCTCCTTACCAATGGATCGACTATAATGGTGAAGATGTGAATAATCAATCCGATGATACTCAGGTCGGTGGACAGGCAGGTAGAAACTTCCCGGTACTGAATAAATACTATGATGCACAAAGATCGGCTGTAAATGCCACTGATGGTAGCAGAGATTATCCGGTCCTTAGATTAGCTGAAATGTATTTGATCTCAGCTGAGGCGGCACATATGCAGGGCAGAAATGATGATGCCGCTACCAGGCTCAATGAACTAAGGGTAAGAGCTGTGGTTCCTGGCTACGAAGCCGAGATGAATGTGGCTGAAGGAGATGTAGATATCGACTTTATTCTTGATGAACGCGCCAGAGAATTATGTGGTGAGGGTCACAGATGGTATGACCTGAAACGAACTGGAAAGTTAATTGAAAGGGTGCAGGCGTATAATTCACTTGGAGGTCCGAATATTAAACCTATGCACCTGGTACGACCTATACCTACAACACAAATAGATCGTGTTACTAACCCCGGAGATTTCCCACAAAATGAAGGATATTAGTTAACATAGAATAAATAGAAAAAGGGCAGCCAAATCGGTTGCCTTTTTTTATTGTAGTTCCTCCGAAGTAGCTAGCGCGATGACTCTACCCTGGTCACCAACAGCGTTGTAAAAGTGATAGACTATGCCATCCCACTTGATGACCCAGGGTTTGTGGGCATATTTTTGGTCAAAAGGCTCTGATGGAGCAATCAGGTCCGGCCCCTTCCAATCCGTCCAATGAACTAAATCATAAGAGCAAGCGAATCGCTCAAAAGCACCAGGCTTCCAGAAGGCCCCAAAATAAAACATCACATAGAGGTCACCCATTCTGGTAATCTGAGCATCTCCGCAGATCCCGGCATACCGGGTGATGATAGGGTCCTCTCCAAACCCCTTCCAATTAACCATGTCCTCCGAAACAGCCATGGCGATACTTTCATAGTTGGCCGTATCTCCTTTGGCATTGTAGTACATCACGAAAGGATATCCGGTAACCTTTTCCGAGTCCCGGATGACAAGGCTCTTATAAATCGTTTTGTTTTCAAACCATCGTGCATCAGAATCTTCCGGAGAAAACAAAGTCGTTTCGCTTCTGGACCATTCTGTAGCTGCAGTAAGATTTTCTGTATAGGCAAGGCCAATCTTTAAAGTACCAGCTTCATAACCGGTAGAGTTTCCTCCCAGATAAGTCATCCAGTATTTGTTCTGATATTTCTCTACCGAATAATCACCACCCCACTCCGTATTGACCAGTGAAACATAGCCTGCCTTCTGATTGGCATCCCAGGTATTTTCACTAAATGACATAATCCGTCCTTTGGATTCCCAATTTAGCAAGTCACTACTTTCTGCAATCCAGGTTTCATAGCCCTGTCCATCAAAGACAATGTAAGTCATGTACCACTTATCATTTTCTCTGAATATGGTTGGTGAATCAATCATTTTGGTTGTATCGGGATGTTTGAAAACCACCCCGTATTTGAAGGGCGTCTTCACTTCTTCGAAAACGGATTGCATAACCTCTTCAGAGACTATTTGGGACCTCTTATTTGACGTGCATTGAACTAACACGGTAGTAACCCAAATGGATAATAATAACTTTTTCAAAGGCATCAATTTTGGGGGACTATATAATTTCGATTAGCTCTTTTACAATTTCCGGATTACTGTCGCTGATATCATGGTGCGGCACAGGTTGTTCATTATTATCAAACAGATTAACATCAATCGTGTCTCCGGTAGTTTTGTCCGTCCATACCATCAACCGGTATTTCTCCGTCCTCACAGAAATCCCATAACTGCCAAAGGCATCACGTTCACTTATGGCATACGCTTTTATTCTTGACTCCGGATTTTCGATTGCCGGCCTTAAACTGACTCCCTCAAGATTGGCTGGTGGCATTATTTCACATAAATCAGCAAGCGTAGGAAAAAGGTCCACTGTTTCAACTATTCCTTCTGCAAATACACCCGGCTGCTTCATTTGAGGTTGTTTGATAATAAGGGGGCTATTCAGAGCAAAATCAAAATTGGTATGTTTCCCCCAAATTCCATAATCTCCGAGGTGCCATCCATGATCCCCCCACAACACCACAATCGTATTTTTATCCAGGCCTAAGTTTTTTAACTCACTCAAAACCTTTCCTATTTGTGCATCCACATAACTAACAGCCGCACAGTAGCCATGCTTAAGTATTTTCTGACGCTCCGGAGTAATCTGCCACCACAATGTGTCACCCGGCCATGTGTAAGTGCCTCTTGGTTCGTAACTATTCCTGTTGCTATGCAAGCAAATATTTGATTTTACACCTTCGGGTATTTCGTGATAATCGGCCTTTGGGATCACTTCAGGATCATATAAATCCCAGTATTTTTTTGGCGCATTAAATGGAAGGTGCGGCTTATAAAAACCTACAGCCAGAAAAAATGTTGTGTCCTTTAATCTCTGTAATTGATTTATCGCTTCCTCAGCATTAAGCCCATCGGCATAGCCATTATCCGTTACTTCAGCCGCTTCGAAAGGAGACAGTGTGCGGTTTGTTGGACGGTTATAATAGCTGGTCCGTGCTTTACCCCCTGCATAGGAAAAGAATGCCTGCCATGGATCTCTCCACTCACCGACAGGAGCATAGGACTTATTCCAGCTATAGGGCACTTCGTGTATTGTTTGAAGGGAATCCATAACTCCTCCGGGCTGATGAGAAATTTTCCCTATGCCAACAGTCCTGTATCCATTTTCTTTGAAAAGCTGGGGCAATGAAAAAACACTATCAGGTTTTGAGTTTGACTCTCTTATATTCTTAAAAATATCCCAGTTTGTTGTACGTCTGCCAGAAAGCAATGTCGATCGTGATGGACCACATGCTGCAACATGAACAAAATGATTTTTAAATATCCTGCCTTCTGATGCAAGCATATCAATATTAGGTGTATGCATGTAATCAGCGCCATAGCAACCCAGCTCCGGTCTTAAATCATCAACAGCAATGAATAAGACATTGTACTTTCCCCCGGTCTCCTTGTTACTCTCACAAGCAGAGAACATGGCAGAAGTAATAGCGATGATTAAGATCAAACTCGCTTTATTCATGATTCAAATGGACTAAGTAACACATTAATGGACTAACGTTAATTTAAATGGCTTTCATGAACCAGATGACATGGAAGCTTGAAAAACAGGTTTTTCATGGATTAACTAAATTTACCATAGAAAGCATTTGCTCATATTCCTCTTCCTTAAAAGTATTTTTATTTATCATGTAAAATCAAAAAACTGATGAAAATTTACCTTCTTCTATTCCTCTTTGCCGGATCGTCAAGCATGGTATTTGCTCAAACCTTTCGTGGACTGGATAAAAGCCCCATGGATGCGGCATATCTACCTGACAACTATGCCCATGACCGGGACCCAGGTGAAAAAGCCGTTATCAAAATTTACTACAGTCGTCCGCAGAAGAATGACCGGGACATTTTTGGTAGTAAGGTGCCCTATGGAAAGGTGTGGAGGCTGGGAGCCAATGAATCAGCAGAATTCAAAGCCTACCAGGACATCACCATCGGAGGAAAGCAGCTGAAAGCAGGAACTTATTCAATTTTCGCTATCCCCGAGAAGGATCAGTGGACCATCATTTTCAACAGTGACCTTGATTACTGGGGTGCCTATAGCTACAATGAAAAGAACGATGTCCTGCGGATTTCAGCTCCTGTAAAATCGACTTCAGATGTTGTGGAAGCATTCTCCATCCAGTTTGAAGAAACAGGTGATCAAGCGGCTACCCTGAGAATGGCATGGGATAAAACAATGGTGGAGATACCGGTTAGATATTAAATTAGATTAAGACAGCTCATTCCTAAACTAACAATCAAGGAGAACTTACAGTACGGTCTTTGATGAGTTGGGTGCTTGAATATTCTACTGGTCCCACAATGATTATGCCTCAAAATCTGATTGGATCCTAATCCTTTCGGATTGTTATTAGTATTGACCACCTATTGTCATCAATGTAAAATGACTTGATTTCGGAACGGGGCTGTAAATCCCTAAAATAGGTATATCTCAAAGCCATATTAAAATTTAACTTTCCAATACTTCTCTGAACCCCTAATCCACCAGAAAGACCGGTGGCATGATTTTTCATGTCAAAAGGCTGTCGATCAAAAATTGGAACTAGTTCATTACTTATCCAGTAAGAAGACTTAAGGACTAATTTCTTGCTTAAATATCTATTGTAGACAAATCCTACATTAACATTTAAATTAGTTTTTGAAAATGGAATACTGTATCTAAATAGCACCGGAATTGACAATGAAACAAGATCTACGAACACCCTATGCTGGCCTGGTTGGAAACCACCTTCTTCATAGAAACTTTCAAAACTTGATTTAAAAAAGTTAGTCTCTGTCTGAAGTGCTGTCCTTTCATCTATCCTGGGAGAATAAAAAATAAATGACAACCCGATAATTGGACTCAGCGAATTGAAACTTTTAGGCAGATATCGATAATTATAAACCTTGCCAAAACTAAGATTCGAACTAATAATTCCAATATTGGCGCCAATATGAGTTTTCACCCACTCTTTGCCTTGCTTAATTTCAATGAACTGCTTATCAGCGCATATATGATAATCCCTAATAAGTTGAGTAATGTCCTTTTCATGAAAATCTATTTCGGCAATCCGTTCTCCATAATTTTCCAGGCAATCACTAATGAAATAAGAAAGATATCCTCTCCACCGCTTATCTTCACTTGTATACACACCTCCCTCTCTTTCAACCCTGATTTTAGCAGATTCTAATTTGTGTAATTCTTCATTTTTTTTTACATAGAAAACTTTGTCAATCCTATAAAGACTGATGTAACCATCTATTAAGACTTCAACGAAAACACTATCAAGAATAGAGGATGTATAATATCTTCCTTCAACAAACCCATATCCCTTTATTTCACCAGGATAATACTCTTGAGTATTATTATTACTATTTATTCTGCATGAAACATAATTGTTTTTATTTGCTCTATACTCTACCTGAATGAAAGTTGTATCATTCTCCAAATCAATAATGAATCCCTCTCGTAAGTCTGTTTGACTTAAGAGCTCCATAGAAAGGAAGACGAAGAGGAGTAGGAGAAATAAACTTTTTGACATGGGTGACATACAATGGATGAAGTTAAGTAATGTAGTTCACATCCAATTCAAAATCAAGGTACTATTTACATATACCTAGCTAGCTTTTCATGATGGCTTCTTCCATATTATAGATGGTGTGAATTACCTGCATAAGCGCAGCAACTGAGACTACATCTCTATCTTCTTTTGCCGGATACTCACCAACATTGATAAATTTTTGGGCCTTTTCCGGATCACCTTCAAAGAGTGCCCTGCTGTCATTCAGGTATCCAAGTAATAGTTCAAGCTCCTTTTGCTTCAGATCTCTGCATAGAATTAGCCTGGATGCTTTATTGAGGTTTTCTTCGTCTGTAAGATTTTCTGCATCGATTTGTTCAGCAAGCACCCTGGATGCTTCCAAAACAGTTGGGTCATTAAGCATAATCAGTGCCTGAAGAGGTGTATTGGTCGATTGTCTTTTTTCTTCACAGTGATCTCTTGGCGAAGAATCAAAAGTCAGCATGACTGGTGGTGGCACAGTCCGCTTGATGAAAGTATAAATTCCCCTCCTGTAAAGCTGATCCCCATGATCCTGAACATATTTTCTGAGCGATCCCCTTCCAGAAGAAGCCACTTCCCACATTTCCGCTGGCTGATAAGGTTTCACACTTGGTCCTCCAATTTCTTCATTCAACAATCCACTGCTTGCAAGCACCATATCCCGGATAAATTCAGCCTTAAATCTGCTTCGATGCATCCTGGAGAGGTAAATATTTTCAGGATCCTTCTTCAGTTTATTCTCCTGGATCACTGCAGATTGCATGTAGGTTGATGAAGTGACAATTTGTTTTACCAACCGCTTAATGTCCCATCCATTTTCACGAAAATCAACAGCCAGCCAATCAAGCAGTTCAGGATGTGTGGGCAGATCACCCTGCATGCCAAAATCACCAACTGTCTTTACGATACCCTGGGTGAAATACTCCATCCAAATCCGATTCACAAATACCCGGGCTGTCAATGGGTTGGCTTCACTCAGTAGCCATTTGCTCAATCCTAATCTATTTTTTTCATACTGAGTTGAGTCGAAAGGCAGGACCGCTTTCGGGGTTGCATAATCCACCACTTTGCCCTTGGCATCATAGACACCCCGCTCCAGGATATGCGTTTGACGAATACCAGCAGAATCCGCCATTACCATGACTTCTACGGATCCGGTATCCCGGTTGTTGATGAATGTGAGGATCTCTTCTTTGATTTGCGGCGTGATCGTGATCTTAGGTGCATCCGCAAAAATCACTCCCAGCCCACCTGCCAGACCTTTTTCGGGTATTTTGTCAAAAAAAGCTGAAGTACTGTAATATTCCTCCGTGGAGATTGGATCGTATTTATGATCATGGCACTTTGCACATTCCATAGTGAGTCCAAGAAAAGCCTTTCCAAAAGTATCGGTACGATCAGAAACATATTCTACCCTGTATTCTTCGTCGATGGCCCCTCCTTCCTGGGTGATCTTATGGTTGCGATTGAAGCCTGTTGCCAGTAAGGCTTCGAGGTTATCCTCTGGGAGCAGATCCCCTGCTAACTGCCAGATGATCAGTTTTTCATAGGAATAGTTTTCATTGAAAGCATAGATGATCCAATCCCTCCACGGCCACATGGTCCTAAAGCCATCATTCTGATAACCATGTGAATCAGCATATCGGGCAATGTCCAGCCAATGAAGTGCCATCTTCTCCCCATAATGCTTACTCGCCAGTAGCTCATCGACCACTTTATTATAGGCATCCTCCGTATCATCCTTTAAAAATGCATCCTGCATTTTAAGAGAAGGAGGCAAGCCTGTAAGGTCAAATGACACTCGCTTCAGAAGCTGCTGCTTTTTGGCAATTTCATTAGGAGTAAGTTCCTGCTCTTCTAATTTCTGCAGGATGAAATAATCTATTTCATTGCGGGCCCAGTCTTTATTCTGTACATCCGGAATCTCTGGCTTTTCCGGCGGGATAAAAGCCCAATGTGGTTTGTACTCAGCTCCTTGCCTGATCCATTTTTCTATGATCCTGATCTCATAATCACTAAGCTTCAAATTGGAACCGGGTGGCGGCATCATTTCTGCTGTATCAGATGAGGTCATCTTAAGGAAAGCCATTGATTCTTCCGGTTTTCCTTTTACGAAAGGATATGCATGCTCATACTCCTCAAGTGCAGAAAAGGCACCCTCTTCAGTGTCTAGTCTAAGGTTAGCCTGTCTTGCTTTTGCGTCCGGACCATGGCAGGCAAAACAATTATCTGAAAGAATGGGTCTTACATGAAAGTTGAAGTCAACCTGATCAGGAAGAGATTTTACACCTGAGTTGTTCTCCGATCTAGTATCACACGAAATCAAGAATAGCTGTACAGAGAAGACAAAACCGAATACGTAAAGTATTCCTGATGATATTTTCAGGTTACGGATCATTTAATCATGAAGATAGGGAAAATATCTTCCAGACATACCACCCGTGAATCCGTAGGATATCTTAGGATAGAATTCCGTTTGGCAAAGTACCAGTACTATCGGAGAAAGTCTCTTTTTCAACACCTACAGTCTGCAGCATACTTACAAGCAGGTTTGACATTGGCATATCCTCGTATACAGAATAAGCACCGTGCTTCACGCCCATGTTTTTACCTCCGGCAAGTACCATCGGATAGTTTACGGCATCGTGTGTGGTACTACAGGCACTGCCATACAATGCTAGCGTATTGTCCATCAACGATCCATACTCATCATGGGTATTTTTGAGCTCATTCAGGAAGTAGGCATACTGCTTGGTCAACCACTGATCATATTTACCCCACATTTCCCAGTGTCCATCAGATAAGTCGTGACTGATCGCATGATGACCAAGATTAAAACCTAAAGCCAGCTTAGGGAAGTTGTCATTAAAGCCCATCCCATCTTCACGACCCATCATAAACGTGATCACCCGGGTAAGATCTGTTTTAAAAGCCAGGATCATTAGATCGAATGTAGTCCTGAGGTAGCTCTGTGGATCTACAGTAGGATTGACATTGAAGTTGAGGTGATCCGAATTGAATGGTTTCATTGGTATATCCAGCCATTGCTCATTTCGACGAACCTGCTCCTCCACCGAATTCAGTGAAGTCATGTATTCGTCTAACTTTTGCTTGTCGTGAGAACCTAAATTTCGATGAAGACTCTTAGCGTCATCCATCAAAAGATCAACGATCTTCAATCCCTGGTAAATGCTTTTTCTTCGCTCGTTGGTTGGAGTGCCTCCGCCAGGAGCAAAATATCTTTCAAAGATTTCACGATGTCTGTGCTCTGAAGGAATTGGCAGACCTCTGTGATCAAACGAAAGGGTTGAAACCCGTGACTTGTAACCGATACCTCCGTCTGTTGAAAGTGCTAAGTAAGGGTACCTAGTATATTGGCTCAATTTGTGAGCTGCTACCTGATCCGCTGAAATCTGGTTGTTGTACTCATTACCTCTTAGATCTCCACCAGTTAGCCAGGTATCCCCAGCGAGGTGACCAAGGAGATGGCGACTCTTTGGATGACTCATTCCACCGATGATGGACATGTCATCTCTGAAAGGTGACAAAGGTGCCAGGGTATTCGTCAGCTGATAATCTTTTCCCTGACCGATGGGGAACCAACTCCATTTCTTGTGATACGGACTGTCTGCCGGAGGTATGGCAGCTCCATTTGGAAAGTAAACAAAACAAAGTCTTTTGGGCATGCCTTCCTCATACCTGGCGAGAGGTTTCCCCATCGCTTCCAAATACGGAAGCATACAGGTAACTCCTAAACCCTTTAAAAAAGTTCTTCTATCTAAGTGCCATGACTTTTTCATCTTGTTCAATTTTGGATCCAATAAATGAATCTGATAATGCAATATACTTAATTACAGATTGAAATCGGTAATCGTCATCTTTCACGTTTTCAACGATTTCGCTGATTTCTTCCTCATCTGCATACGACACATCCCGTCCTAATGCATAGGTGAAGAGATGTTTGACCAAAGAGGTCGTGAAATCATCCATTTTTTTATCAAGCAGATAATGCTTGATCCCTTCGATACCCACTACTTCTGTCTTATCGGGTAAAACAACGCTGGCGTCAATTGGTTTTTGCATCGCCATTTTTTGATACCTTCCAGAAGCATTATAATTCTCGAAAACAATGCCGTATGGATCGATTTTTTTGTGACAGTCCATACACGAGGGCTTTTCCCTGTGAACCTCTAGCTGTTCTTTCAACGTCATCTGGTCGAAGCCTGGTGTTTCCGGATCGAGCTCCGGAACATTTGGTGGTGGTGGTGGAGGCTCATCTCCCAATATTTTTGCTTTTAGCCAAACACCTCGCTTAATTGGGTGCGCCTGGGTACCATCCGAGTGACCATTCAGGAATGCTCCCTGAGAAAGCAGTCCTCCTCGAATTGCATTATTTTCAAGTGGGACAGGTCTAAACTCATTCCCTGATACACCTTCAATGCCATAAAACTCGGCCAGATTTTGATTCAACATGGCAAAATCTGAATTGATGAAGTTTTCAATGCTGAGGTTTTCATCAAGAACCTTATGAATGAAGTGGTAAGTCTCCTGCCGCATATCGGCTTTGACAAACCGGGAAAAATCGGGAAACTCATTGACATTTGTGCTCATAGTCTCCTGCCTGTCGATCCTCAACCATTCATTTGAGAAGGTTCTGATCATGTTCCAGATTTTTGGGTCTTTGACCATTCGCTCAACCTCATCTTCCACATTATTTTCCAGCTTTCCTTTTCTCGCCAGCTCGATCAATCGCTCATCCGGCGGACTGTTCCACAGAAAATAGGAAAGCTTTGATGCCAGTGCAAACTCGATGTCTTCTTCAGTTTTTGGATTCTGTAGGTAAATAAATCCAGGAGAGCAAAGTACTGCGACCAGTGCTTCCTTCACCCCATCCTCATATCGTGGATATTGATCTTTGATCTCCTTCCAGAAATCCATGTAAAGCTTGAGTTCGCTTTCCCTTGCAGGTCTTCGGAATGCTTTACCAATAAAGTGTTCAAGCACTTCCCGGGTGTAAATTTCGGGATTGGATCTGTTTTTGGAAGCAATGAAAATGCTGTTATAGCTTTTCGAAGGCCATGATTCATAGTAAGGAGCTTCAAACTCAATCGATCGAATCATCAATGGAGGTCCTGAGTTTCGGTTGTCTTTTACCAGGTAGTTGTTCCAGATTCCCAGGATCATGATATTAGAAAGGATCTCCGTATCATTAAAATCAATCTCAGGAATTGGCAGGTTTTCCAATCTTTCTCTGAAAACAAATTCTTCAAACTGCCCAGGAGTAGAGGTCACGTTCAGCGGCTGGCCAAAAGTTCTGTAATCCATACCATCATCCGTCCTTGTTCCAGCAAAGGCTCTGATCGTAGGTACTTCCTTCTCGTATTTGATTCTACTTTGTTCAGCTTCCTGCATCAATTGCTTGGCAGTAGCATGCTCAGGAGGCAAATAACTTACTAAAACATCTTTGAATCCAATGAAAAATTTTCCACCAATGTCCAGACTGTGTTTACCCTTATTCAGATACATCAGGGTGATAGGCCTGGTGATTTCTTTCATTTTACTTTCCTCCTCGGTCAGGTGCAGCCGCTCTTCAACCCTGTATCTGTCTACCCGAAGACTGACAGAAGGCATGTTGTCATCAGTTACATATGGATGGGTGAAATCTATCTGATAATATCCTTCCTGCTTTGCTTCAAACTCAAACTGAGCCACACTATAAATGGTGATATCTTCAGGCACAAGTCGGCCATCTTTGAGCACAAGATTTTGGGTTTTCTTTGGCTCTTTGGCAGAAAGCACGGTAGTATGATCTGTGACCCCTACAGGCTGATCATCCCTAAGACTGATCATTCCTTCAATATCATTCTGTAATTGATAGCCACGTGAAGCATGAATAGTAAATTTCAATTCCCCCTCTTCAGGAAAAACTTTTCGCATCAGAAGCTTTAGGTTTGGAGATGGTCCCTGCCATGATTTTGGAGTAACCTCCTTGTGAGGTACCGCAGAGTAAAGTATCATTCCTTCATCTACCACACCATATCGATCAGCAGCGGAACCTCTCATACCAATCCCAACATTATTTTTAATCGAGTCGATCTCCGCTTGAGTATATCTGGTCCCCGGCTTGATTGGGTTTCCTGCTTCATCAAGAATGTCAATCACAAAATTGTCTTTGTTAACAGGGTCACTTTGATAACCACCAATCATGGCAGCTACTTTATCTTTTCCAATATCTTTTCCGAAGGTGATCTTGTAACGCGTCACCGGTGGTTTCTCCGCTGGCCCAATGGCTTCGTCCAAAGCCTCTCGTGCTATTTGCTGATAATATTCCAGGTAAAGCGGAGTCACCTGCAGCACTTCACCATTATTGGTAAAACCCATTTCTGATTTCGCATCCTCGGGTAATACTGACCCAAAGTTCACCGGCACTTTCAGTAAATCATTCAGACTGTTGGTGTATTGGTCACGGGTTAGCCTTCGCATCACAACCCGACTCTCACTCTTTTTCAACTCGATGTCATATTTCAAAGAAGAGGTCAGCCATTCCACAAGCATTTGACGGTCCTTGTCCGTGAGTGGCGGCTCATCTTCTGGTGGCATATCACCCAGGTTGATCATGTCAAGGGCCGCCCGCCACTTTGCACCATCCTTACCATGGATAATATCTGGGTCCAAAGTATTAAGTTGAAGACCTCCTTTTTGCTCTTTATCTCCATGACAGCTATAGCAGTTGTTTTCCAGAATTGGTACGACTGATTCCTGAAAAACGGGCTGAAGATCTTCCATTTTGTATACCGCATTCTGAGAAATGAGATGAGCAAGTCTTTTATTCCTGTCATTACCCATGATCGATTTGATCTCATCAGGAAGTAATTCCGTGAGGTAGTCCGAACCGTGTGTAAGCGTACCTCCCATGTGACCTGCTGCAGAAAGCAGCATCATATTGACCAGTAGAGCGCCGTGATAGATTTTAGAGAAATGTTTCTTTTTGACGGTAATCTCGGTCTGGTGAAGAACCAGCAACCAGATACTTAATAAGGCCGTGAACCAGCCCAGCCATTGATGAGTCAGTCCCTTGGAGCCGTAACCGCCATCGGAGGCTAATAGCAAACCAGCTAAAACGGTAGGGATTGCTGTAATTACAGCCAGCCAGATCAGCAGCTTACAAGCCATGGCCAGGTTATACTCTGGCTTGAAAAGATTGATCACTTCAAGAGTAAAGAGCGCGATCAACACACCGATTGGCAGGTGTACCAACAAGGGATGAAACCTACCGAAGATCCCCAGTACCCAATGGCTCTGCCCTTCAAAAGGGATGAGCACTAGCACGACAAGCACAGCTGTAAGTGTTAGCGCTATTTTCCAGATAGATCTATTTGCTGGTTGTTGATCTGACATTGTTCAATATTAGGGTTTTGAGCCAACTTCAAATATACTCAGGAATGCATTGAACGTGAAAAATAGGCACTTAAACAAGAGAGCAAAGGTTTGCACAAACACAGGGGATAATTCAGCTGATATTATCTCCTAATAGTCATTCTATTCTCCTTCGGCGAGGTCCACCAGGTCCACTTCTATGGATTGTAGGTTTTCGGCATACCCGCCAAAGACTCCGAAGCCTCCTTCTATATTTGTTTGAACAGGCATGGGGGCACCATTGGGATCCTGCTCGGACAGACTTTGAAGATATGTCTCATCATAATAACGGTAAAGTTCAGGGGAGTAGTTACGGAGTATAACACTAAATACCATGCTTTCACTGGCCCCAAACTCCTTCATATTCTGAAATGAAAAATCGCTTACAAAAATCTTAATCAAGAGCTCATGTCTCCCACCATTGAAAGCTACATCGTATAAGTTCCGTCCTTCATTACTTCCAAAAAGATGCTTTGAATAACTCTGATGCTGTCCTACAAAATCAAAATCGATTCTATATGAACCTGAATAACCTGGACTATTTATCGTATACTCTAAATCTAATTCATAATAATTGGTTTCATGGGGATCATCAATTTCAATTATGAGATCATAAAAATTTCCTTCTTCGATAAAAGCACCGTCTCCATCTTCGTCATAAACACCTTTTCCTGCATGTTCAATTGAATGGATCTCAAAAGAAACCATATCAGGATGGGTATATGATGATTTAAGCTCTCCAAAATCTGTATCCGATACATCTAAATGGTACGTTACTCCGCCCTCTGGTATCAGCAATGAATCCATATAATACCGATAACTACACCCCTCAATATACATATCTTCACTTTGAGCTACTATTTGATCTGATTGATTGCTGAGCGACATCACAGGAGAAATGTTTTTGTCTTGGGATCTACAATAGATATCCAGGACTCCAAGACTAAGGCCAATATCAGAAGTCCACCCTTTACGAAATTTGCCATATGGCAATTCATGGTTCTTTGAGACCCCAACAACAAAGGCCACCAGCTTTTTCGGGTGTTCAGGAACGTCAATAATATCTGGTTGATCACAAGATATGAAACTGATGATCAAACAGTAGGCTAGCCCTATTTTGTCAAATATTTTCATCTTAGAAGCTCACTGCATAGTTGATAGAAGGAACAATTCCCAGAAGTGATTTTTGAACCAGCACTTTTCCAACATCAATCCGATATCCATACTCCAGGAAGTAAGGATTTAACCGATTATAGACATTGTAAATAGATGCCGAAATGCTGTGTTTTAGTTTTTCTTTTTGAATCGTGAAATTTGCACTGAGGTCCAGTCTGTGGTATGATCGCATCCTGAAATTGTTTCTTTCAGCGTATTCAAATTGATAATTATCTCCGCGTGTCAGATTATAATAATCTACCCAAAAGAATTCATTATAATAAGCATGAGTCGGGATGGTCACTGCATTGCCAGTTCTAAAAACCCAGTTTCCGGAAAGACTTAATCGTTCCGAAAGTTGATAAATACCCACTACCTTAAAATCATGTCGGCTATCATATCGGTAAGGGAACCATTCGCCCTGGCTAAGGTTGTCAAACTGCCTGTTGGTCCAGGAAAGTGTATAGCCTAACCAGCCATTAAGCCTGCCTGTCTTCTTTTGAACCATCCACTCGAACCCGTAACTTTCACCACGACCTGCTTCTATCAGATCCTCCCAGCTTTCATCACTATCCAGATAGCTGGCCCCATTTTTATATTCTATCAGTCCCAATGACTTTTTATAATAGGTTTCTGCACTTATTTCCAGATCTCCTCTTTGGGTTGCTGCTCCCAAAACAAACTGATGGGATTGAAGGGGTGGCGCATTTTCTGTGGCTGGGAGCCAAAGATCTGTTGGTAACCCAAGGCCAGCTGTGGTTAACAGGTGGACATTCTGCTGCATCATGGAGTAGGAGCCTTTAAGAGACATGCGATCGGAGAGAGCCACCTGAACGGAGACCCTTGGCTGGAAAGATGAATAATGCCTGGAATCGACCATGTAATGATTATATCTCACACCAATATTTGCCCTCACCAACTGAGTAACGGAGAAATCATCTTCCAGATATGCCGAGAATTCCGTGGGTCTTTCTCTCTCAATCTGAATCGATTCATCCTGGGTTGATCGATTGGTTTCTTTCACCCTGATGCCAGGAGTATAGGTGTGTTTGATTCCCTCAAGCCCCAGTCTGAAATGGTGATTTGGATCCGGAATATATTCTATCCCGTAATTGAAAGCCATGTCTTCAATACCGGAATCGAATTGACTCTTAATATTCGTAGTATCAAACCTGGTTTGGTATTGAGAAAGATAATTATTCTCCTCTGTTATCTGAAAGACATATCTGTTATAGCTTAAAGACATACTTGAAAAAGTCTTTTTATTGAAAACATGATTCCAGCGAATACTCCCGATCTGATTTCCCCATTGAATTCGCGACGAAATTCTCTGTTTAAAATAACCGACCGAGTCTTCATAAAAATAATCCCTTATTGTACTCGACTCATCCTGCCCCATGTAACCACTGATATAGAGCCTGTTCTTAGCATTGATCTTGTAGTTGACTTTAAAATTGAAATCATAAAAGCGAAAACCATCCCCTTTTACCTCTTCATGCCTGCCCTTTTCGAATCCTCCGGCAAGGAAAGGATCAAAATGTGAGGTCCTGCCTGATGTCATGAAAGAAATTTTATCCTTAATTATGGGACCCTCCAGCAAACCTTTTACCGTGATCAGTCCAACTGAACCAATACCATGTAATTGATTCATATTCCCATCTTTCATATTGATGTCAACTACGGAAGATAACCGACCTCCATACCTGGCGGGAAAACCACCCTTAAGCAAAGTCACCGTGTTGATCGCATCGGCATTAAAAATAGAATAGAATCCATAGAGGTGGGTTGCATTATATAATGGCACCCCGTCTACCAGAATCAGGTTTTGGTCCTGGCCTCCTCCTCTTACATATATACCTGCATTCCCTTCATTACCCGCTTTCACACCCGGAACCAATTGAAGTGATTTCAGAACATCCACCTCTCCATTGAATGCCGGCATATTTTGAATTTGCTTGATGGGAACCTCTACAATGCTTGTCTGACTTATCTCGTGGATAGGCAATTCTTTTTCAGATTCAATTACGACTTCCTGAAGTATCGACCCCTCATTCATCTCCATCGAAATAACTGTATCCTGTCTTAGCTGAAACTGGTGGTGTTCAGTGCTGTATCCAACGTAAGAATATTTTATTGAAACTGGGGACCTGTTCAGTGTCAAGCTGTAAAAGCCATAAGCGTTTGAAACAGTCCCATGACTACTATTTTCATCAAACACGGTGGCCCCAATCAACGCCTCTCCACTTTTTGCATCTTTGATGAAACCACTAATGGTAAATCTGCTCTCCGCAGATTGAGCATTCACTTCCACCTGAAAGATCAGGAAGATCAATAAATACATCTGGCATCTCATACCATTAGACATGATGCGAAAGTACTGATTTAGCTAATTACTCACAACGTGATTTAATTATAATTTATCTACATTGAAGTCTACCTAATAAATCATCCCTCTGTCTCCACAATGTGTATCTTTATCCCGCTTTGAAGATCCTTTACATTCATCAGTATTTCCGTGTGCCTGAAGAAGGTTGGTCCACCAGATCGTATGAACTGGCACGCGGACTTGCAGAACATGGGCATGAAGTCTGTATGATCACAGCTCACAACCAGCAGAGTGGGATCCAAATGATTGATGGGATAGAGGTTCATTACGTGAAAATCCCCTATGAAAACCATTTTGGTTTTTTGAGGCGTGTCTTGGCCTTCCTGAGTTTTGTCAGACTGGCCAAAAAAGAAGCCAGGAAGATCAATCATGTCGACAAAGCCTATGTCATGACCACGCCTCTGACGACCGGCCTGATTGCTTTGTACCTCAAAAAGAAACTTAACGTACCTTATCTATTCGAAGTAGGAGACCTGTGGCCGGAAGCCCCAGTACATATGGGTGTGATCAGGAACAGGTGGCTCACCAAAAAGCTGTATGCCTTCGAGAAAAAGTGCTATGATGAAGCAGAGAAAGTCGTAGCACTGAGTCCTGCGATTGAAAATTATATCAGAAAAATCTCTGATACCGAAACCATAAAGATCCCCAACCTATCGGATTGTGAATTTTTCTCTCCAGCTGAAAATGATAACGAAATCTTCCAAATCGGGTATTTCGGCACTTTTGGTATTGCCAATGATCTGGGTCAGGTGATAGAACTCGCCCGTTTCACTCAAAAGCATTCACTTCCTGCGCATTTTACACTTATGGGAAGTGGGGCAGAAGAGCAAAAGATAAAACAGGCATCCAAAGATCTCGACAATGTCACTGTACTGCCCTTTGGCAATAAAGAACGGGTTAAAGAAGTAATGGATCGAATGGACGCCATTTACATCTCTTACAAAAACATACCGGTACTCAATACAGGAAGCCCCAATAAACTTTTCGATGGACTAGCAGCGGGCAAACTGATTATCATCAACTTCGAAGGCTGGATCAAAGAGCTGATCGAATCAAATAAGTGTGGTTTTGCCCATGATCCCAAGCGCCCGGAAATTTTTGAAGAAAAGATTCGCTCATTTATCTCAAACAAGAAGTTGCTCAAAACCTACCAACAGAATAGTCGAAAGCTTGCTCTCTCCCAATTTGAAAAATCTATCCTGATCCAGAAACTGGTAGTAACCCTAAAGGATTAGCCTATTTCGGTTTATACCCCGACTTGCTGAAGATCTTGTCATGATCCGTGTCATCCAGGAGCGTTAGCAGGTCAACCTTATTTTTACGCATGTAGTCCTCTACAATCTGCCAGCCAATCCAGGCACCTACGCGACCAGGACATTTCGAACTGATCTCATAGATATTGGGTCGCTCGCCTAAAAATTTCTGTTTGGTAAAATGGCTGGTCTCATACAGAATCTTGTTTTCAACAAAGTTTGCCCAGATGATCTTCTCATTTTCCTTTACCACCTCCATCTCTTCAAATGAATAGCCCATCAGGATAGAATCAGGTACACAGGGCAGAAGTCTGCTTGTGAGATAATATGTTTTACCAAAATCAATCATCTCGGAGAGGAGTGTATTCTTCGGACTCGTCGCCACTTGTGTCGAGGCCATAAACTTGGCTATGATGGCAACCAGGTGCTCTTTGTCATAGCGCTTCAGCATATAATTGGGAATATTAATAGGTCGGTAGGTGGCTTCATCCCCAATGAAAAAATCAATCCCAACAACAATCAACGAATCGGTGATCAATAGATCGTTGTACATTCCTGTCACTGTAGTAACAAGATGCGGTGTTTTTTTATCAGGAAATAATGTTTTGAGCCTGCCTACGACTTCTTCCAACTGCTCCTTAACAAGAGACATATCTTCATATTCCGCAATAGCCTCGGTATACAGGGTATCGATATAGTCATCTTTTGAGAGCTGATAGACCTTATCTGCCAGTATATCCAGGTTGGGATACTGATCGCCATCCAGAAAGTACTGGGTATAATCCGGATTTTTCTCAAGAATTGCTCTTACTTCTTCCTGTGATGTAGCGGCAAATAATTCTTTTTCCAACCGCTTAACTTCAATATTGACATCCTTCTTTTCAATCAATCCGGTTTGCCTGCAGGTCTCTTGTTGGCAGGCCAGTGATAAAAGAAGGGAAAACATTATGAATACTGTTCGCATACACCTTAATTTTAACTCCTAAAATTAGCCATTATTATTTGACTACATGAGAAAGATCGTTCTATTGGTCCTTTCATTATTTGTCTTTTCATTCTCTAATGCACAGCTCCAACTCGGACTGAAATTTTCTCCTCAGATGAGCATAGGCAGGACCCTCCTCACTGACGATACCCGGGATTTCGAAGCCGATGATCCCGGATTTAAATTTGCCTTGGGACTGATGGTAGATTATGGTTTTGCCGAGAATTATTTTTTCAGCACAGGGGTTTCGTTTATGCCGAAGCGAGTGGCTTTTCTGATCTCCAATGAAGATGGAAGCAGCCTTCCTCCCGGTGCCAATGCCTTTGAGGATTATAATGTACAGTACTTGCAGGTACCCTTCACACTGAAGTTATACACCAATGAGATCCAGCCAGACATGAAGATATTTTTTCAGGTTGGGGCTGCTCCGGAGGTAAAAATCTATGATCAGCCGGTTGATGAGGATTACGACCTCGTGGAAGAGTTTCAATTCATTGATGCGGCAGCAATCCTGGGTGTTGGTCTGGAAATTAAAGTGGGCTTGAATACAGCCCTGGTTGGGGGGGTTTCCTATCAAAGAGGCCTGGTCAATCAACTTAGGACCCTGAATAGCAATGGAATCAATTTCCAGGAAGACCCATCGTATCGCAATACGATTGTCTCCCTGGATCTTGGAATTAAATTTTAAACTTCTATTGTTTCCCCTCGTCGGTTGAAAACATTAAACTCTGTGATGGCCAATGAGGAGTCTGCCATCAGATTCACCCATTTCATGTATTTGAAGAACCATTTTACCCTTTTGGAAATAATCCCCTTGGTAAAGTACGAATACAAAAACGGATGAAGCGCTATCGTAAGCTTATCTGCCAGATTTCCTTTCAACAAATGCTCTACTGTAGTCTCGATCTGATCAGATATTGAAATGGCTGCTGTGATCTGACCGGTACCACCGCATGTAGGACATTGCTCTTTGGTAGCAATATTAAGCTCAGGCCGAACACGCTGTCTGGTGATCTGCATCAACCCAAACTTGGAAAGCGGAAGAATTGTATGTTTTGATCGATCGTCTTTCATTTCATTCTTGACACGATCAAATACTTTCTTCTTGTTTTCCTGTCTCCGCATATCGATGAAATCAATGACAATGATTCCACCCATATCCCGCAATCTCAACTGACGTGCTATTTCTCCGGCCGCCTCCAGATTTACCTTAAGTGCTGTTGTTTCCTGGTCATCTTCATTGTTGGACTTGTTGCCACTGTTTACATCAATGACATGTAAGGCCTCTGTATGTTCAATGATCAGATAGCCTCCGTTTGAAACACTAACTGATTTCCCGAAGGAAGTCTTCAGCTGCTTTTCAATACCGAAGTGTTCGAAGATTTTTTGTCTACCCTGAAACAATTTGACAATCTTCTCCTTCTCGGGCGCAATGTTGCCGATGAAAGATCTGATGTCATCGTAGTACTCTTTGTCATCAACCTGGATGCTATCGAAGGATTCGTTGAGCATATCCCGCAGGATGGTGTTGGCCCGATTGATCTCACCAATTACCTTGTCCCGAGGATTTGCTTTCTTCAGTGCTTTCACACCGTCGATCCAGATCTGAATTAAATTCTTAAGGTCTTTATCTAGCTCTTTTACATCCTTTCCCTGTGCTACAGTTCTGATGATCACACCAAAATTCTCTGGTTTTATCGAGCTGATTAATCGGCCGAGTCGCTTGCGCTCTCCGGAATCCGTAATCTTTTTAGAAACGTTTACCGTGTTGGAGAAAGGTACCAAAACGAGGTATCTTCCTGCTATTGACAACTCACATGAGAGTCTTGGCCCTTTTGTGGAGATCGGTTCTTTTACCACCTGAACCAGTATCTTCTGGTTCTTGGTTAAAACCTGGTTGATCTTTCCCAGCTTATGGATATCCGGCTCATGCTTAAATGTATTAAGCTTGGCACTTGTATCTTTTCTTGTTAAAGCAAGTTTCGTGAACTTGTTTAAGGATTGCACCTGGGGTCCCAGATCCAAATAATGTAGGAATGCGTCTTTCTCATAGCCTATATCGATGAACGCAGCGTTCAGACCTTGTACCACTTTTTTTACGGTGCCAAGGTATATATCTCCTACATTAAATCTTTCTCCTTCGTCTTCCTGATGGAATTCAACAAGTTGCTTGTTTTTTAAAAGGGCAATTCGACATCCATTTTGAGTTGAGTTAATTATAAGTTCATTACTCACTACTCAAAATTTAGATTACTTCTTCTTGTGTCGATTCTTTCTTAGTCTCTTTTTTCGCTTGTGCGTAGCAATCTTGTGTCTTTTTCTTTTCTTACCGCAAGGCATAGTCTTTACTTTTTAATTCAATAATTTTTTTAAAGTTCTTTCAAATATTCTGATGCCATCGCCTTTGTTGCGGCGTCAGCATCCTCGTTGTTCAGTACGCTTTCAAAAAGCTCCTTCCCCTCCTCCTTCTTACCTGACTCTGTGAGTGAAACGGCTTTATAAAAAGCTGCTTCATAATCAGCGGAGTCAAGTGCTAATAATTTGTCAAATCGGTCGATGGCCCTTTCATACTGACCCGACTGTACGGCCAGTACTCCCAGATTCAATATGGCTTCCCGGTTGTCAGGATCCGCTTCTACAATTTCACGAAGCATCATCACACCCTGCATGGGATTCTCTGATGCCATAAGTGTCATCGCCAATTTGTTTTTCAATGAACTATTCTCCGGTTGTTCTTCTACCAGAGTAGTTAGCAGGTTTCTTGCCTTCGCGGCAAATCCAACTGCTTTTTCTCCAAGGCCTCTGCCAGATCCTATTCTATATGCCTGATAGTAAATCAGGGCAGCCAACTGCCTGGCTTCCTCAGAAGCCTCAGTGGCTAGGATCTTTTCTGCGTATACAGCTGCGCTATCTGTCAACTGATACTGCAAATACTCTTTGGCCAAAGAGTCCGCAAAGTTAATACTAATTTTAGAATTTCCACTCTCAGATAGTTTAGCCTTTAATTCAGCAATTCTTTGTCTTGCCGACACATCCAGTTCTATCTCATGCTCCATGGTCATCGAAGACTCGTCGTTTTCAACGACCACCTTTGGCAACTGAAACAAAAGTATAATCAGAATTACCCCTCCAACCGTTAGAAAAATCTGCTGTTTATTCATTTTATCCCTCAGGCCTTTTTAAGGTCCTTGCTGGATTTGATCTTCTCAGCAAATATTTTTGATGGCTTAAAGCTCGGCACATAGTGTTCCTCTATCACTATTGCTGTATTCTTGGAAATGTTTCTGGCTATTTTCTGAGCCCTCTTCTTGTTGATAAAACTTCCAAAACCTCTGACATAAATATTCTCGCCCTGCGCCATTGAATTTTTTACAACTGAAAAAAATGCTTCAACTGTTACCTGCACATCTGACTTATCAATTCCTGTCTTATCGGAAATCTCATTGATTACATCCGCTTTTGTCACAGTATTTTTTTATTTAGGTGATACTTTATAAAGAAATAGGCGGCCCAAATTTAATTTTGCCCGAGTGAAATAAAAAGCTAAAGATCATTTAATAACTAAATCATAGAACATAACTTCACTTCTTCACTAATTAGCTGGTACTCAAAAGCTAAAAGAGAGCTCCCCTGGAGATCCACAAAGAATCCTTATAACGTCTGGTTGTCCGAAATTGTTCTGCAACAAACACGGATCGACCAGGGATTGCCTTACTATCAAAGATTTGTTGAATCTTTCCCCACCGTCACCGCACTGGCAAATGCCAGCGAAGACACGGTGTTGAAACACTGGGAAGGCCTCGGCTATTACTCCAGAGCACGAAATCTCCACGCGACCGCAAAATATATCTCTGAACAACTCAACGGTAAATTTCCTGAGCAATACAATGAGCTGTTGAAACTGAAAGGCGTCGGGCCCTACACTGCGGCAGCCATCTCATCGATCTGCTTTGATGAAGCCGCTCCGGTTATCGATGGAAACGTCTTCCGGTTTGTCTCAAGGTTCTTTGGTATTTCTGAAGACATCTCCCAGGCAAAAACCCGGAATGTCTTTTTGAAAGTCCTAAATGAATTGATTGACAAAGAACAACCAGGGGAGTTTAACCAGGCCATCATGGAATTTGGGGCAACCGTGTGCAAGCCAAGCCCCGATTGTGAGCATTGTATCTTCCGCCAGGAATGCTATGCATACCAGCATAAGGCGCAAAAACATCTTCCGGTAAAACTGTCGAAGCCCACGATCCAGGAAAAGTATTTTCACTATTTTGTGATCGAATGTGAGGGTCGCTTCCTGATGAAGCAGCGAAAGGCATCTATCTGGAAGGGCTTGTACGAATTCCTGCTTTTCGAAGGTGGAAATAACTTAGATTCAAATGATTACCCATTTGATCATAACAAAGCAAGATTCATCCAAACCAGTGATAAGTTTCGGCATTTACTCACCCACCGAATCATCTGGTTGCAGTTTTACCATTATACCGTGGGGGAAAAGTACTTCTCATATCTGATGAACGAATTTGATTTACAACCGTATTCCTATGAAGAAGTATTAACTTTGCCGAAACCAAAATCGATCATCAACTACTTGCAACAGGTAAGTTTTTAATATAATTTTATAATATGTCCGGAGTAAATAAAGTAATCATTGTTGGCCGTTTAGGAAAAGAACCAGAAGTAAGACACCTTGAAAATGGCGCTTCTGTGGCTAATTTTCCTGTTGCAACCTCAGAAGTCTATAAAGATCGAAATACAGGTGAGCGCAAAGAGCAAACCGAATGGCACAACGTGGTACTTTGGCGTGGACTTGCAGATGTGGCGGAAAAATACCTGAAAAAGGGTGACATGGTTTATGTAGAAGGCAAGCTTCGCACACGCTCGTGGGAAAAAGATGGTATCACACGCTACACGACAGAAATTGTTGGGGACAACATGACTATGCTTGGAAATTCCGGAGGTGGAGGTCAGGCATCTGGAGGATCTCAACAAACACAGGATAGATATCAGGAAAGCGAATCCCAACCAGTCAATCAACCACAGGAAGACGCCACTGATGATCTACCGTTCTAATTGTTTCACCAAATCAGCAATTATTGGATACCTCTCTTGACGATCCTTACCCCTCGTTTTTACTGGCATATTTAACAGATCTACCTGTTTCCTTTTTTATTGTCAATGGAATCAGCATTCTGGTATTGTTGTTTTTCTCTGGCTTGATCTCCGGATCTGAAGTGGCATTCTTTTCACTGAATCATGATCAAATTTTATCCAGTAAAAGCTCGGAAAATAGGCAGGACCACCTGATTCACAGACTTGTGCTCAATCCACGAAGACTACTTGCCACCATTCTGATTCTGAATAACCTGGTGAATATCTTCATCGTTACCATCTCCACTTTTGCAACCTGGAAAGTTGTGGGGAGTAAAGACGCCGATGGGCTCATCATTATTTTGCTTACTGTCGCTATTACGATCATGATCATCTTTTTTGGAGAGATCGTACCTAAGGTCTATGCCAACCATAATAACCTGGCTTTTGCGCGATTCACCGCTCCGCTTTTGTCTATTGCTGATAAAGTGCTCTTCCCTATCTCCTGGATGTTACTCTCGATTAGCAATGTAATTGAGAGCAGAATTCAGCGAAAAGGATATAATCTTTCTGTGGATGAAATCAATCAGGCCCTGGAGATCACAGCCGATAAAGAGGTCAGCGAAGAAGAAAAAGGAATGCTGAAAGGCATCGTTAATTTTAGCACCCTTTCTGTGAAACAAGTGATGAAATCTCGTATTGACATCACCGCAGTGGATGTAAATACAGATTTTCATGATTTGATGGATCAAATCAATAAGACAGGCTATTCAAGGATACCTGTCTACAATGAAACCATCGATAAGTTAGAAGGAATACTCTATATCAAAGATTTGCTTCCACACCTGGATATGGGCGAGGAATTTCACTGGCAATCACTGCTAAGACCTGGTTTCTATGTGCCTGAGAGCAAAAAGATAGATGATCTGTTCAAAGATTTCCAGGAGAAACAAGTCCACATGGCTATCGTAGTGGATGAATATGGCGGTACCTCCGGACTGATCACACTGGAAGATGTCATCGAAGAAATCGTGGGAGAGATCAATGACGAATTTGATGATGACAATGACATTGCCTACAGCAAGCTCGATAATAATACATTTGTATTCGAGGGCAAAACCTCACTTAACGACTTCTGTAAAATTACAGGTCAGGACATCCAGGAATTTGAATCCATCAAAAGTGAGAGTGAGTCTCTTGGTGGGCTCCTCCTCGAATTGAACAATAAACTCCCGAATGCCGGAGAAAAAATCAAATTCAGGAATTTCCTATTTACCATCGTTGCTGTAGACAATAAAAGAATTAAACGCGTTAGGGTATTTATTGGAACTGAGAGCAAAACAGAAACAAGCAAAGACTTTACTGATTGATGAACAGATTTTTCTTATTCTCCCTAATTATTATTTTTTGTGCTTGCACACCCGACTATCTGCCCAAACCCAAGGGGTACAACAGAATAGAGCTTCCTCCATTTACCTATCAGTCCACACCCGATTCACTGCCCTACTCTTTTGAGTATTCACAGCATGCCAAATTACTGGATGATACCACCTGGATCTCTGAAAGATATTGGGTAGATATTTATTATCCGGAGATGGAGGCCAATATCCAAATCACCTACAAACCGGTTTTAAGTTTGGATTCCCTACTCAAGGGGTATTACAGCGATGCCTACAAGCTCACCTTTCAGCACAATGTAAAAGCATATGCCATTGACGAAAAGATCATTGAACTTCCCAACGGAAATTTTGCAAGTGTCACAGACCTAGAAGGAGAAGTACCTACACAATTCCAGTTTCATGTTTCGGATAGTGTAGATCATTTTTTGAGGGGAGCCCTTTATTTTGAGACTGCTACCCAAAATGATTCCCTGCAACCGGTCATCAACTATATCAAAACAGATATCCTTCATATGTTGCAGTCTCTTGAATGGAGGTAACTTAGCACAAAGGGCAATGCATGGTTAGTTTCTTTGATCGAAAAATCGAATTCCTCAAAGGTGTCGGTCCGCAAAAGGCTGAACTGCTGAATAAGGAGCTTGGGATATTTAAGTTCAGAGATCTCCTACAATACTATCCTTTTCGCTATGAGGACCGCACGAAGTTTTATAAGGTCCGTGAGCTCAATGATTCTTTACAATATGTGCAGCTGATCGGTCAATTCTCACAGTTTCAAACGGTAGGAGTTGGAAGAAAACAGCGCCTGGTTGGTACCTTTCATGATGATACTGGTGCCCTGGAGCTAGTATGGTTTCAGGGAGTAAAATGGATCAAAAGCCGGTTAACCGTCGGAGTCCCCTACCTTGTATTCGGAAAACCCACGCGATATGGGAGCAAAATGAACATTGCCCACCCCGAAGTTGAAGTCCTAACAGAAAAAAACAAGGCGGGCAGCTATCTTCATCCGGTTTACTCCGTCACAGAAAAACTCAAAAAGAAATTTATTGACAGCAAAGCAATCAGTAAGATGATGAAGGTACTGCTGGTAGAGGCTGTACATCACATTGATGAGACTCTGCCCCAATACCTCATTGACCAGTACCGGCTGCAGGACAAAAAAACTGCACTTATCCAGATCCATTTCCCTAAAGACTCAAGGTCGTTGCAATATGCACAATACCGGCTGAAGCTTGAGGAGTTATTCTATGTTCAGCTGAGGTTGCTGATGATGAAGATTTCACGAATGGAGGCTTATCCGGGCATTCGCTTCAACAACAGCGAGATGCTCAACAAATACTATAATGATCACCTTCCTTTTGAGCTCACCGGAGCCCAGAAAAGGGTCATCAAAGAAGCTTACACTGATTTCCGTTCAGGTAAGCAAATGAATCGACTCATCCAGGGAGATGTTGGAAGTGGTAAAACAATGGTGGCTTTTTTATGTATGCTCATTGCCATTGGGAATGGGACACAATGTGCCTTTATGGCCCCAACAGAAATCCTGGCAGATCAGCATTTCAACAACCTGAAAGAGCAAGCCAAGCCACTGGGCATCCGCGTAGCTAAACTCACCGGTTCCTCCAAGCAATCGGAACGAAAGGCACTGGACATTGCCTTGAAGGCCGGTGAAATTCATATCCTGGTAGGTACACATGCACTTTTAGAAGACAAGGTTAAATTTGATAAACTTGGTTTAGCCATTATAGACGAGCAACATCGGTTTGGTGTAGCACAGCGTGCCAAATTATGGAGCAAAAACAAGAGCACCTATCCCCATATTTTGGTGATGACCGCCACGCCCATCCCACGTACGCTGGCCATGACACTCTATGGAGACCTGGATATTTCGGTCATTGACGAACTCCCCAAAGGTCGTAAGCCCATCAAGACCTATCACATGACTGATTCCAAACGCATTCAGATGTTCGGCTTCATTGAAAAAGAGATTGAAAAGGGTCGCCAGGTCTATATCGTTTACCCTTTGATCGAAGAATCTGCCACTTTGGACTATAACCACCTGATGGATGGATATGAGGGCATTTCCAGAAGATATCCGAATATGCCGATATCCATCGTTCATGGTCGGATGAAGCCCGAGGACAAAGACTGGGAAATGCAAAGATTCCTTAATAAGGAAACCAAAATCATGGTCGCAACAACGGTCATCGAAGTGGGGGTGGATGTGCCCAACGCTTCGGTCATGGTGATCGAAAATGCGGAAAGGTTCGGTCTTTCACAATTGCATCAGCTGCGAGGGAGAGTAGGCCGGGGTGCAGACCAATCCTTTTGTATCCTGATGACAGGCCACAAATTGACTTCCGAGGCAAAAGAAAGAATCCGGACCATGGTAGAAACCAATGATGGGTTTCGGATTTCTGAAGTTGACCTGAAACTGAGAGGTCCGGGTGACCTGATGGGCACCCAGCAAAGTGGTTTGATGGATTTGAGAATCTCTGACCTGGGGAAAGATGGAGAAATTCTTAAACAGGCCAGGTCTATAGCTGTAGAGGTCCTTAATGAGGACCCGGAAATCACACTATCGAAAAATTACCCGATCAAAAAGCAGATTGAATCTTTGAGTAAGAATGTAATCAATTGGAGTACAATTAGCTAAATTGAGTAATTATGTCCCCAAGAGATAAGAAATATGCTGAATTGATCAAAAGACAAATCAGCAAACTGGATAACGAACAGTTTGATTTGGATGCGTGGAAATCTTCCGCCTATGCTGTGATAAAACGGATCTTTGGTGATTTCGATCCAAGGCTCAAACAAATTGAGGGGTTGCGGATTGATTATAGTAGCTGGACTTTGAGAGACAGTAGCGCTAAATATAAGCCCATTGAATCCAGCAAAAATATTGGTCGGGAGATCATGCAAAGCGCCCTGGAGGAAATAGAAGTCTTCGGCATGGATGCTGATTCAAATCATGATTTCGAAAAGTATTTTGACAAGTCCACACTTCAGGAACTTCAGGATCCAAACACAGATCCTGAAGCCAAAATGAAAATCATCAAAAAGTTGAAAAGATCAGACCTGGAAAAGATCGTGCTTTCCTTGTTCTAAGGGTCTTACCTTCTTTCAATCTTAATTTGTCTTTCCTGACCATTTACCATTTCATCAAACGGTAATTTGATAACCGTCCAACCGTCTTCAAACGTGGCAGAAATCGCGTCAATATTTATTTGCCTGATCAAAGGGATCATGGATATCACGTATGGTGCCTTTTCCGAAGAATTCTGATCAATCTCCATCATCTGATGTATATATAAATGGTTATCCAGAACTTCCAATCTTAAATTGTCAAGGTCTACCCCCGGTGTTTTCACTTTGATCAACCATTCTTGCTCACTGTTATGAATCTTAATGGTTGTTTGTGACATCCCACCATTGATGGTATTCAATATATCTGCGGTTCTCGCTAAATTCCTAATTAAATTTCTATCCACTTTCATAACGCTCCAATCTTGTTATCAAATTGGTATCTCAAGGTTCATACCACATCATTTTAACGATGGTTGGCCTGCCATATTGGCTTGGTGGGCTGCTAAGAAATTGTCAATTTGGCCGAAATGCTGCTTCACTTCTTTACTTCCACACCTTTCCAGAATGCCACATATCCTTCGATTTTCTTAGCCAATTCGCTGGCAGAAGGATAATACCAGGCGGCATCCTTATTTTCCTTTCCTTCAACGGATACCGTATAATAACTTGCCTCGCCCTTCCATGGGCAGGTAGTATGGGTTTTACTTTCTTTAAAAAATGCTTTGTTGATTGATTCAGGAGGAAAATAATGATTGTTCTCCACTACAACTGTGTCATCACTTTCTGCTAAAACCTGGTTGTTCCAAACCGCCTTCATAATTTCAAATTGTTTTTGTCTACTGTTACTATCGGAGGATAGTATGTCCAGGTTACCAGGATTGGCCAATATGTCTTGTTATTGACTATTGGGTTTCACAAAAAGCTGGTCATCAATAGCTATTCCGAGCAAGATCTCATCGAATACCCATTCTTTGAAGCTTTCTTCCGTCCTTACAGTCATTGCTGTTGGGAAGAGCAAACCATGATGTGATTTATACTTATCAAAAGTCAGCCGCGCAGTCATCGGTTGTTTCCCTTCGATATTCAGGAGAATGTGCCTCAGCTCATCGGATTCTTTATCCACCAGATAATTCACAGAATATTCCTCCTTGGCTTTTTTAAAGGAATGAAACATCGTCCCATCCAAAACCTCCAATCCGGCATATTTCAATTCTTCCTTAAATTTTGCCAAAGGACTTCCTAAGGTTAAAGCATGTTGCAGGATCAATTTTTCAATTGGTAGATCTGAGCTGGTGAGACCGGATGTCCAAAATACCTCGTGATCCAATGCCAGTATATAGTTTTGACCATCTACGCGGACACGGACATTTTCTTTATTGATGATTGTTATTGGAAATGCGCTGTAATCTTCGGTCACATGCTTACCAAGAATTTTCAGCGTTTGGATTTGAGACCAGGTGGATTGACCATATTTCTCCAGGTGACGAGTCAGTATCTTTTCTCCCTGGCCAAACAATAATGCTGGCCACACGATCAGTGATATAAGAAAAAATCTTCGCATCTGTTTCTACAACGCAAAGTTGATGCCGTAGATTTTATGAACTTGGTTTATAAATCGGATCAGGAGAGGTAAATACATTCTTCGGAGCTTTATCCCATACTTTTATGTCTGAGAGCTTTCGCTCCCCTCTGTCACCTGATAAAAGAATTTCACCGTACTGCTGATAGTTGTCCCATGGCAAAACGAAGGCAGGTTCTTTATCTTCTGCATTTTTGAAATAAGCCCATTGACGAATCAAACGGGTTTCATCGCTTACCCAAACTTCGTAAGCGTTCTGTGGCGTATTGCCCACTTCCTCAAAAGTCAACCATAGTACACTGGCTGGCTCACCTGCTTTGGTGGTATCATCGCGAACGTACTTGATGGTGACTCCGGAATCTTTGAGCTTAAACGGCATAAATAACCAGTAGGAATCATTGATCCACATATCCTTTGCAGATTTCAGATACTTATTGATTGAATCTACATTTTGCAAGGCTTCTCCTGATTTCCATACCTGGCCGGTCATATCATCCATATCCAGGCTCATCACCATGTCGTCTCTATCAATTCGGACTTTGTTTTCCGATTTGTCCCAAAACAGATGCCTTCTTCCAAAGAAATTCCAGGAAACATATCTGGTATTATCCCAGGCTTCACGACCCCCCATGGCATTCATGGCCTGATCTGCCAGCATAATCGCAATTGCGTTGGAGCCTTCTATATTGAACCCTTCTGCTGGAGGGTTATTATAGAGTATTATCTCACCTGAACCATCGCCTTCGCCGTTTTTGTTGGTTCTTTTGCATTCGAAAAAAAGTGTGGACAAAAACAAAGCAAGGATTAGCAGTCTCATCTTATTTATGGTTATGGTTTTACTCTCGGGAAGAAGTTATTTTTTTCATTTACGTCACCAGTCATCCGGTCAGGGTCTATCCGAACACTCGCCACTTTCTTTTCTTTCACAAATATTTTACGGGCCGTGTGCTCGTTGCGTCTCCATACCTCGGCAGGTATCAGTTCTATCTCCGTAGAAGTATCTTCATACTTCCACTCCACCACGATCGGGCTAACCAATCCGCCTATATTTTCAAAAGTTACTTCATAAAAATCAAAAGTTGACATCTTTTCCCGGTATTTCTCATCATCCAGCTTTTCTAAAAACTCACCGGCATATGCTTTCTTATAGTTGAAGTAATACGGCTTTTGATTTATTGCTGTTGAATCAACGAATTCCGTCGTTGCCTTTTCTTCCGACATCCTGAACCATTTTACAGAGCTTATGGCTATATCTACATGGTCGGTGGAATAAAACCACGCTCTCCAAAACCAATCCAGGTCTACCGCTGAGGCATCCTCCATGATCCTGAAAAAATCAGCGTAGGTAGGATGTTTGAATTTCCAGGTATTGGCATATGTTTTTATCGCATGATCAAATAACTCCGGACCCATCACAAGATTTCGCAGGATATTGAATGCGGTGGCGGGCCTGAGGTAGGCATTGCCATATTTACTCACAAAATTTTCCGGGTCTGTCATGATTGGTCTGAAATCACCATGAGTTCCATTCATATATGAAATCACTTTATCCGATGGTCCTCTCCTCGATGGATATCCCCACATCCAATCCTGCTCAGCTAAATATTGAATGTAAGCAACCAATCCTTCGTCCATCCAGTACAAAGCCCTTTCGTCACTGTTTACAATCATCGGAAAATAATTATGCCCTACTTCATGAATGAGGACACTGATCAAGGCATACATATCCTTATCTTCATATTTTCCATGCTCATCGGGTCGGCCATAGCTAAAATTGATCATTGGATATTCCATTCCCAATGAAGCTGCATTGACAGAGATGGCAACCGGATACGGATATTCAAACAGGTACTTGGAAAAGAATTTTAAAGTGTGCGCACTGGCCTTGGTGGCATATTTCTTCCAAAGTGAATTGGACTCCCTGGTATAAAAAGACATGGCAAGTACATCCTTTTCACCGACATCTACAGCCATCGCATCCCAAACAAATTTTCGAGAAGCTACAAATGCAAAATCCCGGACATTGGTGGCATCAAAGTGCCATCGATTTGTTTTTCTTACCCGACTGGGTTCGTTTCTCCTGGCTTCAGCAGGTGTAACAATTAAAACTGGTTTATCATAAGTAGATTTGGCCAACTCAAGGCGCTCCATCTGAGTTTTTGTCAATAGCTCAGACGCATTCATTAAGGTACCTGTTGCCGCCACGATCATATCCGCAGGCACAGAAATGTCTACCTGGTATTCACCAAAGTTTGTGCTGAATTCGCTCTCTCCTAAAAACTGCTTGTTTTGCCATCCCTGGTAATCCGAGTATACCGCTGCCCGGGGAAAAAACTGTGCTATGGTATATAGATAGTTATCATCTTCGGGGAAATACTCATATCCTGACCTGGCTGATCTATCGATCAATCGGTTATTGAGTTTATAATTCCAGGCGATCCACAAGGCAATATCCTGCCCAGGCTGCAGTGGCTTCGGCAGATCCACCCTCATCATGGTCTTATTAATGGTATACTTTAGGCTCAGACCTGCCGATGATCTTACCCATTCTATTTCGTAGCCCTCTACATCAGTATCCTGTTTCTTGACTCGCTGAAAATCAATGGGAGACATGCTTGTTGACATGATGGCTGTATGAGTGGTCCTGGAATCAGAATCCTCTTTTCTCATATTCTGATCTAACTGAAACCAGAGGTACGGCAACTCGTGTGGTGAATTGTTGTGATAGGTAATCCCTGCTTCACCACTGATCATCTGATTCACGTCATCCAGCGTGACCTGAATTTTATAATCCACTTGTTGTTGCCAATAATCCTGACCTGGTGTGCCAGAAGCTGTTCGGTACTCATTGGGTGTGGGGAGTACCGTACCCAATTGTTCAAATTTGCCTTCCCATGCTGGTTGGGGGTAGACTTTTAGGGATCCTGCCAGCAGAAGCCCCAGAAAGAAAATCCTCTTCATAACTATCTCAAAATCACAAGCCTGCAAAGTTAATGCGGCATGTTCTATTCTATTCAACTATCTCCAAATTCCTTCAATAAACCCCATTCCTTCCCATTATGTTTCAGTAGAAAAAATGACCGAGCTTCCCAGGTAAACGAAATATGAGCATCTTTCATGGTTTCCCAGGCTTGCTTAAACATTGCCGGCCGCAAATCTCTGAAGGCTACAGTCATATGGGGTTTGAAGCCTTCATTGCGATATGAATCTTTCACTATGTTTAGGTCACTCCGAATACTTTTCATGACTGATTCATTTAGCGTACTCAGTTGTGGTGATGATTCCACATGTATATAAATGACACGGGGAGGAAAAGCACCAAACCCATTTTGGACAATCGGAAATTTCCCGAACTGCACCCGATGCAGTGCAGAATAAATTCTATCCTCTCCACTTTCGGGATAGCTGAAAGGCATATGCAGTGTAATATGTGGTGGTGATCTAAGTGAGGCTTTCGTTCGATAATTGGAAGATAGCTCGTGTTTAATCTTTTGTACTTCACTGTAAAAGGGTTCAGGAGGTACAAGGGCCACAAAATACAATGACTTGTCTTGCTTTCCGCTCAATTCAAAAGATGAATTACTTTGGTTGATGTTGCGATTTCAACAGATCATTGACAGACTTCACAGGATTGAAGGTGATGGCTGGTACGGCGACAAAAATCGTATTCCAGTCTGCCATGCTACCATTCCACAATCCGGGCAGCTCCTGTGCCTTGAGGTCCTTTCCGTCTTTTGATTTTTTGGAAACAAAGCCAGCATTCATGTCACGATGTTTCATTAAATCAAATTTCTTTCCATCCACATCTTTCAGATAAGCAACTACATCCACTGGATTGAAGTGCGTCACTCGTTCAAAAACTTCTTTTTGCTGTGGGTCATCAAGGTTCATCTGAGCAGTCTCTACAATCTGCATTGATATGGAGCCATCTTCTGCTTGAACCCAAAATGGACCGCCTCCGGGATCACCCTCACTTTGCACAACTCCACACACCCTCAATGGTCTGTTGAGTTTCCCGATTACATGATCCGTTTTCTCTTTTGTGCTGAGTTTATCAAATCCGGCAGCCGGGCGGTAGCCAAGCCAATCATTTAATAGTTTGATTGCTTCATCCAGGCCTTTACCTTCTCGCAGGTTGGATACGGTTTCTTTGATTGCATCTTTGTATTTTAAAAGAAGACCCGCAATAACCTTTTTGTATTTGATGGTTTCTGGCTTCAACCGATCAGGGACCACATTGTCTATATTCTTGATAAAGACTACCTCCGAATCAAGGTCATTCAGATTATCCAGCAGTGCGCCATGACCAGCTGGCCGAAACAACAAAGAACCATCTTCATTTCTGAATGGCTCATTGTTCATGTCTACAGCGATGGTATCAGTAGATTTTTTTTGAATACTATAGCTAACCTCAAACTTCACTTTGAATTCTGATTCATATTTTCCCTTTACGGAATTAATATGAGCCTGGAATTTCTCCAAATGCTCTGGAGAAACGGTGAAATGGAGTTTTACATTCCCTTTATCATCTACTGCATAATTTGCTCCTTCATATAAATGTTCTTCTGCGGGTGTTCTGGAATAGCCGACATATTTATGAAATTTCAAAAGCCCTTTGGGTAGACTGCCATAGCCTAATCCTTCTTCCGACAAAAGCACATCCACAATGGAAGTATAATCCCTTTTCAATTGGGCTTCTTCCAGACTGACTCCCTTCACCTCCATGAATTTCTGCTTCAAATCTTCATAGAATGCAAAATCCTGGAGCTTCTTCAGAAAAGTAAAAACGGATCCGGCACTTTGGTCTGCTTGTAGTTTGGAATAATCTTCTTCACTTCCAGAATAATCATTTAAAAAACCAAAAAGAGATTTGAACATCCTCGTAGCTGCTCCTGACGCAGGAACAAATTTTAATATCTCCAGTGAACCCTTATTCCCTTCATAAAATCGGATCAGATCATCAGCTTCTTTTTCATCTAAAATATGTAAACCATTGCCCTCCGTGGCAGCATCAATCAGGACCGAAGGAGGAAATCCTGACTTAAAATGTGCGATTTGATCTTCAATTATTTTTGCATCAATACCATGCTCCCGGATCTGTTGATTATCTTTTTCTGTAAACATGCTTCTTAGGTTATTTCGAAATACTTAAATTATGTAATGATTTCCGATCTGGCGTCAATATTAGTAATTTAATTTGTTCAGAATAACATTTAAACATTAACAGAATGATATCCGAATACTCAAAACTATCCCCAGCATTTTATGGAATCACTATGGTGCCTGAGGAATCATGGAAAGAATATGGTTACGCGCTATTGAAGATTGCGGGTTCAGATGGTCTGGTATCGGATCCTGAAATGGAATGGTTAACCGTTGATCTGGCTGACCAGGTTGGTGTTGACGAAGAAATTGTACAGGCGTGGCTAAATTTTGATTACCAAAAATCTGATCTGGTCAAGATCTTTAATTCATTCAATAAAAAAACGATTACCAGCTTTGATAAGGTGTTGATCTACGATGCCATTCGAATGAGTTCTGCAGATGATGAGTATGCATTGGAAGAAAGACAGCAAGTCGCTGAAGCTTCAAAGCTATTGGGGATTCGTACGGATGAGCTTGTCGCTATTGAATCGTTGGTTGAACTGGAAAGAGTGACCAATAGACTGCGTCAAAATCTATTATAAAAAAAGGCGCCCATCTGGAATCGATGAACGCCTATCACCAACCTAACCTAAAAAGAAATCTTTGCAACTATGTTGCTTAATGCTTTCTATTATTATAACGCATGAAGGTCGACTAAAGTTTCTACAAATTCTTAAAATAATCTAATTAAGCTTTTTGAACCTACTTGTTAATTAATTAGACGAAAAGTGAACATATATATTGTGAAATAGGTTCAATATAGTTTATCAAGCTATAACAGTTACTTTTGCGTCCCAATTAATGCGTTCAGGGTGGATCTTAGGAATTTAAAAAATACATACAGGGAAAGTTTGCATGTGAAAAGTGCGATCACTGCGCTTTCTTCAGGAAATACAATCGCCATCAAAGGTCTGGCCGGCAGCGTAGACATTCTGATCGTTCACGCACTGTTCGAATCTCTGGAAAAATCTCACTTGATCGTATTGCATGACAAAGAAGAAGCTGCATACTTCCAGAATGATCTAAAAAACTTCCTCCCTGAACAGAGCATCTATTTTTTCCCAAGCTCATACAAAAAGCCTTACCAGTTTGAAGAAACGGAAAATGCCAATGTGCTGCAGCGTGCAGAAGTGTTGAACAAGATCAATGCAAAGGAAAAAATTGTGATCGTTTCCTATCCTGATGCCCTCTACGAAAAAGTAATCAACAAAAGATCACTGGTAGAGAATACCATGAAAGCCAGCGTCGGGGAAAAGCTGGATGTTGATTTTGTGACGGAGCTGCTGATAGAGTATGGTTTTGAAAAAAATGATTTTGTCTATGAAGCGGGTCAGTTTGCTGTGCGGGGTGGAATCATTGACGTTTTTTCCTTTTCTGATAATTATCCTTTCAGATTGGAACTTTTTGGTGATGAAATAGAATCTATCCGGCTTTTTGACCCGGAAACACAGATTTCAACCAAAGATGTTACTTCAATCAGCCTTATACCAAATGTGCAGGATAAGCTGATCAAAGAAGAACGTCAGTCCTTTTTTGAATTCCTTCCGGAAGATACAATCACCTGGTTTAAAGATTACAGGGAAACTACCGATCTCATTGAGAAAGGATTTTTAAAAGCCAAAGAGTCTTTCGATCAGATCATGGCCATAAGTGGAAACACCCAGGTGGTGCTAAAACCCGAAGATCTTTTTGATTCAGAAAGCAGCTTTAAAAAGCTCACCGGGTTCATGAAAAAAATAGAATTTGGGAAACGATTCTATTTAACGCATGATCAGGTAATCCAATTTGAGGTAAGACCTCAGCCTACGTTCCATAAGAAATTTGACTTGCTGGCATCTGACCTCCTGGAACACCAATCCAATTATCTGGAAAAGTTTATTGCTTCAGAATCTCAGAAGCAGATTGACCGACTGGAATCTATCTTCCAGGAAATAAATCCCGAATTACAATTTCACGGGATTGTAGCCAGTTTGAGGGAAGGATTTATTGACAACACGCATGAACTTCTTTGCTACACGGATCATCAGATTTTTGACAGGTACCACAAAGTTGAAACCAGGGAGCGATTTACCAAATCAAAATCCCTTACACTAAAAGAACTTAAGACACTTCAGCCAGGAGACTATGTGGTGCATGTAGATTATGGCATTGGCAGATTTGTCGGGATGGAAACCGTCGAAGTCAATGACCATAAGCAGGAAGCGCTTCGGGTCATTTACAAAGACGATGATTTGCTCTATGTAAGTATTCATTCATTGCACAAAATCTCCAGGTATTCCGGAAAAGAGGGTGAACCTCCCAATATTAGCAAACTCGGATCTCCTGAATGGGAAAACAAGAAGAAAAAGGTCAAGAGTAAGATCAAAGACATCGCCAAAGACCTTATTCAACTTTATGCCAAGCGAAAAGCAGCCCCTGGGTTTGCCTTCGAGCAAGACAATTACCTACAGGCAGAATTGGAATCATCATTCCTCTACCAGGATACACCTGATCAGGCCATGGCCACCATTGATGTGAAAAAAGATATGGAGCAGCCACACCCAATGGACCGACTGGTGTGTGGAGATGTGGGTTTTGGAAAAACAGAAGTAGCTATTCGTGCAGCTTTCAAAGCAGTACTTAATGGTAAGCAGGTAGCCGTATTGGTTCCTACCACCATCCTCGCACTGCAACATTTCAGAACCTTCTCAGAAAGATTTGCTGATTTCCCGGTTACAGTGGATTATATCAACCGATTTAAGTCTACTAAGGAGATCAATGAGGTCAAGAGAAAGATTAAGGACGGGAAAATTGATATCCTCATAGGTACTCACCGCATCGTAAATAAAGACATCGAATTCAAAGATCTGGGTCTCATGATCATAGATGAGGAGCAGAAGTTTGGTGTGAAAGTGAAGGAAAAATTGAAGGAGATGCGCGTCAATGTGGATGCGCTCACTTTGACAGCTACTCCCATCCCAAGAACACTTCACTTTTCACTGCTTGGAGCACGCGACCTTTCTATCATTTCCACTGCACCTCCCAACAGACGAGGGGTGGTCACCGAAATCAATGAATTCAGTGATGAAATTATTCGGGATGCCATCAGCCATGAAGTGCGAAGGGGAGGACAGGTTTTCTTTGTGCACAACAAGGTGAGTGACATAGAAAAAATTGCCAATATAGTGCTCAAGTTGGTGCCCGATGCTTCAATCGGTATCGCCCACGGTCAGATGGACGGTAAGCAATTAGAAAAAGTGATGCTCAAGTTCATCAATGGCGAGCATGACGTTCTTGTTTCTACCAACATCATTGAATCGGGTCTGGATATCCCCAATGCCAATACCATCATCATCAATTCTGCTCATACTTTTGGCCTCTCCGATCTTCACCAAATGCGTGGTCGGGTAGGACGATCGAACACCAAAGCTTACTGTTATCTGTTGACACCCCCGGTATCTGCCCTTTCGTCAGATGCGCGTAAGCGGTTAAATACACTGGAGGAATTTTCCGAATTGGGTGATGGATTTAAGGTAGCCATGAGAGACCTCGATATCCGGGGAGCGGGAAACCTACTTGGTTCGGAGCAGAGTGGTTTCATCAACGACATTGGTTTTGAGATGTATCACAAAATCATTGATGAGGCCGTGCATGAACTCAAAGAGACCGAATTCAAAAGTTTGTTTGAAACCGAATCGCTGAGTGAAGATCACCTGGAACAAATGATCGAAGATTGTATCATCGAAACGGACCTGGAACTAATCATCCCTGAATCTTATGTTTCCAATATTTCCGAACGACTGGCTCTCTACTCGGAACTTGACAATATCAATGACCGGGAATCACTTGCCAAATTCAAATCCACACTAAAAGATCGTTTCGGTACCATCCCTGATAACGTGAATAATCTTATTGAATCTGTAGAGCTTCGTTGGCTGGCCAGTAAAATCGGCTTCGAAAAACTCACAATCAAAAATGAGGTGATGCGATGTTATCTTTCAGAGAAAAAAGATGAAGCATACTTTAAGTCCGACATTTTTGGAGCTGTACTGGCATTTATCCAGCAGCATCCCAAAAACTGTAGTATGCGCGAATATAAAAACAAGCTCATTATCAGTGTGAAAGAGATAGACGAGGTCAAAAAAGCGATCAAAACATTAAATTCCATGCAGTTGGAGACAACTAATGCATAAAATCCCACTTTTTTCACAATTTTTTTTCATTTTTGACATTAGATAATTGTGTACAATTGATTCAATACTAATATTGTATGTATTTTTGAATTAATTGTATTTATTAGTATTTTGTGCGCGTCAAAGTAAATTTAAACAGGTTATGAAAAGATTTGTGAATGCAGCAATGTATCCAACATCCGTGCTATCGGTGTTGGTTTTCCTCGCTTCGTGTGGGGGTGGTGGCAATCCCACCAGCTCTAACCCGGGCTCGGCGAGTAATGCCACCGGATTGGAATTCAACGAAGAGGGAGGATTTCAAGTAAATGATTTTAGCGGTCAACCAGAAGGTCCAAACCTCGTATTCATCGAAGGTGGTAGGACTGTAATGGGGACTTTCGAAGAAGATGTTACCCATGCTCACGACAATGTGGAGCGAACTGTAACGGTAGCATCATTCTATATGGACGAAACTGAAGTATCCAACATCAACTGGTTGGAATATGAGTTTTACATCAAACAGGATTCCGACGAATATTTCTGGAGAAACAACCTACCTGATACTACCGTTTGGACAAGAGATTTAGCTTTTAATGATCCTTATGTAGATCATTACTATCGTTATCCTGGTTTCAGATATTTCCCTGTTGTAGGTGTAAACTGGAGACAAGCAGTGAATTACTGTAAATGGAGAACTTCAGTGGTAAACCTGAAGTTAGCAGAAGATGCCGGATTGCTTGATCCATTAGCAAGTGGTGATGCGGAATTTGCCGGAGCAGAAGCTACTGCAATAGGTAATGCTTCTCAAAGAATTCCATTAGAATCCGGAGTTGTACTTCCTGATTACAGACTGCCAACAGAAGCTGAGTGGGAATATGCGGCTCAGGCACTTATCGGTACTCAGTGGTTAGACGAAAACCAAACACACAGAAGACTTTATCCATGGGATGGTCACGCATTGAGGAATCCTTACGGTAAAAGCATGGGTTATTTCCTGGCCAACTTCAAAAGAGGACGGGGTGACTATGCAGGTATCGCTGGTAAGCTTAATGATGGTGCCATGATCCCTACTTACGTTTATGATTATCCACCTAATGATTTTGGACTTTACAACATGGCCGGAAACGTGAATGAGTGGGTACAGGACGTTTATCGACCACTTACCTTCCAGGATGTGGCAGATATGAACCCTGTAAGACGTGATGGAAAACTGGATCCAAGAGATACTTATGATGCAGGTTGGACATTTATCGGTAATGAAGATTTCTATACCGAAGAAGATTGGGTAGAAACTTCAGGTCTGCAAGGATCTTACAATGTAGACACTCCTCCTGTGAAAAGAATGAGGGTTTACAAAGGTGGTTCATGGGCTGATGTTGCTTACTGGATGTCACCAGGTACAAGAAGAGCTCTTTTCGAAGATTCTGCTACTGCGACAATTGGTTTCCGATGCGCCATGATTCGAGCAGGAACAAATTACTAAGAAACTGTTTTCACAAATTGAAGAACCGGATCGTAACTGATCCGGTTTTTTTATGACCCTGCGGCCATCGCCACAAGGTAAATCTCATGCACGTCACATTTTGCAATCTGGCTGGCCAGTGAACCCATGGTGGCTCCCGTAGTCAATACATCATCTACCAGCATCACCCGTTTGTTGTATAATAGTTCGGGAGAAACAACCTCAAACACATTGCCTACATTTTCCCAACGACTAACCCGTGATTTTTTAGTCTGTGTGCTCGTATACGTCTTCCTGATCAAAATATCAGTATCTACTTCCACCTCAAGGCTTTCAGACAAACCCAGCGCAATCATTTCACTTTGATTGTATCCTCTTTTCTTTAGTTTCCGATGATGCAAAGGCACTGGAAAAATAATATCGGGTCTAAGTTTACCAGTTTTACGAAGATCTTCCCCATAGATTCTGCCTAACATCAGACCAATATCCATTTCACCACGATATTTGAGGCTATGAATTAGTTTTCGTGCTATTCCATGTTTATTATAGTCAAGGAAACTGGAAACGTGTTTCACCTTGGGTTCATATGCAAACTTTTGGAATAGTCTGTTTGTTGGATCGAGGTAGTCATTTGTACGCGGAAGGGCTATCTTACATTTGGAACAGATGTATTGCTCATTCCTGACAAGTGTAGTATTACAATTGATGCAGACAGCTGGAAATATGTTCAACAGAAAATCATTCCATACCTCTGCGGTGATCCTGAAGAGATTCATACTTAAAATTTAATGAATTTCCGTTAAATGGTATATAAAAAAGATATTGACTTAGAAAGGCAGTGGGTTAAACTGATGGGTGTTTTAGATGAAAAAATCAATAAGCGGCCCAAAGATCTAAATGCTGTGTTATTCCTGATTGGGGTTCAGGAACTTGGCCGGGGAGTTAATAGTTTCTCGAAAGAGGAAAAGCAGGACCTCATGCACATTGCCATTTGTAAAGTACTTTCTTATGCTGGATTCTATGATTTGGAAGGAATAGATGAAGATGGCTGGCCTCATTGGAAACTCAAGCGTGAATTACCACATTTTGATCTGTTAGAACAGGAAAAACTTTTAAAAATGCATATCATTGAATATTTTGAAAGGGAACTCGATATCCAAATATGATCTTTAGTTTACATAATACGTATTGATAGAATATGGCCATTCATGTGATCAAACATAAGATCAGACAGTATAAGAGAAAGTATTACCTCCGACAATTGGTAAAGGGTGGGCTAATTACGCTATTGTCTTTTATTTCATTGTTCCTCGTGGTCATCTTGCTGGAAAATAGCTTTTGGTTTCCATCCACTATCAGGCTGATCCTACTTCTTGCTCTGCTACTCATCTTTTTGATTCCTTTGGTCACCCTTGTGATCATGCCGCTGTTGAAGCTCCTTAACATCGGAAAAAATATTTCAGACATTGACGCCTCCAGAGACATCGGGAATCATTTTCCTGAGATTAGCGATAAGCTTGTTAACTATCTGCAAATCAGTGAGTTAACATCTAGTGATACCTCTTTGTTAGCTGCTGCCATTGAGCAGAAGACACGCGAACTCAATGTTTTTCAGTTTCAGCAAGCTGTAGATTTCAGCATACTCAAAAAATACCTGTATGCATTTCTTGTTTTGATCACTGTAGTATTTCTGCTTTCTTTTATCAATACACCAGCAGTAACGGAGAGCTCCAAAAGGATAATGCTGTATGATCAGCATTTTAAAAAGAAAGCTCCCTTTGAATTTCTTCTTCAAAATACCGACCTGAATGTCTTTAGAAATGAAAATCTGGAACTGAAACTAAAAGTAACGGGCGAAAGCATTCCGGAGTCTGTCTATATCCTGACTGAAAACCGGAGAATTAAGCTTGCCAAACTTAACAATGATTCGTTTGGGTTTAAGTTCAACAGTGTAAATAACCCCATGTCATTTCAGTTTGAAGCTGCTGGCTACCTGTCAGATGAATATAACATCAGGTTACTTGATCGTCCGGAGCTGAGAACATTCTCCATCGATCTGGACTATCCCAGATATACCAGGCTGGATGATGAAACAATTGCCAATACAGGCAACTTATTGATTCCCGAAGGAACCAGGATCAAATGGAACCTTAATACCACCAATACTTCATCCGCTCATCTCATCATTAATGAAAAAGCCAGCTCTTTTGAAAACAAAACAGATAAAGCCTTCCTGATTGAAAAAGTAGCGCTGTCCGATTTTACCTATAACCTACAGCTTAAGAATGAATTTGGATCCAACCGATCTGAGATAGAATATCATGTAAAAGTGGTAAAGGATGAATACCCTCAAATACAAGTTGTATATCTTCCTGATACTATTTTATACCAATCCATTGAATTGTCGGGTTCACTTCACGATGATTATGGTGTCTCTGCAGTGAGTCTTAGCTATAGAAAAGGATTCAGTGATCCTTTCAGGAAGGTGAGGTTGCTCGCCAATATCAATCAGCAGGATCGTAAATTTTATTTTAGCTGGCCAATGGATACGCTGGCCCTGGAAAAATCACAGACTTTAGAGTTTTACCTAAGTGCATTGGATAATGATGGGATCAATGGTCCCAAAGAAAGCCGAACCCAAAGGTTTTACTTCCAAAAACCGGATGAAAAGGCGATTGAAAACATGCTTGAGGAAAAATCCAGGAAGTCTGAAGAAAAGCTAGACCAGGCAAAGAGCGAAGTGGAATCCCTGAACGACAAGCTGAAAGAGCTGGAAGAGCGACTCAAGACAAAGAATAAGATGGAGTGGCAGGAAGAGAAGATGGCTGAGGACATCCTCAAGGATAGGGAAGAGCTGGAAAAATCCATCGAGGAGTTGAAAGAGCAATTCGATAACCTGAAGAAAAGCCAGGAAGAATTCAAAGAGCAGGATCAGTCGATAAAGGAAAAGTCAGAGCAGCTCCAAAGTCTGATGAACGAGCTCTTGGATGAGAAGACGAAGAAGCTATATGACGAGCTCAAAAAGTTATTGGAAGAAAATGCCAACTCTGATCAGGTTCGAAATCAACTGGAAAAACTGCAGCTAAATGAGAAAAATCTGGAAAACGAATTAGAGCGTGCACTTGAACTTTTCAAACGGCTCAAGTTAGAATCTATGCTTGGAGAAAATATCAAAGAGCTGGAGTCACTGGCAGAGAAACAAGAAAAGATCTCTCAAATGGAGAAGGACGAAAATGTGGCTTCTCAGCAGGAAGAGATCAAAGAAAAATTCCAGGAGCTGGAGGAAAAGATCGAAAAGATGGAGCAGTTGAACCAGGAGATGAAAAACCCGGAACCGCTGCAGGATTTTGAACAGGACGAGCAAGACATCAAAAAGAATCTGGAGGAGTTGTCAGAGCAGCTTGAACAAAACAGCAAGCCAAACAAAGCAACAAAATCAAAGCAGCAGGAAACCAGTGAGCAAATGAAAAATCTTGCTCAGAAAATGTCCGAAATGCAGAGCAATATGGAGATGGACATGATGCAGGAAAACATTGATAATCTTCGAAATATCCTCGATAACCTGGTTAAGCTTTCCTTCGATCAGGAAGAAATCATTGATGAGTTCAGAAAGGTCAGACAATCAGACCCCAGGTTTATAGAGCTATCACAAGAGCAGCTACAGCTTATAGACAATGCTCAGATCATTGAAGACAGTTTATATTCTCTATCTGAGCGTGTTTTTCAGATAAGTGCATTTGTGACCCGTGAAGTAGGGGCTATCAATGAAAATCTGGAATCAGCCATGAATGAGCTACGAGAAAGAAACAAAGGAAAAGCCATGAGCCATCAGCAATTTGCCATGACATCGGTAAACAATCTGGCTTTATTACTCTCTGATGTTCTCCAGCAAATGCAAAATGCCATGAGCATGGCCTCGGGTAATCCTTCTGAACAGCCTTCATTAAGCGAGCTACAAAAGCAATTGGGTCAGCAGATTGAGGAATTGAAAAAGAGCGGCAAATCCGGAAGAGAACTTTCAGAAGAATTGGCTCGCATGGCTGCAGAGCAGGAGATGATCCGTCAACAGATGAAAGCACTACAAGAAAAACTGAATGGCCAGCCGGATGGAGAAAAGATTGGAAACTCACTCAATGAGATCATAAAAGAGATGGAAGAAAGTGAGTTGGAACTGGTAAATAAGCAGCTTACTCAAAAGCTGATTGAAAGACAGAAAAAGCTTGTGACCAAGATGTTGGAAGCTGAAGAATCTATGCGTGAGCAAAAGATTGACCCGGAAAGGGAAGGAGAAACAGCGGATAACTATCAAAGAAAAAATCCGCCGGCATATGAAGAATATCTCAAAGCAAGAGAAAATGAGATAGAATTATTAAAAACTATACCAATTGAGCTAAATCCATTTTATAAAAAAGAAGTAAACGACTATTTTAGACGCTTGAGTGAAGAGGAATAACAATGAACGAGATTCAAATTCAAATACCATCTCTATCTGAAAACATCAGGATTATTGAGAGTTTCATCGACAATGCCAAGGAGAAGTATTCTCTGGATGATGACATTTATGGTAACATCATGATTGCGGTGACGGAGTCAGTAAATAATGCCATCCTGCATGGCAACCAGAACGATAGCAAAAAGAATGTGACGCTGAGACTGATTCTCGACAATAGTCACATAAAGTTTATTGTTTCTGACCAGGGTAAAGGATTTGACTACCACAGTTTACCTGATCCTACATCTCCTGAAAACCTGAGCAAACCAGGCGGAAGAGGAATTTTTCTTATGAAGCATTTATGCGATGAGGTCCATTTCAATGATGATGGCAGACAGGTAGAAATGCTCTTCTATCTTTCCTGATCACTTGAATGATTCCGATTTACTTTCAGAATTCAGCCATCGACTTTGATCTTCCTTTTGAGAAAGCAGTATTAAAGGATTGGATAAATAGTGTAATCCTCGAAGAAGACTACACGTTAGAGGAGCTTTCTTATGTCTTTACCACAGATGAATCACTCCTGGAGATCAACCAATCCTATCTGAATCACGACACCTTCACCGATATCATCACCTTTGATTATAGTGAAAAGGCCCGGGTGGTCAATGGAGAAATCATCATCAGTATTGACCGTGTAAAAGAAAATGCCCTGAAATATGAGGTTGAATTTGGTCATGAACTTGCTCGCGTAATGATTCATGGAGTCATCCACCTACTGGGATACGACGATAAAACAGCAAATCAAAAAGCAATCATGCGCAAGAAAGAAAACACGTGTATATCTTTGCTGAAAATTTAACGTTCCACGTGGAACAATTCAAAGCTCAAAGGGGTTCTTTGGGTCTGATGTTCCACGTGAAACATCTCTGCATATGTTTAAAGAATACGATGTCATTGTAGTTGGGGCAGGGCATGCCGGCTGTGAAGCCGCTGCAGCTGCCGCTAACATGGGTTCCAAAGTGTTGTTGGCTACCATGAACATGAATACGATTGCCCAAATGTCTTGCAACCCCGCAATGGGAGGCGTTGCAAAAGGACAGATCGTGCGTGAAATAGATGCACTCGGGGGTTACTCAGGTATCATAAGCGACAAGACCAGCATACAGTTTCGTATGCTTAATCGGAGCAAAGGACCAGCTATGTGGAGTCCAAGGGTACAATCCGATAGAATGAGATTTGCAGAAGAATGGCGTCTTACGCTTGAGGGCATAAATAACGTTGACTTCTGGCAAGAAATGGTTACGGGTCTCATTGTAAAAGACAATAGGGTGGCAGGTGTAAGAACCAGCCTTGGCCTAGAAATACCTGGTAAATCCGTAGTCCTTACAAATGGCACCTTTCTGAACGGAGTCATACATATAGGAGAAAAGAAATTTGGTGGAGGCAGGACAGGAGAACGGGCTGCTACAGGAATCACTGAGCAGCTCATTGAACTGGGATTCGAATCAGGTCGTATGAAGACCGGTACACCTCCAAGGGTAGATGGACGTAGTCTTGACTATACTAAAATGACAGAGCAACCGGGTGATGACCTCCCTGGTAAATTCTCTTATCTCAATTCAACAACTCCTTTAACAAAACAAAAGAGCTGCTGGATTACGTACACAAGTCCTGAAGTACACAATGAATTACAAACAGGATTTCACAAATCTCCTATGTTTAATGGAAGAATTCAGGGACTTGGACCACGGTATTGTCCTTCCATAGAAGATAAAATCAATCGCTTCGCAGATAGGGACAGACACCAAATCTTCGTTGAACCAGAAGGCTGGAATACAGTAGAAATCTATGTCAATGGTTTTTCTACCTCCTTGCCGGAAGATGTTCAATATAATGCTTTGAAAAAAGTATCAGGATTTGAGCAGGTAAAAATGTTTAGACCAGGTTATGCCATTGAATACGATTTCTTCCAACCAACTCAACTTACATCTACACTTGAGACTAAGCTCATTGAAAACCTTTACTTCGCTGGTCAAATTAACGGTACCACAGGATATGAAGAAGCAGGTTGCCAGGGTTTGATGGCTGGAATCAACGCACACCTGAAGGTTAAAGAACAACCCCCATTTATCCTTGGGAGGTCTCAGGCTTACATTGGTGTGCTCATTGATGACCTTATTAATAAAGGCACCGAAGAACCCTATAGAATGTTTACCTCCCGTGCGGAATTCAGATTGCTTCTCAGACAGGATAATGCTGATCTTAGACTCACCAAACTTAGTTATGGTTTAGGTCTGGCAGATGACTCAAGATATCAGCAGATGCTTGATAAAGAACAACAAACAAAGAATGTAGTATCATTGCTTGAAGAAATTAAATTCAAACCAGATGATATAAATCCATTATTAGCATCTGTAGATCAGGCGCCCGTGAAGGACAAATCTTCACTGTCTCAATTACTGAAAAGACCTAATTTTTCCATTCATGATCTGGAAACAATATACCCAGACTTGAAATCCAAACTCAATCAATTCTCTACTGAAAGTATAGAACAGGCTGAGATTCAAATCAAATACGAGACATATATTGAGAGAGAAAAGAAGAACAGTGAGAAGATGAATGAACTGGAAAATCAAAATATTAATCCTGACTTTAATTACAACAACATTCCTTCCTTATCTAAAGAAGCCAAAGAAAAATTATTAAAGATTAAACCATCTACTATAGGACAGGCATCCAGGATCAGTGGTGTATCACCTGCAGATGTTTCTGTATTAATGGTTTATATAGGAAGATAGTATGTATCAAAAACTAGAAGAGTGTCCGTCTTGCAAGCATACGCTTTTCACCAACCACTTAATATGTACTGACTTTTCCATCAGCCAGGAAAGCTTCGCCCTGGTACGTTGTAATAAATGTGGACTTGTATTTACCAATCCAAGACCCGACGAAAACAATATAGGAGCTTATTATCAAAGTGATAAGTACATTTCACATGCTAATAAATCCAATAATCTCATTAATGGTGTCTATAAAATTGCCCGTTCTTTTACGCTTAGATCCAAAAGACAATTAATCCTTTCTTATAAAAAACCAGGTAGAATTCTAGACTATGGATGTGGTACAGGACATTTTATTGATTTCATGTACAAATCAGGATGGGAATCAGTAGCCTATGATCCACATATTAAACAACTCAGCAATTCAAATATCAGATTTCATGATACCATCCAAAAAGTTTCTAATGAAGATAAATTCGATGTAATTACTGCCTGGCATGTCATAGAACACGTACATGATCTGAAAATCACTTTAAAACTTCTACGAAAAAAACTTAAGAAAGGCGGTTTACTATTTGTAGCCGTACCAAACATCAATTCATATGACGCTCTTCACTACAAGAAGTATTGGGCTGCGTATGATGTACCAAGACATCTATATCACTTTTCACAGTCATCCTTCAAGGTACTTGCAACCACCTGTAAATTATCTGTTGTTAAAGTTCATCCAATGAAACTTGATGCTTTTTATGTATCATGGCTTAGTGAGAAATATCAGGGTAGTAACAATATGCTTTCCGCTATTAACAACGGTCTTAAATCCAATCGTCAGGCTAAATCCAGTGGAGAATACTCCAGCCTTATTTACGTTTTAAAAACATGAAATATATCACAGTTGGAATCAACATCCTTCTCATACTAACTTTCTTTCAAAGATGTGCAAACCCAGGTGTTGTATCAGGAGGTCCAAAGGATACTATTCCTCCTATATTAATTAGTTCTTATCCCGTCGATCAAACATTAAACTTCAATGAAAGAACCCTGGTCCTGGAATTCAATGAAAGAATAGCAGCAGATAAGATCAAACAAAATCTGATCATTTCCCCAACTACTAAAGTTAAGTTTAAGCACTTCATCAAAAAGAACACCATTACCCTCCAGTTTGAAGAACCATTTCAGGATACCACCACCTATACTTTTAATTTCTTTGATGCCATAACAGATATCACAGAAAAGAACCCACCGGTTAATCTTGTCCTGGCCTTTTCTACTGGTGACTTTATTGATTCCTTGAAAATATTCGGTACTGTGACTGATTTAATGACTGATAAAAGAATTGAAAAAGCAACGGTTGCACTATATGCACAAACAGATTCAACTAATATATTTCAAGATACTCCTACCTATTTTACTACTACAACCAAAAGCGGGTCCTTTGCCATCAACAACATCAAATATGGTCTTTACAAACTCATAGCTTTTGAAGATGCAAACAAGAATCTTTCCTTCGATGAGGATGAAGAACAATACGCTTTTCAACCAGGCTTTATCAATCCTATGAATCTCACTGATTCATTAAGATTTTATTCCTATCAAATTGATGCTTCTGAACTTAAGGTGAATTCAGCTAGAATAAATGGAAGATATTATGAGATTAGATACTCTAAACAAATCTCTAATTATAAAATTTTAGATACTGATTCAGTATTGACCATCAATTCCAGTCTTTCAGATGATCAAGAATCATTAAGGTTTTATAACCCCTTTCAAGGTTATCCAAAAGATAGTATCAGAGTAATCATTGAAGTAATTGATTCTTTGAAAAACACTACAGTAGATACTACTTATATTAAGTTTCAGGAAAGCTCACGTAAGAAAGTAGAATTTACTGTTCAGGCAAATCCATCAAGTACTAAAACCATAAAGCCGGAACAAAGTCTGTTACTAAAATTTACAAAGCCGGTTAAAACCTGGGATCTGTCTAAATTCAAAGTAGTACTGGATAGTATGAATTCCTTTTATCTCCAAAACCTTGAAGTGAAATGGAATCACAACTATACAGAGGCTCTTTTTCCTCAGCTCATTAAAAGAAAGGAACTGTTAGATAGTATAGCATTGTGGGATAAAACCATACAAATCGATTCTCTAAATCCCGATACTTTGAATGTCATTAGAAAAACATTGCTCTCTAAATATGACAAATTCAGTTATCAGCTAAATATTGATAAACAATCTTTTATATCCATAGAGGATGATACATTAGCAGCCCTCGATCTAAAATACAAGTTTCCTAATACAGAAAACCTGGGCACAATGACTGTCAATGTTAAAAGTGATTCTCTACAATATTTTATCCAGTTGATCAGCGCTCAAAAGAAAGAGGTACAACAACAATTATATTCCTGCAGTACATGTAGGTTCACCGATATACCTCCAGGGAAATACACGATTAGATTTCTTATTGATAGCAATAAAGACAGTATTTGGTCTGTAGGAAACATCAGAAAAGACTTGCCACCAGAACCGGTTAAACATTTTCCTAAAGAAACAGAGGTAAGATCGAACTTCGATATGCTTCTTGATATCTCCTTATAAACTGTGGATATCTGTGTATTAAAGTGTGTAAAACCTACGATAAACACATTACTACCTTACTCAACAAGATAAGCCTCTAATAACATCTAATATCTCTAATGTAATCCACATCTCCCCAACATAAATTGTAATTACACTATTATCAACATACAATATTCGAGTTATCTACTTATAAAATATAAAACCTTACTCATCAGTAAGTTACATGTCTTACAACTTGTAGATAAACAAACGACAACTCATGACTTATAAACAAATCAGATTTCCAAATTATATTTTTAGGAATTTCCCACAAATCCACAGCGTTAATAATAGATCTTATTTTAAAATAAACTAATTATATTATTAACTTGTATATAGGGAAACTGTGTATAAAGTGAGAATCTTATCAACCATATGGATTTTGATTTTTGTTGGACATTCAATCTATGGTCAGCAAAATGAACAGGCTCAGCTGGCCAATGAATATTACCAGCAAGGTGAGTATGAAAAAGCCCACGAGCTTTATTCCGATCTTGCTGATAAGAAGTCAACCATTCCGATCATACATTCCAATTACTTTGAGTTATTACTTATCGAAAAGGATTTCAAAACTGCCGAGAAATATATCAAGCAGGTTTTGAAGATGTTTCCTTCCAACCTCCAATACGAATCCAATGTGCTTGCGCTTTATCAGGCATCGGGCGATGATGATAAAAAGAAAGCATATACCGACTATTTGATGAAGTCATATCATGAGAGCCCTTTCCAACTCAACTTAATTGCCCAAAATCTGGTGAGTCAACAGCTTCTTGATGATGCCATTTCATTTATCAAAGAGGCCAGAAAAGCATCGGGCAATCCATATTCATTTTCACTGGACATGGCTGGTGTCTATCGAATGAAAAATGACAAGCCATCCATGACAAATGAGTACATCAATTATGCAAAGGAAAATCCACTCAATATCAACTATGTCAAGAATATTTTTCAGAACATCCTAAAGGAAGACGACGATCTTGATTATCTGGAGCAGTCGCTGATCAAAAAAATTCAGTCCGAGCCCAATAATTATTTATATTCTGATTTACTCATCTGGGTAGAGCTCCAACGAAAAAATTTCTACGGTGCCTTTATACAGGCCCGGTCTATGGACAAGAAAAGAAATTCACAAGGTGATGAATGTATGCGTATCGGCCAAATAGCCATGGACAATGGTGCCTGGGATGATGCCATCAGAATATTTGATTACGTATCGCAAACATTCCGGGATAGCTATAATTATGCTATCTCCAAGCGCTACACGATCAGAGCAAAAGAAAACAAGATTAAAAATACCTTTCCTGTTAATCGTGAGGAGATCCGAAACCTCATTGCAGATTACGATAATTTGATCAACGAAATTGGGCTTAACCACATTTCACTGGAGGCACAAAGAAACAAGGCATTGCTGCATGCATTTTATTTAGATGAAAAAGACTCAGCTATTTTTATTCTGCAACAGGTTATCAATAATCCGCGCTCATCGCCCCACTTGATTTCGCGCGCAAAAATTGACCTTGGAGATATTTTTCTACTGAATGGAATCCCCTGGGAATCCACATTGCTTTATTCTCAGGTAGAAAAAAGCAATAAGGAATCACCGATCGGCTATGAAGCAAAATTGAGGAACGCCAAACTCAACTACTACACAGGAAATTTCTCCCTGGCTCAAAGTCATCTCGATATTTTAAAATTGGCCACTACCAGAGAAATATCCAATGATGCAATCGATCTGAGTCTGTTGATCAAGAACAACACTGTTTTCGACACTACTGAAAAAATCATGCAGACTTTTGCCAATATTGAGTTGATGATTTTTCAGCATAAAATTGATCCGGCCATTACAAATCTTGTGCAATTGATCAATCAAAATCCAGGTCATCCGATCGTAGATGAAGCATACTGGAGATTGGCATCCTTGTTTAAGCAAAAAGGGCAATTCGAAAATTCCATCAATTATCTCAATAAGATTTTGGAGCTTTTTCCTCAGGACATTCTCGCAGATGATGCGATGTACGAAAAAGGCATCATTTATCAGGATCACTTATTAAATGACGACCTGGCCATTCAGACTTTTCAGGAATTTTTGAAAGACTATCCGGGAAGTCTTTATACTGCTGAAGCGAGAAAGCGAATCCGGAAAATCAGGGGAGATCTCATCAATTAAACCAGGACAAGCCTTGGATCGGGCTCATAAATTCCGGGAGTAGGCGTACGGTGTCTGCTGTAAAAACCATTCATGATATCCTGGGTCTTATTCGATAGCATATTCATGATTTCTTCAAGAACAACACCGGATAGCATGTAGGGAGGATTACCCATGTAGACTTTGTCGCCCACACAATGTGCGCACACCTGGTATTCTTTACATTCGTTTAGTGTTTTTCCACTCACCAAACAATTCGAAATGGCATCCTCAATCGTCAGATTATTTTTCTTGTGAGCACGCGATTCCAAATCAATGTTTTTCATGAAATAGTTCTGTAGTGTGCGTTGAGATTCCAGAGACATCTGGCTGTGCAGCTTCATGGCACATTCCATACAAAGCGCATAATCGAAAATGGTTTCGGTAGTTCCATACTCAGGATAATTTTTACAAATCCGCTCTACCAAATATTCGGTGCCTTCGGATAGAAGATACTTTTCACATTCGATACAGTGTGTAAATGGTTTCTCGTCGATATAAGAGTACAGTCTTTTTGGAATCTCGCGGAGCTCTTGCTCATTGTACTTCATATACATTAATTTTAGTATGCATGCATAACATATTTATACTACCTTTGATACATATGCCTTTTTGTTATTAGGCGGCATTTATATCTACCTTAAATATAATGAAGAGAGAAGAAACCATCGATTATAATATCAAAGCCACCTGGCACGCTATTTCCAGAATGTATAATCAATATGGATCTGAATTTGATATTACCGCATCATCCGGTTTCGTTCTTTTGAATATTGATGTTGAAGAAGGAACTGCTGCAACTAAGATAGCTCCGCAGATGGGTCTGGAGGCCAGGTCCCTGACAAGGATATTGAAAAGTATGGAAGAGAAGGGTTGGGTAGTTCGGGAAAAAGATCCAACTGATGGTCGATCCGTGCGTATATGTCTTACAACGCTAGGTAAAGAGAAGCGGGAAATTTCGAGACGGGCGGTCAGGGAGTTTAATAAGCGCATTCAACAAATGATACCTCAGACAAAACTTGTCGCATTTTTTGAAGTTATTAGTACCATTAAAAATATCATCGAAGACAAACAATTGTTTCAACAGTTAGCCCAGGAATTTATTTATGAAACGAAAAATTAAAAAAGTTGCCGTGCTGGGATCGGGAATCATGGGTTCCCGGATAGCATGTCATTTTGCCAATGTAGGATTAGAAGTCCTCCTACTTGACATTTCACCCAAAGAGCTTACGGATCAGGAAAAATCTAAAAACCTCACGTTAGATCATCCTTCTGTAAAAAACCGGATTGTTAACGAATCACTACAGCAGAGCATTAGCTCTAAGCCATCCCCACTTTACCTCAAGGATAAAGCTTCGCTGATATCCACAGGTAATTTTGATGATGACCTTCCACGGATCAAAGACGCAGATTGGGTTATCGAGGCCATCGTAGAAAACCTGGAAATCAAATCGACATTGTTTAAGAAGGTGGAAAAGCATGTAAATCCAAATGCGATTATTTCGAGCAACACTTCGGGCATTCCAATCAACCTGATCATCAAGGATAGGAGCGAACATTTTCAAAAACAGTTCTGCGGAGCACATTTTTTTAATCCGCCACGTTACCTGCGCTTGTTGGAAATCATTCCAACTAAGAAAACCGATCCAGAGATCGTTGATTTTCTTGTTCACTATGGGGATCTGTATCTGGGTAAGGAGACTGTAATCTGCAAAGACACCCCGGCTTTCATAGCCAATAGGATTGGTATCTACTCTCTGATGTCCGCCATGCATACCATTGAGGAAATGGGCCTTTCGGTAAATGAAGTGGATAAACTGACCGGTCCCGTAATTGGCCGACCAAAATCTGCCACATTCAGAACTTTGGATGTCGTGGGTTTGGATACTGCCGTAAAGGTGGCGCAGGGTCTGGCTCAGGGATTAAAAGATGACGAGTCAAAAGAGGTATTCGAGCTCCCCAAAATTGTGAAGGAACTCTATGACCGAAAATGGTGGGGAGATAAGACCAAACAGGGATATTACAAAAAAGTAAGAAACAAGGACGGTTCAAGTGAGATCCTGGAGCTGGATTTCAAATCCATGGAATACAAGCCCAAGGACAAGATCAAGCTCGATATTCTGGATAAAACCAAGAATGTAGAAAATCTGAAAGAAAAGTTGAAACTGGCGATTTCAGCGACGGGCAAAGAAGGCGACTTCTATCGAAAGACTTTTTATGATGTGTTCAGATACAGTTCCATGAGAATTCCTGAAATAGCGGATGATCTATATCAAATTGATCAGGCATTGTCTGCCGGGTTTGGATGGGAGCTGGGTCCATTTGCTACCTGGGATGTAATGGGAGTGAAGGATTGTGTAGATCAGATGAAAAAAATGAATCTGACTCCAGCCAAGTGGGTTGAAGAAATGCTGGTAGCTGGTAATCCATCTTTCTATCAGTTTAAGGAGGGTAAAAAATATTTCTACGACATTCCTTCGAAATCTTACAAGCTGGTACCCGGCACCGAAGGTTTGGTAATCCTTGACGCTTACAAGGAATCAAATGTCGTTTGGAGCAATTCCGGTGCTACCCTATACGATGTGGGAGACGGCGTGCTCAACCTGGAGTTTCACACTAAGATGAATTCCATAGGTGCAGAAGTAGTGGAGGGAATCCAAACCTCGATAGAAATAGCCGAAAAAGATTTTAAGGGACTGGTGATTGGTAACGAAGGACAGAATTTTTCGGCCGGGGCAAATCTTAGCATGATTTTCATGTATGCCGTAGATCAGGAGTTTGACGAGATCGATCTGATGATTCGACAATTCCAAAAAACCATGACCCGCGCCCGATTTTCATCAGTTCCTGTTGTGTCTGCTCCATCTGGATTGGCATTGGGTGGTGGTTGTGAATTGTCATTGCATTGTGATGCGATCCAGGCACACGCGGAGACGTATATTGGATTAGTAGAATTTGGGGTTGGTCTAATCCCTGGTGGTGGTGGTACCAAAGAGCTCACACTTCGTGCGTCAGATTCTTACATGCCAGGTGATCCGGAACTAAACAGGCTACAAGAGTATTTTATGAATATCGCTACGGCGAAGGTGGCAACATCAGCGGAAGAAGCCAGGGAATTATTTATCCTCCGACCTTCCGACAGGATTACGTTAAACAGAGCACGATTATTGGCAGATGCCAAGGACCGGGTAATTGAATTGTCTGATGCCGGATACACCCAGCCTACGATGAGAGAAGATATCAAAGTTCAGGGAAGAACAGGGATGGCCATGTTTGAAGCGGGTATTACTGCCATGCTCTACGGAAATTACGTTTCTGAGCATGATGCAAAGATTGCCAGAAAACTTTCTTACGTCATGAACGGTGGTGACCTCACTTCTCCAGCCAATGTTTCAGAACAATATCTATTGGATCTGGAGAGAGAAGCTTTTTTAAGTCTCTGCGGAGAACAAAAAACACAGGAAAGAATTCAAAGTATTTTATTCAAGGGTAAGCCTTTAAGAAACTAAAAAAATTTAAATAACATGGATGCATATGTAGTTGCAGGTTTTCGTTCTGCAGTAGGCAGGGCAAAAAAAGGAGGTTTTCGGTTTTACCGACCTGACGATTTAGCTGCGGATGTGATCAAACATCTCGTAAAATCAATTGATGGATTCGATGCGAAAAGGGTAGATGACCTGATTGTGGGTAACGCCATACCTGAAGCAGAACAAGGGATGCAGATGGGCAGAATGATTTCTTTATTGTCGTTACCTATGGAAGTCCCCGGCATGATCATCAACAGATATTGTGGTTCCGGATTGGAAGCTATTCATCTGGCTTCTGCCAGAATCCATGCAGGTACAGCCGATTGCATCATTGCAGGAGGAACCGAATCTATGTCTTTGGTTCCTATGACCGGCTATAAAGCTGCACTGAATTGGAGGATTGCGGATAAGCATCCGGAGTATTATCTGAATATGGGCCTGACAGCCGAGGAAATTTCCAAGGACTTCAATATTTCTAAGGAAGATGCAGATGATTTTGCCGTGCAGTCCCACCAAAAAGCCGCCAAAGCAATCGCTGATGGAAAATTTAAGGATGAGATCTTACCCATCGAGGTAGAGGATGTCTTTGTTGAGGATGGACAAAAGAAAAGTAAGACTTTCACCGTGGATACCGACGAATGTGTTCGGGCTGATACCACTTTGGAGGGTCTGGCCAAATTAAGACCAGCCTTTAAGCAAGGGGGATTGGTAACAGCAGGCAATAGCTCACCTACTTCAGATGGAGCAGCCTTTGTCATGGTGATGTCAGAAAAGATGGTGAAAGAATACAATCTTAAGCCCATCGCCAGGATGGTATCTTATGCAACAGCAGGTGTCAACCCGAGGATCATGGGAATTGGTCCGGTCGAAGCTGTGCCAAAAGCGTTGAAACAAGCGGGACTGAAACAAAGTGATTTGGATTTGGTAGAGCTCAATGAAGCTTTTGCTGCTCAGTCACTGGCTGTCATTCGTGAATTGGATTTGAATCCAGAAACCTTAAACGTAAATGGTGGGGCCATTGCATTAGGACATCCGCTGGGATGTACCGGAGCGAAACTTTCGATTACCTTATTCAATGAATTGAAAAGAAGGGAGAAAAAGTATGGAATGGTAACGGCCTGCGTTGGTGGTGGTCAGGGAGTAGCCGGAATCTACGAAAGATTAAATTGATCGAAAAAAAGAGAGGAGCTGGAAAAAATTAGTATTGGCATACCAAAAGGATTAAGCGAACCAGCCCCTCTCAAACGTTTGGTTTTTTCGTTGTTCAAGATTCTAAATACAAAATAAGAATAATAGAAATAATTATAAACAACTCTATTGTTATCTCCAAATTAATTCTTCCTTTTCCTCAATTAACATTAACTTAATAATGTCCTCGGCCGAAGAGAATTATAACAATGTATTTGGTGATATCGATCTGGAATTGTTGGATTTGATTCTCAAGGGCCATTTTTCTTCGGTTAAGAAAATCCTTGATGTGGGCTGTGGCGAGGGCAGAAACCTGATTTATTTTTTTCAACGGGACTTTGACGTTTATGCTATAGATACAGATCAATCATCGGTTGACCTGGTAAAATATATGGCCAGGAGCTTTGGGAAGGATCCACAAAAGATTCTACAGAGAAGCATTTTTGAAGATCATACGGATATCGCCCGGATGGATGCGATTATTTGTAGCCGCGTGCTCCATTTCTGTGAAAACGAAAAGGAATTCCTCAATGGCTGGAAAAACATCATACAAATTTTGAAGCCAGGCGGGTTACTTTATTTTTCTAGCGACTCGATGATTGGTTTTCAAGACCATGTGTCTAAGCTATCGGATCACAAATATCAATTCACAGATGGCTCTGTCAGGTTTTTACTTAGCACCGAATTATTGAGTAAAATGAATGTATCAGATTCCTTCGAGTATTTATCGCCGGTAAAGACCATACATTATGCAGACCAACATGCACAGTCCATTCTTTGTCTAAAAAAGAAATAGATGAGCAGGGCGTTGATCTTCATATCGATAACAATGGCGTTTTCCAGCTGTCATCCGGATAAAAATACAGCGGTAGATCTGGAAAAAATACGATTTCAGTCAACAGATGCCTCGGAGATCTACTTCAGAAATATGCGCAGGTCATATTACGACATGGAAGAACATCAAGAGGCAGGTATTGAATTGTATACGCTATCAGGATATCGGGATTTGGAAACAGTGAATTTAAGGCCAACCCTGGCTTACAACTGGAGAAACGACTTTGTAGCCATTATGGTAAGCAAATCTGATGAATTGAAAAATGAAGAGAGCCTTGTTTTGATTTTCGAATCCCCGGAGAGTCAACATAAACTGATCTTAAATGATGGCGACATCAAAACCCAAACCACTTTGGCCTTGAAACTATACAATGGCATCCTGGCAAACAATGAAATTTACTTAGTTCAAAATAGACAAAAGCAGCCTGTCTTTAAAAGCAGTGAGGAAAAGGAGCTTTTTCGGATTACAACTTTTGATTTTCTGAGATTTGTGGAAATGCGGTAGAAACCACCTTTAATAATCACTGCTTAAAACTTTAAAATCAATTAGTTTTGCAGCGGCCTAAGTGTAAGAATTATTTTCAATATTCTCTATGAGTAAGTTTCCTTTTAGAACCAGACTGAATTACAGGTTTGACAACTATGTGTCGAAGGGAACCATCTCCATGATTTCGGGTCTAGGGATTATATCCGTAGTTACGATCACAATCTTCGGGATGCTATTGTTATTCATGGGACTGCACCCGGATGCCGAAACAGAAAAAGATTTTACCTTTTATGAATCCCTGTGGGTCAACCTAACCCATGTTCTTGATCCCGGTGTATTGGGAAACCATGATGAAAACTGGCCTTTCAGGCTTTTTATGATGTTCACCACTTTTATTGGTCTGGTGATCATTTCTACTTTGATAGGTTTGGTTTCCAATGGTATCCTTTCCAAAATGGAAGACCTAAGAAAAGGTCGGTCATTTGTGATTGAACAAGATCATGTTTTAATCCTGGGTTGGTCCTCCAAAATTTTTACAATCATTTCAGAGCTTTGTATTGCCAATGAAAACCAAAAGCGTGGGGTCATTGTCATTCTGGCCGACATGGACAAGGTGTTGATGGAAGATGAGATCCGCGACAAAGTTGGAGATACTGGAAATACGGATGTAATATGCCGGACGGGTAATCCGATCGATGTGCATGATCTGTATATTGCCAATCCATTCGACACCAAATCCATAATTATCCTGGACAAGGATAATGAAAATTCCGACTCCCAAATCATTAAAACGATTGTTGCGATCGTCACAAATCCTGAACGAAGGAAATCTCCATATCACATCACTGCTGAGATGGAGAATAAGAAAAACTTCGAGGTAGCCAAGATGGTAGGTAAGGATGAAGTGGAGTTAATCCTTTCGGATGAGATCATCAGCCGTATCATGGTTCAGACAAGTAGGCAATCAGGACTAAGTGTCGTTTACATTGAACTCATGGATTTTGGAGGAGATGAGATCTACTTCATGGAGGAACCATCTTTGGTGAGTAAGACATTTCGCGAAATTCTTTTCTCATATGAGGACTCAGCCATCATGGGGATTCAGTATGCGGATGGTTCTGTGGAGATCAACCCCCCAATGGATACGATTTTCAAGCGAGGAGATCGGGTCATTGGTATTACTGAGGATGACGACACCCTTGTTCCGAATGCCCCGAAGCATATTGAGATGGAAGAAAGCTCGATTGTATATTCCGAGCCGGCAATTCCGGAAGTAGAACAGATTTTATTGATTGGCTGGAATGACCGTGCGAAGTATATCATAAAGGAGCTGGACTATTATGTGCCTGAGGGATCAACCGTCCGTGTGGTTTCCAAATTTGATGATGCAGAAAAAACAGTAAGGAAATTACAGAACACGGTGAAAAAAATTGAGTTGGAATTTGAAGTACAGGATACTACAGATCGGGATACTTTGGCCAATATGCATCTTACGCAATATCAATACATCATACTCTTGTGTTATCAGAATTACTTTCCCATGCAGGAGGCAGATGCACAGACACTGATCACTTTATTGCACCTGAGAAATTTCACCGAGCTTCGTAATGAGCGCTACAAAATTGTTAGTGAGATGCTTGATATCAGAAACAGGCAGTTGGCTGATATCACCAGTGCCGATGACTTCATCGTGAGTGATAAACTTATCAGTTTATTGATGAGCCAGGTATCTGAAAACAAATATTTGATGCGGGTTTTTGAAGATCTTTTTGATGCGGAGGGTTCGGAGATCTACATAAAGTCAGCCAAGGAGTATGTGAAAACGGGTGTACCTATTCACTTCTACACAATTCTGGAATCCGCGGCCAGGAAGAATGAAGTGGCCATAGGGTATAGAATCATCCGAGAAGCCAAAGATGCCAATAAGGGATACGGTGTATACGTCAACCCTAAGAAATCCCAGGTCTTCACTCTGGCAGAAGAGGACATGGTTATTGTCCTTTCCGAAGACTAATTACATCCTACTGATTCTCAAGTGCCTGCTTGATTTGCTTCATAGCTTTTCTTCTATAAAGCCTGGTGCTGTGACTTTTTCTTGGAATCTTTTCAATGTAATCTAATACATCATTTTTCTGTATCCCGTTGAGGTGTCTCACTCGTATGAGGATCTCAGAATCCAATTGTCTGATTGTTTCCATTTTCTTGGTGGTTTTCACCAACAATATAACGTGATAATGTTATCGGGTGTTTAGCCATTTATTTTGAAATCTTTAATTTCTGAGCCTAGGAGTCTGTTTTTAGCCAACCAATTGTTAAAAATTTATTTAAATTGGACACCAAACGAACACATTATCCAAATGGCCCAATACACGAAAGAAGTTGAGGAATTTGTTGCGAAGATCTCGCAGAAAAATGCTCATGAGAAAGAATTTATCCAGGCAGTTTCTGAAGTTGCTGAAACAATTGTCCCCTATGTAGAACAAAACAAAAAATATAAGGAGGCAAATATTCTGGAAAGGATGTGTGAGCCAGAACGTGTCATTATTTTCAGGGTTCCCTGGCAGGACAAAGATGGAAATATTCAGGTCAACAGGGGATTCAGGGTTCAAATGAATTCTGCCATAGGTCCTTATAAAGGAGGTCTACGTTTTCATCCCTCTGTGAATTTATCGATTCTAAAATTTCTGGCTTTTGAACAGGTTTTTAAGAATAGCCTTACCACCCTGCCATTAGGGGGTGGCAAAGGGGGAAGCGACTTTGATCCAAAAGGAAAAACTGATCTGGAGGTAATGCGCTTTTGCCAGAGCTTCATGACTGAGCTTTCTAAACATATTGGAGGATTTACCGATATACCTGCCGGAGACATTGGCGTTGGTGCCAGGGAAATCGGATACATGTTTGGGCAGTATAAAAAAATCAGAAATGAGTTTGCCGGAGTGTTGACTGGCAAGGGATTGCAATATGGTGGAAGTCTGATCAGAACAGAGGCCACCGGATACGGAGTCGTTTATTTTAGTCAGGAAATCCTGGCCGCTAAAGAGGATTCACTGGATGGGAAAGTTTGTGCCGTCTCAGGTAGTGGAAACGTAGCTCAATACACCATAGAGAAACTTATAGAACTGGGAGCCAAGCCCGTTACAGTCTCTGATTCTGGTGGATGTATATATGACAAAGATGGCATAGATGCAGAAAAGCTGGAATACATCAAAACGTTGAAGAACGAACAAAGGGGTAGGATAAGTGAGTATGCAGAAAAGTTTAAATCAGCGAAATTCCACCCTGACACCACACCATGGAATTTTAAAGTGGATTTAGCCTATCCATGTGCCACCCAGAATGAACTGGATATTGAAGACACCAAAACTTTGATTAAAAATGGATGTAAGGGTGTTTTTGAAGGAGCCAATATGCCAACTTCTTTGGATGCCTATCATATCATCCGAAAAGAGAAACTGATGTTTTCTCCGGGAAAGGCATCCAATGCAGGTGGTGTGGCTACCTCCGGATTGGAGATGTCGCAAAATGCCCAACGATTATATTGGACCAGGGAGGAAGTGGACTACCGATTGAAAATGATTATGAAGAGTATTCATTCCAACTGTATGGAATATGGTCAGATAGATAAAAACTATACAGACTATGTGAAGGGTGCCAATATTGCTGGCTTTGTAAAAGTGGCTGATGCAATGATTGCCCAGGGAGTTGTTTAATTCTCAATGAAAAATGGTTTGTGTAAACAGCAGAAATCCTATATTTGGATTCTCAAATAAAAGTGTCTGATTATGTACATGCTTCTATTCATCCTATTCTTGTTTGTGTTGGCCATCATCTGCCCGATTATATTACCCAATGATAAGGTAAGCACACACAAGCGAGATCACGTTTGATCCACATTTGGCTGGACAATCAATCTCATTTCATTGAGCTCCAGACCAAGTAGGTTTCCAATACCGGATAAGTTTCCACGGTAAACACACCCATTGTCCAAAGGGATTACTTTATCACCCTGACGGATGGCTTTTTTGATTTGATCCAGAGGCGTTGGGAAATGACCATGCACTACAGTCATCCCGGAGATTTTTTTTGGATCATAGTCAAATCGCTTGATCGTGATCATCGCGTCAGTATCACGAAAGATGTCATCAAGCTCAAAATTGAATCCCGCATGAACTAGCATTGTATCTCCTGAGGTGAGATAGTAGGGAAGACTTCGATAAAAATTTGCAATTCTTTCTTTGGTAGAGGCATCAGCATCTACGAGCTCAGTAGAACTGAGGGACTGCAACAATTCTCTGTCGGCAACATTTCCCTCAGTGTAGTAATCGAGGAAAATTTTATCATGGTTACCCAGGAGAGGATAGAGGTCTCCACTAAAATTTATGATTTCTTTCAGGACAGCCAGACTTTCGGGCCCTTTATTTATGAAATCACCTAACAAAAATAACTGGTCATCAGCACTCAGCTGAATCTGATCAAGAAGTTTTAAGAATGTCTTGTGGCAGCCATGGATATCTCCAACAACCCAGCGTTTTCCTTTTGGGAGCGGAATTTGTCTGCCAATAGAATGACGATCGGGCAATTATTTATTTCTTGCTTTCCTTACGCGCATTTACAAACATGAGCGCAGAAACAAAAGCAATCAGAAATACAACAATGTTTACGAAAATATGTACTCCGCTGGTAACTGCAGGATTAGTTAATTCCATATCTATAATTTTTATTGCGAATTTAAAGTTAAAATTGATTCCAGAGAAACCATTTAAGGGATTAGTTGATACTAAACCACCTAACCACGGAGACCAACCAGTCTGCTAAACCTTGGGCAAACTCATTCCCTGAACCCCGACCAATGACATAAAGAACAAATAAAAAGTACAGTCCTAACAAAAGGAATGCTTTACTTTTTCCGATCTTGTTTCCAATGATAAAGATTAGAAGAACAAGCACTGTTAATAGCCAAAGCAAGAATCGGAGTTCACTACTCAGGTCCACCATTTCAGGAGGCATATGAATAGGTCCGTAAATCAAAGTGAAAATCATCAGCGGAAAACCAAGCGCAAAACAGATATCAAAGATGTTGCTTCCCAGTGCATTGGAAATCGCATCATCATATTGACCCCTCTGTGCATCCTTGATGGATATAATGGTATCCGGAAAACTTGAAGCCGCGGAAGCCAGGATCAGCGCAACGAACATTACCGGAATTCCCAGCCCATTAAATGTGCCGAGAAAAGGGACTGTGTAAGTTTCTTCTCCAATCCATTCGCAGGCCAAAACCAGCAAGTAGCATACCAATGCGATTGAGATGGTAGCGCTGACTAATAAAAACCAGGCATTGACATTGTTTATTTTATTCCTTCCAATAAAAACCCTTTCCAGGTCCAGAGTGAAAAGCCCAAGCAAGAAAGGCTTTTGTTTATCTCCGACATCAGCAAAATCTTCATCCGATACATGGCTCTCATGGAGAAGCTCTTCCCGGTCCTTTTTGTCCATAGACCAAAACATATAAATAATGTAAACCACATAGACGATCATCAGCAAAAATCCATGATACCAATCAAGGGAAGAGCCACTGATAAGAATAATGAAGATCATCTCCGCTATTAAAAGAGAAAGCCCGTCTCTCAACATGACTTTCTGGGAAACTTTTACATTTTTGGTCAGGCCAATTCCGATCACGGCAAGTACTGAGACCGCCGGTATTACCATACTATTAAAGATGGCTGATCCAGCTGTTGTGCCAATTCCTCCAGAAAAGCCTTCGGCATCTTTCATGATGAAAAGGAAAAATAGCGAAGTGAAAACTTCAGGCATAGAACTCGCCACGGCATTAATTGTAGCACCACGTACTCCATCTGAAAGATTCCTTCCTATATATTCAGAAGCAGTCATAAATCCGTCACCCGCTCTCCAAATAACGACGCAACAAATTGTAATTAGAATTAAGGGTATGAGAATTCCCATAGAAATAGTTTAAACGGTGTTTGACTCATTCAATTAATGAGCTGGAGGTGGCGACTAAGATAAACATTTTCTCATTATAAGCGGCATATTAAAAAATCATCCAATTAACATTATTTTTAAATAATTGCCGAAAGTATTAGTAAATTATCATAGAGGAAACACTTTTTTGAAACTTATTGCTAATAATTCTGCTATTGTGGCATATCCAATCTATTTCTTTCACATATTTAGGACCATTTTGACGATCTTTCCCGAATGTATATCAACTTATCAGGACTTAATATACTAGTTACCGGTGCCAGTCGTGGAATTGGAAAAGCCATTGCCACTAAACTAGCCGAAGCAGGAGCAACCATTGCTGTGCATTACAACAAGAATGCCAGAGAAGCGGAGAACCTGATTCATGTTTTAGGCAATGAGTCCAAGGCCTATCAGGCGGATCTTTCCAGAAAAGGAGAAGCAGGTAAATTGTTTGAACGTGTGATCCTGGAGCTGGGTAGCATAGACATACTTATAAATAATGCAGGCATCGCAAAACCCGCCAGGCTAGAAGCTCCTGAAGATGAATGGTTAAAAATTTGGGATGAGGTGATTCAGGTAAATCTCAATTCCACAGCAGTACTTTGCAAAAAGGCCATTGAATATTTTTTGAAAAAGAAAATGGCTGGCAGAATCATTAACATTGCGTCGAGAGCAGCTTTTAAAGGGGATCAGGCAGAATACATGGCTTATGCTGCATCAAAAGCTGGAGTTGTTTCCATAACAAAAACCATTGCTTCTGCGTATGGCAAAAATGGGATCAAGGCGTTTAGTATTGCACCCGGATTTGTGAAGACTGATATGGCCAAAGCTTTTATTGATCAATATGGTGAACAACATACAAGCAGTGACTTATCTTTGGAGCGAATGACAGAACCCAAAGACCTTGCTCCCTTGGTAACTTTCATTGCTAGCGGGATGGCAGATCATTCCACGGGTGCGAACTTTGATATCAATGCGGGGAGCTACATGCATTAGGTTCTGATTTTATCGCTATATTTATTAAATAAAACTGGCACATTATGGTAGACAACATCAAGTCACACTTACAATCATTGGTACAGCTAGCGCTTGCTGATCAAAAATTTGACAGGGAAGAGCAGATCTGGATATATAGTATTGGTAAAGCCAACAAGGTCAAAGAGAAAGAAATTCAGGAATTGATCAAGACTGAAATGGCGAAGAAAAATGCAGAACCAATTTCATTCAGTGCGCTGTCTTTTGAGGAGAGATTTGAATATCTATACAATTTGATTCAGTTGATGAAGATTGATAACGAAGTTTTCCTTAGTGAGATCAATTACTGTGAAGGTCTGGCTGACATGCTTGGATTTCAAAAGGCTGTTGTAAAGAAGTTATCAGCCAGAATTTACTCAGACCCAAGTATAACTTCTGACAGGGAGCTGCTGAAAAAACAGGCTAAAACGTTCGAAAAATAATATTATGAGTATTAAATCACAGCTTAGCGCACTCATTGCTCTTGCGAAAATCGATGGAGATTTTGCAGGGGAAGAGCGCGATCTAATCTATATGATTGGCAAGGCAAATGGAATCTCCGAAAAAGAGATCATGGAGCTGGTGGACGAACCGGAGCCACTTCCGGCATTGTCAACCATGACGGATGATGATAAATTTGAGTACCTCTACAACATAGTTCAGCTTATGAAGATCGATAATCAGATCTACCTGAGTGAAATTAAATTTTGCGAGGAGCTGGCTACAAAACTTGGCTACAAAAAAGGTGTAATTTCCGCACTCTCCGCAAAAGTTTTTAGTGACCCTATGATTACTTCTGACAGAGACTCACTAAAACGTGCAGTCAAAAAATTCCAGGATTAATTTTTCTGCTGTAACCACCGTGATCACCGCCATGCCATGTTGTCCCTTGATTGGAGACCTTTTCGTAAAATAGAAATATCACGTATTGCCAATGCAAGGGCACAGTTTCATGTAGCCATTCAAAATGTATCTGCTGTAGGGAGGAGATTTCTTGGAGATAGCAAATCAGATAGAAATGCCAATCTATTCTGGATTCCCGGGCTTTCAAGAATGGCCGGTCATTGGGTAGAAGGCAATATCATATTCAGATCATCTATTAGTCTGGAAGATTTCAAACTCTACCTGGTAGATGACCGCGTAAATACTATCTCCGGTTTTGAGGTGAAAGGTTCAAACCATAGAAAAATTATGCTTTGGCTGGAAGAACAGATCGGTAAGCTCGGACTGTCTGCTTCAGAACTGGCTTTAAAATTACCTTACAAACTAAGAGATTACCCACAGCTTAATGGAGCACCATTTGATCTGGATGATAATGAAGCCATGGATGAGCTGGGGAGATATTATCACAATTCCTTTTTGGTGCTAAGATCTTTAAGAACAAAGCTTGACTGGAAAAATGAAATCCAGATTTGGCCACATTATTTTGATCTGGCAGTGAGTGTTATTTTGAAGGACTCGGGTGATCCGGAAACGGATACATCCATCACCATGGGTATGATGCCTGGCGACAATGATGATGACAATCCATATTTTTATGTGAGTACCTGGCCGCATGTGCATACCAGCAAATTGAATCCGCTGAACGCACCGGGAAAATGGATCGAAGAAGACTGGACAGGTGCTATATTGACAATTGATGAGTTGATGGTCTTTCAGACCGAGGACCAGCAAGGTCAGCTGAGTAGCTTTTACGAAACAGCATTTCTTTCACTGATCGAGCCGCTCACGAAATAATTTTTCATAATCCAATCCAAAATGCTCCTGAAGCTTTGAAGCAAAGTGGTCATCATGTAATAGGGGGATGTTGGTTTCAATTCCTCTTTCTACAATTTGAATAGATGTATCAGTGAGTTTTATGCTCCCCTCTTTTGTGAGTTTGAAAACAATTTTCTTTTGAAAATAGGGGGAATCTTCGGATTCATAGAAATAGGAATACCTCTCCAGAAACTGGATGATTTCCTTGGGAATCATTTCAAATTGATAAACACGCTGGAAGTTGATGCTGTCAGCTGATTTCAGAAGGATGAAATTTTCATCTGGGTCCCTAACAAACCTGAAATATCGATTATAGTCTAGCTGAATACTATCTGGTATTAACTTTTTGGGCTCAATAATGGCTGAAAGACTATCTACGCTTGTTAAATAATTTGTGCCATCGATCCTTGAGACCACAAGAGGCAGATCAAAATCTGGCCCCCACTTATCATTATTGTAAATCCTCGCAGAAACGAGGCAACAGTCGAATCCCAGCCCAACCAGCAAATGATAAAACAATAAATTTAGTTCAGTGCCAATCCCGCCACGTTTTTTGGTGACTATCTTTTTAAAGAACCTGCCCACATTAAAATCCAGCCTTTTCCTGAAAACAATATCCAGGTTTTCGAATGGCACATAGTAAAGGTGGTTCTTTTGAAGTTTCTTGAGAAACGCTAGTGAGGTATCCTCTTTTTCAAGATGAATCCGTGTGAGATACGCATCAACAGGTATCTGATTGACTTTGGTTTTTGTTTTAAACAGATCTGGGCGGGCCATGACGTTAATTCAAAGCACGACTCAAATTTACAATGAAGTTTCTCAAAGCACTTTCCCAGGTAAAATCACTGTCCCATTCTTTACCTACGTAAACATCATGGGCGATTGTTTGCTTGATGTAATATTTATGAACCATCTGGTTTACAGGGATCGTTTTGAGAGAAACGCCTGCGCTGTCCTTTGGTACCATTGAGATATAATCCGTTTCGGTGCCCGATATTTTGTAATTCAGCATGTTTTTAATGGTGTGTCCGGTAGAATGAATGGGTAGCAAAGCAAATTGAAATCCTTGCTTATATAAAGTTTCATCGTCGCTATAACTGACCATTTGATATTTATATGGATATAAGGACATTAGTGATTCTATCTCCTGCACTTTCTTATCAATCAAAAGATTTTCTTGTCGGAGTATTTCTTGTTCTGAAGCAGAAATTCCCGCAAATATTTTATGTTTCTCCGGAACGACTACTGCCAGGTTTGCTCGTCGGATCAGACCAGGATAAGACCCCAGGTGAACACCAGTAAAGACAGGTAAATCTTTCAAAATGTTCGGGTCTTCAGGGATCAGGAAGTTGGTTCGTTCAATGTTTTGCCTGATGATTTGACGACCTAATCGAAGCGTAATGAGATCATAAGGAGATTCTATCTGAGCCCATACCTTTTCATTTTCGGCAGTTAGATCGGATTGCCCATTGAAGCGGGCGATTTTTATGGAGTGAGTCTCATCGAGCCCTACAAACTTTCTTTCCAAAAGGATGAGGTTTTTGATTCCACGCTGCTGGAATTCTAAAACGAAAGCTTTCCGTATTTCCGGCCCGGCCTTTAGATCATCCTCAAAAACATAACAGACCGGATCCACATACATTTTCCGTAAGTCGGCATGAATTTTTTTTGCCAGCTTCTCCCATTGAGGTCGGGTCTTGTCTCCAACCTCCTTTGCCTCCATGGAAATGATCACTGCTGAACGAGAAGAAGTGAGGTCGTTTGGCACCTGCTCAGAAATCGCTACCGGCCGCCAACCACAGAAGTCCATCAAACTGATATTTTGAGCAGACAGATTCCCAAAAACCAATAGAAGCAGTGGGAGAAGATTAGCCTTAATAATCTTTGAGGTAATTGACATTACAAGCAATTTAACTATTAACCGGACTCATGGGTATTCTATTGTGAAAATCCTACACTTTTCACCCAGTTTAGTTTTTACCTTTTAGTAGTTCCTTCATTTCATTGATTTTCAAAAGTGCTTCCACTGGTGAAATGGTATTCACATCCACATCAGAAAGCATTTTCATCAACTTTTCAAATTTAGGATCCGATTCAAAAAGATTTAGCTGCACGCGGCTGCTGGGCATTTCTACCAACTTTTCCTTGTCTTTCTCACTCAGCTTTTCTTTTTCCAGGTTTTTCAGGATCTCATTTGACCTGATCACAATCTGGTTAGGCATTCCGGCCATTTGGGCCACGTGGATACCAAAACTATGCTCACTGCCACCCGGAACCAACTTCCTCAGGAAGATAACTTTGTCTTCCAACTCTTTAACGGAGACATTAAAATTCTTTACTCGTGGCAATGTGTTTGTCAGCTCATTCAATTCATGATAATGGGTGGCAAAGAGTGTTTTGGCTTTGTATTGCGGGTGATTGTGAATAAACTCTACAATAGACCAGGCGATGGAAATCCCATCATAGGTGCTGGTTCCACGACCAATTTCATCCATCAATATCAATGAGCGATCACTCAGGTTATTGAGGATACTGGCTGTTTCAGTCATTTCCACCATAAAAGTGGACTCGCCTCTGGAAAGGTTGTCTGATGCGCCCACCCTGGTGAAGATCTTGTCTACCAGGCCTATTTTGGCATAACCGGCAGGAACAAAGGAACCGATTTGGGTCATCAGGGTAATCAGCGCAGTCTGCCTCAGCAAAGCAGATTTTCCAGCCATATTGGGTCCGGTAATGACGATCACCTGCTGTGACTCATTGTCCATGTAAATGTCATTAGGGATATAGCTTTCTTCAGCTGCCAGGTTTTGTTCGATCACCGGATGACGCCCCTCTTTGATATCAATCATGTAATCCTTTGAGATGGTAGGCTTTACATATTGATTACGCGCCGACAATGAAGCAAATGAGGAAAGGCAATCAATGGTTGCGACTATTCTGGCGTTCTGTTGAATCGTTTCGATGAACTCGTGCGCATAGGAAATCAGCTCCTGATAGAGCTGGGATTCTATTTCGAAGATTTGATCCTCAGCTTTGAGGATTTTCTCTTCATAAACTTTTAGCTCTTCAGTGATATACCTTTCGGCGTTTACCAGCGTCTGCTTGCGGATCCATTCCTGGGGTACTTTGTCTTTATGTGCATTGGTCACTTCCAGGTAATATCCAAAGACCTTATTGTAAGCGATCTTCAATGAAGAAATTCCTGTACGTTGAGTTTCCCGTTCCTGAATCCCTTTCAAATAATCTTTTCCTGAATAGGCGATGGATCTTAGTTCATCAAGCTTTTCGTCAATTCCTTCCTTGATCAAATTTCCCTGAGAGCTATTCAAAGGCACTTCATCCTTGAGGGTAGATTCAATTTTTTCCAGGAGGCTCCTACAATCGTTTAGCTGCTCCACATAAGCCTCATATATTTGTTCTTTGTTGTTTTTGAGCTCCTCCCGCATCGGATGGATGTGCTTCAACCCACTTTTAAGCTGATTCATCTCCCTGGGATTGATCCTTCGGGTGGCTACTTTGGATACAAGCCGTTCCAAATCTCCGATTTTGGACAGGTGATTCAAAAGCAACTCCAGTAAGTCGTCATTTGCCAAAAAGCCTTCCACCGTATCGAGGCGCCGCTCGATCATAATTTGATCTTTCAGCGGCAGCACCAGCCACTTTCTCAATAAGCGGGCGCCCATGGGTGTTTTTGTCTGATCCAAAACTTCGATCAGTGATTTGCCATCAGGCTGTGAAGGGTTTATCAGCTCCAGGTTTCGGATGGTGAATTTGTCCATCCACACAAACTGCTGCTCATCAATCCGTGAAAGATGTCCTATGTGACTTGTTTCCCGATGCTCGGTCTCTTCCAGGTAATACAGAATGGCACCGGCTGCGACAATCCCATCTTTAAGTTCTTCGATTCCAAAACCCTTCAGGTTGGAAGTATTGAAATGACGGATCAGCCGCTCGTAGGTGAAGGGCAATTGAAATATCCATTCTTCCAGTCCGAAGCCGTGATAGTTGGTTTCGTATTTATCCAGGAATTGATCGCGATGTGATTTGCAGTAAATGATTTCCGAAGGATTAAACCCCTGGATTAGCTTGTCGACATAAAGTTCGTTTCCTTCAGTGACCATAAACTCACCCGTGGAGAGGTCGAGGAATGCCAACCCACAACCCTGCTGCCCAAAATGAATGGCTGCAAGAAAATTGTTTTTATTTTGTTCGAGCACATTGTCATTCAAAGAAAGACCCGGGGTAACGAGCTCGGTCACTCCTCGTTTGACAATACCTTTTACGGTTTTCGGGTCTTCGAGCTGGTCGCAAATGGCCACCCGGAATCCTGCCCGGACCAATCTTGGCAAATAGGCATCCAGGGAATGATGGGGAAATCCGGCCAGCTCCATCTCTGAAGCTGCTCCATTGGATCGTTTGGTGAGTACGATTTCCAAAACCTTACTTGCTTTCACAGCATCCTCACCAAATGTTTCGTAAAAATCCCCAACCCTAAATAGCAATAGCGCACCCGGATACTTTGCCTTTATGGCATTGTACTGCTTCATCAATGGGGTTTCTTTGCCTTTGGCCGATTTTGTCATTCAGAAATTTGAGATAGTTTTGACCCGATCACGCCGAAATATGCTTTTATCTGGATTTCGGTGAAGATAGATTTGAATTTCATCATCAAGTAAATACAATATTAAGTAAAGCACTCCTTATGCGAAAGCTAAAAAATGAGGAACTGGGTAGGATTTCTGTGGAGGAATTCAAAGAGGCAAAAAAATCCAATGTTTGTATCATCCTGGACGACGTGAGAAGCCTGAATAATGTGGGAAGTGTATTCCGAACCTCTGATGCATTTATGATTGAAAAAGTTTGGTTGTGTGGGATTACCGGCAAGCCTCCTCATCGCGACATTCAAAAGACAGCACTAGGTGCCACGGAATCTGTGGAGTGGGAGCACAGGAGAGAGATCCTTCCGCTGATAGATGAATTACGGTCGAACGGATATGTGATCATCAGTGTGGAGCAGGCGGATAAGAGCGTTTCGTTAAAGGATTTTGAACCTTTGGAAAAATCGAAATATGCCCTTGTCTTTGGGAATGAGGTCTTTGGTGTGAAAGACGAGGTGGTCAAAAAATCAGATGTGGTGCTGGAGATCCCACAGCAGGGCACGAAGCATTCGCTCAATATTTCTGTGAGTGTGGGTGTGGTGATCTGGGACTTTGTCTCTAAACTTGGAACCTAGAAGTTCACCCCGACGGTGACATACCCGCTTCTTCCATCAGAAGGAATAATTCCGGGGCCAGGGTATCCTGCAGCTCTTCTCGTGAAATAATAATTATTCAGCAAGTTATTGATTCCCGTTTCGAGTCGCCAGTTTTTCAATTCATAGGTCAAAGACAAATCCATGACAGAGTATGCAGGAATGATCCCTTCTACGGATGTGGTAGATTTATCTGCATTGGTTGCATCTGAATATTGCTGAGCGACATAGCTAAATAGATACGAAATGCCCAATGACTGATAATTGTAGGTTAAACCGGCTTTGAGATTCAGAGGGGGTACCAATTCAACTTCGTTTCCCTCAATGCTGTTTTCCTGATTCTCCAGGTAGGATGATTGCAAAGCTGCAAAATTGACGAATCCGGTAAGCTTGGATTTTTTAGGATTGAAATCCAATAGCCGAAATAGGTTTCCTTCAATAAAGGCTTCTATTCCATAAATATTGGCATCACCGACATTGGTCCGGTATCTAAATATTTTTGGCACATAGAAGTTAAACCGGGGATCTGCACCTGTTTTCAACACATTACCAATTCTGTCTTTATAGGCGAGGTAAAATAATGAGATGTCGTATCGGAACACTTCACTTTCAGATCCTCTTATTCCAAGGTCAAAATTGTAGCCTCTTTCATCGCCAATATTTTCATCTACAGTCAGCGAAGGGTTGTCTACACGGATATCATTGAAATTGATGGCTCTGAAATTTTGTGAGAAATTGGAATACATTTCGAGCCTGTCATTTGGCTTAAAGCTTACTCCGACCCCCAGCAGGACGAACGATCTAAATTTGGTTCGCTCCTCTTCTACTTTTTCTGAAAAAATTATGTTGCCAGCGATATCGGATTGTTCATTGGTATAATATCCATCTGCACTTGTCCGGATGTTTTCATACCTCATCCCCGGCGTAATGCTCCACTTGTCCGAAATGTTGAATATGTTTTCAGCAAAGAAGGCAATGTTTTGTCCCGGGAAGTGAAACCTGGAATCATCAGGCTCTTCAGGAGATAGGAAATTGAAGTCAGCATCAAAACCATTGTCAGCTTCGCCCTGTGCACTCATGGTATTTCCGAAATATACCCTGTTCCCCACAAGGAGTACGGATTTTTGTCCCAGCAACGTGTAATGGATAATTGTCCGGAATTCGTTTCCCCAGTTATCATAATCGTCCTTGAGCAGGTTTCGGTTTTCTTCGGTATCATCCGCACGGGTGATGGGTCCCAGGTTACCAACGGCATACCTGTTTGCAGATAAATGAAAAGTCCTGTTATTGAACTTGACATTGTCTGATACGCGGAAATTCAGTTCGGCTGCTGACAAGTTCCAGCCTACCTGAAACCAGTTCCTTTCTCTTTTGGATTGGCGTGGATTGCTATAAAATTCCGAATCCATCAATCCACCAGGTTGCTGAGCCAGATAGCTCATATAAGTGTGCTCAAACTTCAGACTTACAAAGGGGTTGAAATTGTAGGTAAATGAGCCATAAGCATTGTGCTGATCCAGACCTGAGTTGGGTCTCCAGCCTTCACTGGTTTTGTATTGATAAAAACCGTAGTAGTTTACTTTACCAATGGTACCCCCGACACTGTTGAAAGTATTAAAAAGGCCGAATGAACCCAGGGTATTTATAGCATTCACATCCAGCTTTTTGTCTTTTGGTCCATCCTTAAAATCAAAGTTGAGTAATCCTCCAAACTGGGTACCATACTGCAGGCCGGCAGCTCCCCGAACGATCTCTATTTTTTCCAGCGCCAGAGATGGAGGAGTATAATAGCTTTCAGGATACCCCAGGGCATCAGCAGAAATGTCATAGCCGTTTTGACGAACATTGAAGTTCGAGGTCCTGTTTGGACTTAGGCCTCTTCCTCCGATTCCCAGCTGAATACCCGCCCCATCATTTTCCCAAATATTCAGGCCAGGCACCCTTGAATAAATCTGTCGACTTACACCTGCAGCCTTATTTCCGATGACTTCATCCAGCAGGATCAACTCTGTCTTTTTCGCCTCATAAATGGCAGCACCACTCACAGACTGCAGCCAGTTGGCACCCATCTCTTCCTTCCTGGAATCAATGATGGTCACTGTTTCAAGCTCCTGCTCAATTTCAAGTAGGTGGAATTCAATATTTACAGGGCTCCCATCAATGACAATGTCTTCGAAAGCATGTTTTAATTCAGGGTAATAGGCAACCACCCGATAAGTTCCCTTTCCAAGTCCTGAAATATGGAACATGCCTTGCCGATCAGTGCTCGTGAGAAGGGAGGTGCCTTCAATAGAAATTTGGACTCCTTCCAAAAACTGGTCACGTGGATCCGTAACAACCCCCGTAATTTGTGCCTGCGCCTGCCAGATCAAAATCAAAGTCCATATGGTCAGCAAGATTTTATTCATAGGGCAAAACAATTGAGGAGAGCTGATGATGATGAACCTTTGTCAGGTCTATGTTTGGGTCTATAAATGGTTTCCCGGACCGGCCATTCAGGGTTACCCTTGATTGCGTGGTGATCCTTGGATTTTCAAAACCTTTTTCTTTAAATTCCTTTTCTAAAAATCTGGCAAACTGCATGATCATGTCCGGCTGCGTTGCCATCATCTTTTCTTGCTGCGGTGTCAGGTAATCATAGTTGGCTACCATGTGTTTCTTTTCTCCATCTTCTACAAAGAAAGAAATATGTCCAGCCTTTTCCATCAGCATCACCCTCCATGAAAACCGGTAGCCCAGCTCATTCCAGAATAAGTTGCCCGGATAGGCAAGATATCTGAATGGAATGGCGATTTGAAGAATGAATAACAGTATAAATGCAGAAACGCTTGCTTTTCGTAATCCACGATGAATCACAGGTTTCAAATCAGGCGACCCGGAGAAGAATAAAGATAGACGCTCAATAATCCTTTGGTGGATGTGGTTTGGAAAAAAGATGGTTGTTGCCACGATCATCATCCATGGAAACACACCAATGGGAAAAAGCAATGCTGTCATCAGGTGAAACCCAATGACGGCAGCATAGGCGAAGGGCAATGTTTTTCGGAATGAGAGCAGGAATGGAACCGTGGTGTCGAAGATCATCCCGAACCAGCTAAAAATATAAGCTGTGATCTTGAATCGAAAGATCCACCCGATCATAGGCTGGTGCACCTGGGCAGACAACCACAACTTCAACGGTTGGGCGTTGATAAGCCAATCATAGTTTATTTTGGCAATACCCGCGAAAAAGTATACGATACCCAGTTGGAGTTTAATTATGTTTATAAAGAATACCTGAACTTCTTTAACAGGTTCCACCATCCTTCTCCACACGTCCAAAGAAAAGTATCTGTTGGCTGGCAACCAGATCATCAGGAATGTGCAAAGCGAAACAAAGTAGTAGTGATTGAGATAATTGGTCTTGTCCAGGAGCTCAACATAGGTGAAGAGCAGGAAAAAGCTGATGGTAGAGACCCGATAATAAAATCCCAATACAATGAAGAGTGAGGCCAGTATCATCAAGCCAAAAACCACGTACATTCCCATACCCGGTAGCGGCTGAACGCCCTCAATAAACGGGAAAAAGAATTTGGGCTCGATGTACTGGGAATAGATCCACCCCTTGGCCCAAAACCGGATAGATGAATAGAGCAATAGGAGACCAAATAAAATGCGGAACGTAATCAGAGGGAAAATAGGGACTTTCCGATAGATTGAATGTTGCGCTATTTTATTCCATCGATTGCCCATCAGTCACCGTCATTATCCTGGTAAGTAATTACAACCCCAATGGTGGAGGATAGATCTGTCTTGAGCAATGCGTTCATGATCTGCATTTCTATGAAGACCATTTCAACATCTGCTTTTTGATTTTCGATGGCCATCGGTAATGGATCGGAGATCTTTCCAATGGCTGATTCTATTTTTTCAAACTGACTGATGATGGACTGATTCAGGTCTGCATTGTCAATGGTTGTTCCACCGACGGCTTCCAGGTAATCATCCAGTCCAATGCCATTTCCTCCGAAATACAGTTTTTCAAATGCCTGAATATTGGCTTCGAGCAACTCCACAGAGTATCCCGCGTAATAGGCTTCTGAGGATTTCGGGATAGGTTCCCCGAGTGTACGGATACCTACCGGTATTCCAATTTTACCATCTCGAGTATTTCGTTCGAAATCCCTGTTCAATGCGTTGATTAATTTACCAACAGAGCTGCCTACGTCTACACCCAGTGCATCTTCTGCCACGAATTCTGAGAGGTAGTCTTCCTTCCAGTCATTGTATACATTCAGACTTGTGGAAGAAATTCTGGTCAATACATCTTCAATGTATTGCAGTCGACCCTGAGTCAATGAGCTGAGAATATCTTCCTGTGAATCCGGGTCACCATATACCAGGTAGGAAATAGCCTGAAATCCCTTGGCATCAAGATTACTTAATGTGGAGAGATCATAATTTCCTGAACTGATGTTTTGGTTGATCTGAGTTTGATCTATGGGATAAATATTCAATTCATTGGTCAGACTTCGAGTCTCGGCAGGACCAAACTGATAGGGAGCACAGGCCTGCCAGGCGAGCCTTGCCACTTTTAACTGGGCACGGAAGTCTTCCAGTGTAGTTGCATTTGGCTCTGCTTTCAAAACCGTAAAAGCATCCGACAAAGCTTCGGTCGCTTCTGTCAGATGCTCATATGCGGGCAAAATCAAATTGTTTCCCAGGTTTTCGAGAAGGGGTCGCTGATCAAAATCATTGGTTTTGTCCAGGGCCCCTTCGTTACAGGAAATCAGAAGCCCCGCCCCAACAGTAAACGATATTAAGGTTAGCCTCTTCATGATTTTACAATTGGTTTTTGATATCCGCTAGTCTGGTGTAGACAGACGCAAGTGTGGATTTTGCATCTGCCAGATCACCGTCACCTATGGTCCAGAAATCGCCATCGGTTCCAAAGTTTGAATTAAGCACAGTGCTTAATTGCGCGTCAGAGATTGATCTCTTTGGGCTGAATTTCAAAGCCCGGACAAAGGCATATGCCTCAGACACATGGTGTAAAAAATCCCCCTCATTATCATCAGTAAGGGCTGAGTTGATATAATGAATGGCTGTGGCTGCGGCAAGCATTTCGAATTCTTCGTAAATGATGTCTACCTGGGCATCAAGAATATCCTGGTCATTGTTTACTATGGCAGTCCTACCATTTAAGAAAGCATTTTTTAACTGTGTGACAGAACCTACCAGCGATTCTCTGCCATAGCTGTAATTGGCCCAGAACCTGTTATACTCAGACGGTATCTCAGCAGGAAAATCTACAGGTACGCCCCAGTAACCAAATGCTTCGTCAAAATGGTGCTCTTTAGCAGTATAGTTGGCTCCATCCACCAGGTTTACATTATCTACCGATGGTCCGATCCGGTCATCCGTTAAATAGGTATTGTAGATCTGATGCAGAAACACAGAACCCATCAATCCTTTTTCAATCAACTGGGTGAATTCCCATCCTTTTTCATTCACAAGGATGTAGTTTCCGTTGCTACGCTGAAGCCGGCCTGAAACTCCTGCGGAAGCCACAGCTCCATTGGCCACTACAGCTTCGCTGGCGGCTTCGGCCGCTTCGAAAAGCTCTTTATAAAAAGTAACATCAGCGAGAAATGTTTTGTCCTCCAGTTGTTTTGAAGATGCATTTAGATCCGGATCAGAAAATGCATTGTTTTCGTTGGAAAACATGTTGTTGAGTTTTGCTGCATCCAACGCCTGACCTGCATCACCATTTCCCAGGTAAGACTTGATTTCTGATAACATATTCAGCCGATCCGTCTGACCCGAAAAGCTTACAGATGATTCATTGTCTCTGGTAAAAGAATAGGTAGAAGGCACACTGATACCGGGAGTTGGATCTTCTTTTTCATTACAAGCGTTCAGTAAGATGAATAATGCCGAAGCGGCTAACACAATTCTGTTCATTTCAAGGTATTATTTGGAATAATTCTAAACTGCAAATTTGCGTGAAGAGACCTGCACAATCAATCGCTATTAGTAGCCAAAATGGTAATCACTACTAGTAGCTAGTAATCACTAGTTGTAGTGATTTTGTGGAATTTTGTGCCTGAAAGGGCATAAAAAAAGGGACCTGATTTGGTCCCTTTTCTAAATAAGTTTCAAAAGGGTTTATTCTCCTCCATCATAAGAGATGCTAAGGATGCGTTCCTCAATCATGCCGATGGCAAGTTTTTCATCACCGAAAACGTCGAAGAGTTCAACACATTTTCTGGCTACAAATTCTTCTTCAATTTGTTCCTGAACAAACCACCTTAAAAATTCCTCTGTAGCAATGTCTCCTGCCTTCCTGGCCATCCTTACCAAATCGTGGATTGACTCTGTAACGGAGATTTCATTTTCCAGTGCTTTTTCGAAAACAGCCTTTAGAGAGGAGAATTCGTGTTCAACCTCGTCAATTGTAGGAGAAGCAGCCTCTGCTTCCATATCGGCCAGGTAATGAAAAAATTTCAATTGATGGCCACGCTCTTCGTCAGACTGCTTAAAGAAAAATTTGGCGCAGTTGTCATAGCCTCTTACATCACACCAGCCAGCCATGGCCAGGTAGGCAGAAGAGGAGGTTGCTTCAATTTTTATTTGCTTATTGATTCTCTCTATAATTTCTTCTTTCAAGACGGACTGGCTTCTAATAATGTCTTTCATATTTCTTCTATTTAAAATGAACCTTTACAGGAACACAATTTCTTGGGCAATTCTTTGAATTAAACTACAAATGAACACCAAAGGTTGGTGAAAAAACAGCTAAAAATCCAATTTATAATGAGTCTAATTAGACTTGATAAGAACTCCCTTACGGATAATCTCCTTATGGATGAGACTATTCAATTCAAGCATGGCAAAAGTGCCGGCAAATAAATCCCTCAGCTCTAGAATTTCCTGAATCGTAAATACGAACAACCGGTCGCAATGAGGCATGCTGATAATCTCCACGTCCGGGGTATCGCTAGCAAATAATTGAGTAAGATCTATTTTTTGAATTTTGCGTCGAAAAGAGATAAGCTCACATGCCCTGAACACAATTTGATCCTCAGCAAATGTAAGGATGTATTTTCCCTGTGCATCACATTGTGAGATGCTTGCATTAGAAGTTTGAAATAATACTTCCGGAGATGTAATCGTATTTGACGCAGCTATATTTTCGGACATTTCTTACAGTGCCTTCCCTTCTTCTTATACTTCTTACAGCATTTTTTAAAGATGCATTCATCAGAACTACCCAGTAGATGCTTACCATCTAATAGATGGAAGCTGTTTTCATCTTCCTGGTTTATATAATCTTTCAAATGCACTACTTATTCAATTTAACCACAAAGTTGGATAGAATAATGATTGAATTCAATCGCTATCCCTAGCTAAATCCATATCACTAGAACTAGCTAGTCGACCCCTTTGAAATTTGATGTGCAGCACATTTTTCACATCCGGGAGATTCTTTTCCTTTTACAGAAAGGAATAGTTTACGACCCAGGAAGAAACCTGACAACACAAATAAACCAATTACAATAATTGTTTGGATCATTTCAGTATTTGATAGGTGATCAGTGCGGCTAAATAGGCCATGGCCGTCATGTAGACCAGCTGCAACAGTGGCCATTTCCATTTCTTCGTTTCCCTCAGTACCACTGCCAGGGTACTCATACATTGCATGGCAAAAGCATAAAACACCATAAGTGAAATCCCCGATGCCAGATTATAGACTGGCAACCCTGTTACCGGGTTTTGCTCTTTTCTCATCCGCTGTATCAAAGTTTCGTCTGCCTCAAATGTTTCACCCACGCTATAGATTGTAGCCATTGATCCTACAAAAACTTCCCTTGCCGCAAAGGACGTGATCAATGCAATGCCTATCTGCCAATTATAACCCAAAGGGCGAATCGCTGGTTCCATCGCGTGCCCTAAAATGCCAATGTACGAATTAGATAAACTTACGGAGGCAACTTTCTTTTCGTAGGCAGTTACATCTTCCTGATGTACTGGTTCAGGTATCTTCTCAACAGCCTGCTGAATCCGGTCTCCGGGTCCGTAAGACGCCAGTACCCATAAAATAATGGATATAGAAAAGATCACTTTACCAGCATCAAAGACAAAGAGCCTTACTTTTTCCCACAGCGTTATGGCCAGGTTATTCCATCTGGGCATACGATAATAAGGTAACTCCATGACCAGGAAGCTCTTTTGTTTGGCCTTGATGATCCATTTAAAAACAAACGCAGCCAGGAGAGCACCCAATAACCCGATAAGGTACATGGCCAGTAATGCAAGGCCTTGAAGTTTGAAAGGACCAATGGCTTGATCAGGAATGACCAATGCAATCAACAATGTATATACGGGTAAGCGGGCAGAACAACTCATCAGCGGAGTGACCATAATGGTGATCAAACGTTCTTTCCAGTTTTCAATGGTCCGGGTGGCCATTATAGCCGGGATAGCGCACGCCACCCCCGAGATCAATGGGACTACACTACGACCATTCAACCCAAAAGGCCGCATCATTTTGTCCATAATAAATACAACCCGAGCCATGTATCCACTTTCTTCCAAAATGAAGATAAAGGCGAAGAGCAAAGTAATCTGTGGAATAAAGATCAATACCCCTCCTAAACCAGGGATGATCCCTTCGGCAATCAGGCTAGTCAGAACACCTTCCGGCATATGATTGATCACCCATTGACTCAGACTTAAAAATAAAGTATCAATGAGGTCCATAGGCCATTCTGCCCAGGCATAGATGGCCTGGAAGATCACCATTAAAACTGCGATAAATAAAACAAAGCCCAGAATAGGATGTGTGATGATTTTATCAGCCATCCTTTGGCGCTTCAACATGGACCTTTTGGTGGGCTCCTGTTTGATTACAAATTTTAAGATCCCGTTGATTTTTCGATACCGTTCTTCAACCAACTGTTTTTGGCGGTGAGGATCGGATATCTGGAAATGTCCTTTTTCAAACTCACCTGCAACAAAAGCTGTCTTAACGGTTGACGTGTCTTCAGCAACAGTTTCAGCAATTAGCTGATCCATTCCCTGTCCGTTTCTGGCATTCACAGGCACGACTTTCACACCACCCAATAGCTCGCTCAGCTTTTTATAGTCAATCACCAGCCCTTTCTTGGCTGCTATGTCTGACATGTTCAATGCTAGAATTACGGGGATGCCAAGATCCATTACCTGCGTGAAAAGCAATAGATTCCTTTCCAGGTTGGAGGCGTCTGCCACAACAATGATTCTGTCCGGATAATCGGGATGAGATGAATCACTTAAGATATCATGGACTATCTGCTCATCCTGGGTCTTGGGATAAAGACTGTAAGTTCCGGGAAGATCAAGTATATGATGGGACCCATCCTTTGATTTCAGCAAACCGGATTTTTTATCTACGGTGACACCGGGGAAATTCCCAATTTTCTGGTTGAGGCCAGTTAATCGGTTAAAAATGGAAGTTTTGCCTGAGTTGGGATTCCCAACTAATGAAATTTTCATCCTATTTGGACTTCAACCAATGACGCTTCCTCTTTTCTGAGGGATAGGGTATAGCCATCAATATCAACAGCAATGGGATCGCCAAAGGGAGCCTTAAAAATCACTGAAATGGTTTTGCCAGGATATAACCCCATATCTGTTAACTTGGAAGTTAAGCCATTTTCAGTGACACTTAGAATTGTCACCTGTTGATTGAGCTTTAGACTATCGAGTGTCAAATTTGTTCGTTAATTAATGTCTTTTCGATGCTGGATCTAAAAAGCTACAAATCTACCTCATGAGGGGATGGATTTACAATAGCTATTCCTAGTGATAATTGACTTCCTCAGACCTTGACAAGGCCTGTTTCCATGGCATAGACAATTAATTCAGTAGGAGATTTCAGATTTAGCTTCTTCAAAATATTTTTTCGGTGAGAATTGATGGTATGCACACTCACATAAAGTTCGTCGGCTATTTCCGTGGTTTTGTAACCCTTTGTTATCAGCTTCAACACCTCATATTCTCTTTGAGATAACACGGTCGGATCACAATTAATTTCCTTTTCTTCTTCCTGGTCCATCAAGGTATCGAGCACGCGATTGCAGTAGAATCTGGAATCTTTAGAAACCGATTTGATGGCGTTTAGAATCTCATCTTTGCTACAACTTTTGGTGACTATTCCCTTAATACCAAGATCCAAAAGAGATTGAATGTGCTCCCTCTTATTTTCATTCGTGATGATCAAAAGCTTTGAGGCCTCTGTATCAATGACCTTTTTCATTAGCTCCAGGTTAGAGGGATCCTTGCTTTGATAATCCATGATCAACACATTAGGGTGCCGTTCATTGGTTTCTTCAATGAGCTGTTTTGCATCATCCACGGTTCCTAGCAACGACAGACCTGGGTCGGCCTCAATCATTCGTATCAACCCTTCCCGGGTGAGATACTGAAAGTCAGAAATGAGTACACTAATTGGTTCCATTATTTAGAATCGTTCTAAACTACAAACCTAATACCATTTCCCCGATTTGTTTTCTCTGACATTCGATTTTTATCATACAACCTGAAAAATTGTCAATAATGGAAGTGGTTTCCTGCATACTGCCTGTAAATTGAACAGGTTTGAATAATTTTAAGTCATAAAAAAATATACAGATGGAATATAGGCTGGAGCACGATACCATGGGGGAGGTGAAAGTCCCCGCAGACAAATACTGGGGAGCTCAGACCCAACGATCGAGAGAGAACTTCAAAATAGGTGGCGCGAATATGCAGATGCCCCTGGAAATCATCAGGGCATTTGCGATTTTGAAAAAGTCAGCCGCACAGGCTAACCAGGAGTTGGGTGTACTTGCTGAGCAAAAGGCTAAGTTGATCGGACAGGTATGTGATGAAATTCTGGAAGGAAAATTAGATGACCAATTTCCTTTGGTCGTCTGGCAAACCGGCTCGGGTACTCAATCCAATATGAACTGTAATGAAGTGATTGCTAATCGGGCGCATGTTATTGGCGGAGGAAAACTTAGTGATAAGGCAAAATCCATTCACCCGAATGATGATGTAAATAAAAGTCAATCTTCAAACGACACATTCCCTACTGCGATGCACATTGCATCCTATCAGATCATTGTAGAGCAAACCCTTCCTAAAGTGAAAAAGCTTAGGGACACGCTTCACAAGAAATCAGAAGCATTTATGGATGTGGTGAAAATCGGGCGAACACATTTTATGGATGCCACACCGCTGAGCCTGGGACAGGAGTTTTCCGGATACGTGTCGCAGATGGATCACGCCATCAAGGCCATTGAAAATACTTTTGATCATCTGTCAGAATTAGCCCTTGGAGGCACAGCTGTGGGCACAGGACTTAATACGCCGGCGGGTTATGACAAACTCGTAGCCGAAAAGATTGCTAAAAATGCTGGCCTTCCGTTTAAAACAGCAGAAAATAAATTTGAAGCCCTGGCGGCTCACGATGCCATGGTAGAAACGCATGGCGCGCTGAAGCAGCTGGCTGTAAGCCTGTTTAAGATAGCCAACGACATCCGGATGCTGGCATCTGGTCCTCGAAGCGGCATTGGCGAAATCCTCATTCCTGAGAACGAGCCAGGGTCTTCTATCATGCCCGGAAAAGTGAACCCTACGCAGTGCGAGGCCTTAACCATGGTATGTGCCCAGGTGATAGGAAATGATGTGGCCATTGCCAGTGGAGGTATTTACGGACATTTCGAGCTGAATGTATTTAAACCCATGATGGTTTATAACCTGCTAACCAGCGCCCGGCTTTTGGGAGATGCCTGTGAATCATTCAACGACAATTGTGCCATTGGCATTGAGCCAAACCATCCGGTCATAAAAGAGAAATTAGAGAGTTCGCTTATGCTGGTTACTGCTTTGAATACACATATCGGGTATGAAAATGCAGCCAAGATTGCGAAGAAGGCTCATAAAGAAGGAACCACTCTACGAAAGGCTGCTATTGAGCTTGGATTACTCACTTCTGAGCAATTTGATGAGTGGGTTAAGCCTGAAGATATGATAGGTTCAATGAAGAAAAGTTAAATTTGTATCAAAATAAGTTATTTTAGTACCTGATACTGATAAAGCAAAGCGTTAAATATCAACTGAATATATTATGAAAAGACTTTTTATATTGTTTATAGGCCTGGCTGTGGCAATGGCATCTTTCGATGTATCAGCTCAGGAAATGGATAAAAAGGAGCGGAAGGAATGGAAAAAGCGGGTTAAAAAGCTTGAACCAGAGGAGTATAAGGGGCTTATTGAAGAGAACCGTTCATTGAAAAGCCAGGTTTCTTCTCTTAGAAACGAACTGAATGGTGTAGATCAGAAAATTTCCGAGAAAGACGATCAGATCGCTCAGTATTCCGGACAGATCTCCGACCTAAGGAATCAGCTGGCTCAGGCACAGGCCAGAGCACAGGCCGCAGCTTCGGCACCACGTCCTCAAAATGACGATGATGGTATCGATGAAAATGTGGGAGTTGTTTTCAAAGTACAAATTGGAGCCTACGCCAGCAAAGATCTGAGCAAGTTCACAGATAATTCTAAGAATTTCACTCAGGAGGAAGGTGAAGGATTTAAAAGGTTTACGCTCGGCGTTTTCAGAGATTACTGGGAAGCTGATACCTTCAAAAAATATTTAAGAGAAATGGGAGTTAAGGATGCCTGGATCGTCTCTTTCAGAGATGGACAGCGTGTGCCGATCAAGGAAGTCCTCGAAGGCATCACCGACAACTCATAACAACCGAATTAACGATCAAATTGACCCTGGCAAAGCTGTCAGGGTTTTTTTGTGTTAATTTTGCAGTGACAATGTTTAATATGATTCACTATAAGTCGAAAGAAGAGATTGAGCTGATGCGTAAAAGCGCATTGGTGGTGTCGAATACACTTGCTCTCCTGGCAGAACATGTAGAGCCAGGAATTACACCGTTGCAATTGGACAAGATAGCCGAGGAATATATCAGGGATCAGGGAGCAGAACCCGGATTTCTTGGTTTGTACGACTATCCGAATACCATTATCACATCTGTGAATGAACAGGTAGTACATGGCATACCCACCGATAGGCCTTTGGAAGAAGGCGATATTATTGGGATAGATTGTGGCGCTTTGATGAATGGGTTTTATGGTGATCATGCTTACACTTTTGCAGTTGGAGAAATTGCGCCAGAGGTAAAACAACTCCTTGAGGTGACAAAAAAGAGTTTGTATCTGGGCATTGAGCAGATGAAGGCAGGAAATCGGATTGGTGACATTGGTTATGCCATTCAATCATACACGGAAAGTTTCGGCTATGGTGTGGTTCGTGAGCTGGTCGGGCATGGCCTGGGGAAAAAAATGCATGAATCTCCCGAAGTTCCTAATTATGGTAAGCGAGGCAGAGGCCAGTTGCTGAAAGAAGGACTTGTTCTGGCCATTGAGCCCATGATCAATATGGGGACACGAAGGGTGATCCAGTTATCTGATGGGTGGACCATAGTTACTGCGGATAAAAAACCATCGGCACATTTCGAACATGATGTGGCCCTGGTTGATGGAAAAGCAGAGATACTTTCTACATTTGATCTAATTGAAGAAGCCCTCAAGAAAAAGGGGGCGTTGGTAATATAATTTTCACTCAGACCTAAATGTTTAGATGGGCAACTCAAAATTGTTGACACGCCTGCTTGTATGGCGTATCAGAACAATTAGTGATAATAACTTCACGCTCATCCTGGCTGGTGTTATTGGACTGATTGCAGGTCTGGCGGCAGTAGTCCTGAAAAGCACCGTTCATTTTATCCAGGCTTTTCTGGAGAGAAACATCGATCTTACTGGATTTAATTATCTGTATCTTGGCTATCCGCTTGTCGGGATTCTGATCACGGTTGTGGTAGCCCGATACATATTGAGAGAGCATCTGGGTCACGGAATTACCCAGATTCTGTATGCCATCTCCAAGAACTCAAGTATTCTGAAAAGAACTCAGATGTACTCCCGAATGATCACCAGTGCGATCACCGTGGGCTTTGGAGGATCCGTCGGACTGGAGGCACCCATTGTAGTGACAGGCTCCGCCATAGGATCTAATTTTGGCAGACTGGTTCACCTGGACTATAAAAAACGAACACTTTTAATTGGTTGTGGAGCAGCGGGAGCCATTTCCGCCATCTTTAACTCGCCCATTGCAGGTGTCATTTTCGCCATTGAAGTGATCATGACGGAAGTGAAGATCAGTAAGTTCATTCCTATTCTTATCGCCTCCGTATGTGGTCAGCTGGTCAGCATCTCTTTGTTGGGAGAAGATATTTTATTCAGCTTTAAGCTCACAGATCCCTTCAAGGCCTCAGATGCTCCATATTATCTTTTATTGGGCATGTTTTGTGGGATTATCTCACTTTACTTCACCCGGGCGATGTATAAAGTGGAGGCAGCCATCAAGACGATCAAAGAAAGTTTCTCCAGAGCCCTCATCGGTGGACTGGGGCTGGCGATAATCATCTTCACTTTTCCGCCGATCTATGGGGAGGGCTATGAGTCCATCAAAGATCTACTGGCAGGAAGACAACTGGACCTGTTTGACAGAACAATATTTCAGCCGCTGGAAACAAATCAAATAATGTTGATGGTTTTTCTCTTTGCCATTTTGATGGTAAAACCTGTCGCTACTGCGCTCACGCTTGGTGCAGGAGGTAGTGGGGGAATTTTTGCACCCTCTTTGTTTATGGGTGGGGTAGCCGGATTCTTTTTCACTCAGGTCATCAATACATTGATCCCGGGATTGTCCATTAGTGCAAGTAATTTTACGCTGGTTGGCATGTGTGGGGTAATGAGTGGCGTTTTGCATGCTCCTTTGACGGGTATTTTCCTCATTGCTGAGATCACCAGCGGATACGTACTATTTGTTCCACTAATGCTTGTATCAGCCATCTCTTATTCCACGATATCCTATTTTGAGAAATATTCTATTTACACGAAAAAACTCATTGAGAAAGGAGACCTCATCCAATATGACAGAGATCGCATTGTGCTTAGTCTGATCGATCTGAAAAAAGTGATGGAAACGGATCTTCTCCTCATAAGGCCAGAAGCCACTCTTGGAGAAATGGTGCAGCTGGTAAAAAAGAGTAAGCGAAACATCTTTCCGGTAGTCAATGAGAAGGGTGAGTTAGAAGGCATTGTGACGCTGGATGACATCAGGGAGATCATGTTTGACAACGATAAGTATGAAGATGTGATCGTTAAGGCTATTATGCAGGTGCCGCCAGCCCATGTGACTCCGCAGGAAAAAATGCAATCTGTCATGAATAAATTTGAGTTAACACAAGCCTGGAATTTACCTGTAATTGAAGATGGTAAATACCTTGGGTTTGTATCAAAATCAAGAATATTCAATGCTTACCGCACCAAGCTTATTCGCCATACCAAAGAATAGGGTGTTACATCTTGTTGGTATTCAGCGGTTTACATTTTTCACTAACTACAAGTCAAATTCACATTATCCACAAACTGATTATTTAATAGCCAGAATGTAACTCGCTATATTACAGGCACTTATAAAACATTTTGATTCTTATGTGGATAAATAAGGCCGAATGTGGATAAAATTCGCAAAGTACAATTTGGTACTTGATGATTAAAAAATATATTAGAACCCAGAACTGAAAATGTTTAATTAATCAATTCTATTTTTTGAAAAATTATCTTTACAGGAAGTAAATATTGTAAATTATGAAATTGTTAAGGCTGGAATTGATCAATTTATACATCAGGAAAAATAATATAAGAATTGTACAATTATTCTGACTATTGAAAAACCCTTATTGAATAGCCACGTAATATACTCTGTGAAAAAATTAGCTTTTACTTTAATCCTGCTTTCAGCGGTAGCTACACAAGCACAGGATATTGAGATGATCAGTCTAAACTCATTGGATCAGCTCATCAAGTCTCCCGACAAGAAATTGAAAGTTATCAATTTCTGGGCTTCGTGGTGTAGGCCATGTATTATGGAGATGCCACATTTCGAAGCCATCGATAAATCAAAGGCCACCGTGTATTTTGTGACACTTGATCATCCTCAGGATATGGCCAAAGTACAAAGGATGGTTGAGAAAAATGGTATCAAATCAAAAGTCCTTTTATTGAATGAAAAGGATGCTGATAAATACATTACAGCCATCAACGAAGACTGGTCGGGTGCCATTCCGGCCACACTGTTTGTAGATGCCAGAGGTAAGAAATATTTTCATGAAAAGGCGTTTGACAAACCCGAACTGGAAAATTACGTTAAGAAGTATAGTTCGTTTAATAAATAAATGATCATGAAGAGGACATTTTTAACTATTACCGGATTGTTGGTTGTCGTAGCTATCTTATTTACCAATGCCAGTGTCGATGAGATCAATGGATACAAAGTTGGAGATTATGCTACAGACTTCAACCTAAAGAATGTTGATGGTAAGATGGTTTCCATGTCCAATTACCCTTCAGCAAAGGGCTTTATTGTCGTATTTACATGTAATACGTGTCCTTATGCCAAGGCCTATGAGCAACGGATCATTGATCTGCATAAGACATTCAGCCCTAAAGGATTTCCTGTCATTGCTATCAATCCCAATGACCCATCTCAATCTGCAGGTGACTCCATGGAAGAAATGAAGACCCGTGCCTCGGAAAGAAATTATCCTTTCCCATACCTCAGAGATGATGTTCAGGACATTACCTCAGCTTATGGCGCCACCAAGACACCGCATGTATTTGTGCTGAACAAAGAAGCTGCTAAAAAGTATAAAGTAGAATACATTGGTGCTATTGATGACAGCCCCAGGGAAGCAGCTGATGCTAGCGAAAAATATGTAGAGTCTGCAGTTAATGCACTGCTTTCAGGAAAAAAACCAACGGTAAAGGAAAAACGAGCCATTGGGTGCACCATCAAATGGAAGGATGCATAAAGATTTTTAGCGATAAAGATTGAAACAAAAGATTAGGGCAACTCCAAGGGGGTTGCCTTTTTCTATAGCTCTCATGGGGTCTTAAACCACTTGCGGTAAATAGGTTTCCGATACAAAAACTGTAAGGAGAGCAGGGGATACAGGAAAAGATCAGTTATTAAAAATCCTGTCGAAAATGAAATATCATCAATTATTACGCTTCCAGACTCGCCACTTTCCACGATGTGCCTGTGTTCCCAGAAGCTAAGGAAAAAGGGCAGTAATATACCTTTATCTATAAAATACCACACCTGCTCATCTTCATCATCTTCAACGATTTCACTCACCCACTTCTGGCGAAAGAGAATGAAATTCAATTCAAGACCCACAACATCGCCTGACTTGCACCCATCAAACTGAAGCAGTTTGACTTTCGGAAGTGGAGGATTTAGCGAAAGAAAAAGTTGCTTTGTGAAGCCCTGTTTAATGCGATCTTTTGAAACACCCCGAATGAGGGTCTTGATTTTTAAATGCACCTAAATAGTTCTTTATCAACAGGAAACAGGCAATATGCTGCTATTGTTTTGAAATAAAGAAATAAACAGATCTCATTTCTCCTTCGTCCATCCACCAAGGAGCGCACCGGACACTGTCCAGATGATGAGGTTTTGTCCACCATCAATCCAGGTCAAGGCATATGGCTGCATGGAAAACAGATACATGGTCATGGTACCTAAAATGGCAATCGGAAATCCCATGATAAAGCCGGTTTTCAGCCCATCGGTCCAGGTGCGCACGTTCATGCGTGTAAATACCCAGGCCAACATATAGCCAAAGGCAATGGCCGTAACAATGCTCACCACATAAGGGGTAGATCCGCCGGACATGGCATCTTCTTCGGTTAGTCCGGTGAGTCTCATCCATTGCTCGGAAAAGATTCCATACCAGACCATGGGAATGGCTTGTCCAAGGACCACAATGACCCACACTGCTCCATGATTGATTTTAAGTTCTTTCATCTTTTTTAGGTTGATTACTGTTAAAAAGATAGGAACTTAATTTGGAACAATCAAGCATCCTTTCCGGACATCCTTTTGGCTTTATTCCAAAAATCATCCATTTCCTGTAAGGACATATTGGTGAGTTCCTTGCCCTCATCCTTCACCATTTTTTCCATCAGCGTAAATCGTTTGATGAACTTGGAGTTGGTCCTTTCCAGTGCTTCTTCAGCATTGATGTCTATGAACCTTGAGTAATTGATCAGGGAAAACATCAGATCGCCGAATTCTTCGATGGATGCTTCTTTATCGCTGGCTGCTTTGAACTCGTTAAGTTCTTCCTGCACTTTTTCCCACACTTGTTCTTTGTCGTCCCAGTCAAAACCGACTCCTTTGGCCTTTTCCTGGATCCGCATCGCTTTGACCATGGCAGGTAGTGATTTGGGCACCCCGGCCAACACAGTGGTACCTGCTTTTTCTTTCAGCTTAATCTTTTCCCAGTTTTCTTTTACCGCCTTTTCATCAGAAGCATCTACATCACCATATACGTGAGGATGTCGTCTGATGAGTTTGTCACACACCTGGTTGAGCACATCAGCCATGTCAAAATCATTGGTTTCGGAACCAATCCTGCAATAGAAAGCCATGTGTAGCATCAGGTCCCCAAGTTCCTTTTTTATTTCTTCCATGTCCTGCTCCAGTATGGCTTCTCCCAGCTCATAGGTCTCCTCGATGGTGAGATGCCGAAGACTTTCCATGGTCTGTTTTTTGTCCCAGGGGCAATTTTCCCGAAGCTCGTCCATGATCGTCAATAAGCGATCAAAGGCTTCAAGTTTTGCTTTTCTATTTAAATCTGGTTTTGCTAATGACATTTAATTGGAATGATTGTGACTTATCGTTTGTTTATTCAACTGAAAGACAAATATTCTTTAATTTTGAACCAAAAGTAACCTTATGGCTACGGTATTATTAGCAATCGGTTTTGTGGGACTATTTTTTGTCCTTATGTCAGTAAGACTCATTCTTAAAAAGAATGGGGAATTTAAGGGAACCTGTGCCTCTCAGAGTCCATTCCTCAACAAAGAGGGCACTACTTGTGGTTATTGTGGTAAAACTGTAGGTCCGGAGAGCGATTGCGGAAACCCGGACAGTGAGGTGAACAAAGTAATGGCAAAATTCAACTAATCCACTGCCATTATCTTACATGTTAGTCCTTACTCTTTAGTGATTACTTCATTTTTAATACTTTATTAAATCGCTATTCATTGACTTTAATCAAATCTATTTCAGGACTCCGGGGCACTATTGGTGGTAAAGCCGGGGAGACACTTTCACCCATTGATGTTGTAAAATTCACCGCTGGATTTGGCATGTGGATCAAAGAAAGACATGACAACCCAACAGTTGTGATAGGCAGGGATGCCCGTCCGTCTGGCAACCTGATTAGCCCAATTGTTGAAAACACTTTACTATCACAAGGCATTCAGGTGATTGACCTGGGACTTTCTACCACTCCAACAGTAGAGATGGCAGTGATTTCCGAAAAAGCCCAGGCAGGTATTATTCTTACCGCCAGTCATAACCCCTCCGGATGGAATGCAATGAAGCTTCTTAATGAGAAAGGGGAATTTATCTCAGCAAAAGATGGTGAAAAAGTGCTGAAATGGGCTGAGTCGTCAGAGATCGTATTTAGTGATCCCAAGAAATTCGGAAAAGTAAGGCGAGACGAAACGTACATTGACAAGCATATCAACCAAATCCTCGAATTGGATTTAGTAAATGTAGAAGCCATCAAGGCCAGAGGTTTTAATGTGGTCATAGATGCGGTAAATAGTACTGGAGGAATTGCCTTACCTAAACTTCTGGATAAACTGGGAGTGAAATATCATCCTTTATTCTGTGAGCCCAATGGCATTTTTCCTCACAACCCTGAACCGATACCCGAGAACCTCTCACAGATTTGCAATGAATTAGCAGCAGGAAAATATGACCTGGGCATCGTGGTGGATCCTGATGTGGACCGACTGGTCATGATCTGTGAAGACGGACAACCATTTGGCGAAGAGTATACGCTGGTTGCTGTCGCTGATTATGTCTTAGGAAAGAAAAAAGGAAATACGGTCAGTAATCTTTCGTCTACGCGGGCTTTAAGAGATATCACCGAAAAGCATGGCGGAGAATATACCGCAGCAGCAGTGGGGGAGGTAAATGTTGTTACCCAGATGAAAAAGGTAAAAGCTGTGATTGGTGGAGAAGGTAATGGAGGGGTGATCTTTCCTGAGCTGCACTATGGTCGTGATGCACTTGTAGGCATTGCGCTGTTTTTGTCACATCTGGCAGAATATGGCAAGAGCTGTTTGAGGCTAAAGTCAACCTATCCACAGTATCACATTTCAAAGAACAAGATTGAGCTGGACGAGGAAATGGATCTTGATGGTATCCTCAAAGAACTGGAAAATCGCTATGCTGAAAACCCTTCCAACACCATCGATGGCCTAAAACTTGAATTTGGTAAGGAATGGGTGCACTTGAGGAAGTCAAATACGGAGCCGATCATTAGGATTTATGCAGAGTCGGAAAGCCAGGCTACTGCGGAGCATCTGGCCAATAAACTAATTGCTGATATTCGGGAAATCATTTCTACACCAGCCAAATGAATGTTTACTTCGATAATGCCGCCACTACACCCATAGATCCCAGGGTGATTGAGGAAATGCTTCCTTTCTGGCAGCAACATTATGGAAACCCTTCGTCTATCCATTCTATGGGGAGAAAAACGAAGTCAGCCATTGAACAAGCCAGGAAGAAAGTAGCAGACCTATTGAATACTTCTCCTGCAGAGATCTTTTTCACCTCAGGAGGAACAGAAGCTGACAATACTGCGCTCACGAGTACGGTAGAGACCCATCAGATTGAAAATATCATCACATCACCTCTTGAGCACCATGCGGTTTTGCACACGGTGGAATACCTTGAGAAGACAGGAAAAATCAAGAGCCATCTGCTGGATGTGGATGAAAAAGGCAATTTGGATCTGGCTCAATTGGCGGGAATACTGGCAACCCATGAAAAGTGTCTTGTTTCTCTGATGCATGGCAACAATGAGATTGGTAACCTACTGGACATTCAGGCTGTTGGTGAGTTGTGCAAAGAGCACAATGCATTGTTTCATTCCGATACGGTTCAGACCATGGGCCACTTTCCCCATGTGCTGAAAGAGTTGCCTGTCGATTTTATTGCTGGGGCTGCCCATAAATTCCACGGACCAAAAGGAGTAGGATTTTTATACATCAACCATCAGGTTAAAATTAATCCATTGATCCAGGGAGGAGCTCAGGAAAGAAATATGCGAGGCGGTACGGAGAATGTGACCGGAATTGTTGGGCTGGCCAAAGCACTTGAGCTGGCCTATCAAAGTATGGCCGATGATCAGGTTCAGGTAGGAAAGTTAAAACAATACCTAATTGATCAACTTGGGAGCAAAATTCCCGGAGTATATTTCAATGGACTTTCGGCAGATATGGAAAACAGCCTTTATACGGTGTTAAATGTATCTTTTCCTGCGGGGGACCACAATGAGATGATGCTATTCAATCTGGATATCAATGGAATATGTGCCAGCGGTGGTAGCGCCTGCTCCAGTGGATCATCGCAAGGTTCTCATGTACTCAAAGCCATTAATTCTGATCCCACGCGCGGAGCCGTACGATTTTCATTCAGCCGATTCAATACTATCGAGGAGGTCGATTACGTTGTGAATAAGATCGCTGAAATTGTTCCGGTAAGTGCATAAACTTTTATTTACACTCTTTTTATTTAATGGAATTCTGCTGACGCATCCTGTAGTCAGTCAGCATGAATCATGGGTACGGCGTATTGATGCAGGACTTGTTAATGGCCGGGTGTCATCAGATGCGCCTTTTAAATCCACAGCCATTGTGATAACGTGCGAAAAATACCTGGGTGATTCTGTTTCTCTCTGGATGGATGATGATCAACATTGGCTTCCTCTGGATCCGGATGCTCCGGAGTACACCTACTTCTTATCCTATACTTCTCAGGTTTTTGTAGAAATTAAACTCGGCTTTGATGAAGAAGTGGAGATCTATCTGATCAACAGTGGTGATGCACCCAACGTGAATGCTTCTTCAAGGATTGAATCTTCCAATGAGTGCGATTATTCATTTGGCGCTATACCCCAATCAGAATGGAGGGCTGGACTTCCCGAACCCAGTTACACGCGTAGCGCCACGAACGTAAAACATGTAGTGGTTCATCATTCTGCCGGCTCTAATACCAACACAAATTATACCCAGGTAGTGAGGGATATTTATCTGTATCATACCCAGGTCAATGGCTGGTCAGACATTGGATATAATTATCTGGTGGCTCAGGATGGATCTATCTACAATGGCAGGGATCCGGGGCCGTTGGAACAGGATGACGTCCTTGGGGCGCATTTTTGTGGTTCGAATAGCACAACGATGGGCATTTGTATGCTGGGAAACTATGAATCGGCCCAGTTGAATTCAGCCAATTATTTGTCTTTATTAAATATCATCACCTGGAAGCTGGACCACGAAGGTTTGACACCGTATTCATCCAACCAGCACGCATTAGGCACTTTTGATGCGGTAATTGGACACCGGAATGGCTGTTCCACCATGTGTCCGGGAGAAAATGTTTACAGCAGGTTAGAAGAGGTGAAGGTAGAAGTCCTGAACAAATTGAATTGTGATGACCCCAATACAATGACCCTGGATTTCGAGGCTTCGATACAGGTAACCAAAGCGCGCTCAACCATCAATTTCATCAACTTAAGTAGTGGTTATGATAACTATGAATGGTACTTTGAGGGAGGTATACCTGAGACTGCCACATGGTTAGCATCGGGCCAGGTGAATTATAATTATCCGGGTCTCTTCAATGTCATGTTGGTAGGGTTAAGTGGGGGATCCAGAGATACCCTTTTGAGGGAGACTTTCGTCGAAATTCAGGGAGATCCAACCGTATTTCCTAATCCTGTAGCCTCATTTGGAGATTTATCCATTCAATATCATAAAGAGATCCTTGAAGCAGAGTTGTTTGCAATAAATGGGCAGGAGTTCGAATTGGAAGTGAATGATCAGGGACAGTACAGGCTGCCATTTCTATTGCCAGGCCTATACATGTTGCAGTTGCAAACCGCTACCGAAGTGATTGGAAGGAAAATCCTGGTGCAATAGTTTATTTTCGAACTATTTCAGCCAGACATGCTACCCACATGGGGTCATCGTTTAGGCTCTCTACCAGGTCCCATCGCTCGCCACCGAGCTCAATAAACTGTTCGTGATAAGTTTCACCAACTTCGATCGTTGTTTCCAGACAGTCCGAAACAAAGGCTGGGGAAAAGGCCAATACTTTTTTCTTGCCTTCCTTCGCCAGTTGTTTCAGCACTTCTTCGGTGTATGGCTTTACCCAGGGATCATTTCCCAGACGTGACTGAAAGCAGACTGTATATTTTTCAGCCGGGATATTTAGCTTTTCTGTGATCATTCTGGTAGTGTGAAAACATTGAGCCCGATAACAAAATCGATTGTTGTCATTGAAGGTTTGGCAGCAAGTTCCCAATTTACAATAGTTGTTTACCGAGGCTTTCTTGATTTGTCTTTCCGGAAGACCATGGTAGCTAAAGACATAGTGATCATATACATGCTGATCCATCCATTCCTTCCCTTTTTTCACGAACGTATCGATGAAAAGACCTTCTTCTAAAAACTGAGAAGTGAATACAATTTCAGGGATTACCTGCCATTCTTTGGTGATCTCCATCACCTTATCAATCACCGATCCGGTAGTCGCAGATGCATATTGTGGAAACAGCGGTAACACGTGGATTTTTCGAACTTTCTTGCTTCTTAGTGTTTCCAGGCCAGCTGCTATCGATGGATTTTGATACCTCATGGCATACTGCACCACGTAGTCATCTCCCAGGGAATCCTGAAGAAGCTTTGTGATGTCTTCCGTATAAAATTTTAAGGGGGATCCTCTTTCTGTAAAAAGCTTTCTGTATTCTGCAGCCGATTTTGGGGCTCTAAAAGGAGCAATAATGAGGTTTACAAGCATCCACCGTGGCACCGCAGGAATATCAATCACCCGCTTATCCGACAAAAACTCTCTCAGATATTTTCTGACATCAGCCACACTGGTAGAATCGGGTGTTCCAAGGTTTACTAATAGGATTCCTTGCTTGCTCATTATAAAATATTTGCTTCCCAAACGATATAGGCATACACACCAAACCTCACAAACCGAAGAAGGGCAAAGAACATAAATCGTTTAACCGGATATTTCACCGTACCCATCAGCATGCAAATTCCTGAGAATGGCAGTGGTGTCAATGCCGCCACAATGACTAGAAAACCACCAAATCTGTTGAGATGTTTCTCAAACCTACCCAAATAATTTTTTTGTAGTGTAGCATAGAGCCGGGTTCTGTTGAATTTACTTCCGATGATATATCCCAGCACGCCGGCCACATACGAGATCAGGGACAATGCAATGATGTTTTGGATATAGAGACTGACGATTTCATTGCGCAGCGCCCAGATCATAAATAGTTCAGGAGGGATAATTCCGAAGATCACCTCGGATGCTAGAAAAATGGAGAATATGGTGACTGGTTGATCATAAACCGGCCCTAAGACATCACTCAGGGAGAAATCGTATTTGTTTTTTAGAAAGAAATATCCGCCAACAATAACAATAAGCCAGATCAGTCCCCTCACCAGGTTACGCAGAAAAAAGCGTGTTCTTTCTGCTGCCTCATGTCGCTCTTTATGTTGTTCAGACATATGATGAAAATGATAATTGGGTTAACTGGTGCGCAAATTATTCCTTATTCCGGGAATAACTCAAATTGAAAATCAAGTTTATTATTCGTTTTTGGCAGGTTTTTGTTGCCGGGAGCGATCACTTTCTGTTTTTTGGAAGCTCACCTGCCAGTAAGGATCGTCTAGTTCAGTATATCTGCCATGAAACTGTGTGAGCATAATTTTTACTGCATAGTTTAATCTGTTGACGGCATCTTTATAGTAATCACTTCTATTTTGAGGGTGGAAAATAAAGAATTTGATGATGGGAAAAGCGCAGATCCGGAAATCGCCCAATACCTTATTGGTAATGCTTGGTCCCTCCTCAAGTTCAATCAGTGCTTTTTGACTACACTTTCCTATCCCTTCGATCAGGAGGGCATATACTTGTCCTGTATCGGAATTTTTTTGCCTAAGATTTTCTGCTATTTCTATGCAATGAGCATTGAGTATCCGGAGTGAAGGCAGGCTGGTATTGGCTTCTGTGAATACATCCGGTTGCCAGAGGATTTCCCGAAAAGTGAATATTGATGGTAGTATTTCTGTGTCGTAATCTTTATCGTTTTTCAGTTCCCGCAGCTGATTGACACTGAGCTCGGGAACAGAAACCTTGCCGGCATGTAAAGTAAAGAGCCAACCCTTCTCCTCTGTATTGAGCAGGTCGATAAAATTCCATATTTCGTTGAAGCTGATTTTCATTAGAAGTTCAAATTAATCAACTGATCTGTTTTATCAATTAATTCACGAAAACTAACAATTTATTAACGCAAGGAATGAAACCTTTCAGGCAAAAAAATAGTATGCTTGCATAACAAATGTTCAAAGGAATTTATCATAAGGTTTCTCCCATTTACTATCAGGGAAATAAGATCATCAGGATCTCTGATCTGCCTCATGATCAGTCACATCTGTTTTCTGGATGGATCAAGCCAGATGCGGTGGTCCAATTCAGTGAATCCACAGATGATGATTGCGTACAATATGAAGACTATGAATACTGGTTCCAGAATTATTTCATAGCTGAAAAAGATTTCAACTACCTGATTTAAGCAATTCTCTTTTCCTAATTAATAAGATATCGCTAATTTCAACCAATGGAAAAGCGGTGGATAGTGCATGAATTGCCTGATGAGCAGGATGTTGATCAACTTTCTAAAGAGTTGAATATCAATAAGCATCTTGCCACGATCCTTCTCCAGAGAGGTATTAAAACTTTTGAAGAGGCCAGGTACTTCTTCCGACCTTCACTCAGTCATTTGCATGATCCGTTTTTGATGAAAGACATGGAGGTAGCTGTAAACCGCCTCTGTGATGCTGTTCATTCGGGCGAAAAAATCCTGATCTATGGGGATTACGATGTTGACGGCACTACATCCGTAGCTATGGCCTATGGTTTTCTCAATCAGTTTACCGATCAGATCGCCTATTACATTCCAGACAGGTATGCTGAGGGATATGGCATCTCTGAAAAAGGGGTGAGATGGGCTGCAGAAGAAGGGTTCGGGCTGATGATTGCTTTAGATTGTGGGATTCGGGCGGTGAACAATATCAGATTGGCTAATGAACTGGGATTGGATGTGATCGTTTGTGATCACCACCTTCCCGGCGAAACTTTGCCCGAGGCCGTGGCTGTTCTTGACCCCAAACGAGCAGATGATGAGTATCCGTTTAAAGAATTGAGTGGGTGTGGAGTTGGGTTCAAGCTCATGCAGGGGTTTTGCATTCAAAACACGGTCCCATTAGAGAAGCTCTATGACTTCCTGGATTTTGTGGCTGTGAGTATTGCTTCGGATATTGTGCCAATTGTCGGGGAAAACAGGGCGCTCACTTACTATGGCGTAAAGAAACTGAACCAGGCACCTTCTGCAGGACTTCAATCGCTCATAGATATCAGTGGTCTCAAAATCCCCATTGGCATTTCCGACATTGTCTTTTATATCGGTCCACGGATCAATGCAGCAGGCAGGTTGACTCATGCCAAAGAATCTGTACGGCTTTTGATCAGTGAGGACGAAAAGGAACTGACCAATTTTGCTGACCACCTCAATTTAAAAAATGCTGAGCGCCGTGACTTTGACCAGACGACTACTGCGGAAGCCATTGAAATGATTGAATCTGATGCGCAATTGATGAGTGCACGCAGCACGGTGCTGTATAAAAATGACTGGCACAAAGGTGTAGTGGGAATTGTAGCTTCGCGGTGCATTGAAAAATATTACCGGCCAACAATCATCCTTACAGACTCCAATGGAAAAATCTCAGGCTCGGCAAGATCGGTGGATGGCTTTGATCTTTATGAAGCCATCAAGTCATGTGGTGACCTGCTTGAACAATTTGGGGGGCATACACATGCCGCAGGACTTTCCTTATTACCTGAAAAGCTGGAGGACTTCAAACAAAGGTTTGAGGAGGTGGTTAGTAAAAATATATCGGAAGATTCTTTGATTCCAAAGATTGGGATTGATCTCGAGGTAAATTTTGACTTTATCAATTTCAAAACGTTGAAAATAATCAGCCAGATGGCTCCTTTCGGTCCCCAAAACCTTCAACCGATCTTTATGTCCAGAAACGTAAGGGTGAAAGGGACGCCAAAAGTGATCAAGGACCAGCATCTAAAGCTTATACTTGCTCAGGACGGATATCCAAAAACTTTTGAATCCGTTGGATTTGGTATGGCGGAGAAGTTGGAGCTAATAGAAAAAGCGAAAACCATACAGGTCGCCTACCATATTGATTTAAACGAATATATGGGCAATAAAACCATTCAATTAATCATTAAGGATATTAAAGAAGATTAATATCTTGCAAAGCCTTTATGGAGTTACGATCAGAATCACTAGTAAAGCGATATAAGAAGCGGACTGTTGTTGACAATGTCTCAGTTTCTGTCAATCAGGGAGAGATAGTTGGCTTGCTCGGCCCGAATGGTGCCGGTAAAACGACTACATTTTATATGGTAGTTGGCCTTATCAAACCCAATGACGGAAAGATCTTTCTCGACGACAAGGATATTACGGATCTGCCGATGTATAAGCGGGCCAAAATGGGAATTGGTTATCTGGCGCAGGAACCCAGCGTATTCCGTAGGCTGTCTGTGGAGGATAATATCCTTGCTGTACTGGAGATGACCGGACTACCAAAGAAGGAACAAAAGGAAAAAGCAGAATCGCTGCTGGAAGAGTTTAGCCTTACCCATGTCAGAAAAAACATGGGGCTTGTGCTGTCAGGAGGAGAAAGAAGAAGGACAGAGATTGCAAGAGCTCTCGCAGTAGACCCTAAATTTGTACTGCTGGATGAACCATTTGCCGGAGTCGATCCCATTGCCGTGGAGGAAATTCAGTCGATTGTAGCTCAGCTAAAAAACAGGAACATTGGCATTCTGATAACGGACCACAATGTGAATGAAACGCTTTCTATTACTGACAGGGCTTACCTGATGTTTGAAGGAAAGCTGCTCAAAGCAGGGACTGCAGAGGAGCTTGCCGAGGATGAACAGGTACGAAGAGTATATTTGGGACAACATTTCCAATTGAGAAGAAAAATATAGATGGAGATTTTTAATTCCATATTAACCTGGGTCATGAAAAAGCGGATCCATCAAATTGAGCTCTTCATGAAATATCCTGAGGAGGTTCAGATGGAGTTGTTGATGAATCTTACCAGGAAGGCCAGCAGAACCGACTATGGCAAAAAGTATGGTTTTGAAAGCATAGACAACTACGAGGATTTTAAGAACAGGGTCCCGGTAGTCAATTATGAAGCTATTTACCCTTTTATCGACCGGTTGATGAAGGGGGAGCAGAACGTCTTATGGCCCAGTGAGATCCGATGGTTCGCCAAATCCTCAGGTACCACCAACGCACGCAGCAAATTCATTCCGGTTTCTAATGAGGCCCTGGAGGAATGCCATTACAAAGGGGGAAAAGATCTGCTTTCCATCTATGTAAACAATTTCCCGGACAGCAAGATGTTTACGGGCAAAAACCTTGTAATTGGTGGTAGCCAGCAAGTGAACCAATTTGATGAGAATGCGAGGTCATACTATGGAGATGTATCAGCAGTATTGTTGAAAAATCTGCCCTTCTGGGCTCAGATGGTCCGAACGCCAACGCTGGAGATTGCCCTGATGGATGAGTGGGAAGAGAAGATCGAAAAGATGGCCCGGCATACAGCCGAAGAAAATGTGACCAGCATGAGCGGTGTCCCCACGTGGATGGTCGTGTTGCTGGAGCGTATCATAGAATTGAAAGGCGTTAAGGATATTACGGAGGTTTGGCCAAATCTCGAAGTGTTTTTTCATGGTGCCGTTGCTTTCACTCCCTATGAAAAATTGTTCAATTCGTTGATCCCTTCCCCGAGTATGAGATATGTAGAGACCTACAATGCTTCGGAGGGCTTTTTTGGTATCCAGGATCAGTCTGATTCAAAAGACATGCTATTGATGCTGGATTATGGAATCTTTTATGAATTCATTCCTTTCGAGGATTTGGATATGGAAAATCCCCGTGTGCTTACGCTTGATGAGGTGGAGCTGAATAAAAGCTATGCGATCATCATCACCACCAATGCTGGCCTATGGAGGTATAAAATAGGAGATACGGTAAGATTCACTTCCAAAGATCCTTACCGTATAAGAATTTCCGGAAGAACCAGGCATTACATCAATGCTTTCGGAGAAGAAGTTGTGGTGGAGAATGCAGAAGTGGCCATTGCTGAGGCCTGTAAAAGAACAGATGCAGAAATAGAGAACTTCACGGCAGGACCTATCTACCTGGCCAATGCCCAAAAAGGAGGCCACGAATGGATCGTTGAATTCGCAAAGGAGCCTGAGGACCTGGAACAATTTAAACAGATCCTGGATAAGAAACTACGTGAGATCAACTCAGACTATGATGCCAAGCGATACAAGGACATTGCTCTGGATCCACCATTATTGCATGCAGTAGAAAGAGGCACCTTTTACAATTGGATGAAAAAGCGCGGTAAGCTTGGAGGACAGAATAAGGTACCCAGGCTTTCCAATACCCGGGAATACCTGGATGATATACTGGAGATGATTTCGGTCACGAAATAACTACTCCGTATTGGAATCTGTATACTGCACATAATTTTCCCACTTATCTATCAAAGCGGTAAAATCTTCTGGCAACTCTGAATCGAACTCAATGTACTTTTTCGAAATGGGATGAATGAACCCCAGCGATTTGGCATGTAGAGCCTGACGGGGCATGAGCTTAAAGCAGTTTTGGACAAATTGCTTGTATTTACTGAACACTGTCCCTTTCAATACTTTGTCTCCACCATAGGTAGCATCATTGAAAAGAGGATGTCCGATAAACTTCATGTGAGCCCTGATCTGGTGTGTCCTTCCTGTTTCCAGGTTACATTTGAGCAGACTGACATATCTGAGGTCTTTGATTACTTCAAAATGTGTAATGGCTGTTTTTCCAAAGTCTCCGTTTGGAAAAGCTGAAGTTATCCGGCGATCCTTTAGAGACCTGCCCACATTCACATTGATCGTGCCTTTTGCTTCGTCGGGAACACCCCAAACAAGCGCATGATACGTCCTGTTAATAGAATGATCAAAGAATTGTTTGGCCAGGCCATTCATGGCTGGTTCTGATTTGGCAATCACCAACAAGCCTGAAGTGTCTTTGTCTATCCGATGAACAAGCCCCGGCCTCCCGACATTCCCTTTCATTTCCGGTAGATTTTCAAAGTGATAGGCAAGTGCATTCACCAGTGTACCGGACCAGTTCTGATAAGCGGGATGTACAACCATTCCAGCAGGCTTATTGACCACAAGCAAGTCCTTGTCTTCATAGACAATGTCCAATGGAATATTCTCTGGTACCACAACATCCTCGCGAGGTGGTGTGGTGAGGAATACAGATATCTGGTCACCCGGATGCACTTTGTAGTTCGGTTTCACCTCGTGGTCGTTCACTTTAACAAACCCTTCCTTTATTCCTGTTTGGATTTTGTTGCGTGTGGCATTGGGGAGTCGATCGAATAAAAAGCGATCTATCCGCAACAAAGACTGTTTGGGGTCAACAATGATGTTGTGATGTTCGTAGAGTTCTTCCTCTTCCTGGTTGTTTGTCTCGTCTGACATTTGGCAAATTTATCTAACTTGGTTTTATGCCTCAGCTCCCATCGCCAATTCAGTCAATTTATGACCCATTATTTGAGGAAAAAGGGCTTGAAGTATATGTCAAGCGGGAAGATTTGATCCACCCTTTGATCATGGGGAATAAATGGAGGAAACTGAAACACAATATACGGGAAGCCAAAGCACACGGGTTTAACCAACTTGCGACTATGGGGGGCGCTTTTTCTAATCATATCCTTGCTACGGCGGCTGCAGCCAATGAGAACGATCTGAAATGTATAGGAATTATCAGGGGAGAAGAGTTGAATGAGGGAAGCAATCCAACTTTGAGACAGGCATCAGGACTCGGCATGCAACTACAATTTGTTGACAGGGAAAAATATAGAGACCTACGGGAAGATCCATCTGAAGTGAGGAAGCAGTATCCGGATGCCTATTTTCTTCCGGAAGGAGGAACCAATCTGCAGGCCATCAATGGATGTGCTGAGTTGGTAGACGAAGTAGAAATGGATTTTGATTTTATCTGTACACCCATTGGGACCGGCGGAACCATGGCCGGAATACTGGAAGGACTGAAGGGGAAGTCAAACGTACTGGGTATCTCATCTCTCAAGGGAGATTTTGTTCATTCCATGCTGATAAACCTGCTGGATCAACACAAAATAGCACATAATAATTATCAGATTTTTGACCAGTATCATTTTGGAGGTTATGGCAAAACGACGGATGTTTTGATTGATTTCATTGAAGATTTCAGAAAAAAACATCGTATATTATTAGATCCTATTTATACGGGAAAATTGTTTTATGGCGTTATAGACTTGATTAAACAAGATTTTTTTAAATTTAATCACAAAATAATCCTACTTCATACAGGAGGAATACAAGGAATAGAGGGTTATAACATCAAAAACAGGCGAAAAATCAGCTAAAATGCATATTTTAGCAAAATAACAGGTGAATGAAAAGTATGCGATCCCTTTTAGCCTCCGGTGTAGTGTTGCTATTGCTGGGGTGTAATATTCAGGATCTGGAATTTGACAATATCCAGGGTATCAAGCTTGACGGTGATTATGCGGCTCCAATCGGGGAAGCCATATATACCATGAGTGAGCTATTGGTAGAGATTGGAGACACCACAGAACTCCAGGAAGATGAAAATGGTGTGCTCTTTCTTGAATATAGTGACCAGGCCATCTTCACCTCTTCTACAGACATCATCAACATTGGTGATGTGATTGACAATGCCAGCTTTGATCTACCGGTCACACCTCCTGTTGCTTCCAACCAGACGATCGTTGTAGATACTACGCTATACCTGGAATATACATCAAGTAAAAATGAAAGAATTGATTCTGTTTTTTACCTGTCCGGAGATCTTATCTTAGATGCCACATTAGCAGGTTTATCCAATGTTAATTTTGACATTACTGTCTCAAGCACGAGCAGTGTTTTAACCAATCAACCGATTCTATTTTCGGGGTCTACCAATGCTAATCAAACACGCTCACTGGCAAATCACAAGACGACTTTTACCTACCAGGGTTCTAACAACATATTTCCAGTGGATGTCCACCTGGAGATTCCATTGACTACTGGTCAACAAATTTTACCGGGTGAGACTTTCTCTTTGCAGCTCTCTTTTCTCAATCAGGTCTTCGACGAAATTTATGGACGCTTCGGCCAGGATACGGTAACAGTAGGAAATACCACAATGGACATACCCTTTTTTGCGGAATTTAGCACAGAGGGTTTTTTCCTGGCAACACCTTCAATCACTTTTGATTTCGAGAATTCATTCGGGGTTCCTTTTGGGGTTTTATTTGAAGGTATGTACAGTGTCAATGACAATTCCGGCACAAACGATACCACGTATCTGGAAGGGAACATAACCAACAGTCCACAGCTTGTAGTTGCTTCCTCTACCCCTGGTCAATCTGAAACGACTACCGTGGTGGTCAATAAGACAAACTCCACGCTGAGTAATTTATTAGCGACCACACCTGATCAGCTTGGATTTAATTTACAGGCCATAACCAACCCGAATAATGCAAATACATCGAATTTTATTTCTCAGAACAATCAGATTTTGACTGATATCCTGGTCAGAATGGATTTGGCCGTTCGGCTTGAGGATTTGGCCCGAGACATTGAGTTTAACCTGAGTGGCGGATTAGATTTTAATGAAATTGATAGCGCAGTGTTAAGAATTGTCACGATCAATAGTCTGCCTTTTTCCGGTACCATGGAATTGAATATTATCGGTGATGCGAACGACACATTGTATACCGCACCTGAAAAACTCGTACTCAAGACACCATTCTTAAGCAATTCAGGGTTGGTGGTGCAGTCAAGAAATAACACAGCAGATATTCCATTGAGCGCAGCGGGCATTGAGGCTTTAAAAACCGGGTCTAAAGTGGCTCTACACCTGGTATTGAATACCCCGGAAAGCCTCACAGCCAACGACATTTTTGTGAAAATAAGGACGATTGACTTTATAGAGATCAAAGCATCAGTCATCGCAGGAGTAGATTTTCAATTTTGATGAGAAAGGCCTTTTTAACCATATTAACTGTTGTTTCGTGTTCCCTGGCCTGGGGACAAACGAGCCTGTCCTTTCATCATTTGGGCAATACTACTTTTCAAAATACGCTGATCAATGCTTCTTATATCCCGAATGGAAAAGTTTTCTTTGGATTGCCTGCGATGTCGGGAATTCATGCGAGTTACAATAACAAACTCAGCTATAACAACATCTTTTCCAAAGTAGACAACTCTCTGGTCGTTGATACGCGAAAGATTCTGGGAGCTCTGCAAAAACGGAATATGACCTCCGTGGAAACGGATATCAATTTGTTTCATCTGGGGTATACCTCTGCTACCGGGGCAACGATATATCTGTTTGCCAATGAGCGCATCAATGCAGACTTTTTGTATCCCAAAGAATTGCTTGAATTTATCGTAGAGGGGAATGCCGGACTAGCTGATGAGACATTGAAAATTGGTAAGACCCAATTAAATCTCACTCATTTCCGTGAAATGGGTGTTGGATATCGATATTATATTGACGACGCAAATCTTGGTTTAGGTTTTAGGTTGAAATATTATCAGGGCTTTTTCAACATGAGCACACCTGGAAACTTCACTGCTGACATTGTGACCGAGAGTGAGAATTATCAGCTCAATCTGGAGATGAAAAATGCAGCCCTTCGATCCTCTGGCAGGGATATTTATGCCGGCAATACCGGAGACCTTGCCAGTCATTTGATCTCCAATGGTAATTCTGGATTTGGATTAGACTTCGGTTTTGAATTTGACATGGGTCAATATCTTACCATCGCAGGTTCGGTCAATGATATTGGTTTCATCTCCTGGAAAGAGGATATCAGAAACTATACGCTCAATGATACTACCATGAGGTATACAGGCGTAAGTCTTCGTGAAATCAATGACGTTGTACAGGTAGTGAAGGACTCACTTGTTGGGAAATTTAAAAATGAACTGGAAAACAATGATCCCTATAACACACTGATGGCACCCAGAGCATATCTCAGCGGGAAATATCATTTGACATCTACAAATGATGTCACAGCAACAGTAGCTACAAGGTATGTGCAGGGACAATTCAAGATGCTTTATGGAATAGGAATCAACCACCAGGTAGGAAATTTCCTGACAGCCTCAATCAATGCAACAAAATACCCACAGCAAATTCCTAACCTGGGGGCTGCAGTAGCCATCAAAGGAGGTCCTGCCCAATTTTATTTGGCTGTAGATCAGGTGGCCTATTGGTCAGTTCCTGACTTTAAATCCCTTGACTTTAGGGTGGGAATCAATTTCATCATTGGCAGTTCTGAGGGTGTTAGTGAAAAATCCCCTGCAAAATCCATTTTCCTTGGAAAAGAAGTGGAAGTGAAGGGACAGGAGGGCATCTATACCATCATCGATCGGCAAAAGAAGAGGGAAGTAGATACCAATACACCCGAGCGGTAAAACCCTATCTAAATAAATTTTCGAAGGCATCCGACAACCTGGAATAGGTATGAATCCTGATCTTGAATTTAGACCTGTCCAGGGATTTTATACCATAGGAGGAGATATAGATCTCCTTGAATCCAAGCTTGGCTGCTTCATTGATCCTGGCATCTACCCGGTTTACGGCTCGTATCTCACCGCCTAATCCTACTTCTCCGGCAAAACATATGGACTGATCAATGGGAGCATCCTCAAAAGAGGAAAACAGTCCGGCACAAACAGCCAGATCTAATGCAGGGTCGTTCACCCGGATGCCACCAGCTATGTTGAGGAAGATATCCTGTGCACTCAGCCGGATCCCAATACGTTTTTCAAGTACAGCCAAAAGCATATTCAATCGCTTGGTGTCGAAACCGGTCGTACTTCGTTGCGGCGTTCCATAGGTGGCAGGACTTACCAGGGACTGGCCCTCAATCAATAAAGGGCGATTTCCTTCTATTGTCGCTCCAATGGCAATACCACTCAAACCCTCTTCGCGTGGGGAGATCAGGACTTCCGAAGGGTTTTTCACTTCTGCCAGACCCTTTTCCAGCATTTGATAGATGCCCAGTTCGGAGGTAGAGCCGTATCTGTTTTTTGAGGTTCTGAGAATTCGGTATGCCAGATGTCTGTCACCCTCGAATTGTAAGACCGTATCCACCATATGTTCCAGCACTTTTGGTCCCGCGATGGCTCCATCTTTGTTTACATGACCAATAAGAAAAACCGGAACACCCGTTTGCTTGGCATATTTCATCAACTTGCCTGCACATTCTCTCACTTGTGAAACCGATCCTATGGTAGCGTCTAGCTGATCAGTATACAGCGTTTGAATCGAGTCAACAATTAATAGCTGTGGCTGCAGTTTATTGACTTCGTTCAGCAGGTTTTCGACAGAAGTTTCGGAGAGTAGATAACATTGTTGGGAGTCTATCCCGATCCTGTCGGCGCGCATCCGGATCTGTTCCGGAGATTCTTCTCCGGAGGCATATAGAATTTTTACCTGGGGCAGGCCAATGGCTATTTGCAACATCAGGGTTGATTTGCCGATACCAGGCTCACCACCGATCAGCACCAGTGAACCCGGCACGATACCACCACCTAACGTGCGGTCAAACTCTTCAAACCCTGTTTTAAGTCTTCGTTGCGCATCGAATGCTATCTCATGGATAGGTTTTGGATGATTGCGCTCGGTTTCCCATGGCTCAGATTGCGTTGTCTTGCCCTTGGTGGGGACGATTTCTTCTACATAGGTATTCCATTCCCCGCATGAAGGGCACTTACCCACCCACTTAGGGGAATTGGCGCCACAGTTCTGACAGAAAAAGGTGGTTTTAGTTTTTGCCAAGAAATTGAATATTTAACAAACCTGTACGTAACTACCCAGCCAGATGATGTCTTTGCCGTAGGGTCTTATGGTATTCTGAACAATTTCATCATCATAATGACCTTCAAACTCAACAAAGAAGACGTATTTAAATGTGCTGCCTTCTTTGGCAGGTCGGCTTTCTACTTTGCATAAGTTGATACCCGCATTTTGAAATTGCTGAAGGAACCTGACCAGTGCCCCCGGCTCATCCGGAAGTTTAGCAATGATGGATGTTTTATCACTCCCACTCTTCTGGTTGTGAAAATTCTCGCTGATGATTAAAAACCGGGTTTGGTTATCGGCTGAGTCCTGGATGTTGTTATAGAGAATAGGCAGATCATATTGTCTGGCTGCTATAGGTGCACAGATGGCAGCAGTATGTTCTTCTTCCCTGGCCAGCAGACAAGCCCTGCTGGTAGAGCTCACGGCTTTCAATTCGATTTTATGTTGAAAATAGTCGTTCAGGAAGTTTTTGCATTGCCTGAAAGCAATGTCTCTGGAATAGACCACTTTAATATTCTCCAGGTTTTCTTCTTTGGTAGCAAAGGCAAAGTGGATCGGAAGAACGATTTCTGCCGCTATGGTTACTTTATGTACCGCCAGAAAATCGATCGTTTCCTGAACTGTTCCTTCCTGGTTATTTTCTATCGGGACGATTCCAAATCTCGCCCGGGAGGTTTTCACGGCTTCAAAAACTGCAGAAATTGAGTCGAGCGCTATATAATCGCTCATGGCACCGTAGCGGGATTCAGCCGCCTGATGTGTGAAACTGCCCTCCGGACCGAGAAAAGCCACCCTTTCCGGGAGTTCGTAATTTCGGCTCACAGCAAAGATCTCCATAAATATGGCTTCGATGGCTGCCCGGTTGAGCAGGCCATTGTTGTTGGCTACCAGCCTATCGATGATGGCTTTTTCCCTTTCAGGGCGGTAAATAGCCTCATTGCTGCTCCTTTTAAACTCACCAATCTTTTTTACAAACTCCATCCGCTTATTGATCAGGTCAACAATCTGGTTGTCTATTTCATCAATACCCTGTCGCAGTTTTTCAAGCATTTCTTTTTTTGTCTTTTTATTATTTCAGGTTGGTTGCGAAGATAACAGCCCTAACATTATGATCACATTGTTAATGTGAGGGGGTTCGACTAATTTTGCCCCCATTAAATTAAGCCATTTATTGAAAGTTACTGATATCCGGTAACCTAAACCACCCGAATGAAAGACGAAATAGTTTTTAAACTCATCGAAAAAGAGAAAAACAGGCAGCTTGAGGGGATTGAATTGATTGCTTCAGAAAATTTTGTTTCTCCACAAGTATTAGAAGCTGCTGGTACAGTACTCACCAACAAATATGCTGAAGGGCTTCCCGGAAAGCGTTATTATGGAGGATGTGAGATTGTAGATCAGATCGAGTCGCTGGCAATAGAAAGAGCAAAGGAGCTCTACGGGGCCACCTGGGCCAACGTACAACCACATTCCGGAGCGCAGGCGAATGCAGCAGTTATGCTGGCCTTCCTGAATCCCGGAGATAAAATATTAGGGTTTGACCTTTCTCATGGAGGTCACCTGACCCATGGTTCACCCGTCAACTTTTCCGGCAAGCTTTATCAACCGCATTTTTACGGAGTGGATAAGGAAACCGGCCAGATTGACTATGACAAAATTGAAGCTACTGCGACAAAGGAGAAGCCAAAATTGATTATTTGTGGCGCTTCAGCATACAGCCGTGACTGGGACTATGAGAAATTCAGAGCGATTGCTGACAAAGTAGGAGCTATTTTGATGGCAGATATTTCCCACCCATCAGGATTGATTGCTCGTGGGTTATTGAATGACCCATTGGATCATTGCCATGTGGTGACCACTACCACCCATAAAACATTGAGAGGACCTCGAGGAGGCCTGATCATGGTTAGGGATGACATTGAAAATCCTTTTGGAATCAAAACAGCCAAAGGAACGGTAAGGAAACTTTCATCACTACTTGATTCCGGTGTATTTCCAGGTACCCAGGGAGGACCTTTGGAGCACATCATTGCGGCCAAGGCAGTAGCTTTTGGCGAAGCCCTGTCGGATGATTACATGAAGTACGTCCTACAGGTAAAGAAAAATGCGGAAGTAATGGCTGCTGAGTTTGTGGCAAAAGGGTATCATGTGATCTCAAACGGTACAGACAACCACCTCATGTTGATTGACCTGAGGTCGAAGGGTCTTACCGGAAAAGATGCCGAAAACGCACTGATTAAAGCTGACATTACCGTCAATAAAAATATGGTTCCATTCGATGAACAATCTCCGTTTATTACTTCAGGGATGCGTATAGGTACCGCAGCTGTGACAACGAGGGGATTGAAAGAAGAGGACATGAAGAAAATCGTAAATTATATCGATGAGGTCCTTGTTAATCTTGACAATGAATCAAAAGTTTCATCGATAAAAAGTGAGATCAATTCCTGGATGAGTAAATATCCACTTTATCAATAAACATTTATGGCGCTGGATCAGATTGAGGATGAAAAAAATGCAGATGAAAGAGAAATGTCTTTTCTCGACCATCTGGAGGAGCTGAGGTGGCACCTGATCCGTTCGCTAATAGCGATATTGGTTTTTGCTGTGGCAGCATTTTCTGCCAAGTATCTCATCTTCCACATTATTTTGTTGGGGCCTTCTAGGATTGACTTCATCACCTATCAAATGCTGTGTAAGTTTTCCCAGGTACTTCAATCAGAGGCATTTTGTATTGATGAGCTACCTTTTATCATTCAGTCACGGAAGATGACTGGTCAGTTTGCCATGCACATCACATCCTCCTTTGTGATTGGATTGATTTGTGCTTTTCCGTATGCATTCTGGGAGATTTGGAGGTTTATTAAACCCGGCCTGTATCCAAGGGAAAGAAAGGCAGCATCAGGAGCTACATTTTATGTAAGCTTTCTGTTCATTTTGGGTGTGTTGTTTGCCTATTTCATCGTAACTCCGGTATCTGTTTATTTCCTGGCCAACTACCAGATTGATCCATCGATCCAAAATGAGTTTGATATTGTTTCATATATACTCACGGTGATCACGATCATCCTGGCTGGAGGGATCCTTTTTCAGCTCCCGATTGTTGTGTACTTCCTGACCAAGGCAGGGTTAGTTACACCACAACTCATGCGAACGTATCGTAAGCATGCCATTATTGTGATTTTGATTTTGGGTGCTATGATCACGCCACCGGATCCATTTAGCCAGATATTGATATCCTTGCCACTGTTTGGGCTGTATCAGATCAGTATCATGATTTCGAAAAGAGTACTCAGGAAAGAAGAAAAAGCTGAATTGGCATTGAGAGCTGAGGAAGAAAAAAGAAAAAACAATGAGTAAAAAGATAGCGATAGGAGGCGACCATGGTGGATATGATTATAAAAGTAAAATCATACCATGGTTGGAAGAAAAAGGATACCAGGTAAAGGATTTTGGCCCATTCAAGGAGGGTGCTGTAGACTATCCCGATCACGTACATCCTTTATGTGATGCCATCGAAAGCAAAGAATTTGAACTTGGAATCTTGATTTGTGGTAGTGGAAATGGTGTGGCTATCACCGCTAACAAACATAAGGGAATCAGAGCAGCTTTGTGTTGGAATGGAGAACTGTCCAAGTTGGCCAGAGCTCATAACAATGCCAACGTAATTTGCCTCGGAGCGCGATTTACCGGGCTGGAGTTTGCACAAACAATGATCCTTGAGTTTCTACAAACTGATTTTGAAGGGGGTCGTCACCAGACCCGTGTAGATAAGATCAATTGTTGATCTTTTGATATACAGCGCCCTTAAGCGCATAACGTTTACCTAAATCCGGAAAAATTTCCATCATTTTTGGGAAGTATCCCCATCTGTCGATGATGATGTCTGCATTGGCAGCAAGAATCGTGTCGTAGATCTCAGAAGCATCTTCATAATATTTTAATCCTTCTAATCTTTGTTTGCTCACATACGCATCTAGAAATGGAGAGGCGATCGTGTTACCTTCATACACAGATAAATCCTCTCCCATCATCATGATCCTTTGATTTTTGTAGGGTGATGAATCGGAGAGAAACATTTCTTCTTTAGCCAATTGGCTCATCCAGATAAAAGGGAACAGTATGATGGAAAAGATCACGACAAGGGGAATAAATGTCCTTGTCCACCACCTCCGTAAGAGCAACAGATGATGCGTAATAAAAAATGCAGCGCTCGGGACCAGAAAGATCATTTCGGCACCACTGAGCTCTGGTGACATCCATACACAAAAGACAGCTGATATCATGAAGATGAACATCACCCGCTGGATCTTTTGCTGAAAATTGGTAAACCTGGCCGTGAAAAATATACTCAGTGAGACAATGGTGAATACAATGATGGCCAGAGCCTGGATCAATAATTCGGAATAGCTGAGGTAGTATATTTTTTCTCTTAAAAATCCCGCAACAAAGAAGGAGGAAAAAAAAGATTCTTCAGCGTTGTACCAAAAAAAGTATCCCCATACCACACTAAACACAATAAAGGCTCCCAAACTTAGCAGGATAAGCCTACGGGCAATGGCCGTGGAAAAAAGTAGAAATGAGATGAGATAGCTAACCAGGAAAATCGATGCAGGCAGATAAAAAAATGAAGCTATGCCCAGATAAATACCGGAAGTGAGGAACATTTCATCCGTCGCCTGATTGTCAATTCTTCTGAAAATGTTGTTCATCGAGATGATGATAAATGTGATGGACATCAATTGAGGAGAGAGCATATAAAAATCCATCACGCCACACATGAGAATGATATAGATGAAAGCTAATACATAGGTATTTTCATGGTAAGCTTTGTTTCTAATGAAAATTGTATTCATTATCCCGGCTTGAAGGATAATCAAAAGTGTAGAAAGAATGATATGGATCCATCGACTGTGCCCAAATAAAATTGTTATCCATTTAAACACAAGTGCACTTAAAGGACCTGTATAGTCGTAGCTATCGGCATAGATCATGTGGTTTTGGGCCAACCAGCTGCCGAGTAGTTGCCATTTAAATCCAAACAAAGGAAGTGGTAACCCGTAAATTAACCATACACCTCTGATCACAACAAGGAGGATAAAGATCAGGACAAGCCGATAAGGATCATTGAGTCTGAATAGTTGTAGCAAACCTGGTTTTTTATGCTGTGAGAGATGCGTTCGAAATTAATAAATTAATAATGGATATTTGTACACATGGATTCAAAACGCCAACACAAGTTTTCCCGACAGATCCAGAAAGATCTCAGTGAGATTTTTCAGAGAGATCCTCGACATTTTTTTAATAACTCCCTGGTTACCATAACTGGTGTGGAGGTATCACCGGATCTTGGTTTTGCCAAAGTCTATTTGAGTGTATTCCCGGTCAAGGATGTAGAGGATGTTTTTTATAACATCGAGCAAAAGAAAGGTGAGATAAGAAAGCTGTTGGGAAATAAAATTGGAAAAAGGGTCCGAATCGTACCTGAGCTCGCATTTTTCCATGACAATACCGAAGAGGAGGCCAGCAAAATAGATCGGTTGATTGATAACCTGAATATTCCACCAGATAAAAACACTGATCAACCTTGAACCTCCCATTATTTATTGCAAGGCGCTATTTTCTATCCAAACGGAAGAAAAATTTTATCAATGTCATCTCCCTGATTTCGATGACGGTGGTAGCCATTGGCACCATGTCCTTGATTATTGTGCTTTCTGTATTTAATGGTTTTGGTGACCTGTTGCGGTCTCTGTATGGTACGATCGATGCCAACATTATTGTGACACCTGCTACTGGTAAATCATTTGACTACTCGGCAGAAACCGTCAATGATATACAATCGATGGAGGGTGTAATGTCCATCACAGAGGTGGTGGAAAATAATGCACTGATCAAATACAAGGATGCACAGCGGGTAGCTAAGGTGAAAGGCGTCAGTGATAATTTTATTAAGGAGGGGAGATTAAAAGAATCTATAGCCTATGGTCAATTTCAATTGAAGGAAGGAGATGTAAACCTGGCCATAATTGGTTTTGGCATCAAAAGAGACCTCTCAATAGATGCTTCGAATGATTTCTATCCGCTTCAGCTTTTCTATCCCAAGAACGTGGCTCCCAACATGATGAATCCCGAGAAAATGGTCAATACCATGAACATTCTTCCCGGGGGAATCTTTGCTGTTGAAAAATATTATGATGAAAACTATGTATACGTACCACTTGACTTTGCCGTAGAGCTTTTTAGCTATCAGGGAAAACGCACAGCATATGAAGTCCAAATCGACGAAAGCATATCTATGTCGGAGATGAAAACCAGATTGGCTCAAATGCTGGGACCTGACTATAAGGTGCTCACCAACGAGGAAATTCATGGAAACCTGTACAAGATCCTAAAAATTGAAAAGCTTTTTGTATTCCTTATTTTATCTATCATCATTGCCATAGCCTCCATCAACATTTTCTTTTCACTCACCATGCTTGCCATTGAAAAGAAGAAGGATGTAGCCATTCTCGTAGCTCAGGGAGCACCCTTAAAAGTCATCAGAAATATCTTTCTTTTTGAAGGATGCATCGTAGCATTTACCGGGGCATTTATTGGTTTGATCCTTGGTCTGGGAATTAGCTACGCTCAGCAAACTTTTGGATTTGTGAGTATGGGGATTCAGACTGCCATACACGACGCATATCCGGTACAAGTGGAATTTATGGATGTAATTTATACCGTTTTATGCATCGTAATGATCACACTGCTAACCTCCATTCAGCCAGCCATTAAGGCCACTCAGAAAATAGACCTTCATCACCTCCAGTAAAAATAAAAATTAGGTAATGCTGATTTTACCTGTTTTCTAATCAATTTTAATTATTTTCGAAGTTTCTCAAGAAGTTAAGATCCAGCAATCGGTCCTTTAGGGTCCGATAATATTCAATATGAAAGTATCTCCGGACCATCCTTTTAAATTGATTTATTCGCTATTTCAACACGAATATTTAGGGTATTTATTTGAATCATTTGTTGTTCAACTGGACGAAAAGAGTCGACTTACGTATTCCAACCAAAACATCTCTTCACAAAATGCAGCTGAGTTTGATGCGGGGCTGGATGAAAATGACTATGAGCTGATTAAGCTCATGGATAGTATGCAGCAGAAGGAGGTATTGAAGCACTTTCAAAAGAGAAAGGGCAAGCCGGAAGACTTTTTTTTAAAAGTCTATGATAAGAATTCCGGAGATAAATTGATTCAGGATGAAGTGGAAGGTTACCTGGAACGCAGAAGATCCAAAATCCTGTCCTTGATTGATGGAAAATTGCTATTTGAGATGGGTAAGGATGGAGAACCAACCTGGAAACCCATCGAAATATCTGAGACCAGGGCTACTGTACTTTTTCATTTCAGGAGAAATGAAGACAATACGCATTACTTCCCTACCATCAAGCTAGATGGGGAGAAGGTGGATTTCTATCAAAATGACAGCTATCTGCTGTGCAAGCAACCCGCCTGGATTGTGGTAAACAACAAGCTCTTTACCTTCCAGAAGGAAGTTGATGGAAGAAAGCTTAAGCCATTTTTTAACAAGAAGTTTATTTTGATTCCTGGCAATGTGGAAGAGACCTACTACAAGAAGTTTGTCGCTCCACTGATTGCTTCTTTCGATGTATATGCCAAAGGTTTTGAGATCAGAACAGCACAGCTGGAGCCCAAACCGGTATTGACATTTTCCGAGTTGGCAGAAGCCAATAGCTACGGTACACTCTTTGATGAAAATAATGGTCAGACCAAAGAAGAGCGATCACGTATCTTGTTTGAGCTGAGCTTTAAATATGGTACGTATTCGTATAAAGCTGATAAGATAAAAGATGTGAGTGTCTCTTTGGAGAAACTCAACAATGATTATGTATTTCACAGGATACAGCGAAACCCACACCAGGAAAAGCAATTCATTCGGAACCTGACCGATTCCGGGCTTCTGCTCAAGAATTCCAGGTCTACCCTTGATAAAACCGGGGCCATGAGCTGGCTGAATGCCAACCTAAAGCTATTGCGTGAAATTGGTTTTGAGATAGAGCAGCTCAATGGAGGGCAAAAGAAATATTTCGTTGGGGAAACGAATATTGATCTGCAAATCACCGAAAATATTGATTGGTTCGACATCAAGGCGGTGATCCGATTCGGTGAATTTGAGATCCCTTTTACTACTATTCGAAAGTATATCCTGAAGCAAAAACGTGAATTTCAGCTCCCTAATGGGGAATATGCGGTCATTCCGGACCACTGGATATCTGAGTACACGGACCTGTTTGCTTTTGCCAATACAGATAATGAAGTCAAGCTCGATAAGATCCATGTTTCTTTGGTGAAAGAGCTAAAAGATCAGAATTACGCCAATGTCTCCATGTCAAGAAAGCTGGAACGGCTGGGTGATTTCGAAGAAATTGATCCTGCTATTTTACCACCAAATTTCAAGGGGGATTTAAGGCCCTATCAGAAAGCAGGTTTTGACTGGCTACAATTTCTCAATAAGTATAGCTTTGGTGGATGTCTGGCAGATGACATGGGGCTTGGTAAGACTGTCCAGACTTTAGCCTTATTAACGAGTGAAAAACATCAAAACCCCGGATCGGCAAACCTGTTGATTATGCCTACATCTCTGATCTATAACTGGGAGATGGAAGCCAGGAAATTTTCTCCGGAGTTAAAAATTCTTACCTATACCGGGACTCAGCGGCTAAAAGATTCAAAACAGTTTTCTGATTATGACCTGGTTCTTACCAGCTATGGTATTACCCGTATCGATACGGAAATACTGAGTGAGTTCTATTTCAATTATATAATCCTGGATGAGTCCCAGGCGATCAAAAACCCGGATTCAATCATTTATAAATCTGTTTGTCAGCTGAAATCCCGGAGAAAGCTCATTTTGACAGGCACTCCGATTGAAAACAGTGCCATGGACTTATGGTCTCAGATGTCATTTGTCAATCCTGGTTTATTGGGGAGTAATAAACATTTCAAAAAGGAATATCTCATCCCCATTGAGAAGAAAAACGATGAGAGTAAAACCAAAAGGTTGAATGCCATCATCAAGCCATTTATTCTAAGGAGAATAAAAACACAGGTAGCGACAGAGCTCCCTGAGAAAATAGAGAATGTCAAGTATTGTGATCTTTCTGAATCTCAGCGCGAGTTTTATGAGCGGGAAAAGAACCAATACCGCAACAATATCCTGGACATGATAGAGCGCGAAGGGATCCAAAAGTCACAAATGTTGTTACTCCAGGGACTGACCAGGCTTAGACAAATAGCCAATCATCCGGGCATGGTAGACGAAAACTATGAAGGAGATTCCGGTAAGCTGGAAGACATTCATTATATGATCTCAAACACCCTGAGCAATAATCATAAAATATTGATTTTCAGCCAGTTTGTAAAGCACCTGAAGATCGTTCAGAAATTCCTGGTGGATCAGAAAATTGAGCATGCCTACCTGGATGGATCGGTAAAAGACAGGAAGGGCCAGGTAATGAAATTTCAGGAACGAGACGACGTGAATGTCTTTCTTATTTCATTGAAAGCAGGTGGTTTAGGCTTAAACCTGACTGGGGCTGACTATGTATTTATCCTGGATCCCTGGTGGAACCCTGCTGCCGAGGCACAGGCGGTAGATCGGGCACACCGAATTGGTCAGAAAAATAAGGTGTTCACTTACAAGTTTATCGCCAGGGATACCGTGGAGGAGAAGATCCTCAAACTGCAGAATGCAAAACTTAAGCTCGCCAAAGACCTCATTACGATAGAAGAAAGTCTGGTGAAGCAACTCAGTAAAACAGATATACAAGAGCTCCTGGCCTAATTTTTCACGATCATCTTTATCTGTATCATCACGTTTTGTCCGGAATCTTCCAGGTGCAATAGATACACACCATCATCGAACCCACTTACATCCATGGTGATGGATTGTTTGCCGAGCTGGTGAGGGATCATTTCCTGATAAACCTCGGTTCCTGATAACGTCCAGATCTTCAATTCAAAATCTTTGACATTTCTGTCAATCTGATAATCCAACCGGGTTTTACCTGATACAGTTGGATTGGGGTATAATTTCAGGTCTCCAACTACCCGTGGAAGACCAAGTGTAAGGTCATTCACCGTGATCTGGTCTGGAGTAATAATGGCTTCAATATTTAATTTATCACCAGGTTTTACGTCTAGTTGAATATCTGAGGCAGGGTTCATTGGTATTCCCGGATACTCTACGTTGAAAAGATACGTGCCCTCTGGCAATTCAGGGAATGAAAACTGGCCCTGTTCGTCTGACTCTACATAAGCATACAGTTCCCAAACATCTTGTTCTCCTCTGGCGGCACCCCGAAATCTTCGGATCGAACATCCAGCTCGCTTTACTCTTTTTCGGGCATCAATAATATCAACACGGGCATCTTCAGGAAAGTCAATATCTACGATCCCGGCAATTTCAGCAGTACCTTTTAGTACCTCAACTACTTTTTGGATATTGATATCTATCCCTTCCGTTAAAGGTTGCTGAAGCTCTATGGTATCCGCCTCAATCCAATAAATCGAATTCCCGGTATATGTCTGGATAAATTCAGGGTCTTCATCAAAATTTGGACGCATGAGTAACAGGTAATCTCCAAGATCTACGTCCTCAGACAAGTAATCTGCATTTCCATCGACCAGCACAGTATCCAGCTGCTCATAGGGTCCGTCCACAATCCCCAGCACAATTACATCCCCTTTTGGATAGGGGTTAAAATCCGGATCAGTAATGCTCCCAAACACGTCCGTAACGGCTATCATGGTGAAATCATCACTTCTAAGCTCCAGGTCCGGAACCAGTGGGGTATTCACAGCCAAATAATAGGTACCCATACTGAAATAATTGATGCTATCCAGAAAATAATTCGTTTCTGTCGCACCATCAATCGGTCCGGCTGCTACTGCATCCTGAAACTGTTCAAAATGCCATTGATATTCATTTTGTGTGCCTGATACTTTTACCTTTAATGTGTCGTCAGTTCCGAATTGTAGTCTTCGCACCGGGTCAATTATCCTGACATTTTTCTGGTTGCTGTAGTCAAATCCTGTAATACCCAGGTTGTATTCAATTTCAGCAAAACCTAATCTATTCTGTGAAACATCCAGTGTGTTTATTTGGCCCATAAAGGACATGTTGGGTAGATCTGTGATCTCGTTGTTCGAAAAATCAATGGACTCAATTTTGGTAATGTCCCTGAATTTTGCCGGGACAGGGCCGTCCAGGTTGCTGGCAGGAAGTGATACTCCTATTACACGATCCTGGGCACCATTCAATGTCACGCCAACCCAATCAACAATATTGGCTCCGGATTTCCAGTTAGGAGTATTGGTCCATCCGTCCCCATTGGTGCTGTCATAAAGCCTAAGCAATGCTGTGGAATCTCGCTTCAAACTCGAAATACCTAGATTTACATAAGCAGTGGTCAACGTGAGGTCAGGAACTAGGAGTGGACTGGTAATCTCCAGCCTATACCAGTCCTCATCTTCAAATACAGGGTTATCTATGGTGTAAGAGTCGGTGGTCTCTCCTGCTAAAGCGGCCTCATCATGAGGTGGTAAATCATCAGCCCGATACCATTGATAAGTATTGTTGGACCCGGATACTGTGTATGCTAATGTACTAGGTGTTCCCGCATCAAATAAGGTATCCCGGTAAAAACCAATGCTGTCCTGAGGCACATAGGTAAATGTTCCTACAATACCCAGGTTGGTCTCTATATCCCCAAACTGAAGTTTATTTCCTTCCACATTGAGGGTAGTGAGATTATGGGTGGGCACATTCAATAACTTCAGATTCGGTATGCTGATGAAGTCATTCTGAGCAAGGTTGGCCGTTTCCAAAGCAAAAAATTGCTCCCATGAATCAGGTAAAGAATCCCGAAGCAAATTATTACTGAGGTCAACATTGATCAAAGAATCTGCATAGCCGAAATCTTTTGGAACAGTGCCGTCCAGGTTATTCCCGGGAAGGTTGAGGTCTGTCACTCTCTGATTTTGTACCGTTACACCATTCCAGGTGTTGAGATCACCCGTTAACCAATTAGTATTTGTGGTCCAGGAAGGCCCTCCCGAATTGTTGTATAGAGAAACCAGTGCCAGGGAATCCTCTTCAAAATCCGAGATCAGCAAGTGGAAGGGCTCTGTGACAAGCTCCAGACCTGTGACAATATTATTGGTTACTCTCAATACATAGACACCTGAATCACTTGGCAGGTATCCACCAAGCAAGGAGTAATCTTCCAGGTCGGCGCCATTGATTGCCTCTCCATTGAGATACCACTGGAAGTTGTTCTCAGCACCATCAATGGTCTTATCAATGATTAAAGGTGCATTGATTTTTGCAATGGAATCTACCGGAACGTCATTGACAATGCTTTGGTTCTCATAGGTAAAAGTAGAAATGCCCACATATGGCTCAAGGTCGCCGAAATCAAAGAAATTGGTATCCAGATGGATGGTGTTCAGAGTGGTGATACTTGAGAGGTCGGCTAACTCATCGATCCGGTTGTTGTGCAAATCGAGTTCTTCAAGTAGTGAGAGTTGGGCCAATTCCGCATCAATGGTATCCACCAGGAAGTTGTTGGACAAATCCAGTTTCTTCAGGTTGAGCACGTATCCCATTTCAAGGGGCAATTCCCCCGCCAGACCATTATTAGACAATTGCACGGAGTCAACCCTTGTACCCACCACATCGACACCATACCAGGTATCCAGGTTTCCGGAGAGCCAGTTGGTAGCGTTTGTCCATGCGGGTCCGTTGAGTTGATTGAACACATATGCAAGAGCTGCTGAATCCAGTTCTCGTCCGGGGCCATAGGCAGAAAATTGTGCTGATTCATGCGGACCCCACCTCCCGTTTTCATCTCGGGCCCTAACATGAACGGTGTGAACTCCTTCAGGCAAGGCACCTGCAGCCAGACCAATTTCACGAATTGGATTAGGAGAATTGGGCGTAATCGGAATTGATGTGCCGCTTCCGTAGCCAGGGTCAACATCAAAGAAATATTCTAAATCGGTAATATTTACCAGGGAAACGACTCCAACTGGGTCAACGAAAATTGTTCTTGTTTCAGTTGTTCCCCATGGACCATCAGCTGCTTTAGCTCTCATCCCAAGGATATGAAAACCAAGGGACAATGTATCTGCTGATAACATGCTGTCAAGACTCACAATATTGCTGGCACCGACCGCAATGGTAATTCCGTTCCCATAACCCGGATCATCATCAAAAAAGTACTCAAGTGTATCGACCAAGACAATGGCTCCTGCATCATTTTGATCAAAGAAAACAACTCTTGATTCCGGTAATCCCCATGCACCACCCACAGCTTTCGCTCTCATAAAGAGCACATGAAATCCGTATGAAAGAGTATCTGATGAAAGAGCTACATCAGGCATTGAAATATTTGTACCGGGAGTGAAATTGTCTATAATGATTCCATTGCCATAACCTGGATCAGTATCAATAAAGTACTCAAGGCTATCGATAAGCTGGATTTCCGCAGAGGAGGATTGATCAATGAATAGAACCCGTGATTCTGGAATTCCCCATGCACCACCCTCAGCTTTAGCTCTCATGAATAATACATGAAATCCGGTGGACAAGGTATCTGTGACTAGTGAAAAGTCATTAAGTGAAACAGTGTTCCCTACTGTAATATCAGGAGCATCAATTATAATGCCTTGCCCATACCCGGGATCTGTATCAAAAAAATACTCCAGTGTGTCAATCATTTGATTTTCCACAGCAAAAGATTGATCTACAAAAATGACACGTGTTTCAGTGATACCCCATTGACTATTGTCGACGCTGAGTAGACTTACATCAGCAAGCGAATCAGTATAATAAACACTACCACCAAGGGAATACCATTCTCTTCTATTAAGGTTTCTTGCCCTCATCCCAAGAATATGGAAGCCAAGGGAAAGGTTACTTGCTTCTGTAATAATGTGTGATAAAGAAACGGCAGTATCAGGCCCAACAGTTATGGTATAGGGAGAATTGCCAACACCAGGATCTGCGTCAAAGAAGTATTCAATCTCCACAACCTCAAGAGTATCTGTTTGGGCGTAGAGGTTTCCTATAGCTCCAATAAGAATGATTATCAGAACTTGTAATCTGATCCCTATTTTCTTAAAAGAAAACATTAGACCGAGATCAATTACCTACTGCTTCAATAGTAGCATTGAGGTTTGTCCCCTGTTTTATGACTTCAGGAGCCCTTAATACCTTTATAATTGGTAGAGGGGTTCCACTGACACTAAATGGAATCGTTCCTCCGGTAACTCCTATATCATTACCATCATTGCCTGCTCCGAGTAGCGGTGATCCGGAATCGGGTGTTGGATCGAGGTCAAAGCTCCAGTCATCCACCAAAGGAACATCAATAAACAGTGGATCTACATTCGTATATCCTATAGTATCCCCGGAATTGCCATTTACACCTACAGGAAACAGATTATTTGCACCGCCAAATGAAATGTTATTATTAAATGTGGTGTTTGAAATACCATTAGCAGTTGCAGGAGTGAGGTCTCTTCCATAAAATACATTGTTTGATACAGTAGAGACCCCAACAACACCAAATGCATGATCGTTGGAACTTCCATTACCGAGAAAAAGGTTATTCTTGATTATTGCATCATTTGACCGCACCGAGCCATGTGTTCCAGTACTGCTTGAACCCAAAATTATATTGTTGGTAATGACCACTGATGTCGCTGTATAGTAAGTTCCTACAAAATCAATTACTGAGAAATTAGATGTTTCTCTTCCACCAATCACACAGTTGCGAATGACTAAATTACTTACTGATCCCCCACCAGTACAGCAGTTGTCCTGAATGATTATTCTGTCAATATCTCCATTTTCGATAAAAATATTTCCGTTTGTATCTGCACCAGTCTGATCACTGATCCGTAGCTCATCCCAGACATTTACTCCGGATATTCTAATCCCAAAAATGTTTGAAGCGATGGTAATGATGTTTACCCAAACTTTGTTAGGCTGATCCTTTTCTGGATCAAATCCGATTCCAAAAAAAGTTAAACTATCTTTTGTGATGGTGAAATCTGTATACGCAGTTTGACTGGGAATTAAGTGAATAATGTCACCCCCACTTGCAGCACCGATGGCGCTTGTTACATCAGCAAAAACATGTGCCCCTGTAGGAGCCGTGGGGCGATTGTCAGCAATCCATATATTCTGAGAAAATCCGACCGAAGCCACTACGGCCAGGAAAAGGGCTAGTAAAATTTTCATATTGCGGTGATTTAGTGGTCATATCAAAGATAATAAATTTTTACCAAAAAGTTTTTTACACATTGTCTACCTATAATGAGGGGTTTACCGCATTTACCGCATTTACTTCATCATATCGATATCATTTATCATAAATATGCTGTTCGATCGATAGAAATGCTATAGATTGTGTAACAGGGAATGGGGTTTTCATGTTGTTATTAAGTAATAAACCAGTTGAGTCATATCGTCAAGGATTTCTTATACCTGATCATTTTTTTTAGTTCGCTATTTACCTATGCACAGAGCAGAATAGGATTCCATTTACCTTATGGCGAAAAAAGTGTCGAGATCCCCATTGAACTCTATAGCAACCTGATTGCTATTCCTGTCACCATCAATGGTTATCTCACGCTGAAGTTTATCCTGGATAGTGGTGCTGAATCCGTCATCCTAACCGAAAAGCTGTTTGGGGACTTTCTGGGGCTGGATTATAGCAGGACCATTGATATTTCCGGACCAGGTGTGGAAGATTCTCTGAGAGCTTATGTAGCCACCAATATCTATATGTCTTTGCCCGGAAATGTCAGGGCCCGGGGATTAAATATGCTGGTACTTGAACAGGATTATCTTCAATTGAAGAAAAACCTTGGGGATGAGATCTATGGCATCATTGGTTACGATGTATTTAGTCGTTTTGTGGTAGAAATTGATTACGATCATCAAATACTGAGATTGCATGATCCGGATATGTATCGTCCTCGAAGGAATTTCACCAGGATTCCATTGGATATCGAATTTACCAAGCCATATGTTGAAACACGGATTTCACAGGGAGATGAAAAGGACTCTGTCAGGTTATTGGTAGATACGGGGGCCAGTCATTCGATTCTGCTGGACGTCTCCAATACCGATGACATCGTCATGCCAGATGAAGTGATTGAGGTGAGGCTGGGACGAGGCCTTGGTGGAGAGATTCCGGGAAATTTAGGCAGGATGGATAAGTTTGAGCTATCTGAATTTTCATTTTCCAAAATTTTAACATCCATTCCACTTGAAGGTGTCTACATGAAGGCCATAAAACGTGGTTCCAGGCACGGTACCATGGGAGGGGATTTACTTAGAAGGTTTAAGGTGGTTCTGGATTACCAAAACAGTTCAATGTATTTACGTAAGGGTAGTCAATTCAGAGATCCTTTTGAATTTGACATGAGTGGAATCACACTCACATCGGAAGGAGATCATTCCGATACGCTCGTTGTTTCGCGGGTCAGAGAGGATACCCCTGCATATAGAGTAGGAATTCAAAAAGATGATATCATCCTTTCTATCAATGGCACCTTTTTTAAGAATACTACACTTTCTGATGTTCATGCGCTATTTAGAAAACGACCGGGCAAAAAGATCAGGTTGGTCCTCCTCAGAGAAGGGGAAAAAAAGGTGATAAAATTCCAGCTGGAAAGAATGATTTAAGGACATCTCATGAAGGAACCACAGGTTATAATTATTGGAGGTGGTATTTCCGGCCTTATCAACGGGATATTGCTTTCCAGAGCCGGCTTAAAAGTGCTTTTATTGGAGAAAAACAGCTACCCATTTCACCGGGTTTGTGGTGAATACATTTCTAATGAGGTAAAACCTTTTCTGGAGAACCAACATCTGTTTCCAGGCGAGATTGGCCCATCCGATATCAGAGAGCTGGAAATTACATCACCTTCAGGAAAGCGCCTGAAGAAGGCTCTGGACCTGGGAGGTTTTGGGATAAGCAGGTATAGGTTTGATGAATTTCTGGCCAATGAAGCTAGAAAATCCGGGGTTGAAATACTTGAAAACACCAGAGTGAAAGAGGTCAAATGTGAGGGAATTAAATTTATTGTGAGTGATGACTCATCAGTGTTCTTATCAGATTTAGTCATTGGTTCGCAAGGGAAGCGGTCCACACTTGATAAGCAATTGGATCGTGAATTTCTCAAGAAAAAATCACCATATGTGGGTGTGAAATATCATCTCAGGGGAGTTTTCTCCAATGATGTCATATCCTTACATAATTTTGAAGGAGGGTATTGTGGAATCAATAAGATAGAGGATGAAAAGGTTAATCTTTGCTACCTGATCCATCGTGATAAGGTGAGAAAAGCGGGGGGGATCCATGAGAGCGAAGTGCGTTTTCTTTATGAAAATCCGCATCTTAAGCAGGTATTTGAGTCAGCGGAATTCCTGTTCGAGAAACCTTTGATTGTCAATGAGGTGTCTTTTTCGACGAAAGGATTGACCAAAGATAAGATGATCTTTTCAGGGGATGCTGCCGGCACGATAGCTCCTTTCAGTGGAAATGGAATGGCCATGGCCATCAGATCGGCAAAGTATCTGTCGGAATCCATTATCAAATACTGGAAGGGAAAACCGGATCATGAAAAAATTGTCCATCGGTACACTAACCTTTGGCAAGCTGAATTTGCTAACAGGATATCACGAGGCAGAAAGATCCAAAAGCTGTTTGGAGACGATTTGGTTTCAGAGTTAACCGTCAAGACAGGCCAGGTATTGCCCTTTCTGGTTGACCCCTTGCTCAGAATGACTCATGGAAGACCTTTTCGCTAAAAATCAATATAGAAGTTGATCACAGGATTTGTTTGAATAACTTACTCAATATGCCTGCATATATTACATCCATAGGAACAGCCGTCCCCACGTACAAAGCTACTCAGCAGGAATACATGGACTTTATGTTGGGGCATCTAACGTTGTCTAAACGAAAAAGCAGAGAACTACAGATACTTTACAGGGCCAGTGGCATCCACTATCGTCACAGTGTGATGGCGGAATATCAGTTTGAGTATGACTTCTTTCCGGATGCTTCCTCCGTCAAGCCATTTCCTTCCGTATCCGAAAGACTGGAAATCTACAACAAGGAATCCATTAAACTTTGTGTGGAGGCAGCTAAAAAATGTTTGGAACAAACTGATACCAGATACGCTGAGATTACTCACCTTATTGTGGTAAGCTGTACCGGGATGCGAGCGCCTGGTAATGATATTGCCCTTATCGAGCAGCTGGGATTGAACTCACATGTGGAGCGTACCTCGATTAATTTCATGGGTTGTTACGGGAGTTTTAATGCACTTAAGGTAGCCAATCATATTTTAGGTAATCAACCCGGGGCAAAGGTGCTTATAGTGTCGGTTGAGCTTTGTACACTGCATTTGCAAAACCTTTCAGATACAGACAATCTACTGGTAAATTCGCTCTTTAGTGATGGTGCCGCAGCCGTTTTATTGGAGAGTAAACCCACTGGGGCAGGATATAAGATTGCCAATTTTCATTGTGACCTTGCTTTGGGAGGTAAAGAAGAGATGGAATGGGACATCAGTGAGTCTGGTTTCCTGATGACACTCTCGATGAACATTCCGGAAATTATCAGAAAGGAAATCAAATCACTTACTGACAAACTCATGGAAAAGATCAGCTTAAACATCAGTGAGGTTGACTTTTTTGCTATTCACCCTGGCGGGCGCAGAATCCTTGAAGTTATCCAACAAGAATTGGGGTTTCCTGAAGATAAAAATCAGTTTTCGATGAACATACTCCGGAATTATGGCAATATGTCATCAAGTACCGTCCTGTTTGTTTTGAATGACATCCTTCAACAGATTAAATCGGCAGATCATAACAAGAATGTGCTTTCATTTGCCTTCGGTCCCGGATTAACCATGGAGAGTGCTTTGTTTAAAATTCAGGCACAATAGGTATGCTGAGGCGAAGATCTGATCAGCGGGAACTGATGGATGATCTCAATTATAAAGGTGATGATCTGGAGATTACTTTACAAGAACTGGATTTCATCAATAAATGGCTCGGTGGTGATCAAATATCCCTTTCAGCATTTTCCAGACTTGCCAGTCAACATAAAATTCATTCGATTGCAGACCTGGGATGTGGGAGCGGAAAGTTTCTTAGTACCATCAAAAATCGTTTTCCGGAGGTAGCATGTACAGGGGTTGATGCCAATGCCGCTATTATTGATTATGCAAAAAAAACATTCCCGGGAATTGAATTTATCAGTGAAAATATTCAGGACTCCCGGTTTTCAAACAGGAAGTTTGACATTCTCCATTGCTGCCTGTTTTTACATCATTTTACCGATGATGAGCTTATTGATCTCTTTGTAGCATTCACTAAGCAGGCAAAAGTAGGGGTCATCGTAAATGACTTGCACAGACATTTCCTCGCTTATCATGCCATTGCGCTTCTGACTCGTTTCTTTTCAAGGTCCGGGTTAGTAAGGCATGACGCCAAGCTCTCTGTCCAAAGAGGATTTAAGCGAAGGGAGTTGGTAGATATCCTGGATAGGGCAGGGATCAAAAGGTATCAGCTTAGTTGGAAGTGGGCTTTTAGGTGGCAACTGATCATATATACAAACCCATGATTCAGCTCGATTTAGTAGCCAGATGATCTGACTCAGGCAAATTCATTAAATTTAAAGTAGCCTTTAATAAATCGCCTGTGAAATGTATTTGCCGCTGAGCACATTTCTTCATCAATACATATCTAAGGGCATTAAGAATACCTTAAACCCTGAGCTATGAAAAAAGCTGCCATATTCTGTTGTTTTTCTTTCCTGGCCATTCACTGTTTCAGTCAATATGTCTTTGATAGCAGAAAAGAAGAGAAGACCTATATTCAAATGGAGGAGTTTTATGCTGAGGGGGACTACGCGGCATTACTCGACAATGAGGGTAATTACCTTAAGCTATTTGAGAACAAGCAAGACACATTGAGTGCACTTGTGTATTCGTTTCTGGGTGAAGCATACCTCTCTTGGGAAGGAGATTTGGAGAAGAGCCTCCAATATTATCAAAAGGAATATGATCTCAGGAAAACAATCGGCGATGTGGCGGGCAATGATTTAAAAAGTGTGACTTTTAATCTAGGCTATCTCAATGACGAACTGGGTTTCTATAATAAGACGGAGGACCTTTATAAGGAGCTACTTTTAATTGATGAAGCTACTTTCGGAAAGCAAAGTGAGGAGTATTATTTGACCGCGTATGCATTGGCAGATCATTATATCTACACGGAAAAACCCGGAGAGGGCATTGAGCTTATAAAGGACCTTGAAAGAGTGGTCGAGAAGAATAGCTTTGAAGAGGCGATGGTGGCAAAAGCGCATGGTGATTTGCTTCAAATTCTGGGATCATACAAAAAAGCAGAAAGGGAACTAACAAGAGCCAGGGAGGTTCTGATTGACAATGGACGCTATGCAAGCATTGAATATGCGGCCGTACTTAACAGCCTGGCTGGATTGTTTACCAGTATTGGGAAAATTCCCGAGGCAGAATCTTACTACTCAGAAGCATTGTCGATCTTGGATAGGCTTCCTGGTGACAATACCGACTACGAATTGGCAATAAAGTCTAACTTAGGTCGCATCTATACTTCATTAGCAAACTATGAACGTGCAGCATCTATTTTCAAAGAAAGTCTTGCGCTGGATTTGGAACTTTATGGGGAGTTCTCATTTGTCTATGCTTTGGATGCCTATAATCTTGCAGTGAACTATCTGTTTTCGGGGGATTATGGTTTATCCGAGGAGTACCTCTTGAAATCACTGGATATTTTTAGAGAGATTGTTGGCGAAGAAAGTGTTGACTATGCCAGGGTATTGAACAATCTTACCGTTCTTTATACCAAAACCCGAATGCTTGAAAAAGCCATCAATTACGGCGAGAGGGCTATTAATACCTTTGAAATAACCGCCGGTTCGGAACATCAACAGACATCATTTGCCAATTACAATCTAGGAGACGCCTTACTGATTGAGGGGGAAAATGAAAAAGCAGAAAAGCTACATTTAGAAGCCCTACGGATTCGCAGAAATACCCTAGGAAGAAATCACCCCGTATACGCCAAAAGCACCCAAAAAATGGCCGTGATCAACTGGTTAAAAAACAATCCAAAGGAAGCCATCAAATATTATGATGAAACTTTTGAAAACTATTTTAACCAGATCAATCAGGTCTTTCCCATTCTGAGCGAGGAGGAAAAGACCAAGTTCTATTACAGCAATCTAAAGCCAACTTTCGAACAGTATAATGCATTCATTGTCAAATCAAGTGTTGAGGATAAATCGCTGATCGGAAAAATGTATGATTATCAGCTGGCGATCAAAGGGTTGATCTTCTATGCTACCAACAAAGTAAGGGATGCTATTATCAACAGTGGAGACTCAACGCTGATCAATCAATATGAAAGCTGGGTGGAGATGAAAGAGCAGATGGCTAAACTGCTTAGTGCCACGGATCTCTCAGCATCTCTCCGTACACAAAGAATAGACTCATTAGCTGCGCTAACGAACTCTTTGGAAAAACAACTAAGCAGTTCCTCTGGAGCGTTTGCTGAGACCTTTGTCCAGAAAAAACTCACCTGGCGGGATGTACAGAAGAAACTAAAGCCAGGAGAAGCGGCCATTGAAATCATTCGTTTCAGGGATTTTATTCCTGATTCAGCTGGAGTATTTACAGACGAGGTTTACTATGCTGCTCTGGTTGTGGACAGCAATACCAGGGATCATCCTGAGATGGTGATCATGAGAAATGGACGATTGATGGAAACCCGGTATTTGTCCAACTATAGAAATGCGATTCGGTATAAAGTCGAGGAAAATGAAACCTATCGGATGTTTTGGCGTCCCATTGCTAATAAGCTGCAAGGGATCAATAAGGTTTATTTTTCACCGGATGGAGTTTTTAATCAAATTAGTTTATATACCCTGAAGAACCCTGAGACCAAGAATTTTATCATTGATGAGTTAGAAATCAGGCTTTTAACCAATACCAAAGATTTGTTGGCGGTAAATAGAGGCCAGGGTGAGCCTGGACCCAGCTATTTGTTTGGATACCCTAATTACAACATGGGTATCATGGACGAACAAATCAATTCTGATGAGGGCATGCAGGAAAGGAGTATCCGTGGTTCTTCAATTGATGTACAGGAACTTACCAGAGGAGGCTCATTTCCGAGAGGGTTAAGAGGAAATCTGCTGAGGTATGTAAGTACCAATAACCTGCTGGTCTTGCTTCCCGGAACACAAGTTGAAGTCGAGAAGATCGACAGTCTATATCAGGGAGTGGATAAGGAAACAGTCACATATACAGACAATGAGGCCCTCGAAGAAAACATCAAAAAAGTCCAGTCACCGGAAGTTTTACACATTGCCACCCATGGTTTTTTCCTGGAGAGTAATACCGAAGAAGTAGGGGATACAGATGCCTATGTCGAGAACCCACTACTCAGATCTGGTTTAATCCTGGCGGGGGCGAATAGTTTTATTGTGGCCGGACAGATTTCTGATTCACTGGCGTTGACGGAGGATGGTATTTTAACAGCTTATGAAGCCATGAACCTCAAACTGGACAACACAGAACTTGTGGTATTATCCGCTTGTGAGACAGGGCTTGGTGAAGTAAGAAATGGGGAAGGTGTGTATGGGATGCAGCGGGCATTCCAGGTGGCAGGTGCTGATGCCATCATCATGTCGATGTGGACAGTGGATGATGCGGCCACACAAGAATTGATGACCAACTTCTATGAAGAATGGTTAGGAGGGTCCTCCAAGCAGGAAGCATTCATTATCGCTCAGAGGAGGCTGAAAGAAAAGTGGGAATATCCCTATTTCTGGGGAGCTTTTGTGATGGTTGGGGGCTAAAAAAAATTTCGTTTAAACTTTAATAGATTTCTGGCCTGGCAATTCCCTGATGTCTTACCTTTACAATTTATGAGTGAAGAGAAAAAGCTGTTCCTGCTCGATGCCATGGCACTCATTTATCGAGCCCATTTTGCCCTAAGCAGAAACCCTAACCCCATCAAAAACTCCAAAGGGATCAATACAGGATCTATCATGGGGTTTACCAATTCCTTTTTGGAGATCGTGACCAAAGAAAAGCCCAGCCACATTGGTGTGGCCTTTGATACGGAGGCACCAACCTTCAGGCATGAGGAATTTAAAGAATATAAAGCGACCCGTCAGTCTCAGCCAGAGGAGATCCAGGTAGCCATACCCTATTGTAAAAAGCTGCTCGAGGGTTTTAAGATCCCAATCCTCGAAGTGGATGGCTATGAAGCAGACGACCTTATAGGCACCTTGGCCAAAAAGGCCGCCAGAAAAGGCTATAAGGTTTATATGATGACCCCAGACAAGGATTTTGCCCAGCTGGTGGAGGAAAACATTCTGCTCTATAAGCCCGCCTATATGGGCAACTCAGTGGATATCCTGGGAATACCTGAAGTTCTGAAAAAATTTGACATCGATGAGGTGGACCAGGTGCGGGATGTCCTCGGATTAAAAGGGGATTCCGTTGATAACATCCCTGGTGTACCGGGAGTAGGTGACAAGACAGCCAGCAAGCTATTGAAGGAGTATGGATCAGTGGAAAACATCGTCGCAAATGTGGACCAGCTCAAAGGATCACTCAAATCCAAGGTTGAGGAGTTTGGGGAGCAGGGGATCTTTTCTAAAAAGCTGGCCACCATCAATATCGAATCACCCATTGAGTTTGATGAAGAGTTGCTCAGGAGTAAAGAGCCAGACCGGGAATACCTGACGAAACTTTTTGAGGAGCTGGAATTTCGAACGATCGCTAAAAGGGTCTTTGGGGATGATGCTGCCCCGGAGCAATCCGGTCAGCTTGGACTATTTGGAAGTGAAGAAGTAAAAACCAATGACCTGATCCAGAAGGATAGCCTGGTAGACATCAAGCATCAGTATCATTTGGTCCAGTCTGACCAGGAAATCAATGACCTGATTGCAAAGCTGAAAAAGGAACCGCTGTTCTGTTTCGATACGGAAACCACCAGCCTGGAAGCTGTAGAGGCGGATTTGGTTGGTATAGCATTCAGTATCAAAAAGAACGAAGCCTATTATGTGCCCTTTCCGAAGGAAAAGGCCGGGATCCAACAGAAAATTGAAATGTTCCGGGATCTCTTTGAAGATGAAAAGATTGAGAAAGTAGGGCAGAATCTGAAATATGACATTCAGATACTGAAGAACTACGACATTGCTGTAAAGGGAAAGATTTTTGATACCATGCTGGCGCACTACCTCATTGATCCGGAGACCGGACACGGAATGGATGTGTTGGCAGAAAATTACCTGAACTATAAGCCCATATCATACGCTTCTTTGGCCGGGAAAGGACGTAATGAGAAGAAAATCTCTGAGCTCGATATTCAGGATGTCAAAGAATATGCCTGTGAGGATGCGGATATCACCCTTCAGCTGAAAGGCAAGCTCGAACCAGAGATCAAAAAGTTGAAGCTGGAAAAATTGCTCCATGAGGTGGAGGAACCATTGTCCTTTGTATTGGCAGATATGGAGTATGAGGGAGTTCGAATTGACGAATCCGTGCTCAGTGAAATGTCTAAGGAGCTGGATACGGCCTCCATGGAGATGCAGAAAAAGATCTTTGAGATCGCCGGTGAATCTTTCAACATCGGATCACCGAAACAACTCGGTGAAATTTTGTTTGATAAGCTCAAACTGGCAGATAAGCCAAAGAAAACCAAATCAGGTCAGTATGCAACAGGGGAGGACATCCTGTCAAAAATGGCCAATGAACATGAAATTGCTGCCCGGATACTGGATTTCAGAGAGTATCAAAAGCTTAAGTCTACCTATGTGGATGCATTGCCAAAAATGGTAAGTAAAGTAGACCATAAAATCCATACTGATTACCGACAGACCATTGCTGCCACCGGGCGATTAAGCTCGAACAACCCTAACTTACAGAACATACCCATCCGGACCGAGAAAGGGAGAGAGATCAGGAAAGCATTCATTCCAAGCTCAAAGGATCATGTATTGGTCTCTGCTGATTATTCACAGATTGAGTTACGCATCATGGCCTCTTTTTCCAAGGATGAGAGTATGATTGAAGCCTTCAAAAAGGGCGTTGATATCCATGCCAACACAGCCAGCAAAGTGTTTAAAGTGCCTCTGGACGAAGTGGATCCTGGTATGCGCAGAAAAGCCAAGGAGGTAAACTTTGGGATCATCTATGGTATTTCGGCTTTTGGCCTGTCTCAAAACCTGAATATTCCCCGTTCTGAGGCAGCAGAAATCATAGAGGCTTATTTCAAAGAATTTCCGGCAGTGAAAGCATATATGGATTCGATCATTGAGAAGGCCAAGAAGCAGGAATATGTGGAGACCATCCTTGGCCGCAGAAGATATCTGGAAAACATCAACTCCAGAAATTTCACCATGCGCGGATTTGCTGAGCGGAATGCCATCAATGCACCCATCCAGGGAAGTGCTGCGGACATGATCAAACTGGCGATGATCAGCATCCATGACTGGATGAAGAAGGAAAAACTCAAATCCAGGATGATCATGCAGGTCCATGATGAATTGGTATTTGATGTATTAAAAGAAGAACTTGACACACTGACTCAAAACGTAACAAAATTCATGAAAACGGCTATTGAGCTGGAGGTCCCGATGGAGATTGGGATTGGCCATGGCTCCAACTGGCTTGAAGCACATTAAAGATAATATGGAAACAATACCTTCTCTTTCTGACATTAAGAGAGCCCACCAACGCATTCAACAGTACATATTCAGAACCCCGGTACTCACATCCAATTCAATCGATGAGGTGGTTGGGGCCAAGGTCTTATTTAAATGTGAAAACTTTCAAAAAGTCGGCTCTTTCAAGATGCGGGGAGCATCTAATATGATTTTCGGGTTCCGTCCAGAGGAGCGTATAAATGGCTTTGCCACACATTCTTCCGGTAACCACGCACAGGCAGTGGCATTGGCGTCCAAGCTGGGAGGCTCCAAAGCCTATGTGGTCATGCCCAAAGACGCTACTAAAGTCAAAATTGAGGCCGTAAAGGAGTATGGGGCAGAAATTATATTTTGTGAGCCCAATGAAAAGTCAAGACAGGATACCTGTGACAAGGTGATCCAGGAGACCGGAGCCATTTTTGTTCATCCCTTCAACGACTACAGGATCATCGCCGGTCAGGCCACTGCAGCAAAGGAATTCATCGAAGAAGTGGACGACCTGGACGTGATCATGACACCTGTTGGGGGTGGAGGACTATCTGCCGGCACTACACTGGCTGCCAAGTACCTCGACCCCATGATGGAGGTGGTCCTTGGTGAGCCCGAGAATGTCGATGATACTTTCAGATCATTGGAGGAGGGAAAGATCCTTCCTGTGAAAGGGAAACCCACCATAGCAGATGGATTAAAAACCACCGTGGGTGATAAGAACTTTGAGATCATCAAGTCGCATGTGAAAGAGGTGATCACTGTTTCGGAGAAAGAAATCATCAGTGCCATGCGAATGGTGTGGGAACGAATGAAGATAATTATCGAGCCGTCCTCAGCTGTACCATTAGCTGCCGTATTAAAAAACAAGAAAAAGTTCAATAATAAGCGCATTGGAATTATTTTCACAGGAGGGAACGTAGACTTGAATAACCTCCCTTTTAAAAACTAATTCCTGCCTTGTGAAGAAAAGAATTTTTGTAGTAGCCAATCCTGGTGCCGGACATAAGAAGATTGAGGAGGTTTTACGTGAGTTGGTAGATTTCGCCAGCTCAAAGGACTACGACTATGATGTGTACCTCACTGCAAAAAACAGAAACGGGCTAAAGACTGTAAAAGAAAATTTTGAGGAGGCCCATTCTGACCTGGTGATTTTAGGAGGCGACGGCACTATCAATGAAGCTATCAATGGTCTGACTTTGGATCGCCCGGTAGGAATTGTTCCGTGTGGGTCAGCCAATGACTTTTGTAAAAACATCAAGGTAGGACAGACCATTGAGCAGCAGATTCAGACTGCAATTAACGGTAAAAAGAGACAGATCGACCTGGGTCTGTGTGGTGAAAGGAAATTCATCAATGGGGTAGGTATTGGGTTTGACGGACAGATCGTAGCTGATATCGCAAGATCAACCAGAAACCTGAGAGGTCCGTTTAAATATTACTACCATGTATTTAGGATCCTGGCCGCCTATCAGTCCAAAGAGACAGGGTATCATTTTAATGATGTGGACGAATCGAAAAAGCTCCTTCTCCTTACAATTGCCAACGGAACCACATTCGGGGGTAGCTTTAAGCTCAATCCTAATGCGGTAATTGATGATGGTTTGCTGGATGTTTGCGTCATTGAAAAGATCAATCCGTTATTAAGATTCTTGAACATTCCCCGGCTAAAATCCGGATCACATATCAAACTGAAACAGGTAAATATCCATCAGACCACAGAAATAAAGATTGATGAGCAGCCACTTTTAAATGCACACGTCGATGGTGAGTTGTTGGGTCATCCACCTTTTCACATCAAAGTACTCCCCAAAGCATTGACGATCCGAGAGCTAAGCCCGGGTAAATCGAGGCCATAGAACCAATGAAATTTGTTTTTTAGCTCCAGAGAAAGCACCTCCAAACACCTATTATTAGCACCAAATCACGAGGTGGACTTCCTCATCCTGAGGAAATAGTAACCGATCGCAAAAGCAATCAACAGCAAGGAGATAAACTGGGAGTGTGAAAGTACATCATCTATGATGTATCCCCGTCTTACGTCGCCACGAAAGATCTCAATGATGCTTCTACCAGAGGCATACAGGATCACATAGATGAAGAAGAGTTTTCCTTCCAGCCTGCCATGACGTTTCAGCATATAGAGGAGGACCAAAATGCTACCGATGAGTGTCGCCTCATATAGCTGGGTTGGATGTAAAGCAGTGTGTAATGGCTCAGCCTGTGCGTTAGGGTCAGTGAATGTAATGCCCAGAAAACTATCCGTTGGCACACCATAGCAACACCCCGCAAAAAAGCATCCCAGTCTACCACAGAAATGTATGATGCAGGCTGTAATGGCCAAACGATCCATCATGGGCCAGAGGGGCCATTTTTCTTTTCTGAAATACCAGACTGTTGCCGGCAAAGCGAATAAAAGGGAGCCATAAAAAACAAAACCCGTCCTGAAGTTTTTGAACATGTTGGATGGAGGATTGAAATAGTAGTCCGGTTTTTCCAGGTAGAAGAAAAACTTTCCTCCGATAAAAGCAGTAAGGATCACGATAATGGCCAGGTTTTGGATTTTGTCCCGTGTAATACCCAGTTCTTTCTTCACGGTAATGGACATATACAGATATCCCAGTACGGCTCCCATCATGATCATGAAGCCATAGGTATGAATGGTGAAATCACCAATAGAAATGAGTTCTGGATGCATTGAGTAAATTTACTTCAACCGGTTGGTTACTGCTACTGGAAGGGATTATTTTCACCTTGCTGGCTGCTGTCATATACCCGGATGGCGATGACGTTGGCTTCAGCGGTAACTTCACCGTCGGCCATTACTTTACATTCCATGGTGGTTTTTCTACCTTTCACTTCTGTTACCCTGGCTCTTAATTCCAGGGGTTTATTATTAGGAGTGGGTTTGAGGTATTTCACGGTAAGTGTGCCTGTAGCATAGCGATAGATGGGCTCGGAATCCAAAGAACGTTCTTCTCTCTTGTAAGCATCTGCCATAGCAGTGCCCATACAATGACAATCTACCAGAGTCGCCAGGATCCCCCCGTTCAGGAGGTTGGGCCAGCCCTGATATTTTTCTTCAGATTGCCAGTGACAGACAGATTCATCGCCTTCCCAACAACTTTTGATCTGTAACCCCTCATGATTGTGAACCCCACACCCAAAGCAGATGTTTTCAGGCATATGGTCCTGGAAATACATTATTTTCTCCATAATTAGGGTTTGCTGAAAAAGTCTCAGTTACATTAGATACTACTGGCTGAAGAGAAGATGTATATGTATACTTCGATCTGAAGCCAGGAAGTAGATGATGTGACTGAGGTTAGCCAAGAAAATATCGTTCACGATATTTTCCAGATGCATAAAATAATGCAATCCTGATCTAAAAACCTTGCACCTGCTTTAAAAAGAATCAAAGTATTATCACGATTATTAAAGCTTACATATAGATTTATATGTTATTTGGCGATTTTCAGCTGACCCTAATTATTGATTACTTAGCATACAAAGAAAACCAAAATGATTCACGTTTTAGATCTAAAGTTTTTAGGAATTGATCATGCCATTGCTGCTTTTCTTATCGAAAGTAATGATGGGCCGATATTGATTGAAACAGGACCACATTCTACCTATCAGCATTTAAAGGATCAGGTAAGACAGGCGGGATATCAGATTGAAGAGATAAAACACGTGCTCCTCACACATATACACCTGGATCATGCCGGAGCAGCCTGGGCCTTAGCCAGGAATGGGGCCAATATTTATGTCCATCCTTTTGGGGCAGGGCATCTGGAACATCCTTTTAAACTGATGGAGTCAGCCAGGAGGATCTACCAGGACCAAATGGATTATCTGTGGGGGGAGATGAATGATATTCCCGGAGATAAGATCCTCACACCGGAAGACGGATCAATTCTGGAGATAGGAGGAGTGCGGATTCAGGCGCTCTATACGCCCGGCCATGCCAGGCATCACATTGCCTGGAAGCTTGATGACCTATTGTTCTCCGGAGATGTGGCTGGCGTAAAAATCGGAAATGGCCCTGTAGTGCCACCCTGTCCACCCCCGGACATCAACCTGGAGGACTGGCAGACATCCATTGACAGAATTCTTGACAGTGGTGTGAAAGAAATATACCTGACACATTTTGGCTTGATCCATGATCCGAAAACGCATTTTCAGCAGCTAAGGACCATGCTCCATGACTGGGGGCAATGGATCAAAAAAGAATGGGAAAAAGGGACGAGCATGGATGAGATGACACCGGCCTTTTCAAAATATACCGAGCAGCAGTTGAGGGATCTGGGTGTTGGTGACTTGGGCGTGAAGCAGTATGAAGCTGCCAACCCCAGCTGGATGAGCGTGGCCGGGCTGGTGAGGTATTGGAAGAAGAAGGAGGTAAGTTAGTAGATCGAGGATAGGCAATGACTTGCTCACGGTTCCTCCCTCGTGACAACTATCAGTTTTTCAGGTAACCTCCATCATAGGCGTTGATACATAGCTCAAGTACCTTTCTTACCTAAACAACAGAACACTCCGATGAAAAAGATAATGGTTCCGACAGATTTTTCGGAATGTGCGAAAGTTGCATCCGAAACAGCCATCAGGATGGCGGAGAAGAGCAAGGCAGAGATCATTTTTCTTCATTATATGTCCATTCCGGTCAACTGGATTCAAATGGAGCATAACCAGGATAAAATGTATCCTGATGTAACTAAAAAGGTGACTCACGTGACCAACCAATTGAAAGGGCTGGTTGAATTGGCCAATAAAAGCGGCGTTAAAGCACATCATCACCTGGCATTCAATGGGGGACCATCTGAAATTATCCAACACATAGAAAATTTTGGAATCGATTTGATTGTCATGGGTTCGCATGGTGCCCGTGGCGTTAAAGAGTTTTTTCTGGGCTCTAATGCTCAAAGGACCATCAGGGAGGCCAATGTACCCGTGCTTATTGTAAAAAAAGAACTTCAAAAAGCAACTAGTCCAACCATCGTTTTTGTCTCTGATTTCGAAGTAGAAATGTTAATAGGCTTTAGAAAGATTCTGGAGTTTGCTCATTGGATAGAAGGGACCATTCAGCTGCTTTATATCAACACACCAGATGAGTTTGCAGATACATGGACCATCAGGGCGAAAATGGAGAAATTCAAAAATCTTGCAAAAAATGAAAATACGGTCATTCAGATAATCAATGCTTTTGATTTTGAAGAGGGATTGTCACGGTATTGCAAAGGCATAAAAGGGGGTATAGTAGCAATGGTCACTCATCATAAGGTGAGAGACTCCAAGGTTGATAAAGTGGTTAATCACCTTGAACTCCCTTTTTTCAATGTAAATGACTAGTACATTGCCAATTTGGGTTAAGCGATGTAAAAAATGGATGCTTTTCATTAAGCATCCATTTCATTTACTTCAAATCATTCATGTTTTTTGGTCGCCCTTTCATCATTTCCTCATCATGACGTCTTTTTTCATCGAGAGAATATTTCCCGGCTCCGAAGATAGAAAAGAATATAAGCGCAAGGAGTACCAGGATGGAGATCTCCAATTCGAAATAGTTGCCAACTGACATAAATCCACTTGGGAAATTGACGAAAATAACCGCTCCAATCAAAACAGGCACCTGGATCAGACAGGCAGTACGGGTGTAATAACCCAAAAAGATCAAAGGACCTCCCAAAAGATGGGCAAACATCACATAATGCGCTGCCATGGCTGACATATAAGCCAGGTTCATAGACATTTCACGTAGCTGGTCGAGGTTATTGACAAAATGAATGCCCTTGAAAGTGATAAAAACACCCAGGGCAATACGAAAAATCACAAACCAGCTGAGTCTGTGGGTATCACCCCAGTGCTCAATTTTTGTAATTACATTCATGGTCATCACTTATTGGTCTCAGATAAGTTACCAAAAAAAGAAATGCAGATCAAGTACTCGAGAAAAATTAACATCTGAAATCAGTCTGAAAATCAACGCTTTAACGCTATCCTTTGCGAAGAAATACACTACCACTGATCGTTTCAAAACTGGATTTCTTGCCCCCATGACGTATGCGTCCCGCCACATCCATCCCAACCATTTTCCTCAATCCGTCTTTTCCTTGTGGGAAGGAAATTTCGATATCAGAATAAACGTCTCCTGAAATTGTTTTGGCTCGAAAATCAAGACCTTTATTAGCATCAATGGTTAAATCAATATTGCCAGAGATGGTTTTGAGCGCCAGGGGTTGGTCAAAGTAAGTGGTGATGATATTGCCACTAATCGTTTTGGCACTCACCTCCATCGTTGAAGGAAGATAAATGGTTATAAAGATATCAGAGGTCCAGTTGTCGCGTTTCTTTGCATGAGCATTCCACCGCTCATTATCCATTGAAAAATCTATTTTCGAGCCAGAGATGCTTTTTTTAATGGCAAACATCCCATCATCTGCTCCTTCATTGATCGTTACATTGGCCTGGAGATAAACTTCTTGTTTGTCCCAGATTTTGATTTCGATTTCGTCTGTAAACGGGAAATTGATGCTGACCTGTTTTTGTGCTGTGATTTCCGCTTTTTCTTTAAATGTGGTCTGGGCTGCCCCGGTGAGACACCCCAATCCACATAAAATGATCCATAGTCCTTTCATTGCTATTCGCTTTTTCTTAAGTACACATCTCCACTGATACTGCTAATATCAAAATTGACGCCACCACCATTGAGTTCAGCCTGAAATTTGGAGCCAATACCGCTTGGTGTTGCCCAGTTAAAATGGAAAGGCACTTGCGGGGGTACCGGAGGTACTGGAGCTACAACTGACCGATGGCCTTTTATCATATGCTTCTCAGTCTCTTTTTCCATCTCTTTCAGCGCTTTTTCGTGGTCTTTCATGGCCTTTTCAGTTTCTTTCATCGCTCTTTCCATGTCTTCATTTACATCTACTTGAATATCAATGTCAAAATCATAAACACTTTTGCCCGTTTTTTCAACTTTAAGGTCCAGGTCTGTATATACTTCTCCTGAAATAGAGCTGATGGAGAATGAACTTTTATCAGACTGAGAAATTGTTATGTCTATATCTCCACTGATGGTGTTGATAGAGCTTGGGAGTTTCTGATTTAGGTTAGAGAATTTGATCTCAATGTCGCCCGAGATGGTTTTAGCCACAATTGGTCCGGTTACATTTTCTATGAAAATATCTCCGCTTTGACAGCTGAGCTCTACCTCATTGTTCATCCCTTTTACTTCAACGTTGTTGGACTTGAATGAATTATCAGCCAGTTTAATCTTGATTGACCTGGGAACTTTAAAAACGTATTCGGCATCCTGTGACCTTCGGGAAGCAGGCATCACGATGACTTCATTCCCTTTATATTCTACGTTCAGGCCAATGGACGTGTTTTCCATGGCCATGTCGGAGAGAGATCGCAATCCTTCGGCACGTTCTGGCTTTTCCTCAAACCCTTCTGAGAAAATTTCAATATCACTACCCGTGGTTCCTTCGATAAGGATATCAGATCCGAATCCCGAGAGTACCAGGCGCGTCTCTGATAAGGTGCCTTTTGGCTTGATAAGGTGCTTTTTAGTTTCCTGAGCGTGCAATCCTCCTGAAATAAGGATCAGGAGGAATGTGATAATACTTAGTCTCATTTTGTTGTTGTTTTGTCCTTTTATATTAAAATTTTGATAGCAGTCTCAGCTTGTTGTTTCACTTCAGGGATCACCTGATCACTTTCCAGCATTTTCTTCAGGGATTCTACAGCTGATTTCTCTTTGGCATCAACCAGTAACCTTATCAATGCTATTTGGATCAACGGATCGTCCTGTAACTCCAGTGATTGTACCAGCTCATCCCTTACCAACTTATTGTCAGAAAATTTCTCCAAAGCCTGAATGGCCTCATATCTCACATTGGCACTTTCGTCAGTATTGACGGTCTCAATTAATGTTTTGATTAACCGCTCACTGGAATTCGAAGGTGTTTCTCCAATTTGATTCACCGCCAGGATCCGCTCACTGGCAGAGTGAGTACGCAATGCACTGGTAAGTGTAACTTCCTTGAGTTCCTGAACCTGATTTTGCAATTCAGCAATCTGTTGTTCATTACCAGTGTTGTTTTTGCCAAGCCAATAGCCGATAAGCAGGATAGCGATGGAAGCTGCGATCTGGAGCCACCCAAAGGAAGATCCATTATGCAGGGTAGCTTTTTCTTCTTTGATAGCCGCATCCACAGACCAGCGCACGTGCTCGGGTGTTTCAACCTGTGGTGCTTCGGTCATCAGGTTGAACATCTCTTTCAACTCACGCTCCAGGTTTTGGCAATCCTTGCAGGTCGAAAGATGCCCTTTATCTGTCTTCGAGATCTTACCTGTTTCCAGGTATTCAATCATCCTTTCTTCACTGATATGTTTCATTTTTTTATCTTTTTCTGAGGCGATGTCCACTTATGCCTCCAGTTGTTCAAAGTATATCTCTCTCAAATTTTTGATGATCCTGTGAACCTGCACTTTGATGGCTGAAACCGATGTAGCTCTCATTTCGGCAATCTGTTCATATTTCAGGCCCTGGAATTTGCTCATCACGATCAATTCTCTTTTGTCATCCGGCAGCTTATCCAATGCCTGATACAACCTGTTTTCCCGATCCATCCGATCATCTGTTTCATACATCGCATCGGGTATCGTTTCGCTCGTCTCCATCCTTGAATGCACCACTTTCAGTTTCTTAAAGTGATCCTTCACCAGGTTTCGCGCAATTTGAAAGATCCAGGTCTCAAACCGCTTGTTCTTTTGGTACGAGCCCCGGTATTTCATCACACGGATGAATGTGTTTTGCGTCAGATCTCCGCTATCACTGACATCTCTGGTGCAGCGGATAAAATAGTTGTAGATCCGTTTGTTATACCGGTCATACAAAATCCCCAATTTTTCAAGGTCTCCCCTTTTCACAGCTGACATGAGCTGCTCATCGCTTGTTTCCAATATCAATCGATTTCACGTGAGAATTATGCTTACTTGAATAGAGCGCATCCGGCATCGCGTGCTGAATGAACCCCAATGCAAGTGGTAAATTCTATGAAGTTACTTCGTGAACCGGAGAAGGTTACATGAGGAAATAAAAAAAGTTAGTGTTCTACTTTCAACAGATGCTGCTGGTCATTGAGCATCAGAATATAGACGCCGTTCTTCAGTTCGGAGGTGTCGATATTTTTGGCAAAATTTTCCAGTACATCGGAATAGATCAGTACTCCTGAGATACTATAGAGTTTTATTACTATGGGGTCTTGATCGGTAGATGAAATATTTACATATCGGTCTGCTGGATTTGGATAAACCACAGCTTTGGTCTCCATCTGATTGTTTATGACGATAGGATTGAAATATTCATACTTACCATCAAAATCTGTTTGCTTTAATCTATAATATGAGACTCCCCGAAATGGCTTTATATCAACTATATAATAATTGGTCTCAGTGGTTGAGTTTCCTGCCCCTTCAACGATATCAACAATTGTCCACTCGGAGCCATCTGAAGATTTTTCTACAGTGAAGAAATCATTGTTGATTTCTGTAGCTACCCTCCACTTCAACTTGACATGACTCCCAATCATTTCCCCGTCGAAGGAGATCAACTCAATTGGTAAGCTAGAACTGCTACTGGTTGTTGCTATAGCCAGGTATCTGCTTGAGTTCGCTGGGATAATGGCATTGCTGATTCCTCCTATGGTCAAGGTGTTTGAGGATGTAGAGATATTAAGTCCTTCGGCACTTCCATATATAGTGGCATCAGTAAAATCATCATCGGTATCCACTAACAATACCAGGTCGTTCGGATCTGACGCACCGAGATCTGCCCAGGCATTTAGTGTAATGTCTATACTGAAGCTGGCAGTAAAATTTGTGTTTTGGACTTTCAATTCACGGTCTACTCTGCTAAATATACCACTTGGCCATTCCCCGTATTTAACACCGGAATCATACAACGGGGTACCATCATGTCCAATGACCAGGAAACTATCATCAGCGCCAAAACTGGATTTTGTTGCACTGTTTGCTGGATTGCTGGCAGCCAAAGCCTGCATGTAGACCCGCAAACTATCATCCTGCCAATGTGATTGCTTCTGCAGGAGTGCTGTATTATCGTCGCGACCTAATCCTATGATATCATTATCATGTCCATCGCTTGCAGAAGCATCCCAGATGACTGTTCCTGCGCTGCTCAGGTAATCCCCCTCATTGACCCCATCGCTATTTGGGGTTTCCAACTCAACACTATTTCCATCAGTATCTTTAGAGAGAGTAATGCCATATTTTATAGCCAGATAGGATTCCAGGATTTGGAGTTGATTGGCTGAATAAGACTGATTATCAAAGTAGATGATCTCAGCTATTTCTCCACCATAGTAATTATTATTTATACTAGAATTGAAACTCGAGGCTTCTGATCCATCACCAACAATTCCATATCTGGTGTTGGCGGATCCCAAAGTAGCGCCATTGGTAAGGTTATCATTTTGATAATCTCGCATTCCATCTGCACGAATCTCTGTTTCATTGGTTAAGGTGTTATCATAGACAGCCACTCCAAGTTTAGGAAGACCATCGTTCATGCCTGTGGTGGAACCATCAAGGTCATAGATAGTGCCCCCGTTGGAGTAAGAGAACCGAAGACCTCCGTTCCCTTTCACATTGAAATTGAAATATTCACTTCTGTCAAAATCCAGGAAAGCCCAGTTGTCATTGTTGCCGCCTGATACGGTTGTTTGATATACCACAAGGGACAGGACCTGTGACAGAGATGCAGCACCGGTATAATTTACCTGGGAGATGGGGAGGTAATCATCGATGTCATCAAAAGAAACTGATGGATTGTAATTTATATCGCCGGATAAAAAGGCAGGTTGTTCGGCAGATGAAGCCTGTATCGCATGATTTTGTTGAGGTCCGGTGTCTTTCCAGTCAGAGACAAAGCCACCGCTTGAAATAATGCCCGCATCTGCCCTGTACCAAAGTTGAAGCCCGCTAGAAAATCCTCCCGGTGACTTTAAGTTAGGGCCGGCAATGGTAAAATAATCTCCGGAACTGAAGGTCACACCAGTAAACCTTACGGTGTCGCCAACGACAGACGCTGCTGAATACTCAGTATGACCCGAAGTAAAGTCTCCGTCTGTATCAATCAAAAGCGTATAGTCACCAGCACTGTAGGAATTGAAATCTGCACTTGTAATGACAAAATCCAGCGAGACAGATCCCGGTGTCCCGGTACTTTGAACCAGCCAGGTCTTTTCTAGTCGCTGCTCAAATCCAGCTGGTAAGTTCGTGGCAGTGAGATTACTTCCTGCGTTGTCATGACCCCATATCAGAAAAGATAGGTCACTTCCAAATGCTGATTCAGCTTCTATTATGATTTTACTGTTAATATCGGTACTGCTTGTGGATTTTATTTGATTCAGGATGCTATTGTCATCCCTGCCAATACCTGCGACACCATTTTGGTAAGTAGCAGAACCTGTCCATATCACTGTGCCGTTTGATGCTGTATAAGATACGGTGTTACCGGTATTTCCCAGTGTCAACCCATATTTTAAGGCCAGATAAGATTCAACCCTGTTTAATTCTGTTGCATTAAGGCTCCTCTCAAAATGTATTACCTCAGAGATAGTCCCATCGTAGTAAATATTATTTCTTGTCCCGTTATAAGTATTGGCTTCAGAACCATCTCCTACAAAACCATAGCGTGTACCAGACACACCGATTGTCGATCCATTGGCGACTCTATTAGCAGCAAGATCTTCAAGTCCATCAACACGTATGGTAGTTTCATTTGTCACAGCATTATTATAACCAGCAACACCGATGTGGGGGTAACCATCATTCAAGCCGGTGGTGGGTGCATCATTGTCATAAGTTGTACCTCCTGATCGATAGGAGAATGAAATATTTCCATTGGCTCCATGTATGTAGACGTTGAAGAAATCGCTTCGGTCAAAATCCAGAAATGACCAGTTGTTGTTGTACCCCCCGCCCGTATAGTCAGTTTTAAAAACAATAAAAGTTGTAAGCGCAGAGAGTGCACCCGTTCCGTTATAATTTTTTGTAGAAATAGGCAGGTAGTCGCTACCTCCGTCAAATACGATTCCCGGGTTGAAGTTGATATCGTTTTGCAGGAGCTGAGGTTGATTGGCTGAAACCCCTTGTGTGATATTAAATCCATTACCAGACTGATCTGTCCAGTCAGTCAGACTATTTCCTGAAGTGGTTGTTCCGGTATTACCCTTGTACCAAATAGAGAGGTTTGTGGAAACACCCCCGGGACCTGTTTGAGCAACCGATGAGAATATGCACAACCCCAAAAAGGAAGCAAAAAGAACCCTTACAGACATAAATTTCATAATAATTCTTACAATAATCATATAAAATACCAATAACTAGCCAATAAGTTTTGTTGGGTGGTTTTATTCTACAAGTGGTGGTTCTTTTTTGCAGAGTATAGGTAAATAACCTAAGTTAAGTACCCAAATATAGTAATAATTAGTTTTCTAGAACCTCCATGATCACGATGCTCACACAAATAAATTCCCTGCCAGATTCCCAGATTAAATTGACCTTTAGTTATCGGAATTGTTACAGAAGGACCAAGTAACGAAGCTTTAATATGCGCCGGTATATCGTCCGGTCCCTCGTAATTATGCAGGTAGTACGGAGCATTTTCCGGTACCATTTTATTGAAATGAGATTCGAAGTCTTTTCTTACTGTTGGGTCCGCGTTTTCGTTGATGGTGAGAGACGCAGAGGTGTGCTGGATGAAGACGTTACAGAGACCGGCTTTGACATTTCTGATCTCGGGAATGGCCTCGAGAATCTCACGGGTGATCAGATGAAAGCCTCTTGGATATGGGCTTAGAGAGATTTTTCGCTGGACGACGCTCATTCTTCAATATATTCATAAGCCCCGATGTCCGGAAATGAATCACGGTTTTTTCCTTCCAGATCCGTTAGGACCCCGGCATCCACCCCACGGTCAATCGCAAAAGAGGTTGAATCAAGCTGATATTTAAAGGATAAAGGACTTTCAAAGTCCGGGTAGTTGCTTTCAGTGGATGTGTAGTTATCAGAAATGGATTCAGTGGATCGGATGATATTTGATGTCAACGCCAGGGAGATTTCCTCTCCACCCGCTCCATTCACCACCAGTTCTTCATCGCCTGATCCCCAGATAATGGTATTGGCTATAGATACATGTAATGGAGCAACAATAGGTTGACTGCCGGTCTCTATGTTATCGGAAAAAATAACTGCCGGTTCTTCTGAGATAAAGAAGTTTGGAAAGTTTGTTAGGGTGCAATGTGTGTACTGATAATTTCCACCCGCAAGGTTGGCAACAAGTGAAGATCCACAATTATATATAAGTGAATTTTCAGCTTTGATGTCTGAAGTGAAGGCAAGGATCCCAAAACGGGTCATGTGCCTGATGATCGTGTTGTTGATTGTCAGGTCAAATTCATCATCATCATCGGGGACACCCATGTAGATGCCAGAGGAAGCATTCTCAATGACGCAATAAGACAAAATGTTTCCCTGACTTTGAGGATAATAAATGATCCCGGCACCTATCTGTGGATCACCCCATTGGCCGGGTGCTTCCAGATAGTTTTCATCAAATCGGGTATTGCGGAATGTGACCCATGCATCTTTTTCGCCCTCTATAATCAATGTCCCTGCTACATGTAAGGCAGCGTCATCATTAAACAGCATTTTTACACCCTTCTCTATTTTCAATGTGCAGTTGGGTTGAACAAGCAATGAATCGTAAATCACAAAGGGCCTTGACCCACTAAATGTGGTATCACAAAGCGCTGCTGCATTGATGTAATAGGCGTCCTGCCCCCAGGCAACCAGCTTCACATGTATGCTGTTTGTATTCCAATCAATGATCACCGAATCTTTTACCAGGTAGGGGAGATCCTGGTCATTGGGGTCGATTTCACTATCTACAAGCACCAAAAGGCTGTCTCCACCGTTCAGTATTTCATTGGTAATTTCAGGACCTTCTTTTCCATTGGCAATGATCCTGTAGGAAGATTGACCGCCAAGACCGAGACGGATTCGATCAATGCGAACCGCATTTTCTGAGGGATTATAGATCCTGAATCGTTTTGTTAAGCTCAGCCTTTCCGTTAGCAGGGTGTCAAAAAGCACAGTATCTGTACTTAACAGCAATCCTGCATCAGGAGAATCCGTGATGATTTCTTCCTCCGGATGGCAGGCCAGGATAAAGACAATCCAGCAATAAAAGAAGTATTTGATAAACTTCATTGGAAGAAAAACGGCATGTGCAGCATGTTTATTCCGTTGCGCGTTCTTTTAATTTCTCTGTGTTCTCAGCGATCCTTAGCTGTTCAATAAATTCGCCCAGCTCACCATTCATGACAGTTGGCAGGTTATGAACCGAAAAGTTAATGCGGTGGTCGGTCACCCGTCCCTGAGGATAATTGTAAGTCCTGATCTTATCAGATCGGTCTCCCGAGCCGACCATTGATTTTCGCTGAGCGCTGATTGCATCATTGTGTTTTTTGAGCTCCATGTCATACAACCTCGACCTAAGTACTTTCAATGCCTTGTCAAAATTTGCATGTTGTGAGCGCCCGTCCTGACATTCAACAACGAGGCCGGATGGGTGGTGGGTCAACCTTACAGCTGATTCCGTCTTGTTAATGTGCTGTCCACCCGCTCCCGAAGCCCTGAAAGTGTCGCGTCGAACATCGGCCATATTGATTTCTACATCCACTTCCTCCGCTTCAGGGAGTACAGCTACTGTAGCGGCGGAGGTGTGCACGCGGCCCTGAGACTCCGTGGCGGGTACACGCTGTACCCGGTGTACTCCTGACTCGAATTTTAGCTTTGCATAGACATCTTCACCGTTTACTGATGTCACTATTTCTTTATAACCACCGGTAGAGCCTTCGCTGAAGTTAAGCACGGAGAAATCCCACTTTTGGCTTTCGGCAAATAGTTTATACATCCTGAAGAGGTCTCCTACAAAGAGGGAGGCCTCGTCACCTCCCGTACCGGCCCTGATTTCCAGGATGACATTTCGGCTATCATTAGGGTCTTTTGGGATGAGCATCATTTTGAGTTCTTCTTCCAGCTCCTCCACCTTTGGTGTTAGCTCATCTATCTCTTCTTTGGCCATCTCCCGAAACTCAGGGTCTTTCTCTTTGACCAACACATCTTTGGCGTTGGTGAGGTTGTCTTTAGCCAACGAATATTCGTCGTACTTAATCACAATTTTCTCCAGGTCCCGATATTCTTTATTGAGCTTGGTATACTTATTCATATCAGCCATGGCATCTGGCTGAACAATTAACTGGCCTACCTCTTCAAACCTTTTTTTGATCTCCTCAAGTTTCTCAATCATCTGCCCTAACTTTAATCAGACAAAACTAACGAACACCAAAGATATTTCATGAAAAAGCTATTCAATACACCGTTTTTAGCTCTTTTATTGGCACTGTTGACGATTGCCTGCACATCTGACAAAAAACAGGATACGTCTGGTGTTCGGAATGAAATGAAAGATCGTGAATTGGTACGGGTCTCTGATGCTGATTTGATGGCCAGGGGCAACGAACTTGGAATTGAGATTGTAAAAGTTTCTCAGGGCTCATTGCAAAAAGCATTGTTGAACGCCATCGAAACAACCGGGCTGGTAGGAGCCGTTGAATACTGCAATGCCAATGCTTATGAAATAGTAAAGGGATTGGAAGACAGTCTCAATGTTAAGATTAAGAGGGTTAGTCAGAAGCCAAGAAACCCTCTGGATGCGCCCGACTCGGTGGAACAGATGATTCTGGAAGCCTATGCTTATGACTTTTCTCCTACCAACGCCGTCAACCAGATCCTGGAGTTTGATGAAAAGACATTAATTTTTACGCAACCTATCGCTATTGCCAATGGACTTTGTCTTAATTGTCACGGATCGCCCGGAGAACAGGTGAATGATGAAGTGTTGGCGATAATACAATCAAAATATCCGGACGACAAAGCGCTGGGCTACTCGCTGGGAGAGCTCAGAGGCATGTGGAGTGTAAAGATTCCGAAGAAAACGGTGGTGAATGCTTTATCACAGTAATGATCTCAGAAGATGAGAATAGATCAACTACTTTTTTGAAGGAGTCCTTTATGAACCAAAACCAACCTAATGTGTTTTTACCCATGACTGGCTATCAAAGATAATTTATGACAAAACTTACATTTAGCACAAACAACACGTCCTTTTTTAAGGACTTACGCAATAAGGTGAATAATTACTTTGCCGAGAAGAATTTACTGAAAAGCGGAGGAGGCAAGGTTTATATCAAAGGTCTGACCATGATATTGTCCGCTGCGATTATGTATTCCTTGCTTTTATTTGTATCGATGCCAATTCCATTGGCCATTGTACTGTGCATGTTATTGGGCTTACACCTGGCTATGATTGGTTTTAATGTGATGCATGAAGGTGGTCATCAGAGTTTTTCCCGCCACCTCTGGATCAATAAAGTCTCGGCATACTTTCTTAATGTACTTGGGGGCAATGCGCATTATTGGAGTATAAAACACAATATCAATCATCATACCTATACCAACATCGAAGGTGTCGATTCTGACATTGATGTTCGTCCCTTTATGCGGTTACATGAAGGGCAGCCTTTGCGATCATTTCACCGTTATCAACATATTTACTGGGTAGTCCTTTACGGAATTTCCTATCTGGCCTGGGTTTTTTATGATGATTTTGTAAAATATTTTACTGGTAAAGTCACACCCATTTCGGGGAGAAAAAAGCTTTCATTGAAAGAACATGTTATTTTCTGGTTCACCAAGCTGGCTTATATGACAGTCTATATGTTTATTCCAATCCTACTCGTTGGGTGGCTACCATGGTTGGTTGGGTTTCTGATCATCACCATTACCTGTGGATTGACCATTAGTATTGTATTCCAATTGGCACATGTGGTCGAAGGTACCCGGTTTCATATCGGATCAGAAGGTGATATTCAGCAGGATTGGGCCATTCATCAACTCAGTACGACCTCAAATTTTGGCACTTCAAGCAAATTACTTTTCTGGGTGCTGGGAGGGTTGAACTTTCAGATCGAGCATCACCTATTTCCGAAGATAAGTCATATTCACTATCCTGCCATTAGTCGTATTGTTAAGGAAACCTGTCAGGAGTACCAGATCGCTTATCATGAATATTCTTCCATGTTTAAGGCTATAGCTTCTCATCTCATTCATCTAAGGCGATTGGGAAGGGCGTCGCAGTAGTTGTTTCAGTCAGGATAATGTCCATGGACTTCTGATTTAAATTTTATTGATGACAAAGTCCTTAGGTTATATGCAGATGAGTTTCAGAATTTAGCACATACGGCAGCTTATAACCACTAAAAAAGTAAATCCTGATCAGACAAGGGATATTCGTTGATATCTTCAGAATAGTGTATTTTTATTTATTGTTATGACAACTGAAGATTTCATTAATGGATGACTGCAATAACTATCTGGAAGTTCAGAGCCGGAGAGAATTTTTAGCTAAGTCCGCCATGGGTTTTGGGGCGTTGGGTTTGGCCTCATTGATGAACCCCACCAACCTACTGGCCGGCACATCAAACAATGCTTTGGGAGGGTTACCTGGTCTTCCTCATTTTGCCCCAAAAGCCAAAAGGGTTATTTACTTATTTCAGAGTGGGGCCCCTTCTCAGATGGACCTGTTTGATCCGAAACCCTTACTCAATAAGATGTATGGAGAGGAATTACCTGCATCAGTAAGACAGGGACAGCGTCTAACCGGGATGACAGCAGGACAAACTTCTTTTCCATTGGCAGGATCGCTTTTCGATTTCAGTCAATACGGACAATCGGGGGCCTGGATGAGTGAATTGCTGCCCTATCAATCTAAGATCGTGGATGAATTGTGTTTCATTCACTCCATGCATACCGAAGCGATCAATCACGATCCGGCAATTACATTCATGCAGACTGGTTCGGAGCTGGCTGGACGCCCGTCGATTGGCTCCTGGGTAAACTATGGGCTGGGGAGTGAGAATGAAAACTTACCGGGATTTATTGTATTGATCACAAAAAATGGAACAGGTCAGCCCCTCTATTCACGTTTATGGGGGAATGGGTTTTTGCCTTCCAAATATCAGGGTGTGCGTTTTCTTTCAGGTAAAGATCCGGTTCTCTATCTCAACAATCCATCGGGCATTTCTAGGGACGACCGCAGGGCACAACTGTCGCTGCTTGAACAAATGCATGAAGCGCAATTTGATAATTTTCAGGACCCTGAAATAGAGGCCAGGATTGCCCAATATGAGATGGCCTATCGGATGCAAAGTTCCGTGCCTGAAATCAGCGATATCTCCGGAGAACCTGATTACATATATGATCTATACGGTGAAGACTCGAGGGATCCGGGCACTTACGCGGCCAATTGTTTGTTGGCGAGGCGACTTGTGGAAAAGGGTGTAAAATTTGTTCAGCTATACCACAGGGGCTGGGACCACCATGGTAACCTGCCCGGTCAACTACCAAAATTGTGCAAACAAACCGATCAGGCATCCGCTGCTCTAATTCTTGATCTAAAACAAAGGGGCTTACTCGATGATACTTTGGTGATTTGGGGAGGTGAATTTGGCAGGACCAACTATTCGCAGGGCACGCTGACGAAAACCAACTACGGTCGAGACCATCATCCCAAATGTTTTAGTCTCTGGATGGCAGGAGCAGGTGTCAAAAAAGGAATGAGCTATGGCAGGACGGATGATTTTAGCTACAACATTGTGGAGAACCCTGTACATGTTCATGACTTTCAGGCGACCCTGATGCACCTGCTGGGGATTGACCATGAACGGTTTACCTACAAATTTCAAGGCCGCCGCTACAGACTGACAGATGTGCATGGAAAGGTTGTAAATGACATCCTGGCTTGAAAACAATTTACAAAAAGTGATTACCAATCCAGCTACCCATAATATTATGCTATCAGCAATAAGCAAATGCCGGACCTGGTTATTGCTTGTCCTACTGCCGATCCTTTTTTCAAATTGCCAGTCTCAGCTCCCTGATGATGTTGAGTTGGCTTACCGCGAATTGCCGGACCAGATAGATTTCAATATTCACATCCGTCCTTTGTTGAGTGACCGTTGCTATGCGTGCCACGGTCCGGATAAGAATACCAGGAAGGCGGATTTGAGGCTGGATATTGAAAAGGATGCTTTTGAGCGTTTACAGACGTCAGGAAAGGCCTTCGTAAAAGGGAACCTTAAAAAAAGTATTGCGTGGCAACGCATTATTTCTGATGATCCGGAGTTTCAGATGCCACCTCCTGACTCACACCTCGAACTATCACCCACTGAGAAAGCGCTGATCGCCAGATGGATTGAGCAAGGGGCAAAATGGAAGAAGCATTGGGCTTTTATTCCTCCGGTCAAACCAAAAGTTCCAGAGCGTGAAGTAGTGGATAAGAATACCCAAATAAACGAGATTGATCATTTTATTCAATACAAATTGGGAGAAGTAGGATTGAAACCATCCCCTATTGCTGATAAAGAAAGGCTCATTCGAAGGGTGACCATGGATCTGACAGGATTGCCTCCTACAATACAGGAAATAGAAGCCTTCCTGGCAGATGATTCTGCAGATGCTTATGAAAAACTGATCGATCGGCTGATGACTACCGATGCATATGCCGAGCGGATGGCCATGGAATGGATGGATGTTGCCAGGTATGCGGATTCGCATGGGTTACACTCGGATGGGATCAGGGAAAACTGGCCGTGGAGGGATTGGGTAATTAGGGCATTCAAAAGAAATATGTCCTATGAGGATTTTGTCACCTGGCAGATCGCTGGTGATCTGCTGCCCAATGCAACCCGGGAGCAGAAACTCGCTACTGGTTTTCACCGCAATCATCCGATAAACTCCGAGTCTGGTATTGTAAGTGAAGAATTTAGACTGAGCTATGTAGCGGACCGAACGAATACCACAGCAACTGCTTTTATGGGATTGACTATAGAATGTGCCAGCTGCCATGATCACAAGTTTGACCCGGTCTCTCAGAAAGAGTATTATCAAATGAGTGCTTTTTTTAACAATGTTCCGGAATTGGGCATGACTGGCAATGACAAAAATTTCGGTCCTATGCTGCTGCTTCCTGATCCGGAGACAGAACAAAAAATCAATAGCCTGAATACAGCGATAGATCTGCTCACTGACAAAATTGAACTGAGAAAGTCATCTATAGAGGAGATCAAAACCTATATCGAAGCCATTGATCCGTCAACCATACAAGTCCCTACCCCGGATGTATATTTTCCATTGGAGTCAATTACTGATAAAAAAGATAAAGAAGGACGCACTCAGAGTATACTCGATTACAACACAAAGGGAACTGTATCTGGTGATGCTGAGCTGGTGGATGGGAAAAAAGGAAAGGGCGTTCGAATCGATAAGGACAATGAACAACTATACCTGGCTGGAGTAAAAAATTTCGATCTTGATGAAGGTTTTTCTGCCGGGGTCTGGGTAAAGATCGAGGATCAGGGCAGTTTCCAAACCATCATGGGAAATATAGGAGATAAGAATACCGGATGGCGCGGATGGATATTTTATCTGGATAGCCTGAATCGTCCTGGTGTCAAAATTGTACACGCCCTTCCTCACAATTACCTGCATGTCGCCACGGAAAAAGTGGTACCCTTAGAGGAATGGACCAACCTGTTTTTTACCTACGATGGCTCAGCAAAGGCCGATGGAATAAAGATCTATCATAATGGTGAGGTTTTGGAATCTACTATACATCAGGATAACTTATATAAAAATATACGTCCGGTGAAATCAAGGGGATATGTACCTGATCCGAATAAGAAACTAAGGATGGGTATTGCCCACAACTATCTTTTTACTGATACGGACATCGGCGCTTTTACCGGAAGTTTTGATGAGGTGATGGTCTATCATCGACATTTGACAACCCTCGAGGTCGCAGCGATATTCAGGAAAAACACCACTGACCAGCAATTTCAGCTTCGAGTAGCTGATCAGGTCAAAAAAGTACATTACCTGACCAGGAGTGACCCGGAATTTCAGGCCCTTTATCAAAAACGTGCAAAGCTCCTCACCCAAAAGTTTGACCTAATTGATCCTATCCATGAAGTCATGGTGCTGGATGAAATGTCTCCACCACGCTCCACTCATATCCTGGAACGAGGCTTGTATACCAGTCCCGGAGAGGTCGTTTATCCGGAAACTCCTGCGGTTTTAACACCATTTTTGGAGGAGTGGCCCAGAAACCGATTAGGTTTGGCCAAATGGTTATTTAGTGATGACCACCCGCTGACAGCCAGGGTAGCTGTCAATAGATACTGGCAAATGATATTTGGGCGGGCCATCGTAGATACACCCCATGATTTTGGCACTCAGGGATCGCTACCGACCCACCCGGAGTTATTAGACTGGTTGGCCGTCGAGTTTCGTGAAAGTGGCTGGGATGTTCGGAAGCTGTTGAAATTGATGGTTAGCTCTTATACCTATAGGCAATCATCCGTAGCTACAGCGGATCATCTGTCAAAAGATCCTGAAAACAAGTACCTCGCAAGAGGGAGTACCTATCGATGGCCTGCGGAGATCATACGTGACAATGCTCTGGCTGCAAGTGGATTGCTCAGTAGAACGGTCGGTGGAGAAAGTGTAAAACCTTACCAGCCCAAAGGCCTTTGGAAGGACAAGAACGAGTTTTCCGGCTATTTGAAAACCTACATTCCGGATACCGGGGATAGCTTATATCGCAGAAGCATGTACACTTTTATCCGTCGCACTTCACCGCATCCAGCCATGATTGCCTTTGATGCGCCAGATCGGTCCAGGTGTATCGTCAAAAGAGAAAACACCAATACCCCACTGCAGGCTTTGGTCCTGATGAACGATCCACAATTTGTAGAGGCTGCCCGGGTGTTGGCTGAACGCATACAAACAGAAGGAGGAAACAGCTTTGAGGATCAGGCAGCGTATGCTTTCCGCTTGTTGTGTAGCCGCAAGCCTACCGCCAGGGAGCTGGAATTGATGAAAGAGCAATACCGCATGGCGCTGGAGAAATATCAAAATGACCCATCTGCTGCAAAGGGCCTATTAGCAGTTGGAGAATCTCCTGTGGATGAAAATCTTGATCATACCCAAACGGCTGCTTTAACAATGGTGACGAATTTGGTCATGAATTTTGACGAGACTTATGTGAAGCGGTGATACATCTTAAATAATTGATAAAATACTTTTTTGGCACTGTTCACTTAAAATATTTAACAAGCACCTTGTCTTTAATGCAGCTTCAATTAAATTTGCAATCCTTTTGGATAGCTCATCGGATGGATGGGTGTAAAAAGCGAGAGTAGCTCAGCTGGTAGAGCACGACCTTGCCAAGGTCGGGGTCGCGGGTTCGAATCCCGTCTCCCGCTCAATTGATTTTCAGATTTTAGATCTGATGATTTTAGATTTATTGATTTGTTGAGATCTTGACAAAAGAAGAGTTACAAGCTAGATCCAAACAATTAGGAATTGAGGTTTACAAATTATGTAAGCGACTAGATAAAGGTCTTGATACAAATGTCTTTGGTCACCAACTCCTTCGGTCTGCTTCTTCAGTTGGTGCTAATTATCGCGCTGCATGTCGGGCACGATCTTCTAAGGAATTCATCGCAAAACTTAGTATCTGTATTGAGGAATGTGACGAAGTCATGTTTTGGTTAGAGTTTCTTGACAGTATTGGAAGTTATGGAAACGTTAATGATATTAGAGATGAAGCAAACCAGCTTTTGTCAATTTTTATCGCTTCAAGAAAAACAGTTGCAAATAGTGTAAAAAATCAAAAATCCTAAAATCGATAATCATAAAATATACGCCCGGGTGGTGGAATTGGTAGACACGCAGGACTTAAAATCCTGTGGCCCCTAAAGGCCGTGCGGGTTCAAGTCCCGCCCCGGGTACTGATTATCAGCCACTTAGAAGCCTCGGAATCTTTCTGAGGCTTTTCTATTATATATGTGTGGTCTGAGCAATATGACTTGTCAGGTGGTCTATTTGAATGTATTGGCCCGGAATAACCATTTAAATTCGGAAGTAGGCAGGAAATTACTTACAATCCTCAATTAGTTAATATCAATTTATAAAAGACCGCCCTACAAATTGGGATTTATTTTCTTTAAAGGAAAAGGCAAAAAGTATCCAATTATAGTATCCGGATTTCGAACACAAATTTGGATATGTGTCTGATCATTGATTGCACATCCTTCATAGATTGGATTTCCTTCCGGAAAAGCACCCCTCACAGTGTCATAAGGAGTATCACCATTTTCCTTCATCATGTTGTGTAAATGCATAAATACAGTACAATCCAGGATTCTGGCTTTTCCAAGGTTCTGAGGTAAATTCACGTTATCAGCCTCCAGTGTTTTCTTCAAGCTGAGGAAGGAAGTCTTGATAAGTGTTTGTTGTCCGGGGTCCATTAAGTTCAAACATTTTCCAAGATCGATGATCGCACCAAGAACAAATGGGGTTTTAACTTCGCTATTTGCTTTTTGATTACCTGTAGCTATATCCTTAGCATGTTGAAAAGCTCTCTGTGGATTTTGCTCCCAAAAGTAAATACCATGTCCAAGCCAATCCCATTTGTTTTTACTGTCTTTGAGCTTGGACTTTCCATTAAGGACCTCCAGGGCTACTTCCTTATCACATCCATGAAATCCCAATACATAGGAGGGGTAGGAATTGTAACGGTTATAATCCATTACTACTTAGAAGAACCAGAACCATTCTTTTGTACAGACTTGGATGCCTTTTGGATGAAATCTGATATACCCGATCTTTTGAGGTACTGATGTGCCTTTTCTCTGGAGGAGGTAATTTCCTTTGTCGCTTTCTGAATGGTTTTAATTTGCTGTTCCAGGGTTTGTGACATCATTCAATGTATTTAAATGATTATACAATAATAAAACATTTTCAGGTGGAATTGTTCAGTAACCTTCATCATTTGCTTCAGAAACCGGGTAATACCACCGCCATCTGCCTTTAATCAGTTGGGGTCATATAAAAAAGACATATCGTATGGTACCTCCCTAGGTGAAGGGCTATATTCGAAGCTTTTTTTGTTTTGAGACACCCTCTCTTAAAACGCATTTTTGATCATTCATAAATTGATTGGCTTATAATAAGTATCATCCCCGATACTCCGGATTGGGATGATCTTTTACCGTCCGGGCATCCCACTTGTCACGTTGATTACCGTGTGCCGGGATTCCACCGGCATCGTGGAGCATCTTTGCCAGATGCATCAGGTTCCAGGTCATAAATGTGGTATTTCTGTTGGTGAAATCATTTTCCGGACCTCCTGAACCTTTGTCCAGATAGGAAGGACCTGGTCCGGCCTCACCGATCCAGCCTGCATCTGCCTGAGGTGGGATGATATATCCAAGGTGTTGCAATGAGTACAGAACATTCATTGCACAATGCTTGATACCATCTTCATTACCTGTAATCAGACAACCTCCGACCCTGCCATAATAAGCATACTGCCCTTTGTCGTTCAGGTTGCCAGAAAAACCATACAGCCGTTCTATCACCATAGAGGCCACCGAAGATTTTTCACCCAGCCATATGGGTGTACCGATAACAAGGATGTTGGCATCCATCACCTTTTTCTGGATCTCCGGCCATTCATCGGTGTCCCATCCATGTGCTTTCATGTCCGGATACACACCAAAAGCGATGTCATGATCTATAGGACGAATAATTTCACTTTTGATGCCATTGGCTTCCATTATCGTCTGACTCATCCTGATGAGCCCCTCAGTATGTGATAGCTCCGGAGATTTTTTCAGGGTGCAATTGAGGAAGACCGCTTTCAAGCCTGAAAAATCGTGGTGATTGTCTTTATTGAGTTTGTTTTGGAAAGTATTGAGTTTCATAGAAGGACATGTTTAGAGGTACATGAAAATTCTAGATCTTGCTTTGAATGATCTGCGATTTATAAGAGCTAAGGATTTTTTCCTTTGGTGTTTGAATCAGGTAGAGGACCCATAAATAAAGAATAGATAAAAGTTAACCTAAAGATTCCAATATCCCTGAATTTTCTGGCAGAAGTTGTAACGGGGCACAGAACTATCCTCAAGGTAATTAATTAACCCCTGTCTCCTGGTGGCCACAATTTCTTTAGAAAACTTTGAGCAAAAGAAAGCCCCATCAATCCATCCGACCAATGAGGCTTTACTATCTACTGAAACTTAATGAAGATTATGTATTACTTAGGTTGCAAGGGGGTTTATATATTTTAGGTCTGTAGGTTAGATACAATGTTTATAGCTGGTATTTTTCAGGCTCTTTTTCGGATGTTTTCTCAAACCGTTTCCTGGAGAAGTACTGGAAGCTATAGATGATCAATCCTGCCAGGAAAAAGGCTTCAATACCAGTGACAATACGGCTTTCAACTATTGTGGATGTAGATTGCTCTACGAGTTTTTTACCTTCCGCAATTTGTATATCAGCCAGGATTTCCAATTCGGAATAAATTGAATTGTAGATGCTATTTGACGCTACACCATTTTCCCCAGGATTGGGTTTCTGATGGATGAGCTTATATAAATGATCTTTCAGCAGATCCATGTGAAAAGCCTCTTCCTCCGTAAGCTCTGTATTTGAATACCTGATATAGTAGCTATTGATGGATTCGTCCAGACTTCTGGCAGCTGTAAAATCCTGCTCAATTTGCAAGCCGGATTCTTTCATTTTGATCAATGAATGGAGTTTATATAGATAGCCCTTGGCAACTAACCTGTTTTCATAAACTGAGGTGATTGAGTTTTCAAGGTTTGTAAACCTGTTATTTTCAATGAGGCTGGTCATCAGGAGTATCAAGGCGACTGATGCCCAAATAAATGCGCTTTGGAGATTTCTATCCAAAATATCTTTCCATTTCATTGGCGTATTTAATATTTAGATAATTCCGCATAAATCGTTTTGCTCAACAATGAATCCATTTGCTCATGTGATCTGGCTTCAGTTTCATGAAAGATGCTGTTGGCACATGTGCTGGGATTCAGGCAATTATTTTTATGCTGTGTGATTGTTTGAGACATAATTGTCCCAATGTTTTTACTAATCACATTTATTTTTTTATTGGTTTCAATGGTCACTCCGGCATCATATTGAGCGTGGGCACCAAAAAACAATGCGATCATAAGGATTAAGAAGCGTATCATGCGAAATGGGGTTTAAGATGTTCAATTATTGCTGATTGATGGGTAACCTCAATTACTTCAAAGTATGCGGTGAGGTTATGAATTTTCCAGGAGACCTGATCACCTACTGACCTGCCAATGAGTGACATGCCAATCGATGAAAATACCGATACTCTGAATTCATTTGGATTGGCTTCTTCCGGTAAGGCCAGGGTCACGTTAAGAAACTTACCCAATTTCTTTTCCTTTAGCTTCACTTTTGAATTTAAGCAAATCACTTTGTCTGAAATTTGGCCCGAATCAAGTAGTTCCGCATTTAATAGTTCCTGGTAGAATTGTTCTAGCAAGTGAGGTAATTCTGTATGAAGTATCGCTCCTTCTCTACGACTCACCAGTTGCGCATAGTCTGAAGTAATTAATTTCCTTTTCTTCATTGTATTCCATTTTTCACTATCTCATTACATGAAGCATGCCAGGAAAAAAAAGGGCTTAAATAGCTATGTAAAGGCAGATTTGCTTGTTATGTGCGTGGGAATAAATTACGCACCGGGTAATAATTACTCACCAAATCCGCTCATCAGATGAATGAAATTATCACTAATTTTGCCCGCGATGACAAAGGTGAACGATAACTCCATAGATTTTAAACTCCAGGAACGAGTCAAAGAGTTGAAATGCCTCTATGAGCTGTCAAAGATTGCCTGGGAGAAAGAAAATGACCTGAAAGCGATCCTTGACAAGACTTTGGAGATACTGCCAATTGCCATGCAGTTCCCCTTTGTTGCAGAAGCTTTTATTTCGGTGGGTAAAAAGTCCTATTCTACAGCGGGGTTTGATAATTGTCGTCATACCATATCGTCAGCCCTGGCCCTGGGGGCGGAGAAATATGGAAAGGTAGTGGTTGGTTACAGAGAAGATCCGAAAAAACCATTGGGGAAAGCCCCATTTCTTAATGAAGAAAAGAAATTGATAAAGATGGTTGCCACAGAACTTTCTTTGTATATCAACCGGTCATACATGGAGGAGGATCGTCAGAAGCTCCAGATGCAATTGCAGCACGCTGAGCGATTGGCATTTGTTGGCGAATTAACCGCAGGAATAGCACATGAGTTGAATGAACCCCTTGGAAGAATCCTGGGCTTTTCACAGCTGATTAGGAAGAGTGGCGGATTGAGCTATCAACAGGAAGATGACTTGGAACGTATCATCAAAGCATCGCTTTATACCCGTGAGATCATCAAGAAGCTGATGATATTTTCCAGGCAGATGCCCCAGCAGCTTGACCTGGTAGACATCAACGAAATCGTTTCAAACACCATCTATTTCATCGATATACGCTTCCAGGATCAACAGGTAAAGGTGGAGCAACGCCTGGACCCTAAGCTTTCTCAAATCCAGGCAGATCCTGTGCAGATGAGCCAGGTGCTTGTAAATCTCATTACCAATGCTTTTTACGCGCTGCCAGAAGGGGGCAAAGTGACCGTCAGCACCCGGAAACGCAACAATGAAGTCAGTCTGACGGTAAAAGACAATGGTGTGGGCATGTCTGCTTCTGTAAAGAAAAAGATTTTCGAGCCCTTTTTTACGACCAAGCCACTTGGTGAGGGAACAGGCTTGGGATTGTCTGTAGTTCAGGGGATCGTAGAGTCTCATCAGGGGAGAATTACAGTGAGGAGCACACCCGGCAAAGGCTCACGATTTGAGGTGTTGTTGCCAGTTAAATTAGATTCAGAATGAAGACAAATCAAAAAGCCAGAGAAGTACTTGTAGTAGATGATTCACCCGAAACTGTGGAGCTCATCAAGCGAAACCTGGCCTCTGTGGGCTATGAGGTGTATACAGCGCATGATGTGCAGTCCGCTATTAAACTGATCGAAGCTATACATATCGATTTGCTGATCACAGACTTGAAGATGCCGGGAGAAAACGGATTGTCTCTTGTTAGACATGTCACTGAAAATTATAAGGGGATGGCTGTTTTGGTCATCACGGGATTCCCGTCCATACAAACTGCTGTTGAGTCCATCAAAATCGGTGCTGAAGAGTATTTGGTCAAATCCTTTACAGATGAAGAGCTTTTCAAGGCAGTGGAAAAAGCCTTGAGTAAAATACAGCATAAAAAACCGAAAGAAGAGCCTGTATTTTCTGTAAGAGAACATGGCATCATCGGTGAGTCTGCAGAGATGATGAAGGTGTTTAACACCATCAAAAAGGCCAGGACGGCCAAAGCAACTGTTTTGATCAACGGAGAAAGCGGTACGGGAAAAGAGCTGGTGGCTCGGGCATTGCATTACGGCAATGGCGGTAGCTCCGGTCCCTTTGTACCTGTGAACTGTGGGGGGATTCCTGACACACTGCTCGAGAGTGAACTATTTGGGTATATAAAGGGAGCTTTTACCGGGGCCACAGAGTCCAGGGTTGGGTTTTTTGAAACGGCCCATAGAGGCACATTATTTTTGGATGAGATCAGCAACACCAGCATGGCCATGCAGGCCAAGTTGCTGCGTGTACTTCAGGAAAAGGAATTTTATATGGTGGGCTCTAAAACGCCCAAAAAAGTAGATGTTAGGATCGTGGCTGCAACCAATGTGGATCTGATGCAGCTTGTGGAGAAGGGTCTCTTTAGAGAAGACCTGTATTACAGACTTAATATTATTACTGTTGACCTGCCGCCATTAAGGGACAGGGGCAATGACATTGAGCTTTTACTGGAATTCTTTCTCAATAAATATACACGTGAGTTGGATAAGCCGATCATGAGATTTTCTCCTAAAGCGTTACACACTTTGAAAGAATATAGCTGGCCGGGCAACGTGCGTGAGTTGCAGAATCTTGTACATCGGTTGGTGGTGATGGCCGATGATAACACCATTGATGCTCCTGACCTGCCGGCCACTTTCCGCTACTCCGCTACCAGGTCGCGAAAACTTGATCGCAAGCTGGACGATGTGGTAAATGAATACATTCAGGAAGTATTGGCAGCCAATCAAAATAACCTGACCAGGGCAGCGGAAAGCCTGGGGATAGACAGGAAAACACTGCGCAGTAAGATCAGGACAAAGCCTTTATAGCCCCAAGAAATTCAGCAATCCAATTCATCGCGTCCCACTCGAAATCAACATCACAGTCTACCCTGGGAATAATGAATTGAGCCCCGTGTTTTCTTAGCAGCAAGTCAAAATCTTTTCCAGCCTGACAGAACAACGCGTATTCAGTATCACCCAGTGCCAACACTGAGTACCTGATGGTCTCCAGGGAGAAGGACGGCCCACTTTCCAGCTTGTAGAACAGACGTTCTGATGCTATGGGTGGTTCTCCAATGCCATGTGTGCTTACGATAACAGCAAGGTTTTGGACTTCCTTAAAGTGGTCAATATCAAAGTCAGCCATGTTTCGCCGCCTGGCATCAATTCCCATTGATCGGGCTTCTGATTCCATCTTATGTGCAATGCTTTCTGCATGCCCTGTCTCTGTTCCATACAGGATGGTTAATGACTGAGATTTCTGATCTTCCATGGAGCCTCTTCCTGATCATACCAATTGGTCCTATTGGAAAAAGTTTAGTTCAAGCTGGGGGCAGTCCGAACCATTCGTGACTTTATCACTGAAAATATAAGCATGATCAATAAGCCAAAAATAATCAGTAATCCCAACTCCAACCGGGAAGTTATGTTATCCGAGGCTACGATACGATTTGATTCCGCAATCAAATTCTGGCCTTCTGAAATTTGAATACTTGTCAGATTGTTCAGGTCGGTCAGAATGATATCATATTGGTTTCTCAATTGGGACCTTAGCGCAATTTCTTCTTGACGAGTTGAACTATTACGAATCTGACTTTCAATGTTGGCCGATAGCTGCAGATGAGCTTTTAAAGAAGAAAACTGTTTGCTTTCCTCTGTGGTAAGCAGGGTCTTTTCATATTTTCTGATGATCCTATTTATGGAATCATTCTGAGCCGAATAGATCTTGCCCACTTCGTCCAGGTGCAATTTCTTCTTGTAAATCTCATGCGAGAGATTGTACAGATAATTGCCAGCCACCAGCCTGTCAGAATAAATGGAGGTCAAAGTATATTGTAACTGGGACAGGTTTTTTTTGTGTGCAAAAATGACCATGGCCATCATCAGCAACAGAGCCAGTAATGCGAAGCCTGCCTTATACTTTTGCTCAAACAGGTTATTCCATTTCATCTCATTAAAAATTTTCTGCTTGGTTATACATTACTATAACATTCAAACTTATGTTAATTTCCAAAAACTGTAATCCTTGGGAACATAATTTTAACCTTACTTTTAGTGTCAGGGAAGACCTTCAGGATTTCAAATGCTTTTGTTTCACCATTAAAATCTATAGATACCTGATCACCTACAGTTTTACCGAACAGTGCAGAACCAATAGGCGAGAAGACGGATATGCTGCTGTGGTCTTTCACTTCTCTGGGGAATACAAGCTTTAGGCCGGCAAGCTTCCCGGACTTTTTATCTTTTACCACTAAATGGCTATTCATTTTCACCAGGTTAGTAGGGGAGTCTGACTCTTCTACAATCTCGGCAATCATAAGATCACAGTAAAACTGCTCCACAATCTCAGGTTCTTTAGCAAATAACAGTGCATAATACCTTTGATTCATCAATTGTTCATAATCTTCAAATGTTACCTGTTTTCTCTTCATGTCTTAATAGTTTATGCATTTCATTATGCAGGAAATATGCCAGAAAAAAAGGGCCTTCAGGATGATATTAAGCGGTTTTAAGGAAATCAGATTGGGGAAAAATTACCCACAGGTCAATACTACCCCGCTAAAAAGGGTCGGACAAGTAGTTATATGTATCTTATGCCGAGTGTATCCTACGGTAACCCATTACAGTACTTTATACGCATAACGCCATGTAAACTTTGAGGCACATTTCTTCCTTAATGCTTACTGAATAGAAGGAGAGTAACATGCTTCTCACCTTTGATGTTGAAATCTAACTATTGGCCATCAAACGGCCTTGAGGTCCTGTTTTAACAACTTTTAACGAGCCAAAAGATTAATAAAATTCTGTTGAATTTTTAATTTGGCGGCTGAATTAAATTATGGAATTCTAACAGAAGATTAGTGACTTAACCCTTAGCAAAAATTTTAAAGGTATATCTGTTTGAAAGGCTGATTGGAGCATCTTAAAAATTTGTAACAATATGAAAAAGTTTTTTACGCCGATAAGTAAATCCCGGTTTTATATTTTGACATCAATGATCCTATTGATGTTATTGTCAGGCTCTCACACAGCCTTATCACAAAGTGTGAAACTTTATACCCCTTATACTAAAATTTCCGTGCCACCCGGAGAAACTATCAGCTACACAGTTGATGTGATCAATGATAGCAGGACCATCAAAAACGCAACCATATCCATCAAAGGCTTGCCTGACGATTGGACTTACACACTCAAATCAGGAGGCTATACCATTGATCAGATCTCGGTGCTTCCTGATGAAAAGAAAAGTTTAACCCTTGCAGTAAATGTGCCTTTCAAGGTAGAAAAGGGCAACTATACCTTCGGAGTATCTGCTGCTGGATTGAGCTATCTCCCATTGACCGTAAATGTGTCTGAACAGGGCACCTACAAAACGGAGTTTACCTCCAAGCAACCCAATATGGAAGGTCACGCCAGCTCCACCTTTACTTTCAATGCAGACATCAAAAACAGTACAGCTGAGGAGCAACTCTATGCCTTGCGTGCACAGGCTCCCCGTGGTTGGTTGGTAACATTTAAGGCTAACTACAAGCAGGCTACTTCAGTCAATGTGGCACCAAATGCTACTGAAAGCATTACCATTGATGTAAATCCACCTGACTACATCAAGGCGGATACTTATACAATCCCGGTTCAGGCTGTTACCTCCAATACTTCAGCAAAGCTTGAACTTGAGGTCGTCATATCGGGCTCCTATGAAATGGAACTCACAAGCCCAACAGGATTGATGAGTACAAAAACCACAGCGGGAACCGAAAAAAGGGTCGATATTTCAATCAGGAATACCGGGTCTACCACCCTCAGGGATGTTACTGTCGCATCTGGCAAACCCAAAGAGTGGGAGGTGGTCTTTGACCCAAAGGAGATTGAATCTATCGATCCCGGACAGGGAGCTACTGTGACGGCTACAATCAAGGCAGCCGACAAGGCCATCCCGGGAGACTATATCCTGAATATGGAGGCAAAAACACCTGAAGTTTCAGCTAAAGCTGCTTACCGTGTGACTGTAAAAACGCCAATTCTCACCGGTTGGCTGGGAATCCTGATTATCCTGGGTGTGATCGGCACAGTAATATATCTATTTAGAAAATACGGAAGGAGGTAATTGTGGCTAGTCACATTATAGAATTGTCCGGGCTCACCAAGAAGTACGGTGATTTCGTGGCCGTAGACAAATTGGACCTGAAGATCCCAAAGGGAGAGATCTTTGGACTGCTGGGACCAAATGGGGCCGGGAAATCTACTACCATCCTCATGCTGCTTGGTCTTACCGAACCTACTTCAGGTAGCGTAAAGGTTTGTGGGATCAATTCCACTCGTGAGCCTGTAGAGGTGAAGAAGAAAGTCGGTTATCTGCCAGAGAACCTGGGCTTTTATGATGACAGATCTGGTCTTGACAATCTGATCTATACCGCCAGGCTCAACCAAATACCTGAGCAGGAAGCCAAAGAAAAGGCTAAGATGCTCCTCCAGCGTGTGGGACTGACTGACCAAAACAAAAAGACGGGGACTTACTCAAGAGGAATGCGTCAGCGTCTTGGTTTGGCAGATGTTTTGATCAAATCTCCTGAGGTCATAATCCTTGATGAGCCCACGCTGGGGATTGATCCAAAAGGAGTTCAGGAACTGCTACAGTTGATCAAGCAACTGAGCAAAGAAGACGGACTCACGGTTTTGCTCTCTTCTCATCATCTGCATCAGGTACAAAAAGTCTGCGATAGAGTGGGATTGTTTGTAAATGGAAAACTGATCGCAGAGGGCGATGTGGCATCCTTGTCGGCACAACTGTTTGGCCGTGAGCCAATCACCATCGAAGCCCGGGTGATAGAGCATGACAAGTCTAAAAAAGATGTGGAAAAAGCCATAAAGAAGGTTAAAAATGTTAAAGCAGTTCAAAAAAACCAGGATACGATGCTTATTGACTGTACGGAGGACGTAACCAATGAGATTGCTCAGGCAATCATTGAATCCGGATTAGGATTGAGTCAGCTTTATAGAAGAGAATATGGACTGGATGATATCTATCAGCGGTATTTTGAAAAAAGTCAGGTATGAAAATGAGCAAGGCATTAACGCGCATTAAGTCAGGGTTCAATCTGAGACATTTGATCACAGGCCAGACCGCTGACCTTCAAAAGGTAAAACAACCCTTTTGGGTAATAGTTGAGAAGGAAATATCGGATCATTTCAGGAGTGTCCGTTTTATGATCCTTATGGGGATTGTGGTGCTTACCTGTATGGGATCATTATATTCTTCCCTGACCAATTTTAGTGAGGTAGTTAAAAATAGTGAGGACGAGTTTTTCTTTCTGAAACTCTTTACCACTACGGATGGGGCGATGCCATCTTTTGTGGTGTTTATCAGTTTTCTAGGACCACTCCTGGGCATTGGATTGGGTTTTGACGCTATCAATTCAGAGCAAAACAGTGGTACTTTGAGCAGGATCATGTCACAACCAATCCACCGAGATAACCTGATCAATGCCAAATTCCTGGGTGTATTGATTGTAGTGTCTATCGTGTTTTTTGCCCTGGGCTTTTTGGTCATGGGCTTTGGTCTGTTTTTTATTGGCATACCTCCCACAGCTGAGGAGTTTCTGAGATTTATTTGTTTTACCCTTATCAGCATCCTCTATGTAGCTTTCTGGTTGAATCTGGCAATCCTGTTTTCAGTGAAATTCCGACAGGCATCTACCTCTGCACTTGCTGGCATTGGAGTGTGGTTGTTTTTCACGGTTTTTTATGGACTGATTGTCAACCTGATAGCCAAGGCGACCGCGCCATCTCAGTTTGCACACCCGGAAGTAGTAATCAGGTACCAGACATTTGTGAAAAATCTGATGACCCTAGTGCCCAGCCAACTCTATAGTGATGCTACCACTACCTTACTGATGCCTTCTGTAAGGAGTCTGGGTCCGCTCACCATGGAGCAAATGGCTGGAGCCATTCCAAACCCCATACCATTGGGACAGAGTCTATTGCTGGTATGGCCTCAGCTTACAGGAATGATTGCAGCAGCAGTCCTTTGTTTTGCGTTGACTTACGGGCTGTTTATGCGCAGGGAGATAAGGTCTAAATAACAAAAGTGAAGATAAAAAATAAGCGGCCCTCTTTGGGCCGCTTGGTCCTGGAAGAGCGTTAGCACTCGTCCAAACTTACTCTTCTTCAGGGCTCTCGTTGCTTCTTTTCGACTTTTTAGTCGAGTAGGTTTTCTTAAACTTAGAGCGGTCGAAAGGGTCAACTCCGAGAAATTGTTGATCATCGATCAAATGTCCTCCTCCTTCTTTTATCAGATGATGGAAGCTCTTCGTGTGTATCCGATTTTGATTCCTGGAGACCATCTCTTTGTTATTTTGTTATAGTGAAGATCTTTCATTCCATTCAATATATTTATGAGGAATGTCATGTTGCAAAAAAATATTTGTCATAGAAGTGCAACTAATTCATTTGCCCATCGTAATATTGCAATATGAGCATTAAGAATTTTATAGAAGCCCGCAAACTCATCCAGTAAAATTTTTTTGCTTAATACCATCGTAATAATGCGATATAACAATTAAACAAACAAAACAATGGAAAATCAAAACAAATTCCACATCGGCATGCATGTCACAGACATCCAGAAAACCGTAGATTTTTATCAACACTTGTTTGGTGTACAGCCGATCAAGCAGAAAAAAGATTATGCAAAATTTGAGTTGGACAATCCCGGCTTAGTCATATCATTTATCGAATCACCCAAGAAAGTTGGTAATCAATTCGGGCATCTTGGGATCCGGGTGAACTCGCAGGAAGAATTAGAGGCTAAGAAGATTGAAGTATCCGGCTACCTTGAAATAGCCCTGGAAGAAGAAGCAACCAATTGCTGCTACGCGGTACAGAACAAATTTTGGGTCAATGACCCCGATGGATATGAATGGGAAGTCTATCACTTCATTGAGGATGCTGAAAAGAAGCCAAAACAATCGCTGGTTAATTGTTGCTAAATATTAGAAATCATGAAATGAGCATGATTTGGCAAACCGATCACCCCAGCGAACCGGTGTCCGATAAAAAATTAACTATATACACATGAAAATCATAATCCTAACTTTGACTTTACTGCTATCAACAGCTTCAATGAAAGCGGAATTCCATCCACAGCTGGAAGATTACTTGCTGAGCGTCCTCAGGGAAATCGAGCAAATACCTGAAGAACGAAAAGCCTTATTGAATGAATTCTCTGATTACTTAAGGGTAAAAAGAGAAGCAGGTGAGGAAATAAGACTCAACTTCATTTGTACGCACAACTCGAGAAGAAGCCACATGGGTCAGCTTTGGGCCCAGGTAGCTGCAGATTACTACGGAATAGAGAAGGTATTCACTTTTTCCGGTGGAACGGAAGCGACGGCTTTTGATCCAAAAGCCATTGAGGCTATGGAGCGATCCGGATTCAAAATTGCAAAAGGGATAGGAGGTGAAAACCCACGATACCAGGTTTCATATGGCAAGAACACACCCAACATGGTCTTGTTTTCGAAGAAATATGATGACCCGCTTAATCCCACTTATGGATTTGCCGCTATCATGACCTGCTCAGAGGCAGATGAGGAATGCCCCTTAGTCCGTGGAGCCGAAAGGAGATTGTCATTATATTATGATGATCCGAAAGCGTTTGATGGAACTCCACAGGAAACTGCGCAGTATGATGAGCGGTGTAGACAAATCGCTGTTGAGATGCTTTACGTTATGTCCAGGGTTTAAAACTGAAATATGCAATAGAAAATCTATTCCATAAATAAACACTTTGAAACAGACACTTACCGTCAACTTGTTGAATCACCATAGCGGTGCTATCGGTCCGCCGACGCGGACTCATTAACATAAGTGTCTGTTTCTTTGTGTTTTATGCCTTCATCACGATTCCTATTGCATATTTCAGGATAAAATTCTGTTAAATCAGGTTAAAAAAGAGGTCTGAAAAATCATCCTTTTTAAGTTTTACAAAACAAGGGTATTTTTGCTCCCCTAAATGTGAATCATAAAAAGCAAGATGGATCAGGACATCAAGAAAGAGCACCAGAAAAAGATCAAAGAAGTAATCGGTGAAGTAGGTAAGGTAGTAGTGGGCCAAGACTATATGGTCAATCGATTGTTGATTGGTCTGTTCACCCAGGGACATATATTGCTGGAAGGGGTTCCTGGTCTGGCCAAGACCCTTACGGTCAATACCCTGGCCAATGTGTTAAAGCTGGATTTCAAAAGAATTCAGTTCACGCCAGACCTATTGCCAGCGGACCTGATTGGAACCATGATCTATAATCAGCAGAAGGCCGATTTTGAAGTGAAGAAAGGACCGATCTTTTCTAACCTGATCCTGGCAGATGAGGTGAACCGTTCTCCTGCCAAAGTACAATCAGCGCTTCTGGAAGCTATGCAGGAGAAGACAGTGACTATCGGTGAAAATACATTCGCATTGGATCGACCTTTCCTGGTAATGGCCACACAAAACCCGGTAGACCAGGAAGGGACCTATCCATTGCCTGAAGCCCAGGTAGACCGTTTCATGCTCAAAGTGCATGTAGGCTACCTGTCTAAGGAAAATGAACTTGAGGTGATGAAGCGTATGTCCAACATGTCTTTTGATGCCAAGCTCAAAACCATCCTGACTAAAAAAGACATCTTTTCCATTCGGGAGGAGATCAATCAGGTGGTTATTTCAGAGTCGCTGGAGAAATACATCATCGAACTGGTATTTGCTACCCGAAATCCTGCTGATTATGGTTTAGACAACGAGGCCCAATACATCCAGTTTGGTGCTTCACCACGAGCCTCGATCAATCTCAACCTGGCAGCCAAAGCCATTGCCTTCTTTGACGAAAGGGATTATGTGTTGCCTGAGGATGTGAAAGAAGTGGCCTACGATGTGATGAATCACAGAATTCTGCTCAACTATGAGGCTGAGGCTGATGGAGTCAGTACGCATGACATCATCAAGGCGATTCTGGGTAAAGTCCAGATCAGTAAATGATCTCCTTAGAATTGAAACTTCCTTGAGTGGGATTGCTCCGAAAGGGCTGTTTGATACCTCTCCAGTGGCTAAATTACTACTTTTCGCTTTCTGAATTTAACATTTAGTTAACACGAATAATATACGGTTAATTCTCATTTCATAATTACGTAACCTTCGTAATCCGGGCATAATAAATATCATATTAGTTTAATGATATGGTAATAATAGTGCCCCCCCTACTTAACATACTCACCTCACTTTTGTACTGAAATTAATTCTGTTAGGAATGAGTGCAAACAGAGATCTCATTCTTGCAGAATTGTGCGGGGTTATTGCAATAATTAAAAAATATGGATGAGATGAAGAGAATACTATTTATTGTATTGTCGCTATTGTTTTTAAGCGTTTCTGCACAAGAAACAGGTTCTATTGTTGGAAAGATTGTGGATAGTGAAGCCGGAGATGAAGCTTTACCCTTCGCAACGATCATAATAGAAGGTACCACCACAGGTACCACAAGTGATTTTGATGGTCTTTTTGCCATCGCAAATCTTCCTGCTGGTTCTTACAACCTGCAAATTAGCTCGGTTGGTTATGAGACTGTCACATTGAGGGATCTGATTGTTGAGCCGGGCAAGGCCCTGGAAGTGAACATTCCTATGTCAACCGGTAGCGTAGACCTTGAAGCTGTTGTTGTCACTTCTAAGGTAGAAACCGAATCAGAGATTGCCCTTTTAGTTCTACAAAAAAAATCCGTAGAGATGAAAGAATCTATTGGGGCACAGGAGCTTTCAAGAAAGGGAGTTAGCAATGCTGAAGCAGCCGTGACCAAAATAAGCGGTGTAAGTAAGCAACAAGGTGTGAAAAACGTTTTTGTGAGAGGTTTGGGTGACAGATATAACTCTACCTCTTTAAACAACCTTCCGCTACCTTCAGAAGATCCTGAGTATAAAAATATCACACTTGATTTCTTTTCGTCTGATATTATCAATAGTATAGATGTAAACAAATCTTTCAACCATCACTTATATGGTGATGAAGCCGGAGCAAACGTCAACATTTTCTCTAAAAGACTGGATGATGACAGATTGCTTGAGGTTGGTGTATCTACCGGAGTGAACTCACAGGCTATATCTACCTCTACCTTCATTCAGCCAGCTGAATCAAACTTCCTTGGAATTACCAACAGAGAAAATCCCATTTCCGATCTAAATACCTACAGTTTTGGAAATAGCCTGGATGCCTCAGCAAATAATTCACCAATCAACCTGGGTTTCAATATTGCGGCCGGCAAGAAATTTAAAGTTGGCTCGAATGACCTGAGTGTTTTTGTCGTAGGAGCTTCCACCAATGATTATTCTTACAGAGAAGGAAAAGCCCGTGGGGCAGTGAATGGACTGGGCCAATCAGGTAAAGACTGGAATTATGAGAAATATATCGCCAGCAAAAATCAGATTTTGATGGGTAACTTCAGACTGGATCTGGCTGGTCAAAATTATTTAGCCTTAAACAGCTTGTTTATCCATGATAACACAGCTAGTGTTGGCGACTATCGCGGAGAGAATATTCAAAATATTTCCGAGCTGGATGATCGTACTGCCTATCTCCGTCGTCAGCAGGTAAATGATAACGCACTTTATGTAAATCAGCTGATTGGCCATTTTGAACTGACAGACAAAATTGTTTCAGAAGCTGGAGTTTCTTACAATTTGGTTCAGGGTTCTGAGCCGGACAGAAGGACCAACACTTTTGTTAGGATGAAAGAAACGGGTGAATACAGAAATACATCCGGGAGCGCCGGGGTTAACCACAGGTTTTTCTCTGAGCTTACAGAAAATGATATCGCTGGATATCTAAAATTTGATTACAGGTTTCTTGGAGATGAAAACAATAGTAAAATTCAGCTGGGCTATAACTACAGAAACACAAACAGGGAATTTTTGTGGAGACAGTTTGGACATGATTTTAGCACACAAAGCACAGTCGATATCAATAATTTGGATGGAAGTCTCTTTAATCAGCAATCTATCAATGACGGAACTTTTGCCCTTGTTACCAACTGGGGGAGAGGTGGATCATTTAATGTCTTAAGGCCGGAATCGTACAATGGAGACAAGACCATCCACGCTCCTTACGCCTCTTTGACTTATGAATTTAATCAACGTCTGACGTTGAACATGGGCTTGCGGTATGAAATGATCGATCAGGAAGTTACCTGGGATACCGGGCAACTTCCTAATACCTTTGGTCAGAACCTGGCGGCAACAAACCCTACTTACCTTCTGCCGAGCTTTACATTAAAAGCCAATATCACTGAAAATGACATTGTCAGACTCGCAGGAAGTAAAACCTATACTTTTCCGCAGTTCAAAGAACTGGCACCCTTCCTTTATGAGGATGTGAACTTCTTCAGTTTTGGAAACCCTGACCTGGTACCTGCTCAGAACTATAACCTTGACCTGAAGTATGAGAAATACTTTAGTCGGGGAGAGGTCATCTCCTTCACAGGATTCTATAAATATGTTGACAATGCAATCAACAGGGCCCTGGTTGTATCTGCAGCCAACGAGCTTTCATATGTCAATACAGGGGAAGCCACAGCTGCCGGAGTAGAAATGGAGCTTAGAAAATCCCTGTTTCAAGGGGAAACCCGAAATGGCTACCACACATTAAATGCGGGGGTTAATTTCTCATACCTGCATACGGATTCGAAACTCGTCGACGTGGATACAGACGCGCTTGATGTAGAGTTTACCAACAGCAGCAGTCAGCTGGAAGGGGCATCTCCAATCCTGTTAAATGCAGATCTGACGTATTCAATCGATAAGGACGGTGAGCCTAAATTCCTGAGCACCGCTGTCGTTAACTATTTCAGCTCAAGAGTTTTTGCATTTGGTACATTAGGAAGGGAAAACTTTGTGGAAAAAGGGATACCTACGTTCGATATCATTTCAAAATTTCATTTAGATAGCAAGTCTACCATAGGACTGAATCTTAAAAACCTGCTAAACCCCACTTATAAGATTTCAATGGATACAGCTGAAGGTGAGGATTTCATCATCGAGGACTATCAGCTGGGGATGAATGTATCCCTTTCCTACAGTTTTAAATTTTAAACTCGAAATAATAATTTAAATTGAAATGAAAAACCTACAAAGCCTATTTTTACTTTTATTCGTTGCTTCAGCAACCGTTTTCACCGGATGTAACGAAGGTGAAGGCGGAGATCCGGAACCTAATAAAGATGGTATTATTACTTCTCAGGAGGATGATGATTTGGATCCTGAGTCATTACAAGGAGAGGTGAAAGCTGATATTGTTTTGGATGCCAACACTACATGGATTCTGACTGGTCCATTATCCGTAAAAGACGGATTTACCCTCACCATTGATCCCGGCACAACGATCAAAGCTGCCGCCGGTGGCACGAATGTTTATATCGCCATTGAGCAAGGTGCAAAAATCGATGCAGAAGGTACTGCTTCTGCTCCAATTACAATCACCTCCAATGCTGCGAACCCTAGAGCAGGTGACTGGGGAGGCTTGATCGTATGTGGTAAAGCAACTATCTCTGGTGAAGATGCTTCAGCAACATCTACAACTGAAGTTCTTCCCCTTACTTATGGCGGTGGTACTGATGATGAGGATGATTCCGGAACCATCAAATACGTTGAACTTTGGTATACTGGTGCCCGAATCAACGGAGAGAAAGAATTCAATGGTTTTACTCTCTATGGTGTTGGGTCTAGTACTGTAGTTGAAAACATTGCAGTGTTCTACGGAGATGACGACGCCATTGAGTTCTTCGGTGGAACAGTTGAGGTGGTAAATGCTTTGATGGTCAATGCAAGAGATGACATGTTTGACTGGACACAGGGATGGACTGGTAAAGGCACCAACTTCTACGGACTAAGAACCGAAGGTTATACTTCAATCTCTGAAGATACCAGAGGTGTAGAGGCAGACGGTAACCTGGATGGCAACTCACCTTCTCATATCAACCAGTCAAACCCTACAATCACAGGTTTGACTATCATCAACGAAGAACCTCTCGTAGACTTTGCTGACCTTATCAAAATCAGAAGAGGTAGTGGGGCTACTATCACCGGTCTGTATGTATCTGACGTGTCTGATGCTTCTGACTTTATCGATTTCTCTGACAGTAAGGGAATGGCTGACAATGCTACTTCTGTGACAGGAAAAGGTGTTGGAACTGTCGATGTGGAAGATGTAAAAACACAGTCAGACTTTGATGATCCTGCAGACGGAATTCAGGCTGATGAAATGACTGATGCTACATTCACATTCGATGATGCCGCAACCTCAGTAGACTTTGGACTTTTCAGCTGGACTAGCTGGGAGTAATTTCCGGATAAAGAAATAGAGAAGGGGCTCAATGGCCCCTTTTTTTATTGTAGCTTCTTTACACGCTCCTTTACTTCGTCCATCGCAGTGTTCACCTCCATAAGGGAATCAAAGTATTGATTTTCCTTGGTGGCATCGCCACTTACTTTATCCAGTTTTTTAGTGACCTGCACTGCCTGCTTTTCCAATGACTTCAGCTCATCTTCCAGGAAGGATCGGTAATATTCCTGCTTAAACTCAAAGAGTAAAGTCTTCACCTGTTTCAGGTATTTCTGCTCCTGATCTTTGGGCATTTCATCATTCTTCAATGTCAGGTAAAAAAGCGTACCTTCTTTGAACTTCACACTCCTGGTAATCACTTTCACATTCATCATCTCCTCGTGGACCAGCGTGGTTTCGTAATACCGTCGCATATTCACAGGCTTGCCAAATTCACGGGAGAATTTCCACCAGCCTTTACGTACATCCTTGCTGTCAAAATCCAGGAAGGTTTTAAACCCCGGATAGACATTTGATTCAATGGTCAGGTTTGTAGGCTCAATTTCAGGCGAATAAACCTGAGACACTACCTGTGTAAATGAAATTATTAAGAGAAAATAAAAGAGGATTTTACTGACCATTCGTTTAACTATATAAATTTAGATCAAATACACATGACAAAGGTATTAATCACAGGTGGAACGGGAATGATTGGTTCCGGTATTAGCAAACAATTGACTCAAGCCGGTCATCAGGTTGTTCATTTAAGCAGAACAACGAGTGCTGATGATGAATATTCTACTTTTGCCTGGGACATAGGCAAAGGGGTGATCGATGAAAAGGCATTTGAAGAGGTTGAATTTATTATCCACCTGGCAGGAGCCAGCATCAACCAGCGGTGGACGGAGAAAAATAAGAAAATAATCATCGATAGCCGTGTCAAATCAGCTAACCTGTTATTGGAGACAGTGCAGCGACTCAAAACTCCATTAAAAGCCTTCATATCCATGTCAGCCATCGGATATTACGGAGGTGATACAGGAGATAAATTGCTGACTGAATCCAGTAATCCGGGAAAAGATTTCCTGGCCGAAACGGTAACAAAATGGGAAAGTGCAGCTGATCAGTTTCAGGCTATTTGTCCGGTCACAAAATTCAGAACAGGTGTGGTACTTAGCAGTGAGGGTGGAGCGCTTCCTCAGATAGCAAAGCCTGTGAGATATGGTGTGGGAGCTCCTATTGGTTCCGGAAAACAATGGATGAGCTGGGTACACATCGATGATGTAGTCAATGCTTTTTGTGAGGCGGTTGAAGGCAGGTTGTCTGGTACCTTCAATTTGGTAGCCCCTCAGCCAGCCACCAATGCACAGTTCACGCGGGCAATTGCTAAAGCTTTACAACGTCCCCTCATTTTACCCAATGTTCCTTCTTTTGTCTTACGTCTGGCTTTAGGTGAAATGGCCACTATTGTCATCGGAGGCAACAATGTGTCTTCCGATTTTTTGGAAACTACCGGATTTAAGTTTAAATACACGGAGTTAGTCCGGGCATTGAAAGATTTGTTGGTTTAAGGGAATTATTTTTGTATCGATTAGATTCACTATTTCATAACTATCATTGAATGGACAAAAAACTGCAAGGTGATAACCAGCACGATGAAAAAATTGTAGAGGCTTTCAAGGACAAAGACTGGAATGAGATCAAGATCTCTGATAGCTGGGTAATCTTCAAAGTAATGTCTGAATTTGTGGACGGGTTTGAGAAGCTTGCCAAGATCGGACCTTGTGTTTCCATCTTTGGTTCAGCCAGGACAATAAAGGGAGAGCCCTATTACCAGATGACCGAAGAAATTGCTGCACGGCTGGTCAAGAGTGGTTACGGTGTGATCACGGGAGGTGGTCCGGGTATCATGGAAGCTGCCAATAAAGGAGCGCATGACCAGGGTGGTAAGTCTGTTGGGCTAAACATTGACTTACCTTTTGAGCAGGAGAGTAACGTATTTATCGATCGTGATAAACTCATCTCATTTGATTATTTCTTTGTGAGAAAAGTGATGTTCGTCAAGTACTCCCAGGGATTCATTGTGATGCCGGGTGGTTTTGGTACATTAGACGAACTTTTTGAGGCCCTCACTTTGATCCAGACCAACAAGATTGGGAGGTTCCCAATTGTACTTGTAGGCAAGCAATACTGGGGTGGATTGATCCAGTGGTTTAAAGACGTGCTGGTCAAAGAAAAAACAGTGAGTCCGGAAGACCTCGACCTTTTCAGGCTTGTCGACTCGGCTGAAGAGGCTGTTTCAGTGATAGATGAATTCTACAGCAAATATTTATTGAGTCCAAACTTCTAAGAATATAGGGTGAGTATAGCAGAGGAAACAATCCAATTAACTACCAGGGATAAGGCGAGAGAAGAAGTTATTGAAATATTTGGTGCCAGGGAGCACAACCTGAAGGATGTGAATCTTACCCTGCCCAGAAACAATCTCATCGTTATCACGGGGATCAGCGGTAGTGGTAAATCCTCTTTGGCTTTTGACACCATTTATGCTGAAGGTCAGCGAAGATACATGGAGAGCTTCTCAGCTTATGCCAGGTCCTTCATTGGCAACATGGAGCGTCCGGATGTAGACAAGATCAATGGATTGAGTCCCGTGATCTCTATCGAGCAGAAAACGACCAGCAGAAACCCACGGTCTACTGTTGGCACGGTGACTGAGGTTTACGATTTCCTTAGATTACTCTATGCCCGCGCAGGGGAAGCTTATTCCTACCTCACAGGAAAGAAGATGGTAAAGCAAACCGAGGAGCAGATAGAGACCTTCATTTTCGATGAATTTGATGCACAAAAATTAACCATCCTGGCTCCGGTAGTTAAAGGGAGAAAGGGTCATTATAGAGAGCTATTTGTTCAGGTAAGAAAGCTGGGCTTTGCCAAAGTACGGATAAACGGAGAAATCACAGACCTGGTGCCAAAGATGCAGCTTGATCGATACAAAACGCATGACATCGAAATTGTGATTGACCGGGTGATTGTGAACAAGAAAGACAGAAACCGCATTGGCCAATCCATTAAAACAGCCCTGAAACATGGCGAGGGCATAATGATGGCCATGAACGAGCATGGAAAAGTCTTCAACTTTTCAAAAAACCTGATGGATCCTGAATCCGGTCTGGCGTATGACGATCCGGCTCCAAATACTTTTTCTTTCAACTCCCCATACGGTGCATGCCCGAGCTGCAATGGGCTTGGAATGATCGAGGAGATCTCCAAAGAAAGTGTGATTCCTGATCCATCCCTCAGCATCAGCAGGGGAGGTATTGCTCCACTGGGTGAGTACCGTGACATCTGGATCTTTAAGAAAATAGAGGCCATCCTGAAGAGGCACAACCTCAACCTCACCACACCTATCGAACAAATCCCAGAGGAGAGCCTCAATATTTTGCTTTATGGTGACAGTGTTCCGGTGGCAGTTAGCTCTGTGAAATATCCGGGCACCGACTGGCACACCAGGTTTGAAGGGATCATCATGTTCCTCGAAAAGCAAAAGGATACAGGCTCCGAAAAGATCAGAAAATGGGTGGAGGAATTCACGGATATCCGGAAATGCCCTACTTGTGATGGGTACCGGCTGAAGAAAGAGTCGCTTCATTATAAAATAGACGAGAAGCATATCGGTGAGCTGGCTGAAATGGATATTGATCACCTCAGCAACTGGTTTGTCAATATTGAAGAGCGCCTGAATGAGCGGCAAAACATCATCGCCCAGGAGATTCTTAAAGAAATCAGGAAGCGACTCGGCTTTCTTATGGATGTAGGGTTAAACTACCTGAGCCTCAACAGGCCACTCAGAACGTTGTCCGGGGGAGAGGCCCAAAGGATTCGCCTGGCTACACAAATCGGGACTCAGCTGGTTAATGTCCTGTACATCCTCGATGAGCCAAGTATCGGGCTGCACATGAGAGACAATGACAAGCTGATCCAGGCCTTGCGGGATCTTAGGGACCTGGGCAATACCGTCATCGTAGTAGAGCATGACAAGGAAATGATGCTTGCCTCAGACTTTATTGTGGACATTGGGCCGGGGGCTGGTATACACGGTGGCCACATCGTAGCTGCTGAGAAGCCTGAAAAATTTATCCAAAACAAATCTGTTACTGCGGATTATCTGAATGGACTGAGAAGCATAGAATTACCCAGGAAAAGACGAAAGGGCAATGGTTCACAGCTTATTTTAAAGGGTGCTACCGGACACAACCTAAAGGAAGTGGATCTTACAATTCCATTGGGAAATATGATTTGCATAGCCGGTGTTTCCGGAAGTGGAAAATCTTCGCTCATCCATGAGACGCTCTACCCGGTTTTGAGAACATACTTTTACAGGTCCAGAAATGAACCGCTGCCCTACAAATCCATTGAGGGGCTTGACCTGATTGATAAGGTCATTGAGGTTGACCAATCCCCAATCGGCAGAACTCCTCGGTCAAATCCGGCCACTTACACGGGGGTGTTTACAGATATCAGGCTCCTTTTCTCCGAGCTGCCCGAATCAAAAATACGGGGCTATAAGCCAGGACGGTTCTCCTTTAACGTAAAGGGAGGCCGATGCGAGACCTGCCAGGGCGGGGGTATGCGGGTGATCGAAATGGATTTTTTACCCGATGTACATGTCCATTGTGAAACCTGTAAAGGGAAACGTTACAACAGGGAAACATTAGAGGTCAGGTTCAAAGGCAAATCAATCTCTGACATCCTGGATATGACTGTAGAACAGGCAGTAGAGTTCTTCGAGAATCAGCCTAAGATCCTGAGGAAGATCGAAACCCTGAACGAAGTGGGGTTGGGTTATATCTCTCTTGGCCAGCATGCAACTACACTTTCCGGGGGTGAGGCCCAAAGGGTGAAACTTGCTACCGAATTGTCTAAACGGGACACGGGCAAAACCTTTTATATCCTGGATGAACCTACAACAGGTCTTCATTTTCAGGACATTCAGCATTTGCTTGAGGTCCTTCAAAAACTGGTAAGCAAGGGTAATACCGTACTCATCATTGAGCACAATATCGATGTGATCAAAGTGGCGGATCATGTCATTGAGCTGGGACCTGATGCAGGTGAAAAAGGAGGGGATATCGTAGCCACCGGCACACCTGAGGAGATAGTGAAATGTGAAAAAGGTTATACCTGGAAATACCTGAAAGAAGAGATGAAGCCTTCACCGCTCGTGTAAGGATAGTGGCTCTCATATCCATATTCTAACACACCTCCTAATTTGACTTAATTTATTGGTAAAAAGGATTCATATTTGTTCTAATGGCCATGAATAAGCAAAGAATCTATTGGTTGTGTCAAATCCTGGGTTGGTCCTTTTATGGCATTCTTTCGGCATTCCTGTATTTTTTAGATACACAGCAAGCTTCCCCGAAGCTTTTCCTAAACCAGCTGATCCCCATCGTATTTCACATCCTGTTGACTCACATGATGCGATACATTATCATCCAAAGGGGTTGGCTTACCCTCAGTTTATATAGGGTCATACCACGTATTTTTTTGGTGACGATTGCGCTCTCGTTTCTGAATTATATCCTGGTAATCGTCTATACCTACTTCATTGGTGAACTATCAGAAAGAGATTTTCAGTCACTGGCCATATTTGCATCTACGATCTTATCTGTGATCCTCTATTTGATCTGGGCGATGATCTATTTTACCTTTCATTATTTCGAAAGATCCAATAGGACCTTGCAGTATGAAGCAGCCGCCAAAGAGATTGAACTCAACAATTTGCGCTCCCAGCTCAATCCACATTTTATTTTCAATGCACTCAACAGCATACGGGCACTCGTAGATGAAGACCCAAAAAAATCAAAGAATGCGATCACGCAGCTTTCTAACATACTCCGCAATTCATTGATGGTTGACCGAAAACGATTGATCCCCTTCAAAGAGGAGTTGGAAACGGTAAAAGATTATCTCGGGTTAGAATCTGTCCGGTATGAGGAGCGGCTGAAGACCAGATTTGACCTCGATCCCAAAGCTGAAGACTATCTGATCCCACCTTTGATGATTCAAACGCTGGTAGAAAATGCGATCAAACATGGCATTTCTACGTTGAGACAGGGAGGTGAAGTGGCTATTAAATCGTTTATTAACAACGAATCGCTGGTAATACAGATCAGAAATGCAGGACAGTATGAGAACGGAAAGAATAAGGTACGGGAAGGTTATGGCCTGGTCAACACCAGAAAACGCCTGGAACTGATCTATGGAAATCAATCCAGGTTTGAGATCAAAAATGAAGATAAAAATACAGTGCTAACTGAAATAGTTATTCCAAAGACTTTATAGATTACATAAATGAAATAGTCAAAAAACTAAGCCATAATCAACTAAAGATGAGAATTACCTTACCAGTAAGGCTTTCCAACTTTTGTCGAGGGCTTTGACTATTCCATGTGTCCGATAAAAAATCAATTATATACACATGAAATAGTCATAAGGCAAAGCCATACCAACCAGTCATGAATATTCGTCACTAGCAATGATGTTTGACTATGTTTAGAACTCTGACTATTCCATGTGACCGTTGAAAATAAATAGATATACACATGAAAGCATTAATAGTTGATGACGAACGCCTGGCCCGCAAGGAGCTCATGAGCTTGCTGGAAGGCTATAAAGACATCCAGGTAGTAGGCGAAGCCACCGATGCCGAAGATGCACTGGAAAAGATCACCAAAATTGATCCGGACCTGATCTTTCTCGATATCCAGATGCCCGGCAAAAGTGGTTTTGATCTGCTGGAAGACCTGGACAAATCTCCCAAAGTGATTTTCACCACCGCATACGATGAGTTCGCCATCAAAGCCTTTGAGTTTAATGCACTCGACTACCTGCTCAAGCCTATTCAAAAGGAGCGATTAGGTGAGGCCATCAATAAATTACGTTTCGAAGAGGAAAGATCTCCGAAGGGAGAAGGTCTTGGTGAAAACGACCAGGTCTTTGTGAAGGACGGTGAAAAATGCTGGTTTGTAAAGCTCTCGGAAGTCCGGCTATTCGAGTCAGACGGTAACTACATCAAAGTCTATTTCCGGGAAAACAAACCCATGATCCATAAGTCTCTCAATGCACTGGACGAACGACTCGACAGTAAAACCTTTTTCCGGGCCAGCCGTAAACACATCATCAACCTGGGCTGGGTAGAAAAGATCGACACGTGGTTCAATGGAGGCTTACTCGTCCAGCTCAAAGGCGGCGAAAAGATCGAAGTAAGCCGACGGCAAGCAGCGAGATTTAAGGAGATGATGAGTCTTTAAAGTAGGCAAAAAATGCCCTCTCATAGAGTACCGTCGTACATTCCTGATATTTATAAACACAGCTATTTGCTATATTTATTAGATGAGTGGAAAATAACTATCTATCCTCTTTGATTCTTTTTACAAGTCTCAAGAATCCAAGCCAAAATGACAGTGAGATAATGAATATCAAGATATAAAAGACCATCCCTTCTATTTTGATACCCGATCTATCTATTAAGACAATGACTATTCCAATAAGTAAAAATGTAATGAAGAACCCAATAAAACCCATTAATGCTCCAAAAGCTGGATGCATTACATTCCAAGCAGAACTAAATGCAGCAATAACGATGGCTTGAAGTATCGCAATAATTATAACCATTTTAACTAGAATTTATATGTTCACTTTCCTCTGGCTCGGAAGTTGAACCTGTAGTTGTACGTGATATTTGGTTCAATGGTTAGACGACTCTTGACCTTTACTATTTCTCATCATAAATTCCACCTTTAACGCGGAAGTTACTTCCGTACGGTTACGGACCTAACTCTTCACGATTTCGAAAAACTCAGACTCAATCTCCCAGTCTTTTGCCAGGATCAGCATGGCAGTGGTTTCGGATTCTGTGACGTAGCCCTTGCGGTGGCAGTCCTCCCACACAGAATGTAGCTGCTTCAATCGATCATGCACAGCCATGTCGGGGATTATCTTTTTAAAGAATTCACGGGAACGCTCAAAGGCAGACATATAATCTTCAGCAATGAACTTGTTGGCCCAAAGCATCTCATCATAGGCATCCAGCTTTTTGGCAGACTTTTCCAGCAAAGTCTTTTCCTCATCATCCAATCCGTGATAATGAAATATCAGGGATTTCAGGAGCATGATCGCCTTTTTAATATTGGGTTCCAAGTGGTTTTTCTAAAGATTTACAACAGGTAATTTGGTAAATAACCATCTGAAAGTAAACAGGTTGAGCAGATTTTTTATCAAAAAAGTTTAACCAGGATCAAGCGTCGACCATCAGCCTTTCAGAGATTTCATCTGCTAAAAACCATCCTTCATTAGTCAGGTGAAAGTGATCTTCTTTGATGATAGCCAGCTTTTTGGTGAATAGTTGATCTGTAAAAGGCTTATTGATCTTAAGAAAATCAGCATTAAACATTTTTTGAAATGCGACAAGATCAATGCCCCAGATATTTCTGAGGCGGGTCATCACATACTCGTTTTGACGGTTGGCCGGGCTCAGTTCCTCACAGGTGGGCTCAAATTTTCCTTCCTCCAGCGACCGGATATATTTTGGGTTATTCCTGATATTCCAGCTGCGGGAGTCACCATCGTAAGAATGAGCTCCCGGACCAACACCCAGATATTTTGCCCCTTTCCAGTAGGAGGTATTGTGCCTGGAAAAAAAGTCCGGTCTACAGAAGTTAGAGATCTCATAATGGATGTATCCCTTAGATTCGAGTTGTTCTATTGCCAGCTTATATTCCTGTGCATTGTCAGTTTCTGAAACCTCTGTCAATTTCCCCTGGCTGGCCCATTTTCCAAAGACAGTTTCCTGCTCAATCGTCAATCCATACACAGAAACATGCGGTGGGTCGTAGGAAAGCAGTTTTTCTACATCCTGCAACCAGCTTTGCTCGCTGGCTGGCGGGATGGCATAGATCAGGTCAGCGTTGTAGTTGTCAAAATTTGAGGCAATCAAGTTCATGGCCTCCATGGCCTGGTCAGATGAGTGACGCCGATTGATATATTTCAATTTTTCCTCATTAAACGTTTGTATCCCCAAACTCACCCGGTTCACCCCAAGAGATTTCCACATATTAATGACAGCTAAATTGACATCTTCCGGGTTTACTTCGAGTGTAATTTCAGCATCATTGGCAACCTGAAAATGCTCACGGATCCGTGAAAGCAAAAGGTCTAATTGAGGCTGAGAGAGAATGGATGGCGTGCCACCACCAAAGTAGATTGTCTCGATTTTGTCGCCATTCAGGTAGCCTTTTCGCTCGGAAATTTCCCTGCCGATAGCATCCACCAGCTGGTCCACATGTTTGAGGTTGGTGCTGAAATGAAAATCACAATAATGGCAGGCCTGCCTGCAGAATGGTATGTGGAGATAAATGCCGCTCAAAGATTCAGTCTTAAATTGCAAAGGTATCACAGTATGTCATGCAAAAACTTTTTCTGATCATGTGTTTCTTGGGTATCCGGACTATCCTCCTGGGTCAGACCACGGTCTATCTCGACGGAAAGGAGAGCCTGCAGGTACAATCTACAGATCAGACATCGGCGCAACTGGCAAAAAGAAAGGTGAATGAGCTAGTCATCGATGGATATCTTTTTGCAGGGATTGATTCAATTTCTCAACAAAATTCAGGCACCCATATTTTTTTACATCAGGGAGAAAAAAAACACATCTACGTAGATAGTGTACGGGTACTGGGTAACGATCTGATTGATGTTGAGTATAAAAGAGGCAAGTATTCCCGACAGATCTTAAATGATTATATCTCAAAAGGATACCCCTTTACACAACTACATTGGCAGGGAATTACACAAGATAAAAAAGGAAGACTAAATGGAAGCTTAATGATTGATCCGGGCCCGTATATCGTGAATGACACGGTAGTGCTATTGACAGAGGTCAAGACAAAGAGAGCGTTCATTCAGCAGTCTATTAACCTGGAGCTTGGAAAGCCCTTCAATGAAATATCCTATCAAAATGTAGAGAACAAATTACAACAGTTGGATTTTCTGGAGCTCTCCTCACCACCGGATATCGCTTTTAGTGGAGGACGGGCCACTACGTATCTGAGTTTGAAAGAGAATAAATCCAGCTCGTTCGAAGGGATCATCGGTTTGTTACCTAATCAGACAACCAGTGGGGGTATGTTGGTCACGGGATATCTGGACCTGAGTCTGGGAAATCTTTTTTATTCCGGCAAACAGCTTCAGCTCAATTGGCAGCAATTTGCAGCACAATCGCAGCAGCTGTCAGTTGGATATAGTCACCCATATTTGTTTGGCAGTGATGTACTGGTAGGTGGAAGCTTCAACCTGATCAAACAGGATACAACTTTCATCACGAGGGATATAAAGCTTGAGGTTGGAACATTTCTTTTCGGCAAAAGTCTGAGGTTCAACGGTTCCTATTCGAGAAGCTCAGGCAGCCTTATTTCTCCGAATATCGAGCGTGTCACTGCACAAACTTTTGCAGATTATGCCATTGATTTCTATGCGATTCGCCTTTCCAGACAGACCCGGACAAATTCTTTCAGGAACTACTGGTCTTTCAAAACAGAAGCTACTCTTGGCAAGAAAAACATTGAAAAAAATACGTCACTTCCCTCATCCTACTATGACACCCTGGTCACAACCAGCACGGTGTATAAGCTGATGGCCAATATTCAGTGGCAGCAAATACTTTTTGGACAGTCTGCCTTGTTCATGGAGTATGACATGCGGTTACTGGAAAATGCCCAAATCTTAAGAAATGAACTTTATAGGGTAGGGGGCTTAAAAACCTTACGAGGATTTAATGAGAACTTCTTTTTTGCCCAAAACTATTTTTTAACCAGGCTGGAGTTGAGGCAATATTTTGAGGAGGGATCATATATTTTTCTTTTTTATGATCAAATGATCTCACATGCTTTTGATCGGTGGAGTGCACCTTTAGGACTGGGCACAGGTCTTTCGCTGGATACTAATAATGGGTTGTTTAGTTTTGCGTTCGCATTGGGGAGCTCCAGCGAAATCCCTTTTGATATCAACAACACCAAAATACATTTAGGATATACTTCCAGATTTTGAATGGCCACAATATGAGGATGGTTTTAAGTTTTTTATGTCTTGGGATGGCGCTGCTTTCACAAGCCCAGGTGGATGAAAAATCAATTGACAACTGGTTTGTCATCAAAGACAACCGGATCAAGCCGATTACATCCATGACGGATCAGTCCCTGGTTAACCTGAATCTTACTGATTTTACGGATTCTGACACCATCAAGCTATGTCATGGGTCTCCCATTGATGTGTGGATCAACAACAAGCTGTATTTCCGGGAACTCCCAAAGGGCTGCGATAAATTCAGGGTACTTGATTTACGCCAACAGGTGGGTATGGACTCACTCATCCTGTCTGTTTCATACGACCGATATGCCCAGTTGACTGCAAGTCTTTTGGTGTCGTCAAACGATTCAGATAACCTGGCATTACCAAGAGACAAAAACCTGGACACCTTGTCGGAGTTTTATTTGCAGGCATTGTTTATCATTTTGATTTTGGCCGCTGCATTGAAATATGCTTTCCCGGCCAAGTTTGCCTGGGTATTGAGCAATCCTTTGGCAAGTCGGTCTGCTTCAGATATTGAGGAGTTCTATAAGGGTTTTTGGCACATCGAAAACTTAATTACTACTTTGATTTTTGCTTTGATTGCAGCAGTACAGATTATTTACATCCATCATGAATTAAGCATCTGGCCGTACTTAAATACATGGGGCAATCAGTACTTTTCCCAGTGGCTTTTTATTTCGGGGATAGTATTTTTGATGGTTTTAGCTAAATATATTTTTTCCCGTTTGATGGCCATGTTACTCCAAACCAGGTTTTTGCCAAATATTCAGTATCAGGATTTTATTCAGATATTTATTTGGTTATCTTTTGCCAGTCTGGGCTTGTTTTTTGCAGATCTTTTCATTATAAAGAATACCAGCTTTATCCTGGTAAATCTTGCCTATCTTCTTTTAATCCTAGTTTTGGGCGCTTTCCAGTTATGGCTTTATTTTAAGTTTGTTAAATTTTATTCTCATAAAAAACTCCTGATAATTTCCTACCTTTGCACGACTGAATTTTTACCGGTTTTCCTGATCATCTTTTGGTTAGTGAAATAATGGTTAAAAGGTCGAAGTCATAATGAAACGGCATGAGTGAAGAATTACTAGTTACAGACAAGGAACGGCTCAATAAAGTATCATCCATCTTAGTATCACAACCAGAGCCAACGGATAAGAAGAACTCTCCCTATTACAAGCTTGCTGAAAAATACAATGTGCAAATTGATTTCAGAAAGTTTATTCAGGTAGACCCGGTAGACATCAAGGAGTTTAGAAAACAAAAAATCAACATCCTTGACCACACAGCGATCATCTTTACAAGCAGAAATGCAGTTGATCACTTTTTCCGGTTAGCCACAGAAAGTAAGGTAGAGATACCCAGTGATATGAAATATTTCTGTGTTTCCGAGCAAACGGCAAATTATCTGCAGAAATATATTGTGATCCGTAAGCGGAAGATATTCACAGGGGAACGTACCGCATCAGACCTTTTTGATGTGATGAAAAAACACAAGGATGAGACATTTCTATATCCTTGCTCCAACATCAGAAAGGATGATATTCCGGTATTTCTGGAGACCAATGGATACAAATTCAATGAGGCTGTGATCTACAAGACTGTAGCTTCAGACCTTTCGGACCTTGCAGATATCAAATATGATATCATTGCTTTTTTCAGTCCTTCCGGTATCCAGTCACTATTTGAGAACTTTCCCGGCTTCAAGCAGGAAAAAACAAGGATAGCTGCATTTGGTCCTACCACAGCAAAAGCCGTGAGAGATGCTAACCTGATATTAGATATTCAGGCGCCGCTACCCAATGCACCTTCTATGACTGGTGCGCTGGAACTTTATATCAAGCAGGCAAACAACCTGTAGATATAAGCGTTTTTAATATTTAGCGTTTACCTTTATAGCAATGTTGAAGAAGTGGCTGATCCTTTCATTACTCCTGAGCATGTGTTTTCTGTCGAAAGCACAGAACGGATTTTTTTTCAGCCACTACATGCTCAATCCTTCTTACTTCAACCCGGCATGGGTGGGTACAGGGGAATCAGCATTTGTTGCTTTTCAGTATCGCAATCAGTGGTTGGGATACTCCAGCTCTTTCGATGGTGATGGAGGAGCCCCCAGCACTCAGCTGCTTACGTTAAATATTCCGGTCAATAGCGTGATTTCCGGGTTGGGATTCAACTTATCCAATGACAACCTGGGTCCACTCAATAATATCCAGGGACAGTTTACGGTAGCATCAAAATGGAACCTGAGTTTTGGGACCCTTTCCGTGGGAGTGATGCCGGGTTTCTTTTCTCAGACAGAAAAATTTGATGAGCTGAGGTTCAACGATCCCGAGGACCCCCTCAACGTAGGAGCCAGGCAGACTCAGTTGAAAGCAGATTTAAATGCCGGAATATTCTTCCAGTCCAAAGGCAATATTTACTTTGGGTTGAGCGCACTAAATATTTTGGAGCCCTCTTTCAACTTTGGGATCAACATTGATACAGTCTCATTTGGCAACAATTTTAAGAGAAATTATACCGGACTGGTAGGTACAGTAATCAATATCAACCAGGACCTGGTAATCAGACCCAGTGTGCTGGTCAGATCTGACCTTGTTGGCTTTACCTATGATTTGAGTGCACTGGCAGTTTTCAAAGAAAAGATGTGGGGCGGGATTTCTTACCGTCGTTCGGAATCAGCTATCCTGTTATTGGGGTATAGTCTGCTTGAAGACAACGTACTGAAGCTGGGCTATTCATTCGATTATGTGGTGGACGAGCAGGATGCCAAACAGCCTACTTCTCATGAAATCTTCATTAGGTACGATATTCCTGATTTAATTTTCGGTGGGAAGAAAACAGTTAAAACCCCAAGATTCAGTTTTTGACCTAAGGTATTTCACTGATTTTTTAACTTAAAGACGTATTTTTTGGATAATTTCAATGCAAAGTTTGTGTTGAAAAAACAGAAGGTTATATATTTAGGCCCATTTTGATGCAATATTTTAGAAGAAAGTTTGTTTAATTTACATACTTGCTAAGTTCAAATTAGGTGTTATGAATAAAATGCGTGTTTTTTCGCTTTCCACGTTGGCATTACTTTCTCTCGGCGTACTGACCCAAAGTTGCGGTCTGTTCGGCGGAGGTGGAGGTTCTGATCGTGGTGAGCTAATAGGAGTTCAAGGCCGGGAAGGCTGGGAAATGACAAGACCCTATGGGATGACGGCTGTACCAGCCGGGACATTTCACATGGGGCAAGCTGACCAAGATGTAGCAGCTACACAAATCAACTTTAACAAACAGGTCACCATCAGTGCATTCTTCATGGATGAGACTGAGATCACCAACAATGAGTACCGACAGTTTACTGTGGCAATCACTGAGGGATCAGAGGTAGACCTGCCTGCGGGTTATTCTGTGGCTGATCTACTTCCGGATACCACTGTTTGGGTCAAAGACTTTACACACCACATGGGAGATCCTATGATGGTGTATTACTGGTCTCACCCGGCATTTGATGATTATCCGGTAGTTGGTGTTGACTGGAATGCCGCAAGGTTTTTCTGTAAATGGCGGACTCAACATTTGAATGAATGGAGAGCGAGCGTTGGATTGTTTGAGATGCCTGCATTCAGGCTGCCCAACGAAGCCGAATGGGAATATGCTTCCAGAGGCGGACGCGACATGGCTAAATATCCATGGGGTAATCCTTACATAAGAAATACAAAAGGGTGTCTTTTGGCAAACTTCAAACCAGGTAGAGGAAACTATTTTGACGATGGTTTTGCCTATACTTCTCCGGTTGGAACATACTTTGCCAATGAGTACGGACTTTTTGATATGGCAGGAAATGCAGCAGAGTGGTGCGAAGATGCCTACAACCCTGCTTCGATGCCAGTGGTTTGGGATTTGAACCCAACCTATTATGATGACAGGGTAAATTATAAGATCGTGCGTGGTGGCTCGTGGAAAGATATCGCTTATTATCTGGAAACTGGTACACGTGCTTTTGAGCATAGAGATTCAACAAGGTCTTCTATTGGATTTAGATGCTCAATGACTTATATTGGTCGTTCTTCAGGATATGAATTTTAAAAAAGCTATAAGTTACTAACCTAAATATTTAAAATAATGAGCAAAAAAGGCGGATTCCAAGAGTTACTCTTTAAGACCATTATGCCCAAGATCTATGGCATAGGTGCTGCAATTGTTATTGTTGGAGCAATGTTTAAGATCCTTCACTTACCCGGTGCGGCAGTTATGCTTGGGGTCGGACTTACCACTGAGGCAGTCATTTTCTTCTTAAGTTCTTTTGAACCAATGCACAAAGAGCCGGATTGGTCCAAAGTATACCCCGAACTATCTGATGAATACGATGGGGCTCCAAAGGCAGCTCCTGCAAGAGCAACCGGAGTTTCTGCTTCATTAGATAAGGTGATGGCTGAAGGAAACATAGGTCCTGAACTGGTCAAGAGCCTGGGTGACGGCATGAGAAATCTTGCTGACTCAGCCAAGAAAATGGCCAATCTTGGAGATGCTGCGCTGGCAACAAATGAGTATACTGGCAATGTAAGGCAAGCGTCTAAATCATTGGCTGAAGTAAATAAATCGTATGCTAACATCACACAGTATGTTGGTGAGATTGCCAATGCCGCTAAGGACACAAAAAATTATCAGTCAGAAGTACAAACTGTAACCAAGAGCCTTGGAGCTCTCAATGCCGTTTATGAAATGGAATTGAAAGATGCTCAGAGCCATGTTCAGTCAATGAACAAGTTCTACTCTAATGTTACGGATGCGTTAAACAGTATGGCGGAAGCAGGAAAAGAAACTGCTGCTTTCCAAACAGAACTAAATCAATTGACTTCAAATATTGCTTCACTAAACAAAGTGTATGGCAGTATGTTGAGTGCAATGAAGCAAGGTTAATTTTTCCACAAATAAGCTAAACACCGAAAGAACATGGCTGGAGGAAAAGAAACACCAAGGCAGAAGATGATCGGGATGATGTATCTCGTGCTAACAGCATTGTTGGCACTGAACGTCAGCTCGACCGTAATTGACAAGTTCGTCTTTTTGAATGACTCTTTGGTAAGAGCCAACAACGAGACAACAGAGCGAAACATTCAGACCTTATCAAGTATTAAAAGCACTGTGGCTGATCTGGGTAGCAGACCAGCTGATGTGAAGATCGCTGAGGCTGCTGCTGAGCTAAGAGCCAGAGCAGATCAGGTCGTTCAGGATATCACATTGTTAAAGGATACATTAATCGATTTAACGGGTGGTTATTTGGAAGAGCATGAGCCTGATTATGTCGGCGATGCTAAGAACCTGGTAGGTAAGACCGACTATGATAAGGTTGGCCACTACATGATGCCCGAAGAAGAGGGTGGAGAAGGACATGGTGCCAGACTCAAACAACTGCTGAATGATTATGCTGCTTATGTAGCAGAGATGGTTGCAGCTTTTGGCGCAGACCCTTCAGAAGTAGAGCGATACACCCCTATTGCACTGGATGCTGATGAAGATCCCGTTTATAGCCTGGACCCTAACCAAAAAGGAAAGAAATTTTCTACACTGGCTTTTGACGCTTCACCAACACCAGCGGGTCTGGCCACACTGAGTGAATTTCAATCCCGTGTATTGGGATATGAAACCAGAGCCATTGGCTTCCTGGCGGGTAAAGTAGGAGCAGGTGACCTCAAGTTTGACCAGATCAATGCGATGGTTAGACCTGAATCTAAATATGTAACGGCCGGAGCGAAATACAGTGCAGAAATGTTCATTGCTGCATCGTCTTCCGGAGTGACTCCTACGATGGCTTACAATGGCAACAAGATACCTGTAAATGAGCGAGGTATCGGATTGGTAGAATTTACTGCCAGAGCCAGCAATTATGACAAAAACGGTCTTTCGAGACAAACATATAAGGCAGAGATCTCTGTAACCATGCCCGGTGGAAGGGATACCACTTTCACCAATGAGATTGAGTACTTTGTTATTCAACCGGTGATCCAGGTACAGTCTACTGCAGTAAACGCTTTGTATTGGAGATGTGGTAACAGCCTGAATGTAACTGTTCAGGGCTTAGGACCAACATTTGTTCCTTCTTTCTCTGCACAGGGAGCAGCTGCCATTTCTGGTGGAGGCACACAGGTTACCCTTGTTCCAACTGCTACAGATAAGGTAATATTGAATGTATCTAATGGTGGCACCTATATAGGAAGCAAAGAATTTGGTGTAAGACCAGTTCCGCCTCCGGACATTGTATTTGCTACACCTCAGGGCCCGATCAACCTGAAAACAGGTATGTCAGCCAAGACGCCAAGGATGCAGATCGGTGCTGTTGCGGATGAAAACTTCCAGCAAACGCTTCCTGATGATGCCAAATTCAGAGTTGCTGAAGCTACACTTACCCTGGTGAGTGGTGGTTTGGCCAGGGGTTCAATGAATGTATCAGGTGGTGCGGCGAATCTTGCAACTTTGCTAGGTAATGCCAGAAAGGGAGATTTGCTGAACGTTGAGATCAAGCTGGTACAACGACAAAATTTTAGAGGACAGGTAGAGCCTTTCCCGGTGAGGAATAAATTTTATAATATTCCTCTGCAATAGTTATAGTAAACAAACAGGTAATGAATAGAATAAGTTATGCAATCGTCTTTATTCTCCTGGCATCCGGGGCATTAATGGCCCAGGACAAAGGTCAGCCGATCATTAAGTCGGAAGTGATCGATGCTCATATCATGTTCGAAAGACAGGTATGGAGAAGAATGGATCTGAAAGAACGACAGAATAGACCTCTGAATTCAAAGAATGCAGAACTATCCAGGCTTTTGATCGACGCAGTTCGCGAAGGACTGATCAAGCCATATAGAAGTGACTCATGCATCAATCTGCTTGCAGATGATGAATTTGAAGCAGCTGTTTCCATAGAGCGTCAGCAGGATGCCTTTGGTGGTGGTGGAGGCGGATTTGACTCCTTCGGCGGTGGTGGATTTGGTGGTGGTTTCGGGGATACCCAGACCAGTACTGAACCAGCTCCCGAGCAGGAAACCACTAAGGAGTATGATCCGATTCCACCGGATTTGTTTTCTGTGGCATATCTGAGAGAAGATGTGATTTTCGACAGAAACAGATCAAGAATGCTGTGGTATATCAGGGCAATCTCCATTGCGTTACCAGCAGGAGACCTTACTTGGAACCCGGCAGGATTTGAAAAAAAGGTGGCTCACTTCAAATATCAGGATGTGGTTGACCTCTTCAGAGGACCATATGCTGAGAAAGCCATCTGGTTCAACAACCAAAACCAGGCACAGCATAGAAATATTGCTGATGCATTTGAGTTAAGGTTGTTCAGAGCTCCTATCGTAAAAGTATCAAATGCTCAAAATCTTGATGTGAGACAGTTGACTACGGAAGTATTCGACGCTGTTTTACTCTCTCAGGAGCTTGAGAACAATTTGATGGAATACGAGAGTGAATTATGGGAATACTAGGTTAGTAATTTTATCTTATAGAAGAGAAGGGGGTCATGCAAATGATCCCCTTTTTTATGGACCGGATAAAATGAATTTTATTTCGTTTCCGTATTATCTAAAGGGATTCCCCCAAAAAGGAGTGAGTTCAGACGGATTTAGAGTAATTGCAGGGTGAGAAATTCCTACTTATTCTTTTCTTCAAAGTACTCTCGGATGATCTTGGCTTTATTCAATCCGATAAGTTCCGATAGCTCTGTCACACCCAATTCACTGATACGTTTCACGCTTTTGTATTCTGTCAGTAGCAAGCTTTTCGTCTTGGGGCCAATGCCAGCAATTTCATCTAGTTCTGATTTGACGGAAGCTTTGCTCCGTTTTTGCCTGTGAAACGTAATGGCAAAACGATGGGCCTCATCCCTGAGTTGCTGAAGCAGCTTAAGAGAACTTGATTTTTTGCTAATATACATGGGAAGCTGATCTTCCGGATAGTAGATTTCTTCAAGCCGTTTGGCAATTCCCACAATGGGGACCTGGCCGTATATTTCCAATTCTTTAAGGGCCTCTACAGCCGAACTAAGCTGTCCTTTGCCACCATCCACAATGATCAGGTCGGGAAGTGCAGTATTTTCTTTTTTTAACCGATAGTATCTACGACCTACCACCTCTTTCATGGAGGCGAAGTCATTTGGGCCCTCAACCGTTTTGATGTTAAACTTTCTGTAGTCTTTTTTGCTGGGCTTACCATTCCTGAAGCAGACCATTGAGGCCACAGGATTGGTGCCCTGGATGTTGCTGTTGTCAAAACATTCAATATGTTTGGGTAAGGTAGTAAGTCTGAGGTCAGATTGGAGTTGTTCCAGTACCTTGGTTGCATAGGGTTTCGAAGATTCAATGCGTTTGACCTTATCGTTTTTATAGAAAAGTGCATTTTTCACAGACAGGTCCACAAGCTTTCGCTTATCCCCAATCTGTGGTATGGTGACTGCTACGCCCTCCCAATCAGTGATTTCTTTGTTTGAAAGGATCTCAGGGCTCTCACTATCGTATTTATTCCTCAGATTGAAAACCAATACCTGCAACAGTTCGTCGAGTGGTTCATCAATTTTACGGGTAGTTTCCATTGTCTCACTCACCCGAATGGTTCCATGTTGGATCTTCATGTAATTGATGAATAGCTTGTCCTCAAAGCTTAAGATACCCACCACATCTATGTCGGTAATTTTTTGATTTACGATCAAAGATTTGGATTGGAATTTTTCCAGAAGGTCTAACCTGTTTTTATAGTCCTGTGCGGTTTCAAATTTCAACTCACTGGCGGCGTCATTCATGCGTTGGAGGAAATTGTTTTTTACCACAGAGATATTCCCTTTTAGTACTTCCTTGGCACTTTGGATATCTTCCAGGTAGTCTTTTTCTTCCTGTAGACCCTCACACGGTCCCAGGCAGTTTCCAATGTGATATTCCAGGCAGACCTTAAATTTTTTCTTCCTGATGTTTTCTTCCGAAAGCACATAATTGCACGTTCTGATCTTATAAAGTTTTCGCAAAAGATCGAGGACGCCATCCATGGCTTTTACGCTGGTGTAGGGCCCAAAGTATTCTCCTTTGGATCTAATGATTCTACGGGTGGAATACACACGTGGGAAGCGTTCATTGGTCACGCATATGCTTGGAAAGCTTTTATCATCCTTGAGCAGGATGTTGTACTTGGGTTGATGTTCTTTGATCAGGCTGTTTTCGAGCAATAACGCATCAAATTCGGAGTTTACCAGCACTACCTCAATGGACTTGATTTCCCCTACCAGCTTAAAAGTCTTCCTGTTGGTAAGACCTGCACGGTTGAAGTAGCTGGATACCCTTTTTGCCAGATCTTTGGCTTTGCCTACGTAGATAATGATATTCTTTGAGTCAAAGAATTTGTATACACCAGGCTGATGAGGCAGGTGCAGATATTCATCGGTAGCAAACTTTTGGGCCTGCATCAGAAGATGGCTTCTTCCTCAACTACATCATAGGTTATGGTATCTTGAGGTTGAGTGCCAGCATCATACTTACTGCAATCCAACTCTACAGAGATAGGCTTTACAGGTTTTGGGAATGGCCCTTTGGTATACCCCAGTGTTGGGTCTGCATAGACCTGCTGCATGAATTTGTCCCAAATGGGCATGGCCGTTCTGGCCCCCTGGCCAAGCGCCCAGTATTCAAATCGGATACTTCGCTCTTCACCACCAACCCATGCTCCTGCAGCCAGATCTTTGGTCACTCCCATAAACCATCCGTCAGAAGCGTTTTGGGTCGTTCCTGTTTTAGCACCAATTTCATTTCCGCTCTTTACTGCAGCACTCAAACCATGTGCAGTACCACCGACTTCTTCTGTAGTCCCTTTGAGCATGTGAAGCATGATATATGCTGTCTCTTCATTGATAGCTTCTCGCTTTTCAGGGACAAACTGTTGAATCACGTTACCATTTTGATCTTCTATCCTTTCTAGGAATGTTGGGATCGTATGAGTTCCTTTGTTGACGAATGTAGAATATGCCCCTACCATTTCGTAAACTGAAACGTCTCCACCGGCTCCAAGTCCCATGGCAGGAACAGCGGCCAATTCACTTTCTATACCCATCCGTCGGGCATACTCTTTAATGGTACTTGGTTGAAGCTGTCGCATCATCACCGCAGTGATACTGTTGACAGACCTGGCCATAGCCTGCCTGATGGTCATCACCTCACCGGAATACTTTCCATTGGAGTTTTGAGGGGTCCATGGCTCGCCATTGTTAGACAGTGAAACCGGCACGTCAGCCAATGGGAAGCAAGGGGAATACCCGTTGTCAATGGCTACAGTATAAACAAAGGGTTTAAAAGTAGACCCCGGTTGTCTTTTACTATACATGACGTGGTCATACTTGAAATATTTATGATCTATTCCTCCTACCCAGGCTTTGATTTGGCCACTTTTTGGATCCATGGCCATAAATCCTGTTTGTAGGAATCCTTTAAAGTATCTCAGTGAGTCATAGACATTGAATAGTGTATCAATCTCACCATCCCAGGAAAATACCCGCATGGGACGTTTCTCACGAAGTTTTATTTTTACTGAATCACTTGATTTGCCATATTTCTCTACCAGAAACTGGTAATAGTCCGTCTTCTTGACGGCATTATCCAGGAAGTCTGGAATTTCTCTTCCTTCCTCATCAATCCAGGGTGCACGATTTCCAAGGTGCTCATTGAAGACTTGTTGAAGCGTATCCATGTGCTCTCTCACTGCATTTTCTGCATAGATTTGCATCCTGCTATCAATGGTGGTGTAGATTTTAAGACCATCGCCCCATAAGTCCAGACCCCTTTCTTTGGTCCATGACATCAGGTAATTACCCAGGACGGTACGGAAGTAAGTTGCTATCCCTTCATTATGGCTTTCTACTTTATAATTCAATCCGAAATCTGAGACTTTCAGAGAATCAAATGCTTCTTTGTCAATAAGCCCATACTTGTGGACATTGTAAAGCACTTCGGTACGTTTTGCCTCGGCATTTTCCGGATTCAGAATAGGGCTATAGCGGGTTTGTGCATTTAGCGCTCCTACCAACAAAGCAGATTCCTTATAATTTAGTTGAGAGGGGAGCTTGTTGAAAAATGTCTGAGCTGCAACTTTGATCCCAAAGGCATTGCTACCAAATGGAACCGTATTAAGGTACATGGCAAGAATTTCCTCTTTGGTATAAGATTGCTCTAATTGCATAGAGATGATATACTCCTTTAGCTTGGTGATAACCTGACCCACAGCTGGGTATTTGTAGAGCGACCCTTTGTTCTCCGTTTCAGTTCGGAACAGGTTTTCTGCCAGCTGCATGGTAATGGTACTACCACCTCCGGAATACAGGGAAGTCACCCTACCAATAATAGCTCTGATCAATCCACGTAGATCAATCCCGGGATGTTCCTTAAACCGGATATCTTCAGTGACCAGCAGCGTGTTCACCATTTCTGGCGACAACTCCTCAAAGGTGACCGGGGTTCTGTTGGTTCGGTAATATTTCCCCAGGGAAACACCATCTGCACTGATTATTTCAGATGAGAGCTCAGGATCTGGTCTTTCAAGTGCCTGAAGACTTGGCAGTCCTCCGAATAAACCATTGAAATCTGTTTTTACTGCGTAAAACAACAAAGGGACGGAGATTACTCCAAATAGGAAAATGGCCCATATTAGAATAACAATTGTCCTTACTAGTCTTTTATTCATTTAACCTTCAATAATTTTTTTCAAAAAAGTTCAGGTAGGCGTCAAGATCTTTTGTTTGGTAAAATACGTCAAAATTATCTTCACTGATGGCCAAATAGTAGAAAGTTTCTCCTTTATATGTTTCTGACAGGGTCAACTCAGCGTTCATCTTTTGTACAAATTTGGAGGCGCTTCCTTTGCCCGGAAACTCATTGACCATGACCATCGCATTTTTTTCGTCTAGAATGAGATTCCCTGTTTTCAATGCAAAACTATTGTCCTTTATAAATTTATCAATTTCTGATGGGATGGATTCTGCAAGACTGCTTTTGTTTGCATAAACGATCAGTGAATAGTGCTTCTGATTTAAATTATCACTGAATTTTGCTTTACTGCTGCTAAATAGCTTGATCTGATAATCTTCCGAATGTTTGGCCAGTTGCTGAGCATAAGGCTTAAGCTCACTTTCGGAATAATCCTTCATGAAATTGTTTAGTTCGTATTGATATCGGTATTGCCCGTCAAGGATTCCGGTGCACATGATTTGAAGTAGTTTCAAATTATCACTGAAGTCATTGTCTGGGTGAAGTATGAGGGCGCTGTCCAGTTTCTTTTGTGCTTCTTTTACCAATCCATTCGCGTACATTCTGTAAGCATCGTTATAGATTATTTTCAGCTCTTCGGTGAGCGCATGACTTTCCTCTGTATAATTCGGATTGTCAACCAACCTGGCATAGATGGTCTCGGGGTATTCTGCTTTGAGCTGGTTTGCTCTCTCGGTCGATTTATCCGAATCGAACGTTTTATAGAGTAGATAAAGTTGATACAGTATCTCAGGACGATAGGTTGACTTCGGGAATCTCAGGTTGAGCTGCTCAAAAGTGGTGATCGCATTTTCTTTTTCTTCCAGCTTGAAATTGTAGATGAAACCAAGCTTGTACAATGCCTCTTCAATTTGGTTTCTAAGTACTTCCTTTTGTGCGTCTTCAAAAGGAACCTTGGATACCATGCTGGCTACTTCACCGTCGCTGCTTCTTTCTTCATCTTCTTCCTGCACTTTCTGGAGGGTTCCTACTTTATTTGGGGTATTAGAAGCTATGGGCCCGGTGGTCTTATTGCTTCTTCTCCAATCATCTTCGAGTGGCCGAGACCCCCAAATTCGTTTAAATTCCGAAGCACCTCTGCCCAAAGTAGTCGGATTATAGAAGTACCATTTGGCTCCCTGGGTCACACCCGGCTGAATAAGTCCCACATTTTCCTGATCAAACGCTGTGCGGACCCTGGATTGGCGTTTCGCTTCTTTCTTACGATCCTCTTCCTGCTGCTTTGCCTTCTCCTCAACGATAGAAGTGGCCAATGCGAGTACAGAGTCTTTGGGTAGATTGGAGAGTACCAGGAGGCTGTCGTTTTCCCGGATGGTGAGTACCTGAACCACAAAGTCATCCAGTATTTCCTGTCGTTGCCTGATCTTTTCAAATCCCTCTTCATCCTTAGGCATCACACTCACAGTACTGTCGTAATAGGCTTGTGCCAGTTCAAACTGCTTGAGGCTGTCGTAATAAATCTGTCCGAGCTTTAGGTACGCATATCCTTTCTGACGCTGATTTTGCACACTGTTTTGAATCGACATCTTATACAAGTCAATGGCTTCATTCAGATTTCCCTGCTTCAGCTCAAAGTTTGCCATTTCATAATAGATCTTGTCTTTGTACTCCGTGTTTTTGGTGTCTTTCAGCAGTTTCCTGAAGTATTTTCTCACCTTCCTGATGTCTCCGGAACTGGTAAGTTCGGTCACCTGGGCCATGTTGAGCTTCGTATAGAAGGAAAGCTCATAATCTGGATTGTTCTTCAGGGATCTCTCATAATAATGATAGGCCTCTGCATCGAATCCCAACTCCTGGTATACCTGACCGATAATAAACTCTACCCTGGCAGTCTCAGAATAGGATGTCATCAGCTCCTCAGCTTTTACCAGGTTTTGCACCATCAGATTTTTATCATTTCTTTTTTGGTAGAGATAGGCCCTGCAGAGGTAGAGATCCTGTAAGTTCTTGTTATTGAGTTTTTCCTTGCTCAAATAGTCCGAGACAGCAATGGCATTGTTGAATTCGCCATACTCAACAAACGTCTTTAGCAATTGGATCAATGCCTTGTGGCGTTCATGCTTATCCTTGCTGTGTTTGTTTACATATTTAAAGGTTTCGATGGCATCCGGGAATTCCACAGAGTAATATCTGGCCTTGCCTACCAGCACATAGGCGTCGTCTTCCCATTTAGAGTCGGGGTGTCGCTGGATGGAGATGGAAGCTTTTTCGATACAATCTTTGATTTCGGTCTCAAGCGCTTTGGCATCCGTGGTATCAAACTGTGGGTAAATAGGAAGGACCTTGTTGTAGTTCCACTCATACCTGTCGTGTATAGCAGTTTCAATTTCCTTCATGCGCTCCTTGGCGATAAAGTAGGAATTGAAATGAGCCGTGAGATCATTGTAACCTGTGCTGAGCGGGTTGTCCAGGTTAGCGCATGCAAAGAAGAAGATCAATAGACCACTAAATATGTATGATGCGTATCTTTTCAATGAAGACAGTTAAACTTTATATATCCTAGAACGACCTGAAATCCTTAATCTTGCAAAGATAATCAGGTTAGATTCAAAATGGATTTTGGAAATTATCCGGGTATTCATTTATACATCTGAATTCGGTTATCTTTGGCGCTAAAGAAAAGGGCATAGTGGCAGCAAGAAAAACATTATCCAACTGGCTTACTAACAGGTATCTGCTGATTATCCGTAATGAGGAGAATTTTGCAGAAAAGAAGACCATCAGTTTTACCTATGCCAAGGTAATCCTATTGATGGGGGTTGCTTTTTTGATCACCCTGTCGTTGGCCATTTACCTGGTTACATTTACACTCGAGCAATGGCTGGACCCCAGGTTTGTGCAATCACAGACCAATAGGCAGCTCCTGGCACTCACGATGAAAATCGATTCTCTCGAGCAGGAAATGATCATCAAGGATCAATATGTGACCAATATTAAGAAAATTGTGAGTGGTGATACTGAGGGGTTTTCTTCACTGGAAGACATCACTGGGAATATTTCTATTGGTACTTCTGAAGTGGATCTCGAAGAAGATATCAAGCCAATCGATTCGCAAATCCGTGCTGAATTTGAGAATGAAGAACTCGGAGTATTAACTTTCCAAACCAGGGAGAGTGGTGAATTTAGGGAATTGTATCTGTTTAGTCCTTTGGAAGGAATTGTTTCGGATGGCTTCAATCCAAAGACCAATCACTTTGGGACAGACATTGTGGCCAAAGAAAATGAACCGGTAAAATGTGTGGCTGACGGGGTAGTGGTTTTTTCATCCTGGACACTCGACAGTGGGTATGTTTTGGGAGTACAACACAGAGGAAATCTGATCTCAGTTTATAAGCACAATTCGGAATTATTAAAAAACGTTGGTAGTTTTGTCACCGGAGGGGAAATTATTGCTATCATTGGAAATACCGGCGAATTGACCTCAGGGCCTCATTTGCATTTTGAATTGTGGCACAATGGCAATCCGGTAAACCCACAGGAATATGTGGCTTTTTGAAAATGAATAGTGATTTGATCAGGCCGAAAATTACTGCTTGAACTACGGTAATTTGATTTAGCCAATAAAAGATAATCGTTAGACACTTGAATAGAGAGTTATGTTAAAGAAACAAGACCCCAAAGTAATGGAGGAGCTGAGCAACTCCAGCAACATCATCGGAAAAGGAACAACCTTAGAAGGCAATATAGAGACCTTTGGAAATATACGTGTTGAAGGAAAGGTGATAGGTAACATTAAGACCAAATCTAAAGTGGCACTAGGTCACTCTTCTTATGTAGAAGGGAGCGTGCTGGCACAAAATGCTGAGATCGCAGGGCACATTACGGGCTCGGTAGAAATCACTGAGGTATTGGTATTGAAAGCTTCATCAGTAGTAGAAGGAGACATCATCTCAAACAAATTGATTGTAGAATCCGGTGCCACCTTCAATGGAAAATGTAAAATGGGAGTAAAAAGCAAGGAGATAAACATTGGCCAGGAATCCGAAAGACAGCCACTCCTCCAGGCCCAGTCCTAAAAGAGACAATTCGTACGCCAGGTTTTCAGGGCTGGCCATTGAAGTTGCATCTTTTAATCTGCTCTGTATCTGGGGTGGTTATAAATTGAGTCAGCTCTATAGTCCGAGATCTCATTGGATTTTGATACTATCAGTATTCCTGGGCATGGCAGGAACCATCTGGTATTTGTTTAAGCGATTAATCAATAAGGATTGAAGAAATACCTCGTTCCCTCCGTCATCATTTCTACTATTTTGTTACTGGCATACTATCTGATCAATGATTCATTGCTCAATGGGATGCTGCATGCACAATTTCACATTTTAGTGATCATCTTTTTTGCTCAGTCAGTGCCTGTGGCGTGGCTGATGCAAATGGCTCAAAAAGAAACGTCACAATTTCCTATATATATAATAGGAGCAGTGGGATTTAGGATGATCACCAGTCTGATGGTGCTTACTATTTTCTATTTACTGAAAACACCTGATCTTTTCCCGTTCATGGTCCAATTTTCAATCCTCTATTTGGTTTACTTAATATTTGAATTAATAGTGGTATTGGCTAACTTGCGGCGGAATTAAGGGATAGAACCTCAATTGATGGATCGAAAGAAATTCTACACAAGATTTAAAGCATTGAAAATCAGCCTTTTGGCTGGTTTTGTATTTATCATCTCAACCGGATCACTAAAGGCAGCTGCTGACCCTGCCAGTGAAGGCGATCATGGCTCCTTCAATCCAGGCGCTTTGATAGACCATCACATCAAGGATTCTCATTCCTGGGAGATCACTCATGGAGTGACTGTACCTCTTCCCATCATCGTATATTCTGAGGAGAAAGGTCTTGATATTTTCATGTCCAGCAATTTTCAGAATGAACATCATGAGCCAGTGCCTTACAAAGGCTACGTGATGGATCATGATCACATTACATTAGAAGGAGGAGCTCACGTATTGGATTTTTCCATTACCAAGAACGTTCTCTTTTTGTTCATCAACTCGATCATCCTGATCTTGTTGTTTATGGCTGTTGCGAAAAGCTACAAGAAAGACCCGCTTAAAGCGCCAAAAGGTCTCCAGTCATTTTTTGAACCAATCATCATTTTTGTCAGAGATGACATTGTTAAGCCTAATATCGGGCCCAAGTATGAAAGGTATTTGCCTTACATGCTGACATTGTTTTTCTTCATTTGGTTTGGAAACATGCTGGGATTACTTCCAGGTGCTGCTAACCTTACCGGAAACATTGCAGTCACCATGGTATTGGCTGTTTTTAGCTGGGTCATCACCGTGTCTACGGGCAACAGGGCTTACTGGAGTCACATCTTTGATCCATTGGGAAGCTCCATGGGCTGGGGAGGAAAGTTTTTTCTTTATCTGATTCTGTGGCCCATTGAGATCATAGGAATTTTTACAAAGCCATTTTCACTGATGATTCGACTTTTTGCGAACATCACAGCTGGCCACGTAATCATATTGAGTATTTTAAGTCTCACCTTCATTGCTGAGAGCTTTGCGGTAGGTATCTTATCTGCTGTGTTTGCTACGGTGATGAATATGTTGGAGTTGTTTGTTGCAATTTTGCAGGCATATGTCTTCACCTTGTTGTCATCCATGTATTTTGGAGAGGCAGTGCAGGAGGTAGAGCATCATTAACGAGAATTTTTTTGAATAACTATACAATTTAAATTTAGAATTATGGGAGCAATTGGAGCAGGTTTAGCTGTACTAGGTGCCGGAATTGGTATTGGACTAATTGGTAAAGGTGCTACTGAAAGTATCGCTAGGCAACCCGAAGCTGGTAACAAGATCCAGACAGCAATGATTGTAACAGCAGCCTTGATAGAAGGAGTTGCATTATTTGCTGCGGTAATTGGATTCCTTGCTACTAACGCAGGTATTTAATTTACCAAAAAGCCTGATCATGTTCACATTAGGTGTCATGGTCAGGTTTTAATTATTCAAAAACAAAACTGAAATACTGTGGATTTAGTAACCCCTGATATTGGACTTATATTTTGGCAAACAGTTGTTTTCCTGATCGTGTTTGCCGTGTTGGCCGTCTTCGTATGGAAGCCTGTAGCCAGCGCATTGAAGACACGCGAAACAGCCATTGCTGATTCTCTCAAAGCAGCTGAGCTTGCTAAAGAGGAGATGGCGCAGATCAAAGAAGACAATGAATACCTGCTTCAGGAAGCCAGGATGGAAAGAGACAAGATGCTTAAGGAGGCATTGTCTACAGCGAATCAGATCAAAGAGGACGCCAGAGCTGAAACATCAGTAATTGCCGATAGGATGATTGCCGATGCAAAGAACGCCATTGAAGGAGAAAAGAAAGCAGCGCTTCAGGAGGTAAAAAGCCTGGTAGCATCTTTATCCCTGGATATTGCCGAGAAGTTGCTAAGAGAAAAACTAAGTGATGATAAGTCACAGAAAGATCTGATCGAAAAATTTCTGAAAGAAGTTAAAGTCAACTAATCATGTCAAATACAAGGCTTGCAGCAAGATATGCTTCCCCTATTCTGGAACTTGCAGATCAGCAAGGTGTGCTGGAAGAGGTAAAGAATGACATGAAGTTATTTTTGGATCTATGTAAGTCCAATAGAGAATTGGCATTGATGCTCAAAAGCCCCATCATTCCTCATCTGAAGAAGGCAGAGATCCTCAAAAAGATCTTTGATAAGAAAATGAATAAGCTTACGCTAACAGCGTTTGACGTTATATCAAGGAAAAACAGAGAGGCCGTACTTCCTCAGATAGCGCAGGTCTTTCTCGAGAAATACAATGTGAAGAAGGGAATTCAGGAGGTGAAGTTGACTACCGCAACGCCCCTTACTGATGAATTAAGAAAGAAATTTAGTGAGTTGGTCAAAAAGATCTCCAAAAAGGAGCCATTGATCATAGAAAAGGTAGATCCTGATGTGATAGGTGGATACTTATTAAAAATGGGAGATCAGCAGCTGGATGAATCAATCAGCGGTCATCTCAAAGAAATAGGATTAAAATTTAAAAACGAAACGATATAATCGCCTGTAAAGGCACAAATTCAAAACTATGGCAGAAGTTAGACCCGACGAGGTTTCAGCAATACTTAGAGAGCAACTCTCTAACCAAAAGACAGAAGCACAACTTGAGGAAATCGGAACAGTACTGCAAGTAGGGGATGGTGTAGCCAGGATCTACGGATTGGGCAACGCTCAGGCAGGCGAGCTATTGGAATTTGACAATGGCCTGAGAGCATTGGCACTAAACCTGGAAGAAGACAATGTAGGAGCGGTATTGCTGGGAGATTCCAGTGATGTGAAGGAAGGAGATACCGTGAAGCGAACTGGAATGATTGGTTCGATCAAGGTAGGTGATGGCATGTGCGGAAGGGTTGTTGATACCCTGGGGTTACCCATAGATGGTAAAGGAAGCATCGAAGGTGAGCTTTTCGAAATGCCTTTGGAAAGAAAAGCACCGGGTGTAATCTACAGACAGCCGGTAAACGAGCCACTTCAGACCGGTATCAAAGCGATCGACTCAATGATTCCTATCGGAAGAGGACAGCGAGAACTTGTAATTGGTGACCGTCAGACAGGTAAAACTGCTGTGGTTATTGATACAATCATCAACCAAAAAGAATTTTACGATCGAGGTGAGCCTGTATACTGTATCTACGTAGCCGTAGGACAGAAAGCTTCGACCGTAGCCGGAATTGTGGCTTCTCTGGAAAAAGCGGGTGCCATGGCTTATACCACAGTAGTGAGTGCTGCAGCATCAGAACCAGCACCATTGCAGTTCTTTGCACCATTTACCGGAGCAGCTATTGGAGAGTACTTCAGAGATACAGGTCGACCTGCTTTGGTGATTTATGATGACCTTTCTAAGCAGGCTGTTTCTTATCGTGAGGTTTCACTACTTCTTAGAAGACCTCCGGGACGTGAAGCATACCCTGGAGACGTTTTCTACCTTCACTCAAGATTGTTGGAGCGGGCGGCAAAAATCATCAACAACGATGAGATCGCTGCTAAAATGAATGACCTTCCTGATTCTTTGAAAGGAAAAGTAAAAGGTGGTGGTTCACTCACAGCCCTTCCTATCATTGAGACTCAGGCGGGTGACGTTTCTGCCTACATCCCTACCAATGTGATCTCCATCACTGATGGTCAGATTTTCCTTGAGACCAATCTTTTCAACTCGGGTATTCGACCTGCGATCAACGTAGGTATCTCCGTATCTCGAGTGGGTGGATCTGCGCAGATCAAATCCATGAAGAAAATTGCTGGTACCTTGAAGCTGGATCAGGCACAGTTCCGTGAACTTGAAGCATTTGCCAAGTTCGGATCCGACCTGGACCCTGCGACTCAAAGAGTAATCGACAGAGGTAGAAGGAACCAGGAAATCCTTAAACAGCCTCAGTATTCTCCTTCTCCGGTAGAAGAGCAGGTAGCCATCCTTTATGTTTCTACCAAAGGCTTTATCGATAAAGTACCTGAAAACAAGGTGAAGGACTTTGAAAAAGAATTCTTGTCAATCATGAAAGCCAAGCATAAAAAAGTGCTTGAGGCACTGAAAGCAGGTCAATTGACTGACGAAGTAACTGATAAGCTGGGTGAAGTAGCAAAAGATCTTGCTGCTCAGTATACCAAAAAATAGCAGTATTTAAGCATGGCGAATCTTAAGGAAGTAAAAGGTAGGATACAATCTGTAACATCCACACAGCAGATCACCAAAGCAATGAAAATGGTGGCTGCTGCCAAACTGAGGAGAGCTCAGGACAGGATCACGCAGATGCGGCCTTACTCCCAGAAGCTCACAAAGCTGATCCAGAATGTTTCAGGGGGTGTAGATGCTGAAAGTCTAAACAATCCCTACAGCATACAAAGAGAAGAGAATAATGTCTTACTGGTTGTAGTAAGTTCTGATAGAGGTTTGTGCGGGGGTTTCAACAACAATGCATTCAAGTTTGCAAGAAACCTGATCCAGGAAAAATATGCCAGCCAGGAAAAGAATGGTTCATTGTATATACTACCAATAGGTAAGAAGTCCCTGGATTACTTCAGGAAACGCGGGTACAATGTCGATGATCAGTTTGCTACTTTGATGGGGCAGCTTACATTTGATGAAGTACGCGAAGCGGCAGAGTATGTCATGGATGCATTCTCCAGTGGAGTGTATGACAAAATAGAAATCATCTACAATGAGTTTAAAAATGTAGCTGTTCAGCAAATTAAATCTGAGCAGTTCCTTCCTATTCAGATGAATGAAGAAGAGGAGGATACGACGAGCTCTACGGATTACATCTTCCAACCGACCAAGGAGTTTATCTTTTCAGAAATCATTCCTAAATCGCTTAAGATCCAGTTCTACAGGACTTTGCTGGAATCGAATGCCTCCGAGCAGGGAGCAAGGATGACAGCGATGGATCAGGCAACGGACAACGCCGGGGAACTGCTCAAAGAACTTCGACTGACATATAACAGAACACGTCAGGCTGCCATTACCAAAGAGATTCTTGAGATTGTAGGAGGTGCTGAAGCGCTAAGCCAGGGATAATGATTCTCTATCGGTATTTCAGATGGTTATCTCTGGATATCGTTTTAGGTGCAGTTATTTTTCTCGGCTTCCTTGGGTCTCTCTATGAATTGATGATCCCTGCCAGTGTCTATTTAGCATTGGCTATCACAGTATGGCTCATTTATTCAGTAGATCACCTGATAGATTCAAGAAATATTAGGACCTCTGACCCACGAAGAGTATTTCATCAGAAATACTTTAAGCAAGTCGTATTTTTCGCTGGAATCGTTTCTGTTGTAGGGTTGATTAATGTCTATTATTTGCCTGTTGAAATTATCAGGGCTGGAGCTATTTTAGCGGCTTGCTGCATCTTGTACCTGATGTTGGTTTACTTTCTTCCCGGTCTGTGGCTTAAAGAGCTACTGGTGGCCATAGGGTATGCATCAGGAATTTTTCTGACACCCATTTCGCTCCTGGATTCACTGCAAACAATAGATTTCATTCTGTTTACACAGCTGGCTGTGTTGGCACTTGTCAATCTTTTGGTTTTTTCTGTCTATGATCGCGAAAGTGATATTAAAAATGGTTTTGGATCTATTACTTGCCTACTGGGTGCCGGCTCTGTCAGCCTGATCTGGGCCCTTCTTTCCCTATTGATTGGTTCTTCAGTATACCTGGGCGTGGTACTGGCAGAGAAATATCAGATAATCCAGTTTGTATACCTGATCATGACTTGCATACTTGTGGGTGTCATGCGGTTTCAGCCGTTCTTTGGCCAAAATGAACGTTTCCGCGTAGTGGGGGATGCTATCTTTTTTGTCCCGGCTATTTTTTTGTTCTTTTAGTGAATGAATAATTTTGACGGGATCGCCTGGTGTTATGACTTTGTCAAAAGACTGGTCTTCGGGGATGTGCTCGATCAGGCATCCGCGCATTTTCTATCCAAAATACCTCCGGGATCGAAGGTATTGATCATCGGAGGGGGTACAGGACGTATCCTAAATGATATTTCAGGTGAATTACAGATTACTTATCTTGAGAAATCTGCTAATATGCTCAGGAGAGCGCAAAAGAGACAGTCAACAAGTGTCGATTTTGAGCACATTGATTTCCTGGATTTTCAAGCCCCACAAAAATTTGATTGTATCATCTGCCCGTTTTTCCTCGATCTTTTTACCCAGGAGATGTTAGGAAATGTGATGCTAAAATTAAAAGAGTCCATGGTGCCCGGTGGTCAATTACTTGTTGCTGATTTTTCCCATCGGTCTTCGGTTTTACTAAAAGTCATGTACCTGGGATTTAGAGCATTAAGCAACATACCTGCTAAATCCATACCTCCCATTCAGGAAATGATTACGTTTTCAGGGTTTCACCTGATAGACTCCACCATGTTTTTAAATGGACAGGTCTTTTCCAGCCATTTCAGGCATGTGTCAAACTAGTTAATTATTCGGATCTTTATAATTAATTACTTTCCTCAGGAAACCTTTTGCTGAAAGGGTTGTCCTTTAAACAGTTAATTGTTTTGAAAGGAGATCAATTAAATATTCATCACCAACTGATCCGAGAATGTCAGGCAGGAAGTAGGATGGCTTATGAACAGCTATACAAGCTGTATTCAGGAGCCATGTATAATATCTGCAGGCGAATGATCAGGGATGAGGATGAAGCGAAAGATCTCTTGCAGGAGTCGTTTATTGATGCCTTCAGGAAGCTACCGGATCTGCGGGAAGTCAGCACATTTAGTGCCTGGATCAAGCGCATAGTGGTGAACCATTGTATCAATGCGATTAAGAAAAAAAAATTGATCACCAGCGAATTGGATCAGAATTTTGATCTGGTTGAGGAAACAGAAGATGATTTTGAGTATCAAAAATTTACAGCAGGTAAGATAATGGAAGCCATAGGTGAACTACCGGACGGAAGCAGGACAGTGCTGAATCTATATCTGTTTGAGGGGTACGACCATAAAGAGATTGGGCAGATATTGGGCATTACGGAATCAGCTTCAAAAGCCCAGTATAGCAAAGCAAAAGCCAAAATAAGGAACAGACTGGAATCTAACAGCAAAAGCTATGTCGGATAAATTAAAGCATTGGGTCGATCAGTCCAGGGAAGAATTTGAAGTATTTCCTTTTGATGAGAATCAGGGTTGGAAGGATTTAGAGAAATCATTTGTTCCCCGGAGGAGAAAGCGATGGAAGCTGCACGTCGGATATGCAGCGGCAGCCTGTGTGATGTTTGTAGCCGGTTGGTTGTCATTTATGGTATACAATACCTATCAGAGGCCGATCAACCCAATGGTACAGGAATGGATGGAAACGGAAAGATTCTATCAGCAGGAGATCAATGAAATCCAGCTAATGGTCACTGCTAAAGTGAATGATCCATTGATTTTGGAGGATCTAAAGGAAATGGATGTGGTCATCGCATCCCTCAAAAAAGACCTTCGGGACAACATGGATAATGAGGAGGTGATCATGGCTGTAATGGATCAGTACAGACTAAAACTCAAGATCCTGGAGCGTATGTTGGAAAAACTGCAGGATGAAGATCATATCGAGGTGATCGAGACAAATATTTAACCAGGTAGAGATGAAAAAGATAACCAGTATCATCATAATTTATTTGGCCACCACATGTGCTTACATGGCGCATGGACAGTACAACGGGGAAAAGAACTTTGAGCAAAGCTATGAGGTTCCTCCCGGGGGGGAGCTCGAGCTGAAAAACAAGTATGGCCATATCATCGTACGAAGTTGGGAGCAGGATTCAGTCTATATCAAAGTAAAGGCAACTGCCGATGGAAAGACACCCGATGTGATCAAGAAATCACTCAATAAAGTATCCGTAAGCTTCAGAAAAGTAGGTTCAGTCGTCCTGGTTGAAACAAATTTTGAGCAGTCCGCGGGCTTTTTTGGTAGTTTACTCACAGATGTGGAGGACTATTCCAAAAACCTGTTTGGCGGCACCAAGGTTTCGGTAGACTATGAGGTATGGATGCCCAGAAAAATGGACCTTCATATCGAAAATAAATATGGTAACGTATTTCTTTCCGCGCTTACCGGATTTGTCACCGTGGATCTTTCACATGGTGACCTAAAAGCCAATGGACTGGAAAAGGAGTTTAAACTCACACATAGTTTTGGAAGAAGTAGAATAGACAAGCTGCATAAAGGAACATTCTCACTTAAAGGTGCGGAAGTAAAGATAGATAAGGCCAGGTTGGTAAATTTTGAGAGTAGCTCATCTGAGATCACTCTGGGTATTGTTGAATACGCTCAGTTTCATAGTAGAAATGATAAAATAAGTGTGCAGCAGGCGGATGATATCATTGCTGAAGGGATGTTTACGGATCTCAGCATAGACATGGTATTATCGAGTGCACAATTGGATTTCAACTATGGAGATGTATTTATCACAAGGGTTCAAAAGGGCTTCAAGTCGATTGATATCATTGGCAAGTCTACAGATATTAACCTGATCATGGATCAGGCCTCCTATATCTCCGCAAATATTACCGCCAACAAAGACCGATTGATTGTTCCAAGTAGTATGCTGGTATTGAAGAAAGAAAATACTGCTACGACCAGTGAGATCACATTATCCGGGTTCGTAGGACCCACTCAAAATACCAAAGGAGAACTCAACGTTTTAGCAGATGGAGGTGAACTGATCATTTCGATAATGGAGTTGCCCCTTTATACTAAAAAGAACTAACTGAAAAGAAAACCCGCCCGAACTGATGATTAAATATTTCATTGCAGGATTTCTGTACCTGGTCCTGGCCCTTACGTGCAATGCGCAGCAATATACTCAATCAGCCGGCTTACGGCTTGGAAAAACTTCAGGTCTCACCTATAAAAAGTTCCTGGTGGAGGAAAAATCAGTTGAACTGACCCTTAGTGGTAGAAATGAGGGGATACAAATTATTACTATGTATGTGAATCATCTGCCAATGGAGGTGGCTTTCAGTGAGTTTTTCTATGCATACTATGGTATGGGTGGGCATCTGGGTTTTGAAAGATTTCACCAATTCAGAAAGGTATTGACGTCCATAGATCCTCCTGATTTTGAATATGAGGATCAAACCTATTTTATCATGGGAGTGGATGTGATTCTGGGGGTAGAGTATCGGTGGCTGAGTATTCCCATGACTGTGGGATTCGACATCAAACCCTATTTTAATTATATAGGCATGCGTCATGCGGAAGCATATTTTTGGGATGCTGCAGTCACTTTAAAATATGTATTCTGATGAGAGCGATCGTAGCCCTATTTATTCTTCTCTTATGTAGTAACATCCTTGCGCAGCAATATGTAGACTCACACAATCCGGATGAAATCAAATCATTGATAGGTAAAAGCAGCGAGACGTATGGTTTTGGAGGTGCTGACCTCAAGATTGGTGACATTGCGGGGAACCGAAGCCTTATCATCGGAGCAAGCGGTGGTGTGATCGTAAACCGCACTTACTTCCTGGGTTTGGCTGGCTACGGTTTGGTCACGGATAATGAAATAGATGGTTTGATACCCACGGCCACTGTACCTATGGAAAAGAAACTAAATATCTATGGTGGGTACGGAGGAATGGTGTTCGGTTTTACCTTGTGGACAAGAGAACCGGTTCACCTGCATTTTCCATTTCTGGTAGGTGCCGGGGCATTCGAAGTGGTAGACAATAACTTTTTCAACAATAATTTTGACACGGATTTCTCTATTGAAAGATCGGCTTTTTTTATTGGGGAACCTGGTGTACAAGTTGAGTTCAACATTACTGAAAACTTTAGATTAGGTACCGGGGTATCCTACCGGTTGGTCACGGGTCTTGACATGGTCAATCTGCGAGATGAAGATCTCACAGGTCTAAGTACCAATATTTCAGTGAGGTTTGGTCAGTTTTAGCCTTAGTATATCCGCTGACAAAGGACAAGTGTAGGTTTTCCATCAGAGGTTCTGAACCCAATGACGAAATCACTGCCTCCATCTTTTAGTTTGAGCTTTTTGCCCAAAACCTCACTGCTCATCGGATAATTTTTGGTGATGATGTTGGCTTTTTTTTCAGGAATCAGTTCTTTGATAGCATTTGGTTTTAATTCATCTTCTATCACCTCAAAACATCTTCCGGGAAAATTTTCAATAAGATTATCTGAAGTATATAGATGCGTGTTTGGAGCGATCTTTTCGAGATAAAATTGAGTGGCGACAGAATTGAAAGCACCAGCTTTTAGAATGGATGCATTGGCATCATAAATATATCTACCGGGGTTTCCGTAAGCAGCCTGGGTTTCCTTTTCACCTGATAATGTGAATTGAAACAGATCCTGTCGGTCTTTCTGGATATTCACACAATGGACTATAGGAGAGCTTTTGGACTCCACAAAATCAAGGTGAAAAAGCACTTCTTTGCATTCGTTTTTGATGCTTACTACATGCACAGCTTTCACATAGGACAGTTGCCGAATGCCTTCACTGATATCGATCATGGGGGAAAGCTTGATTAAAGCCTCGGTGCCTTTGGTGCTAAGTATCGGGAGTATCTCCGAAAGATTAGGGACACAATCTTCCAGCCTAAAGACCTTTTGGCTATCAACACGTCGGCTAGGATCAATGAAGAAGGTGGATTTACCATCGAAAGATTCCAGGAACTGTTCAGCGGTGGTCTGATGAATGGCTATCGTCTGATCACCAAAAACCTCTTGGTTGTGTCCAAAAAGCCTGCACAGCCATTCATTGGGCTCTACATATGCTGTGTGCCTGAATCCGGTTGAAAGTGCCAAAGTATCTACACCAGTACCCCCTGTGAGGTCTACCAGATGATCCCCATGAAATATCTCTGATTTGTAATGAGCGGTTTCTGTAGAAGATGCTTGCTCTGCAGAAAGGGGTGGAGGCAGAATAGCCTCTGACTCCACCCATTCTGGTAGTTTGTTTTTGAGTTTTCGCCTGCTGATGATCTGATCAGCAAGCAGTCTGATGTGATCCTTATATTGTTTTGGAGGATTGAGCACTAGCTTTTGCACATCCCCATGCTCGTTGGCCAGGATAAATGACCGAACATCAGGAAGCCTCAAGAAAGCCAGCTCGTCCAAAACGGATCAGTATACCAGGCTGTGCTCCATCACGTATTCGGCAATCTGCACAGCATTGGTTGCTGCACCTTTTCTCAGGTTGTCCGCCACGATCCACATGTTTAGTGAGTTGGGTTGGGTCTCATCCCTTCTGATCCTTCCAACAAATACCTCATCTTTGCCGTGAGCGTTGATAGGCATCGGGTAGATATTGTTCTTCACGTCATCTTCCACGACCACACCTTCAGTATTCTTCAGGATCTCAATGACCTCTTTCAGATCAAAGTCTTCCTTAAACTCAATGTTTACAGATTCGCTGTGACCACCCATGGTAGGGATTCGTACGCAGGTAGCCGTTACTTTCACGCTCTCATCTCCCAGGATCTTCACGGTCTCGTTCACCATCTTCATTTCCTCTTTGGTGTATCCATTGTCCTGGAATACATCGATGTGAGGAAGCACGTTCATGTCTATTTTGTATGGATAGACCATGTTAGGCTTTTTGCCAGCACGTTCATCCATCATTTGGTCCACGGCATCTTTTCCGGTACCGGTCACAGACTGGTAGGTAGATACAACCACTCGGGTGATGCCATATTTTTTGTGCAAGGGTGCCAGTGCCAGTACCATCTGGATTGTAGAGCAGTTGGGGTTTGCAATGATCCTGTCGTCGATACGAAGTACGTCACCATTGATCTCAGGAACAACCAGCTTTTTGGTAGGGTCCATCCTCCAGGCAGAGGAGTTGTCCACTACGATGGTACCCACTTCTGCAAATTTGGGGGCCCACTCAAGCGAGGTGCCACCACCCGCAGAAAACAGGGCGATGTCCGGCTTTTTGTTTACTGCATCAGGGATGGAAATTACCTTGTAGGATTTACCCTTGAAAGTGATTTCCTTGCCTACAGACCGCTCTGAGGCCACCATATATAACTCATCAAAGGGAACATTTCGCTCCTCAATCACTTTTAGGATTTCCTGGCCAACCAGACCGGTAGCTCCTACAACAGCTAACTTCATTGTGTGTAATATTTAAAATTCACTATATTAATACAGAAATTCGGGGCACAAAGCTACGAACTTTAGGTTTTTAGAACAATAATCGATGATTATTCGGTTCCTCCAGCTATTGATCGGTCTTTCGGTGGGCATTTCCCTTCAGGCACAAATACGAGATGATTTTTCGGATGGAGATTTTATGAATGATCCAACATGGGTTGGAGATCAGGATCATTTTGAGATAATAAGCGAGTCTTTACAGCTGATGGCTCCTTCAGGAGGAATTTCTCACCTGGCAACGAGTAACACACTTTTCGATAAGGTAGTATGGGAGTTCTATGTGAAAATGGATTTTAATCCCTCTTCGACGAGTCTCACAAAAGTTTATTTGATTTCGGATCAGGATGATTTGAAAGGAAGCCTTAATGGATATTATGTGTTGATAGGTGACTCTGAAGATGAGATAAGTCTTTATAAACAAGAGGGGGAAACGAGTACTTATGTGATAAATGGAGATGATGATATTGTTGATGTCTCGTCGCCAGGAGTAAGGATAAAAGTCATTAGAGATCAAAATGGTAGGTGGTCTTTATACCATGATTTATTTGGAGGTTGGGAATATGAATGGGCTGGTTCCGCAATAGACAATGATCCTGATATTTTTTCAACAAGTTTTTTCGGGCTATATACTAAATACATTGACTCTAGAAAGGATGCCTTTTATTTTGATGATATCGTTATAGATCAGGTGAGAATTGATTCGATAATGGCGCAGAATGATACCACCATTCATGTCTTCTTGAATCAATACCTGTTGGAATCAGACATTTCGGATCCTTCAGACTTTTCTATTACAGATCTTAACATCGCTGACATAGGTTTTGTCGGGAATGACAGTTCAATACTAGCTGTTGACCTGGATCCGGCCTCGCCATTGCAAACCGCAGGCTACCAGTTCGTGATTTCCTCGGATGTGACTTTGAATCAAGCAGAACAATTATCTTTTGGTTATACCAGGCTGGAGTTGGATACGGTGTTGACGTTATCAGATACTGAAGTCTTACTGGATTTCAACCAGGTGCTGGACCCAGTAACTGCAGAAAATTCCAACAACTATTTAATCGATCAGGGCATAGGTAAGCCTATATCAGCTACCCTAGGTCCTGATGACAACAGTCAGGTGTATTTGATATTGAATGATGTCCTTACTGAGGCGGTGGCGTATCAGGTTGATATCTCCGAGGTCCTCAATGAGTCGTTGAATAGTCATTTATCCGGATCGGCGAATTTTTCGTTCGTCGTTCCTTTGCTCATCGATAGTGTCAAAGTCTTATCCAATGACTCGTTGCAGGTCTACTTCAACAAACCGCTGGATCCAGTCACAGCGACCAATACTTCCAATTATGTACTTACGCTGGGAATTGGATCACCAAAAACAGCCTCTCTGGGACAAGATGATACATCTGTCGTTCTGGTCTTTGAGCAAACTCTGGACGAAAATTACTATGAGCTCATGGTTGATGACATCAAAGACTCAGAAGGACTTACAATCGAGCCAGGTAGCATCATTGGGTTTGAGTATTATCGGCTATGGGTCTTTGAGATTTGGCAGACGGACTTTGAAACGATCATGCTTCATTTCAATCAGCCGGTAAGCCCAGTCGCAGAGTTGGTCGGACATTACAGTATCATAGGTGTTGGCAACCCATCAAGCGCATCAATCACGATAGAAAATGATTCCGTTGTTCAGCTGGCCTTTCCTGAGCTCCACAATTCAGGGTATCAACTGGTCATTGAGGGGATTGAAAATCAGGAATTGAATGCTACCCTGGAAAAGGATACACTCTACTTCAATTTTGAAAAACCCACGGATTGGCGAGCTGTTCAAATCAATGAAATCATGGCAGATTTTTCTCCATCAATGGGGCTTCCCGAAGCTGAATTCATCGAACTTCATAATCCCGGCAGTTTTGCCGTCGAACTGGAAGATTTCTTTTTGAATGGAGAACCTATGCCCCAATTTAGATTGGAACCTGGTGCCTATCTGGTGATCACAGATGACTCAAATTTTGGTTTGTTTGAGGCTGATGTCGCATATCAAGCCTCCTTTGATGCACTTACAAATAGTGGTGATTTTGTGATTTTACAGGACCAGTTTGGCAACGCGGTAGATAGTTTATTTTATACAACAGATTGGTACCACAATACCGAAAAGGATGATGGTGGATATTCTCTTGAGCAGATCAACACCCAATTGATCTGCAGTGATGACACCAACTGGGGTGCTGCTATTTCTTCCTTAGGTGGTACGCCGGGTGCAATCAATTCGATTGCAGAAAGTATAGCAGATATTACCGGTCCGCAGATTGCTGACCTGGAAGTTGTTACGGGTGACACCCTCTCTATCACATTTAATGAACCACTTTTAGCTGGATCACTCAATATTGAGAATTTGTCAGGTCCTTCTTTCGAAGTTGCAGATATCGAGCAATACTCTTACCGAAACTACAGATTGATTCTGGATCAGCCTCTGGTATCAGAAGAAGAATACTACCTGGTCGTTACATATATTGAAGATTGTCAGGGTAATATTTCAACTGCTGATAGCATCTCTTTTTACTTCGATGAAACTCCTCCAACCATGGAAGATCTGGTTGTTATATCGGACCACGAAATTGGATTGATATTCCATGAGCCATTGAGTGAAACACTGGCGGAATCTGAGGAAAATTATTTTTTAATGGATCAGGGGCCGCCGGCTAAATCCACTTTACAGGACTCAGCTTTATACCGGGTACAGCTATCCTGGGATTCATCATTTGTGATTGGTGGGACCTATGAACTCGTGAGTGCCAGTCTCACGGATACCCTGGGCAATAAAGCAGACTCTATTTTCATGTCATTCACATTTGAAAACGAGGTGGATACAGCCTATGCTATTGCTCCAAACCTGATTCATCTATTGCTTCATGAGACACCTAAAAAACCGATTGAAGAAATTTCCTTCCTGTTGAGCAAGGGCATCGGCAACCCGATGATCATCGAAATAGATACGGACAATCCTAAATTACTCAGGTTGGGGTTTGAAAAGAACCTCGCAGCAAATACCGATTACGTTCTTTATACCCAGGGGCTTATTTCCAGCGAAACACTGGAAAGGCTCATCACCCCAGCTCATTCAATCAAGTTTGATACCAGGGCTCCCAGAATCGAAGAGCTAACAATACCAGCAGATTCTCAAATTATTATTACATGGGATGAAGAGATCCTGCTTTCCTCAGCTTTTTCTTCAGTTCAATATGAAATAACAGGTTTTGGGAATCCCTTTGATATTTCTGCGATTGATCAAAAAACCATTCAACTATTTTTTGATTTTTCCTTTCCGAAGGAACAGGAACTCAATCTGAAAGTTAGCGGTGTCAGCGATTTGTCAGGGAATAAAGGGGGCAATATCAATACTAAGTTTTTCTTTGATCCGCTGCCACCTGCTCTCCAGGATATTTTGGCCATCTCTGGGAATACCCTGGCATTGACTTTTTCAGAAAAACTGGATACATCCACCGTTTTCAAAACAGAGAATTTTTTAGTTGGAAAGACAGGCCCTGAATTGATACGGATACAAGGTCCTGATTCAGTAAAGATTCTTCTGACATTTTTAGATCTGCCAATTGGCACTGAAGAAGTCATTTCAATTACCGGATTGAGAGATCCGCATGGGAATCTCATGGATTCTTCCACATATCATTTCAACAGTCTGAATCCGGTTGTCAGTGAGCTGGTTTTTATATCGGATTCCTCTTTTCAGATCGTTTTTAGTAAAGGAATGTCCGAAACCATTATTGAGAAAAGTAATTACATGGTGGGCAACATTCATCCGAACGCTATCCACCAATTTTCTTCAAGTGGGGTCGAATTGTTCATCAGTAAAAAGGCCTCACAGCATGACACCCTGATCCTTGAACTTTCAAACCTGGTGGATGTTGATGGGGTTCCATTGCTGGTCTACAGCTACAGCGTGGTTTATGATTCATATTTGGCGGATTGGAAGACCATAGACAGCAAAACACTTGAACTAGAGTTTAACACGATATTTTCGGCGACTTCATCTGATCAGTTTTCCCTGAGCGGAGTAGAACCTGTATTTACCCAAATCGATGGGGAGGATAAAAGTATTGTCAGGTTAATATTTTCAGATTCCATTAGATCTAATGAATCACATGCATTGGACTTGAAAGGTCTGGAAGATCTTTACGGACGAAGAATTCCGGATCAGGCAATACCGATCTACCTGGATAGTAAAGGTCCGAATCTGTTGGCGATTGAAAGTGACTATCACAATCGGGTCAGACTGATTTTTGATGAAAAGCTCTCCAATCTAGCGAGCTCCCTGAATCACTATCAACTGCTGGGATCACCAAAACTGGAAGAAGTGATTCAGTCAGAGGACAGCATTATCATCCTTGAATTCGATGCGCTAACTGATCAGACTATTTACCAGATCATCATCGGGGGAGTCGTTGACTTAATGGGAAATTCTTATTCCGGGGATACGGTCTCATTTCAATATCAAATCCCTTACCTGCCTCATGAGGGAGAAATTATCATCACTGAGTTAATGGTGGATCCCACGCCAGCGGTAGGCTTACCAGAAGCTGAGTACATAGAAATATACAATGCTGGCGACCAGATCATCAATCTTGGTTCTTTGCTTTTATCAGATGCTACAAAGCAGGTTGCCTTACCAACTTATTATCTGTCGCCCGATACTTATGTGGTACTTTCCGGAGATAAGTTATCTGCCAATGAAATTCAGGTCCAGGGATTTCCCTCTTTAGATAATTCATCAGACAGCATCAGCCTCACCAATATTTATGGAGATTTGATTGATCAGGTGGTTTATCAAAGGGATTGGTATGGAGATACGGAAAAGGACGACGGAGGATACAGCCTGGAGATTATCAACCCGATCAGTACTTGTCCGGGCTCAGCAAATTGGAAGGCAAGCGAACACCCAAATGGAGGAACACCTGGTGAAATTAATTCGGTATTTAGTTTAATGCCTGACACAGAACCACCATTCTTATTGAATCATGGCTTGGATGGAAAAGAAATAACATTGACATTTTCCGAGGCCATGGACAGTCTGTCCTTGGTTCAATCAGATTACCAAATTAATGGTCTTGCGGCCAACGAAATATTTGTTTTGACTACAGATCAGATGAAGATTCTTTTGAATGCTGAACCAGCCCTGGGAACCCTTTACCAGATGCATGTTGATGGGTCAGCAGATTGTTCCGGTAACCGCATTGTACCCTTTGAGATTTCTTTTGGAAAGGGTAGAGCACCAGCTTTCAATGAAATTGTCATCTCGGAGATCATGGCCGATCCGGATCCGGTCATCGGTTTGCCTAATTCAGAATATCTCGAAATTTATAATACAACAGGGGAGCTCTTGAAGCTCGAAGATATTCGAATTGAGGACGAAGGAGGATCTTTTCAGTTGCCTGCTGAGGTTTTATCCCCCAACGAATACCTGATGCTTGTCCCCTCATCGAGTGTCAGCTTATTCAGTGAGGTAGATAATAAAATGGGCTTATCAGGATGGAGGTCGTTGAGCAACCAGGGGGAATCTCTTTCATTATACCATGAGGAGAATCTTATTTTCCATGTTGCTTATGAGGACACATGGTATAGTGAAGAAACTGATGGGGGTGTGGCATTGGAATTGAAAGATGTCAACAATCCTTGTGCTGGAGCGATTAATTGGGGAAGCTCACTAAATACGCAGGGCGGGACCCCTGGAGCAGAGAATTCAATCGCTACTACTATCCCTGACAACTTCGGACCTGAGCTTTTGGGATTGGAAATCATTTCAGACCAGAAGCTCCAACTCAATTTTGATGAGCAATTATCGCCTAGAGAGATCATGAACACACAAATTCAAATTGACCCTGGTCCGATAGCTGTTTCCAATGTTTGGTTGAATGAATTGGACCGGGATTATCTCACACTCAGTCTTGTGGAGCCACTCGAGCCAAATATTAAATACACGGTCTCCATCTTTGAGCTGTCCGATTGTCTGGGAAATCCAATAACTGAAAATACACTCACATTTTTCCTGCCTGAGAAAGCGGATAGTTTGGACGTGATCATCAACGAAGTGTTGTTCAACCCTAAAGATGATGGAGTTGACTTTGTAGAAATATATAATCGATCAGAAAAGAACATTAATTTAAAGAGTTGGCAGTTGGTCCGAGAGGAGAATTCATATCTGATTTTTGAGTCTGATTTCTTGATCTATCCAGGTGAGTTTTTGGCTTTGACCCCTGACAAAAACCGATTGATTCAGGATTTTCCTAAGGCCCATTCAGCACGGGTTCATCCAATGGCCCGATTTCCTGTTTTACCAAATCAGACAACAAAAGTCGAGTTGATTAATCAAGAGAATCAGACCGTTGACGCTTTCGAATATCATGAAAACATGCACCTGACTTTTCTTGAAAGTGTAGATGGCGTTTCCCTGGAGCGTATTTCTTATGATCAGCCAACACAAGACCCCAACAACTGGCAATCAGCTTCATCGACTGTAGGGTTTGCCACACCGGGTTATCAGAATTCACAGTTTATTCAGGCATCGGTTTCAGGAGTACTGAGTATTGAACCAAAAGTTTTTGTCCCTGCCAGTCACGGATCGGTCGTTGCACAGGATTTCACGACCATCAATTATCAGCTACCTGCAACGGGCAGCCTCGCCAATGTCAATATCTACAATCGAAATGGCCAGCTTATCAGGAATTTGGCAAATGGTGCGACGCTTTCTACAACAGGTTTCCTCCGATGGGACGGCTCCACAGACAATGGCTCCATCGCATCCATGGGTTATTACCTCATTGTATTCGAGGTGTATGATCCGCAAGGCAATCGGGAGATCATCAAGGAGACTGTGGTGGTGGGGCAGTAGATTTTTATTAGAAACATGTCAGGTTTCTAAAACCTGACATGTTTAAAGGATAAACGTTAATAAAAAAATCTTACAACGCTCCTTTTTTCATCTCAACCACCGCAAAATTCGCTGCCCGCGCAGTAAGCGCCATGAAGGTAAGCGATGGGTTATGAGATCCTGTAGAGGACATGCAGGCGCCGTCAGTCACAAACACATTGTTGCAGGCATGGAGCTGATTCCATTTATTCAGCAGAGAGGTCTCGGGATCAGGACCCATCCTCACACCACCCATCTCATGGATGTCGAGTCCAGGTGCCTGGCCGGTATCACGGGTGGTGATATTTTCGCAACCAGCCTTCTCCAGCATGTCGGATCCTTGCTTAAAGAAGTCCTGAAGCAGCAGCTCGTCGTTTTTATCATAATCCACTGATGTGATCAGCTGCGGGATGCCCCATTCATCAACCTCGGTAGTGCTGAGCCGCACATGGCTTTTTTCTTTGGGGACTGTTTCTGCCTGTGCCATCATGTAGATGGACCAATCCCCTGGCTTGGATATACTTTCTTTAAAGTCTACTCCGAACTGGTCACTGGCTATGCCCCGTTGCCAGCTTTTGCGCGTTGCTGTGAAATGGATCTGGTACCCTCCTTTAAATGGCATATCATTTTGATACACATTTCGGAAGTTGGGCAACATCACCGCAGTAGGTCTCCTGCCAAAGTAATAGGTGTCTTCATGGCCTTTGTAAGTGGCAGAAATTTCCCCGCGATAGTTGTGGAAGGCTATATATTTTCCCAACAAGCCGCTGTCATTTCCCAGTCCGTTTGGGAACCGTTCAGATCTTGAGTTGAGCAGTATCAGGTTGCTGTTTAGGGTGGAGGCATTTAAGAAGATAACCCGGGCGAAATATTCGGTTGTTTCTTTGGTCAGCCTGTTGATCACTCTCACGCCCTTTGCTTTTCCCAGTGCTTCATCGTAGATGATGGAGTGCACCACGGAATCCGGTTGCAAGGTCAGGTTACCGGTCTTTTCTGCCCAGGGAATGGTAGAAGAATTTGAGCTGAAGTAGCCTCCAAAAGGACATCCTCGCTCACATAGGTTTCGTGCCTGGCATTGACCGCGCCCCTGCTCCAGATGGACCTCCTTAGGCTCGGTCAGGTGGGCACATCGCCCGATGATGGGGTACCGGTCTTTATAATTTTCTTTGATCGCGGATTGAATATGCTTCTCCACGGCATTCATCTCCCAGGGAGGGAGAAACTCACCGTCTGGCAGCGTTTCCAGCCCATCTTTGTTTCCACTGATCCCCACAAACGTCTCTACATGGCTGTACCACTCTGCAAGATCATCATAGCTGATGGGCCATTCCGCACCAAAGCCATCCCGCGCTGGCATTTCAAAATCAAATTTGCTCCATCGCTGCACCTGCCGTGCCCAGAGGAGAGACTTACCACCCACCTGGTATCCACGTATCCAGTCAAAGGGTTTTTCCTGGATGTAGGGGTGCTCGGTGTCCTTTAAAAAGAAATGCTCCGTAGCTTCACCAAAAGCATAACACCTCGAAACGATGGGGTTGGCCTCCCGCACCTGATGTGGCATCTGATTCCTGTGCTCGAAGTCCCAGGGGTTTTTCAATGCCGTGGGGTAATCCTCGAGGTGTTTTACATCTCTTCCTCGCTCGAGGACAAGGGTTTTCATTCCTTTTTCACAAAACTCTTTTGCTGCCCAGCCCCCGCTGATACCTGATCCGATTACGATGACATCAAAGGTGTTCTCCATATTATTCAGTCCTTATAGCGCCCATGCTTTTTCTCCATTGTAAGGGATGATCCCTTTTTGCTCACCGGGAACAGGCACATACCTCAATGCTGTGGTGGCACCTTGTTCGGAGGTGAAGTACCCGAAGAGGATTGTCGATTTCAAAAGATGATAAAAGTTGGGTGGAGTACCGGGAATTGCATTCCGTTGGTGTTCGGTACGCTGGTTTTCAAGTCCCCTTACCACATCGACTTTTTCAGCGGAACTTAACGAAGTAAATCTCTTCCCAAAATTCTTATCTATTTCAGCTTTCAGGTTTGCAAACCCATCCAAAAAGATCTTTTGATCAATTGGACTAAAGCAATTGGTAACATAACGCTGGATAAAACCCCCAACATTGGCTGCCTTTGCTCCCGGAGAACCCGGAGTTTCCGGGATGATCGTTTCAGCAATGTCATTGAGAAGCTGGGTATCTCCCCGGTTGAATAATGCATAGGGATGATCAGCAGTTTCACAACCCGATAGCACCGGAGGCAGGAGGAGGCTTCCTCCCGCAATTACTGATAAACTTGATAAAGCAGCTCTTCTTTTCATTTGCTGAAAATGATGATAATACTAAAATATCAATTTGGAATGAAAGCAATACTCAGTTGAACTTCTTATTCAATCTTTTTCCATGACCTATCCTCATCTTTTGCCCATTTTTTCTTCACGTTAATAGCAACTACAGTTTTATTTTCATCAATACAATAAACATTTGCCTCATTTAATGGGAGTATTGAAATTGATTTAATCAACTTATCTGTTAAAGAAGATAAATCTGAAACCAAATAGTCACCTTCTATAAGTATTCCGTTTACAACATATATAAAGTCCTCGTCATTACCAGCTGCAGATAATGCCGACGCATAAGAATATGAAATTTCAGAAAATCGCTTTTGGTATTTTTCAGTAGAGTATGCTTTCGTCTCAATAATTACTGCACCATCTTTTGCTACTTCTCCATATCGTTTTATTGCTTTTTCACTATGTAAAATTGTGACAGTAGTAATATCCTCAGGATCATAATCAATAAGATCAGATCTCAAGTTTGGTTGTTCATCAATTATAAAATGTGGATTTGCACCAAGTTCACCTAATACATCATCCGTAGATATACTTTTAGAGGACTTGCATGAAGAAAGAAAGCATATTAAAAGGATCATAATGACTTTATTCTTCATTTCACAGCGTTTAATTTCAGGTCACACCTTCTTAAACAACGCAATCGCATTATGACCTCCAAATCCAAAAGTGTTGCTCATGGCTACCTTTACGTCTTTTTGGATGGCCTCACCCGTAACAAAGTGTAAGCCTTTCGGGATCTCCGGATCGATATTTTCGGTGTTGATCGTCGGTGGGATCACCCCGTCGGTGATGGCTTTCACACTCAGGATTCCTTCTACAGCTCCGGCGGCTCCCAGCAAATGACCCGTCATCGACTTGGTGGCACTGATCGCCAGGTTGCTCAGGTTTTTACCGAAAACTGTATGGATGGCTTTGGTCTCGCTGATATCGCCAACCGGTGTTGACGTTGCATGAGGATTGATATAGTCAACTTCATCCGGGTGAACGTTACCTTCTTTCAGGGCGATGTTCATCGCTTTGGATGCGCCCAAACCTTCCGGATGGGTAGAAGTCATGTGGTAAGCATCTGCTGTCATGGCCGCACCTACAACCTCAGCATAGATTTTGGCTCCTCTCTTCTTAGCGTGCTCGTATTCCTCCAGGATCAGCGCACCGGCACCTTCACCCATCACGAATCCATCTCGCTCCACGTCAAATGGTCTGGATGCACGACCCGGATCATCATTTCTTTGCGACATTGCTTTCATGGCACTGAACCCCCCAATTGGGGATTCACTAATAGGACTTTCAGAACCTCCGGTAACAAATACCTTGGCTTTACCCATCTTGATGTAGTTAAATGCGTCCATAATGGCCGTGTTGGAGGTAGCACATGCTGATACAGTAGTATAGTTTATCCCCATCAGTCCATATTTCATTGATATCCATCCGGAAGCCATATTAGAGATCAGCTTAGGCACAAAGAAGGGACTGAATCGGGGCGTATTCCCATTTGATACATAACCTCCCCATTCTTCCTCGAACGTGATCATCCCACCCTGACCTGTTCCCCAGATTACTCCGATGTCAAAGGGATCCATTTTTGAAACATCCAGGCCAGAGTCTTCCATGGCTTCGGAAGCTGTATACAAAGCATATTGAGTAAAGAGATCACTTCGTTTGATTTCATTCCTGTCCAATCGGTTTTCAGGGTTAAAATCTTTGATTTCGCATGCGAATTGGGTCCTGAACTGCGAAGCGTCAAATTTGGAGATGGTAGCTGCACAACGTTTTCCGGCAACAGCATTTTTCCAGAATTCATCCACATTATTACCTAGTGGAGTGAGGGCACCAAGGCCTGTAATAACAACGCGCGTGTTTTGCATGGGTCTTGTTTTTTGAATTTATTTAGCAGCAAATGCTGGGTTTTAACTACTCTTAAAAGCTCGAATATAAGTCAAGAGTTTTTACCCGTCCTAATAATTTTATTTTTGGGTATAGACGCAGATACAAGTCTGAAAGCCATTAAAATGTATCCTTTGTCCCTGGCAAATACCTGTATCAATCCATATAAATAAACAACTAAAACACCGGGACCTGCCTGATAATTCCCCTTGAGATCAAACCCACCAAACCATCTCTCATAATCTATTTGCATTAAAATTACACTGGAAACGAGGTTCAGGCTATAATAAAAGATGACCATTACCGATTTTGATTTGCTTATGTTACTTTAGCGGTTATTTCCAAAAAAGGTATAGACATGGCGGAGAAGACCAGATACTCAGACGAAGAATTAAAGGAATTCGAGGAATTGATCAATGAGAAACTCGAAAAAGCAAGAAACGAGCTTAACTCATTGAGAGATTCGCTCACTCACAAATCTGATGAAGGGACAGACTCAACATATGGAGCGGCCAAGACTTTGGAGGATGGAGCTGACACAGCAGAAAAAGAACAATTGAGCCAGCTGGCAGGAAGACAACAAAAATTTGTAAATAACCTGGAGAATGCGCTGGTAAGGATTAAAAATGGTACTTACGGTATCTGTGTAGACACCGGAAAGCTTATCAGTAAAGAAAGACTGAGAGCTGTGCCACATACCATGCATTCTATTGAATCCAAGCTTAAGGGTTCTTCAAAATAATTAATGGATTACCTGGCCAATCATATTGAAGCACTGATATTTTGTGCACCAAAACCCATCGCGGAGAAAGAGTTGCAGTCTTGCCTCAAAGAGATGTTTGAGGCTGATGTACCTTTAAAAGATATTACTGATGGTATTGCCAAGCTACAGGAAAAATATAAGCATGAAGATTTTTCTTTTGAAGTAGTACAAAGTGGTGGCGGGTATCAGTTTTTGACAAAACCGGCTTATCAGGCAAGTATCAGTATCCTGCTGAAACAACAGTCCAAGAAGCGGTTGTCAAATTCTTCACTGGAGACACTGGCCATCATTGCATACAAACAGCCAGTCACAAAGAGTGAGGTGGAGCAGATAAGAGGCGTAAACTGTGACTATGCTGTACAGAAGCTGCTGGAAAAGGAATTAGTAGAGATCAAGGGAAAGTCCGAAGGTGTTGGTCGACCACTTCTCTATGGCACCAGCCCGACGTTTATGGACTACTTTGGGATCAACAGTCTTAAAGATCTTCCTACCCCCAAAGATTTTGCTCAGGATGAGAATACCATTGGAAATCAGGGCGAATAATGCAGAAAAAACGACCATCCGGTCCACGGAAACCCCCTAAAAAGAAGGATCAGCCACCTCCCTCAACCGAAATCCGGCTGAACAAATACATTTCCAATGCCGGAGTATGTAGCCGACGTGAAGCTGATGAACTCATCAAAGAGGGCAAGATCAAGGTAAATGGCAAAGTGATCGTTGAAATGGGCTATAAAGTCCAGAAGACAGACAAAGTCACCTACCTGGGGAAGGTACTGAAGACCGAAAAGCTTCAGTATGTCTTGTTAAACAAACCCAAAAATTTTATTACAACCCTAAAAGATGAGAAGGGTCGAAAAGCAGTTATATCATTGGTGAAAAACGCTTGTGAAGAGCGGATCTACCCGGTAGGTAGACTGGACAGGGATACCACAGGATTACTTCTTTTTACCAATGATGGGGAGCTGGCCAAAAAATTGACTCATCCGAGTTTTAAAGTCAAAAAAATTTACCAGGCCACACTCAATAAACCTATCACAAAACAAGATTTTGATGACATTCTCAAAGGACTGGAGCTGGAAGACGGATTCATTGCTCCCGATGAGATGGCCATTATCACTGATGATCAGACCTCCCTTGGGATAGAAATCCACAGTGGCCGAAACAGAATCATCAGAAGGATCTTCGAACACAAAGGGTATACCGTCGAAAAGCTCGATCGGGTGATGTTTGGTTCATTGACAAAAAAGAACCTTCCCAGAGGCAAATACCGCCATTTGACTGAAAAGGAAATCATCAGATTGAAGAATTTTAGTTCGTAAATACCTTTTTTTATAAGAAAATGTTATGCATGCATAACAAATCCGATGGATTTACTATCTTTAGAAAAGTCTGTAAGGATTTAATCTGTGGCTGATAAAAAAGACAGAAATAAAAAAACCCTGCCGAATGACAGGGTTCTTTTGTGGTGCTGGGTGGACTCGAACCACCGACTCACGGATTTTCAGTCCGATGCTCTACCACCTGAGCTACAGCACCCTCGGACAAACGTGGGGGCAAAAGTAGATAAATCTCAGAATCAGACAAATATTATTTAGAAATTAAACAGGTTACCCAAAAAGATATGTACAAATGATTCCCCAAATGATATTTTTAGTTGTTCTTCTTGGCTTCGGTTACCTGCTTTTTCGGCGGATCCGAAGAATCGGTGCCAATATCCACCTGGGCCGTCCGGTGACTATCCGGGGAGAAAGCGCTGCAAGATGGAAAAAGATGTTGCTGGTAGCTTTTGGTCAGAAGAAGATGTTTAAGCAGCCTTTGCCAGCGTTTTTTCATTTCCTGATTTATATTGGATTTATCATCATCAACATTGAGGTATTAGAAATCATCATCGATGGCCTCACCGGTCAGCACAGAATTTTTGCATCTGTGATCAATTCCGGAATATATACGGCACTGCTTTCTTTTTTTGAAATACTCGCTTTGGGTGTGATGCTGGCTTGTATCCTTTTTCTTATCCGAAGAAATGTTACGGAAGTCAAAAGATTCAGAAAGGTCGAAATGAAAGGATGGCCAGCGCTTGACGGTAACCTCATCCTGATCATAGAGATTGTATTGATGGTAGCCATTCTCTCGATGAACGCTTCTGACCTGGTACTCCAATCCAGAGGGGTGGCCGGATATACACCTACCGGACAGTTCATGATCAGCAGCCTCATATCACCCGCTTTCGAATCTTTGTCTGATCAATCCCTCATCATGATTGAGCGGGGCGCCTGGTGGTTTCACATCATTGGTATCCTGGCTTTTGCCGTTTATGTCACATATTCCAAGCACCTGCATATCTTCATGGCTTTTCCCAATACCTATTACAGCCGCCTGGATGTGCCAGGGAAAATGAATAACATGGAAGCGATCACCAATGAAGTAAAAATCATGCTGGGGATGCCCAACACCGATCAGGCTACCCCACCCTCTGAAGGCATGAAGTTTGGCGCCAAAGATATCAATGACCTGACCTGGAAAAACCTGATGGACGCTTATGCATGTACGGAATGCGGAAGGTGCACCACCCAATGCCCGGCGAATCAGACAGGTAAGAAACTTTCTCCAAGAAAAATCATGATGGATACACGGGACCGGATGGAGGAAGTCGGAAACAGTTTACAATCCGGAGGCAAAGGGCTGGATGATGGCAAGTCTCTGCTGAAAGACTACATCAGCAAGGAAGAAATCAATGCCTGTACCAGTTGTAACGCCTGTGTGGAAGCATGTCCGGTAAATATCAGTCCATTGGAGATCATTCTGGAGCTTCGCAGGTATGTAGCCATGGAGGAATCCGGCTCACCCCAGTCCTGGAACTCGATGTTTTCTAATGTAGAAACGAATTTTGCTCCGTGGAAATTTCCTTCCAGCGACCGGTTTAAATGGGCAGATCAATTAAAAGAACAACAGTAATGGAATCCGAAAATATCAAAGTACCCACAGTAGCAGAATTGTCATCACAAGGCAAGTCACCAGAGGTTCTGTTTTGGGTGGGCTGTGCCGGATCTTATGATGACCGGTATAAAAAAGTCACTGAGGCGTTTGTCCGTATCCTTCACCACCTCAAAATCGATTATGCAGTGTTGGGACCCGAGGAGACCTGTACAGGAGACCCTGCCAGGAGAGCGGGCAATGAATTTTTGTTCCAGATGCAGGCGATGGCAAACATCCAGGTGCTCAATGGTTATCAAATTAAGAAGATCGTCACCGCATGTCCACATTGCTTCAACACACTGAAAAATGAGTATCCCGACCTGGGAGGAAATTATGAAGTGATCCATCACTCACAGTTTTTGCAGCAATTGATTGATGAGGGCAAGATCAAGATGAAAGAGCAGGGCGATTTTGAAGGAAAGAAAATTACTTATCACGATTCCTGCTTTCTGGGGCGTGCAAATGGTGTCTATGAAGCGCCCAGAAAAGTGCTGGAAGCGCTGGATGCTGAGCTGGTAGAGATGAAACGATGCCGTACCAAAGGGCTGTGTTGCGGAGCAGGGGGAGGACAGATGTTTAAGGATGCGGAGCCGGGAAGCAAAGAAATTAATATTGAAAGGACAGAGGAAGCCCTGGCATCAGGTGCATCTACCGTAGCTGTGGCCTGCCCATTTTGTATGACCATGATGTCGGATGGGGTGAAATTCAAAGGTCGGGATGCTGATGTCAAAGTTTTAGATCTGGCGGAACTCATTGCTAAATCGGAAGGTTTATTGAAGTAACTTTGTAGCTATGTTACATTCTTTTGATGAGATGCCCGATTCATCCAGGATGTGGATCTATCAGGCAGACAGACCTTTTACCACAGATGAGTTACTCCTGGTTGAGCAGGAGGCAAGAAATTTTGTGAACTCCTGGGCTGCCCACGGCCAAAGTCTCAGGGCCACTTACAGGATTGAGCACAATCAGTTTATTTTGTTGGCTGTGGATGAGAATTATCATCCAGCGAGTGGTTGCAGCATTGATGATTCTGTGCGTTTTATCCGGAATATCGAGCAAAAGACCGGGGTGGAACTACTGAATCGCTCAAATGTGGCATTATATAAAGACGGTAAAGTAGAAATTCAGCCACTCAAAGCCATCAAATCCAGCATTGAAAAAGGAGAGATAGATAGGGAAACCCTGGTTTTCAATGGTTTTATTAACAACCTCAAAGACTTTAGAAATTCGTGGACTCAGCCTGCTGAAGAAAGCTGGATGAGCAAATATTTTGTCTAGACTTTGCCAGGATAGATTGAGTAGTCAACAGATCACATTATTTTTAAGGAAATTTCGTTTACCAAACATGTTTTCGACCAGGTTATTCCTTTTACTTCTACTATCAGTAACCCTTCTCAACAGTTGCGTGCTCAACAGGGCTGAGAAGAGTTATGAGAAAAAGGAATTCAACAAAGCGATAGAGCTGTTTAAACGTGCAGCCACCCCGGATAATGCAGAGATCAATTACAAGATAGCCGAGGCTTACCGAAAATCCAACAGGATATCCGAAGCGGTCACTTATTACAATACAGCCATTAAGGCTGGAATTGATAAGCCTGAAGCCCACCTTAACTTTGCCCGGTCACTCAAGTCTATTGAGCAATATGATGAGGCGCGTAAGTCATTAAATACGGTGTTGGAAACATCGGTAAGTGACTCTCTGAAAAAAGTGGCCAAATATGAGTTGGACAACCTGGAGAGCCTAAGTAAAGTGAAGTCCAGACCAAATTATTACAGGATCAAAAATCTGGAGGAATTAAATACCCAATTCGCTGAATATTCTCCAGCCTATAAGGATGGGGTGCTATATTTTACTTCAAACAGAGATTCCAGAAATATATATGTGGTCACAGGCAGCCCATTTACTGATATCTATCGTGCTACAGCTCGTGGTGCCAATATAGACCAGTCTAGCATAAGGCCTTTAGATCGCATCATCAATTATGAAGATGTAAACGAAGGGTCCCTGGCCATATCGCCTGATGGTTCTTCGATCATTTTTGCTAAAGGAAATTCGGGTAAGGCTTCCGGGTACTCTGAGGTGAATCTCTTTTTCACGAGATACCGCAACGGTCAATGGACCGAGCCCCGACCACTGAGTATTAATGATGCCGATTCCTGGGATTCCACTCCGGCATTGAGCCCGGAAGGAACAACCTTGTATTTTTCGAGTAACAGACCCGGAGGCTACGGCGGAGCAGACATTTATGCCGCGCAGCTCGACCGGAGAGGACGTTGGGTCGATGTCAGAAACCTCGGACCCATTATCAATACGCCCGGTGAGGAGGTCTTCCCTTTTGTCTCTCAAAGTGGTAAACTCTATTTTTCCTCCAACGGCCATCCCGGATTTGGAAACCTGGACCTTTATGTAGCCACCAGAGAATATGGAAACATCACCGTAGAAAACTTGGGAGAACCCATGAATTCGTCCAGTGATGATTTCGCATTATATGAATTCGACCTAACCAGGGGCTTTTTCTCCAGTAACCGACCCGGAGGTAAAGGTGACGATGATATTTATACCTATGTCAATGAAGATCCTGACCTGAAAATTGTCAACTACTACCTGACCGGTGTGACTGTGACACATGATGATGGTGGAGCAAAGATCATTCTACCCAACACCAAGGTATCACTGCTGAGTACGGAGAGCAATGAGATACTAGATGAAGCTTATACCAATGAAGATGGAGCATTCCAGTTCAGGGTCTATCCTGAAGAGGTGTATAACCTGATTGGTGAAAAGACAGATTATTTCACTTCTAGAAAGAAATTTTCCACACAAAACCGGTCTGTGGATAAGAGTGAGTTAAAAGATTTCATCACCAATGTCACCTTCAATACTGAGGTGGTCATGGAGAGAATTGTAATAGAGAAGCCAATTGTGCTTGAAAATATTTACTATGATCTCGACAAAGCTAACATTCGGGAAGATGCAGCACTGGTTTTGGATAGTCTGGTCACCATCATGAATGATAATCCCGAGATTTACGTGGAGCTGGGTTCTCACACAGACGTTCGTGCTGATGACGCCTATAACCTGGACCTTTCCTACCGAAGAGCTCGTGCCGCCGTGCAATACATGATCAACAATGGAATTGATGCTTCCAGGATCACCGCCAAGGGCTATGGAGAAAGTCAGCTCGTAATAGATAATGCTACTACTGAAGAGGAGCACCAAAAGAACAGACGAACAGAATTCAAGGTGCTCCGATATGATCCTGGAGAGCGCGAAGAAGAACTTCCGCCTACAGAAGAATACGATGAGTATGATCGTTTCTTCGAGCAGCAATAAATACACTTTCCACTAATCATTAATTGTTTTTCTTTGCGGTATGTCAAGGTATGCACAACGCGGAGTAAGCTCCTCTAAAAAGGAGGTTCATCAAGCCATTAAAAATCTCGATAAAGGGTTATTTCCAAGAGCCTTTTGTAAGATCGTCCCGGATCACCTCACAGGAGACCAGGATTTTTGCACGATCATGCATGCAGATGGGGCAGGGACCAAATCTTCCCTCGCTTATATGTACTGGAAAGAAACCGGAGATATTTCCGTTTGGAAGGGGATTGCCCAGGATGCGGTGGTGATGAATACCGATGACCTGCTTTGTGTAGGCTGTACTGAAAACATGCTGCTGTCGTCTACTATTGGCAGAAACAAACACCTGATCCCCGGGGAAGTCATTTCCGAGATTATTAAAGGGACTGAGGAAGTCTTGCAAATGCTCAGAGATCATGGGCTAGATATCATCTCCACAGGAGGTGAAACAGCTGATTTGGGAGACCTGGTAAGAACGGTGATTGTGGACAGTACGGTCATTGCCAGGATGAACAGGTCAGATGTGATCAGCAATGACAATATCCGTCCGGGAGATGTGATAGTAGGGTTGGCTTCCTATGGCCAGGCCAGCTACGAGACCGAATACAATGGTGGGATGGGCAGCAATGGGCTCACTTCTGCCCGACACGATGTTTTCGATAAAATTTATCAGCAGAAATATCCAGAGACTTTTGATCCGGGAACAAATACTGACCTGGTATACTCAGGATCAAGAAAACTGACCGATCCTGTGGAAGGCGTACCAGTTGATGCGGGTAAGCTGGTCCTGTCACCAACCAGAACTTATGCTCCTGTGGTGAAAAAAATTCTCCGGGAAATGCCAGGTGCAGTCCATGGAATGGTGCACTGTAGTGGTGGTGCACAAACCAAGATTTTGCATTTTATTGATAACCTGAAGGTTGTGAAGGACAACCTGCTTCCGGTACCTCCACTCTTCGATATGATCCGGAAGGAAAGTGGCACAGACTGGAAGGAAATGTACGAAGTATTCAATATGGGCCACCGTTTTGAGGTTTACCTGCCGGAAGCGTATGCAGAAGAGATCATAGATATTGCTAAAAGCTTCAAAATAGACGCCCAGGTTGTGGGCCATGTCCTCGATTCGGATCACCCTGAAGTTCAAATTGATTCACCATTTGGTGTTTTTAACTACCAGTAGTCATGCTGGAGCCGCCAGTTCTTACCACTACCGATGTCAAGTTAAGATTGCTCCAAAAATCTGATGTCCCTGCTTTATTGGAAGCGGCACAGGATAAGGATGTGTGGAGGTGGTTCACCGTGGACCTGAGTGAGAAGTCCAGGATGGAGACGTGGGTGGATAAGCAGCTTGAAAAATTCAAGACCGGAACATTGATCCCACTTGTGATTGAGGACCTTAAATCAGGCAGCGTCGCTGGTTCATCCAGCTATATGAATATCGTAGAGGAGGATCTCTGTCTGGAAGTAGGTACAACCTGGATAGGCAAAGAATTTCATGGTTCAGGCATTAACTATCACATGAAGTATGCCATGCTACATCATGCTTTTGATGTCTGGAACTTTGAGCGGGTGGAGTTGAGAACCGATGCCTTAAACGTAAGGTCCAGACGGGCTATTGAGAAGATCGGTGCAAACTATGATGGGATGTTTAAAAACCATCGTTTCAATAAGGATGGAGGTCGAAGAGACAGCGTAATCTATAGTATTCTAAAGCAAGACTGGCCAGGGATCAGGACAACGATCTTTAGTCATGTTCAGTGAAAGGCATCCTGAAAATGGTCAATCTTTTCCCCTTCGATGGCAATGATATCGAATCGGATATCTTTCATCCAGTGGATGTCCAGCAGGTATTGTTCGGCAGCTTCCATTATAAGTCGTTCCTGGTTGCTGGTGACAAAGGTTTCTGGAGGGCCAAAGTCACTGTTTTTTCTGAGTTTTATTTCAAAAAAGACCAGAAGTTGGTTTTTGTGGATACCGATTAAGTCAATTTCTCCTCTTCCATGGCGATAGTTTCGCTCAATGATTTCATAGTCTTGTTTTTCAAGGTAAGAAACCGCCAAATCTTCGCCATATTTGCCTTTCAATTGATTGTTCATCAGTTCTTATATCATGAGTGACCTATATCCCCTGAAGTTCAACCCCATATTTAAAGAGAAAATCTGGGGAGGACAAAAGATTAAAACCATTTTAGGCAAAGATTTTTCACCCTTAAAAAACTGTGGTGAAACCTGGGAACTCTCCGGAGTAAAAGGGAATGTGTCTGAAGTGAGCAATGGCGCGCTAAAAGGAAAGTCTCTTACACAGCTAATAAATAGTCAGGGTGAGGCGCTTTTAGGCAAGAAGATTATCCAGAAATATGGTTCAGAATTCCCCTTGCTGGTGAAATTCATTGATGCCAATGACGACCTGTCTGTGCAGGTACATCCGGATGATCGCCTGGCGAGGAAACGTCATGATTCGTTCGGAAAGACCGAAATGTGGTATATCATGCAAGCTGATGAGGGGTCATCTCTGGTTACCGGATTTAACCGGGAGATGGACAAAGAAACCTACCTCGACTATTTCAATAAAGGCCAGCTAATGGATATTCTCAACCAGGAAAAGGTTAATGCAGGAGATGTTTACTTTATCCCTGCTGGTCGTGTGCATACCATTGGTAAGGGGCTCTTACTTGCAGAGATCCAGCAAACCAGTGATGTGACCTACAGGATCTATGACTTCGACCGGGTGGATGATCAGGGCAACCAAAGGGAACTGCACGTTGATGAGGCACTTGATGCCATAGACTATGAGTTTCATGATAATTACAGGACCTCCTATACTGATCCAAAGGATGGAAAGACCAAATTGGTGAGCTGTCCTTACTTCACCACGAATAAGCTTCGAGTGGAAAAATTTTTAGATGTTGATCATGGCTCATTGGATTGCTTCAAAATCTATGTGGTGCTGGATGGAAAAGGGCAAATTAAGTTTGATTCTGGGGTAACCGATATTGCAGGGGGAGAAGTCATTTTGGTCCCAGCATCTGTTAAGAAGTACAGCCTGGAAACTTCGGGAGGACTTACGATGTTGGAGTCATATATTGATTAAAACATTGGTCGCCCAAAACAAACAAACGAAAATCATTCACCTGGGAGAAATTGATTATAAAGAAGCCTGGGATTACCAGGAGCAAATTTTCCAGTCTGTAGTAGATGTAAAGATCCAAAACCGTAAAAGACCTCCGGAAGAGCAGCAGCCCACGAGTAACTACCTGATCTTTTGTCAACATCCTCATGTATATACTTTGGGGAAATCAGGTAGTGAACAAAACCTGCTGATCAATGAAGCTCAGCTTAAATTGAGAGGAGCGCATTATTATAAAATCAATCGAGGAGGTGATATTACCTATCATGGACCCGGACAGATCGTGGTGTATCCCATTCTGGATCTGGACAATTTTTTTACGGATATTCATAAATATCTCAGGTTTCTGGAAGAGGCGGTTATTCGAACATTGAACGACTATGGTATTGAAGCCGGGAGAATAGCGGGTTTGACTGGTGTCTGGCTGGATATCGAAAGCCAGGAAAGGGCCCGGAAAATAGCTGCATTTGGTGTGAAGTCAAGCCGATGGGTCACAATGCACGGTCTTGCATTTAATATTCAGGTAAATCTTGACTATTTTAACAACATTGTTCCCTGTGGGATTCAGGACAAGGCAGTCACGTCTTTGGATCGTGAGCTGGGAAGAGATCCGAATTTTCTCGAAGTTGTTGAGCGGCTTAAAACACATTTGGTAGAATTATTTGAAATGGAAATTACGGATGAAGAAAGACATTGATTTTCCAAAGGTTGAAGATGTGTATCTCACGGTGGTAAAGGGAGATGATGATTTATGGCAGGTTTATATGCTAAACAGGAACATTAACATGCTCGAAAACGTGATGGTGACGTCAAAAGGATATGGTCGGAAAAACGGAAAGGAACAAAAAACTTCAGTTCTGAGGCACATGATACCGAAGCTACAATCTGGGGAATTTGCCCTGATAGAGCCGATAGACCCGGGTGTTTTTCACCTCAACAATGAATATTGGGTCTCCTTTTTCATTGGTAATCAACTCTATGACAAAAAATACATCTTTGTTCCGGATAGCATTGTGGAGGAAAATTTGATCCACATCGCCGAGCTGGGAAAAAAAGGTGTCTTACATCAATGATATGGATCAGCGCTTAAGGAACATTCTCATACTGGATATTGAAACAGTGGCCCTTGAGTCAGATTTCACCAAGATTTCGGAAGGCTTAAAAAAGCATTGGGAGCGCAAAGCCGGGTTTATTCGCAATGAGGACGAATTGACTTCCGAAGAACTTTTTGAAGAAAGAGCGGGTATCTACGCAGAATTCGGAAAGGTGATAGCCGTTGCTTTTGGCTTTTACCATGAGGAGGCTGGTAAGCTTACGTTTAGAGTGAAATGTCTGGCAGATCATGATGAAAAGACACTCCTCACCCGACTCAAGGAAGAGGTACTTTTAAAGTTCGATCAGCAGGAGCTAAAATTATGTGCTCACAATGGAAAGGAGTTTGATTTTCCATACCTCTGTCGCAGGATGTTGATCAATGACATTAAGCTACCTGATGTATTGAACACGGGAGGTAAAAAACCCTGGGAAGTAAACCATATCGATACGCTGGAGATGTGGAAATTTGGCGATCGTAAGAGTTATACCTCCCTTGACCTGCTCACAACCATTTTTGATATCCCGTCAAACAAGACAGATATGGACGGCTCAATGGTGAATGAAATTTATTATAAAGAAAAAGACGGACTAAAAAGGATCGAACAATACTGTCTTGGCGATGTTATAGCAACTGCGCAGTTATATTTGCGTTTAAACTCCCTTCCGATCATCGCCAAGGAAAATATTACCGTCGTCAGCTAAAACTCTTATATGAGTAAGAAGAAAAAGAAGAAATTTACTAAACCTCAAAAATCCGGTGGACGTCAGCCCAAAGCTCAAATTATCAAAGAGCAGCTAAAAGAACTCTTTGTCACTAATTTGGGCTCAGGCTATAGCATCCAGCAGATTATCAAACAGCTCAAGCTGCGCGACATGAGGTCAAAGAACCTCCTGAAAGAGATCCTGTTTGGGATGGAAAGTAGGGGAAAGATCACCAGAGGCCCGGATGGCCGGTTTAGTAGCGCTATGGAAACTGAATCCATAGAGGGTCGGGTAGATCATGTCAATCCAAGGTTTGCTTATATCATTTGTGAAGGGATAGAGGAAGATATTTGGGTACGAACAGACGATCTCAAATTTGCCATAGATGGTGACATTGTCCGAATAATGATCACCTCTCACGCAAAAAATGGATTTCGAGCAGAGGGTCGTGTTTTGGAGATTGTTCAGCGCACCAAAGACGAGTTTGTAGGCAGGATTGAAGTCTCTGAGAAGTTTTCTTTTGTGGTCCCAGACAATAAAAACCTGCACTTTGATGTGTTTGTCTACCCAGAGAAAATTGGCAAGGCAAAGCACAATGACAAAGTGATCGTCAAGATTTCAAGATGGCATGATGCCAGAAACAGGAGCCCATTAGGAGAGGTAATTCAGGTATTGGGCAAAGCAGGGGAGAATGAAGCAGAGATACATTCTATCATGGCGGAGTTTGGACTCCCATTTCAGTTTCCAGATAAGATCGAAGAAGCAGCTTCATCCATTCCGATAAAAATCTCCCAAAAAGAAATCAAAGGACGGAGAGACTTCCGTGAGGTGACCACCTTCACCGTAGACCCTGAGGATGCCAAAGATTTTGATGATGCCCTGTCAATCAAAGAGGTGAAAAAAGGCACCTATGAAATTGGGATCCATATCGCTGACGTTTCTCATTATGTGACGGAAAATTCTATCCTGGACAAGGAGGCTTATGAGCGTGCTACATCGGTGTATCTGGTAGATCGTACCATTCCAATGCTGCCGGAGGTGCTATCCAATCAGTTGTGCTCCCTAAGGCCCAATGAGGAGAAGCTTACTTTTTCGGCGGTTTTCCATATTGATGAGGATCTAAAAATTTCTAACCGTTGGTTTGGGAGGACAATCATCAATTCAAACAGGCGGTTCACCTATGAAGAAGCGCAGGAAAATATTGAATCTGGTAAAGGAGATTATGCAAAAGAACTAGTCATTCTAAATAATATCGCCAAACGATTTAGGGATAGAAGATTTAAACATGGAGCGGTAAACTTTGAGACTACAGAAGTGAAGTTTAAGCTCGATGAAAAAGGAAAACCCCTGGAAGTCGTCCCCAAAATCCGTAAGGACGCTCATAAGATGATCGAAGAGTTTATGCTTCTGGCCAATAGAGAGGTAGCTACATATGTGCACCAATTGAAGCAGAGGAAGGGGCAGCAACAGCCAAACACATTCGTCTATCGAACTCATGACCTGCCGGATCCTGAGAAGCTGGATAACTTCAGTAAATTTTCTGCTCGCTTTGGTCATAAACTCGAAACGTCAGGAGACATTTCGAAAAGTTTAAATAAGCTGATGAATGAAATAGAAGGCAAGCCTGAGCAAAATGTTTTGGAACAGCTAGCCATTCGTTCCATGGCGAAAGCCAAATACACTACTGAGCCAAAAGGGCATTTTGGACTGGCTTTTGATCACTACTCACATTTTACCTCACCCATCAGGAGGTACCCTGATGTGATGGTTCACAGACTACTCTGGAATTACCTGGAGGATGGTGCTATGCCTGATCGGGAACCTTATGAAAAGCGATGTGTCCATTCCTCGGAGAGAGAAAAGAATGCAGCAGATGCAGAAAGAGCTTCCATCAAGTACAAGCAGGTAGAATTCATGCAGACCATGCTTGGACAGGAATTCGAAGGGCTTGTATCAGGTGTGACCGAATGGGGAATATTTGTGGAGATCATTGACACCAAATGTGAAGGAATGATTCGCCTGGCAGATATCGAAGGAGATTTCTACGATTTTGATGAGAAAAATTACCGGGTGATCGGTAGACATAACAAGCGAATAATCGCGCTTGGAGATAAACTTAAAGTGATGGTAGCGAGGACAGATATCGACAGGCGGACCATAGATCTAGACCTCGTACAGGAATGAACCCAATTAACGAACTTCAGAATCGCATAGAGGAGGAGATTGCCAAACTTCATTTTGGGGATCACCCAAAGGAGTTGTATGAACCCATTAGCTACATTTTGTCACTAGGCGGCAAAAGATTGCGGCCATTACTGGTATCACTCGGTTACAAACTATTTAAAGAAGACACTCAATCCATTTTACGATCTGCCGTATCGGTAGAAGTTTTTCATAATTTCACCCTCATGCATGACGACATCATGGATGAAGCTCCACTAAGAAGGGGAATGCCTACCGTTCATGAAAAGTGGGACAATACGGTTGCTATTTTGAGCGGGGATACCATGCTGGTGAAAGTCTACGATCTATTGCTAAGTGTGAAGCCTGAATATCTGCATTCAGCCATTCGAGATTTCAATAAGACAGCCATCGAAGTCTGTGAGGGCCAGCAGATTGATATGAACTTCGAAAAAACAGGCCAGGTAAAGGAGGAGGAATATATAGAAATGATTCGCCTCAAAACGGCAGTGCTCCTGGGCTTTAGCTTAAAGTTTGGTGGTCTACTTGCGGGGGCATCGAAGGAACAGCAGGATATTTTGTATCGGATTGGTGAGATGATGGGCATCGGATTCCAGCTCATGGACGACCTTTTGGACGTATATGGAGACCAAAAAAAGTTCGGAAAGATGGTTGGAGGTGATATCGTCTCTAACAAAAAGACGTTCCTACTTATCCAGGCACAGGACAGGGCAAATGGGGAACAAAAAAGCATTTTGGACAAGTGGTTGACTGCGGCTACATTCGATAACGAAGAAAAAGTGGCAGCAGTCACATCGGTCTACGACGAACTCGGAATCAGGGAACTGACAGAACACAAAATGAATGGTTACTTTGACCAGTCGTTTGAGCTAATGGACCGATTAGAGGCAGATACCAGCTTGTTAAAGAATTTCACCCTCAAACTAATGAAAAGAGACTCATGATCCCAATTACCCTCATTATCATCGGCATCACCATCCTGGTATCTATTTTGGCCTTCAACAACGATCAGTGGATGCGCAAGCTGATTATGAACCCATACCTTGTGGCCAATAAAAATCAATTTTACAGAACTGTTTCCTCGGGGTTTGTGCATGCCAACTGGATGCATCTCGGATTCAACATGTTCGCTTTCTTCTTTTTTGGCCGTGTAGTAGAGAGTTACTTCTATCAGATTCTTGGTGGGAAATCTACGCTTGTATTTGTTGTTTTTTACCTCACAGCAATTGTGGCTTCTGACTTCATCACCATATTCAGGCACAGAAACAACCCAAACTATAATAGTCTTGGTGCCAGTGGCGCAGTATCGGCTATTGTATTTACCAGCATACTATATGCCCCACTCAATAATATCTATATCTACTTTATTAAGATGCCAGGATTTATTTTTGGGTTGATCTATGTGGCTTACTCTTATTGGCAGAGTAAAAATGAGGGGAGTGGGATCAACCATGACGCTCATTTATTTGGAGCGATCTATGGGATAATTTTTGGGATAATCGTTTATCCTGATTCTGCAGGAGGATTCATCGAACAAATCCTCCAGTACAGAATCTTTTAGATTTTTGCTTAGTTAACGGAGATCAACTCAACTTCAAATACAAGTACTGCATTTGGAGGAATAGCTCCACCGGCACCTCTTGGTCCGTAAGCCAGCTCCGAAGGGATCACCAATTCCCATTTAGATCCTTCTTTCATCAACTGTAATGCTTCGGTCCAACCTTTGATGACTCCATTCACAGGGAATGTAGCAGGTTCGCCTCTTTCTACAGAGCTGTCAAACACAGTACCATCAGTCAATTTACCTGTGTAGTGAACAGTTACTTCATCTGTTGCTCCAGGGGTTGCACCACTTCCTTCGGTAATGACCCTGTATTGTAAACCGCTTTCTGTTACTTCAAATCCTTCTTTGCCTTTGTTACTTTCTAGATAGGCTTGTCCTTCTTTCATAGATGCTTCACTTTGTCTTGTATTCATTGCCATCATTAATTCCTGACATTGTTGTAATGTTAGTTGGGCATTACCATTAAATGCTTCAGCCAATGCTTTACTAACAATTCCTATATCAATGCTATCATCATCAAGGTTTTTAAGTGATTCAGCAATCTGAACTCCATAGCTGTAGCTTAGGCTATCATTGAAACTGTCCATTTCAACTGGACCACTCACTTCTTCATTGCATCCAAATCCAGCAACAATAAATACCAGAAAAGAATAGCCAAACAATTTTTTCATTTTCATCTTTTTTTAATGAGGCGCTAAGATAAGGACAATATCAGAAGAACAAGAATTATCAAATCGTAAATCAGGTATCCAAAATCAAATGAACCATTTTGTGTGCTACAATTATTGAGTTATTCTGATACTTTTGCCAGTTAAAAAAGAAGTTCAATGGAAGGGGAGCGCAAGCCATCATTAAATTTTATCGAACAGCTAATTGAGGGCGACCTGAAGAGTGGTAAGCACAAAAGCATCCATACCAGATTCCCTCCCGAGCCCAATGGCTATCTTCATATTGGTCATGCGAAATCAATCGTCCTCAACTTTGGCCTGGCTGAAAAGTACAAGGGCAAGTGCAACCTGAGGTTTGATGACACCAACCCGGAGAAGGAGGATACGGAATATGTAGACTCCATCAAGCGGGACATCCAGTGGATGGGTTATGACTGGGAGGAACGGGAGTTTTACGCGTCCGATTATTTTGATACGCTATACGACTATGCTATTCGCCTCATCAAAAAAGGCAAAGCATATGTGGATGACCTGAGCCAGGAAGAATTTAATGCCATTAAAGGTACACCTACGGAACCCGGTAAGGAAAGTCCTTTCAGGGGTAGAAGTGTTGAGGAAAACCTACAGCTTTTGGAGGAAATGAAAGCGGGTAAATACAAAAATGGCGAAAAGGTATTGAGAGCAAAGATCGACATGTCATCTCCAAATATGCACATGCGTGATCCAATCCTCTATCGGATCAAACACACTCCCCACCATCGGACCGGCGATGCCTGGTGTATCTATCCTACCTACGACTTCGCCCATGGCCAATCTGATAGTATTGAAAATATCACACATTCTCTCTGCACGCTGGAATTCGAAGTTCATCGTCCGCTATATGAATGGCTGATTCAGGAGTTGGAGATTTTTCCTTCCAAGCAGACAGAATTTGCCAGGCTAAACCTTAGCTATACGGTTGTCAGTAAGCGGAAATTACTAGAGCTGGTCCAGGAAAAACATGTGGCAGGATGGGACGACCCAAGGATGCCTACCATTTCCGGAATCAGAAGAAGAGGTTTTACGCCTGAATCCATCAAAAATTTTATTCATAAGGTTGGTGTGGCCAGAAGAGACGGAATCACCGATGTGGCCCTGTTGGAACATGCGGTTCGGGAAGATCTCAATAAAAAGACCAACCGGTTTTTTGGGATTCTCAATCCATTAAAGGTGGTAATCACCAACTGGCCGGAGGATAAAGAAGAAATTCTTACCGGGGTAAATAATCCGGAAGATGAATCTGCAGGTACCCGTGAAATGAAATTTGGACGCGAGATCTACATTGATCGGGGTGACTTCCTCGAAGATCCACCAAGTCCGAAAAAATGGTATCGCCTGGGTCCTGACAGGGAGGTTAGGTTGAAATATGCATACATCATTAAATGCACCGGATACGATAAGAATGATCAGGGTGAGGTGACCACACTATATGCTGAATATGATCCGGAAACGCGAAGTGGACAGGACACCAGCGGCAAAAAGGTGAAAGGAACACTGGGATGGGTATCGGCAAAATATGGAATTGGGGCTGAAATCCGGCTATACGACCGATTGTTTCAGACGGAAAACCTGAATGACATTGACGATGATTTCAAGAATCACCTTAACCCGGATTCATTGGCTATCAACAGAGAAGCTATTCTCGAGGAGGCTTTAAAATCAGCTAAAGTTGGGGATCTGGTGCAATTCGAAAGAGTTGGCTATTTCCGGGTTGATGAGGACAGCACTCCCGGCAATTTGGTTTTCAACCGGACGATTACACTGAGGGATAACTGGGCAAAGTCACAGGGCGGTTGATTATCAAGTAATCAATAGATCGCTGCTCAAATGGGTCCTTCTTAAATACAGTTGATCGGAGTGAGAACAAAGGCTTTCCGCTCACTTGCCAGTTAATCTTTAGAATTCGAGGGGAATAAATTCAGTGTGATATTGAAATCCTTCCTAAAAATAAAAATCCCACGAGTTTGCGCTAGTGGGATTTTGAATATATTGTTCGCTTATTATATCTAAAAATACCGATAATAATCGTGGATCTTGGCAATGACCTGGTCATACAGTGGGGCCGTGAATTCTTCAAACATGAGCTGGGGACCAGGAATAGAAACCTCTATCCTCTTGACCATGTCTTGTTCTTCTTCGCTTAACGCTCTTTCATCCCCATTGAATGTGGCCCATCGGGCAGTCCACACATATTCGCTGGGAAATTTTTCCTGTGTGAGCACTTTTCTTGTTCTGCCATCAAGCACCTTGAAGTCTAGCAAGCCACTTCCTGTAAGCGATCTTTCGTTCACTTTAAGTACAGCCTTTACGGTACCATATACCACCTCGCCAGACTTGGTTTTGCCGACTTCCACACTATCCTTACTTGTTTCTTTTTCATAAGTTCGGCTCGATACACCCCCCAGGTTAAACCGGTCAAATTCCATTTGGATGTAATGATCTACGAAAGGAAGCTGATCAATTTTGGCTTCGGAAGGTGTATAAAACCGCACATATTGATTGATCATGTTGTTATGAAGGTATTCATTGATCTTGTTAACAAAAAACTCATGTTTTAAGTCAAATATCCTTACTGGACTTGGGATTGGCTCTACTACAACTTTCATGGTAGCGTAGAAAAGGGCTTCATCCATTCTATCTTCTACGTCTTTATAGCGTGGAACAAAATCACTTGCTACAGCAAAGTGCCCGTGCGCTTCTTTTGCTTTTTCCCTGTTGTCTTTCTGTTGCATCGCCCGATCACCAAGCTCATATCTATACTCAGCAGCCTTCAATCTGGCTCCGGAAAGTTCCTGATCGAACCTTTCAGGGTTAGGAACTACCTTCCTACAACCCGGACAACGCGCAATGGCATCGTATAAATTATTAATGGCAGTATAGTCATAGACCATTTTTTCATATTTGAAAGGATCCGTGCTGGCTTTTGCTCTTTGGATATTGTCTTTATGAAGATCCACTCCAAGAAAATAAGCCGACTTGAGTGTCTGCCTCGACTTTTTGTGGTCGGGATTATTTTTTAATCTGTTGATGGCCTGATAGGCAGCAGTATCATAATTGCCTTTTTCCAGGGCTTTTTTCCCGCTGTAGCAGCCGACAAGTACAAGGAAAGCTGCTAATAATGAATAGGTTACGATGGACTTCATGGTCTTTTTATTTTGGTTCTAAAGATACAGAAATCATAAAATGTGCCAATTATTTTTCGATGAGTATAAATTGACACCCGTGTAGAAGGTTTTAAAAGACCTAATTACCCGGCTTTTCTGAGTATCTCAAGTGGAGATCTTGATATTACCGATTGGTTGTTGATCAAACCAATAAATACTGTGGTGCCGGTCACAGCAAGAATGATCCATAGGATTTGAAGAAAGTCAGGGATGAATGTCAGTTCAAACACAAACTGACCGAGAACCACAGAAAATACCAATGCCAGAAGAACCCCGGTCAGAGACCCAAGAATCCCTAAAAAGAAATATTCCGCTATCACGATTTTCCAAAGCTGGATGCGGGATGCTCCTAAAGTTCTCAGCAATACATTTTCTTTCATTCTTTGAAACCTGCTCAATACAATGCTGCTTATGAGCATGATGATTCCAGTACCTATGCTAAACAAAGCCATGAAGCGGATTACAAATGCAATTTTCCCAAGAATCTCATCAAGTGTTTTCAGTACCAGTTCCAGGTCAATGATTGAGATGTTGGGGAAGTTTCTTACTACAGCCTGTTGATACCTTGCTGATAGCTCGGTGTTGTCAATTTTTGTGATCAAAACATGGAATTGCGGGGCTTTCTCCAATACTCCTGTGGGAAATAGAACCAAAAAGTTGGTCTGTACCCTACGCCAGTCAATATCCCGAAAGCTACTTATATAGGTTTCCACCAGGGCGCCCTGTACATTCCACAATATTTTATCTCCTATTTGTACCCCAAGATTATCAGCATAGCCAGAAGATATGGAAATGGGAATGCTGTCTCCGGTTATATGACCTATCCATTCCCCTTCGGCAATGGATTCGGAATCGATCAGGGAGTCCCGGTAAGTGACCCGATATTCTCTATTGTATACCCAGGACCTTCTATGAATAGTAGTGTCCTGTTCAGACTCTAATTGATCAATGCCATTGATTTCTTCCAGGCGCATAGTCACAATGGGGACTTCCTGCAGGATGGGGAGATCATAGTCCAAAGTCATGGATTTCACCTCTTCTTTTTGAGGAGTTTGGATGTCAAAAAGTACGGTATTGGGCCTGTCACCAGATCCGGATATCGTTACCCGCTCCAGAAGCATGCTCTGCATAAACAATACTGTGGCTATGAAACTGGTTCCCAGCCCCAAAGTAATGATCAGGATGGTTGTCTGGTTGTGGGGACGGTAAAGATTTGATAGTCCCTGTCGCCAGGCAAATGAGACCTTTGGTGAAATGGATTTTCTGATGATCCAACGGAGCCCGGCTCCCATCAGACCCAGGATCACCAGGGCACCTAACAGCCCTGCAGTAAAGATTATTGAATCGACCCAGGATCTAATCTGGAGGTAGACCAGCAGGTTGATGAACCCAAAAAGCACCAGTGTAATCAACCCCTGGAGCCGATCAAACTTTTTGATCTCATCCACTTCGGACCTGATGGCCTGGAGGGGGCTGACGAGTCTCAGCGAAACCAGGGAGAGTAGGGCAAACAAGACGGACACCACCACACCAATGATAATGCCTGTAAATACAGATGTCCAGGATATTGTGGATGTGAAACTAATGGGAATAAAATCTTTTAAAAGTTCAGGCAGAAAGACCTGAACGCTTACTCCCAGCAGACTTCCAAAAACTGAACCGATGAGCCCAAAAAAACTTACCTGGATCAAGAAGATGGTAATGGCCTGAGAAGACGTGATCCCAAGACACCTTAGGGTTGCCACGATGCCGGTTTTTTCTTTGGTATACACATAAATGCTACTGGCGACACCAATACATCCAAGCAGCAGTGCCACAAAGGCTACCAGCTCAAGAAAATCCGTCAGGTCTTTAAACGACCGACTGGTTTGGCGTTTTTCGTCCTCTACTGTATCTACATCATATCCTTTTTCTTCTGTGATCTCTTTCAGTTCCTTCCAGGCCTGTGTAGTATCGGCCTGTTCTTTGAAGACATAGTAATGAAGGTAATTGATGCGGCTACCCTTTTTGATCAGCCCTGTCTGCTCCAGGTAGTGGAATGGGATATAGACCACAGGAGCTGCCGTGGAAGATACGTTTGTCTGACCAGGTATTTTTCGCAGCTTTCCTGCAATATGGAAGAGAAGATTTCCAACTTTGACTGAGTCTCCAAGCTCCACATTGTACTGGATCATCAATTTTTCATCTACGAGCGCATTTTGCCCATCCAGGAAGGTTCTGGATGCTTCAGCGGGGAGGGTTTCAATGGCTCCATAATATGGGTATTTCCCACTCAAGGCCCTCACCTGCGTGAGCCTCGTGCCGTCCGTCCTTGGAAAGTAGACCATCGAGGCGAAATAGCTTTCACGGGACATATCGGCAGCATATTCCGAATGGGCCGCCAGAAGAGAATCCGGCAACAGTTGATTGCCTCTTACGGAGACATCCGCTCCCAGCAAAGTCTTTGCCTGATTATTGATCTCTACCAACAAATTTTCTCTAAATGAGGTAATACCTACTAATGCAGCAATACCCAATGCGATGGCTAGAATAAACAGTAACAGCTTGCTTTTGCTATTGCGGGCATCTCTCCAGGCCATCTTCCAGGGCCAGGATTTTGAATAGGAGGTATTGGGTATATTTTGGTCAGACATCCCGATTAGATAATTTTTCCGCCTTTCAGTGAAATGATTTTATCTGTTTTTTTAGCCAAATCAGCGTCGTGAGTTACAATGATTAAGGTGGTTTGTTGCTCCTTGTTGATATCAAAAAGCAACTCTTCAATGTGCATTCCTGTTTCGTCATCCAGGTTGCCGGTTGGCTCGTCGGCAAAAAGGATTTTTGGGCTGTTGGAGAACGCCCTGGCAATGGCTACCCGTTGCTGCTCACCTCCCGATAGTTGTGAAGGATAATGGTCCAACCGGTCTCCAAGACCTACTCGTTCCAATAGGTCAGTGGATAACTTTTGAACGCTCTTCTCGCCTCTAAGCTCAAGTGGGACCATGACATTCTCCAATGCTGTGAGTGTGGGGATCAGTTGAAAGTTTTGAAAGATAAAACCAATGTGTTGGTTGCGTAATCTAGCCAGATCATCCTCCCCAAGTTGATTGAGTAAGGTGCTGTTTAAAGTTATGGTCCCCTCAGTAGCTCTGTCTAAACCTGCACATAGCCCCAGAAGTGTAGTTTTTCCACTGCCTGAAGGACCCACAATGGCAACGCTTTCCCCCGGGGAGACCTCAAAATTGATGTTGTCTAATACTTTAATGAATTTATTACCGCTTGGATACGTCTTACTAAGAGATTCTACTTTTAATATTGAAGCCATCAGGACAAGTTTAAGACATTAAAACGATTTGAGGTCATTGATGTTTGGATTTCCGCTATCCAATACTCAGGAAGACGAAACAAGGTCTGAAAATATTGTAAATTCTTTATAGTGGGGTAAGCGTAAAATATTGCTTTTTTCCCCAGGATTTATTAAATTTTGGTTAACAACATTGACATGATATTATTCAGGGCCGAGATTGACCTGAAGCATGGTAAATCACTGAAAATAGCTGGAAATTCATGTTGTGAATTTAAATATGACGGCCATGATGACTCAAAAGTTAAGTATTTTCGAATGGATAGTGTTGGCCACCACACTTGCCATGTTAGCTTTCGCAACAAAAATTGGTATCGAAACCCTCGTGAAATTCACATGCGAATTCCCCTGGTACTTTTGATTAACTGTATCAATTGTTGAATTGCGATAGCTATTCGCATGTATTAGTCAAATACAAGTCGGTTGATAGGCACCTGACAATCTACTCTTTTGTCCTCATTTATAAACATCTCAACTGGTACATTGTCCCAGTCGGGAAATTCATAAGTACGTATGTGATACATTTTGATCAAATCAAGAATGTATTGATACGTTTTTTGAGTGATCAAGTATTTTTGATTGCCAAACCTATCTCTGATCAGGTATTTTCCGGGAGGTATGTCTACTGTGGTTACCATCACTTTTTGGGTTTATGGTAATTTCATGATTATTGTAAACTTCCCCTATGAACTACCTCATATGACCCGGTGATAAACATCAATCAAATGGTATGGATTAGGATGCTTATGTTTGTTTATTAATTTCGGGTTTATGAAATCAATATTACTGATCCTGCTATTTTTTTCAGTTCTGGCGGCATGTAATCAAGCATCAAAAAGTGATGAGTCAAATGAGACTGGTTCCGAAATGGCTAAAGCCACAACGGAAGCAAAGCCTGAAAAGATCATCATGTTTTTTGGTAATAGCATTACAGCAGGATATGGGGTCTCTACCGATGAGGCTTTTCCGGCACGTGTTCAGGCTATCCTGGATTCATTGGAGTATCCCTATAAAGTGGTGAATGCAGGTCTTTCGGGAGAAACTTCTGCTGGCGGGCTAAATAGAATTGATTGGGTGTTGAGGACTGTACCAGACATTTTTGTTTTGGAGCTGGGAGGTAATGATGGGTTAAGGGGTCTTAAGCTTTCAGAGACAAAGAAGAATTTGTCAGCGATCATTGAAAAGGTTGAAGCAGTCAATCCGGAAGCAAAAATAGTCCTGGCCGGTATGGAGGTACCACCCAATCTGGGGCAGGATTATACGGCAGAGTTTAAAAGACTGTATCAGGAATTAGCCGAAGTACATGATGTAGTTTTCATCCCATTTATACTGGAAGGTATTGGAGGAGAAGAAGGCCTTAACCAGTCAGACGGAATCCATCCCAACGTGGAGGGCCATCAAAAAGTAGCTCAAACTGTTTGGGGCTATTTATCTCCATTGATTACAAAAAGTACTTCCGGTGAAGGAATTTGAACATTTCCTGGAGGCAACCGCTGGGTGGATCTGGAATTACCCCTTGCTGATTCTCTTGGTAGGTGGAGGGATTTTTTTCATGGTCTATAGCCGGTTTCTTCCTTTTAGGTACTTTGGACACGCTATAAATGTGATCAGGGGCAAATATGATGATGACTCTGACCCTGGCCAGATCAATCACTTTCAGGCCTTGTCCGGGGCCCTGGCGGCAACTATTGGCATGGGCAACATTTCCGGAGTGGCCATCGCCATTTCGGTAGGGGGTCCGGGAGCACTTTTTTGGATGTGGGTCAGTGCTTTTTTCGGAATCGCCACAAAATTTTTTACCTGCACGCTTGCAGTGCTCTATCGGGGAAAAGACACCAATGGAGAGATCCAGGGAGGACCCATGTATTTTATATTAGAAGGGCTTGGTTCGGGATGGAAGCCGCTGGCCATAGCCTTCTCTGTCTTTGGATTGCTGGGAGCAACGCCACTTTTTCAGGCCAATCAAATCGTAGAATCTATAGGGGATATCCTAATTGCCGAATCGGTAGTGGAATCAGGCTTTCGGTTTTATCTTGAGCTGGGTCTGGGGTTTTGTCTAATGATCTTTACCGGGGCAGTGATTTTTGGAGGGATCAAAAGGATAGGCCTGGTGGCCTCCAGGCTTGTACCCTCAATGGTTCTGCTCTATATTTTGGGCATCTCATATATACTTGTGAAACATGCAGAGCACATTTTACCCTCATTTCAATTGATATTTTCTGATGCTTTTACAGGCAATGCTGTGATGGGAGGGGCTCTTGGAGCGCTTATCATTACAGGTGTTCGTAGGGCAGCATTCTCCAATGAAGCCGGGATAGGAACAGCTCCCATGATGCATGGGGCTGCTAAAACTACTCAGCCAGTACGGGAAGGGCTTGTGGCCATGCTGGGTCCTGCCATTGATACGATTTTGATTTGTACGCTTACCGGATTGTCCATCCTTGTGACAGGTGTATGGGCTAATACCGATTTAAGTGGAATTTCATTGACTACTGAAGCCTTTAAGACCATTCCTCTTATCGGACCGTATGTCCTGGCCCTATGTGTACTCATCTTTGGATTTACAACCATCTTTGGCCTGGCATACTATGGAAAGAAGTGTTTTTCCTTTTTAGTGGGTGCCCAAAAAGCACATTTTTTCGATTATTGGTACGTTGGGTTGGTCATCTTTGGCTCAATTAGTACATTGACAGGAGTTATCGCATTTGTGGATATTGGATATGGCCTGATGGCTTTTCCAACAATGATTTCGTCAATATTGTTGGCACCCAAAGTGATGAGTGTGGCCAGGAAATACTTTGACTCAATAGAGGACAGATAATAGAAATTAATAATCATGAATAGCTTGATGGTTGCAGTTAGGTTTACTTTATATTTGCGCCCCTAATTACAGGTTTAATGAGAATTATCATAGCCGGTGTTGGAGATCTGGGCTTTCATCTGGCCAAGTTGTTAGCCTACGAAGAACAGGACATTATTGTCATAGATCAGGATCCGGAAGTATTGGAAAATGCTTCTAATAATCTTGATGTAAATGTGATAAAGGGGAGCTCCACCTCTATAAAAGTCCTGGAAGAAGCCAATGTCGCTAAAGCAGACTTGTTGATTGCTGTTACTTCTAATGAAGAAACAAACATTGCAACAGCTATTATTGGTAAAAGCCTGGGGGCAAAAAAGACCATCGCCCGAATCTCAAACATCGAATTCCTTCATCAGCGAGACAAGCTGGACCTCAAAACAGTGGGTATTGATGAAATTATTTCTCCCGAATCCCTGGGAGCAAGAGAAATCAAGCGACTTTTGAAGCAATCGGCATTGACCGATACATTCGAATTTGAAAAGGGCAGTCTTTCTCTGATAGGGATTACTGTAGATGAAGAATCAGAACTGAGAGACAAGACACTCACCGAAACAGCCTACCTCAATCCGGATCATAACTTTACCACGATCGCTATACTCAGAGACCATGAAACCATCATTCCTTATGGCGACAATAAGTTTTCGATGGGTGATCATGCGTATTTTATCGCTGAACCCAGTGGAGTAAACCGGGTAATGTCCCTGGCAGGAAAAGAAAGCATTGAAATCAAAAATGTGATGATCCTTGGCGGTAGCAAAGTGGGGATCAACCTGGCCAAGCAGGTAAGTAAAAAATATAACATCAAGCTGATCGAACAGGACAAAGAAAAGTGCCTGGCCCTGGCTGATGAACTGCCGGACACCATGATAATAAATGGTGACGGGCGAAGCATTGACTTGCTCAAGCAAGAGGGGATAGATCGGATGGATGCTTTCGTAGCCCTCACAGGTAATTCTGAGACTAACATTATTTCTTCGTTAGTAGCTAAAAATAATGGCGTTCGGAAGACAATATCTGCGGTAGAAAATATTGATTATATACACCTTTCTCAGAGTATTGGTGTTGACACGCTGATCAATAAAAAGCTAATTGCAGCGAACTTCATCTTTAGGTATATCCGCAAAGGACATGTGCTTAATCTGACCAGTATCCATGGTGTGGATGCTGAGATATTAGAGTTTGAGGTGAAGAAAGGCTCGAAAATGATTGATCATGCATTGAAAGAGCTAAAATTTCCGAAACAGGCCATCATCGGAGGAGTGATACGAAACAGTTCCGGCCATGCCGTAAGAGGAGATTTCGTTTTCAAAGAGAAAGATCGTGTGGTCGTATTGTCTAAAAGTGATTGTATAAGAAACGTTGAGACCTTCTTCAAATAATGCTTTTTAATTACAGGGTCATAGTCAATATCCTGGGAATTTTGCTGATACTGAATGCGGCATTTATGCTCATGTGCATTCCCATCAGCATCATATATGAGGAGGGAGATCTGTTAGCCTTGCTGATGGCGGCCATTGTGACCGGGGTTTTTGGTGCTACCATGTTCCTGACCACCCGAAAGGTGACGAACAAGGAATTAAGCAAGCGGGATGGATATATGGTGGTCACCCTGGGATGGCTCACCATGTCTTTTTTCGGTAGTTTACCCTACATTTTTAGTGGATCTATTCCCGGGCTCACAGATGCTTTTTTTGAAACCATTTCAGGTTTTTCTACCACCGGAGCCAGCATACTTACAGATATCGAATCCGTTCACAAGGGCATTTTGTTTTGGAGAAGTCTCACCCAGTGGATCGGTGGAATGGGTATTATCGTTTTGACGGTAGCTATCCTTCCCATCTTGGGAATTGGAGGCATGCAGCTTTTCGTTGCAGAAGCACCTGGGATCTCCCCTGATAAACTTCAGCCTCGGATCAAAGAGACTGCCAAACGTCTCTGGTTTATTTATCTGGGGATTACAATAGCAGAATTTGTATTGCTGTTTCTGGGGGGCATGAATCTTTATGATGCAGTAAACCATGCATTGACTACCGTTTCTACGGGAGGGTTTTCAACAAAAAATGCCAGTATCGCATTCTATGATTCGCCTTTTATTCATTATGTGATCACGTTTTTTATGTTCCTCGGAGGAACAAATTTCACCATGACCTATTTTGCACTGCACGGTCAATTCAACAAGGTGTTTAACAATGAAGAATTTAAATATTATCTGGGTACCTGCCTGGTCGCAGCGATTTCTGTTGCAGCTGTTTTATTTGGATTGGGAATTGAGGATGCAGAGCCAGCTTTAAGAGCTGCCCTATTCCAGGTGGTTTCGATTGTCACTACCACAGGGTATATCACTGAAGACTATACCGGCTGGACGTCATTTGTCACAGTCCTGTTTTTTATATTGATGTTTATTGGAGCCTCTGCGGGTTCTACAGCGGGCGGAGTGAAAATTGTCAGGCATATCATTCTCATTAAAAACAGCATCCTGGAGCTAAAGAGGCAGTTGCATCCCAATGCCGTGATCCCTGTTAGGTTCAATGGAAAAGCCCTCTCCAGGGACATTACGTTCAATATTCTGGCCTTTATCATGATATATATATTCATTTTTGCAGCCGGGTCAATTGTAATGTCTATTTTGGGACTGGATTTTGATACAGCCATGGGTTCTGTGGCTACCTGTCTGGGAAATATTGGTCCCGGTATAGGGCATGTCGGGCCGGTAGATAATTTTTCAGCTGTCCCTGATGAGGGTAAGTGGGTCCTGGCTTTCTTAATGCTGCTTGGCCGCTTAGAACTGTTTACTGTACTCATGTTGTTCACCCCGTATTTTTACAAAAGCAATTAAAAAATGGAGCAAATACTTAGCTTTCTTATTTGGAGTCCCGATCCTGATTTTTTTACTATTCCTATCGTTGATCGTCCGGTAAGATGGTATGGCTTACTTTTTGCCCTTGGCTTTATCATCAGCCAGCAAGTTCTGATGTGGATCTTCAGGAAAGACGGAAAGCCTGAAAAGGCCGTAGAAACGCTTACGGTATATATGGTTATTGCTACTGTCTTAGGTGCCAGACTTGGCCATTGCCTGTTCTATGCCCCGGAATATTACCTGTCTAATCCAATTAAAATACTTTATGTGTGGGAAGGTGGATTGGCCAGCCATGGAGGGGCGATAGGCATCCTGGTGGCGCTCTATCTATTTGTAAGAAAGTATAAAGAATATCGCCTTTTTTGGGTGCTCGACAGGATGGCCATTGTGGTAGCGCTGACGGGTGCTCTGATCAGAACAGGAAATTTCATGAATTCTGAAATGGAAGGATTACAAACCAATTCTTCCACGGGTGTAGTATATGCCAGGTTTACTGAAGAAGTGGTAAATGATGCGCTGAATTATGGTGGAGAACGGGTTACCAGTGTGGATTTTGGAAAAGGGGGTGACCTGGAAAGTGATCAGCCAGGCCTGGAGCCGATTACCGTGAAGGTTTCGTTTGCCCGTAATGTGAAGATCACAGAGCAGGACAAGCAATTTGTTGAGAGCAGGTTGCGTCAGGTATTGCTAGGATATGAAGAAGTGACACAACATATTGACTTCCGCAGTGGAGAACCTCTGGCTTATAAGTTTTATGAAGAGGAAGGTATTAATTATTTGGAAGTATATGGTCTCGGCATTGTCCGACATGCTGCACAGCTTTATGAAGCTACTTATTGTGTGTTGATCTTCCTACTGTTGTTATGGCTGTGGAAAGAAAAGCGGTATCAACTCCCGGAGGGATTTATGTTTGGCCTTTTCATGACTGTGCTTTGGTCTCTGCGCTTTGTCGATGAGTTCTTCAAGATGAATCAGGAAGAATTTGAAGAAGGAATGGTCCTCAACATGGGACAATGGCTCAGTATTCCAATGGCCCTGGTTGGTGTTGCAGTGATGATCTGGGCACTACAAAAAGGACACAAGCCCGATCCTTCAAAAGCTACAGCTGACTGACAGCGATATTTTCATTGATGATTTTAGAAAGCTCTTTAAGCTTCCCCTGCTGAAATAATTCGGGGATGCTCCGGAGAGGGGTCCCAATTTCTACTTTGTAGTTGATATAATCCTGGAACAGCAGATTGTCAATTCGGCGCTGGTTGATGGCTTCACGAAACCTGACACCACCCCCATCTACCGTATAATTGTAGGCAAAATAATCTACAGAATATTCCTCTTTACTGATCCAGTAGATATACTGATCATCATAATCTTCTCCTCCCTGTTCTTCGGAGAACGTTATTTCAATGGCCCAATAGGGTTTGCCATTGAAGTCAGTTTCACCAACCAGTGTTTTTTTTGCTGCAGGGTCTGAAAGTACAAAGGGTATTTGAAAAAAATAAAGCACGCTATTGACTGAGGAGGTATACTTATTTGCCCATTCTTCAGTGACATCGATGCTTTTCTCATCTATCTGTCGGGAAAAATTTGAACTATTGATCAATTTATCGCTCACATAGCCAAGTGTGTCCTGGAAACTTCGTGTGTATATGTACTTGTCAGTATATCTCTCTACGGAATAGGATTTGTCTCTGAAGTCGAAAGAGATTTTTTTATTGTCTAAACCTGAGGGAAAGTAATAATTGATAGATTTCTTAACGATGGTGTCTGCTGTTTCCTCATTTTGGCACCCCAGAAGAGGGAAAAAAAGCAAAACAATAATCTTTAATGACGTAGTGCGCATAAGAACCGGAATTTATTCCAGCTCATACATACGTATTTGGTCCGAAATGTTTGGCCAATTGTGGTATTATTCACGACAAGTCACCAAAATAGTGTGAAGGAAGGATATTTCTAAGAACAAAAAGTAGCCCCCCGTCTGTAGGGAGGCTATTTTTATAAGCTATCAGTTGCTGCAGTATCTACTTCCATCGCCATGCTGTCTATTTCCATGGCCATAGAATCAATTTCCATCCCAGCAGAATCAATCATGCTGACAAGAGAATCCGCAGGGGAATCACTGGTTTTTGCCGGGCTGCTACATGCACCTAGTACTGCTACTAACCCTATTAATAATCCGATCTTCTTCATAGATATGTAGGTTGATTATACAGCAATTTACAATATCTATGATCTAAATGCGAATTTAATCAATAAATAGACTAAATAATGAAAATATGATAATTATATACTTTATTCTATGCGAGATATGCAATTCACCTCTACTGGTATGACCTGACCTGATGGAATTGTTAAACAGCTCGGATCCTCCGGACTTTGATATCCCATCAGAAGGGTTACTCCCAGATCATATTTTCCCTTAGTGGGGATCAACGAACTAATTTCGGGATTGTGAGCGACAGGTTGAAGCCATATATTGTCACCTGTCCCTAGCGAATCAGTAAGCCTGAACCAGTTGTTTTGCCAGATACCATACCCACACAAGCTGTTTTCAAAGGAAGTATTCAGTTGACATGTGCTTGTCTGCCTGATTTGTGCTAGCAAAGGATCAATCGTAATCGTTCTGCCATTAGAGGCATTCTGAACAATGATTCTCGTACTGTCATCAGTGTGTATACTACCAATCACTGATTTCAGATCTATGGTAATCATAGGTTTGAGCAAAGCCTCACATGGGTCATCGTTGGCCTGGTGAAAAACTTTGAGAAAAATCTCTTTATAATTATTGACCTCCTTCACTTCCCCATCCCAGACTACCCTGAAAGCATGCACTTTACAACCTCCTGCATAGCTCAGATACATGTTCAACTTCCCTTCTTCAGGTGAAATTCCCACGATATTATAGGCATCATTTGGCCCGGAAAATGTCGCAGAAACATCATAATCCAGGGCTGTATTGTTATCAACCGGAGTAAAATCGAGCCCACTCTCCAGGCAGCCTGTGAGGACACTAAGTAAAAATATGAAGTATAGTAACCTCAAGCTATGTGTTGTTAATTACCTATAAAGACACCGGGTGAATGAAATAGGTTGCCAGAACCAATTCAAATTCATACCATAATTAAACAATCTGGAGCTTGTTTAGTTTCTCCGTAATTTCATCAACTATTTCAGTATCCAGATCAAAGCTCAATGCCTGAGCATTTTGAGCGACCTGTTCCTTATTTCTTGCGCCTACCAGCACAGAAGTGATACCTGGCTGCTGAAGCGTCCAGTTGATCACCAATTGAGCCAATGTAGCATCATGTTTTTCAGCTATTGGTTTTATTTCATCCAGGAAGGCATTGGTCCGGGATAGATTAGGTTCCTGAAAAAACTTGGTCGACTTCCTGTGATCTCCTTCGTTAAATTTATAATCTGAAGTAATTTTTCCTGTGAGCAACCCTCTCTGTAGTGGACTGTAAGCCAGGATGCCAATCCCATTGTCGATGCAAAAAGGTACAACCTCCTTTTCAATATCTCTAAGTACCATGCTATAAGGCACCTGATTAGATGCCAGGGGAGTCACCCCATGAGCAATTTTCATTTGGTCCACGGAATAATTGCTTACGCCGGCACTTCTTATTTTTCCTTCTTTCTTAAGTTGATCCACCGCTTCAAAGCTCTCTTCAATAGGTGTGGTCTTGTCTGGCCAGTGGATCTGGTACAGGTCAATATAGTCAGTGCCTAATCTTTTCAGGCTTTCTTCACATTCATTGATGATGCTCTGCTTACCGGCAAACTTGTGGATTTTAACAGGTGTTCCGTCATTCTTTTTACTCTCGAAATAAAAATCACCTTCTTTGGTGTCCCAGCGCATTCCAAATTTTGTCAGCAGTTGGATTTTGTCCCTTGAGTAAGATTTCACTGCTTCACCAACGATCTTTTCACTGTGCCCAAATCCATAAATTGGCGCAGTATCGATAGAGGTGATGCCGTGGTCAATGGAAGTTTTGATAGCAGTGACGGCCTCTTTATCATCCGAACCGCCCCACATCCATCCACCGATGGCCCATGCACCGAATACCATTGGAGTAATTTCTACATCTGACTTTCCTAGTTTGACTTTCTTCATTGGTTTATTTTAATACTATTTCTACTTTTATCATACTAAACATCAGCAGACAATGTTTAGGAATCATCAATTATACAGTGATTTGGCTTAAATTGCCGACTCCAATCAAATCTAGTTCAATACAATGAGCCAACTTATAATTAATAATCTGGCGGAATTTAAACAATATGTAGGCAAGGACTTAGGCCAGTCTGAAAATTTAAGGATCACCCAGGAACAGATCAATCAGTTTGCTGATGCCACACTGGATCATCAATGGATCCACACCGATCCGGAGCGAGCCAAGGAAGGACCATTCGGCACCACTATCGCACATGGATACCTTAGTCTTTCACTGGTACCGTACTTATGGGCACAAATTCTTGAAGTCCGTAATCTGAAAATGATGATCAACTATGGTATTGAGCGGTTGAGGTTTAGCCAGCCAGTGAAGGTGGACGATGAAGTCGTATTGAAGGCTCACCTGGAGGCTGTTACCGACCTGAGAGGGATCACCAAAGCTGAGGTAGGTGCACGCATGGAAGTGATTGGCGAGAAAAAACCTGTGTTCACAGCAACTTTGATCCTACTTTATCATTTTGAGTGATGGCCTAGGCCTCAATTGATGATGGCAATTGTTTGGGTTTCTGGAGTCAGTTAACTTCTTGCTGATTTCTTATTACTGCAATTTAAAAATACCGCCCTGGCTGCGCTGGAATTTTTATTCCCTTCGCTCATTCAAATAAATTCAATTCGTTCAGGATTAAAAAAAGCTCCGATGACTCGGAGCCTTTGCTTTCTTGTCGAGGTGACTGGATTACTTGCAGTGATCCAGTGGTCTAAAAAATTCCGAAAGCAAAACAGCCAGTCCCTGGCTGTATAATTTTATATTCCTATCGCTCATTGAAACGCTGTTTCATTCACTTTGGAATATAAAAAAACCCGACTTCGCCGGGTTTTGCTTTCTTGTCGAGGTGACTGGATTCGAACCAGCGGCCCCCACGTCCCTAACGTGGTGCGCTAACCGGGCTGCGCTACACCTCGAATAAATTTCGAATGGTAAAATTATTATTTACTGGTGAATAATTAAACTTAAAGAAGTTCGGATCTTTTTTCACCCAAAAAATAAGGGAGTGATTTGCATCACTCCCTATTAAGATTAACCCTACTAACTGGTTGGGTTTAATCTCGTGACCTGGCATTGCACCAGATCTAAATCACCGCCTAAATTTACTCGCCTTTGCGAATGTTAACGCAAAAATAACAAACAAGTTGTGAACAACCTGACTAAAATGAATTTTCTCCTCATTTTTCTTGTATTTTTTTGGAAAAATGAGAAATACTTGGATTCAGGTGGTTTTGAAAACTATTTATTTATTTTGTTGATTCAATCCAGCTTTAAAAATGAGGAATAGCATCATCCTGATTATTTTTTTCTGCTTATGCATGGGGAATCTCCACGCTCAGAGCCCATCCCGACTGATGCGTACTCACGAAAAAGGTGATTTCGCCAAAACCAGAGAACTGATCGTCAAATCTCTGGAAAAGGATTCCATCAATCCTGCAGCGAAATATCTTTACTCCATATTGTTTATGCTTGATCCATTTAGGTTGGATACGGATTCAGCCAGGTGGTTTATCAATGCTGCCATTGCTGATTATGAATCTGTGGGACCAGATGTAGTGGAAGATTTACAAAAGTCCGGAGTTACGCTGGACAGTCTCCAAAAGCAAAAACTAATTGTTACCTCAGACGCATTTGACAAAGCAAAGGCCCAATCCACCGTCTATGCACTCGATTACTTTCTTCAATATTATCCGGAAGCTCCGCAGCAGGAAAGAGCCATATTCATAAGAGACAGCCTGGCCTATGATCAAGCCAAGGACGTTAATACCTGGCTTTCATACAAAACATATCTGGAGACTTATCCGGATTCTTATTATTACGAAGAAGCCGATAAACATTATCAGCGACTCATTTTTTTGGAGCGTACACTGGATAATAAACTGAGCAGTTATATCCGGTTTCTCAAAGAATTTCCTCAAACACCCCACAGGGATGAAATCGAATGGGTGATCCTTACCAGAACCACAGTCGATCATCGATGGGAATCATATCTCTCTTTTTTGAAGAATTATCCGCACACACATTATCGAAAACAGATCACAGATGTGATGTACTATATCGATAAGATCAATGGGTATCCAAGATACAACGATCTTTTAAGCCTGATCAACAGTCAGGATTCGGTAAACCAGGCAAAGACAGCTGAGTACCATTTGCTAATACCATTTTATGTAGATGGGAAATATGGTTTTATGAGTTCAAAAGGGGAAACCATCCTGGAAAATCAGTTTGAATCTATCAACGAGTTGTATTACTGTGGTGGAATTACCGATGAGTGGCTGTTGGTGGGAAAAGACCATGCAGCCAGGGTGATTACGCGATCAGGAGAGGTGCTTCTTGAAAAAGTTTCGGGATTTGAAGACATCGGTAACGGCCTGATGCTGGTCGACTATGGCAAGGGAAGTTATCTGTATCATAAATCTGGCTTTAGGATCAGTGAACGTTTATATCAGGATGCTGAAGTGGTCGGCAATAAATTCATCAAAGTGAAGAAAGATGAAAAGTGGGGATTACTTTCGGTCCTGGGTGAGTCCATTCTGGATGAAAAATATGAATCTATTGAAAGTATCGGAAAATTTATTCTGGTTGGCGAAGAGGGTGAATATCACGCCACCAATGTCGAACAGATAGCAGAGGGAATCAAAGATTTAAGTATCGGCTTTAAAACCAGCTTCGATGACTTTGAAGTGCTGGGGGATACTTTGCTTCTTACTTTTAATGGTGACAACGAAGCACTTTACGACTCAAACCTCAATCTGATCATTCCTGAAAAAGATCACAGGATATTTACCTATGGAGCCTCTTGGTATGTAAAGGGTGCCGAAGGATATCAGATATACAACCGAAACAGTGATGAGCTGATTAATCAGACTTTTGAACATTTGGATGTCAATAATGGATGGTTGTCTATCAAGCGGGAAAATGACTGGCTTTTGATCTCCCAGCGTTATAAAGTACTGCCCAAACAAGGCCTGGACTCTATCCGGCTGATCAATGATCATGCTGCATTCATCAAAAAGGGTGATACGTTACAGTTGATATTTAACAGTGGAAGGATCGAGTGGCTGCAGCCTGATCAGAAGCTGATTCTACTTACATCCAGAGAAAGGACAAACCCGAATAAGCCTGAGTACATCATGCTATTCAATAAAAAATACCGCAAGATCCTTTCTTCAGAGGGGTCGATCCTTTTTGATGGTGATTACGATCAGGTAGATTTCCTCACAGACTCTTTATTCACTTATCAATCCAGGGGTAAGTTTGGAATCCTTGATGCAAAGGGAGATAGGGTAGTATCGGCAAAATACGAATCTATCAATACGAAGGATGACCTGATCCTATTACTGGAAAAGGGTAAAATTGGAAGTTACAATCCAAAGACCGGTGGACTCATTGCACCGGAATATGACTCCAGGATTACTTCATTTGGTCATTATTTTTCTATCGTTAAAGACGGAAAGTATGGATTGATCAATGGTAAAAATAAGGTAGTGATACCATTTAAATACGATGAGTTCATGATCTGGAATGATACCTCATTTTTAGCCCGTGATTCTACTGTTTGGACTCTTTTAACATTTGACAATGAGGTAATTGAAACCGGTTTGATGAATCCGACCGTAGTGGCAGAACGAGGAAGGGAGAAGTTTCTGAAAGTGATGAAAGATCAAACTTTTGGAATACTGAGTAGTAAACAAGGCCAGATACTGGAGCCAGCCTACAACGACATCGTCAATGTTGGCATTTACAAGGAACCAACCTTCTTTGCTGAGCAGCATCTTAAGGCAGCTGCCTTTTTTGTGGTCACCTATTTCGATCGATTGGGACAATCATTGAGATCACAGGCTTATCGTCCGGAAGAGTATAGCAAGATCTATTGTGATCAGTGAGTGAGCCAACAGCTGATTTTTTCTCCTCTGTTGTATGTTTTTTGTTCATCCATCAGTGCCAATGCATTCCCGGTAGCCATGCTATAAAGCATACTTGATCCCTGCCCCTCCAGGATTTGTACTTCATTGTTGTCAATTTTAGCCTTCATAAATGAAGGTCGGTCAGACTTCAAGGTAAATGAAGTAGCAAGGGGTAATTCAAAGCTTGTCAAGCCTTCAAATGGCCCTCCTGAGAGCTTTTTAAGGAGTGGGTATACATAGACATACAAACACACCAAAGAGGAAGCAGGGTTGCCTGGTAGCCCGAAAACAAATTTTGAACCCTTTTTGCCAAAATAAAGGGGCTTTCCGGGTTTTTGGAAGACCCGGTAAAAGATTTCTTCGACCCCATTTTCTTCCAGGGCTTTTTTCACGAAGTCATAATCGCCTACCGAGATCCCTCCTGAAATGAGCAAGACATCCGATCGATCCAACTGTTTCTCAATGGCTTGCCTGGTACTATCGAAATCATCTTTGATATGATGATACCCTGATGAGAATCCAAGTTGTTTCAGGGTAGCCCTTAAGGTATGGCTATTTGATTCATAGAGTTGCCCCTCTTTCAATGGTTGACCCGGCTGAACCAATTCATCACCTGTTGTCAAAAGGGTGATTCCGGGTTTGGAAAAAACATTTACTGCAGTCATCCCAAAAGAACTGAGTAGCCCGATGACGGATGAATTGATTTTCTGACCGGTGGCGAAAACCTCCGAGCCCCTCTTTATTTGCTCACCCTTTCTGCGAATATTTTTCCCGGGATCAGGTGAATCTTCAATGGTTAACCTTCCACCTTCCACGTGGGTTTTTTCCTGCATGATCACTGCCTGACAGTCTTGAGGTACCCTGGCACCGGTAAAGATCCTGAATGCCTGACCCTGCGCACAAAGATACGTATTGGTATCACCCGCCTGGATCTCACCGATGATCTCGTAGGAGGGACCATCACCAGAGATAGCATACCCATCCATCGCAGAATTGTCAAACGAAGGCAGGTCCATTGGAGCAATAATGGGTTCAGCCAGATAATGATTTAAACTCTCCATGACCGGGAGAGAACGTTTCTGCCGCTCCATAGGCTGTGAAGCGATTAATTCGATGGCTTCCTGAATTGATATCATCCACCTATTGAAATCATGGCCCTGTTTTGTTCGTACTGATCGCTGGTGAAGGTGTCCATTCCATCCCTGGAGAATTTCTTGGTTTTGATAGACGTCAGAATGAGATCCGTCACGTCATTTCCAGCCCTAACCGGTGTTAAGAGATCAGTTTCAGACCGGGCAAAAAGGCAATTTTTCATTTGCCCATTTGCGGTAATCCTCAATCGATTACATCCGGAACAAAATGGGTTGGTCACTGTGCTGATGATTCCAAATTTTCCATTGAAACCATCTACCTGGTAGTTGTGAGAGGTACTGTGGACCGGGTCTTTAAGCTTTTTCAGTGGGTATTTTGCACCTACGATATCCAGGATTTCCTGCTGGCTCACGCATTTGGAGACATCCCATTTATTTTCATGGAAAGGCATAAACTCAATGAATTTGACAGCAAGATTTTGGTCTCTCGTCATCTCAATAAAATCCGGGATTTCAACATCATTTACTCCTTTGATGAGGACGATATTAAGTTTGATGTTGAAGCCTCTTCTCAGACCTTCATTGATATTCGCCAGGATCCTGTCGTAAAAGTCTCTTTTGGTGATAAAAACAGACTTGGTCTTATCCAGGGTGTCCAGGCTGATGTTGATATCCTTCAGTCCGATTTCTTCAAACAGATCGTAAAACCTGTCCAGCAGGATGCCATTGGTGGTAATTTTTAGCTTTACCGGCAGCCTGGAAAGATCCCGAAAAAGTTGCTCCACATGCTTTCTGACAAGCGGCTCTCCCCCGGTGAGTCTGATGGTATCCACACCCAATGAAACGAAGGTTTCGGCCAGTTTCATGATCTCTTCAAAGGTCATGATATGGGATTTTGGCATCAGCTCGATGCCATTTTCAGGCATACAATAGAAGCATCTGAGATTACATCTTTCTGTCAATGAAATCCTGAGGTAGGTATGCTCTCTACCGAAATTGTCTATGATTTGCTTCTTTTTCAATCGTGCCTTCTTCCTTTGATAACATCAAAGATGTGAAACAAATGAGGGAAAACCGAATCCATGGCTTCCCGTGCTCCCCCAGAAGAGCCCGGAACACATAAAATAACAGAGCTATTGATCACGCCGGCGAGAGACCGTGAGAGCATGGCCCATGGCATTCTTTCCTGACCGTACTTCCGCATGGTTTCCGAAACGCCAGTGAGTTCAAGGTCTAAAAGCGGCTTCACTACATCCGGTGTGACATCACGGGGTCCGGCTCCTGTACCACCTGTGAAGATGATGAGGTCCGTTTGATCAATCTGTGCTTTGATATCTTCGGCTTCATCCGGGATGATCACATAATCGATTTTGCTGAGGCCAAATCCTTCGAGCTTCTCTACAATGATTTTACCTGCCCGGTCTTCTTTTTCCTTTTTAGATACAGTATCGGAGCAAACGACTACCCTGGCTGTCAGATGAGGATAATCTTTTTTGTAAGATGATTTACCGCCTTTCTTCTCTAATAATTTAATTTCTCCGATCGTCACGCCTTTGTCTACAGGCTTGAGCATGTCGTACATGGTAAGCGCTACGATACTGGCCCCATGCATGGCTTCCACCTCCACTCCGGTTTTGTAGATGGTTTTTACCGTCATTTTGATGGTGATTTCGAGTCCCGAAATCTCAAAATCAATGCCCGTGTATTCGATGGGGAGCGGGTGACAGTCGGGGATGAGCTCAGCCGTCTTTTTCACCCCAAATAAACCGGCTGTTCGGGCTGTTTCAAAGACATTGCCTTTGGGGATCTTGTGCGCCTGGATCAGGTCAATTGTTTCCTGCTTGCTCACTTTTACAGTTGCCTGGGCTGTTGCAATTCTGAGTGTATTGCTTTTATGTGTGATATCTACCATGAAAAATTAGCTTACCGGTGTGTTTTTCTTCCACTGACTGGTGGCATCCTCAAAGATCTCTTTGCCGTAGATAGGTGCGTTGGCTTTGATTTCTTCCACGATGAAGCGCGTAGCCTCAAAAGCCATCTTTCTGTGTGCAGAGGAGGTAAATACAAAAAAGCACAATTCTCCTGTTTTTACCTTTCCCAGGCTGTGATAGATGTGCGCACACGTCAAATCAAATTTTTCGAAGGCTTTTTCCCGAATTTCATGAACCACTTTTTCAGCCATTTCCTCATAGGCGGTATATTCAATGTGGCTTACGGTTTTGCCATCGATTTCATCAGCTCTCACTTGTCCCAGGAAGATATCATGGGCACCAATGTTGGTTTTGTGCTGATGGTTGGCAATTGAATTAGCGATCTTTTCCACGGGAATCGCTCCCTGAATAAATATTTTTTTTGATTCTCTTTTTTTCTCCATCTATACCTGCAGTTCTTTGATCCCGCCAATTAAGTGATGTAAATTTTTAAAACCATGCTTTTGCTCCAAAAAGTTAATGGCTTGTCGGCTTCGCTTTCCGGATTGACAAAATAAGATCACATTTCGTTCCCTGGGGATCTCCTCAATTCTCTTTTCCAATTCACTTAATGGGATCCGGATGGTGGGAAGGTGATCCAACTTTGGGAGTTCATGATTTTCCCGGATATCTATATACAAGGCTTCATCAGCACATGCAATTTCGTCTTTCTCTTCCTGTGCTGCCAGTCCACGTTGAAGCACACGCTTTATTTCTTCTTCATTTCTTTCAAAACTCACTACCTGCTCCATGTTATTGAGCGAGTTGAAGATTTTCATTTTGCCGGAGTAGACCTCGCCAATGCCCAGGATGATCTTAAGGGTTTCGGCAGCCTGTAAGGTGCCTACAAGACCTGGTAAAACGCCCAAGACCCCTGTGTCGATGCAGCTGTTGGGATCCAGTTGATGGTGTTGCGGAAAAATACACCGGTATGAAGGCCCGTCTTCAAGGTTGAAGACCGAAAGCTGGCCTTCAAACTTATAAACGGAGCCAAAAATCATGGGCTTGCCAGCCAAAAGGGAAGCATCATTGATAAGATATTTGGTTTCAAAGTTATCTGTGCCATCGATGACCAGGTCGAAATCCTGAAGGATCGTCAACGCATTGGCAGCCGTAAACCTTTCCGGATACACCTTATATTCCACATCAGCGTTGAGTTTTTGGAGCTTTGTCCGGGCACATTGAGCTTTATTTTGTCCCAGATCACTTTCCTCAAAAAGGATCTGTCTTTGCAGATTGCTGAGCTCCACCCGATCATGATCTATCAATCCGATTGTGCCGATTCCCGCGGCAGCAAGATATTGCGCAGCCGGACACCCCAGGCCTCCTACACCCACAATGAGTACCCGCGCATCAGCAAGCTTCTTTTGGCCGGAAGCGCCTACATTGTGCAGGTCGATCTGTCGCTGATACCTGGATGATCTATGTGAGCTCGGTTTATCCATGTTATCCTCCTGAGAAGGGTGGTAAAAAGGCGATTTCGTCTCCCGGTGCTGTTTCACCCGAGTCTGTAATCTTTTGGTTATGAGCTACTTTGAATGACATCGTTTGCAGCCTCGGATATTTCTGGAGGCAGGCATCGACAACCGATTGTACCGACATATCATCCATGATATCCAGCTCTTCCTGTAGGGTATCTGTAACTTCTGCGATGGCTCCGAAATATTTAACTGTGAGTGTACTCATGTAAGTATTAATTTAAAGCATGCCATGATCAAAACAATGGATAAAGCCAATTTTAAGGACTTCAGACTCCATTTATGGCTGCCGACAAACCCACCAATGAGCCCGCCAATCAGTGCAATGGCAACAAAAGGAACCAACTGATCTGAAAAGGTGATGCCTGTGCTAAGCAATCCAGCCATACCAGCCATGGAATTTACCCATATAAACAATGCGGAGACCGCCGCAGTTTCTTTTACGTTTCCCCAGCCCAATAAAAGAATAATGGGACTCAGGATTATTCCTCCTCCTATCCCGATCAATCCGCTGAAAAAACCAATACCTGCCCCGATAATGAGCCCCAAAATCAGTTTAGGTTGTTTTTTCTCCTCACTGGCTGACCCAAACACTCCCAGGATCCTCAAGATGGCAAAAATGAGCAGGAAACCGAGGATTTTTTTATAAAGGGTGGGGTCGATGGTGATCATACCACCCAGGAATGCTGCCGGGATCGAGGTAATGGCAAAAACAGCAAATAATTTTTTGTTGAAGTAGCCCTTTCTGAAATACTGAATGAAAGAAATGCCGGCAACAAAAAGGTTGAGCATCAAGGCTGTTGGTTTGAGTGTCTCGGGGGCAAAGTTGTACAGGCTCATGATGGCCAGGTACCCACTGGCACCGCCATGGCCTACTGAGGCATATAAAAAAGCAACGACCAGTATGATGAGGTAGATCTCGTACATTTCAATCAAAATTAGACTACATCCGTAAATACACCTAAATATTATGGGTTTCCTGTGAATCTCTGATTCTTTGAATTAAATTGGTGGCATGACAAGCAGGGATTTTACAAAGCTTTCGCTGGGTGAAAAAACGAAGTGGGTGTATTTCAATGGGGAGCTTATCACATCTATCAGGTATTATGCCTACAAGGTGAATTTGTATCTGATTGGGGAGTTTTATGTAGAGCTCTTTTACCATCATTCTCAGGACAGAATCGAAAAGATTGAATTGCTGGATGACAAATCCAAGCGCATAAATTTCTATGCCGATCAGGTACGCCTGCCGGTTAATTTGCTAGCCAATTGATGCAAGGATTTTCTCATGGATTGAGAGGACCTGCGGGATGACCAGGCTTTTGCCATTGTTGTAGATCACGAAATCCGCTTTGGATTCTTTTTTCTCCTGAGGCCATTGTTTACTGATGATTGCCTCTATATCCTTGCGGCTCCGGTGAGCATCTCGTTTTAAAACCCGTTCAATTCTTAATTCCTCAGGGGCGCTCACAACGATGATCTGGTCCAGGTCTTTGTAGGAACCAGCCTCAAATAGTAATGCAGCTTCTTTGAGTGTAAATGGGCTCTCCTGCTCCTTTTCCCATTTTGCGTAATCATGTCCAACTGCCGGATGAACGAGGCCATTCAGCTGATCCAGTTTAGCCTGATCCCTGAATGTTTGTCCGGCAATGAAGGTTCTGTTGAGTCCTTCCTGGGTATAAGCTTCGTTTCCAAATAGCCGAATGATGCCCTTTTTTAGTTCCTCGTCATGATTCATGAGCCATTTAGCGCGAGTGTCTGCATCGTAAACAGGAATTCCAAGAAGTTTAAATATCCGGCTGATTATGCTTTTCCCTGCACCAATGCCTCCGGTAATTCCGATTTTAGTCCTATTCATAGACCACTTTAAGTTGGTCGGGAAGTACAGTCACCTCCACAATTTCCGGAGGGTGAAAAAGTAGAATAGGCATGATGGTGGAGTCTTTCTTATCTATGGTGGACAAATCAACTAACACCACAAACTCACTGGGATCAAATGGCCTCTTTTTAGAATCAGCGACCAGGTAGTTTACTATAATCTCCCCTGTTTCCAGGTATCTGCTGGAATCCCTGGGAAAACCTGCCAGCTCTACAGGAACAGTGATTTGTTCTTCTACAAATTGTTCTACGTTGAAAGATACATTGATCTCTTTGGGTTCGCTCTCAATCAGGTTGTTTGGGAGGTTGACATGGATATTCTGGTTCACCGGATCATCAATGTTTTGCATATTGAGCACCAGCGAATATTCACTCTGGAGTGAATCGATGAAGCTGGAAGGGCCGATAAGCAGAATGGAATCAGGTTTAATAGAGATGGGGGAAGTAATTCTGTGGTTTGGACCCAGCGGAATTTTTGTAGAGTCCAGTTTCAGGAGTACATTCTTCGTTTTCTTTGATTCTATGAAAAGAAACAGAGAATCACTCACTATATGATTCACCTTAAGCTCGCTCATCTGGTTGACTACCAATGGAAATAACTGCCCGCGATCTATATATCGGGTTTTATCCGGTTGATCGAGCGGGATTTCAATGGGCGGCACATTAAACCAAAAAGTTTTCCTCAACAGGTTCCACCCTCCACTGGACACGTTTATCCTGATGGAAGCCGGTAGGGGCTGCATGACCACATTGCTATCTCTGCTAAAGGTGAACTCTACCGGATAATTGATGGTAGTGTCGTAACTTTTGTTGAGTGCGTTAAAAAACCAGAAGGTAGTCGCTCCTATCAGTGAGATGATGACTACCTTCCAATTTTCTAAAAAGTACGACATTTCGACATATGTCTAAATGAAATTATTTCTGACCTGAAACTCTTTTGCTGGATTCAAGAGAAACAGAGGATTTTTCAATAACAAGCTTATTTCCACGATCTACATCCAAAGTGATGGTATCACCATCTACAGAGACAACTTTACCGTGAATACCACCCATGGTCACCACCTGGTCACCTTTTTTAATGGCTTCAATAAACTTCTTCTGTTCCTTTTGCTTTTTTTGCTGTGGACGAATAAAGAAAAAATAAAAGATTGCAATCATCCCACCGATCATGATCAGGGATGTGTACTGATTTCCGCCATTGGCGGCTTGCAGCAATAGAGAATTAATCATCAAATTTTATAGTTAAGAAGGATTACCAGATTTCACCACATTAGCCCTGATCCTCAACTGAGTTTTCTTAGGGTAAGTATTGGCTGTGATGGTCACTGTTTTATTTTGAATTCCTGATTTGTTGGCACTGTTGTACTCCACTTTGATCTCACCTGTTCCACCTACTGGAATAGGCTCTTTGGGCCACTCAGGTACAGTACATCCACATGTAGCCGTAGCGGATGAAATGATCAATGGCGCTTCACCCACATTTTCGAAAGTAAATACATGAGACACTTTTTCCGGTTCGTTCACTGTACCGAAATCGTGAAGTTCTTCACTAAACTTAAATGCTGGCAGCGGGCCGTCAGGCTTTACTTCTGGCTGGTTAGCAGTTGTACTCGCTGGGGCATTGATTGTTGGCCCGTTTTTAGCCTCTAACTCGGCTACTTTTCCTTCCAGTTTAGCGATTCTGGACTCAAGCTCTTTGTTGGAACAACTGAAAGCAGTGATCCCAAGCAATACAATGAATAGATAATTGAGAATATTCAATTTCATAACTCTGGCAAATTTAATTTCTATAATGGGGCAAAATTACAAAACAATAAAGTATCGTCTTGCCTTTAGAATCTTAATGATATGTTAAAATTAGAACTTCAGACTAGTTCTTCTGAATCTGGTTGATTAAACCATTCACATCATCCAGCAACTTCTCAGCTTTGGATTTTGCGTCTTTTATGATTTTTTCACCCTCAGACTTCGCTTCATTTTCTACTTCTTCTCCACTCTGAACAAGATCTTCAATGAGGTCTTCCAGTCTGTTTTTGTACTTATCCAACCTATAGGTAAGCTTATCCCGGGTATTTATACCCTTGTCTGGAGCAAAAAGGATACCTATTGCTCCTCCAGCCAAAAGCCCGAGAAAGAATGAAAAGAATGATCCACCTGATCCTGATTTTCCCATGATATTATTTATTATCGATTAAACCTCTTCCACTTTTTTTAATAACGCCATCCGAAGTTAGTTCGTTTGCTAAAACATCCAAAATACCGTTTACAAATTGTTTACTCTTTGGCGTACTATAAAGTTTCGAAATTTCTATAAATTCATTGATTGTCACCTTTACAGGGATGCTCGGAAAATTGGTCATTTCCACCAAAGCCATTTTCAAAATGATCTTATCCAACAGGGCTACCCTGGAAATATCCCAGTTCTTTGTCTTTTCTGAGATGATCTGCTCAAGCTTGTCATTGCTTTTTACCGGTTCTTCATAGAGTTTTTTGAAGAAATCCAGATCGTCTTTTTCGTTTTTACTGATGGTTTTTAATTCAAACGGTGTCTCCGGATCATCTTCGTTGAACCCCTGGAGTGTTTTCACTACCAGGCTGGCCAGGACAGGCTTGTTTTCATTCCAGCGAAGATCTATCGATCCCAGGTAGTCCGAGATGACCTCATCCTTAAACACCACCTTTTTCATCAGATAAACTACCGCATCCATGTGTTCTTCTGTTGTCGGTGCTTCCAGACTCTGATATTCAATGAGCCTTTCATTCTTTTGAAGAACGTCCTTAAACCACCCTTTAAGCAAGTCCTCTTCGGACGACCAGTCCACTTTCCTGTTCTGTATTTCCTTTTGAAAATCCTGAAAGCCGATCAGTCCTTTGATTACAGGGTTATTGATGAAATGGAATTTCCAGGTAGAGTGCCTTTGAATATGCGCTTTTTCCTTTTTTTCTTTCTCCAGCTTTTCAATGTGGGCAAATTCCACCGGAAGCTGCAACAACTTGAAGTACATCTGATGGATGTCATTGATATCAGAAAACATGCGCTTACTGATAGCCACAGACTCTGCCTTTAAAGCGGCATTGTAATTGGTTTGAGCTTTGTCCACTGCTTCGACGATATCAGCATCCAGGGATTTGGTATCGGCCTCTTCCTTATTAAGCCTTTTGTAGTAAAGGCTTTGTGCCGCTTTTTTACGGGCTTCGAACTCACCGGCCTGTGAAAAATCATCTTTGGCAGGATCTAAAGTAAATTGTTTGTCCAGTTCTTCCTGAACAACAGCCTTTAACGATTTTTCAGCCAGGTAATAGCTGTATAAGGCTTGCATAGCCTTGATTCTAAGGATCCTGCGATTTAGCATGCGTATTTTATTGGCAAAGAATAATTAATAACCCAATTTGGTTTTTCCAACACTGTCAATTCTGTTTAGGGCAATCTGGAGTGCAGCCTTATGCGTGGTGATCTTATGCTGATTGGCATGCTTAAATACATCCAGAGTCACTTCATAAATTCTTGAAGTTTGCGCCTTTACCCGGTCCTTGTTGTAGTTGCCGAGTAGTTCATAGTATACGTTGGTGATCCCTCCTGAGTTGATGAGAAAGTCTGGTGCATAGAGAATATCCCTCTCAGCAAGCATTTCAGCGTGCAGGTTTTCTTCTTCCAGTTGATTGTTAGCCGCCCCTGCCACTATCGCACATTTTAGCTGTGGAATGGATTTGCTGTTGAGCGAGGCACCCAATGCACATGGAGAAAAGATGTCCATCTCTGCTTCAAATACTTTGTCAGGTGCTATCACACCTACTTTATGCTTGTCGGTGATACTTTTGATTTTATCCTCAAATATGTCTGATATAAATACTTTGGCACCTTCTTTCATCAGGTGATTGACCAAATACTTACCTACCTGTCCGGCTCCTTGCACCACGATCTTTTTTCCTTCCAAACTATCACTTCCAAAAACTTCTTTGGCGCTGGCCTTCATGCCATAGTATACACCATAGGCGGTCATCGGACTAGGATCGCCTGATCCACCCATGTTTTCAGGGATACCAGCTACATAAGGTGTTTCCATCTTGATGAATTCCATGTCGCGCTCACCCATATTCACATCGGGAGCAGTCCAGTATTTTCCGTTCAGACTGTTTACAAACTTCCCAAAGCGACGAAGCAAGGATTCATTTTTCATCTTTCGGGCATCACCGATGATCACGGTTTTACCGCCACCAATATTTAAACCGGCGATGGCATTTTTGATGGTCATTCCACGGGAAAGTCTCAACACATCCCTCACAGCAGCAGCCTCAGAATCATAGTGCCACATCCGGGTACCTCCCATGGCAGGTCCAAGTACTGTATTATGGATACCAATGATGGCTTTGAGTCCAGTGGCTTCATCGCGACAAAAGACCAATTGCTCATGGTCCATCGTTGACATTACCTCAAAAAGTTGGTTTTGATCCGTATTCTGTTGTGCCTCTATCATTCCCTTATGTTATGTTTGCTGCCACTGATAAGTACCGCACGGTATTTTGGGCCAAAATTAGTCGTTTTTTATAGGAATAACCATTTTGCGATTCGTTCGTTTTAAACTTTGTGAAAGACCTTTCCCACCTCAATAAATACCTGTTTCAATATAAGTGGTACCTCCTTTCAGGCACCCTTTTCATTATTATTTCCAACTTTTTTGGAATTATCCCGGCGGTGATCGTCAGGTATGCATTTGATTTACTTCAGCGTAGCTATGATATATTCAAAATATTTACCGACTTCGACATTCAGTCGAATGCGTACGAAATATTTGCGGCCAGTATTCTGATCCTGGGGCTCATCATCCTGATAGCAGCCCTGATGAAAGGGGTCTTCATGTTTTTCATGCGGCAGACGATCATCGTAATGTCCCGGCTCATTGAGTATGACCTGAAAAACGAGATTTACGAGCACTATCAGACGCTTCCATTGAGTTTTTACAGAAGGAATAATACGGGGGACCTGATGGCACGGATATCTGAGGATGTAAGCCGGGTGAGAATGTATATCGGGCCAGCCATCATGTATGGGATTTCGTTGGCTACTTTGTTTATGATGGTGATACCTTATATGTTTTCCATCAACCCCAAGCTGACACTCTATTCCCTTATTCCGCTGCCTATCCTGTCTATCAGTATATATTTTGTAAACAATATCATCAACAAGCAATCGGAGGAAATACAGAAAAGTTTGTCAGGACTGTCCACGTTTGTGCAGGAGGCTTTTTCAGGTATCCGTGTGATCAAGTCTTTTGGGAGAGAAAAGGACATGGGGGAAGAATTTGGTACAGCCAGCGTAGAATACAAGGACAAATCGCTGAAGCTGGCATTTGTTCAGGCACTTTTCTTTCCGCTGATCATGGGATTGATCGGGCTGAGTGTGATCCTGACCGTGTACATCGGTTCCATCGAAGTTTTTAAAGGCACATTGAGCACAGGTAATATTGCCGAATTCATCATTTATGTGAATATGCTCACCTGGCCGGTAGCATCACTTGGATGGATTACAAGTATTATTCAACGGGCAGCAGCATCACAGCGTCGGATCAATGAATTCCTCAACACCAAGAATGAGATCATTTCCATTAAAAACCTTGAGCTACCTATTAAAGGAAGTATCGTTTTTGAAGATGTAAGCTTTACTTATCCTGACTCGGGTATAGAAGCCTTAAAAGACGTAAGCTTCAACGTGGAGCCTGGTGAGTCTATAGCCATCATAGGTACCACAGGATCTGGGAAAAGCACCATAGCTAACCTGATCACACGGTTATACGATGTCTCCGGTGGTAGGATCACCATAGATGGTAATGACATCAAGGACTACAACATTGCTCATCTGAGAAGTCAGATTGGTTATGTACCACAGGATGTTTTTCTCTTTTCGGATACCATCGGTCAAAATATTGCCTTTGGCAGGGAAGGACTCACTGAAGAGCAGATCGAACGCTTTGCGAGTGATGCCGACTTGCTGAATAACATCAGGGATTTCAAAGAAGGATTTAATACCCGTGTCGGAGAAAGAGGAATTACCTTGTCAGGAGGACAAAAGCAACGGGTGTCCATTGCCAGAGCGATTGCTCGTGAGCCTAAAATTCTCATTCTCGATGATGCCCTTTCTGCAGTGGATACCAAAACAGAAAACAGCATCCTGAATGCTATGGCCAGGATCATGAAAGGACGCACCAGTATCATCATCTCTCACCGTGTGTCCTCTGCAAAACTGGCAGACAAAGTCCTGGTACTGGACGATGGATATATCGTAGAGCAAGGCACCAACGAGTCATTGCTGGAAGCTGGAGGCGTGTATAAAGAACTGTATGAAAAGCAGCTAAGTGCCGATGCTGCCGAGGTGATGTAAAACCTATTTGGTCCAGGCCTCTACAGTCATCGTGTTGTCCATATAGTAAAGCTCCACAAACATTGGTAACAATTCTTTTGATTGGCGTTGAGCATGCTCCAGGAGTTGATTCTCGACTTCCTCTACTGAAGGTCTTACCATAGGATGCATGGTTAAATTCACAGCATACCGCTCTTTACTTGTGAGTTCTCTCACTTCAAAATCATAGGGGATCTCAGCCATGGAAGACTGAAGGGTGACTCCAACAAAAATATCCATCTCGGTGTTTTCCAGCGTGTCATTTTTGTGTGAGACGATGGTGAGTACCCCTTTCAGCTGGTTGTTTTTGATCTGATCAACACATTTGGCCACAAGCTCTTCATATTCGGGAGTTTGAGCTTTTCCTATATATGATAACCCTACCAGGGTTCTTTTGATTGGCTCCAGCTCTACCACTTCTATTTCGTCAAAGCCTCCCATATCTTCATAAAAATAATAGAGGGTATATCCGATAACAGATAGAGAAATAACGATGATCCCCAGGTAGAGGGACAATGGTTTGGTTAGATTCATGCGGTGATGACCTCTTTATACTGCATTTGATAAAGTTGGGTATAAACCCCGTCTTTTTTCAGGAGCTCTTCGTGGTTTCCGGACTCCACAATTCTGCCTTTGTCTAATACAAGGATCTTGTTGGCATTTTGAATGGTGGAAAGTCGGTGCGCAATCACAATGGAAGTCCGACCTTTCATGAGTTTTTCAATGGCTCCCTGGATCAGTTCTTCAGTTTCTGTGTCTACGGAGGAAGTTGCTTCATCCAGCACAATGATTTTAGGATCATAGACCAGGGCCCTGACGAAAGAAATGAGCTGACGTTGCCCTACCGATAATGTAGAACCTCGCTCCATCACATTGTAGTCGAAACCTCCGGGTAGCCGCTCAATGAAGGTGCGTGCTCCCACAAGCTCTGCTGCCTCAATCACTTTATGCCGGTCTATATCCGGATTTCTTAAGGTGATGTTGTTGTAGATAGAATCGGAAAATAAGAAGACATCCTGTAATACCACCGAGATGTGCTTTCTCAGGTTGGTGATTTCATACTCCTTAATGTTTATGCCGTCTATCAGGATGTCACCTTTTTTAATGTCATAAAATCGGTTGAGCAGGTTGATGACCGAGGATTTACCGGCACCCGTAGCACCTACCAGTGCGAGCGCTTCGCCCTGCTTCACATCGAAGTTGATGTCTTTAAGTACCCAATCTTCGTCATTGTAGGCAAACCATACATTGTTGAATGAAACATCACCGCGTATGGTATCTTTTTTCAGCGTTCCTTCATTGGGGATGTGTTCAGTACTATCCAGCAGGTTCAGGATCCTGTTGGAGCTCACGATACCCATTTGCAAGGTGTTGAAACGATCGGCGATCATTCGGATAGGGCGGAAAAACATCTGGATATACATGATAAAGGCAATCAAAACTCCAAGTGTAAGCTCCTCACCAATGACCCCCCGGGCACCCCACCAGACAACCAGACCGATTCCGCATGCCTGAATGACTTCAGCCACCGGGAAATAAGTAGCATAATACAAAACAGACCTTACGTTGGCCTTTCTGTGTTCGGCATTGATTACTTTGAATTTATCAAACTCCCTGTGCTCAGCATTGAATATCTGCACGATGTTCATCCCGGTGATGTGTTCCTGTACGAAAGAATTCAGGTTGGCTACAGCTGTCCTTACATTGTTGAATGAGACCTTTACTTTTTCTTTGAAAACATAAGTTGCAAAGATCAACAGTGGGAACATAGATAAACTGACCAGGGTAAGCTTCCAGTCGGTATAGAACATCACACCCAGGATAACTATCAATTGCAGGATATCCCCAATCATGGCCGCGATACCCTGGCTGAATACGTCAGATAAGGTCTCGATGTCCGAAATGTTTCTGGTCACTAAACGACCGATGGGCGTTTTATCAAAGAATTTTAGTTTGAGTCTTTGAATATGGTTGAACAGTTTAATCCTAATGTCCTTGATGATCATTTGACCTAACCAACCCGAAAGAAATGTATGTGCATACTGGACCACTGCCTGAATGATCAATAGAACAACCAACCAGATGACCATAATCACCAAACCCTGATAATCTCCCACAGCCACTTCATTATCGATGGCATACTGGATAAGTATAGGACGGGCCGGGGTAATCAGCGCCATCGCAATGGTGAGGAAAACCAGTATATAAAACTGTTTGATATATGGTTTAGCGAAAACAAATAACCTTCCGATGATCTTCAGGTCCAGGATATTTCCACTAATCGAGCTTTCTTTTTCCAATGGGTTTTGGTTATTCTAAATATAAATATGCTTTGGGTAGTCAACTTTGGTAAGGAAAAGGCCTCGAGGAGGCACAGATCTACCTGCCATTGATCGATTCCCGCTTTCTAAAATGATTTTCAGGTCTTCGGGACTGGTTTTAGATAATCCTACATCTAATAAGGTACCTACCAGTGCCCTTACCATTCCTCTCAAAAACCTGTCAGCACTTACTTCAAAACGATGTCCGACTTCAGAAGTTTCCCAGGAGATATCAAAAATGTTACAATTAAAAGTTTTTACATCTGTTTTCACCTTGCTGAAAGCCTGGAAATCCCTGGTTTTCTTCAACACCCGGATGGCCTCATGGATCATGTCGACTTTCAATGGCTGACTGTAAAAGTAAGAAGTTCCTGTCTTGAATGGATCTTTCTTTGAATGGATGAAGTAATTGTAAGATCGGAGTGTCGCATCAAACCGGGCATGCGCATCTTCTTTAACCTGTCTGATATTGTTTACCGCTATGTCGTATGGCAAAAGGACATTGAGCTTATATTGAAAGTTAGCCGTATCTATTGCTGTTTCGGTATCGAAATGAGCAATTTGTTGGGATGCATGAACACCCGTGTCGGTTCGACCACTTCCCGTGCATTCCGTTTTCTGTTGCAGAATAGTAGAGAGGGCTTTATTAACGGTTTCCTGAACAGATGAAGCGTTCTTTTGAATTTGCCATCCATGGTAGTTTGTGCCTCTATAAGCAAGATCCAGGAAATATCTCATGCTGCAAATTAAAGGGGATTCAGTTGGCCAATTGGCAAGAGATGATCACTTTTGTCGAAATTTTAACTCATGATCCAACGCGTCCAAAGTATATTCCTTCTGTTAACGGCTATTGTGATGATCTCGGTACTCTTTTTGCCCTTGTGGGATAAGACGAGTACTGATGGAAATGAATTTATTTCTTTGACGGCCATAGAAATGGTGTATCTCGAGCAGGGAGAAGTGGTCACCCAAAAGCCAACCTATTATATTGGAATGCTTGCAGGATTGGCTGCAATAGTGGCATTATTCTCTATTTTTCAATTCAAGAACCGGTTGAGACAGATCCAGCTGGGGGCGCTGAACTCCTTACTGATGGGCGGATCACTTGGATTGACCTATTACTACACGACCAAAGCCAATGCCCTGTTGGAGCCAAATATCCAGGGTAACTTTTTAGCAGGGTTTTATGTAATCGCAGCCGGGCTCTTCTTCAATTTACTGGCCAACAGATTTATCAGAAAAGACGAAAAGCTGGTCAGAAGTGCAGACCGAATCAGGTAGTATCAGACACCTTTTTGCGTTTGAATGACAACTTGTCAGTATTTTCCCTGATGGAATAGAATTTGATCCATCCCTATCATAAATTTTACAAAACGCAGAAAAGTGATGCAAGAAAAAGGTTCTATCTCAATCCACACGGAAAATATCTTTCCGATCATCAAAAAGTTTTTGTATTCTGACCACGAAATATTCCTTCGTGAGTTGGTTTCCAATGCAGTCGATGCTACGCAAAAGATCAAAAGACTGGCATCTTTGGGTGAGTATTCAGGTGAATTAGGTGATACCACTGTTGATGTAAGTTTTGACAAAAAGAAAAAGACAATCACGGTGTCGGATCGCGGAATCGGGATGACTGCCGAGGAGATCAAAAAATATATCAACCAGATCGCTTTCTCCGGAGCTACGGAGTTTATAGAAAAATATAAAGACAAAGGAGAGGACCAGCAGATCATCGGCCATTTCGGTCTGGGATTTTACTCGGCCTTTATGGTGGCTAAGAAGGTAGAGATCAATACGCTTTCTTACCAGGAAGGGGCTGAACCAGCGAAGTGGATTTGTGATGGAAATACCGAGTTTGAAATAACCACCTCAAAGAAAAAAGAAAGGGGAACAGATATCATTCTCCACATGGCGGATGACTCTGAAGAGTTTTTAGAAGAGCATAGGATCCAGGGCATTCTGGAAAAATATTCGAAGTTCCTTCCTATCCCTATCAAGTTTGGTCAGAAAGACAACCAGGTAGAAGATGGTAAGGACAAGGATGGGAATCCAAAATACAAAACAGTCAAAGAAGACAATATCATCAACAACACAGCTCCCATCTGGACCAAGCAACCGACCGAGCTGAAAGATGAAGATTATCTGACATTCTACAAGGAACTTTACCCTTTCTCGGAAGATCCATTATTCTGGATCCACCTCAATGTTGATTATCCGTTCAACCTTACCGGGATCCTTTATTTCCCGAAGCTGAAGAAGGATTTTGAGATCCAGAAAAATAAAATCCAACTATATAGCCGGCAGGTATTCATCACTGATGAGGTAAAGGATATCGTTCCGGAATTCCTGCAATTACTTCACGGGGTCATTGACTCACCGGACATTCCGCTCAACGTTTCACGAAGCTATTTGCAGTCTGACAGCAATGTGAAGAAAATCAATGGCTATATCACCAAAAAAGTAGCTGACAAACTTTCTGAGCTGTTTAAAAATGACCGTGAATCCTACGAGAAGAAATGGAATGACATTGGACTCTTTGTGAAATACGGAATGGTATCCGAGCCTAAGTTTGAAGAAAAGGCCAGGGATTTTACCTTATTGAAAAACGTGGAGGGTAAATACTTCACCATTGAGGAATACAAAAAGAAAGTAGAGCCTAACCAAACCAACAAGGACAAAAACCAGGTGTTTTTGTATGCCAGTGACGAGGACAAGCAGCATAGTTATATTGACAAGGCTCTGAAAAGAAACTATGATGTGATTCTTCTGGACGGTCCAATTGATCCGCATTTTATCGGGCAGATAGAGCAGAAGGATAGCAACATCGTCTTCAAGCGGGTAGACTCAGATGTGATCGACCGGTTGATCGATAAGGATGAGAAGAAAGAATCTGTTTTGTCTGACAAGGAGAAGGAGCAGATCAAAGAAATCTATGAGAAGGCGGTCAATAACAAGCAGAATTCTGTGGTGGTAGAGCCTATGGCTACGGATGATATGCCAGTAACGATCACCTTGCCCGAGTTTATGCGACGGATGAAAGACATGCAAGCTGTAGGTGGTGGCGGACCCATGATGTTTGGTGAGATGCCATTGAACCTGGCCGTATCTGTGAATGCCAACCATAGCTTTACCAAGAAAATTCTGAGTGCAGAAAATGAGGAGGACAAGGTTTCTTTGGCCAAGCAGGCCTATGACCTGGCCTTATTATCTCAAGGTATGCTGAAAGGAAAAGATCTGACAGCCTTTATCTCACGAAGTGTAGATATGGTATCCGGTTAAATCCGGATTTTTCGAAATTTTCTCATTACTTTTTCGTTGTGATTGGTATGAGAAAGTGTTTATTCTTCATTCTGGGGCTGGCACCCATTGGATTTGTGCTGGCCCAGGAAGATGAATCTGTACAAAGTCTGTTTGAAACCACATATGACTCCCCCCTGACCATCAACCTTGATGAAGAAGCCACGGATGAGGAGGAGATACCCAAGAAGAAGAAAAAGAAGAAGAATAAAAAAGTCTTCTTTGGCATCAAGACGAAGCGGGGTTTTACCAAAACCGGATATGGCAACCGGCAAATCGTTGAGTTGTTTCATTATCTGAAGGATAAGGACTTCGAGGGTCCGGATGAATATGTCCAGGAATTTTACTGGTACGATTTTAAGAAAAAACGTATTGTCAACAGCACCCGGGTTAACAGGGAATATGCTGGTGTACTGCATGGTCATTATGTGAAAAAGATGGACGAGCAGGTGCTGGAGGAGGGATTCTACTACAAGGGGACCAAGCACGGTCGATGGGTAGAATATAACCGGCACGATATCCTCATGGATAAAAAGAAATTCTGGAAGGGTTGGCCCAAAGAATCACTGATGTCCTATTATGATTTTGAAAAGACCAAACTAAAGGAAGTCATCCCGGTACACTACGGTGAGAAGAGTGGGAAATACTATGCATTCCATGAAAGCGGTGTGATAGCTGTTACCGGTCAATATAAGTTTGGGCACAAAGTAGGTCTTTGGAGAGAATATTATGACAACCAAAGGATCAAGCGTGAGGTGATATATCCGGAAGATCCGTTTGATTTCAAAACCAGTCCTATCATCACCAAAGAATGGGACAAGGACGGCAGATTACTATATGATCGTAGCCGCTTTCTGAGCAGCCTCAATTAGTGTAGCCAATGAGTGTTTTTCTGGCAAACAGAAATAGCAGACTGGCACAAATCAGTAGGAGCCCGAATTTCCATCCGAGTGTCAATGCGCCTACAGTGTAAAGGATAATCCACCAAAAGAACGTAAGCACACAGCCGACATAAAATTTCATGGAGATATAAAACGCCTTATCTTTCATGATGCTGAGTACTTTTTTCAGTCCCAGGTAAATAGGAAAGTTGAGAATGCTGAAGAAGTAGACAAGGAATCTGGTGAAGGCATTTCTGGTTGGTTTTCGGATTTCTCCGATTTCACCTTTTGCAATTTCCCTCAGCTCTTCAAATGTTAGGTTTTCATGGGCTTGTTGAAAAACAAAACTTTTTCTCAGCTCATAGTCATCAGTTTTTTCGGGAAGGATCAGTACACTTTTCATGCCATCCTCCACCGCATTTTTAAGTTCCTGGTGGCCATTCAGGTTGTTTTCCTTATAAATGGGCATGAAGTCATCCACATCAATGGCTTTACCGAAGTTTAAGATCACCTTGGCAGGGTGTCTGTGAGAAAAATAGTTGATCCCACAGGGAACGATGTATAGCTTGAGGTCCTCATCGATGAATTCTCTGGCTCCAAACGCAATTCTGGAGGTCCCTTTTTGAAGTGGTCTCAGGTAGAAGTTGGTGTCGTGATTGCCTTCAGGGAAGATGAGTAGCCTTTTTTTGTTTTCTGCCAGCATTTCAAAGCAACCTTTGAATACTTCTTCATTTTTTGCAATGGTATCATACCCATCCCTTATGCGATAGATGGGCCGCATATTTAATGCGTTAAGAAACGGCATAGCAGCCTTTTTAAAAATGTCAGATCTTGTCAGAAAGCTGACGGGTTTTTCAGTAAAAGATCCAACAATCACTGCATCCATAAAAGCCCCCTGATGATTTGGCGCAAAGATTATGGCGCCTTTCCTGGGAATATTTTTTCTATTAATGACTTTAAATCCACTGAAGAAGAGTGGACAAAGAATTTTTGCCCACGATTTTACAAAAAAGTAAAGCATCTATGCTGACTTGGGATTAACAATAAACTTATTCTTCCAGTAATAGCTGATGGTTAGACCGGATAGAATGTGCCAGATGCCCCACCAGGCAGCTACCAGGGCCATTCCTCCTAGCCCATCAAAAAATGCAAATATAAGAATCAATCCTAATCCTGAATTTTGAATTCCCGTTTCAATGGCCAGTGTTCTTCGGTCCTGTTCGGGAAGCTTAAACAACAAACCCATTTGATAACCTGAAAAAAGGGCTATCCCATTATGGGCAAACACGATGAATAATACCAGGTAGATCTTCGAAAGAAACAGGTCCAGGTTGGCCGAGAAAGCCATGATTACAATACCCGCAAAAATGATCAGGGAGCTGTAATGCATGAAACTATGTATGCGAAGAGCTATGTTGGGAAACTTATATCGGAACAGCATTCCTAAAAGAATGGGTAAACCCAGGATTGATACAATGGTTTGAAAGGCTCCCCAAAAATCCATGTTGATTTGCTTGAGTAATTCTGCTGTGGGTGAATAAAGCCCAGCCCAGAATGCAAAGTTGATTGGGGTAAGAAATATAGCTGCGACTGATGATACTGCTGTAAGACTGACAGAAAGGGCGATATTACCACGAGAAACCATTGACATGAAATTGGAAATGTTGCCACCAGGGCATGCAGCCACCATGAACATACCCAGAGCCATACTTGGATAAGGCTCGACAATGAATACAATAATAAAAGTGAGGAATGGCAACACAAGAAATTGACTCAATACTCCGGCCAATACACTTCTTGGTTGTAGTAACACCAGTTTGAAATCTCTTGGTGTCAGGTTAAGGGCTACACCAAACATGATAAATGCCAGACTCAGGTTCAGAAAGAAAATATTCTGGTCACTGAAATTTAGGGTGATATTGTCGATGCTGTCCATTGAAGAAGGGGGATCTTTTTATAAGGGAGGGATGAAATTAAAAAATATTCACCAAATTATCCTACCTTTTAGCAAGGATCAGAAATTCAGTGTCAAACCATGAATATTATTTTAGTAAAAGCAAAATAAGTTGAATGATTTCTATCTATTCTTGTGTTTTGGAAATAATATTTTAATAAAATGGCATATTTGTTGAAAAAATGCTAAATTTGTAACTGAATTTCGATTAAAACTATCAATTTCACCTAAATAACCCACTCAATGTCCAAAACGGATATTCCTATTCTGGTAAAAAATGATCCCTGGCTTTCACCTTATACAGAGGAGATCAAAAACCGCATTGAAAGGTTTAAGCAGCGGAAAAAGGACATTGAAAAACGGTACGGATCGCTTTCCGCATTTGCATCTGCCTACCAGGAAATGGGTTTAAACTATGATTCCAAAAAAGGTGGCTGGTGGTATCGTGAGTGGGCACCGGGAGCCAGGGCCTTGTCATTGATAGGAGCATTTAATGGTTGGGATAAAACAAAGCATCCTCTAAAAAAAGAGAAAAATGGCATCTGGGAGGTTTTTATAGATTCCAAATTGGCTCAGATCAATCACCTGGATGCGGTTAAAGTGCACGTCACGGATGCAAACGGAGTAGAACGTGACAGGATTCCTGCTTACATTAAATATGCCACCCAGGACCCCAAGACATATGACTTCACGGGCAGAGTGCTGAATCCTCCAAAAGCCTATAAATGGTCCGATAAGAAATTTGATCTTGAGGGGATCAATGAAAATCCCTATATCTACGAGTGTCACATCGGGATGGCCCAGGAAGAAGCGGGTGTGGGCTCTTATGTGGATTTCAAAGAAAAAATATTACCCAAAGTAAAAGAGCAGGGTTATAATGTAATCCAGTTCATGGCTATTCAGGAACACCCGTATTATGGGTCTTTTGGCTACCATGTCAGTAACTTTTTTGCTGTATCAAGCAGGTTTGGTACCCCTGATGAATTTAGAGCCCTGGTTGATGAAGCACATCAGATGGGCATAGCCGTGATCATTGATATTGTACATTCTCATGCAGTAAAAAATATTTCAGAAGGCCTCAACGAATTTGATGGAACCGATGATCAGTATTTTCATCCCGGAGGCAAAGGGACTCATGATCTTTGGGACTCCAAACTATTCAACTACGGCAAAGAAGAGGTTTTAAGGTTTCTATTATCCAACGTGAAGTACTGGGTAGAAGAATTTCATGTGGATGGTTATAGGTATGACGGAGTCACCTCCATGCTCTATTTCCACCATGGGAATATGGTCAGTTTCGATCACTATGACAGATATTTCAATGATGTAGACTGGGATGTGCTCACTTATTTTCAGCTGGCCAATTCACTGATCAAAGAAATTAAGCCTGGTTCGATCGTCATAGCCGAAGACATGAGTGGTATGCCTGGATTATGCAGGCCAGTAAAAGAAGGGGGGCTGGGATTTGATTTCAGACTCGCAATGGGGATACCTGACTACTGGATCAAACTCTTGAAACACAAGCCAGACGAAGAGTGGAACATTTTTGAGATGTGGGAAACACTCACCAACCGGCGGTATGGTGAAAGGACCATCGCCTATGCCGAGTCTCATGATCAGGCTTTGGTGGGGGATAAGTCGCTGGCATTTTGGCTCATGGATAAGGAGATGTATACCCACATGCATGTAAGTAAAGACAGCCTGATCATTGACAGGGGTATTGCATTACACAAAATGATCAGGCTATTCACACTTGCTTTGGGAGGTGAAGGCTGGCTGAACTTCATCGGGAATGAATTTGGTCACCCGGAATGGGTAGACTTCCCGAGAGAAGGCAACAACTGGAGCTATCATTATGCCCGCAGGCAATGGAATCTTCAGGAAAGTGATGAGCTTAAATATAAATTCTTGTATGAGTTTGGAAAGCAGATGGTGAAAATTGCCAAAGACAATCACCTGGTATCTGCACTCCCAGCTAAACAGCTCAATATGGATGAGGCTAACAAGACCCTCATTTTTGAAAGAAATAACCTGATTTTTCTCTTTAATTTCCATCCACACAATTCTATTCCGGATTACAGGTTCAAAATCCCACAATCTGGTCACTATCAGATTGTTTTGAATTCAGACAATCCTGACTTTGGGGGCTTTGGAAGAATAGATGATAAAATGACGTATCCTTCAGTAACTTTGTTCGGGGAAAATTTTTTGAGTGTATACTTGCCTAGCCGAGTAGCTCTCGTCCTGAAAAAAGTGAAATGAAAAAAATATCGTTAAGCACCCTTATCATCCTCTCCGGAATGATCTTACAAGCCCAGTCATTTACTTTCATGACTTATAATATTCGGTACGCCAATCCGGGTGATGGCGTAAATTACTGGGAGAATAGGAAAGAAGAATTAGCCAATCAGGTCGCCTTTTACGAACCGGATGTCTTTGGTATCCAGGAAGGTCTGCCAGAGCAGGTGGAGTATCTGGATGAACAACTTGATGCCTACAGCTGGTATGGTGTGGGCCGGGATGATGGAAAGGCAAAAGGAGAGTTTAGTGCCGTATATTATAAGAAAGATAAATTTTCAGTCCTTCAGAAAGAGACCTTCTGGCTGTCTCCAACACCCAATAAGCCCTCCAAAGGCTGGGATGCAGCCCTACCCAGGATTTGTACGGCTGTTTTATTTCAGGTCAATAGCACTGACCAAAAATTTTGGGTCTTCAATACCCATTTTGATCACAGGGGCGACGAAGCCCGATTACAGTCTGTGGATGTGATCCTGAATAAGATAAAAGCGCTTAATAAGGACGGACATCCGACAATCGTGATGGGTGACCTCAACCTGACTCCTAATACACCACCCATCCAAAAACTTTTTGGCGCCCTGAATGATACACGTGCTGTCAGCGAACTTGTTTTTGGACCCGAAGGCACCTGGAGTAGCTTCGACGTTCAGAAGGAACTGGATCGGAGGATCGACTACATTGTGGTATCTGATCAGGTGAAAGTGTCTAAATATGCTGTGCTTACCGATAACAGGGATTTGAGGAATTATTCGGATCACCTGCCGGTTTTTATTCAAGCCAGCTTTTCCAAGTAGTAAAAACCTCAGCAAGAGACTAGTTTTGCGTCATGAACTTTGATGGACTAAAAAATAACCTGGAAGGGGAGCTTTATCTTGATGAAACCACCCGTAAAGTCTATGCCACAGATGCATCAGCTTATCGGGAAATTCCAATCGCGGTAGTAGTTCCGGAGAATGAATCAGACATCATCAAGCTGGTGGAGTTTGCCCGGTCTAATAATACCTCTTTAATCCCCAGAACAGCGGGCACCTCTCTGGCGGGCCAGGTTGTTGGTGGAGGAATTGTTGTCGATGTGTCCAAAAAATTCAACAATGTCCTCGAGGTCAACGAAAAAGAGGGCTGGGCGATAGTGCAACCAGGCATTGTCAGAGATGACCTAAATGATCACCTGAGTACATACGGTTATTTTTTTGCTCCGGAGACTTCTACAGCCAACCGTGCGATGATCGGGGGGATGATTGGAAACAATAGTTGCGGATCAAACTCGGTGGTATATGGAAGTACCAGAGAACACCTATTGGAAGTAGACGCAATCCTATCTGATGGGAGCCAGGTAAAATTCCAGGCACTTGATGAAAAGTCCTATAAAGAGAAAGTAAAGGCTAAGAATCTTGAGGGTGCTTTATATGCCCAGATAGATGAGCTCCTGTCTGACGCAAAAAACATCAAAGAAATTGAGGAGCAGTTCCCCAAGTCTTCTATCAACAGACGTAATACCGGCTATGCGATCGACATGCTGGCCAGGATGAAGCCATTCAATAAAAAAGGTGAGAACTTCAACTTTAGCAGTCTGATTGCAGGATCAGAAGGCACCCTTGCCTTTGTTACCGCGGCCAAGATCAAACTCACACCGATCCCGCCACCTCATAAGGTATTGGTTTGTATCCATTGCCATTCTATCGACGAATCGCTGAAGGCTAACCTGGTTGCATTGCAACATGGACCTTCGGCGGTGGAGCTGATGGACCACTACATCTTTGAGGCAACCAAGCGTAACAGAGGACAGGCAGAAAACAGATTTTTTATTGAGGGAGATCCAAAGGCGATTTTGGTTGCTGAGATCACCCGCGATTCTCAGGAAGAAGCTGACAAAGTTGCCCAGGCATTGATTACCCAACTCAAAAAGGAGAAATTGGGCTATTCATATCCCACGGTCTCCGGAGATGATATCAAAAAGGTCTGGACACTGCGAAAGGCTGGTCTCGGCCTGCTTTCCAATGTGCCCGGAGATGCCAAGCCAGTTCCGGTGATTGAAGATACTGCTGTACATGTCAATGACCTTCCCGCATTCATCGCGGAGTTTAACAAGATTCTTAAGGAGTATGATCTTTATAGTGTTCATTATGCGCACGCAGGATCCGGTGAGCTTCATTTGAGGCCAATCATCAACCTGAAAACCTCAGAAGGTATCGGGCTCTTTCGATCCATCGCAGAAGAGATAGCCACGCTGGTGAAAAAATATAAAGGATCGTTGTCAGGTGAGCACGGGGATGGTCGGTTGAGAGGGGAATTCATTCCACAGATGGTAGGCGAGCACAACTATCAACTGCTGAAGCAAATCAAGAAAACCTGGGATCCGTCAAATATTTTCAATCCCGGAAAGATCGTAGATACGCAGCCAATGGATACGTTCCTGAGGTTTGACAAGGATCAGGAGGTCAAAGAAATTGAAACGCTGCTGGACTTCTCTGATACCATGGGATTTCAGCGGGCTGCCGAGCAATGCAATGGTTCCGCTGATTGCCGGAAGACCCCTGTTTCTGGAGGCACGATGTGTCCCAGCTACATGGCCACTCGTGATGAGCGGGATACGACGCGGGCCAGGGCTAACATGTTGCGGGAGATGATTACTCGATCTGACGATAGCAACCTGCTGGTGCACGATGAGATCAAAGATGTAATGGACCTCTGCCTGAGCTGTAAGGGCTGTAAGTCCGAATGCCCATCAAATGTGGACATTGGTAAAATGAAGGCCGAGTGGCAACACCAGTATTATGAGGCCAAAGGAGTTCCGTTCCGGAACCGGCTAATCGGAAATTTCTCAGGAGGAATGAAGCTTGCTTCAGCGCTGCCATGGGGATACAGGATGGTCTTCAACAATGCAGTCCTTTCCGGGATAGCCAAAGGGATCATGGGATTTGCTCCCAGGCGAAGCATGCCTGAGATTTCCAAAATCACCTGGCAAAAGTGGCTTAAAGGATTCCAACCGTCTGTTTCGAAGCCAATCAAGACCATCTATTTGTTTGCCGATGAGCTTTTGAATTATAACGAAGCAGAAATAGGCATTACCACCGTGCAGCTGCTGGACAAATTGGGCTATGAAGTAAAATATGTAGACCATGCGGAATCAGGGAGAAGTCATATCTCAAAAGGTCTCTTGAAAGATGCCAAAAAGTTCTGCCAAAAGAATATTGCAGTATTTAAAGACCTCATTACTTCAGAGACACCATTGATTGGAGTGGAACCTTCCGCGATTCTCACTTTCAGAGACGAGTATCCTGACCTGGTAAGGGGAGATGAGAAAGAGGCTGCAAAGAAAATAGCTGCGAATACCTTTATGATCGAGGAGTTTCTGGCTGTAGAAATGGAAGCAGGTCGTATCACCCCAGATCAGTTTGAGCAGACCGAGGGGTTGATCAAGTTTCATGGTCACTGTCATCAGAAGGCTTTGTCCTCTTTGGTGCCTACCAAAAAGATCCTTTCAAAGCTTACGGGTAAGGAAGTACAGATCATACCTTCCGGTTGTTGTGGCATGGCCGGCTCGTTTGGTTTTGAAAAGGAGCACTTTGATATATCCATGCAGATCGGGGAGTTGGTGTTGTTTCCTACTATCAGGAAGCAAACTGAGGATGTGATCATTGCGGCGCCCGGCACCAGCTGTCGTCATCAGATCATGGATGGTACCAGCCGAAAGGCTCTTCATCCAGTGGAGATTTTATTCAGTGCCCTAAAAAAATGAGAGGTTGCTTATTAGGCAACCTCTCAAATCATATTGAATAAGAACAAATTGAATAGAACAAACAGGTTTATTTAAGTTTCATCCTGCAGCTTCCCAGATATTCATTCTCAGAATAAATATCGATTTGGTAAGTACCTGGTTTCAGCTTGCTATCGGCTTTGTAAGACAGCGCAATTTGCTTGCTGTCATCTGATTTCACAAACAGATTTTGTGTGCTGGCAACAACTTCTGCATCGCTAAATACGAAGTCTTTGTGATTGACAGCATAAGTAATATTCTTTGAGTTATTACTTGCGACTTGTTTACCATCAGGGAATACGATGTTGAACTTCAACTGCTCACTCATGCTGGCAGGGACCTCAAAGGCCAATATGATCTCTTTGGTCTTTTTGGCATTTACAGTCAACTTATTGTTCTTTTTCTGAGCTTCAGCCTCCAGGTTGTTCACTATCATCCTGGTAAGGTTTTTATTGTTGACTGCTAATTGTTCATTATTTGCTTCCATCATAGCTAAAGATGTTCTCAGGTCATTGTTTTCAGACTGCAAAGCACTTAGCTCTTCATTCAATCTGGCAAGTGTCTTGTCCAGATCTGCTTTGATGGCCTGTAACTCCTGAAACTGCTTCTTGTAGTTAGGACTGCTGTTTGCAGCCATCCTGTTAAACTCAGCTTCTTTCTTTTGGAGCTTGCTTTTGAGATCAGCCAGGCTTTTGTCCAGGCTTGCATTTTTTCCTTTATAGGAATCGATCTCATTTTTCAATTTATCAAGCTCCTTAGACAGGGCCAGCTTCTCCGAAAGCATTTTTTCACTTTTTACCTTCTCGCTGGTAAGGTCCTTCTTCAGGTTTCTACCATCAGAGAAATAAAAAATGGCAAAACCCATCGCTAATAAAAATAAGAGTGTAACACCTATGGCTACCCGGCTCTCTCTAGAACTTGTATTCATATTTTTTAAGTTTTATAAGGGAGATAAACGGGCGGTGGATTAAGACTTCCTCAAGCTGAGATTAAAATCCGATTAAATTTTGAGAAGGGGAAATTCCAGGAAAAATACTGACCCTGAACCTATAGATGAAGTGATATCCAGTGAGCCCTGGTGAATATCGATGATTTTCTTTACCAGGTTTATTCCTATGCCACTACCCGGAAACTGGTTGGTATTTTGGCCCCTGAAAAAGGGCTGACCTAATTTTTTAAGATCTTCCGGTGCAATACCTATACCCTGATCTATGATTCCAAATTGTAGCTTATGACCCTTGTTGAGAATATTTACAGTCACTTCCTTGCCATCGCTAAACTTGCAGGCATTCTCAATCAGATTGGTAAAGGCACTCTTAAGTAGCTGTTCGTGTCCGATGATTGTAAAAGAGTCATCATCTGAGATGTCATCCGAAATCGACACCCTGATGGGATTTCTATAGGATTTAGAAACCTCCGCAATGGCCTGCCAGAGAATAGTATCTGTTCGGACAGGTTTGATATCCTCTCTAAAGGAATCTACCCTTGCCAGTAGCAGAAGCTTCGAAGTGAGCTCTGATAACCCATGGATGTCTTCTTTCAATGAGACGAGTGTGTCTTCATAGAATTTTTCATTCCTTTTTCTAAGTAGGGTCACATCCACCAGCGAAAGCATGCTTGTAAGTGGCGTGCGGAGCTCATGAGAGGCATTGGTGATGAAGCTTTTCTGAATTTCAAAAGCATTCTGCAGCCTTGTAAGCATCAGGTTGAAAGTAATCCCGAGTTTTGCAATCTCATCTTTGCCGTTGCCCTCGGCCACTCTTTTACCCAGGTTGGTGATTTCAATTTCATTCACTTCGGAGATTACCTCCGAAATGGGTTGGAGTGCCTTTCCTGCATATAACCTGGCAGCCATTCCAATGATGATCAATGAAATGAAAAATACGATGATCAGGATGTTACGTAAATTTTGCAGCTTTCTGAGACCATAAAGATCTTTTGCCCCGGCAACCACGACAAACCGATCAAATTGATCCTCATAAAGTATTCCAATCACCTCAACATCCCCCTGTCTCCAGTTGAGAGATTTTTCAAGCCTGATCTTATCGAGTAAAACACTGTCTACCCGCAGGGAGTCCTGGGTGTCTGAGCTGAACAGCTCCTGGTTGTTGTAATTATAGATGGTGATCTTTTCTCCGGGTAACTTCACCGGATTGGCAGACTCGATCTTTTGCAAAAGCTGCGCATCTACCTCTTCTACTTCAATCAGCAGTTTTGCAGCAGCATTAGCCCTGGCTACCAACCGTTCATAAAATTCTTCTTTCCTGAATTCTGATGATGAATAGTAGATGGCTATAGATGCGACCAACCAAACAGCGGCAAATACCAGGACAAACCGGATGGTTAATTTATCCTTGATGTTCATGGCTCAACATCGATATAATAGCCCATCCCGATTTTGGTGTGGATGAGCCGTGGAGTATAGTCCTTGTCTATTTTCTTTCTCAGGATGTTGATATAGACGTCTACCACGTTAGTTCCGGGATCGAAATCAAGATCCCAAACATGCTCCGTGATCTCTGATCTGGAAATTACCTTGCCCTTATTGCGAAGCAAAAATTCGAGTAATGAAAATTCCTTGAAAGTAAGTTCAATTTTATGACCACTCCTGACTGCAGTTTTCTTTTCCATGTCGAGGACCAAATCAGCCAAATGCAGGTTGTTGTCCGTGCCCGGATCGGTTTTGCGCTTGGCCACACTTCGGATCCTGGCCAGCAGCTCACGAAATTCAAAAGGTTTCACCAGGTAGTCGTCTGCACCCGAATCAAATCCATCCATCTTATCATCGATGGTGCCCAGTGCTGTAAGCATAATGATTTTAATCTGCTGATCCTTTGAGCGTACCTCTCTACATATCTCAAATCCGTTTTTGCCAGGGAGGATCACGTCTACCAGGAGCATGTCGTAGGTATGCTGCTTAAACATTCTTAACCCGAATTCTCCATCGTAAGAAATGTCTACTTCATAACCTTGCTCTTCAAGACCGGTCTTAAGATGGTTGGCAACTTTTGCCTCATCTTCTATGATCAGAATTTTCATGGATTTGTGATCCTGAAAACGTAGAAGGAATTAAATGGTTGCCTTTCCCTTTTTAGCCATCGGGCCAGATTTAATTCACCGAGGTCAGGATCTTCGAATTTTCATAGTTCAGGATATCCAGTAATGCATCTACCAGTTGCACTTTAGGCTGGAAAGGCATGAGACTTTCGTACTTCCCTTCAATGACAGACCCGGTATCCATGCTAAAGGTCACAGTGCCGGCTTTGTGATTGTCCCGGCTGTTGAACAGGCTGATCTGCATGATGGAATGATCCTGTTCGTCGTTGTATTTGCAGTTTAGTTTCCAGTTGAGATAGCTGTTTTTTTCACAGATTTTATTGAGCAAGTTGACCAGCGTAATTTCATCCATGGCTTTAAGATAAATATTTCGGCTATTAATCACCAAATTTGTAGATATGAAGACCAAAAAAGAGATAGTCGACAATTGGCTGCCCAGGTATACGGGACAAAAGCTGGAAGATTTTGGTAAATATATCCTGCTAACCAATTTTACCAATTACGTCAACCTTTTTGCGGAGTGGCATAATGTACCCGTAAAAGGCTTGTCCAATCCCATGCAATGTGCCAATGCAGACGGAATTACCATTGTGAACTTTGGAATGGGTTCTGCCAATGCGGCCACGGTTATTGATCTTCTTACTGCCATCTCCCCGCAAGCCATTCTCTTCCTGGGAAAATGCGGAGGCATCAAATCAAAAAATGAGGTGGGTGATCTGGTCCTACCTATTGCGGCCATCAGAGGCGAGGGAACGAGCAACGACTACATGCCGCCTGAGGTGCCTGCATTACCCGCTTTTGCCCTGCAGAAAGCTGTTTCTACCACGATCAGAGATTATGGGCAGGACTATTGGACAGGAACCGTCTATACCACCAACCGAAGGGTATGGGAGCATGATGAAAAATTTAAGAAGTACCTGCGAAAACTACGTGTGATGGCCATTGATATGGAGACAGCCACTATTTTCTCCGCTGCGTTTAAGAATGAAATGCCGGCAGGGGCCCTGTTATTGGTTTCTGATGTGCCCATGATCCCGGAAGGCGTAAAAACCGATGAGAGTGATCAAAAGGTCACCGAAAAGTTTGTGGAAAAACACATCCGGATCGGTATCGACTCACTGAAGCAGCTGATCAACCAGTCACTGACAGTGAAACATCTGAAATTTTAGCTTGTTTTAGCCACAAGGGCACCGGGCCAAAGCGCCGAGGGATGCGAAGAAAAATGATATCGTTAGCCTAATGCCCTTATTTATCAGGGCTTAACCTAAAGCTCTTCCGCTTCAACAGATTCTACCTCAGGTACCATTCGTTTGAGGAGGTTTTCGATGCCAGCCTTGAGGGTAACTGTGCTGGAAGGGCATCCGCTACATGCACCCTGAAGCTGCACTTTCACCTTGCCATCAGTGAATGAATCGAAGGTGATCGCTCCACCATCCATCTCCACTGCCGGACGAATATATTCATCCAGGATGCTCTTTATTTTTTGCTCGATGTCGGTATCTGTAGCGTTGAGTTCGTGGTCCTCTTTCACATTTTCCTCAGTGAGGATCTGCTTTTCTGCCTCCAGGAATGATTTGATGAATGACTGGATCTCATTTTTTACCTCCATCCATTCTACCTGCTCACTTTTAGTGACTGTCACGAAGTTGCTCATATAAAACACCCGCTTCACATAAGGGAAGTTGAACAATTCCTGTGCTAGAGGAGCCTGACTGGCACTTTCCTGGTTTGGATAGTCCCGGCTCACCCCTTCAGGGAGTAACATGAAGTTGACCACAAACTTGAGTGAATTCGGATTGGGATTCGACTCCGTGTATATGTTGATGTTGAATGCTTGTTGTGCTACAGCCATAATTACTTCTATTTGGTATGAGTAATAAGTGCAAAGATGCAGGAATAGTTCAAGAAAGTGAAGGATTTTAGGGAATAGAGAATATATGGATAGGAGGACCAGCTGGAAGGTCTGTATTGGATGAGGCATCACATTTTTCAGTTTTATAACCGTTGTCTTCAGAGCTTATCTGAGGGTGATTTCCGGAGGTTTTGGTCTCTGCCTTTAGCCATAATTTAGTAGATTGTAGGTTGCAATCGAACTGATTTTGTTTGAGATCTACCCTATTAGTGATGACTATGCCTACTAACAAAAAAGTCTTTCCGTTATTATTTATTATCGTATTTTTTTCCTGTACAAAGGATGAAGTGGAGGTCCCAACTTTAGCAGACCTGGGCATTTCTGCTGCAGTAGATGCTAATGCTGGAAGCTCCTATACCAACTCAAAACTTGATCCCGTAACCCGTATCAGCTATAGCACCATACCTTCCGGAGAGAATTCAGGAAACTTAAGGGACGCAATAGCCTATTTGGATGCCAATCATGATGGGAATACCGATGTTTTTATGGCCACAGGAGAATACCTTTTAGCGGGGGAGGTTGACTGTATTTTAGCACTCAATGATGGCCAAAACAACTTTGCCATTTCCAGTGCTGAATTCAACGGCAACATGCCACCAGCTTCGCATGCCAGGAAAACGATCAAATGTGATTTTAATGGAGATGAACTTGCGGATCTCATGGTGTTTGATCATGGGTATGACAGTGATCCATTTCCCGGCAACCAAATAAAACTTATCATGCAAGCAGGCCCGGGCTCTTTTACATGGACAAAACTTACCGATCAGACTGGTTTCCACCATGGAGGTGCCGGAGCTGATATAGATAACGATGGAGATATTGATGTTTTTGTTGGGGGGTTTGATCCATTTTTCTATATCAATGACGGTAGTGGAAACTTTGAGAAAGTAGATAATCTGTTTAACAGAAGCATGGAGAATATATTTACCTCGGAGCTTATCGATGTAGACGGCGATGGGTTTGTAGATCTATTGACGGCCGCCCATGAGCACGAGGGAGATAATACTTCCATCTATTGGGGTAGCTCAAAGGGTAGCTACTCCATGGACGCCCGCACGATCATTCCGCCAGTAGATGGCTACGGGACTGTTTTAGATCTTGATGCAGAAGACCTGAATGGTGATGGACACAGGGATTTGGTTGTTAACCGGACGGGTGGTGGAAATGCTAATTTTTATCAGGGTAGCTGGATCCAGGTGCTCAAAAACAACAAAGACAGAAGTTTTTCGGATGTGACAATAAGTGTGGTGGATGATCCAGGAAGCGGGGATTATGAATGGTTTCCATGGATTCGGATTCAAGACCTGGATGCTGATGGGGATCTGGATATCTTTCCTGATAACGCCGATGTCTCTTTCCGTCTGATGAACAATGGCACCCCTTATTGGTCCCGTTTTATCGACTAGACCAGCGTTTTGCCCCCAAAGTACCATGAATAGATACTTTTTGGCTAAGATGAAAGCAGTTGTCTGGCTTAGCAAGATTTACTATTTTGCAGTAAGAGCCTCAGGAAAATAAGACCACTACCAGAAGTTGACCTCCAAACAGTTCCATAATATTCCAACAATTATTGCCGAAGGCAAAACAAAAAATAGACTAGTTGTCTGAAAGAAAATGAAGAAATACGAATACAAAATATTGACCATAAGTGCGTTCCATTTAAGCAAGCCAACATTCCAGGCAGAGTTAGACGAAAATTTTGAACGGTGGGGAGAAGAGGGATGGGAATTGGTAAAAATGGAACCTGTTAATGGAGGAGCCTGGATTTTTTGGGGAAGAACAAGTAAGTTTTTAACCGTATTTAAAAGGGAAAAATTATGAGCAATGAGCTTTCTAATCATACGAGATAGAAAGTATATCCCGGTTTCTACGTATCATTCCTCCTTTCTCTCACCTTTCCATTTCTCAAAAGCGGTCAGCGAGGTTTCATGGGTTGGGGGATACAACCCAATGATTGTTTGTCCTTCCAGCACTTTTTCTGTTACGAAATCTTCATACAACGTCATCTCAGTACATTCATGAGCTATCTCATCGGCTATTTCTGCCGGGATCACGATGACTCCATCATTGTCTCCCACGATGACATCCCCGGGGAAAACAGCCACATCCCCACATCCGATGGGCCCATTGATCTCAATGGCCTGATGAAGCGTCAGGTTAGTCGGGGCAGAGGGCCTCTGATGAAAAGACGGCATGTCCAACTCAGCAATCTGCTCCGAATCCCGGAAACCACCGTCAGTCACCAATCCGGCCACACCCCTTACCATTAATCTGGAGGCCAGTATGGAGCCTGCGGATGCTGCCCGGGCATCTTTACGACTGTCGATGACCATCACGGCACCTTTCGGACAAGTCTCCACCGCTTTTCTTTGGGGATGTTCAGGATCTCTGAAAACCTCTATGGGATTTAGATCCTCCCGTGCGGGAATATACCGCAATGTGAATGCCTCGCCCACCATCGATGTAGTCATTTTTTTGAGGGGAAAGACGTTTTGGATAAACTGATTTCTCAGCCCTCGTTTAAACAGACTGGTAGCAATCGTGGCAGTACTGACTTTCTGCAGCTTTTCTCTGGTAACAGGCTTCATATTCCAAAATTTGTACGTTTTAACAGCAAGATACACATCAAATATAGTGTCAAAGTCGTCCAAATATTCATTATTGTGTTTACACAAACTGCGTTGTCACGGAGAGGTGACTTGTTTTGGTTTTGTTATTTCATGTGGGGCTATCTATATTTAATTAAAACCATTAAAGTCGATCAATAGCGAAGAATGGAATATTAACCCTGACATGGTAAGCTTACGATACCCTATATGAAAAAGCTCCCCTGAAAATCAGGTGAGATCAAAAAATGATGACGTGAAAAACACCCTGTTGATTATCTGTGCGCTTCTGCTACTCTCCTGTGGCAGAAACTCCAATGAAGGCACATATGTGAAGGATATTGAAGCGCTCAATGAAGCCATAGCTCATGCGCAACCAGGTTCAGTAATCACCATGGCGGATGGAGACTGGAAGGATATTGAAATCAAATTTTATGGCCAGGGTACGATGGAAGAACCCATCACTCTTCGTGCAGAGACTCCAGGGAAGGTAGTGGTTCAGGGAGCATCAGACCTGAAATTAGGGGGTGAATTCCTGGTAGTGGACGGATTGGTATTTACAAATGGAGCCTCACCCTCAAGCACTGTTATTCAGTTCGCCATCAGCAATGATAAGTTGGCCAATAATTGCCGGGTCACCAATTGTGCAATCATCGACTATAACAAATCCCAGCGTAACAGGCAGGACCTATGGGTACTGTTTAAAGGTCGGAACAACCAGCTGGATCATTGTTACCTGGCAGGAAAATCTAACAGGGGGCCAACCATACGCGTGGATCTGGCAGGAAACGAAAGCATTAAGAATTATCACAAAATAACCCACAATCATTTTGGTCCCAGACCTCCTAAGGGTGGACCAAGTGCTGAAACCATTCAGCTAGGTAACAGTAGTACCTCAATGTCGCCCAGTCACACCCAGGTGGCGAATAATCTCTTTGATAGATGCAATGGTGAGGTAGAGGTCATCTCCAGCAAATCCAATTTCAATGAATTCAGAAACAATGTGTTCTTCAAAAGTGAAGGGTCGCTGGTCACCCGACATGGAAATTACTGCATAATAGATGGAAATTATTTCATAGGCGATGAAGCTTCGCCTCACGTAGGTGGTGTAAGACTTATAGGGACCGGGCACTGGGTGACCAACAACTATTTTTACAACCTAAGGGGAGAGATTTTCAGGGGTCCGCTTGCGATCATGAATGGCATCCCGCGACCAGCCATCAACAGATACTTCCAGGTGACAGATGTGGTGGTGGCGTACAACACCTGGATGAATTGTGAGTCTCCCTGGCAAATAGGAGTGGGGTCGAACATCGATCAAAAAGATGTCCTGCCTGAATCTGAAATAAGATCTGAAACTCCCGAGCGGACACTCATAGCCAACAATTTGATTTATAATACGCAAGGGGATCGGATGCCTATCCTTCGCTACGACTCCATCGATGGCATTGATTTTTATAGCAATGTGATCAACAACCAGGGAGTTGATTTCAGAGGTGTAAGGGGGCTGGAAGAAAAGAATTTCTCTATGCAGGAATTAGAGGAGAACATTTGGGTTCCTTCATCAGGCCTGAGTGATGTTGAAGTGTATCAGGGCTTTGAATTCGATCAAATAACAAGTGATATTTTTGGGAATTCGAGAAAAGAAAGCCATTCGCTTGGAGCTACCAATGGAGCTGCAGCTGAAAAGCCCAACATCATGGATTTCTCCAAATATGGTCCTGACTGGTATGACCCGTCACCGCCCCAAAGAGCATCGAAGACTCTTAAGGCAGGTACGGCAGAGGAGTTAAGACAGGCATTGGTCAGTGCTGCTGACGGGGACGTTATTGAGCTGACTTCCGAGGAGTATGGATTAAGCACACCACTGAAAATTGATAAAAAGGTTACCATTCAATCTGCTGTCGGTTCTGGCAAAGCAACCATTTCGTACATCGGAGCACCTGAAACTCCTGCCTTTGAAATGAATCCAAAGGGTCAGCTCATATTGCATTCGATTAAGCTCACTGGGAATGGAACGAATTACGCTTTTGCCAGTCTGAAAACAAATATGTCCAGTCTTTACAATTTGTCTGTGAATGATGCTGAGATATCGGGTTTCGACTATGTGCTCAAAGCGTACAAAAACTCCTTCTCCGAATTCATCAGGTTTAATTCTACCGTCATTAGGGACTGCAACAATGGACTGGAGCTTTCAGCAGAAGATGATGATAGGGGCGAGTACAACGTTGAAAACCTTTTTATCGAAAACTGCAGATTTGAGGGAGTCGACCAAAATGTGATTGATTATTATCGGGGAGGCTATGATGAATCCACTGTTGGCGGTAATCTGGTGGTAAAAGGCAGCACGTTCACGAGGAGTGGAAGAAAAGAAAAAAATGGTATCTTGATCAATACCTATGGCATCATCAATGTTGAAATATCGGGTAACACCTTTACCGACAATCCGGTGAGTCAGGTGGCTCGCCTTTGGGGTGCTAAAAACAACACGGAGTCTGACAATACGATCAAAAACTCTGGCCGGATAATTACCGAGCAAAACCTACCCTTAAAACTAATGTACTGAGCATGAGTGTAATACGCTTCCAAGCCACATTCCTGGTAAGCATCCTTTTGGTTCTTGTCTGTCTTTTTACTTGTGAGCGCGCAGGAGATTCCAGGCGGCCGTCTTATGAAAAACCGCAATATGTTATTCAATTGGACAAGACCCGGCTGCTGGTCAGCGAAGTGGTGCGTGATTTGGATCAGCCGTGGGAGGTCACCTGGGGCCCCGATGATCATTTGTGGTTCACCGAAAAGAAGGGCAATGTGATGCGCATGGACCCGGCTACCGGAGTGGTCAGAAAGGTGTTGAATATCCCGGAGGTATTCAGTGGAGGGAATACACCTGGTTTGCTGGGGATGGTACTGCATCCGGATTTCAGGAATGAACCTTACGTTTATTTACACTACAACTACATTGACTCTACCATTACGGGTGAGATTAATCGCAGAGGAAATCCCAATTACATTGGTGCCAAACTGGTTCGGTACAGATACTCTTTTGAGGAAGATACCCTGATCGCCCCGGAAAAAGTGCTGCCAAAAGTGCCTGCTCGCATTGCTCACAATGGGTCCAGGCTTACCATCAGTGAAGACAATAAGCTCCTTTTTGCCATAGGAGATGTGGTCAATTCGAAAAATGCACAGACCGCGCTCGCTATACCGGGTAAAGTCCTCAGGATCAACCTGGATGGGAGTGTACCTTATGATAATCCCATTCCGGGCAGTTATTTCTATTCGATGGGACATCGGAATCCTCAGGGACTTGTGGCAGCTAATGGGAAAATCTATGCTTCTGAACACGGACCCAACAATGATGACGAGATCAACCTGATTAAACCGGGTGGAAATTATGGATGGCCATTTGTAGAAGGGCATTGTGACAAAGAAAATGAAATGACTTTTTGTGATTCAATCACGGTAACTGAGCCTATATACACCTGGACGCCCACCATAGCCCCTGCTGGTCTGGACTTTTACGATCATTCAGCCATTCCTGAATGGGAAAACCACCTCATGCTCACCACACTGAAAGGAAGAGCCTTGTGGTTGTTTGAGCTGGATCAAACTGGAGAGCAAATTGTAGATGAAAGAATTTATTTACAAAAACAGTTTGGTAGACTAAGAGATTTATGTGTTTCATCATCTGGCGATATATATGTCATTACCAGCAACTCAGACTGGCACATACCCAGGTACGGATGGATGTATGACAATGTTCCCGAGGAAGGTAATGACCGGATTCTAAAAATTTCAGTGCTCAAAGAGCATGAGGAAGCTATATTTAGTCATCTGGCAGTCCTGACAGAAGACACCGAACCCATCCAAATGTACGTTCAGGATAATGATACACCGGATATTCCGGGAGCAGACCTTTACAGGACAAATTGTGCCTCCTGCCATTTGCCAGGAGGTGATGGAATACCCAATTTCACACCGCCTTTGCTCGGTACAGCCACTGTTTCTGACAAAAGCAAACTCATTGAGACCACCCTTTTCGGCCTGTCTGGAGAAATAGAGGTGAAGGGAAAGCAGTACAATGAGATCATGCCCGGGTTTGGTGTCAGCCTCACTGATCAGGAAGTGAAGGAATTGTTAAACTTTGTGAGAACAGGTCTCAATGATCATGCGGATTCTATAACCGTTGCAGAAATTGAAGAAATAAGAAAAAGACAAACTTTGTAATGCCTACCCTTCAGTTTTGGCTGGGGTTTCCGCAAGGCTTTATTCCTTGAAAGCCTTTTGTAATTTGAGCTCAATGATCAGAAACAAAATCGCGAAATAGCTAATTGCGATCAGGAGGTGTTCGGTTTCGCTTACTTGCTTATACCATCTGGGGAACCAGGTAAGTAGCGCCAGATAAAAACTGCTGATTAGCAGCATACCTGATCCATAGATGGTATTGGCGTACGCGTAGTGTTTGTGAGTACGGATAGCCCTTGGGGATCGGTATCCAAAAATCCAGTTTCTATTACCTCTCAATAAAAGTATAGAGATACTTATTAAAAAAAGGCATACCGAAAGTTTAAGCTCAAAAGGCATCTAAGAGCAAATGTGGATCAAATCTTGATTTTTTAAAAGGGGCATGACTTAGGAAATTATCTTGATTTTGATCTTTATGATTATTTATTCCATTACACCCTTATCTGGTATAAAAGATTAAACTTCCCAGTCTAATGGTCTTGATCATGTTGAAAAGATTTTCTATCTTGGATCACTCAGTTGTATTCAAATGATAAAAAGACCATTACAAATCATCATATTGCTGTGCCTTTTTTCCTGTGATAAGATTGAATCATTCCTGGGAAAGAATGACACTCCGGAAAATAGCAACATTGTCAAGAATTATTATGAAAACGGCAAATTAAAGTCTTACTATACAATCAATGATTTGCGGCAAAAGCACGGAGTAGCCAAAAGCTTCAACCAAAAGGGAGTACTTACCAAGAGTTTTGAGTATGTAAATGGAGAGAAGGTAAAGGCTATGACCCATTATGAAAACGGCAATCCTCTCCTGGAGATCAATTATAAGAATGAAATCAAAGATGGTTTGCTAAAGCGGCATTACGAATCTGGCCAGGTAGAATCAGAAATTGACTACAAGGAAAATTTTCCCGGGACGGGTCTGAAGGAATACACGAAGAGCGGTCAGCTAAAAAAGAATTACCCAAATCTTATTGTGAAGGGGCATGACAGACTGGATGTAAATGGAAAATATATCATTGAAGTTTATTTTGATAAAAACCCTGGACGGGGTACTTACTATTTGGGTGAATTAGCAGAAGGAAAGTACTTAAGTTATCGATTGGAAAAATTAGAAAGATCAAACTACAGGGGACAGTTTATCTTAAAGCCACCGCCTGGCGCTGTAATTATGGAAAAACTATCTTTTGTTGGAGAATTCAAAACGCCTACAGGAAACAAGTATATTGTTCAAAAATATTTCAATCTGGCCATCGACAATACTTACTAATTGCTGGCACGATCAAGGTAGTATTTTCTCATTTTGAGATCTTGATTATCCGGAGCATATTTTAGCCCATCATTCAAAAGGTTACGGGCATTTCTATAGGCACCCTTTCTGAAATAATACATGATACCCTGTGAATAGGCTCTTCCAAGAGCATATTCATCATATCTATATCCAAATTCATCAATGAAAGCCTCGAATTTATTTTTATAGTCAATCGCCTCATTCACATTTTTATTTTCAAAGGCATCATGCATAGCTATTAGGTATAGTCTTGAACGAAGTTCGCCTAAATGACCATGTGTTTTTATGCTTGGATAACTCTCAAGCAATGACTCAATAATCAAAAAGGTTTCCTCCGATCCAAATGCTTTTGTCACTACTGCATTTTGAATAGTGTTTACCAACAAATTTTCGGAATCAGAGCTCTCTGGCTTTGTATGATAAGCAGCTTTTGAGTAAGGAAGAGCTAATTTATAGTTTCCTCTATTGTATAATTTTCTAGCCCTTTCATAATTATACAGAAAGGTAACTTCTTTATTTAAATCCGGATTTAAAGGTAGTGCGGTAATGGCATGAAAGGCGCTGTCAACAAAAAGTGTATCGTTGTTATCAATCAATTGTTTATTAAGTAGCCTTGAAAATTCCCCTAACTTTTGATTGTCGCTAAAGCTGGGGTGGTTCAGTGTAATGGCTGATGAAAATAGCTGGATGTCATACCAATCATCATAATCAGCCTTTGAGAGCGTGGCTAAACAAGATAAGGACAATATCTCCCTGATATTTTCAGAGGGATATAAATAGTAGGCCTTCTGCATATCCTGATAAGCCAATTGATAATTGTTATTCTGAAACTCAACAAGCCCATGGTTATAATACTGGATGCCTGTGAGTTCTTTAAGGCCTAATTCTTTGTTGGAGAAGTAATATCTGTTAAATACAGCATTAACACCGTCTGCCAGTTCTGAAATGTCTATTAACTTCAATCCTACCAGTTGGTTGACAAAATTCTGCTTAAAGCCAGGGCTGAATGTTTTAAATCCTCCGATGGGGTCTGTCGTTTCAATACCAATTTGATCCGACGCAGGATAAGCAATGATGTAAACATGCGTGGGTGTTTCTTTGATGGTAAATGGTATATCCAGGGTTGAGAATACCATTCCATAAAGGGCGCATGCGGTCACACAATTGTATACACCATTTTCAAATATCTGATGAAAATAAGCTTCACTTTCATATTTTCTCAGGAACTCGCTGTGAACAAATTCATAAACTTTTTTAACGTACTTGCTATTGTTTTTGGGCCGCTTACGACTTTTAAAGTCTTGAACCCGCCGATTTAATGAATTCCTGTAACTGGCTATTTGCAGGCTATCATCCGAAGAGAAGACCATGTAGCTGTAGAAAAAGTCGCTCCCTGTTTTCCCTGATTTCTTAAATACATTCTTTTCAAAAGAATTGCTGTAGGAGATTTCATCAACCTTAACCAGGCTGTCCAGTTCGGCAAACGCGTGAACTGAAAGAAAAAGGGAAACAACTACCGTCAGAAATGCTTTTGACATACAATGGAATCTTCTTTAGTAAATATAAAAGAAGACCAAAGAACATCAAAGGACAGGTTTTGGATTTATTTCCTCAGGCTGTCGCTTCTACAGCATCCTCTTTCAGTTCACCCTCTGAGTTGGCGATGAGAGAGGCTACTGTTGCGTCACCGGTTACATTCACCACTGTCCTGCACATGTCCAGTATGCGGTCAACGGGGAAGATGATGGCGATCCAGACCGGATTCAGTCCCACGGATTGAAGTACGATGATCAGCATAACCAATCCGGCGCTGGGCACTGCAGCGGTTCCGATGGATGCCAGCGTGGCTGTCAGCACAATCATAAGTTGTTGCCCCAGTGTGAGGTCCACCATATGCATTTGTGCGAGGAAGACCACAGCTACAGCCTGGTAAAGGGAAGTTCCATCCATGTTGATGGTGGCCCCGATAGGCAGCACGAAACTGGTAATATTTTTAGGTACGCCCAGCTCTTCCACGCATTCCATGGTTACAGGCAGGGTAGCTGCACTGGAGCTGGTAGAAAATGCCAGGAACTGTGCCGGGCTGATGTGGTTGAAAAATCTTTTATAGCTGATCTTTTTAATGAATAATGAAGCAACGACCGGATAAAAAAGAAAGATCATGATGGCCAGTCCGATAAAGACGACCATCGAGTAGGAACCCAGTCCCTTAAATATTTCAAATACTTCACGGGGCGTATCAGCCATCTTGGCAATAACTCCGGCCAGCAGAGCAAAAACAAAGAAAGGAGCTACAGCCATTACTTTTTCCACCATCTTCAGAAACACAGCATTGATGCCATTGACCAGGGCGATTACAGGACCTACGGTAGAATTAGGTAAGATAGCCAGGATGATCCCAAAGAATATGGCGAAGAAGATCACCTGCAGCATATCCGTATTGGTAGAGAGTGCCCCAAAAATATTTTCAGGCACCATATCTACCAGTGGTTGAAGAGGACTGGCATCCTTGGCCTGCATAGCACTTTGCATGGTACGTTCTACTTTGCTGTCCGTTTGTTCCCGGTTGGGATCATTGGCGATTTCTGCTACCTGACTGGCATATTGTGGGTCATTAAGAAAATCTTTGTTGTCTTTAGGTTTTACTCCATCGGTTTCTTCCACCCATAATTCATAGCTGATGCGGTTTTTGATGCGTTGGTCATCATCTATGGTAGCACCGGGTTTGAAGAGATTGACCAGCCCCAATCCGACTGTCACAGCAAATACGGTGGTCAATAGATAGATCGAAATGGTTTTGAATCCCATCCTACCCAACTTGCTAACATCTGAGAGCCCGGAGATCCCACTAATAATGGAAAACAATACCAGGGGAACAGCGATGAACTTGAGTAATCGAATGAATATTGTCCCGAAAGGGTCGATCCAGTTGATGGTAAATTGATTCCATCCCAGGGAGCTTGAGATGAATGCCCAGATGATTCCTAGAACCAGTCCGATGATGATTTTTACATGCAGGGGAAGCTTTCTCACCCGGCTAATTTATTCGTTCTGGCCAACAAATAGAAATCTGCAATCACCAATGCAGCCATCGCTTCTACTATTGGCACAGCTCTGGGGACCACACAGGGGTCATGTCTGCCTTTGCCGGAGACCTTCACGGCATTGCCGGCTTTGTCTACGCTGTCCTGATCCTGCATGATGGTGGCCACAGGTTTAAAAGCTACATTGAAATAAATATCTTCTCCATTGGAGATGCCTCCCTGGATCCCACCACTGTGGTTGGATTTGGTCTTTACCAGGTCGCCCTCCTTATAAAATTCGTCATTGTGCTGGGACCCTCTCATCTTTACACCTTCAAATCCACTGCCATACTCAAAACCTTTCACCGCATTGATACCCAGCATGGCATTGCCCAGTGCCGCATGCAATTTGTCAAAAACGGGTTCTCCCAAACCGACAGGAACACCTTTGATCACACCCGTCACCACACCTCCTACAGTGTCCTGATCTTTTCTTACCTGATCAATGTAGTCAAACATCTTTTGAGCCATCTCAGGGTCCGGACACCTCACGTCATTGGTTTCAGTTTTCGACAGGTCCAGCTCGGTATACGGTTTCTCCAGGCTCAAATCACCCACCTGAGATACATAAGCGTGGAAAGAAATGCCTTTTTCTTTGAGCATCAACTTGGCAATGGCGCCCGCTGCTACCCTTACGGCTGTTTCACGCGCTGAACTTCGTCCGCCCCCTCTGTAATCCCGGTTGCCATATTTGGTTTCGTAAGTATAATCGGCGTGGGAAGGTCTGAATTTATCAGCGATGTGGCTGTAATCCTTACTCTTTTGGTCCTTATTGCGGATCAGCAATCCGATGGGCGTGCCAGTAGTCTTTCCTTCAAAAGTTCCTGAAAGGATCTCCACCTCATCTTCTTCCTTGCGCTGAGTAGTGATCCGGGATTGTCCGGGCTTTCTGCGCTGCAGCTCAGACTGAATAAACGCCTCATCGATGGTGATGCCTGCCGGACAACCATCCAGGATGGCTCCTATGCCAGGACCGTGAGATTCTCCAAAGGAGGTAATGCTAAAAATAGTGCCGAATTTGTTTGCCATGAAGTTTACTTGCGAAACATGATAATGCCGGTCAAAACTAGTATAACCAGCGCAAAGATGTTTGCAAATATCTGAAGGAATGGTCCCTTTTCCAGCGAAGTGAGTTGATTATCTTCAAATTCGATCCCATTGTAGAAAGCACCAAGATCCGTAGACTGGATATATTCATTTTTTCTGCTCTCTCCGGTCACCACCAGGCGCTGCCTTGACCGCAGGGTGTCGTAAGCCTCTTTTTCCGGGTTAAAAAAGATCCAATAGAAATAATCCCCCAGTTCATACTCACCCGGCTCATTAGGGATACCATAGTAGCTGAAGGTTTTGGTACCCTTGACTTTTCCAGCCGACCGGGTAATATTTTGTTGGGTGTTTGGATCATAAAAATCAAAATCACTTGTTTGCGGAATGATCGGTTTTTCGATGGCGCTAATATTTCCTTCACCAAGCACGTTGAAAGAATAGTTAAAGCTTTCTCCGGTATTCAGATCACGAGCACTGATTTTCTCAGCTAATTGATAATTGCCAATGGCCACCTGGTTTTTCAATGGGTGAGGAGGCAGCTCTTTTACTTTTACTTCTTTGGGCTTAGAGTAGAAAGTTTCGAAATCCTCTTGTCTGTTGCGCCCAAAAAAAGAGGGATTCTTAGCCACTTTGTATTTGATCAATTTCAGCCCTATGGAAGGGAATTTGATGTCTTCTTTATTTAGGGGATAGTAAGCAGCCTGATAAATCTTGTATTGTGTGTAGGCCTTGTTGTTGATGGTGATGGGTTCGCCGCTAATGTTATCGATGTTGAAATTTTCTTCCCAGCAGGTATTAGGCTTTATTTCCTTCACGATATCCGTGATCTGTTTACCCAAATCATAAAATCGCAGTTCAGCCCTGTTTTCTTCACTCACATAAAAGGCCAGGGTGGTAGTAAAGCCTTCACCGACATATACCTCTGATTTATCTGTAGTCAGGGCCAAAAAGGCATTCGCTTCCACATCCATAAACTCGGAAGGCTGCCTTCTTCTGCCAAAAAATTCCTCAAAGGGATCATTGGAGAAGGGGCTGGTATTGTTTTGTTGCTGTTGCTGAGCGGGAGGACTTACCTTGATGGTTTTTCCCTGGGATTTGATGGTCTTTCCGTTTACTACCATTTCAAATGGCGGGATCACGATCGTTCCTTCCCTGGTGGCCTGGTAGTTTTGGGTGATGGATTGCTTGGAGGTCATCTGGCCATTGATAAAGCTGGTTGAGGTCGACGAAGAAGTCCCTCTCTTCAACAGACCATCTATTTCAGGAAACGGGCTGTAATTTTGTAATCTTTCATTCTCAACAGTCAATGTGATTGTAAAGAGCTGGTTTAGAGCGATTTGATCTTCCCCATACTCCAGCTTGATCTCCTGCGCCATTAAAAAATTGGCAAAAAGCATGAGTGTGAGGCAACCTAAAATTCCTGACTTCGTAAAATTCATGGCACGTAGTTGCAATGACTGTAAAAGTGAAAATGGACCTTGATGCAAAGGTAAAAATTGTTTAACTTATGGTTAAATAGTTTCTCACTTGAGAACGTCAAATTTGCCGCAAAAAGTTAACTCTTTAACAAAATTTTACATTTATGTTGGAGTATTTCAAGACCATCCTTGCTAAAGTAAGTTTTGATCGTTGGTTATTTGAAAAAGAGCTCAGAAAAGCTATCAAGTCACTCATTCCTTTAGAAGTCGTAAAACTCAAGGAGTGGTGTCTCGAACAATATGGGCACATATACTCATCCATTATTGCAAAGTGTTTTGCTACCCGCATGATCTAGACGGGGTCAGGGAGCAAATCGGATGATTCAGGGTACCAGCTAATTCTTTTGTCCTTTGTGATATATAAAGGAGAAGACTTCCTGTATACTTGCTTTATCGGACTGCTCAACCAGTTCGAAGCTGTCGCCTTTTTTCACCCTGCCGGGTTTCAATATCCGCACGTAGGCTCCGGGATGTCCAAAGCGGATAAAGTCTTTCAGTATTTTTTGACTTCCAAATTTTACACCCAGCTTATAGCAAGGTTGTCTTGGCTGGGATATCGATACCAGTGCCTCTCCCAGATGATAGGTTGAATCAATCTTCAGATTTGCTTCATCCATCCCTGATAGGGTAACGTTTTCACCAAACATACCATAGCCCCAATCCAGGAGCGGATACTTGCTCTTCCAATAGTTGTAGAAATCTGATGAATACAAATAGCAGGCTTTATCCGGACCACCATGTACACTTAGATCCACTATGGTATCGCCTCTGACATGCTCTTTTTCTAAAAGAATCGATCCGACCGGTTTTTTGAAGATGCCGGTGGTCACTGATTTTCCATTCCATTCAATGCTTACTGGTTGGCTTAAATTGACAGAGACTACTTTCATGGGTTGTTAATCTAATCAAAGTATAAAAATCAAGCATTTTTCGGCTAAAATGGTTCATCTATTCAATGGTAAAAGTTGAATATAAGGTTATGATGAGTGATGCCTGGGAAGCTATTCATCAGCCCGTTAGGTAAATATATCTGGTTTTCCATGCAGTTTATAGAAAATAGGGCAGGTCTGAGTTTGGTTGAATGGTAAATGGTTTATCTTTATCGACAGATTAAGCGATAGATTAAGAACCAGCTTGTTTACAAGATTTATTAAACAAGCGAAAAATGGCAGACCAAAGCGAAGAAAAATGGGAGGGCATCAAAGGCTTCTCCAACTATGAGATTTCCAACAAGGGGAGAATTAGAAGTAAGACCCGAAAAAGCTGGCATAAAGGAAGCCAGGTTTACATGAAAATCAAGGGTAAATTGATGAAGCAGCGTTGGAACAAAACCTGCAAATGTTATTTCTTAGACCTTATTGATGATGAAAAGAAGCGGAGAACAGTGTATCCACATAAGGAAACAGCTATAGCTTTTGTGGAAAATCCGGATCCGTCTACTTTGACCATGATCATCCATGAGGATAACAATCCGAGAAATAACAAGGCAGACAACCTGAAATGGGTTTCAGCGTCAGATCATATGAAGTGGCAATTCGAAGTAGGAAACAAAAATAACTACAAAGTGTGGAAGACACGTAAGAAACGCTACAAAAACGGATTCAAGCCCGGAACAGTGTTGCCGGGAAGACCAAAGAAGAATAAAACAGAAGCATAAAAAAAAGGCTCCACGATGTGGGGCCTTTTTTATTTCTTATCTATTAGGTATCCCTTAGGCTTCAGCTACAGGATCGACGTGAACGTAAGATCTGTTTTGTCTTCCTTTTTGGAATCGAACAGTTCCGTTAGACAATGCAAACAGGGTATGGTCTTTTCCGATACCTACGTTGCTTCCTGGATGGTGCTTAGTGCCTCGCTGACGAACGATGATGTTGCCAGCAATGGCTTCCTGACCACCAAATATTTTTACACCAAGTCTTTTACTTTCCGACTCTCTACCGTTCTTTGAACTACCTACACCTTTCTTATGTGCCATGGGTACTTAGTTTTTAATGTCTTGAATTAATACTTTAGAGAACTGCTGTCTGTGACCATTTTTTACACGGTAACCTTTTCTTCTTTTCTTCTTGAAGACGATTACTTTGTCATCTTTGACGTGCTCTAATATTTTTCCGGAAACTTTCGCTCCTTTTACTGTGGGAGTTCCAACATTTACTTTACCATCATTATCAACAAGAAGTACCTGATCAAAATCAACTTTTGATCCTTCTTTACCTTCTAATAACGGTGCGTACACAAACTGGTCTTTCTCCACTTTGTATTGTTTCCCGGCTATATCAACAATTGCGTACATTTCTTTGTGTTTTGAAAAAGGACTGCAAAGATATCAGAAACCTTGATATTATCAAACATTACCACGTCTTAATGGTAGGGTTATTTTTTTTTTAGATTTTTTTATTTTTTTTCGTGCCCCAATTTAAGCGATACGGCTACAAGTTATGATTATAAAAATGGAATATAAGGCACTTTTTAACAGCAAGTTATGTTGTTTTGCATACTGTAATCAAGACCCGGTAAACCGGAGAATTATCGCTTGATTTTTCGTGTCCTTTTTTACACATTTGTAAACACGGTCGCGAAAAAATAAACCACTTTTCGAACGGGACTAACTCCCAAAACTCAACAAACAGCTCGCAAACCACGATTTTGGAATGGTGGGCGTGTTTTGTTTACGTTTGTGGATAACCTGTTTTGACTGTTGATAACTTTATTAGTAACTAAAAATGATGGTGGAAATCCTGTGAATAAATAAAACTTATTAACAAATGACTCAAGAAGAACCCATACTCAAGGAAAATAAAGACCGATTCGTATTATTCCCCATCCAGCAAAATGACATTTGGCAATTTTATAAAAGAGCAGAAGCCAGTTTTTGGACAGCTGAAGAGATCGATCTGAGTCAGGATCTTAAGGACTGGGCCAATTTAAATGATGGCGAGCGACACTTTATTAAACATGTGTTGGCATTTTTCGCTGCAAGTGATGGGATTGTGAATGAAAACCTGGCCGAAAATTTTGTTTCAGAGGTTCAATACACCGAGGCCAAGTTCTTCTACGGATTTCAAATAGCAATTGAAAATATTCATTCAGAGACTTATTCCTTACTTATAGACACCTATGTAAAGGACCCTAATGAAAAAGACCACCTTTTTCACGCCATCGAGACCATGGATTGTGTAAAGAAAAAAGCAGATTGGGCATTAAGATGGATTGATGAGGGTAACTTCGCGGAGCGATTAGTCGCCTTCGCTGCCGTAGAAGGAATTTTCTTCTCCGGTAGTTTTTGCTCAATCTTCTGGCTAAAGAAACGTGGCCTTATGCCCGGATTGAGTTTTTCTAACGAGCTAATCTCCCGGGACGAGGGTCTCCACTGTGATTTTGCCTGTTTGCTCTACAACAATCACCTGGTGAATAAGTTGCCTAAAGAAAAGGTGGTCAAGATCATCGAAGATGCGGTAGAGATAGAAAAAGAATTTGTAACTGATGCATTGCCGGTAAAGCTGATCGGGATGAATTCCGATCTGATGTGTCAGTATATTGAATTTGTAGCTGACCGGCTACTGGTTGAATTGGGATGTGATAAACTTTACAATTCTTCCAACCCATTTGATTTCATGGAAATGATTTCCCTTCAGGGTAAAACCAATTTCTTTGAAAAACGCGTAGGCGAATACCAGAAAGCCGGTGTACTAAACGCCGAAAAAGAAAAAGAGAAACCTAAATTTAGTTTAGACGAAGACTTTTAATATGAACCTGTTTTTCATCATTAATCACCCAATTGCCTTATGCTAGTTGTAAAAAGAGACGGACGCAGAGAGTCTGTCAAATTTGATAAAATCACAGCAAGAATAGAGAAGCTGTGCTATGGACTGAATCCGGATTTTGTTGAACCCGTAGAAATTGCCAAGAAGGTAATTGATGGGCTTTATGATGGTGTGACTACCATTGAGCTCGACAACCTGGCTGCAGAAATAGCCGCTACCATGACTACCAGACATCCTGACTTTGCCAAACTGGCTGCCAGGATATCGATTTCTAATCTGCACAAGGTGACCGAAGAGTCTTTTTCAAATACCATGAAAAGACTTTATACCTATATCAATCCAAAAACAGGTGAAAATGCAGCATTGATCTCCAAGGATGTTTACGGGATCATCCGGGCCAATGCCAAGAAATTAGATGAGGCAGTAGATTACGATCGGGATTATAACTACGACTACTTTGGCTTTAAGACGCTGGAGCGTTCATACCTGATGAAATTGGACGGGAAGATCGTGGAGCGTCCACAGCACATGCTCATGAGGGTTTCTGTGGGTATCCATAAAGATGATATCGATGCAGCCATCGAGACCTATAACCTGATGTCTGAAAAGTGGTTTACGCATGCTACACCTACTTTATTCAATGCAGGTACGCCTAAGCCACAGCTTTCTTCATGCTTCCTGCTTTCTATGCAGGACGATAGCATTGATGGAATCTACGATACACTTAAGCAATGTGCAAAAATCTCTCAATCTGCAGGTGGAATTGGGTTGAGCATTCACAATGTAAGAGCAACAGGCGCATATATCAAAGGAACGAACGGAACATCAAATGGAATCATCCCGATGCTCCGAAACTTCGACATGACAGCACGATATGTCGACCAGGGTGGTGGAAAACGTAAAGGAAGCTTTGCGATCTACCTGGAGCCATGGCATGCCGACATTTTTGACTTCCTGCAGTTGAAAAAGAACCATGGTAAAGAAGAACTGAGAGCAAGAGACCTGTTCTATGCCATGTGGATCCCTGACCTGTTTATGAAGCGGGTAGAGGAGAATGGCAACTGGTCATTGTTCAGCCCGGATGAGGCATCTGGTCTTTATGATTCATATGGTGATGAGTTTGAGAAACTCTATGAAAAATATGAGAGTGAAGGAAAAGCCAGACGAACTGTAAAAGCACAAGATCTATGGTTTGAGATACTCGAATCTCAGATTGAGACCGGAACACCATACATCTTGTATAAAGACCATGCTAACAGGAAGTCAAACCAGAAAAATCTGGGTACAATCAGGTCCAGTAACCTGTGTACGGAGATCATGGAATATACTTCCAAAGATGAAGTGGCCGTATGTAACCTGGCATCTATCTCTCTTCCCAAGTTTGTGAAAGAAGATGGCAGCTATGATCATCAGAAGCTTTATGAGATCACCAAAGTAGTGACCAGGAACCTCAACAGGGTCATTGATGTCAATTACTATCCGGTGCCTGAAGCTAAGTACTCCAACATGAAACACCGACCAATTGGTATTGGTGTTCAGGGTCTGGCTGATGCTTTTGCGTTGATGAGAATGCCATTTGAATCGGCAGAGGCACAAAAGCTGAACAAAGAGATATTCGAGACCATCTACTTTGCTGCCATGGAAACTTCCATGGAGCTGGCCATCAAAGAAGGACCTTACGAGACCTTTAAAGGCTCGCCTGTTTCTAAAGGGATCTTCCAGTTTGATATGTGGGGTGTAACACCTGACTCAGGAAGATGGGACTGGTTTGACCTGAAGCAAAAGGTAAGAAAGAATGGAGTGAGAAACTCATTGCTGCTGGCACCAATGCCGACAGCCTCTACTTCTCAGATCCTGGGTAACAATGAGTGTTTCGAGCCATTTACTTCTAACCTGTATGTAAGAAGGGTATTGTCTGGTGAATTCATCGTGGCCAACAAATACATGATGCAGGATCTGATCAAACTGGGTCTGTGGAATGAAGACATGATGAACAAGATCAAGCTTCATAACGGATCTATCCAGGAGATTGATGAGATACCACAAAATATCAAGGACCTGTACAAAACAGTATGGGAGACTTCTCAGAAAGCCATCATCGATATGTCAGCTGATCGGGGAGCCTTCATTTGTCAGAGCCAGAGTCTGAACATTCACCTGACAGATGCCAACTTTGGTAAGATGACCTCTATGCATTTCTATGCATGGAAGAAGGGACTGAAAACAGGTATGTATTACCTGAGAACTAAAGCGGCCACTGATGCCATCAAGTTTACTGTGACTAAGGAAGCCAAAAAGAAGCCTGAAAAAGCACAGGTGGCAAAGACGGTCGGTGCAGCGAGTACTATTCAGGACACCAGGGCTAAAACAGCAGCTGAGTTGGAGGCTGAAAAGCTCCAAAACCAGTCAGCCATGCAATGTTCGCTGGATGATCCGGAAGGCTGCGAGATGTGTGGAAGTTAATTTATTCTGTCTATAATCAATAAGATGAAGGTCCTGTGAGAGCAGGACCTTTTTCTTTTTAGTTAGGGTTAAGATCCACTGGTTGACATAAAGCGGCTGCAGAATCTTTATCAATGATATCAGAAAACGGTATATTTGGTAGAGAGCAATACAGTATGGCATATACAGCACAACAAAAATTTCATCATTAGACTTAATAAACGAACTGAGCAACTCTAAGAGAATTATTAGGCTTTTTATTGCTACCGTATGGTTGGTTAACGGATTATTCTGCAAGATTTTAAATCTTGTGCCTAGGCATCAGCAAATTGTTGAACAAATTCTTGGCGATCAACATTCAAGGACTTTAACTATATTAATTGGGATAGCAGAAGTCCTGATGGCGATTTGGGTATTAACCAGGTTCAAATCAAAACTAAACGCTGTGGTTCAGATGTTAGTAATAGGGGCAATGAACATATTAGAGTTTCAATTGGTACCCCATTTATTGTTTTGGGGCAAAATGAATATTGTTTTTGCTCTTGTTTTCATTGCACTTATCTATTTCAATGAATTTAAACTCAAGAAATACAAAAGTGCTCGATTATCTTAAAAATCACCCCTTCCCTGTTGAAGCGCATTTTGATCGATCTCTAGTTTTAACTTTTGCAATCCCCAAATCACAAATTGAAAGCCTCATTCCCACCAGATTAACTCTTGATACATTTCAATCTAACTGGGCATTCATCGCTGTTGCCATGGTTCAAACCAGAGCATTAAGACCAAAGGGGTTTCCGAATTTTCTAGGCAATGATTTCATTCTAATCGGTTACAGAGTATTTACAAGATATCAGAGTGTAGCGAATAAAAAACTTAGGGGATTGTATATTCTAAAGTCCGAAACCGACAAAAAAACGATGAAGTTTCTGGGCAATATTTTCACGCATTACAACTATTCAACTACTGACATTCATATCAGCAGGCAATCACATTTTGAGACGATTGAGTCAAGTCGGTCAAAATTTTCAGTTAAAGTTGAATATGCAGATGGGGGCGTCGCGTTACCCAGATTTAGTCCATTTGAATCATGGAAGGAAGCTCGAAGATTTGCAGGGCCTCTGCCTTTTACATTTACCTTTGATGAAACGAATAAAACTGTCCTGATCATTGAAGGAGTAAGAAGTAATTGGAATCCAAAACCCATTCAGGTAATTGACTACCGCTTTGATTTTTTTAATCAATTGGATTTGCAAACTCCAATTCTGGCCAGTGCATTTGAGGTCAGAGACATACCGTATTATTGGAAGAAGGGAAAGCTGGAAAAATGGAAGTAAAAAGGCCACCTTTTCAGGGACTTATGAACGTTGTGCGATTTAATTGGCACTTCTACCTAATAGCCGTGGGGTTAATTTGTATTCTTCTAACTTCCCATATCTACCTTGAAAATACCTGGAAGTTAATACCTTATGGATTATCATTTTTAATATCAATTACAACAATAAGCTCTCTACTGGTAACATATTTTATCTATGATTTCTCAGACCTCTATGAGTTCAGATGGTTAGATGAATTCTCGGTAGAAGACAATGCGAGCATACTCAATATAAATGCTGGATTTGACGAGACTAGCCAAATACTTGAAGGGAAGTTCAAAAAATCAGAAGTATATGTTTGTGATTTTTACGATCAAGAGCGACATACAGAAATTTCCATTAAAAGAGCAAGAAAAGCCTACCCCCCTCATCCAGGTTCAAGAAGGGTCAAAACCAGTTCATTGCCCTGTCCTGACAATAAATTCGAAATTGTATGTGTTACGTTTGCTGCACATGAGATTCGAAATTTTAAGGAACGGCAAATATTTTTTAAAGAACTGCGAAGAGTAACTAAAATGAATGGAAAAATATTTGTGACTGAGCATTTAAGAGACATTTATAACTTCATTGCCTATGGCATAGGATCCTTCCATTTTTATTCACAATCTTCCTGGATGAACGTTTTTCAATCTTCCAACCTGAAACTGCTGCAAGAGCGGAAAACTACTTTTTTTGTGAGTACATTTATTCTAACACCAGATGGAACTGCACATTAAAATAATAGGGTCTCTACTGATTGCTCTGGGTTTGATTCATGTCATATTTCCGAGTTATTTCAATTGGAAAGCTGAGCTACAGTCACTTTCATTGATTAATAGACAGGTAATGATCGTGCACACTTTTTTTATTGCATTAATTGTCATTCTAATGGGACTGTTATGCCTAACTTCCTCAAATGAAATCATCGAGACAGCTCTTGGAAAAAGAGTTTCCCTTGGCTTTGGAATTTTTTGGGGTTGCAGACTTTTGATTCAACTATTCTTTTACTCTACTCAACTTTGGAAAGGGAAGGTATTCGAAACATTGGTCCACATCGTATTCACCAGTGCCTGGATATACTTCAGCACCATATTTTTGATTGTTGGACTGGCAAATTGAATGAGTATTGAGATTCAGTCTTGTCTACAAAATCTGCCAGACCTTTTAAGGAAATATTACCAATTATAACACTGGGATTTGCTCAAGTATATTAATCTCAGATGACTCAACAGCTATTGAACTCTTCAAAAAATCACTTGAACATAAACCAAATCAACCCAGGATTATTGAAATGTTAGAAGGTTTGGACGGTATATAAAAGAAAAATATGGAGTCTCTGAAGCACTAAACCAATATCTTTTTACTCTTCCTCAGTGAGCTTTGTTTGATCTTGATCCCTTTCTGTAGGGCCAGGTTATTCGGGTAATTGACCACATCACCGTCTTCGACTTTGATCACCATGGTGAACAGGTTGAGGTCTATCACTTCACCCTCCACAGAGTTGTCGCCATCAATGATTTTGATCTTTGAACCTATCCGATAGGGGAAGTAGAAAAACAGGATTACTGCGGCGGTCACATTGCTCAAAATTGACCAGGCGGCAAACAGGGCCACACCAGCTACGGTAAAGAAGGAGATGAAGTAAACAGAAAATCCTTCAAAGGTAATGTCCCAGATCAATCCCAGGATCAGCAAACAAAAGACGAAAATGATAAAGTTGAAATATTTGATGGTATAGACCACCCGAGGCAGGGAGATCTCTCTCTTTTGGCCATATTTTCTGATGATCTTGGAGGTGACCTTTCGGCTCACCAGGAAGAAAATGACCAGACCAAGTGTAAGTAAGGCCTTCGTACTGTAAGGAAAATATACATCAAGATAGTTGATAAAATTCATGGGGCAAAAGTAGAATGAGTTTTCTACTTGCCCCAAAAATTTATTGATTCACTTCTACTTCGTCCAGATTGATAAACTCGATGTTATTATCCTTGCCAAGGGTAATGCCTATCACTGCATCTTTCTGGATGGCTCCACTGAGTATCTGCTTGGAGAGTTCGTTCAGAATTTCTCTTTGCAGTACCCTTTTCAGAGGTCTGGCTCCAAATTGTGGATCAAATCCTATTTTACCCAGGTGGTTCAACACCTTATCGTCCGCTTCAATCTTAATTCCATTTTCGCTGAGCCTGTGTTGGATCAGCTTAAACTGGATACCCACGATCTTTTTCAGATCTTCTTTACTTAGAGGCCTGAACATGATCGTTTCATCAATCCTGTTAAGAAATTCGGGTCTCACCGTCTTCCTCAGCATTTCAAAGACCTGACGTTTGGACTCTTCAATGATCTCTTCCTGATTCCACTCTTCCATCTTCTCAAAATTCTCCTGGATAAGGGTAGAACCAATGTTTGTCGTCATGATGATGATCGTGTTTTTGAAGTTGGCTACCCGACCTTTGTTATCAGTCAGTCTACCGTCATCCAGTACCTGTAACAGGATATTAAATACATCGGGGTGTGCCTTTTCGATCTCATCCAGCAGGATCACACTATAGGGCTTTCTCCTCACCGCCTCGGTAAGCTGACCACCCTCGTCATACCCGATATATCCAGGAGGTGCACCGATCAATCGGCTCACCGCATGGCGTTCCTGGTATTCGGACATGTCTATCCTTACCATAGCGTTCTCATCGTTGAAGAGATATTCTGCCAGAGCTTTAGCCAGCTCCGTTTTACCCACACCAGTGGTACCCAGGAAGATGAATGACCCAATGGGACGCTTAGGGTCGTGCAGACCAGCCCTGCTTCTTCGCACAGCGTCAGACACTGCAGCAATGGCTTCTTTTTGTCCGGCCACTCTTTTGCCTAACTCAGCTTCCAGGTGTAAAAGTTTCTCCCGATCGGATTGCAGCATTTTTGACACAGGAACTCCTGTCCATTTCGCTACTACTTCAGCGATGTCCTCGGCGTCAACTTCCTCTTTCAGGAGCGATTTTTCCCCCTGCATCTCAGCCAGCTGCTTTTTGTAATCCTCCAGCTTTTTCTCAGCCTCTACGATTTTTCCGTATCGAATCTCAGCTACTTTACCAAAATCACCGGATCGCTCAGCCTGCTCGGCCTCAATCTTAAACTGCTCGATGCTCTCCTTCTCCTCACGAAGTCCCTGGATCACACCTTTTTCGTTTTCCCACTTGGCCTTTAGCTCATTTCGCCGTCCGGTGAGATCTGCGATCTCTTTACTTAGCTCTACTTCTTTACTCTTATCTTTTTCTCTTCGGATAGCCTCCCGTTCAATTTCCAGCTGCATAATCCTTCTGTTGAGCTCATCCAGCTCTTCCGGCAAGGAGTCTATCTCTATCCTCAGTTTTGAAGCGGCCTCGTCCATGAGGTCGATGGCTTTGTCCGGGAGGAAACGGTCTGAAATATACCTGGTGGATAATTCCACGGCTGCAATTACAGCATCATCCTTTACTCTGACACCATGATGTATTTCGTATTTATCCTTGATACCACGAAGGATACTGATCGCATCCTGCATATCCGGCTCATCGATGATCACGGACTGGAACCTGCGTTCCAGTGCCTTGTCTTTCTCAATGTATTTTTGATATTCCTTGAGCGTGGTCGCACCTATGGCATGGAGTTCACCCCTCGATAAGGCGGGCTTCAGCAGGTTGGCTGCGTCCATCGCGCCTTCTCCACCGCTACCGGCACCAATCAGGGTATGGATCTCGTCGATAAACAGGATGATTTCTCCATCACTGTCTGTCACCTCTTTGATGACTGCTTTGAGTCGCTCCTCAAACTCTCCCTTATATTTAGCTCCTGCGACCAACAGCCCCATATCCAGTGAAATGATCATCTTGGACTTCAGGTTTTCCGGCACGTCACCATCTACTATCCGTTGAGCCAGGCCTTCTACGATCGCTGTCTTACCCACACCCGGCTCACCCAATAAGATGGGGTTGTTTTTAGTTCGTCTGGCTAGAATTTGCAGCACACGTCTGATCTCATCATCGCGACCGATGACCGGGTCTATCTTGCCTTTTTTAGCTAATTCGTTCAGGTTCTTTGAATACCTTTCCAAAGACCTATACTTGGATTCAGCATTTTGGTCTGTCACTTTTTCTCCTCCTCTCAATTCTTTAATGGCTTTGATCAGCTCTTTCTCTGCAAAGCCTGCACCTTTCAAAATTTGTGCTGTCTTATCATCTCCACTTAGCAATCCAAGTATGATATGTTCCACAGCTACATACTCATCCCCAAAAGATTTCAGCTGTTTTTCAGCTCTTTGCAGGGCTGCCGCTGTCTGATTGGACAAATAGGGCTGTCCACCAGATACCTTGGGGTATGTTTTTATCAGTTCATCCAGTTTGGATTCCAGGTTGGCCCTGTTTGTCCCGGTCTTTTTAAGCAGGAATGAGATCAGGTTTTCGTCAGAATGCAAGATGGCCTGCATCAGATGACCTGTCTCTATCACCTGCTGACCATTTCCGCTGGCCAGTTCAGTTGCTTTCTGTAAAGCCTCCTGTGATTTTATGGTATAGTTATTAAAGTTCATTGCTATTTCTTTCTTCAGTTTCATTGATCAAATCCGGAGCCAGTTTGAATTTTGGACTATTTCAGGACTAAATGGCATAAAAAATAGTCAATTACCTGTTTTTTACTGTCAAATTGACACCTCAGTCTGTTGCCCTTTGATTGAATGAGATAAGTTTCTTGTTTAGTCCGCTTTAGCACCATAGCTTTAATGGTTTTTAGAAAATACTGTGCTCCACTCATAGTATCCAAAATTCCAATTAACCCAATGAATGACAACAAAATAGCCAGAAGAAAATTTTTGGTAAAGGCAGGAACTGTTTCGGCTCTGGCGGCCACAGGTTTAGCTGCATGTACCTCAGAAAAGAAAAAGGAGAGCGACGTCCCTTACATCAACTTCAACAAGAAGTATCGCTGGAAAATGACCACTACCTGGCCACCTAATTTTCCCATCACCGGTGAGGGCTGCAAGAAGCTAACCCAATGGGTTAAGCAGATGTCTGGTGGCAGGATGGAGATCATTGTATATGGTGCCGGAGAGTTGATCCCTGCGTTGGAAGGCTTTGATGCAGTGAGTAATGGTGCAGTAGAGATGAATCATGGTGCGGCGTACTATTGGGCTGGAAAGCTGGCTGCAGCACCTTTTTTTACTGCAGTTCCATTTGGGATGAATGCCCAACAGATGAATTCATGGATTATCAGTGGTGGGGGACAGGCGCTTTGGGATGAAGTTTATGCTCCTTTTAATCTCATGGGTCGAATGTGTGGCAATACCGGCTTTCAGATGGGAGGATGGTACAATAAAGAAATTAATACACTTGATGACCTGAATGGTTTGAAGATGCGAATCCCGGGGTTGGGGGGCAAAGTATTGGCCCGGGCAGGGGGCACCCCGATGTTGGTATCCGGTGGTGAGATCTACACCAATCTGGAAAGGGGTGTGCTGGATGCTACGGAATGGATTGGCCCATATCATGATTATTTGTTGGGTCTGCATCAGGTGGCAAAAAATTATTACTATCCGGGTTGGCATGAAACCGGGCCCGTGCTGGAGCTGCTGATCAACAAAGAAAAATTCAATGAGTTACCTTCTGATTTGCAGGAAATACTTCTAACGGCATGTAGCAGAAGCAATGAGTGGATGCTTTCAGAATTTGATTATAAAAATGGAGTTTACCTCAAAAAGATCCGTGAGGTAGAGAGTGTTTCCATCAAACAATTCCCCAAAGAAGTGATGGATGGACTAAGAGTAGCCGCTAAAGAGACTTTGGACGACCTGGCTGCTAATGATCCGGTTAGCCAGAAGGTGTATAAAGCCTATAATGAATTCAGAAAAGTGATCAGTTCATACATGGAGATCGGCGAGAAGATCTTTTATGAACAGATGAATTAATACTTTTTCACGGTAGGGTCTACATCGTCTGACCAGGCAAGAATTCCTCCTTTGAGGTTGTATAGATCAGTAAATCCATGCTGCTCAAGATACTGAATGGCGTTGGCACTTCTGGCGCCGCTGCGGCAGTGGACCACTACCTTTTTACCTTTGGCAATTTTATCCAGGTTATCAGGAATGGTGTTGAGTGGGATTAATTCACCTCCGATATTGCTGAAATCGAATTCTTTTTGTTCCCGAACATCTATGAGTTGGAAATCTTCTTTTGAATCCTGGAGCGCTTTAAGCTCCTTCGCGGTTATCTCTTTCATGTGGATCTATTGTATTGATTATCGGATGGCAGAACTAGATTTTACGAGCACTTCATCAGGTTTTGCTATCGAAACTTAAAATTAGGGAAAATGTTTATTTAGCGCTTGCTAAATCGGGCAGGTAACTGACAATTTCCGGGTAAAGGATCAATAATATTAAAAAAACCAGCTGAATTATGACAAAAGGGATAACTCCCTGGTATAAATGTATCGTCTTCACTTCCGGTGGTGCTACTCCTTTCAAGAAGAAAAGTGCAAAACCAAAAGGTGGTGTCAAAAATGATGTTTGAAGGTTGATGGCCAGTAAAATACCAATCCATATCAGGTCAATTCCCATGGCGACAAAGATGGGTGCCACTACCGGAACGATAATAAATACGATCTCGATAAAGTCGATAAAAAACCCGGCTATAAACACAAGGATCATCACCAGGGCCAAAAACCCATAAGGCCCCAGGTTGCTGGTTTCAATTACACTCAAAAACAACTTATCGCCTTCAAGGCCCCTGAAAACGAGTGAAAAGGCCGTTGCACCAATCAATATCATAAAAACCATGCTGGTGAGGAAAGTCGTCTCACGCATGACTTCTTTAAGGATCTTGAAGTTTAATTTTCTATGGAACAAGGTCAATAGTAAGGCGCCAAAAGCGCCGACCCCAGCAGCTTCTGTGGGTGAAGCTATTCCTGCAAAAATGCTTCCCAAGACGGCCAGGATCAGGAGAAATGGGAAAAGAAATGATTTTATCACCTGGGCAGAAAGTCCTTCCTTTTTAAAGGCTTTGATTTCTTCTTCGGGCATACAGGGTGCCCTGTCAGGAAAGATCATGGAGTAGATTATGATATATAGCAGGTAGCAGGCTACCAGCCCCACACCGGGGATCACTGCAGCAAGAAAAAGGTCACCAACCGAAACCTGTAGCACACTGCCCAGCAATACCAGCACGACCGACGGTGGAATAATTTGACCCAGGGTACCCGATGATGCAATTGTTCCTGTGCTCAGTCTTGGACCATATCCTCTTTTGAGCATGGTAGGTAGGCTAATCAGCCCCATGGTGACCACCGTGGCACCTACAATACCAGTAGATGCAGCAAGCATGGCACCTACAATGACGACTGAAATGGCAAGGCCACCTTTGAATCTGCCAAATAGCAGTGCCATGGTTTCCAGGAGACGCTCAGCAATACCTGATTTTTCCAGCATGATACCCATAAATACAAACAGGGGGACAGCCAGCAACACAAAATTTTGCATGGTACCATAGACCCTCAATGAGAGCAGGTAGAAGAAGTCTACATCAAATACCAGGATCCCCACGACCACAGAGAGTCCGCCGAGCGTAAAAGCCACAGGATACCCGATCAGGATAAGCAGGAAAATGGCTACAAACAGAATGATAGGCAGGTATTCAATCATTCACCAAGATGTCTTTAATGGATTTTAAAATAATAGCGATACCCTGCATGCCTAATAGAAACATGCCAGCCGGAATCATCGATTTGATGATAAATCGACCAGGCAAGCCACCAGGGTCCGGGCTGGTTTCTCCGATTTGATACGAAGTGATGGTAAATTGTAATCCTTCAACAAAACCTACATAGCAAAAAGGGAGGAGTAAGAATACGGTCCCTGTAAGATTGATCCAGGCCTTCGTTTTTGTAGAAAATTTTTGGTAAAACACATCTACCCTAACATGCTTATCTTCCTGAAGTGCCCATCCTGAAGCCAGTAGAAAGAGTGCCCCAAACAGGTGCCATTCGATCTCGAAGGAAGCAGAAGAAGTAATACTGAAAGTGTAACGCATAAATACGTCCACCACGATGATAATGACAATGAGTAGTGAGAGCCATGAAGCCAGTTTTCCAATTTGGGCTACGGATCTCTCCAGCAGGGTTGTCAGTTGTTCCACGGGCTGCAAATTAATAAGCTTTTGTTACTCCGCAAGCCGCAAGTTCAAAGTAAGGTTAGTAGGGTAGTCGCAATCACATTCAGTCGAAGCCAATGACATTTCTCCCCCGTCGATGGCAATGATGGTTTTGGCTCCGTCATTGTAGGTGGCAGCAGCGGCGTAATCCAGTCCTGCTTCGAGGTTATAAATCACCCTTCCATCCAGCAGATCATCGTCTGAAATGGTATCCTGTATGATCAGAATGCCGTCATCATAAAGCCCTCTGTAGACTTCAATAGGTACGTCTTTATTTTCGTCATTTATTGTAAGCTTGATCTGCAGATCCGCAAAAAATGGACCTGAGTCGCAGGAAGAGAAGCAACCATCACAGTTCACACATGTGATCAATAGGATCAATGCCATTGAAAAGAAAAAATCCTTACAGGTCAACATTGTTCAGTTTAAATAAGAAATTCAGAAAGACCCAGTGATCTTTGACTGTATCTGACCTGGAGTTGAAATATTCATAACCAAGCTCAAGTGTAAAGAACCGGGGTGCTAAATTCCAGAAAAACCCGGCATTGGGACGTATGATCCAACCCTGATCGGGTTTTAGGGATATCCCACGGTAATTACCGAAATTATATCCACCTGACAAACCCAGAAAAACGCCTTTACCACTGTTTTGCAGCTCATGCAGATATCGGGTTCCAAGGACCGTGATGTACCGTTCCTCCTGGTATTGATAAAACACATTGTTTCCCGCAAATTCCTGGACTTTCCGCTTATAGGGTCTGGCATCTATAGAAATAAAATAATGAAATCTTCCGGTTTCATCTATGACACCCATGTCCAACCCCATCAGGTAATCCTGCTGCTGTCCGGCGTGAGACCAGCCCAATATGGCAGTTACAGGTCTTCTGATAGCCTGAGCACTCGCCCAACCACAAAAAAACAGGAATAAAATAGGTAATAACTGCTTTGCCATGGCTATGCTAAGATAATAAATCGCTGAGCTAGAATACGTTATTTTCATCGAGACTATTTATTGTTCTAACTTTGCCGGATCGTGGCATTGAAAGACATCAGGAAATTAGATTTAGCACAGATCGAGGCCTACATGGCATCAATTGATGAGAAGCGTTTCAGGGCCAAACAGGTTTCTGAGTGGCTATGGAAGAAGTCTGCTACCTCCTTTGAGGAAATGTCTAACCTGTCAAAGGATCTCAGAGATAGGTTGTCTAAAGATTTTACGATCAAACCCATAAAGACAAAGACAGCACAGTTCAGCAATGATGGCACCATCAAGTCGGTCTTTGAATTACATGATACCAATGTGATAGAAGGGGTGCTGATCCCTGCAGATGACCGGATGACCGCATGTGTGAGTTCTCAGGTGGGATGCTCTTTGTCCTGTAAATTTTGTGCCACCGGCTACATGGAGCGGATGCGCAACCTTGATCCCGGTGAGATCTATGATCAGGTAGTAGCCATCGACCTGTTGGCAAAGGAAAACTTCAATCATCCATTGACCAATATCGTATTTATGGGGATGGGAGAGCCCCTGCTCAACTATAAAAACGTGATGGACGGCATCAACAGGATCACTTCTGAAGATGGGCTCAATATGTCACCAAAAAGAATCACACTTTCCACCGCAGGGATAGCCAAAATGATTTCCAAGCTGGCTGACGACGAAGTGAAATTCAATCTCGCATTGTCGCTTCACGCTGCCAATGACACTAAGCGCAACGAGATCATGCCGATCAATGAAACCAATACACTGGAGGCATTGACCGAATCTCTTCTCTACTTTTATCAGAAGACAAAAAACAACATCACCTTTGAATACATTGTCTTCAATGGCTTCAATGACGAGATCCAGGATGCCGAGGAGCTGTGGAAATTTGCCAGAAAAATCCCATCCAAGATCAATATCATAGAGTATAACCCGATTGCAGAAGCTGACTTTGTCAATGCCAAAGCCGTCAAGATTGAAGAATTTGCCAGGTTCTTGAAAAACAAAGGATTGATCGTGAATATTCGCAGAAGCAGGGGCAAAGACATTGATGCTGCCTGTGGTCAGCTGGCCAATAAAAACCTGGTCAATTCTTAAAACAATAGCCAAAAGCAATCATCGGCTGAACCGTGGGTGGCACATGATTTTTAAAAACATCTCCCCATTTGCGGCTATATCCTGAGAGAAAACCTACTCCAAACTGACCGGATAGTCCATTTTTCCATCGATGTACATATGCCGGACCAATCATGCTTTGCACAAACAAGTTGCCAAATCCCTGATGGACATACATCAAAGTCACATATGAACTATTGATATCAGTATCAAAGTGGAAGTTGACTCCCGTGCTGACGCCAACGAGGCCTGTTCCGATTTGAAAGCCCACTCCATCAAACAGTCTCAATTCCGCATCTACTCCAATAGCGGAGCCACCTTGCAGCAACCCAACTGTAAATACATATTTGGTTGGGTACACAATCAGCGAGTCAGGGATGGGGTCGCGTGCCTGAGCGAATCCTGAGCTTTTTAACCCTACAACAAGGAAAATTGAAAGGGTAGCAACAACAAATTTCATAAGGATGAACAGAAATTACTTTTTGCTGGCATTAAAAAGTTTTTGCTTCTCATCTTTTGAGAGACTTTCATATCCGGATTGCGAGATCTTATCAAGGATGGCATCAATTTCGTCCTGATCAGCCTCGATGTTTACCGTTCTTTTAGTGGAGGATTTTTGCTGCGTCTTATTTCTGTGGGTAACCTTGATTTTTGGTTTACTTACAAAAAAGCTTTTGATCCATTTGATAAACTGGATAACCCAGTTTCCCATGTCGTTGCCCTGGTTGAGCTGAGTAATGTAAAGAAAGCCTACACCGGCTCCTGCCAGGTGAGCCAATTCGCCTCCGGCATTTGATCCAATCGATTGGGAGAATGAAAGCAGCACATAAAATATAGCGATATACTTGATCTTAACAGGGCCGAGAAACAGCAGAAAGAAAGTATAGTTAGGCATAAAAGTAGCAGCCCCAACCACAATGGCATAGACACCGGCACTAGCTCCAAGCATCAGGGAACCAGCTACTCTGTCCTGATAAAAAGGGATTATGTTATAAATAAGGATGTAAAACAATCCTCCTGCAAGTCCGCCAAGTACGTATAGTGCAATTACTTTGTTTTGTCCGAGGAATTCCTGGATGATACGACCAAACCAATAGAGAAACAGCATATTGAAAATAATATGGAGGAATCTCTCATGAGTGAAGAAGTAAGTCACTACCGTCCAGGGTTGTTTGAGTAACAATGGAATACTGGCAGGAAGCATCAGTTTAGACCTGATCATTTCATAGATAGCTCCCTGTTCGGATACTACCAGAAGCACTTTCAATACCAGCAACACTACGAAGATCAGCACATTGATGATGATGATCTGCACCAAAGCATTGTTGGGCTTGTCCCATGCATTCTTAAACTCGTCAAAAAAACCGTTACTCATCTTAATAAAACCTATTGCTTTTCTTTTGCCAGTATTTAATCATGATAAATGCGATCAGCATTCCTCCCAGGTGTGCCAGATGCGCGATGTTGTCACCCGGGGTTCTACTAAATTCGGCATAAACTTCATACAGACCATAAAAAAGCACAACATATTTTGCTTTTACGGGTATCGGCGGAAACAACAGCATCAACTGTGTATTAGGGAATAACATCCCAAAGGCCATGAGAATTCCAAAGACTGCGCCGGAGGCACCCACCATCGGAATATTGCTAAAAAGATCATAGATCTGGGCAACATATGACTTGCTCTGAGCAACCAGTTGAGAGTTGTCAGGGTTTTCATAATACCTGTCAGAAAAATCTGCTAACTCCTGGATGGCTCTTTGTGGAACCCTGTGATCAAAAATAAATAGCTTAAAATCCTCCGGGTTAGGATTTTCCAAATAGGCTTCAGTATCCTGCTTTAGATCATATTTTTCGAAAAAATCCGCTACACCAAATAAGACTCCGGCACCAATTCCACAAATGAGATAAAAAGTGAGAAATTTTTTCGATCCCCAGAATTGCTCCAGGAGTGGTCCGAAAATAAATACCGCGAACATGTTACCGAATAAGTGCCACATTCCACCATGGACCCACATGTAGGTCAGAAACTGGAAAGGTTTGAATTCTTCCGCGAACACAACACGTAGCCCGAACCAATCGGAGAAGGGTAAGGATAGGAGGGACTGTACTATTAATATGACTACATTGATGATCAGGATATATTTGACCATCGGAGTGACTCTCATCATTCGTTAAACCAGCTTTTAATTTTGTCTAAACTAACTAAAACATACGTAGGACGACCACCCGGGGTATAATTTGGTTGTTCGCAGGCAAATAATTGATCAATCAGGTGATCTGCTTCCTGATCGGGCAGGTTTCTGCATTTCAGCGAAGCGGCATTTTTAGCCAGGGCCCTGCAGATATTTTCCTGTTGACCAATCCCCAGTTGGTTCTTGTTCTGTTTGAACTGCTCCAGGAGCTCTTCAAACATTTCTTTTTCATTGCAGCCCGCCAGCTCTGAAGGTACACCCTGTATGACGATCATCTGTTTTCCAGAGGTTTCAATGTCAAACCCCAGCTTCCTGATCTCGGGCTGAATCTCCTTGACCAACGCATGATCGGTTGGGTTGAGGGATACCTGTTGCGGAAACAAGCTTGATTGTGAAGCACCCGACCCTCCTTTAATGCTTTTTTGATAGCGTTCAAAAAGAATTCGCTCAAGGGCCGCCCGTTGATCGATCATCGTAAATCCATTCTTCACCTGGCGAAGCAGATACCTGCCATGAAGCCTGAAAGTTCCACCCTTTTGAGGCTCTTCTCTACCTATCTCATCCATCGAGCTTTGAAAGGTTTGCCGTTGTTCTACGGCTTCGTTTTTCAATACTTCGTCCAGGATGTCATCTTCTTTTCGCGCATGATTATAAAGGGATTCCCAGTTTTTCGCCCGGTCTATATTTCTGAGCTGTGAATAATTTTTATCTTGTTGGGTTTCTACAGATCCTACACGTGAAGAGCTAAAACGCTCAAAATTTACGTCTGTATTGAAATCCAGCGAAGGCGATACGTTGAATGAGCCCAGTGCCTGGCGGACTGCGGAGCTGATGATCCCATATAGCATCCTGTCATCATCAAATTTCACCTCAGTCTTGGTGGGGTGGACATTCACATCTACATGTATCGGGTCCATTTCAATAAACAGGACGTAGAATGGATGATAATCTTCTTTGAGCAGTCCTGCATAGGACTGAACGACCGCATGGTTGAGGTAATTGTTGCGGATAAACCGGTTATTGATAAAGAAAAACTGCTCACCACGGGTTTTTTTGGCAAATTCAGGTTTACCAATGTATCCTTTCACTTTTACGTGGGGTGTTTCTTCCTCACATGGGATCAGCTGTTGCTGATAGTTCTTGCCAAAAAGCTGCACAATACGCTTACTCAGTTTCCCTTTGTCGAGCTGGTACATTTCCAGGTCGTTGTTGAAGAACTGCATGCTGACGTCCGGGTTGGACAGGGCCATACGCTGAAACTCATCCGTGATATGTTTCATCTCCACCGGATTGGATTTCAGGAAGTTTCTCCTGGCCGGAATGTTATAGAAAAGATTTTTCACTGAGATAGAAGAGCCAGGGTTCATGGCCAGGGGTTCCTGTTTTTTAAACTCTGAACCTTCGATGACCAGTAAGGTGCCTACTTCATCTTCGGGTCTGCGTGTTTTCATCTCTACGTGGGCAATGGCCGCTATGGAGGCAAGTGCCTCTCCTCTAAAACCCATTGTTTTGATCTTAAAAAGGTCTTCGGCGCTTCTGATTTTTGAGGTGGCATGTCGTTCAAAGCTCATGCGGGCATCGGAAAGGCTCATTCCCTTACCATCATCCACTACCTGGATCAGGGATTTTCCCGCTTCAGTAATTTTGAGTTTAATCTGGGTGGCTCCCGCATCAACACTGTTTTCCATCATCTCCTTTACCACAGAGGCAGGTCTTTGTACAACCTCCCCGGCAGCGATCTGATTAGCTATGCTATCAGGCAACAGATGAATGACGTCTTCCATATGAATTATCTCCGCTTGAAGAATTTACGAATAAAGCGGAAGTAAAGGTAGACAGGTACAGCCAGCCACAGTACATAAAAGACATCGTTTCCGTAATAGAACCAGCCAACCAGCAATGAACCAAGAACAGCCGCAATAACCAATTGTAGAAATGAAGCGTTAGGAACGGAGCGGGTTTTACGTTCGAAACTGATCCTTCCGGGTGTATAATCAGTTTTTTCACCACCTTCCAACTCTCTTTTTATTCTTTCGGTACGTTCTTTGATCTCTTCTTTTACAGGATCGTAATATCTCGGCTTAATGTAGAATCTCTGGCTTTGAGGTAAACGAAATAGTGAAGGAAAACGCATAGAAAACTACTTTTTGTCTCTAATTGATGTTATAATGGATAGAAAATGAATGGTATTTTTCTAATGAATTTTATAAACAAATATTAATTGCTAGATTTCAAACAGTGAATATTGATTATAAATTCAAATTTACGCCAAATAATGCAATGCGAGTACTGATCACCTTTTTAATCAGCTCATGGTTTTGCCTTTCCGCTGATGCCACGGCAGGAAGCAGGAAAGATATTGACTCTATCATGGTAAGCCTGAGCCATCAGGATAAGGTGAAATCTTTGCTTTGGGTAGAGGTCAGTTCGCTCAGTGATATCAATCGGTTCCCTGCTCATCAGCATTTTTTTGTGTCCGGCACCAGTGACAACGAATTCTTGAGGCCTTTGACAAACATTACCCTGGCCAGGCAGCTGGACCACACATTAAACCCGTCAAATAAGCAGAATTTACCGGACCTTTCTTATCTGGCTGCTATCACAGAGGAGGAAATACTAAACAGCTATTTTGGGTATTTGCGCTCTCTGGGTTTGTCATTGAACTATCAATACCTGATACTTCCTACCACCAGCAATCAAAGGGAGCAGGTTGTGATTAAAAAATTACAGGAATTTGACTCCAGTTATTTTGTCGACCCTGCTGCAATCCAGGCTGGTATACCCAAAAAGAAAAAAGATATCAAAAACATCTTTGAAAGCCATGATTTTTGGCTGGTTGACACCAAAAGCTATTCCAGGGCGGAGGGAATGATTCAAAAACTGGATGAAAAGCTGCTGTTGGACCAAAAAGAACACCTGGTAAAAAATGCGCTTTTTGAATCATTTGTAAACTATCGGCCGAAGATGCCAAAGGTGCCAAATGGTTTAAGAATGAAACTTATAAAGTCATCTGTCGCACTGATTGAAGATGGATCCTTTTTTCCACTTGATACCGACACCTTGTGTCTTCTTTCACAAAGTCCCTATGGAGATTTCGCCAATATGCTCCGGAAGTATGCTTATGTCATTACAGACCTTGAAGAAATTTTCCAGAGTGAGGCGCCGGTAGTTGCTGATTATAATCCAATGCTGCCTGGCTATTTTGGTGACCGTGCGATCATCTACACTGGAACAATTGAGCAGTTCGATCCCAATTTCTTCAATGCAGGACTGATCATTCCCAGAGAAGAAAAAGAATATAGCTATATCATACCTCAGCAGCTATTCGGAGCTGCCCCCATCTCAGGTGCAATCACAAAAAATTTTCATTTATTGGAGCAATTTGAAAACAGGTCAATAGAGTCGTATGGCAAGCTAGGATATGCCCCTTTCCACAGCGTTGGACTGCAGCAAAATCACCTGGATTCTATTAAGCGGATCATTGAAGATGGGATTGTACAAAAGGCTTTTCCGGGCTGCCAGCTGACGCTGGCTGTAGAGGGCTCGGTCGTCTTTGATGAGTCATTTGGTCACTTAACCTATGATGGGCTAATCCCGGTTTACCCTACTACAATTTTTGACCTGGCTTCAGTCACAAAAGTGGCCAGTACACTCATGATGGCTATGAAGTTGCATGATGAAGACAAGCTGGATATCAATGAGGTCATCAGTCATTACCTCCCCAGGTATGCGGAATCCAACAAAAAGGATATAACCATCAAATCTTTGTTAGCTCATCAGGCGGGTCTGCTTCCATATGTTCCATTTTGGAAGCGTGTGCTTTCCGGAGATTTTCTGGATCCGTTTTACTACGCTTCAGTCAAAGATGAGCAGAGGGATCAACGAAGCTATGGATTAGAGCCCTCCAGCCTGTTGAGAGATTCTCTGAGTCAGTGGATTCTGACTTCTTCACTATTGAAGTATGATAGCGCACCCTATTATTCATACAGCGATATAGGATTTATGATCCTTCAGGAAGTGTTGGAAGGTATAGCCGGAGAGTCAATGGATCGTTATTTATACAAACACTTCTATGGACCATTAGGTCTCTATCACACCAAGTTCAACCCTAAGAGGTATGAAGTGGGATTATTTGAAATCGCACCCACAGAGTATGATAGTTATTACCGGAGTGAACAAATTTGGGGGGTTGTTCATGATCGCAATGCCGCGATTCTGGATGGTGTGGCCGGTCATGCCGGACTTTTTTCAAATGCCAGGGACATGCTGGTGCTTTTTCAGATGATTCTCCAGGGAGGAAGCTATGGAGGCAAACAATTTATCAGCCAGGCGACATTGGATGTTTTTAATCAAAGATATTTTCCGGACAATAGAAGAGGTCTCGGATGGGATAAAAAATCTGGAATTGTAAGAAATGTGTCACTTCATGCTTCTGAAGAGAGTTTTGGGCATACAGGGTTTACTGGCACCATGGTCTGGGTGGATCCTCAATATGACCTTGTTTTTATTTTTCTTTCCAATAGGATCCATCCAAATGCCAATAATCGTAAACTAAATGAGTTGGATATCCGTACTAAAATTCAGGATATCGTGTATGAAGCGATACAGGCAAAAAATCAATGATCAAACTATTTTTAAGTTTTTAGGGTTACACCTAAATCTGATCTATCTTAATATTTGACTATGAAAATTGGTATCGTTTGTTATCCCACCTATGGCGGAAGCGGGGTAGTGGCAACTGAACTGGGGAAAGGGTTAGCTAAAAACAACCACGAGATACACTTTATTACCTATTCTCAACCAACCAGGCTTGACTTTTTCAATGAGAAGCTCTTCTACCACGAGGTTTCTGTAAAATCATACCCACTTTTTGATTATCCGCCCTATGAACTGGCACTTGCTAGCAAAATGGTAGATGTGGTGGAACATGAGGGGCTGGATCTCCTACATGTTCATTATGCAATACCTCATGCAAGTGCGGCATATATGGCCCGCCAAATCTTAAAATCTAAAGGGATCTCGATACCATTCATTACCACACTTCACGGTACAGACATTACCCTGGTAGGCAAAGATGCTACCTATGAGCCGGTTGTTACATTCTCCATCAATCAGTCCGATGGGGTTACGGCTGTTTCACAGGACCTGAAAGATGATACCCTTGAGCATTTCGATATCACCAATGAAATTGAAGTTATTCCCAACTTCATTGATCTGGAGCGATTCAAGAAGCAGAAGAAAGACCACTTTAGAAAAGCGATTTGTCCGGATGATGAGAAACTGATCGTTCATACATCAAACTTCAGGAAAGTAAAACGGGTGGATGATGTCATTGAGGTTTTTAACAATGTGAGAAAGGTAGTACCCGCTAAATTGTTATTGGTGGGTGATGGCCCTGAGCGATTTCATATTGAAGAACTGGTACGTGAAAAATGTGCCATGGACTCAGTTCGTTTTCTGGGTAAACTGGAGGCGGTTGAGGAGGTGTTGTCCGTATGTGATCTGTTTTTAATGACATCGGAGAAAGAAAGTTTTGGATTGGCCGCACTGGAAGCCATGGCTTGTGAGGTGCCCGTGATCTCTACCAATGCCGGTGGATTGCCTGAGCTCAACAAAGACGGCGTGTCTGGATTCTTATGCGATGTAGGGGATGTAGATGCAATGACTGAAAAAGCCATACACATATTGGACAACAAGAACTTACAAAAATTTAAAGACGGCGCGCTAAACAGGGCCCGAGAGTTTGACGTACATAAGATTTTACCTCTTTATGAAAGTTATTACGAGAAAATCCTTATTGCCAATAAGAAGGTCAAAGTCCCTATGTCATAAGAATGCATTTAAGATCTGGTGTATTCATTAATTATCTAGTAAATTTGCAGCAAAATTCAGCACTATGGAGCTAAAGAATAAACCTCATGCTAAAGGAACAAGGCAATTGTTCAATAATCCTGTATTAGAAAGACTAACCAGGACACATATTTCAATTCCTTTGATCTTGTTTGGCACGATTGCTACAGGATTGATAGTTTATGGATTAGACAAAGGTTATATCAATGCAATCAATACTCCTTTATTGTTTGTAGGAGGGCTGTTAAGCTTTACACTGGTTGAGTATATCATGCACAGATTTGTTTTTCATCTGGCTCCAAAAAATGAAAGACAGGAAAAATTTGCCTATACAGTGCATGGAGTGCATCACGACTATCCAAAGGACAAAGACAGGCTGGCTATGCCCCCGCTATTGAGTATTTTGTTGAGTACGGGTTTCTTCTTCCTTTTCAAATTGATGATGGGGAATCTGGCTTTTGCCTTTCTACCCGGGTTTGTGATGGGCTATGCCTCTTATCTCTGGGTGCATTATATGGTGCATGCGTTTCAGCCACCAAAGAATTTTTTTAAGGTACTTTGGATTCATCACGGAATCCATCACTACAAGGATCCTGAGAATGCTTTTGGTGTATCTTCACCATTCTGGGATGTTATTTTTGGTACTATGCCGAAAAAGCGATAACTCAGCTCTTTCTTTTTTCTTCCCTGGACTTCTTTATTCTCTTTGCCCTTCTTTTGGCATGAGATTCAGGCTCCAGTAAAAGCCGGTAAAACATATCCCTTGTGAAGCTGATGAAGTCTGTAACAAGCGTGGCAAATATGGGTTTTCTTCCGTGCATGGCTTATTCTTATATTCTATAAAATTTAAGGCTTTATTAAATTAAATTCAAGTCAACCTGAGATTATGCTCTGAAATGGGAGATAAGGAAGTTTATGAAATCTTTCTTCTCTATCTTTAGTTAATAAGAAAAAAAGCGAATGATTGGGAATCGATTTACGGAATTTATCCCTGATAAGGACCCGGAGAAAAGTAGCTTTGATAACCTGCTGAATATTTTCCTGCAGTTGTTGGTGATTACTTCCGGTGATGTGAGCGAAGCGTTGAGCTGGTTGACAAACCTGGATCGTCAATACAACATCTCCGGTGATGACTATGGCATTGGAAATTTTATTGATGACCTCAAGTCAAAAGGATATATCACTGATGATAATGCAAAAGGGGAGATCAAAATCACGGCAAAGAGTGAGCAGCAGATCAGACGAAGTTCACTAGAGGAGATCTTTGGTAAGCTTAAAAAGACGGGTAAAGGAAGCCATGAAACCCCATTTCCTGGTCAGGGAGAAGAACATGGTACCGATCTGAGGAATTTCGAATTCGGCGATTCTCCCGATCAGATTGATTACACCGAAAGTGTGAAGAATGCACAGATCAATCAGGGGTATCAGGATTTTATGTTGACTGAGAACGATCTGGAGGTCAGGGAGAAGGAATATAAAACCCAGACCTCGACTGTCCTGATGATTGACATCAGTCATTCGATGATCCTTTATGGAGAGGATCGCATCACTCCAGCCAAGAAGGTAGCCATGGCACTGGCGGAGCTGATCACCAAAAAATATCCGAAAGATACGCTCGATATCATCGTCTTTGGGAATGATGCGTGGCAGATAGCTATCAAAGATTTGCCCTACTTGAGTGTAGGGCCTTATCATACCAATACTGTGGCGGGATTGGAGTTAGCCATGGATTTACTGAGGAGAAGAAAAAATAAAAACAAGCAGATCTTTATGATCACTGACGGCAAGCCCACTTGCCTGAAGGAAGGTATCAAATATTATAAAAATAGTTTTGGACTGGACCCCAAGATCCTGAATAAAACGTTAAACCTGGCAGCACAATGCAGGCGTATCGATATTCCGATCACCACATTTATGATTGCTTCAGACCCTTACCTCAAGCAGTTTGTGAGAGAATTTACCAAAGTAAACAATGGTAATGCTTATTATAGTAGTTTGAAGGGATTGGGTCATTTGATATTCGAAGACTACAAAAAAAACAGGAGGAAAAATCTCTGAATTAATGGACTATTTAAAACTGACAAGTCAACAAAAACTCAAGATCACTACGCTTGGGACACTCAAGAGTACCGGTTATCAGCCCATCTCTGTGAAAGAAGAGCTGAGAGGAAATCTTATTAAAAAGCTGAAGAATAAGGAGAAGGTTTTTGAGGGCATCTGGGGCTATGAAGATACTGTTGTACCTGATGTGGAACGCGCTATTCTGGCTAGGCATAACATAAATTTTCTGGGGCTCAGAGGTCAGGCAAAAACGCGGATGGCCAGGATGATGATCCATTTGTTGGATGAATATATTCCAGCCATCAAAGATTCAGAGCTCAGAGACGATCCACTGGATCCGTTATCATCCTTTGGAAAGACACAGATAAAAGAACACGGGGATGAAACACCTATCGTGTGGATACATCGTGACGACAGATACACCGAAAAACTGGCCACTCCGGACGTTTCTATTGCTGACCTGATAGGTGATGTCGATCCTATCAAGGCGGCTACACTGAAATTACCGTACTCTGATGAGCGTGTAATCCATTATGGTCTCATCCCAAGATCCCACCGAGGTATTTTCGTTATCAATGAGCTGCCTGATTTACAGCCCAGGATACAGGTGGCACTGTTCAATATTCTACAGGAAGGAGATATTCAAATCCGTGGATTTTCGCTGCGGTTACCACTGGATATTCAGTTTGTATTCACTGCAAACCCGGAGGATTATACCAATAGAGGTAGTATCGTTACACCTTTGAAAGACAGGATCGACAGCCAGATCATCACCCACTATCCTAAATCAATTGATATTGGGAAGAAGATCACGGCCCAGGAGGCCAGGATCAAAGAAAGTAAAGACATCCGGGTCTTTGATATGATGAAAGACCTGATTGAGCAAATTGCTTTTGAAGCCCGGGAAAGTGAATATGTAGATGCTAAGAGTGGTGTTTCTGCCCGACTGACGATTTCAGCCTATGAAAACCTGATGAGTGCCACTGAGAGACGGTTGTTGTTGTCCGGTGAGAAGGAGACATTTACGCGGGTATCTGATCTTATTGGTGTGATCCCATCCATCACAGGTAAGGTAGAGCTGGTGTATGAAGGCGAACAGGAGGGGGCTGGCATAGTGGCTCAGAATCTTGTAGGAAAGGCTATCAGGAAACAATTCATCAATTATTTCCCTGATCCTGAAAAGATCCGTAAAAATAAGGAGGCTCCCAATCCTTACAGCCAGATCACGGATTGGTTTGGGGAAGGCAATATGGTAGATATTTTATACGATTCCAGTTTCAGTGAATATGAAAAAACACTCAAGAGCGTTCCAGGATTAGGGGAGCTCATTAATAAGTATCATCAGAAAGCTGAAAAGGAATTTAAGTTGTTTTTGATGGAGTTTGCGCTTCATGGTTTATCGGAATATAGCATGCTAAGTAAGCATGGTCTGGAGAGAGGGATGCAGTTTAAAGATTTGCTAAGTAGCATGTTTTCGATGCCAGGAATGGGTGATGAAGAAGGAGAGGATGAGGATGACAATTTTTGATTTGAAATACGCTGGCAGTGGACTTACAAGAAATCAAAAGATTGATATATCGTGGAGAAGGCGATCAGGTTGAGTTTAAGCACAAAGTTAGCCACCCTGAGAAAGTCATCCGGGAGGTTGTGGCATTTGCAAATGCCCAAGGTGGTCATCTGATCATCGGTGTAGATGATGATGGCAGGATTTCCGGGCTGAAGTATGCTGATGATGATCACTACCTGCTCAATAAGGCCATAGAAGAGCTTTGCAAGCCTGCGATCAGGTATACATCCGAGATCATACCCATATCAGAAAAACGGTCCATCATACATTACCATATTTATGAGGGGGAGGAAAAGCCTTACTATGCTTTTCTGAATAAAAAACACCGATATGGTAAAGCCTTTGTAAGGGTGGAAGATCGTAGTGTGCAAGCCAGTCCCGAAATCAGAAAGATCCTCAAGCTGACACAGCGATCGAATGGAGCTCATATAGCCTATGGCAATCACGAGCAGGCATTGTTCAATTATTTAAAGGACCATGATGATATCACCATCAACAGGTATCGGGAGGTGACAGGGCTTGAGCAGAAGGAAGCTTCTGAGCTTTTCATTCGGTTGGTATTGGCCAATTTGTTAAAGATCATTCCACAAGAGAAAGAAGACTTATTTGTTGCAGTGGAGGAGTAAACGGTTCAATGCTCCAAGTTGAAGTTAAATGATAGACAGATCAGTTAAACGTAGCGGGTCCAAAGATCTGAAAAATCACCTGGGTTTCTGAATCTTCGTGACAGACTTAAGGGTATAAACACTTGACCAGCAGGTCACACCAATAGTTTATGTGGATAAATATTTAAAAAATTATCACATTACACCTGCCATATTTACACGACAATTCATAATATTACAACAGCCGCATTTTTATTGTAAACCACCAGGGACCGACAAATGGCAAGGACTAAGAAGGAGAAGAAAATATTCGTTTTAGATACATCAGTCATCCTTTATTCGCATGACTCCATACTCAACTTTCAGGAACACGATGTAGGAATACCCATTACCGTTTTAGAAGAGCTTGACTCATTTAAGAAGGGGAATGACACCAAAAATTTTGAAGCCCGGGAATTCACCCGGTTGATTGATTCCCTGGCGAAAGGACATATGCTTCAAAATTGGATCCCTTTGAATGGCAAAAACAAAGGGAAATTTAAGGTGTTGATGGAATCTGACAGCACGATAGATGCATGTAAGGTTTTCGGAGACAATAAGAATGACCACCGGATCCTAAATGCAGCTCTGGCGCTAAAAGAAGTTGAAAAAGACAAAAAGGTCATTCTGGTCAGCAAAGACATCAACCTTCGCCTCAAAGCCAAGTCCCTGGATATCCTGGCTGAGGATTACGAGACAGGTAAAATCAAAAATGTCAATACCCTTCACACGGGTAAGGAGGAGCTCGATGGAGTAGCCTCTGCAGACATAGATACGCTTTTCAAGAAAGGGTCGATAGCCACCGAAAGAGTGCTCAAAATGGTGAAGCCGATCTCCAACATGTTTTATATCCTGAAGAGCGAAAAGAATTCCGTATTGGCTTCTTATAACCCTGTCACGGAAGAGGTAAGCAAGGTAGAAAAGACATCGGTTTACGGGATCAAACCAAAAAATGCCGAGCAGACTTTTGCAATCAATGCCATGCTCAACCCGGAAGTGCGCCTGGTAAGTATTACAGGTGTAGCGGGAACGGGAAAGACCTTATTGGCACTGGCATCGGCACTGGAGCAACGCAGGAAATACAAACAGATCTACCTGGCCCGGCCCATTGTACCATTGAGCAATAAAGACATCGGTTACCTTCCTGGCGACATTAAGTCGAAATTGAACCCTTATATGGAGCCACTTTGGGATAACCTGAAATTCATCCAAAATCAGTTTAAGGAAGCGGATAAGGAGTATAAGAATATCACGGAGATGGTGAACCAGGAAAAGCTGGTGATCACTCCTTTGGCTTATATCAGGGGAAGAAGTCTATCGAACATCTTTTTTATTGTGGATGAAGCGCAGAACTTAACTCCTCATGAGATCAAAACAATCATTACCAGGGCCGGAGAAAACACAAAAATTGTATTCACGGGGGATATCTACCAGATAGACACACCCTATCTCGACTCACAAAGTAATGGATTGTCTTACCTGATCGACAGGATCCAGAACCATCCCATGTATGCACATGTGACCCTCGAGAAGGGAGAACGCTCTGACCTGGCTAATCTGGCCAATGAGTTGTTGTAATCCGATGCTCCGGTCTTAACACAGGAAGGCTGTTAATCCGCATAGTACCATTATCCAGGATAAATGCTATATTTATATAAGCACCCTGGATACAAAATGCGATTTATCATCCTGCTTATGATCACATTTTTCAGTACTTGTTCCTACAAGCAACCAGACATTACCGGATTGTGGAAATTGGTAAAAGTGGAAAAAGATGGATTTATTAAGGAGGCTGGTAATACCTATGTGGAGATCAGGCCAAACAGCAGTTTCGCGGTTTCAAGGACTTCCGGTGATATCGTTGGGGTGTATAAGTTAAATGGAAACAGGCTGGAATTACATAGTTGGGACAATACCTGGTTTAATACCGACTGGGAAGTGAGTAATGACCATGATATACTTAAATGGCACGGTCTGGAGTATGGTTTCGGAAATGTTTTCCTTAAGTTCCATAAAGTGGATAAAATCCCGGAATTTTCAGACTTTAGAGATGCCGTGACAGGCAAATGGCAATTGTATAAAACCCGAACAAAAAAAGGTGTCAGTCATGTATCTGAAACCTGGTTTATAATTGGTGAGGATGACAAGTACCAAATAATAGCAAAAGATGAAATTCTGGAAGAGGGTAGCGCAATAATTAATCCCAGACATCAAAAGATCATCTTTGAAAATGATCAGATTACATGGAATGCATGGTTTTACGGAAAAGAATTACGACTGGAAAATAAAAAACTTAGCTTGCAATATAGTTTGAGGAAAACATCAGATAAATAGACTCAGGCTTTCACTTTTTCCTTTTCATACTTTTTAGGGGCATAGAGAAACCCGAAGGCTTTAGCTCCTTCTTTGGAGTGAGTCTCGTGGTGTACATAGTGTGCCCTGATGATCCTTTTTAAGTACTTGCTTTTAGCCTTGAAGGGTATTTTGATACGTCGATGTACAATTACATCGTGGAATATGAAGTAGAATATACCGTAAGCCAGGATCCCAAAACCGATAAATTTTAGCCAGCTCACATTGGGAGCATTGTATCCAATCATGATCAGCGCAATGGAAGGGATGCTAAAAACCAGGGCAAACAGATCGTTTCGCTCAAGCGGATGAGGGTGGACCCGATGGTGAGATCTGTGCCATCTCCACATAAAGCCATGCATGATATACTTATGGGTAAACCAGGCCACTCCTTCCATCAAAATGAAAGCTCCGAGAAATAACAATGTATTGATCAACCAGACCATATTAATAAGCATCCAATTCAGCTTTGACCTCTTCCATCAACCACATAGGTGTAGAGGTTGCTCCACATATACCCACTGTGTCGCCTGTCGAGAACCATTCCTTCTTCAATTCCCGTTTATTGGAAACAAAGTAAGTATCTGAGTTATTTTCCTTACAGATATTATATAAAACTTTTCCATTGGAGGATTTTGTTCCTGAGACAAACACAATTTTATCATATTCCCGGGCAAAATTTCGTAATTCTTTGTCACGATTGGAAACCTGGCGGCAGATGGTATCGTTTGCGGTCACTTCAAAGCCATTTTTGATCAACTTTTCTTTAATCGCATAGAAGTTGTCAGTACTTTTTGTTGTCTGGCTATAGAGGGTGATCTTTTGAGGCAGATTGGCGATGTCAAGCTCATTGAAGTCCTGAAAGACCACAGCATTGTCATTGGTTTGTCCCAGGAGGCCAACTACTTCTGCATGACCATGTTTGCCATAGATATAGATCTTTTCTTCTTTATCGTATGAATTTTTGATTCGGTTTTGAAGCTTCAACACTACAGGACAAGAGGCGTCAATTAATGTAAGATTGTTGTTGATGGCCAATTCATAGGTGCTGGGAGGCTCACCATGCGCACGGATAAGTACTTTCGCATCCTTGATGGATTGTAGTTCATCGTGACTGATGATTTTCAAACCTTTGGCTTCAAGCCGCTTCACCTCTTCATCATTGTGGACAATATCACCCAGGCAGTACAAATGACCATCCGTATTGAGGATTTCCTCCGCAATTTCAATGGCATAGACCACTCCAAAGCAAAAGCCCGAATTTTGATCGATATGGGTATGAAGCTTTAACACCTTACTTTACTTTCTCTTTTCCCAACAACAGAATGTTCGCCTAAAAGTTTAAGCTTTAGAAATAAAAATTTATTGCGAACCTTTTCCCTTTTCCAGATCTATAAAACCTCGTCCGCGCATATTTTATAGTGCATTCAGTCTGCTTAGCACCAATGTCTTGGTAAGCAGTAGCAGCTTTATTACATCCGGAACCCGAATACGCTCCTGAAGAATTCTTCTTGGAGGCGTATGCTTGATCTTTTCGAAAAGTTTGGTGTAATAGACATAAGCCAGATAAACACCTCCCCGAGATGAAGAAGGCAATCTTCTGATGCCCTCCAGTGCCACTTCAAAATCAGATTGGATGTCGTCTTCAATCTTGATTTTATCCTCTTCCGTAAAGGCATTAAAATCTACTTTAGGAAAATAGACCCTGCCTCGTTCGTCAAAATCGCTTTTGATATCGCGCAAAAAATTCACCTTCTGAAATGCAGCACCTAAGCGTTTTGCAGGTTCCTTCAGCGACTCGTATTGTTTTTGATCGCCGTCACAAAATACATACAGACACATCAGTCCTACCACTTCTGCAGAACCATAAATGTATTCCTGGTATTGACTGATAGAGTAGGTTTCTTTTGTCAGATCCATTTCCATGCTCTTGAGGAATGCATCAATAAGCCCTCTGTCGATGTTGTACTGATTGACGATCAACTGGAATGAATGCAGTACCGGATTTAGACTTATTTTTTCGTCCAGTGCCAGGTAAGTGTCTTTCTTAAAACGCTCTAAAAGCACACGTTTATCGTGATCATGGAAGGTGTCTACTATCTCATCAGCATATCGCACAAAACCATAGATGGCATAGATAGGCAGCCGGAGGTGTTTATGTAGCGTCTTGATCCCCAGGGTGAATGAGGTGCTATAATTTTGAGTGATTACCCGGCTGCACTCAAGGTTTGTACGTGTAAATAGGTCATGCATCCTAATAAATTTACGAAAATTCTCTTTCAATTTCTCTGCTAACTACTTCACCTGAGATAATTGCCGGAGGTACTCCGGGCCCGGGAACAGTCAGTTGTCCGGTATGGTAGAGGTTTTTTACCTTCTTATTCTTTAATGAGGGCCTTAAAATGGCTGTTTGAAGCAAAGTATTCGCCAACCCATAGGCATTGCCTTTGAAGGAATGATAATCAGAAATAAAATCTTTGTGGGCGAAGCTTTTTTTGTAAACGATGTGAGACCTGATGTCGACTCCCGTAAAAACAAACAGCTTGTTGACAATCAGGTCAAAATACTTTTCTCTGATCTCCTCAGTATCTTCAAGGTCAGGGGCTACGGGTATCAGTACCACGAGGTTTTCTCCATTTGCAGGAGCAACAGCGGGATCTGTCTTTGAAGTGACCGACGCATAAAGCAAGGGTTTTTTAGGCCACTTTGGATCGACATATATATCTGATGCGTGTTGTTTAAAGTCCTCATCAAAAAACAACACATGATGCAACATACCCGGCAGTTTGGTATTTAAACCAATGTAGAAAAGCAGGGAGGAGGGAGCCATGATCCTGCTGTCCCAGTATTTTTGGGTGTAGCTTCGGAAATTTTCCGGCAGTAACTGCTGGTCGACGTAATGATAATCAGCTCCGGCAACTACTACATCAACAGGAAATTCGTTGTCGGGAGTGATAAGTTTTTCAACAGATTTACCTTGAAAGGCCATTTCCTTTACTGGCTGATTGTAGTGAAAACGCACCCCCAAATCCTTAGCCAGGGTCTCCATGGCCCTAACGACCTCAAACATACCCTTTTCAGGATACCATGTGCCCAGCTTAATATCCGCATAATTCATTAGGCTGTAGAGCGCAGGCGTAGATTCTGCTGTGGAGCCCAGAAAGAGTACCGGAAATTCCATGAGTTGGATCAGCTTCTCATCTTTGAAAAATTTTCTGATGTGAGAACTCATAGAGGTAAAAACATCCATTTTGAATAGGCCTGTCAACAATGCCGGATCGAGAAACTCAGTCAATGACCTGGAAGGTTTATAGACAAGCTTATTGATGCCTACCTCATATTTGTATTCAGCTTGCTTAAGAAAAATTTTAAGCTTTTCGGCGCTACCATCCTCAATGCTTTCAAAAAGGTTGTATAGTTGTTGAAGGTCAGCGGGTAGATCAACGTATTGATCCTGAAATTTAACCCGATAGGATGGATCTAGTCTGTGGAGCTTATAATAGTCTGATGGTGTTTTATCGAAGTGAGCAAAGAACCGCTCAAATACATTGGGCATCCAATACCATGAAGGCCCCATGTCAAAAGTGTAGCCCGATTGTTTTAGCTGCCGGGCTCTGCCACCTGGTCCACTGTTTTTTTCGAGTACAGTAACCTCATAACCTGATTTGGCCAGATGACAAGCAGCCGAAAGGCTGGAAAACCCTGAGCCAATAATCCCAACCTTTCGTCTCATTATTTAAATTTAGTCTTTCCCGTATACTTTTAGTTTCTTTTTCAATTCTTTGCGTGCAATGTGAATTCTGTTTTTCACCGTTCCTATCGGAATGTTTAATCTTTCGGCTATCTCCTGATACTTAAATCCCCTAAAATGCATTACAAAGGGATCTCGATATGTCTGCTGTAAATTTTCCACTGCGTTATTGATGTCTTTCATGGAAAAATTTGAATAAGCACCATTCTCAATCATGGCATCACTGCTATTGATATAATGAAGGTTATCCGTTGTATCAATAAAAGTGTTTCTTCTCACCATCCGTTGATAGTTGGTGATGAATGTGTTTTTCATGATGGTATACATCCATGCTTTCAGGTTTGTACCCTTAGCAAACTTTTCCCTGTTTGTGTAAGCTTTAAGAAAAGTTTCTTGAATCAAATCATTCGCATCTTCAGTGTCCCTTGTAAGCTTGAGAGCAAAGGGTTTTAGGGATCCTGAGATTTCATTTACGTTGGAACTAAATTCTATTGCCGTCATTCTTTCGATTGTTTGTTGGTTTAAAGGTAAACAAAAATTTCAATTTGTTTAATCTTTATAATAAAAAAGTAAACAAAATAGTTCACGTAATAATGCGGTTAAGGTTTCATTTATCTCAAAAAAGATAGAAAAAAGCTTAAGAAGCCCATATTAAGCCTAATTATTATTGTTTAATAAAAAATAATAATTAGTTAATCAAAAAGAAGAACTAGGAGTTCAATTCATCCATTAATTGGATGAGATCGTCAATTTTGGCAAGGATGGTTACATTTTCAGGAGCCTGAATATCCTGTCCTACTACCTGATATCCGGTGAGTAAGAGCTCAATGTCAGAAAACTCTGATGCTAGTTCATCGACATAATCCTGGATGTTAGCCGGTCCGGGAGTGGTAGTGATGATGGTGAAGAGGTAGTCAGGTTTTTGGATATTGACGATCCTGCGAAGGTCTTTCAGTGGGAGCGATTGACCCAAATAGAAAGTCATACCCTTACGGGATTTGATAATGTAATCGGCAAACAAAAGGCCGATCTCATGCATTTCGCCATCGGGTAGAAAGAGCACGAATTTTTTACTGTCCGCATCTTGCTTGTGATACTGTCCGTCAATGGCTACGATAAGCTTTTGTCTTACAAGGTTGGAAATAAAGTGCTCTTGTGCAGGATTGATAGCACCTGTCTGCCACAGTACCCCAATTTTTGTCAAAAAAGGATAAATCACATTCAGCATACAACTTTCAAACCCAAGCTTCAGGATACAGGTCGAAATGATTTTTTCAAACCGCTTTTCGTCCATATCCACCATGGCTATGGTCAATGCATGGATTTGCTCAGGGTATTTAAGGTCACGTTCAGTCAAATGCATGACCTCACGTTGCATCTCCTGATCTGTCATTTTAGAGATCCTGGAGATTTTAAAACCATGTTCCTTCAATAAGGCTACGTTCAGTATATGCTTGAGGTCGGTCTCATCGTAGTACCTGATGTTTGTGGTCGTTCGCTTGGGCTTGATCAATTCATACCGCTGCTCCCATATACGTATGGTGTGCGCCTTTATTCCTGAAAGGTGCTCCAGATCTCTAATAGAAAACGTAGACATGGGCGGCATCGGTCACTAAATTTATTGCGAACTACTTAACCTCGCGTGATAATTAAATGTTTAAGCAAAAATCAACAAAATATTTTTTGGTCAAATATCTAACTGGATGTACTTGAAATAGTTTGCAATTTTTCGCGGAAGGACAGCTGTAAATCTCAGAATAATTGATCAATTATAAACTGAATGTATTTAATTTGATCACTTAATTCAAAAATGATGCAAATAATAGAGTCACCAAACGAGTATGATGTTGTAATTGTAGGCTCCGGAGCCGGAGGTGGGATGGCTACCAAAATTTTATCTGAAGCCGGACTAAAAATAGCCGTGGTAGAGGCCGGACCATATTTTGATCCTGCAGACCCTGAGCAGATGACCCAGCTCAAGTGGCCATGGGAATCTCCCCGTAGAGGTGCCAATACCAATCGGGCATTTGGAGACTTCGATGCAGCTTATGGAGGCTGGGAAATCGAAGGCGAACCCTACACCCACACCCCGGGTACAAAGTTTGAATGGTTCAGGTCACATATGCTTGGTGGAAGGACAAATCACTGGGGAAGAATTTCCCTTCGGTTTGGTCCGAATGATTTTAAGAGAAAGGACATTGATGGGTTGGGAGATAACTGGCCAATAGGATATGAGGATGTAAAGCCTTATTACGATAAGGTTGATAAGTTGGTGGGGATATTTGGCACCAAAGAGGGTATATATAATGAACCGGATGGCTTTTTCCTACCGCCTCCCAAGCCGAGGTTGCATGAATTGTATTATAAAAAAGGTGCGGATAAATTGGGCATTCCTACTATTCCGGCGCGTAAGTCCATGGTGACTAAGCGGATCAATGATGATCGGGGCGTATGCTTTTATTGTGGACAGTGTGGACGAGCATGTAGTGTATATGCTGATTTTTCCGCCGGAACATGTTTGATATTTCCAGCCCTTAAGTCAGGTGGGCAGGTCGATTTATATGTTAACTCTGTTGTTCGTGAGGTGGTCACTGATGACCAGGGCAAGGCCAAAGGTGTCGTCTACATTAGTAAGGAGGACAGGAAAGAACATCAAATCAATGGGAAGGTAGTGGTGCTGGCAGCTTCAGCTTGTAGCAGTGCCAGGATTTTACTCAACTCTAAGAGTTCCAACCATCCAAACGGATTGGGTAATAACAGCGGGATCGTTGGAAAATATCTCCATGATTCAACGGGGGCTGCCAGACAGGCGTTCATCCCTGATCTGATGAACCGAAAGACCTATAACGAGGATGGCGTTTCCGGAATGCATGTGTATACCCCGTGGTGGCTGGATAATAGCAAGTTGGACTTTGCTCGCGGCTATCATATTGAACTAGGCGGCGGTCTTGGAATGCCTGCCTATGGATTTGGGTTTGGCGTGACAGAACTAAATAAATATGTTGGAGGCGTAGTAGGAGGATATGGAAACAAGCTACGGGAGGACGTGAAGAAATTCTATGGTAGTATCGTAGGGTTATACGGTCGTGGGGAATGTATTGCAGTGGAATCAAACTACTGTGAAATAGACCCTAATGTAGTGGATGAATATGGAATCCCAGTTCTGAGATTTAATTACCGATGGTCAGATCATGAACGCAATCAGGCCAAGCATATGCACAATACTTTTGAGGGAATCTTTGATGCGATGGGTGGAGTGGTGCTTGGAGATAAACCGGGAAGAGATGAAGATTATGGTCTTCATACTCCGGGCAATATCATCCATGAGGTAGGTACTACCAGAATGGGAAATGACCCCCGAACCTCGGTTGTAAATCAATATGAGCAACTACACGATGCAAAGAATGTGTTTGTCGTAGATGGAGGACCTTTCGTATCACAAGCTGACAAAAACCCCACATGGACCATCATGGCTCTTGCATGGAGGACTTCGGATTATATCATTGATGAACTTAAAAAACAAAATATCTAATGGATAGAAGGGAATCATTAAAATCGATGCTGATCACCACAATTGTTGGTGGAGTAGGATTTCAGGCATGTACACCGGAAGAAGCAGAGAAGGTTCAGCAGCTCACAACAAAGGTTGGTACCTATGGCAGAACTGAAGCGGAAAAGATATACGATCAAAAGCTCATGGCCATTGATTTTTTCAATGAGCATGAACTCAATACAATAGCTGTTTTATGTGATATCATATTACCTGATTTTGATGGTAAAGGAGCAGCATCTGATGCAGCTGTGGCAGATTTCATCGAATTTATTGTAAAAGATATGCCCAGATACCAAACCCCTATCAGGGGTGGTATTATGTGGTTGGATAGTGCATCAAATAAAGCTTACGGAAAGGTATTTGTCAAGTGCAGCCAGGATCAGCAAATTTCGATTGTTGACAGGATAGCTTACCCTGGTAAAACCGCTGCTGCAGATCGTCAGGGTGAAATGTTTTTCTCTCTGATGAGGAACCTAACACTTACCGGGTACTATACCACGCAAATTGGCATTCAGGACCTGGGCTATAAGGGCAATACACCAAATATTTGGGACGGAGTACCTGATGATGTGCTGAAAGATCATGGCATGGAATACCCGAAGGAATGGATGCCAAAATTTGTTGATCAGTCTAAGAGGGATGTAAAAGCCGAGTGGGATGAAGACGGAAATCTGATCACCTGACAGAGCAATCTCAACCTAACTTTCACAACATCCGGGTATTTGTGAATGCCAAACCAGCAAGCCCGGATCGGTAAAAATAAAAGGGTTTAGAACGATCGTTCCAACCCCTTTTTAAATTTAATCCCTTGTTTTCGGGAGCTTATTTTTTCAACTCACCATCTACCAGTCGCCAGATGCCTAATGGATTGCTATCCTTAAGTGCATCTGGTAGCATGTTTTGAGGCATGTCCTGGAAGCAGATGGGTCTCAAAAACCTTTTGATGGCTCCGGTACCTACAGAGGTAGATCTTGAGTCCGTTGTGGCAGGATATGGTCCGCCATGATGCATCGAATGACAAACTTCTACTCCGGTTGGATAGCCATTGAAAATGATCCTGCCCACCTTGTTTTCAAGAATTTCTACCAGCTCACCATAGGCAGCCAGGTCCTTATCTGTTCCAATGATCGTAGCGGTCAGGTGTCCCTCAAGATTTCTTGCCAAATCAAGAATTTCCTCTTTATCATCCGCATCTACCAGCAAGGTTGATGGACCAAAAACTTCCTCCGCCAGGGCAGGATTGCTTTTGAAAGTACTGTAAGCCACCTGGTATGCCTGACCAGCAACACCATTGCCATTTTTATCAGCTGTCAGTTTTTTGATGCCATTACCGGCAAACTTCTCCACGCCTTTGTTGAACGCACCTTTGATGCCGTCTGTCAGCATGGTGCCTTCAAATTGGTTCAATGATTCTGTGAGCGCACTCACCAGCTCACCGGATTTTTCAGACTTCGGAAGAACTGTGAGCCCCGGATTGGTACAAAACTGACCAACGCCCATGGTCACAGAACCTGCCAGTTGAGCTCCTATCTCAGCACCCCTTGTATTTTGTGCATCCGGAAGGATGAATACAGGATTGCTGCTACCCATCTCTGCATAGACGGGAATGGGCTCAGGTCTTTGGTTGGCCAGATCAAACAGCGCTTTTCCACCTCTGAAGGAGCCGGTAAATCCTACGGCTTTGATAGATGGATGTTTTACCAGGGCACTTCCCACATCAATAGAGGTACCGATGATCATGGAGAATACGCCTTCCGGCATGCCTGTATTCTGAGCAGCCTTTACAATCGCAGCTGCTACGTATTCTGAGGTGCCCGGATGAGCAGGGTGTCCCTTGAAAACAACAGGGCATCCGGCAGCAAGTGCTGAGGCTGTATCACCACCAGCCACTGAAAAGGCCAAAGGGAAGTTGCTGGCGCCAAAGACGCCCACAGGACCCAAAGGCACTTTCATCTGCCTTACGTCAGGTTTGGGTAGAGGTTGTCGGTCCGGTTGTGCCGTGTCGATTCGTCCTTCCAGGTACCAGCCGTCTCTGATCAGGCTGGCAAATAGTTTCATCTGGTTTACTGTTCTTCCTCGCTCTCCGGTCAGTCGGGCAATCGGTAAAGCAGTTTCCTTTGAGCCTCGCTCAAGTAGTGAATCGCCCAGCGCCATGATCTCATCCCCGATGGCTTCAAGGAATTGTGCCCGCTGTTCGTTAGTGGTCTTTCTGTAGGCGTAAAAAGCTTTTTCTGCAAGAGAAATGGCTTCTTCAATCTCTTCAGTTGTAGACTCCGTAAAAGTTACCTCCAGGTTCTGGCCGGTGGTTGGGTCCACACCAAAGAATTTCTTCGAGCCTTTTGCTGATGTCTTGTTGCCTATAAAAGTTTGTCCGGATAAATTCATATTAATATTTAGGGTTTTTTTGCGATAAAGTTTGTGAGTGTTCCAATTCCCTCGATGGATATATTTACCTGGTCTTTTTCCTGGAGTGTAAACTCATTGGGTGGTACGATGCCAGTGCCAGTCATGAGAAAACACCCGTAAGGAAAATCACATTCTCTGAACAAAAAGGAAACAAGTTCTGTGTGCTTTCTTTTCATCTGATCGATGCCGATCTCCTCTTCAAAGGCCAGCTTGTCATCCCTCAGGATTTGTAACTTGATTTTTGATTCAGGGTCTATACCATTTTCGGGAACATAAATACAAGGTCCCAATCCTGCACATTTTTCATAAACTTTCGCCTGAGGCAGATATAGTGGATTTTCTCCTTCAATGCTTCGGGAGCTCATGTCATTACCGACTGTGTAACCCTGTATCTCTCCTTTGGTATTAACAAAAAGCGTGAGTTCTGGTTCCGGTACATCCCATTTTGAATCTTTTCTGATGTACACTTCCGCCAAATGACCTACGGTTCTGGCAATGTTTGCTTTAAAAAACAACTCTGGTCTTTCGGCAGAATAGACCCTGTCATATACGTCACCACCATCCTGGGATTCTTCCATTCGGGCCGAACGGCTGCGGTAATAAGTTACTCCAGATGCCCAGATCTCCTGACTTTGTAGGGGAGGAAGAAGTTTTTCATTGGCGAGGTCCACCTGGGAGGTCTCTTTATCGGCAACCAGTGCCTGAAGAAATTCGTAAAGCTGACTTCTGTTGATTAATTCATCCCAGGGGATATTTTTTTCGAGATAAAATTTTTCCTTGTGTTCAATAAGTGCCCCCTGGGCGGTTTTATATATTTTCATCTTTAGGTTGATTAACTCCAAAATTAATACTTCGATATCTTTGAAACATACTATATCGAGATTTACTAAATAACGATAGAAATGATTCTATACAATGTGACTGTGACGATAGACCCTCAAGTAGAGGCTGAATGGATTGAATGGATGAAAAATGTACACATCCCGGAGGTGATGAAGACCGGTTGCTTTAAAGAGCACAGATTTTTGAGGTTGGTGACCGAAAGGCCGGATGTGGATGGCAATACCTATGCGATACAGTATTTCGCAACGGATGGTAAGCAAATTGACATCTATATGGAAAAGCATGCCCACGGATTAAGACAAACCCATGCAGAAAAATACGGTAATAAGATGGCGGCTTTCAGGACCCTTCTTGAGGAGGTCTAAAAATCGATGCTGCAATTGATCCATTCCGGATCAAATTGTGCATTGTACTTTTTGTAAAAGTTGATGGCGGGTTCGTTCCAATCCAATACCTGCCATACCATCCCATTACACTTTTCCTCTTTGGCGATTTCAATGGTACGGTCGAAAAGCCTTTTACCAGTTCCCAGGCCTCGCTGTGACTCAGTCACTATCAGGTCTTCGAGCCAGAGTCGTTTTCCTTTCCAGGTGGAATACCTGTAGTAATAAAGGGACATACCCTCTATCACCCCGTCCTTTTCTGCAACGATGAAGCCAAAAATGGGATTTTTCCCAAAACCATCTTCTTCCATCATTTCAAGGGTGTTGGTGACCTGCTCCGGAGCTTTTTCATACAGCGCGAGCTCTTCGATCAGTTCCAGTACCCTGGGGAGGTCTTCCTTTTTTCCCTGTCGTATTTCTACCATCCTACAAAGTTATGAAAGTATGGTAACCTCATTTTTTTGTGATGGATTTGAATCCGAGATAGGGATGCAATACCTCGGGCATTGCAATACCCTCAGCTCCCTGATTGTTCTCGAGTAGTGCTGCTACGATCCGAGGCAAGGCCAAAGCGCTGCCATTGAGCGTATGGGCCAGTATTTTCTTGCCATCATCTCCCTTTATTCGCAGTTTCAACCTGTTTGCCTGATAGGTCTCAAAGTTAGAAACTGAACTGACCTCGAGCCACTTTTTCTGTGCGGCAGAAAAGACTTCAAAGTCATAAGTCAGTGCTGATGTAAAACCCATATCCCCACCACATAGTCTTAGTATCCTGTATGGCAGTCCCAAACCTTTCACAAGGTTTTCCACATGTGCTACCATCTTATCCAGCGTCTCATAAGACTGATCCGGATGGTTGATTTCTACGATTTCTACCTTATCAAACTGGTGAAGTCTGTTGAGGCCACGTACATGGGCTCCCCATGAGCCTGCCTCACGCCTGAAACAGGGCGTATAACCCACATTTTTGATTGGTAGCTGCTCCGCATTGAGGATTACATCCCGATAGATGTTAGTGATAGGAACCTCCGCTGTAGGGATCATATACAGGTTGCTTTCAATGACCTGGTACATCTGTCCCTCTTTATCCGGAAGCTGGCCGGTACCATATCCCGAATCTTCATTGATCAGAATGGGAGGCTGTACTTCCGTGAAACCCGCTTTCAAGGCTTCATCAAGGAAATAATTCACCAGCGCCCTGTTTAGGCGCGCGCCCTGACCCTTATAAAAGGGAAAGCCAGCGCCGGTCACCTTGTTGCCCAGCTCAAAATCGATGATGTCGTATTCCTCAATCAGGTCCCAGTGTGGCTTTGCTGACTCTGGCAAATCAGGAATATTTTCATCGGCCTGCTTTACGATCTCATTGTCTTCTGCCGACTTACCGGCTACCACGGAATCATGTGGTATATTGGGAATATTGTATAGCGCCTCTGTGAGTTGTTTTTCAATCTCCTGCAATTTTGGCCCCAGCTCTTTGGATTGCTGTTTGAGTGCAGCAGTGTCCTTTTTTGCCTGATCCGCCTCATCTTTTTTCCCGGACTGGATGAGCTGACCAATTTGTTTGGCCATCTGATTGGACTGCGCAAGCAAATCATCCAGTTGTAGCTGGGTATTTCGTCGTTCTTCATCAATCTTCAGGATATTCTGAAGTATATCTGCAGCATTTTGAATGCCTCTTTTTTGTAATCCTTTGGTATAGACCTCAAAATGATCCCTTATAGCGGAAGTTTGTAGCATTTGATCAGGTTGTTAAAAACGCAAAAGTAAGGTTGTTCGGCACAAAAATTAAATTAGTCGTACTTCATTGCTAAATAGATATTTTTTTACGAATCTTTTGCTTAATATTTACCGTTACCATATTATTGTAACGCAATTCAAGTGAGAGACTTTCACTAGTTTTCCAATTTCGCCTACAAAGACGAAAATTTCCAATTAGTTACGTAACATTTCGATTACCATATTTACCAAGTATTATTTTTATGTACACTTTAGATGATTTAAGTGTGAGGTTACTCTCAGAGCTACGAGAGATTGCCGATGGTCTGGGGATAAAAAATGCTAAGAAAACTGCGAAGAATGACCTTATTTACGAAATCCTTGATAAGCAGGCTACCATGCCAGATGAAGAGATTAAGAAAATAACTAAAACAGATTCTAAGGACGAACAGCCAAAGACGCAAAAACCCACAAAGAAAAAAGCAAAACCTGAGTCTAGAAAGAAAGACGAAGGGAGTCCGGAAGATCTTTTGAAATCACTCGACATTGAGATCGAGTCCTCTGAAGATGCTCCTGAGAGCAAAGAAGACACCAAAAAACAGGAAAGTGCTCCAAAAGGCGATAGTCCTGTAGATAAGAAGCCCAAAGGAAACCGGGACAACCGTGAAAGCCGGGACAACCGAAACGAGAAAGGTGGCAACGACGGTGACAGCAAAGGCGACAGCAAGAAAGATGAAAAAGCTGAATACCGGGCACGCAAAGCTCAATACAACGAGGAGATCAAAGAATTTGACGGAGCCATCGAAAATGAAGGAGTTCTTGAGATCATGCAGGATGGCTACGGCTTCCTGAGATCAAGTGACTATCATTATTTGGCGAGCCCTGATGATATCTATGTATCACCCTCACAGATTAAGCTTTTCGGTTTAAAAACTGGAGATACGGTGAAGGGACAGATCCGACCTCCTAAAGACGGAGAGAAGTATTTTGCCCTGCTAAGGGTAGAGTCAGTCAATGGAAAAACGACTGAAGAGATCCGTGACAGGATCGCTTTTGAGTACCTGACTCCACTTTTCCCTGAGCAAAAGCTAAACCTGACTACCAAGGCAGACAACTACAGCACCCGTATCGTTGACCTTTTCGCACCAATTGGAAAAGGACAGAGAGGTATGATCGTTGCCCAGCCTAAGACAGGTAAGACAGTATTGTTGAAAAACATTGCCAATGCCATCGCAGAAAACCATCCGGAAGTTTACCTGATGATCCTTTTGATCGATGAGCGACCTGAAGAGGTGACGGATATGGCACGTTCGGTAAAAGCAGAAGTAATTGCTTCTACTTTTGATGAGCAGGCTGAGAAGCACGTGAAGGTGGCCAACATCGTATTGGAGAAGGCTAAGCGAATGGTAGAATGCGGTCACGATGTGGTGATCTTATTGGATTCTATCACCCGACTGGCCAGAGCACACAACACGGTAGTACCTTCATCAGGAAAGATCCTTTCCGGTGGTGTAGATGCGAATGCATTGCATAAGCCCAAGCGATTCTTTGGAGCAGCGAGGAACGTGGAAAATGGTGGTTCACTGACCATTATTGCTACAGCCTTGATTGAAACAGGCTCTAAGATGGACGAAGTGATCTTTGAAGAATTCAAAGGTACGGGTAATATGGAGCTACAGCTTGACAGGAAATTGTCTAACAAGCGTGTGTATCCTGCTATTGATGTTCCTGCTTCGGGTACTCGAAGAGAAGACCTGTTGATGGACAAAGATCAGCTAAGCAGAGTGTGGATTCTCAGGAAGTTTATGTCTGACATGAACAGCAACGAGGCCATGGAATTCCTGCTTAACAAGATGAGAGGAACCCTCAACAATGAAGAATTCCTGATATCCATGAACGGATAAGTCAAAGTATAAATGATTTAAAACCCCGCCCAAAAGCGGGGTTTTTTGTTTATATCCATTATTCACCGCTGATCACAGATGTGATTGACAATGATCGGGATGGTTGTTATTATCATAGAACAACCAAATTGTATCATCATGTCTACATTAAGTAAAACATTCATATTTTCTCTGGCCCTGGCCCTGATTTCCACCTGGGCAATAGGGCAGACGGTGACAACCCCAAGAATTAGTCCTGCTGCAGAGGTTACGCAAAGAATCGGTTTGACGGATATTACTATTAACTATTCGCGTCCGGCCGTGATCAACGGGAACAATGATCGCACAGGTGAGGTATGGGGCAACCTAGTGCCCTGGGAACTTTCTCAAAGTGGATTTGGCAATCAAAAACCCATGCCCTGGAGAGCAGGTGCTAATGAAAATACTACCATTTCATTTTCAACTGATGCTATTGTGGAAGGGAAATCGATAGCAAAAGGGACATACGGCCTGCACATGATCCCCTACGAAAATGGGAAAGTCACAGTTATTTTCAGTAGTAATTCTTCTTCCTGGGGCAGCTACTGGTATGAAGAAGATGAGGACGTGCTCAGGGTGGATGTACAAAGTAAGCAGAGTCCATTTACCAATTTGTTGACTTATTCCTTTTCCGAACTTGGAAATACCGAAGGTACACTCTCGCTTCTGTGGGAAAATAAAGAAATACCAATTCGGATAGCAGTAAGTCAGGAGACCATCCTGGAGAGTTTCAGGAATGAGTTAAGAAATACAGCTGGTTTTGCCTGGCAGGGACCCTTTTCGGCAGCCAATTATTGTTTAAACAACAATGTGAACCTTGAAGAGGCCCTTAAATGGGCGGATCAGGCCATTGCTATGAATAAGAATGGTCAGACCATGGGACTGAAGTCTGCCATACTCTTCAAAACGGGAAAAGATGCTGAGGCCATTAAAATTGCAGATGAGGCTGCAACCGTCTCAAATGAGAATCAATTGAATATGTTGGGCTACCAGATGATGGGCGTGGAAAAATATGACAAGGCCGAAGAATACTTCAAGCTCAACATCAAGAAGAACCCGAAGTCAGCCAATGTGTATGACAGCATGGGTGAGTGCTACATGGCCATGGATAACAATAAGGAAGCCATCAAAATGTTTCAGAAGTCATTGGCAAACAATCCACCTCCGTTTGTTAAGACAAATTCAATTGCCAACCTGAAAAAACTGGGGGTAGAGGTGGAGGAATAGACTTAGAAATTACCTATTTTGTAAAGCCAGAGGTTTAAAATCTTGCTGGCTTTTTTAGTTGGATCTCTAGTCCTATATTATACAACGTATTGTTATTTTCGATAGATTTGTACCAAGAGTATCCCATGATACGAACACTTTATGAAAGTTGCACACATTACTCTGTTGCTGCTTTTTGTTCTGATAGTTTCAGAGTGTGTTGATATTGAAGACCCCATAATCTCGGAAAATCTTGCCGAATACTCCTATTCAAAGCGTGCCAATATTTGGTACTTTGGTCAAAATGCAGGCCTGGACTTTAATGATCTTGATCCAAACGGTAATCCCAGGGTCCTTACGGATGGGCAAATCAATACACTAGAAGGATGCTCTGTGATGTGCGATGAAAATGGCCGGCTCCTGTTCTACTCGGATGGAGTCACTGTTTGGAATCGTCTGCATGAAATTATGCCCAATGGAACTGATTTAAAAGGCAGTTTCACGTCGACTCAGAGCGCTCTGATAGTACCGCATCCAGGGAACACTTTCCTCTATTACATTTTTACCACATCCCCTCAGGCACATCCCGATGGGCTTAACTACAATATATTAACTACAATATAGTGGACATTTCAAAGGATGGAGGGTTGGGTGATGTAGTGTTGAAAAATATTCAACTCTATACTCCAACAACAGAGAAGCTATCTGCAGTACATCACGCCAATGGTGAAGATATATGGGTGATCACGCATCAGTGGGAATCAGATGCATTTTATGTATATCACATCAGCAAAAATGGCCTGAATGAAGATCCGGTAATAAGCAGAACAGGTTCAATACACGAATTTGGCAGTTCCAACCGCAATACAATTGGTGAAATGAAATCTTCGCCGAGTGGGAAGCTCCTTTCCTTAAATATTGCGGACCATCGCAAGACTGAAATATTTTATTTTGATGCTATTACTGGTTATCTTTCAATGAAAGACGGGTTCATTACCCCAGCTATATACGATGGAGATGTGGATGGAAATATTTATGGTGTAGCATTCTCCCCAAATGAAAAGTACCTTTATTTATCTGAGAATTTTCCAAGTACATTTCCAGGACAAAAAATATACCAATACAGTCTGAGAAGTAAGAGACTATCAGAGATTGATACTGTACACATAGGTGGCTCAATTCAATTAGGCCCAGACCAAAAAGTATACGTAGCGGACAAAGATCGCCAAGAACTTATGGTGATTGAAAGACCGAATCTGCCATTAAATAGTCCCTTGTTTAGTACTTCCAGGATTTCTCTTGCTCCTGGATACAGTCGTTTCTCTTTACCAAATTTCATTCAATCTTACTTTTATGTTCCTGACCCTGTCGTACGGCTACCCAATGCCTTTACACCAAACAATGACGGAAGAAATGAATTGTTTGAGCCATTGAGATTTTCCCATGTAGAGACATTTGAAATGTCTATTTTAGATCGAACCGGTACTGAAATATTCAGTACATCAAAAGCTGATGTATGGTGGAAGGGTAATGAACGGGAGCCTGGAGTTTATTACTGGAATTTGCAGTATGAGGGAATCAATGGTAAGTCTGGATTACTCAAGGGTTGGGTCCAATTGAGTCGATAAACTTAGTTGTAAAATGCAAAAACCTTTCTTAATTAGGTTGTTTTGTTTAATAAAAACATTATTAGCTATATTAAGATAAAATTTTTGATATTCATCAGTCTAGAAGTGTACTACTCATGAAAGGAAAGTTTTGCTTTACAGCAATTGTATTGGTATTCATTGGATGTACTGCGGAGGATGTTGTTATTGATCCAAGAGAAGCAATATTAGGTAGGTGGGAGATAACACACCTCGGTAATGGTGATCAATTGACTCAAATTGAAAATCCAATAGCTTACCGAGAATATTTTGAGGATAGTCTCATGCGGGCTTATAATTATGAAGAAGGTACTTATGACTATGAATACTGGATGAATGATTCAATTCTAACTCAAAGAATGGCCTGGATTGCCTTTGATGGTGTGTATTACGACACAATTGTAGTGACACAAGAGTATTTGTATGAATTTTTAGATGCTAATACGATTAGATTTAATATCATTAATATGACTGCCTGGAACTATACCTCCATTTATCATAGAATTGATAACTAATCACTTTAGAGCTTCTCCAAACACTCCTTCAGGCTATCCCTCCAATATGGAATGGCCAGATCAAAATTGGTTTTGATCTTATTCTTGTCCATTACGCTGAAATGTGGTCTTTTGGCTGGAGTAGGATAAGCTGTGGTGGGAATTGGCTTTACCGGTATGGTGATGGCTTTGTACTCGAAAATGGCTTTTGTGAAATCGTACCAGGAGGCCACACCTTCATTGCTGTAGTGATAGATGCCAAAATGATCTTCAGGTGCATCGATCATTTCAAGGATAGAAGCAGCAAGATCTTTCGCATAGGTTGGCGTACCCACCTGGTCAAAAATGACTCCCAGTTCCGGCTTGGTTTCTCCCAACCGAATCATGGTCTTCACGAAATTGTTGCCGAAGCTGCTGTAGAGCCAGGAGGTTCTGATGATGTAATGCTTTTCTGTGGTCTCAGCTACTTGTTTTTCTCCTTTGAGCTTGCTTTCTCCGTAGTAACAAACCGGGTCGGTATCCTGATCTTCAGTCAACGGTTGTGAAGCATTACCATTAAACACAAAATCTGTGGAAATGTGGTATAAAACCGCATCATGCACTTTACAGGCCACTGCCAGGTTTTCCACTCCAGTAACATTAATAAGATCGCACAGTTCCCGGTCAGACTCGGCTTTGTCTACGGCTGTGTAGGCTGCGCAGTTGATACAATGAGTCGGTTTGATCTCATCAAAAAATTTTCTGATCTGCTGACCATTGGTGATGTCCAGTTCCTCAATGTCTACAAAATGAAAATCAGCATCCTTCACGGAACCAGCCAGTTCCCGTAATTCATTTCCCAGCTGCCCTTTCGATCCAGTGACGAGTATGGTTTTTTTATTAGCCATTTACAAAATCAGTTAGATAAGCATATTTTTTGGTCAGTCCGCCACCATTGGTGATGGTAGCCCTTTTGACTATCTCTTCGCGGTCATCCATTAAAGATGGTATTACGTTATCAATCAAATCCCTTCCAAAGCTGTTGGAAGCATCCCTGGGAAGTTCGCACGGTAGATTGTCTACTGCCATCATGGTAACATTTGTATCGCTACTCAACGCTTTTTCTTCTTTGCCCGTGACAGGGTTGTAATCATATATCGGGTCATCGATGGTAGAAGCTCGTTTGGTAGACGGAATAGACCCTTCAATGTCGCAGGTAATATCGGCGATCACTTTAAGCCTGAATTCATCTTTCAGCATGTCCTCTCTTGTAAACAACACGGGTGAGCGGGGATCCCAATAGGCACTGGCGATCAGCAGATCTGCCTGGCTGGTGAAAGGCAGAAAGGTGCCATTATAGTCATCCGGGTGCTGGAAGAAATCTTTCAATTCAAATGGTTTACCATCCTTGTGGACATGATAGTCCCAGGGCTCGAGTTGAGTGTATACAGGCTCGTTAAAATCTTTTTGCAGGAATTCCTGTGGGCTAACTTTTCGGATTCCGATACCGTCCAACACTTCCATGGCTCCTTTAGCGACCCTACCACCTCCGGTGATCACAATTTTGATGTTAGGAAGTTTGATTTTCGGGAATTCTGTCCTTAGGTCTTCCAGGTCAAAGCATGCGTGAGCACGTCGACATTCGAAGAGGTTGTAACGTTTTCCATAAGTCCACAAGCCATTGTAGGCACCCACAATCCCGGCCCATCGCCCAAAAGCGACCACTCGGTTTCCTTTGGTATCGGTCAGGGTCTCATAATCAATCAGCCGTATTTTTTTGGCCAGAATATTTTGGAGCAGTCCCCGGTTGTAAGCCTGTTTTTTGATAGTATGGGAGAAAAAGAAATAGGTTTTATCAGCGATGAGTTCTTTGATTGGGACTTCTTTCACACCCATCAGCACATCACAATCATCCACATTTTCTCTGACCTCGATGCCTTCAGCCCTGTATTCATCATCCGTGAAACATCGAATGGCACTGGATTGCGCAATGACCTGAATGGTCGGAAAACGCCGCTGAATTTCAGCTGCCTGCGTGGGTGTGAAGGGTACCCTTTTATCTACAGGTACTTTACCTTCTCTGATGATACCGATTTTCACTGGAGTTGTCCTTTTATTTTCAGTAGGCAAAGCTAATGGATTTAGCCACTACATATGTTAGATTTACCCATACCTATTCAAAACAAAAAAAAAATGAAAGCCTCACTATACTTTCTGGTCACCGTTGGATTCAGCCTGGTGCTGATTTCTTGTAACACAAAAAAAAATACTGCTGATGATACTTCTTCTAACCAGGAAAATGCAATGAATCTTGATCAATATCCCCACATTAATTTAACCGATGGAACCATTGAAATGAAGGTTTACCTGCCTGATCCTGAGAAGGGACTGTATCGTGCGACGCGGTTTGACTGGTCTGGAGTCATCGGAAGCCTAAAGTATAAAGGGCATGAGTATTTTGATTACTGGAAAGACACACATGATCCTTTGATCCATGAAGACCTGCCTGGACCGGTGGAAGGTTTTATCGAGCCTGGCCTGGGCTATGAAGAAGCGGAGGCGGGGGACAGTTTTATCAGAATTGGTGTGGGTATACTGGAAAAAGGAGATGAAGAAAAGTACGGCTGGACAGACACCTACAAGATTCTTGATCATGGAAAGTGGACGGTGGACCACGGGGAAGACTGGGTTTCTTTTGCCCATGTGGTCAAAAGTGACTTTGGCTATGCTTATGAATACATGAAAAAGATCGAGCTCCGGGGAGAGAGTTTTGTGATCAAACATTCACTCAAAAACACAGGAGAAAAAGCCATCGAAACGGATCAGTTCAACCACAACTTCTTTGTGATCGACCAGACGCAGAGTGGTACCGACTTCATTGTTGAGTTTCCATTCAGCCTAAAGACAGAGAGTGATACCAGAGGTTTGGTTAGCCTTGACGACAAGAAAATAAAGTTTGAGCAAATGGTGGAGCAGGGAAAGAGCACCTTTCTGGAGCTGACGGGGTTTGGGGAGACTTCGGATGATCATCAGGTTACCGTAGTCAATCATAAGACCGGAGCAGGAATTAAATTCGCGGTTGACCAGCCGATCTATCGCATGGCTTTCTGGACCTGTAAAACCACTTTGTGTCCTGAAAATTTCATTTGGATCGATGTGGAGCCCGGTGAAACGATGCAATGGAACTCGACTTACACGGTTTTCGAACAGTAGAGTACCCATGGTATGCTCATTTTAATTATTTCATGGATAATCTACTTGTCACTTCATAGTTTGCTGGCATCCAATGCATGTAAGGAGTGGGTGTCGGAGCATGTTGGATTGAAAGGGTCAGGTTATCGATTTGTTTATTCCCTCATCAGTGTAGTTGGTTTGATCGGGCTGGGTTGGATCATCAAAGAAATGCCTCAGAAACGGCTATTCGACCCGGGGATTTTTATTTATTCAGCTTATCTGCTGATTGGAGCAGGAGTGGTTATCGTATTTTTTTCCTTTAGATATCTGTCAGGGATGGAGTTTGTTGGTCTGAGGAAATCCTCCTCAGAGGACAAACTCGTTACCCATGGTATTCATTCCAGGGTACGTCATCCCATTTACACGGGCACCATTGCAATCCTACTGGGGTACTTCATCTATCAACCCTCCGATGTGATCCTGGTTTCGGTGGTGTTGATCCTGATCTATTTGCCCATAGGGATATACTTCGAGGAAAGAAAATTGATACAAAAGTTTGGGGAAGCGTATCTCAATTATAAGAAAAAAGTGCCATCGATCCTTCCCGGATTATAATCACTTCTTCAGATCTTCCAGATCATCCCGGTCTTTGAGTTTCTTATCTTCCACCTCTTTGTTGAGGAATTTATTGATCTTTTCGATATCAATATTTGATTTCAACTCGCCAAAGGAATCAATTTCCATTTCAAACCCATCGAGATCTTTGTGAACTCTCGGTTTTTCGTTTTCTTTTTTCCTTGTCATAGTGTTATCCTTCTTCTATCTATTTAACTGTTCAATAGAAAAAAGGATACGTTCCGAAACAGATTTCCCACCCATGATGGACAAAATAGACATCAAATCGGGTCCTGACCCCTCTCCGGTAATGCTCAACCTGAGTGTTTGCATAAACTTACCTGGCTTAAACCCTTTTTCTTCCAGCGAAGTAAAGAACAGCTCTTTGGCTTCATCTGCTGTCAGCTTATCCTTTACCTTGATGGCTTCAGCATATACGCTTAATGCGTTGACGGCTTCTTCATCCCATTTCTTTTCCACCACTTTTTGGTCATAACTGGTAGGAGGTTGAAACAGAAATAAGCTATTGCTGGCAAATTCAGGGATGAAGGTGACCCGTTCCTTTAGGAGTTCCACTATTTGCAATGCGGTCGGCGTATCGCAGTTGATGTCATACCTGGTCTTGAGTTCCACCTGGATAAAAGCGCTTAACTCGTCTGGCGACTTTGCTTTGATGTATTGCTGGTTGAACCATTTAGCCTTGTCAATGTCAAATTTGGTGCCTGCCTTATTGATTCGCTCCAATGAAAATTGATCAATCAATTCCCTGATTGAGAAGATCTCCTGCTCGGATCCGGGATTCCACCCCAGTAGGGATAGAAAGTTTATCATGGCCTCCGACAGGTAGCCTTCTTCTTTGAATCCGGCAGATTCTTCACCTGACTGCGGATCTTTCCAGCTCAACGGGAAAATGGGGAACCCTGCTTTTTCTGCAGCTCGTTTGCTGAGTTTCCCATTGCCATCAGGTTTTAGGATCAATGGTAAATGGGCAAATTGGGGCATTGAGGACTCCCATCCCAAATATTTATAGAGCAAGACATGAAGTGGGGCAGATGGAAGCCATTCCTCACCTCGTATCACATGTGTGATCTTCATCAGGTGGTCGTCCACCACATTGGCCAGGTGATAGGTAGGCATGCCGTCGGATTTCATCAGGATCTTATCATCAATGTTTGATCCATGTACAAGCACCCAACCACGCACGATGTCATTGATGCGAACCTCTTCCTTGGGTTGGACTTTAAACCGGACCACGTAAGGTTCTCCGGATTCAATTCTGGATCTTACCTCATCTGCTGGCAGGGTCAGCGAGTTTTTCATGGTGGTACGGGAAACCGCATCGTACTGGGGGTTGGCAATTCTACCTTCCTTAAGCCTGTTTCTCATTGCTTCCAGCTCCTCTACCGTATCGAAGGCATAGTATGCATGACCGTCTTCAATCAGCTGGTCTACATACTTCTTGTAAATCTCTTTCCTTTCAGATTGGCGGTAAGGTGCATAAGGGCCACCCGCTTTTGGACCTTCGTCCGGCTGAATGCCACACCAGGCCAGGGATTCCGTAATGTATTGCTCGGCTCCCTCCACATACCTGGATTGGTCGGTGTCCTCGATCCTCAGGATAAATGTTCCATTGTTCTTTTTAGCAAAAAGGTAATTGAACAGCGCGGTCCTAACACCACCAATGTGAAGCCCTCCTGTCGGGCTGGGAGCAAATCTTACTCTTACGTTCTCCATAGAAAAAATTATTCGGGCTGCAAAGCTATAAAATGAATAGCCGTTTAGCAGATAATTTTACTCATTTAGAATCCGCTCAAGCGTGGATTTGGTTTGATTTTTCCGCTTGAAAAAATTGATAATAAGGGTCATGTAGTAAAAGGCGCCTGTAGCCAGGGTGATCACAATCGCCCTGATGTACCTGGGATCTTGTTTTTCCAGGTATATCAGTAAAAAGCTGATGCAAATAGCAGCCATAATGCCCCCGATCACACCAAGCATCACTTTGGTGGCAGGAAAAAGTTGATATTTCAGGAAGACGATAGACCCTTTCGATGTCGGTACGATTTTCCCGATCGTCAGTGGTAGGGCATTCTGAGGAAAGTTGACTTTGAGTGAGATCCTGAAGCTATCTTTCTCAATGTTTCCATTGAATATATGCCTTACAGGCACATTGACATCTGTAACAAGCTGCGTAAATTTTGAAAGCTGAGTAACGATCTCTGCCTGTGATCGGGCAGAAACTATGGTCTCTTCTTCAAAGGGTTTGAATTTCATTCAGTAGCGATGCAGCTAATTTCAATGTTTACGTCTTTGGGCAGTCGGCTAACTTCTACCGTTTCTCTTGCAGGAGGTTGTTCATCAAAATAGGTCCCGTAGACTTCATTAATCCTGCCAAAATTGCCCAGGTCTTTAACAAAAATACTGGTTTTCACAATACTGGAGTAGGTGAGTCCGGCAGCAGAAAGGATAAATCCAATGTTCTTCATGACCTGATGAGTTTCATCCTCAATAGACCCCGAAACCAGATCACCAGTGGTTTGATCGATCGGGATCTGACCCGAAATATATACCATTCCATTTACGGCAACTGCCTGGCTATACGGACCAATAGGAACTGGTGCTTTATCGGAGAAGATTATTTTTTTCATCGATTAAAAAAATTGCCGTGACAGATATTTATTCAAATGCAATTAAGGAAAAAGGTCGAAGAATGGCAACATTTGAAATCTGAACCGGATATAGTTTTCTGTATTTTTCCATGAGATGAATTACTTTTGTCAGACTCACCCCGAGTTAATGTAAATGAAGGAGCTCTGCTCGCTTTTGTTTTACAGGTAATACATCCAAACTTCCATAACACATGAGAAAAATTGTTTTTGTTTTAATCGTATTTGTCCTTCCATTCGCACTGTGTGCGCAAACAGTTTATAAATTTAACTCTGGTCTGATAGCTGATTCCGTACATCACTATGGTCGGGAAGCTGCGGTCTATGACCAAATTGCCTATCAGCTAAGCAGAGGCATTCTTAAAAGACCACAGGTAGGCGAAACATTATATATGGATGATGAAGGAGATATGATCCAGTGGCAGACCATAGAAGCGGATTCTGCGGGTAGGTTCAGGGACAGGTCTCTGGGGGACGGATATTTGTATCTGGAATATACTTCAGACCGCGAGCAGATGGCTGTACTCAATATTTCTCGGAATAGCATGTTTTATGTTAATGATGTACCCCGAGGAAGTGATCTTTATGGTGACGGTTGGATGTACATGCCTGTTCAGTTAAAACAGGGAGTCAATGAGATATTGATCCGGGGTTCCCGGTTTTCTAGGTGGCAGGGCATAGAAGCAAAAATGATATTTCCTGAAAAACCTGTCTACTTGATTGATGAGGATTTAACAGTACCTCACGTGGTTCATGATGAGACTTCCGGGTTACTGTGGGGAGCCATTGTTGTCAGCAATGGGACGAATAAGCCTTTAGAGGGCTTATCGATTACTGCCACTTTAGAAGGAAAAAAGACAGTAACATCATTGCCTGCAGTTCCTCCAATGACGATCCGAAAAGTAGGCTTTCAGTTTGATCCGGCCAATGTACGAGAAGCAAAGGATTATGAGGCCAGGATAGTATTGCAGCAAAAGAAAAACACACTGGATGAAACTACGATAAACATTTCATCTGTTGCTCCCTCATCGCATCAGAGTCATACTTTTATCAGTTCGATAGACGGTAGTGTTCAATACTACGGAGTGGCTCCACAAAAAGAAAATGTTGGTGACGGACAGGCACTCTTTTTATCTGTACATGGCGCTGGCGTAGAAGCCATTGGACAGGCCCGGGCATACAAGCCAAAAGACTGGGGTACTCTCGTAGCGCCTACCAACAGAAGACCCAGGGGATTTAACTGGGAAGACTGGGGCATGAAAGATGCTCTGGAAGTATTGGAAATTGCCAGGAAAAAATATTCTCCCGACCCTAATAAGATTTATCTCACCGGTCACTCCATGGGAGGTCATGGCACCTGGATCTTAGGAGCTACTTATCCTGACAAATGGGCTGCGATAGCACCTTGTGCGGGTTATCCGATGCTGGCTGAATATGGTTCTTCTGATGGCACAATTCCTACTAAAGGAGAAAGCGACGTTGAGCGGCTTTTATTACGGGCCAGTAACCCAAGTAATGTGATGGCCCTGGCAGACAACTATAAGTCACACGGAGTATATATCTTCCATGGTGATGCCGACAGGGTGGTACCGGTTACATATGCACGTCAGATGCGTGAAGTACTTAGCAAATTCCATCCTGACTTTAGCTATTACGAGTATCCGGGGGGGAGTCACTGGTTTGGCAATGAAAGTGTAGACTGGCCTCCATTATTTGAATATTTCAAATGGCATAAAAACCACGCAAATCATGAAATGGATGTCCTTGATTTCAAGACAGCCAATCCGGGTGTGTCAGCAAGCCATCGTTGGATCTCCGTCCTACAACAGGAGGAACCCCTGAAGTTTAGCCGGGTACAGCTGGAACGAAACAAAGAGCAAAACACCATTGGCGGAACCACTGAAAATGTATATGCACTTAAGGTTGAGATATCGGAACTGAATCGATCGGAAAGGATCCAAATCAATTTGGATGGAGATAGTATAAATATAGACGCTAAGGATGACCAGATTATTTATTTGTATAAGAATGGGCATTGGGCTGTCGGCTCCGAATTGGACAAAAAGCAAAAGGGCCCACACAGGGGAGGCACATTTAAGGATGGCTTCAATCACCAAATGGTCTATGTATATGCCACAAAGGGAAATGCGGCAGAAAACCAATGGGCATACAATAAAGCTCGATTTGATGCCGAAGTATGGTATTACCGGGGCAATGGTTCCATAGATATTATCGCCGATAAGGATTTTGATCCTAAGAAATATGCAGACCGTGGAGTCATCCTTTATGGGAATGCCTCCAACAATGCCGCATGGGACAAACTATTAAAAGATTGCCCGATCCAGGTGAAGGACGGTGAGGTAGCTTTGGGTGCAAAGACTTTCAAAGGAGAAGACCTGGGAGCTTATTTTGTGTGGCCACGGCCTGATAGCGAAATAGCTTCTGTTTCTGTGATCAGCGGTACCGGGCTTACAGGGATGAAAAGTACGGAAGCCAATCAATATTTTGCCGGAGGAAGTGGGTTCCCGGATTACATGATTTTCAGTTCGGACATGCTCAAAGAAGGTGTGAAAGGTATCAAAGCAACTGGCTTCTTTGGTAATAACTGGACATTAGAAAATGGTGACAAGCAAATTCAAACTGACTTATAATTTTATTCAAATGATAATAAAAAGATTCATAGCAGCTGTATTGATTTTAGGTTCCTTGCATGTTGGAGCACAGCATGTAGCGAGAGAGCAGGCCTATCAATGGCCAGAAGATGCTGAAGTAAAAGAAAAATTAGAAAACTGGCGAGACCTCAAGTTCGGTATGATCATCCATTGGGGAATATATGCTGTACCAGGCATTATTGAATCTTGGGCACTGTGTTCGGAAGACTGGATTGAGAGAGACAGTACAGTCTCCTACAATGACTTCAAGGAGTGGTACTGGGGATTGAAAGAGGAATTTAATCCTGTGGACTTTGATCCTGATCAGTGGGCTACTGTTGCGGATGAGGCTGGCATGGGTTATGTGGTGTTTACCACCAAGCATCATGATGGTTTCAATATGTTTGATACCAGGCAAACAGATTTTAAGATCACTGATGGGCCATTTGCCGATCATCCCAAGTCCAATGTAGCTAAACATGTCTTTGATTCCTTCCGCAAGAAAGATTTCATGATCGGTGCGTATTTCTCAAAGCCTGACTGGCACACGGAATATTACTGGTGGCCAAAATATGCTACGGCCAATAGAAACAATAACTATGATATCAGAAAGTATCCATGGAGATGGAACCAATACAAGCAGTTTACACACAACCAGATTGAGGAGCTTGTAAGCGAATATGGTCCATTGGATATTCTCTGGCTGGACGGTGGCTGGGTGCGTCCCTTGGAAACGGTGAACGAGGAAGTGCTTGCATGGGGAGCGCCTATCCCTGAATGGAGCCAGGACATAGAGATGGACAAAATAGCTTTGATGGCTCGTGAGTATCAACCCGGGTTGTTGATGGTGGACAGAACAGTCCATGGACCGTATGAAAACTACCGCACTCCAGAACAAAGGATCCCTGACACCCAGTTAGATTACCCTTGGGAGAGTTGTATCACTCTGGGCAATGCCTGGAGCTATGTGCCGAACGACAGGTTTAAATCGGCGCGTTGGGTTATTCACACCCTGATAGAGATCACTGCCAAAAACGGAAGCCTGCTTCTGGGGGTTGGCCCCAATGCCCAGGGCTTATTTTATGAGGCGCAGATCAAGCCTCTGAAAGAGATTGGACAATGGCTGGAAGTAAATGGAGAGGTTATTTATGGTACCCGAACCATGAAGCATTACCATGAAAACAACATATGGTTTACTCAGAAGAAAGATGGTAGCGCTTTTTATGCCATCCGGAGATTAAATGAAGGAGAAACAATTCCGTCTGTGATCGAATGGTCTGTAAACATTCCTGAAAAAGGCTCTAAAATCATGTTGGCTGATGGGTCTGCAAAGTTGAAGTGGACTATAAAAGGGGATAAAGTGCAGGTACAAATCCCATCCTCAATAAGAAAGAAATTACAAAATGCTCCTGCCATCGCGATGGTCGTGAGTCAATAAATCTGAAAATATGAAGCGGATAATCTTTCTTATGCTGCTACCTATTTTTGCTAGTGGTCAGCAGAAAATCACACCAGAGTCCATTGAGCGAAAAATGCAGTGGTTTGCAGACGCCAAGCTTGGGATTTTCATACACTGGGGCATTTATGCAGTGAATGGTGTGAGTGAATCCTGGTCGTTTCATAACGAACAGATCTCTCATGAGGATTACATGAAGCAGGTCGAAGGCTTCAAAGCTAAAAATTACGACCCTGAAGCCTGGGCTGAATTAATCAAAGAATCCGGAGCCCGGTATTCAGTCATCACTACCAAGCACCATGATGGGGTGGCTCTATGGAAATCAGGGCCAGTCAATGTGGTGAAGGATACGCCAGCCGGACGAGATTTACTTACTCCGTTTTATGATGCGCTTCGCGCACGTGATATTAAGACTGGAGCCTATTTTTCACTGATTGACTGGTCGCATAAAAACTACCCGGGATTTCTTAAAGACAGCTCTCGGTATAAGGTTGCGGATGAACCCAAACGGTGGGAAAAGTTTCAAAAGTTCAACCTGGGTCAGATCAAAGAAATATCAGCCAAATTCAAACCTGACCTTTGGTGGTTCGACGGTGATTGGGAGCACAGTGCCGAGGAGTGGAAGTCTACCGAAATACGTGATATAATTCTTTCAGGAAAACCAAATGCCATCATCAATGGAAGGTTACAGGGCTATGGGGATTATGAAACACCTGAGCAAAACTTTCCTGTCTCCAGACCTGCTTATCCATGGTGGGAATTATGTATGACCACCAATGATAACTGGGGTTATCGGCACACAGATACTAACTGGAAAACACCCTATGAGATTATCACGATTTTCGTGGATGCCGTAAGCTACGGTGGAAATTTGCTGTTGGATATTGGTCCTAAAGAAGATGGTACCATCCCGGAAGAACAGGTTCATATTCTAAAAGAGCTGGGCGCCTGGAACAAGAAACATGGTGAAGCCATTTTTGGTACTATTCCCGGTTTGCCTCAAGGTCACTTTTATGGACCGTCCACTCTGTCGAAAGACTCAACTTCGCTCTATCTTTTCTTGCCAGGGAAAACTTCGGGTAATGTGATGTTGAAAGGCTTGAAAAATAAGATCAATAAAATTACTGTAGTAGGTGAAGGGTCTTCTTTGGATCATAAAGTCGTTGGTAAAATCTCATGGAGCCCGGTACCGGGATTGGTATACATCACTGTGCCAGAGGAAGTACAGGATCGATATGTGACCGTGTTGGAGCTGGAGTTGGAAGATGAATTATCTCTTTACAGGGGTAAGGGTGGGCTGCAGTAGCTAATCACCCTTACATTTCTACTCCACCGTCACCGACTTGGCCAGGTTTCGTGGCTGATCCACGTTGCAACCTCTCATGATGGCGATGTGATACGATAGTAATTGCAAAGGGATCACGGAAATCAGAGGCATGAGCGCTTCATGGCTCGATGGCACTTCAATGGTAAAGTCCGCCATCCTTTCAATTTCCTCATCATGCTGGCTCACGATCGCGATTACCTTACCTTTTCTGGACTTTACTTCCTGAATGTTGCTGATAATCTTTTCGTAGGAGCTGTCCCTGGTAGCAATAAATACCACTGGCATGTTTTCATCGATCAGGGCAATCGGGCCATGCTTCATTTCAGCAGCGGGATACCCCTCAGCATGGATGTAGGAGATCTCTTTGAGTTTCAAAGCTCCTTCCAATGCTACCGGGAAGTTATAACCTCTTCCAAGATAAAGGCAGTTGGTTGCATCTTTAAACTTTGCAGAAATCTCCTGGATGCGCTTATCGGTCTCCAACGCCTGTGCAACTTTTTTAGGAATGGACTCCAGTTCATAGAGAAGATCTCCATACTGACTTTCTGTGATCGTTCCTTTCAGATACCCCACCTTCAACGCTATCATTGTCAGTACGGTTAGCTGACCTGTAAAAGCTTTAGTGGAAGCTACACCTATCTCAGGTCCGGCATGCAGATAAGCGCCTTCATGCGTGGCACGTGCGATCGACGAGCCTACTGCGTTCACCACACCAAATACAATGGCTCCCTTGGATTTAGCCAGTTCAATGGCAGCCAAGGTATCAGCTGTCTCTCCTGACTGTGAGATGGCAATGATGATATCTCCTTCTTTGATCACCGGATTTCGATATCGGAATTCTGAAGCATACTCTACTTCTACCGGTATCCTGCAGATATCTTCAAGTATATATTCTGCTACGAGTCCGGCATGCCAGGAGGTACCACATCCCAGAATGGTGATTTTCTCTGCATTGACCAGTTTGTTGGCATATTCTCTGATGCCACCTAGTGTAAGTTTTCTTTCCCTGGCATTTAACCTGCCCCGCATACAGTCAGCAATTGATTCGGGCTGACCAAAAATCTCTTTGAGCATAAAGTGCTCATATCCCCCTTTTTCCAGAGCTTCCAGCTGGATATCAAGCTTTTGGATACTTGGGATCAATGGAACATTACTGGTATTTGTGATCCTGTACCCATCACGCTGGATAATAGCAATTTCCTCATCATTGAGATAGATCACATCCTTGGTAAACTCCACAATAGGAGTGGCGTCTGAGGCGATGAAATATTCACCATCCCCCAGCCCTATCACCATCGGACTGCCTTTTCTGGCGGCGATCATCTGATCCGGGTTATCCTGGTTGATGACAACAATGGCGTAGGCACCAATTACCTTAGACAATGAAGTAATTACTGCGTCCTCGAAGGAAAGGTTGTGTGTGTCTCTGATGTCCTGGATAAAAGTTACCAGTACTTCTGTATCGGTGTCGCTTTCAAAAGCGTAGCCTTTATCGTGCAACTCAGCTTTGATAGAGTGATAATTTTCGATGATGCCATTGTGGATGATGGCCAGGCTTCCATCTGCGGATAGGTGAGGGTGAGCGTTGACGTCATTAGGAGCCCCGTGAGTGGCCCATCTGGTATGCGCTATCCCAAGGGTGCTATCACTTGCTTTGTCAACAGCAAAAGCTTCTAATGCAGCTACTTTGCCTTCCTTCTTGAGTACGTTTAGTCCGCTGTTTTCATACAGTGCCACACCCGCACTGTCATATCCACGATATTCCAGCCGCTTCAGGCCATTGATAAGGATGGGGAATGCCGGTTTATTCCCAATGTAAGCAACGATTCCACACATTTCATTTTATTGTGGTATAGTATATAGTAACCTCCGCTCCGGTAAAAATAGTCTTTTGTAAAGAAGTAGGAGTTGGGTTTAATATTACGATTTCACTAAGATCAATTCCCAGACCATCATCAGCTACGATTTGAGTAAACTGGGTGATATCACCTGAGTAGTTTGGTGGATCTTCCTCGTGGATTGCATTTAAATATTCTATGGAGGAAGAGCTATAGCTCAGGTCTGAAAGAATAGTGCTGGTATAAGCTGTCAATCGACTATTTCCAATAGGCCCATTGATTCTGCCATTCCTGATAAAATAAAACCTAACACTGGTAAAAGGAATAACAAATTCGCTTCCATAATCTGTGTTATTTAACTTAATTCTGGAATTGTTTACAATAAGGCCGGTATTTTCGGTAATAAAGTTTTTTAGTGGAGTAAGATCCAGCTTGGCAAATGTCCCATCCACCATACTACCATATGCATAGCCTCCACCCACTTCATTGGTATATTCTTCAGCGAGTGTTGAAAGTTTAGATCCGGCTTTGTCACGTTCAATATTGGTGAAATGTCCTCTGCCATTGAAATTGAACCTGTAGTAATAGGTACTATCCGATGATGGGCTCTTCATTTTGATAAACAATGCAGAGGTATCGTTGGATAGGCTCAAAGACATCAGACCACTGTTGGTGCTAGTGGTATTAAATACCAATGGCTGATAGTAAAGCAGGTTTTGTTGCAGGCTATCCTGAAAAGCAGTGTCTGTGCCATATCGGACCAACTGATCGTACAACTCCAGTCCCAGGTCATTCAGTGGGAAAGTAAGTACTGAGTCCTCATCAATGTTGATGTTGTAATCTAGCTGGGTAATCGGAGTCGGATGATAATCTATTTTGCGTCTGGCCAGATAAATGGCCTGGTTGTAAAGAGTATCATCAGACTCATGCACATCTATGTGACCACTGAGGATGTTATCTGTTGTTCTTACCTCATTGATCTTAAAACTGATGTAAGCAGAAACAAAGTCTAATGAATCACCCGGAAAAGTGCCTGATGCCGGACTGTACTGGGTGTATGCTGTGCAGCGAACACTACCCGTCACAGAGTCTTCCATATGACCCACCAGCAACGTCGTAAATTGATTGGTCCGCAGACTGTCTATCAGAATGGTGGACAAGGGAAGGGTAATGGTGGTATCCTTTACCTCAATATTCTGGTTGTCAGAATCTACCCGAACACCAAGTTCACTGGGGTCTTCACAAGCAAAAAAAAACGGGATCAGCATGAGTGCTAATCCCGGTCCCTTAAGGAAGGTCTTATTATCCAACAAGTTCATTATACAGATTGAAGTGGCTCTCTTCGAAATTCTCATCCCTATCTATTGTATTAATCTGTTTGTCAATATCTGCGATCAACTTTTTGAAGCTGTCTGACGTCTCTTCGTTGCCATTGATGACAGCATCTGCATATTGAACACCCATCTTGATGAATCCATCATAATCTGCTGTTTTAAGCGGGTGTAACATGTTGTCGTCAATGTCAATCATTTTTACTTTATCCAATAAGTCATCACCAAATTTATGGGTGAATTTGTTATTGTACATTGTAAAAACAGTCTTAGACTCCTTGAAGATTGGATCATTTTTATAAGTCGTTTTTACATACAAAGGAATCAAGCTGGTCATCCAGTCATTGCAATGGATGATATCAGGTGACCATCCCAATTTCTTCACTGTTTCTAAAACGCCTTTGCAGAAAAATATTGCGCGTTCGTCATTGTCTTCGTAGAAGTTATCTTCCTTATCAAAGAAGACTGATTTTCTGTGGAAGTAGTCTTCGTTGTCGATGAAATACACCTGAAGTTTTGCATTAGGTATGGAGGCCACTTTAATGATAAGTGGTTTCTCTTCATCACCTACTGAAATATTTATTCCTGAAAGTCTTACAACCTCATGGAGCCTGTTTTTCCTTTCATTGATCAGGCCAAACCGTGGAACCAATATCCTTATTTCCATCCCTCGCTCTTGCATTGCCTGCGGAAGTCTTCTGACAAATTCCGCAACTTCAGAGGTTTTTAGAAATGGATTAATCTCACTAGCTACATATAGGATTCTTAAATTTGACATGGACATGCTATTTTGTTGAGGATAGTCGAAAATGACCCCAAAATTACCATAATTTTGCCTTATTTTCAATGTTTTTAGAAACTTAACGTTTTTTAATTCTCCATTTAAATGCAGTTAATCCAATCCCCTGATGAAATATTGGTCAAAGTAAAGGACCTGAAAAAGAAGGGATTATCTATTGGTCTGGTACCAACCATGGGCGCTTTGCATCACGGGCATAAAGCCCTTGCAGACCAATCCCTGGAAGAAAATGATATCACCATCACAAGTATTTTTGTCAATCCTACACAATTCAACAATGCGGAAGATCTGGCCCGATATCCGAAGACCCTGGAGGCGGATAAACAAAAGCTTGAGGCTTGGGGAGTTGACATCCTTTTTGCACCAGGAGAAAATGAAATTTACCCCAGAAAGCCTACAATTAAGCTCAACTTCGGGAAGCTGGAGGAAGTACTGGAAGGTAAATTCCGTCCTGGGCATTTTAATGGGGTGGGTATCATTGTTATGAAGCTTCTCAACCTTGTACTTCCGGACAGGGCATACTTTGGGCTGAAAGATTTTCAGCAATTTTTAATTGTAAAGGAGCTGGTATCAAATTTTTCTGTGCCTACAGAAATCATCGGTGTGCCTACGCAGAGACATGCCAGCGGGCTGGCGATTTCTTCAAGGAACCAAAACCTTTCCGACAAGGGGCTGGAGATAGCAGCCAACATTTACCAGGGGCTAAACCTGGCCAGGGAACTAATTTTGGATAAAAAGGGTATAAAAGAAACCATAAGGCTAACTGGTCAGTTTTATGACAAAGTTGACGGTCTGGAAATAGAATATTTTGAAATAGTCCATTCTGATACGCTTTTGAGTGAGCAAATCTCTGAAGATTCGCCCTTACTTTTGAGTGTTGCCGGCTATGTAGAGAATATAAGATTGATCGATAACTTATATTTGCAACCTGATTGATGATAGGATGTTAATAGAAGTACTAAAATCTAAGATTCATCGTGTGAAGATCACACAGGCGGAGCTACATTATGTAGGTTCGATCACCCTGGATGAAGATTTGATGGATGCAGCGAATATCGTGGCCAATGAAAAGGTTCAGATCGTAAATATCAATAACGGCGAACGACTGGATACCTATGTGATCAAAGGGGAGCGCGGTTCAGGAGAAGTTTGTCTGAATGGTCCGGCAGCCCGAAAGGCGCAGGTGGGTGATATCATCATCATCATTTCTTATTGCTCCATTGATCAAAAAGAAGCTGCTACGTATCAACCTACCATTATATTCCCTGATGGGGATAATAAAATAGCCTCCTGATTCATGCTCAAAAAAACAGCGAGTGTACTTAAGTACATCATTCCCATAGGCATTGCATTTGTACTGCTGTATTTCGCTTTTAAGAATGTAGATTTCGCTGAATTCTGGGCCAAAGCCAAGTTGGTAAATTACTGGTGGGTATTAGGGTCAATTGCTTTGTCTTACTTATCATATTTACTCAGAGCATACCGGTGGAACCTTTTACTCAAACCTTTGGGATATCCTCACTTGAAAATCCATCGGACCAATGTAGCAGTTTTAATTGGTTACCTGGCTAACCTGGCATTTCCAAGACTTGGAGAGGTGACGCGATGTGGTATTCTCAAGAGAAATGAGAATGTCCCAATGGCCAATTCTTTTGGATCCGTGATTACTGAAAGGATCATTGATGTAATTACTTTATTGCTACTGATCCTATTCACCCTATTGATTGAATATGACACCCTGATCGCTTTCTTCTCAAATGCTTTTTCGGGGATAGCCAATATTGAAGGTTTGGCATGGAAAGGTGCCTTAGTACTCATTGGAGCACTCATCGTGGTAGCCCTATTGGTCTACATAGCCATCAGGTCGGGCGGAAGGTTCAGGGTCATAGCCAGACAACTTTTAGATGGCATTTTCTCCTTACGAAAACTCAACAATGTTACAGGTTTTCTCCTTTCAACTTTGCTGTTGTGGGTGGTTTACTATTTTATGTCATATATCATTGTTTTCGCTGTGCCCGAAACATCGGGATTGACATGGCAGGCCGGAGTCATGCTCCTGGTCACAAGTGGTGTTGCTTTGGCTATTCCGGTACAAGGAGGTTTCGGCACTTATCATACCATGGTGAGTGGGATGCTACTGCTTTACAACATTGACAAGACCACCGGGGTATTCTTTGCTACTTTGCTCCATACATCACAAATTGTAGCCATCGCTGCATTTGGAGGCGTGGCTGTTTTGGTCTCTCTTTTTATGAAGAAGTATTCATGAATCCAACATCTCTCAAAATTGTCACACGGAAAGAGCTGGAAGTAATAAGAGCCAGATGGAAAAACGAGGGACAGAAAGTCGTCTTCACCAATGGTGTTTTTGACTTAATTCATCTGGGGCACGTAGATTATTTGGAAAAAGCACGCAACTTAGGCGATAAATTAATTGTTGCTCTAAATACCGATGCTTCAGTTAAAAGATTAAAGGGACCTGATCGTCCTATTAGTGATGAAAATGCTCGGCTGCGAGTGATGGCTGCACTGGAGTTTGTTGATGCCACACTGTTGTTTGATGAGGACACACCTTTTGAGTTAATATCTGTGATAAAACCGGATATACTTGTGAAAGGTAAAGATTATGAAATCAGCAACATCGTAGGGGCAGATATCGTATTGGAGAATGGTGGATCTGTGGAGACCATAGAATTTGTAGATGGATATTCCACGACCACAATTGTTGAAAAAATAAAGAGAAATAAATAAATAAAATGGGACTGTTTGTAATCATTATCGCCTTTATGATTTTGAGTCTTATCGTAAGTACGAGACTCAAAAATAAATTTAAGAAGTATTCTAAAATTCCCCTATCAGCCGGGTTAACCGGTCGGGAAGTGGCTGAGTTGATGTTGGCCGACAATGGCATTCATGATGTGAAGGTCATGTCTGTGGAAGGACAGCTTACAGACCACTACAATCCGGGCAACAAAACGGTAAACCTAAGCCCGGATGTTTACAATGGTCGTTCTGCGGCTGCGGCTGCTATTGCTGCACACGAATGCGGTCACGCAGTACAGCATGCTACAGCCTATAGCTTTCTGGAGTTTCGGTCTGCCATGGTACCAGTTCAAAATGTCAGTGGGCGAATCATCAACATCGTTTTTATGATGATGTTTTTTGGATCGTTTCTGCTCCCACAAATTTTACCTATGAATTTTGCGATTCTGGTAATCATTGCCTGTTATGGGGTTTTTACTTTGTTTGCTTTTATTACCCTGCCCGTGGAGTTTGACGCCAGTAAGCGTGCCCTCGCCTGGGTAGAGAACAGAAATATTGTGAATACAAGTGAGTATGATATGGCTAAGGATGCCCTGAATACCGCAGCCATGACTTATGTGATTGCTGCGTTGTCTTCACTGGCAACTCTACTCTACTGGGTGATGGTTTATCTGGGTGGAAGCAGAGATTAACAATTAGTTGTAAATATGATTTAGAAAAAGCTCCTCGTTTGGAGCTTTTTTTATGCCATTAATGTAATGATCATTTCGTTAGATTTGTCTACGAGGATATTAACACATGGATTTTAACTATACTGAAGAGCACCTGGCTGTAAGAGACGCAGCGAGGGACTTTGCCGAAAGGGAGCTTCTTCCCGGGGTGATCGAACGTGATAACCAACAAAAATTCCCTGAACAGCAGGTAAAAATGATGGGGGAGCTGGGATTTATGGGCATGATGGTAGACCCAGCCTATAACGGCGGAGGCATGGATACTGTGTCCTATGTGCTGGCTATGGAAGAAATCTCAAAGATTGATGCATCTGCAGCCGTCTGTATGTCGGTAAACAATTCCCTTGTTTGCTATGGTATCCAAAAATATGGATCGGAGATGCAAAAGGAAAATTACCTGAAGAAGCTAGCTACTGGAGAAGTAATAGGGGCCTTTTGTCTCTCAGAACCCGAAGCCGGTTCCGATGCCACCTCTCAGCGTACAACTGCTGAAGATAAAGGGGATCATTATTTGATCAATGGTACCAAAAACTGGATCACCAATGGAAATACGGCGGGTTATTATATCGTCATGGCTCAAACCGATCAGGAAAAAGGATACAAAGGCATCAATGCGTTGATTGTAGAGCGGTCGTTTGAGGGGATCACCATAGGAAAAAAAGAAGATAAACTCGGAATCAGGGGCTCGGATACCCATTCTATCATGTTTACCAACGTAAAGGTGCCGAAAGAAAATCGCATAGGCGAAGATGGTTTCGGCTTCAAGTTTGCCATGAACGTATTGAATGGGGGTAGAATTGGGATTGCTTCACAGGCTTTGGGCATTGCCAGTGGGGCGCTGGAGGCTTCATTAAAGTATGCCAAAGAAAGAAAAACCTTCGGTGTGGAGATTGCCAAGCACCAGGCCATCCAGTTTAAATTGTCCGAGATGGCTGTGAAAGTAGAGGCTGCCAGAATGCTGTGTCTGAAGGCTGCAAAGCTTAAGGATGAAAAGAAAGATTACGCAAAAGCAAGCGCAATGGCGAAGCTCTTTGCCTCTGAAGCTGCGATGCACAATGCCATAGAAGCCATCCAGACCCACGGGGGCTACGGTTATGTGAAGGAGTATCATGTGGAAAGAATGTTGCGCGATGCCAAGATCACACAGATATATGAGGGTACTTCAGAGATTCAGAAAATGGTAATTGCTCGCGAATTATTGAAATAATTCAATGGAGAGGTGGAAAACTCCCATCGATTTTATTGGGTTTTTTCAATAATCTATATTAGTTTTATACAATTATTCCAAGAAATTATCCGCTTAGAACCTCTCTGGACTAAATAATGCAATAGTGGAAGATTATAACAAGATTATTGAATCTCTTGGTGTCAGGTTTATTAAAGCTAAGAATATTAATATTTTAAAACCTGTCACTGTCGAGAACAATTACGACATTGAAAACACACTGATCCTGGTGACCAAAGGGTCCCTTAAGTTCGGAAAAGAGAAAGAACAGGTCAATGCGGGAGAGATCTTATTTATCCCGGGGGGTAGACTGTTATCCATTACTTATGGCTCGGGAAAGTCAGAAAGTCTGTCAAAAGATGACTTTTTAAGCAATCGGGAAAATTATTTAAGGGTCTACGAGACAGAGCAGGGTGACCATGAGAGCTATAGCTATGTTTCGTTTGAAGCTAAGGCATTTGATTCGGTTAATTTCTTTGCTTCATTAGATATACCGCCATTCAAAATCACCAGTAACCACTCCAAGTTTGTAAATCTTATTTCAGATATCAACAGCGAGATTGTTTCCAATGCCCCCGGCAAAGGTCGTGTTGTGAAATTGCTGACCGAACGCCTGGTGGTGGAGCTGATTCGATATATCCTGAAGCAGGGTTTGTTTGTTGAGCAGTTTGCCACTAACAGTACCTATTTCAAGGACCCTCGCCTGATCGATATTTTTACTTTCATCAAGGAAAACCTTGGTGAAGATCTTTCCAATAAGATACTTGCCAATGTGGCCAATGTTTCGGAGGATTATGTAGGCCAGTATTTTAAAATGCTTACTGGCATCAACCCTCAGGACTACATAGAATACCAGCGGATGGAGATGGCAGTAAATCTGCTGAGGACCTCCAAGAAGAGTATCCGCGAAATAGGAAAAGATGTTGGATATAAAGACACGGCCTATTTCTGCAGAAGGTTTAAAATGATGTTTGGTATCCCTGCCGGGAAGATGCGAAGGAGAGAGTCATTGATGAATCTCTAGTCCTTATTCTGATTTTTATCCTTGGTTGATTTAAGGTAATTCCCTAATTGGGTCAGCAGTAAGCTTAGGGCTGTTGCCGCAATTTTCTCCAACAACATATTTTTTACACTCACTGAACTTTTAGCAACTTCTTTTTCTTTGTTAGGTTTTTCCTTCTTTTTTTCCTTAGTCGAATCTTTTTTCTTTTTCGAAGCACTGATGGCCATCCCAACAGCAAAAGCTGCTATACCAACAATAGCTACACCAATGAGTATTTTTTTAGCCTGACCTTCAAAGGCACTGGAAACACTTTCCAACTCATTTTCAAGCCTGGACTCCTTTTCTCCTAAAGAGCTTTTTTTGGACTGCCAAAGTTTTGAATGACCACTACTCATTAATATCAATGTTTTCGCTGATGTTGATAAATACAGATTCCAGCCAGTTTTGAATCCTGTTGGTTCGCAGAAGTAAAAATATGCTAATCAGCAGGATCAGGTATACCCCGGCTACAATCAAATACCCATAATATTCACTTTCCAGGAGTACATTGAGGTAACCCCCCAGGGCAAGTGAAAGAAAGATAAACAGAAAAAAGGCTATAATTCCCAAAAACAAAAAGGCTAAAACATGCGCCAGTAGTCTTGATACCTGAGCGATGATATCAAGTTTGAGCTTTTCGCCCTTAAGGCGAATATATTCTGTGAGCTTGTCAAGTAAATTGTTGATCAGGGACATATGCTACGTTTGGGTGACTGTTAATTTATGGAAAATATCACATTTCTAGCCGACATTCGATCCTTTATTTCTAACTCACACAGGCTGAATGGGTTTAGTCCCTGTTTAATTCAGCAATGGCCAGCCAGGCCATTAAACCCATTCCGATTTTCAGAGAAGGTTCGTCAATGTCAAATGTTGGGGTGTGAACGCCGGAAGTAATTCCTTTGGCCTCATTCCTGGTGCCCAGTCGATAGAAGCAGGCATCCACATGGTGTGAGTAAAAAGCAAAGTCTTCCCCTGCCAGCCAAAGATCCAGATCAACCACATTATCTTCTCCCATATATTGTCTGGCTGCATCGATATTGAATTGCGTGTATTCAGGGTCATTTTTCAGGTGGGGATAACCTTTCATCACATTGTATTCACAAGACCCTCCCATGGCTTTGGCTATTCCTTCAGCCATATCCGTCATCAATTTATGTGCTTCAGCACGCCACTCTTCATCGTAGGTTCTAAAGGTTCCTTCCAACTTTACCTCATTGGGGATGACGTTGGTGGCTCCAAGTGCTTCTACCTTACCAAAAGAAAGAACAGATGGAATTTTGGGACTGGCTTTTCTGCTGACAATTTGTTGCAGTGCCACAATGATATGACTGGTGATGACTACCGGGTCTATAAGGTTTTCCGGCATGGCTGCATGACCGCCCTTTCCTTTCACAGTGACATAGATCTCATCTGCACTGGCCATGTACATGCCCTTTTTGAATCCTACTTTTCCCGATTCAATGAGTGGCATCACATGCTGCCCAAGAATTTTAGCGGGTTTGGGATTTTCCAGGATGCCTTCTTTGATCAGGAGTGAGGCTCCTCCGGGAAGCTTTTCTTCTCCAGGCTGGAAGATCACTTTGATATTGCCTTTGAATTCAGATTGAAGCTCCTTCAGGATCATGATGGCCCCGAGAAGTGATGAGGCATGCACATCATGCCCACAGGCATGCATCACACCCTTGTTGGTGGATTTATAGGGTACGTCATTAGCTTCCAGGATGGGCAAAGCATCTATATCAGCCCTCAGCGCAATCACTTTCTCAGATTCCCCATTGCCTTTTAGAATGAAAGTAATTCCGGTATCGGCCTTCCTTTCTACCTGATCAAAGCCCAACGATTTAAGGGTTTTCTCAATGAAGTCGGCAGTTTTATATTCTTCAAATGAAAGCTCCGGATTGGCATGAAGATGCCGTCTGATGTCCAGGACCTTGTCGTAATTTTGATCTGCTAATGATTTAATTCTGGTGATTAATTCACTCATATTTAATGGGTATTCTTTCTGGTATGAGCAGGGCGTAAGGAAATTCTTTTTTGAGTGATTCAAAAACCCTGTGTGCCTCTAACCGATTGTGATAGGAACCTACTTTGACTTTGAATGTAGGCTGATTGTAAGATATTACCGGTTCCAACTCAGGAAACATAAGCAGCGTTTGCTCTTTGGCCTCCCTGGCAGCTTCATTGTCATTACCGGTGTAGATCTGAATGGTGTATCCATCCACATATTTTTTTTCGCTGTTACGCTGGATAATGATACTGTTGATGCTGTCCATTTCCTCAGTAATTGACATGTCTACCGAAGAGTACTTAGTGGATGATGAAGCGGTAGTGGCAGGTGTATTGTCCTGGATCTCCTTAACCTCAGAAAGGTCTGGCCGGAGCACGCTTAGATCTTCCTGGTAATTGTCAGTAGTACTCGTGGTTACCACCGATGTTTTACAAGCCGTGAAAATAACAGCCAGGAGTATTATGTATCCTATTCTATGATAACACATTTGTTGTTCTTAATGTCGTCTTCAACAGTTTTGAACTTCACATCTTTTTTGACCGATCCATCAGCATACTGGACATTCACCCGCTGGTTTCTGCTGGCGATTTTTACCGTCTTGACGGGTTGTACCTTTTCTGCCGGCTGTCGGTTGGTAGGATGAGCTCTGTTGAGCAATGAGCCCGATTCTTCCTTCGATTCTTTATAATTTCTAGCAGACCTTTGTTGTCTGGCTTCCTGCACCTCATCAGCTTCCTTCACAGGAATCTGAGCCTTCATCAGGAAGGAGATACTTTCCTCGTTCACCTTACCGATAAATGCTTTGAACAACTCAAAACCCTCGAACTTATAGATGATCAACGGATCTTTTTGCTCATAAACCGCATTTTGAACGGACTGCTTCAGGTCGTCCATGTCTCTCAGGTGCTCCTTCCAGGTCTGATCGATGATGTTCAGTGCAACCATTTTTTCCATTGACCGGATCATCTCCCGACCTTCGGTGGCCACTGATTTTTCGAGTGGAGCTGCTACCCCATACTGTTTCTTCCCGTCCGTGAAAGGCACCAGGATGTTTTCCACAGTAGCTCCCCTGTTTTTCTGAATCTGCTTCAGGATCGGGAGCGCTTTTTGGATCACAAAATCGTTCTTCCTCTTATAATGAGCAAGGGCTTCGTTGTAAAGCCGATCAGTAAGTTCGCCGGTGTCATATTTTTCCAGTTCTTCCGCCGTGATCTGGAAATCCATACCCAATACACTGATTACATTGAGTTTAAGACTATCAATATCCAGAGAAGCCTTGGCATTCAATGTGATGTCTTCACATGAGTCATAGAGCATGTTGAGGATGTCTAACTCCAGGCGTTCTCCATAGAGGGCATTTCTTCTACGCTTATAAATTACTTCACGTTGCGAGTTCATCACATCGTCATACTCAAGCAACCTTTTCCTTGTGGCGAAGTTGTTTTCTTCCACCTTCTTCTGCGCTCGCTCGATGGACTTGGTGATCATGCTGTGTTGGATCACTTCGCCTTCTTTCAGCCCTAATCGGTCCATGATCTTGGCCACACGCTGCGACATAAACATCCGCATCAGGTTGTCTTCGAGCGAGACAAAAAACTGGGTTGAACCCGGGTCTCCCTGTCTCCCTGAACGCCCTCGCAACTGCCTGTCTACCCTCCTTGATTCATGACGTTCAGTACCCACAATCGCTAATCCGCCGGCCGCTTTGGATTCCGGGGTAAGTTTTATGTCGGTTCCTCGTCCCGCCATGTTGGTGGCGATGGTGACAGTACCTGGCTTTCCGGCTTCAGCAACTACGTCCGCCTCTTTGGCATGTTGCTTGGCATTGAGCACCTGGTGGTTGATGTTTTTAATTTGAAGCATCCTGCTCAGCACTTCTGAAATCTCAACGGATGTGGTACCAACCAGGACTGGTCTTCCCAGATTACTCATTTCAACGATTTCATCAACAACTGCACTAAATTTCTCACGGACAGTCTTATATACCTTGTCTTCGTGGTCCTTTCTTACGATAGGTCTGTTAGTCGGGATAACCACTACATCCAGCTTATAGATGTCCCAGAATTCACCTGCCTCAGTTTCTGCAGTACCGGTCATACCACACAGCTTGTGGTACATCCTGAAATAGTTCTGCAAGGTGATCGTGGCGTACGTCTGGGTAGCATCTTCCACTTTCACATTTTCTTTTGCCTCTATGGCCTGGTGGAGCCCGTCAGAATATCTTCGGCCTTCCATCACCCGTCCGGTCTGCTCATCCACGATCTTGACCTTACCATCTACCACGATGTATTCAGTATCTTTTTCATAGAGGCAATAAGCACGAAGAAGCTGGTTTACACTGTGGATTCTTTGTCCCTTTAGGCTGTAATCCTGGATGACCTCTTCCTTCCGCTGTATCTTTTCGCTGTCCTTCAGGTCTGAACTTTCCAGTTTGGCAATCTCTGCGCCAATGTCTGGTAAAATGAAGAAGTTAGGGTCTTCACCTTCGCCTGTGATGAGATCGATCCCTTTTTCTGTCAGGTCGATACTGTTGTGCTTCTCGTCAATGGTAAAGTAGAGCGGCTCGTCAGCCTCAGGCATCATTTTCTGGTTGTCCTGAAGGTAAAAGTTCTCAGTTCTCTGGAGGATCTGCCGGTTTCCGGACTCTGAGAGGAATTTGATCAGGGGTTTATTTTTTGGGAGCCCCCTAAAAGCCCTGAAAAGAGGCACTCCTCCTTCGGTCTCGTTGCCAGCCTTGATCATTGCTTTGGCCTGGTTCAGGTAATCGGCAACCAATTTGCGCTGGGCTTCTACCAGCTTGGCAATCCTCGGCTTTAGCTCATAAAACTCATGTTCGTCACCTTTTGGTATAGGACCGGAGATGATCAATGGGGTACGGGCATCATCCACGAGTACAGAGTCCACCTCATCCACCATTGCAAAGTGGTGCTTTCGCTGTACCAGCTCATCTACATTTCGGGCCATGTTGTCCCTTAGATAGTCAAAGCCAAATTCATTGTTGGTCCCGTAGATGATATCACACTGATAAGCTTTTCTGCGGTCCGGAGAGTTGGGTTGATGTTTATCAATACAGTCTACCGTGAGCCCGTGAAACTCAAACAAGGGAGCATTCCACTCCGAGTCACGCTTGGCGAGGTAGTCGTTTACAGTAACGATGTGAATGCCTCGTCCAGCCAGTGCATTCAAATAAGCAGGGAGGGTAGCGACGAGTGTTTTTCCTTCCCCGGTTGCCATCTCAGCAATTTTTCCCTGGTGTAATACCACACCTCCAATGAGCTGCACATCATAGTGGATCATGTTCCACTCGATCTGGTTGCCAGCTGCTATCCACTTGTTGTGCCAGATGGCTTCATCTCCCTTGATTTCAACGTTGGGCTTTTTCTGTGCCAGCTCACGGTCGTTGCTGGTGGCTGTCACTATCAATTGATGGTTTTCTGCAAATCTTCGTGCTGTTTCTTTGACAACAGCAAAAGCCCGAGGTAGAATTTCAAGTAATACAACTTCCAATTCTTCATCACGCTTTTCTTCCAGCTTATCTATCTGTCCGAAAAGTTCTTCCTTTTCATGGATATCCAATTCGGGATTCTCATCAATTTTTTGGTGAAGCAGAGCAAGTTCATCATCGATATGCTTGAGCTTTTCTGCAATGACCCCTTTGAGCTCTGCAGTCTTGCCTCGCAGGTCCTCATCAGAGATTCCAGATAGCTTTGCAAACTCAGAATTTATCTTCCCAACAAAGGGGGTTAGTTCCTTTAGATCCCGATCAGACTTTGTGCCAAATACTTTGGCAATCCCTTTACTAACAAATTCAAACATGCTTTTTATTTAAAAGCTTAAAGTTAAACCAGATTCTTTCAATCAACTGTTTCGTATATGCCTTCAAAGACTTTTTTCACAGGTCCTGCAAGGTAAATATTTCTAAATTCATGCGGAGAGGTCTGCTCAAAAGAAACTTGCAGGTTTCCTCCGAAGGTTGAAATATTGACCGGACTGGTATAGCCTTTTGAAGTAGCGGCCAGGGCACAGGCAGTGACACCGGTGCCGCAGGATAAGGTCTCGTCTTCTACACCGCGTTCGTAGGTCCTCACAGCAATGCCATCTGCCCTCAGTTCTACAAAATTTACGTTTGTCCCTCCCGGAGCAAATCTTTTGTCATACCGAATGCTTCTGCCTTCATGAATGACGTCCAGATCATTTAAATCTTTTACGAACCGGATATAATGTGGTGAACCCGTATCGATGAACAGATCATCGCCATGTTCTTTGACTTCGCTTACATCATGTAAACTAAAATGAATAATCCCTTTCTCATCAAAATGGGCATCGTGCGGGCCATCGGTAGTGATGAATTTTGTTTTATTATCAGCCAAATTCAATTGATGGGCAAAAGCAACAGCGCACCGGCTGCCATTCCCACAAAGACTTTTACTCCCGTCCGGGTTAAAGAAGATCATCTTGAAATCCATTGTATCTTCATGCTCGATCAGGATGAGTCCATCAGCGCCTATTCCAAATTTCCTGTCACACATTCGGGTGATAAGTGTAGTGTTGTCGGCGGGAAATTTGTGGTCTCTGTTGTCAATCAGGATAAAATCATTCCCTGTACCCTGAAATTTCTGGAAGCTGATCTTCATAATCCAATAAATCTGATGCTATCAATTAAACCGTTTGTTGTGCAGTGACCTGACAGTTTAACGGCTTTTTACCCATTCGGTTTTCAAACAAAAAGCCATCAACGGGAGGCTGATGGCTTATTAATTTCGTGTGTAAGATCTTAAAGATGTTCTTTGATCCTAGCAGCTTTACCTTTTCTGCCTCGTAGGTAAAACAGTCTTGCTCTTCTTACCTTACCTTTTCTCAGAACTTCAATCTTGTCGATTTGCGGTGAGAGGATTGGGAATACCCGCTCAACACCAACTCCACTGGAGATTTTTCTTACAGTGAATGTCTCACCATTAGAATTCTGGTTTCTGATCTGGATAACCGTACCCTGGAACTGCTGAATTCTTTCTTTGTTTCCCTCTTTAATCTTATAGTGTACGTTGATCGTATCACCTGCTGAAAAGGTAGGAAACTTTTCTTTTGTGGCCTTTAAATCTTCTTCGACCAATTGAAGCAATTCATTTTTCATATCTATACTCTTCTGTGAGTGTTTTCAAAAAGGAGTGCAAATATAAGGAAATGATTGATAGAATGTACCTATGAGTAGAAAATTATTGTAAGTGGAAAAATATCGGTTTTTTAAATCAAGTCTACTGGTTTTATTTCGTAGATCACTCTAATATTGAGGATACTGAGTTTAATGAAATAGGAATACCTACATGAGAGGATTGTTTTCAGGCTTGTTGTTATCTATAAGCTGTAATGTGGTCACTGCCCAGGTTGACTTTGGAAGCCGGATTCAATCAAAAGTTGATTGTGATGATATTTCATTTACAGCCCTAAGCCTTATTCCCGAGTTTTATCATAAAAACCAGAAAGACTCAATCATACATTTTATCAGGTACTGGGAGGATAAGTGTGATAAAAGCCATTTTTCACAAGAAGTTCGACTGTTGTATGAGATAGAGAGAGGCGTTTTTGATAACAAAGAAATTGATTTTCAATTTTTCCGTCACTTGATGGACCAGATTGATTACATCGACTATATGGTTTTTTTAGATACAAATAGCCAGGTAGTAAATTCCCTTTCCGGTGTTGAAAAGAATGAATATTATCTGATCAGTGAATTTTACTTGTTTACCAGTCTTTGGGCACAGGAGATCCTGGATAAGAATGACTATCCAGCATGCTCAGATGAAAAGGACATCTTGCTGGCATATGCTGGCCACGTAGAAGAATTTTTTGAATCAATCAGCAATAATTCATGTGAATCTATCCTCAACGGATTTTACATTTCAGAAGTGTCAAGGTTAAAAAGTCTTGGTGAAGTAGAATTCGGTTTCCTTACAGGAGTTTGGAAACCTTTTAATAATGCGGCCACTTTAGGATTACATCCCATTATTGGCCTTTATTTTGGCACTCAAAGGGGTAAGGTACTATTTGACCTAACGATGCTATTGAGATTTGTGAATAGCCCTTCCACATACACGGTGCTTTATGAAGACAGTCTGATATCAACAAAGTACTTTTTAGGAGGCTATATTGGTGCAGATGTTGGTTATGAGCTATTGCGTACTCCAACCACAAGAGTCTACATGCTGGGGGGTATTGGCTATGATGGATTTGATACACTGGAATCAGATCCTGATGTAGATGATGAGCCATCCAAAGCCATTGGTTCATTGAATCTAAACACAGGGATTGGAAGTAAATGGTTTATAAATGAAAGTATGGGTTACCTGGGATTGGAAGTCAGATACAATTTTGTAAACTACAGAAATTCAGGAGGAACAGATTTCACGGGAAATGCCCTTTCTGTTAGGCTCTTGTTTGGAATACTAGGTAACTACACTAAGCAGACAGGCTTAAAAAGTCTTAGATATAGATGATGAATAAAGTTTTTATCCTGGTACCAATATTTTTTTTCTCCTGTAGCTGGTATGGTTCCCATGGCAGGATTTATCAAGGCCAGGGGGTCAGTGGAAAAGTTATCCTTATTATTCATGATCAGATTTCAAATGGATTTGGGGATTACCATAATTTACTTGTTGGAGAAATATTGAATAATCTTGATGAGAAGAGTCTATTAAACATAGAGTATTTGGATCGTCAGTTTAATCTTCTGACATTCAAGAGGTCACCTTATTTTGCAGAGTATAAACACATTGCCAGTGGTTATTTATTTGTCTCGGCTAAATCTCCAAACTTTAGCGATGTGGACTTGAAGATGGAATTATATGATTCAAATTTTGATCTTGTGATGACGGCACATCACAATACCTTTTGGGGAAATTCCTATTTTTTCCCTCCCTTAATTACCCGTGCAATCCAAGATGCTGCCAGCGGGGCAATCAAAGTTTTTGATAGGAAACTGGCTAAGCTTACACGCTAGAGGTCTTGGATTCTTTCTGACGCAAAACCCACGCAATGAACACCCCGGCCGTACCAAACATGATCAGGCTATAGACAGCCGGAGCAAAGGCATATTGGCTGTTAGCCAGTAGAACAGTGGCAATGGTAATGGCCATTGTGCCATTTTGAATCCCCGATTCAATGGAGATAGAAATGGCTTGTTTGAAATCCAGTTTCATCAGACGGGCACTAAAATATCCTGTGGCCATGGTGGTTACATTTAAAATCAGGGCAATGATCCCTGCTTCATGGAAATATCGCAGCATATTGTCTCTTTCTTTGATCACAATACCTATGATTACAAGTGCCAGCACGATGGCAGAGGCGATCCTCACTGGTCTGGCCATTTGAATCGCAAAATTCATTCTGTAACGACGGATAAGCATCCCAATGATAACAGGAAACACTGCGATGGCAAATATCTGTATGATTGTGGGCAGAATGTCCAGCCTTACCACGGTGTCTTCGCCAATGAAAGTGACCAACCCCAGGTTGACAATAAAAGGGATGGTGAGCACTGTGACCAGGCTACTGGCTGCAGTGAGGCTGACCGATAATGCAGTGTCTCCCTTCGCCAGGTGAGATATCAGGTTAGAAGTAGAACCACCCGGGCAGGCTGCCAGGATGATGATACCTACGGCTACCACAGGATCAACGGGAATTAGGAAAGCAAGACCAAATCCAATAAGAGGTAACAGAATGAGCTGATTGACCAGGCCGGTAAAGATGGCTTTGGGTCTGGTAAAAATTCTTTGGAAGTCGGCAGGAACGAGACTGAGTCCCATTCCCAACATGATAATAAAGAGCGAACCTGCAAGTATTAATGCTGATACAGAATCCATTTTGGGTTAGGTTATGTTGTTGATTTAACAATAATAAGAAGAATTGATATCTGTGACCAATATCTGTTTGCTACAAAATATGAAAATAATCGCATGGAGACATATTTTGGAGCAGGAATGGAACTATTTCCACCAGCTTTCTCCGTCAACGAGATACTTTTCTTTGATGAGCTTTTCGTTGAGTTCAATCCCAAATCCAGGCCGGTCACTCAGTTGGATATGCCCATTTTTGATCACTGGTTTATCATAACCCAGGACCTCAGGATCACCGTTGATGCCATTTCCGTTTCTGTTGATGGGGTTGGAGATAAATGCTTCATGTGCAACAAATTCTCTAACAGAAGCTGCAAAATTGGCAGATGCGATGGTCGCAATTGGTCCGGCTACATTGTGCGTGCATACAGGGATGTAATAAAGCTCTGCCAGGTCTGCAATCTTTTTGGCTTCCAGAAGCCCACCGGCCATCGAAACATCGATTTCGATCAGGTTTAGGCCCTGATTTACGATGAAAGGACGAAAATCGTCGCGCGTATAGAGGTTTTCTCCTGTGAGGATAGGGACCGGCGCTTGCTCAGTAAGTTTCACCCATTGTTCATTATAGGCAATAGGCAAGGGGTCTTCCATCCAGATGGGTTTGATGGGTGCCACAGCCCTGGCAAGGCGTAAAGCACTATCGAAATCAAATTCCCAGTGACAGTGTACTGCGATATCAAAATCCCAGCCAAGGGCTTCCCTCATGTTGTTGAAGCCGCGGGCATTTCTTTCGGCTTCCGGATTAGAAAGCCGCCTGTTATCCAACCTGTTCCATTGCTGGTTTCTGAGAATATTCGTTTTGCAGGCCGTCCACCCCTGACTTTTCATCAATTCGGCAAACTCGGAGCAAGAGTCGGGACTGAGCATATCACGTGGGCCTGATGAAGCATAGGCTCGCACTTCACTGACATGGCTTCCACCTCCCAATATTTTATACACGGGCTGTCCGGTGATCTTTCCGATCAGGTCCCACATGGCAAACTCCACACCGGTAATGGCGTGGGTTGCTATGCCATGATTTCCTCCATAGTATGAGGTGCGTGTGCTCATCTTGAACACCAGGTATTCCAGATCCAGCGGGTCCTGGCCAACCAGGATAGGCTTGCATACATTGTGGATGATGTCCTTGGCACCATAACCGTTTTCATCATGATGGCATTCACCAATACCCACCAGACCAGCATCTGTCGTGATCTTCACCAGCGGGCTGACGCGAAAACCAATTTTTGTGAGTACACACTGCACATCAGTTATCTTTACTTTTCCAGCCAGGGGATTTGCAAACAGGTCATAATAGGGGGAAAAGGCCAGTGCGGGTGCAGCAATAGCCAGGCCACGAACAAATTTTCTTCTATCCATCTTTGGGGTGTTAGGTCGTACTAAATATAAGCAATTCGAAGAGCCAGTGAAAATGGTCGATTGAAAGCAGGCTATTCGTTAAATTTACTCAGGACCACACACGACAATCATGCAAGACCATAAACAGCCCGACCCTAAAATGCTTTTGATGCTGATCTTTCTGATTTTCATGGGCTGTAGCCCATCGAAGCAGGGAGCAAACGAAATGGAGGTCACGGCCTTTGTGGGTGCCCGGATCATTGATGGAACAGGTGCAGACCCCATCGAGGAGGGCGTTTTATTGATCGCCAATGGGAAAATACTGGAAGTCGGGAGTCTGCAGGATGTTGAGATTCCTGAAGGGGCTCAAGTGATGGATGTAAAAGGAAAAGTCATCATGCCAAGTATCATCAACGCTCATGGACATGTCGGGATTGCTGATGGACTGGAAAGTGACTACAGCCGGGAGAACGTGATCCGGGATCTTCAGGTAAATGCACGTTACGGGGTGACGACGATCGTCTCCCTCGGCAATGATGAAGCGCCCTCTTCGGCCATCCGAAATACGCAGGATACGTCAGGTTTGGACCGATCCAGGCTGTTTGTTGCCGGAGAGGTTGTGACAGGAGAAACTCCGGAAGAAGTAAAGGCTGCTATAGATCGCAATGTGGCCATGGGGGTAGATTTTATTAAAATTAGAGTAGATGATAACCTGGGGAGTGGGAAAAAAATGCCGAAAGAGATCTACAAGACCGTGATCGATTATTCCCATGGTCTGGGCTATCGTGTGGCTTCACATATTTTTTACCTGGATGATGCCAAAACTTTGTTGAAAGCTGGAACAGACTACATCGCTCACAGTGTCCGCGACAGATATGTTGATCAGGAGTTTATTGATCTAATGAAAGAAACAGGAGTTTATTACTGCCCGACATTGATGAGGGAGGTGTCCACTTTCGTTTTCGGAAGCGAACCGGATTATTTCAGTGATCCTTTTTTTACCAGGGAGGTGGATTCAGCAACCATTGCACAGCTGCAGGATCCGGAGCGGATGAAACGCATCGCTTCCAGCACATCTGCAAAAGCATATCGAGTGGCCCTGGATACTGCAATGGTGAACCTGAGAAAACTGGCCGACGCGGGAGTGACCATCGTCATGGGTACCGATAGCGGTGTGGCCGGTCGATTCCCGGGCTATTTTGAGCATCTGGAGATGGAGATGATGGTGGATGCAGGAATGACTTCCATGGAGGTGATTGTGTCCTCGACTGGCGGATCAGCCAAAGCATTGAAGCTGGATGGTGTGGGAGCTATTCAACCAGGAAATTGGGCGGATTTCATTGTATTAGACAAAGATCCATTGGCAGATATAAAAAATACGCGTCGTATTTCGGCTGTTTGGATAGCGGGCAATAAAATAGAAGGGTCAACTGCTCCCTAAACGTTTCAAAACTTCTTCCCCTCTTGGAGAAAGTTTATAGCCAAGCGGCAGGCTTATGGTTAGCCCCATGCCCTTGAGTTTACGAATACTGGGTTTTAGCCACAATTTATCATAGTTCAGATCTATCGCCAGGTCGGCAGCCCTTCTTTCAGGATGATCCCTGATCGAACGAAGTACCTTCAGTGTCCAGTTTTTAACTGCACCTCCGGAATCCAGCCTTTCCAACTTGTTTTCGATCTTCGTAAATTCTTCTTGTGAAATCTCATCTATTTCTCTTAAAGCGATTCTTGGGTCTTCACCCAGTAGTTTGAAGGTGATTTTATAGAGGCCTCCTTCTTTCTTTGTCGAGAGCTCCCTGTCCAGTTCATCCCTACTGTTATAGCCAGCTGCCTTGATATCCTGATCTGATATTTGCTCATAATCGATCGGTGATACCGAAATGATTTTCAATTGCCCGATGGGTGTGATCAGGGTGCCATCAGTTTTTATGGTGGGTTTTTTCCACTTTCTAAAGGCTGTATTGACAACCCCCTTAGCGATCAGGGCCAGGTATTTCTGTTTGAAGAGCATTTTAAAAACCAATAATAATTCTCATCCATCCATATTGATTAGACACTTATGTATTCGGCTTTGGCACATCATTTTTGCTCACCTCCATTTCATCAGCAATATCTGCTGCTCTTTCATGATCTTCTTTCTCTGCTTCCAGGCCATTTTGTTTCACTCCTTTTATGGGGTTAAACGTCAAAACAGTGTACAGCGGAAAATGATCTGAACCGATGGTGGGTAAAAGCTCTATGTGTCTCAGCGTGAAATGATGGCTATGAAAAATATGGTCGAGTGGCCATCGTAACAGCGGGTAATCTGCATGGAAAGTGTTATACATTCCCCTACCAACCCGTGGGTCGAGCAGCCCACTGATCTTTCTAAACAACCTGGTGGTGGAGGACCAGGCCACATCATTGAGGTCACCGGTGACGATGATTGGCTGATCTGATTTTGCCACGCTCCTGGCAACAATGATCAATTCGGCATCCCGTTCGGCGGATTCTTCATTCTCAGTCGGGCTGGGAGGTGCCGGATGCACAAAATGCATGCGGACATGGTGACCATTGCGTAATTCAACTGAAGCATGGATAGACGGAACATCTTCTTCTACCAGATACGAGACTTCACCATTATGCAGAGGTAGTTTTGAATATACATGCATGCCATACAGGTTGTCCAGTGGACATTTAATCGTGTGAGGCATTGCCTTCTCCAATACTTTGAGCTGGTCTTGCCACCATTGATCAGATTCCAGTGTGACCAGGATATCAGGCTGGTATTTTTCAACGAGTCTGATCAGCCCTTCTGAATTTTTATTGGGTGTCAATACATTTGATGTGATCAGGCTGATTTGTGCTTGAGGATTATCTTTTTTAGTGGCTTTTACTTCCTTCAACCACAAAGGCGTATAGGGTAATATCCACCAAAACTGCCACAGGAAACAAAGCGCGGTTATACCCATTAATGCCCATGATAAGGCAGCCGGTTCAGAAAAGAGCAGCATAGCCAGCAACAGGATGGCCGCAAATAAGGAGATCTGCAGCCTGGGGAAGTCCATGCCACGGAAGATCCAATGCGGATTACGGGACAGCGGAAGGAGGGTAGCCAGCGCAACCAGGAAGGTACAAGAAATGAATACGATGTTCATGTTTCTTATGTTCTTGAGTGCCGGGTAATATAAGTTGATTAAGTTAATTACTTGCGATATTGTGGCAGGTTTAGTGGTTTTATCTGCTAAAGTATATTTGATAATCTAAGCACAACTGTTTTCATGAAAGCAGCATATTATAAGCAACAGGGGGAAGCCAAAGATGTATTAAAAGTTGAGGACATCCCCGAAATCCTTCCGCAGGAAAACGAAATTCAAATTGAAATACACTTCTCCGGGGTCAATCCGGGTGAGGTAAAAAAACGGGCAGACACCTTTGGAGTAGGCATGCCGTATGAGCAGGTTATTCCTCATAGTGATGGAGCAGGTATAGTCAGCAAAGTAGGTAGGGGTGTAGATTCAAGCTGGTTAGGAAAGCGCGTCTTTTGTTTTGGGGCTCAATCTTACCGTCAGTATGGAACAGCTGCCGAGTATTGCTGCGTGCCGCCGACAAACGTAGTAGAGATCCCAGAAAATGTTGACCTGCAGCAGGCTGCACAAATGGGTATTCCGGGGATTACAGCGCATCGCTCAGTTCATGTGGGGGGCGACAAGGTCATAAGGAACCGCAGAGGACAGGTGATACTGGTTCAGGGAGGCAACGGTGCTGTCGGGCAATGTGCCATCGCTTTGGCTAAAAGAGCGGGGGCTCATGTCCTGGCTACCGTTCGTAAAAGGGCAGAATTCGATGTAGCCACGGCATCAGGGGCTGATCAGGTGTACCTCGCGGATGAAAACCTCAAAGAACATCTGCTAAAGGATTATCCGACTGGGGTAGACCATATCATTGAGGTCGCTTTTGCTGCGAATATTGAAACGGATGCTGCTATCCTTAAACCCATGGGCACTATTGCTACATACGCCACGAATCAAAGTCCTGCGAGTATTCCCTTCTGGCCATTGGTCTTTTCAAACATCTCCGTTTATTTCCTGGGTAGCGACGACTTCAGCGATGAAGCCAAACAAACAGCAGCCAGGGAGCTGGCAGACGCATTGGCATCTGGCTGGGAAGGGTTACCCATCGGAGCCGTTTATGATTTAGCGGAAATTGCTCAGGCCCATCAGCACATAGAAAATCATCTGCCAGGGAGGGCCCTGGTGAAGGTGAAGTAATTCAGCAGGTGTGTCACTGGATAAAACTGGAGAATTTATTTTGCTGATGATTGCTTTAGGTTATCACTAGAGGCTTTTTTGAAGTTCAGCCCAATCTTTGACATACTTTTTGTGTAGATGATGATCGCTCCCCACAACTTCTTTGCTTATTGCAATCGCTTTTTGGTAGTGTTCTTTGGCTTTATTCATTTTGCCCATTTCCCCGTATAGTGCGCCCAGAAAGGAATGCGTTTGACTGATCTTTTGATGATTAGCACCAAATTTCTCATGGTAAATGTCATACCCTTTTAGAAATAATTTTTCTGCATTAGGATAGTTTCCCTGGTTTTGTTCTATCAAACCCAAACTGATGTAATCACCCGCGACGTACGGGTGATCCTCTCCAAAATTGTTGATATCTGCCTGGAGTACTTCAGTAAAATAGGATTTAGCCTCCTGGTATTTTTTCTGCTGATATTTTGAATTTGCCAGGTTATACAATGTACTAACCGTATAATTATGGTCGCGACCGAATTTTTTCAGATAGGCTCTGTAAGCAATTTGATTCAAGGAGTCTCCGATCAATATATCTCCCTTTTTATGATAAGCAGTACCCAGATTGGCAATGCTCATTATTAGTTTTGGATTACTTTCATCATAGATAGCTTTATTGTGGTTGTATAATTCCGTTAGAATCTCCACCTGTTTGTCATAATTCCCCATCCTATTGTATATCAGCGACTGATTGTTGAGCGGAATATTCCGGACACTAATATTTTCAGTTGCGTACTTTTTACCTATGGAAATTGACTTTACGTTATAACTCAAAGCAGAATCCAACATAGATTGTTCTCTGAAGATGCTCGCAAGTGTATTATAGGCGAAGACGAGTTCTACCTCCCTGGAATATGTATACTTTCCCTTTTCTTTTTTAGTGTTTTCATAGATATGTATTGCTTTTCTGATCGTTTGATGTGCTTCTTCGTATTCCGCATTGAGAAATAATACATAAGCAAGGTCCTGATAGGATCTGGCAAGCGCAAGCGGATACATCTTTTCGTAAGGTGCTAACATGGGTATGGCTAGACGAAGCACTGAATCGGCTTCCTGGTATTTTGAAATATCCCTGTAATAACCAGAAATATTATTGTAAAGGTTGGCAATATCCAATTCATGACGTTGAGGCGAGTTGCTTTGATAGTTTTTTAAAGCATCAAAAAATAGCGGGCCAGCCTCCTTCCACAGCCCCAATTTTTTATAAAGTTCACCCAGTAGGTTTTGTGTATAAGCTTTGACCTCGGGATCCGAGATTTCATCGAGTTCCTCTTTACTATTCTCCAGCAACATAGCAGCCGTGATATCTTCGCCCTGAGCCAGGTCGGGATCATTAGAATCAAAGATCCTTGTCAGGAATTCGTTGGCTTCCTGCACTTTTGCTCTCTCTTGTTCTGTTTCAATGATTTGAATCCTGGTTAATACAGCTGCTGTTGATGTAATAAGCAGAATTGCCAGGACCAACGAAGTGGTTACCCGATTGCGCTTTATAAACAGCGACGCTCTGTATTGCCATGAATCAGGTCGGGCATAAACAGGATATTTCCGCAAAAAATTTTCGAGATCTGAGATCAGGGAAACAACCGATTCATATCGATCGCTAGGATCTGTGGCCATACTTTTTTCGATCACCAGAGCCAGGTCTTTCGGTAACCGGGTGAGCCGCGGGTAAGCGCCATTAAGTATTTGTTCCCTGACCTTTTCCTTTTCTCCCCGGAATGGATGTGCTCCGGCAAGTAACTCATAAGCCAAAACACCAAGTTGGAAAATGTCCGAACGGGTAGATAAAGCTTCCCCTTTAATTTGTTCTGGTGACGCATACCTAAGCGTTCCTCCAAACGACGATTCAGCGTTTTCAGCGTCATGCAAAAACTTGCCAATACCCAGATCAAGAAGCTTTACATTTCCAGATTCATCAATCAATACATTGGATGGTTTGATGTCCTGATGAAGAACCAATTTGCCGTGTGCATGCTGGATTGCATGCCCCACTTGAATAATCAATCGGATAATTCGATCCTGGCTTAACTTCTTATTGGCAACATACTCAGTGATGGAATGTCCTTTGACACACTCCATAACCATGTAGAGCAATCCATCATCAGTAGTTCCACCATCAAATATTTTTGCAATGTTGGGATGATTTAAAGTAGCCAGGAGCTTGCGTTCGGCGTTGAAATATTCGGAATACTTATTGGTGTTTAGAACCGGAGACAAGAACTTAATAGCAACCTCCTGTTCAAAGAGGTCGTCAGCTCTCTGGGCCCTATACACCTTTGCCATTCCTCCTTTACCCAGTTCTTCCAGCAGTTTATATTTTCCTACTTCATACCCTTCTGGCAATTGAAAATCAAGGCTAAGACAGAGCTGATCAGATATAGCTGACTGTAGGTTGCTAAAATAGTTCTCAGCGATCTCTTGTTGGTCGATGAGTTTCTGGATCTGTTCGTTTCCTACATCAAGTATCGATAAAAATGACTCCCAGTCTTTTTTAGAGAGTTTTTCGTCCATAAATCCTCATTTAAGCTGATGTTACAGAAAGCTGTGAATGCAACCATGTTTTTGCCATATTCCAGGATCGTTTGACAGTAGAAGGACTGGCTCCCACGATTTTTGCCGTCTCATCGATAGAAAGGCCAGCAAAGAACCGACATTCCACAATTTTACCATATGTAGGTTGCTTTTGTTCAAGCACTTTGAGTGCTTCCTGGATTTGCAATATGGATGTACGGGTGTCTTCGTTGAAGCATACCTGCTCTTCAATGTCATCTATTTTGAGGTGTTTGGTTTGGCTACCTCGTTTAGTCGTTTGTTTTTTCATGCAGGCATTCACTAAAATTTGACGAATGGCTTTTGAAGCGAGGTTATAGAAATGTTCTTTATTTTGAAGCCTGCTAAGGTCAGCTTTCGATAGCTTGAGATACGCTTCATGGACCAATGCAGTAGTATTCAGCGTGTCCTGCTGGTGGAACTTCAACCGGAGGTGGTGAGCATTGCTGCGAAGTTCTTCATAGACAATGGGGAAAAGACTGTCTAAAGCCTGCTGATCCCCTTGATTTACTTTATCAATCACCCGATTTATCTCTTCTTCACTAAAAATTGGTTTCATATCAAGCAGTTCGTATCCTTTTCCGATTGAAAAGATACTAAATCGTCTGTGAATTGTACAATACAGAATCCAATTCACGGCAAGAAAAAAAGAAATCCCAACCTTTTGGTTGGGATGTCTAATTTATAGGAGATTCGATTTAATGATCAAGTCATGTTAGAGTAGATCTTGCCTTGCACAACCAATCCATGTATTTACAGATTAAAAATTTCCATTCGGATTATTAGTGAAAGTATTACCTGCTCCCACATCTGTGTAGTTATTGGTGACTCCTTTGGAATATACCCCATATCCTCCACTGTTGGATATGGTAGAGTTGGTAATAGACACCTGACCATTCGTGTCTACACCAATATTCGCTGCAAAGTCATCACCTGAGAAATTGATCGGTGAATTACCCCCATCGGTTACGATGGTATAGTCAAAGGAATTTCTGGCGTCTGATGAAATGATATGAAATCCTTTCCACAGCAAACCGCCGACTAAATTAGAGGAAGTAAAAGTGATCATATTATCCACATTACCTTCAGCGATGAATGCTCCGTACACCCGGACATCTACATCTTCATCAAATTCGAAGAGGGCTCCTGGTGCGATGGTAACGACCCCATTGATATCCAATCTTCCGGTGACCCGATAGTAAGCGTTACCGCTGAGGGCATTCCAGGTAACATCCTTAGTAGCATCCAGACTGGAACCAAAAATTTCTACCTCAGCGAAGCTATTGTTTGAAAATGTGGTATTTCCGTCTAATGCGTCTACTTCATCAGCACGAAGGCCTACACCTCTAAGGTTATTGGAAAAAGAATTATTGGCAAAATCTTCCAGCTGGCCGCCAGACTCTTCCACATACAATCCATAGTTCTTATTCTCGGTAATGGTTGAATTTGTAACACTGACTCTTCCGTTGACATCTACGCCAATGCCTGCCGCAAAGTCGTCTCCCGCAAAATTAATAGTAGACTGTCCTGCATAGGATAAGTCAACATAATCAAATGAGTTGAGCGTGGTACCCGAGAGGATCTGGATTCCTTTCCAGTAAAGACCTCCTGTCAGGTTAGATGTTGTAAATGTAATGCGATCTGAAGAAGTACCTTCGGCTGTAAGCGATCCGAAGACACGAATCAAGACATCTTCATCCAACTCTAATGTTGTACCCGGTGCGATGGTTAAAGCCCCATCTATATCAACATTTCCTGTGACACGGTAGGATGCAGATCCATTCAAAGCACTCCATGTGGAGGTTCGACTTTCCTCATATGTTGTGCCAAAAATCTCTACGTCAGCACTCGAATTATTTGTGAAAACCGTAGCTTCGTCCATGGCATCTGCTTCATTGGCCGAAACACCAACACCTACTTCATTGGAATCAAATGTATTCGCTTGAAATGTCCCAATCTGTCCTCCGGATTCCTCCGAATAGACCCCATAGCCTGCATTATTTGAGAAAGTACTGTTAGTAATGGATATTTTACCACTGGCGTCTATGCCTAAACCTGCAGCAAAATCAGCACCCGAAAAATTCATGGTGGAATTACCAGCATATGAGAGGTTTACATAGTTCAGGATGTTTCTTCCATCGGCTGAATTGATATAGATCCCTTTCCAACGGAGACTCAAAGCATCGTCTGAGGTTGTGAAATTGATTGGACCTACATCGGTACCATTGGCGATGAATGCTCCAAAGACATTAATAATGACATTTTCATCCATTTCAAAATTCGCTCCGGGAGCTATGGTCAGTGTGCCATCAACGTCAATATTACCGGAAATATTATAGGCAGCATCCTCAGCCAAAGCATTCCAGGTAGCTTCATTGGTTTCAGTAAAAGAGGATGCCATAATTTCTACAGCGGCCTTGGCGTTGTTGCTGAATGTGGTTGTATTATCCAGATCATCTACTTCGTCAGCCCATGTTCCAACACCCACAATATTGTCAGAAACTTCATTGTTCACAAAAGTGTTGATATGACCTTCATTTTCATCCACGTATATCCCATATCCATCATTAGCTTTGAGGGTAACGTTTTCCACTCGTATATTGCCTCCTGAGTTTACACCAATTCCGGCCTTGAAATCATCCCCTGTAAAGTTCATCGCTTCATTTCCTGCATACATCACCTTAGAATATTTGATGATGTTTTGTGAACTACCCGAACCAATAAAAATTCCTTTCCAGAGAATTCCACCTGCTTCGTTCACCGAGGTGAAAATGATCGAATCGCTTTCTGTCCCTTCTGCCTTGATGGATCCTGCCTGATCGATGGTGAGCATGGTATTCTCCTCGAAATGGATGACTACACCCGGCTCAATGGTTAACATTGCCGATGCAGTGACATTGCCTGTCACCAGGTAATCAATCATGGTGGGGTCTTCAATGATGTTTTCAAGGGTGCGATCGGTGGTAATGGCTCCACTGAGTTCTTCAAACCCGATAGGCAGAACTGTAATGGTTTGCGTTTCGCTATCTGTTACTCCTTCGGTCGTATTGCTGATCTCCAGTTCAATTTCATAGTTACCCTCTATATCTGGAGTGAATGTGGTGGTGGCGGAAGTTGGATCAGCAATAGAAGCAGTACTGTTTTCAGGCGCAGAAATGATTGTCCACTGAACGTCAAAGCCTATGCCTGCGTCATCTATGGATGATGAAGCATCCAGGGTTATCTCTTCCCCCTCTTCCGGAGCGGAAGGCGAGTAGTCGATCACAGCCTCCAGTGACGGTGATCCATCAGGATTTGGATCCGGGTCGTCATCGTTACAGCTGGCTAATAATACAATAAAACTAGCTGCCACTAACAGCGCTAGCATTTTTAAGTAGTGATTTCTTTTATTCATGTTCTCCGTATTTTTTGATTTAGCTATTCATCTACTACTTGTTACAAGAAATCACTGAAAAATGGGTCAGACATTTTTAAAAAATATTTGAAATGGCCACTGATTGCTTAGGCATACGAGGGGACTATTTGTAAGTATTATGACTTTATGAGGTCGTTCGAAGGACATTCCCACCTTCACCTTCGCATAGCTTCCGCGAAGCAAAAGAGCAGAAGAAAATAGCAAGCACTTCCGGTTCTCTTGGTTGGCTCGAGATGTTCCACTTTCGTTATGCCGATTGGGTCATCGAAACCTTCGGGGTTGGTTCGAGAGTAATACCAATCTATGATCTCAATAGCACGTTTGAACTCGCCGGTCTGAAGATGGTTCCATAAAGTATGTTCATCGAGGGGTTGCTGGTAAATACGCATGTATGAAATCTAAAATTCGGTTATGCGACGATTTGTCATATAACTGCCTTGTATCACCTCTAAATCTAACGGATTTTAAGAAAAATTACTCATCGAGCAAGTCCGGCCGCTTCCTTTTCGTCAGCGTCACGGATTGCTCGTGACGCCAGGCCTCGATTTTGGCTTCGTGGCCGGAGAGGAGGATGTCAGGCACCTTCCAGCCCTTATATTCGGCTGGCCGGCTGTAGACGGGTGGGGCCAGTAGGTTGTCCTGGAAGGAATCAGTAAGCGCGGAGCTTTCGTCGTTGAGTACGCCCGGGACAAGCCGGATCAGGGCATCGGCCAACACCATGGCGGCCAGCTCACCACCGGAAAGTACATAATCCCCAATGCTGATCTCGCGGGTGACCAGGTGGTCACGCACACGCTGATCCACGCCCTTGTAATGGCCGCACAGCAGGATCATGTTTTTTTTCAGGGATAATCCATTGGCGATTCCCTGATTGAGGGTTTCCCCATCGGGGGTAAGGTAGATCACCTCATCGTAAGCTCTTTTTTGCTTAAGGACACTGATACAGTTGTCTATGGGCTCGATGGTCAGTACCATGCCGGCACCACCTCCAAAGGCGTAGTCATCCACACTTTTTTGCTTGTGAGTGGAGTAGTCACGGATGTTGTGGATCTCTATCTCTACCAGTCCTTTGTCCATCGACCGGCGGACGATGCTTTGGTTCATCGGGCCGTCAAAAAGCTCGGGAAGACATGTAAGTATATCCAGCCTCATGGATTTAAATATACATCTAAAAGTCCGTCGGGTAGGGAAGTTTGGATAGTGGAGTTCTGCACATCAACAGAAAGCAGGATTTCTTCATCCATCGGGATCAGGATCTCCTTGCCCTGATGATCCACACTCATCAGCATGTTGTTGGGAGCTTCAATGATTTCCAGCACGGTCCCAATGAGCTTTTCCTGCTCAAATACCTTGCAGCCGATCAGGTCATGGTAGTAATACTGCCCTTTTTTCAGTTTTGGCAGGGCGGAAAGAGGCAAGAAGGCACTTTTTCCTACCAGTTCTTTGGCAGTATCCTGGGAGTCGATGTCTTCAATGGTCAGCCGGGCCTGGTCACCACGGAGACTGATCTCCTGAATAAAAAAAGGAACCAACTTTCCATTGATCTCAAGGAAAATTGATTCCAGTTTCTTGTAGTGATCCGGCTGGTCTACGTCCAGCAGGAGTATAAGCTCGCCTTTCAGGCCATGAGTCTTGACGACATTACCCAGTTCAAAGTAATTGTCATAACTCATTCACAAAGCATTTATTTTGCTTCTTTGTCGTCTCCTTCTTTTTCTGCGGGAGCTTCTTCTTTCGCTTCTTCAGCTTTAGCCTCCGGAGCCTCCTCTTTCTTTTCAGCTTTTGGAGCCTCTTCCTTTGGAGCTTCTGCTGGCTTTTCTTCAGCCTTAGGAGCTTCTTCCTTAGGAGCCTCAGCTTCTGCAGGTTTTTCTTCTGCTTTAGGCGCTTCCTCAGCTTTAGGTGCTTCTGCAGCAGGTGCTTCTGCTTTAGCCTCCGTTTCGGCTACAGCCTCCTGGCCTTCCTCTTCAAGAGCTTTTTCCTCTTTGCTGGCTCCCGCATCAGCTACTTCTGCAGCAAGTGCAGCGTCAGCTTCTTTCTTACGGGCAGCGATGGCTTCAGCTCTTGCATCTGATACTTTCTTCTCAGCTTCAAGTCTGGCTTTGGCGCTGCTTGCTTTTTCTTTGGCTAGTTTGTCAACTTTAGACTGGATCTTGGCTTCTTTTTCAGCCATCCAGGTTTCAAATTTTTTATCCGCCTCTTCCTGAGTGATAGCACCTTTGTTCACACCTATCTGTAAGTGCTTCTTGTACATGATTCCCCGGTATGACAACATAGCTCTCACTGTGTCTGTAGGTTGTGCACCTTTCATTACCCAGTCAAAGGCCTTGTCATCATTAAGTACTATAGAAGCAGGATTGGTGTTAGGATCGTAGGTTCCGATTTTTTCGATGAACCGCCCGTCTCTGGGGGCTCTGGAATCGGCTATCACTACATCATAGATTGCGAATTTTTTGCGTCCTCGACGCGTCAGTCTGATTTTTACTGGCATATTATTTCTTTTGTTTATGGAACCCGTCCATTCAAAATTTATTTAAAAGGAGCGCAAAGATAATGACTTGTTTGATATAATAAAACTATTGTGCAATACTAAGCTTAAAATGATTAAGCATTCGTATATGCGGATATACGGTTATTAATATTGTATAGTAACCCCTATATTTGTTCTCGTTTCGAGCAATAAGCAACCCATGGATAAATATTCCTATATTTCCAATGCACATGTCAGCTACATAGATGACTTGTATAAACAATACAAAGAGGATCCGGAGTCTGTAGATCCGTCCTGGCAAAAGTTTTTTGAGGGATTTGAGTTCTCTCAGGAAAAGTTTGGTGGAAATGGCACTGCCATAGAGGCACCCGCTACAGGGGCCAAAGTAATTTCTCCCAAAGAGATCAGGGTGAGGAATTATATTTATGCACACCGATCCCGTGCACACCTTATCTCAGATACCAACCCGGTGAGAGAAAGAAGAAAGCATGTGACTCGGCTATCATTAAGCGATTTTGATCTGAGTGAAGCAGATCTTGATGAAAAATTCGAAATCGGCCAGGAGATAGGAATTGGCACGGCCTCTCTGCGAGAAATCAGCGAAAGGCTAGAAAAGATCTACCGTGGCCACATAGGATATGAATATAACCACATTCGAAATGCTGATATTTTCGAGTGGTTCAAAACCAAAGTGGAAACCGAAGGGGTGGACATCACACCTGACAAACAATCACGAAACAAGATACTTTCTAAACTCAATGAAGCAGTCGTTTTTGAAAACTTTCTTCATACCAAGTTTATTGGTCAGAAGCGATTCTCGCTAGAAGGTGGAGAAAACACCATCGTAGCATTGGACAAAATCATCAATTATGCCTCTGAGTTAGGCTCTGAGGAAGTGGTGATTGGTATGGCGCACCGAGGCCGGTTGAATGTACTGGCCAATATCATGGGCAAAACCTATGATGAGATCTTTGCAGAGTTTGAAGGTAATACAGACCCAGACCTCACCATGGGCGATGGCGATGTGAAGTATCACCTGGGATACGCCAGTTTTATCGAAGCTACAAGCGGGAAGAAAATTTATGTGAAGTTGGCACCGAATCCTTCGCATCTTGAGGCAGTGGATCCGGTAGTGCTTGGCTACACCAGGGCACAGATTGATGATGAATACAGGGGTGACTTTAAAAAGGCCATTCCTATTTTGATACATGGAGACGCGGCCATTGCGGGGCAAGGTATATTATATGAATGCATCCAGATGTCATTACTTCCGGGCTACAGCACCGGGGGTACCATCCACTTTGTGATCAACAACCAGGTAGGATTCACTACAGATTATGACGATGCCCGGTCAAGTATTTACTGTACAGACCTGGCCAAGATTGTGGATGCTCCCGTGATGCACATCAATGGTGATGATCCTGAGGCCGTGAATTTTGCTGCCAAGATCGCGGTCGAGTACCGTCAGAAATTCAACAAAGACATTTTTATTGACCTGCTTTGCTATCGTCGTCATGGACACAACGAAAGTGATGAGCCGAAGTTTACCCAACCAAAGCTGTACAACCTGATTTCCAAGCACCCGAATCCAAGGGATATCTATGTGAAATCACTGATCAGCAGAGGGGATATCAGCGAGGACAAAGCCGATAAACTTGACAAGGAGTTTAAAAAGCAGCTGCAGGACAGGCTGAACGAGGTAAAACAAAACCCACTTCCATACAAACCTCAGAAAATCGAGGAGGAATGGCACTTCCTGAGAAGGTCCAAACCGGAAGATTTTAATGAGTCACCGGATACTTCCATCAATCAGGAAATATATGACATGGTAGCCTCAGCGCTTACCACCATACCGAAAGGGTTTAAGCCGTTGAAGCAGATCGAAAAGCTGCTCAAAGACAGAAAGAGCAATTTCCTGCAGGATAAAGTCCTGAACTGGGGAGATGCTGAGTTGCTGGCTTACGGATCTTTGCTTGCCGAAGGCAAAATTGTGCGTATGTCCGGTCAGGACGTACGAAGGGGTACTTTTTCACACCGGCATGCTTATCTACACGATTCCAACACCAATGAGGCCTATTGCAATCTTAATAATGTAAAGGAAGGACAGGAACCTTTTAGGATCTATAACTCTTTATTGTCGGAGTATGGAGTGCTTGGTTTCGAATATGGATATGCCATGGCCACCCCCAATGCCCTGGTTGTTTGGGAAGCACAGTTCGGAGATTTCTCAAATGGAGCTCAGGTAGTGATTGATCAGTTTATCACATCGGCGGAGACCAAATGGCAAAGGATGAATGGCCTGGTGATGTTGTTGCCTCATGGATATGAAGGGCAGGGACCGGAGCATTCAAGTGCCCGTCCGGAGAGATTTCTTCAGATGGCGGCGCAGGAAAACATGATCATTGCTAATGTGACTACACCTGCAAATATTTTCCATTTGCTAAGGCGACAGATCAGTTGGGAATTCAGAAAGCCTTGTGTGGTCTTCTCACCCAAATCATTGCTCAGGCATCCGAAGGTGGTATCTCCTGAGGCAGATTTTACCAAGAGCAAATTCCAGGAGGTCTATGATGATGATTATGTGACCAAGAAAAATGTGAAGACTGTATTGTTATGTACAGGCAAGATTTATTATGACTTGCTGGAAGAGCAGGAGAAGAAAAAAATTAAGGATGTGGCGATAGTCAGGATTGAGCAGTTACATCCATTCCCTAAGAAAAAACTTGACGAAGTATTAAAGAAATATAATAAGCCTAAACTGGTATGGGTACAGGAAGAACCAGAAAACATGGGTGCATGGGGATTCATGCTCCGCGTTTCAGGTCTGGACCTGTCCCTGATATCAAGAAAAGCGGGATCATCCCCGGCCACTGGCTATGCCAAAGTGCATAAGCAGGATCAGGCTGAAATTGTTAAAAACGCATTTAAATCTTAATAACTGAACTTATGAGTTTAGAAATAAAAGTCCCGTCGGTAGGCGAATCTATCTCGGAAGTTACCATTGCGAGCTGGAACAAAAAGGACGGTGAGTATGTGGAAATGGATGAGGTTCTCTGCGAGCTGGAATCTGATAAAGCAACATTTGAAGTGACTGCTGAAACGTCCGGTGTTTTGCATATCAAGGCGCAGGAAGGTGACACCTTAGATATTGGTGCATTGCTTTGCGAAATTGATGATTCTGCCAAGTCAAACGGACAGTCAGAATCCAAGGCAGCAGCTAAGGAAGAGAAACCTGCCAAAGCGGAGGAAGCTTCGTCCGAACCAAAATCCACAGGCAATGTAGTAGAGATGAAGGTCCCTGCAGTTGGGGAATCTATCAATGAGGTGACCATTGCTTCCTGGTCTAAGAAAGACGGGGATTTTGTGGAGTTAGATGAAGTGATTGCAGAGATAGAGTCTGATAAAGCCACCTTCGAGCTGACTGCCGAAGCATCCGGGATCTTAAAGATCGTTGTGAAGGAAGGCGAGACTGTAGACATTGGTGCCCTGATCTGTAAGATCGAGGAAATGGAAGGTGGTTCATCCGCTCAGCCGGCTTCTTCAGGTAGTGATGCACCTGCAGCTCAGTCCGCTCCTGCAGAACAGAAAGAGGGATCTTATGCGGCTGGTCATGCGTCACCCGCTGCAGCTAAGATCATGGAAGAAAAGGGAATTAAGAGCGAAGACATCAAAGGTACTGGTCGCGATGGAAGGATCACCAAAGAAGATGCCTTAAATGCTCAAAAAGCCGAGAAACCAGCTGCAGCAACCAAGCCCGTGGCTGAAGGAGCACCTGTGTTGTCCGCGCCTGGTAGCAGAGCTCAGCGCCGTGAAAAGATGACCTCTCTGAGAAAGACCATCTCGAAGCGTCTGGTTTCAGTGAAGAATGAAACTGCCATGTTGACCACCTTCAATGAGGTGAACATGGGCCCTATCATGGAGTTGAGGAAAAAATATAAAGAGGCTTTCAAAGAAAAGTACGAGGTAGGATTGGGTTTTATGTCATTCTTTGGCAAAGCTTGTAGCATGGCACTGAAGGAATGGCCTGCTGTAAATGCCATGATTGATGGTGAAGAGATTGTTTATAATGACTATGCGGATATTTCCATTGCGGTATCCACTCCGAAAGGACTGGTGGTGCCAGTGATCAGGAATGCAGAGTCCCTGAGCTTCGATCAGTTTGAAAAAGAAGTGATCAGGCTGGCAGTGAAAGCCAGGGATGGCAAACTGAGCATTGACGAGATGCAGGGAGGTACATTTACCATTACCAATGGTGGTATTTTCGGGTCTATGCTTTCTACTCCGATCATCAATGCACCGCAAGCGGCTATCCTGGGTATGCACAATATCGTAGAAAGGCCGGTTGCAGTGAATGGTGAGGTAAAGATCCAACCAATTATGTACGTGGCATTGTCTTATGATCACAGGATCATTGATGGAAGAGAATCAGTAAGCTTTTTAGTGCGAGTGAAGGAGTTGTTGGAAGATCCTACCAGATTGTTGCTAGGAGTTTAATTATTTTTAACCAGGACATCGTCCTGATACTTATTATTTACCTATGGATTACGATGTTACAGTGATCGGATCAGGTCCCGGTGGGTACGTTGCAGCAATTCGTTGCGCCCAGCTTGGAATGAAAACAGCAATCATCGAAAAATATGATACCCTGGGGGGTACCTGTCTCAATGTGGGATGTATTCCATCCAAAGCATTGCTGGATTCCTCTGAGCACTTCCACAATGCTTCGCATACCTTCAAAGAGCATGGTATCGATATCCCTGCACCTAAAGTCAACCTAAAGCAGATGATTACCAGAAAGGATGACGTGGTGAAGCAGAATGTGGATGGGATTTCTTTTCTGATGAAGAAAAATAAGATTGATGTGCTCACTGGAGTAGGATCATTCAAAGACAAGAACACCATCGAGGTAAATGGTAAGAGTAAAAAGACCATTACCACGGAAAAGGTGATCATTGCTACGGGCAGCAAGCCCGCATCCCTGCCATTTATCACACTGGACAAAGACCGGGTGATCACCAGTACGGAGTCGCTCAACCTGAAAGAGGTTCCGAAGAATTTAATTGTCATCGGAGGTGGTGTTATTGGTCTGGAATTGGGGTCAGTCTATGCTCGTCTGGGTGCCAAGGTGACTGTGATAGAATTTCTGGACAGCATCATTCCTACCATGGATGTGACGATGGGCAAGGAGCTACAGAAATCCCTGAAAAAATTGGGGTTTGAGTTTTACCTGAGTCATAAAGTGACATCAGTTGAGAAAAAAGGTAAAACAGTGACCGTAAAAGCCGAAGATAAAGATGGCAAGACGGTTGATTTCAAAGGAGATTATTGTCTGGTATCCATTGGTAGAAAAGCTTATACAGAAGGTCTTGGATTAGATAAAGTAGGTATTGAGACGGATAAGCAGGGAAGGATAGAAGTGGATGACCATCTCAAGACAAAAGTTGACAACATTTACGCCATTGGAGATGTAGTGAAAGGTGCCATGCTTGCGCACAAAGCTGAGGAAGAAGGCACTTTTGTGGCAGAGACTATCGCCGGGCAAAAGCCACACATCCATTATCACCTGATCCCTGGTGTGGTTTATACCTGGCCAGAAGTTGCTTCTGTAGGATATACGGAACAGCAGCTTAAGGAAGCAGGACGTCAGATCAAGGTTGGTTCATTCCCATACAAAGCGCTGGGTCGTGCACGGGCCAGCATGGACGTAGATGGGCTGGTGAAAGTAATTGCTGACAAGAATACAGATGAAATCCTTGGCATGCATATAATCGGTGCGCGAGCAGCTGATATGATTGCTGCCGGAGTCACAGCCATGGAATTCAGGGCTTCTGCAGAAGATGTTTCACGCATGTCTCATGCACATCCTACCTATATGGAGGCAGTAAGGGAGGCTTGCCTGGCGGCAACAGATAACAGGCCTATACATATGTAATAGGCCTCGTACTTTATTTCATGGATTTGTAAGTTCTGAGGATGCCCACGACACCTACGAGTATGCCTGCACCCAGACAAACATAGTACCAGGGCTCGGATAGTGTGTAACCTCCGGAGAAGGTATTGCCAATAACCTTTCCCAGATCTTTGGGTGAATGAGATTCGGCCCAATAAATGAGAAAGATACCCAATGCGATCATAATAATTCCAAATCCTGCTTTCATCTGTGAATCTTTGTTGTTGTAACGAATCTACCAGAATAAAAAAAAGGGACAAATAATTTCGTCCCTTTTTTCATACCCTGAACATAAGTAAGACTAGATCCTGAAGCCAGGATTATAGATGATCCCGATGATGTTGTCCCATGGATCTTTCAGGGATGCTACCCTGATATCACCTCCTACACTCATTATGTCTTCAAAGGGTTTAGCTCCTTTGGCTACCAGGTCGGCATGAGCAGTTTCTATGTCCTCAACACCCCAATAGGAATAAATATTTTCAGACTTTTGATTTGTTGATTCCCCCGGGATCAGGCCAAGCTCATAACCTGCAACATTGAATCCCGCATAGAAAGGCTCATCAAAATAGGGTTCTGTCTCGAAGGCTTTAGCATACCATTCCATAGCTTCCTGCAGATTTGGGACCTGGTAAATAGTTGTTCTTAATCCAATTGATTTCATCTTAATTACTTTTTGGCTATCGGATATCTAATGATAGTCTTCAGCTTTTCCTGCGCATTTTTCATCGGATCCTTCAGGTAAATCTCATGATGATGTCCGTTTATCCTCATCCCTTCCTGCTCGATAAATGCGTAGAGCTTTTCAATCGTAGGACCTTCAGCATCATACGAGCCTGTGTGAAGGATCTGAGCGCAGGTTCCTTCATTGATCAGCTCATAGCGTACCTGATCGATGTTACTGAGTTCGGGTTTCCTGCTTTTCAGAGATTCAATGGTGCGGTGGAAGTGGTCACCTTCAATAAAATCCGGCATCCTCACCATGATTTTCCAGTTCCACTGTTCTTTAGGTACTTTCAGAAAGTCATCCATTTTTTTCACTACTGGATCAATCCACCACTGTCCTTCCATCTTTGGAACGACAAAGTCATTGTCTTCAGCCTTAGCCAGGAACTTGATGCCATAGACCGTAGCATATAAGGCCTCAATAGCTTGCATGAACCTCAGATCAGCAGGACTGCTTTGTCCCTGCATAGTGACATAAAAGTAGGAATCCAGGTCAATGATAGCTGGAGCCTTCTTTGCTGTGTAATAAGTCTTGTCAACCTTTTTAAGGTCTAGTTTTTCAATCATTGTTTCCATAATACTTTCTTTTTTCTTCAAAGAAATTCGTCTGAGTGACAGCCCTATGTCACTGGAATATCAAAAAGTGAAAAAAAATCAGAGAGATACCGGAGATGGCAAATTCAGGTAGTGCTGTTGCAGCTCAACTACCAGCTTTTCGACTACTAATTGTAATTCATCCGGTGAGATGATGGTGACATCTTTGCCAAACATGAGTAGCCAGCGAGCAAAAAAATCATAGGAGGGAGTATAAAATTTCATTTCTACCATGTCGCCAATGATACTTTCTCCTGCGTAACCATAGTAATATTTTTGATTCCCAATGTATCGGCCAACTCTCTTTGGAACACGAATGATTACTTCACGGGTTTCAGTTCCAACAATCATTTGCTCAAGAAACGCCGAAAAGGATGGATGCTCAGTGCGATCATATTTTTCCACCAGCAGTTTGCAATTGGTTATCCTGTCACATCTGAAGTCACGCATACTTTTCCTCAACCTGCAGTAGGCGATGAGGTGCCATCGGCTTGAATAGTAAACCAATCCCAATGGTTCAATATCTCTTTTGGTAGATTGGTCTTTATAGTTAGCGTAATATTCTATGCTCAGTACGCTTTGCTCAGCCAGTGCATTTTGAATAGTAGAGATATATGAATTTGGAAATTCATTGTTATTTCTTGAAAAAGGCACGACAGAAATATTTTCTTCCAATGAGCTGAGATAATTTTTATCGGCATATTTCAGGACGGCCCTTACTTTGTGCATGGCTTCATCAAAGTTTTTTACAACCTCTTGGTCAGCCTGATGTTTGATGAACTTGGATCCCAGAAGGAGCGCGGCTGCTTCATCTTTATTGAAAACCACCGGGGGAAGATGATAGCCTTCCACTACAAAATAGCCCGAACCAGCATCACCTCCGATGGGTATTCCTGACTCTATCAACGACCTTATGTCCCTGAAAATGGTCCTGGGGCTCACCATAAAGCGATCCACCAGGTTTTCAATGGTTACCCGTGGTTTGCCCTGCAATTGAATAAGAATAGCATTGAGTCTGTCAATCCTGTTCATCAATCAAATATAAAAAGGGAGACAGCAAAAGAAAAAGCCCCTACTCTTACAAGAAGAGTAGGGTTAGATTAAGTGATTAAGAACCAGCTTATTGAACCGGTCGGTGGTTAAAATTGGGGATGGAATTGGATTTAAGCAAGTCATAAGGAACGGTTCATGAGATTTGTAGATAACGATAAATGACTTACTTGCCAAGTGATTTTGAGATTTTCAGATATTGCTTGAATTAAATCGGATGGCTGACTTATTTTTGCCCCAATTTGTACCTACCAAAATAAACCTCTTTAGATGCCAAAGAATCCCGACATCAAATCAGTACTAATAATAGGAAGTGGACCAATCATCATTGGCCAGGCTTGTGAATTCGATTATTCAGGTTCGCAGGCTGCCAGGTCATTGAGGGAAGAAGGTATAGAAGTTACGCTGATCAACAGCAATCCGGCGACGATCATGACTGATCCGGTAACTGCAGATAACATCTACCTGAAGCCACTTACCAAGCAGTCCATCAAAGAAATATTAAAAAAGCATAAGATTGATGCCGTCCTTCCGACCATGGGAGGTCAAACAGCCCTCAATCTGGCCATCGATTGTGAAAAAGCCGGAATTTGGGACAAGTTCGGAGTGAAAATGATTGGAGTGGATATCGGCGCCATCGAGACCACCGAGGACAGGGAGAAGTTCCGATTGAAAATGAATGAAATCGGAGTGGGGGTCTGCCTGGGAGAAACGGCTACGTCTTTTTTGACTGGAAAAGAAATTGCCCAGGACATTGGATTTCCACTGGTAATCAGACCATCTTATACACTGGGTGGTTACGGAGGCGGATTCGTTGATAATGCAGATGAATTCGACAAAGCCCTCAACGCTGGTCTGCAGGCATCACCAATCCATGAAGTGCTCATTGAGCAGTCGATCATGGGCTGGAAAGAATATGAGCTGGAGCTGCTTCGAGATAATGCAGGTAATATCATCATTATCTGTTCTATAGAAAACTTTGATCCCATGGGAGTTCATACGGGGGATTCAATCACTGTTGCCCCCGCGATGACGCTTCCTGATACGGTGTATCAAAACATGCGGGATCTTGCCAAGAGAATGATGAATGCCATCGGTCAATTTGCCGGAGGGTGTAACGTGCAGTTTGCGGTAAATCCTGAAACTGACGACATCATAGGTATCGAGATCAACCCACGGGTATCAAGGTCATCAGCACTGGCATCTAAGGCTACAGGATATCCGATCGCGAAGATTGCTGCAAAGCTGGCAATAGGATATAACCTGGATGAACTAAAAAATCAAATCACCAAAACCACTTCTGCTTACTTCGAGCCTGCACTTGATTATGTGATCGTAAAAGTGCCACGATGGAATTTTGACAAGTTTCAGGGATCAGATAGAAAGCTGGGGCTTCAAATGAAATCTGTGGGTGAAGCCATGGGTATTGGAAGAAATTTTCAGGAAGCTTTGCAAAAGGCATGTCAGTCGCTGGAGATCAAGCGAAACGGACTGGGTGCCGATGGGCGCGAACTGAAGAATCAGGAGGAAATCCTTTATAGTCTGGAGCATCCGAGCTGGAACCGATTGTTCCATATTTATGATGCTTTTAAGCTCGGAATACCCTTTAAGACTATCCAGAACCTCACCAAGATCGACTCCTGGTTTTTACATCAGATTGAGGATTTAATCAACCTGGAAAAGAAGATAGAGCAGTACACACTGGATACCTTACCGAGAGAAGTACTCAAAGAGGCCAAAGAGAAAGGTTATGCCGATCGGCAGATTGCTCACCTTTTGAAGTGCCTGGAGAGTGAAGTCTTCACCAGAAGAAATGATCAGGGGATCAAAAGAGTTTATAAACTGGTGGATACGTGTGCAGCTGAGTTTGCAGCCCAGACTCCATACTACTATTCTTCATTTGATGAGGAGAATGAGTCGGAGGCTACTGACAAGGAAAAGATTATCGTGCTGGGCTCTGGTCCGAACAGGATCGGTCAGGGAATTGAGTTTGATTATTCCTGTGTCCATGGCGTACTTGCTGCCAAGGAATGTGGTTATGAGACCATCATGATCAACTGTAATCCCGAGACGGTTTCTACCGATTTTGATATCGCCGACAAGCTCTACTTTGAGCCGGTATTCTGGGAGCATATTTACGATATTATCCTCCATGAGAAGCCTATTGGTGTAATTGTTCAGCTCGGAGGTCAAACTGCGTTGAAGTTGGCGGAGAAGCTGGATAGATATGGAATCAAAGTAATTGGCACAAGCTATGAAGCCCTTGATCTGGCAGAGGACCGGGGGAGATTCTCCGATCTGCTCAAGGAAAACAAAATTCCTTATCCACAATATGGCACAATAGAAGATGCTGAGTCTGCAATTGAGCTATCCAAGGAGATTGGTTTTCCTCTTTTGGTCCGCCCTAGTTATGTGCTGGGGGGTCAGAGCATGAAAATTGTGATCAATGAGAAGGAACTCGAACAGCATGTGGTAAACCTGATCAAAGATAAGCAGGACGGAAAGATCCTGTTGGATCACTTCCTTGAAGGAGCCATCGAAGCCGAAGCGGATGCTATCTGTGATGGGAAAGATGTATATATCATCGGGATCATGCAGCATATAGAACCAGCCGGGATCCATTCCGGTGATTCTTACGCGGTCCTTCCACCGTACAACCTCGGAGATTTCGTGATCAGACAAATAGAAGAGTATACAGTAAAGATTGCCCTGGCACTGAAAACTGTTGGGCTCATCAATATCCAGTTTGCCATCAAAGACGATAAGGTATATATCATCGAGGCCAATCCAAGGGCATCGCGGACTGTACCATTTATCTGCAAGGCATATGAGGAACCTTACGTCAACTATGCCACCAAGGTGATGCTGGGTAAGAAAAAGGTGAAAGACTTTAAGTTCAATCCTAAGAAGCATGGATATGCCATCAAAGAACCTGTCTTCTCTTTCCACAAGTTTCCGAATGTAAATAAGGAGTTAGGGCCTGAGATGAAATCAACAGGAGAATCCATCTATTTTATTGATGATTTGATGGATGATTACTTCCTGGAAATTTATTCTGAGCGAAACCTATATCTCAGTAGATAAGTTAACATACATACTATGTTAAAAATTATTATCATATCCGTATTGGTGATCTACCTTGTTTTTAAGTTGGTAGGATTCGCCTTTAGGATCATGTTTGGTGCTGCTTATGAGCAACAGAAGAGAGCACGTCAGGGACAGCAGCAATCACAAACTACCAGGCGTAAAGCCCCCAACAGTAATCTGAACATTGACACACAGCCTGACAATAAGCAGGCAAGATCAAACAAAGAATATAAAGGGGGTGACTACGTGGATTACGAAGAAATAAAGGAGTAGTTGACTAAGCAATCGCTTTTTCAACTGCCTTCTTCATTTTATCTAATCCTTCCTTTGCAGCATCCAGTGCTTTCATCTTATAGTAGCTCTCATTGAAGAGTTCGAGAGAGAGCACAATGGGTTTATGCTTATCTATCAGAAATCCCAGGGCTTTGTCGAGGGGAGCTACTCCATCTCCTGGGAATACCCGGTGGCTGTCTTTGATTTCCGCTCTTGAAGGAGAAGCAGGGTAATCATTCATATGAAACATATGGATGGCAGAGGGGTCCAGCATTCTGAGGCTTTCAAAATCGGATCCTCCTTTATAAATATGGTAAATATCCGGCAGGATACAGGCATCGGGATGTGCAGCCTCTGAGGCCACGTACATTACTTCGCCAAATAAGTGCAGGTTGTGAGAGAATCCCCAAAGCTCCAATTGTGGCAGGACTCCTGTCTCTCTGCCGATCTCGAGCAACTTCCTGTAGCGTTTGGCAGCTTCCATTAGATTCAGCGAAGGAGGATTGGTAGCTCCTGCAGGTGGCGCTGCTACTTTGGTACAGCCAATTTCAGCAAGCAGGTCCATCTCTTTTTTTGCCTGATCATAGGCCTCAGCACGTTTTTGCTCATCATCAACGATCCATTGCGGGAAGCTGATACAATTTTCTATTTTGATCCCCAGGTCTGATGCCAGGTTTTTAATGTCGGTGGTAGTGCCGCCCTCCTGAATATGTGCATTGAGCTTGTTCATCCAAATCTCCACACCATTATATCCGGCTTCGGCAGCTGTTTTTATTTCATCCGTGAGTTTCAGGTTTTGCCCCCTGATCGTGCTGGTATTGAGGCAAAAAGTAAACTGATGCTTTGGCTTTTTCTCCTGGCAGGCAGGTAAAGAAATCAAGGGTGCTGCTGCAATTATGCCAGATTTTTGCAGCATAGATCTTCTGGTTAATGGGGTCATAGGTATAAGTGGTATACTATCAAAAGTAATTAATGGAAGTCAAAATCGATTGCTTTACTCACAATCTGGTTAATTAGTTGTGAAGAAACCATTAGCTTTGCCTTCCCAAAAAAGGTAAATTGAATGGCGTGGTTCAAAAGACAAGACAAGGGAATACAAACTCCTACTGAAAAGAAGAAGGAAGCTCCTGATGGATTGTGGTATAAGACTCCGAGCGGAAACATTATTCATATGCGTGAGCTTAAGAACAATGCATATGTGAGCCCGGACGATGGATATCATGTAAGGATAGGTTCCAGGGAATATTTTGAGATCCTTTTTGATGGCAACAAATTCACCGAGTTGGATGAAAAGATGTCATCTTCAGATCCACTTAAGTTTGTGGATACCAAAGCATATCCCCAGCGTATTGCCGAATCGCAAAAGAAGACAGGTCTGAAGGACGCTGTACGATCCGCTTATGGCAAGATGAACGGGATGAACATTGTGATTGCCTGTATGGACTTCGCCTTTATTGGCGGATCAATGGGATCGGTAGTGGGAGAAAAGATTGCCAGAGCCATTGATTATGCAGCCAAAACAAATACACCGTTCCTCATGATCTCCAAGTCAGGAGGTGCGAGGATGATGGAAGCCGGGTATTCCCTGATGCAGATGGCTAAAGTATCAGCCAAACTCACCATCCTGGAAGAAAAGAAAATACCTTATATCTCGTTGCTTACTGATCCAACTACGGGAGGAGTGACAGCCTCATTCTCAATGCTAGGCGATTTTAATATCGCAGAGCCGGGAGCACTCATTGGTTTTGCTGGTCCAAGGGTCATAAGGGAGACGATCGGAAAAGACCTTCCTAAAGGATTTCAAAGTGCAGAGTTTGTTTTAGAGCATGGTTTTCTTGATTTTATCGTCGACAGAAGACATCTAAAATCCAAATTGACCACCTTACTCAAAATGCTTCAATAAACACTTGAATTTCTCCCAACATAATTATTGTTATTCTGTTATTCAAATACATGTTTCTAAGGCTTCAATTGGAAAACATTATAACTTATATTTGCTCCGTTTTAAAAACTAAACGCTAAAAGAGGTTTTCTCATGGTTCCAGTTATTACTACCTCCATCATCGCCTTCACAGTAGTCATTTTGCTACTTGTACTGATCTTATTATTTGCCCAATCAAAACTGGTCCAGTCAGGTCCTGTAAAGATCATCATCAATGGAGATGAAAAAAATCCCTTAATCACTTCGGCAGGGTCTACCCTACTATCAACATTGTCGAGTGAAAAAATATTTTTACCCTCAGCCTGTGGAGGAGGAGGAACCTGCGCAGAATGTAAGTGTACGGTCCTGGAAGGTGGCGGGGAAATTCTGCCAACCGAAACAGGTCATTTGAGTCGTACGCAGCAGAAGTCTGGTGTTCGTCTGGGTTGCCAGGTTAAGGTAAAGCAAGACATGAGAATTCAGATACCGGAAGAAATTTTTGGTATCAAGAAATGGGAAGCAACAGTAGTAAGAAACTACAATGTGGCCTCATTTATCAAAGAATTTGTGGTTGAGATACCTGAGGACATGGATTATGAGGCGGGAGGCTATATCCAGATCGAAATCCCTCCATGTGAGATTGAATATAAAGATATTGATATCACAGCGCATCCATCAGAGCATGATGATCCTAAGAAATTCCAAATGGAATGGGATAAGTTTGGTCTTTGGGATCTGAAAATGAAAAATACAGAGCCAGTAGAGCGTGCTTATTCAATGGCTTCCTATCCTGCAGAAGGTAGAGAGATCATGCTAAATGTAAGGGTAGCAACTCCACCCTGGGACCGGGCGAAAAATCAATGGATGGACGTTAATCCAGGTATTGCATCTTCTTATATTTTCGCCCAAAAGCCGGGTGACAAAGTAACAATCTCCGGCCCTTATGGAGAGTTCTTCATTAATCCTTCAGATTCGGAAATGTTGTATGTAGGTGGTGGAGCCGGAATGGCACCGATGAGGTCTCACCTGTATCATTTGTTCAAAACGTTGAAGACCGGCAGAAAGGTGACTTACTGGTATGGTGGTCGATCTAAAAGAGAGTTGTTCTATTTGGATCACTTCTATCAGCTGGAAAAAAGCTTTCCTAATTTCCAATTCTTTGTAGTGCTTTCAGAACCTTTACCGGAAGACAACTGGAAGGTGAAGAAAGATATGAATGATAAAAATGGAGATGGATTCTTAGGTTTTGTACACCAGGCAGTGATAGATCAATACCTAAGCAAACATGAGGCACCCGAAGAAATAGAACTTTACTTCTGTGGCCCTCCATTGATGAACGCGGCCGTAGAGCGAATGGGACAGGATTTCGGAATTCCGGATGAGAATATTCGATTCGACGATTTCGGAGGATAACACTAAATTGATTTACATTTGAAAAGGTAGACTTTTCCAAATCGTAATTTCAATCCTCCAGATGGACCTGAAACTTTTTTTTGATCCCCTTGATGACTCGTTTGATTTAAAAAAGCTTCCTGGTTCTTCCATAGCACATTCGATTTATATCAATCAGGATCAAATGCCTGAACTGGGCAATCATGATCTGGCCATAATTGGTATAAAAGAAGCCCGTGGAGCTGACCCTGACCAACAGGAAGGGTTGTCTAAAGGAGCAGATGAAATCCGACGAGCCTTTTATAAGCATAAAAAAGGTTCAGAGACAGTCAAAATCCTTGATCTAGGAAACTTTCGAAACGGTCCGGAGTTGGAGGATACTTATCTCAGACTGAAGGAGGTATGCGGCCATCTAATGAGTCAGAATATCCTGCCGATCTTGATTGGAGGAGCTCATAATGTAGATCTTGGACAGTTTTATGCTTACGAAGATCAGAATAAGCTGATTACTTTTCTAAATGTAGATAGTAAGATGGACCTGGATGATCCCAAAACGGGGATATCAAGCGACACACACATTCATAAGATTTTCAAGCATGACCCCAACTATCTTTTCAATTACTATCACCTGGCGCATCAATCTTACCTGATAGACCCCGGAGACATTGCACTGATGGAAAAGCTTTGCTTTGAATCCATTCGACTGGGTGTGGTGAAAGAAAACATTAAGGAGATGGAACCTGTGATCCGGGATGCAGATATGTTGTCTTTTGACATTTCTTCTATCCAGTCTCAATATTGCCCGGGTGGCGCAGATGCCAATGTATTTGGTCTGACAGGGGAAGAGGCTTGTCAGCTGTGTTGGTATGCAGGTTTGAACGATAAACTGAGCTCAGCAGGTTTTTATCAATACAATGTCCTGAAGGATTCGGAAGACAAAAGGACAGCTTTTGTAGTGGCTACGATGCTGTGGTATTTTATAGAAGGCTATTATAGTAGAAAGGGAGACAAGAATTTTCAGTCAAATGATTACCTTATCTATGAGGTTGCGTTGGGTAGCGAGCCATCATCCATTAAGTTTTACAAAAGTAAATTATCTGAAAAGTGGTGGATGGAAGTGCCGCATCCTGATGAAAAGACCGTTTTTATGCGTAGCAGGATGATCCCTTGCAGCTACTCTGATTATGAAACTGCCTTAAAAGGCGAAGTGCCCACTCGCTGGATCAATACTTTATCTAAGATCAACTAATCTTTGGGTGGGATCACAATCCACAATATCAAATATCCAATGATAGATGGTAACAATACCGTCGCAATGGTAAGAATAATATAAGCTATTCGAATAAGTGTAGGGTCCAGATCGAAGTATTCAGCGATTCCTGCGCACACACCACCCAACATGGCATCAGATGATCGATAGAGTCTTTTTGTCGGCATGCCTGATTATTTAGAGTTTAAATATGGTAGATTTTTCACAAATAGTTCAAAAGAGAAGGAGGTTATTGTGAGGTGGCTAATCTTTTGCTCCGTATCAACCTGCTCTACCGACCTGGCATGGAGAAATTCCTGTGTTTCACTGGCTTTTAGTGACTGAGTAAGCGAAAGCAGTATGGCTATTGCCACACCGAATATTATTAGTAGGGTTTTTGATCTTTTCATTGCTTCAGTTGTTGGTTGTCATTAAGTCCTCTGCCTACAAGGTTGACAACATATATGCCATAAATCATAACTATCTGTTAATCAGCTAAATATGATGTGTTTATTCATTTGACTGATCCAAATGTGTTCGTTTATGAACATGATTGTGGTTAATTATCGTACGAAAGACCCGGAATCTCTATTTTTTGTTGGTAAGCCTATCAGAAATTTTGATCATTTAGTTTAAAAATCAGTGCGATGATTTAAAAATTCATATTTCTGAAGATATTTTGTTGAGAATCAATAAAAAAATAAATAGGCTGAAGTTTGGTGAAAACGGTATACAGAAGGCTTCAGATTTTTATCTATAACCTTTTTGCCAAATAATATTCTGAAAATACCCCGTGGAGCTTACCCCTACGCATTTGTCCTATTCTTTTTTACAATTTTCAGGATTTCTTCATTTCTAACATTACTATCAGATAAAAATTATTTAATAGAAAATTCTTACGTATATGAGGAGAAATCTACTAGTAATACTTTTACTGGGAGTTTGCACTATTGGCTATGCTCAGCAGAGGCAAATTTCCGGAAAGGTTGTCGACGACGCAGGGGAACCTGTGCCAGGGGCAAACGTAATTGTAAAAGGGACTACTGAAGGTACTACCACCGATCTGGATGGTAACTACAGGATCACAGTTCCGGAAGGTTCCGATGCATTGATCTATTCATTTATCGGATTAGAGACCCAGGAAATTATAATCGGGCAACGCTCTACTATTGACATCACGCTCAATGCTGATGTAAAACAGTTGGCGGAAGTGGTTGTAACAGCACTTGGTATTTCACGAGATAAGCGCTCTGTCGGTTATTCCATTACCAATGTGGATGGAAAGGACCTGACCAGGGGGCCATCAAGCAATTTTACTTCCGCTTTATCAGGAAAGGTAGCCGGAGTTCAGGTGACAGGTGGTACTGGAGCGCCAGGTAGTTCTACCAATGTGGTATTAAGAGGATATGCCAATATCGGTAGAAGCACACAGCCACTGTATGTTATCGACGGTGTGCCTGTCACCAATACCAATCAGAATTACAATACAAACGGAGCAGATGTAAACCGAACGGTTGACTTCGGTAATGGCATCAATGATCTCAATGCCGGAGATATCGAATCGATGTCCGTATTGAGGGGTTCCGCCGCCACAGCCTTGTATGGTTCTGCAGGTGCTAATGGAGTCGTAATGATCACTACCAAAAAAGGATCTAAAGACCTGAATGGGAAGCCCAGGGTCACCTTAAGTTCTTCAACTATCTTCTCTTCACTGCTCAAAGCACCCAGGTATCAAAGCACTTTCGGTCAGGGGTGGGATGGACACTACGCGAGCGAGGAGAACGGAAACTGGGGACCCAGATTTACCAATGACTCCCGACTTTGGGGATACCCTGTAAACAACAGTCAACTGTACAAAAACTTCTCTTTTCTGGAAGATCAGGTGACTGACTTTTATGAAATAGGTACGATGTACGATAATGCTGTCTCTATTTCCAGTGGAAATGAAGACGGTACTTTCTATGTGTCATACAACAATGTAATAAGTGATGGCATTGTACCCAGGGATAAGGATGGGTTTCAAAAGAACAGTTTTAAATTCGGGGCTTCCAGAAAAATGGGTTTCCTGGATGTGAGTACAAGCTTCAACTACATCAATAAGGAAGTAAGAGCGCTTCCAACCGGACAAGGTCAGGGGGGTAGTGCCAACCTGTTTGATGATGTGCTACAGCATCCGACAGATATCAGCCTTGTTGACATGGACGATTACAAGGATCCGAATTCATTCTTCAATCCCAATAACTACTTTTCACCTTATCTGTGGAATCCATATTTCACCATAGACAATACCTCAAATGAGGCCACTATAGATAGGATGATTGCCAGCGTCACCCTCAATGCCGATATCTATAAGCCTATTGACCTGAAAGGAACCGTAAGGTTTGGCGGTGATGTGCAAAATACCTTTGGACATAACTACGATGGTAAATACACGCTGGATGACAACAGTATCAATAAAGGTACACAGGATGACATAGATGGTTATTACAGGGAATTTCAAAGGAATGTCAGGTTATATAACCTGGATGCCTTCCTGTCAGCAGGCCAAAAGTTTTCTAAGGTCTATGTAAACCTGATGGCAGGGATCAATATGCAGCACAACTCACAAACCCAAAGTGAGGAAGAGGTGAAATCACTGGTATTGGAGCAATCTTTTCCAAACCTGGCCAATACGTCTGCGATCCCAACGGTTTCCACCGGATATCCATACAGGATCTACAGGAGACAAGCCATCTATTCTATCCTTGAGGTGAGCTATGATGATCTGCTCTACCTGACTGGGTCGGTAAGGAATACCTGGTCGTCGACGTTACCTGTAGGTAATAATTCTTACTTCTACCCTTCGGTAAATGCCAGCTTTATCGTTTCTGATGCCATTGCTGCATTGAGTTCGAGCGGATGGATGGATTATATGAAAATCAGGGTTGGTTACGGGCAAAGCGGTAATGATGCTGACCCTTATGTGGTTAATCCTGTCTACGTTCAAGGTCAGGTAACAGCCGGAATTCCTTTCAGTGACCTTACCTTTCCACTAGGCGGGGCGACAGGATATGAGTATAGCAACGTGCTCGGAAATCCGAATCTAAAACCAGAGATTTCCACAGACTTTGAGACAGGTATTGACATCAAACTGTTCCAGAATCGGCTGGGCATAGATTTTACTTACTATGACAAGACCACCGAAGGGTTGCTGCTCCAGCGGACGCTCGCAGCCTCATCCGGATTTAATGCCATCTGGGACAACGTAGGTAAAATGACCAACAGAGGAATTGAGATTTCAGCCTACATGACGCCGATAGAGAACCTGGGTGGATTTACCTGGGATATCAGCTATAAGTTTGATAAGAATACCAATAGGGTGGTAGATCTGACAGAAGGGCTCGATGAAGTGACAATCACAGGATTTGTTTCTCCAAGTGTTGTAGCCATCAAAGGAAAGACGGTTTCTCATATCAAGGCCTTCGGTACTCAAACCACTGATGACGGCAGAGTAATCGTTGATTCTCAGACTGGCCGACCTCTGGCCACTGCCCTGGGGGTAGACCTTGGAAGCACATTGTATGACTACACCATGGGCTTCATGAATACCTTCACTTACAAAGACCTGTCACTTTATTTTCAGTTGGACTACAGAGAAGGAGGAAAGTTCCTGTCCTATAGCAAGCAGTCTACCATGTGGACAGGAAAGGATCCGCTCACTACCTATAATGACAGGTTGCCATTTGTTGTTCCGAATTCTGTTTATGAAGATGACGAAGGCAACTATGTAGAGAATACCATTCCAATCACTACCACTGACCTCAACAACTATTATACAGGAGACTGGAATGATCAGGCTTTGGTGTTGCCCAAGACATTTGTGAAGCTACGTGAGGTAAGCATTGCTTATAACCTTCCAAAATCTATTTTCAGTAACATGTTTATTGAGTCTGCTTCTTTGGCCCTGGTGGGTAATAACCTGTGGTTATGGACACCTGCTGCCAACAATGTAATAGATCCTGAAATCACTACAGCTGGCAATGGTTCTTCCAGTGAATTTGGGGAAATCAGAGGTTATCCATCTGTGAGAAATTATGGATTTAAGATTAATGTATCGTTCTAACAATACCTGTATATGAAAACGAAAAATATATATAAGAAGGGAATTGCAAAGACCGCCACAGCATTGATGGTTGCCATGGCGATGATGTTTTCTGCATGTGATGATTATCTGGATGTAAATGATGATCCGGATGCGATATTGGACAACCCGGGAGTATTTCTATTGCCATCTATTGAGATTTCACTGGCGAGTGCCATTGGAGGAACTTTCGCCCTCCATGGTTCACTCTGGGCTCAATACTATAATCAAAACAATACGGCTAATCAGTATCGTACCATTATAGATATGGATATGCGTGCCGATGATGGTGACAACCTGTGGGTGGAGTTGTATTCTTCTGCTTTGAGTGATATCCAAAAGCTGAAGGAATACAGTTTGGCTACAGAGACTTACAATCCAAGATTATATCTGATAGCCACCGTATTAGAAAGCTATACGTTTCAGATAATCTTCGATGCTTTTGGTCAGGCTCCATACACAGAGGCATTCAAAGGTGAGACTACTTCAAATTTCAATCCAGCATTTGATAATGGAGAGGATGTCTATCCACACCTGGTAGATGCCATAGACGAAGCTCTTGACTTATACAATGAGTTCAATCCAAATGGTAGTAGTGCATTGGCCGTACTAGTGGCGACCGAAAGAGACAAAGACTATATCTTCAATGGTGACATTGATAGCTGGGTAGCTTTTGCCAATTCTGTAAAATTAAAATTGGCCATGAGAAATCTGGACTTTGATGCTACCTGGGCTACTGAAGTAATCAATGATGTGGAAGCTGAAGGCAATTACCTTGCTTCTGATGCCATGCTCGATATTTTTGAGAGCCAGGTAAACAAGGAGAACCCACTGTTTGCGCAGGATCAAAACCTAAACACAACGATCAACCTTGTAGCCAACAGAACACTCTCTGAATTTTTGACCAACAATGGCGACCCTCGTGAAGCTTTAACTTATAAAGCCAATACATCCGGAAACCTGTTGCTGGACCATGGGGATCACAAGGCAACAACAGCTACAAATCCTCCAAACTCTAATCGAGTCCCCATTTTGGATGCTAAAAGGCCAGTTTATCTTTTAACAACTTCTGAGGTAGATTTCTTCAGAGCTGAATTAGCGGTAAGGGGTTTGATTACAGACGATGCACAGACATTATATAACAATGCTGTTCGAAGTGCATTTTCTCGTGTGGGCGCTTCAGCTGCAACAGCGGATGCTTCATTCCTTGCTGCAGGTATGCCCTATGAATTCTCAGCCCCTGCAGCAGATCAATTGCGTGACATTGGCGTGCAGAAATGGGTAGCTCTGGCCAATGTCAATCCTTTTGAAGGGTTTTTGGAAGTTCATCGAATGGATTACCCTGAAATGATGAATACTACAACTTATGAGGAAAATCCTCCAACCGGAAATGCCGGTGCGGCGTTGTATCTGCCTAAAAACACAGTATTGGGTACGGATTATATCAAACGATATCTATTGCCGGAATCTGAGTCAGTAGCCAATGCCAACTTCCCAAGTGCACAGACACGGGCTACGGATAAACTTTGGTGGGATGTTAACTAAATCAATCATGAGCAAGATGAATATTATATTGAATAAATACATTGGGATTCTGGCAGTGATTGGACTGTCCATCGGAGGCTTCTCTTGCGAGAGTGAAGGTGATTCGGTTGGGATTTCAACAGTGACCTATTTCCCTACTTTCGAACTGACAGATGGTGAGAATGTTGTGATTGCTACTGGATCTGCATTCACGCCTTCAGCTACGGTGAAAGAAGGAGAAACCGAGTTAACACCTGATATTGTTAATCCGGTAAATAATTCAACACCGGGAATCTATGAAGTGATATACTCAGCGGAGAATTCTGATGGTTATCCGGGTTCCAAATCTCAGCAGGTAATCGTTTACAATCCTGCCATTGTGGCTACGGATGTAACGGGGAATATTGCAGATATTGGCCGCCCTGAGCGTAAGGGGGTAATCTCCTTGGTTCCGGGTACCACCAATATCTTCTTCTGTACTGATATGGCTTTTGCTGGTGTTTTTCCCCTCTATTTTATGATGGATGGAGACAACATGATAGTGATTCCACAATCATTTGTATTCGGAGTGACCAGTGTGGATGCCTCCTATGATCCTGTGGCCAAGACTTTTTCCATTACAGTAAACCCACAGGGATTTGCCTATAATTTTCAATACGAATAATGAGACATAAAATGAAAAGTAACATACTGATAGGATTAGCAGTGCTAGCATTTATGGTGTCTTCCTGTGCAACGGAAGACATTGATCCGGGTGCTGCAGCAAACAATGAGTTGAGTGGAGAATGGTTCGTTCATTATGATCATAATTTCTACGGGCCCGATCCATTCCAGGTGGGGTATACGAGGATACTGACTTCTACGACGGCGTCACAATCAGCGTCTGAGCTGATTGTGACGGATGAAGATAACTTCTGGTCATATAGAGTAAAAGCAAGAATGGATATTCAATCTAAAGCCTTTGGTAGTCCTGATACACTAATTAGCTATGTGGATGGATACGATATCAAAGTCCTGGTTAGAAATGGAAGAATCTTTGAAGATGCTATAACTACAGCAGCAGGGGTTGTCACGGACAGCATTTACTTTGAAATTTGGTTTGAAGATTTAGAAGATGCTACTGGATTTACGAGTGATACGCTATTTGTTTCAGGGTATCGTCGAACTGGTTTTACCGAGGATGAACATTAATCTTGGTCTGTAAATTATATAACAAAAAACTACCCGAAGTCGGGTAGTTTTTTTGTTTTGTATAGTTGCAAAACAAACTAAGGCAGATCATTGCTGGTCCTTGAATCGAAGGAAGTTCTTGTGTCAGGGTGTTGAATCGGCCCTTTTAAAGCCAGGTTATTAAGATGCATGATTATGGTTTTAAGGTCCCCTTCTTTTCTGCATTTCAGCTTATGTTCTTTGGCAAATAGGAACACTTCTCTGGAATAAGGATTAAAAGCGATTAGGTTGTTCGCAAGCTTTCTGTCAAGGGCAACTATCCGCTCTCCATCATAAAGGAAGAATTTTTCATGTCGAACGAATTTTCTTTCCGGGCTACCAAGATCTAAAGCAGGTAAGTAGTTTGGTTCCTGGACTTCTAATTCAGTCTTTATTAATAGTTAATTTGGGCTTCCGGAAAGGGCGATCTTATAAACTATTTCAAGCGCATAGCTGGATCTACCTGTTTGGTCAATGAGGGAAACAAAATTGACAGAATCCGCAATGAAGTAGTCATACCAACCGAAGCGTTTGATTAGTCTCGTGGGGTAAGCGACAATTGATTCATCTTCTCTGACCTCTATTTCGGACCTTAATAAATCATATCTTAAATAGACACCAGTCAAAGTTCTTCCATCTTTCATTTCGACATTCCCTTTACGCCAATTTTTATCAAAGTATACTGCATCCGGGTTTTCAGTTTGTATTCGAAGTCTACCATCTATGAAGGTGCTGGAAACTAACCCCTTCTCGAAAAGCTTCACCTTTGGAGCTTCCTGACCCTGTAAGAGAAAGGGACAAAGAAGCCATAGTGGAAATAAAAATCTCCTCATCGGATTGGGGTTCATGATTGAGGGGATTAGGAGATCAGGGAAATTCTGTTCGCCTGTGTCAAAAATTTCTTCGGACTTTCATCCACATAATATTTGAAATCCTTAATGAGGTGTGATTGGTCGTAATAACCCGATTTGAATGTCAGTTGAGTCAGCGACATATCATGCTTAAACTCCTCATAATTTTTAAGGAAATTGTTAAGCTTTTCGATTTTGCAGAACTCTTTGGGGCTTAGACCCACCTCGCGGTTAAACTTTTGCTCAAGGGTAGATTTGCTGATGCCAAACATGCTGTAGAGCTCTCTGACTTTGATCTCTCCTTTGTTCTGTTTGATTAGAGAAATCGTTTCTTCAATCAGTGAGTCAACTCTTTTATGACCTAAAAAAGATTGCTCTTGTAGGTAGGTTTCGAAAATGCTAATAAGTTCGTTTGGGTTGTTGTTTACAATGGCTTTTTTCCATGCATGTTGATAAAAGGTAGGCAAAGAAAATTTTTGGATGTCTTCTTTGAATTTATAGGTTCGATCATTGCAAAGAATACATTGATATTGAGGGTGCAATTTTATAATCAGGAGGCGAATTTCTTCATCCCCAGTCAGCACCATTCCCCGACTTCTTGTACGCGTGAAAAGGCCTTCACCCGGAGCAATGGCACTCTTCCTGGTTGATCCGATGATGGCACGATGAAAGAGGCCTTTAAAAGAAACAATGATTTCTGCATGATTGTCAGGAAAGAAATAGTACCCTTCTGTGATTTTTTCCTTCTCAATGGTAATAAACCAAACAGAGTGAATTATTTCATCCAAACTGCTTACCGCAATCTTTTCAATTTTCATGGCCTTGCATTTATTTACAAGACCACTGAAAAATCATTTTAACTTATTGTATTACAGAGGATTATGTAAACAATTCTATACAGATTGTACGTTTCCGCCATTGTTAACAAATTAAAGTTTGTTGTGAAGTAAGGGGTAGTTACGCTTGAGTTGTTTTTACCTCTATGTATTCCTTAGGGGAGATGGTATGCACCTTTCTGAATGCTTTGTAGAAGGATACTTTGTTACTAAAACCAGACAGTTCGGCAATCCCGTCAATGGTGATACTGCGTGACTGTTCGATCAAAAGTCGTTCCGCTGTTTTTATGCGGTACCTGTTGATAAAAAGGTTTACATTTTCTCCTGTGCATTCATTGATCGCCTGGGATATTGTTTTTTCTGAAAAGCCCAATTCTTTCGCCAGGTCAGCAAGTTTGAGATTGGGGTTGAGGTAGAGCTCGGTTTCTTCAACGCTTCTTTGGATTTTCTCAAAGGTCTTCCTTTTTGTAGAAGGGTCGTGTAATTTCCGCTTCGTGGACGCTTCCACAACAAAATTGGAATTCAAAATGCTTTCTAAAGTGATAAAACCGATGATAAGCATGATTGAAACGGGGATCAGCAGATGAGCGAAATAGCTTTCATTGGTTATTGCTTGATTGGCTAAAATGGAAATCAGCTCAAGGATATATAAGAAAACAATTACCTTAAGCCATCTATTTCGTCCGATGTCTTCAAACATCAGCAATAGATAAATCAGCCCCTGAATTACTCTTGCAGATGAATAAGCGATTGCCTGCTGGTTGTCTTCAATGGGGAGACTCCGAAAGATGAGGTCCAGGGTGAAAAGTATAAGTATCAGGATTAAATGAGTGGAGAGTGAAAATTGCTTATTGAGATAACGTTTTACATAGAAATAAAGGAATGGGGCTACCGTCCAACTCATAAGCTCACCTGGTACTCTCAAAATGTCTAATTGTTCATTGAAAGGAAGAAAATCGATGAAGAATTTTCCCAGGACAAAGCAATGTGCCAGAATAAATAATCCCATATAGGGATTAGGCATTCTTCTGTTGAGAAAAACAAATGAAAGCATCAGTCCATTGAAGATCCCAATGGATATAATAGTTAATCCTAAAATCACCAGGCTTCGGGTTTATCAGCAATTACGCACATTGAATAAGATAGATGTGGGCATTTTTACAATTGGCGCTTTCTTTTTTACAATTCTCTGTGTCCAACATCTTCTTTATTTGCTGTTGCAGAGGTGTATAAGTAGAATGCATCCTCTTCATATTATACTGGTTTAAGCCGATGTCTTCTCAACATCGGCTTTTTTCATCTATTAATGGAAACAATAGAGGATCACTTTTCCATTAAGGTAATTGATGACATTTTTCGTCTTTTTTACAACCAAAAGTGGGGGTTGTATTATTCCGGAATTAAAATACTCTCAAGTTTTGCGTACCAGATGTGAGTAAAAGTGGTGGTGCCATGCAAATAATTAATATGAAGATGATGCATCAGTTTTGAATGGTTCTCTTATGTTGATTAAATTCAAACGATGAAGCAGATTTTTATACTTATCTTTTCTCTTTTCAGTATTGGCCTCATGGGACAAACCATGGATTTTGAGGATTATGATCCGGTTTCTACATTGGTCGTACCCGAAAATCCGGTGACTAAAGCAAAATTCCCTTTTATCGATGTACACAGTCATCAGTGGAATCTTACCAAAGAAAAAATACATCAGCTGGAAACCGAGATGGACCAACTGAATATGGCAATCATGGTCAATCTGAGTGGCCGTGGGAGGGGCGGTTCGACGTCCCAGGAATATATGGCAGGAACAATTAGGAGGATTGCCGGGGAAGCTCCGGGCAGAATAGCCACTTTCACAAATGTTGACTTCGATGGCATCGGTACAGATGGGTGGACAGAAAAGGCGGTTCGTGAGCTGGAAGAAGATGTAAAAAACGGAGCTGTCGGGCTAAAGATTTATAAGAGTCTGGGACTGCGTATTACTGATAATAAAGGAAATATCGTAACTGTTGATGATCCGCGTATAGACCCCGTATGGGCGAAGTGTGGTGAGTTGGGAATACCTGTATTGATACATTCAGCAGATCCAAAGTCATTTTGGGACCCGCACGATGCCAGTAATGAAAGGTGGCTAGAGTTAAAATTAAGATCGGGAAGAAAACGTTCTGATACCGACCCGGCTCCCTGGGAAGATATTATTGGGGCCCAGCATCGGATGTTTGAAAAACATCCAAATACCACTTTCATCAATGCACACATGGGGTGGCTAGCCAATGATCTGGGCAGACTGGGGGAGTTGTTGGATCGGTTGCCAAATGTTCATGTGGGAATTGGGGCCGTAATTGCTGAGCTCGGTCGTCAGCCCAGGTTTGCCAAAGCATTTTTTGAAAAGTATCAGGATCGGATATTATTTGCTAAAGATGCGTACAATCCCCAGGAGTACTACACGTATTTCAGAGTACTCGAGACCGAAGATGAATATTTCCCTTATTATAAAAAGTACCACGCATTCTGGCGTATGTATGGGCTGGGGTTGTCTGATGAGGTATTGAAAAAGGTGTATTACGAAAATGCGCTAAGGATCGTGCCTGGTTTGGACGAGTCGGTGGTGAAGCGGATGAATGGGATTTAAACTTTAATATTCTTTAATCTATAAACCTATAAACCTGTCAGGTTTTAGAAACCTGACAGGTTTAGGTTTAAAGGTTTATAGGTCGGAGTTTATATTTTTTTTCATTGATCTCAATCATCTCCTCGATCTCCTGATAAGAAGCCCACTGCCTTATTAGCAAAAGCTTTTCGTGGTAGACCTCTTTTCTGATCCACCAGTATAATGAAAAGTAGTCAGGACCGAATTCCCAAAAGTCATAAACATAGTTACCTTCCCCAAGCAGTTCTTCTATCTTATGCTTCAATTCAGGCATAAATTCTTCTTCTCCTAATATATCGCTAGAAATTTCCAACAAATCTCCTGGCTTCATATTACTTCTGTATCTTTCAAAACTATTCCCTGTATAAAAAAGAGATTTTATCTTGTTATCAAAGTAGAAGCCCTGATAGATGTGCGTATTATTTAAGCGAGATGTCATTTTAATTATAATACTTATAAACCTGTCAGGTTTCTAAAACCTGACAGGTTTATAAGTTTAGGTTTAAAGTCTAATCGTCTAATTCTATTTTAATATTAGGTGGTTGCTGATGAAACTCATGAAATCCTTTTTCGCCCCCAAACCATTCAAATACAGTTTTTCGTTCAATGCGGTCTTCAGTACCATTGATAAAAGAATGATAGCTTGAATAAGGCCAATCGGTCAAATTTTTTACAAATCCATGGTTTACCGGGTTGTAATGAATATAGCGGACTAGTTGACGGAGATAGTTTTCATCGTTTACTTGTTTGCGTTTTAAGCTACTTCTGAATAACCTGCCAATTCTGTCATAACGCTTATTAAATGCTTTGGAGTAGGCATTGAAATAATTACTGAATTTTTTAGAAATCAACTCAGGTAATTTTTCCAATGACTCCAGACCTTTGTCTAACTTGAAGTAAGGGATCAGCAAATCTTCATCCTGGATACGCAATAGGAAATGAAAGTGATTGGGCATCAGACAATAGGCATAAATCTCTGAGAAGGGGATAATGTGAAGGTCATATTTTGATAGGAAATACAAGTAGTTTTCGTCACACCGGAATATATTATCATCCCCATTTCCATGATTGTAAATATGAAAAATCACTGAAGGCAGAAAAGGATCAGAAGAATTGCTCATTGGGTCACTGACTCTATATAATGATGGATAGAAGATATTTAATTGAATCTATACATTTTGAATATAATAATCCACAAAACGGTATAATAATATTGTATATCCTGTACACTAAACCTGTCAGCATTCTAAAAACTGACAGGTTTAGTTTCATTAACTTTCCTCAAAAGTTAATAATCTGAGATTGGGAGATCAGCGCACATTTAATGAAGCAGAATTTGAAAAACTCTTCAGGGAATTTTTTCCTTATTTGTGCGCTTTTGCCAGGAAATACGTGGATGATGAATCGGATTGCAAAGACATCGTCCACAATGTCTTTCTGAATCTTTGGCAAAAGAGGGAAGCGCTAGACCATTCCGATTCATTGAAAAGTTATCTTTTTAAATCTGTCTACAATCGATGCTTAAATCACATCAGAGATCAAAAGAAAATCCTTCACAAGGATATTGAGTTTGAACCTGAAGCGCTGTCGAAATATGCTGAATCCAATAATTATTTGGAGGAGTCTGAACTGGAAATGCGAATTAAAAAAGCCATTGATAATCTCCCGGAAAAGTGCAGAACGATTTTTATACTCAACCGATTTGAAGAAAAGAAGTACAGTGAAATTGCTGAAATTCAAGGAGTTTCAGTGAAAGCTATCGAAGCTCAAATGTCAAAAGCATTGAAGCTATTGAGGGAACAGCTTATCGATTATCTGGTAGTTTTGATTATTTTATTTCAAATTTATCTAGGGTGATGAGGCATTCATGTGTGTTAAATGGAAATAGATGAAAAGCGAAGCTGAACATAGTGAATTGATCGAATTGGCAGTGAAGAAGTTGTCAGGAGAAGCTTCGGCCGAAGAATTGAATCAGCTTCAGCGCCTGATTGATGAAAAGGTTGAAAATCAGACCTTTTACGAGGAGCTGGAGAAGACCTGGATTTCTACAGAAAAGGCCAGGGGAATTACACAGTCTGAGGTGGATGAAGAATGGTTGAGACTGCAAAAGGAAATGCATCGTGACCAGCACAGATCTTCATTTTCAACATGGCTTAAAATTGCGGCTTCATTGGCTCTTCTTATTTCAATATCATTGATCGTTTTTCAGTTTTCGAAAAGTGATCAGATGATTTTGGTTGCCACTGATAGTTCGATCACTCAAACACTGAGCGATGGTTCTGTAATCACTCTCAAGGCAGGCAGTGAGTTAAAATACACTGAAGGATTTAGTGATGAGATGAGGCAAGTCACTCTGGAGGGGGAAGCATTTTTTGAAGTGACCCGGGATACTGAAAGACCCTTTATCGTTCACACTCCATCGATAGATGTTAAAGTTTTGGGTACGTCTTTCAATGTGAAAGCTGATGAATCTAATACTGCAGATGTAGTTGTAGTAGATGGATTAGTGTCTGTAAAATATCGGGACCAGGAAGTCAAACTTAATCCGGGTGAAAAGGTAATTGCCATGCTTGCTACTCATAAGCTAGCCAGGCTCAAAAATGAAGATCCAAATTTTATTTCCTGGAAAACCATGAAGTTTTATTTTGATGACAGTCCGCTAAAACAAGTTGTCAGGGATCTCAATCATGCATTCGATAGTTCTATTCAGGTCGAGGATCATCTCATGAATTGCCCGGTGACCGTCTCTTTTGAGGACCAATCACTGGATGCTATCCTACGGGTTTTACAGGCTACCCTTAACCTGTCAATTAAGGAAAATAAAGGGGTGAAGGTGTTATCAGGACCTGGATGTTGACCATTTCAGCATATGAAGAACTATGGGTTATTCATTTGTATTCTACTGATCTGTATCAAAACAGTCTCACACGCACAAACCTCATTTCCGGATGTGGTTTTGACCATTCAGGAGAAGGAAAAGACGGTTGAAGAACTTCTCTTGATCATTGAATCAAAGTCAGGGATTTCTTTTGCTTACAGTAGCAATTACCTGCCTAAAGAGCTAAGGATAAGTATCGATGCTGAACAAAAAACCCTATCAGAAATCTTAGATGAGGTATTGTTGGGCCTAAACATTGACTATCAATGGATTGAACAAAAAGTTGTGCTCAGGAAGTCCGCTGAAAAAAGCAGTGCTGTATTTTACACGATCAGTGGTTATGTAAAGGACAAACTAAATGGTGAAAATCTGATTGGTGCCACTGTTCAGATAAAAGATACTTACATCGGAAATATTACGAATGCGTATGGTTTTTATTCAATGACTTTGCCAGCAGGCAGGTATCAATTGATGTTTTCATATGTCGGTTACGAAAGCCATGAGGTGCCTGTTGTTCTCAACGAATCAATCTCCCTTGACATCCCGGTTGCCCCGAAATTCTCGTTTCTTGAGGCTGTGGTCATTGCGCCCTCTGATTCCGTTCTTCGAATGGAAGCGTCGGTCTCTAATGCCCTGGAGATCGATGCAAATCGAGTGATTAATAAACCAACCGCGCTGGGAGAAGCTGATTTAATTAAATCACTGGATGTGATTCCGGGGGTGCAGCTTTTCAGAGATGGATCCACATTCTTTAATGTTAGAGGTGGAGACCGGGATCAAAATCAGATGCTGGTAGATGAAGCGCCCATTTACAATCCCGCACATTTTCTGGGTCTTTTCAGTGTCTTTGTACCAGAGGCCATCAAAGATGTGAAGTTGTATAAGGGCAATGCACCCGCTGAATACGGCGGACGGGTATCATCAGTGATGGACATCCACACAAAGGATGGAAATAAAAAGGAGTTTAACCTCAACGGAAGTGTTGGCTTTGTCTCATCCCGGCTCTCTGTGGAAGGGCCCATCAAGAAAGATAAAAGCTCCTTTTTCTTGTCAGGGAGACGATCACACGTTGGAAGCATAGTCAGGGGGCTGGGGGCTGATTTTGATCAGCTTTATTTTTCAGACTTTACGGGAAAAGTAAATCTGCAGCTCAATCAGAAGAACCGGCTCTTTGTATCTACTTTTTTGAGTAAAGATGAATTTCTGGCTGACGGAGGACTCAGATGGGAGAATAAAGCGGGTACAATCCGTTGGAATCACCTCTTCGGAAGCAGGTTATTTCTCAATACAACCTTTTATTCAAGTAAGTATGAATATAACCTAATCACCGGTCAGAATATTCTCTGGAAAAACAACATTAACAATGCGAGCCTAAAGACAGATTTTATTTTCTATAAAGATCCCACCAGCACCATCAAGTTTGGCTTGAGGATAAGCGGACACCACTTCAATCCAGGAAACATTGAAGATTTCGCTGGCAATCAATATGATTTTGTGCCCAAGAGAAATGCCTTAGAAACCTCTTTGTATTTTAGTCATGACAAGCAGTTGGGAAATAAATGGCAGCTTAATTATGGGTTTCGGTTAAGCTCATGGACCAATTTTGGGAGAACAATAGAATATGAAATCAATGAAGATTATCAGATCGTAGACTCCACGATTTACAATACACGTGCTTCCTACAATGAATATTCCAATCTGGAGCCCAGGCTAAATCTTTCCTGGAATTTTTATCCCAGTCATTTTCTTAAGTTCAACTATTCCCGGACGGCGCAGTACATTAATCTGATCAGCAATTCCATCAGTCCATTTAACAACCTGGAAGTATGGCTTCCGGCAAGTGTAAATATCAAGCCACAGTTGGGAAATCAAATATCTGTAGGATGGATTTACAGTAAACCAAAATGGAAGCTGGAAGTAGATGCTTATGGAAAGATTTTACACAATCAACTGGATTATATCGATCAGGCCCAATTGCTATTGAACCCACACCTGGAAGCCGAGTTGAGAGCCGGAAGCAGCCGGATGTATGGAGTTGAGGGTACGCTCACAAAGAATACTGGGAAACTGACGGGTTGGCTTTCCTACATCTATTCAAGGAGTTTTCGAAACATACCAGGGATTAACAATGGGCGTACATATCGCACACTATGGGATCGGCCGCATCAGTTTTTGATGAGCCTAAACTATTTGGCTTCAAATCGGCTTACTTTCTCAGGGACATTTTTATTGAGCTCGGGTGCTCCTAACAGTAGACCCACGGCCTATTATCAATACGCCGGGCGGACTGTACCGGTTTATTCAAGTAGAAACAATAGCAGACTGCCGACCTATCATCGTTTTGATGTAGGCATGAATACCAGATTGAATAAAAGGGAACAGCGGTTCAATCATTTTCTTGGTATATCTGTGTTTAATTTCTATGCTCAGAAAAACACCATCCTGGAAAGCTTCAATAAAGTGGAGCAATCGGAGGGGAGTTTTACGGTGCCGGCTTCCACCCATTCAGGTACCATAGTCCCTACCTATCGTTTTTTATATTCTTTGGTACCATCCGTAACTTATTCATTTAGGCTATGAAAAACCGGTTGCCACATATGATAGGTAAAGCGAATTCAATATTGGTTGAAACCAAAAATAGATGGCATAGGAGTTCTGTAACCCACCTGGGCTTGGCCTTCATGCTGTCCTTTATTATCCTGGGATGTGAAGAGGCATTTGAGTATGAGCCATTGCTTCAGGATGATTTATTGGTGGTGGAAGCATTCATTACCAGTGAAAAGAAGCAACAGGAGGTCCATCTTAGCAAGACATATACTGATTTGAATGGCAATCCGCCACCGGTAACCAATGCTTTGGTTGCTATACATGATGGTGATTCCATCTTCATTTTTACACATGACCCCGAGCGACCGGGTACATATTTGTCAGATTCAATTCAGGGGTTGTTTGGAAAAACATATACCCTGTATATTCTTCATGAGGGAATAGAGTATTATGCTCAGGCTACTTCAGCATTTGGATCACCACTGGAACCATTGGTCACCCGGGAATTAGACAACGGATGGTTTGAGTTTGTATACCAGGAATCTAACGAGCCTTCAATGACGGAGGTCATTGTTACCTGGGAAGAAACCGATTCTCTGGGGCAGACTAAACAGGAGCTTCGAAGGGCTTTTTATTATACACTCAACAGTTTTGATATTACCAGTGTATTTGCTCCTGAAAAAGATGGCTTGGTTTTTCCGGAAGGCGCGCAAGTATTTAGAAGAAAATATTCCCTTACGGAAAACCATCAGGACTTTATCAGGTCCTTTCTTTCGGAAGTTGATTGGCGTGGAGGTGTTTTTGATGTCAGTGCAGGCAATGTATTAACTAACCTTACTGATGGAGCCGTAGGCTATTTTTCTGTTTCCATGGTTCGTACGGATACGACAATTGTTTCAAAATAAATAACTGATATATAGCATGTTACCAGTTTTTTTAAAAAAAATATAAAAAAATATCTAGGGTAGCTCGAGGTGATTGTGTGATCAATACACAATCAAACTTTAAAAAAATGAAAACGAATATGAAAGCTTTAAAATTTATCTCGCTGCTAGCCACCATAGCATTGATACTTGTCTTTGTATCCTGTGACGATTCAATCAACAGTCCTCAGGAAGGTGAGAGCATTCTGCCTGAAAGATTTACCATTGATATCCCTCAATCCATTGCCAACGCAGATGCATCAGCAAGTGGACGAACTGCCAGCAGGACAACGGATGACGATTTGGACGGAAATGATATCTATCAATTGCTCAGTTTTTTTATTGCCGTTGGTGATCAGTCAGGAGACCTTGTCGAGGCGATTATTGGAAGCATTACCATTTTAGGGATTGACAGACCATTATTTCTATCTTATGAGAGTGATGAGGATGGAAGAGTGAAGAACCTTGAAGTGGTCGAAGAGGTAAGCTATGAGGGAAAGGATTATCAGTACATGCTCACCATTACTGATGCCGAATCAGAAGAGAATGCTGATGGAGGAAAAGCCATGCAGATTTTCTGGAACAAGAGCCCAATTAGTGGAGTGGCTATTTTAAAACCCTATAATATCAATAGGGTAGAAGAAGCTGAAGCAGGAGATGCCATCCTCAAAATTGAGTATACGGAAGAAAGCGAATTTGGATATGATGCACATATGATCGTATCTGTGGATCATTTACCACTTGAAAACCCTTTGGTAGATCCATATTCTATCCAGACATTGAAAATGTTTGTTGGTAAATCAGGTGATCTTGTAGATGTATATGGAAACTCAGATCATCCAAATGCCAAGTTTTTCACGGAAGCATCTGGTTTTAACTGGGCATTTGTTGCCTCAGGGTCTGAAAGCGCGAAAATAGGTGTCGCTGAAGTGGGATTGCCACCAAATGATCTGGATGCATCAGATCGGGAAACATTACTGGGTGATTATGCCATTAAAGAGGTTTTCACACAACAAATCCAGGCGGTATGGCCTGACCTGGAGCAAGAGCTCATTGACTTGTATTTGTATAATACGGAAGCACCGGGATTTTTCAACAATGATGGATTCATCAAGGGAGGTACAGCACCCAGCGTGGTATATGACCCATTGGTATCCCGAATCCAGGATTTGACACCCTACAACCCAACTGCTATCTCCTCTCTGGACATTTCATTTCAGTAATTAATTATCAGGACCCGTCAGGTTTCAATAGCTGACGGGTCTCTGCTATTGAATTGATTCTAACAACAGTGTAATTGTTAAATTACACTTTGATTCAAGACCTTAAACAACAAGCGAATATGTTTAGAAGAAATTCAATATCGATTTTTATCTTTTTGTGCCTCCTTACTTCTACGCTACTGAATGCACAGTCTATCAAACCCAAAGAAGTACTGAGTGTCATGCAGAAAGTGGCTGATTGGCAGATTTTCCACTACAGAGATCCAATCAATTTGACAAAACCGGCTCATCACCCCCTTGACTGGACCAATGGTGCACTATACGTGGGGATGGTAAAATGGGCAGCATTGTCCAATGATGACAAGTATTATCAGTGGATGAAAAATATAGGGAGAGAGCACGATTGGGAGCTCTATGATAGGGTCTACCATGCAGATGATCATACGGTTGGTCAGATGTATTGTGAACTATTCAGAAAATATGATGATCCCGAAATGATCGCACCAACCATCGAGCGTTTTGATTTCATTTTGCTACACCAGGCTCAGACTGAACTTACCTGGAGGTCACCCTTTCATCAGGACAGGTGGAATTGGTGCGATGCCCTGTTTATGTCACCTCCTGTGTGGGCCAAGCTGTACAAGATCACCGGTGAGCGAAAATATCTCGATTTTATGGTGAAAGAGTATAAAGCCACAACCGATTTTTTATTTGATAAAGAGGAGAACCTGTACTATCGCGATGAAAGTTACATGGGCAAGCTGGATAACGGAACAAAGATTTTCTGGTCCAGAGGAAATGGCTGGGTGTTTGCCGGATTGGCGAATATTATGAATGAGTTGGATCCAGGGACTGAAGAGTACAGGTATTTTGCAGATATTTTCAAAAAAATGGCCAACAAGTTGAAGGACATCCAGACCCCTGCCGGACATTGGGCCATGAGTCTATTGGGTGCTGAGTTCTACCCGACCCCTGAGACCAGTGGTTCATCATTCTATACTTTTGGATTGGCCTGGGGGATTAATAATGGATTGTTGGATGAAAAGACTTATGAACCCGTAGTGAGGAAAGCATGGAATGCGATGGTAAGCCATGTGACTAAAGATGGCATGCTGGCTTATGTCCAGCCCATAGGAGCTGCGCCAGGAAAGGCTTATCCGGATCAGACAGAAGTTTATGGAACAGGGGCTTTCCTAAGTGCAGGATCCGAGGTTTATAAGCTTTATAGCAAATAAGATAGCTGCCTTAATAGCATCGCTTCAGTGAAAGACCTGTCAATGCTTTAGACAGGTCTTTTTTTTGTATTTAGAGGATTGCTTTCAGCGATCCCTGTAGTTCCTAATTCCGAAAGAAAGGTTCAAATCAAAGATTTGACTTTTTTGTTTATGAAGCCTCATTCAAAGAAATTCGATTCGGCACATAAACAAAAAAGCTCATTGCTGAAAGCAATGAGCCTTCCCTTTCTTAGTGAACCCGGCAGGATTCAAACCTGCAACCTCCAGAGCCGTAATCTGGTGCACTATTCAGTTATGCTACGGGTCCAATACTCTTTATCCCCACGGTGGTCAAAAGTCCCTTGTGGCTATCTCTAGAATAAATTTAACATGATATCCTTAACTGGAAGATGTTAAAAGTTCCTAAAATCGAGTGCAAAAGTAATAATTTACTTTATACCCTGGCGTTCTAAGCACTAGTTTTGAAATAGATTCTATCTTTGCCCGCAAAATTGAATATCCATGATCAGATCAAGTGTTGTTGTTTTATTGATTTTCTTTTCATTTTCATCATTCGCTCAGCAGAGTGATCGTCCGTCCCAGCCGGATTTAAAAGGCGATATCATGCTGGATTTTGGTATCAACATGTGGTCTGAAGATACTGATAAGCTAAGATTAGACATGTGGAAGTCAAACTCCTTTAGCATCTATTACAATCGCATGTTCAAACTCAGCAATAAATTTACATTTCACCCTGCTGTGGGATTTGGTTTCGAGAAATATGCTTTCAATGATGACTACACCTGGCTATCTGATGATCAGGGAGATATTTCATTGGATACACTCAACGGAGTAAACCTGGCCAAAAATAAATTACAGGTTACTTACCTGGAGATTCCACTTGAATTAAGGTTTTACCCATGGTCCACAAATACCGGAGAAGGAGTATTTGTTGGAGCCGGTGTGATCGGTGGTGTTAGGATCAATACAGTTTCAAAAATTAAATATCCAGTTGGGTCTGGACTGGCCAAAGAAAAACTCAATCATAGACTGGGAGTAAGTGACTACAGGTATGGGGTTCAGGCAAGAATAGGATGGAGAACTTTTCATGTTTACTACAAATACTATCTGAGCAACGTCTTTAGTAGTTCGCCCGATGGTAGTGACCTTAATCCTACCACCTCTACATTTGGAATAAATTTCAGCGGATTTTAAGCGAAAAAATAAGTTCCACCAAAACACAGGATAAACCCGAGTATGGCACCTGCCCATACTTCATCATCAGAGTGCTTCCTGAGATACAGTCTTGAGAAACTCACAATTCCCGCAATTAATACCAGAGCAATCAGGTAAGCAATGCTGCTGGTGGTCAGGTACCTCATGGCAAATGCTGAGAAAATCCCAAATGTACCCCATATTCCCGCGGCATGTACACTGATCTTGTAACGAATGCTGATGAGTAATATCAACCCAACGAGAATGGTCACTTCCAACATGATCACAGCAAGCTGTTCCGACACGTGTATTTTCGTGATGAACAGGTAGGTAGTGATGGCATAAAAAGCGGTAATGGAGATGAAAGGAAGTACACGTTCTTCCCGGTGTGTCATTTCCAAACTTGTAATCCTGTTGGTATACTTCAAAAATAGTATGCTGATGACAGGTATGAGGAACGTAGTGAGAAAGACAATCCCGATGAAGTTGGGAATGGCATCGAATGCGATTGGACTAAAGACCTGCGGGAAAAGAAAATAGAATAGTATGCAACTATAAGTTGCCATGAGTAACGGATGGAAAATAATACCGATTGGTTTGAGGAATTTTTCGATCACTAAAGTTGCTTTCTTAGTCTTGCGACAGGTATGTTGAGCTGTTCCCTGTATTTGGCAACTGTTCTACGGGCAATGTTGTAACCCTCAGCTCGTAAAAGTTTTTCTAGTTTGTCATCTGATAGTGGCTTGGATTTATCTTCTGATCCAATGAATTCACTTAGCTTATTTTTTACCTCTCTGCTACTTACATCTTCACCCGAGTCAGTAGAAATACCCTCCGAGAAGAAATATTTCAGCGGAAACACCCCAAATTCCGTTTGGATTGATTTGCTGTTGGCTACCCGGGAAACAGTAGAGATGTCCATCCCGATTTTGTCAGCAATATTTTTCAGGATCATCGGTTTCAGTTTACTTTCATCTCCTTCCAGGAAATATTCATACTGAAAATCAATAATAGCTTGCATAGTGTTCAGTAGGGTTTGCTGACGTTGTTTGATCGCATCAATAAACCACTTGGCAGAGTCCAGTTTTTGCTTGATAAAGGAAACAGTGTCTTTTAGTTTTTTATCCTTTTTATCACTTTTGTCATAAGCATCCAACATGTCGGAATAAGATCGACTCACCTTAAGTTGGGGCGCATTCCTGGAATTCAACGTCAATTCAAGCTTTCCACTATTATTTACCAAAAGGTAGTCAGGGATCAGGTATTGTGTCTTTACCAGATCGTCACCTGTTCCTCCCGGTTTTGGATTTAATTTTGTTATGGTTGAAATAGCCTCTTTGAGAAGGTTTTCGTCCTGGATATTTAGCTTCCTGGCAATTTTATCATAGTGCTTTTTCGAAAACTCATCGAAGCAATCTTCAACGATTCTGGTGGCTATTTGAACCAGTTCCGAACCATCTTCCTTTCTTTCTAGCTGAAGTTCCAGACACTCCTGAAGGTTTCTGGCACCTATGCCAGGCGGATCAAAATTCTGAATTTTATATAAAATACTTTCCAGTTCCTCAACATCAGTTTCCACATTCATGGAGAAGGCCAGATCATTCACAATGGCTTCGAGTTCTCTACGGATATAACCGTCCGAATCGATGCTTCCGATAAGCTGCTTGCCAATTAGATTCTCTCTTTCATCCAACTTAAGATAGCCCAGCTGCGTGATGAGCGTCTCATGCAGGGAAGATCCAACGGAAATGGGTAGTTCTCTATTTTCCTCGTCGCTACCGCCACCATCGCCCTGCATTTTATATCCACTGTAGTCGTCGTGTAGATATTCTTCAATATTCTCAGAAGTGTCCGATTCGTATTCTGAATCAAAGTCATCCTGAGGGTCTGCTTCATCATCTGATGCACTGCCTTCTTCCAACGCAGGGTTTACTTCCAATTCTTCCTCAATTCTTCCTTCAAGCTCCGCAGTAGGCACCTGCAGCAGCTTAATGAATTGAATCTGCTGTGGAGATAATTTCTGTTGTAATGACTGTGTTAATCCAAGTTTCTGCATTGCTAGATTTCCTGCACTTTCAAAATTATCATAATTAACCCTAATCTTTGATTAAAAGACTAAAATATCGTTTTTTTGCGTCCACTTTTCGAAATAAAGACCATAATGTCGTGAGAGAAAAACGTAAAAAAATTAAGGATATCCTGAGTAACTCAAAAGTGGGGGAAAAGGTGACTGCCATGGGATGGGTAAGGACTAAAAGAGAAAGTAAAAATGTGGTCTTTATTGCGCTTAATGATGGCTCAGTGATAGAAAACCTTCAGGCTGTCGGTGATACCGGAAAGTTTGACGAGGCTTTATTACGGAGAATAAATACCGGAGCCAGTTTGGCCATTACTGGTGAATTGGTGGAATCACAGGGAGCAGGTCAGGCTGTGGAGCTTCAAGCCGAAAGCATTGAAGTATTTGGCGAAGCAAATCCTGAACAGTATCCGCTACAGCCAAAAAGACATAGCCTGGAGTTTTTAAGAGAGATTGCTCACCTGAGGCCCAGGACCAATACTTTTAGTGCGATCATGCGTGTCCGCCATCAGTTGGCGTTTGCAGTACATCAGTTTTTCCATGAAAAAGGGTTTGTATATATCAACACCCCTATCATTACTGCTTCAGATGCCGAGGGAGCCGGTGAAACTTTCAAGGTGACCAATTTTGAACTGGACAATATTCCTAAAGATAGCGATGGCAATATTGATTATGCCCAGGACTTTTTTGGTAAACTAACCAACCTGACAGTATCCGGACAGCTGGAAGGAGAATTGGGAGCCCTGGCACTTGGAGAGATCTATACTTTCGGACCTACGTTTCGGGCAGAAAATTCAAATACCACAAGGCACCTGGCTGAATTTTGGATGATTGAGCCGGAAATGGCTTTTTATGACCTCACAGACAATATGGACCTGGCAGAGGAAATGTTAAAGTACCTCATCAAATCTGCCCTGGACAACTGTCAGAGTGACCTGGCTTTCCTGGACAAGCGCCTGGCCGATGAAGAAAAAGTAAAACCCCAACAGGAGCGTAGTGAAATGGGTTTGTTGGAACGCCTTCAGTTTATCCTGGAAAATGATTTTGAGCGGGTTTCCTATACCGATGCCATTGAAATATTGAAAAGGTCAAAACCGAATCAGAAAAAGAAATTCAAATACCTAATTGAAGAGTGGGGTGCTGATCTCCAGTCAGAGCATGAGCGGTATCTGGTAGAGAAGCATTTCAAAAAACCAGTGATCCTTTATAACTATCCAAAGGACATCAAAGCTTTTTACATGTATCAGAACGATGATGAAAAGACCGTAGCAGCAATGGATATCCTGTTCCCTGGAATTGGTGAGATCATTGGAGGTTCACAACGGGAAGATAGGCTGGATAAGTTGACATCTCGAATGGAGCAAATGGGCATTCCAGCTGAAGAGTTGTGGTGGTACCTGGATACCCGAAAGTTTGGAAGTGTGCCTCATAGTGGATATGGGCTTGGATTTGAAAGGATGGTTCAGTTTGTTTCAGGTATGGGGAATATCAGGGATGTCATACCTTTCCCTCGTACTCCGGACAACTGCGAATTCTAGTGAATCCCAAATCGCTTGTCTAGTTCCAAGGGTTCTTTGAACTGAATATTAACATCGGATTGAAATTTTTTGTATGAAGGATTGAGGAGAACATTAAATTCTCTTGGCGCGATAACGGAGGGTACTTTAATCCCAATGATGTCCTGGGAAAAATACTTTTGGGTGATCTGCTGGGTCTCCCCATGATATTTTATGTCTTTCCAGGTTGGAGGCAATTCTTCCTGAACTAGCTCAATAATTGAATCAGGGGCTTTGATTTCAATTTCTGAAACCCACATGTTCTGTGGCCAGCTGTCACGCTCAAATTGATGTACCAGAAACTCTAAATAAGCTAGAGACATTGACGATGCTGTGTAGGGCACCCTGGTTCCCTTCAGATTCCATCGGCCACCATATAGATATGCTCCTGTTCCGGAAAGATCATCAATATATTGTTTTTGAGCAATCCTGAAGACGGTCATGACATCACTCCATGCTGAGCACGGCCCAGCTCATCGATCACAACCTGACAGCCGGTAGAGGTATTTAGAAAATGCTTGGGCTTATCCCCAAGCATGGGGTGGTCCTTTTGCAACCAATGCTTAAAAAGATCAATGTCTCCAAAAAGCTCTTCACCTTTTTTGAATACTCTGATAATATTGAGTACTCTTTCACCCATAGGTTCATCAAGGATCTCTTTCCTACTGAAAGTTTTTAAGGAGTATGGCAACAGCTCTTCAAATTCAGCTTTAGAACTACCGATATTTTTTAAAAAATCCCAAAGCATTTTTGTCTTGACACCTTTGCGGGCATAATGGATAATCTCCAAATCAGAATCAAGGTTTTGAGGCATTAGGCCATAAGCAACAAGGGGTTCGGAGACTTTCATATCAGACATATGTACGTATATTATACGGAAATATGTCCAATTCGGTTACCTTTTCAAATAGCTCATCCCTTCCACAGGAAGGGTAGCCTTTCCTTCTACCATATATTTCACTGCAATGGAATTTTGACCATCCCAGGTCATAGTATACACTTCAAGGTGCAGGTGGGGACCCGAAGCAATGCCTGTTTGACCACTTAACCCAATGATTTGACCAGCCTTTACACGATCTCCAACCTTAACCAAAGCACCACCTCGTTTCAAATGGGAATAGTCGGCATAAGATCCATCATTATGAAGTACTAAAATGAAGTTGTTGAACCTGGCACAGGATTCATCTGGGCATCCCTTGTCATGTTTATCGATGGTTTTTACTACCAAACCATCTCGGATAGCGCATATTTCAGTACCTTCTTCCATATGAAAGTCGAGTGCATTCTTGTTTTGATGTGTACTCTTCCCGTTGTAGCCCTGATCAATTTTATAGGAAGTGCCTTTTTTGTAAGGAAGCTCATACACAACCTGGTCGTTGTGTTTGGCCAGAATATTTCCTTCTACTTTGGTGGAATTGAATCCGAAACTGATGGAAGTATTTTTTTCAGGTAAAAATTTTGCCAGTGTATCTACTTTATTGGCATCAACAATTTTAGTAAACGGAAATTTCTGGTTAGACTTCATGCCTTTGAAGTTGGCCTCAAGCTTTATGGTATAGGGCATAATGCTCTTATTTTCAGCGATAATACTAATCTCGTTTGTGAGGGAGTTGATCTTATGATAGACCTCACATTCCTGAGCATACGATAATGTGACACCAATAAAAAGCAGGGCAAGCAGGGATCGTTTCATATAGGCTATAGTTCTTTGGGGATACTCATTAAATAACTACCCGGAGTAAAGCAAGAAGGCTGCCAGATTTATACATCTTCAATTTAGTATTTCAATTATTACCTGCTATGGATTTTCCGGCTTTCATACCTGAGAAGATGCAGCCTCCGAGAAACGTCCCTTCCAGCGAGCGATACCCATGATAACCTCCACCACCAAATCCGGCAGCTTCACCGGCAGCGTAAAGCCCTTCAACGAGTTCACCTTTTTTGTTAAAAGCCTGACTATCCAGGTTGGTCTCGATTCCTCCTAAAGTTTTTCTGGTAAGGAGATTTAATCTCACTGCAATCAACGGACCAGCATTAGGATCCAGGATCTTATGTACTTTGGCCGAGCGGATAAGCCGGTCACCCAAATATTTACGTGCATTTCTAATCGCCATGATTTGGGCATCCTTAGAGAACTTATTGTCTATTTCCCGGTCTCTGGCTTCAATGACTCCCTTGATTTTCTCATAATCCAACAAATCTTTTTTTACCAGTTTGTTCATGCGCCTGACCAGTACTTGCAGGTCTTTTTCGACAATAAAATCCACACCGTGTTTTTTGAAAGCTTCTACGGGTCCTGTCGCATTGTTTCCAAAAGGTCTTTGAAGAAGCAATTTTATATTTCTCCCTGTGAGGTCCGGATTCTGCTCTGAGCCAGAAAGTGCAAACTCTTTCTTGATGATCTTTTGATTGAGGATGAACCAGGAATATTCATAACCAGTCTTTAGGATATACTCTAGCGTACCCAGAGTGTCAAAACCTGGTAAATAGGGTGCTGGAAAGCGATTCCCTTCGGCATCCAACCAAATAGGAGATGGGCCCGGTAGTATCCTTATCCCATGATTGGGCCATATGGGATCCCAATTTTCCAGACCTTCGGTATAATGCCACATTCTATCAGGATTAATGATATTCACTCCCGCCTTTTCTACCGATTGGAGCATCAACCCATCAACATGTGCGGGCACCCCACAGACCATTTTTTTTGGTGGCTTACCCAGTCTTTTAGGCCAGTTTTTCCGCACCAACTCGAAATTACCTCCGATACCACCGGAGGAGATCACAATATTAGGTCCTTCGATTTCAAAATCACCAACTACTTTTCGGGAGGTTTCCTGGCCCCTAAGTTTATCGCTGGGCTCCAGTATTTCACCTTTTACGCCCAATACTTTATTGCCATTCAGCATCAGATCTGTTACCCGATGACGGAATTTCATTTCCAGGAGGCCTTTCTTTTTAGCTTCATAGGCCTTTTGGGCATATGGCATCACAGTACCGGGACCTGTTCCCCAGACTACATGAAACCGGGGCACCGAATTTCCCGGACCTTGTGCATCATAGCCACCACGCTCTGCCCAGCCGACGACAGGGAAAAATCGGATACCTACCTGACGGATATAATCTCTCATCTCGTGGGTTGCCCACTTGACGTAAGCTTCGGCCCATTGTTTTGGCCAGTGATCTTCTTTCCGATCAAACCCCGCAGTTCCCATCCAGTCCTGAAGCGCCAGCTCATAGCTGTCCTTTATGCCCATGCGTCGTTGTTCTGGGGAATTGACAAGGAATAAACCACCCAGGGACCAAAAGGCCTGGCCCCCTATATTTTGCTCCGGTTCCTGATCCAGGAGTAAAACTTTTTTACCAGCTTTGGTAATTTCATAAGCCGCGACAAGCCCGGCCAGCCCTGCACCGACGACGATAGCATCGTATTGATTTGATCTAGGAACCGAATTCATTGTGTGCTATATTATTATACGAAAACTGAGGAAGATGGATTTTTAAATTCCATATGCTGAAGTATACGTTAATAAATGCTTTCCCGGAAATACTTGAATTGGAGGCTGGAAATGTTGAGCTGCCATCTTCAATGGAAATTCAAACCATCCTTTTAGGTCTGGTATTGAATACTCAATACATGATGCCCGGGGGCTTTTGCATAAAACCCACCTGGTCCAGAGTTTCCAATAAATGATTTCATCATCCTTAGAGTTCTCGTATTGTTAAGATAACATAAAACCAACGAAATAAGGTTTTGGTTTATTGATTTTACTTTGGTAAGAATCTTAGATAAAGCGCAGAGGCTCTCATTAATATATCGTATCCTGTTCATCGAGATCAACTTAAAAGAGAAGCCTGAGCGTTTCAAGAGATTTTAATAAACCTTCATTTTTGTCCCAAAATCAAAAGTTTGATCACTCCGGTCAGACTTTTGTCATTTCAGCAGGTTACATATATCACTTTCAGTGGTGATAAACATCAATACCAGAGGCTATATAGCTCATGTTTCTCAGTGGGTGGTGCATCTAGTTTTGTACTTGTAATTGAAACACTAACTAAAGCGAAATTATGAAAATACTAGTCACAGCATTATTGCTATCGGGATTATTACTGGGTAATAAAAATATCGAGGTCGATTCCGAAAAAAGCAAAGTCGGGATACAAGGTACCTCGTCGCTACACGATTGGGAGTCTACTGTAGAAAGCTTTTCTATAAATGGAATTATTGCATCTGAGCAGATCAGTGATCTGGTCGCATCTTTCAAAGTTAAATCAATCAAGAGTGGCAAGTCTATTATGGATAGTAAAACTCAGGAAGCGTTGATGGCCGATAAACATCCAAATATTGTCTTTAAAGCATCTGCTCTAACTATTGAAAATGGTGTAGTAAAAGGCCCTGGAACGCTCACGATTGCTGGAAAATCCAAACCATTTCAGTTTAATGCAACCTCTAAGGACCTTGCGACATCAGGATTGCTGATATCAGGGAGCACTAAACTCAAAATGTCAGATTTTGGAATCGAACCTCCAACAGCCATGTTTGGCACGCTGACTACAGGTGACGAAGTCACCGTCAATTATGAAATAATAATCAATCAATAAAAAATTTATTAACACTTAATGTTTGAGGACCATGAAAACTATAATTAAATCTCTTATTGCGGTGTTCCTCCTAGCGGGAATGACCACGGTGTACGCACAACAGCCTGAACTGGGCTATTTTAGACCCAATGATCAGGACGGAGTAAATGTCTTTGAAACCCCCAAAGACAGTGATGTTCCATTTGACGGGGTAAAAGTTCGTTTAGGTGGTGATTTTGCTTTGCAATTCCAAAGTCTTTCACAAACCAATTCCGGTGATTCACTAGCTGAGCTGGGTAGTAACTTCAACCTTCCTACAGCCAATTTAAATATTGATGTTCAGCTTGCTGATGGAGTAAGGTTGCATATGCGAACATATCTATCTTCCAAACACCATACTGAAGCTTATGTAAAAGGTGGGTACCTACAAATTGATAAACTTGACTTTATCCGAGAAGGTTTTATGTCAGGTTTCATGGATATGGCCACCATCAAATTTGGTATGGATGAGATCAACTATGGCGATACCCAATTCAGGAGAAGTGATAACGCCAGAGCGATCTACAATCCTTTCGTTGGAAACTACATCATGGATGTATTTACAACAGAGCCTTACGCTGAATTAACCATCCAAAACAATGGATTACTTGGTGTTTTAGGTTTGACCAATGGAAGACTAAACCAAAATGTGGTTGAAAATGCTGATAAAGGATTTGTGATCTACGGTAAATTAGGATACGACAAACAAATCAATGATGACCTGAGGTTGCGTTTAACAGGTTCCTTCTACAATTCTTCCAAAGATGGATCCAGAGATTATATCTATGGTGGTGACAGAGCTGGTAGCCGATATTATGGTGTAATTGACGGAGGTGATTTTTCAGGAAGATACAATCCTAGATTTCCTTATCACACTGCTATCCAGATCAACCCTTTCATCAAATTCCAGGGTTTAGAGTTCTTTGGAGTGTATGAAATGACCAATAATGGTGAGGAAACTGAAAGTGGCGCTGAAGTCGGAGGTTCTTTTACACAGATCGGTGCTGAAGCCATCTACAGATTTGGAGGCAGAGAGCAGCTTTATCTTGGTGGAAGATACAACGCGGTGAGTGGAGAGCAAACTGAAACTGCTGCAACCAGAGAAATCAATAGATTGAATCTTGGTGGTGGCTGGTACCTGACTAAAAACATTCTTACAAAAGTGGAATATGTTAGCCAGACATATAAAGGTGACGGGTTTTCAAGTTCTGATTTTCAAGGTGCCGAGTTTAACGGGTTAGTTATCGAGGCAGTTATTGGCTTTTAGAACAGTCCTTGCCTGTTAGTGTTAGGCCATCCCGACTTTGTCGGGATGGTTCTATTTTATGGGGGTAGTCCGCATCTTTATTTCAAAGGACACTTCCAAAACATCCTCCACACTCACCAGCCCAAGAAATTTTGTGGGTGGTTCGATCTTGAAATCTGTCATTTGTAGGACTTTGCTTCCTTTGAAAGTGACTGTCTGATCATCATGATTGATTACTGTTGCCTCTTCAATCATTTTGGTTCTTTCAACACCTGCTAAAGAAATGGTAACAAATGATTTTACATCCAGCTTCTCCATCAGGCTGGTCTCCTCATTTATATATATTTCATTAATTTTTAAGAATAGAAAGGGGTGTTTTTCACTCTTTAGGATGGAGCGAAAATCCTTATTCATAATTTCATGACCGCAATCAAACTGGCTGATGTCAAACTTTAAAACCAATCCGTCAAAATCCAATTTCAAATCAGTCACCTCGCTGGTCACGCGCAAAGTTTCAGAATCGACTCGCTGATCAAGCTCACAATCAAATTTATTCACGTTGGTTTTGCCATGAATGATCAGGGTACTCGACACTATCTCCACTTCATGCAGGCCCGACCTGGCTTGCGGGGGCTCGAACGATACCAGTAAAAGGCCTAAACAGAGTAACCAATTCATTGGCAATCAGCAGTTGGTTTAGTATCGGATGGCACTTAGTCCGTCAGGCTCCAAAATTTGTATAGTACCACCTTCAATCTTGATGAGACCATCTTTCTTAAATTCCGAAAGGATCCTGATGACAGATTCGGTAGCTGTTCCCACCATGCTGGCCAGATCTGCACGCGTCACTTCAAAAGATACTTTTCCATCGGATTTTTCCTGATAGGTGTTGTATAGTTTCATAAGTGAATCAGCGGTTCTCTTTCTCACAGTATCATAAGCCATTTCCATGAGGTTATGCTCTTTCGCCAGGAGGTTTTGGGACAGCATTTTTATGAATTGAGAAGACACTTCTCTGTTTTGGAATATGAGATCCTGGAAATCTTTCCGGGGAATAAGGCTAAGTTCAGTTTCGTCCAGAGCCTGGGCAAATTCAGTCCTGTCGGTGTCTTGAATCAAAGCATTTTCACCCAGGAAATCTCCGTCTTTGAGGATGTCAATGATAAATTCTTTGCCGTCTTCATTGATCTGGTAGGTCTTGATTTTGCCTTTGATAATTTTATAAGCGTAGGAGGCAAAATCTCCCTGTCTGTAGATTATGTCTTTTTTCTTAAATACCCGTGTCTTGCTATTTTTCTCCAGGTCTTTTAGTTCATCGTATCTACGAGCTTGCTGAATGAAGTCCTCAAATTCATTTTTGGCAGAAAGTTTATCATATTTTTCTAACCTCCGCTCAATGGCATTCAACAGTTCCATTTCTTCGAATGGCTTGGTAATGTAATCATCAGCGCCCAGGTTCATTCCTTTTCGGAAATCACTCATTTCAGACTTAGCTGTCAGAAAAATAAATGGGATAGAAGCAATTTCAGGATTTTTACCAATCAGATAAATGACTTCGTACCCATCCATCTCAGGCATCATGATGTCGCAAAGGATTAAGTTGGGCTTAATTTCCAGTGCTTTTTTTACACCTTCTTTACCATTACTTGCTGTAAAGGGTTCGTAATTGGATAGATCTAAGAGTTCAGCAATATTTTCTCTTACATCTTCCTGATCTTCGATGATCAGTATTTTCTTCTTAGTTTGCATAGCTATTTTAATACTGACGGAAATCTAATCATAAACGTTGTTCCTTCTCCAACTTTGCTGGTGAAAGAGATCTTGCCATTGAGTAGATCCAGGTATCGTTTCACAATATTTAGTCCTAACCCCGTACCACCAATGTTACTGACATTTCCTGCTCTGAAAAATCGTTCAAACAAATTTTTCTGATCAGCCTCGGGAATGCCAATACCCTGATCAATGACTTTGATGATCACCTCATCATCATCACAATCAGTGATTACACTCACTGGTTTTTGATCAGGGGAATACTTGATCGCGTTTGAGACCAAATTTATCACTATGTTTTGAATAAGGTGAGGGTCTGATTGTATTGTCAGGTCTTTTTTGAAATCAAACGTTATTTTTTGGCCTTTTTTCAGGGTGTGTTCAAAATTGTCTTTGATCTGAAGCAATAATTCATTCAGGGTAATTTCTTTTGAATTTACCTGGATATGCCCGCTTTCAAGTCTTTCCAGGGAAAGAAAATCATTGAGAATGTTGTTTAGGTTCTGAACAGAAGATTTGATCTTGTCAATGTGGCGTTGGCGCTTATCCTGTTCATCTGTCTGAGTATATTTTGCCAGCAGATTGGCCGAAGAAAGTACGGTGGTGAGTGGTGTCTTAAATTCGTGACTGGCCATGGAAATAAAACGTGTTTTCATTTCATTGAGCTCCTTTTCTTTTTCCAGGGCTTTCAAGATCTCTTTTTCTGCCTTTTTGATTTCTTCCAGACTTTCTTTCAATGCCTGCTCAGCCAGCTTTCTTTCTCTAATCTGGCTCTCTAGTCCCAGGTTGAGATGTTCAAGCTCCCGGGTTCGTTCTTTCACCTTGTTTTCCAGTTGTTGCGTGTAGTTCTCAAGTTTTGACCGACTTTCTGCTAAGGCCAGTTCTTGTTTTTTCCTTTGGCTGATGTCCGTCACAAAAGCAATAACTAAATGTTCTCCTTCATGCTTCATGTGAGACAAGCTGATCTCAAGGGGAAATTCGTCTCCTGATTTTTTTAACCCCACTAAATCCCGCCCACTACCCATTGGCCGGGTAGTAGGATTTTTGATGTAGTTTGACCGGTGATTGACATGGTGCTTTCTTAAGTGGCTGGGAATAAGGTCCTCCACTGATTTGTTCTCTAGCTCTAATCCTTCATATCCAAACAGCAAATTGGCCCGATCGTTAGCGAGTTTGATCTGGCCTTTGGAATCAGCAATGAGGATTCCCTCTCCGGCATTGACAAATATTTTGTTCAACAGCTCATATCCTTTGTTTGATATCAAATAGCTTCTGTTGATTTCCATTCTGGTATCGTCGATATGGGTTTATTGGTAATTAAAATCCTGAGCCATTAAGGTACTGATTTATTTCATTTTTTATTTTGATAGATATCAGAAATCAGGCCTTATGAGGGATTTAGTTTTGTTTTTATTCATGAGGGCTGGAAATGATCCGATTTAAAAGAATTCTTATACCAACAGATTTTAGTCCTGCGGCATGGAATGCTATCAATATGGCTATTGATATGTGCTGTGGGGAGAAAGCCTCAATCACATTGCTCCATGTTTACCCCTCCAGTGCCAAATTTGATAAACGCACAAAATCCTTTGATTCCGGGCTTAATTCAGACTTGAAAGGACTGGAACAAAGAATGATTACGTTTAGTGAGGAATTATCTAAAGGGAAAGATCTGGAAATAGATTCTGTGATCCTGTCGGGATGGGTAGATGAAGAGATATTGAGCTTCATTCAAAAAAACGATTTTGATCTGGTAATTATGGGAGTCAATAGCAATGGATTAGACAACAGACCCGGTAGTCATATCACCCAAATGATTGAGAAGACAAATACACCCCTGATGGTAATTCCAAACAACCAGACTAAAACTGCTATCACGCATTAAATGGGTACTGTTGCAGAGGTAAATATCCAATGCGATCACTGTGGTGATTTATGCTCAACAGAGATTATCACCTATGAAGACAAACATTTTTGCTGTCATGGTTGCAAGGCTGTCTTTGAGTTGCTGGAATCATCAAACCTGGCTGGCTATTACCAAAATGAAGGTTTGCAAGCTAGTAAAATAGCAGATCGAAGTACACTTGAGAAAAAGTTTGCTTACCTGGATAATCCAGTGGTCCTTGAAAAGCTTGTACGATATCAGGATGATAATATTTCTACCATTAAATTCTTCTTACCCTCCATCCATTGTAGCTCCTGCATTTATCTGCTCGAAAATCTGCCCAGGCTCAACAAACATATTGTGCAGTCGAGGGTGAATTTCCTCAAGAAGGAAGCCACGGTCACCTTTGATCATTTCATCTCATTAAAAGAAGTCGTTTTCCTCTTATCAGGGATTGGGTATGAGCCAACCATCAACCTGGATGATGCGGAGGAAAAGGTCGTTAAGCCCCGAAACAACCATACCTTAAAAGTTGCTGTGGCAGGTTTCTGTTTTGGGAATAGCATGCTGATCAGCCTTCCGGAATATCTGGATACAGGATTTCATCTTGAAGAATCATTCCAATCACTCTTCAGCTGGATAAACCTGGCACTGATGATTCCTGTCTTACTTTTCTCATCCAGAGATTATTTCATTAGTGCTTATAAAGGCATCAGGAGTCAGTTTCTCAATATTGATGTACCTATTTCTATGGGGATTGCTACCCTGGCTTTAAGAAGTACCTACGAGATTGCCTGGCAGGTTGGACCGGGCTATATTGATTCACTTACAGGATTGGTTTTTTTCCTGCTGATTGGAAAATGGTACCAGGACAAGAGCTACCAGGCCTTGTCCTTCGACAGAGACTACAAGTCTTATTTCCCCATTGCTTCTACTGTACTAAAGGATGGAAAAGAAGACTCCACCATGCTGGCAGATTTAAAGCCCGGGGATGTACTGATCATTCACAATCAGGAGCTCATCCCAGCCGATTCCATATTGCTGGATGGAAAAGCTTCTGTGGATTACAGCTTTATCAGCGGAGAGTCTGACCTTGTTTTAAAGAAGTCAGGAGATAGACTTTTTTCAGGTGGAAGGCAGATTGGACAGCCCATAAAGATTGAATTGACAAAATCAGTAAATAATAGCGAGCTAACTCAGCTATGGAATAAAGGTTCGCTCCATGAAGAAGACGAGCTGCAATACCAAAATATAGTGGATCGGGTAAGCAAGTATTTCACCCTGGTAATCATGCTAATTGCTGCAGGGGCCGGTGTTTACTGGGCCATGTTCGATTCTTCTAAAATCTGGGATTCGATCACAGCAGTATTAATAGTGGCCTGCCCTTGTGCTCTGGCATTGGCCATTCCGTTTAGCTATGGCCATGGCATACGTATTTTGGGATTGAAAGGGCTTTATCTCAAGAATTCAACGGTAATTGAGAAGCTGTCAAAAATAAAGTCAGTAGTCTTTGATAAAACGGGTACATTAACAAAGAATGTCAAGGGAGGAGTGAGGTTTGTGGGAAAACAACTGGATGAAGAACAACAAAAGCTGATTAAACTGGTAACCGGTAATTCTGCTCACCCTTTGAGTAAGTTGATTCATGGCAGCATTGATATTTCCCCGAATAGGGATCAATCGATTAGCTTGTTTGAAGAGGCCCTGGGGCATGGGATTTTGGCGATTATATCAGATCAAAAAGTGAGATTAGGATCGGGACAATGGCTGAGTGTGAAATCCAATGAGGATTCAGAAAGAGAATCCCGTGTGTATGTTGAGATTAATAATGAGGTTATTGGCTATTATGGTGTCACATCAACTTACAGGAAGGACATTTTTGAGATATTAAAAGACCTTAAAAATCAATTCAGGCTCTATCTACTTTCAGGGGACAATGACAAAGAGCGAAAAAACCTGGATCCCTACTTTGATTACCTTGAGTTTAATCAAAAACCCACTCAGAAGCTGGAGTTTGTGGACAGCCTAAAAGAAGATACCCTGATGGTTGGGGATGGTCTCAATGATGCGGGTGCTCTCAAGTCTGCCTCCGTAGGGTTTGCTGTGAGCGAAAATATTCACCAGTTTTCACCATCCTGCGACGGAATTCTCGCCGCTAAAAGCCTGAAATTTCTACCCGATGTTCTGTCGTTCTCAAAAGCCGTCAGAAATGTGGTTATTACTGCATTTGGAATCTCATTCCTCTATAACCTGGTAGGGTTATCATTCGCTGTGACCGGCAATCTCTCACCCATTGTTTCTGCCATCATCATGCCTATTAGCTCGGTAACGGTCGTGGGATTTATCACACTTGCAGTGAATATCAAAGGTGCACAGCTGTTTAAAAACAGCCATTAAATCTCCTTGAAATCTTCTATGGTAGTACCCGGGCTGAAATGACGGATATTGTAAGTAAACGTTAACATGAAATACCGCTGAAGTACAGTGCTTTGACGATCCTCTACATACGATTCACTGATATTTCTAGTGGCATTGTTGTTTTGCTGAAGCAGATCATACACGTTAATGCTGATCTCTGCCAGATCATTTTTAAGGAATTTTTTCCCTGCACTCATGTTCATTAGCAGTGAGCTATTGTCATAAGCTGCAGACAAGCCGGTATTCAGCTGATAATTGAGATTTGCACGATAGACAAAACCATCCAGGAATACCCACCGATATTTCACACCAGTAGAATGTGTGTAATAATTATTGTTGAGATTAGACTGGACCGAATTTTCAACAGTGTGATAGTAAGTTCTTGCAGAAATGTTAAAATCAACTTTTTCACTGATATTGCTACTCAGGGAAAAACCTAGCCAATACCTGTTGTTGTCCGAAAAGTTAGTCTCTCCATTTACCTGTCCGGGTCTTCTCATGTATCTCAACCCGCCATATACCCGCATGTTTGTCTTGATGAGTGAAATAGGCTGACCATAACTCATATAGTAATACCCATAATAGTACCCGTCAAGGTTGACCGGGAACCGATAGAGAGACCCTTCGGATAAGATAACTCCATCGGCAATTTCGATCGGTTCATCCTCCGTAGAAATGGTTGCATTGGTAATAAGATTCTTGGCCATTGAAGCATATAGGGTAGCAAAGAATGATTTCTCTGTATCCATATTATTAGACCAGAATCTAAGCCTTCCTGAGTGATAATATGTTTGTCCAAGATCGGGGTTTCCCGAGCTCAGCTGTGTTGGGTTTGAGTTATCTATTACGTCCTGCAACTGAGAAATGGATGGGTTATTGGTCCAGGTTCTGTAGTCCATCTCAATTCTTTTATTTTCATTGAAATGGTAGTTGAGCCGTGCAGAGGGCAGGATACTGGTAAATTTTTTCTCCTGATCAAAAGGCCTGGGGAATTGCTGGTTGTTGTTCAGGTTGGCCACCTGATACTCAGTCTCTACCTGAAGCCTCATTTTTTCTGTACGGTATTGGTACCCCAGTTCAGCTTCCTGTCTCAGGTACTTGCTGTCAAAGGTGTTGCTGAGTGTGGTATCGATTTCTCTAAGCTCCTGAAATTCATCTACATTGTAAGTGATTTTATCCGAGTCATCTAATTTGTCACTAATCTCATACTCGATCTCCATCATGCTGTTTTTACCAAGCGGCTCAGTATAGGAGAATTGTGTCCCCCAGGAGAATCCTTGTCTGTCCCTGGTAGTTTCCTGGTTGATAATACTTAGACTGTCGCCATATTGAAAAAACCGATTCTCAGCATATTGGTTGGAGTAGTCTTTGTTGGGGTGAACGCCCGTTCTGACACCGGTGGTAAATGAGCGCCCTTCTTTGTCAAATTTATGGCTGTAGTAAATATTATTGAAGAAATCATAGTTCCTAAGATATCCTCTGGCAATGTTGTGAGTAGCATTGAGTCTTTCGCTTCCGACAGCATTTTCTCCTGTAAAGTCGTTGGTATTTCTGTTGTAGTCATACCTGAAATTAGGCCTGGAGATAATGGTGTTCTTGTCGTCTTCATATTTCACTTTCAGGTTGAAAGTATGCGAATTATCTATTCGTTCTGATGCCCTGTCTTCATCGTAGATCCTGATGCTGTCAGATTCAAATACAAATTCACGGGTAAGATTCTGCTGCTCGGTGGTGTTTTGGTTTGAAAACTGGTAGTTACCACTAAACTCTACCTTGTCACCCCAGTCATCATTGAAGTTCACCCCAAAACTATGTGTGTTGATCAGCCCGTTTCTGTTTTGAGCATCTCCTATATTCCCAGGATCAGATGAATATTTTATGGTGTTGATGTTATTGCTGAATCCTGTCACGGTGATCCTGCGGTCGTTGTTGAAAAAGTTGACGCTGGCCGCACCATTGTAAGTTTCATCAGTTCCTAAGCCTACGGTTGATTTTCCAAACTGACCTTTTTTGCGGTCTGGTTTGGTAATGATATTGATGGTTTTTTGCCGTTCACCATCATCAAATCCACTCAATTGTGCTTTATCACTTTTCTTATCGTAAATCTGGATACTGGCCACAACTTCAGCAGGAAGGTTTTGCAATGCAGCACTGACATCGCCTCCAAAGAAGGGTTTTCCATCTACCAGGATCACCTGTACATCTTCTCCATTGGCCTGAAGCTTGCCATCTTCGGTGGATATTCCCGGTAATTTTTCAATAAGCTCCTGAGAGGAGGCATCTTTGGCTGTCTTGTAGGCACCAGCACTAAACTGTATGGTATCACCCTTTTGCATGGTGGCTGTTGGTTTTGCCACTACTTCTACAGCTCCAAGCACCTGGGTTTTTTCCCTGATCTCCAGCGTCCCCATGTCAAAATCTTTTTCAAGTTTGATGGTATCAATGAGTGGCTGAAAACCGATGAAACTGATCTGCACATAGAATGTGCCTTTTGGAAGTCCTGTCACCTGAAAATAGCCATTGAAGTCCGTGACGCTACCTCCGGCTAGCGAAGAATCTGACGGGTTTATCACAGCGATGGTAGCTCCGGGAATGGTTTCCCCGTCTTCTGCACTTTGGATGATACCTGTGAGATTAATGTCTTGCGAAAAAGAAACAAAACTCGAAACGAGTAGGCTGAAAAATAAAAACTTCTTCATTCAATTTTTTAATAAAACCCAATCATTCACCGTTAGGCAATGCTTAAGAAAACGCTAATGTTGAAATTGTGAAAAGTGATACTGAATAGTATCTAAATTGTAAATTTAGGTATATAAACATTAATAACTTGTAATTGAACGCAAAAAAGGAGGATTTGGTTGATTTCAATTGCATTTACATGATGCACCGTTTTGTTCGTTATTCCCTTTAGAGTATTCCACGCATGACAAAAATCAGTTTTGTCATTGAATAGGCTCATGTTGCTCATCATGAATTGAACTTAATCTTGCTCTCATATCATGGGCGTAATATTCATTTTGATCGGATGCAGTTTGTTGATGGCGACTGCTTTTTTGATTGCCTTTATCTGGGCGTCGAAGAGCGGTCAATATGAAGATGATTATACACCATCGATAAGAATATTGTTTGAAGACGAACCAAACCTTCCAATTCATGGCGAATCCAAAAGAAAACCAGACCAGCGAAAATAATCAATCAGGGCTTCTGGAAACTTTCTATTACGACAATGCTATTGTCCGTATGTTTTTAATAGCAACGACCATTTTTGGTATTATTGGGATGACTGTTGGCTTATGGGTAGCCTGTCAGTTTTTCTGGCCGGAGCTAAATTTCGGCTTACAGTATACCACTTTCGGTCGCTTAAGACCACTCCACACCAATGCCGTCATCTTTGCTTTTGTAGGAAACGGAATTTTTGCTGGGGTCTACTATTCATTGCAGCGCTTGTGCAAAGCAAGAATGTTTAGTGACTTACTCAGCAAAATTCATTTCTGGGGATGGCAGGCAATTATACTTTCTGCAGCGATCACGTTGCCACTGGGTTTTACCTCAGGAAAAGAATATGCGGAGCTGGAATGGCCGATCGACATAGCTATTGCCCTGATTTGGGTGGTTTTTGGAATTAACATGTTTGGAACGATCCTGAAAAGAAGGGAACGTCATTTATATGTGGCTATTTGGTTTTTCATAGCCACTTTTGTTACTGTAGCAATGCTACATATCGTTAACTCATTCGAGTTACCCATCTCGTTCATGAAGAGCTACTCCTGGTATGCAGGCGTACAGGATGCGCTGGTACAATGGTGGTATGGCCACAATGCGGTAGCATTTTTCCTGACGACTCCGTACCTGGGTTTGATGTATTATTTTATTCCTAAAGCGGCCAACCGGCCGATCTATAGCTATCGGCTATCGATTATACATTTCTGGGCGCTGATCTTTATTTATATCTGGGCAGGTCCTCACCACTTATTATACAACGCACTTCCTGACTGGGCACAGTCATTGGGTGTAGTGTTCTCAGTCATGCTAATTGCTCCTTCCTGGGGTGGAATGCTCAACGGATTATTTACGCTTAGGGGAGCCTGGGACCGGGTGAGAGAAGATCCTATTTTGAAATTTATGGTGGTAGCCATCACCGCTTATGGTATGGCTACTTTCGAAGGGCCAATGCTCAGCCTTAAGAGTGTCAATGGAATCGCACATTTCACTGACTGGATTGTTGCCCATGTTCATGTGGGCGGATTAGGATGGAATGGCTTCATGACTTTTGCCATGCTGTATTACCTCATTCCAAAACTTTATGGAACAAGCCTATTCTCTACCAAGCTGGCCAATGTCCACTTTTGGATTGGCACCCTTGGGATTATTTTCTATGCCGTTCCCATGTATTGGGCTGGCTTTACCCAAAGCCTGATGTGGAAACAATTTACTCCTGAAGGCATCCTGGTATACAGCAACTTCCTGGAGACAGTAACTCAGATCATGCCCATGTATATGCTGAGAGCTTTTGGGGGATTACTGTATCTGACAGGTGTTTTCATCATGGTATATAACCTGGTAAAAACAGCTCAGTCAGGAAGCTTTATTAGTGAAACAAAGGCTGAGGCAGCACCTTTAGCAAAAGACTATAAGCCGGCAGCTTCAGAGCACTGGCACCGAAGAATCTTTGAATGGCGACCAGTCAATTTGTTGGTTTGGAGCTTGATAGCAGTAGGAATTGGTGGGATCATTGAAATTGTCCCTACTTTCCTGATCAAATCCAACGTTCCGACAATCGCTACAGTGAAGCCATATACACCATTGGAGCTTCATGGAAGGGATATATATGTTCGTGAAGGCTGCTATACCTGTCACTCACAGATGATCCGGCCTTTCCGATCCGAAACCGAGCGATATGGTGAGTATGCCAAAGCAGGAGAGTTTGTCTATGACCACCCATTCCAGTGGGGATCTAAAAGAACAGGTCCGGATCTGCTCCGGGTAGGGGGTAAATACACCCACAGCTGGCATTATTATCACATGGCTGATCCTACCAGTATGTCACCAGGATCCATTATGCCACCATACCCATGGTTGTTTGAGCAGGACTGGGACAAAGACATGACACCAGCCAAAATTTCTGCAATGAGGACATTGGGAGTCCCATATGAAGAGGGTTTTGAAGATGTGGCCATCGCAACGGCAGAGATTCAGGCACAGGAAATAGTAGATAACCTGGCTTTAGAAAATATTGAGGTGGTGCCGGATAAAGAGATCATTGCTTTGATAGCTTATCTGCAACGAATAGGAACAGACATTGGAAATATTGAAGGCGTAGCCGAAAACACTAAATGATATGCTGAAATTTATTAAACATCATATGGAGACCATCTCAGGGATAGAAGTTTATCCCCTGATCTCACTAATCATTTTTGTGGTATTCTTTATCGGGCTTTTTATCTGGATCATCAAATCGGACAAAGCTCAAATGGATGAGATATCCAGATTACCGCTTGACACTAAAGATGAAGAATCATGAGAATTTTAAAGTACATACTCAGCGTTTTTGCAGTCATATTTAGTTTAGGAGGTGCCCAGGCACAAGATACTGAAAGCACCTCAGGCCTCTATGCTCAGTATCAGCTGGAGATTGTCATCGCCGTAGCAGGGCTGGTTTGTCTGGCAGCGCTTTTGGCATTGTTTACAGCGCTTTATGCATTGAGATCAATTGCTGCTCTGGAGCATCCGCAGGAGCAGGTAGTGAAAGAGTCCTGGTGGCAGCGTTTTTGGTCCAACATCAATAAAGCTGTGCCTGTAGAGCAGGAGGCCACCGTGATGACCTCACACGAATATGATGGAATTAAGGAATTGGACAACAAGCTTCCTCCATGGTGGCTGTATGGATTTTATTTCACCATCTTGTTTGGTGTTGGATATCTGTTGCACTACCATGTGTTTGGAACCGGGGACCTGCAACAGGAAGAGTATGACAAACAAATGGCACAGGCCAAAGAAGAAGTAGAGACGTACCTGGCTTCCCAGGGTAATAGAATAGATGAAAGTACGGTTACATTTTCAGATGATCCGGCCGATTTGGCTGTAGGGAAGCAGATCTATGATGCGAACTGTCTGGTTTGTCATGGAACAGAGGGGCAGGGGGTTGTCGGACCAAATTTTACAGATAAATACTGGATACATGGTGGCGATATGGCATCGATCTTCTCGACTATAAAATATGGAGTGCCGGAAAAAGGAATGATTCCGTGGGAGACTCAGCTTACTCCACAGCAGATACAACAAGTATCCAGTTTTATCTATACGCTGGAAGGCACAAACCCGCCAAATCCAAAGGAACCGCAGGGAGAATTATTTGAGCGGGGTGAAAGTTCCACTAGTGAAGAAAGCGAGGCTATTTGATGGATACCAGTGTTGAGGAGCTGTATAAGGAAAAGGAAGCTGAGGAAAGCTTTCGGGACAGGATATCCACGGTGGATGAGGAGGGTAAGCGAGTATGGGTCTATCCGAAAAAACCGAAAGGAAAGCTAACCAACTACCGAGGGTTAACTGCTTTCCTCTTGCTTCTGTTTCTCATTGGCAGTCCGTTTATCAAGATAGACGGGCAGCCTTTTCTGCTTTTCAATATTTTTGAACGGAAGTTCATCATTTTTGGACAGGTTTTCTGGCCCCAGGACTTTTTCCTGGCAGTGGTGGCAATGATCACATCTCTGGTGATTATTGTGCTTTTTACCGTGGTGTTCGGGCGCATATTTTGTGGGTGGATATGCCCCCAAACGATTTTCATGGAATGGGTATTCAGACGTGTAGAATATTGGATTGAGGGTGACTATATGGCGCAAAAGGTCCTCAACAAGAAGCCCTGGAATTTCGAGAAAATCCTTAAAAAAACTTCTAAGCAAATCATATTTCTACTGATCAGTGCGCTCATCATGCATACATTCATGGCCTATATCGTAGGAGTGGAAAAGACCTGGGAGCTTGTTCAGGCAGGACCGGGCATAGAACCCATTGGATTTTTATCCATGGTACTATTGACCGGTGCTTTCTATGGGGTTTTTGGGTTTATGCGAGAGCAGGTTTGTACCACCATTTGTCCTTATGGAAGGCTACAGGGTGTGCTGCTGGACAGGCAAAGTATAGTAGTGGCCTATGATCATGTGAGAGGTGAGCCAAAAGGGAACTTCAGGAAAAATGAGAACAGGGAGGAAGCGGGTAAAGGAGATTGCATCGACTGCAAACAGTGTGTATATGTTTGTCCAACAGGAATTGATATCAGACATGGAACACAGCTGGAGTGTGTGAACTGTACAGCCTGTATAGATGCCTGCAACTCGATTATGGATAAAGTGGATCTTCCCCGAGGATTGATCCGGTATGCTTCCGAACAAAATATTGCTGATAAACTGCCTTTCCGATTCACCGGAAAGATGAAAGCTTATACTACAGTGTTAGTCTTCCTGATTGGTTTTTTGGTTACGCTCATGGTAATGAGGTCTGATTTCGAAACGACTATTCTAAGAACTCCGGGCATGATGTATCAGACCCGGGATGATGGTAGCATTACCAACCTGTATCAGATTAAAATTGTCAATAAGACCAACGCATCGCATGACGTTTCTTTTAAACTGCTCAACCCCGAAGGAAAGATTGAACTGGTAGGTTCCGGGATCAAACTGGCAGAGCAGGGGATAGGTCAGGGAGCATTTTTTGTGATTATCAATCCTGATGAATTGAGTCAAATGAGCACCAAAGTGGAAGTGGGTGTCTACGCGGGTGATGAATTGGTAGAAACAGTAAAAACAAAATTTTTAGGTCCGGCTAAATGATAAAATTATGAAATGGAATTGGGGTACTAAAATCGCATTGTCCTTTTTTTTGTTTGGGGTGTTTATCCTTTACATGGTAGTTCAGGCCTTCAGACAGGATTTTGACCTGGTCACAGAAAATTACTACCAGGAAGAGCTGCAGTATCAGGAAAGGATCCAGGAAAAGGCCAATCTGCTCAGATCCGGAGACGAAATAATCATCGAGTCAAACGTAGGTGATGTTCTATTCAAGTTCCCGGAATCATTTAGTGATGCAGAAGGCACCATCTATTTCTATCATCCATCTAGAAAATTGTTTGACAAGACTTTTCAGGTGGATCTCAATGATCAAAACCAACAAAGTATCAACCGGGACGAATTAGTGCGAGGTCGGTATAAGGTAAAAGTGAGCTGGCAGGTAGGCGGATTATCTTACTTTCAGGAAAAGGAATTGTACCTGCAATGATCACAGCCTTCATCATAGGGTTGATTGGGAGTTTTCACTGCGTGGGCATGTGTGGCCCACTGATGATCACTTTTACTGAACAGTCAGGCGTAAGGGCGTATATTTCATTTGCAGGGTATCACCTCGCGAGAATATCAGTCTATGCTTTGCTCGGGGTGTTGTTTGGACTGATCGGAACATCTTTTGAGATCATCCACATCCAGAAATTCGGAGCTATACTGGTAGGGGCATTTATCCTATTGATTTATGGTTTTCCAAAAGCCAGAAATTATATGGAAGCGCTATACTATCACTCCTTCTTTTACCAGTGGATCAAGAAGCGCTTTACAAGCTACTATGGAACAAATGCAAAATGGGTGGCTGCTGGTACTGTCAATGGTTTCCTGCCCTGTGGACTGATTTACCTGGCAGCAGCGGGGGCGATCCTTACGAATGAAATTGTCAGCTCTGCATTATACATGACCCTGTTTGGGTTAGGGACTCTGCCAGGCTTGATGGCTTTGACCATTATGAGAAACCGGATCCCGAATCTCTTTAAGAAAGTACCGAATGCCATTACGCTGATCGCCTTGCTGTCGGGAGGTATCTTGATTATCAGGGGAATCATTGCTGATGACCCCGAATGGAACCAACTGATGACCCAGCAGATCAGCAGGATCGTAAGTGCCTGCGGGCTTTGAGTTAAGGGTCCGAACTAGCAGGGTGTTTAACATACTTCAAGGGTATCCGGAATACCCCTAAGGCATTCGGGGAGGGGTTAGTTGTATCCGGAGATGAACTGGTTCACCTTTTTGCCAAACCAGTTCGCAAAAAAGACCAACTACTTCATGAATAGGACGAACTAGTTAGTAAAACAGCCGGCTGCGCCAGTAAAAAAGGTGAGCTCACTGGAATATTTCATTAATTAACTGAGCAAAAAGACTAACCAGTTTGTAAATGAATCGCTCGTTCGCAGCAAATAACTTCGATCCCGGAGAAAATTTCTTCCTGATCGGAGCAAAAACGTTCAATACCCCGAGAAAAAAGCTTCGACATCGCACGAAATTTCTGCTTATTCCAAGCAAAATGCTTTGAAGCCGAAGCATTTTGCTCGAAACAGCCAGAAAAAAGATTCGACACTGCAGCTAATTGCTTCGCGAGTGGAGAAAAAAGGTTCGAAGAGGGGGTTCGGAATACCCTGATGGGGGTGTATAGACTCCCCCATAGGCTTTTTTTTACCACTATTGGTGACAACATGGGTTCTGCTAAAAAGGTCCGTTGGTGAAAACACCAACGGAGGCTGGTCTCAATTTTAGATGCCATATTAGAATTGCCCTGAATCTGGTATTATCGCTCCGAAAAAACCAGCCTGATCCCCAGCAGGACCATGATAGACCCAGCAATCTTTTGAACAATTCCTCCGGCATTTTTATGACTTAGCAGATAATTTCCGATGGTGCCGGCAAAGTAGCCCAACACGGTCAGGAAGATGAGTCCGAAAAAACAAAAGAGCAGACCGAGCAGCGAAAGCTGGGTCTCATGGCTCTGCATGGCATCTGCATTGATGAACTGGGGCAGAAATGCCAGGAAGAACAGGGCCACTTTCGGATTTAAAATATTGGTTAGCATGCCCTGAACAAAGACCTTCCGGTTAGGAATCCTTTTTTGCGTATCCAGATCAAACTTTTCTTTGCTCAACAGGGCTTTTACACCCAAATAGATCAGGTAAATCGCTCCGGCAAATTTAATGACCATAAAGGCCGTGGCAGAAGTCTTTAGAATCAGTGAAAGCCCCAAAGCTGCAAACAAGGTGTGGACAAGGATCCCTGCCGTGACTCCGAAAGCGGAGATAAGCCCGGCCTTTTTACCCCCGGAGATACCCCTGGTAAGAACATACAGAAGGTCGGGTCCGGGAGTAAGGATCAGGATCCATGATAATGTGATGAACAGTTCAAGGTTTTTAAATTCCACAGGTTACAATTTCTTGATCTTTTGGTCTTCGTTCAATCCACTAAGCACCTCAATATTGATTCCATCAGAAATACCTGTGGTGATCTCTTTCTTTTCAAATTGTTGCTCACCAAGTGCCACTTCCACGAAAGTCTTGTTTTCCTCAAATAATACATTGCTTTCTTTCACGGCCAATACCTTTTCTTTTTTGTCTAGAACTATATCCGCATTGGCGCTGTATCCTGCACGTAGGAAATAATCATCCCGCTGCTTTACAGCAGCCCGGATCTCAAACTGGATAGCCCCTTCTTCTTCAATGCCTTTTGGAGAGATGTATTCCAGGTCCGCAAAAAATTTAACCGTATCGAGAGCTCCGATAGTGAGCTTCAATTGCATGCCTTCTTTCAGCTTGCCTACTTCCGCTTCATCCACCTTTCCTTCAAAGATCAACTCCGACATATCCGCCACGGAGGCAATAGTTGTTCCATCGTTGAATGTGTTGGTTTCGATCACGAAATTCCCTTCTTCCACTGGTACGTCGAGGACCATGCCGGCTACGGTCGATTTCACCAGGTTGGATACAGCACCAGATTTTTTAGAAGCCCCTTCTTTGATCAGCTCCAGATTGTTTTCTGCTGCTTCTACCTGTTGCTTGTTCAGGTTGTAGGTCAGGAGATACTGATTGTAATCCAGCTCGGAAATGACCCTTTCATCGAACAACCTTTTTTGTCGTTTCATTTCCTGTTCGGAGTTTTTGTGATTGATGATAGCCTCCTTGAGCCGTGCTTCGGCATTATTCAGGGCCACTACATCCGGGATGATCTTGATCTTCGCAATCAGTTGACCGCTTTTGATTTGATCACCGGGTTCCACAAAGAGCTTTTCCACCACGCCTGATACTTGAGACTTGATCTCTATCTCTCTTCGAGGATTAATCGCTCCTGTGGCTACGGTTTTCTTTTCGATGTTGGTCACAAAAGTGGAGTCAGTCACAAATACGTCCTTAGGCTTTTCTGACTTTTTATATACGAAAAACCCCAGAAAGCCCATGCTTCCGATGAGGATGACTATGAGTGAAATACGAATTACCTTTTTCATGTGTTTAGTGTTTGTCTTTTTATTGTCACATGGAATTCACAACAAAGGCTAATCATCCCTCTATGAATAGTTTAGTCTGATTAGCCTTTATGTTCATTTCATTTTTTTTTGAGTTTTTAATTCTTATTAACCTTCTGTTCTAATGGCTTCAATAGGATTGATGGATGCCGCTTTTCTGGCTGGTAAAATGCTGGCAATCAATCCACCGACAAGCAGGATGCCTAAGGCTCCCAATGCAATCGCAGGATTTATTGAGGGCGGGTCAAATGGTAGCTGACCTCCTTTTGGCATAACCATCGCAATACCTTCAAGCAAAAGGAGGCCAATGATTAATGCCAAATATCCACCAAGGAAAGTAAGGAACATGGATTCCTGTACAATCAGCGAAATAATGGAAAGTGGCGTCGCGCCCAGGGATTTCCTGATCCCGATTTCTTTTGTTCGCTCTTTTACAATGATGAGCATGATGTTGCTCACACCAATGATTCCGGCAAAGAGGGTACTCAGCCCCACAAACCAGGTAAAGTATTCAAGCCCGTTAAACATCCCATAGATCTCTCCAAATTCTTCCTGCAGATTTTCATGACCGATGGCATCAGCATCCAATGGATGGATGTTGTTTTTTTCTTTCATGAGCTTGATAATTTTGGCTTCCACTTCGGCCACATCCACGTTGTCATCCACGGCATAGCCATACCAACCCACCCGGTCTCCATAATGAAAGGCTTTTTGGAAAGTGGTAAAAGGCACGTGAATACGATTTCTTTCCTGGCTATTGGGGTTGGTTCTGTAGGGTTTCATCACCCCCACAACAAGGAAATTCACTTTTTGCATCGTGATAAACTTTCCAATCGGATCTTCATCTGCATCAAATAAGACGTTACGTACGTTTTCACCAATCACCGCTACTTTTCGAGAGTCATCAATGTCTTTTTGATTGATGAATCTTCCCTGAGTCATCTCCTGCTTCTCGATCTGACTGTATTCAGGATAATCTCCCATGACCTGATATTGCCCGGATTTTTGACCATGGTTGATCTGAACGCCCCAAAGATTGTTACGGGGTGCAAGTGCTTTCAATTCCTTAACCCGGCTCAGTAAAAATTCAGTGTCTGAGTTATTGAAATTGACATACTTACCGGGCTGAAATCCATTGTAGGAAATGGTCGTTTTCTGACCCCAGAAGAAGCCGCTATTGGATAGAAAATTTCCGAAATTCTTTGTTACCCCATTTTTGAAGCTGTTACTTCCGCCCAACAGGATGATGATCATAAAGATCCCCCAGAAAATCCCCAGAATGGTCAATCCCGTCCTTAGCTTATTTCGCTTGATCGTTCCGAATATTTCCTGCCATTTGTCGTAGTCAAACATCTCTTTGTGGTTTATTCGTCTCTAAGGGCTTCAATAGGAGGAATTTTTGCGGCTTTACGTGCCGGGAAAAAACCAGCCAATGTTCCGCTTATGGCTAAAACCAGGGTGGCTGCGAGGGCATTGGCAAAATTGACATGAGGATCAACGAAAAAGGTTTCGGGGAAACCTAATGAGACCATCATGTAGGTGAGCCAACCCGTTTCTATGAATGTCATCGCCAGTATCATGCCTACATATCCGCTGACCAAAGTAATAAGCAATGCTTCCATCAGAAACAATCCGATAATGGATAGCGGAGAGGCACCAATCGCTTTGCGTACACCGATCTCCCGTGTCCGTTCTTTCACCACAATCAGCATGATATTACTTACTCCGACAATCCCGGCAACCAGCGTAAGTATGCCAACAAATGCCAGGAAAATCCTGATTCCATCAAAAACACCCATCCACTTTTGAAATTCCTCAAGTCGGTTAAATGCTGAAACCGCCCGCTTATCTTCTTTGGAGAACCGATGTCTCTCCGCAAGCAACGCATGTACTTCGTTTTGAATTCTATGACTTTCTTCAACAGTTGCCGCATCGACGGTCAGCCAAATATTATGGATCCGGTCACCACCACCGTAAGCCACCTGAGCTGTGGTGCGTGGAATAAAAATGACTTTGGACATGTATTGGTTGGCCTCAACGCCTTTTTCATTAAACACACCTACTACCTTATACTTTATTCCATTTACGGTAATGTATTTTCCAATGGGATCAAGCTTTTTAAATAAGACTTCCACCACCTTTTCCCCGACAACAGCCACCTTCCTTTTTTCTTTCAGATCCTTGGCATTGATAAATCTGCCATCAAGCAAGACACTTTGCTCAATATGTGGATAGTCCACGTCAACGGACCTTATCTGAAAAGAAGAGTAGTTGTTTTCATATCTCACGACAAACTCACCTTGCACCCAATAGATGCCGGTCAGATACTCAATGCCTTTGACCCTTTCGCTGATTGCTTCATAGTCCTGATTGTTGAATTTAATTTGTCTGCCAGGTTGCATGCCTTTATGCGCCATGCTGGTGCGTCCACTCCAGAAATACATGGTATTCGTCGCGTCATCAGAAAACTCGTTTTTTATTCCATTTTGGAAGCCTACGCCAAAACCCATCAGGATAATGAGGATAAAAATGCCCCAGGCCACATTGAATGCAGTGATAAACGATCGCAAACGATTCTTATCGATCGTATAAAAGATTTCCTGCCACTTATCGAGATCAAACATGACTTATGCCAGTACCGGCTCGTGGTCTTTGATAATTACACCATCCTGTAGCCTGATCACCCGGTCAGTCATTTCAGCGACATCGTGTTCGTGGGTCACAACGACGATGGTTTTACCCATTTCGTTCACTTCCTTTAGGATTCGCATCACTTCATGAGAAGTAGTAGTATCCAGGGCACCGGTAGGCTCATCAGCCAGGATCACTTTGGGATCACTGATCAGGGCGCGCGCAATAGCAATTCTTTGTTTTTGTCCACCGGACATTTCATTGGGCATGTGATGTGCCCACTCTCTCAGACCCATCTTATCCAGGTATTCCAACGCGATGTTGTTTCGTTTTTTTCTGCTTACTTTCTGATAGTAAAGCGGCAAAGCCACATTTTCCATGGCATTCTTGAAATTCAGTAGGTTGAATGACTGGAAAACAAACCCAAGGAACTTGTTGCGATAATATGCAGCCTTTGACTCTGAGAGGTTCTTAATGGATGTTCCTGCCAGGTTGTATTCTCCGGTATCATAATTATCCAGGATGCCCAGAATGTTCAACAGGGTTGATTTTCCGGATCCGGAAGACCCCATGATCGACACCAGTTCACCCTCTTCGATGGTCATGTCGATGCCTTTCAACACATGCAACGATTGTTGACCTGTCTGATAGGATTTGTTGATTTCTTTCAGGTTTAGCATTGGGTTTGGGATTAATGCATTTTGATAACGCTATATCTAACTGATTAGATGTTCCGAAGTGTCAGAAAGTTGCATGAGTGGTATAAAAGTCTTTTCAACGGGGAATAATGTTTTTAACGCTGATGATCTCACTTTTTACCATTAGCTCTTCAGGTACCTAAAGGATTTAGGACATCTACCTGGCATATTTTGAATCTTTGAGCCTTTGGGGACATTAAACTTAGATTGGCATTATATTCGTTAGAAAAGGAGTCGTATTCAATATATTTACCAAAACGACCCATGATAAACATGAGATATTTTGTAGTAGCCATTCTTATATTCTCCTTTCTGAATGCTTCGAGCCAAAACATTATCAATATTTCCGGTATCTGGAAAGGTTCCTCTGAATACCTCAATGAAACTTCTGCCATCGTCATGGAGATCACTCAGAATGAAAACCTGGTGGAGGGATTTATTTACGGAAAGTCGTTGAATGGGAAGGATTCGACTAAAAAAGCCTTTAGTGGGGTGATCACGGGAGATAAGATTGAAATACTGGAAACAGAATATATCTATAAAACCGGAATTGACTGTAAGGCAAAACTATTGCTTCAGTACTCCAGAGCAGATGGCAATGAAAGTCTCACGGGCAAATGGAGCGGTGACCTCCGACTGAGTACCTGTCCTCCCGGAGTATTTGGTCCTGTAAACGTCGTGAGGGCAAATGGGGTTCAGGGTAATCTTCCGGTGGTTGAGATAACTCCTTCAGCGGCACCCGTTTCAACACCCAAGCATGTAACAGCTAGTCCGCCGGATGAGATAGGGGAGATTCTGGTAGCTGAACTAAGTAAACGTAAGTATTATGCTTTGATCATAGGGATCAATGATTATCAGGACCCAGAGATTCAAACATTAGACAATCCCATCAATGATGCAACTGGTTTAGCGAATGTCCTCACTGAAAAATATGCTTTCGGTAATGAAGATTTAATTTTCCTGGAAAACCCGGGACGTGCAGATATCATTGACGCCCTGGATGAGTTGAGCGACAAGGCGACAGAGAAGGACAATGTATTGATCTTTTATGCGGGACATGGGATCTGGAATGAAAAGTTGAATCAGGGTTATTGGCTGCCTGCAGATGCTTCACTAGATTCCAAAGCACAATGGCTGTCAAACAGTACACTGAGAGACTACCTGGGTGGAATAAAATCAAAACACACTCTATTGATCTCTGATGCCTGCTTTAGTGGAGGCATATTAAAAGAGAGAAGTGTTGAGCAAAGTAGCAAAGCCATGTTGGAGCTTTATAAACTACCCAGCAGAAAAGCCATGACCAGTGGTACCATGACCACCGTGCCTGACGAAAGTGTGTTTATCAAGTACCTCATGAAAAACCTTACCGAGAATGATTCCAGGTTATTGTCAGCAGATCAGCTATTCAGGAATTTTAAAATTGCAGTGATCCACAATAGCCCCAGAGGCCTTGTTCCTCAATACGGGGTGATTGCTTTTGCAGGCGATGAAGGTGGGGACTTTATTTTCCTGAAAAGAGACTAAGCTAAAATCTCTTTCACCACTTTTCCGTGAACATCCGTCAGTCTGAAATCCCTGCCCTGAAAATGGTAGGTTAGTCTTTCGTGATCAAAACCCAGCTGATGCAGGATCGTGGCTTGCAGATCGTGCACATGCACACGCCCACTCACTCCTGAAAACCCAATTTCATCAGTTTCTCCATGCGTGTAGCCTTTTTTGATGCCACCACCTGCCATCCACATGGTGAAAGCATCTCCATTGTGGTCTCGGCCCTTGAAGTCTGCACCGGATCTGGCCTCCATCATGGGCGTTCTGCCAAACTCGCCTCCCCATACAACAAGCGTTTCTTCCAGTAATCCTCTTTGTTTTAAATCCCGCAGCAAAGCAGTCATTGGCTGGTCTATCAGCTTACAGGCATTTTTCAACGCGCCGTCCACGCCATTGCCCGGACCGGCACCATGGCTATCCCATCTGCGATCAAACAGTTGAATGAATCGGACGCCCTTCTCGACAAGCCTTCTGGCCAACAGACAATTGTTGGCAAATGCATTTTCGCCAGGCCTGGTCTGATATATCTCGTGAACCCATGCAGGCTCATCATCAATGTTCATCACTTCAGGTACTGCTGTCTGCATGCGATAGGCCAGTTCATATTGAGAAATCCTGGTGAGGATTTCCGGGTCTTTGGATTCCTGGTATTCCTGCTCATTGATCTTGTTGATAGCGTCAATGGATTGCTTTCTTAAATTGGAATTGATATTGTCTGGATTTGAAAGATAAAGTACGGGATCTCCTTTGGATCGGCACTGGACACCCTGATGGACAGTTGGTAGAAATCCGCTGCCATAAACGCTCTTACCGGCACTGGGTTCGCCTCCGGAAACCAGCACTACGAAGCCTGGCAGATCTTCATTTTCAGATCCTAAACCATATGTCACCCATGAACCCATGCTGGGTCTGCCCAGTAAAGGTGAGCCCGTATGCATAAAAAGCTGGGCAGGAGCATGATTAAATTCCTGGGTGTGGCAGGCTTTAAGGAAACTTACTTCATCCACCATGCTTGAAAAATTCGGTAGGTAGTCAGATACATAGGCCCCAGACTGGCCATGTTGCTGAAACTGAGCCTGAGATCCTAGCATCTTGGGAATACCTTTCAGGAAGGCAAACTGTTTCCCCTCCATAAGTGATGGCGGGCAATCTTTACCATTGAGTTGATTCAAAACAGGTTTATAATCAAACAACTCGAGTTGAGATGGAGCTCCTGCCATGTGCAGAAAAATCACATGTTTGGCTTTAGGAGCGAAATGAGGTAATGGATTGCCTGATAAAGACTTTGCGAACAGGTTTTGACCTGAAAGTCCGGCCATTGCGGTTGCTCCCAGTCCTGACATGCACTGCTTCAGAAAATGTCTGCGTGTGTTGTATTTTGCTTTTTGTATTAAGGCTTCCTCAAAAACATTTCCCATCATCACTAATTTTTTGTCAGAAATTCATCCATATTCAGCAAAGCATTGGCTACCAGGGTCAATGACTGTACACTGATTTGCTCATTCAGTGATACTGGTTGAGCAAGTTTATTGGTAAAATATTCTTTAGTTGCTTCATCATAGAGCTTAGTTAAAAACGCTAACCTGTCCGGATCGATCTCCCTGAACATCACACGTTTGTATCCTGCGGAGATACATGATTTGACATCATCAGGATTGACAGTAGCCATAAATGTTCCCAAAGATTTGGCAGCTTCAAAAAATGTTTGATCATTTAAAGACGTAAGTGCTTGTAAGGGCGTGTTGGTTCGAATTCTTCTGGATGTACACACATTTCTTGGCGTAGCATCATACAAGGTCAGCATCGGATATGGATTGGTCCGCTTTCCAAAAATGTAGAGCGAGCGCCGGTATTGACCTGGTGTCTCATCAGTTTCCCACTTACTCCAACTATCACTGGCTACATCAGGACGAGGAGGCATAATGCTAGGCCCGTACATTTCAAGATTTATGAGTCCGCTGACTGAAAGTACCTGATCCCGAATCTGTTCTATGCTCAGGCGTACTCTGGGGCTTCGTGAGATCAATCTATTGTATGGATCTTTTTCATTCTTTTCATCGGTAGAATTCGAGTTTTGCCGGTAAGCCGATGACATAACTATTTGTTTGATCAGCGTCTTGACACTCCAATTATATTCATCCATGAATTGTACGGCGAGCCAGTCCAGCAATTCGGGATGTGAGGGTGGCGTCCCCTGAGAACCAAATTCTTCCATGGTTTCGATGATACCAAACCCAAATAGTTTTTCCCAAAATCGATTCACGGCAACCCTGGCTGTCAGTGGATTTTCAGCACTCACCAGCCATTTGGCAAATCCCAAACGATCATTTGGATAGTCATCCGGCAATCCACCGAAAACTTCAGGAATATCGGCTTCTACTTCCGCCCCCGGGGTTAACCGGTTTCCTCTTTCAAACACACGGGTCACCCTGCTTTTTTCAGGGGGTAATTCCTGCAGGATCGGGGTAGTAATGAAAGTTACCCTGTCCAGTTCATCAAGCTTATTTTTAAGAGCCAGGTTGTACTGATCCAGTTTTGGATTTTGCTCACGATAGAAGATCCAGTCCAGGTGGAAAAGATGTTGGGTGAGGTCTTTGTTTTTTCTGAAAACGTAATACACGTCATGAGCCCCATTTACCGGTTCTATTGTCGCTTTAAACGTTCCCCAATTTTTGCCCTCCGGCTTGGTGCCAGACCATCGATCCCATTTTCCTGTTGTTTTCACCTCGGTTTGTCCGATCAATGGTCCATTGACAGAATCTAATCTGATATCAATGAATCCACCTGATATAGCGGTAGCGCAGTAGAAATCAATGGATTTGATATTGGTAAGATCTACCGCTTCAAACATGATCCATGAACTATCCTGGACCTGCCAGATCACATCCTGATCCGGAGCCATCAGTTCAATCAATTTACTCGAATTATGAAATTCCTCTGCCTGAACCTTTCGATACCCAAGATTATACAGCAGTTCTTCTTTTCTCTCATGAAGAAATGGCGCATTTGAGACGAGAGATTTGTCTCCTGGTTTGAGTTCGTCCTCTACCCAATTCAGGATTTCGGTCAGCTTGTCTTTTTCCTCCGGCTCATAGGTGAATACTTTGGGTTGTTCATTATAGATGTCCCGGTCTTCCTGATTGTTGAAGAAAGCCATCAGTTTATAGAATTCTTCATGACGGAAAGGGTCATAAGGATGGCTGTGACATTGCACACATGCCATGGTGGTTCCCTGCCAGACTTCACTTGTTGTACCTACTCGTTCCAGCACTGAGGCAACCCGAAATTCCTCATTGTCTGTTCCGCCTTCATCATTGGCCATGCTATTCCTATGGAATGCCGTAGCAATCAGTTGGTCCTGAGTAGGGTTCTGCAAGAGGTCACCAGCCAGCTGCTCAATGGTAAATCGGTCAAAGGGCATGTCCTCATTGAATGCCTGAATCACCCAGTCACGATATTTCCAGATACTACGGTTCAGATCTTTTTCATATCCTTTGGTATCAGCGTAGCGTGCAAGGTCCAGCCACATACTTGCCCATTTTTCACCAAAATGGGGTGAGTCGAGCAAACGATCAACCAATTTTTCGTAAGCATCATCTCTGGTATCAATCATAAATTCCTGTGCTTCTTCCGGGGTGGGGGGTAATCCAATCAGGTCCAGGTAAACACGTCTGAGTAAGATTTCTTTGGCTGCGTGAGGTGCAAAGTCTAACCCTTTTTCCTCCAGCTTTGAAAGAACAAATCTGTCAATGGGATTATCCGCAGGAACAGAGATTTCCGGTGGGGCTATGTCTTTCCTGGGAGGGATAAAAGCCCAGTGATCTTCCCATTTGGCACCCTGGTTGATCCATGCTTCAAAAAGCTCAATCTCATCTTCAGTTAAAGGTTCTGCCTCAAAAGGCATCCTTAGCTCAGGATCATGGTGCCTGATCCTTCGCATCATCTCACTGTTGCTAGCATCACCCGGAATGATGGCAGGAATTCCTGATGTTGTTTCTCCCAGGGCTTCTTCCCGGAACAGGAAACTTAATCCACCTGCTTTTTTGATACCTCCATGGCAGGTAATGCACTTTGTATTGATGATTGGTCGGATATGTTGATTGTAGCTGACCTCTGCCTCTGGCCACGGGAAGATTAGATAGATAACTGCCGTCAAAACAACAATTATGGACAGATAAAGTAGATTTTTAAGCATCAGCATCGGGGGTTCATACTAGCTCTCCTCAAAGCTATCGTATTGCTAATTAAAGATCAATTCCTGAGATACCTACTAAAAGGAAACAGTATTTTCATTCACCTTCAGAATCTATATAAAATGTTCCGTTATCATTGAAGTTCATATATTTAGCAGATTAACGAAACAATTAGTTAACTTCATGACGTTTAATACGTCTATAATAGATCACACATTAATTCAACAATGAGTTCAGTTATATCAACCAAAGAGATCAAAAAGGAATATGTGATGGGTGCCGAAACGATCCGGGCCCTGAAGTCCATCAGTATAGAAATCAACCGGGGAGAATATGTGGCTTTTATGGGTCCATCCGGTTCAGGTAAGTCTACATTGATGAACATTATTGGCTGTCTGGATACCCCCACTGCTGGACAATATGTGCTCAATGGACATGATGTCAGTGACCTCACTGAGAATGAACTGGCGGAAATCCGCAACAAAGAAATTGGCTTCGTGTTTCAAACATTTAATCTATTACCCAGGGCATCGGCACTCGAAAATGTTTCCTTACCCCTTGTGTATGCAGGGTTTGGGAAGCAGGACCGGGAGGAGAAAGCCCTGGCAACACTCGAGGGTGTGGGCTTAGGTGATAGGGCCTATCACAAACCCAATGAGCTTTCCGGAGGTCAGCGGCAAAGGGTGGCCATTGCCAGAGCGCTGGTCAATGATCCCAGTATCATATTAGCTGATGAGCCTACTGGAAACCTGGATTCCAAGACTTCCTACAGCATCATGGATCTTTTTGCAGAACTCCACAACAGTGGAAACACCATCATCATGGTTACCCATGAGGAAGATATTGCCGAGTATGCACACAGGATCATTCGCCTGAGAGACGGTTTGATAGAATCAGATGAAGTAAATAAAAATATTAGGACAGTAGAACCAGTTGCATGAGTCTGAAGGTTTATACCCGCACGGGAGATAAAGGCGGGACCTCACTTTTTGGAGGAACTAAGGTAGAGAAAGACCACGTGCGTATTGACGCATATGGAAATGTAGACGAATTGAATTCTTTCATTGGGTTGTTGAGGGATCAACCAGGAATTGGTGAAGAAATAGCCAATCAATTGTTTGAAATTCAGAAGAAACTATTTTCTATTGGCACCATACTGGCCACAGAAAAGGCTCCAAAAGGTTTTTCCTTACCTACCGTGGAGGCCAATGATATTTTATGGTTGGAAAATTCTATCGACGAATTCTCTGAGAAACTGCCTGAATTAAAGAATTTTATTCTTCCGGGAGGTCATCAGGTTGTATCTTTGTGCCACGTTTGCCGAACTGTCTGCAGAAGAACCGAGCGGGGAATTGTGAAATTAGGACAGGACAATGAGATCAATAAAAATCTGTTGGCTTATGTCAACAGGCTTTCAGATTACTTTTTTGTCCTTGGTAGGAAGCTCTCTCAAAAGCTGGGTGTTTCGGAAGTGACATGGCAACAATGATAGAATAAAATTGAGATGGAGATGGTTGAAACAATGGACATTAGGATTGAAAAGAATTCAAAATCCAAATTACAACAAGTAGATCTGGAGAATCCGGTTTTTGGAAAAGTCTATTCGGATCACATGTTTATTGCTGATTATGCAAAGGGTGAGTGGAAAGACCTGAGGATCATTCCTTATGGAGATCTGCAGATCAGCCCTGCTAATACAACCTTGCATTATGCTTCAACCATTTTTGAAGGACTAAAAGCCTACAGAGATCGCAATGGTGAGATACTGGTTTTCCGGCCAGATGCCAATGCAAAGCGATTGATTAAGAGTGCTGAAAGAATGTGTATGCCACCAGTCCCTGAGACATTGTTTATGCAAAGCATGACAGAGCTACTCAAGCTGGATAAGGATTGGGTGCCAGGTGCTCCGGGCACATCGCTGTATATCCGGCCATTTCAAATGGCTATGGATCCTTACATTGGAATTAAGCCTTCCGAGACCTATAGCTTTTTCATCATCACGGGGCCTGTGGGTGCATATTACAGTCAACCCGTGAAGGTGAAAGTAGAGAAGCATTATACCAGGGCTGCAGCCGGTGGTACAGGTTTTGCCAAAACAGGTGGTAACTATGCGGCTGCACTCTATCCTGCAGTAAAAGCACAGAAAGAGGGATATGATCAGCTTATCTGGACAGATGCCAAGGAACACGAGTACGTGGAGGAATCAGGTACGATGAACCTGCTTTTTGTGATTGATGATGTTTTGATCACAGCGCCAACTGGTGATACCATCCTAAATGGTATTACCCGCGATAGCATACTTACATTGGCCAGAGACGAGGGGATGAAAGTAGAGGAGCGAAGAATCTCCATCAAAGAGATCGTACAGGCCATTGAACAGGGAAGATTACAGGAAGCTTTTGGAGCAGGAACAGCAGCTACTGTAGCTCAAATCAAGACGCTTCATAATGATGGCATTGACTACGAATTGCCAGATGTAGCTGGTAGGAAATACTCCAACCATTTCCTGGATCTGCTGAACAAGATCAGGTACGGGGAAATAGAAGATAAACACGGTTGGGTTTATAAGGTCTGAGATGACGCTGGAAGAAGCTACAATAAAAGTCACCAGGATGGCCGAAACCCATGGTGGGAAATTTGGCGAAAAAGTGAATTTTGATTTTAAAGGAGCAGGGTCAATCCATTTGGATGACACCGTGTCTCCTGCAAAAGTTGTTCTTGAAGAGGTTGAAGCCCCATGTACAGTTGTAATGGAGCTGGATAATTTCGAAAAACTACTGAAGGGCGATTTGAATCCAATGATGGCCTTTATGACCGGCAAGATGAAAGTTGAAGGGGATAAGGCAGTAGCTATGAAGCTTGCTTCATTGTTCTAAGGGGGACTTCTTGAAAACGTACTTTTTGAAAAGCAAGTAGACGCCGATAGCGATCACCACACCAATCAATGAACCGGCCAACACATCACGCAGAAAGTGTTGTAGCAGGTAAATCCTCGACATGGCTACCAGAATAGCCGCCGCAAGAAAAGTCATTGACAAACTTCTACTCTTTCTAAACACAATCGCAAAAAAAGTAGCGACGGCAAAAGCGGTAATGGTATGACCAGAGGGGAAAGAAAAGCTTCCATGATGGTTTACACCTTCAATCAACTTTAGGTCTGTGATATCATCGAAATACCGAATGGGTCTGGGTATATCTTGAAAAACAAGCCGCTTCAATCCCTGAGAAAATACAAGCTGTGCGAGTCCCAGTGCGAGAAAGATCATCGCCAGGCGCCATTTCCAGATGAGGAGCCCTACAAACAACACTCCCACAAAAACGCCATCCCCCAAATGGGTCCAGTACTTAAAAAAGAAGTCGAAAACCGGATTTCTGTTGGCATTGAAGAACAATACTGCATCCCCATGTTCAATCACAGACCATGTGAGAAGTGCCAGCAGAAATACAATGATATATGGGATGAGATAGTAGTTTTTATTGGGCATTAACGAAGTATGTAGATCTTACCATATCCATTTTTAAACGCTTTGTCTGCCGTGGTAAAACGATGATTGAGAGATTCACCTTGCTGACGGATAAATACCCGGTAAAGGTAAACGCCATTGGCCAATAGGTCACCATATTCATCGCGACCGTCCCAGGCATATTGTGTGATGTTGTTACCAATCCGAATCGGTCCGATTTCATCCTGGTTGATTTCCTTTACCACCCTGCCACTAATGGTCATGATCTGTATTTTGATCTGATCCGGAATGGTCCCTCCTGTCAGGGTGAACACAAAACGGGTGTTGGTAGAAAATGGGTTGGGATAAGGATAAAAATGTGTGACAGCACTCTCATTAATCACTTCAAATGAAATTTCATAGTCATTGTCTCCGGAATTATTCCCCAACTCATCTTCAGCGGACACCCTAAGACTATAAATGCCATCCTCCAATGGGCCTGGCTGATAGCTCATTTCAAATTCCTGGTCTTCGGTTTCTGGTGTGTAGCTGACCCCCGGATCGGTGAAATTGACCCTCTCGTATTGACATCCGTCACAGGGTTGCTTGAGGTATACCTCAATTCCGACCGTGTCATCATTCAGTAGATAACTGTTGTCGTCCTTGAGTGTGATCCGAATAGTTGGATTAGGAGAAACAATATCTCCATCCAGGATATAGGTGCCATCGATGGTCACATTCAGCACCGGATTCGTATTGTCTTCATTGATAGTCGCGGCTGGAGACAAACTGTAGAAATTATTTGCACTTAGTAATTCATTCTCCATGGGTGTGACAAACACGTTCAGATTGTTTTGTCCGGTCCTGCCAATGCTGCTGTAAATGAGTGTGAAAGAGGTAGTGTCACCAGCGGCGGTTGGAGCAATATTGAAAGACTGATCAAAGGATTGTGAGCTGTTAATATTGAGAAGGGAGGAGGAGACGTGAAGACTGTCCTGGAAATCTTCTGAAGAAATATTGATGAATTTATAGCTGGTCTGATACTCCTGTCCCTCCTGCAAGTCCTGGCTTTCATTGCTTGCTGCAAGCAGGTATCCTTCCGGTGGCAGTGTGTATTCTACTACCAAAGCCTTAAGCTGAGGAGGATCGAGGTCCACATTGTCACTGAAACCAATGTTTAATTTTAAAAAAGGGTATTGAAGGGGATCGATTGAGCTTACATCTACAGCCACTAATCGTGCATCAGTGAAGAGTTGTGTTTCTGTACCATTTGGATCTATCCCTATGACATCAATCGAAAAGTTGTCATTTGCATTGTCAATCACTTCATAATGGAGATTATTCCAGGATTTTGCCGGACCTATTCTTCTTGTGGAAATGCTGCCGCTAGTAGAGGTATAGGTCACCAGACCAGCCAGGTTCATCAATTGTTCTTTTGGAAGCAGAAGCGAACCATCATCAACCATTTCAATGGCTTCGCCTGGGGAAGCGCCTTTCTTACCAAGAAAGATAACAGCCTGACCATCTACTAAAGAGGATATAGTATTGCTTTGGATGCCCACTGAATTTAGTGAGCTGATTAACTGTGCATCCCAATTAGAATAGGCCACCGAATCAAATGAAAAGAGTAAAACATAGTCTTCTGTTTTCATAAGACTGATGAGGGAATCCAGATATCGGTTGGAACCTAACACATTATTTTCTGTCAGGTTGTGAATCACCTGGGGCACCCGTCCGCAGATCAGTGGATTGGAGACATCACCGGTCTGGAAGCTGATAGGACGATAAGGTTGACCCGTTGCCCTGTCTATAAATACCGCATTGATGGTATTTACCCTACACACCGGATCGAAAGTGTTTTCCGTGATCATATAGTTTACATTTCCTACGATCACCTGTATATCTTCATATTCATTTGGGTGGTCAATACCATGGGTGACGATCTCATAATCATTTTCCGATTCTTCAAAGCTCCAGGTTCCATTGTTATAGGTGACTCCCGATAATGTATTGCCTGAAAACTGTCCGGTTCCTACCTGGCCCCATCCGGAATTCAACCCATTGATGATCGTGAAGGAAGAGTTTACCCAGGTGGTATCTTCATCCTGTTGTGGACTTGCATAACGGGTTCTCCAGTAGATCGTTGTCGAGTCAGGCAAAGCATTGAAGTCTACCGGATGCCTGATCATGGTTAATCCATTCAATACCATACTGTTTTTGAAGCTGCTGGAGAAGTTATGTGAAGTGTCGTATTCAAGAGAAAAGTCACGTGGGGCGTCCAAAACAGAAGAAGGTTGAAACATCAGGTTTACGGTTTTTTCCGACTGAACCCCGAAGTTGATAGGGTATAAATTGATGGTATTCCCACTATTTATAAACAGTTCAAAAGTCGTTTGATTGTTGTTCTCATTGAGCTCATCAACCACATTTCCCGGATCGATGATAAAGGTAAAAATATTGTTCCCATCCACTTTTCTGGCAGGGTCATTCTCAATGGTAATTTGTAGGGTATCTGAATACTTAACTGGCGGGATACGGATCACTTGAGTCAGGACTTCTCCTTCTGGTAATGTTCTTCTTATTTCCAGATCCATTGAGTCCAATGTAGATTTTCCGTAATTCTTAAGTGGAAAGTTGATGATAAACCCACTCTGACTGGCCAAAATCTGGTTGCCGAAAATGGGGTCTGCCGAAATTTGGTTGGGGTCTGATTCGTAATCAGGTTTATTGGCTCCAAAAACTTTGATGGCCGGATCACCCAGGACGGACATTAAGTTTACCTGAGCCAACGAAACTACATTTGTCCCGAAGAGATCATGGTATAATCCGGCCACTGAGGTGATGATTTCACCCAGACTACGGCCAAATTCCAGTTCCTTGGTAAAAGCCTCCTGATAGAAAAGATCTGAAAAGCGCTTGAGGTTAATCGAAAAGGAGAAATCTGCATGAGCAATAAAAGCCAAAGCGCCTTTCGAAGGTGTATTGATCCAGGGCTGCCCAAAGGTAAATGTAGGACTAAAGATTTCACCGGCATTACAACCATTGACCAGTACTATCGGGTATTTCCCTGCATTGTCATGATCATTCACGTTGCCTATCTCAATATCTGAATTTTGGGATGAGCTGTGTCCAAAGAATGTGACCATTCCTACTCCATTGTTGATCTCTGTTCTTATGTCAATAATTTCAGTAGGCGCTGTTGTTATTTTTCTCCTGATTTTGGCATTACCCCCCAGAAAGTTTCCTTCCGCTAATCGCTCAAAATTTTCTACATAGTTCGAAAAGGTTTGCTGCTCAAAACTATTCTGACCACCGCTCAATAGTATTTGATTTTTGCGCCAGAGATTGTTAAAAGGGAGTGCCTCCATTTCTTTCACCTTGTCCAAATAGGACTTTATGTCTTCGGAGGTAAAGGCATTCAAGCGCCCGACACCAAAGGGGGGGTCAAAACCGGATCCGGCAGCTTTGATGGTGTACAATAAATCTGATCCGGGAAATCCATAAGCCGGGATGTAATTCACATTAGGGTAAGTCTCAGGGTCCTGTCGGTAAAAACCATAATTGGTTGAAAGCCCTTTCCCGATGATAAACAGATATTTAGGATCTCCGACTGCCAGTGCATGCGCAATAAAATTTTTGATGGCCAATGGCGATGGATCTCCGTATCCATATTGGTTAAATATTTCGTCTATCATGGCCAGCTCAACCTGATGACTACCTCCCTGCACGCTCTCTCTGTAGGATCTATACGCGTCGAGTTGATTTAGCCCATCACTGGCCAGGGCGTTGAAATGGTCATGACTAATCATCAGATAGTTGCTATTCGTCGGATCAATTTGACCCATATCTACTTCTTCGATGGAGGCTACACTTTTAGTGCTGGTGAAAGCATAAAACTTCCTGGGAATTGTGGGGTCATTTACGATGAACTCAAAACGATCAGCAGCACTGAAGCTTTTTGTAATGATCCTGGGGGTAAGTGGATCCGTGACTTCAAAAATTCTGGTTCCTGCGGCATTGGTTGTTGGTACGACGAGGTACGATCTGGATTGAGCACTTGTTCTCTGATAAAAGGTCTTGTTTTCATTGGCGACCATGTCAAAGTCCTGTGGGGCAATGATCTTGATGTAAGGCACAGAGATCCTATCAGCCTGACCGGACTCTCCCAGAGCGGTCACACGAACAACAAGGGTCCCATCTCCATTCACGTCAGACCAGGCGAGGCTTCCTGAATGGATGGTTTGCGTCCATCCATTGAACGTGGCTGTATCCAGGTTTCTGAGGCTGACATCCGATGGCCCCACTCTGATCTGCGATTTATGTGTCAGAGAATTTCCTCCGATCAATCCAATCTCTATTGATGGGACAGGCCCTGTATTATCAAAATCACCCAGATTGAAGGTAAAAGTCTGGCTTTGGTTTTTGGTGAAGAAGCTACCTGTCCATCCTTCTCCTTCCACGTATTCCCCGGAGCTTAATTCCGAGCCAAATCCAAATTTTGTACCTGGGGAGTAGACATTGGTCTGGACGTTTAGCAATTCATTTAGGTGGTAGGGCTCCGGTGAATATCCAAGATTGTCTCCAAGTGCTGGAGCATTATTGATTGATTTTCCTATCTCAGTCTGTCTCCAGGTCAAAAAATAGGAGGCTGTGTCGGTGAAAAGGCTGTAATAGGGATGGATCTGATAAGAAGGGTCCTCATATAACTGAGTGTCTAATTCACCGTCATTCTTTTCTCCGTAAAATTCCAGATAGTCGAGGGATCCACTATTATCTACTTTTCGTACAGCTATCTCCTGTCCTCTTCGGTAGATCTTTATGAAATCAAAGGCAGTAGTATAGTATGGCTCTGGTACACCAGCCTGCTGTAATGCAGCAGCATCAATACGATATACCCCATTCTCAGCCAGCTTGATCTTGAAATACCGTTGATTGAATTTGATCCATTCATTGCCATAGGGCTGCGACCAGGTAGTCAAAGCAAAAAGCAGGAGGAGTCCGGTGATTAGCTTACTCTTCATCCTTGCTTGAATTGAAATCAACTTTGATGGAAAAAATGTTGGAGTACAACCCGGCAGACTGGTCTCCAATATCCGTGAGTGCATAATCTATGGCGACTTCACTGAATCGCACTCCGATTCCGGCACTTGGCTGAAAGGTCCAGGATGTAGACGCGTCAAAATCCTCAATCTGCTGAAACTGATTGACGCCAGCGCGCAGAAACGCCATGTTTTTGAAACCGATCTCGATGCCAGCCATAGGGTCGAGGGAACCGAAATCCGTTCTGACCACAGTGTTTCTCTTGCCATCAAAGGTCCATACCAAATCAGCAGTTGTCAATATGCTGAAGGCCTCTGAAATGCTAATTTTTCTGGAAATGCCCGCAATCAGTCGTGGTAGCGTTATTTCAAGCGTGTTTTCTGGCACAGCATTTCCTGTCTGACCATACACCTGACTAACCTCTTCGCTATTGTGTTTCCAGGCATTGAAGGTGCCAAATACATCTTTGGCCATCAGGCCCACCATCCATTTTCCAAAAGCTTTTTGGGCTGACAGGTCGACACCAAAACCCCAGGAAGTAGCAAAATTCCCTACCCTGCGATGCAGGACTTTCACATTACCACCGGTTTTCAGTCCACCAAGCACGGGTATATCCCTGGCATAGGAGATAAAAAAGGCATAGTCCGATGCAGAGAAGAACTGGATGTTGTTGTAATTGATAGCCCCGGTAGCATCAAACAAAAATCGGGTATCGGCAATGTCGTCTACGGCAAATCGAAGTACGCTGATCCCGATACCGCTGCTTTCATCCAGTTTTCTTGCATAGCCTAAAAAATCATAGTTGGCAATGCCTGCGAAATAGGCTGCATGCATCATCTCCAGCTGATGATCAGCTTTCAAATCCAGTATACCTGCAGGATTCCAGTAAAGCGCAGATACATCATCTACATGACTGGTCATGCTCAAACCCAGTCCGAATGCTCTTGCGTCCACTCCAATATTTAAATATTCATTGCTGTACTTAGGTGTTTGATCCTGAGCATGCAGAAAATGAATGACCAATGCAAGGGGAAGGAAAAAGCTGATTGATTTCATGAAAAAGTATCCCATTGCAAGATAGTTAGACCTGCTCTAACACAAAAAGGTTGGACGTTATATGCGTGACCAAATAATAACTTTTTAAACATTTATATAATTAAAGTAATATTAAATATAATGAAATAAAGAATTATTATCTATCAGTAAATATTTTCACATAGTACTTGGCCATACATAGTACCTTTCCGTATACAGTAAGGAACCTAAAGGTCAAAAGGTAGGAAGATGGACATTAATTTACAGAATGCACAAGTTCAGATGCGGAAGGGAATCTTAGAGTTCTGCATTCTGAATATCATCTCAAGGGGGGAGGTTTATGCTTCCGACATGCTTGAGGAACTAACTTCTGCAAAGATCATGGTGGTAGAGGGGACATTATACCCTTTGCTTACAAGATTGAGGAAGGCTGGACTGGTGGATTACAAGTGGGTGGAATCCACGAGTGGTCCACCAAGGAAGTATTACACGCTCACTGATTCAGGTGAGGAATTTAGAAAGGGACTTAACAATACCTGGGAAGAACTACAGGCTTCTACAAAGAAGATCATCTCGGTGAGTAAGAAATCTGCAAAAACAACCAGGAAATAAAAGGAAGGAATGAAAAACTCACTCAATCATAAATCAATTTTGATTCATACAGATCAGATGTTAAATGCCCGAACGCATTCAACATTTAGACTAACTAATAACCGCGATTAAAGAAATGAAAAAGACAGTCAGTATAAATATTGGAGGGATCATTTTCCATATTGAGGAGGATGGATTCGAAAAACTCAAGAGCTATCTGGATTCTGTCAATAAATACTTTTCCAGCTTTGATGATAGCAAGGAAATCATCTCAGATATTGAAGGAAGGATTGCTGAGATCTTTCTGAGCAAGCTTACGGCAAGCAGGCAGACCATCAATCTGGATGATGTGAATGATTTGATCACCACAATGGGAACCACCCAGGACTTTGATGCCACGCTGGAATCTGAGCCTGCTGAACCCCCTAAAGCGGAAGACTCCAGAGAGGAAACCTCTTCAAAAGGTGAAAAGGGGAAAGCAACTAAAAGACTCTACAGAGATACCAAACGGAGAATCATCGGTGGCGTATCGGCCGGGATAGCCCACTATTTTGGGATAGATCCATTGTGGATCAGGTTGCTGTTTATTGCCCTGTTTGTTAACGTTTTTTTCTCAGGTATTTCAGGAGCCATTTTATTGGCTTATATCATCCTCTGGATAGTTGTACCATACAACAACGACCTGGAAGAAGATGGAAAGATCAAAAAACTCTTTAGAAATCCTGATTCACGGGTCCTGGGAGGTGTGGCGGGTGGCATAGCTTCCTATTTTGGCATTGATGTCTCCGTAGTTCGATTAATTTTTGTGATTTCGATATTTCTGGGAGGTGCCGGGGTATTGATCTATGTCATTCTGTGGATCATCACGCCCGAGGCCAAAACCATTACCGAAAAGGTACAAATGGAAGGAGAGCCTGTCACACTGAAGAACATTGAAGATGCGGTGAAGAAAAATCTTCGGGTGAAGGAAGGTGAAGAAGGTCCTTTGGTTAAGGTTTTATTGTTTCCATTCAGACTTATCGCATTGGTTATCAGTGGGCTCGCTAAGATTCTGGGACCACTGATGCGTTTTCTGATTGATGCAGTAAGGATCATCTTTGGTGCCATACTCAGTCTCCATGGTTTTATTTCCATGGTAATATTCACTGGCTTATTGCTTACTATTTATGGGGTTGGTGGTATGACCAATCTGTACAATCTGGGAGAAATCCCCATCGATTTGATTCGGGATTCCATTGATCCTATCATTGTATTCAGTATTTGGGGGTTTTCAATAATTACTGCATTGGCATTCTTCCTGGCTGGCCTGGCCATTATCTTAAAGCGAAAAATAGTCAATGCCTATATCGGGTGGTCCCTGTTTATCTTATGGTTGGTATCCATCGTGCTCATTTCATTTAATCTTCCGGGATATGTGGCAGAGTTCAGGTCTGGCAGTAGCTACAAAGATGAAAAAGTATTTGAAGTGGTTGAGGGTGAAATACCAACATTCAAACTCAGCGCCGACCCCTCTTTTGGGCCTAACCTTGTAGACCTGAGAATTCGTGGGCATGCTGACAGTGTTTATAAGTTAGTGTTAGACATTGAAAGCAGAGGGTCCAATAGGACAGAAGCCATCGAAAACGCCAGGCGTGTCAAATATGAGGTCGTGAAGACCGGGGATGAGATTCTGTTTGATCCGAAGCCAGTATTCCCTGAGGGCACAAAATACAGGTTTCAACACATTGATGCAGTCTTTTATGTTCCGTTTGGGCAGGTATTCAGAATGGAAAGGGACCTTGACAGGATTCTTGTAAGTACCCTGTATCATGGAGGTTACAGCTCAAGACAGATGGAAGGCAATGATTGGGTCTTCGATAGCAGGGGGATAAGATGTATCTCATGTCCTGTGGATGAAAGCACGATGTCTGACGATGATGACAGAGGCTATGCTGATCGGATGTCATACCCTTTTGAGGATTTTGATGAGGTAAAAGTGGCCTCTTTGATGAAAGTGGATATTCGCAGAGGTTCAGAATACAAAGTGACTGTGTATGGAGACGAGGATGTGTTGGGTGATGTATATCTCAATCAGGTGGGAGATGAGTTGGAGGTAAAATACCGGGAGGATGCCTGGGAATGGTGGAATGACAAGCACAGAGAAGTAAAATTGAGTATTACGATGCCCGAACTGGACTATCTGGAGCTTGTAGGAAAGTGCAGGGGGGATGTCCGGGGATTTAATGAAAACGAGATGGAAATAAATCTTGTAGGGGCATCTGAGCTGATACTTGAGTCCAGGGTGGAAAAGCTGAATATCTCTATGGCTGGCGCTTCTGAAATGGAATTACGAGGCTCGGGTGACGAGCTCGACGTTGAGGTGATTGGTGCCTCCAAGCTCAAAGCATTTGAATTTGAGGTAAGGAAAGCCTCATTGCAAGTGGTGGGAGCATCCCTGGCCCAGGTCAGTGCAAGTGAGGACCTGGAAATAGAAGCCGCTGGAATGAGCAAGGTCAGGTATCGTGGTGAAGCTAAAGTATCCATCAGTGAGGCAGGTATGAGTAGCGTGGAGCGAGATTGATCGGGCATATTCCTAACATTTGGATTGGTCTTTCCGTTATTGGAATAAACCAATCCAAATCTTATGAAGCATTTCTGCTCTTTTCTCTTCATTATACCCTTGCTATGTGTCGCACAGGATAAGCTGGATACAAAATCAGGACCCGTCAAGATTAACCCGGTAACGCATGGCACCATGGTGCTGGAGTTTAACGGAAAAACCATTTACGTGGATCCCTATGGTGGAGCATCGGGATTTAGTGCATTCGCTGATCCCAATCTGATCCTGATCACAGACATTCATGGTGACCATTTGAATAAAGAGACCCTGGCTGCACTCAATACCAGCAAAAGCACATTTGTAGTTCCACAGGCAGTCTATGATCAGCTGGAGGAATCTCAAAAATCGAACGCAAAAGTGCTCAGTAATGGATCTATCCTGGATTGGGAAGGAATTAGCATACAAGCCGTTCCCATGTATAATCTCCCTGAGACAGATGATTCCAGGCACCCGAAAGGTCGGGGCAATGGATATGTCCTCACGATGGGAGACAAAAAAATCTATATCTCCGGGGATACAGAAGATATCAAGGAAATGCGCTCGCTAAAAGGCATCGATGTGGCTTTTGTATGCATGAACCTACCATACACCATGGACATCAATCAGGCGGCTTCGGCTGTGCTGGAGTTTAAACCCAAAGTCGTGTACCCATACCATTACCGTGGACAGGGAGGCCTGAGCGATGTGGATCAATTCAAAAAGCTGGTCAACACCGGAGACAGTAAGATTGAAGTAAGGCTGGCTAAATGGTATTGAGTGCTTAAGCACTAATTGCCAATCTTCTTTTTAGCGAAGCCACTTTATTGATAGCATCGATGTAAGCTTTCACTGATGCGATGATTACATCTTTATGCACACCAAAGCCCATGTAAAGCTGACCTTCGAATTCAATTCGCATATGCACCTTGCCTTCGTCCGTACGATCGCCGATTGACTGAACCAGAAACTCATCCAGGTTCATCTTCTCGTGGATCAACTGATCTACTGCATTCAAGGCAGCTTCCAGTGATCCGCTACCGGTAGCTTTACCGGTCAGGTACTCTCCGTTCACCTTTAATTTGATCGATGCAGAAGTGCCTTTTGACTGGCTGCTTACGATTTCTACATCTTCCAGCTCAATGCCTTCTTCGGGTAATTTTCCTTCCACCAACACAATGAGGTCATTGTCGGTAAAATCTTTTTTCTCATCTGCCAGCTTTAGGAATCCCTGATAAACTTCTTCAACACGCTCGTTTTCCAACTTGTAACCAAGCCTTTCGAGGTGGTATTTCAAAGCAGCTTTACCACTTCGGGCTGTAAGAATGATTGATGATTGTGGGATCCCAATATCCGTTGGATTAAGAATCTCGTAATTCTCCCTGTTTTTGATCATTCCATCCTGGTGGATTCCGGATGAGTGTGCAAAAGCATTTCTTCCGACGATTGCTTTGTTAGGTTGCACGGGCATATTCATCATTTTGCTTACCAATAAGCTCAATGCATAGATGTGCTGGCTATTGATGTTGGTATGCAAATTCAGATCCTTGTGTGTTTTAAGGATCATCGTGATTTCTTCAAGGGAAGTATTGCCAGCCCTTTCGCCAATGCCATTCATGGTGACTTCAACCTGTCGGGCGCCATTGATCACTCCTGCGGCAGTATTCGCTGTGGCAAGGCCTAAATCATTGTGGCAGTGGCATGAAAGAATGGCTTTATCTACACCTTTCACATTTTCTTTCAGGTATTTTATTTTGGCACCGTATTCTTCCGGTAAACAATATCCTGTGGTGTCAGGAATATTGACGACGGTTGCACCTGCTTTGATGACCGCCTCAACCATTTTGGCCAAAAATTCATTCTCTGTTCGGCCAGCATCCTCGCAGTAAAACTCTACGTCTTCTACATATTTCTTGGCGTATTTGGTAGCTGCTATGGCTCTTTCAAGGATCTTTTCCCGGTCGCTCTTGAATTTCAGCTTAATGTGATAATCGGAACTTCCGATCCCTGTATGAATTCTTTTACGCTTGGCAAATTTTAAAGCATCTGCTGCAAAGTCAATGTCTTTTTCAACAGCTCTTGTCAGTGCACAAATCACTGGCTCACTCACAGCTTTGGAAATTTCAATAACGGAGTTGAAGTCCATAGGACTGGAGATGGGAAACCCGGCTTCGATAATGTCAACACCCAGTATTTCAAGCTCTTTAGCTATTTCAATTTTTTCGGGTGTAGATAACTGACATCCTGGTACCTGTTCTCCATCACGAAGTGTTGTGTCAAAAACGTATACTCTGTTGTTGTCCATTTCGAATCTTATTTGGTTGGGAAATTCTTACAATTCCGATGTATATATTTATCAGATTCAATGATCTTGATCTGTTATTTCCAATTTACAAAATTTAAAGGTAGGATTTGGTCCCATGATCCCAAAACCTAAATAAAAAATAAATACGACTGCTAAAATCATCTACTGAACTAATTATGCTGATATATTGCTTATATTAGTAATATAATTAAGTTATCTATTACGATGTCTAAAGATCACTCCGATCACTTGTTTGTCTTAATAAAATCGCTTACCAAGAGTGAAAAACGCTATTTCAAACTGAAAAATAGCCAGAATCAGGATGATCCAAAATACCTGAAACTCTTTGATGAAATGAGTCAAAGTGAGGTCTTTGACGAAAAGAGGCTGATTAAAAATAATCCATGGATTAAACCCGCTCAATTCAGCAACCTTAAAGCCCATCTCTATCAGAAGTTGTTGCAAAGTCTGAAGGAATATTCCACATCAACAAATGATGATATTGCTGTAAGAGAGCAGATTGACCACATCCAATTGTTATATGACCGTAGCCTCTACCATCAAAGTATGCAGCTTGTCCAAAAACTAAAGCGGTCTATCAAAAAAGGTGACAACCTGGAATTGCAGTTGGAAGTGCTTAAATGGGAGAAGAACCTTTTGCCGTATTCTATGGGAAAGCATAGCCTGAATCGCTTGCGTCAGATCATTGAGGAGACCAATAAGGTAAATGAGCAAATCTCCAGGGTCAACTTGCTGATGAATATTTCTGTGGAATTGAATACCATCTACCTAAAGCATGGATCAGTGAGAAGTAAGGAAGATTATGATGAGATTACAGGAATCTTTGATCAACGACTTCCCAAATGGAGTGAAAGTTCACTATCATTTAAAGAGAAATTACTTTGGTACGAAATTCACCAGGGATATTACAGCTTTATACAGGATTTTGACCCCATGTATGATTATGCCAAAAAATGGGTAGACCTTTTTGAGAGCATACCAAATTCTTCATACTATTTCGAAATGTATATCCGTGGCCTTAATCAGTTACTTAATGCACAGGCCAGGCTCTTGAAATATGATGAATTCTCCACCACTCACAGGTTATTGCGATCCCTGGCCAGCCACCGCATGATCAAGATGAATGAAAATCTTCAGATCAGGCTATTCAAGTATAATTATGCCCACCAGTTCAATGAATATTTTCTCACTGGTGATTTTGCTAAAGGTGTGGCCTTGTTCAGGCGTATCTCCCACCAGATGGACCAGTACATATCTCTGCTGGATGTTCACTCGCAGTTGATCATGTTTTACAAGATTGCCTGTCTTTTCTTTGGTAATGGGGACTATAGCGATGCCCTTGTCTGGCTCAACCGGATCATCAATTATGAAGATCAGGATATTCGGGAAGATATTCATTCATTCACCAGGATACTTAACCTGATCACGCATTACGAATTGGGAAACAGGGATGTCATTGAATACTACCTCCGCTCCACATATCGTTTTCTGCATAAGAAAGAAGACATGCATGAGTTTCAGTACCATATCCTGGACTTTATCAAAAACCTAAATAGAGACATTACCGAGATTGAATTGATACACCGGTTTAAAAAGCTCAGAGATAATCTTGTACCGCTGACCATCAGTCAATTTGAGAAGAGAGCCTTTATTTACTTTGACATCATTGCCTGGCTTGAAAGCAAAATCCATAAAAAGACCGTGGAGGAGATCATCAAGGAGCGGGTACAGGAACTTGCCCAGGTCTAACTATGATTCGCAGTATTCTATGATGCCTTCTTTGATACGCTTGTAGGTTTCATCGCGAATCGCTTCATCTTCTTCAAGCAATGTCATTCTGAATCCCATCAAATCTGAACAGAAAGATGAGATTGGAACCAAACAAACCTGCTTGGCTGCCAGTAAGTAGTAAACAAATCGTTTGTCCAGCTCCACCTTGCCATTGCTGGCGAACCACTGTTCGATGAGTGCCTCCACCTTTGGATCATCAATTTTCAGTTTCTGATTCGGCTTCAGCACCCCAGGCTTAAAGATCATGGTATTGTAAAACGCACCGTTTGTATCATTGAAGGTGATATAAGGCACATCGCTGAATACCTGTGACAAATATTTACTCCTTTGCCCCACGTGCTGATTGGTTTCCTTGATGAAGCGATTATACCTGGGATCCTTCATGATCCTGGGTATCGCTACCTGAGGTAATTTGGTGGAGCTGACCTCAATCATTTTGGCGTTGTCGATGGTTTGACACATCTTGGCAAATTCCGGGTCTTTCCCCCGGTTGTAGTATTCTGCCCAACCGCACCGGGCTCCCGGCCATGGGAATTCTTTGGAGATCCCTTTCAGGCTGATCCCAGGCACATCACCAATGATCTCAGCCAATGTACAGGTCTCTGCATTGTTGTAGATGAGATTCATATAGATCTCATCACAGATGATAAACAGGTTAAACTCCCTGGCAATGGCCACCATCTTTTCCAGGATCTCACGGGGATAGACCATGCCTGTTGGATTGTCAGGGTTGATGATGATCATCCCGACAATGTGCGGATTCTCTTTTACTTTTTGATAAATATCATCAGTATCCGGATACCAGAAATTTTCAGGGTCCAGCTTATAGGTAATGGGATGACTGTTGGCATGAGCAGCTTCTGCAGAAGAATGCGTTGAGTAGGCTGGAGAAGGACCGATTACCCTGGAAGATGGAATAAGGTATTGATAGATCTTTCCAATGGCGTCTCCCAGACCGTTGAAGAAGGTGATGTCATCTGCAGTGATCTGAACGCCACCAAGGGCACTACACTTTTCAGCCAGGTATTGTCTGGTGGATAACACACCCTTCGAATGACTATAGCTGTATGTAAGGTCTTCGTGTATCAGACCCGATATAATTTCTTTGATCCAACCAGGCAACTTTCTGTTTTTCTGGATTGGATCACCAATGTTTTCCCATAAAATTGAATACCCAAGCTTTTCTAATTGTTCTGCTTTTCTAACAATTCCACGGATCTCATATGAGAGCTCATCAGCACCTTCTCTAAGCAATTTCTGTCTCATGCGGAAAAATAAAGCTACGAAAGTACAGGAAATGAAAATTCACACAAAGGTCAATCAATCTTCTTTTTTAAAAATGAACTTTCTGGAACGGGAATTACCACTGATCACCACAGTAAGAATGTCACTGTCAAGGCTGTATAAGATCATTTTTGGGAAATCATGAGCCTCATTTTCACATACAAAAGAATTGTTGCCTATACTGGTGATTTTAAAGTAGGTGGGCTCTGCATTTGCTGCTACTTCTGCGATGTAGTATAAATTCCCTCTTCTGCGGGTAATGGTCAGGCGTTCAACAAATACGGTATCCTTGTCATCCAACATGACGCCGATGCCAGTCATTTCATTGTCCACTCCTGTTTCCCACACTTCAAAAGCCTGGGCAGTTCCAGTGATATCTGTTCGGTTCCATCGACCTTCCAGCCACATCAGTTTTTCAGCTTTTTTTGACTGCCCGGAGAGTGAAGCTGCCACCAGTAAAAAGATCAGAAATGAGATGCTTTTCATTTACCCAATTTATCTAAATCTGGAGAAACTATCAGCAATTTTACTGCACCTAATACCACAAGAACAACAATCAGCAATGCCGGAAAACCACCCAGTACAGAAATGATTTTAATTCCTTCGATACCCGCACTAGCTATCATGATCCAGGCAATGAGACCGATGATGGTGCCCCAGATTATTTTTATGAAAACAGGCGATTCAGGGTGTTCGGGAGTGACACCTTTGGTGCAAATGTTACTCATTGCCGATGTGTTGGAATCTGCAGCTGTCACATAGGAGATAAAGGTAGTGATCAAAAACAAAGTTCCAATGACGAGCTCGGTCGGTAATTTTTTAATCAGTGCATAGACTACGGATTCAGGACCTTTGGCTTGCATCAATTCGAAGAGCTCACCTGAAGTCTGCATGTCCCAGTGCAACGCGGACCCACTGAAGATGGTCATCCAAATGGCTCCAAAAACGGCAGGCAGCAACAAATTGACCTGGATGTATTGTTTGACAGTATATCCAATTGATAACCTCCCCAGAAAAAGGGCAGTGATTGGTGTCCAGGCCAGCCAGTTGGCCCAGTTAAACACCGTCCAACTCTGAAACCATGATTCTCCCGGATTGTTGTCCCAGTTTACACTCCTGGGCAAAAACTCAATGGCATATTCATAGGCTCCATTCACAGCGATCAGCAGCAGATCGGTAACCGGCCCAAAAAACAAGAAGATCGCCGCGATCAGGAAAAAGATCCTTACATTAAAGTCCGACAATACCCTGATACCCTTCATCAATCCACTTGCAGCCGAAACCATAAAAGTAGCCACGATGAGCATTCCTACGATAGCCAGTACAAACCGATTGTTCTCAAAAGAAAAAAGGTTGTTGAGACCTCCGGAAATGGTGAGTATTCCTGCACCCAGGGATGCAGACATACCGGCAATGAGGCAATAAAGGCAAATAATGTCTGCGATAGTCCCTACTTTCCCATGAGCATGCTTTCCGAACAAAGGATAGACCAGCGAACCTACCTGGAATGGTTGTTTGAGATTGTAATAGCAGATGGCAAATACAAGTCCAGTGATGGTATACATGCCATAAGGCGTAAGGGTCCAGTGCATAAACATGGCGGACATGGCAAAGTCTCTGGCCTGAAAGCTTCCTGCCTGGATTTCAAGATTTGCCGGTGGCTGATTAAGGTGCATGAGCGGCTCGGCTGTCCCCCAGAAAAGGATTCCTGTCGCAATCGTTGTACAGATGGTGATGGAGAACCACCGCCATTTTGAAAGGAGTGGTTTCGCATCTCTTCCTCCAATTCTGATTTCGGCTACCGGAGAAAAATAAATGATCCCTAAGACAAGCAGGATCAACAATGCGCTCCAGCTAAAAAGCCAGCTGAAATGGGCGAGGATCCAGGCATTGAGTGATTGGATGATGTCCATGAATGCCTCCTCATGGTAGAGGCTGTATCCAATCGTGATGGATAACAGTAGAAATGGAGGCCAGAATTTTATATGATGTAATCGATCGGAAAAACCCATCAGTGGTGCTGAGCGGCAGGATGTCCATCCGTATGCCCAAGGTCTTTATCAGGATCGATATGATCTCTCACCAGTTGCTTTAGCTCTTTAATCTCAGGAAACCTCCCTTCCTCCTTTCGCGAAAAGAGCAAATGACCATCCAGGTAAATGTCATAAATGCCACCTGTGCCCTGCTTTAAAGTAATAGAATCCAGGTCCTCCTGGAAAGTGGTGAAAAGCTCTTGCTGCATCCATGTGGCCCGGTGCATCCAATGGCACAAGGTGCAAAATTCTATGGTGATCTTATGTTTTTCCATCAGTAACCCTTTAGATATAAAGTTAGGGATTTGAAACTTTCCCCGGACTTCATTTGTGCTAATTATTAATAAAAAGTCATCAACATCTTTGATAAAAGCTGGTTACCGGAATACCAGCAGCTGTTCATTATCAAAATTTTGGGTTAGCCAAATCAATGGATTGATGTCATACTGCCATGTCCACTGCCCTTTTTAAAGATTCTTCCATTGTTTCAAGGTTCGTGTACCCATGGTTGATCAAAAAGTATTTTTGCCCGGAATGATAGACCACCGTGGGAAAGCCCTGGACTCCTGATTTTTTTACCCAGTTAAACTCTTCTTCTACTGTCTGTTTGATCTCGTTGGAATGAAAGCGCTCCATAAAAATTTTTGAATCCAACCCAAAGGACTCCGACAGTTGGCCATACAAAGAATCATCATTGTAATCCATCCCATCTTTGAAATGGGCGTTTTGCAGGCTGTGAGCAAATTCCATAGCACTTTCGGGCATGAAACTGCGGAAGGTAATCAGAGCTCTGCAAGGAGGTTCGGAATCAGTCAGTGCCGATCCATCTTCAAGGAAATTTTGAATATAGGGCTCTCCGAATGTCGTTCCGGTTGTAACCTCCAATCTTGGTATAGAACTTTTAATATATTCCGCCATGCTGGCATAGGGTGCTACCCTGGACCCGGTCATCATGCCACCCACTATCGGGACGAATTCATATTTGCCTGCATGCTTTTTTGAGAGATCAAGCATTGTTTGGCTAAAACCGAAACACCACCCACAAAGCGGGTCAAAAATATAGAGAATTTGATCCATTGATTAAATAGTAAGTTTAATGATCTTAAAGGCTGTTGATCGGAAAAAGTTCCTTTGAAATCATATTAAACAAACTATTATTCAATGACTTAGGAGTTGAATAAGATTTAATACTTTTGTGATACAACCAGCAAGCAAAAAAAAATCATGGGTAATATAATCGCTGCTCTAGAAAAAGTGACGGAAGGGGATGAGGATTTCATGAAGGAGCTCTCTGAGGCATTCATTTTTAACTTTGAAGAGTTTTCAGAAACCATTACAAGAGCTGTTGAAAACAGAAATTTCACTGAATATAGAGCCATTGTCCACAAGATAAAGCCCTCTTTTCTCACCATCGAAATGGAAGATGTGTTTCAAAAGGTCAGTGATTTTAGTACCAACTTAGATCAGAAATCTGAGGAGGAAATCGAGGAATTCAAATCCTGGGTAAAAAAGATATCTGATGAGACCATCGAGGTATTGCGAAGTGTTAATTGAGTGGCAATTGTTTTAGTTGCTCCAATGTCAAAACTTCTTTTTCAATCACTGTAGAATCTGCTCCGATTTCAATGGAATTGTATTTCCATCCGTCATGATATAATGATGGTTTAATGCTTTTGATAGGTAAGCCTTCACTAAGCAGGGTATAAGCCACGATAAGTAGATCCTCTTTTTTTACACTATCTCCGTAAAAAATTGAATTTGACTCATAATCCGTCATCTCATTATCCACTGGGCGCTCGTGAATGTAGAATCCAAGGTCTTTAAGGGTGTAAACGCTGTTGCCGTCAGGTGGATGCTTGTAATAACGGATGATAACATCTGTGCGTGGCTTGCCCGGTGGTAATCTATTGAGCACCGTGGTCTGGTAGGTTCTCTTTAGCTCATTAAAGAAACCTTCAGCATTTGTCGATTCAGCTATAGGGTTTGCTTTTTCGTTAGATGGTTTATCAGCAGACTTTTCAGTTATTTCGAGGGTTGAAGTCTCTGGATTGGAGTCATCCTCATACTGTATAGAAATCTCGGAATAATCAATAGGGCCATCCTCCGGCACATAGTGCGGCACAACGAATTTCATCAGATATAACAACCCAAAGAGTAAGGCAAGTGCGAGGATATAGGTAAAATGATTTCCTGATTTTCCGTTCATTCGAGTAACGTTGATAAGGTCTAAAATTATAGAATATAAAATGAAAAGCCATGAAAAGGCACTTTGAGAAATTTAGAACATCTGAGATGAAATGTTATTGTTAAATTAATATTTGGGAGGAATGGGCAGACCGGGTGGTGAGGATACATTTATTCCGGAGCCTAAAAGGTGTCAAAATGGCATGAATAAATAGCCCATACCGTATTTTTTGATCCATTTTACGGTCTGGAATACATTTTGTGATGTACTGGCAAAGGATAGAAGTTATGAAGGGGAATTTTAAACAATTGATCAATAGCGATAAACCAGTATTGGTGGATTTTTATGCTGACTGGTGTGGGCCTTGTAAAATGCAGGCACCTATTCTTAAAGATGTATCAGCAGCATTGAAAGGTAAGGCAAGAATTATTAAGATAGACGTGGACAAGAACCAGGGCATTGCCATGCAGTACCAGGTTCAGAGTATTCCTACAATCATTTTATTTAAGAAAGGAAAGCCTGTGTGGAGAAAAGCTGGTGTGGCCAATAAACAGCAGCTCATCAATCTTATAGAGCAAAATGCTTAGTATTAATAAGACAAAAAAAGGCCCATAGAATAATCTACGGGCCTTTTTTTTAATCATTTTAATCAAACTTTAAGCACTTACTGCTTTGGCTTTGCTATCTCTTTTTCGGTAAAAATCCAGTACAGTTGGAGTTGCAATGAATATTGATGAATAGGTACCTACTGTGATACCTACCAACAGGGCAAAAGAGAATCCCTTCAATACAGCACCCCCAAAGAGGAATAATATAATCACAACGATAAGCGTAGTCAATGATGTGATCATCGTTCTGCTAATGGTGCCATTCAATGATTCGTTAAACACTTTCACCATTTCGGATCCGGACTTGATGCCCAGGTTCTCCCTGATCCTGTCAAATACGACCACGGTATCGTTGATGGAGTATCCAATGATGGTAAGGATCGCAGCTACGAATACCTGATCTACCTCATAGACCACCCCAAACAGGCCAACGATAGCAAAGGCCGAAATAACGAACAGGGTGTCGTGGAATAACGCCACGATCGCTCCCAGTCCAAACTGCCATTTCCTAAACCTGATTAAGATATACAGGAAGATACAGATAAGAGCAAAGATGGCCGACTCATAGGATGAGTTTTTGATGTCATCAGCGATTGTGGCTCCTACTTTTGATGAGGAGGAGATAATAAATTCACCAGCTCCCGGTTCTCCATCCGAACTGTTGTATGTAAGTTTGGCAGATTCGGTCAACCCTTTGATCAAAGCTTCTTTTACCTTGATATCTGCTTCATCAGATACATCGTCGATCATATAACTGGTAGTGACCTTTACGATATTATCAGCCCCGAAAGTTTTTACTTCTGTACCCTGATTATCAAAGTATTCGGTTAATCCAATCTTGAGCTGAGTAGGAGGTATAGCTTCATTGAAGCTAACAACATATGACCTACCACCTTTAAAATCAACACCCAGTGTTAGCCCTTTCGTAAATAGCGCTACCATTCCAACCAGAATGAAGGCAATACTAAAAGCATAGGCTTTTTTACGGTTAGCCAGGAAGTTGATATTCAGGTTGGACAACAAGTTGGATGAGAAAGGATTGGAGAAAGAAATATTGGTTTTATCTCCTTTTTTCCTGGACATCCACTCAACAATGACCCTGGTAATGAATACAGCACTAAAGAATGAACAGGCAATACCAATCATCAATGTGATGGCGAAACCTTTTACCGGTCCCTGACCCAGTGTATAGAGGATCAATCCAGTAATGAATGTGGTGACGTTGGCATCAATGATGGAGCTATAGGCTTTGCTATATCCACTGGATATGGCTTGCTTGATCCCGGCACCATTTCTGAGCTCTTCCTTGATTCTTTCAAAGATGAGTACGTTGGCATCGATAGACATACCGATGGTAAGTACAATACCCGCAATACCCGGTAAGGTAAGTGATGCACTAAGCTGCGCCAGAATTCCCAGAATAAAGAATACGTTGAAGAACAGGGCCACGTTAGCTACCAGTCCACCTTTGGCATAGTAGGCTACCATAAACAGGATAACGATGGCCAGACCAGCCACGATAGATGTCATCCCCTGATCTCTGGCTACTTTACCCAGTGTAGGTCCTATCACCACATCTTCTACTATGGTCGTTGGTGCTGGAAGTGCTCCTGCTTTCAAGATGTTAGCCAAATCTTTCGCTTCATCCAAAGAAAAGTTTCCGGTGATAGAAGAGTTACCGTTAGGTATTTCACCCTGTACATTTGGTGCAGAATACACGTAGTTGTCGAGGACGATGGCAATCCTTCGTCCTACATTGGCAGCCGTCAATTTCCTCCATTCTTTCGCTCCGGTGGCATTCATTTGCATGGAAATGGCTGGTCTGCTTCGCTCATCCAGATCTTGTCTGGCATCTGTGATGACTTCACCGGTCAAAGGTGCCTTGCCGTTTCTAGATGTCTTGATTGCATGAAGTTCGATGACTTCTTCATCATTGATTCCTTCAGTCTTGAGCGGTTTTACCTCCCACAGGAATTTTACTGTGTTAGGAATAAGCTCCTGAACACCTTCCATTTTCAGGATCCTGTTGATCTGAGAAGTATCTTTTAGCTGGTAGTAAAGTCCACCATATTGCTGCTGCCACAAGGTAAGCAGCGCAGACTGCTGGTTATTGAACAATGAGTCAGCTGTCTGTGTAGCATCAAGACTGTCATTGGAAGCAACAGCTGTGCTATCATCAGCACCTTCATCATCTACCAAAAGAGACGATAGATCTTCAAGTGGTGCACCTTGAGATTCCGAAGAGGTGCTTCCAGTGTTGTTCAATTTGTTTTGATTGACTACGTACTGGTCGATGCTTTGAAGCACGCCACCTACCTCATTGAGTTCGTATACTTCCCAGAACTCCAGCTTGGCTACTCCTTGCAATAGATTTCTAACTCTTTCTGGGTTATCTACGCCAGGCAATTCTATCTGTATCCTTCCGGTTCCCTGCAGCCTTTGAATGTTTGGCTGTGAAGTACCAAATCGGTCGATACGGGTTCTTAAGATGTTGAAAGAACGATCAATTGCACTTTCTACTTCGAGACGAATGATTTCCAGGATCTCTTCATCAGTAGAGTTGAGGCTGATACGTCCCCGGTTAGATGCGTTAGAAAATATATATGCCAAAGACTTGGTTGGAGCTTTTTCCTTGAAGACCCTGTAGAACTCATCAACAAAATTGATTTGAGTTCCCTGGATGTTGGCTTTTGCTTCACGAAGTGCTGAATCAAAATCCTCATCAGTGTTGTTTCCACTTAATCCTTTAAGGATATCTACAGGAGATACTTCCAGTGTGATGTGCATACCGCCCTGCAGGTCGAGACCCAGGTTGAGTTCGGTTTCTTTTACATCCTGGTAAGTATAGGACAGTCCCAGTAGGTTGTAGACCGGCTCATTCCATACTGAGTCCAGATAACTTTGCTTTTTTGAGAAATCAACATTTCCCTGAGCATCTGTGGCAGCCTCAGTTGCATTCTTTTGGATGTTTTGGGCCACAAATGTGAATGATAGATAATATATACATAGCAGTGATATGACGACGGTCAACAGCACCACAAAACCTTTGTTCTTCATGTGTTTATTATTTGTTTTGTAGGTTACATGGAATTTGTAAGATCATTAAATTCATCATCGAGTGGTAGTACTATTGAGTATAATGATCAAGCTCATTTCATGTATTTGGTTATTTAAGATGTCTTAATCGAAGCGGAGAATAGGGCAAGCCCACAGCCAGTTACTAGGGCGCATTGGGTGATATTATCCGCCTGAAAAGAACCTTTAATACTTTTTGTTGTGAGGTCAGGAGGTCAGAAAACAAGGTATTAGACGTATCCTTAGTCTCATTTTCCGGGATAATATTCAGCAAAAAAAGTTCTGGATCTATCTGGAATTCCAGGGAAAGTGGAAGGGCTATGACTGACTGAGCTGCTACGCTAGTTTCATCTTTATCCTTTTGATCATCGGATTGAGAAGAGGCAGCTTCATCAGACAACTCAAAATCATTGACCGGGACCGTCTCCATCGCTATGACGGAAATGACCAATCCAATAATGATTAGCAGTACAGATGCCTTGTTAAACTTTTTCACGGGCCACAAAAGTACTGAATAAGCTGTAAAATAAAATTTGATTGCTTATTTTTCGCTCAAGTGGTATTTGATGTATTTGTTAATCACATCAAGGGCCGAGCTGTATTCTGTATGGTTGGGTATGATCAGATCCGATTTTGATTTCAATGGCCCGATGTATTGATTGTATGCAGGCACCACGTGGTTTTGGAATCTGTACATCACGTCTTCTATGTCATAACCGCGTTCTTTACCGTCTCTGATGATTCTTCGGGACAACATCAGGTAATCGGGTGCTTCGATGAATATTCTCAGGTTCAACAGGTTGTTGATTTCCTCAAAGTAGAAAGTAAAGATCCCTTCGACTACCAGAATGTTAGCCGGGCTTAGGTTTAATACCTCAGGGGTAGCCTCCTGGTTGTTGAAAGTGTAGGTGTGTATACTAATGGGTTGGCCATTTTTCAGGTTGACCAGGTCGTTGTAAAACCGCTTTTGATCCAGGGACTCAGGCAGATCAAAATTTTCAATACCATTTTCATCCAGAGGTTGCTCATGGATGGGTCTGTAATAATTGTCAAAAGACAGGACGGTCACTTCTCCCTGATGAAATGAACCTTTAAGTTCATTGATAAATCTGGTCTTTCCGGAACCACTTCCCCCAGCAATACCTATGATCAATGGATCAGCCATCCACTGAATTTAAGAAAGAAAAAAACTTATTGAAGGATTTTGATCGATGGGATATTCGGTTTTTTTCTTCCATGGTCATTTCAGCAAAGGTTTTTTTATAACCCACTGGCTTGAAGATAGGATCATAGCCAAATCCTTTGGTTCCTTTGGGGGCTTCAAGGATATGTCCCTGTACGATACCTTCAAAGGAATGGTGTTTACCCTGCTTGTCTATGTAGGTGATGACTGTCTTGAATCTGGCTTTTCGGTTTTCCTTACCCTCCATTTTTTTGAGTACCAGTTCCATGTTTTTTACCGAATTGTTTCCGGATCCTGCATAGCGAGCCGAATACACACCGGGCTCTCCGTTTAGTGCGTCTATCTCAAGACCTGTATCGTCAGCAAAACAGGCTATTTTGTATCGCTGAAAAACAAACTGCGCTTTGAGTGCAGAGTTTTCTTCTATCGTGCTCCCTGTTTCCGGAATCTCTTCATTCAACCCAAGCTCGTCCAGCCCAAAGAAGTCAAACCCCTCTGGAGCCAGTTGCCTGATTTCAACAAGTTTATTTTTGTTGTGTGAGACGAAACAGATGCCTGGTTTATTTGGCATTTATCACAAAGACTTCATAGACAACTACTGAGTAATCCGGAATACCAAAGGGATTAAAGCTTTGGTATGCATAGTTTGAGGGTGAAACGATAAGTGCACGGCCCCCAACATTCATTTTTTTCAAAGCTGCCGTCAGCCCGATTTTCCAGCCCGATTCGTAGGAGGAGCTGGAGGTGCCGGTAGGTTGCCCTAAAATAGGTGTAACGCCCCAGCCCGTCTGCGTATGCGTGAAAATTGCCGGTCGATATGAGAAGTCCTCATCGTAGATATCGTTGGCGATCGCTACCGTATCCATTGAGGTGTGAAAAAGCTCACCGGTGGTTAGTTTCAGGTTATAATTACAGAAAACTATATCTTCATAGTTGATGGCTTTTCCGTCCCCTTCATCAAGAATTAGATACTGTACAGGATAAGTCAGGGTGTCTTCTACAAAAGTGAGGCCCTCCGACTGACGGTATTCCTCAATGATTTCAAGATCTTCCACCAGCTGTTCATCTGCTGTCTGAGGATCAATGATGTTGATTTCACCACACCCTGTCATTATCGATAATCCTAAAAGGAGATTAACAACCCAAAAACCAATGCTTCTCATAATCTGTCTAAAATTCTTATCAAAATTAGCATTAAAATAAATGACTTCTAAAAATGCTATTGACTTTCAATCAGTCTTCTGAATTTGGCTACGGTATTTTCCAGCGTATCCTGGGAGTGTCCACCGGCTGCATTTTTATGACCACCTCCATCAAAATGTTCCGAGGCAAAGGTATTGACCGCCCGATCCCCTACCGATCTGAATGAAAGCTTGATTTCATCTTCACGCTCCATAATGATAGCCGACATTTCTATGTCTTTAATTGACAATGCATAATTTACCAATCCCTCGGTGTCACCTGACTTCAGGTGGAATCTTTCATGTTCTTCTGCTGTAATAACGAAATATGCTGCCTTTACTTTTTCCAATACCACTAATTTTTCCATCAGGGCGTAACCAATGAATCTTAATCGGTTGAGTGAGTTGGTATCATATATGGCGCGATTTACCTTGTTGATATTAGCACCTGCTTCCATCAGAGAAGCAACCACTCGATGTGTTTTGGCACTGGTGGAGGGATGTTTGAAGGAGCCCGTATCAGTCATGATGCCTGCATAGAGACACTCGGCAATGTCTGCGTCAATGTCTTTTTGGCCTCCCAAACCTTCAATTAAATCGAAGACCAGCTCTGCCGTGGCTGAGCTTTTGGTGTCCCAAAGCGAATAGTCCGCGAAATCTTCAGGATCGAGGTGATGATCTATCAGGATCTTTTTTCCTGCAGAAGCTCCGACAAGTGGACCCAGGTTTTTGATCCTTTTTAATCCCGAAAAATCCAGGCAAAAGATCAGATCCGCATTGGCAATCTTTTTTGTGATACCAGGCAAAGTGGATTCCTTATTCACGATGACTTCTTCATTTCCCTGCATCCAGTTGAGGAAATCAGGGTAGCTCGTAGGTGTGATCACATCGATTTGATGACCCTGCTTTTTAAGATAAAGATATAAACCCAACGAAGAGCCAAGGGCATCACCATCAGGATTAGCATGTGTGGTAATCACAATATTTTTTGGAGAAGACAGGAGTGTCTTAATTGCCTGAACGTCCTTCATTGTTGGTTTTTCTGCCTTTCTATTAAATAGGCGCGCAAATGAAGGGCAAAGCTGGGGATAAAACAAATAAATACAAAATTGAGTATCTCCGGCTTGTTATGTTATTTTTGCAGCCGTTTTGAACAGATAACTAAGAAAAAATGGCAGGAACTATCACTTTTACAATGATCAAGCCGGATGCATTTTCGGATGGAAACAGTGGATCTATTATTAAAATGATCGAAGCAGCAGGCTTTCAATTAAAAGCGATGAAACTCACCAGGCTATCTGAGAGAAAGGCTTCACAATTTTATGCGGTCCATAAAGAACGTCCATTTTTCAAAGACCTCATCAAATACATGTCCTCCGGGCCGATTGTAGCAATAGTGCTCGAAAAAGCCAATGCAGTAGAAGATTTCAGAAAGCTAATTGGGGCTACTAACCCGGCAGAAGCTGCTGAAGGAACGATCAGAAAATTATTTGCCAAGTCAATCGAAGCAAATGCTATCCATGGCTCTGATTCAGATGAGAATGCCCAAATTGAGTCATCATTCTTTTTCTCCAACCTGGAGATCTTTCACAAAGATTAATTATTAATAGGAGCTTCCTCAAGGGCTTCTATCCAGAAGTTGTTAAACCCTTCACCCAGGTGAAGGGTGATTTTATTGAGCTGCAACAATTCAAGAATTGCCAGAAAGTTGAAGATTACGAGGATCTTTTCAGGCTTTTCTTCGATCAGTTCAGTGAAGGATAATCTTCCCGCCGTGTGATTTCTTACACGGTTTAATACGTAGGATTTCTGGTTGCTAATGGTATAGGGAAACTGAACAACCTGATGAATGGGCTTGTTTTGTTCATCTTCAAAACGCTGGACCACCTTTTGGTATACCTTCATCATCTTGTAGAGGTCAAGGTCCTGCAACTCAGCCTCTACATCGATGGTAGAAGATAGTTTTTTGATCTCACGGAAAAGATTGCCCCGTTTTTCCATGTTCAGCCGGTTGAGCTCCATGTCACCCAGCTCTGCGATCACAGATTTATACTTTTTGTATTCCAACAGGTGCTTTACCAATTCTTCCCGTGGATCAAGCTCGTTTCCGTCTTCATCAATTACAGGCCTCGGAAGCAGCATTTTTGCTTTGATTCGCATCAAAGTAGCAGCCACCAGGATAAACTCACTGGCCACTTCCACATTCATTACTTCCAAATGATGAAGATAATAAAGGAAATCATCCGTTATCTTGGAGATAGGAATGTCATAGATATCCAACTCATCACGCTCAATGAAAAAGAGCAAAAGGTCAAATGGCCCTTCGAAGAGGGGTAATTTGATCTCAAACTTATCTGATGTGGTAGCTTCTGACACGGAGATCAAAGCTAGGAAAAAACATCCGGGAATTTTAAAATGATTTACATTTACATTTTATTTTGTAAAAAATATTTGATTCAAAATTGAAACCTTTGGTCTTTCTACAAGTTGTTAGAGCATCCAAAGTTGAATGATATGGATATCGAACCAGGCAAACTGCTCTCTCAAATTGACTCCCCTGACGATCTCAAAAAAATTGATCAAAGCGATCTTGTCCAGGTCTGCGAAGACCTGAGGGAATATATCATTGATCACGTTTCGGTTTTCGGCGGACACTTCGGGGCTAGCCTCGGAGTGGTAGAGCTTACAGTAGCTCTTCACTATGTATTCAATACGCCTCATGACCAGATCGTGTGGGATGTTGGGCACCAGGCGTATGGGCATAAAATATTAACAGGTAGGAAGAAAGACTTTAAAACCAACCGTTTATACAAAGGTCTGTCAGGTTTCCCAAAAAGGTCAGAGAGTGAGTACGATGCTTTTGGTGTGGGACACTCTTCCACTTCAATATCGGCGGCACTGGGAATGGCCTTTGCTTCCGAGCACCTCAAGAGTGACAAGCAGCACATTGCCGTGATAGGGGATGGTGCAATGACAGGCGGTATGGCGTTCGAAGCCATGAACCATGCCGGTGATTCAAACAAGGACATGATAATCATACTGAATGATAACTGCATGTCTATAGACCCCAATGTAGGTGCACTCAAAGATTATCTCACAGACATCACCACCTCTCACACCTATAATAGGTTTAGGGATGATGTGTGGAAGATCCTGGGTAAAGTGAGCAAGTTTGGTCCCAATGCACAGGAAATCGTAGGAAATATTGAGACAAGTCTGAAATCATTTCTACTCAAACAAAGCAATCTTTTTGAGTCACTGAAACTAAGATATTTTGGTCCCGTAGATGGCCATGACGTGAACCATCTGGTGCATGTCCTCAATGACCTCAAAGGCATAAAAGGGCCTAAGATTTTACATTGTGTAACTGTTAAGGGCAAGGGTTATCATCAGGCAGAACAGAATCAAACCAAGTGGCACGCACCTGGTAAGTTTGATAAGATTACCGGAGAGATCCACAAAAAGATTGACGAAGACCCCAAACCGCCCAAATATCAGGATGTGTTTGGTCTGACCATCGTGGAATTAGCCAAAGCGGATGACAAGATCATGGGGGTTACTCCCGCCATGCCTTCCGGGTCTTCACTCAACCTGATGATGGCTGAGATGCCGGACAGAGCCTTCGACGTGGGGATAGCAGAGCAGCATGCTGTCACTTTTTCGGCAGGTATGGCCACACAGGGATTAACTCCTTTCTGTAATATTTATAGCACCTTCATGCAACGCGCCTATGATCAGGTAGTGCATGATGTGTGTATTCAAAAGCTACCGGTAGTTTTTTGCCTGGATCGTGCAGGATTGGTAGGTGCTGACGGCCCGACTCACCACGGGGCCTACGATATTGCTTACATGAGATGCCTGCCACATATGGTGGTGTCTGCTCCTATGGATGAGATTGAACTAAGAAATCTCATGTATACAGCTTCCAGGTATAAAGAAGGTCCTTTTACCATCAGATATCCCCGGGGCAATGGCGTTATTGTAGACTGGAAAGTACCCATGGAGCTGCTGGAAGTGGGCAAAGGCAGGGTGATCAAAGAAGGAAACGATTTGGCAATACTTACCATTGGTCATATAGGGAACTACGGCATTGAAGCCACCCAACGACTTGAAAAAGAAGGAGCCAGTATTGCACATTATGACATGCGGTTTGTAAAACCACTTGATGAAGCAATGCTGCACGAGGTCTTTACCAGATTCAACAAAGTGATCACCGTGGAAGATGGTTGCCTAAGTGGAGGTTTTGGTTCAGCCATATTAGAGTTTATGATCGATCACCAGTATACCTCTCAGGTAACACGGCTGGGTATTCCCGATCGGGTCGTAGAACATGGCTCACAGGAAGAACTTCACAAAGAGTGTCAATACGATGCTGATGCCATTTATCAGACTGCCATCCGAATGATGGAACTGAACAATGTTGCCATTTAGGTCAACATTCCTTTTATTGAAATAGTATAAAAAATTATAAAAATATAACAATTTAACGGTTACATATCTGTGTCCGTGGGTATATATAATGAGAACCAACTGAAAAACCCATGGGAGCACCCGATAAACCCCAATCGCTGCGGTTATACGAATCATATCAGCAGGCAAGAATCTCCGACCTCACGTACCCTCAATTTTTAAATATCCTCAACCTTTATCCATCCATCTTAGTTTGCATGAGTGACGGGATTCTGGACAAAGAAGAGCACGAGCATTTGATGGGTGTTGCTAAAAACCTGGCGATCTATGCCGATGAGGTGACTGATCAATCACTGCTGGAGATTACCTATCAAAAGGAGTTGATGTATTTACTTGAAAATCCTGAAATATGGGAACAAAAGTTTTTACTTGCTCTGAAGGATCATTTGTCAGGCCCCGAGGGCGACAAAGAATTTGTGTTGGAGTCGATGTACCTTTTTGCCAATGCAGCCAATGGCATATCGGATGTGGAGCGTAATCGGATTGAATCAATCAGCGATCAGCTTGGGCTAGCGTTTTAAATGTGTTGATGAGTGCTTTAAGGTCCACGTTATCAGGATTGTAATCATTGCCCAGTGTCTGAATGGCCTGGAGCTGGAGTTTCCCTGTATGCAAAGCCTGATGATAAGGTATGTCCGAAAACGTAACCATCGAATAAAGTGGAAGCCATTCATCCGGGAATGCCTTATTCAGCTTGGATTCCAATTGTTTCCTTCTAAGAAACGCCTCATCAATGACATGTTTACGCATTTCCAAAAAGTTTTGGAGTGCAAGCTCAGCAATGGCATCTGCATCTTTTTTCCGTTGATGCTGAAAGTCTGTTACGGTTTTTTCCCAGTTTAAGTGATTGTATTCCAGTAATTCAATCAGAATTCGGCAGTCTTCAAAACCAGCGTTCATTCCCTGACCATAGAATGGTACGATGGCATGCGCTGCATCGCCTATTAGTAGTGCTTTTTGATAAGCCCAGGGATATGTCTTGATGTTTTGAAGGGTAGAGGTTGGATTTTTTTGAAACTGATCCACATAGTCGGGTATCAATTTCATGGCATCTGGAAATGAACCTACCAGAAAATCTTTGATCTGTTGGGGTGATGTAATCCGGGAAAAAGACGGCTGACCCTCATTGGCCAAAAAGAGTGTACAGGTAAATGACTTATCCGTATTGGGGAGTGCAATCAGCATGTAATCTTTTCTTGGCCAGATATGCAGTGCATTGGGATCGAGTGCGTATGAACCGTCGATCGCGGGGATGGTCAGTTCTTTATACCCATGTGAAAGTGTTTCTTCTGTGGTCGTAAAGGTGTTATTCAGCGCACCGATTGTTTTTCTTAATTCTGAAAATGCTCCATCAGCGCCTATGATAAAATCAAAATGGTGAGATATCCCTGAAGGAAGTGTGATTCCACCAGTCACCGGATTGGTTTTCTGAATGGACTGTTCAAAGTGAAAAGAGACCCCCGATTGCTTAGCATGGGCAATCAATACAGCGTTGAGCTGTTGCCTTGACACAGAATTGATGAATTGGTCCTTTCGGCCGTAGGATTGAAAGTCTGTGCTGTTTTCTATATGGATCATCCGTCCATACATCGGGATGAGCAATGGTTCGATCTCTTCAAAAACGCCTGCGAGGGTTAACGCCCTTATACCTCGATGACTCAATGCTAAATTGATTGACCTTCCTTCTGTGGAAATATTTTTCACCGGATCCGGTCGTTTCTCAAATACCTCTACCCGAAACCCTTTCTTCACCAGTAAAATACTGATCAGTGCTCCAACCAGTCCACCACCCAATACACCAATTCGTTCTCTCATGAAGTCTTCAAAGTTTGGGTCAGGATATTCACGAAGTTCCAGACGTCTGAAAACGTATTGTATAAAGGTACCGGAGCCACTCTCACTACTTTGGGCTCCCTATAGTCTAATACCACCCCCTTTTCGCTCAAATTTTTGATTAACTCCGGGTTTGCATTAGCCACCATCAGAGAGAGCTGTGCACCCCTTTCATCAGGGTTTCCTGGGGTGATAATTTGAATTTTTTCACGCAATTCGGAAGTATTCAACAGAAACTCCAGATAGCCAGTAAGTTTTACACTTTTGGCCCTAAGGTTTAATATTCCTGCTTCCTGCATAATCTCCAATGAAGCCAGGTTGGCTGCTGCAGATAAGATGTTAGGGTTGCTCAACTGCCAGGCATCTATACCTTCCGAAGGTGTCCACTGATTGTCCATTTTAAACCTGGATTCCGGGTGATGTCCCCACCAGCCTTTCAACTGCTGATCGTTTTGCAGATGTTTTTCGTGCACAAATATGCCTGAGATGCCACCTGGCCCTGAGTTTAGATACTTATAGCTACACCACGTAGCAAAATCCACCTGGTGGTCATGCAATTTCAACGGTACATTTCCAATGGCGTGCGCCAGGTCAAAGCCTACCACCACACCTGCTTCATGTGCGGCAGCTGTAATGGTTTGGATATCGAAAGATTGGCCGGTAAAGTATTGAATGCCGGGCAACAAGATCAGGGACAACTCATCCTTCAAATGATCGATAGTATCTACAATATGGGATGTTGAGAAGTTATAATCTTGATCCGGCTGTAACTCAATCAAATGGTTTCGACCAAATCCGTGCATTTGTAGCTGAGAACTGACAGCGTAGTGATCCGATGGAAAAGCCATTTTCTCTATGAGGATCTTGTTTTTTCCTGATACTGGCTTATAAAAAGCATTTAACAACAAGTGCAGGTTTTCAGTAAGGCTGCCCATGGTCACTACCTCAGAAGTAGAAACCCCAAGTAGCTCACTTAATCCTTTTTTTGACAACTGATGGTAACTGACCCATGGTCTTTCCCCATGAAAATGTCCTTCCACACCAAGACTTGCCCAGTCGTCGAGTTCCTGCTCCACATAGGTCCTGGTAGATTTTGGTTGTAACCCCAGTGAGTTCCCACACAGGTAAATGACGTCTTGTCCATTTTTTTGTGGAATATGGAATTTTGATCGAAAATGTGCGAGTGGATCGTCCTTGTCTAGGGATTGAGCAAAAGTAAAATCTGTGCTAAAGGTCATCCTTCCACAAACCTGGGGTCAGCATCCATGACTGTGCCACAATTGCTACAGGTTCTTAGTTTCTCCGACCCATAAAATTCCTTAAAACGTGGCAGAAAGTCTTTTTCTATGTTTGTGAGTGGGAAATAGGTTTCGTGAAGTAAGTGATTGCATTGCTCACAGTACCACTGGAGGCCATCTGTATGTTCGGGAGTACGTTTTCTTTCTACGACCAATCCAACTGAGCCTTCTGATCTGATGGGGCTGTGGGGTACTTTAGCGGGCAATAGAAACATTTCTCCAGCTGAAATAGGCAGGTCCACGGCTTTTCCATCTTCCTGGATTTTTACATGGATGGTTCCTTCCAGCTGATAGAACAATTCTTCGGTTTCGTTGTAGTGATAATCTTTGCGTGCATTGGGTCCGCCTACAATCATGACGATATAGTCTCCGGCATCGGCATACAAATTCTTATTTCCCACGGGTGGTTTTAAAAGATCTCTGTTCTCTTCTACCCATTTCATCAAGTTAAATGGCCTTTTAATACCCATATTTGTTGGTTAATTAATCGTTAATTTTCAAAGTGTAAAAGTTATAAATATTTTATGAATTTAGATCTGAAATCGCGCAAAGCACTGGTATGTGGAAGCAGCCAGGGTATTGGAAAGGCTGTTGCTCTATCACTGGCTGAGGAAGGGGCTGGGATTACCCTTGTCGCCCGGAACAAATCCAAACTGGAGGCAGTCCGAAACAACCTTGCAGGAAAGGATCACATTGTTTTTCCTGCGGATTTGAGTGAGAAAGCGGGCGTAGACTCACTCATTAGGCATCTTTCTGAAAACACATACGACATTGTGATTAATAATACGGGTGGGCCGGCCCCCGGTGATATCAATGAGGCCAATATCGATCAGTTCCAAAAAGCCATAGAGATGCATTTGTTTGCAAGCCATCAGATCATGCAGCAGGTGCTCCCCTCTATGAAGGAAAAGCAATATGGAAGATTTATAAATATTATTTCAACCTCCGTAAAAATCCCCATCAAAGGACTGGGTGTAAGCAATACTGTTAGGGGTGCGATGGCTTCCTGGTCCAAGACTTTATCGCTCGAGCTTGGGCAATACGGCATTACCGTAAATAATATATTACCTGGATTCATAGATACCGATCGGCTTCAGTCCTTGATTACCTCCATCGCTGAAGCCAGAGGTGTGACGAAAGATGAAGTAGCCGGTGAGATGAAGACGACTATTCCTGCAGGAAGATTTGGTGATGCTGGGGAGATTGGAAAGTTAGCTGCTTTTCTTGCTTCTCCTGCTGCTGCATACATCAATGGTGTAAATATTCCGGTAGACGGAGGCAGAACCGGTTCTATGTAAAATAAAAAAGCCCGGGTCTGATTGGACCAGGGCTTTTTTATCTTTAAGGAGGCAATTATACAGCTGCCTCTTCTTGTTTCAATTTAGAAATCTTGAAGGATTTTCTCTCTTTGTGGCCACAATATCCACATATGTAATACTTCATCAATTCACCCTCCTCCAAAGCAGTGGCAGGTTGGATGACTTCTTCACGATCTACTTTTAATGTTTGATAGTTACACTCAGAGCACTGAAGTGCATGCAGCCTACCATTGTATTTTTCGATTTTTGTGTATCCGGAATCCTCATCGATCCAAACGTCGTAGTCCACTGAAAACGCATCTTCCTCAGCTTGCATACCCTTGTCGAGATAGACATCCTCTTCTTCCTCACTCAACAGTTTCATTTTCTTGCCATCAGGAGAAACCCTTGGGGTATATCTGAGTCTTTTCAGTCGTTTTTCAATATAGAAAGGATAATAGAATTTAAGAATGTTTTGTACAATCACTGATATGATCAAAGCAAGCATCACACTCATAAACAACACAACGAAGAACCAAAGCCAGGTTCTACCTTCACTCATGGTATTAACATAAAGTGTTACTCCAACCAGTATGAGCAAAAAGCCATACCATAACAGGTTGATCTCATGCATATTGATATAATCATACCTTGCTTTGTAATCACTGGTGGTCAAAAGTTTCACATAATGCCCCAATAATATTAGGACACCGACACCAGCGATGACATATGAAATCCATTGCCCATAGGTGTTCCAGGCATTAAGTAAACTCGGTGAAATTGGATCAGTCATAGCAGTTATTTAGATTAAGTAGGGTTACACGCTTATACAAAAATGTTATAAATTTTTAAAAACTCCACCATAACCACGCGGAATTCAATGCAATTAAGATTTTCGGTGAGACCATCTAAAAATATTAAATTTTTACGTCAAATTCAATTATTGAATCCTTTAAATCAGGAAGTTACAACCTTTATCAAAGAATGTGTGTCCTGATCGCGGTGTGTTGAATGAATTTTGGAAAGTTAAACCAAAATTATTACACCGTATTATTTAATTATTCCAAATTTTTATTAGAATAATTTAAATATTATGCAACTTTGTGTGCAATACACGTTAAAAACTTAAAAGAAACACTAATTGAATCCTATTGTAAAATCATGAAAAAATTTATTAAGAACCTATCCTTATTAGCTGTTGTGGCCTCCCTTGGTTTCATGATGTCATGTAATGAAGATGAAGAGACATTCAATGCACCAATTCTTACTATTGAAAGCTCACAGCTAGATTCAGAATTTTCATTTGAAGGAGCACCTGGTACTCCATTGAGCTATACAGTTGTTGTTTCATCTGAAGCTGGCTTCAACACACTTTATGGTGGGGGCGCGGTTGTTGCTACCAAAGATCCGGGAACAACGCCTACTACTTTTGAATTTCCTGTTTCCGAAGAAATCCCAGCAACTGACGGTACGTATACTACTGAGTACTATGCTGTTGATGAAGCAGGGCAGGAAAGTAATAGAATTACTGTGACAGTCGTAGTTGTTAAAGGTATAATAACTCACACTCAAACATTGCTAGGTGGTCAATCAAATAGCCAGGCAAATAGTTTTTACAATGCTTTTGATGATGAAACATACAACTATGCCACTACCAGAGATGAGAAATCAGCGAGTGTAGATTTCTTATTTTTCTATGGTAATACTAATTTGTATACCATCGCAGCTATGGATGATAATGATGCAAACACAGCATTTTCTGCAGCTTTACAAAGTGAAGATGCACTTGGCGCTTCAATTATTGAAACAAGAAACCCTACACGTTTTAAAGCACTAGAAACAACAGCAGCTGAATTTGATGCCATTGAAACAGACGCAGCATTACTAAATTTATACGGTGAGGTAGCTGCTGAGGCCACTAAAGTAAATGGACTTGAAGCAGGTGATGTATTCGCATTTCTCCTGCCTGAAGGAAGGTCCAGTAAAATTGGATTGGTAAAGGTTATTTCTACTTCGGGTACGGATGGATCTAACAGAGCTGTAACTATACAGGTGAAAATTCAAGAATAAGATTTAAATTTATTCACGAAAACCCCGCCCCACAGCGGGGTTTTTTGTTTACTGGCTACTTCATCTAATTTTGCTAAACCAATAAAAGAACTATGATCAGAAACCTATTATTACTGGCTATCATCCTGATAGCTGCGTGCAGTACACCACAAAAAGAATCTCAGCCCGACATCTCATCCATGACAGATGAAGAGCTAAAAGCCTATGCAGATGAGCTGGTGCACAAATACATCATCGTAGATGGTCATGTAGATCTGCCCTACCGCATGGAGGTAGCTGGATTTATGTTGAAAAAGACCGTTGAGGATGTTTCTGTAGAGACAAAAGGCAATTTCGACTACCCTAAAGCCAAAAAAGGTGGTCTGGACGCCCCTTTTATGTCCATCTATATACCATCTTCTTACTACTTTAATGGTGGAGCCAAAGAGTTTGCCGATTCGCTTATAGACATGACAAACCAGGTTTCAGCGACCTATCCGGATAAGTTTGCAACAGCACTCACACCGGAAGATATACAGACCAATTTTGAAAAAGGGCTGATATCTCTTCCTTTAGGAATGGAAAACGGCGCACCGATTGGGGATGATCTGGCCAATGTAAAATACTTTTTTGATCGGGGAATCCGATATATCACACTGACTCATTCCAAAGACAACCAGATTGCTGATTCATCCTACGATACCACCTATACCTGGAACGGAATATCCCCTTTTGGTGAAAAGGTAGTGGCAGAGATGAATCGTCTGGGGATCATGGTAGACGTCTCTCACATCACCGATAGTGCCTTTTATGATGCATTGGCCTTATCCAAGGCTCCAGTGATTGCGTCGCATTCATCCTGTAGATATTATACACCAGGGTTCCACAGAAACATGACCGACCAGATGATCAAAGACCTGGCGGCTAATGGTGGTGTGATCCACATCAATTTTGGTTCTACTTTCCTTTCTGAGGAATCCCGGAGCAAAGATGCTGTGCTTGAGGAGCACCTGATCAACTATAAGGTTGAAAATAACCTAAGCGAAGATGATTCTGCTTACATCGCCTATTATAATGCTTATGCAGAAGAGATTGGTTATTTCGAGGATGTGAAAATGGCTGCCACACATATTGACAGAGTAGTGAAACTGGCGGGAATCGATTATGTAGGCTTTGGATCAGACTTTGATGGCGTGGGCAATAGCTTACCCAAAGGGCTAAAGGATGTGTCGATGTTCCCCAATGTGATCTATGAATTGCTGAAGATGGGTTACACGGCAGAAGACATTGAGAAAATCTGCTATAAGAACACATTCCGGGTCTGGAACGCGGTGATCGAAAAAGCAAAGGAATTGCAGGGGGCTTAGTTCCCCTTCAATGAATTAATGAACTGGGCCCAGGCGAAAGGATTCAGCAGGTTATTCTGAGGGCGCATGTATCTGTTCTGAATAGATTGCGCCTGTTGATCCATGAAATAACGATGGTTAGCTCCGGGGCTAGCAGGTAAGTTTTTATAAGCTTCCCGCATATACTGTTTAGCCAGCCAGGCCTCTATGTTGTTAATCTCCTCCTGATTAGGTAGTTGAACCGCAAGTACGGCTTCCTTAAACATGGCTTCAGATGGATAGGGAAATACCTCTACTTCTTCGAGAAAAGCAATATCTTCCTTCATGGTGACAATCACTTTCAGACTTTGGTCTTTTTCGTGTTTGGGGACTACGAAAGATTCCCTTTGGAATCCAACGGCACTAAAAACGATACTGTCACCTTCCAGAACCGGCATCGAAAAGAAGCCGTATGGATTGGTGGTAGTTCCGCGACCCACTTTAGGAACATAAACATGGACACCAGGGATGATGGATACAGAATCAGCTCCGAAAATGACGCCTGTAAACTGAATAACTTTCTTCTCCTGATCCTGAGCAGCAAGACCCAGGGAAAAAACAATGAGGGCGCTATATAAAAGAATCTTTTTCAACATGGCTTCTACTATATGTATACTATGCGAAAGCCTGAAAGGTTTAAAAAAATCAAACCTACATCTAAATCAGGCTATATACCAGTATAACAACAAAAATTAACATTTATCTGCCAATAAGTAAAGCTTTGACTAACTTGGTGATTGGCATCTGAATAATTAAATGAGAATTAAGAATTTCAGCCTTACTTACGGATCCCAGATCTTCAAATCCTTTGCTGATGAAGCCCGGGTACGCATTATTCATTTGCTATATAAAAATGATGAACTCTCCATTTCTGACCTTGAGCGGATCCTGGATTTCACTCAGACAAAGACTTCTCGTCACATCAGCTACTTGAGAAATGCATCCCTGGTAAATGCGAAAAAAAAAGATCAGTGGGTCTTTTATAGCATCAAAGATGAGGTTTATGATATCATAAGCCAGATATTTGAATTTTTACACAAGGATGTCACCTTGCAGAAAGATCAGGAAACTTACCAGATCATGAATTCTAATCGTGAGTTGGCTGTTAACAGGTTGGAAGAAAAAGGGTATAGGGATTGAAATACACGCACATTTTTTTTGATTTGGACCACACGTTGTGGGATTATGACTTTAATGCCAGAAAAGTACTGTTGGAGATGTATGAGCAGTTCAACCTGGCAGAAAATTCCAACACCACTCCGGAAGGATTTTTAGGATTGTTTTTCAAAGTCAATGCCACACTTTGGCATCAGTTTAACATGGGTTTGATCAGTAGGGAAGAAATCAGGAATGATCGGTTTCACATGATCATGAAGCAGTGCCAGGGCAATGTGGAATTGGCTGACGACATGAGTGATTATTTTTTGCATCATTGTCCAAGACAAACGAAAATCATCGACGGGGCAGACCACATATTGGCATATCTCTCAGATAGATACAAGATCTATATCATCACCAATGGCTTTGATGATGTGCAATGGATCAAGCTAAAATCCTCCGGGCTGGGCCAATATGTCCATGACATGTACACATCGGAAACTATTGGATTTAGAAAGCCTTCCCCTGAAATATTCGAATATGCATTATCCGAAACAAAAGGAGTGGCTGAATTGTCAGTAATGGTAGGAGATAATCCGACCACAGATATCGATGGAGCAAACAAAGCGGGTATTTTTTCCGTATTATTTGATCCTTCAGGCAAGGTGATTGCCAATGCAGGAGTGAAGATCACAAATTACAATGAGTTGAAGCAGCTGCTTTAAACTCCATCGGATTTTATTTTTTTGAATAAATAAACACTAAAACAAAATGCCAAAAGGGAGATATTTCATACCTGATCCAAAAAATGAACCTGTTTACAGTTATGCGCCGGGTACTCCGGAGCGTAAGCACTTACAAAAGGCTCTGGAGGAGGCGAGAGGTTCCGAAGTAGACATTCCTATGTATATTGGTGGTGAAGCAATCAAGACCGGTAAAAAAATTAAAATGTCTCCGCCCCACGACCATCAGCATGTACTGGGGCATTTTCATGAAGGGGATCGTACGCATGTGGAACAGGCTATAAAAGCAGCCAGTGCGGCCAAACCCGCCTGGGCAGCATTGTCGTGGGAGCAGCGAGCCAGTATTTTTCTGAAGGCAGCAGACCTGATCGCGGGTCCATACCGGTATAAGATGAATGCGGCCACCATGCTGGCACAATCAAAAAATCCTTTCCAATCTGAAATTGATGCGGTATGTGAGTTCATTGATTTCTTGAGATTCAATGCCAAGTTCATGGAGCAGATCTATGAAGATCAACCCATTTCCGCACCAGGTATTTGGAATAGAGTGGAATACAGGCCTCTCGAAGGGTTTGTTTTCGCCATTACTCCATTCAATTTCACATCTATTGCCGGGAATCTACCGGCGTCGCCAGCCATGATGGGGAACACAGTGATTTGGAAACCTAATTATACCCAGGTATATACAGCGGCCTTGATCATAGAGATCTTCAGGGAGGCGGGACTTCCCGATGGAGTCATCAACCTGGTCTATGTAGATGGACCCGAAGCAGGTGAAGTCATTTTTAATCATCCGGATTTTGCCGGGTTACACTTTACAGGAAGTACCGGCGTTTTTAGGCACTTATGGAAAACCATTGGAGAAAACATTGGTAAATACAAATCCTATCCAAGAATAGTAGGGGAGACAGGAGGAAAAGATTTTGTCATTGCACACTCCTCCGCTTCTGCAAAGGAATTGGCAACAGCTTTGGTTCGCGGTGCTTTTGAGTTTCAGGGGCAGAAATGTAGTGCTGCCTCAAGGGCATACATCCCTTCCAATCTCTGGAAAGATGTCAAAAAGTATATCCAGGAAGACCTAAAAGACATGAAGATGGGTCCGCCGGAGGAGTTTAGTAACTTCTTCAATGCCGTGATAGAAAAGAAAGCCTTTGATAAAATTTCGGGATATATCAATCAGGCTGAAAAAGACAAAGATGCGGAGATAATAGCAGGCGGAAACTACGACGATTCGAAAGGTTATTTTATCGAGCCAACAGTTATCGTGACCACAGATCCGAAATACACTACCATGCAGGAAGAGATATTTGGCCCGGTACTTACCATCTACGTGTATCCTGAAAATGAATTTGAGGAAACCCTGACCCTGGTAGATGAGACCTCACCATATGCCCTGACAGGAGCTATATTTTCCAGGGATCGGTATGCGATTGATTTGGCTGCCAAAAGGTTGGTAAATGCAGCGGGAAACTTTTATATCAATGACAAACCTACCGGAGCTGTGGTAGGTCAGCAACCGTTTGGTGGAGCGCGGGCCTCAGGGACCAATGATAAGGCCGGCTCAATGATGAATTTGCTTCGCTGGGTGAGTGCCCGTACCATTAAGGAAACCTTTTCACCGCCGACGGACTATCGGTATCCGTTTCAAGGTTGATCAATAACTAAAAAGAGGGGCAGTTTAGCTATCTTTGGTATTGTTTTTTCTAAAAAGCAAGTTGGATTATTTATAGGAAATATTGAAAATAATAAATTTGATATCTCTTATTTCCATTAAATTGAGTTTGGAAAACAACACCCTAAAGATTGACCGCTAAACAAAATGAGACTCACTAAATTTTTACTCCTGGTAGCATTTCTTTTCTTCCTTGGGCTTGACGTACAATCCCAGTCATGGGAAGTGCTTTTTGAGAAACCTGAGAAGATGTACACCAAGGGGAAATACCACAAGGTAGCCAGTAAGCTAAAGAAGTTCAGGAAGAAAACGATTCCAAAAGTCTATGCCAATGATTCTTCGATGTTTGCATTGGCCAATATCATGGAAGCCAGAGCACTGGAAGCCATGCATGATTATCCGGCCATGAACGCTATAGTCAGCAAAGCCTTGCGGCAATTAGATCAAACAAAAGAAAACAATGGATTTGCTTATTCCATCGGAATGCTAAAGCTGGTAGATCTATACAATGATTACGGGAGCTATCGTAAAGCTGATAGTCTGCTTACGAAGTTGCAAAACTTTCCGGTAGCCTATGAAAACAGTGAGGTCCTCAAAAAAGAAGTAGAGATTCGGGAGGTCGTCACAGATATTTATAACGGCTTCTATTTAGAATCTGAGCCCCAACTCGCCTATTTGATTGAAACCTGGCAGCCATTGATGAACCAGGGTTACCTGGGGGAGAAAGTGGATAAAATGGATTTGATTTATCGGGAAGAGCTCTTAGCCAGGTTGTATGTAGCTGAGATCAATATCGCTACCTGGAGAGGCGAATACGCCAGGGCATTTGAATTGCACGACAAATACAAGAGCTTCTTCAACAAGATGAGCAATACCAGTCCTGCCTACTTCAGGTATAGGTTAGCGGAGATTGAAATTACCTTTGAGACTGGCGATTTGAATAAAGCCAGGAGGTTGAACTCAAACTACACCTATGGCAAACTGATTGGCAGGTATAAGGAGATTGGTATCGAAAATGACATCAAGATCGAAGCCAGGGTAGGCAAACCGGACAATGCGAAAGCTGCTGTCTTACAACTAAGTAAGTATGCCGGTAAAACAAGGATGAATAAGAAGTTTGAGAACTTCAAACGAAGCTATTATGAAGCATATATCAAAGTCTATGAAAATGACTTAAGAGGCGGGTTGTTGGAAATTGGTAAAATAGATAATGAGACCCCAACTACAGTGGCACCGCTGGATCATCCCATAAGATCTGACCTTGCGGAATTCGCCATCAAAACCTCTGTCGATTCCCGAAAATTTATCTATCAAAGATCGGCTGAGGATTACTATATCAAGTTAGGCAGGAGAATTAATGCCAGATATGTAGATAATGCCCTGTTTAAAAACCTGTATCAGATATCATTGGCAGGATACTATTTGAATCATACGGAAACTCCCAATAAAGCTTATGAGATCTTTGAAGAGGAGCCTGAGGAAATGGTTTTTGAGCAATTGCAAGCTACCCAGTGGAGGTTTGCCCAGGCTGTTTCTGATATGACAGAATATCTGGTATTGGAAGGTGACTATCTCTATGGAGTTGACCTCCTTCAGGAAGTGGTTGATGGTATGAGGGCCAATGAATATACGGATCAGACCAAACTGGGGGATATGATGGTGTCTTTGGCCAAAATGCAAACATTTGCTGGGGACTATAAGACCGCAGAACTAAATACTGATGATGCTTTGAAGCTGATCAGAAGAGACGGTGAGAAAAAGTCCTATGAATATGTAAATGCGCTTAACTCGGCAGCTTTGATTTATGGAACCATGGGTATCTACAATAAGGCAGAGCGACTGCTGAGCAAGGGTGAATCAATCTCCAGAAAGCTTGAAGGTGGAGATCGTGAAATCCGACTCCAGTCCATTGAGGATTTGGCATTCCTTTACACACGTATTGGTAACTATTCCGAGACTGAACTCTTTCTCAAAGAGGTAATAGAAGCACGGAAGAAGATTTATGGTAGCAATAGCAGAAAACTGATCAAAGCGTACAATGCTTTAGGAGAGTTGTACATAATCCGGGGAGAATATCCGGAGGCAGAAAAAAATATTCGTACCTCGCTGGATATTTGCAAGATCGTATATGGAGAGAATAGCCTGATCTATGCCAACAATCTGGTGGCGCTGGTGGACTTCTATAAGGAGATTGGTAACTACCAGGCTGGTCTGCAACATCTGGACAATATTTTTAAGATCAGGACACAAAAGCTACAACAGGGTCATATCCTCTTTAGCGAGATTTTCAGGGATTATGGGTTATTACATTACCATTTGGGATCAAACCTGGATCGGGTAGAGCAATATTTTCAACAAGCCCGTCAGATCGTCCAAACTACATTTGATCAGAATCACCCATCGTATGCAGAAGCCATCAAAAATCTGGGCTTTCTGTATGCACAACGAGGTGAGTACGACAGAGCACTTCCACTACTGACCCAGGCTGATGAGATCTGGACCAATGCCCTCGGCAATAAAAACAAAAGCTCAGGTGAGGTGGCCAGACTTAAGGGAGATATTTTCACAGATCAGGAGAAATTTGATTTGGCAGAAGAAGAATATGAAAAATCTTCAAAATACTTCAGAAAAATTTTCAGTAAACAACACCCTGATTATTTGAATGCTTTGAGCAAACTTGCTCAGGTTTATTATATCAATGGGGAACTTGATAAGGTAGAATCCATATTGAGTGAGACAACCCTGGCCTATCTGGAATACACCAGGATTTATTTCCCTACCCTAAGTGAGGAAGAAAAAGCCAATTTTTGGGCAAAGATCAAGAAAGACTTTGAGTTTTATAATACGGTAGCCGTTGACTTCCAGTACAACAAACCAAAGTATCTGGAGAACATGTATGACTTTGCTTTGGCCACTAAAAGCTTATTGTTGAATTCTTCCATTAAAACACGTAATGCCATCCTAAATAGTGGAGATACCACGCTCATTGCCTTGTTCGAAGATTGGCTGGAGCAAAAGGAGTTTCTTACAAGTACACTTTCGAGATCAGACGAAGAGCTGGCTGAGGACGGCATTAGTATCGATAATATTAAAAGTGAGATTTCCAGTCTGGAGAAAGAGCTGAGTGAGAAGTCGACTGATTTTGCTCAAACATTCGAGAATGAGGTTTATACCTGGAATGATGTCAGGAAAGTACTTAAAAGCAATGAAGCCGCAGTAGAGATCGTCCGATACCGGGAATTTGATAAGGAATTTAATGAAGACAAGGTCAGGTATGCTGCGTTGATTGTTACGGCTGAAACCAAGAAAAATCCTACCCTTGTTTTGCTGGATAATGGGAAAGATCTGGAAAACAAATTTTTCACCCTTCAGCGAAATAGTGTCAAGTTTAAACTTGAAGATAAGCTGTCTTACTTGAACTACTGGAGACCGATTGCTACAGCCATTGGCAACAAAGAAGTGATTTATGTGTCACCCGATGGCATCTATAATCAAATTAACATCGAGGCATTGATGATGGATGATGGTAATTATGTCATTGATAAACAAAATGTCAGAATTGTTAATAGCACGAAAGCCCTTCCTATCAATAGGAGTAAAGAAGCAAAAAAGGTGGAGAAAGCTAAAGAAACAGTGTTGAGCGCGATGTTATTTGGCAACCCGGAGTATTATACTGACGAAAGAGTAAATGTTAGTGAAGCTAAGGGACCCAATAAAAAAGTTATTCCACAATTACCAGGTACTGAACGAGAAGTAACCATCATTTCGGACTTGTTGAAGAACCAGGGATGGAAAGCCAGTACATATATTGGTACAGAGGCTTCGGAAGATGCCATCAAGAAAGCTGACAACTATACGCTCCTACATATTGCCACCCACGGGTTTTTTGATGAAGAAGAGAAAAAGGTTACGGACCGGTTCTCACTGTTTGAGGAGGATAACCCCCTGGAGAGGTCGGGACTACTAGCCAAAGGAGGAGGAGATGTGCTATTGGAAGCATCGGATAAAAATTACAACCTGAATGATGGAATTTTGACGGCCTATGAAGCCATGAACCTCAACTTTGACAACACGGAACTCATTGTATTAAGTGCCTGTGAAACTGGTCGGGGAGAGATTAAACAGGGCGAAGGTGTATTTGGTCTTCAGCGATCATTTCTTGTGGCAGGAGCCGATGCCATGATCATGAGTTTGTTCCAGGTTTCCGATGAAGTAACTGAGAAGCTAATGACGGAATTCTACAAGCAATGGATTGAGAAGAAAAAAGAAAAACGAGAAGCATTCAACCTCGCTCAAAAGGCCGTGAAAGCAGAATTCAAAGATCCGATCTATTGGGGAGCATTTATTATGATTGCAAAAAGCTAACCAGTTTGTTTCTATTATGACCCGAATATTCTGTTTGATTTTATTATTTATTGCTTCGGCAGCTCAGGGTCAGGGGCATAAAATTCAATTTAAGATCACCGGTTTTCAGGATAGCTTGATTACCATTGGGTATCACATGGGATCACAGAAATATGCGCTGGATACTTTGCCAGTAGTGAGTGAGTCATTTGTGATTGAAGGACCAGAACCTCTCAAAGCGGGATTGTATTTTGTGTATGCTCCCTCGTACTACTTTGAGTTTATTGTAAAGGAACAAGCGTTTTCCATTCAATCAGTATTCGGACAGGGTTACGAGGACGTAAAGGTGAAGGGCTCTGAGGAGAATGAGCTCTTCAAAGAATTTCAGATCACGATGACGGATCTTCGGAAGCAGCAGATCGAACTACAAAATCAGCTAGAAACAGCATCAACTGCAGACTCTTTGGCGTTTCAACGTGATATAACCAAAGTAGGAGATGAGATAGCTGCATTTCGAAATAAGATCATTGAGGAAAACCCGGGATCCTTCCTGGGAGGCTTTTTGAGTCTGATGGGCGAACCGACGGTGCCGGATTTCATGGAAATTGCTGATCCTCAGGATCGCAAGGTTAAGCAATACAGATATTACCGGACACATTATTTTAATAAGGTTCAGCTTGGAAATCCAGCCCTGATCAGAACCCCGTTGCTGGAACCCAAGGTGATGAAATATTTTGATCAGATCATTCCGCAACATCCCGATACTATCAACACCGAAATTGACAAACTCTTCCTTGGGATTGGAGAAAGTGATGAGCTTTTTAGATATTGGCTGGTCTCTCTGTATAATAAATACCAGGGCAGTAAGATCATGGGGATGGACAAAGTAGTGGTGCACCTGATGGAGAACTATTTCTTATCAGGAAGAGCAGATTGGATTGATGTAGAGGGGATAAAAAAACTTCGTGACGAAGTAGCGTTCAAAAAGCACAGCCTGATAGGTAATAAAGCCCCCCAAATGCAGTTGGTCGATACCACAAATCAGCCCTTCTATTTCGAACAAATCCAGGAACCATTTATCCTGCTTTATTTCTATGATCCTGATTGTGGTCACTGCAAAAAGAAGACGCCGGTTTTAGTGGATGCCTATGATGATTTCAGATCATTAGGTGTAGAAGTGGTAGCTGTATGTACTGTGACAGATGTGGATAGATGGAAGGAATATATCCAGGAAACACACATGGAATTTATTAACCTTGCCGATCCGGGATATGAAAGTAACTTTAGAGTTTATTATGACCTGAGAAGTACCCCTAAACTTTATTTACTAGACCAGCAACGAAGAATTGTAGCCAAGCAGTTGGAGATTGAAGATCTCAAGGAATTCGTGATGAGCTATTCACAATAAGTAAATTTCTCTCAAATCAGGAAATTCCCCGGCTCATCCTCTGTATTTTTCCCATTAACGGATCATTAAATGTAAAATGGCCTGAAAATTGCTAAAACTTTGAGATTTCAGCTATTTTATTGAAACCTTTCAAGATACTTTTGTAAAATAGAATGCCAGCTATCAACGGAAAGGATTGATTATTAAAATATTTATATATGCACCTCCCTTCAACTCTCAACAAGGCATTCGTTCTTGTCGCTTATTTTATGGTCCTGCAGGTTTCAGGACAACAGCATTCAGCTGGGATTAATACCAATAATCCGAATCCCAATGCTGTCCTTCATTTGGTTTCCACCAATGGGAATCAAGGACTGCTTATTCCTCAGATCGGGACCACTCAACGGTTAAGCATGGATTTATCTGATCCTGATAACAATGGGTTGCTTGTCTACGACAATGATGAAGGAGAATTTTACTACGCACATGGTGGTGACTGGTATTCATTAACAGATGATGCCGATGCTGACCCATCAAATGAAATTCAGACCCTTTCAAAATCGGGAAACACACTTACACTTTCAGGTAACAATTCCACGATAAATATAGGTGAAGGAACACCCACTATCGGTCAGTTTCTGGAGTGGGACGGTACGAATTGGGTTCCGGTAACACCACCTACCGGTCAGCAACTTCAATTCACTGGAAATATTCTTTCGATATCGAATGATCCTACAATGACCACTATTGATTTTAGTTTATGGGATCAGGTAGCGAGTGATGATTTTTCTGGTGACTATAACGACCTGATAAATCTGCCCATCCTACCTACTGACCTCAATGAATTGAGTGATGGGTCAGGTTTGCTATTCAGTGGTTCATTTAATGATTTGTCTGATGTTCCCGCGAATCTGGATACGGATTTAACCGATGACTTCGATGGGGACTACAACAGCCTAATCAATCAGCCAACAATCCCGACTTTAACCAGTGATTTGACGAATGATTCCGGATACATTACCAGTCCGGATGATGCCGATGCGGATGCCAGCAATGAGATACAAACCCTGACGAAGTCCGGTAATTCTATCATTCTTTCAGTTAATAATTCTACAGTGAACATCGGGGAGGGTACCCCGGGTATTGGCCAATTCCTGGAATGGGATGGCGCCAATTGGGTCCCTGTGACACCGCCAACCGCCCAGGAGCTTCAATTTGCTGGCAATATCCTTTCATTATCTAATGATCCCTCTGCAACCACGATTGATTTCAGTACCTGGGACATAGATGCCAGTGACGACTTTGATGGAGACTATGGATCCTTGATCAATGTCCCCGGGACCTTTGCCCCTTCGGCGCACAATCATACGGAATCAGAAATCACCGATCTCGCTCATTATACCGATGCGGATATAGATGGTACGGAAGCGGCCTTCACCAACTGGGACAAAGACGCTACAGATGACTTTGATGGGGACTATGGCTCCTTGATCAATGTACCCGGGACCTTTACGCCTTCAGCACACAATCATACGGAATCAGAGATCACCGATCTTGCTCATTATACCGATGCGGATATAGATGGTACGGAAGCAGCCTTTACCAACTGGGACAAAGACGCTACAGATGACTTTGATGGGGACTATGGCTCCTTGATCAACATACCCGGGACGTTTGCTCCTTCGGCGCACAATCATACGGAATCAGAAATCACCGATCTTGCTCATTATACCGATGCGGATATAGATGGTACGGAAGCGGCCTTCACCAACTGGGACAAGGATTTTACGGATGACTTTGATGGGGACTATGGCTCCTTGATCAATGTACCCGGGACCTTTACACCTTCAGCACACAATCATACGGAATCAGAGATCACCGATCT
>DKPQ01000025.1 GCA_002471275.1 Flammeovirgaceae bacterium UBA7330
CTGGGATAAGGATGTCACAGATGATTTTGATGGAGACTATAATAGTCTGATCAATCAACCTGCGATCCCAACCTCAACCAGTGATTTGGTGAATGATTCCGGATTTATTACCAGTCCGGATGATGCGGATGCTGACATTACCAATGAAATTCAGGATTTATCTCTTGCTGCAGATCATACTTTAAGCCTTTCATTGAGTGCCTCAACTGCCAGTCTCGCTCCATACATGCAAACGCTGAGTTTCACTTCCCCAAATCTGACCATTTCCGGAGTAGATGGAAATACTGTTGATTTGAGTGCGCTCAATACTGATGATCAAACTGTAGATCTGTTTGATCTTACGGGTAACATACTTAGCCTGTCGTTGGAAGATGATGGAGCTGGTCCCTATACCGTTGACTTGAGCACTTTTGCTATAGCAAGTCAAGCCGGACAAAATGGCAATTATCTAACCACAGATGGTACAAATACTTCATGGGATCCTCTGGGAGCACTGGCACAACTGGATGCGGTGACTACCACTGAGATTACTGACAATACCATTACCGGTAGCGATTTGAATGCATCCGTAGCAGGGAATGGCTTATCGGGTGGAGCAGGCACGCCTCTTGCAGTGAATTTATCTGGCACTTCTGGGTTACAGATCACTACAGATCAATTGGAAATGCCTGACCTGCATGGTGCTGCCGGTGGTTCCTATACAGTTGTTTTAGCAGGGTCCATTGATTATGATCGGAAAGGCCGGATTACTGGATTCGGAACCAGTGATGAAAGGTTGAAAACTGATATCAAAAGAATTGAAGGTGTTCTTGATCGTACACTTAAACTAAACGGATATACCTATTATTATAAGAATCAACCTAATGATATGCTCCAGCATGGTGTGATCGCTCAGGAACTTAAAGAGCTATTTCCTGCACTGGTTATGACTAATGATAACGGTTATTACGCTGTAAATTTTGGTGGGCTTGTTCCCATTCTCTTAGAGGCACTCAAAGAGCAACATGCCATAATTGAAGATCTTGAAACCAGGTTAGAGTCACAGGAAAGTATCATTACAAATCAGGAATCCAGAATCTCTGGAGTAGAAAGGAAACTGGACCATTTATTGCAATTAGGGTCAATTACTGAATAATGTCAGTGAATAACAAAATTATATTGACACTGTGCGTGGCTTCATGGCTCTCTTCGTCAAGGGCTCAGGTTTTCTATCTTGGTGAGTCCACCGGGCTTTATGTAGGGCAAGAATTATCCTTTTTTATTGGAGGAAATGTAAAAGCAAATGGAACCCTCGAAAATGAGGGTCTACTGGAATTGTATTCGGATATAGATTTCGTTCAAAACACAAGTGGCGGGAATCTGACATTAATGGGGGCTGCTGATCAAAATGTGATCGGCCAGAACCTCACCGCAGGATTAGTGACTTTAAGGAAATCGGGAGTGGTTCACCTTCATTCAAATCAGCTGATTGCTGAAGCATTAGACTTGCAGTCAGGAATCTTTAACAGTGATGCCGACCATCAATTGGTTGTTTCAAATGGACAATCAGTTACCGGAGGCTCATCAGATGCACATGTTTCCGGCTCACTTACATTGCAATCAGTATCCCCCAACCCCTTACGATTTCCACTTGGAATTGGTGGTGAATACTACGAGGAGTTGACTCTGGAGAATGTGCCGTCCGGGTCAAGTATAAATGTATTGGTGCAGCGTCCTGATGTTGATCGGTTAATACCGGGTGATTCACTGATTGGTTTGGCAGATGAAGTGGAGTGGATTATTTCACGGGGAAATAGTGTGGCATTTGCTTCCGTCATTGGGATAATGTTCGAAGAGGTAGATCTGGAAACCTTTCCTCATCAAAATGATATCAGGGCAGACAAATACGTGGTGGTGATTGCGAGGATGAAGCAGGATACGCTCTTATACAGTCCGACCGGATACGCCGAATTGACCGATACGGATGAAGTAACCTACGGCACCCTATTCACTGAAAGTGCAATTGAGATTGCTAGCGACTCAATATTTCTTGCCCTGGGTAAGCGGCCAGCCGCCAATGGACCATATTTCTTTGTTCCTAATGCATTTGCTCCGAATGGTGACTTTAACGACAATAGGCGATTCAGGCCTTTCCTGGAAGGATATGATGTGCATTCAGTTGATATCAGGGTATGGAATCGATATAACAAAGAAGTATATCGGATAAGCGTGGATGATCCTAACTTATCTGAAGTGGGATGGGATGGAATGCATAATGGGATAGACGAACCAGAAGGTGTCTATTATTTTAGCATTAACCTGGAATCCGAGATCGGTAATTTTTCAAAACAGGGAACCTTGTTGTTGTTGAGATGAGGATAATTAAACTTGTCTTTTGCCTCTTCGTAGCAACTACTGCATTTTCTCAGGAAGGTCAGTTTTCCCAGTATTTTGCCAGTTCTTTATTCTTAAACCCTGGTTATGCAGGGCTTATATCGACCATCAATCTTTCCACAAACTACAAAAGGAGTGATCAGGCGGTTGATGGTTCTTTTCACGAGCTATATCAGGTTAGCTTCACCTACCCTCTGCAAAAAATAACTTCTTTGAAAACCCAGAGTGGAGGAGTAGGTATTACCGCTTCCAATGAAAAAGTGGGTATTCAAGGTCTTTATCAGACGACAAAGGTGATGTTGAATGGCTCCTATGTCCTGCCTTTTGACAGGCTGGGCACCAGGAAGCTTTCATTTGGACTGCAAGGTGGTGTAGTTCAAAACAAACTTAACTATGATGATCTCAGGTTTGGCTCCCAGTATAATCCTTATTATGGGTATGATAATATTCTGCCATCAGAATCTGTTGACTTTTCCCCCAATTTTTTTCCGGTTTTCAACGTCGGAGCCATTTTTTCAATCGTGGACCACTATAATCCTATTCTTCAACAAAATACGATGCAGGTAGGGTTATCGATAGATTACCTCAACCAACCCAGGTATGGATTTCTGGTGACAGAATCCGGTAAGAATCTGAGACGCCCAATGATCTTAAAATTGGTAGGTACCAGCAAGTTTGGATTATCAACCCGCTTCTTTATGCATCCCTCAGTATTGATCATTACTAATCAAGACAATTACCAGATAAATATTGGAGATTATTTTTCAACATACCTTGACTCCAACCTTAATACTTTGTTGCAGATTGGGGCCTGGTACCGAGTGGCTGATTCCTTTATCTTCCTCACTGGAGTTCAGTATAAACACATTAATCTTGGTATTAGCTTTGATTTGAATTCAAAGGCTATCAATCAAAATGAAGTTATATATCAAAATAGCTTTCAGCCCTCCTATGAAGTGTCACTTTCTTATACCTTTGATTTTTCATCTGGACCGATAAATGTATTGAATCCGTTGTTTTAGAGAATGCGTATATTTTTTTTCATGGTGTTATGTTGGTTGGGGTTTTACGGGTTTTCACAATCCATTACCCAACTGAAGACTGTCGCAGATAGCTACTATGAGTCCAAAAAGTATTTGGAAGCAAAAGATTTCTATGAGCGTCTTCATGATTTAATGCCAAAAGACCGATCCATCCATTTTAGGTATGCTTCATGTTTATTCAACGCTTTGAGGTATAGTGAAGCAAAGAAGGAATACGAAGCGCTTTATCTCGATGGAGGCTTCGCCGATAGTGTTGTGTACAATTATGGTCTATCAATTAAAATTCTGGGGGATTACCAAAAAGCAGACTCAGTTTTTGGAGCATTGTTGTACGAGCTAGCACCGGAAAACCGTCATTATAAACTTGCTGAGTTTCAAAAGGCGGGGTGCCAACTCGGACTCAGGCAGTTGACAATCAAAAACAATAGAAATTTCCGGTTATTTGAGCGGTTGAATTCAAAAGAGCATGACTTTGGGGCGATTCAAAATCCGGTGACAGGAGAGATCGTTATTTCTACCAGCCGGAAAACAGGAGGTAAACAATTTTTTGACGGGCAATATGGCGGCCTGCTGCCGAACATGATTTGTTTTGACCAAAATGCAGATGAGGATTGTGATCTGTACGATGAATTGAATTCTCAATGGGCTGAAGGGACAGGCACGTTTTCTGGTGATGGCAAACATTTTTACTTTTCATCCTGTCAAAAAGATAGGGGATGCCGGTTGTTTGAGAGTCAATTCACGGAAGGTGGGTGGAGTACACCCAAGCCACTTGATGACAAGATTAATTACCCGGGCAGTAATTGTAGACACCCTGCACTTAGTCTGACTGGTGATACACTGTTTTTCAGTTCCAACCGACCGGGAGGCAAAGGAGGGGTGGATATTTGGATGAGCATAAAGGTAAATAAGTCGGACTGGTCACCAGCTATCAATCTCGGTGAGACAATCAATACCACTGCAGATGAGATTACCCCATTTTATAGCTCAAGGTACGAGGCGCTGTTGTTTGCCTCAAATGGTCATGCCGGGTATGGAGGGTATGATATCTTTATCGCAAAGGGTAATTCTTTCTTTGCGCCAGGCATCTACAATATCGGACAGCCTTTCAACAGTGCGCTCGATGATACCTATTTCGCACTCGGGACTACAGGCATGATTTCCTCTGATCGGGCAGCTGGTGATTTTAATATTTACCAGTTTGACTACAACGATGAAGTGCAATTACTAATGAGTTTCGTAAATGTTGAATCACTTGTAGATCTTACCAAGTACAACATGACATCATTAAGCCTGGAAACATTCCGGATTGAAGATTATGAGTCATATCACATATTTATTCCTGTAAAGGACCAGGTGGAAGAGCTGCATGGTCAAAAGCACAAGAACATTTTTGGTGTAGGTGAACCAGAGCAGGAGGTCATCTTAAAGCTGGATGAAGAAAACAGTATTGCTACACTTGTCAATGCCCAAAACAAATTTGAATTTAGGTTATTACCCGATAGCCTGGATCATTTCGAGGTAGAAATTAATAATGAAAAGGTTCAGTCCATCGTAAAGGATACCACGTATGATTATCACAGGTATGAATACGAGACCATCTATTTTGATTTTAACGCTACAGCCTTGCGGGATGAATCCATCGAGTCTTTAAAGGACCTGGTGCATCAATTTGGTAAAGAAAACATTGTATTGGTAGACATTCATACCCATGCGGATGCCATGGGAAGTCATGATTATAATTTTAGCTTAAGTGAAAAACGGGGGTTTTCTGTCATGCGATATATGCTGGAACTAGGTCTACCTTATCGTCAGGCCCGTGTTTTTGCAAATGGGGAAGAGAACCCAATCACAAGTATTGATACCTGGTATGGCCAACTGTTTAATCGCAGGGCTGAGCTCGTAGTTTATACCAAGCATCCTGTTACCTATATGAAGGCTAAAGTCTATCTCGTAAGACATAAAATATCACTGGGTTTTGCCGCTGAGCAACTTGGATTGCCTGCCGATAAATTAAAGGAATGGAATGGTCTTACTTCCACAGTTTTGGATGAAGGGCATGTTTTGAGGGTTTTGGATCCTCAACATCAAGCCCCGGGTCTCAGATATTTGATACCACAGGAATACTACAGTGATAACATATTTAATCATGTGGTACAAGCGGGTGAGACATTGAGAAAAATCGCTGATAAATATAGGATCCCGGAAGAACTGATCTATGAGATCAACAAGCTGAACGGAGAGGTAAAGAGGGGTGATGTTTTAGTCATATATCTTTGACTAATGTTTTGAGGTCAGGATGAAGGCGCCCCAATTATATGGATTTGGATAATCTTTCTTAAATGAGGATCGGGCAGAAAAGAAGGAGTCTTCCACCGTCAAACCGCTCGACAGGTTCCCGTAAAAATGTTCCATAAATTCTCTGGTAGCCTGATCATCTACCTTAACCAGGGAAATAATGAGGTTTTCGGCTCCGGCCACTAGAAACGCACGTTCTAAACCAAAGACCCCTTCACCATTTTTTACCTCTCCAAGTCCGGTTTCGCATGCCGATAATACTACCAGGTTGGTAGCGTCAAGGTTTAGATTCATCGCTTCATATGCGGATAAAATTCCATCTTCATATCCTTCTTTAGAGGCAAGGTATAATCCTGAATTGAGCAAGGGGTCTTCATTTTCCCCATCCAGGAAATATCCATGTGTTGCCACATGAATGAGGTCATTGTTACTTGTAAGTTTTAATTGTTCCTCAGTAGCGTCTTCAAAAAGGTGAGACTTTATTTTCCATCCATCCTTTTGAAGAACCTGTTTGATATCCTCAGCTTCCAGGGCTGCGCCGGGTAGCTGGTTAAGATTGATATTTGATTGAATAGTGGTGAAATCAGGATTACCGAAAATGCTGGCAGTTTTTGTTTTAACTGACTGCTTTTCAATTAAAAGATCTTTTCCACTGGTGAGGTGGACAATGTGATGCTTTTCTTCCACATAGATTTTTTCCTCAGGAATATATAAGATCGCTGGATTGATCTTATGCCAAACGCCATCAGCAGCAAAATAAATCTTATTGGCCATGCCAATTTTATCGTCAATGGGTTTCCAAAATATAGAATAGGATATAGAGTCAAAGACATTATATTTCAAGGCATTTTTGTAATAATTAAACTGTTTCATCAGTTGCATGTCCTTCTGCCAAATAGCTCTGTCAAGTTGGCCAGAAGGATGAATAAAAAAGGCTACATAGCGTGATTCATCTACAAAACCCTGCTGAGTGGTTAATGAATCGGTTTGAATTGTGAATTCATTGTATTCCAGGACCTCTATGAGAATGGTAGAGTCTTTCAATGCCTGAGAAATGTCTTTCCATGTAATAAATTGGGTCTCATTTTGATTGGAAAAGCTCTTGAGGTCAAGTGAGAGCTCTTTCTCCAGGGTCTGACTTTTCTCTTCTAATTCTTGAATGGATAAATGCTGTATTTTCTTTTCTTCAGCGCTGAGCAGGTATGCTTTGGCCAGCTCGAACTTGGTATCTCTCCATGCATTATACTTATTTCGAATGTTCTGATCTACGCTGTTTTGGACAGCTCTTCTAAGCTTGTCAGCAGCGTAATAAATAATTGATTTTGTATTGATGTAATAATTAAGCGCTTTTTCTGCCCATTCTGTCTCAAAATAAGACTCCTCAAATGCCAGGGCGAGAAATCTTCTGAGATCAAAGCGTATTTCTTCATAAAATAAAATCCGTTGTCTCTCTGTGAGCACAGGAAATACATCGTGCAAATGATCTATCAGGATCTTTAATCCTTCATCAAAAGACTCCAGAGCGGCCAGGGTGTCCTGCTCTGCCAGATGCATGAGGCCAATATCATTGAGGTTTTTGGCATAAAGGTGATGGTCCGGGCCTAAGCTTTCTTTTCGGATATTGGCAGATTGTTTGTAAAACGACATGGCCATTTCCGTGTAGCCTAATTGTTTATAAATGGATGCAAGATTGGATAAAGTGGTGGCATACTTCTGGTGGTTTACCCCATATAATACTCTGTCCAGGTCCAGCACTTTCATATATAAGGCCATGGCATCTTCCAGTTTCCCTTCCTTTGCATATACGCCAGCCAGATTATTGATACAATTGGCATAATCCGGGTGAACAGGGCCAAACATTTCATAAAAAAGATCCCGACTTTTGGCAAACCCTAGCTCAGCTTCCTTCAAACGTCCATTCTTCAAATCAATGACCGCCAGATTATTGGTGGTGTATGGAGTGATAACCGGGTATTTGCGCCCAATCTGCTCGAGCTGTTTAAAGTATTTCCTGGCATTCTCCAGGTCAAACCGGAAGTAAAGTAGCCCCAGGTTATTGATGGATTCAACAAGCAGTAGACTATCCTCAGGGAAGTTGGCCGCTTTAAAATTAATATTGCTCAATAATTCGCTTTCAGAAGCAGAAAAGTCACCCTGATCTAACTTCAATTTGGCCAGCCTGTCGATGGCCTTACTTTGTAGCAGAGGAAAATTAGCTCTCAGTATACTCAAGGCCCTGTCCAGTTCTTGCTCCGCGTCCGAATAGTTCCCAAGTAAAGTATGCAGGGTTCCTGACTCGATAAGAATCACACCTTTTAGTGAATCATTGTCAATGTGAGCTGCTTCAAGCGTTTGAAGGGCTAATTCTAAATCCTCCCTGCTTTCAGAAAACATGCCAAGCTCTCTCAGAAGAATGGCTTTTTCAACCAGTCGCCCGCAATAAGACTCGGGATTTCCTGAGAGGGTCGTATTCAGTGCTTCCCAGGATATGTCCAGATACTTCTTCGCCATTCTGTAGTTGGCGGTCTCTTTATGAAAAGCGATTAGATTCTCATAGTAGGGCACCATATTAGCACTCAAAGAATCATAGCTTTTCAGATTATACGCGATAGCTTTTTCCACAGCATCGAAAGCTTTTTGATGTTCATTGAGTTGCCAATAACTTAAAGCCAGCTGGTTATATGTTTCCGGATATCCTATTTCCTGGTAGCAGATGGAAGAATCTAATCGTTCAATCAGATCGTTGGCAAATTCTTTTGCTTTTGGGGGCTTAATGGATTGGTAATGGTGGACACTATCCAGAAGAGACAAACAGTTTTGAGAATGCCCTGAAGTGAGAATGGAGAATAAAAGTATGAAAATGCTAAATCGCATATCAAAGTGTAAGATGGATTGCAAATCTGTATAAACATTGAGCAAATTCCGCTTTAACAAAATAATTTTCGTATGATAATAAAGAACCGATTGCCATGAAGCTTATTATTTATCTGATGATCTTTTACTTAGTACCGGCTACGGCTGCTCCGCAGCATTCCAACATCAACCAGGAAAATGGTCTTGGTATCAGTGGATATGACCCCGTGACCTATTTCACTTTGGGGAGGGCCGTTGAAGGTAAAAGGAGCCTGTCCGAAGTTCATGCTGGTGTCACTTATTATTTCAGTAGCCAGGAGAGTAGAGAATTATTCAAAAAAGACCCGGCAAAATATCTTCCGGCATATGGAGGATGGTGTGCCTATGCCATGGCGAATGGAGATAAAGTGAAAATCGATCCAGAGACGTTTAAAATTATTGATGGGAAACTGTACTTGTTCTATAATTTTTATTTCAACAATACACTGACCAAATGGAATAAAGATGAGGTCAACTTAAAGAACCAGGCCGATCAGCATTGGAGCCGAATAAACAGGTAGATCCTTAAAGTACCCTTTCCTCAAATGCCAGCCAAAAGATCCACAGGATGATTTGAAGTACAAGGAAGCTGATGTGCGCCCATTTGTTGCTGACCCGGAAGGCAAGAAAGATGATAATCACTGTGGCTAGTAGGTATTGCAGTATTTGAGTTTCATATCCATATCCCCCGATGATGATATTCTGTAGAAAGCTGATGACTGGAACCAGTAAGAAAACAACAAAAAACCAGGGCCACTGATCATAATAATAAGCATCCAGATCTGTTTCTGACTCCCTTAGTCCTGTTGGGAAAATCATCCTGGCGAGGGTAAAAAGTGATACGGGATAAACGAGGACAAAAAGTACCATAGGCATGGTCCATTCCTCAACCTTATTAGCCATCTGGTAGCTTTCCCACCATTCCTGGATATGAAGATTAAACACCACAATAATTAACAAACTATGAGCGTATCCAATATTTACATTTTTAAGGTTGGAAAAAATATCTGCAGCACCTGTAAGGATTTGGGTGATACCCAGGCCAAGGATTAATGAAGTGAGGATCACAACGTACTCGAATGGTTCAAGCGACATGACTGACCAGGTTTTTGGTACTAATATGGACATTTATCCTGCAAAATGGATGTCGTCAGATTGCTAATTGCGATTTTATTGATACTTATTTGGAGTTGTTTAATGTTAATTATATATTTAATAAAATTATATATATAAGATGTCATCTAAAGAATTTATCCGGGGTACCCTTAAGACCATCATTCTTAAATTATTGGCTGAAAATAAGCAGCTATATGGATATGAGATTAGCCAGCGCGTAGCCGAGCTTTCAGGTGATGAGATCCAATTGACCTATGGTGCCTTGTATCCGGTGCTTTATAAACTGGAAAGTGAAGGATTATTGATCACCACCAGTGAGATAGTGGATAACCGTGCACGGAAATATTATTCATTAACTAAAAAAGGGCATGAATTGGCCAGAGAGAAAGTGAATGAGCTCCAAAAGTTTACCGATATACTCAAAAATATACTGGTTCCGATTCCACAACCTAAAATGAATCTTTCAGGAACATGAGAACAAAACTTGACATTGAAGAGATCGAATTATTTCTCGATCGTCAGGGATTGTCATTCAAGCCACTCAAAGCAGAATTACTTGATCACCTGATCAGTGATGTTGAGAGCAGGATGAGGTACGGAGAGACATTCGAAATAGCATGGAATCAGGTAAAAGGAGAAATCCCGTCCAATCATTTTAAAATTTTACAGCAACAAACCATGGAAACCATTGACACCAGGTTCAGGATATCGAGGATATTCTCCAACCTATTCTTAGCCCTGATGATCATGGGCTCATTTTTTAAGTTCATGCATCTGCCAGGTGCTGGTATACTTCTTATCTCATCATTTATAGCTCTGGCCATTTCGCTACTGTCCGGATCCTTGAGTGGTCTTATCATCAATAGAGGTAAACAAGGTGGTATATGGCTGGTCACACTTGTTCTCGGGGTTTTGCTCCTGCTCACGGCATACTGTTTTAGGATACTTCATCTTCCGGGTGCAGAATTAGCTGCCATTGTATCCGTAGGCCTGTTGCTTGTAAGTGTTTTGGGAATCACAATCATTATCAGAAGGCATTCAGGAGAGGAGAATCTACTTACTTTCCTTCATGAGAAATACGCTTCAAGCATCCAGCGGGCACTGGTTGTGTTGCTTAGTGTTGGGGTTTTGTTCAAAATTGTGGCTGCAGCCAAAGGTTCTGACTTCTTTGTGGGTGATGTTACGCTTATCCTTCTGATATATGGAGCGGGCATCCAGCTATTGCTGTTTCTGTGGCGAGCTATGGCAGGCAACATTCAGCAATCACAAAATATGGTGCTGACAGCCATTTGTGCCATCTGCCTGTTTCTTCCAATACTCAATTTTTACATTCCTTTCGCTCCCCGAATGGTGATGGCATTTACATTTTATATTCTGTCAGGCTATCTGATTTACCAGCGGGTAGACAACGTCACCATCAGGCCCTGGTTTTTGTTATTTGCCGGACTCAATATTGTACACTTTATGGGTTGGTCATTGATGAAAATGGAAGTGCTACCAGGAGATGTTCAAAATATACTTTATAGTATTCCTGTGGCCATCATTTTTGTAGTACCATTTTGGTTATTTAGGAAGAACAAACTGATGCTAACCTACTGGGTTTTGGTTTTTGGCGCTTTTGCGCTTCAGTTTACGCAAAACATTTGATCAAATGGCTCCAGGTTCTGGCATTTCGATCCCTAGAACGTTGAAAGCTTCTTCTTTGTAGAGTTTGATCTTAGATTCATAATCATCATCTATCATACTTAAATAATAGTAAGCACCATCTGAGATGACGAAGATAAGTTCAGATGTACGTGTGGGGTCTTCGATATCGATATACCCCTCATCCTTACATTGCTGAATCAATTCTGCCAGCCAGGATCTTAACAAAAGATGAAGCTCATAAAACTTTGCCTTAATGCGCTTGTCCTGAAATACCAGGGCGAAGCAGCTATAGAATACACCGTCATCAATTAATCTATTCCATTTTCTGGAAAAGATGTTATCCATTACAAGCAGTAATTTTTTAAAAGACGAACTCTTTAAGTCCTCTTTTGGGATATAAATAGATTTATAATTACTGATGATAAAATCTATCAATTCCAACAGCAATTCTTCTTTAGTGGAAAAATAGTGGACCAAAAGACTAGGGGGCATTTTAAGCTTCTTGGCAATCTTACTCAGTGAAGTATTTTCCAGCCCTTCTTTTTTTGCTACTGCATAAAATGCTTTGACAATTTCTTTTCTCCGATCCGTTTTCAGGCTTTTTCTTCCCATTTCCTGGTGTATTATGATGCTAAGATAATTGTATGTAACATAATTATATAATAAATTGAATGACCATTCAATTTATTGTAAAGGTAATCCCGGGTTAATTACCAGTTAATATTCGGGGGATTCCTTTGCGAAAAGAGGAACACTAACTGAAACTCATATGAAAAAAATCTACACCAAAACTTACCTGGTCATCATCGGACTTGCTGTCTCTGTGGTGGCCTTTGCCCAGAACCAGAAGGTTTCCGGGGTGATTAAAGATGAAAATGGAAGTGAGTTGATTGGGATCACGGTACTGGAAAAAGGGACCAACAATGGTACTTTGTCAGAGCTGGACGGTTCTTATTCGATTGAGCTGACCACTAACAATCCAACACTCGTTTTTTCTTTTGTTGGATTAAAAACAGAAGAAGTCAGGGTGGGTAGTATTACCACCATTGACATGACCATGACGGAAGACATTCAGCAATTGCAGGAAGTGGTCGTCCTTGGCTTTGGTTCGCAGAAAAAAGTAAATCTAAGCGGAGCCGTGGATCAGATCGATCCTGAGATCATTGAAAAGCGACCTATTTCCAGTGTTGCTCAGGGATTACAGGGTCTCGTCCCCAATCTAAATATTGACTATATGTCCGGAGAACCGGGGAAAGCGGCCAATATCAATATTCGGGGGATCACCAATCTTTCCGGTGGAGGACCATTGATTCTCATCGATGGCGTCCCGTCAGACGCTATGGAACTCAATAGATTGGCCCCTGTAGATATTGAGAATATATCTGTGATCAAAGATGCTTCAGCATCTGCCATCTATGGGGCCCGCGCAGCATTTGGTGTGATTTTGATCACAACCAAAACCGGAACGGAAGGTATGAAGATCACTTATTCCAATAATTTCTCCTGGGATAAGCCTACCGTATTGCCGGATAAGATTACCGATCCATACATCTACAGCAGGATGTTGGAGACGTCCACCGATAATACTCCCTGGGACAATGTAAACTACTCTGATGACTACTATGCATATGCCAAGGAAAGATCGGACAATCCGGATGGAACACCCGGAGTAAGGCAGAACCCCAATGCTCCGGAGCTTTGGGAATATATGGGAAACAGAGACTGGACGGACTATTTCCTGGATGACTTCACTACTTCCACCAATCACCAGCTGTCTGTGAGCGGAGGAACAGATAAAGCCAGCTACCTGCTTTCCGGTTCTTACAACCGGCAAAATGGCGCCTTGAAATTGGCCGATGATCTCTTTGATCGCTACACGATCCGAAATAAGGTGTCTTATAGGCCATTCAAGTGGCTGACGCTGGGTAACAATACTTACCTGACCAATACCAAAAGGGAGACTCCAACGTATTTTGATATTTGGACGATCTATAATTTCTTTCCCACTTATTATGACAAAAATCCCGATGGAAGCTGGGCAAATTCACCTGTTGGAAGATTGGGTAGTCAGCTGACCAATGGTGGTGTCACCGAAGATCGTTATTCAAGTTTTCAGACACAGTTTACCAATGAACTGTCCTTTTTTGATAAGGTATTTAAGATCAATACAGATTTTACTTTCAGGAGAGGAAACTATGATTATAACTACTACACCAATAAATACCTGATTGGCTATGGCCCCGAGGATATCAGAGAAGAAGGCACCAACTATGCTTACCGAAGGTCAACCAATGAAGATTACTACGTATTAAATATTTATGGCACCTATAACCAGGAGTTCGGCCCGCATGCCATAACCGCCATCGGAGGTTTTAATCAGGAATATTACAGGTGGAGCCGATTCTATGCTGATAGAAACATGGTGATCTCCGCTTCCCTTCCTACCATAGCGTTAGCAACAGGTGAAGACAACGTAGGGGAAAGTATTACCTCGTGGGCATTAAGAGGAGCGTTTTACCGACTGAATTATATCTTCCAGGACAAATATATCATTGAGTTTAATGGTCGATATGATGGCAGCTCCAAATTCCCCCAGGACAAACGATTTGGTTTTTTCCCTTCCTATTCTGCATCCTGGATACTGGATAGAGAAGCCTTTATGGCGGGGATTCTCGGACCGATTAGCTTGTTGAAACTACGAGCATCTTACGGTTCTCTTGGTAATCAGGCCGTATCCTCCGATTTTGGCTATATCTCCACGATGAATGCCAGCAACAGCAATTATCTCATTGGTGGTGAGCGTCCTTTGAGGGTGGGGGCACCTCCTTCTGTTTCTTCCAACTATACCTGGGAGGAGGTTACTACATTGAATTTTGGAGTTGATCTCGGATTGTTTGATGATAAGGTACTGACCTCTTTTGATATCTATGACAGAGATACCAAAGGGATGCTGACACAGGGAAGAGAGTTGCCAGCTGTGTTTGGAACGGGTGAGCCAGCAGAGAACGCCGCGGATCTGGAGACCAAAGGTTGGGAACTCTCCATTAGCTATCGTGATAATATTCAGTTGGGCAGTAAGCCTATGTTCATCAGTGCCAAAGCTGTTTTATCTGATAGCCGTTCACACATCACGCGTTTTGATAACCCAAGTCAAAGTCTGACCCAATTCTATAAAGGAATGGAGTTTGGCGAGATCTGGGGCCTCACCAGCGATGGTTTTTTCCAGTCACAAGAAGAGATCGATGCATTGGATGAATCTGCGATCATCCCATGGGGGGCTTTATCTATTGTGCCGGGTTGGCCAAAATATATAGATCAGGATAACAATGGCCTCATTGAGAAGGGGTCTACAGTAGATGATCCAAAAGATCTTTCGATCATCGGAAATGCTGCACCAAGGATGCGATATGGATTAAACCTGAGTGCAGACTGGAATGGAATTGACTTTTCGATCTTTTTCCAGGGTGTAGCAAAAAGGGATTATTATCCACTGGATTACCTCTACTGGGGATTTTATCAGCAACCATATGCGGGTGGTGCCAGGCATTTGTTGGATTACTACAGAGCCAATGATCAAAGTGCTACTGACCGTGCAAAACATTCACAGGCGTACCTGGATGCCGGTCTAGCAGATCAAAACCTGGATGCTGAATTTCCTCATCTTCAGGCCTGGCTGGCAGACAGGAACCTCGGCGAAAGAATTGACCAGGCACAAGGATTGGCGATACCACAAACAAGATATCTGTTGAATGCAGCTTATCTAAGATTGAAGAATATGACTCTGGGATATACACTACCCGAATCGTTGACCAGCCGGGCTGGACTAACTGTCCGGGTCTTTGCCAGTGGAGAAAACCTGATGGAATGGTCAGCATTGAAAGCCTATTTTGATCCTGAAGCCATCAATGATGATGTGTCTCAGCTGAACCCATCAGTAAGTACAGGAAGACAAGTAGGTTCAGGCTATGCTTATCCATTCCAAAGAAGATATGCCTTTGGTATTAATCTCACTTTCTAAAACATCAAAGTAAAGAACAATGAAATTCATTCATAAATATATACTGTTAACGGCGGTGGTTTTCACTGCCTGTAATGATGAGTTCCTGGACAGGGTTCCGGAAACGTCCATCGGTAAAGAAAACTTCTTCAACACAGAGGAAGATCTGAAAATCTATATCAATGGTCTCTACAATTTTCCAGGAGTCGGTCTTTTTATTGAGGACAGGGCTACTGATAATGCGGCTACGACAGGAAATATGGAGATCAAGACTATGATGACCTCGAGTCCTTCTTCATCGACCATCTTAAGCGGCTGGGACTGGAATCAACTTAGATCAATCAATTTTTTCCTGGAAAATTTTCAGAGGGCAGCGTTGAGCGAGGAAGTTCTGAATCACTATGAAGGAGTGGCCAGGTTGTTTAGAGCTAATTTTTACATGGACAAAGTAAAGCGGTATTCTGATGTGCCCTGGTATGATCAGGTAATTGGGTCAGGAGATGAAGAGGCACTGTTAAAAAAACAGGATTCAAGGGAAATTGTGGTAGATAAGCTTTTTGAAGATTATCAGTTTGCATCAGAGAATGTTTATCAGGTTCAGCCATCCGGAGCCGTCGATCAGTGGACGGTAAAAGCTTTTATGGCCAGAGCTGCATTGTATGAAGGAACTTTTCGAAAGTATCATACGGAATTGGGACTGGAAGCTACAGCCAATGAATATCTGACTATTGCCAGGGACATGGCAAAAGATATTATGGACAATGGAGGATATATGTTGAATGACAATGGAAATCCAACAGCGGACTATGGCAGCCTTTTCAACAGCACAGACCTCTCGGCAAATGCTGAAGTTATACTGGCAAGGTTCTTTGAACATGAAACACTCAACAGTGGTTGGTGGGAATACATGTTTGGTAACTATGAAGTTTGTCCAACCAAAGACCTTTTGCAGTCGTACCTGATGGCTGATGGTAGCTATTATGCCAATCAGCCAGGTTACGAGACCTTTGAGTTTGTTCAGGAATTTGCAAACAGGGATCCTCGATTAAATCAAACGTATGCTTATCCAGGCTATAACCTGATATATACCAGTACCTATTCACAGGGTGGAGGCTCATACGTGCAGCAACTTGGTAAAAATTTCTCAGGTTATCATCAGATCAAAGGGTTCATGAATACACTAGATCTTTCAGCCAGGGAAAGCATTGATATTCCGATTATCCGCTATGCAGAGATGCTGCTTATTTACGCAGAAGCCAGGACCGAATTGGGTGAGCTGACCCAGGCTGACCTGGACATCTCGGTGAACCTGATCCGCGACAGAGCCGGCATGCCACCTTTAAGTATGTCAGTGGTGGCCGATCCTGTTCAGCAAGCCAGGTATCTGCAGGTGACCAGTGCGATATTGCTTGAGATACGCAGGGAAAGAAGGATTGAGATGGCACTGGAAGGTTTTAGGTTTGATGACCTAATGCGCTGGAATGCCGGAGAGTTGCTGGAAAATGAGCCTGAGGGATTGTATTTTCCCGGTCTCGGCAAGTTTGACCTGACAGGTGACGGTGAAGAGGATATCCACTTGCTGCCCGCTTCTGAGTCTATTCCTGACGTAAAGGAAACCAATGGGTTGGGTGTTCAACTCATTTATTACCGAGCAGGTACATTCGGTGAGGATGTGGGTGTCTACTTAAAGAATGGTAGCAGTGGAACCGTTCAGACCATTGAAGATCGTGGGACCTTCGTAGCACCAAAATATTATTATAGGCCGGTACCACAACCACAGGTAACTTTGAATCCAAATCTGGAGCAATTGTTTGGCTGGGAATAAGTTGGTTATGAATAATATGTTATTACAATTTATAAAAAGGTGTTCGATAGGCTTCCTTATGTACTTATTGACCTTTCAGGTGAATGGTCAACAAAAGGCAGTGATGATATTGTTAGATGGCATACCAACTGATGTGATTCGGCGAGTAAGCACCCCCAACATGGACGAGATAGCCCATGTTGGGGGTTTTGCCACAGCCTATGTAGGGGGCATGAAGGACGGATATTCTCAGACTCCTACGGTTTCAGCACCTGGTTATATGAATATGATCACCGGGGTGTGGGCACATAAGCATAATGTGAGGGACAATGCTGTGGAGGAGCCCAACTACAATTATTGGAACATTTTCAGGGTGGCTGAAACAGTAGACCCATCTCTTGAAACGGCCATATTTTCTACCTGGGAAGATAACCGAACTAAATTGATAGGGGAGGGAAAGGAGTCTGCAGGGAGCATCCAACTGGATTATTCATTTGATGGTTTTGAGCTGGATACCAACCGTTTTCCGCACAAAGCAGACAGAAAATTCATTTTTGATATTGATGAGCTGGTGTCCAAAGAAGCTGCCCGATACATTGAGGAGGAGGCGCCGGACCTTTCGTGGGTCTACCTGGAGTTTACAGATGATATGGGCCACAAGTTTGGGGACAGCCCCGAAATGGATGATGCCGTGATGAAAGCGGATGTCCAGGTTGGCCGCATTTGGGAGGCCATCAAAAAGCGTGAAGTTCTGGGTGAGGACTGGATGATTGTGATAACCACAGATCATGGCAGAAACCCGGAGAATGGGAAAGGCCATGGAGGACAAACCAACAGGGAGAGGTCTACATGGATCTGTACTAACCATGGAAATCTGAATGAAAGTTTCAACCAGAATCCCGGGATTGTAGATATCATGCCTTCCGTGCTGGCACACATGGGAATTGATCCTTCTGAAGCGTTGAAAACTGAAATTGACGGAATATCATTTATCGGTAAATCTTCACTCAACCGCGTTATGGCTAAATACGAAGGAGGCAAACTCATTGTAAATTGGAATCCACTAATCAGGAAAGGTAAAGTGGAAATTCTAATCAGTGAAACGAATAATTATGCCACCGGAGGTAAGGATTTTTATGTGAAGCTGACAGAAGTAAAGGTATCCAAAGGACGAGCTTCAATCGATTTTGACCAAAAGGCTGACTTTTATAAAATACTCCTAAAAGCACCTTGCAACTGGAGCAATACCTGGCTTGTCAAATAAGAGGTATAGCTGATGAATTCAATACCCTGACAGTCATTTGTGTCAGGGTATTTTTATATAAATTGATTTATGAATTACACTGAACTTAGCGTAGATATCATTGGCTGGCTTGGAGCAGCTGCATATATCATTCCCTACTTCCTGCTAATCACAAAACGAATGAGATCAACTTCTGTTCCATACCATGTGCTCAATATTTTGGGCAGTCTTTTCCTGATTGTCAATACTGTTTATTATGGATCAATACCTTCTGCGTTCACCAATAGCATCTGGGGAGGGATAGCTCTTTATGGCATAATCATGGATAGAAAAAACCGACAGAATGAATTAGTTCGGGAGAAATAAATACCCCAAATTCGTATATTAGTGCCTTAAACCACCAACTCCCTAATGAGTAAAGATATTTCTCCACTTCGTAAGTATTTTGTCGTCTTTCTCGGGTTTGCGACATTCATGTCAATACTCGTTGGTTTTGCCATTATTTATTTTGTTTTCACACAAATAAAGGGGCTTGAAACCACCGATGTTCTGGACCTGGAAAAGCTGAGTTTGATCGGTGAGTTTTTTGGTGGAGCAGTCGGACCCATCTGGTCGCTGGCGGGAGTTATTTTATTTTATCTGGCATTGATCTATCAACGTCGGGAACTTGAACTCCAACGAGAAGAGTTGGTTGAGACCCGCTATATCATGGATAGCCAGTCCAAGACGATTGAGATTCAGCAATTTGAAAATACTTTCTTTCAGCTCCTCGAATTTCATCTTGACGCTGCTAAAAGAATTGAAAGCCACGCTACAGGGAATGGCTTTGATAAGATGTACCAGGAGTTTCAAAAGGCAGTAAACGCTACGAAGAGAAAACGTAAAAAGGACGGAAGCTCATCAGTGCTGGATGAGGAAGCTTTTGAAACAAGTTTCCGCCAGGTCTATGACGCCTACAGAAACTCGCTTTCACATTATATGGAAAGCTATAAATCCTTGCTGTTTTTTGTTCACAACAAGAGCAAGGATGCCAATTTCTATGTCAACATCATCAAGCCTCATCTTACCGAACAGGAAGTACTCATCCAGTTTTATTACCTGGTGATTTATGATCAGGATCCAAAGTTTTTGAAGATTGTAGAAAAGTACACCCTTTTCGAAAGGCTTAATTTCCGTTCCGTTCAGGCAGTGGATCGGTTGCATCTGGAAGAGCTTGCTGAGTCGGCATACAAGCCTGCTCATAAGATCAAAAAGAAAAGAGCTGAAGAGACAGAAGCCGCCGGTGGAGAAGAGGAACATGCCGCAGAGGATTGATTTTCTATTGGGCAATGATGACGCCCAATCCAACGCCCGCTAATCCCACCAATATATTTTGCCAGAGTCTTGCAGATTTATACTTATTCAAGAGTTCTTTTGAGGTTGTCACATTATCATTTGCCAATACCAACGCATTTTTAGTTTGCTCAAGGGATTGTGTAATCTCTTCCAGTGATTTTTGAGTCGTCATCAGGGATTGTGAAGTGATTTCATGACTTTTATTACTGTTGGCAAGCAGGTTTTCGTATAGTGATTTACACTCTTCGATCTTTTTCTCATTTTCTGAGATGGACAAACCTATGGCTTCATCCAACGCCTCATCATTCACGAGCTTCATGATCTCCTGCATCACCTCAAGTTGCTCTGAATTGATCATTGAAATGCCTCCGGTAGTAAAGTATAGCGTATCGCCGGGAATAGAAATCTTAAAATCCTGTGTGACCATTAGGTAGGTGCTGTCCAACGTTTGGAAGTTTTGCGCGAAAGCATCAATGGAGATAAGGCTTAGTAGTGAGATGATGATCTTTTTCATTGGTTGGTAGCATTTTTTGTAGCGATAAGGTCGACGTACTTTTTTCTAAGTGCCTCGAGCTTACCCGTCTGTTCTTTTAATTCCTTGTTGTATATGCGGTATTGCTCATCTGAGCCCCATCTTTTATAGGAAAGAATAATGGAGTCCCGCTCGGCGATGAGGATATCCAGACTGTCTTTGGTTCTGGCAATCTCAAATTTCAAATCATTGACCAACTGGGTAGAGTGGTCATTTTCTGCAATCGCTGTGACGATTTGTTGTTCGGCTAGCTCCAGCCGGTCGATGGCCTCATTGATTCGGCTATTTTGAAAAAATGCATTGAAGATTGAAACTGCACATAGCACAATGAGCAGAATCACGATGATGATGGTGATTCGCTGGTTCATAGGGCTGGTTGATGATCGTGAGTAACATTTAAGTTACGGAATTATCAAATAGGGTGCAAATGTCCCTATACGTGCCTCTAGCGTCAGCGTCCCTGTGCCATGCTCTGCTCTAGCGCAAGGTACTGTCTGAAAATACAAGTTTGACCGTATAATTTTTTTTAGATTTGAGATTCGGAAAGGGGGACTTCTGCTGATTGGTCACATTCCCAAAGTTGGTCAGAGCCAGAAGCTGTATTGGGAAAAGTCCGGCTTGCTTTAATCTTTGTGTTCTGCTTATGGTCTATTACAACCATACAAGCTTTGAAGTCTTTTTTAGAAAGGTCTAGTCCTACGCAATACTTTGTTTCCATTGCTAAAATTATTTTGATATGAACAATACAGCTGCCCCATGCTTGTAAACCTTTACTCATCGTTGATACTGGATCAAATTATGGAAACCTTGTCCTTAGGTACTGTTCTGGCTTGAAAGCAATGGACAGAGAAGGGCAATTCTTGCGCACGATATTGCTCTTGGCATATCTAGCGTCCCACGCCTAACTCTTCTCTGTTGCATGCTGATAAATTCAAGTTACCAATTGTACTTTTCTATATCAAGGCTAAGATATGAGCGTCCCGCTTGTGTTAGAGCTGCTGAAGTGTTAATCTATTCGATTAATCCTTCAACTGGTATTCAATCGTTGAAACGACCCGTACTGTTTTGATCTCCGGGGTATTCTGGTCCCGATCGGTGATGGTAAACAGACCCTGGTTGGCACGCATGATCTTACCCACCTGGCTGTTGGAATCTTTAGCGAATTTTTCTGCCACTTCCCGGGCATTGTTGGTTGCTTCTTCGATCATGGCTGGCTTAATGGCGTTGAGACCAGTAAAACTGTACTCGATAGGCATCCAGTCATTTTTGGAGCTGATCAATATGCCATTGGAAACCAGGGACAGCGAAGCGGAAAGCGCTGTTTGAAGTTGATTGATATTCGTTGTACGGATGGTAAAATCCGATTTGGCGATATATCGAAATTCCCTGTAAGGTCCTGGATTATAAAGGTCAGCTTTGGCATCACTGATGTTGGTAGGTCCAACGGTGAACTCCTCATCACTAAAACCCTGATCCTTGAAGAATTTGGTCACTTCACGTTTTTGAGATTCAATGTCCTGCTGGATGTTCTGCAGGTCATTTCCCGCCACGGTGATGTTGATCGGCCAGACAGCGATGTCTGCTTCCACTTCTCTTTCCGAAAGCCCTTTCACCGTAACGGATCGGTCATACGCTTTGCCTTTGACCAGGGTATTGCTGATGAAGTAACCACCCAACGTTAAACCACTAAAAATGATAATCGCATTAAACCAACCCAGCTTGTCCATATGATGAATTTTCTCACATTAACGATAAGTTGTGAGGGGAGTTATGTGTAGCAGGAAGAATATTTTTTTGGCTGATCTGGCATCACAGATATGGGGATAAAGGATGATTTTCACTCTCACCGTGGTTATGGCCAAAGTTGGTGTTTTCACCAATTATTATATTCCATATTGCATTAATAAATAACTGCTACTTCTAACTCCGCGGTTTTTCAGGTCACCCCTTGAATCCGTGGTCTACGGCTCACAGACCACCGCAAAGTCATTATAGCAAAATTGAATCAGCTACTTCTCTGAGGTAATTGACAAACGTAGTGTCAGATCCCTCAGGAACATAGGATGTTGATGATGGTTTGTCCTCAAAAAGGAAACCATACCATACCAATGCCCCTAAGAATTCTCCCTCCTTATTCGCGTGATTGGAATCCATCCTGAGTGTATTGTCTCTCCAATAATATCCTGTATGCAGAGAATTTTTCTGCGTCGGTATATTGGGTTCAACCAGGCCGTCAGGATTAAAATCCGGAGATACCCGATAGCGATGCTCTCCCGAGCAGACGGACCAGAAAGCATCTCCCACCGGAATAATCCGAAGACCTAACTCATCAGCGATAGTGTGATATGCTCTCCTGGAGTTTTGCCACATTTCTTCATCACTTTGGGCATGTGTTCCTTCAGTGATCTGGCAAAATCGTTTTGCATCGGATCGGTATGCCCAGGTTTGGTGTAAAACTATTTCTGCTTCTGGTTGGAATTTTTTGATGTAGTCATACACGTATTTGGCAAAAGGGCGGTATTCACTGGTATCACAAGACAGCATGGATACCTGTTGAATGGTGACGATATCCCAATCATCTGATGTAAGAAAATCCAGCAATGATTTTCCGTTGTAAGGTTTGCCCTTGCTACTGTCCGGATAGTTCATGGCTATTTCAACAGATTGCCAGTGTCTTTCCAGTGAGCTCCCACCAATTTGTGCCTTGGCTAGTTTTAGTTTTTTACCCTGTTCGATGGCTAAGTCCGGAAGAAATCTGGTGGCATTATTAGAAAAGCTGTTTCCAATGACCAGAAGCCTTAAGGTGTCCTCAACCCCGATCGAAGAAGTGTTGGATTGTTGCTGGGGGTGAGTGCAAGAAGTAATTATAAGTATGGAAAGACCGACAATGGCCATTGGGAGATATTTTCTCATGGAAAGTTTTTTGAAATGTTAAGTAGGTGCAATATAAGAAGGAGCTGTGAATCATAATGTTTTGGTGATTTGTTCTTGGGGGAACACGAGCCAAGGTTTAATACACTCACCACATACACTTCTCCCCGGCTAGAGCCTGCTAGCCGTAGATTCCTATTCCTCGGCTGGTGTCCTCACCAGACGAAAGAATCCATAGCGTCCCCGCTTGTGCTTGCGTAGATAACAATTAAATAAAGATTGTCTTAAAAACATGTGAGAGGGACCTTGCGCCAGTTTTTTTGGAGGTGTTTGCTTGACTCTTTTATGTTATTTAAGAAATGGAGTTAATCTTCTCTTAAAATCACTGATGGCATCAGATACTGTTTCATAATCATTGACATTAATGTGAGTCAATTCTCTGTTTCTGATAACTACTTTAAAAATCTCAGTGTAATCTCTCCAATCAGGGCTTGAAATTTCAATTTTTCGAGGACCAGTAAATACAACTTTGAAAATGTACTTTCTGTCATCAGAAGCTGGTAAATCCATGTTGTAAAATGTTCTCTGATATCCAAGAGAATTAAGCTGATCAGAAAACTCGTTGCAAAGAAACTCTCTGAATGCTACTTCTTTGTGTAGATCAATACTCATTTCAAAATTATAACTTAAGATAGCAAATAAGTATGTTAAATAGGTATATAAGAATTTATTTAACTTAACTAAATGATAGAGTCAATTCGTTAAATGAAAGTTTACAAATACAGGTCATGTAATAGGGATACATTCTTCAGAGATCTAATAGCACTTAGAAGAAATTATTTTTGGAGTGCTGGCATTAAAACTTTAAATGATCCCTGTGAGGGATTTGTCACAACAAACGGCTATAATTCTGACTTAAATATCATTGGAAGGATATTTAATACATCTGCAACAAGTGATGTAACAGATGCATTAAATCAAGTTGTTAAAAGAACTAAAGAAGTTGGAATCTTTTCACTTTCAAAATCATACAATGAAGAACTGCTTTGGGCACATTATGGAAATTCACACAATGGATTTTGTATAGAATATGAGATTGAAAAATTATTGAATTCAAATAAGGTTAAAAATCCACATTCATTTTCAGTCGACTACTCAAAGAAGGTACCTGATATTAATTTTTCTGATCAGAAAGATCAAATTGGCTTAATAAAAAAAGCTATTGGAACCAAATCTACGAAATGGATTCAGGAGAAAGAATATAGAATAATAACTGATAATCCTGGAATATATAATTATTCATATGATGCAGTCACAGGAATTTATTTTGGAGTAAGGATGGAAAATAATTACAAGCAATTAATTATGAAATATTTGCAAGGACGTGGAATAAATTATTGGGATATGTATTTGGAACCAAATACGTACTTATTTGAAAGGAAGCCAGTAGAAGATTCATACTTATCAGAAATCACTTATTTGAAAGAGATAACAGATAGAATATCTAATAAAAAGATCAGGTTTTCAATAGTCAATAAAAGCTACAAAACATTTTTCAAAATCGGGGAAATTGAAATAGAAGTAAAGGATAAGTATTCAATTTCTCAAGTGAAGCAAATCTGTAGATTAATAAGAAAAGACTTGTTTGCTGAATCAGTAAAGATTTTTTTAAGATTCTATCTTGAAGGAAAAACGGATGCTTTTGTTCCATGGGTTAACATCATATACGAGGATGGTAGTTATGATATTGAAGTTGATGGAAGAAGGATTTAAGAACTATACACAAATGAGCACCCACAAAAACAAAAAAGACACTAACTATCAACTAATCAGTGTCTTTACTTAAATATTAAGTAGTCCCGACAGGAATCGAACCTGTATCAAAAGTTTAGGAAACTTCTATTCTATCCATTGAACTACGGGACCAGTTTCAGGGACCGCAAAACTAAGCAAAAGACCTTTTAGAGACAATATATTTGATAATGAACACTTTAGGTTGTTATTAATCTGGCACACTACACCGCTCCCCATTTGTCGCCTCCCTTGCATCTTACCACCTTTTCATAGGTGATAAGGAACAGTAGCTGCTTTTTTCATGGTATATTATACTATGAGGGTGCTGATATTGTTGATATTGGGATTTTGTGGGGTTGGTGTATATGGCCAGACCTGCTGCTCGGGAGGTGTCCCCATGAGTGGAAACATCGGATTGCCAATCGCAGACTCAAAAGCCATTCAGCTTTCCACCTCTTATGACCTTAACCTGTTAAAAACCCTTAAATCAGGTAATGAAACCTTAAATGACCAGTCACGCGAGCGCACCACACAAACTTTCCTCCTACAAGCGGGCTACCAGGTGACAGATCGGTTGGCAGTGGAAATCCTTTTGCCATACATCATACAAAAACGCATAATAAGCCAGTTTGGGAACGAGCAGATCACCCAAACCCATGGAATTGGGGATATGGCACTTCTGGTCAAGTATGCCGTCATCAATCACCTCTATTGGACAGTCCGGTCCGGCATAGGCCTCAAGGTCGCTACCGGAAGAAGTGACAAAACCAACAACAATATCACCCTAAATGCTGACCTTCAGCCAGGAAGTGGAGCCAACGACCTGATTTTCTGGTCAGCGCTGGGGCATGGTCTGGCTCTCCGCCCTTCAACAAACTTCCACTTTATGGGAGTTTATCGGTTAACCGGCGTCAATGAAAATTATCTAAACAGCTTCTCCTATCGCTTTGGCAATGAACTTAGCCTGATGGCAGGTCTGGCAGATCAGTTTACCATAGGACCAATCATCACCAATCCATCATTGACTTTCAGGTATCGTCATGTGCAGACAGACACGCAAAACGATTTTATCTTACCCAATACAGGAGGGAAATGGATCTTTTTTCGCCCGGGTATCATTCTGAGTTGGTGGAGAGATATGGCATTGAATTATTATTCGGAGATCCCAATCTGGACGGAAGTCGGTGGGGTACAGCTATCACCAACCGTGAGACATAATATTGGCATTTTAACAACATTAAAATTTGGTAGTGATGAAGGTTTTTAAAGTTTTATTTTTAGCCATTCCCATCTTCTTTTTTACGTGTGGGACCGACAATCCGGGTCCGATAAATGTGCCCGGGAACCATCAGTTTGGAGACTGGCTCATTCCTTATGATAACATCTATGATGGAGGTCCTGGGAAAGATGGGATTCCGGCCCTATTGAACCCAAAGTTGATTTCAGCAGCTGAGGCAAGTTATTTGTCTGATGCCGACCTGGTGATAGGTACCCTCGTAAATGGTGAGCCAAGAGCATATCCCCATATAATCCTTGACTGGCATGAAATCATCAATGATCAGGCGGGTGACCAGGTTTATACGATCAATTACTGCCCTCTTACCGGAACCGGGATGAACTGGAAAAGGAACATCAATGGGTCGATCAATACTTTTGGTGTGTCCGGCCTCTTATACAATTCTAACCTGATCCTCTACGATCGGGATACGGATAGTAATTGGTCACAGATGCGTGCGGAGTCAGTTCACGGTAGATATATAGGGCGATCAGCTGACCTGTTTCCCATGCTTGAAACTACCTGGCTAACATGGAAGACCATGTACCCTGAGACCATGGTTGTTTCATTGAATACCGGTATCGACCGACCGTATGGTAACTATCCATATGTGAGTAACCAGACCAAGGAAGATTATCGCGAAGCCCCGTTTCTGATTTTCCCCGTCACCAATGATGACGATCGATTACATCGGAAAGAGCGCGTTTTGGGTGTAAGAATTGGAGGAGAGGCCAAAGCTTACCGCTTCAATGACTTTGAAGGGAATACCATTGTGAGAACCAATACCATTGGAGGGCAGCCTGTGGTGATCATTGGTAATGCTTCAAAGAATTTTATGACTGCCTACCGAAGTGTATTGGGTGGAGAAACGCTTTCATTTTCCGGATTGGATCAAAGTGAACTTCCACATGTGATGACCGATAATAGGGGGAATACCTGGGATATTTTTGGTAGAGCGGTGACAGGACCAGATACAGGTGCGGAACTGATAGTGGCCGAGGCATACATAGGCTACTGGTTTGCCTGGGCTGCCTTCAACCCGGAGATTGAAATTATTGATTTTTGAATTACGCCTGTTCTAAAAGCGCTTTCAACTCCTTGGAGTAACCCGGTATGGGACCTCTTGACGAAGCCACAAATCCACCTACTTTATTGGCGATGGTCGCGGCTTTGATTGGGTCTCCGGTCTGGTAATGTACACAAGCGAAGGCTGCGCTGAACGCATCACCAGCACCCACGGTATCGACCACTGTGATTTTTTCTGTAGGGATCCTCGTGATGTATCCTTCATGGTAAACATAGCATCCCTCACCACCGGCAGTGATGATGATGGTTTTGACCTGGTCATAGTGTCTGCTGATAGATTGACCAAATGTTTCGAAATCTTGTTTTTCATCAAAGAGCATTTGGCTCAATACACCGACCTCTTCATCATTCACTTTGAGGATGGTGCACCGCCTCAATGATTGCTCAATGATCTCCTGGTTAAAGCTATCTTTCCGCAGATTGACATCGTAGAAGACTTCCTCAAACTGATGACGCTCCAAAATGCTATGTAAAGCCTCTTGTGACACCTGGTTGCGCTGGATGAGGGAACCAAAATAGAAAAAGTCGAACTCAGGAATGGACGCATGATCAAGCTGGCCAGCTTCGATATAGTCGTACGCCACATCTTTGGTGATGACATAATCGGGTTGTCCATCTTTGAGAGTAACAGGGACAAACCCTGTGCGGATATCTGCTCGCTGGATCATGGAAACGTTTACATCTAATCCTTTTACCAGCCGGTAAGCTTCATCTCCAAGTTTGTCTTTCCCCAGGCAGGAGACAATACACGACGATTGACCACATTGCTTTACGTGAGCAGCAAAATTCAGAGGAGCGCCACCAAGATGGTGCTCCCCTTCAATGATATCCCAAAGGATCTCTCCAAATACCAGTGCTTTCATCTTGCGCCAAACTTATTGCAAAAGAATGACTTCAGCATTTTTTATGGCTCCGGAGGTGTTGATTTTAACCAAAGGTTCGTTGGGGAATATAATTTCCGTCATCACCCGCTGACCATCATTGATGAAGATCTCCATAGATGCCTTATCGACGTAGACCTTCACCTTTTCAATAGACAGATCGCTAAAATCCACCTCATGCTTTACGCCAAACCCCTCTTCAAAGTCAGTAATCCCGGATTTTGATCGGTCAAATGAGAATATACCGTTTTCAAATGCGATGGTGACCTGTTCATTCAGGTCATTGGAAATCGTGCATTCAAAATCCTTTCCTGGCTCAGTTTCCAATGTCAACAAGTAAACCTGCTCCCTGATCTCAGGCGAGCCAGGTTGTACTGTTTGTTTTTCCAGTTTTACCAACTCATCAACAGGTTTTGAATGCACTTCATATCCTCTTTCGGTATCTCTCAAAATCAATTCCCTGGGTACGGTCATGGCGCTTCTCCATTCATAGGTAGGTACAATATTGGCATATTGCCAGTTGCTCATCCACCCTAGAAATAATCTTCGGCCGTCTTGCTCAGGAATATTTGACCAGGTAACACCTGCGTAGTTGTCAGTGCCGTGGTCTATCCATCTGGTTTCCTCATCACTCAGAGTGAAAGTGGTGCCATCAAACGCTCCAACAAAGTATTGGGTAGCAGAACCACCCAGAGGACCGCCCGGGTTTATGCTCACCAGCATTACCCACTTTTCTGTTCCATTTTGATCTGTGAGCTTAAATAGATCAGGACATTCCCAAACGCCACCGTGTGCCCCAATCTCATGACCAAATTCACTTTCTTTCGTCCAGGTCTTCAGGTCGGGAGAGGAATAGATATTCACGTGATCCTTCACCGCCAGGATCATTACCCATTTTTCAAACTCGGGCATCCAGGAAACCTTGGGGTCTCTGAAATCCCTGATCCCCGGATTGGCGAGGACAGGATTCTCCTGGTATTTGGTCCAGGTTCTGCCCTTGTCTAAACTGTAGGCAATACCCTGCGTTTGGTAGTCAATTTCCTTGTTTTTTGCCCCAATGGGCTCATGATAGGTATAGATGGCGATCATCGGAGGATTTTCAGAAGATCCAAGTCCACTTGTATTTTCATGATCAATTACGGCACTTCCACTAAAAATATAGCCCAGCTCATCAGGGTACAATGCAATAGGCAGGTGTTCCCAGCTTACGAGGTCAGTGGATACCGTATGGCCCCAGTGCATGGGTCCCCAGACATTGCTGTCGGGATAATGCTGGTAAAATAAATGATACTCCCCGTCGTAGTAGACCATCCCATTGGGATCATTCATCCATTGGGAAGGAGGCGTGAAATGGTAGACAGGTCTGAATTTCTTATCAGAGGATTCAGATACTTTTTGGCTGGACTCCCTCGTTTCACAGCTCGTCAGGATAGCTATCAGCGTAATGATAGAAAGTGATTTCATTTCGGGTTCTTTAATTGGAATAAAATAAAACCAAACTCCATTTTAAGATAGCAAAAAATGGAGTCTGGTTTCAAAACTATTAATAATTAGGGTTCTGCTGATACAACCCTTTGGTGAAGTCTATTTCCCGTTGTGGGATGGGATAGTATTCATCACGATTGGCTGTAAAACTCGCATTGGACAAGAAGTCTCTTCTGGTCTTCTCAGTTGTCAGATATTCATTCAATGTCTCTGCAGCTATGCCCCATCGCACCAGGTCAAAGAATCGCTGACCTTCAGTAGCAAATTCTAACCTTCTCTCAAACCTCAATGCTTCTCGTGCATTTGCCTGATTCCAGGTATAATTTGCATCAGTATACAATTCTATGTCGTAGTTAGAAGCGGGAGATCCATCGGCCAATACTGTACGACCTGTACTTTGTGAAGCCCTTTCCCTTACCTCGTTTATCAGGTCTCTCGCAACAGTCAGATCCTGGTTCAACTCGATCAGCGCTTCAGCTTTCCACAACAAGACATCTGCATACCTAATGATGTCTATGTTTTTAGATGAACCGATAAATGGACCTTCCTTGCTATAGCATGAGCAGTCAGCGGCCTGTTGTTCTTTCATGCTGTGAAATCTGCCATATACTCCGGCATCTCTTACCCAGCTATCACTAAAGATGTAGGAGCTTTCATTGCGATACTTATACGGGTGACCGTTCATGCCCACGGTATGATCAATCCTTGGATCTACAGTCTGCCCTGAGGGAGTGATATCCTCAGGAGTTAATGTCACATCATTGTAGGTGCTGAATTTAGGTAACCCGTTTTCCGTGGCAAAAGCATTCACCAGGCTATGACTTGGTGCATGGAACCCGCAACATCCGTATTGCGGAGCACCGTGTGGATAGTTCAACCCCGTAACAAAGCTCAACCTTCCAACTGTTGTACCATCACTGATTGAAAACTGAGCTGCAAAAACAGACTCCACGTCATTGTCAAAACCATCCAAAAAGTTTTCAGCGAAATCCGGTTGCAGATCATATTGACCTGAGTTAATTACCAGATCTGTCAATGTAACGACCTCTTGCAATCTGCTTGTATTGATGTTTGTCACAGCATGATTATCATCCCCTTGCTCATATGCCTGAAACAGACGTGTTTTAGCCAGGTAAGCAGCAGCAGCATATAAGTTTGCTCTACCCACTTCCGGCTGGGAGGAAGGCAGGTTATCCATGGCAAACTCGAAGTCATCAGCTATTTTATTCCATAACTCATCATTGGTATATTTCACATTTGACTCCAACAAGATCTCGTCATTTGTAAGCGTCTCATCAATGTATGGAATTCTCTTAAAAAGCTTTTTAAGAACAAAGTGACTGTGTGCCCGTAGGAATCTCATCTCTGCAATCCTGGTTGTCCGTTGAGGATAACCATCATCACTCAACTCATTCAATGTCCTTAAGGCTGAGTTGGCCCTTGAGATAGCACTATACAATAGCTCCCAGCTATAAGGTAGCATCCATGACTGAGAAGGGTTTGTAAGATTGTATTGCTCGAAAAAGTTGATGTCTCCAACATCGGCAACTCCACCTCCACCTTTGTAGGCGTCGTCTGATCTTACACTGCCATAAGCCCACATACTAGTAATCGGGCCAATCATGTCATCATTGGCCACACCTGCATAGGCAGCAACCACCAACCCCTCGGCACCCTCAATTGTGGCACCACTTGCTGAGACCTGCCCGTAGGGCTCGGTCTCCAGGTAATCCTTACATGAAAACACAGTGATCATGAGAAGGAGTATGAATAATATTTTTATAGATTTCATGTGTATTTTATTTTAAATTCTTACTTGGCCACATGGAAAGTCCAAACATTCCGGACATTTCATTGCCTTCAAAATTTTTGAGTTCAAACTAGAGTGACAGGTTTATTCCGAATGAAAGACTTCTTGGAACCGGGATCAGGTTAAAGTCAACCCGTTCAGGATCTGGTCCCGCAAATTCACTTGACTTAATGACAAAGGGATTGTCTACAATTGAGTAGATCCTCAACCTTTCGATGCCCCATCTGTCAGTAATAGAAGCTGGTAGCGTGTAACCAAGCTGAATGTTTCGCATCTTGAAATAAGATGTGCTGACAATCAGGTAGTCGGAAGTCCTGGTTTCATTGTTTCCATCCGAAAGCGTTAGAGCCGGAATGGAAGCACCCGTGTTTGTCGGTGTCCAGGCATCAAATACGCCAGGTCCAACATTTTCTCTACCACGAATGAACTCATTCAGGAAGCGATAGTTGTCAAATCCATCTCTGCCGCTGATTCCGGACCCAAACATGGAAAAGTCAAAGTTTTTGTAGTAAGCATCAACCCTGATCCCATACTCCAACCCCGGAAGCTCTGTTCCAAGGAATGTCTGGTCAAGAGCGTCTACTGTTCCATCGTTATTCAGATCCAGGTATTTGATCCTTCCGGGAGCAGCTCCTACCTGAGTAGCATGGTTGTTCACTTCTTCCTGGCTTTGGAAGATACCGTCAGATCGGTATCCAAAGATGGACAGATTGGATTGGCCTAAAATATCCTGCTCTGCATTTCCCGGGAAAGCAGCCCTTACTTCTTCCGGCAGCTCAGTGATCTTGTCTTTGAAGCTACTTGCATTCAGGTTTACTGAGAATGAGAAGTCCCCTGAAAGTTCTTTCAGGTAGTTTAAATTCAGTTCCCAACCTTTGTTCTCGATGGTAGCACCATTCACAAACCTCAACTGACCTTCACCTACAGCCGAGGCAACCGGTGGTTGAATCAAAATACCCTCAGTGGTTTTTGTGAAATAGTCAAATGATCCCAGTAAGGCTGCGTTAAATAATGCAAAATCCAAACCTACATTTACCTCAGTTGTTGATTCCCATTTCAAACCCGGATTAGCGGCCTGGATTGATGCAAAACCCGATGGGAGGTTTCCTGTATTGGCTCCATTTAGATCATAAGCCGTTCCGATGTTCCAATACTGATCAAAAAACCCAACATGACCGATATTGTCAATCTGAGAAGCTGTCTGACCATATCTTGGAGCAAACAGACCTAAACTGGGGTAAGGTCCAATATCCTGATTACCAACCACACCATATCCTGCCCTCAGTTTAAGATCCGAAAGAAAGGTTACATTTTGAATAAAATCTTCCTTTCCGATTTTCCATGCTCCAGACACAGATGGAAAAACACCATATCTGTCGTCAACACCAAACCTGGATGAGCCGTCTCTTCGCAGAGTGACTGCGATCAAATACTTATCCATTAAGCTATAGTTGATTTTACCAAACTGCGAAAGCAATCGACTGTCGCTGGCTTCCCCAAATGAATTCCCATTGCTGGTTCCTGCCGACAGCACAAAAAACTCTTCGGTCTGAACTGAGAAATTGTCTTTTACCCCCTGAATCGATTCACTGTGATCGTCGATTGATTCGACCCCAACCAGGAATCCAAGCCTACTGGAACCCAGGTCTACCTGATAATTTAGAAAGTTGGTCCATACAAGACTGTTAAATTTGTTGTTAGTATGGATCAGGCTATTTACATCCCTGGCGATAAAACCCTCTGCAAAGGATACTTCAATGTCTTTGTCAAAAACCTGGGAGATATCATATCCCACGGATGTCTTGAATGTCAGATTGTCAAGAATGTCAATCTCAGCAAACACATTTCCATAGATAAATTGCCTGTTGGTATCATCCCATCGATTGATATACTGCATATGTACAGGGTTGTTCCTGTCTGAATACCCTGCACCAAGTGGTCCTGCATATTCACCGTCTAGCGTAAAGACGGGGATCGTAGGAGCCAACGTAATCGCCAGGCCGGGAGTAGGAGCACTACCCAGATCTGGTGTTTCCAGTGTCTCATGGGAATTAACAAACTGGGTATTGATTCCAAACCTTAGTCGGTCGTTAAAATGGTTCATTACAGCATTGATCCGGCCGGTGATACGCTCATAATCGGTGTATTTCAATATCCCGGTATTTTTCATATGCCCCAGACTGAACAATACTGAGGCTTTTTCTCCGCCGCCATAAACAGTCAAGGTATTGTTGGTTACATACCCGGTCTCATAAGTTTCTTCCTGCCAGTCTGTGTCACCTGCTGGTACATTTGTGTCACCTCCTACAAATGGCTGCACTGTGACATTATTAAGTACTGGATTATTGAAGTCATTGTTCCAGTCAAAATTGTAGATCTCTCCATACCCTGAAGCAGGATCTACACCATCGTTGACGGAGGCCTGCCACAGAGCTCTACCTCTATCCACAGCGTTCAGCATATCCATTCTCACATTCTTTTCAGATTGCATCGAGAAGTGAGAATTAAACTGAACTTTTAACCTGCCTGGTTGTGAGCTTCCATCTTTTGTTTTGATGATGATCACACCATTGGATGCTCTTGATCCATAGATGGAAGAAGAAGCAGCATCTTTCAATACCTGCACGGACTCAATGGCTTCAGGAGCTATTGTCTGGAGTATCTCTGGCCGCTTCGTAGGCAGGCCATCAATGATGTATAATGGATCATTATTGCCCAGTGTATTTTGGCCACGTACCAGTATCCTGCTATTGACCCCTGAGGGAGAACCATTTTTCTCGATATATAATCCTGCTATTCTTCCTTGCATGGCCTGCATGGGATTCCCGGAAGTTTGCGCCACATTGCTGATTTTGTCCATCTCCACTACCTGGATGGCGCCGGTGAGGTCTTCTTTTTTCTCACTTGTGTATCCCGTAACAACAATCTCCTGTAGCTGCTTGGAGTCCGGACCCAGGAATATATTATAGTTGGCGTTTGGTCCAACTGTGACTTCTTGGGGAGCGAATCCCACATAGGTAAATACCAGGACATCTCCTGTCTCCGCACTGATTTCATACGCTCCGTTGAAATCAGTTATCGTACCATTGGTAGTCCCTTTCAACACTACCGTCACCCCGATTAGGGGCTCGCTGGTTACCGAGTCTGCAACAATCCCGGAAACGGTGTTCTGGGCGTACAGACATCCAACACTTCCCAATATAAAAAGGAAGGTAATTGAAAGCTTGTTCATGTAAGTTTTCATCATAGTCGAATTGTTTGTTTTAAGTCATGAATAGATAAATCGTTGTCCTGGTGGACAAGTTGGTTTTGAAGTTCTTCGAGTGACACACCTTTTGTCTCCGGCATGAGGAAGGCTACAAACAATAATTGTAGCACCATAAAACCGGCAAAAATGGCAAATACGGCCCCAGGACCAATGCTTGCAAACATCAGTGGAACAAAAGCAGGTATGATGGCTGCAAGCAACCAATGAACAGAAGTACCAAAGGCCTGACCTTTAGATCTTAGATGGTTGGGAAAAATTTCTGATATAAATACCCAGATCACGGCACCCTGACCAATAGCATGGACGCCAATAAACAGAAAGAGTGAGGCTGGGATAATAAAAGCCCAATTATTGAAGAAGGCGATAGAAGTAGTCGTAAGTGTAAGAATATATCCTACCGATCCAATATACATCAATTGCTTCCTGCCGAGCCGATCAATGAGGACGACGCCAAGTATGGTAAAAATGAGATTAGCTATTCCAATTCCAATGGTACTCAGTAATACAGCATCTTCACCTAGACCTGCCTGAGTAAAAATCCTTTTGGCATAATAGAGGATTGCATTGATTCCGCTGAATTGATTGAAGAAAGCGATACCAAAAGCCAGCACCAAAAGCATTTTGTATTTTGGCTGGAAAAGTCTTTCATCTTTCACTACTGTTTTATCTATGGATGACCTGATCAGGGCAATCTCATGCTCTACTTCATCCCTCGTAGAGATCATGGAAAAGATTTTTCTTGCTGTTTCAAAGGCACCCTTTTTCACAATAAGCCATCGGGGACTTTCAGGAACGCGAGAAACAAATAAAGTATAGATCAAAGCCGGTAATGCCTCAATTCCGATCATCCAACGCCAGGACTCCTCAGGAATAAGCTTGAGAATGATATAATTAGAGATAAAGGCAAGCAATATTCCAAATACAATATTAAGTTGGTACATAGCCACCAGCCCACCTCTTTTACTCGCAGGAGCAATTTCAGAGATGAATGCCGGTGCGGCAATCGTGGAGGCACCCACACCCAAACCTCCAATAAACCTGAAGAAGGCAAAGGCCCACGGGTCGCTAACAAGTGCTGAACCTAAGGCTGAGACCGTATAAAGCACACCAATGGAAACAAGGGTCTTTCTTCTGCCAATCAGGTCGTTGGGGATACCGCCGAAAATAGCTCCAGCTACTGTTCCCCAAAGTGCAGAACCTACAACTACAATACCGTGGAAAAGATCATTGTTCCCGTATAGTAGATAAGAGGACCATAATTCCTGGAGTTCTTCCTCGGCTCCATTAATTACGATGGTGTCAAATCCAAAGAGTAGCCCGGCCAGGGCAGCTGTAATAGACCAAATGATTATTTTCGAATTCATTCCCGATCACCAGATTTATGAATTCAAAGGTGATGAGAGATCTATTGAAATAATTTTAAAATCAGATCATATTATTTCGAATATTGAAACAGTGACGACAGAATAGCCCTGGATGTTGAGAAAGTATTATTTATTTCGATTTTTTTCCCTCGAAATATTTCTGATTTTTGATTTTGTATCAAACTTTCAAAATTTTATCAATCAGAAAGCGCTTGCTGAGCCTTGTTTTTATACTCTGAGGGAGAAATTTTGAATTTGTTTTTAAAGGCAGTGGAAAAATATGCTGCTGAGGAGAAGCCTGTTTGGTAAGCAACTTCAGCAATGGTTGCATCTGTGTTCAATAGTTTTTTGGCCAGATTCAACCGGGTGTTGTTCAGATAATCATTTACGCTTTGTCCTATTAAAGCTTTTACTTTTCGATAAAGCTGGATCCTGCTCATCCCCATTTCCTTGCAAAGGACATCGGCGGTGACGGAGGAATCACTTAAATGATCCTGAACTACTTTTTTAAACTTATGAATGAAATTCTGATCAAGGTTATGAGGATGGTCTGGCAGCTCCTCATTTTCGTCTGATACATTAAAGTGACGTTTGAGCAATTGCCTGTTCTTCAGTTGGGTCCGGATACTCTCAGACAGGTATTGAATATTGAATGGCTTGGTGATATATTGGTCTGCACCAGCTTTGATTCCCATTACTTTATGTTCGTCATTGGTCTTGGCCGTTAGAATAATGATCGGAATATGAGAGGTACGAAAGTCTGATTTTATTTTTTTGGTGTATTGAAGGCCATCCATGCCTTCGATCATCAGATCACAGAGGATAAGATCAGGAATCTCCTCCTGTGCCAGGATCAAGCCCTTATTGCCATCCCCCGTGGAAAGAATTTCGTAACTTTTTGAGAGATAGCTTTTCATAAATCGGAGGAGATCCTCATTGTCTTCAATAATCAATATTTTTTGATCTGGAGTTTCACCTTCCTGCTCTTCAAAGGAAATTTCAACCAGCTGCTTGACGTACTCGTTTCCAGAAAATTTATATGGAGTAGTAAGATCTATTAGCTCGGATTCATTAAAGTGAGATTTCCCCTTCTTTAGGGTAATCGTAAAAGTTGTTCCCAGGCCCATTTCTGTCTGGAGTTCAATAGACCCCTTATGCATTTGTATCAATTCCCTTGAGAGTGATAGGCCCAATCCGGTACCCTGTGCTTGATATCCACTACCCTGGTAAAATCGATCGAAGGCATGTTTAGCATGTTCTTCACTCATGCCTCTTCCGGTATCTTCGATGACAATTTTTACTTCTTTAGTCTTATTGAGGACAAAAATCCTAATGGATCCATGGGCTGGAGTAAACTTGAATGAATTGCTCAGAAGGTTGAAAATAACCTTGTCGATCATATTTACATCAAACCAGATCTTCTCTTTTATGTCATCATTATAAAATTCAAGATTAATATCCTTTTCATTAGCTGTTTGTACGAATGCTTCCTTGATCTCAGCTACGAACTCACCGATGTCATTTTCTGAAGCATTTACCTTCATTTTTCCATTTTCAATCTTGCGAAACTCCATGAGTTGATTGATGAGCCGAAGCATGCGATAAGAATTCTTTCTGATCAACTCCAGTCCTGATTTTATTTCTCCGGGAATTCCTTTTCCCCTCTGAAGCATCTCTTCAACCGGTCCTAGAATTAATGTCAGAGGTGTTCGAAATTCATGGGAGATATTTGTGAAGAACTTCAGCTTCGCGGAGTTGGCTTCTTCCGCTTCCTTTGAATACTTCAGGATTTGTTCCTGTTGAAGCAAAATCTTTTCATTTTTTATTTTGAGCTCTCTGTTCACCCTTTTCCTTTCCCTCAAAATGTAAAAGGCATAGACTACCAGGATAAAAATGACCAGGATACCTCCACTAAGAAAGTACACAAGGTTTCGCTGGGCATCGGCAAGTTCCAATTGGTCTATGATCAGCTTTTGCTGGCGTTCAATATTGGCTTGCTGGTTGAGAATTTTGTCACTTTGGAGTTTCAGAATCCTTACATTTTCCTTGTTTACCAGTGTGGTATGCAAGATGTTCTCTTTTTCGAATGGACGCCCCTGCAGAATCTGAGCAGCAAGCCTGATGGCTTCCTCTCCACCGGTTGGATAGAGCAGCGTAGCATCCAGGATGCCATCCTGAATAGCCTGCATGCCACCGGTGTTTCCGGGCAGACCATCAATACCAATGAATTTCACTTCTTCAGCAATTCCGAGGTTCTTACAAATCTGGTAGGCACCAAGGGCCATCCGGTCATTGTGGGCAAAGATCAGATCCACATCCAGGTGATCTCCAATGATCTCCGAAAGTTTCTGTTCGGCATCAGGCCGTGACCAGTCTGTATATATATTGACTACCTCATAGGCATCTGGATCAATGAATTTACCAAAACCCTCGCCCCGGCCTATTGAAGGTGTGGATCCTTTAAGTCCCCACAGTTCAATGATCTTGTCACCTTTGGATAGGATATTCGCAGCATATTGACCTGCTATTTCACCAATTTCAAAATTATTAGCACCGACAAAGGCTGTGTAAGCATTGGAAGAAATCTTTCTGTCAATGGTGATAACAGGAATCCCTTTTTCAATGGCCTGTTCTACCATTGGTGTGACAGGGTCAGCTTCGTTGGGTGAAACAATCAAAAGATCCACACCCTGATCAATAAATTCACGGATATGCTTTATCTGTGTTTCATTGCTACCACCCGCGTCTTTGATTTCAAGTTTCAGCTCGGGGTAGAAAAGCAATTCCCGTTGCATCTCTCTGTGCATTGACATTCTCCATTGGTCGTCTGTCACACACTGAGAAAATCCGATGCTAAAGGTAGATTCTTCCGGAGGCTGGCAGGAAAAGGTGATACTTACCAGCAATGAACAACAGAAAACAACAATATTTACCTTCATCTTCAAGCCTGCATGAATTCATGCAGTTATAAAAGGAATATAATAAATAATGCTGTAAAAATAACAGTCATTCCAGGGCTGTCTAATTGCTAATACACCTCTTGCCTTAAATAATTTGGGTAAATCTTCATATGAACTTTCTCCACTTCTTTGGCAATCAGGTTACGTAGCTCTTCCAGGTGGAATTTCGTTTTGGCAGAGACAAAAACAGATGGATAGCTCTTTCCATTGATGGCTTTTTGCTCACCATTTGTTTCGACCTTGTCCACCTTATTAAAAACCTTGATGGTTCGGATATTTGCCGCCCCAATCTCTTCCAGGGTCTGTTCCACTACCTTGATATGATCTTCGTATGCAGGATTTGAATAGTCGATCACATGCAGGAGGATGTCGGCTTCTTTTACCTCCTCCAGCGTGGATTTAAACGACTCGATGAGATTGTGAGGAAGCTTGCGGATAAACCCAACAGTATCGGATAACAAGAAGGGAAGCTGATTGATGACTACCTTACGTACCGTGGAGTCCACAGTGGCAAAGAGCTCATCTTTGGCATAGACTTTTTCTTTGCTGAGCAATCGCATCAGTGAAGACTTACCGGCGTTTGTATACCCTACAAGGGCTACCCGGGTAATGCCAGATCGGGATTTTCTCCTGGTGGCAGCCTGGGTTTCAATCTTATCAAGCTTTTTTCTCAATACATTGATCTGGTCCCGGATGATCCTTCTATCCGTTTCAATCTCTTTCTCACCGGCACCACCCCGGGTAGAGGTACCACCTCGCTGACGCTCGAGGTGAGTCCACATCCGGGTCAGTCTTGGAAGCAGGTATTGATACCTGGCCAGCTCTACCTGGGTCCTGGCCTGGGCGGTCTGAGCGCGATTGAGAAATATCTCCAGAATCAATAAGCTTCTGTCGTAGATACGTACTTTCAGCTCTTTTTCCAGGTTTCTGAGCTGGGAAGGAGTGAGGTCATCATCAAAAATGACATTTTTTATGCCCTCGGCCTTTACAAAAATTTTGATTTCTTCAAGTTTTCCTTTCCCAATAAATGACCTGGGATCAGGATGTTCGAGTTTTTGAACGAAGGCCTTTTTAGTCTGGATATGCATGGTAGCAGCCAAAAACTCCAGTTCATCCATCAGCTCCTGCGTCTTTTCTTCGGACTGATTCTTAGGCGTTACGGCCACTATTACACACGTCTCGACTTCTTTTTTTGTATCAATCATAGATAACCCGTTGTTTTGCAATACATTAATTATGTATTGAAAGTTCAAAATTAGTGGAAATCATCCATCAGAAGAGGTCTAAAATTTGAAAATAGCAATAATCATAAACACCAGCTGGAATATCTACAACTTCAGGAAGGGGTTGATCGATCATTTCATGGCGCAGGGTCATCAGATAATAGCGATAGCGCCCAAAGATGATTATTCACAAAAACTGGTTGATCTGGGATGTAGTTACCATGCGTTGGATTTTCCTGGTACCAGCACCAATCCGATAACGGACCTGAGCCTGATTTGGAGACTGTATGGTATCCTGAAAACTTCGAAACCGGATATCATTCTCACCTATACAATCAAGCCCAATATTTATACTTCCCTCGTTTCGGCTGTATTGAAAATTCCGTGTATTTGTAATGTGAGTGGATTGGGGACAGTCTTTCTATGGAAAGGGAGTCTCAAAAAGATCGCTGTTACATTATACAGGATTGCGTTTAGATTCAGTAGCTGGATATTCTTTCAAAATGAGGAGGATAGAAAGGATTTTGTGGAAGTAGTACCTATTAACCTGAAAAAAACCAGTGTTTTGCCCGGCTCGGGGGTAAATCTTCATCATTTTCAATTATCTCCATTTACCCCCGGTAAGACCACCACTTTCCTCATGATTGGTCGGTTGATCATTGAAAAGGGTGTAATTGAATTTTCAGAGGCGGCCAAGCAAATGTGTTCCCGACACTCCAATGTAAGGTTCCGGATCATCGGTGGATATGAACCAGGCCATGCCCGAAGTATTGATCGAGCGCTTATAGATGAATGGAAATCCGAGTCCTGCGTTGAGTGGCTGGATCATCAGGACGATATTAGAAAGTACATTGAAGCGGCTGACGTGGTGGTGTTGCCATCATACAGGGAAGGCACCCCAAAAACACTGTTGGAGGCGGGAGCAATGGGTAAAGCACTGATAGCTACTGATGTCCCAGGGTGCCGTCAGGTGGTAAAGGATGGTGTAAATGGTTTCTTATGTAAGGTGAAAGACAGCAAAGACCTGGCAAATAAGATGAGACTATATTTGAGTCTCAACAGGGAAGAAAAGCTGCAGATGCATAGCGATTCAAGAAAACAAATTGAAGAAAATTATGACGAGAAAATCGTGATTGGGCTGTATGAGCAGAAAATAAAGGAGCTATCCGGGAAAAATTGATAATTAAAATATTGACTTAAGCATTGTTTTTGCAGTAATCTGTATTTTCGTTGAAATTCGTTGATTGTAATCAACATGATAAAAAAAATAATTCTTAGAAAACATTACCTTCTGATCATCTTCATCTTATTTGGCTGTAAGAGCTACAAGCAGGATATTCTTTTCAGGCTAAATGACCAATTTACATCCGAAGATCTCAGCGAGGCTGTTTCACAGGCCACATCCAACTATCGGCTACAACCTGATGACAGGTTGCAATTGGAGGTCTTTACCAATGAAGGCGAACGGCTCATTGATCCAAATTTTGAGTTGATGGAGCAGCAAAGTAACCAGATGCTTCAACAACGAACCCGTTACCAATATTTGATCCAGGCTGACGGCACCGTGAAACTGCCTATGGTTGGTAAAAAAAATCTTACCGGACTCACCATTGACGAAGCTGAAAAGATACTTGAACAGGACTATCAGGAACACTACGTGGAGCCTTTTGTGAAGCTTTCTGTAATTAACCGCAGGGTGATTGTACTTGGTGCCAATGGGGGGCAGGTCATACCCCTGGAAAATGAAAACACATCCATTGTTGAGGTTTTGGCTTTATATGGCGGCTTAAACCTGGGATCAAAGGCACACAACATCAAATTAATCCGAGGTGATTTAGCAAATCCAACGGTTTTTCAAATTGACCTCGCCACTTTACATGGGATGCGGAGTTCTGTGGTAGCTGTAGAATCTGAGGATATTATATATGTGGAACCCTGGAGAAGACCCTGGTTGGAATCGCTTCGGGATGTGACACCTATCCTGGGCCTTACCACTTCTGTGCTTACTTTAATCGTAGTGATCCAAAATCTATCTAATTGACAGCACCTCAGGAACCATATCGCAGAGAGTCGCAGGATATCCTAAACACTTTTGATCCTGAAAAATTCCTATATCTCATTAAACAGAAATGGTGGATGCTTTTGGTTTTTTTTGGTGTGTGCGTAGGGGTGTCCTACCTCATAGTCCGTTATACAAAACCTGTTTACGAATCAAAATCCATCCTGAGGCTACAATTTGAGAGTGAAGCTTCTTCTCTAGGTCTGGGGACCAACATAGAGGCACTGGATCTGAATGAGATATCCGGTGAAATTGAACTTCTGAAATCCAAATTGTTCTTTAGCAAAGTGGTAGACGTCATCGACATGGATATCTCCTACTATTACTATGGGGAATTCCTGGTAGACGAGCGGTATCGAAACAGTCCCTTTGCCGTCGCATTTAAGATAAAGAACTCCGCTTTCTATGATAAGCCAATTGATGTAACACTAAAAAATGACCAGGAATTTGAGCTTTCCTATGATTTTGAGGGAGAAGTGATCAAGGCAGACCATCGGTTTGGAGAACCTATCAACACTGATCATTTCAATTTTTTGATTGAGAAAACGAATTATTTCAGAGGGGATGAGGTGCTGGGCAAATACTACTTTACCGTCAATAGCAGAGAGGCACTGATCAACTATCTGCAACAGAATGTGACCGTAAGACCTGAAAACCTGAATGCCAAGACCATACTCATCTCATTGCAGGACTTTAATAAGTACAAAGCAAGAGACTTCGTTGTAGCTATAGATACTTTATATCTGGGCTACACCAAGGAGACCAAAAACACGGTACTGGAGCAAAAAATCAAATTCCTGGATGACCAGATCAAAGCTACGGAAGAGAAGCTTGAATCATTTGAGGATTATTTTGAGTCTTTTATCATCAAAAACAGGACGACCAATCTCGAGAGTGATCTTTCCAAGACCATAAATCTGCTCAATGTGCTTGACTCCCAAAGATTCAATCTCAGGTCCAGACTGGTAGATATCGAAGTTTTGGAAAAGCAATTGCTGAGTGATGAGCCCATCATGGTGAGTCCACTATTGCTCAATCAAATGCCCACCATGATTTCTGATGCCCTTAAGAGCTACGTTGAAATTCAGGGTGAAAAGCAGGAAAAGCTGGAATCATATAATGAAAACACTTTTGTCATCGGGAGGCTGGACAACAGGCTGAAAAATCAGCGAAGCAATTTATTTGAATTGGTAGACGAATATAAAGAAGCACTAAATACTCGCCTCACAGAACTACAAGTTCGGAAAAATAAGCTGGAGGGAAATTTTGTGGAATTGCCTACCATGGGAACTGAGTACAACAAAAATCAGCGGCTCTACTCACTTCAGGAAGACTTTTTGCTTTCCCTTCGTCAGTCCAAAATGGAGCTGGAGATCACCAAGGCCGGGACAGTGCCAAAATCCGTTATTTTATCTTCCGCCTCACTCGAAAGCGTACCCATTAAGCCTCAACCGCTGCTGATCATGGGAGTAGGGGCTACCCTGGGGATTGTATTGTCCATTGGATTTCTACTCATAGCATATCTCGCAAACAATAAGATTACAAGTCTGAAAGAGCTTGAACGGCTTACGGATGTACCTATTATTGGTTCAGTTCCTTATTATTCCAAAAAAAAAATGGAGGACTCTAAACTGATTATCAATGCGGATTCCAAATCCTCCATCAGTGAGTCACTCAGGACGATCCGTACAAACATGGAGTTCCTTCAGGGACCCAATTCCCAGAAAGTAGTAACGATCACCTCTACGATCAGCGGGGAGGGGAAAACCTTTGTGGCTGTAAATATGGCAGCCATCGTGGCCCTATCAAAAAATAAAGTTTGTGTAGTGGACATGGATATGCGGAAACCCAAGGTTCACCTGGCGTTTGATTCTGAGAATGGTGAAAATGGTGTAAGTACACTGCTCATAGGAAAAAGCAAACTGGAAGATTGTATCAGAGAATCTAACATCAAGAACCTCAATTATATCGTGGCAGGTCCTATTCCGCCAAATCCTTCCGAGTTGATTCTCAACGGGAAATATGAAAAACTCCTCGGTGAGTTAAAGAAAAAGTATGACCTCGTTATTCTGGATACGCCTCCGATTGGTCTGGTAACAGATGCTGTCCAATCCATGAAGAAATCAGATTTGCAGATGTATATCATGCGAGCTGACTATTCAAACCGCTCATTTGTGAAGTCGCTGGAAAATCTGAAAAAGGTAAATCGTTTTTCCAACCTGACAATTGTTTTCAATTCAATGAAATCAAATGGCAGGGGTTATGGTTATGGATATGGCGCAGGATATGCCCATGGGTATTACGAAGATTAAGTTTGCAATATATTCCGGCAATTTTTGCCATTCCCCTAATAAACAATCGGTAATTTTGTGGATAAGTTTTCAGCGTTGATTACGTTTTCGAATGAAAAATTGGATTAAATTGTTTTAATCTGATTTGGTACTTTTTTAACGCCTTTATGAAAGAAGAGTATAAACACAAGGAGCAGAGGGAGTTGATCAGAAAGTTTGAAGCTTTCCTTAAGAATAAAGAAAATCATTACTTTGATGAAGAGACTTATCTGGAGGTCATCAATTACTACCAGGCTCATGAGAAGTACTCCATGGCCCTGAAGGCTTGTGAGTTAGCATTGGATCATTTTTCTTATTCGATCGATCTTACCATTGAGTGTGCAGATGTGTACACCAAATTAGAGCGATATGAGGATGCCATTCGGTTGATAGAAAATGTATTGCTCATTCAGCCCAACGACCCGGAGCTATTGATCCTCAAAGGATCTATTCATTCAATGATTTCCGAATATAAGGAAGCCATCGCAGCATATAAGCTTGCAGTTGATTTTGTGGAGGATAAAGATGAAATCCACTACAGCATTGGTTTGGCCTATCAGGGAATGAACAATTATGAGGAGGCTATAGAGCATTATAAGCTGGCCATTGAGGAAAACATCCTCAATGAAAACGCTTTGTATGAGCTGGCTTATTGTCTGGATATCATTGGTGAGCTGGAGAGCAGTCTTTCTTACTACGAAAAATTTATAGACCAGGATCCCTATTCAGAATATGCCTGGTATAACCTGGGCATTGTCTATAACAAGCTGGGGAACTATGAAAAATCCATAGATGCATACGAATTTGCTGTAGCTATTGAAGAAGACTTTAGCAGTGCTTTTTTCAATATGGGCAACACCTATATGAACATGGGTGAGTACCAGAAGGCCCTGGTGGCCTATAAAAGGACGCAGGAAATAGAAGGACCTTCCGCAGAAATTTATTGTTACCTGGGAGCGGTCTATGACAAAATGAAACAATTTGATCTGGCGATAAAGTATTATCAAAAAGCGACCAAACTGGATCAGTTCTATCACGAGGCCTGGTATGGTGTAGGGATGACTTTATCAGCCCAGGAAAAGTGGTTTGAGGCCATCCACTTCCTGAACAAAGCATTGAAACTTGATATTGAAAACGGAGCTTATTGGAAAGCTGTTGCTGAGGCTGAATATAAGACTGGCAACATTGTTTCAGCCATTGATGCTTATACCGAAGCCAGTGAGATGGAGCCGGAAGATTCCCAGGTTTGGCTCAACTGGTCTTATCTGTATTTTGAGCAGGGAGACGTAGACTATGCCCTGGAAGTCCTGGAAGATGGAATAAATGAGAATCCTGAAAATGCCAATCTCTACTATAGAAGTGTGGTTTACCTCATTGAAAAGGGACGATACAAAGAAGCAATCAACAGGTTAGAAACAGCCCTGATGCTGAATTATGAGGGTCATACGGTGCTGTATGACTTCTTCCCTAAGCTGCATACACAAAAGGCTTTGTTTAAAATCATCAACCAGTACAAGAAAAACAATTCCTGATCTTCCCCTTTTTTTGATCAGAATTTTTGATTTTTGAGCACCAATTCAACCCCATGGTTAATTTACTATGAATTATAGATTAAATGATCTGCCTTATCGGACGTCCAAACCCCGTACCAATGGTTATACCATGGTCATGGATAAAGGACTTAGCATGAGAGAGGTAGAAGATCTCATTGAGACGTGTGGCGATTATATCGACATTGTAAAATTTGGATGGTCGACTTCTTTTGTTACCCCGAAGTTAAAAGAGAAAATAGCACTATATAAAAGTGCTGATATTCCTTGTTACCTGGGAGGTACTTTGTTTGAAGCCTTCATTATCAGAGGCCAGTTTGAAGAATATCAGAAGGTACTGGAAGATTTTGGGCTGGAGTATGCAGAGGTATCGGACGGATCCATAACACTGGATCATGAAAAGAAATGTGATTATATATCCACGTTGTCCAAGCAAGTGACTGTTCTCAGTGAAGTTGGATCTAAAGACGCAGCGAAGATCATCCCTCCTTATAAATGGATTGAACAAATGCAAACCGAACTCGATGCCGGAGCATGGAAAGTGATCGGTGAAGCCAGGGAATCTGGCAATGTAGGTTTGTTCAGGGATTCCGGAGAGGTAAGACAGGGTCTTGTAGAAGAGATCCTGACAAAGATCCCCGAGGATCGGATCATCTGGGAGGCTCCACAGAAAGAACAACAGGTTTGGTTTATCAAATTAATCGGTGCCAACGTCAACCTTGGAAACATAGCACCGAATGAAGTGATTCCTTTGGAGACCATTCGTTTAGGGCTACGTGGCGATACATTCGACCACTTCCTAAAAAGCAAATCATAATTTTAGGAGAAAACGCATTACTCCCATGCTAAACCGAATCATATTACTGCTCAAGGGGATGGCCATGGGTGGTGCAGACGTGATCCCTGGTGTCTCTGGCGGAACCATCGCCTTGATTACCGGAATCTACGAAGAGCTCATCAATTCAATTAGATCTGTTGATGGCACGCTGGTTCAATTGTTACTAAAGTTTCGGATCAAGGCTGTATGGGAGCGTATTAACGGTGCCTTTCTGCTAAACGTGTTACTGGGGATACTGATCTCCATCTTTTCATTAGCCCGATTAATCACCTATCTGTTGGATGAGCACCCGATACAGGTGTGGTCGTTTTTCTTTGGTCTAATTCTGGTTTCAGTCTTTTATGTTTCTCCGTCCAAAATGAAGGGCGCGGATTATGTTGGATTTATCCTGGGAGCATTGATTGCATATGCTATCACCTCCTTTGTGCCGGGTGAGACGACCGAATCCTTATGGTTTGTGTTTATATCCGGGTCGATCGCTATATGCGCCATGATTTTACCAGGCATCTCTGGTAGCTTTATCCTCCTGCTACTTGGGAAATACGACTATGTTTTGGGCGCTGTGAAAGACCTTAATCTGGGTGTGATAGCGGTATTTGGTCTTGGATGTCTGGTGGGTATTATTTCATTTTCAAAGCTGATCCATTGGTTGCTTCAGCACTACAAGCCGGTGACCATGTCTGTCTTAGCCGGGTTTATGCTTGGATCGCTAAATAAGATCTGGCCCTGGAAAATTGATCTTGATAATGTGTTGCCTACTCATTACTCTATTGTGACAGGAATGGATAATTATCTGGGCATAGCCATTTTATTTTTCATCCTGGGTATTGGCATTGTAGTGCTCCTGGAACAAGCTGGAAAGCAGGTGAAAGCATGAAACATTTCGGTTTAATTGGTTATCCGCTCGGACACTCCTTTTCTAAAAAATATTTTACCGGGAAGTTCAAAGAACTGGGATTAGCAGACCATAAGTACGAACTGTACGAACTTGAGACCATCGATTTATTTCCTGGTTTATGGAAGGATCCAAATCTTGTTGGGATCAACGTAACAGTACCCCACAAACAAGCCGTAAGACAATACCTGGATGCGCTGGACCAAAGTGCTGAAAAAGTAGGTGCAGTGAATGTGATCAAACGAACAGGTGACAAGCTTACCGGGTATAATTCGGACTATTTTGGTTTTCGAACCTCCCTGGAGAACTTCCTGCCTGACAATTCCGTTAAGAATGCTTTGATACTGGGTACAGGTGGATCTTCAAAAGCAGTAAGGGCTGTGTTGGATGATTTAGGGATTCAGGTTGTTTCTGTTTCCCGCAAGTCAGGCGAAGGGATCATAAGTTATGATCAGTTAACACCTGAAAGGATCAGGGAAAATCAATTGATAGTGAATACCACCCCTTTAGGGATGCACCCTAAAGTGGAAAATTGCCCTGATATTCCTTATGATGCTTTAGGACCATCACACTTTTTGTTTGACCTGGTCTATAATCCTGAAACGACACTGTTTATGCAAAAAGGATTGGATCAGGGTGCTCAGGTCAAAAATGGTATAGAGATGTTGCATCTTCAGGCAGATAAGTCCTGGGAAATCTGGAATAGCTAGTGCTTTTTTTGTATGGATTTCAAATTAATTTCAGAGTATGAGCCAACTGGTGATCAGCCAGCAGCGATCAAACAGTTGGTAAAAGGTTTAGCGTCTGGTGAACCTGCTCAGACACTGTTGGGTGTGACTGGATCCGGTAAAACTTTTACCATGGCCAATGTGGTAAAGGAGATTAATCGCCCTACTTTGGTGCTTTGCCATAACAAGACACTGGCTGCTCAGCTCTACGGGGAGTTCAAATACTTTTTCCCTGAAAATGCGGTCGAATATTTTATCTCTTACTACGACTACTATCAACCGGAAGCATATATCCCAACTTCCAACATCTACATTGAGAAAGACCTTTCGATCAATGAAGAGATAGAAAAGCTTCGGTTGAGTGCCACTTCATCTTTATTGTCTGGACGAAGAGATGTACTGGTGGTAGCATCGGTATCCTGTATCTATGGTATTGGCAATCCGGAGGAATTCGGGAAGAATGTGCTCAAGGTCCAGGAGGGGGAAGTGATCCCCAGAAATCAATTCCTGTTTAAGCTGGTGGAGATCCTCTACAACCGGACAGAAGTGGAGTTCAAACGCGGAAACTTTCGGGTAAAGGGTGATACAGTGGATGTCTTTATCGCCTATGCCGACTTTGCCTATCGGTTTATCTTCTGGGGCGATGAAATTGAATCCATTCACCGGATTGACCCTCATACCGGTGAAAAGATATCTGAGGAGAGGCTGGTGACGATCTTCCCGGCAAACCTCTTTGTGACAGGCAAGGACATGCTCAATGTAGCCATCACAGAGATCCAGGATGATCTGGTAGCCCAGGTACAATTCTTTGAGCAGGAGAAAAGATACATGGAGGCCAAAAGACTGAAAGAGCGGACCGAATTTGATGTGGAGATGATCCGTGAAATTGGCTATTGCTCCGGCGTAGAGAATTATTCAAGATATTTTGACCGGCGAGATCCGGGAACTCGTCCATTCTGCCTGCTGGATTATTTTCCGGATGACTACCTGATGATCATCGATGAAAGCCACGTGACCGTGCCACAGGTGAGAGGTATGTGGGGAGGGGACAGGAGCAGGAAGGTGAACCTGGTAGATTATGGATTCAGGCTTCCGTCTGCACTTGACAACCGGCCGCTTACATTCAATGAATTTGAAAGCATGCTGAATCAGGTGGTGTTTGTGAGCGCTACACCATCGGAATATGAGCTTAGAAAGTCAGAAGGAGTGGTGGTGGAACAACTGATCAGACCAACAGGGCTTTTAGATCCTATTATCCACGTGAGGCCAAGCTTAAATCAGATTGATGACCTGATGGAAGAAATTCAGGTGAGGATAGAGCGGGAAGAAAGGGTTTTAGTCACCACATTGACCAAGCGAATGGCGGAGGAGCTCTCAAAATATCTATTGAATGCCGGTGTTAAAACAAGATATATTCACTCGGAGGTAGATACTTTGGACAGGGTACAGATCCTTCAGGATCTTCGTGACGGTGTATTTGATGTGCTGGTGGGTGTCAACCTTTTGCGAGAAGGGCTCGATCTTCCTGAGGTAAGCCTTGTGACGATCCTGGATGCGGATAAGGAAGGATACCTCAGAAATGAGCGTTCGCTGGTTCAGACCATTGGCCGGGCGGCCAGGAATGTGAACGGTGAAGTGATCATGTATGCAGATAAAATAACGGACTCCATGCAAAAGGCCATTGACGAAACCAACAGACGGAGAAGCATCCAGCAGGCCTATAATGAGGAGCATGGCATCGAACCAAAGACGATCATCAACAACAAAGCTTCTGTTCTCAGAAAAGCCGGAGTCACCGACGCCCGACGAAATAAGAAATATTATGTGGAAAGTGAGAACACAACTGTAGCCGCAGATCCAGTAGTAGCTTATATGGATCAGGATCAGCTGAAGAAAATGTCAGTACAAACCAGAGAACAGATGGAGAAAGCGGCGAAAGACCTCGATTTCATGGAAGCAGCCCGCCTAAGGGATGAGCTAAATGAGATTGAAAAAATGATGAAGAAGAAGGACTAGAGTTCTTTCAGTTTCTCCCGGGCCTCTTCATTGGCCGGGTGTTTTCGTTTAGTGAGTTTTCTTACTTGCTTGAAATAGTCTTTAGCGGAATCCGCATCTCCTTCAGCTTCAGCAATCCTTCCCAGGTGAAGAATGGAATAGTAGTAGTATCCCATGTCAGTATGTCCACCATATTCACTGAATTCAATCGACAGGTTGAAATATTTTTTAGCCTTTTCATAATCTCGTCTGATTTCGTTGATATGGCCGGCAAAAAACGAGGCGTATCGGCCGGCATTGGTTTCATATCCGGCATAAGCGCTATCTATCCTGTTTAAAATGCTGTATGATTCATCAAGTGCCTGATCATATTTTCCTGTTTGATACAACAGACGTGCATAAAATCTGTGGAAGTAGGAGTTTTTAGGAAATGTCTCGTGTAAATATTCTGCCAGCTGTATCGATGTGGCATAGTCACCATCTTCAAAGTAGGCGATACGCATGAGATAATATTGAGCCTCTGTCCTGGTATAAAAAGCATTTCTTGCCACCGTCTTGAGTTGCTGAATCCCTAATTGCTTGTCGCCATCCGGAAACATCAACATGAGAGGTTTCAGAAGCGGATAATTCTCAGGGATCCACTCAGCATAATAATTGAACAATGCATCACCAAACAGCAGTTCAGGACTCAACTCTTCATGCCCTTTGCACTCTTCCAGGTATTTCAGTGAATTCCTTCCTGCAAATGCTGCTTTCCCATAGTCGCTTCTGTCAGAATATAAACGCCCCTTAAAAGCATAGGCTGCAGCGAGGAAGAATGCCCCCTCCACTTTGTTGTACTTTTCTCTAAGTCGCTCTGCCAGAACAATGGATGAGTCCATGTATGCGATAAAGGGCTCGTCCCATTCTTTATTCTCTACATTGGGCAGGATTCTCCACCAGTAGTTAAGACCAATCATGAAGTAAGGTAGTGGATGCCATCCATATTGCTTTTTCAGGTATAAAAAATGTCGATAAGACCTGTCAAACTCGAAATTGTAAAGATCATTGATTGCCTGGGTGGCCTCAATTTGGATGTATCTGTTTTCCAGCAGACTATGCGTAGTATCTACCCTGTCCTCAGGTTGGGCGTAACTCAGTAAGGCGGGGCATGCCAGAAAAAAAAATAATATGATTCTATTCATATCCTATCTTCGCAATAACGATTCCTGGAGTTGATAGTTCCCAAATATCGCTAACACGCCGTGAATTTACAGCAATGAATTGGTTAAGTAGGTACAGAGAGGATTTTTTACAGAATTGGTTTGGTATCGATGGCAGATTGCTATTCATTTCATTGTGTCTGATTTATATCATACTGTACTTATTAAAACGCATGTTGATCATTGATAATATTGCGGCCTTTGAAATTCTTCAGGAAAGAGGAGAAATGTGGGTTTTTGATCTGTTTTTTGGATTGACATATATATCGGTGCCTATCTTCCTGGCCTGGAAATTTGCATTTACCACCTTTACGCTTTGGGTGGGTTGCTTTATGTTCGGGTACCGCATAACATTTGCTCAGCTCTGGAAGCTGGTCATGATCGGCGAATTGATATTTATAGTGGCTGAAATCTTTAAAATTGGCTGGTTTACGATAATACCGCAGGACCTGAGCTATCAGGATTACCAGGCTTTTTATCCATTGAGTGTGATGAATCTAGTGGATTATACGCAGGTATCGACACAATGGCACTACCCCTTCAAATCCCTCAACCTCTTTGAATTGGTCTATTGGTGCATACTGATTGTAGGTGTATACTGGATCAGTGGTAAACGACTAAAGATCAGCTTTTATGTTGTGACAAGCTCGTACGTTTTCCTGTTCTTTTTTTGGCTTGCTTATTATGTTTTAGCCTATCGCAGTTAAATTCACAGGATTTAACATAGGATGCTCCTGATTTACTTAGCTTGCATCCGGCTTTATTATTACAAATGACTAATTTCGCCTCTCAATCTCTGAAAAAGACATAGCAATCTATGGGATATCAAAGGATCAACATTATCGTAGGATGGTTTAGCTTTCTAATAGCATTCATTGTTTATCTACTTACAGTAGAGCCAACTGCCAGTTTCTGGGATTGTGGGGAATTTATTGCCTGTAGCTACAAGCTCGAGGTACCACACCCACCGGGAGCACCTTTTTTCCTGCTAATAGGGCGGATGTTCTCCATGTTGGCATTTGGGGATGTTACCCAGGTAGCTTATTGGGTAAATATCCTGAGCGTCCTGAGTAGTGCATTTGCCATCCTTTTCCTTTTCTGGTCAATCACTCACCTGGTAAAGCGCGTATTGGGTATTAAATCCGGTGAAGAAACTGATCAACAGACCATCCTGATCATGGCAGCCGGTTTTGTAGGCGCGATGGCCTGTACTTTTTCAGATACTTTCTGGTTCTCTGCCGTGGAAGCGGAAGTATACGGTATGTCGGCCTTTTTCACTGCATTCGTATTTTGGGCCATCCTGAAATGGGAAAATATCGAGGATGATTCCAAAGGAAACAAGTGGCTGATCCTTATCGCTTACATGGTGGGTCTATCCATCGGTGTTCACTTGCTTAACCTGGTTACCATCCCGGCGATGGCATTGATTTTCTATTTCAAAAAATATCAAAACTTTAATAAAAGAGGCATCATCCTTACCCTGGCAGGAGCTTTTGCTATCATCGGAGTGGTGATGGTAGGCGTGATACCCGGTTTACCATCTCTGGCCGGTTCGCTCGAGATCTTTTTCGTGAATGGGCTGGGACTTCCATTCGGATCGGGTACCATCTTTTTCGGTCTGGCCTTTTTAGGTGGACTGATCTATGGGATCTTCTATTCACTGAAGAAAAGCAAAGTCGTATTGAACACTGCTCTACTCTGTTTTACATTCATCATGATTGGCTACTCCTCCTATACTTTAGTATTGATCAGGAGTAATTATAATCCTCCGATTGATGAAAATAACCCGGAAGACATTCTCTCATTCGTTTCATACCTGAAGCGAGAACAATATGGTAGCCGACCTTTGGTACACGGGCATTACTTCACAGCATCTGTGATCAGCCAGGAACGTGGAGCTAAGGTATACATGAGAGGTGAAGACAAGTATGAGGTGAAAGACTATAAAGTAGAATATGTCTATGATCCTCAGCACACGACCATATTACCTCGGATGTATAGCACCGACGGCCGACACGTTCAGCGGTATCGGGAGATCACTGGGTTGGCTGAGGGAGAAAAACCTAATTTTATTGACAACCTCCATTTCATGTTTACCTATCAGCTAGGGCACATGTATAAACGCTACTTCATGTGGAATTTTGCCGGAAGAGCTTCCGATATTCAGGGAGCCAGTGAGGTGATATTCCCTACTGATGATATACCGGAAGTGATAAAGCAGAATAAGGGTAGAAACATTTACTATGCTTTACCACTGTTGCTTGGGCTCTTTGGTATGTTTATCCAGTTCAGAAAAGATCAAAAATATTTCTGGGTAACCTTGCTGCTGTTCTTCCTGACAGGAGCTGCACTGGTACTCTACCTCAACTCACCTCCTATAGAGCCGAGAGAGCGGGACTACATCTACGCAGGGTCGTACTATGTATTTGCAATCTGGATAGGCTTTGGTGTTCTGGCTCTTTATGATCTGTTTTCTACTTTCATGAAAAATGGTAAGGTAGCGGCAGCGCTTGCCGGCATCCTGGCACTTTCCGTACCGACCTTGATGGCCACAGAAAACTGGGATGACCATGACCGGTCAGATCGCTATTTCTCAGTGGATGCTGCAAAGAACTATCTGAATTCTTGTGCTCCTAATGCAATCATATTCACGGGAGGTGACAATGATACATTCCCTCTTTGGTATGCCCAGGAGGTAGAAGGCTTCAGAACGGATGTACGGGTGATTGTATTGAGTTACTTCAATACAGACTGGTATATCAATCAAATGATGCGTCCGGCTTATGAATCGGAACCATTGCCATTTGGCCTGACAGCAGAAAACTACCGTCAGGGTGGTCCGAATGATTACCTGGTGGTGATGGAGAACAAAGGCATCCAGGGGGCCATCAATGCCCGACAGTATTTGAACCTAGTGAAAGCAGGCGATTCAAGACTGCAGGTACCTTCCAGGCTGGGATCTACTTTAACAACCATCCCTGCGAAAGCAATGACCTTGCCAGTGGATGTGGAGCGGGTTAAGTCTTTAGGGATCATCCCGAAAGAGCATGAAGATAAGATTGTGGATCGCATGACCTGGGGAATTAAAGAAAGTGCACTTTATAAAAGTGACTTGGCGGTGATTGACCTGATTGTAAACTCCAACTGGGAGAGACCAATCTACTTCAACACAACATCTTTATTTAGTCTGAATTTTGATATCAGAAGGTATGTGGTGCAGGAAGGTATTGCTTACAGGCTTTTGCCGGTATCATCCGGTAGTGGTGATGACTTCCTGGTGGATACGGAGCTGATGTACGAAAACATGATGAATAACTACTTCTGGAGAAACCTTGACAGGCCAGATGTTTATTATTCTGAAGACTACAGGAATTTCTGTTTGAATCATCGGTCAGCTTTCAATACACTTGGTACCAAGCTCCTGGAAAAGGGTGATGTAGAAAAAGCCAAAGCGGTCATGCTGAAGTCACTAGAGGTGATGCCAAATGAGTCTATCCCATATGATGAATTCAACGTACAACAGGTATCGATCTTACTTGGTGTAGGAGAAGAGGCAAAAGCCAATGAGATTGCAGATATAGCAGCCAGAAATGCTGAAGAGTACCTGGATTACCTGTTTGAAAAAGGGATCAATGATCGGGATATGCTAAGGAAGAAGTTGTTCACCTTGAATGAACTTACGCAGGCATACAAAGCTCACGGCTATGACCAACGTGCTTCTACCTACGAGCAGATGTTGAACACCTATTACGCCAGGGCGCAATCAGCGTTTTAACAGGCGCTGTTGAGAGATCTTACTTGAAGAAAGAATCTGTAGAGAAACGAAATGAACCTCGTTAGGGTCAATCGTTTTTAGTGAGACAATGGCTTATGGATCAGAATGCCTAAAGACTTTGTCATCATGGCCAAGGTTAAGCAGGGTATGATTTATCTACTCCTTGGTACTGGAAAGAATTAGACAATGCCAGGATTGGGGGATTGTTGGGAAAGGAAACAACTGAAGCCTTTCGGCGTGTCTTAATTAGACTTCAAAAATTTGTAAGCTTTCTTAAACCTGGATATTTCGTCCTTCACTACGAGGAAATAATAACCTGATGCCAGGTCTTTGACAGGAATTCGAAATTTGTCTTGAGAGAGGTTCTCAGAAGAAATTTCAATCTTGTTGCCGATAATGCTGTGCATCTCGAACTCCACATTTTCCAGCGAAGAATTGGACACCTCAACAATAATAAACTCAACAGCAGGGTTTGGATAAACCTCTATTTTGTTTTCAGCCGCCAAAGTTTGATTAGAGAAATTTATTTCAGGGTTAACCGACTCACCATTATCCGTCTGAGCTAGTCCGCTGACTGCGAAAAATAATCCAAACGTCGCTATGATAAGTTTATTGTGCATGGTTGTACTTACAAAGTACGCAAAAAAATCGCCAATGTTTAATTATTTGAATAAAATTTTATTGTGAAAATTACGTTAATGGTGCTTTTTAGCTCTTAAAAATCGTTAAAAAGTAATTTTGATTCGTTTTAAGAGCCTTTTTTAGGCAAAAATCAGAATTGTATTTTTTTAACAGCAGAAGGTAGATTGTCAATGATATCAGAGGCAATCATACCAGTAGTGCCAATTTTTTCAGCGGCGAGGTCACCAGCCAGTCCATGGAGATAGACCCCCAGGTGCAGGGCTTCGAATGGCCTTTTTAGCTGTCCCAGCAATGCGGCAATCACACCGGTAAGTACATCCCCGCTGCCGCCAGTCGCCATGCCAGGATTGCCCGAACAATTGTAGTGGCAATTGCCGGACGACGAACACACCACCGAGTAGACACCTTTGAGGAGTACATTGAATTGATGATCCATGGCGAACTTTCTAAGCAGCTCAATCTTTTCGAAATCATTGGACCATTCACCAACCAGGCGTTTAAATTCTCCCGGGTGGGGGGTAAGGATGCTTTGAGGGGGTACACGCTTCAGTAGATCTTTGTCCAGGGATAGAATATTCAAGCCATCTGCATCTATGATCACTGGACTGGAAGCTTTTTCCAAAAATATTCTGACCGCTTTCCTCGTATCCTGGCGGGTATCCAATCCTGGACCCAAGGCTATGGCATCATAATCATCCACTTCTATTGCTGTGATCACCTCCATGCCTTTATCTTCAAGAACCATGGCCTCAGGTACAGACGCTTGCAAGACATCCCTTCCACAGGCAGGTGTCTGCACAAATACCAGCCCCGCACCTGTCCTCAAGGCAGCCCTGGCACACAGGACGGCTGCCCCCATTTTGCCTTTGCTCCCTGAAACGATTTTCACTCTCCCTGCATCTCCCTTGTGATCAAATTTTGATCTCCGGGGAACAACCGTATAAAAATCTTCAACCTCGGAATAGTATTGATTGACTTCCAGTGATTGGACAAAACCCTTATCAAGACCAATATCTACCACATGCCACTGGCCTGTATAAGTTTTTGATGATGGATGGAAAAAAGCTGCTTTAGGGCATTGAAAAGAAATGGTATGAAGTGGCTCAATGATAGCTTTGCCCTGAGGAGGCTGATCAGCAAAGAGGCCGCTGGCAATATCAATGCTGTAGATGTTGCTTTTTGACTCATTGATGTGATTGACGAGGTCAGCAAATAATCCTTCCAGCGGTCTGCTCAAACCAGATCCAAAAAGGGCATCAATTACAATGTCGTGCTTGTCTAACCTTGGAAAGTGATTAGCTGAAGGTACCTGGTTGACTGAGGTCAATGCTTCTAAGCGTTCCAGGTTGACCTTAAAGTCCGGTGAACCCTTTTCAGGAGTTCCCACGATAAAAACCCGTACATCATATCCCTGCTTGATCAGAAGCCTGCTGACTGCCAGTCCATCCCCACCATTGTTGCCGGTCCCACAAAAAACATAAAGCCTATGCCCTCTGCCTGCCAGCTCAGTGAATTTATTGACAAAGGCATGAGAGGCTCGTTCCATCAAATCTATCGATGGAATGGGCTCATTTTCGATGGTGTAGGTATCAGCCTGCCTGGTTTGTGTTGCCGAAAGGACCGGAATCATGTACTAAAGTTAGCGATCTACTTCGCCCATCACAAAATCCAATGATCCAACTATGGCAATCAGGTCACCAAGCATATATCCTTTGCTAATCTCAGGGAGTACGGAAAGGTTTGAAAAAGAGCAAGAACGTGCCTTGCATCTAATGGCAGTATCTGCACGGCCATCTGTCCTGAAGAAGTATCCCAATTCCCCTTTTGGATGCTCGGATCTTACATACAGATCCTGAGCCTTTGGTCTGATCTTTTTAGGTACCAAAGCCTGAGGATTGAAGTCTCTTGTTCTTTTATGTGGTCCATTCAGTTGGTCCAGGCACTGGTCCACGATCCGGAGCGACTCATAACATTCTTTTACGCGTACCCAGGCACGGTCCCAACAATCACCGACTTCACCCATTTCTCCTTTACCGACAGGGATTTCAAAATCCAGTTCGGGATAAACACTGTAATCATCCACCCTTCTGAGGTCATAAGCGAGTCCGGAAGCACGTAAGATGGGGCCTGTCACCCCGTAATTGATGGCAAGGTCTAAAGGCAAGGTCCCGACTTTTGCAGTTCTGTCAATGAAGATCTTATTTTCGATCAATAAGTTCTCAAGGTCCAGGATCTTTGGCCTTACATAGTTGATAAATTCCTTGCATCGTTTTTCGAACCCTACCGGCAGGTCATAAAACAAACCACCAATCCAGATATAGTTGTAGAGCAACCGGGCACCGGAGATCCATTCGAAAAGTCTGATAATGTGCTCCCGGTCCCGCATGGTCCACAAAAAGGGCGTCACAGCTCCGATGTCCATGCCATAGGTACCCAATGCGATGAAGTGTGATGCAATACGGTTGAGCTCAGCTACCAGCACGCGGATATACTCCACCCGTTTAGGAATCTTGTCTTCTATGCCCAGCATCTTTTCAATGCCCATGGCATAGCAATGCTCATTGTTCATCGCGGCGGCATAGTCCATCCGATCTACATAAGGGATCACCTGGTTGAAGGGTACGGATTCAGCATGTTTCTCAAAGCACCGATGGAGATAACCCAGGTGTGGGATCACTTCTTTGACCACTTCTCCGTCAGTGACTACCTCTAATCTTAATACTCCGTGAGTGGAGGGGTGTTGCGGGCCAATATTGATGATCATTTCGCCCGTCTTCAGAGACTTCGGGTCTTTGATTACCGGCTCCGAGATGGCCAGGTTGTCGGGATGATATTTATATTGAATCTGCATCCTGATTTTTGAATTGGGGAATGTCGTCCGGATATTGATCCCGGTCATATTTCACGTTCATGCCGTGATATTTCTCCTGCTCTTCGTAATCTTTTCTGAGGGGATACCCTTCCCAGTCTTTGGGCAATAAGATCCTTCGCAGGTCCGGGTGGTTTTTAAACTGTATGCCCAGGAGGTCAAAGGCCTCTCTTTCGTGCCAGTTAGCTGTTCTCCAGATATGTTGCACAGAATCAATAATCGGTTTCTTTCGGTCCAGGGTCACTTTGAGCATCAGGTGATGGGCCCGAGGTATGCTGTACAGGTTATAGACCACCTCCATAGTGTTTTCTTCAGGACCATTGTCTATCCCAGTGAGACAGGACAACTGATCAAAATAAGTCTCTTTACTGGAGTAAAGGAAGTTGCACATCTCTGCAATCTTTTTTCTATCTATCAGCAGGGCATTGGGCGATGCTTCTAGGTCCTCGCCAAGTACGGCATCCACAAAGCGTTCAGAAAGTAATTGCCTGATCTTCTCGAATTCCATTAGGCAAGCTTTTTTCTTTTTGCCAATATCTTTTCCAGCGCTTCGGGCTTCATAGATGATTCTGTTCGGATCTTCTCCTGCAGTTTCATGATCCCTCCCAGTAATGCTTCTGGCCGTGGAGGACAGCCCGGGACATAAATATCTACCGGAATGATTTTGTCCACACCTTTCACTACATGATAACCATGCTCCCAGTAAGGTCCACCGCAGTTGGCACAGGATCCCATCGATATGACATACCTGGGCTCAGCCATTTGTTCGTAAAGCCTTCTTACCCGATCTCCCATTTTAAAGGTCACAGTACCTGAAATGATCATGACATCGGATTGCCTGGGGGACGCGCGGGGCAGTACCCCAAAACGGTCAAGGTCATAAGGCGAGGCAGCTGTAGAGAAAAATTCCATGGCACAGCAAGCCAATCCAAAGCCCATGGGCCATATGCTGGATAGTCTTGCCCAATTCAGGACATCATCCAGTTTGGTGATGACAATTCCTCCTTCTCCGAATTTATGATCGTGTAATCCCATGTAATCACGTATATTTTTCGTTGAACGCTTCGTATTCGCTCCTCGGTACGGGTGACTTGAATGTAGACACCTCAGGCTTAGGTTTTACCCAGTCGAGCATTCCATTGGCCCATACATAGACAAGTCCCAATACGAGTATTCCTATGAATATAAAGATTTCAATCAATGAAAAGATTCCCCAAAGTCCATTGGTTTGATCGATTAATTTTTCGTCAGCAAAGACTAGCGCCCAGGGAAATAAGAAGATCAGTTCCGCTTCGAATAGCAGGAAAACCAAAGCAATGATGTAAAATCGGATGTTGAAAATGCCCCAGGCAGTATTTACGGGGTCTTCACCTGATTCATAAGTGGTATTTTTCTCTATGTTAGGTCTGTTGGGGCGCAATAGCTTGCCCATGAACAGTGTGACCATCAGGAAGGCAATGCCCCCGATGATAAACAATAACACTATTCCAAACCCCGAAACTTTGTCCATGGGGTGCAAATTAAAACAATACTTAGAATTTGAGCGGGTCTAAGTGCTTGAAGTGCCCATTCATTTTGATGATCTCCCGGGCCTTTTCTGCACGTTCAAGCATTGGGATTATTTTATTCAGGTGTTTCAGAATGAATTGCTGTCGCTTTTTTTGAGAGGTCAGCTGCAGCAATCGGTACTCCTCATCGGGCTTGAGACCAATTTTGTGAATAAATTCATAAATGCTTTTATCCAGTACATTGAGGTCTTCGTCCAACTGCAGCCACGAAAACAACTCCCTGACCTTTTCCATGATCTCAACCCTTAACGCTGGATCTTCATCATCAACAATTTTCAGGAATTCAACTTTTCCACCTGCGTAAAGCTTGTCAGTCCATGGATTGTGAAAATCAAGAATTTTGAATTCACGGATACCCTCTGTTTTGATATCCATTCTCCCATCGTCATATTTTTTGGTGAGTTCTACAATCTTTACCTCAGTACCAAACTCCAGCTTATTTACCACATGGGAAGGGATGCCAAAAGTTTTATGTTCCTTGAGGCAATCATTGATCAACTGCTTATAACGCGGTTCAAAGATGTGCAGGTTCAATGGTTCCTGAGGAAAGACTACCAGGTTTAATGGGAATAATGGGATTTCTCTGACCATACTGTGATAACATCAAATGTCAGTCAGGGTTTTCATTTTTCTACAAAAAATTCACTTTAATTTGGCATGCCAAAAAAAGGAATAGTCAGAATCAACCAGGGAAGAATATTGCCACTATGGCTCAGGCTTTTTATTTCCGGGTTCTTGTTTGTTGGGATGCTTTACGCAAATTTCCTGATGAGTGAAGAGATAGCGATTTTATTAACAATTAGTCTGGCTACGCCTGTTTTGCCCATTTGGAATGCATACAGACTCCTTGAAATCAATAACCAGGCTAAAGCCTATTTGGAAGGTTACTGGTTTGCCGGATTCCGGCTGGGCCCATGGAAGAGATTCCGGGAGATCAAAGAAATCAGGATCCTTAAGATGGCAAACCTCCATCAATTGAAAAGGAGGTCGAAGGGAAAAGCCTTTGGAGCTGTCATGATCATGGAAAATGAAGACCAGGTATATCTGATCGGAAGTAACTCCAAAGATAAATTGAAGGGATGGCTCAAAGAAATTTACATAAAGCTTGAGCTGAACAAATCAATTTAAATTTGTTTAAACCATTCAACTCAATAATAGGTTTGAAGTAAATTGAGAACTTATTTAAAAACCTTATCCCAAGTCATGAAAAATATTATTGTAGCTGCATCACTTATATTTTCATTTGTAGCATGTGCGCAGAATGATTTCCCAGTCAATGAATCGTTTACCCATGAAGTAGTAACCAAAGAAATCACACTCCCATGGGGTATTGATTTTTTGCCAAATGAGGACATGCTTGTAACAGACAAATCCGGAAAACTCTACAGGGTTGTTGGAGAAAAGGTTACCGAGATCACGGGCACACCCAAGGTGCTGTTTGAAGGACAGGGAGGTCTCCTCGACATCACTGTACACCCGGACTATAATAAAAACGGATGGATCTATTTATCCTACAGCAAGGGAGGTAAAAAGGACAAGGACGGCAAAGAGCTTGGTACCACAGCCATCGTGAGAGCGAAAATAGAGGGCAATAAGTTGGTGGGTATGCAGGAGGTATTTGAAGCACAACCATATCAACCTAAAAGAGGACATTATGGATCAAGAATCGTGTTTGATGGAAAAGGATATATGTACTTTTCTGTTGGAGAGCGGCAAAATCGCGACGAAAATCCACAGACTTTAAGAAATCACTTGGGCAAGATCCACAGAACCTATGATGACGGCAGTATCCCGGAGGATAATCCGTTTAGGAATTCTCCGATAGCCATGCCTTCTATCTATTCATACGGTCACCGGAATCCTCAGGGGCTGGTGTTAGGCCCTGATGGTACATTGTGGGAAACGGAGCATGGACCAAGAGGAGGCGATGAATTAAACATCATCGTTCCGGGGAAAAATTACGGTTGGCCGGTTATTTCTTATGGAATCAACTACGATGGCACTTCATTCACAGATATTACATCCAAAGAAGGAATGGAACAACCTGTTAATTATTGGGTGCCTTCCATAGCTCCTTGCGGCATGGAGTATGTCACTTCCGGAAAGTACGGTGATCTAAAGGGAGACATTCTGGTAGGATCGCTGAGTTTTCAGTATGTAAACCGGTGTGTGATGGAGAATGGCAAAGTAGTGAAAGAGGAGAAACTACTCAAGGGAATTGGTAGAGTAAGAGCCATCGAAGAAGCAGCCGATGGTACGATCTATATTGGAGTAGAAAATGTAGGTATCGTTAAACTGGTCAGGAAATAAATTACCTGACCAGGAAAGGAATCATGCTTTCTTTCATTTCTTCTCTGCTGGCGTCTTTGTGCTCGATCAGGTAAGGGACAACCTCTGTTTTGAATCCAAGGCTAGTAGCAATGTGCTTGGCAAAGTAATCTTCTGAGCTTGTCACTACCTGGTCGGCAAGGATCACCAGGATACAATCCATCATGAAATCCATTTTGTCATTCACGGTCATGGGAGTGAGACTTTCCGTGGTGGGGGGGCTGTTAAAGATGTCTTCGATCTCCTGATCAGTGGCGCCATACCTTTTACTGATTTTTTTGATTACGGCTTTTTCTTCGTCCGCAAAATCCTCGTCGACCATGGCAATTTTTACCATGATACTCAACTGCTTCTTTTTCTGAAAGTCTAACATGTCACTAATATGTATAAAAACGCCAAAAAAATCATATTCCTTAATTAGAAAACGATCTTTTAAAGGAATTGATTGCCAATATTTGCGACTTATGAGTAAAAAGTGTGTTTTTCTTGACCGGGATGGCGTTATTAATGAGGATTCCCCAAACTATGTTTACAAACCTGAAACCTTTCAACTTATCCACGGAGTGCCGGAGGCAATTGAAGCTATAAAAGCGGCGGGTTATTTAATTATTGTGGTGACCAATCAGTCAGGGATCGCCAAAGGGATTTATACCAGAAACGACATGCAGGTCTGCCACGCCCTCATGCAGCAGCAGCTCGGTCATCGCATAGACTATATCTATTATGCTCCATTTCATGAGTCAGTTTCAAACTCGCTCAGCCGGAAACCAGGATCGCTGATGTTTGAGCGGGCCATCGCCAGGTTTGATATTGATCCGGGCAAATCCTGGATGGTGGGCGATAAGGCCAGAGATATCAAACCTGCACAGAAGTTGGGTATCAATACAGTGCAGGTAGACGGTTTGAGTGATGGGGGTGCTGACCACGTGGCGAAAGATCTGTATACTGCCTGTGAGCATATCCTGGGCCCTGTCTGGGGCAGGTTATAGCAAGACACTCCTAATTCACAGGTTTTTCTATATTTATTGTTCAAGCACACCCGACCAATTGCAAATGAACAATTCAAATAAACCCTCACGTTCCAGAAGAAAATTTATCAGCGATTCAACCAGGGCAGCAGCCGGCATTGGTTTATCAGGTATGATATCCGCTCCGTTGATCTCCACTGCCCGAAATAGAATTATCGGTGCCAATGAAATGATCAGGGTAGGATTGATTGGGGCCCGCGGTATGGGCTTCGGTGATCTGTCGAATGCCATGAAGCAGCCTGATGCCGAATGCATCGCCCTTTGCGATATTGATGATGAGATCCTTGCGAGAAGAACTGCCGACGTGATTGAGCAGCAGGGGGATGCCAAAAAGCCGGCTAATTACAAGGATTACAGAAAGATGCTGGAAGATAAGGACCTAGATGCAGTGATCATTGGTACACCTGATCATTGGCATTGTCTTCCATTTATCGAAGCTTGTCAGGCGGGCAAAGATGTCTATGTGGAAAAACCCCTGGCTAACAGCATAGGGGAATGCGATTTGATGGTCAGGACCGCCAGAAAATATAACCGGGTAGCCCAGGTGGGACAGCAACAACGCAGTGGCCCTCACTGGCAGGAGGCCATGGAGATCATGAGAAAGGGAGGTATCGGGAAGCTTAGAAAGGTATTGGTCTGGGCCAATTTTGCATATGGGGTTGGAGCCTCGATTGTTCCTGATTCTGAGGTGCCACAGGGTGTGGACTACGAGCAATGGCTGGGCCCCGCACCTTACAGACCCTTTAACAAGTCCAGGTTTCATGGCCACTGGAGGCATTGCTGGGATTATGGAGGTGGGTTGATGACAGACTGGGGCGTGCACCTGTTAGATATGGCCTTGTGGGTAAAAGATATTAAGGAGCCGCCGGTCAGCGTAACAGCATCTGGGGGTAATTTTTCACATCCGGACCATTTTCACGAAACTTTCGATACAATGAGTGTGGTCTTTCAGATGAAAGATTACTCGGTCAGTTGGGAACATACCGCCGGCATCCAGCAGGGTCCTTACAACAGGCTGTATGGTTTAGCATATATCGGCAATGAAGCCACATTGGTCATCGACCGGCAAGGGTATGAGGTGTTGCCGGAATATGGTAATGATGGACGCCCGAAGATTCAACCGATTCCCAGGGTGGAAGGAAGACGAAACCATCATGCCGAACACATGCGTAACTTTCTGGATTGCATGAAGACCCGGAAAGACCCTAATTGCACGGTGGAAAATGGGAAATTGGTGGCGATGTATGCCCATATGGCAAATATTTCTTTAAGGACACAAAGTACCTTGACATGGGATGTCACCAAAAGGAATTTTGGGAAAAATAAAATGGCCAACAGATTAATCACTCCGGATTATCGGGCACCGTGGGAATTGCCAAAGATTTGAATTTCATAAAATATTACTTTGGTGTATTCACAAATAGTCCTAATAATAGAATCATTAGTATTAAATAAAGAATAGATTGTATTGAAATATTCTTTCAAAACAGAATTTCAGGAAAGTATCTCAGGATAAGTATCTTAAAGTTCATCTAAGCGAGTTTATTTCCATTTTCTATTTAACTTGTAACCGTTTTTAAGTTTAACCACAACATTAATTTTATAATGACTTCAAAGAAGAAAACCCAGCGTGAATCGCGAAGAGACTTTATAAAAAAAGTCGGTATCGCAGGTTCAGCTTTTACAATTGTCCCAAGATTTGTAATGGGTGGTCCTGGTCATGTTGCTCCTAGTGATACCCTTTATATTGCCGGTATAGGTGTAGGGGGAAAAGGTAGAAGTGACCTGGCTAACTTTGCAGAAAGTCCGGCAGCAAAAGTTGTCTATCTCTGCGACGTTGATGAACCAAGGGCTAAAGATTCAGTAGAGAAATTCCCTGAAGCGAAATTCTATAAAGATTTCAGGGTAATGCTTGATAAGCACGAAAAAGACATCGATGCGGTTTCTGTTTCTACTCCTGACCATTCTCATGCGGTTGCAGCATTGAATGCTATGAACCGGGGCAAGCATGTATACGTGCAAAAGCCATTGACATGGAGCATCGAGGAAGCAAGAGCGCTTACTGAAGCGGCAAAAAGAAATAAAGTAGTTACTCAGATGGGTAACCAGGGTGGTTCCGGTGATGGCGTGCGGGAATCCCAGGAAATTTATGATGCAGGTTTGATCGGGGAGGTCACAGAGGTTCACTCATGGACCAACAGACCCGTTTGGCCACAAGGACTACAATTGTCAACGGAAAAACATAAAATTCCAAAAGGACTTGATTATGATTTATGGTTAGGACCTGCAAAACACACTCCTTATCAACCGGTATATGTGCCGTTTGGATGGAGGGGATGGTACGAATTTGGAACAGGTGCACTGGGTGATATGGCATGTCACATGCTGGATCCGGCTTTCAGGTTACTTCCTATCGATTATCCTACTGAAGTTGAATGCTCTGTAGCACAGCTTCGTGATGGTAACGGCGAAGTATATTTACCTGATTGCTTCCCAACTTCTACAAAGCTACATTTTAAGTTCCCAAGAGTTGGAGGAGGTCCTGATATCAAATTGAGCTGGTACGATGGCGGCATCATGCCGGAACGTCCTGCAGAGTTAAGGGATTCCGAGCCATTTGGAAACAGAGATGGTGGTATTCTTTTGGTTGGAACAAGGGGACAGTTATTGATGGATTGCTATGGAGCAAATCCACGACTTATCCCGACTACCCTGATGAATACTGTCGAAGTGAAGAAGAAACTCCCTAGAGTTCCTGAAGGACACTATGTACAGTGGGTAAATGCATGTATCGCCGGGTACGAGAATGGAAAGACAAGCTCATCTTTCGACTTTGCTGGCCCATTTACCGAGGCTATCTTGCTAGGATCGCTTGCAATAAGATCCTTCCAGACTAAAGATGATAAAGGAAGGTTCTCAGGCCGTAAGAAGCTTATGTGGGATGCTAAAAATATGACCGTAACCAATCACGAAGCTTCTAACAGATTTGTGAAGCGAGAATATCGTGACGGTTGGAGTTTAGCGTAACTTCATCAATCTAACTATAGGGGCTTGTCATTTATTTGGCAAGCCTTTTTTTACCTTATCCTGTAAGAGATCCTATTACTAAATGAGCATCGGGAGGTCCCGGCATCAGCCAATCACAATTTCAATTGTGTTGGTCTTCCACACAGGCATGGTAAGGTTGATAAATATTTTGGATTGGCTTAGTTATGAGCATAAAAGCTGCTCATAAAGTCATTTAAATGCATATTAAACCATTGATGGGCGTAAAATAGTGCTTTCAGGGCTGGGAAAAACGGGTTCATTAATTACCTTCGAGGCTGCAATAAAACTGGTTCTTCCAAAGAGGTTAGCTCAGAGGCCGAAACGACAATTTTGCAAAACATCAGAAATATTGATTGAGATGGTTTCGCCGCTGAAATTAAGTGGCATTTGAAATTAGCTCAGGAAAAATCTTCTAACGAAAATTTTAAGAAGGAAATAGACACATGGCTCGGTGATTTAAACTGGTCCATTGGCGAAATACGACTGAAAACAGAACAAATACATGGAAAACGAAAAACAGGAATCTAACGAAGAAGAAAAAAAAGGTTCTTTAAATCTTAGCAGGAGAGACATCGTACAGGGTCTTGCTACTGTTCCATTCCTTGGTATGTTTGGATGGTCATGGTCTAAGAAAGATGGGCCGGATACCGCTTCCGACGGACCAGTGATTGAAACCCCTAAGGAATTTACGGGAAAAGAGCTAAATGTTGCCATGCTGGGTATGGGAGCACAAGGTCAGGTACTACTCAACTCATGTCTGAGGATACCGGGGCTGAAATTTAAAGCCGTCTGTGACATCTGGACTGATCTCAACCTGAAGCGGGCAGTAAACCTGTTGACCAAGTACGGTCACGAGGTGACTGGCTATGAAGATTACCGGGAGATGCTGGAAAAGGAAAAAGACCTGGATGCGGTGATCATCGCAACTCCGGATTTCTGGCATGCTGAGCATACCATTGCTTTCCTCGAAGCTGGTGTACATGTATACTGCGAAAAGGAGATGTCTAACACCATTGAAGGTGCACGCAGCATGGTGGAAGCTCAGAAAAGGACCGGAAAGCTCCTTCAAATTGGTCACCAAAGAAGAAGTAACCCAAGATATATTCATTGTAAAAAGAAGTTGCTGGAAGAGGCAGATCTTTTGGGTAGGATCACGACCATCAATGGTCAGTGGAACAGGGGTGTGCAGCCTGATCTAGGATGGCCAAAAAGATATGAGCTCTCTCAGGAAAAACTGGAGAAGTATGGTTTCGAAACCATGCATGAGTTCCGTAACTGGAGATGGTACAAAGGATTGGGTGGAGGCCCTATCGTAGACCTTGGATCTCACCAGATAGATATTTATAACTGGTTTCTGGAAAGCAAACCCGTTTCGGTAATGGCCAGCGGAGGAGTGGATTATTATGAAAAAGATACCCACGAATGGTATGACAACATCATTGCGCTTTTCGAATATCAGACCGAGAAAGGCACAGTAAGAGCTTCATATCAAACCATTACTACTAACAGTAGCCAGGGTTATTTTGAGAAATTCATGGGTGATCAGGGTACACTTTCTATCTCTGAGTCAGCCAATAAGAGTGGAGTCTACCGCGAGGTATCTGCACCACCATGGGATGAGTGGGTCAACAAAGGCTATCTCTCTAAACCAGAGAAAAAAGAAACACCTGCAGCCGGAGAAGGAGCAGTTGTGGACGTAAGGGAAACTGCAAGCCCGGAATCTCATACGATTCCAGTAGAACTTAATGACCCTTATCATCAGCCACACCTGCAAAACTTCTTTGATGCGATCAGAGGTGAGGCAGAGCTGAATTGTCCTGCAGAGGATGGCTATGAAACTGCTGTTACGGTATTGAAAGTAAATGAAGCCGTAGAAAAAGGAATAACTGTGAAATTTAACCCTGAAGAATATGTCATTTGATAAAAACGAACAAACCATTGGAAGTGGAGGTATCATAGCACTTACACTCCTGAGAATACTGATCGGATGGCATTTTCTTTATGAGGGATTTTATAAACTGGCCCAGGAATCATGGACTGCCAAGCCGGTACTGAATGGATCTAAGTGGATCATGAACGGTGTGTATTCATGGATTGCTGATAGTCCATCCATGCTGTCATTCGTTGACAGTTTAAATATGTACGGAATGGTGATTTTGGGATTTGGACTGATCCTCGGATTATTCACCCGCTGGTTGGCTTTAGGTGGTGCGGTATTGTTGCTGCTTTTCTACCTGATCAACCCGCCATTGCCAGGGCTATATTATACTACTCCTACTGAAGGACACTACCTGATCGTGAATAAAAACCTGATTGAAATGATGGCTTTGGTAGCCCTTGTTTTCATACCTACAGGTAAATTCTTCGGTTTGGACAGATTTTTGTATGCCTTTTTAAAGAAGAGTTAAATACTTAATAATAAATTGATAAGAATGAAGAAGTTAGTTTTAATCGTAGCTGTTGCTTTTGTAAGTCTTACTGCACTTCAGGCGCAGCAAATGAAACCACTTGATTTGGAATTGCCACAGCCGATGTTTGTGGGTACACCACAGAATTTTGACGTTCCTAATCTGGAGAAGCCTAAAGGTGGTGCAAGACCTCCTTTCCTGGCGCCAGCTGGTACAAAAAATGTTTCTGAAGGTAAACCTGTTACAGCATCGGATGACTTACCAATTATTGGTGAGATAGACCAAATCACAGACGGAGATAAAGACGCCGGATACGGTTCTTTCGTAGAATTAGGTCCCGATAAGCAATGGGCGCAGGTAGATTTGGGTGCTTCGCATACCATCTATGCGGTAATCCTTTGGCACTACCATCAGCAAGCCAGGGTTTACCTGGATGTGGTAGTTCAGGTATCTGATGATCCTAACTTTGCCTCAGGTGTGAAAACCATTTTCAATAACGATCATGACAATACCTCAGGTTTTGGCGTAGGAAAAGACATGAACTATGTAGAGACCAACGAAGGCAAACTGATCGATGCAAAAGGTGTAAAAGGACGATATGTGCGTGCTTACAGCAACGGTAACACTTACAACGACCTGAACCACTACGTTGAAATTGAAGTACATGGTAAGCCCTGATAAGGCTTAGCACGAAAGACTAAATATATTTGTGATCTCATCTCCGGATTACCGGTTGGTGAGGTCACATTTTTTTTGCATTGAATTGAAGAAATACGGATACATTCTTTTGATCAGCATCACAGTGCTGGCCTTATGGCTTAGGAGCTATAAGTTGACTGATCGTCCCCTGCATACCGATGAGGCTGTGGGAGCAGTCAAGTTTGGTCAGCTACTTGATCATGGGGATTATAAATACGACCCATTTGAGTATCACGGGCCAACAATGAATTATCTCACCCTGATCCCGGCGTGGATTGTGGGGGAGGATACTTTTAGGGATTTGAGCATCGGGACCATTCGGTCAGTGGCTTTGTTCTTCGGTATGCTCCTCGTGCTGATTCCCATTGTTTTATTGTATCGGTTCGATTTCAGGTATGCGCTGCTGGTTTCATTGCTTGTGGCCATCAGTCCGGCCATGGTCTTTTACAGCAGGTATTACATCCACGAGTTTATCCTGGTGTTTTTTACGTTTCTGGGTATCTACGCTTATTTCCAATGGGAGGACCACCGGAAATGGTTGTGGAGCGCCATCCTGGGACTTTCGGTGGGGATGATGATCGCTACAAAGGAAACATGGATCATTTCAGTGGTTGGTTTCCTGGTGGCAGTAATGGTGGTTGGAGACAGAAAATTATTTTATCAATTTATTGCTTCAAGGCACTCACTCATTGCGCTGGGAGTAGTCCTTGTGGTGATTTTCACTTTTTTCTCCTCATTCTTTACCCATTTTGAGGGGCTCAAAGACATGGTGTCTACTTATAGCATCTATTTGGATCGGGCTGGCACCAATGATCTGCATCGCCATCCGTGGTATTACTACCTGGAACTTCTAAGTTTTAATAAAGGTGCCGGATATTTCTGGTCAGAAATTTCCATCATACTGCTGGCTGCTATTGGTAGTTTGTTCCTCTACCTGGAGACCGAAGAGACACCATTGATCCGAAACCTGAGAGTGATTGAATTTTTCAGTGTATTTCTTTTAATTGTATACTCCCTACTTCCTTATAAGACACCCTGGAACCTATTGAGTTTTTACACGGGGTTATTCTTTTTAGCCGGATACGGACTGATCAACCTAATTTGGATGGTGGGATCGAGGTGGGCCAAAGTGGCTGTTGCCCTGCTCTTTGGGCTGATAAGTATCCATTTGCTCAGCCAGAGTTTCAATGAATACGAGGATCCCGCAGATCCATCAAATCCCTGGGTGTATGGGCATACGGATGGTAATTTTCATCAAGTGATCCAGACCATTGATTCGGTAGCTGTAGATACGTCTACCTACATAGAAGTGATTTTTCCGGGGCATGGTTACTGGCCTTTCCCCTGGTATCTGAAGAAATATCAGCACGTAGCCTATCGGGACAAGGTCGACTTCAATAGTCCGGGAGGAGAGGTCATCCTTATTGAACCCTCACAGGAAGGTGACCTGGTGGAGAAGTTGTACGAGAAACCACCACCGGGCGAGCGGTATCTTTATTTAAATCTTTTTGATTCTACCCAGACCCTGCGGCCCAACGTGTATTTCAATGGGTACCTCCGACAGGACCTGTGGGAGAAACGACAAAATATAAATATCGAAAATGATTGATGTAGAGAAATCTGGTAATCAACAAAAGCCTCATGTTTTTGAGTCGAGGGCGATGGCCACGATGTACCAGATCTTTATCAGACATGAGGACAAAGGATATGCCAGTCAGGCTGCCCAGGAAGCCTTTGATTTGCTACAGGACCTCGAGCAGGACCTCAGCTACTACATCTCCAATAGTGACATTACCATCTTCAATCAGACAGCACCCGGCACCACCATCAGGATTGGTGAGCATGCCTGGAGCTGTGCAAGGATCTGCGAAGATCTCTACAAACTCACCAGGGGTTTGTATGACCCAACCGTGGGCCACTTTAAGCATGGAGCAAAACCACTTAAGAAGCGGAGAGGACTTGGCTGGGTTACAGACCCTGAGAAGAATGGGCTGATCCGTAAGGAAGAGGATGTACAGATGGACCTGGGAGGTATGGGAAAGGGCTACGCACTGGATCAGCTTGCACTGACCCTAAAAGACTGGGACATTCATGACTTTCTATTACATGGCGGAAGGAGCTCAGTCCTGACGTCTGGTAGCATGGATGCAGAAGGAAAGGGCTGGCCGGTCTCCTTGAGTCATGTAGGAGATGAGAAACTGGAGACCCTGCATCTGATGGACGAATCCATGAGCAGCTCAGGGATCATGAAAGGAGGCCACATCATTGACCCGGCAACCGGAAAGTCTACCAAGGAATCAAGAGCCACCTGGATCATAGGACCCACTGCTGCAGTGACGGATGGCCTTTCAACCGCCCTGATGATGATGTCTACTTCCGATATAAAGAAGCTGGTAAAAAAGAAGGAAGGATATAAAGTGATTGTCCGGCTGGATAAGAAACAACAGGTGAAGTACTACGGGTTTTAAAATTCTGATCTGTTTTTCAAATACCAGAGTTAAACATTGTTAATAACTACTTGATACTGGGTAATTCTGATTAGCTTTTAGTTTAGATAGCTATTCCATGTATTTCAGGGTTCTTATTACATTATCAGCACTCGTTTGGACCATCCAGCTCTGCTACGGACAAAGGCTACTGTTTCACAAGAATCGAAATAAGGAAGCCATCTACAAGGCTGGAGATATCATTTCCTTCAGCACCAAGGAGGATGATTCCAAAATGACCAGCCAGATTCTTGGGTTTGAAGGGGACACTTTAATTGTATTTCAAAACTATAAAGTTAATCCACGCAGTATTACGTGTCTGTATGCAGACAGCAAAACAATGGGGTGGTACCCGTTAAGATATAAAATTGATAAGATATTATTCATTGCCGGGGTTAGCTATCCACTGCTTGAGCTTTTTAATGAAGGATTGATCCATAGAAATGCGGTTGATCCCGACGTGGTGGTTGTTGGAGGATCTTTAATTGGTGCAAGCTTTCTGGCCCGTTGGCTGATCAGTGAGAAGATCAGTATAAAAGGGCGAAGGAAGCTACTAATTATGAATCAAAAGGACGAACCGGTCTGGTGATCAGATCTTTTTGATTTTATTAAGTTCCCGCATCATGCTGATGAAGGTTTTTGATGCCGTCAACCGGCTATCGGGATCGGCAAACCAGTGAATGGGAAACTCCCTGATCCTGAGATTGTTTTTCTCTGCACGGATGATCGACTCGATATCGATCATGAACCCATCGGTGAAACAAGCCCCATAAATGGTATGAGCAGCTTCTTTTTTGTAGATCTTCAGTCCACACTGGGTGTCGCTGTACCTTCCATAGATACCCATATAGAGTGGGATGACAATCCGGAAAGCCCTGGAAAGAATCTGCCTGAAGAGTGACTTGGGCTTGTCGATCTTGCTATCCGGTAAAAACCGGGAGGCATGAGCGATGTCTGTTTCCCCCTCCCTGATAAGTTTAATTCCTTCATGAACATATTGGTAGGGGATGCAGCTCCCGCTATCAATAAACAGGGTGATGTCTCCTTTGGCTTTCACCATTCCGGCCCTTATCGCCGATCCTTTGCCGCTGTGAGGATTTTCCTGTAGGATCAGGTTTTTGTGTTCTTTTTGAAGCCCCTGCACCACAGACCTGGTGTCGTCTTTACTTCCATCATCGGAAATAATGATTTCTCCATCCAGTGACTGCTCCCTGAAATAGCTCAGCGCGTCTTCAATGTCTCTGGGGATCTTTTGGGCTTCGTTGTATACAGGGATTACAATGGACAGGTCCATGGGGCTGCAAAATAGGAAAAAACAGGAAGTCTTCAGGTGGAAATGTGAAGCTCTTGGGGAAAAAAAGAAAATCCTGGTAGTCTTTTGAAGCGTTTACTTTCATACCATGTAATGTGAAATATTTCAGTAAGCTGAAATAATACGTAAATTAAGGTGAGTTCTACATAGAAAATAAAAAACCCATCATCTGGAGGCTTTGATCTGATTTTGTGGGGGTAGCTGAAGAATCTCCTGATTCGGGGGACTCCACGGACCTTCCCATCCCGAAAAGGAATATACTCAGCGTAACATGAGGAGGGTTTTTTATCTGTGGTCACCTAATGCATATTAAATTATCCTTTATGTTTAATTAGCCAAAAGACCCCATGATGAAAAATTTCAGCAAATACAGGACGGCAAGCTTTTTCAAGCCATTGTTTGGTTTGTATTTGCTGAGCCTGGTCTTTTTTCCATTCTTTTCTATGGCTCAGATTGAAGTGGATGAGATCACTGATCGATTTGACACCTATTACGATCAACTGGTGCCTGAAAAAGTCTACCTCCATACCAACCGGGAAAGGTTTACGCTTGGGGACACCTTGTATCTCAGCGCCTACGTGCTCAACGGAGAAAAGCATTCCCCCTCATATGTGAGTGGAGTACTTTATGTTGAATTAATCAATCCGGTAGATAGCATTGTTGAGTCCCTAAAATTGAAAATTGACAGTCTTGGCAGAACCTATGGGACCATGACATTGTCAGACAGCCTGGATGCCGGACAATATGCGCTACGTGCCTATACACAGTATCAAATGAATTTTGATGAGGATTACTTTTTCGATAAGTCGATTAAGCTCCTGCCGAGACTGAAGACGCAGGATGTGATTGAGTATTCACCTCAGAAAGTTCCACAGGTAAGGCTTGACTTTTTCCCGGAGGGAGGTGAGTTAGTAACGGGTGCGATCAATCTCATCGCTTTTAAGGCCACGGATCAGTATGGCAATCCCATTGATGTAACAGGGGATGTTTTGGATGATACCGGAACAAAGGTGGCCACCATTAAATGCGAGCATGATGGGATGGGAATCTTTCAGCTGCAGTTGGAGGAAGGAAAGAAATACACTTGTACCTATCGATTCGCCGATAGGTCATTTTCCCAGCCTCTGCCGGAAGCATTAACCAAGGGCTATCTCCTGCACGCGCGCAGAGCAAGCGGTCGCTGGCATACGGTAGTGAACCCGATCAACACTACGATTGAGCATTCATTCCTGATCATGCAATGCCGTGGAGAGATTCTTTATGTGATAGGGCCTCAGCCGGGAGCAGCATCCATCCGGTTTTCACTTAACGAAACAGATTTACCAAATGGGATTATCCAGCTGACCTTCTTTGATCCTCAGCACAAAGCTGTTTCAGAACGACTCATCTACAATGAAAATCCCAATACCCGACAGCTGTTAGAAATATCTACCCATAAGCAGAGCTATGCCAGGCGATCAAATGTAGATGTTGATTTTAGGCTCGCTGGGAAGGCCGGGAATACACCCAAGCTGGCCACATTGTCTACCACAGTGATCCCGCAGGCACTCCGTATGGCTCCGGACGAAAACATCTCTTCGTTTTTGTTTCTTACCTCAGACCTGAAGGGCTATGTCCATCAACCTGCTTACTATGTGAATCCCGGGAACCCGGATAGGCTAAAACATGTGGACCTGCTGATGATGACCCAGGGATGGAGACGTTTTGAATGGGAAAAACTAATCAATGGAGAATTTCCGGAGTTGAATCATTTTTTTGAGCAAGGAATTCGAGTTGAGGGTACTGTCAGAAACTATCTGGACCGGAACCGACCCATGGTCAGCGACCTCAAACTACAATTTGCCGATAATCCTTTGTTTCAGTTGGAGACCACCTCTTTAGATAATGGTCTGTTCTGGTTTGATAAGTTGAATTTCACCGATACCATGACTGCCTACGTTAAGGCGGTCACGGAGGATACCAGGAAATCCAAAAAGGCTGAGAATAATACTTTCATACAAATCCATGAACGGGTGGTGCCTCCCATTCAAGAGCATTATCTGTTGCCCTACCGTGTCACTCAAAAAGACAAGGTGTTGATAGAGCGGGGCCAACGACTGCTGGATATTTATTCCACAGATCAGGAGACAATCATGTTACAGGAATTGACTGTAAAGACGGAGAAGGAGGCGGTGGATGATCCGTTCAGTGGTAGACAGGGCATGATCTATTCTGACCCTGATCACAGGATCATGCTGGACTCCTTTCCTCATTACTACCGTGATGTTTTTCAATACCTGTATGGTGTGCCCGGTTTGGTTGTGACTGGTTTTGCCCCCAATGCGTCTGTCAAAATCCGCGGCATCGAGTCTTTTAACAGTCCTACAGAGCCACTTTACATACTGGACGGCTTAGAGAGAGACGTTGCTTTCGTCAATAACCTGAATACGATGAACATTCTGTTTATTGATGTGCTGAAAGGTCCCAGTGCCAATGTGTATGGCTCCAGGGGTGCTACGGGGGCGATTGTGCTCTATTCGCGTCAGGCCGGTGACTTGCGTGCCATCAAGGAAAAGGACCTGGTTGGGCAGGCTGTTTTCCGACTGGCTGGCTATACACCGCCCAGGAAGTTTTATATGCCAGATTACAGTAATTCTGGTGAAAAGGAAAATGACACACCGGATTTCAGGAGCACTATCTATTGGAACCCGCTGCTCCATGTAGAAGACGGACAGGCCGCTGATCAGTTTTATACCTCGGATGAAACCGGTGAATTTTTCATTTATGCTGAAGGCATTACTGTGGATGGTGTGCCTTTTTCCGGTGAGGCTGTTTTTGCGGTGGAGTGAGGTGGGAAAGGTTGATTACCTTCGGTGATCCCATTTTTAGGCAGTTGCAAACAAACGCTTCACTTGAGAGCTTTTTTATTTTCCCGCCCTCACCGAAACAAGTTTCGTTCCATCAGAAAATAAAAAAACCCTGACAATTATGCCAGGGTTTGCTTGCAGAGGAGGAGGGATTCGAACCCCCGGTACCTTGCGGTACAACGGTTTTCAAGACCGCCGCATTCGACCACTCTGCCACTCCTCTGTGTTTTGGTCTGATACGTTCTTTGGACGAGATTTGTCCAATAAATGTTGGACTATCCCCCAAATCGGATCGCAAAAGTAAGTGAAATACTAAAATTAGCAAGGCCAGTACTTATTTTTATTAGCCACACCCAGGACAAACTTTCCGAATATCAGTACAGTGAGGACAGATATACAGGCCCGAACTCCTGATGAGGGCTGATGAAAGAGATGCCTGATATCTACTGCTTCTATGAGGGGATGGTAATACTCATGCAGGAAACAGCTAATATAATTAGCTAAATACTAATATAAATAGTATTCTTTTTTGAATCTTTGTACGGTTATGCAGATTCAACCAGGATACTATAAGATCAAAATAAAAGGCTGGTCCAGGGACCTTCCCAATCACTACTTACGCGTCTTTGTCAAAGACAAAGTCAAATACCTGCAGATAGACCATGGAATTCCCACTGAAGCCGAAAAGTGCGAAGAAGAAGTTACTATGCAATATGAGATCGTGAAAAGGCTGACCCCCGGCACTCCCATTCAGGTGAATCAGCTGATGATCTCCATCTCCTGGGTAGACGAAGACAAAGACCTCTTTGAATTCCAGGTAAGGAATATCCATGCTTTCGAGCGGGTGCTTCGGTTATTTCCGAGAGTAGCCAGGGCTTTAGGAGTGAAGGGGGAGTGGTGAGTTTGATTAGAAAACTATTCCTCCCTTTCCAGCTCATAGACCTCACCATTAGCGGCCCGGTCCATGCTGGCGTTGAACTCAAAACCCAAAAGCAGGATCGCGGACATCAGGTACTGCCAAATCATAAAAGCGATCAGGGTCCCGATAGAGCCATAGAATTTGTTGTAAGTGGCGAAATTGCTGAGGTAGATGGAAAATCCGAAAGACACAAAGACGCAGGCCAGTGTAGCCCCAAACGAGCCGATAGAGAAGAAGCGCCACTTGTCGTGGATGGCTGGTCCCCAATAGTAGAAGCAGCTGATCACCAGGTAAAAACAGATAAAAATGATCACGAACCGAAGCAAAATAATCAGGTAGTAGTCAAAATTCTCTGCCAGTAAACCGAAGTTGAACATCCAGTTGATCACGAAGTTGCCCACCAGGAGCAGCACAATGGCCAGAATAAAGGTAAATGCCAGGATGACCGTTAGTACGAGGGCGATAAATCGCATTTTGATGAAGGAACGCTTTTCGTTGGTCTTGTACGAAGTGTTAAAGGCTTTCATCAGGGAGTTCACGCCATTGGTGGCCAGAAACAGGGCAAAGAGTACACCAAAGGAGATCAATCCTTCTCTTCGAATTTCCACAGTATTTCGGATGGTCTTTTCCGAAGCTTCATACAAGCTGGGAGGCATCACATCACTCATAAAGTGCAGGATCTCATGCTGGCTGATGGAGGGGATCCAGGTATGAATAAAAGGGATGAGTGCAAAAAGAAAGATCACGCTGGGGAATACCGCTAACGTAAAATTAAATGCCACACCATAAGCCCGCTCCATGAGCTGGTTGTCGGCGATCTTGTCTATAAAGATGATGGCGATGCGGTAGAGTGAAACCTGACCTTTTCTCAGGCGGATGCCTTTCAGGAAGCTGATGAGCTTGATATACCAGTCGCTGTACCTTAAATGACGATGAAGTATTTGTCTTTTCCTCAAACTTTGGCTCTTGCTGATATGCAAAGATAAGTAAGGAAAAGGTTAAGATTCCTTAAAATAGTTGCGCATGAGCGTTTCAAACTTTTCAGGCAGCCTGGTTGGTCTGCCGTTCTTCATGTTAATAAACACCAAAGTTGTTTCAGCAATGTTTAAGGTTTTGCCTGCTTCATTGCGAATTTCATACTCGAAACGGATTCGCACACCGGGCATTTCTGAGATCTTTACATTGATGGTGAGCTCATCGTCATACTTCGCCGGCGCCAGGTATTTGGTCTTGTATTCCAGCACAGGCATACCAATTCCTTCTGCTTCCAGTTCCTTGTAAGAAAAACCGATAGCCCTGAATGATTCCACCCTACCTACTTCAAAGTAGGTAGCATAGTTGCCATAGTAGACATAACCCATCTGGTCTGTCTCGGCGTATCGAACCCTGATGTTTACTTCGTGCTGAAACATTATCTATAGATACCTCTTTGGTTGAGTGCCCGCTGAAAACGAGCTGCATTGATGTTGTGTTCGGAGAGGGTTTTGGAGAAAACATGGTATCCCGAAAAGTCATCCTTCGCACAAAAATACAGGTATTGGTGATCTTCGTGGTTGAGTACGGCATCTATACCAGGAATAGACGGCATCTTGATTGGTCCGGGAGGCAACCCTCTGTATTTATAGGTGTTGTAAGGGGAGTCGATCTCTTTGTCCTTATTGATGACTCTCCGTACATCTTTTCCCAGAGCAAAGACCAGCGTAGGGTCGGCCTGAAGTGGAATCCCTCTTTTCAGCCTGTTGATATAAACACCGGCAAGACGGGCTTTTTCGTCATTCATGTTCGTCTCACTTTCCACGATGGATGCAAGGGTAGAGACTTCCTGGGGTGTCAGGCCAATAGAATCTGCCAATTTTTTTCTTTTTTCATTCCAGAACCGATCGTATTCGGTTTTCATCCGGTCCAGGATCCCCTCCGCAGAGATGGTCCAGTATACTTCATAGGTGTTGGGGATGAACATGCTGATGAAGTTGAGGGTATCAAAACCATAGCTTTGGCTCACCTCGGGAGATGCCAGTAACGGAGCGATGTCTGCAGAATCAATCTGGACAGAACTAGTCAGTTTAGGAGCCAGGTCTTCGAGTCGCCTTGCCGAATTAAAAGTAAGCCTTACCGGGACCTGTCTTCCGGCACGCAGCATATTGATGGCGTTGATGTTACTCATCCCTTCCTCCAGGTAGTACATGCCTGGTTTTATTTCTGTGTCATATCCTTTGATACGAGCCACGAAGCTGAAAGCCATCAGATTGCCAACGATGCGCTCATCATCCAGGCGATTTTGTAGTTCCTTGAAGGTAGTACCGTCATAGATTGGGAAATATCGGCTCTGTTGGTCAACAAGGATATTGGGCACGAAAAAGATTTGGTAGCCGTAGAATCCAAATGATGAGAGCATCACAGCAAATACAATAATCACTAAAACTAATATTTTTCTTCCACCCATCATTTTTTTCATTAACGGGCAAAAATAATCATATCATAAAATTGAACATTGAGTCCGTGCATATGTTTAGGAAGTAAAGTCAAAATTCTGTTCTCTGCCCTCCGTTAAGTGGTTTTGATTCCATAGCTTTAACATCCATTAGCAGAGACGGCTTTTAAAAGGATATAAGTGAACATTTAAATATTCAAATATGTCTGAGCTTGTAAGAATTCATCCGGAAAATCCTCAAAAGAAAAAAATCCACCATGTAGTTGAGGTGCTCAAAGCAGGGGGAGTGATTATTTATCCCACGGATACGGTATATGGTCTCGGTTGTGATATTTTCAATACCAAAGCGATAGAGCAAATCAAGCGAATCAGGGGAATCAAGGGTAAAAGCGTGAACCTGTCCTTTATTTGTCATGATCTATCAAGCTTATCGGAATACGCCCGACACGTGGACACGCCTATTTTCAAGATGATGAAGAAGGGTTTACCGGGCCCATTTACTTTTATTCTGGAGTCGTCATCCAAGACACCGAAAATCCTGAAAACCAATAAGAAGACCGTTGGTATCAGGGTGCCTAATAATCTTATTCCAAGAATGATCGTCCAGGAACTGGGAAACCCTATTGTCACTACTTCTCTTCATGATCAGGATGAGATCAAGGATTATCCCACGGATCCTGAGGCCATTTACGAGGAATACGGCAAAGTGGTGGATCTGGTGATCGATGGAGGTCCGGGCCAGATAATACCCAGCACGGTCATAGATTGCACAGGAAGTGAGCCCCTGGTCGTGAGAGAAGGCCTGGGTAAAGCGTCAGAACTTACTTGAGTCATACGGTCGTCATAGAACCTCACTACCTGGGAAGCCTCGAATACTTTGTTGCGCTGATAAACGCCCGGGAATTAATCTTTGAGGTCCAGGATCATTTTGTCAAACAAACGTTCCGCAACAGGTGTTATATCCATTCACCAGCCGGAAAGCATGTGCTGATTGTACCGGTTAGCTATGATAACAGAACCAGAATGAAGGATGTAAAAATTGATTATGCTCAAAGTTGGCTGCGAGACCATTGGGGAGCTTTCTATTCTTCTTATGGTAAAGCTCCGTTTTTTGACTTTTTTGCAGATGAATTTCGATCGGCCTGGGATAGCAGACCCACCTTTCTACTGGACCTCAACCTTCAAATGATGACATTATGTCTGAGGCTATTACAAATTGACATACCGAATAAGCTCACCGACGATTTCCGTTCGTCGACAGAAAAGGGCTCTTTAGACCTTAGAAATAGAATACTTCCGAAAATTTCTTTTGATCAGCGAGATTTATATATACCTTTTCCCTATATACAGAATTTTGGCAGCAATTTTGTCGCTAACCTGAGTATCGTTGATCTTTTGATGTGTGAAGGGCCGGGGGCTTTATCGATACTTAGAAACTCAACGGTGAAAACATGAACGATTATAAATCACCTCGTGTTTTTTAACAGTCCCATACATGGGATTAACTTTTTTAAGGTTTAATTTTACTAGATACGCGTATAGATAAATCCATTTTATGGAAGCAAAATTTTCAAACAGAGTAAAAGAAGTCATCTCGTTAAGTAGGGAAGAAGCGCTGCGGTTGGGGCATGATTATATCGGTACGGAGCATCTGTTACTGGGTATGATCAGAGAAGGAGAGGGCGTGGCTGTAAGCTTACTCAAGAAACTTGGAGTTTCTTTGGAGGAGCTTAGAACTGCCATTGAACAGGCTACCAAAGGGACAGCCACCAGTAACGTAAAAAACCTGGCGAATATTCCACTTACCAGACAATCAGAAAAGGTATTAAAGATCACCTATCTTGAAGCCAAGATTTTCAAAAGTCAATTAATAGGTACCGAACATCTGTTACTCTCTATCCTGCGGGATGAGGACAATCTGGCCACCCAGATCCTGGACAAGTTTGATGTATCCTATGATGTAGTGAAAGAGCTACTTGAATATCAAACTGAAAATCCATTGGCACAATCTGACACCGATGATTCAGATGAGGACTCAGGCAGAATTTTTGGAGGCAGCTCAGGTGGAGGTAGTGGTTCGTCGAGAGAATCTTCTAAAGGTGGAGAGAAATCAAGGACACCCGTACTGGATAATTTCGGACGGGACCTGACCAAATTGGCTGAAGACGATAAGCTGGATCCGATTGTAGGTCGCGAAAAAGAAATAGAAAGGGTTGCTCAGATCCTAAGTAGGAGAAAGAAGAACAATCCAATCCTGATTGGTGAGCCGGGTGTTGGTAAAACTGCCATAGCCGAAGGTCTGGCCTTGAGGATCGTTCAGAAAAAAGTATCAAGGGTACTCTTTGGTAAACGAGTCGTTACCCTTGACCTGGCATCACTCGTTGCGGGAACAAAATACCGTGGTCAGTTCGAAGAACGAATGAAGGCGGTGATGAATGAGATTGAAAAATCTCCGGATGTGATCCTGTTCATCGATGAGCTTCATACTATCGTGGGAGCTGGAGGAGCTTCTGGCTCTCTGGATGCTTCCAACATGTTTAAGCCTGCGTTGGCAAGGGGAGAGATCCAATGTATTGGAGCTACCACGCTGGATGAGTACCGACAGTACATCGAGAAAGATGGTGCGCTAGCCAGAAGATTCCAGATGGTGATGGTCGATGCGACCACCCCTGAGGAGACTGTACAGATTCTTCAGAATATCAAAGACAAATACGAGAGTCATCACCATGTAAACTACACCGAAGATGCTTTGCTTTCATGTGTCACCCTTTCTGACCGATATATCAGTGATCGATATTTGCCAGACAAGGCCATAGACGTTCTCGATGAGGCCGGAGCGAGGGTACATATCAATAACATTAATGTGCCTGATAATATCATCAAGCTGGAAGCGCAGATTGAAGATATTAAGAAAGAGAAAAACCGGGTTGTCAAAAGTCAAAAATATGAGGAGGCAGCTCAGCTGAGAGATAAAGAAAAGAAACTATTGGCTCAGCTTGACGATGAAAAAGCCAAGTGGGAAGATGAGACCCGTACCAAGCGGTATGAGGTGAATGAGGAGAATGTGGCTGAAGTCATCGCCATGATGACCGGAATTCCAACCAAACGAATCGCGCAGAATGAAAGTGTAAAGCTTTTGAGTATGCGGGATGAGCTGAACAAGCGGGTAATCGGTCAGGATGAAGCCATCAAAAAACTGGCAAAAGCTATTCAGCGAACCAGGGTTGGATTGAAAGATCCTAGGAAGCCTATCGGTTCGTTCATATTCCTGGGTCCTACTGGAGTTGGTAAGACGGAGATGGCCAAAGTGCTTTCTACCTATCTTTTTGACAAAGAGGATTCTCTTATCAGAATAGATATGAGTGAGTATATGGAGAAATTCTCTGTATCAAGACTGGTTGGAGCACCTCCGGGATATGTGGGATATGAAGAAGGTGGTCAGCTTACTGAAAAAGTAAGACGTAAACCCTATTCAGTAGTGCTTTTGGATGAGATCGAAAAAGCTCACCCGGATGTATTCAATATCCTGCTGCAGGTTCTTGATGATGGAATTCTGACTGATGGACTGGGAAGAAGGGTAGATTTCAGAAATACTATTATCATCATGACCTCCAATATTGGAGTAAGAGACCTGAAGGATTTTGGAGCGGGTATTGGTTTTGCCACACAGTCCAGAAGAGAAAGCAGCGATGACCTGATGAAGTCTACGATTCAGAATGCCCTGAAAAAAGCTTTCAGTCCGGAGTTCCTCAACAGGTTAGATGATGTGATCGTGTTCAACTCGCTTGAGAAAGAGCACATCCACAAAATCATTGACATTTCGCTGGACAAGCTATTCGAGCGAGTGATCGAGCTTGGATACCAGGTAGAGCTTACTAAGCCGGCCAAGGACTTCTTATCCGACAAAGGATATGATCCACAGTTTGGGGCACGTCCGTTGAACAGGGCCATCCAGAAGTATCTGGAGGATGCCGTGGCGGAGGAAATCCTGAAAGGAGAGATCCAGGAAGGAGATACCATCGTAGCCGACTGGGATAAGAAATCTGATGAGCTCACCATTAAGCTCAAGAAAAAGAAAGTCCGGCAAGAGGACAAAGAAGAATAAAACAGGAAAGGCCGTCTCAGGAAATTGAGATGGCCTTTTTCTTTTATAGGCCTAAACATCTAAAGGAAATCTCCTGTAAAATCAGGACTACCCCACACCCTTGCTTACCCACATGCCTACCCGTAGAAGGTGTCTATATTTTGTAGCTGGGTTTTAGTGTTATTAACTCATCTGTCTGTAAATCTTTTAAATAATAGGGGAACGATGCAATATTTTTTATTATAATTTAGTTTATAATATAAACATGTTTATATTTATAGTATGAAAGAGCAAGAATTAACAAAAGAAGAGAGCCTGGCGCTCATCGGGAGGATGATCAGCCAGGCTAAAGAGAACTATTCGAAAGGTTCCAGTATCTATTTTTTATTGTGGGGATGGGTGGTCCTGGTAGCCAATCTGGGTCATTACCTCATCCAAAAATTTGATTGGTTTGACAGACCATGGTTGATTTGGAGCATTACGATCCCAGCCATCATTTACACCATCGTTCAGTCAATCAGGGACAATAAAAGTACCATGGTTGTGACGCACCTGGACAGGCTATACGGGCACGTCTGGATGATTGCAGGTATTGGCATCGTGGTTTCCATTCTCTTCATGAATCAGATCAACTATTATCACAATGCTTTTATTTTGTTATTTGCCATGGGAGGGACTTACATTAGCGGCCAGATGTTGAATTTCAGACCATTGGTGATGGGCGCATTTGCTTTGCTGGTCTCCGGAATTGTTTGTTTCAATGTAAGCATGGTTGACCAGTACCTGGTTGGTGCTATCGGAATACTGTTGGGATACCTTATCCCAGGCTATATGTTAAAATCGAGGGAAAGTGAGTGATTTCAAACCATTAGATCCGTTACTACATTCTCAGTTGCGCTTAGCCATTATGAGTCTGTTGCTAAGTGTGAAGTCGGCGGAATTTACGTTTATCAAAGAAAAAACGGAGGCCACTGCTGGCAACCTGAGTGTTCAACTGGATAAGCTATCTAAGGCCGGGTACATTGAGATTGAAAAATCTTTCAGAGATAAAAAGCCTTTGACTACCTGCAAGATTACAAAAAAAGGTATTACCGCTTTCGAATCCTATGTGAATGCATTGAAAGACTATCTAAACTAAATTTTTTTATACTAGAGGTTTACAATTTAAAGTAGTTTATATATTACTAATTAAGCTTTCGATACACCTATCGGAGGCTTTTTTTAATACATACCCAGATACTTTCGGAGGAACCACTCCGAGAAGAGGAAGGTGCATATAGCCACGATGATCCACAGGCTGCTGATCAGTGGGAAGTAACTTTCTCTGGTTCTGATGATGCTTTGAAAATTGGTGTTATTCAGTGCTTCGGACAAGGCATCAATTTCACTGTAATGGAAATAGGTCCCATTGGATTTATATGATATTTCTTTGAGTAAATTGTGATTGGCGGTGAGATCTAAAGCTTCAATCTGAAGGGCCTCAACAAGAAATTCACCCCTGTCCGTCAGTTGTTCATTTTCATTGACAACCGTGGCACGATACCTATAGATACCCTGTTTCAGGGTTCCGATGTTAAAGGTGCTGTTGAGTGGACTATCCACCAGTTCGTAGTTTCTGGTTTCCCCAGCTTCACTGGTGATACTCAGACTGATCCTATTGCCGTAGCTTCGTTCAAATATCTCATTGTACACCTGGGTATCGATGAATATCCTGTCTCCTTCCCGATAGACATTGTGCCGCGGGGTGGCTGTAAATCGCTTTTTGTTTGTTCTGATGCTGAGGAACTGTACGGTTTTCAGTACCAACTCATTAAAAAGTCTGGCATCTCCGTGGGCGGCAGACTCCTGCAGTTTCCATTGCCAGATCCCTGTTCCGATGGTAATGGCGGATTTCTCAGATCCATCATCATAGAAGAACATCAATGGCTTTGAGGTCTCCACGGATCCCACTTTTTGATAAAGAAGAATATCAGTGGCCCCGGTCAGTAAATAGTCTCCAAAATAAACCTCAGTGGGTGGATATTGACTAAATCGTTCAATCAAATCATCATTAAGCTCAAATTTTCTGAATGTTGGATTTATGGTGGGCCTTACCAGGTCTTTCTGGCTGCTCCGGGTGCTGATTTTCAGATATGGGAGTGCTTTATTCATCTGATCAATTTTAGACCTGGAGCCCAGGATGATCCATTTGCCGGTTGATTTGAAGCTGTGCTTGATCAGTTGCCTGTATGGTGTATATTCTACGATGACATCGTAATTCTTTTCTTCCGGAAGTTTTGTGATACCCGGAATATAGAGTGCAGTTTCATAATTTCCGGTTTCATGAAGCGTCTGCCGGATCGCTTTGATATCCGGATGTGGCACAGATGAAACGACCAATACCTTTTCTTTGCCCTCAATTACTTCAATGAAAATGTCTTTGCGATTATTCTCGTAGGTAGATTCGCCCTCATTTTGAGGGATGCTGATTGTGAGGTGCATCAATCCAGCTTCTTTGGCTTCCAATTCAAAGTCCACATCGGTGATCTGGTTGACAAGTCGAACATTTTTGCTGGCAAGCGTCGTTCCTGATTTTTTTACTGAAACATTTACCATTTCGTTGGCAAAGCCTCGTTGCTCAATCTTGAGGGTGACAGGAAATTTATTTCCCTGATAAGCTACCCGATTGTGTCTCACATCTCTGAGGGAGATATCACGTGGAGGAATGGTATCTCCGAGCCCTACCGTGTATATGGGATATCGATAATTGAGATAAGCCGGAGAAAGTCCTTCGTTGAAGATCCCATCGGAAAGGAATAGTACTCCGCCAATATTTTTACCATCATAAATACTCTCAAACGAATTGAAAATGGCAGATAGGTTGCTGCTGCTTCCATTAAAATTCAGTGAATCGGTTCTTCCGGAGAGATTGTAAGTCGTCACCTGATAATCATCCAGATTGACCCGAATTCCATTTACTGAAACTATTACGTCTGACAGCTCCTGTTCGCCCATTCTCATGGCGATAGATTCCGAATTATCAACTACGATGACAAATAAAGGCTCATCCTCTTCATTGACAGAAAGCCTCAATATGGGGTTTAGCAACAATATACCCAGGAGCAGTAATGCTGAAAACCTAAGGAACCCCAGAAGAATGTTGATATTTTGATGCCATGGGATATTCTTCCGGGTGTAAAGCAATATCGAAAGCCCTGCAGCCAGCAGCACGACGAGTATTACCCAGCCAGAAGAAATATCGAGTGCAAAAAAATTATCGTCCATTCAGCATATTTTCATGTATCTGGAAGAGGTGACTTTAGTTCCTACAAAGGAATAAACGTGAGATACGGATGTGTGTTGGGAATAAATATCAGGTAAGCATTCCCCCATCTACCTGAATTACCTGTCCTGTAATATAAGAAGACATATCGGATCCCAGAAACACGCAGGCGTCAGCAACATCTTCCGGGGCACCGCCACGCTTCAAAGGAATGGCATCTCTCCATGTCTGTATGGTCTTTTCGTCGAGCACTCCTGTCATTTCAGTTTCGATAAACCCGGGAGCAATCGCATTGCATCTGATATTCCTTGACCCGAGTTCTAACGCAATTGACTTGGTGAACCCAATGATACCTGCTTTGGAAGCCGCGTAGTTTGATTGACCAGCATTACCCTTCACCCCAACTACAGATGACATGTTAATAATGGAGCCACTTCTTTGCTTCATAAAGGTCCTCGAAGACGCTTTTACCGTATTGAAACAAGACTTGAGGTTTACATTCATGATATCATCCCACATTTCCTCGGTCATTCTCATCAGTAGATTGTCTTTAGTGATCCCTGCATTATTTACCAGGATGTCTAAGCCTCCCAGGTCCTGCACTACGCTGTTGATCAACTCCTCGGCAGCTTTGTAGTCAGAAGCATCTGACCGATACCCTTTTACTTTCACGCCAAGTGCACTAAGTTCATTCTCCAGGGCCTGGCCCTTCTCAACACTTGATAGATACGTAAATGCAACGTTTGCTCCGTTTGCGGCAAATTTTATGGCAATGGCTTTTCCGATTCCTTTTGATGCACCAGTAATTAAAGCGGTCTTTCCTTCAAGTAGTTTCATGTCTATGTTTTTGGTTTTTTAGCTGTCACATGCTTTTGCACCGGAATTCAGGTACTACAGCATGCAGGCATGGCACGTGCTCTCTCATTTTAGGGTTAAACCTGGACCATGCGTATATTATGCGTTATCTTTTGCTAAAATATAAATTGCAGCGCTAAATGATGACTTTTTCACCAATCACATGTAATTAAATTCTTACGACTTAAATTTGCAGCCATTAGTATTCAAAAAAAAAGCATAATAATATGGCATCACAATATGATTTGTTGGTTGTTGGTAGTGGGCCCGGAGGATATGTAGCAGCTATTAGGGCATCTCAATTAGGAATGAAAGTAGGCGTTGTTGAAAAGGCCGAATTGGGTGGTATCTGTCTAAACTGGGGTTGTATCCCAACTAAAGCATTACTCAAGAGTGCCCAGGTTTTTGAATATGTGAGCCATGCTAAAGATTATGGAGTAGACGTAAAATCAGCATCTGCAGATTTTGCAGGTATGGTTAAAAGAAGCCGGGAAGTAGCTGATAGCAACAGCAAGGGAATTCAGTTTTTGTTTAAGAAAAACAAAATTGAAGTGATTGCTGGTACTGCCGTCCTAAAGAGAGGTAAGAAGCTGGAGGTGACTGATGATAAAGGAAAGAAAACGGAATACACCGCTAAAAATATCATTTTGGCGACAGGCGCGAGATCTCGTGAACTCCCTGCTTTGAAAATTGACAACGAAAAGATCATTGGTTACAGAAAAGCAATGGTGCTGGAGAAGCAACCTAAGAAAATGGTTGTGGTTGGTTCAGGCGCTATCGGTGTCGAGTTTGCTTACTTCTACAATTCAATTGGTACCGATGTGACAGTAGTTGAGTTTTTGCCTAACGTGGTGCCAGTGGAAGATGAGGAAGTCAGCAAGGCGCTGGAAAGATCATTCAAGAAAAATGGTATCAAGGTGATGACCAGTAGTGAGGTGACCAAAGTTGATACTAAAGGAAAAGGCTGTAAGGTGTCTGTAAAGACCCCCAAAGGAGAAGAAATTATCGAATGTGATATTGTATTGTCTGCTGTTGGTGTTTCTACTAATATCGAAGGAATTGGGCTTGAAGAAACCGGAGTGAAAACCGAAAAAGGGAAAGTAGTGGTTGATGACTACTATAAGACCAATGTCGAAGGCGTATATGCTATAGGAGACATTGTGAAGGGGCCTGCGCTGGCACACGTAGCTTCAGCTGAAGGAATTATCTGCGTAGAGAAAATTGCCGGACAGAATCCAACACCTTTGGATTACAACAATATTCCTGGATGTACTTATTGCTCTCCTGAAATTGCATCCGTAGGATATACCGAGAAAGCTGCTAAAGAAGCCGGTTATGAGATCAAAGTGGGTAAATTCCCTTTTTCTGCCTCAGGAAAAGCGAAAGCAGCCGGTGCAACTGAAGGATTTGTAAAAGTTATTTTCGATGCCAAATATGGCGAATGGTTGGGTTGTCATATGATTGGGTATAATGTGACAGAAATGATTGCTGAAGCAGTTGCAGCCAGAAAACTGGAAACAACAGGCCACGAAATCATCAAAACAGTTCACCCACACCCTACCATGTCAGAAGCTGTAATGGAAGCCACGGCAGCAGCATATGACGAAGTGATCCATATATAATAAGATTTAAACGTTATAAGGAACCGACAGCGATGTCGGTTTTTTTATTGTATTTTTGACTATATTTGTCAATAATTTTATTGTCATGTTTAGCAAGATTATCAAAGATCGCAGGGTTTCAAGAGGCCTCAAACTAAGGGAGCTGGCCAGCATCACCAAAATCGATCAAACACTCCTGAGTAGGTTTGAGCACGGTGATCGTCTGCCTACAGAGGATCAGCTAATTGAGCTCATGAGCGCATTGAAGCTGGACTTTAAACGCACCAGAGTCGAATGGATGGCGAGTAAGGTACTCAAGGTGGTGGGTTATGACGAGGTCAGTGTGGAAGCGTTGCAGCTGGCTGAGTCCAGGGTAGAATACCTTGTTCAGAAGCGTAGCAAAGCACAGACCGTCCCTAAAGATCTCAAGGAAAAGCTAGAGATTCTTGACAAACTGAAAGCCAAATGGGATGCAAGACCCCCATTAGGCGTTTCGCAGCTCAAGCGGATGCAGGAGTATTTTGATGTAGACTATACCTACGAAAGCAATAGGATAGAAGGTAATACCTTATCTCTTCAGGAGACTGCATTGGTGGTCAACGAAGGACTTACCATAGGCGGGAAGTCAATGAGAGAGCATTTGGAGGCTATCAATCATCAGGAAGCCATTGCATTCGTCAGGGAGCTGGTTGTCAGCAAAGAGGATATCAGTAAGCGAGTGGTGCTGGATCTTCACAGACTGGTGCTAAAGGAAGTAGATTCTGCCAATGCTGGTGTTTATCGCAGTATCCCTGTTCGGATTACTGGTAGCGATACCGTGCTGCCTCAGCCGTATCTAATTGATCAGCTGATGCATGATTACTTTGAATTTTACATGATTCAAACCTCGCGGATGCATCCCGTGCTTTTGGCCGCAGAGATGCATGAGCGATTGGTGAGTATTCATCCTTTTATTGATGGCAATGGTCGTACTGCCCGTTTGGTTATGAATCTGATCTTATTGAAGAATGGATTTACCAGAGCCAATATCAAGGGGAGTACAGAGAGCAGGATGGCATATTATCAGGCGCTTCAAAGTGTTCAGAGGGACGCAAATCCCATACCTTTTTATCACATAGTGGCTGATGAAGCTATTCGATCAATAGAAGCTCATCTGGAGCTTATCTAAGAAGCCTCATTTTTCAGAGGCTTCTTTTCTTTAGATAAAATTTTTAAGTAGAGCGGATAGTTGCTCAGCTTCGATGAGGAAGCCATCATGACCAAAATCCGATTCAATGATTTTCAATTCACTTTTCTCAATGTGATCAGCAATGAACTTCTGCTCATGCACAGGGAATAGCATGTCTGAAGTGATACCAATAACCAATGCTTCCGATTTTACTCGCTTCAATGCGGCATCTGCGGAGCCAAAATGTCTTCCCAGATGGTGCGCATCCATAGCTTTGGATAGGGTATAATAACTGTCGGTAGTAAATCTCTTTCTCAACTTTTCCCCTTGATAGCGTTGGTAGGATGAGGCAGAGAAATGGTCCCAGCGCTGATCTACGTCAAGCTGTGATTTGCCATAAGTATCGTAGCTCCTATAGGATAGCATGGCAATGGCTCTGGCCGTTTCCAGTCCCTTCGACGGGTCTATGTTTTCAAGGGCCATTCGCTGTGCCTCATTGAAAGCTATGCCCCATGGAGAGTGAAAGGCATTGGTAGCCAGTGGAACGATCTTTTCGAACAATTCTGGCTCCTGTACAGCCCACTCCAACAATTGCTGACCTCCCATCGAGCCACCGATTCCCAGGTGGATTTTCCTGATACCCAGATGTTTTCTAAGAATCTTATGTGCCGATACCATATCAGCAATCGTAATCAATGGGAATTTGTGATTTTTTGGTCCCGTGGTTCCATAGCATGAACCCAGCATATTGGCACAAACAATATAATGCTCATCGGGATTGATGACTTCTCCATCGCCGACCACACCAGGCCACCACTCCATGGGGTCACTGTTGGCCGTTAATGCGTGGAATACCCAAACCACATTGGTCTTGGTGGCGTTCAGTTTACCATATGTGGTATACCTGATACTTAGATCATCGAGGATCTCGCCATTATCCAGGACCAATGGAGCATTGGTGTGAAGTGTTGTTGTATTTTGTTCTGTCTTAATGATTTCCATAGACTTTTTCAAAAGCTTGTGTTAAATCGGATTTCAAATCCTCTATATGTTCGATACCTGCTGAAATTCTTAACGAATTAGGCAGTACCCCAGCCGCAAGTTGTTCTTCATCTGTCAGCTGCTGGTGTGTGGTAGCGGAAGGCTGGATGATCAGTGTTTTGGAATCACCCACGTTGGCCAGGTGGCTGATCAGTTCCAGGCTATCAACCAATTTGGTCGCTTGTTCTTTGTCACCTTTCAGTTCGATGGAGAATACCCCACCGAAACCATGCTTCAGATATTTTTTAGCAAGAGAATGATAAGGGCTACTGGAAAGTCCCGGATAATTTACCTTTTCCACCTGAGGGTGCTTTTCAAGCCAGGTAGCTAATTCCAAAGCATTGGAAACAATCCTGTCCATCCTTAGCGACAGGGTTTCCAGACCCTGAACAAGCTGGAATGAATTAAACGGACTCAATGCGGGTCCAAAATCTCTTAATCCTTCTACTCTTGCACGGATAGCGAATGCAATGTTTGGAAGTCCGAGTGGATTTCCTTCACCAAAGACGTCCCAAAATACCAATCCGTGGTATCCTTCAGATGGTTCAGTGAATTGGGGGAATTTACCATTGCCCCAGTTGAAGTTTCCACCGTCTACTATCACACCACCTATGGATGTGCCATGACCACCAATCCATTTGGTAGCAGACTCTACTACGATGGCAGCTCCGTGCTCCAATGGTCTGAAGAGGTAGCCACCTGCCCCAAATGTATTGTCTACAATCAGAGGGATATCATGTTTTTTAGCTACTGCTGCAATGGCGTCAAAATCAGGTATGTTAAATCCCGGGTTTCCAATGGTTTCCAGGTAGATCGCCTTGGTCTTATCGTCGATCAGCTTTTCAAATTCTTCCGGTTTATCACTTTTGGCAAACCTGACATTGATACCCAGCCTTTTAAAGGCAACTTTAAATTGGTTATATGTTCCACCATATAAGAAGGATGTTGACACAAAGTTTTCACCAGCCTGAAGGATATTGTTGAGTGCTAAAAATTGTGCTGCCTGACCTGATCCGGTAGCAAGGGCAGCAACACCACCTTCAAGCGCAGCAATACGCTTCTCGAAAACATCTGTGGTAGGATTCATGATCCTGGTGTAGATGTTTCCAAATTCCTTCAGAGCAAACAAATTGGCACCATGCAAAGAATCTTTGAAGGTGTAGCTTGTAGTTTGATAGATAGGTAGTGCACGTGACCTTGTTGTTTCATCTATTTCTTGTCCGGCATGTACCTGAAGTGTCTCAAAATGCAAATTGTTACTCATAATGGGTATAATATTTTAATGTTAACGGATAGACTTTTCCTACTGATTGAATGATCTGATAGCTGCTGATAGTAATGACTAGCAACAACAATCCCTGTTGATCTTAAAATGGTAATAGGAAGGGGTAAGCAATGCCACTTTGCCAAAATGGGCAAAGGCATCGTCAGTGAATTCGTGTGTGTTTTTCATAATTTAATCAATTTATCTATCAGGAATTAGCACCTTTCCCAATGGTTGGGGGGAGGTTGCTAGTGCTTCACAGAGCCTGTCTCTCAGCACTTCTCAATAAATCGATTGCTCGATTTGGTAATGCAAACGTACAAGCCTGCATTCGTTATTCCAAATACGTAAATAAAATTATTTTGTTTAGTCCTGATCAAATGTATCAGGAAATGGCTTTTTTCATGGTTTCTCCGATGTCAGCAGGAGAGTATGCTACATGAATGCCACACTCTTTCATGATCTTGATCTTTGCTTCTGCAGTATCATCTTTTCCACCAATGATTGCTCCAGCATGACCCATCCTTCTTCCCGGAGGTGCTGTCTGTCCGGCGATAAATCCGACTACTGGCTTTTTATTGCCATTTTCTTTGATCCATCGGGCTGCTTCGGCTTCGTAATTTCCACCAATCTCACCAATCATTACAATTCCTTCTGTTTCCGGGTCTTCCATCAAAAGCTGGACGGCCTCTTTGGTCGATGTGCCGATGATCGGGTCTCCACCGATACCGATGGCAGTGGTGATGCCTAATCCAGCTTTCACTACCTGGTCAGCAGCCTCATAGGTGAGGGTTCCTGATTTTGATACCACACCGATGTTACCTTTCTTAAACACGAAACCAGGCATGATGCCAACCTTAGCTTCGCCAGGAGTAATGACTCCCGGGCAGTTGGGTCCTACCAATACAGCTCCTCTTTTCTTCACATAAGGTTTGGCCTGGATCATGTCTTTTACAGGGATACCCTCTGTGATAGCGATGATCACCTTGATGCCAGCATCGGCAGCTTCCATCATTGCATCGGCAGCAAAAGCAGGTGGAACGAAAATAATTGAAGTATCTGCCCCGGTTTTTTCTACTGCTTCTTTTACAGTATTAAATACAGGTTTATCAAGATGGGTCTGTCCGCCTTTACCTGGAGTGACACCTCCAACTACGTTTGTTCCATACTCTATCATTTGAGAAGCATGGAAGGTACCTTCGGAACCGGTAAACCCTTGAACAATGATTTTAGATGCTTTATTTACGAGGACGCTCATTTCGTGTTTATTATTTGGGATACAAAAATATTCTAAATGGCTGCTTATCCAAATTAAGTGAATTTAAACTATTATTTACATTTGCATCGTAAGCATTTTAATTCGGCAAAACAATGGCATGCAGCAAGCAAAAAATATTCAACTAAATACGCTTGACGGAGTACAGATAGCTGCCAATCTTTATTCAACAAGTTCACCCAAATTGAACCTTATTGTGGTGGCTCCTGCTGCCGGGGTCCCACAGAATTACTATAGAAAATTTGCACAGTTTGCTTCGCAAAACTTTGATTTTGACGTACTTACGTTCGACTACCGAGGTATTGGAGCTTCACTCAATCACCACATAAAGCAGGATAAATCCAATATGTCGGAATGGGGGAGTCATGACATGAATGAAGCACTCAGGTGGGGTAGAAGTCGTTATGCAAAAGTATTTTTGATTGGTCACAGTGTGGCCGGGCAGGTTTTTCCTAAAGCTGAGCATGCAAAATCTGTTACCGCCGCATATTTTGTTTGCACGCAAACAGCATCAAAAAGATTCTGGAGCGGATGGCCAAAGGTGGTCGTTAATTTATTTTGGTATGTCGGCTTACCCATAGCCAATAAAATTTATGGCTATATGCCCGGCTGGCTGCTGGGGGGCGGTGAACATTTGCCTTTACAAGTGACCCGTGAGTGGAGAAAGTGGGGATTGCACCCCAAGGGGGTTTTACAAGGCGACCAAAGAATTGTAGACCAGTTTAACAGGTTGCGTATCCCCATTCATTTTGTCAATGTGGAAGATGACAGGATCATGGCTCCTGTAGCAGCTACACGAGAGATCATGCATTACTATGGAAATGCTGTCACTACGTTCCAGCACATTCGACCCAGGGATCTTCGCATCAAAAAATTAGGACATTTTGGCTTTTTCTCGAGTGGGCATAAAGAAAAACTTTGGTCCATGCCGATCATGTACTTTACCCAATATATAAGAACCCTGGAAGAGCTTAGTCTAGCAGATAACGATCTATAAACTCCCTTACAGCTCCTTCGCCACCTTTTTTGGTCAGGATCACGTTTACAATGGACTTAATTTTGTCAATGGCATTGGCAGGACAAGCAGTAAAACCCACCTGTTCCATGATGTCGAGGTCATTTACGTCATCCCCGATGTAGGCAATCTGTTGAAAGTCGATACCCATTTCTTTTTGCCACTCCTCCAGCACTTCCAGTTTGGGTCTTTGTCCGACATAATAATGTTTTAACCCCAACATTTTGGCTCTGGCGGTAACCATTTCTGTGATCAAGCTGTGGCTGATGATCCCAACATCTATCCCTGCCTTGATGGCCAGCTTGATTCCAAGGCCATCCTGTGAGTTAAACTTTTTAAATTGTTTGCCATCTTCCTGAATGTAAACGCCACCATCGGTGAGTGTCCCATCCACATCCAGGATCAACATTTTTATTTCAGGAAATATTTTATCCATCAGATCATTTTTCTGCCAATGGCTGAAGCAATTGGTTGCAGTGTATCAAACATTTGTTGAAACTCACTTAGATTCAATTGTTGAGCGGCGTCAGACTTGGCTTTATCCGGGGTAGGGTGACACTCTATCAGTAACCCTTCCACTCCCATGGCTACTGAGGCTCTGGTAAGGTCTGCCACTCCATATCGATACCCCATGGCGTGACTAGGATCTACCACGATCGGCAGGTTGGTATGTTCCTTGAGAAATGCAACCCCGCACAGGTCGAGCGTAAAGCGTGTTTTGGTTTCAAAGGTCCGGATACCACGTTCACAAAGGATTACATTTTCATTTCCACCTGATAGAATAAACTCTGCAGCCTGAACAAACTCCTGAAGGGTGGTGCCAAAACCTCTTTTTAGTAAAATAGGCTTTCGGGATTCTCCACATCTTCTTAGGATACTCTGATCGTACATGGCTTTGGCGCCTATTTGAACGATGTCGGCATTCTCAATGACCAGGTCGACATGTGAGCTGTCTTTTACCTCGGTGATGATGTTGAATCCGTATTGTTTACGCACTTCTACCAGCATCTTGATGCCTTCCTCACCAAGTCCCTGGAAGGTATAAGGTGAGGTTCTTGGTTTGAAACAGCCCGCACGTAGGGTGGTGATGTTGTTTTTTTTCAGCACCTCGGCCACTTCGGTGATTTGATCCCATGATTCGATGGAACAAGGCCCTGCAATTAGCATGGTGTTGTTGGAATCACCACCGATGGAATTTTTGCCTAGCTGGATGGATCGTTTTCCGTCCTTGTACGTTTTGCTAGCCAATTGAATATCCGATTCCATCGGAAAAAATTCATCTGTATGGGGAGCAGCTTCTTTTGGTAACTCTTTCACCTTGGCTGCTGTCACCAGTATATTTTGGTCGCCAGATTTGAAATGGATGGCTTCCATTGATTGGCCCAGACTGGCTGCTTTTTCGTCAGCAATGTCTTTTTTGAGGTGTATGATCATGATTCACTTCGTATTAAATGGATGAATGAAAGTGCCCCGGTCAATGTATTTTGGCTATTGACCACAGGTAAATAAGAGATCAGAAAGCTTTTCGACTGGATCATTTGAAGGAGCTCTGAGATGGTGGCGTCTTCCGAAATTGATACCGGATTTGTGTTCACGATATCTTCTAATTTCATGGCGTTGAAATCATCCAGATGCTTTAAAAGTCCTTTACGCACATCTGCATTACTGGAGATCCCGGCAAGCTTCCCATTGGAATTCTTCAAAAGTGTAAAACCAAGATTAAAGTCATCGATTTGTTTAATGATGTCTTTGACCTTTGTGGATTCCATATCGAGGACGGGTGCATCTTCAATGTCAATCATAAAATCTTTGATCCTGAAGTCCGAATGGATGATCGATGAGCGAAGGTGCAACAATGCTTCTCCGATAGACTCATGGTTGACAAGGTAAGATCCCGAAACAACCGAGTGAACACCCAGGATGCGAAGGATAAATCCGGTTTCATCATTTACGCCCCCATCAACATAGATTTTTTTGTCAGGGTACTGATTCCTGAATTTCCGGATCTTTTTGAAATTTTCCTTTCTGAATTTACCTCCGCTTTGGCCGGGAGTGGTGGTCATCATGAGAATAAAGTCACATGAATCTTTGTAGTCCTCGAATACCTGTATGGAGGTATCAGAAGTAATGGCCAATCCCCATCGTGTGCCGGGGAGTTTGGGCAATTCCAGTCTGGTGGGAATATTTTCGTATTGGAAAGTGACATATTCCACACCGTGTTTTTCTATCAATGGGAGATAGTCCTCCGGTCGGTCGGAAATAATGTGCAGATCAATAGGAGTTTTGCTAATCTTTTTGATCTCATCAATGTCTTTAAACACGTCCATGTTGTCGTTGCAATCGATATGAAAATAATCGATATGACATTTATCGAGTGCATTGACCAGGTTGGGGAGTGTTCTTTCTTTACTGGAATAGAGAGAAGCAGAAATCTTCATTCATCAGGTTTTTCGGGTGGCAAAGATAGACACATTAATATATTTTGGTTGATGAAAACAGAATTGTAACCTTTTGATTTTTCCTGAGTATCTCCAGATGAAACCACTTAAGTAAAAAATCAACCAACAACATAAGATTTTGAAATTTTTCTAAAGAAGGCCGTTAATGATTGTTAAGTATGCTTTCCGGTTAACAGTTGGCACATTACTTTTGAAAAACATTAATAATCCTCTTCATATACACTAGTTTAAATAGGGTTCTCGAAATCGGGGACTCTATTTTTTTTACAGGATAAAATAAAGCAGAAGTAAAAGTGCGAGTATAAATGCGATCCATTTATAGCTGACCGGGTGGTCAGTGAATTCATAATTACATATGGGACATTCTTTGGCGCCGGCGTCTACTTCCATGGCACAAGATGGGCATTCCTTTTTCTTCAATTGCTGATTTGCTTTACGAGTTTTCGAATGTTTTTATCAATCCTTTTTTTGTGATATTCATTGGTAAGCTCAGGGAGCCTTCCATTCAGGATCTTCAACAATTTTTCTATGTCAGAAGTTGCAATGACTTTCATCCATTTTTCGGTGTACTGGCCTAGTTGGTTATCCGGTGCTTTGAGTAGCTGTTCTTCAAGAAGTGGGGTAATATCTTTTTGATATTTTTTCTGGCTATAGAGGTCAATCAACAGATTGATCCCATGATCTCTGGTAACCACACTTCCCTGATCCATGATATCTAAAATTCTGGAGAGATCCTGAAAAACCAATTGGCGGTTGAATGGACCGATAAGAGCCAGGACACACATGGTCCTCCATACAATGTGGTTTTTTTTGTGATCGATGAGTGTGATGATCTGAGGGTAAAGATCTGCAATGAGGTCCGGAGCGACTTCACCAACTGATTCCAGGGATTTGATCAGGTCTGCCAGTACTTTAATGGAAGTGTTTTTGTTTGTCAATAAAGACCTGATCTCATTGATGGCTTTTATGTCTCCTGTCCTGGCAATCTCCCGACCCAATTCAATGTTTGGCTTTTGATCTCTTCTGTTTTGCTGACTGGCTAGTCTTTCGACGATATTCATGATTGTGACATTTCCAGATTCTTAGACATCATCTCACCAATCACCCTGGCATTGCTGTCGCTGTGTTGAACAAGGTATTCACTGACCCTTTGTTGTTCATTGATGCTTCTGTTTTGACTAAGCTTATACTTCGCCTGTATGTCTTCCACGTCTATGCGAAACATGACAATACCTTTCAGCATTTTTGATTTGTAATCATCCCCGATTTTTGTGTCCCAATTGCTGAGGTATGGCAAATCATTCGCCTCGATCAGGTCCCTCATTAGCTCGAGACATTTGCTTTCATCCTCAATGATCTTTGCATTTCCATAGCATTGCACTGAACAGTAGTTCCAGGTAGGTACATTTTGCTCATGGTCATAGTGCGATGGCGATACATAAGCATGGGGTTCTGAAAAGATGATCAGTGTTTTGCCCGACTCCAGGCTTTGCCACTGCTTATTAGCTTTGGCAAAATGACCATATATTACCAAATTTCCATTTTCCGTTCGACTGTGGAAAGGGAGGTGAGTTGCCAGAGGTGTATTGTGTCTGGTGTTGATGATCAGGCCGAAGGAATATTTCCGGATAAATCTATTGATCTCCTGGAGATCAGTGATTTTATTGATCGTAGGATTATACACTCTACTAATTTACAGGAAGTCAGAACAATTCGAGCTGTGCTGGGAGTAGTTGAAAAGATTTTCGATGAAGTGGTGTGATTCCCTTTTCTCTTATGGCGTCACGATGCGCTCCTGTAGGGTATCCAAAATTGGTCTCCCAGCTATAACCAGGAAACTCAATGGCCTTTTGCTTCATCAGCTCATCGCGGTAGGTTTTAGCCAGGATAGAGGCTGCTGCAATGCTGTAATATTTCCCATCACCCTGTATGATGCATTCATATGGAATGTCATTGTGGGCTTTGTATCTGTTTCCGTCGATCAAAAGAAAAGAAGGCTTTTGTTTTAGCTGGTCGATGGCGCGATACATGGCCAGATAGCTGGCGTTTAATATATTGATCTCATCAATTTCTCCGGGAGAAGCCACCCCAACGCCGTAGGTAATGGCTGACTTTATCACTTCTTTCCTTAAGTCAAATCGCTCCTTAGCAGTCAGCTGTTTTGAATCGTTGAGGGTTTCGTGTTGAAAGTCTTTCGGTAGGATTACGGCTGCTGCTACTACAGGACCTGCCAGACAACCTCTTCCGGCCTCATCGCAACCAGCTTCAAATTCTTTGTCCTGAAAATAGGGAAGGAGCATAGGTAAAGGTAACAAGGTTTTCAAATTTGTTTAAACAGGATTCAAGTCATTTACGCTGTCCTCTGACCAGATCTTTAAAACGTTAAGCTGTTTATTCGGTCGTACCGTTTTTAAGAAAAAATCATTTTGGAAGAAACCTGTTGAAAGGTTTATTGTCTTTTTAACCAGAAACTCAAAATAAAAGGACTTGACTCAATGAAAAAACTTATCTACTTAACCCTTGGTTTGCTTGTATTCTCGGCTGTCAAGGCACAGGAATTTACTCAAACAATTAAAGGACAGATTGTGGATCAACAGGCTAAAACCCCTGTAATTGGTGCCTCTGTGGTCGTGTTGAATTCTTCCCCTGTTATTGGTGGGATAACTGATGTAAATGGCTATTTCAGGATTCAGCAGGTGCCCGTAGGACGTCACTCATTAGCTATCTCATCCATCGGCTATGAAGGGAAAACACTCCCGAATATCATGGTTAGCACCGGCAAGGAAGTTGTAATTGAGGTGGAGCTCACAGAAGCTTTGGTAGAAATGGACGCGATCGAAGTGGTAGCCGACAAGCAGGAAAAAGGCCGGGCACTGAATGATATGGTTACCGTGAGTGCCATCTCTTTGAGCGTGGAAGAGCTGGGACGATATGCTGCCACATTTGATGATCCGGCCAGAGCAGCTTTATCTCAGGCTGGTGTTACCACCGGAGGTGATGACTTAATGAATGAAATTGTGATTCGTGGAAATTCCCCCAAGGGAATGCTTTGGAGGCTGGAAGGTGTGGAGATCCCCAATCCCAATCACTTTGGAGGTATTGGCTCTTCGGCAGGAGGGATCAGTATGCTCACCTCCAATGTGCTCTCTAATTCCGATTTTTTTACTGGAGCATTTCCTGCACAATATGGAAATGTGACTTCCGGTGTTTTTGACCTGAACATGAGAAAGGGCAATTTTGATAAACATGAACATTCATTCCAGGCTGGGTTACTTGGGTTAGCACTTGCTTCTGAAGGGCCTGTAGGAAAAAATTCCAAATCCAGCTACCTGGTCAATTACAGATATTCTACTTTGGCCCTCTTCGACAAGGTTGGACTTGACATTCTGGGTGATCAGGAGGATGTGACTTTTCAGGATCTTTCTTTTAAGATCCATTTAGCTACTCAGAAAGCAGGATCTTTCTCAATCTGGGGGCTGGGAGGAAATAATACCTATACCTATATTCCTGACCCAGTGTTTGATGAGCCATATTCAGACAGCAATGTCCACAACATGGGTGCTACTGGTGTCACGCATGTGGCCTATCTGTCCCCAAACACCTATATCGAATCCATTGTATCGCTGACGGGTTACAATCTTGATTATCAATTTGATACCCTCAATGTGCGGACACTTGAAACCGAAGATGTAACAGAGACCACTGCCAGAATCTCCGCATATGTCAATCATAAGTTTAATGCTAAAAACACCCTAAGAGTTGGAGGAATTGTTAGCCAGCTAAATTACAATCTAAAGAGCACCGAATGGATCAAGGAAGATAGCATGTATGTGTCCACCCTGGATGATAAGGACCACACATATTTTATACAGGGTTTTGGGCAATGGCAGCACAGGGTTACCCATAACCTGACAATCAATACCGGATTTCATGTTTCTCATTTTCTACTCAATGGTAAAACGTATATTGAACCGAGGCTTGGGTATAAATACGAGCTGGCAGATGGTTCTATATTTACCGGTGGCTTTGGTTTGCACAGCAGAATGGAGTCACTGGCGCTGTATATGGCCAGGGATGTATTTGAAGGAGATGGAGAGATCGCACACAATAGAAATCTGGGGTTCACACGTGCTGCACACGGAGTACTTGGGTATGAAAAGATGCTGGGGAGAAATCTGAGGTTCAAAACAGAGGTTTATTATCAATATCTCTTTGATGTGCCCGTATGGGGCAACGATACCACTACTAATGCGGGTGAAAGAACTTTTTCGGCTCTCAATACTTATGATGGATATACCTCCTTTCCTCTGACCAATAATGGGACTGGTAAGAACTATGGGGTAGAGTTTACGCTTGACAAGTTCTTTGCCAACAAGCATTATTTTATGGTGACTGCTTCACTTTATGAATCCAAATACTCGGGTGTAGATAAAATACAAAGAGATACCCGATTTAACGGTAACTACATTTTCAATTTTGTTGGGGGCAAAGAATTCCAATTAGGTAGTCCGATGAGCACTTTAAATGTCAATGTCCGGGTGATTTATGCAGGTGGTAAGCGGGAGGCTCCTATTGACATAGAGGCTTCCAGAAGTGAGGGCTATACCGTCAGGGATTACAACAGGAATTTTGAAGCAAAGATGGATGACTATAAAAGGTTGGACCTTGGGGTGTCGTATAAAAAGAATAAAACGAAAACAGCCTATACCATTTCTATCAATGTGCAAAATGTACTGGGAGTCGAAAATGTGTATAGTAAATTTTATATCCCCAAGGAAGACGCGATCTTTTCAGCCACTCAGCTGGGCATTTTTCCTAACCTGAGTTACAAGCTTGATTTTTGATTCCCAACCATTCTGAGCTGTACGGGGTCTTTAAGAATAGTTGGTTGAGTGTGTAGTGTGGGTATGTGATAAAAACAGTAAAGAGGGTGTAAGCCCTTTTTACTTTTACTCTTCTTTGGATTCGAGGGTAGTCACAACAATAGTAGATTCAGCAATATAAGACCCTGGCTTTTTTACCATATTATATCCGCGGCTCTTGTTGACAGTTTCTTCAAGGGGTTCAGTGATGAAATCAAACCCATCTTCCGTTTCTACCTCGAGGTACTCAAAAGGCTCACTACGGGCAAACAGCTGGATATATTCAGTGCCACAAGGACAGGCTGTCACCCATTCCAGTGGCAGCGGAATTTTTTTGTTGATATTCTCCTCATCTATATAATAATTGTCCAGCAGAAGCAACTGCTGATCGTCACTCCATACATTCATCAGCCTTACGTAGGAGGGTCTGTTTACCTCAATGAATAACTCCAGTTTTTCTCCCTCCTTGAAAACCAGGGCTTCAGTACCTTTTTGCGTAGAGACTTGAGCATCCATACCCCCATTGGTAATGCGGTTCATTAGGAGCGTATTTTTTTGCATGGCCCTGTTGCTGGTTTCTACTTCATAGTGTAGATTTTCGGCATCCAGTGCAGCCATCGGAACATAAACCGCACCACTCGCTATCGTGAGGTCCATACCATCACCAAAGTCTTCCACCAAATCCATTGATACCTGTACTTTATCCACCCTTGGCCAATAGGTACCTGCAAGAACTTTGGTGGCGTCGGTGGCATTGCCCGTTCTTACTTTCACGCCTTTCTTTAGCAGGTCATAGGAAAGCAATTGGTTAAATCTTAATGAAAACTCGGTGGCTATTTCCGTGCTTTTGAATGTAACCGGCTGAAGACGAATAATCAGGTTCTCCAGGTCTTGCTCAGAAACCAGCTTTTCAATCATGAAAAACGCTGCTTCCTCCAGGGTAATTTCTTTTACGTTTCTTAGTTCTTCTGCGCGGTCTTCCACGTAGTTTTTATAGCCTTCCCATTTATTTGTCATGAGGGCCACGTCGTTGGTTACACCCAGGTTTCTCATCAGGAGCCTGTCAGAATTGATGCGATCAAGTTCGTTGAGCAATTCCATGAATCTGGCATAGGCAGCACCTTTATTTGAAATCCTGTCAGCTATGGCAATCTTACTTTCTATCTCATCCATTTCATCACTAAGTTTCTTGTAGAAGTAAGTTTTCATGGAGCGAATAGGAACCGATGCAATGCCAAAGGCTACTCCATCCTTTTCGTCAAGAAAAGATTGGGTTTCCATACCACAACCTTCCATGGTGGTCCTGGTGAAGCTGGACTTGGGATAGTCACCCCTGATCTGAGATGCACTATTAATGGATTGGTAAAGTACCTCTGAAAGCTCATTTCTGGCCAGACTTTCTACATAGTGTGTGACTGATGGGATGTCATCACCCTTTCGGAACTCAGAGGAGTTGAATCCAATGTAATATTGATCCGGAGGGAAAACCTGGTCGCGGGTGCTGTGATCCGTCCATTTTGGTCTGTCCTGGGCACAGACGAGGATCGAGAAAATAGTCAGGTAGCATAAAAAAGAAAACCTGATGACGGAAATTGTGCTTGACCGTTTCATCAGGTTAAAATATAAGTTTTTAGTGTCAGATGCTAATTAATCCTTTCTAATGAAGATGAATTCACCACCTTCATCACCCACTTTCTGGATGGTACCGTATTGTGGCCGTACATCGCTGTTGTTGATTACGGCTTCTTCGAAGCTGTAGAACAACGTACTCACAGAAAGATATTTTTGTGTGTTAGCCTCAAGCCTTCTTACCAGGTACTTCAGGAAAGCACTTCTATCCGGCACTTCTGTCAATGTACCACTGGTCATGGCTTTTCTACTGGCCAACTCATATTTCTTGTTGATGGCCAGTGAAGCATCCATAAAGGCAGCTCTGGCTTTGAAAATACCTCCTGAAAAACAAGCATCTGCGATAAGCAGGGTGTGCTTAGACTTGATAGCAGATAATTGGTCTGTCAGCGTACTGTTCCTGTACCAGTCAGCTGTACTTCTTTTTTTACCATCTGCAGGGATCCAGTATCCGATCTCAGCTTGCTCATCCCAATAGCCATGGCCTGCATAAAAAATCAGGACATTGTCATTGGGTTTTACTTTGCGGGCAAGAGCATCCATGGCATCATTGATTTGAGCCCTGGTAGCGTTCTCGATGTAATTGATGTTTTCATTTTCGAAAATATACTGTTCCTGTAGTACCTTTTTTAACGCGCTTGCATCTGAGATGGGATTGTCAAGGTCTACAATTTCAGGATCTAAATAATCATTTACACCGATGATCAGGGCGTAGTAGGTACCTACTTCAGAGCCAAGTGCTGCATCAAAAGTAGTTTTAGCTATGGCGGCTTCACTCTTCACCGTACGTACTTCGTTGTGAACATTGTTTTTTCCATCTGTGACAGCAATGTTGATGATGTTTTCACCTGGTTTGATGGCAATGGTGTGACCAAAGCTACCATTCATGGCTACCTGGATCAAACTATTGTTGATGGTCATCATTTTGACTCCATCCTGATCCTGGACATTACCTTCGATCCTGATGGAAGTACCTTCCACACGTGCAAAACCACGACTTTTCTGAACCAGCGATTCGGGGCTGGTGATATTTACTATTGTAGGATTGTCCTTAGATTCAAAATGAACCGGGATGACCTGTGTAGTAACGGAGCTTGTCTGCGCTTGCGCGAAAACAACAAGGAAAATAAAAGAAGCGAGTAGGATAAACCGTTTCATAATCTTGTTGGTTTTATTGCTAAATCCGTTAAGCCACAGTTTATTAGGGAAACAATATGGCTAGATAAAGATAACAATTGTTAGTTAAATATTTTAGTTTTTACAGTACAAATAAGAGTAATGCAAATACTTTGCCAAAATTTTTAGAAATCAGAAATCAGGAGTCAGGAATCAGAATGTTGGAGCCAGAAAGCACTCCTGACTTCTGATTTCTGACTTCTGAATCCTACTTAATAATCAGTCTCTTCACTGCGCTTTCAAAGTCGTCATATTTCACCCTGAAGAGGTAGATCCCAGATTTGAGCAGGTCTTGTGTGGCTACTTTGTAGTTGATCTCGTTCCATTGGCCACCGGTCACCATTTGATCTATGCTACCTATCTGCTGACCACTGATATCGTAAAACTCAATGGCGGCAGGTACATTTCCTTCATTGTCCACATAGAACCGGAAGTTTACTTCCTGATCTGCCGGGTTAGGATACGCTGTGATGGCATTGTAGAGCAGCTCTTTAGGAAGCTCATCACCATAAACAACCATCACCGATTGATTTTTCTCAGGTTTGAAGGTCAGTTCTCCACTAGAACCCATGTCATACAGATCGCCCTGTGGCAATAACGCAATGATCAGTGGTTCATCCAATTGACTGGCTACATTTTGGTCCCAGGTGATTGTTGTGGTTTCCTGGGTGCCGGTGAGGGCAAAATCCCAGAATACCGAATGATTGACTGCTTTGATGTTTTTGGTCAACCCTGTAGCTTTTTCTGTCAACTGGAGCGGATCAAAGATGGCTGGGGTTGGTGGTGGAGCAATATCCAATGCATCTTTTCCATCGATGGATAACTCATTTAAGCCCACACCAGAGATATTGGAGCTGATTCCTTTACTCTCAATATTCAGATAGAGTTGCCATGCCTGAGTGTTATCAAAAAAACTGCTGATAGACCTGCTTGTTGTTGTCCGTGCTGATCCGAGCGAAGCTGTAGCAGAAGGGTAAACAAACGAACTGGAAGCTGTATTTACATTTACAAATCCTCCCTGCATGATTCCCAGTGTATTTGTTTGGTTCCAAGTGCCATTCCAGGTAAATATCTCCCCACCCACATCTCCTGAAGAGATTGAGCCAGCTATATTTTCATTGTAATCGAGTACTGTAGCCCAATTTAGTGTAGTCAGAAATGGGTTGCCGATGAGGTTCCACCCTTGATTCAGTGATTTAGATATTGTAGGATTTGTGTTCACATTACCAGCTGGTAACTCCACACTTTGCTGAATTGTGGAGATAAACCAATAACCATCTCCGTTTTTCAGTGTAGATGTTGTAGACTTTATTTCACTTAGTGATCCGTTATTATAGCTAAACATTCTCCAATCAGTGAAATTATTATCGTTACTCAGGTCAGTGAAGATGTCTCCAACTTTTGCGTTGGTAAAAGGAATACCAATCAGGCGATAGTTATTTTGACTACCTCCGACACTGATCACACCACTTACAGCATCACTGATTACCACGATACTAAAGGTTCTTGTAATGCTTAGATCCGTATCATCGGTTGCTGATACCCTGATAGAGTATGTTCCAACCGCCAGGTTTTCATTGTTTTGCGTGAGTTCACCAGCAGGTGAAACGGAAAACTCTGCATTATCAGTTCCTCCTGCCGCTAAAGCATATGTGTGTGTATCGCTGTCACCATCTACAGCAAAGAATTGGCCGATGGTGGCTCCTGCACCATGGTTTTCATTGATGGTATTGTTTGTCAATAGCAGGGCTGTTGGGGCCAGCCCGGCAGGGTCGATAGTAATGGTGAAGGGCTGGTCGATAGAACCACCATCCTGATCCATTGAATTGATTGAGATACTAAGCTCAGTCACGTCGTTTCTATTGTAGTTTCCTGATGCTATAAGCTCATTATTACCATTGATCGACAATACTCCGACGGTTGAACCAGTAGATACTGTGCCTCCGGAAGAAATGATGTATGTATGAGTATCACCGGCATCCTGGTCGTCTGTGGTGAGAGTTCCAATTACAAATTCTGATCCTCCAGAATAGGTTCCCTCAACAATGCTTGTGCCACTCAGGTTGATGTTTGATGGATTGTCATTCACATCTGTGAGTGTCAGGGTGATGGCTTCAGCATAAACCCCACCTCTGTTGTCATCCACCTGGATCCTTACTGAGTAGGAGCTGGGATCTACTTCAAAATCCAGAACGGCATCAGTGATCAACTCTCCGCCAACAATCTGGAAAAGCCCATTGTCCGTATCTCCGCTACCGGCCACCAGTGTAATGTCGAACAGGTCCTCATCCGGGTCATCATAGAAGATACCGCCAACGACTGTACCAACAGCAGCATTTTCTGCAAATGAATAGTTGTCAAGTGTGATAGAAGTGGTGACATTGTTGATGTTTGAGGTGTTGATGTTGATGGCGACTGAGGCAGTGTTATTGGTTTCATTTTCCTCTTCAATAGCATTTACATCATCAAGCACAGCAATGATGTAATAGTTGCCGTTAGGAATTGTGCCTTCGTCGGGGATCGGCGCCTGGAAGATGTTGAAAACAGATTCTCCAGTGGTAAGTCCAGAAGCAAAATTGACACTGCTACCTAATTGAGTATCAGTCCCGTCAAAAACCAGATCTGCAGAAATATAGAAATCCAGATCAAATGCACCCGCATCCGCCTGGCCTATATTATCAATGGTGTAGGAGACCGAAATGGTTTCTGTCTGGGCGATGCTTTTTGGATTGACAGCCAGGGTAATCACATCCAGGTCTGGTAATTGCGTAATGACGGCATTACCAACAATCAGGTCATTACCACTTGAGGTTTCATCATTGATAAAAAAATCGCTATCATTCGATGTAGTCGTACCGTTCATTTTCCAATAGCCAATCAGGCCCTCAGAACCAGCATCGATTTCAGATTTCATGTTGACTCTCAGTTCTTCTTCGGTTCTGGCATCACCCCAAAACCTCAATTCGTCTACTCCACCTTCAAACTGTCCGATTCTTAGCATGTTGCCAACCAAAGGGGTTTCAAACACTTCAACAAAACCCTGGTAGATACCATTTATGTAGACATCCATATTGCCGGTGGATGGTGTGGTATAAATGAGAGCCACATGTGCCCATGTATTGTTCGTGTATCCAGTGCTTGTACCTGTGATATCGGCACTCAAATAAGGATTAAGGTAATGCACTGTCGACCCACTCACATCTGTACTTACCAGACCGGCCGGGAAACTGAGTGCTCCATCAGGTGAGTAATCTACAACTCCGTGATAGGGGAAATAATTACTACCATCATGGAAACCTCGGGTAACAATGTCTGTGAATGCGCCGGCACCTGGATTGGCATCATTAAAATTGACCAGTGCCTCTATGGTAAAATCAGTAAAGCCTTCAATCGTCAGATTTCCCGGACTAAAAGCACTACTGTTGTCCAGGTAAACATCTGTAGACGGATCGGTATCCAGGAATCCACCAAGAGGAGCAATATTCGTCGGATCAAAAATCTCCAGTTTGATATCTTCCAGGTCGGCCGCTTTACCAAGCAAAGTTCCATCTTCATTGGTGAAGACGATGGCCATCTGGGCAGCTACGAAGTTGTCTGGTACTCCAAAGTAACTACGTGGTGTTATGGTGATCTCCCATACTCCAAGGTTGTACGTCATCTCACCAATTCCATCATCTACTCCCCAGTTGCCAACACTATTGGACCATGCGCCGGATGCTACATCCTCAGGCTTGATTAAACCTGCGTACATATATACTTTGCTGGCACTTGTTAAGTCATCTACCGGATATGATAGTTGTGGGTAAAACTGGATAGTAACTGTCTCATCCAATGTGAAATATTCGGGAGCCGCCTGTGTTGGCCCTTTGTCGACCGGGGTTTGATAAATCATTGAATAATCGTACCCGAAATAATCATTGCCGGCCCCTACTTCAATATAATATTCGAAGTCAGTGGTTAATCCTGTCAAAGTATAACTTGTTACATCCGGTCCTAATTCAATGTATCCTGATTGCAAATCAGGATCTTCCCAATAAACATCATAGTAAGATTCATTGGCTCCGTCGTCCCAGGTGAGCTGGATTGATCCCGGACCTATCACTTTAGCTTGCAAATTTTGAGGAGCGACAGGCGCGGGGGGGTATGAAAAGAACAGTTCCTGTACCTCTGCAATGGTTAGTGGATAGTTGAAAACTTTCACTTCATCAACAGCACCTTCCAGATATTCGCCAAATGCATTGTTGGCCCCGATATTAAGTTCTTCAACATTAAAATTAAGTGATGTAGGAGCATCACCGTAATTAAGTGCAGTGCCATCAATATAACCGGTTACTACTGTACCATCCCAGGTGACAATAAAGTTATGCCATCCTGCGGTTACCTGACCCAAAGAGACATAGCCCAGGTCATCTGTTCCATCAGAAGACCCCTCCCAGAACCCAAAGTTACCCTGATATGCGACCATCTGAAATAGCCTGGTTGATGATTCCAAACCAATGATGTGCTGCGATAACGTTGCTGATGGATTCTCAATGTAGACCCAGACAGAAACGGTGAAGTTTGTTAGATTGAGTGGTTCGACAAAAGTATGATAAGCTTTGGTCTCAAAGCCATCGAAGTAATAAGCTTTATCGGCAATTCCTGCTACATCGGTAGTTAGTTCTAATGTGCCAATAGCCTCGGCATCATATCCATTTCCCGTAGCATCCAGTAGATCTCCGTCTAAACGATAGTGGGCAATCAATCCCGGATCTATAGCAGATGCAACCCGGTTACTCACTGAACCGGTACTAAGTACAAAACTTGTGGAAGCAGAAGGTCCTGATGAAATTTCACCAACAGCTCCGTTTAGCTGGAATGTGCCACTTGTAGCTTTACCAAATCCATTGTTGAATGAGCTGGATTTTAGTTGAAAATTCTGCGCAAATGAAATATTGAATCCAAATACCAGGATGATAAACGATATAAGTTTTTGAAATTTCATATTACCATATTCACTTTTAAAATAGATTTCAAAAAGCTTAGTTAAAAACCTGGTTCGACATAAGAAATTTTGGCACCATAAATCCTTAAGCCAATTCCAGCATTTGGCATATAAACATATAGCCAATAGGAATTTGCCGAATTATCCACCACATGGTTCAATCCTATGTAAGTCATTTCCTGTACCGATGTAGATTCAGTTGTAGGGGAACCTATAGATGGTGAAATAATAGCTGACCCATTGGATAGCTGTACCCCATACAAATAAGATCCATAGATATTATATGTTGCATCATTGTCATATAAATAAACTGAAATATCCTTTATAATAGCTCCTTGTGGCAGATGAACCGGGGCAAGCAGATCAATAACACTTGATCCAATAGTTCCACCAGTTCCATATAGATAGTAAAAGCCTGTGATATAAGGGAAGGAAGTAGCAGTTGAAGTTGGATTGTGGTTCACCTGGTATTCTCTAAACTCCCTTGGCGAAATTGAATAATATTTGATTTTTTCACTATTATATGCGAAAACATCCGCCTTTACAGTATCGCTGGAAGCAATATTTCCCGAAACACTTAATTTTTCGGGAGGATTGATGGTTCCGATTCCAACATTCCCATTTGGTTGGACAGTTAAATGAATTCCGTTGTTGTTAAGTTTCCATTTGTTTCCATCGGCACCATCCAGGTAAGTGTATGCGAGTCCGTTTCCATTTGCATATCCATAGTATGGTCTGGCAGTGGTTGAAGAATTGCTGATATACATTCCACCCCAATCTGTTCCAATATCATCGTAATTGATCTCAAATTTCAATCCTGAACCACCTGAGATTGGCGTACCCATAAATAAAGAACCTACGTAATCAAGAACCATACGCTCCTGTCCATTGGTATAAAAAGAAAGATCACCGTCCCCCAACACATCAAATCCAGTGTCATTATCATCAATGGCTAAATCGATAGTAGGAGGCCCATACGGATAATTTTGAGTGCTGGTGTCACCAGCGATATAAGCGGGTCCTACCGATGGGATGCTTGTATAGGGTGATTCGTAAGATTGTGTATTGGCAGAATTGATACTGTAAGCAGTAGCGGCCAATTCTATCCTGGGGCTTAGAGTCTCACCACTGACAGTAATCTCCAACCAAACAGGCTGATCGAAAACGAATGGTTCCAGCTGATTAACACTTCCTAGTATCACATTGAACAGCCCACCCTGAACTGAAACGCCAAGTTGACTTTCAGACCATAACTCACTGCCCAGAACATCCGCATCAAACAATGCAAAGTCCATGTCATAGGAGCCGTCCACAATGGCATTGCCTGTTCCGGGGTCGCTGAGGTTACCTTGAAAATTAATTGCACTTGGAACCTGTGCCTTTAAGGCAAAGACCAAGCAAAAGGTTAGTAATAAAAGGCCAGTAAATTTCATTTGTCTGTAAATTTCTAAATCATATAATGCTATTGTCCAATTTCATCTGCATTAGGTGGGTCAGGTAATCCCTGAGGATCTTCCTCACCTCCGCCACCCAGCACCAGATAAGCAGCCGCTCCACCGCCTAAAGCTACCGGAGCAATGATGAAGAGCGGATTCAATCCACCAGCCACCTTAATGGCCATTTCTCCATAGGCTTCTCGATTTCTTGGGGTAACACGCAAGGTGTAACTTCCTTTCTCGATGTCTTTGTCAAGTGTCCTGTTGATGGACGTACCGTTTTCTTCAGCCAGGGTGATGGCCCGATCCATGTTGTCTATTAGCTCTACTCTGTATGGTCCGGAGGAGTTATACCCGGTCCAGCTAGCCACCAGATTCTTTCCTTTTTTTACCTTACTGTCTCCCCGGACTACTAAAGGGAAAGTTGTTGCTTCGATTTCCACTTTTAGTTGAAGCTGCGAACCGGTTCCCCCCAGATCGGATGGTGTTAGCGTAAAGATGACAGGCTCACCCGGGGCTACATCATCTCTATTGACAGAAAGTTGCTGAAAATTTCCACCGTTGAAAGAGGCGAAGAGTTTTACAAAATATCTCTCCCTGGGCGAATTTTTTTGCTCAATGACCATTCTCAGGTATATATCACCATTGTCCTGCTGCTTAAAATCACCGTCACGTATGATAATATTTTGGGATAAAGCACAGGATAGAAACAGAAAGGTAAAAAAGAAGGTGTGTAAAGATCTTAACATAGGCGATTTAAATCAAGGCAACACTTCTCTCCAAATTAAGAGACACAAGATAAGGAAAAAAAGTGTAATTGCATTTGAATTGTTAAAGTATTTATTGAAATATTTACATATCATAAAGGCCTCTTTATCAAATATACTTTACAAACTACAAGTTAGGTGTCCATCATTCATACTTTAGTTTATTCTCTTTAATTAGTTTCAATTTCGTATGAAACTGAAGCTGAATAGTAATACATAATCACACCAGAATGAACTACTAATTTTATATAGTAACTCCAGTTTTCGTTATCGACTATTTCATAGCTTGGATCAACTGTTGTGGTTGAAATTAACTGAGCTCCAACATCAGTGGTTGTGCTTGTAGTAGCAATTAGATTTTCTGTTTGGAAATCCACGCCGTGTCTGTATAATTGAGCGGAGGTTGAGGTACCTGCATCCTGCTCAAACATTCTCATTCTGAGGCCTGTGATTTTTGCACCATGAGGCAACGAAACGGTACCGGTAAGAATGACAGCATCACCAATTGTTCCTCCATAGACCCTTCTATAGAATCCATTTGAATTTCCAGAAGTGTAGTAAACATTATTTAAGTTATAAGCAATACTGAATGCTGAGTTATGAATTGAAGAAAATCCAACTTTTGGACTGTTATAAGCAAATACATCTGCCTTTACAGAATCACTTGCCTGAATATCGCCAACCACACTCAATTTTTTCTGAGGAGAGGTAGTTCCAATCCCCACATTCACACTGGAATTTCCCAGTACCATGCTGTTGTTTTGTGAAACGACCGCTCCAAATCCAATGGCAGAAGCATTGGTCAAGCCATCCACACCCACACTGGCGTCAGTTCCAATGAGCGTATTGTAATTTCCATTAACATGTTCTACACCTACTGCATTGCTTCCTGTATTATACCCGATGGCTACATTGAAATCTCCACTTACATGCGGTCTCAAGGCATTTCCTCCTATTGCAGTGTTGCCGGTCCCTGTACTTTTTTCAAGCGCAAAAGAACCCATGGCGGTATTATCACTTGATGTGATATTGGCGGCAAGAGCCCCATGACCAACGGCTGTGTTTCTGTTACCCTCGGTATTATTCAAAAGTGCTGCAGCACCTACTGAAGCATTTTGTTGACCAATGGTATTTAAAGCCATAGCTCCGTCACCGACTGCTGTATTCTGATGTCCGCTAGTATTGTTAAAAAGCGAATTATAACCAACTGCCACGTTTCTCTGCCCATCAATGTTGGCTTCCATAGCATTGGCACCAATCGCAGTATTGTAAAAGCCGGTAGTATTGGCGTTCAATGTATTGTTACCCAGGGATACATTTTCCACACCATCAGTGTTTTGTAATTGCGACTGGAAACCTACAGCCACATTGTTGGAGCTGATTGTGTTGGCATTTAATGCCTGGTACCCAATGGCAATGTTAGTACCTCCAGTTGTGTTGCTCCCTAACGCATAAGATCCAATGGCTGTATTCTGTGAGCCGCCGTTATTGCTTTCCAATGCACCTGTGCCAAAAGCTTCATTAAAAAACCCGCTCCCCTGCTCTTTGGTAAAAGAGTAATAACCAAGAGCGGTATTGGTTTGATCCACAATCCCCGCTTTTTGATCGAGCATCCTGAAGACAATACTGTCTGTTCCTACCAATGCTTTTGATGTCTGGGCGAAAGGAACAGCCTGTAAAGCGATTTGTGGTGAAAGTGTTTCACTAGCAATGGTAATTTCGAGATACAGCGGTTGATAGAAGTCATCAATTTCTAATGGTGTCACCGACCCCAGCTGTACATTGATTAGCCCATTGGTCACCTGTACAGTAGGTTGGGTTTCCGTCCACATGGAATTACTTAGATCATCAAAAAGCTCAAAATCCATGCTGTATGTCCCGTCGGCAACTGGAATGGTTGTCCCGGGTGTGGTTAGGTTGGCCTGGAAACTAATTGTATTCGGGGTTTGCGCCTTCCCATAAAAAGCCAGTAATAGTGTTAGGCAAATCAATAATTCCTTTCTCATAATCTTTTGACTTTCATCGCAAAAAAACGGTTGGTAAAAACAAGTATTTGGGCGGTTAGGCTATCTTCGCGATCTAGTTTAGAGAACTAATTTAATTTAAAAAAATCAAATCATGACAACTGATCAGTTGAAAGACTTGAAGGCGCGCGTCTCGGCCTTGAGGAGGTATCTTTGACTACGATAACCGAAAAAGTGAATTAGACGATTTGGAAATGGTGACGATGCAGCCGGATTTCTGGAATGACTCAGAAAAGGCTGAAGCCACCATGAAAACCATCAGGGGTATTAAAGGCTGGACCGATCAATACGAAGATGTCATCTCACATGTGGAAGACCTCGAAGCCCTGTATGAATTTCTCCAGGAAGGAGAGGGCACCGAGGATGAGGTAGATGCTGCATACGAAAAGGCCTTACAGGTAGTTGAGGACCTCGAGTTCAAAAAAATGCTTTCCGGTGAGGAGGATCAACTCTCCGCCATGCTGCAGATCACTCCGGGTGCTGGTGGTACCGAAAGCAATGACTGGGCTTCCATCCTGATGCGGATGTATATCATGTGGGGCGAGGCCAATGGCTACAAGGTCCGAGAGGTTGATTTTCAGGCCGGTGATGTGGCGGGAGTAAAGTCCGTCACCCTGGAGTTTGATGGTCCGCTGGCCTATGGATATCTCAAATCCGAGAATGGAGTTCACCGGCTGGTACGGATATCTCCTTTCGATAGTGGTGGACGACGACACACCTCATTTGCCTCTGTGTATGTTTACCCGGTGGTTGACGATAGCATCGAAATCGACATCAATCCGGCTGACGTGGAATTACATACTTCCAGATCCGGAGGTGCCGGAGGACAGAATGTAAACAAGGTAGAGACCAAGGTCCAGCTGACGCATAAACCAACAGGTATCGTTGTGGTCTGTCAAGTGGAGCGATCACAGCTTGCCAACAGGGAACGGGCCATGAAGATGCTAAAATCACAGCTTTACCAGATCGAGGTAGAAAAGAGAAATGCAGAAAGGGACAAGATAGAGTCAGGGAAACAAAAAATTGATTTTGGTTCTCAGATACGAAACTATGTCTTACACCCTTACAAGCTGGTGAAAGATGCCAGAACCGGTTACGAACGAACGGATGTACAAAATGTATTGGATGGAGACATTGGAGACTTCATCAAGACCTTTTTGTTGCATCAGGAAGAGGCGTAGATAGTAAGCAGTAGGCAGTAAGCAGTTAGCAGTTGGCAGTTTTGCTGCAGCTTTTAGAAATCAAAAAGCAAGAATGAGCGTATTTACCAGGTATTCGAAGGGGTTTTGGCTTTTGTGCTTTAGCTCTTTCTTATTTTTCTCATCCTTTACGATGGTTTTGCCGGAGCTACCTGGCTACTTGTCCAGAATGGGAGGGGAAGAATATATCGGGCTTATTATTTCTCTCTTTACGCTGACAGCGGGCATTTCGAGGCCTTTTAGCGGGAAGCTCACGGATCGCTGGGGCAGAATTCCGGTAATGGTTTTCGGAGCGGTAGTTAGTGGTATTGCTGCTTTATTGTACCCTATTCTTACTACCATCATTGGGTTCTTCTTTGTCCGGCTTTTTCATGGTTTTTCTGCAGGTTTTAAACCCACAGCCACTTCCGCCTATATCGCAGACATTGTAGACCCGAAAAAAAGAGGAGAGGCATTGGGTATCAGCAGTTTTTTTGGGACGATTGGTATGGCCGCCGGACCAGCCATCGGCTCCACGATTTACCTGGAATTTGGGATGAATAGCCTGTTTTATATCAGCTGCGTCTTTGCCATGCTCTCGGTAGGGATCCTGGCCGGGATGAAAGAAACCCTTGAAAACAAGGAGCGCTTTAAGTTCTCGCTGTTGAAAATCAAAAAGACAGACATTTTTGAGCCGGCCGTTTTCGTGCCCTCCATTGTCATGATTCTTACCTGTTTTTCTTTCGGGACTGTACTGACGCTTTCTCCGGACTTCAGCACTTTCCTGGGGATCAACAACAAGGGACTGTTCTTCTCGGTTTTTACAGGCTCTTCACTGATTGTCAGGATCATCGGTGGCCGCTTGTCAGACCGATTTGGGCGTGAACGAATACTTTGGTTTAGCACAGTTATTCTGTTTGTCAGCATGACCATCATTGGCACTTCCGCAACACCCGCTCAATTTTTTACGGGGGCGTTTATTTTCGGTATAGGGTATGGTCTGAACTCACCGACCATTTTTGCCTGGACCATAGATCTGAGTCCGGGGGAAGGAAGAGGCAAAGGGATTGCTACCTTATTTATATTCCTTGAAGTGGGAATAGGGTTGGGCGCATTGATATCCGGTACGGCTTTTCAGGGAGACCATGGTCGCTTTCCATTCATATTTATCATGGCGGGCGTATTTTCTTTGATTGCTTTTGCTTTTCTGATGTATCAAAGGAAAAAACAATATGCCTAGGGTCATTCTTGCTGTCTATCTGGTCGTCGGGGCGTTAAACGTGGGCGCTCAGTATTTCGACATTCATGATTTGCATATCTATACCAAGCCGCTACTGATGCCCCTGTTGATATATCATCTGTATCGGTATGCTGATGGTACGATTACACTTCCCAGGATGCTGCTCGCCGTTTCCCTGTTTTTCTGCTGGATCGGTGACCTGTTGTTGATGGGCTCCGGCGATCTGTATTTTTTGGGTGGTCTGGTCTCATTCTTAATTGCTCATATTTTTTATGGTGTCGTTTTTTATCATGCGACCCATCAAAAGCCGAAATTGAAGGCTTTACATCTTCTTCCGTTTTTGATTTATGGCATCCTGATCCTCAGTGTTTTAATTCCTCGTTCTGGTAATTTGACTTTTGGGATTGTTATATATGCCATCGGCATTTTGGTGATGGCTTATCTAGCCAGTATAAGAAGACATGTGACAAGTGAAATGAGCTTTTACCTGGTGCTAGCAGGGGCAATTTTGTTTGTGATTTCAGATACCTTAATCGCCCTTGATAAATTTTATGTCCCTTTGATCCTGAGTGATGTTTCCATCATGACCACTTACATTTTGGCTCAGCTGCTCATTGTGAGAGGTGTGTTGATTCACAAAAATCAGTCTTTGTAGTAGAAGCTTACGCTTCCAAGGGCCACATCAATGTTGAAGGTAAGTAAATCCCTGGCTTTGGAGGAGTATGCCATGTTGACGTAAACATTCTTTTCTACCTGTTCAAATCCGGGTGCAATCTTCACACCGCAAAGTGGGGATTCTTTGAGGTAGATAATGATGGGAACGTTTTTATCCGGTATGATTATATCCAGGTTTCCTGCACCTACCGAAGCCTTTACATTACAGCGTTGGTTGGTGACTTCATCCAGGTCTAGCAAAGCTCGACCAAACCCGATATTGGCAATAATATGTTTAGCTCTGGCTAATTCCAGATGACTTGAAGTGAACGTACCCATATCCACCTGGACCTTGAATGTGTCCATTTCTATTTTATTGGGTTTGTTCCTGTCGTAGTCTACGTTGATGTCTGCAGTACCTGACTTAAGCTTGAACGACTTAATAGATGCATTACTAAGATCGATATCTGCATTGCCCACTCCGTAGTTTAAATCCAGCTTATAGATCTTTTTATCATCAAAATGGATTTTCCAATAATTGTTTTCTTCCTCGCTGGATCTGAGCATGGCAAACACGAGGCCATCGCCAAAGCTGGAAGACCTAAACTCCTGCAGGTCAAGCTGAGCCCTACAGGTATTTTTTTGGATTTGAAATTTGAAAGACGGATTGATCTTTTCCAGATCAGGATTGCCGTAAATCACCAATGGGCTTTCAGCAAGATCCGGAGTAGCTTTTACGAAGCAATTTCCTGATGTGGCATGCAACGAAAATGCAACCGTGTCAAACGCCACTTCGTCATTTAGTGAATAAAATTTCTTTAACTGCCCAAACGCAACTGAAAAAATCAGCACCAAAGTGGCTGATAAAATCATCCTCAACATGGTTGTAGATACGAAATATCAACCGTGAGGTTGCCTAAATATTAAGCCCCGAAGAATTCACGCATGTTTTCAAAGAACCCTTTTTCACTTTTAGAGGGTTTTGGCTCAAAGTTTTCAGCTCCGCGAAGGCTTTCCAGAATGGCTGTTTCCTCTTTAGAAAGCGTTTTTGGTGTCCATACATTGACATGGATGAGTTGATCTCCCACACCATAACCATCTACATCTTTGATGCCTTTTCCTCTGAGTCTCAGGATCTTTCCACTTTGGGTACCCGGCTCTATTTTAATTTTCACTTTACCACTGATGGTAGGCACTTCTACTGTGGTCCCCAGCGCTGCGTCCACGAAGCTGACGAAGAGTTCGTAGATCACGTTGTTGCCATCTCTTTTAAGTTGATCGTCAGTCGCCTCTTCAATCACGATCAGCAGATCACCTGGAACTCCGCCAGGTACTTCATTACCCTTTCCTGACATGGAAAGCTGCATGCCCTCGGCCACACCCTGTGGGATCTTGATTGAGATGATCTCTTCTTTGCGGCTCATGCCCATGCTGTCGGTACCTGAACCTCTTTTGTCCACGGTTTGGCCTGCACCACCACAGGTAGGACATGTGGTAGTTGAAACCATTTGACCAAGCATGGTATTCATGACCTTCCTTACCTGACCTGTTCCGTTGCAAGTACCACAATTCTTGAATGAAGTATTGGGATCAACAACGAGTCGGTTTACCTTGATTTTTTTCTCTACACCTTCGGCAATTTCTCTCAGGGTGAGTTTCAGTTTGATCCTCAGGTTGGTCCCTTTTCGGGTCCTTCTGCCACCGCTTCTGCCACCGCCAAAGAAACTGTCGAACGGACTGCCTCCGCCGCCACCGAAGATATCACCAAACTGGCTGAAGATATCTTCCATGTTCATGCCTCCACCGCTAAATCCACCGGCTCCGCCTACACCCTGATGACCAAACTGGTCATAGCGCTGACGTTTTTCGTCATTGCTCAGTACTTCGTAGGCTTCAGCAGCTTCTTTAAACTTCTCCTCAGATTCTTTATCATCCGGGTTTTTATCAGGATGGTACTTGATGGCCATCTTACGGTAGGCCTTCTTGATCTCATCCTTGGAAGCTGATTTGCTTACCCCTAATACATCGTAATAATCTCTTTTTGCCATTATGATTTAGCTCCTGTTACCACTTTTGCGAACCTTACTACCTTGTCGTTCAGTGAATATCCATTTTCAATCACGTCCACCACTTTGCCTTCCAGCTTCTTGCCCGCAGGGGTCTGGGTAATGGCTTCCTGGATTTCAGGATCGAATTTGTCACCTGCTTTGATCTCAATCTTTTTCAAACCTTTCTGTTCCAGTACTTTTCGGAATTTATGATAGATGATCTCCAGTCCTTCTTTAGCCGTGTTTGATTCTTTTTCAGACTTCTCATCAAGAGATTTGAATGCCCTTTCAAAGTCATCCAGCACAGGCAAAAGATCCAGAATCAAATCTTTTGTTGCCGTGCCAATAAGGTCAATCCTTTCTTTGGCCGTTCTCCTTCGGAAGTTTTCAAATTCAGAATACAGACGTAAATATTTGTCCTTCGATTCATCGAGCGCCTCTTTCAGTTGCTCAGTCTCGTCTTTTTCAGTCTCAGTTTCTGTATCCTCAGCATCAGACTCTTCTTGCTGTGCTTCAGCCTGGTTTACAGATTCCTCATTCAACTGCTCCTCTATTTGTTCTTCTTTTTTGCTTTCGATGTTTTCTTCCACTTTGTCCTTTTGCATCTCTAGTCCTACTTTTAACTGATTCAATTCGTCAATTTCTTTGCCAAACAGCATGAAACTGACAAGATGACAGATCGTAATCCGTAAAATGGCCATTATACCATTTTTGGGTATTCAAACCTGCCTAAAATGCTAGTTTAACGACCTCCAGATCATGTCTTTGAGCTCCACAAGGCCTTTTTGTGACACACTGGAAATGAAGACATGTGGAATATCGGGTACTTCTCTGGACATTTCTTTTTCCAATTCATCATCCAGCAGATCCGATTTGGTGATTGCCAGGAGGCGTTGTTTATCCAATAACTCCGGATTGTGTTTTTCCAGTTCCCTGATCAGGATTTCGTATTCTTTTTTGATGTTGTCTGTGTCGCAGGGGATCATAAACAGCAAAACGGAATTTCTCTCTATGTGTCGAAGGAATCTAAGCCCCAATCCCTTGCCCTCTGCTGCACCTTCAATGATACCGGGAATATCAGCGACCACAAAGGACTTATCATCCCGATAGGCCACCACCCCCAGGTTTGGTGTGAGTGTGGTAAATGGATAATCACCAATTTCGGGTTTGGCTGCAGAGATCACTGAAAGCAGGGTGGATTTTCCTGCATTGGGAAAACCGACAAGACCTACATCTGCAAGTACTTTTAGCTCCAGAATGATCCATTTTTCTTCACCAGGTATTCCTGGTTGAGCATGTCGTGGAGCCTGCTGTGTGGATGATTTAAAATGGACATTGCCACGACCGCCCATTCCCCCTTCCAGGAGAATCCCGGTCTGGCCATCTTCCATAATCTCCATGAGTGGTTCGCCAGTCTCTTCATCACGTGCTATGGTTCCAATAGGTACCTCCAGCACCACATCTGCACCACCTGCCCCTGTACGCATTTGTCCTTCGCCATTGCCTCCGTTTTCAGCACTGACGTGCTTCCTGTATTTCAGGTGGAGCAGTGTCCACAGCTGGGAGTTGCCTTTGAGGATGACATGGCCACCTCTGCCACCATCGCCACCGTCAGGACCTCCCTTGGGCACATACTTTTCCCTCCTGAAATGGGTGGATCCAGCACCACCGTTTCCGGATCTTGCATGGAACTTTACATAGTCTATGAAATTTGACTCCATTATTTATGGGAGTCTACTACCGAGCAAATGTCGTCGAAAATCCCGCTGATGGTGCCCACCCCGTGGATACCGTGAAACTTTGACTGATCCTTGTAATAAGCAGCTACCGGTGTAGTCTCTTTCTGGTATACCTTGATGCGGTTGGTAATTTTTTCATCATCCTGATCATCTACCCTGCCAGATGTTTTGGCTCTTCCTTTGATCCTGGTGCGAAGCTCGTCTTCCGGTACCTCCAGGGATACCATAAGCGAGATAGCCAGCCCATGCTCAGCAAGCATCTTATCAAGTGATTCGGCCTGAGCCACGGTACGCGGAAATCCGTCGAAGATAAATCCTTTTCCATCGAGGTGATCTTTGATTTTATCTTCTACCATTCCGATGACCACCTCATCGGGCACCAGGTTGCCCTGGTCCATATATTTCTGAGCCAATTTACCTAGTTCCGTACCTTCTCCGAGGTGTTTTCTAAAAAGATCACCGGTAGAAATGTGGGTCAATTGATATTTTTTTATCAGGTTTTCACTTTGTGTGCCCTTTCCGGCACCTGGAGGACCAAATAATACGAGATTCAGCATTTTACTTCAATTTGGTTTAAATATACAAAAGTCAGTTTTGTACAGATGTTTATGGTTAAAGTCTTGATACCAGGTATTTATACATGTCAATCATTGCCTGGACATCATTAATATGTACTTTTTCATTAGGCGAGTGTACATTGGACTCGGGGGCACCTATAAAGCACCAATCCACCGGGTATGGTGAGTGATGTACTTCCCTGCCATCGCTGGACCCACCGCCTTCCACTTCCATTTGGTAGGGGATGCCGGATTCTTCTGCCAGCTGGAGTATCCTGTCAATGAAGACTTTCCTTGGGATGTTTTTGTCACGGAGAGAAATTACGACCCCTTCACCATGAGGCACTCCGTCCGTCACCCAGGTGATATCCGAGATGAGGGCTTGTTTGATGCGATATTCATTGTAAAGGAACTGGATAAGCATAGGGATACTTCCGCCGCCATGTTCTTCGAAGCAGCTAAAAACAATGGCGCCGTCCTCAATTGATTCGGCTACTTTCAAGGCATTGTACATGCCCAGTCGATTGTCCAGATAGGTGCCTTCTATATAGCTTTTGGATATTTTCAGTGATGGCTGGAATACCAGCGTGGTGCCACGTTCGATGGCTCTCGGAAAATCGTGGAACAATCTGTGATCTTCATCCACCTTGAGCTTGCACGCTATAGGTCCCATGGCATCTTCACCACTCAGCTCGATGCCATCTTCGACATGTGGGCTGCCAATAGCAACCAGTTGATTCTCATAGCGTGCTGTGAAGCCAATTGAATCCATGTGGGCAAAAATAGCAGTTCTGGGTTGACCAAAGATCAACATTATTGAGTCATGAAAATCATCTGCTATGATTTTAGGTTTGGTCTTCCAATTCTTAGCTTCCCTTTGGATATAGTCCAGAAGAAATTGTTTCATAGCGAATTCACTGCCAGATGGAGCATGGATATTAATCAGTTCTTGCAGGAGTTTCATGGACTATTTCTCAGGATTTGGGTATCATCGCAAATCATCAATGATTATCACCCTATTAATTTCACTAAAAGCGTGCAAAGTTAACTTTAGCATCATCACCTAACCACAGGAATTACGTATAATTATTCCAAATTATGTCTGAGCTGTTAAAATACCTTATGGTTTATGCCCTTTCGGGCTTCAAATTCATCTTTGGTCCAACCATGGGTGCCGCATATGGGTTTAGTATCCTTTTAACCGGAGTGTTAACTACCCTTGGGATGATGACGACTGTTTACGTTATTAGTTATTTTGGGCCACAGATCAGATTGCTAATGGTGAGGCTGTTTGGTAAGCGAAAGAAAGAACCTGTCTTCTCTCCAAGCAGACGGCGCTTTGTCAGGATCTGGAAGAAATATGGTATTCAGGGAATCGCCTTTCTCACCCCATTACTACTCACGCCTGTAGGGGGTGCTTTTTTTGCCAACGCTCTGGGGGTGGAGCGAAGTGACATTTTCAAGTGGATGTGGATCTTTGGCACCTTCTGGGCCTTTGTGCTTTCTGCTCTTGTCAGGTATGCGGCAGATCTTTTCAAGGATCTCAATATCCTGTAGGTGCTAAAATTGAAATAATTTTAGGATCGCCACAGCACGGATCGTTACTTTTGCAGGATGCAAATCAAAAATGATCTGGTACTGCGTGCAGCAAGAGGCGAAAAGGTAGAGCGAACCCCGGTGTGGCTGATGCGTCAGGCAGGTAGAATCCTGAAAGAGTACCGAGAAGTAAGGAACAGCTTAAGTGGCTTCAAAGAGCTGGTAGAGACACCTGAACTGGCTGCTGAGGTTACCATTCAACCTGTGGATATATTGGGGGTGGATGCAGCGATCATCTTTTCTGATATCCTCGTCATTCCTGAGGCCATGGGCCTCCAATATGAAATGATTGAAAAGAAAGGTCCTTTTTTCCCTGATACCATACAGTCCTTAGCAGATATTGACCGACTAAATGTGGCCGAAGCTGACGATTTGCGATATACGCTTGATGCCATTGAGCTTACAAAAAAGGAATTGCAGGGGGCTGTACCGTTGATTGGGTTTGCAGGAGCTCCATGGACAATCTTTTCATATATGGTTGAAGGTCATGGTAGCAAAACATTCTCCAAATCGCGCAGAATGCTATATACCGATCCCATAGTCTCTCATCAGCTACTTCAAAAAATCACAGATAGCACCATAAATTATCTGAAAGGACAAATTGCTGCTGGGGCTGATATGCTACAGATCTTTGATTCCTGGGCTGGCATGTTGCCCAGGGAGCACTACCGTGAGTTCTCTTTGCGGTATATACGCCAGATTTGTGAGGCGATTGATGAAGTGCCAATCACGGTTTTTGCCAAAGGGGCATTCTTTGCCCTGGAGGATATGAAAGACCTGTCATGCAATACGATTGGGCTGGACTGGAACATGAGCATTGAAGAGGCTAAAAGGACTTTTCCTGATAAAACGCTACAAGGAAATCTGGATCCGTGCGTGTTATATGCTACTCCCGAAAAGATTGAGGAGGAGACTTTGAACATGCTCAGCAGGTTTAATGGCCATCCACACATAGCCAATCTTGGGCATGGTGTTTATCCGGACACACCACCAGAAAACGTCAAGTTTTTTGTGGATACAATCAAGAAATCCCAGCTGATTGCCAGTAGTTAACTTACAGCCAATTCTCCAAAATCGGATTCTTGGAAGATTCTGCTTTCAGTCTTTCCGGATCGATGGGAACCACTCCCTGGTATTCACAGACTATTCCACCTCCAAGGTTGGCCAGCTCGGACACAAAGGGCAAGGAACATCCCAATGCCAAAGCCATAGCGGCAATGCTGATTACAGTATCACCTGCCCCTGATACATCAGATATAGAGCGGAGGTGAGCCGGATGCCTACCCTTTTCCTTATCAGAATGGTAATACACTCCGTACTCTGAAAGCGTGATCAATGCCTGTTCAAAATTCAGGAGCTCTTTCAATTTCCCTACAGCGTGCTCTACTTCTCCTGTAGATTTCGGATCAATATCGATTCCAAGACCTTCCCGAAGCTCTTTGAGGTTTGGCTTAAACAGAGAGCATGACTTGTAGAAGTTGAAATTTTTCTTCTTGGGGTCGACGGCAGTGGGGATGTTGAGCTTTTTGGCTTCATCTATGACTTCACGGATAATCGAAGCATTAAGTACACCTTTATCGTAATCTTCAAAGATGACCAGGTCACAATCGACCATCAGGGACTTAAGTTTTGCAACAAAGAACTCTTCATCCTGACTTGAGAGATTTGTTTCGATCTCTGAATCTATCCGAAGGAGGTGCTGTGAGGAAGACATCACCCTGTTTTTTACAGTCGTGATCCGTTGATCACTCTCTAAAATACCGTCACTACTCAGGTTTTGTACGCTGAGTAGTTCTTTGAATTCATGACCGTCAGTGTCTTTCCCGATGACTGAGCATAGAATGGGCTTTGCACCAAGTGCCTGAACATTCAGGGCCACGTTGGCAGCACCACCCAATCTTTTATCTCTTTTGGTCACACTGACAACCGGTACAGGGGCTTCGGGAGAGATTCGCTTGACGGAGCCATAGATATAGGCATCGATCATCACGTCGCCAATGACCATCACCCGAAGATTCTTGAATGCCTCGAGAACTTCCTGAATCGACTGAAAGGCCATTTAACTGATTTTTGCTAAAGCCGCTTTCATACTTGAAATGGCTGTTTTCAGTTCTTCTTCTGAAGCTGCATATGAAAGACGAATACATTCAGGATCCCCAAAGGCATCTCCTGTCACCAGTGAAACTTTTGCCTCATCAAGCAGATACATACACAGGTCTTCTGCATTGTTGATCACTGAACCATTGGCAGTCTTTCCGAAGAAGTTGCTTACGTTCGGGAAAAAGTAGAAAGCTCCGCCAGGCATGTTTACTTCCAGACCAGGAATTTCTTTAAGCAGGTCATACACCAATGTACGACGCTTGTGATAAGCCTCTGCCATTTTCTCCGTAGCATCTGATGCTTCTGTCAATGCCGTGTAAGCTGCCCGCTGTGCGATTGAGCAGTTAGCCGACGTAAGCTGCCCCTGGATTTTATTGGCAGCTTTGGCTAACCAAAGGGGTGCGCCAATGTATCCCACCCTCCAGCCGGTCATCGCATAGCCTTTACTAAAGCCATTTACTGTGACAGTACGATCCTGCATTCCTTCAAGTGTGCCAATGCTCACGTGGTCACCGGTGAAATTAATTTTCTCATAGATCTCATCAGCAATGATCAAGATTTCCGGATGATCTCTTAATACATCAGCCATAGCTTCCAGTTCATCCTTTAGGAACACAGATCCGGTAGGGTTGCATGGTGAAGAGAAGATCACCGCTTTTGTCTTTGGCGTGATGGCTTCTTTGAGTTGTTTAGCCGTGGCTTTAAAATCGTCCTCAATACCTCCCTTTATGACAACCGGTGTACCTTCAGCCAGTTCTACCAATGCAGGGTAGGTCACCCAATAGGGGGCATAAATAACCACTTCGTCACCCGGGTTTAGAATAGCTAAGAAGATGTTGGCAAGAGATTGCTTGGCTCCATTGGACAAGACGATCTGGTCCGCGCCATAATCGAGACCGTTTTCTTCCTTGAATTTCTTTGAGATGGCTTCACGAAGGTCCAGGTATCCATTTACTGGTGGATAGGAAAAGTATTTACCTGTATCAATTGCTTTCTTAGCACCTTCATTGATGTAACCTGGTGTCTTAAAGTCAGGTTCTCCCAGACTAAGACTAATTACATTAATTCCCTGTTGCTTCAGCTCTCTTGCTTTGGCCGCCATGGCCAGAGTAGCTGACTCTTTCATGTTTTTGATTCTGTCTGATCGTAAATCCATCTTGTTGTTTAGAAAAATGCGAGGCCAAAATTAACTAAATACAAGGCAGAAGCAAACGATTTTCCTTATAAGGAGTGCCGACAGAATAATTTGGGTACAAAAAACCCCGACTCGGTGAGTCGGGGTAAAAAAATCAAAAAAAAATATTTTTTAGCTGGCACAGAATTCTTTCAGTCTTCTGTTTTTGCCAGGCTCTCTTAATTTTTGTAGTGCTTTTTCACGGATCTGTCGGACTCGCTCTCGCGTCAATCCCATGGCATCGCCAATTTCTTCCAGTGTATATGGGTTGTCGTATCCGATACCAAAGCTCATCATGATCACTTCTTTCTCTCTTGCTGTAAGGGTAGAAAGCGCTCTCATGGTTTCAACCTTCAATGAATCGTTGAAAACAAGGGCACCGTCAGTCGGTCCTGTAGTTTCGTTCTCCAATACGTCGAGCAATGATCCTGACTCGTCTTCTCCGAAAGGAGCATCCATCGACATTTGTTTTACTTCGGCACCCAGTGTATTTCGTACTTCACTAGGCTTCATGTCAAGGATATCAGCTAATTCTTCTTCTGTCGGCTCACGCTCAAATTGCTGCTCAAGTTCCGCGTATGCCCTTCTGATCTGGTTGATAGCACCAGATTTGTTCATGGGTAGACGTACGATTCGGGATTGCTCGGCCAATGCCTGCATGATAGATTGTCTGATCCACCATACTGCATAGGAGATGAATTTAAATCCTTTGGTTTCGTCAAACTTTTTAGCTGCCTTGATCAATCCAAGGTTTCCTTCATTGATCAGATCGTTCAATGGTAAACTTCTGTTTTGATATTGCTTGGCTACTGAGACCACAAATCGAAGGTTGGCCTTCACCAGTTTTTCCAACGCTAGCTCGTCACCCTCTCTGATACGCTTTGCTAATTCTACCTCCTCGTCAGGGGTAATCATAGGTACATTACTAACTTCAGTAAAGTACTTTTCAAGTGTATGACTTTCCCTACGGTTGGTAATTGATTGCGTAATCTTGAGCTGTCGCATATATTAGTTTCGTTTTTGTCTGTGTTTTCTTCTGCTTTACGAAATTCATCAACCGGTTTCTTGGAGAGAAATCAATTGTGAACCGCGAATTTAAGGTTTAATATAATACCAGTCAATAAATATTGAAAGTAACCTCCAAGAAATACAACTTAAAGACGGTTTAATTGGTTTCCTTAATGCAAAAAACTTTCTATTTTTTAGAAAATCATACTTAAAACGTAATTTATTGTGCTTTTGTTATAAAAAAGTTGAGGTTTTAATCTAAATGATTCAATACACAGGAGATAGAAGGGTAGATATTCGGTCATTATTCCGAAAGAGGATTGGCGTGATTTGCAAAAAGTCACGCTGAATGGACACGTTCAGTCTTAAGCAATTTATTGACATCCTGATGTGACTTTTTAAGATTGGGGATGAGTTTGGTGGAATACTTACACTCCTGACTTATGATGGGGCATTTGCTAAATTGATTGGATCCACTTGGTTATTGACCTCTCCTTTATAAATTCGCTTGCATAAAGCGAATTTTTGGAATTTTTCAATACCCTTCATCTTACACCTGAGAACCTGGCATGGGTCCTGTTTTGTGCTTTTTGCATAGGAATGTCTAAAACAGGTCTGGCAGGCGCAGGAATGCTGGTAGTGCCCATTATGGCCAGCGTATTTGGTGCCAAGGAGTCCACGGGTATTGTGCTTCCAATGTTGGTGATGGCTGATGTTTTTGGTGTAAGCTACTACAACCGACACGCGGAAATTGGCTATCTCATCAAGTTGGCTCCAAGTACAATACTGGGCGTGGTTGTAGGTATATGGGTGGGTGATGTCATAGACGGAGATCAGTTCACTGTGCTGCTGGCGATAGTCATCTTATTTGGTGTTGGGATCACCATTTGGCAAGAAGTTACCAGATCCAAGGTAATTGTGCATAATCTGTTTTTTGCTTCGATTGCTGGTTTTCTGGGAGGATTTACCACCATGATCGGGAATGCTGCAGGCCCGGTAATGTCGATCTATTTTCTTAGCATGGGATTACCAAAAAACAATTTCATAGGAACATCAGCGTGGTTTTTCTTTCTGGTCAATGTTTTTAAAGTACCCTTTCATATCACCATTTGGAATACCATCACATGGGAGACCTTTAAATTTAATCTCTTAATGTTGCCATTGATCATTGTAGGGGCATTTGTTGGGATTAAGATTATAAAGCTCATCCCGGAGAAACCTTACCGAATATTTATTTTGGTGACCATAGTCCTGGCATCACTCAAGTTGTTCTTTTGAAAAGGCTACAGGTTTAAACGCTGGGAGACCTGGAAGGCCAGAATGCTCGTATATCTGTAACCACCCTGGTATGAAAGCGAAGAGATCTGGTTGTGCCAAAGTAATAAAAAGCTAAACTGTTCCATAGACAGGATAGGACCAAGTGTTATCCTGTCCTGATCAAAGGTTTTTTCCTGTGAGCTGTTCTGACCATTGATAAAAAGTTCGTTTCTCAGTGTGATCTGTAGCTCGTTGCTTTTTCCAACTCCGGAGAAGTCTGCAACTGGAAATGTGAAGTTCAATGCATATCGAAATCGCATATAGACAGGGTCTGTTTGTCCGGTTTCCACTCTGTTAAGGAATCGCTCCTCAACCTGAAATCTGTTTACGATACGTGTTTTGCCCACATCTTGTCCGATACGCAGCTCCTGAAAAGGGCGGAGTTCATGATGGATCACACTGGAGTTATTGATGGGTCTGAAAAAGCCAATGCCACTGAGAAATCTTACCTGGTCTGTAAACTGATAACCGACTCCCGAACGAATATGGAACTGTGTCCCCCGGTGATAGGTATCCCGCCACCGAAATGATGTACTTGAATGAATGACCCATTTTTGAGCAATACTTGTAAGATTCACGTATTGGATCCACTGCTGGTCATCTCGTTCCCGGAAGGTCTTTTGTGCTTTGGAAGGAAAATATGCAAGCACTAAGGTCAGTAAAATGACAGAAAGTTTAGGGTGGGGTGGGAAACTCCTGCGGTTGTTCATTTGAATAAATACTCACCCATTTATATCTGGGTGTCGAGTAAAACTAATACCAAATCAAACAAAATTTAAGTTCGATACACCTCTTCGGATAATGATGCAGGTGAAAGTATTGGCCAGTTCAATGCGTCCTGTCTCCTGAGAAAAAAATCATTCGCGAATTTCCAGCCAAATGAAAAGATTCCCAAATGGCCTGGTCTCAGACCGCTGATAAATGGGTCCGGTAAATCGGCTACCTAAGGATTATGGAGTCTGGCCAGCTTCAGAATGGCAATCATACTCAGGCTATCGGTTATTTCACCCCTCATCACCATTTCGACAGCTTCTGAGAATGGTAGTTTTTTGATTTCCAGGTCCTCTGTTTCTTCAAATTCTGTCTCTCCCTGCTCAAGATCTCTGGCTACAAATGCATACCCAACCTCATCGGTCACGGAATTGGAGGTATGCATTTTCAGAAACAATTCCCAGCTACTGGCTATAAGTCCTGTTTCCTCCTTCAGCTCTCTTTGGGCAGATTCTTTCAAATCAATCCCAATCGGGCCGCCACCCATAGGGATTTCCCAGGAATATTCATTGAGGGAGTATCTCCATTGCCCTACCAGCCAGGTGTTGTTGTCTTTATCCAGCGGGATGACACCCACTGCGAAATTTTTGAAGTGGACCTTTCCATAGACGCTGTTGCCACCACCCGGATTGATGACCTGGTCTTCATCCAGTGTGATCCATGGGTTGTCATAAATGGTTTTGCCGCTGATTTTTTTCCAGGGATTCGGCTTTGGTGGTTTATTCACAGATCATCAATTCAGAATAGTCAATTCCCAGCTCTTTGGCTTTATTCCAGTCTTTATTTGCTCCGTCGATGTCTTCAAGCATGCATTTGGCCGTTCCGCGACTCACATAAGCAGCAGCCATATCCGGGTTTAGTTCAAGCACCCGGTCCAGGGCTTTGATAGCCTCTTCAGCGTTTTGATCCTGCAGATAGATGTATGCTTTTTCATAATATACCTCAGCATACTTTGGATTGAGGTTAAGTGCCTTGTTGTAGTCAACCATTGCAGCGGCTTTCTCATTGATGTTGGATTTGCAGACGCCACGCAAGTAATAGATCTCTTCATTTTCAGGGGCCAGGTCAGCTGCTTTGTCAAATACCTGAATGGCACCCACGTAGTCTTCGTCCAGGTACTTGTTGTACCCGTTTTCTATCAGTTTCTCGACCGGGTTTTGATAGGTGAAAAATAGGAAAAGAAAAATATGAAGGAGCATACTTTGATAACTTAGCGTTTGTGGCGCAAGTTATAAGAAACGCTGTAAATCGTCAGGATTGCACTTTGAAACTATCGTTACCGGTCAATAAAGCTTTGCCAAATCGACCTTCTTCCTCTACATTTTCCAGTTTGAGTACACCACGCGGACATACAGCAGCACATACTCCACATCCTACGCAAGAAGACCTGATAATGTTTTGGCCTCGCTGTGCATACCAACGGACATCAATTCCCATCTCGCAGTAGGTAGAACAGTTTCCACAGGAGATACATTGCCCGCCATTTGTGGTAATCCTGAATTTTGATTTGAAGCGTTGGACAAGTCCGAGGTATGCCGCCAGTGGGCATCCAAACCGGCACCATACGCGATTTCCCATCAATGGGTAAAAGCCCGTACCTATTACTCCGGAAAATATGGAGCCGATGAAAAAACCATACGGTTTCTGCAGTGTGCTGTATGTGTCAAGACCAAATAAACTGTAGGATCCTGTGAAATAAGTATATAAAACCCCACCTGTCATGATTATAGCAAATACCAGAACACCATGTACCAGCCAGCGTTCGATCTTCCAGGCTTTCAGGGATTTGTCTGATAGCTGCCTAAAGGGGTCCCCGGCTGTTTCAGCAAGGGCTCCACACCCGCATACCCATGAGCAATACCATCTCTTGCCAAAAAAGAAGGTCATGACCGGGACACCAATTACGATAAGCATGATCCCCCAGATCAGCATGAAAATGCCAATGGTCCCTGATGATAACAAAGTATTTAGCTGGCTGTCATAAAAGAAATCGTAATCCAGCGGCCAGATATTCTTAAAGTCGAAGTAGGGTTGATTCAGGGCCATTAATATTTCAGGAATAATGAATGCAAGGGCCAGTTGGAAGAAAGTGACTGAAAGGGTTTGAAGGATTTTGTATCTGCTGTGGCTGTATTTGATGATTTTCCTTACACCCATGACCAAAACAGCAAAACAGTAGATGAACCCATAGAGAAACCACTGACTGGCCTGGGCTGACGGAATGAAAATCTGCTTTACCGGATCCATCATGATGATCCAATTGGTGATGTAGGCAGGGAAAAAATAAAGTAGAATATAGAACATGATTAAGAGTGCTCCAATCAATATTCCAATCCACCCGCGGTTGTTCAGGGCATTGTGGAAGATTCCATTGTTTTTTATTCCCGGAGGTCCCTGAAGCTTAGCTTGTGGAAGAATAAACATCAAGCTTCCAATGGTTCCCAGAATGAAGGTGAGAAAAAAGAAGAGTCCGGGATTTTGGATGATCGATCCTGAAGCAGAAGCCCGGATCAGGATAGAAGCATAATCATCAAATATTCTTTGATCCCACTTCTGTTGCGCTTCCTGTTCTTTATTATAGCGATCTATAGTGCCATTAATATGATTGACAAATGGGATGCTGAGCTCAAAGGTTTTTCCATAAATCTCAGACAGCTCAGGACTGAGTACTTCCTGGTGCTCTGGTTTAACATGCTCACGGACAATTTCTCCTGTAAGTGTGTAGCCAGACATGAAAAACATGCCCAGGAAAATACCCAGGGAAATTAAAAAGAGGACTAATCCTGAAAATCTGATTACCTGCATCTGATTCAACTAAATATTTTTTCTAAAATTGATTTTTTCCTTACCGGGACACTGGAGTGATGTTCCCGATTGAATTTTTCCTGAATTTCTACATCCACTTCTTTGAAGAATTCAGGGTCAAACAACGATTTTTTTAGATTGGTGATGACTTTTTCTATTTTTTCTCCGGAGCTGATCCATTCATCCCACACTTCATGTCGAAACCTGATACCCAAAGCGTCCATTCCCAGGACTTGCATCGAATTGGAATCAAAAACTATTCTTACACCTTTTTTACCAAATAGGTCTTCCCAGTAAAAACTTTTTTCATTGGATTTCGGGTTGGGGTTTACCTGTCCATACACCTGGTATTCAATATCAAAAAACTTGGCTGAATTGAACCATACGCCTGGCTTATACGCTGTTTTGTTTCCAAGGATTGATTGGGCGACTGTTTCTCCCATCATTCTTCCGGCATACCAAACTGCTTCGATGGGCTTTCTGTGTTGTAGCGGTTCCCGAACCTGCGTACAGTCACCAATGGCATAAACGTCCGGTATATTCGTTTCCAGGAATTCATTTACCAGGATCCCCCTATCCACCTGAAGTTTAGTATCTCTCAGAAAATCTATGTTGGGTGATACTCCAACAGTCAACCCAACAAATTGACAATCTATCACATCACCAGATTTCGTTTTCACACCTTTTACTTTCCCGTGTCCATCATCAAGGATCTGATCAAGTTCCGTGCTGAGTCTCAGGTCAATACCATATTCCCGAATATGTCGGTTAATCATTTCTGATTCTTCCGGAGGCAAAACAATATCCCAGAAACTTGCTTCCCGGACTAAAAAAGTGACCGGTATATGCCTTGAATGCAGCATTTCTACCATCTCAATGCCGATCAACCCACCACCAACAACCACGGCGTGATCAATGTTTTGGGTGTTGGATTCCATCGATTCCAGGTCCTGATAGCTGTATAATCCCTGTACCCCCTCCAGGTTCTGTCCCGGCCATCCGAACTTGTTGGATTTCGATCCGGTGGCAATGATCAATTGATCATAGTTTATATCATCTGTATCCAGGTGAAGTATTTTCTTGTCAAAATCAATTGCCTGGACCCATCCTTTCACCAGGTCGATCTTATTTTTTGTCCAGAACCAATCTTCATACGGTTTAGTGTGTTCATATTTCATGTGGCCCATGTAGATATACATGAGGGCTGTTCTGGAAAAAAAATGATCCGTTTCCCCGGAAATGACGGTAATTCGGTCATTGGATTTTTTTCTGATGTGCCGGGCGGCAGTTATTCCGGCTATGCCATTACCAATGATCACAATATTTTTCATACATTTCTAAGTTACCGCAATTCCCTTTAAGTCTGTGGCATTCTTTCCCAACGTATGTCTTGATGATGTGGTTTGTCAATCATTTGACATTTGAAACTTAACTGGTGCTGATCAATATGCGTTTAGAGAGATATGAAGAAATTGATGGTTATCCTTCTGTATGCTTATTCTACACAATTGGTCGGACAGTCATTTTTTGATGAGGCAGATCGATTTTTTAATCAGTTTGTGAAAAACGGATTGGTGAAGTATGACCTACTCAAAAAAGAAAGGTCCTCATTAGATAACCTGGTCGAAAAGATTGGTGCATTTAATTTTGAAAGTGCGTCAGATGTTGAAAAAAAAGCTTTCCTGATCAATACTTACAATATTTTAGTCATCCACCATGTCATGACAAATTACCCTGCAGAAGGTCCGCTGAAGATCGATGGATTTTTTAATAAGCTGAAAGCAAAGGTGGCAGGGATGGACCTGACGCTTGATGAAATAGAAAAAGAGCGGCTATTCAGGACTTTTCCTGATGAGCGGCTACATTTTGTATTGGTATGTGCTGCTGTCGGCTGCCCACCACTAGCTGATTTTGCATTTCGTCCGGATGGGTTGGAAAAACAGCTATCGGATCGCACTACCTATGTTTTGAACTTTCCCACCTTCATTCGGGTTACTAAAAATGTAGTACAGGTATCAAAGATATTTGCGTGGTATGAGGGTGATTTTTTAGAAAAAAGTGAATCTGTACTATCCTATGTAGACCAGTATCATACCCAAAACCTTATTGGGAAAAAGTTGTTGTATTATGAATACGACTGGAGGTTGAATAAATATTAAAGGCAGTGATGGGTTACTGGTAATTTTTTTTGAATTAGGTTAAGTTAGGTTGAGATCCCATCATTAGAAGCTCCGCACCCTGCGGAGCTTTGCTTTTATATGGAGGATAAGTTTTTCAATAAAGTCTCTATACTTTTTACCTCTAGCTTTTTCTTGTCTTGGAGGATCTTAAAGTGATTTTTGGCACTACAGATTATTTCCACTTTTTGCTTTTCGTCCTTTACTATATATCCTTTTCGCTTCAGTGCCATGGTTACCCAGAATTTAGTTTCAGGGTCTCCGGAGACACTCACTGATGGGCCTTTTTGATCAAAATTTATCGTTCCACTGATCATATCATATCCATATTGATCGAGATAAAGGCTTTTTTGTAGTGTTCCGTCCAGGATCAGGTCTTCGGGTACGCCTTCGTTGGTGTCTTCATTAAAATTGAACAATAGCAGCCTGTCAGAAAGTTGTGTGCTTACCTGAAGATCATGGGTAGAAATGAGAATTCCCTTGCCCTGGCTGGCAATCTTTTTTAGCAACATCATCACCTCAATTTTGTTGTTCAGGTCAAGATGTGATGCAGGCTCGTCGAGAATGATGAGTGCTGTCTCCTGAGCCAGTGCCCTGGCAATCATTACTTTTTGAAGTTGTCCATCGCTGAGTTCATACAGCTTCCTGTTGGCGATATAGTTGAGGTGGGTTTCATTGAGCGCCCACTCTATTACCTCCTTGTCCCTGGGACTCAAGACACCGATCCAGTTGGAGTAGGGATGTCGTGAGATGGAAATCAACTCTATGGGCGTAATATTGAAGTTGAATGGTTTTTCTGTGAGCACAAGGCTCATTTTCTGAGCAAGATCGCCTGACGAGATCCCGCTTAGATCCTGCTCCCCATATTGTACTGAGCCGCTGATTGGATCCAGCAGACCGGCCAGTGTCTTGATAAAAGTGGTTTTCCCAACCCCATTTTGTCCCATCAGAGAAATAATTTCTCCTTCGTTGATCGCCAGGTTAATATCTTTTTGAAGGATCTTACTTTCCGGACCTTTCCCGTAGCCAATGCTCAACGATTTGGTATTCAGGAGGCTCATGTGTTGAAGGAATAACCCAGGTTTTTCTTCCTGATGAGCAGGTAAATGACAAATGGAGCTCCTATCAAAGAAGTCACTGCGTTGATGGGAAGTGTGGCACCAAATCCGGGCAGCTGAGAAATAGCGTCAAACAACAACATCAAGGTAGCTCCAAATAAAATCAGGACCGGTGTCAGCAGCAGATGATTGCTTGTGTTGAACAACATCCTGGTGAGGTGTGGCATAGCTACACCGAAAAATGCAATGGGACCACAAAAGGCTGTGACGGTACCAGCCAGTACGCTCGTATTGATGATGATCAGCAAACGGGTCCTTTTGATGTTTAACCCCAGGCTACGTGCGTAATTCTCTCCCAGCAATAAAGCATTGAGCTGTTTTGACAATAGGATAGAGGCAATGAGACCGAGCCCGAGAATGGGTATAAATACACCCAGTTCTTTCCATGATAAACTACCCAGGTTACCAAATGACCAGAGCACATAGGCCTGGATATTTTCAGCCTGACTGAAAAATTGAAGTATGCTTACCAGTGCTCCCGAGGCAGTGCCAAACATCAATCCAATGATCAGCAATGAAACACTATCCTTGATGCGCGAGGCTACGACCGCAATCACCAGCAGTACCAGAAATGATCCCAGGCCTGCTGAAACTACCAGCAGCCAGCTTCTGCCAATGCCTGTGACGCTTAAGAATCCTCCAAAATAGAAACCGAGAAAGATCACCAGGGCAACACCCAGCCCCGCACCGGAACTAATGCCCAATATATAAGGCCCTGCCAATGGATTTCTGAAAAGGGTTTGCATTTGAAGTCCACTTACACCCAGGGCGCTCCCCACAAAAATGGCTGTCAGTGCCTTAGGCATTCTAAAGTTTGCCAGGATAAGGTCCCAGCTTTCGCTGGTAGTTTCACTCCCGCTGATGAATAGAAAGACATCCTTTATGGGGATAAGCACAGAGCCCAGGCTGATGTTGATAATGAAGCACAGAATAAAGGCAATACCTATCCCAATAAGGATTTTCAACCATTTTGATTTTGATTCTTCAAAATATTGATGGATCATGGGAGTTGCTCAAAATAATAGGTTTCATAATCGGGTAGCAGCTCAGGATGAATGATTTTGATCATATCTGCAAGGACACGATCAGGCCGGGCATATCCTGATTCAAAAATATCATAACCTCCTTTATCCCCAATTCTCTTGCTGTAGTTATAGATCTGGTCATGCTTGAATGCATCGAACTGAGCATACCTGCTATCCTGATCGGCCAGTTCTTCTTTGGTCTGAAATGTAGCTACGCCAATCCAGAAATCAGCTTCTTTGGCTTCTTCGAAAACATATTCAAATCCAAGCTCCAGCCACCCGGTCTTTTCATTGTCATCCAGAAAATATTGTCCGCCAGCATCATTGAAAAACTGAGCTGACCAGTTTTTGCCCCCCGGAAGAAACCAGATATCACCATACAATACACCACTTAGGATCTCCGGACGCACCGCTACATTTTTGGTAAGGTTCACCAGAGAATCATAGTTAGACTCGATCACATCAAAAATTGAATCGGCTTCTGATTGTTTGTGGAAGAAAGCTCCAAAGAATTTGATCCACTCGGCACGGCCCAAAGTAGATGTTTCCAGAAAGTCTGAATTATAGACAACAGGGATTCCCGATTCTTCCAGCTTATCCAATACAGTGGATTCATTGCCCATATCAAAGGCAAATACAAGATCAGGGTCTAAGCCGATAATCATTTCAAGATTCAAACTTCCTTCGCCCCCCACATCCTTTATCGATCCGTCATCAACGCTTTTACGAATATTTTCTGAAGTAATGTATTGGGTGCCAGGAAAACCAACCAGGGTATTTGCAACATCAAGAAGTTCCAGAAAGGGAAGGTGAGTGGTTGATGTGCAGATGATCTTTTTGGGGGTCTCCCTAATCTCATACGTAATTTCCTTCGCTGCACCCGGCCATGGCTCCAATACGGATACAGAATTGTCATAAAGCCTGAATTTTTTAGCATACTCAATAGCGACCGGCTCAAGTTGAGTGTCGTCGACAACCTTTTGTTTGGGTTGACATGCAATAGCCAGGAGCACAATAAGGGGAATGATAATCCTCATGAGCCAAAATTGTGGAAAAAAAGTAAAGTTTCATCCAATTCAAATTTTTAGTTGTTTTTACCCACCCGATTTCTGCGATTTGATTATTTCGCTACCTTTGTCCCGATTGTGGTTCCCTGCTGTATGCCATACACCAGGGATTAAAAGGGAATCCGGTGATCGATATGAGAATCCGGAGCTGTCCCCGCAACTGTAAGTCCATTTCTATGGCTCGATCTACAAATCCACTGTCTCGATGTGTCGGGGCGGGAAGGAAGTCGAGTTTCGGACAAGCCAGGAGACCTGCCTCATTCATTTATTCCGAGCTTCGGGCGAAAGCAAAGGGCGTGATCAACCGATGGGTTAACCACACTTAAGTTTTTCCGATGGCTTTGAATTGAAGAAATTTTAATTCATAGGTCCGTTGAGATATTTATTTACAGTTGTACTTGGCTTTATCTCACTCTTTGTGAGTGCACAGGAGGATACTGTTTACCTGTCTGAGGTAGCCGTAGATGGAGATCCAATCCACGCATTTGTGGTAGGAGGCACCCTTCAAAAAGTAGATTTGAGTGAGCATGAGGTGAATCTCTCCGATGCGTTATCCAGGAGTGGAGGCATCTATTTTAAGTCCTATGGCAATCTGCAGCTTTCGACCATTTCGATGCGAGGTACCTCTGCCTCACAGACCAACGTATTGTGGCATGGGATTCCTGTCAACTATCCCACACTGGGTCAATTGGATTTTAGCCAATGGTCGGTGTGGCTGTTGTCGTCGATCGAGCTTCAACCGGGGAGTGGGGGTGCACTTTTTGGGAGTGGCTCTATTGGGGGGACGGTTTTGCTGGACTCGGATATTGACCTGAAGAACCAAAAGCCAGGGTTCACATTGCGAGGTGATGTCGGGAGCTATGGGTACTCATTTTTGGGCGCAAAAGCGAACTACTCAATCGGAAAGGTCGCGAGTCAAACAAGGATTTATCGAACGGGTATTAAGAATAACTTCTCCTATATATATAATGGTGTAGAACACAAGCAGGAAAATGCAGCGGTGGCTGATATGGGACTTCGACAAACGCTGCAATGGGAACTAAAAAGTCATCAACTTTCACTGGATGGAATTTTCACGACCAATGACCGTGAAATCCAGCCTGTAAAGGGTAGCTCTTCAGAAAACCAGTTGGAAACCGGAAATATTAGAGTGGCTTTATCACACCGATATGAGCATGCCACTGGCAGCTTGAATACTTCGCTGGGATTTATCAGCAACAGGACCCTGTATAATAAGGAGCAGGAAACCATAGTTCATCAATACTCCATGGTTTCTACTTATGTTTTTGATCTGGGGTCACGAATTTTAGGCAGGGTCGGAATCAATGGAAACGTTTTCCGTGCACAATCAGATAGTTTTAATGAAAACCTTACAGATGTGAGAACAGGGTTGTTTGCTTCGTTTTCGGCTCCAATCACTCATTTCTGGAAAGTGACGATCAATGCCAGGCAATCAATTTTCAGGAACCAGTTTCCTTTTAACCCTTCTATCAATCAGCAGATCAATCTTTTTAGTGACACAAAAAACAGGCTGAAACTTACTCAGAGTATCTCCACCGGGTTTCGTATCCCTACCCTCAATGACCTCTACTGGAACCCGGGCGGGAATCCGGACCTGGAGCCGGAAAGAAGTATGAATACAGAGGCAGGACTGAGGTGGGAATCAGGAATAGATGATATGGAATGGGGTGTTTCTCTGAATGTATTTAAAATGTGGGCCAAAGATTATATTCTTTGGCGGCCAGGCGGAGATGGTATTTGGTCACCAGAGAATATCCGTGAAGTTCATTCAGGAGGAGTAGAATATAAAGGAAGGATAACTTTTAGGACAGGATCTTTTACTCATAAAATAGCAGGATCATATTCATTGACCAGGTCATTAAATCAAACCGGGACCAACTCAGGGAATCAGCTGCCATATGTTCCGATCCATCAGGGGACCCTGAACATAATATCTACATTGTCGGATTGGTCGCTGGATTTAAATACAAGTTATACGGATAGAAGATATACCACCCTTGACAATGCGCTGGTACAATCTGTCGATGGCTTTTTTCTCATGAATATGGGAATTGAAAAACAATTTACTATGGAAAGCTGGACCTTGGGCCTGGGAGTGAGAGCAAATAATCTGCTGGATAATGATTATGAAAACCTCATCAATCTGGCCATGCCCGGAAGAAACTATCAAATAAATATGCTGATTAAACGATGAAAACAACAATCCAATACACCAATCTATTAATTCTCACAGTAGCTATCCTTTGGAGCTGTAATGAAAAGGAGACGGAATTGCTAATTCCTGATGATTTTGAAAATGGGATCCTGATTTCCAACGAAGGGAGTTTCGGTAGTGGGGATGCCTCGCTATCATATTATGATCTCGAATCTCAGAAAGTTTACAACAATGTATTTTCCCTGGTCAATGATGGAAAAGAAATCGGGGATGTGATGCAATCTATTTATGTGAATCAGGATCACGCTTTTTTGGTGGTGAACAACAGTAACAAAGTGGAAGCCCTGAATCTGGCCGATATGACCATAGACTTTACCATTGATAACCTGAAACTTCCCAGATATATGACCAGTAGTGGTGATAAAGGCTATGTTTCAGAATGGGTCAGCTTTTCTGATGTAGGACGGGTTACTGTTTTTGACCTTCAAACAGGAGAAATTCAAAAAACCATTGATACTGACTATGGTGCCGAAGGCGTATTGATCTCAGGCAACAAATTATTTGTCTCAAATAATTTCAGTACAACCTTATCAGTCATTGATCTCAATACGGAGACTATAACGAAAACCATAGAAGTTGGCAGTTCTCCGGGTGAGATGAAAATAGATGCTGATGGAGATATCTGGCTGGTTTGTGGAGGCGGGCTCGATGAGCAGTATAATCCGGTCGGTGATGGGAAATTTATCGAAATCGATCCGAGCTCGCTAGAGGTATTGACCGTGGTGGACCTGGGCATGAATGTCTCTACTAAAATAGCCATTGATCCTACCGGTGAGATCTTATACTACTATGCTGGTGCTTCTGTATATAAATATGGTATGGATATGACTGGTACATCAGGAACTTCTTTGATCTCAGAAGACGATGCCACCGGTTTTTATGGTATGGGTGTGGATGGAGCCGGAAATATATATGTCGGAGATTCCAAAGGATTTGTTGAGAGCGGAGAAGTTTTTGTTTACGGATCTGATGGAACCTTCATGGAAAAATTCAGTGTGGGAAGGGGACCAAATGGTTTTGTTTTGAACTAGCTATGTTCAATTATGGAAGGAAGGGGGTGCTTATGGCACCCTTTTTGTTTTCCTGGGAATGATATTTTCATGCAGGACCAATTATTATCAATGTTTTATCTTTATAATTATAAAATTGCAATTAAAAGTATAATTATATTGACAATACGGTTGATCAATTAATTAATAGCTCCTTAATTGCATCAGTGAAAAACCAACACAACCTCTAAAAAGAAAGCAATGTTTAGAAAATTCTGGCTTGACGTAATACTCGCAACTCTTTTCATTTTCGGGATGATGGGAGTTTTAAACACATTTACCGCGTTTAAGATCTTCGATGTATTCGATCCGATTGGCGAGGCCTTATCAGATATGGAGGTGACCGACATCGTGTTTTCCCAGCTACGGGATGAACCTGTAGCAGATGACCGGATCATTTTGGTGAATATGGGAACACTTCCTCGACCAGATATCGGGATCATGCTTCAGATCATCTCTCAGTACAATCCCAGGGTGATCGGAATGGATTCTTTTTTCTATTTTCCAAAAGATTCTATTGGAGATAGTGTGTTGGAGGAGGGCTTTGCCAGTGTTGAAAACCTGGTGATGGCAAGTAAGCTTTTACATAATCCTGAGACAGATAAATTCGATTCCATTGCCTATTCATGGCCACAGTTTGCCCAATATGGGGATCCGGGTTTTGCTAACCTCGTTACAGATGCAGAGGTACAGGAAGACCTGAAGATGTGCCGGGAATTTGTGCCTCAACAGGTAGCCTTGGGAGATAACCAACACGCTTTTGCAGTGAAGCTGGCAAGTTATTATAATCCGGAAGTGGCTCAGAGGTTCCTGGAAAGAGGTAATGAGGTGGAAACGATCAACTACAGGGGAAATGTGCTGGATTATGGAGCAACAAAATTTGGGACCAAGTTTTTTGCACTCGATGTGCAGGACGTGTTTGAAGAGAATTTTACAAGAGACCTCATTGAAGGAAAGATTGTGATTTTTTGCTACCTCGGAGACTATCTTGGAGATCGAAGAGCGATAGAAGATAAGTATTTTACCCCCTTAAATGAAAAATATATTGGTCGGGCCTACCCTGATATGTTTGGGGGTGTAATCCACGCAAACATCGTTTCTATGATCTTAAACGAAGATTATATCAATGCCATGGATGATTTTTCTGAAATTATTTTAGCAATTATTCTGTGTTTTTTAAATGTGGCACTGTTTTCGCTTATATACCGTCGTATACCTCGATGGTATGATGGAATAACGAAGTTGTTCCAGTTAATTGAAATAGGTTTTTTGACTTACATTATGATTATTTTACTTGACCAAAACAGTTTTAAAATCGAATTAGGTATCGCATTATTTGCGGTAGCCATATCCGGTGATTCACTTGAGGTCTATTACGGTGTAGTCAAAAACATTTTCACCAGAGAGGGTAGACGTTCACTATTTAAAATAGATAAACTTTAAAAATCACACACACTCAATTTTAATAGCTAAATAATTATGAAAAATTTTGTTTCAATCGCCTTTATGTTCGCTATGATTCTGACGGCTTCTCTGGCCTTCGGTCAGAGTTATACTTTCAGAGTTTTGGCCAATAAAGGTAGTAATCAGGTAAAAAGAGCAGGTACAACAAGTACTGAGGCTCTAAAAACGGGAGCGACTTTGAATTCCGGAGATGAACTTATTGTTTCTGATGGTGCTTACATTGGTTTGATGCACAAATCGGGAAAAACTACTGAAGTAAGAACAGCAGGAACTAAAAAAGTATCTGACTTAGAGAAAAATATCACAGTAGGATCTACTAGCGTAGCCAGCAGATATGCTAGGTTCGTAGCCAGCAAGATGAACGAAGAAGAAAACACCAACTACCGTTCAAAAATGGCAGCTACTGGAGCGGTTTCAAGGGCGACCAATGCAGCAATTATGGTTATGGCACCTACACAGGTTAATATAGCCAGTGAAAATAAAGTCATAGGAGATAAAGCGATTATCAGATGGAAACGTCCTTCTGAAATGAGTGAAAACGATACTTATGTAGTGTCTGTTAAAAATATCTTTGACGAAGTGATTTATACAACTGAGACTGAAAGTGAGTTTGTAGAGCTTGATTTCACTGCCGAGCAGATGAAGAATGATGTAGGCTTATACATCCTTCAGGTAGCTAAAAAGGGTGATCCTGAAGTAAAATCTGATGATGTTGGGATCAAAAGAGCTACAGACGCAGAAATCAATGCAAATCTGGCTAGCCTGAAAAGCGAGGTTTCTGAAGACAGCCCACTGAACAAATTAATTTATGCTTCTTTCTACGAAGAAAATGGTCTCTTGCTTGACGCTTTGACCAAATACGAAGAAGCTGTAAAAATGGCTCCTGAGATTCAGGACTTCCAGGATCTTTATGACAACTTTAAAATTGTCTACGGTTTTGAGGAAGATGCCAAATAGGTGTTTGAATAACTTTAATATTTAGCGAAAGCCGTTCCGTACTATCGGGACGGTTTTTTTGTTTTTAGGTATTTTTAAATCTTTGATTTCACTCCATCAGATTACCCGATATTCAGGGTTTCGGCCACATTGTATTTTTCAAAGAATATTGAATTTTATCATGCGAATTCTTGGAGTAAACGGGGATTGCAAAAAGTCAAGTGAGAAATCATTTTTTTCTTAAAATTATTTGTCACAATTTTGATGTCCCTCTTTCCCGTAAGGGTACCAAATAAGTATAAACTGCCAACTTTTAATCTAGATCGCCAATGTATGTAGAGACGTGGGAAAAATGCCTTCAATTTATTCAGGATCGCATTCCTCCACAAAGTTTTAAGACCTGGTTTGAGCCTATTGTACCCCTCAACCTTGAGAATAATGTGCTGACAATTCAGGTGCCTAGTCAGTTTTTTTACGAATGGCTTGAAGAAAACTACGTTCACTTACTAAAACAAGCTATACGGTCCGAAATAGGAGAAAAAGGAAGATTGGAATATTCTGTTGTGATGGACCGTGGTGATGAACATTCTAAGCCACTTACCGTAAGCGTCTCAGGATCAAGCAATAGCCAGAATAAGAATCGTGTGAACGGCTATGACAAGTACAAGAATCCTGATTTTCTAGAGGAGCTACAAAACAATAGCAACCTTAACCCAAATTACCTTTTTGATAACTTCATTGAGGGTGACTGCAACCGATTGGCTCGATCTGCCGGTTTTGCGGTGGCCCAAAAGCCAGGTGTCACATCCTTCAACCCATTGATGTTTTATGGGGGTGTAGGATTAGGTAAGACACACCTCGTTCAGGCGATTGGAAACCAAATCAAAAGCGACAACAAAGGAAAATCCATCATCTACGTCGCTTCGGAGAAATTCACCAATCAATTTATCGAAGCACTCAAAAACAACAACATTCAGGACTTCATTAATTACTACAAAGAAGTTGATGTACTGATCATTGATGACATTCAGTTTTTGAGGGATAAAGAAAAAACGCAGGAAATTTTCTTCCACATTTTCAATCACCTGCATCAGAGTGGTAAGCAGATCATTCTCACTTCTGATTGTGCACCTAAAGACCTGAAGGGTCTACAGGAGCGATTGGTTTCCCGCTTTAAATGGGGACTAACCGCAGATTTACAGCAGCCAGATTTTGAAACCAGGATGGCCATCATCCAGAAGAAGATGCAAAATGATGGCATTTCAATTCCTGATCAGGTCATTGAATACATTGCCTACAGTGTAGATACCAATGTACGTGAGCTGGAAGGAGTAGTGATTTCTTTGATTGCCCATGCGTCCTTGACCAAGCGGGAGATTGACCTGGAGCTGTCCAAGCAAATCCTGAAAAACATTGTACATGACATCGATTCTGAAGTAGGTATCGACTACATCCAGAAAACGGTATCTGACTTTTTCAGTGTTGCCCAGGATGACCTTAAGGCCAAGACCCGAAAGAAAGAGATTGTGATTGCACGGCAGGTAGCCATGTATTTTTCAAAAGATTACACCAATCATTCGTTGAAATCCATTGGATATCACTTTGGAGGCAGGGATCATAGCACGGTCATTCATGCAGTTCAATCTGTAAACGACATGATTGATACCAACGCGAAGTTCCGTTACTCCATCGAAGAGTTAAAGAAAAAGCTGAAGTTCAAGACCCACGCTGTTTAAAAGTAATAGGGATAATATACTTTTCTTCCACGCTTATCGATGCCTGAGATGATCACCCTTCCCCGGATCTTCTCCAGGATATCTATGAGTTCTTTTGGGTTTTCAATGGCCGTATTGTTGATATTGGTGATGATAAAACCTTCCGGGATACCCAGTCCGGCAAAGAATCCTTTGGCGTTGTAATCCACTACTTTCACTCCGTGGCTGATGCCAATAAGGTCCCTTTCTACTTTAGATACATTTTCGAAGGTTGCAGCAAGGTAATCGGAAGTCACCAGGTTCCTTACGATAATTCCGGTGGTGCCTTCACGGTTTGTCAGCGTCAGGTCTTTAGTCATTTCCTTACCCTCACGCTGCAACACAATGGTTAACTCATCTCCCGGATACAAATTTCCTATGTATTCTTCAAGGTAAGCTTTGCTGATGATTTGTGTTCCATTGACCATGCGTAACACGTCACCTTTTTCAAGGCCGGCTTTGGCCGCAGCACCCTGACGTTGCACATTGGCAACAATCACACCATTCAGGTTTGTCAGCTTCATTTTGTTGGCCATGTCGCTGTCGATGTCTACATACTCCGCACCGATGAATGCTTTTTGCACTTCTCCATATTTTACAATGTCGTTGTAGACCTTCTTCACAATGTTGGAAGGAATAGCAAAGCCGTAACCGGTATAGGATCCGGTTTTTGATAGGATCGCAGTATTGATCCCGATAAGTTCACCTTTTTGGTTGACCAGAGCGCCGCCACTATTTCCCGGATTGATGGCTGCATCCGTTTGAATAAATGATTCGATGGGGAATTTATCTCGCAGGATATTGATGTTTCGGCCCTTCGCACTTACAATCCCTGCTGTTACCGTCGAAGTAAGATTGAAAGGATTTCCTACGGCAAGCACCCATTCACCCACTCTTATTTTGTCGCTCTTTCCCACAGTCACAGCAGGCAAATTTTTGCCATCAATTTTGATTACAGCCAGATCTGTGGAGGGATCGACACCAATAAGCTGTGCATCATAAGACTTCTTATTGTGCGTGACCTTGATCATATCGGCACCATCGATCACATGGTTGTTAGTAACGATATAGCCATCTTCCGAGAGGATCACACCGGAACCGCTGCCGATTTGCTGTGAAGTCCGGGGTTCGAAAAACCAATCCAGCCAGCTTCCTGTCCGGTACTCGTATTCACTCAGTGTTTGGATAAATACAACGCTGGGCGTGGTTCTCTCTGAAGCATATGAGAAGTCGGAACCGACTTCGCTAAGGGTTCTTTCACCTATGGGTGTGCTGATTGGTGCGTTTTGGAAATTGTCTGAGTGGTTTTCAGAAACAGTCGATGAAAAGGCAACATCCAGAGGCTCACCATGCTGATTGGTCATCAGGTTCCATCCAACATACACACCTGCCAGCCCGGTAACAAAGCCTAATAAGGCTACAACCAAATACTTTTTCATTGCTTCAATCATTCTTTCATTTTCCTTTTACTAAGTTTCCTAACGGAAAGTTTCAGAACTCTAAATTAATTTACCCGGCATATTTTCTTAATTTCACGCCGATGGGAATCAGGTCAATTCTTGCAAAACCTTTTGCAGCTTACATTGCTAAAGAAACTAAAAAATGGGCAGTTAATCCAGGCCTGTTTCAGGAAAACATCCGGGAACTGATTGTTTCGAAAACCAGAAATACGGTTTTTGGTACTGATCATGGGTTTGCGGATATTAAGAGCTATGATGATTTCAAAAAGCAGGTCCCGATCAGAGACTATGAAGCTCTTTCTCCCTATGTCAACCAAATCCTGGAAGGGAAATCCGATGTGCTCTGGCCGGGGAAACCAGAGTATTTTGCCAAGACCTCAGGTACCACCAGTGGCACCAAGTACATCCCCATCACCAGGGAGTCTATCCCTAATCATATCAATAGTGCCAGAAATGCCCTGTTGTCGTACGTACACCAGACGGGGAACGCCCGATTTTTGGACGGAAAACTTATTTTTCTCTCAGGTAGTCCGGTATTGGACGAAAAGGCAGGAATAAAGACCGGTCGATTGTCCGGGATGGTCAATCATCACGTGCCCGGCTATCTCAGGACCAACCAGATGCCCAGCTATGAAACCAATTGTATAGAAGACTGGGAGCAAAAGGTGGATCAGATTGTGGAGGAGACCTACAATCAAAACATGACGTTGATCTCCGGGATCCCACCGTGGGTGCAGATGTATTTTGACCGATTGGTAGCTAAGACCGGCAAACCTATCAAAGACCTCTTCCCAAATTTTGAAATGTTTGTTTATGGTGGAGTCAATTTTGAGCCATACAGAGCCAAGCTATTTGAAACCATCGGCAAGAAGGTGGATTCCATCGAGACATACCCGGCTTCAGAGGGTTTTATCGCCTACCAGGATAGCCAGGTGGATGAGGGATTGTTGCTATTGGCGAATACGGGAATTTTCTTCGAATTCATCCCTACGGATGAATATTTCAACGAGCACCCTACCCGTTTGTCTATCGATGAGGTAGAAGTGGGTGTTAATTATGCCCTGATCATCAATAGCAATGCAGGATTGTGGGGCTATTCTATTGGTGACACGGTAAAATTTGTCAGCAAGAATCCTCATCGGCTACTTGTTACCGGCCGGATCAAGCATTTTATCTCGGCATTTGGAGAGCATGTGATCGGTGAAGAAGTAGAGAAGGCCATGAAACGCACCTGTGAAGCATTTCCTGAGGTGGAGCTGGTGGAATTTACTGTGGCACCTAATGTGACCCCAAAAGAAGGCCTGCCTCACCATGAATGGTTCATTGAATTTGGAAACGAACCTAGTGACATGCAGAAATTTGTTGAAACCCTGGATAATCATCTCAGAGACCTCAATACTTATTATGATGATCTGATTGGTGGAAACATTTTACGCAAGCTCGTAGTTACCTCTCTTGAAAAAAATGCCTTTATCAGCCATATGAAGTCAATTGGCAAGCTGGGTGGTCAAAATAAGGTGCCCCGTCTGTCCAATGATAGGAAGATCGCTGAGCAATTGGCTACTTTTGCGAAAAAATAGATCAAATAAACACTAAGCAGCAACCTGATGTCAGGTGAATTGAATAAGAAGCGTATAGCGATCCTTGGCTCTACTGGTTCGATCGGAACCCAGGCTCTTGAAGTCATTGCTTTGCATGAGGAATTGTTTGAAGTGGAAGCCCTTACTGCCCAGAACAATTGGGAACTCCTCATTGATCAAGCCATTAAGTTTAAGCCAAACGTAGTAGTCATAACCAACGATGACCATTATTTGCAGGTCCAGGAGGCGCTGGATCCATATGACATCAAGGTATTTTCAGGGACCAACGCGTTGGAGTCTATTGTTCAGATGGAAGATGTGGATTTGGTGCTGACTGCTTTGGTCGGTTATTCAGGGCTCAAGCCCACGATCAAGGCCATCGAGGCTGGCAAAGACATTGCATTGGCCAATAAAGAGACCCTGGTCGTAGCAGGACAATTAATCACCTCGTTGGCAGCCCAAAATGAGGTAAATATATTACCGGTAGACTCGGAGCATTCGGCCATTTTCCAATGCATCGTCGGGGAGCATATCAACCCGATTGAAAAAATAATTTTGACGGCTTCCGGCGGACCTTTCAGGGGGATGACAAGACAGCAACTGAGTGTAGTCACAAAGCAGCAAGCCCTGAAGCACCCCAACTGGGAGATGGGTGCAAAAATCACCATAGATTCTGCAACCTTGATGAACAAGGGGTTGGAGGTGATCGAGGCAAAATGGCTTTTTGGAACACCCCTGAAGCAGATTGAAGTGGTGGTCCATCCACAATCTATCATACATAGCATGGTGCAGTTTCAGGATGGCAGTATTAAGGCACAGATGGGACTTCCTGATATGAAGTTGCCGATACAATACGCCTTTGGATTCCCCAAAAGGCTACCCAATGATTACCCCAGATTTGACTTTACGGCGTTCCCTCAGCTCACCTTTGAGCAACCTGATACGGAAACTTTCCGTAACTTACAGCTGGCTTATCATGCAATTGAGCGAGGAGGAAATCACCCCTGTATCCTGAACGCTGCCAATGAAATTGCGGTAAGTGAATTTTTAGCAGACAGAATTGGTTTTTTACAAATATCCGATGTAATTGAGGAATGCTTGGTCAAGGTAGATTATATTCGTGAGCCAATTTTAGAAGATTTTATAGCAACTGACCAATTGACAAGGGTTAAAGCAAAGGAGATAATTAGATAAATGGAAGGTTTGATTATGGCAGCTCAGCTACTGCTGGGATTGTCGATATTAGTAGGATTACATGAGTTAGGACACCTTTTGGCGGCTAAGGCCTTTGGGATGAGAGTCGAAAAATATTCCATCGGATTCCCCCCCAAAATCTGGGGAAAGAAATTTGGAGAAACCGAATATTCTATAGGTGCAATACCTCTTGGAGGCTTCGTGAAGATCTCCGGAATGATTGATGAGTCACTGGATACCAAATCCATGAACGAAGAGCCGGAACCCTGGGAATTCAGGGCAAAACCAGCCTGGCAACGATTGATTGTGATGATGGGTGGAATCATCGTGAATGTGATTACCGGTATAGTGATATTTATTGCGCTCCTGTATATCAATGGTGAATCGTATATCACCAAAGAAGAATTAAACAAACATGGCATTGAGGCTAATAACCTGGCCAGACAGATCGGTTTACAAACCGGAGACCGCATTGTTGATATCAGCGGTCAGGATTATGAGACATTTAGCGATCTTTTTAGTCCGGATGTGATTCTGGGCAGCAATGTTTACTATACTGTACTGAGAGACGGAGAATATCTTAAAGTTGATATACCCAGTGATTTCCTGGATAAGCTTTCTGACAAGCGTGGTGAGCGTTTTATGGATTATCGGGCACCTTTTGAGGTAGGGCAGGTGCTTGCAGGAAGTAATGCAGCTGAAGGTGGATTGCAACCTGGAGATAAATTTATTTCTGTAAATGGTGACTCTATCTTTTACTATGATGAGTTTAAGGATAAGATGGAAGCTCTAAGAGGTCAGGAGTTCACTGCTTTAGTTACCAGACCGATGGATGGTGCTGAAAATCAAATGACAGCGCCACAGCAGCTAACGCTTAAAGTGGATGAGGATGGGTTGCTTGGATTTCAGGCTCATAAAATCATAGATTACTCTACCCGCCAGTTTGGTATGGGAGTCAGTGTGGTTAAAGGTACGAATGAAGCATTTGGCATCGTGTGGCAAAATATTCGGGGATTTGGTAAAATCTTCTCTGGCGAAGTATCGGCTTCCAAGTCATTATCAGGACCGATAGGCATCGCACAATTTTTTGGTGGCACCTGGGACTGGAATCATTTCTGGAGAATCACCGGATTGCTATCCATGGTATTGGCCTTTATGAATTTTCTGCCTATCCCGGCACTGGATGGAGGTCACGTGGCTTTCCTTACCTGGGAGATCGTTTCTGGCAGAAAGCCATCGGACAGATTCCTTGAAAATGCGCAGAAAGTAGGCATGGTCCTTTTACTCGGGCTGATGAGTTATGCCATTTTCAACGATGTGTATAAACTCCTGCCTTTCTAGGCATTTATTCATTGCTATCCGGCACTATCTCCTGATTGGTAGCTACACCAGGTCTGTAGATTTCGAATTCTACCCGTCTGTTGATTGCTTTGGCTTCTTCGGAATCACCCTGCATGATTGGGCGTGAGCTTCCGTAACCTTCATACGCTACTCGGTCAGGCCACACCCCGGCGAAATCAACGATATAATTCCTGATATTTCGGGCTCTTTCTTTGGATAGCTGAAGGTTGAATTCGTCAGAGCCATAGGAGTCTGTATGTCCTGAGATCCTGAGCTTAAATTCCGGATTGTCGTACATGAAATTGACAACTTTATTGAGGTCGGCATACATCTCCGTTTTCAACTCGGCTTTTCCGTTGTCGAATTCAATGGAGGCAAACTTGACCCTGCTAGCTAATGGCTCAGTTACTTTTCTAAGCTCCATTGGCCCATCCAGGAAAAAGACGTCCTCAATTCTGAAGAAATCATCACCTTGAATTACTAGAAGATAGTTCCTTTTGTCGATCAGGTTGAATTCAAAACTACCATCCGGCCGGAGAAACTTGGGGGCCACTTCAATCCCCTCATCCAGGTCGATGATAGACACGATCCCTTTGAATGGCGCCCCGGTGAGAGAGTCAGTCAATGAACCGTATAATAAGGTATTGGCCAATGGCTGTGCTTCCATAGGTAATGGAAAGGAGTAGATATCCTGTTTTGTCAGATCCCGTGTGATGGATCGGGCATAAAAGAGCAGTTCGGATTTTGAGTCGATGGTGAAATAGAACTCACTTCCTGCTGCATTCACAAGCGGGCCTATGTTGTAAGGTTCACTCCAGTTTCCACCTACATTGCGGCTCTTGTAGATATCAAATTCACCAAAATTATAAAGTTGTCCATTAGAGCTAAAATACAGGACATCGTAGACTGGATGATAAAATGGACTAACATCATTGCTTCGCGTGTTGATAACCGGTCCGGCATTCTGGGCACGTGCCCAGGTTCCATCTTTTTGCTTATAAGTAAAGTAGATGTCAGAAAGCCCAAAGCCGCCCAGTCTGTCAGAAGCAAAAAACAGGGTATCCTCTGTATGAGAAAGCGAAGGGTGTGAATCCCAGCTCAGACTGTTCACATTTGTCCCCAGGTTTTTTACGTTGCCCCAGGTGCTGTCTGGTCGAAGGGTAGCCATGAACAGATCACAATCTCCATAGCAGTCCACACAATCACACCGTCCGAAATAGAGTGTTTTTCCATCTCTGGTCAGTACCGCAGAGCCTTCATTATACATGGAATTCAGTGCATCCAATGGTTTGGCCTTCTCCCAGGTACCATAATCGTCTTTTCTCGAGTAAAATAAATCTTCATTGTCCTTCCTTCTCAAGGAAAAATCATCACTATTTCTTTTGGAGGTGAATAGCAGGATATTGTTGTTGATATTCAATGTTGGGCCATAGTCAGCCTTGGCGCTGTTGATGTTCTGTCCCATATTGAGGAGGATCCCTCTTGGCGGTCTTAATGTATCGATCAGCTTTCGGTATTCTACCAGCTCATAATAGTAATCGAGGGGTACGTATTGTGCTGCCTCCTGTTCATTGAGTGTGTCATAGTAGAGTTCAATCTCTTTGATATCGATGTCATGGTGGTGATGACGCAACACCAGCCTGTACAATGATTTGGCCTCGTCAGGATTTCCATAGAGTTCTGTGAGCTTGGCCAGACGCCAAATCATCCGGGTATCCTTATAGAAATTCTGAATGCCAAATCGTTGAACATAATCTCTTAGCAATGGATATAATTCTTTCCAATCACCCGCCTTCTCCAGTTCATAGATCTTTTTGAATTTATCAGCATTGTAATAATCACTTACTTTGTTGATGTTCTTAAACTGGAAATTATTCAGGATAACCTTCGGCATAAGGGAGTCTGCTTCAAACTGGAAAGCGGCTAGTTGTCCTTTGGTGATGGACATGGTCATCACGAGACATAGAAAAAAGCACAGCCTTAAAACACAGTTCATATTCATGCCGTTTCGACAGGTTCCCTCAAAGATAGTGTGAAAAATAGCATGGTATTCTATTTTGGCACACCTATTGGGCTTATAACGTTTCAATATTTAATTCGTACTTTAAAAGGCAAAATCTGCCAAATTGACATAAAAAGCTATATGGCTGACCAAAAAAACATAAAATCTTTTCGTTTTACCAAGTCTGATGAAGATTCGGGAGATTTAATTCAGTTAGTTATTGAAGATGACCAGCAAGGTGATGAAGAAGCGTTGCCAGATAAATTAGGTATACTTCCTATCAGGAATACTGTATTGTTTCCGGGTGTGGTCTTACCTATTACCGTAGGTCGCGAAAAATCTATCAAGCTGATCAAGAAAGCCTATAATGGCGACAGGATCATCGGTGTGGTTGCTCAGAAAAACACTGAAACAGAGGAACCCGGCTTCAAAGACATTTATCAGGTAGGTACAGTAGCTAGAATTCTTAAAATGCTTGTATTGCCAGATGGCAACACTACCGTAATTATACAGGGTAAACACAGGTTTGCGTTGGACAAAGCCATTAAGGAGACACCATTCTTAGAAGCGAGCTATAAACTATTGCAGGATGACGAAAATGTTCCTAAAAAGGACATAGCCGTGATCATTCAGTCGCTCAAGGAAGCTGCCAACAAAGTATTGAAGTTGAACCCTGAAATCCCCAGAGAAGCTCAGGTAGCACTTGAAAATATTGAAAATCATACTTTTCTGACCCATTTCCTGTCTTCCAACGTAAGTGCGGATGTCGCTGATAAGCAGAAGCTCCTTGAGATTGATAATCCCAAGAAAAGAGCGGAGAAACTGCTCAAATTCATGCTAAAAGACATCCAGGTGCTGGAGCTGAAGCACGAAATAGCCAGTAAGGTCCACTCGGACATAGATCAGCAACAAAGGGATTATTACCTGCGTCAGCAAATGAAGGTGCTGCAGGAAGAACTGGGACAGGACAGGCCTGATCAGGAGCTGGAGGCACTGAGGAAAAAAGGAGATGAAAAAAGATGGCCTGATGAGGTAAAGAAGCACTTCCTCAAGGAGCTGGATAAGATCGGGCGTATGAATCCCGCTGCGGCGGAGTATCCTGTTGCCATGAACTATGTAGAGTTGCTGGTCAACCTGCCCTGGGGTGAAGTGACAGAGGATAATTTTGACCTTAAACATGCAAAGAAGGTACTCGATAAGGATCACCATGGTCTGGAAAAGGTGAAAGACAGGATTTTGGAATATCTGGCTGTCAGGAAATTAAAAAATGATCTGAAAGGTCCGATCCTATGTCTTTACGGTCCTCCAGGTGTAGGTAAAACATCCCTGGGAAAGTCGATAGCCAAGGCGCTCGGCAGAAAATATGTTCGCATGTCCCTGGGAGGATTGCATGATGAAGCAGAGATCAGGGGGCATCGAAAGACTTATATAGGTGCCATGCCGGGTAAAATCATTCAGAACATCAATCGGTCCCAGTCTTCCAACCCGGTATTTATCCTGGACGAAATAGATAAGGTGAGCTCTGATTTCAGAGGGGACCCATCATCGGCCTTGCTTGAGGTACTGGATCCGGAGCAGAATAGCACTTTTAAGGACAATTACCTTGAAGTGGACTATGACCTGTCAAAAGTCCTGTTTATCGCAACAGCAAATTCACTGGATACCATCCAGCCACCATTGAGAGATCGGATGGAGATCATTGACATTACCGGTTATACCCAGGAGGAAAAGCTGGAAATCGCCAAACGGCATCTGATACCTAAACAGCTGAAGGAGCATGGGTTGAAGAAGAAGGATGTTGCCTTTCAGAATAGTGGTGTTAACAAACTGATCAATGATTATACCAGGGAGTCCGGTGTTCGGAATCTTGAGCGAAAAATTGCTTCAGTCGTAAGAAATGCTGCCAAATCCATTGCGATGGAAGAGGAATACGATGCCAAGATCACTGATAAGTTGGTGCGCAAGGTCCTCGGGCCTGAGATCTATGATAAAGAGGTTTATGAAGACAACAAGATGCCCGGAGTGGCAACAGGTTTGGCCTGGACGCCTGTAGGAGGTGAGATCTTATTTATAGAATCAAACCTTAGCAGAGGCAAAGGGAAGCTTACGCTATCCGGTCAACTTGGCGACGTAATGAAGGAATCCGCCATGACCGCACTGTCTTATTTGCGATCTAATGCAGAAGCCCTGGGTATCGACTACAGGGTGTTTGAGCACTACGATCTTCATGTTCACGTGCCTGCAGGTGCGATCCCCAAAGACGGGCCATCGGCAGGTATTGCTATGCTTACCTCACTGGCATCGGTATTTACTCAGCGATTGATCAAAAGTAAGTTAGCGATGACTGGAGAGATCACCCTGAGAGGAAAAGTTCTTGCAGTAGGAGGGATCAAAGAAAAAATACTGGCAGCACGAAGGGCAGGAATCAAAGAGATCATCCTTTGCAAAAAGAATGAAAAGGACCTGGAAACTATCAATAAAAGCTATATCAAGGATTTAAATATCCATTTCGTAGAAAATGTACAGGAAGTAATAGATTTAGCGTTGTTAGAGACCAAAGCCAAAGAGCCTATGGAGTTTATCATCCCGGAAAAGACTGCTTGAAGTATTTCCTCCAAATATTAATGTTTTGCTCCAGCCCATTGATGGCGCAGTTTTCAGGCTATCAAAGCCTGCAATTGCCATCCGGGGCCAGGAATGCAGCATTGGGAGGGAAAGTAGTTTCCCTGTCAGGGGATATCACGCAGTTCATTCATAATCCGGCCACACTTGATTCATTGGATGATACTGATATAGCACTCAGTTTCAGTCCTTATTTTGCTGGTATTTACCAGTTTTCCGGGCAGTTTTATATGCCCATGGAGCAAATTGAAGGATTGGCCATTGGTCTTAGTTATCTCGACTATGGAAATTTTGTGTCTACAGACCCAGGTGGAGCTACCGGTGACTCCTTCAGGGCATCTGATTATGTAATTACAATTGGGAAAAGCCATCGGATGAGTTCATTTTCGGTTGGGGCGAATCTTAAGATTACTCACAGTGCCATTGAATCTTATTCATCCACCGCTATTCTTGCAGATATTGGTGGGATGTACCATTATCCAAAAGGAGATTTTAAAATAGGTCTGGTTTTTAAGAATATTGGATTTAGGATCAAAGATTATTCCGGATCATCCGTCACTCAATTACCGTTTGATGTACAGATAGGTACTTCTGTAAAACCCCAGCATATGCCAGTCAGGTTTTCAATTACTGCGTATAATCTGGTGGAAGAAGATCTTGTATTTAGGCAAAATGAAAATGAAAGCTCCAGGACCGTGAGAGCTTTTGATGACTTTTTCAGGAGGATCAATCTTGGAGCGGAGTTTATTTTTTCTAAGAATGTGCATTTTCTGCTGGGATACAATCATTTACGCAGGCAGGAATTATCATTGGAAGAAACAGGAGCAGGAGCCGGGTTCTCGTATGGTTTGATGATTGGCATTAAGAAGTTTACCTTTCGGTATGCAAGATCGGTGTATCATGCAAGCGGTGGAGCCAATTTTGTTACCATTCAAACGAACCTACGCTCATTTAATCAAGTATTATAAATGACTATGAACAAAAATCTGACACCAAAAGCCATTGTTGCTGAACTGGATAAATATATTATCGGACAGAGTGATGCCAAGCGCAATGTAGCGATAGCGCTGCGGAACCGATGGCGACGTATGAACGTGAAGGAAGAGATCCAGGGTGAGATTGTGCCAAACAACATCCTGATGATTGGTGCTACCGGAGTGGGTAAGACAGAGATCGCGCGTAGACTGGCCAAGATCGATGATGCGCCATTCACCAAGGTAGAAGCCTCCAAGTTTACGGAGGTAGGTTATGTAGGCAGAGATGTGGAGAGCATGGTGAGAGACCTGGTAGAACAGGCCGTAAACATTGTGAAGGTGAGGAAAAAAGAGGAGGTAAAAGAGCGCGCTTCGGAGATTGTTGAGGGCATCATTCTGGATGCGTTGATACCGCCTTTAAAAGGGACAACCACTACGGTGACCACATTGGATTCGGAACAGGAACCCAGAAATGACAAAGAGCTGAATGAAAAGACCAGGGAGAAGTTTCGGGAAAAAATACGAAGTGGCGAGCTCGACGACCGCAAGATTGAAATTAATGTAAGACAGGCAGCCAACCCGGGCATGGGAATGATTGGTGGTAACATGGATGAAACCTCCATGATCAACCTGCAGGAGATGCTGGGCAATATGCTTCCCAAGAAAAATAAAAGGAGAAAAGTCACCATCGCTGAGGCTCGAAAAATCCTGATGGAAGAAGAGGCTGCCAAGCTGATTGATATGGATGAGGTGAAAGAGGAAGCCCTCTCCAAAGCCATGAATACCGGGATTATCTTCATTGATGAGATAGACAAAATCGCGAGTGGGAGTACTTCAGGCGGAGGTAAAGGTCCGGATGTGAGTCGAGAAGGTGTTCAACGTGATCTCTTACCGATTGTGGAGGGAAGCTCGGTGATGACAAAATACGGTGTGGTGCAGACAGACCATATTCTGTTTATCGCAGCAGGCGCATTTCATGTGAGTAAGCCATCTGATCTGATACCCGAACTACAGGGACGATTCCCGATCAGGGTAGAACTGGATAACCTGTCTAAAGCTGACTTTTTGAGGATCCTTAAAGAGCCGAAGAATGCACTGACCAAGCAGTACGAGGCTTTGATTGGAGCCGAAGATGTCAAAATTGAATTTCAGGAAGAGGCGCTCGAAGAGCTTGCCGAGATTGCTTTCCATATCAACGAGGAAGTTGAGAATATTGGAGCAAGAAGGTTACATACTGTGATGAGTCGACTACTCAACGAGATCCTTTTTGAAATTCCGGACACCATTGGACCAAATGCCCATGTCGTGATAGATAAGCAGCTCGTTCAGGAGAAATTACACGGGCTTGTAAAAGACAAAGATCTGAGTCATTATATCTTATAAGACTTAAAACATGTATTTCGCGGACCGGATCGATTTACTTTCAACAGAAACAGCTTTCAGCGTCTTGGCAAAGGCGAAAAAACTGGAAGCACAAGGGAAGGATATCATCCACCTGGAGATCGGTCAACCTGATTTTGATACTCCTCAAAATATCAAAGATGCTGCGATTAAAGCACTTCAGGAAGGGAAAACGGGGTATTGTCCCACTACCGGAGTTCATGAGTTAAAAGAAACTGTTGCCAAAGAGACGTCAAGGACCAGAAACATTGCTGTAAACCCGGATCAGGTAGTGATCACACCTGGGGCCAAGCCAATCATGTTTTTTTCCATCCTTGCGCTGGTCAATGAAGGGGACGAGGTCATGTATCCCAATCCGGGATTTCCGATTTATGAATCGCTCATCCGGTTTGTGAAAGCCAAACCGATTCCCTACCCATTGATAGAGGAGAAGGGATTTAGCTTTGATTCGGATGAATTCGTTTCGCTGGTGACTGAGAAGACCCGACTGATCATTCTCAATTCCCCGCAAAACCCAACAGGAGGAATTCTTTCTCAGGAAGATCTTAAGGCGGTTGCCAGGATTGCCTCGGAGAAAAACATCATGGTTTTGTCTGATGAGATCTATCGAAGACTGATCTATGATAAGACTTTTCATAGCATCTCATCGATTGGTGATATGATGGATCGTACTGTCATCCTGGATGGCTTTTCCAAGACGTTTGCCATGACAGGCTGGCGACTGGGATATGGGGTGATGCCTGAGGAATTGGCTAAGAAAATTGAGTTGCTTCAGGTCAATAGCAACTCCTGTGCACCAACATTTACCCAGTATGGCGGGATAGAAGCCCTGACCGGGGATCAATCAGCCATGGAAGAAATGGTTGCTTCATTCAAACTACGAAGGGACTTTGTGGTGAAGGGGCTGAATGCCATTGAGGGTATTTCCTGTATCACACCCGAAGGCGCTTTTTATGCCTTTCCCAATGTGACCAGGCTGAATATCGAGCCGGAAGACTTTGCGGATCTGTTATTGAACGAATATGGTGTTGCGTTGCTTACAGGCTCGTCGTTTGGGCAATATGGTCAAGGCTACCTGAGGATTTCCTATGCCAACTCCATTGAGAACCTTCAGAAAGGGTTAGACAGGATCCAACAGGCCATCAGGGACCATCGCCTGTACTAAAATATCCAGGGTTCCATCCTGATTTCCTGATGATCCTTTTCGATCTCTAAAAGCCTGTTGTATTTAGCAAGTCGTTCAGATTGAGTGATCGAACCCACCTTTATTTGGTCGCCACTCCATCCCACAGCGAGATCGGCTAACCAATCGTCTTCTGTCTCACCACTTCGTGCACTCACGGTCACCTGCCATCCTGCAGATTTTGCCAGCTTAAAGGCCTCCATGGCGTCTGTAAGGCTACCACATTGATTGACCTTCAGCAACAATGCATTGGCTGATTGGGTATCTATGGCTTTTTGGATCCTGCTTGTCTGTGTACAAAGCAAATCGTCGCCGAGCACAAGCGCTTTATCCCCAATTTGTTTGTTCAGGTGTGGCCAGTTAGACCAGTCATCCTCAGCAAGTCCATCTTCCAGGCTGACTATCGGATATTTATTTACCCAACCAGCTAGCAATTCAATCTGTTGCTGTCCCCCCAGCTGCCCATCATTGATCAGGTATTTTCCGTTTTCATAAAAGTGACTGGACGCAATATCCATGGCCAAAGCGATATCCTTTCCAGGCTTGAATCCGGCTTTTTCTATGGACTCCAGTGCAGTTTCCAGCATTTCATCAATGTGTTTGAAAGCCGGAGCCAGTCCTCCCTCATCCGCCGTGAGGGTACGCATCCCATATTTTTTTCTGATGATGTCGGCTGCGGAATAATATACCTTGTAAAGGTCTGACAGCGCCTCCTCTACCGATATAGCGCTCATAGGCACGATCAAGAGGTCCTGGATAGGTACCTGACCGCCGGCATGTTTACCACCACTAAAAAGATTGACGGTAAGGCGGGGTAACCGATAGGTATTCGCGGTTAGCAACCTCCCAAAATATTGGAAAAGAGGGATTTCCTGCTGAATGGCACTGGCTTTTGCAAATGCCAATGAGCAGGCCAAAATGGCGTTTGCACCGAGCTTTCCTTTATTGGGTGTACCATCCAGCCGAATCAATGCTTCATCAAGGGTTCTTTGATCAAATAACTGACCAGCAATAGCCTGGTTGATCTCCTGATTGATGTGACTTACAGCTTTTTGGCATCCCAACCCTCCGTACCTGCCAGAGTCACCATCTCTGAGCTCTACTGATTCGGCTTTTCCTGTAGAGGCACCAGATGGAACAGAAGCCTTTCCTATTGTACCATCGTTTAAGTAACATTTTGCCATGACAGTAGGCCTTCCCCGGCTATCCAGTATTTCATAGCCCCGGAAACGGTCAATTTTTACGCTCATCGAGTGATTTTTTATATGCATCAATTAATTGGAACATAGTTGCAGGTGGCTTTTCGACAAAAGTAGATACCATTGCAGATTGCCACTTTTGTGCTGCCAAAGAAAGGTATTCAAGGGGAGATTTGCCATGAACCCTGGCCAGCATACAGCCGAGCAGGTTTTTAATACAACGTCTTTCAAAGTGGTCTTCATCATACGTAAAGATACTTCTGTAACTATTCCACGAGCGTAAAGCCAGATCAATAAATACAGGGTTGCTCAGGTAATTGGCTTTGCTCAGAAAATGAGTGAGTGAAAATCCCACATCAAAAGCGGGATCACCATAATGCATCACCTCATGGTCCAGCAGAATCAACCTTCCTTCTTTAATCAGAATATTTTTAGGACTGTAGTCTCCATGAACAATGGTGATCTGATGATCCAGGGTAGATTGGATCAAATCAGCAAAGAAAGCACGAAACTGCGGTAGTTTTTCACTTGCGTACTGATAATAGGGCTCAATCCTTAAGTTGATAAAAAACTCCCGGTTGTGAAAAGTTTTTGCCGCTTCGGAATTCTTAATCCCTTTTTGATGGATCACCCCCAACAGCTTACCGAATGATTCAATATGCGATACATTGATCATACCATTGAGCAACAACGTTTTAAGGTTATCCGATGGTGGGGATATGCCTTCCATGATCAGTAGATGATTTTCTTCATCACAAAAAATGGGCTGCGGGACACTGCCCCTGGGAAGATGCTCGTATAACCATTTCATTCCCGCGTTTTCAATGAAAATTCTACCTGGGTCGCTATACCATTCCGACCTGGTTTTTAGCTGCGACAAAGATTGCTTGATCACCAAAGGATTCTTTTTGTCTATATAAATGGTTTGGGCTGAGACCCCACCTTTCAGCATGCTGATTTCGAAATCTTCATCGGGAGATATGAGTCCCTTTGCTAACAGGTAGTTACGCAGAATTTCCGGGTTTTCGATATTCATGCTTTTTTGAAGTATAGTCTAACCGCATAGCTCGACAAAAATCTTTGAAAGATCCTATAAAATAAAAGTAAGATACATTTCTTTACCCTACTGTTCATGTTCAGGAACCAGCAAAAGTCAATGGAATATAAAGAAGAAGTATTAGAGAGCAAATCCATTATTTTATTAGCCATAAAGGGCCACTTTACTTTTCATGAGATAGCCAAACTTGGTCTGAAATACCGAAGAATTGCTCTTGAAAAAAAATACAGGCTGGTGTGTGATTTTAGTGAAGCTAAGGGTCAGGTAACAGTCTCCGATATTCAAACCTATTTTTCAAATTACATTCATCCAGTTGATAAGCGGTTAAGTGAAGTGCCTGTAGCATATATAACCAATGAAAGTGACTACGCTGCATTTAAGCTTATGCAACAGATATGGGATAACCAGGGTGTATCTATTGTGGTCTTTAAGGAGGTACAGTCAGGCATCAAATGGTTTGAAACCAATCAATAAACCGGAGATCCGGAAGTATTTATAGGATGTAGTTTACATTGAAAGCTGAAGCACGTGATCCCATACGGCCTGGGATACGGGCATTCCCTCTTTTTTAAATTTAATTTTAGTCTGAGCACTTCTTTCTCCCGGATAATAGGTTGTATCCCCAGGGTGCATGGGTTCCACATTGTGCGTGTAGTCAATGATCTCATTGATGAGCCGCTGCTGAAGGTCCTGGTCTTTGAGGATACCCGGGTAGATACATAAATACACCTGGGAGATTCCGGTTTCGAAAGGTTTTTGGCTGATCTTGAAGGTAGAGTCTCCTGCCGAGAGCAAGGTAGCCAGCATGTCCAGGATGATGGATAGTGCCGAACCTTTCCAGTAGCCTATGGGTAAACCACGTTCTTTTAACGTGATTCTTTCTGGATCATTGGATAGCTCATCGTTTTCGTCCCATCCTCCCGGGAAGGGCAGTTTTTTACCTCTCAGCTTATAATCATTGATTTTGCCGAAGGCAAACTGGGAGATGGCCATGTCAAGGATAACATGACCTGCTTTTCGAGGGATTGAAACCACAAACGGATTATTCCCTGTTCGGCTGTCTTTTCCTCCCCATGGTGGCATATTGGGTTGTGTGTTGGTAAACAGGATAGAAATACATCCGGCATCAGCAGCCTGTCTGGCATACGACCCACCCCGCATCCAATGGTTAGTGTTGCGTAGTGCTACAAGGCCCATCCCCTGTTCTTTGGCCAATGCGATGGCGCGATCAGTACATTTCACGGCATTGATGATGCCGGGTCCCTGATTTCCATCCCACCTTTCGATGCTTCCGAAAGACTCCACTTTTTCGGCTTCTGTATCCACCCTTACCGATCCGTTTTCGATATATTCAATGAATAAAGGCACCCGGTTGATTCCATGTGAGAAGACACCATGCAGGGTGCTTTCGGTATAGGTAGATGCTAAAAGTTGGGCTTTCGCTTTTGGAAATTTGTACTTGAGAAAAAGCGAGGTAAGTACCTCTTCCATTTTATCGGAAGAGATACGGATGGGGTCAGACATATCAAAGATTTTTTATTCAGAGTCCTAAAATGCAGAGATTCTAAATTAGTGAAATATCATTCCTCAAACAATTGAAAGTTTGCCATACCGAAAGAGAAATAATGTCAGACCGCCCAACTATTACTTTTTCTAATCTCTCATTTTAGTTTCCAGCTCAATCCAAACCAGATCAGAAAGGAAATGATGTAGATCATGAAACCATACAAGGTAGTGATCATGGAGATTTTTAATCCTCCATAAACCAGTGAAGGTGCAACATCACCTGCTGCTTCTATGGCTCTGAAAGCATCAGTAAGTCCGATGAGCTGTCCAAGGATACCAATGACCAGTGCAAAAAGTCCAACTGATTTGATATAAGCAATTTTTGCTCTCCCTTCAGCAGATTCAATTTCTCCCCTTATTACAGGGATTCCATTAAGAACAGCTACAGCAATCATAGCCACGAAAATGATAGTGAGGATACTCATAAAAAGAGTACCGCCCATGTAGAATAATTCAACCATTTTATTTTTTTGTTTAGGTTTTAGAATAATTGTGTCAAAGGTCTGTGAGCCTGATGACCCAAACAATGGAGTATCCTATGCTAAAGCTGTATTTCATCGACTATTTCCGATAAATCAATCAAAAAATCCCATTTTTAATGTGTTAAGATGAAGAAAACAATTCAAAAACACATACTTCTGTGGTTAACCATAGCCGTGATTCTTATTGTCTACTATGGTCGAGTGAACAGTGACTTTCTTGAAGCATTCTACTATGTAATCATGCTGATGCCTGTCGCAGTTGGTACGGCTTATGTCTTCAATTACTACCTGGTGCCGAATTACCTGCTCACAAAAAGATACTGGGCCTTCGCCCTGTCCATGTTCTACATGCTCGTCATCACGCTCTATCTGGAGATGATGGTCATGGTATTTTCATTCATTTATCTATACAATTTCAGATACGGAGAGATGAATCCGTTGACGGTCGATACAATTTCTGTAGCCACTACCATTTACCTGATTGTTTTTGGTTTTGCTTTTTTCAGGATGATTGAATCGCTGAGAAAATCCGTTGCCGAGAAAGCAGCTTTAACAGAGAAGATTGAAAAGGAGAAAACGAAAGTGTTAACGGTAATTTCAGACAGGCAACAAATTCCCATTCCACTTGACCAGATAAGGTTTATCGAAAGTTTATCAGATTATGTCAGAATTGATCATGAAAACGGCAAGACGATGACAAAGGAAAAAATCAGCAAACTGGAGGAGCGGTTGCCTGCTGATTTCATTCGGGTTCACAGGTCATTTATTGTTAATAGAAAATGGGTAGCTGCCTTTAATAGTGAACAGTTGGTTGTCTCTGATGTGAAAATTCCAATGGGAAGAAAGTACAAGAAGCGGGTAATGGAGGTGCTTGGATAATTGATTAATTATGATCTCTAGCCATTAGAAGTTAAAAGATCACGAAAAGGCAAAGAAGGTTTCTTTGTGACTTTGAGTCTTTGTGGCAGATAAACATTTGCCACTAGGACACCCAAGACACAAAGCTTTCTGAAAACTTGATGCTAATTAAGGTTAGCCAATTTCCCCCGGTAAACCTTTTTAGCCGCATCATATGCTTTCTTAGCATCCTCTATCTCCTCTTCTCTGATCTGCTTACTTTTTTCTTTCCAGCATTGGTCCAATGAAGCAAGGCACCATTCCAGGCTCTTCTTCACAGCTATGGGTTTGCCATCCACCTTCACAAAGATGGGATTGGTATGTGAGCTTGGGAAGATCCTCAGGGCTAACCAGGCCGATTGATTGATCCTGTAATCGAATTTGACATCGGACCAGTCACCGTCTGCAGTAACTTCCTGTTTGTCTACTGCCTGCCCATTGACAATAAGCTCAACAGCGACTTTTCTACTTTCCCCAACCCGGCTCCGCTCAATGTGCCAATACGGATAGGTAGTCAAAGATCGGGATGCAACAGAAGCTTCAACGGGACCCTGGGTTTCACTCAGGTACCCTACAGCCTTACCCGATATATTTAGGGTGGTTCCAGATTTTACTGATAATTCACTGTCTTTCTCACCCAGCTCCTGGCCATTGACTTTAAAGTCTATCAGGTGGGAAAACCCATCTGAGACATAGGTTTTACCCCTGGTCAGCGCATCCATGTAGTTTTCGAAATTGAGCTCACCATCGATTTTAGCATAAGTTCGCGTAGCTCCAACCCTTTCGTCCGATATACAAGGAAAATCCGTTTCGCCACTCAACCTGACCCTGTATCCGGCATTCAATGAATGATACCACATGTTGAGCTCCCAGGTGCTTGGGGTGTCACCGGCAGAATAGAAGTCTACGGCATCGTGCGTGATGGTGACAACGTATTCATTGGCGCCGATGCCGGTCATTTTAGGGACCTCGTAGTTAGGTAGCTCATCCGTAGGGTTCATCGGTTCCAGCCCCCAGCCGGAGTGTGCGTAGCCCACAATACCACCCTGACCTTTGGCCCATTGGAGTACGGGCAGGGTCCAGCTTGGCCATTCCTCTATGAGGGTAGTGTTCGGGTAATCGTCTTCTTTTAGATTGAGCAGTACCACATGTCCCGAATGGGAAGAAGGAAAGCCTGAAACTTCCACATCATAGCGGAGGAGGTTTTCTTCATCCGAGAGCGGATGGGATTCTCCGGTGAAATATTGCTTTTGATGATACCAGGATGGACCCCAGGTGAGGTTACTCCCCATATTCAGGTCTTCACCCAGCACCTGACGCCACATGTGTTCAGGGAGTACACCTTCTACAGGGCTCTCATAGTGCGAGCAGCCGGAGGCATGTATGTGATGGTCACCGCTATACCATCCCAGCTCTTTCATGTGGATCCAGCGGTTAAGCTCCATCGAAAATTCAACAGTTTCTTTATTATCAGGAACGGTTAATGGATGGAGGGTAGGGAAGTATTCCGGTCCCCGACCAACAACAATGTTATAATTGCCGGGAGGTAGGTACACGTGCTCCCCGGAGGTTCGGTAGATCTGTGGTTGAAAGAAAAAGTCCGGATACTCATCACGAGCGGCCACCCGTCGGGCTGGTAATGGATAGATCCCGCTCAGTTTGGGCTGTACGATCTCCTTGCCACCCTCCAATTTGGGTTGGGTGTACATATTGACCGCCCATTCGCTGATGCTTTTTTCCGCTGAGCCACCCCATTTAAGGTGTTGAGCCAGTTTCAGCCGATAATCTTCAGGGGAGGGATCTTCCTTTTCACTTTCATAAAACCTGCCAATGCCATCGGAGATGAGGAGTGAGGCCATTACATCTTCTCCGTTTTCATCTTTGATATCAAAAACGACTTTCACAGCCGGTTGGATGTCAAAGAGGATATCAATGGTGTTTCTGAAACCGATATCCTGCGTGCCCTGACCAACGTTGAAACCGATGTTGGCTTCTTTTTTTCCATTTTGTCGGGTATAAACCATCATTACCGCATACTCTAAGGCAAGGCCTGAAAGATTACTTTTCAACGGGCGGTCCCTGTAAATGGCCATTTCTAAAAACCGATTTTCTACCTCTGCTTCGGTTAGCGTATGTTCTTCCTTTGTTCGGTGACTCCCCGTTGATTTATGCAGCATGGGCATGGCCTGTGGACTTTCCAATTCCAGACGAGCAGTCACTGCTGCTTCGTTGTGCACTTTTACGAGGAAAACGGACCATCCTTCCTGTTTTAGCTGAGGTCGGGCAGGACCGGCCGTCACTTTCACACGGGATTCCGGATTGATGTGGATCATGGCCAGACAAAAGGGGTCCAGTAAAGCTTGTATGGATTGCACGGTACTTTCATCAGGTACTTTTTCCTGAAGCTTTACCAGTTCATTGGTCACATCCAGAGGTAAAGGGCTCCCAATGTGGTTCAGTGCGTCATTCAAACGGGTGGCCTGGGCTAAAACAGGTTGAGGTTCGACATTCGCTACCAGCATGAGGGGATCGGAAGTGGAGGAGCCTGGTTTGTCAGAGCAACTCGAAAAAATAAGTAGCAGTAAGAGGCAGATAGGGTATTGAGCTTTCATGTGTATATCTTTTTATTTCATCGGTCACATGGAATGTCCGAAAACCTTAAATCTTACACCGAACCTCGATTTTACTTCAAAATATTCATCTACGGTTGGTATAGCTTGATTTATGGACATTTCATGATGGGTTGATTTGGGTGCTTACTGTAAGTTAGCTCAAATGATTGATTATGTGAAGCTTACAAGAATTAGGTGAGGAGGACCAGGTTCTTTACTCCTTAATGAACTTCCCTTCATACAGATAAATATCATCGAACCAGGCTTTTTCTATGGTATAGTTACCATCCTGGTCCTTAGGTGCCCAATCCGGATTGCTGCCTCCATGGAAAGTGGAAAATAAAATATAATTGATGAGGGTGCTGCTGCCTTCGTTGCCCCGGTATTTTAGACCACTCATTTCGCTGACAAGCTCGTTATCTATCCAAACCTGAAACTCGCCATTGTTTGTATCGGCAGGTTTATTAATTTTCATGTAAATGGCTACCTTATGCCACATGCCCGGGATGAATACCGGATCACTCGTAGTATTCCCTTCTCCGAATTGACCTTTCATATCCTGGTGATAGATATAAGGAGCAACTTTACCCGATTCTTTGAACATGATGCGCGCACTCCAGCCATTGGGGTGTATCGGGTTTCCACCGGTCACCTTCTCCAAAGGACCAAGCCCATTTAACTTTCCACCTTTCACAAACCGGAATCCGTCGTCAAATTTCACTTTAAAATTCAAGGTAGCTTCTGTGAGTGCCCTCGGCAACCTTATGTTTTGTACGATCCTTTTGCTTCCCCGGTCATCCCCGACATAGTTGACCCGTATGCCTTTGGAAGAATTGGTGCCCTCATTTTCTGCCAGTTCAATCAATTCATGATTCATAAGTATTTTTTCCTCTGTGGAATATTCGGGGGAGTCAAAAGTAAGCTCCATCACCAGGTTGGGCTCGATTTCTGGTTCTTCGAATACGTTTGGTTCCTCACATCCATATATCATTGGAGTGACCAATGACAACCAAATACAGGTTGTAAGTACGAGTTCGGGCAGGGATGAAAAGAGTTGTTTCAACACAACTGAAGTTGTTTATTTAATCTTATAAAGGTAGTAAGCTGTTGTCTTTATCTAAAATGAAGAGATCCGAAGTAAAAAGTAAGGATTGTAAATTTGATCGAATGCTTTATAAGGTTTTGGTAAATCTTTCTATGTTTTTCATACGGAGATACAGTATTACTCATTGACTGATTATACGATGAAGCTGATTTGGAACCAGCCAATCCCACTGGTATTATAGATATTTCCAAATGTTGTAATTTTACTTCATGAGAATTGCCGAAGAGATATCAAATAGATCTGAGGACTTTATGAAGTTATTAACCAATCATAAAGTAAACGTGCTCTATGCTTTTGGCTCATCGGTTACCGACAAGTTTGATCCATCCAGTAGTGATATTGACCTGGTAGTTGAGATTGATGATACAGATCCCATTGAGAGGGGCGAAAAACTCATCTCTTTATGGGATAATCTGGAGAACTTTTTTCAAAGAAAGGTCGATTTACTAACAACATCTTCAATAAAAAATCCATACCTGAAAAAAAGCATTGACGCTACTAAAGTATTAATCTATGACAGATCAAGGAAAGAAGTTCTTATCTGACATTGTCAAGGCTATAGGATTGGTTGAAGAGTTTACTGACTCCATTAAAGATTTCACCGAATTTTTAGAAGATGCCAAAACTCAAAGTGCTGTTGAACGGCAACTTGGAATTATTGGAGAAGCGGTAAATCAATTTGATAAACTTTTTCCCGAGTATTCCCTTGAGCATGCCAGGCAGATTGTTGGATTTCAGAAATCGTTTAATACACGCCTATGATGCTGTTGACCCATCAATGATTTGGGCAATTATTAAAAAACATCTTGCCCCATTGAAATCTGAAGTTCTGGGTAAATTACGAGATTGAAGTTTTGTCCAGGTGGAGGTACTTCCATCGATTCACAAGAGGGATTGCACAGCCCTATTCGACATCCTTCACGCAGCGAAATCCTACCGGGTAAGCAGAGATCTCCTCGGGCTCCAGATAGTAGCGATGTGAGGTTCGGATAAAAGAATAGTTATTAAAGTTTGATCCACCTCTCATCACCTTGTATTTTTCGCCGTACTGCTCCATGGGCGTGTCATTGCCAGGGTAGGGTTTGTACCAGTCAGCCGTCCACTCCCATACACTACCGGCCATGTCATAGCATCCATAGGGGCTTTCAGGTTTTGCAATGGAGCCACCGCGAGAATCATTCTGATCCCATACCACATAGGTGTTGTCGTAATTTTCTCCCCAGGGAAAAGTTCTTCCATCAGTTCCCCGGGCTGCCTTTTCCCATTCTTTTTCGGTCGGGAGCCGTTTCCCAGCCCACTTTGCATAAGCATTGGCCTGGCTCCAGGTCACAATGGCTGCCCGGTCTTCTTTGCCTTTAGGAACTTCAAACTTTGGATCAAATCGGGCAAATTCTGCATTTGATACTTCGTATTTATCAATAAAAAAGGCTTCTGTAGTGGCTATATGCACGGGTCTTTCATCCGGATCGCCGTATTTGCTGCCCATGATAAATTCCCCGGCTGGCACATAGACCATGCCTTCCGGTGGCGTGGGTTTATTCTGCGCAAAAGAAACATAAGCGCTTAAGACAAGTACCAGCGATACAAAACTTCTCATATTGAATTTTATGGCTACCATGATGGATCAATAATATTATAGTACCTACCAAACCAGTAATTCCGGATCATCGCCCCGGAGGATCGTTCATATCCAGCCTTTACCGATTTAATGCTTCCGTCCTGCTGCGGGATTTTAAACTCCCGTGTTCCCCGGTCAAATTCCCACATGTCTTTAACTACTTGCGTGCGTTCATCATTAAAAACATCCTCTCCCGTCAATACCTGGTAGACCATAACATCCCAGATGTTGCTAGGCCAGCTGTAGGCCCAGTCCTTCCAGTCGAACCAATGCCTGTTGAGGCTCATTCTGTACTTGATGAGCAGGTCATTGTCTGATTCCAGCCTCAGGAGAAAGTAAAGTGAGCGAGCCGCATGGTAATCATCCCCTACCTGTCGCCATTCTTTTGGAAACAGGATTTTAGCATCGACCACGTGATCGTCGTAGTGGTACTCATCAATAAGCATGTGATAAGCCGCGTTAAATCTTTCCTTTCCAGTGATGTGGTACGTGACTTTCAGGCCAGCCAGTACCTTCAACGAGTTGAGTTTCTGGTGGGGTAGGTTTGGACAGAAATTACCCCACAGGGTCATCTTGCCATCCAAATCTGTCAATTTAAAATTATCGTCAATCACCCGACCCACGAAGCGGTCCAGCAGGTCAGCCGCTTGCTGTTTTTGGACCTCATCAGCACAGAATTCCCAGTAAGTGCCAACCCCATAAAAGATGGAGGTGAATTTATCTGAGCTTAGGTCGCCAAGCCACCGATAGCCGGGCATGGTGGTTGAATTGTGCCATTCGGGATACCAAAGCGTCTCATGCCAGAGTGGTTTGTCTGACTTATAAAAACCCCGGGCCATCAAGCCCGGAACACCCGTTACTTTTTCCATGGTGGCCACTGCCTCAAAGATCTGGTCTGCTATTTTGCGATCTTCCGGGTTTTTCGTGATGGCATATTTATAGGAATAGGCGGCCAGCATCTCCGTAGTCACATCCAGGCAATCTCCATATTGGCCGATGATAGGCTCGTCCAGTCCGGCAGGAGGGAAAAAGACCTGCTGGAGGAACGCCCCTTCGTTCCAGTGATTTCCCATCATAAGCTTATCGAATTTTTCTACCCTTAGGTGCAGTGGATCTGATTTTTTGGGAATGTCATCGACCCGCTGGGCTGATACATGAAGACTGACCATTGAAGCGGAGAGGAGGAAAAGAAATCGGGTTGAGAAAGTCATTGTGTATTGAATAATCAATGATAATACGGTGAAAACAGCAATAAGACTATCGGCCACTTTTTTTGAAAAGGGGACAGCTACCTGATTAATTGGTAAATTTGATTCCATCATATAGCTGATACCTATGGAAGATGAAATAGACAAACCCATCCAGGCCCTGATCAATACACTCCCCCAGATGGGTACACTGATCTGGATCGGTCTCCGTCCTGAAAAGAAAAAACCGTTGGAGAGTGTGGAGAACGTTCAGGTGGCTGAAGAAGCTGGTTTAATCGGGGATCACTTCTCGTCCACCTACAGCACCAAGCGCCAGGTGACCCTCATCCAGCGTGAGCATCTGGAGGCAGTAGCCTCTATGTTGGGTAAACCATCCATTGATCCGGGACTTATTAGACGAAACCTGGTCATTGGAGGAATCAATTTGTTTGCGCTACGAAATCAAAAATTCCGGATCGGGGAAGTCATTCTGGAAGGTACCGGCTATTGCCATCCCTGCTCCCGGATGGAAGAAAACCTTGGTCCTGGTGGATACAATGCGATGCGGGGTCATGGTGGGATTACAGCCAGGGTAGTTCAGGGTGGAGAAATTAGGTTAGGAGACGAAGTGGAATTGGTGAGGGATTAAAATTGGTCTTTATAGCTGAGTTTAAAACCAACATGCCGGATGCCCTATCATCAAGGGCCAGGTAGCCTTCCCCGAAGAAAACATCGTATTGCTGTATATCTATTGATCCTTTCATATACCCCTGATTATCTAATTCATGATAAAAAAACTTAGCGTAACCCTTATACTTGTTATCTTTTATAGCATCCTGTTCGCACAGGTCACCTGGATCAACCCCATCAAAAAGCAGGGACGATTAGGATCACCCCTGGTGGAAACCTCACCATTTGTTTTTGAAGATAGGTTATGCCTTCTGGAAAATAACCAGCGATTCTGGGATGTGCCAGGAGCCAGGCCGGGAGATTATTTTCATGAAGATGAGGTTCGCATCAGGGACATTGAAAGTGATGAAGTCATCTCAGTGCCTTTGAAAAACCATGGTTTTGGGACCGTTCTGGTTTGGGATGATGTCGTCTACGTATTTGCCGGGAATTATGGAGAGGGCAAGCCGTGGAGGCAGATGACAGAGATTACCATGACAAGCTCTCGGGACCTGAAAAAGTGGACCAAACCTCAGACTATTCTAAAAGCCTCCGGTGATGAGTTCTTCTTCAATACAGCCGTCTGCAGAGGAAAAGATAAATTCATCCTTCTATATGAAACCAACGATTCCCGTTGGAAGCCCTTTACTTTTCGGTACATGGAATCGACCAATCTGAAAAAATGGAAAGAGATCCCAGGTGCAGTTTACGGAAGAGAAAAGTATGTAGGTGGGCCGGCTCTGTATTATGAAGGCGGCTGGTACTATACCCTCTATCTGGAGTCTCTGGGGAAAGCGTATGAAACGCGCATCACCCGGTCAAGAGACCTGATACTCTGGGAAGATGCTCCGGATGACCGGCCATTTGTCACCTTTGACCCTACCCATAAAAACATCCCGCTGATTGATCCGTCTATTGCTGAGAGCAATGCTTCCGATGTTGAGCTGTGCTATTATAATGGGCAGACCATTGTTTACTTCACAGGAAGTGATCAGTCAACGGCAGGTGACCTTCAGCGGGCTGTCTATGAAGGAACACCACGACAACTGTTTGAGCGTTTTTTCATGGATGTTCAATCGGAATCAACCGCTCCTCCCAAACATCAAGGGTATTGGGCACCTGTGTTGATTGCCGCAGAGAAAGAATCCGGAACTCAGGCTGTTGATGATGGAGCCTATAGCCACAAACCGAGCCCACAACAACTGGCTTACCAGGAGCGACAACTGGGGGCGTTTGTTCATTTTGGTCCGGCCACTTTCAATGGTTCAGACATGATGACTGTACCAGCGCCTGATCTTTTTAATCCCTCCCGGCTGGATGCAGAGCAATGGGTGAAAGTAGCAAAGTCTTTTGGGGCTCAGCATGTAGTGCTTACAGCGAAGCATCACAATGGCTACTGCCTGTGGCCAACTGAAACAACCGATTATTCGGTAAAAAATTCTCCATGGAAAGATGGCAAAGGTGATGTTGTGGCTGATTTTGTAAATGCCTGCCGAAAGTTTGATTTGAAGGTTGGATTATACATTTCCGGAGGTGACAAACATTTTGGATGCTGGAGCACACCGGATCCCATGGGAGAAAGAAAAGTTGTCGGGAACATTCATCAGTATTTCCCGGTTTTTCTCGAGCAGTTGAGAGAATTGCTTACCAACTATGGCGATATTTCCATTGTCTGGTTTGACGGAGCCTATGATCCATTTGGTTGGGATGTCATGGACCCGGAGACTATGCAACCTTTAGGAACTGCTTACGGAGATGCCATCCATGCGATGGTAAAGCATTTACAACCAAACGCCGTGGTGTTTGGAGGGACAAAACCCGGGGTTCGCTGGTCAGGCTCCGAACAGGGCTGGGCTCCCTATCCGCTCTGGAATGTGATAGCACCTGGTGATGGATTGAAACATTGGGTAAATCCAGGGCATGCAGGCTGGATTCCGGCAGAGGCCAACCTTCATACCAGGCGCAATTGGTTCTGGACTCCGGGGTCTGATACTACTTTGCGGAGTATCCCTTTTATGATGAATGTGTACCTGGAGTCGATCGGTCGGGGAGCCAATCTGCTCATCAACATGACCCCGGATACCACTGGTCTGATCCCTGAGACGGAGGTAAGTCGGCTATCGGAATTCGGCAAGTTGCTTGAAAGCACTTTTGACAATCCTGTAGGAATGACAAATCCTGGAAGAGCATCTAATGAGTATTTTATCAACCTCCCGGCAAAGCAACCCATCAATCTTTTGGTGATAGAAGAGGCTATCGAGCAAGGCCAGTTCATTCACGAATACGAGGTAGAAGCTTTTTCAAATGGGACATGGGTAACCATCGCTGGGGGCCAAAGCATCGGCAGAAAAAGAATTCAGACATTTGATGACATCGAAACGGATAAAGTCCGACTATTGCTCACAGGTGAGGAGGGAAAGATGACGATCAAAAGTTTTTCGGTTTATCTGCACGACCAATGAGATCATCCTGATGATGGATTTCTGAGCTGAACAAGAGAGAAACGAAATAGGCATTTGATGTCGCATTCTTCATGAGATGTCAGTACTATTGAGCCAATATTGAGAAGGATGTGAAAGTAACATTTGGAGCAAGGGATCATTACAAGCTGAAAGCAGGTGAAGTGGTCAACATACAATCAAATAAGGATCAACTAAATTATTCAAGAAAATCATCGGGGATTATGCGCCACCAAGTAGTATCCATGCTATTATTTATTCTTATTTCCTGGCAATCCAGGGCACAATCACCAGCGAGTATGCGTCTGCCTGACAGAGGGGTTTGTGCCCATAGAGGTGCTATGTCGACCCATCCGGAAAATACCCTTTCTGCATTTAAAGCCGCGATCGAATCAGGTGCTCATATGATAGAGTTTGATGTACACCTGACAAAGGATAGTCAGCTGGTGGTCATTCACGACTACACGGTGGATCGGACCACGGATGGACAAGGCCAGGTAGCAGACCTGACATTGGATCAAATAAAAGAGCTCGATGCCGGAAGCCATAAATCTGCAAAATTTGCAGGGGAAAGGGTTCCCACCTTAGCTGAAGCTTTGGAAGTGATGCCGGTAAATATCTGGCTAAATGTCCATTTAAAAGGAAGCCCTGAATTGGCCATGCGTGTTGCGCGGGTCATTGCAGCTCAGGACCGACTCCACCAGTCATTTCTTGCATGTGGTATGGAGGCTGCCAAAGCAGCTAAGTCAGTCGTCCCTGAAATAATGATATGCAATATGGACAGAAGGGAAACGGTGGCTCAGTACGTAGAAGAGACCATAAATGGAGACTTTGATTTTATTCAGATACCCGGGAAGATTTCTAAGAAACTCAGTCGTTTTTCCAGTTCACTTCGTGAAAGTGGTGTGAGAATCAACTTTGTAAAGTCAGATGTCCGTGAAGAATATGAGAAGCTATATGACCATGGGATCCAGTTTATCCTCTGTGATGATGTAGTCAATTCTATCAAGTATGCCGAGGCCCTGGGGATCGACCGTCATTCTCCTGTTTTTTGATTTACTCAACCTTGTTTGCATACAGTTTAACTAACCTGACTGATAAATAGAGTCATAAAGTAGTCAACGCCAGCCTGATCATCCACCCATAAACCACCTGGCGTCCTGGTGGATCAATATCCTGTTGCGAAATCAACAATATTTGTTGAGCAATACACATAATCTATTGAGTAGTACACATAGTATGTTGCATTGTACATATAAAATGCCGCATAGTACACTTGAATTATTGTAGTGTACACATAGACTCTTGTGTAGTACACATGATTTGTTGTAGCGTATACATGATCTATGAGATTGTACAGGAAGAATATTGAGCAATAAACAACTTCTCCTGAGCAATAAATAAGTTATGTTGAGAAATGAACGATTTATCTGACGCCATAAACAACTTTTCTGAAGAATTCTGGAATTTGTTTGTGCATTACATAAAACGTTATGTAAAATTGATTACATTGTATGTAAATAACATGCATAATAACCCGAAAAGTCATGCTAAAACTCAACCTGGCGTATCTCTTCAAGGTAAGGGGGGTAAAGTCCCCATTTAGATTTCTTCGTAAGATTGGTTTCACTCATTACGTGGCCTATAGCTGGTCAAGCGAGAGGAGGAAGAACTTACATATAGAGCATATCACTAAACTTTGTATCGCGTTGAACTGCACACCGAATGACCTGCTGTGCTGGGAGGATGGCAAGTACCCACTTGCAGCAGGTCACCCACTCCACAAGCTTAGAAGTCAACATGATAAGCCATTCAATATCGACCTGATGAAAAGCTTCCCGCTGGATAAGGTTGACCGCCTGCAAAAGTTCATAGAGGAGGAGATGGGTGAGGGAAGTCGTGGTGACTGATGATCATAGTTTAGGGCCTTGTTGGGAGTGAGATGCTTTATAATTAGAGCTTTTGACAGCGTACCCAAAACAAGCATTCTCACGTCATCCTGAACGAAGTGAAGGATCTTAGGATTCGGGAAGTGTATAAACATTTCATCTGAATTGAATAAGATCCTTCACTTCATAATAGATACTTTCCAGCTCTCAATTGTCTAAATGATTAGATTTTATTACCAAAGCACGATGTTGGTAATTCCGTTCAGGATGACGGTTTTGATGTTTGTTTTTACTTTGGGCTTAATCCGACCGGTGAGGATCCGCTTCTGCAATAAAGAACCAGTCAGGAGTAGCTAACATGAATGGGATCATGAATTCTTAATCGATCTAAGTAGATCAAAGATTCCTTCTTTCTGTACAATAAACATCCCTAATCGTTCACTGGATACACCATCCTTCAATTGATAGGAATATCTTAGGGTATCATCCTTTAATTCAGAATCAAAATACTTAAAACATATATTAGATCGATCTTTAATGTCTTCAGCTATCTCAACTATGTGAGTTGACATAAAAAATGTACATTCCTCAATTTCAGCAAAGCCTTTTATAATTTCTGTTGATGCATCTAAAGCATCTTTCACATTTGTACCTCTAAACAGCTCATCAAAGATTACAAACATCCGATTGCCTTTAGCCAATGCAAGTGCAGCTTCTTTTACTCGATTAACTTCAGCATAAAAATGACTGTATCCGAAGCTGGTATTGTCTGCCAGATTGATTGTAGTGATAAGACCAGTATAGATTGTTGTTTTAAACCTCTTTGCTGGTACAGGGAATCCTAGATGAGCCAGATATATCGCAATACCGATTGATTTCAGGAATGTAGATTTTCCAGCCATATTCGCTCCTGTTAAAAAGCACATGTTCTCTCCTGATTGAAATTCCATATCATATGGAACAGCATTTTCTATTAATGGATGTTTCAGACCTTCAGCAACTAACAGTGGTTTTAGTGAGGCATCATATTGAGGTACTGTAAAAGAATTCTCCTTTGCTGCTTTTGCGATTGCAACCAGAGCATCGATAAAATAAATCTCTTGCAATAGAGGGCGTAATTTCTTAACAAATCTTTTGCGGAAGATTCGATCATACCTAATAGTTTTTCTCCATGACATTTTTGGATTTGCATTCAGTATTCCATTAACCTCTCTAATGATTTCCTGAAGGGTTTTGGTTTTCTGATCCAGTTCTGGAGGAATATCATCAAATGCTATCTTCTCATTTAGTTCATATAAAACCAGGATCAGATTGAAGCAACCGGATTTTAAAAGATAGTAATCATTTGAAGGTCTTAACCATTCATTGAATTGATAATAATATAGATCGAGGGGATTATTCTTCAAGACTGATATACTGAGTTCAGTATACCTTTCAATGAATTTTAATTGCCTGGAGTTGATAGATAAGTCGAGGTCCTCCGTAATCAAATATTGGATGAGACTGGTGCGAGATTCTAATTCATCTCGATCAGCAATAGGAGTTCTCATTAACTCCTTTAAATACATACTACCACCTTCAGTTAGAGTCTTATCAAAAACTTGATAAACGGATGTGGCTTGAAAGTCTTTGAGAATTTCTAGATCAAGGAAGGTTTGCTTATCATAGATGAAATCCACTTGTTTTAGGGAACTATCTGATGATTTTAACATAGATAGTTTGGTTTGTTTGTTTTATGAATAGATCTGGACTTTGAATCTAACGAACAACTGATTGAATTCTTGTTGAAATGACAAGACTTTGTACAGAGAATCCAAAACAAGTTCTCCATTATCCTAAGTATTGAAATCTTAGATGGGGAATGTGCCCTTCACTGAATCCCGAAGGGATGACAGTGTTGTAGCAAATAGTTCAATAAATTATAGAAACCCCGAAGGTGGTGCTATTATGTCACTCCTTCGGAGTTTATTCAAAAGAATTAAATTCTGCCTATAATACTGACATCCCTTCGGGATTTGTAAAAATCATAGCCGTTTGAGCCTCTAAGATTTAATGTTTGTTTCGCTCAGGTTTTATTATATCTTCAATGTCACACTTCAGATTTCAATCGATTTAAAATAACTGATCGAAGCCGATCTTCGTTTTCATCCCCCCAATTCCCCAATGCTGAAATTACCGGGATCAGTGTTTTGCCAAATTCAGTAAGGCTATACTCTACTTTTGGAGGCACAACCGGGTAAATTTTCTTTGTCACCAATTCGTGTTCCTCAAGTTCTTTCAACTGGATGTTTAATACACGCCTCGTGGCATCGGGTATTTGGCGTTGCAACTCACTTGGACGTTGATGGCCTTCTTTGATAAACCATAACAAACGCATTTTCCATTTACCATACAGTACTTCACCGACCAGATCCAGGCCGCAATTCAGATTGGGTAAGGTTTTTCTTTCATACATAGAACAATATTAGACCTATGTTCCAAAATGTGCAATAGGGAAAATATTATCCCTATATGAATCGTAATTCCGTTATTGTTTAACATTTAAGTACAGCAGAAATTTGCATAAAATTTAAACACTCAGATAATGAAGAACTTACCAAAAGCTGTATCAGATCTGGTAAAAGCCCAGGACAGTTTCGACAGTCTTGCATATGCAAATTGTTTTACCGAAGCAGCAGTAGTCTTTGATGAAGGAAAAACGCATAAAGGAAGAGCAGAAATAAAAAACTGGATCGAAAGAGCCAATCAGGAGTATGGCATTACGATGAAGCCGCTTGAATATTTGGAAAATGAGCAGGTGTTGAAAGCTGAAATTTCAGGGACTTTTCCCGGCAGTCCACTTGTATTGTCCTACCGCTATGAATTTGAAAATGAGCTTATACGTTCGCTGAAAATAGTCTGATGCTTTCAATGAGGATGGTTGCATCTTGTTAAAGCGAAACTCAAAGCAACCATTCCAGCGTCATCCTGAGTAAGCGAAGGATCTTAGGATTCGGAAGCACAGATGAGCATTCCATCTAAATTGAATAAGATCCTTCACTTCACAATCAATACCTTTCCAATGTTCAATTATCTAAAGGAATTAACTTGTTATCTGTGCAAGATTTCGGTAGTTCCGTTCAGGATGACGGTATTGATGTTTGGTTCGCCAAGGTTTTATTTCCCTGCTAGTGAGGACACCAGCCTGGGGGAGTTTTCCTTCTAGAAATAAGAAAAGCTACGAAATCATAATCTCGTAGCTTTTGAAGCACCTTCGCTAAAGCTTCGGTGGTTGGAACCGCCTTCGCCGAGGCTTCGGTGGTTAAGAGTGGAGCATATCGGAGTCGAACCGATGACCTCTACGCTGCCAGCGTAGCGCTCTAGCCAGCTGAGCTAATGCCCCTTAGCATTTTCCGATAAATCGGATTGCGAATTTAAGATATTCTGGCAGTTCAGCGATAAACTTTCTAAAACTTTTACATTCAATGCTGAATAATCCTACCTGATCACCCTCCGGAATTTTTTCACATTGTCCTTGTAGTAGTCGTGATTGAGGGTGGATTCCACCACCCCCCGGCTGGTAGACGCATGGATAAAGAGAATATTATTCGGATCAGAAGTGTCCGTGATCATACCACTGTGCCACCACTTTTTCTTCCCCTTTTCTTTAAACTTGAAATAGACAATGTCTCCCGGGCGTATGCCTCCCCAACCTTTTTTTCGTCCAACTTTAGATTGCTCCTTTGCCGTGCGAGGGAGGTCAATGCCTACTTCCTGGAAGCAATTGTACATCAGGCCGGAGCAGTCAATGCCACTCCTCGACATACCCCCATACACATAGGGTGTACCCCGGTAGGTCCGGGCTTCTGTCACCGCAGCTATGATTATCTTTCTTTTCCGTTTACTTTGTGCCTCGGAAAAAGAAACCATCGATAACAAGAGAATCAGGAATAGAAGGAATTTAGAAAACGACATGCATAACTCTTTTCTGCTTTCTTTCACAAATTTAATGCCTTATGTGCGGGATCACAGGATTGTATGCATTTAATATGGTCGGCAGGATCAATTTGATCCACCTGGAAGCAGCCACACGCTGTCTCGAGAAGCGTGGTCCCGATCATCAGGGAAGCTGGTTCGACGACGTCGTTGGGCTGGGACATCGCAGACTATCGGTCATAGACACCTCCCCAGAAGCCAACCAACCCATGATCCATGAAACCGGAAGATACCGCATCATCTTCAATGGGGAGATCTACAACTACAAGGAGATCAGGAAAGAGCTGGCGTCTAAAGGTGTGCCTTTCAGAACCGAAAGTGATACCGAGGTATTGCTCCAGGCATATATCAATTGGGGCCCGGCATGTCTCAAGCGATTGAATGGTTTCTTTGCCTTCGCGATATATGATCAGGAGGAGGAGCACCTTTTTATCGCCCGTGACCGCCTGGGGGTCAAGCCACTACTTTATTATCACGATGAGGACAAGGTGCTCTTTGCCTCAGAGATGAAATCCATCCTTTCCTATGGAGTGCCCCGGGAATTGAATACCACAGCACTGCATCTGTTTTTTCAGCTGACTTATATTCCGGCACCACTTTCCATTATCAAAGGGATAAAAAAATTAAAGCCGGGATGCTTTCTCACCATTTCAAAAAAGGAAGGGGTGAAAGTCAGGCGATATTACGAAATCCCATACACCGATCAACCCGAAGTAAAATCTTTTGAGGAAGCAAAAAAGCTAGTCAGGCAAAGACTCACTCAATCCGTACAAAGTAGATTGGTGTCCGATGTTCCGCTGGGCACATTCCTCAGTGGGGGTATTGACTCATCAGTCATTACTGCATTGGCTGCTCAGGAAATAGAAAAGCTGGACACTTTCAGCATAGGATTTAAAGGGCATGGGTATTTTGATGAATCAAAGTATGCCCGAATGGTCGCCGATCGATACCAAACCAATCACCATGAGTTTAAGCTTAGCAACAACGATCTCCATGGGCATTTGTACAAAATGATCCAGAGCATTGATGAGCCCTTTGCGGATTCTTCAGCACTTCCTGTGCACCTACTGGCTTCGCTCACCCGAAAGGAAGTTACTGTAGCACTTTCCGGCGACGGGGCTGATGAGATCTTTTCAGGATACAACAAACACAGTGCCTGGGCCATGAGCAAGGAATCAGGTTTAAGGAACCAGCTCATCACCAATCTGGATTGGTTATGGACCAAACTTCCCAAGTCACGTAATTCTGGCTTTACTGACAAGATACGTCAGCTACACCGGATGGCAGATCTGCTGAAAATGAAGGATGATGAAAAGTACTGGTTCCTGGCTTCTTTTGTAGGTGATGATGAAATTGGCAGGTTGCTGAAGAGTAAATTCCAGCGGAACAGCAAAGACCTCAAAAAATATAAATCCACGGTTACTTCTCTGACAGGATCAGGGACATTGAATGAAATGCTTTACGCAGATACCCAGCTTGTACTTCCTAATGACATGCTGCAGAAGGTAGATCTGATGTCCATGGCCAATAGTCTGGAGGTGAGGGTGCCGTTTTTAGATCATGAAGTGGTTCAGCTGGCATTTAACCTGCCTGAAAAGTTTAAAGTAGATGGGATGAAAAGAAAGATCATCCTCAAAGAAGCATTTAAGGATTTGCTACCCGAAGAGCTGATTTCAAGACCGAAGCATGGGTTTGAGGTGCCATTGCTGGAGTGGTTCAGAAAAGAAATGCGAAGTGATCTCGATGACTGGGTTTTTGACAGGGACAGGGTTGAAAGTCAGGGGATCTTTCAGTGGGAGGAAATCAAAAAGGTCAGAGAAAAATTGCATTCCTCTGACCCTGGTGATGTGACCATCAAGATCTGGTCACTCTTTGTATTTCAAAAATGGTATTACACTTATTTTTCTACCTCCTGACCCGTCCAGGCAGTTAGCATCCAGGCCGTTTTCTGCTGCCCGTTGATCAGGGCAATCATCATGTCTTCCGTCTCACTGTCGCCATTTTTGGCTGCAAGCTCTTTTACGACGTTTTCCTGTTTCACCAGACCTTCGAGCTGTTCAATCAATGCAGAAACGATCACTTTATCGACAGAAACATCCTTGTGCACTTTGAGTTTGGACGTGCTTTTATAATCGTCAAACGTGTGCAATGGACGACCACCGATGGTCAGGATCCTTTCTCCGATTTCATCAATGACGGTGAGGGCCTCAGTATAAAGCTCCTCAAATTTGGCATGTAATTGGAAAAAATTATTCCCCTTGATATTCCAGTGGAAACCCCGGGTATTTTGGTAATAAATATGATAATCACTCAATAATTGGTTGAGTTCTTTAATGAGTTGTGATGACATTTTCTATTCTATTTTTATTTCAGCTATTTAACAAAATGAATAGGCTTTCTGTTTCCATAAATGTCAATTATTCCCGCTCCAAAACGCAAAAAAGGTCCAGATTCTCGTCATTTTTTTCATTGAGAAAATAATCTTTCTGGGCAATTGACATAACGAGTTCGTCTGCCTGACTTTTGAGTGAATTTCTGTTGATCCGGTTTAAGATGTCATATGGGATTCTCAGCAGTGAGGCTGGTAACCGGTGTTGTAGATCCAGTACATCAAACCGCATGATCTTGTCTACGGACTTCCGGTTTCGTTCATGATAGGTCATCACCTTTTCATTGCCGGCGATACCCATCATCGTGACCTTGTCGAAGTATTCACTGCAGATCTTTTCCAACTCATTGGCGGTATACTCTCGTTCATGCCAGGGATTCCTGGAGAGTGACATCAACCTGTTGGGTGTAGACAGGATGGCTTTACCTCCCTTCTTCAACAATCTATAGATCTCCTTAAGAAACAGATGGTCATCTTTGATGTGTTCGATCACCTGGAAGGACACGATGGTATCAAAACTTTGATCCGGAAGCTGGATGGGAGGAAATACGCTGGACTCGAATTGATATTCCGGGTATTTTGATCGTAGGTTTTGGATTACAGCTTCAATTTTGTCCAATCCTAGAAAGCTTGAAGATTTGGGCACAATGAGATCAATTCCTCGTCCTTCGCCACAGCCAAGTTCCAGTAAATCGCCGTTTATATAGGGAATTGCTTCAATATAAGCCTTGAGAAGTCGTTGATGTATAGGATTATCTGAAGCAATCTGATCAGAAGTGATTTCTGTGGTATAAATTGCCATCCGGTTTTTTTGGCAAAGAAACCAAATTATTGGTTAACTTTTTGACTCTTATGACTCAAACACTCCATAGAGGATTAGTTGTTTTCCTGATTAGCTGCAGCACCCAGGTGTTTGGGCTGGATTTGACCAGATTGGATATGTCCTTCCAGTACGATTTGCGACTGGACACACATGTGGAATACAGGATTATTGATTCGGGTGAAGATCAATATACCGTAATTTATAATGTGTCCAATGATACTACCGGACTTTGGCTATTCAATATCCTTCTGCAAAATACCTACAAGTCGGAGGTCCACGATACCTTGTCTTTGGCTTCCCAGGATATCATCTACCAGGATAATAAGCAGATCTTTTATGCTATTGATGTACCAAAGAGTGCTTATGATTTATTGATTTTCTCGTTCAATAACCTGAGCGAAGGAATTTACCGTTTATACGATGCACCTTTGAATAACCCCGGAGGCTATCCTTCATTTTATCCGACAGACGGAAATGGTGCTCCGCTGTTATCCAAATATTACACTGGAGATGAAATTTCTTTTAGTGGATTGGATGGGTCAGTCCACGTTTTTAGGTACAAAGAGGAATTTGGGCCAGCTGATCCACCGATGGGAGAGATGTCAGCTTTGGCACCTACACTTTCCATCGACTCATCCTATTTTATTGATGGAGTTCAGCCAGATATGCTGGACTTTCATTTTTATTTATTTCAGAAAGATACTCTTGACAACACGGGGGTAACCATCTTGAAGTGTCCCTATTATTACCCGGATTTAAGAATGTATGATGAGTTGATCAAACCCATGCGATACATTTCTACAACGGTGGAAAATCAATCATTAAATCAGGCTCGCGAGCCTCGAAAAGCCTTTGAGAATTTCTGGCTTTCAAACTATGGTACCAAATTCAGGGCAAAAGGTGCCATCCGGTTTTTCTTCCAGCGTGTAGAAGAAGCCAATCAACTATTTACAGATTATAAGCAAGGGTGGAAGACCGACAGAGGAATCATATATGTGATCTATGGAAAACCTGATATTGTCGTAAAGAGAGATAGAGCTGAGGAGTGGCGGTACAATTCTGGTGAACGTTTTGAGTTTATCAGAATACCTATTTTGTTTACACCTTCTCTTTATTCACTTAAAAGAGATTCAGAATATGAGAAGAGCTGGTACAACAAAGTGGGGGATATTCGAAAAGGGCAATGAAAAAAAATGAACAATTAATTTATGGGGCCAGGGCTGTCATTGAGACCATCCAGTCCGGTAAGCATCTCGAAAAACTTTTTATCCAGAAGAACAATACTTCTGACCTGATTAAACAATTGCTGACAATTACCAGCGAGCATGTGATTCCCATTTCCTGGGTGCCAGGAGAGAAGTTAAACCGATTGACAAAAGGTAACCATCAGGGTGTTGTAGCATTTGTTTCCCCTGTGCAGTATCACAACCTGCATCATGTAGTTGCCGATGTCTTTGAACAGGGAAAGACTCCGCTATATCTGGCACTTGATGGGGTTACGGATGTTAGGAATTTTGGAGCGATCGCCCGTACAGCCGAATGTATGGGAGTGGATGCGATTATCATACCTGTCAAAAGCAGTGCTCAGATCAATGCGGACGCAGTGAAAACTTCAGCAGGCGCTTTGAATTACATTCCGGTCTGTCGGGACATGAAATTGCTAGACGCGATTAAATACCTGAAAGATTCCGGTATGCAGGTGGTAGCGTGTTCGGAGCATGGAACAACCATGCCAGCAGTAGTAGATTTCAGCGGGCCCACCGTGATTGTCATGGGTTCCGAAGAAGAAGGGATCACCAGGGAGATCCTCAAGATTTCGGATCACATTTCTTCCATTCCCATGAAAGGGGAGATCTCAAGCCTTAACGTAGGGAGTGCAGCTGCGATGATCCTCTATGAGGCCACGCGTCAAAGAACTTAAATAAAGTCTTCGCCCTTGTGCAGCTTGATGTCGCTTACAAATTCCCTGAAAATATTAGAATCTTCTTTTTTGCAAACCAGCAATACATCTTCGAAGTCAGCTACGAGGTAACCTTCCATTCCCTGCAGTACAATGAGTTTGTTTTTGTTGTTTGATTTGGAAATGACAAAGTTGTCGGAGCTATCATAGAGGGAGATAGCACCAAGTGATACATTCTGGTGGTCATCCTTATCCATGATTTCATGCAGGGCATTCCAGCTACCCAGGTCAGACCATCCAAAATTGCCCAGAATGGTATACACATTTGGAGACTTCTCCATGATGGCATAGTCTATGGAAATATTTTGGCAATGCGCATAAGAGGTTTCAATGTATTTTTTCTCGTTTTCCGAAAAATACCAGTCTACCCGGAAGCATTCTGCTAATTCCGGTTGCAACTCTTCAATTGCTCCTATGATGGCTTTTACGGACCACACAAATATGCCGGCGTTCCAAACGAAGTCGCCACTTTCCAGGAATTTGGTGGCCAGCTCGATATCGGGTTTCTCCGTGAAGGTTTTGACTTTTTTAAGTGCCTGGTCTGTGCCATCCAGGTATTGGATATAGCCATAACCTGTTTCGGGTCGCGCAGGATGAATACCTATGGTGATGAGCTTTTCTTCATCTGCAGCTTCCACTGCTTTTTCTACGGTGGCGATGAATTCCTTCTCATTGAATATCACATGGTCGGATGGCAACACTACCATCACGCCCTCGGGATCTTTTTGTCGGATCTTGTAGGCAGCATAAGCTATGCAAGGCGCCGTATTTCTCTTGGCGGGTTCTAAAAGGATCTGTGAGGGATCCATTTCAGGGAATTGTTCTTTTAACAGATCAGCATATATTTCATTGGAGACGATCCAAATATTTGTGTCAGATGCCGTACCTTTGAACCGATCATAGGTCATTTGAAGCAGTGATCTTCCTGTTCCCAAAACATCTAGAAACTGCTTGGGTTTTTTGTTTCGGCTGTATGGCCAAAACCTGGTGCCGGAACCACCGGCCATGATCACAATGTGTAAGTTTTTATTCATCAGGAAATTGTCCTTTCAGGAATTGGATTTTTTTACGATCAAATGTAGCGTTTGAGGCTTATAGGTATGCAAGGATAAACACTTGATGGTAATTGTTGAAATTATTTTAATTTTTAGGAGCCTGAATAGATAATTTTTCCCTAGATTATAGTATTAAATTTTTGAGATGGAGACCGGTATTGAAGATAAGTTAAGAGAGACGTTAAAAACAGTTTTTGGTTACGATACTTTTAGGGGTAATCAGGAGTCTATCATTCAAAGTGTGATGGATGGCAAGGACACCTTTGTCATCATGCCAACAGGGGCAGGTAAATCATTATGTTATCAATTACCAGCAATATTGAAACCTGGTACTGCTATCGTCATTTCGCCGTTGATCGCCTTGATGAAGAACCAGGTGGATCAGATGAATGCAGTAGGCATCAATGCCAAATTTCTCAATTCTACTTTAACTAAGGGAGAAATAAACAGGGTGAAAAAGGAGACGTTGGCAGGAGAGGTAAAGCTTCTGTATGTGGCTCCGGAGTCCCTTACCAAAGAAGAGAATGTTCAGTTCCTGAAAGAAGCCGATATCTCTTTTACCGCGGTTGACGAAGCGCATTGTATTTCCGAGTGGGGTCATGACTTCAGACCTGAGTACCGACGCATTAAATCAATCCTGGCTGAGCTGGGCGAAATCCCAATCGTAGCCTTGACAGCCACTGCCACCCCGAAGGTGCAGTTGGATATTGTGAAAAACCTGGCCATCGAAGGAGCCAATACTTACCAATCTTCATTCAATAGGACAAACCTGGTCTATGAAGTAAAACCTAAAAAACAAGCTAAGAAACAACTCATCCGCATTGTTAAGGAGCACAAAGGCGAGTCCGGGATCGTTTACTGTCTGAGCCGTAAAAAAGTAGAAGAGATCGCAGAGTTCCTAAAAGTAAATGATGTAAAAGCTGCTCCATACCATGCAGGGATCGATGGCAATATCCGGATGAAAAACCAGGATGCCTTCCTCAATGAAGACGTAGACGTTATTGTGGCTACCATAGCTTTTGGGATGGGGATCGATAAGCCGGATGTGCGTTTTGTGATCCATTATGACGTACCCAAATCCATTGAAGGGTACTATCAGGAAACCGGTAGAGCAGGTAGAGATGGTCTCATTGGTCAGTGTGTGATGTTTTACAGCTACAATGACATCCTGAAACTCGAGAAATTCAATAAAGACAAGACGGTAACTGAGCGCGAGAATGCCCGGTTTCTGCTTGATGAGATGGCAGCATATGCCGAGTCTGCTGTCTGCCGCAGAAAGCAGTTAATGCACTATTTTGGTGAAGAGTACCACAAAGAGAATTGCGAAGGTTGTGACAACTGCATGCATCCCAAAGAGCAATTTGAGGCTGAGCAGGAGGTGAAGATGGTGATCGAAGCCGTACAGCAAACCGGCGAACGCTTTGACCTGAATCACATTTCTGATGTGCTGATTGGAAAGGCCACTCAGCATGTAAAAAGTTATAGTCACAACAAACTGAAAGTTTTTGGTACCGGTAAGTCACATGATGAAGCATTCTGGAAGTCTGTGATCCGGCAAACACTGCTCAATGAATTTATTCAGAAGGATATTGAGAACCCTGGAGTATTCAAACTCACTCAAAAAGGGATCGATTTCCTTATAGACCCATTTCCTATCGAGCTATCCAAAGATCATGAGTATGAACTGGAGGGCGAAGAGGAGGAGATCGAAAGAGAGACCGTCAATACCACAGCATACGACAAGACCTTATTTGATATGCTGAAGACCCTGAGGAAGTCGGTAGCCAGACAGATGGATCTGCCTCCTTATGTGATCTTCCAGGATCCCTCCATGGAGGAGATGGCTACTTTATATCCTACCAGCTTCGAGGACCTGATCAAGATTGTAGGGGTAGGGGAAAGCAAAGCCAGGAAGTTTGGAAAGCCATTCCTTGAGCTGATAGAAAATTACGTTGAGGAGAATGATATCATCACTGCCTCTGACGTCCTGATTAAATCTTCAGGCACAAAGTCAAAGAATAAAATTTTTATCATTCAGCAGATAGATCGTAAGATAGACCTGGAGGAGATTGCTGAAACCAAGGACATGACCTATGAAAAGCTGTTGGATGAGATTGAGAACATTTGTTACGGAGGGACCAAGCTAAACATAGACTATTACATTGATCACATTCTGGATGAAGATCGTCAGGACGAGATTTATGACTATTTTCTCAATGCAGAAACAGACAGTGTGGAAGAAGCCATGAATGAGCTTGGAGATGAATACAGTGAAGAAGAGATTCGATTGATGCGCATAAAATTCATGTCAGAATACGCACATTAATCCCGGTTTAGCTTTTAATCTTATTGAGACCGTCTAATTTTGGGCGGTCTTTTTAATTATTTGTAATGAACGTTTTAATAATAGGCTCAGGAGGAAGGGAGCATGCATTAGCCTGGAAAATCAAGCAAAGCCCCAGATTGACCAACTTATTTATTGCCCCCGGAAATGGTGGTACCAAAGATCTTGGGACAAATGTTACCCTTGATATCAATGATGCTACGCAGATTAAACAGGCTGTGCGTGAGCATGGTATTGACTTACTGGTATTTGGACCGGAAGAGCCACTGGTAAGAGGTGTCGTAGACAAAATTAAATCAGACCCTGACTATTCAAAATTATTGATTGTAGGACCTTCAGCCGATGGAGCCCAACTGGAAGGGAGCAAGCAATTTGCCAAAGACTTCATGGAGAAATATGGCATCCCTACAGGTAAGGCCAAAGTATTCAACAAGCAAAATCTGGAGGAGGGCTTAGCGTTCATTTCAGCACAAAAACCTCCTTTTGTACTCAAAGCCGATGGACTGGCAGCAGGAAAGGGAGTGCTCATCACCAAAGATCCTGACGAAGCGAAAGAAAACATGAAGGATCTGATCCTGGGAGAAAAGTTTGGAGCAGCGAGCGCCAATGTCCTGGTGGAGGAGTTTTTGGATGGGATCGAATTATCTGTTTTTGTGGTGACGGATGGAAAAGACTACAAAATCCTGCCTGAGGCCAAAGATTATAAACGTATTGGTGAGAATGATACGGGTCTAAACACGGGCGGTATGGGTGCCATCTCTCCTGTGATCTTTGCCGATGATAAATTCATGCAGAAGGTAGAGCAAAAAGTGATCAGGCCTACAGTGGAAGGGATAGCTAAAGAAGGCATGGATTACCATGGGTTTATCTTCTTTGGTTTGATCAAGGTTGGTGACGAGCCCTATGTGATCGAGTACAATGTACGCATGGGTGATCCTGAGACTGAAGTAGTGATCCCAAGAATAAAATCTGATCTTATTGACCTCCTTGAGGCCACAGCCAATTCTACCCTTGATCAGGTTGAACTGGCGATTGATCCAAATACTGCAACCACAGTGATGATGGTAGCAGGTGGTTATCCTGAGAAATATGATAAGGGTCATGTCATCGATTTGGAAGCATCGCTGAATGACGCTATTGTGTTCCATGCGGGAACTGCCTTCAAAGACGGAAAGTTACTTACAAATGGAGGTCGCGTGATGGCCATTACCGGGCTGGGGAAAGACATGAAAGAGGCTCTTTCAAAGTCCTATGAAGGTGTAAGCAAGGTAAAATGGATAGGTAAAAATTTCAGAAGTGACATAGGGTTTGATTTAAAGGCGTTGGGGCAATAAAAGCATTTTGCTTTGCTTATATTTGATAGTTAAGAAATCAAAAAATATGGGTTGCGCAACGTGTAGTACGATCAATGGGGAAGTAGCTGGCTGTAAAAATAATGGCGGCTGCACTTCCGGTGGTTGCAATAAGCTCAATGTGTTTGATTGGCTTGCCAACATGGAGATGCCCGCTCAGAAGCAATCTGAGTTTGTGGAAGTTCGATTCAAGAATGGCAGAAAGGACTTTTACAAGAACAATGATGGGCTGGAGCTGACCACTGGAGACGCTGTGATTGTTGACGTACCCAATGGACATCACCTTGGGCATATATCCCTGATGGGTGAGCTGGTGATGCTGCAGATGAGGAAAAAAAGTGTTGACCCCGAGACCTCGGAAATACGCAATATTTATCGACTGGCTAATCAGCAAGACATCGACCGGTATCGGGATGTGAGAAATCGGGAAATGCCTACCATGTACCGCACACGCCAGATCATTCAGGAGATGAAGCTTGGTATGAAGCTGACGGATGTGGAGTATCAGGCCGACAATTCCAAAGCAACCTTCTATTATTCGGCAGACGACCGGGTGGATTTTAGAGAACTGATTAAAATACTGGCAGGAGAATTTAAGATCAGGGTAGAGATGCGACAGATCAGCCTGCGTGAAGAAGCAGGAAGGCTGGGTGGCATAGGGTCTTGTGGGCGTGAGCTTTGTTGCTCTACCTGGTTGAGCGACTTCAAAAGTGTGAGTACCCAGGCAGCCAGGTATCAGAATCTATCGCTTAACCCGTCCAAATTATCCGGTCAATGTGGCCGACTGAAGTGTTGCCTCAATTATGAGCTGGACACTTATATGGATGCCTTAAAAGACATTCCTGATGTTGAGGAGCCACTGATGACAGAAAAAGGACTGGCTAAACTTCAGAAGACCGATATTTTCAGGAAGATCATGTGGTTTGGCTATGAGCATGAAAATAGCTGGCACCCATTAGAAGTCCACAGGGTCAATGCCATCCTCAAGATGAATAAGTCAGGGAAAAAACCAGCCACATTGTTTGAGGACAGTTTGGATGAATTGAAAGATTCTGTACTCAATGAGGATCTTGCACGAATGGATAAAAAATATTCATCAAAAAACAAGAAGAAAAAGAAAAAAAGAAGAAATAAAAACAGGTCAAAAGGATCTTTTGGTGACGGTCAAAAGTCAAAGAAAAACTCATGAAATACATAACATTGGTGGCATTTCTAGCCCTACTAATTTCCTGCGATTCATCCAGAGTATATGAAGAAAATAAGGATTTTGATCAACCCTTTTGGGTTAAGGCGTCTGTACCTGAATTCACCTTTAATATTGAAGAACCGGCTGATGCTTATAATATCCTGATAAATGTGAGGAATGGCTTTGAATATCCGTTTTATAACCTGTATTATGAGTATGATTTACGGGATTCTCTCGGAAATACACTTAAGCAGGACATGTTAGAGTTGATTTTATTTGATCAAAAGACCGGAGAACCACTAGGCAGTGGCCTGGGTGACTTGTTTGATCATCAAAAACCCGTATTGGAAAAATTCCAGTTTCCTTATCAGGGGGAATATACCATTGCCTTCACCCATTTCATGAGACTGGATACCCTGCCTCTGGTATTATCCGTAGGCGCAAGAGTAGAGCGGTCGGTCGACTAGGTTTCCCTTTCAATAAATCTTTTCAGCTTGTCGAATGCGATAGCTCGATTCTCCCAGAACTCCCGGCTAAAAAATTGAATAAAAGACCACTTGTTCTCCCTTAAGAGATTGTATTGGTTGTAGAAAGCATCAATAATTGTTTGATGGTCCAGACGATCATCTGTAAGTACTACTCCATGGTATTTGCCTTTTTTGATAATGGCACCATCAGCAAATGGCAGATCCTGGGAAAGCATCTCTTTATTTGAAAACTGATCTTTCAGGTAGTGACTAAGCTTACTTGTAACTGGTATCCAGTTATTTTTTTCATCACTCGCAGGATAGTTGAATAATTTGATCAGCAGGTCTGCTCCGTCATTCATGCCTTGAGCATCGAGATTTAGTGAAGTTACAATATGTAACTTTCTCTTGGCTCGGGTTGAAATGATATTGACCATGCCCGGGGTCAAATGTTGAAACTGTTGCCAGTTGTCATAAGCGCTGGTAAAAATGATCTGGTCTCTGATTTCACCCTGTGCACTCTCGATTGTTTTTATAAAAAAAGATCCCGGAAGATCCATTTTTTCCCCCGACAGAAGATTCCAGATAAGTAATCGCTGAACGCTATCCCCAACAACAACACCCAGGTCCGCTTGTGGATTTTTCTTTAACAACCTTCCGATCAATTTCACAACCTCTTCAGCTTCAACGCTATTACCCTGATTTGTCCATGTGCCATGGGTTTGTATCACCGAGATCCCCTGATCTGCCATAGAAGCATATTCCGGAATGAAATGCAGTTGGTTATCATAGAAATGACTGTTGACAAAAGAGACTAAATCTACGTTTTTCGTATTATACTGATGTTTAAGCGTGATGGTACTGAGTTGCTCTTGCAGGCTTTTGAAAATTGTTTCTGACGAACCAAATTCTGTTTCATTATCATAGATATTGATCATGGGGAGCTGCTGGTCATCACCTATGATCATCCAGTTGGCGCCTCTTGTGAGTGCAGGAATTCCTCGCTCAGCCAGGCACAAGTTTGATTCGTCAAAGATCACCAGGTCAAAGATCTCTTTCATCGGGAAAATAGCTGATGCAGATTCCGGAGTGGTAATCCAGCAGGGCAATAACGAGAATATTTCTTCTTCGAACTGGTTGATTACTCTGCGTATAGGCCATTTCTTTTTTGGATCGTTGAGCAACTCAAGCAGGTCCTGATAGGAGGCCTCGACCCCTTCCTTTTCAGTAGCAGATATGGCTTTTTCCCTCACCTTCGACAGGATCAGGTCTGGAGTGATCCTGTATTTTTCATCAAGAGCAGATTGTAGCTCTTCTATATAATTTTCAATCCCCTGAGCAGAAGCTATTTTTAACACGGGATATTTTTGCTCAATATGGTCGATCCAGGCATTGCTGATGGAACTGATAAAAAGCTGTTCTACCTGTCCTTTTCCCTCCAATTCCAGCTCGCATAGATCATCAATTATTTTTAGTTCTTCTTCACTAAAAGTATCCCTCAATGCATGATATGCCAAAATATCATCAAGATCTTCCTGCAGTTGCTTCTCCACCTTTGACCGATCCGCTTTACCCAATAACAGGTACCTGACCTGTGCCTCGCTCACATAGTCTTTCCATTTGTCCAGGTACTCCGGGATATGATTGATGAGATCCAGAAGGAGATGAATGGTATGTGTATAGTTTTCAAGTGTTTCATTTTTGGCTGTGAGATAGTTGGGTAACGTCCGCACGGTATGTCTCAGCTGAAAAGACTTCAATGCCAGTTTCTGATAAAAGAACCAGTTTTGAATGTCTATTTTACGGTAACTGTCCGGGAATTCTTTGAGCCATGATACCTCTTTGAGCTCAGAAACCTGGTGTTCGAGGTTCAACCTGTTATCGATGCGCTCAAGCAAAGTTTCAAATCCTGTCCTGTTGCTTTTTAGTTCATTAGCTACCAGTACCCTCGTGATAAATATTTTGTCTTCAGAAAACAATTTCCACCGGATCCAGCTAAGTATTCCCTTTCTTGCTCTGATGGCATGCTCCAGTGCCTCCTGGAACCGTCCAAGTTCATTCGGTGCCAGGGAGATTTCCGGTCCCGCACCTTTAAAGCATTGGAGCAGATTCCTTTCCTTTTGAGATAGCCAACCTATGTCCTGATCAGGTGGATTATCCACCATGTGAATGTAAAAGTTGTATGTGGTTTCATTCTTTAGGTTGTCTGCAAGCTGTTCCAGCGGTTCTTTGTTGGCAAGAAAGAATAGGGCAGTCTCAAAGTCTATCTCATTGTGTGTGAATTTTTTGGATTCATTTTTTAAGTGAAGGTCCAGCGCATAGATCTCATCGAGGATCTTACTGAACTTCTTTGATTCCACTTTCTCTGTTTTGGATAGTGAGGGTCCTTTGGTCCAGAAGTGTTCACCTGCCTCAAATTTGCGGTGATGTTCCATGTAGTGCGTAAGGGCAGGCATGAATTTAGCGACATTATCAAAGGTGAAATTTCTGTAAACCAGATTAAGTGATATTGTTTCATCCTCTTTACCAGACATCAAATACAATTCTCTGACAGTTTTCCCGCATTCGGAGACATCAAAAAGCGCTTCTTTAAACCCATTTAACTGACTTGTGATTTCTTCAATGGTTTCTCCGGCAGATTGAAAAGTCCTGACCAACTCATCAGAATCCAGGGAAATGTTTTTCTGTTTGTATTCATTGAGGCTATCGAGCTGTTTGATGATTTGCTCATAGATGTTTTTGCGCTCATTCTTAAAATCATGGACCAAACCAATAAAGCTATGCAATTGCAGCTGTTGAAGCTGACGAAAGACATCATCCAATGCTGTTGCCTTTTGGCTTACCAACAAAACACTCTTGCCACGTGCCATGAAATCACTGATCACATTGCTGATGAGTTGTGATTTACCTGTTCCGGTGGGGCCTTTTACGGCAATTGAGTTGCCCACCTTAATGTTTTTGAGGGCAAGCTCCTGCTCTCCATCCAGAATAAAGGGAGTGAACATATCTCCATGACGAACTGCATCAATAGATTGTTCTTCCTTATCCTTACCATTGTCCTTTGCTGGTTTTGCATCCCGGGTTTTTAACAGCTTTTCGTAATCAGAAATCAGATAGGCACCTGCCTGAGGAAATATCCCCAGTGTGGCATACGGATAGAGTCTCAGTTTACCATTTTCTTCATCTTTTTCCAGCGTTTCCTGATCAAATTGCTTAAAAGGCTGCAACTCATCGATGAAATTTCTCTGGTTAAACTCAATGGCTAAATCACTGTCCCTCAGCATCGCGTAAAGTTCACTTCTAAACAAAGTGCTGTCAGGATCAAAATCGTTCAATACTTTTTCAATGAGATCCTCACTTAACCTGACCTGGTTGTGGTATGCATACCTGAGGAGAAATGTCTTATTCAAGGTAATGTTTACATCTTTCCTTTTTTCCAAAAACCATTCTCCATCTTTTTCAGCCAGAGAGAAAGGGAAAAAAATAAAAGGACACCTTACAAGCGTCCCATCGTTAAGCTTGCCACGCACAAAGGGCCAGCCGACATACAGGTCTTTGGCACCACGCTCTTCGAAAATCAACTGTTCGTTTCGGGAGATGTTGTTGAGCTGTTTGAGTAGGCTTTGATCAGTCTGACCTTTTGAGGTAAGTTTGATAGTCTCCTCTCTTGCAATGATGGATTTTATGATTCCAAAACCTGACTCGGGACTATCCAGGCTTTTAATATCGAGGAAATAGTTTTCAGGTAGGTCCAGGAGTAACAGCGATCTGTTGTTGCCAGGCAGGAATTTTATTTTTTCAAAATAATCGACCAACTGTATTTCCATATAGACTCGCGCTAGGGTCTAACTGAAATATAGGGAGATAATTTATTATATAGGGAGTCCGAAACAATCTTTATCCTTTTTAGTCCTGATTTTTCCTCAAAAGGCCCATGTACTGTTCGATAGTTGATAATTGCCTTGGCAAGGGGATAGCTGATGTAGGGGTGAGCAGACAGGCTTTTTAGATCAATCGCATTGATGTTGACTGTTGTATTGATGCTGTCAATGACTATTATGTTATTGATCTCTTCGATTACCTCATTACTCAGGCCGTACACTTCGTGAAGCTGATCTTGTGAATGAAACCCACCCAGCAAATCCCTGTACTTGATGATCCTTTGGCTCAGGGTCGGGCCTATTCCTTTGATGGCTTCCAGTTCTTTGGCCGTGGCCGAATTGATGGCAATGGATTTTAATCCTTTTGCCGGCTCGGCTTTCCAGGTATCTATTTCCGAATGTACCTGTTCTTTTATTTTCGTAGGTAGCTTGTCTGGCAGCAGTACGAAGGATTCCAACCTGGCATAAAGCCTTTCGTTCATTCCATAGATCTTTTGCATATCGCTTTTGATGCGGTAACTACCTCCGGCATTGTGGTAATTGATCAGATTATTAGCAACATATTGTGGGATTCCCATTGATTCCAGCTCCTGTAATGTGACAGCATTTGGATCAAATGTTTTTAAGTTGAGTTTGGGTTGAGAGAATGATTCAGTGTCTTGTGGTTGCTCAAATTCTTCTACGGGAGAGAATTCGATGCTGCTATACCACTCATGAAGCGTGATTTTATCTGCCTCTGCGGAAACTTCAGTTGTTTTTTGCGTGTTTAAAAACAACCTGGGTATGATGGCCACAAGAATGACCAACCCCACTAAGATAAGTGACCCATTGGTTTCAGATTTCGAGAAGCCAAAGGTATTGATGACCCATTTTTGGAGAAGACGAATCATTAACAGTTGTTTAACATGAAAGATAGTTATTTTTTTATATGACATAAGTCATATGGTAATTACATTCAGTCTTTTTAATTTAGCAGCTTGTTTATAGATAGATGGAACATTTTAAGTCGATAGGCATTTCTTTTAAGAACACTCCTCTGGAGATAAGAGAAGCAATATCTCTTAATGAGGATTCAACAAAAGCCTTGTTGCGAAGAATCAACGAGGTGCTTGGAGTTGATGAATTGCTGATTCTATCTACCTGCAACAGGACCGAAATCTATTATGCATCCAAAGAAAACCTCAACGATCAGATTCTAAGTCTGCTGGGGTCCTACAAAGGTCTGGATACAACTTCTGTCAGACATTATTTCGTTGAATATCAGGATGCCGGCGCCATCAATCATTTGTTTGAGGTTGCTATGGGGCTTGACTCACGGGTGTTGGGTGACATTCAGATATCCAATCAGGTGAAAAAGGCCTACCAATGGTCTGCTGATGAAGGTTTTGCAGGACCTTTCATCCATCGTTTGATGCATACAATCTTCTTTTCCAACAAACGTGTGGTTCAGGAAACTGAATTCAGAGATGGTACTGCTTCTATTGCATCAGTGGCGGTAGATCTTACAAAACACTTCACAAAGAATTTTACACATCCCAAGATTGCCCTGATCGGTCTGGGTGAGATTGGCGAAGATGTAGCCGGAAACCTAAAGGATTTTGAAGGAGAGATTACATTGGTCAACAGGACTGACCAAAAAGCCATTGAGATTGCTCAAGAGCTTGGTTTTCATTCCAGACCTTACAGCGAATTATCTGAAGTAGTAGCTTCATCAGATGTAATCATCTGTGCTGTGAATACTTCAGAGCCAATTATTACTACTCAAAATTTTGGTGGTGTCTCTAACCACAAGATGATCATTGATCTGTCTGTGCCGCGTAGCGTGTCACCTGAAGTTGAGGGTTTGAATGGCATCCTATTATACAATATTGATCAGCTCGATGAGCGAACTAAAGAAGCATTAGGTAAACGACAAAATGCTGTAGGCCGTGTAAGGTCAATCATTGAAGAGTCGCTTACCGAATTCAAACAGTGGTCCCAGGAGATGGAAGTTTCTCCAACCATCCAAAAACTAAAGAATGCCCTGGAAGAGATCAGGCGGCAGGAGCTTGCCAGGTATGTAGGGAAGTTGGATGAGAAAGAATCAAAGCTGCTCGACACAGCTACCAAAAATATGATCCAAAAGGTAATTAAGTTACCTGTGCTACAACTTAAGGCCGCTTGTAAACGAGGTGAAGCAGAAACACTCGTAGGTGTGCTGAATGATCTATTCAATTTGGAAAAGGATCACCAGGAAACTAAATAATCACACTACTTTTCTTATATATTTGAAGCAAATGCGATTTCTAAACATTTGCCTTCTCTTGTTGATCACTGTCTCTCGTGTCTTTTCAGGATCTGAGATCAATATTATTTCAGATGGGTCATTCAAAGGACTGGCAGATCCTAACGGCGCAGTTCTTATTCCTGCCGTTCATGAAGAAATTGGCTGGTCGGATGGGACAGTTTTTCTGGAGAATGAAGTGATCGGCTATCGCGACCAGGGAAAATGGGGATTGATCAATACGAAGAATAAAAAAATCACCCAACCACTATATAACTCACTTCTCCCTATTGGTGAGGATATTTTCGTCGCTTCCAGAAAAGCCAGCCTTACCAACCATCTTTACCACGGTGTGATTGATAAAAAAGGAGAGGTGATGGTATCATTCAAATATTTTTCCATCAGCAGGTTGACATCCACCAGGGTCAGGGTAGGTGATTACCAGGAAGGCAAAGTACTACACGGGGTACGCAGCACGGATGATGTAGAGCTTATTCCATGTATCTATCCATCGATCGACATTCTGGATAATCTAATCGTCTGCTATGGTGAAGATGAATTAGTAAAGATATTTGATTTGGATGGCAGACCGGTTTACAATCGTTGGCTGGACCGTGTCAACAGCCATCCCGAGGGATTCGAAATTGTAGAAGAAGGCCGAAGCGGTCTTTTATCCAGGGATTACCGGTTGATCAGCTATCCCAGCTTAAAGGAGCTTACCGATGAAGGTATCCGAAGTGATTTTAATAGATGGGAAGTTCGTTCGCTGGTGAAGGATAGCACTTTCTATGAATCATGTGATTCCATTACAATCCTCAACGAAAACCTGTGGATCGCACATGTAAATGATGCAGAACATATGTTGGGTGCTCACGAACGACTTTTCTCCAATCAAAAATATCATTTAAAATATGTTCAAAGAGGTTTTATTGTAGCGCAAAATAAACAATCCGGTCATTGGGGATTATTCAAGACGAATGGAGAAGCTGTTGGTGATGGCTACGATTTTATCCGTGCAGATTCCAATTATTTTTACTGCCGAAGAGGTAATTCCTGGGACATCTACAATTCTTTTAGCAGGAAGTTAAACAAAAGAGAATTTGAAGAAGTCTCTCCATCTATTCAAAGGAATATTCCGGTCAAGATGAATGGTTTTTGGGGCTTTTTAGATTTTATGGGAGAACCGCTAGTCTCCTACAAGTTTGATCAGGTGGCTCCGGGTATTGAAAATCAGTATCTGGCTAGATATGTAGGGAAATGGGGGATTGCCAATCTGCCAGAGTCCTGGTTAGCGTTACCTGAGTTCGATACCATTGAAGTGGATACAAAGTTTTACCTGGCCAGGAAGGGTCGTGCCACTTACATTTTTGATGATCAGGGTGACTTGCTTCTGAAGACGGGATATGAGGTTTCAGTGGAAAATGATATTATTTATCTGAAGGAGGATGAAAATTTAGGTTTGGTAACCGCCCTGGGAAGCATCATCGATCCACAATACAGATCTATCAAAAAGGTTGGGGATTTTTATGTATGTAAAAAAGACAGTGTCCTGGAGATGCTCAATCCTTATGGAAGAAAAGTGCTGACCGAAGTAGATGACGTACAGGAGGTTTATAGCTACTCAGAGGGCTACTTTCATATCTTAAAAAATGACAAACATGGCTTTGTAGATGAGAACGGGAAACTAAGGGTAGCAAATCGCTATGACGGCGCCTTACCTTACAGTGAAGATATGGCAGCAGTGAAGTTGAGAGGAAGGTGGGGTTATATCAACAAATGGGAGCATCTTGTAGTACAGCCTCACTATGACACCTGCTCTGTTTTTGAAAACGGACTGGCCAATGTCTCAATCGACGGGAAATTTGGGATCATCAACACAAAGGGTGAAATGATCATTCAGCCTGATTTTGAGATGATTTCCAGAACTCCATTTGGTAACTATGTAGTGACAAGTGCACAAATGAAACAGGGTTTGGCAGATGAGAAGGGCAAGATCTTATTAAGTGCTAATTATGACGAGGTCATTGATACGGCATATGAGTTTGTAATCGCCAGGCGGGGAGATAACTACGGAGTGGTGACATATGATGGACATTCCTACGTTCCTTTCGATTACAAGCAGGTGGAAATACAGGGGGATTATCTGCTCCTGTTGGGCAACTAGTTATCCGACTGTTACTACCCGGATAGACTCGGGATCAAAATATTTGCTGGCTGCTTGACTGATGTCTTCACCGGTTACCTGATCTATTGCTGCAAAAAGATGACTCCAGTAGTCGAGGCTCATTCCATTCAGGTCTAGCGTTTTCGCCAGGTCTATAGCATCCAGAATGGTGTCAAAAGAAGAGGCTATTTTACCCTTCATGTAGTTTTTCAAAGTGAGAAGTTCATCAGTTGAAGGAGGTATTTCCTGCAGATTCTTTATTTCCTTCAAGATCTCTTCAATGGCTTCGTCTTTTTTTTCTTTCAGCACATCTGTGCCAATTTGCCAGAACGATAATTCATTGAAATGGATCTGACTGGAGTAGATGCCGTAAGTCAATCCTTTCTCCTCCCGAATATTCATCATCAACCTTGAGCCAAAAAAACCTCCAAGAAGCTCATTTGCAATTTTCAGGTGGCAATGATCCGGATGTTTTCTGTCAATGGTGAGATTTCCCATACGGATACTTGTTTGGACACTTTCCGGCTTTTCAATGTTAATGTTTTCAGAAATAGCTGGTTGTGGCATGGGCTGATTATCCCTATCCTTAAATGCTATTTGCGAAAACTCCTTTTCTACCAGGTAAAGCTCCGTCTCTTCTACCTCTCCTGCCAGGTAAATGGCAGGTTTCCTCAGAAAGTTCTTTCTGTAATACCTATCTACCGCATCATGCGTAATGGCGTTCACATGGGTTTCCTCTACGATCTGGCCATAGGGATGCGTTTCACCAAACAAACATTTTCTGAACTGTAGACCGGCAACCACACTATTTCTTGCCATTTGCTGCCTGATCTGTTGAATCCTGATTTGCTTCAGCGTATCAAATTCTTTTTCCGGATGGGTAGCGTTTTGTAACAGGTCAGTGAGTAGTGTGAGTAGGGTGGGAAAAAATTTCTTGAGTGAATAGAGCTTAATAGATACATGGTCTGGTGATGGATTGATCTCCAGGTGCCCTCCATAAAAATCAATTTTCGAAGCGATTTGATAGGCATTGAGGTTGGCTGTGCCTTCCGCGAGCATTTTTGCGGTGAAGAATGTGACCCCGGTTAATGATTCCTGCAAGAATCCGGATGGAATGACAACATTTAAAGTTATGACAGGATGACCTGGCTGCCGGATCAGACCCAAAGGAATTTCGCCGGCTAAAGTTGTCTTTTGGAAGTCCGGTAGCTTGAGGGTACTTAAGTCATGAATAGGAGGAGCAATCGATCTATCCACCATTGCCGATTTCTTCCGTAGGTTCGCTTTTGTCCAAATTGAAGAGGAATGAAAGCCTTAGCGTATCTCCCAATGGATGATTGTTTTGTTTGGGGATCAGGTAAGAGAAGTCCACTCCAAAAACCTGGTAGCGGAATCCGATCCCCGCGGTGAAGTATTTCCTGTTCCCTTTGTTCTGGCTTTCATAAAAATAACCAACCCGCACAGCAAAGACATCCCTGTACCAGTATTCTGAGCCTACGGACAAGGTGATTTCCTGCATTTCTTCACGGAATCCCCCCGGAGCATCGGAGAAGGACCCGAAAGTACCGCTCAATAAGGGCCTGTTAGGGTCTTTGCCTGATTCAATCACATAATCGTCATTGGCATCTTTTACCAAATTACCATTGGCATCTGTTTCATAAATGGGTGGTGTAGGTACCAATAGCTTATTGGCATCGAAAACCAGAGTAATGGTGTTGAATGGATCAATGTTTGTGGTGAAAGCCGTTCCTAGCCTGAGGTTACCAGGGATGAAATCTTCTGCTGACTCCGTACTGTACGTTACTTTTTGTCCAAAATTGGAGATATGTGCCCCAAAAGAAAGTTCACTGTCGAGGCCTCCGAATTTCATGGGTTGTGTGTAGTAATATCCAATATCGATGGCCACGCTGGTACCGTTTTTGGCTCCGGAAGCGCCCGTCAGATCTCCTGTCAGGTTAGACCAGATGAAACGGGTGGACAATGCGATACTCATTCGATCAGTCAGCTTCCTGGAATAGGTAGCATCAACGGCTACTTCTTTGGGATTCTCAGTACCGATAGGTAGTCCCTGCACGTCAGTCTTGGCGATCTCGCCCAGATCAAAATATCTTAATGAAGCACCGAATGCCTGGATCCTGTCAATTTTTTTGTAAAATGTGAGGTAGTTCAGGCTCATGTCATCCACGATCCGACCCAGCCAGGGTGAATAGGAAAATGAAAAACCCATGTCTTTCTCCATAAAGGCCAGCTTGGCGTTGTTCCAATAGGTACTGTAAACATCGGGACTGGTGGCCACACCAGCGTCACCCAGCGCAGCACCCCGGCTGTCGGGGGCAAAACTAACGAAAGGAACTGCTGAAGTAATAGGATTACTATTGCCTGAAGCTCCAGTGATAAACGTTTGAGCAAAAGTATTGCCTGTGATGAGTATGCAAAGGCAGCTTAAAAATTTCGATATACCGTTCATGCGGTGGTTCTTAATGCGATGTAAAGATAGTTAATTAATGATTATGAGTCTTTTTATAGCTTCGTTTGAAGCCCCGTCCAGGGTGCTTTTTACGTTTAATCTATAAAGATAAATTCCCGGTTGCAAATGGCCTCCCGAATCGTTAGAAGGTCTCCAAATCAGATTATCAACCTTACTTTGGCTGTCGTCAATGTTCAAATCTGAAGAAAACTTAATTGATCCTTTCATATCATAAATGTTGAGGTTTACAATAAGCTCCTCACCCTGACGATCATGCTCGAAGGTAAAAGTAGTTTCCGAATTGTTACCCAGTACAACAGGATTTGGATAATTCATTACATTATAAAGTCTGATCACAGGCTGATCAGATACATAAAACTCAACTGACTTTTCACTTGAATTATTGTATGTATCCCAGATTTTTAGTGTAGCTGTGTACTTGCCCGGTTCGAGGTTTTGCAAAGGGTAAAGTACTGTGCCAGACTGGTAGGTGTCCAGGTTAGCCTGATAAAAATCGTTAAGATTGATGGGTTCTCCTTCATTGAGTGTTAAAGTGATGTTTTGGTTGAACCCATTGGAGGAAATATTAATCCCACTATCATCGGTGATCCTGGCTATAAAAAGACTGTTCTGACCTACGGTCTGTCCATTGATGAACGAATCATCATTCAGAAACAGGTTTACCACAGGAGGTGTATCATCTGCTGCGGGATTAGCTACAGTCCCACCGATCACAATATTTGTGTTAGCGCCTGTAGCATCTACAATGGTTTTTTCATCCCAGGCATAGGCGAGGACTTTTCCCTTTTCCAGTTTATAAGAGATGTTTTTTGGGAGGATAAAAGAGGAGGTGAAAAGCCCGTTGGTCACAGAAACTTCACCGCGAAAAAGCGTATTGGATAGCTCCTGGTAGGTAAATTTGGGATTCTCCTGCCCTTTGGTGGTTTTTTGCTGGGGTATGTCAATGATACTCACTGTTGCTTTACCATTAAAACCATGGATGGTATCGCCACTGTTGGTCACAGCTCCTGATAAGCGATATTCTTCAAAGGCACTTAAGGTATCCTGTGCCGTCTCAAGTGCTCCAAAACTGATATCGTATTTTGGATAGTTCAATTTTAGAAAGGGATCCCCCAAAAGTGCAAAATTTCTGTTAACAGGACCACTTAAGCTGTTGTTTTTAGTATCTCTTATGATATCTCCCAAGCTTGGGAACTGATTATCCTCTTTTTTAAGTAGTGCTTCATGAAATGCCTTGTTGACTAGCAGGTTGGTATGTGCATATACAGGTCGTGTGGTAGTGATCAGTGCGATAGCACCTCCGTTGGGATTCAACAGTAAATGTTCTGCACCTGAAGTAATGATTGGCTGATCATATTTTCCAAATTCACAGGTTGCTGTTACGATCAAGGGCAATTTATGTCTGTTGGTGAGTTGACTAATTACCCCATTGTTGAGGGTCTCTTCCTGCATCCACTGGGTCTCGTTGCCATGACCAATAAAATTCAGTACCAGCAAACCATCAGCAATGGCATCTTCCAATGCTTTAGTCGCTGCAGGAGAGCGTTCCCTGGGCGTGACGACCTGATCGTAGTTGTCAAGGAAGATCTTTTTCGATCGGAACTGTGGTCCTTGCTGACTGACGATATTGCTTAAAGTTACTGCGTGGTTCATGTGTACATTCAAATCACCATCATCCGCAAAGTAAGCGATCTCATTCCTCCATTTGCCGAGAGTTCGTTCACTGGTAGCATATCTCAGGATTTTGGCAATAATTATGTCCGCTTCTGCAACGGTTTTGATGGGGATTCTCCCCACACCAATCTCCATATCATGGTCATTTTGTGTGTTTTCTATCCATAAACCCTCGTGATCTTCCAAAAATCCAAGGTAATCGTCGGAGGAATAGCTATAAATGGGACTGAAAGAATCACGTGATTCGTAAACAGGTATATGGTTAGGGTTGCTTCCCGTGTATTTGTAGTCATATGAGCAGTCTCCAAAGAGCAGGACATGTTTTAACCTTCCACCATTGTCAAAGACATACTTGATGTAGTTCCTAAGTGCGGTCAGGTCTCGCCGTCCGGAAGAAAACTCGTTGTAAATGTGATTTACATTGATCACTCCCAGGCTTAGGTTGTCATTGGTCTGATGGAACTGCTGTAATCTTTTGGCCTGACTTTCAAATAAGGATGTGGTGATGATCAGCCCGTCAAATTGGGTTGATCCTTTGAGGTTTTGATTCCCGATACGGCCAAAATACTGAGGTGATGGGAAATCTGACCCTTGAAAGATCACGTAATTGTGGATGTTGTTTGCATCAATACTGAAGGTAGCTTGATCATTCTCAATGGTAAACCCAACAATTTTAGGATCAACCGGATCAGTGATGTCCAGTATGGTAGCGTTGTCAATGCCATTCAAGTCAATTTGATAGGTATAGCGTCCGGTTTTGGCTTTCACATGACTAAAAGCTGTGCTGTTTCCATATAAAGCCAACTCACGTTCGTAGGACACGATGAAGTAATCCAGATAAGCTCTTGAAAGGGAGGTATTTGCCCGATTATACTGCATGTTGAGTGCTATGGATTCCAGGTTATTTCCTGTGAGGGTCATTTCATGTGCCTTTTCCTTCGCCCTGATGGTGTAGGTAGTCCCATCTCCTGTTGGAATCGAATCAAAGGAGATAAGGCCGGAACTTTGGCCATTTAGAGAGATTTCAAAAGAACTCTTTCCTTCGGATTGCACCACTATCTGAGTCAAAAGATGCACGCTGTCTCTAAGACCAGGGATTTCAAAATTAAAAGTGCGGGTTAATTGTGTGCTTGAAAACTCATCACCTAGCCACCGTCTTCCCGACCCAATCAGGTTTATTTCTTCGGATTCTCTGGTTATAAATTCATTAAAATAATTGATTACAGATCCTTGTTGTTCTGTTGTTTGAGCTAATCCTGCCCGCTTCCCATTGGTACTCCCTATTGTCAGAAAATAATAGGCAGTGTCCGAATAAATATTCTTTTCATATTCGATTTCACCTTCAGCATTGAATGTACTTTTATCGGGGCCCTGGGCATAAAATAAGAGGTATTCATTCGAACCAAAGCCCTGTGCATTGTCTGTAAAGTCTATCAGGGCATTTTCCGGGGGATCGGTGTAAGCAAACTCAGCATTCGATTGTGGCAGCATGCCGCCATTATGGCCATAAATGCTGATCTTTTTTGGGTCAACAGCATTCCCATCAAGACCCAGGGAAGAGAGGAAGGCGGCATCAATTTTATAAAGACCGCTTTTCGTGACGCCAAGCTTATAGAATGAACCATCAGACAATATACTCTGGCCCCATAGAATATGGGTGAGCAAAAGAAATCCGATGGCAGGAAGGCTCCTTAACACTTGGAAAAAACGTTTTTACGACCAGAAAATTACCATAGATAACCTAAACACTGCTTCTGGTTAGAAAATTTCCAAGGATGCTAAATAGGATATAGCAAGGGATGATCAATGGGAGCGCTTTCCATTGAAAAAGAATGAGCAAGAAGACTATCAGGATAAGCAACAGATACCTGAGGCTATTTTCCTTCCAGTTAAAGTTTTTGAATTTAAAAGCCAGCAGCTCAATAGGGGCCACGAGGAGAAAGCAAGATGCAGCAGTAATTCCCAGTAAAGAATAGAAATTGATGAATGAAGCAGGTAAAAAGATCAGTGTAGCGATCATGATGGCATTGGCCGGAGTGGGCAAACCGATAAATTTATCTGTTTGCTGATCATCCGTGTTGAACTTAGCCAATCTTAAAGCTGAAAAAATGGCAATGAGCAGACCCGCAAGAAAGATATATCCCTCACTATGCTTTGCAATCAGCATGGTCATATAATAGGATGGGAAAAGCCCAAAACTTACCATATCAGCCAGCGAATCCAGTTCTTTCCCAATGGCAGAACTCACTCCAAGTTGTCGTGCGACCAGGCCATCCAGCAGGTCAAAAAATGCAGCCAATAGAATCAGGTAGAGCGGACTGCTAATGTCTCCCCTGGCCAGCAGGAAGCACCCGATAGCCCCGGTCATGAGGTTGAGGCAAGTGATGAAATTGGGAAGATGCCTCATGCCTTCACAAATGGATTGTTTTTCTTTTCATGTCCGATGGTAGTGGTAGGACCATGTCCGGGATACACCACAGTTTCTTCAGGCAATGTAAAAAGTTTGGTTTTGATATTATTAATCAGGGTCTGATGATCGCCTCCCGGTAGATCTGTTCTTCCGATACTTTCCCTGAAGAGGACATCTCCACCGATGAGCTTATTTTCATCTTTGAGATAGAAGACCTGGTGACCAGGTGAATGACCCGGAGCATAGATCACTTCCAGGTCAGTTTCTCCAATCGAAATCGTGCCTTGATTCTCAATCAAATGATCGGGTGTGGCAGGTTCATAATGGGTGATTCCCCAATTTGGAGCATAAGCTTCTACCGCTCTGAGATTGTCCACTTCATTTTCAGGAATAAGAAGAGGTACGTTAAAATGCTTCTTAAGTTTCTGGTTTCCAAGCACATGGTCAATGTGGCAGTGAGTATTTACGATGGCTTTGATTTGTAATCCCTTACCATCGATAAAATTGATTATTTCGTCGAATTCATACTGCTCATAGCAACCCGGGTCCACGATAATTGCTTTTTTGGTATGATCCCACAAAACGTAAGTATTTTCATATAAAGGACTGAAGACGAAACTTTGTACTTCCATGCAGCTGTGTAAAGGATTTGAATTCTACAAATTTGCATAAAATAATGTAGCTTGAAGCAAGTAAAGTATCTGATTATAGGACAGGGAATAGCCGGCACCCTGTTATCCTGGGAATTTAGAAAACGCGGTATCCGGCACCTGGTGATCGATCAGGTGGGTAAAGATACGTCTTCATTCAAAGCAGCCGGAATATTTAACCCCATCACCGGACGAAAAATGGTGAAGACATGGATGGCTGATGAGCTTTTTTCCGGTTTGGGTGATTACTACGAAGGGCTGGAAAAATTTATCGGACAAAAGATTATTTATCATAAGAACATCTATCGTCCGTTTAACTCTATGGATGAGCAGAATGACTGGCAGGGGAAAATGTCAGATGGCATTTATTCCAACATTATAAGGTCTGTTCACAACTCATCACTGGGGATACCGGGTCTATTGGATCCGAATGGAGGACTTTTAATTGATAGATCAGGGTATGTGGATCTGCCAACGCTCATCGAATCGTACAGGGAAATACTCATTTCAGATGATATATTCGTAGATGAGGTTTTTGAAGGCAACGAAATGACCGTTGAGCAGGGTATGGTTAACTATAAGGGTATAAGTGCTGAAAAGGTCATATTTTGTGAAGGAGTTGGGGCAACTAAAAATCGTTACTGGCAGCATTTACCCTTTAGACCGGTGAAAGGTGAGATCATAGAATTAGAGGCAAACTTTCAAACCGATTTGATAGTTAATAGAAATGTATTCCTGGTTCCCAGAGGATCATCATTTATAGCCGGCTCTACATATGACCATAGTCAGCTAAACAATGAACCATCGGAAAGTGGGATTCGTAATATAAAGGAGAGGTTGAATAAAATTGTTGATATAAAATATAAGCTGATAAGTAGCTGGGCGGGGGTAAGACCAGCGACTTATGATCGCCGCCCATTTATCGGGTTGCATGAAAAATTTCCCGAGTTGGGAATATTTAATGGGTTTGGAACAAAAGGTGTCTCTTTAGTTCCTTATTTTGCTATTGAATTTGTAAATTTCCTATTAGGAAATCAACGACTTACCCCGGAAGTTGATATTGATCGTGTATTGAGAAAATAAAATGAAAAGAGGAGGTTTAATACTGGCTATGATATTGTTGCTGGGGGCTGAGGCTGTTTCGCAGTTTTATCATACTCCTTTTGGTCACAACAGGATCCAGTATAAGCGGTTTGACTGGTTTTTTTACACCACCAGCAATTTTGAGGTTTACTACTATCCCGGAGGGCAGGAGTATGCCAGAGAAGCACTTGATTTTCTGGAAGACGAATTTGTAAAGCTTACAGATATCCTTGGATATGCTCCGTATACCAAGACCAAGATATTCATCTATAACTCGATTCATGATCTACAGCAAAGTAACATTGGCATTGGGGGTGATGTGTTTACCATTGGTGGTAAAACAGACTTTGTAAAGCTACAGGTTGAGATCGCCTATCCCGGGAAGGCTGATGAGTTTAAGCAAGAGCTCATTGAGCAGCTATCCTCCATACTCATCAATGACATGATGTTTGGTGGAAGTCTGGCGGAAATATTCCAAAATTCATACCTGCTTTCGCTTCCGGAATGGTTTATCAACGGGGCCGCCAAGTATCTGGCCTATGGTTGGTCATCGGAGATGGATGACTACATCAGAGATTATTTATCAAGGAGAAAGATATCCGGACTGGTAAAGGTTCAGAACGAGGATGCTGACATCATCGGCCAGTCCATATGGAACTTCATTGCCATCAGGTATGGGAGAAGCAATATTTCCAACATTCTCAACCTGACAAGGATCATCAGGAATGAAGAAAACAGTATTGCCAGTACATTAGGGATACCTTTTAAGAATTTTCTCTCCCAGTGGCAAAACTATTATTTGCAACAGAAACAGGAAATCAACAATTATTACATCTCGCCAGACCGTGATGATATCATTGCTGAATATAGAAATAAGAACATTAAGCTAAGTCATGTTTCCCTCAATCCTAATGGGGATAAACTGGCCTTTACTTACCACAAAGATGGAAAGTTTCGGGTCTATGTTGCGGATATCCAAAGTGGAAACAAGAAAAAAATTGTTTCGGGCGGATACAGTGTAAACGGTCAGCAGGTGGATGAAAATACTCCGCTGATAGATTGGGCAGACAATGAAACACTTGGCGTATTGCTTTACAAGCGTGGGTATCTTTACTTAAATACATATAATATCCACAGTGGCAAGAAGTTCCAAAAACCATTGACGCGTTTCAGGCAGGTAGAGAGTTTTTCATTTAATGACAATGGAAAGCTCGCTGTTATCAGCGGAGATGTGGATGGTAAAAATGATGTCTTCCTGGTAAGTATGAGAAGAAATGCCCTCCGAAGGATTACGAATGATATTTATGATGATTTGAATCCGGTTTTTATTCCGGGCACAGCAGCAATTGTATTTAGTTCAAACAGGGAGAATGACTCAGTGAAAGTAAGTGGTCCCAACCTGAAAGATGTAAGCAGTAATTTCAATTTGTTTATTTATGATCTTGATACCACTACCACATTCTTCCACAGGCTTACCAATACATATAGCAAGGACATTCAGCCTATAGCTAAGAACCAGTATTCCGTTTATTATCTGAGTGATCAGAAAGGAATTACAAACCTTTTTGAGTACAAGGTCCAGGACTCTACATTCATGCAGATCTCAGCTTTTGAGAACTCTATCCTGGATTATGATATTTCCTTTAATCAAAACGCATTCAGCTACATCATGCTGGACCGCGGCAGACCGCGGATCTTCCTGGAAGAGCGATATAACCTGAACAAACAAAATTTCACCCCGCAAAATGCACGGAAAAGGCTGGAGCAGGCTCAGTTTGTAGTAAGTCGATTGCCCCAAAACCAACCAGAAAGGACCGTTATAGAAGTTAAGCCCATTGAAGTGGAGATACCCGAGGTAGAGTTACCCGATGACTTCAGAGAGGGACAGGTCAATACAGACAATTATGTCTTTCAGGATGAAGAGAATGAACCGGATATCGTGGAAGAAATCGGTCCAGGTGATGATTTAATAGATACCGATGATTATGTATTCACCGATGACAGCAGGTCCACCTATAAACCGGAGTCTTTCTTTTCAAACTATCGAAAGTTGGAAAAAAAATCCAGGATTTACGGACCTATTGCTTATGAGCCCAGGTTTAACTTTAGCAACCTGATCACTTCCTTTGCCATTGACCCTTTAAGAGGATTCAGCATTCTGGTAGAATCTGAGATCAGTGATATACTGGAAAACCACAGGCTTTCCGGTGGATTTTTAGCTAATACTTCCGACTTCAAGAGTGGAGACATATTTGTGGAATACAATTTCCTGAAATACTGGATGGATTTTCATGTAAAGCTTGACCGCAAAGTCATTCTGCTCAGACAGAATGATGACAATGTAGAAGAGCTTGTAGACTTACGTCAAAAGTATATCCTAAATAAAGTTGAGTTTGGCGCATCTGTACCGATCACCAACTCTTTCAGAATTGAAGCTGCTCCGTTTTTTGCCACTACAGAATTTAGAAACCTACAAAATCAGGCGGTGTCTGCGGTGAGTACTGTTGACCTGGCCGATGATAACGTTGTTTCCTTCACTGGTGTGAGGGGGGCTTTCGTGATGGACAATACCATAGAAAGAGGGTTTAATATCTATCAGGGGTCCAGAGGTCTGGTAGAGTTCAAAACATACTATGATCTCTCAGGTAGTAATAAAAGTTTCAGCAATATAGAGGTTGATTTAAGACATTATCAGAAGATCCACCGAGAGTTAACGTTGGCGGGTAGGCTGTTTTACGGAACTTATTGGGGCAACAACAAGCAAGACTACCTTGTAGGTGGTATGCAAAACTGGATTTTCAACAAAACCGAAAACCAGGGTGAGGAAGACCCTTTGAAATTTACCAATAGCACAGATAATTCTAACATCCTCTTTACAGAATTTGTTACCAACCTTCGGGGTTTTGACTACAATGAATTATTTGGGAATAGCGCCCTGGTGTTTAATGCTGAGCTTAGGTTTCCGGTCTTCAGATATTTGTCAGGAAGTCCTATTTCTTCCAATTTCTTGAGAAATTTCCAGCTGATCGGATTTTATGACTTCGGCTCTGCCTGGAATGGAAAGCCGCCAATCACCAGAGGATCCGGTGCCCAGACTAAAAAATATGTAAGTAATGGCTTTATTGGTGAAATATCCAATTTCCAAAACCCATGGCTGGCAAGCTACGGTGCAGGTTTAAGAACTGTCCTGTTGGGGTACTATTTGAAAGTAGATGTTGCCCGGCCAATTCGTGATTTTCAGGTGGGAAGTACAAGATTTTATTTCACTCTCGGTTTAGATTTCTAAATTTACCCATGCTTTATTCTATGACGGGATTTGGTTCCTCTGAGGGTGACCTGTCCGATTATCACATCAAAGTTGAGATCAAGACCGTAAACAGTAAGTTTTTTGATCTCAATCTCCGGTTGCCGCGAGAACTGGCGGACAAGGAACTTGAAATAAAGAACTATCTGAGCACACACCTTAAAAGGGGGAAAGCGAATGTAATTATAGAGCTGGAATCTAAAGATCCTTCCTCACCCACGGTGCACATAGATGAAGTGCTTTTCAATAGCTACTACACCAAATACAAGGAGATGGCCGAGGCGACCGGTGCAGACCAGAAGGACCTCTTTAGGCTGGCTTTACACTCTCCGGATGTAATCACCACCAACAACTTATCCGAAGTACTGTCGTGGGAAGATATGCAACCCGTGATCAAGGAAGCGATTGATAGGTGTATGGAATCTCGTGGATCTGAAGGAAATGCACTTTCTGAAAAATTGGCATCATACATTGATCAGATAAGAGATGGTCTCAGGTTGGTAGAGGAGGAAGATCCGAATAGGAAAGATCAGGTAAAGGAGCGGTTGAGTCAAAGTATTGACGAGATCAGGGAGAAAGTTCAGGTAGACCAAAACCGGTTTGAGCAGGAATTGATTTATTACTTTGAAAAGCTGGACATCACAGAAGAGAAGGTAAGGCTAAGGAGACACCTGGATTATTTTACGGAAGTCTTGGAAGAAGGTGAAAGCCAGGGAAAAAAACTGGGATTTATAAGTCAGGAAATAGGTCGGGAAATCAATACCATTGGTTCAAAAGCAAACAATGCCATTATCCAGCGGGCAGTAGTGCAAATGAAAGACGAGTTGGAAAAGATCAAGGAGCAATCGATGAATATATTATAAAAAAAGGCGGCCTGAAAAGCCGCTTTAATTTTATTTAGATGATATTCTAAAGGGTACTGAGGTTGTGCTCCAGTTCATGGATACTTTACCATTTTTAGCAATCGTATATTCCAGTCGTTCGGTGTGTTTGATCGTAGTAGGTTTCACGTCCACCCTTAAAACATCGAGACTTTCGTCATAATTATAGGCTCCCCATTGATCCCATTTTGAGTTGAATATGATTGTCCATTCCTGATTTTCATTAGGGATGACAAAAAAAGCATATTTTCCTTTGGGCAATAACTCACCATTGATTTTCACATCATCAGATACCTCTATCCAGGTGGCCTCATTGGCACCTGCTCTCCAAACTTTCCCATAAGACTCTAGACCTCCGAATATAGTCCTGTTTTTCACTGCTGGCGAGCTGTAATCAATGGTAACATTGACTCCGTCTACAGTGCCACTTACTTGCTTGGGAGGACTGGGGCGATTGCTTTTATCTTGCTGAGCGAGGGTCGGACTTGATACAATAAGAAAAGAGACTGTGAAAAGTCCTGCTAATAACATTATTTTTAAGCGTTGCATGGTTTTAATGTTTTATTCTTGTCTTGTGTATCACGATAAATTTTCATTTTAGTTACCCTTAGATTAAGAATTGTCTTGATAAATAAACTCGTCATAGGTATTCTGAAGCTTTTATCCAGGTTACCTCTTTCTTTTTGGTATCTGGTGTCTGATGTGCTCTATTTTCCAGCCAAAAGGTTTTATCGCAGGAAAGTAGTACTTGGTAACCTTAAGAGGGTTTTTCCTGAAAAGAGTGACGATGAGCTCAATAAAATAGCGGATGGTTTTTACAAAAATTTTTGTGATTTAATTGTAGAGATATTCAAATCACTTACTATCTCTATGGAAGAAATAAGAGCCAGGTGTGTGGTAGAGAATCCTGAGATGTTTGATCAAAATGGCTGCCCTGATAAGGAGGTCCTGATGTATTCTATCCACAATGCCAACTGGGAGTGGCTGGCCCTGGGTTTGTCTGCCGGTAGTGAGTATCCATGTAGTCCCATTGTCCAGGTGCAGAGCAGTGATTTTGCAAATGAATACATGAAAATTATCAGGTCTAGGTTTAAGGGTGTAGCGATTCCAAAGAGTAGTGCAGCGCGATTTATTGTGAGGAACAAAGATCAAAAAATCAATATTGGCATCCTGGCAGACCAAAGTCCTCCACATAACCAATCCAAACACTGGGTCAACTTTATGGGAGTGGAAACACCGTTTATCAATGGCTTGTCCAACTTGCCTTATTTGACTCAATTACCCTGTTATTTTTCACATTTCAGGAGGACCGAAAGAGGTAAGTATTCAATCAAACTGGTGAAATTAGGAGAGCCACCATTTGAAAAGGGTGACTTAAGAATTTTGCGAAAGTATGTAATTGAAAGTGAAGCGCTGATCAGGTCAGATCCATCCCAGTATCTTTGGTCTCATAAACGCTGGAAATACGAAAGGGAGGAAAACGAAGAATTGATTAAATTGTAACACAAACAACCTTACTATGAAACTTTACATGCTCATGTTGCTTTCCCTGATCTTTGTGTATTGTTCATCTGAGATTAGTAAAGAAAAGCGCCACGAAGTAGAAACAATCAACACCAAAGTGCATCACATCGATCTGAATAGGAGGGTAAGTATAGTGGAAGATGATTTTCATGTAGGAGACTCTATCTATAAGATCAGAGGATATTTCATGGATGAGATGTTGCAAAAGGTGGTAGGGATCCTCCATACACCAGAATACGACAGGGACGATTATTTCTATTTTGAAAACCATCACCCCATCTTTTCGGGTCACCTGGTCATTGATAAGAAAAAACAGACAGCAGCAGAATACAAGTATTATTATAACCATGATGGCTATGTAGACGAGGCTTTGTTTTGGGAGGATCATTATGAATATGGTAAACAATTTCCTCACGAGAAGTTCAGGGAGTTTGAGCCCGATGTGGATAGCTTAAGGGATGAAGAAGAGCAACGCCTTCAGTTTTTCCTGGAAAAACTAGAAATGGAAGGGTTTGAGATCAGGCACCTGAATGAAAATCTATCAGCCAATACACAATGACCTTAGAGGAAGCACAATCCGAGGTAGATCATTGGATCAACACCAAGGGTGTTCGCTATTTCAATGAGCTAACAAACATGACTATTCTTACTGAGGAGGTGGGTGAGCTGGCAAGGATCATGGCCAGAAGGTATGGTGAGCAATCTTTTAAAGGGGATGAGTCAGAACTGGATCTGGATGATGAGATGGCCGACATCCTGTGGGTATTGATTTGTCTGGCCAATCAGACCGGAGTAGATCTGACCGAAGCATTCAAAAAAAATATGGAAAAGAAAACAAAAAGAGATGCTTCACGTCACAAGGATAATAAAAAGCTACTTTAATGGATCTTACTACACCCGCATTACTTTTTCCTGCCATTTCTTTACTGCTGCTGGCTTTTACCAACCGCTTCCTGGCGATTGCTAACATTATCAGGCAGCTTCATAAGTCCTATATGGAAGATCCGCGAAGTATAGTGGAAGGGCAGATAAAAAATTTGAGGATCAGGTTGTTTCTCATACGGAGGATGCAGATTTTCGGCGTGCTTAGTTTCTTTTTGTGTGTGCTTAGCATGATCTTTATTTACCAGGGGAACCAGGAATGGGGAGGTGTCATTTTTGGGGTCTCACTGTTTGCATTGTTACTTTCACTTGCCATCAGTCTGCGGGAGATCCAGCTTTCCACCAAGGCTTTGGAGATTGAGCTAAGTGATATGGAATTTGATCAGGGGATCAAATTTTAAATTACAACAATTGAAATAGTTTAACTATGAGGGATGGATCGTCCTGGCCCACTATTTACATCGTACACTATTCGTGCATATTTGATCCAATGAATCCATTTCTATGGTTTATTCCCTGAATTTTTTCAGCAATATTTTAGCTGCAGTTGAAGCCGGCATATTTTCTTCTCTGACCTGATTTTCAAGTTCACCCATTTTCTGTTTGATTGATGCCGAATGATAGAAATCATACTTGAGTTGAAAATCAATGATGTCTTTCATCCATTGGAGATTTTGATTTTGTCGGTTTCTGAGAAAATATCCAACCTTTTTTGTTTGTGATTCATACTTCTCAATCATCTCCCATACTTCCTCAAGTCCCTCTTTGTATAGCGCACTGCTGGTAAGAACCTGTGGAATCCATCCGGAAGCTGTGGGAGGGAACATATGCAATGCATTGATATAATCCTGTTTGGTGCGTTGAGCCTTTTTTATGTTTTCTCCATCTGCTTTATTCACCACTATGGCATCAGCCGTCTCCATGATTCCCCGCTTGATCCCTTGCAATTCATCTCCCGCGCCTGACAACGTGATCAGGAGAAAGAAATCTACAATTCCTCTTATGGCTACTTCACTTTGGCCTACTCCTACCGTCTCTATTATGATGATATCAAAACCACACGCTTCGCACAGAAGCATGGTCTCTCGGGTTCTGGAATGCACTCCTCCAAGTGTGTTTCCTGATGGTGAGGGCCGAATGAAAGCATCAGGGTCATTGGCCAGTTCTTCCATCCGAGTTTTATCACCGAGTATACTTCCTTTCGAGATCTGGCTGGTAGGATCGATGGTCAAAACGGCTACCTTTTTGCCCAGTGAAGTCAATAGCTTACCAAAAGACTCTATAAAAGTGCTCTTACCCGAACCAGGCACTCCGGTAATCCCAATCCTTAGTGACTTGCCTGTTCGAGGGAGTAACTGTTCAATCAGGGATTCTGCCAGCTCGTTATCCGCTTGCAGTTTACTTTCAATCAGCGTGATGGCACGACTGAGTATCACCCGGTTTCCACTGATAATGCCATTGACATACTCATTAGGTTTCAGTTTTTGCTTCTCGAATTTTTTTTCTTTTAGCATATACAGATGTCAACCGGAAGCTTTGTCCGTGATTGCAGAAAAATCTAATAGCTTTATGTAGACATTTATAACCTTACTAATTTATGCTAAATTATTAGTGAAATGGAATTAAACTTCATCGAACATATTGGGATTGCAGTTAAAGATTTAGCTTCAGCCATTGGTTATTATGAAAATGTATTGGGCTTAAAATGTTATAAAATCGAGGAAGTCAAAGATCAAAAGGTAAAGACGGCTTTCTTTAAAGTGGGAGAGACCAAAATTGAGCTATTGGAGACCACAGACCCATCGGGACCAATTGGTAAGTTCATTGAGAAAAGAGGGGAAGGTATCCACCACATCGCTTTTGCAGTAGACGATCTGCAAGCTCAATTGAAAGAAGCCAGCCAAAAAGGTGTTGAGCTAATTGATAAACAGCCCAGAAAGGGCGCTGAAGGATTGAACATTGCTTTTCTACATCCAAAATCAACGCATGGTACACTAACAGAACTGTGCGAACATGTTGATTGAATGTCTGTTTTTTTTTAAATAAGGGTTTTTCCAAATATGAGTGATACCAGCAATATTTTTTCAGGGTTTAAAACACTTTCTAAAGCGGAGTGGAAATCAAATGTTCTGGCTGACCTGAAGGGCGGTGACTTTGAGGAACAGTTGGTGTGGAACACCTATGAAGATTTCAAGGTGCAGCCATATTATACCAGGGAAGACCTAAAATCCCCTTCTTTGGTAGATGCCCCTCGCGATCGTACATGGATTTCTTATCAGGAAATATATGTAGATGATGATGTGCAGGCCAATAAGGAAGCACATGTGGCGATATCATTTGATGTTGGAGGCATATTATTTTCCGTAGACAAGCAGGTCAATATTACCCAACTTCTCAAGGGTATTGACGTTAAAAAAATTGATATCTCCTTTACTGGAAGAGAAGCGATTCAGGTAACAGTTGATTATTTTGATTATTTGTCTACTCAGAATATTTCGCTCGATAAGATAGCCGGATACTGCGATCATGATATACTGAGTAAATGGCTCACTTCAGGTTCCGAATTGATTTATAAAGGGCTGGTAGATTTGGTGAAGCTATCTTCAAAAGCTCCGGGTTTCAAAGTCATTCACATCCATTCCGGAGATTTTGTCAATGCAGGCTCCAATTTCACTCAGGAGTTGGCTTTCACCATGAATAAAATGGTTGAGTATATCGACCAATTGACAGAGGCAGGGCTGACCATGAAGGAAGTGGCGAGCAATATATCCCTGGAAATGGCTATTACAGGCGATTTTTTCTTTGAAATAGCCAAATTTCAAGCTGTTAAGAATTTGTATTTATCCATACTGAAAGCGTACGGGATTGAGGAAACGAAAATACCTGTAATGGCGTCAAGCAGTTTATGGTCGAAATCGAGGTATGAAATGCATGTCAACATGATAAGAAATACTTCTGAAGCCATGTCTGCGATCCTGGGTGGTTGTGATACACTGCTGGTCAAACCAGATGATAGGATTGGCCATCAGACGACTGCATTTAGTGAGAGAATAGCAGCCAATATCTCAAATCTCCTTAGGGAAGAGTCGTATCTAGATAAAATAGAAAACCCGGTATCCGGATCTTATTATGTAGAATCATTAACAGGTCTATTGATTCATCATGCGCTGGATTTGTTTAAGCAAACAGAAAAAGACGGAGGACTGGTCGCTGGCATCAGGTCAGGGGTGATTCAGAAAAAGATCAATGTGGTGAGAGAGAAAAAGGTGAAGGATCTGGTTGAGGAGAGATTTATCATGATCGGAACCAATAAATACAGGATGGAAGGAGAGACCATTGAGGTACCTAAAAGCACCGTCGAGATGCAAATATTGGACGGAAGGCAATTGCTCAACCCTGTGTCATTAGGAGATTTATATGTACAAGAAAAAACTGTTTTGTGAGACCTGACTTTTCAAATATAGAGGCCCATCAATTTCGTTCAACAGACAGCCGGAACTCGCAAAAAGATTGGTTGTCAGCTGAGAAGATCCCGATCAGGAGGCGCATTTCAGCTGCTGATCTCAAGGATGTCAGTCATATGGATTTTGGAGCGGGCCAACCTCCTTTTTTAAGAGGGCCCTACAGTACCATGTATGTCATGAAGCCATGGACGATCCGCCAGTATGCAGGCTTTTCTTCTGCCGAGGACTCAAATAAATTCTACAGAAAAAACCTGGCGGCCGGACAAAAGGGGCTTTCCGTAGCTTTTGACCTGGCGACGCATAGAGGTTACGATTCGGATCATCCCCGAGTAGAGGGAGATGTTGGAAAGGCAGGGGTGGCTATAGATTCTATCCTTGACATGCAGATCTTGTTTGATCAGATCCCATTGGAAAAGATGTCCGTTTCCATGACCATGAATGGGGCCGTCATTCCTATAATGGCATTTTATATAGTGGCTGCAGAGGAACAGGGTGTCAAAAAAGAGCTATTGAGTGGGACAATACAGAACGACATCCTCAAGGAGTTTATGGTCCGAAATACCTATATCTATCCACCAAAGCCTTCTATGAGGATCATTGGTGATATTTTCAGGTACACAAGCCAAAATATGCCCCGGTTCAACTCGATCTCCGTTTCAGGGTATCATATGCAGGAAGCAGGAGCGCCAGCAGATATTGAGCTCGCCTATACCCTGGCAGATGGTCTGGAATATGTGAGAGCAGGCATTGACGCCGGTTTGAAAATTGATGATTTTGCTCCACGCATCTCCTTTTTCTGGGGGATTGGAATGAATTATTTCATGGAGATCGCCAAGCTTAGAGCAGGTCGGTTGCTGTGGGCCAGTATCATTCGACAATTTGAGCCCAAAAATCCTAAGTCTATGGCACTGCGGACACATTCACAAACTTCGGGTTGGAGTCTAAGTGAGCAAGATCCCTACAACAATGTGGCCAGGACTTGTATTGAGGCCATGGCTGCTGTGTGCGGACATACCCAATCATTACATACCAATGCACTGGATGAAGCCATTGCTTTACCAACTGATTTTTCTGCGCGGATCGCCAGAAACACTCAGCTCTACCTTCAGAAGGAAACCAATATCACCAGGGTAGTGGATCCTTGGGGAGGATCGCATTATATAGAATATCTCACGGATCAGCTGGTAAAAAGGGCTACTGAACACATGGATGAGATAGAAGGGATGGGGGGCATGGCCAGAGCCATAGAAAAAGGGCTACCTAAAATGCGAATCGAGGAGGCTGCTGCACGAAAGCAGGCCCGTATTGATTCCGGAAAAGACATCCTCGTGGGAGTGAATAAATACCAGGTAGATGAAGAGATCGATTTTGATTTGTTGGAGGTTGATAATGTATCTGTAAGGAAATCACAGATTGAGCGACTGGAAAAGCTGAAAAAGGAGCGAGATTCGGAGTCGGTAAACCAGGCGTTATCTGCACTTACAAAATGTGCCGAATCCGGAGAGGGTAATCTCTTGGAATTGGCTGTGGAGGCTGCCAGAAAAAGAGCTACTTTAGGTGAGATATCCGATGCTATGGAAAATCATTTTGGTCGACACAAAGCAGAAGTGAAAACAATTTCAGGAGTATATGGCGGAGAGTCTGCCCAGGATGAAGTTTTTGAAAAGGTGAAGCAACTCACGGATCAGTTTGATCAGGACATGGGCAGGAGACCCCGTATTATGATCGCCAAGATGGGTCAGGATGGGCATGATAGAGGTGCCAAGGTGGTGGCTAGCTCATATGCTGACATGGGCTTTGATGTGGATATGGGCCCATTATTTCAGACTCCGGAAGAAGTAGCCAGGCAAGCTGCTGAAAACGATGTGGATTTTGTAGGAGCATCCTCATTGGCAGGTGGGCACAAAACACTTATACCCAAACTGGTCAAAGAACTGAAAGCGCTGGGAAGAGGAGATATACTTGTTTTTGTAGGAGGAGTCATTCCGCCAAAAGATTACCAGTTTCTTTATGAACAGGGAGTGAGTGAAATCTTCGGGCCGGGATCAAAGATACCTGCTTGTGCGTTGGTGATGTTGGATAAGTTGAGGGGCTGAAAAGCTTTTGTTGAATCTATCAAGCTCCAAGATACTGAAGCCACTCGTAAACAAGAAATGCCGGCCAGACAATGGCTTTGAGTAATCCCAATAATCCCATCCAGAAACCTGATGCTGTACTGATATAATAGATGGCTGCTCCAATAAGCCCCATCCCATAGACGGCATTTCCTGAATGACTGTGTATTCCTTCCGATTTCATGACATATGGATTTGATCTGGCCAAATATCAAAATGAAACATCAGTATTGAAATGAGGTGGATCAGAATAATAGCTGATAATTTACAATAGGCATAAAAAAAGCCATTGGCACAACCAATGGCTTCTAATATCATAAAATATTCGATTAGAAAGCGAAACCAAACCCAAGGTTTACAACCAGACCACCAGACAGGAATCCCGGAATATCTTCTTCTTCAGAATAACCATCATATTCTACTCTCACCTTTCCGCCACTGCCAACTGCGTATCCAAGCTCTGGTCGGAAATATACGGTATTTCCAAGTTTAGCTCCAAGCTTGAGATTTACAAGGCTAACAGTTGCTTTACCTTCTCCATCACCGTATTGAGGGTCATCATAAGTTCCTTTAAAGCCAATATTACCATAGCTCACGTGGCCATAGAGTCCCTTTCCTTGATTCATGAAATAATAGTTTGATCCTATTTCTAAATAAGAAAAGCTCACTTTAGCACCTGCTGCAGAAAGGGAAAAGTAAGAAAAATCAGCAGTAGGGGCCAGTTTGCCACCTAATATCGGTGTTACATACTCAGCATTCAATCCAACAATATTAGGGACTCCGAATTTGATCCCTATTCTAAAAGGTTTTTCTTGTGCTTGTCCAGCAAACGCGATGAACAAGGCGGCGCATAAGATTAATAATTTTTTAATTTTGTGGTTAAATTATGGTTGAAATATAATTATTGGGAGGAAAGATAAGATTTCTGCAATACAAAACACTTATCTTGTAAGATTATTAATTTCATAATTCTTCTCTAAAGGATATATGTTATTCCGTTACAGCCTAATATTAATCTTTCTAAATGTCACACTTCATGTAAATTCTCAGACCAATTCTACCATCGATAGTCTCACTCGGGTTTTGACTACAACAGATAACCTGGAGGAGAGAATGGATATTTTCTATGTGCTCGCGGAGGAGTGGGCAGAATTAAACTTTGATTCCTCATACTATTACGCCGCATCACTCAATAAAGCTGCTGCAGAATCCGGTAGCCTCTTACATCAAATCAATGGATACCGGGCAACAGGTCTGGCATTCGATTATGATTACCAAATGGATTCTGCCAACTTTTATTATAAGGAGGGGCTAAAAATAGCTGAACAAATAATGGATACTTCATCCATTACAACACTCCAATTCAACCTGGGGACGGTGGAGCTGCTCAAAGGCAACTATGTAAGTGTATTGCCATGGTATAACCGCGCCATCGAATTGCTCGAGATCTCAAAGATTGAAGAGGGCCTTTTACTCAATATTTTTAATAACCTTGGTATCGTCTACCGAAGGATCAACAGGTATGAAGATGCCAAAAGAATTTATCAGCGCGCACTTAAGATTCTTGATCCTGCGAAGGATCAGCAGGTGAGGGCAGATATTTTTATCAATATTGGGAATGTATTTATTTCATTGGAGCAGTTTGATAGTGCTGAGTATTATTATAAAGAGGTTAGGACTTTTGCCGAAAGTCAAAACAACAAATTGGATCTTGCTTTTGCCTTAAATGGGCTGGGTGTAGTAGCCGAGTCTCGGGGTGATTATGGCAATGCACTCAGGTACTATAACCAGGTGATCAATGACAAAGGAATCGAGGAAGATTATCTCTTATTCTCTGCATTGAGGTATAAAGCGGAAGTCCTTTCAAAGATGGGAACATTTGATTCAGCCAATTTTTACTTTAACAAGGCACATGAGCTATTTAGTGAAGAGGAAAACCCTGAAGAAATAAAGGACTTATATCTGCAAATGGCCAATCATTTTGAGCGTACCGGTCAGTTTAGAAAATCCAATGAGTTTTATAAAAAACATTATAAGCTCAAAGACCGGTTGGTGAGTGAAGAGGTGATAGATCGTACTTCAGAGTATGAAGAACGTTACAAGGCCCAGGAAAAGGAAAACGAGATCATCAGCCTGAAACTCCAGAATGAAGAGGCATCCCTTGTAGCTGCCAGACAGAAGAATGAGCGCAACATTTTTCTCTCATTGACCTTGATCCTGATGATGGGTGTTGGATTCGCCATTTACATGTATAGGGTGAAACAAAAAGTAAACATGCGGCTCGAAGAAAAGAATGATGTGATCAATCAGGCCCTGGCTGATAAGGAGCTATTGATGAAAGAGATCCATCACAGGGTAAAAAACAATCTGCAGGTAATCAGCAGTCTGCTCAACCTACAGTCTAACTTTATCACAGACGAAAAGGCTAACGCAGCCATGCTGGAAAGCAAAAACAGGGTTCATTCCATGGCGCTGATCCACCAGCGTTTATATCAAAATGAAAACTTAACAGAAATCGATCTTGCAGAGTATCTGGATCAGCTGATTGATAACCTTGAGCAATCTTATTCCGGGAGTGAAAAGGATATAGAAATAGCGTTGAAAGCACCAGAACTGATGATGGATGTTGACAAAGTCATCCTTTTAGGGCTGATTGTGAATGAATTAGTTACCAATTGTTTCAAATATGCTTTTGATGGTAAGAAAAGCGGACTTATTATTGTTGGGTTAGAAGCTCAGAATGGCATGATTGAACTCGTTGTTTCGGATAATGGTAAAGGAATGAAGGCACCGCCAAAGGTGAAACAGGGGAGCCTGGGTACATTGCTGATTAATGACCTTTCTAAAAAACTTAAGGCCGAAGTGAAATATGATCTGACTGCAGGCACCAGCGTTTCAATTCAGTTCCCATATAAAAAGAGACTTTCATGACGCGGATATTGATCGTTGAAGATGAAGCGATAATAGCTGCCGACCTAAACATGATACTCTCAAAAAGGGGATATGATTGTGATCAGACTGATAACGCGATCGAGGCGATGTCACTGATTGCAAAAAATGACTATCAGCTCTTTCTGTTGGATATTTTCATTTCCGGGGATACAGACGGAGTAGACCTGGCTGGTCAGATACGAAAGAAGAGTGATAGTCCGCTGATTTTTTTAACTTCTTATTATGATAATCAGACGCTTGACAGGGTAAAGGAGGTTAAACCCGAAGCATACATTGTAAAGCCGTTTGAAGAGCGAAACCTGATAGCCAACATAGAGTTGGCGCTCTATAGGCACAAGAAGCCAGTGGCGACATCACCCAATCTGGATAAAATATTTGTAAAGGATCAAAGCGAGTTGGTGGCACTGGACCCTACCGATATCACATATGTGGAAGCCGATGACAATTATGCCAAGGTAGTGGCCAATGCAAAAACCTATGTATTGTCTCATCCAATAAAGAAGGTAGAAGAGAACCTGGGAAAATTGCCTTTCGCCCGAGTACATAAATCTTTCATAGTCAACCTTACAAAAGTCACGTCCATTCAGGAGGGTTATGTTTTCCTGGGTACGGAAAAAATTCCCCTCGGAAGGACTTATCGTCAGCCATTCATGAATGCCCTTACGATCTTGTAAAGATCAATTCATGTTTTGCGTTATGATTGATAATGAGCGTGTTAAGTAATTATTTTTTTTCATTCAGGATACCTAAACACAAACGTCAGAATTCGTTTACCCCGAATATCCTGTCCTAAACTCAACAATTCAGCAGTTCACGAAAATAGGATGGGTTGCCATCGCTTTTATCCCGAATTTTATCGTTCACTAAAAGTCAAAACGATGGATTTCTCGCCTAGAATTTCCTCAGCCTTATTTTTGCTGATCTTTTCAATTAATTTTTCTTTCGCTCAACAAGACTACTATTGGGTAGGTGGAAGTGGTAACTGGTCTGATGTAAGCCACTGGGCTACTACCAGTGGTGGTACGACCAACCATGCAGTGGCTCCAACAGAACTGGACAATGTATACTTTGATGGCAGTTCATTTTCAGGTAGCGGACAAAGCGTAACCATAGATGTTGCTGCGGTTTGTCATGATTTCGACTGGACCGGTGCCACCAACTTCCCGGCAATCAATGCGTCCGATCAGCTGGATATCTATGGTTCTGCCGTGATGAACACGGATGTCGATTACAACCTGGACGAAGTTTATTTCAAATCCTCAGACATGGGAGAGACCATCACTACAAGTGGTGTTTCTTTTGGTACATCATGTACAATAAGGTTTGAGGGAACAGGCAGCTGGTCGCTTGTTGGAAAGCTGGATACCTACCGCATTTATTTTGTAAAAGGTACCTTTTCGACTGCCAATTATGATATCACCACTTCAAACACCATTTATGTATCCAGTACAACAGGAAATTTGATGGATCTTAGTTTGGGTAGCAGTACCATTAACTGTGGCACTTTTTGGAATTCCAGTGCATCCGACCTCGTGTTTGATGCCGGTACTTCGGAAATCATTACGGGTCAGCTTAGGGGCGATCTGAATGGAAACGGACCATTTACCTATTATGACATCACCTTTGAGGATGGGGGGGCATTATACAATGTCAATAACCTCAATGTTGTGACATTATTGGCAGGAACGCTGTACGTTGAAGCAGGGTCTGTACAGAGTTTAAATGATTTCGTTGCTAGCGGTGATAAATACTCAGACCTTGAGGTAATAACCTTTTCTGAAGGTACGGAAGCAACTTTTAGTGCAAGCAGTGGCACAATTGATATTGACTTCGTTACGCTCCAGGATATACATGCTACCGGTGGTGCCACTTTTAACGCCACTAATTCCATAGACAATGGAAACAATGATGGCTGGACGATCACGGCACCAGCTGGAGCAGACTATTATTGGGTAGGAGACGGAGGCGATTGGGATGATCCAACTCATTGGGCCACTTCTTCTGGCGGATCTACTTTTCATACTGACTATCCCAGTAAATACGACAATGTATATTTTGATGTCAACTCCTTTACAGAAGCTAGTCAGACAGTAAATGTTAACATCCCGGAAGCCAATTTTAAAGACATGGATTGGACTGGAGTGACCAATAACCCAACATTATATGCTCCTTATGAAAGTCAGGTTAAGTTTTATGGTAATGTGATTTTTACTGATGGAATGACCAAGTCTATATACAACGCAAGAGTATATGGAGATGACACAGGCCAGGAGTTTCATTTTGGGGGAGGAAGTATTACCAATTTCTCATTCCATGGTACTGGTGAATACACACTGTACGATCTGGTAGATTGCGGGAATTTTTCTGTATTTGGAGGTTCAATCAATCTTGGAGATGCAACTTTTGACATCAGCTTTACATTTACCGTACAAAACTCTGATGATGTAACCCTTGACATGGGTTCAGCGGTTATCAATACCAGGGATTTTAAAGTCGTGGATTTTGGTGGAACCATAATCAATCCTGGTACTTCACAAATTATCATTACCAGAGATTTTTATGGAGATGATCATACTTTCAACCAACTGACAATGACGGGAAATGGGTCTGTCAGTGGTTCCAATACCTTCACTACATTGGAGCTTGAGCCTGGTGTAAATGTGTCTTTAGCAGAAGGGACAACACAAACTGTGACCAACCTACTACTTACCGGTACAAAGGCATCTCCCATCAATCTGAATTCCGATAGCCCGGGGACTCAGGCAACCTTATCAGTATCAATAGGCACTGTTGATGGTATTTATTTGATTCTACAGGATATTGCTGCGACAGGTGGTGCTACCTTCAATGCCGATCAAACGATCGACAATGGCAACAATACAGGCTGGAATATTACCAGTATCAGCAGTCAGGATTATTACTGGGTTGGAGGAACAGGAAACTGGTCAGATTTTGCTAATCATTGGGCTACTACCAGTGGGGGAACGACCTTTCATACTGGGGAACCAGGTGTTTTAGACAATGTATACCTGGATGCCAACTCATTTAGCTCAGCAACGGATGAATTAACAATTGACTATGCTTCTATCAGCATGAATACTCTTGATTTGTCAGCTATGGATGTTGGGGCGATCATTTCGGGAGACGTCATCCTGAACGTATATGGATCATTAAATATCTCCCCGATAGCAGCTTTTTATCCGGACGAAATTCATTTGTTATCGGACGAATCAGTTTCGATTTCAGCAAAGAATCCATACTTATATACCAGTGGCGAGTTTTTCTTTGAGGGCGCTGGCACATTCACTTTATCGGATACCTTAAAGCTTCGGGAGTTGACCATTTCGAACGGCACATTCATGACAAATAATAACTATGTGAATATTGATTTCAGAACCACATTGGATGGAGACGCAGGCATTTTAATGGACCTGGGCACTTCAGAATATGTGAGTAGGTCCCTGACGAGTGGTAATGCTTCAAACTATACCATTGATGCCAGTCAGGCCACTATGGTTTTTAGTTCATCATTTAGTCCGGACTATAACAATGCGAACAATGTCACTTTAAATGACCTGATTATCAGACAATCGAATGGTACTGATGATGGAGACATCGAACATGATATCACAGTAAATAATCTAATTGTTGAAGCCGGGTCTCCGATTACAATTAGGTCTGGAGTAACCGTCACAGCTAACCAGATTGAAATGATTGGAACATCCGAAGAGCCCATATTATTGTCCAGCTCCATTGAAGGACAAGCCGGTACGTTGAGCCAGGCTACAGGTACTGTAGAAGCTGAATACCTGGAACTAAAGGATAATATTGCTACCGGAGGCGCGACGTTTAATGCCTACAGCTCCATCAACTTAGGCAATACCAGCGGTTGGACATTCTTCAAAACCGAGCAAACCATTGACTTCCCGGCATTATCTGACAAAGCTTTTGATGATGATCCATTTACGCTGGAAGCCACTGCCAGTTCGGGATTGACAGTAGAGTTTGAGGTACTTTCAGGTCCTGCTTCAGTTGAAGGCAATACTTTGACACTGGATGGTTCAATAGGGATTGTTCAGGTCAAGGCCAGTCAGGCGGGGGATATTGATTTTTACCCGGCTCAATCTGTGATCAATGAGTTTGAAGTGACAGGTTATGATCAGGAAATTACCTTTCCTGAACTGGCACCTGCAAACTACGGTGACGGACCCATTGACCTTTTGGCAACAAGTACCTATAACCTGAAGATCACCTATTCATCCAGTGACGAGTCCGTAGCAACGATTGATGGCAATACCAATGATCTGATCATTCAGGGAGCCGGAGAGGCTACCATCACTGCGATGCAGATAGGTAATGACTCTGTGAGTGTGGCCGCAGATGTTGAGCAGGTTATTTCCATAAGTAAGGCAGCCATAACGATCACTGCAGATGATCAGATCATAAGTTATGGCGATCCAATACCAGATTTTACTTATCAGATATCGGGTTTTGAATACGATGACACAGAGGAGGACCTCGACACTCCTGTAACCACAGAAACTACTGCTACTGAAAGCTCGGCAATTGGAACTTATCCGATTACGGTGGGTGGAGCCACTTCCGGGAATTATGACATTACGTTCGTAGATGCGACTTTAGAAATTGAGAAAAGAAGCCAGATGATCACCTTTGATCCACCTACAAGTGTAAATATCAATGATGGTACCCTGGATTTGGTAGCTACTGTTGATTCTGAATTGCCACTTACGTTCGAACTGACATCGGGACCTGCTACACTAAATGGGAATACCCTAACGTTCACCGGAACCGGTGAGCTGGTGATCCATGTGTCGCAAGCCGGGGATGACAACCATTTTGCTGCTGAGACGGTAATAGAAACAGTCATTGTAACAGATGGAACCAAAACCGATCAATCTATAACATTTAATACAATCTCCGATAAGAAATACGGAGATTCATTTTCGCTAGCTGCCACCGCCACTTCCGGCCTGTCAGTCACCTACACGGTGACTGAAGGACCGGGAGAAATTACAGGTAGTAGCTTAAAAGTTACAGGTGTGGGTAGCATTACTGTCAGGGCTTCACAGGTAGGGAATGACATTTTCAATCCGGCCATCTCTGTCACACAAGTTTTTTCTACCACCAAAGCTCCCCTGACCATCACCGCAGACGATAAGACCAAAACTTATGGTGAGACGAATCCAACCTTAACGATCTCTTATGATGGATTTGTGAATGGAGATGATGAAGGTGACATCACGCCACCATCTATAGGTACTACTGCCGGAATGTCTAGCGATGCAGGTGAATACGATATTACTCTGACCGGTGGAAGTGCCGACAATTATGACATCACCAAGGTAAATGGAACGCTGACGGTCGAAAAAGCAGAAGCTACCATTACCATCACAAACCTTGAACATGAAGCAGATGGTACAGAAAAGTTTCCCACTATCACCACAGATCCTGATGGTCTGGCCTACAGTGTAACCTATGATGGATCGACTACTGCACCGGTAGATGCAGGTGAGTATGAACTGGTTGTGACCATTTCAGATGTAAATTATCAGGGTGAAGTGACTGAAACGTTCTCATTGATCTCTGTACTGGGAGCGGCATTTGTAGAAGCAGGTATCAAAGTGTTCCCTAATCCAACGGTGAACTACGTGGAAGTGAGAGGTATAGAAAAAGGAAACCTGACAATACTAGACCTTCAGGGCAAAGTGGTATTGACTAAAGAGATTGCTCCACAGATAGATCTGGGGAGTTTGACCTCAGGAAATTACATATTGAAAGTAGAAAATCTGGTTACAGAGAAAACTTCTCAGTTTAGATTAATCAAGAAACACTAGGCAGAAGTCTGTCTGGCGTGTTGCTGGATTTGACTGCCGCCCCGGAAAGCCGGGGCGGTTTTATTGTATATGTGGTTTTAAACGCTTAATACACCTTACTCAGAAGTGTAGACTTCAGAGACCTTTTGCAGGATTTCCATAGTAACGATTTGGATACTATCTTGCCTCTCCTATGCATGCAGGAAAAACTTTTGGATTGTTGGAAGCCATTCTCTGGACCAGGAGAGCAATCTTTAGGTTTGTGATTATTTCTACCATCCCCACGGTACTGTATGCCATCTTTGATATCAAACAAATTGGTCTTCCCTGGGTGCCTATCGCCCTTATTGGAACAGCGGTGGCTTTTTTAATTGGGTTCAAAAACAATGCAACCTATGACAGGCTTTGGGAAGCCAGGAAGATATGGGGAGCCATCATCAATTCCAGTAGGACCTGGGGTATTATGTCCAGGGATTTTGTGACCAACAGGCATGCTGTCAAACCGCTCAGCGAGCAGGAGTTGAAAGCGCTTCATACCCGATTGATCTATCGACACATTGCGTGGGTAAATGCCTTGCGATATCAGCTGAGGCAACCGCGGGTGTGGGAATCCATGACATCCAAAGAAAATAGTGAGTATAAAAAGATATATACAGTGCCTGAGGAGGCTGTGAAGATAGAGGATGTTTTGAGTGAATTTTTAGATAAAGATGAGCTTGAAAAAATACTGAAGACAAAAAACCCTTCCACTCAGCTTATTGCAAACCAATCTGCTGAACTCAAAGCGCTATTGGATAAGGGGTTGATCGAAGACTTTCGTCACATGGAGATGGAAAACCTCCTGAAGGAATTGTATGATCATCAGGGCAAATCCGAACGGATCAAAAATTTTCCATATCCCAGACAGTTCGCCACGCTAAATCTTTACTTCGTTTGGTTGTTTTTGTTACTCATTCCATTTGGAATGCTGCCTGAATTCCAAAAGCTGGGGGAATACCTCGTATGGCTGACCATTCCCTTTAGTACTTTGGTGTCGTGGGTTTTTCATACGATGGAAAAGATCGGAGAAGCTACAGAAAATCCATTTCAGGGGGGTGCCAATGATATCCCAATGGCAGCCCTGAGCAGGACCATAGAAATTGATTTAAGGGAGATGCTTGGCGAAAAAGAGCTTCCTGAACCATGGACCCCAACAAAAAGTATATTAATGTAACCTTTAAAATTGATTCTAATGAAGATTGATCAGATTTTCGAAAACAACAAAAAATGGATTCAAGACAAGTTAAATGTAGACAAGGACTATTTTAAAAACCTTTCCAAAGGACAAAATCCTCCTATACTCTACGTTGGGTGTGCTGATAGTAGAGTAACTGCCGAAGAGATTATGGGTGTGAATCCCGGGGATGTGTTTGTTCACAGAAATATTGCCAACATGGTGCCCAATACGGATCTGGGGGTCATGTCTACAATTAACTATGCAGTGGCTCATCTAAAGGTCGATCACATTGTAGTATGCGGGCATTATTACTGTGGTGGTGTAAAGGCTGCGATGCAATCTGCAGATCTTGGCATCCTGAATCCGTGGTTGAGAAACATCCGGGATGTTTACAGAATCCATAAGACCGAACTGGATGCCATCAAGGATGAAGAGGAAAAATACAGACGACTGGTCGAACTCAATGTACAGGAGCAGTGTGTAAATGTTTTGAAGACTTCAGAGGTACAATTGGCTTATAAGGAACGTGGAATTACAGTCCATGGATGGGTGTTTGATATCCATTCAGGTAAACTCATTGACCTGAAGATAGATTTTGAGAGTATCCTGAAAAAGATCATGGATATCTATCGACTGGTTTAAGGAATCAACTTATAGAAGTGTGATTTTTTTATCCTGGTAGGAGGGGATGATGGAGTAAAGGCTCATCTCCATGCAAAAATCCAGGTCTTTCTCAATTCCAAAAGCAGCCAGTCTTTTGGCATGCGAAGAATTGTGAGCCGCATGAAGTAAGTCCATGTGGTGAAAATGGTACAAATCACCAGCCATAAAGGCAGAATCGCCTGATGGCTGGTGAGTTGCCTTTATTTCATTGATCAGTGCTCCGGCAAACAATGTGTCTTCGATATTGACCATCCCTTTCCATCCGGCACAGTGGATAATAATATTCTTGTTGGAGTCCAGGATGAAATCAGCCATGGCCCTAAGGTTTAGGAAAGCGCCAATAAGAATCTGATCTGCCCCGATGGATTTTAAGATAGCCTGGGTTCCATTGGTGGTAGTTACTGCAATATCCTTACTCTGAAATTCGTCATTCATGTATTCGTAGGGAGAGTTGCCAACATCAAATCCAGCCACCTTTTCTCCGCCACGTTCGCCTGCTATGATCATTCCCTTTTTCTTGAAGTTTTTACATTCTTCAACAGTGGCTACAGGATAAATAGCATTTACCCCGTAGGCAAGACCGGTAACAATACAGGATGTAGCCCTGAAAATATCAACAACAATAACCACTTTTCCTTTGAGGTTGAAGTGCTGTATCAGGTCGGGGGTTAAACAAACTTCAACGGTTTTCATCTTGCATCGAGCGTTATATGAATGGTGTTTTTACAACTTTGGACTTGATGTTTTTATTTCGGATCTCAATGTTCACTTCTGTTCCGGGTCTATGAAGTCCGGTTTTTATATAGCCCAGGGCTATACCCTTGTTAGTGACTGGTGATATGGAACCTGATGTGATCAAGCCCATGATATTTCCTTCGTTATCAACAATGCGGTATCCATGTCTTGGGATGCCTTTGTCAATGATTTCCAGTCCTACCAATTTAAATTCTGTGCCTTCTTCTTTGTCTTTTTTTAGCTGATCAGCATTGATAAAATCCTTGGTGAATTTCGTAACCCATCCCAGTCCTGCGGCAATCGGTGAAGTGTCCTCATCAATGTCATTGCCATAGAGGCAAAAACCCATTTCCAATCGGAGGGTGTCTCTTGCTCCCAGGCCAATAGGAAGGATGTTGAATTCCGCACCAGCTTCAAATATGGCTTTCCATACTTCTTTGGCATCCTCTTTCTGGATATAAAGTTCAAATCCTCCAGCACCCGTGTACCCGGTCGCTGAAATGATCATCTTTTTTCCGGCCAGGGTATCCTCTATGAAGTGATAGTATTTTACAGAGGAAAGATCAGCATCAGTAAGCTTTTGTAGTGTATCCGAGGCTTTTGGTCCCTGCACGGCCAGAAGAACGATGTCTTCTGAGATATTTTTGAGGGTGGCACCTTTGTTTTGGCTGGTGATCCATGTCCAGTCCTTTTCTATATTGGATGCGTTTACTACCAACATATATTCTTCCTCACCCATCTTATAAGTAATGAAGTCGTCCACCACTCCTCCTTTGTCATTGGGCAGATACCCATATTGAGCCTGACCAACAGATAGTTTCGAAAGATCATTGGAAGAGATCCACTGGAGTGTTTCCAGGGCTTTCGGGCCGGTAACCATAAATTCACCCATGTGGGAAACGTCAAAGACGCCTACGCCATTTCTCACGGCAAGATGTTCCTCTTTATCGGAAGAATACCTTACTGGCATTTCGAAGCCGGCAAACGGAACAATTTTAGCACCCAGGCTGACATGTATTTCGTGCAAAGGAATTCTTTTCAGATCCATCGGTGAACGGTTAGTAAGTTCTCGTAAAATTAGGTGTTTTAAATGATATTAAAGCCCTAGTTCAATAGAGACCGGACAATGGTCAGATCCCAGGAATTCATTGTGAATTTCGGCACTCCTCAGTTTGGACTTCAATTGTTCACTGACCAGGAAGTAGTCTATCCGCCAACCTACATTTCTGGCCCGGGCATTGAACTTGTAGTTCCACCAACTGTATTTCACTTCATCAGGATAGAACATCCGAAAAGTATCAATGAATCCAGCATTGAGCAGGTTGTTAATGCCATCTATTTCAGTCTGAGTATATCCTGAGGTTTTGTTATAATTAGCTTTTGGTCTGGCGATGTCAATGTCCTGATGAGCCACGTTTAAATCTCCACAAATCACCACGGGTTTTTTCTCTTCCAGGGCCTGTATATGCTCGAGGAATGCTTCATCCCAGGTTTTACGGTAATCCAGCCGTTTCATTCCTTCCCCGGAATTCGGGGTATAGACGGTCACCAGGATAAAGGAATCATACTCTGCAGTAATTACCCTGCCTTCCATATCGTGCTCCTCGATCCCAATATCCTCAGAAACTTCAATGGGTTTTGTTTTGGTCAGGATGGCCGTACCGGAGTACCCCTTTCGTTCTTTAGAACTGTTGACAAATGTTTCGTATTCCGAAAGAATGCTCAAAGCAGATTTGGCTTCTTCAGGCTGTGCCTTGGTCTCCTGCAGGCATAAGATGTCTGGCGACATCGTTTTCACATCTTTGATAAAATCTTTTTTCATCATCGCCCGGATACCATTCACATTCCAGGAGACGAGTTTAATTGATGACATAGAATAAAGTTTGATGGCGAAATTATAAAACCCGTGTGCCTTTGGTTAGTATTCGGTCAATTGATTTGCTCAATTGTATTTTTTATTCATGTAGGAAACAGATTCACCGATCAATTCCTTCAGAATCTCAAGGTCTACCTCATCGAGTGATTTAATATACAGGCAACTTTTTCCGGTCTTGTATTTTCCCAGCTCAGCCATCAGTTTACCATAGCGTTCGAAGCCCGGCATGATATAAAGCGTGAGATTTTGTTTTCTTGGAGAAAATCCAACAATAAAAAAATCACCTTCCCGTCCGGATTCATATTTATAGTGATAGTTGCCAAAACCAACAATGCTCGAGCCCCACATTTTTGGAGGTTCCCTGGTGATTTCCTGCATGATTTCAATCAATTTGAAGCTATCAACTCTTTTCTTATCTTCATCCACAGATTCGATAAATGCATTTACATCACTATCATTTGGTAGGGTCTTGTTCGTAGCCATACTGATGGAATTTTAGATTTATTTTACAATTTTATAAAAAGTGGAACAATGTTTGATTTTAACCTAACAACATCAAAAGAATAAGGTCATGAAACTCATAAGATTTTTAATAGTAGCCCCCTTGCTTTTGGCATTGGCCGGATGTAACAACGACGATGGACTGATTGGACCTCAAGGCCCTCCTGGACCGAAAGGTGATGATGGCCCACAAGGCCCACAAGGTGTGCCTGGAGAAAGTGGATATTTGTTTGAATATGTAGACATTGATTTTGTGGCGCCCGATTATGAGGTGATCTTGGAGCTACCTCAGGATTTTGAAGTGTTCAACGAAGATAAAGCACTGGTATATCTGCTGTGGGATGTAACCTCAGAAGATGTAGATATCTGGAGATTACTTCCGCAGACCATCATATTGGACGAGGGAATCTTTCAATACAACTACGACTTCACCATGTATGATGTGAGGCTGTTTATGGATGCTCAGTTCCCACTTTCAAACCTACAGGAAGGTGATCTGCTCAACCAGGTGGTAAGGGTCGTGATCATTCCGGCACAGTTTTGGGAGTCAGGAAGGGTAGACTTTACCAACTACGATGAAGTAGCTGAGATGCTGGGTATTCCGGAATTGAAGGTAGATAGAAAAGAATTTGTAAGCAGGAACTAACGCCTTTTAGGACTTTTTATTAAGTCTGCCGATTACCGCCATACTAGTTAGTTCCCTCAGGGCATCATTCGCAATCCATTTTGCAGAAGAGGTGCCCTGATTTTTTATTTGATGAGCCACTTCAATGGCTTTTTGATGGAGACCTTGATTTCTCTTTCCGATTTGGCGTAGGGCCCAGTTCACTGCTTTCCTCACAAAGTTTCTTTCATCATGGGCCTCCCTAATAATGAAGGGGAAGAAGGCTTCCAGTTGATGGTCCTGGGCTTTCTTATCATGGATGGCCAGATTCACCATGGTCACAAATCCGCCACGTTTAACAAATTCTTCTTTCCTCGCAGACCAGGTGATAGCTTGGGTATAGGCATAGTCAGTATCAGCAAGTGTCCGACAGAAACTATCGCAGATATCCCAGGAATAAATGTCGCCAAGCCAATCTTCCGACTTTTCAATCGTGATTTTCCCGGGGTCGGCGATATAGGTGGCCAACAGTTTGGCTTCGTGGATGCTCGATTTCCAAAGCGAATCTGCAAGTTGCTGGCTTACCCCAAGTGCTTTGGCAAGCTTACGTAGCTCGGGGCTTCGGATACCTATCACATTTTCTGTTGGGATGCCGAACCTGCTGATACCTGCCACTAAGTCTGGGTTAGCCATTTGCTTTAGCTGGTCAATTATCGATTCTACTGAATGATCCATCTATATTGCCTTGTTGAAATCGTGAAAATATCCCGGGGTTTTTGCTAAGGTAATCCTGGAGGCATTGTTTTTGCTACGTTAATAGCATGAAATGTCCATAAAGCAAGCTATACTAACCGAGCATGAGTATTTGAAAGAAAATCGAGGTCTGGTTGTAGTTTTGAAGTACCCGGACATTCCATGTGACCTATTAAAATCAATTATACACACATGAAAAGTGTACTTATTATCGGATTTCTCCTGATCTATGTGACCAGTGCGATGGCGCAAAGGGATTTTTTAGAAGGCTATGTGGTGTTGAATAGTGGTGACACACTTTATGGGCTGGTCAAAGACAGAAAAGAAGGGTTTTCAGCCAAGTTGTTGGATCGGATCATTTTGAAGCACAAGAAAAAGCGTTTAAAGTTTCGCCCTGATCAGCTAATGGCTTACAGCAGGGCAGGATCAAATTTTCACAGTGTCCCATTTAGCAGGGGAAACGACCTGCTGGGGGTTTCTAGAATTAAGATCGGTCAGAAGCACTTTTTAAAGGTGTATATAGCTGGCTACCTCACACTCTATATGGATGAATATGTGGATGACTCGGGGCCGAATTTCGATGGGAATTTCTATCTGATCCGTGAGGATGAATTACAGTATATGCAGGTATCCATGCTTTTTTTCAGAAAGAAATTGGTTCCCTATTTTGATGATGCTCCCCATATAGCCAAAGCCATAGAGGACAAGGACTATAGATATCGGGATCTTATTAAGATAGTCACTGAATATAATAAATGGCACTCATTGTAATTGAGCGCCATTAAATAGGTTTCGGTTGGTGTTTTCTTGTTGCTAGTTGAAAAGATATCGTTAGATAGCCAACAGTTTCTTGTTTAACTCAAGAGGATTCAGTGTTATTTTAAAAGTACTTCCTTCACCTTTTTTACTGGTTACCTCCAGTTTACCTCCATGCATCTGAACAAACTCCTGAGTGAGCATCAAACCCATCCCCGTTCCTTTTTCTCCGGACGTACCTAAAGTGCTGTTATTTCTATTTTGCATGAGCAGTGCCCCAATCTGAGACTCGGTAAGTCCTATCCCATTATCGGTTACTTTCAATACCGAGTCGCCATACTCATTTTCGGAAATTTCGATACCGATAAGTCCTCCAATATGTGTGAATTTTATGGCATTATTTACAAGATTCCTCAGGATAAAAGTCAACTGATTTCTGTCTCCGTAAACGACCATCTGCTCTTTGATGTCCTGTGCCAGTCTGATGTTTTTCTTTCTGGCAGAGGTTGAACAAAGGTCCAGTACCTCATTGACAAGCTCTTCGGGATGAATGATCTCAGGATGAATGTCAAAGCCATTCATTTGTGATTGAGCCCAGTTGATCAGGTTGTCTGCCAGCTGAACAGTTCCATCAATGGTATCTTTGAACTGTTTTGATACCTCAAGCATTCGATCTTTTGAAAAGTCATCTGCATTTTCAATGATCATATTCACAAATCCGCTCAACCCGCATAATGGACTTTTCATGTCGTGCGAAACTACGTTGAAGAATTTATTCTTTATCGCATCCAGTCGCTCCAGTTCTTCTTCCTGCTCATTGATCTTTGCATTTTTTTCTTTTAGCTGGGACTTGAGTCGGGCTATTTCATCAGACATCTCCTGAATTTTTGCTTTGTCAGTTGACTGATCGCTTTGAATGTTTCTTCTTGGCTTTAGCTCGGTGATGCGGCTTTCAATTTTACCTTCTCGATTTATCTGAGAGTTGACCAAGACCAGTACTTTGGAGTGATCTCTGCGCACAATCTCAAATCGTACGTCATTGATCTTACCGTGGAGCTGAAGAAGTGGAGCATATTGGGAATTGTAGTAGATCTTTCCACCCATAGGCAGGAGATTCTGGAAATACATTCTATTAAGTACTTCAGCTTCACTTCTTTGTATCAAGGAGAAAAAACTATCGCTGGCTTCGATAATGATTCCGGTTGATTCTGCTACGAAACTTGCAGTTGAAGGCTGATGAAAAACGCGTTCTGAATTTTTTGACCTTTCTGCGACCTTAACAATTTCCATATGAACTAGATAAATTAACGATCCGGATAAATGACTATCTCGCTCGTGTTACATTCAATTTCAATGTAATAGTAAAGGGAATGGAGAATGAATACCATAGGTTTTTTCCCGTAGACGGGTCCATGAAATACGGGATGGTAATTCTCGTAATTTACTCAAATAACATACTGTAAGAATCAGATAATCAATAAGTTATCCGTTTGAAATTCTGGAAAATTACTTATCTACGTTATTACACGTAATTTCTCCAGAATTCGCGTAACAGCGGGGCAAATCATGCTGTTTTTCCAGGTTAACTGGGTGATTTGGTGCATCTTTTTTCGATTGGTATGCGGGTATTCTTTACATGCTTTTGGGCGATCCTCATATACCAGACATGTATTATCATCCAGGAGAAACGGACACGGTGAGGACTTCAATACATAGTCATTGTCAGCATCCAGGTACAGGTATTTTTCGATAAATATCCCGGGTGCAAGCTTCAGGCTTTTTGCCATTCTATCGATATCAGACATCATGAAAATGGGGCTGGTGGTCTTGCAGCAATTGGCACAGTCCAGACAATCTATTTCTTCGAATACTTCTTCGTGTGCCTGATGAAATTTCTGATCGAGGTCTTTAGGTTTTTCACGTCGATATTTATCAAGCATTTGCTTATTCTGCTTTTTCGAAGAAATGGCCCTGTCCAGATCTGCCTGATATTTCAATTTAATCGCGCATTTGAGTGGAAAGAAAAAAGCCCCCGGGTATGGAGGCTCTTTTGAGTAAGAATATTCTAATGGGATTATTTTGCAGCAGCAAATTTCTTAGCTACAGCATCCCAGTCAATTACGTTGAAGAAAGCGTTGATATAATCAGGTCGCCTGTTCTGATAGTTCAAATAATAGGCATGCTCCCAAACGTCTAATCCAAGGATTGGCGTTCCATTACATCCTGACCCTGGCATTAATGGGTTATCCTGGTTGGGTGTTGAACACACGGAAAGTTTACCACCTTCTACACACAGCCATGCCCAGCCAGATCCAAATCGTGTGGCAGCAGCATTGCTGAATTCTTCTTTGAATTTATCAAACGATCCGAAGGCACTGTCAATAGCAGAAGCCAGATCTCCTGAAGGCGTACCGCCTCCCTTAGGACTCATGATCGTCCAGAAAAGTGAGTGATTCCAGTGACCACCTCCGTTGTTACGAACTGCACCGACGTCTGAATGATTTTTCATCAGGTCATCAAGGGACTTTCCGGCCATGGGGGTGCCCTCAATCGCTGCGTTTAATTTCGAAACGTATGCAGCATGATGCTTTCCATGGTGTATTTCCATGGTTTTTGCATCAATATGTGGTTCCAACGCATTGTGCGCATAGGGTAGATCGGGTAATTCAAATGCCATAATTTATTATGATTTATTGTTCAAGTTTTTCAGTCTTCGAATATAAAACATTATCGCTCAGGAATTGTTCCCTCTCAGCTGTTTGAAGAATGATTTAATCAAATTGGATGATTCTTCCTCCAATAATCCACTCAGGATGCTGGTTTTTGGGTGAAGCAGTTTCCCATGATTGCTAAAACCTCTCTTTTCATCTTTGGCAGCAAAGACGAGTTTCTCCAGCTGAGACCAGTAGAGTGCACCGGCACACATCACGCAAGGTTCCAGAGTGACATAAAGCGTACATTGATCCAGGTATTTGCTTCCCAAATAATTCTGAGCTGATGTGATAGCCAGCATCTCTGCATGTGCTGTGCAATCATTTAATTGTTCCACCTGGTTGTGGCCCCTGGCAATGATGGTCTTGTTGGAAACAACTACTGCGCCAATAGGGATCTCTCCTTTTTCAAATGCTTTTTCGGCCTCTTTTAAGGCTTGTCGCATAAAGTGCTCATCGGAGTGTACGCTTAGCTCAGTCATCGATCCTGATACTTTCCATCATGCTTTTTGCCGTGGATTGCCATCGATCCATGACCCTGGCCGGAGCGGAAAAGTTGAAGAGCAACACCTGGTTATTGAATAAGGTATACTGTATATAGGTGTATTTGCTGGTAGCAGCAGGGCCGCCAAACACGTTGTCTTCATCCGTAACTTTCGAGACAAACTCCAGAACGATGTACTCCCGACCATTGATCTCTTTCACTTCCTGCTGAGAAAATTCTACCTCATTGTACAGGTTTCTGATGCCCGAAATATAAAACTGCATGAGCAGCTCTAAATCATTGGCCGCCCATCCCAGATTGGTCAGGGTGATACCAAAATCAATGTTCCGGTCATAGCTGGTATACATGACCAGTGGTTCTTTAGAGCTCACATACTTATTGATCCTTTCGGATTTTGACATCAGGATAAAATCCTCGGGGAGTAATAAGCTGATATCTTTATTGATCTGTACCTTTTCCAGCTTATGTTGAGCAGACAAAGGCCAATAACTGCATAAACTCACTACGATCCACACCCTGATCAGTACTTGCTTCATCGGTTAAATTTTTAATTATCTCAAAGCTAAAACTATTGTTAAATTTGCCGCTGTTTGTTTCAATTAAACTTCAGATAAATGCTTAGAACACATACCTGCGGAGAGCTAAGGAAATCGCATGTTGGTGAATCAGTTACGCTTACAGGATGGGTACAGAGAGTACGGGATAAAGGTGGGATGTTGTGGATTGACCTCAGAGATAAATTCGGATTGACTCAACTTGTGTTTGAGGAAGGGAAGACGCAAGAAGATGTTTTGAAACAAGCGAGAAAAGCAGGACGCGAATTCGTGCTTTCTGTTACTGGCAAGGTTTCAGAGCGATATGCTAAAAATGATAAGCTACCTACCGGTGATATTGAGGTAGTTGTAGAGACCTATACTTGTCTGAATGAGTCGAAAGTCCCACCATTCATCATTGAAGATGAGACTGATGGCGGTGAAGACTTACGGATGAAATACCGATACCTTGACCTACGAAGAAATCCGGTGAGAAAAGGGCTGGAGCTTAGGCATAAGATCATGTCCGAAACAAGAAACTACCTGAATGAACAGCAGTTTATGGAGGTTGAGACCCCATATCTGATCAAGTCCACTCCGGAAGGAGCAAGGGATTTTGTGGTACCATCCAGGATCCATCATGGAGAATTTTATGCATTGCCTCAGTCTCCACAGACATTCAAACAATTGCTGATGGTGTCGGGGTTTGATCGCTATTATCAAATTGTGCGGTGTTTCAGAGATGAAGATTTCAGGGCTGACCGTCAGCCGGAGTTTTCACAGATAGACTGTGAGATGTCCTTTGTCACTCGGGAGGATGTTGTTGAGATTTTTGAGGGATTGATTAGAAGATTGTTTTTGAAAACCCGCAATGTAGACCTGGGTACCTTCCCTCACATGTCATACGATGAGGCCATGAAGTCGTACGGCAATGACCGGCCAGACCTACGGTTTGAAATGAAATTCAGTGAGTTGAATCACCTTACTCAGGGCAAAGGATTCAACGTATTTGACAGTGCCGAACTGGTGGTAGGCATCAATGCCACTGGCTGTGCCGAATATACCCGAAAGCAGGTGGATGCTTTGACAGATTTTGTGAAGCGACCACAGATCGGAGCGAAAGGTCTGGTCTACGTGAAATATAATGCTGATGGGACATTGAAGTCTTCAGTAGACAAGTTCTACTCGGAAGAAGATCTGAAATCCTGGGCTGATGAGTTTGGCGCTAAACCGGGTGACCTTATGCTTATTTTGGCTGGGGAGGCAAATGCTACCAGAAAAGCCCTTTCCGAATTGAGGCTACACATGGGCAATGAGCTTGGCCTGAGGGATAAAAATGTATTTAAGCCGGTATGGATCTTTGACTTTCCATTGCTAGAATGGGATGAGGAGACCAAGAGATATCATGCCATTCACCATCCTTTCACTTCACCACATAAGGATGATGTGCATCTATTGGATTCAGAGCCAGGCAAAGCAAGGGCCAACGCTTACGATGTGGTAATCAATGGTTCTGAAATCGGTGGTGGTTCTATCAGGATCCACAGTCGTGACCTTCAAAATAGGATGTTTGATCTGTTAGGCTTCACCAAAGAGGAAGCTCAAAAACAGTTTGGGTTTTTGCTGGATGCATTTGAATATGGGGCTCCTCCACACGGAGGAATCGCCTTCGGTCTGGACAGACTATGCGCTATTTTAGGTGGTAGCGACTCTATCAGAGATTTCATGGCATTCCCTAAAAATAACAGCGGAAGAGATCTGATGATAGACACACCATCAACCATTGACCAGGAGCAATTAAAGGAATTGGGTTTGAAAATTACCAGTTGAGGTATAATGCATACACAAACTCAGTTTTAATGGATGATTTGATTAAATTCACGGGACCAACTGAAGCAATAGAATGACCAGAAAATTCATTTTATATTCTCTTCCTTTCCTTTTCCTGTTTCTTTGCATGGCCATTTTTGAGCCATGGATCTATCGCAATATGATTGTCAGTTCAAAGATTGATGCTGACCTTAAGGACAAGGAATTTGAGATCATTGCTCATAAGGGGGCTTCTGGGATTGCTCCTGAAAACACCATTCCTGCTATTGTGAAAGCCCTGGAGATGGGTGTGGACATGATAGAAATTGATGTGCAACAGACCAAAGATGAGCAAATCATTGTGTTTCATGATGAAACATTGGATCGTACTACAGACGGCGAGGGTTTTGTTCATGATTATACGTTGGAAGAATTGAAGCAGCTAGATGCTGGTTTTTGGCACAGTCCGGCCTTCAAAGACACCAGGATTCCCACATTAAAGGAGGTATTGGATACCATAAAAGGCAAGTGCAAGGTGCTGATCGAGATCAAACATTCCGATCACCCACACTACCATGATTTTGCACAAAAACTGATCGATATCATCAGGGCAGAAAAGAATGGTTTTGAATGGTGCATTCTTCAATCTTATGAAATTGAATATCTCGAAGAAGCCCACGCTTATGATGAGCGAATTCAAACTAAAAAACTCCTGATCGGTGAGGATTCCACTCCGCTTTTTGCATTTTATATTGAAACCAAAATGCATTTGGGGAGAGCCACTAGTGAAGGAAACAGGTTGCTTGCATTGAACCCGGAGTATACAACACTTTCTACCAGGAGGGTATTCAGGATGCATGCACGTGGATTTAAGGTTTACACCTATCCGGTAAATGAGCGTGAAGATATGATCAAGATGTTGCACATGGGTGTGGACGGCATCATTACAGATTACCCGGAAAGGCTCATCCAGGTACAGAAAGATATCGCTGCGCTTTAGTCATTTTATTTATTGGCCAGTCTTTTGATCATCCCTCCAAATACTATTCCATGGAGGGGGAACACGCTGTACCAATACAGACGACCCCAGATTCCTCTTGGCCTAAAAGTAGCTGTCTGAGTCAATTGATTCTCCCTTACTTTAAATTCCAGCCATGCTTCGCCTGGCAGGCGCATCTCTGCAAATAACAATACCCGGCCGTCATTGCGATCAGCGAACAAGACCCTCCAGAAGTCTACTGCATCACCTGCCTGGAGGAGTTTGTCATGAGTGCGGCCTCTTCTAAGTCCCACACCGCCTACCAGCTTGTCCAGAAAACCCCTGATCTTCCAAAGCCAGGTAGCATAATACCACCCGTTTTGCCCTCCAATTCGCCAAATTCTGTCAAGAGTGGCTTCCTTATCGCCTATAGGTAATGTCCTACAGTCTTTGAAACACCCATGTGTCGGAACATTCAGAAAATCTGAAATATTGATATTCAGCCTGCCACTGATGAGTGAATCCTTCCAACTGGACAGAATTTCCTGATTCTCGACTTTAGACAGCGTCCTTGTGAGCGCTTCCTCATATCCGATAGGCTGTATGTCCAGTATCGAATTGATATTACTTTTTTCGCAAATCACCTCTATTTTCATGCTGTCTACCAGGGCAGTGGCCAGCTTGTAGGAGGTGGAAGTGACAAAGTACAACCAGTAAGAAGAAAGACGAGGAGTCATTACAGGCACAATAAGAATCTTTCGTCGCAATTTTCTTACCCTGGCATATCCCATTAGCATCTGCTGATAATTCAGGACATCGGGTCCACCAATGTCGAAACTCTTGTCAAAGGTCTTGGGGTGATTCAGGCTTTTGAATAGAAAAGAGATCACATCAGCAATGCCAATGGGTTGACACTTTGTTTTCAGCCACCTGGGGGCAACCATCACAGGTAATTTCTCCACCAGGTCACGAATGATCTCAAAAGAAGCACTCCCAGAACCAATGATGATCCCTGCTCTCAAAGTAGTGAGATGGTACTTGCCTTTAGCCAGTTCCCGCTCAACATTTTTCCTCGAGGTAAGGTGTTTAGAAAGGGTTTTGTCATTCACTATACCGCTGAGATAGATGACCTGTTTTGCATCGGTGTCATTGATTGCTCTGGTAAAGTTTTTGGCAGATTTTTTTTCTAATTCCTCATAATCGCTGGAAGCAGACATGGAATGCACCAGGTAGTAGGCCGCATCAATATCCTTTGGGATGTTTGATAAACTTTGCTTGTCGAGCAGGTCGGCTTCAACTATTTCAATCTTGTCAATCAGGGATTCGGATGGGTTGAATCTCTTTCTATCCCGTACGCAGCAAACCACAATATGACCTGCGCCCACGAGAGTAGGAAGCAGTCTTTGGCCTATATAGCCAGTAGCCCCTGTAAGTAATATTTTCAATGATATACTTGATGTTGTTTTATAATAACCCGGCTTGTTGCGTTTAGTTTAAAAGCAAATTTAAATGCATGGATGGATCACTAAAATGTATTAGGTTTACTGATTAACCTCATAATAAATGATACTAAAACCCATTTACAGAAACTTCGTGAAAAATACGCTTTCGGCTGTTCTGTTTATTTTTTTAGCTGCCGGATGCCAGAGATATGTTGTCATCGATGAGACATATAAATCTGAGTATGTTGAAAAAACAATTCCTATAGATCGCGTATGGGCCGGGCATCCCGTTGGGTTTTCCTTATATACCCACGGCAACAGACAATATATTGCCTATTACGATGCCAACCGAAATATGGTTGTGGGGCAGCGGGACCTGGATGAAGATACATTTGAATTGCATGTCATGCCGGCCACTTCCAGAGAAACAGCAGGAGGCACGAGTACGGTACTCGGTTGGGACAGTCATAATTCCCTGACCATAGGGATCGACAAGGAAGGCTACATCCATGTGTCCGGAAATATGCATGTACACCCCATCACCTATTTCAGGAGCACCAAACCTCATGACATCACGACACTGGAGCAGGTAATGGAGATGGTAGGGACAGAGGAAAAACGGTGTACCTATCCTCATTTCATGCTCACCAAAGAGGGTGAGCTCTTGTTTCACTACCGTGACGGTGGAAGTGGCAATGGCAATGAGATCTACAACCGCTACTCCACTCAAACAAAGTCCTGGTCGCGGATGCTGGATGTACCGCTAACAGATGGTGAAGGACTCATGAATGCCTACCAATCTACCCCGGTGATCCTTCAGGACGGGTGGTATCATATGTATTGGGTTTGGCGCGATACTCCGGATTGTTCTACGAACCATGACCTGTCTTATATGAAAAGTCCGGACTTGAAAAACTGGTACAATGCATTTGGTGAACCTATAGCATTGCCGGCTACGCTGAAACAAAAAGCATTGATTGTAGACCCCATTCCTGTGAATGGCGGGATCATCAACCTGGCTGCCAAAATGGTGTTGGATCATAAAAATCGTCCGGTTTTCACCTATCATAAGTTTGACGAGGAAGGCAATACTCAACTTTACGTGGCACAGGCAAATGAGGAGGCCTGGTCCTACAAGAAAGTCACCAATTGGGATTATCGATGGGAGTTTTCCGGCAATGGGAGCATCAACAGCGAAGTGATCCTAAAGGGATTCAGGAGTAGGGGAGATGGTAAATATGAGATTGACTATTGGCACATCAAATATGGGGATGGCACGATCCTGCTCAACAAAAATTTTGATGCTATAGGAAAAGTGATCAAGTCAGAGGCTTTTTCAAAAACACTTGAAGCAGAAGGGGAATTTCCGGGGTTGATGGTACAGACTACCAGGGATCTCGGTGATTCAGGAGAGGATGACACCAGATATATCCTGAAATGGGAAACCCTGAACCGGAATCGTGACAGGCCTAGACCAGAGCCCTGGCCGGAACCAAGCATGTTGACTTTGTACAAACTCAAATCAGGCAAATAATTGTTATTTTTCACTCAAAAGTTTTAAGCTAGAATTCCAATATGATGAAAAGGATATTGACCCTTGCGCTTTTATTATCGTTTGGTTTGGCGGTACAGGCCCAAATCAAAGCACTGATTGTAGATGGCCAGAATAATCATGTGGTTTGGCCCAAGTCAACCATCATGATGAAAAAGTATCTGGAGGAAACTGGCCTCTTTGAGGTAGACATCTACCGTTCGAAATATACCTGGAAGGCAGAGCGGGAGGAGGAATATCTGGCAAAGGCTGGGGTGGGAGTAACTCAGGATTTACCAGATCCCAAAGCAGACCCGGACTTCGCTCCAAAGTTTAAAAACTATGATGTGGTGATTTCCAATTTCGGATGGAAAGCAGCTCCCTGGCCGGAAAAGACAAAAAAAGCCTTTGAAAAATTCATGAAAGCAGGAGGAGGATTTGTTTCTGTCCATGCTGCTGACAACTCTTTTCCTGAGTGGCCGGCCTACAATGAAATGATTGGTTTAGGTGGCTGGGGAGATCGTACAGAGAAGGATGGTCCTTATGTGTATTTTACCAATGACGGGAAACTGGAAATAGATAATACTCCGGGAAAGGCAGGTTCACATGGCCCTCAAAACAATATCTATGTGACCATCAGGGATGATCACCCGATCACCAGAGGGTTACCAAAAAACTGGTATACTGCCAAAGATGAGTGCTATGCCAAACTACGTGGTCCGGCCAGGAATATGACTATCCTGGCTACTGGCAAGGACATGTCTGGTAAAGCTCCGACTGACCGGCATGAACCTACGTTGATGGTGATAGACTACTATAAAGGCCGAGTCTTTCACACCACCCTGGGGCATGATGACTACTCGATGGAAGGTGTGGACTTCATTACCACCTTTTTAAGGGGCACAGAGTGGGCGGCCACCGCAAAAGTCACCATTCCTGTTCCCGAGGATTTTCCTAAGCAAGACGAACAGCGTAGCAGGAAGTTTGAGTTGGTGGAGTAGATGGGTCGATGAATACGAATAGATCAACTCGTATGGTTGGAAGGCGACTCCTCCATGTACCTCACCGTCAAACTTACTCTTGAGACTTTAGTTCTTTTGTCTTTCAGTCTGGGAGCTTTTTAACCTACACCTCCACTCTCATCCCTGTCTTCGCCGCTTTGTAGATCGCTTCGATGATCTTCATGTCTTTCACACCTTCTTCACCACTCACTGAGACCAACTGTTTTTTATCTTCCAGGATGATCTGAGCCATCTCATCCATTTGAATGGTCTGGTGCGTTTTGTGTGGTTGTGTCAATGGTCCCAGGTGCGTTTTGCCTTCAATTGGTCCATAACCCGTGGAAGGTTTCATCTCTACGAAACCATCATCACCCGTCATAAAGAATCGGTCCAGGTGTCGCATCTGGTAGGTAGAGAGGCACGAAGCTACTGCACCACTGGGGAATCCCATCTGGAACTGGATGGTCTCGTCTACCCCTTCCTTGAATTTGACCGGATCGGTTTTGGTCTCCTGTGCGGTAACCCAGATTGGTTCTTCACCCACCATGTATCGGGATCCATTGATAGAATAAATGCCGATATCCATCATGGCACCACCCCCCGACAACTCTTTGTTGAGACGCCATTGGGTAGGATCACCTATCCTGAATCCGGACTGGCCCTGGAAGAATCGGATTCGTCCGAACTCACCAGCCTGTCGCATCTTGATCACAGCTACGGTCTTTGGCTCGAAGTGCATCCTGTAGCCAATCAGGAGCTTTACTCCATTGGCTTTGCACACGTCTACCATCTCCTGCGCATCTTTGGCGTTGGTGGCCATGGGTTTCTCGCAAATCACATGCTTTTTGGCTTTCGCCACCCGCAAGGTTTGCGGATGATGTAGCGCATTTGGGGTGATGATATACACGGCATCGATATCCGGATTGTCCTTTATCTCATCGAAATTCTCGTAGTTGTAGCAGTTCTTATCCGGGATGTTGTGGGCTTTTTGCCATTTAGGGATCTTTGAAGGTGTTCCACTTATCAAGCCAACTAGTTTGGCATTTTTACATTCACGCATGGCTTCTGCTACCCGGTTTCCATATGAACCAAGTCCCATGATGGCAACTCTCAGCATGGGTCCCTGATAGGGAGTCTCATGAGCTAGCAATGGATTGGAATGGTATAACAGGGGGAGGCCGAGGGCAGTGACCTTCATCTTATCAAGGAAGTCTCTTCTTGTTGTCATATTTGAATGCTTTGTATAAAAATAAGGTTTAAGGGCCAAAGCGCAAAGAGTAAAGGGCCGGACTTCAATAGAGAGAAGTAATTAAATATACCACCAGTCCTTACCCTCTGAAAGAGACAGTCCGGATAGGTAAGACTCCAGGTTTTTCCTTTCTTCCAGCTCCGGGTACACACCAACCAGAATTTGAGGATTTTCCAGGTTCTCTGTCTTTTTGAAATTGGTCAGATCGAATTGATGGAAGGTTATTCCGGATCTTTTAAGGATGTCTGCTGTCAGCTTTGTTTTTTCGTTTTTCCCCCACAAAACCAGATTTCTTGATTTTAAGTCATTTTCAATAAATTGATGAATTTTAAGATTGAAAAAAGCCTGTTGCTGATAATGTTCGGAATTCCTGGAAGTTCTGTCAGCATGCTCCCGCCAGAAAAGAGTGACATGAGGGACAACAATTATTTTGAACTGACTTAGGTACCACTTAAATACCAGGTGGTAATCCTCCGGATAGGTGAGGTCATCAAATCCACCTATGTTATCCAATTCTGATTTCCTCATCAACCAGTTGGGTGAGGCAATTACACACTCCCGGTAAACCTGATCCCACTGTTTTCCATCCAGGTTGATATCATTGATCCAATGCTCATATTTTCGATACCCGTCGCTGATGGGTTCATCACCAAAATATTTCACCTGGCCTGTCGCTATGCATTTTGACTGGTCGCACAAAGCGTCCACCATTTTGGCTAGCCGGTCCTCAGGCATGACATCATCCGCATCCATTCGGGTCAGGTAAGTTCCTTTTGCACATTTGTAACCAGTCTTCAAAGCATCGATGATTCCATGACCTGAATTGTCCAGGTAATGAATACGGGAATCCTTACCAGCGTATTCTACCAGGATGGTTTTACTATCATCCATAGAATGATCATCTACCGCAATTAGCTCCCAGTTGCCATAGGTCTGATCGAGTATGGATGCTAAGCAAGCTCCAAGGTAGGGAACGGCGTTTTTTACCGGCATAATGATCGAGACCAGGTCCATGGCTTGAAGATACGGTAGTGTCTGCGGAAATGCACTTAAATGGAATATTTTGGCCAGCGCCTAATGAAACAATTGGTGCTTGGGCTAAGCCAGGGAGGGTGAATAAGATCCGTGCCATTTTTCCAGTCGTGGGTTCATGATCTGAAACCAAAGAGGGGGGATTAAAGCAATAAGGATCATCGTAGGGTACCCCGCAGGCAACTGAGGGCTTTTGTCGTAATGATCCAAGACCTGGTAACGCTTGATGGCATTGGCATGGTGATCGGAATGTCGTTGAAGCTGAAATAGAAAGAAGTTGCTCACGATGTGGCTGGAATTCCAGGAATGGATTGGCGTTACTTTCTCATATTTTCCCGGACTGACTTCTTTACGTAAAATACCATAGTGCTCTACATAGTTGACCAATTCGAGGAGGGAAAACGCCAGCAGACTTTGTATGGTCATGAAGGCAGGGATCTCCCACACGATCCTGGATTGTAACACACTAAAGATCACCGTAAGTACTGCAACAAACAAAGCGGGAATCGTAGAATACCAGATCATCTGGTTGTGGATGGAGAACCAGGATTTGCCCATTTTTTGAAGCCGAACTTTCTCCAGATGCCAGGCATGGAACCACCCTTTGAATACCGATTTGATCCAAAAAGCATAGAAAGATTCATTTTTCAGTGCTGTGGCCGGGTCCTCCGGGGTTGCTACCTTTACATGGTGCCCCCTGTTGTGCTCAATGTAAAAGTGCATATAACCGACGGTCATTAAAATCACTTTGCTGTAGAATCGCTCCAGGGCAGATTTTTTGTGACCAAGCTCGTGGGCAACCGTGATACCTATCCCTCCGGTGACCAGAGAAACTCCCAGGACAAATCCAATCCACTCGTAGGTTTGATCCAAAGTCCCATAAACAACCACGTAACATGCCCATAAAATAAACGCGAATTGAAAGTAGGTCCACGTGTAGGTGATAAAGCGATAAAAATAATCCGCGGCTACTGTTGAGACACGCTCCTGAGGGATATTGCCATTATCAATGCCCACCCATTGGTCCAGCAAAGGAAGGAGGATAAATACATCGAGAATAACCAGGTAGTTCCACCATCCCCCCATGAGGTATCCGAGGATCACCAATGCGGGAATGGTGAAAGCTGAGTAAAAACCAAATTTTCTCAATGGCCCCATCCACATTCAACAATGCTCACTTCACAATTGTTCTTATAGCGCTGATTCCATAGGCTCTAATGACTTGAGATAGTCAAAGACAGCTACCAATTCTTCTTCAGGCAATTTTCCATATGCTTTAAATGGCATGAAGTTATTATCTACTGTCTTACCTTCTTTGGTAACCCCTGTTGCTATGAAAGCTGTGAAATCATCATATGACCATGCGCCAAGGTTTCCTCCTGGAGTTAGGTTTGGTGCAGGTGGTGAGTTGGGGTCTGTGGGGATTTTCCCGGCTAGATTTTTTCCATGACAGCTTTCACAACCAATTACGCTGGCCAGATATTTTCCTCGGTCTTTGGGTGTCTGGTCGATGGTATTTGCGGGTATGGGAGCTTCATGGTCGATCAGGTTTACTCCAAACTCATGGTCAAATGCCCCCATGGCAATGAGTAATTTTCCGAAAGCTTTAAACCCGGCCTCTTCGTTTGGCTTGTCTACAGGAGGAGCTGTGGTTTTTAGATAAGCAATAATGCCTCCGATATCTTCGGCTCTCATCTGGGCAAAACTCTTTGAAGGCATGATCAATAATGGCTTTCCGGTGGGTGAAACCCCATGGCGCAAAGCTGCTAACCAATCTTTGTCTGTATAATAAGCCAGCCCGCCCTCTCCACGGGTGATATTCGGAGCATACAATTTCCCCAATCCCGGGTCATCGATAAACATTTTTCCACCAAGGTCATCTCCATGGCAATCGGCGCATAAGGTGGTGACCCATTTTTTGCCAATAACCAACGACAGTGAGTCATTTGGAATGGTCAAAGGGACAGGATCAATTTTTACCGTTCTGTTGATAATTTTCTCAGCCTTCTTGACCTGGAAAAAAACCAGTGCAGCAAGGATGATGAGCAGGGATAGCACAGATATCCCTATCCACTTGAGGGTTTTCATGATTTAGTTAGGTTAGGTGATTTAAATACTTGGTAAAATTTAACATTTAGCAATGTATTTTGCAAAAAAAGATCACTTACCAAGAGATGAGGTGTCTCTGCGGTTCTTGTGGTTAAAGTGATTTTAGATAGGTATAAATAGCCTTCAATTCGTTTTCGGGCAATCTGCTATAAGCCTCCCATGGCATAAATCTGTTATTTACCGCTTTGCCATCTCGGGTTATGCCAGTATTCATCAAATTGGAAAAGTCTTCGTAGTCCCATTTGCTGAAATTTCCTGCCGGGGTAATATTGGGAGCTTTAGGTGACATCGGATCACCTGTATACTTACCAGTGAATGTGGAACCATGACAACCCTGACATCCAATGATCTCTGTTAAATATGCCCCTCTTTCTGCCAGTGTTTCATTTTTCCTGTTTTCGGGTATTGGAGCTTGATGATCGATGAGGTCTGCGCTGAAAAGGTTTCCAAAAACGCCTAATGAAAGTAAGAATTTTGCCATTGGCTTAAAGGCCGATTTCTGATTGATCCTGTCTACGGGGGGTAGCGTATTTAAATAGGCAATGATCCCACCGACATCCTCTTTTCTCATTTTTGTGTATTCCACTGAGGGCATCAATACCAGCGGCCGCCCTGTAACAGATACACCATGTCGCAATGCGGCTAACCAATGCTCATTATTATTCAAGTAGCTGATCCCACCTTTGCCTCGTGTAAGGTTTGGTGCATATAGTCTGCCGATGATAGGGTCCTCGACAACAGTATGGCCTCCAAGGTCAGTACCATGGCATTCTGCACAAATGGAAGTCACCCATTTCTTACCTATCCGAAGGGCCGTGGAATCGTTGTTGATTTCCAGCAATACAGGCTCAATTTTCATTGAGCGATGCATGAGGTCGTTGGCTCTTTCAATGTGAAAGAATATAAAAGCAGCAAGTATTATTGTAAGGGACCCGGTAATGATCCAGATCCATTTAGAAGAAGTCATTAAGAATCAGGTGCCGATTTATCCCACTAAAAATATTAATTCGGCACAATTTACACTAAGAAATGGTCTCCCGCTCAATGAACTCGAATCCCATTTCATCCAATCTGGCCAATATAGGCTTATAAATAGGGGGTAGGGTAGGAATATGTACTCCTTTAATATCTAAGCTTTGATCCAGGATCATCTCTGCGCAGATAGCCAGAGGAAGACCCACCGTTTTGGACATGGCCGTATTCACCTGATCATCCCCGTAAACAACCATGTGTGCCTGGATCTCCTTCGGTCGGTCATTGTCCAGGTAATTGAATTTGTGCCACATCACGATCATGTCTTTGTCTGTGCGGGTCAGCGTCCACTTCTTTTTTAGGATATGTTCCAGGATCTGTGCAGGCGTTCCTTTTTTCAGTCCGACCAGTTCTTCTTCAAAAATGCCCAACCATTTGAGCTTGTACATTTCCTCCGACTCCAGACCTAAATTCAGGTAGTGGGCAAGCTTCAATTCCACCGAATCATGCGGATTAAACCTGAGAAATGAATTGATAAACTGGCGATGCGTCATCACATCTACTGATTCCATCTGATAATCATCGCAAGTGGCACCAAGCTGTACAAAGACATCCCAGGCTTTGCAGAATCCCGGACGTCGGAGCGTGCCCCGGTACAATGTATTGATTCCCTGTAAATTGTATAGCTCCAGGTACTTGAGTGAGTCACGATTAGCATATCCCTCGAAATATCCATGACCCGGCACGTATATGACCTCTGTGCGTCGGAATAGGTTATGATAGGGAATGTATTTGTATCTTCCTTCCTGCAGAAATTTCACGGTGCCATTACCGGCCATTACCACATTGCGCGGATTCCATGTGAACTTATAATTCCATGGGTTTTCCGCCTCGGTATTTTCCGCCAGCAGTCCCCCTGTGAATGTTTCAAAACCCGTGAGGGTATGTCCGGCATCTTTGATCTTATTGAGCACCTTGAGTGCAGACATATGATCCAGTCCCGGGTCCAGACCCAGCTCCATAATGCAGCATTTGTTTTTGCCTTTAAACTGGCTGTCCAGTGCTTTGATGTCATCATTAAGGTAAGAGGCCGTAAGCAGGTTGATGCCTAACTCCGCACAAATAATGGCTACCCGAATGTGCAGGTGTGCAGGAAGCATGCTAATGATCAGGTCGGCGTCCTTAATAAGGTCCATGGCACGATCTTCTGCTTCTACGTTGAAAACAAATGCCCTGGCTTTTGGAAATCTTGCGCTGATGTTTTCTGTTTCGAGATCACCAATGCTCACAGTAAAAGCTTTCTGTTCGGAGACGTCAAGCAGATAATTGATCAACGAGGTGGCGGACCTTCCTGCACCCAGTATGATCACTGATTTACCTTCTTTAGGCATGATGTAATTGGCCCCTGGCCTGGTTGCGTTGAGTTATTTTTTTCTGTTGGCTACAGTTGCACTGGCCTGATCTGTGGCTAGGACCAGGACATCGGCAATTTTGACATGAGCAGGCCTGTTGATCACAAATTCGATGATCTCGGCAATGTCCTGCGCTTTCAAAGGCGTCATGCCTTCATAGACTTTGGAGGCACGCGCTTCATCGCCCTTGAAGCGTACCATAGAGAATTCGGTTTCGACAAGCCCGGGATTGATTTCTGTTACTTTGATCCCGTAAGGATTCAGGTCGAGGCGCATGGCTTTTGACAGTCCGTCCACGGCAAATTTGGAGGCATTGTACAGGTTGCCATTGGCGTAAGCTTCAATGCCTGCTATAGAACCAATATTGACCACATGACCACGTTTGCGTGCTACCATGCCGGGAGTGATGGCTCTGCTCATATACATCACACCCTTCACGTTGATGTCTATCATGGCTTCCCAGTCATCCAGGTTCCCTTCGTGGATGGGACCTAATCCATGTGCATTCCCAGCATTGTTGATCAATACGTCAATTTCTTTCCATGCTGCTGGCAGGCTTTCGATGGCGGCCATGCTTTCTTCCCGCTTGCTCACATCAAAGCACAGGGTGTGGACCTCGGTTTGAGAAGACAGCTCTTTCTTCAGCTCATCGAGTCTTTCTTTCCGGCGTCCTGTAAGTATCAGTTTGTATTTTGGGGCGAGGAGATAAGCGGTAGCCTTGCCAATACCACTGGTAGCTCCCGTTATTAAAGCAATTTTTTTCATCTTTTGAGTTTTTTGTTTTTCTTCAGATAGGTAGGACCTCCCTCAAAGGTAATGTAGAAAGAAAAATTCTGATAATTCAGCTGTTTGATGGGCAAGGTATAGTCATTGGACTCACTGGTAAGCATGTCTCTCACACCCCAGGAGTACCTGATCTCAGGGGAAAATTTAAATAACTCAAAGTATAGATCAAAGCCTACGCCAGCTTCAATAGCATAGTTCCAGTTTCTGAGCTTTAGGTTGGTACGCGTATCCAGGTCATCGCCTCGTCCGGCCGCTTCCAGGGCTGGGGTAAACCCACCTATCATATACATGGCTACATTGCCGCGTCTTGCAGACTTATATTTTAGTAATAAGGGTACTTCTACCATGGTCTGGTCTTTGAGCTCCTCGATGGAATTACCATCTGTAAATCGGTAGAGCAAACGATTTTCATAAAACCCCACGGTAACCATGGTTCGAAAATCCAGGTATTTGAGCAGCCTCATATTGGCGATCATGGCCACCTTAAATCCGGGTAACCGTTCGGATATGACTGAATGCAGTGAATCCAGGGCTGGAGTAGCAAATTCATCGGAATAAAGCGTCTTATACCTGGAGGAGTGCCAGGCCATGGCAAATCCATAGTGGATCCATTGCTCGTCGTAGTTAATCAGATTTTCAGAATGATCATTTTGTGCCTTTGCGGGTAGCAAAGAGAAGATGAGCAAACCGAAGAGGATTACTTTATGCCCGTATAGATGGATGAAATACCTAAAGTTAATGGTTTGCATTCCGTTTGTTTAAATCCGGTTTTTTCCAATATCCCCAGGAAATCTTTTCCATCAGGGAATTCATTGACTGACTCCGGCAAATAGGTATATGCGGAACTGTCTTTTGAAATTAACCGACCTATTTTAGGCAATATCCATTTAAAATAAAACTGATACACCTGTTTAAATGGAAACTTCCTGGGTTTTGAAAACTCCAAAATCACCACTTTCCCCCCGCTTTTCAATACCCGATGCATGTCTTTGAGCCCCTGCTCAAGGTGCTCAAAATTACGTACACCAAAAGCAACGATGATAGCATCAAACTTATTGTCGTCGAACAACAGTCTTTCGGAATCACCCATTTGAAGCTCAATCAGGTGGTCCAGACCCTTCTTTTTCAGTTTTTTCTTTCCCACGTCGAGCATACCCTGGCTGATATCCACCCCGATTACCTTATCCGGCTTCAGGGCCAGGGCTTCTATAGCAAAGTCTCCGGTACCTGTAGCAATGTCCAGGATGAGTTTAGGCTGGTCAGCTTTGAGTAATCGGATCGCCTTTTTTCGCCAGAGGATATCTATCCCCAGGCTCAGGAAGTGATTCAGGAAGTCATATTGACCACTGATGTTGTCAAACATGGAGGCCACCTGCTTCTTTTTGGTGTCCTGCTTATCTTTGTAGGGTAATACAGTCATCGGCACGCAAAATTAAGAGATAAACCTTCCGAATGATTGAATTGTTCTTAAATTCTCCATGAGCCATATTAAGTCAGCATCCTTTGTCAAGAGTAGTAGCAGTATAGATGAGTGTCCTGAGCCGGATTTGCCCGAATATGCGTTTATCGGCAGGTCTAATGTAGGGAAATCATCTTTGATCAATATGCTTACCCAACGTAAACAGTTGGCAAAAGTCTCAGGGAAACCAGGTAAAACTCAGCTGATCAATCATTTTTTGATCGATGAAACGTGGTATCTGGTGGATTTGCCAGGCTACGGTTGGGCACAGGCCAGCAAGAAGGAGATAGCCAAATGGAAAGCCTTTACCCAGGATTATTTTAAGAAACGTGCCAATTTATCCTGTGTTTTTGTATTGGTCGATTCGCGGCTGGCACCGCAAAAAAAGGACCTTGATTTTGTGCAATACCTGGGAGAAAATGGCATTCCCCTTGCATTTGTATTTACCAAAGCAGATAAATTGGGGGTAAATAAGAGTATGGCCAACATGGCTAAATTTCGAAAAACCCTGTTGAAGACATGGGAAGCCTTACCTCCCTTTTTTATCACCTCAGCGGAGAATGGCCATGGAAAAGATGAATTATTGAAATATATCGACGAGATCAACCGGGAGATTACCATGTAATCAATATTTTTGGGCAGATTTTTAACGTCAACTATGGAATTAAAAGATATCGCATCAGTTTCAGGAAAGGGAGGCCTTTTCAAAATCCTCAGTCCAACACGTACAGGCGCTGTTTTGGAGTCTCTAGACAACCAAAAGAAAAAGATGATCGTTGGGGCACACTCGAAAGTTTCTGTGCTCTCTGAAATCTCTATCTATACCACAGATGCTGATGGTTCTAAACCACTGGAAGAAGTACTGAAGAAAATCCACAAGGAGTTTAACGGAGATACGGATCTGAACAGCGGTTCAGCACCGGATGAACTGAAATCCTTCCTCAAGTTTATACTACCTGAATATGACGAAGCCAGGGTTTATGTCTCAGACATCAAAAAGCTGGTTACCTGGTATGCGATCCTGGTGAAGGAGGTTCCGGAAATCTTTGCTGAAGCGAAAAAGGAGTCAAAACCCAAAGCGGAAAAAACAGATGCCAAAGCAGAGGAGCCTAAAAAGACCCCTAAGAAAGCATCGGCACCTAAATCTGACGCTGCTAAATCAAAGAAATAGCTTAAAGCTTATCGTCGATTGAGTATTTTCCGGGGCCAGTAAGGAACAAGACCAGAAAAGCACCCAGGAAAAGAAGTGACTTCTCTTTGGTACCAAATCCATCATCGGCATGGACGATGAAAAAAACCACACTCATGGTGGTCATCAGGGGTATTGTGGCCAGCCGGGTACCCAGACCAATGATCACCAGTATGCTACAGATAAATTCCGCGAATACGGTCAGGATCAGTGAAATTTCAGGCCCCAGACCGATGGGATCACCAAATTTGAAATTACCGGAGATGGCTTTTTGAAATTTTGGCCAACCGTGAGTGATCATCGCAATTCCAAAAACAAGCCTTAAGATCAGTAATGAGAAATCCATTGCGATGGGGCGTTTTGAAAAGAGCGTTTTTTTCATATTTCTATAAAGTTTGTCTGTGAAAGAATTAAATAAATCTTCTTAAGGTTTGATTGATGCCACTAAGATAAGACGATCCGAATAAGTTTACGTGGACTAAAAGTGGATAGAGATTATAAATGTCAATTCTTTGTTCGAAGCCCGGTTCCAGCGGGAATATATCATGGTAGCTTTGATAGAATGTGCGATCGAAACCGCCAAAAAGCCGGGTAAAGGCCAGTTCCATTTCCCGGTGACCAAAATAGATTGCCGGGTCATAGATATAAGGCAATCCTTTGTCCCCAACCATAAAATTCCCACTCCATAAGTCTCCATGAAGCAAAGCAGAGGGCTCATCGGGCAGCAGACCAGGTAGCTGGGCATAGATCAGACGGAATTTTTTCGCAAAATCCTTATCAACGAGCCCGTTGTAGATAGCCAGCCCAAGCTGTACTTCCAATCGCTTTTCTATGAAAAAGTCGATCCAGTTGTCCCTTTCTTCATTGCTTTGGGGAAGTCTGCCAATGTAGTTGTTGTGTGAAAGGCCAAACCTGGGTGAGGAGACCTTGTGTAAGTGGGCAAGTGAATGGCCAAAGACCTGCCAGAAATCAGGCGCCGGAGGATTTTTTTGAATGAAGGAGAGGAGCAGAAAATTCTTTCCATCGGCTTTTCCTCTGCCCAGTACGGTAGGAAGATTGACCACATTTTGTGCTGCAAGGAGCTGAAGCCCCTGAGCTTCTTTGTCAAACATATCCTCATCCGTATCATCATTCCATTTTAAGAAAAACGGCCCCTGGTCTGTCTCTAGCTTCAGGGTATTGTTGATACAGCCCCCTGAGACAAACCTCGAAGATTGTACTAAAACCTTTTGTCCTAAAGATTGGAATAAGGCAGATTCGAAGAAGCCGCTATTCTCACCAGACATATCAAAGTTTATGTTTGTCTACCAGAAATTCTATAAACCGTTCACATGATCTATCCAGGATGTCATAAACCTTCTGAAAACCATCATCCCCACCATAATATGGATCAGGAACATCGGCCTCTTTTTGCTCATGATCAAAGTATCGCATGAGGAATAGTCCTTCATGAGGTGTTTCCATGAGACTGAGTATGTTGGTCAGGTTATTACCATCCATGGCCAAAATGTAATCAAATGCACTGTCATCGGACGAAAATTGTCGGCCCGTATGTTGTATCGGAACATTATTTTTTCGCGCAATTGCAATGGTTCTGGGGTCCGGATTTTCTCCAATATGCCAATGCCCGGTACCGGCAGAATCTGCTTTGAATGCATGATTAAGGCCTTTTTCAGCTATTTTTTGATTGAAAATGGCTTCGGCTAGCGGACTCCTGCAGATGTTGCCAAGACATACAAATAAAATTTTTATCATTTTTTTTGAATGATGGGGTTACCTATTTACTTCTTTACGTATATATATATGCATAACACAAATTATTCATACACCTGTTTGACATCTTGAAGAGTCCCGATTCTATCGGGACTTTTCTTTTATAGACATTTCTAAACTAAAATAGCCTTCCCAAAACAGGGAATTGTCTGTCGTTTCGGTATAAAAAAAAGCGGACAAAACTTGCCCGCTTCTCTTACAATCTCTTTTCTAATTATCTCACAGCAATACCCACACCACCGGTGATGGTGCTGTATTTCTGCGCGGTGTAGTCGAAGTGGAAGGTGAATACTGCCAATTTCAATCTACCACCAATAGTAAACCTTGGCCCTCCGGAGCCTTCGAAAGTCAGGTCAATGGGATCTGTAATGGTATAAGTTTCAGTCTGAGATGCTGGTGGAGTGATTTCATAGATGTAATCTCCTTTCACCGCAATTTTAGTGCTCACAATATTGAATCCTACTCCGGCATAGGGAGTGAAAACAGTAAGTTTCTTAGAGATCAATGCCTGAATGGTCGTGGCACTGGCAATAAACTCCCCATAGTTTTCAGAATTTGGATCACTATAGAATCGTGTTTGTGTACCCAGAGTACCAGTTTGTTCACTATCAACATCCAACAGGAGGGTAGAAGTAATTTTGGTCGTTCCAAAAAAACCTGAAAGATCAAATGGAAGATTTTTAATACCCGGGATCCACTGTTTGAAGTCATGCAGTACCCCAATACCAAACATTTTAATGCTGAAGTCATCGACATTGATTTCCGGCAATAGTCTTATTTTCAAATCTGTATTCTTGAAAACTCCAATACCCAGGTTCACTGTTGGTATGGGTAAACCAGTTACCACAGGGACTTCTTCCAGGTCTATTCCATCCGGCACATCAAATTCGATGTCTTCATTGATAGGAATGTTTTGTCCATTGTATTGTATGTTGCCCGCTTCAACGATCAATCTTTCATTCGGTGCATCTCCACCTACCATGGTAGGAAGCGTAGTTTCATTTCCTGGCTCAAGTCTCATATTTTGAAACTGGCTCTCCACAAAGAGGAAAGTTCTTTCTGCTTCCGGAATCTGCGCCATGTTGAATGAGAATGTCAGATCAACACCCAGAGTTTTATGTGCTTTGGCCGTATTGTACCAGCCATTGGCCAGTCCATTTCCAAGTGAATTCATGGCTGGTGCCAGGTAGCTTTCCAGATAAGTATTGGCGTCCTGGGCTCCCGCCGCAATGATTTCACCGAAATCCTGTGCTTTAACTGATGCTCCACAAAGTAGGATCGCTCCAACTAATAGGGATTGAACTGATTTTTTTAAATTAGGTATCATTATTCTAAGGTTAAAATTCGATTTAGGCCGATTTATTCAAATGTATTCTTTTATTGAGAAACTTTAAAGAACTACTAATTTACAATTTTCGCACATCTGAACGACTTTTCATTACAAAAAGGGATTAATTTAAGAAAATACTGTGATTTTCAAAGATTCACCTACGGTTGTTTTAGGTGAAATGCCGGCTGGTTGGCTTATTTATTGGTTGAAATTTATTTTTCATGTCCCTATTCCGGCTTTTCTTTTTGGTCCGCACCTTTACTAAATTGCATATAAAATCACCTGAAATGAAAAAATTACTAATCCTGGCTTTGCTGGCGGTTATCGTCTATCCAGCCAGTGCGCAATTAAACCTTAAGAAAAAGTTTGAAAGGAAGGCTGATGAGGTCGTTGATGATCTCCTTTTTGGTAAAAAGAAGAAAGACAAAGATTCAGGGACTTCTCCTTCTTCTCAATCAGGAGAGGCCAGCGAAACCTATCAATCAGAAAATGAGAATGCCCCCAATGGAGGCTATGTGAGAAAACCCGTTGACTATGGGAGAATGAATACCGGTGCGACGGTTCATTTCAGAGACCTGATTGACTTCCTGCCTGATGATGTAGGATCATTTTCACTTTCCGATAAGCCCGATGGTGCCAGTATGCGCTTTGGTGAGGCTAGCTACAGCTATGCTTCCAAACAATACAGCAATGGGGATGATGAAATGTCTATCATGATCTATGACTACCTGTTTACCGGAGCCATGTTTGGAGCCTATGCCAATGCCTATGAGTATGAAACCACAGAAGGTATCATGAAATCTGTGGAAGTTGAAGGTTACCCCGGTTGGTTCTCTACCACCTATGAATCAGGTGAGGCCCAGCTGATGTTGGTGATCAACAATCGGTTCATGCTGAATATTAATCGGCGTGGGGCCACTGAATCTGAATTGAATGGATATGCAGGTACCCTTGAACTGAGCAAATTACCTGAAGGACAAGCCATAGAGGAAGAAGTAGCCGATGAGGATTCTGAAGGCTCTGGGAATGAATAGGAACCAGTCCCTGTTCATGGTGTTAAATTAATTTATGCTGTTTTTATATCGACTAAGTTTAGCTGGGTACCGGGGAGTTGTATGGATCTTTTCATTCATCAATACAAAAGCTAAACACTTCCGTGAAGGAAGAAAGGGTGTTTTAAAACAGCTTGAACAATCGATAAAAACGGATAAAAAGATCATCTGGATCCATGCTGCCTCGGTTGGAGAGTTTGAGCAGGGGAGGCCTTTGATCGAATCCATCAGGAAGGAAAAGATCGATTGTTTTATCCTATTGACCTTTTATTCTCCTTCGGGATATCAGCTTCGTAAAAACTACGACCAGGTAGATCATGTGTCGTATTTGCCCATGGATTCACCCGGAAATGCCCGGAAGTTCATTTCCATTGTGGACCCGACGCTGGTAGTCTTCATCAAATATGAGTTTTGGTATTACTATATGAAAGTGCTCCAGGACAGGGGCATTCCAACGATTTTCATCTCCTGCATCCTGAGAGAAAAGCATTTCCTGTTTGGTCCGTTTGGTCGTTTTTATCAGAAAGTATTGAAAGGCATTGACCACTATTATGTGCAGGACGAGCTTACCGGGAAGCAGTTGGCGGGTATTGGGATAGACCAGTATACCGTATGCGGGGACACCCGGTTTGACCGGGTGGTAGAGATTGCAGCGCATGCGGGGGCCGTTCCATTGGTGGAGTCCTTCATCAATAAGGAGGAAGTCGTGGTGATTGGCAGCGCCTGGGATTCAGACCTCGAAGTGATCAAACCATTTATCCTTGAGTATGCAGACCAGCTGAAATTTATCATTGCGCCACACAACATAGAGGAGCATCACCTGGAACCGTTTGACCGGTTGCCACATAGCATACGGTACTCACAGCTCACGAAAGGAGATAACTCGGATCATCGAATACTCATCATCGACAACATCGGGATGCTCTCCCGGTTGTACCGGTACGGTCGCTTTGCCCTGGTGGGAGGCGCTTTCAACGGAACGTTGCACAACGTGCTGGAAGCTGCTGTGTATGGTATCCCCGTCTTTTTCGGGCAGCATGAAAACAACCGAAAGTTTCTGGAGGCCAAAGGGCTGATCCAGTCCGGTGGTGGGTTTTCGTTTGCAGATGCTGAGGAGCTTACCACGATGTTTACCTCCATCCGTGGGAACGAATCCAAATATCAGCAGGCCGCCAATGCTGCAGGAGATTTTGTGAAGGGAGGCACCGGTGCCACCGCATTGATCACCCAAAAGGTCAAAAAATACCTATGAAAGGCCTGGTGATCAAATCGACGGGCTCGTGGTACCGGGTAAAGGCAGGTGAAGAAATCGTCGATGCCCGGTTGATCGGGAAATTTAAGCTGGAAGATAAAAAGATCACCAATCCCATTGCAGTGGGAGATGAAGTGATGCTGGAAGCCAATCCCGGCGGGACCAACGAATGGATGATCAAAGATATCCTACCGAGGAAAAACTACATCATCCGGAAATCACCCCGTAAGAAGGGACATGACCACCTCATTGCTACCAATGTGGACCAGGCCCTGATGATTGCCACGCTGAAGATGCCCAGGACCTCGTTGGGTTTTATCGATCGCTTCCTGGTGACTCTGGAAGCCTTTCGGATCCCAGGTATCATCTTCTTCAACAAGACCGACCTGCTGAAAGAGAAAGATAAGGAAGTGTTGATCGACCTGGCTTCGCGATACAAAGACATTGGCTACGAGTGCACATTTGGGTCGGTGAAGCATAACCAGTTGGGGGGCATCGAGGAGTTGCTCAGAGATAAGGTCACGCTGTTGTCCGGTCATTCCGGCTCAGGCAAATCCTCCCTGATCAATGCCCTGGTGCCGGGGACTGAGCAAAAAGTCACTGAGGTATCCGGTTTTGCCAACAAGGGTGTGCATACGACCACCTTTGCCGAGATGTTTTTTGGTGGAGGCATGGCCCTTATCGATACACCCGGTATCAAAGAGCTCGGTCTGGCTGAGGTAGAGCCCGAAGAGCTGGGGCATTACTTCCCGGAGATGCGTGCCTTACTGGGAAAATGCAAATTCAATAACTGTCTGCATGTAGAAGAGCCCGGCTGCGCTGTGAAGGATGCCCTGGAGGCAGGAGACATCTACTACGAGCGCTACATCAGCTACCTCTCCATGCTGGAAGACGAGGACAACAGGAGGTGAGAACCGCTATAATAGCCAGGGGTCGGCACGATCTGTAAACGTTTGTTTTTGTATAATCATGACCTTGCGGACGGGACGTTGTTCATTGAGCGACCTTTCAACGAGCGGCATATAGCCATAATCATAGCAGAAAAAATACAGTTTACCTGGTTTACCAAAGAAGGAAGTATAGTAGCCGAAATCAAAGCCCATTTCATCAAGCACCTCTTTCCGGACTGTTGCCTTTCCGATCGGGCAGAGTGATTTGAGTATGGTCCGATTGCGCCGCAGTTGTGCATTTATCTCCTGCATTCTTTGTTCGTGTGGCGCTTTGTTGCGGTTGTTATGTGTGGCTCTGCACTGATCGCCACAGAATCTTTTATCTGAGCGGCCTGTGAGGGCCTCACCACAATTCAGGCATTTTTTTGTTTGAAGCATTTAGAGATGGTTTATCCAGACAAGTTAATATACGAATTATTATCCGGATATATTCGGTTATAAACGGATATATCCGTTTATAAATCGGATAATGAGTCTTGAAGTTTTCAATTTTAATCCCATGAATCCTCAGGCAAAACCATACCAGGAGGCACTGGCAACCATGGAAAAGAAGCTGATCGTACAGCGGTACAGTGAATCGACGATCAATATTTACCGATACATGTTTCGGGAGTTTCTCAAGTATTTATATCCAATGCCCCTTCATAAGGTGACGTTGGAAGATATCACCAGGTACCATCATTTTTTGGTTGTTAAAAGGAATGTTTCGCGTTCTTATCAAAACCAGAGCATTAATTCGATCAAGTTTTATTTAGAGCAGGTAGCAGGGATGGACCGGACTGTCTATGAGCTGGAGCGGCCTAAAAAGGAACAAAAGCTACCGACTGTTCTTTCGCAGGAGGAAATTGGAAGATTATTAAGCCGGGTGAATAACTTAAAACACAAAGCGATACTGGTGACCATATATAGTTGTGGACTGAGGATATCGGAATTGCTCAATTTACAGATCGGGGATGTAGACAGTGATCGTATGGAGGTAAGGATCAGGGGAGGAAAGGGGAAAAAAGACCGGATTACAATCCTTTCCCCATTGCTGCTAAAGCTTCTTCGTATGTATTTTAAGGCATACAGACCTGTAAAATATTTATTTGAAGGACCCAATGGCGGACCTTATTCAGCCAGCAGCATCAGAAAAATCCTGGAAAGGGCTGTGAAGCGGGCTGGTATACAGAAAAGTGTTGTTGTGCATACCCTCAGACATAGTTTTGGCACTCATTTACTTGAAAATGGCACCAATCTGAGGTATATCCAGGTACTGATGGGGCATGGAAGTCCGAAAACCACGGAAATATATACCCACGTAGCCCAGGGAGACATTCATAAAGTGGTAAGTCCGCTAGATCATTTGAATGCAACGGGGTATATTTGATAAGGAATAAGTGGAATTCCACTTATTCAAATGTTGTAGCACATAAGAGATCTCGCCCATTCCATGAGAACACTTCTGTTAACACTATTAACCTCGGCATTATTTTATGCCTGCACTTCAAACTCTAACAAGAACTTCGAACCTATAACTTGGAAAGAATATTTTGCTGATTCCAGTTACCTCCAAAACTATGCGAAGCTGGTCGACTTTGATACTATGTATGATTCAGTAAAATTTTGTCGACCAAAATCTGATTCAGTTTTCATTGATACCAAGTACATATATCTACCTGATGTGGTAAACAAGAACGTAAGAATTGACTTTTACGGAGATAGTATTCAAATAGAACTGAACAAACCGATAGGCCAATGGATTGGTGTCATTGAAACAGATTTGGGAGCTAAGAACTTAAATAGAGCAATTTGGGGACCTGACGAATCTGAACTTCCTAGAACGATGACAATTCATAAGGATTCAATTAACTCTTCATTCATATTCGTCGACGATTGGGATATAAAGCATATATCCGATTCAACTGGAGTAAGTGTCCACAGGCTGTATTTCACTCACATCTACGAACAAAAATGAGTAATAGCTATATCATATTATTTGTTTTCATAGTTGGTTTTATGGGATCAATCCTTTTCCTTCAGATCATTTTTGGAATCGTAAGGGGAAGATGGTTTGGAGCTAAACTTTCCTTTTCAGAATCTTTTTATCTACTTAGAAATTATAATTTAAGAAGTGATTTTTTAAAAGGGCTTGCAGCATTGAGAGAGGTAGTAGAAATCAAAGTAGACAAAGCTCATAATCTTTATCATTCTAGAATTGACCTTAAATCATTGGCTATTGAAATGAAGAAGCCAGAAAATAATGGAAAGCGAGTCGAAAGGGTGGTTGCAGAAATGCAGATAAAAGAAAGAAACGTGCTACAACATTGACTATAGCGCATGGCCTTACGTAGTTCTTCGCTAAAGCCTGTACAACTTGACCACAAAATCTACTCTGTGAAAATTGGAAGTCATCTAAAGTGACCTAGTCAGGAGCCATTGACTTGCAGAAATGCAGTGCGAATCTGACAGTTGCCTGGCATAGCAGATTTTGTTATTTTGCAGTAATAGCCTGAGTGGGGCCACAGCGCCATAGTCGGGCGTTAGGAGCCATAATCTGCATGACGGAGATCTCAGAACCTTTAGAATTCAAAATTTACGCGAACGATGGATTTGTAAGAATTCAACTCGCTACAGTATTCGGCTACCCTAACGAAACATGTCATTGGGGAGGTTACGATACACAATCTCAACTGGAAATCAAAAGTCAAGGTTTGACGGTTTTAACCAACCTCTACATATCAACTGGTGAACTCTATAACTTCTACGAACAACTTTTGAGAGCTTGTGACTCCTTGACCGGAACGGCGAACCTGACATCTTATGAGGGTAACTTGAATCTCACTTTAACCTTTGACAATCTTGGTCATGCGAACATTGAAGGAAAATATCGAGAATATATCGAACCTTCTTACTCAGTGGAGTTCGACATGTCAACAGATCAATCATATCTCAAAGAAACAGTTGGAGAACTAGAAAGGATCTATAAGAAATACGGAAACAATACCGGCATAGCCGGACTAAAAACGAACTCTTAGAGATGTTAGGATCAATATGGGACACAGATGGAAGAAGAACTTTTAAGTCTGGAAGAAATCAGAATTGTTGAAGAAGAGGCTCGTAACCCTAAATACAGTCAACCTAACTTACTTCATTTAGGAAAGAACAAGCTTTCAATTTTTCGAGTCTCATCATCTACGGGACTTATCCTAATAAATGGAAATCAATGGACAGGTCGTGAACATATTGACTTGCGACATAACCCTTCAATTCGAAAACCATATTGGAAGGAAACAGGCAAACTAGATAACCAATCAAAATTTCATCATGCATTACCGCCAATTAGATATCTAGTCGTTGCAGATCTAATCTATAAACCAGAAAACCTTAGACCCGAAAAGAACAATAGACCTGAAGTTTTTGACCTGTATATAGGAACTGCTGAACTTCATAACCTCCCAAAAACCGAATACAAATTAGTCACATACAAAGATTCGAAAATCATCCATTCATTTTATGTTAGTTCGAACAAGAAACCATTTAACAAAAAGAAAATTTTAGACTTGAGACAGGGTTGGGCAAGTAGCACATATGATCCGATGAACGGGCTTGACACTTATGAAATCCCTTATTTTGATCAAGGCAATACCGAACGGTTCAAGATTATTCTCAAGACAGACCATTTCAGTGCAACTGACAACTGGTTTGTCCAAGTAAACCTCGAAGATGGAACACCTTTTTTAACGACTGGCGTTCGCTCAGACCAAATTTCATCAACACTTGAATTTCCATTCAGATCTATTCAACTCAACTTCAGCAACCTAACTTGGATTGAGAAACTCATAAAGCAAATGCAGGAAGAAAAATATGAGTATTAAAGGCTCCTAACAGACGCTCATCCGCCATGTGTCATAGTGCTTTCTGAAAGTGTATCGGAACTCGCCCACGGAAGTGCACCTTCTGAAACTTCATCGCTTTTAGATACTTCTGTGGTTCTGGCTTTTACTTGTGGAACGCAGTGCCTTGTAGTTACCGTTGTGCTTCTGGTGCACTTCCGCTACTTTTATGCTTTCTACCAGCTCCGGACACACGGCGGATAGCTGGTCGTTACCAGCAATGACTTGTGCTA
>DKPQ01000009.1 GCA_002471275.1 Flammeovirgaceae bacterium UBA7330
ACATGCTCCCAACACACGTATGGCTTTGTGGCTTGGTTTTTCGGTAAACAGGCTCTCCGCCCGGATGATGAGATCATGCTGAAAAGCGAAGTACTCGGTTATGTCTTTGCCTTCCTTATAATAGTAGATTCTTGCAGCCCCTTCATGTACAAAATAGATTGTTCTGCAGGTCTGACCTATGGATTGAAGATCTTTGTTCTTTTTTACTGTTACTGTTGAGAACAGGTTAGAAATGGCTTCCAATGCTTCAGGAGTTAATTCCTGAATATCCCTTAAGTACTCAAGGAACTGCGCTGTGTCATTGATCTCCGGCATGATGATTTCTATTTATTACCGCTTAATCCACGCAACTTAAGGATTTGGTCCCAAAATCTCACAGATTCCCGGTTCACGGCTCAACTTATACATATATCCTGTAATTTTGAAGCATGATCTCTCTCGATCAAAAACTGGACGATCGCAACATCAAACCAACCACGATGGTCATACACTTTCACCAATTTTGGTGATATTTGTGAGTTCTAAATCCATAATAAAATTGGTCAAACTCACTTTCTCAACCGAGTATCAAACCTGAAGTTCTGATGATCAATGATCTTGACTTTGGCATAATCCGGATGGCCACAATTGAGAATAATATTGTGCGAGGTCTCTATGATACAGCTAGGTACCCTTAACCCTAAAGTGCTTCCATCATCAATCCAGCTTTGGCCAATCTCAGATAAGATCGTTGGTGCCGGGTATTGATTCCAATTGGAGGGCAGCTCTTTTACGGTAATTTCATAAATGGAGTCCGGTATCTCAATAGTTAAAACATCCAGCTTGGGAGATGATAAGACAGGAATATGGACAAGGGTTTCTAAAAGAGCTATCTCCTTGCTTTCTCCGGTATATAGGACAGGTGTCCCCCGCATATTCCACCTTCCGGGGTGTAATGCTGACCCTATACCACTCATATCAGCAGCATGTTTGCTCTTGGTGATCCTGTAAACAATCATAGATTATATCGGCAATTATCGATTTGTACCGGCAGTTACTGTCCCTAGCTGTAGACACCGTATTCGATACGGCCAAGTAAGTCCCTAACCTTGCTGACTCCACCAGGTACTTCTAAAACTTCTCTGGGTTCAAGTCCTCCTAATGCATGGTTGGGAAGATAGAGCCATTTGAAAAACGCCTCTTTCCCCTCAAATACTTCTGTACCAAAAAGAAAGAGATCCGCTAGCTCGAACAGTTGAATGGAGAAATTCCGTTCAAGCTTCTTCTTGCTCTTCACCCATCGATATATTGTAGGTTCTGACACATTAAGTAGCTCAGCAGCAAAAGATCTGGGAATCTTAAAATGCTTTCGGAAATTCAAGATGATGTTGGCATCAATTCCTTGCGCTGCCAGGGAAATAAAGTCAAAAGGACTTTCAATCTTGGATTTGATATATTCCTTTCCAAGAATCTCTTTGAGGTGCTGGTAATGCCTGGTGCTTGTACGTGATTTCTCAACAATCATTTGATAATATATTTTATCATATGAACGAATATAGACATAAATTAGTTTATCGATCTCTTAAACAATGAAATAAAAAGTAACTTCTTGCATATCAGAATACTGACAAGACCATTTTGTGGATCGGAAGATTCAGGACTCCTGGATCAGGCTTGATCAAAACGAACTTGCAATGACCCTTAAGTTGCTGTAGTGGTATCCGCATCTGATTGGAGCTGTAATATCCCTGCCGTTCATATCTTTTCCTCCATTCATTAAATTGAAAATCAACCGCAGTAAATAGATCTTCTGCCGAGCAATAGAAGTTTTCCCAATGTATGGTAAACCCATCAGGCGATTCAATATTAAATTTAATCGTGGCAACCAGAGTTGATGACTGCCTTAACATACTCATAGTAACAGAATGGAATACATGTTTTTCCTGATCCGAATCCATCCATAAGGGATCATAACTATAGAATTGACAGTCTGCATCCTTGACATCAACAATGTCAGTATATGTATGTCCAATATCATCAAAATATTGCCTCAATAGATCTGAATGAATATGTTCTGCAAAGACCATCACATTATCAGATCCACCCTCATACCCGGAAACTAGAATGTTATTCATAAAACGTGAATTTTAGGATTAGACAAATTGATTGATGGTGGACTTCGGTTGATTTTTCAGGTATTTAAAGTATCCTTGAGATTCAAGGAAGCCCCTGGCTTCGTCATCCCATTTTTCCGGCCAGTTTGACTCCAGGTAGAAAGTGAATTCCTCGGAATGAGAATCGACCACTCCATCCCCCTCTTCATAGCACAGTCTGATGTCATAGTAAATTCCGAAATCATGGTAGTTTCGGTTTCTTTTCAGGTAAAAACCTTCCGGGAATGGATCAAAGCATCGGATGATCATATCGATCATAGCCTTTACTTCGAGCTCCTGCATTTCTATTGAATTGCCGGCATTGATACATTTCTCTCCCAGTGGAGTTGAATCCATCTCGATATAGTTTCTCATGGTCTTGATTTTTAGTATGTGAAAAGTTTATTTGATCGATTGGATGAACCTATCAGCATCTTCCTTTTTCAGAAAGTGGAAACCTGGTACTGCTCCCCTACCCCTGAAGTTGCTGTAATACCCATTTGATGCCTTGGCAATGGATTTTAGCCGTAGAAACTCCTCTCGATCTACTTGTTCTGTTAGCACATAAACAAAGAGATCATGCCCCTTCTTGGTGTGTTTTAGTTCGTGGTAGATCAGAATGTCATTCGAAGTATCTGAAAGTTGTACTGGTTCAGGGGCCGTTTCGCAGAAGTACCTTCCTTCAGCCGCTGCAATGAACAGCTGGTTACACTGATCCTTATTCGTGGGGTCAAACCTGACCTTTCTGACCTCCCATCCGGAATGGTGATGCTCCCCCAGGTAGTATCCGGATCCCATCGAGTACTTTTCCCGGTGCTCCCAGTCCTTCGGGGCCTCAGCTAAATCCTTGGTCTCCCCTGCCTTGACAGCTGCCTTTCGCATTTCACTAAAGAGATCTTTCTGGTGATTGGAGTAAGCCAGATAAATGACTTTGGAGATGGTATAAGCGAAATAATCGGTCATCATATCCGATTTATCCTCTTTTAATTCCCCCACGATCAAGGCAACCGCATGATCCGGGATATGAACCTTGGATGCTCCTTCTTCTATTTTCTGGTTTCGCTCCTGTAGTGCTTCCTGATCCTCTTTCTGCTTTTCCCGGTCCAGTTGCTTTAGTCTCAATTGAGCTCTTTGAACGAGGTTGAATACCGTCTCGACATCCATTCGATCTTCCCTTTGATAATAATACCCAGGACCCTTTTTATCCTCATAGTCATCAAGTGTTTCCACGCGGCCAAGTTCCAGGGTCTCCGTATTGACATAATGGTAATAGGTGTCTCCCCAGAGTTCCTCAATCTTGTAAATGGCCAGCTTGGGAGAAAATCCGTGATTGTTTTCCAGAAAGATAAGCTGACCGAGCTCTATGGTATAATCGGGGCATGTTTTTCCAGGTAACTCACCTGAATCAAGAAGCTCATTGAACTTCAACAGGGCAGCCTGGTGGAGTTGTGTGACTGCTTTCTGGGTACAACGTTTGTCCGTCTTTACCAGGTTAATATGTGGGTCTTCGAACAGGCTACATTTGAAGGTAGCGAACCCGCTATTTTCACCTGCTTTGCCCCCCTGTGCCGTGGAAGATATTCCTGAATTTGATTTGGATGTCAGAATCTTCCAGTCGTATCCGTTGACATTCTTGATGACTGTGTCCCCTTTCCATCCATCTCTTCCTTTGCTGATGTTGGTGTAAACTTCTTCTAATTGTTGAACTGAATTTTCCATAATTTTTTTTCCTCATCAAAGAGCTTTGAGGGACGGGAAAGAAGGCAAAAGGAAGATCAGAAATACGATTCAGCCTGTCCGCTTAAAAGGTTTGTTAAGAGGCTGGATGGAGATTTCTGATTCACTTTTGACAGTGTCAAGTCCAGTATTCTGTTTAGGATAAGTTGCAGTTATTTTTTACTCAGGCAAGGCGGTGGAATGTGCACATATCCATTAGATATAACTAGCCGTCCGCGTAACATTTCTCAACGCAGTATGAGTGAAAAAGAACCATGCTTGGTCCTGATAAAGAATGCTTGTCTTGACACGAAGGTGTTGGAAGCTACTTTTAGGAAAAAAATGGAGGAAAAATTCTGAGGTCGTATTTTCTTTTTTTGATTGAAGAAGTAATATTGGAAATATGGAAGATGATGTGATCTACTTTGTGCCCCTGCTTGCCATAGTGCGGATAAATGATGTATTCACAGAATGTGTGTGGGATAAGGTAGAATTTATGGACCTGAACTTTAGTGAAGAAGGTGAAAGTATTGCTTTATGTGATGCAAGGATGAGCACAAAATCATTCCGTAATTCAGTCTGCATTTTCACAAGGTCAGGCATTTCCCTGATACATGGAGTGCACCAGGTAGCCCAAAGGTTAAGAATGACCACTTTGTTTTTGCACTGCTCAGAATCGAAGGCTTCACCTTGCAGGTCTGTCAATTTAATTTTGCTGAGAAAGGGTCTTAGTTTTCTCATCTGTTCTCAAATTCAAATGAAACAGCCGTCTGGTCCCATTTGATGGAAATCTGCCCTTTGCCATCATTTGTTTCTGTCACTTCAAAAGTTAGTGACTCGACTACCTCATTAAGCTTCTGGGCTGGAACTGTGACCCTCACAACATCATTTGCTGGATCGTAATCATCGGCCAGGTGCATGTCCCAATCTTTGTTGATAATGATTGTCCACTCATTCTCAGCAGGAATGGTAAATAGTCCGTATTTACCGGCCGAAATACTCGTTTCATTGATCTTCACATCTTTATCAAAAGAAATGGTGGTGGCTTTGTGAGCACCTGTTACCCAGACGATACCATACCCAACTAAGCCTCCAAAAATCATTCGCCCCCTTTTACTTGGAGATCCATAATCAATGTGGACGTGATTAGATCCAATCATAGCCATAGCTGCTGTTCTAGGACTCAGTGGCTTTTTAGCCCCTTCCTCTTTTTTAGCATCATGCTGGTGTTGAGAATGATCTTCAGTTTTCTCATCTTTCTTTTCACCAGTACTGCATCCCATCAGGGCAAGCACGGCAATTGTGAACATTAGGTTTTTCATTTTCATATCTATCTTAATCTTAAACTGTTCCCTATTACTGAAACGGAGCTGAGGCTCATCGCCAACGCGGCTAGCATCGGACTTAATAAAAGGCCAAACACCGGAAAAAGAACTCCTGCTGCTATCGGTACTCCCAGCACATTGTAGATGAAAGCAAAGAACAAGTTCTGCTTGATGTTTCTCATCACATCCGTACTCAATTTTCGTGCTCGCACGATTCCATCCAATTCTCCTTTAACCAACGTAAGACTCGCACTCTCAATTGCGACATCCGTTCCTGTTCCCATGGCTATTCCGACATTCGCCTGGGCCAGTGCCGGGGCATCATTGATTCCATCTCCAGCCATAGCAACTATTTTTCCTTCTTCCTGAAGTGCTCTCACTTTCTCGTATTTGTTTTCCGGCAAAAGATCAGCTTCATAACCATCCAATCCCAGCTTGTCAGCAACTGCTTTGGCTGTGTTCTTATTATCCCCAGTGAGCATAATCACTTCTAAACCCTGCTCCTGTAGATGCTTAATAGCTGAAGCAGATGATTCTTTGATTGGGTCAGCTACACTGATGAAGCCAGCTATTTCCTTTTCAATCACTGCAAACATTACGGTTTGGGCTTCTAGCTGTCGTTGTTTTACATCTTTTTCATGCTCCTGCTCAAGAGTAAGGTTAAATTCTTCTAAAAGCTTTTTGTTGCCGATGGCTATTTGAGTGCCATCCACTTTGCCAGTGATACCTTTTCCGGTGATGGAATTAAAATCATCTACTTTCTGCAGCTTCAACCCTTTATTCTCTGCCCCTTCAACAATAGCGTGCGCCAGCGGGTGTTCGCTGCTTGATTCAAGGGACGCGACATTTTTCAGAATTTCGTCAGCGCTGTACTTATCGTTAATCGATTTCACATCCTGAAGTGATGGTTTGCCCTGTGTGATTGTTCCTGTTTTATCAATAACCAATGTGGTCACCTTATGCATTTCCTCAATGGCTCTGGCATCCTTTACCAAAATCCCTTGCTTCGCACCTTTACCGGTTCCTACCATTATGGACATGGGTGTCGCCAAACCTAACGCACAAGGACAGGCAATGATGAGCACAGTAACCGCACTTGTGAAAGCATACACCAGTTTTGGATCAGGCCCCCAGATTGCCCAAACCGCAAAAGCAATGACAGCTATGGTCACTACTATGGGAACAAAATAACTGGATACTTTATCAGCGAGATTTTGGATTGGTGCCTTCGTACGACTGGCCTTATTCACCATCTCAATGATCTGAGAAAGCAACGTATCACTTCCTACTTTCTGTGCTTTCATCTGGAAAGTACTTGTGCCGTTGATTGTGCCGCCAATGACATTGTCTCCTTCAAATTTCTCAACGGGAACTGGTTCACCCGTGATCATCGATTCATCGATACTGCTTTTTCCTTCTGTGATTTCTCCATCCACAGGAATCTTTTCGCCTGGCTTGATCTTAATGATGTCTCCAAGCCTTACATGCTCCAATGGAATCGTCCTTTCTTCACCATCCCTGATAACTGTCGCTTCTGGCGGTACCAGATTTAATAGTTCCTTTATTGCGGAGTTGGTTTGACTTCTTGCTTTCGCCTCCAATAGTTGTCCTAATAAAATCAAGGTAAGAATAACAACAGCGGCTTCAAAATAGAGGTGAACAGCCCCTCCTTCGGATTTGAATTGTTCAGGGAATATTTCAGGAAATAGTAATGCAAAAATGCTAAACATATATGCTGCACCAGCTCCCAATGTGATCAGTGTCCACATGTTAGGTGAGCGATTGATGATAGATTTATACCCTCGAACAAAGAAATTCCAACACGAGTAAAAGATGACTGGTGTGCTCAATGCAAACTGTATCCAACCCCATGCCTTTTCACTGGCTATTCCCGTGAGAGACATGCCAATCATCTCACTCATGGCAATAAAAAAGACGGGAATTGTAAAAGCAACAGCAACCCAAAACTTGGTAAGCATTTTCCTATATGTATAATGCTCCTCAGAACCTTCCTCTGTCGAAGCTATTTTAGGTTCCAAATCCATCCCGCATTTTGGACATGAGCCCGGATGGTCCTGCTCGATTTCAGGATGCATTGGGCAGGTGTAAATGGTTTTAGAACTTTCCTCTTTTTCCAAATGCATTCCGCATTTTGGACAATCGCCTGGCTTGTCGTATTTCTTATCCCCCTCGCAGAGCATCGGGCAATAATATTCCCCAGATCCTCCGTTATCGTCTTTCTTTTTGATTTCCGACTTTGGATGATGGTGATCGTGAGATCCCGGAAGATAAATGTGATAGCGGCCCCCATCCTTTTCCATGGCTTCTTTTAAGGTCTCGAACGGAACATGAGATTCCATTTCGACCACTGCTTCTTTATTTGATAAATCCACAGAAACATCGGAAATACCCTCAACCTCTTTGAGCGTTTTTTCTACATGATCCCTGCAACCATCGCAGGTCATTCCGGAAATTTGATATGTGTGTTTCATTAGTGATATTCTGTTTTGTATTCTGCCCTTTGGCATAATGGGCCAAGTGCTTTAACTATTATTGTAAGAAAGTTCCTCAAGTACATGCTACAATCTGTTACAGGATTCGGAGAATGTTTTATGATTTTTTGGACTGTAATTTTCTACAAGGAATCCAATAAACGGCGATTGGACTGCTTTAATTGTTTGAACTGGCTAGGAGTCATGCCTGTCTCTTTTTTAAACTGGGTAGAAAGGTATGCCACACTGCAGTAGCCCAACTTGAAAGCAATCTCTGATAGGTTAATTCATTGTAAACAATCAGTTCTTTTATCCTTTCAATTTTTTGACGAACGATAAACCGTTCGATGGTGATGCCCTCTACCGATGAAAATAATTTGCTCAGGTAGGAATAATCATGATCCAGCTTTTCGGATAGAAGCAGTGAGAAGTTTTTGTTTAACATCTTTGTGGGATAATGGGTCCACTGTATCAGATAAGACTTAATCTGCCCGATGAGTTTGGACTTATTATCCGTCAAAAGTTCAAATCCTCTTTCAGTCAATCGCTCGTTCAATGACAATTTTTGGACTTCATCCAAGACGGTGTCTGTGAGGACTTCCCCTAACAGAATCCTTGTGACTGGTATGCTTAGATCTACAAAGATGTCCTTAACAGTATCTATGCAACGTGGACAAACCATGTTTCTGATAAATAAGCTATTGCTCTCTGACATTAAATATGGATACTTATCTGTTTCGCTGTTATAATTTATATATTTTTCTTTGGTTTTGTTACCCAGCGGAAATCACATTTACTTGCACCGCCTGCAATACTGCCTGTTCGTTCCAACCTGGCATCCCATATTTCAGCCAATGGAAAATCCAATGCGCACCATGTATTGACGCAAAATCTGGACAACCCTTTTGTCTGGAAATATTCAGCAACAGAACATTTTAAGCAGTCAAATCCAACTACATTATTTTCTACCTCGACATCTTTCCATCGATAAGCGGGACTATTAAATGGAAATGCTCTGAAAAGCTTTGTGGCTCTCAAAAGTTTAACATAACTGCTACGATTACTCCATCCTGCAAGCCACCAGCAGAAGCTGCCCATTTTTTGATAGATTTTCCAGGCAATTTCGTAAAAGAGTTGTGTGGTTGTTTCTTCACTTTTGCCCCTTGCTCTTAATTCCTGATGAAAGCCTGTGGACATGGCGGCCAGATGGATCATTAGCGTACCTCCTATTGTGGGTAATGAAGGTACATCGGGGATGAGCTTTAAGTATCGTTTCCAATAACAATGGATAATGTCAAGTACTTCACTACTGGTAAAATGAGGTGATAGTATTACCCTGGCTGATTTATTCGCCTGTATTTTAAACCAGTAAAGCATCAACCTTCTCATTTTTTTATCAACATTAAATTTCTTGTCTTCTCATTCTGATTACTCCCTAATATTAGAGATGGGAAAAGGGCCTGCCTCACGACAGACCCTTCATCACCGCCTCTCTTTACTCTCCAAACCTAATGCCTTCCTAGAAGCTTATAGCCGCTTCAATTACAATTCCATCAAATTCTCCTCCTTGGTACAGGGTGCCATCGAATCCAGAACCATCGTATTTTTGGTTAACATATTCGATTTTGGTCAGCACATTTTTCGTTAGGAACCAACCCGCTCCAACATTAACTCTACTGATTTCAACAGTAGAAGCATTATCATTCACTTCCCCACTTACAGAATTGTACCGGCCTCCCAGGTACCATTGTTCATCGGCACCAAACCTGTAGAGCGCTTCGGCTCCAAGCTGGGTAAATCCACCTCCTGTAGCGTCATCTCCATTATTGGCAACTTCATAAACTCCAAAGAATTCAAAACCCTGAAATTTCACGAATGGATTTATCTGGAAAGAAGTGAGATAGCTGAATCTTGGATTGTATCGGCCGGAAAAATTACTTCCTTCAGCCACAGCATAGTACCTGCTTCCTGCCCGATCACCTCCATAGATGTAGTCACGGGTACTTTTGTCAGAGCTACTGTAAAATGAACCAGTCAGCCGGATCCTCAGATCATCGTTCAATTGTTTGTCATACCCGAGTTTTCCGAAAATCACAAAACCCTCATCTGTACTGGTCACACTTTGGTTGAGCCGTCCGTTTGTAGCCCCCAGCACGCCTATAAAGCCTGAACTTTGAATTGTCAATTCAGCGAATGGTTCGGTGGTGAACGCATCCATGATGTAGTTACCTACGAAAGGATTAAAAATAGCCCGTGCATTATCAGATCTTCTGAAATGTACATCGCCATAATTGATCTCATCCATACCGAACCTCAGGGTGGCCACGTTCATTAACCCGCTCAGTAGCCCCGGTTTGATAAAGTCCAGCTTGTCAATTTGCAAGTAACCACCCTTTACATAAGCTTCGGTATGGTTCCGCGAAGACAAATAGGTTCTTAAATGCATTCTCATACCATCGGCTAATTGTACATCAAGATTAAGATTGGCAGTCGGCAAATTGAAATTGTTACCAAGAGTGGTCAATGAATCTCCTGAGTTTGTCTGGGAGATCCCCTGAAACTGAAGTGCAAAATCACCCCCCACACGAACTTTCAGTCCGTCAAAAACAGCATCACTCTGCTTGGAAGTTTCAAATACATTCAGGCCATCCTTGTCATTTGGTCGGAAGTAGCCTAGTTCCGGTTGCTGGGCGAATAAATAGCCCGTTCCCAGTATAAATAATACCGTTAAATATCTGGGGTTGAAATGTGCTTTCATAATCATTCTATTTTAAATTATTAAGTATGCTCTACAATTATTTTATATTCGATAGTTACCAGGTCACCCGTTTTCATCGTGCCAAACATGGCAGTAGGTGGGGTTACTTTGAAGTCCGTCATTTTGAAAGAGACTGATCCGGTAAATGAGATTTCCCTGCCACTCGAGTTCATGGTGTATTTTGCTGTAACGGGTATTGCTCGTTCTATTCCTGCAATTTGCAGCTTGCCATCAGCAGCCAACACTTTGCCTTCCCCAATCTCAAATGCATCGGCTTCATATATCAGGACAGGATATTTTTCCGCTTTAAGTGCTTCCCAGGTTTTATTATCCATAAGTTTTTCTCCACTTGTGATCGATTGAGTTGGGATTGTTAATCTTAGATTCCCCAAAAGCAATGGGTTGGTATCCTCAACATGCAACTCCACCTTCACATCTTCCATTTTAACAAGCGATTCCCAGTCATGAAGGGTAGAAGTACCTTGCACAGCAATCTTGCTGAGTTCAGGATAAAACCTAACCTGTGAGATGGATTCAAAGGATAAAAGTCCAAGGATTATGAAACTCAATAACTTCATTGTATTAATTTTTTATTCTCTGTGAATTTACGATTATACCGGTCTTTACGATTTTTGAAATCTTGTATATTATTGACGATATTTTGGTCTTCTTCCGGTTTGAAACTGATCCTGTCTGTTTAGCGAACAGCAGTCCAGTCTTCGGGTTCCGAAGGTGCTGTCAGTGTCATTGGCCATTGATTCCAGCCATCTCTTCCAAAATGACTTTTTTTCTTTGACATTCTCCTTGAATCCTGTCTTTTTGATGATATCCAGGATATATTCGGGGCTATATTGATAGGATTTAAAATTTATACTTAAACTATTGAGGCTTGTCCATTTGAAGTCGACTTCCTTCATACTTTCAAGCTTGGTGTATATCGCGTTCCGCACCTCACCGGGTATCTCCCCATCTGAGGTTAAATTCAAAGTTTTACTGAAATCTTCCATTGCTCCATGTGTTAATTGTACTGACATTAACTGCTTTTGGAATTGCTCAGTTTGATGAAATTAAGAGAAGGATTTATCGTTTTTTGCCGCAGGTAAAACCACTAATGTGAAACCAGAGAGGGCCTTATCTCACAGATACCTTGGGCTTCTTCAAGAATTCTTTTTGCTTTGATTTTTCCTAAAGAAAACTGATCCAGCCTATCCGGATGATCATAAATTGTTTGGCAAAGTATAACTCCTTTAGCAAGAAATGCAGCCTTCTGTGCGTTGGTGAGGGAGGAAAGACAAGTTACAGGGTATAGTCCATTTTTTGAGATCATCTCCTTCAGGCTACTTCCTGCAGGGTAGTCCCAACCGATCATGCGCAATCCGGTATATTCTCCATTGTGGATGGCATCTTCAGTAAACTTTCCATTTGTTACCACCCATCCCTGATGAAATTTATCTCTTTTCCCCTGCGAATTTCTCCAGCTATATTCCACATCCTTGAATCTGGAATAGATGTTTAGCGGTAATTTTGTATCCGTTTTAAATCCAGGCTGATTGTGAAATTTGCATTCAATCATAAAATGCCCGTTTTCGTTTTCAGCAACCACATCAATCTGGTGAGTCCAGTTTTTCCCAATGATGGGTACGTTTGTCATTACATTATATCCTAGTGCTCTTAATAGCTCTCCAATAAAAAAATTGAAGGGAAAAAACGAAGCTCCAAACGCTACAATGGCTGATTTCAGGTTGTACCTGGATGCAGAAAGAGAAATGTGCTTTTGGAGATACTTATGAACAATCTTAAACAATCTCACGGTAGTAATGCCCTCGTATAATTCAGCTTCTATTGCTCCAAGGACCCGCCAGAGCTGCTCATCGGTCACACCCGAATTGTACAGACTCCTGATTAGCTTTTCTTGTGAAAATACTTCCAAGCTGCCGGAAATCTTCAATACATTCATGTTAGTATCCCGCGTTTTCCCACTCGTCCAGCACTTCACGGTTCAATACGGTTTGGAAAAGATGAATATCTTCCAATAATCCAAGGGAATCTAGAAAGAGTTTTGTATTGTCCATCAATTCAATATTCATCGTCAACATACAAGACATATCTTCACTTCCTTCCCAGTGCTCCAGCACACCATTTCCTTTGATATAATAGGCGGTCTCATTATAAAACAGTTCACCCTTCAGGTCAAAAATCCTTTTTGGATGCGAACTGGTTTCAATTTCCGAAAGAGATAGCCTGGTGTTAAGGGCCACATCATAGTCATAGAAAAATCGATTCGAGGGGATATGATCGTCCAAGGTGTCGTCCAGTTTGAAATTGATGATTACCTCAGCTTTATCATAATCCAGCAGTACATTGATATTTTTGAACTCACGGGTTTTTAGAGTATCTCCTTCCAGAGTTTTAGCAACCAATTTACCTTTTCGAGTGATGTAAGTTCGTTGTGCTTCGGCTGTATAAATAGATATTGCCAACAAAATCAAAGTACCTAAAAAGAGGATAATTCGCTTCATAACAGTTTCCTTTTTGTCTCAACTAAATGTACTCTCAAAAGGAACTCCTGATTTATTATATAGGAACTTTGAATTACGAAATTTTATTCTTTCCTTTTATGCGGAGGATGTTTTTTTAACGCATATGCTATCCCAATAATCATCACCGTTGTAGCTATCAAGGTAATCCATAAACCAATGAGCATACCCTCTCGAATAGAGGTGTTTTGAGCAGCTTGTGATTTGCGTTTGCTATTTCCGGATGTGTAAGGCTTGATGGATTCCTTCTCTTTTTCGTCAATTAGTTTGGTTTCTATTGTATCTTCCCCTTTAGAAGATATATGTTCAAGAATTGCCTCAATTTCAATATCTGATAGCGGTATGGCGGGCATTGGAATCATGTTATTTTCATTGAATACGGCTACTGCTTGCTCGTCACCTTCGTTGATCATTGACTGGGACTCTCGAATAAATCTAAATATCCATGCCTTATTGTGTCTATCCAGTACCCCATTTAGGTCAGGTCCTACAAGTTTACCTCCACCAATTGTATGACATGCGGCACAGTTTGTAGTAAATAGTGCAGATCCGTCTACTTCCTGAGCCTTGGATGACAAGGTACTATAGATCAACAATCCCACAAGCAACACAACTCTGTACGTAATCATTCTTTAGTTGGCTGACTTCATAAACTCAAGTACCTTTTGTGCTTCAAGCTGAGTAAGTTGTGCCCGTAACTTCATATGTGTGAGGGCAACTTCCCATTCTACGTCACTAAATGTTGCCGGTGAGGCTGTATTGTGGCACCGGATGCATGACTCCGCCCATATCTGTACCCCGCTTTTCTGTAAAACATATTCCGGAGTGCCTTTTTTATTTTCCCCGCTATTTGAAACATTTTTCTGCGTAGCACATTGTACAAACACTAAAGTTGTAAATCCGAATGCCAAGAACCAAAACAAATATTTATTTATTTTTTTCATTTCTATCGATTTTAAAAGCCTAGCGTCCATTGCAAGTAGAAAGTATTTACATCTAGCTCCTCAGGTTCTTCTCCATCTTCCGCATGTCCTCCGGTAATGTTCTCCATTTGATATGCAAACTTGATCGCTGTTCTCCAGTCAATCCAGTAGTTCAACCCCAGTGTCAATTGAGAACTTTCAGTTTCCCAGGGTGCTTCTTCTGGAGTGTTCAGCGTAGAATAACGACCTACAAGTTCCAGATTCTTAACAAACTGACTATTACCAAATGTTGGCCGATAGCCTAGCTGAAAGAAAGAGGTGTTGGATTTGTTTGTAAAACTGTAGGTTTCAGTGACACTATCTTCTTCAACCTCATAAGTTTGGTCATCAATATTGATAAAATTCAGTTGGCCCTTTAGATCCACGATTCCTCCAAGAAATGACAGCTTCCTGACAAAAGTCCAGTCAATGGCGTAAAGAAAGGCTCCAATATTCTCTAAATCAGAGTCCCTATCACCTAACTTTGCGGATAGGGCTGAAAAACCAATTTCCAGGGATTGGTCTTTTAAGGGGAAAATACCTAACCTGCCTCCAATAGATTTATTGTTGTTATTGTCCAACGAGGATTCATGTTTGATCATTCCCACTTCCTCTGCTTCTCCTTCACCATCTTCTATTCGAGGACCATTGGTAGTATACAATGAATAGTTGAATTTCATGTTACCCAAATAGGAGGCCCCCCTCAGTTCAATGCCCAAATCCGCGGTCGGCAATAAGCCATCATGTCCATATCCCAGAGGGTTTGTGGGGAGCCTATTGATCCATGAGGGGTGCAACCGATCAAAAAATATCCCAAACGGTACAAGAATTTTGCCTGCACGGAGATGCACATTGGGAGCCAGTGAATAGTAGAAATTGGCATATTCGATGGCAATTTCTACTTCACCATCCTCATAAGCAAATTCCAGTTCCCCCTCGTAAAACAACTTATCGGATTGTTGATATAAAAACACAGGAATAAACCGTGCATTTCCAAAAGTTGATTCTTCATCATTTGATTGAAAGGTTGCATCAGAGTATCCTCTAAGCATAAACCGACTGTTCCCAGGTTTTGGATCTGTTGTATCTGAAGTACTCTGAGCATTTAACTGTAATGCTGCTAGTATGATCAAGGAAGCCGAACTTATAATGTATTTGTTCTTCATAAGACAATTATTTTTTCAGAGTTCTTATATAGGAAACCAGTTGCCAACGTTGTTCCTCAGTCAGAGAAGCCTTGTAAGAAGCCATTGGTGCCCGGCCTTCTGTAATCTTCCAAAAAATAGCCCCATCACTTTGAGTGGTGAATGTTGACGTAGTAAAGTTTCCGGGTTTTGGATTTAAAGCAACCCCGGCTGCTCCGTCCCCCTTACCTTTTTCTCCATGACAAATGACGCAGTAGGTAGCATAGATCTTTTTGCCTTGCTTAATAGCATTCTCCTGACCAGCTACCGGATTTTTAAGTTTATTGGCTTCTGCCGGTGCCTTCCACGGCTCTTGGATAATGGTTATGTTCATTAAAATGAAAATGATCAGCATTGATTTCATAAATTCTATCAAGGTTATTAGTGAATTGTGTGCTTTTTCATCTGCACTGGTAATCTTAATTTATTTCTAGAGCATTTTCGCTTAATCAAACTTAGTAGTGAATTGTAAGTTCCTGTTTACGTTATTTTGGTTATGATTTAAGAAATCTTGCTACCCATCCAGCGATCAGGTTAAGCGGGGCTTAAATCCTTCATAGTAACAAAAGGAGCCAATCCTGGTATTGATAAAATCCGTTTCTTTCACACCCGTAAAGCCAGCTTCCTGCATAAATTCAGGAAGTCTGCCATCCACATTATCCCTGGTATTCTTAAATCCATCCAGCAATTGAACTGCATAAAAAGCCGTTCTCATTATTGATGACTTTGCTCTTCCCCAGTCACCAATGATTAGCTTGCCTCCAGGTTCGAGGACCCTAAAGATTTCCATCATTGCGTGTCGTTTGTTTTCAAGGTTCAGGTGATGAAACACCAGGCAACTGTACACCTTGTCGAATGAGTCTGAAGGGAAGGGGAAAGTCTCTCCATCATACAGTTTCAAAGGGATTTTGATACCGTATCGGGCAAATTTTCGATTGGCCATTTTTCTTACTTTCGGATCTATGTCCAGTCCTGTGAACCGGGACTCGGGAGATCTGCCAGCTCCGAGTAGTAGGTTAGCGCCCGTCCCAAAACCAAACTCCAGGATACGCTCTCTATCGCGCGGGTCCAGGTGATCGATCAGTTTGTCCCTGAACTTACTCTCTGGCATGGTCAGCCTGATCGTCAGGTCATACCAAAGGGTCAGCCAGTCAAATCCGAGTGCCGGAACGTATTTCTGTATTTTAATTTTGCGATGCATATCAGAGAACTTTTGTTTTCTCTCAAAAAGTGTCCAACCTTGCTCAACCATGCATCTATGGGATCCGTATGCACAGAAAATACAACATGTCCCAATTGGGGTTTCGATCATATTCTCACAACCAGAGCAAAAATATTTTTCCAGTTTTTCAGAAGGAATTTTTTTAGATTGCTGATGACCACATATAGGGCAGGTCAAGATTGATTCTTCAAAAAGGTGCATACAAGTATCAATAATTCAGAAAAATCTTACTGTCGGCCGGTAAAAAATATTCCTATCCCCTCTTCACGCTGCTTTGGTTTACTCATCCTCAAGCTTTACAATTCCTAAAGATTTGATCGACACAATACCGGTACCGTCTAGCATGATTCCTACATACCCGTCCTTCATCTTATCCCCATGACCATGGGTGATGGTTTCATTCCCAATGTAACCTTTGAAATGTGTGCCTGCTGCTGACAAGCGTAGGTTGATCCATTCGTCCCCAGCTTCAAAATTTCCCTTATCGAGAACATTTTCTTTGCCATTCACGATGCGTCCCAATTTCATATTCCCTGCATTGATGCTGACAAATTCATAGTTGTCTGCATTCTCAGCATGGTGGATCAACTTCAATGTCCCTTCAAATCCTTTTACGTCTACCGATGTAGCCATACCTACATTACCATATGCCTGGTGAAATACAAATGCCGAAGGAGATCCATTTGCTGTCAGCTGAAGGATTTTGTCACCGGAGTCACTTTGAATCACTCTTGGATTAATATTTTCCTCACTACCAATGATAAAATGAAAGTCATTAGTCATTTTATAATCAGATCCATTGCCTGGGTTCCAGGTCATGTTTTCACCATCGGACATTTGCATGGAGCCCATGTCATGGTGGCGTTTCGCATCTTCGGACATATGTCCGTCATGTTCAGCAGCCTGACCATGCATGTCATTGCTCATTTCGCTTTCACCTTTTTCGGTTGTAGCGTCTTTTTTATCCCTTTGAGAACAACTTACAGCAAGAAAGATTAATACCATAAGTAGGATCAAGATCGAATTATTTGATTTTATCATTGTGTATTTATTTTTTAGTTCCAACTCCGTATTTATATACCAGTTTGCCTCCCAGATCAGCCGTTTTGGCAACCATGCCGGATCCAATAAACCCAAGTAAGAGTAGCAAGATGGTAACCAGCTTGATTTTATCCCATCGTTTCCAAAAGGCAATCAGCCTGATGATTGCATAGGATATAAAGAAATAAAGCGTGTAGTGTCCCCAATCCGAATGCTTTCCGGCGGTAACCTCTCCCTGAAAAGGAATAGCCACCTCATCGATAGCCTGACTTCCACTAAGAAAGGCCGCTAATGCACTCAGAGCAGCCAGGCTGTAAACAGACAAGACAGTCTTTTTGAGCCAGTTATCGGGTTTGATCACCGACAAAAGATCAAACAATGTGGCCAGGAGCCATAAGGCAATGGGGAAATGTATGATCAGCGGGTGTGCATTAGGTGCCCAATCAGGTAGGAGCTGTTCCATGCTTTAAATTTGATTTAGACTAATCCATCAAATTTCGCTAAAGTCAGATCACCTGGTTCATGATATTTTTGCTATTTCTTATGAAATTTTGTGTTCGTCATTCTGCTTCTTGTCTTTTTAAAAACCAGTGCTCTCCTCCGAATACCAGTAGCATAAGTCCCGCTGACACCACGATGACCAGCAGATCACTGGTACCCTTTATCCATAAAAATGCCCCGAGAACCACTGTGTCCAGAGCAATCGCTGTAATAACTATGGAAGCTTTAGCCTTTACATCTTTGCGGAGATGCTTAAGTACGCCCCAATGAATCGTGATATCCATTACCAAATAGAAAATGGCACCAAGAGAAGCGATGCGACTTAGATCAAAAAAGATGGTAAGAATGATGGCAATTACCACAATGTAAACCAGCATATGCTTTTGAATTCTTCCGGACATGCCCAGGTGGCTATGAGGAATTAGGTCCATATTGGTAAGCATAGCTGTCATACGGGATACTGCAAAAATACTTGCAATGATGCCTGATACCGTAGCTACAATGGCAATACCGACGGTGAACCATAATCCGTACTTACCGAACGCTGGACGTGCAGCTTCTGCCAAAGCATAGTCTTTCGCTTCAATAATCTTTGGAATGGACAGGTTAGCAGATACGGCAAATGCCACAAGCAAATAAATGACCAGACATATCAGTAATGAGATAATAATTGCTCTGCCTACGTTTTTATGAGGATTTTCCACCTCACCTCCACTGTTGGTTATTGTGGTAAACCCTTTGAACGCGAGGATAGAGAGTGCCAGGGCTCCCACATAACTCGCTACGGAGTAATCTTGTGATTGCTGAGATGAAAAGGCCTGGTCAAAAGAAAAGCCAGAAGCCCATAGACCACCTATTGCGAAAACAGCGATTCCTCCTATCTTAATGATGGCCATGGCCATTGATGATTTGCCGATAAAATTATTACCTGAAATATTTACTAAAAAAGCGATTACCAACAGCACCACTCCCAAGAGAGGTACAAGGAATGAATTATCGCCTACATCAAAAAGCTGAAGTGTGTAGGTGCCAAAGGTCCTGGCCACAAGGCTCTCGTTGATGATCATGGAAAAGGCCATGAGCAAGGAAGCACCGGCGGTTATCGTGCCCTTTCCATATGCTTTTTTTAGGATCATGGCTATACCTCCGGCTGAAGGGTAGGCATTAGAAACTTTAATATACGAATAAGCACTGAAGGCTGATATGATTGCACCTACTATGAATGCAAAAGGAAACCATGATCCGGATAATTCTGCTACCTGGCCCAGTAAAGCAAAAATACCGGCTCCAATCATTACACCTGTTCCAAGTGCTACAGTACCGGCCAGGGTTAGGCTATTTTTTTTATAATCTGACATTTCATTTTACTTTAAAATCTTATGGATAATCCACCGCCTCCACCAAAGCGATTATCATAGCTTCCTATAAGTGAGAAGTTTTTAGAAAGCATGAACTCCGCACCGGCATTCCAGACAATCTCTTCCTCAAAGTCCATATTGTTCTCCAGGTTGTTTACCGCTCCTACATCAATTTGATATTCGTAATATCCGAATATGGAAAATCTTGGGAACAGCATCAGTGATCTGCCAATACCAACCCTGGATCTTAGTTCATTATCGATCCTAATGTCTACATTAAACATATAAGGAGTGAACCACCTGATACCAGCTACTGCAATGGTCTTCATTTCATCTAGACTGTTTCTGGTTGTGTTTTCAATATTTACTCCTCCAAATACACGCACATAGTCATAGAGATAATATTCATAAGAAAACTCTGCTTCCAAGTTTTCATTCCATCCATATTCAACGCTAAGATTGAACTGGTTTCGGATGTTGGAAGAGACCAGGTTTAGCGCACTCGTGTGAGAAGCTACATCAGCCATGCCCCAGGTGTAAAACTTATTTGTTTCGTGCACCAGTTTAGAAACAGAATAAGGCTCCATTCTTGGATCCCGGGGCGTGTCATAGCTAACTACCCGTGCCATTCCACCCATCATGTGATAGAGTATATGGCAATGGAAAAACCAGTCGCCATATTCATTTCCATAAAACTCAATCGTTACTTTTTGCATCGGTGGGACATTCACCGTGTGCTTTAAAGGAGAATACTCTCCATTCTCATTGATTACCCTGAAAAAATGTCCGTGCAGGTGCATCGGGTGGTGCATCATGGTGAGATTGTTGAATGTGATTCTGGTCACCTCACCTTCGCTGATCTTAATTTTATCCGTTTCAGAAAGTGGAATACCGTTCATGCTCCAGATATACCTGCTCATATTACCCGTCAGATTGAGAAGCACCTCTCTTACAGGAATATCCTTATCGTAGCTGGTTGCTTCTGTTGATTTCAGATAGTCATAGTTATACTCAGAAAATAAGCTCATGTCCATTTGCATTCCGCTCATTGTCATGTCTTCTGTGTTATTTTTCATGTCCATTCCGGGTATGCTCTCTGTCTCGTTCTGACTGGCTTTATTCATTCCGTCCATGGCGGAGTGATCCATCTTTCCGGCTTCATCCTTCCCGTCATTCATACTCATACCATCCATTTTCTGTCCATCCATCTCATTCATTTTATTCGTTTGCATACCCCAATTATTCATCAGTTTTTGAGGGTCGTCTTTTTTAGGTCTGAATTTCAATGCCGGGGCACCCATACGCATATCCATTTTTGCCATTTGCATCATCATACCAATTTTGTCAGGACGCGGAACAACCGGTGCATCAAGTATTGCTCCTTCTCCCAGGTATGCGGAAGCCGTACCGGAACCATCCTGTGCGGTGATCCTAAATTCCATCTTTCCTTCATCCGGTATCGTCACAATAAAATCATACGTCTCTGCGATGGCTATAAAGGTCTTGTTGTGCTCAACAGGCATCACATCCAGTCCGTCAGCAGAAACTATAGTGGGATCACCACCACCAAAAGTCATCCAAAATTGCGTAGAAGCCGCACCGTTTATTATTCTGAGCCGTACTTTCTCTCCCGGTTTGAAATCCGGATATTCTTGCTTTTGTTGTCCATTAACCAAAAATGCGGGATAATAAATGTCAGCAATGTCGGCACTTTCCATTCTTTGTCTCCAAAAGTTGAGTTGTGCGCCTAATGCTCCTCGTGCAATGACCTGATTGAGTGGGGTGGCTGTGCCTTTCCGCCAGTTGTACCATTCTGTACCTCTTTTTAAGAACCGAAGTACACTCATAGGATTTTCATTGGTCCAGTCGGATAAGACCATAACCAACTCTTTATCATATTCCAATGACTCTTCTTTTGGTTCTATAACGATGGATCCATAAACACCACTCTGCTCCTGAAGCATGGTATGTGAATGATACCAATAGGTACCAGATTGCTTTATTGGAAATTCATACTTTTGGGTGTGGCCGGGTTCTATGGGCGGAGTGTTCAGGTAAGGAACGCCATCATAAAAGTTTGGTAGGAGCAGACCATGCCAGTGAACTGACGTTTCCTCCTCCAGCTCATTTTTTACATAGATCACCGCATATTCTCCCTCCTTAAACCGAAGGGTTGGGCCTGGAATACTGCCGTTGATGGTCATACCCATCACTTCCTTCCCGCCTTTGCTCACTTTTTCTGCCCGAATCGTAATGGTGTGTTCCCTCACAGGAAGGTTATCTAAGTTTCCCTCTACGGATTTTTCCATTAGGCTTTGGCCATTGGAGGGCTGGTTGATGAGCATTAAAAGTGCAGCATATAGGAATAATGTATACCGAAGTTGAATGGAGTACCCGTTTTCATTAAAGGTCTTAGTACTCCTGGTAAATAGGTCAAGAAGAAACATGGCAAGTCTCGCTCTCGTCATAGTCCCGGCAAAAAACTGTCTTTTGTTCATGTTAGATAGTTTAGGATATTAATTGATTTTTGGTACCATCTCTTCTGCCTATTAGGAAAGATTTGTACCAGCGCTAAGAATGAAATTGCATCTAAGCTAATTATATTTCCATCAACTTCATATAGGTGAATATGTGTAGAACAGACTCCACACACATAAAAAATGACTTCCTCATGTTAACAAGTCGCTGACTATTTTGTTTTTATGATATCTTGGTTAAATCCTAAGAAATTATGTGGTTTAATGATGTTTTGCGGTCAAGTCAGGCTTGAAGGTTGCAAAAACCTGATATCAAAGATTATCAATTACTAACCTAAGTTTGGACCTTATTTCATTGGCAATACCTTCCAGCTCTTTATTCTCTACAGACTGCATGGAGGCTACCGGGTCTACTGCCGCGACCTCTACGCCATTTTTCAATTGCTGAACAATGACATTGCAGGGTAGCATAGCTCCAATTTTGTCTTCAGCGAGAAGTGCTTTATGAGCAAAAGGTGGATTGCACGCACCTAAAATTCTGTAAGGACGAAAATCTTCACCCAACTTTTTCTTCAGTGTCTCTTTAACATCGATTTCTGTGAGAATGCCGAAACCTTCTTCTTTCAGTGCATCAGTAACTTTTTCTATAGCCTCTTCGAAGCTGATATTTTTCAATGTTTTTTCGTGATAGTACTTCATATTCTATATTTTGATCTTAATTCTTAAATCATGGTAGCAATTTTTCGGATTTAATGACGTAACAATTGTTACATAAGTCACCAAGAAGGACATAAAATTGACCTTCATTAAGAAGTATTTTAGGATGTCAGCCCACATACATTCCAATGACCATGAAGACCTTTCTAACTATCAAAGATTGATTTTTACTGCATCCAGAGATTACATACAAATCACAGATTTTTTAACAATATGAGATTTAGTCAACCATGACGTTAACAGCATACCGGGGTTTTCTAAAATAGAATCATCATTACCACCATAGATACTACCATAAGGGATCCACCTACTATTCCCCAATGCGTCATATGGTTTTGCGATATGTCTTTTCTGTCGGTAAAGCGCTCAGGGTTCTTTAGGAAAATGGATCTGCATTCTTCAGAATCAAAGGAATAGGTAATTCCACTCAATTCAGTTGTAATCACATTATCTCCCGACACAACTTGACCACAAACAGGATCAATCCGATCACTAGAGGATGAATGGTCTACATGCCTCAAGGACATGCATGAACTTGATACCAGTATGAATACTACGATGATGCTCAACTTTTGCTTAACCCTTTTCATATCCTATTAATTATAATTATTGTACAGGTTTCTATTTTTAATTTGCCGCGAAAGAGATGAAATTTTAATATTTTGATTCATTAAGATGACCGATTTTGAATTTAGACTTAAATTCACTCCTCCTTTTAATACAGTAACACCTAAAGGATTTGGATCGCCAGTTGCAACGGCATAGTCTTTTGCTTTTTGACCTGTCTGTAATCCTTGTCTCCATTTCAGTCAGGAATTTCAATCGGGAATTTCTTCATCATCTTATGAATGACCGGATGCAGGTCTTCATACATGACCTTCTGGTCATACAGGTCGCCCTGTGCCGTTCCTTTCCACACTACTTTATTCTCTTTCCTGTCAATCACCGTCAGTCTGGCTCCACCGTGGGCATAGGAAACTTTCTCCTTTTCGGAATATTTGTTATTCCAAACTGGATTGCCTCTAATGTTACTTCCATAGAGGTAGATTGTAGGGGCATCATAATATCCGGGATCATAGTAATTGGGCAAGTCCTGCACCGCCGGTATTTCCACTTCCCTTGCATGACTTAACCATTCGACCTGAAGTAATAAATCAGGGTTGATCGTATCAGGCGTTAGTTGCCGTTGTGCCATGCAGTGACCAAAGTAGTTTCTTGTTTTTTGCCTTATAAAATCGTTATTGAAATCTGACTGCTTCTTAGATTCCTGATCCGGTAGCCATGCATAGCTTTCGTACTGATCAAAGTTTACTGTCTTGTCTTTGGTTATTTGGACATCATTGTAAACACTACAGGAAACAGAACTCATCAAGATTACTGTAATTACTATATAAGAAAAATTAATCATACCATAAGTTGATTTATGATTGGTCTCCGGCGACCGACTCACCCCAACCAGATGATTACAGGCAAGCCGGAACATAGCCGGAGGTGTAATACCCTATGTAAAAAAACGAACAACCGATCCGCTTTTCTTTAAGAAATCTTGAGGTAAATTGAAGATATTTAGATTTTACATCCGTCTTTTTCAATGATTATCTCCTTTGGCCTCCATCGTGCTTTCATCAAAAAGTTCCATGATGGCATAGATGTGGATGTTTAACACCGGATAATTGGTATATTTCATAAATCGGGTTCCCATCCATTTGCTACCAAACCCGAAATACATATTAAGTGACAATTCTCCTTTTTTGCCATCATCCACATCTCCCAACCTTCCCATAAGGCTCAATGGCTCCCGCTCTACTTTATTAAATACATAGCCAACCATAGAAAATTGAAGAAACTCCTTGTTACTATGAACAATGTCATCGTATGTAAGGTCAGCCTTGATCACAAATTCATTTTCATTCTTACGAAAAAGCCTCTTATCGATTTTCTTTTTTCCGCTCTTAAAGTCCGTCCCTCTTATGGTGATCCATAAGACCATTTTCTCCCGATTGAATATAATGTCTACCGTATCACTGTTAGCAATATATATACCACCCTGATATTCGAAATGTATGGACATATCACCACTTTTCACCAGGTAGTATTTCTGAGCTGTCACTGCTTCTCCGGCGAACAAATATAGACCGACAAGGAGCCATTTCACGCTGCTGATTCTTCTGACAAAATGCATTTTCTACCTCCTTTCATTCACAAAGCCAAAGCAGCTTGTTGAACATAAAATAATCCACGCACTGACATTCGTTTTCTGATTTGCACCGATCTAATCTTGTCTTAAGATCAGTATATGTAGCAAGTTCACCCCGAGCTTCCCATTCACAAATCCGTTTTCTTCTCGTGTCCCAGATTGGGAAGAAAATGGGGTCATGCGCACATAGCAGGTAAGAAACCACATACCTTGCTTCCTTTAGAAAATCCAGGTCTGAACATAAAATTTCAAACAGGTTCATATCCCGCTGTTGGATCCCTTGTTTGACATCATCAAGGTGGAACCGGTCCTGAACTTCATTCAATTTCATATCGGGGATATGACCATTAAGACCCAGTGCCCCGAACTTTGATATCACGCTTGCTTTGTCCCACAAGTCCCTGTTTAACTTGATGTAATGCAGGGTTCTGTGGTCAGCAATAAAATATCCCTGTACGGATTGAAATGGTTCCAACCCAAGCTTCACGGCCTCCATATCTAATACTGACTTACGTAGGCCCGGAATTCTCTTACTTGACGAGGTATGGGATTAAAACTGCTCCATTCAAAATCACCTGAATGTATTTTTCTAGTGGCTGTTCTATTGGAGCCCGTGCTTTGTTCGGACTCCTCGTCCAGGCAATGGCACCCTTCAGAACCACAGTTGCATTCCTCTTTTTTAATTTGATCTTTGGTAGTTCGCTCAAAGGACATCCTCACTTCATCTTCCCATTTTTTGCGGTAATCAGTAAGTGATACTCCCGTGTACTTCCTGAATTGGCCCGACAGGTAGTGAATGGTGCTGTATCCAACAGTAATTGCAATCTGGCTCATATTAAGATTCCCCTGCTTGATCAGCTCTTTGACTTTATTTGTCCTCAGCTCGATAAAGCGCTGCTCAATGGTAATTCCGGTAAACATCCGGTATATTTTACTGAGCTGATGATAGTTTCTACCTAATTCTTTGGAGATATAATTGGAGAGAGTCATCTGGCTGTTCAATGTGCTGATGTTCTCTAAATATAGCCGCATGAATTTATTGATTTCGGTAACCAGAAGTTCATTTTGATCCCGAATCAATCCCAGTTCGAGCTGTTCCAGCTTTCTATTCAGGATATCAAGGTCCGGATAATCATTGGTTTTCAGTGTTGCATAGCCCAAACCCACTTCTGTGAAAGGTATTTCTATTTCACTTAGGATCTGTTGTACTACATGGATGCATCGAGGACACACCATGTTTTTTATATGTATTGTGATAGTTTTCATGACAATATTGATTTCTGTGAAAAAATGAGATAGAGAATCTCCATTCCAGGAGATGATTCCCGGATAATCAATATTGTATTTTAACAGAGGAAGGACTGATAAAGTATACGCAGTTGGAACCCACTTATTGGTGGTGAAAGCGAGCTGTTCAGAGAATAAACATTCGACTTTTTATTTGATATGAAGTCTATGAAGTCCTGATCAAGGACATCCGTCTGCAATAAAACAGGAACTCTCTCAGTTTGGAAGGTTGGCAACTCGTAGTTCACGAGGCTAGCCAGCAACTGAAGGGTTTCTTCCTCGCAGCATTCGTCTTTGTCTTTGTGTCTATGCTGATCGCTCACATGGTTGTGCTCATCCTGATGCATGACCATAGCTTGAGGGTCATTATGATGATCACTGTCTCCATGATGATCATGGCTGTGCTTGTTTTCGTTGGAATGATGGGTTAGTGAAGCTGTTTGGTCAGAGTACATCCTGATATCCAGGATGCCCAGATCACAGAGCGCATTACATATAAATACTCCTGAAAACGCTAAGAGCAAACTTAGCGTCAGTTGTATTTGCATCATACGTAATTTCCTTGTAATCATAAGTCCAACTTTCAAGCAAAGTACATAAAATACGGATTCAATTCAACTGATTTATGTCAGTCAAAAAAGTGATTTACTAAAGAGGCCTGAGAGAGGTCGGATTGATCGGGCCAGGAGAATTACAGTTAACTTTTTCCTGTAAAAATCTGCGAGTATTCATTCAAATCACCCTTGAAATCGAATGTGTAGGTGAAAATACCGGCACTCATATCAAAATAACCAAAGTGCTCATCATCTGGACTGTGTTCTGCGTCCATATGTTGCTGCCAGGAAGTCCAGTTGCCCATATTTCCCATCGTGTGATGGCCGGATGACATGCTGTGGCCATATTGATTTTTAAAATCACCGTCTGCAAAACACACGCGCATCATATTTTCATCAGGATATAATTCTAGGAAAAATGTCGTATCCAGATCAGCGCTGTAACAGTGGACCTGGATCTGGTAATCATTGATGGATGTGATCTCGGCTGTTGCAGGCATTTCGGTTTGTGAAAAACTTGATGTAAGCGTGCCGCTGTAGGTACCCACAACCTGTCCTGCCAGGTCGGGGCGCACAGGCTCGTTATCCAAGTGGCAGGAAGAAAGGGTTGCTGCCATGACCATTCCTACTGCAATTTTTAAGGCTTTCATTTTTTTATCCTTTTTAACTTAACAGGGTATAGTTACTAAAAGTATTGAAACGTTTTAACCACTTATCTCATCTAAAGGAATGATCTTGCTCAATTTTCAATATATTTTTGCGCGTTCTCCTGCGATTTGAAATAAAGTACTCCTCCGTATTTTGAATCGGGATTGAGATAAATGTATGCTATGGATTTATCTACTCGTTCACCACTGTAAGGGTCAATGGCATATCTTGATTCGGGCTTTTGATTGAGCGTCGTGACACAGGTTTCACAACAACCGTAGTAAATATTATCTTCTATAGGAACCTCAATTTGCTGAACTCCCATGTAGGTGTTATTTACCATACATACTTTATTTGCAGGTAATTGCTCTGTCGGAGAAACCCAGGTAGCCGGATGGAGACTCATATAAAAGTTATAGCAAACGACTCCGAGTATCACCAGACCAATAGATGCGATAATAATTAAAGATTGTTTATCCATTTTAGCCTTGACTCCTTTTTTTCTTAACGACTTTCTCCTCATGGCTTCTGAATTTTAGATTCTGCATCGGACTGCTCCCAATACCCTTCTTCTGCTACCTCAGCCCGATACAGGATCTGTATCACATTATATATAAGCTGTTTACTCTTCCTCAGAAGAGTCGCCACCTTGTTGTTTTTCGAGAAAAAAGCAATGGGTTACGCAAGCATGCTTCTTGTAGTTTTTATGTACCGTGCCTCGCTTATGTCCTTCAGGGTCCAGGATCTCGCACTTGTCACCTGTTGTTTTGGTGGTCAGTACCAACATGCCGTCATTGTTGTAATACCGTCCCCCTTTTTTGGCTTTTCCCAGTTTGTTACCATCCGCATCATACACAAACCCCCGTTCGATGAATCCTAGTTTTTTTCCCTCGTTATTGAAGACAATGTCTTCCTTACTTATATACCCTAGCTTCATTCCTTTATCATCATTTATCTCCCCTTTGGAGTTGATGTGAAGCTGTCGCTCATTTTTGTTGCTTGCCTGAGCAAATGAGCCTTGTGCTACCAGCAGCATTCCTACCAGGAACACCACGCTGTATATCAGTTTGTTTTTCATTTTATTTGTTTGTGAGTAGTTGAGCCTGCCCTTTCTGGGCATTATCTTAAATATTTTTAGTTGATGGTTTCACTGGTACTGCCACATGACAACATACTACCACCAAAAAATGGATTTCGGATCTCCTTGTTGTTGCTTAACCAAAAAGCTCCCTGGCTATCTAATGCCATAGGGCAATGTTGATAATAGATGGTTTCTGTTGTTGTGCCAAAAGCCTTTATACTTTTGTAGAGAGCTTTATTGAAAGAGGTGTAAGCAGTTCTCTGATCTTTTATGTCTTCAGTGGAAGAGATCTGATCCAATGCTGCATTCATCACTTTCAAATTCATCATCCAATCCATATGAGCCTCGGAGCTTTTGAGTAAACTCATGTCAACTTTGCCCAATGTTTCTTTGACAATTGAGCTGCTATTGGAGATTTTTTCCGCATCGCCTGAGATAAGACTATCTGTCAACTTAAGTGTGGCATTATAAACCTCGCTGAGCTGATTCTGGAAATCAATAGAAACTTCATAAGTCATTGTCCCTTCTTTACCCATTTTCATCCCTGCGTGCATGGATTGATCCTTTTTTGAGAAATTAGATTTTCCGTGAGCACCGTGATCGTGTTGGGCTTTTGCTGCTCCCAATACTACAAAGAGGGCGGCTATTATTATTATCTGCTTTTTCATTTTCTATTATTTATTGTTTTTGATTTTTATTGTACAAGGCCACATAGTGCTCTTCTGAGGTAAAGTACCAGACTGTTCTTCCAGCATTTGGTTTTAGTACGATAAAGACATCTGCTTTATCAACTTTTTGACCTGTAAGTGGATCAGAAGCATAACGGGTTTCTTCGATATTCGTCAACTTATCCACGCAACCATCGCAACATCCGTAGTATACCTTATCACCAACAGGCACAGGCATCTGTTCTTTGCCCATATAGGCGTCATTTATCATACAGGCTTGGCTTTTAGGCAGACCTGTTATTTCAACTTCACTTTTTGATTTTTCATCATTTCTGATATTTGAATTACAACTTATTATCCCGACAATTAATATGAGGATAGACAGTTGTTTGATAAAATGAGTTTTCATAATTATTGGTTTTTGCGTGTGATTATCAGCATTGAACAAGCCCTTGCTTACCTACAGGTGAGGACTATTTATCAACTCGTTTCAATTTCCTCTTTCTCCCGTATCAACTATTACTGGTAACCCATCCTTGCCCATTGGAACAAAATAAAATTTTGTATTGGGGCTGGTAGTCAGCTTATCCTGAACCTCCAGGGCTTTATACTGGAGATATTTTTGGGTTAGTCCGGCATCGATGATCTGCTGGGCATCCCGCTGACCCTTAGCAAGTGTACGCTGAATTTCTGCCTGCTTTTCCGCTATCTGGATTTCATAATCCTTTTGCTGAATATCCTGCTCTACCGCGAGTTTACGATCAACAGCAGAGGTTACCACTGGTGGATACTTTATGTGATCAATTGTGATATTATCAATCTCCAGATGTTTACCTTCAATATTTGTTACCAGTTGCCTATATATGGCGGCTTCAATCTCAGGGCTTTTTGGTGATACTACCTTGTATTCATAGCCTGCAAAGATGTTTCTGGTCAGGCTCACAAATTCCGGTTTTACCACATTTTGGTAGTAATCCTGACCGACCTCCAATTCCAACTGTGCAAGCTCTGCCTGGATTGGCCTGAGAGTTACCGAAACAGTAATTGGAATATGAAGCTCATCTTTTGTAAGAATAGCTACATTCTCGGTAAATGTCTGCCATTGTACGTTGTATCTAACTACCCCATTCCAGGGCATGTGCCAGACCACACCGTCTTTGAATACCTCCTCGGTCTGCAATCCTTTGCCGTAAGGTTTCCACTTCATCGCGTGTGTACCGGGTTTTACCACTGAGCAACCACTTACAAATAGAGTAATGGTTGCAACAATTAAAATGCTGATTTTCGTCTTCATGATCATAATTTTTTTTAATTCATCATATAAAATATTACGCTGCTTATGAGTCGTATTTTGATTGAATTTGTGTATTTATTTATGATATTATAGTCATCCCAAAACGTTTCTTGCACCAGGCGTATAATTGATCCATTTCATCCTCTTGCAACAGGTAGGATGACTTACGCAGCTCCTTTTTAAATAATTCATGGCTGAAACTTACTTTCACAAGTATGATTTTGCAGTATTCAAGCATTGATGTCCTTCGTTTCATGGCTTTCAATTATTTATTTTAGAAGAGTCAACGAAAGCATAAAAGTTTGCTTTTATCACCCAGTCATAACTTTTTATGATTTTTAACCGGGCCTGGTTGGATCCGGATGTTGTTTATATTTGACAGCCCAAACACGATTAAGAGAAAGCTTTGGCCGATCTCAATCATTACAAGTATTTTTGCCAGCATTGTGACGGGTACAATATCTCCATATCCTATGGAAGCAAATGTGACCATGCTGAAATAGAAAGCCTCAAACAGTAGTCTCCAGAAGCTTGGCTCGCTCCCAAATATGAAAGCACTCTCATCGAACCCGGCAAGACAGGCATAGTCGCTTGCAAAGGAAAAAATCATAATAAAGATCGTCAATCCAAATATCCAAACTAATGAGGATGCAGAATGCCTGTGAGTAATCAATTTGTTTATTTGAGTGAAGGAATAGACCGTGAAGAATATAACTTTTGATAGTGCCAAAAACACCACTAATATTGGTATCCATTTCAATGTATGATCTACAAATTGCATTAAATAAACGTAGACCATAAAGACTAAACCTACCACCATTGTGGTATAACCCATTCCACCGATATTCATGCTGACATTGTACTTCATTTTTAATTCCTTTCAATAGTCAAAACATGAACCTTTGCAGAGGGGCTATTTTGAGACCAAATCGACTATAAATATTCCAGTAATAATGCAGAATATAACAATCCAAAAGATCCACTTTACCGCCTTCCGACCCTTTGAGGGTTGGGGGTGATCACCTACTTTACAGCACTCTTTCATTTTATTGAATATTATATATCAATCATGAGTAATTGCCCCCGGTTTGATTCCCAGTGACCGGGGACTCTTCACCGCCTAATCAATTACTTCTTTATTCTCACCACAAGTCAGCATCGCATCTCCGTAATAAGGGTTTTTGATCTCTTTGTCAGGGCTTAGCCAATATGCTCCATCTCCACTTCGAGCCATCGGGCAGAACTGGTAGTAAATGATTTCACCTGATGTACCAAACATCTTGATAGCACTGTACATTGCATCGCTGAAATCGGCGAATGCCAATCGTTGCGCTTCTATTTCTCCGCTACTTTTAATCTTGTCTAAAGCCCTTGTCAACTTTGGCAGTCCTGTCATCCAATGGTTATGCATTTCGCCTTTTAACAGGCTCATATCTACTTTATCCAGTGCTGCTTTCACATTGGGTACCTCTTCCCGGGTTTTCTTAGCATCGGTTGCAATAAAGGCCTTTTGAAGTCCGAGGTGTTTTATGTAAACGTTGGTAAGCTGCTTTTTGAAGTGAGCATCAATAGACATATCCATTTTCATAGTATTCTTCGCCTCACCAGTCTCGTGTCCTTCATGCCCTGACTCAGCAGGCTTCTTTTCATCACTGGAGCCGCCATGATTGTGGCCCATCGATACTTTTCCACCTTCAGGATTCATCATGCTTTTCTCTCCCTTGAGTTGCGCAGCAGCGTCAATTTTGAATACACCATTAGTGGCCACCATATCGCCCTCATTGAGGCCAGACTCAACTACATAATAGTCACCAGCATCGGCTCCCAATTCAATTTCAGTAAACTGAAACATATTGTTGTGATCATTGGTCATCACATATACTACCGCTTTTTTACCAGTCCACAGCACAGCAGACTTGGGAATTACTATCTGGTCACCGGATTCGGGCAACATTGTTTTCAGTATGCCGTCTGCCAACATTTCCGGCTTGAGAAGATCCTTAGGATTATCCAGCTCAGCCCTGACTTTGGCCACCCTTGACATAGGATTAATCACCGGATCGATGAACGTTACCGTTGCATTAAACTCACGCCCTGGTATGGACTTTATGGAAAATTTGATCTTATCCCGCATTTTGATCCATGGAATGTCCGACTCGTACGCATCAAACATCACCCAAACATGGCTCAGATCGACTACTTCAAACAGTGCTGTACCTTCTTTTACGTAATCTCCCAATGACACATGACGCATTGTCACCGTGCCGGTGATGGGAGAGAGTACATCAAAGTAAAAGTCTACATCACCTGACTGTTCTATTTGATCGATCTGTGCTTCAGTAAGGTCCCAAAGTTTTAGTTTATTTCTTGAAGCATTGTAATAACCAGGATTTGTCTCTTTGAATTTCATGGCTTCAAATAGTTCCCTTTGGGCAGTTACAAGTTCCGGAGAATATATTTTCGCCAAAACTTGTCCTTTTCTAACCTTCTGCCCAGTAAAGTTCACCATTAACTTTTCAATCCGCCCGGGATAGCGGGCGGTTAGTTCTGAAATATTGCGCTCATCCGCCATCACTTTGCCGGGTAGGTAAACTTCCTTGTATGGAGCTTTCTTTTCAATGGTGGACATCTCTACTTCGGCTATTTTCATGGCAGCATTGGAGAGTTTTACAGAGTATTGTCCTGCTTCAGCGTCATCTTCATCCTGCTTCATAGGGATCAGTTCCATCCCACAAATGGGACAATTACCCGGCTCATCTTTCTGGATTTGCGGGTGCATAGAGCAAGTCCAGGTTGTGCCTTCAGCGTGATCCATGGCTGAGTGATCCGTGGGTAATGTTTCCTGTTGTTCATTATTGCTTCCTCCAATCAGCAGCCAGCCTATGAGTATTCCCACAATCAATACTCCCAGATAAGGAAGTATGTTTTTACTTTTTATTATTTCTAATATCTTCATTTTCAAAATTGTTTTCCGGTGATGTAATTGATATAAGCAACGAATGTATTTTGGTCGGCCCGTGCTTTTTCAAGCTCCAGCTCATACCTGAGCAGTTGCCTTTCCATCCGCAGAACTTCCTCAAAATCTGCCCCTGCTGTAGTATATTGTGCTACCAGTATGTCAAGAGACTGAGTGGCATAGGCAATCAGCCTATTATATAAACTAACTCTTCGCTCCGCATCTGCATAATCTCGCCAGGTTTGTTCCAGGGCAGTTTCCAGTTTGTTTTCCCTGCTCTCCTTGCGGTTTTCTATAGATGTTTTAAGCAGTTCTTTCTCCTTCACCATAGCCCTGTATTTACCACGATAAAGGGGTATTCTCACACCTACCTGAGGGAAAATAAGTGCATCTTTTCCGTTTCCTGAAAAATCTGCCACGTCAGTTCGAGGTGAAACATTGATATAAGAAAGGCCCAGGTTAAATGATGGCAACCCCATTTTTTGTGCCACGTCAACTTCTGCATCAAGCGCAGACACCTCATAATCAAACCCTTTTAAAGTGGGGTTATGGGTGATGATAGAATCCAGTAACACATTTTTTCCTTCATCAAATACCAATGTATTCAATGTGTCCGGCACATTAATAGGTATAGGCTCTTCCACGTTCAAAAGTTCATTGAACCTTGCCTGAATCGGAATCCTTGAATCTTCCAGATAAAGTAACTGGTTATTCAGTTCGTCCAAATCCATTTCTACCCTTAGTAAGTCTACGGCACTCCCTGTATTGGACTCCAACCTTACATTGGCCAACTGTTTGAAGGATTCTAAAAGCCTGACATTTTCATCAGTAATGGAAATGGCTGCTTCCAGTACATACAGATCGTAATAGGTTGCTCTAACATCAAAAAACAAGCGGTTTTTAGCATCCTCAAACGCTTCAAACCGGGCTTTTGCCAACATGGCAACAGCCTGTTCCTGTGACTTCAGCTGACCAAACCATGGAAAGGCCTGGCTTAGAGAGATCCCTGCATTTTGCGCTCCAACCCGGGTTTCGACCGGGCTAGTGAAGATGTTAAATAGTACATTTGGATCCGGTAATGCCCTGGCTTGTGGGATACGCTCCAGAGTTGCCAGGTAGCTGTTGAAAATTGATTCCAATTCAGGATTATTCTCTGCAGCAATTTTCAGATATCCTTGTAGAGGCTCTTCTAATTGTTGTGTCTGAGCCATTGTGTTACTAATTGGGATCAGCAAGCACAAAAGCATGACTATATTGATTTTGATCTTCGTTTTCATGTTATGCTGATTTTACTTGTTTTTTGATTGACCTTTCCTGCCACATACAATACAATACGGGTACGACAAATACGGTAATTGCCTGAAACAACATTCCTCCAAAAGTGGGAATGGCCATCGGCACCATAATATCAGAACCTTTACCTGTAGAAGTAAAGATCGGAAGCAGGGCAATGAGTGTAGTGGCGGTTGTCATAACAGCCGGTCTTATTCTCAACTTACCAGCGTGAAGTACCGCCTCTTTTACCTCGGCCACATCGCTTGGTTTCCTCTCTGCAAAGATTTGCTTGAGATAGGTCGCCATGATCACTCCATTATCAGAGGCTACCCCGAACAAGGCAATGAACCCTACCCACACAGCTACACTTAGGTTTACTGTGCCTATCTGAAAGAGGTCTCTCAAATTTGTGTCTGCAAGTGGGAGGTTTAGAAACCAATCTTGTCCGAACAGCCATATTAAGATGAAGCCTCCGGAAAACGCTACAAAAACCCCTGAAAACACCATCATAGTAGTGGATACATCTCCAAATTGAAAATAGAGAATAAGAAAAATGGCAAGCAGACATATAGGTACAACTATAGCAAGCCTCTTGGTAGCCCTGATCTGATTTTCATAGTTCCCGGTGAATTTGTAATTGACTCCAGCAGGTAACATAAACTCACCTGCGTCCATTTTGGCCTGAATAAACCGCTGAGCTTCTTCTACCACATCTACTTCAGCTTCGCCAGCTTTTTTATCAAAAATGACATAACCATTTAAGAAAGTGTCCTCAGCTTTTATAACCTGTGGTCCTCTTCGATAGGTGATATCTGCCAATTCTATTAGTGGCACCTGCGCCCCTGAAGGTGTTGGTATCAATACTTTTTTGAGATCTTCCGGGTTGTCCCGATACTCACGTGCATACCGTACCCTAACCGGAAAGCGTTCTCTACCTTCTACAGTAGTAGTCAGTTTTATACCCCCGATGGCTACTTCCACATAGTTCTGAAAATCTTTCATTGTCAGTCCGTAACGGGCAATGGCCTTGCGGTCTACATCAAATTCCAGATAGGGTTTACCCACAATTCTGTCTGCAAACACAGAGGAAGCCTCAATACTTGGAACCTGCTGAAGGATTTTTTCCAACTGAAGTCCCACACGCTCTATGGTCTCAAGATCCGGACCGAAAACTTTGATGCCGATGGGTGCCCGCATACCTGTGGACAGCATGACCAAACGGGTCTGAATAGGCTGTAACTTAGGTGCAGAGGTCATACCTGGTATGTTGGTAGCCTTCACAATCTCAGCCCATATATCATCCGGAGACTGGATATGATCTCGCCACTGTCTATAATATTCCCCTTTTTTCTTATCGATCACAAGCTCGTCTTTCTCGACTTTTCTAAAACCATCTCGCTCCGGATGATAGGTGCCACCGTCTTGAAGCACATAGTTTCCTTCTTTGTCAGTTTTAAATCGCAATCTGTGCCCGTTTTCATCCACCATGTATTCGGGTTTATAATTGATGGTATTTTCAAACATGGAGATGGGTGCCGGATCCAATGCAGAGTTCACGCGTCCCCACTTACCTACAACCGACTGGACTTCAGGAATCTGGGCGACATATCCGTCTACCTTTCTGATTACGTCAATGTTTTCTTCAATTCCTGAATGCGACATTGTGGTGGGCATCAAGAGGTATGAGCCCTCGTCCAAGGCCGGCATAAACTCTTTTCCTATTCCCGGAAGGGTTTTATTGAGAGACTGCCAAAAACTGGTTTGTCGAATTTCCCAGCCTGTCTTTTCAATGGTATTACCTATGGATCCAAAAGCACCTTCAAAACCTATCCAGGAAAGTATTCCAAATAAAAAAACGAAGATTGGGGCAGTAAAAAATTTCCACTTATTGTCCAGGCACCACCTTAGTATTGGGGTATAGTATTTTACCAGCAATAGTAGTGAGCCTAAAATGAGCAATATGGCTACTGCAACAAACAGGAAATTTATTACTATGCTATTTTGAGCGCCCAAGGGAAGCCATTCACGTGTTAGAAAGGCTGCAACTGTAAGCATGATAATGGCGATATTCAGATATTCAGTAAGCCATTTCCTTTTTTCAGGTAAAAATTTCTCTGCAATATTGTTAATTCCCAGGGCCATAAGGACGATTCCAAGCCAATTTCCTGCGAAGATCAGGATGAGTAATCCCAGAGCGATAAGGGCTGAATTCCATATTCTTTTTGTTCTTTCCTTTCCAACCTTTACAGAAAATAACCAATGCGCTAAAGCGGGGATCACAACGAGTCCTACGAACAAGGCAGCCAGCATGGCAAATGTCTTTGTAAAGGCCAGGGGCCTGAATAGCTTTCCTTCTGCTGCCTGCATGGCAAAAACAGGGAGAAAACTCACAACTGTAGTTGTAAGGGCGGTAATAACTGCTGAAGCTACTTCAGTCGTAGCTACATAGATTACTTCTAACTTCTGTTTGCCGGAAATACCTTTGTTCTCTGGCAATTCCAGATGCCGGAGGATATTTTCAGTAAATACTACCCCAACATCCACCATTACCCCTATGGCAATGGCTATCCCTGAAAGAGCAACAATGTTAGCATCTACTCCTGCATATTTCATCACTATAAATGTCATCAAGACACCAATAGGAAGTAAGCTTGAGATGAGAAGGGAGGCTCTCAGGTTCATAACAACAATGATTACTACAATGATGCTAATGAGAATTTCCAGCGTCAGTGCCTCCTCCAGTGTGCCCAGGGTTTCTTTAATTAACCCGGTACGGTCATAGAACGGAACTACCGTCACCTTCGATACGGTGCCGTCAGGAAGCACTTTTGAAGGCAACCCCGGTGTTATTTCTTCAATCTTCTTCTTCACATTTTCAATTACGGCTAAAGGATTGGCGCCATACCGAGAGACCACTACTGCCCCTGTAGCTTCCGCACCGCCTTTGTCCAACCCTCCTCTACGAGTTGAAGGGCCAAAATTGACAACAGCCACATCTTTGACGCGAATAGGGGTGTTGTGGTGCTGGGTAATCACAGCTTCTTCAAGGTCTTCAAGGTTTTGGATGTACCCTAACCCCCTCACCAGATATTCAGCCTTGTTGTATTCGATGGTCCGGGCACCCACGTCCAAGTTACTTTCCTTTACCGCCCGCATGATCTGAGCCACATTGACATTGTACTCCTTCATGGCTATTGGGTCAATGTCCACCTGGTACTCTTTCACAAACCCTCCGATAGCGGCCACTTCGGATACACCGGCTGCAGATGTAAGTGCATATCCTACATAAAAATCTTGTATTGTCCGTAGTTCCTGCGGATCCCAACCTCCTGTAGGCTCTCCGGTTTCAGGATTTCGCCCTTCCAGCGTATACCAGAAAATCTGTCCCAAGGCAGTAGCATCGGGTCCCAATGCGGGCTGCACCTCTGGGGGAAGCGTGCCAGCAGGCAGGGAATTCAACTTCTCGAGTATTCGCGTGCGACTCCAGTAAAATTCTATGTCATCTTCAAAAATGATATAGATGGTGGATAGTCCGAAGATGGAGTTACTTCGTATTGTTTTTACTCCTGGAACCCCCAGAAGTGCTGTGGTCAACGGGTAAGAAATCTGGTCTTCAATATCCTGAGGAGACCTTCCCATCCAGGTGGTGAAAACGATTTGCTGATTCTCCCCAATATCCGGGATAGCATCCACAGGTACAGGGTCACGGGGAAAATTCTCCATCTTCCAGTTGAATGGTGCTGTAGCTACCCCCCATCCAACAAAAATAAGTACCAACAGTCCGGTAACGAGTTTGTTTTCCAGAAAGAACCTTATGAATTTATTTAACATTGCTAATGTATTTGATAATTAAACTGTTTTGTCTTCTAATACCCCTCAATCAATCATCCAAGGGGATAGGTTATTCAGATATTGGTCCATTAAAGGAGGAACAACTGTATCCGAATGAGGATATCCGATACAGTTTGGGGCGTTTGAAGGAGTTCCTTTAGAATTGAATTGTTAGATATAATTGTCTCTGAAAGAGAGGGAAACTCAATTGTGCCTATTAGTGCAGGGGCTTCTTTTTGAAAGCTGTAAACAGAAACCAGTGTATTATCATCATGTTTCAGATCTTGCTGTTCCGTATTGCAACATCCTGAATTTTCCCCGTTACAACACGAATCCGGTTTTTCGATCAACCTGGCATTGACAAGTTCACCATCACAATAGTGCTTAGCCAGTACCATTACTCCTGAAGAAGAAAGTATGAGTAATGATAATAATATGGTGACGAGCTTTTTCAATTGTATTCTATTTCAAAAGTCTTAACGTGAAATTAGAGCTAAGGATTAAATGCCAGGTTATGAGATTTTGGAAAAGTTTTACGATACTTTGGTTGGTAGCTTAAATAACTATTATTTATTGATCAGGATTGGGAAAGTGAACTAAATTTAAGGAAATTCAGATAGTTTGGTTTCCATTTATTGGTTGTAAGACTTGTTATTGATGATATGGAAGATAATGTCATCTACTTTGTTCCATTGCTCACGCTCACACGGAATACAGATCAATCCACGGACTGCGTATGGGATTGCATAGAATTCATGGACCTGAACTTCAATGAAGACAGTGAAAGCATTGCGTTATGTGATGGAGAAGGATTCTTTCTAAAGAACTCGAAGGTCAAACATCTCTTCGAATTGGTGAGAAATGGTGACTACAAACTATCGATGGAAGGGTTTTCATTGGTATAATGATACTCACCATTGATTTTTAAGCAATAAATAAAAGAGAGATAAAAAGAGGGGAGTTTATCCCAGGAACTGGAAGATCGTTATCATACCAATAATGAACCAGTCCTACCCCAATGATCCTCAAATTTCGATTCTAAATTCTTTATCTCTTGTGAAAACTCACTCATCTTAAATGTTTAAACAAGTCAAAATTAATCTACCCTTGAATAATTCATTCTGCCCCGATCACAAGCTAAAACATTGTTTGAAAATGATTTACTGGAAGTAATAAGCAGTATTTCAGTAAGTTCTTTAGAACAGTTATCTATTATCTCACTTTCGGAGTTATACGAAAGAGACAAACTGATTTTATCATCACTTTTATCAACTGAAAATGACCCTGTTGCAACAATGGTACTTTTTTCTACCACACGTGTTTTAGAAAATGTATTATCACTATTAAAGATATACTCTTCAAAATAGGGTAACTGATCACCAGAAACTGAAGTATTCGATAATCCTGTTAATACAGACACTAGTTGCCATTTATGGGGATAATCGTCTGGAAAAGAAATCATGTTGATTTCCTCCTTTGAACAGGAGATAAGGAAATACCCTATCACCAATAATAAACCTAACTTTTTCAATTCCCCTATTATTTATTTGAGGAATATACAAAAATCACACCATTTTATAAAACGGTTCTAACCGTCAAATTCATATCTCTCATGATGACTGGTAAAGTATTTACCAGTTGATCTTTCGGCAGGTATGCCGTACTAGTGTCCAGCAACTTATTCTTGATCCGTGTTAATAGCCCCCAATTTTCAAATTGTTTAGAATAGGTATCCGAAACATTGAAAAATTCAATGGAAGGGATGGATTGAATCACTGCGGATTTCATCTTCCATCCATTGTCAAGTTCAATGGTATAACCCTGGTTGAGTTTATAGATGATCTCTCTAATACTCAGCTTGTTTTTCAACTCAAACATGGTCCGGACGTTGGCAAGGTTTTGTTGAGATATGAATCTCCCTAAATGGGTATTGCCATCATTATCAATGTATCTGTTAATGATAATTTCTCCGGGAATCTTATGCCAGATAGGTAGTAGTAATCCCTTGATCAGGCTATGCATTTCAACCTTTGTATCCGGAGTATCCTTATATTGTGAATTCCAAAGATCACGAACGGTATCAATATCCGATATCGCATTATGGTGGGATGTCAATTCTTCTATTGTAAACATGGACGAATTGGTAATACCTACCCGCTCAACATACGTAGTGATCTGTCCTGATTCACTTGCGGACTGATAGGCAGAAAAGACTGCATATATGTAACCCGAATTGATTTGTTGATAGTAGCCTGTGAACTTGGGGTGATGTCGATATCCCAATGCAGTATTCCAATCCTTTTTATCGACACGGACGTTTAGCTTCAGGGTGGTTAACATGGCTTGTGCTTTGGTCCTGGTATCCTCATAGATTGGAACTTCTTCTATCAACTCCGTACTCATTGCATCGATATGAGTTATACCTTCATCGTAATTCCCGGACAACTTAGCCTGTTTGATAAGTCCGGTGATCTTCTCTTCAAAGGCGCTGAAGACATTGTTCATGATGTGAATTTCAAGTGATAGAATCCTGTTAAGGAATTTCTTGATATCGCGCATGAGCTGCTTATTTAGCTCCATTTCTCCATCAACTTCATGGAGTAATTTCAAACCCATCATGTTCTGCATCTGATCCATGGTAATGGGTGACGACTTATGAAAAATGTCCAGGTAAAGCAGTTCAAGAGCATCCTCAGCATAGCGACTTTCAAAGTTGTAAGAGTTATCAAGTATACCCTGGCCACCGGTTGATCGTTGACCTTTGGTTAGCGCTCCCAATTGCTCCAACCTTCGTGCAATTGAGCTAAGGAATCTCTTTTGTGCTGCGATGTCAGTGGAACATAATTTGAATAATGGTGGACATACCTGATTGCTACGATGGGATCTACCAAATCCCTGTACAGCGACATCAGCTCTCCATCCAAGTTGAAAAGCATAGTGTACACGTCTTCGTTGGTTTGTGATCCTTTTATCTGCATGGAAGCTACCTCCGGTACCGCCAGCCTCACTGAATACAAGGATCCTTCTCTGATCATCGAGAAATTCACGTATCTCCTTTTTAACGTGTGAAGGAGTACGTTTCTGCTCTACCTTTTTCATTTCTCCGGTAATGGGATCCGGGACATCTACCAGGCGAAGCGTTCTTCCTGTTACTTCGGCTACATTATCAGCACCAAAGGTCTGCAGAAATGAATCCAGTGGTCCCTGAGGAATAACCAGTTCTTCTTCAATCTGACTGATCAACTGATCACGTTTCTGTACAGAATCGTAGTTGATCACCGGGTTTCCTTCAGAGTCAGAAACCACACGTTGACGTAGGTTCCCATTCTCATCTTCATAATCTTCATATTGAGTAACCGGGAATGAATTGTGCAGGTATTCAATAAGGATACTCTTAGGGGAAATGTCGAGAGCCTCAAGCGAGATTTCTTCGTTCAGCTTCTTCCCTTTTTCCTGTGCCAGCGCCCGTTTGGTTTGGGCTTCATTCGTGCTTGTAAGCTGAATGATGATAGCATCTCCTTCATCCATGTGCTTTTGGATATCCTTTGCTACAGATGGAAACTGAATCGTAAGAATGATCAGATTAAAGAACCGTTGATGTGAGGACCAGAAACTGCTAAGCGCTGCTGCTTTCGCATTTTTGGAAGTGTTATTCACTTCAATAGCTTCTTCTATGTTTTGAAGAACCGTCTGCCAGGCCCTGGCCAGCGTATCATATAGTTCACGCTGTGGATCGGTGACTTCATGTAGTACGGCATCATAAGCAACCCCAGCATAACTCAGACTACGAGCCGTGTAGATGCCAAGCGCTTTCATATCCCTGGCTACCAGTTCCATAGCAGTTACTCCGGATGCCTTGATCTCATTTACAAAATCCAATTGGTCTTTGAAGGGTGTTCCTGGACCGTATAGGCCTAATCTTTGGCCATATACAAGGTTTTGAACTTCTGTGGCTCCGGTAGCTGAAGAATATATAATACGTGCCTTAGGCAGCATCATTTGAAGTGTAAGCCCTACCTCTGCAACCATGGATCCTTTCTTCATTCCACGTGATCCTTTTTGATCCATGGCATTGGCCATAATATGAGATTCGTCAAATGCGATAACACCATCAAAGTCACTCCCTAGCCAATCAATAATCTGGCGTACCCTGCCTTTTAAGATTTTTGTAACTGTATTGCCAGCCGCATCGGCTTCATCCGGTTGTAAGACTTCGAACTTACTTCTAAGGACACCATAGGTTGTAACGAGAACACCTTCGTTTGCCCTGATTTTATGATCGGGTTTCAACCCGTGGTGATCAATTATGTGACGGGACCTCCCTCCTACTGCTTCCCAATATTCTCGGGAGTTGAAATGAGCGTTTTCATTTTTGGATATCCATACGGCCTTCTTACGGCCCTGTCTGAAGTTGTCCAGGATGATACCTGCAATGGCATTTCCTTTACCGAAGCCGGTTCCCGAACCGATCATGAACCCTCTGCGGAATTCATCATTATTGATGAAACTGTTGTGGGCATGGCCAGCAAGTATAATGTCCTCTAGCTGAGCATTTGATAAGATCCCTGAGGCAATGGATTCTGCTGGTAGATTAGGTTTATAATCAGTCTGTGGTAAATCAATGGATGACATGGCCAATGATTCACAGAGTGGAGTTGGATGATCCTTGGATCCATAGATTATGATTTGAGGCTGATAGGTTGCGTAGTCGCCCAATTCTTCAACCTTGCCCAACTCCTTACGTTCGACACTTAGGTCCGGAGTTTGTTCAGGAGACTGTTCAACCGTATTGCCTTCAATTAAAGGTATGATATCAGACTTGATCACCTTCATTGAAGTTTCAGTAGGTCTTTTGGAGAAGTCCATTTCGGATTGACCTGCAGCTTTCTTCTGCGTAGTTTCCTTAGCTACAGAAGCATTTGAAAACCCATCAAAGAGAGATAGTTGATTCTGAGGTGATTGAGTTCTACCCATGATTATAAAGATTGAGTTCTAAGATTTCACATATGTTATCCTCATTGATGTCTGTATGAGGAATATGAATTTTCTTTTCAGGATCCTTTTCAATGACTATGATCCGGGTTTCAAAATGAGTACCCTTCTGTTTGAAAGTTTCAGGGTCTATGGTGGCATTCATGACCAGTCGATGATCCGGAGCATTTTGCTGAAAAAAAGTGTAGCCCTTGGATCCTTTGTTGAAGGAAGCATTGATCAGGAGAACCAGCCTCCCTCCTTTTCTCAGGAGTTTGTATGCTGATAAAAGATGCTTTGCGCCTGCCAGTACATCAACCTTGGCTTTGGTTTGGATGGTCCTGCTGAAAGGAGGATTCATGATGATTTTATCAGGTACGAGTTCCCGGAATTTTGCCAGGTTATGAATCTGTGCAGCATCCTCCCTGAAAATGTTATGGTAGGCTTGCTCGGTCAACAACCAGTTTCTAAATGGATGTATCTCGTTCACGATAATCCGGTTCGCGAGACTCTTTTTTAGAAGGCTGCTGATGGATCCGGTGCCGGCAGACGGTTCAAGTACCCAATCATCAATTTTGATGTTCGCGAGCTGTATTAGTACCCAGGCGATATCCTGAGGTGTAGAGAATTGTTGATAAAGGGATTTATCACTGGAGCGTTCCGTAAAGGTTGGAAGGAGCTGTGCATAGCTTTGCAGAAACATCATTGCATTCCGTATAAATGCCGGGATATCCTGGTTTCCCATGAACTCATTCAATGCAGCTTCAGCCACATCGTACAGTTGATGGAATTGAGCATAGTCAACGCCTGGCTTCAATTCACAGTGGCTTGCCATTTTTACCAGGTCCGTAGTGGAGCCAATTTTCTTCTTATCAAGAAAGAATTCATTTAAGAGGACCTTGAAATGATAAAATTTTGATGCGGTTAAATCTGTCATGGTCGTTCCTTTTTGGGGTTTGACCATTCACCTAGGATCTTGCTTTTGAGTGCTTCAATTGCTCTCCTATCGGAAGGGATATTTTCCTTAAAAGCAGGTTTAAGCTGTTTCTGATGTTGTCTCATTTTCTCCATATTTTTTTTGGAGAAATGATTTAAGCTGAGGGAGGGCTAGCGCCGAATAAGGCAAAGAGAAGTTGTAAAGGAAATGTGAATCTTTGATTCAAGTGAAGCGGTCATTTCCTGCATACTCTTTGACTAAAGGGGAAGCTAAATTTTGGAGAAGAAAATATTGGAGAGAAATGATTTATCATTTGAAGAATCATTATAATTAAGTTAGGTGGTATTTATAATTTTCACTAACTTTCAACTAAACGGTATTCTATGGTGTCTTAAAAAATGAAGTTTCATTTCTAACCATAAATCCCAAAGCTATGAGACGATATCCTCATCCGCTCCTATTATTATGTTTTGCGATAAGCCTGTTTACATGCTCTGATGAACCGGTCCCTGAGGGGCTAATAGTAGAGATGGTGGTTGTTGACCACACCGGGGAAGAAACGACCGAATTATCTGGTGAAAGTGGTGAGTTTGCCTTAGCTCTTAAAGCAATCAATCATACCAACGAGGAAATTGAAATAAATTCTTTCAATGCTTGTTTTCTCGCACAAGGGAACAAAGAGTTTATGAAAATCTATAGGAAGATCAATGGGAGTATTGCTGTTGGAAGGCCTTTTAGCGACGAGGTTGTATGCGCAGCGATTGCACTGCCTCCAAGACCGGTTCCTGCAAATGAATACGTGTATTTGGCCAAGTGTAATTGGCTTGATAATCCGGAAAATTCTGTTCTTCCACAAGGAGAATACTTTACAAAAACCACTGTAAAAATCAACGAAAAATACTTTGAAACATATGTAAAATTTATCATTAAATAAACCAGCAAATATTATGAAACTAATCAAATTGTTACTCTTTTTAGTGCTGTTACCGGTCACTGCATTCAGGTGTGAGGATGTAGAACCATCCGTAATTCAGTTATCTTATGAGACTTTAGATAAAAACGGAAACCCCTCTACTCAGTTTAGAGAAGGAGAAAATTTTATCATCAGCTTCAAAATTCGCAATTCCTCTCCTGAAAAAATCTATTATAAAAGGAATCATGAATCGAATAGTGATTTTGCAACGGTTTTTAAGCTTAGTGGCTTTAAGAGGGTAGAGGAAGTAGGAAAACCTTTTCCTTTGCAATATCCTGCCGTTCCAAGACAAGGATTCCATACCATTGATCCTGATAGCTTTATTGTTTATTCCTTTCCCTGGATTTATGAAGAAGGTTTATATAACATCCCTTCATCTAATAAATATATTAATGATGAATATCCTTATAACAAAACTGCTTTGCCAAGTGGAAGATATGAAATATCATTTACTGAAGATTTTCAATTTTCTGACGATAGTGATCTTCAAATCGAAGTGAATAATCGTCGTTTTTCCCACACCTTTAGCATTGAATAAAATGAAAAACTTATATATATTAATTTCTTTCTACTTGTCTTCAACTTTATGTTTAGAGGCCCAAGTAATTACCAGAGGGATGTCTCAAGATCAAATTAATAATTTCAGAAAATCAAAAACCGAAATATTAAAATCTAGAATTTTTAGTTTACCTCCAGTAGATAATAATTTGCTTGTTTCTCAAGATGACCTTGAAAACAAGGTAGGGCCATATAAGTTTGGTAAGTCTTTTCCAGTGTCAATAGACATAAAAAAACAAGGAGCTAGAAACATCGTCGAAAATGGCACGGTATATTCTCTTGAGGTTGAATCTAAAGACGCTTATTCTCTCAATTTTGTATTCAATATGTTTCATTTATCCAGTGGATCGGAGGTGATTATCTATAATTCTGATAAATCAATGTTAATCGGACCTATAACTAGTAAGAATAATAATGATAAAGAACGTTTTCGTACTGACCTATTAAAAGGCGACCGAGCTACTATTGAGTTATTTGAACCTAATCGGGTTCAAAGTAAGCCAAGTATCCTTATTTTGGATGAAATTGTACATGGATATAGAAATACTTTCAGATCAGGTTACGGTGATTCTGAAAGTTGTAATATTGACGTTGTTTGTAGTCCTGAAGGAGATGGTTGGTTGGATGAATCAAATTCAGTTGTACTAATACTTTTAAATAACAATGAATTGTGTACTGGAGCATTAATCAATAATGCATGCCAGGATTATACTCCCAATGTTTTAAGTGCTTTTCATTGTATTGATCTAAATGGGAATGGCACATTAGAGGCCGGGGAAATCGATAATGCTGAAGACTGGGTTTTTAGATTTAAATACAGAAGCCCAAGTTGTGGTGGTGCCGAACCTCCTTCCTATACCTGGATTACTTATCAGGGTGGTTCCACATTTAGATCCGCTTGGAGTCAATCGGATTTTTCACTTGTTGAAATGAACGAAATGCCTGATGGAAAAGATGTAATTCAACTTGCTGGATGGTCAAGATCAACAACATCAATTAATAATACAGCAGGAATTCATCATCCAAACGGAGATGTTATGAAAATTTCAATTGATGATCACAGCCCAACTTTTACAACACCGACATACTTTGGATATCAGGTTGGAACGAATCATTTTTGGAGGGTATCATGGGATGATGGAATCACGGCTAGAGGATCTTCAGGATCTCCGCTTTTTAACAATGATGGAAGAATAATCGGTCAGTTAGCAGGAGGTGGTTCGTTTTGTGCAACTCCTCAAAGTCCTGATCAATATGGACGATTCGATGAGTCCTGGGATGGAAGTGGTCAAGCTATTGATGAAGAATTAGGTGCTTGGCTAACAAATGATCCAAATGTACAGACTACAAATGCACTTGTTATTCCACACGTTCGAAGAGTTATAGGACCTTATGTGGTTACAACAAACAATAGCGCTACATTTGAAATATTTAATGTGTTCCCGACTCATAATGTCACCTGGACATCTACTTCTAATCTCACCATCATATCACAAGATAATACATCTGTAACCGTCAAATATTCTGGATCCAATTATGGAGAGGGGACAGTAACAGCAAATGTCCAAAACAATGACCCTAACTTATGTCCAGTTATCGCAACTTTTGATGGTAGTTTACAAGCAGGGCCATTTACCAGTTCACAGATAGAAATCTCCGGATTCTCAGGTACTACCTGCTATAATACTTCATATGGATACAGCGCGTATGTTCCTGGTGGCCACCAATCGAATTTTACATATTCATGGGATTATCCCCAGGGTTGGACTGTTGAAGCACAATATGATAATCATATAATCCTAAATTCAGAAAACTATGTTTATAGTGCAGAGCCCATTGGTGTGATAATAAATAATGGTGCTGGAAATAGTGATTGGGCAAACATATGGGTTTATAATGGCTACTGTAGTGGATCTTCTTATTCTTACACATATAATACCTATCCAAACCCGGTTTCTGATGAACTCACTGTTACACAAGAGCCTTCAGGCGAAACTTCGCCAACCCTTGCTAATAGTGAGGAAGAGGTTATGTTCAATGTAAAGTTATTCGACATTTTCCAGCAGCCTGTTGCTGAAAAGGAGAGTTGTGATAATGAGGTAAAAATAGATACTCACAATCTAAAAAAAGGACTTTACATTATGCATATCATTGATGAAAATGGTAATGTATTAAAAGAAAAAGTCATTGTTGAATGATTGCTGAAGCTTAATACTCATCGATATTCGCATATTTAAGGACGTGGTCTTTGTAAATGATGGCCCCTACTCTTTCTCTTCCGGCCATTACCAGAAACTGGTCATGCAGTTTTTCCGGAAGAATGGATTTGTAGTTTAGAAGTGTGATAATCATAGCTTAATGGGGTTAGTACGATAATTAGCCAGGTTAATATATCCACCTTGATAGATGGTCATTCGATCGTTCAACAAGTCAAACAACAGCTTGCCAGCGAACTGGGCTATGAACGTATTGATGAACAGGTCCTGTTTCGTTAAGGCTTCAGCCACACTACAGGTTGGTCCCTGTTCATCACTATTATCGTGTTGCTCAATATCCGGATGGAGATCAAATATTGATGGTAGCACTTCCATTGTTTCAAAAGACGACTCTTTCGGCTGTTGGATGTTTTGAGTTGTGCCCAAAACTACCTGACCCCCATCACGAGTATTCCCTGTGTCCATCCAATAATACAGCCGGTAAGGTGGAGCCATGTTAAAGCTCTTTGAGTATCCCTCATACTTCTTAATTTGGTTATAGATTTTCTTTCGTGATGAAACGGAATCCACACAAGAAATCAGAATATTAGACTTGATTTCCTCAGTTATCAATTCAGAAGGAAAGGATAACCAGTCAGTACCGTAAAACCTGTTTAACCTGGAGGTAAGGACCTGTGCTTTATTCAATCCGATATCGGCATTTGAAAACAGCTGTCTTCCTATGTTGGAAGGATTAACGCTGTCCGGATCAAAGACACGAACCATAAGTCCCGGATGATCCAATTCTTTCAGTGCATAATGGATCCTACCCAATTGTGTAAGTAAGCTACTGCCCGTACCGCCGCAACCAACCAGACATACAGTAACTGGATGCATAGGAGCTTGCATATAAGCATTTAAGTAATGAATCTTTTTCATGTGTGTATTAATTGATTTTCAGTCGTCACATGGAATGTCCGGGTACTTCAAAACGGTCACCAGACCTCGGTTTTCTTTCAAATACTCAGCCTTGGTTAGTATAGCTTGCTTTATGGACATTTCATGGTTGTCTATTTGATGAGCGTTTTTAATGTGACTTTGCATGCGGCTAATGAATCAATGGGAAATGGATCTTCCTTTTCAATACAGCTTGTCAGAACTGTATTCAAATTGTACCCATCCAGCAATGGACTGGATCCATTGATGTGTGAGAAAAGAGAATTGAAAAATGCACCTTCCGCAGCTTCGATAAGGTCTTCCCAAAAACGAGTTTTTGACTTTATTTTAACATTCCCCATGCATACTCCAGTATCATCAGTATTATGGAATGGAGCTCTGTAAAGGGGTGTATTTTCCCTTAGGTGGTTTGATTTGAAGGCAAACACCTTCATGGAGCTTCCGGATAAATAAAATAGCAGGTTTGGCAATTTGCAGACGCCATCAGGAATACCAAGTTCCTTGGTGAAAAGGAGCTTTTCCTGAACGTTCACTTTGATCCAGACGATCGTTGGGATATCCTGATCCTGCTTAGCATATAAAATGTTGGATGGGATAAGCCTCTTAAAAGAGAACGGTGCAAGGCGTTTTTGTTCTCGCTTACTCAGGAACCTGGCCAGCTGGTTAAGTTGATTTTCCTGAAGCAGCCTGCCGGCTGAGAGATGGTAGATACCATCAGTTTCAATGAAGTCACATGACTCCAGGTGAAAATCTGGTATTTTTTCATTTTCGACGAAAGGATTGTCATCCTTCTTTTTCTTATAGACGACCAGGGCAATTTTAGGAATGTACCTGGCATTAAGGGTATCTGTGAACATGGCTTTACTTGGTTAGATTTTGAAATAATCTTCTGCAGGCTTCATTACCTTCAGACATCCAGTCATAAAAGACTTTGGCTTTGCCAAATTGAGGGCGTCTAATCTCCGGAATGATCTTCTGTGATTCTATCAATGGTATGATACCGCAGTTCCCGGCAATCTCATCAAGCTCACTACTGAGTGTGTTTCCGATATACCCATCGAAGGACCAGGTAAATCCACAGTACCTAGATGGCCATGCCTCTCCGTTTTGATAATAATGGTTGGATCTGTAAGGATTGCCGTAGTCAGTTACTGGAGAGTTCTCAAATTCGTAGAAATCCATTCCTTTATTTATGAGAACGATGGCCTTTTTATACCATCGCACAACTTTCTTAAAAGATCGATTTCGTGGCTTATAGTTTTTCAGAAGCCTTTTGAATCTTACCAGGCTATGGGATTTCTTGATAGCCTGATGATAGATCGAGGTAGCATCATCCCATTCAGCAAAATCTTCTTTCAAAGCTTCGAGATCTTCTATCCCATATTCATCTTCCAGGTCTTCTTCATCGTCATCATCGATCCTTGCGGCCAGGTCATCAAGGTAACAGCTGCAGTTGTAATCATTCCAGGCGGGGATGTGCAGCTTGTGATGACAAATCGATATGAAATGATAGGTAAGCTCCAGGAAAGCTTTATCCTGCTTCCTGAGGAGTTTAAGCCACTGGAAAGGGATAATATTTCCATAGGATTCACATTCATCTAATGCATGGATCCAGTAGAATTCTGGTTCTGCATGTTCCGGGAAATCTATGAATACAGGATGCTCTTTACTGTAAAGGGAATTGAACTGGTCTTGAATAAATTGAACGAATTCATGGAAACTGGAATCTACATTCCAATCACGATCCTCAAAGTCCGGATGGTCCTTTAACAAGAGAATCATCTTTCCCAAAACACTATTATTGACTTCACTATCTACTCGGGAGTAGATTTGGATCAAAGAAAGTTCTTCCTTAAATCCTCTTACATGAGGTAAGGGATCAGCTGGTGACTGATCCTTTCTTTTGGTTGATCTCCGGAAGTCTGCATGATTTGATCGTGCCGGCCTTCCATTAGAATGTTGACCAATTGTCTTTCCCAGCGATATTGACTTAGATCTCGCTCTGGTCCTTTGGACTGTTGGTTCTTTTGAATGCATGTTTGATAAAATTCAAGCGAGTTCATCCTTTTGTTCCTACTACAGTTGAAAAAGTGTAGACCCGGTAATCTTCCTTGATTTCGGGACCGGTTACAGATGCGGTTGTGAGCTGTGGATATGAGATCGAATGCAGCTCTAATACTTCCGTTGGAGTTAACTGCTCTCCTGGATCCGGTAGCTCTTTTACGGTGCCGTTATCGTTCCAATTGAATTTTCTACGTACTTGTAATACTTCCATGATTAATGAGTGTTTGCGGTTTCAAATAGTGTTCCTGTACCAAGCTGAATTTTGATTTTGTCTTTCAGCTTATTGGCTTCAGCATTATCGATTTTAATGGCCAGTGCTTTATTTACTTTTTCAAGCGCAGATTTGTAGGCACCTTCATCAAAGTCCTTCTGAGCGTTCTCCAAATGCTTCTTGATCTTATCCTGGATCTCCTTCTCAGCTTTCTCTTTTTCCTTAGCCTTGGCATCCTTGCCTTTTACTTCAGCCATATGGTCTTCGAACTTTTTAAGATCCAATGACCATTCGCTTATCATATCCAGAGGCATTACCAGCTGTTCTACAAGTTCAGCATCAAGTTGCTGAGGTGTGGACATACCAGTAATCGGTTGAAGCATGTCCTTTGCTTTGTCATCAACTCTTGCAATTGGAAGTATGGTGAAAGCAATCTTATCACCCTTCCTTTTTAGGGCGATCTGGAGATCAACACCATCCATGTGTTTGAAAATCTCCTGAAAGAATGTGTTACTCATTTCGATTTAATTTGATGGTTGGACTTACATTTTGAGGAAACTTGTTGAATCACAGGTTTCATCAGATCTTTTTATTGACCTAGTGGGATACTTTTCTTTGTGATAATAGAATGAAGTTTTCATAGGCAATTTTATTTTTTGCCTAACCCAATATTTCAGGGTATGCGGGTGGCTGAGTACAAATGGAAGCTCAATTAAAAAGGGGTTCAGCGGAAGAATGGCCAGAGGGTTTTAATTGTGACCCATTTTTACCAAATGTGTGATGAAATAGATTTGGGAAAAAATAAATGCAGCCTGTGGAATTGACCTTATCAGAAGCCACTTAAGTCAAAGTTCATAAAACCATAGTGCCTTCATACCCTGGTCTTACTGTTTACTAGTTCGGTTGCTGGTCTTAGTACATCATTTTTTATCAATGCAATACTACCGGTGCCTTGATATACATTGTATTTTTTGAAAAAAAGTAGTCCGGTAGGCGATTTTTTACGGTGTTCAACGCTTCATAAAAACAGCAACTTAATATCTCTGAATGCCACCAGTCTTTCAATGGCATATCAAAAAATGAATTTTTAACTAAAACATTACAACAATGAACTCTTTAAAAAACAATGTAAGACTGGTAGGTAGAATTGGAACTGATTTTAATATCAGAACCTTCGAAAGTGGCAAAAAACTGGTCAGCGTTCCATTGGCTACAAATGAAACCTACTACAACAATGATGGTGAAAAAATCACCACTTCCCAATGGCACACTATCTGCCTTTGGAACAACCGTGCAGAAAAAGCACAAAAGATGTTATCTAAAGGATCCCTGATCATTCTTGATGGAAAACTCATCAATAGATCCTATGAAAAAGATGGTTCGAAGAAATACATTACTGAAATTCATGTGCATGATTTCTTCTGCCTGGATTCAAAATCCTGAAACCAATTTCAGATATAATAAAAAAAGCCTCTTCGGGGGCTTTTTTAATATTCTCATGTGAATTAGAAAACCTTATTCAAAAGCTTGAACATTTAACAACGAACAAAATAGCACCTACTTTAATGAGGGTGATTAGTTTATTGATAAACGTGTCACAAACAAATTTGACGATCAGATGAATCAAAATGAGGACCAGAGAATAGCTGAATGCCAGATCCATATAGTCGTGGTATTCTCTTAAAAACAAGGAGGTCCAAAATAGCGCCTTGCCAACAGTGAAAAAGACATGAGTTATCGCAAGTATCAGTTCAATAAAACTCTCTCCAATAGTCTTTTCATTTTTCATGAAAGCATAAAAGGAAAAGCCCAAAAGAGGTAAATAAGTCAAACTGGAAGCTGATGAAATTTTAGTACAAATTTCCAGCGGTTTGACGATTACCGGGGGTTTTTACCTTCTTGAATGAAAAATGTAAAGACACTTTTCACATATAAAAAAAGCAGCATTCCTGCTGCTTTATTCTGTCAGTCCTTGCCCCCCAGGAGCTTGACTTCATCGACGATGAAATTATATCGCTTGTATTCCTTATCTGAATTAGGCATGGGAATCAAATCATATTCCCAGGATCCGGAGACTTCTACAAGCTTTCCCTTTTTTAGATATTGATATATCTTATCGTGCCCTGGTAACTTACATAGATGGTAGAACGCGGAATCAACATATTCTCCGTCCTTGAACTTGGAGCCATTTACAGCAATGGAAAACTCAGCTAATGTCTTTCCTGAATCAAACTTTTTTACTTCAGCGTCAGCGGCAAGGTTACCGCAGAATTGAGATCTGATTTTCATAGTATTTAAATTTTAGGTTGATGATCAATCTATTTTCTAAGTCATTCTAATGGCTTCTTATGGATCTTCAATTTGAACAAATTGGCTTCTATTTCCTGAGGTTCAATTGAATAATCATAATCTCCGATTAAGTCCTCAATAAATTGAAAACTTAGTATTTTTTCAGACATAATGTTTTCATTGGTGATGATCTTGTAGACGGTCTCTACCATGCTATCATGTTCAACAATGACATCTATATGATATTCCATTAGACTAGGCTAGTGGTTCAAATATAGCGGTATTATATAAAACCAGAAAATATATCTTATATACCTCTCTCCTGTCTCTTTGAGGGCGTCCTGGATTTACGCAGTTTCTGTACCTCTTCGAGGGCTTGCCAGATAATGTCATTTGATCTGGTCTCCGTATTGAAATAGGTCTTTGGATGTGTAGTCACGCTAATACGGTCACCAGTCTTCAATTTCCTGATTGAGTCGATGTACTTTTCTGATATCACTATGTTCCTGCCGCTCTTAAAATTGGAGACACTCTTTGTATTTTCAGTTAGTTCATTAATCTGAATAACACCAATTTCTCCTTTTCCGGTTTTAGCGATCTTGGGGTCCTGGATCAGGGTTCCCTCAATGGCTAACTTTTTGATTGGTATGAAGGGGGATTTGGGGACAAAAATGATCTGATTCGTTTTCGTTTGATCAGGCCTGGTAATTGATATTGAATACTGATCTACTGTAGTGCCAACTATATCACCAACTTTTAATTTTAATGCACTTTCATCAATTGATGGGTTTTCTCCCAACCTGATTTCAAATTGAGGCTTCTCCCGGAAGTCCTTCGTGATGGCTTCGCGATCACCGATGATTATGAGACGATCAGCGGTTCTTCCCTGAATTTCCTTAACACTCCGGATGGTGAAGTATTCCATCTTCTCCTGAGCCGATCTTGAAGATGTGGTTTTATTTTCAGCCCGTGAGGTATCGGTCTTGGTCTGGCCTTTTTTTGGCATCGGGTTTAGTGATTTAGTAAAGGGCGGACTGAAGATCTAAGAAATTTAGTATCTGTGTCTAAGTAAATATAAAATTTATTTAGGTTTGATTGCCAATCATCAATAAATCATGACCCTCGATGATCAAATCAACCAATGAGTTTTAGTTTATACTTCACAGGTAGCAATTGGGCAAAATGATCAAATAGTGGAATCATAAATTCCGTTTTTAATGGAAGGGTCATTGCAAAGTCGTTGGCCTTACTATTGGTAAATTGGACTAGATCAGTTCCTCCAAAATAATAGCTTTGATTGAAGATAAAGTCGTTAAAGGGGTGCTTTGGCATAGCACTCCCTACCTTAAGCGACTTTTTGAGCAAGTACTTTATAGGCTCACTTAGCTGGTCAATTTTAAAGGGTTTTTTACCGTATCCCGAAATGTGTATGGACAGTAAGTTCCTGTGAAAATCATGATGTGCGGTTGCACTGCTAAATAGCCCCTGCTTTACCAGGCAGTTAAACAAAATTTGAAGTACCATAGAATACTCTTCAGCCTTCACAATGAAAAGTGATTCCTTATGGATATCATCGAGATTAATTGTAAGGGTCGAGTTGAAAAAACGGAAAATATAGAGTTCCCCTTCTTCACTATACATTTTAGCGTTGATCAGATGATTGATATCGGAAATGAAGACTCTTTTGTCTGACTTCTTATTGGTTATCGGCTCGATGAATCCATTCTCCGTCAAAAAGATTTGTCTTGTGCCTAAATTGAAGGTAATGGCATTTATCAACTTTTCATTTTGGTAAATACACATTACATATTCATTCGGATGAATACCGGAAAAGATGGCGCAATTCTTATTATCCAAATGTTGGATAAACTGATAAAGATTGGATTCCTCTTCCTCGGTGACGTTATAATCGATAATGGATTCTATTCCCAAAATATTAGCCATCAACTGGCTCTCTTTAATCGGCCTAAATTCTGGTACTTCACAATGGATATGACCCGGAAGATTTTTTAAGTGTTCAAGCGTTCGTTCAAGGTTCAAAACAGAACGATCATGGAGGTTAAATAGAAAGAATTCAATTGGACTAAGCCTTCCGAGGGTTTTTAGGCTTAAACACAATGTCCTGCCTTCACTTTGATACAAAACGTATTGCAGGTGATTATAGCTGAAACGTCCAAAATAGGGATTTGCATCGTCTAAGACCCGAATACCCAGGTATCCCAAAATGGCATCGAAACCAAAATCATTTTCCAGGTCCTTCATACACTGCGTAGCAATTCATTGGTTTCCTGAAATATATTTTGATAATTGGCTTCAATTAGACCGTTTAAATATTCCTTGTCTTCATAAAGAGACGGGATAGGGATATTGCTAGGTATTTTATTACGGTAATAGCTATCCAGCATTTTGAATTTTGTATCGAACAATCCGGGTTTTCCATCTGCAATGTAACCTACAAATTCTCCAGCTCTTTTTGTCCGGATGTCTGCAGGACTCATGATATCAATTCGTTCATAGTTAAAGGAGTCACTTGTCCCGGAATCACCGATGCTGGTACTCGATCTTTCACGGTCATACTGGCCAAACGCTTTGGCCACTTTTTCTGCTTCTGCAACGTCTACCACTCCCCAAAATTGGTTACTGCAATTCCCCTTGATAATCGCAGCTTCTTCCCGTTGGTATTCTTTCTCTAATTGACTGTAGGTCTGGAGTCCAAGCAATACGGCGTTTTTATTGGATCTGCAAGTAGCCATATAATCTGCCAGTCCGTGAATATAAACGGTAGGCACTTCATCAATGGCATAAAGCACAGGGCGTTTGCCCGGTTGATTCAGTACTTTGTTCAACAGGGTCAGTAGTATAGATAAGGCAGGGCTGATACCTTCCCGCTTCTCCATGTCATTGCAGATGCATAACCATTGTGGATCCTCAGGGTCATTGAGCTGAATGTTGACATCATTCCCGGAGAATACCCAAAACAATTCAGGACTTGTCAGCGCATTCATGGCATTTCGTAATGTGGCCATGACTCCTTGTACTTGTTGGTCTGCACCCTTTTCGAGCGCTTCGGTAATTGGTCGGGCCAGTCGTGCTATCTCATCATCCTGTTTCAGCCAATTGGTAAAAAGATCGGTTTCAGACGTGATGGCAGATATAACATGTGGGAGTGTGCAGTGCTCTTTATGGTTTTTCGCAAAGTTCCAGATCGTTGCGTGTATCAGTCCTATAGCTGAGTTGGCCCAAAAATCCCGCTTTCTAATCCATTCTCTTTCCAGGGCCAGAGCAAAAGTCGTAGCTGCATTTTTCGCAGCAAGGCTTGAATTGATGACTTTTGGTGAAATCAGGTTTAAACGGATAGATTGATCCAGGTTGGTGAAACTGATCATCTTGATATTGGGAATCTTACCAGAATAGTTCCGAGGTGTATGCTTTTTTAAATAGGCATGTGCTTTGAATACGGTTTCAGTTAGAGGTGTACCCTTGAAATCATAGACCACACCAGTGAACCCGGAAAGCATCATTTGAAAAATCATGGGATCAATAATCGAAACAGATTTACCACTTCCCGCTGATCCGATGGCCCAGGTATGCCGGAAGGGAGCATTTAGGATTAGAGGGCCTTCCACTGTTTTTAATTCAATATCGTAGTTTCCACTCTTGTAGGTAGATAAACCTAATTTTTCTGATTTTCTGATGTTTTTAACATTGATGCCAATGGAATTCATCAGGTCCGGAATCAGGACAATTAATCCAACCGATCCAAGTACAAATGCCCCTGGGTAGACAGCAAGGTGGAAAGTTTTGGGGAATAAGGTGATAAGGTCCCTGATCCAAAACAGGTATCCGAAGGATAACATGGTCAGTAATGAAAAGACCACGATCCCTGTGCCGTTGGTTTTCGCTTTCTTTTTACGTGATAAGGAAAGCAGCATGAAAACAAACAAGATATACAGTGTCTTCCAGATGATGTGGTTGGTAAGGATTTTCGTCTGGATAATGTTAAAAGTGCTTTTACCAAATCGGGTTAATAGCTCAGGATCCAGAATCACCAGATACTCTATTAACAAAAAACTCATCATAAGGATGAGTAAGAAAATCAATAACAAGTTTAATTGTGACTTGGTCCTGTCCATTCACGATCAGTTTTAGGTAAACTTAATACAATTTAGCATCAAATATTTTGACCCGTTATTGATCAGGACCTTGATACTTCCATCTTTGCTTGTTTTCCTCTTCGTCAGCTGCCCGCTGTGTTCCACTCTTAACCTTAGCCATCGATTTTGTCAGAAGCATCTTGTTGACCGAAGATCTCGAATTGCGAATTTGTGATCGATTGATTCTACTCAGAAATTCCTTCTCTTCTTTTTGAAGTGTATTGATCTTTTTGATAATCTGCTGATAAGTTAGGTTTAATGCGGAGCTTTTGATTTTGTAGTCCATATGGTAAAAAACGAGGGACGTATTACCATCTTTCCTCATAGTCAGCTTAATCTCTATTCGTTCTTTATCCAGTCTTGAGATTAGATCTTCCCAGGACTCTGAGTAGTTTATATTTCGATGCACCCTGGATTTTACATGTGCTTTTACTGCATTAAACTCAAAGTCCGTATGGGTATGGGTTAGCGATTCCAGGTCCTCTCCCCTATCTCTTTCTTTGTTCCAATACTTGGTTAGTTCGTGCCACGAATATTGAGGGTCCAATTTGGCTCCCTTCATAAAGAGTGACTGGTATCCGTAGGTGATATCTTTCTGGTTGGCCAGAAATCTTGCATAATACCCTAACCCCTCATCGTTAAATTTCTCTATAAATTCCTGAACTGAGCTCGATTCACTTTTAATGATACTGGCTCTTTTTTGCATTTCCGCCTTCCTGGAAAGCGCAATTAAATCAGCCTTGGTAAGCAATCTGATCATTGACTGAAAATCTGCAGACCTGTTCCTGGACTTGTAAAGATTTCTGATTTCTTCATTGGTCATACGATCGGCATTGGCCTCGATCGCTAAATCAAACGCCGGATCAGCAGTTTGGTCATTCTCCAGAAGTAGTTTTTGATAGTGTTCAATAGCCTTTGCATAGCAGAAGTTGTCAGGATTGTTGTCGATGCTGTGACCGGTTGATCTTTCAGATAGACTCCTGAGGCCATATTCTTTCTCCAGGCGTCGACTCATCCTGGTACTCTTGAAATAATCGTCGCGGGTTGGAATAAGTTTTCCCTGACTATCAGAGGCGGTAACGAAGACATGCCAGTGATCATGTGCTTTGTCCTGGTGACGATAGGCACATCGTAGTGTTTGGTCATACCCCATTCCTTCCAGGTACTCTAGAATAATTTTTCTCTTGGTAACCAATTCTACTTTGTCCTCAACCGGAAAGTTTACTGAAATATGATGGAAATGCGATCCCCGCTTATTGGGGTTATTTAATTCCATATGTGCTGTCATTGATCGCGAGATAGATAGCGCATCTTCCATTGGAATGGTGGCAATGATATAGTCCTTAGAAGCCACGTTCTTTTTGACCTTTTCTTCATGGTATTCAATAGCATCTCCGATGTTATGGTAGCTGTAATTTTTAAGAATCTTGGCGATCATTTTCCAGTATGCTTTTTAGGTAATGCAATATTTCACTTTGATTCTTCATTATGGTCTCGGCAAAAGCATCCGGACTACGCGAAAGCTCGTGGGTGATGGATAGCTCATTTAAGCTTTTTACCGCCTGGTTTAGATTCACACCTTGTTTATGAATTTCGTTGAAAATCGCTTTGTAACCGTCACCATAAAAGGTAGGATTCTTTCGTAGAAGAATTTCCCTGCAGTATTTCGAAAAATCAATGTTGGCTTCTTTAGATTTTTTCGAAAGTGCTTTGTACTCCTGATCGTTCATCCAGATCGTTCGGGGTTTTCGAGTGTCCTTTTTTTTCGGTCTACCCCTACCCTGCTTTTCTACGGTTTCTACTTTTTTCATCCAGATCTTTTTAAGCAATCCAAACGAAGTGCCGGTTGCGTTCCCCAATCCGGTCCCTCGGTTGGGCAAGGTCTAATTTCCGGCTGAATGAGGAATACGTAACGAATGTGTAGTATTTTTCAGATGCGGAAATTATACCTTGCGTTTCCTACTACACGAACATAGTTTAAACTGTCCAATAACACCAGCAATTGCCTGGTTTTTTAAGCTATTTTAGAAATGGGCGATTTTAAGACTCGCTAACAGCTTGAGCATTCAATGTGGACCAAGACACTAGACAGGAACTCTCCCGCTGTCAGAGACGATATAAATCATGAAATAAGCTATTTTTACGATCTTGGTATTCCCCCGCCTACTTCAGTTCTTTGAATGTGTATACTTACTGTTTCTCTTTCGAAATTGTCGAAACTGTATAATATTATAATTTAATGATTTCACTAATTTATGATTTTATAATATTATTTATTCATTCTTTTATACATTCGTTCTTGTATTACCTAATAAATAAAAGAAGTAATTTATTATTGTATTTATTTATTAATTCATTTACTTTTGAACAAATCGATGTATTGATTAACTAATTTGTTAAACAGATTTCAACTAGGTGCTTATGGAAACCAAACTCATTTTGTTTGCCAATCTAAAGGGGGGAGTAGGTAAGTCTACTTTGACCAACTGGGCAGCTGTAAACTTCTATCATAATACTGATTGTTCAGTATTGGTCCTGGATGGAGATATGAAGCAACAGAGTATTGTGAAATGCCGCAATCGAAACGAAGCGGAATATAAAGGGGAGACACCCTGGGAGGATGTACCCATGTATGACCTGTTACCCATGGAAGCTTCTAACTTTTTGAATAAATACCTGGATGTCATTGATGGGAATTATGACATTGTCTTATTTGACGTTCCAGGTAGTGTGGAGAGTGATGATATACTTAACGCTTATATGATGGCTGATGTAATCATCGTCCCATCCTCGCATGGGGACATGGACATTGATTCTTCTAATGAGATCATTGAGTTTATCAAAAATACGGTCATCCCAAAACGCAAAGCCAAGGACCTGGATACACAGGTGTATTGGTTGTTGAATAAAGTAAGTATGCAATTAAAATCTGTTAAGGAGATCATTGAGACTGCTGAAACAGATCCTATGTTTGAAGGGATTCCTTTGATGAAATCCTACATTCCAAATCTCCCGGCTAAGGCCCAGGTATCCGTAAATACAGTCGACTTTGGAGAAGACATGGAGTTTTATAACAAATACATCAAACCTTGGGGTGAAGAGATCTTATCTATTGTGGGTGTTAAAAGTCTAGAAAAAGCATAGTCCGATGACAGAACAAACGAAATCAAGCAAAAACAAAAAGGCCTTGCTGGAAGAGCTTAAAGGCAACACGCAGAGTGGTGAGTCCAAAAGGTCTCGTGGGCCAATGCATCTGAAAGAAGGTTCTCTGATAGGGACTGAACAAAAAGTAAAGGAATCAGACCAGGAAGTAGTGGTAGACTTTATTTATAAAGTGGATCATGAAAAATGTGAAGTCTCTTTTTATGAAAAAGTCGAGGGAGATAAGTCAGACCTTATCTGGGACTTTGGCAATGGGCAAACATTTGAAGGAGCTTCTCCGGAAAAAGTTAGCTACGATGAACCTGGAAGATACACTGCAACACTGATTGATCGGATCTCAGGAATGGCCAAAGAAAAAACCTTTGCCATCAAGCATGATTCGGATAGTAAGGAGAGTGCTGAGGATAAACTGAAGGTTGATAAGATCAAAAGCAGTTATACCGGTGGACTGGAGTCGTTTATTGAAAATGCCAGGAGGGAAGAATTTGATTTTGGAGTTAACAATGTGCGTCTGTCAAAAAACATACATGGTGTCCTTTCAAAGATTTGTGTGAATAAGGTTACAATTACTAGCCTTACCAACTACATCATTTCCAATTTCATTGAAGAGAATCGCAATGAAATCAAGAAGTACATTGAGAAGAACAACCAGTTTGACTTTTAAGCAATGAATAAAAAGTAATGTATCAGTGATTGAGGCCCTTTGACAATTTCGTGGATAGACTCTGATTTCGTTCTTCTTTCTTAGAATTACTATTTTCGATGTCCCTGAGTTTAACCTGGGTGCGTTCGTTATCAATAACTGACTTCATGTATTCAGCTGTTTCATCGGAAATGGTTACCATGGACTTTTTGGTTCCTTTGGCCTTCTCCAGGTTATGGAGTTCGACGAGTTCTTTCATCCGATCCCTGATCTTCTCCGAAAATACTTTTCTTTCATTTTTATCAAGTAACAGCTGCACCTCTCTAGTGGCAGCTCTTAATTCCTCCAGATTCAGTGCCTTCTTTATAGCTGAATAGCTTGACTCCTTTAGTTTATTAACTGATTCTGAATCGAGCTTTTCAAATACTTTTATTTTGGATAGGTATTCAACACTTATCAAGGCGGCACCTTGGCCGAATGGAATGTAGAATTTATTGCTGTTCTGTTTATTTGCCAGTCGGTTCCTTTGCTCCGGATCCATCACACTTCCACCAACTTTGTAAGGCATCCGATCAGTTAATTGCAGCTTCCCATCTATATTCCTGATAAACAAATTATCCACTCTGGTCTTTCCAATCATTAGATTATCAAAGGGCCCATAGAACTTTCCGGATCGATCATTTAAGATCTTTTTTAGATCCCTTGTATTGATTTCAGAAAGTATTTGTGGTTCCATGACTATTTGGCCTTCTTAAGTTGCAGGATAAGCAGATTCATACCATCTAACTCCTTTTGAACCTTCTTTATCTGTGTTTTTAGCTTCGCTGATTTATCTGTAGACTGGTTCTTTTTGAGTTTTTGAAGTTGTACATTAAGATTGGGTAGTCGAACCTCTTCAATATAGTTTATGGGATCATCGGCATTTTGATAAAGTGTTTGAGGAAATTCCTTCGGATCAAACGTATAGATATACTCCTTCCGGTGTTGCAGCTGGGCATACCCAAACTGTAGAATCCGTTCCACTACATGTGGCATTTCGACATGTGGTCGAATATTGTATTTGAAACTCATCATTGAAGAATAACTGACACCGATAATTTTACCGAATTGGCTCCAGGGCATTTTACCATTAACATTATTTAGTATGTCACGGGCGTACTCACTTGCCTGTTCATAACTGTAGGCAATAACTTCCTTTTTTTTCGTCATCTGCAATTTAAGATAGGTTTAATGCTATTTAGTATCAACATTCTAAATAATTGGGTTATTTTAGCTTAGATATGTTGAATATGGCGGTCTTTCTAAGTATTACGTCATTAGTCATTTATCTGATTATTGTCTATTACGTGATCACTCGTAGAGCTAAAGGTAGTTCAAAAAGGAGTAATGGAAAGGATGAAGTTACCCATGATGAAATGAATTCTGAAGAGGTAACCGGGATTGAAATAGAACTCACAGATGTACCCGGAGATCAGACAAAGGAAGAGTTAAAGCAGCGATTGATCCAGACCTTTCGAGCGATTAAACAAATCGAGAGCGGGGACAAAGACACTTTACATATTAGACAAGAGGGGAGGGGATCTAAGGAAAATAAAGGTGATGTAATCACAGAGATTAATAGGCCTGATGAAAATGTGGACGTAGAAAAGTTGGATGGAGATGGGTCCGGGAAGGATACAGAGGTTAAGACAGTAGAATGGATTAGGGACAATGAAATAGACTTTTAATTTAAGAATATATAATTCACTGAAAACCAAAATTTATAAAGATGAAAAACCTATTTATGAACCATGCTAAAAAAATATCCACCGGTATTTTGGCTCTTACTTACTTGCTCTGTTTTCCTCTGGCAACTGTAGCTCAGGAGTTTGACCTGGATGATTTAAATGACGAAGTAGAAGACGCGACCAGCTCTGTTGGATCAATAGTGGAAAACATAATTATTGTGGCGCTGATTATCGGGATTGTTGGTGTAATCTGGCAAATGATCAATGATCAGGAACAAGGCAAAAAATATTTGATTGGCTGGGGAGTGGCTGCGATTATTTATGTAGTGATCTTCAGGTTTCTTGACCTGGTGTAACGTTTGGTTCATAAGAGTGAAAATAGGAATGAACGAATAAGCCTGTTGGTATTTAGAAATATCAACAGGCCTTTTACTTTGATGGGATTCCCTCCTGGAGTCTTTGCTGCAATCATGATTGGACTCCTATTGACAGCTGTCGCAAATGTATATGTGGCAGGTTCCCTATTTATCTCCATTATCCTTTTGACAGCATTTATTCAAAAGGAAAATAAACGAGGTTATCCCAATTACCTGAGAGGGCTATATCTCTTCTTTCTACTCCGGAAAAGATATGCCGATAGAGAAGGACATCTAAAATTTTTGCTACGTGATGAAGTCAATCGAACTGAGGAAAATTAATCCCTATCATGCCATTGATAGGGACACTGGTTTAATCCTTAACCAGAATGGGGATGTGACTAAACTATTCAGATTGAAATTACCCAGTTTGTTTACACAGGGATATGAAGATCTTTCCCATTTCTCCGTTGAACTCAGCACACGCTTTAAAACGCTTCCTGCCAATTCCCTGGTCAATGTGATCGGGCTCTATTATAAGGAGAATTATGAGAGTGACTTTAATAATGCTACTTCGTATACGTCTGCTAGTGATCTGAAATATTGGCACCTGAAGGAGGTTTTGTCGGCGGAATTGTATTTATCCGTTACGCTTAGTGAACGTAAAGCAAAGCCATTCAACGGAACAGCTCAAAGCAGTCTTTTTAGTACCCGGGATTTTCTGTTCAGCAACAAACCATTTAAGTCAGTCAAACTGATTGACAAATACCAACAGATCTTCAAATCATTCCATGGCCAGATGTCTTCTCTTGAGGGAGTTGGTACAGAGGAAGTAAAAGCGGAAGAAACCCTACAACTGCTATATAAATTTTGGACCTTCAACTTCCATGAAGGAGGTGATACATTTGATCAGTACGCCGTTCCGGACATTCTCCTGGGTAAGAACGATTTTATGGTAGGGGACAAGACGTTTAAAGTGATCTCACTGGTCAAAGAGGGATCCGATATTTCCGGAGGAATTAATAACCCAGGCCTAACCGGAGATCGCGTTAATGGATTCGGTACAATGAATAAAATAAAGCTGCCGGTCTCCTATACTTATCCGATCAGCATGGGACTTCCTTTTGATCATATCACATGTGTATCTATTGAAATAATTGATAATGATGTGGCGGCGTCTGTTTTGGACTCCAGGGGTTTTCCCCTAAAGATGGTAAGACTCTTTTCTCCATTCGCAAAGGTCAAGCTGGACGCTTATGAAGAATTTAAAAGTCTATTGTTCGAAGAGGACCTGCAGGCAGTTAATGTAGGAGTAAATATCATACTTGCTCATAGTAATGATACGGTTTTAGCGGATCAGGTGAATTATGTGAAATCCGCTTTTACTAAAATGGCAGGATCCATGCCCTTTGTCGAATCCCTGGAATCCTTTCCTGCATTTATGTACAGTCTTCCGGGCAACCGTAAGGACTGGGATCGAAATCACCTTTCTGTCATGGAACTAGCTACCTGCTATGTTCCAAAGGAAATGCCTCACAAGGAGGACCTAGAAGGATACTACTATTTGGATAGGTCCGGAAAGCCTGTACTTGTAAACTTCTGGTACTCCGACCTTGTGGCCAATGTCAATCAGGTTATTATAGGACCCTCTGGCTCGGGAAAGTCATTCACAATGAATGGATTAATCCATAAAATGAATAACCTGGATTATCAGATTGTCATTATTGACGTAGGCCACTCGTATAAGGAGACCTGCAGACAGATAAACGGTGGGAAGGATAACAACATCAATGGATACTTTGACTCTGATGATAAAGAAACGCTGGGAATTAACGTGTTTAAATTTTCGGCTACCGGAACGGAAAAGGAAGTAACTACTGCACTAACCGATAAGAAAAACCTTGTCTATATGATTCTCAAAATCATTTGGAAAGGAGGGAAGGGTATAAGCCAGGAAGAAAGCCAGGTACTGAAGAATCTTATTGGAAAATTTTATGCTGATGTCTCTAATCCGCAGAATGCGAAAGGCTTTTTGCAATTTCTGGAAGGTGTGGATCAGGAGTTAAAGAAAGATGATCCTATCAGACGTTTTTTTGATTTTGAAGCCTTCAAAATTGTCTTTCGCCCTTTTGTTGACGGAGACTATGAATGGGTATTTAGGGACAACGATACCAGTATCGAGGATTATGATATGGTGGTATTTAGCCTAAAGAGTATTGAAGGAGACAGCCTGCTATACCCAATATATACGATCATCATCGTTGAGTTGATCCTGTCCAAGATCCGAAGATTACCAATCAGTGTACGTAAGTCCTTTATCATCGATGAAGCCTGGGCAATCTTTAAAGGTGAGTTGGCAAGTTTTGTAGAGTACCTGTATCGCACCATTAGAAAGGAAAATGGACAAGTCTCAGTCATTACACAGAATGCCAATGACATACTTACCTCAGGCATCGCTGATGCAATTAAAATAAATACAGATATCAAGATTGTTCTCAAGCACAACAACCTGGATGAAGAGACTCAACGAATCTTTAGAAATGCTTTGGGATTTACCACTACAGACATTGAATTATTAGGGAGTCTGGAGAACAGCGAGAAGGGCCGGGAGTTCTTCGTCAAATTTGGATCACATCCTTATGTGTTTATTAACGAAAACAGTCCGGAAAGCCGGCTGGTATATACAACCAATCCGGACGAATTGGGCACATTGAAAAAGCTGACAGAACTCACCGGAGATATGCAGTCAGCTATCAATGAATTTGTGGACATCAAAAGTAAATTTAAAAATTAGAAGACATGAAAAATAGTATTGTGGCGCTGTTTATTTCAGGAGTATTATTGGGTTTTCCCCAACAGGGTATGTCTCAGGTTGATGCTGCTGTGGAGATGTTGGAATTGTTTACCGGGGCAATGAATGAAATGGATGTTTTTGTCAACATGGATAAAAACCTGGACAAGCTGTATAAGCTTCAGGACAACATCGAGAAAATGAAGAAGCCGGTGGACTATGCCAAAAAAGCCAAGTATGTCTATGAAATTGCCACTACATCAGAAAAAGTGATCTGTGGACTTAAAGAATACAAAGACGTCTATAATGCCTATCTGGGGACTCAATGGAGGAATTGGGAGACTGATGATGGATCATGTCTCACAGGGTTGGACCATGAATTTTTTGTAGACAAAACGATGGCCGTTTATACAAGCATCTCGAATACGGTCGAATTCATTGATGACAATACCTGGTCTGCAGCAGAGCTTGAAGAGCTCAACGCTGAGCATCGCATTGAGATGCAGAGAATTATCGAAGAGTTGAATCAGAAAATAGCCGAATTAAAACCTAAGGTAAATTTTGAATACAACCTGGATCAATATCTGACCAAGACTGTGGCTTTGCCACAGGATATCGAGCTGGGCAGATATGATGTGATGCGTGGTCAGGGATCAGATGAGTATGTTGATAATTTCAATTCAGGAGGCTATTCAGTCATCCTTAATATCATCAAAATGGTGCTGGCAATTGCACTGCTACCTGTAATCCAGGGAGCATTGAAGCAAAACTATGCCCCGGCCATTGGATGGGGAACGGCCTTTATTATAGCAATGATTGCAGAACAACTTCTAACCTGATCAAATGGAGGAACTGGCTAGCAATATTATGGGGAGCTCTCAAATCTCCGGATTTATAAAGGATTTACAGAATCTATTTGCCAACATCGGCTATGGCTTTGCGGTCGTATTCTTTTTGATCAACCTGGCCATCATCTATGTGAATTCATTAATGGGTTCCGATCCCCTGGGATGGAATACTATCAAACCTGGCCTTCTAAGAGCGATTATTGTAATTGGATTATTAACTGCCTATTCCCCATTCATTGCTGCAGTGGATGGCGTGTTTTACGGAATATATAATGATATCAAGGATACCAGGGATAACAAGAGCGCTGATTTCAAATCCTACTTAAAAAAACGACAAGAAGATTTAGCTAGGCAGGAGCAATCCACCAAAAAAGGAGTGGTAGATATAGGAAAAGGTTTATTAAGTCCATCTTCATCAATAAAAGAAAGTGTATCGAGCATTGTGGTGTCCTACATCCATAGCATTGTCACTTTCCTTCTTGGAATAATCGGAGTAATTGCGTTGATCATAGCATGGGCTCAAATTCAAATTTTCAAAATCATAGGTCCGCTTTCGATGACCTTTTCCATCCTGGAAATTTGGAAGGCTAACTGGATGAAATGGTTCAACGGATATGTGGGTGGATTTGGTGCCATGATAGTCATTGTGACCCTTGGTCTGGTTCAGGAATCCATGTCGAGTGTTATCCTCCGTTCAGATGGAGCGGGACTGACCGCATTCATCGCGATGGACATTATCATGATTGGAATGTATCTGGCGGCCTTTAGAATAGGATCCTACATTGTGGGAGATGCTGCCTTAGGCGCCATTGCTCCATTAACGACGCTAGCAGCTGGTGGTGGGGCTTTGGCGGCCACCAAATTGGATCCCGGAGTTAAAAAAGGTGCACAGTCCTTTGGTTCCGGCGCAAAAGAACTTTCTGAAAAAGTAGGTCCAGCTGCTAAAGATTTCAGGGATTCCATTAGAAACTTTCTTCAACGAAAAAAATAGATCTATGAAAAATATTCCGATACTAATTGTTCTTGGGTTTACCTTCCTAATATCATGTAGTTCTTCAAGTAAAAACTCACAAATAAGTGAATGGGTTGGTAGCTACAAATCGTATACTTCAGAAAATCCATTTGCTGAAGTATCTATTGTCAGTGATACATTATCCTGTAAAATCTATGAAAACGATGGTTCATTAGGTGGAACAGTCAAAGGTGAAGTGTTTGAATCATTGAGCTCAACAAATATCACTTTGCCTCCATTTCTTCAGCCTGGAATTCCTCATATTAAATCAGTTCTCAAATTAGCACACGGTTACATTTTTAAGGTTAAGGAAAAGTCAACTGACTTTTTTCTATCGGAGTATTACTTGTGGATTCCAGAATTAGAACATGGAGAACCTGTTATTAAATCTGAATTGTAAATTTTGATTGACCTAATCAATGACATATTATCAAGCAGGGAAGTAGCGAATATGATCGCACGAATCCAGGGAGAAACCTTACGGATAGCATTCATCCTTTCGGGTTTCCTGTTTTTGGTGAACCTGGCCATTATTTATGTCAAAGTGGTTTTGTCAGAACAATCGTTGAATTGGGAGACCATTAAACCAGGCGTAATTAGAATGTTCATCATATTGTCCATTCTGGCAGTTTACAATCCATTTATGTCAACGGTTGATGGGGCCTTCCAGTCAATTTATAATGATGTGGGTGATGAAACCGTAAACAGCCGGGCGTTCCGGAATTATGTAGCTAAAAGGGAAGAGCAAAACGCAAGGATCGAGAGCACAGGTCTGGATATGGAAGAGATCTCTGAAACCAGCCTGCCTCCTAATGCCCTGGTTGAAGAAAGTACCATGGGCAGCTTCATTACTTTCCTCCATGCCATAGAAGTACTTATCCTGTCAATCATTGGAATGATCATGACTATCCTGGCTTGGGCTCAAATTCAGGTAATGCGGATAATTGGACCACTGGCACTCGGCTTTTCCATTTTGGAAATATGGAAAGGGAATAGCTTAAAATGGTTCAATGGATATGTGAATGGGTTTGCGACGATGATTGTAATCCTGGTTTTTAGTCTGATTCAAAGTCAGATGTCCGCATTGATCTTAACCTTTCCCAACATGGACCTTTCTGCCTTTATCGTTCTGGATATCATTATGATCGGTATGTATCTGAGTGCATTCAAGCTTGGATCCTACCTGGCAGGTGAAGATGTTTTGGGACGCGCTTTAGCACCAATCGGCTCATTGGCCATGACGGCTGCTACTGCCGGAGCATCCAAATTACTGGGAAAGAAATCATTCAACATTGCAAAGTCTCTAAAAGGAAATAAATAATGGAACTATCAAACCTGGTTACTTATAAATCCTCATTCACAATATTGAGAATAACCCTATTACTGGTGATTGTCATTTTCACCTGCTCATTCATTGGCCTCTATTATTACACTTCCGTCGAGCTGGAAAAGGCAAACAACAGGGTATTTCTACTGGAGGCATCAGGCAATATGATGGTAGCGGGTGCAATGGATGTTGTTTCTAAGAAAGATTTTGAATTGATGGTAGAAGACCATGTCAGGGACTTCTACCACCTGTTCTTTTCGTTCGATGAGAATAATTATTCGGATAACACGGAGCGAGCATTAAAGCTGATCGGAACTTCCGGAGTTGAGCTCTTTGACAATTACCGTAGAGAAAATGTGCTGGCTCGATTAAAAGAAGCAAATGCCGTGGTTGAGATTGAAATAGAACAAGTGATCATCGAGGTAAAGAACATCAATAATATCAGGGCGCAGGTAAAAGCGGTACAGACTACCCGAGCTGGAAATAACTCGATTTCGAGACGGATGGATTCCAATATTTTCGATGTGATAAGGAAAGGGGTGACCAGGACCATTGAAAACCCTCACGGTTTGCGTATTGAGAATTTTGTAATTGTAGACAAGTCCGAAGTAAAGGAAAACAATCGCTAGTGTAAATGGATGCATTCAATAACCTTTCAGGAACCAATAAGTTGCTCTTAATTCTGGGAGTGTTCGGAGTTCCATTTTGTACATATGTGTTCTACCAGGACCTGTCTGGGGAAAGAAATCCACAGGAAATAACCGTTGAATCCGCTGCTGAATCAGAACCTTCGCTGTTGCTTCCTCCGGTATCAGATGAATCAAACGGCACAAGTGAGGATATCAGTAAAATCGAAGTTTATGAAGAGACCCTCGATAAAAAAGAACGTGAAGCACGGGCAGCTCAACAAATAGAGGATCCCTTCGAGAAGATCATGGATGATGATTTCTTTTCGACTGAAGCAAATAACCCAAGTACAGATGGTGAGGATATTCAGGCCCGATATGAACAATGGTTGGCTGAGCAGGAAACCCAGGAGACGGACCAGAAATCTTTGACGACAAGAGAAACCAAACAACGCGTTAGAGTAACCATCCAGGAAAGCACATCAAAGTCCAATGAAACACTGGAATCAATACCGGAAGAAGAAGCACAGGAATTCTCGTTTTATTCCAAGGGCAGCACTTCAAGTAATTCAGAGGCAGCACTAAACGACTCTGAGACCATCCGGGCAATTGTGCATAATGAACAGGTGGTTCGAAATAATGCACCATTGAGAATACGAATTGTTGAAGACGCTACGGTGGGAGGCGTAGAAATTCCGAAAAACAGTATTATTTGGGGCAACGTCTCCTTTGGACGAGACCGTGTTCGTGTATCCTTTTCAAACATAGATATTGGTGGTAAGATTATTCCCTTTTCCAAAGAAGCTTATGGAAAAGATGGAATAAAAGGAATTCCGCTTAGTGAGATTCCTGGTGCTGAAGAATTATTGAATAATACCCGAGATGATAAACTATCTGATCTGGAGCGAAGGAGTGGAGTAGTTGGTGAGATTGCAGGTGGCTTGGACGCGCTCACAGACAATACTACAGAAATAACCTTCCGAGATGGCTACCCTTTCTATTTACAGTAAATTAAATGGCTATGAACAAATTTATTTTCATTTGGCTCTTTTGCCTTTTCGGTAAATTGCATGCACAGCAACCACCGGCAATTCCTATTACTTATAACAAGTTTGTATACCTCATTTTTCCTACTGAGGTCCAAAAGTTTGATCTGGGGATTGGTTCTGTTTTTGCAGAATTTGAAGGAAATATTCTCAAGCTGATTCCCAGGGCATCAAAAATCCCAGATGCAAGTCTTTTTGTGACCACTGAACAGGGGCATTATTATTTCATAGTCAAACTTGAAGAGAGTGGAGAATTGGAAAATTATACTCATCAGGTAAAAGGGGAATGGATGGCTGCCCCATTAATTACATCAGAAGAAGTAGAAGGTGCTGTAGAGGAACCTATTGAAGGTGACTCCCGCGAAGAAATAATCATTAAGTCTGAAATATTCAATTTAAGTGAAGAGAAGCAAAATGAGCTCTCCAATAATCTGGAGAAGGTATATGAAATGGATGTTTCAAGGATAGAAATTGGAAAGATTGATCCAACCATAGGTTGCTACATTGGGACGATTGCATATGATAAATCCTTTATCTACCTCACTGTGATTGTTGAAAATGACGCTACCATAGATTATAATCTGGATTTCATCAAGTTTTTTATTGAAAGTAAAACTGGAGCAAAGAAGAAAACCGATTATGAGGAAGAGTTAGTGCCCGTTGGAGAATTGATAAAAGAAACAACCGTATCTAAAGATGAGGTTCAGAAGTATGTTTTTGCGTTTGAAAAATTCACGATCACCAAGGAAAAGGAATTACGAGTTGAAATATGGGAGTCAGAAGGTGATCGGAATTCCATATTGAATGTAAAAAGCAAGTATATCCTGAATGCCAGATTGATTGACTAGCAGTTTAGCGGACGTTTGGGAATTATGTCATCTCTGTAATACCGAACGATAAAGTCCCCGGATCTTCTGGCATATACATTGATAACGCTCCATTCCTTTTTCTCCTTTTCCATCCAGGAGACGAAGTCTGTGAGCTTATTTACATACTTCATATAAGCAGTCTTCCTACTCCCCTGGTAGGCTACACAGGTAAAATCATTTCGGTTTTTATAGATGGTTTCTGACAACGTGTGGTGAGTTCGAAATCTTTAACTAAATTAGTAAAAAAGTAATGTATAAAACATTGCGGGGGTTATGAACCGAAAGAGGAGTAACCCCTTTTTATTTCCCCGTCTTCAATCCCGCCTACATATTACTATTCTAAGAATATTACAATTGCTAAATTGGTCTTGAAAAATTTTCCGGGCAAACTTCAATTATGAATAAATTTTGACCTTTGGAAAAATCGAAAATTTTACTAAAATATTTAGTATTAATGCTTATAACGGTTCCATGCTGATGTATTTTTCTGCCATTCAATAAAACTGACATTATGGCATCGCTTCCAAATTATATTTGGTCTGCATTACTTTTTATTTATTGTTTAAAAGGGAATGTGAAATGGAATTTTAAAACATCAAAAATCGCTTAGGGAAAAGATTTTTGACCTTATATCAATGATGATAGATCATTTATATATTTAATAAGGGTTGATAGGTTTATAAATGATTGTATATCAGTTAGTTAGATCACCTTTATACGACTTATTACCCGCCTATTACGATATAATACCCTTCCATTACGACGAATAACCCTGGTAATTACGACATATTACCCCAGAATCGAAATTTTGATTACGACATATCACCCTGCACATACAACAGATTACCCTTCTATTGCGACAAATTACCCTTTAAGGGCAATAAATGGCCTATCGAGCCTAAAAACCAAGATTTTTACCCATATGAGGAGTGCACTACAGCCTTACTACGACAGATTACCCTTGGAAAATGGCTTATAGAGGCATTTAAAGCCTTGGTTCAAGGGTAAAGCCTCTTATTACGACTGATTACCCTGGATTATTGAGTGATAGGTATCAATTCAGTATTAACTACGACAGGATACCCTTCTGAGAAATGGTCGTCAATTTCAACATAAAAAGGGCTTATACTGACTAATAAGGCGGTTTTTTAATTACAACAATCATGGCTATATACGACAAATTACCCCATGATATTAAAGCAATACTTTAATTACGACAAACTACCCTTTATGACATGTTAGGATCTCGATATATGGTTTATTACGACATATTACCCTATGTGCAGTGATGCCTGGAAAAGAATGGCTTGACTTGTTTAATAGGATCATCGGGCATGTAAGGTATTACGACAAATTACCCTTGTGACCATTACGGTCTGCTCATGGTGTTAGTATTTGAATTTCAAATTGGCTTACGCTCTTATTACGACATATTACCCTTATTGAGAATGAATAGTCTTAAGCATTCTCTGGTTGCTCAACAAGAATGAATGAGGGTACTTTATTTATGCCGTTTCAGTTAGCAATCACCTAAGAAACAATTTTTTTTTGAGTGGGTTGTTTTTTGATTTTATTACGACTAATTTCAAACCTTCTCGTAATAAAGATGAGTGAGCAGTTAACGATACAAGGTACAGAATCAATAGAGATTTATCATCCTAATGTGATCCTCATTAGCAAGCAGGAACTAAGCTTGATTGAAAAAAGGATCTTCTTTCTAATTTATGAACAGCTCAAACCTTACCAGGGCCAGACGGATTTTGATAAAACCATAGAGATTGAAATTCATAACGCCAGGACTAAGGTAGGTCAGATCAATTGGGGTGAATGGAAAAAGACTTTTTCCAATCTGACCAAGCGGAGTTACAATATGATTGATGACAGGAACAAACACCTCGATGGTCTTCCGTTTTTTTCCAGGGTACAGTACGAAGGGAATACCGGTACCCTAAAGATCAAGCTCAATATTGAGATGAATAAAGCCTGGGTGAACCTTACAGAAGGGTACACCAAACAGATGCTCGATTTTTGTTTGAAATTGTCAAGCAGCCATGCAGTAAGTCTTTATAATCTTGTTTGCAGGTATGATAAAGGGAAAATTGTTACTGTCGATTGGCTTAAAGAATTCCTGGATATAAAAGGCAAGTACCCCAACTGGTATGACTTTAAATTGAAGGTCCTTGAAATAGCCAAGAAGGAAATCGACGAAAAGACAGATTATATCCTGATGTGGACCATTCAACAACGCAGGAAACGCAAAGTAGAAGCCATTAAAATCTGGGGTGAGCCAAAGGTGGATCTGGATGACCCGGACATACAGGAAGCGATCACTAAAAAAATGGATGACTTTGAGATCTTTGAAAAAGGTCATCGTACCTACATCCTGAATCATACTGATGAGTTTATGGAGGCTATGAAGAAGTGCCATGCCCAGGAAAAGAAACGAGAGATTAAAAACAAAGGTGCTTACCTTTTAAAAGTAATGGGATTGATTGAGTAATCTCCCTTCAAAAAAGGCCCATTTTTCAATTCAATTCAGTTTTTTCATATAACTAAATCATATCACTGTAATGATATTTTTTTATATGAACTATAATTTTTTAAATGTTGATGCTAAATAGCACTAATGAGTTATATTTGATATAGTTAAGAACCGTTTTATTGAAATTACCGCCTAATGTGGAAATTCTTATACTATCTCATCCTCATTGGATTCCTGTCTTTTTTTACTCATTCTGCAAATGCTCAGACCCGAAAAAGAGGTAATCTTTTCAAATCGGGAGTTCAAAGAACACGACACCTCCAGGGATTAAAAGGTGTAGATCTCTCGTATGGGTTGAGTGAACATGGTAGGCTTTATAGCCTGGGGGGTATGTTCTACATGTTGGACAATAATTCGGTTCGGGTAAAGGGTTATTATGAAGATGCCCGAGTATTTGGGGATAGATTAGTAAGATATACAGCAGACTTTAATTACGCATATTCACCGGTTGATTTATCGGGATTCGTGTTTGTTAACCTGATAGGAGGGGTCACGGTGAATTACACTTCCGGGGATTTAACGGAAAATATCAGCATAGATAATGGAATGAACTTTGGTGCTTTGGCTGGAATTGAGCTTGAAGCTTTTTTTGCCGGTATGGCAAGCTTTTTCATTCAGATAGATCAGAGAGTTCATCTTTATGCTAACTATGGACGGTGGAGAAATTACAGCACGCTGGGTTTTAGGATAAACTTTAAATGAGCAGATGATGAAAAAGTTCCTACTTCTATTCATTCTCTGTGGTTCGCTGTTTCATGATTCTTTAGCCCAGATTCAAGCATCGAAGAATGTTTATTTTATCAATAATCCGGACGTGTTTGAGTATAACTGGTACTTACACTTTGAAACAAACGCAACGATAGGGTATGACCGGGAACTAATTAAGGTTTTTGGATCATCCATTGAAACATTGAATGCTTATGTGGTTAATGATGGATCGGAAAGGGAGATCGTCATTTACTGTACCTATGACGATTACGATGGTCCCTGGTTTTATGGAGGTGAAACATGGGACATTCTTTCGGGAAGATGGGCAATACGTCCGATTGAATTTGGTGAATCGAGCAAATGCTCTGACTTCGGTATAGTCTGCGATTATGGTGTGACGATCTCAACTGGAAGCAGTAACCGGCTCGGAGCACGGATTGATATAGACCAACTTGATAAGATCGGATTAGGAGGCAATACGCCGATTTACACAAAAACGCTGATCAGGTATGAAGGGGTAGAGTGTTCGACAAACTGGAGTGTTGATGGAAGTGATAACATCAGTTGTAGTGGAACAGTCCGAACAAAAGAGCTACTTGTTCGATTGGTGGTGCTTAATCCCGAACATGACAGAAGTGAAATTGCGAGGTGCGAGGATGGAGATGATATGTATCTAATTCATCCGGATAATGCCTTTTTAGCTAGCAACTGGCCAGGGATAGGATTCGAAGATAAATACCTGGACTTCATAGCAGATATAACAACGGATAATGGCAATCATGATTATGTGAGTGGTGAAGATGTGCTGATTGATGTTTCTGAACATGGTCCGGGAATAGTCGACATGAATATTGACTGGATTGCGCCTGCACAGTATTACCTGAACCGGAATACGGACTTTGAATTTACACAAGAGTTCCCCCTTGGTGAAGTATATGAGGTGCCCACAGTGTCCGTTCAATCTTCGGATCATTATTGCAACAATACAGGTTTGATTGATCTTCCTGATGGCACACCCGAGGATGGAGTGTGGTCAGGAACCCATGTATCTGCGAATCAGTTTGACACAGATGCAGCAAGTCCGGGTGAATATATACTGACCTATACCTATACAACTGCAGATGGGTGTAGCGCTTCAGATAATATGACAGTGACCCTTGAACAAGTCAATGTCTCCACATTAGATGATGTAACCATATGTAGTGGTGACAATTTTATCATTGAAGCGTTTGGTGCGTCTTCGTATACCTGGTCACCTGGAACGGGGTTATCCTCAACAGTAGGGAGTAGTGTTATAGCCTCACCTACAACCACCACAACCTATACAGTTACCGGTACCAGCGAGGATGGGTGCACAGATACGGATGAAATTGTGATCAACGTAAACCCCCTTCCTGATGCTACGGTAACCTCGAATGTAACAGATGATATCATCTGTAAGAATGAACCGGTAGTATTATCTGCCCCGGATGCAGGTGCAGGAGCTACTTATAGCTGGACGCCTTCTTCGAAACTGGATAATCCTAATTTGAGAGAACCAACGGCGGTGATTAGCTCTTCCACTGAATTTAGAGTTCGTATCACCGATGGAAATGGCTGTGAGAATGATGGGACTTTGTATGTAACTGTTAACGATCTGCCAGTCGCCAATGCAGGAGATAATTTAATCGCCTGTTTTGGGACGGACCAACAACTGGACGGGACTGAAAGTTCGGGGGAAGAACCTCTCCAGTATTCCTGGAGTGGGATCGGAATCGTGAGTGGTGGGTCTACGGCGACACCTACCATCAATATTACTTCCGACCAGGTCTATGTATTGACCGTTACTGATAATAATGGGTGTTCTTCTTCGGATCAGGTGGTGGCAACTGCTAATGCGGCCAATGCCAGTGCCGGACTTGATAAAACCATTTGCGAAGGTTCTTCGACTCAGCTCTCTGCTTCAGGGGGTATTTCCTATTTGTGGTCACCGTCTACCGGGTTGAACGATAATACGGTGAGCTCTCCGGTCGCTTCACCAACTACTACTACTGATTATACGGTCACAGTAACAGATGGTAATGGGTGCGTGGATACGGATGTAGTTCGAGTTAATGTAGTTGCCCAGCCAACTCTGAATGTTCCATCGGATCAAACAATATGTCAGGGAGAATCTGTGACAATCACCGTATCCGGAAATTCAAGCTCCTATGAGTGGAGTGGACAAGGATTGAATGTTCTGTTTGGATCTAGCGTGGAAGCCTCGCCTTCTTCAACGACAATCTATCAGGTAACCGGTTCTCTAAATGGATGCGAGACACCAGAAGAAATCACCGTTTATGTGAACTCACTTCCTTCAGTGAATGCGGGTCTTGATGATGAGGTTTGTTCCGGCGAAAGTATTGAGTTGCAGGGAACACAGAATGCGAACTATACCTATAGCTGGTCAGGTCCGAATATCATCTCCGGAGCGGATACCTTTAACCCCATTGTCTCCCCTGCAGTTAGTTCCAATTATACGTTGACAGTTACAGACCTTAATGGTTGTTCAAATTCGGATGTGGTGCGGATCACTGTTAATTCCGTTTCTCCTAATGCCGGGACCGATAAAACTATCTGTTTGGGGGAAACCGTACAGCTTTCAGGAAGTGGTGGTGTGACCTATTTCTGGGAAGGGGATGAGTTAAACGACCCGAACATTTCATCACCGACCGCAACCCCATTAAGTGCAGGGAATCATGTTTATACAGTTACTGTGACGAGTGCAGATGGATGCACGGATACTGATCAAGTCAATGTAAATGTACTTGGTTTACCAACGTTGGTATTGCCAGCAGACCAAACCATTTGTAAGGGAGAATCCGTCATTTTGAGCGCAAGTGGTGCTCAAAGCTATGATTGGAGTCCATCAACGGGACTTAATGTCGATAACCTGGCCAGTGTGACTGCTTCTCCTTCTTCCACTGTGGTCTATACGGTAGAAGGAACCGGATCTAATGGTTGTACGGTGGAAGAACAGATTGTAGTGTATGTTAATGATCCTCCGGATGCAGATGCAGGATCAAATAAAGAAACGTGTATTGGTGAGGTCCTGGTGCTGAATGGAAGCGCTACCCTAGGTGTTGGGCCTTATTCGTACTCATGGTCAGGGGCTGGAATTGTTAGTGGTGAGAACACTTCCTCACCAACAATTAATATATCATCTGATCAGACGTATACGCTAACAGTTACTGATGCGAACGGATGTACGGATATCGACCAGGTAGATGTCGATGTTAATTCACTGCCAAATGCCCTGATCTCCGTTAATGATTTTGTCACGACCTCTGCGGATATCTGTCGAGATGAGACCGTACAGTTAGAAGCATTCGGTGGAAGTGATTATTTATGGTCTGGTGATCCTGGATTATCCAATCCCAATATCCAGAATCCGGTCATCACTGTTGATGATACCAAGGTATTGTCAGTTCTAGTGACAAATAGCAATGGGTGTCAAAATCAGACAACGATCACATTGAATGCGGTAGATAACCCTGTTGTGGATGCTGGGGAAACCCTGGAAATCTGTATTGATGATGTGCCTTATGACTTGCGCCAAGATGTAAATATCCAAGGGGGGACTTTTACAGGGCCGGGGATTACGAATGATTTTCTTTTTGATCCATCCGATGCCGGGATAGGGATACATATTGTTACTTATGATGTTACCGTAGGAACGTGTTCCGGAAGTGTTACGAAAGAGATCCGTGTAAAGGAAAAACCCGTGATCTCCACCATCATAGATCAGGAGATTTGCCCGGGCGATTCACTTCAATTAAATGCCTTTGGGGGAACAACATATTCATGGTTTCCAGAGACAGGAATGAACAATCCGAATATTGCAAATCCAAAGGTTGCTCCTCTGGTAACAACCAGCTACACGGTTACCGGAATGGATATTTACGGATGCGAAAATACAGCTACAATGACAGTTAGCGTGAATGATCTATCGGTAAACGCTGGTGTTAATCAGGTGATATGTGAAGGCGAAAGTGTTGAGCTTGACGGAAGTACCTCCAAATCCAAAGTCATCTATGAATGGCTTCCGGATATAGGATTGAATGACAATTCCATTGCTAGTCCGGTAGCAAGTCCGGAGACAACAACAACATATACTCTATCTGTTACGGATGTTCTGGGGTGTACGGTATCTGACCAGGTTAAAGTGACTGTAGAAGAACAACCTGATTTGGTGGTAGGTCCTAAATTGTTTGTTTGTAATAGTGATAATACTCCCATTGACCTCAGGGATGATGTCAATATACCCGGTGGATCTTTCAGCTCCGCTTCTTCAGGACTTGAAGGTGTTTTGTTCTACGGGAACCGGGAAGATCCGGGTATCTATTTTATATCCTATGATGTAGTAGTGGGTAATTGTGAACTAAGTGCCTCGCGAGAAGTGGAAGTCCTACCTGACCCGGTAACCTCAGTGAATGGTTCGGAATTTACAATTTGTAATGGTGAGAGCATTCAGTTAAGTGCCTCTGGAGGATCTGCTTACTCCTGGTTCCCAACAGAAGGGCTATCAAGTTCTACCATTGCGAATCCTGTGGCTACACCATTGTCCAGTACCGTTTATTCGGTAGAAATTACGGATTCGGAGAACTGCTCAGTAACCCGGACCATCGAAGTGAATGTTCAAAATGTAAGTCCTCTTTCTGGAAATGATGTAAGTATTTGTGAGGGAGAATCCATTCAATTGTCAGCTTCAGGAGGAAGTTTCTATTCTTGGTCTCATGGCGCCTCTTTGAATGACGCCAATGTATCCAACCCTATTGCAAGTCCTCATGTGACCACCACTTATGTGGTTACCGTGACCGACAATGATGGGTGCACTGGGACTGATGAAGTCAAAGTAGTGGTGGAACCGGCACCAATACTTGATTTAGGAGGTGATATTTCACTTTGTCAGGATGCCTCGGAATCTGTGGATGTTAGAACCTTTGCAAATATTAGTGGGGGGACATGGACCTCCGACAGTCCTGCACTGGATGGGGTAATTTTTAATCCGGCTGAGGAAGCCCCTGGAATCGTATTTCTGAATTATTCGGTTACCAATGATGGATGTACGGTTCAAGGCACGAAGGAAATAAGGATTCTCTCAAAGCCTGAAGTAAGTGTGATCGAGGACCAGGAGATCTGTAAGGGGAAATCCGTACAGTTGAGTGCTTCGGGAGGGGTTAGTTATGAATGGAGCCCTAAGACCAATATGGATAATGCGATTGTTTTTAACCCTGTGGTTACGCCATTGTCCACCACTGTTTACGCTGTTACGATTACCGATCTTAACGGCTGCAGGAATACAGCCTCTGTTGAGGTAGTTGTTGATACCCCTGAGACGACTGTCACACCGGATGTCACCATTTGCCAGGGAGAAAGTGTAGAGTTGGTTGCATCAGGTGGAAATTCTTATCTGTGGAACAACGCAGGGAGTCTTAGCGACCCGAATGACAACAATCCGGTTGCATCTCCATTATCTACCACGCTTTACACAGTCCAAATTACGAATAGAAACGGATGCACTGCTTATGAAGAAGTCCTGGTCACCGTTACGCCGGCTCCGGATCTTGAAATAGGGGATATTCTTACTCTGTGCCATAATGGGGATGAACCATACGATCTACGTCAGGATGTTTCTGTTTCAGGAGGGGTGTTTTCTTCCACCTCTAATGGTCTGGTAGGGGTTGAGTTCATTCCTTCTCAGGTTTCAAATCCGGGAATTTATTTCGTTGATTATACCGTAACTATTGAAAACTGTACGGTAACGAAAACAAGAGAGATCAGGGTAAAAGGAGATCCGGTCATCAATACCAACTTTGATAGCTATGATATTTGTGCCGGTGAGAGCGTCCAGCTTAATGTCTCAGGAGGAGAAACTTACGAATGGTTTCCGAACGTTGCGATCAACAACCCAAAGATTAAAAGCCCGGTCGTAAATCCTGTTGTTGATCAGACCTATACCGTAATTGTCACGAACAGTTTTGGATGCACTTCATCAAAGGAAATTGACATCAATGTTTCCACCTTTAATGCGAATGCTGGAGAAGATCTCACCATATGTTATGGTGAGACTGTCCAGCTGGATGCGACTGGTGGACTAAACTATGAGTGGACAGACACAACGGGGACATTGTCCGATAATTCGATCCGAAATCCCTTTGCCGCACCAGAAGAAACGACCGTATATTCGGTGAATATGACGAGCAGTGATGGCTGTGTGGATCAGGACCAGGTCAAGGTGACAGTTCTAGAAAATCCTGAGATTGTCTTTATTGATAGCGAGGTAAGCATATGTGAAAATGAAGATATCGTAGACCTTAACAGTAATATCAATTACATAGGTGCCTCGTGGGAAGGACCTGGAGTTACAGCAACCGGCTTATTTGATCCGGAAGACTCCGGACCAGGCTCGTTTATTTTAGAAGTCTCCTACGAGAATCTGTTAGGGTGTGTGGATACGGATTATTTGATCGTGAGGGTACCACGTAAGCCCACGGTTTACGCTGGTCCCGATATATCCGTTTGTAGCTCGGATTCTGTTATAGATATAAGTAGTCTGGCCACTCCTGCAGGAGGTTCGTTTTTCGGCGCGGGCATTATTGACAATCAATTTTTTAGTCCTCTGTCAGCAGGGCCAGGGGAATATGAGGTCTCCTATGCCTATACCGACCCTACCACTGGATGTACAAACAGTGATACAAGGATCATTACTGTATTGAATTCTATTGCTGTTTTTGCTGGTCCACCTACATCACTGTGTATCGATGCTGATCCTTTGGACCTGTCGCTTTCTGTTTCTCCTCCTGGTGGAGTATTTATTGCAGACTCTGCAGTGAATGGTAATTATTTTTATCCATCATCGGGAGAAGGGGAATACCATGTCTACTATTCTGTCACAGATAATAACAACTGTACCAGCACCGCTAAACGAATCATCACCGTGAATGACAGGCCACTGCTTGAATTGGATTCCGATATTATCTCTGTCTGCGAGAATGATGGTATCCTGAATTTAAATGAATATCCTAATATTCCCGGGGGAACCTGGAGCGGTAGCTCCGGAATAGTAAATGGCTTATTGAAAGTGGATAGCCTCGGCATCGGATCAAATATCTTATCCTACGATGTTGTCACTTCGGATGGGTGTTCCTTGTCAACTGAATTGATAGTGGAAGTTTCGCCGGTTCAGAATCTTGCGTTAGGAGGTACCATCAATACCTGTTTTGGGGGTGACCCTATTGATTTAATCGGGAATTTCAATAAGGAAGTAGTCTCTGTGTCCGGGGCGGGAGTCACGGACGGCATCTTTTACCCCAGTTCGGTAGATCGGGGAACCTATGAGATCACCTATGAGTATGAAAATTCAAATGGATGTGTTGCAGAGCAGAAAAGGGTAGTAGTAGTTCAGGGTGAAGTTTTCGTTAGTACGGATGATCATATCAGCATATGTAAGAATTTTGGTAATGTCGATCTGTCAACTCATGGATTCCCTGAAGGTGGAGTCTGGAGTGGTGCTTTTGTCACGTTGGGGAAATTTAATTCTACAGCTGCTTCAGTGGGGCAATACGAGGCAATCTATACCCTGGACCTCGGATTGGGATGTGTCAATAGCGATACCTTGTTGATTGATGTGACCAACAGCAATATTTCAAGCTTTGGCACCGATACCCTTTTATGTATGAACTCTTCAGAATTGGATCTTAATTTTTCTGATGAGCTTGAGGGAGGGAAATGGTCTGGGCCAGGGGTGATCAATGATGTCTTTTACCCGTCTGAGGCAGGCCCCGGAACCTGGGAGCTTACTTATTCCAATGATGCACTGGAGTGTGACGTTGCAGGGACCCGAACCATTCGTGTGATTGATGTTCCGTCTAAGGCGATCACCGATTCTTATTCGCTTAGTGGGTGTGTAGGTGATATTATCAGGATCACTGCAGACTTGATTGACCAGAGCGTCACTGCCCAGGTCAATTATGAATGGTATTATGAAGGTGAGACAGAACCCTTTGCCATCGGGAAGAACATTGACTTTAGGATCAGGGAAAGTGAAAATATCTATTTCGTTAGTGTGAACCAGTTTGGTTGTGAAGCACTGGAAAGTGATTTTATCCGGATTTCAGCAAACGGGCCTGTAGGCGACTTTTTTGTGAATAAGGACTCAGCAGAAATCGGTGAACTGGTGCGATTTTCTTCCAGCAGTAGCAACACCGATGCCTTTTTCTGGGAGTTTGGGGATGGCAACTATTCAGAACTTGAGGATCCTATTTATTACTTCTACTCCACGGGTTGGCATACTGTATCCCTTACCATGTATTCACCTGATGATTGTGATTATACCATCACCAAAGAAGACTTCATTTTTATTCATGAACCAATGGATCCTGCAGATACAGTGACGGTGCTTTCGACCGAAACCGTGCAAATGGAAAATTTGATCATTTCTCCGAATCCGAATAGAGGCTCTTTTGTTCTTCGTGGTCCTGAAGGAATCATCGGTGGGAAGGTATCCATAATGTCACTGGCCGGAAAGCTCATTCAGGAGATAGCGTATATCAAAAATCAAGAGATCACCATTGAACTGAATGATAAAGTAAGTGGTACGTATTTGCTGCTTTTCACTAAAGAGGGGAAGGATCCGGTGTATAAGAAAATGATTATTAGCAAATGAGGGTGACTATTTACATCATATGGGCTGCATGGATCCTGACATCTTGTGATGACACCATGACTCAACTGCAACGTAAAAATGAACGACCAACAGCTAATTTTACCTTTCTTGAAAATGACATCACAACTGTACGGGATAGCGTAAAGTTCTTTCCCATTTTTTCAAAGAACAACTACAATCAGGATGTGACAATCACGGATCCGGAAGGAAACCTGAATGAGGTCTTTTTCAAAATATCCAGTGGAAGTGGGAAGGTATTTAGTAACGGGTTTAACACTAAGAGAGAGCTATCGGTAAATACTTCACTTGGCACAGACGAAATCTATTCCTTTAATTATAGACCGGAACAACTCGGATATCACGAAATTCAAATATTTGCACAGGACGAACTAGATGAATTTGATACGTTGACTATTCAATTAACCGTATTTGAGAACCTTCCACCGGTTGCCTCATTGTCTGTTAAACCAACACGTGTAGTGAGTAGGTATGAGTATACGATCGATGGAACAGGGAGCTATGACAAGGATGCCAAATTTGGCGGTGAAATTGTGCTTTATAGGTTTAGCATCAATAGCAAGGAGATAGATCTGAAAAAACCCAAATTTCCATACGTCTTCGGTGGTGAACAGATTGTTAATATTTCTCTCCAGGTTCAGGACAACAATGGCCAGTGGAGTGACCCTGTGGAAGGATTGTACTCTATTGATTAATAGGTGACAATTATTTTGTTGAGAATAGATTTGACCTAAGACTCTGCCTTTACCTTCCTTGGTCTGCCAGGTAATACTGTACCTGGCTTGAAGCCATTCTTATAGCGTTTTTTACGTATCTTCCACATTTTATAATTGTCCTTGTTCCCAACTTCAAACTGCCATTTCATGTGGTCAGATGGCGTAACCCACTTGAGATTATCTGCGTCATTATTTCTTGGATTGTTATCCTGATGAATAATCATAGTCAGCTCTGCCGGATTGGGATTATCAACAAATGCGAGGGCCACCTGCTTGTGTGGATATACCGTTTTACGGCTTTTGTCATCGGCCAAAAGGTCCAAAAAAAAACACTTACAAGGTTTGTTCCAACGTTGCTTCATTAGTCTTCCCTTGAGCTTCATATGACCCTGAATACCTGTGTGCCAAACTTTTCGGGTTTTGCTCCTGACCCTGCCTCTGTCAGAGATTTCGTAGTTGGAAAACCCTTCAATTTCCTTCCAAAGTTCCTCTGATTCCTCAACCATAGCTTTTCATTCTAAGTTAACAAATTAAAGACAAAAGTTAATAAACTGATATTACAGCTAACATGTTTCGCTTCCAGCTTTGGTTATTTACATTGTTTGATCAATAACCTTGCGTATGGCATTGGCCGTGCGCCTAAGCTTACTAATTCGAATCTCGTACCACAGAATAATCAAGAAAAGTAATGAGGTAACAGTAATGACTACATATTTCTGGTACTGCGCATCTAAAAGCTCCTTATCAAATTCTGTTTGCAACCCTGCAAGTAATAAGTCTATCTGAAATTCTTCTTTTACCTTGATTAACTCCTTTTGATCCTCGAAAAACTGTTGACTAGCCTCGTAATACCTTTCGGTAAATTCTTTTTCTTTTTCTGGATCACCAAGTGCTGAATAGATTTGGGCCATTACATAATAGATTTCAAGATGGTCATGTTCCGGAACTATTTCCCCGATAAATCTGATAGCATCTAAACCAGATGATATACCTTCTTGGAACTGATGAGCCTGGAGGTAGGCTTTTGTCAGACCGAGGTTTGTTGAAAATTTCAGTCTTGAGTGATCGACATCTTTACTGATCTCTTTGGCCTTAGAATAGTATTGCAAAGCCAAACCATAGTCTGCATTATCGTGGGATATCTCCCCAAGGTTATTTAGGGCATCTGCTTTTATTTTTGAAGAAGATTCAGATAACTGAACAACAAATTCAAAATATTCATTTGCTCTTTCTAGTTCACCCATTCGCATGTGTATAATACCCAGCATATTGTATCCATCATGATATAATTTGTTATTGCCTGCTAACATGGCCAAGCTGGTAGTTTTAATCATTACCTCTTTAGCGTTCAGCAGGTTCCCATTATCCATATAGGCATATGAAAGATTGTAATTGAGCTTCAGCTCCTGGTTGACCAGGTCATAACCTTTACATTTTAAAAGGGCTTTTTTATAATGCTCAATGGCGAGTTCATATTTCCGATGCACCCTAAGTATACTGCCAGAATTGAGCATAAGGCTGGTGTAGGTTTTGACGGATTTTATATCATCAAGATCTTCTAAGATATGGGCGGCCTTTAAGTAGAATAATAATCCAGTGACCCCTTTATTTAAGACTTCTTCTTGAATATATCCCTTGATATAAAAGCTGTTTGCAACTCCCCAATCATAACCTATCCGATCTCCAATTTCTATTGCTTTATCACAAAGAACGAGAGCACTGTCAGGATAAGCCTCCATAATTTCATAGACCTGTTTATGAATCAGGTCCACTTCATCCGTTCGAAGATCAGCAAACTGGAATAAATTAAAAGATAGTAGAAGTATTTTAAACATAGTGGTTAAGTGCTAAAATACAAAAAGGCAAGTGATTCCACTTGCCTTTTTTGATAAACTTACCGTTATAAGGGTTTGATTACAAATCAGTCCCCAGGCTTGTCTTTTTGATCATCCGCACTAGTAGCCACAAAATCACCTGGCCTGTCCTTCTGATCATCGGCACTTTCAGATAATTGTGCATCTTCATGATTGGCGACGATCTCATCGAAATCTGATGATTGTTCACATGATTGAATTGAAATTCCCAAGATAGCAAGTGTAAAAAGGGTGAATACTAACTTTTTCATAACTGTAATTTTTGTTTGTTAAAAATTTATTTAATGACTAAAGATACATGCTAACTGGAAGGTTGATTTAACATGTCTAATTATAGGTTAGAAGCCACTTAATCCAGTGGAGATGGATTTCTGGTTGAGAAAGGATTTATTCCCTTTTTTCTCCATTCAATTAAACTCCAACCTTACACTGTGGCTGCTTTCTGATTACCTCATTCAACTGCAATAAGTTTTTTACTTCTACTTTCTGAACAGAGAAAAACTATATTTCCAAAGGATGATATTATTTATATCATTCAGTAATACCATTGTTTTTGAATTAACTTTTGATTACCTTAATGAGGACATTAACCCGCTATGTTTGAATGAGGAGTTTTCGTGTTTTTCATTTCATCCTGTTCTTGCTTTATATTTCCTGCCATGAAGAGTCGGAAAAGTTACCGGATTGCCCTGGCATAAATGAAGTAATTCTCAGTTCACCTTATCAAGATCCATTATGGCATCCTTCTGGTGATTTCATCGGTTTTAATTACACACCTTTAAAACGGATTATTTACGATAAAAACAAGTGTCTTTCAACTGCTGAATATGAATACGACTTCTCTTCCAGAGGATATTATTTCATCAGTCCTGATGGGACAAACCAAAGAATGGTTTTGCCCTTCCATCTCAATGATGCTTGCTGGAGCAACTCGGGTGACTTTATTGTTTTCAGTAAAGACGACGGAACTATTTGCAAAATAAAATTTGAAAATAATGCTTTCGAAGAAAATGTAACACAGATATCTGCCGGAGAAAGATTTTGGGAAGCTGTCTTATCTCCAGGTGATGATCAAATTGCTTATGTCAATCGGATCCAGATAACAGACCAGGTTGGAATTTGGATTAGCGATCTGAACACTGCGCCGGAAAGGGAATATTTTGTATTTGGAGGCTCGCCTCAATGGCTTAATAGCACAACTATACTTTATATAGGTGTTCAATCAATATGGAAAAAGGAAATTGGTTTTGAGGAAAGGAAATTATTTGATGTAATTGATCCATCTCTCTATGTCCTAAATTCTATAAGAGTAAATACCATTGGTGAAAAACTAATAATTGACGCGCTTTCTAACAGTTTGGATATTTCAGGCAGGAATTTGTGGTCCGTGAATATTGATGGCAGTGATTTACAATTATTTCATCCAGATGCACAAAGTCCTTCTATTAGCAATTCTACAGAAACCTTGGTTGCATTTACAGCTTTTGATGGCAAAGAAATAGATCATGAATCTGGAACGATTTGGTTAAAAAATATTGATGGGAGTAATGAGCGACAATTGACATTCCATGATGATCTTCAAATAGAATTTAAAGAATAAGAACAATAACATTATCTGCTATGAAAAAAATGAGAACTTCTATCTTAATCAATGCATGTAAAGTATTTATTTTAATACTTTTTTGCTTTTCGGCTTCAGGCATATTTGCTCAGAAAGCAGTGGACCAACGGTCAGACAAATTCATAAATGTTTATTTCAGTGATGGAATTAAGCGGGTGAGTGATTATTCTCAAGACTCGATACAGAATTTCACTAAAAATTCTTCTTTGAGATTGACAAGTGATGTCATTTTCACAGACGATAAATTAGTTAATAAATTGGATAGTTTTAGTGTCCCACCTAATAATGTTAGTCCTTTGTTTCCAGATTTTAACCGCAAGGATACTATCGAAGTGTTGCCTGATGGACAATTGATTAAAAAAATGAACAGGGCAAATGTTTATACAATAAGAGTTCCGAGTGAAGTTTCCAGAGATGAATTGATTAAGCAGTTAAGTGAACTACCTAATGTCCTTTATGCTGAGCCTGATGGTTATATCGGATATGATATCCTTCCAAATGAGTCTGATTGTGGTACATGCCGATATAATGATCAATGGCATCATGAAAATACTACTAACCCAGGAGCCGATATACATTCAAGAGAAGCCTGGAACATTTACAGAGGTACAAGTGCTAATCGAATCGCAATCTTTGATAGTGGAGTTGAGTCAACTCATGATGATTTCTTAGGTAAGGTTAACGGAACTGGTGTAGTTGGCATTAATCATGGTACAAGAGTAGCCGGTATGGCTGCTGCTGCTGGTGATAATAATGAAGGAATTGTGGGTATTGATTGGTATGCAAATATTTATTCCAGTGATCAATCAATACCGAATGCATTCAATGATGCCAATAATGCCAATAAGATCGATGTTATTGGAAATCAAAGTGATGTTGTTGCGGTTAACAATAGTTGGGGCACATTAGAAGATGACCTAGTAACTAGGGGAAGAAATTCAACCACCTTGAAAGCAGCATTTTCAGATATTTACAAAAAAAATAAAGTAATCACTGCTTCTGCTGGTAACCATAATATTAGTCAACCTGGAATTGCAAATTTTCCTGCTGCATGGGACGAATACGTAATTGCCGTTGCAGCATCTGATGACGATGATAGAATTGCTGACGAGTCTGTTAGAGGAGATTGGGTGGATGTTTCGGCTCCTGGTGTTGATGTATGGACGACTGATGTAAGTAACAACTATGTGATGACTGGAGGTACCTCATTTTCAACTCCATTAGTGACAGGAGTTTCTTCACTTCTAAAAGGAATGAGAAATGATCTCTGTTTTGACGATATTAAAAATATTATCGAGATTTCAAGTGATGATATCAATTATGCTGGCGATCCGGATATTGGTCCAGGACGTGACAATGCCTCGGGTCATGGCAGGTTAAACGCAGAAAGAGCTTTACAGACCTTACTTGAACCCAATGAGCTAGTCACCAGGACATCTAATGGAGGAACAATTGTTAGTTCCACTCCTTGGCAAACACAGGTTTTTATTGGGGTATTTGGGTTAGCTGATGCCGCATATTTAGTAAGGAGGCATGAGGTTAAAAAGACAATAACCAGCCAAAATGTGATACCCCCATCAAATGTATGGGGTAGAGGATATTATTCAATTGGCTTTGGAGCCGCACAACCCGTTCTTGGTACCAATCACTGCTTTGCTGAATTGACAACTGGTAGAAATATCGAATTAACTACGTTCATTTATGAGGTTAGGTCATTGTTAAATCAACCTCTTGGTTGGTATCCAACTACTGCTACTGGCGTAAAATTTGCCTGGGCTGAACTGTATATGGATCCTGGCACAGCATATGCAGATAGTTTTGAAGATGGATTTGGAAATGCATTTAATGATACCTCTGATAATATTGATTGGACTTTAAGGTCAGGATCTACCCCATCAGGAGGTACGGGTCCTTCAGGTGCAAGTGATGGTACATTTTACGCATATGTAGAAGCCAGTTCTCCTAACTATCCAAGTAAATTAGCTACTTTAAAATTCCCTGGGTACTCTGGTTTAGGTAAGTTCCAAGTTTCATTTAAATATCATATGTATGGTGCCAGTATGGGTTCGCTAAAGGTAAGATATGACAGACCAGGAGGCGTATTAGTATCCCACACTACTATCTCGGGTAACCAGGGCAATCAATGGAAAACATTCAATAGTAGTAGTATATATGATATGTGGCAATTACGCCTTGAAGCTACCACTGGTACGAGCTTTACTAGTGATATCGCAATAGATGATATTCAGATCACACGTCTAGAAGATTACCCGGTAATTTGGACCGATCTGGTAAATATTGATCCTGATGAATCAAGCTTAAGAAAAACATCCAACTTCACTTGGTGGGATACTGGCGCTGCTTCATCAAACGTTGTCCCTGCATACACTGAGGGCTGGGTTGAAACCAGAGTCACTAATATGAATACCGATATAATGTTTGGACTTTCTTACACAAATGATGATCATCAATGGAATACTATTGATTTCAATTTATATGTATCTAAGTTTAATGGAAATACAATAAGAGTTTATAATAGGGGATCACTGGTACATAGTGGCACTTCATATGAATTAGGAGATTATGTAGCTGTACATAGGAACGGAAGCACCATTTACTTTAAGAAGAATGGTGATACTTTCTATTCAATGCCTGTTGATTTGTCAAAATCGATGGTAGCTGATATTTGCTTATATAATACTTCTGCTTCACTTTATGATGTTAGAATGAACCATCAAGGAAGTATGGCCGCATCTTCGATGGCGGCACTCAACTTTTACCATCAGTTTGACGAAGTTTTCGGTGATCCGGCACTACTTAGCAAACGACCCGTTGGGAATGACCACCCCATGGATACTGTCACGAGTTCTCCAACACCCGTTCAACTACCTGAATTATTCACTGAATTTAATGTCTATCCTAATGAGAGCACCGGAATATTTAATGTAACCTATACATTTAATGAAAATCCTACCTCATTAGATGTTTTTGTTAGACACCAGGACACTGGTGAAGTATTCTATACTGATAGAATAAATAGGAAAAACAAGAGCAGTGATTTCGGACTTGACATTACAAATCTTGTTGACAACACTTATCTCTTAGAATTTAATAATGGGATCCAAAAACATGTTGTTAGGATCGTCAAAAATTCTCGATAAATTTCGTTAACAAGGATTCTATAAACCCGATTTCATTAGTAGATCGGGTTTTTCTTTTATCAACAAAGTATGCCTACTAATAATTTTAGTATTTGTTTACTAATATTGTTAGTATGTCAGATTTCCCAAAGTTCAGAATCAATGAATCTTCTAAAGGCATTATTTACTATGGTGATTTCCGGGAATTTATCTATTCCATGGAAATTGAGAAACAGAAGGGTTATTCCCTACATTTATCGATTGCCAAACACCATGTCCCCTTTGGCGATGTGGTTGATGCTGCGGTCATGGCATCAAGGGTCGATTACTGCCTGAAATGGACAAAGCACCTGATTCAAAAAGTAATCAAGGACGAAGCTTCTTATAAGTTCATGCGTATCACGGATCGGGACATCGTTTCACATTGTGCCATATGTGATGATAGTCGAATTGCTTTTATTGCATCTGCACAATAACCGGGACATGAGTCTGTGTCTAAATCCCTGGTAGTGGAAAACACAACCACCAATGCGTTGGGGTTTCAACGGAGGGCCAGACAGCGGAAGAGAGTAGAAGATATTACACGTGATGACTGCTTTACAGGCTGGAATCAGCACCTCAGCCTTCTTCGTGCGATGAAATCTGATATACAAAGATTTATAAGCATTCCTGATAACCCCTTCATGTCTCAAAATGAACTCAACGGGCTTAGAAAGAGAACGTTGAAAATGGGAATAAAATTTTCAGTCCTTCAAGAAGGTAAACCCGGAATCCGGATTGCTGGAATCCGCTATCATAGCTACAAAGCAGCAGATATGTTCCTTTCGTCACTGGCAGAAGAACATCAATCTAAGATTGAACCTGGTTATAGTGTATTTATGGATCGAGTTGATTAATTTTTTAAGCAATAAATAAGGTAAGTAAATGTGTTACAACATAAAATATACGGCAAAAAAGATCATTGATTATGCAACTAAAAGAGGTCTGGAGATTGACCCGGCACAGATTCCACTGGACTACTATTATGCCAATGGATTTGACCATCCAAAATTGCCTGTTGTAACAACAAAGGATCCTAGTGTAATTCAAATGTTTGATTGGGGATTGATCCCATATTGGACGAAAAACCTCCAAGATGCAGGCCAGATTCGGACAAGAACTTTGAATGCAGTCGGTGAGACAGCTTTTGAAAAAGCTTCATTTAAATCATCTGTGGCAAGAAACAGATGCCTTGTATTAGTTGACGGATTTTATGAATACCATCACCACTCCTCAGGGAAGAAGATTCCATACTACATATCAAATAAGAATGGAGACCCATTAACAATGGGAGGTATTTACTCCTCATGGAAAAATTCGGAAACCGATTCAAAGATCTATACCGTGAGCATCGTAACAGTGCCTGGAAATACGATCATGTCCAAAATCCACAACAATCCTGCAGTGCTTAAACGAATAGGACCCCGCATGCCAATGATACTTCCGGAAGCTATTTCACAATCCTGGCTTTCCGAACAAGAATCAGAAGAAATGGTAAAAAGCCTGATGGTGATTTATCCGGACGATCAGTTAAGTTATCATACTGTTGGTCAACTCCAGGGCAAAAATGGATTGGGGAATGTGGAACAGGCCTCTGCTCATTTTGCCTATGAATATGATGATTTACCCTGATTTTAAGATTAAAGCATGAAATTGGCTTTCATAGATGGCCTGTAACCTACGATCTCCGTAGCGATGGTATGATCGGACGTTCCCAAAATCCTTAAATTGGCATAAATGAAGATATTACTTTTCTTGATACACAGTTCTTTTTGGGCTTTTATTGGTTTCCTTCTAGCCAAGTATAAGATTGTAAGAATAATATTTATCACCTCAATTATCAACATGATAGTCATTTTAGCAATGATTAATAACTCATGCCTAAATGATTTCTGGAAGACCTTTGATTACCCATGGTATTATGCAGCCATTCTAGGGGTAACCTCAGGAATTTTAGTAGTAACTGGACAAAGAAAGTTTCCAAAGAACTTTTCATAATAGACCTTATCAATTACTCTTTTAATTTCAGCCCAATTCTAACTGACTTTATCACACAGAAAATCAATGGGATTAACACTAGAAGTATCAATACTGGTGTGCGTTCAGGAGCATCAGAAAGCATGATATGACAAAAATATCCAAACAAGGTAATTGATGATACGACATAGGTTTGCCAAGTCGAAGTTAATCGATTTAGTCTATGGTCATTAATATTTTCCTTGCTCCTAGCCACGAATATAAATACTGAGTTATTTCAAAAAAATCAGCAGAATTCAAATCTTTTTTAAAGTTTAAGAATTATCCAACTCCGTCATAGGACGTGGAAAGTTGCAGAGAAACCGTTTTATAATGGAACATTAAAATCCTTACCTAAATAGTATTAAAACCATTATATTTAATATATGAAAAAATGGATCTGTTAAATGAAATCAAGTGTGAACCAGAAAGAAAGGCTTGAAGCATTAAGAACTTTAACAAAGCAATATGCAGAGTTGCATAATATTTCATTGCACCATAGCGGTGAAGTCAATTTTGATATTGCTTATCGGGACCTCGAATCTGAAATGAAGAAGTATAAAATTACTTATGAGGATCTGGATAAAGAATTATTGAGGATTTCTGAAGAAAAAAGTAAATCAAATATTATTAGAATAGAAAAATTCAAAGGTGAACTCAATGGAGTATATCAAACCCTATGGATCGCTCTTTCCAAGACAGGGAATGTATATACCACGGAGGATCTTCAGCTAAAACAAGAAGGTCAAAAAGTCATCAATGATATTGAGTCCACTAAGTGGAAATCCATCTCTAATGAACATTATACCCGAATCATGGATGAAATGCATTGTGTGCATACAGAGAACTACGTTGAATCACATTCCAGGCCAAAACATCCAATCAACGAGAAGGATAAAAATCAGGGGATCGGCTTTTGATCCCTTAGCACAAGTACTCCCCCCGAACCCACTCTTTTAAGGCAACTATCACTGTCCAATTAACGATCATCACCTGGCTCTTTTTCAAGGTCATTTTTCACCCAACTAACACAGAACCCCCTAAAAGCTTCAAAAACAAGGTTTTTAGGGGTGAATTTTTTGTGTCCTACTAGAAGTGGATCCTAAAATCTACTTTTAAAGCGGCTCTCCGCGCTTAACTAAAACGTGGAGAACCATGAAACCAAATAACAAAAAGAATGACAAAATCGATAAGGCCACGAAGGTGGCCAGGCTGGTGAAAATCCTTTTAGAAATTCTGGAGCAATTGATGGATCTCCTACTTTAGGATTGGGGTCATCACTTAAGCAATAAATAAAAAGTAAAAGCCTCAAGCTTTAAAAGAAGATATTTAAGAAAGGAGCTATTATCGTACTAATTTTGTTAGCTAATTGAATTAGAGCTAAATTTAAATAATGGCCTACAAGAGTGACATAAGAGATAAACTGGAACGCAAACTTTTGGGTGAGCTGAAGCATCTGTTATGGTCGTATAATGTAGCTAAAATTAAAAGGCTTCCTGAAGAGCTCATCATAGAGAAATATCTTCAGTTTGGAAATAAGTCTGATTGGTATGACCTTCGTCAGGCGTTTGATGAAAGGAAAATCAAAGCTGTCTGGAAAGACCAAATGCTTTTGTCGGGTCGTGACCCTGAAAAACAGGAGCAGATTGTAGCCTTTTTCTTTAATGCATCCAATCCTGAAAAATATATTTCAGCTCTCAAAGAAAAGAAACTGAATAGACTTGTTGCAAGGGGTATCTGAGAATACATATAAGGTTCTTGAACAATTAATGGAGTATCAAGAGCTTGAAAAATACTTTTTAGTAGGTGGTACCGCATTATCCATTCAATTGAAGCACAGGTTGAGTGAAGACCTGGATATTTTTTGTTTCAATCCCTATCCAGGAAAGAGATGCCCATGAGCAATGGTAAATTACCTAAATGAAATGCAACAAAAATACCTGTCATTTTGTTAATTTTAATGTTGAATAATGGGATTAAAAATGCGTTCACTAGAGAAAAAGCTGTTTTTTGAATTTATTACTGAAAGAGCATCCCCTGTGGCCTTAAGCTCTATCCCGGAGTCTCTGTTATCAGATATTGAAGAATATCTGTTTGGGAGAACAGTGATTAAGAAAAACGGTGGAATCGCTTTTTATCCCGAAGATTTCAATGACTGGATTGTAAAAATAAAAACGAAGGGGCTCAGCTATGATATCCAGTTGATATGAACCACCTCCTTTCAAAGGCCCTCACTCTCCAAAAAAAATACAAATTCATTGCCCCTAAGGACTGGGGAGCTGAAGAAAAGGAAAATCTGATGAATGATTTTACTTTTCACAGCAATAAACTTGAAGGTCTAAAGCTTGAGTATGGAGATACGATTGAATATCTAAAGAATGGCGTGATTAGAAAAAATGCGGACATTAAGGATATCACAGATCTCGAAAACCATAGGAACCTCCTGAAAAAAGTTTTTGACACATACGAACAGATGACACTATCTGCTAATCTGATCAAGGACCTCCATGCTGAAATGATGAAGGACAAAATACAATGGAGTAAAACTGATGCATATATGGGTGGTCCCGGGAAGTTCAAAAGAGAAAATAACTACGGTACCAGAAAACATGGCGAATATAAAGAGTACATGGATTGGATGGACGTCCCAAAAGCTTTAGATCAGTTATGTGCAGAAACTAACGAGAGATTAAGAAAACCTGCGGAAGTAATACCGGCTATTAACACCTTTCACTATGAATTTGCCAATAATATTCATCCATTCGGAGATGGAAATGGACGCGTAGTAAGGTTACTTCATAATATCCTCCTTTTGAAGAACAGATTACCAGTGATTGTCATAAAAGGCGATGAAAAAAATGAATACCTGGAAAATATCATCAAACAGGAGAAAAATCCAGAGGCTAAGGCATTTGATGAGTTCCTCACAAAAAAAGTAATTGACGAGATGGAAAAAAGGTTGAAGAGATCCCGGGGAATGTCAATCTGATGCTAATTCAATTTAGGTTTTAGCGAAATGTAACAAGTCAGGTGTCGAGGCTAAATGGACGCTAGTCCTGTAGATGAGATCCTGGTGAAGTGGAATGAGATAAAATTTGATGCAAATTCTTTAAAAAGCATCGTGAAGTTCAACCCTTGTAAAGGGCTTTCTTGCTGTCAGGATTGTTTACACGAATTCTGTTGATTGCCCTGGCTGCGTTTTTTTGAGCAATAAGCTCCTTTTTAGTGTACTTTCTTGGTACTCTATCTGCTTTTAGCTCTTTGGCAGATGAAAAGAATTCGATTTTCATGATCCTACAAATTTAGCGATTATGATAACATGGCTAAATGATTCAAAAAGGGTGAGTTTCAGAAGGCTTAAAGTCCCCATACACTGTTACTGATCATTGCCTCATACCTGCCTTCATCACGATTGTCGAGCGCTGGAAAGAAATCCAGACCTGTCAACGTTTCAATGGTATTTACCGGAACAACAAAGTCTTTAAAGTCAGCTGATGCCGGCACCACATGAGGAAAGAGAAAACCGACCATTGATGGTTTCCCATCCTCTTTGAAGGTTAACAGAACCTTATAGAAGTATCCTGGTATGGTCATTTCATTGTTTCCGATCTTACCGAGATTGTTGACGAAAATGGGTCCGGTAGTCACATAGACTGTTCCCAGGGCAATAGCCTTCTGTCTTACCCAGCTTTCCAGCTTTACCCATACCTCCCGGTTAAAGTAAGGGAGTTGGGGACTCATATTTGAAAAAAGGAATGACTCCTCGTTTGCTTCTGCTGATGCATTGTTATCAGCTGCCGGGGAAAGGTGGCCCCGGTCAAATCCAGTAGATGAATAATCTCCATCAACTGCGCTTCCAGTACTGACATTGGTATCTCTGGCAAAGCAATCACATCGATCCCGGTCCATTTCGGCTTCGGCTTTGGTCAGCTCATAGGCGACCTAGTCGGCCTGTTCATGTTCTTCATTATAAGAAAGTGTAAACTGAGAGTAGGTAATGACCTGGTGATTTCCAACTGGAGCTGGCAGGTAATCAATGTTTTGTGCCAGTACTCCAAACGGGAGAATAACAGATAGCAGAAACAGATTTTTCATAGGTAGGTGGTTCTTTGTTGTGAATAACTGTATATAAAAATAGGAAAATATTCTTTCACTCAAAACTGTTTGGGTTCAGACACCAAAGGAAACTCCGGGAGGCTTAACCTTTTCGGATTTCATGACCTTCCTTAATTGCACCACCAAGGTTCATGAGAATTAGCAATAGGCTGAAAAGCTTATTGCCTTGGGGGAATAAACAGTATTCGAGTGAAGGGAGATTTGGGCAATTGCACCAAATCGATCTGAATGAGAAGTCTGTTTGTTGGATGGTGAACCTGTGCAATGAAGGGCAATGAAACCCTGTGGTTTACTCCGGAAAGGTTAAAGAAGGGTAGGGGTTTCAATCAGAAAACAGGCCGAAAAAGCGGGCTGGAAAATAGTTGAGTCGAAAATTTTTTTTAGTATTTATATTCATGAAAACAGATTCAATTAAAAATATTCATGATTTAGTAGCTAAATACCTGGATAAGAAAATTACGTTCAAAGATTTACAGTATGGGATAAAATTACAATGGTTGATTGATAGTAAAGCCGAAAAGAAAATTGAATAAGCAATCATTCAAAAACTGGTTCAAGGTTGGTGTTCATTAAATCCTGTTCCTCGAAATATTCAAGAATGGCTTTTTTGGCTGTGTGAATGTTTTGGCTGACGGAATGCTTGGATACCTGATGCATTTCTGCGATGTCGTTAATGCTCTTCCCATCAAAATGATACATCAAAAAATAGGTAATGGATAGAGGGGTTTTAATTTTCCCGGGACCATTCTTTAACAGTCGGTGCAATGTAGCCGTAGAGATTTGATGTTCTTTGCAATACGCCCGCATAGTGCCTTTTCGTTTGGGGTAATTGCTGATGATTTCCTTTTGCTTTTGATAGGGTAGTAAGCTGTCCTTTCTTCCATTCGGTTTGATCTTGATATAGAGAATGGATTCAATCTGTTCTCTGGATCTCTGGTCAAATGCTTTCTCATTTGATTGAACCTGATAGTCAGAAAATGAGTCGGTGTAGATGGGCTTCTTTTTTCTGATGGCATTGGAATTGAGTCCTTTGAGAATATTGTAGACCGTTGACTTATGCTGAAGAATGGAATGATATTTTTCAGGATTGTTGAGTACCTGGTAACAAAAATCCTGAATTAAGTCCTCCTGCTCAAAAGGATTTGGGTTGATGGAATGAACCACTTTATAGGCATATTCTAACGCCTTTTGAAAAATGTTCTTTTCTAGTTCCATTTTATGTAATAATAATACTTTGAGCACAAAAAAAGCCTCCGAAGAGGCTTTTAATGGTGTTTCAGAACATTTAGTCTTGCTTTTTGTCAAGACTAAGAAATTCACTCATTTGAATTTCTGTGATGTAGCGAGTTTCACCGTCTTTTTCATAACTTCTGTTGATGAGCTTGCCGGTTACAGCCACGAAGGATCCTTTTGATAGGATCTTTTCAACGTTTTCGGCCTGCTTTCCCCAGACAGCTACGTTGTGCCATTGGGTATCTGTTACCTTTTCACCTTTGTTATTGGTGAAAGTTTCATTGGTAGCAACTGTAAATGTTGCGAGCTTTTTACCGCTGTCAAAGGTTCTTACTTCTGGATCGTTTCCAAGATTTCCGATGATCGATGCGCTGTTCTTTAAAGTGTTCATAATTGTAATTTCTAAGTAAAAAATAATTTTTTGTTGATGCGGTTTGAATACTGGATTTGATAAAGTAGATATTGAGTTGTTGTTGTTTGAAGGAAGGATGAGTGTAAAAAATCGTCTGCAGGACTACTTTTTTTTCAAACAATGCAACGTATATCGAGAAGCCAGTAAAATTGCATTCGAGAAAAAATTATGCTTGAAAATTGCATGAACACGTGAAGATGCGCATCAGCAGAAATCGCAGGTCCTGAAGGTCAGCTATTAGAGGGAAATAGCTCATTTACTTCAACTAATGAATGCCCTCCCGGTACAGATCAATGGCAGCAGCTGTTTGGGATAGTCGAGGAAACTGTCTATTTGAGACATGGTTTACCTGTATATCAGGTGGTGGTCACCTTAAGGTCATTTGCAATGAGTCAATACCTGAATTGTTTATTGATCCCGGTAAGTTGTATTCTCATTTTCACTAACTCCGGGCTTATATTATAATAATCAGCAATTTGTGAATTAGACATGCTTTTACTTTTACACCATTGTAAGGCTTTTCGGGGTAAAAGCATATTATAACCAAGCCAATTAGCTTCTTCTTCAAAGATGATATTATAGTGCCTTAAAGGAATTGGTAGGTCGGAAATCATATTCATCGAAGGAAAAGGGTGCTTACATATTATGTGGGCAATTTCATGCATTATATTGCTTTGTTGTCTTGTTGGTGCATGTTTCCCATTGTGAATTATAATCGGATTTGCCGGATTAATAGTTAATGCAGACCAACCGGAACCTTCTTGGGTTAAGTCTAAACAACTTTTATCATCCAATCCAAATTCTTCAGGAGTTACAACAGTAATTTTCAGATATGTTGCTAGATTGAATGCATCAAGAGGGAAATAATGTTTTAATCCCATTTCCTCACGAAGAGACAATGCTTTCTTCTCTGAATCTGATTTAAACCCTCTCTTAAGATTGTTAAAACTCAACCAGTATTTGACTTGATTTCAGCTAAGTTAATAAGTTTTATCAAAGCGTTAACTGTGTTAGGTGGAAGTTCCTTTTCCGCACGTAAATGTGCATTAACCTGAACTGCTTTTTGAGAGGTATTGTTGAAAAAAGTATCTGCTGAAACCTGCAGCCAATCGCATAATTTCATAAATGTATCCACATCTGGTACCTTGCCTTGCTCAATCCGAGAAAGCGTAGAAGCACTGATTTCGCCAATTTCTTTGGCAGTATCACGTAGCCCCTTTGCTCCTCTTCTGGTTTTTACCATATCAGAAAGAAGAGAAATATTTAATGCACTCATAAAATTTCGTGAAAAGTTTTGATCCTATTTGCTTAAGAGAATAAACATAATTATGTTTGTCTTACTAGTAGGACGACCTGTTGCACTAGTGAGATTTACATCAAAAACTTTATATCAAACACTAAAATAATTACAAAATGCAAGAAAACAAGCTAAACATCAAAGTTCTGATCGAGAATGATCAACTCTTTGAGGGTGAATTTGTTGTAAAACAACCGGTTCAAGTTATAGTTAATCGGGCCGTTGCCCATCTCAAAATACAACCAGACGGAAGAGAATTAAGAAGGGAAGATGGAACACCCATAACAAATCTTTCAGCAAAAATCGAAGAGGTTGGGATTTACAATAATGAGACACTACGGTTCTTTGAAAAGTCAGATAAACCAGATAGAGATAAAAGATTTGCTTAATGAACACCTATAGATGGCAGGAGGATAAATCACTCAAGAACCTGTATGATACTGAAATAGGTATCTTACGCAATGGATTAAATGGTGATTTTAACTTAATTGAAATTTATGATACGGATAAGACTGGTGGTATTGTTACAGCAATAGGCCAGTTAAAATATGGTGACAAAACACACTATGTAAATATTGTATTTCCTACAAAATATCCTTATTCTCCTCCAAAAGTGATTCCGGTTAATATTTCAGAGGTCAATGGTCAAAGACAATTAGTTGAAAAACTTTTTGGAAAGGGGAACCAATACATAGATGGAGAAATGTGTCTTATAGAACGAGAAGAATGGAATCCAGAAATCCATAATATTGGATGGTCTCTTCGTAAGGCTCAAAAATGGTTAGCCAGAGCTAATAGCAAGGAGGGCTTTCCAAAAGATGAAATTGTTGAGGAAATACCCCTTCACTTTCCGCATCAAGGTCAGGTCCTAATCCCTAAGGAGTTTTCTCCAGATCCAAATCTAAATAAAGGTCAATTTACCTTAACTCAGTTCAAACCTAATCATTATTTACTGGAGAAGAATATCCTGACAAGTAATGTGTTTAAACTGAATTTACCGGATGAAATATATAGGTGGTATAAGTTCCCTGAGGAAATTAAGTTTTCAAACTTAATGCCAACATATAGTATCAACCATATTGCTAAAGCTTTGATGTCGTATTTTGGGGAAGATATATTGATATCAAATACCACGTTACAGATCGCATTCTATCTTCCAGGGGATACTATGAAATGGCATTTTTTCAAGATTCAAGGTAGTAATCTTGGCATATCGATGAATTATTTGATATCTCACGTGATCGAAAATGAAATCTACCTGAGAACAAAAGACATATTTGATGATTCGATATTAAGAAGTAAACGAGTTACAATAATCGGTCTGGGTGCAATAGGTAGCGAAGTATGTCTGTCTCTGGCAAAAAATGGGGTTGGGGTTTTCCATCTTTTTGATAAGGACACATTTGAAATTGGAAATTCTGTAAGGCATGCTGCTAACCTATTTTATATAGGTGAAAAAAAAAGTAACGTATCAAAACAATTGATAAATAAGGTAAATCCAAACTTAATTGTGAACGATTACCACATGGATGTTTTACAGGATAATGGGTTGCTTGAACAGAGTTTATCCAACAGTGACTTGTGTATTGTTTTAACAGGTGAAGATTCAGTTGATTATATGATTAACGACCTGTATATAAAAAATTATGATATCCCCTTTGTTTTTGCCGGTGTGTCCATCGGGGGCTTTAGCGGATCAATCCAGGTTATTACCAAAGATTCAGCTTGCTTACGCTGTTTGGGCCTTCATGGATTAGATACGCTACCTAAACCAAAAACTAAGAATAAACTCAATAAGCTACCCCCTGAATATGGAAATTGTTCGGGTCCTGCTTTACCAGGCTCTGAAATTGATATAAAGGAGATTTCAATCCAAGTAAGTAGGTTGTGCCTGCAACTTCTATTAGGGGATAATGGTAATTACTCAGAAAAAGTAAAAACGTTATACAAGTGGCATGGTCCTTTTGGATCTGATGAACACCCACCATTTCATTGGGAAATACAAAGTGTAAACAAGCACAAGGATTGTATGACATGTGGCACAAAATAGGAAATGAGTAAAATCCAAATAAAAAAAGAATGTGTTGAGTTTATTTCAGCTGATATCAAAAAATTTTCAGATGTTGAAACAGGAGGTGTTCTTTTTGGTGATGTAATTGATGGAAGTCCGTATATCCAGAAAGCTATTGATGGTGGGAAAAAGGCGATAAGAGAACGATATCAATTCCACGCTGATAAAGATTATATCGACATGAACATTGATATGATTCACGCTAACACTGAACTTAGGTATATTGGTGAATGGCATACACACCCACAAATCGAACCACAACCAAGCGATCAAGACTTGATTTCACTTGAAGAAATCGCTGAGTCCGCTGAGAGATATTCGATATTACTTATTGTGGGATTTATTGATTATAAGATTACTAATTTTATAGACCAATCAATATGCATCGTGAAATTCCCCAATCGTGATGACTTTTATAAAATTGAATTGAATATAATAGATTAGTACCCTCTGGCTATTCAAATATATTTTTACCCGACTGCCATTATATCTAAAGTTATTAGTTCTGCGTTATCCAAAGTAGTGATACGGTTTTCAATTATATGGATCAGCGCCCTTCTTATCACTGGTTGTCAGCATGATGACAGGGATTGTTATCAGAATCTTGAACCCAAACGAAATGATGACCTCGTCACTATTAAGCAGGGAATTTGGGGAGACATCTGGTATTGGGAGGGTGATTTCATGCCAATGTGCCCCTCTGGAACTATATATCCAGTAGAAAGAACCATATATGTATTTGAAGTTGCTAACCGTTTAGATGTTGAAAGAGATGGTTACGGACCCTTTTATTCAAAGATACATACTAAACTGATTGATTCTGTCCTTTCCGAGCCAGGGGGATTTTTTCAGATTGAACTGGATACCGGAAGCTATAGCCTTTTTGTCAAAGAAGTGGGGGTGTATTATGCTAATACGTCAAACTCCATTGGTATTTCAGGAGTTCAGGTCCAAAAGGATCAAGTGTCTGACTTTCTATTCAATATTACCCATAGTTCAACCTGGTGATAATTTAACAATGGATCGGATATAAGCTTTCAACATAGCTTTTCACCAGTGATTTAAGCTTTCTATTTTCAATCGCTGAGTAATCAATCTTATGCCCACCATTCTTGTTAAAATAGATACTGAGGATAATTTCATCAATGTCATCGAACTGATCCATCAATAATCTTTTTATAACTTCTCCAAAATGTATTGATTGGCGATAATCGAGCTTATAGAATGCTGAATTTAATTTATCACGAATAATCGTATGTGGTTGGTATGGATAAACGGTAATGGTCATTTATATAAAGTTAGGAATATTTTTGCACCCTTTTTCTAAAACATTTCGGTAATGCCATATAGAATTTATTTAGCAACATTTAAAGAAAAGGAGGTTAATCATGGGAATCAAACCAGGTCCAAAGAGAATTGCTGAATCAACAGGTAAGCCAGACAGGCGTCAACGAGATAATAAGGACACACCCGGGAACACACCGTCACTGAAGCCACATAAGCATAAGAAAGGTGATTGATCATTGAGGATAAAACTATCCTATTTATAAGGATTCTTTTAACTTCAACTGCATTTTCCTGGCTTTCCTGATCTCTTCCTCGGTAAGGTTCTTCATTCTCTCAAGCCTTTCTACCATTAAGGTCTTGCCATCGTCCCGCTTTTCTTTTTCTGAACGATATCTCGAATCCACTCCGAATTCTGCATATCCGTCTTCCGTTTCCCCTTCCTTTGAATCATTCATGTGTACTCGGATTTATTAAACCTGATTGATTTGTTAGTACTTTCTTATTAAACCGTTTATATCCTTCTTCCAGCTTATCCCAATACGACGTACCTATTTTTCCGTAATGTCTGTCCTTGAATTCCTCCAGAGTTTCTATATGATCTTTCTTTTTCATTGCTTGCTTCTCTTTCAGATCTGGAATGGTTCAATAAAATTCATGACAATACCATTACTTTATCAAGCACTTCAGCTCCTTCCTGCTCAGCCTGCCACAGGTCATAGTTCTTTTGCATATTCAGCCACATCTCCGGATCGGTGCTAAAAGCTTTCCCCAGCCTGAGGGCCATAGACGGACTGATCCGGGTATGGCCATTGATGATAGCTGACAGGTTTTGTCGTGTCACCCCTAATCCTTTGGCAGCATCAGACACCGATAACTTCAACTCGTCCAGGTAGAGTGTTTTTAGTACACTGCCCGGGTGTGGTGGATTAAACATCTTGGATCTCATCGTTTTCCATTTTAGTGATAATCTTCAAAATCTACATCAATTATATCTTTTCCGTCCATGCTGAAGGTAATCCTCCAGTTCTTATTTATGGTCAATGACCAGGTGCCTTTTCGGTCACCACTTAACTCATGCAACCGACCGCCCGGAATATTGATCATACTGATATCCGAAACGGTATCCAGGATCGCTAACACCATTCTTATCTTTTCAACGAACTGTGCAGGCAACCCTCTTCTATCCCCGGACTCAAAAAACCTTTTAAGGCCTTTGTGCTTAATGTTTCGGATCATCTATTCCAAAGATAGTTGATTTAACGTAAACTGTCAATTGTCGGTTTACACATAGTCAAGAATCATCTCCGACCGATGGGCACTACCTACTTAGTATCAAATGTTAATCAGTTACCTAAACTTCGGATAGAAATACCACTGTCTGGAATTGCTGAATTTTCTGCGATACATGCCGGTATTGATGGCTTTGATCTGATCAAGCATCGGATAAGTCTTTCCAGATAACCAGATACAGTTGTACTTGCCTTTTACCTCAGCAGTAACACCCACAATTTTATCCACTTGCTTTAGAATGGATCGTCTTGAATATTCGAAGTCATCCTTCGGCTTGAAGTACCAATTGCCTTTGGCCTCATGGAAGATCCGGGTAAACTCTCCGGTGTTGATCCGGGCGATCTGGAATCGATGGGGATAGCTTTCTCCGGTTACGCATATCCAGTTGCCGCTGGTATGAAATTGTAATCCCTTAATTTTTGAAAGCTGTAGGATGATGTGCCGGAAAGAGGGAGTGGTCAGATCGGCAAACTGTTTGCTGGCTTCCCTGATGCGTTTTGGATCATCAATTTTACAGATGTCCATATATAGCGCTGTCGCTTCAGTATGTGATCGGTTTTTGAAATAGTTGATCATGACAAAGTAGGTTTTGAAGTGTTCAGCTCTGCCCTCAGTTTTGAGAGCAGGGAATAATACTGTGACTTGTAGCTGGTACTTTGTGAGAAGTACTGCAGTTCTGCGGGATCATTGCAATCCCCTGAGATGATCCGTCCCAGGGTCTGGAGCCCGACGAGCTACCAACTGCTCCACCCCGCGATATGCTTAGTATGGTCTTAAATGGCGTTTTTGAAAAAATTATGTCCCAAATAAGACCAGATAAAACCAGGTTAAACCACCAAATGTTTTGGCTATGTTTTACCTGTTTTACCTCTTTATTTCGTATCTTTATATTCATTAAAACGCTCGAATTATGTCTTCTGTCAAGCTTATTTTATGGAAATATAAGAAGAAAAAGGACAACACCTGCCCTGTTGTTGTAAGAATTACCAAGGATCGAAAACCTAAATACATCTATACTGGCTACTACATAGCTGAGAAAGACTGGAACGCCGAGACCTCAACAGTTAAAAAATCACATCCAAACTCAAAGCGTTTAAACAATTTTCTACTTGCGAAGCTCGCTGAAGCTACTGATGTTGCACTCGAAGTTGAGAAGAATAATGAAGTTGCTTCAAGCAAAGAGATAAAGAAGAAGGTGGCGAGAAAAGGCCGAACTGTTTCGTTTTTTGATTTTGGGGCACAACGAGTGAAAAGTAAATATGACAGTCAAGTATATTCCGTAGCTAAAGCCGAACGTTCTATCCTCTGCAACATTGAAGAGTTTGTTAATCACAAGAAATCTCAACCTCGTGCTTCCGCAATCAAGGCTATCGAAGAACGGAGGAAAGAACGCATCTCCAAGGGACGGAAACCTGGCTATTCATTCCTTGATGAGCTTAAGGTATTCAATCAAAACAAGAGCCTTTACTTTCAAGACATCAATGAGTCTTTCCTAAGCCAGTTCAAAACTTTCTGTGTCTCCTATCTTGGAATGAAAACTAGAACAATCACCAATCAACTAATCTTTATTAGGACACTGTTTAGTGAAGCCATTAAGGAAGGAATCGTTGAGGAGAAGTACTACCCTTTTGCAGGAGAGAAGGAAAAAATTCGGATAGGCTCCGGATTGAAAATTGGGCTGACCAAAGAAGAGGTTGAAGTAATTGAAGGCATTGAGTTTGAGGAAGGTTCCCAGCTTTGGCATACCCGGAATGTGTGGCTTGTTGCGTTCTATTTCGCAGGCATCAGAATAACAGACGTAGTGAATTTAATTTGGGGAGACTTTAATGACGGACGCTTATTCTATGTTATGAATAAAAATGAGAAACCAGTTTCTTTAAAGGTTCCGGAGAAAGCTGAAGAGATATTGAAGTTTTACAGAAATGCAAAAACTAAAAAGAGCGATTTTGTATTTCCATACATGAACAAAGCGAACATTAACGATCCTCAAGACATGTTTGTTAAGGCAAGAAATGCTTCGCGGCTTTTAAATAAGTATTTGAAAAGACTGGCCAAGTTGTGTGGTATAGATAAAAATTTATCTAACCATATTGCGCGTCATACTTTTGGGAATATTGCTGGAGATCGAATACATCCTCTCATGTTGCAAAAACTTTATCGTCATTCAGATCTCAAAACCACAATAAATTATCAAGCCAACTTTATTCACAAAGAAGCGGACGAGGCCTTAGAAAGCGTAATTGCTTAATGATTATGATATTTATAAATACTAACAATTTGCATTCCTGATATATGGAAGTTGTCTGCATTGAAACCGAAGCATTTTATTCTCTTGTTGAGCAGGTGGTTGAAAGACTGCATGAAAACAAGACTGCCAACGAAAAGTGGATTGATGGAGCTGAAGCCATGAGAAGGTTGGGGATCAAGTCAACCACTACCCTTCAGAATTTAAGAGATGGTGGAAGTATTAGATTTTCACAACCAAGTAAAAAGATCATCATGTATGATAGCGAATCTATTGATCAATATTTAGAGGACAATGCTCAAGAACCACGATAAGACATGGAAGAAATAGAAGTATCAGCAGAATATAAAAAAGGGTTTAATCAAGGTTATACATTGAAGCAACACATGCCTGAAATTCTTGATGGCCTCAATGTTCCTAACAATGTTAAGAATTCAAACGACTATATCCAGGGTATGAAAGATGGTGGCAATCAATTTGCAATAGATAAGGAGCGCGGATTAATAAAATCGGAAACTGAGATTGGGAAAGAAAGCAAGGATCAAGAAAGGGACATCGGTATTGACCGTGACTAGCCCTCTCCTGAACCTTCTAGCACCGTCAGTAATAATTAATCAAAGAGTTCATATTGAATTGATTTAGGCTTATAAATCCTCGATTGTTTTTTATACTGTTGTCTCGTCTCCATGTATTCGAAGAAATACTGAAATCCAACGGCTATCAATGACATCAGTAATATGATTCCCAAAACACCATCACCAAAGCTCAGATGAATGATAGCACCAACAATAAATGGTGTTAATTCGATTAGTGTCCAACCGCCTGAATCTTCAACTTTTAAGAACTTCACAATTACAAAGTATGCTATTGATTGTCCCTCGTAGAATGGGTAACGCTTTTCGTAGTATCCTAAAGAAGAAGAAAAAATTCGAAAAGCTCCAGCAGCCCCCACCGCAATTGTAAAAGCGGTCAATTGGTTTGATGATGGCTGCCAATATCTATCAACAAATGCCCAAAACCCAGACTCAAATGAAAAACTCCATTTACCAGTCTCAACAAAAGACTGTAGGTCAGAAAGTATTGGACTTGGAGAATTAATAAATAACAGCATCAAAACACATGCTATGAAAGTAATGACACTGGTTTTTGTTACTCCTGGCTTAATTCTGGTCAACACCCGAATTGGATAAGCCAAAATTGCATTAATAGCCATTCCAAATTCAACGGCTGCCATAAGTAATAACACAGCACCTATGATGAGTAATATTGTAGTAATCATAATTGTATTGTTTTGTTCATGGGAAAGTTTTCGAGTGCACTATCTATCTTCTCTATCGATTTCGATGTTAGGTTCATTCACTTCAGCAGAATCCCGCCAATTATCGATGAAGTCAGACTTAGCTTCATCAAGCTTATCAGGCTCTGAATACTTGTTCGCCTCAGAGCTTTGCTTGTTAAATTCAGGATTAGCCTTTTCCTGATCTAGAAGTTTAAGTGCAGCATCACGGCTACCTCCAAACTCCTGCCAAAAGGTCGGCTCAAGCTTTGTTTCAAACTCCATAAGCTTCTCTTGAGCAATGTTATTCAACCGATGTAGCTCAGCCTCTCTGGCTTCTTGCTGCATGTCTGGAGTGCCAACAAACCTCTTTTTACTTAGTTCTTCTTGGACCTCCTTTTTCAGTTCAAACTCTTTAGACTCAAGCTCTTTGCTGTATGAGCTATCTAGTTCTTTGAAAATCTCATGGTTATTATTCGTTGCCATAATCTGAATATTTTGTTATACTTTTTGATATGTAATTTTTTAAGAAAGGCCAATTGATGACTATTGGTAAACAGCTATCGGATACAGAAACTGAAATACTGAGAGAGTACTTTAAAGAGCTTAATTCCCGCCTTACTGGCCCAGGTGTTCAAGTCTCTGAAGAGATGCTCAGATCAATGACCTATCGTTATCAGCAAGTAATCGAAATGGCCGGCGATTGTCCGGAACATGAAATCCCAAGAAGAGCGGCCCAGGTAAGATTTGGTTACCTAGTAGGGTTACATGTCCAAGATATACTTGCCAATTCTGCAACCAGCCAAGAAGTACACTAGCTGCTATCGAATGATAGATTTTTCATAGTCAATTATTTTTTAGGAAAAACATCTAAATAGTATTGTGAAACCGTATCTAGTTCGTCTCTAGTAAAAGGGCTATTTGCTGCCCCGTCGGGATGAATCATCTTCAAAACCTGGCTCCAAAGTGACTTGTATGTATCAGCATCAGAGTCCACAATAAAATCATACAGCTCCGCATATACTTTTGATCTTACATTCAGCTTATCATGATCAATAAAGGAGCCGCCCACACCAAACACAGCTTCAAAGTTCTCCATGAACTTTTGTGTCACCCTGGTTCTAGGCCTCTTTGTATGCTGTTGTGGCTCAGCCTTATTGACCTTTTTAGATCTAAACCAGCCAGCGATCCTGTACCACAACCACCATAATTTCAATCTAGGTATCCCATGGCGCGCAACCCTTAGTAGATATAGGACGACAGGCAATGCCGCAATAGAAAAAAGAAGTATAGTGTACCTATTCATAGTGTTGCTTCTTTTTGTCCGTAATCGAGCGCGCTAGGCACAAGTGAACACAATGCGGAAAAGGCAAGGAATATCCCCAACGTTAGCTCGTCGAAATACACAATGAGTAAGTATGCTGCCACAGCATTCAGGCACGGCTCATAAATTACCTCCCAAAACGCGCGCTTTAAAACTGGTATTTGCTTTGCCAAGAGCAGGTGAAAAATTGAATGCCCTCGTGATCTTGGATTGCTTTGATCCCTTAGTTTAGGGAAGTACAAAAAGATTAATTGCGCTAACCCAATGATATAAAACCAGATCTGGAAGTAAGCCATAGGCATACTTCTTGGAATCCATAAGTTGCTCAAAAAATCCCAATCTGTTTCCTGAGTAGAGAACACACCCCAAATTGTAAGCCCAAAGGCTTTAACAAACTCCCAAACCGCGTAAATGTCACTCTTTAAATTGATGACAGTGATAAGGAACGCACAACTTATATAGAGAATCCAACCATACGAATGCTTCCCCAAGAAAAAACGTGTTGTTAGCCTGCTCGGCAGGCTAACAACGTCAACCATAAATCCTGCAACACCGATGTAAAGTTTCATCCACGGCCCTCTGCCACTGTAGTGTTTCATCACAATGGATTTGTATACCTCAGACCAAAACTCCTTATTCAACCAGCCGTGCATAATGATTAGCAAATCACTGTGACGCGGGAACCGATCTATCCTTTCAGTTAACTGGGACATGGTACACTTTGCTTAACTTACCTGATGAATCAACCTCGCATTATGGCTTTCAACCCATATCCTTATCAACTGCATAGCAGCTGCGAATAACTCATCTTTCTCTTTGGGTGGATTGTAGTGAACGATAATTGTTATTCCAGACCAATCCTCGTAAGAGTGTTCATAGAAGTGTTCATCAATTTTCCTTATGATTTCCTCCGCCTTACCATTTTTGAATATTACCTGAGGATTTCGAACATGATCTCCAATGTCGAAAGCTGGCGAAGATGGCAGCATGTCAGAATACAAATGCAACCGTTTCACTTGAGCTCCGCTTTTCGCAAGCTCATTGCAATTGACCTTTATAGACGGGAATATATACGACTCTCCCAGATTCTTATCAACACCGTCTAAAAATTGAATCCATCCTTGATCAATTTTGGCTCGATAAGCCTTCTGCGCCATTATTCTATCTCTATCTTTTCTGTCCCAAAAACCTTCTGCATAATCAATTGATTCAGTAAAGCTCTCTTGGACTCGCCTATTATTAATAACGGTTCCTTTTATCTTGTATTTACCTAAGCTGACTTGTGTCGCACTAGGTAAAATAAGAATTGGCGTAATGCTTGTTGGAATGCTTCCATCAAAAGAACCTGTTACATCACCATCGACAATCTCATAGACAAATTCTGCTTGAGCCTCCTTGGAATCATTGGAACCATTTGAAGAACACCCCCCAAACAGAATAGCCAGCATGACAGTTGCTGCACCCATTGACTTAGAAATTCCATTGTTAGATGAATTGAATTGAAAAGGGGCATTCCTTGTAGCACCTTCCAACGCTAACTCTTTATGGTGTTCTATCTCCTCAACAGAAGTAGTAAGAAAGTTTTTCAGTGACTTTTCATCACACTTAAGAACTCCTATCTTCCTTTTAATAGTTACCGGACTTGCCGCCTTTGTAGCCAAATTGAGAAATGTGTCCTCTAGATCTTTTCGATCATTTGTCAAATTCTCAGTAAGAGTTTGCGCATCGTTATTGCATTTATTCATCTCTTTATAAAGAGACTTGGAATCAGACTTCATTTTTTCAGATTCCTTTTCCATTTTTCCTATTTCTTGGGATTCTTCCGCATTCGCTCTCTTAAGCGCCCAAGAAAGTCCTATCACGAAAAGTGCGATTGGCACTAACGCGAAAAAAAGATTAGTTAATAATTCGTATTGCATTTTCTTATTGTTTAAGCGTTAGACATTAATTACAGATTGAAATGAAGTAGTCTTGTTAAGACCAGAGTGACTAGGATAAGTGTACTTATTGAGCCAAAAATCCATTTCCTTACTCGGTTCTTTTCTAGAATAGCCTCTCCCCAGAAATGGGCCAAACCAGCCATTATAAAAGCAAAAAGTGGCAGGAAGAAAATGATTGTTTTGTTATCTCCTGCCCCCGCTTCTTGCAAGGTCATGTAAAGCGCTAAGGCATCACCAAACCCTAATAGGAGCTGCCCTCCTATATATATCTTATTATTGTGAGCTGGGTGTTTCTTTACTTTTTTCCTTAGTTCTTTAGTTGTTGAATCAATCCGTCCTGCATCTCTTTCAAGCTTGGAAGCCTCTTTTCCTAGCTGAATGGATTCATTTCGTAACGGAATGATCTTTTCATTAGCCTCTTTGTTGATCTGAGCCAGCTTCTTGGTTTTTTCTACACTCGTTCTAGCTAACTCTTGCTTGACGCGCTCATCTTCAGTTAGAGTTAATAGAAACTCTAAAGATTTTCTCTTATTGATCACATCATTGATCGGGAACTCAAATTCTGTTTTGAGCTGTGATTTTGCTTGCCTACCTCTATTATTAATGGACTTATGAATACTACTAAGCACTTGGCCTTTAGCCTCCTTCTCATATTCTCCAAAGTCCCCTAAACAATTACCAATTATATCAGCAACGGTGTCATGTAGGCTCCTTTCTCCTTTCTTATATAAAGATTCTACTTGCATAATATCCTGGGTTTATTAGTGGAACATCGAGCTTAAACCTAGGATTTATATGCCTCAAAGACTGGTAGTTACATAGGAATGAACAGTATCCAGCGCTGTCCTGCATTTGATCACCGAGCTCTAGAAAACACCGGTTCACAACCAGTTATTTGGAAAACATAGGAAAATTGTAGAATTTCCGTCGCTGGAAAATACAGGAAAACCCAAGACAACTCAGGAAAATATGGGAAAAGACGAGAAAATTCCTTTCTTATACGTCAATCAAACCCACTTAAGTACTAATGACTTATTCGACAGGATTTGTCAGCTTGGTAAAGCCGTTGGAATTGGTCTGGACAATACAAAAAAGTTAAAATGGGATGATTGGTTAGGTGATAATGAGGACTTTAAAAAAGAATATCCCATTGGCGATAAAATGGAGGGAGGAGGTATAAGCTATAGTAACATCAGTAAGATATACAAAGACACGATCTCCCCACTTATCCAACGACTAGCGCAGAACAAAGATCCAGAAATACAAGATCGTCACCTTCGCAAGTACATTAGACAGTTTGAAAAATATTTGAGAGCCCTCTATGCGTACAGACCTGACCTATATATCGAAGGAAGTATACGCCTAGAAAGAGATTATAATATTAGTAATAAGGAGGCTTACGAAGAAACTGAAAAGAAGGTTCCCGCAGTTGAAACCACCAAAGAAAGCTTCGACCAAGCTAATGAAACCGTAACAAATAGCCCATCTGATATAAAGTCTTCAAGTGAAAGTGAAAAGCTGGTTTGGTACGTATATTTCTTACATTTTGTAAAGAAGGGACAAAAGAAAGAAATACCTAAAATTGCTCGAACAGTACTCACAGCCTACGATAATAATAAAGCTGAACTCAAAAATTTGGTGGATGAGGTAAGTAAAAATTATGCAGGAAAATGGGCTAAATTGGCACACCCCAAGCTATATTCTTTTGATCTTTGGTGGCCGTCCGAAGATGATAAGCAAAGGCACCTACATTTTAAAGTAGAATTCGGTGCAGGCGATAGAATTCTCTTTGGTTCATATACAACGTATGACTCTCATTCTATTCATTCGGGTAAATTACTTTTCGAGCGCATTAGCTCAAAACGTCAACTGCAAGAACAGATTACGCCCCTGGCCATATCTCACGTAGAAAATCTTGGTGATTTCGAACAAATTGATGAGAATATTATTGAGTATTTGTCCCTCTCTAAAGACAATCACATAAATACTCCTGAGCCCTTAGGTAATATTAAGCTCTTACAAGACTGGGTTGATGATATAAACCCATTTAATAGTCCAGAAAAACGATTTTTTGATCCTCTTCCCCCAAGACTATTCATTGCCTCACCTAAAACTTCTCTAAGCGGTGAGGAAAGGAAGCACGAGGAATTTGTCGAAAAAATATATTCCGATATAGAAAACAAATTTGGAAAGGACCTTGAAGTTAGGCTTAGAAAACACGATATGGAAGCTGAAGAATTGGCATCCTACGATAACTTAAAGTATCTGGAGAAAACAAAGTTCTTTATCCTGGTATTGAATAGCACAAATCAGGCCTCTTTTTCTTTGGTTCAATTAGGGTGGGCTATGGCACACTGCAAACACTGTATGGTCGTTTTTAACCCAAATAACGTTTCAAGTCGGTTTAGTAAAGCCAAAAATGTTGGATTTGTACCACGGGAATACAACGATCCAGAGAACGAGTACAACGAAATAATTAAAGATATTCTTGACTTTATTCAGCCTTAAGGGTAATTATTTACGTATATTGTTATCCCTTTTTTCAACCAAGCGCCCAAATAGGCCACCAAATGATTGTACTAGTAGATAGATTTAATCGGAACGTGCTCCATGCTTATGACAAGCTTAATAACGGATTCCCAGCGGGGTTCTTAGCCGAATATTTGCGCTATATGAAAGCTTTAAGCCTAAATGAATGGGACCCAAAAATGGCTGCAATCTATTTGGAATCAGACGGCCAAGGCATGGAAAATAACGTGCAGACCCCACAACCATTCAATAACATTGAAAAGCATCGTGTCTTAATGAGACTGATCGACCTTTATCCTTCCGAAGTATTAATTTGGGATGATTTAAAAGATGCCTATTATGAATTGCATGGAAATGGCTATAAAATACCTGAACAAAGACTGATTGGAAATAGCGAAATACTTTGGCCTTCAGAGAAGCTTGAGCTTCAGTACAGCTAATCGATCAATCCCTCTGATTAAATTTCACTTTTAGATAGTTCAAATCATTTGACCACATATGTCCCGTTTGAGTAATAATGGCTTCAGTTTTATAGCCATTAGAAGGATTTCCCCCTTTCTGAAGTGTCGTAAAATCTCCAGCTAAAACTTGTGGGAATAGTTGTTCAGAGAACGTTGGAGAAGCAGGGTTCGATGATTGTTTTTGTATGGATGTCATCTGCCTAAAGCGCTCTCCAATTGCCTTAGAGGCATACTCATTTGTTTCGAAATCTGAATTCGCATGATAGATTTTAGTGGTCAAATTACCTAGCAATGACTTGGTTTTAGCTTCAGAATTATCATCACCCATCGCTACATAATAGTTATTTATGTTTTGCGTCAAATACACAATGCTTGTAAGTGAGGATCTCGCTGTCGTTGCAAAAAGCTGATCATATTGAGATAGGTAAAATTGGCTTTCATCTACCCATAAAAAGACCGGTGTAAGATTGCCATTATCTTCAATTTTGCGCCTCTCCATGGACTGTTGGAACAGATACTTGTATATCCCTGCTGCTAGGACTCCAGCTAGTAAATGCTCTTTCACTGGAAAGTCTAAAATGATAATTTTCTTTTCGAGATAAGCCTGTTCCGGGAAGAGTTCAGGGCTAACATGGCCCGAAAAATGAGCCTTCAATAATCCAGAATTGAAGTACTCAACCAAACCAAGAAAGCTCTCTTCAACGATGGATTTTGTACGATCTGCGAGACGTGCAAATTCTCTAAAGAAATAGCTTTGAACAAGATCATTCCGAGACCTTTCTTCTTTATCAAAATCTTCAGTATCTAAAGCTGTTAGCAGACATCGGACGCAATAGCTGCGACTTTTCCAACGCTCTAGCGCATTGTTGGCCTCTTCAATTACATGTTCTTGCTCTTCCGGATTCCTTGTTTGTTGAACGAATTCAACTACTTGTTTGGCCTCTGTACTATTAGGAGCCGTAGAGATCACCTTTCTCATATTTTCTATGGTGACCTCCTGATTACCCAAGTAAAGCAAATCAATAATCCTTCCAATCGCCCTTTTAACTGCGTTATCCCAGAACCTTTCGTCCTTTCCCGATCCACCACCTCCAGCGGAAAAATTACGGCTGATTTCGAACAGAACCATGATCAACTCAACCAGGTTTAATGTCTGTCCAGCTCCTTCACCATCTCGTTCCATTTCGTAACGTATCGGATTGAATTGTAAGCCAGATTCACTGTCAAAAACAAGCTTATCATGATCACGTCCGGCCTCTTTTATATACTTCTCCCAAACCTCTCTTTCATCAGGTTTCGCGCACAGAACCAACCCACCAAAACCATGCTCTAAATAAGATCGTGCTATCCGTTTCGCTGATCCAGAGGACTTACCAGAACCGGTGGCTCCGAAAATCTGAATTCCCTCGACTGCATTACGAACAGTGAACTTATCTGATGAATGACCAGGCCAAGGAAACAGAGAAGTATTTAACACATCCCTTACTGAGTTTTTTGACGATTTCAAAACTGAGAATTTAATAGTTAAACATTGATTTTTATGTCTTGGAATATAGTGAACATCAACGCAAGTAAGCCAAGAAAGCCGCAAAAATTTCCCTAGATCATGCTAAAAACGAATAAGAAAAACCTTACCTTTAAATTATACGTCTTAGCATCATAAGACGAGATATCTACGTATAAAAAAGCTACGTTTGCATTGCACCCACAAGTGACCATTAAAAGTTATGTTATCGATAGAAGCTTCGAGGAATGCTGAACAAGCAAAACGATACTTTCGCGAAAGTCTCGCCGTCGAAGACTACTATTCTGAGAAAGCTGAAATCCCTGGCAAATGGCATGGCAGAACCGCAGCAATGTTGGGCTTGAGTGGAGAGGTGAAAAAGTCCGACTTCGAGAGACTCATCGATAACATTAATCCTAATACTAACCAGAGACTAACCCCGCGAAATTCTCCCAACAGACGCCCCCTCTATGACTGTACTTTCTCAGCTCCGAAATCAGTAAGCATACTTCTGGCTCTTACCGGAGACCATGAAATTCTTCAGATTCATAATCGAGCGGTAAGGCGTGCCATGGCTGCTCTTGAAGCAGATATCCAAACACAATCAGGGCAAGGAAAACAAAAACATTATCCAACAACTGGCAATCTGATTTGGGCAGAATTTATCCATCAAACAACTCGACCACTTGAGAGTGAAAAGACAAACGGGAAAAAAGAGTTTGTTCCGGACATGCAGCTCCATACGCATGCGACTGTTCTTAATGCTACTTGGTTTGACAAAGAGGATCGATTCAGGGCTGTTGAATTTGGGTCGGTTAAAAAGCTAGCTCCATACTATGAGGCACTTTACCATGGTGAATTGGGATTGGGCATGCGGGAAATTGGATATGAAATAAAAGGGACTGGGAAGCGCTGGGAAGTGAATGAAATCACTAAAGCCATTAGGGATAAGTTTAGTAGAAGAACACTTGAAATTGAAGAACTAGCTCGGGCACGCGGCATAAAGTCAGCTCGCTCAAAATCTCAGCTCGGTAGGCTTACCAGAAAGGAAAAGCACAAAAGCGTGGAGGATAGTGTTTTACCGGAAATATGGAGAAAAAGACTATCTCCAATTGAGCTTGAAGTAGTAGAAAACCTCAAAAGAAATAACCCTACATCCGGAGACAAAGGAAGGGAAAACCTGACTGCGCAAAAAGCAGTGGATCTTGCACTCAGTCACTACTTCGAACGTCAAAGTGGAGTACCTGAAAAAAGAGTCCTTGGTTTTGCAATTGATCTCACTTCTGGAATAATCCCCCCAAATGAAATCCATCAGGAACTTAAAAACCGAGATGATATTGTTGATGTAACAGAAGGGTCAATAAAACATATAACAACAAAAGATGTCATTCGTGAGGAAGATTATCTGGTAGAACGGGTTATGTCCAATCTAGGCAAGAGCCTACCCCTTAAAGAAGATCATGAGATTACCAATTCACTATTAAATGAAGGACAAAGCGAAGCTGTTCAACATGTCCTAAAGAGCCGAAACAAGATTGTCATGATTAGTGGTGACGCAGGAACTGGGAAGACCACCCTAGCTGTCGAGCTCTCTAAGGCAATTAAAAGCGTTGGTAAACAAATGTATGCTTTTGCAACTTCTGCTGATGCAAGTAGAGGTGAACTTCGAGATAGAGGATTTGACAATGCTGAGACGATAGCCAAACTCTTAAGCTCCCCTGAGCTTAAGTCTAAACTTCGTGGGAACGTCATGCTTATCGATGAGGCTGGCATGATTGGAACACCGACCATGCACCAATTACTGGATATAGCCGAGAAAGAGAAAGTCTCCAAAATTGTGCTAAGCGGAGACTGGAAACAGCATCCCAGCATTGAAAGAGGAGACGCTATGATGCACATGGAACAGGCTGGATTGCCTGTAACACGAGTGGAGGAAATCGTTCGACAGAGAAACAACCCTGCTTATAAGCAGGTAGTAGAGAAAGTTGCAAAGGGAATAGGCCTAGGTAAATCTGAACACAGAGAAATTGAAGTAAAAGAAGCCTTTGATCAAATGGATAAACAAGGTCTGATAGTTGAGGAGGAAAACCTTGGTCAACGCCATGATCTAATAGCAGAAGACTATGTTCAGGCGAGCGCCAAATCTCCCGATGATGTCATTGTAGTGGCACCAACGCACGGTGAGGGCAGGGACGTCACAAAGGCCATAAGAACTAAGCTTAAGGAACAGGACCGATTGGGACAGGAAGACAAGCTTTTTGATCATTTAGTCAATCAGCAACTAACCGATACAGAACGTCAAATTTTCTCAAATTACGAAGAAGGCCAAATCGTAGAGTTTCATCAGAATGTACGTGGATTCAAAGCTGGTACAAAACTTAAAATCGAGGGATTTGATAAGGACAACAACGTATTGGTACGAGGGAATGAGCACATACATCCGGTGCCTCTCCCATTAGAAAAAGCTGAGCATTTTCAATTGTTTAACAAACAAACCATCCCACTTGCTCAAGAGGATCGAATACGTATTACCAAAAACATCAAAAGTATCGAAGGGACACACCTTAATAATGGTAAGGTTTATGATGCCAAGGGTTTTACTCAAGACGGCCATATTGAGCTTTCCAATGGCAAAACCCTTCATAAAGATGCTGGGCATTTTAACTACGGCACCTATAGGACCTCACATAGTGCACAAAGCAAGAACTCTGAGACAGTTTTACTCTGCCAAAGTTCAAAATCCTTTGCTGCTGGCAATGACAAGCAATTTTATGTGAGCATTTCAAGGGGAACGGATAACTTGAAAGTCTATACTGACAATAAGCAATCACTCCGAGAAGTTGTCGCTAGATCAGGTGACAGAATAAGCGCTAAAGAAATTGAGCAGAAAGCCGAACGGCAAAAACAGGCTATGCAGTTACAAAGAGATCGTGAAGAGCAACAACACAGAATAAAAGCATTTTATCAGGAGCGCACAGCTGCTGCTTCTGAGAAATTAAAATCTATCTATGACAGACAAGAACTCAGAACATCACTCGAAGGAGGAGAACCAGACAAAGCCTGAACTTCCTGACCTTGGGGATTCCCCATCAATCTCAAAGCAAAAAGGCGCTGGAGGAAAATACTATGGTGTCGACCTAGACGCCGATCAGCTCCTTTGTCTCGAAATTGAATGCAGGAACGGACGTGACTTGGGCATTCCATATGCCCCAACCCCATGGTCAGAGTTCGTTCCTGATGATCAAGAAGGCCTGATCCTTCGAATTCTGGATTTTGAATATGAGGTTCTTGTCAAAGGCAGAGGCCTCAATCATTTAAAAAAATTCATTCGAACAAGAAAACTGGCATGGTTGAAAGAAAGCAAAAGCGGGAAAGACACTGGCGAAGGAGACGTATTCATTAGTGAGATTCAAATTCATAGACGCAAGGACTAACTACCACTTTTATATATGAACCTCTGACCAAGCGGTCGTAGCGTCACCTTTTATTCGCGCTGAAGGCGTGAAGTGACCTACGTACAAATCTGGGAATTTGTCATGGGCTTCTCGGGAGACCGCTATAGCGGCGGCAAGCCCATTGACAAAAAGCATCGCGTTCGCAGTTTTTGTTATAAGCTGGGGCCATGACTTCATACTTTTAAAGAAAAAGGAAAAAGGAGTCCTACAGCTCCTTTTTCCCAAAACACTACTGGATTGTGGTCTTTTACTTATGCATTTGCAGCCTCCTTATCTTGGTGTTTATTTAAAGCCTTACTAGTACTGAATGTTCCCATCTCAACTTTGTGGGCTTTGATGCTCATCTGGTTTACAGACACTGGAGATCCATCTTCTTTGAAGAATTGCTTCTTTTGATAAATTACACTCCCTGTAACCTTAATGAGAGCGCCAACTTTAAGATTGTTGGCTTGCTTGATAAGCTTATCATCAAAGAGCAAAATATCGTGGAAGGTTGCCCGGTCGACGGTTTGCCAGTTGCCTTGCTCGTCTCTATACCGTTTGTTTTCAGCGAGAGATAAAACTGCGAAGGGGTTTTCTCCTTCATTGTAAATATCTACTTCTAGAGACTTGTTTCCGATCAGTGTTACTGTATTTGTCATGATTTTGGTTCCTTTCTTGGGTTAAATGAAAATCACGATCTTTCCAGGAAGCAAGCGTTATGAGCTAGTTGTCATAGCTGGCGTTAGAAGTTTTTGAGAAACAAAAAATCAACGCTGTTAATCCGATTTATCGGACAGCGTCATTGACTACAGGGAATACGTTTGCAGGAATATCGTATATATTTTCATAACCTAAGAGAGACTGATCATCACAAGGCACTGCAGGAAACTAGTAGAGACTTCAAGAATAAAGAGGAGGAATCCATTACATGTTTTAGATGCTGTTCAACTTGATCGAGAGCATGGTATCATTGGTCATCCTTGAACCTTTCAAACTTTCCTATCAGCCTATGAACTGAACCTTTCACTTGGATGCCATCAATAAATACACTGGATTTTTCATCATCCTTGCCTGAAGGGGATTCCTTGACCCAAAACAAGGTCGATTTTGCAATGGCCTCCTCAATAACTTCCAGTCCCCTACCAGTAATGAGTACTTGCAAATCATATAGTATGATATAGAGCTCACTACCTTCAAGAACCACATGGGGTAAATGGGCATACTTGATTGAGTAAGACCTTCCATAGCGGGTAATCACCTTAAAGCAACTTGCAATTTGACCTTTTGAAGCTACTGCAAAGAGCTGGCTCGATTTCCTGTGCTTGTTTAGATCAGCAATGGGCGAATTGCCATTACCAGCTTGTATGGTCTTGGGGAATGCTCCGCGAAGGTGCGTGTTCTCTTTTGTCTCGTTCATTCATAGCTTCCTGGGTTAACTCGTTGTGGTAAGCTCGCTGCTTTTGCATTAGTAATTTGAGATGCGCAGCCTTGGCGACTTCACCAGCGCTCATCCGATCTGCTGACCGCAGAATTGATTTTTTCAGTGAGTCCTTATCAGAGGTATACAACTTGATCTGCCTCGTTCCTCTAGACACCCCGACGTAAAAAGATTGCTCATTAACACCACCCTGAGATAAGTCACTCATGGAAACCAAAACAGTATGAGCATCCTTACCTTGAGAGCTATGACTAGTATCACAGTATCCATGTCTGAAATGAAACAAGTCATCTGGAATTGTTTTGTTGTTGCTTAGCTCAATGCCTTGCTCACTAAACCCCTTAACTGTATAACTAGTCCCATTCGCCATCTTCGTCCCTTGCAGAGTTGTTGCATTATTCGTCAGTCGAATGCGATCTCCCCTAGCTAAAGGGATGCTATGTTTAGTATACACATTATAGAATTCTGGGCTGCCGTATGGAAGTTGAGAAGTAGTACCAGTCTTTAGATCACGTATCGCGATTTTTCCGCTCCTGGATATTTCAACCACCTCATGATGAGAGCCGGCCTTAAACCCACCTACCTGGTTCTTGGTAAACCTTATCACCTGTCCTCTTTGATAGTTTAGGTGATCTTTCTTTTCTCCTTGAGTTAGTGTTGCATCCCTTAGTACTTCAAAAGTTTTATCCTTTCCGTGAAGCTTTTTGTTTTTCTTCCAGAGGCGTCTTACTTCATTGTTAATCTTATCACCTTCAAGGTGAGTTGGTGAAACGATCAATGTAGAATGCTTTAGAGCGTGAAGGCGGTCAAATTCTTCCACCAGTCTCTCTATCCTCTTTTCATGATCAATAATTTCAATGATAGCCCCTTGATGCTCTAATTTCTCATAGCCTTCAATAAGCCTACCTTTAGCAATATCTTGAACTGCTGATTGATAAGGTGGTGCATTGCGTTGTCTCTCTATTTTATTAACAGCACAGACCTGCAAACGACTTTGCTTTTCTAAGATTTTCAGAGCATCACCGTATTGCGCTGGTGGCCCGTGTTGTTTAGTATCGCCACTTAGTATGGTTCGGGTTTGGTACTTACTGGTAAGCTCTAGAAGCTTCGCCATATTTTTGACGCCAACCATTCCCGCTTCATCTATCAGAAGCACATTGTTCTGCAATTTCTTCTGGACTTTGGGATCATTTAGCAGTTTAGCCATGGTATAGCTTTCTAAACCTTTCTGAGCCAGAACCTGAGCGGCCTGAGTGGATGGAGCAATAGCAATCAGTGACCTTCCAGTTTGTAGAAGGGCGTCATTGACAATAGAAAATATCGTTGATTTACCTGTTCCGGCGGCACCTCTCAAGATGAATGTTTGATCAGTTGTACTCAACATTTCCTCAATGGCCTTGCGCTGCTGAGAGTTGAGAAAATCGAGCTTTATTTCATAATTCCTATTAAGAGCAGGGAATTTACCTTTTCCGGAGGTTACCAAATCGATCATTCGATCTTCTTCGTGGACAAGTTCAACCGTCGTAATATTCTCTATGGTGTTGTACTGAGAATGGAGAATGTTCTCCCTTGAGAGAAGCTCTTTTGCAATCTGATCAATACTGAGATGTCCATATCCAAGGGCGGCGGCGTAAGCGATGACCTTCTTTTGATTTTCAACGGAGTTGCGCTCGAAAACATGCTCCATCGCCCGGTCTATCGCCGTCTTAACCTCGAGTGGAGGAGGCCTTTCGAATTCTTTACCCTTTAATGTGTTTAAATCATGAAACTCTTCATCCGTTAGCCTGCTTAACCAGTGATTATATAGCTGCTGATCACTGAGGGACTGATCACCCTTGCTGTTTCTGGTTTTCTTTCCTAGCTCTCCTTTTTGCTGAGCGGAAAGCACCTTTTCCTTCGAGATTTTATTTATTTCCTGACTTCTTAATGAGAAACGCTCAATCAGATCTCTTGAGACTCCAGCAAGTTCAAAGAATGATCGATGACGTTCTGTTTGAAACCCCGACCTTTCAAGGCCCCTGCTTAATTCTGAGTGATACACCGAACGGATGTAATCGGAGTTCATGTGCATACCATAGATTTCCAACGACTGATAACGTCTTGCTTTTTCATTCCAAGTTATATTAGGAAGAAAGCAATGAGTGTGTAATTGAGGATCAGAGATATGGACAACCTTACCGTCTATTACCTTCTCTACAGGTCGACTTAAGAAGTGATCAAATGCTGCATAGGCTATATTTCCTGTATGAACAAACCCTCTAGCATACCTAGTATTGCTTTGAGTATACATGAGTCTTTCAACCTCACGCATTGCCTTGTTATAGGCTTGTTGATGCAGCTCTAAAACCTTAGGATTTTTGGTAAGTGAATAGAGCAGGGAAACACTCTTAGGCGCTGAAAATGTTAGGTCAACTCCTGCACGTCTATTTTGAGAAGTTCGTGGTGTCAGCGTTTGATCCTCAGCATAGGGAGCAAGGTTATTAACGAGCCTGGAAAACACCTCTTCGGTGACTTCCATTCCCTCTAATCCTAATCTTTTACTTGTATTGCCTGCCCAGCGTGCCTTGATCTGCTGATCAAGGTAGTAGTTACCTTCTTTGGACAGGCCATCTGTGAAATATCGCTTAGCGCCATCGGCGTTATGCGAAACCGTAATCGTTAACATTGGCGCTGTATTCGTTCTGTTGAGAAATGAAAAATGAGAAGCTGGAGAGCAAGGTAATGCTTGAAAAATACTCCTAGGTTCTGAGTTATGTTATAACAAATCTTTACCAGTGAGTCCAGCAAAAACTAAAAATCAAACTTCTTGAGAACATGGTAAATAGACCCTAAATACAAATCAGAGATTCGTCGCAATTACACGTTTAATTGGCTAAATTCCTTTTGCCAAAAAATAGCAAAGTAGGAAAAGCCTTTCTGGCAGCATTCAGAAATTTTTGCATTATAGATTAATTGACAATGAAGGTCACAACGAAAGAGGAGTATACGAAAAGGCCACTAATTTGTGTTTGGGATAGATACATCAATGTTTTTTAAGTTGTGTGTCCTTGCACCTTTAATTTCAATTTCGTTTGTCATCTACGCTTTCTTTTTTTGCACAAAGGTCTTTCGGATCACCTGGGAAGGCATGTTCTATCTTGCTGAATCTGACCTTAAGAAATTAATAGTCATCCTCATCAAAATAGTCTAGCTCATCTTCAAAGAGCTCTTCTTCACTTACATCTGATAAATCGAATGAATCTGAATCATCGTTATCCCAGTCGTCTTGCAGATTCTCACTCTCATCCTCCTCAATTTGAGCGATACGGATGAGTTTTGACTTGTTCTTGCGTAGCAATTGATTTATGCCATCTAGGAAACTAGTATCTATCTCTGTTTTCTGTAGTTCTTCGCGATACTTATTTAAATCTGGGAGGCGCTCAATTACAATCCCCTCATTCATAACAAAATTGGAAACACCTGTAAAAGCATCAATATTTCTAAAATCTTCACTAAAAGCGGAAATCAAATTTTCTATGAACAATTTCTTGCTTCGGACAACTTCATCTTCATTTCGATTAATCTTCGGATCGTATATGAAAGCTCTTAAGTAGTAGGATCGAGAAGACGGTGAAATTTCAATTGATTTGTTAATGCAATCCAACGAACCGCCATATTGCTTTTCCTCAAGAAGACACTGGCCCAATAAGCATAGCACCAATGCATTCAGTTTTTTCTCTAGTACCTTGATAAAGATCTTCTTTGCTTCACCATATTTATGATCCAGAAAGTAGATAATACCATATGAAAACTGCTGAACAACATTTACCGGCTGGTTAGGCTCCTGGGAAATAATACCACTAGCAGCACGTAACATGGTGATGTAATCCTGACTCTTTTCAATAAAACTATCAGATGGCAATACACTAAAGGCATTTTTGAAATACTCAGTGCATTCACCCCAATATCCAGCCTTAGCACATGACAATGCATGCATGAGGTAGTAATTACCAAGACTAACAAAACCGCGTCCTCTTCTCATCTCGCTCTCACTTTTGGACGCCTTTAGCCTACTTTCCAATTCATCCCGTTCGAACACGTTCCACATCTCATCAAGCGATCTGTCAACCAGGATATCTCTTTGTTGAATTGGACGGCTTAGAAACAGGCCTGTTAAAGCTCTTACCCGACTCAGGGCAACATAAGTTTGTCCGTTAGCAAAAGCTCCTTCTCCCAAATCCAATACTAAGTCTTCAAATGTCATACCCTGGCTTTTGTGGATCGTAATGGCCCACGCCAACTTTACCGGAAACTGCTTGTAGCTTCCCGTTTTTTCTGTAGCGATACTTTCAGCTTGGCTGTCTAAAATGTATTTTGTACTGTCCCAAATTTCTCTTTCAACCTTGTGAGAAAGTCCATTTTTTAATTGCACCTCAATCTGTGTCTCTTCTAATTTCACCACACGACCCAAAGTGCCATTGACCCATCTACCCTCAGAATCGTTCTTGGTAAACATCACCTGTGCGCCAATCTTGAGAGTAAGCTTATTGTCGGCAGGTGATATTGATTGATCAAAACTTCCACTGACAACAGCTTGGTATGTTTTCGTTTCTCCCGATAGTTGGTCAAGTCTATTTTTATTAAGGTTTTCTGAAGCATCCACCCGAGTAGTTAACGTTATGGCTCGATCAGGAGCACTGGCATTATCAATCACCCTGGCATTGATTTTATCAAGATCATCTCTTTGAAACCTGCCATCCCTTATTTTATCGAGTATTTCAACGAAGCTCATATCACTTTGTCGATATACATTTTTTAACTCGACGCTTACTACGCTTAGTTCTTCGAATGCATGAGCATTAAAAAAATAGGGACCTCCATAGGTCTGCTTGAGATAAGATTTTTCACTCTGCTCCTTAACAATTGGTTCAAGTTGAAATAGGTCTCCAACAAAAACCATTTGCTTCCCTCCGAATGGAAGGTGAGGATTCCCTGAATTAATGCGCAATGAATAGTCAATTGCATCCATTACATCAGCTCGAACCATAGAAACTTCATCAATGATGATGGTGTCTACAGAGCGGATGATCTTCCTCTTTTCAGAACTTACCCAAAATGCCTTGATCCCCTTATCCCGGATTAAAAGCGTTCTGTGCGGGAGCTGAAAGAATGAATGAATAGTAGCACCAGCCACATTCAATGCAGCAATACCAGTTGGGGCGAGTACGATAACGTTCTTTTCTGTTTCATCGACTATTCTTTTGAGCAACGTAGATTTACCCGTTCCTGCTCTTCCTGTGATGAACACTGAATTACTTGTATCTCGAACAAATTCGAAAGCGATATTTTCATTCGAATCAACCAACTACAGATTCTTTTTAAGTTCTTTCATAATCCTCTCTTCAGTATCCACAAAACCCATTGGACTACGCCAAAAGCTTTTCCAAGCTTCATTTAGAGTCTTGATGATTATGGCATCTTGATTTTCCGAAGCCAGCGTGCAGCCCAACCCCTTAACACCTTCCAAAGCATACTCGGCAGATTTTTTAAGAAAACTGTCAGGCAATGCAATATGATATTCCGGCTCTGGTGCAGCACCTATAACCTGAATAAACTCTTCCCACTTAATAGAAATTTTCTTTCGCTCCTCATTGAACCCGATCAAATCAAGCCCATAAAACATCGCCTGCATCCTTGCACCGGCCGGCGGGTGTGAGGATTTTTGAAGTAAGGGGATTTTGAACAAGTTCCAATCCATCTTCGCACACATATGTAAGTTGCTCCAGACATAAGCTGGCCCAAGGGTAAGCGTTGCAAACAAGTCACAAAAAAGCTCCTCAGACCATTTATCAATCCAACTATCACGCCACACGTAATAGGTTCTTAAAAATTCAGAATTATCAAACTGGTTTTTTTGCAACCGTCCAATTTCCACATTGAAGTGCCTTTTTACATCTCGATTTAACTTGCCACGACTTGATTTTATAACCTCAGTTTTAGGGTTATCTACGGAAATCAGCGGGTGACAAATTTCATGATACAGGTCTGGTAGGTGTAGCAAAAAATCACTCTCCAACAAAGGCATACAAACCAAATTGTAATACGGCAATATCCGATAGTAATGTTGCGAAAGACAAGACACAACAGGGGTTTGTGTAGGGTACTCGATTTCTGAACATATCTCTCTCATGAGCTTGTTCGCAAAATCATCGTCGTCATGTCTTCTGCTAATGGCGGCAACGATAACGTTCTCCAAAACATGAAGCTTACTAAGAATGGCTTTAAACTTGCTAAACTTTCGTCTTAAATTGGCTGGCTTAGAATAATCCTGATCATGTAGTAATCCTACTAAATCCTGAATAGTGGACTCAATTTCTAAGGTCGCTTTAGAAACTAAAGATTCAAAATAAAGACTCGACTTCTTGGCACTTGGAAATTTGCTCTTCAGAACCCTCGATTTCTGAATATTCTCCATGATGGCACCATCTATGTAGTCCACCATCATACTTCCTTCATTTTAGCCAATGCATCTGTATATTCATTGTCGAGTGCATCAATTACATGATTGAGGTTTTTTGCCAAAGCCTCATACTTTTCCTTATTCAAATCTTCACTTAATGCCTGATAAAACTTAGGTGGCGATAATCTCCTTTTACGCAATTCACTTTCAATTATGATGCTTAAAGTTTGAATTCGAGTATCAATAATATCTTCATCCTGAAGGCTCACAATTAGCGTTTCAATCTCTTGGCGCTTTTCAGTAGGCAAGACCTCTGAGTTTTCTTGTATGGCAATCACAAAATCATTGATCAACCCAAGATATTTACTTGTTAAATAATAGATATTGGCATTCAATCCTGAATCACTCATTTGACTATTAGTTATTTACGGTTTTTAAAAGATCATATTTTTGTTCATCGTATTTGCTGCCCATTAGATTAATTCTCCGATCAGTCATACTAATTGTGATAGGATTTCGGGCGCAGTCATCTGGCTTGGTGTACGTGAGACATGACAAGCGATATATGTCCTCCATTATGTGTTCAAAGGACATTGCTCCCTCAAAGTATTTTACAAATAAAGGTTTTGAGGTACCATTGCGTCTAAACTCCTTCCCTGTCGTGCATACATAACCCTCGTTAGAGTTCATTATCACATACGTTCCAACTGATGGGTTCTTAACCTTATGATTATCCTTAAAGGTTGCCAATACGTCGTATTCCTCTTGGACTTCAAATATTCTGAAGGATATTTTCGAGCTCTTTGGGATTTCAACAATACTAACCTCAAGGCTCTCGGCCAGTAATCCTTCACCTTTTAGGTGCCTGATTGCTTCACTGATCCCATCTACCTCGCTCCTGAAAATTCGCCCATCCCTGTGGAAAGTAATATTTTTCAATTCTTCGGTTGCATCCTCAGCGAACGTTTTTATATGCTGCACAAGAATTCGATGGACCTGATCCTTCGTAAGCTTTTCCTTGTTCTGTGATTTATCCCAAGTGGTCAGAATATTTTTCGAATGCTTATCGATGAAAGTAAAACCTGCAACATGTTCCTTAACATCAATCCCAATGACCAAATCCGCATGCAATGGCTCAGCCAGTATGAAAGGCCATCTTTCATTGTTTAGAAGTACCTGGTTTAATGCCACACCAAATAGGTATCTCTCATACAGCCTTTTAAACTTATTATCGCGATCATGCTTAATGAAATACTCCGCCTCACCATTTACGTCCCGATGGCTAAAGCACATCTCCAAAGTCTTGGTGTGCATAATACTTGCCATCACGTTGTATTCATTTAGTGCTTCCGAAACGACCAATGCAGCAGTTTCATCATGCATCCGTTTATCTCTCTGCATGTGACTAGGCAAAATCACAACTGCATATGAACGGTTATTCATTGAAATGTTCTTTCCTAGGGCATTGATGATTTCAAAGCCTATCTCTAAAGCATTTTGTTCGTTCCTATCATCGTACGGGACCACAATCGGCTTCCAGCCAGTATCGGTAGGATGCATTTGGTCAACAACCGCCGACAGGTCTCTTAAAAAGTAAGTTTCATTGGCGAAGCTGTTATAAATAGACTCTGGAATTACAATGTACTGACGCTCAAAGATGCCATTGGTAAAAACGCCCACATTGTCAGTCGTTAACAGTCTCTTCCTATGCTCACCAATCTCCCTCTTTTTTACCTCTATATTCGCTCTCTCTGTATGCTCACATCCCAGAATTACATCATTATTGAATTCAAGGTCAGGCATTTTGAAGACATCTAACTCAAGCGTTACTGGTTCCAAATCGAATTTTATTGGAGTAGTTCCAAACTTCAGTTTGCCAAAGTATTTTTTTACTGCCATACGGCTTAGACGCCTCCGCTTGAATGGTGCAATAATCGAGTTCCGGTGAAGCTTCTTGACCTCATAATCTTCCGTATCAAAAGTCACATAGCACATGGCAGCTGGAGCACCCTTAGATTGCATGTCACCATTTCTATTTCTGTAAACCAGTACTGATGCACTATCTGGAAGCTTGGCCAAATGAGGGGGCATCGTACCATTGTAGACCTGCTTAATATCCTCAAGCAGAGTCAGGCTAGTGGTATCTGACGGTCTCTTAAATTTATACTTAGAAATATCAACAGGACTGAGCTCATCAGGTCTAATTTCAAACCAGGTTTTACCATATTTATAGATGAGTTTCTTCTTTTGACGCTTCAGACGATTGAATTCATCTAATGAAAGTCGAGCCCGCAACGATCTCTTGGCAAGATACTTTTTTGTAATGTCTACAGCTACGCCGTATCCACCGCCTGGAAGCTCTACAATTCGTGCATAAAACCCATTGTAAATAACCACCTTGTCACCATCTTTACTGTGATCCTCCTTACTGAAAAATGCATCCCCCGTACGTGGCTGCCACAGTCTATCGTCTTTCCTGATTTCCCCTGAAAGGTCAAATTGTAAGAATCTTAAAATAATCTGTTTTTCAGATTCATCGGTTGACTCGAAATCAATATATCTAGTCTCTTCGATATCCTTGAAGTACGCAAATTCGCCCCGCTTCGCCTCGAATCCTTCGCTTGGTATTGCACCTATAGCTTCAGCTTCATCTTTGACTACCAAATAGGGCTTACCATCTCTATGAATGACAATAACAGGATGTCTCAATGAAAAAGACAGTTTCTTGGTGATGTATTGAATATTTGCGTCATATTCATCGCCGGTACTCCTCAGTCCCACAATTTCAAATAGACGGTAGTTGGCGGATAATGAACCTAAATTGTTGATCGGAAATACGTTTGTCTCTTTTCTCATACTCCTATTGTTTACAAATTGATTTGAACTGACATTTCTCACACGATGATGGGTTATGAGCCGTTGGAAAATCCTCTGACGAACACTCATCATATTTCTTATTGGCACCAACTCGGTACATTGCCATCAGGCCACTAGCAATTTCGTTTTCAGTTTCATTAATGTCCTCTTCAGATATGGTGTAATCTCGAACCTCATCGATTAACAACTGAAATTCTGTGAGACGATAATCCAAAACGGTAAACGCCGATAAATTGCTTGGGAAGTCCTTGTGCGGCTTGATCTCATTTGCTTTGTTTAAAGCAAAAGCATAGGAAAGGAGTTGGTCTTGATATGTCTTGGTTGCAAAGGTGTGAACCTTCCAATCAAAAATATGAGGAGGCTCATCTTCAAAAAAGACAATTAAATCTGGACGACCCTTGGCTCTGAACCTGCTAAATGGATATTGAATATCCCGCTGTGTGAGCCATTGTGATGCAGATCGTAAATAGTCAATAAGATCTGTTTTATCTAAAAAATTCTTGAGCGACTGATGAATATCCATCCGAGCTCTGTCTAAAGTTTCCTGGTCGATGCCTCGATCATTATCCAGATCAATTAGGGCTGAATAATATTCATACTCCGATAGAACCAAGTTCTCCTCTCTATACTTCTTCTTCAAAGCAAAATCATACTGCTCTTCAAAAACCCTATCAGCCCTCCACAAAAGGTTATCTTCATCCAACCCTTCGTCTTTCCGGATCTTATTAATTATGGTCTGGCTTATAACCTGATCTACAATGTCTCCTCGCCAAGCATCTATCGTCTTTAGCTTTGATAGTATCGTAACTTCTTTTCTGAACGGCTCTTTGGCCGCCTGATGCGCTACAATATTGCTATAGTACCATTGACGGTTGCATTTCTTAAATTGGCGATATCCAGAGTATGACCAGTTCACTTTCTGTTTCTAATGAATTTTAGATATTGAAGGAGTTCGATTTCTTCATCGCTTGAAATCTCACCAAGCTTATTGCTCACTTCTGCGCTTTTTGATCTTTCAGAGGACGTGTCTCCTCCATTTGGTATCGGATAGCCCACTTTCCCCATGAGGGTCTCGTAGGGCACCTCATAAGCCTCAGAGAGTTTGTATAAATTATTTGGAGAGGGTTGTTTAACCTTTCCGGATTCTAATTGACTTAAATAGGCATTGGATATATCCGTGATTTTTTCAACATTCCTCAGCGTTAATCCCTTGGATTCTCGTAGTGCTTTGAAATATTGACCATATTCAGTAGTGCTCATTATTTGTTGGTTTGCTTGAAATCTCAAGCAAATATAAGAAGCGTTGCTAAATATACCAAGCAAGCCACCGAATTACTCCAAAGATTGCAAAAAAGGCCTTAACTCTTCTACTGTATTTAGAATGTGGTCAGCCTTTGCTTCAACCAATGTTTTAACATCAACGGCACCCCACAGGCAAGCTACGGATCTAATTCCGGCTTTTTGAGAGGCTACAATATCCTTCACATCATCACCAAAAGAAATGCATTCATCAGGATCTAAGCCATAACGCTCAAGCGTATAGCTAAAAGGTTGAGGGTGCGGTTTGTGGTTAGCCGTGTCGTGATATGCTGTGAGGCCTTGATGAGGAATATTCCATGCCGAGCACACTCTCTGTGCATAGCTTCCTGGGCTAGAAGTTATAATGTATATAGGATGTTTATTGTTTACATCGATTAGGGTATCTATCAAATCATCATATGGATCAAAATTTGGGATTTGAGCATACACCTTTGCCCACTGTCGTCCCGTCCTTAACTGCCTCGCTTTTTCTGAATTGATCAGTGTGTTGTCCAAGTCAAAAAGCAAATTCATTAAAATTTCAAGTTATACTGGCCCTTACTATCCGTATTACCATCGGATTTTTTTTGGCTAATGGCTTCAACTTGGTGAGCCATCCTGTTTCTAATCATTCTAGCTGCGTTCAAAATGTCCTCTTCGCTTGACAAGCGAATTGCTTTCTCTTCACTTATCAGAAGCTGATTTCCTTTGGTTTGAGTATTATCGTGATATCCTTGTTTTTGAGAATTGTAGTAGGCAAATAGCAAACGGTTATAATCCAGTGTAAATCCGACCGTGTGCATCGTTCCGCCCTTTACATCAGTTTCAACAACAACTGTGGCCATTGATAAACCAGCCTGAATTCTATCCCGCTCTACAAATGCACTTCTTCCAGTTCTTGAACCAAATGCATATTCACTGACCAACACCCCATTATGAGATAATATCCTTTCTGCTAAGGGTCGATTATCCTTAGGGTATATTTTATCAAGAGGCTGCGCTAAGACGGCCGTTGTATATCCAGAGCCAGCTAAAGCCCCTTCGTGACCTGCTGTATCGCATCCAATAGCCAGTCCGCTTACGACGTTGAAATCCTCCTCGGCAAACCTTGTACCTAGTCTTTTTCCTATTTCCAACCCATGAGGAGTAGGCTTTCGAGTACCAATAATAGCAACACCCCTCTTTTCATTCAAAAGATCAATATTCCCTTTGTAGTAAAGAACCAATGGAGGGTCTGTTGTTTGTTTCAAGGAAGATGGATAGTCATCATCAATAATCGTTGTCCATCTAATACCGTGGTCATCGGATTGTTCCAAAATTTGATCCCTTCGATCCTCAGCCTCTACTATCCAATTGTAAGAGAATTCCTTTGTTCTTAACTTTTCCTTATTACGGTTTATTAGCTCCTCCAAATCCACAGCTTCAGGATCGGTCACATTACTTACCAACTCCCATGCTGTTTTTCTTCCAATACCTCGAATATTCAACAAGGCTATGATCCAACTTGACCCTTTATAACTCATCATCTAATTCCGGAACCTCAATATCATCATTTTTTGTTAAGTCTGATCCTTCAGTAAGCCCTAGTGAAAACCCGTATATTCTCCCTGAAAACCCAGCTTCCAATAGCGTCTCCTGGACAGCCAACAGACTTGTCCCAGACGTTTTAATATCATCAATTATCAACACATTATCTGCATAATCTTGGAATTCTTCATCCGCTAAATAATAATTGTCTTCCATTGCCGCCTGCCTTTCTTCAATGCCCACAGTAAAAGACAGTTTCTTATTAGCTCTCTTCTTTCCAAGCACTTTTGGTTCATATAAAGAACCCTTAACATCAGCAATTATTTCTCCTATTTGATCTAAAGGCTTGTCTTCCGTGACTTCTAATTCATCATGACCCAACACTCTTACAATTAATCCAAAACGTATTGTATCATAAATTTCATTGATAAAATCATGCTCAACCCAATCAATCCAAAATTGGATCGCCTCCTCTTCACCATTCTTAAAATCTAGCAACTTGGCAGAATAGAATTCATCCCTTGACTTGGGGAAATAATAGCACAAATGCCAAAAGGCCCGAAAGTTTTCTAGGTGGTTGGCTTCTAAAAAAATCATATGTGGTTAAATTGGTGTAAACCAGCAAAAGATACTAATATTTTACTAAACGTTACGTACAATAGATTGATCGTAGTCAACAATTAGATCGATTATTAATAAGGATGATTCTCTAGCCTAGAGGATATCAAAGGCACCATTCTTAATATGAGTTAGTAATCTGCCTTCACAATATTCATCCAGCATATCCAAATTTACTCCTTCATATATACTCATAACGGGAACTTCCAGGATACATGCAAGAATGGGTATTTGAGCGGCCGAAAGCTTATTCATACATTTTTCATATTTTATAACCTGCTGATAACTTACTCCAAGGATTGAGCCTAAATACTCAGCGCTGAAATCCACATGGTCTCTTTGCATTCTTATATTGTTACCAATAATCCTATCAATTTCTGAAACTCCTTTTTTTGCGTTTCCTGACATTCAATCCTCTTTACTGTAAAATTTTGGCCGATGGTGGCCGGATGCTGCAAAGACCCTGCAAGAGCGAAGGTGTAGGTATTTAGGCGTTTGCCCTGGACATTTCCTTACCATCCGGCCGAAACCGGAGGATCATCTTTGATGTCACAAAAGGCGAAGAAATACCGAACAGTTTCGGGCACCCTTGCTAAAGAGGTTTGCAGTCCCCACACGTGGGATTTACCACGATGCTCAAAAAACAAAGCATATTAGCTACGTAAATTCAAGAAGTAATAATGAGTTACTAAAAACCCTACTAATACGTCCTGATCGATGGCTTCGGGTTAAAAACAGATAAGATCTCATAAGCCTGAATTTGCAATTCTTCTTGCACAGCTTTGGCATTGGGTCGTTGACAAAATACTGAATTCGATGTTTTGTTTAACACCAAACCTGCACTTGAGGTAAACGAAAAGTAGGTGTTTACCGAAAAGACACCTAAAACCCGTGGGCAATGTGGCAGCGTTGAGTCAAAAACTTCCTGCAAAATCGTATCATGATTTTGTAGAGCAGTGTGATAGGCTTGATGGTAAGCAGTTGGATCAGTGGGAAACGTATCGTCATCAAATTCAAGATAATCATCTAAAGCAATCCCAAAAACTCCATAGGTTTGACGGTTTTGTAGAGAGCGTTGAAACTCACGTAGGAATTTATCTACCTTATCTCTTGTAAGACCATTAGGATGCTTGCATTGAACCTCCAAGTTCTTATAGAAAATATCATTACCATCAGTATTCTGAGGAAGTGTTGCCTCAACTCCATATTCATTAAGGTATGCTGCCGAGTAAACCTCAAATTCAAAGTCTTTAAAATTGTGATCATGTCCTACATCAGGAACTCCATAAGCGTAACTGCCAGTATTCATGGCCGATAGCTGAACTCCAAACTCTTTCCGCTTCATCCAGAGCATGCGCAGGGCATCGGATAAGGAGTACAGCACCAATATCGGCTTTAATGTGGTATTAAACACCGGAGCATCCGCCGGAAGAGTAACGTAGGCCTCAGAGTCATCAATCAGTTTCTGAAGTCCTGAATCTGAAATCAAATTGACCCCTCTTTTCTTGATTTGGTATTTTAGAAATTCAAGGTCTGCATTTATTAATACATCATTATAAAACTTAATATCTGACTTCTTCATATCAACCGTTTACATAACAGCAATTTAAAATCTAAATCCCTTAGGTCAATTCAAAGAAAATCAAAAAGAGCCGTTATTTGATAAACTCCACAGATATCACCTCTACTAGCCATCTGAAAAATTCCTAAACCATTCTTTTCCTTAACTGAATTTTTACCAATCTATGGCAGAATAATAGGGACGATATGACAACTATCAGTAGTGGGCTATGGATCAAGTTACTGAAGAACAAAGAAGAAAAGAGCATTTTCATAACCATGCACTAAAAGGTGACTTGGAAGAAATTGGAGCGATTCCACTTGCTCATGATCAAGCAGAAAACAATCCGCACAATGAAAAATCTGAGCGTAAGAAGAATGAACGCTATGCGGAGCTGCTGCATACAATTACGCAAGCACAAGAAGCCTACGATGCCTTGATGGAACGATTGAATGCAGAGCTCAACGCTTTACGAACTGTCATCAAAGAGCTTGAAACTGAAATGGAACAAAATAGAGATGAATGGGACTTAAACTCAGAAATCCTAAATGATATCGATGATGTGTTCTGCAACTTTGAAGATGGCGGAAATATGGACAGGGACGCGGCTTATGCTGCATTCCAAAAAGCAGGAATCGAAGTTTCTCATGATGCCACAGATGTAGAAGTAATCGCGCATTTACATGACGTTAGGGAAAAAACAATCCAGAAGGTAGACGATCTCGATACGGCCTTCCTCATTATGGAGGCAGACCATAAGAATTTCCGAGCAAGGGAAGATCAAGTACTTGCCACAAAACAACAATTAGAAATAATCGGAAAAGACAGCTCTCTTTCTGATGAAGCTAAGGTCACAGCAATTCGGGCACTAGATCAAGAAGTAGGGAGCAAGACCCTTCACCGATCAGCAACGATTGTTAATGATGAAGAAGTTGCGGCTAAAGCGGATGAAGTTATCGAAGAAAACAAAATTGACCAACATGCAAAGACAACAATAAGCGTATCAAATTTCCCTGGCCTAAATTAATTTGGGTATTCTTTCTTAAATCGTCTCTGGATATGCGGCAGTAACGCGTAAAATTCATTTGCGTCAAATGAACCATTCATATCATTTTCAATAAAATAGTCGAACCCTGTTCCTGGCTTATTATGGTACTTCTGAAAGAACTTATGTGGCACCTGAAGAGAATCAAGTTTGCTGCTGAGGACAGCCACGACTCTATCATACAGCTCTCGCTCATGAGTTCCTCTCAAAACAGCGATTGTTACAACATCATGTTTTTGCGAGTAATCCCCAGCTTGACGAAAGATGGTTTGCTCTGAATTCTCATCATACATGTTTTCGATTTCAGCTTGTGCAAGAGACACATTTGAAAGAAAAATGCTGACTAATGAAATCAGATATAAAAGCGTTATTTGGAAATTTTTCATAACAGATGAATCTTAGTGCGTCATTTATGACGTAAATATACTGAATCATAGTCATTAGTACGTCATGCATGACGTAATATTTGACTTATAAATTCCAGACTTTGTCGGTCATGGATGACGTAAAAAAAGATGATCGAATACTGGCAATTGCCAAGCGTATAAAAGACTTAAGAATTGAAAATGGATATACCAGCTATGAAAAGTTTGCCATCAAACACGACTTTCAAGGAAAGCAATATTGGAGACTGGAAGAGGGACACGACTTCAAGGTTAGTACCCTCTTACGTATTGTTGATGCTCACAATCTTTCCCTCGAAGATTTTTTTAAGGGTGTGAAATAAATTGCTAATTGTTTCTGTTGCAACGAACGAAACTTTATATGCTACCGGCGAGCTCAGAAGGGCTCGGATGCAATCCTATTGCCTAAGATCGAACAAAGGCGAGCAGAGGATCGTAATCGTGTTGATCCGCCGCCCGTAAAGCAGCTATATATATTTGGCGTATCTCTCCATCCTTATATAAATCTCCATCCCCCCAACTAAAGGGCTCTTGACCTAGGACATCAACAAGTAGTGTATCAGCAGCAAGCCTTGAGTGACGTCCATTACCATTGGGGAATATATGTATCCATACCAGTTTGTGATGAAACCTCGCGGCAATTTCATCAGGAGGATAGGTTTCATTCGCAACCCAGTATTGGACATCACCCAATAATTGAGCTAGTTCAATTCGAATTCTTGGATAATCAACACCAATATTTCTGTCACTCAATCGCGTATTGCCAGCCCACCTCCAAACCTTATCAAACATCTTTTCATGAAGCTTGAAGACAAACTCTTCGCTAATGACATCCTTTTTGTTACGCCTTCTTTCTAGCCAGGTGTAAGCTTGATTAATGTTGTCCTGTTCCCACCGGTTTAATTCAGCCTTCGTCTGAATGTGGGATAGAAGTAACCCCTCAATCTCATCAGGATCAAGAGGGGTTGCTCCTTCTGGCTCAGAAAAGATTAATTGGTCGTCCATAGTTCTTTTTCTTCCTCTAATAAAATCCGATCAACCATATCTTCCAGCGCCGCTTTTTTATCTTCATCGCTAAGGCCTTGCTGTTCCAAGCTCATTGTACGATCCAAGCGACCCATGCGCTGCATAGCTATTTTCATGGCTTGCTCACGAACCATGGTTTCCAAGCTTTCCTTACTGATGAATCCATAGACGAATTTCATCCCCAATCCTTCTGCCACATTTTCCATTGTGGAGAGTTTTAGGTTTCCATCCGGCTCAGCCTTTTCTAACTGAATAACGCGAGGCTGAGAGATACCCATCCTCTGAGCAAGTTGACTTTGGGTCATACCTAAAGCTTCGCGAATGACTTTAATCCAGCTCTTACGTGATGGAAATGACGACAGGTTTGTTCCTGACAATTGCTTATCAAGCTGCTCACGTATCAATTTCTTTTCCCAGTATTTCATTTTAATAAGCTTTAGGTTATAAAATTAATATTAAATTATAATATATATATTATAAATATACAATTAAATAATAAGTTAAGTCTTATATTAAATATCGACGCATTTCAAGAAAAACCTTATTAAGAACTATCAAGAGCCTTTCTTAATTAGAATTACTAAAATTATTAGTATTTTCACTTTTATGTAGCGAATAGGATTAGCACTTAATGAACAGGCGATTAAAGACCATTTCCTGAATTGGATTGGAAGTATGAATTCTTTAAGGCCGGTCAATAAGTTCTATAATGCAAATCCTTTTTCTTCCCTACCAGTAATAGCGGGCTTTCCAGGTGCAAAACTTAAGTATATGCGCTGGGGCCTCGTCCCAGAATGGTGGAGCTCTAGTAACCTTCCACAGAACACTGCAACCGCCACTACCAACAAAATTCTTCAGAAAAGAGCGCTACGCAAACCGATTAGAACACAGCGTTGCATAGTCCCGGCAAGCTATTACCTGACTTGGCATGATGATGCGCCATTTCTTTGTTTCCTTGAGGAAACACACTTATTCGGTCTTGCGGCTGTTTTTGATTGCTTCAAACCAAATAAGTATGATCTGCCTTTGACTTCTTCCTGCGTTCTTATGGCTCCTGCAGACCAACGTATGCAGCCCATGGGCAAAGAGATGCCCTTGATCTTGTCACCAGAATCTTACAGGAGTTGGCTAAGCAATGAAACGTCGATAGATGAAGTTGCGAAAATCATGAATTCCAACTTCGGCTTACGAAATGCATATCCAATTGCTTCCAAAGCCTACGACTCCAGCTTTAATAGCAAAGAGGTTTACAAACCTATAGGCCATCGCCTCCACAGGAAATTCAAAAGAGTTCCTGCCAAAACAGAAATAGATCGTCGAGGTAGAGAAAAAGTTATTGAATGGAAGAATGTTTATGTCGATTAATACTCTTGTGTGTAGTTAAGCAATAATACTTGTCTTCCCTACCAGTTAATCTAAAGATGACATAGGCAAGGGACATCCCTTTTCTGACGTAATTCCCCCACATGAATTATCCATTGTGTGGTGTCCCTGCCACTATTTCTGGTTGTACAGAATCCCCGCAAATCATAAGCTTTTCAGCCAAATATTAATTGGCTTCACAACTTATGCGATAATTTTTTCTTGACATATCTCAAAGTTTTGTCATATCATATAAGAACAACGGGGGAGATTTCTAACGCCCCCATTTCAAAAAACTATCTATAAAAACAGGGGAAGTGTAATGAGTAATAGTCAACTCTTTTACCGAGAAATGGTGGATAGAATGTCTAACCGCCTTTTTCAAAATCCAGACCAAATGGATCAGATCGATGAAGTCATCAATCAGCACCACGAAGACACCACGGTTTATACAATTTGTGCTAAAGCCGCTAATGTCTTGGACATTGTTAAAGAGCTAAGCAATGACGATCATATTGATTGGGACAATGCAGTCGATGAATATGCTGATGATGTAATTGAGCATCTTCTAGAGGGACAAAAACTAGATACCTTGGATATGATCACCATGGCTTCACGTAGCGGCCAAAGTGTTCGATAATCCATCTCTCTAAATCTACTTTCTAAAAAATACCTCCACACTACTAACGAATTTTCATGACGCTCTAAGCCAAGAGTCGAGCACTCTATTGGTGCGTCATGAAATACCTCCTCAAGAATTGCTTGAGTGAGATCAACAACCCTTACCGCATGAAAGGAAAATCTATGCAAACCAAACCAAACCCACAGTCCGATGACGCAAATGATTCTCAATCGCAATTATTTGCTGATACCAATATTACAATGAAATCTGGTCGACTTACTAGAGACCCTGAAATTGTAGGAGACGGTAAATATGTCAAAGTCAGAATTGCCAGTAACAAACAGTATGAAGTTGATGGTGAGATTAAGACAAATACCAATTACTTCAATGTTATGGTTTCCAGTAACCTTAACGAAGCCTTTGAACTAACCAAGAGTTTTAAGAAAGGTGATTGGGCATATTTCAAAGGTGAAGACAGCACCAAGCCTTTCGATACACCGGAAGGCTATAAGCAAACAGCCTCGACAATCTTCGCTTATCACGCCGTTTTGAAAAAGGAAAAGACTCCAGAACAGTCTAATACTCCCAAATCCGAAACTAAAAACAAGTCAACTAAATCCACTAAACCAGCAGTCGTAGAACCCGCCTAAGTTCTTTGTCACCGCCAAACCTAGGGAAAGTCCTTGTCCCTGAGGGCTTTCCCACTTTTTTAACACCATTTTGAAAGACCACCAATGAACGAACTACTCACAAAATTTGAAGAAGTACGCCTAGTTTATCGTAACAAGATGAAGGTGAAAGATCGCCCAAAAGTCCAGTGTGCAAATGATGCATTCAACATCCTATATAACTCCTGGGATAAGGATCAAATTGACAACATAGAAGAGAGTAAACTCTTATTACTCGATCGCCAAATGAGGCTAATGTCCTTAGTGTCCCTTTCATTCGGGGGGATGACCGAAGCCATTATTGATCCCCGTGTTGTATTTGCGACGGCATTAAAGAGAAGAGCCAACGGCATCATCTTAGCTCATAACCATCCGTCTGGTAACCTTGAGCCAAGCCAAGCAGATATCAGCTTAACTGAGAGATTTAAGTCTCTGGGTGAGATGATGAGAATTTCTCTTCTTGACCATTTAATCGTCACATTTGATGGATTTCGCTCAATTGTTTCAAATGAGAGCGGGGGGATTCATCATGGGTAACAAAGTTGATTTTTCTAAAATAAAGGAAGAGGTTCACCTTCCTCAATATGCTTATACACTAGGCTATGAGCTCGACAAAAAAAAGAGCACAGGCACCTCTTGGGTCATGTCTCAAAAGGGCAAGGATAAGATTGTGATATCAAGGCCAGGAGATGTCTGGATTTATTTCTCTGTTTATGATGATAGCGACAACGGAACAATTATCGACTTCATAAAAAATCGGACTGACAAGTCTTTATATGAAATTGGAAAAGAGCTGGAAAGATGGGTTGGCATACCCTCACTTATACCAAAGAGATTTAGTTCGATTACTAAAAGGGGAATCCATGACCCTAATCGAATCCAAAGGTTATTCAAGGCATGTATGCCATTGGGAAGCCACCCCTATCTCCGCAAAAGGGGAATTAAGGATGTAGACCTTCAATCTGAACGTTTTAAAGGGCGAGTATTTCGTGATCGGTTCGGAAATGTTGTCTTTCCACACTTGAAAAAAGGTGAAGCATGTGGCCTTGAACTCATTGATGAAAACACCCACCTTTTCATTAAGGGAAGTGTGAAGACGCTTTGGCGATCAAACAGATTTTTAAGCGATGACACATTGGCGATTGCAGAAACTCCTATCGACGCCATGAGTTACCAGATCATGCATCATGAGCTGAACTCAGCCTTTTATGCTGCAACGTGCGGTGGATTCTCATTAAAGCAAGCAGAAATAATACAGCGACTTGTCACTGAGCTTTCGTGGATTCAAAGAGTCTTACTGATCGTTGATAACGATGAAGGTGGAGATCGTTTAGCTAAACGATTGAAGCAGGTAATCAGTGCCACATCTTTCACAGGCACGGTTGAACGACACAGTCCGCTCAAACGAGGATCGGATTGGAACGACGTTCTGACCCAATATGGAATATAGACCTTCACTTATAAGCACCAAGTGAGCTCTTCAAAGGTTGCATCATGAGATGCAAAGAACCCGAAAACTCGAATTTGTCTTTTGAAGATGAGTACGATTTGAAGGTTCAGTCTAGGGCATAGCCCCATCGGTCAACTTAAATAGAAAGGAAATAGCATGACTGAGAATAGTGAAAACACAAACCCGGAAAACAGACCCACACATCGTCTGATACAAGAAAAAGCATTCTTTAAGATAGACGCAAATGGAAGGCAGACCCGGGACAAGGAAACCATTGAGATTACTCGCGGCTGGCTTCAAAAAGCCAAAGAGAGCGACATTCATTACATCTCATGGGCCAATACCGCAATTCCTGTGTTACCAGATATTGATGGAAAAACGACTTTAAGAACGTTTGAAATCAATTATCAAGACTAAGGTTTTATGTAGGAAAACTTGGGACAGGGGCTTCTAGCCCTTGTCTCCTTTTTAGGAGTAACACATGAGTTATGATTCTGGCCACCCTTGGTATTATGCCTTAGGAGGAGATGTACTATCAATCAAACAGATATGGAAGTTGGTTCACGCTTCTGGTTATAAAGGGTACAGGAGAGATGAAATTGGTAAGCTTTACGGCAATGATCCGAAACTTAAAGCCTTAAAAGAAGAAGTCATTTCATCCTTAAACAAAAACATCAGCGGATATAGAAAACTAGCTTTCTCCTTACATAGATATCGACTAGAAGAGGGTCTGATTAAACAAGAGCCTTGTTGTGATGTCCACACCAATATAAGCTTGAAGCACAATCACATCTACAATGACCTGGCACACCTTACATATATTGACAAACAATTGTCAGGTCAGCTCGAATTGTTTTGATCTTAGTTATAGCTGCAAAGTAATCTAAGGTTAAAGTAACTCTACTTAAATGCACAGACATTACGTCTAAGAGGATCGACCTCTAAGAAATGGTTTTACTTCAATGACTTAGGCAGCTATCATCTTAGCTTGTTTTTTAGGAGGAAAAGCAACGATGAAGGACTTTAATGTTCTCTCAGGTACCAACCCTATTGCAACACAATCAATCTCTCGGAACTACGATATTGAATCTGCATTTCAACAGCTTCAGTCATGGGGCTGGAATGAGATGTATCCAAGCCGAAGGCTTACAAAAACAATGGTTGAAAAGTGGGCCAAGGGGCACAAACACGGATGGCGGTTACATAAAGCCATGCGGAAAATGATCATATCAGAACAGAACCTAATGAAGATTTTAAAAGGATACTGACTAAAACCCAACCAAACGTGAACAAGGAGACGTACAAATGCCAAACGACAATACCATCATTCCACTTCTATCCGAAGCCGATCACTCAAGAGTCGTAGCTACATTGATGATTGAGCTCAATGGGTTTTTGGATGAAAAGACCGTTGAACAATTAACGGGACTATCAAGGACTGAAAGGTACCGCATGAGAATTGAAGGAACCTTTCCGGAAATGAAGACCATAAAAGGGAAGATCAAGGGCTGGAGGGTAAGCGACATTCAAACCTGGTTGGATAATCGGGCTTAAGGTAAGCTGAAATGAAATCGCGGAAAACTAAATTGAAACTTCAGTCATTTGATTAACTATTGGCAATCGAGACAGATGGTTTATCTCTGAAGTATGTTGGCCTTCTTGACTAACTCACGCATCTCATCAAGGCTGGGAACTTGATCAGCGTTTTTGTATCTCAGGATATTGTCTAACGCAAATTCCAAAACATTAGCTGCTAGTCTCTTTTCGTAATCATAACCGTATTGGTCATAAATACTGGTTACCGAATTATCGGTATGATTGAGCATTAGTGCGGCCCAATTCGGAGGACAACCCAAAGAAGTAATGATGGTGGCTGCAGTTCGCCTTAGGTCATGAGGTGTAAAATGACTCATATTTAATATATCTCTTTGTTTGTTAATACTCTGAGCAAGTGTATCCTTACCCATTTCCTCACCAGTTTCCGTCAAAAACGGTTTGTCGAATCCTGGTCTAATTAGCTTCATTGCTTCAAGAACATTAACTCCATATTTATTGAGAGGAACACGCCACTCCCTCTTGTTCTTTGGCTCTGGAATAGTCCATATTGCATCTTTAGGATTGTACTGAGCGAATGTCATGGTTCGAACATCTACACCACGCTGCATTGTGACCAAAATGAATTTCAACGCAAGCTGAATAGGAAATTGTATAGGTGTTTGGGGAAGGGTGTACCACAATTGATGAATTTCTGTGAAAGTTAAAGCTCTGGTTCTCCTTCCAGTTCTTGAAGGTTTTTCAAGTGCCGATATGGGGTTCAGTTTAAGGTATCTTGGCATCAGAACCTTACACATCCTGTGCATGTAAGCATATAAGTGATTAGCTTGTTGCGGAGCCCCACGTTCGAGCACATTCATTATCACATCTTCAAAATCCTCTGACTCCATATCTTGGAGAAAGGTTGACCCAAATTGCGGCTCTAAATCCTTTCTTATTGCACGGATTTCATCTTTGGTTCTTACTTTTCCTTTAGCTAGACAATGTTGTTCGTAAATATCTATTCCCTCACTTACAGTTATCCTTCGAGATTTGGCTTTTTTGTATTTCAAAACTGGATTTACTCCGAGTTCGACACTATCAAGAGCTTCATCATACTTCTTTCTCGCTTCTCTTAAACTGATGCTGGGATAGCGACCTATGGTTAGTCTAAATTTTCGGTTCGCAAGCCTGTAAACAAAAACAAAACTTTTTGCCCCCTTTGGTGTCACTCTTAATCCGAAACCAGGATGATCATTGAACCAATAATCAACTCGTTTGGCTTTAGGCTTGATCGCCTTTATGCTAAGCTCATTACAAGCAATATTATTCAGGGTACCACTTTTTTGTTTTGGGGTACCATTTGGGGTACCAAAAATGGTATTATCGTCTGAAACCATGTGAAACCTCTTGAAACGCGAATAGTCAATGATATCAATGATTATAGACCGTTTTTTGTGTTTCGTCAAGTTCCATAATATTCCATTATTAGCCTCTTTTAATCAGTCGAGCTAAAAGATCACAAAAAGAGTTTTTTTGAGAAAAATGTATGTTTTTCATCAAGGAAATTTTCAAAATAAGTTGGCGCAAACGCGCAGTGATCGCTTAGCTCAGCTGGTAGAGCAATTGACTTTTAATCAATAGGTCCAGGGTTCGAATCCCTGAGCGATCACCACTTATTTTTTCAAAATATGCTCTGGGGTACCATTTTGGGTACCTACCAAATGTTACAATATGTAACATTCTGAAACCTTAGAATGCCAAGTTGCTTCAAAATTTTGTGTTGCGGGAGTAAACGAAAAGGACTGACGCGTGGTTAAATTTCATTTGCGACAAGATCATCATACCCACCCACTGAGCGCTTTCTATTTTGCTTACATCAGATTCATTCTTTTCCTTGCATCCAACCAGATTACTTGTTTACTAGCATAGACTGATAATCCCCAAACAGAATGGCTTAAAATCACACAAGGTCAGAAAAAAGATTTTTGTGTAGAATTAAAATTTATTCAGGCATCAAAGAATAATCCGGAAAATTACCAACCAATTTTTCGTCTTTATCTCCAGTAGTAACAGCCAGGACAAGATATTTTCCACCGACGAAGCACCCTTTCCAAGATTCGCCGATTCCTCCAAAGGTCTCCTCGTTATCTCCTCTCGATTTCATCTTGTTAATCCCTACTTTAAAGCCTCTAAGCTGAGCTCCAATTTCCTTTGCTTCTTGTTCATCATCACAAGCAATACTGGATACAAGAGATCCATTGGAAACATTCATTTCGCTTACCAGCTCTTCCTTAGAGTCTACCAAAACGATGCTATCAAGTGGCCCGAATGGCTCGTTGTGATAAAGTGTCGAATTCTTGGGAATATTCAATAGCGCTGTTGGGGCATAATAAGCAGAGAGGTCTTGATTGGGCAAAAAGTCGTATGGGTTTATTTTACCTTGATATAGCGCAACCGCACCTTTCCCCATGGCATCAGTTAACATGACATTCAAATCACTCACTTTTCTTGAGTTGATCAATGGTCCAAAATCAAGGTCCGGGGCTTTACTCTCACCTTGATCTACCAATAATGGGTGACCTACTTTGAGAGATTTTAAAATGGGTAAGTACATTTCCAAAAACTGAGGAAATAAAGATCGTTCGATCACGTACCGCACATAAGCAGTACATCGTTGCTTCCCATATTTGAAGCCTGATTTCAATTGTTTTCCTAAACCTTCAAAGTAACTGAAGTCCCACACACCATACGTGTTCACCCCTTCCATCTCTAGCATGTATCGTTTATTTCGGTCATACAAAGAAGCTGCTATGATCCTTCCGTTACTTTTTCCTCCTACATAAGACAGGCAATCTACCTGATCATTTTTTACCAATGCCTCACTTAATACGGCTCCAGACCCACTTACCAGTGACATAGGCAATCCGTGTCTATGGCCTATAGCAAAACAAACTGTCAATGCGAAGAGGCCACCATCAGAAGGTGTCTTAGCAATCACTGTATTCCCACATAGCAATTGAACAAGACACGCATGTACTAATACAGACAAAGGATAATTCCAGGAAGCAATGTTTGACACCACACCTACTGGCTGACGATCACCCAACATTTCTTCAATATTATCCAGATACCATCGTACACCTGAAATACACCTGTTAACACCATCTAAGGCTTGACCATAAGGTTTGCCAATCTCCCAGACCAAAAGAAAAGCAAGAAATTCCTTAGCCTTATCCATATCATCAAGAACACTTAAAACTTTATCCTTACGCTTGGCCAAAGGTTCCTTACGCCACTTACTTTTTGATTGAGAACATGCCGCCACTGCCTTTTTACAAGCCTCAGATGTGATCATGGGATAATTACCCAACAACGTGCCATCTACAGCAGAGTGAAAAGGCTTTCTATTGCCAGGCTCTTGCCATTTGTTCTCCATCAGGTTGAGAATATTGCCTTCTTCATCAAATGATTCAGGATACTCTTTGGTCAATCTGTCCATTAGCACGGACCATTCGGCTTGAGGTAGGATGATTTTTTTCATAATTAGGAATTCTGATTTTTCAATTTAGAAAAAATATCCTAATTATTAGAAATTATTTTCTAATTAGAATTTGAATATCTAATCCGTATTTTAATCCGAAAGATGAACGTAGTTTTTTTGCTTGATTTTCGATAAATTAGAAAATAGTTTCTAGAAAAAGTGAAAGAGACAAAAATCAATATTATCAATGCAGCTACTTCTCTCTTTAATAAAAAGGGTTTTGCAAGTGTTCGTTTGCAACATATTGCAGATGAGGCTAATGTAAGTATTGGAAATCTTGCATATCACTATGCAACTAAGAATGATATTCTCAATAAGATTTATGAAGACCTAGTCAAAAGACAAGCAGAATCCTTAAATGAATTAAACCTGGTACCACTTTTTGAAAATTTAGACAGGCATTGGGATCATGTGTTTGAAATGCAGGAAGAATATGCCTTCTTTTATCAGGACACATTGGAAATTCTCAGATTTAGTGAGTCTATTAAAGAAAAGTATCGCAAACATATTTTTTGGGAAAAAGACCAATTTGTTAAGTTGATCCAGTTTAATGTTTCAAGAGGTGCTTTAGATCCATTGGATTCAGTTGGAGAGATCCAGCAAAAAGCTGAGCAACTTTGGTTAATAGAAAATTCATGGTTACCCAGGGCTTTAATATCTGGCTTGGAGTTTTCAAATTCCACAATCTTCAAATCGTATATGTGGCAGGCTTTACTTCCTCATCTGTCACCCATTGGAAAGCAGGAGTTCAATCAACTTATTAAGTTCAAATCCATACCGCTATGAAAGTTTATGTTGATAGAAGATGTTATGAAAAGCTTATGGACTTCATGAATATACAGTCATTTTCGGATCAAAGAGGAGAGTTCACGGATTTGGATTTATTCTACAGTGATGAATGGCTTTTGGATAGCGCAGTAGTTGACAATGTAATTGAAAGGAATGGTAACTGGGACGTTTATTTGGTTTTTGCACATGTGTTAGATCCAATGAAACTCATCAAAAAGAAAATAACCAGATGTACTACAATAAAGAAGGCCGAACTTGCAGCCAATTATATGCGAAGGCTTGCAGCTAAGGATCAGCGAGGGACATTGAAGATAGATAGCACAACCTTTAAGAGCTGTGAAAACTAGTATCGTTATGACTCAAACAAAAGAAAGAATAATTACATCAGCGATAAACCTTTTCAACGAGCATGGATTCGTTAATGTTAGATTACAAAACATCGCAGATGATCTGAAAATAAGTGTTGGAAACCTAGCCTATCACTTCAAAAACAAGGAAGCAATTGTTTCTAAGGCCTATGAGCAAATTGGTCAGGAACTAGCCACAATTCTCAGTTCTTACAGAGCTTCACCTGATCTGCGTGATTTAGACTATCAACTTGGCATGTACTATCAATTTATTAAGAAGTTTCCCTTCTATTTTATTGATATACTTGAAGTAAAGAGAAATCACCCGCACTTACACGATGAGTGCAAAGATTTTATTTGTAAGATGCGTATTCAATTTGAGAAAAGGTTGGAGTACAATAAATCCCGAGGAATAATAAAGGAAAGCATGAATAATCAGCATATCTCTCAGGTAGCGGATAATATGTGTACCATTATTACATTTTGGTACACTTGTCAGGCTATAAAGAGTGAAAAAGAGAAAGCTGGTAATTTCAAAAATTCAGTTTGGATTCAGCTTTATCCATTTCTGACTAAGAAAGGAGTCGGTGAATACAATCAACTAGTAGCCTCAAACAGCATCACTGAAGATTAGAAATTTTTTTCTAGAAATTTTTTTCTAGAATTTTTTTTCTAATTCATACTTTATACTTAATTTGATAGGTAGATTTTATTGAAATTTCAATAAATGTCGAATCAATTAGACAATGTTCAACCTAACAAAATAAAACATGGCAAACGTACTCTGGCTCCAAGGGGGAGCATGTAGTGGTAACACAATGTCCTTTTTGGATGCTGAGGAGCCTACAGTTGTTGAGTTAGTCACTGATTTCGGTATTAATATTCTTTGGCATCCTTCCATTGGATTAGAGATTGGTGAACAAGTAACCGAACTTCTCAAGGATATTCTTGACGGTAAAATTCAGTTAGATATTTTCGTTTTCGAAGGAAGTATCATTCAAGGCCCTAACGGTACAGGGACAATGAATTACTTTGCGGATCGTCCCATGATGGAATGGGTAAAAGAGCTTTCGGCTGTTACTCAGTTTACCGTAGCAATTGGAGACTGTGCTACATGGGGAGGCATCCCTGCGGTCCCTCCTAACCCTAGCGAATCAACTGGGATGCAATTTCTAAAGAAGAATAAGGGAGGCATTCTGGGAGCTGATTATGTATCCAAAGGAGGCCTTCCAGTTATTAATATTCCTGGATGTCCAGCACACCCTGATTGGGTTACTCAAATCTTGGTAGCGATCTCTACTGGAAGAATTGGCGATGTTCTGATTGACGATTATCATAGACCCAAGACCTTCTTCACGGACTTTACACAGACAGGATGTCCAAACGTCAACAACTTTGCTCAGAAAGTGGATGGCGGATTTGGAAAGCGAGGTGGATGCCTGTTTTATGAAGTAGGATGTAGAGGTCCAATGACCCACTCTAGTTGCAATCGAATTTTATGGAACCGTCAGTCAAGCAAGACCAGAGCAAATCACCCATGCCTTGGTTGTACCGAGCCAGGATTTCCACATCATGACCTCAAGAAAGGTAGCGTATTAAAAACAATGAAGCATTTAGGCGTATTTCCCAAAGACGTACCTACTGGTCAGTCAAAAGGCTTATACTATTTAAGAGCAGGTTGGGAAAAAGTGCTACCCACAAATAAAGAATTACAAGTAACCTCTAAATAATAGCAATGGCAACTAAAGAATTAAATATATCTCCTGTCGGTCGTGTAGAAGGAGACTTGGACGTAAAAGTTTTTATGGAAGGCGGTGTTGTGACAAGAGCACACACCCAGGCAGCAATGTTTCGTGGTTTCGAACGAATCATGGCAGGAAAAGATCCACAATCGGGCCTAATCGTCACCCCTCGAATATGTGGTATCTGTGGTGGCTCGCACCTGTACTGTGCTTCTTCAGCATTGGATACCGCTTGGGGTACCAAACTCTCACCAAATGCGCTTCTTTTGAGAGCAATTGGTCAGGCTACTGAGACAATACAAAGTATTCCAAGATGGTTTTACGCAATTTTTGCTACCGACATGGCAAATAAGAAGTTTGCCAGCAAACCTCTATATCAAGAGGTTGTAAAAAGATTTGCAGCATACACAGGTACATCATTTCAATCTGGGGTGACTGCCAGTGGTAGACCAGTGGAAGTATACGCACTTTTCGGTGGACAATGGCCACACTCAAGTTACATGGTTCCTGGAGGAGTGATGTGTGCACCTACTTTAAAAGATGTAACCAGGGCTCATGCTATTATGAATCAGTTTAGAAATGATTGGTTGGAAACTACATGGCTAGGGTGCTCGATTGAGAGATACTTGCAAATCAAATCATGGGATGACTTGATGGCTTGGGTAGAGGAAAATGAATCACAGCGCAATAGCGATTTAGGCTTATTCATCAGAGCTTCCCTGGAATTTGGCTTAGACAAATTTGGTCAAGGTGTTGGTAAGTACATTGCCTATGGTACTTATTTACACAAGGACAGATACAATACTCCAACCATTGACGGACGAAATCAGGCATTGATTAGTTCCAGCGGATTCTTTGACGGTAAAAACTATCATGATTTTGATCACAAACAGATTTTTGAGCATGTGGATCATTCATGGTTTGAACATCAAGATCCTGCACATCCTTGGGATGAGCCGCTTCCTACTCCTGTTGTTTCCCAAAATTTGGAAAATTCGGACTTTAATGGAAAGTATAGCTGGTCTAAAGCTCCAAGATACATGGGACAGGCGGCTGAAGCCGGACCACTTTCCCGTGTAATTATGAATGCAAACCCAAACAATTTGGATCATCAAATTCAAGATCCTTTGTTTGGAGACATTATGGACAAAATAGGTCCGAGTGTTTTCACTAGAACATTAGCTAGAGTGCATGAAGCACCAAGGTTGTACAATTACATTGATGAGTGGTTAAGTCAAATCAATCTAGATGATGAATTCTATATCAAACCAGAAGAAAAAGATGGTAAAGGATTTGGTGCTACCGAAGCTGCCAGGGGTGCATTAGCACACTGGGTGGAAATAGAAGGCGGTGTTATCAAAAATTACCAGGTAGTTGCACCAACAACTTGGAATGTTGGACCTAATGATGCTGAAGGTAAATCAGGTCCTATTGAGGCAGCACTTGAGGGAACTGAAATCGAAGATCCACATGATCCGGTAGAAGTTGGAATGGTGGCTAGATCCTTTGATTCTTGTTTGGTTTGCACAGTTCATGCTCATGACCAAAAGTCTGGAAAAGAGCTTGCAAAGTTTAAGTTGTAACAATTAAAGATTATACTAGAACCCGTAAAATTCATTTACGGGTTTTTTTTTGATTTTATGAGCAAAACTGCAATTATGGGGTTTGGGAATCCTGTCAGAAGTGATGACGGGATTGGTTGCTATGTGATCCAGGAGTTGAAAGATTCCTTAGGGAATAACGATGAAGTAACAATCCTGGATATGGGAACTTCTGCATTTGAGGTGTTATATCAGCTCAAGGGCCATGATAGGATATTAATTGTAGATGCAGTGATAAATACCGGTGAGCCTTCTGGAACACTCTATAAGGTGCCGGCCAAGGAAGTCATGAAGGCTCCTCAAGAAGACCCTATGGTATTTCTTCATAGTTTGAAATGGGATCAGGCACTCTCCTACGCAAAGAGGATCCTGGCTGATGCATATCCAGAAGATATTCAGGTCTACCTCATTGCTGTGGATAATACAAGGTTAGAAATTGAACTTTCAGAAAAAGTGAAAGAGGCTGGCGATAAAGTAGTCCAATTAATGCTAGACGACTTAACTGCTACAAATGAATAATGAAATCAGCTTAAGGTCGTCACACTTGATCATTCCTGCAGTATTAGCAAATCAAGTTTTGAGTAATAGCACTAGTGCGTATGTTGCCTACAAAAAGGAGCTGAATTCGATCTTGGTATCGCCCAAAGAAAACGATTGGTTTCCAAAGCTCCATGGATCATTGGAGTTTATTGTTAAAAGCAAAGATTTGAAGGGCACCAAAAGCATAGCAATTAGGGAGATATTAATTGATAATGAAATTGATGATAATGACAAGACTCTGAATTACGATATCAATGTCAGAAAGAATTTTCTAAAAATTGAATTACCCAATTTCAAAAAGGTATGATCACAATCTATACGGAAGAAAAAAAAGAGGAGATACAAAGTACACTCAGTACTATTGAAGGCTTGACCGAGTCAGTTCAAATAAAATCTTTAAAGGAGATTGATGAAAATGGACTGTATTTGATTATTGATTCTGATTTTATCAAAGTACCTCTCCCATGGGAAGGAATGGAGCCCCCTATAGTGTTTGACTCAATCCCTTTCGATACGGATGACTTACTAGCAGTTGTGTTATCTAAGCTTGGATATGAAGAAGAAGCCTTGGGCTTTTGCAGATCTGAATCACTGAGTGAAACATTGAAATACAGGTTTCAACTTAGAAATTTTAAACAATCAGTTCTTGATCCCACCTCCAATGAAGAAGATTATTATTCTCTTCATAATCATGCGATATTGTTACACTATGTAGGTCATCTACATAATGGTGTTCCTGCTGAAAAATTGTTTGAGCAAGCGATTGTTGTTGCTCCTTCGGATGAGCACGCAGCTTTTTCAGCGAGGCATCTTTCAGTGCTTCTTTTAGACAGGGGCCAAAATCAGGAGGCGGAACTCCTTCTAAGAAAATATTATGAAAATGCTTTAAGTGAGAAAGCCAAAAGATACCTTGAGCTCGACTTGATCAATGTACTGCTATCAGATCAATTATTTTCACTTAAAGAAAGTGATTTGACAGAACTGAAAAATATGATTTGGAGTTCGATCAAATACTTCGAAGAAGAAAAGATTCAATGGGCTACAGCCAGTCTATATTCTAGTGCATCTGAGGTAACCAACGTTGAAAAAAGTTATACTGAGTCTCTTGGCTATATATCAAAGGCTATCTCCATCTATGAAGATGAAGATCTTCCTGAATTTCTAGCTTCGGCTTACTTGAGAAAGGGAACGCTTCTATATACCTGGGCTCAGGATGCAAACCCACAGTTCTATCAGTCAGCAATTGACACTTATCAGGAGGCATTGAAGACATTCACAAGAGAAGAGTTTCCTCCTGTATTCGCTGAAATCCACCATAACCTAGCTGTAATCTATGCTGAAATGCCCGTAGAGGACAAAAAGAAAACCATGTGGTCGGCATTTTCAGCCACATCATTCAAAGAATGTCTCGATTTCTATCAGAAAGAAACTTATCCTTATGAATACGCGATGGTTGCTAATAATTATGCCAACGCCCTACTCAAATACCCTCCAGCCAAGACAGGAGACAACTCAGAAAAAGCAGTTTACTATTACCTTGAAGCATTAGAAATTAGAGATGCACAACAATTCCCAACTGAACGAGCTCACACCATTTTGAATTATTTGGAGGCTTGCTGGAGAGTTCATAACATTAATAAAACAATGGAAAGAGCCAGATATAAGGATATGCTGGCAAAGGCGCGAGAAATAAAGGCATTGACAAAAGATCAGGAATTGCTTGCCCAAGCACAAGAACATCTTGATCAACTATCAGGACTAGGCTTAGCCATAATGAAAGACTAATATGCACGAGATTTCACTTGTTCGAAACATTTTCAGAACCCTTGAAGCTGAATTTGAAAAAGATGAGCTTGAAAAGCTAAGTCAGATTGATCTCAAGGTAGGTTTATTATCGAATGTAGAACCTATCCTCATGCAAAATGCATTCGAAGCGGTCACACAAGACGAACAAAGATTCCAGAAAGCTGAGCTGCAAGTGAACGTCGTACCCATCATCATTAAGTGTGAGCTCTGTGGAGATGAAAGTGAAGTCAAAAACTATTCTTTCAAATGCAGTAACGGACACCCAACTAAAAATATCATACAAGGTGAGGAATTGACAATTGAACGTGTTCATTTCCATGAATAGGATTTTAGAAATAATTTTCTAAACTCTAGAAAGACTTTTCTAATCAATTTGCGAATTGTATCTTCGATAGCTACATATAGCGACTAGTTCACTAGATGTAGTTAATAAGTGTTTTTATAAAATTGATTATGGCAGCAGAAAAATCCAACAAAGCAGCGAGAGGTACCGTGCAATGTGACAACAGTTCGTTCAACCTATTAAAGGCAAATGATTTCGTAGCAGATACTATTCGAAAATTCGTTGCAGAAAAACAAATCCTCCTTGTTAACATCACTTCCTCCGCAGGTAGCGGGAAAACAACTCTTATGCAGGAAACTGCCAGGAGGTTATCTTCAAAAATCAAAATGAAGGTACTGGTTGGTGATCTGGAAACAGAGCGCGATGCAGATCGTATCAAGCAAGCTGGCGTAGAAGCACTCCAAATCGTAACAGGAGGTATCTGCCATCTGGAAGCACAAATGGTGTGGCAAGCAATGGAACAAATAGACCTGGAAGGGGTAGAATTATTGTTTGTTGAAAATGTGGGTAATCTGGTATGTCCTTCATCATTTGACTTGGGTGAAGATTTTAGAGTAACGCTGCTGGCTTCAACAGAAGGTGATGACAAACCTAAAAAGTATCCAAAGATGTTCTACACTAGCGATTTAATGTTGGTCTCCAAGGCTGATCTTCTTCCTTACATCCCCTTTTCAGTAGAAGCAGCTATTCAGGATGCAAGAGATGTGAATCCCGACATTGAGGCTTTGCAAATATCAAGTACTTCTGGAGAAGGTATTGATGAGTGGTGCTCCTGGTTAGAAGAAAAAGTGAAGTTGAAGAAAGAAAGTGAGAGCATGCCTGTCTAAAGTTTGAATACGTATCATATACATATCAAAGGAAGAGTACAAGGGGTCGGTTTTCGACCTTTTGTTTATAAAATGGCTCTTGAGTTACAACTTAGGGGATGGGTTTGCAATACAACCGATGGAGTGCATATCAGATATTCCGCAGAAGAAGGGCTAGCAAATCAATTTTATCAAAAATGTATTTACCATAAGCCTCAACTTGCTGTCATTACGGATTCATCTATTGAAAAGGTTGAGTTTGAAACGTTTGATAGCTTTCAGATCATTGAAAGTCAAGATAGCAGGCTTGAATTAAGCCTCACTCCAGATTTTAGTATTTGCAAAGATTGTAGATCTGAACTTTCAGACTCAACTAATAGGAGACATAGATATCCATTTATCACCTGCACACATTGTGGTCCAAGATATTCTATACTAACAGGTTTACCCTACGACCGACCATACACATCTATGGAGTCATTTGAGATGTGTGAATCATGCTCAAAGGAATATACTGATCCATTTGAAAGAAGGTACTTTTCTCAAACCAACTCATGTCAAACCTGCGGGATTCAGCTAGCGTTAATTGATCCAACACAAGGAAAAATCAATCTCAAACAAGAGGAAGTTTTTAGCCATATAAACGAAGCACTTGAGGATGATAAAATTATAGCAGTAAAAGGAATCGGTGGTTTCTTATTGCTCTGCAATGCCAATTCTGATCATGCAGTTAAAACTTTAAGGGAGAGAAAAAAACGACCTTCCAAACCTTTCGCTGTACTATTTCAAAATACAGCATCTATTGAAAGTCAATTCCAAATTGGAGAAATAGAAAAAGAACTGTTGGAGGGGGCTATCTCACCTATCGTCCTACTCACCAAAAAAGAGGCTTTCTCTCCGCTTTCAAAGCATATTGCCCCTGGTTTAGAGAGCATTGGTGCCATGATTCCGTACGCTCCTTTACTTGAGCTGATTTCCTCAAACTTTAAGGGTCCTATGGTTGCTACCAGCGCCAACCTCAGCGGGGCTCCAATCGTTCATGGTGAAGAGTTAGAAGGCCTCTTTCAGCTCGCTGATTTCATAGTTGATCACAACAGAGTAATTACATTTCCGCAGGATGATTCAGTCGTTCAATTTAGTCCTTCTCACAAACGGCCAATCATCCTAAGACGCTCAAGGGGAATGGCACCCAGTGTCTTTAATGCAATCGAGAATACGGACATAGATCGATTAGCGCTAGGAGCTGAAATGAAGGGTGCTTTCGGCTTCTCTGTCAATTCAAACACCTATATTTCTCAATACCTTGGAAATCTTGGTCAGTATGAAAATCAGGTTCAATTTGAACGTATTCTTTGGGATTTCAAAAACCTGATTCAGCCGAATCTGGAAGAGATCATTGTCGACATGCATCCCGGCTACTTTACACATCAACTTGGAAAGGAGTTGGCTTCAAAAGAGAACTTGTCGCTGACTGAAGTGCAGCATCATGAGGCTCATTTTATGAGTATTTTGACCGAAAGAAATTTGTTGGATGAACGTGTGCTAGGAGTTGTATGGGATGGAACTGGATTTGGTTCAGACGGCAACATTTGGGGCGGAGAATTTTTTGAATATGAATCACGAACTATTCAAAGAATTGCACACCTGGATTACTTCACTCATTTAGCCAATGATCGAATGTCGATTGATAACAGACTTTGTGCGTTAGCCCTCGCAGGAAATCATAGAGAAAAACTGGAACACTATTTCAAGGCTGCCGAGTGGGACTTCTATTCGAAATCAATTGAAGAAAAACAGATTCTGACTAGCAGTATGGGACGTGTATTTGATGCAGTAGCCTTTATATCTGGATTAGCCGTTGAAAACACTTATGAAGGACAGTCAGCTATGCTACTAGAGCAAGGAGCTAGAAAGGCCTCCTTTGATGTAGACCAATTTGATCCTTACCAATTTACTATTTCAGGAACTAAAGTTTCCTTAGAGGAAGCTTTTGATGAGATGTTTCTGGACAAAGTAAAGAGGCCCGAAATTATTGGTTCTCGCTTCCATTTAACGCTCATAGAAATTGTGAGATCTATTGCGGTAGAAGGAAACTATCATAATGTAGCTTTTAGTGGCGGAGTGTTTCAAAATGGATTTCTAGTCGATCTACTAATCGATAGGCTCGGCAAAGAATTCCAGTTGCACTTCCATGAAGAACTTTCTCCTAACGATGAAAATATTGCGTATGGGCAGCTCGCATACGCTAATTGTATAAAAAAAACTAAAAAACATAACCTAAAAGAGTTAGAAACATGTGTTTAGCAATACCAGGAAAAATAAAGACCATTGAATCACAAATGGATGGCATGTTGCGGATGGCAAAAGTTCAATTTGGGGGCATTACTAAAGAAGCTAGTTTGGAAATGGTACCTCAAGCCAAAGAAGGAGACTATGTCCTTGTCCATGTGGGAGTAGCTATAAGTGTCGTAAATGAAGAGGAAGCCAAAAAAACGTTTGAGTTTCTAAAGGAAGCTGGAGAGCTTGATGAGTTGGAACCCGCTTCTATCGACCAACTAAAAGATAAATAATCATGAAATATCTGAGCGAATATAGAGATCCGGAGCTGGTCACGCAGTACCTAGACGAAATCAAAAAAACCGTTACGCAACCCTGGACAATCATGGAAGTTTGCGGAGGTCAAACACACAGCTTAGTAAAGTATGGCATACTGGATTTGTTACCCAAAGAGATTACCATGGTTCATGGTCCTGGTTGCCCTGTTTGTGTCACACCACTTAATTTGATTGATAAAGCAGTTTATCTAGCTGAGGAGAAGGATGTAATCCTGTGCTCATTCGGGGACATGTTGAGAGTACCAGGTTCAGAAAAAAATTTGTTAGAAGCAAAGGCGAATGGTGCTGATATTCGAATCCTCTATTCGCCGTTGGAAGCAGTAAAAATTGCTAAGGAAAACCCTGAAAGAGAAGTTGTCTTCTTTGCCGTAGGCTTTGAGACCACTGCTCCTGCCAATGCCCTATCGGTATTGCATGGCAAAAGGGCAGAATTGACTAATTACTCTATTCTTGCCTCCCACGTACTTGTTCCACCAGCCATATCTGCACTCATGAGTGATCCGGATAGTGTGGTGCAAGGGTTTCTTGCTGCCGGACATGTATGCACCATCATGGGACTTGAGGAATATTATCCATTGGTCGAGCAGTACAATATTCCGATTGTAGTAACAGGGTTTGAACCTGTGGATTTACTTCAAGGTATTTTAATGACAGTTAAGCAGCTCGAAGGAGGGATTGCAAAGCTGGAGAATCAATATACCAGAATGGTGAGCGAAGAAGGTAATCCCAATGCCAAGCAAGCCATCTTTGAAGTTTTTGATGTGACCAATCGCATGTGGAGAGGCATGGATGTCATTCCTTCTAGCGGCTATCAGGTAAAGAAAGAACTTGAGCAGTATGATGCCAACGTAAAATTTGAAGTATCTATTGAAGAGGCTCCCGAACATGCTGAATGCATCGCCGGCGATATCATGAAAGGACTCAAAAAACCATTTGACTGCACACAATTCGGAAAGAAGTGTAAACCATCCAACCCGCTCGGCGCCCCTATGGTCTCCTCTGAAGGGGCATGTGCCGCTTATTACAATTATTCAGGAGAAACAGAATTAGCAGAAGCCTGATATGAAAATGGAATTGAGTTGTCCTATGCCAAAACTTGACTTTGATCTAATCACTTTAGGTCACGGCAGTGGTGGGATATTGACTCATAAGTTGCTTGATGCGGGCGTTTTTGATCTTTTAAAAAATGATAAGCTTTCAGAGCAACATGATGGAGCTATTTTAGAATTATCAGGTGAATCTGCTTTCACTACAGATAGTTTTGTTATCAACCCGATCTTCTTTCCTGGAGGGAACATCGGCGAGTTGGCTGTGTACGGCACAGTCAATGATCTTGCTATGTGCGGTGCGATTCCAAAATATCTTTCCTTAAGCTTTATACTAGAAGAAGGGCTAGCTATGGAGGAATTTTGGAAGATACTGGTCTCAATCAAAGGTGCTGCAGAAAGTGCAGGTGTTCAAATTGTTACTGGAGATACGAAGGTGGTTGATAAAGGGAAAGGAGATAAAATTTTCATCAATACCACTGGTATTGGATCTGTTCATTCAAAGTCAAATATCTCGGTAAACAACATTAAAGCAGGAGATAGTATAATAGTAAGTGATCAACTCGCTCGACATGGCATTGCCATCATGTCTGTCCGCTCAGGTCTGGAGTTTGAAACAGACATTGAAAGCGATACCAAAAACCTAAGCAAAGTGGTTCAATCCAGTATTGAAAAATTTGGTTCTGACATTCATGTCTTGAGAGATGCCACGAGAGGTGGCGTTGCTACCGTGCTTAAAGAAATGGCTGAAAAGCGTAACCTTGGAATGGACTTGGAATACAAACAAATACCAGTCAACGAAAGTGTCCAGGGTGCTTGCGAAATGCTTGGACTTGATCCAATGTATGTGGCCAATGAAGGAGTTTTCGTAAGTATTGTTTCGAATGAAATTGCTCAGGAATATGTAGACTTCTTAAAAAGAGACGAAGCAACATCAAGTGCTTCAATTATAGGAACTGTCACTGATAAACACCCCAAGCAAGTAATCATGACAAGTGCAATTGGTGGAAAGCGTGCACTTACCATGCTGCCAGGAGAACAATTACCCAGAATATGCTAAACCTCGATGAAATAACGACCGATTTCCTTTTGGAAAGTACGCTCTTTTATGGCGATGAAGGTAATCCTTTGCTAGCTCCAAGAGGTGTGTGGATGGAGAAAGGGAAATTGTTTGTTTCTGACACAGGACAGAATAGGGTTTTCATCTGGAATCAACTTCCTTCAGAAAAGTATCAAAAGCCAGATATTACATTAGGTCAACTTGAGGCAAAAGACACCAAAAGAAACAGTGGAAGTGAGGTATCTGCCAGTACATTACACTACCCCTCAGGTATTTGGTCAGATGGTGAGCGCGTGATTATTGCAGATGCTTGGAATCATCGTGTTTTGATTTGGAACAAATTCCCAGATCACAACGGACAGCCGGCAGATATTGTCTTAGGGCAACCAGACTTTGATTGCAATCAACCCAATGTCAGTGGTGTGGGTAATGATCCAACAGCAAGAAGTCTTAATTGGCCTTATGGTGTATATTCAGATGGCCGGAGTTTATGGATTGCTGATACAGGTAACAGAAGGGTACTTTATTACAAGGTAATCCCGAACACTAATTATCAAAAAGCTGATGGAGTGATAGGGAAAGAAAATTTCACTGAAAGAGACTATGAAAATTCCGATCCTATTTGGCCTTATTCTGTTAGGATAAGTCAAAGTGGAAAAATGGCTATCACTGACACACAGTACTATCGAGTGCTACTTTGGAATGATTGGAGAAAGGGATTGACAGATAAGGCGGACGTTATTGTGGGGCAAGAAGACTTTGAAGGGAACGGTCAGAATCAATATCGACTTCAACCTGCAGCTTTCACACTCAACTGGTGCTATGATTCTTTTTTCCATGAAGAAGACCTTTATGTTGCAGATACAGGCAATAGCCGAATCTTACGATTTGCTCCCTTTCCCCAAAAAAGTAATACCCCTGCCCATAGTCTAATTGGTCATGATGATTTTGGGACTGGAAGTGAAAATGCAAAAACCATGATGGGAACGGCCAATGCTTTGTATTGGCCTTTTTCCATTTGTATTGAAGATAACCTATTAGCGATTGCTGATACAGGCAATCATCGAGTACTATTAAAATCAATTAATCTATGACTTTACCTACCCTTTTGTTTGCTGCTGTTGTTGGATTCAACCATGCTTTTGAGGCCGATCATGTGCTCGCTGTGGGTAACATTGCAAATAGACGGAACACTTTTCTAGAAGCAATACGCGATGGACTTTTTTGGGGTTTGGGCCATACCTCTACAATCCTACTAGTAGGATGTATAATCATTGTCGGTAAACTCACGCTAAACATAGGTTCTTTTGAATATTTAGAGGTTGTCGTAGGAGTAACATTAGTCGCTCTTGGGATATTTCGTATTGGAAAATTGAGAAAAGCCAATCAAAAGATTGCTAAACCTACACCGGCAGATAGTAAGCTTGCGTACTCAATCGGCTTAATTCATGGTTTGGCAGGTAGTGGAGCGGTGGTTCTAATCGCCATGTCGGAGATCGAATCATCTTCACTTAGTATTGTTTACATACTCCTTTTTGGGGCTGGTTCTATCTTAGGGATGATAATAGTCGCAATGCTCTTTAAAATACCCATAGGATCTAGAAGTGGTGTAAGCATTAAAATTCAGAACAGTTTTATAATGCTGTCAGGTATCCTCTGTATTGGTTATGGCCTATTTATGATCTATAGCTTTTCTGGCCTATGAAAAAAGTAGAGCTCAACCTAGTTGCACTTACTAATAGTGAGTCACATCCTGGTCAATTTGCTTTAGTACTTGAGGATGTCAAAATGAAGCGAAGAATTCCTATTACGATTGGTGCGGTTGAAGCCCAAGCCATAGCAATGGTTGTAGAAAAAATGAAGCCATTGAGACCACAAACACATGACCTTTTTTATAACTCTATGAAAGCTCTTGGAGTGAAAATAGAGGAGGTGGTCATTAATGAAATAGTAGAAGAGCGATATCACTCCAAAGTGATCTTTAGTAAAGGTCAGGAAAAGATTGCAGTTGATTCCAGAACTTCTGATGCAATTGCGCTAGCGGTACGTTTTGAATGTCCAATTTACACATTTGACTTTATCCTTGAGAATACTGGCTTTTCGGTTGATACGGAAGGACTCCCCGTTGATAAAAGGGGATCCTTTATCAATTTTCCTTTAAACGAATTAGAAGAACTTCTAGAAAAAGTACTGAAAAAAGAGGATTACGAGAGTGCTACCAGAATTAGGGATGCCATTCAAAAGAAAAAAATTCAATAATGAATCTGATTGTAAGAATATACGATTCACTAGGACACGTCTGGAGTAATCATCGGACAGACCGTTTTATTAGTTTAGGCTTGATCTTAGGTTTTTTAGTTGGGCTAGCGATCGTAGCAATTTCAAGAAATTTTGAAATTGCATTCCTTCCTCCTAAAACCAACTACTTTCTTGCAATTGATATTGCATTTCAAATTCTACTTATTATTGAGATTTTGGGGTTGATTTTTGTCCTTTCAAGATCAGTTGCTGATTCGGTAGGAAAGCAATTTGAGATTCTATCAGTGATCTTATTAAGATCAGCATTCAAGGAATTTGGCAATTTCAATCAACCTGTAGAATGGTCATCCATCTTATATGATCCACTTTTCCACATGCTAAGTGACGCATTTGGTGCATTGGTAATATTCCTTATCATAGGTTTTTATTACAAAAAACAGAGGCATGAAAAGATTACAAAAACAGATGAAGAACAACAAGAATTTATATCATTCAAGAAGATTTTAGCATTTATACTCTTGCTAATCTTTATCTATCTTGGTTCAAATGATTTAGTGAATTTTGCTCAAACGGGTAAATATGTTGATTCATTCAGTACATTCTATACGGTACTCATTTTTACCGATATCTTAATTCTATTGTTTTCATTAAGATACAGCAGCAAATACTACAATTTATTTAGGTACTCTTCATTTGCTTTTGCTACAATTCTGATAAGAGTTTCACTAACAGCTCCACCTTATATTAATATTATGTTGGGAATTACAGCAGGCCTTTTTGTGTTAGGTCTTACTCTTATTTATAATTACTTTTTGAGGCATTCCTCAAATTAGATTGTCTCTCCGTTTCAGATTTTCCCAAAATTGCATTACAATCTAAATACTTTTTGAGTAAAAAAAATCCTCTTTTACATTTTGGTACTATGAAGGCATTTAGATTCAAGAATGAAATTTAAATTCCACTTGTAGTCATTATCTAGCAACAAGAAATTTACACAAAATCCGTTTTATGCCGTATTAGTCGTTGGGATAAGCGTATAGTTCGCTTTCTTCCAATTATAAAGCAAGTCAGTGGTCTCCTTGCTCATGTTTTTACTGCAAGCTGAACCAGTATCATATTGTTACACTGCGCTGAAATTATTGAATTTCTGTAGTGACTATAAATGAGGCCCTTTTGTCAGAGAATGTTAGGAGTAAAAAATGAATTGTTTTGGCTATGTTTTACCCATAGCAAAAAAAAGGCAGTCACTTTTTCGTAACTGCCTGATTTTCAATGTAGCGGGAACAGGACTCGAACCTGTGACCTTCGGGTTATGAGTGCCCAGACATCAGATCTGGATTCAGCGTTGGGAATTCTTTCGAAGATTTCTTGAATTTCTTTAAACATGGCTGACAGGGTTAGCGTGTAGAAAATTTTCTATTGCGTAGATCGTGTTGTCTCGCAGGGAGTGGGTATCGTCAAACTGATCGATAAGGATCTCAAGGACCTCTATGGTGTCTGAGATTTTTAGGAGCTTGTTGAAGCGTTGTACTCCAACGTCGATGATGTACTGCTCATCAAATCGGGGGTAGTTGATAAAAATTCTGAATTGACTAAGCAGGTCTGTTAATTTTAAATTTTCCATGACAAGTAGTTTTTTGACTACAAGTGCCGGAAAGGATTTTTAAGGCAAAGAGAAGTTGTAAGGGAAATCATGAATCTGTGATTCGAGCAAAGCGTTTATTTCCCGCATACTCTTTGACTAGGATAAATCCTTGAAGAAAACTTTGTCTAAAAAACCTACTTAGGGAAATCTAAGAACGGATCTGTGACTTCAGAATGAGACAAGTGCCAACCCGATGAGTACAATCAATCCGAAGTAGAAGGACTTATTCAAGCAAGAAATAAAAAGTAATTTTAGTAGCGATAAGTTGATGTAACCCTATCCGTAATTATTACACCTACCATGAACATTCAGGAAGTAAATCAGGAGATTTTAACAAATTATTAATTCAATGTTTTATTGTAAAAAAGATTTGCAATACCATTATTAACCATTCAAATTTTATACTTAACTTTAATATACAAAACCAGTAATTAGGAAATTAAGATCTCTAGCCATGTTTGAATATAAAGAAAGAGTTGAATATTCTGCTATTCTAAGTCTACTCTTGGTCTTGTTTCTCTCTTTTTCTTCATGCTATGAACCAGAAGAATATGTTCCTCCAGTTTATTTGGAGCCCGAAGTGAATTTAGTTGTGGATAATGTTCCATGGGACAGTACCAGCAATGAAGGAAGCACTTTAAATTTTCAGAATCGGGAATTTGACATTTTTGCACTAAATGAAAAAATTAATGCCTGGTTTTATTGTCGCCTGATGGCTAAAGGCAACGCTGAAAGTGTTGATGTTTTTAATACCTATTCAAATGATACTGAAATCGTCCCATTTAAATTAGGTTCCTTCAGAACAAATGACACAATTGCCGTTACTATGTACTACCGAATTTATGGTATTGGTGATGATTCAGATGGGTTTCCAGATTTTGATTATTGGGATTCATCAGATCCAGAATTAAATATTCTAACAATTGAAGATTCTTTTATATACGAAAATCAAATCTATGTGTCAGGAAAATTTGATGCAAGGGTTAGATTTTCTTATGATGGACAATTTCCATGGTACCGGTATATAGAAGGAACTTTTAAGAACGTAAGGGTAACCAAGGCTTATCCAAAAGTTGAATGATAATCCTATTTCCTACGAAATGAACAAGGAATACATTTTTACTGTAATTTATTTTAGTTATATGTAATATAAATCTTAATTAACAAGTATCAGCCATGAAAAAACTTTTATTTCTATCTACTTTATTACTGTATTATAGTGGGTTTGCAGTTACCCTTCATATAGATGGGCCTACAGATGTATGCCCAAATGAAAATGTTACCTACCATATTTATGCATCAGGAATATTCGGGAAGCTCAATGGTGGAGCTGGATGGGATGTATATATTGATGGTGTGCTACGTAGTGAATTCAGTAGTGGACCCTATTCATGTGGGAGTCAGTCGGATTTCTATTTTACACCAAGTCAAATAAAAGGTGGTCAAACTGTTTACGGATTTGATAAAGTTGGTACGGTAGAAATCAGGGCATCATTTAAAGGTGGTATTGCCTGCGGTTTGTATACCAATTCCTTATTTCTTACTTCGAGTGTACCAAGTCCCGGGCTGCCCACTACAAGTGATGGGAACTATTCTTTTTGCCCTGGGGAATCCCAGATTGTAAACTTATTACCTGGTATGCCTGGGACAGCAAATACTGTAGATGATTGTTACTTTCATCATCAATGGCATTGGACAGTACCTACTGGATGGACAATAACCGGTTCTACGGATTCAGGGACAGGTTCTTCAAGATTTTATAGTACTTACACTGAATCTGTAAAAATCACGGCACCTTCTACAGTCACACAAGGAACCACCGGATTATATACAACCATAGTCCCCGATAGTCCCTAGGATGTTTGGATAGGTACGATACAGCGAGAAATGTCAGTCGGAATACCAACATCAGGTATTTCAATAAGCGGTGACAATCTACTCTGCAGCACCAATAAAACATATACGTTACTAAATGTCCCACTTGGTGTTACGGTCAACTGGAGTGTTTCTCCTACATCATTATTTGCTGTAGACACTGGCACAGGATCTACTTTTGCAACAAGGGCAACGAATACATCCAGTTCAGGGCAAGGAACTATAACTGCCACTATTTCTGGCACCTGCGGTACCGCAGTATACAATAAAAGTGTTTGGGTCGGGGGCCCAGACTATAATTTACTTGACATTGTTACGACCAATTCGGGTGGTTCTCATAAGATACTTGCTTGTGACTACACACTCGCTGAAGCTGAATTTAATGGATCTGGTGGATCTACAATAGGTATATCTGCATACCAGTGGGATATGCCTTATGCCTCAAATTGGTATATTTCTCAAGATGCCGGAGGGGGTGGTATTTCGATGCGGTATGTGGAGATTGAATACTTTGACGATCCACCGCCAAGCACAGAGACAATCAAAATACGAGCACAAAACTCATGTGGTTGGAGCAGTTGGAAAAGCATATCTGTAACTGTTCAGGATAATTGTGGTTTTGGCTATTATTCATACTCCATGAGCCCCAACCCGGTAGACCAAACCCTTACAATAGATTTTACGGATAGTGAATCCAGTACCACTCAACTAAATTCAACAAAAACTAAGAAGTCTAAAGACATTATGGTAGTAATCTATGACGGAAATCAACTCCAGGTGCTGTCAAAGGCAGGAAATACAGGAAAACAAATGAAACTTGATGTTTCATCTTTGATGCCTGGACCGTACTATATTCACTTAATAGCAGATGGAGAGGTGGTGAATAAGAAGCATCTGTTGGTTGAATAATCCTTTACAAATTTTCTTAAGATAGGTCGTACATTAATTATATTGTGCGACCTATCCTTAGTTTGATAACAATGATCACATTTGTCTAAACCTTCGGGAAATAAACAGAAGATTATTCTGGTATTTCCTGCTGATGGACCTTACCAATAACTGATAATTCAAGGTCCAAAAGAAAATTGCTGAGTCATTAATTTTTGTAATCCTGCCCGGGCTAGAAGAAATTTAAAGCAGCCAATTATTTGAGGCAACTCCAGTTGCTACGGAGGACTTCAGCTCATATGATATTCAGGGAGTAAAATTTACGATGTTCTACTTTCCTTACGAAGGCTATGATGTGAACCGGATCTTTTGTAAGTATCGAGATAAGATGGGACTCGTTTATGCGTATGTCAGTTCACCGCAGCCCGGAAAGTATAGCATCATGCATTTCTTACAGCATGCCCTGGATCGGTATAAAGAGCGGCTAAAACTATATCCGAATAATACAGATGAGACTTTATTTCATATGTCCAAGTTTGGCTTGACTATGGTCCGGCAGGAGGTTGGTAAACTGAATGAGGATCTTCTGAATGTCTTGTGGGTGGGTAATGGTCTTTGGCTGGGGGAATCCGGAAGTACATGGACAGATGTCAACACACATCTTAACCTGGTGAGGACCTTTATTGATCTTTCTTTAAAAAGAGATGATCAGGAAGCGATAATGGATGACGAAACACTGGATCGTTTGATTGCTTTTGAACAAAGTCTGGGTGGGGATGAATATGCCAGGAAGATGATTGGTCAGCTGATCGACTTGTATGGAAAATAAGGAGAATTGACCCTGATTGGGTATATTTATTTTAGATGAAACACTACTACTCGGAGTTTCCCAATCAATTACATCAGTTGAATGTTTCTCTTTCAAAAAATATCTATCTTCTAACGGATGGATCTTTTAAGACTCAAGAGAAAAAGTTTGATATCAACTTTAAAAACCATCATAAAACTGGGAAAAGACATTTAGTAAATTATGTGATTAGAGATCACTTTAGTGGATGTTATTATGCTGAGATCCACCCAGCTGACGATTTACCTCATATTGTCAGTTTTTTATATAATGCCTGGAGGAGTAAAGAAAGTTTTCCATTCAAAGGAATACCAAAATACCTTTCAATTACAAAGACAATTCTTGACCAATGGCCGCATATTCTAAATTTTGAGGGAAAGTATAAAAAGTGTACTCTTCAACTTGCAACAAGTGGTTTTGCTAATGGAGTTATATCCGTCAAAAAATGGGAGAAGGATTTCAAATTTTTCCTCTATAAGCTAAGTGATGGTTGGTATGATAATATCAAACATGAAAAGATTGAAATAAAAGAGTTCTCCAGAAAGACATTTGATGTTGCATGCAATGATTCAAATAAAGGGTGGGAATGGGATAATGAACCCTCTCCACTTGATAAATGGATGAATAATAACCCCTATATCGAAACGTTGGAAAATCCAGATGAATTTTTAGAACTATTTCAACCACCAAATACCAAGTCTTGAACCTCGTTCATTTGCTCTTATAATAACTGGAGCTGCTTTGACTGGGACTCTCTGAGTATGGTTGATAGGGAAGGAGTGGAGTGCCCTGGATTGATAAACTCATGATCGATCTCCTTTTCTATATTAACGTATCGCTTAAAATGCTCAGGATCTTCCCGGGCACTGCATAACAGATCTCCCTTCTTTGACATGATACAGATCTTGCACGAATGCCGGCTCATGCCTGCCACATAGGTATAGATAAACGGCCAAGCCATAATGGCTTTGTATTTATTGCCGAGTTGGTATAACCTCCTTCGGTTAGCCAGGTCCTCCAGTGTAATCCCATAGCTCGCAAAGACATCCGCAGTGGTGTAATCATGGATAGGAAGGACGGTATAGACCTTTCGTTTTTTGGTAGTCAGCTTTTTGTCCACCCTGAAAGGATCCTTTAGCGCTCTCGGGTCTGATTCTTCTGCCCGTAGACCAATGCAATTATAAACCCGGTCATAGTGATGCTCCTTGCAAAACTTCCGGATGAATTTGGAGATGGGTGCCGTCTTAAGGTCCGAGGTGCATTGCCTAAATGCCGGTGAAGGCCACATCCCACGGTGTTCGACCATTTCGAAAAACGTCTTATTGGCTTTTACTACATAAACTGGTATCTCATAGCAGGTTTTTTGAATGTGCTCTAACGTTCCTTCCCAGTCCGCGCCGGGCAGCTCGGCATGGATAACGATTAAATGTTCATGGGGAAGATTTTCATACATCCATTTAAACATGGCCTGTGAATCCTTTCCTCCGGAATGGTTACAAACAAATAGGGTCCTGAAGGAACACTCCATTAAACGCTTTCTGGCTGCTTTACTCATCAGTCATATGTTGTGGTTAAACATGACAGATTGAGAAGTTGAGCGTCAATCTGCCTTCACAGAAAAAAGGGCAGATTGTAAGCGGATCTTTTAAGCAATGAATAAAAAGTAATTGTTTTGAGAGATAATTGGTAAAACCCAACGTTGTCTGTTTTCGTAAAATTGAGTATATTGTAAAGGAAAATGTTATGGTCATGATCAAAGGAGAAAGCGTTAGAGTTGACATTGTGAAGTTTTTGAAAGGAACTGGTCAGGTTCCTAAGAAGGTGCTTGTTCATAAGCTTGAGCCATTTTACTCTGAACCATTAGTAGAAGATGGCATAAAAGATCTTAAGCAGCAACATTTCATAGAAATTGATGCCCAGGATAATGTGTCCATTTCCAGTAGGTCCGATGCTTTAGGAAAGCAAAAGACAAGAGAGATGCGGGAGTCTATGCGTCCCCATCTCAATATTGAGCCCAAGATTTAATTTAATCAATCCATTTTGATCGCCGACCTATCAACAATGCTTCAGAAGGATTCTATCAACCAAACAGTTAATGTTGATACTTATAAGGACTTTTTCTATGATCAAGGTGAAAAACTTCAATATGAGTCTTTTATCTTCCTTATTCTGGGTGTATTAGTCTGCTTTGCATATGTCGCATTGAATAAATACTATTACTATTATTCACAACAAGAGGTAGTTGATCCGGAAACTAATCTCACCAAACAAAAATTTGAGAACATCTCTCTCATTTACAGATTGCGCTTCAAAAGTATCATCTTCAAGATTTGTTTCTCATATGGAATCATTGCATCTGGGCTGTTCCTTGGAATGGCTTTGCTAGATGTAAGCAAGGTGACCGATATTGAGATAAGCAGAGAACTTCTCATGAGTACTCATGTAAGGTGGATAGATGCGATCATTGGTGGGCTGGTGTTTGGCTTTGCCATATATCCGGTACTCTCTACAAAACTTGTTGGTATTTTCGGTTTCGAATGGCTAATAGATCTATTCGCTAATCCTAATGATCAAAGGATCCTGGATGAAATCACATTTGGACGATACCTGGAGATAAGTGCCCTTTTAAAAGACCTGAAGAAGAAAGGTGATAACAATAACAATGGATATGGTCTCCAAGAACTAGAATATCAGATTTTTACCTGGAACGATCACCTGGATAAAGTCGATGATGATGAAATGTATCTGGCTTTACAAGATGCCAAGGAAAAGCATGGTGATCACCTTGTCAACATCAGCCTGTCCCTGGCCAAGACAATCGGATTTGAAAATATGCGGATGGCTCTAAAATACCCTGTTTATTAGGGGATCAGACTAATGACCTCCTTCGCGAGCGAAAGACCTTCTTTCCCCAGAGACTCAAGACGACTCCTTAGCTGAGCCAGGTTTTCATTCTTTTCAGTAGATTCCTTAACCTCTTTGATTAATTGATCATAGAGTGCAGTATCTGCGGTTTTAGGCTTTAATTTCGTCCAGTCTAATGAAGTACGAGTAAGTACTTCTATTTCCTTGGCACTTAATTGCTGGTTTGTTTGATCAACAGCCTGTTGATTAAGACTACCCATACTTGAACGTTTCTTTGCTACCATAATTTTATTGTATTATTTGTTAATCTCTTCAAGTTTTGCATCTGCTTCACGTACTTTTTCCAACCCCTTACCTGCTTTCGCTGAAGCATCTATGAGTGCTTCATTGATCTGATCCCGGATGCGTTTTAATTTCAACTCTTCAAGGAGCTGATCCTGCTGCTCTTTTACCTTTCGGAGGCTATTCAGGTGGGCGGTTATCTCTGCATTCGCTTTAGTAAGATTGTTGAATGCTACATTAATACTGTATTTCAACGTATCTCGATCTGTAATTAATGGATTGATTAATTCCTCTTTCTTTTCCTGATAGGTCCAAAGAGCCTCTTCCACCCAGATCTGAAGTGTGTTGATGGTTTCCATAGAAGGTGTTTCTTCAGTGACTTCTGTGAACTTCTCATCATCTTCAGACCACACGATATCTCCCTTTGCAATCTCCTGAAGCCTTCCTATTCTCATCCAGTTTTTCACATATGCTGGATACCATTCATTATCGAGGTAATCCAATCTGTCATCTATGAGCCTTTCATAATAAGCATCTACCAATTGAGCATATGAAGATTGTATCGAGATAATGTCGTCTCCAACCTGACTAGATAGATCTACCACTGATTGTGGCACTGAAGCACATTGCGAAAAGATTATCACAAATGCTAGCAACTTTAAATTTTTATATTGAAGCATGGTATGTTTATAAAGGGTAAAAGAATCATATTAAATATAACTGATTTAAAAATAAACGCAAAAAACGGTTAAACAAATGAATTAAGTTTTGAAACTTAGAAAGAGGGGGGGTGTGAATGGTTAATTTTTTGGTAGGAATCCCAATATCTTGCTCACAAAGCATTTATCTTTATATACCAACACAGCACGCCTGTACTTTCAAAACTGAATCAATAGTCAAAGGAATTAAAACATATAAAATGTCTTTAAGGACATAATCAAGCTTGGTTCTTGGTTAGTTTTCGCTGAATCTGAACCCCTGCAGATGGCAAGGGGTTCTTTCTCAATATATATGAGACCTTTAAGGTCTACACATCAATTGAGCAAACTGAATAAATAATGGATTTTAATAGTATCGATGATATCAAGGAGTTTGGCTTCACAGGATTTCATACTGTTGGAAGTCTGTGGGATGATTCAACACTCATACCTAAAATCAGGGGAGTGTATTTGGTACTGAATCCAGTGCGTTCCGCTAAGTATCTGCTACCTGGAGTAGGGGGATTTTTTAAAGGAAAGGACCCGAATATTTCGATGGAAGAACTAAATGCTAATTATGTAGATAATGTGCTGGTAATCTATATTGGTAAAGCTGGTGGTACATCAAATAATGCAACACTTCATTCAAGGATCAGGCAGTACCTGAGGTTCGGACAAGGGAAAAATGTGGGCCATTGGGGTGGTCGACTGATCTGGCAAATAAAACACCATCAAGAATTGGTGTTTTGCTGGAAACCGACACCTCGTAGCGAGCCACGTGATATAGAAAAAGAATTGTTGGATGCATTCAGTGAACAATTCAAAAGATTGCCCTTTGCAAACCTGATTTGAATCAAGGAAATGGAAGATCCCAAAATCACCCAGGCACGTAGGTTAATAATGGAAAAGTTTCAGTTGAAGGATCCGGACTTAGTCTTAGTGGAAAGAGTTGAGAATGAGAAATTAGTGACGTATTCGTTCAGGGAAAATTCAAAAAGATTTAGAGTGTCGTTTCTAGGAGAAAAAGTGATTGATATTTTTAGGTATTGAAAAAGAATGAATTCTTGATTGATTTGATAGCTTTATAGGGTGACTACTCCTTTATCCATACGACTATCAGAACTAGCCGCTGAAATTCAGCAAGTGATCCATAGTTCCTTCCGGAACAGGTATTACTGGGTCATTGCGGAAATATCCAGTCTGAATGCCTATCCGAACAGGGACCGCTATTACTTTGATTTTGTGGAAAAGGAGGAAGCTTCTGATGAGATCCACACAGAGATTGCCGGTCGAGCATGGAAACGGGGATCCGAAGCCATTGCTGAATTTGAGAAAGTTACAGGTGAAAAATTCCGTGAGGGCCTTGAGGTATTGGTCCAGGTGTCAGTAAGTTTTCATTCACGATATGGGCTCACATTATCTCTGGAGGACATCAGTCAGGAGTACACGCTGGGAGCCCTGGAGAAAAGAAAACAAGAGGTTCTGAAAGCGCTGGTTGAAAACAATCCGGAGGCCATTCAAAAAGTGGGTGAAGTCTACCTGACAACGAATAAGAAAGCCCGGTTCCGGTCAGCCATACAGCATATCGCAATTGTAGGGTCCCCTAACTCGGAAGGGTACAAGGATTTTATGCACAACCTTTCCAATAACACCTTTGGCTATCGGTTCACCACAGAGATCTATCAGTCATCTGTACAGGGACGGGAAGCAGAGGGTGAAATGATTGATAGGCTGATCGCCATCTACGAATCGAAAATTCCCTATGATTGTGTAGTTATCATCCGGGGTGGGGGAGCTCAGACGGATTTTCAGGTATTCAATCAGTATAGGTTGTCCCGTGCAGTAGCAAGGTTTCCTATTCCTATAATCACTGGGATCGGGCATATAAGCGATATCAGTATTGTGGATAGGATGGTGCATACGATGACAAACGCTCCTACAAAAGCGGCTGAATTTATCGTTGCATATAATCGGAACTTTGAGGAAAAGGTGATCTCCGTCCGGCAAAGACTGGCCATTCGGACTCAACAATTGCTTGGCAACAAGAAAGATCGTTTAGGATCACTCAACAGGCAGATCGTCCAGGCTACTCAAGGCCTGCTGATCCATCAACAGCAAGAGCTGGCAACGTATGGATTCCAGATCAGGTCCAAACCGCTATCACATCTTTACAGTGAACAGCAGGAGCTCTCGCATTTATCGGTCAACCTGGCAAGAAATACTCGGTCTGTTTTGAAAAATGGTCGGGACCAGCTGAAGCAACTGAGCTACCCAATTCAATCACGACCAAAATCAATTGTGGATAGTCGGCAAAAAGATCTTTCTCATTTATCTGCTAATTTTAGCATGCATACCAGGTCCCTTTTTAAAAATAAGGACCAGGCCTTAAAGCATACCGGATCAGTGATCCGTCTGGCCAGGCCGGAAAGTATCCTAAAACGAGGGTTTGCCATCATCTCACAGGAAAACCATTTTGTGGCCCATGGAGACCAGGTGGATCCGGATAAAGAATTAAAAGTGATCATGCAGTCTCATGATATTGACACCAAAGTAATCCGAAAACAAAAGCGAGATGACGGACAAACTTACCTATGATGAAGCCTATACAGAGCTGCAGCAGATTGCAAAAGAGATCGAGGATGAGTCGGTTTCGATTGATGTTCTAGGAGAAAAGGTGAAGAGGGCCTCAGAACTCATTGAGTTCTGTCAGAAGAAGCTGCGGGCAACAGAAAGTGAGGTCAATAAGATTATCAAGCAAATGGATCCGAAGGAAAGGCCGGATGAATCTGAAGAGTAAACTAGCACTTCCAATCTTACCTAAAGTACGGTGATAAATAATATGGTAAGGGTAGTATTCGAAAAGTCCTACTTAACATAAGATAATTTATATAACATATAACGGTTATATATATTTTATGACGTAATTTGCAAATTTTTTTCAAAGTAGGCCTTTATGGATAACTCGGAAGTAAAGTTCCGTAGTAAATTTATTGTGCAAAGATTTGTTACTCTGCTGTGATGTTGGAGACATAAATATTCTCTGCAACTTGCCGAGTTATCAAGTGGTAACTACCATCAATCTCGACATCCAGAGATCCATCAAATTCGTGTTGTGACTTTATTGTGACCTTGCTATTGATGATGAGTCCAAGTCTCGTTATGTGTTTAAGAAATGACTGTGAATCGTGTTTTACTCCTACTACTTTAAGTTTTTTTCCAATTTTTTCCTGAATTAAAGTGGTTTCATGCATGCCTCTTATCTCGCCATTTGAGTCAGGTATTGGGTCTCCATGTGGATCATATTGAGGGTATCCCAGAAGTTTATCTAGTTGATCTACTAGCTTTTTTGATTTAATGTGTTCTAATTGTTCTGCTACTTCATGAATCTCATCCCAGGTAAATTCCAGCTTTTCAACCAAAAAGGTCTCCCACAACCGATGCTTCCGTATTACAATGTATGCTGCTTTTTCTCCTTTTTCAAGAAGTGAAATGGCTCCATATTTTTCGTAGTGTATATATTCCTTGTCCTTCAGTTTTTTAAGCATGCTACTCGCAGTGGCCGGAGATATCCCCAAATGACTTGCTAGTTCATTGGTCCCAAGCTCCTTACCATTTCGATCCACATTCAAGCTATAGATAGCCTTCAAATAGTTTTCTTCTGTATTTGTGATCATTGACCAAAAATAAAACTCATTTTGCTAATTTAAAAGTTTGATATATCTAACTTTAATTAATAGGTTTGCTTAAATATAATTTGTTGTGAGTAAAAAGTTGTCGTATTTGATATTCCTTCTCATTTTAATGAAGATTATGTCGTGTGAAGAGATAATACCAGTTGCGCCCGCGGAAAATGAGCTACTGGATGGTCCTACAGAAGGTCTGTCCCATGCGGAACAGCGTCAATTCCTGAACGGTGATATCGCTTTCAATGATGAGGTATTCTCATCAGTTGATGGACTTGGGCCAGGGTTTGTTGCTACCTCATGTGGTAGTTGTCATCCCGGAGATGGGAAAGGACATCCGTTCACAACCCTTACCAGATTCGGACAAACGTTGCCCAACACATTGCCTGAACTATCTATTGGGGGTCCACAACTTCAAAATAGGGCAATACCAGGATTTGAACCTGAAAAAATACCAGATGGAGTTCCTTTTATGAAGTTTACCCCTCCTGCTGTAACAGGTCTTGGATTTCTTGCAGCCCTCACTGATCAACAAATTCTCCAATATGTAGATTCACTGGATGAAGATGGTGATGGAATATCAGGGGTTCCGAACTATATAACACCCCCGCCCTACTTTGAGCAAAAATGGCTTCACCAACCTGTTAACGGTAAAATCATAGGTCGTTTTGGAAAGAAAGCTGCTGCCATAGATCTTCTTCAGCAAACGGTAAGTGCATACAATCAGGATATGGGCGTAACGTCAACATTTGAACCTGTCGATCCCTTTAGTCAGTTGACTACTGACCCCGAGGTCTTTGATCAAACTATTCGTGATGTCGTTTTTTATCTGCGAACCCTCAAAGCACCAATCCCTCGAAACGAGGATGATATTCAGGTACTTAAGGGCAAAAGAATATTCAATGAAATTCAATGTAGCTCATGCCATATTCCCGAATGGACCACCCCGGATTCCGATATATCGGCTTTATCAAATAAGACATTTTATCCATATACAGATCTGTTACTGCATGATATGGGGCCCGGATTGGATGATGGTGCGACCGAAGGTTCTGCAGAAACTTACGAGTGGCGTACTCCACCCTTATGGGGTTTAGGATTATCTCCTAATTCGCAAGGAGGTTCTTTTTTCCTGATGCATGATGGTCGTGCAAGAAGCATCAAACAGGCAATTGTTTTACATGGGGGTGAAGCAGAAAGTAGTAGGAACCAATTCACCTCCCTTAGTGAAACGGACAAGGAAGCCCTTATTACATTTTTAGAATCACTTTAAGCATGGAAAGAAGGGCATTTGTAAGAAAATGTGGAATGGGATGTCTGGGTGTCCTTGCGTCTAGTATGTTTCTTCCTGGATGTTCTGGAACACGCTACGTAACTGGAAACATTCAAGGCTCCTTTTTGAGCATTAAAGAAGATGATTTTTTGAATGAGGATCATGACTATCTGAAGCATGTAGTTGTCCAAAATGATGCCTTACAATATCCAATAGTGGTCTTTCGCCTGAGTACTGACAATTACAAAGCACTTCTAATGAAATGCACCCATCAGGGCACAGAGCTTCAGGTATTTGGAGATCGCTTACAATGTCCTGCTCATGGCAGTGAATTTACCAATACAGGAAGTGTTCAAAATGGTCCAGCGGACACTGAGCTTCGGAGCTTTCCTGTCATCAAAGAATTGAAAACACTAAAAATCGATTTATCATGAGAAACTTTAGCTTGGTTCTGATTGCTATTGCCTGCTTCATTTCACTAAAAACTAGTGCTCAAATTGATAGCACCTTGCTGAAAAGAGTGCCAGTAGATACATCCAGAAATCTTCTTAACATGGATGCGGTTTACAACCGACCTTTTTTGCAGGTTGGGAAGCTTCCGGTTTCTGTGGGTGGGTACATCGAAGCTGATTATTCTTACATCGGTGAAGATGGAATTACAGACGGGCACAGTTTTCGGGTACCTCGAATGACCTTATTTGTGGCATCCTCCATCCATCGGAAAATCAAATTTCTCTCAGAGATCGAGTTTGAAGAAGGTGGCGAAGAAGTCGCCATTGAATTTGCAGCGCTGGACATTAGCATGCATCCCCTGCTGAATCTTCGTGGTGGCATCGTGATGAATCCCATTGGAGCATTTAATCAAAACCACGATGGACCTAAATGGGAATTTGTTGATCGTCCCATTGCTGCAACGGAAATGTTACCGGCGACCTGGAGTAATGTAGGATTTGGATTGTATGGTAAATACTTTTCAAAGGAGTGGGCTTTTGGGTACGAAGCCTATCTAACCAATGGGTTTGATGATGCCATTATCAATAATGGTGAAAACAGAACATTTCTACCTGCCTCTAAAGACAACAAAGAGCGCTTTGAGGAATCATCTAATGGTGAACCCTTATTTACGGGGAAAGTAGCCCTCCGCAACAAAAAGATTGGTGAGATAGGTCTGTCCTACATGGGAGGCATTTATAATACCTATGAAGAGGATGGTTTGATTTTGGATGAGAAGAGAAGGCTGGATGTCTTTGCGGTCGATTTCAACACTACCATACCAATAATTAAAACCTTCTTAGTTGGCGAATGGGCGTGGGTCAACGTTGATGTTCCTGCAACTTTCACACAGCAATTTGGCAATAAGCAAAAAGGAGGTTTTATAGATATAGTTCAACCTGTACTGAATGGAAAACTATTTGGTTTTAATAAAGCAACATTCAATGTGGCCATGCGAATTGAATATGTTGATTGGAACGATGGCACTTTTCGGGAAACAGATGAAAGCATCGGAGATGAGATTTGGGCTGTCGTCCCAGCAATAAGTTTCCGGCCAACAGCTCAAACTGTCATTCGCTTAAACTATAGAATGATGAAGCAAACAGATCTCCTGGGTAATCCCCCAGCTAAAATCTCAGGAATCCAGTTTGGGGTTTCTTCGTACTTCTAGCCTCTATTTTGATAGAATTCACTCCTTTATTTAAGTAATCGCTTAAATATTGAATCAATTTGTTTTACTTTACATTTTAGTAATTGCTAAAACACTAAATAATGAGTCATACGTGTATAAGAGTATTGGCCGATCCTGTTCAGATAAAGGATTGTAAAGGCAGTTTAATGAGATTAGATGAAGACCTTTCATTAACAACACAGATTTTCAACCTATCTGGAAATGCTGCAAGGCTAAAAATCCTGTTTCTTCTACATAAAGAAGGTGAAATGTGTCCCTGTGATCTTAGCGATATACTTGACATTTCGGTCGGTGGTATCTCCCAACACCTAAGAAAACTGAAAGATGGTAAGCTCATAAAGGATAAGAAAGTTGGTCAAACCGTATTCTATTCACTTGTAAATAAGAATGTAGAAATCCTCAAACCAGTATTGGAAAATCTTTCTAAACAGAATGAAAAAACAATGGTATCATGAGTACTTCAAACACTTCTTCAAAAAGCGCAAGTGCCGGATTGTTGGCAGCCATAGTAGCTTCGCTATGTTGTATTACCCCGGTGTTTTCTCTCCTGGCTGGCATTGGTGGTATTGCCGCCACGTTTTCCTGGATGGAGCCATTCAGGCCGTATCTCATCGCGGTGACGATAGGTGTTTTAGGTTTTGCATGGTATCAGAAACTTAGACCTGGAACAGCCGAAGAACTCGCCTGTGCATGTGAGGATGATGAAAAACCCTCTTTCTGGCAATCAAAAAAGTTTTTGGGAATAGTTACAGTGTTTGCTGCCCTGATGCTCGCGTTTCCCACTTATTCGCATATATTCTATCCAAAAAAGATAGTATCGGTCTTATTGCCGAATAATGATCAGACGAAAATCAAGTTAGCCGATTTCAATATCAAAGGAATGACCTGTACTGGCTGTGAGGAGCATGTAAAGCATGCGGTATCCTCTTTAAATGGGGTACAAGAAGTATCTGCATCTTATAAAGACGCCAGCGCTCAGGTAAAATACGATGCATCAATAGTCGGTTTAGACAAAATCATAGAAACGATCAATAAGACCGGATACCAAGTAGTAGAAAAGCCTAACAATCAATAACATGGAAAAAGATATCGTATTACAATCCACCATCACCTGCCCAAACTGTGGTCATCAGAAAGAAGAAACCATGCCTACAGATGCATGCCAATATTTCTATGAATGCGAAAACTGTCATGAAGTACTGAAACCCAAAGACAGTGATTGTTGTGTGTATTGCAGCTATGGAACCAACCCATGCCCTCCTATCCAGGAAGGTGGAAAAAGTAGTTGTTGCGCATGAAAAAATATGATGTAATCGTCATCGGATCTGGTATGGCCGGAATGACCATCGCCAATAAATGCGCTAAGAAAGGATTAAAAACAGCCATCACCGACTCACGACCTTACGGGGGTACTTGTGCCCTTCGTGGTTGTGATCCTAAAAAGATTCTTGTAGGTGCTGCCGAAATCATCGACCGAGCCAATAAGATGAGAGGAATTGGGATACAAGGAGACGTTTCTATCAACTGGCAAGACTTAATGGCCTATAAAAATAAATTCGTTTCCAAAATGCCAGGAGGTGTTGAGAAAGGATATGAAAATGCTGGTGTAGAGATGTACCATGGAGCAGCCAGCTTTGAGTCTGAAAACACTGTCCGTATTGGGAACGATCTGCTGGAAGGTGATAAAATCGTAATTGCCACAGGTGCAAGACCGGTAACCCTTGACATACCGGGAGGTGATTTACCGATAGATAGTACCGATTTTCTAAACCTGGAAAAGTTACCTGAACACATCACTTTTATCGGAGGTGGTTACATTGCGATGGAGTTCGCCCACATTGCAGTCAGAGCTGGTAGTAAGGTCGCTATATTTCACCGGGGCAAGCGTCCCCTTGAAAATTTTGATGAAGATATTGTCAATCACCTCGTTGATGCAACCAGAGCATTGGAGATTGATTTGCATCTTGAAACTGAAGTAGTAGGCATTGAAGAAGATGACGATCAATTCAAAGTCATCACCAAATCTCCGAGTAGCACAGAGACACATAAGACCAACCTTGTGGTAAATGCGGCAGGCAGAGTACCAGAATTGGATGGAATGAATTTGGAAAAAGCTAACATCACTTTTAGTAAAAAAGGAATCAAGGTAAATAAATACCTCCAAAGTGAGAGTAACCCTGCAGTTTATGCGGCAGGTGATGCAGCTGATAGCAATGGGATAAACCTCACGCCTGTAGCCGTAATGGAAGGACATACCGTGGCTGCCAATATTATAAGGGGTAATACTAAAAAGCCTGACTATACTGAAATGCCAAGTGCCGTATTCACCTTACCTACACTGGCTGCTGTGGGTATGACAGAAGAGCAAGCCAAAGCCTCAGGGATAGAACATCAGGTGAAAAGTGCTTCTACCTCCAACTGGTACAATGCCAAGCGGATCAATGAATCAACCTATGCCTACAAAGTGATTTCTGACAAGGATAATCGCATTTTAGGCGCTCATATCATCGGCCCGCATGCTGAAGAAATGATCAACCTTTTCGCAATGGCTATTCGAGGAAAACTAAAAGTTGCCGACATCAGGAACATGGTCTATTCCTATCCCTCTATGGGTTCGGATATCGGGTCTATGGTTTAATTGAAATTCAAAAACATAAACAATCTGTTGTTCACCACCTCGTGTAGAAACGTAGCTTTAATAAAATGTGAAAAATTATGATACCCAAGGATCTGACAAAACATATAAAAGTACGCTTGCAGAGCATTAAGGGACAGGTAGATGGATTGATCCGGATGCTGGATGAAGGAAAAGATCCAGAAAAAATTTTGCTACAGTTCAAAGCGGCACAAAAAGGACTGGACAAAGCCCATTATTTATTATTGGATGAAGCTTATCGGAAAGTGCTGGCCATTAAGATTTCAGAAACCGTTGAAGCCTGCCCGGGTAATTGCGGCAACGAAGACAGGATAGAGTTTATCCGCCAGCAGTTTCCTCACCTGGAGTTGGATAGCCTTACACAAAAAATGAAGGAAATAGCAGAGCTAAAGGAACGAATAGGTACGAAAGAAAATTCATAACTTCCTTCCTAGGTCTGATATTAAAGTTTAATTCCTAAAGTTATATAGTATGATCGCGGAGCTGATGGAATTATTCCCGGCCCCGGATATCCTGTGGCTCTGCGCGTAAAATACTTCTCATTTAGCAAATTATTGATCCCGGTTTCCAGCTTCAATGCTTTAAACTTATATGATAAAGAAAAATCTAAAATAGCATAAGAAGGTATTTTACCAATTATGCCCTCTGTGTTTTCTCCCGGTTCCGGGATTGAAGAATTTTGGGCATCAGTATACTGATCTGATAGATGAGTATATTGAAGACTTCCCCATAGATTTTTGTACCCTAGACGAATACCGGTTTTAAGATTTATCTGAGGTATAAATTCTACCATTTTACCTTGTATATTACTTTCTTCACTATTTAAGTATTGTGAGTTGGTTAGCGCAAAATTAATAAACGGAGCAATCTTATATTTTTCATCCAATCGCAAGGTGTTAGTTATATTCCAGTCTACAAAAGTCTCTAGCCCGTAAATGAAGGCATCACCTATATTTTTTCTAACCCGGTTACCTTTATTTGGGCCTGAACTGACCAAAATTGTGCCTATTCGATTATTGTATCTAAGGGCAAAAAGACTCAAATCATAAGAGAAGGTTGCCTCACTTTTTCCCCGAATCCCGATATCAGCCGTAAAGCCTTTTTCATCAGTAATGTTTGGATCAATCATAAATGTTGGATTTACAACCCTTATATCGCTAAATGTGACCGAACGATAATTTTGGGATAGGTTGGCATACATCTCCAGCAGTTCTGAATGATAATAATCCACACCAAGACCAAGGAGTAGGATCGGGCGTTCCAGTGTACGATTGTCTTGTCTTATTTCTCTAAAAATCTCACTGCCCGCCAAATCATATCTTACCTCAGTATAATTTCCAGCAGATTCAGTTTTTATATATTCAAGTCTTACTCCGGGCGTAACCGACAAATTCTTTGATAAGGTTAAAATATTTTCACTAAACAGGGCAAGGTTCAGGTTAGGGAAGGTGAATTCTGATTGGTTTGGATAAGAAGGGTTAAACTCATTAGTAAAAGAAAAGTCAGCAGAAGCACCCGGGCTGCCCGGACCCTGTCTTGAGCTGTTGGCTGACTGATAGTATTTTCCCCCAACAAGCAATACCGATTTTTTATTTAGTACGGAATAATGGTGGAGTAACTTTGCTTCAGCGCCCCAATTATTGAATTTCCCAATGATTAGATCACGAGTATATACATCCGGATTATCAGGTTCAGTGATTGGGTTTCGCTCAGGTCTTTTAGCATCTCCGCGAAAACCCAACGCACTTCTTTGAGCATCCAGACCAAATAGATTGAGACTTACATTTGTCTGTTGCGAAAACTTGTGTTTCAATTTTAACGCATATAGCTTCCAGTCTACCGAAAACCAATTTCTTTCTCTGTTACTGAAATACATATTCTCTTTAAATTGGCTATCAGTTAGCCCCCCCGGTTGTTGAGCAAGGTATTTTAGAAAAGTAGTTTCAAAAGTTATGTTAGTTTGATTAGTTAAAGCATAATTCATCGAGGCAAAAAGGTTTTTGGAGTCAAATTCCGAATTGGGTCTGAAACCATCCCCACGCTTAAAATTGAAATAAGTGTAATAACTAAACCGTCCTATAGTACCATCCAGGCTATTAAAACTTGTAAAGAGGTTAAAAGAACCGTAAGATTGTCTTGAATTCCATTCAATTTTTTTGGATGGATTTGGTTCCTTTAGTTTAAAGTTGATCAGTCCGCCAAATTGAGTGCCGTACTGTAAAGAGGCAGCTCCTCTAATTACCTCTATCTTACGTATGGCCTCAGCTGGTGGGGTGTAATAACTTTCAGGGTATCCTAAAACATCGGCACTTATATCATAGCCATTTTGACGTGTATTGAAGTTGGCCGTTCGGTTAGGATCTAAACCTCGACCTCCTACGTTTAGTTGAAGTCCTGCATCACCATTATCATATATATTAAGCCCAACTACTCTCGAATATATCTGTCGGGCATTGTTAGCAGCCAGATTACCCACCATCTGATCCATTAAAATAACCTCCGATTTTTTACCGGCATAAATTGACGTGCCTTCTACAGGGTTTAACCAATCAAGAGCAAATTTTTCTTCTTTTTGTTGGTTGATAACCACTTCATCCAGATTTCCTCCAAATGGATCAAGAAGAAAAGTGAGAGAGGTGTCCGAAACAAGTCTGACCTTCTTTTTGATAGTATTATAGCCTAAGGCAAATATGGTGACCGTGTATTCGGCTTTTTTCAAATCTTTAAAAACAAAATTCCCGTTGGTATTCGTAATCTCTTTAAGGTTAACTTCCTCTATATATATTTCAGCATCCTTTAAAGCATTATATGTATCACTTTCTCTAACGTACCCTGAAAAATCATACTGTGCGATCAGAGGGTAAGAAATACTTATAAATATGATGAGTAAACTAAAGACCTTTAATTTCATCGTTAAATGGTAATATCCAATTTTTATGTTTCCATGATTCCTTCTTATCAGCAAGGTTGACCGTAGGGTCTACAAAGGCAGTGCTTCGCCTGCCATTAATTGCTACATAGCTTTCTACATATACTTCTAAATATTCATGCCCCTGTTTTTCAAAATGTTTTTTAAGAAAATGAGCATATTCTAAAATGAAATCGGGCTGGGTGGACATTTGCTTCTCTTGAAATGGCGTTAGAAAATCTGCATTGTTGACATAAAAATGCTCACCCGTTTTTCCATTCACAATTTTAAAACTCGCATATCCTGCTTTCTCCATTAACATTACCCGCCAACTAAATCGGTAGCCCTCTTCGGTCCAAAACAATTCACCGGGATAGGCCAGATAACGAAACGGAAAAGTGATCTGTACAATAAAGAAAACTGCCAGAAGCGATATTTTAAGCTTATTTGCCTTATTGAAACTTTGTAATAGTTTCTTCTGGTTGTCAAACTTTTTTTTATTGATTTTCAGTGCTTTAGCTGCTATGGATAATAGTTTATCATGAAATTTCGCATCAAAAAAGATCGTTGCAGCCAGAATCATGATAAAAGGGAACATCCCAATTGGGAAGAGCACCCAGGTGAGCATATGAAAAACTACTACTAAAACAAAGGCGACTAAACGAATACGTTTGTAAAGCAATAAAAAAGGAATAGATAAGTCAAAGATGGCTCCTGACCAACTGAATAAATAAATTAACCAATTTTGATGGAAAAAATTTCCCAATATTGGTAAATCATAATGTGCTGGAAGCCAAATTTTCAGTGGCATTCCTTGTAAAAGCCAGTCTGAATTGAGCTTGGCCAGACCCGCATAAAAGTACACAATGGCTACTAGTAGTTTGAGGGCATCGATAGTCCATTGAGGCACTTGTTCAAATGATAAAATAGGTTGGCGCTTAGCATCTAATGAAAAATAGGCATTTACCGGCAAAAATATTAACAGGAACGCCACCAAAGAGATAAAATAATAATGGTTAAGATAGGTTGTCTTATCCATCAGCTCTATGTAAGTAAAAGACAAAAAAAAGAGGATAATGGATAAGCGATATTTATACCCTAAGGCAACACCAATGGCAGACAGGCCACAAATTAAAAACAGAACATAAGTCCACTCGCCCAGTGGTTTTATGAATTCAAAGCCATAATAGGAAAAATGAAACAAGGGTTTTATATAGAGTTTATCTATCCAACCCAAAGCCCAAAACCGAATGATACTTATAGCCATGAGGAAACCAAAAAAAATGCGAAAGACTGCAAGAGGTGCAGCCTTCGTTGATCGCATTAAGTATTTATTGATAAACAAGCTCATGTTTAGTCACCATCGGCATCTACATAGTCCACACGGATATTTAGGGCTTGAAACATATCTACTTTTAACAGAATAGTGTTAGCCTGAAGTTCATCATAGGTTTGAAGCATTTGTGCATTATTATTCTCCACTTCAGTATAAAAGTTTTCACCCAGGTTTTCGGCCTTAGCTTTGGATTTGGCAAATTGATCGTTTATAAGACCCGAGAGATCACTACCATCTGTTATAGAATTAAGAAAATCAAGGTAACTTTTAAGGCTTTCACCCTGCCCGTTTCCATTATAGTATTGCCCATTGAAAAAATCAATCGTTGCATTCAAAGACGCCATGAAAAGTGTTTTGGAGACATCTCTTCTGTAAAAAGCTTCTACCCGGTCACTCAAAGGCGTATTGGAAAAAACACCAGCAGGAATACCGATTTTACCAGCTCGTAGCGTTCTTTCATAATAAAACATGTAGTCGTTGACAAGTTTATTTACCGAGCTACTAGCCGTTGATCCATCATTATTTACAAATTCATCACGGTATCCGCCTTCCCAATCCTGCAATACGGCAGTTGAAAGATCTGCTAAACGGTTGATAAGGTCATTCAGATAATTTCTCAAATTTTCCTCGGTTTCAAATCGCTCCAATATCATCTCCTGGTTTTCGGCAGCTCCATGAAGTAAATAGTCTATAGCAGGAAAACCTTGCTGGTTCCTTGAGGAGGGTAAAGTAAGATCATAAGTGCCTGAATTTACATGCTCCTCAATTGCTGTTTTACTTGTTGGAAAAACATTTGTAAAATCTCTCAAAGACAATTCTTCAGCTTTGCCAATTTCAAACATTGATACCGATTGCCAGGCAATATAAGCCTCCAGCCAAGCTATTTTCAGAGCCTCCAGATTACTTAAAGTTCTGTTAGCAATAAAGTCATTTTTAGCGTTCGTCAAGTCAGTAAGCTTACCCACATAATTGTCATATGCAGGTATGATGATGTTGTCTGCCCAATTGACCAACATGGCTTGGCGATCAAAATTATCGGTACTTGCTTTTGGCTCGTTTTCAGTTGAGCAGGCCACAATAAAAAATATCATGGCCATGCTCAAAATGATAGAAGTTGTTTTTGTATTTAAATGATGTATAATCATGATTTAAACGATTTTTAAAGTTACGATCCTGCCTCAGCAACTGTAAAATCAAATTTTGCAGCTATTGCCTCAGAAATACTGTCAAGGGTCGTTTCCTTCACATCCCAGAAGCCGTTAGGGCCATCTGTCAATAACTGTGTAAGGAAGCCATCCACTTCAGATTTTGTAAAATAGGGTTGATCTGAATCCGGCATTCTGGTAAATCTTAAGCTGTAAATAAATCCGTAACCTTCTGAAAGGTTCTGAAAGGCCCCACCATAAGCTGATTCGTTACTACGATCATCCGGTAGAGCGATTTTAGCTGATTGGAGGTAATTTATAGCCCGTATGGCAATGACCTTAGAGATATTTTCCCGAATGATGTCTGCCTGCTGGTCTCTTACATCATAAGCTTTGGCAACAATGGCAGCTCTTCCAACGGTAAAAGCGTTGAAAATATCTTCAGCAATTCCTGTGAAGTCATTATCATTATTTACAGTACCCGTGTAATCGTTTAAAAAACTGTCATCTTGTCCAATAGTCTGGCTGGGGTTAGCTTTATCAGCGGCTGTACCATATATGTAACCGTATGCCTCATCCCAGTTGTGTTCCATTGTGGAATAATTCTCACCGTCTTCCAATACCCCATTATCATTATCATTTCTTTTTGTGTCTGCATCGAGCACCTCAGAACTCAAATAGTTGTTGAGCATTTGGTCAGCCATTAGGGCACCAATCAGCGATTTTGCCACTACCTGGTTTAAAACCAATCCTTTGGCATCTACATATCGGGTTTTACTCCCATCGGCAAGCTGTCCGGCTGCTCCTGGCGAGGCAACGGTATTTTGGTTTGGGAATACCTCATCTACCTGTGCATTGATCCAGGTTTCAAAATCAGCTTTTATCTGGCTCGATTCAGCGGTATTCGCAGAAAAGTAGTCAGCTGAAGCCGCTACTTTACCCTTGATACTCTGATCAGCAGCATTTAAATCGGCATTGTCAAAAGGTGATGCATCTCCACCGGAAGCTGTCTCGTTTCGATACATTTCCAAAAGGCGCTCTTTTGTTGCGGAGAAGTCAAGCATGGCATCTACCAACTCTTCAGCCATCATAATGCGATTAGTCTGACCATTAAATGCAACCGTTAAACTTCCATCTCTTTCAAAGGTATAGGTATCAGGAGTACTTACATTGGGTGATGGATTTTCATCATCAGAACATGAAAATAGCATCGTGCCGACTAAGGCTATCATTAATAATTTTTTCATCATCAGTTATTCTACGTTTATTTAGATTAATTATAAATAGTACTGCAAAGGTGAGCATTGAGCTTTGATGTGTCAATAGCCAGACCTGGCTAATTTTCTTATCACTACCTCTAGCTATAGGTTAGGGTTATCGCTTGTTGTAGTTTACGGATACTAATCCAGACTCCACCGCATAAGCCACCAGATGTATGGGTGAGGTAATATTGAGCTTTCTTAAAATGTTTTTGCGATGAGCGTTCACCGTGTGTACGCTGATATGCAATTTTTTAGCAATTTTTTCAGTGGTATTGCCATTTGCTATTAGCTCGAGCACCTCTAGTTCTCGTGGAGAGAGCGAAGTAGGCTCACAATTTTCATTTTCTTGCTGATCTGTTTCAAGTACGCTATTGAGAATGGTATTACAATAAAAACGTTGACCAATAGATACCGCCTTTAGCGCATCAATAATTTCTGTTTCACTACAATTTTTGGTAACCATACCTTTGATGCCGGATTTAATCAAAGTCTGAATGGTAATGCGGTTTTGACTATTGGTTATAACCAGCAATTGCATGCTTCCCTTTTTCTGAAGAGTAATAATTTCTTCGAGGTACTTAGGATCCTTTTCAATCACATCCAGTACTAATAAATCCGGCTTAAGATCATTTATGTTTTCGGTTAAACTTTCGGGTTTATCGATTTGTGAAGCAAGGTAAAAACCTAGTGTTTCCTCTATTAAACTAGCAATAGCCTTTCGAGTTAAAAACTGAAAGTCTGCGAGTACAACGGATTTTTCTTTTACTATTGACACTATTTGTAATGATTCTAAATAATTTCAAATTACTGAAAAAATATAATAGCATCAAAATAAGTTCTTCGATCCACTTGCCAACCACCCCCTCCCCAAGCTTACCTTTGAATTGTTCTTATCCGGTAAGAATCCCAAATCATTTTAAAGAACAATTTAAAAGGAGGAAATAATGAAACGTCAAGTAGAAATATTTACGGCTAATTGCCCGGTTTGTGATCCGGTAGTCAGCATGGTAAAAGACTTAGCCTGTGATCAATGTGAAATAACAGTCTATGATCTGGTAAAGCAAAGTAAAGACAAAACTTGTCTGAGCAAGCTGGAATCTTACGGGATTAAAAAGATACCAGCCATAGCTGTAAACGGATCGCTTTTATCCTGCTGTAAAAGCCAGGGAGTCACCAAAGAAGAACTGATCAAAGCAGGGATAGGACAAGGATAAAAAAAGAAGTAAGGTACGGCTTACAAAATATATTTCCCCCCATGCTGCCGTGCTGGCGAGGGAATTCACTTAAACCAACACAGTTATGAAACCATTGAACAACGAAATTCAACAATGTATTGACAATTGTAATGCATGTATCACCGCTGCGCGAATCTGTCTGGACCAGCACATGGGTGAACCCGATATGAAAAAATGCCATCAGCTTTGTCTGGATTGCATTGCCCTTTGTACCGCCTGTGTCCAAATGCTGGCATCTCAGTCCGATTATGCCAACAGAGTATGCGCCATTTGTGCTGATCTGTGTAAGGCCTGTGCAGAAGAGTGTGGCAAATTTGACAGTGAAGTGTGCAAGCAGTGTGCAGAAAAGTGTGAAGCTTGTGCGGAAAGTTGTGCTAAGATGGCGGCATAATATGAGAGTCTTAAAATCTCTGAAGCAGGATTTCGTAAGCATAGCGTCCCTGTTTACCTCGGTATCTACCTTACTGTGCTGTGCCCTACCATCATTGCTCGTAGCTGTTGGCATGGGAGCAGTGGTGGCCGGAATGGTATCAGATTTTCCCGCATTGATATGGTTAAGTACGTACAAAGAATGGACCTTTCTTGGGGCTGGATTATTGATCGGTTTCAATTTCTGGCTGTTTTATGGAAGAAAGAATAATCAGGCATGTGAGATAGATGAATTTGGAAATGAAACGGCCTGTGATACTGCCGCCCGGTGGAGTAAGATCATCCTTTGGATATCCTTTGGATTATATGTGCTGGGCTTGTTTTCGGCCTACTTGCTTCTGCCAATTCAACAATTTTTAGGACTTTAAAATAGAAAAAATGAAAAAAATATTATTCATAGCACTGCTTGGCCTACTGTCAATTTCAAAAGGGAAAGCTCAGGGACATGGGCCGCTCTTCGGTTTGCAAACCCCTACACTCGCAAAGGGTGGGTTTGACTTCAATGCTGCAGCCATGAGCCTGGCCACAGATGACGATCAGTCTTTTATGCTTCGGTATATCTGGTCTTATGGCGTAACAGAGGATTTACAACTCAATATTACCACCCCGACAATGATCAACCGCTTGTCAGAAGCGCCCAGAACTAGAGGAAACAGCAACATGCCCGCCAATGGAGACATTGAAGCCTCAGTATGGTATCGCTTTTTCTCAAGTGCATTTAGCGTAGGTAAAAGATTTGAATCTACGGCCGTCTTAAGCATTTCGACCCCAACGGAGAAAACCAGAGGACAGACTAACGTTAGCAACTCCATTCATGGAGCGATCTCTACCGGATATGCTTCCCGAACCTGGTACGCCTGGGTAGGTGGCGGCTATCAGTATTACTTTGAAGAGGCAGGTGATCAGTTGGGAGACTTACCCTACGCAAGTTTGGTTGTAGGCTACCGTCCTAACATCTTCATGGGAGACTATCCAAAACCCGACTGGCGAATTTTTGTTGAATCACTGGCGGAGTTTCCTGGAAGCAACACTTTTGAAGGCCAACTGTCTCCCACTGATCAGAGAGGAAAAAAAGTAATGCTTGGCCCTTCCTTTTTAGGTCTCTACGGAGCTTGGGGAATATCTTTTGGAGCATTATTCCCTGCTTATCAGAATGTGAACGAAGGGCCAAAAGAGAAGTATAGACTCTCAATGAACATAAGCTATTGGTTATAACATTAAATAAACAGAAATATGAAAAAGATAGGATTAATATTAGTAATAAGCATTTTTAGCCTAAGCAATGCAACCGCTCAGTTGATTAAGGTAGATCAGGAAGTATTTGGAATGGACTGTGCCCCTTGTGCCTATGGCCTGGAGCGCGGACTCAAAAAAATGGATGGACTGGAAAGTGTCAAAGTAAGCCTTAACGAGGGTAAAGCATATCTCAAGCTGGCTGCTGACAACACTTTAACCTTACAGAAAATTCAGAAAGAAGTAAAAAATAATGGATTCTCAGCCAGAAGTGCAGTAGTTACTTTAAATGGTGAATTGGTGAAAGAAGGCAATGAATGGAGTTTATACCTAAATGGTGAAACATTCAAAGTCAGTCAAGATACTACTGACGATGTACTTGCAAAACTTAATCCCGGAAAGGTTAAGTTGATGGGGTTGGTAAAAGATAAAGAGGATGATCAGTTAAATAGTATATGGAATATCAGGATAACTGAAATTTTATAAACATAAAAGTTCGATGAAGAAAAATGTCTTGTTAGGTCTAAGCCTAACCTCTGCAATAGCCCCCTTCTTTTGTTGCTGGGGGCCGGCTATTATTGTTGGTTTTTGCTGGTATTTCAGGTACGGTTAGATGGTTTTCATGGCTTCACCCAGTGAGGCCCTATTTATATATTTTGGCCTTTTTATCATTAGGTTTTTCATTTTACCAGACGTATAGTATTCGAAGAATCAAAAATTGTCAGAATTGTGCAACAGCAACTGGAGGTGATCATGCTAACAGGGGATAATAAAAACACGGCCAAAGCAGTAGCAGATAAGCTGGGGTTGGATGGCTTTGAAGCGGACTTACTGCCCGAAAATAAATATGAAAAAGTAAAAGAGCTACAACAGCAAGGAAAGAAGGTAGCGATGGCTGGAGATGGGATTAATGACGCTCCGCCACTGGCCCAGGCTGATGTGGGTATTGCTATGGGCACAGGTACAGATGTAGCTATTGAAAGCGCTAGTCTTACGCTGGTAAAAGGTGAACTGGACGGGATTGTTCGGGCCAGAAAGCTCAGTACTGACGTAATGCGCAACATTAAGCAGAACCTATTCTTTGCTTTCATATACAACGCACTTTGCGTTCCAATTGCAGCAGGCATCTTGTTTCCTTTTTTCGGAATCTTACTCAGCCCTATGCTGGCAGCTCTAGCAATGAGCCTAAGTTCGGTCTCAGTATTAGGAAATAGCCTAAGATTAAGATAGAAAATGATCAAAAAGTTGTTGGTAGTGGTCTCAGGATGTGCCAAAACACCGCCAACCGCTCAGGAAGTTGTGGATTAAAAGTCTAAACAGCATTAATTTTGAAGTGAAGTTGTAGTTTATGAATAAAGGAGCCATCATAACACTGATCTTGACGTTGCTTTCCTCTGCAATACAGGCTCAGAGCGTATTTTCTGATGGTTCCTGGTTCAAACTTGGGGTAACTGAAACTGGCATTTACAAAATCGATCGAGACTTTATGGCCAGTGTTCTTGGTATCAATGTCTCAAACCTGGATGCCAACACGATCAAACTATATGGGTTCAATGGCGGTTTGCTACCTCAGCAAAATAGCGCTCCATGGTACAGTGACCCACCTGAAATACCTATGCATAGTTCTGGGACTGCTGATGGATCATTTGATGTCGGGGACTACCTGTTGTTTTTTGCACAGTCACCCCACAAAGCCATACTCAAGAAGAACGGAGAACTTGATTATGAGAAAAACCTGTATTCAGATACCGCTTACTATTTTCTAACATTCGGAGGTGAACAAGCAAGATTAATTGAAACTATTGAAAACCTCAGTTCAGGCTCTGCATCTGCAACCATTAATACTTTCAACGACTACATCACACACGAAGTAGATGAAACGAATATCCTATTCTCGGGCAGGGAATGGTATGGTGAACGTTTCGGATCCTCTGGCGGAGTGACATCCAAGAACTTTAATTACACAGTGGAAGGTATCCGGGATTCCATTGGGGTCTACACGAGACTGATTGGGCAATCCGAATCTCCGACATCATTTGACATTCTTCTGGACCAACAGGTGCTGGGACAAGTGGCCATTGATTCCATACCCTCTGTAACCAGTTACAGCGACTTTTCCAGGGTACGCTACACTTTTCGCGGGACAGAGCAATTTGGCGATTTCTTTCGAATCGGGCAAGCTTCGAATAATCTTCAGCTCACATTCAGGTTCAATGTAGGTACAGCTTCCTCTAGCAGAGCCTATATTGACTATTTCATTCTTGGTTTCGAAAGAAACTTAAGGCTTTACGGAAACCAAACCCGATTCAGGTCTGTAAAGTCAGCAGGTAATTCACTCACATATGAGGTTGGTATTCCTACAGGTAATCAGGAGGTAGTTGTCTGGGATATCACTGATCCTGCCGTTCCAAAAGTTCAATCCTTTCAGAAGTCAGCGGGTTCTTTGACATTCACTGCTGCGGCAGATTCTCTCGTAAATGAGTACATCATTTTTGAAGGGAATGATTTTCCCACACCCGCGTATTATGGATCTGTATCAAATCAAAATATAAAAGGGAAAGCTAATGTAGAAGGTGTGGTCATTACCGTGCCGGAGTTTTTGTCAGAAGCCACACGTCTTGCTTCATTTCATGAAATGCATGATGGACTGGCAGTGGCGGTAGTTACTACCAGGCAGATCTATAATGAATTTTCAAGTGGCCGACAGGATATTACTGCCATCAGAAACTATCTAAAGTATTTATGGGAAAACGGCAACCGCCTAAAATACGCCCTTCTGATGGGAGATGCTTCTTTCGATTATAAAAACCGTGTAAGTAACAACACCAATTTTGTGCCTGTGTATGAATCCAGACAATCCCTTCATAGGCTCTACAGTCATTCATCTGATGATTATTACGGATTTTTTGAAGTAGACGAAGGCTTCTGGGATGAAGGTATTTTGGAGCTGTACAACGGTACACGATTCCCGTTTGACTACACGGACCATACCCTCGAAATCGGCATTGGCAGGCTTCCTGTGAAAACTAAAGAAGAGGCGACTGATGTAGTAAATAAAATCATCCGATATGCTACCAGCGTCAATGCGCTTGGCAAATGGCGTACTGAGGCAGTGTACATGGCCGATGATGGAGACGGTACCATACATATGCGCCAATCAGAAACGGTCAATAAAATAGTGAGAGATGGACATCCGGAAATAAAAGTAGCCAGACTCTATCTTGATGAATTTAATACGGTGGAGTCCATGCAAAATGCATTTCTTGACAATATGGCTGAAGGGGCACTCATACTTGACTTTCTGGGCCATGGAAGTCCCTCTGCTTTGATGCAGCGGAATGAGGAAAATCAGCTAAAGACTGTAATAACTATCCCACTACTTAGCGAGCTCAAAAACAGGCATAGATTGCCACTATTTATGACCGCCACGTGCAACTTTGGTCAGTATGACAATCCTACCTTTGTATCCGGAGGGGAAAACATGATGTTAAATCCTAATGGTGGGGTAATTGCCCTGCTAACGACTACCCGTGCGGTATTCTCATCCACTAATCTTCTATTGAATGAATCTTTTCAGGAAGCCGTTTTTACCAAGCAAGATGGACAATACCCCCGGCTAGGAGATGTGATTCGACAGGCAAAGAACAATAGCCTGGCTGGTCCTATCAATCGTAATTTCGCATTGATTGGTGACCCTATGCTTATGCTGAACTATCCTGGTTATGAGATCAGGTTTGACAAACTAGAGAGCCAAGCGGACACCGTAAGTGCTCTGGAGAAAGTTACGATATCGGGTGAAATATGGGCGGTAGATCAACGGGCTGATAATTTCGAGGGAACGGCCATCGTCACGGTATTGGATATTCCCCGCGAAAAAAGCACCCTTGGTCTGGCCAATAATTCATTTATTTATGAAGAACAATCCAACGCCCTTTTTAGAGGAGAGGCCTCTGTGACAAACGGTTCATTTCAGGTTTCGTTTATCGTACCAAAGAACTCAACCTATAATTACAAGAATGGAACCATTACTGCCTACGCTTTCAATGACGGTGAGATAGTAGATGCCATGGGTGCATCAAACAATTTTGTATTGGGTGGTACTGCATCAGATATGTCGGATGATGACCAAGCCCCTACAGCCCAGCTTTACCTAAATGAACCTACCTTCAGAAACGGGGATTTAGTAGGTCCCAGCAGTTTGTTCATTGCCAATCTTAAAGATGAGAGCGGAATCAATATAAGTACCAACGGGATCAATCAGAGCATAAAATTGATATTGAACAATCTGGATCCTATCATCTTAAACGATTATTACACCGCAAACCTTGATGACTACACTCAGGGAACGATTGTATATCCACTCCAAAATTTGGAGCCTGGATATTATGTGGGAGAACTATCGGTCAGAGATACCTACAATAATTCATCCAGTTGGCCCATCGAGTTTCGAGTCTCAGACAAACCTGTACTCAATCTCTATGACGTCATCAATTATCCCAATCCGGTACCTGTATCTGGTAGTACCACTATCTCTTTTGAACACGACAGGATTGGCGAGGAGCTAATGATTGACTTTCAGGTATATGATTCGAAGGGAAGTATTATCACCAGCAGAGACTTAGCTATTGATGACGCACCAAGAAAGATTGACTTTATCTGGGATATCGCCCCCGGTGAAGTGCAAGGAAAAGGCATCTATTTCTTTAAAATTGAGGTGATGAGTACGCTTGACGGAGGTAGGTCTACTTCAGTAAGTCGATTAATAATTAAGTAAATTTCAACGGAAATAGATATTTCTCAATCGATTCTGGTTAATATTCTTATTTTTTAGGCGTTTGAAGCATATCGTAATACTTCCTCTTTAACCAAAAAGATACTCTCACTAAAAGGATCAAAGCACTGGATATGACACCAGCCGAATTCTTTTCCGAGGGTTTCGATTAACCTTTATCGTCATTCTTGCGTAGGCGCGAATCTCATTTTTTTCCTACACTCCTAAACCCCAACCCTCTGATCATTAGGCACTTTTAGTTGAACCCAACCATCCTAAGTGCTAACCCTACTATCTGTTATTATTCGGAGAAATTTTTGAGCTTTCCGACTGTTCGTTATTTTTAATATACCTCACTATGCCAGCCAATGTTGTTACCACCGAAGACCTATACTTCTTTAAAGACGAACTGTTGGAAGAGATCAGGCGTTTATTGGAGACTCATGGTTCACCACAGCGTAAGTGGCTCAGAAGTCAGGATGTCCAGGATTTGCTATGCATCAGTGCCGGCATCCTCTATTCATCGGAAAATTAAGTTTCTTTCTGAAATCGAATTTGAAGAAGGCGGAGAAGAGGTAGCTATAGAATTTGCTGCCCTGGATGTCAATTTCCATCCCTTAGTTAACCTGCGAGGGGGTATAGTCATGAATCCTATCGGAGCATTTAATCAAAATCATGATGGGCCCAAATGGAAGTTTATAGACCGTCCAATCGCGGCTACCGAAATGCAACCTGGAGCAACGTAGGTTTTGGTTTGTTTGGCAAGTACTATGTTAATGATTGGGCATTCGGATATGAAGCGTATCTGACTAATGGGTTTAATGATGCCATAATAAACAACGGTGAGAATCGTACATTTTTACCTGCATCTAAAGCAAACAAGGAGCGATTTGAGGAGTCATCAAACGGTGAGCCGCTGCTCACGGGAAAAATTGCCTTCAGACATAACACAACTGCCCAGACGGTAATCAGGCTAAATTACCGTATCATGCAACAAACAGACCTATTGGGGAATCCTCCAGCCAAAATATCAGGAATCCAGTTTGGCATTTCTTCGTATTTTTAAATGTGCTTGAACAGACGTTAAAAAATAACAATATCAAACCAACGACAATACGCCTATTGGTGCTTAGAAAATTGATTGAATCAGAAACAGCACTTAGTCTTAGTGACCTGGTTGAAAATATTGAACAAGCTGATCGAGCAACATTGTACAGAACACTGAAGACATTTGAAAATAAAAATCTGATTCACAGTATTGATGATGGCTCGGGTTCTGTAAAATACGGCCTTTGCGCAGTAGGATGCGGTTATAAACTTCAGGATCAACACATTCACTTTCATTGCATGAAATGTGAGGAGACTTATTGCTTAACACAAACTAAAATACCACGAATACAAATCCCTATAGGCTTTGAGACAGCTAATGCAAATATGGTGCTCAAAGGCACATGTGCCAACTGTTCTTCAACTTTGCAATACTCTTGCATTACATTTATACGTATATTTGCATTCAATGAAAATCACGTGCTACATATTGAGTTTTTACTTTATGGCGCTGGCTGGGCTAGCATGTGCTGATACAGTGCCTCTGGACGATAGGGCGGATAGCATTTCAGTGATTAGCAGCACTGATGGGAATCATAACCACGAGCACCAAAGCGATTGGGACGGATGTTCCCCGTTATGCGTTTGCCATTGCTGTCATGTACACTTCGTTTCAGCAGCCGGAGTTGATTTCACACACCTCGTGAAATTACCAGCGGTTTACACTTCTTATTTTCAGGATTTCAGCAACGCTGATATCTCTGGTTTTCTTAAACCTCCAATGTCATAATTTCCTGCGTTTAGAAGGATCAGTATGTCTGACCGATAAAGTCTTTTATCAAGATGCAAGGTCTTTAATCATCCTGATAGCTCGCTAAACATCCCTTCATGTGCCTTTTTTCAAAGGCATCCCTTTATTCATGTTCAATTCTATTTGTACAGCTTGAAAAAGCTGAATAAACACAAAAAGAAAAAAAGGAAAAGGAGAAGGAAGAAAATCACACTGAAACTGGTGCTGAAGTGGCTTTTCATTGCGCTTATTAGTGCAATTCTATTGGTAGCCATCATTCTTAGGTTTCTTCACTTCTTCTCTGTCCATGTGAAATAATTTAATAAATGGTATGATCAATAAAATAATTTCTTTTTCAATAAAGAATAAATTCATTGTGGGCTTGCTTACGCTGGCCCTCATCGGAGTAGGTATCTACTCCATGTACACGGTCAATTTGGGTTCAGTACCTGATATCACCAACAATCAGGTGCAGGTAATGACTGTATCTCAAAACCTGGCCACAGAAGATATAGAACAATTCGTCACTTACCCGGTGGAATTAGCCATGGGAAATCTGCCGGGCGTTACAGAAATCCGTTCAGTATCCCGTTTCGGTCTTTCCGTGGTTACTATCGTATTTGAAGACGATATGGGGATATACAAACCCCGGCAACTGGTGCAGGAAAAGCTTAATGAGGTAAGGGATAAAATCCCTGAGAAATTTGGCAGCCCGTCTATGGGGCCTATAACCACGGGACTCGGTGAAATCTACCAATATACCATCAAGCCTAAGCCAGGATATGATACAGTCTATACCCCTACAGAGTTGCGAACCATTCAAGACTGGATAGTAAAACGGCAAATGACATTAGTAGATGGTGTGGTGGATGTCAATGCCTTTGGTGGAAAGATCAAGCAATATGAAATCGCTATCAATCCAGAAAAACTTAATGCCCTTAATGTATCCATCTCAGAAGTTTTTGAAGCCCTTCAGCGCAATAATGTAAATACTGGAGGGGCTTATATAGAGAAAAACAACATGGCCAACTTCATTCGTGGAGAAGGTCTTGTGCGTTCGCTTGACGACATTCGGGATATTCTGGTACGGAATGAAAACAACATTCCTATCACTATTGGCGATGTAGCTGAAAAGGTGCATTTTGGAAATCAGGTTCGCTATGGAGCATTCACCCAGGATGGCCAGGAAGCTGTAGGTGGAATGGTGTTAATGTTGAAAGGGTCAAACCCTAACTCGGTGATCCAGAATGTGCAGGAGCGCATGGAAAAAGTGCAGAAGTCTTTGCCTGAAGGCTTGGAAATAAAACCATTTCTTGATCGTAGTTCCCTGATTGAAAGAACTACCAGCACAGTAAAAACAAATCTTTTGGAAGGAGCACTCATTGTGATATTCGCCCTTGTAATATTACTGGGGAGTGTTCGTGGGGGTATAATCACTGCTACCACCATTCCTCTTTCCCTGCTATTTGCCTTTATTCTGATGAAGCAATTTAATGTGTGGGCCAATCTGATGAGCCTGGGGGCTATTGACTTTGGGATTATCATTGATGGGGCAGTGATCATTATTGAAGGTACGGTATACGAGATACAGAAGCGGATCCGCTCGGGTAAAATCAAATTCAATCAGGGCGTAATGGATGAAGTGGCTTATGATGCCGGAAGTACCATGATGGGATCAGCATTTTTTGGACAGATAATCATTCTGATTGTATTTGCCCCTATTCTATTCCTCACCGGGGTTGAGGGTAAAATGTTCCAGCCTATGGCCTATACCTTCGGTTTTGCCATGATAGGTGCCATTATCCTTTGCCTCACTTACGTTCCTATGATGTCAGCTTTATTTATGAAGCCCATCCAGAACAAAAAGAACTGGTTTGGGAAGTTTGAACGCTGGCTGGAAAAAGTCAGTGATAAAATTATTGGGGGAATCCAATGGGCTTATTTGCCATTGCTTAAAGGTGCTTTAAGGTTCAAGACCATTGTCATCATTGTGGCTATTGTGTTACTTGGGCTTTCAGGATTCATTTTTTCACGTATGGGCGGAGAATTTGTACCCCAGCTGGATGAAGGGGATATCGCCATGCAGGCTTTGATACGTCCTGGAAGCGGATTGAGTGAAGCCATTGATGTTTCTACTAAAATTGAAACGCTTCTTCTGGACAACTTTCCTGAAATAAAAACTGCTGTAGCCAGAATCGGTGTAGCCGATATTCCTACTGACCCCATGCCGATGGACATAGCCGATATGTTTATCATCCTGGAAAAGGATATGGACAAATGGACAACAGTAGAAACAAAAGAAGAACTCATTGCAGAGATAAAGGAAATGCTGGATGAAAAACTGACGGGTGTCAACCTTGTTTTCAGCCAGCCTGTAGAGCTTCGTTTTAATGAGTTGTTGACTGGCGTTCGTGAAGATGTGGCTGTCAAACTCTATGGTGAAGATTTAGATGTACTTGCCCAAAAAGCTGAGCAAATGGCGGAAATAATCCAGACTATTCCAGGTGTGGGTGATGTAAATCCGGAACGAACTTCTGGTTTACCTCAAATGACCGTTCGTTACAACCGTAAAAAGATTGCCCAGTATGGACTGGACATTCAAAAGCTGAACGAATACGTGAGTGCCGCCTTTGCCGGAGGAGTAGCCGGGGTGATTTTTGAAGGAGAAAAGCGATTTGATATGGTCATCCGCTTTGATGAAAAACACCGAAGGAGCATTGATGACTTACGTACCTTATATATTGACCTGCCCGATGGTACACAAGTACCTATTAAAGAAGTAGCTGACATTAATTATGTGCCAGGCCCCATGCAGATTTCCCGTGATAATACTTTCCGCAGGACCTATGTGGGTGTCAATACCAGAGGGCGTGATGTAGAGTCGGTAGTAACGGATATACAAGAAAAATTAGATGCAGAGCTTGATCTCGCACCCGGTTACTATATCACTTATGGAGGTGAATTTGAAAATCTTCAACGGGCCAAAAGCAGGCTGCAGATCGTTGTGCCTATCGCACTCTTCCTAATCTTTGTGCTGCTATATTTTGCCTTACAGTCATTTTCACAATCTATTATGATTTATATGGCCATTCCCCTGGCAGCTATTGGTGGTGTGTTTGCCCTTTGGTTGAGAGACATGCCATTTAGTATTTCTGCAGGTGTAGGCTTTATCGTTTTATTTGGGGTAGCAGTGTTAAATGGGCTGGTACTGATCAACCGATTCAATTCCCTGAAAGAAGAAGGGGTCACCAGTATCCGGGAACGAATTTTAACAGGAACAAAAGAACGAATCAGACCCATTATGTTAACTGCAACAACAGATATATTCGGATTTCTGCCGATGGCATTTTCTGCTTCGGCTGGTGCTGAAGTACAACGACCATTGGCCACTGTAGTGATAGGCGGAATGCTTACTGCTACCTTGCTTACACTTGTTGTACTGCCAGTGCTGTACACATTCGTTGAGGGACGGAGTGACAAAAAGAAAGCACTTAAAACCCCAAATGCCAATCTCGTTGTGGTGTTGCTTATGATAGGCGGACTTATCGGAGTGCCAACGCTGACTAGTGCTCAGGAAGCGAAACAGGTGAATAGCCTTGAAGAAGCGCTCTCCATCGGATTAGCCAATAATGGAAATGTAAAAGTGGCCAAAACCAACATAGAGGTTCAACGACAAGGAAAGAAAGCCGCATTCAACCCGGGCAAGACAGGTATTGGAATACAATACGGACAATACAACAGTTTTGAGAACGACTTCTCATTCAGTGTCGGTCAGTCCTTTGAGTTTCCAACAGTTTATGGCAAGCAAAAGCAGTTGGCCAATGAGCAGATAGAGGGAGGTCAAAAACAGCTTGAAGTTACCGAGAATGAACTCAAAGCGAATATCCGACAAGCCTGGTACGAACTGGCCTATTTGCATGAGACCAGAAATCTTTTGCTTTACCAGGACACCATCTATGAAAGGTTCCTCAATGCCGCAACCATCCGGTTTGAGACGGAAGCTACCAATTATTTGGAAAAAGCGACAGCCGAAACCCAGGTAATGGAAGTTCAGAATCAGCTCAAATTGCTGGAAGCCGATATGATCATTCAGGAAAAACAACTTCAAATCCTGCTCAACGACACAACGGATTTGAGTTTTGCACCTTCAGGTTTGGAGGAAAGACAGGTTTTAGCACTCCAGGATCGGGCACTGATTGCCAATAACCCATTTCTGCGGTTTACACAACAGCAGGTGGAAATTGCCGGAGCGCAAAAATCTGTCACTTCTGCCAGGGTGATGCCCGAATTTTTTGTGGGATATTTCAATCAGTCATTGATTGGTGGAGAAACGTCAAACGGAGGAATTGCAAGCTCTTCCGACAGGTTTGGAGGGGTGCAGGCAGGTATTGCCATTCCGTTGTTTTTTGGCTCCTACAAAGCTGATATAAAGGTGGCAGGCTTACGGGAGCAAATGGCCAAAACAAATCTGGATTACTTTCGGACGACTATTCAGGGCCAATTCAGACAGCAGGTGGAAGAAGTAAATAAGTTTCGAAACAGCCTGGATTATTATAATGAGAAAGCAATTCCCCAGGCCAATCTCATCATAGATAACGCCCAAAAAAGCTTTGAGAGTGGGAATATAGACTATGTCGAGTATTTTCAAAATCTCAATCAGGCCCTGAACCTCAAATTCAATTACCTCAATACCCTGAATGGGTACAACCAGTCGGTAATCAATCTGGAATTCCTGATAGGTCAATAAAAATTTTAAAAAAACAAAACACTAAAAAGAATGAAAAAGCAAATTATATATATACTGGCCCTGGTACTGATGGTATCGGTATTCACAGGGTGTGGCAGTAAATCGGCCGATAAGGTTGAAGATACACATGAAAACCATGCGGAAAGTGAAGGCGAACATGGCGAAGAAGGCGAAGAAGGGATGTCCGAGGTACACCTTTCTGACATGAAATTTCAAAGTTTGAATATTAAGGTCGATGAAATACCAACAAGGCCTTTATCGGGTGTGGTTGAAGCTAATGGACAGTTGGAGGTACCCCCACAGCACGAGGCAACTGTTACCGCCATTATAGGTGCCAATGTGACTTCTATCAAAGTAATTGAGGGCGATCAGGTGAATAAGGGACAAGTATTGGGTTACCTTGCCCACCCCAATCTTAGCAGCATTCAATCAAACTATGTTCGTGCCTACAGTCAGTTAAAATTCCTTGAAAAGGAATATGACAGACAGAAAAAGCTGTACGAAGAAAACGTAGGTTCAGGCAAGACCTATCAACAGACCTTAGCTGACTATCAAACCATAAAAGGAGAAGCAAAGGGCTATGAAGCTCAGCTTAAGCAACTCAATTTGAATGTATCGAAGATTCAAAATGGTGACATATACGAGTACGTTCCCGTGGTAAGTCCTATCAAAGGTTACATTGAAAAAGTAGAAGTACAACTGGGTCAATTTGTCGATCCTCAAACGGTAATGTTCAGAATTGTCAATACCGATCATATTCATGCCGATTTGATGGTATTTGAAAAGGATGTGTATAAAGTGAAGAAAGGGCAAAAAATAGCTTTTACAGTAGAGTCTGTTCCCGGAACTACTTTGACAGCCGAAATCTATTCTGTAGGGAAGCAGTTTGAGCAAAACCCTAAAGCAGTGCATGTGCATGCGGAAATAGATCAAAAAGAGGATTTTCTCATTCCGGGCATGTACATCAATGGAAGGATCCATACAGGAGAAAAACCAGTATTGGCTTTACCGGAATCAGCGATCATAGAGGAAGAGGGGAAGCCCTTTATCTTCATCGCAGAAGTGCATCAGGAAGATGGAGAAACCGAATGGAGCTTCCGAGCTGTTGAAATTCGGACGGGATTAGTCGATGAAGGCTGGGTGGAAATCAACCTGCTGGAGCCACTACCCGAGGGTGCCAAAGTAGCATGGAACAATGCGTATTACCTGATTTCTGAGATGAAGAAGGGATCGACAGAGCATGGTCATTAATCCAGTTGGCAAAGGCAGTTGCTAATCAGTTGGCAAGTGGCCATTGAAAATAAATATATATATACATGAATTATGGCAGGCAGTTTTCGTGATTTGACGGTTTTTAAAAAGGCATTTTCCTTAGCAATGGAGGTGTTTGATATCACAAAATTATTTCCATCTGAGGAGAAATATGCATTGACTGATCAATTAAGAAGGTCATCACGGTCAGTGTGTCGGGCCATTGGTGAAGGATATAGAAAACGTCAATATCCTAAGCACTTCTCTAGTAAAATGAGTGATGCCGATAAAATTCCGAAACGCAGATATCACTTGATTTTGCTTTGGCCTGTAACTATATATCAGATGAAAAACATAATGACCTTATTGGAAAATCTGAAGAGATCGGCCGAATGTTGAACCACATGATTGAAAACCTTGAAAAATATAAACCAAGAAAGTAGTTGGCAAAGTGGAAAATGACTTGTCGACTGCCTTTTGCCAACTGCCAATTTAAAAAAGACAGGAATAGTTAAAAACAATAATAAAATGAAAGAAATAAAAGCATTTATAAAACCTAAAAAAGTACAGGTAGTAGTTAAATCGCTGCGAGATGCAGGATTTGAAAGTGTAACCCTATCCAAAGGAGAAGGTACCGGAGCTCATAAAGATTCTGATGCATCTCCATCATTGGATTTTCATTTTACCGATAGCCCGGTTGTTAAGCTGGAACTGGTCTGCCAAAATGAAGAAACGGATAAAGCCGTGCAGCTAATCTGTGGCAAGGCTCAAACACCTGAACCGGGCGATGGCATTATTTACGTTTCAGAAATAGATGATGCTTATCGGATCAAGACTGGAAAATCTATTAAAAGATTTGATATGAAGTAGATATGTCACGTCCAATTGAAGAAATGCAATATCTGGCCCGAAAAAAAGGAGGGCTTTGTCTATCCGATTTGTACATAAACAGCAAATCAAAACTGTGGTGGCAATGTGCTGAAGGCCATCGCTGGCAGGCTACTCCCTTCAGTGTAAAGATAAGAAAAAGCTGGTGCCCATTCTGTGCTAACAATAGGCCTCACGGGATAGAAAGGGTGAAAGCACTGGCTGCTACAAAGGGCGGTACTTGTCTTTCTGAAGAATATATAAATTCCAAAACGCCACTCAGATGGCAATGTAAAAATGGTCATCGTTTCAAAGCCACTGCCGACAGTGTAGTGCAGGGGAAGTGGTGCCAGGAATGTAATGACAGTTTGAAACATAAATAAATGTATTATGAAGAATATAAAAATCATTCTTCCCATGATGATAGCGTTCATGCTGTTTCAGGGATGTGCTATTGTAAGACCGGGTGAAGTTGGTGTGGATGTGCATTTTGGTAAGGTAAAACCCGGTGTAATGAAACCGGGCCCTCATCATTTTATGGGGTTTATTGGGCGAAAGATAGAACGGTTTGATACGCGGATTATCAACTATTCCAGAGAACTCAATTTCCACACTCAAGAAGGCATAGAGGTAACTTCTGAAATAACCATATTGTACCACATCATACCTGATTCGGTCATTCGCATCTATCAGGATTTTGGTGCCGGTTATCAGGAAACCGTCATTGAGGATAACTTAATCACAATCCTCAGACAAACGGGCCTTGATTTCGGGGCTACTCAGCTGATTACCGAACGAAACACCATTGAAAACACCGTCAAAGAAAAGATGAATGCGGTGATTGGTAAATACGGTTTTGCCATGGATTTGGTCATGCTTAAGGAGGTGGATTTACCTCAGGCAGTGGTAGAAACGATTGAGGCGCAACTCAACGCAGAAGAGATAGCCAAGAGAACCAAAATTGAGAATGAAACCAAACGGAATTTGCTTGACTTTGAATTGGAGAAACAGCGGAAAGAAAAAGAAACGGCCATTGTTACCGAGCGTATGCAAATAGACTTCAATATTGAAAAGCAAAAGAAGGAATCTGAACGTCTCTTGATTGAGGCTGAGGCCATTAAGAAACAACAGGCCATTATCAACTCTACGCTAAATGATCTGTTAATCAAATACAAGAGTCTTGAGATCACTCGTGACCTGGTCAATTCAAAGAATTCAAAAATCATTGTTACCGATGGCAAGTCACCGGTAATTGTGAATGAAAAAGGAAACTAAATTAAAATAAATGTTAAACCCTAAAAACTTATAGTTATGATGCATGATTGGTATTTCGGAGGAATGCACTGGATTTGGTGGATCCTATGGCTGATCCTCATGTTTTGGATATTTCTGATTCCATACCCTACACCCGGGCAAAGAAGAAGCAAGGATAAAGCCATGGAGGCACTAAGAGAGCGCTATGCCCGAGGGGAGCTCAGCGATGAAGAATTTGAGCAAAAGAAGAAAGTTCTTCAAAACAGGAAGAAATAGGTATAGGGTCGCAGGTGTCTCCATATCAAATGAGGCACCTGTGGCTCCAAAACTGACAAGAAGATGAAAAGCAAGTTACTTCTATACATCGCTATTGGCTTTACCTTTGGTGTTTTTTTACTACAGCCTTTGGTTATTTCACTGCACATGTACGATATGCAGGGAGACCAGGGAAACTGGTGGGCCTTGGCACTTAATTCCTATCAGCAAGTGATTGGGTCGTGGGATGTGGATCAGGCGGTTACCAAATTGCTCTTTGGATTGTTAGGTGTTACCCTCGCACTTCTTTTTATGGTCAGACAAAAAATATTTCAGCTTACCGGGAAAAGAGATCAACTGGAGGAGATCAAGGAGCTTATAGCTGCGGGAGAAAACCAGCAGGTAGAATTTAAATCTACTTTGAGGTGGGACTTACACCAATTTAAGCCGAATAAGGCACTGGAAACAGTAGTAGCTAAGACAATAGCCGGATTTATGAATACAAGTGGAGGACATCTGTTCATCGGTATTGATGATGATGGACAACTACGAGGTTTACAGGAAGATTATGCCACGCTAAAAAAACCTGGCAGAGATGGTTTTGAACAATACATTATGGAACTAATATCCAATAAGCTGGGAACAAATTTATGTACGTTGGTAGCCGTTTCTTTTTACAAGATCGAGGCATATGATTTCTGCCATCTCGCTATCAAAAGGGCCGGTTCCCCGGTTTATCTTCATGATAACGACCGTTCTCATTTTTTTGTTCGCACGGGCAACGGTACACGTGAGTTGGATATACCTGAGGCACTCAATTATATAGAAGAAAATTTAAATGGTCGTTAATGATGAAAATCAAGTGGTTTATACTTCTGCTAATTGCCTTCAACTCCTTTGTGGTTAGAGGTCAAGCGCTTTACAGGACTACTGAAGGGCATATTGTAATGGTTGCTGAAATATATGATGAGCAGGTGATTGCTGAAAGTCACCAACTGTTGATTCAACTGGACTATGATACAAAAGAAATTTCAGGTAAGCTTAACCTGAAAAGCCTGGATGTTGGTTATGAGTTTTTAAATGAACAGATAAGCAAGCTTGCAAACGATGAATCAATAATCACTTTTTCCGGGAGGATTCCGGTGGATAATTTTATTAGCCAGCCTCATTCGCCTATATCGTTTAGCTGGCCTATTAAAATTATAACAGGTGAACGGGAATTTCAGGTAGTAATGAATGCCACGCTCAAGCATTTTAATGGTGGAGAATCCATTGCATGTTTGCTAAGTGCTACGGGAGATTTTTCTACAAAAGAGGTTGGTTTGGCGTCCTTCATCCCGGGAATTAGTGAGGTCTTAAAAGTGCAGTTTACACAAGTGATACTTAGAAAAAACACATTATGAGTGCAATAAAAGAATTAGAAGAAAATCTTGTAATGCATAAGATAAAACCAACAGCCATGCGGCTGCTGGTGCTGGAGTATCTGCTGGATCGGGAGGCTGCGGTTGGCCTTACCGAACTATATAGAGCTTTTGAAAAGTCGGATAGAACTACACTTTATAGAACATTAAAAGTTTTTGAAGAAAACGGCATGGTGCATAGTATTGATGATGGTACAGGTGTGCCCAAGTATGCTTTGTGTGAAGAGGGGTGTGAATGTGAAGTAGGAAAAGATTTACATCTTCATTTTCATTGTTCAGTATGTGATGAAACTGTCTGTTTAACCAATCATAAAATTCCGAAAATAAATTTACCTGAGGGCTATATAGCAGAGAATTCTGATTTCGTGATTACCGGAATTTGTAAGAAATGTAGTAAATAAGATTTGGGTAATGTTAAAAAAGAAAAAAGTACAGCTGCGAGACATTAAAAGTAAACAGGCATCTGAGGGTTCATCAAGCGAAACGAAATTTAAAACTTTTGCTCCGGCAATTTTAAGTTTTACAATGCTCATCGTTGGTATCTCGTTCGATTACTTTAATGTGTTCCCATTCTTCCAGGGTTGGATACGTGTTGCCTGGTACATTGTGGCTTACATTCCGGTTGGGCTCCCTGTGATCAGGGAAGGTAGGGAAAGCATAATCAAAGGTGATTTTTTTACCGAATTCTTCCTGATGTCCATTGCTACGCTGGGAGCATTTGCCATAGGCGAATACCCGGAAGGTGTAGCCGTCATGTTGTTTTATGCTGTCGGTGAACTTTTTCAAAATGCTGCGGTCAGGCGGGCCAAAGGCAATATAAAGGCCCTGCTCGATGTACGGCCCAATACAGCTTTGGTATATAGGGATAACGATTTTGTAGCCGTAAATCCGGAAACTGTACAAGTCGGGGAAAAAGTTCAGGTGCGAACAGGAGAAAAAATTCCACTGGACGGTACGCTTATATCTGAAAAGGCCAGCGTTAACACTGCAGCCATTACCGGGGAAAGCAAACCCGACACCATCCACAAAGGCGATAAGGTTTTTGCGGGAAGCATTAATCTGGAAGGCGTGATAGAGCTGGAAACGACCAAAGAATTTAACGACAGTTCAATTGCCCGGATTTTGGATATGGTACAGAATGCCACTGCAAGAAAATCCAAAACTGAGCTTTTTATCAGGAAGTTTGCTCGCATTTATACGCCCATTGTGGTGTTTCTTGCCATTTGCCTTACCGTACTGCCCTACTTCTTTGTAGAGAGCTACGTATTCAAAGATTGGTTATACCGTGCGCTCATATTTCTGGTAATTTCTTGTCCTTGTGCCTTGGTCATCTCCATACCACTTGGATATTTCGGGGGCCTGGGAGCGGCATCAAGAAACGGGATCTTGTTTAAAGGGGCATCATTTCTTGATGCAATGACCAAGGTAAATACGGTGGTCATGGATAAAACGGGTACGGTTACTAAAGGGGTGTTTAAGATCAAGGAAATCAAACCAGTGGCAATTACCGAAAATGAAATGATGGCGTATCTGCTGGCGTTGGAAGGGCAATCCACTCATCCAATAGCCCGTGCCATTTTGGAGTATGATTTAAAGAGACAGAATCACATCGCTTCTGAGGTTAGCGAAATAGCGGGAAAAGGATTAAAAGGTAAAGTCAACAATAAAACAGTTTTAGTCGGTAATACAGCGTTAATGACAGCTCATGGTATTAATGTCCCACCTGATACTGATACCATCGTAGAATCCATCGTAATGATTGCCATTGACAATGAGTTTTCAGGCTATGTCACGATTGCTGACCAATTAAAGGAAGATGCTGTAGAAGCCATTAAAGGAATGCATAATGCCGGCATTAAGAAAATCATTATGTTATCGGGCGACAAGCCTTCTATTACCGAAAAGGTGGGGCTTGAACTGGGGCTCGAGCAAGCCAAAGGCGGCTTACTTCCCGAAGACAAGCTACACGAAGTAGAGGAGATGAAGAAAAACCCATCAGCCAATATTGCTTTTGTCGGTGACGGGATCAACGATGCACCCGTTTTGGCAGTAAGCGATGTAGGCATAGCTATGGGAGGTTTAGGAAGTGATGTTGCTATTGAAACCGCAGATGTGATTATCCAGACGGATCAACCATCAAAGATTGTAAAGGCCATAAAAATAGGTAGTTCTACACGGAAGGTAGTCTGGCAGAATATTGCATTGGCCTTTGGGGTAAAATTAATAGTAATGATTCTGGGGGCATTTGGTATGGCCTCTATGTGGGAAGCCGTATTCGCAGATGTAGGTGTGGCCTTTCTGGCTATTTTAAATGCGATAAGAATACAGAAAATGAAGTTTTAAACCGATTCTAATAGATAAGAAGTGTATCTGCAACACATCTGAATAACATAGATCAATAAATGAGTAACCTATTAAAGATATTTATAACAGTCGTCATATTGACTTGGTTTTGTCCTTCCAATGTTTTTGGAAATGAGATAAAAAAAGATATTCAAACCACCATTCATTTGCTGGACTACATTTCAAGGGATTATACCGCAGCAGTACAAAATGGAAAAGTGATAAATGATGGAGAATATGCAGAAATGCAAGAATTCAGCGATAAAGTAATCGGGCTTATCAAAAACAGTAAGTTAAATGATAATGAGAAGGCCAATATTTTAGCCGTATTAAAAAAATTAAAAAACCTTATAGACCAAAAGGCTCCCCATGAGGATATAACCACAGTAGCAGGGAAATCCAAGCAAGATATTATAGAGGTGACAGGGTTTAAAACTGCACCTTTTATATGGCCTAACCTCAAAAACGCGGAAATTTTATATGTACAGAATTGTACCCCCTGCCACGGGGTGAGGGGAGCCGGAGATGGCAAACTAGCTGCTGGATTAGTGCCAGCTCCTACTAATTTTCTAAACGATACCCTGATGCAGGAAATCGCACCCTTTCAGGCCTACAATACCATAAAACTGGGAGTGGAAGGAACTGCTATGCAAAGTTTTGAAAGCCTAACCGATGAGGAAATTTGGGATCTGGCATTTTACATAAAATCACTACGGTTTGAAACCGAAGATGATAATGAATCCGGTTTGCAACAGGAGTTTGAGCAGGCGAGCGCACATGTAAATCTTCAGGAGGTAGCCACTCTATCCGATGTGGAATTGTTAAAACGTCTTGAGTCGGATAACAAAAACGCAAAATTATCCCTTGCCGCTCTTAGAACACAATCTCCAAGGGATGTTAGCCGGGCACCCACATTGGATAGGGCAAAGACTTATTTAAAAAATGCCCTGCAAAATTATGCTACAGGGAATTATTCTTCTGCTCGTGAAGATGCCCTGGCAGCCTACCTCGAAGGTATTGAGCCTTATGAAGCGAGGCTGAAGGCCAATGACCCTGCTTTTACGGCAAGACTGGAGCAGCAAATGTTTAAAGTCAGACAAGTAATAGAGCAAAAAGCCGGAAAGTCAAAGGTGGAGACAGAAATCAACAATGGCCTTGACATGATAGATCAGGCCGGGAAATTGATGCAGGATAAAAAGCTTACTTATTGGCTTTCTTTTGCCTTATCTGCTTCTATCATGCTACGAGAGGGATTGGAAGCATTTTTGATCCTGGCCCTGATTCTCGCTTTGATACGTTCATCAGAATTAAAAAAGGCCGCCTTATGGGTACATTGTGGATGGGTAACCGCTGTTCTTTTTGGAGTTGGTGGGTGGTTTTTATCCGACTGGGTAATCGGGATAAGTGGTAAAAACAGAGAAGTCATGGAAGGAATGATTTCGCTGGTGGCAGTGATCGTATTGGCCTTTGTAGGGTTTTGGTTACATGACCATTCGCACGCCAAAAAGTGGAAAATGTTTATTGAAGAAAAAATAGGTAAACAGCTTAAAGCAGACAAAATGTTGGGTATTGCCTTTTTCTCTTTTATGGTAGTGTTTCGTGAGGCTTTTGAGTCAATTTTATTTTTACAGGCTATTAGTCTGGAAACTCAATCCGCTAATCAGTCATCAATAGGACTGGGGGTTTTAGCTGCTTTTGTATTGATCGCACTGTTTGCTATCCTGTTTGTAAGGTATGCTAAAAAGATTCCCGTAAGGCAGTTGTTTCGGTATTCAGCCTGGGTGATTATGCTATTGGCATTGATACTGATCGGTAAAGGTATCCATTCACTTCAGGAAGCCGGTTGGATATCCATAACCGGTCTTCCGGTGTCGGTGAATGTAGATTGGCTTGGGGTATTCCCAACACTTGAAACATTCGTTTCTCAAATTGTACTATTGGCAGCTATGTTAGTGATGTATTATTGGAGTAATCGTAAGAGTAACTTACTCATAAACAAAGACAAGGCGTGCTAAAAACTGAAAATCAATGTTATTAAACAAACGAATATCCATACTCGACTTTCTTAAAACAATTAAGATTGATATTGTACTTATTACAGCTTATGCAGTTGTGGTTGGTATTCTGGATCAATATGGATTTCTTGACAAGATTTCAGTTCCAGTAAGTGTCACAGCCGTGTTCGGTACCGCGGTAGCATTGCTTTTAGGTTTTCGCACAAACCAGGCTTATGAACGTTGGTGGGAAGCCAGAATTATTTGGGGAGCCATCGTAAACGACTCCAGAACACTGATCAGGCAGTGTGTGTCTTTTTTTGATAGAAGCAGCAAAAGTTATGAAACTTTGGTGAAGGATATGACCGAGCGGCAGATCATCTGGTGCTATGCCCTTGGTGAAGCATTGAGAAAATTGCCTCACTCAACCAGAGTAAAGCAATATCTTGATACACACAATATTGATGCTTTTAATCTGCCCAATGCGTTACTTTCGGAACATGCTGAAACGCTATTAGCAGCCAAAGGAAAAAACATGGTTAATGATTTTCAACAGGTGCAAATAGACAGTACAATAGCCCGTCTGTGTGACTCTATGGGAAAATGCGAACGGATTAAAAACACCGTTTTCCCAAAAGCCCACAGTCTTTTGATCCATACCATCATTTATGTTTTTGCCACCATGCTTCCGTTTGGGTTGTCGGATAAATACCTCTTGGTAGAAATTGGACTTACCATTGGCATCCCAATCATTTTTATTGCCATAGAAAAAACTTCCATACTCATGCAAGACCCTTTTGAAAACCGGCCATTAGATACACCCATGACTGATCTTGCGCAAACCATAGAAATCAATTTGAGGCAAATGATAGGTGATAAAAATGTGCCTCAAAAAAAAGAACCTGAAACTTATTACATTTTATAGCAATGGACTTTCAAACCGAAATAACGTTAATACCGAGATTACTGGTAGCCCTCGTACTGGGTGTACTGATAGGACTGGATAGAGAAATTGACGGCCATGCAGCCGGTATCCGAACCTATGCAGCAGTGTGTCTGGGTGCAACGCTCATTACCATTATCAATACCCATATAGAGGTGGCAGACCAGACCAGAATAGTGGCCAATATCGTTTCTGGTATTGGATTCTTGGGTGCCGGCATCATTTTCAGGGATAATTCAAAGCATTTCATTTCAGGGTTGACCACAGCCGCTACAATCTGGGCAACTGCCGCAGTGGGGATAGCGATTGGTTATGGCATGTACCTAATGGGAAGCATCTCTGCTGCTCTCTTGATTCTCCTTCTGGTCTCCCATCATTTCCCTTTTTTGAAGAAACAGCGACACAAACAAAATCAACAATGAAAAAACTACAGATAAAAATACCACTCATCCTGCCCGAAGTGCCGGACGAAAAAGATCAATGTGTTAATAAACTGATCCACCAGCTTCAGGACAAGGACGGTCTTGAAAAAGTACATGTGGCAGATGAAACCGACAATGGTGTGCCACAACTCTGCTTCCATTATGATCCGGAGTTGATCTCTATTGACCGGATCCAAAAACTGGCGGAGCAAACCGGGGCTGAAATCACCGGGAAGTTTGGTCATAAACTCATAGAAGTAGAGGGAATAAGGCATACACGCCATGCCCGTAACATAGAGCGAAACCTTAGAAACAAAGCGGGCATTCTGGAAGCCTCCGTTTCAGGTTCCGGCATGGTAAGACTGGAATTTGATACCACCAAAATAGATGAAGCGGAGATACTGAAATCGTTAAGGAAAGAAGGTCTTGACATACCGGATACGCAGGTAAGTGCTGAGCGATTTCTTCAGCAAGCCAAGAAATCTGAACAACAGGAAACCCAAGAAAAAGTGGATGAGCATTCACATGAGGAAGGTGAAGATCATGACCACTCACACGGTGGTATTTTCGGGAAAAATACAGAGCTGATCTTTTCCATCATCTGCGGGGCATTGCTTGGAATAGGTTTTGGGCTTTCTTATGTGGAGGCTATCCCTTCTTGGGTGAGCCTGTCACTCTATATCGGGGCCTATTTCTTTGGTGGATATTTCACGGCCAAAGAAGCTATTCAAACAGTTGCCAAAGGTGGCTTTGAGATAGATTTCCTAATGCTGGTAGCAGCCATCGGTGCGGCCATTCTGGGTGAATGGGCAGAAGGTGCCCTGTTGCTGTTCCTGTTCAGTATGGGACATGCCCTGGAGCATTATGCCATGAACAAGGCCCGTAAATCTATTGCTGCTTTGGCAGAACTGGCTCCTAAAACCGCCTTGCTCAAGAGAAATGGAAAAACAGAAGAAGTAGGTATAGAAGAACTGAGCATTGGAGACATCATCGTAGTGAAGCCTAATAGCAAAATTTCTGCTGATGGTGTGGTAGTAGATGGTCGGAGTAGCGTAAATCAAGCACCTATTACCGGGGAAAGTGTGCCCGTGGATAAAGAACCTGTGGATGATCCCGATAAAGACTGGTCACAGGAAAAAATCATCAAAGAAGAGAACCGTGCCTTTTCCGGTACGATCAATGGCAATAATACACTGGAAATCAAAGTGATCAAAGTAGCGAAGGACTCTACACTCTCCCGCCTTGTGAAACTGGTCAATGAAGCCCAGACCCAGAAGTCGCCTACCCAGCAACTTACGGACAAATTTGAGAAGTATTTTGTGCCTGCTGTATTGGTATTGGTGGTGTTGCTCAATTTCGCTTTTTTAGTTATTGACGAAACTTTTAGCGAAAGCTTCTACCGTGCCATGGCCGTACTGGTAGCTGCCAGCCCTTGTGCTTTGGCTATTGCCACCCCGAGTGCGGTGCTAAGTGGAGTAGCCCGGGCAGCCAAAAGTGGGGTGCTTATCAAAGGTGGCCGCCCATTGGAAGATTTAGGCGTACTTACTGCCCTGGCTTTTGATAAAACGGGCACACTAACAGAAGGTAAGCCTAAGTTAACCGAAGTGGTAGCCCTGGGTGATGTGAAAGAAGAAGAACTCCTGAAGATAGCAATTGCGGTAGAGGGGCTTAGTGATCACCCACTGGCAAAGGCCGTAGTGCGTGACGGAAAAGAGCGACTGAAGGGTGCTGACATACCTGAGGCGAAAGACCTGGAGGCAGTGCTTGGGAAAGGGATCAAAGCCACATTGGGAAGTGACAAAGTCTACATTGGCAACCTGGACCTGTTTGAGTCACTGGATGAAAAGAAGCCATCAAAGGAAATAGAAGAAAAAGTAAAATCCTTAGAGTCTGCTGGCAATACTACCATGCTCATCCGACAGAATGACGATTACATAGGCATCATCGCCCTGATGGATACGCCAAGAGAAGAAGCAAAAAATACCTTAGAGCAATTGAAAAAGATCGGTATCAAACGCATGATCATGCTCACCGGTGACAACCAGAAAGTGGCCGATGCAGTGGCCAAAGAAATCGGGCTTACAGATGCCTGGGGCAGTTTGCTACCAGAAGAAAAAGTAGAAGCCATTAAAGAGCTTAGACAAAAAGAAGACAAAGTAGCCATGGTAGGCGATGGCGTGAATGATGCTCCGGCCATGGCCAACAGTACGGTAGGCATAGCCATGGGAGCGGCAGGAAGTGATGTTGCCCTGGAAACAGCTGACATTGCTCTGATGGCCGATAAGCTGGAAACCTTACCTTTTGCAATCGGTTTAAGTAGAAAGGCCAAAGGCATTATCAAGCAAAATCTCTGGGTGAGTCTGGGAATAGTGGCTTTGCTCATTCCTTCAACCATTTTTGGTCTGGCCAATATCGGTATTGCAGTGCTTATTCATGAAGGTTCAACCTTGGTGGTAGTCTTTAATGCATTGAGGTTGTTAGCGTACAAGAAACACCTCTAACAACAGATTTAACCATTTAATAATATGAGCATAGCAGAAGACATACTTCAGGATCATGGCATTCTTTCAACTGATACTCGTTCCAAAGTCATTGAATACATTCTTAGGAAGGAAACAGCTTGTAGTTTGAAAGAACTTCAACATGCTTTGGCTATTACTTCCAGGCAGGAAAAGCCGGTAAATAAAACAACTTTTTATCGCACCATAGACCTTTTTGAAGAAAATGGAATTGTACACAGGATTGATGATGGTACAGGAATAGCAAAATATGCCATATCAAAGCATGACTCTGCCGAAGGGAAATGGCATCTCCACTTTCGCTGTGAAGTGTGTAATAGAACCTTCTGTTTACCTGATCCTATACCAAATGAGCTACTTTCAATTGGGGGCAATCATCGTGTAAAGAAGGTAAATATGGTACTCCAGGGTATCTGTGAAAAATGTTGTGAAAATTTACCGAATGAATAAAAGCACATTCAAAATAACCAAAATGGACTGCCCCTCTGAGGAGCAAATGATCCGCATGAAATTGGAATCTCATTTATTAACCAGGATCAAACGCTAATGTAATAATTGTTACAGTGTTTTTGCTTTTAATCCGTTAGGTTATTACAGAACTAAAAACCATATAAAATGAAATACTATAGTGAAAAAACATTGAATGATGTAAGCTTTGAAGAAGCCATACAAATGGTCACTGAAGCATTGAAAGCAGAAGGCTTTGGGATACTCACTGAAATAGATGTGAAGGAAACCATGAAAAAGAAGCTGGATGAAGATTTTCGGCCTTATAAAATCCTGGGAGCATGTAACCCTCCCTTCGCATTTAAAGCATTACAAGCTGAGGATAAAATCGGAACCATGCTGCCCTGCAATGTTATTGTGCAACAAACGGATGCTGGTGTGGAAGTAGCGGCTGTCAGTCCCAAAGCTTCAATGGCAGCTGTAGATAATGCAGCGTTGGCTGACATAGCCACTGAAATTGAAGCCCTTCTGAAAAAAGTGATAGCAGCATTATAGCGTGGAAGTTTTAAAACATCCGGCAGTATCTTGTGCTTTTGATTGCAGCCATGATTTTTGTCTGGCAAATATTGGTATTGCTGTACATGAAGGTTCTACACAGGTGGTAGTCTTTGATGAGCTGAGGTTGTTGGCTTATAAAAAGTAATGTTGCCTATTTTAAATGAAGCCAACCCCAGGTTCGTGTCCTCACAGTGTCCTCACGAACCACATCCCTTTGAGGTGATAAGATTCGAAGTGAATTTAAATGAACCCAAATCAATTTAGAAGATGAATTCAAATAAACAGATTTCAAGAATCGCAGGAATTTTAATTCTATTCGGAATAATTGCAGGACTATTAAGCATTGTCCCTTCGGTAGAAAGTACCGATTTCCTCAAAGAAGTATTTCCTAATAAAAGTCAAGTATTGTCTGGAGCAGTTTTTCAATTTCTGTTGGTTCCAATCTACATTGGATTTGCACTTATACTATATAAGACCCTAAAAGCACACAAGGAAAACAGTGCTATTGGATTTGTGGGATTTAGGATGATAGCAGGGGCATTTCAAATTTTTGGAGTGATTTTACTACCCCTGTTCATTTATCTTAGTAAGACTTATCTGACTTCTGCAGGGGAAAGTTTGCTGTACCTTGAAAAATTAGGTGAAATGTTAAAGATAATCAGGGATTTGACCAACCATTTGGGCGTAATGGTAGCAACGGGATTAGGTAATCTATTGCTGTACCATATCCTTTTTAGCGGAAAGTATATTCCGAAGTGGTTATCGACATGGGGCATCATTGGAAATGCACTTATAATCCTGGCAAGTTTCCTGATATTATTCCAGGCTGTTGATGTGATATCAACGACATATATTGCTATAACCATACCACTGGTTGTACAAGAATTGGTTTTTGCTTTTTGGTTAATCTTCAAAGGATTGAATCCGGAGAATGCAAACCAATTAAAATGAAATAAAAAACGAACGCGCAACATTGCATGAAGAACTACCAAAATTTAGATCATGCCAGTAGGGCGGCTCAACCATAACAACTAATTAAAGATGATATTCTATTGGTACACTATTTTGAAAATTCTGATTCAGAAGAACTTCCAGAGTAAAATTGAATATAATAGAACAATAAGGCGAACTTTTAGAGTGGGGATTTTTGATTGTGATGGTTTACGGGTTATGACAGCTTCAAAATATCCTGTGTACATGGATTTCATACGATGGGAATTAATTGCCAGGTCAAAATATTTGAAGCTACTTATGAACAAAGGACTTGCTCCGGCTTTAGGTTCTCAAAAAATAATATATCGAAAACCTTTGAAAATATGGACCAAGTTTGATGTTGTGTTGGAGTCAGTTGGAATAGATGAGAAATGGATTTATCATGTGCATTATTTCGAGCAAAAAGGTGCGGTTAAAGCAATAGGTATTACCAGATCTTTACCCTGGAAAAAAGATGTTTCAGTTTCTGTCCCTGAATTGGCAAGGGAATTAGGTGCTACGGAAATAACCGAACCGCCCACCTGGGTTTTAAAATTATTTGAAGATGATAATGAAATAGTGACAAAGAGCCAACAGAAAAAATTTACCGAATGAATAAAAGCACATTCAAAATAAGCAAAATGGACTGCCCCTCGGAGGAGCAAATGATCCGCATGAAGCTGGAACCTCTCAGCCAGGTAAAGCACCTGGAGTTTGACATTCCGGCACGTAAGCTGGAAGTATTTCATCAGGATGAAGTACTGCCTATACAAAATGCCATCAGTGAACTAAACCTCAACGATCAACTCCAAGGTACTTCTGAGGCAGAAATGCCCATTGCCGAAGACGAGACCAAGCACAGGAAAATACTGTGGTGGGTGCTGGGCATCAATTTTGGATTTTTTGTAGCCGAAATGACCACCGGATGGATATCCAGCTCCATGGGCCTGATAGCCGACTCGTTGGATATGCTGGCTGATTCTATTGTTTATGCTCTGAGTCTATTTGCGGTGGGGGCAGCTATTTCCCGTAAGAAAAAAGTAGCAAAGATCAGTGGTTATTTTCAGATGGGGCTGGCACTGCTTGGCTTTTCGGAAGTATTACGCAGGTTTTTCACCCAAAGCGAAACGCCCCTTTTCCAGTGGATGATTATCGTTTCCCTGCTGGCTTTAGTGGGTAACCTCGTCTCATTATGGCTGATCAACAAGGCAAAAAGCAAAGAGGCCCACATGCAGGCCAGTGCAATTTTCACTTCTAATGACATCATCGTCAACGGAGGGGTAATACTGGCTGGTGTACTGGTTTATTTTCTGGAAAGTAAGTGGCCCGACCTGGCGATTGGGGGCATTGTTTTCGCCTTTGTAATGCGAGGAGCAGTAAGGATTTTAAAGTTAGCGAAATAAGCGAAATATGTTACAAATACTGGAATTTACCAAAAACAATGTAATAGCCACGAAAGCTCAGGAAAACCTGACTGAAGCTGACATTCAAAAAATTCACCCGCTGATTCATAACATCGTGAACCGTGGGCAGAAAGTACGGTGGTACTTTGAGATGGAAAATTTTTCCGGATGGAAATTCAATGCCTTCTGGAAAGATTTAAAAATGGATATGTCTCACGCTGACGATTATGAAAAGATCGCCATGGTGGGCGACAAAAAATGGCAGGATTGGATCACTCAGTTCATGAAGCCATTCACCAATGCTGAAATCCGATACTTTGATAGTGAACAAAAAGAAGAAGCAAAGGAATGGATCAATCAGTAGATAGGAGCAACACCGGGTTAGCGTATATCAGAGAGACTGCCCGCAAGTTTTTGGATAGGGAAACCTCGGGTGGTTTGCTTTTAATTGCAGCTACGATTTTCGCTTTGGTTTTGGGCAATTCCCAATGGGCCGATGCATATCATCACTACTCTATTAAGTGCTTTAGGTGGTATGGTTGTGCCTGCCCTTATTTTTGTAGCCCTAAATTCCGGTACTGAAAATATTAGAGGATGGGGAATACCTATGGCTACCGATATTGCCTATTCCTTGGGTATCATCGGTTTATTGGGCAAAAGAGTGCCGTCACAGCTTAAAATCTTCTTGGTGGCTCTCGCCATAGCTGACGACCTGGGAGCCATATTGGTTATAGCCCTGTTTTACAGCAATGAGCTGAGTTGGTTATTCCTTGGCGCTGGTGCAGGTCTATTTGTGTTATTAATGCTTTGCAATCGGTTTGGTGCAAAAAGCCTGTTTTGGTATATTTTGGGAGGTTTGGCCTTGTGGTACTGCTTTCTCAACTCAGGGGTGCATCCTACAATAGCAGGGGTGCTCTTCGCCATTACCATTCCTGTAAAACCCAAACTGGACAGCAAAATTCTGAAAGAGCGTACTGCTAAGAATGTGGCCGCACTTGAAGAAACGGACATTGAGAACCGCGACCCCATGCAAGACGCTCGCCAAAGCAAAATATTGAAGGCGATTAAAAAGGATACCGAAAATTCAAGACCTCCTTTGCTGAAGCTAGAAAATGCATTGATTGATTTTAACGCCTTTTTTATCATTCCGATCTTTGCTATTGCCAATGCGGGTGTAAAACTTGATGTCAGTCTTTTGGAAGTGCTTTCAGGTTCTCTTGGGCTAGGTATATTGCTAGGTTTGGCACTAGGAAAAGTACTAGGGATCAGTCTTTTTGCTTTTATTGGTGAAAAGTTCGGCCTCTCAGAACTTCATGCCTCTCTGCGCTGGAAGCACATTATCGGCATGGGCATGATAGCTGGTATAGGTTTTACCATGTCACTTTTTATTACAAACCTGGCTTTTACAGACCCTGAGTTGGTTAAAGTCTCAAAGATCAGTATTTTAATTGCCTCATTGATTGCTGTTTTAGGAGGAGTAATCACCTTATTATTTACAAAACCCAAAATTGAAACCCAATGATACATTTAAGAATATTTTTACCTATATTTTTTCTACTCTATTTTCTGCTTACATTCTTAATGTACGCACCAAAACGAAAAGATAAACCACCTAAGCTCAAAACAGTTACTTTATTAAATAACCTAATATGGCTTTTGGTGATTGCTCTTACTACAGTTTTCTCGCTGTTTCCTAAGGTTTACCATCAATATGTTGTGCCATTTGAAACCTTAAAAACCCATACGTTAAGTTGGGTAGCTATTGGAATCATGTCTGTTGCATTTATGGTTGTATTTTCGGCCAAAAACCAACAACGATTGAATAGAGGAAGTGAACAGAAGGGTTGGCTATTGCTTACGAAAGGCATCTATTCTAAAACAAGAAACCCGCTACATCTGGGGCAATTAATCACGCTTATTGGCTTTTTTCTCTGTATTCCCAGCATCTATTCAGGTATTATATTGTTACTTGGAGCCTTTATCGTATTTGTGAGAGTTGGGCTAGAAGAAAAGGTACTGGAGAATGTTTTTGAGGAAGATTATCTGGCATATGAGAGGAAAGTGGATAGGTGGGGTTAAAAGAAATCAATTCTGGATTTGTAGCCACAATCATTCAATCTGGTATTTACCATCATTGAGGTTATTGGAGGACTATATACCAATAGCTTAGCGATTCTATCAGATGCGCTACATGATTTGGGAGATAGCCTGAGTTTGGGTCTCTCCTGGTATTTTCAAAAGCTGTCAAAGAAAGGAAGAACCAAAAAATTCTCATACGGATACAAACGATTCTCATTGTTGGGCGCAATCATTAACTCTATCGTTTTGGTAGCAGGATCAATCTTTATTCTTACTACTTTTTGGCTTTGGTCTTGACAGTTTTGTGGAAGTGTTCTCCGGAATTGGCATTGCCCACATGATCTGGAGAATGAAAAAGTATGATATTTTCAGACGAGATTCATTTGAAAAAACAGCACTTAAAATTACTGGTTCAGCTTTCTACCTGTTAACTGTAGGCTTGATTTTGGGCGCTGGAAATAGCATCTACTTTGGTTTGAAACCTGAGACTACATTGATCGGAATAGTACTTTCCATCTCGTCTATTCTTATCATGTATTTTCTCTTTAGGGCTAAGTTAAATGTGGGCAATAAGCTGAAGTCAGCTCCCATCATTTCTGATGCAAATTGTACAAAGACTTGCTTCTATCTTTCGTTTATATTATTAGGCTCAAGTGTAATATATGAGCTATTCAAAATTCCTTACATCGATGCTATTGGTAGTTTAGGTAAATGAAGTGGAAGTGGTGAAAGGATTGTCTCCGGGGGAAGTAGTTGTCACCAAAGGAGCTTACCAGGTAAAAATGGCCTCTATGTCCGGACAGGCACCCGCCCATGGGCATGCACATTAAAATAGTTGATTGATCATGCTAAACAAAATATTATCAATTTCATTACAAAACCGATTGCTGGTGCTTCTGGGTGCAGTGGTCCTCAGTGCAGCTGGTGTATACATTGCACGAAACATGAACGTGGATGTATTCCCGGACCTGACGGCTCCCACCGTAACGATCCTTACCGAAGCCCATGGCATGGAGTCCGAAGAAGTCGAAAAACTGGTGACCTACCAGCTGGAAACGGCCATGAACGGCTCGCCCAATGTGCGCCGGATCCGGTCCTCTTCTGCAGCCGGGATCTCTATTGTCTGGGTGGAGTTTGACTGGGGAACGGATATTTATCGTGCCCGACAAATTGTTAGTGAACGCATCCCCATGGTACGTGAGAATTTACCTTCGGGTGTAGGCTCACCAACCATGGCCCCCATTTCATCCATCATGGGTGAAGTCATGCTGTTAGGAGTACGGTCGGACAGTCTGTCTCCGATGGAGCTGCGCACCCTGGCAGACTGGATGATACGCCCCCGGATCAAGTCTATTGGCGGTATTGCCAATGTAATTGTGATCGGTGGCGATTACAAACAATACCAGGTTCTGGCCCATCCGGAAAAGCTGAAGTATTACAATGTGAGCCTGGATGACCTACTGGAAAAAGTGCAGGAAAGTAATGTGAACGCCCCGGGAGGATTCCTGAATGAATATGGCAACCAGTACATCATCAAAGGAAGTGGCCGGGCCTATTCCCTGGAAGACCTGGAAGAAGCAGTAGTCAAAAATGTAAACGGCGAATCAATCAAAGTGAAGGATCTAGCCACGGTGACCATTGGTGCTGCTGACAAGATTGGAGACGGATCCCTGAATGCAGCCCCTGCGGTGATCCTGACCATTTCCAAGCAGCCGGATATCAATACGCTAGATCTGACCGACCGGTTGGATGAAGCCATTGCGGACCTGAAACATACACTGCCTGAAAGCGTGGAGATCAAAAGCCACATTTTCCGGCAGGCCAACTTCATTGATGCATCCATTGAAAACCTGAATCAGACCCTGTTGGAAGGGGCGTTTTTTGTGGTCATCGTGCTGTTTATCTTTTTGATGAACTGGCGGACGACCGTCATTTCCCTGGTGGCCATTCCGGTTTCACTGATTGTATCCATCCTGGTATTGAAGATGTTGGGATATACTATAAATACGATGAGTCTCGGCGGTATGGCGATTGCCATTGGCGCCCTGGTGGATGATGCCATCATTGATGTAGAAAATGTATTCAAACGCTTACGGGAAAACATCCGAAAGCCCAAAGCAGAACAATTGCCGGTGCTGACGGTGGTCAAGGATGCTTCGGTAGAGATACGAAGTTCGATCATCATTGCCACGCTCATCATCATCGTGTCTTTTGTGCCTTTATTCTTCCTGAGTGGTATGGAAGGAAGGTTATTGCAACCGCTGGGTATTGCGTTTATCACTTCGGTATTGACCTCCCTGATTGTAGCCGTGACCTTAACTCCTGTACTCTGCTCGTGTTTGCTGAAAAGCGAAAAGGTGCTGAATCAACAGGCAGAGGGCACAAAGGTTGAACGCTGGCTCCAGGCTCGTTATGCCGGTACGCTGGAGCGGGTCCTCAAATTCCCTAAAACCGTGATTGGCTTGACCGTTGGTGCGTTTGTAATCAGCTTGGTTTTGATGACCCAGCTGGGCCGAAGCTTCCTGCCGGAGTTCAATGAAGGTTCGCTGGTAATCAGTGCTGTTGGTGTACCCGGCATGTCACTGGAAGAAAGCAATAAAAACGGTCAGCTGATCGAGAAGCGGCTATTGGATATGCCGGAAGTGGAAGTAGTGACCCGAAGAACCGGACGTGCAGAGCTCGACGAACATGCTCAGGGTGTAAATGCCGCTGAAATAGATGTGCCGTTTACATTGGATGGAAAATCAAAAGAGGAGTTCTTTGAAGAAGTACGTAATAAACTTAGTGTGGTACCCGGAGTGAACATCACCCTGGGACAGCCCATAGCCCACCGGATTGACCACATGCTTTCTGGCACGCGTGCCAATATTGCTATCAAGATTTTTGGAGATGACCTTCAGCGATTATTTGAATTGGGTAAGAATGTGGAAACCAATATTCAATCTATTGAAGGGATGGCGGACGTGGCAGTCGATCAGCAAATCGAGGTGCCACAGATCCGGATCACTCCTAAAAGACAAATGCTTGCTGCCTACGGGATGACTGTTGGGAATTTAATGGAACAGGTAGATGTAGCCTTCGCAGGTGAAAAGGCAGGTGAAATCTACGAAGGTCAAAAGTACTTTGACCTGGTGGTCCGGTTTCAAAAGCAGTTCAGGAATCGCATTGAAATCCTTCGTGAAGCACTGATTTCCCTGCCCAATGGCGGGGTCATTCCTTTGGACCAGTTGGCTACTATTGGTTCTGTGAGTTCCCCGAACACCATATCCAGAGAAAATGTAAGACGGAAGATTGTAGTTGCTGCGAATGTACAGGGACGTGATTTACGGGGTGTCGTCAATGAGATTCAACAGATTGTGGAAATGAACATTGACCTACCCGAAGGGTATCGGGTGGAATATGGCGGGCAGTTTGAGAGTGAAGCTAAGGCTTCTCAATTACTGATGATTACAGCTGTGGTAGCGATCCTGATTATCTTCCTGTTGCTCTATTTTGAGTTTCAGGATGTGAAGCTTTCTTTCATCGTGCTGATCAATTTGCCATTGGCATTGATTGGTGGAATACTGATCGTGTATTTTACTTCAGGGATCATCAGCATAGCCGCTACGATCGGTTTTATCAGTTTGTTTGGGATTGCAACCCGTAACGGCATCCTGCTGGTGTCAAGATATGAGGATTTGCGGAAAGAAGGACTGCAGGGATTTGAGTTGCTTAAGACCGGAGCGCTGGACCGGCTGAATCCGATCCTGATGACCGCTTTCACCACTGGTTTGGCATTGATTCCACTCGCCCTGAAAGGTGGTGAGCCAGGTAACGAAATTCAGAGCCCGATGGCGGTGGTGATTCTTGGGGGATTGCTGACTGCTACCCTACTTAATTTGGTGGTGATCCCGTGTGTGTATGCCTTAACGACCGAGCGATAAGATCATCTTCATATTTTACACTAAAGCAACCATTCGGAAATCCCGGATGGTTACTTTGGATATTTTGAAAATAAAAACTTTGAATTTTCCCTGCTCTTTCGAGATTTACTAGGATTTTTGGTAAGCTAAACCGGCAGTTTACTTGGATTTCTGTTACACTGCTTCATAACCTATTTTGTTCTAATTCCTCATCACCTATAATTATGAGATAGTCGAAATTAATGTTTATACCGTTTCCACTTCTGAGTACGATAAAATGGTCCCAAATAGCCACGGATCATCAAGGTATCATCATTTTCCATCCAAAATTTCGCCCAGTAGACAGTGCCATTGGCCGGATCCAAGATGGGACCGTTATTCCAATTCCCGCCATTTTCCTGAAACCCATACATAAATTTCAATCCCACCACCGGCTTGTCCTTCAGGTAGCCCTCGCATTCCACACAAACCGGGTAATTCCCCTCATGTGGGAGTAAAAACAGCTTCTCAACTGTACCCACCAGTTCATCATGCTTTACCTGAAGTCGTACATGCGCCTTTACCATCTGGTACCGTTCATCGATGGTCTCCCATAGCCCGCTAATGCCACTACCCTCTACCCTTCTCCAGTTCTGTGTTCGGTAAAACAAGTCAAACGGTCCACCATATCCTCTTACGCGGAGTTCATCCGGACCTTCAAACCATATTTTACTGCTATAAACCGTGCCACTTTCCGGGTCAAGTACCTTACCGCCAGTCCATTCATTTCCTGATTTGGAAAAGCTCCAAAGAAATGGAAGCCCCACAACTGGCTTATTTTTAAAATCTCCAGGACAATTGGTGCAGATGGGATTTTCTCCCTGATTGGATTGAAGAATGATGCTATCAATTTTTCCTTCCCAAGATTGGGTCTCCGCATTTTCATAAATGCTGATCACGGACAGAGGTGCTCCCGTAGTCTCATTGAAAGTCATCCACTTTCCCTCAGGAGATTGGCCGTAAGCGGAAACTGTCGAAAGGAGTAATAAAATCAAGACTTTATATTTGGCCAGCTCTGTCTTTTTACGTGATGTGACCTCTTGAAATTGTTCCTCATATCGCTCATCATTGGTTTTCATCCATTTGTCCCACCATAGAAAATATAAGCCATAATTGCAGTTGAAATAATGGTGGTGCATGTTGTGATGTGTAGTGGTGGTATGCCAGTTGAACCACTTATTCTTTATGAAACCTTTGGGGAAAAGCTCAAAGCCCAGATGACCATGTACATTCCGAAGGATCATATAGGTCAGGAAAATGAATAAAGCAAGTCCGTGAACAGGGAGGAAAGTCAGTATTATGGGTAGTACCAATGCCTGGATCACAGCTTCTATTGGATGGAACGAATACGCAGCCCAGGGAGATGGAATTGTACTCATGTGGTGTACTTTGTGTACGTACTTATAGATTCGGGGATGATGCATCCACCGGTGCGTCCAGTAGAAATAAGTGTCGTGAAACCCAATCATGAGGACCAGACTCAGAAAAAAGTAGATCCAGCCGTATTCCTGAATGTCACCATAGATATGAAAGTATCCGTGTTTATTGCCCAGATGCACCCCCAGACCGATGGTTGCGAATATGAGTACGGTGCTCATAGAGTATCGAAACTCAAACCAGAGCCTGGAGGTCCTTGGCCACCTGGACTGAATAAACCGATGTGTTAATCCCTTTTTCAAGAATATCCAGAAGAGCAGAAAAGCAGTACCTGCCGGAATGAAGTAGCGTAGAAAATCTATTAGAATTACCTTGCCATAAACAGATAATAATTCGTTGTGAAGTGGTTCCATAATTTTAGTTTTTATGAACCAAGCTATGGTTGGGTTTTGGTAGTTTCTCTGCAGAGATGAACAATGTTGGCCGATTTTGAAATCGGCAAGGATTAGTTGCCCAAGTGTTTTTTCCGGTAGTCTGTTGGGGTCAGTCCGGTGGCCAGCTTGAATGCCCGGTTAAAGGGGCCAATGGAATTGAAGCCGGTCTTGTAGGCAATTTCCAGTACGGTCAGATCCGATTGGGCCGGATCTTTCAGCAAACCGGTGGCTTCCTTGATCCGGTAAGCATTGATGAAATCAATAAAATTGCGGTATCCCATTTCCTGGTTAATCACCCTCCTTACCCGGTATTCCTGTTCGCCAATAACTTCAGCCAGCTGGCCAATCGTAAGCTTTTCCTTCCGATACAATTGCTGGTCAAGCATGACTGACTGGATTTTTTCGATGATTTGAGGATGTTGGATGTCTGTACCTTTCTTACGTGTATCAAACAGACGACTTTTGATAGAGACATTCATCGCAATAAAAAGGGTATTGAAAAGTAATATCGTACTTCTCTGGACCAGTCTGGGCCATTCCTGCTCATCTCTGGACAAACCCAGTTCGGACAGGATGGTGATAAGTACCACCAACCCAATGAAATAGGTGAAGTATTTCCGCAACCGAATCCTATCCTCATCCAGATCCGTCCGTTTACCGGATTGTGCTTCGATGATGGCCAGCACAATGAAAAAGAGCGAAATCGTCCTTCCCACTATGGCTGTCATTTTATCCCATTGTGTGAAACCGACAAGCAAGTAAAGCCCATAATAGAGCAACGTAGTGGATACAAGGTAAATCAAAAGCCTGTTGAAAGGGATGGGATCGTCATTAAAAAGTGTTCGTGCCACCAGCCAGAAAGAAAACGGAAGCAAAAACGGACCCAGCAGAAGGATCCCCTTTAATATTGGATCATTTACAAGATCGATGATCAGGTAAAAGAGGACACACCCGATAAACCCGGTAATTGCAAAAGCACCCCTGACCTTTTCTCTGTCTTTGATTATTAGTATGACCGAAAGGATCAGACTATATGCAGCCAGGTAGTTTATATAGGAATAAATAGCCTCCGTCACTTTATAAAGCTAAAAATAAAAGAACCAATCTTTCTGAAGGTTCTTATGTTTAATTCATTCTAAGTGATATAATTAGTGCTGACACCAGGGTAATTGCACCAATCAATAGTACGGCAATTTCAATTCCAAAAAAGTCAGCCGTTATGCCCGTGGCAATCGCCCCGATCGCATAACCCAGGTCCCGCCACAACCTAAATACCCCGATACTATTGGCGCGTTGTTGTGGGTGGGTATAGTCGGCAATGGCTGCCAGAAAGGTTGGATAGACCACAGCCGTACCGATTCCCAGTAGAATACTTAACAGGGTGAACTGTGCAAAAGAATCCATAAAAATCATAGCTATAATTGCGGCACCCTGCATTGCCATGCCCCAGAACAGCATGTGTTTTTTCACCCAGATATCCGCCAGCTTACCAGTGATAAGTTGTCCCAATCCCCATACTAATGGATAAATAGCTACTACTTTTCCAACTTCGGCTATACTGAAACCCTTGCTGGCCAACAGCATAGGAAACAGACCCCATATCATCCCATCATTCAGGTTATTGACCAATCCAGCTTGTGTGATGGAACCGAGATTCGGATTTAACCAGGATGTTTCCGCGAAGATGTTCTTCAGCTTCCGAACCTGGCTTACTTCGGTTTCCGAATGGACGTGATGCACCGTATCTCTAACAAAAAAATAGCTTAGGACTAAGCCGGCAACTGCAAAGCCAATACCCAGATAGAAAGGATATGGACGCAGGCCATATTCGGAAGCCATCCAGCCTGTGAGAAAAGCCACCAAGCCCACAGCCAGGTAGCCTGCCGATTCATTCAACCCCATGGCGAGCCCCCGGTTTTTGTCACCTACCAGGTCAATTTTCATGACGACGGTGCTGGACCAGGTTAGGCCCTGATTGATCCCCAGTAAGATGTTGGCTGCGATGATCCAGTTCCAGCTCGTTGCATAAATCAGGATAAGTGGCACAGGAAGTCCTATTAACCAGCCAATTACAAGTAGGTTCTTACGTCCGATCCTGCTGGCAAAGGCGCCGGTATAATAGTTGGTGATGGCCTTGGAGATACCAAATACGACAATGAATGAAAGAATGGCTGTCTTCGCTGCGATACCAAAGTCCGCTTCGGCGATCTGAGGAAGAATGGTACGCTCCAATCCAACCATGCCCCCCACAAAGCCATTAATGATGACCAGTATGGTGAATTGCTTCCAGTTTTCTTTTAGTCCTAATTTAACGTTCATGGTTTAGGATATAGCTCAACGATTGGCCCCTACTTCCAGATCAAGTGTATTTATATCCTTGAAATCTCCGGAAATGTTTTTTTCAACGATTTTTAGGTAGTTTTCGGGTGGATCCGGAATCCTTTTAAGCAAATATTGGATGAACTCCTGTTCGTCTTTTTTGAGCAAAGGGAGGTCCTGCATTATATCTTTTAATGAAGACTGAATGGGTTGATGGTCAAATGCTACAGGTTGGCTAGTGTGACCAGGCATCACAATAATTGAACCGTCCAGTCGAATAAGCTTCCGGATAGAATAGTAAAGCATGATTGCTTTCTTATCAGCCTCTTCCCTATCAGCTTTCAGGTCCGGCCTTCCCACTCCATTGGTAAACAGGGTATCGCCAGTGAGAAGCACCTTGTTATCAATCAGATAACTTGTACTCTCAAATGTATGACCGGGTGTTCCTATAGCTCTAACTTTTATCTTACCAAGGCTAATAATGTCTCCGTCTGCTATTGAGTTGAACGGATATTTTAATTTGTCATTGGCAGGTATAGAAGGTTTATTCCCGTTCTTTTCTGCAAGTTCTTTTGTTCTGCTCAGATGATCCGCATGTATGTGGGTATCTGTGGCGTATTTGAGGTTCAGTCTGTTCTGATCCAGGTGGTCCTGATAAACCTCCACAGGCAAAGAAGCGTCGATAACCAGGGCTTCATCAAGTGAGATGATCAAATAGGATAGACATCCCTTTCCAGTGCGCCTGAATTGAATGATCTTAAAGCCATCGAAGGCGTTGTCAGCAGTATTCCAGGAAAGCCTCCAGGTTCTCATGCCCCCTTGGAGGCTGTACGCTTCATATCCCGAATTTTGCAACATTTTGGCTGCAATCAAACTGGTCTTTCCACCGGCACATACAGTGACTACAGGAATAGATTTATCCCATTCCATCGATTTGAACGTTTTGGGATTATTCTTCTTCAACTCGCTGTAGACATCGACATGAATACTGCCGGGAATCTTCCATTCCTCGCGTTCATTGAGCGGTCTTACATCAAGAACATTTACTTTTTTGCCGGAATCCAGCCAATCTCTAAGTGTTTTGGTACTGATCTCTCTTTGCCCCATTGTATCGGTGTTTTCTACAAAGGACTGGGTTGTCCGGATCAATTCCTTTTACAATTGTTAAATAATCAGGGAATTGAACTTCTGATCCGACTCAGACTTACCTGGGTGATACCCAAATAGGAAGCAATATGTTTCAATGGAATTTCTCTAACCACCGCAGAGGATTTTTCGATCAGCAAATTATATCGTTCTTCAGCGGAGTGGAACTGAAGGCTTTCGAGTCTATTGATTGTATCAACATAGGATCTTTCTACTACCTTTCTGAAGAGTCTTTCCACCTGATGATGCTGGTCAAACAGTTTAAAAAGTGGACCGGAAGGAATAGCAATAAACGAGGTATCACTTAATGCCTGTCGAGTAGGTAAGGGGAATTTCACCCCAAACCTCTCACAGAACCGTGCTTGATAGTCTCCCATCACACGGCTCCTCATATACAAATCTAATCCGTTAGTTAGCATATCCAAGCTGCCAGTGATAAAACAGGTTCGGGTATTGTTTCCTCACCCTATCCAACCATGCATAGGCTTTTCGAATATTATTCCTGTAACGTTTATACCTATCCTTTGCCCACCTCATCAGTCTGGTACGTAGTACGTAAAACACCTTGTCCAGTTCATATCCCCGGAATCGACCGTAATAATGTACCCACCCTCTGATATATGGGTTCAATTGTTGAGCGATGTAGACTATACGATTACAGGAAGTCCGCTGGATATCCATCTTCCTGATGGTGTCAAGTATCCTTGAGCGTGACTGAATACTCATTGCGCAGTCATATCCCAGAAACAGTTCTCCTGTCTTCCGGTGTTTGCTCGTGCGCGGCTGAAAGCTAAAACCCAGAAAGTCAAATTTGACCACCGGATATTTGCCCCGTCTTTTTGAGTCCCTACAGTAAACAATCCTGGTCTTTTCACCATGCATTTCCAATCCACAGCTTCTCAGCCGTGTCTCCAGATTATCCTTCAACGCTCTTACCTCTGCCTCCGACTGGCAATGTATCACCACATCATCAGCATATCGTTCAAACTTCATTTCAGGATAATGCTTCTCCAGCCATGCATCTAGCGTATAGTGAAGGTAGATATTAGCCAGTAATGGACTGATCACGCCACCCTGTGGAGTGCCCTTTCTTCTGGCTACTTCTCTACCATCCAACTCTCTGACAGGAACGGTCAACCATCGTTGGATGTACATCATTATCCAACGCTCAGGAATATGACGTTCCAAAGCCTTAAGCATTTTCTCATGGTCTATGTTATCAAAGAATCCTTTGATATCCAGATCCAACACCCAATTGTATCGCCAACAATTTGTGCGTGCTGCTTCTAATGCTGCATGCGCACTCTTATTGGGTCGATAGCCATAGGAGCTTTCATGAAACAGTGCTTCAAACCTCGGTTCTATCAACCTCCTGATCACCGTTTGCGCTACCCTGTCGCTAATGGTTGGAATGCCCAATGGTCGTTTTCCTCCATCTGTCTTGGTGATCTCCACGCGCTTTACAGCTGATGGAAAATAACTGCCAGACGACAGACGATTCCAGACTTTGTACAGCTCGCGACTCTTGCATTTGGAATACAATTCCATACTCAGATCATCGATCCCTGCACTTTTGCCTTTCTTCTTCACTTCCAAATACGCTTCCCAAACCATCTCTTTGGTAATAGGTATTGATTTTGTCTGCTCAAATAATATCATCCTCTTCATTGAGTTGTATCCTTTTAGCTGACTGTATATGTCGACTCCTTCGCTCCTCTTCCATTACAGAAGTTTCATTACTACTACGAGTCGATCCGCCCCTATCTGATCCCTTGGTATTCAGCCTCTAGTTTGTTCCTATTGTACTTTTCCCTTAGCATTATCAGACAGGTTCTTGGGTTCCATAGCTAAGCCTGTATAAAGTTCACGCCTCCTATATGACGCCTGCCGTATAGCCAAAACTCAGATATCCACTATACTCCTTATGAGACCCATACTTTTCTCACTTTTGACAGATTATTACACGTTCTCGACACTTCTTCAGAGGTTCACTCTCGTTCGTCTCCTTTATACATACCTGGGTATTTCTTGAATACCCTTTTCCATAACGCTCACTACCACGGCTCTTTACCACAGCAGCTTATGGTGGTTTGGTGCACCCTTCTGATAGACTACACCGATGGGTCGGTTCCATCATCTTAACTATAGTTGCGCATATTGCAAATCAGCTTAGCAACATGCTCCCAACACACGTATGGC
>DKPQ01000020.1 GCA_002471275.1 Flammeovirgaceae bacterium UBA7330
AGGTGGCAACAACCTACTCTACGAGTAGGGCTACGCGCCCCGGTCGTTGCCAGAATTTTATTATAGGGATGTTGAGCAATCAGCATCCCTTTTTTATGGTAAACCCGTCAGGTTTTAGAAACCTGACGGATTTATTTATTTATATAAAAACAAGAGACCTATCAGATTTCAAAAACCCGAGGTCTCTTTCTTCATATTAAAAATAAAAATGGGGTCAACGCTAAACGGATGGAATACAATTTTCCGTTAATTTTAAGAACTTACTTCCCTGAACAGGAAAGAGCGAATATTTTGACCCATATGAAAAGAAAAAAGGGAATCCACGAATTGTATCACAACCCCGAAGAAGCGGATGAATCTTTATGGGGTCGTAAAACCAACTCAAGAAGTCGTAGAGGTTTTCTGAAAAAGGCATCTTTGACAGCCATGAGCATGGCGGTTGGAGGAAAAATCGTCTTTGCAGAAAACATGCCTGCAGGGCTTATCCCTGCTATACTGGCAGATAATGATCTCCCCTTTGAAATCCCCGGAAAAGATCCCGGTTTAATCATTCTTAATGACCGGCCTATCAATGCAGAAACACCCCCTCACCTACTTGACGATAAGATAACACCCGCAGATAAGCTTTTTGTTAGAAACAATGGGATACCGCCGGAAAATATTGACATCGACAACTGGACCCTCACCTTTGACGGTGAGTCTGTAACCAGTAAAAAAACTTATACGCTGGCAGAGTTGAAATCCAGGTTTAAAACTTATACCTATCAACTGACCATAGAATGTGGCGGAAACGGTCGAAGCGAGTTCAACCCTCCTGCCAAAGGGAATCAATGGACTACCGGAGCAGTAGGTTGCCCTAAATGGACCGGCGTCCGGCTAAAGGATGTCCTCAATGACGTGGGCATTAAATCGGATGCTGTCTATATCGGATACTACGGTAAAGACAAACATCTATCAGGTGATCCAAACGAGGTAGTAATTTCAAGAGGAGTGCCCATCTCCAAAGCCATGGAAGATGAATCCCTTATCGCCTGGGCACTTAATGGTGAGGATATCCCAATCATGAATGGCTATCCCCTACGTTTAGTCTTTGGTGGCTGGCCGGCTTCAACCAGCGGAAAATGGCTTGAGAGGATAGCTGTCCGTAACAAAGTCCATGATGGTCCTAAAATGGGTGGGGATTCTTATCGCGTACCGTGTGAAGCTGTACCTCCTGGAGCAAAAGTTCCCGAAGAAAATATGTGCATCATCGAATCCATGCCTGTTAAGTCTCTCATTACCTACCCTAAAACAGGGGCACAGATTCAAGAGGGTCGTACTTTAGATATCAGAGGGCATGCGTGGGCCGGAGATAACAAGGTCAATGAGATGCACTACTCCATCGACTTTGGTGTTACCTGGAAAAAATGTATACTCGAGGCTCCGGCAAACAGGTTGGCATGGCAACATTGGAGTGCAAAAGTCGACTTTCCCAGGAAAGGATATTACGAGGTCTGGGCTAAAGCAACAGATGATCAGGGAAGGTCACAGCCTATGATCGTTCCGGGGTGGAACCCAAAGGGCTACCTCAATAATGCTTGTCACCGAATCGCAGTAATGGTTAAATAATGGACATCAAGAACCTATCAAGACTTGTAAACCTATTGCTGGCGCTGACCTCTGTCCTACTGATATTTTTTATCATGGTTATGCTTTTAAAGTTTGATATGCTAGTGTTTCCTGACAACAGCGAAGTCTCAGCAGACGTCAATGATACAACAGAAGCAGCATCGCCTGAAAACATATCTTCTGAGGTAGTAGATCCATATACCGTATTGGAGGCCGATGATGCGCTGCCCATTGTTGTTGGAAATTGTACCAACTGCCACTCAGCCAGACTTATCGCTCAAAACAGGGCTACACGTGAGGGTTGGCAGGATTTGATTCGATGGATGCAAAAGACACAGAAGCTTTGGGATTTGGGAGATAATGAAGACATCATCCTCGATTACCTGGCAGAGTATTATGCTCCGGAGAATATTGGCCGAAGGAGAAACCTTGAAAATATTGAGTGGTATGAGCTGAAGTAGGAAATGCTGTTAAAAGCAGTTACTTCAGTAATAAGTATATGTATACTTTTTTAGGGTACTGATTGGTTCTCTCTTAGGTTTCGGTAGCAAGTCAAAATTAGGAGAAGTAATATCAAAGTTTAATTGAGAAAATTCCTTCAAGGTAATAGACCTGGATAATTCTTGACCAACTTTAATGAGTCCATTTTCATAATATGAAATGGGTGATATTCTTGTATATTGATAAATCGAATCTGTTACTGCTGGTGATGATAATACAGCAAGATTATTTCCATACTCATCATATTCATAAATCATTACTGGAGGTAAAACAAGATCTTCTAAAAGAACTTTATAGTTATTAATCCAGGCAAATGTCCCAATTACAATTTCTTCTTCAACAAGCTGATAATGATTACCTGATGACTCATAATTAAATTGAACTAAACCCTTTATAGTATCATATGTTCCTGAGGAAATATCAATTCCATCTACACTTATTAAATTTCTTTTTTGGTCATAGTTAAAAACCTCCATGTTTTGAGTGTACATCATTGTAGTATCCCCATTTGTAACCTCAAATAAAATTGTTTCCTCTAGAATAGATTTGATAGAATTTTTGAAAGCCGGTTGGGGAAGTGCAAAAACGTATTTAACCTCCTCAGTATCGTGTGGAGATTTATTAGAACTACATGCATAGATTGATAATAAAAAAAGAAAACAAATTTTGTTCATCATGGTTCTAAAATACTGCAACTAATCCAACCAGTACTGCCTAATCGGATCTTCACAATAGTAGCAGACCCCGATCAGTTCAGACTCACCTACCATCACAAAATCTTCCAGGTCCTCGTCCAGAATCAAATTACGTTCTAAACTGAGATTCTTAGTATCAAAAATTAGAAGCCTCATTTTTTCATCCTCCTTTCTGGGCATGGAAGGGACACCATATCTATAAAGCACATACAACTTATTACTGTACACCTTCATCCTAGTGAAAAATGTATAATGAGTGCTGGCTATTGTCATGGTACTTAAGATATCATGTTCAGGCGGAAAAATCGAATTGGCTTCATGAGCCAAAACCAATAGCTTCCCGGTTTCTACTTCAAACTTTTCGATATAATTGGTGTATCGATAACCAATAAAAGCGTGACCGGAAGCAGGGTCAATAGTCATTGTGGCATTTAAATGATTATTTAGTATCGAGTCAACCCCCAATGCAGACATCGGAGCCAATCGCTTCTTTTCTCTTAGTTCTTTATCCAGTACTATTAGCCTCTCAGTATTTGTTTCTTCGGGGGTAAATATTATCAACTCTCCTGCCCTATAGGGATGGATGCTGGATTTCCAGGAGACATTAGAAGGTAAAATTAACTGTACAGATTCTGGCTTTTTGAGGGTCATCATTTCACCCAATCCATATTGAAATAGCCTTCCATTGTTTAATAATAATATCTTACCGTCATAATAACTCAGACTAGAAGGATTAGGATTGCCTTTCTCCAGGCAACTATTGAGATAATTGAATTGCTCATCAAAGAGCGTCAGTGTGTGAGCCCCAAAAGTATTCTTGACAATGAATATAGAATCAAAATAATAGATCTCGTTAGGTTGGTCCAGGAGGCCCTCGTTAACAGGGATGGATTGTCCAAAAATATAAACTTCTTGTTCTTCTGCTAGGTCATAAACTGTAGTATACAGCTGGGCAAAAGACAAATTTGAATAGAGGAAAGTGAAGGATATTATTGCTAACTTTTTTATCACACGGGTTTTAATACGTTTTATATAACGTTTAATTTAAATAATAATGATAAATTATTTGATCTCATTCATCCATGCCAAACAGGTTTTGATAAAAACTGACTCCTACATTTAAAATTATTGCTCTTACCTCTCGCTTTCAGTCAGCTAATTTGTAACTTAATCCTACCAACAATAGCAACATAAACCCATGGCCTCGAATAAGATTAACCGAAGAAACTTTATTGGGAAGACCTCCGCTGGACTGGCTGGGATTACCATTGTTCCCCGGCATGTAATAGCAAAGTCAGGAGAGGTACCGCCATCAGACAAACTGACCATAGCAAATATTGGGTGTGGGACGGAGGGTATTCGTCAAATGGGGGATCACCTGAAAAACCTGAAGATACAGGTCGTCTCAGTTTGTGATCCCAATAAATACTCAACCAATTACCTGGACTGGTCACCCCACAGCATTCGAAATACCATCAGGGAGACGCTTAATGAGCCCAATTGGGGGGAATACATTACCGGTGTGCCGGGAGGTCGTGATCTCATGCAGGATTTTGTGGAGAGATATTATGCTAAGCACAAGCCTTCGGGAAAGTATAAAGGCTGCTCGTCTTATGAGGACTTCCGTGAGCTTTTGGAAAAAGAAAAAGATGTGGATGCTATCAAGATCATGACTCCGGATCATCTTCATGCAACTATTGCAATAGCAGGAATGAAAGCTGGAAAGCATGTGATCACACATAAACCCATTGCCAATAGAATGTCCGAGGCCAGATTGACGATTGATATGGCCAGAAAGACAAACGTCAAAACACATCTCCTGGCGTGGAGAGGTAGACCAGAATATAAGTTGATCCGGTCCTGGATCGAGGATGGCGTGATTGGTGACCTTACTGAAATACATAACTGGTCATATCGGCCGGTATGGAAACAATGGACAAAACTTCCTACTGAGACACCACCAGTCCCTTATGGATTTAACTGGGACCTTTGGCTGGGCCCGGTACCAGACCGGCCTTACCACCCCAATTACACTCACAATGTTTTCCGGGGATGGTTTGAATTTGGTGGTGGCAGTGTGGCTGATATGGGTCACTACAGCCTGTTTCCTCTTTTCGCTGAGTTTGGGATCACCAAGTCTCCTGTGAGTGCAAAAGCATTTGGCACTACCACCCGAGAAGCGGATAATAATGTATTTAAATGGGTTGACAATAAAGTGGCTTTCCCGGCTAGCTGCCTGGTGAAGTTAAAATTTCCTGCACAATCCTTGCTCCCTGCCTTTGATTTATATTGGTATGATGGAGGAATGAAGCCATTCCCCCCAAAGGAACTGGAAGAGGATAGTCGGGACATCCCAAATGAAGGGATGATGTTCGTAGGCACAAAAGGTAAGATTTTAGCTGGTTTCAGAGGTGAAGATCCTGCCATAATTCCCGGTTCTAAGATGGAGGCATATGCTGGAAGCAAAACTGTTCCTGACCAGGAGCCTCAGGGAGATAATATATGGGTAGATCCCATTCTTAAAAATGAACCTTGCCCTGGGAACTTCCCAAAAGCAGAGACTGTCACAGAGACCATTAACCTGGCAGGTGTTGCTATCCGATCAGGTGAGCAGCTTGAGTATGATGCCCAAAGCATGAAGATCACGAACAATCAGGAAGCCGACACTTACCTTCACAGGGAATATCGTAAAGGGTGGGAATTAACTATATAAGGCATGAACAGGAAAGAACAGTCCAGAAGAAATTTCATAGAAAAGAGCTTGCTATTGAGCGGCTCAACCTTTCTTCCTTATCAACTACTAACAGCAAAAAATATGACACGATCAGATAGAATGGTCAGGGATGACATCTCTCTGGCTCAATGGGCACTGGTGGATGAAGTAAGATCCGGTAAATGGAAAACCGTGGATTTCGCCAAAATTGCCAGAGAAGATTTCGATCTCAATGGTATTGAGTTTGTCAATACCCTGTTTGAAGTTCCTACGGTCAATTACCTGAATCAACTGAAGAAAAATGCAGATGACCACGGTGTAAAGATGGTACTCATCATGGTAGATGCAGAGGGTGATGGGGCAGAACCAACGCCTCAACTTAGAAAGCAGTTTGTGACCAATCACAAAAAGTGGATTGATATAGCGCAATATTTAGGTTGTCATGCCATCAGGACCAACTGCAGGGGTAATGAAAGCTCAAATAAGGAAGAAGCTTTGAAATGGGCTGCCGAGTCCTACAATATGCTACTGGAATATGCTCAACAAGCCAGGATTAAAGTCGTAATAGAAAATCATGGTGGGGTGAGCAATGATCCGGATTGGATGGTACAACTGATGAAGGAAGTCGACAACCTGTATTTTGGAACTTATCCTGACTGGAGAAGCCCCGGACCTGACTTTGATAATGTGGATTACCTGGCTAAGACACTCCCCTACGCATATGGTCAGTCTTACCGAAACCAACCAACCGAAGAGCTTTCTGCCAAAATGATCAGAATGAGCAAAGATGCCGGGTATCGGGGTTGGTATGGCATCGAATCCAGTGGTAGGGAAGAGATCAAAAAAGGAATAAAAATCCTGAAAAAATATCTTTAGTTAAGGCTATATAAACCTGATTATTGTATATGGTAAAATGACTGGTTTACACTTATTTTCCCGCCTTTTTAACATTAATCTCATCATTTACTCAACTAATCATTTCCCATTGTAAACCAGGCATTTATATTTTTACAACCACTTCAATATTCATTTTACCTCCAAAAGTCCTAAAATCTACGCTCAACTGCGTAGAACAAACGCATTTTATCCGGTATTCGCACTACGAAAATCACCTAGCAAAACCGATCATTACTTGCATACTATTCACCTATTTTCAATTTTAGGTATTAGACTCTTATACAGCATGTGGATTTGTTGAACTTTTGTAATCACAAAGCAAGATAAAAAGCATATGATGCCAGCTATACAAACCACCACTACACTCAAAACCGCTCCGCGGACTTTACGCAATGAATACATTGTCTTTCCGGGTAAAGGCATTCCATTCATTAAGTTTGACGGATTGAAGGGTTCTCTCACCATCAATGGAACAGCTACAGATATGGACATTGCAAGCAAGCTGATCCCTTTGACAACAATGGTAGATGAGTACCTTGGTACACATGAGAGACTAACCTGCAACTTCCTGTTCAAAGATTTCAACTCCAGTACATGCAAGATGTTGTTTAAGCTTTTCAAAAAACTACAGGGACACAAAAGAAATAACAAGATCATTACCATCAACTGGCTGGTAGATTTTGACCAGGATGAAATGATCGATACAGGATTGGATTTCGCAGAGATCTATGACCTCACATTCAATGTACAGTACGCATTTAGTAAAAATTAAAGGCTCAAGGTGCAGGCAGTCTGACCAGCTTGGCTGCCATTTGCCGGGCTTTTTGCAAATTCTGCAAGTACCCTCACTTTTTTTACGACTTTCTGTCATTATCTACATTTCACACTGCTTTTTTAGTAAGTAGTCCCACGAGATTCCCAAAACATCAGCCGTTGTATGATCGATTGAAACCAATCCATCTCCACACCTGATAGTCCGTTTTCAAATCTTTAGAAGTGTTTGCACTTTCACCCTCACAATCAAACACTTAAGGAGATGAGAACACTCACTAAAGAAAAAATCCAATGGCTGATCCTGATCTTTCAGATCATCTTTTTGGGGCTTGTTTTTGCGGCTACTGCGCAACCAAAGAAACCATCCATTGCGCTGATTAGTATTGATACTAAAGGGCTGGAAGCTGACAATGCTGTGATGGCCAGTATAGTGCGGCTTGAACTGGAAAAAACCAACCACTTCGAAGTATTGGACAAATATGACGTTCAGGATGTGGTCACCCAAAACAATATCAACCCTGACACCTACTTTGGAAAAAACAATGTGGTGAAGGTAGGTAAGATCCTGGGCACTGATAAAATGCTTACCGGTAGTGTAGAACGATTTGGTGATAAGATCATCATGATCTTTAGACTGATCGATGTGCAGGAGGAACGCATTGAGAAAACCGCCGTGATGGAGTTTCTCAATATACAATCAGAGATCCAAAACATGGCCATGCTATGCATTAACGATTTGTTGGGGATAGAAAACGATCCCTATATGGTGGATCTGCTTGTAGAATATGACCTGCCAATTGCTTCTACGAAGACATCAGTAAACCTCAATGGCCCCAGGATCGGGATGGTGTATACCATGGGTGACACCGGCCAGCGTCTTCAGGACCCCAAAAACGAAGGTGGTTACGACATGTTTCCCGTCACTACGATGTTTGGCTACCAACTGGAGAAACAATATCTGAGTGCAGGGGATTTCCAGGCGCTGATTGAGGGGGTATTTGCCGTAAATGGATTGGAATCGGGCAAGTTCATTCCTTCCGTCACCTTTCTGAATGGGTTCCGCTTCAACACTTCCGGTATTGAGTTTGCCACCGGTCCGGTCTTTCGGCTTGTAAAGACGACAGAGGGCTTTTATCAGGATGGAAAATGGGTGCGTACAGTGGATACGTATGAGATCCCGGAAGACACGGAAATCGTGGAACGCCTCGACAACCGTGGAGTGTACAACCTCTCCCTGGGTATGGTGGTGGCTATAGGAAAAACCTTCCGATCCGGCTATCTCAATATCCCGGTGAATGCCTACATGATCCCCCGAAAGAACGGTACCACCATCGGACTCACCTTCGGCTTCAACACCACTGCCCGGCCGAAACTCTAAATAAAACAGGATAAATTATTTGTTCTCTGGTTGTAAAGATCCACTTCGACAGATGTCGGGCGGATCTGTTTTTGTTGATTCAGCACCAGGTTTTTCAATTTCTAAGAGCTGACAGAACATTAACAAAACTTGAACATTCATTGTTATCTTTATATAGTAGGCTCCTGAACCCCAAAATGATGGAATTGTCTCCTAATAGTAACACCCTCCTCTTTTACTTTCTCAAGTGGGAAAATGAGAAACCAAATGAACCATTTCTGAAACAGCCGTTTGGAGACAGCTACACCATTTACAGTTGGGCCGATGTAGGCAGATTATCACGTCAAATTGCTGCTTCACTGCAGCAAAAAGGATTTCAAAAAGGGGATCGTATTGCTATCTATTCAGCCAACTGCGCACAGTGGATCATATGCGATATCGCACTCCTCATGGGTGGATACATTTCTGTTCCCCTTTATGCAAATGTAAGTGGAGAGTCCTTACATGCCATCTTAACTCATTCTGAATCCAAATTTATGTTTATCGGCAAGCTAAAACCCGAGGACTGGAAACAGGTGAAAGATTATATACCTACAGGGGTTACTACAACCACTATGGATGGATATGACAGAAATGGAATCTCCTCATGGCAGCAATTTCTGGATCCTAACGCTAATTTTAAGGGGCCTGAACCCTCTCCTGAAGACCGGGTAACATTTATATACACCTCGGGAACAACCGGGATGCCAAAAGGTGTGATCCACTCTAACAAATCATTGGTCAGTGCGATCAAGGTTGCAGCCCCAATGGCAATGCTTAATCAGCCTGGCAACCGCTTTGTATCCTACTTACCCTTGAGTCATGCTGCCGAACGCGGTTTGGTGGAAGGTGGAAGCATATACAGTGGAGGCACGATAGGCTTCGTGGAATCTCTGGAAAGCTTTGTGAAAAACATACAAAACATTCAGCCAACACACTTCTTTGGGGTACCCCGTATCTGGGAAAAAATTCAGGGAAACATCCTGGAGAAGTTACCACAAAAGAAACTTAACATCCTACTGAGTCTACCCATCGTATCAAGCTATATCAAGTATAAGATCAGGAAAAGTCTTGGACTCAATAAAGCCAAAATTATTCTTTCTGGAGCCGCACCACTATCACGTGAGATCATCCTCTGGTACCAAAGTATAGGTATTACAATCCGGGAAGCTTATGGCATGAGCGAAAATTATAATGTCTTGTCGATGAATCCTCCTGAGGATATACGACCGGGTACTGTTGGGATCTTATACCCTGATCAGGAGGTGAAGATTCTGCCTAAAACCCAGGAAATCATTCAAAAATGTGACTGGCTGATGGAAGGTTACTACAAAGAGAAGGAACTAACAGAAAAGACCATCCGGGATGGCTGGTTGTATACGGGTGACATGGGCAAATTTGATGCGGATGGTTACCTGACCATCATCGGTAGAGTAAAGGATATTTTCAAAACTTCCAAGGGAGAATACATTACACCTGCCCCAATAGAACAACAATTCAATAACCTGGTAGAAATTGATCAGGCTTGTGTAGTGGGTTCAAAATATACACAGCCCTTTGTTCTCGTAGTATTATCCGGAGTGGGCAGAAAAAAATCAAAGCAGCTAATGGAGAGGCTTCTTTTAAATGTTATGGAGCAAATTAACCAGAAGGGGTCCAGGTACCAGAAACTCAAAAAAGTCATTGTGGTAAAAGAAGAGTGGACCACTGAAAACGAATTACTTACACCCAGTCTGAAAATGAAGCGTAATGCACTTACTGAGAAATATGAAGATACCTTGAGACTTCTTTATGAAAACCCGGAGAAAATATCGTGGGAATGATAAGTGGAGGCGATTTAGTAGCTGAGTTTTTACTCAAACAAAACATCCTACAGCTCTTTACCCTATGTGGTGGCCATATCTCACCCATTTTGGTTGCGTCAAAAGCCCGTGGGATCCGTATTATTGACACTCGTCATGAGGCGGACGCTGTTTTTGCGGCAGATGCCACGGCGCGTCTCACTGGGAAAGTAGGGGTTGTAGCCGTAACGGCCGGCCCGGGGATCACCAACTCAGTTACTGCTTTGCAAAATGCGATGTTGGCGCAGTCACCAGTGGTTTTACTCGGTGGTGCAGCTCCCACACTCCTGAAAGGACGTGGTGCCCTCCAGGACATTGACCAGCTCAGCCTCATGCGCCCCAATGTGAAATGGGCTGGTGCAGTCAGAAAAAGAAAAGAAATCATACCTAAGCTTACTACAGCTTTTGAGAAGGCCATGGAAGGGACACCTGGTCCTGTATTTTTGGAGCTCCCGGTGGATATCTTGTATCCTGAAGAGCTCGTTCGCAACTGGTATGATCAGGCTAAGACCAAAGGGAAATCGATCTCTCAAAAGCTTACCAATTGGTACATCAGCCGCCATGTCAAAGGTATTTATTCCGGGACAATACCTCCAATAAAAACCATCAACCAGACAAAACCGGAATCTGGGTCATTTAACATTACAAAGCTTCAAAAGCTGGTAGCCAGGAGCCAGAAACCAGTGCTGCTTATTGGTAGTGGGGCCATTACCCAGCCTGATAACATCACTGACCTGGCCGAGGCAGTAGCTACTTTAGGTATCCCTACTTACTTATCAGGTATGGCCCGGGGACTTCTGGGAGCCAATCATTCCCTACATTTTCGTCACAGACGTAAAACCGCACTTAAATCAGCTGACCTGGTGATCCTCTGTGGTGTGGTCTGCGACTTTCGGCTGGACTATGGAAACCACCTGGGTCGGGCAACCTATGTGGGGATCAACCGTGATCGGACAGATCTGTATAAAAACCGTAAGCCCGACCTGGCCATTCATTCCGACCCGCTTGCAGTGATTTGCGAATGGTCACGAAATCATTCAAAATCACCAGACTGGTCTAACTGGAAAGTAGAGCTTAGGGATAATGAAGAAGCAAGGGAAAAAGAAATACAGGCCCAGGCCCAGGTCATCAGTAAGCAAGGGATCAATCCATTGCAGTTGTTCCGGCAGTTAGACAAAGAACTTTCTGACCATGCCATTATTGTAGCTGATGGGGGAGATTTTGTAGGCACTGCTTCCTATACACTAGCGCCACGGAAACCCTTATCCTGGCTTGATCCGGGGTCTTTTGGCACACTGGGTGTAGGAGGCGGTTTTGCCCTGGGAGCAAAAACTGTAAATCCTGATGCAGAAGTTTTTATCATCTATGGTGATGGAAGCTCCGCCTATAGCCTGATGGAGATGGATGCTTTTATGCGGCACAAAATGCCTGTAATTGCCATCATTGGCAATGATGCCTGCTGGAATCAGATCGCACGCGACCAGGTAGAGATGCTCAAAGACGATTGTGGCACTACCCTCGCTCATTCAGATTATGAGCATGTTGCTAAAGCTTTTGGTGCAGCAGGTAGCAGAGTAGAGACCATGCAGGAATTTGTTGATGCACTAAAAGCTGCTCGAAAAGCAAATGCAAATGGTCAGTCTTTTGTGATCAATGCCATACTGGCACCGTCAGACTTTCGCAAGGGCTCGTTGTCCATGTAATTTGCCCTACCAGACCACTTTCCTCCTATTGATATTTTCCGTAAATTCATAAAAATATCACCCTAAAACATTAACCCTAAATCATCATGGACAGACGATTGTTCCTCCGTTCCTCCAGTGTTTCCATTGGATCAGCACTCACACTTCCCACATTGCTCAATGGATGTAGTTCCGAGAATCCCAAGGCAGCACCAGTTGAAACCAGTACTGATCTCAGCACCTGGGAAGGTGTACGGGCCCAGTTTCCGCTGGACCACTCCATGATACAAATGGCACAGATGCTACTCGCTTCTCACCCCAAACCAGTTGCAGATGCCATCGCGAGACAGCGTCAGGCCTTCGATGCCAGCCCGGCCACCTACTGGGAGGAACACTTTCTCACTGCTGAAGGCATTGTGGCTCAGGCAGCGGCCAAATACATGGGTGTAGACCCCGGAGAGGTTGCATTGACAGACAGCACGACCATGGGCACCGCAATTCTTTTCAATGGCATGAAGCTGAAGCCCGGTGATGAAATCCTGTCTACCACACATGATCACTACGTCACGGATAAGTCAATCGATTTTGTCTGTGAAAAGACCGGGGCCACCAACCGAAGGATTGAGGAATATGCCGACCCCAGGACAGTGACCGTGGAAGAGGTGACCTCCAACATTGCAAAAGCCATCTCCGACAAAACGCGGGTGGTAATGGTGACCTGGGTGCAGTCATGCACCGGAGTAAAACTCCCTATCCGGGACATCTCCAAGGTGATCCAAGAGGCTAACGCCGCACGACCAAAAGAAAAGCGGATCTACTTTGCCGTGGATGGCGTCCATGGATTTGGTAACCAGGATGAAGACATCTCTGGGCTCGGCTGCGACTACTTTTCTGCTGGAACCCACAAGTGGATCTTCGGTCCGCGTGGCACCGGCATCCTGTTTGCCCGCAAGGACGCCTGGGATTTTATCCGTCCGACCATCCCCCAATTTTCGGATTACCCCTACCTGGATTGGATGGGCATGGCGCCTGACCGTGAACCCACCTTTCATGAGCTCATGAGCCCAGGTGGCTTTCACGCCTTTGACCATCGTTGGTCCCTTGATGCGGCCTTCGAATTTCAGATGAGCATGGGCCGTGACCGGGTTCACCAGCGAACCACGGAACTCAACACCCGACTCAAGAAAGGCATGCAGGACATCAATGGTGTGGACCTCCTCACCCCTGTGGACCCCGCGCTCTCCGCCGGCATCAATTGCTTCATCGCTCGTGACCTGGATGCCACTGAAACTGTGAAGCGTTTCCATGACGCCGGGATCATCGCCAGCAGCTCCCCGTACCGCATCTCCTACGCCCGGCTCACCCCATGCGTGATCAACACAGAAGCGGAAGTGGATACCAGTCTGCAGATCCTGGAGCGAATGGTTGCGACGATTTAAATACAGTTTCAATCCAAGGTATCAATAATTGGGCTTTTTGGACACACTTTTTATTACTGCAAAGTCTTCCTTAGTTAATCGTCTCAATTACTGAATCACTGATTGAGAACCTGTGTCGAAATTAGGGGAACAACTATGGCATTAATTCGATTAATTATTTGTTTAATATTAAATTTGTTTACTATGAGTACATTGGAATTGGAATTGTACGATGCGATCAAGAAAAAATTGGGAGAAAAGGAATCCAAGCTTTTACTCCAAACAATTGAGAGCAAAATTTCAAAGGATCTTGATAGATCTAAAGACACTTTAGCAACCAAGTCAGATTTAGCTAACCTCAAAGCTGATATTATAAAATGGATGTTTATTTTTTGGGCTGGAACCGTTGCATTAAGTGGAATTTTAAAAGCAACCGGAATTATATAATCGTTTTCCTTGTAAGGAAGTTTCTTCCACGTATTTTTTTACCCAAAATAAGATACTCCCTTCCCTGATCTGTGTCCTCTCCTCACAGACCAGCTATTTACTTGCCTCTACTTTCTCAACTCCAGCGCCTTGTCCGGATAGTCAGTGATCAGTCCATCTAATCCAATGCTCATGAGCCTTTGCATTTCCTGCTCGTCATTGACGGTCCATTGCCAGACTTCCACACCTTGTTTGTGTGCGAAATCGATGTACTCTTTCGTCAGGTTGGTTCCACCCCCTACACCAATGGCCTTTGCATCAATAACTTTAGCATAGTCTACCGTCATTTCATCGGCAGTGCCGATAAGGTATAAGATGGGGATGTCTTTATCCAGCTTTCTGATTTTGGCCAGCACAGGGTAGTAAAAAGAAAAGATGATGACCTCGTCATTCATTTTCAGTTCGTTCACGGCGTCCAGTACCTCCTGTTCCAGCCCATACGACTTGATCTCAATGCATACCTTAATTTTTCCCTTAGCCACTTCCAGGGCTTCCTTCAGTGTAGGCATCTTCTCATTGGCATATTGATCACCAAACTTCTTCGTATACCCGACACTGATATTTTTCAACTCGGAGGAATTCATCTGGACGACTTCACCGGTTTGGCTGTCGCTGCTCGTCTTATCTATAGTGGCATCATGGATGACCATCGCTTTGTTGTCTTTGGAGCGCTGTACGTCCAGCTCAAAATAGTCGGCACCCACTTCAATAGCCTTTTGGAAAGCAAGCAAAGTGTTTTCCGGAGCTGCACTGGAAAACCCACGGTGGGCGATAATTTTCGTTTGAGCGTTTGTCACTGCTACTAATGAAGCGAATACGAGTATTAAAGTTATTTTTTTCATCCTTATTGGGTCTAATATCCAAAGCTAAATCCAGTTACCCAAAACTAGCATAGAAGTTTATTATGAGGGTATTAATTATATAATGCTCATATAGTTTCCGCACCTTTTTCCCAAGTTCTGTGCCCTCGCAGACCTTCGACTTATTCAGAGTCGGTTGCACGTTGAATACAACCACATTAACTCATTCCACCACCAGGGATTCAGTGCCAGTATCGCTGTCCATGGAGGCATCAATATTAGAATAATGGACACTTTCAACCCAATAGGTACTATCCAGGCAACATTTCTCGATAGTGGCGTAGAAATCAACTGTGAGCGAATCGATGAAGGATGATTTTAGATAAAGCAGGTAATTGTGATACTGCTCATCAAATTCTACTACTAAAGCTTTTGGCATGGTCGCACCAAAACGAACTTCAGCAATGCTATATGCATTACCCAAAGTATCTTTCAGCATCACATCATTTAATTGATACATGGAACCGTCGAAGATCAGATCAGTACCGTCTGAATCCACCAGGTTGAACCTATAGATCCGAGATGATGCACAATCCGGATCAAGGCATTCATCATAATTCAAGCCGCAACCTGAGAGTAGTAAAAGATATAAAATGAACAGTCTATATTTCATCAAGTAAATAACGGAGCCAGTTGATATCTGATATAAAAGGCTCGTAAAGGAATAGTTAACACTATCTTCAAGCAGAACATTTAAATAAGCTATGAGACACGGAAACGCTTCATCATTCCTAGAAAATTTTACTTTCTGTCATTCCATACATCTGGATTTCTACGGGTATGGGTAATAGCAAAAACAATAATTAATTTGCTGGTTTCTTCAATCCAATAGTGAACTTGATATGGGAAATTACTTACCAGAGCATTTCGAATATTTCGATAGCTGATTTGATAATGTAAAGGATTATTACTTATGTAAGCAAGCCGGCTTTTTATTGCCTGGTAAAACAATTGGCCCAACCCTTCTTTCTGTTCATTGTACCAACCAATACTATCCAAAATATCCTGGCGAGCTTCTGGTAATAGCTTTATCCTATAGCTCATTGATCTTTATCGAACTCTTCAATTATGTGATCCCAGTCCAATACATTATCAGGATCTTTTTCATAGGATACTATTCGCTCATCCAGCAACGTTTTATGGGCATCACTTAATGTCGCTTCCTGTTGTTTTTTAAATGCTTGTAGTTTTTCCAATATTGATCGATCCTGTAGCTCTGTTAGCCAGTGTATGAGATCGACTTTTATTGATTGAATATCCATTCTTATCACTTTACATTGGATCACTAAAGTTAACGATTCATTTAGAATTCGAAAGCTTAAATACATGAGATGATAAACCACACCTTAGCGTGGAAGTTACTTTTGTGAGAAAACAATAGCATCCTAGCGCGATATCAAACAATTATAAAGTAACTCCATTTACATAATCCTCACCCTCCCCCAAACCGATAATTGTACCCCACCTCAGCCACAAACTCCCGGAAGTGGCTGCCGGTTTCCTTTCCCGGACTGTTACGATCGATGGCGGTCATGTTGAGGGTGAACTGATGCACCTCTTTGAAGGTATAATTCCCACCTGCCCGGAGGTTGTAGATCCGGGTGGCCACAGCTCCCTCCACGCGGGCCTGGTTGTAGGAAAAAGTAAGATGAGTAGACAGCTTATTTTCTATCATGCTTTTCCGAACCGAGGCCGACGGCCCCACGATCAGGTTGTTGATCTGCGCCTGCGTTAGGTTGATGTTCCCGGCCATGTTGAATGACCAGCCGGTTTCTCCCATGCTCAGGATGTAAGCCGTATTGAGGTTGTAGAACCGGGTCCCTGAATAGGCATCCTCCGTAGCCCTGCCCTCGGTCGTTTCCTGGTAGGAAAAATTGATATTCAGGTTTTGGCGGGACTCCTTCCGTTCACTCAGAACGAGGTTGAAATTGGATGAAGCCTGGCGGGCCAGCTGGTGGTAGTTGAGCGTATCCAGATTGTCGTACGGGGTAGACTGATCGATCACTTCTACCAGGGGGCGGAAGTTGACATAGGTATTGAAATCGGAATAATTGAACTGTGTGGTGAACCGTGGCGTGATCTGGTAGTTGACCGATCCGGACATGGATACCCTCCGCATGGAGCTCAGTTCGGTATTGTCCAGGTTGTTATTCTGAACCCCAACACGCAGGTTCAGGTTCAGCTTTTGTTGAAGCCAGGACGATCGATGGATCAATGCGATATTTTCCAGGTCATTGTTGAAATAATAAGCCCCCAGAGTTCGGTAACCCGGATCCACTCTTTCGTAATTCACACCAAAAACATACTGACTAAACTGGTACGACACCGTACCATTCATGGCTTTGTAAAATGAGGATGATACCCGCTGCGGGATCAGAAAGTTCAGGTGATCATAAATGTTGACGGTTGATACCCTTTCAGCCCGCGTATCGGTTGTCAGCGCACTCCCGGCTATCTCACCCTTCACTGATAATCCTTTGATCGGACTGACTCCAAAGCCTAACCCCAAGACCAAATTTTCCTCCGGCTTGATCTCCTCGGTCGGTGGATTGGGTATTGATGTCATATCATCCTTAGCCTTGAAGAAAGAAAGGTCCACAAAGTTCTCAGCTGTACCATAGGTGACTTTGGCCCCTCCTCCCATCCGTTTGTAGGCGGGTGTATTCAGAGATTGGGTAGTATCAGACTCCACGGCTTTATTGAGCCGTCCGTACATGGCCGCTACTTTTAGTTTTTCATTCACGGCTACTTCAGCCCCTGCACCCAGGAACAAATGCCCGGCCAGGCTATACCTGGAAAAATTCATGCTTCGAAAGCCAATATGCGCAGTCACATTTTTGTAGGTGGGGCTCATCCCGTATTGATTGAAAGGCTGCTGAAAGGAAGTATTCTGATCAGAGTAGGAAAATGAAAAAGGAACACTCCATCCGTAAATGGCCAGGTTGAGATTGCCCGAAATAAAATAGTTATACGGATCCCTCCGGTTTTCTACTCCATCAGCATGATAAAAAACCTGGTTGATGTTGAGCCCACCAGAAATCGAAAAGGCTTTTCCCTGGCCGATAGTCTCTAAGTTTTGAGCGCTTAGAAGACAGGAGCTGCCAGATAAAAGCAGAATCAATATCGTTTTTATGCTTCTCAACTTTATCTGTCTATATAAATGATAAATTCGACTCGCCTGTTTTTCGCTTTGGCTTCCTCCGTATACCCTTCGTCCACCGGCTGAGTATCACCCATACCGACTGTCGTCACCTGACCTACATCCACACCATTTGTAATCAGGTGATCTTCAACCGCTTTGGCACGATCCCGGGACAAGGCCAGGTTGGCCTGGGGTGAGCCCACGTTGTCAGTATGGCCAATGATCTTGAGACGATAGTCCGGGTTTTCTTTGAGCATCTGTACCAGGTCTTTCAGGAAGGGATCATTCTTCCCAATCAACTCAGCTTCACCAAAATTGAATTTAAAATCTTTCGTCAGCTCAAACTGAAGTGACCGCACATCGTCCAGTTCATTGAGCTTCTCATCGATTTGGTGAACCTCCGATTCCTGCTGTGCGGGCTGGGCATTCTGCTCCCGAAAATCAAATCGTCTTGGTTCGTGCGACTCAATCACAACCTTTTGGGGCTCCCGCTTCCAGGTGACCAGGCCCAGACCCACGGCTATCTGGAACCTGCTCTGATAGTAGTCTACCGACTGACCAACAGGTACATAATAACTGCCCCCGAGCTTAAAATTTGGTTGATGCCAGACCAGGCCCAGCCCTATATCCGGCACAGTACCAGCATTAACGAGTAGCTCCAGCGCACCTGGCTGCACGAGGTCATATGGATTGGTATTGTCAAAGGTGTATTTCACCGAGCTGATCAGCTGGTATTCATTTCTTTTGCCCGACCGAGTGATAAAGAGCTGTGGCTCCACCTCAAATCGTCTACTCCGAACAAGTGTGATCCCCGAGCTGAGCAGGTAGGTCATCGGCACCTCAGAATACTCTCCAAAAAAAGATTCTCCCGGTGTATTGAGATGAAATGCACTTGCCGACACGAAAAACCGCTCCTTATCATCGTGGCTCACACTCCAGAAGATGCCGGTCCCCAGGCTCATGTAGTATACCCGGCTATGAACAAATGTTTCCCCAATGTTGGCGTTCGGATCGTATCGAAATTCTTCCTGTATCCATTGGGAGCCAGTCGAAAGACGCTCCAGAGACGTCCGTTTGTTGATGAAGCTCCCTGAAAGGCCCATCGCCAAAAGCTGGTTGGATGCAATCCGGATACTCGTCGCAAGTGCCAGGTTGAATTGCTGGGTCTTCAGCAGGTCTGACTCCCCAAAATCTTTTTCTACAAACCCCAACCCGACACCCATGTACCGGTTGCCATTCACCTGGTTGGTCAGGGGCAGCTCCATATTGAGGACATTGTTGGTTATATAGTCTCCCGACCCGATATCGTACTGGTCATGAAAAAAGCTCACCGTGGCAGCATGATCCAGCACCGGCGTTGCCGGCTGGTAGAGCAGGGGGGTAAATTGGTTGAGGGTATTGACAGCGTCCTGGGCGGGTAGAAGGTGGGAGAGAAGGAGAAGGAGTAGAAGCACCCCCCTAGCCCCCCTGAAGGGGGGAGAATTAGGTGTTTCAGGAAGCAGAAACTCCTCCCCCTTTGAGGGGGGATAAAGGGGGGTGCTTCTAAGTCCGCTACTTCCCATCCTTCAGGCGATTTACTGTCCAAAAAATCTCGTTCACCACATACCTCATCTCACGCTTGACCTCCAGGTCATCGAATCGAAGGAAAATCACACCCTCTTGTTCAAGTTTCTTTTGACGATAGGCATCGTAGGCAGCTGCCTCCGGACTATTATGACTACTGCCATCTATCTCTATGGCCAGCATGATCTCGTGGCAATAGAAGTCTACAATAAAATCCAGCATCGGTACCTGACGATGAAACTGTACTCCCAATGCTCTATTCTTGATTTCCATCCATAGAAAGACTTCCGAGGAAGTACTTTCCTTCCTCAGTCTTCTGGCTTTCATCTTTAGATCAGGTCGGTATGGTATTATTTTGTTCCTCACCCGGGAAGGTCTTATTGCTTGATCAATTTGTAATCTTTGATGCCCTCATTTCCATACAGTCGAAGCATGTAAACTCCTGATTCTAATAATGAAACATCTATCTTCCGAAACCCCTTTTCTATGGGAAGATCAAATAACTTTTCACCCTTTAATGAGAACAAGGAAACTTTCCTGGCATAGTCATCTTTGAGGATCAAATAGTCTGTGGCGGGATTAGGATAGATGGTAAAATCGTCTGGGCTCCCTACTCCCAGGGGTTCGCTCGTGACCAGAATCTTAAATACTTTAGAAAAGGTCAGACCTCCCTGATCTTCTGTAGTAATTTCCAATGTATAGAGTTTGTCCGTTTCCAGGTCAAATGCTGCAATTGTTGAAAGTTTTTCGTCAATCACTCTGAAAGTATCCGATTCTACAAAATAGGTATAGGTTTGCTCAGTATTGTCTTCATCCTCAGAGCTTAAAGTACCCACATTGGTCCCAATGAGTACAGATTCAGAAATTTCATCAATATCCAAGGTGATATCTGTTGGAGCTTCATTGACATCATTGACATCTATCGTGAACGATTGAGAAAAAGACTCTCCTCCTCCATCAGTAACCTGCACATTAACATTGAGTAAAGGTTGCACTTCAAAATTTGGATTGATTACCGATAGATCTGAACCCGAAATAAAAAAATGATCATTATCCGCATCATTCGAGCCATCACCATCTATAAGAGTATATTGATGACTGTCAAATACATCCAAATCAGTCACTTCAAACGTACCTACTATGACTGTTTCTTCATTGGACTCATCCACATCAAGGCTTGATAAAGCAAGTGCTACGGGTGGGTCGTTGCTATCTGTAATTGAAATAGTAAATTCTTTTTCAAACGCTCCCTCCCGGCTATCCACTGTCCTGACAAGAATGGAATATTCATTTTGTGTTTCAAAATCAAAACTTGTTAAGGCGTATAAACCGTTACCAATTATTTCAAAGTCATTTTCTTCAGACTCATCGGTAGAAAGTAAATGATAGGTGTGCTCAAAGGGTTCGTCCGGGTCTTCCGTGGAGAACTCCCCGATAAAAACATTTTCTCCTGAATTCTCCGGGAATGATTGTACAGAAAGTACGATATCAGCAGGCAATACATTGGGTTCATAATAAGCTGAAAATTCATTGGAATATTCTGTTGGCAGGAATCCATAACTTCCAAGCCCGACAAATGCAGAATCCCCTTGAACATAAGCCACAGGATCTTTCCTACTATCACCTAGTTCAAAATAATCACCCAGGTTCTCTACTTCATTGGTGCGCGGATTGTATTTAATCAGTGCACCCTGATTGCCGTAGGCGATATATCCATTTCCGTATAAAGAAAATGCAGCAGCATCATTAACAGCCAGGTTCAACCCATCAGCAAAGATCTTTTCTGTCCATCCACCAGTTTCCGACTCATATTCCTGGATATCACTTAGCTGAAATGTAAAACTGTCAAAGTAATACCCACCGCCCACATACGCTTTATCACCCACCACAAAGGCAAAGGCTCCCTGTCGTTTATCCTTTCCCCAGTCTGGTAATTCAGTCCAGGAATCTTCTACAGGATCATATTTCCAGAAATCAGCTTGTTCATCATCCGCATTCAAACCAGTACCGACATATCCGTATTCACCGATTGAGAAAGCAATAGCATTGGTTCGGGGACCACCACCAAAATCTGCTATTTGAGTCCAGGTATCTGTTGAAGGGTCGTATTGATAAAAATCGGACAGGTAATTGCCTGCCTCATCAATTCCAAGTCCTACATACCCCAGCGTATCAATGACAAATGAGACAGCTGATGATCGGGCAGGGCCAGGGAAAGAGTCGAGCAAAATAAATCCATTCGATATTTCCATCCAATCCTTAAAATATCCTTCATCATTTTGCCCTAACCCTATAAATAATTGATCATCAAAATTTAAATAAACAGATCCCGACCTTGAGCTAATATTAGAATAAATACAATCATAAGAATCCTCTCTAAATGTCCATCCGTAGTCATTAATCAATTTATTGCGGGCATCATTAGCAGTACAAAATTTTAAATATCTAGCGATGAAATCCTGATTTACAGGGATTTCATCTAATTGAGATAATCTTACAAGTAGTTTATCATAATTTCTAGTTGAGAAATTGGAAGAACCAACCATATTATTTAGGTCAACGACTTGTTCAAAGTTCCATTTACTTATGTCCTGATCGAATGAGCTCGCTGCATAAAACATGTGAGACATACTTGTTACCCCACTTACATCCCACTTACTAATATCCTGATTAAAAGATCTCGCAAGTAAAAACATGTAACTCATGTCCTTCACATTACTCACGTCCCAATTTGAAATATCTAAATCAAATAAAGAAGCCCATGAAAACATTTGATGCATATCATCAACCCTTGAAAGGTCAGGAATATCCGTTGCATTAGAAGTCATATTAATGCAGTTATAAAAAGCCTTTCGCATAGAAATCCACTTTATTGAGCCCCACTGATCAATGGAAAGAAGTTTAAATACATCACCCCTACTGTCAGAATAAAGACTAAATAGATTTTCTGTAGTTATTTCTACCTTGTAAATTCCGGGGTGTGGAAAAACAATTCGTGCCTTACCAGACTGATTAATTAGTGTTCCGTTATTATTGCTATCATCTACCTCCTCCCAATATATGTTATAATTAACTGCATTCGCATGTATTTCAACCTCATTGTCAGGTGACTCTCCAAAGTTATCCGTCTTCCAGGTGGTGATAAAGGCGTCTTGCGCCTGAAGTGGGTAGCCAATTACAATCAACGCAATCACTACCCATAGCTGTTTCTTGTATACTTGTATCATGTATATGTAATATACTTGATCTGAACCATATACCCGTATATGTCATGGGTATTTTAGGCATTGTAATTGGTATAGGGTGTAAGCATCTTACAATCCCCCACTTCCTGCACACCTGTATGAGGAAAATGCTTTAGATTTATCAGGTGATATAAGTAGTTGTGTCGCAGTTTTTGTGACACTTGAAATATTAGATGGCATACTTGAAACAAGCTAAAATTTCATTTATTCTCCTATACTCCTTCATTCAAGAATTGACTTGAGACAATAGCTGGCACATCATCCATTTTAGTCTTGTCGCTTCTTCAATATAATCATCATAAATAATAAGGATCTTTCCTTTATGGGGTCCTGGCTCATCTAAGTATCCTAGCTCTACTTTCACTGAATCTTTATAATCATATCCGTTCTTAACGAAATCATAAATAGAATTAAGTTTGTTTAGAACGATCTTTTTCTTGTAAAGGTAAATAGCTAATGTTGGTATGGATGGTACTATTGCCGAATCAGGAATATTCTCATATGGCAAGTATACATATGAGCCATCACCATCATCGAAGGGTAAATAATCAAATCCTAAATTGCAGTGATATAATGTTTTAGAAAACTTGGACTCAGATATTATTAGACTATTAGTTATGAACTGATTACTTGGGTGTTTCTGCAAATTAGGACTCAAACTGTCCCCAATTAAAACCACAATTGAATTGATATGCAATTCTAAGATTGAATCTAGTTCACTTTGACCTTTAAAATTGTAAATCTCTAAATCGTCACAAACATAAGTTGATGAATCTTTTAACAACGGTGCTGAATTCATTGAATAAATGTAATTCGAACCATCATATGGTCTTAGAGATTTCAAAAATCTCCTTTTTTGGCATCCAACAATGACTATTATAATTATCACCAATATAGAAATTGGAGTCAATAACTTACCATCATTCATCATTAGTGTAATCTTTCAAGATGACTAATCTCAACAACCCAATAACATTTTATTACGATATATAAAGATAAAAGAATTTCCCCCTCCTCAGCTCCACCATAGTCACTCTCACCCCCTCCAAACCACAACCAATCCCCCCTTCCGCACACCTGTATGATCAAAATACCTTAGATTTATCAGGTGATATAAGTAGTTGTGTTGCCCTTTTTGTAACATCGTAATGTCACCTGCCAGATAAGTTCTTTGCATAGGATTCCACAATTGACGAGCTTTAAACAATGATTCGAAAGGTTTATATCGACACAGGGGTGGTTACTTTGACGAAGAGTTCGAACTCTGGACTAAACTATTTTTTGAATCAGTTATTGAAGGGAAATTTATAATAGCAATTTCTGAATTATTACAAACTGAACTGGCAAACGCTCCCCATGAAGTAAAGCATTTCCTGGGGACCATTCCGAATGAACAAAAAATCATTGTTGACTATAACAAAGAGTCTAGAATTCTCGCTAACAGATATTTGGAGGCGAACATTGTAGGAAAAACTAGTCTCACCGACTGTAGACATATTGCAACAGCTTCGGTAAATGAAATTGATATTTTAACAAGCTGGAACTTTAAGCATATCGTCAACCTTGATAAGATACACCTTTACAACGGAGTTAATCTTCAAAATGGTTACCGGACAATTGAAATTAGAACACCAAGAGAGTTATTGACTTATGAAGACAGTTAAGACAAAAAAAAAGAAACCTGCCCGGCCGTCAGGCGGGTTTGATGCGGTAAAGATGATGAGAGATATCCGAGACAAAATTGATAAGGATATTGAAGGGATGACTTTTGAAGAAGAAAAAGAATATTTCCGAAAAGGAGCTGAAAAATATAAGAAAGAGGAGAAATCCAGCAGTTAACCTTGTGTATGGCCGCATGTGCTAAGTGCTACTAACGCCGTGAACATTAGAGAAGGATATATCCCGTTAGAAATTAGGACACCACGAGAACTTTTGGATTATGAAAACTAAAATTGAAAATAGGAAAGATTTTGATGCCGTTGAATTAATGAGAGCCAGACGTATTCAAATTGGAAAAGATATTCAAGGCATGACTTTCGAAGAAGAGAAGAATTATTTCAAGGCTTCCGCAGAAAAACTCAAGAAATTTAAGCAAGTAGGTAACACCATATAAACACTTACCGCATTAGCATTCTATCCAGGGTCTCCTCAGAACACCGGGAAGCAGATCCTTCCCCCTCCAACCACAACCACCCCCCTCTTCCTCCACACCTGTATTAGGGAAATGCCTTAGATTTATTTGTAACATTAAAATTCTCTTGAATGAAGTTCCATCTGCTATATTTCTCTCTTATCTTTTTTACTAAAGGAATTATTGCTCAGGATTTGTTCATTTATGAGAATAAGGTAATTGACAAAGCTGTACCAAGGACTAGCAAAAGCTATTCATCAAGATTCATTCATTTGTCTAATTCTGATGTCAAGATCTATGAAGATATATACAGAATCGGAATGAAATGGCAACCCATTTCAAGAAATGAAGTAATCGGCTGTAACATCTGGTTGATTGGAAGAATAGATCTAATGACAAATCACCTAGATACGATTCATTATGATAGGTATTCGAACATTCTTGAACTTTCAGCAAATCCAAACACAGTTATCTTCTTAGAGACAAGTAACGAAATGTTGAGATTTGAAGACTATAAGCTTGTAAAATATGATCTTAGGACAAGGATCAAATCTCAAGTGTTAATTAAAGGAACATACGGCATAACAAATTTATCTCTATCCGTGGATGGTAAGTATCTTGCTTTTATTGACGTAAAGAATAGCATCCCCTCTATGTGTATCCTGGATTTAGCATCCTCAAAGATCAAGATTATTGAAATAGGAAATGTCGGTGGACTGGAGGGGAATTTTGGCATGAACTGGAATGGGAATATCTTTCAATACTGCATTCGAACAAAGGAAGGAATTAAACAACGCAGATACGATCCAACACTCGAGGAGTTAACAACCGAAAAAATAGATTTTAAAGCTGTTGAGGACTTTAAGTACGGTATACGAACTGGAACGAATAACTACGTCATTAATGGCGATAAAATCCAGAGACTCGAAAATGAAACCTGGGTAACAATTTATGCATCCGAATACAAATATGACTTTCTCGGTAACCAAATCTGTATAATCGCTAATTGACAAAATTCAACAGAAGTATTAGAGGTAAATTTTTTTCTCTCCCTCAACCCTATCACAAGAACTCTAAGTCTTTTTAAGCATAAACGATCACCGTCCTGCACACCTGTATGATCAAAATACCTTAGATTTATCAGGTGATATATGTACTTATATTGCATTTAGTGAAAGAAAGCATAATGTTAGTGAGTATTCGATGTATAAGCATATTATTTTTTTGACCTGTATTATTCTAGGTGCCTGCTCACAATCTGATCCATCTGAACGGCTAAATACTCTATCAAAAAGATCTATTGAGTTAAAGGAAATAGAAATTGAAAACCATCTCAGGCGAGTAGATGACCTAATCTTCGATAAATTTAATGTCAAGGAGAAGTTACTAGTTGTGGACAGTATAACCGACGCAGCTTTTGATGAACTTGATAAATCTCAAACTAGAGAAGAAGTAAAAGACCTTTTCAATAGATGGAAATCCAGCATAACAGAGGTTATCGAAATAAATCCGTATACTGAAGACATTAACACTTTGACAGCTCCAAATTATTTCAAATCAAATGTACGGTTTGAATTAGCATACTCTTCTCGCGAGCTAATTAATAATCTGTCTGATCTGATTGGTGCGCAAGAAATTAAATTTGACAAAGTAGAATCATTCATTATCCCTGAAAAGGAATCGGTGAATATCGGTGAACAATACAAGGCTAAAATATACCTAGCCGCCTATTCATCAAACATTGAAGAAATTCTTGAAATAAGATGTAACGGAAAACCAATTAATATAAAAAATGGTGTCGGATACATTGAATTTACTCCGACAGAAAAGGGAACTTTCACCTATAGAATTGAATTTGAAGGGTCAAAAAACAAAGAGTTCCTTAAACCGTACCACTTAAAAAAAGAAATTAAATATACAGTAGAGTAACAGTCACACCCTCCTCAGTTCTACCATAGGGACTCTTGCCCCCTCACCTCAACAACTTCACCATCCCCCTCACCTGGTCATTAAACCGCAGCGGGCTCCCATCAAAAAACGTCCCCTCAATCGTCCACATATAAGTGCCGTTGCTCATCGGTCGGCCACGGGAAGTGCCGTCCCAGCCCACCGACAGTGCCTCCTCGGGTTGTGTACTGCTGTAGAGCAGCTCCCCATTCAGGTCATACACCGAAAACCGGATCTCGCTAACCCCCGAACCGTACACCTGGAAAAAGTCGTTGCTGCCATCCCCATTGGGGGTAAACAGGTTGGGGATAAACAGGTTGTTCTGCACCAGCACCACCACCGTGTCCATTGTCACACAGCCCAACTCATCCCATACCTCCACCGTGAATGTCGTATTCTTAAATGGCGTCGCCAGGGGCTCGGCTACCTCCCCAGCATCCAGCAACTCAGCTGGTGACCACCGATAAGTAACACCCCCGGAAGCCTGTAGCCTGACAGACTCCCCGGCCCCAATGCTTTGAGTCGGACTCACCTCCACCTCGGGTGGGGACTGCACGACCACCCGGACAGTATCCGTTTCAGCTTCGCAATCCCCGGAAGTCACCGACAGCACATAGGTCTGATCTTCCTCAGCACTCACAACGGGGTTCGCTACCGAGGCATTAGAAAGCCCCTCACCCGGTGACCACTGATACACATAGTCGAGCAGGCTGCCCGAAGCAGAAGGATCCCCGCCAATCGTGATTGTTTCTCCAAAGCAATACACCCGGTCCGGCCCCGCATCCACCACAATACGTGGATTCACCTCCACAAACACAGAATCCTCCACCACACAATCATTACCATCCGTCACTTCCAGGTAGTACCACGACGACGCTACCGGTTCTACGTAAGGATTGGCCAGGTCCGGATTAGCAACTGCCTCATCACCTTCCCACCGAAACACCAGGTCACTCTCCACGTCATTTCCCCCAAGCGTAGTGCCGGTACCATAACAGAGAAACACATCCTCACCCGCATCCGCCACCGGCAGGGGATGCACGACCACCTCCACGGTATCCCGACCCACACAATGATTCATATCTTCCAACCGGACATAGACCGGCCCGGACTCCGACAAGACAACCTCCAGGCTCAGCGCTTCCCCCAGCGTCACATCCTCCGCACCAAACCAGCGAACCGATGCCGCATCCGCATGATCCACCATAAGCTCCACCGGGCTCAACGCACACACTTCAGCTTCTCCTGTAATCTCCACCTCCGGTAACGCATGGACCGTCACCATCACAGAGTCTTCATATACACAACCCTCCGCATCCTCCACCCGAAGCGAGAACTGATCACTCGTCGTAGCCGTCACGTCCAGCGCAGTCCCTGTAGCCAGCACCTCCAACGCGGAATTCCGCCACGCATAGTCCACGCCCACATCCTCCACCGCCAGGCTGATCGCATCTCCTACACAATACGCCCGGTCCTCCCCCAGCTCAAAGGCCGGCAACGGGTTAACCGTCACCTCCACCGTGTCCAGCCCCACACAACCATCCAGGATCGCTGCCGCCCAGATGGTCATGGAGGCCGTCGCCTCAAACGCATAGACCGGCTGATCCGTGGCCAACACCTGGTCACCCGTAGTGTACCAGTTCACGGCATCCCAGTCACCCTCCACAGCCAGCGCCAATTCCGTACCCGCACAAACGGTTGTATCCCGAAGCTCAAAAACAGGTCTTGGATCCACCGCCACTACCAACGTATCACTACTCACACACCCCGCCACACTGGTAACCACCGCCACCAACGTATCCGTATGGCTATCGGGACCCGTCGCATGCGCATAAAACCATTGATCATGTATAAAAGCATTCCCGGCCACATCATACCAGTCCACCCGCCCAAAATCCGGATCCTGCAGCTGTAGCAGCACGGTCTCTCCCTCGCAAACCCGCACATCCGCACCCAGCTCCACCACCGGCAACGCCAGCACCTCCGCCACCAGGGTATCCCGGTTCACACAACCCGCCGCATTCTGCACCTCCACCACCAACGTATCATCGGCCAGCACCTCCCGCATCAGCGACGGCTCCTCACCCAGCAACCCTTCCCCAACAGCATACCAGCTCACAGCCTCAAAGCCCTCCGCCAGCAGCTCCAGCACCGCCCCGTGACACAACGCCGTATCAGGTCCCAGGTCCGGCACAGGCAACGACAACGCCTCCACCCACAGCGTATCAAAACCGGAACAGCCATGTGCATCGATCCCTTCGGCGATCACCGCGTCATCGGCCTCCACCTCCAGCAGCCATGATGCCTGATCAGCAGCCACCAGCCCGGCACTTTCCAAATACCAGTTCACCGTGGCATAGCCCTCCAAGACCAGCGACAACGGTGCACCCACACACAAAGCCGTATCACGCCCCAGGTCAACGGACACCGGTGCATACAGGTCCACCACTACGGTATCATACTGCGTGCAACCACCCCCGAAAAACACCTCCGCCACCAGCGTATCTTTGTCAGCCTGCAGGTACTGCAGCGTCGCCTGGTCCGCCGCGAGCAGCCCGGCCTCCGTATACCAGTTCACCTGCTCAAAACCCGAAAGCGTAAGCGTGGTAGCGTCGCCCCTGCAAACCGAAAAGTCCGGCCCCAGGTCCAGCGCCACCGGACCCGTCACATCCACCACCACGGAGTCGTACAGCACACAGCCCAGCCCCTGACGGGTCACCTCGGCCACCAACGTATCTTTTACCAGCACCCGATGGTCGTAGGAGCGCACATCGCCCGCCAACAGCCGGTCCTCCACCACGGAATACCAGTTCACGACATCCCCGGCCTCGCCAGCCTGCAGGGTGAGCGTGGCACCATGGCAAACGGCCGTATCCGCCCCCACCACCAGGGGATCACACACCACAAACTCCTCCTCTCCGGCAAACACCGACCCCGCGAACGCGTTGTCAAGGGCCTGCACACTCCAGTGGTAGCGGCCTTCGGGCAGGTCATGGATCGTAAACGCAGTCCTGTGCCCGGCATTCCCCGTCCGGGGGATCCGGCGGTAGCCCGTCGCCACATCGGCCAGGGGTGAAAGCACCAGGTCCGCCCCGCCGGGCGACCCGCTGATATACACATTGTAGGTCAGGGAAAGGGGATGCGTCAGGTCATCCGCGGCAGCGGCCCAGCTCAGGGTCACCGCCCCGTCCAGCACCTCCGAGGCCAATCCCCCCGGAGCCGAAGGTGCCCCGTTGGTCACGGCCAGGTGCCGGTCCGAAGCATAGAGCCCCGCATACAGTCCGCCCACCTGCTGACCCGTCTGAAACACGTCAGGGCTCCCGTCCCGGTTAAAATCCGCCACCGAAACAGCCCCACTGTGGAGCGGCTCCAGCGAATGGGCAGCAGCCGTGAGCGCATACCCGCCACCGGGCCCGGCATTGGTCAGGTACCGGGTCAACGCATCGTTATCCGTGTCCAGCCCCATGAGCACCCCGTCCGTAAGCCCGTCCAGGTTCAGGTCGGCCAGGGCCAGCGAAGCACTGCTCACAGCATCCAGCACCATGCCGGACCGTGCAAAACCATTCACCTGGTTGTTGAGGTACGCATGCGTAGCCTTCACCAGCGCATCCGTCATCCCCGCCATCACCAGGTCCGCGAAGCCATCTTCATTGAGGTCCGCCACCGCCGCAGCACTCAGCGCATACCCATCCGGCCCCTCGGCATACCCTTCGGCAGCCAGCGCCCCGCTCACAGTGTAGAGACGGGTCCCCGGACGGCCCAGGGCATCATAGCCCGTCACCAGCAGCTCGGGCAGCCCGTCGTTGTTGGCATCCAGCGCCGCCAGGTTGCCATAGGCTTGCGGCACCAGCTCCGGCCACACCGGCACATACGTCGCACCCTCCGCGGCATACACCAGCAGGGCCTCCTCACCGGCAGCATCCACGCCCGACACCACCACCTCCGGCCGGCCATCCCGATCCAGGTCTGCCCACAACACATCCCCATGGGTCACCCCCTCCAGCGCAAACGCCATAGCAGTAAAGGACGTGCCGAGGTTGTTGCGATATACCCGGACCACCTGCTCATCGCCAGTGGTCTTGCCTGAAACAAGCAGGTCTATGAATCCATCCTGATCAAAATCGTCAAGGTCAAATGTTACCTGCGAAAGCTTTGCGATCTCCAGCACATGGAAGGAGCTGTCGCCATTGTTTGCATAATAGGCCAGCGAAGAAGTACCAAGGTTATCCGTACCGGAAATGATGAGGTCTGGCCACCCATCATTGTTCATGTCAGCCCAGGCAGCCTGGGCATTGTTCATAGGTGTGATAGAAGTGGCGATGGGAGTGAAGGTCTGACTGTGAAGCGGAAAACCAGAAATCACAAGCAAAATATACATTGCAAACGTTCTGAAAATCCATTGGACTTTTAGATACCAATAAATGAGAAGTTTTTCACCAAGCCTACTAGCAAAGGCTAAACCCCTGGAGCAAGGGGATTCTTCGCCCCGCTTAAGGCGGGACTCTGAATGACGGGATGGAGAAGGTTTCCTCCCTGAGCAAAATGAATAATACCCATTCATCTGACCATCAAGATCCTTTTTTGTTGAACATTTTTACCTGCTTGAACCACCAGGAAATAAACACCAGACGGTATTTCAGTAAGATCCCAATGAAGCAAGTAATCCAGCTTACCTGAAAGATCTTCATGCACCAATTCATCCCTGGTCATATCAAGTAATTTGACAGTGAGCTGATCTTTCGTATCCGCGTTTACAATTACATCCAGATTGCCTTGAGAAGGGTTTGGATATACAGAAGTGTAGATGGCATCGATATCGGCCACCCTGGCACTGGTGGATTCCCCGGAACCTGCTTCAATCTCAATCGTCTTAAAAAGCTCTGCGATACAGCTCTGATAGTAAGCTACCAAGCCTAGCTCATAGGCACCTGGTTCTGTAAAGACCACCTCAATGAACTGGTCATCCATGGAAGTAACAATGATATTTTCTGATTCTGGCACTACCCATTCCACTTCATCAGGCACAGGAAGCGAAAGATCCACAAAAATCAAAGGTTCATTGACTACAGCTTCGCTTATTCTGATAAAATCTGCATCCAGAATACTTTCTGACCATTCAATTGAAAATGATTGAGATACAGCGCACCCATCTTCATTCTGAACGCTTAATGTGTATTCTCCAGGTAAAGAGACCTCAATGCGACTACTTCCAGAAGAAAATCCGGATGGTCCTAGCCATACGTATTTATCCCAAGCTCCATCAGGGCTCATAAATACGGATCCACCTTCACAGAGCATGACCAACTCCTCAATTCCCTTAATGGAAATCGGTTCGGGATTTGATAATTCAAAGGAGGAAGCAATTACACACCCATTTTCATCAGTGACTGTAAGTTCATATTCACCATGAGGTAAATTTTCGATTGTAGAAGATGATTGTCCGGAGCTCCATGAATAAGCATAAGGTCCTTTCCCACCAATTACTTCCGTGCTAATCAATCCCGAGCTTTCATCAAAACAAATTGGATCCTGATATTGGACATTGACCAGACTCAGTGGCGGGGGTGCTTTCAGCTTAAATGTCTTGGAATAGTTACATCCCTTATCATCTTCGACCATAAGTTGATAACTACCCTCATACAACTCATTGATGAAAGGACCTGTTGATAAATCATCCCAGATATACTGATAGGAGGAATTCCCACCAGCAGCCAAAACTTCTATTTGACCATCATTCTTACCGTCACAGGATGGATCAACAATGGTTTCTTTTTTGAGGAAAATTGATTGCGGTTGGGTAATGGTATAGGTAGTGGTTGTCGAGCAGCCGTTTTCGTCAGAAACGCTGACAGTGTAATTGCCAGGTTGTAAACCTTCAATTGATTGAGTTTCATTGCCGGAATTCCATTGATAGCTATAAGTTCCGGTTCCTCCAGTGGCAGCGACTCCGAGGGTGCCATCGCCAAAGCCTCTGCAGCTTACATCTTTCTTTTCAATGAGTTCGATCGCCAATGGATCAGGTGAACGAATTTCAACAGAACCCGCCACCACACAACCCAGCCGATCTACAACCTGGTATTCATAAACGCCATTGCAAAGTTGATTGAGATGAAGTGATTTTAGCCCTGATCCCCACTCGATATAGTAGGGTGCTAGCCCTCCGAAGATTGACAAATCAATGGTTCCTTCACAAAAACCATAGCAATGATTATCCGTTTTAGATACCTCAACTGCTAAAGGATCCCGACCTGGGAGTTCAATTTCTCCGGAAATCTGACAAGAATTAGATGCAGTTACAGTAAAATGATAGGTGCCTGCTGACAGGTTCTTTCTAAAAAGACCTATAGCACCATCATCCCATTCCACAAGTGGAGAAACAGCATTTTCCAGCACCAGCTCAATACTTCCATCAGTACTTCCTTTACATGATGGAATACCCAAAATGGTATCCGAAACTAAAATGGCTGGAATATCGGGGAGCTCAATTTCCTCCACGACACTACAATTCAGCAGGTTGTCAGTAAGGGTCACTGCATAAGTACCTGCTGAAATATTTTCCAATACCGATTTAGCACTGCCATTTTCCCATTCAAAGGAATAGCTGCCACTTCCCCCAGCACCTATGACACTTAGTTTTCCATTATTTCCTCCATGACAAGTGGGTTTCGTCAATTGTATTACCTCAATAGCAAGGGGCTCATAAGCTGAAACATTCACTTCACCATTGAGAAGACAAGCCTCATTTCTCTTATCCATTACCTGAAATGAATAGACACCCGGACATAATTCACCTCGCTCATGACCAACAAAATCATCTTCCCATTTGATATAATTTGATCCGGAACCTCCCTCAACGAAAATGATAGCCGAACCGTCACAATCTCCAACACAAGTAGATTTTGTCGTTGAAATTGATGAAATAGTCAAACTGGATTCTGCCACCATAATGAATTCTGATGTGTCCTTCTTACCCAGGTCATCAGTCACAATGACCTCATGTATTCCGTAGGATAAGTCTGAAAGGTTTGCTGATAACACGACTTCACCATCAAGCATGTAATTGTAAGGTGGCAATCCTCCAGTAGTAATTACCTGCGCCTTTCCATCTACAGCGGACTCACATGTTGCAGGTTGTATTGTTGGAATCCCAGTGATTACTACATCCTCAGTATCATCTTCACAATCCGGGAATGAAAAAGAAATGGTGTCAGAGATACATAAGGGGTTTGCTTCATCAATGACTACCAGATTATAGGTTTTTCCACTCGACAGTCCCGAGTAAGTGCCAGAAGTTGAATAATATGAACTGTCAGCTATCAAAAAACGTGGTTCTGTAGCGTTTGATGCTTTCAATATTATCGTTCCATTTGATCCCGCTGAACAGGTCGGAGCCTGATAGAAAACAGTATCAATATTAATTCCTGATTTATTTATAACAAAAGTTGTCTCATCCTGACAATTGAACCCTGATTGGCCAATTTTGATGTTATGACGTCCTATGGATAGGTCATTGATCACTATTGATGATCCCAGGACAGGATTCCACCCATCATCATCCAAATTGTAATAGGTGGTTGAATCTGTCCATCCCCCAGTAAAATTGACAATTGCTCTCCCATCATTTTCTTCTCCGCAAGAAGTTGGGTAGGTTTTAATGCTTGCGATAGAAAGTGAAGTATTTGGACCCATAACAGGAATATCTCTCTGCTCCCGACAAACAAGCGAATCCTGATTATAGGACATCTTCAGGGTGTAAACTCCCTTGGAAAGGTTAGCAAGTGAACTTCCTTCAGACAATGGATTTGATCCAAAAAACCATTCAAGATCTAGCCGATCGGCTTCATATTCAAAAGGATTATTTTTATATAAAGTTTGAATATCCACCTCAATGGACCCATCATTTCCTCCAACACAAGAGAGGTTTTGTACATCTTCAATTGCTTCGATATCAAAACCCTGAGGAACATGGACGTCCAAAGTAGACAGGCAGGATGGCTGATCCGACTGAAAGTTCGCATCACGAACAAAAACTATGTAATCACCAGCTGATAGATCAGAAAAAATAAACTTTGAATTATCAGATGTATTTGAAGGTACAAAAGACAGGTTATCCAATGAAAATTCATATGGCGAAACACCCCCCTGAACAGTAATCTCAAACCAGCCATTCTCTCCATTGTAACAGGAGGGGGCTGTGATTTCTACGTTAAGTCTAATCGGATCAGGTGCAATCAAAGCCAGGTTCCCAATAAACTGATTTGTCAAATCCACACATTCATAGAAATCCTCCACCCAGATTTCATAATTGTGGGTCACAAAATCAGTATCCTTCGTGTCCCACAGATTTTCGAACGTTATAAAATGGTTTTCCTGTATCGGGTCAACTTCCGCAACAACTTCAATAACCTCATCCCCATAATGTCCACCTGAAATGAAATAACTTAGTTTATTGCCATCCTTGAGTCTAAAATTTGATGTCTGGACGGTGATAGACCCATCCGTTCCATGATGGCAGGATGGTGGATTGGTTGAAGTATGCGAAATGGTTAATGGATTGGGATTATCAGGAACAATTACCGTTTTGCTTGTAGTGCATTCATTGTTGTCTTTTACAAAGACCTCATATTCGCCAGATTCTATACCTGGAAATAGATTTTCTTCCTGCCAGGAAATACCATCCAGGCTATATAGATATGTCGGAACACCTCCTGCAGTTTCTATGGTGATTGATCCATCTTCTCCTCCAATACAGTTTGGGTGAACTGCTGTTGTTGTAAAGCTTAATGGTTCATCCGGTTCAGTCAGATCTAGTTCGAACTCATCAGAATCACAATTCAGGCTATCCAGCATCCTAATACGGTAGTTTCCTGAAGTTAGCTCCCATTCAAGGGTACCATCATGATCGAAAAATCCAACTATTTCACCGTCAATTTGGAGTCGATATCGCGTAGCACTATATCCACTGGAACCAGTAAACCTGATGGTAGCTGATGCTCCGGTACATGGGATTTCATACTCCCCAACAACGTCGGAGACTATGGAGTATTCCAATCTTGGTTTTGTAGGGGGTTCCAAGTTGACTATCTGTTCAAAATCGCAACCCAGGTAATCCGTAACGACAATTGTATATGATGTTTGAGGTGATTCGGCTGATAACTCAGAGAAAGTCCAATTACCATCTGGATCATCTGTTGCTTCAGTGACACCATTAATTGCAAAATCATATGGAGGTATACCACCACTTATGCTTACTGTTATTTTGCCATTATCATCTTCGACACACTTAATATGCTTTCCATGAGGCCATGTTTTTGGCGTCACTTCAGCACTCAAAAATTCTTCTGGTTCACGAAGTTCGAATTGTTTGCTTACAGAGCAATCATTTTCATCGGTGACTGTAAATGTGTACGTTCCAGGGCCTAAGTTTGTAAACGGCACTGATTCTCTTTCCAACTCAAGTTTGGTTGTAAGTTCACCTGTTCCACCTTGATAATCAGTTTCGAGTTCGGGAACAAAATTCACTGTTTCACCATGGCATTTGATCATTAGGTTCCCATCTTGATCAAGATTTACCTGATCCTGGTCAAAGTGGATATCATTTATAGGATTAATAATTAAAGCTTTATCTGGCTCATTAAAATCAATTGGAGAAGATTTGAAGCTTTTTGTACAGAAGTCATCTGAAATTTCAATGTAATATTGACCGGCTACCAGGCTTTTGAATTTAAAACAAGCATCGCCACATGACTCAAATTGATCGTCTGTTGCCGCTTCAGTTGATAGTACAATGGCATCATCATTGGAATCTAAAAGAGTTACTACATAAGAAGATAAACCACCACTAACCAAAATTTCCAGATTATTTGTGCCTCCCTTGCATCCAATGACCAAATCATCAGAAAAATAATCTATACTCGCCTCATATGATATTGGCTCGGTTGCATCACCCAAAACATTAATTTCGAAAGAATCTGAATCAGAATCTCCACAGCCCTCTGTTTCTATAATTTCAATATCATAGACCCCCCACAAAAGCGTATCAATAGTAATCCGCTTTTCCGTAGTGTATATATTCCAGGAATAATCGAAGGAATTGTTCTTTAATCTTAGTTCAACAGGTACATCTTCGTCTGAATTTTCAATTTCGAGATGCACAATGCCATTGTCATCAGCACAATTTAGCTTATTGACTTCGGCAATTACCAGGTCAAGTTTAGGCGGGTCTACAAATTCCAAATCATAATGGTAATCAGCATCCTCCTGATTAGAATATCTTTTGCTGGCATTATTTCCACATAGATCTGTTATTGTAAGTTCATAATTACCTGGTAATACATCAGTAAATAATTCAACAGAGGAATCAATAGTTTCTATTACTCTTTCCTTGGTAGGGTTACTATCTTCCACATCCCTAAGCATTGCTTTGAAGTTTATTTCCCCATTGGATTTAGAAATGTCACTTAAAATAAGTGCCCCCCCCAGACCATGGCAAGTTGGTTGAACGACTTGTGGAGTAACATTAAGGTCGCCAGGTAAAGCTAAGTCGTAATTCACTTCTGCTATGCAATGCTTACCATCCTTATCTCCATAAATTGCACTTACTGTAAATTGATTAGATAGATTTTCAAAATTTGCAACTGATGTTACCTGGTCAACCTCCTCATTGTCTAAAAACCAGGTAAATGGTTCAGTATTTTGGCTCCCTTCAATTGTTAATCTTCCATTTCCCCCAGTTTCATTTAAGCAGCTTGCGGGAATATTAACAGTTTCTATTAGACTGAAAAAATCAGTTTCTTTTTCAATTTCAAAACTTATATCATCTGAGTTATCAGAACAGCCATCATTAAGATGAATTATATAATTATCAGCTTTTAAATCTTCAATATAAAGCTTACTACCTTCTATTTCATCAATTGAAAAGGAACCACCTAATGGCCCAGAATTGATACCTTCGCCTAAGTATGTAATATCAGTAGCATTGTCCCTCCATGAAATATCTGGTATTAACACACTACCATCTTCCCAGTTGCATTTTTCATCTGAAAGAACCTGTACATCACCAAAAGTTAGTCTTTTCTCCTGCTCTGGAATCTCCTCAATAAAATATTGTTTATCACAGAGTATTTCATCATTGTTTGATGATTCAATCCGCATAGCGTATAATCCAGCAGGGAGAGTCAGTGCATTTTGTCCAGCATCCAGAAATTTACCTGGATCAATCTCAACAAAAACACTTCCTGATTGATCAAAATGAGCCGTTGAGTTACCTGTATGATTTCTGTCCCATTCACTTAAATCATACTCCCCTCCACACCAAACATTGGGATCATCACAGTTAATCTCCTTTACCCAATCTTCCTCTACATTAGAACCGCCTTCACCCTTTAACAACTGAACTACTGTAAAGACAAAATCAATATTTGGATAAACGTTCTGGTAATAGACTCCAATTTTACCATTGGAACCGCCAGGACAGGTCGGGGGTGTTGTAGTGATAGTGTTAACTTCTGGCGCTGGTGCATAAAATGTAATACTTGGCCACGAATAAGATTCACTTGAACATGTTTCTACAACTGCGTCAAAATAATAGGTTCCAAATATTTCTTCAGCATTGGCAAATCCAAACAAACTCACCAAAGAGGCCTCGGTGAATTCAAATGAGAAATCATATTGAGGCGGAGATGAAGAGATTTCGGGGATAAATGTTTTCCGAATTCCATTGTGATTGACACTGAATGAATAAGTAGATCCATTCAATCCATCATTTTTAATACTCAAATCCACCCTTTCATCAATACACACAAATAATGGAATTTCTGATGGTTCATAAAATTTCTGGGGCAGTAATTTTACTGACCAGAAAGCTGAGAATTGACCAACACTGGACGATCCGCTTTCGCAATAATTATCTTGAGAATTAATCCTCATTGAAATTTCAGAGCCATCGGAAAACCTGATAAAATCAGGTCTAGTAGATGAAGGACTACTTAATAACTGAGAACCATAAATATCAATTATTTCATAGCTATTTGTCCCACTCACATTTGCACTCCACTCCCACATATCTTGTCCTATCACCGAACCATTCAACCCCATCATCCCCACCAAAACCAACACCCACCTCAATGACCTCCACAATCCAATATGTCTCCCCAGCCACCTCATAACTCAACCAGGATTTTTCTAGAAAAACCGGACTTTCTTCCGTCTTGGAAAGTTGCCAGAAGCTGATACTCAATGAACTCATCAGAAGGATCAAACTGGTCCTTTAGCTCATAAGTGGAGCCTTCTAATACCTTATAAAGGGATAAGTTTTCGCCATTTTTGCTCTTGTATATTTGAAAAGTGGAAACGTCTTTCTTTGAGGCTTCCCAACTAAGATTCACTGCCTTGTTTTCGGCATCAATGTATGAGAATACACCTGTAAAAATTTGTTGAGGAATATCTAAAGCTTTGGCTGTTATTGGTTCTGCAGGCCTGGACTCCAACCGATTGTCATCTACTGCTATAAAAGTGTACCCATAGGTAAGACGTCCATCAACTTTTGCATCAAGGAATTCATTAATCGAGTCAGCAGGATCAAAGCGTTCCATAAATGTCCAGTCCTCCTCAGCTTCACTTCTTCTGTACAGATAATAGCTGATCACATCCTTACTTGGGCTGCCTTTCCAGGATAGATGAATACCCAAAGAGTCAGCCTTTATATTTGTAAAAACCGGAGGTAATGGAGGAATTCGATCGGGCTTTTTAAGTTCAAGAGTTTCTGATGGCTCTGATGGATTAAACCTGAAGTCCAAAGCCCTTAGCTGGTAATAAATCTTTTCAGTTAATGTTTCCAGATTGATTGTATCTGTAAAATGAGGCTGAGTGATAATCGGTCCTGGCACCTGGATAAATTCCGCATCCGAATGATTGGATACGTATAACTTATATCCGTATAGGTCATTCTCCATATTTTGATCCCATGTTAAATGAACAAGTCCCGTTGTATCAATCACTCCGGTAAAATTGACAGGTGGAGCAGGTGGAATGCTGTCATCCAACTGATAAAAGAAAGGGAAAGAATTAACTTTTCTTCCATAATTATCTATTGCTCGAATGATATAGTAATTTGATGATTGAGGGAGAGTGTCTGTTGATATTCTTTGAGTTCCAGCAATATCTTGGAGAATGACCTCATTTATTTTATTTGATTGATTCTGTCGCAGTAAATCAAATGATCTAACCAAATATCCCAAACTCTCAGGAACAGTCCATTCAATCCTCACCCCGTCCGATGTCTCAAAAACCCTGTCAATTGATGGGATTCCCTGAAAATCCGGTTTCCCTACTCCGGATACTGCAACAGAAGGAGGACCCTTCTCACCAAAATGATCTATTCCAACTACCCGGTACTCGTATTTCAGTCCATTTCCGGCAAGACTGTCATAAACAAAAATGCGCGGGGTCTCAGTACTTGTTGCCTGCACAATGGGGACATTGGAAATGGATTGAAAAGGCCCACCACTTTCCGATTTTTCGACCCAGTAGCCACCATAATACCCATTCCAGATGCTTCCCCAGCTAAGCTCTACCATTTGATCCCCAAACTCAACATTAACATCATTGACAACTGGCAATTCAATTTCATCCTCAAGCCCTATCAGTAATGTGGCTGTATCAGTTCGAAGCAGGTCAGAAGGAATATTAGGATACAGCCTATACAAATATTGAAAATCATTGTATACCTCCTCATCACGATAAAACAAGCCGCTTAATTGAGCAGCCTCCCCGGACATATCTGAGGCAAACAAGGCAAATGAAAACCTGTTTTCAATCTCTCTTGCCTGATTGATGGCTTTTACCATTTCTGAGCTAAAGGTTTCCGTCACACTAAATCCCTCACCATAAATAGACTGTGCGGCGACAGCCACATAGTCATCATTTTCGGCAGCACTTTCCCATGATGCCAGTGGTGCTGGTTTGAAAACACCCAATACTTCAAGCTCTTGATTTCGAAGAATTTTTCCGTTCTCCATCAATGTGACCCGCTCCAATGTATACCCATAGGTATTGGCATATTGCCAGACGACAGGTGCTGTTGGTGCCCATCTCAATAAAATTTCAGATCCATTCGACTTACCCTTTAGCTGAACTCCAAGATCAGTCTCCTGAGCCTTCAAACCAATGGTGATTAGCAATAGAAAAATTGATATATGATATCTTCTTGCCATCAGTTGATCGGGTTGAAAATGCTATGACGATAAGTGGACACGGGCCTTACTTGTCCGGGGATGTAGTAGTTTACATCCACCACATAATGGCCTTTTTCTATGATTGGAAACCGGCTTTCTGTCAATCTGGTAAGAATAGCATTGTTTGAACCGGTTTTATAAAGATAATTTGCCGCCTGATTTCGGAGGTTGGTAAAATCTTTGGACATAAAATAGGCCAGCTGGTACTCCATAATTCCCTGACTATACTCAAATGACATTGGGTCACTACTTTCTCCGGAAAGCTGAAATTTACTGGGATATTGGATCAGTTGAACTGCCCGAACCGGAACCAAACCATAATATGAAACATCACGAACTGTGGGATCGATGGTAATACCTCCGGGCAGTGGATAGGTTTCGTAGATTAACGGATTGACCTTATTATAAAACCAGGTATTCCGAGTGAGGTCAGCTTGCATTCTGATCATTGGTGCTCCACCCTCTATACCATAGATTTCTCCTCGCGAAAAAGGTTCCGGACCGCTGAAGTTAGACCCGACAAGGTGAACACCCGTAGTTACCGGGAACCTCCACCCGGATGAAAGTTGGATACTACGCATTTTTTCCTCGAAGGTGCCATAGTCGCTTGTCCTGAAAGTTGATTCAAACAAAACCTGCTCTTCATATTGCTTGATTGATCCTGTTGCTCCCCTGGTGGTGATGCTGGCATCCACTTTTTCTACACGTTGCTCAGCCAGCACTACATTTCCTTCGATGTTAGTTTGTAGTTTGGGCACCTTCACAAGTCTTAAATGATAGATGGTGCCATTCTGCAGTTCAGGAAAAGTGAAGTTGACTTGCCTTTGACCCACATCGTAGGACATCGATGTTTCTCTTGATCCACCACTTGAAGTAAATCTTACCAAAGGAACAAATTCATTATCTTCTTCAAACAGATACTCCTGCCCCTGGATCAGTTTGATATATCCACGAGGATATACCTGCTTATAAAGATTAAGCATGTTTTTAGTAGGGTAGCTGTAGGCTACATTATTGGGTGAGATATAGTTAGGGGCCTCTCCAGTGGTGAAAGTGATGGCTCTGCTTTCTGTCAGGTCTTCACCATTGGCTGTAGCCCGCTGCCACCTTCCACTCCTCTTCTCCATGAAAGATGTAACTACAGTCAATGTTAGCTTGGATTCCGGTGGCAAAATCTCGGTTGTCTTCAAGACCGCTACTGTGTGATCATTGTTCCATTGGATTGAAGCGGGGATACTACCATTTGGCCCTGTCAATTCAAACCGGTCCAGCGATATCTTAAAATCCACCTTCCGGTTACTCATATCCACCAGCTGGTATTCCTTCTCCAGCTCATAGTTGAACACCGCCTGGGGAGCCGTGAAGACATCCACCTCGCCGAGCCCATCCTGGGGGGTGAGCTGCGCGATCACATTCACACCTTCCAGGGCAGAGCCTTCCTGCTGGATCTCGCACTCCTCCCCAATGGTCACCTCGAAGGAGCAGTTGCCTTTTACCAGGCCACCCAGTACACTAAAATGACCGCCTACCGTGCCTTTGATCCACACAGGATTGGGTAGCTTGGCCTGCGCTACCACGGCCGCACCGATCTTGAGGATATCCACCCGCTTCACATTGCCAAACAGCTTGACCTGCACCCCGATGTTGCCATCGAAATAGGCATAGGCCTGGCCATTGGCATACCACCCGTTGATGCCCAGCGGGCCCCTGCCCTCACAGGTGACCCCTCCATAGTTGCGCATCATCACATCGAAGCCCACACCTGCCTGGAAGCGTCCGTAGAAGATCAGGAAGGTCTTGTTGCCGGTATCGATCCGCAGGCTTGCCCCGAAACCGATGCCCTGCCCATCTGCCAGGGCATTGAGGTCGCTCATGTAGTCGAGGTTGATACCCCCCAGGATCCCGGAAACGTTTTCGGGTGGGGGAGGAGAATCCGGCACGGTAGATCCCATCACGAAGTAGGCATCCGCCTGGGCCAGCCCCAACAGGTTGAGATTGAACCGGTTGGCATATTCAGGCCTTCCGATGTAGATGTACCACTCGTCAGGAGCAAAGTGAAGCACGGCGTCACCACCTCCTCTGATCACCCCCTGGGCTACATTGATGATGGCCTTCAGGTTGGCATGCAGCACCTGCTGATCAAAATCATAGTTGATCATGATGCCTGCATAGATCTGGGCGCCTTGTGTATCCGGGGGCCCAAAGACCTCATTGCTGATGGCCGGATCTCCATTCAGGATGTCGGTTTGGCTGGCTTTTAAGGCCATACGTTTTACACGCTCCCCGAGCCGTCCCCGGGAGGCTTCCTTCGGCATGGATAGCAGATAGGCATTCCCCATAAAGTTGATATTCTTTACGCCGCCAGAGCTGCGAAAGGTCATCTCGAAGATGGCTTCCGCATTGAAGAGTTTTTCATTTTGTCCCTTGAGACCGGCAATGGCTTTGATCCCCAACCCGATGGTCTCGTCAGGCACATACATCATCTCTTTATCCTCCGGGATGATCTTAGAACCCATCCGCTGATTGGTGCGCCGCATGTGGTAGCTGGCACCACCCCCAAACTCATTGATATAAACCCCGGGCAGGATGGGAACGCCTGTACCCAGGTTGGCCATCGCATCCACGCTCCAGTAGCGAAATCCTGCTTTGGTACCGAAAATGGCACTGGCACCCAGGCTGATGTTTGTAAACCGTGCCTTCACAGTGCCGTTTAACCCATTGCCATAGACCGGATCCTCCCGGCGAAAGGTGAGGTCGCCGGAAAACGCAAACGAACCCTGATCGATGGCTATCTTGAAGCGTGTGATCTCCAGGTTATGGTACTCATACCTCAATTCATCACCCGTCTCTATGGCTTCAGAGATAAATCTCACTCCACCACCAGCTCCGAAACCGCCACCTTCCTTGCCGGTAAGCGACAGTGTCACATCAATATCCAGAAAGAGTTCATTGCCGGACTGGCCTCCACCAATATGATTCACCTGGATGGGATATCCTCCCATGATGCTGGATTTGGTCCCTACAGAAAATGACCCAAGTCTCACGTACGGCTTCACAGAGCTTACCTGCAGGTCCTGAAAGGCCACCCCAGCTAGTTTGATGTTCTTCTCATCGTTTTGGTCACGTTCACCATCTTTCAATCCGGCATTGATCGTCATCTCTCCGTTTAGATGGGCCCGGGCAACAAACTGATCATCTTTGAGCTTGATCAGGATATACGAGGAAGGGTCTAAGATAACTTCGGAAGTCTTCCAAAGATCGAAATTGACCTGATCCGGGTTGGTCACATTAAAGAGGTACTCATTTCCAGGGAGGAGCATAGCCGTATACTGGAAAATCCGCTCCTCAGGATTGGCCTGGTCTTCAACCTCATTGATGGGGATGTTGATCCTTCCACGCAGACCGGACTCCTGGATTTCATTAGCCACCATGGCCACATGGATCTCGTCGAGTGAAAAGTCCCAGTTGGCAATCTTGCCTTTGTCTAGTGGAATGAGATTTTCTCCGGTGATCATCCCTGAAAAACCCTGATCGTCTATCAGGAGATGATAGCCATTGATGGATGGTCGTTCCTTGATCCCATCCGTTTTCGACTCAAACTGGGTGGGAAGGTAAACCGATACCTGGTTGATATACACCCCTCGCCATAAGTTGGGATTCCCCGATGCGAGGAAAGGAGAGTACTGAGAATAATTCTGGGGGAATTTGATAGTTGGCGCATTTCTCTTGTCACTCAGATCGAGCATTGCCTGGTTTACTTCGAAGGAGAACCCTTTCAGCCCCACTACCTGGAAACGCGGCATATCGACCCCCACGATCAGGTCATTCCAGTCGGAGACTACTGTCCTGAAATTGATGCTTACGCTCTCGTTGGGAATTACCTGGCCCTGATCATCCTCCGGTAATAATTTTTCTCGTGAAAAGACTACACTGGCATCCAGCGACATTTGCCGGAATCCATAGCAATCAAATTCTACAAAAGTGCCTTGCTGGTCCCCATTGATGATGAGTTTTTGTGACTCACTAAGGTTCAGGGGGTAGTTACCCACCAGCTCAAGAACACCGACATCCGCAATGCCACCGGTCTTGGAGAATTTTATGCCCGCACCTCTGAAATGGATCTTTCCCAGTCCGGGGGCCTCAAAACTCATGGAAGCAAACAGATGGGAGCCTGTAGGATTCAGGATCAGGCTATCGATAAGGATGGTGTAAGTAAGTACCCCGACAGTTGTTTGTATCCCGACCGGAAGGTCAATGATCGCATTTTCATCCAGAAACTGGACGAAGCGGTTTTCTGCAATGACTTTGTTTAAGGTAGCATCGATCTGCTGGCGGGTCTTCAGATCGTCTTCGGAGGGGGGAGTGAGGTTATGGATGTAAAACTGTGGGATTGCCTCCTTCTGGTTGTCTTTTTTAAACAATTGTGCCAGTTGTTCATCATGTTTCAATGACAAAGTATGGCTGGCGAGAGATTCATTTTTCCAGGTATTTACTATACCATTATCAGCTAATAATGTATATTCACATAGAAATACCAATGCCAGCACTGGCAAGATATGTCGTAAAAGGTCCAAATAAGCGGTTCTTAATCGTTATCTAATATAATAATTATTTATTTACAACGGTATTTTTTGAATAAAAAATTCACGCTTCTTTCCAAAAAAACTGAAATGATTATTGATTAACTTTCGTTAGCAGCAAAGAGAACAGAAGCTGTTATTTATCGTGAACAACAAGGAGACATACAACATCAAAAGGCTTAAACAATTGATAAAACGTCACGATTCATCTATGGAGATTTTTAAACAATTGCAAACAGTATTATTAGCCGAAATGGGTAGAAGGAAAGAAATAATTAAACGAATGGATCAGCTTGAGGAAAGACTTGAAAAGTTAGAGAACAAAGTGTTTAATCAATCAAAAAGTGATTTAGTATCAAAAATTGAAAGATCTCTTGAGACCATTGGAGTAGACACAAAAGGTTTAAAATATCGAAGAGAAGACTTGTATCGGAGATAGCGCCAAATCACCACCCACTCTTGTCCACCGCCTCATAAACCTTAGCAATCCCCTCTTTCAATGAGATCTTCGGTTTCCAGCCTAGCTTGTGTATCCTGGAGCTGTCCATGAGTTTACGTGGCGTACCGTCAGGTTTAGAGGTATCAAATACCAGATCACCCTCATATCCCACTACCTCTTTAACTAACAGTGCCAGGTCTTTGATGGAGAGGTCTTCCCCATAGCCGACATTCACAAAAAGCTTTTCGTCATAGTTATTCATCAGGAAGACCAAAGCCTCTGCCAAGTCATCTACATGGAGAAACTCCCGTAGGGGAGAACCAGTGCCCCATACCGTAACATTGGGCTCACTGTTAACCTTCGCTGTATGAAACTTCCGGATGAGTGCAGGTAGCACGTGAGAGTTGTTGAGGTCGTAGTTGTCATTGGGGCCATACAGGTTTGTAGGCATGGCGCTGATGAAGTTAGCCTGGTACTGGTCTCTGTAGCTCTCGCAGAGCTTGATACCTGCTATTTTGGCGATTGCGTAAGGTTCATTAGTAGGCTCGAGCAAACCGGTGAGAAGGCTTTCCTCTTTCAGGGGCTGTTCTGCCATTTTAGGGTAGATACAAGAACTCCCCAGGAACAACAACTTTTTCACCTTATGTGTATGTGCGGAATGGATCACATTGGCCTCCATGGCCAGGTTGTCATATAGGAAATCAGCACGGTAGGTATTGTTGGCATGGATACCTCCTACTTTGGCAGCTGCTAAAAACACGTACTCAGGTTTTTCAGACTGAAAAAAGTCCTCAACTGCCTGTTGATTCCTCAGGTCCAGCTCTTTGGATGTTTTGACAATGATATTGTTGAAACCGTCTGCTTCCAGGTGTCTCACGATAGCCGATCCTACCATGCCCCGGTGACCGGCGACGAATATTTTAGATGATTTATTCATTTAGAAAATGAAATTCTAGAGAGTTTAAATTTGAATTTATAGAGGAACGACAGACTTGGTATTGGCCATACCTGCTGCAAAATTCAGACAAGCATGAATATCTTCCTTTTCGATATATGGGTAATCCTTCAGAATCTCTTCAACTGTCATACCTGAAGCTAAAAGTTCCAGCAATTGAGTTACGCTGAATCGCATATTTCTGATTGAAGGTTTACCTCCGTTTACTTTAGGGTCAATTGTAATTCTATCAAGGAGTTTTGATTTCACAACCAATTTATTTAGGTCCTAACACCTTATTCAACATAAAAGTAACGAAAATAGATTCAAGATTTAAACAGCAACTAACAAGGATGTTTCACAAGAACGCAGCATTCCAGCTCAGCCTTTGCCTCCCTTGAGGTTAAAAAATCACTCTGCCTGATGAAGGATATCGTGTCCGCCTTCCATCAGGTACTTATCTTTTTCAAAAAGCTTCAGGTCGCTGGCCATCATTTCCTGTACCAACGCCTTCAAATCATACTCCGGTACCCATCCGAGCTTTTCTTTGGCCTTTGTAGGGTCTCCGATTAGTAGATCTACCTCAGTAGGACGGAAATATTTCGGGTCAATTTTGACTACTTCCTGACCGACTTTGAAGTGATAATCGCTGTTTGCCGTAGACTTTACTATCCCAACTTCATCCACTCCGGACCCCTTATACTCCACTTCTACACCAACTTCTTCAAACGCTAGCTTTAAGAAATCCCGGATAGATGTGGTAGTGCCCGTAGCCAACACGAAATCTTCCGGTTTATCCTGCTGAAGCATGAGGTACATCCCTCTGACATAATCTTTGGCATGTCCCCAGTCTCTTTTAGCTTCGAGATTTCCCAGGAACACGTCATCCTGCAGACCAAGGGCCATCTTGGAGACAGCTCGTGTAATCTTTCTTGTCACGAACGTCTCCCCTCGTAGTGGTGACTCGTGATTGAAAAGAATTCCATTACAAGCATACATATTGTATGCTTCCCTATAGTTCACTGTGATCCAGTACCCATAAAGCTTGGCTACCCCATAAGGAGATCGGGGATAGAAAGGAGTTTTCTCGGTTTGAGGAACTTCCTGGACTTTACCGTAAAGTTCAGAAGTAGAAGCCTGGTAAATTCTTGTTTTTTCTGTCAGACCCAAAAGGCGAACAGCCTCCAAAAGCCTCAATGTTCCAGTAGCATCGACATTAGCCACATACTCAGGTGTGTCAAAACTCACCCTCACATGGGACATGGCTCCCAGGTTATAGATCTCATCCGGCTGGATCTCCTGGATAAGTCTGGTGAGGTTCATGGAGTCAGTCAGGTCACCATAGTGAAGAAACATGCGGGTTCCGGTCTTATGCGGATCCTGGTACAAATGATCTATTCGATCAGTATTAAAAAGGGATGCCCTTCTCTTGATTCCGTGTACTTCATATCCCTTTTCCAGAAGCAGTTCACTTAAGTACGCTCCATCCTGACCGGTGATCCCTGTGATGAGTGCTTTTTTCATATAGATTTCTTAATACGTTAGTTCATTGATGATTTGCAAAAATAGGAAGGTATGACTAACCAATCATCTATTTTTTAGTTTTACTCTCATTTATGAGTTGAACACATATGTTTATTTATGAATCTAGAAGACCTACTAACTGAGGAATCTAAGTGCAATTAAAGTATTAGAATATCCTTTACACTAAAGTAATTCTCAAGGAGTGCAATCTGTTGGTCTGATGAAAACTTCTTTTTTCCAGGTAACTAGATTGAGAGGGCTTCTCATAAACCTCAATTCTATTGTTTTCTATATCAATGATCCAACAGAAAGGAATAGCATGTGATGCATATAATAGAATCTTTACTTCCTGATCATATTTAAGGGACGTCCCAGCTACTTCTATAATACCAAGTATGTCTGTCTCCTTTGTATGGGAGTCAACATAAAAATCAGAGCGAAATTTTAATAAAGTTATGTCGGGTTCAGGTTCATTATTTGATCCAAGTATTACGGGATCCTGAATGCCGATTACACTTTTTTCTTTGAAGATATCATTTAAAACACTTGCCAGTTTTTTTTACAATAGCAGCATGTTTACTTCCGACAGGACCCATCTTTAGTATTTCACCATGAATTAATTCCACTCGATCAATAGCTCCCAAGATCCAGCCTGAGCCATCTTGTAGTATTCCTCAACATTAATTAATCTTTTATTAGCCGCTGCAATCATCCTTTTAAAGATAAATTACCTGTGATGTAGAACAAATGGAAATATAGAAAAGCTCCTTTATGAGACATGAAAGTAACCTAAGATTCAATAAGCATTCTCGCTACCTCTCAGGATTGATACAATCGTCAGTACGATTATTTTAAAATCAAGCAACAGGCTCCAGTTCTTAACATAGAATCGATCTAAGCGAACTCTACCACTAATATCACTAAATGTAGTAGTTTCACCACGGAAACCCTTAGCTTGTGCCAATCCTGTAATACCTGGTTTTACAGCATGGCGCTGTATAAACCGATCAATTTTCTTCTTAAATTCCTGATTATGTTTTACTGCATGAGGTCGAGGCCCAACAACTGACATGTCTCCCATGAAAACATTGATAAACTGTGGAAGCTCATCAATACTTGTCTTCCTTAAAATATTTCCAATTTTTGTTATCCGATTATCGTTTTTAGTGGCTTGTACTACCTCCTTGTCATCATGAACTTTCATTGTTCGAAACTTAAGGATTGAGAACGGCTTATCATTCAATCCATTTCTTTTCTGTAGAAAAAAAATAGGACCAGGAGATTCTAGTTTTATGATTAAACCAACTAATGGAATTAACCATGACAGGATTGTTATTATAATTATCCCAGAAAAAATTACATCAAAGGCACGTTTCACAATTTGGTTTGTATGGCTATCCAAAGGAATAGCGCTGACATTAATGATGGGTATTTCACCGTACTTTTGAATTGCTAAGTTCTTATTGCTCAGCTTACTAAAGTTGGAAAGGATTTTTACCTTAATCAGGTTATTTTCCGCAAAATCAATAATCTTTTTGACCTCTTTATCATAGATCCGTGGTAAAAAACAAAAGATTATGTCAACTTTTTCTTTTAGCGCAAAAGAACCAAGTTCATTTATACCTCCCAATACATTTTCATCTTCTTTCTTATTGTCAAAATATCCTAAAAATCGATATCCAAATCCAGGATTTTTCTGAAAATAAGCAACAATTTCTTTCGCCAAACCACCATAGCCAATCACCACAAAATTTCTGTAGTTGTAACCCATGGCGCGATAATACCTAATTAGATAATGCCAAGAGGACCTCCAGCCAATTATGAAAAAAGTGAAAAACAAATAAGTAAAAAACAGGTGCTGCCTAGAATAATAAAATGGTTTGGCTGCAAACCATATGGCAAAGACTACGGAAAGATTGATTATTAGAGCTGTAAGAACCTTATTTAGGTGATCAAGAAGCCTGCTTTCACGGTTAATGTTTTGTAATCTTGAAAAATAAAAAATAAAAAACCAAACAATATTAAGAACAACCTGTAGGGTTGCATAGCTATCATTTAAATAGATAAAGGATCCAAAGCGCAGGTAATTTGCCAGATAAAATGCCAAGTTAAGGGAGGCAATATCCGATAGAAGGAATAATATTGGGAAAAACCTTGAGTAACGTCGGTTTGGCATATACCTTATTTACCGCCAAAGATCGCACCAATTTTTGACTTCACCATAACAACAACTAATTACTGCTTTAAAACCTTGATAAACTCACCTAATATTCTGTCCTTATTTAAGAATTCTTCAGCATAGTTACGAGCACATGTTTTATACTCAGTAATATCTGAAATCATACATTCGTTGATTGCATTGACCAAACTATCAACATTTTCCGGATCTATTACTTTTCCTAATTTGTGTTTTTTTACGGTTTCATATAAGGTGGTACCCGGACTGGCAGTAACTATTGAAGCACCGCCAGAAGATACTATTCCGGTAAGTTTTGAAGGAAGAACCAGATCTGCCACATTTAGTTTCTGCAAGATTAGATGTACATCAGCTGAATTAAGTAGTTGGGGTAACTTATCATAAGGAAGTAAATCAATAAACTTAACGTTTTTCAAATAACATTCATTCGCTAAAGTTTTTAGTCTGGCTTTAAAGACTCCATTACCACATATCAGAAACTTAATCCTTTGCTCACTTTCAAGGGATTTCGCTGCTTGAACAATAACCTCCAGACCTTGTTTCTCACCTAAATTTCCTGAGTAGAGTATTAAAAAGTCAGTGTTAGAATAGCCCAAAGCTTCACGTAACGACTTAGTCCTTGGTAATGGTTTTATAAATTGTGTATCAACCCAATTTGGAACGAGAAAAACATCCTTTTGGATCTTCTTTTGTTCAATCTTCATTTTCATGCCTTGAGAAATGGTAGTTATAATATCAACTTTTTTTAGGATATATTTCTCCAATACAGTAATCCATCTGAGTAGTGTTCTGCTCTTGATTAACTCTAATTCTTTCGCTGCATCTACCTGAAGGTCCTGGATATGATAAACCAGTAAACCACCCCTTATCTTTTTATATATCAATCCAAAAAAGCCTAAATGAAATGGAGGTGCTATGCAAACAATGATATCATATCTTTTCTTAAACAAGAATTTAATCCAGGTAACAGATGAAGAGAGAATAAAAGACATTTCATGTAAAATTCGTTTTTTGCCTGAAACAGTACTGGGAATATAAAGTGGGTTTCGGTAAATCTTTACTTTATCTTTTATGCCTTTACTAAAGCTGTTTTTGTACTCTGAAAAAATCTTCCATTCCGGATAATAGGGGTTTGCGGTGATTACCGAAACTTCATATCCTTTACTTGTTAACCACTCGCACATTTCTGCGGTGTACTTCCCAATTCCGGTGAGTTCGGGATAATAGTTAATTCCAAAGATCAAAAACCTCAAAATATATGACCTTTAAATGATAAAGTGCTTAAACAATCATTATAGTGCAGAACTATTTCCATTATTTAAGCAGACTTTTGATTCGCAAATAATTATCAATCCCGAGTAAGTCATATGCAATCCATCGCTGAAGATTGAAAAAAAGTGCCTTCAGCTTATTAAACTTAATATTATTATTTTGTAGTGCTTTGAGGTATTCCCGTCGGGCAATATGAATTCTATTGCCGCTAACACCACCAATAGTCATAAAATTATTACACCCTTCAATCTTGACAAATGGAACGCCATTCTGATAGGCTCTTAAAATCAATTCTGAATCTGCAGCTATTTCATAACTCAAATCATAGAGCCCTACTTGGTGGAAAACACCTTTCCCTATAAATAAAGCAGTATGCATCAGACCAGTGCCTTTATGGAAACAATTTTTGTTCAGTGTAGCGTTTTTTAATAGCAAAGATTCACCATGCTCATCAACAAGCATGTAATCTGTATAAAAAATACTATTCTCATAATCTATATTAACTGCCTGTCCCACAACTTTTTCTATATAATCTTTGGAAATAAAATCATCTGAATTGACAATCCCAATGATCTCACCGGTTGAATGTTTGACACCTTTATTCATGGCATCATAAAGACCTTTATCGTCTTCACGGATATATCTAATCGAGGAATCAATGTTATCCTGGAGCCATTCGGAAGTACCGTCTGTGGAATTACCGTCAATAATAATATATTCAATATTCTTATATGTCTGACCTACCACACTTAAATAGCATCTTTCAATTGAATTGACATTATTCCTTACTACTGTGATAATTGATACCTTCATGATTTTCTATTGATGCTTTTCAATGCCCTGGAAGGTTGTCAATATGATGAGCTCAATATGATTTTTAGAACAATTTATTGTATAGACATTTGAAATAAAATACGATTTTAAATAACTTAAAATCTATATTAATATTTCTTATAAGCTGCGCAATATTAAAACCTTCAATTCTTTAGATATCTATATCTATCAACAGAAGTTTTCATCCCCATTGTCGATAAATAATCAGTACTTGGATCAAAGCGAAATGAAAATGGATGATAAAGACTCGGACAGTTTAAATTATTTTCTTTTAATAATCTAAACTCATCCCATAATCGGTCATAAGAATCAATTGAACTAATAATTTTTTGTGTTTGATAATTTCTTGTAACTTCTCCTAAATACCCCAAAAGCATTATAGAAAATCCTTCCTTTATAATCGCATATTTATAGAAGCCATATAAGGATGAAATCTTGATGTAATCACTGATTGTTTCGTTTTTGGATTCAATCTCATTTGATAATCTCACAATTTCTTTCCAGTTTTCAACGGCTCTTTCCTTTTCACAAATAGCTATTTCAACTTTGTTATTTGCTATGATCTCATCAAAAGTACTTTTCAATTGGTCAATTCCCCCCAGACAATGATCTCTGGTCCACCAGTTATTAATTCTATATTCATTAGAATATTGGCCATATAAAATTGATTCTTCCGACAATAGTGAGAGTTTGGTAAAATTTGAAACAGACAAATCATCCTTTAAGCCAATTTTATCACAAAAATCTTCAAATATTTCTTCTTCAGTTTTGAAACCTTGATGAGCTATAAATTGCGACATTACGAAGGTATTTAAGCTGCACCACAGCTCATTTTCTATATGGGGACCAGCCCACCCTCCACCTCGGGACCAAATAAACATTCCCGCTATCCTTCTTTGTTTGATAAAGGATGCTAGTTTTGCTGGAGCCTCGGTAAACCCGGTTAATACGCTTTTTGCAATATAATTGGGATGAGCCCCCTTGCCTTCAGTTTCCCTTTGACTTTGAAATTCTACAATCTGCTTATGCATACCAATTCCAATTGTAGGGTTGAAAAGAGCTGTCCTTAAAAAATCATCAGCGGTATGTTTTATTGAAAAGAAAAGCTTTTTATGAGGTTCTATTTTATTGGTTACGTCTAAATAAAAAGAAGCAGAGACATGAAACCCATCCATTCCCCACGTCCTGAATATCAATATTTTATCCCTTTTTAAACAAATTTCTTCGCGAAGAATATTGATTAGTATAACATAATCCTCCCTGGTCCTTATCAGACTCTCCCCCTTATGATAAATCAGCCGATTCATATAAAGCTCTCCTGTCCTAATTATGATACCATCAAGGTTGAATTTCAGGAAAATTTCATTGACCATTTCGCGAATTAAATTCTGAGTAAATGGTTTATCAATTGAGAATCTACCTGACTCCGTAATTTCGTCCTGGTGGGCCTCGTATAATTGTTGTGGTATCATCAGGATGTCAGTCATACCCAGGCATTTAAGACCAGCTGCCTTATTATCCGATATCTCCTTATGCAAAGCTTCTGAATTGAACTCCATCCAATCGTTCAATCCCTGATCATAGATAATTCTATTGTCAACATTTGAAAAACTGATTAGAGCCCCTAGAAAGATATTATTTCCGATTACCGTATTATAATTGAAACCATAATCCTTTAGTATTTGAGGATTTTTAAATTTGCTATTAAGTTCACTATTATTAGGATCAGGGAAAGCAGCATGTAAAATTGTAAAACTTTCATCTGGACCTAAACCAGGGTTTGGCAAAGAGTCTGAGTAACAACCAGTAACAATGACGCTTATTATACTGATAATAATACTAATAACCTTCATATCATCGCTTTTTCCATAAATTTAAAACCAAGCATGTATTGTTTTAAACAACTTTAGAAATCTCTGAAATCCAGGATTTTTGAATAACCTGTTTGTTGTTGTTTTGCTTTATGATTTCTTTGGCTCTTTTTCCCAATAGTATTGCTTCTTCAGGATGCTTAACCAGATGATCAATTCTATCAATAAACTCTTTGAAATCATTTGCTACCATGCAACTCTCTCCATTTTCCAACCCTGTCCCTTCAATGCCCTGTTTGGTTGATACAATTGGTATTCCATATGAAGCAGATGTGATCGTTTTTATTTTAAGCCCTCCATCTTGCTTTTCAGGAACAATTACTATAGATTTTTCAGTAAAAAGGGAACTTTCACTATCGTATCTTTCTAAATATGAAATATCTGGCAGATCAAATTTCGATTTGATAGCTGTTGAACCTCTTCCGGCCACAATTAATTTCAATTCATACTTGTCTCTCAATGGAATAAAAACATGTTGAATGAAAAGCTCAATATTTAACTTTTTTGGCTTCCATTCCATATTTCCAATATAAACTAAAGTAACAATGCCACCCTTCTTTTGAATATTTTCCTCATCACGAGCAATAGAAACCACCCCAAACTTCTCTCCACTATTGATACCCATTGTATGAAAATCATTCTTAGAAATTCCAATCACCTTATCAGCCCGATCAATTATTGACCTTTCAAGCAAATCAGTTTTATCAGCTTCAATTTTTATTAAATATTTAATAATTTGATTGTTATAATATTGACTCATAGACCTAATACTAAGTGCCTCATCATTTTGCATGATATAGATTTTCCTAATGGCTATGTTCACATTGAGAATCAACCAACTCGTGAGCCTGTGACAGCAGATGAGCAAATCATATTCTTTGCTACTTAGATATTGATTTATCAATGTTAAAACTTTTTGCCTCTTATAGTGATAGGAATAAGTCGGTTTTTTTGATAATAAATAAAAGTATCGGGGTATTCGACTAATCAAACCCGAGTAATGTTCAACAGTCATATTTGGCTTATCATTAGTATCATTCTTTGGTTGTTCAAGACAAATAACATCCACATTAAAATCTTCGGAAAGTGCTTCCACCATCTGATGTGTGTACAAGCTTCCACCATTATAATCATATATAGAAAATGGACTTATAACCAGAATTGATCTCTTTCTATTTTGGATATTCTTCAATTTCAAATTTTTTACTATATGAGATTACTAATTCCTTTAAGGATTCTGAAACATTATTTTGATTCTGCAACATAGCATTTGATTTCTTGTCAAAGACTGATCTGGTTGGCCTCTTTATTACTTCATTAATAAATCCCAAATTGATCTGTTTCGTGGTAATTTCCTCCAAAATTTCTTTTGGTTTGGCTACTAAATCCTCATATAAGAATATAGCAAGTTTGTGCTTCTTAAAAAAGTGATAGATTCCATAATTCTCCACATACCAATTTAATATTAGCCTTTCAGTATAGCTTGTCCGATTCATCTCGTCTTCAATAAAGCTTACAAGATTCGAACCAAGTATTTCACCAGCATAATAAGGATTCCTAATATACATCTCAGTTGTTTCCTTCCAATTTAGCTTTTCAATTGACCTTGCTACACTGATAGGGTTTCTAAGCAATAAAATAAATTCAGCTTGATCCTTAAAATGATGATAAAACCATTCTATGGATCCTTTACAATTAATGAGTTTCAAAATAAATCCCTCCACAGTCTTGCTAAAATATTTATTTCTGAAATCCCATTGTGACCTGATGTAGTACCTACCATTAAGAATGTTATCCATATAATCTTTTAGTATTGTATTTGCATCATTTTTAGGTACGATGATTTGATCATCCGCCTGGCTACCAAAATGGTGCTTATGTGGATTGAATTGATTGTAATCAAACGGTTGATCTATGAAATCAAAGTTGTCCAATGAAGCGTATAACAAATCCCTGGCAAGGGTACTCCCACCTCTCCTTGTTGCGAACAAAAAAATATGCTTTTCACTAATATCTACTCTGACAAAAGTCCTATGAATGAGCTTCCTAATCCAATGCCTGAATTGTCTCTTCATCTGCTGTATCTGATCGTTTTTGAAAAAAGTTATGGAGCACAAAAATAGGATAGTGATTCATAATAGCATCACAACACAGGAATACAAACTTATTAGTTACTGAAAATAACAATAAGAATCAAAAAAAGCGTATTTAACCCCTCTGGTAATTAACTAAAGATTGATTTAATTTGAACAGGGAGACCTCACAAAATGAGTAGGATTATAAAGATGTCTTTATTTATCTAATTAATATATAATAGTACTAACAATTATTTATGTCTATAAAAAATGGCATATCATGACGATTAGGTTCGTAATTATATTATTGTTAATAGTTACAGGCGAAATAGCTTTTCCCTCTCAAATGAAGGACAATAATGTCATCTTCATAATGGTGGATGATATGCGTGCATTTGAATTCGATCATGTAGCACTTACTCCAAACATAGACGCATTAAGAGACATTTCAACGAATTATACTTTGGCCTATTGCCAGGAGTCTATGTGCAATGCCTCTCGCTCGAGCATTTTAACTGGTCTTAGACCCAATACAACAAATATTCATAATTCCGGATTGGATAAGTTAAGGGATATTAATCCTGATATCGTTACTATTCCCGAGCTTTTTAAGCTCAACGGATATAAAACGATCGGGTATGGAAAATTCTTTCATCATAGTGATTCACTATCCTGGTCAGATTTTCCAGATTTTAGCAATAGACCTACTCATGTACAGGGATTAGGCTATTATAGTGAGGAAAACATTGCTTTGTCGAAAAAGTATGGAAGAGGCTATCCATATGAAAAAGCAGATATTGATGATTCAATTTACAATGATGGGAGAAATACACTTGAAGCCATCAAAACCATTAACTCCTGGTCTGGTGAGGGCTCGCCCTTTTTCATTGGGATTGGTTTTGAGAAACCACATCTACCCTTCAATGCTCCTACAAAATATTGGGATCTATATTCCGAAGAATCCATTAAAGAGAATTTCTCAAATATACCAAAACATTTGCCAAGCTTAAATCCAGATTGGACACTATCAAATTGGCCGGAGCTAAGAAGCTATTATTCAATACCCAAGGAAGGTAAGGTAAGTGATTCTGTTGCTCTGATTTTGCAAAGCGGTTATTTTGCTTGTTTAAGTTATATCGATCAACAAGTCGGACTTATAATCGAAGCACTTAAGGAAAATGATATTTTTGATTCATCAACAATTGTGTTTGTGAGTGATCATGGATTAAAACTGGGAGAATATAGTGCGTGGTCAAAGCATTCAAACTATGAGATCGACATTAAAGTGCCACTTTTAATTAAATACCCTAACCAGATCCAGAAAGATGAATATACACATCCGGTTGAACTTGTAGATATCTTCCCCACACTTATGGACATCTATGGCTTACCTAAAAATATGAATCTTGAAGGTGAGAGTTTATTAAATCATGAAACCAAAGAATTTTCAATGTCTCAATTTACATTGGCAAGGGAAGGGATTTCGATTAGATCACAACAATATCGTTATACGGCGTGGTTATTAGAAAACGATGTCATTTTTGAAGAATTCTACGATAAAACCTTAGATGACTATGATAGAGTAAACCTCATTGACAAAAGTCAATATTTGAATGAAATAAACAGACATAGATATCTTGTAGATAGTCTAAATTCATTTCGAATAAATTATAAGCAACCAATAATTATTTTCTCTCGAAATCAAAAAGTAATAGTAAAATTTGGGGGTATCCTTGACAGTGCTCAGATTATGCTATATAATGTTCAAGGCCAAATAATTCATTCCGATACATATTTTGACTCTTCAGAGGTAAACATCCAGTTAAAAAGTTATAATCAAAATATCATTATAGCTAAGATAATAGGTAATAAAAAAGATATCGGAACATACAAAGTTCTCATTGAGTAGTATCCCAAAATTAAGACATAAACAGACCCCAAACAGCTTACAATTTTACAACATGAGCTCAAATTCCATAATAACATCATTGATTCTAATTATTATTTGCTCATGTCAAGAGGTGGATATCTCAATATTAGACAAGGGACCTTATTCAATTGTCTTAATTGCCGGTCAATCGAATACACTTTCTGGTAAGGGATTAGATCCGATCCTTGATGCTCCTATGGAAGGGATTATGCAATTAGGCAGATTGGGTAAAAGCGACTTAAGAATTATTGAAGCATTTGAACCACTGCAACATCATGGTGCAGGCAAGGATAAAATAGGCTTTGGGCTTTCATTTGCAAAACTGCTAAAAGCTCATTTAGACGGTGATTCAAAAATCCTTATTATACCATGCGGATCTGGTGGGACCGGTTTTAGTAATCATTTTTGGAACAAAGGAGATGAGTTGTACATGGATGCGGTTGAACGAACCAAAATGGTATTAGAAAGAAATGCTGAAAGTAAATTAGAATGTATACTATGGCATCAAGGAGAAAGTGATGTAGGTAGTCCAACCTATGAAGCTGATTTGGACAACTTCATAATCAGCCTAAGAGATGACCTCAAAGCATATAATGTCCCCTTTATTCTTGGTGGGATGGTACCTTTCTGGGTGGAACAGGATAATAATAGAATAGTACAACAACAGATAATTGCAAATACTGTTAATAGACATAATTTAGTTGGATATGCTGATCCTGAAATCCCTTTTAGAATCGAAAAAGAAGATAATTCATTTAATATGGTGCACTATAATGCACAGGGTCAAAGGGAATTAGGCAAGAGATATTTTGATGAATTTCTTGAGTTAACTCAATAACCAAATAAATATTATTGAATACCGAAATTTTGAATTTCCTCTTCAATTAATCTATCAAGTACATCAAAAAATGACATATTATAATTCCAGCCAAGCTTATTTATTGCCTTTGTGTTATCTCCCCAGATATCTTGAATTTCATTAGGACGAATCAATGTCTTGTCTTCAACTATTCGAGATTTTTCAATAGCAAGAGCATCAAATACATAGTAAACTATGTCCCGAAGTAAAATAGATTCACCTGAACATATAACAAAATCATCTGCTTGGTCTAATTGTAACATTTTGTGCATAGCTTTTACATATTCCGGAGCATACCCAAAATCTCTTTTTACACTTAAATTGCCTAATTTCAACTCAGTCAGCTGTCCATATTTTATCTTCAACGATGAATTTATGACCTTCTTAATAAAAAAATTATTACCCCTTAAAAAGCTTTCATGATTAAATAGTATGCCGTTAGATATAAATATATTATAGGACTCTCGATAAAATACGGAAGCAAAGAACGCCGTAGACTTAGAAATTGCATACGGACTCGCCGGGCGCATAACAGAATTTTCATCAATAGGTAGTTTATTAACACTACCAAACATTTCACTACTAGATGCCTGATATATCTTTACCGGTAACTCTAAAAGTCTTACAGATTCTAAAATCAATAATAGGGATTGACTATTAACCTGTATTGTTGAAATTGGCTCTTTAAAAGAAGCACCAACAGACGATTGAGCCGCCAGATTATAAATTTCATCTGGTCTGATTCTTTTTATCAGGCTCACAACACTTACAAAATCCTGTAGATTACATTCTTCAAATTCAATATCTTCTAGAATGTTGAGATAAGCTAAGCCATAACTCCGAAAACTATTAATATTTCTTACTAAACCTATTATCCTATATCCCTTTTCCAATAGAAGCTTGGATAAATAAGCACCATCCTGTCCCGTGATTCCTGTAATAAGGGCTGTTTTCACCTGATATATATTAATAATTCATATTGGATTCTTATCAAAAATATGTTCACCGATAAAATTAAGCATTTAAGCCGTTCAGAGAAGCAATATATTTTAATTCCAACTATCACCCTAATTGATGAAATTCTCACGATTCACATAAAAGCAATACCCTAGAATACCTAGATAACCCCAAAACCTCACACTTTCAATTGCTCCCATACAAAATGAAATTGAAACAAAAATTGCTAAAAAAGAAAGTATCGATCCAAAATAGCGTCTTGCCAGATAAAGTAAGGCGAAGAAAAAAACAACCGCTCCAACAACCCCACAATAGACAATTAGCGTACCAATGGCATTATTTCCAATTATTTGCCCCCCTAATAGAAATACCTCCATTCTTCCCAATGAAGTATAGTTAACAATTAGCTCTTTTCCACCAAAACCCAATCCAAAAAAGGGCTTAACGGAAATGACATCTTTAACATTTATAAAGGGCATAATAACCCGCACAAATTCACTTGTTTGAACATTGTCATCCAGTAAATTCTCAGCCCTCTTTAGAAAAAAAGATCTAATTGAGTCTTTAAATATCCATCCTGTAGCCAAGGAACCAAAAACAACAATTACCAAAAAACGTATGAGCTCCTGTATTTTAAGAAGATGCAGCTTGAACCGAAAAAAAAGAATCAGTAGAATTGATACCAGTAAAATTGGACTACCAATCAAGACCAGTAAAATCAAATTTATCACCAATATTAAGTTAGCTTTTTTATGATCCATAAAATAGTAAGCAACAAAAAAGACTAGAATCCCTTTTGAAAAATCTGATGGTTCTGATGTCCAAAATACTGGCCTGATATAACCAAGATATGCTATATCACGCGTAATAGTCAGATGCCCTCCGCCATGAAAAGCTTCAAGGAACATATGTGTGAATGGCCTCAGGATACCAATAATTTCTAGTAGTGCACCAAAAAAAAAGATATAGAATATATTTCTTAGTGAATTTGATGTTATTATTGACTCTCCTCGCTTAGCCAATTCCAGCATTATCAGGAAGATTAATACACCTACTACGTATTGTACAGATCCGGTAAGAAAGAAAGATAAATTGGAGACATTGAACAGAATAGATAAAATAACTGGGACAATAAACAAAGCATATATTTTTAATAGACTTCGTGATAGTACAATATTAGAGTATAGGAAAATAACGAATAGGGAATAAAAAAAAACCAGATATGCTCTGACACCTTCGATACTTACATATGGATTGATATATATCAGGAAAAATATGGGAATCAGAAACAGCTTTTTTTCTATTCGAATCCCTTTGAGTTTATCAGGCGTTATTTGAATTCCGATCAATCTCACGTTACATAAATGGTATGTGGTTATTTCCCAATTGATATTTTAAATCTTTATTTCTTTTTCCAATCATTTTTGCTGGAACTCCTCCATAAATCGACCAGCTCTCTGTATCCTTGGTAACAACAGATCCTGCTGCAATCACGGAACCCTCGCCTATTTTTACACCAGGTAGGATTACCGTTCTACAACTTAACCAGGCATAGTCCATGATTATTACTTGATCACCTTTTGTAGCAAAAGTCGAGCTTTGAGGATCATGCTGTAGTGTCCATATCCAGACACCTGTACTCAGGTTTACATTTGAGCCAATATTTATGCCTTTCCTTCCATCGAGGATACAGTTATTACCTATGACCGAATTGGCTCCAATTTTGATCCTTGCAGGGCTTCTGACTTCCAAACCTGAATATACTACAGATGATTTTGGGTATCTAAACCTCAGTAAATAGTAAAATATTCTCCTAATTGTGTGGGAAGGTATATTCCCTACTATTTTTAACAAAAACATCCATAATCCAACTATAAAGGACTTCATAATTTATTGCTTTGATTCAAACCGTAAATCTCTCGATATATGCCGATGTTTAATCAAATCAATTCCATTATCGCATCAAATACAAATAGCCAATTATTTAATGATTTCGGTTTAGCTTAAAAAAGTAGATTGAAACTGGTATCATAACTGAAATAAAAACTCCAAGAAATGTTGTCATTAATAATGTTATCAAAGTATTTGGTTTGCTCTTTCTATTAGGAATTTTTACGGGTTCAAGTACAGTAAAAACTGGTTTATTATCATTTAACTGCATTTTGATAGATTCACGTTGTTGGGCAATCTGATTGTATATATTAAACGCAAGATTATATTCCGACTGTAGGCGCTCCTCCTCTGTCCTGGCTTTTGCCGTTGTTACATTTATGTTATTATCTCTAAAAGATGCCAACGCTAGTTGTGCCCTATTAAAAGCAGCCTTTTTCTCTAAATATTGTTCATTAATAAAATCTAACTGATCATTACTTTTTGATAAAGAATATTTAGTGACATAATTAGTAATATAATCTTTTGTGAAAGTAGTAATTTGAGCAGCAACCATCGGGTCTTGCATTTCAACACTAATTGAGACAATATTAAGATCCCAATCCATATTTACAGAGATCCTATCTTTGAGATTTTGAATTATGTCAAAATCTTGATAACTCAATGCAATAAGACCCTTTTCAGTCATTATTATTTCTGGTGCTTCATATGGACCCTTGATCCACTTTAAGAGCTTAAATGGCAGTCCGATAAGCCATGCCAGAGCATTCCTTTCATAATAATCGATAAAATAGTCCCGAATTGTTAACTTCCTTTCGAGCTTCTTGAAATAATACTCCTCCTCCAGAAGTTCAAGCAAAAAGGGAGTACTTTGGGCAACACTTCGATAAAGACCAGGATTGATATTAAGTGATGAACCACCTAACCCCCCAAGATCAATTCCGGCAATTGAGGCTAAACCTCCAATGGATCCTCCTAATCTACTTTCTGTAGGCACTGCCTCTGGAATTAGGATACAAGAAGTCGTATACTCTTTTGGGGTTGTAATAATTATAAATATACCGAGAAGAATAAAAGCAAATGTAATTTTAAGAATTAGACCTCTTCTAGACCATACTAACTGGAATAATTCGAATAAATCAATTTGATCGTCCGAAATGTTTTTCTGCGATTCTTCCTTCATAAATGCCCTTTAGTTGATACGCCATTCTTTCTATTGGGTATTCTCTTGTATCTCAATTCCACAATACTAGCAAATTCGAATAAATTAAATAAAATCCTTATACAATCAGTAATTAATTCAATTAGTTATTTTTTCAAGAAAATCAAGAATCTTTTTGATATAGGATTCGATAGTAAACCTTTCCTTAACTTCTAACAAGGCATTCTCAATAATTATTTTATTTCTCTCCCTATTATGATTTACATATTTCATAATCTCAGCAAGATTATATTCATCACCTTGATAAAGGTATCCTGTTTCTTTATCCTTAATCACCTCTCTTGTTCCTCCTCCATCATAGCCAATAACGACTACTCCATTCGCCATGGCTTCAGCTGTAACTCGTCCAAAACCTTCATTGTGGGAAGCCATAACCAAACAATCGGTGTTCTGATAAATAACTGTTTTGTTTTTTACAAACCCATGAAAAATAATTCTATCCTGAAGACCATATGACCTTATGGTTTCCATTAAACTACTCTTGTAGTATTTATCCTGAGTATCGCCATATATATTTAGAATGCTGTTTTCAATATTAGCAATTGCAAAAGCCTTTATTATTTCACTCACATTCTTTGCTCTGTGTAGTAAGCCAATGAATGAAAACTTATACACTCCAAAATTTTCTGAATAAGTTTGCTTTAATTCGGAGCACTTTATTATCCCATTATAAACTACTGACCCCTTCTTTATTTCATGATAGTGATCCCTTAAAGCATTGGAAATAAAAATAATGTGATTGTTAGGGTTGTTTACCTTTTGAATAAATATTCTTTTACCTAGGTAATAACTTAAGCCATAGTCCAAATATCCGAATTCTCTAAAATGCCAAACATGAGGCTTTCCTATCCTTAGGGCCAGATCGTATCCAAAACCCGAAACTGAGCTATTGGTGTATATAATATCACATGAATTTGAATTAGCAAACCTAGCAGCTTGTGGAATCTTTAGGTAATTGAGAAACGACTTAATTCCTACTTTCAATAAATTTACAATCGAATAGCTCTTTATCCATAATGGGTAAAATTTAATGACGGTATAACTTATTTTTCGAGTATCCAATTCATCTGTAAATGGCCCAATGTCAGGAGAAATAACTGAGACATGTATCCCAATAGCCTTTAACTCAGATAGTAAAGTCAAAAGAGACTGATTTGACCCATATAGTCCACCGTATTGAGTAATGAAAAGAATTCTCATGAAATCATAAATTTGGCTCGCTATAAACTAATTAAAGTCAAAATCAGTAAACCTACCTGTTCTTTACCAATTTCAATACCTCAATCTTTTTTGACCAGACTAGAATTGTAAACCCTCCATAAACTATAATTGCTCCAAACACACAGAAGGTCATCCACAAAAAGGGATATTCATTGAAGTAAATAAACTTTCTATAAAAAAAGATAAATAAACTCATTACAAAAGTCCCTGTAATTGCGGGTAAAAGATTATTAAAGAAAATCAACAGAGAAAGTTTTATGTGTTTGGCTAATAATACATAAATCGGGATAAATAAAGCAGCTGATAATATTGCATAATTATAAACTAAACCAGTTACACCATTCATTTCCAGCCCAAAATAAAAGGCTAAAAGGTACAATGGGAAGCTTACCAAATTAATTTTTAACGGAATATCTGGCCTGCCGATACTCTGAAATACGGAACCATTCAATGTGAAGATCGATTGAGGCAAGGCGACTAAAGCCAATACAGGTAAATAAGCATCTATCTCAATCCAGTGACTCCCAAGAACCAACCTGATAAACTCGTTTGAAAGCATAAATAATCCACCAAAAATGGGAAATGTCAATAGTGCAACCGTTTGTATAATCTTCAAATACGAGTTCCTTAATCGACTTAAATCATTATTAATTGATGAAAAAGAAGGGAACATAACCTGAGATATTACTCTGGAGATATTATTAATCGGCAAAAGCATTATTTTATAGGCCATATTGTAGAATCCCAGTTGAACATTCCCCAATATTTTCCCGATTATCAAATTATCAGCATTTCGTATCCAATAGGTAATGAACATATTAGACATCGTTTGTACACCGTAGCCAGACAATACTTTTAAACGGTCTAAACTAAAATACCAATACGGTTTAAATCTAGAGAATAACAATACTGAAATAGTAAGTACAAAGGCATAAATTATTGATTTTAGTACTAGACTCATAGCACCCATTTCAAAATAACTTGCTAAAACAGCAATAATTCCAGATAACAAAAGGGCAATGTTTTCGATAATACCCAATTTTTTAAACTTGATATTTTTTCTTAGCAACGCAATACTGACCTGCCCAACTGATTGAATAAGAAAAACTGAGGAAAAAATTTGGATGAGTCTGGTTAAATCTGGCTCATTGTAAAAGTGAGCGATTGTTGGCGCCAAAAAGTAAAACAAAAGGGTGATTAGTAGCCCAATGATTATATTAGCATAAAATACGGTACTGTAGTCTCTCTCATCTGCATCCTGATAATATATCAATGAATTCCCTAAACCAAAGTCACTGAACAGGGTAGCAAATGATGCAAATACCGTTATCATGGCAAAGATCCCAAATTCATCAGGTGACAACATCCGGGCCAATATGATTGTAATCATAAGACTCAATGCCTGAAACAAGACTTTATTGATAAATGACCATTTGATCCCTGACAATAAATTAGTTTTGAATTCTGACATGGCTATCCCCAAAAATCGGATTTTTTACCACCATAATTCAAGATGCCGTCTATTTCATCTTTTAGCAATAGCTGTATTTTCTTAATTTCTTGTTCATTTATTTGAACTTCATATTGAATACTCTTACGAGTAAACGGCAACCTATGAAATCCAAAGCTTTTCTTTAGATAGTTATAGATAGAAAAGATGATTTTACTCCGTTTGAGCATTGCAACCCATTGTTTCTCCTGAGTTTTTCCAATACTACTATTCACTCGGTCATTTAATACATCATCCAGGTTGTAACTGTTATCAATATTTAAAAAATTACATAGCTTGTTATAAATTAACCCAGGATCTTGTTTCAAGTCTTCAAAAAACAATAATAGAATACTAGAATCTGCAAAATATTTTCTGTAATTCCCCAAATGTGTCCAATACTTACATGCTTCCAGGTATGGGGGATATTGATAAATGGCCTCAATAAAATTTTTAGACATACGAGGAACAACCCGACTATCCGTGTATTTTTCGTACACATATTTATTCCAATGACTGGTCGATAACGTTTGCCGCCAGACAGATTTAAGCCGGGAAATCGGTTCCCTTACGATGTAAATAATTTTCGCATTTTCATTGTAATGGAATAATCGGGAAGCAATCTCGGGAATCAAAGTTGTTTCAGAGTAAATGGGTGTTGCTTCTCCAACTATTTTTTCTGTAGTTACCCCACTTGTAAGTCCTTCGTAATATTCCATTTTCCGGGCATAATCCGAAAATGAAAAAAAAAAGGGCTCCTTAGGGTTTGTCATATAGACTTCAGGATGGTTATTTAATATATTCCAAAGGCTGGTGGTGCCGCATTTTGAGGCTCCAATAATGAAAAGGTTTACTTTTTTTGCGCTCAAAATTAAATATCAAAAACCTTCATTCATATAAAAAAGTACTAGATGTACTGTGCTCATCCAATAACCGCTTTCATTGATTCAAAATAAGATTGGGTCGAAAAATACTTTAAGTATTTCTCATAGGCACGATCAACTTTTGCATCTATGGATTTTTCACTCACCTTAGAAACTTCAATAATTCGATTAGCTATTTCATTAGGATCATTATCCGCAAAAAATATATCATCATCTGTAAAGAATTCCTGAGCTCCTTTAGTGTATCCAGATAATATGGGTGCTTTCATAGCAATACCATCTACCAATTTATTTACCAAGACTGTTTTAGCTTTCAAGCTTTTACCAAAACTACCTAAAACCAAATCACAATGATTAGCCAAAAATGGTTCTAATTTTCCGTTATTAAATGTATAGCTGTTGTCAACAGTCACCTGACTTGATAATTGATTCTTAGCAATAAAATTTTCGTATAATTTTGATTTTGAACTATCATTTCCAAATAAATAAAAATGGACATTGATGGAATCTTTATTCTTCAAAATTAAAGCCGCATCCAAAATTAAGTCCAGGCCATGAAGTGGTATGTAAGAACCCCACCAGCAAATATTCAAAGTCTTACTTGACTTTCTAAAGTATGGTAGTTGACATTTGACCTTTTGCTCGATACACAACGGGATAATTTTAAAATTTTTTACCCCAGATCTTCCAATAAGCTCTAAATAGTATCTAGCTTCTGAATTATTCAGAAAAAACAAGTCAGAAGCATAATCAACACACCTCCTGTCAAATAGCAAAAAGTCCTTTGCTTTCTTAGATTCCTTATTAAAAGCAAGTCTATCAAGAATCATTGTATCATATAATGAAAGATAAAAATCTACTATAATTCTCTTACGGAAAAAATGTGCAACACGTAATTCAAACTGGTGAATATTACACATTGCAGGCATAATTACTATATCTGCCTGTAAAATAAATACAATAGAAAAGAGCCTTTTAATGACTTTTACAAACAGTGACCTATTTTCTTGAAAATTAAAACAAACCTTAAAATCTTGATCTAAAAGAAACTTTATTAAATTTTGAGTTCTGTAATTTCCAACAACGCGCCCAATAATGTATATGTTACTCATTATCAATCTAATACTATTGCTGGATTCTTTCTAAACCTTCTCGAATATTGATTTTAGGTTCCCATCCAGGTAATTGATCAAAGTTCGTCCATGGCTCCATTACTTCTCTTTTCCTATATTCCCTGGCTCCCCAATTAACTTTAACCTTACTACCAGATACTTCCTCAAATAACATAATAAGACTGCGAAGGGATATGCTATTTCCAGAACTCACTCCATATATTTTGTGCCCTGATACCTTTCTTTCCCTAAGCAGTTTACCAGCTATTAAGTAGGCTGAAATAACATCATCAATATGTACCAAATCTAGTAATTGTTCTCCAGGAGATAAATCTAATACCCTTCCTTCTCTCGAAAATTGGCTCAGCATATTTATGAGTTTAGGCCTCTTATCTGTCTCACCATATGTATCAAATAAATGAAGGGATATTACATTAAAAGTCAAACTCTCTGCGTAGTAGTCCAGTAATTTTTCAAAAGCTTCCTTTGTCGCCGCGTATAGACAAACAGGATTATATAAACTGTTATTAAAGTGCTGCCAGGAAGTTCCAGTATTAACAAAGTATCTAATCCCTGCAAGTTGTGCAGCTTCAGCTACTTTTAATCCAAAAAGAAGATTCGAATCAACCAACCTATCAATATCCTCTGATTTATGCTCAGCAACAAAGCATGAGGCTATATGGTATATTGTGTCTGATTTGGAATTCAACAAGAATTGGTATATTCCCTTAACATCCCCGGTATAAGTATATATTATTACATCACTTACAATATCTTGAATATTGTGATAGGATGACCCTTCCCTAACAATTAAATATACCTCGAAACCCTTTTGTACAAATTTGCGAGCAAGATTTGACCCTACAAATCCGGTAGCCCCTGTAATAATTACACGATTTTCCATTTAAAAAGGTGACACTTTAGAAAATTCTTCAAGAGTTATTAAGTTTCTGTCTCTTGGTGAAACTATATGATTTTCACCAGGCCACTGAAAATCAAATGAATCGTACCTAACACCTGTATCGCTTTTTTCATTATATACAGATGAAACATTATAAATAGTTCTGGTATTATTCTCTAAAGCGATAAAACCATGGGCAAAACCCTTTGGAATAAATAATGATTTATTATTATCCTCTGTTAAAATGGTGTTATAATATTTTCCAAATGTTTTTGAACTACGCCTTAAATCAATTACAACATCAAGAATTTTACCAGAAACAACATAAATAAGTTTATCATGATCATTTGGAGGTAATTGAAAATGCATTCCCCTGATGACATTTCTTTTTGAAACAGAGTAATATGATTCCATTACTTTGAAGTCCAAATCTGCTTTTTTGAATAATTGATTATGGAAGGTCTTTTCAAATTTCCCCCGTTGATCTTCTGAATTGAAATTTTCTATCACCAGTAATTGATCAAAATCTGTTTCTACAAACTTCATTATCAAAAATTCAATCCAAAAAATTCTTCTAACTTCTCCCCAACGAAATCAAAATGTGATTGATTTAAAGCTGGATAGAGACCTATCCAAAAGGAATCATTCATGGTCTTATCTGTATATTTCAGCTCACCAACCACCCGATATTCAACGCCCTGGAAATAGGGCTGTCTGGTAAGATTACCCGCAAATAATAATCTTGAGCCAATTTTATTCTGATCAAGATACCGCAACAAATCAACTCGGTTTACGCCACAATCATCTTTCAATGTAATTATATAACCAAACCAAGATGGATCACTGTTAGGTGTTGGTTGTGGGAGATGAATGAATTCCTCTAGACTGCTTAACCGTTCAGTTAAAAGCATGAAGTTCTCTCTTCTTTTTGCAATAAACCCTTCAACTTTATCAAGCTGAGCTAAACCACAAGCTGCTTGCATATCAGATATTTTTAAGTTGTAACCAAGATGAGAATACACATACTTGTGGTCATACCCATATGGCAGTGTTCCATGTTGCTGTTCAAAACGGCAGCCACAGGTATTATCTTTACCTGGTGCACAGTAACAATCTCTACCCCAATCTCTAAAAGATTCTGCAATAACCTTTAGTTCCGAGTCGTTTGTGAAAACCGCACCCCCTTCACCCATGGTAATGTGATGAGCTGGATAAAAGCTTAAAGTTCCTATATCTCCAAATGTTCCAACCTTCTTATTCTCATATGTGGCTCCCAGAGCGTCGCAACAATCCTCCACCAACCAAAGTTTATATTTTTCACAAATCGATTTTATTTTATTCAAATTAAATGGATTACCCAGGGTGTGGGCCAACATTATTGCTTTTGTTTTTGGTGTAATAGCAGTTTCAATTAGATCAGCATTAATATTATGTGTTTCTATATCAACATCAACAAATACCGGAATTGCACCAAACTGAACAATGGGATTTACAGTAGTTGGAAAACCAGCAGCCACCCCAATAACTTCATCGCCTTTTCTTATAGCCCTATCACCAAGCTTTGGGGATGTAAGTGTATTAAAAGCTACTAAATTTGCGGAGGAACCCGAATTGACTGATATACAGTGTTTTACTCCCAAAAATGAGGCTAATTTCTGTTCAAACTTTAAATTAAATCTCCCTGTGGTTAACCAAGCATCAAGGGATGCCTCTACCATATTTACAACTTCTTCTTTACCAAGCACTTTACCTGATGGCGGAATAACAGATTCTCCCGCAACAAAATCCTTTGGTTTTAAACTCTCTTCAGCATATTTTGCTACAAGTGCAGTAATCTCTGCTCTTATTTTATTGTTTTGATCCATTACAGATTATTATTTTTCACTTCATATATTCTGTTATCTCCTGAAAACACTGCTCCTTGACATTCCCTTTCTCAAGCCAAAGTCTTTGCCAAGCTACAATTTGCTTGAGTGTATAATCCAGCCTCCATTTCGGTTTCCATTGTAACCTGCTTGCTGCTTTGGAGCAATCAAGTTTGAGGAACCCTGCCTCATGGGGGTTGTTTTTTGTATCCTGCTTCCAACTAGCACTATCCCCCCAACTTTTAACCATTCTATCTAATATCCATTCGACGGATTTGCAATCTTCATCCAGTGGACCAAAATTCCAACTTTCAGCATATTCATCCCCTTCCATGTATAGTTGCTGCGCTAAAACTAAATAACCTGATAAAGGTTCAAGTACATGCTGCCATGGTCGTGTGGAATAGGGATTCCTGATAATTACCTCTTCATTCCTTTCAAACGCTCTCAGGATATCTGGTACCAGTCGATCTGTAGCCCAATCACCACCTCCAATTACATTCCCTGCTCTGGCTGAAGCAACAGATGCTGATTCAGGCATATGAAAATATGACCTTCTATAAGCGGCAGTGACTAACTCCGCACAGCCTTTGCTACTACTATATGGGTCGTGCCCTCCCATGGGTTCATTTTCTCTGTAGCCCCAAACCCACTCATGATTTTCATAGCACTTATCAGTAGTTACAGACACAATTGCCTTTAAATTAAAACAGCCCCTGGCTGACTCAAGAACATTTACTGTCCCCATCACATTTGTCGAGTAGGTTTCAACAGGGTTATGATATGAATACCTAACAATAGGTTGAGCAGCCATGTGAATTAAGATATCAGGATTAAATTTCTTCATACTTGCTTGTAATTTGATAAGATCCCTGATGTCTCCAATCTCAGAATCCATACTATTACTCACATCTGCCTCCTTAAATAGAGAAGGTGTTGTAGGGGGCTCCAATGAAAATCCTTTAACTGATGCCCCCATGCTTTGCAGCCATAGTGACAACCAACTACCCTTGAATCCGGTATGTCCAGTTAGAAATACCTTCTTATTTATCCAAAAATTTGAATCAACTTCGCCTAACTTTCCCATACCTTCCAAGGTGCTTTATTTGAATCCCATAGCTCTTCTAGTTTCATTTTATCCCTAAGAGTATCCATTGGCAACCAAAATCCTTCATGTCTGTAAGCCATGAGCTCACCGTCTTTTGCAAGTCCTTTAAGCGGTTCCTGCTCCCAAATAGTCAAATCGCCGGCTATCCGATCAAGAACTTTTGGCGAAAGCACAAAAAATCCACCATTGATTACAGCACCATCCCCTTTTGGTTTTTCCTGAAATTTTCTCACCAATCCACTTTCCATATGCAGTGCTCCAAATCTACCAGGAGGATAGGCTGCCGTTAAAGTCGCTTGTTTACCATGACCTAAATGGAAATCTATCAATTCTCGAATATTGATATCAGCTACCCCATCTCCATATGTCAAACAAAAACAATCTTCATCTTCTACATATGAACTTATCCTTTTAACTCGTCCTCCCGTCATGGATTCATCTCCCGTATCAACTAAGGTGACACGCCATGGCTCAACTCTTTTCTCATGTACCACCATTTCATTTTCCTTCATATTGAAAGTTATATCTGATTGATGAAGAAAGTAATTAGCAAAATACTCCTTGATTACATAACCCTTATAACCACAACAAATGATAAAATCATTTACCCCAAAGAAGGAATAGAGTTTCATGATATGCCAGAGTATCGGTTTACCCCCTATTTCCACCATCGGCTTCGGCTTGGTTGTAGTTTCCTCGCTTAAACGGGTTCCAAGACCTCCAGCTAATATGACTGCTTTCATCGTTTTCTAATTATTTTGAGCATACAAATGAATCTGAGAAAAAGTTGTTTTTTGCCAACCCATTTTGAACCAGTAAATTCTTCGCGGAAGTAATCATATTGTCATTTCCACATGCATAAACCTGAGCTTGATCAAATTTTTCAATTTTTTTTATAAGAACATCCTGAACATACCCCATTTCCCCTTCCCAATTATCATTTTGTCGTGATAGTACAGGTGTATATTCAAGATTGATTAATTGAGTAAGATCCGTAGATGAAATAAAAAGATCCTCTTTAACTCTTGACCCCCATAATAAGGTGATTTGTTTATTGCTAACAATGTGAGGGTTGAGCTTAAAATGTTCTATCATCGAATTGATGGGTGCTATTCCTGTTCCTGTTGCAAGAAAAATAATATCCTTCACATCATCGCCTCTAAAGAAAAAGGTTCCTAGTGGTCCTTCAATTCTTAATAGATCATTTATTTTTGCTTTCTCAAACCAATATCTACTCATTTCGCCTCCAAGATAGCTTTTGATATAAAACATAATCTTTGCCGAATTTGGCGAAAAATTCGCTATTGAATAGCTCCTTCTAACCGACCCTCTGATGATCTTGACATATTGACCAGCTTTATAACTAAACCCACTTTGTGGAGGTAGTCTGAGAACTACTTCCAACACATCTTTTGAACGAGGTTTCAATGAATCAATCTTAGCAGGAAGTGTTTTTGGTTTTGGTAAATTATAATTACTTAAATCCTCAACATCCAATCGCAGATCTGACGTAGGTGTAGCACAACATGATAAGAAATATCCATTACTCTTCTCCTCCTCAGTTAGCACCAAGTCTTTCTGTAAATCCCTTGTCGCCCCACTTAATGATTTTGAAATGCAACTTCTACACCTACCTGAAAGACAACTATACTCTAATGAAATTCCAGACCTTTTAGCTGCATCTAGTACTATCTCGTCCAAATCACATGTGAAGCTTTTTCCATTTCGAAGGTCGATTTTGAACATGCTAATTTTTAATTGACCAAATTTCTTTTTGAAATTGAACTAAGAATAGTTCTAATTTTGATTACTCTTACCTTGTCAAATTATTAATAATCAACGCAATCGTCCCCAATCCACTAGTGATACTAATAATCTCACCAGGACTTAATTTCCTTCTCTCCGGTCTTTCAGGTATAATCACCTCAGCCCCTGGCTCCACCTTCGGATAATCCTTAAACCACAAAAAATTCCGAGTCCGCTGCGCAGAACCATTGGCATAGATCACATAAGCTTTTCCTCTTTTTGCTGTATCAGAAAAACCTCCGGCTTGTGAAATTACTTCTGTGAAAGACAAAGTATTGTCATAACGAACCGTACTGGGGTAAAGTACCTCACCTCGGACCCTTACAGTTTGTAGCTCTCGAGGGATGCTGATGACATCACCTTCTTTCAATATCATGTCAAACCTTGAACCAGGGTTTTTGATAATAAATTCTAACTGAATTCCTATTAATTCCTGCGTTTTAAAAGCCCGCTTCGAATTATCTATTACTGTATCACGCTCAAAGAGTTCCTGGAGTTCCTCTCGACGGAGCCTTGCCGCTTCATCTCCATCATCTTCATCATCAACATAATATTCTGTCCTTCGAATCAATGTAGCTCCCTTAGGGTATGCGTATCTGGTAAGAAATCCAGCTCTTTTCAGCACATCGGAAATGCGTTCGTCTTTCTTTTCCAGCGCATATTTCCCAGGAAATTTAACTTCCCCTTCAATCTCGATCATCACTTGTTCTTCATAATAAGGTGATTTTCTTACCACAATCAAGTCAAATGGCTCCAACTCAAAGTCAGAAGCCTGATCAGAAATATTTAAACCTTTATCAATGCTAAAATTAAAAACCTCTGAAGAAATGTCCTCGTCACCTTGTTCATCCCGTACCCTTCTTGCCACTTCCACAAAAGAACGTGCGGCACTTTCTTTAAATCCGTTAGCCAGGTATATGATATTCTCAACAGTCATACCTTCAACAAAAGGGAATCTACCTGGTTTTTGTACCTCTCCCTGAATAGTAACACTATAAGATTCTTTGAGGTCAAAAATGGACTGGATCTTAATATGATCTTCATTTTGTAACCCAAGATCATAATTACCAGTAACCAAATCTGATGGGACAAATGCAATGCTTGATAAGGTGAAATCATTATTCTGACGAATAATCAACCCACGGCCCATGAAGGCATCCCCTCGAAATCCTTCAGCCAAATCCAAAAGGTCTGAAAGCATCATTCCTTCTTTCAATTCAAACTCACCAGTGTGATTAACAGCACCTTCTATGCGGACACGATTGGTAAACTGATTTGTGATCTTTCCAACTTCAATAAAATCTCCTCCCTGAACAGTGAAATTGTTAAAAAAATCGGCTTTTACCGTCTGAACAGCTTTTGCATTGGCCAGATTTCGCCTTAATGAAATTGAGCCTCGGTAGGCATCCGGAGAGAATCCACCTGCAAAGTCAATGGCTTTTTGCAGACTCTCTCCATCCAAAAGCTCATAGTAGGCGGGTCTTTTAACCTCACCGTCAATACCTACTCTGTTTTGATAAGGTCTTACCAATACGACATCATTGTCCTGGACCATAATACGCTGACCCTCTCCATAGATCAAAAAGTTGTAAGCGTCCAGGGTATTTACTTTTTTCCCTCCTCTGAAAACCTGAATATCTCTCAATGAGCCTGTTTCATTTGGACCTCCAGCATAGTACAGCGCATTGAACGCCGTCCCAAAAGATGACATGGTATATGTGCCAGGTCGTTTTACTTCCCCAATCACATTTACACTAATCGTCCTGATTTGGCCCAGGCTTATTTGAGCGAATGTATTGTTTCCAAGCGTACTGTAAATGGCTTTTAACCTGGATTTGATCCTGGCATCTGCTTGTTCCACAGTCAAACCATTTAGAAAAATAGGACCCAAACTAGGTATCCGGATATTTCCCTCTGGAGAAACGTCCAATTGATAGGTCTGTTCGGACGCACCCCAAACGTCAATGATTATTTGATCACCTGGTCCGATCTGATAGTCTTTTGGTGTTGCTATGCTGAGACTGGGCTCGAAAGTTAAATTTTCATTTTCAAAAAAGGACATTCCAAAAATCTTCAGCTTATCACCTTTCTGCAATGTGTCTGCTGGAATGATATCTGCAAATGGATCAAAAGGTGTCTCTTTATTTGATTGGAAAGAAGGAGATTCTCTTAATCGTGAAACATTACCTGATTGAGATGTCCCGGTTGTTCCAGTTTGAATTTGTGTGATTCTATTCCTTAGTTTCTGAATTTGGGTCTCAGACATACCACGGGCTCTTGCAAGCAACTCTAATTGCTGTTCGGTATACCCGCTGGATTCCACCTGTTGAATGAAACTTTTTATTTGATCATCTGAGAGGTCATCTACATTGATATTCTGCAAATTCTGAATGCTGGGAGCGTCCTGGGCATTTGTACTTTCAATAGCAGCTAACGCAAAAAATAGTATAAGAAAGAATCGAAACAAGGATTTCTTCATTGATGAAAGTCCGAATTAAGGCGCAAAGATATGTAAAGAAGACAGAATACAGGAGTCAGTATTCAGAAGACTCAAAGATTTCATGTTATATAACTAAATAATCGCTCCTGAAACCAAAAAATACGGATTCAATAAATCCTCCTTATTATACCTCACCGGATCTTCAGTATCCTTAATCAACACCTGACCTCCAGCTTCCTCCACAACAATCTGAGCCGCAGCAGTATCCCATTCCATGGTTGGGGCGTAGCGTGGATACAAGTCTGCCGCTCCCTCTGCTACCATCAATAATTTTAAAGAGCTGCCTTTTGACACGATTTCAGGACTATTTAACTCATCCAGGAATGATTGGGTCTCATCATTTAAATGTGACCTTGAAGCAACCACTTTCAACCCTTTGTCGGATTTAGAAAACTTATTTACAGATATGTTTTTACCATTCTTGGTGGCTCCTTCTCCTTTAATCGCGGTAAACAAATCTTCTAATACAGGCGTGTAAACTACTCCTAAAATTGGACGATTTTCATTTATCAATGCGATATTGACTGTAAACTCCCCATTTCTTTTGATGAATTCCTTGGTGCCATCCAAAGGATCAATCATCCAAAAGTATTCCCAATCTTTTCGTTCCTGGTACTGAATCTCTTTACCTTCTTCACTTAGGATAGGAATATTGGTTTGCTCAAGTTCTTCAACAATTGCTTTGTGAGATGCTTTGTCAGCCAGGGTAAGCGGCGAATTATCTGCCTTGCTCTCAATTGAAAAATCACCTGATTCGTAAATATTAAGAATTTCAGCGCTCGCTTTTTGGGCTGCTTTTTGGGCTATTTGGGAAAGGGATTGAAGATTCATGTAGTTAAATTCAAGATGATCCCTGCTTCCACCTTCGCCAGCTTCGACGGACAGGTTCGCAGGAATCACGTTTTTAAATCATTAAACAACCATTCCAGCTGCAACAGTCTCATTGGTGGCATCATCTACCAGGATAATACTACCCGTCTGACGATTTTTTCTGTAGGGATCCACAAAAACAGGTTTTGTAGTGCGTAACAATACCTTACAGATGTCATTCATCTTAATATCCTTATCTTCTTCATTGCGGTGTAAAGTATTGATATCCAGCTTATATCTGATCTCCTTGATCATCGCTTTCATATCCGCAGTCGTATGTCGCAAGGTATATTTTCCACGAGGAACGGGTCCTTTGTTATTTAACCAACACAACATTACTTCGAGATCCTGTTTTTGTTCCGGCTGATTATTCGTGCGAACAATCATATCACCACGGCTAATATCGATATCATCTTCCAATTGGATCGTTACAGACATGGGTGCAAATGCTTCATCCACGGGACCATCAAAAGTATCAATAGACTTGATTTTGGAAGTAAAGCCCGAAGGTAATACAGCTACCTCATCACCTGGCTTGAAAATACCTCCGGCAATTCTTCCGGCGTATCCTCTGTAGTCATGGTATTCATCGCTTTTAGGACGGATAACCGTTTGTACCGGAAATCTGCAATCAATGTGATTGTGGTCGCTCCCGATATGAATGTGTTCCAGTGTGTAAAGCAGGGTAGAACCTTCATACCATTTCATGTTTTCACTTCGATTCACCACATTATCACCCTTGAGTGCACTGATTGGGATAAATCGTACATCTTTTACATCAAGTTTTGAAGAGAACCGCTCATAATCCTCAACAATCTTATCATAAACAGCCTTATCATAATCCACCAGGTCCATTTTGTTGATACAAACTACAATGTGCGGGATCTGAAGTAAAGAGGCTATGATTGAGTGGCGACATGTTTGGTCCACAACGCCATTTCGAGCATCAATTAGGATCAAGGCCACATTCGCAGTAGATGCTCCGGTCACCATATTCCTAGTATACTGAATATGACCGGGAGTATCAGCAATGATGAATTTCCTTTTTGGAGTGGCAAAGTATCTGTAGGCTACATCAATGGTGATCCCCTGCTCACGTTCATCCTTCAATCCATCGGTTAGTAGAGCCAGGTCAGTATCTTGTAATCCTTTACGCTCACTGGATTGCTTAACCTGCTCCATCTGATCCTCAAAAATGGATTTTGAATCGAAAAGCAATCTTCCAATTAAGGTGCTTTTTCCATCATCCACACTCCCCGCGGTTGTAAATCGAAGAAGCTCCATGTTGAGGTAATTTTTTTGATCTTCCATTTTGTGTTATTTACAATAGTGGCAATAGCAAGTTGGCAGGTGGCAGTCAGTTTCTTGGCAAAACCTGTCTGGATTTTCAATCATTCCACCTAGCATTCTTCCTACTTCCTCATATTTTGATATATTCTTGTCTCTTAATTAAGGTTCTATATAATTAAAATCTCGAGCAAAATCCAACCAGATCTGAGTTTCAGTACACTCGGCATCTGCATCTGCCATTTTACTTGAAAAGTGTTTCGGATATTTTCTCTTTCTATATCCTTCACCAATGTTCACACAAACTGATCTCGAAGATCTTCTTATTTGATCAGTCAGTGAATACTTTTCCTCACTGGGAAATCGCTTTGTTATCTCAAATATCTCCTTTGCAGTCTCATAAGCAAGCTGATAAACTTTTAAGTCTCTATATCCATTGCTCTTAACTGCCACTGCCTTACTGCCTACTGCCTACTGCTCACTCAAAAATACCCCTGTCTTTTCCTGTCCTCCATACTCGTCTCAGACCGCTTATCGTCTTCCCTGTTCCCTCGTTCAGTTTGACGTGCTGCAGCTACCTCTTCAATAATCTTTTCCAGTGTATCAGCATCTGACTCTTCTCCTCCTGTGATTGTGATATCTCCGAGTGTCCTAAACCTTATTTTCTTTTCAACAATTTCCTCTTTTGGGTCAATCGTGATGAAATCTGAAATGGGTAACCAGGTGTTACTTCTTCTGATAACCTTTCGCTGATGTGCAAAGTATAGTGATGGTATATCAATTTTCTCAGCCAGGATGTATTGCCAGACATCCATTTCAGTCCAGTTGCTCAAAGGAAATACCCTGAAATGCTCACCAAAATGCTGCTTGCCATTGAAGATGTTCCAAAGTTCTGGGCGCTGATTTTTAGGATCCCATTGTCCAAACTCATCTCTATGCGAAAAGAATCTTTCTTTTGCCCTGGCTTTCTCCTCATCCCTTCTAGCTCCACCAATTGCGGCATCAAACTGATGCTCTTCAATGGTATCCAGTAAGGTTACCGTTTGAATGGCATTTCTAGTGGCATTCTTCCCTCTTTCTTCAGCAGCTTTACCTGCATCAATAGAAGCCTGAACTGATCCGACTACAAGTTTTGCTCCAAACTTTTTAACCAGATTATCTCGAAACTCCATAGTCTCCGGGAAATTGTGACCAGTATCCACATGAACCAGTGGGAAAGGGATTTTCGCAGGATAAAAAGCCTTCCTAGCCAGATGAGTGACAACAATACTGTCTTTCCCACCTGAAAACAGGATACATGGATTCTGAAACTGCGCAAATACTTCCCTGAGGACGTAAATGGACTCCGACTCGAGTTCTTTTAAATGTGTGAGATTATAACTCTGCATTACTTTAGTTTAGGTAATACCTTATCAATTAATATTTTTAATGAATCTTCCAGAGAAAGTTCATTTGTTTTAACAACAATATCTGGATTTTCCGGCGCTTCAAAAGGAGAGGTAATACCAGTAAAGTCCGGAATCTCTCCTGCTCTTGCCTTTGCATACAGGCCTTTTACATCCCTTGCTTCACATACCTCCAACGGACAATCCACAAACACTTCTATAAAATGTTCCGCACCAACTAGCTCTCGGGCAAATCTTCTATTTTCTCTAAATGGCGAAATAAAAGCTGTCAAAACCACAACTCCCGCATCCACAAAAAGCTTTGACACCTCAGCAATGCGACGAATGTTTTCCTTTCTGCTTTCTTCACTAAAATCCAAATCCTTGTTCAAACCGCTTCTAATGTTATCTCCATCCAGGATGTAAGTATTCAATCCACGGTTATGTAATTGTTGCTCCAATGCATTAGCAAGCGATGACTTACCGGAACCGGAAAGTCCGGTAAACCAAACGAGCTTAGGCTTGTGACCATTTTTCTCAATTCGATCATCAAGGGTTACAGAATGTCTATGTGGAATGATGTTATCCATATACTAATTCAGTCGGTTTTTAGGGTGCTAAAAATCAAATCATAACCCCTTTTTACCGGGGCTCAAATCAATTTCGGGAGGCAAAAGTAATTGATAAAGGCTTAACATACTTATAAGATCTTATAACAAAGACACTAGGAAGATTAAACCTAGTTTAAATTTTTAACCCAAAACTTTTTGTTTGAAATATTCCAATGTGGGTTTAAGCCCTTCTGCTCGTGAATATTTTGGTTCCCAATCCAGGATTTTTTTTGCCAAAGTAATATCTGGTTTTCTTTGCTTTGGATCGTCTTTTGGTAGTGGTTTGTAAATAACTTTTGATTTACTGCCTGTCAAACGAATGATCTCCTCAGCAAATTCATTGATGGTAATTTCCTGTGGATTACCAACATTTACAGGGTGAGGGTAATCACTCATTAATAACCGATAAATCCCTTCAACCAGGTCATCCACATAGGTGAAAGACCGGGTTTGACTTCCATCTCCAAATGCGGTGAGATCTTCTCCGCGTAAGGCCTGAGATATGAAAGCAGGCAGAACTCTACCATCATCCAACCGCATACGTGGACCAAAAGTGTTGAATATCCTGACTATTCTTGTTTCAAGTCCATGGAAGGTATGATAAGCCATAGTCAATGCTTCCTGAAATCTTTTGGCCTCATCATAAACCCCTCTTGGACCAACGGGATTTACATTTCCCCAATAGTCTTCCTTTTGAGGGTGGACCTGTGGGTCCCCATAAACCTCAGAAGTGGAGGCAACAAGAATTCTTGCTCCTTTATCTTTTGCCAATCCCAGGCAATTAAGTGTACCCAAAGAACCTACTTTCATGGTTTGAATGGGCATCTTCAGGTAATCAATCGGACTGGCTGGGGAAGCGAAGTGAAGGATATAAGATAGCTCACCTGATACATGAACATATTTGGAAACATCGTGATGATGAAATTCAAAATCCTTTTCCTTGAGCAAATGTTCTATGTTTGCAATATCGCCGGTAAGCAGGTTATCCATGGCTATTACATGGCAACCTTCCTTCATAAATCGGTCACAAAGATGGGAGCCGAGAAATCCGGCTCCTCCTGTAATTAAAACTTTTTTTTTGGTCATTGAGTGATGGCTTTTCTTCCTATGCTATGGTATGCAAATCCAAGCTCTTGCATTTGATTCGGATCATATAAGTTTCTTCCGTCAAAAACTACTTTGTTCTTAAGAGATTCTGCCATCTTTTCAAATTCAGGGGTTCTGAATACCGGCCACTCCGTCATAATCATCAATGCATCTGCATCCTTCAATGCATCATATTCATCTTCTGCAAAGAGGATCTTATCTCCAAAAATTTCTTTCACATTCTCCATGGCTTCAGGATCATAAGCTTTCACTTTGGCTCCAAGGCTAAGAAGTGTTGTGATATTTTCTAATGCAGGAGCTTCCCTGATGTCATCCGTATATGGTTTAAAGGCAAGCCCCCAAATGGCGATTGTTTTGCCGGCAATGTCTCCACCGAAAAACTTCTTAACAGGTTCAATCAGCTTTTTCTTTTGGTTATCGTTGATGTCCATTACCGAGTTTAGGATTTTAAAATCATAATTGACCTCACTCGCAGATTTTGCCAGTGCCTGAACGTCCTTCGGAAAACAACTTCCACCATATCCGATACCTGCAAATAGAAATCGCTTTCCAATGCGGGTATCTGTTCCCACGCCTTTCCTGACCATATCCACATCTGCACCCAGCAACTCGCACATATTGGCAATCTCATTCATGAAAGTAATTTTGGTTGCCAGGAAAGAATTTGCAGCATATTTTGTTAATTCGGCAGATCGGATATCCATAAAAATGACGGGATTTCCTTGCCTTACGAAAGGTGCATATAGCTGATCCATTACTTTTTTAGCCTTTTCTGAATCCGTTCCTACAACCACTCTGTCAGGTTTCATGAAATCATCAACGGCCACTCCTTCACGAAGGAATTCCGGATTTGAAACCACATCGAAATCTACCTTAGCATTCTCGGCAATCTTGGCATGAACTTTTTCTGCCGTTCCGACTGGGACGGTGCTCTTATCAACCACGACCGTATAGTCTTCCAGAATAGGACCAAGATCTTCAGCCACTTTCAAGACATACTTCAGATCTGCCGATCCGTCCTCACCTGGAGGTGTAGGCAACGCCAGGAAAATGATCTTTGCCCCTTTGATTCCTTCCTTGAGGTCAGTGGTAAAGTCCAGCCTTCCTTGTCTAATATTTCTTTCAAACAACACATCCAAGCCCGGCTCATAGATGGTCATTTGTTTGTTTTTCAATTTGGCAACTTTCGTTTCGTCAATATCTACGCATGTCACATGGTTTCCAGTCTCAGCAAAACATGTTCCTGTTACGAGTCCAACGTATCCTGTACCTACTACAGCTATTTTCATTCTCTAAATATTTAAAAACGGTTGATTTAAATCCTTTTCAGAAATTTTGGGTGTTGTTCTGAGTTCCCAGTCAATGCCGAGCTTTTGATCATCAAACCTAATACCATTTTCTGAATCAGGAGAATAAAACTGATCAACAGCATAATAAAAAATTGTTTCGTCTTGTAAGGTATGATAACCATGCGCAAAGCCTTTTGGCACCAAAAGAAAAGTATCATTGCTATCTAAAATGATCTTATAATGTTTGAGGTAAGTTGGTGACTCAGGTCTAATGTCAACAACCACATCAAGTACCGCACCATTAATCACGCCAACTAATTTTGATTGTGCATTTGGTTCTTCCTGATAATGCAACCCTCTCAATACATTCTTCTCTGATTTGGCAAAATTGATCTGTCTTACTTCAAAATCAATGCCTTCCTCTTTTAGTCTTCTCTGATTGAAGGATTCAAGGAAAAAGCCCCTGTTATCTCCAAAAACTGGAACTTTAATAATAAAACAATCTTTCAGCGGTGTCTCTATTACTTCCATCTAATTGATTGTTTTAAATATTCCCCATATCCACTTTTCTCAAGAGGCTTTGCTAACTCCAGTAATTGCTCCTGTGTAATAAACTTCATCTTATATGCCACTTCCTCGATGCACCCGATCTTCAGCCCTTGCCTTTCCTCAATGGCATGAACAAATTCTCCAGCCTGCATCAATGACTTAAATGTCCCAGTATCAAGCCAGGCCGTTCCACGATCAAGTCTTTCCACCTTGAGTTTACCCCTTTTCATGTATTCATTATTCACCGATGTGATTTCCAATTCACCACGAGCACTGGGCTTAATGGACTTAGAGATCTCAATGACATCATTGTCATAAAAATACAGACCGGGAATAGCATAATTAGATTTAGGCTTTGCTGGTTTTTCTTCTATTGATAAAGCATTTCCTTCCTCATCAAATTCTACGACCCCGTATCTTTCGGGATCCTGGACATGATATGCGAAAACAATTCCTCCTTCAGGATCAACACTCGCCTGAAGCTTTTTTGAAAGTCCCGACCCATAGAAGATATTATCGCCAAGTATTAGTGCTACTTTGTCTTTCCCTATGAAGTCTTCTCCTATAATAAATGCCTGAGCCAAACCCTCTGGTTTTTCCTGAACAGCGTAGGAAAATGCACATCCCAGGTTTTTACCATCACCAAGCAGTTCCTTGAATACTGGTAAATCTCTTGGTGTTGAGATTATGAGAATTTCCCTGATACCAGCTAGCATTAACACCGACAATGGATAATAAATCATCGGTTTGTCATAAACAGGGAGAATCTGTTTACTTACCGCATACGTCAACGGATGTAGGCGAGTGCCTGAACCTCCTGCTAAAATGATCCCTTTCATTTATGCCTCAGTTTTGTAGTGCTCCTGATAATATGACTGGTAATCACCTGATGTCACCTCTTGCAACCATTGCTCATTCTCGAGGTACCAATCGATTGTTTTGTTTAACCCCTCTTCAAACTGAAGTGAGGGTTCCCAACCCAATTCATTTTTGATTTTAGAAGCGTCAATGGCGTAACGATGGTCGTGACCCGCACGGTCGGTAACATAAGTGATCAGCTTTGATGATGTTCCCGGAGGCCTGTTTAATTTTTTATCAAGTAGGTCACACAAGAGATTTACAATGTCAATGTTTTTCCACTCGTTGAAGCCACCTATATTATAAGTCTCATCGACTTTACCCTGGTGATAAATTAGATCAATCGCCCTGGCATGATCTTCCACATACAACCAATCACGGACATTCTCTCCTTTACCATAAACCGGTAATGGCTTATTATTGCGGATATTGTTGATCATTAGAGGAATAAGTTTTTCCGGGAATTGAAAAGGTCCGTAATTATTTGAGCAATTTGACAAAACAACCGGAATGCCATAGGTATTGCTGTAAGCTCTTACAAAATGATCTGATGATGCTTTAGAAGCTGAGTATGGCGACTGAGGATCATACGAGGTAGTTTCTGTGAAAAATCCCTCTTCACCAAGTGAACCGTACACCTCGTCAGTGGAAATGTGATAAAATCTTTTACCATCAAAATCTTTCCAACTGGATTTGGCTGCACTCAGAAGACTCACTGTCCCTAAAATATTTGTCTCAATGAAAGCCAGAGGGTTCTTGATACTTCGATCAACATGCGATTCAGCAGCCAGGTGAATAACTCCATCAAAACTGTATTTACCAAAAAGAGATTCCATTGACTTAAAATCACAGATATCTTCTTTTACAAACTTGTAGTTGGGTGCAGCCTCAACGTCTTTCAGGTTATTGAGATTTCCTGCATAAGTCAAATTATCCAGGTTGACTATTAGATAGTCGGGGTAATTTGTCACAAATCGCCTTACGACATGTGATCCTATAAATCCTGCACCTCCAGTAACTAATATGGTTTTTTTCATCAACCCTTTGATGTCTTGGCTAATTAGCCTGCAAAAGTATTTGTAATATCTTCTTTATGCACGGATTTAGACTTATTTCTGGGCAAAGTGGTGATAATCATTTTGAGAATACCTCATGATTCGAGTGAATTGTATGCGTCATGCACTATAATTTTGCATTCATGCAAGAAGTTTTCGAGCTGGTGTATAAGGACTTAAAAACAGACTGGAGAAACAGATACCCGGTATTTGGCATTCTTCTGTACTTATCGGCCATCATCATCATTTCATACATGTCCTTCATGAATTTCATAAAACCGGAAGTATGGAATGCACTTTTTTGGCTGATCATCCTTTTTACCTCCGTGAATGCAATCGCTAAAAGTTTTATGCAGGAAGAGAACCGTACGACCTACCTTTATTTTGTTGCTTCACCGGTAAAGATCATAGCTGCAAAATTGATCTACAGTAATCTTTACCAGTTTGTGTTGATCCTAATATCAATTGTCATCTTCTCACTTTTGCTTGGATCACCAGGAAACCTTAACGCCTGGTTTTTCGTCAATCTTTTTGTCGGAAGTATCGGACTAGCATCAGCATTCACTATGGTTTCATCATTAGCATCCAAAACTGAAAACAACGCCACCCTCATGGCTATCCTGGGATTCCCCATCGTGATACCCATTTTACTCATGGCAACATCGATCTCAAAACAACTAATCCTGGGCGCTCCGGCATCAGATATTACTTCTGATTTATTGACCCTCTTAAGTGTTAATGTTATTATCATTGCACTCTCATTTATTCTCTTCCCATTTACCTGGAAATCGTAATGAAGTACATGCTGCGGACCGAATGGTGGAAATGGCTAACAATGGCGTTGTTGCTATACGTTTTTGTGGGGGGTCTGTTACTACCAGTTCCCAGGTTACCCATTTTAAATGAAACTATTAGGGTACTTTATTTCCATGTTCCCATGTGGTTCGGAATGATTGCCTTATTTACTGCATCATGTATTCAGGCCATCAAATACCTTTCAAAAGAACAGTTGACCAACGATATTTTTAGTGTACAACTAGCAGAAGTAGGAATTCTATTCGGTATCCTGGGTATGATCTCAGGAATGTTTTGGGCTAACTACACCTGGGGAGAACCATGGAGTAGCGACCCTAAGCAAAACATGTCAGCAATAGCTCTGCTTATCTATTTCGCCTATTTCGTACTGAGGGGAAGCATAAAAGATGAGCAGCAAAGAGCTAAAATTTCTGCAGTGTACAACATCTTTGCTTTTGCAACATTGATTCCACTGCTTTTCATATTACCCCGATTGGCTGAAGACAGCTTGCATCCGGGTAATGGTGGAAATCCTGGTTTTAATGCATATGATCTGGATAGTCAGATGAGACTGGTATTTTATCCAGCTGTGATTGGTTGGGCATTGCTGGGATTCTGGTTGGCAACCATCAAAATAAGGTACGAAATAGTATCAGAAAAACTCGGTTTATAATGATGAACTTGTTGAACATATTTTTGGTTAGTTTTTATGGTTTCTTTCAAATTCCGATGGCTGATCAGTTCAGACAGGATGGAAAGATCTATGTAGTTGTTGGTGTAATATTGATCTTACTTATCGGTTTTTTTATCTTCCTTTGGAGGACGGACCGAAGGATAAAAAAACTGGAAGAAAAAGCAAATAAACAGGGATGAAAAAGACACACATCATTGGATTGGTAGTGATTGCGGTGGCATTGATGATCATCATATCTACTGCCGGGGATGCGAGTACTTATGTTTCTTTCAATGAAGCACAGGAAATGGCTGAGAAAGGAAATAACAACAAAATCCATGTGGTTGGAAAGCTGAAAAAAGACCATGATGGTAATGTAGTCAATGTGGAAACAAGCCCTGACAATCGTTCATTTCGTTTTGCTTTGATTGATGAAAACAACAATGAGCAAATGGTTTACCACCCAAACCCCATGCCAACAGATTTCTTACGGTCTGAACAAGTGGTGGTCGTTGGAGCGTACAACGATGATCGATTTGTTGCAGATAAAATTCTTCTCAAATGTCCTTCTAAATATCAGGAAGAGGGGGTCAACCTATAAAGTATGCATTATTTCATTGGTGATTTAGGTCATCTCTTTGTAATTACTTCCTTTGTTTCTGCTATCCTGGCTACTTATGCCTTTTTTCAGGCCCAAAAGCAGGATAGTGACTGGAAACGATTCTCTAAGCTGTTATTCTACGTACACGCAGTATCAATAATTGGAGTTTGTGTTACACTTTTCCTGATCATCCACAATCACTATTTCGAGTATCATTACGCATACAATTACACATCCAAAATTCTTCCCTATTACTATCAAATATCCAGTTTCTGGAATGGCCAGGAAGGGTCTTTTTTGCTTTGGATGTTTTGGAATGTCATCCTGGGACTGATCATCATCCACACCAATAAGAAGTGGAAAGCTCCTGTAATGACAGTTTTTGCCTTTACCCAGATTTTCCTTACTTCAATGATTCTGGGAGTTGTGATCTTCAATGTCAAGATTGGAAGTTCTCCATTCATCTTATTGCGTGATGCCGTGCAGGACCCCATCTTTAGCATGAATCCTGACTTTGTGCCACAGGATGGTCGTGGTCTCAATCCACTTTTGCAGAACTATTGGATGGTTATTCATCCTCCAACATTGTTTCTGGGATTTGCTTCTACTGTAGTTCCATTTGCCTACTGTATGGGTGGGCTTATGAAAAAGGATTATAAAGAATGGATTCGTCCGGCATTGCCGTGGGCTCAGTTTTCTGCAGCTATCCTGGGTATTGGAATATTGATGGGAGCCTACTGGGCATACGAAACCCTCAACTTTGGAGGTTATTGGAACTGGGACCCGGTGGAAAATGCCATCTACGTTCCCTGGCTTGTACTCGTTGCCGGAATCCATACAATGATCGCCTTCAGGAAAAGTCCAACAGCCCTAAAGACATCAATCATTCTGGTTACTGCCACTTATATTCTCATTATCTATTCAACTTTTTTGACAAGAAGTGGGATCCTGGGAAACACATCCGTTCACTCTTTTACGGATTTGGGCTTGTCGGGTCAGCTTCTGATCTATCTGTTGGTTTTTATTGGAATCACCACTTTCCTGATTGGAAAGTCATGGAAAAAATTACCGACTGAATCATCAGAAGTCAGTGCATATTCCCGGGAATTCTGGATTTTCATGGGAGCTGTTACCCTTTCTCTCATGGCTTTTCAGGTCATATTACCTACTTCTATCCCAGTCTATAATTCATTCATGGGGCTCTTTGGTATAGACTCAAATGTGGCTCCCCCTGTAGATCAGGTGGCGTTCTACACAGATTTCCAACTTTACTTTGCCATTGTACTGGCCATCCTATCCGGGACAGGGCAATTCTTCTGGTGGAATAAAATGGATAAGGCAAAGCTTAAGGAGTCCCTGACACTTCCGGTGATCATTTCACTGCTGGTGTCAGCCACAATTTTCGTTTTGGCCAGGATACAGGATCCTGCCTACCTGGCTTTGCTTACAGCGTCAGTTTATTCGGTGGTAGCTAATGGAAAAATCCTCCTACAATTCTCTAAATCCAATATAAAACTTTCAGGAGGATCCATAGCTCATATTGGTGTTGCCTTGATGCTTATTGGCATCCTTTTTTCATCGGGATACTCAAAAATCTTATCCAAAAACAACACGGGCCTTCTTTGGAACAAGGAGTTTCCTGATGAAGTCAATCAAAATAACCTCTTACTATTCCTCAACGAACCTCGCCAGATGGGTGAATACTCTTTGCTGTATAAGGGGATCAGAAAGAGAACCACTGATTACGGTTTTGTTAACATCAATAGCGTAGCCGCAACAGGTCATCCGTTGAAGCTGGTTGTTACCACCAATGAGGTTTCTTCTACAGGTAAAGAACTAAATCCTGGTGATACGGTGGATATCATCAATGCAGAAAATAGCTACTTTGAGGTGCTATACGAAAAAGAATCCGGTAAGTCCTTTACCCTCTACCCAAGGTTACAGATCAATGAAACAATGGGCATGACAGTGTTTTCTCCGGATATCAATCGTACGGTTACCGCAGACCTTTATAGCCACGTCCGGACCTTCCCTGATCCTGAACAAGAAATAGAATGGAGCGAGGAAGAATCTGTAAAGGTTGTCCCAGGCACACAGTTTTTTGTAAATGACTATGTGGCAGTACTTAAAGACATTCAGGCCGTGAAAAACCTGGAAGGAGTTCAGCTAGCTGAAGGTGATATTGCTGTGAAAGCCATCATTGAGATAGAAGGTGAAACCAAAACCTATACTGCAGAGCCATATTATATAATTAAAGACCGAATGGCTGGTAAGATCCCCGCAACGGTATATGACTTAGCTTCCAGGATCACAATTCAGGAGATATTACCAGCTGAAAACAGTTTCGTACTTGGCATTAGCAGAACTCAAAAAGATTGGATCATTCTGGAAGCTGTTGAAAAGCCCTTTATCAATGTGCTCTGGCTTGGAACGCTTCTATTCTCTATTGGATTTGGGATTGCCATCTATAGACGTTACACTGAATTTAAGCAAATGCGAAATAAGGGAATGGAATAGCAATGAAATCATTGATTTTAAATCTTCCTTGAATGATCGTCAATGAATCCAGCGCTTCGTTAACAAAGTATTCAAAATAAATTCAGATTTGATACGTATATTCAAGTATGATTCGCCTGCTCACGACCGATCTTCCTGGATTCATAAAGGCAAGCCGAATCCCCAGCCTGCTGATAATTAGCATTACACAGGCTCTTACAGCTGTCTATCTGGTCTCTGATTTTTCCAATAAGTATTCAATCATTTATTCGATTGATTTTATTCTACTGATTATTTCTACTCTCATGATAGCAGCGGGAGGTTTTATCATCAATGATTATTATGATCAAAAAATAGATATGATCAACAGACCCAAAAAGGTGGTGGTAGGCACAAAATTCAGAAGGAGACTGGCCATGCTGTCTCACTCACTACTATCTGTCACAGGTATTGCCATTGGATTCTGGCTCGACATTAGAATCGGGGTCGTTCATATTTTTTCCACGTTTGGTTTATGGTACTATTCCAATCACCTTCGTCGGCTACCCATTATTGGAAACATGACCATTTCATTTTTGACCAGTCTTACGCTTTTGATCGTTGCGGTATTTTTTAGAAGGCATGAACTGCTGGTATACGTTTATGCACTTTTTGCTTTTCTTACCGTTCTGGTTAGAGAAGTGATCAAAGACATAGAGGATGTGAAAGGGGAAGCAGCAGCTGGTTGCCAAACAATCCCGGTTGTGTGGGGTATTCGAGGAGCCAAAGCCTTTATTTACCTTGTAATTGCGGCAGGAGGGTCCTTTTTAGTATCCTTCCTCCTGACTACGGAAAGTATGCTGGTCAGGTATTACTTTTTGCTGTTGATCCCGGTTTTTGGTTGGTTCATCTATAAATTAGCCAGGTCAGACAGACAGCAACATTATATTCACCTTCGCATGATTACCAACCTGATCATTTTATCCGGTCTGATCAGCATGTTATTGATTTAATCTTATGATCAAAATAGCAGTATTTGCTTCAGGCAGTGGCACCAATGCCGAAAACCTGATCCAATATTTTCAAGATTCCAAGGACTTCACCATAGAAGCGATCTTTTGTAATAACCCAAAAGCTGGTGTTTTGGAAAGAGCTAAAAAACTTAAAACAAAATCCACCACATTCAGTAAAAGTGAATTCTCACAAGAGACTTTTTTGAAAGGATTAGAGCATCTCGGAATTGATGCCATCGTCCTGGCAGGGTTTCTCTGGAAAGTACCGGAATACCTGATTCAGAAATTTCCTGATAGAATAATCAATATTCATCCTGCTCTACTCCCAAAATATGGTGGTAAAGGAATGTATGGCAGCAATGTACATGAAGCAGTGATTGCGAATGGAGAAAAGGAATCCGGCATTACCATTCACGTTGTGAATGAGGAATATGATAAGGGAAAAATCCTGTTCCAGGCAAGCTGTCCGGTATTGGACGACGACACACCGGATGACCTTGCAAAAAGAATTCACCAACTCGAGTACAAGCACTTCCCTCAAATTGTAGAGGATTACTTGAGACAAACACTTTTGAAAGTATGATTAATGCTTAGCTTTGCAGCTTTATTTTTTGGAGGGTCATGAGTAAAGTAAAAATTAAATCAGCACTGGTATCCGTCTTCAACAAAGATGGGCTGAAACCAATCATCAAAAAACTGAACGATCTTGGCGTTGAGCTTTATTCAACCGGAGGTACTCAAAGTTTCATTGAAGATTTGGGGGCTGAAGTTACAGCTGTAGAAAACATAACAGATTATCCAGCCATTTTTGGAGGTCGTGTGAAAACATTACACCCCAAGATTTTCGGAGGAATATTATATCGACGAAATCTGGAAAATGATGAGAAAGAAAAGAGCGAGCATAAAATACCTGCCATTGACCTTGTGATTGTAGACCTGTATCCTTTTGAAGAAACAGTTGCTAGCAGAGCGTCTGAAGAAGATATTATCGAAAAGATTGATATTGGAGGCATCGCTCTAATCAGAGCAGCTGCAAAGAACTTTAAGGATGTGTTGATTGTCAGCTCCAGAAAATATTATGCAGATTTACTAGAACTGCTTGAAAAAGGTGAGGGCATAACCGAAATATCAGACAGAAAACTTTTTTCTGCCCGGGCATTTGATACCTCATCACATTATGATTCTGCCATCTTCAATTACTTGAATGAGGACAAACGGGTTCCCTCAATCAAAATCAGTGCAGCGGATGGTAAAGTATTGAGGTATGGTGAAAATCCACATCAAAAAGGAGTCTTCTACCCCAATAGCAAGCCCTATTTTGAGCAGATTCATGGCAAAGAAATATCTTATAATAACCTGGTTGACATTGAAGCAGCTATTCAGTTGATCAGTGAATTCAAAGAAGAAACTGTTTTTGGTATTCTAAAGCATAACAATGCATGCGGAATATCCACGGGGAAAAATGTTGCAGATGCCTATAAAAAAGCCTTTGCTGCAGACACCACCTCTGCATTTGGAGGTGTACTGATCAGCAACAAAGAGATTGATAAAGAGGCTGCTGCAGCAATGAATGACCTCTTTTTCGAGATCCTCATCTCTCCATCGTTCACTTCCGACGCTCTTGAAATCCTGAAAACTAAAAAGAACAGGATCTTGTTGCAGCTGGACAGGATGTGGGAAGGTGATATGGTATTTAAATCTATGCTCAATGGTGTGCTTGCCCAGGATTATGATAGCAAGACCGACGCAAAGAGTGATCTAAAGACAGTGACAAAAAAAGCACCAACTGACTCAGAGGTTGAAGATCTGATTTTTGCCTCTAAAGTTTGTAAGCACTCCAAATCCAATACCATTGTCCTCGTGAAGGACCAACAAATGGTAGCGAGTGGTGTCGGTCAGACTTCCAGGGTGGATGCACTGGAGCATGCCATACATAAGGCAAGGAATTTTGGGTTTAACTTAAAGGGAGCTGTGATGGCCTCCGATGCGTTCTTCCCATTTCCTGACTGCGTAGAAATTGCAAATAAGGCGGGAATTACTGCGGTAATACAACCGGGAGGATCTGTGAAAGACCAATTGTCCATAGATTATTGTGACGACAATGGGTTAGCCATGGTTTTTACCGGAACAAGACATTTTAAACACTAGTAAACTTTATGAATACAAAACTATTCGTAACTTTCACACCAAAATTTTGATCAAATAATAAATGGGTTTTTTTGACTTTTTTAATAATGATATTGCAATAGATCTTGGCACAGCCAATACCTTGATCATATACAAGGATAAAATTGTAGTAGACGAACCTTCAATCATTGCAATTGATAAGTCTACCAACAAAGTACTTGCAATCGGAAGAGGGGCCATGCAGATGCATGAAAAAACTCACGAAAATATCAAGACAATTCGTCCGCTAAAAGATGGTGTGATCGCTGACTTCCATGCAGCTGAACATATGATCCGTGGGATGATCAAAATGATAGATAGCAACAACCAAAAGTGGTTGCCTTCATCTCATCGTATGGTCATTTGTATTCCTTCAGGAATCACCGAAGTGGAAAAACGAGCCGTAAGGGACTCTGCTGAACATGCGGGAGCAAAAGAAGTTTACATGATCCACGAGCCCATCGCTGCTGCGATAGGTATAGGTATCAATATTGAGCAGCCAATCGGATCAATGGTTGTTGACATCGGGGGTGGAACTACAGAAATTGCAGTCATTGCCCTAAGTGGGATCGTATGTGATCAATCCATCCGTGTTGCAGGGGATTCTTTCAACAAAGACATCCTGGATTACATGAGAAGGCAGCACAACCTCCTGATCGGAGAGCGTACTGCTGAGCGTGTAAAAATAGAAGTAGGGTCAGCTCTCACTGAGCTGGATGACGGACCTGAAGATTACGAAATCAGAGGAAGAGACCTGATGACTGGTATTCCTAAAGTTATCAAAATTTCCTATTCAGAGATTGCCTTTGCGATAGACAAATCCGTGTCTAAAATCGAAGAGGCAGTCCTTAAAGCATTAGAGATATCGCCACCTGAACTTTCTGCAGATATCTATGACAATGGTATCTATTTGACTGGAGGAGGAGCATTGCTCCGGGGACTAGACAAACGTCTTTCCATGAAGACAAAACTTCCAATTCACATTGCAGAAGACCCATTAAGGGCAGTGGTAAGAGGTACCGGTCTTGCACTTAAACTGCTCAATACTTACAAGCCGGTGCTAATGACCTAGAAATAAATGCGGAACCTTTTAGACTTCCTATACCGTTACAGAACATTCGGTCTGTTTATTGTATTGGAAGTTTTGTGTGCATGGCTTATTATCCAATACAACAACAGGTATAATGCGTCTTTCTTAAATTCGTCTAATACCCTTGCAGCCAGCATCAGTCAGGCCTCTCAGAATACTGAGAATTATTTTAAGCTACAGCAAATAAACAAGCAGCTACTGGAGGAGAATGAGCGACTCAAAGATTCACTCATCAATCGTCCCCTGATATATGCCGGCAATGATAGTATCAAAGCCAGATACCATGCCACCAAGGCCCGTGTGATCAACAATACTTACCGGAGAAGTATGAACTTCATGACACTTGATGTGGGTCAACAAGCAGGTGTTGCACCAGGGATGGGAGTCATTTCAGGAACAGGAGTAATTGGCCAGGTGAAATCAGTTTCACAGAATTTTTCCACGGTGATATCACTGTTACACAGAAATCTCATGGTCAGTAGTACATTGAAACGAACAAATACCATATGCACCGTGTCGTGGGACGGCTTGTCTCCCATTCAAGCTGAAGTAAAATTTGTACCAAAACATATCGACCTGCAGGTGGGAGATTCTGTGGTTACCTCGGACTATAATTCAGTGTTTCCTCCCGGAATAATGATCGGGATCGTTTCAGAAGTAAATGTCAAAGAAGAAGACGTTTATTATGGTGCCAGAATTGATTTGACAACGGATTTCACCTCCCTGACTTATGCCTATGTGATATCCGATGACTTAAAAGCTGAGCAAGACAGCCTGGAAAATTTATTAGAGCAGTGATTAGGATCAACCACATACTACAAGCTAAATACCTGGCAGCATTTCTATTGATGCAAATCCCGTTATTGTATCGCCTGGTATTCTTTGATGTGGCCTTTGGATTTTTCTACGTTGGCTATATCCTTCTTCTACCACATGGAACCAACAGAAGCCTCATCATGGTTATTGGTATGCTGAGCGGATTACTCATTGATGTTTTTTCAAGCACTCCGGGCATCCATGCTTCAGCGTGTGTATTAATTACATTCATAAAAGATTCGTGGTACAATGTGGCCAATGAGCATTCAGAAGATGACGTAGATCTTTCAGTCAATGCTGTTGGCTTATGGGGATTTACTAAGTATGCATTGCCCTTAATATTTATCCATCATTGTATTATTTTTATTGTTGAAAATGGAGGATTGATTAATTTCTGGATGTTGTCCGGAAAAATTTTCTATAGTACAATCCTCAGTTTTATCATCATCCTGACCATTGGTTATTTGTTGAGTCCAAGGAAACAGAGGATATGAATCGAAGTTTGATCATTCAGGTTTTCATTGTTATGGTGGGTCTTACGTTCGCCATCAGACTCTTATCCATTCAGATTTTTAATGAAGATTACAAACTCGCTGCTGAAAACAACGTCATCCAGAAAATCATCGATTACCCTTATCGTGGGTTAGTCTATGACAGAAACAACAGTCTGATGGTATTCAATACTCCGGTATACGATCTGATGATTGTGCCCAAAGAGGCTGAGCTAAAAGACAGCACCCGACTTTGTCAACTCCTGCAGATCACACACCGGGAGTTTATTGAAAAGTACGAGAAGGCCAGATCTTTTTCTCCGATTCTTGCATCGAAATTCATGGAGCAGATCCCCAACAGCCTATTTGCTTCCATCCAGGATCAGCTGGTTTCTTTTTCAGGGTTTTATGCCTTACCCCGGACCGTACGTGATTACTCATCTCCCGTCATGGCCAATACGATAGGGTATGTCGGAGAGGTAGATAGACGCACAATCAGAAATGACACGACCAACTACTATAAGTCCGGTGACTTTATTGGTATCACAGGAGTGGAAAAAGAATATGAAAAATACCTGAGAGGGAAAAGGGGAACCCGTTATCAAATGGTGAATGTGCAGGGTGTGGTAAAAGGCGCTTTCAAAGACGGAGAATATGACACGGTACCTATCCCGGGTGAAAACATCCAGCTCACCATAGACCTGGAGCTTCAGGAATTTGCAGAAAAACTTTTGAAGGGAAAAGTGGGTGGAGTGGTAGCACTCAATCCTGCAACGGGGGAGATCCTGGCGATTGCCTCTTATCCTTCGTATGACCCCGCTAGTCTCAGTGGAAGGGATCGTGGAAAAAATTTCCTGGAAATTCAGAATGATACATTAAAACCTTTATTCAACAGACCTCTTCAGGCTACCTATCCTCCGGGGTCTATGTTCAAAGTGGTTCAGTCCCTGATCGCGCTGGAAGAAGGAATGCTAGGCCCTAACGAAAAAATCATGTGTGAGGGTGGACTGATAGGAGACCATGCTCCACCGGGACTCTATGACGTTCGACGTGCCATTGAAAAGTCATCAAACAACTTCTATTTCAAAGTATTCAAGCGCGTAATCCAGCAAGGGTATGAAGAAAGCGCTTTTCTTGATTCCAGGATTGGACTGGAAAAATGGCACGATTACATCACAAAATTTGGCCTGGGAAGAAAACTTGGGGTAGATATCCCCAACGAATCACCGGGATTTGCTCCGTCGCTGAGCTACTACGACCGGGTTTATGGCGAAAACAGATGGAAATTTTCAAACATATATTCCTTAAGTATCGGGCAGGGGGAGCTACTTGTTACCCCAATTCAAATGGCCAACTTATGTGCTATCGTAGCCAACAAAGGCTATTATATCACACCGCACATTGTAAAAAGTATTGACAATGAACCTCTTAAAAGTTTTGCCAGAAATGAAGTGGGTATTTCTGAAGAGCATTTCGATCCTGTTATTGATGGTATGGAGCAGGTAGTGCTCTATGGGTCTGGACTTCGGGCTCGTATGCCAGATATTTCAGTCTGTGGAAAAACAAGTACGGTAGAGAATCCGCACGGAGAGGATCATTCCGGATTCATGGGTTTTGCCCCAAAAGACAATCCACAAATAGCCGTGGCCGCCTATGTCGAAAATGCCGGGTGGGGTGCCAGAGCAGCCGCTGCCACAGCAAGTTTGATCATTGAGAAATACCTGAACGGTGAAATCAAAAGAACATGGCTCGAAGATTATGTATTGAAAGGTGACTTTGCAGATAAAAAAGTAGAAAAGGTAGAGAAGAAAGATACACTACAGCTAAAACCATTAAAAGAAGTGGCTGCCACGCTGCAATGAGGGAAAATCAGCTTATATATCGACTCGATTGGCTCACTATCGCTATATATTTCGCCCTTGTCATAGGAGGCTGGCTCAGTATCTATGCTGCAGAATATAATCCCGATATCAACAACAGCATTTTTAACTTCAGCACGAGTGCTGGCAGACAGTTTGTTTGGATCACTACCTCGGTAGGCCTGATTACTTTTATCATGTTGCTCGATTTCAGGATTTATGACACCATTTCCTATTTTGTATATGGGGGCATGGTCCTGTTGCTAATTGCCGTGCTCTTCTTCGGTAAAGAAGTCGCAGGATCCAAATCATGGTTTGGCATAGGAAGCTTCGAATTTCAACCCTCTGAATTTGCCAAGTTTGCGGTATGTCTTGCCCTGGCTCGATATTTTAGCAAAAGCACAAGAAAGACGTCGGAGCTGAATGTACAGATCATTGGCTTTTTGATTTTTGTAGTGCCCCTGGTCCTGGTTGTTTTGCAGGGAGATGCCGGCACAGCGATTGTGTTTGCTTCATTAGTAATTGTTTTGTTTAAAGAGGGTATGCATCCCATCTTCCTGATAGGTGCTATAGGTGTAGCGGTGCTCTTTATTCTGACACTATTGCTCAACCAGTTAGTACTTATCATCTGCATCTCCGCCATAGCCATTCTCATCATTGGACTGGTTAGCCGATCTCTTAATAAGATTTTGGTAACGATCACTACAGCGATTATAGCTATTGCCTTTGTGTTTAGTGTGGACTTTATCCTCACCGAAGTATTGAAGCCTCACCAACAAAAACGAGTGATGTCACTGGTCAATCCCAATGCAGATCCACTGGGCATTGGCTGGAACGTGACCCAATCCAAGATTGCCATTGGATCGGGTGGCTGGTTTGGTAAAGGTTACCTGGAAGGCACCCAAACAAAGTTTGATTTTGTGCCCAAACAAACAACAGATTTTATCTTTTCTACCATCGGCGAGGAGCAAGGGTGGATGGGTAGCGTATTACTTATTGCCGCATTCACCACATTACTGGTGAGACTTATCTTTTTAGCCAATCGGCAAAAGTCGGCTTTTGCCAGAATTTACGGGTATGGAGTTACCTCGATCCTCTTCATTCACTTTGCCCTGAATATTGCTATGACTATTGGCTTATTTCCGGTGATTGGGATTCCTCTGCCCTTTTTTAGCTATGGAGGATCCAGCCTATGGGGATTCACTTTGCTGCTATTTGTGTTCATCAAATTAGATGCACACCGAATGCAGGTACTGCAAAGGATGTAGTGACTACCTAAATCGCCTGAAAACGACCTTAAGTAATTCCTTCACCTCTACACTGTTCATGTCCCAGGTGTATTCCTTGGAATAATTAGATACAAGCATCTCTACCGATTCATCAAAAGAATCGCAGGATTCGATTTTATCTACTGCTTCAAGAAATAAATCCTTTTCACCACCAAACAGCTCTGTGGTAAACATGTATTCCTGGTTTAACGAAACAGCTTCAAGAATAGAAGAAATCTTCTTTTGCTGATGCTTTGCAGCCACAGAAACTTCCTCCTCACTCTTTTTATATTGATCGTGCAGTGTCTCATGACCCTGAGCAAATTTCTGATTCAAAGAATCATCCGGCTCAACATGCTCTTCAATAGCTTCATCTTCTATGAGATTTGCAACTGGCTTTTGTTCCGAATCTAACTCATCATTACTTTCAGTAGGCTGATCTTCTTCCGCAGATATCTCATCTACTTCCTCTACCTGATCTGTGGGCTCCTCAATTTCATCAATGGTGTCCTCAATTTCGGATGGTTCATCCACGGTATCAAGCTCTCCGTAGGAATCAGCTTCATCTTCAACCTCCTCCATACTTTCCCGGACTTCCACATCAGCTTCAAAGGCAATCATTTCATCTTCCTGGGAAGACTCAGGTTCAGGAATTAAATCGCCTATCGTAATATCTAAAACCTGACTTAGGACTTCCAACTCCCTGTCCAGGATAGAATCAATAGATTTTTGATCCATCAACTGATCCCACTCATCTAGAAATTCCTGAACATCAGCTTCTGACCGTTCTGAGATCAGATAAGAAAGATCGTCCTGGTATATCTTGAAATATTTTGATAATCCTTTGATCCCGGATATATGTTTAATACCTCTTTCATTAACTTCCTCTCGCAGGGTTTCCCCCGGGTATATTAGCCAACTTAGCGTGAGTACCACACTATCTTCAACCAAAGGTTTGAGGTCAACAGGGGCTACTTCGATATGCTGTGAAAGCACATTCATATAGTTAGTGAGGGCCTTTCTGACTTCTTCATGCTTGAAATTGAAATATGGACTCTCCAGCTTCTTCATCTCATCCTGCCATTGTCCATACAATAGCATGAGGATAAAGAAATTCACCTGTTTTGAGGGAGTGAGCGTCAAAATTGCCTTACCAGAGACCGTGCTGTCAGCATTATCCAGATTAGCGATGATTTTATCTGCGAAATCTCCAGAATAACTATTTAAAAACTGACTATCTATATTTTTTGCCATCTCAATTTTACTTGTAAACCACTGTCAGGGCAGATCGAATCAAACAGAGTAAAGCTATTTATTGTGCACCTAAAACGAAAGATCAATCGATTATTTTCCATTATGAATATACAATAGCCTTCAGCTAAACCCATATCTACTAAATTTGGTACATATAGCCTTCCGATATGTTTGTTGAACCACAAATAATAAATAGAAAGTCAGGGAATGTTGGGTGGATCGAAGTGATCTGTGGGTGCATGTTTTCCGGAAAAACCGAGGAGCTGATCCGGAGGATAAACAGAGCACTGATTGCCAATCAAACCGTGGAGATATTTAAACCCATTATCGAAAAGAGGTATCACAAAACCAAAGTGATCTCCCACAATCAAAATCAAATTCACTCAACACCCGTTGGATTTGCTAATGACATTCTTCTGCGTGCCGACAAGTGTGATGTGGTAGGTATTGATGAAGCACAGTTTTTTGATGATGAAATATTACAGGTGGTCAATAAGCTAACGCTGCAAGGTAAACGTGTAATCATTGCGGGGCTGGACATGGACTTTAAAGGACGACCTTTCCACCCCATGGACAAACTGATGGCTATCTCTGATTTTATCACCAAAGTTCATGCAATATGTGTGGATTGTGGAAATATCGCTTCATTTTCTCATAGAAGGACTAAAGCGAAGCAGACCATCGTTTTAGGAGAAAATGACATCTATGAGGCCTTATGTAGATCATGCTTTTATGCTAAAAACAGTATTAAGTAGTCTTTATTTCCTCTTGTTTGTTGCCGGACTGACGGCACAAAACATACCGCTTGAGGCCTGGAGAACTCATTTTAGCTATCAGCAGGTGAAACTTCTGATCGAGGCAGATGATAAAATTTTCTGTGCAGCGGAAAATGGACTCTTCTATTACGACATTCAGGATCAAAGCATCAACAAGCTTACTAAAATCAATGGGCTTTCCGATGTAGATATTTCAGCAATGGCATATCACAAACCATCAAATATGCTTGTGATTGGTTATAGTGCAGGTGGAATTGATTTGATCACAGAAGCAGGAACAACATTTATCAGAGATTTTAAGGACACTGATCTGGTAGAAGATAAAGAAATTAGGAATATTCAATTCTGGAATGATGACATTCTCGTGGCTACATCACTAGGTGTCATCGTCATCTCCATGTCTGCGCAAGAAATCACGGAAAATTTTAGATCTATAGGATCGAACGGCTCTGATGTGTCAGTTACTGATCTGTTTGTGGAAGGTGATAATCTTTGGACGATTACAAATCAGGGAATCCAGGTTGGTAGTTTGAACAACAATCTGCTGGATTTTAACAATTGGACGCTGTTTGAAGAGACGAAAAATCAGAAGAATTCCTTTTTTGGTAAGACAGGAGACAAGGTCTACAGCATAAAAAATGATACCATTTTAATGACATTTTACAACAGCTCATGGACTGAGAGCGGGATTATCATTCCTGAAGAAGTGGTTGCCATGCAAACATCAGCTGAGTTGCTTATTGGCACGAATGCCAGCCTTTTTAGCTTTGATGGCAGTCAGTTGGATCCTGTCATGTTCACTAGCACATATGCATTGAACAACTTCTTATTTACGGATGAATTGTGGCTAGGCACGGAAGGAAACGGACTTGTCCGTCTTGAGACCGGTGAGTCCATTTTTCCTAAAGGTCCGATCAGAGACCAACCCAGCAACGTAGTGGCTGAGCAAGGCAAAATATATCTGTTCTATGGCCCCGATCCCGAATCATATACCGGCGAGGCAGATCTGCTGGGATTTAATACTTTCGATGGATTTAGCTGGGCCTATCAAACAATTGAGGGTTTTTATAACCTCTCAGACATAGCCTATTGGAACGATAAGGGATATATTTCTTCTATCGGATATGGAATTTATTCTCTTGATGACAAATCCATAATCAATCACCTCAACAGTGCATTAACGGATAGCAAAGGGAACATTGGACCCCTTATCATCGACCTGGAAAGTTCCAGCGCTCTCTGGATCGCCTCTTACAACAATGCAACTCCTATTGCCTCAATGGATAAAAACGGAGATCTCGGTACTTTTCAGGAATCTGTCATTGGAACAGACAGACCCCAAAAAATCTTTTCAACAACAGCAAGTGAGGGCCCAATTCTGATACAAAATACATTGGGTGAAGGGGGCGGTTTCATCACCTTTGAGCCTCCAAATGAACAGGCAAGATTCAGCATCTCCAATGGGCTCCCCTCCAATAATATCCGGGTATTAGCAGTGGATCTGGAAGATGTAGCATGGGTGGGAACTAATCAGGGGCTTATCACCTTTCCCGATGCTTCATTCCTCCCTGAATTTGCTCAACCCGTCAATGCTACTTTTGAAAATAATTTACTTTTTGAGGAAGATGAAATCTATGCCCTGACTTTTGATGGGGGGAATCGGATTTGGATTGCCACCAAAGAAGGACTTTGGGTATTTAACTCTAACTTCACTGCGCTCGATCACTTTTTCCATGAGGAAAACAGTCCCCTCCCTTCCAACGAAGTTCATCAACTCACCTATATTCCGGAAAACGGCGAGATGTTTATTCTAACAGCAAAGGGGTTGGTTTCTTATAGAAGTGGGTCATCTGCCGGGAAAGAAAATTACGATGAAGTATCTATCTTTCCTAATCCGGTAAGACCGGGATATACAGGTTTAGTGGGTATTTCAGGACTCCGGTACGACACCCTGGTGAAGATCACAAATATTGATGGCAAGCTGATCAGGGAATTGAAAACCAATGGAGGAACTACTTCCTGGGACCTCCTTGACTACAACAATCAAAAAGTGAACGCAGGGATCTATATAGTATTCACCTCCACAAATGATGGAAGGGAGAAATATGTTGGAAAAATAGCTGTTGTAAACTGATGATCCGCAAGACCAGGGGCATTGTTATCCACTATATAAAATACCAGGATTCGTCCATTATAGTCAAGATATTTACGGAGGAGTTTGGCCTGGTCCCCTTCCTGGTAAATGGTATCCGAAGTAGCAAATCCAAGCGGAGTATTGGGTATTTTCAGCCTTTTTCACTGCTGGACCTGGTAGCCTACGTCAAGGATGGCAGGGAAATCCAGCGCTTGTCAGAATATAAATATCTCCAAACCACGCATTCCATTTCAGGGAACATCAAAAAGTCTACAATCGTATTGTTTCTGTCTGAAATACTGGGCAAAGTGCTGCATCACGAAGAAGGAACCCAACATGACTTGTTTCAGTTTCTTTACGACATGACTATTTTATTGGATTCTATCGAAAAAGGAATAGAAAACTTTCACCTTCATTTCCTCATTCGCTTCACCCCATTCCTTGGAATAGGGATATCTGATGAAGAAAGCTTTTTAGAATCCATGGAATTGGAGAGCCCTGACAGCTCTACGATGAAATACATTGCCAGTCTGGTTCATTCCGGCCTGGATGATACCATTTCTTCCTCTGGTGCTGAGCGCCTCAAAGCACTCGACGTGATCCTGCAGTATTATAACCACCATGGTACCCCTATGGGAGAAATCAAATCACTGAAAGTACTTCACCAGGTATTCAGCTAAGTTAATTTTTCAGTTATTTTTGAATTGTAACAGCAAGATTATGGGTGATCAATTATATGCAGAAATCCCTTCTTTGGATTTACTGGATTTCACAGCAGGTGACCAAAAAAAGAAAAAAGAATTTGTCCTTGCCCTGGGTCAGGCATACGAGAATATCGGTTTCGTGGCTATCAAAAATCATGGGTTGTCTGATAAGCTAACAAAGGCGCTCTATGATTCAGCCAAAAAATTTTTCTACCTGGATGATGAGATAAAAAAGAAATATGAACGTTCAGACTTGTTCGGACAGCGGGGATATATCAGCAAGGGTAAAGAAAAAGCCAAGGACAGAAATACCGGGGACCTGAAAGAGTTTTTCCATGTAGGGCAGCCCACAGAAAATAAACTTCCTGATTATCCTGAAAATATTTGGCCTGCTGAAGTCCCAGAGTTTAAAGAACATACCATTGAAGCTTTTCAGACCCTGGAAAAAGCCGGGATGGAAATACTCAGAGCTATCGCCTTGTTCCTGGGGCTTGAGGAGCACTTTTTTGATGATAAAGTAAAGCAGGGTAATAGTATTTTGAGACAGATCCATTACTTCCCAATCGAGAATCCTGACGCGATCCCTGCAGATGCTGTGAGGGCTGCCGAACATGGCGACATCAACCTGATCACCTTGCTGATGGGAGCCAGTGCGGATGGCCTACAGGTACTGAGACGAGATGGTCAATGGATTCCTATCACAGCCCTACCTGATCAGATTGTGGTGAATGTAGGTGATATGCTGTCCAGATTGACAAATAATAAGCTCAAATCTACCATACATCGTGTGGTTAATCCTCCGAAAGAATTGATGAAGACTTCCAGGTTTTCCATACCCTTTTTCATGCACCCGATATCCGAAATGGACCTGAGTTGCCTGGAAAATTGCGTCAATGAAAAAAATCCTAAACAGTTTGATGATATCACAGCCGGCGAATTTCTTAACTTACGGCTACGAGAAATTGGGCTAAAGGCATAGATGACTTTTAGGACCGTACGATATTTTATTTTCCTCAGAGACGTTCTGATTCTTTCAGTCACCTCATTTGGAGGACCGCAGGCTCACCTGGCGATGTTTCTGGACATGATGGTCAAGAAGCGGGGTTATTTGAGTGAACAGGACCTCATGGAATTGTATGCCCTTTGTCAGGTACTTCCCGGGCCTACCTCCACCCAAACCATTACGGCCATAGGCTTCAAGATAGGTGGTCCCGGACTGGCTTATCTCACTTTATTTACCTGGCTGTTTCCGGCTGTGAGCATCATGATCACCATGGGGATCTTTATGACTTATTTTCAGTCAATGAATATCTCTTTGGATTTTCTGAAGTTTATTCAGCCAATTGCTGTTGGTATTGTGGCCTATTCCTCCTACCGGATCAGTAGCAGTGTTGTATCAACACGAACAGGCTTCTTCCTGATGTTTATTTCAGCCTTCGTTGCTTACATTTTCAGATCACCCTGGACTTTCCCGATCATCCTGCTTTTTGGCGGGTTTGTTACAGCCTTTAAATTCAAACAGCAACCTATCGAAGAAAAAGATAAGATCAAGATCAACTGGTCAAACTTTATCCTCTGGATCTCAGTACTCGTGTTTGCGGCTATTCTGGGAGGGATAACCAAATACCTCCCCATAAGGCTTTTTGAGAACTTCTATAGGAACGGATCGCTTATTTTCGGTGGAGGCCAGGTACTGGTACCGCTTTTATATACGGAGTTTGTTGAATTCAAACGCTACCTCACATCCGAAGAATTCCTTTCGGGGTATGGATTTGTTCAGGCGTTGCCGGGACCGGTATTCTCTTTTAGTGCTTATGTGGGTACGCTGAGCATGCGTGATGCCTCTATTGGGCAACAAATACTTGGGGGGCTGATGGCAACGGCTGGGATCTTCCTTCCGGGTACCTTCTTTATCTTCTTTGTGAGTAGATTTTGGGAGGAATTGAAAAAATACCGTGTGGTAAAGGCTTCACTGGAGGGTATCAATGCGGTTAGCTCAGGGCTGGTTATTGCGGCTACTTTCCTGTTGCTGGAGCCGATATCTCAAACCAAACTTAATTATGCAATAATTATCAGTACCATCTGCCTGATGTTTTTTACAAAAATCCCCACACCTTTTATCGTGATCATTGGATTAATCACAGGGATTATCTTTAGCTAGACATAAAAAAACCCGGACATTACTGACCGGGTCAATTTTAATTGGTAAAATATTTTATTACTCTGCAGGAGGTGTAACTCCTAATTTCTTAAGGATCAGATTTGTCACATCGTCTTGCTCTCTTGCATAAAGCAGGATATCAAGACCTGGTGCACCCAGGTTGAAGATGTGAGTATAGCCATTTTCTTTGGCTACATCTTCAATGGCTTTTCCGATCTTTTCATATGCAGGTTTCAGCAGCTCCTCTTGTTTCTTTCTGATGGCTTGCTCAGCTTCTTGTTGAAATTTCTGCAAAGATTGATTCAAGGCATTTAACTCTTGTTCTTTATCAGCTCTGATCAGTTCATCCCATGTTGCAGCATTGGATTGGTAGTCAGCCATCTTGGTTTCAAACTCTTTGTATTTGGCCTGAAGCTGATTCTGCAGAACTTTTTCCCGGCTTTTTAAATCCGCTTCTATTTGCTTGGCTTCAGGAAGCTGATTTAAGATATAATCGGGGGTAGTATAACCAATCTTTAAATTGCCCTGTGCTGCCGCACCAAATGTAATTGCAGTCAAGGCTATTGCTATCAATAATGATCTCGTTTTCATAATTGTAAAATGTTCATTTAATCTAGCTTCTTCCCAAAATCGTTCCGAAACTACTTTTCTTCTTAATTATTTTCTGTCTCTTTATTTTCACCTATACCTAAATCCTCAATGACATAATCGGTATAATCATGTACCGGATTGGTATAAATCATCACCAGTTCACCGGATTTGTCAAAAACGATTTCCAGTCTGTTATTCTTGGCAACTCGCTCTACAGCCTCAAATACACGGTCCTGAACAGGCTTTATTAATTCTTTCTTTTTAAGAAAATAAAGACCATCAGACCCAAAAATCTGACGCTGAAAATCCTTCACCTCTCTCCACTTCCGATCTATTTCCTGCTTCCTTTCCGCTTTCAGCTCAGCAGTGAGCAACACTTCTTCTGCCTTCAGGGCAATTTCCATCTCCTCAACCTCTTTCAGCTTTTGCTGGATCTCCACTTCCCATCCCTTCGCCAGCTTCTCTATCTCTGCCTGAGCAGCTTTATATTCAGACATTCTACTCAGTATATACTGAGTGTCAACATATCCGAATTTTTGGGCAAAAATATCATTTATCCCCAAAAGAAAAAGAAAAAGAAAAAATGGTCCTATTCTTTTCATTGTCTTATCTGATCTGCTGACCTAATGAGAAGTGGAATTGTGAGCCACTGATATCAAGTTGTCCCGGAGCAGGATCAAGTCCATATCCCCAATCCAATCCTAGCAATCCAAAGGCAGGCATGAAGATCCTTACCCCTAAACCGGCAGAACGTTTGAGGTCATACGGGTTAAATTCATCAAATCCCTGCCAGTTGTTTCCAGCTTCGAAGAAGCCCTGAACATAAATGGTAGCAGAAGGATTCAACGACACAGGATATCTTAGCTCCATTACATATTTGGAGAAGATCGTTCCTCCACGTATGCCTTCAGCATCAACAGGCGTAATACTGTTGTTTTCATATCCTCTGAGTCCGATCACGTCCGTACCCAACAGGAAGTTTTGACCTGTCAATCCATCACCACCCAACTGGAATCGCTCAAAAGGACCAACTCCCACTTTATCACTGTAAGATCCGATGTACCCAAAGTGTGCTCTTGGGGCCAATACGAGGTCGCCAATCAGCTTTAGATAGTATTTTGCATCAAAATTCCATTTGTGGTATTCCAGCCATCGGTACTTATCCTCATTGGAAGCATTATCATAATCAATGTCACTAAATAATGACAATGGCGGTGTAAAAGATGCACTCAAAGAGACCGCCGATCCAGTCCTCGGATACATTGGACTGTCAAATGAGTTCCGGGCTATGGTTGTGTTGAATATGACACTGTTTGATACCCCGGTAGAGAATCCAAGTGAATTACCGTAGTTAAACAGGTCATATTTTTGATACTGTAAATAGTTACTTACTGTGAAGAAGTCATCCGGCCACCTTACATTTCTTCCCAATGAAACAGTCACACTGGACACTTTCAATGAACCGATGAAATCGCTCACATTGAAATAACTCTGTCTCAGCCTGGAAATGGAATGACTAAAGCTTACTCCGAAATTGTTTCGTTTTTTACCACCCAGCCATGGTTCATTGAATGAGATAGAATAGCTCTGGAAGCTCTTTCCATTGGCTTGTAGCCTAATCGAAAGTTTTTGTCCGTCACCCATCGGAAGTGGTCTCCACTTATCAAAATGAGGGATATTCCGCATGGAGAAGTTGTTGAAACTCAATCCGAGTGTGCCCACAAATCCATAAATACCTCCCCATCCACCGGAAAGCTCAATCTGATCATTCGGTCTTTCTACCAATTGCCACTCAATGTCTACTGTCTCTTTCACAGGGTTTGGTCGTACATCAGGATTGATCTGCTCAGGATCAAAGTAACCTAACTGAGATAGCTCCCGCTGTGTCCTGATCAGCTCGGAACGGTTGAATTTCTGTCCGGGAACGGTCCTCAACTCGCGATAGATCACGTGATCATTGGTCTTGTCATTGCCACTGATGGTCACTTTATCGATGGTGGCCTGAGGTCCTTCCTTGATACGCATCTCCAGGTTTACTGAATCTCCGTCAAAACCAACTTCTATCGGGTCCACCTGAAAGAAAAGATAACCATTGTCCATGTAAAGACTACTGATATCAGCACCAGTAGGGTTGAACTGAAGGCGTTTGTTTACCAGCTCAAGGTCATAAATGTCTCCCTTTTCAATACCCAGGATCCTATCAAGCAGGTCATCGTTGTGTACATAATTACCCGACCAGTTGATGTCTCCAAAGTAGTACTTCTTACCCGGGTCCACGACAAAGTCGATATTCAGGTGCTTGTTGTTGATGTTGTAAACCGTATCTGATACTATTTCAGCATCACGATATCCCTTGGATTGATAGAAAGCAATCAACTTTTCTTTGTCTGCTTCATATTCAGACAGGATATATTTGGATGACTTGAAAAAGTTGACATTGAGATGCTCGCCTATATATTCGCTGATCTCATTCTCATCTGTTTCCTTTCTATGTGTGATAAAATGAACCAGATTGGCTGGTTTCAATAGATTAATTGTCTTTGCCAGTAAATCCGTAGGAAGAGAAATCTTTGGTAGCTCCCCGGTTTTCTTCAGCTTACTTCTAAGCTTTGCGGAAGAAAAAATGGTATCTCCTTCAAAATTGATATTCTTGATTTTGACCTTTTTGTTCTTATCAACAATGATCCTGATTCCGGTACCATTGTTGATAACCGTGTCCTGAGAAGGAACAACTTTTACCTGAGCATTCAGGTATCCCTTGCTTTCAAAATATTTTTTCACGGTCAGTTCCGTGTTTTTCATGGTCACATCTGTAAGGATACGGCCCTTGGATAAGTCTACCTTTTCCTTAAGCTCACTTTCCTGGCTCCTGTTTACTCCTTCAAACTCATAATTGACCAGCCTGGGACGTTCAGTAAGCTCGATCTTCAACCAGATCCTGCTTCCCTCCACTTTGCTGGCGGAGATATTGACATTGCCTATAATTCCCTGCTTCCACAATTTTTTTATGGCAAGAGAAATATCATCACCCGGGATTTTAATCTTGTCTCCCACTTTCAAACCGGAGATAGATATCAGTGCATTGTTATCTAAAAACTGAACTCCTGAAACGGAAATCTCAGCTATTTCATATTCTCTAGGATTGGAATAGTTGATAGAAAGACCATTTGGATTTGTGGTCTCTGTAGTAGGCCTTCTTCCAAAATTAACCTGAGCAGTAACCTCAAGCATGGAAAATAAAATAATTGCTATGGTGAGCAGACTCCCCTTCATCCCTTAAATATTGATTTGTTCACTAATCAGTCCGAATCTTCGTTCCCGTTGTTGATATGATACAATGGCTTCATGAAGGTCTTTTTTCCTAAAGTCAGGCCACAAAACATCAGTAAAAAATAACTCTGTATAGGCCATTTGCCACAACAGAAAATTGCTAATCCTCTTCTCTCCACTGGTTCGGATCAAAAGCTCTGGCTCCGGAAAACCCGCTGTAGACAAGTGAGACTGAAAAACCTCATTTGTCAGCTGTTCGGGCTCAATTTCTCCATTTCTCACTTTTTCACCAATCTTCTTTGTGGCATTGAGAATGTCCCATCTACCACTATAATTCAAAGCAAGAATCAGGTTGAGTCCCGTATTTCTGCTCGTCTTTTCTTGTGTATCCAAAAGCTTTTCCTGGGCATTAGCTGGCAACTGATTGATCTCACCAATAGAATGCAATCTGATATTGTTGTCCATCAGGGTGCCGTATTCATCATTGATTGTGGAAACAAGCAACGACATCAATCCATCTACTTCCACCTTTGGGCGAGCCCAGTTTTCGGTAGAAAAAGCATATAGAGTCAGACATTCCACACCCAATTCAGCGCAGCCTTCGCTTGTCTCACGTACAGCTTTGATCGCATTTCTGTGACCAAAGATCCTGGCAGCACCCTTTTTCTTCGCCCATCGTCCGTTACCATCCATTATAACGGCTATATGCTTCGGTAGATTGCCTAAATCAATTTGCTCCTTCAATCCCATACAGGCCTAAAAATTCCAGTTTACAAAGGTGTGTTATTTTTTGGTTTTACCCTGATTTATTAAAAAATTTAACTGATTTTAACGTGAAAAAAGCGACTTGTTGGGTCTATATGAAAAGGGGCAGGGTATTTCATACATCACATAGGTGAGACTAACACTGGTAAAAAAATACCAGTCATTTGTAACCGGGTCTCCATATTGATAATCCTTGATGATCTGCTCACTATCGCCTATTCCGTCTATATAATCAAAAAATGTTTTTCTCGCCCCAACTTCCAGACCCAGGCAAAATTGTTTTCCCACCATCTTTTTCAAGCCCAATCCCATGGGTATCACCGGTTGTAACTCACTGAACTGTGCCTTGGTCATATCAGGACTACCGAGTTTCAATACACCGAAACCCATAAAAATAAATGGAGACCAATCTAAGTAGGTGTCCGGTCCGCGAAAATCCAGAAAATGATATTCTGCAATGGTACTTAATTCAAAAAAGCTTTGGTTGAACGAATGAACTCTTTCCTGTGCCAGCGCATCTACCGGATTATCATCATTCCCCTGGATCTGACCATAAGCCAATGAAAACCTCACCGTGGCATACTCAGTAAAATTTAACTTATACAATGCCTGTCCACCCAGACCTACCTGGCCGGGCCTCGGGCTCCCATTGAGGTCTCCGAGATAATGAAAACTCCCCAATCCTGCACCATATTCAATAAATTGAGCAGATACCTCCAGCGCAAGGAGTATTACAAAAGAAAAGGAGAAAGCTCTTTTCAAGTTTATCGCATTTTTGAAGAAATCGCTGTCTTAGGATAGATGAGGTAGGTAATCTTAATGGTTGTCATGAAGATCATATCGTTCCTGTCAGGATTCCCGCGGATAGAGCCATCAACTCCGGTCCCATTATCTCCGTTAATTCTGTAGGTATCTCCACTACCATAGGTGTAGTTGATTATGTTTAAGTTGTCCGCTCTTTGTTCTTCATTCCACACAGCTACCAGTTCGGAAGACCTGTCAGACATAATTCTGGCTAAAGGGTCGTCAAACCTATCCAAATCAACGTAAGCCCCGCTTACATCATCTATGTAGTCAGTAAACAAAAACCGATACCCAAATTCGATGCCGGCATCAAACGGACCTGGCAGGGCCATCCTCAAACCCACAGCAACTGGTATCGAAAGTTGAAACTGACTGTAGGGTTTAACGCTACTCCCATCCAGTAATTGTCCTTCAGTGCCTAAAGGTCGTAGTTTCACCCATTCGCCGCTCTGTGCCAATTCTGTGGTTGTATTGTTGGCTTGATAATCATATTGAGGCACCTTGCCCTTTGGCTCGTGATGAAATACAGCTACACCCAAAAACACATAAGCATTCATCCGGGTTCTCATGCTTATTCCGCCGGATGCTGGCATGATATAATATTCAAACCCTGCCTGAAGCTCTTTGATGTCGTTTCTGAAGCTGAGATTTCTGGCATATCTGGGTGCTGAGGCGCCATCAGTCGGATCAGAAGTGAAGTCATCTCCCTTGATGCGACCCCAGCTTAATCCTGCTCGAAAAGACATGGCTGGAGTAAATCTGTAACCCACTGCTCCACCAAATCCGGGCCTGGTGAAACTAATATCGGTACTGGCAGCGTGGTTCAATGGTGCCAGATCGCCAAAATAGTTCATTGCATTCACATTGAATGATGCAAAATAATGTGGCTTGAATTTACCCTGTGCAAATCCCTTATAGTGGGAAATCACTCGGTTAGTCTCTCTTCTAATTTTATACTTCCTACTCTGAGCTTCAACAATTGACGTACTGCAAAGAACCAGTAGAATGGCAAGTAAATGGACTTTTTTGAGCATTAATAAAGAAAATTTCACGTAAAAGTACTCAAGACTGGTCAGTCCAAACACAAATTTAATTCCTCTTATCAAAACCCCAAGACAATTTCGTTCTTAATGTATCTAAAAATGATATTCCCTTAATTCTAATCAATTTCGCCGAAAAATCAGCCTTAGAGACAGATAAAGTCCTTGAATGGTCTATACTTTCCGATCTTGAGTCCAAGGAAACAAGGAAAGATTGATTGCGGCTTTCTATTTTGAATGTTAGTTTGCTTTCTTCTGATATTATTAACGGTCTTACATTCAAATTATGCGGACTCACCGGGGTGATGATGAAATTTTTTGTGTGAGGCATGATAATCGGACCGCCACAGCTCAGGGAGTATCCGGTAGATCCGGTGGGTGTTGCTACCATCAAACCATCTGCCCAGTAGGTATTCAAATATTCCCCATCCAGGTAACATTTTACCACAATCATGGTGGAAGTGTCTTTTCTGATGATGGAAAATTCATTTAAAGCAAAATTTTTCCCATCAAACATGTGATCATCTGAATGAAATTGCAGCAGTGTCCTGACATCATAATCATATTCACCCTGAAAGTACAGGTCTAATGCTTCATTCAAATTATCCTTGGATATGGTTGCAAGAAAACCCAAACGGCCGGTATTGACACCCATTATGGGGAGTTCTGACTTTCCTACATGCGTGATGGTCTCCAGCAATGTGCCATCACCTCCCAGGCTTGCAATGAACTCGAAAGACTCCATGTTTTTTCTGGGCTCGTATTCCGGGAAGTCATTAAAAGACAGCGTTTCATTCTTATCTTTTAGTATTCTGGAAACGTATATCTCTTTATGCTCTCTTTTTAGTCTCTCTAAAAAAGTTCTGACCGAATCAATTGATTGTTCGGTAATCTGATGACCATGAATCGCTACTTTAGACATGACTATATTTTGATGTAGCGCATCAGGATGTCGATCCTTTCTTTATCATCTAGCGTTGCTGCAGCTGTATTGTAGGCATTTATCACGGTGTAGCCACTATTTTCCAGTGTCGACACAATTTGAGATACTTCCTCTTTATTGATTTTCAATGTCAACGACACCTTGGCGGGATCTTCGTCATTAGGTGCCAGATAGCTGCTTAGGATCTTGGCTTCATTGGACTCAACAATCCTGCTGATCTCACTCAGCGAATAGTCCTGAATTTTGAGTTTAAGTATCAAGATGGCACCAGGTGTGCTTACAGAAGAAGACTTAGCAAATACTTCTACCACATCTTCAGTGGTGATCACCCCTAAAAAATGATTTAGGGTATCTACCACCGCAACCAGTCTATATCCCTCAATATTTGAAATCTTAAGTACTTCGTAGTAGTGTTGATCCTCTGTGACTACACAGTCTTTACCTACAAACGGATACTCCCCGACCATTTCGTATTGGAGCTCATCATTGAGCAGCATTTCTTCATCCAGAAAACCCAGGAATTGATTGTCATCAACCACCGGTAGCTCTGAAAGCCGAAGCTCATTCATCCATAACTTAGCCTTCCCTACTTTATCGGTAGGTTTTAATGGAGGGACCATATAATTGATTAAATCTTTGGCGATCATACCAACTCCACTTTACTGAGAAACTCGTCTACAAGGTTATTAAATTCTTCAGGTTTTTCCATCATAGGTGCATGACAGCATTCATCAATAAATCTCAGGGTTGAATTAGGGATGAGTTGGTTGAACTCATGTCCAACAATTGGTGGCGTGATGGTGTCATTTAAGCCCCAAACCAAAAGTGTTGGTACTTTAATCCTGGTAATTTCTGCCGCCATATTATTCCTCTGAGCCGATTTGGCAAATGCAACAATATTTAAACACTTAGAAATGCTTTTTGTTGTCTCAAATACCTCATCAATTAGCTCCTTGGAAGCCGTTTTCGGATCATAGAAGGTGTGGGCCACACGCTCTGCTACAAAGTCGTAGCTTCCTCTTTTAGGAAAAGAGGCTCCCATGGAATTCTCAAATAATCCCGAACTCCCTGTCAAGATGAGTGTTTTTACGTTTTCCTGATTTTTGAGTGTATAAATCAATCCAATATGCCCACCCAGGGAATTACCGATCACATGCAGGTCTTTGAGCCCCTTCAGTTTGACAAAGTCTTCCACATGACGATTAAGCGCTTCCAGTCCGGCCTGCCTTACCGGCATGGTATATATGGGTAGTAAAGGAATAACAACACGGTAATTTCTGCTGAAATGATTGACCACGGCGTCCCAATTACTCAATGCTCCAAACAACCCATGAAGGAGCAACATGACCTCTCCCTGTCCCTCATCAATATATTCGTAACCGCTGTCTTTCTTAATTTCCATGATAATTAAACATACTTAAAAGATTGCAGAAAGGTATAAAGTTCCCGTTGCTTTTTACCTATTTCATCCATCGAATCCATCATATCCCGGATAAAAGGTAAAATATTGGCTACCCAGTTAAAAATGGCGGGTCCGATATTTTTGATCCAGGGAAAGATGACCGAACTACTCATCTGACTTTCTGAAAGCCTGAACCCGATAGAGTCCAAAACCCAAAAAAATACGCTGATGATAAATGCCCATTTTACAACAGATGCAATTACTCCCAGCAAATTGTCAAAGAAGCCTAAAAAAGTCAGATCAACAGCCTTTTTGATGATCCTGGCCAAAATATTTACTCCAAAAATCACACCAATAAAGACTCCAATAAAAACGAAGACGGTTAGCAAATAAAAATGATCGCTCCCTCCGAAATAAATGTTGGCAAGGGGCAGGGTAAGCTCAATAGCCAGAAATAAACCTAAAAAAAAGGCGATAAATGAAAAGATCTCAATAATGAAACCTTTGTTGTAACCTTTGATTGCTCCAATGGCAAAAACCACAACAAACACGATATCGAGCCAATTCACTAGCTGTTCAGGATTTCTTTTGTGATCGTAGAAATCAATTTACCATCTGCCTTACCTGCCAGCTGCTTCGTGGCTACGCCCATCACTTTGCCCATGTCCTGCGGACCGGATGCTCCAACATCAGCAATGATCTTTTTCACAACCTCCCGAACTTCGCTCTCATCCAATTGCTTAGGTAAAAAGCTTTCAATGACGCTCAATTCAGACTTTTCTACTTCCGCAAGGTCTGTCCTCCCTTCTTTTTCATAGATATCAATCGAGTCTTTTCTTTGCTTGGCTGCTTTGGTCAGTAGCTTCATTTCCGCTTCAGGTGTCAATTCTGCTGTTGCACCTTTTTCGGTTTCTGCCAGCAAGATCTGTGACTTGATCGCTCGCAAAGCTCTAAGGCGATCTTTATCTTTATTTAGCATCGATTGCTTGATCTCTGCTTCAATTTGTGCTTTTAATGACATGTCAGTTTCAAATTTTATGGAACTTTACGCGAAGTTAAGCCAAATACCGATGACCAAACTTAGTGTAAACATCAACAAAATTGCAACCTTGAGAAATGCTCGTGGGGGCAACAATCCTGACTTATTAAAAACAGCGCTGGACTGTGAAAGATTTGGTGCGGAAGGCATCACTGTACATCCACGCCCGGACGAAAGACATATCCGGTATGACGATGTGATGACACTCAAAGATTCGATAACTACTGAATTCAACATTGAGGGGTATCCGGATGACAGATATGTGGAAATCATCCAAAAGGCAAAACCAGCTCAGGCTACCCTGGTCCCTGATCCACCAGATAACATCACCTCTGATGCCGGATGGGACACGATAAAGAATGAGAGCTTACTGAAAGACCTCATCGTTGAAATAAAAAAGACAGGAGCGAGAGTTTCTGTATTTGTCGATCCGGACCCTAAGATGGTAGAAGGAGCTAAAAAATGTGGTGCAGACAGAATTGAGTTGTATACCGAACCCTATGCTTCGCAATATCACAACGACCCCAAAACTGCTGTAAAGGACTATGTTGAGTCAGCCAAAATGGCCCGGGAAATAGGTTTAGGCATCAATGCCGGTCATGACCTTGACCTGCACAACCTTCAATTCCTGAAAGCATCTATTCCCTACCTTGATGAAGTGTCCATTGGGCATGCACTCATCTGTGATGCGCTCTATTTTGGACTGGAAAACACCATTCAAATGTATAAACGAAAGCTTCAATGAATTTAAATTTTAGGATACTTGGTGAAGGAGAGCCTGTAGTAGTGTTGCATGGTGTCTTCGGTGCTTCAGACAATTGGCAAACTGTTGGTAAAAGTCTTGCAGAGAACTTTGCTGTCTACCTAGTAGATCTGCGAAATCACGGACTATCACCTCACAGTGATGAGATGAACTATCCGGTAATGGCCCAGGACATCCGGGAACTTATCGAAAATGAAAACCTTGGTCGCGCCCACATTGTGGGTCACTCAATGGGTGGAAAAGTAGCCATGGAGCTAGCCACTTCATTTCCTGAAGTAGTCAAAAGCCTTGTGGTGGTTGATATTGCTCCCAAATATTATCCTCCGCACCACCAGGAGATTCTCAATAGCTTCAAAACCCTGGACCTGAAAAACCTTACATCCAGAAAAGACGCAGATGATGCCCTTAGTTCAAAACTTACCAACCCTGGGGTCAGGCAGTTTATTCTAAAAAACCTTGGTCGAAATGACGACGGTAGTTTTGAATGGAAATTAAATCATCAGGCTATAGACGAAAATATTGAAAATATTGGCAAAGGATTGGAAGAAGGAAAAACTTTTTCGGGACAATCATTATTCATCAATGGATCCAATTCCGACTACATAAGAGGAGAGGACCATGAATTGATTTTGAGTCATTTTCCTAAAGCGCAGTTTAAAACGGTAAATGGAGCCGGTCATTGGGTACATGCAGAGAAACCTGGCGAAATCACCTCAATTTTAATCGATTTTCTATCTTAGTTTATTCACGATAAAAATTATAAGGCTTAAGACCAGACTTAGAAGTATCATCGTGGTTATAGGAAAGTAAAAGGTAAAATTGTCCCTTTTAATAATGATGTCACCGGGCAATTTTCCAAGATTTATTTTCTCTCCAAACGTGAGCAAAAGACCAAGGATGATTAAGATAATGCCGATATAGATCAGAGATTTTCCCATCATTATGAAGAACGCAATCTACTTAATTCCAAATTATCTGACTACAGAAGCTCAGCCTGATGATATCAGTCCGATTGTGAAAACGACCTTAAAGACCATCAGTCATTTCCTGGTTGAAAATGTGAGGACGGCACGGAGATTCATTAGCAGTTTGAACCTGGATATTGACATCTCTCGGCTACAGTTTGAAATAATGGACAAGAAAGCTTCCCGGCAAGAGATATCCCATGTGATGAGCGAATGGGGAAAATTTCCCATTGGCATTATTTCAGAGGCTGGTTTGCCAGGTTTAGCCGATCCGGGCAACATGGCTATCAGCCTGGCTCATGAGCAAAATCGAGCGGTTGTTCCGTTACCGGGAGCTTCAGCCATTCAAACAGCTTTGATTTGTTCTGGTTTTGATGGTCAGCGGTTTACCTTCCACGGATATGTTCCAATCCAGGATGCAGATTGTATCAGGTTTTTGAAAGAAATGGAAAATACCCTCCAAAAAACCGGATATACTCAGATTTTCATGGAGACTCCTTATCGGAATATGAAATTGATTGAAAAAGCCGTCAAGCATTTAAAAAATGATACCCTCTTTTCAATTTCAGCTGATCTTTTTGGAGAAAATCAAATGATCCACACCTTGAAAATCAAGGATTGGGAAAAGAAAGACATAAATCTTCACAAGATCCCTGCAGTCTTTTGTCTTGGACAATATCCTTCTGATTTTAAGTAATGAAAAATACTATATTTGCAGGCCTAAAATAACTGCAAAAAGCATGTCATATTTGTTTACTTCCGAGTCTGTATCTGAAGGACACCCGGATAAAATTTCTGACCAGATCTCTGACGCATTGGTCGATCATTTTCTTGCCTTTGACCCACAATCAAAGGTTGCTTGTGAAACACTGGTTACTACCGGGCAGGTTATTCTGGCAGGGGAAGTAAAATCCAGGTCATACCTTGATGTGCAGCAGATAGCAAGGGATGTCATCAAAAAGATTGGCTATACCAAATCAGAATACATGTTTGAAGCTAATTCGTGCGGGGTATTATCTGCCATTCACGAACAGTCCCCGGACATCAACCAGGGAGTAGACAAAACAGATCCTAAGCTTCAGGGAGCAGGAGACCAGGGGATGATGTTCGGCTATGCCACAAACGAAACAGGCAATTATATGCCTTTGGCATTGGCCTTGTCACATAACCTTCTACTGGAATTAGCTGCTCTTAGAAGAGAAAATAAAGAAATCAAATACCTCCGACCGGATGCAAAATCCCAGGTGACCATAGAATATGATGATCACAACAGACCCATCAGGATCGATAGCATCGTGATTTCTACCCAGCATGATGATTTTGATGAAGAAGCCAAAATGCTCCATAAGATCAAAAATGACCTGATCAGTATTTTGATCCCAAGGGTGAAAAAGAAATTGATCCCTGAAATCCAGGCTTTGTTCAATGACGACATCAAATATCACATCAATCCAACTGGAAAATTCGTGATAGGAGGTCCTCATGGGGATGCCGGGCTGACCGGAAGAAAGATCATCGTAGATACTTACGGTGGAAAAGGTGCACACGGTGGTGGTGCATTCTCCGGAAAAGACCCTTCTAAAGTGGACCGTTCTGCAGCCTATGCTACCCGTCATATTGCAAAGAATATGGTAGCAGCCGGTGTTTGTAGTGAAGTTTTGGTTCAGGTTTCATACGCCATCGGGGTAGTAGAACCCACCAATATTTATGTGAATACTTACGGGTCTGCCAAAGTTGACATGAAGGATGGTGAGATCGCTAAAAAAATCAGTGAGATCTTCGACATGACTCCTTATGGTATCGAAACAAGATTGAAACTCAGAACACCCATCTATTCGGATTCTGCAGCTTACGGTCATATGGGTAGGGAACCTCAAAAGGTCACCAAAACTTTTAAAGATGGTGAAGGCCATGAAAAGACGGTAGAGGTAGAAACATTTACCTGGGAAAAACTCGATTACGTAGACAAGATCAAAGAAGCTTTTAATCTATAGGACGGGATGGAGATCTTCCTACAACCGGAAAACTGGATTGCGTTATTGACGCTCACCTTTCTGGAAATTGTGTTGGGGATCGACAACATCATCTTTATCTCTATTGTTTCCAATAAACTGCCGGAACACCAGCAGGGTAAAGCCAGGAATCTTGGTTTGACTTTGGCTTTGGTGCTTCGTGTGGGTTTATTGCTGGGTATCACCTGGATAATCTCATTTACAGAGCCATTATTTACTGTACTAGAGCAAGAAATTAGTGGAAGAGACCTCATCCTACTCATAGGTGGTCTCTTTTTGCTTGGTAAAAGTACCATGGAGATCCACCATAAAATGGAGGGTGAAGCACAGCATGAGAGTCAAATGAAATCTGCTTCATTTATCAGTGTCATCGTGCAGATCATTGCTCTGGACATGATCTTCTCATTCGATTCCATCCTGACTGCTGTGGGATTGACCAATGAAATCACCCTGATGATCATAGCTGTGATCATTTCTATCATAATCATGATGATTTTCGCCAAAAACATCAGTGAGTTCATCAATCAGCATCCGACGCTGGAAATATTGGCATTATCATTCCTGATACTGATCGGGTTTATGTTGATGATCGAAGCCCTGCATTTCCATGTGCCTAAAGGCTATATCTATTTCGCGGTTTTCTTCTCGTTGATTGTTGAGCTGATCAATATGCGAATGCGAAAGAATAAAAAGCCAGTGAAGCTCAGAAAGCGAATCGACTGATCACCAGTCGATCACTTTTTTATCACGGATAAATTTCCCTTGTGGGATGTCTTCGGCCGTGCTTAACCAGACAACTGTTTCCGCGCCTTTTTCTACATCTCTTGTGGCGGCAGATCCTCCCATTGTGGTCTTTACCCAGCCAGGGCACATAGCATTGAATTTTATTCCCGGCTCTTCAGCAGAAAATATGCCTGTCAAAGCATTTAATGCAGCCTTGGAAAGTCTATATGCAGGATTGCCACCACCCATGGTATTCAGGGCTCCCATCCCACTGCTCACATTGATAACCCTCGGATCACTACTATTCTTCAACATCCTCAACATGGCGCGGGTTAATAACATGGGACCTTTTAAGTTGATCTTCATCATGCGATCAAAAACCTTCATATCCAGGTCACGGAGATGCATTCCATTGTCACGCAAAATAGCGGCGTTGTTGATAAGCACATCAACCTGATGATGAGATTTCCCGAGCTCATGGGTAAAGAGTGTGATGCTTTTTTCTTCTTCCACATCCAATTGATAGAAATGGGTATTATAGCCCTTGTCCCTCATTTTGTTTGAAGCATCAATCCCTTTCCTTACATTTCTGGCTGTCACAATCACCTCATGTCCTAAGGCTCCAAGTTCATTACATATCTCAAAGCCAATACCCCGATTGGCCCCAGTTACCACAATGGTTTTCATCGTTTATTTTTTAAGTAATTTAAATGCATGCCCCCATTCATTGTGTCTAAATCCCGGAATACACCACAAGATACAAAGAGGTTCTATTGCTCTTGCAGACTTGACCCCACCTAAATCTTCCACTTCATAACCAAATTTATCCAGAATCTTGATGACTTCCTTCTTTGAATCCTCATTGTTACCCGCGATAAACATGGTAGGGGTGACCTCAAATTGAGGATTTACCATCAAATGTGCACCTACACTATTAAAAGCCTTCACAAAGTTGGCCTGAGGAAATGAAGCCTGAAATCTTTCCATCAGCGAACTGTTCAGATCCGTTGTGAATTTAACCAGTCCGTCTTCAGGAGCTTGTTCGGCTATGGGATTGGTGGCATCAATGATGGTCTTGCCAGAAATTTCTGCTTTCACTTCACCAAGGAGTTTCTCAGCAACTATTCCTTTTACCGCCAGTACCAACAGGTCGCCAAATGCAGCCGCTTCTTTGAAAGTACCCACACTACCTTGATCTCCGGCATTTTCCAGCCAGTCGGATAGTTTGTCAGGATTGCCGGTACCCATTTTTACTTCATATCCATGCTTGATGAAGCCGTCAGCCAACGTCCTTCCAACGTTGCCAGACCCTAAAATTCCGATTCTTTTCATTTTTAGTTCTTTTTACAGATTTTTAATTTTTTCTGAAGCATCATACAACTGATCCGCCAGTTTTTCTGAGAAATCCTTGCCTAATAACTTCTTATAATTGTCAAACAATGAATTCCATGAAGTCATCAGTTCCTCATTGAGCGCAAGACTCTTCTCAGTGGGTTTAACTAAACTGTTTTTGCCCTTATTCTCCCGTCTAACCATCCCTTTTTGTTCCAGTTTGTCTAATAATCTTGTGACCGTGGATGGCGTAAGGTGAAGTTCTTTTGCGATCATAGATGGGATTACACCTTTATCAAATCGATTTACCGTGATCATCACAAATGCATGCGATGGCGACCACCCTGTTTTAGCAAAAGCCTCGTCAGCCAGCTTTGACATGTTTCGGGCAAATGAAGCTGATGAAAAAAACAGACAGTTGCAGAAGTATGATTTATTGCTTTTCATATTTGTATGTACAAACAAACGTAATCCAAACGCAAAGGGTTTCATTTATACTCTGACAAATTTTTAACTCATAGGACTAAAAGTATTTTTAAAATAATAACTATGTTTTTAGTTGTATAACTGATAAATCCGTTTTACATTTATCGCATGGAACGTCTTACCAAAGCCGAAGAACCGATCATGCAGCTCCTCTGGAAGTTGAAAAAAGCTTTTGTGAAAGAACTTATTAAAGAGCTTCCAGAACCTAAGCCCCCATATAATACAGTATCATCTGTGATCCGTATTCTCGAGGAAAAAGGGATGGTGGGGCATCATACATACGGTAAAACACACCAATATTATCCATTGGTCAGCAAGATGGAATACAGCCAGGGGCTCTTCAAATACCTGATGAATGACTACCTGGAAGGCTCCTACACTCGGCTAATGTCATTCATGGCGAAGGATGAAAACCTTACCAAAAAAGAAATCAAAGAATTACAGGAATTGATTAAAAAGCATAAAGATGAATAACCTAACGCAATACCTATTTGAAGTGATCCTGGGATCCTCCGTACTATTTCTGGGATATTATCTCACAAAAAACTTTCTAAGTATCGCTTTCAGGCGCTACTTCCTGTTGGGCTGTCTGCTCCTGCCATTAATATTTCCCCTCCTCTCAATTGGCACACCAGAGAAGGTAATTGGCGAAATTCCGAACCAGGTGAATCACTTTTTTGACACTTCTTATAAGGAAAATCTTGCTGAGAATGTATCATTAATTGTTCCAACTGTGCAGATGGAATCGGAAGCGCAAAGTTTGGACCACCAAAATTCCAAATCAGAAATTAGCTGGAAAAATCTTGGTGTATTCATCTATTTCATGGTTGTTGCTTTCCTGCTTATACGGATGAGTTTCTCGCTTTTCTCATTGCTAAAGCTAATTAGAAATCCTAAAGCGGAATTTAATGGTACGCGATTCTTTATTGTCGACCAGCAACAATTTTCAGGTGGATCATTCTTCCACTTCATTTTTATCAACAAGAAATATCTGAATGACCCAGTCATAGAGATAATATTGGCTCATGAGCAGGTTCACAGTCGCCTTTGGCATAGTGTTGACATCCTACTCTCAGAATTATATTGTATCGTTTTTTGGGTAAATCCCGTTGCATGGTTTCTAAGGAATGAAGTCAGACTCAATACGGAGTACCAGGCTGATCAACTCACTTCCAAAGGATTTGACAGACAACATTACAGTGACACACTTTTAAACCTTTCCATACATTCACAAAACTTACAACCAGTCATTTCTTTCAGCGCCATCAACATTAGAAGTAGAATTAGGTACATCCTGGAAGGGAAAAGGCATCACTGGTCCAGGTCCCTCCTCACCATTCCATTCCTGATCATTGCCACCTGGCTGATCAGTTGCGAACCGGAAATGATGGATTTTTCTACTATGGATCCACAGGCTGCGCTAAAGAATGTAAAGACGGTGACCACACGCTATATCAGTCATCAAAAGGACACGCAGCAAAAGGATGGGAAGATTATTGCGATTGCGTATTACCTGCCTGATGGGACTGTGGATAGGGTTGAGCAACATACCAGTTATCCCTATGACCATGATAAGCCGTTTACCTGGTCATTAATTGCAACACCAAATCCGGTTGGAGTTCTCCATATTTTAGACGGATTAGGTATGGGTGAAGCTGCATACAATATCTTGTATGGACATGATTGGCCAAGATATAAAGACATTGATGATTTTGGCATGAAAGGTGAGAGGATCAATAGAATAACAACTACCAAAAAAAATGATTTAGGCCTACCTAGAAGCTATTTAATAGAGGAAGAATTAAATCAGGACATTTTTTATCAAGGAGAAGAAAGATACTCTAAAGGGATGGTTATGAATAGACATGAAGAAACCTTTGACTATTCTGATGGAAGAGTGATCTCACACAGTAGATATACTTATTATCCAGCACGTGAAATTTTAATGAAGAAAATACAGCCAAAAAACATTGATTATCAACCCCCTAGCAAGCAATTAATCCATGAGACTAATTTTTCCTATGATGGAGATAATCTTATAAAAGTAACTAATAATGTACCACAAAATGGTTCTCTAGCAACCACACAAATGAACTATGAAAATGGAATTATTACTTCAGCATCATATTTCAGAGAGGATAAGCGGTATAATCACCGGGAATTCTATTATGACGAATCCGGGCTCAAAACGCGCACTGAAATCTTCAATGTCTACGGTGAGCCAGAATATACTATCATATATGACTATGAGTACTATTAAAGCATGGTCATGATCCCGCGGGCATAGCCAATCGATTCGGCCAAACCTGGTAGCGGATTGTCGCCATCCTTTTCATACTCAGCAGCGATTACCCCTGTGTATTTAATCTTATCCAAAGCTTTCAATACGGATGGAAGATCCAGAACACCTCGTCCCATTTCGAGGGTTTTCCCATCCGGTGCAGAGCTGTTCACATCTTTCAGGTGAACATCATACAGACGTGCTTTGTATTTCTTGATTTCTGTGGCTGGGTCATAGCCACTTCTCAGGGTATGCCCCACATCTATGCACAATCCCAGTCGCTCATCCATATCCGCAATTTTGTCCATGATGGATTTCGGGCTTGGATAAACATCGTCCTCCGGTCCATGGTTGTGAATTGCAACCTTGATACCCGTTTCCTTCACTCTTTGCTCAGCAAGTGCCAAAACTTCCGGAACAGGAACGCCGATAATGACTTTGATGCCTGCCGCCTGCGCATATTTGAAAGCCTGATTCACCTCATCTTCGGTTTTCATGTAGATCACGCCTGCACCATAAAGGTTAAGACCTGCTGATTTTACTTTCTGAGCAATGGCTTTCAGCTCAGCCTCTGAACTCTCCAAAGGCATATGCATGCTTTTAAAGGCAATAGATTTCAAATTCAAACCTTTAACCATATTGATTGTCTCATCCAGGTTGAATTTCCGCAATGTATAGGATGCGATCCCAAGATCAAGAGCTGTCTTTGGAGCTGCTGCTGCCATTTGACTGGCTCTTGCAGGATTAAAAGCGGCAATCACGGTGCTGGCACCCAGCACTTTGAGGAATGTTTTTCGGGTTTGTTTCATCTCATTATTTGGGTTTTGCATCTGTTTATTATTCTTCAGGAACCATCGATTTACGGGCCCAATCAACTACTAATTTAATCTCTTCACCCGTTAGTCTCGCCTCAGGGTGGGTAATTTTATAGACAGCCATAGGCATTTCTCCTTCTTCCACTAGCTCGATGATCTCATCCAGTTTGTGATTTTGTCTTTTCAAGGGATAATCGGCCCAGGTAGAAAAATTCAACTCGTCTCTCCCCTCATCCACATCATGGATCACCAGCCAGGAGACCGGAGCCACACTGGCATACCAGGGATAAATGGTTTCATTAGAGTGACAGTCATAGCATGCTACGCGCAATATCCGACTTACTTCCTGATCAATTTCCAGAACCTGGTGAATATCTCCGGGGTTTTGTACGGAGACTTCAGGTTTATCTCCTCCAAAAAACTGAATGATCACCGCAAAGGCAATCACTCCAATACCAATATATTTTAAAGTCTTACTCATTATTATTTTTATCTAGCCGAGGAACGAAATTAATACACCGGCAGCAACTGCCGAACCAATGACACCCGAAATGTTACTGGCCATGGCATATTGCAATAAATGATTGCTGGGATCATGCTTTAAGGCTAAATCATTGGCTACTCTGGAGGCCATGGGCACGGCACTCAATCCCGTAGCTCCAATCAGCGGATTGATCTTCTTTTTAGCAAACAGGTTGTAAACCTTTACCGCCAATATTCCTCCGGCAATAGAAATGGCGAAAGCAATAAAACCACCTACAATGATCATCAGTGTTTCAACATTTAAGAAGGCTTTCACGGTCATCGTAGCTCCAACAGCCAGACCTAAAAAAATGGTCGCAGCATTGAGAATAGTATCAGATGCGGCTTTGTGAAGACGGCCAGTAGAAACGCCAATTTCCTTCACCAGGTTACCAAACATTAGCAAACCAATCAAAGGTACTGATGAGGGAACCAGCAATGCAACAATTGTTGCCACAGCGATTGGAAACAAAATCTTCAATGTCTGAGTATTCTTTATTGGTGTTTTTGAAGGGTAAAGTCGATCCTGCTCCTTCATATTGATCATCAATTCCTTTTTGGTGGTAGTAAATCGCACAACCAGTGGAATAATGACCGGTACCAGTGCCATGTAAGAGTAAGCCGCAATCGCAATAGGACCCAGCAGGTGAGGGGCCAGTTTAATCGTGGTATAAATAGCTGTGGGACCATCGGCGCCACCAATGATTCCCAATGATGCCGCTTCCTTCAGTGTGAAACCCAGCGCAACCGCTGATATCAATACAGTAAAAATCCCGATCTGTGCGGCTGCTCCGAAAAATGCCAACCGCAAGTTTCTCAGCATGGGTCCAAAATCTGTCAGTGCACCTACACCAAGGAAGATAATCGGAGGAAGGAACCCAGTTTTAATCAGGGAATAATAGATAAAATTCATGATCCCATGTTGATAAGCAATCTGATAAAGTGTGAGGCTCTCGTCAATTTTATCCACGCTCATCTGGCCACCAGGAAAATTGGCCACCAGGATACCGAAGGCTATTGGAACAAGTAACAGTGGTTCATATTTCTTTTTGATCCCCAGATACAGCAGCACGAATGCAATGAGGATCATCAGTAGAATTTTCGGCTCATCCACTATATTCTGGATGGCCGTCATGCGATAAAGTTTCTCGAGAAGTTCCACGTTAGTTTTTATTGAAAATATATCTGAATCCACCCAACCCTCTCAAAATGCTGGTATCATTATCAGTATTATACATAAACCCAATCTCTGCTAAAAACCCGAATTGTTTGTTTTCAAAAGGGTATAAGTTTAATCCTGTTACCGCCATTGGCCCTGGTATGAGGTTTACTTTAAGCCCGACACCCCCATAAAAATCAGCGCTTTCCTTCTTGATAAAATTGTACAAACCCAGGATCTCAGGAGAAAAGTTCGAAATATCTACATCTGCAGAAAGTCGCAGCTCACCCCACCATTGATTTTTGGCTCCGTAGCTCACACTAATATTAGGATGAACCTCAGAAAACTGATAGGAAACACCAATTTGGGCCATTGAAGCGTAGCCGAATCCCAGTGTGAATGCTAATGCTAGAAGTCTGATTTTCATGATAATTTAATCAGCACATCATCATCATAAACTTCCTCACCCTCCTTCACGAGTACCTCGGTGACCACTCCGGAAACATCTGCTTTAATGGCATTGGTTACTTTCATGGCTTCAATATACAACACGATATCTCCAACATTGACCTTGTCACCAGGTTTGATCTCTTTATCCCCGGACTCTTTGGTCATGTACACCTTACCTTCGAGAGGCGCCTTAATTTCCTTGGTGCTACCATTGCTGGACGCCACTGGAATATTACTTTGCTTATCCTCCTGCTCAGCTGGTGAGGAACTACCTGCTGGTTCATAAGAAATACTTACTCTAAATATCTCATCATTTACCTTAATATTCAGCTCTTTAGGTTGTCCCGCCTGGGTTCCAGCCTGTATAGATTCAGCAGCTGAAGGGGCTGGTGCTTTCTTCTTGGCTAAATCCGCTTCAAAATCCTGTTTCGCTTTGCCTGACTTGAAAGCCTCATATTGCTGGGGGTGCATCGCGTATTCGAAAAGCTCTTCATCATCAGGACCGGTTTCCCATCCTTTTTCCTTCATTTTAGCCCTGAATTCATCCATTGCGTCCGGTTGCAGATCCTGTGGATCTCCGGTAAAAAATTCTCTGCCCTGACTTTCAGCTAATTTTTTCAACTCATCAGCAACCACTCCCGGTAAACGACCGGATTTACCCAACAGCATATCCCAGGTATTGTCGTCCAGCAGTGACCATCTTTCTTTGCCCTTCTCCATCTGCATCACATTGACGAGAGCGGCATTTTTCACATACTGGCTAAAGGGTGTTACTAACGGAGGATATCCCATTTTGGGCCAGATCTCTTCTACTTCCTCAAAAAGCTTGATGAGCAGATCATCCTGGGTAAGCAGTGGTTTGTTCTTTTTTTCTTTCCATTTGTTAATGGATTGCAGATTATTTTCCAGGTCCGACATCAAGCTTCCCATCATTCCCCCTGGTAGTCCGGGACCAATCAACAAGGCATTCATCAACCGGTTTTTCGGATTGATGTAGTAACCTAAAAACTCATCGATAAACTCCTGTGTCAGTGACCTGGCTTGCATATAGGCCTTCATATTGATGTCCGGTACACTGAACCCGGCATCTCTCAATACCTCATGAACAGTCAGTAAGTCTGCATGCCCGGTTCCAAAAGAAAGTGGCTCCATGCCCACATCTATAAAATCTGCCCCGGCTCGTGCGGCTTCCAAAGAGGTAGCCACCGAAAAACCTGGTCCTGAGTGCCCATGATAAGTCACCAGGATATCTTTCTTCATGGCCTTTATACCCTCGACGAGTTTTCCCATAGAGGCTGGCCTTCCTATACCTGCCATGTCCTTGATGCAGATTTCATCAGCTCCCATGCCTATCAGCGTTTCGGCCATCTTCACGTAATAGTCGACTGTGTGCAGTTTGGAATGGGTAATACACAAAGCCGCCTGGGCAACCATCCCACCTTCCCTGGCATACTCAATGGATAGCTTAAGATTCCTTGTATCATTGAGGCCATCAAAAGATCGGGAAATATCTGTCCCCTGAATTTTCTTGAGCTTAAACATCAAACGACGTACATCACGGGGGACTGGATACATCCTGAGTCCATTCAGCCCACGCTCCAACATGTGGGTTTCAATACCCGCATCATTGAATGGCTGGGTCCACTTCCGAACAGATGTATTTGGGTTTTCACCATATAGCAAATTGATCTGCTCGAATCCACCACCATTTGTTTCTACTCTGCGAAAGCATCCCATGTCTATGATGGGTTCCGCCACCCTAACTAGCTGGTCAACCCTCGGCATGTATTTACCTGAAGATTGCCACATATCCCTGTAAACAAGGCCTAATCCGATTTCTCTTCCCATGGGTTTTATTTTAATTTCTCTATTTGGGTTATCGTTCCTTTGCCTTCTGTGAAAGCTTCTACTGCCGCATTCAGTACTGCAATTTTTTTCTTCGAGATGTCTCCATCAGGAGTACCATCTTCATTGTCCGTGGACAAAAAATTGACAATACGGATGAGCAAATTGCCGGTTCCATAAACCAGCAACAAGACCACAAAAACAGTGATCATTCCGATAAATAGTAAGTTTAATGCTGTATTTAACTCCATCTGATTGTAGTTATTGAATCATACTACGCCTCCGTAAATCGAACTTACTAAATGTTTGGTAAGATTATAAACAATGCGCTAATAAGAATAGCTCAATCATTAGGTAAACGGTTGATTTATATCAGAAAATAAAAAAGCAGACCTACCGGCCTGCTTCTTTTCATCAAAAATACTGTTTTGTATTAAAGTGTTCGCTTCACTTCTTTTGTCTCAAATCCTTCGATGATGTCTCCAACTTTGATGTCATTGAAGTTTTTGATACTCACCCCACACTCGTAACCGTTCTTCACTTCGTTCACGTCTTCCTTGAATCGCTTCAACTGATTGATCTCTCCTTCATATACCACAATTCCATCTCGGATAAGACGTACCTGATTTGAACGCTTAACCGTTCCATCAGTTACATAGCACCCCGCCACAGTTCCTACCTTCGTGATCTTGTAAACCTCTCTCACCTCAATGTTTCCTGTGATCACTTCTTCAGAGGTAGGCTCCAACAATCCTTCCATCGCATCTTTCACGTCGTTGATGGCATCGTAGATGATGGAGTAGAGTCTAATCTCAATTTCTTCAGTCTCCGCCAGTTTACGGGCACTGTTTGACGGTCTCACCTGGAATCCAACAATTACCGCATCAGAGGCAGACGCCAGCAAGACATCGGATTCAGAGATTTGACCCACAGCCTTGTGGATGATATTGACCTGGATCTCATTGGTAGACAGCTTCAACATAGAGTCGGCAAGGGCCTCGATCGATCCATCCACGTCACCTTTGATGATTACATTCAGCTCTTTAAAGCTACCAATAGCCAATCGTCTTCCGATCTCATCCAGCGTGATATGTTTCTTCGTTCTGATGGATTGTTCCCTGAGGATCTGCTCTCGCTTGGTCGCAATTTCCCTTGCTTCCCTGTCAGATTCCATCACATTGAATCGATCTCCTGCCTGAGGAGCTCCATCCAATCCTAGCATCTGCACCGGAGTAGAAGGCCCTGCTACATCGATCCTTTTTCCTCTGTGGTCAAACATGGCCTTTACCTTACCAAAATGTGGCCCGGCAAGTACAACATCTCCCATCTTCATCACTCCAGCCTGCACCATCAGTGTGGTCACATATCCTCTTCCCTTGTCAAGCGTAGCTTCTACTACTGTTCCCACAGCAGGTTTAGTGGCATTAGCCTTAAGTTCCAGCAATTCTGCTTCAAGAAGCACTTTTTCAAGTAGCTCATCAATTCCTTCTCCTGTCTTAGCGGATACATGCTGACACTGATATTTTCCACCCCAGTCTTCAACCAGGATATTGATACCAGAAAGTTCTTCTTTGATCTTATCAGGATTGGCATTCGGTTTATCCACCTTATTGATGGCTATGACAATAGGAACGCCTGCAACCTGTGCGTGATTGATCGCCTCCTTGGTTTGTGGCATCACAGCGTCGTCTGCTGCCACCACAATGATGGCGATATCGGTGATTTTAGCTCCCCTTGCCCGCATCGCCGTAAAAGCTTCGTGACCCGGAGTATCTAAAAATGCCACACGCTTACCTGTCTCGGTCATCACATCATAGGCACCGATGTGCTGTGTAATACCTCCTGCTTCACCTTCAGTCACCTTGGCATCTCGGATATAGTCAAGCAAAGATGTCTTACCGTGATCAACGTGACCCATGATGGTCACAATTGGAGCCCGGTCCTGAAGATCTTCTGCTTTGTCTTCTACCTCCTCAATTTCAAATTCATCATCAGAATCAGTGAATTCAACTTCGTAGTCAAATTCATCAGCGATGATGGTAATGGATTCGGCATCCAGTCTTTGGTTGATCGACACAAACATTCCCAGCCCCATACAGGTGCTGATCACATCATTTACTGATACATTCATCAGCGATGCTAGGTCACTCGCTGAGATAAACTCCGTAACCTTAAGAATTCTTGACTGCTTCTCTTCCGCTTGCAGTCTTTCTTCCTCTGCTTCCGCCTTGGCAGACCGTTTGTCTTTTCTATATTTAGACCTTCCTGCAGCTCCTGGACTCTTACCACCACTCAACTTGGCTAGTGTAGCCTTGATCTTATCCTGGATCTCCTTATCGGATAATTCTTCAGTTTTTCTTTGATCTCGTCTTCCTCCGCCCTGACCTTGTGGTCTTCGCTGATCCCTTCCACCCTCATGAGGTGTAGCCCCCTGTATACGTTTCCGTGGTCTTTTCTTCTTCCGCTCTTTGTTTTCGTCTGAAGAGGCTACAGGTTTTGGCTTTTTCTTCTCAGCAGGTAATTCAATTTTACCCAGGACAGTCAGTCCTTTCAGCGAATCACCTTTTGCTTTGATTGTCTTATCTTCCGGCTTTTCCTCCGCTTTCTCTGCTTTCTCCTCTTTTGCCTTCTCCTCTTTCTCTGCTACTGCCTCCTTGACCTCTGGTTTTTTCTCTTCTTCTTTAGGCTCTTCCTGTGCTTTCTCCTCCACCTTTTCAGGCTTCTCTTCCACTTTGGCCTCTGCCTTGGCCTCTACAACAGGTTTTTCCTCTGGTTTGGGCTTTTCTTCTTCCTTGGGAGCAGGTGGCTCTGGTTTCTTTTTCTGATCGAGGTTTATCTTTCCAACTACTCTTGGTCCATCAAGTTTGCTGGCTCCGTGGCTGGTCTCCGCACGCTCCACATCCCCTTCTTTGGTGCTGTTGTCCTTGATCAGAATCTGGTCATCCTCAGTGTTCTCCGGCTCAGGTTCCTTGTTGGATTTAATCACCAGGTTATCTGAGTGGGTAGTGCCAATAGTCAGACCGGAAGCCTCCTCCTTGTCCATAGCAGAGTCTGCAAACTCTTTGGAAAGCATATTGAAGAGCTCCTGGGTAATCTTGGAATTTGGATTACTATCAATAGGATGTCCCTTCTCCTCCAAAAAGTCCAGGATAGTACCACTACCTACGTTCAGCTTTCGTGCTACTTGACTTAATCTATATGTTCTCTCTTCAGACATAAATTCGGTTCCTTGCTACCGTGTTATTATTCAAATTCTTGTTTAAGAATATTTACAACGTTTGTAATTGTTTCTTCTTCCAGATCGGTTCTTCTTACCAAATCATCGATAGGGAGTGTAAGTACACTTTTTGCGGTGTCCAGACCAATCCTTTTCAACTCATCGATTACCCAATCTTCAATTTCATCTGAAAATTCATCCAGATCTACATCTTCATCTTCAAAATCACCCAATTCTCTAAAGACATCAATTTCCAAACCTACCAATCGGCTGGCAAGCTTGATGTTTTGTCCTCCTCTACCAATCGCCAGAGACACCTGGTCAGGCTTGAGGTAAACAGAAACCCTGTCTTTTTCTTCACTGATCTTCATGCTCTGTATCTTGGCAGGACTCAGCGCCCTGGCAATGTATAGATCAAGATTGTCAGTGTAATTAATTACGTCAATATTCTCATTTTGCAACTCCCTGACAATGGAGTGAATCCTTGACCCCTTCATACCTACACAAGCACCTACCGGGTCAATACGATCATCGTACGATTCCACAGCTACTTTAGCTCTCTCACCTGGCTCTCTCACCACTTTCTTGATGGTAATCAGACCATCGTACACTTCAGGAACCTCGCTTTCAAACAGCCGCTCCAAAAATATAGGAGAGGTTCTGGAAAGAATGATCCTTGGGTTGCCATTGACCATCTCTACCCGATGAATAATGGCTCTCACAGAATCTCCTTTTCTGTATCTGTCTTTTGGGATCTGCTCTGACTTGGGCAGGTTTAGCTCGTTACCCTCACCATCTATCAGAAGAATCTCCCTACTCAAAGTTTGATATACCTCACCAGTGATGATTTCACCAACGAGATCTTTGTATTTATCAAACAGAATATCTTTTTCCAGGTCTTTGATCTTCTGAATCAGAGTCTGCCTGGCAGTCATCACAGCACGTCGGCCAAAATCGATCAGTTTGATCTCCTCCGCTACTTCCTCACCAATCTCGAAGTCAGGTTCGATCTTACGTGCTTCGGTCAGGCTGATCTTGTCATGGTCCCAGATGTCCTCAGAGTTGTCATCCACTATCTCTCTGAACCTCCAGATCTCAAGGTCACCTTTATCAGTATTGATAATAATATCAAAATTATCATCCACTTTGTACTTCTTCCGAATCATCGTACGAAAGACATCCTCAAGAATTCTGATCATCGTAGGACGATCAATGTTTTTATTCCTGGCAAAGTCTGCAAACGAATCAATTAAAATTCCTGCGTCCATTTTCTATTTAAATGATACTAATACTTTAGATTGTTCCACGTCATCAAAACTTATCTCCACTTCTTTCTGATCCTTTTTTGACTCTTCCAGAAGTGTAATTCCACTTTCTTCTACATTGATCAATTCGCCCTTTACCACACTACCATCTTTCAATGCTACCTTGAGCGACCTCCCTACATTCTTTTTGTACTGTCTCAAAAACTGTAACGGATAGTCAATGCCTGCAGAAGAAACCTCTAAATTGTACTTCCCGGGAATCAAATCTTCATGCTCATCCAGCGCTGCAGAAACTTTTCTGTTGACTGCAACACATTGGTCTATGGTGACTCCTTCATCACCATCAATCCAAACAAGCAACTTTTGGTTCCCCGGATTACCTTTCAGCTTTACTCCAACCAGAAAAAGGGATTCATTGTCTTTTATTGCTTCTTCTGCTATTTTCTGCACTTGCTCTTCTACGCCCATCAAAACAATTTTTAATGACAATAAAAGAGGGGACACAAGCCCCCTCAATCCTTAATTCTATATTTGCATGCAAAGCTAAAGGAAAAAAAAATCAATTCAAATTAGTCAACAAACTAACCATTATTAAGTTATTTCGTCTGTCTAAAGGAAATCATAAAAAACAAGCATGATTGGCAAACTAAAGGTCAATAATACCCTCACCAAGAAAAAAGAAGTTTTTGAGCCCTTAAATCCTCCACATGTAGGACTGTATGTCTGCGGTCCTACGGTGTACAGTGACGTTCACCTCGGCAACGTACGCACTTTTATGTCTTTCGATGTCATCTATCGCTACCTGAAATTTCTGGGTTATAAGGTGAGATACGTCAGAAACATCACGGATGTAGGGCATTTGCTTGATTCCGGCGAAGACAGGATTTCTAAAAAAGCCACACTGGAAAGCCTGGAACCCATGGAGATCGTGCAGAAATACACCAATGATTTTCATGATGTAATGGCCACATTCAACATACTTTGCCCGGACATCGAGCCCACTGCCACGGGGCATCTCATGGAACAATTGGCAATGATTGACCAGCTGGTAGACAATGGCCTGGCATATGAATCAAATGGATCCGTCTATTTTGATATCGAAAAATACAACAAGGAAAACACTTACGGCAAGCTCAGTGGTAGGAAAATAGAAGATCTGCTCAATCAAACCCGTGAACTGGACGGGCAGGACGATAAAAAGAATCCACTCGATTTTGCCTTGTGGAAAAAAGCGGCCCCTGAGCATATCATGCGTTGGAAAACCAAGTGGAGTGATGGCTTCCCGGGCTGGCACCTGGAATGTGCTGTGATGAGCACCAAATACCTGGGTAAGGAATTTGACATTCATGGGGGTGGTATGGACCTGCAGTTTCCGCATCATGAATGTGAGATCGCTCAATCGTATGGCACCTATAAAAAGGAACCTGCCAGATACTGGCTACACACCAACATGCTCACGGTAAATGGCCAAAAGATGAGCAAGTCGCTTGGAAATTCTTTCCTTCCGAAGCAACTCATCTCCGGAGACCATGAGCTGCTGAGTCAGGGATTTAGTCCCATGACTATCCGTTTTTTTATGCTCCAGTCTCATTATGCCAGCACACTGGACTTCTCCAATGAGGCATTGATTGCTGCGCAAAAGGGGTATTTCAAAATGGCCAATGGCATGCGGATCATCAAGAAAATGGAGTTTGCTGAGAATACTGAAGCAACGATAGATGAAAAACAGAAAGAGCAGATTGAAAAATTCTGTGACAACTGCTATTATGCCATGAATGATGACTTCAACACTGCTTTAACAATAGGGCACTTATTTAACATCCTCAAAAAGATCAACGCCATCCATACCGGACAGCTATCCATGGCAGCTATCGGGAAAGAGACTTTTGAACGAATGAAATCTACTTTTATCAGCTTCAACGAAGAAGTACTGGGGATAAAAGCTGAAGATTCATTGCCGGGTGGTCAGCTGCTGGACATCATTCTAAAAGAATACCAGCAAGCAAAAGAGGCCAGGAATTACGACAAAGTAGATGAGCTAAGGTCAGCTTTGAAAGCAGGTGGCATTGTGGTGAAAGACATGAAAACAGGCATCGACTGGGCTTACGAGGAATAAATAATTGATCAATAAAAAAGGGGCCGAAGCCCCTTTCAATGATTAGTGAGAATAAAGTTTGTCCTTATGCTTTTTCAACTGGCGGCGCAAAGCTTCAACAGCTTCATCTGTTCCGGCTTCAAAAGACTTAGCCTTCATTTTAGCAAATAGTTGTTGTCCGGGGATATTGATCTTTATCTCGACAATCTTGTTCTCCATGGAGTCATCCTTATCCAACCTCAGAAACACTTCACCGTCAATGATACGATCATAAAAGGTATCCAGCTTGTCTGCCTTTTTCTGAATGAAATCAATCAATTTGACATCTGCGTCGAAGTGAATAGAATGCGTCTGTAGTTTCATGTTTATAAAATTTAGAAATTAAACATTAAGCTTTTGGATGGGCCTGCTCAAAGACAGACTTTAATTTTTCCATCGAATTGTGGGTATACACCTGGGTTGCAGCCAGGCTGGTATGCCCCAATAAATCTTTTACGGCATTCAGATCAGCCCCTTTATTGAGCAAATGCGTAGCAAATGTGTGCCTAAGCACATGTGGGCTTTTTTTGGATAGAGTAGTAACCAGTTGCAGATACTTTTGCACTATTCGATAAACAAACATGGGATAAAGCTGCTGGCCGGTGTTGGTTACTAACAAAAAAGGTGTCATCTCTTCAAAATCTTCAAGTTGCCGTTTCTCTGTGTACCTTCTAATTAATTGAACGAGATTTTTGCCAATTGGTATGACTCTTTCCTTATTTCTTTTCCCTAAAACTTTAATATTTTCCTGGAAGGAATTGATATCCTGATCTTTGAGCCCGATAAGCTCTGCCAACCTGATACCGGTACCATATAATAACTCCAGGATCAGCTTGTCTCTCAGTCCTTCGAAATCTTCGGAGTAATCGATTTGATCCAATAACGTATCGATCTCAGCTTCCCTGACAAAAGCTGGTAATTTTTTCTCTGTCTTGAGTGGCTTGAGTCGGGTAGCGGGATTTTGGGATACGTGCTCCCGGACCTGCAGATATTTATAAAAAGATTTGAGTGTGGCGATCTTCCGATTTACCGTACGAGGAGTAACCCCTGATTCGATCAGGGAAACGACCCACCCACGCAAATGGACATGAGCTGTCTCTACATAGTTAGTGATCTCAAATGTCTCAGCAAGATAGTCTGAAAACTGGGCAAGGTCCCGTTGATATGCTTCAATAGTATGGCTACTATACCGTTTTTCGTATTGAAGATATCTTAAAAAAGAGTCTGTCATAAGCTCAGCATCTCCTCTGGGTGAGGATCACTAAACTTACTAAATAAAATAGAAATACCTGAGGGGGGAATTAGATATTTTCCTGATCGCGCATCTTTTGTCGATAAGAAGCTCTGATAACTTCGCTTCTTCTCTTCACAGAAGGCTTGGTAAACGCAGTCCTTTCTCTCAATTCTTTTAGAACTCCGGTCTTTTCGAATTTCTTTTTGAATCGCTTCAGGGCTTTATCTATTGATTCGTTTTCCTTAACGTTTACAATAATCATGTTTTTCTCCTTGAAATTTTAATGGACTGCAAAAGTAGATTATTTTTTGATGATGGCAAATAATTATGTCATTGCTGGTGAATAATTTATATTTTTTTAGACCCCCAAAATTTTATCTTTGCGCTCTATGGCGAACGGAGACGAATTAATTACCCTGAAAAATATTGCTTCTCACTGCAAAGAATATGGCTTTATCTACCCAAGCAGTGAGATTTACGATGGACTAAGTGCTACCTACGATTATGGTCCCAATGGTTCTGAGTTGAAAAACAACATCAAAGATTACTGGTGGAAAGCGATGGTTCGTATGAATGAAAACATCGTGGGTATAGATGCGGCTATCTTCATGCACCCTACTACCTGGAAAGCCAGTGGGCATGTGGATGCATTCAATGATCCTTTGATAGATAATAAAGATTCTAAAAAAAGATATCGCGCTGATGTGTTGATAGAAGATCAAATCGCCAAGATCCAGGGTAAGATTGACAAGGAGGTGAGCAAGGCTGCCAAGCGTTTTGGAGATGCGTTTGACCAGGAGCAATTCCTCAACACCAATGACAGGGTACTCAGGTATCAAAATCAGATCAGGGAAATTGAGGTAAAGCTCAAAGCCTCTATGGGCAGCGGCAACCTGAAAGCCATGAAAGACCTGATCGACGAACTGGAAATTGCGGATCCGGTCTCCGGGTCAAGAAACTGGACAGACGTTCGTCAGTTCAACCTGATGTTCTCCACGGAGCTGGGCTCTGTAGCCGATGAATCCGGGAAGATCTACCTGCGGCCTGAGACCGCCCAGGGGATATTTGTCAATTATCTCAATGTACAGAAGACCAGCCGGATGAAATTACCTTTTGGGATCGCCCAGATTGGTAAAGCCTTTCGTAACGAGATCATCGCCAGACAGTTCATTTTCCGAATGCGGGAGTTTGAGCAGATGGAGATGCAATTTTTCATCCAGCCAGGTAGTGAAAAAGAATGGTATGAGCACTGGAAAGAAAAAAGGATGAGATGGCATAAAGCTTTAGGGCTTGGCGATGACAGATACAGATTCCACGACCATTTGAACCTGGCTCACTACGCAAATGCTGCCTGCGACATTGAGTTTAACTTCCCGATGGGCTTCAAAGAACTGGAGGGCATCCATTCAAGAACAAACTTCGACCTTGGAAGTCATGAAAAGTTCTCCGGCAAAAAGCTTCAGTACTTCGACAACAATACCAATGAAAGCTACGTGCCTTACGTCCTGGAGACAAGTATTGGTCTGGATCGAATGTTTCTTGCGGTGATGTCGGCAGCTTACCAGGAAGAGAAGTTGGAAGATGGCAGTGAAAGAACCGTTCTCAAGATACCGCCTGTACTCGCCCCCAATAAGGTTGCAGTACTTCCACTGGTAGATAAAGATGGTCTACCTGAAAAAGCGCTTAAAATCATGGATGACATCAAGTTTGATTTCAACGCGATTTATGAGGCCAAAGACAGTATTGGAAAGCGTTACAGACGTCAGGATGCCATTGGTACTCCGTATTGTGTAACCATCGACAATGAAACGATGGAAGATGATTCTGTAACAATCCGTGACAGAGACACCATGCAGCAGGAGCGTGTATCCATTGCTGAGTTGAAAGACAGGCTAAGGGACAAGACAGACCTAAATAAGCTACTTAGAAGTATTTAGTCATATCTTCTTTCCCTGAGGCTATACTGTAGACCGGTTTGCTCATTAGTCAACCTCAGCTCATCACCCAGGAGTAAAACATCCCAGATTTTGTTTGTGTCTTCAAACACAATGTTTTTGTGCCGGGAATTGATATACATTTCCCCTTGCTCAAGAATGCCTAGCTCGTCGCTAATGAAATAATGCCCATCTTCAGCAATATGGAGAAGCGTATTGGAAAGCGCTCGTCTTGCACGACCATTTCCCTTGATTTCATAAAGATCCCAGCTTCCGATTAATCTTTCTTCAACGACATTGAGATCAGGGATCATTTGTAAGGTAGTAAACAATAATGAGGTTGTGGAATGATGGTGGTCTGTGCCCGTCAAAACCATTTTGCCATCTTTAACTTTCACTATCCATTTTTCATTGAACCATGATTCATCGCCACTGCTAAATATCAGTGTATCCGCATGAATCTTATAGATCCCTACAAAATCTTTTGTCGCTTGCGATACCGCAAAACTTCCATTTTCATCAATGGACAAGATCACCGGTTCAAACTTTCTTTCAAAATGCAAGAAATGGACTTTGTCAAGCTGCCACAGACCTGCCAGATCTTCTTTAACTGATGTTTTACAACCAAAACATAGGACCAGACCAAATAAAATAGACAGTCTCATCATTTTGCAGGGCAATTTCCTCCATTAAAATACAAAATTTTTACATTATTCACACACAATAGTTTATGACCATTTGTCATACTGTCAATATCAACTCCACTACTGGTTCATAAATAACTGGTCAGAAATGCATATCTTTCTAACCAGACTATGGTAACATTCTTTATCGGAATCGCTGTAGCCTTTGTATTGGGAAGGCTGATCACCAGGTATCAGTATGAATACCTTTTGAATCATTCCAGCCTTTCATCCACTGGTTTAAAACCTTCCCAAAAAGCCATCCTGGCAAAGCATTTCAACTTTTACAATCTCCTACCTCCGAAATCAAAAAAGATTTTCGAGTACAGAGTGGCCAAGTTTATCAGCCTGAAGGAATTTATCCCGCGGAATATGGATGAAGTGACTGAAGAGATGCAGGTACTCATTGCTGCTTCGGCCATCCAGCTTACGTTTGGGTTGCCGAAAGTTTTTCTACGTCATTTTAAGTACATCCTTGTTTTCCCGGATGATTTCTATAGTCAGACCAGCAACCAATATCATAAGGGGGAAGTAAACCCGATGAAAAAAGCAATCGTACTCTCATGGAAACACTTTGTAGAAGGCTACATTCACAGTGAAGGGGTAAACCTGGGCCTGCATGAGATGGGGCCCATGCCCTGCAGCTGGAAAACATCGTGGAGAATGGTGAATTTGATTTTCTGAGAGATGAAGACATCAAGAAATGGCAGCAACTGGCCACAGTTGAAATCACCAAAATGAAAAATGGTGAGGCCACCTTCTTCCGCGAATACGGCAGCACCAACCAGGCCGAATTTTTCTCTGTTGCCGTTGAGAACTTCTTCGAGAAACCCATGGCTTTCAATGAGTACCATCCGGAGCTCTATCGTGTGATGACAGATTTGCTGAATCAGGATCCGTTATTATTGGAAAATTCGGTAGGCAGAAGTAAGTAGGCTGGAGAATCATAGTTATACTTTTGGTATAATGAAAATCGATTACAGCACTCCAAATACACCATTCCCTACTTTTGGTTACTTTGGTCCAAAGTACTTCTGTGACAGAGAGGATGAGTTGCACGCACTTGACCTCGCTTTTCATGGTAACATCCCTATTCTTCTTACTGGAATCCGCAGGCTTGGAAAAACAGGCCTTCTGCATCACTTCCTCCATCACAGAAAGAAAAAAGAAGTGGGGATATTTGTAGACTTGCTCAATGTAGGAGACATGAGAGGACTGGTTGCCAAGTTATCCGAGGCAATTCTAAGAGCATTCCCAGAAGAGAAAAAATACAAAGCAATTTGGGAAACTACCCAGAAACTGAGGCCAACTATATCATTTGATGAATTTTCTGGTCTCCCGCAAGTGAGCCTGAGCTTGTCAAATGAGAAGGAAGCTGAAAGATCTTTTACTCATCTGCTGGATAGTCTTTCTTCTCGATCAGAGCAGCTTGTACTAATATTTGACGAATTTCAACAAGTAATCCACTTTGAAGATAGTCATGTTGAATCAGTCTTGAGGAGTGAGATGCAACAGCATCCGTCTATACATTATATTTTTTCAGGTAGCAAAACACACCTCCTGAGTCGAATTTTCCAGGATTCAACCAGACCTTTTTATGGAATGGTCCAAAGCATTTATCTTGAAAAACTAAATGCATCCGTCTATCAGAAGTTTATTGCCACTAAATTTTCCGAAGCTGGTAAATCAATCTCAAATGAGTTAATTAAGGAAATAATCAGTTGGACTGACGGTCATACTTACTACACTCAGTACGTATGCGATCAACTTTTTTCAGGTTTCCAAAAAAAATGTAAATTCAAAAGACCTGACTGATACTCAGGAACAAATTATCCGTGGATTCACACATGACTATTTTCAAATAAAAGATCTACTCAGCTCCGGTCAATGGAATACTTTAGTGGCTGTGAGTATGGAAAATGATTTGGATCAGCCTTTTGCCCAAAAAATTGGCAGACAATATGGACTAGGAAATTCCAACGCTGTGAGAAAAGCACTGGATGTTTTGCTGGACAAACAGCTTATCCATCTCAAATATTCTACCGACGGTAAAAGAATTTACAAACCCTCAAACCCATTTCTGACAAATTGGATAAGAGGATTTGCTGGTAAATAACAGGTATTTAGTCCACCAATTTTATCATACTGTCTCCTATATTCAATTTCTCACTAAACTTGCTCCATGAACTGGACACAGCTACTTTCAACCAAAAGATTTGGAGATAAGGAAGTAAAACCTAACAGCGAAACACGAAGTCGGTTCGACCAGGACTTTGACCGTTTGATCTTTTCACACCCCTTTCGCAAACTTCAGGATAAGACCCAGGTCTTTCCACTACCAGAGGATGATTTTGTTCATACCAGGCTAACGCATAGTCTGGAAGTTTCCAGTGTTGGTCGGTCGTTAGGCCGTGCTGCGGGTGAGTTTCTATTACAAAAACACCCGGCACTTTCGGAAGAGGGATTTACCATTCATGACTTTGGGAGCATCGTGGGCGCGGCTTGTCTGGCACATGACCTGGGCAACCCCCCATTCGGTCATTCAGGAGAATCCGCTATTTCCGCATTCTTCCTCAACCATCCGGACGGTCAGTTTTTCCAGCAACTGGTTTCAGAAAAAGAATGGGAAGATCTAAGCAATTTTGAAGGAAATGCGCAGGGGTTTCGCATCATGAATGACGAAAAGGAAGGAGGGCTTGCACTCACCTTTGCTACCCTGGGTGCTTTTACCAAGTATCCAAAGACCTCCTCTGCACCTGCAGTGAAGGGTAGGAAAAGCCAGAAAAAGTACGGTGTGTATCGGTCAAATTTTGAGCAGTTTAAATTGATGGCCGCAGATATGGGGCTGGTAGCCGTGGGCGAGGAAGCCTGGTGCAGACACCCGCTTGCCTTCCTTGTGGAGGCAGCAGATGATATCTGCTATAACATCATAGACCTGGAAGATGGCTGCAGACTGGGACTTGTAAGTTTTGAAAAGACCAAGGAATTACTTGCGGCCATCATTGGAGAAAAATTCAATGAAGCCAAGTTGCTAAAAATTGAAGATCAAAATAATAAACTAGGTATGCTGCGAGCCCTGGCCATTGGCCAACTAATCGCTGAATGCGTTGAGGTGTTTAAAGCACACGAAAATGCCATGCTGGATGCTGAATTTGATCAGGCCCTTACCGACATCATTCCCTCGGCAGGTGCCCTGAATAAGATCAGCGTACTATCCATCGACAAAATTTACAGGTCAAAACAAGTTCTTGAACGGGAAGCTGGTGGCTTTGAGGTAATAGAGCAGCTAATGAATGCCTTTGCTCAAGCAGTCTATTTCAATTTTTTTGAGAAAACACTGTTTAATCCACGACAACGATCCATTTATCTGCTTATGGATGCATCCATCCGACTTCGCCTGGAAAAGCCGGATTTATCAGTCTACGAAAGATTAATGATCGTTTCTGACTTTATCGCATTGCTCACAGATTCCTATGCGATCAAGCTCTATAAAATCCTCAATGGATATTCCCTGCCTACTTCCAGAGGTTAAAATTGTGAATAAGTTTGAGTGATTTCGTTTTTATGTAGCCTCTATCTGTTTTAAATATTACATTTGCACCTCTTTTCCGAATGTGGACCAAAATCGCAAATATTATTTTAAAATACAGGATTACCCTAATGGTAATATTAGGGATCATCACTGTGTTTATGGCCTACAAAGCGCAGGACATCGAGTGGTCCTACGATATGGCCAATATTGTACCCGAAGACGATTCTGAGCAACAGTTCTTCCGGCAGTTTAAAGAAACCTTTGGTGAAGATGGCAACATCATGGCTATCGGAGTCCTTGATACTTCAGTATACAAGGTGGATAACTTCCGAAAACTTCAATTTTTAACCAGGGAACTCAGCAGCATCAAGGGTGTAAACAATGTTTTGGGACTCCCTAATCTCAAAACGCTTGAGAAAAACACCGCCGAGAGGCGCTTTGACCTCGTTCCGGCTTTTCCTGAAATCCCTCAGGACCAGGACTCTCTGGACCTGATGCTGGACAATGTAAGAAAATTAAAGTTTTATTCAGGGCAGCTGATCAATGAGGAAAACGGGGCTACACTTATCCTTGTCACTGTAGATAAAGAGGTCCTCAATTCTGATCGTCGTGATATCATGATAAACGATATCATGATGACGGGGAAACAATTTTCTGAGGCTACAGGAATTGAAGTCTATTTTGCCGGGCTCCCTTACGTTCGATCTGTCAACACCATCAAGATCAAACAGGAGCTGAACAAATTTTTACTTATCTCAGTCGTCATTACGGGTCTGATCCTGTTTGGGTTCTTCCGGTCACTCAAAGCCGTGATATTCCCTTTGATCATCATTGGTGTGATCGTGATCTGGGTATTGGGAACACTGGCCATCCTGCAGTATAAAATCACACTGCTCACGGGATTGATCCCTTCGATTATTGTGGTCATTGGGATACCGAACTCGGTATACATGCTCAATAAGTATCACCGGGAATATGCCATCCATGGTGATCAGCGTAAAGCATTGGAGACAATCATCCGCAATATCGGGATTGTCACATTTATGACCAACTTCACTACAGCGGTTGGTTTCCTCGTTCTGATGTTTACAGGCATCACCATCCTGATGGAGTTTGGTATTGTGGCAGGAGTCAATATCATGTGTACATTTATTGTGAGCCTTATCCTGATCCCTTCCGTGTTCTCCTTCTTCAAGCCACCAAGCACAAGACATTTGAAGCATCTGGACTTCAAGATTCTTTCTTTGATACTTGAATTCCTTGATTACATCGTTCACAGACATCGGAAACTGATCTTTGCGACGACTATTGTTATCGTCGTTGCCTCAGTCGCAGGAATGCTTACCATTAAGTCGATCAGCTACATGGTGGATGATCTGCCTGAGGATAGCCCATTGAAAAAGGAATTGGCCTTTTTTGAAGATAATTTCAGCGGAGTATTGCCTCTGGAAGTCGTAGTGGATACAGGCAACAAGCGTGGCGTTCAAAGACTGGATAATCTTCGAAAGATCGATGAGTTGGAGACCTTCTTCAAAGATTCTATTGACATGATATCCCAACCGGTTTCGGTGGTAAGTTTTATAAAAGCTGCCAAGCAGGCTTATTACAACCAGAGTCCGGCATATTATGAGCTTCCGAATAGTAGGGAGACGGCATTCATCCTCAGATATCTTGATCAAAGTGGAAACATGGAAGGTGTGTCTAAAAACTTTGTCGACTCCACCGGACAATATATCAGGGTTTCCTTAAAAATGCCTGATGTGGGGAGTAACGTCATGGATTCGCTGGTCACTGAAGTTATCCGTCCAAAAATTAAAGAGATAGTCGGCGATTCCAAGATCTCTGTGACCCTGACAGGAACCGTTTTGATGTTTATCAAAGGGAACAAATACCTGATTGAGAATCTATTCACCTCCATGGTATTGGCATTTCTGATCATCGCAGCCATTATGGGACTGCTATTCAGAAACTTCCTGATGATCGTTATTTCATTGGTTCCTAATATTATCCCGCTGGTGATCACTGCAGGTATCATGGGTTACTTTGGTATCCCACTTAAACCGAGTACAGCGCTCATCTTCAGTATCGCTTTCGGTATCTCTGTTGATAATTCCATTCACTACCTGGCCAAGTACAGACAGGAACTGCGGGCAAGCAAAGGTGTAGTATCTATTGCTGTCACGAAGAGCCTTAAAGAAACCGGGGCCAGTATGATCTACACATCGATCATTTTATTCTGTGGATTCGTCATCTTCACCGCTTCGGAATTTGGGGGAACCATCGCGCTGGGAAAACTTACATCACTCACATTATTATTTGCCATGATGGCAAACCTGATTGTGCTTCCTGCACTGCTCCTGGAGTTTGATACTGGAAAATTCAACAAAAAGGGTATTGATCTGAAAGACGACTACCCTGAGATGATCGAGGGAGACATAGACGAGCTTCCAAAAAAGAATTCATCAAAGAAAGAGAAGAAGAAATAGGACCGTGGCAACAAAATATCCTGAATACAAACAAGTTTCCTATCCTAACCTTGCTACCGACCTCTTAAAGAAGTGGGAGGAAGGAAAGATATTTGACAAATCCGTCAGCAGTCGGGAAAATGCAGAAACCTTCACTTTTTATGAAGGCCCACCCTCAGCCAATGGTACTCCGGGTATTCACCACGTCATGGCCAGGGCCATCAAGGACATTTTTTGTCGGTACAAAACACTCAAAGGCTATCAGGTCAAGCGTAAGGGAGGATGGGATACCCATGGTTTGCCTGTAGAGCTTCAGGTAGAAAAAGAGCTGGGGATCAAGAAAGATGATATAGGGGTGAAGATCTCCGTTGAAGAATACAACCAGCGATGTAAGGAAGCTGTGATGAAATACAAAGGCGAGTGGGACGATCTCACAAGGAAAATCGGCTATTGGGTTGACCTTGATGATCCGTATATCACCTTCGAGCGTGATTACATGGAGTCCCTCTGGTACCTGCTTAAGAAACTTTTCGATAAAGGGTTATTATACAAAGGGTATACAATCCAGCCCTATTCACCTGCAGCAGGAACAGGCCTAAGCTCGCACGAGCTTAACCAGCCAGGCACATATCGGGATGTAAAAGATACTTCGATCGTTGCACAGTTCAAAGTGAAGAAAAATGATCGATCTGCGTTCTTGTTTGAATCAGACAACGAAGATGTAAGAATCCTGGCATGGACCACCACCCCATGGACCCTACCCTCTAACTGTGCCCTGGCTATCGGAGAAAAAATTCAGTATGTAAAGGTCAAAACCTTTAACCAGTACACCTATCAGCCTGTCAGTGTAGTGCTGGCCAAAGATCTTGTGGGAAGTCACTTCTCGGCTAAGGCCAAAGACCTACAGCTAAGCGACTACAAAGAAGGTGACAAGATCATCCCATACAAAATCACCCAGGAGTTTACAGGAAAAGACATCCTTGAGGTTCGATATGAGCAGCTGATGCCGTATGTGACCAATGATGACCTGGAAAAAAATGCCTTCCGAGTCATTGCGGGAGATTTTGTTTCTACGGAAGATGGTACCGGGGTAGTACATACAGCCTCCGTATTCGGTGCCGATGACTTTAGAGTAGCCCAGCAAAATGGTGTGCCTGCTGTATTGATCACAAACGAACAGGGAGAACAGGTTCCCCTTGTCAACAAAAAAGGTCAGTTTGTAGATGCAGTTACAGACTTTGCTGGTCGTTTCGTCAAGGAAGAGTACTATGATGATGAAACACTCTCTGATCCGGACTTTAAGCCTACTGATGTTCTGATAGCTATCAAGCTAAAGGAAGATAACAAGGCCTTCCGGGTAGAGAAATATGAGCACAGCTACCCACACTGCTGGAGAACTGACAAGCCTGTATTGTACTACCCCCTTGATTCCTGGTTTATCAAAACCACAGCACTCAAAGACCGGCTGGTTGAACTGAACAATACCATCAATTGGAAACCTGCTGCCACGGGAACAGGACGATTTGGTAACTGGCTGGAGAATCTGGTTGACTGGAACCTAAGTCGTTCACGATTCTGGGGGACACCCCTGCCTATTTGGGTGACCAAAGACAAGAAAGAATTAAAATGCATTGGTAGTCTTGATGAGCTGAGAACAGAAGTAAATAAATCTGTTGAAGCTGGCTTTATGAAGGAAGGCATCAGCGATGACTTTGACCTGCACCGACCATATGTTGATGATATTATTCTGGTAAGTGATTCCGGCCAGGCCATGTATCGTGAGCCCGATTTGATTGATGTCTGGTTCGACTCCGGAGCGATGCCGTATGCCCAGTGGCATTATCCATTTGAAAACAAAGATATTTTTGATGCCAACTATCCTGCTGACTTTATCGCTGAAGGCGTAGATCAGACCCGAGGTTGGTTCTTTACCTTACATGCCATCGCAGTGCTCCTTTTCGACCAGGTAGCTTTCAAAAATGTGATGGCAAATGGGCTGGTGTTGGACAAAAATGGCAATAAGATGTCCAAAAGGCTGGGCAATGCTATCAATCCATTTGAAACCATTGAAAAATATGGTCCGGATGCCACCCGTTGGTACATGATCGCTAATGCCAACCCATGGGACAACCTGAAATTTGATCTCGAAGGGGTAGCCGAAGTACAAAGAAAGTTTTTTGGAACACTTACCAATACCTATTCATTCTTTGCACTTTATGTCAACCTGGATGGGTTTACCATAGATCCTAAAAATACGATCCCAGTAGAGAAACGACCACGTTTCGACCGCTGGATCATGTCAGAATTGCAGGAGTTGATCCAAAAGGTAGATGCCAATTACGAAAACTACGAGCCTACCCAGGCTGCCAGGGCCATCCAGGATTTTGTGAATGACCAGCTGTCTAACTGGTACATCAGGCTGTCAAGGAAACGGTTCTGGATGAGTGAGATGAATGCGGATAAGCAGGCAGCTTATGAGACGCTCTACGAATGCTTGTTTGCAGTATCGCAGTTGATGAGCCCTATCGCTCCATTCTATGCAGATTGGCTCTACCAAAACCTGGTTCAGCCAATGAGTGACGAAAGTATGCCCGAAAGTGTACACCTCACGGATTTTCGTTCAGCCGATGAAAGTCTGATCGACCGGTCGCTGAGTGACAGTATGCACATCGCACAGTCCATCTCCTCACTGGTGCATTCCCTGCGCAAGAAAGAAAAGATCAAGGTAAGACAACCCTTGCAGAAGATCCTTGTTCCGGTCCTGAGTGAAAAAGAAAAGCAGACCATCCTGGACGTGGAGGCGCTGATCAAGACAGAAATTAACGTCAAAGACATAGAATTGATTGACGATACCAGCGGTATCCTGGTGAAAAAGATTAAACCAAATTTCAGGAAACTGGGTCAGACTTACGGACCCAAAATGAAATCACTGACACCGCTCATCAATGGATTGGACCAGGATGCTATCCGCGACTTTGAACAAAAGGGTGCTTATACACTGCCTCTTGATGGTGAAGACATCACTTTGAGTCTTGAAGAGGTAGAGATCACCTCTGAGGACATCCCTGGCTGGCTGGTTGCGTCAGAAGGAGGCTTAACAGTAGCACTGGACATTACTTTGACAGATGACCTGAAAAAAGAAGGAATCAGCAGAGATATTGTGAATCGGGTGCAAAACCTCAGAAAAGATCAGGGGATGGAAGTACAGGACAAGATCTCTATCCAATATTTTTCCGGAGATGAAATCACTAAGCAGGCAATAGAAAAATTCAAAGAATACATCCAAAAGGAAACCCAAGCCCTCAAACTGGAGTATAAAAATGAATTGAGCAATGGAACAGAGCTGGATATTGACGGGGTTCCAATCACGATTGCAATAGACGTACTAAAATGACAGCAAAGAAAACACCTCACGTATTATACTTTTTTGGCATCAGCTTTTTTGTTATCCTGCTGGATCAGGTGGTAAAGTTGTTGGTCCATTTTAATATGGAAATGGGAGTTAAAGGACAGATCCAGATCTTTGGTAATTTCTTTAAACTTCACTATCTGACCAACCCCGGGATGGCTTTCGGTATGGAGATGCCATTTGAAAATAGTAAGATCATCCTGACAGTTTTCAGACTCATTGCCATGATCGCTATTGGATATTACCTTTATAAGCTTTACATCAGTCAATCTCCGAAAGGGTTACTTATTTGTGTAGCGATGATACTGGGAGGAGCCATTGGAAATGTACTGGATAGTATTTTCTTTGGTGTATACCTTGACAATGCTCCGTATGATGCTCCTACGCCCTGGTTTCACGGGCAGGTAGTAGACATGTTCTATATCGATATCTGGGAAGGACGAGTTGCGGATTGGGTGCCGATATTTGGGGGTGATTACATGGCCCTTTGGCCGGTGTTCAATGTAGCTGATGCCTCCATTTTCCTGGGTATCACTTTTATCCTGATTTTCCAGAAAAAATTCTTTCACAAAGAAGAAGAGTCAGAAGTCACTGTAGCTGCCGGTGAGTCTGGTAAGGAAGACTAGAAAATTCTCAAATAGAATTCAATCCTTATCTGATTATTTCTTAAATAGTGGTTATATAAAAATTACTGCCCATTTGTTAGGCAGACAAACTACAGGATGACAAATTAACAGCAGGATAATTTGAAATTTTCTTTATAACTCAATTATTAATATTTAATAAGGAACATAATAATTAACCCTGAATAGCTGCTCCCCATTTAAGGGAGCTGTCCAAAGGACTGAGGGGTTAAACCTGCTTCTAATTTCTTCAAGAAAATTTCTATCTACCGGGAAGACATTTGATAGCTTTGTGAGCTAATTAATATCTCTTGTCCAATAAAGCCTTCTCTATATTCCTGGGCATTTTAGGTGTCCTTATGTTCTCCAGCAAGGCGGTCATGGTCAAGCTTGCCTATCAATTCGAAGTAGATACCATTACCCTTCTTTTGCTTAGGATGCTGTTTTCCCTCCCATTTTATCTGGGGGTAATTGTCTGGCATCGATTGAAAACCAACCGGAGTACAGAGTCAAAAAAACCTTCCTTAGCCGGGAAAGATTATGGTTATCTCATCCTCTTTGGCTTTTTAGGCTATTACCTGGCCAGCTATTTTGATTTCCTTGGGCTGAACTACATCAAAGCAGGGCTGGAACGCATCATTTTATTTTTATACCCTACATTGGTCCTCCTCATCTCGTGGATTGCACTTGGTCAAAAAATCTCCAGGCAACAACTCCTCGGGGTGATCATCACTTACCTGGGTGTGGTGGGTATTTTTGCTGCTGAGTTGAACCTTTCGGTACAGGAAAATGTCTGGCTGGGTGGTATCCTGATTTTTCTAAGTGCCCTTACTTATGGGAGTTACATTGTTGGGTCCGGTTGGTTGATTCCCAAATTTGGTGCCACGTTATTTACCTCGTATGCCATGGTGGTTTCCTGCATCTGTGTGATACTCCACTACCTTATCACCACAGACACTCCGCTTTTTGAATTGGCCAGTGAAGTCTATGTGATAGGGTTGTTGATGGCCGTTTTTGCCACGGTGATCCCCTCTTATCTGATCTCCTATTCTATCAAAGGATTGGGAGCAAGCAACTTTTCTATTCTGGGGAGCCTGGGTCCGGTATCAACTATCGTGCTCGCGTGGATCTTTTTGGATGAGACCATGACCTGGTTTCAACTGGTAGGTGCAGTTGTCGTGATCAGCGGCATATACGTGGCAGAGAGAAAATGGTAGCACCATCACCTGAATGCTTCTTCCCTATCAAGAAACCGTTCAGGTATTTTTCCTTTTTGTTTAGCAAAAATGGGGGGTGAGACCTGTAAAAAGGCATACTCATTCAGGATCTCACCGATCGTATAATCCAGTATGATCTTCATACCATAGACATCAGCATAGTTGTATCGAACCAACGTTCCCAGGGCATGTGGATCTCCATTCAGATGCTGATCCCATAAAATGGGTGCCTGCTGCCCGGTCATGTCCAGAATATCGTTATCCCGATACATACCAATGGCCTTTTCGATCTTCTTTTGACCTCCTCGCAGACCAATCCGCCTGGTTAGGTATCTCAGATCGATATGGCATACTGGAAAATTGGCCTCAGGAAAAGCAGATTTCACTATGGGGATGTCAAAGCCGGATCCATTAAAGGTCACAATGACCTTTGCACGATCAATCGCCTCCAGCATGGGCTGCGAATCCTCGCCAGTAATATAAAAACCAAAATCATCTCCCAACGACCAGCCAACAACAGTGATCTGATCGAATCTGAAACCGCTACCCGTCGTCTCAATATCCAGAAACAACACATCTTCCGGACAATGAAGAGCTATCCTGTAATATTCGGATACCGGCATTCGCTCAATAAAATATTGAAAATTGTTCTGTTCAAAATGTTTGCGAGAAATCTCAAAAGTAGGTTTCTGCTTTTCAAACAGGCTGAGTTGACGATCAAAAGCTGCCTCGTACTGATCCCAATCCGTGATACCTTTGGCCCACAACTTAGCTTCCTGCTTAAGGTTCACTTTTTTCAAATGCAAGAAGGTATTTTGCAGCATTCGTTAAAGTTAACAGGTAGAAAAGATTATTGCACCATCTATTTTCCTGGAATGCGGAATTTTTCGGATGGAAGGATAAGGACAAATGTGAAGCGAATTGTTTAACTTATAGCTAGTAACAGCCTATTGAACCATGCCAAAGTTTCACGTAAGCAAATCCATATTCATCGAAGCTCCCGAGGACAAAGTTTTTAATATCATCAATGATTTCAGTACCTGGACTACCTGGTCACCCTGGTTGATCATGGAGCCGGAAGCAAAAGTCACCGTCTCTGATGACAAGAAATCCTATGAATGGGAAGGAAAGAAAGTGGGAAGTGGGGTGATGAAAATCACTGATGAAAAGAAAAATAAATCCATTTACATTGACCTTACCTTCCTTACACCCTATAAGTCAACCGCCAAAGTCTGGTTTGAACTGAAAAAGAAAGACAAGGGAACCACCGTGACCTGGCTGATGGACAGTAGCCTGCCCTTCTTCATGTTTTGGATGAAAAAGATGATGGTTGCGTTGATAGGCATGGACTACCGACGCGGCCTGGAATTACTCAAGGACTACGTGGAAGACGGGAAAGTTCATTCAAAACTGACTTTAACAGGGCCTGGCAGCTATCCCGGGTGTAATTACATTGGCGTTAAAACTGAATGCGCCATTGATGATGTTGGTCGAGCCATGCAAGCTGATTTTGATACCCTGGGAGCCTTTATAAAGGATAAACCTGATTTGGTCAACGGTCAGCCACTCGCCATTTATCATAAATGGGAACTGGTCAAAGGAAGAACCACCTATACGGTTGCTTTCCCGGTAAAAAGTGTTCCAGCTGACCTTCCCAATGGTATCATCTCAGGATCTGTTCCGGCCACACCAGTCTACTCCTTGATGCATCAGGGTCCATATCGTCATTTAGGAAATGCCTGGAGTACCATGCAGAACCTCCAAAGGAATAAGGCCTTTAAAATGAATAAGAAAATAGACCCCTTTGAAAAATATGTGACTATGCCCGGGGAAGTTGCCGACAATAAGCTGAAGACTGAGGTAAGCTTTGCAACTAAGTAATTTACTCAGCAGGCAGTACTCTTAGTCCAACCGGTGGTTGGTTTGCCTCCTCAATTCGCTGATCCAGCAAGTATGACATCTGATTAATAATCTCGGTGTACGCTTCCTCATTAGCCAGGTTAATCATTTCCTGAGGATCTTTTTTGAGGTCATAGAGCTCAAGCATTCCCGGTCCGCCTTCACCCCATCGGGTAAATCGATAATCCTTAGTTCTGACGGTGTAGTCTGAATATACCTGGGTAAGAATTGACTCCCTGATTTCCCTGTCAGCATCTTTCAAAATAGGGACAAGACTTTTTCCTGCCAGGTATTCCGGAGTGGGTACCCGGGCCAGCTCACACAGGGTAGGATAGAAATCAATCATCTCTACAAATGAATCTGTTGTGGATCCACCATTTGCAATATCAGGATCATAAATGATCAATGGAATACGCCCGGAGTTTTCAAACAAAGTCAGTTTTTGAAAATAATCATGCTCACCCATGTGGTATCCATGATCTGATGTAAATACGATGATCGTATTGTCCGACAGGCCCAAACTGTCCAGGGCATCGACCACACGACCAACCTGATCATCCAGAAAACTAATCGTAGCATAATAAGCATGAATAGCGGATCGTTTCACAGAATCAGGAAGGTTATTTTGTACATCCCACCTGGTGAGATACTTCACTGCAGGCTCGGGAATGGTAGAAAAGTAACCTTCAGGGACAGAAGGAACCACGATTTCTGATGGATCATACATCTCAAAATACTCCTTCGGGGCTACATAGGGTGTATGGGGTTTATAGAATCCCACCCCCAGAAAAAAGGGCTTCTGGCTGTCTTTATATTCAGACAATAGTTCAATGGCTTGTGTGGCTACGAGCCCATCCGTATGTTGCTCCCCACCCTCTTCTGTCGCCAACCAACTGAGTGTTGCTCCAAAACGGCCCGGAGAAAGGGTAAAGATCTGGTCTTCCAGCTCCTTGTCTACACCCCTTGGGTAATACCGCCTGTTCCAGGACAGTGAATCATCATGACCCGTAGTGCCAATACCTCTTGGATTGTCATAGTGATAGATCTTACCCACCCGGGTAGCTTCATAGCCAGCATTCATGAAAGCCTGACTCATGGTGACCACTTCCGGAACATGGTCCCTGATATAATCCCTGAGCTGATGATGCCCTGTCTGATCAGGATATAGGCCTGTCATCATACTGGCCCTGGAGGGACCACATAAGGGGAAGTTGCAATAGGTCTTGTTGAAAAGCATCCCTCTTTCTGCTAACCGATCAATGTTTGGGGTTTTGACCAGGTAGTGATCATACACTCCTAAATTGTCATTCAGGTCATCAGCAATGATGAAGAGGATGTTTTTACTCCTGACATGGTCGTCTGCACAAGAGCATAATAAAATAAAGGAGACTGTCAGTAAATAGAAAAGTTGAGGAAATAGGGATTTCAATGAAATTGAAGAATAGCTACTGGTTTTCACTTCCCTTGCTGACAAATTGTTGGTTACTTCCATAAACAGTATACTCCTGCGTTTGTGTGAATGCTCTAACATAGTATGTGGACCCGGGATTCAATCCCGCGGATATAAAGACAGAAAAGTCTTCCGCCTGGATATTTTCATCAACTGCATATATATCTGTTGAGGGTGTTCTTAGAGTGGGGAAAGGAGTTTCGTTCCAAACAAATCCATAGCTTATTATTTGACTCTCACCACGATATCTAAACTCTGCATTAAAACGAGCACCCTTTTCTGAAATCTCTGTTACAGCCCTGGTCAAAAGTCGGGGGAAATCCCGCGGAGTAGCTTCGAAAACTTCATCATCACATCCTGAAGCTGCAACTATTAATAAAATGAATAGGGTAAATGAGAAAGTTGTTTTCATCTATAGATAAAGAAAATGCTCAAATTCAATTTATTGTTTGCGGCAGTAAATCCACTATCGTTATCAAATTGAAATATATAAGCATAGCGCAAACTTATTCCCACATCAACGGACCCAATGCTGTGTGAAATACCAATTCCACTGTAAACTCCCCCTTGATAGCCTCGGATTTCAAACATTTCAGTATCCTCTGATACTTTTACCCGATTCTGTTCATCTACTGACTCTGTAGTGAGTAATGATTCTTTTTTGGTTAAAATATCATTGTTGATTCCAGCATTCAATAGCAATGAATTTTTTGGCCCTAAAGGCAAATCAAAAAGCATGGTAACCGGGATGGAAACTGTCCCTATTGAGAGAAAAGTATCGTGGAAATAAAGGTCATTTACCAACCCATATGATACAAACTGTTGATAGCTCGCCCTGGAATATAATGTCTCTATTTGGAGACCTAACCTCTCGGAAAATTTGGGGAAAAATACTTGCATCATTAGCCCTACAGAAGGATCCTGAGAAACGTAGTTCTCAGCAAATCCTAAAAAGGATTCCTTATATAGCTGATTGACATTATTGATTCCTATGCTTGATTTTGTATACCCAAACGTGAGACCAACATCAATTTTCATCCGCCTTTCTGTCCCCCCGTAATCTACGTATGATGCGCCCCTGCATTCACTATATTCTATCGTTAGTTTACTTAGGGTTTTGATTTGCATTTTCAGGGATGACATCCTCCCCATAGGGTTTTGAATACAATCACTTATCATGTAAGATACAATTCCCTTCCACTTGGTATCTTCCATCACACCTTCTCTTCCATCAATTTCACGGGCCACAAGCTGTGTTTTAAGCTCTCGTATCTCAGCTCCCTTCTTCAGAAAGAATGTAGTGTCTGATTGATACAAACTAAGCTCCCCTATGATGTGCGCTTCTACAAACTTATCTTTTGAGATCCCTGAAGCAAAGTACCTTCCATCGTCAAATCCATAGCCGTCGATATCAGCGGGAAAATATTGACGCTCCATCCCATTGCTTTTGAAGATGCAACTCTCTAAATATTTACCGTAAGCCTGATAGGCAATCTGCCCTCTTATTGTATCATTTTGATTTTGAACAATATACCCATTTCGAAAATCCAGGGCATAACAGTTTGCTAGTATAACAAGACTTAAGAGTATCGGGATGCAATGCTTAAACACGGTAGCTTGTCAAATTTGGGTATTACCATTGTTTGACAGACTAATCTAACCGTTTTAAGTGTAATTGCAAATAAAATAAGTGATTCCAGCGCTATAGCCTCACCCGTATTCCAGGACCAATCAAACTAAACAGTTTCCTATCCTTAAGAAGATATCCGAACCCTGCATGAAGTGGAAAGGAAAGTTTATTATCACTGGATATTGGATAGAGTGACCCAACTACAACCAGACCAATATCCTGTTCATTGGCAGTATTATCTGCATTGAAATTAAATGCATTAATGGCTATAAAACCTGCACCAACTTTATAGGGCCTGTATTTAGCAATCTTGCCAGGTTGATAAAAACTCATCTGCCACATCATCGCAAAACTGATACCTCCGAAATTATCAAAACTCTCAGACCCAGACTTCAAAATCAAAAGACCGGCCGGGAACGATACATCAATGTCAAATGTATAGTCCCGCTTCAGATAGATCACAATTTTTTTAGTTTGACCCTTTCCTCCATATTTTTCTTTCACATGGGAAACGGTCAAATCAATCCTTGACCATTCCTCCAGATCAAAGGTTTTTTTAGCTAAGTGATTGTTTAAGTTGACATCATCAGACCTGCATTCATCCACATTATAAAAAGAATACCGTGGCGACCTTTCCGAAGGGCATATTGCCAGCTGTTCAAACTTATAAAGTTCAATCAGGTTACCTTTCTTGTTACTTACCTTGACATCTATCGTCAGGTACTGTACACCATTGATATTGAGGTTCTGATCAATTAAAGCCCGGTCAAAAGAAAAGATCAGATCCGTGATGGTCTTGTCATAGTAGATCGGCTTATCAATGTCACTTACTACGTGTTGCTCATCGCCAAAATCCAAAATCACATAGTCAAATGCTTTGGGCTTCTGATACTCTCTCACGGCCAATGACTTTCCGGTACTTTGATTGTGATTAAAGATTTCTATTTTACTCGTAGCAATAGACATGGGGACCCGAAACTCAAAAGAAGCAATGTTCTCATTTTGAAAGGCCGAATCCGGACTTATCCTACCTATGCCCTGAAAGGCGAAATTGGCTTTGTGCATACCGTCCCCCTCAAAACGGACACCAATGGTTTCTCCCGGGTAGACCACATTGGTCTTTTCCCAATCCCGACCTTCCCGCTTGATGGAAATAGTCTGGATATTGGTTTTAGGTGTGATGTCCAGGTTAGTGACAAACCGTGGCTCGTCTCCATCTTTTATGTATAAATAGCCCTCGGATTTTCTATGGAATGCATACACCCTTAAAAGGCAAAGAATCTTATCATTGTTGAGCCGGTTTTTAGTAAATAATTCCGCAATCAATGGCCCACCTACGGCTTCCTGATTTTCTACTCGGTAGGTCTTGCCAATTTTGAGGTTGTAATGATTGTCTAACTGTATCTCGATGTCGCTGGCCTTATCATCCTGAGGAGTGACTTCCTGCTTGTCAAACTGAAGGAAGGCCAATCTACCCGCCATAACCCTGAACCGTTGGTAAATAGAATCTGCTTTGTAGGTGAGTTTGCCATTCTTCAGGGAAGGGTTCTTTGCCATGAAATCTATTTCTATGAACTGACTGCCCAACTCATTGGGAACAAGATGAAGGAACAGCTGCTCCCCACTTCGAGTCACCCTGTAGTCAATGGGTAGACCTTCTGTCCAGCGATTTTCGACTTGAATATTGTCAATGTTATTTGTGGTGAGCTCAAAGGTCTTTTCTTCACCAATGTATAATTCTGTGAGCGTTGGATAAAAATCAACGTAAGTTTCTGTGTAGGCCTGTAGTGGGATCTCAGTCATCACGGTGGTATTTGCATTGATTTTGATCATCACCATGAACTTGAGAAAATTGGACTGATCCAGATCCCTGAACCTGACTTTGAACCTGGCAAACGTCTCAAATTGCACCACCGGATCAACGATCTCGAAATCTTCTGTTTTGATCAACTCCAGGCTTTCAAAAGTTACCCCTTGTTTTTTGAAGAGATAGACTTCCATGACCGTTTGATCATAATTGTATCGAAATGCCAGTTTTTCCTCAAAATCATTGACACGAATCCTGTCTCTTGTCCATGTATACTCAGCCGAATCTACATACAGCCTGACCTCAGAAAAAAATTCTTTTACAGGTGCAGGTTGCGCAAAAGCCAGATTTGATGAGAGGATAAAAAGTGAAATGAGAGCTAATGATTGAAGCCGCATAGAAAGTTGAATTTTTGCAAAGATGTATAATTCCCTTCAACGCTTAATACGAAAAGATATTTAATAGAGGCTATGTTAAAAAGATGAAATCTCTTCAGTAATAATTTCTGGTTTGCCCTCGATGGTCTTATGCACTGGGCATTTATCAGCAATCTCAATGAGCCGATTTCTTTGTTGATCGGTCAAATCTCCTTCCAGCTTGATAAATCGTTTGATCTGATCAATCTTGGATTTCACTCCATCTACTGAAACACCATCAGTAGCATGCACTTTTTCATGTGTGAGCTTTACTTTCACCTCTTTAAGATCAATTTTTTTGTGGTCGGCATACATCCTCAGGGTCATAGCCGTACACGTCCCCAGGGCAGACAACAGATAGCCATAAGGGGATGGTCCAAGATCATTTCCACCCTGTTCCTCCGGCTCGTCAGCGATCATATGATGTTTTCCGGCGGTAATTTCCGTTACAAAACCTTTGTCGGAGATTCTTGTCCAAACTTCCCCTTCCGGCGCTACAGGCTCTTTTTCCACCTCGAGATAGCGGGAAGCCCAGGGAGCAATGATACTGCCTGCATACATGGAGTCTGCAGTGTTTGTCATGAGATGATCAGAACCATCGAGGCTGACAAAGCTCTTGGGGTGCATAGCGGCATTGTATATTTCGGCAGCGTTTTCGATGCCTACTATGCTATCCTGTGGAGAATGCATGATGAGTAAGGGTTTCTTCAAAGCATGAATAATCTTTTTGGAATCGTTTTTCTCCAGATCTTCAATCAGCTGTTTTTCAATGGTGAAATTTCTTCCCCCGATATCCACCTCAGCTTTTCCTGTTTTTTCAATTTCATCCTGAGAGCCTTTAAAAAGCTTTCTGACATGGGCAGGGGTGGACGGTGCCCCAATGGTCACTATTGCTTCCACCTTCTCCATCGACCCGGCCACATGAAGCATAGCGGCACCACCCAGTGAATGACCAACGAGAATTTTCGGTGCTTCATGTTCATTTTCCAGATATTCATAAGCCTTTTTCAGGTCATCCAGGTTGCTGGAAAAATTCGTCTTTGAAAATTCTCCCTCACTCTGTCCCAAACCGGTAAAATCAAACCTGAAAACGGCCATATCTGACTGTGTCAATGCCCGGCTGATATTTTCAACTGTCTTAAGATTTTTTGAACAGGTAAAGCAGTGAGCAAATAAGACAAATGCTTTTGGATCACCCACCAATGGGAAATCTATTTTAGCTGCCAACTTCAAACCTGCTGAATTTGTAAAATTGATATTAACTGTTTTCATAGCTATTTGGGAAAGATTTCTTTTAAATTTAGTCGGATGGAAACCTTTACTTTAGTAAATTGTCCTTAAGATTAAAATAAACAAGTTACAATTGATTCGAGCCTTTCTCATAGTATTCTTTGCTATCATGCTGTTAAAGTCAGCAGCTGGACAAGTATTGCACTATGAAGTAGTACGAAATGGGAAGCCAATTGGTACCGTGGACGTAGTGAGAACGATTGAAAACGGCATTGAGACCTATTCACTTGAAAACGTGGTAGAGTTTAAGGTGCTTTTCACGTTCAATATCAAATATGTGCTGAAAGAGCAGTTTAAAGACGGTATGCTTATCTCAGGTGAGGGATTCAATACCCTGAATGGGTCTACACAGAAAAAGACATCCATTGACTTTAAAAACGGGAAATATAAACTCATTATTGATGGGATTGAAGGTTATGTAGAATCAGGGGATACCATAAAATATGCTGCTTCCCAGGTATATCACCAGGAGCCTCGGGGAAATGAGAAAATGTATTCTCAATACTTCGGAAGATACCTGCAATTCAAAAAGATCGGAGACCATAAATATAGCCTGTCTTCTCCTGACGGTGATAATATCTATGAATATCAAAACGGGTTTTGTACCAAAGTGCACGTATCCAGGGACTATGCTTCATTTTCTATTGTGATGAAACCTGAAAGCCTGGCAGACGTGAAACGTAATGGGTACCAAAGTCCACGGAAATGATCCGGCAGTTTTATAAAATTTTGATTCCCATATCAATCCTGGTAATTGTAGGATTCTTGTTGTTTGTGGTCAATCAAATTTCCGGTGTGTATCTATTGGTACGCTCTTCAAGTGAATTTTACGCCAATATCCTGCTTGCTTTCCTCTCTATTTTGGCCATTGGGCTTTTTTCCTGGCCTGTCATCCTGTTTCTGAAGCTCCCCTCCCCGTTAAAACTACCTAAAAGCGAAAAAGAACAGCAGAAATATCAAAAGAACCTGGTCAAAAGACTGAAGAGTAATCAACACCTGAAAAAAGCCGGTCTGGTACCCAAAGATGTGGATATGCTTCCTGAAGCCATAGAATATCTCAATAAAGAGGCTTCGAAAGTGATCAGGGATACTGCCAACATTGTCTTTTTGACCACTTCTGTCTCACAAAATGGAAAGCTTGATGCCTTTACTGTATTGATGACCCAGTCTCGAATGGTCTGGAAGATCGCCCACCTGTATTATCAGCGGCCAACTTTGAGAGAAATGGTATATCTATATGCCAATGTAGGCGCCAGCACGCTTTTGGCTTCAGAGATTGAAGATCTGGATATTTCCACGCAGATCGAACCTGTATTACAGTCTTTTTTCAGAAATTCAGCTGGAAAATCCATCCCGCTCATTGGCCCAACAGCCAACATCATCCTGGATTCCCTGATGGAAGGGTCTACCAATGCTTTTCTTACCCTCAGGGTTGGAAACATCGCTTCAAAATATTGTGGATCTTATGAGGTCACAACCAAAGAGAAACTCAAAAAACTGGCTTTCAACCAGTCGGTTAGCCAGCTTAAAGAAATCGTCCTGAAATCTTCGGCCAGGATATTTACCGGACTATTTAAAGCGACCAAAAAAGCCGGCACGGAGACTTTGAGGTCCGGTTGGGAAGCGATCAGCGATGCCGGAGGAAAGATAATTGAGGGAATTAGTGAAAAAGGTAAAAAAGTAAATCCCTTCAGAAAAAAGCGATCTAAAGTTTCCGTCACAAAAGATTAGAAAAGTTCGGGACCGTAAACATATCTAAACACGTTGTAATTAATACATACGGAAACGTTAGTTAAGAATTACAGCCTATTTCTTGCAAGTAAAGCGAAATCCAATTATTATAGCGTTAATCATCACCTAATTAACCTATAACAAAATGAAAAGGATCGTTTTCATTCAAATTATCGCTGGTCTTTTCTTAGCTTCCTGTTCTTCACATAAACATGTGCTAAACTGCCCTCATTATGACAATTTTCCTACTGCTAAAGCGATAGCGGATCCGTCAGATCAAAAATCGTCTAATGAGACTTCTATAAGCAACCCACTTGATGATGAAAACTATCCTGTTTCGGCTGATCTCAGGTCCTCCATTACTGAGCTTGAGCTAATTGACAATAAACCAGAATTACAAGCTACTCAGGAAACGAAAACCCACACCTCGGCAATAGCATTTGAAAAATCAGAAGCTGTTGTAATTGCCGATAGGAAGGTTTCCAGAAAGGAACTTAAAAGGGAGCTCAAAAAACAAGTCGTTGATCAACAGAATAATCCGAAAGGGAATCCCAGGGGTCTTGCAATAGCCTCCCTGGTGACAGGTATTGTGAGTTTATTCATTATGGGTATCCCCTTGGGGATATTAGCGATCGTTTTTGGCGCTATATCTGCAGGAAAACTAGAAAAGGGTGAAGGTAGAGGGATGGCAATAGCCGGTCTTGTTCTTGGAATAATCGGAATCCTGGGGGCTTTGATAGTACTTGCGACTTTGGCTTAAATCAACTACTGTTGACTTATCTGGAAGCACTTTAGTGCTTAAAGAAAGAGTCTACAAACTCCATCTTGTTGAAGACCTGAAGATCTTCTACTTTTTCGCCTACTCCAATGTATTTCACAGGGATCTTAAACTGATCAGAAATGCCAATTACCACACCACCTTTTGCTGTGCCATCCAGTTTGGTAATTGCCAGAGAAGTGACTTCGGTAGCCCTGGTAAATTCCTTGGCCTGAATAAAGGCGTTTTGACCCGTACTACCATCCAAGACCAATAAAACTTCATGTGGAGCTTCCGGAATAAAACGCTTGATTACGGATTTGATCTTGCTCAGCTCATTCATCAGGTTCACTTTGGTATGCAGTCGACCAGCCGTATCGATGATAACCACATCGGCATTGTTTTCTGCCCCGTATTTGGCAGCCTCAAAAGCCACAGAAGCAGGGTCGGTCTGCATTCCCTTTTCGATAACAGGAACACCCACACGCTCCCCCCAAAGCTTTATCTGATCCACGGCTGCTGCTCTGAAAGTATCTGCCGCTCCAAGGACAACGCTCTTTCCAATGGCTTTGAACTGTGCAGCCAACTTACCGATTGTGGTGGTCTTCCCAACGCCGTTCACCCCTACAATGAGGATGACATAGGGTCCGTCCACTTTTGGTAAATCAAAATCAACAAGGTCTTTGGTGTTGTTTTCTGCCAGAAGGGCAGCGATCTCCTCTCTGAGGATTTGGTTGAGTTCGTTGGTGTTTAGGTACTTGTCTTTGGCTACCCGAGCTTCGATCCGGTCAATGATCTTTACAGTAGTCTCTACACCTACGTCAGAAGTAATCAGGACTTCTTCCAGCTCATCCAGTACATCTTCATCAACCACAGATTTCCCAATGACAGTTTTTCCCAGCTTCTCGAAGAAGTTGGATTTTGTCTTTTCAAGACCTTTATCTAAAGTCTCTTTCTCTTTTTTGGAAAATAAGTTTTTAAGCATGGCGACGGGGATGACCAGTTAAAGACAACTAAATATAACTAAAAAGCCGATCCGGTTCTTTAACGGGATCGGCTTTCTAATCACTATAAAGAATGATTAATTCTTAGATAATAGATTCTTTACTTCACCTTCAGGTACCATGTCTTCTTTGAAAACATAAGAACCTGATTTTTCAGATTTTACAGCTCTAATTACCTTGGCGAATTTGGCTCCACCAGGCTGCTTAAGGGTTGCAACTACTTTCTTAGCCATCTTTACTTAATTTCTTTGTGTACGGTATATTTTCTCAGGATCGGATTGTACTTCTTCAATTCAATCCGCTCAGGAGTGTTTTTTCTGTTCTTGGTAGTAATATATCTTGAAGTACCAGGCTGTCCTGATGTCTTATGCTCAGTGCATTCTAATATTACTTGTACTCTGTTACCTTTCTTAGCCATTTCTTAGCACCTTTAATTTTAAGGGAGTGCAAATTTAGGGAAAATATACAATCGAACAAAGAAATTGTTGAATGTCTATTCATTAATTGCATTCACAATCACTTCATTTGAATAAACATAAAACTCCTTATCCGTTTCCATCTCACTTACTGACTTACCTAAAGGATATCTGGACCAGCTTGTAGAAGGCCGAATGATGATCGGAGCTTCATCCAAATAGACTTTTATGGGCATATCAAATTCGGGAATGCAATTGGTCCACCTGAATAAGATCTCCTGCCCGGAAAAAATGTATTCCAATACAGGCACCCGAGTGTCACGCAGATACTGATCAAAAAAGGCATCCAGATCTAATCCGGACCGCTCAGCAAAATATCCTTCGATATCCTTTGTATCTACAATCTGATGGTAAAACTCCTTATTCAGACCCCTCAGTATGTCTTTCCATAAGTCGTCATCATTGATCATCTGTCGAAGGGTATGTAAAACATTTGCTCCCTTATTGTATAAATCCGCCCCCCGGTCATTCACCCCATAATCACCAATAATGGACTCCTGGTTTTGAATGCTATATCTGGAACCCTTGAGGTAATCATAAGCCGCTTTTTTACCATAGAAATATTCGATAAATAAGCTCTCTGAATAAGAAGTGAAACTCTCGTGGACCCATAGGTCTGCTGCGTCTTTATATGTAATGCTGTTGGCAAACCATTCATGGCCCGTTTCATGAACAATGATATAATCCCATTTCAAGCCCCAGCCTGTCAAACTGAGATCACTCCCTTTATAGCCTTTGACATAGCCATTTCCATATGTCACTGAACTTTGATGTTCCATCCCCACGTAGGGCACATCTACAAGTTTATAGCTGTCTTCATAAAAGGGGTATGGTCCAAACCAATGCTCGAAGGCTTCCATGGTCCGATATGCGTCCTGAAAATGAACTTTGGCCTTCTTTAGGTTTTCCTTCAATACCCAGAAGTCAAAATCCAATGGACCTTTCTCTCCCTGATAAACATCTTTAAAATTGGCATAATCACCAATATTGACGTTCACTCCGTAATTGTTGATGGGATTTTTTACCTCCCAGACAAACGTTTGGGTATTGTCCTTTTCCTTTTTCACTTCCAGGAGCCTGCCATTACCAACGGCCTTCAGCTTTAGGGGAACGTTGATACTCAATTTCAATCCATGGTCGGGCTCGTCAGATGGATGATCCTTGTTGGGCCACCAAACACTGGCACCGATACCCTGATTGGCATTGGCTACAAAGTCCTTTCCATTGGAATCTTTGGTCCAGACAAAACCACCGTCCCAGGGTGCATTCTCTGCTTCTCTTGGTTTTCCGCTGAATGTCACTTGGATAGTTCTTGTTTCACCTACTTTCTGAGGTTCCTCAAGATGGATAAAGTGTGCACTTCCCTCATGGGTGACCTTTAAAACCTTACCGCCCTGTTGTACCTCATCGATCCGCATGGGTGATTGCAGATCAATCTGCATCAGCTGATGGCTATTCAATACTTTGTAGGTAATGACATTTTTACCTGAAATAGATTTCTTAGGGATATCTACAGACACATAAAGATCATAGTGGAGCAGGTCCCACCACACACGTTCCGGAGTGATCGATCCTCTGAGGGAGTCTTGTCGGGAATAATTAACTTTCTGCGAGACAGCGTCAGCAAAACTTACAGAAAGTATAAGAAGCGCAAGATATTTCATCATGCCGACGAAATTAAAAAAGCCTGATCGTTCAATCAGGCTTTGAAATATCTTTTAAGGAAAAATTCTTACGAGATGTATCCTTTGGCTTTCGCTTTTTTCAAAGCAGCATTCAAACCAATCTTATTGATGGTTCTGATCGCTGAAGTAGATACTTTCAAAGTGATCCACTTGTCTTCCTCAGCCAGGTAAAATTTCTTCTTCTGAAGATTGGGATTGAATCTTCTCTTCAACTTATTGTTGGAGTGAGAAACATTGTTACCCACCATCGGCCGCTTTCCTGTAATCTGACAAACTTTTGACATAATTTTCCTGCTTTTCTAAAAAGGACTGCAAATATCAGACAAAAGTTTATAAGTTCCAACATCTTTAATGATTTGATTACACTTATATAAAGTTCTTAAATTCCTTTGTGGCCTCTGAATGTAAAACTTACATTTGAACTTTCGGTAAATAAGCTTGTTGTAAAGTCAAAAAACAAAAGGAGGAAATGGCAATATCTGAGATCGAACACACAGCACAGGAGCTCATGCAATTGGAAGATAAGCATGGGGCACATAATTACCATCCATTACCGGTTGTCATCGCGAGAGGTGAAGGCGTTTACGTTTGGGATGTGGATGGAAAAAAATATTATGACTTCCTGTCTGCGTATTCAGCATTGAACCAGGGACATGGACATCCCAAGATCATAGAAGCACTCAAACAACAAGCTGAAGTCCTCACATTGACCTCAAGGGCTTTTTATAACAATGTACTGGGTGAGTTCGAGCAGTATATTACTTCATATTTTGGATATGATAAGGTACTGCCAATGAATACGGGAGCAGAAGCCGTAGAAACGGCCATCAAAATCTGCAGAAAGTGGGCCTACGAGAAAAAGGGCATTCCTGAGCATAAGGCGAAAATCCTGGTTTTTGACCAAAATTTCCATGGAAGAACAACAACCATCATCTCTTTTTCCTCAGACAATACAGCACGCAAATATTTTGGTCCTTACACTCCGGGATTTGAGGTCGTCAAATACAATGATCCCGACGCTTTGGCGCAAGCCATCACTGATCCAAACGTGGCAGGTGTTTTGATCGAGCCCATCCAGGGAGAAGCTGGAGTGTTTGTCCCTGACGAAGGATACCTAAAAAAGGTGGCAGCGCTTTGCAAGAAAAACAATGTCTTATTCATTGATGACGAAATCCAGACAGGTGTTGGCCGTACCGGAAAAATGCTCGCGGCGGATCATGAAGACGTAAAACCCGATATCCTCATATTAGGTAAGGCCTTATCCGGTGGGGTTTATCCCGTTTCTGCGGTCCTGGCAAATGACGAAATCATGGAAGTAATCACTCCGGGGACACATGGATCCACCTATGGAGGTAACCCACTGGGAACCAAGGTCACCATGACGGCACTCCAGGTGATGAAAGACGAAAAACTGACCGAGAATGCTGCCACTTTAGGCGAAATATTCAGAGAGAGAATGAACATGTTTGTTCAAAAATCTGACCTGGTAACATTGGTACGGGGTAAAGGATTGCTCAATGCCATCGTGATCAATGATTCACCGGAAGGGTCTATGGCATGGGATCTATGTCTGAAACTTCGCGATAACGGACTGTTGGCCAAGCCAACTCATGGGAATATCATACGGTTTGCACCGCCCCTGGTGATGACCGAAGAGCAGCTTCATGAATGCTGTGACATTATTGAGAAGACGGTAGCGGAGTTTAAACGATAGATTTTCTGTTGTTTTTAAGAGTTTGGCAGTCAAATTGCCCTATAGCTTATATCCAATACCAAAACCCATTAGTTGCAAATTATCATACAATTCAAATGACTTAAGTCCAACTACCTGACCAAAACTGTATTGAACTCTAAATTTCCACTTTTCTTCGTAGACATACTTTACTCCAAACCCAAATTGAGAATTGATTGAAAATTCATTTTCTCTCCTATAAGATTGCAGAATTTTGGGATAATCAAAAATTACCCCGGTATTGTTAAAAATATAAGGCCTTAATGTCCTGGTCAAAAAATCAAAGTCACCATAAACACCCAGCTTATTATAGGTCTTATCATTTTGAGGTGGTGAAGTAAATGAGATAAGATGTGGGTATATCGGACCCCAATTAAAAGCATAATTCACCCCAACATTCACTCTATCTCCAAGTTGCCTAAGCACTGATACTGTATACCGTTTTTCATATATAACCTCTCTACCACCAAAATAATCATAAATTTCGTCGCTCTTGTTGTCTATTTCATATTGAAGATCAATTAAGATTTGACTTTGGGTTTTGATTGAAAAAATGAGTCCAATGAGAAGCATCCCTATTTTCCAATGAATCAGTTTCATAGAGCAATATTAGGTTGATCATTATCTATTAACCGTTATTAAATATAATAATTTCATTAAAGAAATCATTATTAAAAAACTTTGCCAATCAATTAACTTTCTTTAAAGTCTTTATTATCTTAAAATAATTATTTATTATTGTTTTACAATAATTATATATCTATTATGAATAAATTGAGACTAATCCTTATAATGCTCAGGGTATTTAAGGGACTGGCTTTAGCAGGAGGTCTTTTTGCCATTGTATTTTTCCTGGTACTGCCTACCGGAAAGATGATTGAAGTGGGTGAGCCTTTTTGGCTGGTAAATAGTGAAGAAATATCCAGTCAAATAATTCCACTTCTCCCCAGGCAGGATGGTATTGAATACTACGATATTCAGTCAAGGATGAAGGCTCCTTTAGACTGGTCGTTGAAGATGTTATTGATCTTCTTTGGAGTTGCTGTCTCCGGATATTTCTTTATCCTGCTTCACATCGCGCAGCAAGTGGTAACAAACATCCGCTCAGGTCATCCATTTACACTTGAAAATATCAAAAAGATCAAATCACTCGGTATGCTGATTGCACTGGCTATGTTTGGAGAAAAGATGCTTGCGGTGATTGGTGATATGTGGTTCAATAGCCACTACAGCATTGAAGGGTTGGAGCTGGTAAGCGAAACCCGCTTGGGGTGGCACATCGTCATTGTCGGTGCAATCGTCTTTGCACTGGGGGTTGCGTTTGAGCAGGGATTGAAATTGAAAGAAGAACAGGACCTAACTATTTAAGCATGCCCATAATTGTAAACCTCGATGTGATGATGGCGAAAAGGAAAGTTCGGTCAAAGGATCTGGCTGATCAGTTGGGTATTACCGAGGCCAACCTCTCTATCTTGAAAACAGGTAAAGCCAAAGCCATCAGGTTCACTACATTGGAGGCCATTTGTAAGGCTTTGGACTGCCAGCCAGGTGATTTATTGGAATTTAGAGAATGATCCTCCATTTTAGGGGGATGAAGCTGAAATACCCTAACATCCTTCAGACCTTCGGCCTGTTAGGAATCTATATATTACTGTCTCTTGGCCTGGCCTTCCTTGTGCGACCAATGATGAGCGTCATGTCTGAATCGGTAGTCACACTTTTGGCAAGCCTCCTCTCAATGCTTGTTGTCATCTTTATAGCCCTTCAGTTTAAAGGCGCTTCATTCAAGTATCTGTTTGATAACATGAAGTTTGCGTCACTGCAAACGTACCTGATCTCGATTCTCTTCACGATCTTCATGATCATGGCCATCGATCCGATCACTTCTTTCATTCCCATCCCTGAATGGCTGGAAAGAATCATGGCCAACCTGATCCAGAAAAATATGGCCTCTTTTATGACTGTTGCCATCATGGCACCTATCATGGAAGAACTGCTTTTCAGAAAAATTATTTTTGAGGGATATCAAAATAATTATTCTTTAAAGAAAGCCATTTTCATGTCTGCTTTCATGTTTGCATTATTTCATCTCAATCCCTGGCAGGGAATCGGTGCCTTTGTGGCTGGAGTCTACCTGGCTTACATTTTCTACAAGACGGGAGACATTGTGCTTTGTATGTTTGTACATTTTGTCAACAATGGGCTTGGTTTCGGGGCTTTTGTGTACTTTGATGATCCTCTTTTTTCTATCACTCAACTGCTTGATGAGCCTGCCTATGTATTGCTGACTATTTTAATTGGAATGGGTGGTATGTATGTTTGCTACCGATACCTGGAAAATCATTTTCAATTGAAGCTACAATGAATTACTTCTCCCGCAGGCCAAGAAGAAACCGACAAAGTGAGTCTGTTCGCTCATTGGTAAGAGAAACCAATGTCACCACCGATGATTTGATCCTTCCGTTATTTCTTTTGGAAGGAGCTAATAAAAAAACAGAAGTGGAGTCCATGCCCGGGATATTCAGGCTTTCCGCTGACCTGATGCTCAAAGAAATCGAAGCATGCCTGAAGCTCGGGATCAAAGCATTCGACGTCTTTCCCGTGGTGGAAGAAAAGTATAAGGACAAAATGGCTACCCGGAGCTATGATCCTAAATTCTTTTACTTAAAGGCCCTTAAACAAATAAAACAGGAATTTCCAGAAGCACTCGTCATCACGGATGTGGCTATGGACCCCTACAGTTCGGACGGACATGACGGGATCGTTGAAGACGGAAAGATCCTGAATGATGAGACCCTGGAGGTACTGGCAAAAATGACCGTCGCTCAGGCAGAAACAGGCATCGATATGGTCGGACCTTCCGACATGATGGATGGCAGGGTAGGCTTTCTAAGAGATCAACTGGATGAAGCAGGGTTTAAAGAAACAGGTATCATGTCCTACACGGCTAAGTATGCTTCGGCATTTTACGGACCATTCCGGGATGCCCTGGACTCTGCACCCAAGTTTGGAGATAAGAAAACCTACCAGATGGACCCCGCCAATCGGAGAGAAGCCCTGATTGAGGCTCAGCTCGACATCGAAGAAGGAGCAGATGTGTTGATGGTGAAGCCAGCATTGGCCTACCTTGATATCATTGCGGACCTAAAAGCCAATTTCGATCTGCCTGTAGCTGCTTACAATGTTTCGGGGGAATATGCCATGATCAAAGCTGCCGCACAAAAAGGCTGGTTAGATGCAGATCGTGCACGTGATGAGGTATTGACATCCATCAAAAGAGCAGGTGCGGACATGATCCTCACTTATTTTTCTAAGGAATTCGCGGAATCCATTCGTTCCTAAATCTCCATCAGCTAAAGAAATCTCATATTTCCAGCTATAATATTAATAACCAGTAATACAGACAACTGGTAGTTCTATTGTATAGCTGTTATGCCTAATAATCTATAATTAGTTAAAAGATATGGCTCATGCTTTGGAATTGGCAACTGAATTACTTCTTCATTTTCATGTAGTCCAACGTCAGATTCAGGAAGGCTTGTACGCCTGTAACCATTCCGGCATCATCTACATAAAAGTCAGGGGTATGGTGGTCGACAGCATCTTCCAGAGCCACATCCTTAGGACAACCGCCCACCCAGAAATAAATGGATGGTACCTCCAAAGCAAAGAATGCAAAATCCTCTGCTCCAGTGCTGGCATTGACCACTACCAGGTCTTCACAGGATTTTTTCAATGATGGCACCATCATCGTAGTCAGTTCGGGGTCATTGTAGGTGACAGGAGCCCCTTGTGTAATCTCTACATCGGCTGTAGCCCCGGCACTTTCTGCTATCAGTTTAGCGGTCTTCTCTATTCTCCGATGGATGTCTTTTTGCATCTCTTCGTCCAGTGTTCTGATTGTACCCACCATTTCCACTTTCTCAGGAATGATATTATATCTAACACCAGCTTCGATTTTACCAATGGAAATAACTGCAGCTTCTTTTGTTAGCTCTACCTGCCGAGAGACAATTGTTTGTAAACCATATATAATTTGTGAAGAAACCGTAATCGGATCCACACCACTCCAGGGTCTTGATCCATGAGATTGTTCTCCATTCACGGTGATGTAAAGTCTGTCAGCTGCCGCCATGATCCCACCGGTTTTATATCCGATCGATCCTACGTGCATGGTTGATTTGATGTGCATGCCAAACATCACATCAACATCCGGGTTTTTCAGCACCCCTTCTTTGACCATTAATGGTGCTCCACCTTCTTCACCTCTGGGAGGGCCCTCTTCTGCTGGTTGGAAAACAAATTTCACCGTGCCTCGGAGGTCTTTTTTCATTCCCGCAAGGATTTCCGCCACAGCCATGACCACCGAGATGTGTGTATCATGACCACAGGCGTGCATGACGCCCGTTTTTTCTCCATTGTATTCTCCTACAGCTTCTGATTTATAGGGAAGATCTACTCTTTCTGTAACAGGAAGTCCATCGATATCTGCTCGAATACCGACTACCGGACCTGGTTTTCCACCCTTTAATATCCCAACAACACCTGTATGGGCTACTCCGGTCTGAACCTCCAGACCCAAATCCCTCAAATGTTGCTCGATCCTTTTAGCAGTATTAAATTCTCTGTTGGATAACTCCGGATGCTGATGGAAATAATGCCTCCATTCAATCATTTTTGGCTCTATCTCACGAGCCAGTTTATTCACATCCTGGGCTTTGGAATTAAATACAAAAACAACCAGGATTCCGAAAAAAAGAATTCTATTCATAGGTTTTCAGTCAAAAAGGTCTTCATCGCGCTCCACCATAAGGATGGATGATTGATGAACAATATAATATTTCTGACCCTCATACATGACTTCAAAGGCTGTTTTTTGGAGAAAAATCGCCAAATCCCCTTCCTTCACCTGTAGTGGAATATACTTTACCTTTTCTTCTTCCGGCTTCCAGTCATCCTCCTCATCCATCGGCATAGGAATAGGATAACCGGGACCTGCCTTAACGATATAGCCACTTTGAACTTTTTCTTTTTCAGCAACGCCAGGTGGTAAGTAGATTCCTCCGGTCGTCTTTTCTGTGTCCTTCTTTGGTTTGATGAGCACCCTGTCACCAACAACAATCAGTTTCTTTAGCTTATTATCAGCAGTCAATTCCATAATCTTCTTGTAAAAAAGTGCAAATGTAGAAAAATCAATTAACCAAAGAGGCCTGTAGATTGAGACGCTGAAACCTGCTCAGCCTCATCCGCTCTGTCCAGCACCTTTTGGTCCATTTCTTTAGTGGTCTTGGCACCGAGCTCCTTCAACCGCTCCGTCTTTCTGATCAGGTTGTCTTTTCCTTCAACCAGCTTGTTCATGGCCATGCCGTACTGATGTTTGGATTTATCAAGGGACTTGCCCACCTCAATGAGGTCATCCACAAAAGCCTTGAACTTGTCATATAAAGCACCTCCCTGTCGGGCAATTTCCTGGGCATTCCTGCTTTGGTATTCATGTTTCCAGATGCTGGCCACTGTCCGTAGCGTCGCTATTAGTGTGGAAGGGGATACAATGATAATGTTTTTGTTATGTGCCTCATTATAGAGCTCTCCACCTTGCTGAACGATCATCGCAAAGGCAGATTCAATAGGAACGAACATCAGCACATAGTCCAATGAACCTGATTCGAACAGTTCATGATAATTTTTTTCGCTGAGCCCCTTGATGTGCGTTTTGACGGAAAGGAGATATGACTTAAGCGCCTGTTCTTTTACTTCATCCTTCTCAGCATTCACATATTTCTCGTACGAAACCAATGAGACTTTAGAATCAATCACCAGATTCTTATCATCTGGTAACCTGATGATCACATCGGGCCGTAGTCGCCGACCTTCTTCCGAGCTGTATGACTCCTGCATGGAATACTCCCGGTCTTTTTCCAGTCCGGATCTTTCCAGTATCCTTTCCAGCACAATCTCTCCCCAGTTTCCGCGTGCCTGGGCATCTCCTTTCAGGGCTTTGGTCAGGTTCTCTGCCTCCTGACTCATGCGTTGATTCAAGGTTTTTAATCCTTCGAGCTGTACTTTGAGCTCGGCCGTACTGATCATGCTGTCCTTATTGGTTTGCTCTACCTTTTTCTCAAATTGAAGTAGTTTATCTCCTAAAGGTTTCAGCAGCTCATCCAGGTTGGATTTATTCTGATCGGTAAATTTTTTGCTCTTCTCTTCAAAGATCTCGTTAGCCAGGTTTTTAAATTCTGCGGTGAACTTCTCCTGCACCTTCATCATCTCCTGACGCTGCTCATCCAGTCGCTCACGCAGGTTTTTGTAGTTGGCCTGGAGGCTGGCATTCTCCTGGTTGAGTCGAATGACCACCTGTCTCTCCTCCTTAAGCTGGTCATTCAGAGATAATAGATCCTGCTCTCTTTTCAGACCTTTTTCCCGCTCCATTTGCAACTCAAGCCTGGCTTTCTGACCATCCCCTCCACCTTTGGAATTGAGCTTACCCAGCAAATAACCAATGATTATTCCCAGCACCGCCCCAATGCCTAACATTATGATCATTTCTGATTCCATATTTTAAATTTACAACAATCTGTGTAGATAGCCGAACACTTCCATCAACCATGCTATACCCATGTGAATGATGATCCCTCCCCACACACTACGGGTATTGTAAGAGATTATCCCTAACAAGTAACCCCCAAATATTGAGCTGATCGCTTCGGTCATGGGTTTACCGAAATGCAGCACAGCATAGGTCACTGCCATGGGCAGGATGGCATATCCTCCCAGGGTCCTGCTGAATGCAAAGATCAGAAAACCCCTGAAAAATATCTCTACGCCCACGAAATCTGAACCATAAGCCAGCTCATAGATCAGAACCGTAACTGCTTCCGGTAAGTTTCTTTGCTCCGCAAAATAGCTACCACGTGAAAACTGGTATCGTGGATAATATGCCTGTAAATCAGCGAAGAAAGAACCGATCCCCACACAAATACCCGCTAGCAGCAAAAGAATCAGATATGGTTTAAAGTCAAATTTCTTTGGTGACAGACCGTAGTAGATCTTCGGGTCATCCCGCTCCACGACCATGTAAATGATTAATAGCGGAATTACCACAATAAAAGTGCTACTCAGCCAGCGTACCGTCTTTGACACAAAAACGTAGTCCCGAACATCAAAATGCTCCTTGAAGATGACATAGCCATAAAAGGACCTGTCCAAAGCCAGGATAGTAAATCCAATGAAAAACATCAGCCAAAACCGTCCTGATGATAGCCAGTCCCTTTGTTTATTGAAAAAGTACAGGAGCAGACAAACGATCAGATAGGGGATCCCATGAAACAGGAACATATGAACTCCATCCCGGAATTGTCCGTTGTACCTATCAAGTACTGAATTCTCAAAATCATAGTAGTAGTTGAAGAAGAAGATCAACACCAGAAAAAGAGCAATCGAAAGATATAATTTAATATCAAAGTGCTTTCTTTGATAGTCAAGGATATAGGCCAGGATTTTCTTCATCAAAAAAATTTGACCAAAGATATGTGTCTGATCGTTTTAGGCAGGAACATTCACCCAAAATATAAGTTGATCCTGGTGGCCAACCGGGATGAATTCTATGAAAGACCTACCCAGGTGGCTCATTATTGGAAGACTCCTCAAAATCTCCTGGCAGGCAAAGACCTGGAAGCTGGGGGCACCTGGATCGGAGTGAATAAACTCGGGCACATCGCAGCTGTGACCAACTACCGGGACCCTACCAATTATCAAAATAACAAGGCTAGCCGAGGCCAGATCCCTGTTCATTTCCTTGATTCGGAAGTTTCGGCCAATGAATACATCAATAACCTGGGTCAGGCGTCCACCAAATTCAACGGATTTAACCTGCTGGCCCTCGACAAGGAAAATCTGGTTCACTACAACAACCAAAATGGTAGCCCCCGCAAGCTTGAAGAAGGAATTCATGCAGTGAGCAATGCCACACTAAATACTCCCTGGCCAAAAGTTGTTCGGTCAAAGGAATTGTTTAAGACACTGATTGATGGCCATTTTTCTCACGATGACCTCATTGAGATGATGGGCGATAGCAAAACGGCAGACCCCAGGGACCTTCCGGACACCGGGATCCCAAAAGACATGGAGGAAGCGGTATCAGCCATGTGTATCCGCACAGAAAGATACGGAACCTGTAGCACTACGGCCATCACGATCACGCATGATGGTGAAGTCGCCTTTACAGAAAAGTCTTACCCCGTGGGTAAAAGAATTGCAGGTGTTGAACGTTTTAGCTTTAAAATAAATTGATGAGTCGGGTATTAGTGATTGCTGTCAGTCTTCTGCTGTTTGTGGGATGTAAAGACCAGTATTTTGAAATCGAGAATGATCCTTTGGTAGGTGAGATCGATGGAAAAGAATGGATCTTCGGCAGTGGACGAATAAGATATGATCAATTTTACGCCCAGGGGCTCACAGGTATCCTGTTTGAAGAGAAACTGACTGACCCATGTATCAAAGTCAACACCGTAGACCCGCACCTGTCTATCTCCATTCCTTACGACCGCGGAAACTTTAACCTCCCCTTCGCAACACCCAACTACTACGTGGTTTTCTCCGAAGACGGGGTAACAGAATACACCGCCAATACAGGATTTATAGAAATCGTTGCTGTAACCTCTACGGAAGTCGTAGGATATCTCAGTGCTTCATACGATGACGACAACCACGTACAGGGGTCGTTCAGTCTACGACTTTGCGATTAAGTCCTGCTCAGCATAAACTTCCACCGGGATGCAGCTACATACCAGGTTCCTGTCTCCATATGCGCTGTCGATCCTGCTTACGGATGGCCAGAACTTATTTTTCTTCAGGAAAGGCAGCGGATAAGCAGCCTGTTCTCTGGTGTATGGCATGTCCCACTGATCCGATAGTAAGCGGGTAAGCGTATGGGGCGCATTTTTCAATACGTTATTGGCCTGGTCTGCTGTACCCCCCACTACATCATCGATCTCTTTGCGGATGGATATCATCACTTCGCAAAACCTGTCAATTTCAGCTTTGGTTTCAGATTCCGTAGGCTCAATCATCATGGTGCCATTTACAGGGAATGAGACGGTCGGAGCATGATAGCCATAGTCCATCATTCGCTTGGCAATGTCTTCCACCTCTATTCCGGCAGATTTAAATATTCTGCAATCGATGATCAGCTCATGGGCATTCCGTCCCTTTTCATTGGTATAAAGGATCGGGTAATGACTGCTCAGTCTTTTTGCAATGTAGTTGGCGTTCAAAATGGCCACCTGTGACGCCCTGGTCAAATCTTCGCCACCCATCATGGCTACATAGGCATGTGAAATGGGGAGAATACTGGCGCTTCCATAGTGTGCAGATGAGATATGTAAATCTTCACCTGGAAGATACTGGACCAGGTGGGCTGCCACACCGATCGGTCCTACACCGGGACCTCCTCCACCATGAGGGATGCAAAAGGTCTTATGCAGGTTGAGGTGGCAAACGTCTGCACCTATTTCACCAGGGGAGGTAAGCCCCACCTGCGCGTTCATGTTGGCACCATCCAGGTATACCTGTCCTCCATGCTGATGAATAATGTCGCATATATCTTTGATGCCTTCTTCAAAAACACCGTGTGTTGACGGGTAGGTTACCATCAATGCAGCCAATTCATCTTTGTGAGCCTCCGCTTTTTCTCTAAGATCATCCACATCAATGTTTCCGTGATCATCACATTTCACGATTTTCACATGCATGCCTGCCATTACACCACTGGCTGGGTTAGTGCCATGAGCTGATGATGGGATCAATACTACATTTCTATCTTTTCCGCCATTGGCGTCGAGGTATTTCCTGATCACCATCAGCCCGGCATATTCTCCTTGCGCACCGGAATTGGGCTGGAAAGACACCGCAGAAAACCCTGTGATGGTACTCAACCAGCTTCCAAGCTCATCAATCAACTCCTGATATCCTTTTGTCTGGTCAGCAGGGGCAAATGGATGCATATCTCCAAATTCAGCCCAGCTCACCGGAATCATTTCCGTGGTGGCATTGAGCTTCATGGTACAGGATCCCAGCGAGATCATGGAATGGGTAAGCGACAAGTCTTTATTTTCCAATCGTTTCATATATCTAAGCATCTCATGCTCAGAATGATAAGTATGGAAAACCTCTGGTGTTAGGTATGGAGAAGATCTCAAAATGGATTCCGGGAGGTTAATGTTAACCTGTGTTTTGACAGCCACTGGATCCCGGTTTGTAGCCCGGGCAAAAATATCAATGACCTTCTGTGCATCTGCCGGAGTATGTGTTTCATCAAATGAAATACCAATGGTACCATCCTCAAAATATCTGAAATTGACGAGGGACTCACCGGCTTGTTGTAAAATAGACTGCACATTTCCGTCAACTTTTATTGTATCGAAGAAAGAATCAGAAAACACCTTAATTCCCAGGCTCCTCAAAGCATCTGTGGTAGATGCCGCCAGCCCATGAACCCTACTTGCTATTCGCTTCAATCCATCCGGGCCATGATACACTGCATACATGGAAGCCATCACAGCCAGTAAGACCTGAGCGGTACAAATATTAGAGGTGGCACGCTCCCGTTTAATGTGTTGTTCGCGTGTCTGTAGTGCCATGCGATAAGCAGGATTTCCATCCGCATCCATCGACACACCGATGATCCTACCTGGCACCGATCTTTTGAAAGCCTCTCTTGTGGCGAAAAATGCCGCGTGCGGGCCGCCAAAGCCCATGGGCACTCCAAAACGCTGTGAAGTACCTACGACCACATCCGCTCCCCATTCTCCCGGAGGGGTTACCAGGCAAAGACTAAGTAAGTCCACTGCAACAGCTACTGTTACTCCATGCGCATGTGCGCTGGATACAATGGAAGCATAATCTTTAACCTCCCCATTATTATTCGGATTCTGAATAAAAACAGCAAAGATCTTTTCATCACTCAGGTCCACCGTTTCGATGTCATCGAGCAAAATTTCAATACCATAAGGCTCTACCCGTGTACGGATGACATTCAGGGTCTGCGGGAAAATATGCCTGTCTACCACCAGACACCTGGCTTCTTTCTTGTCTCTGGGCCTCACGCTATAGAGCATAGTCACAGCCTCTGCTGCCGCAGTACCTTCATCGAGCAGTGACGCGTTGGCTATTTCCATCCCGGTAAGCTCCATCACCATGGTTTGGAAATTTATCAGTGCCTCCAATCTGCCCTGAGCAATTTCGGCCTGATAAGGTGTATATGCCGTATACCACCCGGGATTTTCGAAAATATTACGTTGAATGACCTTGGGGACGACACAATTGTAATAACCCTGACCAATGAATGATTTGGCAACAACATTTTTTTGAGCGATCGACCTAATCCTCTTCAGATATTCATGTTCATTGAGTGGCTGAGCGAGTGTAAGTGGTTGCTTTAACCTGATATTTTTAGGGACCGTCTGATCAATTAGGGTTGAGATGGAATCGACATCTATCTCTGAAAGCATTTTTTTTACCTCCTCCGAATCAGGTCCTATGTGCCTCGACCCAAAGTCTACCCGCTCATTTAAATTTATCATGCAATGGTGGTTATTTTACGTCTCGTATTATCTTGCAAAACTATACAATTGAGTGTACAATAATTTGGTTCAATTATTGCTTTATTTCGGGAAATCAAAATAGGTTAGATTTGCCCCGCTTACTATCAATTATCCGATTAATGAAGTCTCTTTTTATCTCATTTCTCGCCGTCATTCTCTTTGTACCCTGTGCATCCGGGCAGAATCGAAAGGCTGTTAAATATGCCAAAACCATCACACTGGAGGAGTTAAATGAATCCATTAGCACGTTGGCTTCGGATGCATTTGAGGGGAGGGCAACCGGAGAAAGAGGACAAAAAATGGCAGCTGATTACATTGCCAATAAATTCCAGATAGCCGGGCTTACACCTCCTGTAAAAACCAATCAGGGTGACAGCTTTTTCCAGGAATTTCACTTATACCGCAGTAGATACAATACTTCCTACTTCAAAAAGGGAGATGAGATGAAGAAAAATCTGGTCGATTTTCTTTACTACTCAAGGATGGAAACCATGGGTGAAGAATACATCGAACTCGTTTTTTGTGGTGACATCAAAGACTTTGACCTGCGAGGTCTCGACGTGAAAGGCAAATTCATCGCTTTCAGTGCAGAAGAGATGACTGGGTGGCGTAGCAAACTCGTAGAGCTGGAAAACAGTGAAGCGGCCGGATATTTCATTGTTGTAAGAAACGAAGATCAATACCGATACGCCCTCAACAGATTTGGTGTGGTCATGATCGGGGAGAAAATTGAATTCTCAGTAGATGATATGGGCACAAAGACCATCATAGCCAATCCTGCCCTGGCTGAATGGATCTTTGAGCAATCATTCCAGTCACTCCTGAGAAAAGGCAGAGGCCTTACCAAAAAAATAATCTTCAATGCGGATATGCTCATCGAGACCATAGATTCTGAAAATGTTCTGGGATTTGTATCAGGCTCGGAAAAGCCAGAAGAAGTAGTCATTGTATCTGCACACTATGACCACCTTGGGGTGAAGGATGGTAACATATACAATGGAGCTGATGACAATGCATCGGGAACCAGCGCAATTATTGAAATCGCCGAAGCTTTTGCCGAAGCCAAGGAAAATGGTGATGGACCGAAGAGAAGCGTGATGTTTATCGCTTTTTCAGGTGAGGAAGAAGGATTACTCGGAAGTAGGTATTATGTGACGAACCCCGAAGTTCCACTCAGCAATACTGTTGCTAATTTGAATATTGATATGATTGGCAGGCAAGATCTGAAATACAGTGAAGATCCAAACTACATTTATATCATCGGCTCTGACCGTATTTCCACTGAGCTGGATAATCTGGCAAAATCAGTCAATGAAGAATATTCAACAAAATTAAGATTGGATTACAGATACAACGATTATAACGATCCTAACCAGTATTATAAACGTTCAGACCATTACAGCTTTGCCCAAAACAATATCCCTATTATCTTTTACTTTAGTGGAACACATGGTGACTACCATCAACCGACAGATACTGTCGATAAAATCAACTTTGAAAAAGTAAAAAAGATCACTGATTATATTTTCTTTACTACCTGGGAAATTGCAAATCGGGAGGAGAGGATCAGACCTGATTAAAATAAAAGTGATCTTGTAGGGGCAGGATAGCTCCTTAACCCCGAACAAGATCTTTTCAACCAGCTATGGAAAGAAAGAATTAATCCATCTTTCTGTTACAATAATAATTGTTTTTTAAGTTTCCGAGAAGTGGTAATCAAAATAATTAATAACAATGCCTTTTTATATTGGCATTCTCGGTAAATACAGATATATATTTTGTTAACATTAAATATTATTACTTTTTATTTCGTAAAGAAGTCGATTTTTTCAATTCTTAGAATAAAACCTACATCTCGGAATATGATTTAAGTAATATAGATTATTCTAATTCCATGAAAGTGAATCAAAGCTATTTAATCAAAGCGGGAAAAGTCATCAATGAAGGTGTTTCTGAAGCAAAAGATATCTTTATAAAGAACGGGAGAATTGAAAAGATTGATCAGCAAATCACCGTTAGTGAAAACCATCTGGAGATCAATGCGGAAGAAAAGGTAGTGCTGCCCGGAGCCATCGATGACCAGGTGCATTTCCGTGAGCCTGGCCTCACACACAAAGCGGATATCTTTACCGAATCGCGAGCTGCCGTTGCAGGAGGCATAACCTCTTTCATGGAAATGCCGAATGTAATACCACAAACCGTAACCCAGGATTTGTTGGCAGCCAAATACCAACTGGGGGCTCAGAAATCACTGGCGAACTACTCTTTTTATATGGGTACCACCAACGACAATCTGGACGAACTCCTCAAAACGGATATTCGATCGGTCTGTGGAATAAAAATATTCATGGGCTCTTCGACCGGCAACATGCTGGTGGATGATGAAAAAGTATTGGAACGCATATTTAGTGAGGCTCCTCTGCTCATTGCCACACATTGTGAAGATGAAATGACTGTGAGGAACAATCAGGAAGCCTACGTAAAAAAATATGGTGACGCGGTTCCATTTGAGATGCACCCGCTCATCAGAAGCGAAGAGGCTTGCTACCTGTCATCATCGTATGCGGTTGGGCTGGCCAAAAAGCACAACACGCGGCTGCATATTTTGCATATTTCCACCGGAAAAGAAACCGGACTTTTCTCTAACGATAAACCACTGAAAAAAAAGAGGATCACCTCTGAGGCCTGTATCCACCACTTGTGGTTTTCGGACCAGGACTATAAAGAAAAAGGGGCCTTTATCAAATGGAACCCTGCCGTGAAGACAAGCAAAGACCGGGATGCCATCTGGAAAGCCCTGCTGGATGACCGCATTGATGTGATTGCCACAGATCATGCGCCGCATACACTAGGAGAAAAAGAAAATGTTTATACCAAAGCTCCTTCAGGAGGTCCGTTGGTACAGCATTCCATGGTAGCCATGCTGGATTTTTATCATGAAGGGAAAATTTCTTTGGAGCGCATTGCCGAAAAAATGAGCCATGCCCCTGCCGAGTGCTTTCAGGTATCGGAACGAGGATACCTGAGAGAAGGGTATCATGCCGACATCGTCATCGCGGATCTGAATAAGCCCTGGACTGTATCCAAAGAAAATGTCCTGTCAAAATGTGGTTGGTCTCCTTTTGAGGGGCACCAATTCAAATCAAGTATAGAAAAGGTATTCGTCTCCGGTCACCTGGCATTCGATGAAGGAAAGATCCATGATTCAATACTGGGGCAGCGAATGATGTTTGACAGATAAAAGTACCGAAGCGGTTCAACCAGAAAAAGTCAAAAACTTTTAAGAATCCCAGGAAAGTCTTGGAGAGGGAAAGAAGTAAATCGTAATTCCAATTGATTTTCAGCTTCACTATTTGTTATATCCATCATTGGATATAACTTTGCATTCCTTTTAAAAATGGTGGTTGTAGCTCAGTTGGTTAGAGCGCCTGATTGTGGTTCAGGAGGTCGCCGGTTCGAACCCGGTCTTCCACCCTGTAAATGAGGCAGTTACAGAAAAGTGGCTGCCTCATTTAATTTATTTGCGTGCTTTTTGCGTGCTTTTCAAAAAATCCTTACAATACTTCCATCCTTTATATAGAGACGAGAATATTTCTTTTGGAATGTAGTACAGGCTACGCTATGAAATATAATATATGAAGCTCCTTCTTATTCATAGTGTTTCCCCTCTTTGCCATTGTGGGGATTAGGAGATTTACAACCACCTGGCAAAATTACAAGATTAAGTTCATGAAAATAACGAAATGGTATTTGAATCCCCCTCGAACTTTTCTGACAAGGACCAAAAGTATTCTCCAATTTAATTGGTTTATATAGAGCCAAAATTACCTTTCTTAAATATCATTCCGTTTTCTTGCATATCAATTTAATAATTTACATTTTTATGCAACTGATTCCGCTATTACTATATATGCGGTGGGGGATAATTAAAGTCTAGCTAATTGGAAAAATCACAAAATCCTATCCTTAGAGAAGGTATCAATCACAAGGATCATTTATCGGGACGATGGATTTCCGAAGACGGATCATTTATTGATATCAGCTGTTTCACAAACCATGGCTTTAATGGCAATTTGTGCTTTAGTAAGCTTCTTTGGAATATTATATCTTTCGATGCGATCGCCTATAGAGAAGGGAGTAAAATAATATTTGTTTCCACAAATTGTAAAGAAATCGCTGAATTGACATGCAGTTATTCAATGATATTCACAGGTCAATTTGAATTAGGACTACAACAGGAACTCAAATTTAAATTTTCTATTTATAGAAACTGCTCGGAAGGAAATTTATGCAATAAAGAAATTCGCTTAATTAAAGCTGTCAAGTAATTTTCCTACTGGCTTACCCCCCTCTCCCCAAGAGCCCTCATCTGAGTACCCACAGACACAAAATTGTGAAATTTTCAAATGGCAATTCTGGCTTTTGCTTAGATTTGAGGTTGAAAAAGTGATGAATGGGTACAGAACAACATATTAAAGAAACCGGGGAGATCATTATCCTGGATGAACTTAGAAATTTTATTTCTCCACTTTCCACAGAAGAATTTCATTATCTGGAGCAAAGTCTATTAAAAAACGGATGCAAGGACCCTTTGACTCTTTGGCAAAGTGAAGACGGATTCATTCTCATAGACGGGCATCATAGACTGCAAATCTGCCAAAAGCACAATATCGAATTTACAACGGAGGTACTTCAGTTTACCACGATGGAAGAGGTGCAGATCTGGATGGTGAATCACCAGATCGGAAGAAGAAATCTTACTGCGGATCAATTGAGCTATTACAGAGGTAAGAAGTATTTATTATTGAAGAAGTCCCACGGAGGACATACAAACGTAGAAAACAAAGGCAATCGTGGTGCCACAACCTCAAAGCTGTTATCAGAAGAGTTTAAGGTGGGAGAAAGCACCATAAAACGCGATGCCAAGTTTGCCGAAGGCCTCGGGATCATTAGTCAATCTAACCCAGAATTAAAGAACAAAATCCTGAAGGGTGAAACCGGATTCAAGAAAGGCGATATTCAACTGATTAGTGATTTTGATGATAAACAAAAATCTCTATTAAAAGTTAAAAACGAAGCTGATTTGTTTAATAAGATCTCCAGGTTCAGAAAGGAAAACGTTGATGAAATTGAACGCAAACTTGATGAAATTGAAAATACTAAACATGCAGATGCACAAGCAGAACTACGGTCTCGTGATTCAATGTTTTCGAACCAGGAAGAAAGATTGGAACGCATAAAAGCCAGAATTATTTCAGCAATAAATGATGCTATCAGAAATAAGAATTTGAAAGCGATTGAGGAACTTAAAGGTTTGGTCGATCGACTTCAAAAGGAACTTGTTTACATGGAGTAGCCATGCAAGGGAGTGTTACCTCAACTCTGTCTAGGTTCCTTCCGGGGGCACCCCCGGAAGGAAGTTTTTCATTCCTTAGAACGGTTGGTGGCTACCTCTAAATCCAGCCGTCCTTCAAATCTAATAGCCAGCTGCTGAACAGTCAACCCCCAATTCTGTAAGAGTGATGTCCATTTTTTCTCAATGCGCCTGGTGACCAGAGACACAAGTTTCATCAAGGCCATATCGGAGGTGAAAGTGCCTTTGGTCTTGGTCACCTTCCGCACCTGTCTGTGGAAGCCTTCTACAGAATTTGTGGTATAGATCAGCCGTCTATAGGACGACTATACTCAAAGTAGGTACTTAATCGGTCCCAATTATCATTCCAGGAGCGGATCACTACCGGATATTTCTTTCCCCATTTTCCTCCAGATCCAACTGAGCTGTTTTTGCCTTATCTTTGGTATTAGCCTGGTAGACTAACTTCAGATCCTTCATGAAGATCTTCGGCTCTTTACTACCCACATACTTGAGACTGCTACGGATTAGGTGGATCACACAGAGTTGGATACCGGCTTTTGGAAAGTATGGCCTCCTAAAGCCAGTCAGGTTGTCGGTACAGTCAATTAAGTGTCTGTAGGACTCCACGGTTATTCAAGCCAGTTTGCACCTGTAACCCAGAAGTTAGCTCCTTCGCTCTCAGAGATATAGATACACAGTATTTCATTACGACCTTCCTAATTGATGCCCTAGATGTTATAAAGTGCTTTGTGCTTGACTTGCCCCTCTTCCCGGACTTTAAAGTGCATCGAGTCAATTCCATACAATAGAGTATACCGACTCTAAGGGACCACTGCTTTACTTTTGGTACAACCCGGTCGGTAATATCGCTGAGGATGTGGGTGGATGTCTCCGTATCGTACATCTCGGAAATATAATCTTGAATATCCCGCAGGCTGTTTCCTAACCCGTACATAGCAATGATCTGTTTCTCCAGGCTGCCGGCCAGAATGCGCTGCCGCTTCTCTGAAGCCTTTCCTTTTTTAGGATAGGTGTAAATTCAATTTTTTACACTTTATTACCAAATTCATGATGTTAATTGTGGTAAAGTCAAGCAGCTGGTTTGTGTGGCTGAACTTTTCCACTATTCACATCCAATTATTGCTTAGGGCTTATTTTGCCCAGCGATTTATAGGGATGACTCTGGTTGTAATCATTTCTCCAATTCTCAATAATCTGATCATACCCCAATCATTAGGACTCAATCATTGTCACAACAACTATTCGATTTTCTGCTGCTTCCACACTAATTGTAATACATCTTATCCTCAAGGAATTCCTTCAATTCACTTGGTCTCAAATCTTTTGCAACGATCAATCCATTTGAATCTAACAAGTAATTAGTTGGAAATTTATTAATAGACATTTTCTTGCACCATACTGCATCTACATCTATAAATTGATTCCAAGCCAGCTCATACTTTACAATAGCTTTTAACCATTTACTTTTATCTTCTTCTTTATCACTAGATATTCCGACTATTTCAAATCCTGAGTTTTTGTATTTCTTATATAATGTACTGAATTCCGGGAATTGGTCGATACAAGGACGGCAAGAACTATACCAGAAATCTATAAGAGTATATTGCTGATCTTTAGGAATAATGTTTTTTACAGAATCAAATTTAAAGTTTAAGAGAGTCACCTCAGGGAAGGGGTTTCCAATTGCAAGAATACTGGAAATTTCAAGCTGTTTTTTCAACACTGATCCTGGATATGACTCTTTTAAAACAGGTGATAATTTTTCAAATGTTGAATTAAAAGTATGATTATACCCGTCCATTGAGAAAAGGTTAATTAATTTCCATAATACAAGATATGAATCAGGATGTTTTATTGAATAATTAAGCAATATACTATCACTTTTGTTGTAAATAGTTTTAATCTCTTGCTCTAGTCGGTACTTTATACTATCAGGAACTTTTCTTTCGTATACGTTCATAATACTATCCCACTTGAGATAATATGATTCTGTCATTTTAATTATATCCTCATAAGCCTTTAAATATGATTCTCGGTATTCTGCCATTATTGAATTCTGCACAAAAGGAACCTTCCTGTTTTCATCAATGTCAATGATCATCGTCTGATGACCTGGTTCTAAAACAAACAATTCAGACATGTATATGTCTTCATATTCCAAGGTGAATGCCATTGGGTAATTAATAATCCCTGATACAGAAAATTCACCATCTATCACCTCTGCACGGAATTCATCTATGTTACTTGAAAAATAATCTTTAACATAAAATGGATATAAAATTACGCTCCCTGAATCAGCATTAATTTTTCCGTCAACAAAAAAAGAATTGTTATCTATGGACTCCTTGTCCTTGTTATTATCGATGCGACAAGATGACATTGTAATACAACATGTCAACAGAAAATAACCTGCAATTAAATTAAACTTCATTCGGTGAAAATAAATATTAATTATGAAACATTTAACATCAGCAATTGATACAATATCACAAATCAAAAAGATTTGAGTCCAGTAATAATGGACTTTGATATCATACATTTAGCGTATTCAATTTCATTTTTTTTTAAAAATTGAATATGAATAGGGAAGCTGAAAACTTAATAGAGTAAGCAATAAGTAACTATTAAAAAATGAAAGAACTAGGAAAGCTTAAATTAAGCTCTGAAAAGACCTTGAGACAAGAAGAATTGTTAAAATTTAGAGGTGGATCAGATTGTACTGGAATGGGTACAAATAAATGTAATGCAGACTGTCCTTGCACAGACCCACACGATTATTGTGTTGATAACAAATGTACAAGACGGCCAGCGCCTTAAAATTTAATTGATCAAGTAAAAATTAATTGAGGGTGTCTCAAAAGGGCATCCTCTTTTTTTTGGATAGCGATAAAAAAATCAGGCCGAGATCAATGAAGTTCTCGGCCTTTTGGTGACTAATGTTTAAATTAGTCATGTGCAATCTTCTTCAAATCTAGTCTTTAAAGATTACATCCCCAATCAAGTAATGCTACTTCCTCCCTCATTGGAGGAGTTAATTGAGGAGAATCACCCGGTACGGGTGGTCAACGATGTAATCGACCGTATCAATGTTGAACCATTACTCAAGCAATACAAGCCTGGCGGAACATCAGTGTATCACCCAAGGATGCTGCTCAAAGTGCTTGTTTATGGGTATTTGAGCAATATCTATTCTTCCCGGAAGATGGAAGCAGCACTGAAGGAAAATGTTCACTTCATGTGGTTGTCAGCTATGAACCGACCCGATCATAATACGATTACACGGTTCAGGAGTGAACGGCTTAAAGATGCTCTACGACAGGTATTCGGTCAGGTGGTAGAGTTACTGGTTGAAGAAGGGCTGGTTAGCATCAAAAACATTTATACTGATGGGGACCAAAATAGAGTCTAGTGCCAATAAATACACTTTTGTTTGGGGCCGAGCCATCAAGACCAGCAAAGAGCGTATGGCAAAGCAGTTGGATGAACTATGGGACTACACACAAAAGCTGGCAGAAGAGGAATTAGCCGATGAGTCTAAACCAGATTTTAAGGAAATTGATCGTGAGAAAGTAACCCATACCATTGAGAAGATTGACAAAGCCCTGGAAGGTAAGCCAGTGAGTAAGAAGGTCAAACAAAAGCTCAACTACGCCAAAAAGAGCTGGCCAGCCAAACTTGACGAATATGCCGAAAAAGAAGCCATAATGGGTGAGACCAGAAACAGTTACTCCAAGACAGACCATGGAGCAACTTTCATGCGGATGAAGGAAGACCATATGCTTAACGGACAATTAAAACCTGCTTACAACTGGCAGATCAGCACCTCAGACCAGTTCATCCTCAATTACAGCATCCACCAAAAACCCTACAGACACACTTACCTTAAAACCACACTTAGAACACTTTAAAGACTTATATAACACCTATCCAAATTCCATCTGTGCAGATGCAGGATACGGTAGTGAAGAAAATTATGACTACCTGGAAGAGCAAAATATTGACAACTATGTGAAGTACAATTATTTTCACAAAGAGCAATCAAAAAAATGGAAGGAAGATCCCTTCAAGTCACAAAACTTATTCTATAATGAAGAGCAGGACAAACTATATTGTCCGATGGGCCAGCCGATGGACCGAATTGAAGATCGGAAATCAAAAACTTCAGGAGGTTATGCACAAACTTATGCACGATATCAGGCCAGAAACTGTAATGGATGTCCGCTAAGGGGCTCCTGATCAGGATCGTACCATGATGGTAGATGAAAACCTGGGCCAATTGTTTCTTACTTCCGGATTCTCCAACTATGTGAAGGCACGTGGGTATAAGCTACATTTCTGCAGGAAAGCAGATCCGGAGAGCAAGGGAAAGGTGGAAAGTGTCATTCAGTACGTAAAGAAGAATTTTTTGTACAACAGCACTTACATCGATCTGGAAACGCTCAACGATGAAGCTTTGGCCTGGCTGAACAGAACAGCCAACTATCTAGAGCATCACGTGACCAAAATAAGCCCGATTGAAGCTTTCCGTACAGAGCAACCTTACCTAAACAACTACAAGCCACTGTAAATGGAACACCAGAAAGAAAAGGAAACACAGTACCTGATCAGAAAGGACAGGACAGTCAATTATAGAGGAAACTTTTATTCTGTATCTGTAGAAGTTTACCAGGGGTCCCGAACTTTTGTCTTCCTCAAAGAGCAAGATAATCATCTGCATGTTTACAGCCTGGCATGGGAACATATCTGCATGCATAAAATACCGGAAGGCACCGGGAACAAAGTCATCAACAACAATCACAAAAGGGACCACTCCCTGTCTATTGAGCAACTGATACAGGACACCTCAGGGCACTTCACTGATAAAATGAATGCTTTGGCATACCTAAACCAGGTGCGGGAAGCTTATCCCAGGTATATCAGGGATCAGGTCCAGGCTATTTTGAGGGCTGTCAGGAGTGAGAATATTGTTGAAGTGGCAGATAGGTCCCTCGCATTTTGCCTGAAAAACCAGGTCTTTAATGCTGTTGACTTTGAACAGGTCTATAATGTCTTTTTTCTGGAGCAGGGCACACCAGGACCCGCAAACCAACCCATCAAGCTACTGGATGAAAAAAGCCTGGAAAAAGCGTCTGAAACCCCTGAACAGACTAACCTGGACGATTATGAAAATATTTTTAATAGCTAAATACAATACACCATGACAAAAACAGAACAGATCAAGTCCTACTGTACAAAACTAAGACTCTCTGCATTATCGGCTAATTTTGACCAGTTGGTAGCTGATGCTGAGCAAAATCAGCTCAGCTACCTGGATCTTGTTAAAAACCTGATTGTGTATGATATAAACAAAAAAAGTCTGGATAAAACCCCAGACTTTTGAATAGTATGTCACTATTTTTTTACAAAAGTATATATAACCTAATTTGTTTAATTAGGAGCCTGGAGGACATGGTCCTCCTGCAGTTTCCCAACAGAGGTTTTCCATGCAATCGCGGACACAGTACGGTTCATCATTGCAAGACGCCACACAATATTCATAGCAATCCTCACAATTATCATGGATTGAGCCACCTCTGAATTTGATTAGTTGATCCTTAGATAAGCTTTTATCATTGGATAATTCAAGTTTTCCAATCTTTTTCATTTTCATACTATTAAATTGATACCTACTCTTTTCGGTTTTCGGATTCCCCGGAGATTACCTCAGTGTACTAAAGTGAAATCATTTGAAAATTAAATTGGATGAGTCCAGTATTTCTGAACCTTGATTAAATTTTGATTTTTTTTGAAAAATTAGTTTATAATCCAATCTGAACACTTCTGAAATAACAGTGTTTGTCAAGTATGTCGCATTCATGCAAAAGAATTCTATATTCATAGAATTCTTTTACCCAGGACTCATGTGTTAGAGACGCTTCCACTGACTAATTTCTCTTTCCATCTCCTCCTTGGACATCATTGCTAGACGTTCAAGCTCTACCCTCTTTAACTCAGACTGCCTGCTCGTATGGTATTTGCTGTTAATACTCCTGGAATGAGTAAGATGATACATGGGACCATCCACCCTCTGGACTTTGAAACCCAATATTTCCCATCTATTGATTCTTTCACCGTCATGATTTCCCCAACCATAAAAACTTTCGTTCTCCATTCCAGCAGCAACATAATTTTCCTTTAATGAGAATACAGCACCTCCGACAGGATCACTAGCATATAATGGCTTCATTTTGTTTCTATTATCCTTTAAATTCTGAAAATTTTTGTGTTTCATATATTGTTCCCTGATAAGTGCTGATGTATCCAGGAAGTATTCATCATATGGAAGAACAAAATCTGCAGATCCACTTCTTATTAATGAGACTGAATCCTCAATTTGCTTTTTATCTACTAATACATCAGAATCCCATAAAGAGATAATCGGAGTAGTTGCCTTTTCTACTATTTCATTCAAATAGTGTGTACGATGAAAGATAGGATCATAATCCTCATAAAAATAGTATTGGACCTTTCTGGGTAATAACCTTGATAATACTTTATTATGGTAATTACTTGCCTCCAAAATGATAATATTTGTTTTAAAATATGTTAAGATAAAATCAATCACAACAAGAGTATTTTCTAGTCGATCTATGGAATCTAACCTTATGAGAGTGAGAAAAGTCACATCAGACAAGTCAGTTAAGTTATTAATCTTTTTCTTAGCCATCTTAATTATTTAATAGTGATCTTAACGGATTAAATATCCTATATATTAATCTTGTTTCTTCAGTAATAATGTCTGCCGTTCCATCCATTTCCTGAACGAACTTTAAAGTTTCGCTATAGGTTGATTTCATTCCTTCAGACAAATTGATTTCGGCTATGTAACCTTGTTCTTCCGGAACAAGAGATACTGAGTGTATCTTGCCTTTTAATATCCCATACTCCATATATGGAAATCCGGCCAGTTTTACTTTAACATTTTGACCCTCACTCACTTTTCCAAGACCAGAAGCTGGAATGAAAGCCCTTGCAACAATAATTGATTCTTCTTCTGGTACAACTGTGGCAAGCCTTTCTCCGGTTTTTACCACTTGGTTTTCGCTCCAGAATTCAGTTAAGGTAATTCTTCCCTCAATTGGCGACGTCAATACATAGTTTTCAAACCAGTTATCAATCTGACTTTGTAATGCTATTTTCTCCATCTCCAGTGTATTGTATAGGGATGACAACTCATTCTCCCGTCTGAGCCTTAGTTCGATCAGACTTTCCTTAAGTTGCAGCATGGATATTTCTGCACCTTTTATAGTAGATTCAAACGCTACTTTTGATGATTTTTTACTAAGATAAGTAATATAGGCTTGTTCATATTCAATTCTGATAATGCCTGATTCTCTTTTAACATATGCATTTGAATCTATTTTGAAACTGTTTTCAACAACTGCAAATTCCTCATTTTTAATGCTCCTTTCCAACGATAAAAGTTCGAATTGCTTTTCCTCCATCGCAATTCTTTGTTCAAGAAGTGAAATCTTTTTTCCTACCAAATCGTGAGTCAGGTAATCTCGTAGATTCTTACAGGCTTTTTGGAAGCTTCCATAAGTTGTTTGTGTCTCACCTAATGAGAGTTTATGGTTAAATTCTTGCATCATAACAACCTCATTCCAGTTGCCGTTTATCTCCTGGAGATACTCATTTATATGCTGTATATCTGATGATCCCCCAATTATTAGGACAGGTTTAGTCCGTTATTAAGTTCTACAATAGTAAGTGTTTTCTTCATTAAGCTGCTTTTGTTTTAAGACGAAAGTAGAGCTGTTGTGGTATCTGGTCATCTATGCCTGAGTGCCTTCTTTCCATGTTGTAATAATTGAAATACTCGGCCAGTAGCAAGTACAGATCCGTACCATCCTTTGGTGGATAGAGGTATAGCTTTTCATACTTCACACTTCTCCAGAGTCTTTCGATAAAGGCATTGTCTATTGCCCTTCCTTTGCCATCCATGCTCAGCTTTATTCCTTGATTAATCACGTAGTTGGCAAATGATTCAGATGTAAACTGTGAGCCTTGATCTGTGTTGAGTATCTCAGGTTTACCATGAGTCTCAATAGCTTCTTCCAAACACCTCTGGCACCAATCAGCATCCATTGAGTTTGATACAGACCAGTTGATCACATATCTGCTATAAAGATCAATAATAGCCACCAGATACATATATCCCTTCTTCATAGGGATGTAAGTGATGTCCATGGCCCAGACCTGGTTTGGTCTTTCAATGGTTAGGTTCCTTAGCAGGTAAGGATATGTCTTATGAGCTTTATGACGCCTTGAGGTATGTTTACCAGGCATGATAGCTCTTAACCCCATTGTTCGATAGTAGAGCCGCTCAATTCGATTCCTGCTTACAGGAAGACCCTTGTCTTTGGTTAGCCAGGTATGCATCCTGCCAGCTCCCTTGAATGGATGATGTAAATAATGCTCATCCATCATCCTCATTAGCTTTAAGTTCAACTCAGATTCTCCTTTAGGCTTATAATAAATCCCGGAACGGTGTATGGACAACAAATTGCATTGCCTGACCATACTCAATTGACCCTTGCTTATCATTGATCTCCGTTCAGTCAGTGGTTTTACCGCAAGGCGTCTTTTAAAAAATCATTTTCCACCTTTAGCTGGCCAATAGCCTTAAGTAACTGGTCCTTCTCTTCATCAACAGAAGATTTCTTGCTTTTGCCTTTCTTATCAAAAACAGCATCAGCATTAGCTAAAAACTCCCTTTTCCAAAGGTTAATCTGCTGAGGTGCGAGTTCGTAACGCTGAGCCAATTCAGCTACACTATACTGCTCTTTTATAGCTTCTAAAACTACCTTGGTCTTGAATTTTGATGTGTACTTTTTTCGTGTCATTATCAGTAAATTTAGTTGTCATTTCTGAACTAAACCCACTGTCCTGTTTTTTGGGGTACCATCAATCCTCATATCTAGCAGAATTTTCTAGAATAGCAATAACTGAACCCGACGGAATGCTTTCTTCATTTGATACATACCATTTTGAGATTCTACCACTGCTTTTGCATACGATTGGTGCAGGAGGATTTATGGTTGTTAAAACAAACGGAGCTGAAATGACTACTGAGTGTTTGAAATAGTAACTACCAATAATACCTGCTAAAATGAAAATGAAAAAGATAATTATACCCCATCTGACAATCCAGTTAGGGACATGACCCATAATGTCTTGCACTTCCTCACTGTATGTTTCTAAATTTGAGTCTACCGGCATAAGGCTATACTTTTGACAGTAATATACATCTAATAATTAGGCACCTAGCTCTAACTGATCTTTTACAAGCTCAAAATATCCACCTTGTGAGCTAACAAGCTCAGCATGAGTACCTTTTTCAGATATTTTACCCTGTTTTAATACAATGATTTGATCAGCATTTTTAACTGTACTTAATCTATGAGCTACAATTAGAACAGTTCGGTTTTTAAAAAATATTTTCATGTTGTCCATAATTGCCTTTTCATTTTTAGCATCCAGGGAATTCGTGGCCTCATCAAAGAAGATGTACTCTGGATCTTTATAGACAGCGCGGGCTATTAGAATTCTTTGCTTTTGACCACTACTTAATCCATGGCCGGTATTCCCAATTTTTGTGTTTTTTCCCATAGGTAGAGAATCCACAAATTCTTTGATTTGGGCAACTTCAAGTGCCCTGTGTAGTTTATCTTCATCAGGTATTTCGTCCACAACAGCAATATTCCGGGCAATTGTGTCTGAAAAGATATAACCTTCCTGCATAACTACACCACATTTACGTCGCCATTCACTGGGACTGTATTTATCAAGTGGTTGACTGCCGAGTTCAATCTTTCCAACTTTGTATTCATAGAATCCAAGTAATAGTTTTATCAATGTGGTTTTTCCACTACCGCTCATTCCTACAACGGCCGTCACTTTGTTAGGTAGGAGATCAAAATTTATATCTTTAAGTACCTTTTCTGAATGAGGCCCCTCATACTGATATTCTAGGTTTCTGATAGATAATCCCTGCCCAGCTGGAACATCACGGATTCTCCCATCATCAAATCGTTCTTCATCCTCCTTATTGTGTATTTCGCCTAGCCTCTCTAAACTTATCTTAGCGTCCTGGGCTTGTTGCGTGAAGCCGATGAATTGCAGTATGGGAGCATTTAGTTGACCAATTATGTATTGCATGGCCATCATCATACCTAAAGTCATCTCCCCATGAACAACTGCTTGTGCAGTTAGGAATGAAATGGTGAGATTCTTAGCCTGATCTATGAACGTGGAACCTATTTCCTGATTTTGGTTCAGGGTCAACCCCTTTACACTTACCTTAAATAATCTGGCCTGGATTCTCTCCCACTCCCATCGCTTCTGCTTTTCACAATTATTTAGCTTTATTTCTTGCATTCCATTGACCAATTGTACCAGGTTATTCTGATTGGCCGAAGATTGCTGAAAGCGCTTGTAATCCAATTCACGCCTTTTTCTGAGAAAGATTAAGATCCACATGACATATATGGTACTACCGACGTAAAAAATACCTAGTATGCCAAGGTGATAACTGGCCATAATAAAACTGTACATCACCAAGGTGAATATTGAAAAAACGATATTTATTAATGAACCAGTTAGAAACGATTGTATCCGACTATGGTCGCTAATGCGTTGCATAATATCACCCACATTTTTGGAATCAAAAAACGATACATGCAACCGCATTAGTTTAGTCAAAAATCCTGCGATCAGGGAGATACTAACCCGTGTAGTAACATGAAGCATTACCCAGCTTCTAATAAGATTATTGGCTGCCTGACCAAGTGTTAGAACCAATTGAGCTACCAATACCATTAAAATAAAGTTCAAATCACTATTTCCTATTCCAATATCAACGATGGCTTGAGTTAGAAATGGAAAAGCGAGACTGAGCAGTGTACCGTTTATGGTGGCGAGCATTAGTAACATTAGAAACCTTCTATAAGGTCTCAGATAACCCAATAAAAAATTGAAACTGAGTTGATTTTTGTGATCCTGTTCTTCCTTGTAAAATTCTGGTGTGGGTTCCAGTAGTAAAGAAATACCATATTCATCCCCTTCTTCCCTTCCTGAAATCCAACAATTTAGAAACTCCTCTTTTGTATAAGATAGTAGACCATGGGCTGGGTCCGAAACATAAACTGTTTCATCTGCTCTTCCCTTGTTAAATAAAAAGCTGGTTTTCCTTTTCTTGATTTTATAAACTACAACAAAGTGTTTCTTTTTCCAATGGACTATGCATGGAAGAGCAGCTTCTGAGCGAAGTTGGTCCCAGGACAATTTGACCCCCTGGGTATGAAGACCAATACTTTCCGCAGCTTCACTAATTCCCAAAAGTGATACGCCGTTTCTGGTTATATAGCTCCTTTCACGTAATAATGGAAGACTATATGTCTTTCCATAATATTTGGCAATAATCCGTAGACACGTTGGCCCACAGTCCATCTGATCAAGTTGCTTATAATGAGGAAATTTCAACTAAAAATTTTGGTTTATAAATAATAGGAGAAATATTAATTATTTCAATTTAGAGCTAAAGGTCATCAAATCAAGATTTTGGGTAACGAATGAAGAATTTTTATCTACATTATTTCTGGATAACAACCTCACAAAAACTTTTAAGATTTCTTTTGTTTAATTCAACCAAAGATGAATCTTCAATTAGTTTACTTTCATAACCTATTTTAAGCTTACAGTTGATTAGATAGTAGTAAGTATTATTATAGTGATCAAAGGAGATTGGGGCATTCAATTCTTTTAATAATTTAATATATTCCATGAGTGAGCTTCTCGAGATTCCCAATTTATTTGCAAATTCGTCGGAAGACCCAGTCGCTCTTCTTCTGATTAAATCATCCATGCGTTTGAGTCGATCCAGGTATCTTGAAATGGCCATGAATTAGTTTAGTTTACTCTCATTGCTGAAATACAAAAGATCTTTATATTCATACATTTTTGGAAACTTGTGGCCATTTATGAATATAGTTGGGGTCCCCTTTATTTCCATTGAATGGAATAATTCTTTATGTGTTTTTTGGATAGATATAAACGAATTTTCGGATCCATTTTGATCAAACTGGTTTGAGAGATCCATTTTATCCTTCTTATTTGAATTATACCACCTGTCTAACATATCTACAGCTGCGTTATAGTCCTTTGCTGTTAAGAGATTATACAATGTATTTGCAAGATTCATATCTGCTTCAGCAAAAGAAAATACCAAATTCACAGTAACATTTTTACCTTCAAACAATGGTTTTAATTGGTTAAATGCTCTTTGGCAAGGGTTACAGTGTAGGCTTAAAAAGGCTGTTACTACCATTGAACTTTCTTTACTTCCTATGGTAAATACTTCCTTGGGAACAGGGATCTCTTTTCTTTCAGTAGATTGTAAGATACTTGAGAATGTCATAGGATCTCTCTTGAATCTTAACAATGATGTTTTTTCCTTATTCAGTAATTCTAAGTTTAAATAATAGGTCTTGAATAAAAGAACGATGAACCCAGTAAATAGTAATATAACTAAGTAGTTTAAAACTCCATTCATTGATAAATTGATTGGCAAGAAGAAAGTGGCAGCCATGAAAGCTTCAGCTATAAGAGCAATAAGAACTCCACAACATAAGAGACACCAAGTCTTCGCTACTATCCATTGATAATAGATTGAATATAAAACGAATCCCAATGAGGCAAATGAGAGGGCAGCTAAAAACCCATAATCCCCTGGAGAAACACTTACAAATGAAAGTAGCCCTGATACAAAATAGATTAAACCAATATCACCCCATTGGAGCCAGCTAAACACTTTAGCCGCATCACTATTAAGCAATGAATTACAATCTGTTTTTTTTTGAAAACCACATATAACATCTGCAAGACTACTTTCAATTTTAAGGGTCTTCAAAACAATTAAAATGGAAAAAATTAGACCAACTATTTTGGCCGAGATCATCCCAATAAACGATAGTGATAAGTCATAGTTAGACACCCCAGGAAGCACTGCTAGATATACCAGATAACTTAGTATGGCAGTCAAGCCAATATAAGGAATGGCTTTATGCAGCAATCGGTTTTGCCTTTTTTCTTTATAAGCTTTCTCACCGGCTTCTTTACCAGGATCTAGTAAAATGGTGGCACCTGAATGTTTTTTAAAAAACTCATCCTCATCGATGGTTTTTTTATGGAGGAATGTTTCAAAGTAGTCTACCTTAGAATTACCATTTAGGCTTGGTACAAAGACAATGTTACCTTCTTTTAAATGTGCTATAAAGGGGACATCGGCTTCTTTCAGTTCCTCTCTGGTTAAGTGCATGGCATAATTATCGATTTTCCATTCTTTCAAAGAGTCACAGACACTTTTTAGAGATGGATAATTTGGATGTGATTGTAAGCTTTCTTGAATGGTTTCCTCGGAAACTTTTATATCGTAGTGTCTAACTGCTTTTTTGATAACAGCAATGACATTGTCTTCTTTTTTCATTTGTTAAAGAATTATATGATAAAGACTTTTAAAGCGTATTATATTTAACCTGTTTTTGAGAGAATTAAAGTGGAATATGCAATGCCTGATAAACCTTGTAGTATCCCCAAATCCTTTGAACTGAAATCCTTTTTTTCTTTGATTTCTTGCCATAACGTAGAGTTATTGATTTTATTAAAAAGTATTGATGACAATTTTCCATGACCATGATTGTTAACTGAAAGCAACTTCAACAATGAACCAAATCCGGCATATCCGTGAATTGGCGTAACATTTTTATCTGAAAACTCATAAGGGATTTTATCACAATTAATGCTCAGCTGAAGGACCTTTAAATGCTGTCCCCAATTTTTTGCACTTGTCTGTTGTATCAATCTTTCAATGCTTAAGAGCAAAAATAACTTATGAGTATCCTTAATTGGATAGGTCGATTTTACGATGAGCTCTAGTTGACTCAAAATAATTTGAACCTTTTTATTATAAATGTTTAACCTGTGGAGTTCGGATAAGAAATAGAGCAACCAGGGCAAATCCCAAGTAATACTAAATGTGATGGGTTCTCGAAGGGCTTCAGTTTTTTCTTCAACTATTTTATATAATTGATCAACTAGATGCATTAACAAACGCAGAAGCAAGTATTTTCTGCTTGTAAACTGATTCACTTTTTCTCCCTTCAAACGAGAGATACAATAAAACCCATACCCAAGTATTCCATTTCGGAGTCCTAAGGATAGACTTTGATGATCAATCAAATACTGAAAAATCTTATCATCTAAATCACTTAATGCCTCATCAGTATCAGCTTCGATAAAGCCGAACTGCACCAGATACTCAATTCCCCAGGCTATTCCAGCTAATCCATTTTCAAAGTCAATTATCCGGTTACTACTTGCAATACGATCATAAACATCTTCAACCAGCTTTTCTGCTACTTGCTTGTATTGGTTATTAGCTGTCTTCCGGTACAATTGGAAAAAATAAATACTGATCCCGATTTTTCCATTTAAAAGGCCAAGGTCATCAATCAGTAAACTTTTCTCAATCAGTAGCCGTGAAATTTGTGACAACCAAGGACACTCATCTTCGGACATAAGGGATATTATTGGGTTGTATGATAATTTCAGTCTTATGTAATATAATTTCTTTAGGTAATCAAAAAAAATATTTTCCTTACTTTTCAAAATATTTCGAAGTGTTTATAAGAAATTCTTTAAAAACGGTTATTTGCCTACGGGATATTTATTAAGCAAAAGATATCCTTTAAGTGAAGTTCAAAGTGTCATTTTGAACTTTCGAATTCCTGGAAATCAGGTAAGCTAGTTTATTTAACAAGAGTAATATTTACTTCCTATGATGCTCATATTGTGTTGTCAGCTGGTTAAACATTGTTTCAAGATCTTCAACCTGTTTGTCAATGTTGAAATCTGATTCGATAAAGGATCTTCGTTCTTTGAAATCAGATATGCTATAGTTTTGACTTGTCGAAAATGCTAAAATTGCTTTTGATAGTGACTCAATATCACCCTCAGGGACTATCCAAGCCCATTCAGGTTTCTTTAACAACTCTGGAATACCTGCATGATCAGTTGTGATAATTCTTAGGCCTATAGCCATAGCTTCTTTGAGTGAGTTAGGGATCCCTTCCATATCACCCCTTTCATCAGTTTTTGAAGCTTGGATCATGAAACTATAGGCCTTTAACTTAATAGATAATTCCTCATGACTGATTGATTTATTTAATCTTATAAAGTCTCCAACATTAAGTTCTTGAATCAATTCAATTAATTGATGACGAAGGGGTCCAGTACCATAAATATCAAGCATAAAACCTGGATCCAATTCTTTTTTAACAAGACCTATCGCCTTAACAATGTCATCAATACCTTTTTTTCCTACCAACCTGGAAATACAAATGCACTTATTTAATGGGTTATTAGATACATCAGTAAAATTAAACTTGGTAATATCTATTCCTGTATAATGTACAATGATCTTTTCTTCTGGCACACCGAGCGTTTTAACACGAATGGCCATTTCATTTGATCTTACTAGGAACAAGTCTACATATTCTGATAAAGCTCCATAATCATATTCCGATATTTTTACAAAAACAGATACATCTGCACCTCGGAGTGAAACGACTACAGGTACATTCATCTTCCTGTCAACTTTCTCGAAAAAAAAGTGAGCGTCAAATCCGAATTGAAAGTAAATTATGTCCGGAGAAATCTTTTTTAAGATTTCCAATAAATCTGATTTCGAGCCATGCTCATATGACCATGGATGTACAGTGAAATTTTTAGGTTCAGGAAAATACCTGGTATCATTATAAACACTGATCAGCCAGTGGATATCGAACTGCTTAAATCTTCTCATTTCTTCGTATATGAATACTTCTGAATATGGGAGATAATTACTTTTTATTACTAGTGCAACCATTTTATCTGTCATTTTTTACCATAAAAAATTATGTATAAGTGTCAGCTTGCGAGTCGAGAAATATAAATAGGTCAAAATAATAGCTTTATCATTTAATTTATTTAATAATCCCAATTTCAATCATACTTAAGGTTTCCAATATTCGTGACTAGAATCTATCAAATTGCTAGAATTCAACCCTTTTATCAATGAAATGCAATTCGCGGAATCTTTAGTATTGGCTAAATTATTAACGCTTTTTCATACTTCTTAAAAGAAAGCCACTAAGAATTTTTCTAATTTAAAGATAGTCCAGAAATAGTGGACCAAAGAGAAATAAATTTGACATAGTATTATTCAAAGTGCGAGCTACGAGTAAATTCTGGTCTTACCGCGCCGGAACAGGTGTTGTATGGGATTTAGAAGACTGTACCATTGAAGCTCAAGCGGCAGGGGGACAACAATACTGTGGTAGCGGCGGTTTTTCCTGTACAGTTTAATTAATGAATTGCGGTAAAATAATCTTCCACTTCTTGGTGGAAGATTATTAATTTTCATTTTGGCAGCCAGATCGCTTCCTCTGTTAAATATAGAAAATCAATTATTATACATATGAAAATATTAATAACAGGTTGTGCTGGTTTTATTGGAATGCACTTATCTCTTAAATTATGTGCTGAAAACTTTGAGGTTATTGGAATAGATAATCTTGCACCGAATTATGACATAAACCTTAAGATATCGCGCTTAATTAATCTTGGAGTTGACATGAATAGTAATTCAAAGGATAACAAGAGGTATTCAGAGAAAGGGATATGTTTTATTGAAACAGATTTAAGAGATGATAAGATTTTTAGCATATTTAATGAATACAAATTTGATTACGTAATTCATTTGGCTGGGCTAGGAGGTGTTCGAAATTCATTAATAAACCCTAAAGACTATATTGGAAATAATATTAACGCGTTTGGAAATATTCTTGAAGCTTGTGCAAAAAATAATGTTAAACATCTTTTATTTGCCTCATCCTCATCTGTTTATGGAGAAAATCCAGGAAATCCCTCTCGCGAAGATGATGACACGAATTGTCCACTTTCCTTATACGCAGCTTCAAAAAAAGCCAATGAAAGTATGGCGTATTCATATTTCCATAACTATGATCTAGATTGTATTGGATTAAGATTTTTTACTGTCTATGGTCCATGGTGTAGGCCCGATATGGGCATGTCTATATTTACAAAGAAAATAATTAGTAAAGAGCCTATTGACCTATTCAATTTTGGAAACTTAACAAGGGATTTTACCTATGTTCAGGATATTGTTGATGGAATTAATTCAATTATAGAAAAGATTTCTTTCCAAACTAATCCCAATTACGATATTGTAAATATAGGCTTTGGAGAAAATATTGAAATTCAAGACATTATTATCAGTTTAGAACGGGAATTGGGAATGAAAACCACCATAAATAAAATTGAGAACCAAAAAGGTGATGTATACAATACCTTATGTAATAATGAAAAATTGAAAACTGTTTATGATTATCAACCAAAGATAGATATTGGAGTTGGAATCCCAAGATTTGTTAAGTGGTATAAGGAGTACTATCAAACACTATTGCTGGAAAAGGCTTATTAACAAAACTCTCATGAATGTTTTCTGAAATCGACATTGTTCATATTGTTGTTACTCACTCTCCGGGAAATTTATCAAACGACAAAAATCGATACAGATGGAATGCCAAAACATATGGTACAACTTGATTCTAACTCAATAACCTACTGCGTCCGCCGCCTTGTCCACCCAAGTTTAACGTAGGTGGAAACTTTAGTGTAGGTAGATGACGAAGTTGATTTGCGTAGGTAGATAGGGAAGGTGGACCAACCTAATAGCCTATTGACCTATTAACCTAATAACCTATTAACCCCATCTAGCACCCCACCGGTGCAAGCGTCCTCGTGATAGATGATTCACCTAACTAAAAAACCTTCCCCATAACCAACACAGGATTGTCATCCTCGTTAAACTCGTACCCATCAAAGAGATCTGAAACATAGGACTCCAGCGCTGGATTGGCCTCCAGGTGCTCAATGATATCCAGGGCGGTGTATTTAATACTGATATGGTCCCCTTGCTGGCGTAAATCAAAAAGATACTCCATATCCTTTTTCATGAGATCATCTTCCAGTATAGAAACCTCAAATAATTTCTGCTTCACTTTATCAAAATAGAAAATCCTGGGGTTTTCACCTGAATTCTTCATTCTAACAAAGCCATTTGACATTTCCATGGATACATCATGCGTTCCAAGTAACATATGATTGGTACCATTCATTGGGAACTGTAAACTTCTTCCTGTTGATGTCTTGTTGGGATCTACCTGATTACTGAATAGTAAATACAATTCAGGGACGAATTCATTGTCTGCATAGCGATATAAAGTGTCTGATTCAGGAAAAAGTGAGTACACCTGATCACTTGCTTTAGAGATCCAGGTGATTCGATTTCCCATTGGTTTCTCTTCTGCTTCCTCAAACTTGATAGAATCTTTGATTTCCGTTGTATTGACATTCACACTGAACCTTTTGTAATCACCAAACGGATAACCAAAAGCCAGTATTTCCTCGTCATTTACAAAGACCATCCTGGCAGCCTTATCAGGGATTGATATCTCATCTTTTGGGTAGCCGCTCGCCAAATCAAACACGAGTAATTCATTGCTACCCATGTGGGAGAGGTAAAGCTTTTCCTCTGAATTGTCCATAACCAGTGAAGCCACGTTATTGAATTCTCCCGGACCGTTCCCTTTTTTCGAAAGAATCCTAATAAACTTTCCCTGCGATGTGAATTGCATAATATTATCCCTTGAATAGGTGATGATATACTTTTCACCTGCCAGGTAGTTGAAAAATGCCGGCAACAATGATTCTTCTGTGGTCTCCAGTCGCACCGCCCTGAGATTTGTTACCAGGTCACTGATCGCCAGTGTTTTGGTTGGATGACTCCCGTCAAGATCTAGAACCGGAAACTCCTTTGCCTCTTCTTTACACTGAACAAAGATCAATAGGCATAGGGTGAACATGATTGCATTCTTCATAATTTAGATGGAAGTTTAAACGAAGTTAATCAAAATTACCCATTATATACAGACTCCGGTCATTTCCAAGTTCTAACCAAAAGTTCATTTTGACCTTTCGGAATATGTCTTCTCCTTTCTGATTCCTATCTCCTGCGAAATCCGCGCAGAAGTTACTACCGTGCAATAACTGAATTTCCTGTTAACCAATTAACTCAATAAACCTAAACAAGTCAACCTATCATCTAGCGCAAGCGTCCGCTTGTAGTAGATTTGAACATCAATCTTTCCTTCGTCTGTCAGCCAACTTTACTCACGGTAGCTTCAGCATAGGCGGAAGCCTTTGTGGAGGTAAATAGGAAGAGGGTTTACTCCTTCTTATATACATTTTCAATTCATCTATTAGCTTTTATCTCAGAATTATAGATTACTTTAGGCTATACATTGTGTTACGTCATTATTAAAATACCGTTATGAATCCAATTCTAAGGGCTGCGTATTTGTTAAATACCTTAACCACTCTTTTTTTTCTATTGATCAATTTCTCGTGCAGTCAACATGCAGAGGAAAATTCCAGTCTGGATCTTGAAACAATCAACGTAAAAGAAGCTTTTGATAAAAAGGAAAAGTTGTTGCTTTCTGAAGTGGCGAGTAACATAGAATACATCCCCTTGGAAACAAATGAAAAGTGCTTTATTGATAACTATGCGCGTATCGCAATCGATAAAGATTTCATAGTGGTAGTGAGCTTCCGCCAGATTTTCCTTTTCGATAGGATAAGCGGAGACTTTGTTCGTGAAGTTGGTGCTTATGGAAAAGGCCCCGGAGAATATACAGCTACAACACATCAGCCCTTTGACGCCGAGCGTAGAATTATTTATGCAGTGAGAGGTAAAGATATCTTAGAGTATAATCTGGATGGATCACTTAATAGAACAATCACTTCTCCATTTGATTTCCTGGGACTCACCTTTACTATGATTAACACAGGAATATATGCTTCCTATATGCCAAATGTCTTAGGTGATAGTCCTGAATTTCTATTTTTATTTGATGCTGAAGGCAACGAAGTTAAAGTAGTTCCCAATGTTAACTTCTATGAAAGAGAAGGTAAACTTTTTAATTTTTATGGAAAAGAAGCTGAATTCTACAAACATGACAATCGTAATTACTTTAAAGAAATCTGGAACGACACACTTTTCATCTTGTCACCCGACACACTTGTTCCACACTATGTTTTCAATGCTGGGGACATGTCCATCAATTTTGAATTACGAGGCAAGCAAGATGCAAGGGACCTAATGACAGATTTGCTGAGAATTCAGAATATTTTCGAATCTACTGACAATATCTTTTTTTCCTTTTCACATAATCAACAAATTTATGCAGCATATCACAACAAGAGTAACTCTGAAACCAAGATCAGTAACTATACGGAATTTGGAGACAATGGATTTGTGGACGATATACTGGATATTGGTCATTTAGTTCCACAGGGTATATCAAATCAAAATGAACTTTATGGATTAATTATTCCGGATTCACTCACGCTAACTTATTTGAAGAAGGGTGAACCCTACGCTAATGGGAGATCGATCTCTCTTGATTCAAACCCTGTTGTAGGAATTGCAAAGCTCCACTGATTGGCGTATAAAGCCCATTCTTAAATTCTTTAAACCGGAACATAATGAATGGTCTTACAGTTTGATTCAGATAGTAAAATAAGGTTCCTTGTCCATTAAAAAACGGTGAATTAGAATTATTGGGAGGAAAGTTACCGAGTCCAGAAATAATGGACCCAGTTTACATTTCTTTGAAATGATGTCTATTTTATATTTTAAGTGAACATTTGGTCTTACTGAAAACCAGTTAATTTCAGAAATTATAACCTTTTTACAAAATGGAGAATTCAAAAAAGTTTGGAAAACTAACACTTACTCAAGAAAAGCAGTTGGACGCTGAAAAACTAGTTCTTTTTAGAGGGGGAAGTACATGTAATTGTACTTGTGCAGATGGAGTGACGACGTTCACTTCAGGATGTACCCCTGCAGAACAGGCGACTGCTACCCAAGAAAACTGCAACGGACAGGGTTCTACCTGCGGAGAAGCATAGTGGATAATAAATTCATGGAATGTGAGCAGAATTCTGCTCACATTCTCTAAATTTATCAAGTATCTCAAGTTCCTAATTTCCCAAAGAGAATCCCATAGCTCTTTCAAGAAATTGGAGCCATCCACCTTTTACTACTTCCTGTCCTTTGTTTACATAATTAATCTCTCTAATGACGAGATGAAGGTATCTGCTAATATCTAATATATCCCAATTCATATACTGATCCGAAAGAGAATCTGGTTCAGATAAGTAATTCGACTTTCCCGGATTCATATTTGCCAATGCCTTATGGATAGTTACTTCCATGCTTTCTAATGAATTCATTTTATATCCAGAGGGATACGGCTCATTTTGACTAGGTCATTTTGATCCTTCAGTGAATAAGTCTCATGAAATCCCTAATATCTCAATAATTTCCTGAATTTTCAAAATCCTAATAATCACTCGGCAACATAGCACCAACCCGCTTAATCCCCATATGTCCTGAAAAGCGAATGTCTGAACTGGGAGATGTTCCATCGCTAAAGACGTATATGCTATCAACACGAAAATGAAGCGAGGAAGGCTCGTAAGAGGATTTTGGTTTATGCTTCGTCAGGTCAAGAGGATAACCTTTTTTGCTGTAATAAAGGATCTGATATTCGTGATCTTTTAGATTGATTAGCTTGATCCGGTCATCTATCCGGATCAGAGAATCCCCAAGGTCTACCGGCGCAGAGGTCACTTGTTGGCTAGCAGTGTCACTAAAATTCTCAAACATATTAAAGCCATTCTCTAAAAGCTGATCCCGAAATAAGCTTCGCAGAAAATGTTGCCTCGAATTGAAATATACTTCTTTCCTGTTATTGGCAATTTTCTTATCTCGATTGCTGACATCCTCAAAATGATACTTCGCAACGATTGTTGCAGAAGAAGTATTAAATGAATGACTTTCTGTGACAAATTTGAGCAAATCTACACTGACCTGATAGCCTAACTTGGGCATGTCCACCACCAAAGGTTCTGTTGCTGAAACACTCAATTTACGTTCATCCCTACTAAAGAGCAGACAATCATCATTGAGAAGCTTGGCATGCCTGCCCCAGTAGTCAACACCCAGGAACTCTTCTTTAAACCTGTTTAAATATTCCTGCCTCGTCCTTTTATCCAGAATCAAAACATCATCCAGGATGTTTTCTCTTGGTGCCATCGCAATGGTCACCACATCATCTGTTACCATTTCAACTTCAACAAATAAAGACATAGGTTGATAATTGAGGTGACTCACTTCAATTTGGGCTGGTAGGTTTGGAATAGTAAAACTGAACATTCCCTCTGTGTTGGAGGTAGTGGATTTCGTTGATCCATCAATGTAAAGCAAGGCGTACTCAATGGGTTCGTTGCTGATTGAATCAATCAACCTCCCTTTCAATACGTTCTGACCAATCAAACTGACCCACGAAAAAAGAAATATGAGTATCAATATTTTTTTCACCATTACAAAGTTACTCCAGACTGCTGATTTCTGTGTTAGAAACTCATCAACTCCAAACATCTGAGTATCCGAACAATTGAATTGTCTGTTGGAGCTACCTCCAGCGCGGAAGTTACTTCCGTCCACACGAATATCCAGATAACTGATTAAACAATAACTCAATAACTCAATAACTTTCCAACCACTCCGAACATCCGAATATCGGAAAATCCGAACATCTGACCCCCTACCCAATACCTAACTACCATCTAGCGCAAGCGTCCGTTTGTGATGATGCTATTCGATTGTATCGAATATTTCTAACTCATTAGCCCAATTGTCCACCGAAGCCTCGGCGAAGGTGGAATAACCCAATAACCCATTAACCATCAACTCATTAACCCACCTTGTCCGCCGTAATTTCAATGAAGGCGAATTAACTCCTCTCACCAACCACCCACCCATAAAACAACGGGATAAAATACAGACTCACAAAAGTCCCCGACAACATCCCGCAGATCACCGTGATCGCCAACGGCCGCTGCAACTCCGAGCCCAGGTCACCGGCAAATAAAAACGGTACCAGCGCCAGGATCGTCGTAATACTCGTCATCAGGATGGGCTTCAGCCGGCGCTCACCCCCCACAGCAACAGCCTCGCTCACCGACAGACCCTCCCGACGTAGCTGATTGATCGTATCGATCTTCAAGATAGAGTCATTCACGATCACCCCGCTCATCACTATCATCCCGATCAAAGACATGATGTTCAGCGAATGGCCCGCCAAATACAACCCCAGGAAACAAGCGGCAAAATTCATGGGCACCTCAAACAAGATGATCATGGGTTGCCAAATGGACTCAAACTGGGCCGCCAGGATGAAATAAAGCAAGATGATAGAAACCAGCATGACCACCGCCAGCTCCCGGATCAATGCTTCGTTGCTGATCAGAGACCCGGAGAACTGCACGGACGCCCCATAGTCCCGGACCAGAGAACCAATCTCTTCCATAAACCCCTCGACCTCCGAAGACGTGATCTGAAAGTTAAAGGGATAGTAAACCCCATCCTTCCCGGCATGAATGACCTTCAACCGCTCCTCATATGTCGTGTTGACCAACAACCTCAAGGGAACGACGTTGCCTGACTTACCACGCACCTCCCTGTGCTCAATCTGGTACAACAGGTCTCGATTATTGGCTCCGGCTTTGATGGGCGTGTACTGCTGGAATGACCTGAGCTCACCAATCACCTCTTCATCAAGCAGGGTCTTCAACACCTGGATCACTCGCGTGACATCAACGTCATATAATAATATCTTCTCATGGTTGAGCGAAAGACTCAAGACCCTGTCTGCCGCCAAAGGCTGGAAATCGGGCAACGTGCTTCCCATGGCAACCTCCAAAGGCTCAAGCACTTCCAGCGGATTCACAGAGTTACCGGACGATTCAAGAATGACCCGGGCGGTAAAAGGGCTTTCTCCCGACGCGAACAGCCGCTCAAAGGCATTCTGCGGGGCAGAAAAACTGATGACGGCTTCTGGATAGCGGGTCTTGACAAGCTCCTGGATGGTAGTCTTGATATCGGGAAGCTCATCAGCATCCCTGGCCAACAAATAAATGGATGACTCGCTGGGTGTCTGGGCGGAGAAATTGCCGGAGAGAATGTACTGCTGCTGCCCGACCTCACTGTTGTACTGAACAAGCTTTTCCGAGAGTGGCGCTACAAGATCCAGGATTCTCGACCTGTTCTCCTCAACATGGATGTTCCTGTTCCAGTCTATCTGGACCTGTACAGCGGACTCGGTAATCGTAGGGAATCGCTGCTTGTCCAGCACAAGATATAGCGGGTAGATGGCAGCCAACATCACCACCAGTAAAACAACCATGACCGGCTGGTTGCGCTGCACCAGGTCGTACCCTCGCTTGTAAAGACCTTTTAAGGTAAACGACTGCCTAAACTGAATAGCATCGTTCCATCGTGATAAGACCCTGTTTTGATTCAAGACCTTGAAATACACAGGGATCAGTGTCACAGAGACCACCAGGGAGGCGATGAGCCCTATGGAGACCGCCAGGGCCTGGTCATAAAACAAGGCGCCCGAAACCCCGCTCAGGTAGATCAGGGGAACAAAGACAGCACAGGTAGTCAGCACCGAACTGATCAATGGCCGGATCACTTCCTCAGCACCCTTGATACAGGCTTCTTTGAGCGTGCTGCCCCTTTCAAGCCATTGGCTGATGTTGTCAATGACAATGATGGAGTTGTCAATCATCATGCCTACCCCCAGCAACAGGCCGGACAACGACACCATATTCACAGTCAACCCAACCCCGTAAAAGGCGAAAAGACTCACGATCAGCGAAACAGGTATCGAGATACCAATCAACAATGGAGACCTTAGATCCTTCAAAAAGAAAAACATGACCAGAAAGGCCAGCACACTACCAATGACAAGGCTTTGCTGGAGACTGTCCAGCGTCACATTCAGCAACCTGGACTGGTCACGAGTAAGTTCAAAGGAAAGGTCCGGGTAATCGGCCTCGAGGATGGTGATCGTCTCGCCAACAGCCCTCGCCATGTCCTCCAGCCGGGCATCGGACTTCTTGATCACCGCCATGGCAATGGCACGCTGACCGTTCGCATCATAAAGGCCTTGGCTCTTGATGGGGACCGTCTCCAGACGGGCCAGCTCCCCCAGCCTGAAGATGCGCCCCGCGGAACGGATAAGCAGATCTCTCAGATCCTCGATGCCGATCAGCCGATTGCCAATCTTCACATTGTATTGATAGTGACCCTCCCGGATGAGGATGTTCCCAAACTCCCTGTTGTTCTCGGTGATGGCCTGCGTGATCTCGTCAACAGAAATACCCAGCTGGATGACGCGGGAGGTGTCCAGAGTGATCCTGACCTCCGGGTGCAGCAGGCCGGTCATGTCTACCAGGGCCACCTCGGGGACCTGCTCGATCCTGCGCTTCAAAACCTGCTCTGTAAAGGAACTCAGCTCAAGTAGCCTCTCCGCCGACTCCCCGCCCTGCCTCAAACTCACATTGATGGTGAACACGGGCAGGTCTACCGCGCTGGCTTTGATAACAGCAGGGCGTCTGACCCCTTCCGGAAGCCTGTTCATCCCGGCATCGACTTTTTCATTGACTTCAATGACAGCCTTTGAGATATCGGTACCGTAGTCAAAGCGCATGGAGATCAGTCCGGAACCGTTCCTTGCCGTGGAGTGGATGACATCCAGGTGTTGGGTCTGCAACAGCTCATTCCGCAAGGGCCTTAAAATAGATTGCTCGATCTGTTCGCTGTTATAAACCTCGTGCGTGGCCTGTATGGTGACCTCAGGGATTTCAATATTGGGCATCAGCGACACCGGAAGCTGGGCACCTGCCAGCAACCCTAAGGCTGCAATGGCAATAAATACCATGGTTGTTCCGATTAGACGATTGACCAGGAACTTAACCATACACTACGGAGCTGTTTGAGTTGATGAGCCAGAACCCACAGATCCCTTTTGGATGACTTTCGACTCATGTGCCAGGTTGATGTTTCCCTCGATGATGATCAGCTGGTTCTCCTCCAGGCCATCTGTTACCGTATAGCTGTCAGCATTTTCGAATCCCACCTCGACATAGTTCCAGTAGGCGGTGCTGTCCTCCATGAGGGTGAAGACTACCTGCCGGCCGTCGCGCTGCAACAGGGCCTCCTTCGGGATGACAAGCTGCCCTTCAACTTCCTGCCTGATCGCCACCCGCACATTCAGCCCCTCGATGAGCTTGCCATCACTGTTATCGATGAGAGCCTTCACCTGGATCAACCCGTTCTCGTCGACCAGGGGGTTGATGGCAGTGATGGTGCCGTTGTAAGATGCGTTGATGGCATAAGGGCTTACCTGGACTGCCTGCCCCTTCTGAAGCAAGGCGATCTCTGACTCGATCACAGGAAAGACCACCTCAAACTTCGAATCGTCAATGAGCTTGCATATTTCATCCCCCGCACTGACATGATTGTAGACCTTGACATCAAGGTCGGCAACCCTGCCGGGAAAAGGAGCGTTGATCCGAGTCTTGCTCAACTCATGCCTGGCCTCCTGCAGATCCAGCAAAGCGGTAGAGTAACCGCTTTTTATCTTCAGGTTTCTAAGAACTTCTTGATTCATGGTAGTGGTGTCAAAGTCAAATTGATGATTGATCAACTGATCTTCCAGTTCAATAGCAGCCTGATCCAGCGACACCTGGCTTCTTTTGAGATTTTGTGAGGCTTCGGAATCATCCAGAGAAACGAGTCGGGAACCAGCTGTAACCCTTTGTCCATTGGCAATGTTGACAGCGGTGATTACGCCTGCTACCTCTGACCGGATCTCCGCTTTGCGAAAAGCCTGTAAAGTCCCGTTACTAAGGACTTCCTTGTTAAAGTCCTGCCGCTCCAGCTTCGTTACCGTGACCTCAGGAAGGTACGCCTCATAGGATCGTTTGACAGACTCAGCCTCCTTTTCCGGGTCTGCTTTTTGACAGGAAAACGTAAGAAGCACCAAAAAACAGTATATGATCCCTCCCATGACCCAATGTAGGGAGGAGATAAAAGAGTGAATGAATAACCTGATTGTGTTCAATATCATCATGATTAGGGATACAAGATAGAGCACCCGTTCCATAAAATAAAATTACCCCAGAGATCCAGCATAGATCTTCTTTGTCTGAGCATGATTAAGTTATGTATTATTCTAGCGCGGAAGTTTCTTCCGTGCATCTAAAATTAACTCCCCCAACCCCGATTGACACCTATCGCAAGGGTCCACTTGTGATCTGCCCCCTCACCCTCGATTGCATCGAGGGTGCCCGAGCCATTCGATTGTATCGAATACTTCTAACCCACCAACCTACCGCGTCCACCGTCTTGTCCACCGGAGCTCCAGCGTAGGTGGAAACTCCTCGTCTGCCGCAGCCTTGCGTAGGTTGGTAGCGAAGGTGGAATAATCCATATAAACCACCCTTGCCTTGCTACCGCCTCCCAATAACTCAATAACTCAGTCACCTATTAACCCCCTAGCGCGGAAGTTACTTCCGTGCATTCACCGCTTATTCTTTAAATCTAACCTTAAAACTCTACATATGATTATCCGAAACAACTAAAAATTTAGTAGGTTTGCAGCAAGAGAAAGTTTTTATGAGATTACGCTACCTGATCATATTCATAATTTGCAACGCATGCACCCCTCTAACAAAATCGGATGAAGGGGAGAATAAACTTGAAGTTGTTGATATCAAAAGTGCTTTTAATAAAAATGAAAAGATCAAATTAAGCGAAATAGCCGGGTCGATAGAATATGTGCCATTGGAAACAAAAGAAGAATCGATCATTTCAAGAAATCCCAGATTCTTTGTAGATGGGAATTTTATCATTGTCGTCAGTTTTCGTCAGGTCCTGGTCTTTGATCGCAAGACAGGTAAATTCATCAGAGAGATAAGTGGTCGGGGTAAAGGACCAGAAGAATACAATTATACCATAACCTATGACCCGGTAAGAGGAGTGGTTAAATGCATGAGTTATAATAAAAAAGTGATGGAGTACGACATAGACGGTACTTTGGTAAGGAGAACTGCTTATCCGAACTATTATAATGTTTCCGGGAATCACATTGAAATGCGTCCTGACCTCTATGCAACTTACATAACCAATGCACGAGGAGACATCGATAAAAAAATTCTGGTTTTTGATCAGGAGGGAAAGGAAGAATATGTCATCAGCAATTACAACTATTATAGCAGAGAAGATCCTGAAGTAGTGGCTTATTTTAGCAATGAAGCTGAATTTTATAATTATGATTCAAAAACCTATTTCAAAGAGATGTGGAGCGATACATTATTTCAGTTAGCAGACAGTCTCTTAATTCCAAGGATGATATTCGATGCAGGAGAATTGGGAGTTGAATACCCCATCAGAGGTAAGGCAGATGCCTTTGATAAAGTTAAAGAACTATTCAAAGTTGAATATCTGATAGAAACTGATAGAAACCTGTTTTTTACTGTGAACTATCAGGATAGAAGACATGCAGGATATTATGACAAGCAAAGAGAGGAAATCAAAGTGAGTAATTATCAAACCAGTGCCGATAATGGCTTCAAAGATGACTTAAATGGCATAACTGATTTCATACCTTTTACATTGAATCAGGATCGAGAACTTGTTGGTTTTGTCACTGCGGATGTAATGATTGACCACATATCAAGAAATCCTGGTGAAATACCAGACAAAATGAAAGGCCTCGAAATAGATCATAACCCGGTTGTGACCATAGCCAAGGTCAAAGATTAATTATCATATAGATGGGAGATAGTAAAAGACTTATTGTCCGGGAAGGCAAAGTAATGAAAGCACTTTGGCGCCTGAAGTCGGGTGCTGTTAGTGATGTCTTACAGGAATATTGCGATCCAAAACCCCAATACACCACCATCGCAACACACCTGTCAACCCTGGAGCGAAAAGGAATTGTCAAAAAGAGAAAGATTGGAAATGTAAATGTATATTCCCCAATTTTAGATAAAAATCAATATATCATCGCTCAGCTAAACTACATGGCTACAGACTATTATACCAACGCCCACCTCGAAATGGCCCTACTGCTGATCCATAATCTGCTTTCTGAAAAGGAGATTGAACAACTTAGTCAGCAAATTAATAAACCCAAAGGCTTATGAATGCCTATACCCTTGGTATCGCTGTATGTTTTAAACTGGTTTTGCTGCTCTGTTTAATGGTATCAGGTTGTACAACGCCTAAAAAGGCAGAAAAGCCTGTGGAAACTAAATTGGAAGGCCTGGTCCATACCTACGACGAAGAAGGAAATGTCAGGACATCCATCAACTACCAGGACAACAAGAAACATGGAAAGTCCTACCTGTATTATGACAATAGCCAGCAGGTACTTCTGGAAATGACCTACGAAAATGGAATGCGGACGGATACAGCATATAAGTACTACAGCAATGGGGACATCTATCGGAAAACACCCTATGAAAATGACCGTGTTCACGGACAGGTTCAGGTGTTTTATCGCAATGGACAGCTACAAGCTCAGGTCCCTTATCACATGGGTTACAAGAGTACAGCCCTGGTAGAATATAAACTCAATGGAGAAATGAAAGAACTGCCCGGGATAACCGTAAGAAGAGAGCTGAAAGATGGTAATAAAATAATCTTCGTTAATATCGAAAACTGCGATCAGGCCAATTATTATATCGGAAATTTGGCTGCAGGTAAATACTTCATCGAAGGATCAAAAGGCTACACAGTAGTACCACAAATCAACGACGAAGGCTATTTCAAAATAACAAACAATTCCCCCACTGAAGTAAATGTGTTTTGTACCTGCATAACCAAATCCAATTTTCCCTACATAACCACCACTTCTGTTAAACTTTAAGCGCTATCAAAAGCTTCATCGACCCATATTTAAAATACGTCGTGGTCATTTCCTTTATGGGCATATGCCTGATATTTTGGTCAAAATATCGTTGGGAACCCGTTGGTCCTACACGTTTACATAAACCCCTCCGGGTAAATTCCCGATATATTACTTCGCATTCAATCGAAGAACAAAAGGTATTAGCCAACCTGATCCAGGAGGGTGACTTTGTCATGCTGGGTAGTAACCCGGAAATTGATATCATGGCAAACTATCACCTGAATATTTGGTATGACTCGATCATGGACGTCGAAGAGGATTTGCATTTTGTATTTAAACTTGAAAAGCCGATCCTCATTTCAGAGATATTTGGTGTTTTAGACCCTGGACATCTGAATAAACTGAATGGGGACTTTGGAAGATATATCTATGCTTTAAGAAGGGATATCAAACTTCAAATTACGATAGAGGATGACACCACTGGTATGATAAAGAAAATGATTTTACCATTTGTTAAGGGTGAAGTTGGAGCTGTATACCTAGAATTAGATCGTGCTGGTTTGCATGGGTTGACAATCAGATCCAGCATTATTCCCCCACCAACCAAAGAACCACTGGTAATAGTAAAGACACCCATCCAACAAAATGTGGAAGTATTGATTCTCGATCGAAAAACCTTCCTGGGCATGACAAGAGCGACAGAAAACCGACTGCTTATCCTGCTAAGCATAGTATTTGCATTAAGCGCAACACTCCTGATCCGTAACTCCTGACTCCTTGCCAACTAGCTCCTTAGCACGGAAGTTACTTCCGTGCTTACACCAATATTCTGATAGCCAAATAACTCAATAACTCCTCAACCCATTAACTCTTCAATACCACCAAGTCTGAACCATCTGAACGTCTGAATGTCGGAACATCAGAGTCATCGTTTCCCAATCAACGGCAACACCAGCAAGATCCCCACAATAGAAAATATCAGCCCCCCCACAGTACCCGCCGCCAACGCAAACCAGAACACCTGGTTCTGACCATCGATCAAAAACGGGATCATACCCGCCACCGTGGAGATGATGGTCAACAGCACAGGCAGGATCTTGTGATTGAATGCCTTCATATACAACACCCTGGAGGATAGCCCCGGAGATTGCTTCTTCAGGTTATTGTAGTCATTGATGATAAAGAACGCAGCATTGACCGATATCCCACTCAACAGGATAAACGAAGCATACCCCCCCTGGTCAAAATTTAGCTCAAAGAGATAAAACGTCATAAAGATCCCGACAAAGGAAACTGGAATGATCATGATGGCAAAAAGGGGTTGCTTGATCGACTCAAACAACGTGGCACCAATCAGGAAGATGATCAGGATCACCAAACCGATCAGCCCGTATTGCGTACCATCCTCACGCCACCCCCAGTAGCCCCGCTGCTCAATAAAATACCCGATAGGCAACATCTCATTGGTTTCCTCGATGAACCGGTCTACCACACGCTTTTTAAGCTGGCTGGAACCGATATAGTCAAACGCCAGGACCACCTGGTACTGCTGGTCTTTTCTGACGATCTTGTCCCCGGACTTGCGGATGCTGACATCAGCCAACCCGGTAACCTTGTGTAACATGCTGTCCCCGGAGACGATGGGAAAATTTTGGACATTCCAGATGTCCAGCTGATTCATTTCATCAGGCTTGATATTCAGGTTGACCACATCCCCCTCAATATTCCCCCGCCACACCGGCTGCTCACTGATATCCGTCTCGCTCAGGAACCGGCTGAGGGTTGAAATGCTTAACCCCTGACGCATGATCTCGTCCGGGTCAAACGCCATGTAATACTCATAAGTGGGGGCCCCCGAAAAGCTGGTGGTCCCCTGGATGTCTACCTCCTTGATGCGCTCCTGCGCCAGGAGCTCTGTTCTTAGGCCCTCAGCGATATCCAGCAGTTTTTGATAGCTGTAACCATACAGGTACAGATGGGTATTCTTGTACCCCAGATTAAGGGCATTGCTAAAGCCCCTCCCCACCCCATAGATGCCTGACTCGATGCCGCCCAGGTAGATGGCCTTTTCTGTTAACCGGGCTTTGAGGTAATAGGGGAAATAGGTCATCTCATGCTCCGGCTTGAAACGAATGGTGATCCGGGCATTCCTGATGCCGGTGATGCTGGTTTCAAACTGCTCGACCTCATCAAACTGGCTGATGAAATTCTCCATTTCCCTAAAGGCCTCATTGACCTGATGGATGTTGGCCCCGGGAGGCATCCGCCCATTGTAATATAAAGTGGTGCGCTCTGGCTCCCCGTAGAAGGAAGAGGTGTAGACATTCCGGTAGAACTGATATAAGGACCCCCCCAGCCATTTCTGTAACGGATCATGCAGGTTGCTCCTGTACCAGTCGCTGCCCAGACTCTCATTGTACAATGTCTCGTACCACGCCAGTGATACCTCTTCACCCTTTTCTCCCAGGCGCTCTGGTAGCAGGTAAACAGGGAGTCCAAAGCCCAGGATCAGCAAGGCGAATACCGCCACCCTGAAACGGCCAAGCCAACCCATCCATCGGAGGTAGATCCAGCTGAACCGGACCACCCTGCGCTTGTTGCGGATGGTCCTGCGGGAAACACGCTTCTTCAGGGACAGCTTCTCCATCAGGGCCGGAACGAAGTAATAGGAGATGGCCAGCGACACGAACAGGTTGATAGCCAGGATATACGCAAAGTCCAGGAGCCGCAAGACCTGCTCTTCCTCCAGAAAGTAGATGATGCTCAGTGACCCGATGGTCGTCAACGTGGCCGCCAGGATAGCCAGAAAGACCTTCTTGTTTTGATGATTCCTGAGGTGATCGATCATCACGATGGTGTTGTCAATGATGATCCCCAGTGAGATGGTCAACCCCGCCAGGGAATACAGCTGGATCTCTATGCCTAACAGGAAGTAGAATATAAAGGCGACCAGGACATTTACCACAATACCTGTGAGGACGATCAGCATGTAAGCCAGGTTCCTGCTGGTCAGCCAGACAAAGAGCAGTAGAATGACCAGTGACAGCCCCATCCGCCACACGATGCTGAACAACTCGCTTTGCATATGCTCCGTGCTGTCATAGGTCGCACTGAGGGTTATGTTTTCTGGGAGGCTCTCCGTTATTTCACCCATCAGCTGCTTGACCTCCCTGCCTGCCACGATTTCATTGACCTGGTCGGAAGCGACCAGCACAATGTTGATGGCATTTAACCCGTTGATCCGGTAATAAGATGTGGGTTCCTGATAGGTTTTACGGATCTGGCTGACGGTGTTGAGATAGATGATCCGGCTCCCTTTTTTGGTGACAGGGATCTTTTCCCAGGCGACCTCCTGGTCGAAGGGGGCCGTCAGGTAGACGCCGGTGTAAGATGTCGACTCTGTACCGCCACCAGTCCTGATAGATGTCAGACCCAGGGGTCTTTCATCCAGGTACTGCTGGATGGCCTCGGAGAGGTCGTCAGGCGTGAGCCCCAGACCCTTCAGCTGCTGAATATCGTATAATAACTCCCACTCAACAGGCTCCGCGCCATACACATTCACCTCCTGCAGCTCCCGGATCTCCGACAGGGGTCTTTTGATGTTCTTCTCCGCATATTCCTGGAGCTCCTGAGGGCTGTATTTTCCGTTTAGCGTGTACGTCATGAGGGTCTGACGGTCTCCCCCACCCCCGTACCGGATCGAGGGATAGCTGACACCCTGTGGAAAGGAAGGCGTGACCTGACGGATCAGCGTGGCCACCTCGAACCGCAGGAGCTGCTGATCTTCCACCCCATCAAATTTTATCCTAACAAACCCCTGCCCCGTAGAAGACTCCGAATAGATCTCCGTCACCCCCTGCAAGGTGGCGAGCGTGCCCTCCAGCTTGGCCGTCACCTCCCGCTCAATGATCTCCGGAGATACGTTGTGCCAGGAATAAGAGATCGTCAACGTATTGTTCGTCCGGCTTGGCTTGTAGTTAAGGTCCAGCAAGGGAATCACACTGATCCCAATGATGGCCAGCAGCACGAATGTGGCTATTACCCGGAAGGAAGAGATGTTGCTAATGTGTTGTTTACTGACCACTCCCTTAAATATAAACTAAATCAGTACAATCCCATCAACCCCCTAACCTAATAGCCTAATAACCCACGTCGGAGTATCGGAAAGACTGAACATCAGAATATCTGAATGTCTTACAATCCAATCTCCTGTCTCCTACTCATAACCAATTAATTCAATAACCTCAGGTGATATAAAAACACCCATATAACTAAAAACTTAGTTTTTATGATTATCATTCATTGGCCTGCCCACCCCTTACTTGCGCATCAACGACTTGTCTGCCGAAGCCTTCGTGAAAGGTAGAACATCCCTATTCCGTGTCCTTGCCCCTTTCCTGTAGTTTTTTTGTCAAACCTATTAAGTATAATAACCATAACTCACTAACCAGTCCGATGATGCTAGTTAACAACTGGCTAAAAATGATTGAAGTTCTTTGATGAAAGATGGGGTGTCAAATACCCTATGTCATCAAAAACTGGAAGTGAGCTAGGATGAGCTGACCATATTCTTTGACTCTCACCTGAGATTTGGAAGATTAATTACACTACAAACCTGATAGAAAATCTGAACGGAAAATATAGAAGCACATCAAAAACAATATGTCATTCCCTACAGATTAGGCTGTTATAAAATCAGTGTATCTGGTTTTGATTGAAGCTACCATAAGAGGACTCAGCCAGTCTGTAACTGGGGACTGTTCCTCAACTAGTTTACTATATTTGAAGAAAGGATCAAAGTCTTATATTCTAACTCTGGATCTCATTTACGCAAAAATTGTCTTGTAATCAGAAAGAATCACATGTTCCTACTGGACCAGTACATTGCGTCCCACCTATTCCACCACAAAGGCCTATTATACTATCACTGGTGCAATCTCCTGCATGGCCATCGCAACTGGTTGAACTTTCTTCACATCTTATACAACAAACACCGCCAGAACCACCTCTGAATTGAACTAGTTTGTCATTGCTCAAGATCTTATCAGATGATACATTAAGATTTCCAAATGTTTTTAAAATTTTCATTTCTTGTTTTGAATTAATTACTGTCTACTCTGTTCTGTTTTCAACATCCCAGGATATTTCAATCTCCTATGTATATCTTGAAATAACACCGTAAAACTAAGAGGTCAGAGTACAATATTTCTGGACTGCTAGATAAATAATAAAATCTAATTTTAGATGGTTTGGATTTACTCCAGATCATCATATAGCATACTCAAGAAAGGATACGATAGAAGGATGATTATTATTATGACTTATGCATTCAGGTGATAACTTTTGTGCCAATCAAGGTAATTGACTTTAGAAAGTTCAAACGAATAACAGGTTCATTTTAAAGTATCTTATCCCTTATTATCGAATTGTTTTCTACTGCTATTGTAAGTTAGATTATTGCCTAATATTAACCATATTGAACTTGATTGGAATCACATAGACTGAACTGACTGTTTCCCCATTACGCTGCGCTGGAGTGAACTTTCCAAGCAATTTAATAACACGTACCATTTCTGCTTTGATCTCATCATTAATTTCTGTTGGAGGTATTGTCAGAGGAAGATAACCATTCACCACCAGACCATCTAACATAATTCCATTCCTCTTTTCTGCAACAATATCTTGCACATCTCCCTTGGCATCTACAATAAATGAAACATAAGCCTGACCAACGCTGTGCGTATTCATGGCACTACTGGGATATTTAAGAGAATCTATGATGGTCTGATACATAACATCATCACCTAACTTATATTTAGCCTGTAGATCTACATGATCATCAATTGAAGAAAAGGCACCTAGATACATCATCACCGACAGTGCAGTCAACGCAATACTTATACGAGGATAATTCATATGTTAAATACTTTATTACTGTTTCCAGAACCAAAGTACAAAAACGTGATCAGACCTGCAAATTGTAGTTTAATTAGGAAATTTACTAAATCATCCAGGATCCCAATCCCGGAGCTTGTTTGTAACAAGTGTCTTTCCTCTCCCCATCCTTCGATTTCATCGAGATTGTAGCGAGAAATTAGATATCATCATGGAATATTGGCAATGTCTCACATCCAAACATTGGACTCATCTACCGGAGCATCAGAGTAGCTAGAACATCAGAGAGTCTGAAAGTCTTCCTTACGCTTTTCATTTAGGTTATCAACCCACTTTGTCCACCGAAACTCCTTGATCAACATAGCCTTGGCGAAGTTGATTAGTGCAGGTGGAAATTTCAAGGGAGGTGGAATAACCATTAACTCAACAACACCATTAACTGAATAACCAAGCTCTTCATAAGCGTGTAATTATTCAGCGTAATCAAGTCTAACTTCTTTTTTCTATCTTGGAAGTAACTAAAGAAGCCATTTAGTGAGAAGTAAACGAAGATGGAATAATCTTTCCAATGAGCAACGAGAAGAATTAAAAGGCCTTGGATGGGAAGCTCCACGCTTTGAAAATGAAGAAGGAGCCGGATTAGATATTTTATTCATGCACAGGGAAATGATAAAATGGTTAACAATCATTTACATCATCTACATGATCCAAATACACAAAAGTAGAAGGATGGGATCCCATTCCCTTTGATCACAATGACCACGTCTGGAAAATGTCCCCATTATGGGAGGGTGCTGACAGGGCCTTTATATGGGCAAATCACCCAAACACAACCGAAGAATATAAAAGAATGGTAGAAACAGAATTCAGAAATGAAGATTGGCTACGCTCTTTACCCTTAGATGAAGTAGCTTCAGAAATGGAGCGGACAATTCATGGATGGATGCACTTGCATTGGAGTGAAAGGATTCCTTATAATCCTTGGGAAGAATCAGTTGCTAATGATTGGCTGGGAGCACCCTTTTCTAGCCATGTGAATGATGCCTTTTGGAAGCTTCATGGATTTATCGATGAGACCATAACCCTATGGGAATCAGCAAACCAAAAGAAAGCCGGCTTTTCAAGTGCTTGGGATGGCCATTCGGGCTATTTACCGGAAATGAAGCATACAGCAAATCCAAAACTTCTGAAGAAGTTAGATGTAAAACATAAAACCCTGAAGATTATGACCTAGAAAGTTCCAATTCTTGAAGGTGTATACCAGGAAGACATAATTGTGGGCGAATTAAGAACTAATACTATTTTACCAGCCCATTTAATTATATTTCAAGTGTTCATTTTGAACTTTTGGAATACCTTTAATCCCTGTTGGATATTCGAGTGATGCTGACCCCCTTACCGGGCATACTGTCCCCTCTTAGCGGTCTTGTTTTTTAAAGAACTCGATGGACTGACAATTTTACTGTTTTTTCCTTAGACTTCATTTTATTTCTATTCGGTACGACGAGTGGACTAGTCTATCCAAATTAGCATCCGCTATAGTCTCTGGCAGTTGACTGGCGATAATGGTTGATGCCTTCCCATGCCTGTCTTCAATCATTTCCATAAAATCCATTTGCTGTTGCTTTTCCAGATGTGTAAGACCAAAATCATCGAATATCAGCAAGTTGGTTTTGGCTATAAGAACTTGTAAATGGTACCTTCCGCTCTTGCCATCTTAGTTTTCAGCATGAGTTTTTGAGTATTAAAGTAAGCTACCTTATATCCTTGTATGCAGGCCTGATTGCCTAAGGCTGAAGATAGGAAGCTTTTCCCACACCCTGCGGCCCCTATGATGAGAACCGATTCTCCCTTGGAGATATATTCTCCTGTGGCCAAAGTAGCAAGGAGTGTTTTATCTACACCTCATGTCGGATCTGTTCGCAACTCTTCGATGGAGGCTTTGTAACGGAAGGCAGCCTGATGTTCCAGCCTTCTAAACCTCCTGTTTTGTCTCTTTCCTGCTCCTCGGCCTGAAGCAGAAGCTCCATTCCATCAAGAAGCGAAAGTTCATGTAGTTGCCTTGTTTCCTTCAATGCTGTCCAACTTCTAAACATGCCATGCAGCCTTAGTTTGTTCATCTGTGTTTCGATTTGATTCATTGGAAATTATTTTTTAGTTGTTCAATGGTCTTCTGATATGTTCTTTTCCTCTCAGTTCTTATGTCTGGGCAATGGCTTATCAGGCAGTTCCGATCCTTGTTCTGTCATCTTGTTTTCCAGTATGTTTTTGATAAATGAGTAGGTGTAGTTTTGGTAGTCTATGGCCATTTGACAGGCTTTATTGAATAAGTCAGCTTCCGTCTTCCTATACAGGCCAAACAGTCCGTCACAGGTTCTGTAAAGTTGTTCAGGGTACCTGTTTTGGGAAAATACCAATGATATGAGTTGGCGGAGCACCGGGGATCTTTTTTCGGCCTGTTCTATATAATAGCGGGGGCTTCTGTCCCGGTAATGTTTGGTGGTGAGAACACAGATGCTCATTGACTGTGATATAAACTCCTGTCGTACGGCTTCTGATATGTGCGGCTACCTGATCCCCTTTAGAGAGGATGTAAACCATATTTCTGGTGTATATCACCTTCACTTTGCTGCCAATTAGCCTGTAGGGAACACAGTAGTAGTTCTTATTTTCAGACAGATAGATGTGGTTATTCTTGGCTACCTTAAGTTCTCTATAGTTTTTCATCTCAAACCTTTCAACAGGAAGCGGTGAGAGCAGCTTCTTTTCTTCTGCAAAGAACTTCTCTTCTCTGCAATATGGCTTCTGCTGCATTCTGGTCTGGTTATGAGCTTTTATTTTTTCTGTGATGGCCTTATTGAGAGAGTGGAGGTCAAAGAATTGCATGTTACGCAATCTGGCATAGGCCCTGCTATAAATCAGGTTTACCTGGTTTTCTACCAGTGCTTTATCCTGTGGTCGTTTTGCCCTGGCAGGAACTACAGTTATACCATAGTGATTGGCAAAATCTTCAAGGATCCTGTTGATGTCTGGTTCGTAACGATTGGCCTTGATAACAGCTGCTTTAAGGTTATCCGGTACCAGAGCCTGCGGAACACCCCCCAGCTCCTGTAAGCAGCAGGATAAAACAAGAAGAAAATCTTCTGTGGACTGGCTACTTACCACCATGGCAAAACTGTAGTCTGAGTAAGGAAGGCAGGCAACAAACATCTGGCATTCTATAACCTCTCCGGTTGTTTTATCCATATAATGAGGCTTCTTGCCTGCAAAATCAATGAAGAGCTTTTCTGCTGGTTTATGTTCCAGCACCATGCTAGGTTTAGAAGCAACCTTCTGTTGCTGAATATGTAGCAGAACTGTGAATAGCCATAGCCATCCGGGTTTTGCTGCCAGTATTCCTCCAATAAAAGCCGTTTATTGACCCCTATACGTGTTAGCTCCTTTAGGGAGTATTACAGTACTCCATATGGGAGATGAGGTCGTCATAACGGTCATCTTTATAAGCCGGGTTGCCGGCATGAAACTTAGCTTCCAGTACCGGGTTTTCAAGCTTGACCAGCTCCGGTAAAGACATTGCTTTGCTTCCTGAGGTAAGAGCCGGGAACTTATTTAAATAGCTTTTTACTGTCGTCTTGCTTATGCCAAGTGTTCGTGCAATAGCTTTTTTGCCTTTGCCCTGCTGATGTAGTAAGAGTAATTGTTTTATCTGACTCATAGATTTTGGTTTTCCTGCCATCGGGTATTTTGCAATTTAGATTGATCGCGAAAAAACCAAAACCATCATTTTGAGGGGTCAACATGCTCCGAAATCTGATCCAAAGGGGTTAGCATCTGCCGGAATGTCAGTCGAAATATGCCTGTAAAAGCACTTTTTTCTATCTCTCCAAGAGCGGTATCATGGGGTCAGTATTGGCCGGATTATCCACCTGTAACCCCCGAACCCAGGGACCAATACTCCCTTGACTCTTAACCCCATACTCCCTCTAGGTCAGCGTGATTTCAGTGCAAATATCTACCATCTTTGGCAACACTACCAACCCTGGAGCTCGTTTGTTCAACCCATTAAGCCTAATACCTATAAGTTACAAACCAATCCAATTTATCGGAATATCACCTCTTGGCACAGGCTCATGCGCGCGTCCGCTTATGATAGAGAGACTTTGCTTACTACATAGTGGGTGCTCCTGATATGCACTGAAGAGCTACTGCTCTGTAGTACTTAACTTGGCAATAATGACCACAGGGTTGTCAGATTCACTCATCTTTTGATAGGTTCTCAACTCTTTAGGTAGTTCTTTTACCAACTGAGGATTATCATCAAACCACTGAATAATTTCATGTGCTTCCAAAAATCCGATCAACTCATTGTTGTTATTGATGCTAGAAATCTTCATGGGGAAAAACCCAGCCATATCATTGGTGAATCCCGAACCATCTGATTGACTATAGTCTCCTACCATCACTTCCATATTACTTTTATCGAACACAGCAGTATGTTTTTCTTTTTCAAAATCAAAAGTGTAGAATAGAAATCTTTCCGATTCATAAATATGGTTATACATAAAATATTCTGACATAGGAAAGCCGACAGTTTGTTTGTTGTACGGAGGAGAGAATTTACCCCTGCTCAAAACATACCTTGGAGAAATTCCTTCTGCGGTGATGTGAAAAAGCGTATCATTAAATTGTTCACAGAAGTATAATTGTGAATTGTATTTGTAAAACCAACCATTGGGTTTATATACATGTATTGATTTAGATTTTGGAGCTACAAGGTAGTTTGGGAATGTTTGTATTACATTTCCTAGTGAATCAAATATTACTAATTTGACTTTCTCATTGCCGTTATAATTTAGTGCGTATCCAACATAATTTTCATCATTAATTTTTGCAGTAGTAAATGAATTTTCTGGTGTGACTATTTCATTTTTCAAATCTCCTTTTAAAGAAAACTCGAGCTTTTTACTGTTCCCTCTAGCATATATAGTATTTGTTTCTTCCTCAAAGGGGAGTACATCAATTGTACTCATGTAACTTCCGGGATTCCTACCATAGTTTGAAATTTCTCTTAGGAATCGTCCGGTTTTTCTCTCAAACACCAAAATTTGCCTGTAAGATATTGCAACAATATTATCTTCATTTGCAAAAAGGCGAAGACGCTTATTGATTAGAGAATTCTCTGTAGTTTCAAGTTGAATATACTCAACATCTGAGGCCAAGTGACTTAAACTGATTTCTCGTGGTTGGTATAGTACCTTTGTCACATCAATTACCCTGATCCTCTCAGTCTCTTCAAAACCACAATTGGAAAGTATTGGGACACACAATACCAGTAATAAAGATTTTAAATTTCTCACTTGATAAAAGTGTCGGATTTATATGCTCTTAGCAAATTTATCTATTTCTTCCTTAGCTAAATGATTAGGCCGAGATAAGTAGAACTCCCGGCCTTCATACTTGCTTTTAATAGTAACTTAAGAATAAACTGGAATTAGAGGCCGCAAAAAGACATACAATGCGATAAACTGGACGAACATTCTTTAGTTCCATCACTACAACAACAAGGTATTCCACTAGTACATTCTTTATCGCAATCACTTGATCCTCCTCTGAAGCTCACCAACTCTTTTTGTTTGAGCATTTTATCACTTTTTAACTTAAGTTTTTCTAAAATTTTCATTTTTTATTATTTAGTGTTTAGCCTACTCTAGGTTTTCGGCGTCCCCTATTTTTTAACTTGATACAAATAACCAATGTACCAGTCTATTATTTCTGGACTTAGTATTTATTATACTTACTTATAAGTTTTATTTTTTCGAAGTCCTTTCCTAACGCTGGTGTATGTCCGAATTGAATCAATACCAAATAACCTATTAATTATACCCAATAGGAGCACCTTATTATTGCCTTAATTGAGAATATAATAACTCTGGCCTTCACTGATTTCTCATGAATATCAAATAAACCCAAATCCATTTGCAGTCTTTTGTTCTATAATTTATACTTACCCTCAATGAGTTATATAATAATATAAAATTACTAAAAACCAATTAATATCTACACATGAATACAGAAGATGAAGAATTATTTTTGGAATGTATTAATGCAATTGCAGACCAGGATGATGATCTACTGAATCAACTCATTCATCCTGAAGCAGTTTTTGAATTTCCATATGCAATTCCCGGCAGACCTGAAACAATCTCTGGCCGATCAAATATCATTGAAAGTATTTCAAGTCGACCATTTAGTTATTCGTTTCTTGAACCCCTTTATATTGAATCAATCAACAGAGGAGAAATACTAGCAGAAATACTTTCGGAAGAGACTTACAATAAATCCGAAAAGTCATACTCCCAGCATATCATATGTAAAGGGAAAATTTTACAAGACCGAGTAAGCTATTACAGGGAGTTTTTCAATCCAATAACCCGACTTCAAGGCTTACTTGATTTGGACGATGACAGTATCATCATACTGAATGACTGAACCGGGATTCTGATCTTCCTTAATTCTTTCTTCAATTTTAGCAGGTCTCGAGTTTATTACGAAATCTGATTTAGAAGCAGACAATAGGATCCATTAAGTTTAGATCAAACCATCTTCTATTGACCTCAGATTTCTGAATCACTGATCACTCATTACTTCTTTCTCCATAATCCTCAACCTGCTTTGTGGGAAGAAAAATTATGGAAGCCTTAAATCAAAATCCCTCATTTCAAAATCTTCACACAGTATCTGAAATTGAACTATCCTACAAAACAATGATTAAACCACATGAACGGCCAAAAATCAGTTCCAGTAAAGAGGCCTATCATATTTTCAAAAGCCATTGGGATATTAACAACATAGAGCTTCGTGAAGAATTCAAAATACTGCTATTGAACAGGGCAAATCGCATACTTGGAATTGTCCCCATATCAGTTGGAGGAGTAGCCGGAACGGTTGTAGATGCCAAATTGATCTTTGCAGGTGCACTGATTGCTAATGCCAGTTCCATCATTCTTGCGCACAATCATCCCTCTGGGAATCTAAGACCTAGTCATCAGGATATAAGACTGACTAAAAAACTCGTCAGTGCTGGTAAATTTTTAGATATATCTGTATTTGATCATTTGATTATTACATATGATGGTTATACTTCATTCTCCGATGAGGGTATGATATCATAGTATTATAATATTATCAATTTGATTGCAAATTGCATGAATAATTTCTCATTTTACATGATTATAAATAGTCATATCTAACCTGGATGTCATCAAATAAGACCGAAAAAAGTGAATATTCAAATATCCCAAAAGAATTCGGAAAGGTCCTGGCTATACTTAGAAAAGAAAAGGGTATGACTCAGTATGATCTTGTTGCTTCCTCTGGTCTATCTCTCCGTATGATTTCTGACATGGAACGGGGGTTGATCCAACCCTCTCTTATAACCTTATTTAAGCTTGCGAAAGGACTAAACATTTCTATTCTGGATCTTATCAAACGTTTGCTGGAATCGATGTAAAGCATCCATAAATTCTTGGGTCTGCATCCAATGCGTTTTCCGGTATAGTTTCAAGGTTTAAATCCGTCAACAAGGAAAATTTTACTTAAATTTAAAATATTGATTTGCAATTAGTTGTCTGAACATTTTACAAAATCAGAATACACCCTTAACTATGTAATGGATAAAATGGCACTAAAAAGTGATGAAGTATGGAAAGACATAGTGGGTTTTTCAAACTACGAAATCTCCAACCTGGGTAGTATTCGGAGTAAAACCCATAAGACATTGCGTAAAGACAGTCAGCGACTCATGGAGATAAAAGGAAAGCTACTCAAGCAACGTTGGAATGAAGCTAGTAAGTGCTATTTTCTGGACCTATTAGACGATGAGAAAAGAAGAAGAACGGTATATCCTCATAAAGAGACAGCAAAAGCATTTGGTAACAATCCTGATCCATCTAAGACAAGAATTATTCACAAAGACAACAATTCAAGAAATAACAATGCAGACAACCTAAAATGGGCTACACCATCTGAGCACATGAAATGGCAGTTCGAAGTGGGTAATAAGAACAATTACGATATGTGGAAGACTCGCAAGAAGCGCTATAAAAATGGCTTTAAGCCTGATACTGTGCTGCCAGGAAGACCGAAAGTGACAAAGTCAAAAAAATAAATCTCAACTGATTTTTTGGCCTCATTTCAGTTGATTTGAAAAGATCTAATTTTTAAATCGCCCCATTCTCCATCGTTATCTTTTACCCTGATCCCAATATCGTATATGCCAGTTTCGGGAAATATGATCCCAAGTGTACTTGAAGACAATTCGACATTTTTTCCTAAGAAAGTATACTCATAAGCAACAATACCACCACCAAATTTCTCATCCGGATCATAGCTGGATGATGCATCTATCTGATATTCCTGTGGATCATGCTGAACAGCAGGTTTCACAAGTTCAAATTGGGATACTGGAAGAAGATTCTCAAATGCTAACAAATTCAGAGTAGCCGAAGCTTCCTGGCCAAAAGAGTCCTCAATCTTAAATTGCAGAAGATGAGATCCACTACGTACAGGTCTGTATCTTAATGAAAGAATTTCTTCTTGATCATATTGGATATGATTGACCGGAATCCCATTTTGAAATATGTCACCAGCTCCAGATAGGATCTCGAAAGTAACTACCCTGAGGTTATTGTCAGGATCAATTGCCATGAGCTCAAAAAAATAATTTGTATTACCACCACTTATTTTCACTGAATCTTCCATTAGGGTTTCAATTCCATTAATTGCAAGTGTTGGTTTTGTATTCATTTCTTCAATTCTCTCTACTCGGATACAAGAACAATAAAGAATGGATACGATGAAGTACACACACCGGTTAAATACCCGCAAACCAGAAAACAATAAGTCACATTTCATTTTTTAACTGCTTTAACCCACTGCTCGTTTTCTATATTGGAAACCTTGCAGAGATAAACTCCGGAACTTAATTCTGACCCGTCAATTCTTATCTTTGCCTCGCCTCCTATCAACTTTTTATTTTCTACTAACAAGCTCACTCCTGAGAGATCGTAAACCTCAATTTGATAGATCCCTGCTTTCAATACATAAAATTCAATCGTCAAAGAATGATCAAATGGTTGAGGATACAATTTGATATTTTCATTAGGTTGGTCTTCTGCTCCAAGAATTGTTTCATCTTCAGATGACAATACAGTTATCAAATCCTCCTTGATAATCCTCTTCTCACAATCTTCAGTGCTGATTACCAGGCTAATTGTGAAGGTGTCCTCCTCATAGTAATAGTGGGAAGGGTCTTTCTCTTTAGATGTTAGTCCATCTCCAAAGTCCCATAAATAGCTTGAAGCATTTTCATAATCGGTAGTAAAGTCTACCCGTTCAGCAATCTTTGTTTGTTTTGTTGAAACCTTAAAATCTGCCTGGATCTCTTTGATTTCAACGCCAACTTCAGCAGGCATAGATGTGCAAGCAAATGTATTTTCTGCGATGACAATTAAGGACCTGTTATCTGTAGCAGAATATTGAATAGCTTGTCCACTAGTAAAACTTGCCGTTTCTCCTTTCACTTTCCATTGATATGAATAGCTGGGATCCGGGCTAATTACATTTAATTCGATCTCACTTCCCAAACATATGGCCACTTCACTCTGATCGATATTGGGAGGCTCAGGTACTTCCAAAACAATAATTTCTTTCTCCCTCTCGGCTGTACATCCGTTTACATCAACTGAATATAATAAGGTATGACGACCCGAACCTGTAGTCTTTGGATCAAAGCTATTCAATGTCACACCGGATCCTGACCACGTCCCTCCGGGGATATTGGGAAAAATTGATAAGTCAATGATCCCATCATTCAGACAGATTGGATATGATGGCTCTCCAATATCCAAATTCTCACCTCCGGATTGATCAGAAATGACTGTAATCACCCTTTGTCCATCTGCAAAGCAACCCACTGGATTGATCAGATCATAAGTGATCAAATGAGTACCAACACCAGCAATGGAAGGATAAAACATTCCATTAATTACCCCCGGTCCGGTAAATACTCCTCCGATAGGCACATTCCTGGTCAAATCAAAAACACCCGAATTGATACACAGAAGGGTGTCTTGCCCGATTTCTACCGGAGATATCTCCTGAAATTCTGCAGTCACTTTTTCACGGGAACTTTCACATCCCTCTGCTGTAACTACAGAGACCCAATAAGATGTTGTTTCAGTTAGGTATCCAATAGTATAGGAATTACCATTAGCAAAAGGAAAACCTCCAGTTTCTTCAAAATACCAACTATAAACAGGACTTTCAACTGATGAGGATACTGAAAGTGTTGCAGGACCCGGACCGCAGCTTGATGCATCCACGCCGATTGGCCTTTCAGGAAGAGAATGGATGGTTGCAATGACCTCTTCCCTTGGACCCTCACACCCTTCCGGAGTTACAATGCTTACCCAATAGCTTCTTGAATTCACCAATTCTGGGGTTAGGAATTCATTACCGGATTTTAGCGTATCAGTATCATTAGCATCTTTATACCAATGGTAAGTTCCACCCAGAGGTGCTCCGCCTCCGGTCAGCAGAATATTTCCATTTCCACAAATATCACCGCCTTGTAGAGAAGGTTTCGAAGGAAGATGATTGATGGTTACCCTCACTTGGTTGCGCGGTCCTTCACAACCTTCCGGACTCTTCGCACTTACAAAATAATCACGAGTGCTTGATACATCAAAAGTGGCTTCAGCACCCTCAATAAGTACTTCTTCCGAGGTATTGGTTTCGTACCATGAATAAGTAGCAGATTCAATATCTCCAGTTGCTTTCAGAGTTACCCCACCTTCAGCACATCTTGAAACGTCCTCAGCAATCGGGACAGAAGGCACAAGATCAATTTGGGCAATTACTTCTGATCGATCACTTTCACAGCCATTTTCGTTCGTAATACTGACCCAGTAAGGAGTAGTCTCTTCCAGCACTGGAGTCACAAATGCCTCACCTTGATAAAGACTAATACTGCTATATGCTGTTTCGTACCAATTAAAGATACCAGCCTCTTCACTTTTTGCCCTTAATCCCACACTACCGGGTCCACAATTGTTTCCTGCGATGCCAACAGGTTGCTCCGGAATAGGATGAACATTGGCAGTCACAACTTCACGTTCACCTTCACAACCAGCATCATTGACAATGCTTACAAAGTAATCAGCACTCGAACTTAGCATCGAAGTCTCCCAGGATTCTGACTCATTGAAGGATGTTCCACCGGATTCGGAAAGATACCATTGATAGGAACCCGTGGAAGGAGCCCCAGCGACATTCAGTTCCACAGTCCCATCTCCACATGTGGACCCATCATAGGTTATGGGTTTTCCAGGAAATGAATTGATGGATACGGTTACTGCTGTTCTGGTTGGACTAATGCAACCTACGAGACTGATCGCTTCGACATAATAGTTTCTGGTAACTGATACCTCAGGCTCAAATGTTTCACCAGAATGAATTGAACCCCCCCCACTCGGATTTTCAAACCACTCATATGAAGCTCCTTCAATTCCTCCGGAAGCGATAATGCTTACCTGTCCAGCGCCGCATCTTTCAACAGACATGACCTCAGGTGGGTCTGGTACCGGATTTATAGTAGCAATCACCTCAGAACGGGAACTTTCGCATCCGTTGTCATCTGTGATACTCACCCAATAACTTCGGGTTTCTGTCAATGAAGGGGTGATGAAATCCTTTCCAGTTTTAATCACAGTACTGGAATATTGAGTTTCATACCAGCTAAATGTTCCTGATTCACCTGCGGAAGCACTAATCTGAACCTCACCAGGCCCACATCTTTCTGCATTAATTGGATCAGGTTTGACTGGTTCATTATGGATAATGGCCCGGATTTCCATTCGGGGCCCTTCACATCCCTGATCACTGATCAGGCTAATCCAATAAGATGTCGTAACGTCCACTGTTGGTGTTTGCCACGAATTGGTGTCATTAAATGATGACCCTCCGGTTTCTTGCTCATACCAGGCATAACTTCCCCCGCTTGGTGCACCTCCCGCAATAAGCGCGATTTCACCTGGTCCACAATTTTCCCCATCAAATACCGTAGGATTACCCGGAATTACATCGATGATTGCTTGTACTTCAGTTCTCACTTTGCTTACGCATCCATCAGGACTCTCAGCCGAAATATAATAGGTTCTGCTATTTTCCAGATAGGGTGTAGGAAAACTTGGACCATTGTCAAGGGCCGTTCCTCCATTTGGATTCTCATACCAATAATATGTTGCTCCGGAAATACCACCGGATGCATCAAGGTTTACAATTCCAGGTCCGCATCTTCGTTGATCTGATGCTAAAGGATTGTCGGGAATTTGAAATGCAGTTGCAGAGACACTTTTTCTTGTAGGTGAAACACACCCATCATTGTTGATGGCCTCTACATAGAAGGCTTTTGTTCCGACTGCAATGTCTGGATTATAAGTATCTCCGGTGTGTAGGGGGGCTCCATCCGAAGCAGCGGCATACCATTTGATGGTGTGATTTGAAAGGGTGGCCTCAAGAGAGACAGTCCCGGCACCACAACGTTCATCACCGGAAACACTGATACTGCTGGCATTGGGTAACCCGACTACTATCACCTTACGTGAATCTGAAGCAATGCAGCCTTCTGCGTTGGAATAGGTATATGTTACAGTATGTTCACCTGAACCAGCAGCGGCAGGATCAAAAATATTCCCTCCCAGACAACCACTACAACTAGCTGTCCACACACCCCCGGTTGGAGACTCCCCGGTCAAAGCAAAAGATCCGTCATCAATACATTTCCTCAGATCTGGTCCTGCTTCAACGATGGGAAGATCCTTGACAGTAAAGATTTTGTCATCTGTGTCACTGCATGCTCCGATGGTCTTTGAAGCCCGGACAGTATAGGTCCCAGGAGGGGCATCGTCAGTCGTAAAAACATTTGCTGTTACGTAGTCACAATCAATACAACTCCAGGTTACATTCGAAGTTGCTGCAACCAGGGTAACATCACCACTTCCAACACAGGCTTCCTGATTAGCGCCTGCATCAATGGAAAAAGTAGGGTCAATGGTAACTTCATTTACTACTGAGTTCGTACACCCATTTCCATCAATGTAGGTGTAGGTAATGCTGTAAGTTCCGGGTGTGCTATTAGCCAGGTCAATGTTCTCATTCCCCGTTCCATATAGATCAAGTGAATTGCCATAGGAATGACTGAAACTTCCTCCAATAGGAGTTACAAAGTTCATGAGATCAGGATTTGTTCCACTTTTACAATAAACCGGAGGATCTGAAAAATCAACAGATGGCAAGGGATGAACGGTCACCTCCATAGCAATTGATTTTGTTCCGTTGCTAAATGATTTACTTGCCAGAATGGTATGATTACCAACACCAGCTTCAGCCACACTCCATGTGTCTCCAACAACACCCGGACCGGAATAAGTTACACCATATTGATAGGAGATCAGGGTATTTAAATCATAAGAATTGTTATCATTTTCACAATAGCTCGATGCCAATGGATCGTCCCATTGCCAATCCATTACTGTTACAGTAAATGAGCCATAGTCATAGGGATTCCCTTCGTCAATCTCACAGGTAGTTCCATCACTTTCCATAAGTACTCGCTTAATTCCGTAATTGTATGTTCCGGCAGTTGTGGGATTTTGAAAAACAAATGATGAATATTCAATATCTGAGGAATTGGACAGGCTGGAAACCTGATAGCAAGAACTCAAGTCATCACATGAATACCCATACACATACATTCTCCACGAATCACAACCTTCACAGGAGGAGCCATTCAAACAATCCTGACCCAATTCAGGTAGGACAAGATTACCCTGGCCTACAGCAATAAGCTGATTATCAACTGATATTTGGCCAAAAGAGGATCTTGTGAATAGAAAAAATGAAATAAGAACGGTAGTATAAAACAATTTTTCCATAGCATTTGCATTTAGTTCTTAAGCGAATATTTTATTCCAACAAGCAGGTACAGCCTGATTTTTCCAACTTCAGACATAGGGATCATTCTCATGACACCATTCACAGTTATTGCAACTCTTCGAGACAGGTAGTTTTCAAATCCAATTCCTAATGATCCACCAGGTAGGGGCTGAAAGAATTTGCCTTTCCATTCAACGCCCTCAAGTTTTTCAAAGACTATAGCTGGTCCTATCATCATGCTTACAAAGAATTTTCGATGGGCAAGTAGGTATCGGTTGATAAGAAGATCCCACGATAAAGTCCGGTTATCAAATCTTTGATCCAGATCAAACTCATAGGTTCCACCGGTTCTGATGAACCATTGATGATTGATATGCCAGAGGTAATACCCTGAACCAGCTAAACCAAGATCGCTGAATCCAATCCCAGCTTTCAATTCGGAAGTACCTTGGATATGCCTTACAATAGAGCTTCCTCCATACTGGCCTGAAACCTGGCTAAGGCTACCAAAAACAAACACCAGGCTCAGGCACAGTTTGAGTCTCTTTTCCTTCAAACTAAATCTATGTTCAATTATAACATTATAACACATATTACGAATCAAAAAATATGTTACATATTCATCTATTATTGGATCTTGTCATATTCTTTTTAGTGGTATTGCTTTCAATAAATCTTTTCCCTTTACTGTCAACTCAATTTTACGTTCGCCTCCACTACCTTCCCAGAGTTGGATATACAGACGTTTCCGCTTGTCTAACGTGAACCTTTTCAAAGTGACAACTTTAAAGATTTCACTATTGCTTTTAAGGGATTTCATATCTTCATGCAACACAAATTCAGGAGTCAAATGCTCCTCCTGTTTGGGTCTTTTCTTATTCCCACTTTTACCCCGGTCACTTTTAAAAAAGCCGATAAATCCAATGTCAAAAGGAATGCTACTGTCATTCCGCATAAAGAGCTTGAAGAATAAAAGATCGTCATGGATATAAATACCACTCAGGAAAAAATGAATTTGCTGGGATGATTTTCCAATGGGATTAAAGCCATCCTCTATTCTCAAAATCTTTTGGCAGTAAAATGGTATACTATCCAATTTTGTGTCAGTATTAGGAGTAGCGCTAGGCCGTTTATCATAGACTGATATTGACATCTTAATACTGTCTCCTGTCTTCTGTCTCCTGTCTTCTTTAAGAATCTCTGCCTGGTCAAGCTCAATCTGGTAAAGCAGTTTCCTGGGTCGGTCCTCATACTTGAGGATGAAATTGTAGTAGGCGGTTGCCGTCTCAACAAACAGGTTGGTGGTTTTAAATTCTTTGATCCCTGCAGCTAGCTTAATCCTGTTTTGACTTTCCTGGGAGTTTTCAACCAGAACATCCCACACCTTCTGACCGCCTTCAACTCTCAATCCTAAACCCATATCCCATTGTTTCACTGGCGAATCAAAGATCAGGTTGACTGAGGTTGTATAACCAACCGGGATGGTATCATAATCCTGGCCACATACTGTATTTAGTACAATGAAATTGACCAATATGATAAAACCATATTTCATAGTTTGTCTCTTAGATAAAACTTGTAGCCCGCAGCTATTGGAATAGCCTGATCCCTGATCTGCTTCCGGGCAGATCTAAAAGGTACATTGTTCAAAATCGGTATGGCAATCCTGTCCTGAACTTCATCGATGGTCTCTCGCAACACATCTTCTTTTATCTCTTTGTCCAGACCACCTTCTATGATTAGCCCTTCATTTCCACTCAGGTCATAAGCAACAAGCTGAACCCTGAGTATTTGATCTAGAATGGGAATGGATTCAACTTCAATTTGAATGGTGTTTGACTTAATCCTTACATCACCATAAACAAATGTGTTAGCAGGTATTCTATGACCATTGATCGAAGTCGTTTCTGTCATCCGGAGTTTAATGGTACTACCGTTCTCTAAAGCCGTACTTTCCTGAACAACTACCGGAATACTAATATTTTCCGAGACCTCTGATGGAAAGGAATTTTCACTCTTAAAACTACCGGAGGCGAACCCTGTTCTACGGACAGGATTGTCAGTCTCTTTCTCGGTAGTTTTTTGAGTAGTTCTTACCTGTACCTTTCGGTAGACAGGTTCAGAAATTTCAGCAACCTCAGGTTCAGGCTTTTTGTCTTCTAGTTTCGCTGAATCTTCAAAGGGATGTTTGTTAATCTGATTCTTCAGGTAATCATTGAGACTGGTCACTTTTCGGTCGTAGTTGACTACCTGTTTTTCTCGCTTCCTTTTGGCTTCATAGATCTCTTGCTTTAAAGGTGTTCTGTCAAGTTCTTCAGGATTAATGAATCCTTCAAGTTCATTCTCCTGGGTCTCATTTTCAATGAAGGTGAAATAGACGAATGCCCCCATTACCAGTATGGAAATAATGATTAACCCTATTGACTTCGTTTTTTCATTCATCACTACTCACGTTTAGTTGAAATCACGGTGTTATTGAAAAGATCAAGCTGGTCCAGTTTAGCAGCAAATGGATTCTGACGGGTGCGTTTGGCCAAGTCGTAAATGACAAAACTGAAATTCATGTTCCGGGTAACCTGCTGTCTACGCATCTGGATGATCTGTTTGCCAAACGCATAGCCTAGCATAGGAGAGGTGTCCGGATCAAAGATGACACTGTCTACTTGTGCTTCATAAACCCAGTTATTCTCCAGCACATTTGATATTATTTTTTCTTCCCACCACAGGTCTTCAATGGTTTGACCATTGATGAAATTCCCGGACAAATGCAGTGAACGTTCAAGATTCTCACTCCCCTGATCATCAATGGCACTGCCATCACAGCTGAATGCATTTTCATAGAATTCTCTCACCACCTCTTCATATTCAAAAATTCGACCCTCATAGTTGAATTGATTTTGTATCTCAGCCATATAGGGCCTGCTGTTTCGGTCAACGATCCAAATACGCTGGTAGGCTTCTTGAATATCTTTCCTGGATTGATAATACAAGAAGATATTTCCACCGATTGAGCAAGCGATTACAACCATGGCGAATAGCCGGAAATTTGAGGTATCTCTTTTAAAGCTTTCCAGGGATTCAAGTCTCATAGCTATTTGGTTGACATGGCATCTTTAGCAGCTCCCCCTGCCGTTGGTTTACTACTTTCACTCGCTCCACCAGAGATGCTAGCCAGTTGCTTGAACCCTCCGACTTTACTCAGACCAGCATAGGTGAGGGCAGTGGAAACCTGGGCGAACATGGATAAGAATCTTCCGGAATCAGAACTTCCTACAACCTTACCGGAAATCCAGAAAGGAAGCAGGTAAACGATCAATATGGCAATATTTAATACCAGAGATTGATGAGCTGTAAACTCCATCGCATTCATGGAAGAAAACATGTCCTTGAACAGGTTGTAGTATAAGATCCTGTCGAGGATATTGAATACCACGTAGCAGAAGTAAATGGTGATAAAAGAATTGAACCACACGGATATCTTGTCCTTCCAAATAGGGAGAATCGAAGCAACAAATGCGTAAGGTCCGAAGACAAATAAAATGATCGATAAGACTTTGAGCAAAGCCTGCATAATTACCCGGATAACCGAGGCCAGCGTAACAACGATGGAATCCATGAAGAATGCCCCTGCGCTGGCGGGAGAGAGTGACATGCCAAGGTAGTCCCACAGGGTAAGTTCTTCAACATGAATGTCTTCATCAATTGGTTGATCTTCAGGTGAGGGAACAAACTCTCTTTCCAGGGAGCCAATCAACCCGTTTTCATAAGTATGCTCACCCAGCTTTTTGCTGTAGTCTATGATTTCATTGGTCGAAGGACTGGTTGCCTGGTTGATCAGGTCGATGACTTTAATGGGGAAGCCGATCAAGGGGATATATAAACCCAATGCAAACATGATCACGATCATGCGACCGAACTCTCCAAAGTTGATGGGCTGCATTCCTCTCGATTTAACCACTGTGGTCAGTACATTGTACACCACGCCGATCACAAAGAACATTACAGCAAGTATTTCAGCTATGGCGATCTGCTCCAGGGTCAGGGAAACGATATACCCGTCAAGTAGTTCATCTTTAAATAGCCATTCAATTGCCTCTTGCATACCTTTTCAGTTCTGCATTCCAATTGCATTGATCAGCAACCGATCCTCCCGGAATCGCCTGGCATCTTCACTACGTCTAACAATCCGCTTAAGCTCCACAGACAATTCTCCCAGGCCAGTCTGAGATTCTTCGAAGGCGGAAAGCGCATGTTCGTATGCTTCCAGTCTTCCCGCCCGATCCATGCTAAACCCATCGGTCAACACTACATTCACAATATCGACTACATATCGCAGTTGATTGATATTGACCTGGTACTTGAAAGTGTTGAGGCAACTTGCCCGTGGTCCAACCAGATCCATACCAAGCTGCATATCTGCATTCAGATCTTTGGCCAGACATGAAGTGTTCTCAAGAAGCTGAACAAACTCCTGCATGCTCTCCAGCTTTTCAATCCAACCTGCAGCTTCCTTAAGCTTTTCAATTCGTTGTTCTACTTTTTTGATGGCAACCATAGTGGTACTCATGGTTCCGAGAATTCCCGTTTGATTACCAGCTATCGTTTCTAATACCGGAGCAGTCACAGCGAACTGAGAATGTCCTTTGGCTACAATGACCAGAAAAAGTAAGGCGGTGATTATTTTCTTCATCTCGGTTTCATTTAATCGTTATTTCGCTTGTTTTCAGTGCTTCTTCCAATCGAGCCCATACATACCACTTGGGTTGATTGGGAACCTCCATCACAGCAAAGACTTTGATCTCTCCATCTTCTTTTCGTTCCAGCAAGTGATCAATGATTAACTGTGAATGGAATACATCATTGAAATTGGCTTTTCGCTTTTGCAGCTTTCCTACCATGAAGAAAACATTGACATATTGACCTCCCAATGATCCACCGGTAAATTCAATAGTGTCCCCCTGATTAATCATTGTACCATCGTTCAATTCATATCCCATGAGCTTCTTCTGCGCCTGGCATTCTAAATTCAGAAGGAGCATACACAAGAGAAGTGTACTTGTGATCTGTATTGTTTTAATCGTTTTCATAGACTGCTGATTCTTGATTCTTGAATTTTTGTTTGCTTCTTAAGTATTACATCTGAAGACTTCAAATGCTTATTCTCGATAAATTGATTGATGGCCATTTTCAGGTTCCCATACTTATTAAAGTATCTCCTGATCTCTTCCTTTTCGTGTCCCTTTGATGAGTAGACGGCCTGGGTTTTTTCCGATACTTCGTATCTAAAGATCCGTGCATGATCTCCTTGCTTGAGAAAGAATTCCCGGTAACCAAGAGTATCCTGCTTTTTCATGTCCTTCATGAGAGCTATCTCGTGATCTGTCAATGACAATCTTTGCTGAAGATCCGGATAATTCTTTCGGGTGGCTCTTCGCATCAATACCAGTGTATCAGAATTGGACAGCATGGCATCTGCACACGCTACCTCATCGAAATCATTGATGTCCTGGGTGGCCAGCATGATGGAGCCCTCATTCTTACGGAATGTACGGTAGAGATACTCAACAAATTCCCTCAGGTCTCCCTTCAATACCTTCCATCCTTCATCGATGATAAATCGTTTTTTGACTCCACGAAGGTGACGGATCTTGTCCATCACTAGTTCCATGATGATCAATCCGACAACCGGAAAAATGAACTTGTCGGATTCAATGCTTTCAATGTCAAAGACAATGAAAGGCTCATCCCGAAGTTGTATCGGGTCTCTGCTATTCAATAGGTCTTTATATTCTCCATTTGCATAGATTTCAAATACGGTGCGCATGCTCTCGAAATCAAAGAACTTCTCGCGCTCTTTTTTGAAATGCTGCTTCTCATAGATGTCAATGAAATCAAAGAAGGATTCAAAAACAGGGAAGCTGTCTTGCCTATTGACATGTTCATAGAACTTGTCAACCATGTCTTTCAGGATAGAGTGAACTTCCATGGTTGCTTCCTGAGAACCTTGCCAGATGGCCAGCAGCACAGAATGGATAAAGATCTTTTTATCAGAAGAGGGTACCCAACGATTGAAGTCGTCTCTATCAACCAGGAAAATATTGAATGCTAGCTTTTGCTGATCCGAAGAATCCAGATAAAGGCCTCTATTGAATTGACAAAGGTCACGGTAAGAGTGGCCCACATCGAGTATGATGACATGGGTGTGTTTACTCAGGTCCTCATCAACCAGTCCATTTACCCAAAAGGACTTCCCGGTTCCTGAGCCACCTTCTACAATGCCATTCCGATTTTGAATATGGGGAGAGTCCCAAAGGTTGACAACTACCGGATTTCCGAACCGGTCCTTATAAAGATTGCCTTTTAGGTCGGAGGCATAATGTGTTTCCATAGGGGCATAGCACAAAGCATGTTCCAGGACAGTATCAAATGTCCGATAGTTACCCCGGCCATATCCCGGAGAAGATCCGACAAACAATTGCAGAGTCTCATAATTTTCAATCCAGGAGTGGCATTCATTGATATTGTCAAAAGCAGTGACTGTATGCCTCAATGACTTTTGCAGACTCTTTAGGTCGGGATCAGGAATGACTACATTTACTGCCGCACGGCATAAGGTTAGATCCCTGTTGGATACCGCCTCTTTAAACCCTTTGATATTTTCGATGCGCTTGACGGAAGGTTCATATCCAAAACCTGCCAGCATACCCTCTGACATCGTTTTGAGAAGGTATTTAAAATAGACCTTCTCCCGTTCCTGAATGGTGAAGGTCGTATTAACAATATGATTAATCGGAAGACCCAGACTGATCGGGAATGCGCTGCCCAGTTCCAGCTTGAAATCATCTTCAACACTGGTTGCCTCATTGACAGACCTGGAATTGGTGCTCCGGTGCTTCCTTGTGTTGAAAATTCGCTCTCCCTGGTTGACCATGCTAACCAGCCCAACATAATTACCTCCAACCTTCAGGTAACCATCTTCCACGGAATACGGTGGAAGATGATGATCATGCTGATAATTAGATGGAGTGTCAAAGGAAAGATTCCAGTAATCCCACAAAGCATTTCTTAGGGAACTGTTCTTCATCCTCAGGGCATGAACATTCTCTATGCTATCCAGCGAGCTAGTGAACTGCTCACAATATGAGTAAGCCGTCTCAATGCTTTTTGCTGAGTCTTTAAACGGTTGCTTGCCGATATAGTCCCACAACTTCATGACAGGATTTCTTTCGGCTGTCACCTCCCTTAGTGAGCCATTGTTAAAAGAGATATAGATCCGGCATATATGGTGAAGCATGGGCTTCCCCAAATAAACCTTTTGGTTCTCTTTGATGCAGAAGCTTTCAGTTTCACGGAGTTGATTGTACGTGCCCTGATAATAGAAATTTTGTAGGTGGATGACTGTTCCCGTAGGAAGCTTCAGAAATGATTGAAGCAGCCGTTCGTAGAGTTCGTTATATCCGGGGACATCTAATGAAAAGATCTCTGGGAGCATGACCTCCCACCCGGCAGTAATGTCTCCATTTCCCGCAACCAGGAAGTCCTGCTCAATGGCTTGTATGGGAAAGATCTTATGGAGTTCAATGGGTTTCATTAATAATAAGTTGATCGAAGAAGCCAACACGGTCTTCAAAATATTTTGGCATGGATCTACGAACGATCAGAGAAGAGATGTATCCGGGATTCCCACTGGTGTGTTCTTTATTTAGTTTCCTACCAATTGAATAAACGACCGGAATTAGAATAAGAAGAAGCCACCAAACTGCATAACCGATAAGAAAAACAATACAGCTGATATAAAGCCATTGCACAGGACGAAAGCCCAGGAAGTGAACTGGCTTGTTTATTATATATAAGGTCCGCCATTCTTTACGCTCTTCCATCACCTAGAAAATGACTTCATACAACCCCCGTAAAACAATGATGAAGATAAAGACCGCTGTAGCCCGGCTATTATCCATGACTTTGAACGCAATGTTCATCATCAAAAGGACAAAAGCGATAACTACTACAATGTTAGCCACGATCCTTCCAGTTTCAATGATGTTCTCTGCTTCATCACTAAGCGCTTCATTGACACTTTCAAGGTTGGTATTGCTATCCTGGCTATGGACAGGTGCTGGCATATAAACACTCAATACCATCACAAGGAAGACAAGCTTGAAGTAATCGCTGTATTTATGTTTGGTTTCTAATTTGTTCATAAGTAGTTGTATGGATATTACAATAAGTCTCCCAGGCGCACATATTCAATTCCTTTGAATTCATCCGTTGGACTGTCATCTTCTGTTATGGATGGTCCTTCGGTATCATCAACATCCAGGTCCGGAGTCTCTTGATCTTCATCGGGAATGAAATCTGTATCCGGGTCGTGCTCATTGAGAACCACAGCGCCTCTTTCGTATGAGGAAGAGAGATTCAAAATAAAATCTTTGATCCGGGTTAAAACTTCGGATTTTTCATTGGGTTCAAGGTTGATTTCAACTTTGATCTTTGGCTTTTCTGATACTGCTATCATATTTCGGCGGATTTAAATTTTCTACAATATAATTTTTAAATACAATACAATAGTGGTAAAATTATAACATTATAATGTTATTAACGAAATAAAACCTGAACAAAATGGAACAAAACGCGACGAATCAAAAGACAACAAGGGTTGGATATGTGGCTTCTGATGCTACGACCAAATCCTTCGAAAGTGGAAAGAAAGTTACTAATGTGACCATCCTTTCCGGATCCGGAGAAAACAAGACTGCTACCTATGTAAGAGGCTGGAATGCGATGGCTGACAGGTTAGCGGATATCAAGACAGGGGAGAAGTGGGAATTCAAAGGTGATCTTAAAGTGGAGACTAGCGATGGGAAATCTTTTGATGTGTTAACTGCACGAGAAGCTTACCCTCATATCAAGAAGGAGATCCAGGGCGAGGTCAAACATATCAATGACAAGAAGCTGGGGAAAACCGATATGAAAAACATCATGGTGGTAAGCAGTGAGATGGAGGGTGGAAAAGAAGTTAGCAATGTCTACAATATCGAATTGTACGGAAAGAAAAATATGGACAAGGCAAATGGCATCAAGGTAGGCGATATCGTGTCTACCAAAGGTCATGTCCGGATGTACGATTATCAAAAAGATGGGGAGTTGAAAGTCAATCGGTCTTTTCAGAATCCGATGGAGATTGAAAATCACACAGTGTCCAAAGAGAAGAAAATGTCTGTTGATAAGGACATCAAACCAGACGTTTCGAAAGCACCTAAAGCCAAGCCAAAGGGTAAAGGTGTAAGCATGTAAGAGAACATGGTCGACGCAGAAAAAAGAAGTCTGTATCATTCGGGACTTGTTCTTGTGACCTTCATGTCTCTACTTCTGGTGGTAGACTTCCTCATGAGATTTCTTAACCTGAGATCGTCGTTGAGTGGCCTGGATCTTTTTGATCAGACCCTGGTGACAACGGTCAACAATATTCAGACAAAGATCACCTGGTTACGTGGCAGCCTGGTGTTGGGGATCATTGGATTATCTCTATTGAAGACAAAGGAATTTGGTGCAAAGAATAGCTGGTCAAGGATTGGATATCTAATGCTGGCAATAATACTGATCATCATTTTTCTCAGAGGTTATTCAAACTCCCGCTACTACAATTTGATCATCTATCCGGTTGTCTTCATTGAACTTTTCTTCGTGATTCCAAAAGGCGTGCAATCAATATTTTCCTTTGGAAAGAGTTCGGATAGCAGCCTTGAAAAGGTAAGTGGTAAAGACGAAGAATTCTCTTTTTCTTTTCATACCGATAAGGGTCAATTGAATTTGTTGGACGCCAGGACTGCCACCTTTATTGAAGGTTCTGCCAAGGCTGGAAAGACGGCCTCGCTGATCATACCCATCATCGTCCAGTCCATCGAAAATGGTTTTGCCGGTTTGATCTATGACTATGAAGGTGACCTCCGGGAGGAAGGTTCAGGACTGCTTTCCAGAACTGCATATTCAGCTGTGAAGAAGAGTCAGGGAAAGGTGAATTTTGCCATCATCAATTTCACGGATCTAAGCAGGACGGTACGGTGTAATCCGCTTTCTTCCCAGTATGTTTCCAGCTACAATCATGCAGTAGAATTGGCAACAGTGATCATGTACAACATCAACCGAAACTGGTCGAAGCACAAGGACTTCTGGGCGGAGAATGCAATCGCAGCTTATGCTGCAACCATCTGGTATTTCAGAAGGAACCATCCACGGTATTGTACAATTCCACACATTACGGAATTCCTCTTGAAGGACTTCCGCAAAGTGCTCAGGGTCTTGCAGACAGATGAGGATGTCGCACCTTATATCAGACCCATCCTTGCCGCCCTCGACCGTGACGCGTCGGGACAGATAGCTGGTGCTGAGTCTAGTACTCAGTTTCCATTATCCAGGATGAGATCACCCGAAGTCTACTATGTATTTAATCCTGATCCGGATCAGGAATTTGATCTTGATATCACCAATAAAGAAAACCCTGTGATACTGTCCATATGCAATTCGCCGGAACTACAAAATGCACTGGCTCCGGCCATCGGTGCGATCATCCAGGTATGTAAAGTTCAAATGAATAAACTGGGTAAACAGAAGAGCATTTTCCTCTTTGATGAGATGCCAACCATCTATGTAGATAAAGCAGACAAGATACCGGCTGAAGCCAGGAAGAAGCAGGTCTGTACCTTCTTTGCTGTGCAGGCTTATGAGCAGCTGGTCCGGGACTATGGAATTCAGAATGCTGGTGTCATTCGCAATGCCTGTGGAAACCTATTCACGGGTGTCTCAAGCGTGGACTCAGCTGAGATGATCTCCAAGATGATGGGTGATAATAAACAGGAAGATTATTCATTGACCAGTAGTGATTCAGGTCAGTCAATCACCCAGTCACTAAAGACAGAAAGAGTACTAAAAGCAAGTGAAGTTGCAGGTCAGGATACCGGACATTTTTCAGGCCGGATATTGGGAGGCAAGCCACCCTTCTTTTCAGCTCAATTCCGATACAAAGAATACCCGTCCGATGAGATACCACATTTCAATTTCCCGGTTTTGATGGATGACTTTGATTCCCAGCAAATGATCCTTCGGCTCATGGTCCGGGAAAACTACCAACAGGTGATTCAGGACATCAACGAACTGGTCACAAACTATGAATCTAAACTCAACCTTGATGAACACGAAGATTAAGTTTTCTTACCCAAATTCAGATCATGAAATCAACCTGGTTTTAGGTAATGCTAAACAGATTTGAAATGAAATTATACCACCTCATAACAGGTAAAATGCTATACCTTCCTGGCTATCAGGTACAAGGCAAATCTGTAATAGTTCAAGACACTTCGCACTGCTCAGAGCCAGCTGCATTAGCACACCATACCTATCCCCTAAAAATACTCAGTGAAACGTATAGAGTATGCTGACAGATACATTATACAAAGAACCACTCACTGCTCCTTCCGCACTCACTCAGCGCAG
>DKPQ01000006.1 GCA_002471275.1 Flammeovirgaceae bacterium UBA7330
GGTTCGTTTAGATAACTTCATACCCTTCACAGAGCAGGTTTTGCGGTCAAGTCTTACAGGCTTTTGCAAAGAACTACGCAAGGCCATGCACTATAGTCGATGTTACAGCGCTGTTTTTATACGTCTATGTTGATCGTTACTTTTCCCCCAAGTCCCTTCTCCACAATATCATAAAGAGTTTTGAGCGTTAGGTTACTTCCGTCATTCTCAACCCTTGAAATGTAGGTTCGTTTCTTGTCCACCAGTTCACCAAGTTGTTGTTGAGTTAGATGTTTATGTTCACGAGCCTGGCGCAAAAGCAACCCGATTTTTAAACCTTCAGCTTCACGCTCAAGCTGATCTCGTCTTGGAGTTCCTTTCTTTCCGTAAACTTCATCTTTTATAGTTTTCCAGGATTTAGTTTCCATGTTTGTTCGCTTTGTCTTGATAATATTCACTCATTAATCGTTCAGCTTTTTCGATTTCCTTCTTTGGTGTTTTCTGTGTCTTCTTTTGGAATCCGTTCAGAAGAATCACCAGTTGATTGCCATCAAAAAAGCAGAACACTCTCCAAATGTTTGATCCTAGTTGAATCCTTGCTTCATAAAGTCCATCAGTTCCAGTTAAATGTTTCAAGTAGTTACTGGGAACGCGCTCCAAAGTCTCAATTGCTTCAATTATTTTGAAAATCTTATCCTGAACTTTCGTTGTTTGACCTTTCAGGAAATCTTCAAAATAGTGTTTGTAAGCAATGACCTCTCGGATCTTGTTCATACGACAAAGGTAACTTAAAAGTTACGTTCAGTCAAAATTGTGCTGGATAGATATGCATTTAGAAGGCAATGCGCTGTAACGACCAGGTATGATGAGTGGCCACCCTGATCCTATAAAAATCTAAACTAGCTAAAACCTCGGTGAGATGCAACGGGTAAATTCCTGCTGCATCCAGAAGATGAAGCTCCTGACTGCTCCAAAAGCAAATAAAAATTAAGCTTTCCCAGAGAGGTTTTAGCGGTGAGGTTCCTCACAAGTGGCTATGAAATACTTAAGGCCATTCATCATACCGAATTGTTGGCAATCGTGTTATTCGAATTGTTTGGCCATTTCTGGGCGTTGAACCTCTACAATCCAACTGTCAAATTTTCGATAGTTGTTCAGTAAATCTGTTGGTTCGTTCGAGAACATTAGGCAGCCTCGATCATCATACATCCAAAACCAGCGTTTGGTGTTGGGCTGGAAAAAGTAAACCATTTGATGAATTGTTGGATCGAATCCCATTTCTGTATTCGCAATTCCGTTAAATATGGACTTGAAATCAAATGATTTTCTGTTTCCGTAGTAAATGTTCAGTTGTCCGTTCTCCCGTTCGACCTCTTCACCAACGAAATATCGAGTTGCCAGGCTTTCTTGATACTCCTCTTTTTTGAGTTCGGATTTGTTAAGTAGTTCGTATAAATATGATGGAGTTCTGGCAAGCATGTCATCTCCGAAATCATAAGTTAGGATGTAGAGTTCAGAGTCTTCAATATGATTTTCAAATAGTTCAGTTGCTCGGTTTGTAGCCTGTTCAACCCGTTCGGGAGTTCCGTTCTCAAATGGATCACCCAGTTCAAAACGCAAATGAAATTTCAAGTTGCGTTCGATAGTGTTAAAGTCAGTCAGGTCTAATTGACTGTCCTTCATGTATTCAAGATCTCTTTCCAGTTGCTCCCTCATGATTGCCAACGACCAGGTATGGTGAGTGGCCACCCCCGGTGCTAATAAAAAACTAAACTAGCTAAAACCTCGGTGAGATGCAACGGGAAATCACCTACTGCATCTAGAAAAAGAATGCTCCTGGCTACTTCAAAAGCAATGAAATATAAGACTTTCCCAGAGAGGTTTTAGCGGTAATGTTCCTATGAAGTGGCTATGAAATGCTTTAGGCCATTCGGCTCTATCCAATGTTATGCACATTTCATCAATCAAAATATTGCAAAACATCATAATTAGCTATTCGTTCAGCTAGTTTCAGTGGGCTTACACCATGGTTGTTCTGTAAATTTGGATTAGCTCCGTTTTGAATTAAAAATCTAATTAGTTCACCTGAGTTATTCTTACACTCAAAAGTTGCCCGAAAGAGCGGACTATTTCCATCCGAATCTTGAATGTTCACGTCCGCACCTTTGTTGATTAAAAGTTTATTGATTTGAAAATTATAGCTTTGGCAAGCGAAATGTAATGCTGTCCATCCTTTCTTATCTTGAATGTTAATATCAGTTCCTGAGTTAAGCAGATTGACGACCAAATCAATTTTTTGATCAATTACTGCATTTTGCAGTTTAGTTCTTCCAAATTCATCCATTTTTAAGAGAGTATTTAGACATTGTTAGCCTATTTGTTCACGCACCCAATCAATGTTAGCCTGTTCCTTGAAATCGAACCAATCCTGTCGATATTTTGAGTTATCAACTGCCCACTTGAATTTACTGAAAGGTTTGCGTTGAGAAAGTTGTTCAAATAACCGAGTTCGAAAGTTGTCGTCGTTAATAGAGTTCGCAAAATCCTCCATAAGTTGAAATCCTTGCCTGGAATCCATTTTCTCAAATTTTAAGTAGTTGTCCCTATCGGCTTCGATGTTGTTCAAAGTTTCTTGCCACTCTTCAAGTTCAACATATGGATTGTCTGGATCTGGATAGTGTTCGATGGTTCCAGTAGGTTCGTGGAAAAAACAGAGTTGACCGCAATCCAGGAGTTCAGCTATTTCTTTGATATGTTCCTCGGTTGGCTTCATCTACGTTCAGAAGACTATTGTGCATAACGACCAGGTATAGTGGGTGGCCACCCCCAGTCCAATAAGAATGAAAGATAGCGGAAACTGCCGTGCTTTGCAATAAGCAGAAAACTACTGCTTACCACAAGTCAACATCTCCTGGCTACAGTATAAATAGATCCTGATATCACCAGCACAGAGGCAGTTGAAGCGGTCAAGTTATGATACAATTTGCCAGTAGCACTAATGGCCATTCACTATACCGCTTGTTAGATTTTCGTTCAGTATTGTTCGCACATTCCTATGCTGTTCAATTCCCACCCTTGCCAGGGGGGCTTTCATTTTTGAAGGACCAAAAATGAAACAAAAAGTCCTTGGAAAATTTAATAAGTGCACGGCCTACTCACCACACGCCTCCCTCAAGGCCAACCTCCGGCAACACGGCTCCCCGCAAGCTGCCCGCCAATTTTCCCCCACCGCCGTGAATTGTTCGTTCAGTTTTCCAGAAATTTGATTTGATAATAAAAGTAAGATTACCGCCCGGGTCCTACCAGTTAACAAGCCTGAGGTTTTCAGCCATCTCGGTTCACTTTGCAATTGCTTCCGTCCCTGCGCCGACTGCTTAAACTAGTTTCCTGCCCCTGCCTCCGCTTAAGCATTGCGAAAGTTCACCGTTCGGCTGAAAACAATTTTATTTTGACAAAAGTTCCACGTTCCGTCTCTTACAATAAAAATTATCTAAGTATTGAAGTTTCTGCGTCCAGAAGATAATGAAATCTAACATTCGGTTATGTTGCGGTTGTGCAACATAACTGCCTTATATCACGATAAATCTAAATCATTTCCATCAGACAGGTGTGCATAAAAAGGTAGATATGAATGGTTTATCTAGCAGGGATTTGGAAATCCCTTTTTATTCCATGTCCGACATGCCCTATGGAACATGTCGAACAGCTGGTTTCAAAGGCCATGAGTATCTGTGAGCCACAGACACTGGTGCCGTTTTGCGCTTGATTTATTCTAAGTTGTCCTTGATAAAATAACTGACCATCTCGTCAGTTAGCAGTTCTAAGAATGGAGTTGGTTCCCATGCTGTACAACCTGAGCATGAATAGACAAGAAAATCACTCAATTTAAGCTCAATCATCTTGTCCTTAATCGATTTGTTTATCTCAGTCCCGCGCGCTTCCAGTAGTGAAAACCCTAAGTAGGCATAACCTTGAAAAACTGGATTAATACTATTTAGCCAATCTTTTAGTTCTGAGACATTTTTGTCTTCAACGTAACTCATCATAAGCTGTCCTTCCTTAGGCATTGCCGCACCAGCACCACAAGCATAACCAAAGGTACTTCGATAGGGTAATCGAATTAGGTGCTCCGGATTGATTGAATCAATGCTCAACCCCTCCCTTGACCATATTTTAAGAGTTCTATGCTCCCAATCCGTAAATTCCTTGTTGAAGTCCCAATCAAAGATTTCTGAATAGATAATTTCAGAGTTAAAAGAAAGTATAAGTAATCCGGTTCTTACAAATTTTTTTTTCTTAGCAAGTAGATAATTAGATTGAACAATTCCTGAGTTCAACAAATCACAATGTTTTTTAACAAACCTATACTTTCCCTTGAAGTTTTCAATTTCAGTTGTAGTTCTTGCGCTAAGAGCGTTTTGAATAGCTAGTTCCTGGTCAACCTGTCCAAAAGTCTGACCCGTAATTACAATTAATGCTAGAATTAGGAGAAATCTCATCTTGTTTTACTTGTAAGGCAAAACCAATGCCACATTACATTTATACTTTATGAGTTATATCGCACAACATTTGTGTAGTGAATTTATTTACTTTACTCCTTTTATACCATTATTCGCAAAAGTTTCCTTATGATCACTGATCTCCTTCAGCATCATAGGCCTGGAAATCTTCGGAAACGCATTCAAAACCCTATCAAATGCAATGAGTGTGATTGAGCCACAGACACTGGTGCCGTTTTGCGCTTGATTTATTCTAAGTTTTCCTTGATACTCACCGAACATACAAAACCAGATATAAGCTAACTCAATTTTATAGCCAATCAAACATAGACATCAGGCCAACTATCACTTGATAGTCGGGCATCAAAAGGGTAAAGTCTGGTTATACGGATAAATAATGATATATATTAATTTATTATTAGATATATATTATTATATAAAAAGATATATATTAATTTTATGAAAGACATATATCTTTTTAACTATGTTTGGTTAGGATCTGCCTGATAAATGGGCAGACTTGAAGTAAAACGTACGCTAAGACCAATAATCAATTGCGCTATTGAGCTGCCAGCTATACATCTGATTAACCTTTAAACCCCTGAATAATGCCTGTAAAATATACGATAAGAACGAAAAATCCGGGACTGGTCAAGGACGGCAACCCGAAGTACTACCCTGTGCTCACGGATCGAAGGTCCACAGATCTCAGGAAGCTGTGTGCGCTCATCTCACAAAGGTCTACCCTACACCCTGTGGATATTGTGGCGGTGATCCAGGCTATGATTGAACTGATACCGGAGCTCCTGCAGGATGGCCATACAGTAAGGCTGGATGGATTTGGTATATTTAACCTGCATGCTTCAGGTATAGGCAAGACCAGGCCAGAAGAGGTGACGAGCAAGGATATTACAGGGGTTAAGATGAGCTTCCTGGCCGATAAGCACATCAAAAGGCAACTCTACAAAACCAAATTTGTAAAGAAATAACATGGCAGGGTCTTATGACCACTGAACGAATTAAAGAAAGAAGCAAATCAACACAATAGAGCTGGAGAGGATTTTTTGATCCACGAGCGTTTCTCTTAGCTGTTTGGTAGCCCGATAGATTTGATTTTCAACTGTTCTTTTGGACAGGTTTAGCTTCTCTGAGATCTCCTCCACCGAAAGATGCTCAAAATTCTTCATCATAAAAACCTGCTTTTGTTTAACGGGTAATTGCTCGATGACTTCCGAGGACTTTTTATCCAGATCCGTGAAGATGACATAGTCCTCGGTCTCATTGGTATCACCCGGAAAATGCTGGATGGCATAGTGCTGAAATGCAACAAACCGTGCATGTTTTCGCGATTGCTTCAGCACTATAGACCTGACAATGGCAATGATATAAGCATTGAATGAAAGGGAGCTGTCCAGGTTGGACCTGTTGCGCCAGATGCGAAGAAAGACTTCCTGAACCACACCTTCGGCATCTTCATTATTAAGGCCCATCTTTCGACTAATATGATAAATCTTACCAGCGTACTTACCGTACAGTTTTTCAAAAGCAACGTCATCACCATCCCTTAGCCGGGCTACGAGATCATGATCGCTTCCGAATTTTCCAGTAAAATTCATTTTTTGGGTAAAATGGGCAAAATACTCCCCTAATGTGAGGGATTTTTTTAGGATTTCAAAATTATTCCGTGATCCCCTTCCTAAATAATGTTTATGGTCGCGTAGATCGTGTTATATAAAGCGAGTCAACAGAAATATGATGTTCAAATTCCCTGCGGTGCCTCTGAAGAAATAAGTTGAAAACCAATTCATTTTTGAATTTATTGCATGTCAAGCTAATAATATCTCTGCTGGTATTTTTAATCCCTTGTAAAGTCGTCTTCTATCAATTTATTCTGCTGCTCAACAAGTTTTTCTAATCAGCATTTTCCTGAAGCGCTACCAAAGCTTCAGCATATGCTTTCCCCAGTGTCCTTTGAGCCTCCGAATCAAAATGGGTAGAATCTCCCAGGTGGTTCAGGCCATCAGCTGAAATGGCTTTCACATAAGGAATTTCTTTTTCGAGACTCCTGATTACCTCATTGATCGGTCCGGAGTTTCCCCGCCAGTCACCTACTTCTCCAACGACTACCGGAAGGTCCGGTATGCCAAGGTCCTTTCGCATGTCAGAGATCATCTGATCAAACCGGTCGAGATATAGTTCTGATTGATTCCGATCGCCTTCGCCCTGGTGCCAGATGATCCCTTTGATCGTGCCATGCTTTTGGGCCTGCAGTGCCCGGATGATGGCTTCGTTGTAATAAGAGGTGCCCTTCTGCCATTCCATGATCTTGCTCCCACCGCGGGCATTGACGACCAGACCTACTTTACCTCCTTTGATTGACTGATAGTTGATCCCAAAGGTCCATGCCGGACTGAGGCGCTGCATCCCCATATTTTTTCGCACTGTGGAGTACTTATTCATCGGGTTTTTTGCAGGCTCAAATTCTTGCTCAGCATTGAAAAGATAGACGTTTTCCAGTGTTAGCGTATCCTGATCCTCAATCGCGCCCCTCCCAGCCATGTTGGACTGGCCAATACACAGGATGATATCTAATGATTCATCACTTGAAGGACCACAGGAAAATGTAAAGAGAAATGCAATCCATACAAGACTTTTGTAAATACTGGAAATTTTATTGTGCTTCATGGGAATTGGGTTCGGTCTCATCAATAGGTATTTCAAATACTGACTGACTAATCTAGCCAAAGATGACCTATTGACCTTTTAAATCAAGGACCCTCTTCACCTCACTAAGCAAAAGCGGGTACGCCGGCTCCGTCATCCCATGCCCATAGCCATCCAGCTCAAGCAATCTTGTATCCGGATGACCGACAACTTTCATCATCCGCATCAGGTAGGCATTCTCTTCATATCTCCCCAGCATCTCCAGCTCACGGTCTCCGGTGATCAATAACAATGGAGGGGCATCTTTTCTCACATGGAACAACGGGGCATATTCATCTACAATCGGTTGTGTTCCTTTGATCCCTCTCTCACCTCTAATGGTAAAATGGGTAATGGTGTGGCCACTAAAGGGGATCAACCCTGCTATTCGATTGGCATCAATGTCATGTTTTTGCAAGTAGCTTTTGTCAAGGCCAACCATTGTAGCGAGGTAACCTCCTGCAGAATGTCCCGAAACAAAGATCTTGTCCGGATCTCCTCCAAATTCTTCGATGTGATTGAAGACCCAGGCCACGGCAGCAGCAGCATCTTCGATATATGCCGGGGCTTTCACTTTTGGGGAGAGTCGGTAGTTGACAGCCACAATAGCCACTTTCTGATTCATCAGCCTTTCAGGCAGGTGCTTGTTGCCACCGGTGATCCCTCCCCCATGAAACCAGATGATGGTAGGGAACTCCTCGACAGATGTCGGATAGTAAAGATCCAGCCGACACCGCTCATCCATGTATGTATCCTTTTTATCTTTTTCTGACCGATAAAAGATGTCTTCCTTTATTACATAAGTTTCCTGCGCCTGGGCGAATGCCGAACACAGGATAATTAAGTAAACCAATAATTGTTTTTTCATAATCATCTGTCGATAAGGCTGGCTTTCAGGTTTAATGATCTTTGGATATGTACCGGACCAATCTACTGTAATTTTTCCTTTTTCTGTCTCAATAGCCATCCTTTACAATACTTACCTATTCCCTTCTTGCTCTTTAATGAGGATCATTTCCTCAAACTCCTTTTCTATCTGAGGGTCTAATTGTGCTTTCATTTTCCACGCTTCTGAGCCATAAACACCTGCTTTGCCTGGATCAAAAACCTTAAAATCAATTTTCCTAAGTACTGATTTATTCATCGGCCAATATATACCCTGATCCGGATCAAGTTTAGGATTTGCAACTATTGAATGTGCATCCATCCCTTTGGACTTCCACTCATTGAAGCTCATTTCACCAAAAGTCACTGTCCTTCCCTCTCTATCATCCCAGTAGCAATTATAGTCAGAGACCAGTTTGATTTTATCCCACCGGCTTACCAATAGCTCGCCTGTATTATACCAAACGATGTTATTAGTAAAGTAGAACGATATATGACCTTCAACACGTGTTGCCTGCAATTGGCCTCTGATGTTCCCGGCAAAAATGTTGTTTCGAATGTAATTTTCTTTACCATAATGCTGGTGAAAACCAGAGTTTTTACATTGATAGACCAGGTTATTTTCCATGGTGATGCCTGTTGAACCCTCATCGGTATACAGCCCCCATCCACCGTAGCTGTATGAGTAAACATGATGAATCACATTGTTACTTACAGATGTACCTTCTGATTTACCCAGGCAATAAACGCCTCCCATATCACTCAGTACACCCCAACCCAAATGATGAATGTGGTTGAAAGCAATGGTATTCCTTTTGGATGGGCTGTGATCATATCCCCAGTTCCATCCAACAGATACCCCTGAATATCGGAAATTAGCAATTTCATTATGAGTCACCTCGATATCGCTCGCCTGAAAGATCGTGACCCCAACGGCACATGGAAATACATACCCCCCGGACTTAATGATATTGTTATCAATGGTTAAATCATGTGTCAAGGTATTTTCATCTTTTTTCCTTATCGCACCAATTTTTACACCACCAGCACCAAGATCTGACAGAAAGCATTGCTCCATGGAGGAATTGATGCATCCTTCCTTAAACCAAATAGCACTATTCCCGGTATGGGTGATGCTACAATTGAAAAACTTTATATCATTGACATAATTAAGCATAATAGCTGCATCAACAGACGCTGCAGCCTGTTCAGGCTCATTTCCAAATAAAGGCATTCGGTACCCTGTTCCCTGAAACTCAATGTTTTCAAACCTTAGGTGACTAACTCTTTCATTTTCATCTTCACCATTCACTGTTATTAATTGATCCAGGATTGGAATCACTGCGCTGGTTTTATTTGGGTCTTCTCCTGGTAAAGGCTTATAATACAAATCTCCATTCCTTTCTAAAAACCATTCCCCTGCCGAGTCCAGACCTGCCTTATAATTCTCAAGATAAAAGGTAGTCTTCTCATCTAATTTATTCCACGGCTTCATTCCCCTACCTGTAAAATACATCACAGAACTATCAGCATTGAAGGAGGAAATTCTCTTTCGGGTATTGTCCCATTTGTGATACAGAACTGTAATGGCATCCTGAAAATCCACATCTCTAAAAGATCCAATCTCATTGGCTGCTTCGATTGGAATTTTCAGTGACTGAACAGCAAACTCCGGAGTTCTTCCTTCTCCTTTATTGATGACAGTCTCCTGCACACTTTCTAAATGATAAAACCCCCTATTTGGAGATTTAGCTCGTACTGCTCTTTGACCATTTACATACAGTTGCTCAAAGTAAAGACCTTTTCTTACCTGAGGAATATCAGCTCTCCACAGACCATCTTCTATTTCTTCCCATTCATTGATGATCAAACCACCAATGAACACTGGTTTTTCACTGGTTCGGGATTTGTAAGTAATTGGGAACTCCTCGCTGCCACTATCCTGAATATCAAAATTCAATGTAGCATCCATAAGATATGTGCCCGGTCCTATTAATACATTAACAGGTTCCTGTAAATCCCCCTTCAATTTAAGTGCCCGTATTAAGTCCCTTGCTCCTTGAATACTGGCAAGAGGTGAATCTATTGTTCCCTTATTTTCATCGTTCCCAAATGGTTCGACATAAATATCTAAACATTCGGCCTGAATAATAGAAAGGGCTAATAGGATATAAAGGATCAACTTCATTACAACTGGAATTTGGTTGTTAAATCAAACACTACTATCGGTGCTTTATTCAAAATTATGATACTAAATTATAATAAGTAGTCCTGTTACTATTCAGGATAATACATTTCAGATTTATCATATCCTATGGAATTACGGGTTCTTCTAAAGGGTTCTCCGAGGAAGGGTTCAAAATTCAACCAACTGTCGGGATCAGTTGAAATGAATTTACTCATCTTGCTCTCTCCATTTCCATTGATGGCAGAAACCGCATATTCATATAATCCATCTGAAAGCATCTCACTAAACACAGTCTCAGTGCCCTGATAGACCTTCTCAAACGCTTCATCCTCAGACTTCCTGCGATACAAGATGTACTCCTTACATCCCAGCACTTTACCCCAGGTCAACTCAATATTTTCAGATAAGATATCCGCTTTCAATCCATCCGGATAGGTGGGTAGCTCCTCCGTGAAATAAAGCGGGTAAATGATGGATGCCTCACTTTCTTGGGTTTTATTCTTGGCAAAGACCCTGACATAACCTTTCTCTTCATCGGACTCAGGTGTCACCAAAACAGCAGGTTGTTTAGATTCCTGAAGCATCTTCCAGGTTTTTCCCTGATCTATGCTGTATTCAAACTGATATTTTGAGGCCCCGGCAACGGGTGATACTTCAACGCTAACCTTTCCGCCCTGATTGATGGTAGCAGCAATGACAGGCCTGGGAGGAACGGGATCTCCCTTTGACAGCTGCCAGATATGTTGACCTGCAGGGAATTCAACAACCAACTCATTGCCTGTTCTTTTAGTTTTATCTACTCCGTCAATAAAAACCTTCACTGACTTATGGAAATCACCTCTAAAAGTCACCAGGGCTTTCTCAGGCGAATAAAAATGACCGCTGAGCTCAGTTCCTCCTGCATACAATGCACTGATCCCTGCATTTTCGTGACTCACCGTAATAGTGACCAGATCATTACCGATATATTGACCATGAAACAGGTTCCATTCTTCTCCTCCTTTCAGTTTTCTGATAAAGCCAGCAGTACCTTTAAATTTGATACCCTCCTGATCTACAGTGACTGTCTTATCGCTTCTGAAAAGGTAATCCTTTGTCCCTTCAGGTGTAGTCACAATCCCTCCAAAATCTGATGGTTCTGAGCTGAACCCATCCTTATGGGTGATCAGTGCCATGAAGTCGTCGGTACTGTCAAACCAAACGCCTTTGCTTTCTTTTCCGGTGATAGAGACCTTAGCTGTAGAACCTTCTCCGGCATGGCCCGTACCATTTCCCCTGATCACCTGGATATCAGGTAAGTCTTCGTTGATGTGTGTGAACCAGCTGAACCGGGTACCTATCCGTGCATTGAACACATCGTCATAGGTAACGAAATAGTCACTTCCTACCAGCATGATGCTCCGGCTATTGTATTCCGGCCAGGAATAATCTCTTTCTTTCGACGAGGTGATCTCCGCAAACTGACCGGTCCCGAGATCGTACAAAGGGCTGCTCAATACGTTTTGACCAATCGTTTTAAATGCTCCGTCTTTATAAGCACCAAAATTGGTAATGTGGTCAGTATCCTGCAGCCTTCTGTCTCCACTGTCTTCCTTGCCATTGTGGGAATATGATTTACCTCCCGCATAGAAATAGATCGACCCACAGCCACCGTCGGCGATCTTACCCCACCGATAGTTATGACCAGGATCTATTTGGGAGAGATGAATACTCAATTCATCTGGAGTTCCTACTGCAGCTCGCAGAATGATCCCATAACCAGTATATTTTGCACTTTTAAAATCGGGTGGAGTTCCTTCATTTATCTTCGGTGTTTTTGTAATAATGCTGAATGGTGGCTCCTCCTTACCCAAAGACTCCATGCCATCGTGATAGGGCTTGGAGACAAACTGAATATTCTCTGCCAGGACCGGATCATAATTTTCCAGGTCCTTCCCCAACCTCCAGAAGACATTGGGGGGTTGCCTTCTCATAGCGTGCGCCCCCTGGGGTGGATGAACTCTTGCCGGTCCTTTCTCTTTAGTGATTACTCCCCAGCTGTGCATATCAAGCTTACCATCCTTATTATAGTATTCAAGTGATTCGCCATTATATGGAGCAGAAAGCGTCCCTAACACATATCGTCCCATGTTTCGGGTCTGCTCATTCGCTAACCTGTTTTTTCCGTCATAGTGGGATTGAAGCAGGTAATTTGACCTAATCGTTGGCTTCAGGAATGCCCAGATATATGTACCCAGGTTCTCCGTCCATCGACCACCCAGCGCATCCCACGACTTCACATCCGGTCGGGTATGATAGTGGGTATTCAGGTCCACATACTTTTCAAATAAGTTTGCCCATTCGTCTGCATCAGGGTGATCAGGAAATAGAAAGGCCGCCATGCCCGGGATACCTTTTACATCTGCTAAAAAATTAGGATGACCACTCAGCATGATCTTCATAGGCATATATTCTTCACCCACAGCCATATAAGTATGGAGCTGAAACATGGCCGCAAACCGATTTCTTTCTTCCGCATTCATTTTGGGAAGTAGCTTGTTATAAGCAGGCACATAATGCTCATAAAAAGATCTGGCTGGTACGGGGCTATAGCCACTGTTTTGGCAGGGTCCGCTAAACGCCAGCTCATTGGAATAGCTACCGAAGATGAACCGTTTTTCCAGGTCATCAATGGTCTCAATGGTGCTTTTTTCAAAAACCACGGGCGCCAGCTTTAGGTTTTTGTCATACCCCAACTGCCAGTCTTTGACCTTGTTGAGATCGATGGTGCTGTAACGGTTTTGAAGAAAAGTATTATAAGACAATTGAGAGATCCTCACCCCATAATTAAAACCTTTGGGATGTTGTGTCCTCCGGTATTTGGCATCCAGATCCTCCATGTATTGGATATCCTTCTGGTGATTGTAGCTGCTTATGGTGGAAGACCGGGTGCCTGAGAATACAGGATATTTATAGCTCAGCACATCATCTTTATAATAGAAATTAATGGCCAGTTTCCCGGTAGGGTGCCAAATGGCAAACTCCCGGTCATTCCAAAAACCTGTATTCTTAATAAAAGCTCCCATGGAAAGGTCGCTATTCTCATCCCAGAAGACACTTGAAGAAACAGTTCCTTCAGCCGGCCAGGTATCATAGATACCTATCTCGAAAGGAATTTTTCCCTCAGGATTTGAAAAATCCCTGACTCCATGATGATTGCCGAGCAGCATCTGATCGATACGCTCCCAGGTATACCTATTGAACCCAGGTTCTTTATTTTCGCCTTTATAGGGTGTCCAGGGGTGGTTGGGCGCCTGACGGTGGGTAGGGGTAAAACCATCCCAGTAGATTCGCCAATAGGTATCTTTCCCATCTTCAAACCCTTCCATCCATTCTTTGATCTCCACAAATTCATATCCCCTGACACATCTGACCTCGGCACGATATGTCGCACCATCGTTAAACTCATAGTCAACAATGACTTTTACAAACAAAGGTCCTTTGTCTACGACTGTAGACTTCAGGGATCTGATCTCCCTCTCTCCCGGCTCAAAAACGGATCTCCCCATCCATTCACCTGCCTTTTGTTTAAATGCAACAATTGGACCCGGTAGGTTTTCCTGGGTTGACTTTAATGGAAGCTGCACAGAAAGCACATCGGTATCCACCTGAAGATGCTCATCAGCAGATACATTCAAAGGGGTAAATGCTTCCGGTTCTCCTTGCTTCAAAATGAATTTCTTAACCCCATTGGAAGGCAGGTCAGAGATCAAATGAAGCACCCCGGATATCCCCGAGGGCTCATTTGATACATCACTTAACTGGAAGGGAACCTGTTTATTTGTAACCTGGTCGATCAAGACTAACTGATCGAGGTCAACAGATTGTTCGAATCGGATGGGGTAGCTGAGCAATGTCTTTGGCCACCAATAAAAAGGGTGATCCAGGTAATCTTTTAGTTCGATGGTTGCTTCTCCATTTTCATACCGGAGTGGCTCCTTTTCCGCATATACACTGGTAAAAAGGATGAAATATCCAATCAGAAAAATGGTTAATCTATTTTTCATAATAAATGTTGGAGTAATAGTGTTTAGTTGATGATCTTCCCTACCACAAGGATGCTTGCCGGGAACCAGTATTTTCCATTAAATCTGGAGGGATCATCCATGGTGACATTTTTCTTTTTAAGTATCTCTGCTTTGTCAAGCTGTTTGTCCAGGACCCTGATCTCAATTGAATGTAATCCTGGTTCCAGATCTTTGATAAAGAAGCTGGTTTTCCGGTAGTTATTGCACCATTGATCAAACCGGACCTTCTCCTGTTTTTCGCCATCAACGGTAATCTCAATCACACTGACTTTAGGTCCTATCACATCATAAAAGCCCAATACACTCCCATCAAAACGAAATTTCATCACAGCACCAGGACTTGCCTGAAAAACATGTGGCATAAATTCTCTGACTCCTTTTTTAATTTCATTTTCATCTGGCAATTCCTTCCACTCACCAATCAATTGTGTCTCAGAGACTTCCACCATTTGTGCCTCTTCCCATTGATAATCAACATAGGGATCTGGCAGACTGTATTCCACATCTGCAGGCTGACTACGCATTTCCTCTAAATATTTAGCGACGACTGCTCCGTAAATCGGGTGCCCGGACTCCGACAAGGGATGGGTCTTGTCCCTGGTAAACACGATGGTATTGGCATTCTCCTCAGGGTCTGCCACCAGGGTCAGCTTCCCCTGCTGATAAAGTCTGGCCACTTCAATCCCCATATGAATGGTGGGTATTTGATAGTGTGCAGCCAACTCTTCAGAAGCTGCAGCAGACACCCTTAATTTGCCTTCCACCAGGTCTCTGACATGCATCTCGGCGGCAGTGTATACAAAGCAAATATCTGTTTTCGGATTGTTTTTCCTTACCTGCCTCACGATACCTTCCATCGCTGCCAGGACTTTCTCCCTGGACCCCCCGTCGTTGACAGAGAATTCTATAAATATCAAGTCTGGCTCATGCTGAAGTACATCTCTTTCCATGCGAAACACTCCCAAATCAGATCCGGTGCCACCAATGGCAGCATTGATCTGATAAAAGGCTGTCTGGGGAAAATTGAGCCTAAACCAACTGAAGGTCAGGTCTCGCCAACCATTGCTGGCCTGGGTGATACTCCCTCCAATATAGGCAATCTTTACCTGTCTTTGATTTTGGATCTTATAGAACGTATTGGGCAAACCACCTCGTTGTGTAAATTCACTAAGTTGTGAAAGGGGGTCCTCCTTAACTGGTGTCTTTTTTTGTTCGCAGGCTGTGAATAATAGGATTGACAGCGCCAGAATACCTAGCAATTGTTTTAACATGAGTGTATTTAATTCTTATTTATATGTTTAACATGTGTGGAAACGCTTACTGGCCGATCATCAGAAATGGTTGCAAACCAGTCTATGGGGCCGTCTTTCAGGGGAATACTCACCAAATAATCATCACCATCTTTCACTACCTCCGCTTCCTTCCATGTTCTTTTTGGCCAGGTTGCCTCTGATATACTATAAAATACCTTCGCCTCATTTATTACTCCTCCATCTACGTTAAATGAGATCATTAACTTTTCATCCTTAATCTTCTGGCTGACTTTTCCAAACTCCGGAAAGGGTTTCCCAATCCCTTTGAGGTAATACTCAAAATACAATTCTTCCATGCCTGTCCAGCCTATCTTATCCTTTTCGGATGTTCCTCCTGGCAACTGTATCTTGTGGCTGTCATTGGGTGAAAAAACATGGTTGACCGGGCCCTTGGACGTCTTAATGGTCTTCATCACTGCGGGAGGATAGAACCAATTGTCATTGGCTGCTGCTGCAATAAAAAATGGATTTTTAATTCCTTTCGCCCTTCTACCTGCATCCAGATACTTGAGCCAGATTTTACGATCTGCTTCATTCATTTCATTGAGCTGCTTTTGAAAGGTAGAGCCTTCATCATAAAACCCAGAGCCATATACGGAATAAGAAGCATAGACCTGCTCTCCCATGAAACCACTGACCAGGGTTGTCAGATAGCCCCCCCAGGAGATCCCTACAATACCAATCCGTTCACGGATCACATCTGGCTGATCCTGTAATAAATAGAATGCCTGGATCGCTGCCACAGCTCCTTTGAACAGGACACTTGCACGGACATCCGGCTGGGCAGTGAATCGCTCTTTCCCGTAAGGAATGTCCTTCCATGAACCTGATGAAAACGGTACTTTTTCCGGGTTTGCGATTCCCGGCTCATCGATAGACAGGGCCACGTATCCTTTGGCCGCCCAGGCTTTCACCTTATCGATTTCGGCATTCCCACCACCTCCGTGCAGCACCAATAAACCCGGATACTTCCCGGGCTTTTTGGGTCTGGCCACCACTGCAAAGATCATTGTGCTATCTGTAGCATCACGAGCATCTACATTTGAGAAGAAAACCAGCTTATCTAACCGGATATGATCCTCTACCTCTGAATCCAGCTGCCTGACTATGACAGGGCTGGCATTGTTTAAATATGGTTTAAAAGGATCCTGTGCCTCCGCTGACAGCGCTAAAAGGCACAGGATAAACAAGCAAAATATGGTCTTCAATATCTTCTGTTGTTAACTCGAGATTCCAAACTTAAATGCCCAGGCATATTGCCCTTTAGGCTTGTTCTGTAATGACGGGGGAACTGAAATCACAAAGCCGGTTCCATTCTTTTCCCATTGTAGCGGCTTGTTGTGACCAAGCAAATAGACATTTGATCCTGGCTTTGGCTGCATTGAGGAAATGAATATTTTGGCGGGTATCGTCTTCTCATTCTCTTCAGGCAGATAAAAAGCATAGACGTTCTCATCCTTCTGAGTAAAAACCAGCTTTGTCTCATGAAAAGGAGCTACTGGTTTAGTACCATATATGCCCTCACCATTCACCTGGATCCAGTCACCGATCTCTTTCAGTCTTTGATACGCGGCGGAATGAAAATCTCCATCTGGTCCGGGCCCCACATTCAACAGAAAGTTGCCTCCACGTGATACAATCTGCACAAGCTTCTGGACCAGGTCGTAGGTGGTTTTAAATTGATCATCTGATTTGTAGGACCACTTTTCCCCCATAGTCATACAGGTTTCCCAGGGGTAATCAAGTGCATGGTCAGGGATGCTTTGCTCAGGTGTCCGGTAGTTTTCATAGATCGTATTGGTATGACGTGCCACCATCATGGTACCCGGTTGATTGGCACGTATCATCTTTTCAAACCTTGGCCAGTCAACAGTCTTCTCCCGGGATGCTGTGCAAAGGTCAAACCACAACATGCCCAGCTTACCATAATCTCCATTCACCAGTTCTTCCAATTGGTTGTAGATAAAATCATTGAACCGCTCCCATTTCTCCGGATACTTTTCCGGCGAATAATTGATGTGCCGATCAAAGGGTGGGAAATAGTCCCACCAGAAATCATCATGATGCCAATCCGAAATGGAATAATAGGCTCCCGTCATGAAATCCCGCTTTTTGAATGCTTCAAAAATTTCCTTGGTCACATTGGCTTTTGGGTTGCTGCTGAAGGGGGTTTTTTCACTGGTGATTTTATAGTCTGACTGTTGTGTATCAAACATATTGAAGCCGTCGTGGTGTTTGGTGGTAAACACCACGTATTTCATTCCGGCATATTCAGCGGCCTTGGCCCACTTATCCGGATTGAACTTGACTGGATTGAAAGTAGTCTGAAGATTCTCATAGGCCTTTACATACTCAAAATAACTCAGGCTATCCGGTCTGACCGAAGTGAAATTCCGGTCCTCAGGACATAATGACCAGGATTCTACAATGCCCCACTGACTGTAAGTACCCCAGTGCATAAAAAGACCGAATTTCAGGTCCTGCCACTCCCCAAGAGTTGCCATAACCTCTTTTTGCTCCGGATATTGATAGGGTGGACGATTGCCGTGCTGAGCCAACAGTTGAGTATGGATACCTGCTAATAAAAGGACAAAGAGAAAAAATAAATGATGAATGCTTTTCATTTTGGGTTATGAAACTTTAGAAATTAATTACTGTTGATCTGTGCGAAAGGGATTGGCAGGAAGTCCTTCCTTGTTGTACAGGTTTAAATCATCGGGATTGTTAGCCCATCCGTATCGAACATGCACAGGACTTTTAACCCCCGGACTGTAAACAATAACCTGATTGTCTTCCAGATAAGCTTTTGCCCATTTAAAGACTCCATCAGACCCTGCAATGGAGAATCCATTGACGTAGCCATACTTGTCTTTCACCATCAATCCGGAACCTATGTGGTCGAATGAAATTTTTATCTGGCTTCCATCCACTTCCATCGACTTAAATAGTGGCCCACTATGAACCACGTCTTTGCCATAGCTCACCTTCAACGCATTTAATGCCAGTCTAGAACCAACATCCTGCTTATTCCTCGGGTGTATATCATTGGCCTCGCCTATATCAATGGCAGAAGCCATCCCTGTATTGGGCAGGCTCAGTGTCATGGTCTGAGCTTCACGCAATTCTGCCCATTCACTTTCGGCTGGTACGTCGACGGGCTGCTGAAAATTGGCCAGCTGGACCCAGAGAAACGAAAAGTCCCCCAGGCCCCAGTGTGTACGCCAGTCCTTGATCAGGTTGGGGAATATCCTTTGATACTGTTTTCCTCTGGACGCATTGCTCTCCCCCTGGTACCATATGGCTCCTTTGATCCCATATCCTACAATGGGATTGATCATTCCATTGAACAGCAGTGTGGGATAAGCATTGGGACCTATGGATATACTTCTCGTATTGACCTCGGATATCTTGAATTTCCATGTTTTGTCAAGTACTATTTTCTCTCCGCCCACTTTGAGATAAAACTCGTCTCCATCACCGACCATACCGCCACCTCCACCGGTATCGTGCACCCTGACCGCAATGACATTTTCTCCTTCTCTAAGTACAGAAGCCGGGATATTGTAGTTGCGATAGTCACTATAAGAATTTGATTTCCCAACCTCAACCCCATTGACCCAGCAGATGTCCATATCATCAATCCTGGATAAATAAAGTAGTGCATCATCCAATGTCTGTTCTTTAGTCAGCTGTATGGATTGCCGATACCATCCAATGCCATCCACATTAGGGTACTTTACTTCCCACCTGCCCGGTGCATTAATGGTTTCCCATTTCGAATCATTGAAATTTAACTGGTTGTATCCTTCGTTAACCCCTTCATCCTTTACAGGAAACTCACCGAGCATTTCACTGATCTCCTTCTTTTTGACGCTGACGTAATCTCCAAAATCAATGGTCTTGAGCTCCTCCCATTGGTCGGAAAAATCCGTGTCTTCTCTGATGGTTTCTGAGCTGATCCAGGTTTCTGCGACGGTCCCTCCCCATGAGCTGTTGATCAACCCAACAGCTACATTGAGGTCTTTGTGCAGTTTTCTCCCGAAAAAATACCCCACTGCTGAAAAACGTCCCACAGTCTCAGGAGAACAGGTTACCCATTCACCTCCCTCAAGATCCTCAAGAGGTTGGGCGGATATCTTGTTTGGCACAGTAAATAGTCTAATGTTTGGGAAGTTAGCATTGGAAATCTCTTCATCGGCATTATTGCTACTCGCTACGGTCCATCCCATGTTTGACTGGCCCGAACAAACCCACACCTCTCCAATCATCACATTTTCATAAACCAGAGTATTTTTTCCAGAGATCGTCAGTTTATATGGGCCACCATAATCCATTTCCGGCAGTCTGACAATCCACTTACCATCCTTACCGGCTTTGGTTTTTACTATTTTCCCATTGAGCTCAACAGCAATCGCTTCCCTTTTGTCTGCCCAACCCCAGATGCGGTTCTCAATCCCTTGCTGAAGCACCATGTTGGATGTGAATATTTGTGCTGGTTTTACATCTGCCTCAGTCCTGAATAGTACCAGGACTAAAAAAGCGAACGTTAGCACCTTAAATCTCATAAATCTCATTTTTATAATACTATTAGAGTTTTGTGTTCATAAAACAGATTCTGACTACGGCAAGGAAAAAGCTATGTATCGATCACTTCTTACTGTGCCCATCCTGCCTCCCCCACAGGCAATCACCAGGAATTGTTTTCCATTGACCATGTATGTGGAGGGAGTGGCATAACCTGCTGCTGGTAATTTATATTTCCAAACCTCATCACCGGATTCCTGATCAAAGGCTCTTAAATACTCGTCTTTTGTTGCGGCGATAAATACAAGTCCACCTGAGGTCACAACAGGTCCTCCAAGATTCTCTGTTCCTGTTTTTGGTATCCCTTTGGCTGTCAGCACATCCAACTCTCCCAGCGGAACCTGCCAAAGGATCTCGCCTTTATTTAAGTCAATGGCAGACAATTGCCCCCAGGGAGGATCAATGACCGGATTGTCATAACAATCAACAAATCGATTATACCCTGTGAAGTTATAGCGTGAAAGCACCTTATCATTTTCGCTCACCTGATGGATGTCATCACTTGCTGATTCTTGCCCGAGTAAATAATTACTCACTGCCTCTCGCTGCTCCTCAGAAAGATGCGAAAAGGTAGGCATCATGTTTCTACCCAGAATCAAAAGAGAATCAAGTTGATTCCTATTCATCTTGCTATTCAAGTCCACAATAGGGGGAATGTTACCTTTTCCATCCATATCGGTTCCGTGACAAGAAACGCAGTAAGTCTGATAAATTCTGGCTCCTGCGGATAGCCCCTGATTTTTCAATTCATTGGTCTCTTTCATGTATAGCACATTAGGCATTTCATTGCTATTGATATACATGATGCCTTTCGTGGGGTCCACCGCTGCTCCACCCCACTCAGCACCTCCGGTAAATCCTGGAAAGACCAACGTACCCTCTTTGGTTGGTGGAGAATAGAGGTGATCTTTTCTGGCTCTTCTCCAGATATCCACCAGGCTGTCTTTGGATGCCGGGTCCAAATTGCCAATCTCATGTTCCTGAAAGGACATCCTTGTAAATGGAGGTGGTTTGACAGGAATCGGCTGTGTAGGCCATATTTTTTCTCCATTAAGTTCAGTATCTACCGGTACGGGTTGTTCTACAATTGGAAAAACCGGTCTACCGGTATGCCGATCAAAAACATAGATGTACCCGTGCTTTGTGACTTGCGCAACAGCTTCTACCAGACTTCCATTTCTGTTTAATGTGATCAGGTTGGGCGGCGCAGGCAAATCTCTGTCCCACAAATCATGGTGAACAATCTGATAATGCCAGATCCGCTCCCCGGTATTGGCCTTTAGCGCTATCAGGCTATTGGCAAAAAGATTTGCCCCTGAGCGATTGCCCCCATAAAAATCGAAAGTTGCTGAACCTGTGGGCACATAAACTATTCCACTCGCGGTATCTAAGCTGAGTCCTGACCAGGCATTGGCACCTCCAATGTACTTCCAGGCATCTTCCGGCCAAGTATGATATCCATATTCTCCTGGTCGGGGGATCGTGTGAAATGACCAGGCTAATTCACCGGTATGGATATTATAAGCCTGAATATCTCCGGGAGGCGATCCAAGACTTTCACCCACCTGGCACCCAAGAATATAGAGATCATTATAAATCACTCCCGGGGAAGAAGCCCTTAGATTGAATTTTTTTCCGATTTCCTCCAGGGTGAGTTTTAACGTTATTCTCCCTTTGTTCCCAAATGAAACTAAAGGTTTACCGGTATTGGCATCTAATGCCAGCAATTCGCTGCCAGCAGTATAGTAAATTCTTTTATCTGATCCTTGAGCGTAGTATGTAAGCCCTCTTGAAATTTGTCTTCTTGGTTTTTTGTTCCCTGCCTGATAATCATAATTCCATTGCTCCTCTCCTGTCTCAGCATCCAGGGCAAATATTTTAAGGGTTGCTGATGCACCGTATAAAACTCCGTCAATGATCAGGGAGTTGTGCTCCAGAATACCCATGCGAGAAGAGTCACTTTTTTCAGCATGATATTCCCATACGGGTCTTAACGACTCAACATTGTACTTATTGATTTGATCCAGGGGTGCGTAATGATTCCTATCTGATCCACCCAGGTAGGCACTCCAATTATAGGTATCCACACGCTTCGTTTCTTCTGAGGAGCAAGAGCTAAATAGCATGGCAATTATACCAACGGCAATAACTGGCTCTTTGAGCACTTTTAAAAGCGGGTTCACTGGGTTAAATTAATGATGCATGCATTACAATGATGGCTTCCTGAAAGCCTTCATTCTTACTTTTAAATATATTAAACAGTTAGCTGGATAAAAAACAATGAAGGGCTAGTCCATTAAAGACCAGCCCGTCCATTGTCATCATTCTGGGTTAGTAACCTGGATTTTGCTTCATTCCGTCATGGGTGTTTGATTCAAACTCCAATGGAGGAATAGGCATGGTATAATGCTCATCACGCCAAACAATTTGGCGACCCGCTGCTACTGACTCAAAGTAAGCAGATTCTTCATCACCAAGTCTTAGCCTACGTATATCTTCCCACCATTTAGCCTCACCAAAAAATTCAGCCCATCTCTCGTAGAGAAGCGGATTGTTAGCCAGGTGATCTCCTGCCGGTGCTTTAGTTGCGGCGGTCAAACTCGCATAGTCCACTGGTGATGGAGAATCAGGATCGTATCCATAAGCTCTTCTGTGAACTTTATTGATATACTCTAATGCCAGGGTAGGATTTGTATCCTGAATCACTTCAGCATACATCAGATAGATATCCGGCAGCCTAATGAAATAGAAATTGGCTCCGGCTACAGCCCTGGTTTCCCAGATGGTACCTCCTAAAAATTGATTTTTCCTTAGTGGCCATCCGTAAAAAGTATTAGGATCGAGTCCGGTAGTAGGAGATAATTCCCACCACTTACCAAATTCTGCCTGTGCTACCGGACGCTCCACGCCTGCTACTTTTACCGTATCAAAAAACGGCTGTAAAGTGGATACATAAAGTCGAGGATCCGGACCATCCGCCTGCATACCCATATTGGTTCTTCGATCCATCTGCTGAGTCACATAGCTATCCGTCAGTTTCCATTCTCCAGCTACTTCTTCCATCTGTGTAAGTGGAGCAGGGTCGTTATAGCCAAATCGAGCAATGTTTTTATCATGCGTATACTGGTTGCTATAACCCATCGCACTTCGCTCATTATTTTCAGCAATGTAGAATGGTGTGTAAAGAATGGTGACTGAAGATCCGGTATTCTGTACTCTTGAACCATTGTTATTGGTTTTCTCAGGCTCTGCCCGGTTACCAACCTCATAAAAAGATTCTGAATTGTACTCATATTGCGTATCTCCATTAAACATGTTGTAGTAATGGTCAAATGAGACCAGTGACTTACCACTGTTGTTGATACAGTCTTCCAGATAGATCTGAGCACTATCATATTTCTCAGCGAAAAGATACACTTTGGCTAAAGCAGCTTTCGCAGACCATTCTGTAGCCCGATGATTATCTGTTTGGCCATCCAGTAATGTGGAAGCATTCTTAAAATCCTCAATCATGGCCTGATAGGTCTCCATGGTAGTAGCTCTGGGAACAGACATATTTTCCAGTCCAACAGGTACTTCTGTGATCACTGGCACACCCATACCATCCAGGTTCGGCTGACCATAGAACACTTGCAGGTGCCATAGATAGAAGCCTCGCATAAAAAGCACTTCTCCCTCATACTGATCCAGACGATCAAGCTCGGATTCAGGAGCTAGACTGCGATAATTCCTGATGCCTTCCAACGCACTGTTAGAGTAATATATTCCCCGATAGAGATCCCTCCATTCGTTTACTAATTTGGAATCCCCTAATTCGGCCATCCCGATACTCATGCCAATCCAGCTCTCTGTTCCTCTCCATTGGAAATCTACCGTATGGTCAAAGCAATAAATGCCATACCCATGCCAATAATGCCCCAGGAAACCCCAATCATGCTGTACTCCATAAGTAGAGGCAACCAAAAGGTCTACATGCTCTAAGGTAGTAGGAAAAGAACCTGCCGATATGGATGAATTGTCATCCAGTTCCAGGTAATCCTGACATCCGAAAGTGATACCTGAGATCAATATCCCCAGCATCCAATATCTTATATTAAAATATTTCATATCTCGTAATTCAATAATTATAATTTCATTTAATACTTATATCCCTAATTCCAGACCGAATGAAATCAACTTGGTCTGTGGGTAGGTAGATATATTATATTGTCCATGATTTTTCACATCGTTGGAGAATTCAGGATCAAGTCCCGTAAACTTGGTGAATGTGAACAGGTTTTGGCCGGACATATAAATACGTAGATTTTCCATTCCAACCTTATCAAGGATTGATCTTGGGAATGAATAACCTATTGAGATATTCTTAATCTTCATGTAAGATCCATCTTCAACAAAATAGGAAGAGTAGTTTCGATAATTCTTACTTGGATCTTCAATATATGCCCCAGATCCTGATGGATCGTACAAGCCCAATCTTGGCTGATCTGTTAAGCCATTATCAAGGAAAAATGATGCATTAAAGATGTCATAGGTTGACTGAAAATCCTGCTGAAAATTCTGCTGAAAAGCCTTTACATCATTCATCACATCCCGTCCGGATATACCTATAATTGTTGCATTCAGGTCAATACCTCTCCAGTCCATGGATAAGTTAAATCCATACTGAAGTTTTGGCCAAGGATTTCCAATAACCGTTCTGTCTTCTGCAGTGATACGACCGTCACCATCCAGATCACGGTATCTGAGGTCACCGGGCCCGGTATACTGATGGTTATAGTATACAGTTTGCCCCGCAAAGTCTGAAGCTGCCTGATTCAATCCATCAATTTCGGCCTGACTCTGGATAATGCCATCAACAATAAATCCATATAGCTGACCAACCGGTTGGCCATTTTCTGTGATGAAAGGGCTCGAATTTGAGCTCAGTGGCCAGGCTCCTCCGCTATAGATATATGCAGTAGGTAATCCCAGATCCAGTACCTTATTCTCGTTGTGAGAAATGTTACCACTAATTGAAAAATTCAGATCACCAAGCTTATTTCGATAGTTTGCGCTTAGTTCCCAACCCTTGTTCAAAATGCTTCCGATATTTACCGGCATCAGGCTTGGATTCCTATTTACGCCTCCAATACCTGAAGATAGTGGAATAGAAAGATTGTAGATCATGTCCTTTGTATTCCTCCAGTAATAATCCGCATTCACCGTAACCTTTCCTTCCAGGATCGCTATATCAATTCCAATATCTGTAGAATGGATCTCTTCCCACTTAATGGCTTCATTCACTACCTTAATGGAATTGAATCCACCTATGCTGCTGACCTCGTCGAAACTATGTGTGGTTACCTGCTGATAGGATGGCTGGTACATGAAATTGCTTAGCGCATTGTCGTTTCCTAGGATACCCCAGCTGATACGTGGTTTCAGCAAATCAAAAAAGCTTGAGTTAAAAAAGCCCTCTTCATTGATTTTCCATCCTGCAGATACTGACGGGAATACCCCCCATCTATTCTGAGGACCAAATTTTGGAGATCCGTCTCTTCTGATGTTAGCAGTTAAGATATACTTGTTGTCATAGCTATAATTCAACCTGCCGAATTGGGACAAGAAGCTACCATAGGATAGTCCTCCGCTAGCTGACTTGTTGCTATTTGTTGACAATGCAAATGACTCGGCCACACTCACAGGAAAGCCTGAAGCCTGGGCACTCAGACCTGCACTATGTGAATTTCTGACTTCATACCCTGCCATGATTTTGAAGTCATGTTTTTGACCAAATACCCTGGCATAGGTCAATGTTGAATTCAGGATATACGACTCTGAATAATTTAAAGATTTGCTGTAGTTCTCATTTGTTTGAGCACGTCTCAATAGATCTGCTTCGGTGAAATTATCATCATATCCTGAGCCAAAAGAACCGGAAGCTGTTGTTTTAAAGTTTAATCCTTCGATGATCTCCCAATTCGCATAGAAAATGCTGTTAACTGCCAGGTCCCGACTCTTGTAGTGTCTGTATGCAAGCTCTGCTACTGAGTTTCCACCAGAAAATTCAACAACGGGAGGAACTGCAGCAAAAGTGCCATCCTCATTGTATACTGCCATATAAGGCAATGATCTCCATGGAACAGACAAGGTATATGGGTCTTGCTGTACTTTGGCCAGGTAAAGTTGATGGCCCAGTGTTACGTTCTTAGCTACTGCATAATCTGCATTAAGACGGATGGAGTATCTCTCCCAAAAGTTACCTTTCTGAATTCCTTCCTCACGCTCATACCCACTTGACAGGTAGTATTTTACTTTTTCACTTCCTCCACTGAAAGAGAGCAGGTAGGATTGCTCAATACCTGTTTCGAATAATTCATCAAACCAGTTGGTGTTTGGTAAATTCGGATCATCCCACAAATCATAGTCATCTCCAATTCCATTTCTGGCTCTGATATAATCATTTGTTTCGAGCATCCTGTATGAATTGGAGATCTGTCTAACACCTGTATTGGCTGTGAAATCAATTTTGTTTTTTTGGTTGAAAGACCCTCGCTTGGTAGTGACCAAAACCACTCCTCCTGCAGCCTGAGCACCGTAGATGGCTGCCGCACTTGCATCCTTGATAATCTCTATTGATTCAACGTCCCGGGGATTAAACGTTGGGGAGTTTCCTGAGATCACTCCGTCTACAACAAACAAAGGGCTCAATCCATTGATTGATCCAACTCCTCTGATGATGATCTCCGATCCAGCACCGGGTCTTCCACTACTCTTGTTGACCATCACACCAGCCACTCTTCCCTGAATCGACTCAGCAATAGACCTCACTGGTAATCCTTTGATCTCTTCCGATCTGATAGAAGCAATTGAACCTGTCAGGTCACTCTTCTTGACCGTACCGTATCCAACAACTACTACCTCTTCCAGCTGAGAAGCATCCAGGTCAAGCTGAACATTAATGACATCCTGATCACCAATGGATATCTCCCGGGACTCATATCCGACGAATGAAATCAGGAGGGTAGCACCCTGGCTTACCTGCAATTTGAAATTTCCGTCAAAATCTGTAATGGTTCCGTTTGTAGAGCCTTTTTCTAGGACGGTAGCTCCAGGCAATCCTTCGCCTTTCTCGTCGGTTATCTTTCCTGAAATAGAAGATTGCGCAATAACCACTTCAAGACCTTCGGTTGAATTCGTTTCTACTCTTTGGGCATTGATGATGTTGTTGACTTGTTTAAACCCCAGATCAAAGGTCTCTGAGATGTAAAGCAAATACTCTTCTACTGAGACTTTTGCTGCTACAAAGTCCACTCGTTGATCGGTAGTCCTGACTAGTTTTTTATCATAAGAAAAAGTCAGGTTAGTTTGCTTTTCAACTGCTTCAAATGCTTGAGATAATCTTGCATTTTTCAGGTCAAGAGATACATAGATATCCTTTACACTTTTCACCTGGGCGTTGCTTTCATTAGCCAGAAGAGAACTGGCCACCAGGGCTTGTATTAGGCATATTTTGAAAGTCCACCTCATCAGGCTTAAAAGTTGTTGTATAATTAATTTCATATATTTACAATGTTTAATGATTGAATTGTTAAACGCTTTTTTTGATTACGTCCACGACCAAATGACCGTAATCAATTCGAAAGGTTTTCGGCTTCCGGAAACCTTTCAGTTTTTTATTCGGGGTAATCTTTCATTGAGGTTTTTTGGGTTTAATTACAACTTTTTTATTCTGTATGATAAATTCAAAATTTTCTGCATGACCAATGCTGGTCAGCACATTGCGCAAGGACTGATTGTCAAATTTCCCAGTGTAGTTCCATTTCTCGTCAAATCCCTGACCCAGATCAAAAGTTACACCATACCATTTTTCCAATGTGGAGAATACATAATCGCTGGATGCACTGTTGAAAATGATTACTTCGTCTTTCCATGCGACATCCCGGTAACCGTATTTCATTACATCTCCGAGCCCGCGGTTATCACTGATCACCATTTCACCCTGGGTTAATAACTTAGTCTCGCCCAGACCAATATTTCTTACCTCCACCTTACCTTCAACCAAAGAAACACTGGTAGAACTGTCTTCACTTGTCCTCACATTGAAGGCAGTACCGATGGCCTGTGTAATCGTATTGATCGTATGAACCCGGAAAGGTCTTAGCGAATCTTTCGCTACTTCAAAGTAGGCTTCCCCTTCCAGGTATATCACCCTTTCCGTCTCGCTGAAATATTTCTGATACCGTATTTGACTTCCTGAGTTGAGTTTTACAGTAGACCCGTCACTCAAGTGGACAGTCAACTTATTGCCATATCTTGTTTTGCGGAGCTCAGTGAGGTTTTCAGGAGTGTCAACAACCTCTTTATCTTCCAAGATAGGGAAAATGAAGAATGAAGTTACAAGCAACACAATACATGCTGCAACTGCCATGTATCCAACAGGTCTTTTACGCTCTTCAATTAGCTTATCATACCTTCCGAATTCATCCTTAATGCCTAAGACATCTAAGCGTTGGTCAATGCTATTTTTAAGCGCTGCCAGTCTTTGAGAATCTTCTTTGAATTCATAGACATTAAGCTTTCGGATGATTTTTTCTGCCTGATCAGCGGTACTTTGCAGCTCTGGACTCTCCTGCAACCTTCGGTACCATACGTTTGTGGATTGCTTATCACTACAGACCCAGTCAATGAATGACTCATCACTCAAGAAGTCCTGTAGCTGATAATCAGAAAATTTTTCTATGCCTGCTTTCAAGGGTTTCTACTTTACACCCCTATAATGCACGGACATTGAAAATTACTTCCACTTTGTGATTAAAATTTTAAACATTTACATTTCAAGCAAGAATATTGAGATTACATTAAACGTATTTTGATTTTATTGACGATTTATTATGTCAATTACAATAAAATCCAAAATATAATGGCAACAAAAAGTACGATTGAACTTCTGAGTTTATTCATTGCCTTGGCGAGCGCATTGTAGATCTGCTTTTTATTCAACTGTAGCACTTCTCCAATTTCATCAAATGACAAACCATTAAAGAACTTAAGAAAGATAATCTCTCTTTGAACCGAAGAAAGACCATTGATGAGTTCCAACAGCCGGGCTTCATCAACTCCACTATCCTCTACAGATTGCGAAGAAAATCTTTCCGGAAAAGTGTCATGCAATAAGTCAAACGAAGCCTTCTTTTCTTCCTTTTTTAAGGATCTGAGTATCCTGTGCTTGAGTGATTTCAAAAGGTAAAACCTTATTGATGTCGTATCCCCCAGACGATCCCGCTTAATCCATAGATCAATAAACAAGTCTTGAATACAGTCATCTATGAGACTAGAGTTTCCTGTGAATTGCCGCCCATACGCCATCAGTGCAGCTCCATGAGCATCATATATTCTGTCTACAGCACTCCGAACCCCAGCCTTTAGGTCCTGCCAAATATCATGGTCCCTTGATGCGCTATAAGAAACATCTAGTTTTACTGCATTCATTGGAGAGTTTGTAATTTGCAGCTTAAGCAAAGCGTCAAATTAAACATTTAATAATTTAAAACGTCCTGTTGGTCAGCGAAAAGCTTTGCACTCAGCAATAAAAACAGCGTCTAAAGGAATGAAATAATCTCCTCCACCACCTTCTCGGCCATCAATTTACTCCCCGCTTCTACAAAATGGACGTTATTTTCCCTTTGGATCTCAGTAAGCTTTGGCAGGGTCAGGGCATATAAATCATTGAACGGTATCTGCGCTTTTTTCATGATCTTCACAGCCGCCTTGTTGTATCTGACAACTGTTTCGGGTTCACGGAGTGGAGAGACCAGTTTATTTGGAACGGGAGTCGTCGTGGCAAAGATCAATTGAGCTTCTGTCTGCTGCAGTCTACCCAGGATAGTTTTCAGGTTTTTCTTATATGTTTTCAGATCAGCCTGGTATGGATCTTTCGGGTTTTTGGTCGCCTTACCTGTTTCAGGATCTTCGTGCTTAAGATCATGTAAACCAAAATTGAAATGGATCACATCCCATTGAGTATCTCCCAGCCATCGATCAATATTTTCCACACCCTTGGTGGTACCGGCACAGTTTTCTGGTTTACCATCCGGAAATGTCGGCCGATATACATTTGCCCTGCCTTTCATCAACTCCTGCACAAAAAGTGTATAGCCAATGGATATAGAATCTCCCAGGATTAATACATTTGGTAGCTCACTTGAAAACAAAGCGGTTGGAATAAATGGGACTGCAGCTCCCGCCATACAGCACTTTAAAAATCGTTTCCTATTCATTAGAAATCCGAATTTACCTTAAAATTGTTTCTGGTCAATTCCCCTGCCAGCATCCAAAACCCTTTGTATGGCTGCGGGAATTCTATCTTTTGATTCCTGGAATACCATCTTTCCATTGATGTCTTCGAGTAGCTTGGCGCTGCCCGAATTTAATTCACTGTATGCTTTTTCTTTTGTTGTCAAGGCCCCTCGAGAGCTAAAGGCCACTGCCCCGTCCATATGTGTAATGAAGATCCCCGCTGTCCTGGTGGTATCCATCTCTGCCCTTATTTCCCAATCTCCAATGCTATAGTAATCCCTGGCATGGATTACCACGGGTTCAAAGTTCCCTTCAGGGCTTATTTGAAAAATGGTTAAAAACCTCATCTTTTCAGCCTTTTCTTTAGAAACAGCTGAAAAATGCCATTGGTTAGCGTAGGTGAGTGTGTCTCCGTCCTCATCCACTTTATTGGTCCAGTTTTCCACCGGAACAGAAAATTGATTGGTTAGCTTGAAGTCAACAGGGGTGGACGTATAAAAAGAGACTTTGGCTTTGGTCGCTGAATTTTGTGCAGAAACTGAATTTCCTTCGATTTCGAATCCGAGGTCATTGTGCAAAAGCCAGCTCCACTCAGCAGCATGATCTGCTTCCAACTCGTCATATATGATGATGGTAGCCGGCCGTAACATCAGGTAATGGCGTCTAAAATGCTTTAGTCCGTGATCTTGTTTGTCCTCTTTTATTCCAGAGTACGCTTTTGAAGCATCTCCTACCACATAAGACAATCTTTTTCCGTGCAGGAAACGCGGCAACCACCCATAGGCAGCAGCATCAAAGGGTTGTCCCTTCCCGTCAATTAAGATCCCATTATGCCCCTGAGTATGTTTATACCAACCCAGGAAATGTGGGTCGCCCATGGCAGGCCGGTATCCTGAATTATAAAAGAGTCTTTTGCCCCCATAGGCCATATTGAAAGTATTCTGATCAGCATGGGTATGAGCCATGGGACCGTATGGGCTGCTTCGAACAGCAAGCATCAGGTTTTTCCGAGGGTCTTCAATAGTGGTATGCATATAGGCTACCCCAACCTCAGGAAATACCGCCGCCTGAGGCAGGTCAAATTTCTCAATAGTTCCCGGTAATGGAAATTGATAGCCCCTTTGAATCCTGAACCATCTGAATTCATAATCATCATTTATTGTCAGTCCCAGGTTTTTAGAAACTTCACTGGCATACCATGTGGCATATGGATCGCCAATCACCCTGCTGGCCGCATCAGCGTAACCCGCATAGTTGATAGCTGGCTGACTCAGGCGGTCCCCGTTGTTACAAAACCCATCCCCTACCGAACCGGGAGGGAAAGCATATATCAACCATCGCGGGTTATTCCGATACCAGTCTGACTGCATAAAGTCCACGTCGGAAAGTTCTTTCAGGGTAGCGGACACCTCATAAAGTGTGAGGGTGTTCATGCTGAAATATCCGGTACCATTGAACCACGCACCATCCTGTTCTCCCATTTTTGGAGCTTGTGCAATCCATATTTCATAGATGTACTCCAGCCATTTTTCAGCTTCGGGCACTTCTCCTACCAAAGCAAGGGACGTATAGAACATACGGTGTAAGATATGCTGCCATACATGCATTGAGGACGACCGGCTTTCCACCTGACTTATCCAAAGGTCATAAAAATGATTTGCCCGTTCAGCTACCTGTTTGATAATCTGCTGACGCTCTCCCACCGACAAAAGATCCCAAAAAGTATCCACACCCAGTGCCAGGCCAGCCATAACCCCTGAGTCACCGAAATTGTTGGTGTGTGTAGGACCTTTTGGATCCCATGAAGACGCTTCCATCATCCACTCCCTGGCCGTGTTGAAAAATTTCTGATCCCCTGATAAAATATAAGCCTGAGAGAGTAGATCGAGCGTTTTGTAGAGGTTCCATCCCACCCATTTGCTGGCTAGCAACGCAATCTTTTTATTTTCAAAATCATCTTTACCCGTATAAGTTGGGAGCGCTGCAATCTCCTTTGGTGGTTTTTTTCCTACCCAGTCACTGGCCTCCCTAATGATGGCTTCAGCTTCAAGATAGTTTTTTGCTTTATCGACAAATGCTTCTAAATCCGTCTTTCTTACCAGTACCCTAGGGTGCTCCCGGGGTATATTCGCTGATAGGGTGCTGAACGGAGGCGGCACAAATTCCGGAGTACTTGCAGTGATCATGAACGAGTCGATCTCATTCCAATCACCCTCCTTTACCCTGTACTGCCAAAACCATTTACCCGGCTTGAGCGGCTGGTGTGGATTAAAAATGGCAAAAGGAATCTCCTCCTCCTGAATAAGGTCTGTACTAAAATCCCTGGAAGTTGACAGCCTGATATCGTAAGTAGCCTTTTTATCAGCCGGCCACTGTAAACTGGGCGAATTAACGTTCGCTTCCTCACTGGCAGCGGGAGTTGTCCAGATCCTTATTTTGGGATAAATGACCTCAGCATTTACCGTTAACCAATCATCTGTTTTGCTATCCTCCGAGACACATCCCAGCAGGAGTATTGACAGCCACACCCAACATGTGTTATTCATGTGTATATAAGTTGATTTTTAGCGATCACACACCTTCCAAAGCACCTTATTACATCAGGCAGGTGCTTGCTTGCCTTAACGTCCATCCTTCAGCAGTCAGGCATAGAATAAATCACCGATAAAAAACTGACTGCATCATTGGAAATTAATCAACAGTTTACCAGAGATTTTCACCGTAGGCCCAGCCTTCCCTCACCGGCTCCTTGATATAAGCGTCCAGCTCCGGATGATTTGTTGCCTTCATGTTTTTGGCATCATACTCAATGCGGGTGTCGAATCGTTGAGCAAGCACACCTACCATGGCCATTTCTACCAGCTTTGTAGCATAGTCGAAATTGGATCCCGGAAGGGTATTGTTCTTAATGGCATCTATCCACTCCTGCTGTGGATTTTCTTCATGTGTCCTCGGAATGGTCTTCTCTGGGAGATTGGGTTGAAATGCCCGCCAATCTTCATAATCCATGATAAGTCTAGGGTCATTTGGTCTGGCGCCGGTCATCAATGAATGCTTGTCACCAACCATGATCATGCCACTGTTAGGGAGCTTTTCAAGTCCCCATTGAGGTTTTAGCTCAGGCTTCAACCCACCTTCATACCAACGCATGGTGACGGGACTCTTTCCATCTCTCTCAGGAAAATCCCACCGAATAATGGCCTGGTCCGATACGAATCCTGTGTCTTTTACAGGGGTTTTGAATTCGGCTTCCACCACATCCGGCATGCCCAGATCCAGCGACCAGAAAGGAGCATCCAGGGTATGGCAGCACCAGTCCCCTAATTCTCCATTGCCAAAATCAAACCAGCTACGCCATGTTTTGGGTGCATACACTCCGTTGTACGGGCGATAAGCAGCCGGTCCTACCCATAGATCCCAGTCAAAATAACCTGGTATGGGTTGCTCTTTAGGTGGCCAGCTATCAGGTTTGTTGAAATATTTGTCGGGACCAAAATTAGGGCCCTCAAACCAGGCAATCACCTCGGTGACATTGCCCAACAACCCGGCCTCATACCATTCTTTCACTAAACGAATGCCATTGGTAGCATGACCCTGGTTAGCCATCTGAGAGACTATTCCATAATGTTTAGCCGCCTTTTGAAGGGTGTGTAACTGCCAGATGTTGTGTGCCAGCGGTTTTTCGACAATGACATGTTTTCCAAGCTCCATAGCCGCCATGGCTGCCGGGAAATGTGTATGATCAGGGGTACTAATCATCACCGCATCAATTTTTTTGTGCATCTCATCAAACATGACCCTGAAGTCTTTGTAGCGCTTGGCCTTGGGCATGAAATTATAACCATCTGCAGCTCTGTTGTCATCCACATCACAAACTGCCACAACATTCTCATTCCATTTTTCTTTTTTCTGGTCATACAACCTCATCCAATTGGCCCGGCCTCGTCCCCCAACACCAATGATGGCTACATTGAGCCTTTTGGAAGGTGCGTTACTCATCAGTCCAGGGATTATAAATGCGCCAGCTGTGGCGGCTGAGGCATTCTTTATAAAACTTCTTCTGCTTGGTTTCATCATGGATTCTTCCTTTTATTTATGCTTATAATTTTGTCCCTCTTAAGGTCATCAGTTAAATCAATTTATTCTAAAGTGAACTTGAATTCACAGGGTGCGTAATTGGTAAAGTACACACAATCTGCCTGGAGTTTGGGTAATGCCCCCCTTAGCTGAGTCCAGTTGTGATGCACCACACCGGGACCAACTTTTATCTCATCTTCTCCATACTTATAAGCTGCAAATTCACCAGGCACAGCCATATATGCCTGATCAATCCTTTGTTTAGGCATGACATTGCTTAATTCACCACCCTCACGGAAACCCAATTCCAGCGTGACAGGTAAATTTTCGGGACCATCAACCTGAATAGTTACGGTAGCTTTTCCGTCATTTTCCGTCACATATATGGTGACATTGAGTGTTTGAATCTCCGATTGTTCACGCGCTGATCTGGGCACCTGTCCCCAGGCTTCACCCTCTTTGGGTAACTTCTCCTTTGGAAGTGGCTGATAATATGGACCGTAAATTGTTGAGGTCAGCTTGTAGGTATTTTCATCCACCTTCTCCATTTGCTGACCGCTAAATTGGCCTTTCCCAAAAAATGCCGAGGAAAGCCTGACAGCCTCCAACGCTGCCTCGCCCTTGAAGTAAGTTAGAAAAATGGGATTGTCAGTGATGATGGACATGTCTACGTCATCACGTCTGATCCTGGCCATATCCGAGTATTTAAAATACTTGTGATAATGGGTTGGCAGGGGTGTAGCGTCTGGCAAGGGCTGCATCAACCGCTGATCAGTCAATAAATAGGGAAGCATATAGCTCAGACGACTTACCGGAACTGTTTCTTCGATGTACTTCACCATGCCGGCATATCGGCTGTCTTTCAGCTTCAATGCCATATAGTGGTAGGCCAGGTAATAGTTTGACATATCACTCTGCACATACTTGTCCTGTCTCTTGGACGACTCCGTAGCTATCTCACCGGTTGAACGTACAAAGTAAAAAGTCATGTCCAGGTTTTTTTTGATGACATCGTATAGTTCAGTATAACCCATTTTCTGCGCCATTGCGAGGAGACTCCTGTTCGTTATGGGCGTATATACTGATGTGCTTCGCTCGTGATATTGTCCGTCCGGATCAATATCAATTTTCTCTGCCAGCCATTGGTCTACCCTGCTTCTGTAAGCTTCATCAGGAAAGAAGGAATAAAGCCAAGCCAAAGCTCCGGAAACAACCCACCTGTGATTGGGAGTATGAATCCCCCCAACTGAAAGTGCACGACCCGCATTTAGCAGGTACTTTTTGATGGTTTCAGGAAATAGACCATACGTAAGGTCATCATGCTGAAGCATCATCTGATACGACAGAGCTAATGGATAGATGGTAAATCCCAGATCCGGGGTAGAATGAAAGTTGGTAGATAATAAATCAATGGTGCCATCCTCATGTTGTAGATTGACAAGGCCTTCAGCAGCCATTGTCATGTGTTGGAGGATTTCTTTTGACTTATAGTATTTCGACTCTTTTGAAACGTAACCACTCATCAGGTACTGGATCAGCCCCGAAGTTGCCCCTGGCGACACGACACTGTCATGGTCATAAACTGCACCATAATAACGATGTCCCTTCTGAGTCCATTGTCGGCTAAGAACTTCAGGAATCCTTTCATCATTTAGTCTGATGAGTTCAGAGAGCAACTCCTTCTTTGTATTACCATCCGCTACACCTGAGGGCAATGCCTGAATACTGAATAAAAGTGAAATGGAAAAAGCCAGCATCATTTTCTTAAAAGACCACATTCCCTGTAAGATCAATGTCATGACTTTTCCCATTTTCATAAGAATTAAAATTTGAACTATAATGTATAGAATTCTTCCCAGCCTTTTCTTGGGGCCTCACCATAAAGCAATGCATTGGCCAGGGCATTATTGGTGATCTGTTTTTTCTCCCGGTCAAATACAATTTTTGTATTCAATCGCTGAGCCATCACTCCTAAAGTAAATACCTGACTCAGTGGACCGGCCACATCAAATGAAGACCGGCATTTTTCCTCACCCTTACAGGCCTTCAGGAAATTTTCCGCATGATTTGATGGGCTTTTAGGCACCTCGGGCAATGAGGACTTCATATCTCTGGCCTTATCTATCGGGATGATGGACAATGTACTCCCGTGAGAACCTCCTTTAAACGTTAGATCCTTGCCATATATGATTTTCCCTGGATTAAGCTTAGCAGGCTGCAGCTTACCATCGCTTGGAGGCGGGATGTTGGGATCCAGTTCCGAAACACCATACTCTGATGGAACCGCAGGGATATTATTCTGACCGTCGTACCAGGTGATGGTGACAGGTGGTTTTTCTCCACGCGCCGGGAACTTGAAAGCCAGCGTAGATTCCATAGGGAAAAAGAAGGTGTTGTGTCCTTCTATTTTGATGGGATCCACCTCATACGGCAATCCAAGGTCAAGGAATTCATGAGCCGTGTCTATAATGTGTGCTCCCCAGTCTCCAAGTGCTCCCATGCCAAAGTCATACCAGCAACGCCATTGTCCATGGTGATAAGCTTCTTTGTTGTATTCATGTTGATGAGCAGTCATCAGCCAGGTATCCCAGTCCATGGTCTGAGGGATAGGCTCAGCTTTTGGGAATTGATTTATGCCAACATCCCATCCGTGCCAACGTCGACGACCATTCATGTGAGCGGTAATCTCTGTCACGTCTTTGATAACACCAGCTTCCGTCCAGGCTTTGAACTGAAAATAATTACTTTCAGAATGACCCTGATTCCCCATTTGGGTAGCCACCTTATATTTTTTTGCTCCTTCCATCATCAATTCCACTTCATTGAAAGTCCTTGCCATGGGCTTTTCTACATAGACATGTTTGCCCATAGACATGGCTAACATCGTGATCGGAAAGTGGGAGAAATCAGGTGTTCCAACGGTAATGGCATCGAATTCACCATGCATCCTATCGAACATGACCCTAAAATCCTGATACCTGGGTACCTTGGGAAACTGGTTGATGATTTCTAAGGTGTGGTCTCCACGCATATCCACATCACACAGCGCCACCACATTGGCCAAGCCGGTATTGTGTAAGGCCTTGACGATATCAGCTCCCCGGTGTCCAATGCCACAGCAAGCCAGATTGACTTTATCACTTGGAGCTACATGTCCTAAAGATTTCCCGAATACAGTCGAAGGGACAATTGATATACCTGCTACTCCTGCCAGAGCTGAACTTCCCTTTTGAATGAAATTTCTTCTTTTCATTTATACTGAACTTATTTAATATTTATAGTTAATTGAGTTTATTGAATTCCCCATTGTTTATTGGGCTCACCGCCCATATCAAGGACGAGTTTCCCACCCTTAATCAATTCGTCGTGGTAAAACCACGGCTTGGAAAGTGCCTGTTCATTCAACGTGGCAGATTGAATATACATGTGATCAGTTGAATTATTTTTGGTCTCAATGACAAACTTTTCACCTTCATAATAGTCATTATTCAGATGAATGGTAATCTTATCAAAGATTGGGCTACCTATTTCATAGACAGGTCTTTCCGCAGTTCCTCCGTCTACTGTAAAGATGCCCATTTTCATCAATACAGCCAAAGACCCCATCAATCCCTGGTCTTCATCTCCACTATACCCTTGCTGAGGTGATATGCCACTGTAGACGCTATCTGCCACCAACCTACTCCAATATTGCGTCAACCAGGGAGTGTCTGTATAGTTAAATTCAAATGCTGTCTGGATAGATGGTTGGTTACCATAATTGATATAGACTCTCCTGCCTGACTCCCTGAGTTCGGTATCGTGGGACTTGGAAGAAACAAATCCGTGTTGCTGTGCCAGTTCAAAAGAATGATTGAGTTTATGGGCCATACTGTCTTTTCCACCCATTAGTTTTGCAAGTCCTTCTATATCATGAGGTACCCACCAGGTATATTGAGCAGCATTCCCCTCAACCCATCCGTTGTCATACTTTAAGATATCAAAAGGTTCTGCCCATTTTCCATCCAAGGTCTTCACCCACATCCATCCCTTCTCAGGATACCAGATATTCTGGTAATTGGTGGAGCGTTTCATGAAGTATTCGTAATCGTCCTGCTTACCTAATGTTTTAGCCAGCTGAGCCAGTGTCCAGTCCTGATAGGCGTTTTCCAATGTTTGGGCAGAGCCGTCCTGGTGAAAACCGGTCGGTCTTCCAGGCAAAGGATGCGGGATATATCCCCGCTCAATATAGTATTCAATGCCTCCTCCGGTGAAGGTCTTGTGCTCATAACCCGCCTTACTCATCATCCCTCCGGGCATGTGATTCTTTTTCATTCCCTCATAGGCCAGCTCCACATCAAAGCCACGAATGCCTTTCATATACGCGCTTACAATAAAAGGTGTAGATGATGCACCTGTCATTACATAAGTATAATTTCCACCGGAAGGACCTCGAGGGATCAACCCACCGTCTTTGTACATCAACAACATGGAATTGACAAATTCTTCAGTGACCTCAGGGTAAACCAGGTGCCACAGGGTATTCAAAGTCCATTGTGCTCCCCAGAAGCTATCTGAGTTATAATGATTGAAAGTTGGCTTCCCATTTTCATCGAGTGGTATTTGTCCGGTCTTTTTCGTGCCACTTGTCAGGTCACAGTACTTTCCATTGGCATCACTGATGATCCTACGCCCCTGCAATGCATGCCAAAGGTCTGTATAAAACCTGCGTTGGGCCGTCTCTGTTGCCCCTTCCACCTCAATCCTGTCCAGCATTTCATTCCAGACCGCTTGCGATTCAGCCACTGTGCCATCAAAATCCCAATGAGGGAGTTCCGTTTCCAGGTTGAGACGCGCTTGTGGAATGCTGACATAGGAGATGGCCACTTTCATTTGCCTGACCTCCTTCGCTTCTGTATTAAATGTAAGGTAAGCTCCAATGCGCTCTCCTTTTAATTCATCAGTCTCTCCCAGCAGCTGGCCGCCTTTCCATGCATGAAGTGCTTTAAATGGCTTATCTAACTGAGCAACGAAATATACCCAGGCTGGAGTGGGGCGTCTTCGGGTAGCCCCCATCACAGCATATCCTTCGATTTCAGTATCTGAAACTTTCCTGAAAAACGCACTGTCCGTATCGCAAGGCCCCAGGAAGGTTGAAAAATCAAAAAGAATGCTACTTTGATCAGACTCAGGGAAAGTATATCTATGAAAACCTACCCTGGTGGTTGAGGTTAATTCAGCATTGATATTGTAGTCTTTCAGCCGGATCTGGTGATATCCGGGCTTTGCCAACTCATCATCATGTGAATAGCTGGAACCATAAGCGTCGGAGCCTAAATGGCCCTTAAAATCTCCTACCGTTGGAAAAACCGGAATCCCGGATAATTGCCATGCGTGGACATGACTAAAAGCACGAATGGTATCCTGATTATATCGGTATCCTGAATTCCAGGCGCCACTGGTCACCATATCAGGGCTTAAATTGACCATACCGAATGGTCTGGTGGCGGAGTTGAAGAAAAACCACCTGGAATTCGCCGCATCTACCATAGGTTCTACCAGGTCCACCGGTGAAGTGCTTTTCCCCTGCTCTTCAACAGTACTGCATGAAAAACATGAAATGAGCACGATGAAAGTAATGCCTGTAAGAGGTGCCTTTAAATGATTAAATAGTTGTCTCATTTATTAAATGGTCATTGTTGATCGATTCTTACAAAAAAAGTCAAAAGTTGTCTTTCCAACTTTGCACCTGGTCTATATGCAGCAGATAGCTTATTGGTAAAAAGCATTTCAGTGAATAAACCTGATACTGAAATGCGGATGCGAAAGCAAAAAGATGATATGCTAATGATATTGCTCATTCTGGGTTTTGGGTAGGCACATAGCGAGGAAATATTTCTATTAAGGGGTTGTCAGCCTCCCAATTTTCAGGAATCTTAAAAGAAATCTCCGCTACTCTTGAATAATACTCACTGATCGAACTTTGGGTGTTTTTTGGTGAAGGATTTATTATTTCAGCGTAATTATAAGATAAATCTGTATGAATATTGAATTGCATGTTTCCTAATCTCCATATATCCCCGGAAAAATGCTCTTCTGAGGCTTCGCTGGAATATATATACAGTTTGAGTTCTCGTTCACCAGAAAGTCCCGGATCTGATTCAACTGTAAAAATACGCATAGATGTATCGCTGACAGAAACATTGGTATTGCCATCACCTGGAACCAACAACCATTCCGTTTCACTCTCATTGCCCATCCAATGGATAGTTCCGGTATAAATCTGATTCCATGGTCGGCGATTACCCTCTAATCCACCCATCATCCAATTTTGGTTCATTTGAATGGTTGCATGCTTCACACTATCCCCCGCAAAAATATTGTTGGGAATTCGCTGATCCAGAAACCTGGGTTTTACCGGACTTTTGAGCGCCTGCCAGGTAGGTTCGGAAATAGATAAGCCGAGATGATAAATAGGTGCAATGTTGCTTACTTCAAAGTATTTGGCTCCTCCATCTTTTGGTAGTGGTGCCAGTGTTTCATCATTCATAGCTATGGCTATCCACAGGCCAGTGATGGAAACATACTTATTTATGTCCATTCCATAGGCTCTGAAATAAGGACCGGAGAAATTTTTAAGTGTAGGATTGTAGTGGGCAGCAATTTCTTTCCATAAAGATTGCTCTAACTTTATTCCCATGGACTTCATCTCCCCTTGAGATAGCTCCCTCCACAGGGCAAACCCTACCATAGACACACCGTCATAAGTGGGTGAGTTAAACTCACTGAAAGTGTTATACCTGTGAAAAAGGGCATGGATGTCATGGGCCTTTTGAATGCCCGCTTCGCTCAGCTCCTGAATGTCAAATGCAGACCCTACATAATTCATGAGGAATGCGCTCATCACAGAAATATTGGTATACTGTGGCGTAACATCCCTTTTCATCGCGCCCATAGCTGCATGAACCAGACCATCTTTGATTTTGGCCAGCAATTCAGCAGGCAATACCTCCTTGTAGTTGCGGTAGATAATGATCAAATCACATCCGACAAACTCACGCCAGTTGTGGTCCAGTTTATCATTAACCACTGATGTCTTCCAGGCTCCGTAAATCTTTTCATTTTCATTCTGGTGCTGCTGTTGTAGCACCCACCATAAAATTTTAATGGCATTTTCTCGGTCGCTATTTTCATTTCGAAATAGTAAAGCCATTGCCAAACGGGTGATACTTCTGATACTGACTTCATCCCCCATCACCTGGTCTAATGAGACCTCCCTGGGAAACATGCTATCAATAAATCCATCAAGCAGACCTCGCTGATAACTTGACAGGTCCTCGTAGGCAAAAGATTGAACAATAGATAGATGATCTGATTCCTGTTTTGCTTCAGTATTGCAACCGGGCAGTAGCAGAGCGATCAGTAAAGCTGAAAATACATGTAAGACGATATTAAATTTCATGGCTAAATAGTCTTTTAAGGCCATCAAGGCTTCTTAAAAATAAAGTATGCTTTGATATCATTGGGGTGAGCAAGCGTTGAATGAATCAAAAAAAGGAGAAGAAGCGAACTTCCTCTCCTTTTATCAATTGATAATCGGATAACTTAATATTCCGGGTTCTGCTGAACTATGTTTGACGCCCTGTCTATCTCACCTTGTGGAATAGGCCTCAACAAATGATGTTCATCTAATCCACCGCCATTGGCAGCCCATAAGTTCATTCTACTCACTCTGTCAATCAACTTCTCAGTCCTTTTCAGATCAAACCACCGGGTAAACTCTCCCATTAACTCTCTGGCTCGTTCATCAAGGATCATGTCAATATCAATATTTCCGGGAGTGGCTCTGTATGAAACCACATTGAAGTCATTGATATCTTCAGGAACCTGGGCACACATCGGATCATTTCCAGCTCCCACTGCACGATCTACAATAGCGTTGTAATAAACATCGGCTCCACCAAGGGTTCCGCCTGTTGCACCTTTAACAATCGCTTCAGCAGCAATCAAATATGCTTCAGCCGACCTGAACAGTGAATAGTCGAAAGTACCATAGCCATCACCATATTCGATATTTGGCTCCCAAAACTTCCATGTAGTAGGATGAGCATTGGAAAGACGAGTAGGCCTAAGACCGCTGACATAATCATCAATATTTGTCACAGAGTATGGCTTGGTACCTCCTTCGTCAAACCCAAGATCAGCACCTGTGGCTGGCTGATTCCATGGCGTCCAGTAGGCCACCGTATCACCAACATTATAACTTACCGTTAAACCCGGGTCCGTAAAACTATATGCGTAGTTATTTACGGGAGTCAGTGCATAGATGACATTCAGGAAGTTGTGGCTATACCTGCTGTCCATTTGAGGATCATACAACCTGTACATGGCTGGTTGCGGCACATTTTGTCCTAAGTGCCTGTTGTAGTCACTTGTTCGTCCTACACTACCCACCAGCTCGGAATTACCTGGCCAGATAGAGTGATAATAATTTCCAGGTTGACCCTGATCAGAGCCATTGGTCAGATTATCCTCATTAAACTGGACAGCAAATACCACTTCGCTGTTGACTGCGTTCTGCGGTCCGCTATATTGGTTCAGAGGATTTGTATTTCGCTCCGGAAACAGCATGCTATAGTCTGAAACCAGTGGATAAGCAGCAATTACTTTGTCTGCCCATTCCAGCGCTTCCTGAAAATCAGCATTGCTACCCCCAAGAGAATTGTTGAAGTTCCACCCCCGGGTCAGATAAACCTTAGACAGCAAAAACTGAGCAGCGCCTTTGGTAGCTCTTCCATATTCAGAAGGAGTAACCGGAAGATCTGCCTCTGCCTCCAAAAGGTCAGTAAGAATCTGGGTGTACACCTCAGCTGCAGGCACTCTGACAACTTCTCTGTTCGCTGTTACGGTCTCTGTCAGTGGCATGGGCACATCTCCCCAGGTTTGCACCAGGTAGAAATAACTCAATGCTCTCAGGAACTTAGCTTCTCCTACTCTGGCAGCTTTCAAAGCAGGATTACTGTACTGAATTCCTTCGGCACGCTCGATCGCAGAATTTGTTCGACTAATTGATTTGTATAGATCATCCCAAAATGACTGTAGATCTCCTACCTCAGAGTTCAGACTTACATTGTACTGATCCAGGGCAGGACCATTAGCCGGTGACGTAGCAGTCCAGTTGCTCCCAATCACGTCTGTCCCTTTTAGGACGAGGGAGTAATTCATAATGATATCCCGCAGTTTCGGATAGCAAGCTTTCACAAGGTCTTCATATCCCTCCTCATTGATAATGTATGAGTCTGCTGTAATATCTGTCACGGAAGTTTCTTCCAGAAAATCTTCGCATCCCACACTAACAAATAAGAGCAGAAGAGCCAGAAGGAAATTATATATGATATATTTTCTCATTTCTATTTTGTTTTAATAGTGGATTAAAAAGAAAGGTTGACGCCCATGATAAAGGTTGTAGCCGGAAGGTCATCATTGTATGATCCTGAGTTATATTCCGGATCAAGCCACATTATTCGGTCTTTCACAAAAAGGAATGGATTGTCTGCCTGAACATAAAATCTGGCACGACTTAGATTTAATTTTTCCATTACAGTTGCCGGCAAGCTATATCCCAGTGTTATGTTAGAAACTCTCCAAAAGTTAGTTTCCTTGTACTGAATGGCCTGACGGTAAGGGTTTGGCTGCCATACTCCATAATAGTCATTTGTTGGGTTCTCTTCAGTCCAATAGTTGAGGTCTAGCCTGTTATAACGGTTACTGGTCAGGTCACCCATGGTACCACTCAACATACTATTTCGGTACATTACTCCCTGACGTGTGTAAACAAACACGGAGAAATCAAAATTCTTGTAGTTCACCTGGTTGTTGATACCAGCCAACCACTTGGGCAACTCATTACCCAATACGATCCTGTCATCCAAAGTTTCGTCTGCACTACTGGTGATGATACCGTCATTATTTTGATCTACAACTTTCACAGAGCCAGGAACCTGACCATATGTGGTTGCATCCTCCTCTTCATTCAATTGCCATATTCCGGCAAACTCATAATAGTAGTGAGATCCAAGTGATTCACCAACAAACAGCCCGTTAGCGATATCCCTGGTAACAGTACCACCATATAGCTCTAAGATCTCATTGTGATTTGTGGAGAAATTAATGCTTGAAGACCATCGCAAATCAGTGGTTTGAATATTGACTGTGGTGAGGGAAACTTCAATTCCTTTGTTTTGAATTTTCCCAACATTGGAAGTAACCGAACTAAACCCTGTTGATGTAGGAAGCTGAACGTTCTGGATCAGATCATCTGTTGTTTTGTTATAAAGTTCGATGGTCGCCGTCACGCGGTTACTGAAAAATCCCATATCAAACCCTAAGTTGATCTCAGAACTCTTTTCCCACCTTAGGTCGGAATTACCAATGTTGTCTGGTGTATATCCGAAAGCAGACTGTCCATCAAAATCATACGCTGTTCGACCAAGAAAAGCCTGGGTACTGTATGGAGAGACCACATCATTACCCACCTGACCGTAGCTAAATCTGACTTTCAAATCAGAAAACAGGTTTAAGCCTTGGATGAAGGCTTCGTCACCAGCCCTCCAGGCAAGTGCCACGGAAGGGAAGAAGGCCCATTTGTTTCCTGTAGCCAATACCGAAGATCCATCATACCTACCAGTCACAGTAAGTAGATACTTATCATTAATGTTGTAGTTAATCCGACCCATGTAGGAAAGAATCGACCTTTCAATCAGGCTACTGTTTAGCCCTGTGATAGTAGCTGCGGTTTGAAATGCGTACCAACCCGAGTTATAGGGAAGATCCTGTACACTCGAACCAGCTTGCTCGTATCTTTCTTTCAGGGCACTTTGAGCAGCCGTGATATTCAACTGGTGCAAACCTGCCTTAACTTTGTAATTCAATATGTTATCAAGGGTATATGATGTATTGAAATTGTTAGTCAACCAGGCTCTTGGTTGTCTGAAAATACGATCCTTGGAGTATAAACCTCTGAAATCTCCTTCCCTGTCGTTATATACTGAAGTAGACAATGAAGTTTTGAAAGATAATCCCTCCAATGGAGTGAGTTCCACATAAGCATTACCCAGGAAATTAGAGCTACGATTTTCAACGTTCACCCTGTTGGTGTTTGTTTCAATCAATGGATTAGGTACCTGAGTATCTGCAATACCCATCCACATGGCATAGCCATCTACGTTGATCTCATTTGTTTCTGTTGGATTGATCAGATCATCGTAATAAATTGATCCAGTAGGACGTGCCCGTAATCCACCTCTTAAGGTTTCTCGGGATCCCAGATTTCGAATACTAACAGTGTAGTAGGTTGTGAATCCTGCTTTCAGGAACTCATTGACTTTTGTATCAATACTACCTTTAATGTTATATCGATCAAATCCTGTATTGATGACGATTCCACTCTCGTTGAGGTAACCAGCTGAGAAATAATGTGTAGTGTTTTCACCTCCACCGGAAACTGCAACCACATGACTGGTTTGAAGCCCCGGGTTGGTAATTTCATCTACCCAGTTGGTTGATCTTCCTGCATCCACGTTAGCTTGTTGCTGTGCGGTCCAGATTACATTGGCATTCGGATTCTCCGCCAATACCACATCATTGTATGCCCGGTAAAATTCCTGAGCATTCATCATATCTGGTAATTGCGGATTCTTTACCCCTACATAGGCATCGTAGGTCACTTTGGTCTTTCCAGGAGCACCCTTCTTAGTAGTGATAATGATTACTCCATTGGCTCCACGAGCCCCATAAATGGCAGTAGCCGATGCATCTTTCAACACATCAATAGATTGAATATCACTAGGATTGAGGGTATTCATTCTTCCACCCATTACTCCATCAATCACTACAAGTGGCTCACTGCTGAAATTGATTGAGCTTACACCTCTGATATCAATAGCGTAATCAGCGCCAGGTTGGGAATTGTTCTTTCGCACATTGACTCCGGCAATTTGTCCTTGTAGGGCTCTTGCTGGCTGAACGGGATTCTGCTGCACAATCAAATCTGAATCTACCGATCCAATCGCTCCAGTGACATCGCGTTTTTCAACTTGCCCGTATCCAATCACAACGATCTCATCCAGGGCTGTGACATCAGTCTCCAGGCGGATGTCAATTACTGATCTTGATGAGATTTCAACCTCCTGAGCCAGGTAACCCACTGAACTAAAAATCAGTGTTCCTGATGAAGGCGCATTAAGAGTATATTTTCCATCAATATCTGTGACGGCACCCTGAGTAGTGCCCTTTACAATAACATTTACTCCGGGAAGACCTTCTCCAGTATCGTCTGTTACTCTCCCGGTAATACTTTGTTGAAGCACAGGGAGCTCCTCCTCTACAGCTTCTTCATTCTTTTCTTTTGGGTAGATGTGAATGTTGTCATTGATCCGCTTGAATTTCAGGTCAGCTTGTTTGGAAATCTCTTCCAACACACGACCAAGGGATTTATCTTTTGTATGGATGGTAACTACCTTATTCCCTTTGAGGGTGGTAGCAGTATAGGTGAAATTGAAGTCAGTTTTTTGTTCAATCTCACCCAGAATATCAACCACAGATTGACGCTGAACGCTCAGGTCAAGGTTGATTTCATAGATGCTTTCGTTTTGAGCATGGACTCCGGAAGCCAATAGCAATGAAGCTGAAACAGCCTGTAGAATCATCATATAGAAGACTAGCTTCGACACTCTTCTTAGTTCTTTAAGTAGATATTTATTCATTAATTTTACTGTGTTAGTGAAAAATCATTTTTGCTGATCCTTATGGTTATCCTTCTTGTGTCGCAAACAGAGATTAGGCTAACGATAAGGCCATAAGATGTCAGGGCTTCCCTGGCATCTTTTTGTTTCAATACCTCAAAATATCATTCATTCATTTTTGATTTAATTGTTACAATCTTATCATCTAAATCATAGTCGAACCCTACAGCAAAGCTTACACCCTGAAGGATCCGATCGAGTGGAGCATTTTTATAGACTCCACTATACTTTTCTTCTAATTTCAGGTCCGGGTTATTGATGTGAAACTCCACACCATAGACGCGCTCCAACTTCGTGATCACCCTGCTCAGTGGCATGTCTTTGAATTGAATAATTCCATCTTTCCAGCCTAATACTTCCTGCCGGTCAAATGTAGAAACGCTTAATGCATTTTGTCCCTCCATGTACGTGGCTTGCTCTGTAGGATTGATTTCCACGTTTTGATCCATTTCCTCCAGATTTACGCCTACCTTCCCGGTTTCAACAGAAACAACGATCTGCTGCTCATCGGGGTACGCTCTTACGTTGAAGCTGGTACCCAGGACTTTCGTTGAAACCACACCGGAATGAATCACAAAAGGTCGTTGTTCGTCCCGGGCCACTTCAAAAAACGCCTCTCCGGTTAGGGAAACTTTTCTCTTATTGTCCTGAAAGGGTTCTGCATAAGTAAGTTTTGACCCTGCGTTCAAATGAACAGTCGATCCATCCGGGAGCCTGATAATTTGTTTCTGACCAAAGGTGGTTTGCTTAGTCACCTCTTTGGGCGTCACAACTTCTACTACCGGCTCAGCAGGCTGATAGTATAATGATCCGATCAGAATAGCCAAAGCAACTGTGGCGGCTACACCTACCATCTTCCAAAACCTGCTACTGCTTAAATTTGACTTTTCTGATTGTGAGTCGTGAAGCTCAATAAGCTTATAGAGTCCACTCTTGTATTTGAGATCATCAAGTTTGTGTTGATTCTTGTATTCTACCGAGTGGAGGAAATTTCTTGCGATCCTGATGTCTTCCTTACGTTCGGGATGTGATGCAATCCAGTTTTTCCAGAAATGGTCTGACTCTGGGTTTGGGTTGACTACCCACCGGATAAATTTTTCATTCTCCAGAAATTCGGTAAAATCTCTTTTTTGCATGGATTGCCTTTTACCTGATAGAGGTCGGCAACTACCAGAAGACCACTCCTTTTTAAAATATTTGTAATATTTTTATATTCAACACTATTTTATTAGCGGATAACATAATTATAAGGCTTTTCTTCTGTAATTATTTCAATAAAACAGTTAGCAATAAAGTCAGAATAAGGTCCTTATTTGCTTTCAACTGAACCGAAAGTTTTTCAAGGGCCCGATAAGTCATGGTGCGAATAGACTTCACCTTCACCTCAAAAATGTCCGCGATTTCCTGGTAGCTAAGTCCTTCATAAAAGTATAACAAGAGGATCTCTCGCTGGTGAGCCGGCAACTCATTGATATAGCCTTCGATTATTTTGTTTTGATCGTTGTTTCCGGATTGTCCGATGCTGGTGATACCCGATGGAATACTGATTTCAAAAAGGTCATCTGTATTGTCGACAATCATGGTTTTATTGATCTTCTTAAGACCTTTAAATATTTTCCGCTTGGTAGCTTTGAATAAATACCCTTTGATTGAAATGACTTTGCCCAGTCGGCTCCTGTTCTTGATCATCTCACAAAACAGATCCTGCACACAATCCCATACATACTCCTTATCATTGGTGAATTGGCAGCCATAGTTATAAACAACAGCCGCATATTGTCGATAAATGTAGATGAGCGCTTCCTCACTTCCGTCCTGAAAGTTGGACCAAATGACTACTTCATCCTTTTCCTCCTGATTGGAAAAGGCGTTTAATGGCATTAATTCCTTAATACCTAAAGTATCAAACTTATGGGTTTCCTTGGGCTTCACCTTATTAGGGGCATTTCTTAGAAGATTCCAAATATCCGAGGATTTTTTGGATCATCCATCTAAAATACGATCCTTTTAAATCAAATAATTAAGAATCCTATCATTATTTTTTTTAAGGAACTTGTTCTTAATACATAACTGATATACTGAATCCGGCTTTAAACCATTTTATGCTCTAAAAAAATGTTAAATCTGGAAATAATGAAACTCACCTGGATGTATAACGTGCTCATTATTAAGCACATAAGTATATGCATAGTTATATGTTAACAAAAAACAGAATAATGATGAGATTTTTAAGAAATATGAAAAAATGGAAAACCTCATACCTGCTTCCGATTGGAAGCGTAGTGGTACTTCTATTTTTAACGAGCTGTTTTGACAATGATGAAGATCCAGTTCCTGTAGTGACGGATGTATCCTATGTGAGTATATATCATGGGTCTCCTGATACAGACGGACTAGATATCATCGTAGGTACTACTGGTCAAATAAATGCCTTGCCATTTGAATTTGAAGACTACAGCAACTATTTAAATTTCTTTTCGGGAGACAGAAATTTGACTTTCACTGATGCCAACAATGAAGTAGCTACGGTATTGGATACCGTCCTGAGCTTTGAAAAAGGAGAAACCTACTCATTGTTTATAGCCGATTCGTTGCGAAGTATTGAAATCATTCAGGCCAGGGACAGCTTCCCAAGTGTAGCTGACGGAGAAACCATGGTGAGATTTGTTCATCTGTCCCCTGATGCGACTTCATTTGATGTCTATGTGGATGGTGGCAAAATACTCAGTGACAAATCATTTAAAGAAGTGTCTGATTTTCTACCTGTGAGTTCGGGACGCGAAACATTTGAAATAAGAGCGGCTGGTACCGACGAAGTTCTCCTGACAGTACCTGTTGTGGAGTTACATGATGAAGCCTATTACACCATAGCGATCAATGGCTTCGTGAATCCACCAGGTGGTAATGACCATGATCTGGGATCAGATATAATACGCCTCTAACAGATAATAGAAATGATAAAAAACAAGAGACCTTGTCCCGGTTGGGATGAGGTCTTTTTGTTGAATTCAACATTTCTGCCCAATAATTTCATGAAACATTATTTAGTTTTTGAGAAAAAAAATTGAAATTCCATTAAAAACCTCACGGGATACCGTTAGACTATCAATAATTAAAGGTACTTTTTATTCTAATCATAAATAACCGCCATTTTATGAGATAATAATAATCTTACCCCATTTATGACACTTCATTTTGCTATTTTTGCAATAGTACAATGAGAAAGACATTTCACTACATACTGTTTTTTGGGTGCTCTATGGCCTTTTCACTCATGGTCTTTGCTCAATCTCAATCGGGCAAAGGGGTGGTGATTTTGAATAACGAGGAAGTGATCTTTGGGAAGGTTGTTTATCACCAGGAATACGAAATGGTGTCGGTCACCCAAAATGGCAGGGAGCTAGCCTATAACGCGACTCAGGTAAAGCTCTTTCAATATTATGATCAGGAAAAGTCGCTCAACAGGATTTATCGACCGTTCAAAGAATCTTCTACTTATAGATATTCTAATTTCAAAACTCCTGAGTTTTTTGAGTTGGTTTTAATGGAAGAAATCCTGATTATGAGAAAACAGAAGAAAATACTTATTGAACCCCTGGAACGATCTGACAAAGGGTCGATTCTTGCAAAAAATCTGTATTCAGCACCCAAGCTCGCTATTGATTATGACTATTATTACAGTCAGGATGGTCAATCCAGCCATCTGATCAATGATTTTCAAGAACAAATCATTCCTTTGTTTGAGGAAAGGCACATCACTCTCATCAATCGTTTCATTGATAATGAAAAGGTCAACCTAAAGGAATGGGCTGGTCAATACAAGGTTTTGGTATACTATAAGGAACTGAAAGAAAAAGTACCTGAATCGACTTTAGTTTCCCAGTCAAACATTTAACTTCCTACCTATTAATCAGTTTAAATACTAAACCAATAGGTTAATTTCGCAACCAGAGATCTGTTCTTAATACTGAAATCCTCAGGGAAATAATTATCCGTATAAACCAAGAAAAAATCAGAAGCTGGTTTAAAACGCCATTGCATACGTGCATTGATATTGAAATTATCAAGTTGGTTATTGTACTGGATGAATGTATTCAGAAACACACTTCTTGAGAAAGTCAGTCCAAAGCCTGGCCCCAATAACAAGATATTAGCACTACTATAAGGCTCAGGAAGTCTTACCATATTGTAGGCATAGTTCATGGTGAATATTCCAAAAGGAGATATGCGATAATTTATATTCCCCTCTGTCCCGATCCTCCTACCATTATAGAACTTACCTCCCTTAGCGATTATCTCAGCAAAAAATGATCTTAGCTTATTCGTTTTAACTTCCAGGCTATACAATTGATAATCATAGGCAGTTCCTTCTTCAAGGGGAACTCCCCCTGAATTTGTTGGATCAAAAGATCTTAAGAGTCTTATCCACCCGGTGTTGACATCAAAGAGTATTCGGGTATTATTTGAGAAGTATAACTCATAACCAGTTTCTAATTTTCGATCGGTTATATCGTTTTGCAGATTCCAGATATACCTGCTACTCAACTTTAAAATATGTCGATTAATCAAGTTGGATTTGGGGTAAATATTATATTCAATTCCAGGTTCCAGGCGGTTAAAACCTCTCCTGGGAACGAATCCAGTGGCTGCCTGATAATTTTCACCCACCGAAAGATAATCCATAAACACGCGAGCTGCGGGAACCCGATATTCGAGATTACCTCCATAGGATTGTGCATCTTCCAGCTTAGAGTTATCCATGGATTGATGGTAAAAAGCCTTTCCCTTCCATACACCATCCTGTGAGTTAAGATTGTAATCTATACCAGCGACACGGTTAAACACCTCATCATTCTCACCTGAGGCTAGTCCCTGTTTATTGGTGAAAATGGCTGAAATATTGGAAGTCTTGAAAACATTCCTCTGGATCACCGCTACTGAATAGTTTTGACTAGCAAGATTAAAGTCAGGCTGACCCTCCACCTGTGCTGAAAGTAGTCCTATTCGCCAATTATCATCCAATTTACCAGTCACTCTGGCACCAAAAAGTACTCTCTTAGGGACATTTTGTGCCAGTGCCGAATCATAGGCAATTCCAATCCTTCTTGAGAAGAAAGGGAGAGCATCTTCGTTTCCAAAGTTTTCAAAGAGATCCGCGTTCTCTAAAAAGAATTGTCTTTTTTCAGGAAAGAATATTTCAAAACGACTCAAATTGGTGACCTGCTGATCAACCTCTACCTGAGAGAAATCGGGATTGATAGTGAGATCAAGATTTAGCGAAGGGGTTAAACCCACCTTTACATCACCACCAATACCTGAAGTAGATTTAGCGGACTGATCTGCCTGATAGTCTTTAGTCACACCTCCTGATAAATAGGGTATAATAGAAATATTTGGACCTTTTTGTTTCTTAAGGGGCTCATCCCAGATCAAATCACCCGTAAAAGCCAACGATGTAGTCTGGTATCCCCTTGGAATCCTTATCCAGCTACTCCTTTCATTTTGTTTAGTATCCAGCCGATAGAAATTGATTTTCCACTTATCTGATCCAGCTTTATATCTGAGGGTTTTGAAAGGAATGGCCATCTCCCCCGTCCAATGACCATCTTTTATTTTTGATTTCGCAAACCATTTATTGTCCCAGGAAAAAGCATCCTCACTGCTTTCAGCTTGCGCATTCAAAAAAGCTTCGCGCATCACACCAAATGGACTTAAGCCAAAGAGAAAAGCATTGGTCTGGTCTCCATAAGGATCAATGACGATATTAACCACATCGTTTTGAGACCCAAAAAAATCCCGTTTAAAAGATTCAATGGTATATGGACCTGGTTCTTGATCATATCCAATAATCCCTACATACAGAAAATTCTTATCGTAAGTCAGTTTTACGATTGTATTCGAAATGGCTTTGACTGTATCAAACGGAAAGGTTTGATGAAAATGATCGGTAGGCTCAGCAAAATCCCAATCTTCTTCATCAAGCTCTCCATCCAATACAATAATTCCCTGTGTTTTTCGAATATGAAGGGACCTGATCTCATCATTAAAAGGTTCAGCCGGTGAATAGCCCGGCATGAACATAAGCCCATAAATGAATAAACTTACAATGTTAAATACACGGCGATTCATTATCTATAAATCCGGAAATCCTTCCGGTGCTCTTCTATGCTGTGTTTTTTGTTCATAAGCCGATGCCAGCTGTAATAATACGCCCTCGCTAAATGGTCTGCCAAGCAATTGGAAACCAGCTGGATACTTATCATATGAATAGCCCATGGGTACTGCTATGGCCGGAAACCCCGTAGGAGGCGATAATTTACCACTGGTATCTCCCCTGGGCCCATTTAGGTCCCCAATCAATCGCGGTGGATAAGTAAACGACGGATAAATCAACGCATCAAGGTTTAAGCTATCCATAACACTTAGGATTTGATCTCTTAAAGCTTGTCTAAGTGCCTGATTCTTCTTCCAATCTGGATGCTCCTCAGGCAGATCAACATCAGCTTGTGCATCAAGAAGTCGTTTTTCCAAATATGGATGATAAGCTTCTGAGTCGATGATATCCTGCAAAGTTTTATATTTAGAACTATCGCCTAAACTGGCCAAATAGGCATTGTAATCCCTCTTAAGTTGTCTAATTCTGGACCGTGATTTATTCAATGAATCCAGATCAGTAATCATGACAGAATCAATCATGGTGACTCCTGCATCCGACATGTCTTCAATAGCTTTAATCATAAGCTGATAAACGCTGGAGTCTGATTCTTCAGGAAGGAAAAGTTGTCTTACAATCCCAACTCTTTTGTCAGATACGTCCCTACCAAGAAATGACTGGTATGACTCTTCTTTTACCCCAATACTTTTGGAAGTTACTTCGTCTGCACTGTCATATCCGGCAATAACATCAAACACTATTGCCGCATCTTCTACCGTTCTCGCCATTGGCCCTCCAACATCATTGGTTAATGCTAAAGGAACAATTCCGTCACGACTGGTCAAACCCATGGTTGATCTGATACCTACTAGTGCCTGATGTGAGGAAGGTCCTCTAATTGAACTCCCAGTATCCGTACCTAAACCTACTACCGCCAAACTGGCTGCAATAGAAGCTCCTGTGCCTCCACTGGATCCTGCAGTGGTTCGGCGTGTATCATAGGGATTTCTGGAATATCCAGGCAATACCGAACTCACAGAAAAAGATCCACTGGATGCAAACTCAGCAAGATTAGACTTAGCTAAAATGATTGCACCTGCTTCTTTCAATTTCTTTATCTGAAACGCATCATCAGGAGGATAAGATTCCTTTAAAGCCAATGTACCATTACTTGTTGGGAGCCCCTTCACATCATAATTATCCTTGACTATAACCGGAATTCCATGCAATGCGCCCAGGATAATACCTTCAGCATATAGACTGTCCAGGTAAATAGCCCTTTCCATGGCTTTTGGGTTGACAAGAATAATTGAATTGATTGAAGGACCTTGCTTGTCATAGGCCTCTATTCGTTTTAGATACCCATCTACCAGGTATTGGGCATTTATTTCTCCACTGCTCATCGCCTCACGAATTGAGGAGATGGTGGCCTCGGAAAGGCTAAACCTGGTGGGAACTTCCTGACCGCATCCCAATAGAAACATCAACAGGATGGTCATAAATTTTATACTGAATTTTAATTGCATAGCTATTTTAGTGTGTGTGGAAAACTTCCTGATATAATTTTATCTTATCCTTAATGGCAGCCAATTCTGCCTCCGTAGGATGATCGGGATCCGCTGCAGGCGGCATTGTACCGAACCGCAGGATGCACGCCATCAACAACATTCTTCCTTTTGTGGCTGTGATATTATACCCCTCAATAAAAAGGTTATTGGGATTGGTATTCATAAACCCATCAGCATTACCCCGGGCTGCTTTCAGGACTGGATACCCATGCAGAGCTGCATATTCAAGGGCTGCATCCATAGGTGATATCATGGAACCATATGGGGCCATACCTTCCCCTACAAAACCAGCCAGTGGATATTTAGTAAGGTCATCTTTGATTCTGGAAAGAATATCTACTTCAGAAGCAGCATCTTCACTACCATCGTTTTCCGTCTTCCACCTTGCACTTTTATAGATGGTGACCATCGGCATAGCCTCGGATAAAAGATATCCCTCACTGTCCTTAACAGGAACCTGAGTGGTCGTAATTGAACCATCTTCACTCATTTTTATTCCAGGTACTGAAGAAGGGATTTTTGTGATGTTTACCTCCGACAAGTAGGTATGTTTTCTAAGCGGTAGAAAAGTTAGCTTTGGTCCATATCCCATTGAGCCAATTACGCCACCATAACCGCCTGTTACAACATAACCCCCTGGTCTTGCATCACCTTTTTGCACTTCCCTGGTAGAATAAATTACCTGATCCTGAATCATCACGGACCCTGTCTTATTTCTACCTGCTTCATCTGCCCATACTTCTGAGTTAATGAAATTGACTCCATCGATGATGTTTTGGTCACCATCAGCACTTACCAGTCCCCGCATACGTTGTGCTGCATTAAACACCATAGCAGCTTCGGTGTCAATAAGAAGCCCCATCCAATAAGAGGTGTTTTCGATGCTAGGACTACCTTCTAACCAAATTGAGCCTATATAATCCCCCGATGACATTACCTTTTGCACCATATTGGTGGCTTTAGCCAATTGCATTCGGTTTTGCGATGATCCATAAGGTCCATAAGTAAAGAAGTCTTCGCCTATTGTTTCAGGGGGGATATCACCGGAACCTTCATCTGTACGTAACCTCTCTGGTAATCCCTTTGTATACCCACCAGCAGGAGCTGGCCGATAAAAGTCATAGGTTGCCTGGGCGTATAAATTACCCCCATTACGTTCTATTTCTTCAAAAATCCTTGACGCATTTGGATAAAATGTCTGCCTCGACTTTTCAAAAGGTGCTCCGGGATATGCATATGTTGCATCCCAGGGCTTACCATCTGACTGAATTGACATATAGGGCAATGGATAAAGTCCATCCTCTGGTTTTAATTCTGCAATCAGTACGGGTTTTGCTGAATCAGATTTTTTGCGTTTACTGAAGGAGCCATCACTATTGATATAACCATCAGGGTTTCCATAGAGCTCATTGACATCACTTTCCAACGGATGTGCCGAATACATTTCTATATAAACCTTTACAGGAGCTGCAAGCCTTTGATAATAGAGACGATCAGTTAAAGCTTCTCCCGCATCATTTTTCAAAAGTGGAAGACCATTCTTCTCCCTGGCTTTATTACTTGTGATTAATGGATAACTATTTTGAATGGTAGCAGTAGGACCAGAAAAGATGGCAATTTTTGGTTTATCCTGAGCTTCCGCAGACAGTACAAAAAATGCCGCAATTATTAATATTAAGAAACTGATCTTAGAGTAAGCATATTTCATGTTGTAGATTTTAAGCATACCAGTATTGAAATTTTTTCTTGGTGAAAATTGATTTGGGTATCATTCCATGAACTCCTTCTGTGCGATCAACTACCTGTGTGATTTCAAAATCAACAGCTGTGCTTGCTATAGACAATGACTCCTCATAGGAATACCCCAACTGTTCATGTATAAACTTTACTGACTCACTCAAAGCTTGCTTCATAGCCTCGTCAAGATCCGGATCTAAGCCAAAGACGATAAAGTGATCAGGCGTTTCAGCAGTCGGCATCTTAATCTCTTTTTTGTGAATGATAAATTCAGCTACCAGGATCATGGAGGTCTCTATGGCTGTACCACTTACTTCACCATTTCCCTGAGCACCATGAGCATCTCCAGTAGTGAAGAGCCCACCTTCAACTGAAACAGGTAAAAACAAGGTGGTTCCTTTAGTCAGGTGCTTGAGATCAAAGTTTCCTCCAAAAAAGCCAGGTGGGATTGAGCTTACTCTGCCCATTTCAGGAGGTGGAGAAAGCGCCATTACCCCCATAAAAGGTTTTAACTCAATTTCAACACCCGGAACCAGTTCTGCTTTTGTTCGATCCTTATTGTATTTATACACAAAGCTTTTTCGCTCCTGGATTTCCACAGGAAGGTCATCCCGCCCGGGTCGAACATGATTAACTCCATAATCGCTCCTTAACCGGATATCATGAATCCTGATTTCCAGTGTGTCGCCTGGCATAGCCCCCTCCACATATACAGGGCCTGTAAGCATATGCCCTCTGATTCCGGAAGGTTCCGGCGGTACTTTTTCGATAATCTCTACAATTTCTTTCGCGTGATCATCAAAAGGCAGGTTATTGTCTGAATAAAATGATTTAGGATTCTCTCTTGGAATACCCGATGTACTGACAGAGTGTATTTCTACAATCTCTTTTTCCTTCACTTTTATTTTAGGTGGAACATCAGCGCCGAAGTAACCCCAGACCATGTTCTCAGGAAAGGACCGTAATACTTTGTCAGGGTCAATTATATTTTTTGGTTTTTTGCTCTGGATATGAGCGCCCATCGTTGTTCCAGGCATAGCCATTGAAACGATTCCTCCCGCCAACACCTTGTTGATGAAATGGCGTCTTCCCGATCGATTACTTTTTTTTATTTTTTCAATCATTGTGATCTCTTTATGAATTGGAAACTGTCGTATCATTCAGCCAGCTTTTAGATAGGTGGCATTTGCCATCCGCCTGACCGTTCTTCCAGATACTGTGCAACTGACAATGACACATCTTCCCGCCAAGGATGAGCGACACATTGTATTCCAATTGGTAGATTATCCGCACTGGTTCCGCATCTCACTACTGTAGAAGGCCATCCGGTTGTATTATAGGGTCCGCAATAACTTGCGCCTGGTTTACGGGAAGTCCATTCCTTACCCAATCCCTGATCAATCTCCTCTGCTGGGGTGGCAGTCGTCGGACAAAGAATCACATCGTATTGCTGAAACCATTGGAGCATTTTTCTCCTGTTCTTATCCTGTAGGGATAGCAATTCAGAGTATCTATCTGCTGACACTGGCTTTGCATTATCCAATCGGCTTTGAATAGACTCGCTAAGTGTATTACTGCCATGGAGATCTCCGGCTCTTTTCAAAAACGCCCATCCATCTCCCGATACTAATTCACGACGAATCTCACCAAGCTCAGTAAAAAGTTCTAATGGCATATCCTCTGTAACCTGTGCTCCAGCTTCTTCCATCCATTTGGCTGCCTGACGCACTGTATTTTGTGTGTCTTCAGCTGTTTCAGCAATGAGATTTGAAGCATAAAAAGCTACTTTTAGATCTTTTACATTGATAAGCGAAGGATCCGGCCATGGCATAGGCACAACGGCTGCATCAATATCATCAGGTCCACTCATCAATGGGGTCAAAAGCATCAGGTCTTCCACCCTTCTAGCCATTGGACCAGGCTGTTGCCAGGAATCAAACACGCCGCCATAATCAACAATATGACCTGTTCTGGGGCAACGAACCGATGTAGGTTTAATACCCGCAATACCATTCGTGCTTGAAGGTAATCTGACACTACCTCCCCAATCCGTGCCAATATCAAAAGCGGCACCTCCTGCAGCTATAATGGATCCTGCCCCACCACTACTTCCTGAAGTGCCATGCTTAAGGTTGTAGGGATTCTTACTTAATCCATAAATGATGTTACCAGTAGTGCGAACACCTCGCATTCCACCTCCGGCCAATGTGAACTCCGGGGTGTTGGTTTTTCCCAGCAAAATCGCGCCATTTGCACGCATTCTTGCCAAAACAGTAGCGTCTTTCTTTCCCACATAATCAATGCGACCAAGGGTACCACCGGTGCTTATTACACCTTCAGCTTCCCATGAATCTTTTAAAGTCATGGGTACCCCATGTAAGGGACCTTTGATATTTTTCTTCTTCAATGCTTTGTCTGCTTCTTTAGCTTCCATCAATGCACGGTCAAAGCATTGCATGACCACAGCATTCAGATGATAATTAACATCCTCTATCCTATCTATATAAGCCATTACAAGCTCTTCGGAGGAAATCTTTTTGGTCCTGATCATCTCAGCCAGCTTAGTGGTTGACATGAAAATCAGGTCATCTGTTTTATCTTTAGAAATCAGGAATTCAGATTTTCTTTCAAAACTTTTTCCTGACAGCTGATGAGTGGAGATGGCCATAAGCGCTCCTGCGGCACCAACCCTATTTAAAAATTTTCTCCTTGAAGGTGCGGATGGAATATGTTTGCTATTATTTAATTTCATTTTATAATATTTTGAATCATTTCAAGAATTGAAAAACACGATAGGTGAGTGCCGGATCATACCGCTTTTGGTTTTGCGTATCCTCCTGACATTTTCTCTATGAAAGCTGCAACCGCTAGTACTTTATCTTCTGTCCATGGTTTACCGACGATTTGGATTCCGAGTGGTAACCCATCGTCAGATGTTCCTGCCCTAACCACCGCAGCTGGCCAACCGGTAGCGTTATACACAGATGTATACCAATGTCCATCAGGTCTTTCGGCATCTAATTTCATTGCAGCAGTGGAAGTGACGGGGCACAGCAGAATATCATAGTCTCCCATAAACTGTAACATCTGACTTTTGAGCGAATCCAATTCTTCAACGAGCTTGCCATATTCCATCGCGGAAAGAACTTCTCCTGAAATATTCAGATTTGGGGAAGTAACTTTTGTTCCATTTTGGAGGACCAAACGTTTCAAATGCGCCTTTCCATCTGCACTGTTTAATTCCTGTCTCTTTTTTGTCAATTCATTAAGTACCGGAGGTCTTGCTTCAGTTACACTAGACACTTCAGAAGAAAGTTTATTAGCAGAATCAATAACCATCTTTTTTATTTCTGGTATGGGATCGGCCATGTCATTGGTCGTATAGTAGGCAATCCTCAAATCAGCTAAGTTCACCTCCGCCGGATCCTTCAATGGTACCGGACTGACACTCGCATCCAGTTGATCCGGACCTGCAATAACTTTCAACAGCAAATACAAATCCTCCACTCTCCTGGCCATAGGTCCTGGCTGCTGATAGCTGCCAAAACGATCTCCATAGTCCGGAAGATGACCGGTTTGAGGGACTCTCCCACTTGTTGGTTTGATTCCTGCAAGACCACAAACATGTGAAGGGGCACGTACGCTTCCACCTGAATCAGTTCCAATATCAAAAAATGAACCCCCTGAAGCGATGATCGCTGCAGCTCCTCCGCTGCTTCCGGATGGATGCCTGTCCAGGTCATAAGGATTCAAAGTTTGACCGTATATCAGGTTTGTGGTCAAATAAGACATAGTGAATTCAGGCGTATTCGTTTTGCCAAGAAGAATAGCCCCTGCCTTTCTTAATCTGGCAACTACGGTAGCATCTTTCCCTGGCATATAATTTTTCCTACCTAACGTGCCAGCAGTTGAGATGATCCCTGCCGTATCGAAAGAATCTTTTATCGTCATAGGCACTCCATGCAATGGCCCTAGCTCCTTTCCTTCAGCAATGGCTCTATCCGCTGCCTTTGCCTCCATAAGTGCCCTCTCTCTTGCAACTTGTACAACTGCATTGATTTTTGGGTTTACCTCATCAATACGATCCAGACACATGGTTACAACTTCAACACTACTAATCTCTTGCTGCCTAATCATCTGGGCCACCTTAGTTGCCGACATAAATAGAATGTCTTCTGTGACATCGGTTGAGGTATACTGTGGTTTGGGCAGAACGACGCCATCTGGCAATCCGTCCACATAAGCAGGAATCAGCGAACCTAAAGATGCTCGTCCCAGATTTGAAATAAAATTCCTTCTGTTATTTCTAGTTTTATTTTTCATGATTTGACTTAATTGAATGAGTTATTTATTAGATCAAGGGCGCTTTCCATCCTCCGGATTTAGATTCCAGATATTGTGCAACGGCTAAAGCCACATCTTCTCTCCATGGCTGAGCGACTATCTGAACGCCTATCGGCAACCCACCTTTACTGGTTCCACACCTTACAACTGCTCCCGGCCATCCGCAAGTGTTGAAAGGCTTTGTATAACTCTCCCCCGGATTATCCATATATCTTGACTCTTCATTGTATCCGGCATTGATTTCACCTGCAGGAGAAGAAGACGCCGGACAAATAATGACGTCGTATTTGGAAAACCATTGCAGCATTTTGCTACGATTAGCGTCTTGTAGTTCCAGAAGCTTTGTGTATTCTGCCGTCGTGATTGGTTTTCCAGCAACTTCCAATCTCTTCCTTAGCGACGCCCCATAAGTTTTGGAACCTACTCTTTCTGTTGCTCGCTTTAGCCATTGCCATCCGTCCCCAATAATCAGTTCTCGTCTAATGGTTCCCAGCTCAATCAGCAGTTCTTTTGGACAGTCCTCAATCACATCCATTGAGACCTCTTCCATCCATTTAGCAGCCTTCTTGACTGTTCCAATGGTTTCTTCACTGGTTTTTGCTACCCCATTTTCCGGAAAAAAAGCAACTTTAAGCTTGCTAAGATCCACCTCCTTATAGTCTGGCCAGGGCATTGGCACGACCGCTGCATCTTTGAAGTCCGGTCCGGCCATGATTGGTGTGAGATAATCCAGATCTTTCACATACCTGGCCATGGGTCCGGGTTGCTGCCAGGAGTCAAACAAACCACCATATCCTACAATGTGACCAGTTCTTGGAAAACGGACTGATGTTGGTTTCAATCCGGAAATACCATTGGTATCGGAAGGTCCTCTTACACTTCCACCCCAATCTGTTCCTATATCAAAAGGTGATCCACCGGCAGCTACAATCGCGCCGGCGCCACCACTACTACCTGAAGTGGTTCTATTTAGGTCATATGGATTTTTACTTATTCCGTAAATGATATTATTAGTAGAATTAACGCCTAGCACTCCTCCTATTAGGGTAAACTCTGGTGTATTCGTCTTACCCAACAGGATGGCACCCTGCTCACGTAGGCGTGCCACCACTGTTGCGTCTTCGGTGGGGATGTAATTCATTTTTCCAATCGTACCGCCGGTGCTTACCACTCCTTTTGTCATAAAGGAGTCCTTGATTGTCATCGGAATGCCGTGTAGTTTGCCCGTTGAATTCCCTTTCGAGCGCATTACATCTGCTTTTTTCGCCTCCTCCAACGCCCGGTCAAAACTTTCCATAACAACAGCATTCAGTTGATAATTTACCTGTTCGATCTTATCAATGTATGCCTTCACAACCTCCAGGGAGGACAGGTTTTTATTCCCAACCTGCTTCACGAGGTCAGTAACTGATGAGTAAATGAATTCGTTTTTGTCTGTATTAGAAATAAATTCCTTAGCCAGAATCCTTTTACCATGACCATGTGCGAGAACAGGTAAAAAAGTTGCTGCTGTCATGCCAGCTGTCAAATGTCCGAGAAAGCTTCTCCGACTATTTGCCTTGGTCTTATATTCTTTTTGATTCATTGTGATGTCAATTTTAAATCCTCGATAGCACTATTTAAACCAGAGGTTCCTTCCATCCTCCCAATTCCTTTTCCAGAAATTCGGCTACGGCAAGTACCTTATGGTCCTGAAAGGGTTGGCCCACAATCTGAACCCCGATAGGCATCCCTTCTTTACTGGTACCTGCACGAACTACTGCAGCTGGCCAACCTGTCAGATTGAAGATTCCTTTATATCCATAAGATCTCGGATCATATGAGCCCGGCTCAAAGACCTGCGGATTTGGAGAGGCTCCATCAAAATCAACTGGACAAATAACAATGTCATAGGCTTCTATCCATTGCAATAGCTTACTCCTGCTTTGATCCAGATCTTCAACAAGTTTTGTGAATTCCTTGGATTCAATTTGATCTACGCTGGCAGAAAGTCGCAGCAAAGGATGCGTTTGGGTAGTTCCATATTTTTCGACCAACCTTTTTACCCACGCTCTGCCATCAGCTCCAAATAGCTCAAATCTTACCTTTTCAGCTTCCCGGATAGTTTCAACAGGAACATCTTTTGTAAGGGCGATCCCTGATGATTTCAAGGCACTCACTGCATCATTTACTGCCTTTACGGTCTCAACTGAACAGGATTTTGTACTCCCATGGTCAATAAACCATGCATATTTAAGTTTTTTGATATCAACTTTATCCGGATCAACCCATGGCACAGGGTGTATAGCCGCATCAATTTGGTCAGGACCCAGGATAAGGGGCATGATCAGTTTAAGATCTTCTACATAACGTGCTAGCGGACCTAATACCTGGTATGCATCGAATAAACCTCCATAATCGACGATATGACCAGTGCGAGGCACTCTCCCGGTAGTTGGTTTAATCCCTGCAATTCCATTAAAATGTGCTGGTCCCCTGATGCTACCCCCAAAATCCGATCCTATATCAAATGGAGCTCCCCCGGAAGCTACAATGGCTCCCGCTCCTCCGCTACTGCCTCCTGGGGTATATCCTTCTTTATAAGGATTACTGGTCATGCCGTATACCAGATTCGCGGTAGTTCCGGATAGTGTAAATTCAGGTGTATTGGTCTTTCCTAATAGGATGGCACCTTCTGCTCTTAGTCTTGCAACAACAGTAGCGTCTCGACCAGGTATAAAATTCTTTCTACCCATTGTGCCACCGGTACTTACCACACCCTGCGTTTCCAGTGAGTCTTTAATGGTCATGGGAACACCATGCAATGCACCCATAGTCTGTCCTTTGGCCAACATGGCATCAGCCTTTTTTGCTTCAGCTAATGCACGCTCTTTACAAGTAAGCACTACTGCATTGATTTGTGGATTAACTTCATCAATCCGTTCATACATAGCTGTTACCAATTCGACGGCTGATACCTCCTTATCCCGGATCATTTGTGCTTGCTGAACCGTAGAAGCATATATTAGCTCATCATGAGGTTTGGTGGGCTTATAATATTTCGACTCTTCTTTTTGCTCACTTAAGATGGAGGGTGACATCAATGCCACACCTCCATTTTTAAGAATTCTACCTGAAGCAGATAAAAAACTCCTTCTATTCGTTTTTCTGATTTTTGCTTTCATTGATCTGTTGGCATTTATTATTTATCCCACCATACCCTTGTCAAAAGGTTATCTGGACCTTGTCTCTCAACAGCAATGTCATAATTGGCTTTATTAAGGTTGATTTCACTTGGTGGATATCCTTTCCTTCTGGGTATATCGCTTATCACAGCGTCCTCAGCTATTTCGAGTGTTGGATAATCTAACCGCCTCCATTCAGACCAGGATTGCACTCCTTGCATAAAAAAAGAGATCCACTTTTGCTCGCCTATCGATTTCAATGGGTTTGCTACATCATAAGCGACACTCCCTTGCGACAGGTAATCAGAAATGGATGTTGCATCTGTAATTCCCCATTGCTCGATGGATGCTGTAATGGCTTCTTCATAATAAGTAGAAGCGGAACCGGTAATCCAACCCCTCTCGGATGCTTCTGAAAGTATAAATAATACTTCAGAGTACGTCATGATCATAAATGGTGAGGTAGAGCTCAAAAGGTTATTCGCATCGGGCCATGAGACTGCGAAATCGCTTATTCCACTCCCTGATGCTATATCCAATCCTACAGGCATGCCTACAAATCCCCCACCCATGTCTGCATTAAAGCTTGTGTCAGCATAAGCATCCAGTCGAGGATCATTCACAGACTTCATCATATCCACAAGTGTGCTAGCGACTCCGTAATTAGGAACACTTAATTCGAATCGATAAAACCATGGATTATTGTTAGGTGCAGACTCCAGAAACTTGTATGATGCATTATCATCGTTTGAGCTCAAAACACCTGCCAGAAAAGCCTCTGAAATCGCCGTACTGGCGACTGTTGGTGCGACTTCCGAAAGCCTGAGACCTACACGCATCTTTAAACTATTCGCAAGTTTCTGCCATTTGGCCATGTCACCTCCATAGATGATATCTCCAGAAATATCACCTGCACTAACATCAATCATATCAGATGCTTCAGTCAGCTCATTCAACAAATCCATGTAAATGAATTCCTGTGTGTCGTATTCAGGTAATGCATATTCCTGACCTTTCAAAGCCTGAGTATATGGTATATCTCCCCATACATCAGTTAAATTGTGATAAGCCCAGGCCTTAAGGATTTTCGCCACAGCTATCTGATTCACATTTGGCCCTGATAGAGCAGCTAAAGCAACGGTAGCCTCATCAGTATTCAACCTGATGATCTCTTCGAGATCGCGCAATCCCCGATTGTAGATTTCGGAGAAGTCTTCTTCTACGATCGCATAGATGTTATCATTTCCTCCACGCAGACCGGCCACCTGCTGAGCATAGATCATAGGCGGTATTCCTATGCCCACTAAATCTTGATGATTCCCAAAAATACTTCGTACCAATTCCCGCTCAGCCCCGGTAAATAAACTAGAGGTAGGTACTTCTATAGGTTGATTTGGATTCGTATTTAAATCCTCAAAACCATCTGTACAGGAAGCTAATAACATCAGAGCACTTGCGATGACAGTTATATAATTATTCGTTATTAATTTCATTTGTTTAGTTTTTTATGTGGTTATCAATATCACATACCAATCCTTTGGCAGCGATGAAAACAACTCTTCCATTATATCAATTATGATATTTGAAGAACTACAGTTTTAAATTGATGTTGAATCCAACCATTCGGGGAGAAGGTATAGAAGCACCTTCCAGTCCTTGAACATTATCTGATCCAAGTGCTATCTCAGAGGGATCAATATGTGGTACGTTCTTGTAAAGAATCGCAACATTTCTACTGAATACAGAGAACGAAACTCCGTTTAGAGATAGTTTTTTAGCAATTCTATTAGGTAGTGAATATCCAATACTAACCTCACGTAATTTGATATACGAAGCATCATAAATAGATAATCCATCCAAACTATAAAGCTGTTTGAAATAGTCCTGAGCTTCCAGATAAATGGTGTTCGGCTCACCATTTTCGAAGACGGCATCTGCTTTTATCCCTCCTCCATCAACTACAGGATCTCTCATTCTAACACCTCTGTCATTCAATCCTACAGACTCTATGAACTGACCGTTAGCTATTCCATTTTGAATGGTTTCGGCCCAAAATTCGCCGCCAGCCTGAAAGTCTATCAGGGCTGAAAGTCTTACACCTTTATAAGTAAATGAATTCGAAACACCACCCGTATAATCTGGCATGATACTACCAACGATTTCACCTGGATTTCTTAAGTAGAACCCATTACTACCGACAATTGGCTTTCCACTAGCTTCATCGTAAATAACATTCGGAGCGATGATAGTCCCGTAAGGTTGCCCAACTGTTGCATTGACAGTATTTGTACCATCTCTGCCGCCTAATTCAAAGTTGTCCTGACCTTCTGCAAGCTCCAACACTTTATTCTTATTTCTGGCAGCATTTAAATTAATGTCCCAACTAAAAGACTCACCCTGAATAGGAGTACCAGACAACATCACTTCAACTCCTTTATTTTCCATCTCACCTGCATTGACAATCAATGACTCAAATCCAGTGGTGGAAGAAACTGGTAGTGCAATAATCTGATCATATGTATTCACTTTATATAAAGTGAAGTCCAGCCCAATGCGATCATTCAAAAACCTCAGGTCAAGACCTGTTTCAATATTGACTACTGTCTCTGGCTTAAGATTTGCATTTTTTAGCGCATCATCCACTGAAAAAACAGATGTATTACCGTATGGATTACCTGTGACATAGGTATTGATCAATCGGTATGGATCCGTATCATTACCAACTTGTGCCCAACCTGCTCTAAGCTTTCCAAAAGACAGGAAATCCATTCCCTTCATTATATTGGTAAAGACGAAACTACTTGAAAGCGCAGGATATAGGTACGAATTATTATTTAAAGGTAGTGTTGATGACCAGTCATTTCTTAATGAGAACTCTAAGAACAAATAATCCTTAAATCCAACATTGGCGCTACCATATACACTCTGTACCTCCTTTTCGGTTTTGTAATCTCGCATCTCAGGCCGTTGAAGTGAAGCTTCCAGATTGTAGAAGTTTGCAACACTCAATCCCCCCTGAGTACGGGCGTAATTATTTTCAAACTTATTCTTTCTTAAGTTTCCACCAAATATTAATCCAAGGCTAAAATCTGAACCCAGATCGGTATTATATCGACCGAGTAATTCATAGTTGTCTTCTCTAAACTGGTAGATATCTTCCTCGTAGGCATTTTGTAAATAACCTCCAATTGAAGCCCTGTCTTCACGCCTATCAGTATAAAAATCAGTTCTGGCATAGAAAGTAAGAGATAAGCCTGGAAGTATATCATAGGTCAAATTGACATTTCCAAATACCCTGTCTTTCGTGTCATTATTATAACTCTCATACAGTGTGAAATATGGATTATTGTTATAACTCTGTTCAGTGTGCCTTCCAAGACCCTGAGTATTCCATGTCATGTGGTAATACCGATCAGATTTGTACGTTTTTAACCTTGCAGGATCAATTTGTCGTTGCGTCCAGGCATACCAGTAGGTAAGGACATTTACCGGACGATCTGGTGACCAATCACCTGTAGCAGGCCTTCCTAACGCACTTGTTCTGATATAATTAAACTTTGCTTCAGCAGTAAGTTTCTCAGTAAGCTTTGCTGATGAGCTAAGTGAAATGGTATTTCTCTTAAGAGAACTATTTGGCATAATACCTTTCTGATCAAGATTGGTATACGATAGCCTGAATGCTCCCTGGTCATTTGAACCACTTATTGAAACATTATTAGAAAGTGTAACACCAGTTTCGAAAAAGTCCCTAATATTATTGGGTGTAGCTTCCCATGGTCTTACTTCACCATAATTTGGCTCACCAGGATACATACTGTCCCAGTGTCTTACCAAAGTACCGTCAAACCTCGGACCCCAACTATTGTTCGCATTGGTGTTGACTACTTTGTAAGTTTGTCCATCTAAAGGATCAACCACTTCATCAAATGTCAATGCAAAACCGCCTCCATATTCATTTTGCATCTCTGGCAGTAGAAAGACATTGCTAAACATGGTAGATGAATTGATACTTACACCAATCCCCTTCTGTTTATCTCCACTCTTTGTCGTAATTAATATTACCCCATTGGCAGCTCTTGATCCATACAATGCTGAAGCACTGGGTCCTTTAAGTATCGAGATAGAGGCAATATCATCAGGGTTAATATCCTGAGCAGCATTTCCATAATCTCTACCTCCATTTCCGGATGATTGATCTGTAGAATTGTAGTTGGAATTATCAATCGGGGTACCATCAACCACAAAAAGAGGCTGATTATCACCTGCAATTGAATTTACCCCTCTGATTAAAATACGCGACGATCCGCCTATATTACCAGAAGAATTGGTGATCTGAACTCCAGCAATTTTACCCGTAAGTGCATTGACTATATTAGTCTCCTTTGCTTTATCCAAACCTTCTGTGTCCACTTCTTGCACGGTGTATCCAAGTGCTCTCTCTTCCCTTTTTACACCTAATGCTGTCACAACGACCTCGGCTAGTTGCTCAGTGGTGGTTGTCAGTGAGACATTTATTGAAGTTTCTTTCCCAACTTTAACCTCTTTGGTCTCAAATCCAATATAAGAAACGACCAATGTTGAATTCTCATTGGGAACCATTAACTGGAATTTACCATCAAAATCAGTAATGGTACCTACAGACCTGTCTGCTTTTAAGACAACGTTGGCACCTGGTATTCCTTCATTGGTTGCATCGTCCAATATTGTGCCTTCAATAGTAATACCCTGAGCCTGAGCACTATATACAACAAAGGTAAAAGCCATTAAAAAGCAAAAAACCAAATTGAAATTATATAGTCTCTTGGGTAGATATTTTATGCGTTTTTGTAATTCTTTTTTCATATTTTTGAATGTTTTTAATTTTTATATTAAAACAATAGCCATACGTATTGATATCAATCAATGCAATTCCCGTGGCTGATTTTATCCAGCAGTGTTGCAGCACTGCTGGTTTCTTTTTCGCTTGCTCCGAAAAAGAAAAAGCCATTACTACACTGATATCTGCTCTCTCCAGAAAAGCGTGCAATCCCGTGGCTTTAGTTAAAATGGAATGTTGCAGCATTCTGATCATTTCAACTCCTTAAAAATTAGGTTAATTATTCCGACTAACCTGGCTTAAAAAGATTTGATAACTGTGTTTTCATTGTTGACATTTTACTAGTTTATTCGATAAATACTAATGTTCCTTTTACTTTAATTGGCAGAGGCACCATCCCGCTTTTTGAGATTGATAACAAAATATTATTCTATACAAGTATGAGATATTTCAGTCTGCTTAATCCTTTAAATATTACAAAGTTTAAAATAAATCAAATAGAATATTAATTACAAGCTTATTTAAACGTCTATTAATTATAAATATCATAATTTTTAATATTTATATTAATACCATAGAATATATTAATATTTTCAAATTTACTTACTGATTTAACGGTGTTGTTTAGAAAATTTGGAATTCCCTTTCTCTTATCTAGCCTGATTGGCTCAATTCGCCGATTCCAGACAAAATTCCCGTCTTTGAAAAAGACAATTCGCCAAATAAGGCCTGGAAATAAAAAAACCGATGACCCAAAGGATCACCGGTTTTCATGTTGTTTATTTGAATGGATTAACTATTCACCTGAAGTCCACCCAGGGTTTTGACCCAGATTAGGGTTTTGAGAAATAGCGCTTAATGGCAATGGCCAGAGATAATGCTTATTCTCATCAAATTCCGGAGTTTCATAATCTGTGCCTTTATATACTTCCAGATAAGGCACACCACCAATATTTGAAAATCCTACAGTTGCGTCACCAGCTCCGGTGAGAGCAGCCTTGTTTGCATCATCCCATCTCATCCCAAAATCTTTTTGGCGCAGTTTGGGTCCTTGCTTCCACCTTCTCAGGTCATCATATCTGAAACCTTCAGAGAATAACTCAATCCTTCTTTCTCTTCTGATCTCAACAAGTAGTGGCGAGATGCCATCACCGGTATATCTCGGATCCACAGGGATGCTTGCTAAATTCATATGAGGCATATTTACCCTGTCTCTCAGCAAGTTGATGCTTATATCCAGGTCACCCTGAGTGATTGAACCCAGCTCGGCTTTGGCCTCAGCGTAGATCAACATGGTTTCACCTAACCTGAAAACAATGGCCGGTGTGGTCGAAGTATTGTAGGTAGCATAGGAAGGACCATTCTGAAAATGCTTGATCAGATGATAACCTGTATAGATAGTCTGTCCGCCACTCATTCCCTGAATTTTTGGATAAACGATTCCAGAACCTGCTGGGTGGTTGCCATATCCGTAAACATCTACATCAGCAGGATGAAGGATTGATTGTCTCAAACGAGGGTCTCTGTCAACAAAGATGTCGGTATAAACAGCATCTCCAAGGTAAAGAGGAGAAAGTGATATCGGCAATCCATCAGAACACAGATAATCTTCAACCATACTTTTTGTAGCACCACCATTGTAACCTCTATGATAATTTAAAGCATGGTTTGTAAATATTCCTGCTTCATACCTTCTCCAGTAGATCACCTCAGAGACACCAGTATAATCCTCCATTTGATGTAGCTTATTGTAATCTCTGGTGGGATCTCCAGTCATATACAATGAATAAGGTCCGTCTTGAATCAACTCTAAAGCAGCATCAGCAGCAGCTTGCAACCAGGCAGTTTCACCGCCTAAACCATGATACTTTCTCCAGGTGCCTTCAAATAGGCAGATCCTGGCTTTCACATGAAGTGCAGCCCAACGATTCAATCTACCCGGATTTCCACCGTAGTCTACATTTTCCGGAATATTTCCTGCTGCAGTAGCAAAATTCAGGTCTTCCAGTACTTTACCCATGACAAAATCACGAGGATCTCTTTCTCCATAAAGGATGTCATCATCATCAATGTTTAGCGATTTATCAATCCAGGTAACATCACCAAACTTACTTACTTTGTCAGCATAGAACATTGCTCTTAGCAGTCGGGCTTCAGCAATATATTTGTTCTTAACAGCCTGTTCTACCGGAACTCTGTCATAGTTCTCCAGCCCAAAGTTGATAGCTGAAAGGAAATTCCATCCCTTATAGCCAAAATACTCAGGGTTGGTAGGCACCGAATGCTTTCCTGCCCGTTTCTTCGCAAAGAAATCAGCTCTTGAGTGTCTGGGAGCAGTATTATCAGAGAAACCATCATGATAAATCCAGCCACGGCTTTGGCTGTCAAAACCTTCATCATGTCCCATCAATATGGATACATCATCTTCTCTTCTGGCAATATGATAGATACTATTATTGTACACAATCATATCAGTTTCATTGTTCCAGAAAGATTCATTGGATATTTGATCCTGCGGATTTCTTTGCAGGAATTCATCATTACAGGCAAACGAAAGCGTGGAAATGACTCCAAGCAAACCAAATCTTAAAATATATTTTTTCATTTTCTATCTTTTAAGTCTTATTAAATAGAGATTCTAAAGCCAAGCGAATACGAACGTTGCTTGTAGTACTCCTGTGTGACAGTAGGTCTAACTTCAGGATCGAGGGGCTTATGCATCTTCGTGATTTCAAAGATGTTCATACCAGCCAGGTACATCTGCACATTAGACAATCCAACTCTACTGGAAAGACTTGTAGGTAGACTATATGAAAACGTTACGTTCTTTAACCTGACATATCCACCCTGTTGTACATATCGTGATTGAGGCAGAATGTTTTGCTTGGTATTTGTAGAAATATGCGGTGCTGCAAAATATGCATCTCTGTTGTCCTCACTCCATGTTTCAGTCAGATAGTATTTTTCTACGTGACCGGCATTGTAAGGATAAAAGGCATTCCAGTTGCCATTAGGTGGCCAGTACTCATGACTCATCAAACCCTGAAAGAAAACGTTCAATGAGAAAGCTTTATATCCAAAGTTACTGTTTACGCCAAACTGATATCTTGGAATCTCAACAGCAATAATTGTCTGGTCTCCCGGATCATCCAGTGTATTGTTACCATAAGAGATCACTCCATCTCCATTCAGGTCTGCATATCGAATGTCACCTGGTCTCCAGTTTGCACCTAAATCAGCCTGGCTAGGTGCATCCAGCACTTCCTGGTCTGATTGGAAAATTCCCTGGGTCACAAAACCCCATCTCTCCCCAATTTGCTGTCCTACATATCTTTCTGAAAGGGCACCGGTTGGGTTATCAAATTTTGTGATCTCTGACTTGTTATCAGACAAAGCAAGCGTTACGCTGTAGTTGAAATCGCTTCCAACTCTCGTTCTCCAGGTAGCTGCAAGCTCCCATCCGGTAGTTCTTAGGTCAGCGGCATTTTCCTGAGGTGATGCCAATCCAAGCTCACCTGGATAGTCAGCTCTTGTCAGCATGTCTTTTGTATCCCTGGTGTAAGTATCGAATGACACATCAAGTCGGCTTCCAAACATCGTGAAATCCAACCCCAGGTTTTTACTCACAACATTTTCCCATGTCAAGGTGGGACTCACCAATCCAGGCCTACTTACATAAGGTGTAAATGCTCCACCGTTCATCATGTATCCTGATGCTCCAGCAGACATAGATGGAATGTATGGATAGTAATTAGTGCCTAATAATTGGTTTCCAAGTTCACCGTAAGAAGCCCTCAACTTCAGGTTATCCAACCAGGCTGACGTTCCACTCATGAAAGCTTCGTTTGAAATTCTCCAGCCTACAGAGAAGGAAGGGAAGAATCCAAATCGATCGTCTTTAGGGAACCTGGAAGTACCATCATACCTACCATTTGCCTCCACCAGGTAACGATCATTGAAGATGTAGTTAACACGGTAAAATGCTCCTCTTAATGCAGTATGTTGCTTCGATCCATCTGCAAGTTCACTACCGGTTGTCGCACTCAAATCAGGGATTGCCGGATTAAGAAGTGAATTGGCTCTTGCTGAGATCCACTGATATTGTCCCCATTCCTGGTTGAAACCTACCATGGCCTTTATATAATGGCTACCAGTTTCAATGGTGTAATCCGTAAACATATTGATCACCTGATATACATCATAGTCTACTTCGTTGACGATATAATCAGTACCACTGAAGCCGTTTCCGATAATGATATTGTCCAAATCCGAGTTTTCTATTACCTCTACTTTACTGGCAGCATCCTGATAGTTTCTAAAAGTAATGTTAGAAGAATATTCAGCTCGCATATTCCAGTTCTTCAAAGGAGTGATGGTAGCACCCTGAGTAAGAATGATGTCATTCCTTGTCCAGGTCTCACGTCCGCCTTGCTCCAGGTATGGAAGGAAGTTAACTGAAGAGAAATGCATACCAATGTATTTCTCATAGTCAGCCCTATCCCCAGGTGTTAAATAGTAAGGAAGATCAGGGAAAGTGATAGGATTCAAAGGGTTTACTCTCGCTGTGGTATTGATGTTAACATCCCAGTTGTAGAAATGTGGCTGGTCACTCTTTTCTGTAGTCACCAATGCCCTACTATCCAGTTTAAGCCATTCGGTTGTTTTGAATTCACCTTTCAACAACACATTATAACGCTTGAAGTTGATATTTTTCTCATCATTGTTAATCCAGCCATCTTTGTTGAGCATACCAAAGGAGGCATAATAACTTGCTTTTTCTGTTGATCCGGATACACTCGCATCATATTTCTGCTGAGGTGCCCAATCGGTTAACAGCCTTTCCTGATAGTTGTTGAAACCATAGAAACGCAGATTTCCATTATAAACACCCCAGGCATTTTCCAAAGTGGGGTTTTGGCTATACCTTAAAGTACCATCGATCATGTCCTGATCAAATCCAAAATCATTATTTGTCCTAAGGTTAGCAGCACCTCTGGCCTGTACATAAGCGTACGGATCCTCAATCGGATCAATAAACATGATTGGTTTTGATGTGGTGAATTCTGATCCTACTGTAACATTGATTTTTTCTCCTTTACCTCTTTTGGTTGTTACCAGGACAACACCAAACGCACCCCTTGCGCCGTAGATGGCTGCAGCAGACGCGTCCTTTAGCACACTTACACTTTCAATATCAGCTGGGTTGATCCTGTTTAGATCCATGGGTACTCCATCCACCAAAATCAGTGGGTTTCCACCATTGATAGATTCGTAACCCCGGATATTAAAATCAATGGGCTGTGTAGGGTCTCCATTCCGGATATTAACATTGAGGTTGGGGACCATACCCTGAAGACCTTCACCCACGTTGGCAATCGGTCTGTTTTGCAAGACTTTTCCATCCGCTACTCCAACAGATCCTGTCAGGTTTACTTTTTCCTGTGTACCATATCCTACCACAACAACCTCGGCAAGTGCAGATACATCTACCTGTAGTCGAAGGTTTAGCTGGGTACGGCCATTCAAAGGAACCTGCATCGATTGATAACCCACAAATGACACAACTAAAGTGGCATCAGCAGGTACTCTCAACGAAAATTTACCTTCGATATCGGTTACAGTACCGTTTGTAGTTCCTGACTCAATTACAGAAGCTCCTGGCAATGCCTCACCGTCTTCTCCGGTGATGGTACCAGTCACCTGTGTTTGAAGGGTGATGTTCTCACTGACTTTAGGTCCGCTTGGGCTTTTGCTGCCCGGGATCAAAGCAATGGTCTCATTCACTCTTTTGATAGACATTTTGGATTGCAGGGAAACTTCTTTAAGAAGTTCATCCATGCTCCAGTGTCCACCATCAATAGACACTTCCTTTTCCTTTACGTCACGTTTGGAAAAAGCAAATGTGAAATCGGTGTTTGATTCAATTTCGGAAATCAGATTCAGCAGGGATCTGCTTCCCTGAATATCGCTCACCTCAACGTTGATCTCATCGAGAAACTTACGTTGGGCATCCAAGTCTCCTGCCATCACCATAATCAGTGATTGACAGACAATCATCGCATAAATTGCGTACTTCGACATGCGAATTACAATTTTTAGTAGTTTTGCATTCATTTGGTTTTGGTTATAATTATTACTAAAACTGAGTATCAAGAGAGCCCATCCACTTTCCCCAAAGTACCGTGGCTCTCTTTTTTTTAATTGATTGTTATTGATTTACCATCTATTAAATATTTAAAGTTGTACACATGAGATAAACTCTGCATGACCTCTTCCAATACCGGGTTTTTGTAGTTTGCAGTATATGGTTTGTCGCTGTTTATCTCCTCTGAAATTTCAATATCCACGCCATACCAGTTAGATATGGCGTGTAGTACATCATCTAAAGAATTGTCTTTAAACACCATGCGCTGGTCTGTCCATCCAAAAAAGAGGTCCTCATCCAGAATCGGCAGCTTCTCCATGGCTCCATTTTCATCCAGGAGGATCATTTGATTTCTCGTGAGATTTATTACCTGATTTTTCTTCAGATTGGTCACGGCTACCTTCCCCGATTTCACAGCCACCCCCCGATAGCCATTGTTTTCATAAGCCTTTACATTGAAAGAAGTACCGAGCACTTCTACAGTAAACCCATCTACATGGATGATGAATGGCCTGGCTGGGTCCTTTACCACTTCAAAATACGCTTCGCCAATAAGATTTACTTCGCGTTTATTTTGAGTGAAAAACTCAGGAATTGTAATCCTGGTATCAGCATTCATTTTCACCAAAGACCCATCTGGAAGTACAGAGGTGATCTTTTGCCCTGGCTGACTGATTTTCTCAACAATTTTATGTTCGGAGTGCCCACTGGTAGTCGAGCCAAAACCTTCAAGGTTAGTCTTAACGACCAGCACAGATACGATGAGGATAGCCACAGCTGCAGCCACCTGTACCCATCGGGAAATATTTAACCAACCTGTTACTGATTGCTTTTCATCCGCTTTTAGCTGCGCTACGAGATCTTCCCAGGTGTTCTGCTTAATGGCCTCGCTTTTTTTCGGCTCGGGGTGTAGAATGGTAAGCTTTAATTGGGCATAGATTTTCCTGTGCCTGGGATTTTCATTCAACCAAAACTCAAGATTTATCTTTTCCGCCTCCGTGAGCTCATGATTGGTAAGCTCTTTGAAAATAATGTCTTCCATTCAAATTGGGTCACACCGGGTCATTTCAAAATGGAAATTGCTTCAGTGTTGCAATGAGAGTAAAAAAAGGGTGGGACGGGTAGGTATTTATGTAATAATTACACTCAAAAGGGTATTCTACTTAAATAACTAGCAGTATATACAGCAAAATGATCCTTTGATTGACAAATTCGCAATTTTATGTAAATCACTCATTGCTTCCTGAAGCCCATTTAACCACCTTTGATTCCCTGAAATGGTTTTCAAGCTCCAATTTCAGCTTTTTGAGGGCAGTTTTTAAGTGATGTTTGACTGTATCATGCGAAATTCCCAGCTCTTTGGCCACAGCATGATAAGATAAGTTGTCTTCCCTAATCATTCGATATACCAACCCACACTGTGGAGGAAGCTTATTGACAGATTTATCAATAAATTCCGTCAACTCCTTACCAAGCAATAGCTCTTCGGGATCGAGGCCATCAATGGTGGCCATCGTCAGATTGTATTTGTCGCTGTGATACCGAGAAAAATCCATGGAGATGGCGCGTATGGCCTGGTGTTTTACGCTGGTGTACAGATAGGATTTTAATTCCTTGACTGTGTATAGATCTTTCTTTGAATTCCAAAGGCCATAGAAGACGTCAGAAACTACATCTTTTGCCATACTTTCTGACTTTGTAATCACCAAAGCATACGCAAAAAGTCTGTCGAAGTATTCAGTATAAACCTTTTCAAAATAGCTGTCTGACTGGATATTTCCCAGTCCGATATTGATTATATTATCAGCCATTTAGGTGGGTGGAAATTGCCATTTTACTCCTGTAAGAAATCAATAAGTTCGAGAACCTCAATTATGGTTCGAAATAACTTCTAATTTTAATAATATCATAATACCTGAATAAAATAATTTATCAGGATCATGCGTCTCAATTCCAATAGTAAGGAAATTAAGAAATCTGAAGGAAGTTTGAATTTGAATAGAAATGGCCACGAATACGCAAAGTCCCTAAGGCTTTGCCGCTAAACAGCCGGAAAATTCAGCACCCATTCACGAATAAATGGTGCTGCTTTTCTATACTATATCAAATCCGGGTTGAGATTTAATTTATTCCCAGGAATGGTTCGACATATCGAACCCTTACTATACTTCATATTCACTATTTACTTCAGGTGAAGATATCAGTGAAATAAAGCTCCTTCATAATTGAGAAATCATTCGGCATTCGTGGCTTTTGAAAAGATGCCCAAAACCACTGATTCTTTGAGCCTTTGGGTCTTTGTGGTTGACTGCAGTCAAATCCATTTCGATATTATTTGCCAATTTTCGAAAATATTTCACTCCTGATTTGTATAATCTCCGAAAGCACCTATTTTTGCACTTCCAAAAAATGCAGCACCCCAAGCCGGGGCTGATAATTTGGAAACAGAACAGCAAACGGCTGTTGCACAACATAATAAAATGGTCCGTTCGTCTAGGGGTTAGGACGCCAGGTTTTCATCCTGGTAACAGGGGTTCGATTCCCCTACGGACTACAAAAAAGCTCTTGCACACATCTGTGCAAGAGCTTTTTTTATTTTCAGCCACTCATCCTTTCTCAACCATGTCCTACTTGTAGTCCTTTGAGTCATTGATTCAGAGGTTTTTTTTATTCTTTATTAATTATATAATTTGCCGGCGGGAACTAAACCACACCCCTCCCGGTTTCAAGAAAAATTATACGGTCAGCAACTACTTTAGAGAGGAACCTGACCACTCACCCCGGCAAATTTTCCGAACGAGGAAATACCCTTTTTCGAATAAATACGTGTACCTAAATTGCGCGAACTAATTTTTTGACCATTGCCATCTAAATAGATGGTACTATTTTTTTGAGAACTGAATGAATAAAACAGTAAAACGGATCCTATATATAGGCATTGTGATCGTTATCCTTGGTGCAATTATCTATCCTAAACTACCCAATGGAGATTCCTCAGCAGCAGCAGGACCGGCAGTCCGTCCTAAACTCACGGTAGATGGCCTGGTGCTAGCCGGCCAACAACTAAAAAATCAGATCAACATTACTGGTACCATCCTGGCAGATGAATCCGTCTTACTCAACAGTGAAGTAGCTGGAAAGGTGAGTGAGATCCTTTTCGAAGAAGGCCAATTCATCAAAAAAGGTAAGCTTCTGGTGAGACTCAACGATGACGAGATCAAAGCTGACCTGGAGCGCCTTCAGTTTATCCTCAAACTCAACGAAGACAATGAATACCGGCAAAAGCAACTCCTGGAGAAGGAGGCCATCAGCCGCGAGGAATATGAAACGGCTTTGACCACACTCAATACCTCACAGGCAGAGATTCGGGTATTACAGGCCAGACTGGAGAAGCATTACATCAGGGCTCCTTTTGATGGAATCGTTGGCCTGAGATCAATCTCGGTGGGAAGCTACCTGAATCCCGGAACCTCCATTGCCGAACTGTTTAAAATCAATCCTGTAAAAGTCGAGTTTAGCGTGCCGAGTAAATACCTGAAACTGGTAAATGTCGGGGATCAGATCAACTTCACAGTGGATGCCTATACTGATGAGGTTTTTGAAGGAAAGATTTATGCGGTAGAACCTCAGGTAGACCCCCAGACAAGGAGTATCAAGATCAGGGCACTGGCACAAAACAAAACAAATAAACTATTCCCGGGTCAGTTTGCAAGGATCAACCTGATCCTTGAAGTCATTGAAGACGCGTTGCTGATCCCTACCCAGGCGGTGATACCTGAGCTGAATGGCAAGCGTATATTCATGTATAAAGGTGGAAAAGTGATCTCTCAAAGCATCGAGACTGGGTTGAGAGACGAACAAAATGTACAGGTTACCACAGGGCTAAGCCCCGGGGACACAGTGATCACCACTGGTGTGTTGCAGATTAATCATGGTTCAGAAGTAAACATCCGATTTAACTAAATGGCTGGATTATCAAACTTATCTATAGACAGGCCCGTACTGGCCATCGTGATGTCCCTGGTGATCATCCTCTTTGGGATCATCGGTTGGAATTTCCTGGGGGTACGCGAATACCCCAGCGTCGATCCTCCCATCATCACCGTATCCACAAGCTATACCGGAGCAAGTGCTGATGTGATTGAAACACAGATTACTGAGCCGCTGGAAGAATCCATAAATGGCATCGACGGAATCAAGTCACTGTCTTCGATATCTGCAGATGGTAGAAGCAACATTACTGTAGAGTTTGGCCTTGAATCCAACCTTGAAACAGCAGCAAACGACGTTCGGGATAAAGTATCGAGGGCACTAAACAACCTACCGCCGGATGCAGATCCCCCCATCGTAACCAAAGCCGATGCCAACTCATCTCCAATCATCGCATTACGGATCTTTTCTGAAAAACGGAACCTGCTGGAGCTGACGGAGATTGCTGATAACATATTCAAAGAGACCTTTCAGACCATCAATGGTGTGAGCGAAGTGCTTATCTGGGGCGAGAAAAAATATTCCATGCGGCTATGGATGGATCCTGAAAGACTGGCCGCTTATCAGCTAACCCCACTGGATGTATACAATGCTGTGCAAAGCCAAAACATTGAACTACCCAGCGGACGTATTGAAGGCACCGCCACTGAGCTCACCGTCCGTACTTTTGGCCGTCTCTCATCCCCGGATGAATTTAACAACCTGATCATCCGGGAAACGGAAAATGATATTATACGATTCAGAGATATTGGCAGGGCTGAGTTTTACCCTGAGAATGAAAGAACAGGGCTCCGAAACAATGGTATCCCCATGGTATTGAATGCTATTTTACCACAGCCGGGATCCAATAATCTGGACATTGCAGAAGAATTCTATAAAAGGCTTGAAAACCTGCAAAAAAACCTGCCAGAGGATATTAGCACTGAAGTAGCCTTTGATAACACAGAATACATTCGAGACTCTATTTCAGAAGTGCAACAGACCATTTTTGTGGCCTTCGGTTTGGTGGTGTTAATCATCTTTTTCTTCCTTAGGGACTGGAGAACTACTTTCATCCCGGTCATTACTGTACCTATTGCTTTGATTGGTTCCTTCTTCTTCATGTACACCATGGGGTTTTCAATCAACGTTCTTACGCTTTTAGGTATAGTCCTTGCCATCGGGCTGGTGGTAGATGACGCCATTGTGGTGCTGGAAAACATCTACACCAAGATCGAGGGTGGTATGGAACCTAAAGAGGCAGGTAAAAAGGGAACAGAAGAGATCTTTTTTGCTGTAATTTCCACCACCGTGGCATTGACATCTGTTTTCTTTCCGATAGTCTTCCTGCAGGGGCTTACCGGAAGATTGTTTAGAGAATTCGGGATTACGGTGGCTGTGGCCGTTGTGATATCATCCTTTGTGGCGTTGACACTTACGCCTATGCTCTCATCAAAAATGCTGAAGAGACGTGAAAAGAAGCAATGGATTTACGAGAAGACAGAGCCCTTTTTTCTTTGGTTGAATCAACTTTATAATAACGCACTGGAAAGCTTCATGGGTAACCGATGGTTATCCGGCCTGATAGTATTGGTGGCTACAGGATTGATCTATTTGTTTGTCCAGTTTCTTCCGTCTGAATTGGCGCCACTTGAAGACCGTGGAGTTTTTCGGGTAATGGCCACAGGACCTGAAGGAGCGACCTTTGAATATATGGATGAATATGCGTTGGAGATCTCTGATATCGTCACTCAACAAGTGCCCGAAGCCCAATCTATTATTACAATAACATCCCCGGGATTTACCGCTTCCGCATCTGTCAATTCAGCTTTTATTATTGCCAGACTGAGCGACGCACCTGATCGCGACCGATCTCAGAGTGAAATTGTGCGAACGATCACACCCATGATCCAGGCCAATCCCAAAGCACGGGCTTTCGTGTTGGAGCCACCTTCCATAGGTAGTCGTTTTGGCAGTCTCCCGATTAGCTTTGTCATACAAGGGCGGGAACTTGATGATTTGAAAGAAGTGCTACCGGAGTTTCTGGCTAAAGCCGGTGAAAGCAGTTCCTTCAATTTTGTGGATGTAGACCTTAAATTCAACAAACCCGAACTGGGGGTGAGGATTGACCGGGAGAAGGCACAAAGCATGGGTGTTTCCGTGCGTGATATTGCCCAAACGCTTCAATTAAGCCTCAGTGGAAACCGATTTGGCTACTTTATCATGAATGGTAAGCAGTATTATGTCATTGGTCAGTTAGAAAAAAACAATCGCAACGAGCCACTTGACCTTAAATCCATTTATATAAAGGCCAGAAACGGTGATATCGTGCAGTTGGATAACCTGATCAGTACAGAAGAACGGTCCACGCCACCACAGCTATTTCATTACAACAGGTTCACCTCGGCCACGATCTCTGCATCGCTAGCCAGTGGTGTGTCTTTGGGACAGGGGATCGAAGAAATGGATCGAATTGCCGATGAAGTGTTGGACGACCGATTTCAGACTTCCTTGTCAGGTCAATCGCTGGAATTCCAGGAAAGCTCCGGAAACCTGTATTTTGCCTTCGGACTGGCACTGATACTTATTTACCTGGTACTAGCTGCACAGTTTGAAAGCTTTAGGGATCCGCTTACGATCATGTTTACAGTTCCCCTGGCATTGTCCGGAGCTTTGTTGAGTCTTTGGTATTTCAATGAGACACTAAACATATTCTCTCAGATCGGAATGATCATGCTGATAGGGCTGGTTACCAAAAACGGTATTCTGATTGTAGAATTTGCCAATCAGCGTAAAGCACAGGGAATGGATATCATGGAAGCGATCATTGGAGCTGCCAAACAACGCTTCAGACCAATCTTAATGACCAGCTTATCCACCATTCTTGGAATTCTGCCAATTGCACTGGCATTGGGTGCAGGATCAGAAAGCAGAGTCTCCATGGGTATCGCTGTAATCGGAGGAATGGTCATTGCCACCTTCCTGACTTTGTTTGTCATTCCGGCCATTTATTCATTTTTAACCAGTAAAGAGAAACGTCTAGCAAGGGTATGATCCGATTTTTCTTATTATTCTTTTTAAGCACCAGCCTACTAGCTCAGGAAACCGATTCTTTATGGACCGTAGAAGAAGTAGTAGGCCTTGCGTTGGAGCAGAACTACGACATCCGCCTGGAACGAAACAATCTTAGTATTGCAGAAAACAACAATACATTGGGCAATGCGGGCTTTCTTCCTACGGTAGAGCTCAATGGTGTGGCCGGTAAGACCGTGCAGGATACTGAATTGTTGTTCGCCAATGGAGATGGGCAATCGCGGACCGGTGCCGTAACTACCAGCTACAATGCGTCTGCAGGACTTACCTGGACCCTCTTCGATGGACTCAAAATGTTTGCCACCAAAGACCGGCTGGAAGAAATCCAAAGGTCCAACCAATTTGCGTTTAAGTCACAGCTTCAAACGACCATTTCTGATGTCATGAAGGCTTATTACAATACTGCATTGGAGCAAGAGCGTTTGGCCTTGCTCGAGAGCACCCTCAGGCTGTCCGAAGAACGGGTAAAAATAAGCCAGGACAAATATGAACTGGGTAAAGCAAGCAAACTCGAATACCTGCAAGCCAAAGTGGATTATAATACTGACCAGTCAGCCTATGTCAAGCAAAAAGAGATCATCTCCGTTAGGAAATTTCAATTGATTGAATTCCTTGCCCTACAGGATCAGGATATGAATTTCAAACTGGATTATCAATATGAGCTCGAAGAACCCCCCTCTGAAGAAATTGTTATTGATGCTGCATTGCATAACAACCCTGACCTCAATTACCTGAACAGTAATCGAGAGGTAGCTCTCCTTTCAAAAGTGGAGCTTGAGCGGCAACAATGGCCTTCCCTGGATTTTAACCTGGGTTACTCCTATTCCAACCTGAATGCTGAAGCCGGATTTTTACAGAGCAACCAATCCAATGGCATCAACTATGGATTAACCGCTACCATGACCCTGTTTGATGGATTAAATCAGAAAAGATCCATCCAGAATGCCCGGATACAGGCCGAATCCAGCCAGCTATCCTACGAACAGGCAAGGTCTCAGCTGGTGACTGCAGTGAGGTCCGCATATCTAACCTATAAGAATTCCGTGGAACTGGCTGAGCTGGAATACCTAAACCTGGAAGTAGCACAGGAAAATGAAGAGATCGCCTTTGAGCGCTACCGTATCGGAAAGTCCAATCCGCTGGAGCTTCGTGAAGCACAGAACAACCGGCTAAATGCTGAGGTACGTTATCTGGAAGCAAGAAATACAGCCAAGATCGCCGAGATTGAATTGCAAAGGCTGAGCGGGTTACTGCTTGATCAGACACCTTAAACAAGGCCGGATATACGTTATCTATTATAGTTTAGGGTTTCAAATTGTTTATTAACTTTCTCTTGAATAAACATTTTTGACCTATGAAGTATTTACCCCTACTTGTTGTTCTTCTATTGACTACAGTTTCCGGGCTGGCCCAAAAAGCTCCAAAAACTCCCTCGGGGAACCCGGCTGATTTCAAAGTGAAAACCTGTCTACACTCGGTCAGCTACCTGGGAGTATGGAGAGGCCAGACACCACTAACGGTAGATGAATTTCTGGTCAAAGCCAAAGAACTCGGCTATGAAGGTGTGATGCTGGTAGCCAAGCGGCCCCATGTATCTCCACACGACTATGATAAAGCAGCCAGAAAGAAACTGAAAGCAAGGATCGAATCTCTGGGGCTTACTTTGGTTGGTCTTGCCGGTTATACGGATTTTACTGCAGGCATAGACAAGCCAGGCATTCCCAATGCCGAGATCCAGGCAGCCTGGGTTGGTGAAATCGCCGAGCTGGCCAAAGACCTGGGCACCAATATGGTACGTATATTCACCGGTTATGAGCGTCCTGGTATATCTTACGATAAACAATATGCAGAAGTGGTAGCAGGCCTGAAAATGGCTGGGAAGCTAGCTGCAGAGCATGGTGTGACCCTGGCTGTGCAAAACCACCACGACATTGCCCTGCATCACGATGCCATGTCATGGCTGATGCGAGAAGTAAACATGCCCAACGTAAGGGCTGGTTGGGATGCCTGGTCTCCGGTGCTCGAAGGACTCTCTCAGGAAGAGCTTCGTGAATCCATCCAAACCATGAAACCATACATCGTCAATACCATTGCTGCGGACTATGTAACTCAACCCCGATTCAATTACGTCCACAACCTCACTAACTACCAGGCTGATAAACCGGTGATGCGTGCGGTACCCATGGGCCAGGGCATGATTGATTACAAAACCTGGTTCGATGAGCTAAAGGCCATTGGATACCAGGGCTGGATTGTGTATGAAATGTGTGAAGTTCTGGATGGCGGTGGGTCTATCGAAAACCTCGATAAAACAGCCAAAATATTCCTGGATTACATTAAGGAATATGAGCAATCAAGCTCTTCGTCAGAACTGATTTTACCCCTCAGTCGCTAACCAGGCTTCCCCACCAGTTGTCATTGGGAGTATAATCCTCTGAGAGCATCTCCAGTCGCTGTCGCTCGAGGCGCGGTAACAGCTCATTACGGATATAGGCTTTCCTTTCAGCAGCCTTCTCCGCATCATAGAGAGGGTCTTTCTCCGGATATCGGGCACCTACAGTAGATAGGTAGTCCAAAAGCGCCTTTTCAAGTGTTGCTACTTTATCTGGGAACTCTCCGGAGATGTCTGTTTCCTCAGCCACATCTTTATTGATGTCGTACAATTCATTGCTTCCATCTTCCCAATAATGAATGAGCTTAAAGCCATCCCTTTGAATGATCGAAGAAGGATTTCCTCCCTGATTTCCGTAATGAGGATAATGCCAAAAAAGCGGACGGTCAGGAATCTGCCCACCTTCCAGCAATGGTCGCAGGCTCACTCCATCCTGATGCTGATCAGGAAGCTGCGCTATGCCACAAAGATCGAGAATGGTGGGATAGAAATCAGCTCCGGTCACAGGTACGTGAATTTGTTTGATCTCATCCAGCCAGGGCACATAGATGAAGTAGGGTTCCCGAATTCCCCCCTCCCACTGATATCCTTTACCTCCTCTTAATGGAGCGTTGGAAGTGGAAAAGGCATCACCGGAAGCCACTCCCCCGTTGTCAGAAGTGAAAATCACGATGGTGTTATCTTCTAGTCCATTTTCTTTCAGCGCATCGAGCACCACTCCTACTGCGTCATCCATTGCCTCTACCAGTCCCGCATACACCGGATTATCCTGATTGAGCCGGATAGGCAGTACCCGCTCCATCTTAAAACCCGCCGAGTCTACACCCATGGAGAGGGCCTTATCCCTATACTTTCTCCACTTTTCTTTTGTCGTCTGAATGGGGCTGTGTACTGCATAGAAGGACAAATAAGCAAAGAATGTGGAGTCTTTATACTGAGCAATAAAATCAGCTGTCTCCTTTCCCAGCCGCATAGACAAATTTTCTCCCGGTGTCGTATTTTCAAGTTTTGGATTATCCCAGGGCGAGAAGTATCCACCCATCGGGCTCCCCTTCTCCCAACCTCCTCTGTTGACCTCAAAGCCATGATCTTCCGGGTAAGAACCTTCATTACCCAGGTGCCATTTACCAGCAAAGAATGTCTTATAGCCGTTGGCCTGCATGGCCTCAGGAAGTACCACATCATCCGCCGGAAGCTGAGGCTGATAACTGGCTGGTAGTAGCAGGTCATGCCTGTTGTGGCTTCTCCAATCCTCGCCGGTCTTAGCACCAATCCAGTCGGTAATACCATGTCTGGCAGTAAATTGCCCGGTCATGATCGTAGCCCTGCTGGGGCTGCACACCCGGCTACCGGCATAGCCCCGGGTGAAGATTGTGCCTTTTTGCGCGATTTTATCAATATTGGGTGTTTCGTAATAGGTGGATCCCATGCTACTGATGTCGTAGGCTCCAAAGTCATCTACCAGAATAAAAACAACGTTGGGTGGCCGTTGCTGCTTTCCTTCCTGGGTACAGGCACTGAAAATCAGAATCGATAATAGTATGATGTGGGATTGCAGATAAAGTGAGTGTTTCATTCCTGGTAACAGATTTTTACGATAAAGGTAGCAATATCTTTAAATGCCATGACAATACATAAACCCCTAACCGATAATAGGAATTCAATGGATGATCAAAGCCCTGTTACGAGAAAGACCAATATATGCTAAGTAGAATACTGTACGATCTTTTCAGCCCTTTACCCGATTGAATGATCTTCGATCCTAAGCTTACTTTGGCTTCAGAAAATGATAAAATAAAACCCATAAATCAATGTTAACAATTCTTCAGCAGATAAAGCACAGATACATTTTTAATGTCCTGGACTTTGACAACAATGGTTACATAGAGAAAGATGATTTCGTTGCCATAGCAGAAAACCTTTGTATGGTGAGAGGTGAGGAGATGGATACCGAAGAGTCGAAAGAGATTATGGCACAGTGTATGAATTTGTGGGAGGGGCTGGCCTATTACATTGATGAGAATAACGATAATCAATGCTCCTTAAAGGAGTGGTTCAGTTTTATAGAGGATCGCCTGATCAAATCATTAAAAGATGAGGCACCTCTATTTTTAAACAGTACTGTGGAAAGCATTTTTGACCTTTATGATGTGGATAGTGATGGAAATATTTCCTGGCAGGAATACCTCGATATATTTCTATCATTCAGACTCAATGCCAGCCTGGTAGCCAAGTCATTCAAGACACTAGATGCCAATAACGACAAATCGTTGTCGAGAGAAGAACTGGTCAATGCAATCTCAGAGTTTCTTATCAGTGACGACATCAATTTGCCTGGCAACTGGATATTTGGCAACTTATATGAGCAGGCAGCTTAAAAAATATTTTCTTTAGTTCATAGGTTTTTTTTCAGTACAGTTCTCTTGACCCGTCTTGAATATTCAAGATGGGTTTTTTGTACCCCGCCCTTATGACAACCGATTCTAGATAGGTAAGGTATTAACCTACGTGATTATACCTAAATGCTATTCAGAGCTTTAGCTTAATCCAATTTACGATGATCGCAGTATTGTGCCAGGGGTATAGTTTGGTGAGCTTTGAAGTACCATTTAATGTAAATAAACCATCCATATGAAAAGCCTTGAAACCATCTTACATGCTGCCTTCACCCGGCACATCATGCGGTGGCTTGTGACGCTCCCGGGCTTCCGAGCTACACCTGCAATCAACTTATCCCTTGCCAATACGGAAAGGACCCAGCTGCTTAATTTTCAAATGATTAATCGCTAAGCGGAATGATAGCTGATAAAAAATATTGCTTTTTCAACGACGAAGAACTTCTGGTCATTACCTCCATCATTAAGAATCGGTATGGAATTGACTTTACAGGCTATGAGAAAAAATCGTTGAGAAGAAGCTTTGCCCGTATCATGGGAAAATGCAGAATGGACACCAAAAAACAGCTGCTGGATGCAATACTGGGTGAGGATCGTTCTTTCCTTAACTCTATCAATGACCTAACGGTAAATCGTACTGAGCTCTTCAGAAATCCTGAGCTTTGGGAAACCCTGGAACAGGATATCCTGCAAAGGCTCAAGTTTAAACAAGATATCAATGTATGGCATGCAGGATGCTCTTCGGGTGAAGAGGTGTACTCCATGGCTTTAGTTTTAGAGAAAAGCAATCTGCTTCACAAGACCAAAACGCTAGCTACGGACATCAGCACCAAAGCACTGGCCAGGGCAAAAGCAGGAAAATATTCCAGCACACTCATTAGCAGGTATGAAAAATCTCTTCAGAAGTATCAGCCACAGGGCCAGATTGAGGACTTGTTTCATATCGACAACCACCTGGCTACCATCAGAGACCAGTATAAAAGTCATATTGAATTTAAATATCACAACCTGGTATCGGATTCAGCTCAGGAAAAATTCGATATCATCTTTTGTAGAAATGTTATGCTCTACTTCGATGACCCGTTGAAGCTCACGGTCATTGAAAGACTGAAGAATGCTTTAAAGGACAATGGATTCCTGATCCTCGGATATTATGATGTATTACCTGAAAATGCTGACCAGCATTTGATCCAGTACAATAATTCCATTCAAATATTTCAAGCAAAAACCGACTCAGTCATAGAGGTGGAAATGGACAATAGATTAATTGAGTTCAACAAGATTTCAGCATAAACATCAACAAAAAAAGCATCTTAAGAAAAGAAAAATATTATGGAAGAACTGGCAATAAAAGAACCGCTTAATAAAAACAATAAAGTCATGGGAAAGAAAGTGTTAATCGTTGATGATTCGGCGTATATGCGATCTGTCATCAAATCTGCTCTGGTAAAAGAGGGATACGAGGTAGTAGGTGAGGCTGAAGATGGTGAAACTGCCATCGACCTGGCCCTGGGTCTTAACCCCGACCTCATCACATTAGACAATATTCTACCTGACATGATTGGGTTAGAAATCATCAAGGTACTTCATGAAGAGCAACTCTCCTCCAAGGTGATTATGGTGAGTGCTGTAGGGCAACAAACCATGCTCAACAAGGGTATTGAACTCGGCGCAGCCGCTTATTTGCTTAAACCGTTCACTTCGGAAAGCCTGATTGAAACGGTGAATAAAGCACTCATAAGCATTAACTGAAAATACAGTAACCAACCTCCTGACCCTGGTCTATGAAACGATTACATAACTTATCCATCAAACGAAAATTTGCACTAGTGCTTATTCCGCTCATAGTGACAATTATCTGTTTTGATGTCCTTCAGATCAGACATGACTTTTATGACTATCAGGATGCACGAAGATTAAACAAAGCCATCAATATTGGTATTGAAATCACTCATCTCGTTCACGAGATCCAAAAAGAGCGAAGCATTTCCGTAGGTTTTCAGGCCAACAATGGAGAATCATTTCATGGTAAGCTTGCTCACCAGCGAAATAAGACTGACAGCTTGCTAAGTCATCTTTATGTTGAATTGAGAAGTACTAAATATCAGGAACTTCTGATCCATCATGCTGAGGACATTGAAAGCATGAAACGTCAACTAGAGCAATTGCTGGAGCTGCGTGAAGAAGTAGACAATCACACGCTGAATACCCCTCAGATCATCAGTTACTTTTCTGAAATCAATAAATCTGCATTAAACACGGTTAACCAACTGATCAACGAAACAAGGGACAAAACAGCGGCACAGCAGGTTCATGCCATCATTTACTTCTTAGATGCGAAAGAGTACGCCAGTATCGAACGGGCCCTGGGAACATACATTTTCTCTATATCCAACCAATCCACAAACACAGCCTCAGAGTTTGCCTCACTCATCGCTTCGCAAGAGGCCTACCTGGATGCTTTTCTCACGATCACCAATCAGGACTCAAAAGACCATTATCTCAACACGATGCAAGGTAGTGTCACTGAGGAAGTAGCGCATTTTCGGGCAAAACTGAATGAAACCGGTGAACTCAACGTAGATCCTACAGAGTGGTACAGGGCCGTTACCGGAAAGATCAATTCTTTGAAGCAGGTAGAAGACTACATGTTGGAAAACATGCATATCTACACAGAAAACATGGCAGCAGGTGCCCGAAAAGACTTCTTTATTTTCTTGTTGCTTGACTTCCTCGTCGGAGTTATTACCTTCTCACTGGTCGCCCTCATCGTAATAAAGCTTCTGAAAAACGTAGCCATTCTGGAGAAATTTACCAGGGAGGTAACTTCAGCCACTACCACAGATCGGGTGGTCATAGATACTAAAGATGAGATCGGTCAATATGCCAGCACATTCAACGTGATGATGGACAAGATTGTCTCTACCCAGGCAGAGCTCAAGCAAGCCAAAGATCATGCTGAGTATATGTACGAAAACATATACAAGCAGTCGGAAGTAGTCTTTGAAAATGTAGGTCAGGGCATTTTCTTATTAAACAAAGACCTTAAAATCAGCAATCTATACTCAAAAGCGGTGGAGAAGATCTTTGACAATGAGATCATCGCCAGTGAAAACTTTTGCAATTTCATGCAACCGCGAATCATGGAGAGGGATTACGAGGCTTTGCAGATGTTTATGAAGCACCTATTCAACCCGGATATTGACGAGGATGTTGTAAATCAATTGAACCCTGTAGAAGAGGTACAGATCTACATCACTAAGAATGGTGTAGTCATCACCAAGTATATCAGGATCTCATTCACCCGGGTGGTCCATGACGACGAAATTCAATCCATCCTGGTGACCATCACAGACGAAACAGAATCCGTTTTGCTCCAGCAGGCCATGAAAGAAACGGAAAACATGAAGAAACAGGATACCGAATACCTTTTTAATATCTTAAAGGTCGAGCCGGGCATGCTACAGGAATTCATTGTTACCACCAAAGCTACTTTAAAGGAGATCTCTGCTAAATACGAGCAGAACAAAACCGGAAACTTTAAAGAACTGCTCAAATACACCTACAGGACCATCCATAAAATAAAAGGAAATGCCATGACTACGGGTGTAAACCTCGTCAGTGAAAGGGTGCATAAGATTGAAGATGCTATCACGAAAATGATGGACATAGAGGTGACTGCGGACAAGTTTCTTTCTATTCTCTATGAACTGGAAGAAATTGACAAGACACTGACCGAGCTCCAAAAGATGTTGGAAAAGGTAGGTGAAATCTACAAAAAGATTTACACCCAGGAGGAGATCCCTGCTCAGGAAAAGTTAGAAAATGACCTGAGAAAGGGGCTTCAGACATTGTGTGTGGAGACAAGCAAAGAAATTGACCTTGATCTATCCATAGAGGATGGTATAGAAATCGATGATTCGCTGCTACAGCCTGTGAGGGACATCCTGAACCAGATGATTAGAAACTCTATCTCTCATGGAATTGAAGATGCCGATGAAAGGCTGAATAAGGGGAAAGCTTCAAAAGGAAAAATCACAGTAACCATAGATCAATCTATGTATGAAGGCCTGTCACTCTCCTACCAGGACGACGGAAGAGGACTGGACAAAGAAGGCTTCATCATGCAGGCCCTGGCTTCCGGGTGGATTAGCGAAGACGAAAAGGATCAACTTGACAAACAGCAAATTGTAGAATTACTCACCAATGAAGGATTTTCTACCACTTTGAAAGCTGACAAACTTTCCGGTAGAGGCCAGGGGATGAGCGTGATCAAATCCATTGTGAGGGGACTTAATGGATCTCTCAAAATTGACTTTGAGCAGGATGAATATTTTCGGCTCACAGTAAAATTACCAATTACCAAAGCACACAACCTCGAAAAGGTTGCCTAACGCCCTCAAACCAACAATTGAATGAATATGAAGCTCCTTATTGTAGATGATTCTTCCGTTATGCAGCGAACCATTCAGAAAAACCTGGTGGATTATGATCTGGAGATTGTGGGTACTGCCTCTAATGGAATCCAGGCAATTGAGTTGGTGAAAAAACACATGCCGGATGTCATCACGATGGACATTACCATGCCTGAGATGGATGGGATCACCTGTCTGGAAAATATCATGGCGATACACCCCGATACCAAAGTGATGATGATCACTGCCTTGTCCGACAAATTGACCGGGCTACAGGCATTGGAAAAAGGAGCGCGCGGTTTTATTTATAAACCGGTAAATAGCGAAAGTCTGACCCGGGCACTTGATAAACTCTTAAAAAGAAAAGTAAGTGGAAGTTAATAAGGAAGAATTTGAGAGCACATGCAGGTTGTTCATTGAGTCAGTCAGCAACTATTTTAGTGTAATGACAGATCATGACTCTGAGATCAATGTCCCATTTCTCAAGGACATTACGCAACTAGAACTGAAACAATACACTGGCATGATTGGCATATCCGGAAACAAACAAGGTTATGTCTATTTCTCTGCTAATCAGGACCTGTTTGAAGAGTTAATCAACATTTTTATTGGTATTGACGACCCTGATACCGATGATTTGATGGATATGGCAGGAGAAATCTCTAATGTGATTGCGGGCAACATCCGGGCTAGCCTTGGTACTAATTTTATCATCTCAGTCCCTCTGGTCTTTGAAGGAAGACCAGCAGACCTCGAATTTCCGGAAGACACCTTTGTTTACGTGATTCCTCTTACCTGGAGAAATCACCAGGCATATGTAATTGTAGGCTTACAATAAATTTTTTCAAATGATCAACCAGGCAGATATCAATAGTATCAAAACTTATGGAGCAGATGTAATCCAGACCAAAATCTCCAGGATCGAAGATGGCACCAGGAAAAACTACTTTTCTTTACTTCCTTCGCCCGAAAGAATCAGAGAAAGCATCCCAAACTCCTTTGTGATCATCAACCCCATGAACACCGTGGGCGGTGACGGCTATTGGTTTGCAGAAAATGATAAAGCCATTCTGATCGCCGTCTTTGATTGTATGGGCCATGGGCATTTTGCCAGTATGATGGCCAGGACATACATCAAATTACTTAGACAAATCATAGACGAACAGGGGATCTTCTTCCCCAACCAGGTTCTACTTGAAATCCATACTGCAGTACAAAAAAAATTCAGCAATAGCACCGCGAAAAAATCACTGATCGGGACAGGAGCAGATTTTGGGATTGTGCGTATAAACAAAGCCATCCGGGAAATGGAATTTTCCGGAGCTAAGATGAATCTGTATCAGGTAAGTGACGGTAAACTTAATGTGATCAAAGCCGATAGGATCCAGGTAGGTGAGTATTTTGATCATGATCATGAATATGTCACCCACATCATCGATTTAAAGAAGCAACAAGATTCCAAATTTTACTTATTCAGCGATGGGGTAACGGACCTCATGGGTGGACCGGAAAATAAAAAATTCGGATCTGCCAGACTCAAGCAACTGCTGGAATCGATTTACCCACGCACCATGGAAGACCAGAAAAAAGAAATGGTCTCAACATTGGGCAAATGGCAAGGATCTAACATGGCGCTGGATGATGTTTTGTTGATGGGTTTCTCGTATTAGCTACGAAATTTCTTTCTCATCTTCCACAGAGAAAGTGACCTTCATTGCCTCCATAAGCCATATTCTCGCTATTTCTAGGGGTTTTGTCGTAGAGGGATTTACGATTAAGCCTGTATTGATCAAACCTGTTGCTGAAAGTAGCTTTGAATAGTGATCCAATTAAAAATATTAAGCTATGGTAAAGTCTAACAGGGTAACGATCCTCATCCTCTGCTTTTTTGCAGTTGCAGCCATTTTAAATGAGTATCGACCCTCGGAAATTTTAGAGCAGGTTAAAACCTATTTGGTAATGAATCCCGGAATATATACAACTGGAAACGTAGAACCCGGATTGGTGGAAGCCTTCAATCTTCCCACATTTATACTGCTATCATTATCTATCATCGGAGGCCTGTTCATTATCGCCCTTTTAAAGCTTTCCAGGTCTGGAAGAATCATCTCTACACAAAATGTACTACCGACCAGGCAAGAAGAAGAACTACAACATGTGCGTCAAATGCTGGCGGAAGCCCAACAGACGAAGAAAATTAGATTAAGAAACTAATCCGCTGAGGGGCTCAGGAGTAACCTCCCGGAATCATCTCATAGATAAGACACTATTTACACATTTCAATTAACAAACAAAATATTTCGATGAAGTAGCCAAATTCAGAAAAATGAAGACCACAACCAACCAGCAGCAAATTGAAACTAACCGAAAAGATCCCACTCTTTTCAACATTTTATATGTTGATGAGGATGATATCAACATTCGGGTCTTTAACGACTCCTATCACAAGGAATACAACTTATTCTCAGCTCAGTCAGGCACCAGGGCACTGGAGATAATCATGGAAAATGACATCCATGTACTTATCAGTAGTTACAAAGTGCAAGGCACCAATGGCATCGATCTCATGCATCAGGTACTTTCGCAAAAGCCTGAGATTATCCGGGTACTGACCGGTGACGTAGAACTTGATACCTTGATCCGGGCAGTCAATGAAGTGAAAATCGATAAATATATTCCAGAACATTGGGATGCAGATAATGTCAAGAAATCGATTGATGAAGAATTGCAAAAATTCAGGACCATTGATGATTACCACCTGGTAGAACTGCCACGCATTTCATTTCAGTCCAGGATTGGCAAAGAAGAAATGGAAACAGGTGGAGAAACTGACAGTCATGTATCACGGATCTTCCCTAAGTCATTTGAGATCATCAATTACCCGGAAGAAAGTCAATCCAATTTTCAATGGGTGGGCAACACCGACCAGGGTCATAAGGTGGTCATATTACTTAATACCATACTCCATCCTAGCCAGGATTGTCACATAAAGCAGGACTTATCAGAGCACATTCAGACTATTGTAAATGAGTATGATTCCTGCAATCAACAAATCATCAACAAAGTTTCGGCCTGCTATCGGGACATTGTGTCGAAGTATAATCTGAGCATTGATGAAGATTTTGATATAAGCATTTGCGCATTGTTCATTCACCATAAGAATGATACACTGCAGTATTTTTCAAACTACCCCGGATTGAAACTCTTTGATCTCCATTTGAATGAATATGAAGATGGGATGTATTCCGGTTTTTACAGAATGAGTTCGGTCAGCAGAATTTTTGTTTTTTCAAGCTCATTCAACGCGCATTGCCTGGGAGAACTCACCTATAGTCAATTGATCAATGAATCCATAGAGATGGATCTTGAGCGACAGGGCCATTTTCTCGAAATGGAGGTTATCAACTCACACCTGACAACATTTAATGTATCGATAATCGGAATTGAATTGAATAAATATCCTCATCAGTCAGCGAGCTAATGATTAAAGAAATAAATAAGAGCAATATGTAAGAAGACCATTACTAATTGAATGGCCAAGGCCATACGAGAAAATCATATGCAAACCTAAAACACAAATTATAATGTCACTGAATCCAAGAAAAACATGCATCATCATAGAAGACAATCCTGCTTTTGTGAAAATCCTGGAAGTATTTATCCGAAGGCTTGGCTATTTGGATGTTGTGAGTTGTCATGATGATTCACTTAAATCTGCTGTTTCTATTTTCAGGTATAAGCCTGACCTGATTTTTCTTGATATCAGCATTTCCGGACTGAATGGCCTGGAGATGATGGAAACACTGGAATACAAACCCAAAACAATCGTTATTTCCAACCATTCGGATGAATGCCTGGATGCTTATTCAGAAGTAAGAGTAGATGCTTTCATGCAAAAACCCGTCTCTTTTGAGCATTTCAAAGAGGTTGTAAATTCCGTACTCACAGAAAATGTCCCAGTCAGTTAAAACATCTTTACCCATCACCGAAATTGAAGCCTACAAAGCCATATGTAGTGCTTTTCAGGATGCCGTCATAGTCACCGACTTCCAGGGCGTGATCGTGCTGGTAAACAAAAGGGCCGAAGAGATATTTGGATTCGACGCTGGTGAAATGATTGGCTACTCTGTGGAGAATCTATTCCCGGAAGAACTCTCCAGCAAGCAGCTGGAGTCCGGTCACGACTACATCCACAATTTGATTGGTGAGTGTGCATCAGGCGAATCAGCTCAGAGTAGTGTGGTGACAGCATGTAGGAAAAACAAAAAGGAGATATTTGTAAACATCAATTCTAATCTGGTAAAGATTGGCGAACAGGACCTGATCGTATCTTTCATCAAGGATGTAACAATCAGCGAAAACCTGGAGCTTCGATTCCATAAAATGGTTGGTGAAATTCAGGATTACTCTATTGTGTTTCTGGATGCAAACGGTGAAATCACCAATTGGAACAAGGGAGTAGAAAGAATATTGGGCTATTCTGAAAAGGAAATCATCTCAAAAAAATGGGGAATCTTTTTTTCAGAGGAAGAACAAAATGGAGTTGTCCCTGAAATGCTTCTGGAGAAAGCCAGTGTCAATGGACGTGCTGAGCACGAAGGATGGCTGGTGCGTAAAGACGGCAGTCTCTTCTGGGCATCCCTTATCTTAACAGCCATATACAACAATAGCGGAAGGGTGCTTGGATTCTCTAAAGTAACGCGGAACCTCACAGAGCGCAAACGATCTGAAGAAATGGTGAGATCTCAGGCTGAAGAACTTCAATTGAAAAACAAAGAGCTTGAAAATTTCACCTACATAGCCTCTCATGATTTGCAGGAGCCATTGAGCACCGTTACCAGCATGGTAGAGCTCATCCGTGACGAATCAGATTTTAAGTTTAGTGAAGATACTGAAGAATACTTTTCGTTTATTGAAGAGGCTGTGAGCAGAATGAGAAACCTGATCAAAGGGCTTCTCAAATATTCCAGACTTGGCAGGAACAGGGAACTTGTAAACGTAAACCTGCAAGAGTTGATAGAAGACGTACAGCAAGATTTGAGCAATCGCATCAAAGCGAAAGGAGCCATCATAGAAGTGATGGACCCATTACCTGATATAAAAGGTTTCCCGGTTGAACTAAGACTATTATTCCAAAACATTATTGGCAATGCTTTAAAATTCATCTCTCCAAAGAGAAAGCCTCACATAAGGATTTTCGCGAGTGAGTTTACTAATTATTGGAAATTTGCCATAGAAGACAATGGTATAGGTATCAAAGAAAACTATCTATCCAAAATCTTTGTGATCTTCCAACGCCTCCACGATAAAAGCCTTTACGAAGGTGATGGCATAGGACTGGCACATTGCAAAAAGATTGTAGATATCCACGAGGGTACCATATGGGCCGAGTCAGAATTCGGTTCCGGAGCCACATTTCACTTCACAATCTCAAAAAACTTCAAATCCACTGCGGAGGTAGAAAAGGCCTCCATGGTTTTTGTGAACTAAATATCAAGTCATGAAAGTAAATTCGATACTGCTGGTCGATGACAACCCAGCTACCAACCTGGTACACCGCAAGATGATTACTAAAAATATGATCACTGATAATGTGTTTGTATGTAAAACCGGAGAAGATGCCATCAATTTTCTGAATAGATGTAATGATGAATCTGATATATCAGTGAAGGCGAGGAATATGCCAGATCTTCTTCTGCTTGATATCAATATGCCAGGCATGTCAGGTTGGGACTTTATCCAGGAGTATAAAAAAATCAACTTTACGGGTTATGAGCCCATGATATTTATGTTGACCACTTCTTTTAATCCGGATGATCGATTCAAAGCTGATGGCAATGAATTTGTACAGGGATTTATCAATAAACCGCTGACAGCAGAAGCACTGAATCGTGTAGTAGATATCTATTTTACTGAGAAGCTGTTAAAAACCTAATCACAAAGGTTTTCATTCAAGGCAAGCTTTACCAGACTGGCAACATTTTTCACTTTCAGCTTCTTCATGATGTTGGTCCTGTGCGTGTCTACCGTACGAATACTAATAAACAACTCAGCAGCTATTTGCTTATTGCTCAGTCCTTTTACCAGGTTATTGATGATTTCCTTTTCCCTTGAGGTCAGGTTATATTTTACCGTGGACTTTGATGCCAGCATGGACTGAGCCAACACATTAGACACTTCTTGCGTGATGTACCTTTCACCTTTGTGGATGGTCTCAATGGCTTTGAGTAATTCACCTTCATCGGCATTTTTAGGAAGATATCCCAAAGCTCCATGTTCAAAGCTTTTCATGATATATTCCGAATCTTTGTGCATGGAGAGGATCAATACCTTAACCTCCTGACCACTGTCCTCCAACTTTTTCAATAGCTCAATCCCATTGAAATCAGGCATGCTGATATCACAAATAAGGATATCAGGTTTTAGATCCTCTAACATGTTGAGGGCCTCGCTTCCATTATTTGCTTCGCCCACTACCTCTACCCCTGGTGTCCCTGATAGCAAATAGACTATACCTTCCCGTGCCACCAGGTGATCATCAGCTACCAAAAGTCTAATTATATTGCCCTCCTCTTGAGAACCTGAAATCCCATTGGTCCCTATATGATTAGGACTTAATTTCATAGCAGTTGCTGGTTTTACTTTTATTATTTAGTCAATATAAATAATTTTATTTATAAATCACTGCAAAGTCTCCTGTAATGGTAATAATATCGCTTTCATTAGCGTGAGTTAGTCTGATTGAAAAGAAATCAGTTATTACCTGTTAGATTTAATTGTTAACACTGGTTTTACCGGAATGTCCAAATCCAAATTAAAGAGTATAATAGCTTTTTTCAGAATTAATCTACTTATATTTAGATTATCTGTAAGATGACATATAATCTCCAAACGTAATGTCACAAAAATATCTATGAAGAATATCCTTGTAGTAGAAGACTCAGCTGTTGTGAATCAACACATATGCGTAATCTTACGAAATGCGGGGTATCAAACTGTAAGTGCGTTTAAGGGCAGCGAGGCTCTGGAAATAATGAAGACTCAGAAATTCGACCTCGCATTGCTCGATCTGATGATGGAGACGCCTGATGCCGGGTTGGTAGCTGGTAAAAAGCTAAGTGTTGAATACCACGTACCCATCGTCTTCCTCACAGCCCTTACAGATGACAAAACGATGTCTCAGGCGCTGGATCTCTTTCCATACGGATACATCATCAAGCCATTTGATGAAATGAGCCTGCTCACTACCATACGGGTGGCCTTGCTCAAGTCACAAAGTGAAAGAACACTGGTAGAAAACAATGAAGTATTCCATTCAATCCTTGAATCGGTAGATCAATATATCATCTTGTCCATTAATGGAAAGATCAAGTATGTAAACAGGATGTTTGAAGACCTGACCGACATGAACTTCAAAGAACTTGCTGAGAAAGATATCAACAAGCTTATTTCTCTGGAACTGCTTGACAACAACCAACCCAATGGGGAGGTGCAAAGCATTGCAGAAAAGATCAACAACCAGGACATTTTCCATATTCAGATCAAGGGAAAGAAAATAGAGGGGTATTTTGGAGATCACTATTTGAATGAATTCTCCGATGGGCGAAATCAAATCAAGCTGGTCGTCTTCAAAAATGTGACGGATCGTGTCCTTCACTCAAACTTTAGAGAGAAACTACGCCTGGCCAACATCAAATCTTTTGTGGATGGGCAGGAAAAAGAACGTGTTAGGATCGCCGTGGAGATCCACGATAGCCTGGGGCAATTGCTCAACCTGATCAAACTGAAAATGAAGGCGGCAAATATCAATAACCAGGAGATTCTCCACATCCTTGATCAGGCTGTAGATGAAACGGTGAGGATATCAGAAAATATGTTACCCAGGAAAATCCTGAATTTTCCCTTGCTCACCTGTATCACCCTGCTCTCCGAATCATACAATTCTGATAAAATTAGTGTCCATTTCAACCATTCGGAAGTCCCTCCTATCGAAGATCAGGTTGTGAAAACAAACATCTATCGCATCGTGCAGGAAGCCCTCAACAATGCCCTCAAATACAGTCAGTGTGAAAATATTTTCATACAAATGAACAAGCAAGATGATTTCATTGCCCTAACCATTGAGGATGATGGGATTGGTTTTGAAAATGACGGACAATCTGGTAACGGACTCACCAACATGAAGATGAGAGCCACAGCGATAGGTGGTGAACTTAAAATCGAGTCCCAAAAAAACGTAGGCACCCTGATAATCTGCGAATTTCCGCTTGAAAAAATTCTAGAAAAAAATGAAAAAGAAGAAGACTACCACAGGTAGCATCATTGAACCAGCTAAATACAATGATCATTTCCAAATCCATCCAAGATCATATCCTATATTACTGTCTAACCTATGAGCCTTAAGGTCACATTCATTGAAAAAGAAAATTGTGACATCAAAGGAATTAACCAGCTATTACTTCAAGACAAAGAAGCTGTCCTTGTCATATCAAAGTGCACAAAGCCCTTTTTTAAAAATCTCCAGGGGTCGTCCATTTCGGATAAAATCCAACTGGTAAAAAAAGACACAACGCTAAAATCCGGCAAGGTCTATTTGATACCGGAAGATTTGCCTTTCGGCTTCAATGGCCAGGCTGTTCAGGTAGAAAAATCATTCACACTCAAATGGGAAGATTTATCCAAAAGCACTCAAAACGAGCTCTATCTGCTTGATAGTGATTTTAAGATCCTCGACACCAACAAGGCCGCGGTAAAGAACCTGAAATTCCCTTTAAGAGAACTCAAAAACGCCTACGTATATGATGTCCTTACCAGGCATTCCAAAAAGTCTCTGGTTGAAATGTTGGAGCCAATACAGGCTGGGCAGCAAGAAAGAATAACATTTGAATGCATACACACCAGAGCAGATAAAACCACCTATCCGGTGGAGTGCACGATATCCAAGCTTAGCAACCCCAACGAAAATATTTTCTTGTATAAGGCCGTTGACATTACTAAGCAAAAAGAGATACTTCAGGTCTCAGAAACCCACGCAGATCATCTGCAGACTTTAGCAAATAACTTCCCGGAAGGGTCCATAAGTTTGTTTGATTCAAAACTGAACCTATTGTTTACAGGTGGTGAAGGGTATAGTAAGTATGGCATGGACCCTTCTGATTTGATCGGATTGAATGCCAGGGACTTTTTAAAAGATCAAAATTATCAACTACTCCTGGACGCCAAAAAGAAAGTGGTCACAGCAAGTAGCTTTTCTTACGAGACAACTTATAAAGACCAACACTTCAGAAATACGCTGAAGCCAATCTATGGGAAGAAAGGGTTTTTCAGATATTATGTACTTACATCCTCAGACAACACCAAGTTTAAAGAGCAGCAAAGTGAACTCCTCATTGAAAAAAACAACTTTGCTGCCATCAACAATGCACTGGATAGAAGTGCTTTGGTCTCTATCACGGACAAGAAAGGAGTAATCGTACACGCCAACAAACCATTTTGTGACACTTCAAAATACAAGCTTCATGAACTGATAGGTAACAAGCATAACATTGTCAATTCCGGCTATCACTCAAGGGCATTTTGGAAAGATATGTGGATGACCGTGAATAAAGGAAATACCTGGAGATCTGAAGTCAAAAACAAAGCCAAAGATGGGACCTATTATTGGGTAGATACTGTCATCAACCCTATCATAGATATTGATGGAAAGATCGCCAACTTCCTCTCAGTCAGATACCTGATCACGGAAAGAAAGGAATTAGAATTCAACCTACTCCAGATCACAAACAAATTTGTCCTGGCTTCGCAGGCGGCTGGTATTGGGGTCTGGACTTTTGATTTTGACACACTCGAAGTATCGTGGGATATACAGATACAGGGTATTTCCGAACTTGGCTTTTTTAAGGGCAGTTTTGAAGATTGGCTGCAGTTTTTACATCCGATGGACAGGGAACTAATAAGCCAGACACTAAATCCTGAAAATCTGCATGCAACAGAGTTTGAACTGGAAACAAGAGTGATCTCAACAACCGGGCAGCAATATCACATCAACCTCAAGGCCTCTATTGAGTCCAGGGAAGGAAAATCCAAGCGAGCAATAGGACTGACCTGGGACGTCTCCCGCGAAAAGAAAGTTCAACAAAATTTGGAAGAAGCCCTTGAAGACCGGGAGGTTATGTATAAAGAGCTCCACCATCGGATCAAAAACAACTTACAAATGGTCAATAGCCTGCTGTATATACGTGGTACGCACACTACTAATGAGGAGCTCAGGGAATTTATTAAAGACACAAGTACCAAAATCAACTCCATATCTGCCATTCATGAGAAACTGCTTCAACTATCTCCCATGAATCAGTTAAAGATCAATGACTACCTGGTTACATTGTGTGACAACATCGTAAAAACTTACTCCGACAGGAAACGCACATTCTCACTTGACATAAATGTAATATCAGAACTCTTTGATGTAGACACAGCTTTGAATATTGGGTTGATCATAAATGAAATACTCTCCAACACCATCAAGTATGCTTACCCTGAGGAAGGTGGTTTGATCATTGTGTCTTTACATAGACAAGACGACCAGTATATCCTACGTGCAAAAGATAAAGGTGTGGGAATTTCTGATGAAAAACGAGCTAATCTAAAGTCTTCTTACGGGATGCAACTCATCGAGTTATTTGTCCGTCAAATAGACGGAAAAATGAAAATCCAACATCAAAACGGCACATCTTACACAATCAGATTTAAGAAGCCAACAGCCTAAAATGCAGTAAAAACAGGCATTTAAGCGCATTTAAGTGTCAACTTAACATTTTTACCTATATACTCATAGGTAGTTTACTCTATTTTAAAATCAAGGTATTTGCCGATTACATAAAACAGCCAGCTCATCTACTTTTGATATCAGAATTTTAGTGAAATCTGTATTAAATCATAACCACTGGAAATAATGAAGTATTATGTAATAGGAATAAAAGCTGTAGCCGCCCTGATGATATGTGGGGCTCTTCAGTCATGCTATGTACAGAAGGGCACAGAGGTCCATGCCACAGTGATACTTGAACAGTATCCGGAAGACAATGCCTTTGATGAGGCTCAATATGTGGAAATGGTCACAGTAGAAGAAAATCTTGAGCCATCCAGAAGTCTGGAAACCTTGAGTACCAACCTTCTGCTTATAGACATTGAAAACAAAAAGAAAGTGACTCGATGGGAAGACAACCTTAGCTATAGCTATAATTCTGAATCGAAAACTTCAAGATGGGGAGAGGAAACAGAAACCTTTCCGGCAGTAATCGTCAACAACTAATTCAACCAAATCTCAATCAGCTATGAGTAATTTATTTCAGGACGAAAACGATATATTGGAGGAATTCCAAAAGAAGATCGATAACAAGTCCTACACACATGAAGACGTTATTACTTTCAAAGAACAATTTGAAGGACAAACCGCAGAAAGCCAGGTAATGCTAAAAATTAGTGATCGTCTTCAAAAACGCCTGGACACAGCCAATACCAAAATCAAAGAAAAGAACGAGGAGATCGTCAGCAAAAACGAAAAGCTCAATGAGGCTTTAGATAACCTGATGAAGGCCAGGGTAGGTAAGAAAGCATCTACCATCATGTTTACAGCCACCATATTACTCTTCGTTTCTGAGGAGCTATATGTGGGTCCGCTGTTAGAATATTTTGTGGGCTATGCCTACCTCATTCTGATCTTAAAAGGTGCAGTGGCCATTGGGCTGAAATCTTTTGAATCCGTTCTTGAAAACATTTTTGTGAACGGGGCCAAAAAGAAAATAGTGAAAGAAGCAAGGAGTGAACCTCGTGAAACTAAAACTTATAACATATTAGAGGGATCTATGAGTAAGCAGAGTTCCGCAGCTTAGGGATTGTGATTTGAAACGAGTAAACAAAGGAACTGAATAAAATATAGACCATGGAAAACTTTACAATAGAACCATCACCACTCACACCTTTCGTCAGCTTTGATAACCAAACAGGTATCCTGGAGCTGAAAGGAAGGTCTAGCCCGGACAATGCAGTAGTATTTTACGAACAGGTAATAAGCTTTTTTGATCAGTATTTTGTGACTGGGGAAGCAGGAGATATTACGATCAATGTCGGATTGGAGTACTTCAATACCAGCTCACTTAAATGTATTTTTCAAATTCTAAGAAGGATTAAAGACGGTGCGGAAAAAGCTGCCCGGACTCTGGAGATCAACTGGTTTTACGAAGAGGATGATGAGGACATGTTGGAAACCGGGGAGGATATTTCTTCCCTACTTGATATGGAGTTTAACTATCACAGTGAGGGTGTTGGCATTTCCTAATCAACCAAAAGACACAGTTGCTTAAACCATTAAATACAAGAAAACATTATGATCCAGTACCAAAACATCCATGACAACAACCTTATACTGATGTATAAAGGTATATTAACCTTTGACTTGTTGTCTGCTATCATCGGTTCTGTAGAAAGAAGAATTAATGAGTTTGAAACGGAGAGAAGGGTTCAGAAGAAGTTTTATTCAATTCTCACAGAATGTATCCAGAATGTGTACTATCATCTGGAAGATGGAACGGAAAAAGAACTACCCATAGAATCCGAGTCTGTGCTGGTGATGATCTCTGCCAAGCCAAAATATTACAAAATCAAAACCAGTAATCACATTCCCAATACCAATGTAAAACCGCTCATAGAAAAAATTGAGCAAATTAATAATCTGAATAAAGAAGAGTTAAAGGAACTTTATAAAGAAGCCTTGTCTAACGATTCATTCAGTTCAAAAAATACGGCAGGTATAGGGTTGATGGAAATTGCCAGAAAGACCGACTATAAGTTGGAGTATAATTTTGAAAAAATAAATGAGACGCATTCAAGCTTCAATTTCGAGATAAAACTGGCAAGAGGACAACAAGACATTACAATTGACGGGACAGAAAAAGTCCACAAAAGCATCGCCTAACACGCAGGTGATCAGCTAGTAACGGCTCTTGATCATTCTCAACGATTGACTGCATACTACCAAATTCCCCATAGACCTCATCATTTACACTTTTAGATTTTGGAACTTCTAAATGAAATATTTATTGAATAACTTAAGAAGCTAAGGTCAGCCGGAGCTAGCATTTAACCACGAGAAAATGGAGCACACATTTTCAGAAATTTTTCAGGACAACAAGCTAAAGGTGCTCAACATCCTCCCACAATTAGCCAGCGATCTGAATTTTGGTTTTCAAATCACAGATAAGCAAGGAAATTTTCTCGAATATGATCCATTATGTGCTAATTTATTTAAATTTAAAAACGGATCTGCTGGTTCAGCAAACTTTTTTGATCTGATTTCTGATAATGACCGTGAAAGGATCACACAGATCTATAAAAAGCTTGATAACACGAAAAGTTTTAAAACACTGGCCATACTCAGGACAATATCTAATAAGAAAAAAGAATTCACTTGTGAGTTATTCTTTTACAAGCTTTTTGATGATTTAAATAAAGAGTGGTATGTTGCTGGAATGTTGAATCCTGATGTTCCTAGCCAAACCAAATCAAAAGTAAACCATTGGGCCTACGAGGAGATCATTGCCAAGTCTGATGAGGCAATCATTCAGCTGGGACCAGATTGGCAATTAATAGATATCAATAAGAAGGGGCTCGATTTCACTGGATATAGTAAGCAGGAGTTACTTCATTCAAGTCTTGTACGACTCATTGAGCCCAGATATCGGATAAAAGTCAGGGATTTTTATCAAATCCAGCGAGATCAGAAAATTTCCACTACGGTATTTGAGTTTCCAATTCAATCAAAGAATGGTAATTACCGATGGATCAAGCAGAAATTCCACATCTTATTTGACTCCAAAGGCGACATCAGGGGCTACATTGGTCTATCAAAGGACGTTACAGAAATGATCCATCTGAAGAAACAACTTTCTGTGATGGATCAGGTGTTGGAAAAACGGGTGAACTGGAGAACAAAAGAGCTGGATAAAATCAACAACAAACTGAGAAGTGAGATTGATTTGAGGGCACAGACAGAGCTAGCCCTAAGGGAATCAGAAAAAGAGTACCGGTCTCTTTTTCAAAATGCCAATGACGCAATCATCATCATTGATGCTGAGAATGAAAACATCTTAGAGGTGAATGATGTAGCCTGTCAGGTTTATAACATTGAAAGAAAAGACTTCTTAAATAATAAGCTTAAGGATACCCTCGGTCCTGAAGCCAGCAACATCAAGACTCAAATTTTACAGACACTCCGCCAAAAGAAACATTATCTTAGTGAAATCACTGTACAGGTAGACAAAAAGGAAAAAACCCTCGATGTACATGCCACAGAAGTGGTTTATAAGGGAAGAAAAGCCATTCTTAGTGTCAACAGAGATATCACTGGCAGAAAACAAATCCAAAAAGAACTGCTCGACGAAAAGACGCGGGGGCTGACAGCCCTGATCGATGGTCAGGAGATGGAGCGAAGGAGGCTTTCAAGAGAGTTGCATGACGGGCTGGGTCAATTGTTAACCACATCCTTGATTTATATCAAGCAGCTCAAAAAGAACGTTGACCCGGAGGCAGCTGGTATTGCGGAGCGCATCAAGGAAATCTTGGAAAGTACTATGGAGGAAGTGAGAGCCATCTCACATAACCTTATGCCGAGCGTCCTGGATGATTTTGGCTTACCTTTGGCACTGAAAAATATGGTGAACAACCTGAATAAAAATACTGATACGAACATTGAACTTCATATGGATGAAGACATCCCCAGAATGGATGCAGACGTGGAGGTAGGCTTATATAGAATTGCTCAGGAAGGCTTAAATAATGCCCTGAAGCATGCAGGAGGTTCTGCAATACAAATTGATTTATCTATAAGACGAAAAAATTTACAGCTGGTAATAAAAGATACCGGTCCTGGCTTTGCTATGGATTCCACCTATATGGATAAAAGAGGAAACGGTGTAGCAAATATGGCTCAACGAGCAAATAGCATAAATTGCAAATTTAACATTCAATCAGACGTGGGAGTTGGTACAGAAATATGCGTAAAGTATAGATTATCAAATGAATAAGATCAAGATCATCTTAGTAGAAGACCACCCTATGGTTAGGATTGGTCTAAAATCGCTACTCAGTGGTAGTGAGCATATCGATATCATTGGTGAAGCATCGAATGGAGTAGAGGCAATAGACTTAATAGAGAAGGACCCTCCGGAAATTGTTGTTTCCGACATCTCTATGCCTCAAATGAACGGTCTGTCGCTTGCCAAACACATTCAGGACAACCATCCGCAGATCAAAGTATTGCTACTCACGATCCACATGGAGCCCGAATACATCATCGAAGGATTTGATGCGGGCATTATGGGATACCTCCCCAAAGACTCCAGTCAGGAAGAATTGATTGAAGCCATCGAGACCATCTATACCGGCGGTAAATACATGTCACAGAAGGTGAGTGAAATCATCGCACAACGATTGATCAGGAAAGATCCCTTTCACAAACCCAACACCAAACTCACACCCCGGGAAAAGAAGATCCTGGAAATGCTCGTAGAAGGAGATCGCAACAAAGAAATTGCAGAAAAACTCTCTATCAGTGTGAGAACCGTGGACACTCACAGAACCAATATCATGCGCAAACTTGATGTGAACAATACCGCTGAGCTCGTAAAAAAAGCCATCAGCGACAACCTGATATAGTTTAATTTGAGTACCACTCCCTCCAATCGCATATTTACCTTTAATTAAAGGGTTTAATTCAGTAATTTTAGCCTTGTGATAAAAGCCTGCGGAAAGCTGCTACTGGCAACAATACTGATACTCATTTGCCTCAAACCCCATGCACAAACCTGCCTGCAAAAGCTGGACAGTGCTGAACGTTTCATTTATACAAACCCTGAGAAATCAAAATTCTATGCCGTTTCACTCCTTGCAGACCTGGATTCCAATATCTGCGTGGTAGAAATAGGTTATGCAGCCATGTACAACAACCTGGCGCTAATCCTTTTGGAACTGAATGAAAAAAAGAGAGGATTAGAAGCTTTTCATCAGGGCCTTAGGCATGAATTGAAAGTAAAAGACTCCCTGCACAAAGACCTGTTGGGGCTTTATTACAACCTCAGCGCTGTTTACCAGGAAATTGGTCAATTTCTGGAGGCCAGAAAATATATTGAAATGGCCGGAAAGATTACCGGCGGTACACTCAACAAAATTCCGGAAGCCGAAATAGCCTATTACTACAACAGGGGAATCTACGAACGCGAAGTAGGAAACTTCGAAGCCAGTCTTGAAGCCCTCAATCAGGCACTCGAAATCAATGCCAACAACAATGACTCCATCAGGATTCTGCTAAAAATTGAACTGGGCACCACACGGCGACACTTTGGAGATATGGACAAGAGTGAAGAGGAATTGATGGAGGCCGTAAATCTTGCTAAATCCTACGATGAACTCCTTTACCTTCAGGCCATTGACCGCTTATCCTCTTTGAAGATCGAACAGGGAGAATATTCTGATGCGGAGAATTACCTGCTCTACAACCTGAAAGTAAAAAATCAAAAATACCAGGATGATCCCATTTTAATGTTGGAAACATTAAACGAGCTTGGGTTCCTCTATCACAGGCTACATATCAATAGTGACGCCGGTAAGTACCTTTCGATGGCTCTTGAAACCGGGAAAAACATCCGAACAATCAGACCCTACATGGAAAATAACCTGGGAACCATCTACATGGATGAAGGTAAAATTGATGAGGCCGAGGAATTTTTCATCAAGAGCTCTGAAGGCTTTAAGCAGCTTTATGGGACCTTAAATCCGGATTATGCCAGTACCTTAAACAACCTTGCCAGTGTGCATAAGGCCAGAAATCAATTAGGTAAAGCCCTGGACCTTTACAGTAAAGTACTAGACCTCGACAAAGTGATTTATGGCATTGATCATCCCCGATATGCCACCTCACTAAACAATGTAGCCTTATTGTACCTGCAGTTGGGCAATTTTTCTTTGGCAGGAAAACTACTGACCGAGTGTAAGCAAATCAGAGAAGTAGTACTCGGAAAGTATAACCCGATGTACATCAAAACCCTCAATGACCTGGGGATCTATCACCTGCTCATGAATGATACACTGGCCGCCCTCAATTCATTCAACCAGGCCTTAGGGGCTGAAATCAAACATATGCAGGATGTTTTCCCGGTCCTGACAGACAACCAAAGGAAGCTGTACTTTGATGAAACCAGATACAATATCGAGCGATTCTGTTCGCTGGCATTTTCTGACAAGTATCTCAACTCCAGCTATGCAACTGATGCGCTCAACCACTTTATCAATACAAAGGGAATACTCTTTTACGCTTCTGAAAAAATGCGTAACCTGATCCAAAGCAGCAACAATCAGCATGTCATCAACTTATTTAACCAATGGAGGGAAAAGAAATATCGACTCGCCCAGGCCTACCTACTCACTATCGAAGAACGTAGCAAACAGGGAATATCCATTGAAATGCTGGAAAATGAATGTACTGACCTGGAAAAAGAGCTGTCTCAATCGTTCAAAGTTTTCTCTGAGCAGGATAAATCGACCTACCACACATGGGAAGAGATAAGTGACGTTCTCAGCCAGGGATCAGCCATCATTGATATTATTCAGTTTCGAAATTACCAGGTAAATGTAGCCGATGAGCAACTTCACCAGGGCTTTGAGGACGAATCCAGATACATGGCCTTTATCATAAAACCAAACCGCGTACTGGAGCCGGTGAAATGGTCAGACTATACAGATTTCAATAAAGGTTATAGCCTCTATAAAAACTCATTGAAATATGGAATAAGAGATACAACCAGCTACGATGTTTTCTGGGAGCCGTTAAGTCCTCATTTACAGGATATCTCTCATGTCTATTTCTCACCGGATGGTATTTTTCATAAAATTAATCCTGTGATCTTTTATGATCACTTTAGGGACATGTATGTGATTGATGAATATGATATCATCAATATCACCAGCGGAAAAGACCTGCTGTATCAAACGGAATCTCAATTCGTCAGGGATGTGAAAATTTTTGGTAATCCCAATTTCACAAGACTCAATACCGGTTATAAGCTCAACCAGCTACCCGGCGCTGAACAAGAAGCCAATGATATCTCAAAGATCCTTGATGTAAGAAGGTGGAAGTCTGAAACCTATTACTTTGACAATGCCACCGAGCAACGACTGAAAACGCTTCAAAATCCAGGGGTAGTGCACATTGCCACCCACGGCTATTTCAATGACGACCCTGACAACATAGATCCACTCTACAGTTCGGGACTTTTCCTGACCAGGTCCGATGAAAGTGAAAATGATGGAATTCTTACGGCTTATGAGGCCATGAACCTGGTGCTGGATGAAACAAACCTTGTGGTGCTGGCTGCCTGTGAAACAGGACTGGGAACCATCCAAAACGGTGAGGGCGTTTTTGGACTCCAACGAGCCTTTCTGGTAGCTGGTGCTAAAAATGTGTTGATCAGTCTGGTGAAGATCAATGACAATGCTGCTAGGACTTTTATGAACTTGTACTATGAACAGCTAAAGGAATTGCAGGACGCTCAAAAAGCTTTTTTTGCTGCCAGAACAGCCTTCAAAAAAATGGAAAATGATCCCTACAACTGGGGAGCCTATATACTGGTTTCGAAGAGCCTTTAACAGATCAACTAACTCCCGGGATTTTCAGTAAACTGACTCACATCGTCTTCGGAGACAAGGTAGCGGATATTCTTTTTCCCCATTTTTTCATAAACCCTGATTGTGTTCCCGGCTTTAATGGAGTCTTTCTTTAAACCATTCCATGACTTCAGTTCATACACGGAAACTCCCAAAAGACCTGCAATATTTTCGATGGTATTATCCTTCCTAATAATGTAAGTCCTGGCAATCTTAAACTCAAAGGTATCTTCTGATTGCACGATGATTTCGACCTTCCTACTCAAAATGCGCTTGAACCAATGATCTTCGTCTTTCGTAATTTCCCCCCTGGGTAAGACTTTGAGCTTATCCCCAGGGAGGCCTCTCACCTCCAGGTAGTTTTTCACTGCTTCTCCCCGACCACGACTCAGGTCAAAATTATAAGTCTCCCTTCCAATGTTATCTGAATAAGCCAGGATGACTATCTGGTCATATTCCTTTCCGTCCAATTGATCGACCAGAGCAGACAAAGCTTGCTTTGCTTCTGGTCTTAAATCGTGCAGGTTATAATCGAAATAGATCGTTTCAAATGGAATTCCATCAATATCAGAGGACCTTCCAAACGCTTGATTTAAGGATGAATTTGATGAACTTACCTGATTGGTTTGGCTACTTTGTCCGCTTTGAAGGTCATCGACATTTGGAATCACGTAATTGGCTCGTCGTTGTCCTTGAAACCCCATACTTCCCTGTGAATTTCGCCTGCCAGTGTTTGAAGCCATCATACCCTGTCTATCGATGGCTCCTGACAAGGAATCATCTTCAATTATACCTTGCTGAGGCTTTTCACGTTTCACCGGCTCAAAAAACTCGTATCCCTGGTAATCCTCTACCCTGAATGTGACCAAATCGAGTGAACGCACATCCCTGAACCGGGACACAATCCTGGAATCAATCAGGGATTCTCCTGAGATCAGGAGTGAGAGGAACAGTGCTTCGTCCCCAATCTCAAAAGAATAGATATTCAGAATTCTATGGCCTTCTCCTCTGTTGGACGACAAAAAGCCAACACTGTCACAGATCATAAAGTAAGTATCATCAATGGTAGAATTGAAGGGATAGCCCAGGTTATATATTTCCGGCTCATAAAATGATTCTCCTTTTGCCAGGTAAATATCATATCCACCATACCCCACATGACCATCACTGGAGAAGATCAGACAATTGAAAGCTGATGAAAAATAGGGGGAAATTTCTTCTTCCGGAGAGTTGATCACACCTCCCATATTGATGGGTGGGCTCCACGACTCTGCCTCCAGTCCTCTCAGACTCATCCAGATATCGCTTCCGCCAAGACCCCCGGGTCTGTTGCTGCTAAAAAAGAGCGTATCCCCTCCTCCGGTCACGAATGGCTGCTTATTTTCTGAGCCAGGTTCATTGATATAATCATTGAGTGGCTCAGGTGAGGTCCAGGCACCATCTACGAGATAGCTCACCATGATCTGGCAGCCGGAGCCATCCTCCGTTTTACAGGTAGAATAATAAAAGGTCTTTCCATCTCGCGTAAAAGTTCCCGACCCCTCTGCCCAGTGTGAGTTAAGCGCATCAAATTTTTGGGCATTGGTATTGGAGGCGAACCTGCCATTTCTTCGCCGCTCATAAGCTACCAAATCCGGCAGTAAACCATCATATTGATTACCTTCATATTGGGAAACACTTCTATTTCGTGTGGATGCAAATACCACATTCTGATTAGAGGGATTTATCACGGCTCCGAAATCATGGAATTTGCTGTTGATATCCTCGAATAGCCTGACCGAGAAGCCCCTGTTCACTTTCTTTTGTCTCAATGCCAGGGCACAGCCTTCTCTTTGTTTCCGGGAAAGTGCGATCAGCTCAGGGTTTACATCTGGTAATGCTATCAGGTAACTGTAGACGGAATCAGCATGTTTAAACTGTTCATCCAGCCTGAGCAGATTGGCGAAATAGTATAAGGACCTGGCCTGATACTCATGATTGGGCCTTTCCCCCAGTTCTAAAAGCACCTTCCTGGCCTTTTCATATTGCAGTGTTTCTTTGTAGCAAATGCCCAACCGGTATTTGGCCATCAAATTATTCTTATCCAGCTTACTGATTTTTTCATAAAACTCTACGGCATCCAGAAAACGATGAGCCTTATACAGGGTATCAGCCATTTGAATCATCTCCGGCACGGACTGTTGTCCCTGAACGGTCAGTAAGAAAAATATCAGGCAAATACTGGCTATAACCCTCATACCTAGAAAATTGGACTTGATACGTTACCTAAAGGACTCTTGGTGTTGAGATTGAAAGCCATTGAAATCTCATAAGTAGGAAAACTACCTGCTTCCGCTCTTTCAAGCTCAAAAGTTGCATGATTCAGGTCAACACTGAAGCCTACTTTCACATTTTCTACCTGGAACCCGAGCATTCCAATAAATGAGTCCCCTACGCGATACCAGGTACCCATTTGTAGCATCACGGCTGTTTTTGATCTGATCGAACTCACAAAGGTGGAAAAATAAGTGCCGGCATTGGCCTGCACGCTTCCCTGGGAATATGCAATAAAAGCAGAAGGATAGATATACCATCGTGGACCCAATTCCATTTTTGCCGACCCAAAAGTTTTGATTAACCAGAACTTTTGAGATTGTATATTTCCAGCTGCATCGTATGCAAACGAGGGCCTGTTGAGGTTGTCGATGCTCAACCCCACTGTAAGTGTCTTATCCCTTATATAAAAGTTAGCATTGTCAAAAGCGGTATAAATAACCCCAAAATTAAAAACGGGATAGAAAACGGATGCTTCGCCGATGGTTTCCCCTGCGAGGCTGCCATCATACCCTGAATTGTCACCATTTCTACTGAACCCTAGATACCTACTAAACTGTGAACCCCATCTTAAATTCTGCCCGATTTTTTGCTGCACAATCCCGCCCTGAAGACCAAAAACAAGATACTGGTTTGATAATCTGCTAAGTCTCATGGTGTATGCACCATTCAGTAAGATTTTCGTGCTTTCATACAAACTGAATGCCCCCCGGGATTCCTTAAAAAAGGTAATCCCTGCACCACCCACCTGGTTAAACTTACTGGTGAACTTTCTGAAGGGATAGGTAAATGTGGCCTGGATCAATTCCTGATACTGCTCATTCTCTTCTTTGCCAGCTCGCTTATAGTTGGTATTGAGCGTCATGTTTGGGATTGTCCCGGTAAAAGCCGGATTCAATAAAGATGTGGTAGAGAAATATTGTGAAAATTGGCCCTCCTGAGCGGAAGCAACCAGGGCAATCAGACCAAAAAATATGATAAATACTTTTCTCATCTCATCAACAATACTGGCCCTCTTTTAGTATATACATTGCTATTGGTCTCCAAAGTGATTTCAAAATAATACACCCCTCCTGGTGCTTCCTGGCTACTCAGCAAAAACCCATCCCATCCATATTGCGTTACGTCAAGGCCCGTCCCTGTTTCATCCACTGAATAAACAATCTGATTAAATGAATCATAGATTTCAATTGAGATCCTGTTGATCGAACTACCGACAAAAAAGGGTCTGAAAATCCGATTATCCTGCATAAGCGCATTCGGTGCAAAAACATTGGGGACATAAAAAACATCACCATCGGCCAAAGGTACCAGTGCGATCGAAAAACGTCTACCGGCATTGGTGATCCAGATGCTTTGATTACTTTCTACATATCCACCTCTACTTGTAGTGTTGTCTGTAGTGGTAGTAGAGATAGCAGTTCTCAATGCATGATGCAGTGTGTCTTCCCGGTAAAACATGGCTATGGCAGGCTCGTGGATGTCCGCATTGATCAGGTTGGGAAACTGATTCTCCGAAAGATCTACCCCGGAATAATCAAGGGCAATGGTAGCTTCAACAGAGTCTTGTCCCAATACATGGACCACCCACTCCACTTCATCAGCCAGACCATCCATTAGGGAATCCGGAAATAGGAAGGTTGGGTTGGCCCGTCTACATTCCACCCGTACAAAAGTTCCGGGTTTGTTGGCAGTCAAGGTCAGGTAGTTTTTAAAGCCATTGCCATTGGCATCTGTCAGTCCCATGGGAAAAGTAAATGTGGCCGCATTATTTAAACGGCCAATCATCTTACCTTCCACATATCCTGTTCCTGTAGCATCCACACTTCCTGCCTGGATAAAATCCAACTCATCGTCCGACTGGATCACTCCACGTGTTACTGTCAAGCCTCCGGTGGCCCTCACCTGGCCGGTCAGCAGGATCAACCTACCGGCTTTATTCAGCTCAAAGCTGCCAACATCTATCGTATCACCGCTCAGGCTCTGATCGATATCCCCGACAAACTTCAGGTTTCCAACATCCGTGTTGCGCACAAAATCCAGATCCCGATAACTGACAATGGTACCAAAATTGGTGAGTGGCCCGTTGAGCGTAGCATTTCCTCCCATGAAGAAAGTCGCTCCGGATCTGATCGCCAGCTTTGTAGAGTCTCCGGTATGGAACTGAGAAAATGCCAGGAGTGGAAGAAGAAGGGCGATATTTAGCAGATATTTTCTCATTGTGATCGTCCAATTTCTACCCATCTGTTAAGTGTCTCTATGTAAACCAAATGCAGAGAACTGCCCTGATTCATGGTAAAAGCATTATCATTATCCAACCTAAGATTTACACTCGTCATGGAATTTACGTTGAATCCACCCGGAAAATCTGATATAATTAGAATTTCCTGACCCTCTACCCCAGCTGTAATCTCATTTATGTCGGGACCTCCGTTAACAATTTTCACAATTCTTACATCACTAGGTATTACAGGTTGCGCTACTGCATCATGACTAATGGTAGGAGTAATAAAATTTGCTCTAAATAGCACATCTCCATCAGTCTCAATAGAGCTACTGGCAGGGTTAGTCCCTCCTACAAAGATTCCCTGACCACCTGCTCCATTCATATCAATAATTATTCCGTTGCCACTCGTTCCGGTTTTGGAGACTGCAATCCCGTTACTGTTGTTACCATCCGTATTCACTGATAAGGCCGGAACAGTGCTTGCTGTATTACTGATCTGAAAAACGCCGGCACCCCCTAGTCCCAACGTTTGTACAAACATGGCGTTTGCACCACTAGTCACATTCTGCTGATCAAAAACCCCAACATTTCCAGTCCCTTGTGTACTTGCAGATAGTGCTGCAGAAGCCGAGGCTGAATTTGTGATTCTTATATCGGCTCCCATACCATCGGCATTTTGAGCAATCAGCAAAGCCTGGTCAGGGTTAGCTGAGGCTGCTACCATGTTAATCGCCATACCCTGCCCGGTAGCATTCCCATTTTCAACACTGAGCTTGGCGGTCGGGGTTTGAGTGCCGACACCCACAAAGAATCCGGGAACAGTGGCATCTCCAATGATTGCTGAATTATCCTGGGGTGCGTTGGCATTGAATCCAATGGCTACTGAATTATCTCCCGTTGCACTTGAACCAGCTCCCAGAGCGATCGAACCAGTCACTGCAGCCCCAATTGAGGCTCCAGGGCCCAGTGATACTGTTGAAAACCCATTGGATGTTGCTCCATCTCCAATAACAACATGAGATGTAGTATTTTCACTTACTGATGCACTTGTTCCTAATACTACATTGTTGTTTCCTGTGGTCAGACCAGCTCCACCAGCATTGACTCCGATCACAATATTGGTTGATCCAGTTGTGATTGACTGGCCCGCACCATTGCCAATCAAAGTGTTTTGATTTCCACCGGCAACCAAACTGTTTCCGGTATTTACTCCTACAAGAAAGTTCTCAGTACCAGGTGGTGTCGCACCGGTAATAGCTGTTAAATTGTTATTTCCATCCAGGGTAAAAGCATTTGCACCATTTACCCAGCTCAATGTACCCGTTCCATCATTGGTTAATGCTCCCGCAGCCTGAGCTGGAGGAAGAGTAATTATATACGATGCTGTAGTTGGATCGGCTTCAATACCTATTGAATTGGTACCAGCATCATCCTCAAGCTCTATCATTCCCCCGAAACCAGCTCCCTGATTGCCAAACCTGGTGATCCCATTGACAAAGACCCCTCCGGCAAACCCACCGCCGGATCCCGCTCCGGGTATGATCTCGATATTTCCTCCATTACCCCCGGTTCCTGTGCCCGCACCTGACCGCAGTGAAAGTATCCCACCATCAGCCGGACCTGCTGCCTCTCCATCAGCCGCGGCAATGGCCAGGTTATCTCCATTCCCCACGGTATTCTGCTGGACCCCAATGATCCGACCTGCACCTTCATTAAATAATATGTTTCCTCCCAACCTGACAGCTGTGCCACTGCCTGTATTTTCAAAAAAAGCAGCTGGGCCTGTTCCTGCATTGGAAATGGAGAACAATGAACCAACATCCGTACCAGAATCAGCATAGGGGAGCGTTAACCCATTAACCTGCCAGGAGGCATTTCCGGTGGCATCTGAAGTCAAAACATAACCAGCTGTAGCACCTGTGGGTAATCTGATATCCGCACCAGCACCCCCATTGATCACCTCAATTACAGGGGAGGTGTTACCGGCATTACTAATTTCAAAAAGACCAGCTACTCCCGTACCTGTTGTAGACCCATAAACAGCGGTACCCGCTCCTGCTCCAGACACTAAAAATGTTCCTGCGTCGCCAGCCCCAATTTGTGTGACTGCCAACCCCTGGGACCCTGATAATCCATTTCCTTCTATACTCACTACACTACCAGTAAATGCTCCTGTAGAATTGGTAAATCTTGCTGCGGATGCCAATGTGCCCTGCTGATCCAGGTAAAATAAATCTGTTGGGTCTGTATCTTCTGTATGTGCGAAAGGAAAAGCAATACCTCCCGGTTGCAATGTGATATTTCCCAGGGCATCAGATGTTAAAACCTCACCAGCATTACCTCCAGTGATAAACATGGGAGGTCCTGTACTTGTGGTTATTTCAATCCCGGCTCCCAAACCTGCATGGTTCACAGATAGTCCGGCATCCGGATTGGTTGCGTTGGATAATGAAATATTGAGACCTGCTCCTGCTCCACCATGGCTTACTAAAATGCCCGGACTGGTATTGGTTGCTCCTGAAATAGAGACATCCATCCCCGGTCCGGCAGTTCCAGCCTGAGTCGCCTGTATGGCAGCTCCAATCCCATTGGTTGTAGCATTTAAGGCATTAGTGGCGTTTGTTATATTATTGATTTCGAATGCCCCAGCGCCACCAAGTCCAGTGTTTGTCAGATAAAAAAGGTCAGCAGCATTGGCAACTGATTGTGTGTAGGGGAGTGTCAGACCCGTTGAGGGTAGAGCATCCCAGGTAGTGCCATCCCAGGTAAGCACATCACCAACTCCGGGTGCTGTAGCGGTAGGATGTGTTCCAAAATCAAATACATCGCCGGCAATTGTATTCGGATCATAAGTCCCTGCGGTCATATATCCAACATCATTGTTTAACAGTCCAACATTTTCCCCTTCCACCATGACCGTGCTTTCCAGCTTGGTCGCAGCAATATTTGCTGCTGCGTTGATGTCTATATTCGCAATTTCATTGTCTACAATATCGGCACTTGTGACCGTGGTTAAACCTACATCATCGCCGTCTGCCAATCCAACCGGCACTAGCGTAAGGTCGCCAAAGCTACCTGTGGTGGCTATTGTGGCCAGACCGCTTACCTGAGCTGCCGGAACCGTCCCCACAGCCAACTGGGTAGCACTTCCATCTCCGGTAATGGTGGTACCATCTGTAATTACTGCAGATGTCACCCCGGTAAGGTTACTACCATCAATGGCGGGTAATACACCAAACAAAACCCCTGCATTCAAATTGGTCAGATTACTTGCGTCAAAGGCAGGTAATTGACCGGTTCCATTGAGTTGTACTATTTGATTAGCACCTGTACCAACATTTACACTCAAAGGTGTTCCAATGCCGTCACCATTTATCGTGGCATCGGTCAGTACCGAGGCGATGCCGTCATCGGTATCATCACTAAAACCAGCGGGAATCCCACTTATCTCTGTCCAATCAATTCCATCCTTGATAGCTGCAGGTACTGTAGGATCAGATTCGGCCACACCAATATCAACCGTATTACCATTAGATATCGTCAGGTTCGTACCTGCGATCGAGAGTGTCTGATTATCGCTGTCTGTTGTTGTGAGGGGAATCCAGGAAGGGTTCAACCAATAATAAAACAGGCCATCATCGGTATCAAAAACCAGCATACCATTGTCAGTGGCTGTAAGGCCCATAGTGGTTCTCTGACCTGTGGTCAAAGTCGGTATCAACAAACCCTGATCTCCATTGGGAGCTACCAAATGAAGTACGGCATTCGCATTGGGATTTTCGGTGTTGATCCCGGCAGAGTACTGTTGAGCATGAACTGTTGTTGCAAAAATTAAAAGGCCGAATATTGCAAAGACCTTTGGGGTGAAATAAGCGGCTCCCATAATATAAACTATATTTATTTCAACTTAACAGCGATAGTCATGCCAATTTTTCGGCTCCTTCAGACATAATAAAATTTTAAGAAGAAATAGGACTACCAGCTAAAACAAATATAGCTCTAAGTCCCTTAACATCAATAAGATAAAAATTGTAATTGGCCTACGGAGAAAAGCGTAGAACCTCCATAAATAACGGTTTAAATAGTAATATTTCGTGAGTTACATGGAATATTATCGGACGGCTTTCCTCGGGATAGCGGCCGGAAGCCGACTGAGCATTTCATTGTTAAGCAACCTTGTGACATCAGTAAAGGAACTCACATTGATGGTATTATTCTTTTGTCTCCCTACCAGTACAGCCTCGTCCCCCACTTTTACTTCTTTGATATGTGAAACATCCACCATGAATAAATTCATGTTGATCAATCCGGTAATAGGTGCCTTCTTGCCATGGATCAACACATGCCCCCTGTTGGACTGTGCCCTGGGATAGCCATTTGAATACCCCAAAGGCAAGACCGCCACTTTCATGTCTCTGATGGCCTGAAAGGCTGTGCCATAACCAATAAACTCCCCCTCATCTACATCTCTGATATCCATCACATCGGTTTTCCAGGTGAAAATACGTTTTAGGCTGGTCGAGTTTGCAGAGTTGCCCGTTGATTGAAGGTGCATATAAAAGATATCGGGACTCGGCCAAAAACCATACTGTGCCACACCAATCCTCACCATATCGTAGGTGGTTTCAGGATATGCTAAAGCCGCGGCCGAACAGGCTATGTGGTAATGATTAGGTCTCATGCCTCTGCCTTTGCAGAGTTTGATAAACTCTTTAAACTTCCGATGCTGTGAATCTATCTTGAACTTATTAGACAAGCTTTCCGCTCCGCCAAAATGCGTGCACAACCCTTCAAATTCGATATACCTGGCATTTTTCTTCAGGAAGGACAAAGCTTTTGGAACTTCCCTGGCATTCATTCCTGTCCTGTTGGCTCCTGTCTCTACTTCAATGTGGACTTTGGCCTTTTTGTCCGCTGCTTTTGCTTTTTCTAAAACCAGGGGTAAGCGATCGTAATTAAAAACAAAAAATTCAATGCCATTTTCAATGGCCCATTGTATGTCCTGATCATACAGAATACCCATGATCATGATACTGCTATCACTGCTGCATGCTTCTAGCACTTCTTCAGCCTCGAATGCCGATGCCACACTAAAATGTTCTACTCCACATTTCTCAGCCATAGGTACAAACTCATGTATCCCATGACCATAGGCGTTGGCTTTCACAACGGAGGAGATCCGAACACCTGGTCCAACTTTTTTTCTGATAAAATTGAAATTGCTTTTCAGACTTGACTGACTGAGCTCGATCCTGCTTGAGTGCCTTACCATAGCTTCGTTTGTTGGTTCCAGGTATACGATTTTCCCCAACTTTCCCTGGCCAGGATCTCCACTTTTTCAATCTCCTTTTCATCCATCAGAGATCCGGGGTATACCTCAAGTGAATTATAATGAAAAGCATATATGCGGGATGCAAAATGAGCAAATGGCAGCGAGGATTCCCCGTGCTTTTCCCCATGACCATATACCGTAGGTCTGATTCCCTGCCCCCAGTTCTGTCTTCCTTCGTTGTTAGGATTTAAGAAATAAGCTCTAAGCTCACCAGCAGGAGATTTATCGACACGTAGTAAAGATATGGCGTGGAAACCTATCATTTCTGCTGTGGATGAAGTGATGATTATCCCGACCGGGTTGGGGTATGATAGCTGACGTCCATTGTTTTGATCCGGATGAAATGACTTGTAAAAAATGCTCATGAATCCCTTGAAATCCATGATGGAATTAGTGAGGTAATCATATGCCGATGCGAACCCAAGCTGGATCCACTGCCCATACATGGCAGGGTTTACCCACTTGTGAGGGTCCTCACCTCGCCCGGTGGCTCGGCGCATCATTTCATTGTATATTTTATCCAGGTGGGGAACTAAAACGATTGACACCCCATCCAGATCGTAATCTAGCTTTTCCACCAGTCCTTTACCTAGCTGGTTTGAGATCAAATCATTGTTCTCAAAGCGCATCACGAGATTGTTTTGTGTAGCCACTGTGATTACCATGTCTACCAGTTTGGCCGGAGCATGTTGACTCCACATGCTAATCCCTCGTGCCGACTGACAGGTTGGGTTATTGCCCTGGCCTACACCCAATGGCTGCCCCAATACCCTGATTAGTGCACCCATTAAATACTGTATGGCAGTGACATGACCACGACTATCATGATTCGATTTCAGGATCCTGTTTTCTACCTGGGGATTGATCTTGATTCTCCTGAGGTTTTCCAGGCCAACCCTCACAGGTCTTCGGGAAAGTAAACTCCTCCCAAGCATTCTGGCCAATCCGTAGATGCATTGAGCATTGTACGTGCTAATCGTTTCCAGGACCAGAGGCTTCAAAAAGTCCTTGTGTTTGTTCCATTCTGCCAGTCCCCGGTCGTTGAGGTTCAGGCATTCGGGAATTAGATATTCATATTTTGATTGACCCAACAGGTGCTTCAGCAATAACGCATGATAGGCCGAAACCAATCCGGTTTGGCCCATTGATTTACCCATTGCCCGTGCCTCCTCCTGTAGTTTATGCTCTTTCGACTTCTCCAAAAAGCTTAAGTATTTTTCAAAATCAGGTCGCTTCAGCGTCTCAGGTGAGGGTCCATAGACTGCATTGACATACAGGAGCAATAGCTTTTCATGAGCTGAATCTCCCTTCATATCAAACTTGTTTTCAACGATATGTAGCAGGGCCCGAACTTTTTCTGTGACCACTGGTCTTTGCTCACAAATCATTTGAATTTCTTCGGAAAGCTTCTCCGTAATCCCACTCAGGTCAATTTCAGATACTAAAAAGCCAAAAAGGTTAAAGGCCTTTTTGAGTTCTCGCTCTGTGAAGGATTCCCGTATCTCTTCGGAAGTATCCTTCAGTGCAAGGTCCAGATTATGAACAATGACCTCTTCCAGGTAATTATTTGCTTCTTCTGAAGTGACGTTTTGAAAATCACGTTCCGCACTTGCATAAGCCATCATACGTAGCTCACTCAGAATTTCGAAGCTGCTTGAAGGATGGCCTGCTTTCATGGTTCCACGAACCAATCCCGGTACTAACTTCCGGGGATCTTGCCAGGGAGTGCCTTTGAAAAATCCGGATTGATCGAGATCAATACTTTTTTTATATAAAAAAGATAAGCCATCTCGGGTCAGGCTGAGCAAATCAACCTGACTGGCTAATCTGGCAGCCTTATCAGGTCGTGTAAGGTCGGAAGCATCCAGAAATTCTCTGTAGCTTCTCTCAAAATTTTCAAATGCTCTTTCCTTCGATGGTTTCAGTGCTGTTGTATCAGGCATATTTAGTCACTAGACATAAAAGTCCACTGTTTCATAATGCAACAATAATTCTTTCATTCTGTCAGGATCTTCACCCCTGAAGTTAATTGTTCCGAAATGGTTACCAAAACCCTCCCGATCATCGCTGATCTTTTGGGTGGACAAAGGAGGTACCAACGTATGATCTACAAAATACGGCTCTTCATTGAGCTCTTCAGGTATCTCCAGCTTGGAGAACTGTCGTTTTTGTGGGTAGATCATCACATTGCCATTGTAGTTTTTGGGTTTGAAGTCTTTTGGAGGAAAAACCTGATCCAGTTCTTCTTCCGTGATATTCGGATCATGACAAAGAACAAATGCGGCCAACGCATCGAACTCATATGATTTGGAGCACAATTCCAGAATATGTCCTCCGGGAATCCGACAGGCTGTCTCTCCAAAATTTAATTCGTCATTTTCAGTAAGAAACCACTCAGGATGCACCATACCATATTCAATACCAAAAATATCTACCATCTTCTGTACATGTTTATGAATCAAATCACGTTTCGAATTCAGGTAATGGCCTTCTGGAATGAAATTGGAATACCCCAGGTGCACATATTCAGTGATGTTCAAAAACCTGATCTTCCCTTTGTTGATAAAGGCCTCACAGGAGAACTCCCGTCCGGGAAGGTGACTCTCCGCAAGACAGGGAAAATCCGAATCTTTGACTTTTTCATCGATATCACTCATGCTTCTAAGTAGCCTGTGACCGACTGTACCCGCTGAGGCAAATGGTTTCAAATGTACCCAACTATCTTCCTCCCCTTCCAGCTGAAGGTTAGCTTCATTGAGGCGCTTCATAAACAGTTTCACCTGCTCCCGGTTGTGTACTTCTTCAAACAGACCAACCCGCAATCCTCCAATCAAGGCTTTTCGCTTCATCATGGCTTTATTTCTAAAGAGAAATGCCCTATTGAGTACTCTTGGATCGTCTCTAAAAATTGAATTAAGTGCGCCTGCCCATTCCACTGTTTCTTCAAACAGAGGAACAGCCACATCCACATTAAAGGGTTTTAGCTTTTCAAGTAAGTCCAGTGAGTTAGAACTGTCACTCCACTCATTCAGCTGATAGGATACAAAGGGAATATTGTTTTCCCTTGCATAGGGCTCGAAATCCGGAAATGAAACAACCACAAAGGGTTTATCTATTTTTTGCATGCTTTCTATGACCGGAAGACTCCAGCCAATAAGCGCGAAACAATTTGCCATGATTTTAAAGTTTTCTTAGGTTATACATATCAAATAGGATTTTTTGTAGACGGACAACAACAAAAAACCCATTTATATACTAAGCAACAATACAGCTAATTGTTCCTAAAATTTAAAATTTCACAGATTATTGAGCAAAACAAACGGTTAAACGATTTAAAGCAGGATTTGAAAATTTTATTTCTTTTTGTATATCCCCTTAAAAGCCTGACTGATCACTACATCTTCTTTATTTAGGATCTCCCAAAGCTGTGTCAAACTTCCATCACGGTTCGGTGTCCAGATAATGCGATTGCGATACCAATCGATCTTTTGACCTGGCAGGAGCTCACTCTGCAGAACCATATTTCCCCTGATCAGCTTGCCTTTGAGGACGAGGTTTGACCCTGAACCATCGATCCAAACCTGGTTCCAGGTACTGTCTGCCAGATTGTAATAGTTGTAGCTGCGCCCAACACCTCCGGACCCACCGCGCCAGTGTTCGCTTAGCACACATTCCGCCACCAATTTTTCAATGGTATTTTCCCCTATGAGATTGCCAAGGGTATCGTAGACATTCCAGTCACCGACCCAAAAGTCAAACTGTTGATGTTGCTCGGTACAACAGGCACATGATTCCTGTGCCTGCAGGTCCTGAATAAGGAAAAGCAATGCGGAAAGAAAAAGTATCCTCTTCATAAACACTTGTTGTTTTAGAAGATAACACCTTTCGACTAAAATACGCTTATGGGTTTAGTCCTTTTTCTGTCTCTTACGTTCGTGCTCGAGTAGGAGAATCTTTCGCAATCGGATGGATTTTGGGGTGACTTCTACATACTCATCCTTACCCACATACTCCATGGCCTCTTCCAGAGAAAACTTGATAGCAGGTGCGATGGATACTTTATCATCAGATCCCGCTGCCCTTACGTTGGATAGTTTTTTGGTCTTGGTCACATTCACTACGAGGTCGTCAATCCGTGTGCTTTCTCCTATAACCTGACCCTCATAGATCTCGTCATTGGGGTCGATAAAGAACTTACCCCTGTCCTGCAACTTATCAATAGAGTATGCGATCGCAGTACCCGTTTCTCCGGAGATCAATGCCCCTTTCCTTTTGCCCTGGATCTCACCTTTCCATGGTTCATAGCCACTGAACCGGTGCGATACCACTGCCTCTCCTTCCGTAGCGGTCAGAATAGGGTTTGTCAACCCGATCAAGCCTCGTGCACTGATCTTAAACTCAAGGTTCACCCGGTCGTCTTTCTTCTCTATGTTGAGGATGTCTCCCTTTCTCTGGGTCACAATTTCTATAACCTTGCCGGAAAACTCATCAGAAACATTGACAAACAGGAGCTCTACCGGCTCATGTTTAAAACCATCGATCTCCTTAACAACTACCTGTGGTTGACCAAGTTGAAGCTCATAACCTTCACGTCGCATGGTTTCTACCAGGATGGCCAAATGTAAAATTCCCCGTCCAAAAACCATCATCCGGTCAGGTGAGTCCGTTTCCTGCACCCTCAGAGCGAGGTTCTTCTCAGTCTCCTTCTCAAGCCTGTCTCTCAGGTGCCTGCTGGTCACAAACTTTCCTTCTTTACCAAAAAACGGTGAGTTGTTGATCGTAAACAACATACTCATGGATGGTTCATCAACTGAAATAGGCGTTAAAGCCTCAGGATTTTCTGCATCTGCAATGGTATCCCCAATATCAAACTGCTCCAGCCCCATTACAGCCACGATTTCACCTGATTTGATCTCTTCCTTGGTTTTAACCTTGCCTAATCCTTCGAAAAGGTAGAGCTCCTTCACATTGGACCTGTGTGTTTGTCCATCACGTTGTACCAGGGAAATCTGATCTCCGGCTTTGATAGTGCCACGGTGTACACGCCCTACAGCGATCCTTCCTGTATAGGAGGAATAATCCAGGGAGCTGATCTGCAACTGTAAAGTTCCGGGATTCTCTTTCGGAGGCTCAAAATATTCAATGATGGTATCCAGAAGATATGAAATATCCGATGTTGGTGTCTTCCAATCCGGACCCATCCAACCATTTTTGGATGAACCATAGACCACTGGATAGTCTAGCTGCTCTTCAGTGGCATCCAGGGAGAACATTAGTTCAAATACCTTTTCATTCGCATCTTCCGGATTACAGTTTGGTTTGTCTACTTTATTGACAACCACAATAGGTTTTAAGCCCATTTCGAGAGCTTTCTGCAACACAAATCGGGTTTGTGGCATTGGACCTTCAAAGGCATCCACAAGAAGGATCACCCCATCAGCCATGTTCAATACCCTTTCTACTTCACCTCCAAAGTCCGAGTGACCCGGAGTATCGATGATGTTGATCTTGGTGTCTTTGTATCGTACGGAAACGTTTTTTGAAAGAATGGTGATACCCCGTTCCCGCTCCAAATCATTGGAGTCCAGGATCAGTTCGCCTACTTCTTCATTATCCCTGAAAAGTTTTACCTGGTGTAGTATCCTGTCGACAAGGGTTGTCTTACCGTGGTCTACGTGTGCTATAATAGCTATGTTTCTGATGCTCATGTTTATCCGAAAAAGGACGCAAAAGTAGTGTTTACTTTTGTCAATTACACTGCATCCCTTAATATCATTTTAGTAAAGGGCCTGCCAGCCTGGAATATCACTCCGACATATCTACTGTAAAAGGCCATCCGGTAAACTGGGCAGCCTTACCTGTGGTCACGTCAACCTCTCTAGGCCAGCATTCAAAAGTGACTTCTTTTGTCGTCTTATTAAACCTGGTCAGGCCATAACCTCCTCCACTTGATGGGCTTTCAGGGTTGACATAAGCATGCATGGTGATCTTGTTGTTGAATCCATCCAGGTATTGTCCTGTCCAGGGCAATACATCATTGGCGTTTTTGCCGGGTTTCTCGTCTTCAGGCCACCACCATCGGCTATAGTAGTTGTTTACGATGGCCGGAACCACAAAAGCCCATGGCCCATCATCAAATTCATCGATGCCGTGCTTAATCACAGTAGCGAGGTGTTGGTCTCCAGCAATGTGAACCGCATTGGCTTTCTTAATCGCTTTTAGCGCTTTATTCCGACTGGTCTGTGGCCAGCCATTGGAGTCCATATCTGCATGTAGACGATTCTCCTTATTTCCATGGATGTGTGCACCTCCACAAAAACCTGTTTGAGAAAGGACGGCTTTCATTACCACGCCTTCATTTTGATTGGCCCAATCGTCAAGGAATGTCAATTGTCTTTCTCCCAGCAATACCAGGCCCGGAACATCCACACTTTTAGGATCATAACTGGGGTCTCTGATATGATCCGGCCTTGGCCCGATCTGCGGAATCTTACCCTTGGGGCCTGATTTAAATTTCCTGTCCTCAATGATGGCAAAATCAACCCCTCCCACAACCAGATTGGTATAATAGACACCAATCCCTTGTTGTATGGGTGTGGGATCATACGGATCAGGCAGATGAGAGGTCTGACATCTCTCTACCAATTTCACATATTCGTGGTGATAAAAGTAACCGCCGTCACTACCGGCTGAAGATTCAGATACTTTTCCTCCTTCGCCCCACAAGTTACCCTGCCCTATGTCATGATCATCAGGAATAGTAATACATGGCCTGTTGCGAAAAACCTCTTTGAATTGCTGCCCAAACTTCAGCCATGCTGCTGTGTGCTCAGTATGATCATAAGATTGATCTCCGGCAAAAAAGACCACGTCAGGATCCTGGTGATTGATATTACGAACATAGTTTGCCCTGTCCCCCCGATCTTTATTGCTGTTGCAGGACAAAGCAGCGATCGAAATAACCTCTTTGTCTTTCGGGTCTTTTCTCACAAGCCCTTCAAACATCGCCTTTTCTCCATGCCTGATCCTGTAAGGAATGTCTTTTGTGTCATCCCAGTTTTCTACTACAAATGTGGCTGACCATCCCAGGTCATTTACTTTGGCAGTGGCTATCTCTTTCCACCCATCCTGATCTACTTCCAAACGTACTTCCCGGTCTTCGTTAGGATAGAGCGGATATAATTGTGCCGTCATTTTCAACTTTTGATTTGCCACGGTATAAATACCAAATGCTACGACCTCGTCTCTTGGCACGTCCATATCAATAATTGGATTTTCACCTCTGTTCCACCAGTCGTTGATTGCCAGGGTATCCAGCCCATCAAATGGTGCAATCACCAGGGGATCCATGCTTTTAGGATCCTGGGGAGCAGAACAGGAAGAGATAAGGACAAGGAAAATCAGGATTGGTAAATAGCGCATATTGAGATTGGGTTTAAAATCTCAAATATGAGGAAAAATACTTACTCAACAAATTGACAGTAGTGATCATACCGATCAAAAATCTGCCTGACATAAGTATGTGGTTCTACTCCACGCACATAACCAAATTTGATCATTGGCATGTTGTAAACATTTGGGTAGCTAAGTTCCAGGATCATCTCCTCTACATTGTCATCCCAGACCATGGGATCCAGACCTTCTACCCTGGCCAGTGTTTGCGCATCGATCACATGGTATTTACCACAGTTATAAGCGGCCATGGCAAATTTGATCCTTTGAACAGAATCCTCCACCATGTCAAACTTATCCAAAAGCTGCCTCAGGTACCTGGTACCTCCGCGGATGTTGTCTTCAGGGTCCGATAGGTCATCAATACCCAATTCTTTGGCCGTAGAGGGCATTACCTGCATCAGTCCCGCAGCATCAGCCCAGGAATTGGCAGTCGGTTTGAACCTGGACTCCTGATAGATCAATGACGCCAAAAGCCTCCAATCCCACTGTAGCTCTTCGGCATACTTCTTTATGATCTCATCATATTGACTGATCTTGTTATTGTTCAAACTATAGAAATCACTATTCACTCTTTGCCGGAAACTACGCTCGTTTTCATAATACTTATTGTATATCACATAATAGTCCACCGAATCTTTCATCTCCGCCAACCACTGATTGGTTGCCTGGAGCAGTTTCGGGCTTGACTTCCTCACAGCCCATGCAATTCTTTGAGAAAAGCTGACTGGAACTTCTATGTCTAAGACCGGATAAAATGATGCGTTGATCTTTGCGATGTTGTTATCTGCAACAGTATACTTGATCTCTTCATCCACAACCATCTTGATGATTTCGTCTGTAGAGAGATTACCCGGCAGGGTATTGATATGGATTTTACCACCTATCTCTCGGGATAAATGGGTCAATCGTTCATGATATGCGGAATTTCTCCTGACTGATATGGTATCACCAATGAGCTCAATGGCATCATGGATGATGGACTTTTGAAGTTCACTCCACTTCATTTCATACCAGTTATCAGGTTTCTTTTGAACAAGTACCTGGTGGGTCAGATACAAATAATCTGTAAAACTTACCTGTTTCTTCCTTTCTTCGGTGATTGTCAGACCATGGGCCACCAGGTCCACTTTCCCTTCATTGAGATAATAAAGAAGACTGTCAATGTCATGGGCCACCATGATATCCAATTCCAGATCCAAATGGTCCGCAAAGCGTTTGAGCAACTCATACTCAAACCCCATGGCCCGACCTCTATACAAAAAGTAGCTTGTGCTGCTATATATGGTCATCACCCTGAGATTTCCTTCTTCAACGATCCTATTTAAATCCCTGGTGAATACCTCCTCCTCTTCCTGCACAATCACTTCATTGGGAGATTCTGTACATCCCAATGTCGTGACAACAAGCAAAATCAGAACCTCAGCGCAGCGTCTTTTGACCAATGTAGTCATGTAAACCCAACACCCATATTTAGCAATTGTTGTTTCCTGTTTACCCATAGATACAAGTCCAATTTGAAAATTACATTCTCAATATGGGAAAAATCTATCCGCGCCTGATTGTTTAACTTACTGATAATCAACATTAAAAACAAACAAAACAGGTATGGCACAGGCTTTGTTGATTGGATTCTATTTAAATTTAGAAACAAAAATTATTTATATGAAGCTGAGATTTATTGGAACCATCTTATCCATCCTGATGCTCGTAGTAGCATGTAATGATGGGGATATAACTGGAAAAGAAACTGCTCATGTCAATTTCAAACTGGTTGACCATCCGGTGAGTTATGATGCGGTCTTGATTGATTTAGTTGGGCTTGAATACCGGCTTGAAATGGAGGATTATGAAGTTGAAACCGAGGTTGAGATTGAAGTTGAAGGTGAAGAAGATGACCGCGTCCTGGGAGATGGTCATGAAGATGATGATGAGGACGAAGATGAGGGAGAATGGATTACTGTAGACATCGAGCCTCAGGTTTATGACATTTTGCAACTCCAAAATGGAGCAGAAGCCTTGTTGGCAGAGTCTGAAATTGAGGCCGGTGAACTGAAGGAAATAAGATTGATCCTCGGAGACAATAGCAAAGTAGTAGTTGATGGTGATACAATTGACCTAAAGGTACCATCAGGCTCTTCTTCTGGTTTAAAGATAAAAGTTGATGCTGAAATAGAGGCTGGAGAATTCTATGATGTAGTCATTGATTTCGTAGCTTCAAAATCTATTGTAAGGACTGGGAACGGAAAATATCTGTTAAAGCCTGTGATCAGGGTGAAGCTGGTTCAGGATGATGATCCCTATGGCAGCATCAGTGGATTGATCTCTCCTTCCGATTTAGCAGTAATGGTTCATGCCATCAATGCCGAAGAAGACACGGCCTCCACTCAGCCCGAGGAGGATGGTAGTTATTTGATCAACTTACTGCTTCCTGGTAGCTACACCGTAGTGGTTGAACCGGAAGACGATAGTGGGTTCAGCGATGTCACCATTGAAAATGTGATGGTCAAAGAAGAAGAGATTACAGAACTTGAAACCGTAAGTTTTGAATAGATATTAAGTCAGAAACTCATTATTTAAATGGACTTTGAAAACCCATTGCTCTTTGAGTGATGGGTTTTTTCTTTTTGGGTGGTTGTTAAACTTATTTGGATTATTCAAAACAATCTCATGGCTGGTGAGTAAACCTAGTATAGATAAAAACAGACAACAATGACCTTAGTTAAAACCAATCTGAACATATCGCACGATGCAGAGCATCATTTATTTTATGTAAAGGTAAAAGGCGGAAACGCTGAGCTATCTTACGAAAAGCATGCCGATGACTACCTTGATCTCACACATACCTACGTACCTGAAGCAAGCAGAGGATTTGGCATTGCATCCACTCTCGCCGAATTCGCGCTAAATTTTGCTACTCAGAATCAATACAAGGTAAAACCCAGCTGTCCTTTTATTCGGGATTTCATCAGTAAAAATCCTGATTACCAATCGATTGCTATTTAATCAATAGTTTATCATTTAGTGGATCTGGCTCAGGAAACGCTCTCATTGGAGAATACCTTACATAACTATCAAAAATCTCCGGGTCTGGACCAGTGACACGAGGGTCCTGAGTTCTTTCCAACTCTTGCATCAGACTGGACTTCAATCTTTCCTCAATCTCTTTATAATCTCTATTGCCTGAAAGATTATTCAGACAATATGGGTCTTTATCTACATCAAAGAATTCAAATTCAGGTCTTTTGCCCAGTGAAAGCTCAAAAAATGGTCTGATGTCTTCATCGTTGTAATGCTCAAGTAAAAACGTTTTTGTCGGGCAATCATCTATATCGGTAAAGGCTGAGTTTTTGATGTATTTACCATCCGTATCAAGGCCATACATCGGCCACAGTGAGGTGGTGTCATTAGGGTTCACCCTTTGTGGGGCTCCTGCTGGCCATCTATCTGGTTTGATATTCCAGGTAAAAAGGTATTTACCATCAGAAATTGTTCGTTGAGGAAAGCCCCAGTTTTGATACCTCGATGAAGAGTGACGTTCCCTGCCAGCATAAGCATACTGCTTGCTTTCACTCACATCCCCTCCTTTGTCTGATTTAAGAATTTCTACTATGCTTCTGCCCGATATGGGCAACATCCCTTCGCTGCTTGTCTGTGTAAGCTCCAGTATCGTAGGAGCCAGATCAGCAAACCCAATCGCATCCTCAACGCTGCGTTTGCCCGGAAACCCCGGGTACCTGATCGCCATGGGCACATGTACGCCGTATTCGTAACCATTGGCCTTTGCCCTTGGAAATGCCATGCCATTGTCAGCAGTCACGATCACAATGGTATTGTCAAGCTCACCTATTGATTCCAGGTATTCCAGCATCCGCTGAAGATGCAGATCAAACCACTCTATCTCAATGGCATAATCCAATAAGTCGCCCCGCACCAGTTCAGTATCCGGCAGGAAATCCGGAACCTGCACATCCTCCAGCTTTTTATTAAATCGCTTCCATGAGTCTTTTTCAAACACCCGATGGGGCTCCTTGGCTCCATACCAGAAAAAGAATGGCTCATCTTTCCTGACACTATCCAGAAAATATTTAAAGTTTTCAAAGTAGTTGGTAGAAGCGATCCCATCAGCCCATGGCCCTCCTTCTTCTCCTTTCTTATAGTTTATGTTGCTATGCTCAATGCCTCCCGCATCCGTATGTCGCCACAATGGGTGATCGGGGCTGTCTGCATATTCAAAAGGCCCCACTCCTTTGCCCGTACGACCTGTTACATATCCATTCTTATCAAGCAGGTCAATGAATGGAATATATTTTTTTAGCCAGGAGGATGCATGTTGCCCGGCCTGTTCATTTTGCCAGTGATGCCTTCCTGTGACAATAGCGCTTCTCGACGGGGCACAGCCGGGAGAACCTGAATAACAATTGGTAAAGTAGATTCCCTCTCGGGCTACCCGATCAAAAGCGGGTGTATTGATGAAAGTACTACCACCGAAACTGGTACTACCAAAAGATTGGTCGTCGCTGATCGCAAAAAGAATGTTTGGTCGCTTAACCTCCCTGGTTTCCTGACATCCGGAAAGCACAAAAACCAATAAAATGAAGAATGAAAATGATTTTAGATTAGAGAAATGCATAGTAATCTACTGGGGTTTGATATTTAGACTTTAAGATCCATTGCCATTTTTTTATCCATCATGGTATAATTCGATGGATATGATAATTAACAGGCTTCTGCATAGCGCAACCTGATGATTTTGCAATCAGATTCTTCAAGTGTCCAATTTATGACAAAAAGTGCTGAAAAATGAAATTTGTTTCTGATCAATCTAGTTATACTTTTGTAACAATTTTTAAAACTCACCAAAATATTAGATCATGTCAAAAATCAAAATCGGAATAAATGGTTTTGGTAGAATCGGAAGACTTGTTTTCCGAGTAGCTGTTAACAAACCAAACATCGAAATAGTAGGTATCAATGACCTTCTCGATGTAGACTACATAGCATATATGCTAAAATACGACTCTACTCACGGCAAGTTTGATGGCACTGTTGAAGTAAAAGATGGCAAGCTCGTTGTGAATGGGTCGGCTATCAGAGTAACGTCCGAAAGAAATCCTGCTGACCTCAAATGGGGTGATGTAGGCGCGGATTATGTAGTTGAATCTACTGGATTATTCCTTACTAAGGAAAAAGCGGAAGGACATATTCAGGCTGGTGCTAAAAAAGTAATCATGTCTGCTCCTTCTAAGGATGACACCCCAATGTTCGTGATGGGTGTAAACCATAAATCGTATACATCTGACCTACAGTTTGTGTCTAATGCATCATGTACTACAAACTGTTTGGCACCGATTGCAAAGGTTTTGAATGACAGTTTTGGTATTGAATCAGGCTTGATGACTACTGTTCATGCTGCAACAGCTACTCAGAAAACCGTTGACGGTCCTTCTATGAAAGACTGGAGAGGTGGTCGAGGAGCTTATCAAAATATTATTCCTTCTTCCACTGGAGCTGCTAAAGCTGTGGGAAAAGTTATTCCTGAGCTGAATGGTAAATTGACTGGTATGTCTTTCAGAGTTCCTACTCCTGACGTATCTGTGGTTGACCTTACCGTAAACCTAAAAAAAGCGACTACTTACGATGAAGTAAAGAAAGTAATGAAAGCTGCTTCTGAAGGAGAATTAAAAGGAATTCTTGGCTACACTGAAGAAGATGTAGTATCAAACGACTTCCTTGGAGATAGCAGAACTTCTATCTTCGATGCGGGCGCTGGAATCCAGCTGAATGATACATTCCTTAAAGTCGTTTCATGGTATGATAACGAATGGGGATACTCAACAAAAGTTGTAGAACTTGTTGAATACATGGATACAGTAGGATAAGCGATTATCCATAAAAGTCTAAAAAGCCGATGAATTTAATTTCATTGGCTTTTTTTATGCGTTCATATATATAAAATCACCGTTCATATACTTTTCTCTGTAAGGTCTAAACCTTATTTGTTTTGCGACGTCTAAGAGGTATAGAAACTCAAAATAAAAGGACAAACAAAATGAAAAGTGTAACTAAAATCTCAATGACCCTCGCCCTGGCAATGATGCTATCATTCGCATCTTTCGGCGACACATCCAGTCTATCTGACGAACAGCAACTATTGTTGTCAGCTACATTGGAGCAATCAGCAGAAAACTTTGACAGCTTTAACTCATCACTGGATGTGTTTCAGTTAGCCATCCTTGAAAGCCGTGAGCTATCAAATAAGGAAAAGTTTGAAGCATTAAAAGCTTCATTTACGCTGGAGCAACAAGCGTTGTGGGAAGCAAATCATGTATTGGAAAAAGCAATGAGAGATGACTTCAAAAAATCTCTCTCTGAAGATCAAAAAAAGGACATAGAAGGCACGATTGAAGCTTCATTAGACCATGAGCAGCTTGCCATCATAGAAGCCGACAGAATCTTCCGTGATCTCGTAGAAAAAGATCTGGAGTAAGACATCCATAAACATGGAAAGGTGTACACAACCTGGGATTTACTCCCAGCGAATCAGAAACAGGGCTATGTGTTGTGATCAAAACAACGCATAGCCTTTTTTGATTACATTACTTTTATGCCAGCTTCCCTCATTACTTCTATTGACCTTTCAAAATCATTGGGCTGTAGATTCACTGCCTTCGTTCCTTTCACCGGCACATGGGTATTAAAGCCAAACTTTGAAACTGCATCCAGTGCGGTAAATTTCAGGCAATAATCAGCCGCCAATCCCACACAGGTCACATCCGTCACTCCTTCCCCTTTCAGGTATTCTCCCAGTCCCGTAGATTTTAAGTAGCCATTGTCAAACAGTCCGCTATAGCTGTCTATTTTCGGGTCTGTGCCTTTATGAAAGATCATCTGTACACGATGTAAATCAAGATCCCTGGAAAACTCAGCCCCTTCTGAATGCTGTATGCAGTGGTCTGGCCACATTATCTGATCCAATCCTTCCAGCTTAATGACCTCACCAATTTTCTTCCCTTTATGATTGGATGCAAAACTGCCATGGTCCTTCGGGTGCCAATCCTGTGTGGCCACTACTAGGTCAAAATCATTCATGATGGCATTCACATACGGTATGATTTGATCTCCGTCTTTTACCGGCAGTGCACCACCAGGGAGAAAATCATTTTGAATATCTACCAATATTAATGCATGCATATTGATTCAAATTTTATCTGTTTCTAAGTTTTATGATCAGCTCAGACCGCCGCTCAAACAATTTGGGTTCGAGCCCGACCGGATAAAGGTGTGGATTGACCAGTCTTCTGCTGGAAGCGTCCAGCATATTTCGCTGCGCCAGGTGATACTGTCGGCTTTCTTCAAAGGATGGCACCTGATAAGTTTGATTTCCCTGCTCAAAAATCGGTTTCAGCAAATCTTTGTATTGAGTGTCCATTCCAAACTTTTTACGCTTGGTGAAATCATCCGGTGCAATGATGCGGTAATCGTCCATTTTATCACGTTCGTCAAAGATCATGTCTCCAGCCATCTTTCCATTGACAAAGAACCGCCGGACATTTAATATCCCTGGCATATTTATCTTGATATTTTGCTCCGAAAGCTTGATCCTGTTTTTCCATTCACCATCTTTGTTTTTGATCGCTGTCATTTTATAGACCTGCCCCAAAGCAGGCTGATCAAAGGATGTGATTAACTTGGTACCTACTCCCCACATGGTGATTGTGGCTCCCTGATCCTTGAGGGAGGCGATCAGGTATTCATCCAGATCATTACTTCCCACGATCCTGGTATCCTTCAACCCTGCGGCATCCAATATCTTGCGTGCCTCAATACTCAGATAAGCCAGGTCGCCTGAATCCACCCTGATAGCCTTGAGTTTTTTTCCCTTTTCTTTGAGGTCCAACCCTATCTTTACCGCCTTCTTCACACCTTCCAGTGTATTGTACGTATCCACCAGAAGCACACAATTGCCTGGCATCACATCGGCATAGGCTTCAAAGGCTTCCAGCTCGCTCTGAAAAGCCATCACCCAGCTATGCGAATGTGTACCTGATACGGGAATCCCGAAGAGCTTACCAGCCAGCACATTGGATGTAGAGTGGCACCCTCCGATATAAGAGGAAAGACTTCCGGTCAAAGCACCATCAATCCCCTGAGCTCTTCTCAGACCAAACTCCATGACAGGCTCATCCCCTGTCACAGATGTGATCCTGGAGGCTTTGGTCGCAATCAATGCAGCTTGCCCGACGATGGTCAGAAGCGGTGTTTCCAGTATCTGACACTGCATCAATGGTCCTTTTACCCTGATCACCGGCTCATGCGGAAAAATGATAGAGCCATCCGGCTGTGCATCAATCGTGCACTCAAACTTCATGTCTCCCAAATACTCCAGAAACGCTTCATCAAAATAGGCATTCCCATCCCCATCTTTCAGTGTAGCCAAATAATCAATGTCGCTTGCTGAGAACTTAAAATTATTGAGGTAATCAATGACCCGCGACAGACCTGCCATCACGGTATATCCTCCGGAAAATGGATTGCTCCGAAAAAAAAGGTTGAAAACCGCTTCCCGTTCCGCCATGCCTTTTTTGAAATAACCATATGACATAGTGAGCTGATAAAAATCCGTAAGCAGCCCGAGAGACTCTTTGTAGATCCGTTTAAGGTTATTCATCTCTTTATTTTCTAACCAGTATGAAAATTAAGTGTTTTGATCATCGTTTGAAGACCACATTGGCCACTACCCCCAGCAATACCAATCCCATACCAATATAGGTCATGAAATTGAATTGTTCCCCAAAAAATATCCATCCGAAGCCCAGAACATAAATAATACCCGTATAGTTAATGATCGCTACTTTAGAGAGTTCCTCTGTCTGATATGATTTGGTCATGAAAAACTGAGCAATCTGGGTAAACACCCCCACCAATATCAAAAAAAGCCAGTCCCAACCGGTAGGCTGAACCCATACCTGTGTAGACCATACACCTGCAATCGGCATGGTGACCAGGGGGAAATAAAAGATAATTACCAGCGGGTGTTCCGAGGTTTTCAGTATTCTGATGAAGTTGTATGCCAGCCCACTAAACACAGTAGATGAAATACCAACGATCAGATGAGTCAACGAGATCCTTGTATCAAACCCTGTGATTGTAAGTACCCCGCCAAAACTCACCAGGAAAAAGAGCCATTGAACAGGTGCTACCCTCTCCCGCACAAGGAAAATACCCAGGATAGCAGCGAAAATCGGTGACATATATAAAACCGTGGCTGCTGCAGCGAGAGGTATTTGCTGCAATAAACCAAAATACAAGACAAGGGCGGCTGCCCCGGAAGCACCTCTGAAAATCAGGATCTTTTTATTCTTTCCCCATATGCTTACCTTCTGCTTTTGCAGAAAGTAGACACAGATAACCAGTGATATAATTGACCTGAATAAAATGATCTCAATAGGCGGGATATGAGAAAGCACTTTCACACAAACCTTCATCAGACTGAAGGTGAAAGTGGCGATCAACATAAACCTTACGCCCTGAGAAATATTCATGATGGAGTATAGATAACCCCATCCTTTATTTCAATGGTTCGATCAGCTGAGGCAGCCAATGATTCATTATGAGTCACGATCACGAAGGTCTGACCGAGAGAATCTCTTAGATTGAAAAACAATCGATGTAACTCATCAGCGTTGTGAGAATCCAGGTTTCCGCTGGGTTCATCAGCAAAAATGATGGATGGATCGTTGATCAGCGCCCTGGCTACAGATACGCGTTGTTGTTCACCACCTGAAAGCTCGGAGGGTTTATGGTCATGTCTCCCCTCGATCCCCAGTAATGTCAACAATTCAAATGCTCGTTTTTTGATGGCGCCCGGAGATCTTTTTCCAATGAGGCCTGGTATCATGATATTTTCCAGTGCACTAAACTCCGGCAATAAATTATGAAACTGGAAGATAAATCCTATCTCACTGTTGCGGAACTCAGACAATTTCTGCTGATTCAAATCAGTAATCATGGTGTTGGCTATCTGTAACGAACCCTTATCCGCGGTATCCAGTGTGCCAATGATGTGAAGTAGCGTGCTTTTCCCTGCTCCGGAAGCTCCTACAATAGATACAACCTCCCCTTTATCGATATGGACATCAATCCCTTTCAATACCTGGAGACTACCGTAAGACTTGTAAATCCCTTCAGCAGTAAGCATGCGCAAATATATAGATAGGCGTTAGATGGTCAACCAATTCTGCAAAATCCTTGAATAAACAACTGTGATGTTCTAGATTCGCCTTAAAATCCCCGATTATGAATATCCACGAATATCAGGCTAAGGAAATATTAAAAAGTTACGGTGTCAAGATCCAGGAAGGGATCGTTGCAGACACTCCGGAAAAAGCGCACGAAGCAGCTAAAGAACTTAACAGAGAAACCGGTACCTCATGGTATGTGATCAAAGCACAGATCCATGCTGGTGGTCGTGGAAAAGGAAAGATCAAGGAAACTGGATCCAATGGAGTGGTTTTGGCAAAAAGCCTCGAAGAGGTAAAACCTAAATCTGAAGCCATCATCGGGGGTACGCTGGTGACTCATCAGACTGGTGAAGTAGGTAAAAAAGTCGGTAAGGTATTGATTGCGCAAGATGTTTACTATCCCGGTCCATCAGAACCGAAAGAATATTATCTATCCATCCTTCTTGACCGGGCTTCAGGTCAGAATGTGATCATGGCATCTACAGAAGGTGGTATGGACATCGAGACTGTAGCCGAAAAAACCCCGGAAAAAATTGTAAAAGAATGGATTGACCCCAATGTAGGGCTTCAAGGATTTCAGGCCCGTAAAGTAGCCTTTGCACTGGGGCTGGAAGGAAACGCCTTCAAAGAGATGGTGAAATTCATCTTCTCGTTATACAAAGCCTTCAATGCTATCGACGCATCTATGTTTGAAATCAACCCGGTGCTGAAAACTTCCGATGACAAGATATTGGCAGTTGACTCCAAAGTAAATCTGGATGAAAATGCACTTTTTCGTCACAAAGACCTTGCTGAGCTAAGAGATATCACAGAAGAAGATCCTGCTGAGGTAGAAGCTGGTCAGTCTGGACTGAGCTATGTGAAACTTGATGGCAATGTTGGCTGCATGGTGAACGGGGCTGGACTCGCAATGGCTACCATGGATATGATCAAATTGTCCGGTGGTGACCCTGCTAACTTCCTGGATGTGGGAGGTGGAGCCAATGCCCAGACAGTGGAAGCTGGATTCAGAATTATCCTGAAAGATCCCAACGTTAAAGCGATCCTGATCAATATTTTCGGTGGTATAGTAAGGTGTGATCGAGTAGCCAATGGTGTGGTGGAAGCTTACAAAAAAATCGGAAAGATCGATGTTCCTATTATCGTAAGGCTACAAGGAACCAATGCTGAAGAAGGAGCAAAAATCATCGAGGAGTCAGGCTTGAAAGTAACCTCAGCCATTCTGCTAAAAGATGCTGCAGAAAAAGTAAAACAGGTGCTGGCCTAAATACCGGCACCTTTAATATCGCCTCATTAGCCCAAGTTTTGGTGATTCCTATATAAGCATATGACCGCTCACGTGGTTATTATTGCGGGTATAGAAATATTAGCATGGACTGGCATGCTGTTTATCTATTTTAGTTCCCCAACTAATAATATATTCTTATGAAGCAGTTCCTGGCAATCCTCACCATACTTGCGTGTTTACCCGGATGTGAACAAAACAATACAGCCACCTCTGTGGGCAACCCACTATTGGTAGCGCTAAATGACCCGATCATCTTTGATAGTTTAACTGCCGAATATATTCAGGAGGCATTTGATACTTCCAGGACTCAGCTTAGTGGTCTTATCGATGAGATCGTGAGTGTTCCGGATGCTGAAAAGTCATTCGAAAATACCATGGTCAAACTGGATGATCTTTACAATGACCTGTCCAATAGGTATGCTCTGGTGTACCTTATGGGTTCTACACATCCTGACAGCACAATCAGAGAAACTGCTGTCAAGGTCAGGAACGATTTTTCTATCATGTTCAACGAATTGCAGCTCAATGAAGACCTCTATGCAGCGATCAAGACGTACAGCCAATCCGCCGAGGCCAGGGCTTTAACCGGACCTAAGGCAAAATTCCTGGAAGAAACCATCATTGAGTTTGAGCGCAATGGATTTGCGCTGGGAGTGGAAGAACGTGGTGAGCTCAAAAAGATTCTTAATGATCTCTCAACAATTACCAATGAGTTTGCTTCCAATATTGCGAGGTATCAGGACCATCTGATCCTAAGTGAGGATGAGATGGAGGGTCTACCCGAGGACTATAAAAAAAGTCATCGTCAGGAGGATGGCACATACAAAGTTGGGCTTTCTTATCCTGATTACAGACCCTTTATGCAGTATGCCAGGTCTGACGAAGCCCGCAAAAAGCTTTATATAAAGTATAACAACAGAGCTGCTGATAGTAACCTGGAAGTGCTTGATAAAATGCTTGCCAAAAGAAAGGAAATGGCTGATCTCCTTGGCTATGGAACATTTGCTCAGTACCAGACCGAAACACGGATGGCAAAAGCTCCGGCTACGGTATGGGAATTTGAAACCAAACTTACAAATAGTGTGAAGCCAAAGGGACAACTGGATTATGATCAAATGCTCAACCATAAAAATGACCTTGGGCTTGCCGGAGATAAAGTCAATCACTGGGAATTCAGTTACATAGAAAACCTGTTGAAGACCACTGAGTATGGTGTTGACGAAGAAGTAGTCAGACAGTATTTTCCAATAGAAAATGTAAAAGATGGGTTATTTCAGATCACTCAAAAGCTTTTTGGAGTTAGCTACAAAAAGATTGAAGATGCCTCGGTTTGGCACCCGGATGTAGAGCTATACCATGTCATTGATAACGGAGAAGTCATTGGCCGCTTTTATTTGGACTTACACCCCAGGGCCAACAAATACAATCATGCAGCCTGCTTCCCAATGAGACTTTCGAAAGAAACGGACAAGGGATTTCAGATCCCTACTGCATCACTGGTATGCAACTTTACAGAGCCTACAGCGGACAAACCGGCGCTGATGACGCATGGTGAAGTAAATACTTTCTTCCACGAATTTGGTCATGTATTGCACAACATGTTTAGCATAACCACGCTAAGTGCTCAGGCAGGCACTAGTGTTTCAAGAGATTTTGTGGAGGCACCTTCACAGATCTTTGAAAACTGGGCATGGAATTATGAGTCTCTTTCTCTATTTGCAAAACACTATAAGACTGGCGAGGTACTCCCAAAAGACCTGTTTGACAAGATGCTTGCTGCTAAAAACCTCAATTCAGGCATCAATACGCTCCAACAGATTTTTTATGGCTCATATGATATGACGCTCCATGACAAGTTTGACCCCCATGGAGATAAGACCACTACGGAAGTATTAAAGGAGTTAATCGATAACATAGTCTTATATGATTATGTGCCTGGCACTCACTTTCAGGCAGCTTTTGGGCATCTCAACGGGTATGCAGCAAGCTACTACGGGTACCTGTGGTCTGACGTATATGCCCAGGACATGTTTTCTGTTTTCGAAGAAAAAGGCATCCTAAACCCGGAAGTAGGAATGGAGTACCGCAACAAAATACTGTCCAGGGGATCTGAAGAGGATGAAATGACCATGCTCATTGACTTTCTTGGCAGAGAACCGAACGACAAAGCATTTGTGAAATCTCTGGGCCTGGAATAGATTAAGATTTTAAATGAAGAGGAACACTATGAAAATAATATCTAAAATTCTAACAATTGCAGCAATTGCAATGACGATGGGCTCGTGCGGTCCTGATGATCAGGCCTATTCGGCAGAAGAGATAGCTGCTGAATCTAAAAAAGCCAATGCCTTTTTCGATAAGGCATTTGACGAGATGGTAGATCGTTCGCCGATGTACCAAAGCTATCTGGGTATCAAGAAAGACTATGGAAAATGGGATGAGATGTCGGAAGAGAATGCCCAAAAGGAATTGGAGATCAACAAAGAGGAACTGCAATTTTTGCTTGATTCCATCAATCCAGACAAACTAGACAAGCAAACCAGAATCAGCTATAAGCTATTTAAAGCCAATGCTGAGGAAGCCATAGAGGACTTCAAGTACAGACATCATAATTATCCTGTCAACCAGATGCACGGCACACATGCCGAGGTGCCGGCTTTTCTGATCAATATCCACCAGGTGACTGATAAAAGTGATGCTGAAGCCTACATCTCCAGGCTCAATGGCGTGGAAAAGTTGATGGATCAACTGATTGTTGAATTAAAAATCAGAGAGGAGAAAGGCATTGTACCTCCAAAATTTGTCTTCCCAATGGTTATCAATGACAGCAAAAATATCCTGAAAGGAGCACCTTTTGACTCAGGTGAGCTCAGTACATTACTGGCTGACTTCACACGGAAAGTCAATACCCTGGAGCTGGATGCAACTGAGAAAAAAGAACTCGTTGAATCTGCCAAAGAAGGACTTCTCAATGGAGTGAAACCCGGATACGAAAAGCTAATTGCTTTTTTGACTGAGCAGGAAAAAAGAGCTAACACTGATGATGGAGCATGGAAATTCCCCGATGGTCCGGCATTTTTTGACAATGCTTTAAAAAGGACCACGACCACTGACCTTACCGCAGAAGAGATCCACCAAATTGGATTAGATGAAGTCGCACGTATCCATGGAGAGATGAAAGAGATCATGAATGAGGTAGCATTTGAAGGTTCTCTTCAGGATTTCTTCCAATACCTGAAAAATGAAGATCAGTTTTACTATCCTGATACGGATGAGGGTAAGGAATTGTACATTGACAGTGCCAAGGCCATCATCAACAACATGAAGGGCAGGCTGGACGAGCTATTCCTCACCAAGCCCAAAGCTGATATTGTGGTGAAAAGAGTGGAGAAGTTTAGGGAACAATCTGCTGGAAAGGCATTCTACCAGAGCCCCGCTCCTGATGGATCACGTCCGGGCACCTATTATGCTAACCTGGCCAGTACCCGCAATATGCCAAAATATGAAATGGAGGCGCTGGCCTATCATGAGGGTATCCCTGGCCACCACATGGACCGGACCATTTCACAGGAGCTCACAGGTATTCCTAAATTCAGAAGGTTTGGTGGATACACCGCTTACGTTGAAGGCTGGGGATTGTATTGTGAGTTTATTCCTAAAGAAATGGGACTGTATGCCAATCCTTATAGCAACTACGGTAGATTGGCCATGGAGCTTTGGAGGGCTTGCCGTCTGGTTGTTGACACAGGCATTCACCTGAAAAAATGGACCCGTGAAGAAGGAATTGAATACTACACCAAAAACACCTCAGGAACCGAAAGGGAGATCCGAAGGATGGTAGAGCGTCACATCGTAATGCCATCACAGGCGACTGCCTATAAAATTGGTATGCTCAAGATCCTGGAGCTCAGAAGCATGGCTAAGGAAAAAATGGGTGATCAGTTTGACATTCGGGAATTTCACGATGTGGTACTTACCAGTGGAGCTGTTCCGCTGGACGTGTTGGAAGACCTGGTGAATGACTACATCGCCTCAAAATCATAGCTAATAGCAACTAAGACGTAAGAGTCAGATGATGCATTTCATCTGGCTCTTTTTTATATCACTCAATATGGAAACCAATACCAATATCTCCTGGGCTGACTTCATGAAAGTAGAAATACGGGTGGGAACCGTGATATCCGCAGAAGTATTTGATGAAGCCAGGAATCCCGCTTACAAGATTCAGGTTGACTTTGGAGAGTATGGAATTCGAAAAACCTCGGCACAGATCACTACACTTTACCAGCCAGAGGACATCGTTGGAAAACAAGTGATAGCTGTGGTGAATTTTCCACCCAAGCAGATAGCCAATATCATGAGTGAATGCCTGATCCTGGGTGCTGTGGACGGAAAAGAGGTGACATTGATCGAGCCAGGAATGAAGGTAAAGAATGGCTTAAGGATTGGGTAGCGTTATTACATTAACTTGGAATAATGGAGCATCTGATCATCAAAGACCAACTTTTCAAACTCATTACAATGACCTAAATGCACGAATCTTTCTTAAGATATACTACATTTAGCCTCAACCAACCTCATACCATGATGGACATGTTTTCTCTCATCTCATCCATGTCTCCATTATCACCAAAATCTCTTGATGAATTCCGAAACATCACCACTCAAAAAGATTATCCCAAAGGCCATTCATTGCTCGATTTCAACCAGGTAGATCGACATTTTCATTTCATCGTCAAAGGGTCTGGTAGGGTATTCTATCTCCGCAATGGAATAGATATCACAGACTATATCGCCATGGATGGCCAATTCTTCGGAGGATTGGAAAGCCTGTTCACCAAAGAACCATCGCACAAAGCTATGGAGCTCACCGAAGACTCCACCATTCAGTCCTTCCCTTTCGATCAATTCGAGCGACTATGTCTTCGCTATCATGACATCGAAACTCTGTGCAGGAAAATGGCCACGTTCGCTTTTCTGGAGTGCCAAAAAAGAATTGAGGCCATTCGCTTTTTTTCAGCAGCTGAACGATATGAGTTATTGGAAAAGCAGTACCCGGGATCTCCAACCGCATCCCACTCAAACATATTGCAAGCTATCTGGGAACAACACAGGTGAGTTTAAGTAGAATCCGGGCAGGTATACAGTGATTATTTAACATATGTAAAGTGAGTATACTCCAGGCTTGTTGAAATTTGCACCAACATTCGTAATCAACATGCAATCACAACATACACCTTTCCTCATCATTGGTGGTGGTATCGCCGGCCTTACTCTCGCTATCGGGCTCCGAAAAAATGGAATTGATGCTTTAATTGCTGAAGCAGCTCCGGAATTCAAACCCGTAGGGGCAGGACTTGTATTAGCAGCCAATGCCATGAAGGCTTACCGGGTTTTAGGTATGAATGAAACGATAGCCGATGCCGGAAATGCCATAAATCATTTCGACATCCTGGATCACACAGGTAAATTAATTACCTCAACAGCTATGGATGCTGTAGGAGACGGGACTCCAAATGTGGCCATTCACCGGGCGGCTTTACACCAGGTTTTGGTCAATGAGTTGAACCCTGAAAATATTGTGAATGACTTTCTAAGCAAAGAGATCAGCATAGTCGGCGATAAATACGAGGTAACTTTTGAGAATGGTCGCTCCATCACTTGTGATTACCTCATTTCAGCAGAAGGCATTCATTCTGTTGTCCGGGACTGGGTGTTTCCCGGGTCTCAGCTCAGGTATTCGGGTTATACCTGCTGGCGGGGTATTTCTGATATTGTGAAAGGAGTCCCTTTTGATAAAGCTACCGAAACATGGGGACCCTCCGGAAGATTTGGGATTGTACCTGTTGGAGATGGAAAGGTGTATTGGTTTGCCGTTAAAAATGGTCCTGAGAATTCAGAAAAGCTTCGATCATATAATAAAGCGGATCTGATACAAGCATTTACTGACTATCATGCTCTGGTATCTCAGCTGATCCAGCACACGCATCCTGAAACGATTATTTTCAATGATATCATCGACCTGAAGCCTATACCCAGGTATGCAAAAGGCAATATGGTGCTCATTGGTGACGCAGCACATGCTACCACGCCTAACATGGGACAGGGCGCCTGTCAGGCCATTGAAGATGCAGTCATCCTTGCTGAATGTATCAAAAGCCAATCAACTGTGGCAAAAGCTTTCGAGACCTTTGAGCATAAGCGACTCCGGCGAACCCATCAAATCGTGAATCGCTCCTGGACTCTGGGAAAAATCGGACAGCTGAAAAATCGAGGCCTGATCAAAGTACGCAATCTGCTGCTGAGATCAATGCCGTCTTCAGTAAACAAAAAGAATATAGAGAAGGTGTATGATTTTAAGTTATAGGCAATAAGAAACCATGATTACTTCTTCAGCATCGGAAACAACATCCTGATCTCTTCATCGGTCGGCTGTTTTCCATATTCACAGATTTGAAATGCTTCAGCCGCATTGATGGTTGCAGCTTTCTTTGGTCCATACCATTTTTCCAAAGATTTTCTTGTTTCCCCCGAGATGGATGGTTTCCATTTCTCCATCAACCATTTTTTTCGAGCGCTCGCATCTTCAGGGACCTCATCCAGATAGCCGCCGATCCAGGGTAGCCACTCATAGAACTGTGACACATGTGCATCGAGGCCATCAAATTTCCTATTGATGGTTTCATCCACACCCACTGCGATATCCGGCCTAAAGGGTTCAGGGGATTGAAACTTGTCATGGGTATATAGAAACACAGGGTTCTTTTTAAGCGGAGGCGTATCGGGTGCTACATTGGGTACGGCTACCATGTAAGCAGCATCCTGCACCAACACCCCGGTATACCGGTGATCCGGATGGTAATCATTAGGTCTGGGAGCAATTACCACATCGGCATTCCACTCCCTGATCTTTCTTATGACCTGTAGCCTGACATTTAAATTCGGCGTCAGCTCTCCATCGTGATTGTCCAGCACTTCATATTCAGCTATCCCCAACCTGCGGGCAGACTCTTGAGCTTCTTCCATCCTTCTTTTAGCAAGAATTCCTCCACCCATGCTTTGATGACCGGCATCGCCATTTGTTACAGATACAAATTTGACTGCATGCCCCATAGATGCCAGCAAAGCAGCAGTACCACCGGCATCAATATCACAATCATCTGGATGTGCACCAAACACAATAAATCTGGCAGGCTTATCCTGAGCCTGACTGATGGTACTTGAAATCAATATTAAAAATGCAAGAAGAACTAATTTTTCCATGGGTTTAGATTGATTGAGTAGTGTGGAACCAAGTTATATGAAACCACCCAAATACCAAAGCTTTGCTGCTTCACAAAAAAAATGACCTTGGTTTTGCGGTTTTAACAACGATTCTATTACTTTTGTCTCATAAAATGAACAGGAACATTTTAAATATTGTCATTGCTCCAATTATTACGCTTGTGGTCGTCACACGAAAGCAAGGGGAATGGTGATATTATAAATAATCCTAAAAGATATTATTAAGCGCCATTCCTACAAGGATGGCGTTTTTTTATTATGTATTACGACAGTAAAACAGAAGTATTTTTAGACGGTAAATGGATCAAGGCCAAAGATGCAAAAGCCAGCCTCTTTGACCAGACGATGCATTACGGCACGGGTGTGTTCGAAGGGTTGCGATCCTACAACAACGGAAACGGTTTCAATATCTTCAAACCAAAAGAACATTTCGAAAGACTCAAGCAGTCTGCAGAGAAGATCCACCTGAAGGTTCCCTACTCCATCGATGAGCTGATCCACATTGCGTATGAGCTTATCACCAGAAATAACCTCACCAATGCGTATATTCGCCCGTTGGTTTTTGCTGGCCCCAATATGATGCTTTCTCCTTCCAATCACATCCACATATTCATGACCGCCTGGAAATGGGCCAAGTACCCTGGAATCGAGCCCCTCAATGTGATGGTATCTTCCTACATCAAGCCCTCTCCAAAATCAATACCCATTGACGCAAAAATTATCGGCAATTATGCAGCCTTTACATTGGCAACAGCCGAAGCCAAACACCTGGGCTATGATGAAGCCATCTTGCTAGACCACAATGGGTTTATCTCTGAAGGTCCGGGAAGTAATATATTCTACGAAAAAGATGGAAAGCTGTATACGCCCCGGTTGGGCAACATCTTCCCCGGGATCACCAGAAAAACAATCATGGAGCTCGCAGCAGACCTCAACGTGAAGGTGATTGAAAAAGACATTAAGCCGGAAGAAATCTATGAAGCAGATCATGCTTTCTTCTGTGGTACAGCCTCCGAGGTGACGGCCATCGACTCCATCAACGGAGAGCCTTTCAAAAAAGATTGGGAGGAGTCTATTGGCTTTGACCTGCATATTATGTACCAGCAAAAAGTAAAATTTGACGAATACCAAGGACTGACCATTGTTTAACCCATGAGTGAATTAAATAAGTATAGCAAAACCTTTACACAGGACCCATCACAACCGGGAGCTCAAGCACAATTGTATGCTGCCGGCCTAACTGACGAAGACTTCAATAAAGCGCAAATTGGTATCGTAAGTACCGGATTTGAAGGCAACCCCTGCAACATGCACCTCAACATCCTGGCTCACCAGGTAAAGAAGAGTGTCCGGGAAGCAGACATGGTCGGACTCATTTTCAATACCATAGGTGTCAGTGACGGGATGTCGAACGGTACTACAGGAATGAGGTATTCCCTGGTATCAAGAGAGGTAATTGCTGATTCTATCGAAACAGTGGTTCAAGCCCAATTTTATGATGGAGTGATCTCCATTGTAGGGTGTGATAAAAACATGCCCGGTGCGATGATCGGTATGTCCAGACTCGACAGGCCATCTATTCTGGTTTACGGAGGAACGGTCAAACCCGGTAGACTAAATGGTGAGGACCTGAACATAGTTTCGGCATTCGAAGCCTATGGCGAAAGGTTGCGAGGCAACATCTCTGATGCGGACTATAAAGCTGTGATCAAAAACAGTATTCCTGGCCCGGGAGCATGTGGGGGTATGTATACCGCTAACACGATGTCTACAGCGATTGAGGCTATGGGGATGAGCTTACCATTCAGCTCTTCCAACCCGGCAGAGAGCAAGGATAAGGTCGAAGAGACCCACCATGTTGGAAAGGCCATTCGATATTTGTTGAAAGAAGACATTCGTCCAAGTGACATCATTACCAGGAAGTCTTTCGAAAATGCCATTACCATGGTGATGGTACTGGGAGGATCTACCAATGCGGTGCTCCACCTGCTGGCCATGGCCAGAGCAGCTAATGTGCCTTTGGAACTGGATGATTTCCAGAAGATCAGTGATAAAACACCGTTTTTGGGAGACCTGAAACCCAGTGGAAAATACCTGATGGAAGACCTTCACAATGTAGGTGGTATCCCGGGTGTGATGAAGATCATGCTGGACCATGGATACCTCCATGGTGATTGTCTGACAGTGACAGGAAAGTCTCTGGCAGAGAACCTGGAGAATATCCCGGCGTTGAAGAAAGAGCCCAAGATCATGTACTCTTTTGATGAGCCCATCAAGAAAAGTGGTCACTTGCAGATCCTTTATGGCAACCTGTCTCCGGGAGGAGCCGTAGCCAAGATCACCGGCAAAGAAGGTGATGTGTTTGAAGGACCAGCCAGGATCTATGAGGATGAATTTGCTGCCATCAAAGGAATCGGCGAGGAAGTACAGAAAGGCGAAGTCATTGTGATCCGCTATAGTGGACCCAAAGGAGCTCCGGGTATGCCGGAAATGCTGAAGCCTACCAGTGCGGTGATGGGTGCGGGATTAGGAAAGGATGTGGCGCTGATTACAGACGGCAGGTTTTCCGGAGGGTCTCATGGTTTTGTGGTGGGTCACATCACACCAGAAGCACAGGAAGGTGGCCCCATTGGCCTCATTAAGAATGGTGACATCATCCGGATAGACGCAAAAACCAACACTTTGGAAGTGAAGATTTCTGACGAAGAGATGGAAGCGCGTAAAAAAGCCTGGGTAAAACCAGCGTACAAAGCAGAAAGAGGAATACTTAAAAAATACATACACTCAGTAAAGTCGGCCACAGAAGGCTGTGTTACTGATGAATTTTAAATAAAAAGCTCATGGATACATCTTCATTGGCAATCTCAGAACAGAAGACTAAAAAGTCTATCAAGGTAACAGGTTCCGAAGCAGTTCTTTTATCCTTACTTGAGGAAGGAGTTGACCTGATTTTCGGATACCCCGGTGGTGCCATCATGCCCATTTATGATGCATTGTATGGATACTCCGACAAGTTGAACCACATTCTTACCCGACATGAGCAGGGCGCAGTCCATGCAGCTCAGGGGTATGCACGCGTCACAGGAAAGACGGGTGTCTGCTTTGCCACTTCGGGACCGGGAGCTACCAACCTCATCACCGGAATCGCAGATGCTCAAATCGACTCTACACCTATTGTATGTATTACCGGGCAAGTGTTTTCTCATTTGCTTGGAACCGATGCTTTTCAGGAAACTGATGTAGTGGGGATCTCAATGCCTGTCACTAAGTGGAACTTCCAGGTAACCAAACCAGAAGAAATCCCTTATGCAATTGCCAAGGCTTTCTACATTGCCAATACGGGTCGGCCAGGACCTGTCCTCATAGACATTACGAAGGATGCTCAGATAAAAGAGTTTGATTTCTCGTACACAAAATGTGAAAGGATAAGAAGCTATCATCCTTATCCGGCACTGGAAGAAGAGCCTGTAAAAGCCGCAGCAGCATTAATCAACAGTGCCAAAAAGCCGATGATGCTGGTTGGTCAGGGCGTAATCCTGTCCAAGGCTCAAAAAGAACTAATCAGTTTTGCGGAAAAGGCCGGAATACCCATGGCATCTACACTCATGGGGCTTTCGGCTGTGCCTAACAGCCACCCACTTTATGTAGGGTACCTGGGTATGCATGGTAATTATGGTCCCAACGTCAAAACCAATGAGTGTGATGTATTGATAGCGGTAGGTATGCGTTTTGATGACAGGGTAACCGGAAATCTGGCAAAATATGCCAAACAAGCTAAGGTTATCCATATAGAGATTGACGCTGCAGAGATCAACAAGAACGTAAAAGCCGATGTGGCTATCAATGCGGATGCCAAGGAAGCGCTGATTTCCTTGATCAAGCAGGTGGATAACAATAAGCATGACGCCTGGGTACAGGAATTCAGAGATTGTGATCAAATCGAATTTGACAAAATCATCAACAAGGCTCTCACCAGAAAATCAGGTGGTGTGCAGATGGTGGAGGTGATCAAAAAAATCTCTGACAAGACCAACGGAAAAGCCATCATCGTAACCGATGTGGGACAGCATCAAATGGTGGCCAGTAGATATTATGCCTTCGACGACACCCGATCCAACGTTACTTCCGGTGGCCTCGGAACCATGGGATTTGCTTTGCCAGCAGCCATGGGTGCCAAAATGGGACAACCAAACAGAGAAGTGATTGCCGTAATTGGAGATGGTGGTTTTCAGATGACCATTCAGGAACTTGGCACCATTTTTCAGAGCCAGATTGGAGTGAAGATCCTCATCTTAAACAATAACTTTTTGGGGATGGTACGCCAGTGGCAGGAGCTTTTCCATGAGAAGAGATATTCATTTACAGAATTAACCAATCCGGATTTTCAATTGATTTGCCAGGGATACGGCATACCTTCGCAGAAAATTGAAAAAAGGGAGGATCTGGACGCTGCTTTGGATCAATGGTTATCCGCTGATGGCCCTCAGCTACTGGAAGTAGTAGTGGAGCAAGAAGAGAACGTATTCCCGATGGTTCCTGCGGGCGCCAGCGTATCCGATATCCTATTAGAACAAAAACGATAAAGCACACCCATATGTCTAAGAGTCTATATGATGATGATCATTCAGAAGATAAGACCATCAAAGATTTTACTTTGTCTGTCTTAACGGAGGATAAAGCTGGTCTGCTGAATCACATCACAATAATATTCAACAGGAGAAAGATCAACCTGAATAGTCTTAATGTCTCCACCACGGAAGTTCCGGGTGTGAGCAGGTTTACCATCGTGGTCAACTCTACCCGAGAGACTATTGAAAAGGTAGTCAAACAGATCAGGAAACTGATTGATGTCCTGGGGGCATTCGTCTATGAAGATGATCAGATCTACTATCAGGAGATTGCGTTATACAAGGTCCCAACGGCTGTATTCCTCAACGGAACGTCTATCGAGACCCTGGTAAGGAATAGCGGAGCAAGGATCTTGGTGGTTGAGAAAGACCATATAGTAATTGAAAAGACCGGTCACAAATCTGATACCCATGACCTGTACAAAAAACTTGAACCTCATGGTTTACTGGAGTTTGTACGCTCTGGTAGAGTGGCTATATCCAAGTCTAAAAGAAAAACTGAAGCATTCATAAAAATGCTGGAGGATTCAACAGCAAACAAACTAACCATAAAAGATTTCTAATTTTCACAAACTAAAAAACAATGGCAAAAATCAATTTTGGAGGAGTCGAAGAAGAAGTAGTAACCAGACAAGAATTTCCTCTTGAAAAAGCGAGAGAAGTACTCAAAAATGAGACCATCGCTGTGCTTGGCTACGGGGTGCAAGGTCCCGGACAAGCCCTTAACCTGAAAGACAATGGCTTCAACGTAATCGTTGGTCAGCGAAAAGATTCAAAGACATGGGACAAAGCCGTGGCTGACGGATGGGAACCAGGAAAAACACTTTTTGAATTGGAAGAAGCATGTGAAAAAGGCACGATCATCCAGTTCCTTCTTTCTGATGCTGGACAAATTGCTTTTTGGCCAACTTTGAAAAAGCATTTGACACCTGGTAAGACATTGTATTTTTCTCATGGATTTGGTGTGACATACAGTGATCAAACCGGAATCATCCCCCCCAAAGATGTAGATGTCATCCTGATTGCTCCTAAAGGTTCAGGTACCAGCCTGAGAAGACTATTCCTTGAAGGAAGAGGTTTGAACTCAAGTTTTGCAATCCACCAGGATGCTACAGGAAAAGCCAAAGAAAAAGTTGTTGCTTTAGGGATTGGTGTAGGATCAGGATATCTATTCCAAACCAACTTCAAAAAAGAGGTATACAGTGACTTAACTGGTGAGCGAGGAAGCTTAATGGGTGCTATCCAGGGCTTGTTTGCTGCTCAGTATGATACTTTAAGAGCCAAAGGCCACTCTCCATCTGAGGCATTTAATGAAACTGTAGAGGAAGCTACCCAGTCACTTTACCCACTCATCGCTGAGAATGGAATGGACTGGATGTATGCCAACTGCTCTACTACCGCACAAAGAGGTGCATTAGATTGGTGGAAAAAATTCCGTGATGCAGTAAAACCTGTTTTCGAAGACCTGTACAGCAGTGTGGAAACCGGTAATGAAGCTAAGATCACAATCGAAGCCAACAAGCAGCCAGATTATCGCGTTAAGTTGGAGCAAGAGTTGAAGGAGCTGGAAGATTCTGAGCTTTGGAGAGCTGGTGCTGCCGTACGTAAGCTACGACCAGAAAACTAAGAATGACTGAAAAAACTACTTCACTGGAGGGGTATTCACCCGAATTTAAGGACATCGAGGTGGCTCACAGAGCCATGCGTGATGTCTCTACGGTAACACCCCTTCAGTATAGTTTTAACCTGAGTGAGCGGTATGATGCCAAGATCTACCTCAAGCGGGAGGACATGCAGATTGTCCGATCCTATAAGATCCGTGGTGCTATCAATAAGATCAAATCACTTTCACAGGCAGAACTCAAGAAAGGGGTAGTTTGTGCCAGTGCAGGAAATCACGCACAGGGAGTCGCTTTTTCATGCCATAAACTCAAGGTAAAGGGAACAATCTTCATGCCTGTACCCACACCTAAGCAAAAGGTGCAGCAGGTAAAAATGTTTGGCAAAGAATATATCGATGTCGTCCTGGCAGGTGATACGTTCGACGATGCCAACAAAGAAGCAAAAGATTTTGAAGAAAAGACCGGGAGTACTTTTGTACATCCTTTCAATGACCCTAAAGTCATCGAAGGTCAGGCTACCATCGGACTGGAACTGATCCAGGACGCGGATTTTAACATGGACTACCTGTTTATGCCCATCGGTGGTGGCGGACTGGCGGCAGGTGTATCCGCTGTGGTCAAAGCATTAAGTCCTCAAACAGTTATCATCGGGGCAGAACCTGAGGGAGCGCCCGCGATGTACGAGGCCATTCAAAAAAATGAAGTGGTCACGCTGGAACACATCGACAAATTTGTGGATGGAGCGGCCGTGAAACGGGTGGGTGATTTTGCATTCCCTATCTGCCGTGACAATCTCCATGCGGTTACGCTCGTCAATGAAGGCAAGATATGCTCCTCTTTGATCAGCATGTACAATGAGAGTGGGATCGTTTTGGAGCCAGCAGGAGCACTTTCTGTGGCCGTGTTGGATCAATACAGAGAGGAGATCAAAGGCAAGCATGTTGTCTGCATACTTTCCGGTGGCAACAACGACATTACGAGAACCGAAGAAATCAGGGAAAGATCCTTGTTGTATGAGGGTCTGGTCCACTATTTTATTGTGAGATTCCCTCAACGTGCCGGAGCCCTTAGAGAATTTGTAGGTGAGGTACTGGGACCTGATGATGACATCATCCTTTTTGAATACACAAAGAAAACATCCAGAGAAAAAGGTCCGGCACTCGTAGGGATTGAGTTAAAGAACAAAGCAGACCTGGGACCTTTAATTGATAAGATGAAAGAGAAAAACTTCTTTGGGGAGTACCTCAATAAGAAACCTGATTTGTTTGGTCATCTGATTTAACCTGAAAATTAGATAATTTCACGCGACCATTTGATAGTCACTTTCCTGGGTGACGATGGAAATAAATTAAAACATAAAAATGAAAGTACTTAAGTTCGGAGGAACATCTGTTGGGAATGCGGAATCGATCCGCCAGGTTGCAGAGATCATTACTTCATCTAAAGAGCAATTGATCGTTGTCACTTCTGCAGTCGGAGGGGTCACTGACCAGTTGGTCAAAATGAGTGAACTTGCTTCTAAAGGCAATGATGAATACAAGATCATCATTGAGCACATCGCCTTGGCTCACCAGAAACTCTACTATGACCTGCTTGGACAAAAGCCTGGCGAGGACCTGATCAAAATCACAGATGAGCTGGCAGAAATCGGCCATGGCATGTGGCTGCTCAAAGAGATGACACCGAGAAGTAGTGACTTTGTACTTGGTTGTGGAGAAAGACTTTCAAACCTGATCCTTTTTGACTATCTGAAACAGCAAAAAGTCAAGGTGAAATACTTTGACAGCAGGGATTATATCGTCACTGACAGTCATTTTGGTAAGGCCAACGTCAACTTCAAGAAGACCACTAAAAATATCAAGGCGGTTGCTAAATCATTCGAGCAGGTTAATCTGTTCCCGGGATTTATCAGTTCATCAGAAGCCAATGAACCCACCACCCTTGGACGCGGTGGCTCTGATTTTACAGCGGCCATCATCGCGGGTATCCTCGATGTAGAAAACCTGGAGATCTGGACGGATGTAGATGGGCTGATGACTGCCGATCCAAGACTGGTGAAGCATGCTCATTTCATCGAGCATGTCTCTTACGAGGAGGCACTGGAACTTTCTCATTTCGGAGCTAAAGTAATCTACCCGCCAAGCATTCAACCTGCCTTACAAAAAGGAATTCCAATCACCATTAAAAACACCTTCAATCCAACCCACCCGGGCACACTTATCACGAAGAAATGGGATGAAGGAAAGCAACTGATCAGAGGTATCAGCAGCATCAAAGACATTGCCATGGTCACCCTAAGTGGTTCGAGCATGGTGGGTATTCCCAGGTTTTCTTTTCGGCTGTTTCGCTCATTGTCTGAATCAAAGATCAATGTGGTTTTCATCACTCAGGCAAGCTCTGAGCACAGCATTTCCGTCGGCGTACGGGAAGAAGATGCAAAAAAGTCTGTAGAAGTACTCAACGAAGAATTCAGTTTTGAAATCGAAAACGGTAATATCAATGTGGTAGAAGCCGAAAAAGATTTGAGCATCATTGCCCTGGTAGGGAACAACATGAAAGACCAGGTAGGTGTGAGTGGTCAGATGTTTAGCATCCTGGGTAAAAATGGTATCAGCGTAAAAGCCATCGCTCAGGGGTCATCGGAGCGAAACATCTCAGCAGTAATCCCGAAGGTAGATCTAAGAAAGGCACTTAATGCACTGCACGAAAGCTTCTTCTTATCTGACTATCGAAGGATCAACCTGTTTATTATTGGAGCAGGAAATGTGGGAAAAGCATTCATGGCTCAGGTAGGTAACCAAAACGGATTCCTGAAAGAGCATTACCACCTCGACATCAAAGTGATCGCTATCGCAAACTCACGTAAGATGGCTTTCGATCAGCAGGGATTGCCGTCTACCAAATGGCAGGAGCACCTTGACAATGGTGAGAAATTCCAAAAAGAGGAATTCCTGGACAAGATGCATGACATGAACATGCGAAACAGCATCTTTGTAGATATCACAGCGGCCAGCGAAATAGCCAGCCTTTATCCGGACATCCTTAAAAGGAGCGTCTCAGTGGTCACTCCAAATAAAATTGCTGCGACCGGACCACAGCAGCATTATCTGGAGCTCAAGGGCTCTGCCAAGAAATATGGTGGCCATTTCCTTTTTGAGACCAACGTATGCGCAGGACTTCCTATTCTGTCTACGCTCACTGACCTCATCAAGAGTGGCGACGAGATCCATCGCATCGAGGCTGTTTTGTCTGGAACCTTGAATTTCCTCTTCAACGAATATGATGGAAAGAAAAAATTTGTGGAGGTGATCAAAGAAGCTAAAAAGCTGGGTTATACCGAGCCTGATCCACGACTGGATCTTTTCATGGAGGATGTGAAAAGAAAAATTTTGATTCTCATAAGAGAGAGCGGATATTCATTTGAACTCAATGACATCATCATGAAGAGCTTTCTACCGGAAAGCTGCCTGAAAAGTAGTTCAGTGGAAGATTTCTACGATAAAATTGAAAAAGAGGAAGATCATTTCCGGTCTATCTATGAAAAAGCCAAAGAACAGGGTAAGAGACTTAGAGTGGTAGCCAAGTACAAAAACGGAGTTGGCAATGTATCCCTTGACGAAGTAGAGTCTACACATCCTTTTTACAACCTGGAAGGTAAAGACAACATTGTGTTATTCTACACCAATCGATACAAAGACCAACCACTTGAAATCAAAGGTGCCGGCGCCGGAGCAGACGTAACTGCCTCTGGTATTTTTGCCGATGTGCTACGCATCGCTCAATCCTATCAATAAACTATGGATCAAATTACTGTATTTTCACCTGCCTCGGTTGCAAATGTGGGCTGTGGATATGATACTTTCGGATTTGCAATAGAAGGAATTGGTGACTTTATTACTATTTGTAAACGGTCTGATGACCAGTTGGTGATAGAGCAATCCAAAGGAGCCATCCTCCCTAACAACCCAAAAGAAAATGTGGCCAGCATTGCTGTGGAATCCTATCTGAAGCACATCAATTCCAATGCAGGATTTTCTTTTACCATCACCAAGTCATTCAAACCAGGTAGTGGTTTAGGCTCCAGCGCTTCCAGTGCTGCAGGAGCTGTATTTGGTGTGAATCATCTCATGGGGAACCCGCTCTCTACCAGAGATCTTCTTCCTTTTGTGATGGAAGGAGAAGCCTTTGCATCCAAATCATATCATGCCGATAATGTAGCTCCGGCTTTAATGGGTGGTTTCAATGTGGTCCGTAGTTATGAGCCTTTAGACATCTTCCAGGTACCTACACCAAATGATCTGCGTGTTCTGATCATCTTCCCGGATGTAGAAGTGAAGACTTCCGAAGCCAAGGCATTACTTCCCAAGACCCTCTCGATTCCTGATGCCAGAAATCAGTGGGCTAATGTGGCAGGAGTGATCTCTGCCTTGTATTCAAGTGATTATAACTTATTGAAGAAATCGGTAAGTGATGTCATAGCGGAGCCCGTAAGAAAAAAATTAATTCCCGGGTATGAAGAGGTGAAGCGGATGATGTGTGAGCATGGGTCGGTAGGTTTCAATATCAGCGGATCAGGACCAAGTATGTTCTCTTTTTTCCGGAATGAGCAAGAAATGGAAAGTGTAAAACCCAAAGTCCAGGCCCTGTATCAAAAGCTGGGTCATGAGCTGATGTTACATACTTCCAAAATCAATCATCATGGATCAATTATCATATCATGAGGTTCTACAGCACTAACAAGACATCACCATCTGTTTCTTTCAGGGAAGCAGTGATCAAAAGCCTGCCTGAGGATAAAGGATTGTATTTTCCGGAAGAAGTTCCTGAACTGGATTTTCTTTTTCTGGAAACCATGGATTACTACTCTAAAGTGGACATTGGGTATGAAGTACTTCGACACTTCTGTAGTGAAGACATTCCGGAGGACAAACTCAGAGAGATCCTGGAAGACGCATTGGATTTCGAAATCCCACTTGTAAAAGTTTCTGATGACATCTATAGCCTGGAAATGACCCATGGCCCGACCTATGCTTTCAAAGACGTGGGGGCAAGATTCCTGGCCAGGTGTCTGGGCTATTTCAACGAAAGCAATGACGATGAAGTGACCATTCTCGTAGCCACATCGGGAGATACCGGTGGAGCTGTCGCCGCAGGATTCTACGATGTGCCGGGCGTGAATGTGGTGATCCTCTACCCTACCGGAAAGGTGAGCGAGCTCCAGGAAAAGCAATTGACCACGCTGGGCAAAAACATCAAAGCGCTTGAAGTAGATGGCAACTTTGATGACTGCCAGGCCATGGTGAAAAAGGCCTTCCTGGACAAGGATATAACAGGGAAGATGAACCTCTCCTCTGCCAACTCTATCAGCATTGCCCGGTGGCTGCCGCAGTCTATCTATTATTTCTGGGCGTATCGGGAAGCTCCAAAAAAGAGAAACCTGGTCGTTTCCGTCCCCAGTGGGAACTACGGAAACCTGACCGCCGGCTTGCTGGCTTATAAGATGGGATTACAGATTTCCAGATTCATCGCTGCATCCAATGTCAATGACGTGGTACCACGTTACCTGCAGAGTGGTAGCTACGAGCCGAAAAGCACGATCCATACGCTATCTAATGCCATGGATATTGGAGATCCCAGCAACTACTCCAGGATGCAAGCCCTGTTTGAAGAGGACTATAAAGAAATCTCCGGGCTCATCTCCGGATACACTCTAAACGATGAGCAGACCCTTGAGGTGATCAAGAACTGCTACGCTGAAAATGATTACATTCTGGATCCACACGGAGCGATAGGATATGATGCCCTGAAAAAAGGATTGGGTAAAAAGGAAACCGGAATATTTATCGAGACTGCTCACTATTCAAAGTTCCTTTCTACGGTGAACAAGGCATTAGGTAAAGAATTACCCCTGCCTGATTTCGTTTCAGACCTGATGAAAAAGGAGAAAGAGGCTGTCCGGATCGAAGCTGACTACGAGGAGCTAAAGGCGGTGCTATTGAGTTGAGTCATATGATGACTCAATCTAAAAAGGCTGTCCCCTTAGATCTAAAGTCATAGAAGGACTCATTAAATACTAGATTGTCTTGACTCTGGCTTTTTTGTTTTGTTTGAGCGTGAGTTCGTAAAGGAATTCCGGCGCAAAGTCAGAATCGTTTGGCCATGTTAAAGTCCAACTGTCAAGTTCAAATTTTTTAAAAAATTCAACATCATTAAGCGCTTCGAAAATCTTTCCTTTGAGATGATCTTTTAGATCAATGACTCCTGATACCCCATCGTTGAAAGTTACTTCAATTTTAAAGTCTTCAACGTAACTTGCTTTTGTTATCCAAACTAACGCCATATCAATTAAGTTAAAGGATCTATTTTCTTTAAAGGTTCCAAGCTCTCAATTCGTTCCCAATTCTCAAGCAATTCTTGCCTATGTTCACTTAACCATTGCAAAGTTAAGTTAATTGCCGTTTTAGGCATTTTTCCTTCCAGGATTCCAGTATTAATTTCAACTTTTGCTTTAAAACCCTGGTATTCCATGTGAAAGTGAGGGGGATTATGCTCATTAAAGTACATCTTAATAATGATGCCGTAAAACCTGGAAATCTCTGGCATATGATCAAATTAAGAATAAGATACAAAATATTATGATTAAGTCATTTATAACTCAATCTCAATGATGATTTTGAGTTAAATCAATGATCCACACTGAAAGTATGAATTATTCATTCGATGATTCAACCTAAAGTGGCTCCATCCTTTGGACCTGAAGTCATCGAATGACTTCTACTAAACCAACTGATCCTCGCATTCCTGCCCATGAAGCATCTTCACCAGGTTTTTGGCGGCTCTTAATTGCAGTTCTACCTGAGCTTCTTTGGAATACCAGGCATTATGACCTGTCGCCACAACCTTAGGGTGATTGATCACTTCATCCATATCTGCCAATGGAGGCTCATCCCGGAAAACATCGATCCCTGCTCCAAATAAGCGGTCTTCCCTAAGCGCTTTTTTCAGAGCCTTCTCGTCTACCACACCTCCACGAGCTGTGTTGATCAGAATGGGCTTTTTACCCATGAGAGCGAACGCATTGTCATCGATAATGTGGCGTGACTCATCCGTGAGGTTGCAGTGCAGGGTGATCACGTCGGAGTTTTTAAGCAATTCTTCCTTTTCCACCTGTCTGGCTCCCACTTCAGCAAATCTGTCGGCTGAGATATATGGATCATAAGCGAGTATTTCTTTGAACAGTGGTTGAGCCTTTATGCAAAAGGTAGAGCCTATCCTGCCCAGCCCGATGATCCCCAGGGTCTTTTCATGCAACTCAAAACTGTCCTTTCTTCCCGGCTGGGTGTATTCTCCCCTGAGCTGTCTAATGCTTCCGGCAAGATCTCGCAGAACAGCGAACAAGAGCATCAGGGTATGGTCAGAGACTGAATGGCTTGCATAGCCACTGACATTGGCCACCTTCACCCCACATTGTCGGGCATCCTCCAGGTTGATATTGTCATAACCAACTCCATATCTACAAATAGCTTTGAGCTTTGGAAACTGCGCAAGAAATGCTGTATTGATCTCGCTCCAGCGAATTAATAAACCTTCGGAATCTTTGGCAAATGCTATTTTGGCCTGGAGGTCATTTCGATGGCCTTCAAAGATTTTCAGGTCGTAACCGGCATCTTTAAGGATCTTTCGTTCTTCCTCAAAGGAGGCATATCCGGTATCTATTACGGAAACAACTTTTTGGGTCATGGTTGGATTTACTTATTGATCCAGACCACCTTATCTTCAATCGGTTTTTTGTTGGGGCCCGGAACTTCCTGACCAATATAACCCATATAAAATATTCCAATGCATCGCTCGCCTTCGGACAGCTTTTCAAATTCCCCAAAATATTGAATCAAATCCGGAGATGACCAGTAGGCACCGATGCCATATCCAGAGCAGGCGATCCAGATATTCTGTACAGACATAGCTACGGATGCCAACTCTTCCCACTCCGGGATCCTTCCATTCGGGTCCCTTTGCATACAGATGGCCAATACCGCCCCGGACTTTTGAGGATTCGTTTTGATCTTTTCGTATTTGGCAATAGAAAACTCTGGTGTAGGGGTAATAGCACGATATTTCTCAGACATAAACTCACCAAATCGCTTCCTGGCGGGGCCAGTGATCACCTTGTATCGCCAGGGCTCAGTGAGCTTATGTGTCGGCGCTTCATTGGCAGATTTTAGGAGTTCATCAATCACTTCCCGCGGGATCTCCTTAGGCAAAAACTGAGGTGGATAATAGGATTTACGCTTTTTGATGATATCGTGTATCATGTCCGGATTCATGGGTGCAAAAATAGAAACAGCAGCCATATGACCTCAGTAATAACACGTATTTATCACCCGAAAATTTGTAATGTAAAAATTTTAGGCACCATATTTGAGACTTTCAACCATCTAAACCAATAATTATATCATATGTACAAACTAGCTAAACCTTTTTTATTTGCCTGCCTGCTAGGTAGTGTTGTTGTTTTCACATCATGTAATGATGGAGACGAAGGAGACGATTTTGTTGCTGCCGAAATTGAAGGCACCTGGTCTTTTAATTCATTTGATTTTTCTGCCACTATTAATGGCACTGACTTTTTGAAGTGGTGGGCTGACGAAACTGGACAGGCAGCCTCAGAATTTGAAGGTGAACTGGAAGCGTGGGGTAATGAAATCAATGATTTTGAGGGAATGTCAATTACTTTTAATGGTAATGGAACAGTCATCTCTTCATATCCCGGAGAGCCTGAGGAAGAAGGCACCTGGGTTCTTAATGAGTCTACTCAGACACTCACACTCAATTTTGGTAGCGGATCTACCGGAGATGATGTAGTTGAATTGGATGTTGTCACTTTGACCAGCTCAGCATTGGTTGTTTCATTTGATGAGTCTGATGAATTTGACATCAACCAGGATGGTTCAGTGGACGTAATGGTATTCCTTGTTACACTAGGCCTCGTTAAATAAGAATTAAGATTATCTATGAATAATAAAGTCACCTGCTCAGCGGGTGACTTTTTTTTGTCACAGAATAAACAGAGGTGATCATTCTTTTTACACCAGAAAATTCAGTTGAAACTTTCAAACTGATTAAACAGATAAGAATTTTTGATCTTAATTCAGTTATCTTAAATAATTATGCACCATCTTTATATATAATTACCAATCTAAAACGCTTACCAATGTACAAAACTCGCTAAACCTTACTTATTTGCCTGCCTGCTTGGTGGCATACTTATTTTCTCATCGTGTAACGATAAGGATGAAGATAATTTTATAGCAAACGAAATTGCCGGTACCTGGAGTTACAACTCCTTTGACTTTTCTGCTACCATCAATGGCGTGGATTTTCTGGAGTTCCTATCGGATGCTTTAGGTATTCCTGAGAGTCAGCTAGACTATTTAGAGGAGGAATTCGATGAAGATTACAATGAATTTGAAGGCTGGACATTGGATCTGGCAACCAGTGGATCGTTTACAATGTCTTTCCCGGGAGAGGCTGATGAAGTTGGAACATGGTCTCTGGATGAGGAGAACAAGAAACTCATCCTGACATTGGGCAATGAAAGTATGGAATTGGATATTGTAACACTCAATAGTACCTCACTTGTTGCGATCATAACCGAATCAACAGATTTTCTTGATTTTGATGGAGACGGTTCAAGTGACGAGTTTGTAATCTCGATGACGATCGGTTTTACAAAATAGTAAACGAATATCATGTAAGAAGTGAAGTCACCTGCTCAGCGGGTGACTTTTTTGTTTCTCTACCTGCTGATTAAAAAAATTGATTCAAAATCCTGGGATAAAGTTCTATATTTGCACTCCGTTTTTGCACCCATAGCACAACTGGACGGTCCGCCGTTGCGGAGAGTGCTGGATTTCGGCAAGTTGCCTATTGAAAGCAAGCTATGAGTGTAAAAAAGAATTTTTGCACCCATAGCTCAACTGGATAGAGCGCTGGATTTCGGCTCCAGAGGTTGAGGGTTCGACTCCTTCTGGGTGTACATAGTATCAGAAGCTGATCGCTACGATCGACTCCCCACCTTCGGCGGGCAGGCTTCTGGGTGTACAATATAAAGCATCTCATTATGAGGTGCTTTTTTTGTTTGTAGGCACCATTATTAGAAAATCCATCCAGCGAACCTCAGACCACCAATTTTTTGACGTCATTCTGAACGAAGTGAAGAATCTTATGCTCGTGAGTAGAATCGGAGAATCCCTAACTATTGACAAGATTCTTCACTTCGCCTACAATCTCCCCATAGAAAGAAAACAGGCTTGAGATTTCATATAGCTTTATTATGATCATTTGAGAAAGCTCCGTTCAGAATGACGTTTGAGATTGTTGTTTTTCACTTATATCAACGTGCACCTAAAACCTGAAACTGATAAACAAAAAATCAACAATTGACTTAACAAACACCTCCATATTTCCCAAATACCATACCCCAACAAATAATATACTGTTCACAACATATTATTTCTATTCACAACATATAATATACTGTTCACAACACTTATTTCATAATTCACAACATACACATAGTAATTCACAACACATTTCGAATACTTCACAACGTTGTGAAATAGATAAAACATGTTGTGAACTACCTTTTACTTGTTGTGGACAATTAAAACTTTGTTGTGAAGACTAATTATAGTGCTGGGAAGTGTCTGAATGATGTTGAGAACTACCTTCGGGACCGGTAACGATGCCTGTAGCCAGTGATGCGGACCTTGTCGTCACGGAAAACAAACCGGCCAGTTACCCGGATAATATGTACTGCCTCCAGTAGGTGGGTATAGGCCCGATCCCGAAGCTCCTTTGCTTCGGTAGACATCCTTTCTACATTCCACAGGGCTGTGGCATTTGCAAGTTTGGAGACTAAACCGGAAGCAAGCTTGATTTTCTTGATTTCAAAGCCAATAGCTTCAAGTCCATGGGTATGACTATTAGCCAGGACAACCAGATCACTCAGATCCTGAGCCAGGTCAGCACTTGAAGTGCCTTTCATGATGTCGTTCACGGAACTTTGAATATGTTCATCTTGCCTGAAAGCAAAACGGAGCGCTGCTACCAGGTCATTCTTTACCTGGAGTGCTTCAGCCCTTACCTTCTTCTGATTGAGTAATATGGTTTTGCGGCTTTCGCGGCAGCTGATCCAATGCGATTGGGCAAGCTGAAGGGCGTCAATTCGATCTGACAAAGATTCAACCAAACTTTTATCCACCCCAGCAGCATACAATTTCGTCAAATCCGCTCGAATCCAGACATACAAATTATGGGCTTCCTGAATGAAAACATCCACTGGTATGATGGGTCGCTTGACCTCATTCAGGGGTATTGCTTCAAGTGACTTTTTTAATGGGATATCTTGAATGGGCATACTTCGCATAAAATGAGCAGGACACTAAGATACTAAAATTGTTTTTCTGGTAGCGGTATGGTAGATGGCTAATACATCTTCAGGCATTATCGAGAGAGGCTGGGCATAGAGTAGAATTACGCCCCTTTGGGGCTAGGCAAGATTTATGATTCGACACACAGGGCCAAGGCCCTGTGTAGTCTGATGCCGCTCCATTGGAGCTATACTTAGTTGAGGCATATGACTCATGCGTAACAGTGAAGCTCC
>DKPQ01000008.1 GCA_002471275.1 Flammeovirgaceae bacterium UBA7330
AAAGGGGGACAAAGGGGGATTAATATGTACTACCTACCCTACAATAAGAACCTAAAACATCTCTCGAGAGTGTTACGCAAAAACAGTACGCTTTCGGAGCTACTTCTTTGGCAAGAGCTGAAAGCTGGTCAGATGGAAGGGTTTAGGTTCAACAGGCAAAAGCCACTTGAAAACTATATCGTTGATTTCTATTGTAAAAAGCTAGACTTGGTTATTGAAGTTGATGGTGAAAGTCACGATGGCGAACTAGCTCAAGTAAAAGATACCGAGCGACAAAGAATACTAGAACAAATGGGATTAAGTTTTCTTAGGTTTGACGACCTGGATGTAAAACACAATATGGCATTTGTCCTTACAGAAATCTATGGTTTTATTGAGAACTGGAAAAATCATTGAGACTAATTCCATGATTGGTTCAAGAGAGTTCTCGTACATAGTGGGTTTCATGTAGCTGCTTCTAATCCCCCTTGCCCCCTTTGTGCACGGGCCTAAGCCTTGATTAGGGGTTACAGGTAAAGGGGGATTTCCAAGTAATGATGTTTTCTTCTTTAGCTTATTCAATCCCTCTATTTTTAAAGAATAAGCGATTCGCTAAACTTGACAACATTGGTTATAGAAGTATTCCCCCTAATAGGGGATTAAAGAGTTTATGCTCTAGCATTAGATTGGGTTGTCACCAACCACAAGTGAGGTATCATGCAAAGAATGCCACCAATGCACTAATTGATAACTAATAAGATTTTTTGATAGAATTTCACGAAGTCCACCTTCGGTGGATTCAATCTTTGTTCGGATTGTCGAACGAATTTGTGATATATCTCTCCAATATCACTTTTTGAGCTTATTAAAATATTCTTTGTTCAGAAAAGCTGTATTGAAAGTGATTTCTGCGGAATAATCATTAGTGAATTAGTGGCTATTGTTTGATTAACGTTAGGATAGATTCAATTCCAGCTCCTGATCAGTACTATCGACAGGATGATGATAATTAATGCGATGGTCCAGATGATGAGGGCTGTACGGGTCTTCTTTTTGGCTACGCCCTTTTCCCACCAGTTGCTGGGTTTGATGCCGGCCAGATAAAAGGTGACGATCCCGGCAATGTTCAGGCTGATCACATTGGCTATAAATATCAGGAATGAGTTGATGGCATTTCTATAATCCTCTGCTCCTAAAAGCAGTCCGCCTCGCATCAGCGGGGGTAACAAAGCCGCAGCCACCATCACACCCACCAGGGTGGCACCCTGCCCACTGATAACAGATATCACCCCGGCAAAACCACAGATCAGCGCCAGTAGAATGTCCTGGTAGTTGATCGCCGGATCGAAGGTAATCTCACTCAGATCACCGGCAGCATATCCCCATATCATGGATATGATGAGCGCAAGTGTAGTGGCGACAATCCCTGCAGATATCGACTTTCTGATGATGGACCAGTCACCCAGAATAGTTCCAAATGCCAGGGACATATTAGGCCCCAGGAAAGGTGCTATAACCATGGCCCCAATGATGATAGCGATATTGTCTTTAAGTATACCGATACCGGCTACAAAAGAAGACAGCACGACCATCAGGATATAATTTACCGTAAGACTCACTGGCTCGCCAACATCATGATACAGTTCTTCCTTGCTGATGGCGATAAATTTTCCGATCCGGATTTTGTCATCTTCCTTTTTTATGGAGGATTCCACTTTGGGCATGGTCCCTTCAATGGGATAAATGATGACCCGATGATAGTGACTTTTCTCAAGTATGGCCAGCATGTCACTGGCATGCTCATCCTGAATTAAAATTTTAATGATCTTCTCCCCTTTGTCCGATGGGTAGGTCCAGCATTCAATGACGTGGTTCTCATCCAGAAGTTTTTCAATTTCTTCCGGTTTGTCCTTTACTATAACTTCCAGCAATCTCATTGATTATCGTAAGATAGTGAAGGTTTGGCTTGCTTTCCTCTCAAAGCCACCAAACCTAGTAATGGTCCAATGGCTAACAGGGAATAAATGCTTCTGGAATCAGTTATGGTACTCAGGATGTTGATCAATTGAATACTGACTATGGTGATGGAAAACCCAATACAGTTGACAATGGTCAGGGCTGTGCCCTTGATTTCCGGGATAGCGTTTTGAGCTACCAGGGTAGAAAAGAGCGGGCTATCTGCAATGACCACCATGCCCCAGAACAATAAGAACCCCACAAACAACATGGGTATGTCTGTGCTGAAAAGCCAGGGTGAGATCAGACAGCAGGCACAGGACAGTAAGAGGGCTGAAAATGCCGTATTCCTTGTACCTGCAGCTTGCGCAATGTATCCACCGATCATACAGGCTACTCCGCCCACTGCAATGATCAGAAAAGAAAGCAAGGGGACATTGAATGAGGCAGCTGGAGTTATCCGTTCATATTCTTTCAACATAATCGGTACAAAAGCCCAAAAGGCATAGAGCTCCCACATATGCCCAAAATACCCAAAGGCCGGGGAACGGAACTGTTGATTTCGGAACACACTGAAAAAGGCGGAAAGGTCCACTTTTTGTCCGGCTTTACGGAAGGGGCCATCCGGCACCAACAAGAAAAGCACCAAACCACCCAGCGTGGCAATTCCGGATATAATGATCAGTACCAGCTTCCATGGAAAAGCACCTGTCATGTCCCTGAGCAGGTGGGGAAATGCGGTACCGATCACCAATGCTCCTACCAGAAATCCCAGTGACTTTCCCAATCCCTTTTCAAAGTAGTCAGCTGCGATCTTCATCCCTACCGGGTAGATCCCCGCCAGGAAAAATCCTGTGAGGAACCGGAATGTCAGGATGCTGGCCAGTGTATTGGCTTCCCAGATCACCCCCAGGTTAAATAAAGCGCCAAACAAAGCACTGACGAGAAAAACTTTGGAAGGCGAAAACCGGTCGGCGATGGTGAGGATGGCGAAGGTAAGCGTGCCGGTGATAAATCCGAACTGCACCACTGAAGTCAGGTGACCCAGGGCACTTTCTTTCAGGTCGAAATCCAACACGAGATCATTCATCACTCCATTTCCTGCAAACCAAAGGGAAGTGCAGCAAAACTGTGCAATGACGATAACCGGAAGGATGTATTTTGGGCGGACGTCAGATTGATCTACCATTTTGAGTTATACGGATTCATGCTGTCCGTACGCTATCAAATCTAGGCAGATTTCAGATATTAAAGCGTTCTACAGCCGACATTGAATACCGGTAATGATGATGAAATTCTTCTTAATTAGATCCCATGTGGAGAAGTAAACCAGGGTTGTTAAAAGTTATCGAGCCATCAAAAAACCGGAGTATGTCTGTCGATCCCCAGAGCCTCAGCATACTTAATTGAGTTGACTACATCATCACAAAGGATAAATTCTATTCCAAGATCATATAGCATCTCATACTCTTCCCGGACATCTGACCGAACAAAGTTGATTCTAACACCACTTTCACGAAGCGACCTGGAAAAATGCTTCAGTTCTTTAGAAATCTCCCCGGGTATCTGAATAAAATCAAAGTCTCCATCCATTGTTTCTTCTACATACTGAGCAACCGTTTTCCTCCTGTCCATATTGCATATCATTATTTCAGGGACTACTGACTTCGCTGCCTTAGCAGCCTCCATACCACATGCAAGAAATGATTGATGAAGCCGGTTCTTCTCTTCAATAACCCGCGCAACACGTATAGCCAATTCAGGGCTTCCTTTTAAATGGACATTTAGCCAGATATTTACTGGCATCACTTCTAATACTTCAGATAAGGTCGGAACTTTCTCCCCTACAAATTTTGCAGATTTATGGCTTCCGGCATCCAGTTCCTTTATTTGATCCAATGTCAGGTCTGCAACCTTACCTGTTCCATCTGTGGTCCGATCCACAGTATAATCATGAATGACAACCAGCTGACTATCCTTTGTCAGATGTACATCAAACTCTATCATATGTGCCCCTGATTCAATCGCGGCTTTAAAAGCGGAAAGTGTATTTTCAGGAGGGGTCATCATCGCACCCCTATGCGCACAAACCCCTCTATCCGGAAGACTTATACCCTCTGGTGACTGGGCACCTGATGGCCACGAAATAAAAATAACTACCAGAAAGGATACAACTTTGTAACACATCATCCCTGTTGATTTTTTTAAATTTGGTTGACCTTTATCTGATTTTCTAATAATCACTCCAGCTGTTGTCAGGCTGCAAATAAGAGTGAATTAATTGGCACATGATTGGAATTACCACTATCACTGCGGAAAAGCAAAACTCAGCGACACCCCAATGGCATTGGCGTCATACATATCTGCTCCATCCACATACTCCATCAGGGTATATCTCAACCCTATCCACTTCCATCCTACCTCAAACAATGGTCCACTGGCATTGTTGAATTTGATATCATCTCCCAGGTCACCGGCGCCAAACTTAACAGCATTGTGCAACGCCAACCCAGCCCCGAAGCGAATGCCATTATCCATCACCCAATTAGCGGTAAGATTTACGGGCACGCTGGTCAAGGTGATGTCTGCATTATCCGCCATGGTGGTCTGATACTTATAACTTACCCAACCACGGACTTTTAATTTATTTACAACAGGAATGGTCAATTCTCCTCCCAATCCAAGCGAGAGTCCTTGCCCGGCCTTCACAGACTGGTCTTCGCCATTGGTAAAGTATACAGTAGCCACAGGATCACCGCCAAACTCGGCAGTGAAATCGATTAGTGCCCGTATCAGCCTGGAATCATCCCCCTGAGCAAATGAGGATGAAGAGCCAAGACCCATACACAGTAGCAAACAAATTACTGATTTAGTGTTCATGATAGCCGGTTTTGATTAACGTGGTTAAAGCTAAAGGATATTATCTTTTAAATCCTATCTTTAAAAACGGCCAGTACTAAGAGAGAAGTTACTGAACATTGCTACAAATCTCTGTTCAGCACAAAGCTGAAATCCTGATTTCCTACAAAAGGCTTATCATTCTTATCCAGGAAAAACAAGATATTATCATCACCGGCAAGTAGTGAAATCGACTCGCCGGGCTCATCGAAATCTATCTGGTAAATGATGGATTCAGGATCTGAAATGGCTCCTCTCAGAATGGTCCATCGCCCGGTTACTTCCCGGGGTTGATTGTCCACGATCTTTCGCATCACGCAGGTGGAAGGAAGGTTGGTCAAAGGATCTCTGTTCAGGACCAGCTTCCATTTCAGCTTGAAGCAGGCCGGGCTCACATTCATCTCGGGATGCTCCAGAGCAAATTCCTGACATGGGGTTCGCCCAACAAAAACGAGTGGTGTTGATTCATCGGAAACTGCAGAGGATATTAACAAGCTGGTATTTTCTATGGGATCTTCCCGACTCAGCATATAACTCCAGCCTCCATTCCCCACCATCAAATGATTTTGGCCATCCAGAAAATGAAACAGGTTTTCGGTGACCTTTACCATTATCAGATTATCCGCAAGATTATTACTATTAAACTGATAAACCTCTCTGAATTCATTTGGCGACTGTCCCTCAACAACCGAATAAGTCCCTTGAACGGTCAGTCTTTCCCCATCCCCTAAAAATCCAAGGGTGTTGGGTTGTGATTCTCCATAATGTATGTTCATTAAGAAAGTTTGACGCTCACGCAATTCAAGCCTCCATTTAATAAAGTCAACCTGTGTTTTGTGGGGAATAGAAAGCGCTGATTTAATAGTGGAGTCACCTGGTGTGCTGCCAATTAGGATAAACTGTGAAGCGGGGTCTGTTGCATGACAGGAAACAGCAAACCATACACAAATGAAAACGATAACGTTGGTGGTTTTGGTCATTGCAGCTTGCATTGTTTGATAGATCCGGGCATATAAAGCATCTCCGGATTTTTTATTAAACGAAAAGGAGAACCACCTGGATGCCGGATAGCTTGTCCCCGCTCAAAATCAGCAATGGCTGTAATGATTCTTTTTCCCAGTCATGACCATAAGTGGGACAAACAACCTAGCTTTAATTTTCATAACACTTTACAGTAGATAGATATTATATGTGGTTGCGAACAAGCTGTTCCCTGACTTTTGACTTTGAAGTACAAACGGTCCTCATCTTTATGCTTAGACCCAGGAGCAGCTCACAACAGTGGGTAGCACGAGAGGAATACAATATATCTCCCATGATGAATGTCGTTGAGTATGCTGACACACATGGCAACCTATGTCAAAGATTGATCGCTCCACCTGGTGCATTGTCTATTTCTACCAAGGCTGATGTGAAAACTGATGACTTCGTTAGAAAAGATCCCGGTGCACAGTTTGTCGAAATACAGCATCTACCATCCGGAGTCCTCAAATATTTGTTGCCTAGCAGGTATTGTGAGTCGGATCGATTCAATCAAATGGCTGCCTCCATCACTTCTCATTGTATCCCGGGATATGATCAGGTTGCAGCCATTGAGTCCTGGTTGCGGGAAAATGTAGCATACACGCCGGGAAGCAGTTCATTCCCAATTTCTGCTGTCGAAGTCAATGAACAACAGCATGGTGTCTGCAGGGACCTGGCTCATTTAGGGATCGCTTTGTGTAGAAGCATAAGCATTCCTGCACGCATGGTAGTGGGTTACCTGCACAATCTTACTCCCATGGACATGCACGCCTGGTTTGAGGCCTACCTGGACGGAAGATGGTATACTTTTGATGCAACGAAAAAAGATTCCATTGGGGGTTATGTGGCTGTTGGGTATGGTAAAGATTCGTCTGAGGTGGCGCTATACAACCAATTCGGTCCTGCTTCCTATCCACTGGAGCAAAAGGTCAATGTGGAGCAGATCGAATTTGATACTTAGCGACGTGGCAGTATCACCCGACATGCTCCTCAGGCCATCACTTCCCTTCTGACCTGATGCTGAACTTCGCGTTGATTGCGAATAAAGATCACTCCAAACGCCAAAAACACACCCATACCCGCCATGATTGCTCCCACGATATCTGCGGAAGTATAACCAAACCCCATCGCGATAGGGAGTCCACCAAAATAGGCACCTGATGCGTTTGCGACGTTGAAGGCACTTTGATTTAAAGAAGATCCTAAAACCTCCGAGCCTTTTGCTGTGTTGATCATAACCATTTGGATTGGCGTACCGACGGTAAATGCCACAATCCCAACAACCAATGTCATCACTAGCACCATGATCGGGTTAGAAGCCAGGAACACATTCGCCACCAGCAAAACCGACATGGTTGTGAAGCTGATAATGACTGCGTGAATCGGTGAGAAGTATTTAAGGATTTTGGCTCCCAGGATATTCCCGATGACCATCCCAAGACCCGCCAAAGTCATGGCGTAGCTCACCACATATTCAGGGTGCCCTGCTACCTCTGTAATCAACGGAGCGATGTAGCTATACCAGGCAAAGAGTCCTCCTGTACCCACGGTGGTCAGAAGAATAACAGACCACAGTTCCGGGTTTTTAAACAGCTTCAAATCCTCAGCAAAGCCAGCCGTAGATGCTTTGGGCATGGTAGGCATCCAGAATTTGACTGCCAGCATCGTAGCGATACCAATCACCCCGGTGATCAGGAAAGCAATGCTCCAGTGAAATTCATGTCCCAGATAGGTCCCTATAGGCACACCGATCACATTGGCAATGGTCAATCCAGCAAACATGATGGCAATGGATTTTGCTGCCTTCCCGGGTGCCGATACCTGGCTGGCCACTACAGCACCAATACCAAAAAAGGCCCCGTGTGGCATTCCCGCCAAAAACCTTAGAATCAACAAAGAGACATACCCATCTGCAAGGGCGGAAAGGGCATTGAAAACCGTGAACCAGCCCATCAGCATGATCAGTACTCTGTTGGAAGACCAGCGTCCTCCTATGGTAGAAAATAAGGGCGCACCTACAACAACACCCAGTGCATAAGCGGAAATAAAGTGACCAGCTTCAGGAATGGTAATATTCAATGCGTTAGCGACATCGGGCAATATTCCCATCATGACAAATTCCGTCATCCCTATACCAAACCCTCCAAAAGCCAGTGCCAACAATGATTTATTCATAAAACAGAATCAGATAGTGTGAATTTTCAGCAAAATTATCTTTAGAATGGATACCAAACAATGAACCACCAGAAATGATTCAAATATTTTATCATTTTGTCGATTTTGTTATGAATTCATTAATTCTGTATTAAAGAAAAATGAAAAAATATACTTCTGCGGATCATGAAATATCCGGATCAAAATTTTGCCTCAAGAAATTTGTACGACGGAGAAAGACAGGGAAAGGTTCCGGGTCAGGTAAAAAAAATTATGTGTAGCCACTCGCAGATCGACAGTCTACTACACTGGTACAGTTGAAATCTTGTGAATGAGCTTATCAACAAGGCTACCCAAAGAAATGCTGCCTACTGACCAACCTCAGGTCAACTAGCTGAATTTATCTATCGGCTTTCACGAAACATCTTCTACCCTCAGTACAGGACAATGGTGCGACAAAACCACTGTCGGGGGCCATGGGACCCTGGGTCTTGATACACCAGCAGGTAGCCAGGTTATCGTTTTCCAGCTCCGCAGGAGAAATGCCTCCTCCGACCAATCCATAGCCCGGACTTTTGGCTCTAAAATATTTACATAGACTTTTGTTCATGGCTATATGGTTTTCTCTATCGCTCTTTTGATGATTGCTTTAAAAATGGCCACTTTGTAACCATTCTTCTCGAGAGGGGTGGCATCCTGCATGGCCACATCAGCGGCCTTTTTAGCGGTTGCCGGAGAAACTCCTTCTTCAACTAAAACCGATTCTGCTGCTTCTGCCCGCAAGGGGACCGGTGCCGCCGCTCCCAGGGCGATCTTAGCACTTTTACATTTCTTGCCTGACATTTCCAACACCACCGCTACATCAGCCAACGCCCAATCAAAGGAAGCCCGTGTTCCTTCTTTGATATAATAGCTTTTCTGACTCCTGCCTGATGGTGGAATGGTCACCGCTGTAATGATCTCACCGGGCTTGAGAATATTCTCCCTACTGGCATCTACATGTGGTGGCACGAAAAACTCATTTATCGCAACCTGCTTTTTAGCTCCGTCTTTGGTGACAATCACTACCTGGGCATCCAGCGCCAGCAAGGCAGTGGCTACCGACGAGGCATACACGCTGCTACATCCTCCATTATTCATGATCGAGTGATATTCATTTTCGCCCTGCTTGGCAAAGCAGATAAAGCCACCTTTCCTGAGACAGGGATGATCAATACTTCTGAAATACCAGCACCGGGTCCGTTGTGCCAGGTTTCCTCCAAGGGTAGACATATTCCTCAGCTGCGGCGTGGCGGCTTTGGCAACAGCCCGGTGCAGGGCCAGGTAATTGATCTGTATACCCTCATTGTTTTCAATCTCCGTAAGGGTGACATTGGCTCCGATCTCCAGGCCCTTTCTGGGATCATAGCTGATCTGATCCAGGCCGGGGATATTCCGCATGTTCACGATGCGATCCGGAGCAATCAAGCCTTCTTTCATCAGGTCGAGGACATCGATACCTCCGGACTTGATGATGGCACCATCGGCCTTTTCTTTTCCTAAAAAGTCCGAAACGGTGGCATTCGCCTCTCGCTGTGCTTCTTCTAGTGTAGTGGCTTCAAACCAACTTATTTTTTTCATAGTCCTGGGGTTTAGACCTGATTTAATGCTTTAAGTACTTTGTCCGGAGTGATCGGTATCTCCCTGATCCGCACACCGATGGCATTGTAAACGGCGTTGGCTATTGCTGCTGCTGTAGCGATATTGGCGGGCTCACCAATACCGTAGGCATCAGTGGATGATTTGGCATTGTAATCTTCCAACAACACAATGTCAATTTCCGGGATATCTGCGGCATAAGTAGCCTTATACGTATCTAGTGTATGATTTACCATATGCCCCGTGTTCCTATCCAGAATACGGTCTTCGTACAAGGCATAAGAAATGCCCTGGATGACCCCTCCATTGATCTGGCTTTCTACCTGGCGAACATTGATTGGCCGTCCGCAGCTGTGCGCTGCCACGATCTTGTCAATGTGGATGTGCCCGGTTTCTGTGTCAACACTCAGCTCGGCAAACTGTACTGACCCCAGGTCCCAATGCAGGTAATCACCCTTGTATTCCGGGGTTCTGCTCTCTGTAGCTGTGATCTGGCTGACCGGCAGTTTTTTTGATGCTTCCTGAAATGAAATCTTTTTCGAGCTGTCCTTCGTGGAGAATATCATTCCATTCTCGAGTTTGAGCGTTGAGGCGTCGACCTCCAGTATTTTGGCTACCTGATCAAATAATTTCATTTTTACCTGATAAGCGGCATTTCTCGCAGCGGGCGTGATAGAGGCTGTGACCTGGCTTCCTCCGGATCCCGGCGCATCAGGGAAAAGCGTATCCCCTATCCTGACCATGACATCTTCAGTCTGCAAGCCAAATTCCTCGGCTACGATCTGGGCTAAAATCGTTTTGGTGCCGGTGCCAATGTCCTGCACACCGGACCGTACTTCCAGCGCACCGTCCCGCAGTAGCTTTACCTCCACGGTAGCATTCAAATTATGAATTCGCCACCAGCTGGATTGTGCCATTCCGATACCTTTTTTGATAGGTCCTGTGTCAGATGCTTTGGGTTTCCTTCTGGACCAGTCAAATCGTTCTGCTCCCATTTTGCGGGCCGCTTTTCGTATCCTGCTTGGGTCGATCTTCTCACGCAAAGCCATCGGGTCCATATCGATGGCCTCGGCCAGCTCATCCATCATCTGTTCCAATCCAAAGATCCCCTGCACTGCTCCCGGAGCACGCCAGGCGGCTCCGGGACCGGCATGGGTAAACACATCATATTGCCTGGTCCTGAAGTTGGGGCAGGTGTACATGCCTTGTGCAACACCTCCTACTCCAGCACCCAGTCCAACACCCGCAGTTCCGTATGATTCCTGTTCAATAGCTGTGAGGTCACCTTTTTTGGTCACCCCGACTTTTAGTCGTTGGATAGAATTCGGTCTGTTTCCTTGCGAAATCTGCTCTTCTTTTCTGCTGGCCATCATTTTCACCGGGCGTCCGGTCATTTTGGACAGATGGCCTGCTGCCCCGCCATAGGTTCCTAAGCCGTGTTTGGCTCCGAAGCCGCCTCCCATGTATTCCACGATCACCCTGACCTTGCTTCTTGGCAAATCAAACAGGTCAGCAAACTCATCTCTTACTCCCTGGGTCCCCTGTGTAGATGCATAGATGGTCACACCATCGGGTCGCCAGTCAACAATCATACCATGCGACTCCAGCGCATTGTGCGTTTGTACCTGAGTCCTGTAGGTCTGCTCAAGCACCACATCCGCAGCAGCAAACCCTGCTTCGAGTTCTCCACGTGGCTGTCCCTGGTTAGGGCCCCGGACATTCCCCTCGAGCTTCAAGCCCTCTGCTATTTCTTCACCTCCTTCGGATTCTTCCTGCTCCACAGCCGCTTCATATACAATGGGTGACTCAGGGGTCATCGCTTTTTCAATGTCGACCACAAAGTTTTTCCTTTCATATGCGACCTTGATGAGGTCAATGGCTTCCTCAGCGATGTCTTCATTGATAGCTGCCACAGCCACGATGGGTTGGCCCGCATAACGGATAATCGGGTATTCCCTGTCATCTTCATTCTTCATGATATGAATACCATAGACACCGGGAAGTTTTTCCGCCGCGCTGGTATCGATACCCTTGATATTGGCACTCGGATAGGTAGCGATCAGCGCTCTGCCTATAAGCATACCCGGTAGCTGCATATCAGAGGTATATCGGGCTGCACCAGTCACCTTGGCTTCGGCATCCAACCTTTTTATAGACTTCCCTACCTGCTTGAGCTGAGCATTTACAGGCCAGCCATCCGGCTCAGTGATGGGAACTTCACGTTCCACTTCCTGAATCTTTTCACCGGTGATGCCATAGGGCATTTTAATTTTTTTGGTATCCATGGCTTATTTCATTTTTTTGGCTGCACTGAGCGTAGCTTCAAATACGTGTGGATATGTTCCGCAGCGGCAATAGTTACCCCTGGTAGCGTGTTTCACCTCCTCAATGGTAGGGTTTGGATTCCTGCTGAGCAGATGGGCAGTGCTCATGATCATCCCTGGGGTACAATAGCCACACTGAGAGGCATCATGATCGATAAAGGCTTGCTGGATCGGATGTAGTTTCCCATTTTTTGCCAGCCCTTCGATGGTCGTTACTTCTTTATCGCCAACATCCATGGCAAAAGTCATGCAGGCATTTACCGGGGTATTGTCAATCCAGACAGTACAGGCAGAGCATGAGCCCCTGTCGCACACGATTTTAGTCCCGGTCAATTGTAGATCTTCCCGAAGTGCTTTGGCCAGGGTGGCTCTGGGTTCGATGTTTAGTTTTCGAATCTTGCCATTGACATTCATGGTGATATTCACCGCATCAGGGCCCAGGTCCTTTTTGACCTCTTCTGTTTTTTCGGTACCCGCAAAGACTCCACTTTGTAGTGCAACTGAACCGACCGTTGTTAAGCCAGCACCTTTGATAAAACCTCGTCGCGTAATACCAGATTTGGGTGTAATGTGTTTGTCTTCCATCTCATCATCTTAGTACCCTTTTAAGTTAAGGAATTTAAGAGGGAATTCAAAGGCTTAGACCAAGTATAAGTTGAAGGGCGGACTCAACAATTAATCACTGATTTTCTCTCTTATTTCCTCTGCTCTACGATATAACTCTTTATCATCAGGGTTATTCATTGCCTTTTCGTAGGCTTCAATGTAATCGGGATGATCTCTGAAAAATGTCTTGACCATTGTCAATCCCGGGATGACGTAAATGATACCGGAAAGGCCTACTACCAACAAACTTCTCACAAGCATTTCCCTGTAGAAAGTAATTTCCCTTTTGATCAAAAATTTGATCAGCACAACCAGGCATAGAATGCTTCCAGGAATCAGACCCACAGCCAGCATTATACCTGACCCTGGTAACTGTAATAGCTTGAACAGCATTCCAACAGATAGTATACTCAGTACTATCCCTCCCAAAGTGGCTCCCACCAACCTTAATACTGAAATCCCCTCATAATATTCCTTTTTGAACATCCTGCGGATAGGAATTTTGTTGAAATAAAAAATACCAAGCGGGTTGTAGATGCAGGCTAATATGGTCAAAGAGATACTTAAAAGCACTGATCCTCCGGAGATCAAAAGCAGCATCATTGTGACACCTAAAATGGCTAAGGAAGCCGAAACTATTTCAAGAGGTTTCATGGGTTATATGTAGAAGTCAAATTTTAAATCCAAATAATATTCAAGTCATTTATCTCAATCCTCAATAGCCTCTATTCCCTGTGTTTTCAATTTTTCCAGGCCTTGTTTCATTGCTTCGACCTGTGCTGCACGATGCCCCTGCCAGCTGGATACTTCTCCCACTACCCTGAATGGGTGCTTTGAACGATAAGACATGGTCGGATTGCCAGGAAATTTTTTGTCCGTCAGATTGGGATCATTCTCTATGCTCCCGGTGGGTTCTACCAGGTAGATCCTCTCTTTACCCGCTCCCAGAGCGAGCTCAGCTCCCCAGATGGCAGCATCCAGTGTGGAAGTCACGTAAATGTATTTGGACTTGTTGTTTTGACCATAGTTTGAATGTATGCCCACCTCCACGAAGTCACCAATCTTAAGATCAGCCCTTGTTCCATGAAAATAGGTTTGTGCGAAAGTACTCGGGCTAAGCCAGTTTGATTCGTCCTGATCCTTGTGTTTCTGCATGGTCTGGTCTGATTGGGTTGTATATCAAATTTAAACAGAACTTGTATTTATCCATAACGGAAGGATGAAAGAAAAGTATTTACACCCGAATTAATTGTTACTGAAATTACTGCTGTTTCTCCCCAGGTAAACATCAAAATAATATATTTTTAATGTTTACTTGATTACAGACATCAAAATAATGCGTATGTTTGAGTAAACATCAAAATACAGATAATTTGATGTTTACTATCAAACAGACATCAAAATGGCAGAACCCCTATTTCGAATCAATCCTGACAGAGAGATACCCTGGAATGATCTCCCGGACCTACCGCTGGCACCAGAGGTGTACAGAACTGTAAGTATCCTTGAACAACTAGGGAATACCAAATCGGCCATAGGAAGACTTCATGGAAGGTCTGTAGCAATACCCAACCAGGGGATTTTTATCAACACCATCAGTTTGCAAGAAGCCAAAGCATCTAGTGAAATTGAAAATATCTTCACCACAGACGATGAACTTTATCAGGCTTATAGTGAAAAAAACGATGAGCCGATTGTGAAAGGACCCGCTAAGGAAGTGCTGAGATACCGGGAAGCTTTGTGGGCAGGTCATGATTACCTGATGGACAGGCAGCACTTTGATCTGGATTACTTCATCAGGCTATACCAAATCGTGAAGCAAACCAATGACGGCGTGAGGCCTCCAAGCGCCAGAATATATATCCGACAAGGAGGTAGTGGCCCCAATGCAGGCAAGGCCATTTACACGCCACCAAGAGGAAAAGGGATTCTGGAAAAGAAACTCTCTAATCTGGCTGATTTTGTAAACGATGATAAGAAGTATCCGGTAGATCCGTTGATCAAAATGGCCATAGCGCACTATCAGTTTGAAGTCATCCACCCATTTCGGGATGGGAATGGCAGAACCGGAAGGATTTTCAACATCAACATCCTGACTCAAAAGGGATTACTGGATCTGCCCATTCTATTTCTCAGTAAATACATCATTGACCACAAGAATGAATACTATTCCTTACTTGCGGGTGTTACTCAAAGAGGTCTTTGGGAGTCATGGATACTCTTTATGCTCAAAGCAGTTGAAGTTACCTCAAACATCACATTCAATAAGATCAATGATATCCTGGATGCAAGAGAAGGAATCATTGAGGCCATCAGAGCGGAAACAAAAATCCGAAGACCTGACCAACTGGTGAAAAGGATCTTCGTACAGCCGTTGACGAAGGTAAGTCACCTAACGGACGAGGGAATTTATGCGGAAGGAACAGCCCGAAACTACCTCAACCAGCTATGTGACCTGGGCATTCTGGAAAAGAAAACCATCTCGGGACATCACTATTATTTGAACCTGGAGCTTTACAGAATCCTGGCAGAATAGACCTCAACCGGATACAAACTTGAGTCCTGCAATGGATGCAATCAAAGTAGTGATGAAAAAGAGTCTCCAGAAGGTAGCCGGCTCCTTAAAAAAGAGGATTCCAATGAGTACTGTACCTACTGCTCCAATGCCTGTCCAAACGGCATAGGCTGTCCCAATAGGCAATGTCTGAGTTACCCTGACCAGCAACACCATACTGATAGCCAGACAAACTAAAAAGCCCATGTACCAGTAGATTGTCTCCGCACCGGTGGTTTCTTTGGCCTTACCCAGACAAGCCGCAAAAGCAACTTCGAAAAGACCAGCAATGATCAGTAGAATCCAGTTCATATAGTCAGAAATCAGAAGTCAGGAATCAGGAATCAGAAGTCAGAAGTTAGAAGAGGTCTTTAGATCCATTGATCACAATCTCGCCGTAGTCCTGGAAGTCATAGGTTACCTCCCATTTCGCAGGAAGCTTGTCCAGTTCTTTTCTTAGTTGTTCTGATGAAATACCATTCGCTCCTTTCAATGTCAGAGGAATTTTTACCAACTCCAGTGAGTTTGGAGAAATGGTCATCTGAATGTTAGTCTGACCAAACTGGAAGTGTTCCCCATTTTCCAGGGTTACATTCACCTCCATCGGGACCTCCTGACCATTGAACAACTTTAGCTCCAGGGTTTGGCTTTTGGGGAAAGTATCGACCTCCAAGGGAGTGCCAATATTTACAACTTTTCTTTGAACCTCCATTTTAAGATAGTCTACAATGTCGCCCTTATCAATTTCCTCATCCCAAATGCCATTGAGCAGTAAGTTAGCCATGATGGGACCATCATCCGTCATGGTCACCCACATCACATGATCAAATTCACCGAAGATAGGTCCTCGCAGCTTACTACCACCTCCCGTTGTAGCCAGGGTAATGTAATTTGTATTTTCATGGGTATCATGGGTATACCGATGGATATGTCCTGCATAAACCGTATGTTTTCTGCCTTTCAGCATACTTTCAATCTCTTTCCATCCACTGGGATCCTCCGTCTTTTCACCTCCCAAATGACCCTCACTTAGCCATACAGGTTTATGAAGAAACAGCATCGTCCATCGTACATCAGGATTTTCCTCCAGTGCTTTTTTGACGTAGGCGCGCTGATCTTCAGAGAAAAAGGAACTTCTGTGAGCGTCCAGACCCTCTTCACTGTTCAAACAAAGGAACAGCACATCATGATAAACGAAGTGATAGTATGTCCTGCCTAAACGCTGTTTCCAGATGTCTTCCATCACCTTATTGGTGATGTCATGATTACCAACCACATAGAAAAATGGCATATTCAGGCTTTCCACATAGCTATCAAACTCTTCCCATTGCCTGTTGATCTCAGCTTCATCTTCCGTGTACCCGGAGATGAGATCTCCAACACTCATCACAAACTCCGGCTGTAGGAGATTTACCTTTTCAGCACCTTTCTTGAATACTCCCGGACGTAATCCTCCTGTTCTGTCTGTTACGATGACAAACTGGAAATTTGTTGGGTCGTTGTTCCATTCCAGCTTTGTCCAGGGATTGAGTGTATCGGATACAGCAATCTGTGCCACCTGTTTATCCGCTTTGGGGTTACAAAAAGTGAGAAACAGTAAAACTGCTAAGGGTAAAAGGTTTTGAAAGGATAATACAGAAATTTTCATTTGTCAGGTTAGTTGCATTTGGATGACCAAACTAACGACTTATTCTTTAGAAGTCAATTATGCCTGTGTTATAGGTTGATTAAATCTATACATTAGCCTATCCGGTAAATTATCAACCTTTGTTGATATCACTCAGCTGGTTATCAATGCCTGTTTTTTCTACCTCCTTCAATCGATCACATAATCGCAGAAGTTCTGTCATCAGTTCCTTTCCTTTATCAGCGTTGTACCAGTTCTGAATAGCAATCTTGATTGTTTCGGAATCTGCATTTTTTGCTTTCAAATTTGCCAACACATCCGCCGCTCCATTAGGCCGCGGTCCCCAAACAAACAGGTCATTATCGGCTTCATCTTTAATGATAAGCCTAGGGATGCTTTTACTTCCGTTGGTCAGATAGCTGTCTATCAGGAACGGCTCGCTATCCCTCAATTGGATATCATATGAGATCAGCTCATTTAGCTCAGTCATTCTTACCAGGAATGGAATCACATGTGCGGCATCTCCACACCAGGGTTCAGTGATAATGATCCATTTTTGTGGCGAAGTAATCTTCTTCAACCGTGATGAGAGGCTGTCGTCCAGTACCAGGAGTTTGTCCCAACGCTTCATCCTTGATCGGTTGAGCCTGGTGTATTCCATGTACGATTCCTTACTGTAGTAGGTAGGGTTTGCTAATATTTCTTCAAATAGCTGCTTGTATTCGGTATAATTCATCTAAAAATCTCTTTCTTCTTCATTCACAATATCTGAAAAGAAAGATATGGCGAGAATTGTTCCCTGCATTCTATAAATCTTGTTTTTTAAAGTTGAATTGTCGGTTGGGGTACTTTGTAAAAGGACAAGTTTTTAGTTTAGCGGGATTTGGAATCCCTTTTTATCTAAAGTTCGACACTCCATGCGGAACATGTCGAACAGCCCGGGGTATGTTGTTGGCCTGTCGGGGGAAAGGCCACGGAAACCGGATCAACTTTAACTAGTGGAGGATAAACATTCCAATGAATTGAATTTTTGATAGCTCTGGTAATAGGATATAATGACCAGATGATGAGGACGGCAAATAATACCCGTATATAAAATCCCTCCAACTGTCCGATGTTTTGATCTATCAAAGAGAAAAGCAATAGCAGGATAGGCACATAAATGACTGCTAAATATCGTTCCATGTCAGATAAAAAACTGAAATCTTTCACTTTGTCATTTACCACTGTGTAATCTATGAGGAGCAGAAATAAATAGTAGGTTATCGAAATTATCAGTAAGAAAAACTGGCCTTTAGTCAAGCGGATTTTGGTCCTGATCCACACAATGATCAGAAGGATCAACAAAGCCAACAAATAGTATTGTCCCAGTTGAAAGACCAATTGATTCGGAAGAAACCACGAAAAGAAAATATCCTGATAATAGCTGCGAAATAAATTAGGGAGAAAACTGACGAAAAGGTTGGAAGCAAAGGCACTGAATCCGGTTCCCTTTTGCTGATAATGCAATCCGATCCAGATAATTGTGGGCAAAACTGATATCAGGCCATAAAAAAGACCTCTTAAGAGGGAAGTTCTGTTTGGTTTGTTGAAATCAAACAAAGCAAGCGCGAAAGCAGGTATCAGAAACAGCCCCGCATACCGCTGAAGGCATATCAAAATTCCCAATGCGGCCAGACCGTAGAGGTAGATCAGCCTGGAAGTCATCTGAAACTGGAGGAGCAATAAAATCTTAAAGACCAGGAAAGTGATAAAAAGCGGCTCCGACCAAAGAAAGTTAAATTGCATGAGTATCGGCGTAGCTAAGGCGAGCCAAATCGCACACATGATTTGCATACGCTTGTTCTGAATAAAATGTCTGATCAGTAACATCATTCCCCAGCACAGGGACAGATAGCACAGGAGATTGAAGTATCTGTAGACCTCGAGATCACCTCCAAACGTTGACAGGATCAATGGAAATAATGGGGCCCAATTGGTGAAGGACTCGCCGCTGGTTGTTAATAGTTTTCCTTCGCTTTGGAAACTCTCAGCTGCTTGCAAATATTCTCGGGAATCATAGGTCAGGTTAATCTGTGATGTAGAATAAGTCAACAATATAAATGAGCATCCAAATATTATTGTGAGAATTAAGGTCTGGCGATTGACATCCATGCTTGAACGCTTAGTTCATGTGAAGATAGGCTTCAACAGGTAAAAAATTGAGATATTTTATGGTTGAACTCTCCACCTTGCAATCCTGTTGCCCTTTGGGTCATTGTGACCGTCCACTTTAGGAGACGATACCTGACCCTTGGAGTCAATCCAATCTTCCTAAAAAAGGGGTGTAAAGGAGGTGTATAGCTACCCTGGACGGAATATATTGGGGCGAGAGCTACGGAGGCCAAGGTGGCCTGTGAGCCACATAAGTCACAACTCCTTCACCACCTTACAGGTATTTCCCAAAGCCAGAACATCATCAGGAATGTCTTTTGTTACCACGCTGCCTGCTCCAACGGTCACATTGTCGCCTATGGTGACTCCGGGGAGAATCATCACTCCTCCACCTATCCAGACTTTGTCTCCAATCGACACAGGTTTTGCAGAAGTGAGGTATGGAGTTTCGGTATCACTTTATATCACCCGTTCGGAGGCTTTCATGGGATGGCCTGCCGTATAGATCTGCACGAATGGGGCGATAAGTCCATTTTCCCCAATGGTGATTTTATTGTCATCGAGAAAAATACAATTGGTATTGACGAAAGTATCCTTTCCTATGGATATATTCTCTTCGTAATCACAGTTGAAAGGTGCTTCGATCCATACACGGGGTTCCTTAAATCCCAATAAGTCATCCAGCAACTGTTCACGCTCATCCAACAATTCGGAGTCGAGGTTATTAAAAGCTTTCAACAGCTTTCGGGCTCTGTGATACATCGCGATCAGCTCCGGATCCCGTGCATCATAGTATTGCCCTGCCAGTAATTTCTCTTTTTCTGTCATTTGATCTTTGGATTATAACTCTTCTCAAAAGAACAAAAAAATGCGGATGCAGAGCAATAGCCGATCTGGCTATTTCATCCTGGAGAATATTTGTGACATGGAATCCGTATCGATCGATTTCATAATTTTTTACTTGATGGTTAGAAATCAATTTCTGATCACTCAAACTTCAGCACCCGATCCTGCTCCCGGCCAAAACCTTTGATCTCGAGTCGGTCATCAAAAACGCTTACGATAGCAAATGCATTCGTATCCTGCTCCACCATCCCCTCAAAAGCCAGGTGATGGATGTTGCCTTCTTTTGTGTAATGTCCCTTATGCGTATGGCCATTGAAATAAGTGACTACATTGCTGTATTTATTGATGACATCCAGAAGTTTTGCATCATCCCAAAGATTGTGAGCTGCATTTTTAGGCATCACCGGGAAATGGCAAAAAAGCATCACACGCTGCTTCTTTCGTTTTGCCAATTCGAGTTCCGCCTTTACCCAGGCTAGTTGTTTGCTTCCCAAAGCTCCATTCCACACATAGGCATTGGGAGCTTTCGCTGCTTTAAGTTGATCAAGTATCACCTCAGCTTCTGCATATTCTTCACTGCCCTTTTCGGCTCCATACATGCTCACCCGGTTTCCATCCAGGTAGATGAATCTCCAGCCTTTCACCGTTTTGGAATAATACCGATCCTTAAGCCCTAAAAGCCCGGGTATCTGCGCTTTATATTCCTCCTCAACAGCATATTCATGATTACCCAGCGCATGATGTAGCGGACATTTTAATCCATCAGCAATTCTGATCAGGGTGTCGTAGCTCTCAAAATCCCTGTCAATGAAATCCCCAAGGCTGGCAACAAACTTCAGATCATGTTGATTCAATTCAGTCACCGCTTCCGTGAGTTTTGTAGGGGACTGGCTGTAGTTTCTCGTGCCAGAGGTCTCACAGGCACAGTACTGTACATCGGCTATTACTCCGAATTGGAACTTCGGATTTTCGTTCCCCTGACCGTATAGAAAAGTACAGGATGAGCATATCAACACCCAAACTAAAGATCTTAATAAACTCATCCTGACCTAATTATTTAAAGTTTTACACTCTTGCCTGTCGCGGCAGACTTATCCGCTGCGAACACAATCTCGTGCGTTTTCATGCATTGCTTGAGTCCTGTAAGCGGCATGGGCTCTCCATCCAGGATTGACTGGAAGAACTGCCTGAACTGTCCCTCATAAGGGTGATCCGAGACATCTCCTGAATCAATCATTTTCAGCGCCAGCTCACTCCATCGTGACTTATCTGCATGCAGTTTTTCTGAATGGAACTTGTTGTCCAGCATGCTTCCTTCGCTACCTACCAGGTGCGTATGGAAGTAATAAGGCTGCAGACAATCCACCACAGCAGAACACTTACCTACTTTACCACTTTTGAACTTCAAAATGGTGACACTGGTAGTTTTGTATTCGTAGGGTGAAAAAATCTCACTTTTGCTTCGGGTATCGTAGCTGGTCACTTCTTCCACATCATCTCCCATCATCAGCAACAGAATATCCATGGCATGGCATCCGGCTGTAACCAGAGCACTACCACCTCCATCTTTCTTGGCGTTCCAGTCGAACTGGCCCACCCATGGACCAATGCCATGATAGTAATCAACCTCACCATAGTGAAGGTCACCCAACAAGCCCTGATCAACGATTGACTTTGTTGAAAGGAACTGATTTGACCATCGACACTCAAAGCATATAGTGAACGATACACCAGCCGCTGTCACAGCTTTCTCCACTTCCAGACAGTCTTCCCAGCTCAATGCCATTGGCTTTTCCAGGATGATGTGTTTACCTGCTTTCGCTGCAGCAATGGCATGCTCCTTATGCATGTAGCTGTAGCTGCAGATAGAAACTACATCAATGGATTTGTCTGACAGCATCTTATCCAAGTCAGTGTAAGATGTGATGTCCGATCCCCATTTCGCGCTTAGCTCAGCATCGTTGTGAGGTCTTGAAGAATAGATTGCATTGACAGTTGCGTTGCCAGTGCTATTGATGGCATCAATGTGTGCGGTGGCTACCCATCCGTAGCCGATAATTCCAACTCTTAGTTTTTTCATTTCAAAAATTTATCAACTCATTTCCCAACCTGCTCTTACAGGTTCTTTAATCAATTCATCGGCGCTTGACCAACCTTTTACTTTCATGTTTTCGGCATCCCATTCGATCTTCTGGCCTCGCATCCTCAACGAAAGTACTCCCAGTAAGGTAATCTCCGTAAGTCGTGATGCATAATCAAAGTTAGACAAAGCTCTGGGACCACCAGTGATTTCATCAATCCACTCTTTGTGGTGTCCCGGGCTTCTTGGTATTGACTGCTCAGGCTTCTCAAATGAATCACCCAGCGCTTTAGGGAATACCAATGGCTCACTCCACATTCCACCACTCTGGACGATCACGCCCTTTTCACCCACAAACATGGTTCCACGACCTTCCAGGGTAAAACGTGAAGGCATCTCCAGAGGAAGCTCAGGCTGCAGACCACCGGAATACCAGTTAAGCTTCACTTCTGGTCTCTTATCTGTTGCAGGGAAGTAATAATACCCTATTTCCCCGAATGGTGCAATCTCTTTGCTTCTTCTGTTGCCCGCAGGGAATACCTGCACGCTGGTAGGATCAGCCAAATCAAGTCCCCAGACGGCTACGTCCATGTCATGACATCCGAAATCGCCCAGTGCACCAGCACCAAACTTCCAGAAATCCCTCCAGGTGATCGGAGTAAATGATTCATGGTATTCCTGAAACTCGGTTGGTCCCAGCCACAGATCCCAATTCAATCCAGCAGGAACGGGTGTCGGTTCGGTTGGAAGTCCTTTTAAACCTGGATTCCATCGTGTAGCGCCTACCCAACAGTTTACTTCTTTCACATTGCCAATCACACCCGCTCTTAGATACTCAACGGTAGTCCTAAGTGCATCGGCTGCATGGCCCTGATTACCCATCTGAGTAGCCAGTCCTGTTTCTTTAGCTACCTCCCGCATCTTACGAGCTTCCCAAATATTGTGACACATGGGTTTCTCTGTGTAGACGTGTTTTCCCTGCCTCATGGAAGTGATAGAGACGTAGGCATGTGTGTTGTCCGGCGTGGCACACACGATAGCATCGATGGATTTCTCCTTCTCAAGCATCACCCTGAAATCCTCGTAAATGGAAATCTTTTGTTTCACAGACTTTTCGGCATATTCCTCTTCAATCCATTTTTTGAAAGGAACCCGTCCTGTTTCGTTGCCATACAAAACGCCGGTAGGCATCTGGTGTTCCATCGGATCAGCGACTGACACCAGCCTTACGTTATCCAGCTTCATGAGCTCTCTCACGCTAAACATGGATTGTCCGCCTGCTCCCACGATCCCTACATTGACCCTGTCACTAGGAGCCACGTATCCGGCACCACCCAAAACATGGCGAGGTACGATCATGGCTGCTGCAGAAGAAGCTGCAACCTGCTTGATAAAATGTCTTCTTTGATTTTTTTTCATATTCTCTGAACTAGCACTTTTATTCTTAACTCCCGAAACCTGATCACCTCCGCCTCAACAATACTTCTGGGGACAGCCCGTATTCATTTGGATTTATTGTCCCTTCTCTAAACATGATAACCTGGTGGGAAGCTCAAAAATACAACGTCATCGATTACTTGAAATAATAATGGTAGGAAAGATGAAATATTGAGTAATAAAAGTTGATAGCCCGAAAAACAACTATGCAACTCAAAACAATTTCAAGCTTCATTCTATTAATTTCTTCATTCACACCCCTTTTTTCTCAACAGGATAAACCCAAACATATTGTCCTGACCTGGGAAAATGATCCATCCACAACTCAAAGTGTATGCTGGCAAACGTCGTCAAAAACTGAAGATCCCATTGTGCTTCTCACGCCAGCCAGTCACCGACCTTATGGAGAAGAAAAGGCAGTCCAATATCAGGTTTCCATTGATTCAGTCATAAATGGCGATGGCTTGTTGCGATACTATTATCAGGCCAGCTTTACAGACCTGACTCCTGGCACACAATATCTTTATCAGGTTGGTTCTCTTGAAAATCGAAAGTCCGCATGGAACACCTTTACCACAGCAAAAGCCAATGATGATGACTTTTCATTCCTCTACCTGGGAGACATCCAGAATGACATCCTGGCTTGGGGCTCAAGAACGATTCGTGAGGCTTATGCCAGCCAACCCCATGCAGCATTCATGCTTTTTGCAGGAGACCTGATCGACAATGCACACGACCCCAACCAATGGGATGAATGGTTTGAGGCACTGAGTCATGTTTCCGAGCTGATGCCCATCGTGCCTGTTTCCGGCAACCATGAGTATGAGGAAAGAGGACCAGATGAAGATGCTGAAGTACTATCAGTATATTGGAGGCCTCAATTTGGACTGCCTAAAAATGGTCCGACAGGGCTGGAAGAAAGTGCTTACTACATAGATTACCAATCGATGAGACTCATTGTGCTAAACAGTACAGCTGCACTATTGTCCAAAAAGATGCTTGAAAAGCAAACTGATTGGCTTGAGCAGGTGCTGAAAGACAATCCTAAGAAATGGACGATTGTATCCTTTCATCATCCCCTATTCTCCGCCCGGGATGGCCGTCATGGAGATTATCCTGACTTACGCGAAACCTGGAAGCCTGTATTTGAAAAACATGGTGTGGATTTGGTGATCATGGGACATGACCATGTGTATAACCGGGGAAATCTGGGTCGAAGCCAGGGTCCGGTTTATGTGGTTTCCGTGGCTGGACCCAAGATGTATGGTGTCTTGCCAGAAAAAAGGTGGATGGATCGCAATGCAGTGGACACCCAGCTTTACCAGGTCATTTCGATCAAAGACAATACATTAGAACTGTCAGCCTACACGGTGATGCATGAACTTTATGATCATTTCAGCATTCAAAAGAGGCCTCGAATAGACAACCAATTCACGGAACATATTTCATCGGATGATCATCCGGAAAACACATTTCCTCATGGATCAAGTGTTCGATCAAAATAACAACTAAGCTTAACCATTAAATGAAACTCACTCAACTAAAAGCCATTAGCTCAACGCTACTGATCATTCTTACCCTGGGTATCCATGCACAAACTCAGGTAACCGGAATTGTATTTGAAGACCTCGACTCAGACGGCAAAAAGGACCGGAAAGAAAAGGGCATAGCGTCTGTTGCCGTAACCAATGGTATGGATGTAGCCCTCACAAATGAAAAGGGACTTTACAGTCTACCAGCATCTGATGACATGATCGTCTCCGTGATCAAACCATCGGGATATGCAGTTCCAGTCAATGACCAAAATCAACCTCAGTTCTATTACATCCATAAGATAAACGGTTCACCGCCGAACGACGATGGAGGGGTGGCTCCCAGTGGGCCCCTTCCTTCATCTGTCGATTTTCCTCTGATCCGTCAGGGTGAAAACCCCAATTTCACTGTGCTACTGTTTGGTGATCCCCAGGCAGATGACCTGACCAATGCCATGTATTTTGAGAAGGCCATCGTGTCGGAGGTTGAAGGAGTAAAGGATGTGGCTTTTGGGATCAGTCTCGGTGACCTTGGATCGAGAAAGCTGTTTGGCACCTATATCGAGTCACTGGCTAAAATTGGTATTCCCTGGTATAATGTATTTGGGAACCACGACATGAATGTGGGTTCGGAAGACATCCTCACCGATGAGACTTACGAATTGTACTTTGGCCCTCCCAACTATGCCTTCAACTATGCCAATGCGCATTTTATCATGCTGGATGACGTCATTTTCCCACATCCACTCAAAGGTGGTGGCTATATAGGAGGGTTCAGGGACGATATCCTGGAGTTTGTAAAAAATGACCTGAAGCATGTCCCTAAAGACAAACTCATTGTGGTGGGTTTTCACATCCCCATCTATGAGTTTGAACCTGGCCCTGACCAGTTTATAGAGGGTGATGTACAAAGACTTTTTGATTTACTTGAAGGATACAACTATACGCTTTCAATTTCCGGTCATACCCATTCGCATAATCACCATTTTTTCACGAATGAAGAGGGATGGAAAAATGATAAACCACACCATCATTACAATCCAGGAGCCACGTCTGGTGATGTGTATAAAGGACCAAAAGATAAATATGGAACACCGGCCTCTTTCATGAGGGATGGCACGCCCAAAGGCTATGCCTATCTCTACATCGACGATACAGCATATACTTATGACTACAAAGTCTCGGGCGAACCCCTGGATTATAAAATGAGCATTCATATCCCGAAGATTGTTCCGAAAACCAGGAGATACCGGGGCGAGATCATTGTCAATTTCTTTCAGGGGTCTCCTCTGGACACGGTAGAATACCGGGTGGATGATGGCGAGTGGGCCTCGTTGGAGCTGACACCCCGCTTCGATAAATATCTGCTGGACCTGGAGTATGAGTGGGACCACGCGGAAGAGTTACCATGGGGCATCAGGCTCTCTACTCCCCTACCCTCCTCCCATATATGGAGCAGCAGGATGCTTTCACACTATGCTTTAGGAGAACATACATTGGAGGTGAGAGTACGAGACTGGTTGGGGCGAACATACACCGCAAGCAAAACTTTCAGGATGGTTCCGGACCATTCTTATCTGCAGGAGTAATCTGGTAAATTTGGGTTAGGTCAAGAATTGCGCAACCGCTGTAGCAACAGTGTATTGCGTCTAATTAATTAATTTGCGTTGCAGGGATGTTTAGTCCTTTTAAAAAAACCAAATTAACATGAACCCAACCTCACCTGCTTATATTAAGCTGAAGAAACTATTTACTCCCTTGTTTATTTTGGGAGTCCTTACGCTATGCCTGTCTGCCTGCACTTCAACACAGACGGATACTGAGCCAGACAGACCACACATCATCCTCATGATGGGTGATGACCATGGCTTTGAAGAGACAGGATATAATGGACATCCCTTCCTGAAAACGCCGGTTCTGGATGAGATGGCAGCAAAGGGTTTACGTCTCGATCAGTTTTACTCAGCACATCCCTCATGCTCGCCCACACGTGGGAGTATCATTACCGGTAGGCATCCTAACAGGTATGGTACCTACACACCTAACTATTCCATGAGACCGGAAGAAATTTCGATTGCCAGCCTGCTCAAAGAAGCAGGATATGCAACGGGTCATTTTGGTAAATGGCATGTTGGGCCCGTGAAAAAAGAGTCCCCTACCAGCCCGGGAGCCATGGGATTCGATGAATGGCTTTCACATGATAATTTCTTTGAACTTGACCCCGTCCTCAGCCGCAATGGTGAGGCTCCGGAGCAGATCATGGGAGAAAGCTCGGAAATCATCATTGATGAAACGATCAGTTTCTTCAAAAAATCAACGGCTAAGAATCAACCTGTTTTCGCCATTGTGTGGTTTGGCTCTCCTCATGAGCCTTACCAGGGACTTTCCGAGGATCTGGCATTGTACGAAGATCTTCCGGATTCATTGAGTGAACATTTCACCAGGCTCACTTCGCTGATTACCGGTTCAGGAACTGAAAGACCTTTGGATTCAGTGCTACAGGAGCGATTTGCAGAGATCACAGCCATGGACCGGGCAATCGGTAAGCTGCGGTCATTTTTGAAAGAAGAGGGTGTAGCAGACAACACGCTACTTTGGTATTGTGGAGACAATGGCATTCCTTCCAGTGGATTATACAACTCAAAATTCCATGGTCTCAAGGGAACGATCTACGAAGGGGGAACCCGTGTACCCGGGATCATTGAGTGGCCTGCTGGTGTTGGCAAACCATTTACTTCAGGCGTTAATGCTGTTACCACGGACATGCTTCCTACACTGGCTGAGCTGTTGGATCTGAAACTCCCTGACCGACCTATCGATGGTGTAAGTCTGATGCCGTTGATCAATGGAGAAATGAAGGCAAGACCTGAGCCCATAGGATTCTGGATGTTTGACACGAAACACCTGACAGATGATCAGCCATATATCGATCCTGAGCTTCAGCAAGGAACCACACCTCTGGCCAAGAAAATGGCTGGTGTATATACCCGAAGTTTCAGGAATTTCCATCACCCGGAAATCACTGAAGAAGATTACCTGGGAGATCGATCCTGGCTGGACAATACTTATAAACTTGTGATCCGTGAAGAAGGCGATGAGGTGATCAGGGAATTGTTTGACATACGACAGGATCCCGGGGAAGGGATAAACATCATCGAAAGCAAGCCCGATATAGCCAAAGAAATGGAGACACAGCTCACCGAATGGCAGGGATCAGTACTGAAAAGCCTGACAGGCGCAGATTATCAATTGAAAAAATAAAACCAGACATGCAAATAAAATCCTACCTATTCATATTTCTATTCATTGGTGCACTCGGCGTTCAAGCCCAGGAAAGTGATAACTGGCTCCTGAAAGTACAACGCAACAAACCTGAGCGGGTCGAGTGGTTTAAAGATCTGGGTTTCGGGATGTTTATCCACTGGAGCCATGATGTACAGCTGGGCTCAGTGATCAGCCATTCTATGGTCGGGGCTTCTGAGGACTACCTGGATTTCTTTGTGAATGAATTACCCAAAACTTTTAATCCGGTGGATTTCAATCCTGATGCCTGGGCAGATTATGCGAAGCTGGCTGGAATGAAATACGTGGTTTTCACGGCCAAGCATCACTCAGGGTTCTGCATGTTTCATACGGAGACAACCGATTTCTCCATTGAAAACACTCCATTCCAGCGGGATGCCACTAAGGAGATACTGGAAGCATTCAGAGCAAAGGGTATCGCGGTAGGGCTGTACTTTTCACCGGATGACTTCACCTACCTATATAACAATGGGCTCCCCATCGACAGGGATTCTCCTAAGAGTCTGCCAGGAGGAAACCCTGCGTTAATGGATTTCACTAAGAAACAGCTAAAAGAATTGCTAACCAATTATGGGAAGATAGATATGATCTTTCTGGATGGTCAAACACAGAAACATGAGTGGATCAACACGGAGCTGGCAGCCTATTGCTGGGACCTGGACCCGGACATCCTTGTGACAAGAGGTGGCATGAAAACACCGGAACAGAACCTACCCAATCAGCCGTTGGAGGGTCCCTGGGAGGCCTGTTTCACGATGGGAACCCAATGGCAATACAAACCCACCAATGAAAGCTATAAGTCTGGCACCAGGCTGATTGAAATGTTGATTGAGACCCGGGCCAAAGGAGGAAACCTGTTACTAAATGTTGGTCCGGATGAGACAGGACGTTTACCGGTTGAGCAGATCCAGCGACTACAGGAGATCGCCCTATGGCGGGTGGTCAACCAGGAAGCTATTTATGGTATCGAACCCTTTGAGATCACTAATGAGGATTTTGTCTGGTATACCAAAAAGCCGGGAGAGAATACGGTATATGCTTTTATTACTGGTATGGATTTGCCTCATGGCAAAAGAAAACAATTGCTGCTGGAGCGACTTTCGGGAACGTCAGACACCAAAATCTCCGTACTGGGCCATGATGGCAAAACGCTTGAGTACAATCCAGGTGCCGATGTGGTTCCCTGGTGCAAACCAGCAAAAAACGGGCTCATCGTCAGCTTTACCCGGTCTCAGCGATTATACAACGATAAAAAGTGGCCCAACCCAATTGTGCTGAAGCTGGAAGGTGTGGAGTATAGGGAGTGATAATGAGAAAAAATCTGGCAGTTTATTCGCCCAAATCATACTTCCAGCTGTGACGACAATGCTACATGAGAATGCTCTACAGCTTTTTCATATTTTGGGACTTTATAAAATCATTGATATTGCCAACTTTAATATCTTTTTCCAGGTGAAAAGCTTCATCAACAGGCGCTATAACCCAGGAAATATCCGGTTTAAGGTCCCTTTTAATATTATAAAAGCCCTTACCTAGTTTGGGGCTTTTACTTGCTTTACATTCGATCAATATTTTTCTATTCCCTCTTTCTAGGATTAAGTCTACTTCTGCCCCCGCAGTTGATCTGAAAAAAAAAGCTTCATGCCCTACAAAAAAGGATAGGATGTTCTCAATCGCGATCCCTTCCCATGAAGCTCCAAATACGGGATGGGAAAACAGCTCGTCTTTCGAGTCAATTTTTAATATACCAGTCAGTATGCCGGAATCCCGCAGATAGACTCTAGGCGATTTTATTAGACGCTTTCCGTAATTATTGTGATAGGGTGAAAGTAACCGGACCATAAAAGTCTGAACCAAAATATCTACATAGGTCCTCACTGTTGTATGACTTACCTGAAGGGAATTGGCTAATTGTGAATAATTGATAACCTGCCCGTGATAATGAGCCAACATCCCCCATAACCTCCTCATATTTTCAACAGAAATATTGAATCCAAATTGCGCTATATCTCTTTCTAAAAATGTTCGGATAAAATTTTCTCTCCAGGTTATGCTGCTTTGATTAGAAGGTGCAAGATAACTTTTAGGAAAACCTCCCCGAAGCCAATATTTCATCAAATCAAAAGAACCACCATCCAATTCCTGCATGGTAAAGACTGACAGTTCCACATAGGCAATTCTTCCAGCAAGGGATTCCGAAGATTGTTTTATTAGCTCAGGAGACGCACTACCCAGGATTAGAAACTGGCCATTTTTACCCTGATCATCCACTATACTTCGGATTAAGGGAAAGAAGTCAGGTTTTCTCTGAATTTCATCCAGACAGATCAGCTTATCATTATTTGCATCAAAATATAGCTCAGGCTGGTTTAGTTTAGCTAAATCAGAATCTCTCTCAAGATCCAGATAAACTGTAGGGTTTTTGACATCTTCGAGAATCCTTTTGGCCAGGGTCGACTTACCACATTGTCTTGGCCCGAGGAGGGCTACCACTGGAAAATCCTTTAATAGCTGAATTATTTCTTTTGTTTTCTCTCTGGAAACATACATTGCAAATTGAAAATATTACTTTCAATTTGCAATGTAAAATTAATCACTAATCTTTCCAAATGTCAGGATGGAAATACATTGGAACAAATCCCGGAGCAGACGTAGTTCCCTGGAGCAGACCAGCAAAAAACGGGCTCATCGTCAGCTTTACCCGGTCTCAGCAGCTGTACAACGATAAAAAGTGCCCAACCCGATTGTGCTAAAGCTGGAAGGTGTGGAGTATTAGGGCAGAGTAATTGCTTAATAGTTACCCTTCAGTAATGGATCATTGATCTCGGTCATTTTCTCATGGATTTTGTCCGTCAGGGTTCTGATGACTGTTCGGACCTCCTCCGACTGGCTATTGATGAGATTATGATTCTCTGCAGGATCTTCGGACAGGTGATATAGCTCATGACGTCCAGGGTCCTTAAAGTCCAAAGTCAGCTTCCATTCCGGGGTTCTGTAAGTACGCATGTAAGACTGGCTGTAGTTGATCATACTGTATTCGGCATAGATGTTGTTATCCCAGGAGACCTGTTCATCTTTTAATAGCGGTACCAGGCTTCTTCCACGAATCGGTTGTTCTTCAGGCAACTGAGCACCTGCCATGTCCACCACAGTGGGATACCAGTCCAGGCTGAGCATATTTTCTTCAATCACCATTCCTGCACTGGTCACTCCGGGCCACTTGATGATGGCCGGTACTTTGAGTGAATTGTCATACATGTTGGGTCGGGAGTTTTTGGCCAGGTTCTCCTGAGCAGGTATTTCAGTATTCAGGATCCAGTACCCATTACCTTTATGCTCGATTCCATTGTGTCCCATGTTATAGCCATGATCTGAAGTGAAGATCACAATCGTTTCATCTTCAATACCCATCGCTTCCAGCAAGGACAGAACGCGTCCAATATTTCGATCCACCCCGCTGATGCTGGCCATGTATTCCTTCATCTTGCGCTTCACTTTCTCGATGTCCAGATCATGAAAATCGGGATTAGGAATTTCAGGATCCAGCTGATCATAGGGTGCCCAGTCCTCATCTGCAACAGGAAGCCATTTGGCATGTGGGGCTCGATAATGAAGACTCAGCAGAAAGGGTTTATCATCACTATTTCTGATAAATTCCATGGCATAGTCAGTCAGAATATCCGCAGTAAGCCCCTTGAACTGCTGCATCTTTCCATCCACCTCCAATGGTGGGTCCACCGGAGAAGTCCCTCCCCCATTCAATCCCATAAAGTAGTCATAACCATGGTTGGTGGGGTGATATTTTTTAGAGCCATCCTCCGTCCATATACCCACATGCCACTTACCTACCAGGCCCGTCCGATATCCTGCATCTCTGAGTACCTCAGGAAAAGTAATGCTTTCAGGAGATAACCCTATTTCTAAATCTGGATTATAAAGCCGATGTCCTATTTGCGGAATAAAGTCCAACACATTGTGCTCACTGGCATACTGACTCGTCATCAGGCTTACCCTGGCCGGACTGCAGACCGGTGTGGTAACAAACGAATTGGGTAAATAAGCTCCTTCGCTAGCGAGGCGATCAAGGTTGGGTGTATGGATCTGGGCATTACCGCTTCTTCCCAATCCCCAGTCCGCCTGGTCATCGGTATAGATAAAGAGGATGTTCGGAGGTTTAGGGGGTTGGGTGGGGGTGCATTGAACAAACAATGAACTCAGTGAAACAGCGATAATTATTTTAGAGAATATCTTCATTTAACATCTATTCATTATCCAGGTAGTAAAAGTGACCATCTTCGGCTCCAATTAAAAGATCTGGTTTCCATTTCAAAATTATTAAGCAATTGAGATATGGGATATTGGTTAATAAGCTTTCCATTTTGGATTGAAATTAATGATCAATCTTTTGATCTTAGGCGATCAAACTCAACTTCACGACACCACTGCTCTAACTTAACTTTCATTTCATTATAGATACCAGATTCCTCAGCTGCATAATTGATTGATTCACTCGGGTCATTTTTGATATTGTAGAGAACTGGTTTGATATCTGCTTCCCCTTCAGGGATACCCCTGGTAATGAATGGTCGGACGAGCTTCCATTCTCCCCGTCTCATCGCAGCATTGTGCGAATAATATGGAACTCCTCTATTCCATTGCCAAAAATACTGGACCAGGGAATCTCCTTCATTTGAGCCCTTAAGCAAATGATCAAGACTTCTTCCGTCCAAAGCTTGAGGTGCATCAAATTCCAAGTGACAGAGGTTTAATAGCGTGGGGAAAATATCAGAGAAATGTGCAAGATCATCAACTTTTATCTCCTTGAAATGACCCGACCAGTTGAACAGAAGCGGAACTCGAATCCCCCCTTCGTTGACGGTATATTTGGTTCCCTTAAGGTCAAAATTGAATCTTGTACCAACCAGGGGATCCGGACCATTATCACTGGCAAAAATGATGATCGTATTTTCTCTTAAGCCTAAATCTTCCAATGTATTGATCAACTTACCAATTCCCCTATCCATCACCTCAATCATTGCATAGACTTTAGAAGTCTTTTCATCGAAACCTTTATTGGTATAAAATTCAATTAAATCTTCCGGAGCACCCAAAGGTCGATGAGGAGCATAGTGAGCCAGGTGCAAAAAGAACGGTTGATCTTTGTTTTGCTTGATGTAATCAATCGCATGATCGGAAATGACGTCTGTCAGATACTCCTTTTTATAGGTCTGATAGGTGCCATTAATATCCAGCTTAAAGTCAAAGTAGTTTACAATATCAAACCCCATAAACCCTCTGAATTCTTCAAATCCTCGCTTCATTGGGTGATACTGCTCTTCCTTTCCTAAATGCCACTTTCCAATCAATGCTGTTTTATAGCCATTCGTTTTAAATACATCAGCTATGGTGACTTGATCCAGGTACAGGCTGGTAAACTCAGGGTAACGCTCAAGGTTAAGGCTGACCACTCCGGTTCGATGAGGGTATCTACCAGTGAGAAGACATGCCCTGGCAGGTGCACACACTGCAGAACCAGAATAGGCCTGGTTAAACCAGACGCTTTCCCGAATTAGTTTATCAAGGTTTGGAGTCTTATTTATCCCACCATTGAAACTGGAAATATCCCCCAATGCCATGTCATCTGCTAGTATAAGGATGACATTAGGTTTATTCCTGGTATTCTCTGAAGCGTAAATCTTAAAGACTGAACTAAAAAGTACAGTAAGTATGATCAACCTTATAGCCGTAATTATCTGCCGACTAGAAGCCATATACTCTTTAACTTTTAATTTTGACTGTTGCATGGATAGCATTGAATTAGCAGGTTAAAAAAGAATTTATTTTCTGATGGGTAACCTGGCATTGACCGTTTTCAGGTATGTCAACAACTCATTCTTCAGGGATATTGCCAAATCAGGTTTGTCCATCGTCAGGCTATTTGACTCCTGAATATCGTCTTCAAGGTTATACAGCTCAACACGCTCGTCCTCATAAAAATATAACAGCTTATGTTTCCCCTTCCGAATGGCTGATTGCGGAAGTGTCCTCGCCTTCTGCTCATCTTCCACACCCACTTGTTCGGATGCCTCATAAAACGACGGCCCTTCAGGATGGTAATATGGAAAATGCCAGAAAAGTGGCCTGGCTTCCAAATCCGAATCCTGATCAAAAAGTGGAACTAATGATTTCCCATCCAATTCATCATTTTGATTTTTACCACCAGCTACCTCCAGAAAGGTCGGTAACAGATCCGTTTGTATCACCGGGTCTGTACTGATCGTTCCTGGCTCGACATGTCCGGGCCACCTCACCATCATGGGGATCCTTATGCCTCCTTCATACAAATGCCATTTGCTTCCTCTCAAGGGTCTATTGAATGCATGGTCAGGGTGACCACCATTGTCGGAGGTGAATACGACCAACGTATTTTCTCTCAATTCCAGGTCATCCAGAGCATCCAGAAGCTGGCCCACATAATGATCCATTGTTTCCACAAAGGCAGCATATTTTATGCGGGCTTCAGAAACATCATTACCTGCTTTTTGTCGGTATTTATCGATAAGCCATTCCAGCCGGTTGCTAAGTGGAGTGTGTACATAATAATGGCTGACATAAAGGAAAAATGGGTCTGGGCTTTCGCTGTTCTCATTCAAAAATCTAATAGCATTTTCGGTCAATGAATCAATCGGAAACTCTCCCACTTTATATTCAGGAAAATCCTTTCCTTTGACATAACCATAAGGATGCGATCCAAATGTTTCAGCCGCCCAATCAAATCCCTGCTGACGCGGTCCCAGGGTCGGACTCCATCCTTTGTATCGTTTATAATGTGGTGCTACATGCCATTTTCCTACAATCCCAGTATTGTATCCCTGTTGATTGAGTACTTCAGCAAGCGTTTCTTCCTCCAGTGGTAAAGCCAGTGTGTAAGGTGGAGGGATCAGTGGCATTTCTTCAAATCTGGATTTCCATTCAGGTGAGTCCCATGCATATTGGTCCCTTTCGTACTTCGTTACAAATTCAAAATTCAATCTTGCAGGTGACTTACCCGAAAGCAATGCTGCACGGGATGGAGAACACAATGGTGCTGCCGCATAGGCATCCGTAAACTTCATTCCTTCAGCTGCCAACCGATCAATGTTAGGGGTTTCTGTCAGGTCATTTCCAAATGCGCTACCATAGCAGGAAAGATCAGAATACCCCAGATCATCGACATAGATTAACAGGATATTTGGAGATCGAGAATCTCCTTCAAAATCACACCGGACAAACGCAATGAGTATGGCTGTAGTTAAAACGATTCTAAGTGTTTTCATCCAGACCATTAATTATTTCAATGAATTCAACAAATTTCTCTTCATCGTTTCTCTTACCTCTCTATACTCAGGTTTATGAATCAAATTCTCAACTATAAACAGATCAGATTGGAGGCTATATAGCTCTTCGTCCAGGATCTCTTTATTATCATTTTGAATCCAAATGTTATACCTAAAATCCACACTCCTCATTGTAGATCCGAGAATAGTAAAGTCTGTTCCTCCTCCAATGGGTCTGGTGATTTGTGAAATAGCTGCAGCTTTGACCGTCTTTTCCGGATCTTTCAAAACAGGTACAAGGGATGCTCCTGAAAGGCCGTTGTTACTGTTAGCATCTTGAACCCCACACAGTTCCAGAAGTGTAGGGTAGATATCTATCAACTCAACTATGCTATTTGAAACTTTACCAGGAGATGGGAGCTCCGGCATATTGATAATTAGAGGTACCCTGGTCCCTATTTCAAAATTGGTCCATTTTCCAAATTGACCATGTTCACCCGCATGATAACCATGATCGGACAGGAATACCACAATGGTATTTTTGGTGAGATCCAGCCTTTCAAGCTCGTCCAAAACTTTACCAACCTGGGCATCCAGATAGCTGATAGAAGCTAAATATCCATGCCTTAGTTCTTCCTTTTTCTCATTCGGAATCGGATCATTTTTATCAATATCAGCATAGCTTCTTGCCTCATTTGAGTCAACATAGGCCAGATCAGACACTCCTTTTACCGGCTTTTCATATTTTAGTTTTGGCAAGTGATTTCTATCATATAAGTCCCAATACTTCTTCGGAGCATTATAAGGGAGATGCGGCTTCCAAAAACCCACTGCCATGAAGAAGGGGGTTTCCTGTAGTTCACGTAACTTAGTGATGGCCGTATTAGCTATCCGACCATCAAGATAGGCTTCATCAGGAACACTTTCGGATTGTACTGCGGGTCCTTTCCTCAAGTCGAAATGAAGTTGATAAGGACGCCCCTCTACATACCAGTCATGATAATGAGCTGCATAATGATATTCCTGAGGTTCAGACCATGATTGCGGGTCACCTTCAATTGCCTGGCCCCAATTATGAAATATCTTTCCCAGTCCGACAGTGTAATATCCTTGTCCTTTGAAATATTCCGGTATGGTCTTTATACGGGGATACATTCCGCGGAAATGAGGCTGATTGGTATAAATCCCTAATTCATAGGGGCGCTTTCCGGTCATTATAGATGCCCTGGATGGATTACATAAGGAAGCCTGACAATATGCTCTGGAAAAAGGTCTTCCCTGACTTGCCAGCTTGTCAATATTTGGCGTATGAATTTCTTCATTGTTGTAGATTATCGAGGATAAGTCGTCAGCGATAATCATCAGTACATTCAGTCGATTTTCAGAACCTTGCTGACCAAAAGCCTGAAATGTTATGATAAAGATGGCACAGCAAAGCATTGACAGGCAGTGGATTTTGTGCATCATGATTGGTTTAGCTTAGTCCTTTAGATAATAAAAGTGCCCATCTTCTGCACCCACAAGCAATTCTGGCACCCCATCTTTGTCCCAGTCTACGGTCGTTGGTGAAGTGGTATGGCCAGCAAGTTTGTGGTTAGATATATCCCCGTGACTCCTAAAGGTAACTCGTTCATTTGTCTGACTAACATTTTCAAATAGGGAAACATTAGTGCTGTTGACGAGTAAATCCAGGTCACCATCCTGATCCCAGTCTGTAAAACAGAATTTTCTGCGGCCACTCTTACCTGCCTCTCCTTCATTCAGTCTCAGGGGTCCGGCACCTTCCTGTATGACCTCATTTTTACGATCGAATACAGAAGTCTTTTCGCCATAAAAGATGCGTTCACCTGGCTTTAACTTCAATTGTCCCTGCTCTTTATAGCGTTCATAGAAACTGAGGTATCCCTCGGTGTCCAGCATGACCAGATCCATCAGTCCATCCTGATTCCAGTCAATGGCATAAGGAGTCGTTCTCCATTGCGTTACCAGCTCATTACCAGAAGGTTCCCACCAATTCCACGCTGGCTTTTTGGATTTAGTTTCCAATAATACAGGCTGTGCGCCTTGCAAAACGGGTTTTGTTTTACTTCCTGTATTTTTATACCATTCAATTTTGCCCCAGATAGAATTGATAATAATATCATGAAGTCCATCACCGTCCCAGTCAGCCACAGAAAGTGTGGTATAGCCCCACTTTTTTTCTGCTGGCCCCTGGATTGATCCATTTTCACCAGCCATGACCCGTATTATTTCACCATCTGCTTGCAGATACCTTGGTTTTGCCCATTTGGGAAGGTTACCACCATCGAGGTTTTCTATAAGTCCGATATATCCTGCTGTGTTTCCACAAATAAGGTCTTCATCGCCGTCAGCATCCCAATCCACACTGTAGGGAGTCACCAAGGCACCAAACTTTACCAGGTCAGCCTTTTGCTGAAAGTATTTTGGGGAATCGAAAACCGGCATATTATCCTTTACCACTCCGGTATTTCTAATAAGTGCCACACGTCCATCCTCGTCACCGACAATAAGATCTACCAATCCATCATTTCCCCAATCTACTGCATTTGGAATAAACATTTCCAAATCCATTTTTATCAATCCAGCCTCATTTTCAAGAAAGCGCCCTTTTTCAAATATGGGACGCTCCCTGGTGCCAATGTTTTCAAACCAGGTAAACCTATCGAGAAACTCACCGCAAATGATGTCCAGATCTCCGTCGCCATCGAAGTCATGCATTTCAGCAGAAGGGCCACCATAAACATCCAGGGGAACACCTCCCGCCTTAATCTTCCCTTGATTCACATAATTTCCATCCTGATTTTCCAATAAGAAAAGGTGCCCATGGAGTGGGCCATTTGTCCAATTACCATCACTGTCGAAGGCATTGTCCCATCCGTATTCACCCCAGTCATCCATTCCAACTATCAAATCAAGATCACCATCCCCCTCATAGTCCACGTATTTCCACTGCCTAAACCGAATTTTCTCAAACCCTTCTTCCAGCGTTTCAGCTGGAAAAAGTTTCACCGGATTATTCAAGCCTTCCTCCTGAAAATTTTCATATTCCACACCAGGCCCCAGGATATGAGGTCCCTGGTCACTATAAGAAATCTGAAGGTTTTTGGCGCCATCCCCTATCCTAACGGCTGGTTCGAAAACAGGCATCATTTCATTAGGACCAGAAGTGTTTTCAAAAAAGTATAATCCGCGATAAGGCGTATCTGGACACATGACGACAAGGTCGAGGTCTGCATCACCATCATAGTCCATGGCCATTGGCCATGCCCATAGACCCACACCAAGATCAGTAACCAGACCTGGATTTTGATGATTTATGAGCGTAAATACAGCACTATCCTGTTGCTGAGTTGGCGTGGAACACGCCAAACTCAGCAGGATTAGTGTAAGAGAAATATGAAATCGAATTCTCACCATTGGGTTAATTTGATTGTAATTGAAATCTGGTTTTGCTAATTGGGGTAATTAACAGATTCAATATTGTGGATTCTGCTCAAGCAATGGATTAGCATCTAAAGCAAATAATGGAATTGGAAATCGTACATGGTGCGGTTGTGCGGGCATCCCCCGTTCAACAGCAAGTTCAATGAATTTGCCATGACGAATTAAATCCTCTCGTCGTTTATCTTCCCACCAAAGCTCCCAACCACGTTCAGCCAGAATGTGGTCATTCAAAGCATCTTTGGAGCCAAAGTCTGCCAACAAGATATCGTCAACCCCTGCACGATCCCTTACCAAATTGATCAGATCAATAGATTCCTGAGTAGGGCCATTCAGCTCGTTCAAAGCTTCTGCTCTTGATAATAGTATATCAGCATAGCGTATGGCGGGAAAATCATTTCCGTAAGCCGGGCCGGCGAAATCACCTGCAGGCCAATACTTAAATGGTCGTACATTGTCATTTGGAGGTCTTAGATCGATCGTATCCCCATTGTTATTCACATACTCTTCAAGCATCAAGTCTTTTCGGGTATCATTGGGATCGAATGAGTTCCAAAACTCATCACGGATGCGAAACATTGTCGCAAAATTTCGACACCCATCACAAAACTCCAACCCTGTTCTTGGATGATTATTAAATGAAGTAGGCCAGGCAAAATTCATGAAACTAATATTTGCTTCACGGCCAAGGTCTGCCTTATTGGGAACTACCCATACAATTTCCTTGTTGCGTTCATGATCGACCAGAAATATATCAAAATAACTGGGGTAAAGCTCGAAGTATCCGAGATCGATCAAATCCTCAGCTGTATCAGCACACTTCTGCCATTGCTTGGTATTCAGGTAAAATTTAGTCAAAACACCCAGGGCTGCACCTTTGTGCGTTCTTCCCCATTGTTTTTCTTCACCGGGATCAGGCAAATCAGGAACAACGGCTAATAGTTCTGATTCAACAAAATCCAAAATTTCCTGCTCTCCTGCCCTGGGAAGTTGAAGCTCTTGTGCACTGCTAGTACGTAGCGGAGTAGGTCCAAACCGGTTGTACAATTTAGTATAGCTCCAGGCCCTGATAAAACGTGCTTCTGCAGCAATCAACACCTTAGAGTCCTCGCCAATATTGGCTGCCTCTATATTCTCAAGAATGATATTGGCATTTCGGATAGCCCGATATGGGTCATTCCAGTAGAGATCATACATGCTACTTCCAGACCCATCCAGAATGAAATCCTGGAAGTTCAACAACCAATTAGCAATGGCCCCGGCTGTCGCAAATCCCACATCAGTCATGGCTTCAGGTGCTGTTATTCCCTGTGCTAAATCATTTCCATGATTTTCAGCTGCCCAGGAATATGCTCCAAATAAAACCCCTTCAACCCCTGGTAAAGAATTGAATAAATTATCAGGTGCTGTTTGTGAAAAAACTTCCGGATCAAGAGGCCCCTCACACCTAACAAACAGTAGAGGAAGCATTATAAATGCACTTATAACTATTTTATTTATGCGTTTCATCATTTTTCATTTTGTGTGGTAAACTAATTAGAAGCCCAGGTTTAGACCCAAGAGAAAGGTGGTTGCCGAAGGATATCCGTTCCAGTCGATTCTGAAATTAGCACTTCCATTCGGGTTAAGTGCCGGGTCAAACCCATCATAGTCTGAAAAAGTCAGAAGGTTAAGTCCAGTAGCATATACTTCCACTGATCTGAATACTTTTGAAAGGACGGGCTGAGGCAAAACATAGCTAATTCGTACCGTCTGCAATTTTACATATGAGGCATCTACCACCGTTCGTGAATTCACTGCCTGAGACAATTGACTAGCAGCATTCAGGTAACTTGGCTGATCATTGGTGGGGTTAGAAGGAGTCCATCTGTTGTTAAATGGCTCCCTAAACCTGTTGATACGAACACCTGAACGAGGAAAATACTGCTCAAGCAAATTACCATTGATCATCTCTACCCCCTGGACACCACGCAGGAATACGTGCAAGGATAAACCTTTAAAGGTGAGAGTATTCCCCAGACCCCAGGTGAAATCCGGAAAAGAATTACCTAACACTACACGATCATCACCATCTATGGTACCATCCTCATTCACATCCCGGAATTTAAAATCACCTGGACTTACATTGTTAGTAATTGCATTAAGGTCATCGCTTTCCTGCCAAATACCTTCCACCTCGTATCCATAGAAGCTCCTTAGCGTCAAACCAGGTTCGATAATACTGATACTACCTGCTGCAACTGAAAAATTACCAGTCAAAATCTGTTCTATCCCTCCCAAATCTTCTACTTCATTTTTAAGTGTGTAAAAGTTCAGATCGGTATTCCAGTTGAAATCATTTGTGGTGATGTTATTGGTATTCAGCCCAAACTCAAAACCTGAATTATACATACTTCCAATATTCACCAACTTACTAGAGTAACCACTAGAGCTTGGAACAGGCAAAGAAAGAAGCATATCAAAGGTATTTTTACGATACCATTCCAACGTACCTGAAATTCGTCCACCCTTAATACTGAAATCCAATCCAATGTCAATCTGCTCTGTGGTTTCCCACTTCAGATCCGGGTTCGCAATTCTACTGGGATTGAAGGTGGTAACAAATTGATCATCCAGCACATAACTTGTTCGGGAAGCTCCTCCAGTGAAGGTGGTCAGATATTGATTGTTTCCAATCTCCTGGTTTCCTGTTTGCCCCCAGGATGCACGCAGCTTCAGCATTTCAAATAAGTTATCAGCTGCTGGGAAAAAGGATTCTTCATTGATCAACCAGCCCACTGAAAATGAAGGAAAGTATCCGTATTTATTTCCCGGACCAAATCGACTGGATCCATCAGCCCTAAACGATGCGGTAAGAAGATATCGATCCAATAGCTTGTAGTTAACCCTTCCCAGATAGGATAAGAGTGAATTTTTGCTCTTACCACTACTATTAACCAATGTAGTCCGATCTGCCAAGCCAAAGTTATCTGCCAGGGTTGCATCAGTGGGAAAGTTATTAGCCTGCTGGGAGCTTGATCGATTGGTGTATTCCTGCGTAGTAATTCCAGCTAAAACTTCAATGGTATGAATGTCAAACGTTTCCTGGTAATTCATGGTCCCCTCCAACAGATAGTTGGATTGCATGGCTTGATATGCTGTGGCGACACCTCCCAATGAATTTCCAATGATGGTTGTTCGATCCTTGTACACAGTTTTATCCTCGTTGGCAACATCTGCACCCACACGAATTTTCGCACTTAGGGCAGGGGTAATAAAATACTCCCCAAACATTGTACCCAGGTAGCGGTAACGATTACCGTCCATATGATTACCTGTGATAATCGCCTCTGGATTATCAATATCAAACAGGTCTGTAGTGACATAGTTCCCATTTGCGTCCCGCACATCGAAAGTTGGATCCCATAACTTAGCAGCATTGATTGCACCAGCTCTAAGGTTTACATCAAACCCATTAGGCACAAAAACATCCTTTACATAGCTGGTGGTCATACTTGATCCAAAACGGAATTTTTCATCAGTATGTGATAAATTAAATCGTGCCCCATAGCGTGTAAATGAGGTATTTCTAACCATTCCTTCTTCATCCGTATAGTTTGCTGAAACCATATATGAGGTATTTTTATTTCCCCATGAAAAAGAGAGGTTGTGTTTTTGCAGCTTGGCTGCATCACGAAATACGACTTCCTGCCAATCTGTACCACCATTTTGTATTTCAGTCACCACTTCACTGGGATCTCCCCCTCCGGCAGCAATTAGGTCGTTGATCCCTACCATGTATTCTTCAGGACCAAGTAGGTCTAACCGATTGTGAACCCGGTTTATTCCAGTATGTCCACTATAATCAACTTTCAATGAACCCGATTGACCACTCTTAGTGGTGATCAGTATAACACCATTCGCTCCCCTTGCTCCATAAATGGCTGAAGCAGAAGCATCTTTGAGTACTTCAATTGATTCTATATCCGCAGGATTCAAAAAACTGATAGGATTTCTGGGAGACCGTGTTGAGGCCACCTGGTTACCTGTTCCTCCAATAAGAACGGAGTTATCAATTGGCAATCCATCAATTACGTATAGAGGTTCACTTCCTGCATTGATAGAACCAACCCCTCGGATGTTGACTGAGATACCCCCTCCAGGCTCTCCGCTGTTTTGGACTACCTGCACTCCGGGCATCTTTCCTTCGATCATTTGCTCTACTGAGGCATTGACCGATGGGTTAAAGGTTTTTTCATTCAGGCTCGATACTGCGCCTGTAATCTCCCTACGAACCTGAGTTCCGTATCCGATGACCACTATTTCATCCAATTGCTCAGTATCGAGCTGCAACTGCGGATTAATGGTTGTTCTGTTGTTTACTGGAATCTCTATTGACTGATACCCAACAAAAGAAATAAGCAAAACAGCACCCTCTCCCACGGTTAATTGATAATTTCCGTCAATATCCGTGATCGTACCATTTGTAGTACCCTTCTCCAAAACGGCGGCTCCGATTAATGATTCTCCCGTTTCATCAGTGACTTTACCAGTAATACTTACCTGCACTGGCACTTCATCCACTACCTGTGGCATCGGCGCCTCCCGGACCACATTCTTGAAACTGATGGTTTCATTCACCCGCTTGATAGAAACTCTTGCCTGGATGGAGATCTCGTTCAAAAGGTCTTCCATGCTCCTCACAGGACTATCAAATGCAAGTGTGATCCCTCTGATATCCTTTTTGGAATAGACAAATGTGAATTCTCCCGAATTCTCCACCTCATTGATCAGGTCCTGAAGACTGATGGTCCTTGTAAGGTTGAATTCAATCGGGATATCCTTCAACAGCTTCCGCTGACCGATTGACTCAGCTGCAAACACCATGGTGAGTGACATGCAGACTGCTGTCGCATACATCGCTAATCTCGACATGCGAATGATTAATTTTCGTAGATTTGTACTCATACAAGTTTAGGGTTTGTTGAAACTTTAAACATTTAGAGAGTTGAGTCCTCGCCAAAGTGCCTCGACTCTCTTTTTTTTATGCATTGTCTTATTTTATCACAATTCCATTTTCATTGATCTCATAGTTAAATTCATAGGAATAGGATAAATTTTCCATCACATTTTTCAATGACGGATTATTGAATTTGGCCGTGATCAGCTTATTGGTATTTCGCCTATTTACCATCACATATTCAATGTCGAACCACTTGGAAATCAAAGCCATGGCTTCCTCAAGATTCAGATCGTTGAAAGACAGATAATTTTCGATCCACCCGTAGGCCATCTGAGCATCTGAAATAGATTCTTTGCTGAATGAACCATTGGCATAGGAGAAAATCAGCTTTTCCTGTTTCACCAATACCGTACCCATGGTCTTAGCTGAATTGCTGACAGCTACCTTTCCTGTTCGTACTGCTACACTGGCAGCATGTTGATCCGGATAAGCATTGACATTGAATGAAGTGCCCAGCACTTCCACCTCCAGGTCTCCCAGGAAGATCTTGAAGGGTCGTGATTCATCTCGCTGAACTTCAAAAAAGGCTTCACCTGTCAGCTGAAGATCTCGTGAATCGTTACCAAAATTGCTTAAATAACTGATCCGACTATTCGCATTCAATTTAACCATGGATCCGTCAGGCAGCTTTACGGTCAGCTTCTGACCACGCTCTGCTACCTTTTCTATAAGCTCGGGTTCTACTGCCCCAGCTAGCTCGTCTGAGGAAATGAATTGGTTTTTCAGAAGATAAAATGAAATGCCAAGCACAGCCATGAAAATAGCAGCTACTTTCAGCCAACTCCAGTTGATGGCTACACTTTGGCTTTCAGCTGTTCCATGCTGATGGGGCATTTTCTGCCAGACCTTGTGCTTGAGCAGATCAACATCAAAATCAGACAGTTTCCAGTGACCAACAAAGTTTTTGAATAACCGGGCATTTTCAGGATCTTCATCAAGCCATTCCTGCAACTGGACTTTCTCAGTCTTGGTAAGTTTATTCCGGATGTATTTGAAAATGAGCTCTTCCATTTAGATGATTGCTTCACCCAGAAGAGCCTTGTGTATTAAAAGTGTGAATGAAATTTTAAATATTTCATATTCATTCAGTGATTCTGACAATACATTAATCTATTCCCATTAAATAGCCTGTATTTTTTGGAATATCATAATGAATGCTCTGGGGGTCACAAGAGAGCGAGCACCCCTGACAAAAGTAATGTCGCTATCAACAGGGCTTTTCCTAGTCTAATTATTTTGCTGTCCTCTGAGTCTTGTTGGTTTTTCAGCGCAATTTTAAAAGCCTTGATCACATTGCTGAGGTGTTTTCTGACAGTGGTCTGATTCATGTCCAGCTCTTTAGCAATTTTTTCGTTGGAATAGCCTTTGTTCCTGGCCATGTCATACACCAACTTCCCATAAGGTGTTAGGGACTGGATCACCTGGTTGATGACAGACTCCAGCTCTTTCCCAATCAGGATGTTTTCCGGATTCAAAGCCTGTGGGTATTTCGATTCATCTATTGGCCCAAGCGTTTCCCTCCTGGACTTTTTGATTTTTTTAATGGACAGGTGCTTCACAGACTGTACCAGGTAGGCCTCTACATTTTTAATGTCACCCAGTTGATCCTTTTTGTTCCACAAGGAAATAAACACTTCGGAAACCACATCCTCTGCTGTAGCCTTGTCCTCTGCTATAGAAAATGCATACCTCAACATACACTCAAAATGTTCATTATAAATGGATTCAAACCACTTATCACTATTGGCATCATGAGCATTGTTATGAATGGAAAATTGCATAATTGGGAAAATAGGGAGCCTAAATATGGTAATAATTATTGAATTGATAAAATAGCAGAGACAATGTAGCTATCAATTTTTACTAACTACTCACAATCAATAATTCAGACTAGGTGTGAAAAATCTTTTTACTACATTTGATCAGAGGAGTATCTGCTCCGCTTACAATAGTCCTAAACACATGAACAAAAGCAGTCAAAACGGGATGGATCGCCGTTCCTTTCTCAAAAAAAGCAGTGCTGCCAGCCTGGCTGGCATGGGAGGCCTCTATGCTGTAAATGATCTCGAACTGGTAAAACCACAAAAAAACATGAAACTGAACATTGCCCGGGTAAGCTCTGACTTTGAACGTGAAGCCCTGTATCCTTATCGATTCAAAGGAGGAGCAATCACTGAGTGCTGGCAGACGATGGCGATGCTGGAAAATGCTGATGGAATCCGTAAGATAGGATTGGCAACCCAGGGTATCCTCTGGTCAGATGCCAAAGTCTTTTTCAACCACTCCGAGAGCGGGGGCAACGCACTAATGTATGCCATGTCGGAGCGGGCCCTGCAGATGATCAACGGACAACAGTTTAGCAACCCGATAGAGATGGTGGACAGTGTGCTCCCTGAGCTGCTGGCCTATGGAAAGAAGATCACCGGTAATCCTGACCTGCGGAAGACCTTCGCACTGAATGCACTGGTAGGTGTAGACAATGCCGCCTGGCTCCTCTATGCTGCGGAAAACAACGTTGAAGACTTCGATGATATGATCCCGGCTGAATACAGACCCGGGCTCTCCGCCAGGCACGATAAGGTGGCCAGTATCCCTTCTTTCAGCGTGGGCACCTCCGTAGAAAAGGTGAAAAAAGCCGCTGACGAAGGATTCTTCATGCTGAAGCTGAAGATCGGATCGGCAGGGACACAGAAGGAGATGCTGGAAAAAGACATCCAATTTCTGGAAGGTGTTCATAAGGCGATAGGTAAATACGAAACACCTCACACCAAGGACGGAAAGATCCCTTATTACTTCGATGCCAATGGCCGGTATGAAGAAAAGGCATCACTTGAGCGTTTCCTGGACCATGCCAAGAAGATCGGAGCTTTCGACCAGATCGCTGTGATCGAGGAACCCTTCAGCGAGTTTAATGAGACCTATGTCGGTGATCTGGGTGTACGGGTAGCTGCTGATGAGAGTGCACATACGAAGGAGGATGCCAAAAACCGTATCGACCAGGGCTACCAGGCCATAGCGGTAAAAGCCATTGCCAAGACGCTAAGTGAGACCATCAAGATCACGCAGCTGGCTTATGAAAAGCATGTGCCTTGCTTCTGTGCCGACCTGACGGTGAACCCGATCCTGGTGGAGTGGAACAAAAACGTGGCCGCCAGGCTCCCGGCGTTTCCAGGCCTGAAGCTTGGGCTACAAGAGACAAACGGTCACCAATACTATAAACAATGGGACCGCATGATGACTTATCACCCGAGGAAAGACGCCCCGTGGGTAGTGACCAAAGACGGGGTGTACGAAACCGGCAAGCCGTTCTTCCATGAAGATGGTGGTATTTTTCAGGGATCTGCACATTATCAGGAGGTTTTTAAGGAGGTATAGATTCCTTTGGGTAAAGTGGGTAAGAACCGCTGAAAAGCACGGGATTCTTGCTTAGGTTAACCCACCTCCTGATAAAGCTTATATCCCCAGGCTGAAGTACTTTTATGCCATGAACTCGGCCATCATTTACATTGGCTTTGCACAGGCACTGTATTCATCACTTCTGTTTTTTCTAAAGAGACCACTGAAAATTGCAGATGTGATCCTGGCACTGTGGCTGATCGCCATCTCGGCTATGTTCGGGCTAAATATTTACCAGGAGGTGAATCAGATCATTGGGGACTCGTGGACGTTTTCGCTGCCATTGCTATTGTCCTATCCCCCCTTCTTATTTCTTTATAGTAAATACATCACTACCCAATTCGATCGATTCAGATCAAAGGATTTAATACATGGACTGCCAATACTCCTGATCGTTCTTATCATCACGACCTTTGGCTTGATTAGACCCAATGATGAATTATTTGAGCTGAGAAGTGTAATAGGCTATTTTTTCATGGCATCCCTGTGGGGATATGGGATACTTTCCATCCTCATCGTAATCAAGCACAAAAAGCAACTCAAAAATAATTATTCCTACAGCTCTTCCCGGATCAACCTCACCTGGCTGATGGTGGTGATCATTTCCTATATCGTGGTATTTAATCTGACAGTTATTGTTAGTTTGATGACTGAATATGGTGTGATACAATTGGATGCAGATCAGGTTAGAAATCCGATCCTGTTGGCTTATGTTTATGTGATCGGGATCTGGGGACTGAGACAACACCAGCTTTCATCTGATGGAATCACCTTGAATTCTGTCAGAGATCTTACACTTAAATCTTCATCCGACCGATATCAAAAGTCAGGCCTAAAACCAGACCTTGCCAAAACATATGTCGACAAACTGGTCAATTATATGAATGCCTCCGAGGCCTGGAAAGACCCGGAGCTTTCGGTAGAAAAGTTGGCTATGCAAACCCAAATTCCCAGGCATTACATCACCCAGGTGCTGAATGAAAACCTGGGTAAGAATTTCTACACGTTCGTGAATGAATATCGGACTGCTCACGCCAAAAAACTTATTGTCTCACCCGATTACCAGGCCTGGTCATTTGTAGGCATTGCAAACGAATGCGGCTTCAACTCCAAGACAGCTTTCAATAACTTCTTCAAGAAAGCATCGGGGATGACGCCGAGTGAATATAAGAGTTCACAGCTTGCTGCACTGTAGTTGTTTAGTCGTAGCACCACTCCAAGTGGTGCTACAACTCCTCACAACTACCTGTAAACCAATTCCCTACAGAATGTGAACACCTTTCCCATACCAGGTGAACACCCACATATTGTTTCAAACCTTAAAACCCAATGGCAGCATATATCATTGTTCTTCCAAATTGGTCACAAGCGGCCGGAATTGATTTAGTGAAATAGAATAAACAACACAACGAATATGCTATCAAAACTGATTTTAACAGCGATCATTTTTATTGCCAGTTTATTACACTGGACTGCACCTGATGAACCAAACAAAGTATCTCTTGACCTGGCTAACCTCAAGCAGGTAGCAGAAGTGGATGAGCGATTTCAATCCTACAACGTGGAGATGTGTGAGGTTGTCGGGGGAGATTTCTGGATCCCTTATGAGTTACTGGATCCTGAGAAGGTAAAGACGGGAGGGTTTGCAGCACTTAAGCGTACCATCGCAGCCATTGATCTTTATGATAAGAAACTACGTACTCTTGCCTCGGCTTTGGGACCAACCTACGTCCGGGTGAGTGGTACATGGGCCAATACCACCTATTTCCAGGACAATGATGAGCCTAAGCTAACGGAAGCGCCGTCGGGATATGAGAATGTGTTGACGAGAGCGGAATGGAAGGGAGTCATGGACTTTTGTAAAGCTGTTGATGGAAAGCTGGTCACCTCTTTTGCCATTAGTGACGGGATCAGAGATGCTGATGGAAACTGGACACCCTCACAGATCAAGCCATTGGTGAAATATACCAAAGCCATAGGCGGAGAGATTTATGCAGCAGAAATGTTCAACGAACCTTCTCATGCCAGCTATGGTGGCGCTCCTGAAGATTATGATGCTGAGTACTATTCAAAAGACTTTGCCTCTTTCAAAAAATTCGTTGATGAATATATTCCGGAAATGAGAATCATGGGCCCCGGGTCAACTGGTGAAGGAGGGATCCTGCCAGGCAATGAGCATATGACCACAGACATGATCTTGTCAGAAGCTCAAAAGCCAGAATTCGAGATCTTCTCTTACCACTATTACGGAGGAGTCTCCAAAAGATGTGGTGGTGAGCTCTCTCCTGAAAACGGACTTGATCAGGAATGGCTGAGCAAAACGGAGCTTGGATTGAAATACTACGAAGAAGCGAGGGACAAATATCTGCCCGGAGCACCTATTTGGCTGACAGAGACGGCCGAAGCAGCATGTGGTGGCAACCCCTGGGCGAGTACCTATATAGACACCTTCCGCTACCTGGAGCAAATGGGCAGACTAGCCAAAAAAGGTGTGCAGGTAGTGATGCACAATACCCTGGCTGCAAGTGAATACGCATTGCTGGAACAAGGCACACACAACCCAAGACCCAACTATTGGGCGGCTTTGTTATGGGGTAAACTGATGGGAACCCAGGTATTCGATTCGCCAGCATCAGACGCAGGCCTTGACATTTTTGTGCACAACCTTAAGGGATCTACTCAGGGCAAAGCAGTGCTTATTGTTAATCCCACAGGAGCTGAGCAATCTGTTGCAATACCGGGTAAAGCAGCACAATACCTGCTCACGGCTGATGAATTGCAAACCAAAACGGTTAAATTGAATGGAGAGGTACTGACACTGGCAGCAGACGGATCACTTCCCAAAATCAATGGGAAACCTGTGAATGCAGGAGAAGTGAAGATACCCGCCAGAAGCACGATGTTTTTAGCTTTTAAATAAAAGACAGGATCAAATGAAAAGCGTCTCTTTGGCTATCGTATTCCTCATCATATTATTTGGATGCTCGGGTCCGGGTGATGAGTCCAAATTAACCGAGATCAATTTCGCTAAGGATTTCATCTCATCAGACACCTTGTTCAACTCCCCGTATGTAGACATTGATGAATGGAGGGAAACTCCCGTCCCACATCGGTATGTGCATGGAGGTTTTGAAGGAACTGAAACTAGGTTCTCATTTTACTTCCCACCAAAGGAAAAGTATGAGGGTAGGTTTTTCCAATACATCACTCCTTTCCCCGACAATGAAAACCTGTCGCAGGGCGCTACAGGTGAACAGGATAAAATCGGCTTTTCGTTGGAGAGTGGTGCATACTTTGTGGAAACAAATGGAGGCGGAGCCATTGATTTTAGCAATCCCCGAGCCAATGATCCTACGATAGGGGCTTATCGGGCCAATGCTGCTTCCGCACAATTCTCACGGGTAGTTGCGCAAAAACTCTTTGGCGGAGATCGACCGTTTGGCTATTCATTCGGAGGGAGTGGCGGAGCGTATCGAACGGTGGGAGGAATAGAAAATACCACGGGTGTCTGGGATGGGGCAGTACCTTATGTGCTGGGATCTCCCATGGCCATTCCCAACGTCTTTTCAGTGAGGATGCATGCCATGCGCATCCTCAAGGATAAATTCCCACAGATCATTGATGCAGTGGATGCCGGTGGATCAGGCGATATGTATGCCGGTCTAAACGTAGAAGAGCGTGCAGCTCTGGAAGAGGTCACTAAAATGGGATTTCCTCCGCAAAGCTGGTATGCTTATGAGAGCATGGGGATACATGGTTTTCTGGTGCTCTATCAGGGAGTGGTAGCTGCAGACGGCAAATATTTCACCGAGGATTTCTGGAACAAACCCGGGTATCTTGGTGCAAGTCCAACACAGTCTTTGCTAAAGGCGAGGATCCAAAAAAAGAGTACAATCAAAGCGGCAATTGGGCTGGATCAGGCTATTGAGCTTGGGCTGACCGAGCCAGTGTCAGAAGAGGACCGTGGAAGTGCAGACCTGGCATGGAAGAGTGCTGGTGGCTCGGCAGGTAATAAGCCGGTAGCCTTCGAACTGGAGGATATCATGCCGGATGTGGACTTTCTGGGAGGAGACCTTCTCATTCTTTCGGGAGAAGCTGCCGGTCAAAAACTGCAGATCACCAAAGTAGATGGAAATAAAGTAGTCCTGGCCAATGCCAATCCGACTCAAGTCCTGGTAAATATCCAGCCAGGGGATGCCGTTCAGGTAGACAATTCTAATTTTTTGGCCGTGCAGACCTATCACAGGCATCAGGTTCCCGGACCGGAATATACCGTCTGGGATCAGTTCCGAAATGAAGCCGGTGAACCCCTCTACCCTCAGAGACCGATGTTATTGGGGCCATTGTTTACACTATCTGCCTCAGGCAGCATTCCAACTGGTAAATTCGATGGGAAAATGATCTTGCTCGGTTCACTCATGGATCGCGAAGCCTATCCCTGGCAATGTGGTTGGTACCGAAATCGGGTGACTGAACACCTGGGAGAAAAAACGGATGATCATTTCAGACTGTGGTATACCGACCATGCCATTCATGGTGATGGAGAAAACCAACTGGACGATCCTACTCGAGCAGTCAGCTACATTGGCGTACTACAACAGACCCTTCGGGATTTGAGTGCCTGGGTAGAAAAAGGAAGTGAGCCGGCGGCTACCACAAGTTACCAGGTGAAAGACGGACAAGTGATTATACCTCCTACAGCAACTGAAAGAAAAGGGATCCAACCTGTTGTCTCGCTGAAGGCCAATGGAAGTAAAAAAGCCATTGTGAAAGTGGGTGAAGAAGTAAGTTTCACGGCAGATGTCGCTGTGCCGGAAAACCAGGGAAAAGTGATCTCCGCAGCCTGGGATTTTGACGGGTCGGGAGACTACAAAGAGCAAGCTAAGATGGGAACAGAAATGAATTCAAAAGCCACGATCAGTACTACTCATAAATTCTCGAAGCCAGGCACCTACTTTGTCACTCTGAGAGCATTTGCTCAAAGGGATGGGGATAGTGATACGGCTTTTGCCCGAATCCAAAACCTGGACAGGGTGAGGGTGGTTGTCCAATAATTTCAGACTTTGTACAACACCCTTCAGGAATTTTTCAGAATCCTGCGGTAAAATTGATTTACCTTTCTAAATAATTATTAACCAAAATGATGAAGCTTATGTCCACCAGTAAAATGCTAATTCTTATCCTGTTCGTCTTTATTTCATCCTTTGCCTATGGCCAAAAGCAGGTGGAAGCCAGATCTGTTAGTCTCCTCTACCATGGGCAGCAAGCCTTCAAGGATCTGAATAATAACGGCAGCCTGGATAAGTATGAGGACTGGCGACTTCCGGTAAGCGAGCGTATTGAGGACCTGGTGAGCCAAATGACTCTGGAAGAAAAAGTGGGCATGATGCTGATCAATACATTGAATGCGGAAGTGGGGGGTAAGATCTCCGAACGTGCTGCCCAGTATATTGAGGACGAAAAGATGACCCGGTTCATCTTCAGAAATACAGTCACCAACAACCCGGCTCCAGGTGGTGGAGGTGGCTGGGGAGGTACGCAGATCACCCCCTTTGAGGCAGCACAGTTTATGAATATGATCCAGGAAATGGCAGAGAATACCCGCCTGGGGATACCGGTCATGTTCAAATCCAACGCCCGAAACCACATGGATTTTGATGCAAGGGCTGGCATCAACGTGGAATCCGGCGCTTTTTCCTCCTGGCCCAAAGAGAGTGGCCTCGCCGCAACGCGGGACATGAATTTAATTGCAGATTTTGGAAAGATCATGGCTGAGGAATGGACCGCTATCGGGATCCGTGGCATGTATGGCTACATGGCTGACCTTTCTACTGAGCCGCGCTGGTACAGAACACATGAGACTTTTACGGAGGATAGTGAGCTGGCCTCAGATATCATCACGACGCTGATAAAGAATCTACAGGGCGAGTCATTGAATGAAAACAGCGTAGCCCTGACCATTAAGCACTTCCCCGGAGGTGGTCCGCAGGAAGGTGGTGGCGATCCTCACTATGACTTTGGGAAAAACCAGGCGTATCCCGCTAAGAATTTTGATTACCATGTGGCGCCCTTCAAAGCAGCCATTGATGCCGGTGCTTCCTCCATCATGGCGTATTATGGCATCCCTGTGGGTCAGGCTTATCAACCCAACAATGTCGGCATGGCGTTTTCCAAAGGGATTTTGACAGAGCTACTCCGCAGCAAACTGGGATTCAAAGGCTATGTGAACTCAGACACAGGGATCATTGGCAGCCGTGCCTGGGGATTGGAAGATAAAAGTGAGGACGAGCAGATTCTGATCGCCATTGATGCTGGCACGGATATCCTTTCCGGGTTTAGCAACAACAAGCAGATCCTGGACCTGGTCAATGCCGGAAAGCTCTCTAAAGAAAGAGTTGACCTGTCTGTACGGAGATTGCTCAAAGAACAATTTGAACTAGGCTTGTTTGAAGACCCTTTTGTAGACCCTAACCGGGCAGCATACCTCGTGGGAAATGCTTCATTCCAGCGGAAAGCTGACCTGGCACAGCGAAAGTCCATTGTGATGCTACAAAACAATATGAAGCTGCCAATGGCATTACCCAATGGAGATGAAAAGCTGAATATTTATGCCGTTGGCGTAAATGCGGATGCGCTAACAGGCAGAGAATGGGCGGGATTAAACTTCATCTCAGCCAATGATGCCAGTACCGAGGGTGCCGCATCAGCCGGGCCTCCCAGCCAGGTAATTCCTACTGTAGCCGATGAGGACCTTGATTATGCGATTCTGAGGGGTCAATGTTTCGAATGACAGGAGCGGCGGACGGATGTTTGGCGGAGCCAGTCCCGACGAGCTGGACATGATCTCTTTCTCCGCGATGGCGGAGTCCAAATCCTGGACTATCACCCCATCACTGAAGGAGATCAGAGAGATCATGCAGAAGGTAGGACCGGAAAAGACGATCCTTTCCATTGATTTCCGACAGCCCTATGTTCTGGACAAGGAAAGTGGCCTGCTTGACGCGGGTGCCATCTTCGCAACGTTTGGTGTGAGTGATGCCGCTTTGCTTGATGTGATCTCTGGTCGGTTTAAGCCTACCGGCAAGCTACCATACGCCCTGGCCAAAGACCTTGATGCCATCAAAAAGCAGGACCCCGATGCCCCCGGCTATCCCAAGAAGGATACCTTGTTTCCTTTTGGCTTTGGGCTGACGTATCCGTGAAGTCCTGCCACGACCGGAGTCGTGGCAGGACTCACACCCGACCCCAACTAGTTCATATCAATCACCAACCGGTTCGAAATTTTTACGAACTCACCAGCCTTTTTTACGAACCAGTTCGTCCTGAACATGAACTAGTTGGTCTTTTTGGAGAACTTGTTCGTGTTTGATTCGAACCGGTTCGTCTTTTTTGGAAACTATTTCGTCTTTTAGGCGAACTGGTTTGTATATAAGGCGAACCATTTCATCTCCGGATACAACTGACCCCTCCGGGAATGCCTTTAGGGGTATTCGGAATACCCCCCAAGGCATAAAAATACCCCGAAAGATATCTTGCGATACCTCCGTATAAACCTAAACTAACTAATGGATTTGACTACTTTAGTCGATCAATCCTGCCCTCTCACTCTTTTCAGGATACTTTTCCCCACCACATAAATCAAAAACACCCAGGGGAATCCGTGCATGATCAGGTCAAAATAGTCCATGGCTGCCATACCGTGAGCCCCACCCATTACCCATTTCAGCTTTCCCCAAAGGTGTGGCTCCGGAAAAAAGGGTGCCAGGCCCAGGGTGAGACTCAGGATTATCGCTATCCTTAATTGACCATTGGCCTTATTGATCGTTTTGCTTTTATCTACAGCCATATTATTGCTCATGTCCGAACCACTTAATTGTTTACAATGTTAAGCTCAGGAACCGGCTTATCGGGTAACATAAGTTACATAAAGTGCCAAGAACGTGCAATAACTGATAACAAAGAACATTTATACTTTTTTAGCGTATTTTTAAACATGAACTGGCAAGATCGAATAGTTTCAGATAAGAATATTCTCCTTGGAAAGCCTACAATAAAAGGCACTCGGATATCAGTCGAGTTTATTCTTTAGCGACTTGCTGATGGCTGGACAGAAGAGAAGATACTACTATCATATCCACACTTGAAGCGGGAAGATATTCAGGATGTCTTTGCATACATTAATGATTGTGTTAAAGATGGATTAATTATTGAACTAAGAAATAAATCTGTCTGATGAAATTTCTGGCTAATGAGAACTTCCCAGCACCCAGTATAGCAGTCTTAATAAATAACCAATACAGTATCTTATCCAGCGGAAAGTCATCCTGGCATCTCCGATCAGGAAGTCATGGAAATAGCCATAAAAGAAAACCTGACAATTCTTACATATGATAGTGACTACGGAGAACTAATATACAAGTTGGGTTATAGACCCCTCGCAGGTGTGCTCTACTTTAGAATCAACAATTTTGAGCCCGAAGAGCCGGGAAAAATAATTCTTGATCTTTTAAATGGAAACCTCATTTTTTCCAACCGATTAACTGTAATAAGTGAGAGTTCGATCAGACAAAGGACGTATTAAAATTTTACTCACTCCTAATTGACTTGTAACAATAATCACATAATAATTTAAGTGTTTTTAGCTCTTTTGTGTTTCTACTATTTTGAATCCAATGAACACAAGTGAATTTGAATCCCTGGTTATCAAAGAGAGTCTCCAAACCCCGATCCTTGTGGATTTTTGGGCTCCCTGGTGCGGGCCATGTCAGTACATCGGTCCCATGCTTGAAGAGCTAGCTTCTGAAGCCAACGGAAGGTGGAAGTTGGTGAAAGTAAACGTGGATGAGAGTCAGGAACTCTCTACCCAATATGGCATTCGGGGCATTCCAAACATGAAACTTTTCATCGATGGAAAAGTTGTTTCGGAGCAAACCGGTGCACTCCCAAAACCTCAGATGGAAAAGTGGCTGGAAGAGCAAATCCCGGATCCACGAAATTCCACCTTACACGCTATTATGGACAGACTCAGGAACAACAATGTCAACGCACTTGATGAGTTGAAACTGTTTGTGGATGAAAACCCCGACTTTGATGAGGCTAAGCTCGCCCTGGCAGAGCAGGTAATCTGGGATGATCCCGACCTCTCTGTACAACTTGTAGATCAAATCCATCACAAAGAAGATTACCTGGATCGACTCACCGGAATCAGTGACCTGTCAGAGTTATTAAATACGCCTTTTGAATCAAATGGTGGAGTAAGTGAGCAACTGGCGAAGGCTCAAATCTTTTTGAAAAGTGGAGAAATTGACAAAGCCATCGAAGCCATCATCGAATCGGTCATCATTGATAAAACCACAAACAATGAGCTACCCCGTAGAAGCGCCATTGCATTATTCAATATGTTGGGCCCGGGTCACGAGATCACTAAAAATTATCGCAGAAAATTTGACCGGTCGTTATACTGATTCAATGTTCCACAGCAACATTGACCAGAGAGTTATAGACAGCTTATAATGTAGGAGCTGTAAAATTTCAATGTTATGGCTTCATAAAAAATCCAACATTAATTCGTACATTGGTCCCATTAAGGATTGCAATATGAAGACGATTGCTGTTTTCTCCCTACTCCTGCTCGCTCCTTTTTTAAATTCATTCGCACAGGCACCCTGGTCCATCGGAGCAAAAGCCGGTTTCAATTATTCTATTTTATCTGTAGATGGTGAGGTCAATGATTACTCTTCGGGTCCCGGGTTTCATGTAGGTGCATTTGTCCGGTTTAAGCCTGCCTTTACGGGTGTTCAATCAGAGTTCCTCTTTTCAAACCAAAGAGCCATTGTGAAAACAGCGGACGAGGAATTAAATTTTGACATCCGCTACTTCTCGATTCCCCTTTTGATCACCTATGATGCTACGCCATCTCTGCATGTTTCGATAGGTCCGCAGCTAGGTTTTCTCATGTGTGCCAAATCGCAGTATCATCCGGTGACCAGAGAAAGGTTTGACGAGCAACACTACACCAAAGCGTACAAGAAAACCGATTTTGGTCTGAACGCAGGTGTGGACTATGAAACGCAAAAAGGATTGATCTTTGGCCTTAATTATTACCTGGGCCTGGCTGACATCAGCGGTTTTGACGGAGTAGCACCTACCAAAAACAGGTCGCTGCAGTTGTCGATCGGATATCGATATGCATTCAATTGATCCTTAGTCACTTGTAGTAACGCACATGGTAAATGTGCCTTTGAAAGAATCATCAGCCACAGAAACCGAAAAGTAATATTCTTCTCCAATCACAAGATCCCCATAAAAAATATACAGATCATTTACCTCTTCATCGTAACCATCGCAGGCGAGCTCTGTCACCCCATCTGTGTCCCATAGTACGAGTTGAGGAAATTGTTGTGTTCCTTCCGGGCCTTCCACAAGAATCCAGATAGATGCGTACCCATTAGGTGGTTGAGCTGTGAACTTAAACCAAACATCCCCGCTATTGGTCTGATCTAGCCAACATGATCCCAGGCCACCATCCGGGGTTGCTCCGATTGAAGTATAAATGGGATTTGGAGTAGAGCAGCTTGGGTCCACATCGAAGAGATCAGTGACGTCAAGGGCATCTACCCGCAGATCAATGGGGTTAGAGGAGGGGATAATAAAATCTTCATTACAACATCCATCCATGAGGAGCGCAAAGGAGAGGGCGGCTATCAACTTTTTCATAACCAGAATTTGAGTATGAATCTACGAATAATAATCAGATTTTAGATTTACTTATCTGGCAATTATTCTTTGGTAAAAAGTGTCCTCAGGGTATTCTATACTTATTCAGAACATTGAATTCAAACACAGGGTACATTATGACAAATCATCCACCTGCTGATTCCTGATCGCTGTGTTTTAGCTTAAACCCATGTGTGTTCTGATGGATGAAATCTTTCGGGAAATCTTCTACACCCGGGAAGCCCAGCTTGATGTCTTTTCCCTCATAGGGGATGTAATCGGTCTTGAATAAATAATCCCAGATACTCAGGGTCAGCCCAAAATTCACTCCATACTTTTTGTCATTCGGGATGTCATAAGCATGGTGCCAGATGTGCATCTGAGGGTTGTTGAAAATATACTTCAATGGTCCAAGGTTGAGCTTGAAATTTGAATGATTGAAATGACCAACAGCGAGCGTGAATATATGGATGATAAAAAAGTCACGAAGGCCTATCCCGATCAGTGCCAATGGGATATACTCGATGGATCTATATACTACATTTTCCATCCAGTGATACCGAAGGTGCGCCGCGAATCCCATTTGCTCCACTGAATGATGTACCTTATGAAACTCCCACAAAGCAGGCACGCGATGCAGCAACCGGTGTGTCCACCACTGCACAAAATCCCTTACTACAAAACCTATGAAAAGATGTGCCCAGGTAGGCCAGGACATCACTTCAAAAGCTACCAGGTTGGTAACACCAATGGAGGCTAGCAAGTCATTGAAAAAATGCACCACCACATTGGAAGCAGCATTGTAGATGATCAGGGAGAACAGGAAGAAATTGAAAAACATATAGAAGAAGTCGAGCCAGAAGTCTTTTCTGAATTTAGCCTGCGCTTTCCTCCAGGGCCTGATCACTTCCAGGATGAAAAAGAATGCAGACACTCCGATCAACCAATAGAAATAGCTATGCCACGAGGGGTTGGTTATTTCCTGCCACAGGTAATTGGCATACCCTGTATAGCTACCCACGATGATGTTCCAGATTTCTTCCACAGTTTTCTTTATTCAATGTTACGTATGGAATACGATCAGAAGTGTAACAATGGTTACAATTTATTACCTCTCAAAAAAAACGATCTCCATGGGATTGCCTCTTCCCCGGAGCAATACTATAGCTCAGGGTAACTTCATGGGTACCATAATGCGTGGTAATCAGGTCATCAAACGGAAGCTCTATGGTGTATCCTAATCGAAACCTGTCTTTGACTTGTAACTGACCAAAGACACCAATGTTAAATACATCTCGAAACAGGACTCCTGCCCACAGATTTTTTGATACAAAATAGGTACTTGAAACATCTACTGATACTTTGTTGCCTATGATCCTGACGAGTGTCTGCAACTTCATATCGATCAAATTCGGAATGAAGCCAGCTGAGATATAATAATGTCTTTTGTAAACATGATTATCCTGATAACCTAACCGTGGATCAATTTCATTTAACAATCTTGGAATAGAAAAACCAAAGAAATAATTAGAATGTTTGATCATAATACCTGCACCAAATGTTGGGAAAATAAATGAGGGAATGAAGTTATCCAGAGTAGGATCATGTAACACCTCCGGGATAAATTCAGACAAATCATTGGTGGTCTGATTGATCCCTCCCTGCAATCCAAAACCAATAGTGATCTTGTCTGCCCGAATAAAATAAGAAGTTGATGCCACCAATTCATTCGTTTTTCGAATCCCAATCTGATCGCTCATCACCCGTACCCCAAACCCCGCAAAATTGCCTATATTGGTTACTGTAGTAAAAGTATTGGTGAAGGGCGAGCCCTCCAGACCGAGCCACTGAAGTCTGGAATTGACAGAGAAGGTGGTGGATTTGTAAATACCACCATAAGCAGGATTTATCAGATATTGATTGAGGTGATATTGTTGATATAGCGGATCAAGTTGAGCACTGACCTTGATTGATATTAAGACTAGCAATATCGTGATCGTATGTCTCATCTGGTTAATTCAAAAAAACCATTGGCAATCTTTTTGCCTTTATAGCGGATCACATAATAGTAGGCTCCTTCCACCAGTTCCTTATTGTTCAGGATATTGTTTTGCCCCCGAAAAACATTTTCTCTGTTATCATAACCTGTCTGGCTAAATACCAAAGAGCCCCACCGATCAAAAATTGAGATACTACATTCCAGATAGGAATCAAGGCTCTCTATATATAGGAAATCATTGATCCCATCTCCATTTGGACTCACCAGATTGTAAACTTTAAGGGGTGGTTTTTCTTCTGCCGTATATTTCCTGCCTACTGAGAAATAGGGCAGTGACAAAGGGAATGTGGCTCCATTCGAAACCGCCATCGAATCAAGTGATCCAACTACTGATTCCTGAAATAAACTCATCACTTCACTGTTCAGGCTTTCTGACTCTACGACCAGGGCATTCCCAACCGTATCCATTAGAAAATCAGCATCCTCAAATCCCAATTGAACATTGTATAGCTCATCGTTTTCGTCCATTATCCAATGGAAAGGAGCCAGGTCAGCAATAGATGCAGGCAGGTTCCCCTCAAGCTTTGATTCTACTGCTTTGATCCCCGTAGTTACCAGCGAATCCGTCAGGGGTTCCAGATATACAGGTAAAAATCTATTGGCCGTCCCGACGGGGAAGGTATTAGGCCCGGTCATCACCAACCGACCAATGATGTAGTCACCGGGATTTCTTGATATAGTGCCCGATGCCGTAATTTCCAGACTATATCCGTCTGAAATTATGAGTTTACTTCCATTTAGCTCCAGTCTGTCTACTCTGAGGTCAGATGACAGGGTTTTGTCCCCGCCAGACAATCGTAACTTATCAATATAAGCCAGATCACTGATGGCTTGACTTAAAGGCCCGTTCAATTCAAGGATCCCTGTACCCGATGTACGATAAATCCCAACATTCACCCATCTGCCTCCAACGATAAGCTGGCCTTCATTCAGAACGTCACCGGTATTGACAAAGTCTTCATCTATATGTAAGATTGTCCCATCCGTGATGATCATGGGTGATTCTACGTTCTGGATATTTTGCCCAAAAATCCAGAAAGGAAGGATCAATATGATAAATAATAAACTGTTCATCCTAATTAGGATTTACCACTGTGGTAACACTCTCCATATGAATCCAATTACCCATCGCTGAAACATACATCAGTTTTATACTTCCTCCCGCAGGAAGAGATACTATGGCAGTTGGTAGCACCAAATTACTTCCGTTCATTTGAGAGTTGTCGAAGTCTAATGTTCCCCCAGTGCAGATAATCATGATCTCCTGACCGTTCAGCCCTGGATCGATTTCGGTGATGGTTGCTGGTGTGGTCGCATCCACCATAACTATTTTTGCATGCTTATGATCTGCCACAGTTAATACACCTGTTGTGAGAGCTGTATGCGAAATAGACTCCACATTATTAATAAAATTAAGGGCTTTAACACGCCCTGAATACTCTATAAAACTACCGGAGCCATCACTGCTTTCTGTAAAAGGAGAGTCCAGATAAGGAGTCAGGTCAATGTCTGTGGGTGTTCCCAGGCCAGTAATGGTCAGAATGTCTCCGGTAATATTAAGGTCTTGC
>DKPQ01000003.1:0-150044 GCA_002471275.1 Flammeovirgaceae bacterium UBA7330
CTGCCACGGCAATGGATCCTCCGATCCTTTTGACCGAAACCCCCGCCTGAACCGATACCTCTTTGAGTAAATCATCCATCTGCCACGAGGGCTGACCCAGGCTGATCTGCTTGTTCTTCAGCGACTGATCCAGGTAGGCAAAGGTGAAACCAGTGTTCCCTTCCAGCTCCGAAACAAGGTCCTTTAGCTCACCTTCCTGATGCTCTACCTTCACAGTGATCTCAGACAGGTAGGTCTGGGCAGCTGTTTTTGGAGCAAGCATTATTAATACCGCGCAGATTGAAAAAGCAATATGATTCGCTTTAGGTATCATCAGGTTGGTTTAGAATTCTTTATTTTACAATGATCTTATTGCCATTTATTTCATATTCAAGTCCATAAGCAAATGATAGGCTCTCCATCACCTCCCGTAAGTTGGGATTCTTATGTTTTGAATTATACAATGCAGTGCGATTGAATGGTTTCTTTATTTCATACTCGTAGCCGAACCATCTCGAGATGGACTTCATAGCCTCCTCCAAAGTCACTTCATTGAAAATAAGCTGCTTGTCCATCCATCCAAAATACAAACTGGGATCATCAACTTTTTTCACATTCAAAGGCAAATCATTCAAAACCACTACTTCATTGGGAGTCAGGCTCACTGCTTCTGCGCTTTGTTTTACGGAAACTTTTCCAGTTTTTACAGCGACTATGCTGTTTTCTGAATCCTGGTAGGCCTTGATGTTGAATGATGTGCCCAGTACCTCCACCCGATTTTCGCCAAAATGAACAATAAAGGGCTTTTGAGGATCAGATATTACTTCAAAAAAAGCTTCACCATGGAGTTGCACAATTCGGGTTTGCTGGTTATAACCGGAAGTATAGGTAAGCTTACTTCCGGCATTCAATGTAACTTTTGTTCCATCTGTCATCGCAAAAGTTGACCACTTTCCAGGCGGGCTTTCCCTCATGAATGTCTTTTCGGCAGATTGCTCTCCATAATAGGTAGGGTATAAATGATATAAAATAATGGCGACAGCCATTAATATTGCAATTGAGGCAGCAAGGCTTCTCCATTGAATAGTGTTCTTCCCTTGTTTCCTTCCGTTTTGAGAAATGATCGAATGAGGACCCAATGGTAACACTTTTGACTCCTCCGAAACCCCATTTTTAATGCAAGAGGTTATTCCCTCCCAAACCTCATTTCTCGCTCCTTCAGCTGGTTTGAAGTCAATTGTCTGGATAGATAACAATATCTCTCTGGCATTTTCGATCTCGGCAATCTTTGATGGATTGGCTTTAGTCCAATCCTTCCAGTAAATATTACTTGATTTATCCGGATTGAGTACCCACTTCCTAAAACTAGGATCCAGCACAAAATCGTCGGCTTTATCATCTCTATTTTGGTGAAAGTCCTTTTTCATTCTACCCTATAGACAAACTACCTTCGGGCTTCTGTACAACTCAGGTCTAAAAAAGAATGATTTTTATGATTGAGCTTCTGTTTTTATATATTTAGAGATAATATTCCCAACTAATTCAAGTTAATAGTACGAATTTCGTAATTACTTATTAAGATTTGCTCTTAAGCTGTCTACTGCTCGGGATACCAGTTTATAAAGGGATTGAATATTAATCGACAATATTTCTGATGCCTTTTCATAACTGTAGTTTTCGAAGAAGATTAACATCACTGCCTCACGCTGACGTAAAGGAAGGTCATTGACGAGGATTTTTAATTCTGTTTGATCTTGCATGGTATCATTGAAGTCTTCATCATTACTTGATTTTAATCCTATCAAAGCATGCCTTTGTAGAAGTGTAAGGATCTCCTTCTTACGCTTCTCAGCATTGTATGTATTGTATATTCTATTCCTTAATGCCTTAAACAAATAAGGCTCTACATGCTCTACACCTGACAGTTGTGCTTTCTTTTCCCACAGATCAATAAACAAGGTTTGAACGCAATCTTTGATGATTTCCTCATCTTGTAGTAAGGTCATACCAAATCGAAATAATCTTTCGAAATGCTTATCAAAGATCGCCTCAAATGAACGAAGATCACCACTAATAAACCGATCCCACTCTTCAAGGGTCAGTTCATTCCTTTTATTTGGTGGGAAACCCATATTTCTCAATTAGAGAGCTCCTAAAAATTTTTCAATATTACTAAAGTTACTATTGTATAGGTTTAAATATTGAAGTTTTGACAATTATTAAACAGTTTTATAAAATGCTATAGCATTTACAGCGTAAAATAGATTCAGTTTACAATAAAGCAACTACCGATTGATTTTTCGCTTTGATCCTCCTGATGTTTATGATGTAGATTATGTTGATTACCACTAAAAGAAGCAGGAAATGTTGAAAAGAAATTTACCTCCATCCCACCCGGGAGAAATATTACGTGAGATGTTTATCAGGGAATATAACCTGACGATTACAGAAGTCGCACAAGGATTAGGTATGGCAAGAGCAAACCTATCTGCTATTGTGAATGAACGTGCGGGGATCAGTCCAGAACTTGCCATTAAACTTTCCGAAGCCTTTGGAAATACTGCTCAGTTTTGGATTAACCTCCAGAAAAACTATGAGCTATGGCAGGCAGAAAAGAAAGTGAACCGGAAAAGTATTAAGCATTTTTCTGCGGCATAGGGATATATTTTATGCGTGGGCATGGTCAAGAACTATTCAGCAGACCCTACATACATTTTGAACTCAGATTGCTTATCAACCGCCTAATATAAGCATTTTCATGTTCAGCATACCGGGATAAGGTTTGTGTGAATCGAGAGTATGCAGCGCAATCAATCATTTGAAATACCAACCTCAGCTCATTCACACCAATCAATTCCTCGTCAAAGGCCTGAAAAAGATTCCTAATTACATTTGAATCTCTGACTGATAAATCGGAAAGCGTCCACACCACCTCAGCCCGCATTCTTGAGGAAAGATCAGGAAAATGATCAATCAACTTTAATTGATTTGTGGGGTTTAATAGCCAGTTGAGTTTGGAAACTCGCAATGCTTCTAATGCCAATGTTTCATCACCTGAACTCATTACACCAACCAACTCTCCTGAAAACTGATCTACAAATCCCTCTTTGGTCGCCAATAAATCAAGTGCTAACTGGTGATATTCCGGACTTTCATTATTGAATAATCCCTTGATATAGTCTTCGGTATTGTTTTCCAGTTTCAGCTGCTGAATATACTCTTTCACCTGACCATGTGTACTGTGCCACAGGGTGTAAAAAGTGTAGATCGCTCCTTCTGAGGCAAAGGCCAAAAGATCAGGGTTTGTAGCTCCGGAAATCCCGTCCAACCCCACCATACCTTCTTTCTCAATAACGAGGTCATCAATTGTCACGAAACGGAAAATAGAATTTTCATCTTTCAGTACTTCATGAAGTAATTGATAATCTGACCTCACAAAGGGTTCATGGTCAGACTTTGTTAGGGGCTCGTTCTCAAAGACCTGAAACCCTAGGTAGTTCCCCAGACAATCCCAAAACAACCACAAATGGACTTCATTGCACAATCCTGTCAGACATACTTCAGTGGTCAGGTCCTGACCGTACCATTTTGTGAAGCCATCCTGAGACCTTAATTCATGTATGGTAAGGGTATCATTGATGGTGTGGGTTAGTCGTTCACCCTCCATATTGAGGAAAGGTTCATCCGGATACTGGAACTCACCCGAAAAGAGGTGAAGTAGAACGAAAAGCCACATTGTGTGCCACATCAATGAGAATTTTTATTTTACTTCACTCAAGGTTATCCTGTGTATTTGATTTTCTGGGCCAGGGTTTTATTCAATGCTGCTCTGGCACTCACCATTCCGGCAGCCTCACCCATGGCGACTGCATTCCCCGTCACCCGATAGCTCGCATGTGCAAAGAAGTCCCCACTAATACATCGTCCTGCCATCATCAAACCATCCACATCTTTGGCAATAAGAGACCTTAAAGGAATTTCATACGGTTGTGCCTGAACACCGCCGCGTCCGTACCCTCCACCGTCTTTTTTCACCAGTGAATGAATGTCTACCGGAAAATCAACCTTGCAGACGGCATCCTCAAATGAAGCTCCCTTGATCAGGTCTTCCTTCGAAACCATGTAATGTCCTTTGATCCGCCTCCCTTCCCTGATCCCAATCTGAGATCCTGTGGCTACCATTCTAACATTCTTCCAGATCCCTCCGAGGGTTCTCAACCCTTCGATCATTTGGTTGATCTCTGCTCTTGCCTCAAGGGTAGCTTTCGTGATCTGATTGGCATCCATGGCAGATACTTCGTACTGATGGTTGGCCATCATCGCCACCAAACCCGGCCTAACGCCAAACAAAGTAGGCTTTGTATAGCTGGCTTCCATTCCCGCCCTTTTGATTTCTTCGTAAAACAACTCTTTTGACCCGGGCTTCACCAATCCCTTTTCCATCATGAGGGAATTGGCAATCAATTCCTTCTCATCAAGACCCGTTAAAAGCCCCATCAGTGACATGGGTTGGGTTTTACCTGTTCCGGGCTCTCCCACCTCGTATTCACAACCTGCAAGGGCTGAAAGCTCCCCATTCCCGGTCGTGTCAATAAACTGTTTGGCTTTCCAGGCTTCCCTACCGCTGAAGCTTTCTGTCACGATATGCTCCAGTTTGTTTCTGGAATCCTTGTATGCCCCTACAATCCTTGTGTGAAGCCTGATATTGACACCCGCTTCCAGGCACATTTGGTCGAGGGTATATTTCATCAGCTCAGCATCATAAATCTTGGCTGTGTGCTGAGCATCACTTTTCTCCAGCCTGGCAGCCAGCTCCCGCATGATCCCGGGTTTTTGCTCATAGTCAATGATGAAACTCAGCAGTCCAGTGGTCCAGATACCTCCAAGACATCCGTACATTTCAATAAGGGTAGTTTTAGCACCTTGTCTCGCGGCACTGATCGCAGCGGCTATTCCAGCCGGACCACCTCCACAAACGATGACATCTGACTCATTGACCACATTGATCTTACGTGATGGCTCTGTCAGCACCCCATCCTGAGCACCAGACACATTTGCCACGGCATTAAAGCCTGCAAAAGGAAGGGTACCTGATAGGGCGATCGACTTTAGTATTTTCCTTCTATCCATTTTTAGAATTTTTTAATATGGGTTTTTCCAACTCACTTCCTGGGGTAATGTATTTTTCATGGCTGCTGAGGCTGAAACCATTCCTGCTGCCTCACCCATGGCCACAGCGTTACCAGTTACTCGATAACTGGAATGTGCTAAAAAGTCACCACTGATACATCTTCCAGCCATCATCAGACCACCAACATCTTTTGCAATTAGTGATCTAACAGGTATGTCATAAGGTTTCGCCCTAACACCCTCATTGGTAATTCCTTTACTTACATTAGGATCGATTGAATGGACATCCACCCCAAAGTCTACACGGCATACAGCATCTTTGAATGTGGAACCTTTGATAAGATCCTCTTTCGTGATGGTGTATTGACCTTTTATCCTTCTGCCTTCACGCATACCAATATGTTCGGATGTGGCTACAATTCGGATGTCTTTCCAAATCCCACCATTGCTTCTCAGGCCATCAATAATATCATTTACCTCAATCCTGGACTGCATTGTAGCATCTGTCAACTGCTGTGCATCCAGGGGATGGGTATTATATTCATGATTGGCCATCATGGCAAACAAATCCTTCCTAATAGGAAATAATGTTGGTAAACCATAGGAAGGATCTATTCCACCTTTTCTGATCTCATCTCTGAGTTTTATTTTATGCTCTCTCCCTACAATTCCTTCTCTCCTAAACAACCGGTTTTCATACATCACGTCATAATCCAGCCCGGTGAGAATGGCCATCATGGAAGATGGCTGATACTTGCCAGAATCAGGGTGCCCAAAGTCAAAGCTACAACCAGCCTGAGCAGCCAGATCACCATTACCTGAGGCGTCGATGAAGGCCTTAGCTTTCCATGCTTCGCGTCCTGTCTGGCTTTCTGTAATAATCGTCTCCAGCCTGTTGTACCGATCCGTGTAAGCAGCTACTACCCGGGTATGCAATCGAACATCCACTCCTGCTTCTTTGCACATTTTATCAAGCAATACCTTCATGGCTTCGGCATCGTAATTCTTGGCTGTCATCTGCGCATCGGATGCTACGAGCCGATCTACAATCTCCCGCATGATGCCGGGTTTGTTTTCGTGATCAATCAGGTTACTCAGAAGACCTGCTGTCCAGATACCTCCCAGGCACCCGTTAAATTCTATCAAACGTGTTTTAGCCCCAGACCTGGCTGAGGAGATAGCAGCAGCGATTCCTGCCGGCCCTCCTCCACAGACAATCACATCAGTTTCCTCTGCAATCCTGATTTCTTTGGCTGGCTCCGCAAACATACCTTCATCTTTTGCTTTAGCCTGAAAGGTGTTAAAAGACAACAGAGGTGCTGTGCCTGTCAATGCCAATGATTTTATTAGTTTCCTACGATCCATGTTATTTCTTTTTTCAATGAAAAGGAACCGACTCCACATCGGAGTCGATTCCCTAATTGGTTGGTTAAAATGCCCAGATCAATTTTGTACTGTTTTCGAAAATCGAAAAGAAATTGACCTGTTCAACAGGTGTATTTGGGTTTCTTGTAATCTCCGTAGTGGGATAAAGCAACCGGTTTGCTCTACCCAATGGATTGGTAATCGGAATGATATCATATCTTCTGACCTCATTGAAAGCCTCCAGCCACTGATACTTAAAGTAGGCAATGTACTTCTGGGTAATGATGGTTTCCATCGTCAGTGAACCCTCACCCGGTGCCACATCTGTGTAGGCCATATAGGCTGAAATATCAGCAGGATCAATGGTTACGTTGTTGAAATCTCCAGCCTGTTCCAGCGAAAGCTCAACAGCATCCAGATATAAATCATATGCCTCTGTCATATTACCTAACCTGAAATTGGCTTCCGCTTCGATGAAAAGAAGTTCATTATAGGTCAAAATAGGAAGTGGCGCAGCATTGTATTTCAAAAATTCCGGTTTTGAATAAACAGCACCATCCATCCTTGGCTCGGTGAAGTCAGGATCCGCCACTCCATTAGGTGCCGGGATACGGGCACCACCTACAGTGGTAAACCAGATCACCGAGCGCGGATCCTCCTCAATGATACCATTCGGAGTGAATGAGGTCATCGCGTTGAAAATACCATTTCCAATTGCTGATTGTGGTTGACCCTGCTGCATGGCTACCATCGGATTGCTATTAGCAATCGAGTTGGCATAGATGGAAATACGGAAATTTTCATCCTTACTTGCAAATGAATTGGCCAATGCATCCAAAGCATCATCTGCTGAACCAGTAGCATCCAGTTTGCTCAGCTTATTATATAGTCTTGCTTTCAGTCCATAGGCTGTTTTAACCCACATATCAGCATCACCACCAAATACCAGGTCATCATCAGCTGGTTCATAAGCGGAGTTTGATTTCTCGAGATTAGCTATTGCTTCATCCAGAATCGAGTGAATTTCACCATATAATCCTGAATGTGCATCAAACTCCGGATTTCTGACATCCGCCTGCAATGACTGGGTATATGGGATGTCGCCAAACAGATCAACCATAGTGGTTAGGGTAAACGCTTTGATCACATCAGAAATACCTGCATATGTCCAGGCTTCTTCTTCCATGGCTTTTGCCTTGATGAATTTCAGATCGTTTAAAACCAGATACCCACTATGCCATGGTGTAGTAGAGGCTGCTTCAAAATTGTCATAGCCATTGAATCCCAACACTGCGGTGGTTTGCTCTGACATAATGCCTGCTTTCAGGGAACCCTGGTTGCCAAAGACTTCATTACTATAAGAAATAATCACCTGAGGAAGCAATGACTTCAGCGGCGCTTCGGTTACTACGTTGGGATTAGTATCTATTTCATCCAATACAGCATCGCTACATGATGAAACTATCCCCAGTAAAATAAAAGTGTATATTAAATATTTAATCTTTCTCATGTCTTCTACTATTTAAAATTGAATCCTGATTCCACCCCCAATGCTTCGGGTCTGTGGTATTTGTGATAATTCATAACCAGCTGTATTAGAGCTTCTGTTATCAGTGAAATTCACCTCCGGATCTGTAAAAGAATCTGTGATTAAGAAGAGGTTTCTGCCAGTAAGATATACTGAAGCGGACTTGATAAATATGCCACTCAGAATACTTTCCGGGATGTCATAATTGACGCTCACCTCCCTTAACCTGACAAATGATGCATCCTGTAATGACTGCTCAGTAGGCAACCATGTACCGATCGCATAATAATATTCTCTGGCCTTATTTATGGCTATATCATTTACACCCTCTACAACCAAATTGCCATCAACAATATTTCCTTTCATCGCGGGGAGAATCACGTCCTCATCCCGATCCCGGGTGACTCCGTTAACGCCCCTTACCCTTGTTTCGACATAGGATTTGGAGAACAGCTGACCTCCGGATCTCCAATCTACCTGTACAGATAGTGTCAGGTTCTTATAGCTAAAACTGTTGATGAAGTTCATGTTGAAGTCTGGCACTGTCGAACCGACAATCTTGGGTGTTGGATCCATGATCGGCATGCCATGACGCGCAGAAGAAGGATCGTTCAACACGATGTCCATTCCAGTGGCCGGATCTTTGAAATAGCCAGTTGCCAGTATTGATGGGTAATCATACCCTGCTTCCGCTACAATCACACCATCATTGATATCGATTCGTTCGACACCTTCGGCAAGTGACACAACTTTGTTTTCAAATGCAGTGAAATTGGTAATGAAATCCCACTGAAAATCCTCAGTCCTGAATGGGATGATATTCAAAACAATCTCATGACCGCTTGATACCATTTCGCCAGCATTTCTGATTTCGTTGGCTGCTCCGGTCGACAATGCCAATGGCACACTGAAGATCTGCCCTTCAGACCGGCTATCAAAATAGGTATAGTCCAAAGCAATTCGCTCATCCATGAACCGGAAATCAAAACCGAACTCCATGGAACGGGTGTTTTCTGGTTTTAGATTTGGGTTGATCCTGGTTGACTGCTGCGTAAAGGAAGTCAGCCCATTGAATGGAAAAGTGAAATAGCTAGGATTATTTCCAACAAACCCTGTACCGTTCACAAACAGGTTTCCTGCCTGACCAACTTCTGCGAAGGAGGCTCTTAGTTTAGCAAAAGAAAATACAGACTCTAGCTGTGGTACCACATTGGTCAGGATCACACTACCTCCTACCGAAGGATAGAAAAATGATCTGCTACCGCTTGGCATATTGGAAACGTAGTCGTTTCTTCCTGATGCATTCAAAAAGAATTTCTCCTGCCATCCCAGGTTTACATTGGCGTAGAACCCAACAATTCTTTGTCGTGAGATCCTGTTGCTAGCAGAGATATTAGCGGCATTGGCCAAATTGGCCCACCCTCCGGTGATCAGGTTTGATCCGGTAGATGACTCCACATTGGTATGCTGATCATAGACTTCATTTCCAATCACTGCATCTACGCTCAGACTATTTTCAAACTGCTTGTTGTAAGTCAAAAAAGCATTTGAGTTGAGTTGACGGGAAGTGATGTTTTCAATGGATACACTTCCGCCACTTGGAGGAGTTGTTCTTCCTGCCTGTGCGGTTCCCAGATCCCTGAAGTCCTCTTCTCTTGATGAAAAGTTATCAAGTCCGAACCTGTAATTCAATTTCAAACCTTCGGCCAGCTCATATTCAAGCAGCAGGTTACCTATGGTTCGAGGGGTCTTGGTATTTCTATAGTTATGATTAACTACCCAGTAAGGATTGTTTTGAGAACTTCTGAAGTAGATCTGCTCATAAGGATCTCCATCCGACTGATAGGGTTTTTCTGCCAGGTTGTAAGATGGAGGAACATCTCTCAAGCTTCTGAAGTAGTCATTGTTTCCTGTCAGATCAGGAAAATCATTCACATTGAGTTCAGAAAAGTTGAAGGATACGGAAGACGAAAATCGCTGACTGATGTTATACGTACCATTGAATTTCACGTTGGTCCTGTACATGGAAGTTGTAGGCACGACCCCTTGCTGATTGTTGTGTCCAATACCCAGGTAATAGCTTCCGATCTCTCCGGAATTAGAGATGGACACATTCGTATTGGTGGTGCTTCCGGGTTGATAAAACTCCTTGTCATTGTCATAAGCTCTGGCCTCTTCCTGCTCACCCAACTGGTTGGTATAGGTACCCAAATCGCTGATTCTAGGTCCCCATGAGAAAGAGTGATTTGGATTAAACACCCCGTCATTTCCCTGTGCGTATTCCATTTGCAGGTCTGGCAGGTAACTCACCTCATCGATACTGTGAAAGAAGTCTACTGATACGACCGGCTTTCCTTCTTCGGATTTGCCCTTTTTAGTTGTAATGATGATCACACCATTTGATGCTCTCAACCCATACAAGGCAGAGGCTGCGGGTCCTTTCAGGATACTCATAGATTCAATGTTGCTCGGATTAATATCCTGTATTCTACCGGAGATAGGCGCTCCATCCACCACATAAAGTGGCTGGTTATTTCCACTAATGGATCTACTACCCCGGATCTTTACCACTGGCGATCTTCCCGGCATCCCGCTGGTCAGGCCAATGTTCACACCTGCAATTTTGCCTTGCAACCCGTTGAGCATATTGGGGTTTCCTACTTTGTTCAGCTCGTCCCCATCTACTTCCTGGGTAGCATAGGTTAGCTGTTGCTTGGTTTGTTTGATACCAAAGGAAGTCACGACGATTTCTTCAAGACGCTCAGCATCAATCTCCATTTGTACAGAAATCTGGCTCCTTCCATTCACTGGAATATCCATTGATGAGTATCCTACAAAAGACACAGTCAATGTAGCATTCTCTGATACATTAATTGAGAAGTTGCCCAGTGCATCTGTAATCGTTCCATTAGCAGTCCCCTTTTCCTGGATTGTTGCTCCCGGAAGTGATTCGCCGTTCTCATCGGAGATGGTACCAGAAACTGATTGCTGCTCATCAATTTCTACTTCTAGAAAATGGTCATCTTTGACCAATCTCTGTACATTGATGGCTCTATTGACTTGCTTAAATTGAAGGCCTGCCTCTTTGGAAATCTCCATGAGCACTTCGGCCAGGGATGAATTATTTATCGACAAGTCTATCCGGATCCTGTTGTCGATGTCTGGCCAGTTTACATTAAACTGGTATTCTGTCTTTGCCTCGATGGCCTCAAACACATGTTTAATAGACGCCTGGTGGATATCCAGGTCAATAATCACTTCATGGACACTCTGGATCTTCTGACCCTTCAGGCTCCCTGCATTCAGAAAGCTGATCAGGATTGTTTGCAAAACAAGGATGCAAAGTGAGAATCTCATGATTTTAAAAATTGGTAAATGTTCAATTTTCATACTTTTGTATTGGTTTTAGTACACATTAAAACTGTAAGCAATCCCGGATTGTGGTAAATTTTTGGATTGCTTAGACTCTTGGAGAGTGGTACTGCCTGGCAGTATCACTTTCATTTATTCATTCATCTCTGCCTTCATGATCATTTTGGGTTGGTGAATTCGATTTGAACAATTTTCTTTTTGGCATCCAGGGCATGACTAAACCCTAAGGTATAGCCCATACTGACCAGCACATTTTCCAGGCTTTGGTCATCAAACTGACCTGAATAGCTTATTTCTTTTTTCAATCCTTTTACTTCTACTGATACTCCATACCATCGTTCCAGGGTATTTGATATTTCTTGCCAGGAAGCGTGATTCCAGTAAATGACCTTTTCCTTCCAGAGGAAAACCTCCTTGTAGTCGTAGTTTTTCTTTTTAAAGGTGATCATGTCCTTGCTGGCAACTATTTGCTCTCCCGGGAGTAATATCTCACCCTCGTTCCTTCCTCCTGCTTTGCCTTCCACCTTAACTTTACCGGTAGCCAGTGAAATGTAGCTCTCTATTTCATCAGGGTAATGTCGAATGTTGAAAGAAGTTCCTAAGGCAGTAGTAGAAGTGTTTCCGGAAATAACCACAAAGGGGTGCTCCCTGTCCTTTTCAACTTCGAAAAAGGCTTCACCTTCCAGAAGGACAACCCTTTTATCTCCATGGAACCTCCTTGGGTATGAAATGGTGCTTTCAGAATTGAGTGTCACCCTGGAGCCATCACTTAATGTTATGACAGACTTGATTCCTTTTGGATTGGTCTTGACCACTTGCTCCGATTGTCCCTGGTTTTGAGCAATTACTTCTTTTTCAGGTATCTTGTTAAAAGCCACCCAATAAGCAAGTCCAAGTACCAGTACCACACTGGCAGCCAGGTACCAGGACTTTCTCCAGGGTAATCTGAATGCCTGTTCAGGCTTTAATTTCTGTCCTGATTTTAATCTACTGAACAACTGGTCATGTATTTGACTAAAGTCCTCCTCCAGTTCCTCTTCAATAGAAAACTGTTGAGACCTGACGATGTCAATTGCCAAATCAATATCACTCTCTGCTTCAGGGTGAGCATTTCTAAATTCTTCAAGCATCTCCTTGTCCTCAGCAAGCACAATGTTCTTGAAATGCTCATCTTCTAACAGACGATCCAAAAAGTCTCCGGTACTGTCTTTACTCATTACTTCAGTGCCTCTTTATTGGGTATTAGCAAACTTGATGATAGTGGTACTGGAAATAATTGAAATAATTTTAATTAGACTCCTTATAAACGGTTCTTTTTTATCATTATCCCAACTGACCGCTTGATAATTTCAAGAGATTAATTACTTTTAATTTTACTCTTATTATGACAGGAGAGGAAGAATCATATGATCAGTTGTGGGAAAAATTCAGGAAAGGTTCACTGGAATCTTTTGAATTGATCTATAATCAAAATGCTAAAATCCTCCTCTCTTACGGAAGAAAAATTAATAGCAATCGTGAAGTGGTTTATGACGCGGTTCATGAATTGTTTAGCAATCTCTGGGAAAGAAGAGCTTTTATAGGACCTACGGTCTCTGTAAAAAACTATCTGCTAAAATCTCTCAGGACATCTTTATATAAGACCTCACAACAAGCCAATAAACTAAACCTGGAATTTTTACTCTATGACCATGAAGAAGACTTTTTTGGATCACGGGAGAGTGAAATCATCGAGGTGGAATCAAATCAAACCCGGAAAAAGCTGGTGAAGAGAGCTATCGTGGAACTCTCAAAGAGAGAACAGGAAGTACTTCATCTTAAGTTCTTTGAGAACAGAACAACCAGTGAGGTTGCTGAAATCCTGGGGATCAATTACCAATCCGTGAAGAATACTTCCTCCCTGGCGATCTCCAAACTCAGGGATTTCTTTGAATCCCGTAAGAACCAGTGGTGATTTACTACTCCGCTCCCTTTGCCAACTTTACAACCCCACCCGCCGTCAAAACCAAATCATAATGTCCATATCCAAATTTGTCGGCGGTGTTTCTGTGACAATCATCTTCAATAAATTCGGTCGCTAAATACTCAAACTGACAGGTACTATTCAGGAAAAATCTGCTCTCAAAATATCATTTCAAGATACAAACAGCTTATTTTACTAGCCTAAACTTAATTCTGGAGCGTACTTAGGATAAAACAATCATCACTAACTAAGAATCTAAAAAATGGGGAGTTTCCCAAACCGTCGTAAATTCATTCAGACCGGAGCCTTAGCCGGAGCAGCAGGTCTTTGGTCTCCGACCCTAGTGGCGCAAAGTCCTGATACATCGTCGTCTGTCATCGGCAAATCAAAATGGGATTTGGACAGTCCCGCACTCTGTGTAGATCTCGATAAAATGTCGCAGAATATCAAGGGTGTACATACTGCTTTACAAGGCACTGGAGTAGGTGTTCGGCCTCATATTAAGACTCACAAATGTCCTGCCATCGCAAAAATGCAGATTGATGCCGGGGCGGTAGGGGTTTGCGCTGCTAAAGTTTCTGAATCTGAGGTCATGCTGGAAAATGGTATCAGGGACGTATTGATGACAGGTGTGAATGTTACCGTTCCAAAGATTGAGCGAGCCATGGCGCTTAGGAAAAAACACACCGGGTTTATTCAGGCAGTTGATAATCCACAGAATGCCCAGGATCTGCAGGAAGCCGCAAAGGCTGCGGGTATCATTGCCGATGTGGTGGTTGATATCGATGTGATCAAAAGATCGGGTGTCCTTCCAGGAGAGCCAGCATTGGCATTGGCACAAATGGTGGACAAAATGCCAAACCTAAGATTTAGAGGCATCCTTGCTTATGACGGGGGCGTGCAGCATGTCAAAGGTTTTCAGAACCGAAAGGCTAAAGCCATCAAGAACTTTGAACCTGTTGTTGAAACATATGAAAAAATGAAGGCAGCCGGGTTGAACATGGAGATCTTCAGCGGAGGGGGTACGGGAACCTATAATATAATGTCAAATTTCCCTGGGTTTACAGATGTACAGGTTGGAAGCTATCTTTTTATGGATCGTCAGTATATGGTTATTGGTGGTGCAAATAATGAAAATGTGTATGATGATTTCGTCCCTTCCCTGACAGTCATGACTACCATTATCAACACCAACCATCCCGGTCGACTGATCACAGACTCAGGCGCAAAATCATTGACTTTAAACCGTCCGAAAGCGATGGTAATTGGTGAACCAGGCTTTATTTATTCTGCAGGTTCTGACGAATATGGTACCATCAAATTTGAGGAGTCTTCCAGATCCTACAAAGTTGGTGACAAGCTCGAAGTGATCATCCCACATTGCGATCCGGTCATTAATCTGTATGATGTGATGTATGGGATTCGAAATGATAAGGTTGAATCTGTAATACCAATCCTGGCCAGGGGTAAATCTCAGTAGGTAAAAGGGGAAAATACCGGAAATTTCGAACAAGATAAGATACTAAAATGGTAGCGAGGTTAGCTTATCTACCCTGCAGCTTTACCACTCCATCCTCCGTCAACACCAGATCATAATAACCATACCCAAACTTATCAGCGGTGTTTCTGTGACAATCATCCAACAGGTATTCGGCCTGTAAAAACTCAACCTGCACAGGTATCCTGACGGGATTGTCTTTTGTAGGGCTGCGGAGGAGACGTAGTTGTGCAGAAAGGCTACTGCGACCGGTATTTCTGCGAGTTTGCAGGATTTCTTCCACAAAAATATCCGGAGCATCTTTTCCATTCAATGGGATCGTAGGGTGCCATGTCTGTTGATCCTTCTCTTCCAATGGCGAGGGGGTTTTGATCCAAACCGAAAAGACCTCATCAATTTCAGGTTTCCCATCACCATTTCCCAGTCCTTCAGCTATCCTATCTGAAGAAAAAGGATCATTCCATCCATTCCACTGATACTGGTACAATGGGAGTTCCTCTGTCCTGCCATCAAAGATTTTTACTTCAAAATCGGCTGGATCAGGTCTTATATCCCTTTTCACCACTACTTTCCGGTACTGGACACGGTCCTGCACAACCCCATCAATGGAACTGCTGATCCGGATGAACCCGGTATTCTTAAAATCTTCAGCGTTTGATCCTACACAGGTAAAGAATGAACCAATGGATATCTTACTTAAAGCAGGGATAACTATTTCTTCAGGTTGATTGGTGATCTTAAGTAGATCCATGTTGTCGGTGGTAACCTCAAATTTCACCTTTTGGTCCTTTGAAGACAAATTGACAACATCTATCGAAAACGATTTCGGATGGCCAGCATCGAGGTACAAATCTTCATTGATGGTATCCGCAAGTACAAAAACCGGTGGTGGCAGCCCCTCACCTTCGAGGCCAAAATCATCACCCATACCTCCTTTACTGCGAATGATCAGGCGCCCGGATTCATCAGCTCTGATGGTTGTTGATGAAATTTCACCCGTGGAATAAGCATACCGGGAAAGGGTATACGCCTTGCCAGGCACATACAATTCAGGAGTTGTCACCTGGACATCAAAGCTGCTCAGACTTTTCCCCCAGGGCAACCTTTGTCTGGTATAGATCCCCAGGCCATTTTTTGTCACATCGTGCAGGTATATCCAGCCGTTACCAACCTTTTCGCTTAGCACCTTATATCCCCAGACCTCGAAGTCCGGATACAGGTTGATATAGGAAAAACAGGTAGGATCACTTTTTGGCTTCGAAAAATATTGCTGCTGGAATTCAAATTGCAAGTCCATCCGAGCAGCGTGGTGCATACAAAAATCCGCCTGATTAAATTCATTGTCGAAGCCAGCCCCATCAAACATATGGAACAACTGGGTGGTGTAGTACTTTAGGTAATCCCCGGTATTGGTGGAGTGTCTGATCGGCAATCCTCTGAAATTTCTCCATAGCTGATGAATATCAATCGTTGTTTGATAAGCAGCTGCCCCTACATCATAGTATGCGGGAGAGTAACCAAACTCAGATGCACTGCTAAACAAATGGGGGTTCGTTGCAGCTATCCAGGTGGCCGCCTGCCCACCCATAGAAAGTCCCGAAATTGCTCTATGCTGCGGACCGACCAGGGTATTGTAACGCTTATCAACAACTTCAATCAACTCCCTGATATACTTCGAAAAATTGTACCAGTTCCCTTCCCAACCATCAACCTGAGACGGAAAATACACCCCACACCCCGGTATTCCAGGGATCTTCCCATTGACACTGATAATGATCACATCCTTTTGCTGAGCCTCATTCTCCAGGTCTGCATTATTTGGATAATCATAGTCCGGATGGTCCTCCCGCTCAATAGCTTCCGGTGGGGTCAACCCAAAATCCTGGTAACTATAAGTACCGCTCTTTCTATAGCTTCCTCCACACCCATGGAAGTAGTATATGACATCATATCGCTTTTTCGTGTTCTCCTGATCATAGTCAAGAGGTGTAAACACCCTAAAATACCTAATGGCTTTAAATGTGGAGCTATAGTGGCTTTCATCTGTAAATGCTTCGACATGGGCACCCAACAACGTAAATAGAAGTATCGAAAAAGCTGTCTTTAAATACATGTCACGCTATTTGATGATGTCTAAAGTTCTCAGTACCAACCCAAAGTAATTCTTTGGTTGTTCCTCGGTTACTCCATCTGCAAACTTCTCAGCAGCGGTATCATCACCCTCATACCTGGCCAGGACCCATTTCACTTCATTGCTATCTATCTGCCCTGACAGGTTCCAGTCCTTTTTATACACCAGTTCTTCCTGCCAGTTAATCATTTTTTCTTTCAGTTCTGCTAATTTCCCTTCTCTCTGCAGAGCCCATATATTCAAAAAGATAAAGGCCGGCTTACTAGCTTCCCAGTTTTTATCAGCAAAGTCCAGTATTTGATCGTATAGCTTTTCTGCCTCCTTATCATTCCCCAACTGCTTTTCGCAAAAGGCAAGAATAAAATCCTGCAACCTATTGTCCGGGTTGTAAGGCTTTCCGGGGCCCATATTTTCCGGCCATTCCCTGGATAGTTCTAAATACTCCATGGCCTGTTTATATTTCTTCTTCTCGATATAGTCCAGTGCCAGGCCTATAGAGGCTAACTCATAGATAACATGTCCTGAATTGGAAAACTCTGCCGGCAGTACATTCACTTTAGCCAGCACGTTCAAACATTCTTTATACCTGTCCACATTCAGCAATGCACGGGCGTGACCAATCCCAACACTTGGGTTATCGGGAAACTTTGAATACATGACTTCAGAAGTCTTCCATTGTTGAACATAGTCTCCTTCTTGCTGATAATGATCCATCAGATAGTACCAGGTACGCCACTCTCCGGGCTCAAGCTGGGTGGCTTTCTTGAAGTCATCCAGCTCACCATCTTCCGCTTTGTTGAGAACACCCCTGACCGTGTAAAAAACACTGTAATCCGGCTCATCACCACAACGTTCGAAAGCAAGCTTTACATCCTCCTTTCGCAGCATTTTCCAGTAAAGGAGCCCTAAGTAATAGTTTGTCTTCCAGGAAGAGTTTTGTTCTCTGGCCCATTTCAACACGGGTTCTGTCTCCAGGCGAAAAGGGAAAACAAATTTTGGTGATTGATCAATAGCTGCTTTCAGGTAGGATTTACTTTTATCAGTATCCCGATCCCTGTTCAGATAAGCAAGCCAGTAACTTACCATGGGATACTCAACAGATTGCTCCAACACTTTAATGGCTTCCTCTTCCAAACCGATCATCAGGTAGGTCATGGCCAGTTCGAGATAAGTCTCCTGAGGTAATTCATTCCGAATTGCCGAATTGAATGTCTTGAGTCCACCCTCAGAAGGTTCCAACAAGTATTGCTCAAAATTAGCCCAATGACTTAGAGGATCCAGGTCCAGCAACGTGCTGACTTGCGCTGCGGCTATTTCTTTCCGGTTCAGCTTCCTCAATGCCGCGAGCTTTACTTCATGGGCAACCATATTGTATTTATTATAATCGATGGCTTGCTCGGCATATTTGAGTCCTTGTTTGAAGTTTTTGTCCTTACAAAAGAGTCTACCTAGCTCTGCGTATGCTGCCGACCGATACTCCATAGACCGTACAGCTATGCTGAAATATTCTTTAGCCAGCACGCGATTGTCCAGTGCTGTATGAATCACACCGGCTATGAAATTCGCTGGTGGGTCATAGGTATTGTTTTCCAGCGCACGATAGGCATATTCAAGCCCCTTCTCATATTCTCCCCGCCGGTAATACAACTCAGCCACTTTACCTAATGCCCGGCTGTGGGTAGGCTCTACATCGAGGCATTCTTTGTAGGTCATCATTGCAGCTTCATAGCTTCGCATGCTATACTGATCCTCCGCCATACGGAATTTATGCTCAGCCGAATTGGGGTTTTGGCCGGCAGGGGTAATATTTGGCCGATCTATCTTTGTAACAGATGGATCTGCTGTATAATCCACTATATTATCCATCGTAATCCTGATATCCTTTGGATTTGACTGTCCCAACGAAACCTCAGCGGTGTAGATTTCCATTGGAGCCAGGTCAACTGCTTCCTGAAACAATAAGCTTTCACCGGCGAAGACCTTCAGTGTATCTTTGATATAGATATTTGGACAATACGTCACTTTCAATAAAGAGGCATTCACTTCTGTATTTAAAGTCCCCGATGGTGTAGCATCCACCATTCCGCCTGTTTGTTTGACGGGAAACCAATAATCTGACTTTTTCTCGGTATAAAAAGGACGCATAAAGAGTTGGTTGTATGGGGTGACGTACCCACTTCTTGGGCCCGCCTGGTTAAGCTTTACCCCCGACTGCGCCTCGATGTACTGACCATCATTATCTGTGAGCAGATCTTCCCAGCGGGCACCACTCCTGGCCAGCGACCATATCCAGAGTTTTTTTCCTGGTGACTCATCATAGGGCGACCAGTGTCCACTCCCGAATGAAGTATCATGAAAGTATCCGCCAAACCAGTTGGGGTAAGCTCCTGAAACATGATAAGATTTGTTTGATCCGAAGTCATTTTCCCTGTAAAGTGAAATGTTGTGTCCCTCCTTATCCATCGGCCAGGGGTGCACATCACCGGGATGCCCTATATAGTAATCTCCCGGAAAATAAAACTGTAAGTCATCGGTTCCTTTGTAGGCAGCGACCTCCCAGGACAGGTAGGCATCATGCAATGGTGTAGGATTGTACCACATGGCATTGGTTTGGAAGTAAGCCTTGTCTTTGGGTAGTCTGATATCCACACGCCACTGGGTTCTGGAGGCCAGGTCGATACCTCCCACCACACAGCTTACACTGCCATCTTCATTGGTCTTTAGTACATAGTCCACGTCTGCGGCCGTCCATGGAGCATGCCCCAGATCCAACCCAAAGTTGTGTTCAATCCCTCCACTCGTCCAGGGACCTCTGACCCCAATTGACCTGAATTTCATCACATGATTGAGGTAGATAAACTCTTCGCCGGTAGACTTCTCTATGGCACCCATCACTTTGCCTCCTACCTGTGGTAAAACGGTTACTTCAATAAAATCATTTTCCAGCGAGACTATATTCCAGTCCTGGTCCTCACCTACATCACTAAACCCATCAAAAATGAAATAAGGATAGTATGAGCCAGCTTGTGAGTTAATTGCATAAGTAGGAATGGGGTTGGGATCCCCATATGGGTAAGTCAGGATGGTCCGGGGCTCCTCCTTAACGGACACTTTCTGATCCTGAGCATTCACCGGCAAGGTGAAAATGGTCGCAATAAATACGAAGGAAAGGATAAGTTTTAAGGTACTGGACATTTATTAGTTAATTAGAAATTTAAGTTTTGATGTATTAATGATAGTTTCAGCCTATCATTTTTCTCCTACATCCCATGCTGTAGGGAAAACATTTTCTGCATTCGCTCTATATATCTTGTCAATGACTGCTTTGGGAAGTTTTAATCCCTGAAACGAGCCATTTACCCACCCCACTTCCATGACCTCATCAGTCACCAGGTACTTCCAGTCATTCATCCAGGTGGTGTACATGTGTTCTTTCAGCTCTGCAGGAACCGTATCTTCCAACTCCTGGAAATCTGTACCGTACATAATTCGGTCCTGGTATTTGATGAAGAAATCACGAACTGCTGTTCTGTTTTTCTGTGTCTGAACCTGTAAGTGGCTTAACCGCTCGGCACAGTCGACATAGGCATTGGGAAACCGGTCTAAAAACGCTCCGATCTCTTTCACGCTCCATTCCAGTGTGGCAAAATGGACGCCGACAAATGTGATATCTCTGTGCTTTTCCAGCATATTGTTTCTAGCCTCGATGTGATCTTCATAAGCCGGTAGCTCAGGGTGTAGATACATATGATACTGAGGGTGATTCGAAAAGTAATCCCTATCGTTGTTTACTGTCATTTCCTCCACGGGGAGCCAGCAGTTTTTTGGCTCTCCCGCATGGCTTAACAACACCTTATTCTGCGAATGGATGAACTTAAATACAGGATCAAACTTAGGGTCATCCAGGGTGATGAGTTTTCCATCTTTATCCTTTTCTTCCATCCCTATGTTCTTCCAGACCTTGACACCCAGCGCCCCTTTATCGAAATCCTCGGCCAGCTTTTTGATCACCTGATCGGACCACCCGGGTTCATCCCAGCCTTCCAGCGTAAAAGCCGTGGCATAGGCAAAAACGTCCGGATTTTGCTGGTGAAGGTTTTGTCTCACCCTCAGTTGCTCTTCCATGGGAGGGTATTCGGGGACCACATCCACTGCCATTACCAGCATCCTGAAATTGTTGGCCCTCGCCTCTTCGATGATGGTATGCTTCTCTACATTGATATGTACATGGACATCTACTTTTGACAGCGATTGGAAATCGGACATGGTGTAGTAGCTTGTTGGAGATTCTTCTTTCTGATCTCCTTTTTTGTTTGAACATCCTATCAGGAGTCCCAACAGGAGTATCAATGGTACTTTAACCCCTAGTTTTATAGATTGTCTCATTTGGTACACGGCATTCATTATTTTCACTGCGAAGCATTTTAAACTTTAATAAACTGGGGCTCCGTACATACAGCGTATGATTGGTCAGCCCGGAACCCCAGCAATTTATTATTTCACATAGATCTTCCTTTTTACCTGCGCTCCGTTTTGGCTGATGGTAACAATGTATAATCCCTCATTAAAACTACTTCTAGGGATTTCTACATGCTGGGATTTAGTGAGTATGTCTACAACCACTTCCTCATTCATGGAATGTATGGTGATCCTTGACTCACCTTGTGTATTCACATCTATCGTGAGATTGCCTGAATTAAGTGGCACCGGGTAAACACTAACACAAGAAGGGTTGAATACTGGTGAAGGTCTCACCCATACACGACTTTCTGCAGTGAACTCCCCATCATTTGTTTTTGCTGTGACAACTGCGTTTCCTCCTGATATTGCGGTTACCATTCCGTCTTCATCCACTTTGGCCACCAATGTGTCGCTGGAAGACCAGGTCACACTTTTATCATAGGCATTGTTTGGGTATACGACAGGTCTTAATTGCTTGGTCCAGCCTGGCTCCATATACAGAAATGCAGGTGTAACTTTCACCCCCTTAACAGCTTTCACCAGCTCATCTGCCCCTATGTCATACCCTCTACCAGTGGGACGTGGTTGATTGTCAATATCAACGGTAATCTCTTCCAGCGTTTCTCCCTGGTCAACAAGCAATTTATTGTTTGACTTATTCCTTAAAAGGTGCAGATCTCCTTCCTGATAGTTGACAAATCCAGTAGGATCAAAGTTTTCCACGTTGCTTGACAGCTCCGCTACTCCATCATTCCTCAACTGAATAGATGCATTACAAAGGTTGTTTGTGATGGTAGCCTGGGTACCACTAAATCGATATTCAATGGAAAAAGGGTAACCTTCACTTACGACAGTATTGTTGAATACTTTGACACCATTAGCATTTTCAAGTCCAATGCCCACATCTCTTGTGGTATGAACCATGTTATTTGCGATCAGGCCGCTCCCGTGCCCCCTGGATCCCAGGCCAAAGCCAATTCCCCTGTCACAATTAGTGATCAGGTTCCCTATAGCAATGGTATTTTCAGCATCCGACCAAAAATGTATGGCATGTTCAGCCAGATTTGCTTCCGGGCTTACTATATCTCTAAAAACATTTTCCTTGATCACCCAGTTTTTACCAGCATGGCAATCGATACCACCAATATACCACTGGGGTCCAATACCTGCAGTATATTCAAACAGGCAATTACGAATAATTCCGTTATCAGCTGTAACACTCGGATTCCAGCTATTGTAGGATACCTTAAACATCTGTTCGAAGGTGTCTACAAATCTCACGTTATGGGCTAGGAAGTTATCAGCATCGGATTCTCCCTTTACCTGGATCGCATGGTTTTTCACCCAACCTAATGTGACATTTGCAATGGTGATGTTGTCAGCTCCGATGACAAAAATGCTGGAGATATTTCCATCCATCCCTTTACCCCTGATGATCACATCATCCCGGTTTCCTGTCTTACTTCTGATCGTAATGTTGTCTTTTCCAAGGAGCAAACCCCAGCTTATCCAGCTCACAAGTTCCACGTCGTATTCATAAACTCCCGACTCTACAATGATATCCACATTCCCTGTCTGGTTGGCCTGTATAATGGCATTCAGCAGACCCTGCATATCGGAGACCTCGATAATTGTGCCTGAAGGTGGTGGCAACTCATCAACAGGTAATGCCAAGACCGTGCTGTTATACAATATCCCAAACACTATAAGCAGTGTGCCCCAGTAGGTTCTAGGTTTTGAAAAGATTTGGTAAGTGTTTTCTATTCTCATAACAGTTTTATGTTTTACTAATAATTCTAGCTGCAAACAGCTGATTTTTGTTTGCTCAGTTGTTCTGATCAATTAAAATTTCATTCCCGGTTACTCTTTGATGCGGCTAGATCACTAAGCATTTCTCCCATTTTCACTTTGGCCATATCCCACTTTTGAGGATCATAATCCCATACTTCCATCACCCCAATCCCATTGTCACCAAATGGCTGATTGATGATGCTGTTGACAATTTCATCTGCTGCCTCCTTACTACCGCTTAGGGTAGATAGCAACCTCATATACTCATATTCCTGTACGCCATCCCTCAGGGACTTTAGGCGGATGGAGGGGCAGGGACCACTGACATTGGGGATAATACCTCCACTATACATGGCCAGTGCACTACCATTGATCTTTTTATAGGGAAACTCCAGGTCAGACCCGGGGCCTGATTTATAAACATCCTTCCAGGTTTCAGGATCGTACCAGGCGCTCTTCCAGCTAGCGCCGATTCCCCAGCTCAGCCAGGAATGAATTCCATATTTCCAGCTACTCCAACTGATGGCCCGGTCATTGATCAAGGGTAAGTCGATAAATGTGAGGCTACCTACCCAGCCATTTACCTCACTCTCGTAGATCATGGGCCCATACAACCAGTCTTTGATACCCATTTCCTGGTATTCCCTCACCTTGTCGATGTTGTAATTGATGGTATGGGATCCCCAGTAATCGATCGACCCACTCACATACTCCATCGCCTCGTCGCTATAGGCCCCATCAATTCTAAAATGAGATTCGGGATAGTGCTTTTTAAACAGGTCTCCGTAAAATACCATCCGGCTCCAGGCTTCCTTGAAATAGGATTCATCCAGTCCATTGAGATAGACCGTCAAATCTGTTTTCTCCGGATCCAGCATGGACTGCAGGTGTGACCTTACCTGCCTGATCGTTTCCACATAAACAGCGACATTCTCAGGGTTACGTTCCTCATCGGGAGTACCGGTATCCGGCCAACCTCTCGTATGGTGCTTGCCATAGACATCAAAGGGTAACACAAAATTTTCGATGGGCTCTCCGTAGCCGGGCCCATATTCATACCCATAGGCGCTGGTGAATGCTTCACCGGTAAAGTATTTCTTCAGTCGCTTGTCGAAATCCGTCCAGTCCAAAGAGACTTTACCATTTTTCACCTCCAGCTCCGGCTGGTAGGTGGGATCCATCACAGAGACCCTGTTTCTTTTGAGCATCTGATAAATTTCCAGGGCATTTTCTTCAGTCATTCGACTGACAAAACCTTCGTGCTGCAAGGCACCACCCAACAGATTTCGGTTAGGCAGGGCAAAATCCCAAACATTCAACACCACAGGGATTTCTTTCATTGTCTCTCCAATCGCCACCGTGATGGTTGAGGTATACTTACCAGGAAGTGCTTCATTTCTATCAAAAGGCACATATTGATCAACCCATACAATCAGGGACTTCTGATCTTCAATGCGATTGTTAAAATCCGGTAGCCTGAGCGGTATTGTCCATCGGTTTACTTTAGAAGAATCCAGTTGTAAATATTTGAAAGGTATCAATGCATCCGGGTACCACCCATTCCCAAGTGAAGCATTTGGGTAACCCGTACTGTGCTCTTTCACTTCCACAGACCATTCTAAGAACAATTCCGGGTCAATCTTTATTTCAGAAGACCCATTCTTAAAGTTGGAGGCATTCATTTGAATGTTTTCCAGAATTTCATCCGTATGTTTGGTGATGACCACCTGAAAAGAAATGTACTCACCTCGCGCTGCATTCAACGAAACTTCTTTCCCGTCATAGATCCAGTTTTCTTTCAGAGGCTCTTTTACATCATTTAAACCGCTCTTAACCACAAAATCCTGCTCAATGATGGTGTTAGTCACCGGATTAAGACGAACCGAAGAGGGTATGACTGACAGACTCCATTGCTCCTCTTCTGAACTTGTAGTAGTGGTTTCACATGCACTCAACAAGCCCACCAGGAGGATAACAGCCATCAGGTAGTTGAATATCTTTAATCTTTTGTCTGGATTCATTTTCAATAACTTTTTAATCGTTTAATTCTTTTTCTGGATTGAATTGGATCATAAAGGGAATGGAAACCTTGTCATCAATGCTGGGCAAACCTTCCGGTGTTTCCGCATTCTTTGGTCTAATCTTTCTTCCGGCAAAATAGAGATTACCAGCGCTGTCCCTTACTCCGTTTCCAGTCACTTCGCTGAGCTCAGAGGTAGGAAACATCATGACAACTTTCTTCACCTTAGTTTTCGGATTGAGTTCCATCATCACGGTGGTATCTTTCTTTACATAATTTCCATGTCCTCCAATAAAATAATACAGGTTGCCATTCAACCCCAGGTTCATATTTGGACAATGTGGTTTCCATAAGGGGATGTCCTCAGTATCATACAAGGCGCCCAGTTCCTCCACACTTCCAATACCTGTTTTCACCGGATAAAATGCCAGTACTTTAGCACCGTATGTAGATAAATAGATCACATCATGTGCATCATCTTTTGTATAACTTTTAATTCCCGTTATTATAACCTCACCCGGTGTTCCTTCAAATGCCGGCAGACTCTCACGGGCAAAAACCAGTTTACCCGTGCTTTTCTCATATTTCACCAGTCTTTGCCTCCAATCCACATAATAGCAGTTTCCCCACTTATCTGTGAAAGTCATTCTGGGCACATGGGCACTTCCCAGCCTTCCCAAATCCTCCATCGTATTGGTATTAGGATCATAGATAATGAAATGCACCTGGGGGTAGGTAATGGCATAAATCTTACCTGTCTGAGTATCTATATCAAGGTTTTTTATGCTTTCATAAGGCATAGTCATTCCCAAATTGGTCATTTCTTCCACTTCCGGATCCCACTTCATAAAATAACCACCGTAATATCCATGGGGGTGGTTCATCAGATACTCTTCTCTTGATTCACCTCCATCCGTGGCAAAATATACATGTCCATTTTCATCAAAAGTGATTTTGGAATGGATCTTGCCCTGCCACTGAAAGTCCCTCAAATGCGCCAACTCATTGATAAATCCTTTCAGCGTCATCTGGTCTTTAGACACCACATATTCATAAAAACCAATCTTGTTTTTATGATTGGTGACCCCGATATATACCGCATCAGTTACCGGGTTATAGCCAATATCTCCCCAGGTAGAATTCCCTTCCGGAAAATCCGGATAATCGATAAATTGGATATTTTTTTCACCAATCTGTTGACTGAGGGCAACAGAAGTCAGGCACATACCAATGAACAAGTGAAAAAATCTCATACCCGGGAAGCTTTTAATGGATCTTAGGATCACTTTACCTGGAACACCATGAGCTGACTCAATGCTTCAGCCTCTCCGATGACGATATATTTACCGTCTTCGGATGCGGTGATGGTCTCCATTTGGTACCCTCTCCAGGCAATGCCCTGTTCGATACCCGGCTCCACCATATTAAACTGAGGATTTCCATAGTCTACAAACCCCTCTTCTTCATCATAGCTAAACAGATGCCCATAACCAGGATATCCACCGGCTACTCCATAGATCTTCCCATCAGCTCCTTCTGCCAGACCAGCCAGCCCTGACATCATGATAGGCTTGCCCAGGTTTTTAATCTTTTTAGTCGCAGTATTTAACTTAAAAAGCTGACCATCGGCACGGTTGGCACCGTAAATCTCTCCGTCGGAAGTTTTCAACCAACAATGAATCTGGCCGAGTGACCTTCTCCCCCATACCTCAGGTAGCTCTTCCTCAGTTTCTACCAGGGATTTCGTCTTTGGGTCGAAATAGAACAAGATCCCATAGGGTAAGCTTCCATATACCAGCCCATTGTCATCCGCAATCAGTGCACGGCTCAAATAATCTTCGGCAGTTACGGAAAAGTGGTCTTCCAACGAAAATCTCACTTTTTCGCTGGGGGCCAGGTCTTTGTAGACCTCAGCTTTCCTGGTAGAGATATCAAAAGAGAAAAAGTAACCCGACGGATATGTTAATCCATAAAGTACACGATTTGTCGGGTCACTGGTGAGTGCATAAATGCCCTCCCCGATAACTGGCACACCAAAGTCTTCTACAACAATTTTTTTCTTCTTATCCAGGCTTACGCTGATCAGATGCCCTGAAGACTCCATGTTCTGAGGCATCGTTCCGGCAAACAGCTTACCCTTTTCATCTTTTACAAACCCACTCCTAATCCTTTGTTGTCCATCAACTACCCCTGATAAATCAAAGATCTCAGTCATTTTCCTTTCTTCAAGTGAAGCGGTAAAAACAAATGGCGATAGCCCCTCAGATGCTGAGGTCCCACCAATGATATAATCTCCAACTACACTAAGTGAAGTGATTTCATTGCGGTAGATCGGCAACCTAACCATATCTGTATTCTCCAATGAAGCTTCGATGGCAAAGCTCCCTTCCGGCGTGAAAAAGGTGTATTGGGAGTATGCGGTCAGGTGTGTACCAAACAGCACTACAGCTAACAGTAAGTTTTTCATTCTTATTTGCATTACTTAATATTTTTTTCAGGGTTGAACTTGATCATGAAAGGTATGGAGAGCTTATCTCCTATCGATGGTAGTGATTCCGGAGCATCCTTACGCTTAGGTTGGATCTTACGTCCGGCGAAGTACATGTTTCCCGCTTTGTCTTTGATATCTGACCCTGTCACCTCACTCACTTCTGTTGTTGGGAATTCCAGTACCACGCGCTTCTTTAAAGTTGCCGGGTCCATTTCCATCAGCACTGAAGTATCATCTTTTACATAATTACCATGACCACCGATAAAATAGTAGAGTTTCCCATTGTCTCCCAGGTTAAGATTAGGGATATATGGCTTCCAAAGCGGCTGGTCCACAAAGTCGAACGCAGCTCCCAGATCACGGATCTTTCCGATTCCGTGTTCTTGAGTTTCCAGCTCCACCAACTTGGCACCATAGGTCACAAAGTAGATCTTATTTGAACCTGTATCTTTCGCATATGCCGTGATCCCGGTGATAATGAATCCTCCCGGAGTGCCCTCAAAAGCCGGTAGACTTTCCCTGGCAAAAATCAGCTTATCCTGGCTCTTTTCATACTTTACCAGGCGCTGGCGCCAATCCACATAGTAGCAATTGCCCCACTTATCCGTAAAGATGACCCGGGGAACATGTGCACTCCCTAACCGTCCATAGTCTTTCTGCTCATTAGTTTTTGGGTCATACGTGATGAAATGTACCTGAGGATAGGAAATAGCATAGATTTTCCCTGTTTCAGGGTCAACATCTACATCCTTGATGCTTTCATATTGCATCGGAACACCGAGGTTAGTTAATTTTTCATTCTCAGGGTCCCAACTCATGAGAAAACCACCAGCATAGCCCTGAGGATGGTTCATGAGATACTCTTCCCGGGACTCACCTCCATCTGTTCCAAAAATCACTTTCCCCTCTGCATTAAAGACAATCTTGGTATGGATCTTACCCTGCCATTGATAATCCCTCAGGTGTGCCATTTCATTGATAAATCCCTTCAACTGCATGGTTTCATTACTGACAGAATATTCATAGAAACCTATATTATTTTTGTGATTGGTCACACCAATGTACACGGTGTTGTAAACCGGGTTATACCCAATATCTCCCCAGGTAGAGTTACCTTCGGGAAAATCCGGGTATGCAATAAAATCAATATTCTTTTGGGTAATTTTAGCTTGTCCTGATACGTCAGACATGCCAAAGAGAAGTAGGCCAAGCATCAAAAGCAGATACCGTTGAGCCCATGCTCTTTTCTTCATTTCAATCATTTGTTCTCTGATAATCATTTAACATTATTTATTTCATCTTCCAAAACTCCATCGGACCATTATTTCTCAACACCACAACTACACTGTCTGTAGCTGTTGGTAACATCATGAGTTTGCGGACCTCCCCATTGATATTCAGTCCGGATTCCTCAGTCCTTGCATACTCAAGCTCTCCTTGTTGATTGCCCAAAAGCAATACACCATTGTTGGCATCATACCTTCCAAACTTTACCCGTGTTCGACTGAAGTTCCCTCCCAGGATGACGTCCCGATAACCATCCTGATTAAAGTCTCCGGGGAGAATACTGTAAATGGGACTCACCTGTGCCATCTGTGGAAAGGTATGCCAGCTAAAGTTGCCCGCTCCCTTATTTTCAATCCAGCCACTTTCAAGTGTTTTTGCCAACAGTGTTGAAGCGCCATCTAGCTCCTGTTCGGTAAAAATGTCTTTTGTCCTGGTTTCCGCATACGCTGCATAGCTATTGAATCGCTGCTTCAGGTAATTCATTCCGGCGATTAAGTCATCACGCGAGAGGGCAGGATAGCTTTCGTTATCAATGAAATAGCTCAAAATCGGGTCAACCACACCATCTCCATCAAAATCTTTGTGAAGCAATGAAACCGGATGAGTCGTAGACGCTTTGAGTTGAGCGTTTAGCCCCAAATTACCAACCAGGTAATCATCATCTCCGTCCATGTCAACATCATGAGCAACGATGGTGTTCCACCAACCTTCCGTATCTTCCAAACCTGTACTGTCAGCAAGTTTTTCCAGACCATTTCCCGTATTTCGGAAAAGGGTAACAGGCATCCATTCTCCGACCAGGATCAGGTCTTTCGCTCCATCTCCATCAAAATCACTCCAGACAGCGTCTGTTACCATACCCGGATACATTAGGTCCTTACTCATCGTTTCTGTTACATCTGAGAAACTTCCTGAACCGTCATTTTCCAGGATGTAACTTCTTGGAGAAACTGGGTAACCACCGGGTTTTAGTCTGCCTCCTACAAAGAGATCTAGGTCACCGTCTTGATCTATGTCATTGGGGATGACGCAAGAACCACTGGTCAGCATCACAGGAAGGGTATTTGCTTTTTCCATCTGTCCAGACCCATTGTTAAGATACAGCCTATCCTGAAGGCTTGCATCCCCGTCGGTAAATTCACTCCCACCACTCACCACGTATAAGTCATTGTCTCCATCTCCGTCTGCATCAAAAAAGAGGGCATCCAGGTCTTCTGAATTAGCATCTTCGGCAAATACCGCACTACCTGAAAACGTCCTATCGGGTTGCTGAATGTAAATAGCACCAGCATAGCCCTTAGAAGCTCCTGCATAAAGGTCATCAAGTCCATCACCATTTATATCACCCATGGCCATCGCCGGACCCTGAGTAGACAGCATGTGCGGCAAAAGGATATCCGCATCAAAATCGTTGAAATAGTTTTCCTCATGGGTATAATTTAGTCCGGGCACTCCCTTTGATTTTACAAACAAAGAAGGTTTTTCCGTTGGTGTATGAGTATCATCAGCAGCGAGGCGGTAGGAAAGGTGGTAGGTAGTATCCACACTCAGATCAAAGAACTTCTGCTGCTTCTGATCTGGCCAGCTAATGATGAGGGAATCAATCACTTCTATATCGCCAAGCCCAATCACCATGCTGTTACCAACTGAAGATTGGAATCCCCTGACAACTGTATGCTCCTGGACAATTAACTGGCCTCCTGTATGGATTTTTACTCTGGCTCCAATACCAAAAGCATTACAGGTTGATCCTTCAAACATCACCTTCAGAGCATGATTTCCATTATGAGTCCTTGAGTTATTCCTATATATCGATGCATTGTCATCCAGGTTATTGACTACAATATCGAGGTCTCCATCATTGTCGAGGTCCGCATAGGCGGCACCATTTGATATCCCCGGTTGTCCCAATCCCCACTCTTCTGCGACAGGTTCAAAAGACAGGTTACCCTTATTTCTAAACATGTAATTAGGAACAACAATGGGTGGCATCTCTTCCACCATTCGCATATTTGAAGGCGTTGGACCTCCACGGCGTTGTTTTATGGTTTCATCAGCCAGGTATTGGATGAAATCCATATCCGTGAAGTTATGTTTAAAACCATTCGTGATGAAGATGTCTTTGTGTCCATCATTGTCGAAATCAGCCATGAGACCAGCCCAGCTCCAATCGGTGTTTGATACACCACTCATTTGACCGATTTCAGCAAACCCAAGGTCATTGCCATGGTTCAACTGAAGCATATTTCTCATGCTTTGATGATAAAAACCACTTTGTTCCAGCAAACTGAATTTGTAATAATTATCGGGACCGGCCATCATCTTTTGCCGGTAGTTGTCCTCGGGTAACATATCCAAAGTCAGGATATCCATGTGCCCGTCATTGTTGATATCAGCGATATCATTCCCCATGGAATTGAGGGAGACATGATCAAAGTAGTGCTCAAGCTGCTCCGTAAAGCCGCCCTTTTGATCATTGATATAGAGGTAATCCTGCTCGTTGAAGTCATTGCAGACGTAGATGTCTAACCAGCCATCATTGTTGATATCGGAAACTGCTACGCCTAATCCAAAGCCCAGCACATTGGATTTAATCCCAGCCTCTTTTGTTACTTCTTCAAACTTTCCACCGATATTTTTGAAAAATTTGTCTCCGAAGAGCGGATTGTTTCTGGTTTTTAGGTCTTTCGTTTTCTCATTGAAGTCAGAGTATTGGGATAGTGAATGGTTGAGCAGATACATATCCAGGTCTCCATCCTGATCGTAATCAAAAAACGTCGCCTGGGTAGAGTATCCTGAATCGTCAATCCCATAATCCTTTGCTTTCTCCGTAAAAGTCAGGTCACCATTGTTGATATAAAGCAGGTTTTTGCGTTGGCGATAATTATCAAACGCCGATCGGCATACATAGATATCCAACAGCCCGTCACAATTCACATCAGCCATCGTCACACCGGAGCTCCATCCATTGGAAGCTGCTACCCCTGCTTTTTCAGTGATGTCTTCGAATTTAAAATTTCCTTTATTCAGGTACAACCTGTTATCCACCATGTTTCCTGAAAAGTAGATATCCTCCAACCCATCCTGATTGATATCTCCTATGGCAACACCACCACCATTGTAGAGGTAGTCGTATTTCATGATATTGAGTTCCTCATTCTCTACCAGGAGATTTACAAACTCCACATTAGATTCATCGGGCGTGACCAGGCTGAATAGTTTTTCGTTGGTATCAGAGCAGGCACCAAACAGGAAAATCAAAGACAGTATACTAAGGGATAAACAGAACCTGGTCATCTCATGTTGTGAGTCTATTAAGAAGCAACTCATGAAACAAATACTCTTTGCCGCTAAGCAAAGAGTATTTGTCGTATTGTATTTAGTGAATTAGTTCACATCCCACCACAATGGGGTAGTGATCTTATCTTCTTTTACACCCAGCAGGTTGACAGCGCTTTCTACAGCTTCCGTATTTGACTGATACTCCTGAGTGAGGAACGGGATCCTACGGATATATTCCTCAGCTGGATTTGGTATATCCGGGTTACTCGAGTTTGCTACAGGATATAGTCCAATAACCGGTCTCCTTCTGTAATCCGCCCAGGCTTCCATGCCATCAGGAAACAATGCAATCCACTTCTGAAGTGCAATCTGTTCCAGTTGCACCGCCTGATCAGCGCCATCAAATAAGACAGGTACATCACTTAGCGCGGGAGAGTTAAGGAAGTCATTCGGAGGCGTTGGAGCGCTCGTACTGTTGATGTAATCATCAATTACAGCATCGTCCGTAACGCCCCACTGGTACATAGAATGTCTGATTCCATCCTCATAAAGTTCCTGAGCTGTTCCACCCATATTCCAACCCATCAATGCACCTTCTGCTCTTAAAAAATAAGCCTCAGCAGTAAACATCACATTTGAAGGAGTGCTTAGGTAATCTGAGATACCTCCGGCTGCTGGAGAGCTCCATCTTGGACCGATATGTGAGTTGGTTGGTGCTGTATTCATGGGGTCACCGAGTTGCTCCACAGATAACCCATTCCTTAAACCTTCATAAGTACCGCTCGCTACTGCTGGTATCCAGTACTCTGAAATTCGCGGATCATCAGTACCTGTCATGACTGATTCCATGGTAGCACTCATTCTGAACTCATTCCAGTCAGACATCTGGCTGAGTGGATTGATATCTGCTACGTTGTTCAATGCCAGTGCATCATCATCAGGACTTACTTCGAATACCCCACCTGCATAGGCAGCCTCTGCTTCAGTCTTTGCTCTGTCTGAATCTACATTTGAGATCCTCATTGCCAATCTTAACCTTAAGGTATTGGCAAACTTGATCCACTTATTGATATCACCACCATAGATGATGTCAAAATCCCCAAATGCATTACCACCGGCATTTGCTTCCAACACTGCAATAGATTCATCAAGACGTTTAAAAAAGTCATCATAAATAAGGTCCTGACTGTCGTAGGCCACTGATGTTCCGGGTACACCTGCATTGAAATATGGAATTGCGCCCCAATAATCGGTCACTCTGTGGAAAGAATATACCCACCACACATTGGCCAGGGCATATTCTGCCGATGTTGGTTCTGTGTTTTCAAAGATCGTCTGAAGCTGAGGTACAATTTGAATGTACAACCCCGTCCAAACACTATTTACCCAACTCATATTGATTTCATATCTGTCGGTTGGGAAATAAGTGGTGACGTTGGCCACATATTGTGCATACTGATCTGAAAACAGGTTTTGCTGTACCTGGCCATTCCAGCTGACTGCATCTTGTGCCTTCGTAAAAAGGAATGGCAATTCAGCCTTACCGATCGATCCTATACTACTTTGATTTGTGTTGATCTCAGCAAAATCATTGGTACAGGAGTTGATGATCAATAAAGTCATTGAAAATATCAATGCCTTTGTTACTGTATGTATATTTAAATATTTCATGATTTTCAATTCAGTTATTCAAATTAAAAGCTCAGGTTAATGTTGAAGCCCACACTTCTTGTAGAGGGCATACCATATTCGATGCCCTGAAAGCTGTTAAGGGATCCGATACTTACGTCCGGATCAAACCACATCTTTCTCTTTCCAACACCAGGTATGTCCAGTAGTGATTCACCCCTGTATAACCACAACAGGTTTCTGGCAACAAAAGACAATTTGACTGATTGAATAAAAGAAGTTTTGCCCAGTGGCAATGAATATCCCACTGAAAGCTCTCTCACCCTGAAGTTTGTAGCATCATAGGCAAAAAATTCTCCTGTAGAAGATCGTTTATTGGAAACGGTCTGCCAGAAAAGTTGCGCATCTATTTCGGCATTGACAGGATCTCCGTCGGTATTGACTCCACCTAAATTCCAACCACCTTCACGGTAGGGAAGTGTGCTTTCAGTTATTCCACTGTGAGCCAGGTTGGCTTCCGTTCCTGAAATAACTATTCCTCCCACTCTTCCGTCAATAAGGAGCCTTACAGAAATATCCTTATACCTAAATGAATTAGAGAGTCCAAGTATGGCATCAGGGTTGAAGTTACCAATCAGGGAAGGTTGCTCACCCACTGCGCCTGACAGAATAGGAACGCCCAAATCACTTACTAAAAATTCACCATCATCATTTCTGGCCCACTTGGATGCTACAAGATCTCCATAGCTACCTCCAACGGCAATTTGAGGACGTCCACCCCAGTCAGCCCAGCTACCCAGGTAAACGATATCAAGGCCTTCAGAAAGCGCTTTAACTTCATTTTTATTGAAAGAAACGTTAAAGTCCGCAGTCCAATCAAATGCTTTTGTCACTACAGGACTGGCTTTTAGGATGATCTCCACACCGCTGTTCTGTATGTCACCTGCATTGATATACTGGCTATTATACCCGGTACCGGCAGGCAAAGAAATCTGCAAAAGCTGATTGATTGAATTTGACTTATAGTATGTAAACTGAGCTGAATACCTGTTATTCAAAAACTTGGCGTTTAATCCAAATTCCAAACTTTTTACAATCTCAGGTTTCAGACCCGGAATAGAAAATGTACTCCCTCTGGAGATATATCCATTGGCTACACCCGCCGAATAGCTATATGTATTTGTCAAAAGACCAAACTGTCCACCATTACCTACTTCCGCGTAACTAGCACTTAATTTCAACAATGAAATATACTCCGGCATGCTTAACATTTCAGACAAGATTCCGGATCCACCAAGAGAGTAGTATTGAAAAGAATGTGGTGCAGGAAGTCTACTATCCCAATCGTTTCTCAAACTGGCATCAAGGAATAACATATCCTTATAGGAGAAGTTAGCCAGACCAAAAACTGACTGAGTCTGAACATGTGTGGCTGCGTTGCTTACCACCGGGTTGGTGGCGAAATTGGTTGAAAACTTGTTGGTTACATTCAGACCATTGGCCACAGTTCGGTCCTGAGTATACTGTCTGTCGTTGTAAATGGTTCCTACATGGTAATCGACATTGAATGATTCCCCGATCTGATTACTACCGTCAAACATTAAGTCATACCACTGTGTGGTGCTGATGGCATATGACTGAGCGAAATATCCCCCAGGTCGTGTAGCCCATGATACAGTACCCTGACTGGTCTTTTGATCAAAAATGATGGTAGACTTGTCAAGGTTAGCTCTTCCTTTTATGGAAAGCCAGTCTGTGAGCTGATACTTTGCTGAGAGATAGCCAAAAATCTGATTTCTATCTTCATGTCGTTTGTCATAATTGGTTACCCAGTATGGGTTCTGATACCTGTAAGACAATGTGGACGGATAAGGAGCCGGTGTGAGCACACCAAATTCATCTGTGGTCTCAAAATTCTTAACATCCTCAATAGACATGTTTCGTGGGATCTGGTAGGCATCCAAAACAGCTGTATTCCCTTCAGTTGATCTAAGGATTCCATCTACATCAGAAACAAAATAAGTGACCTTGGCATCTGTACTTAGTTTCTCTGTGATCTGATTAGTCAACCTTAAGTTGATGTTGTGACTTACCAATTCATTGTTTGGGACAATTCCACTCACATTCGAATGTGTATAAGACAAATATCCCTGAGCTTTTTCTCCACCACCTGAAACGCTAATGGCATTGGTAGCATTGACACCAGTTTTAAAGAAGTCTTTTACATTATCCGGTTCAGCACTGTAGGACCTGGTTTCACCCTGTAGGTTAGTGTATTGCTGCCCACTCATTTTTTCACCCCAGACTTCACCTGTCGTTGCATCCAGCACACCATTACTTCCCTGTCCATATTCATTCTGGAAATTGGGGAGTGAAAAAGGTGTGTTGAAGGTCACTCCGGAGTTGACATTTACAGAAACTCTTTCCTTGCTTCCTTTTTTGGTGGTAATAACTACTACTCCATTACCTGCCTGACTACCATACAGTGCTGCAGCTGCTGCCCCATTTAGCAGCGTCATGGATTCAATGTCGTCCGGGTTGATGTTCACCCCGCGGCTATTGGGCACTCCGTCTACAACAATCAAGGCACTGTTGTCTCCGCTAATGGAGCTGTTACCTCTTAATATGATTCGGGCCTCACTACCGACACCACCTGAGCTTTGATTGATCAACGCATTAGCCACCTTACCTTGTAAAGAGTTGATTACGTTGTTCGGATCCCTTACCTCAGTAAGTTCTTTAGCCTCTACACTTTGTGTGCTATAGGGCAGTGATCTGGATTCTCTGGAAATACCCAAAGCAGTCACCACAATCGCTTCGAGTTGAGTTTCATCTACCTGCATTTTGATATCAATGACAGATCGGCCGTTTATTGGTTGTTTCATCCTGGCGTAACCAATAAAAGAAAATACCAGGATCTGATCATCATCTGCTGTTAGTCGGTAATTTCCTTCGATGTCAGTGACAGTCCCCTGGGCTGTTCCATCAATAAATATGGAAACTCCGGGCAATGCCTCTCCATTTTCATCAGTGACCTTACCAGTGATGGTTTGCTGAGCAACGACCCTTTCGGTGACTGCCGGAAGCGGTGACTTTTTAGCTGCTACAATGGCTATAGATTCATTGACTCTTTTGAGTGAAACCTCCGCCTGGACAGAAATTTCCCTTAAGAGATCATCCATTTTCCACAGACCTGGCTCCAGATCGATTTTTTTCTGCTTTAATGACCTATCCAGGTATGCAAAATTAAAATTCGACTTAGCCTCAATTTCAGTGACCAATTCGATCAAAGACTGTACTCTTCCCTTGTCTTCCAGGTGAATGGAAATTTCTGCAAGGAACTTGCGCTGAGCATCCGTCTCTGTTGCCAAAACCATGGTAACAGAAAGGATCGCAATTAATACATATATCCCAAGTCTGGACATACGCGAAAGAAATTTTAGTAATTTTACTTTCATATTAGTTTTAGTTTAAATGTGCTGAAACTTCGAGGGAGTTGAAGACCGACCAAAGTATTTCGACTCCCTTACTTTTTACTTGATTATTATGGTGTTATCATCTATTTCATATTTGATATCATAAGTGTATGTCAATATTTCCATTACTTCTTTAAGTGTTGGATTGCTATGACTCGCGGTATAGCGTTTATTCTCATCAATCTTTCTTCTGATCTCATACTCCACGCCGTACCAGTTTGAAATGATTTCCATCACTTCCGTAATACTGGCTTTTTCGAATGTTATTTTGTTGTCCACCCAGCCAAAGATCATTTCCTCATTTCTCAACTTATTGACGGTTAAAGCCGAACCTCCCAAAGAAGTGATTTCGTGAGGATTTAATTGAACCTGGTCCTGACCTTGTTTGACACTCACTTTACCTGTTTTCACGGCCACATAGCTTTGTCTGTTGTCATAAGCCTTGATATTGAAAGAAGTACCCAGCACTTCTACTTCATTGTTGTTGAAATGCACGATAAAGGGCTTATTGGGATCAGGTACCACTTCAAAAAAGGCCTCCCCCATAAGGGTTACTTCCCGGATATCTGCTGGGAAATGCTCAGGGACGATGATCTTACTCTCTGAGTTTAGTTTGACTTTGGTGCCATCTGGTAGTGTCGTTGTGATTTTCTGACCAGGTGAACTAACCTTTTCAAGGTAATTGATGGTTGAACGGGTGCGCTGAATATCCACTTCAAATGATATATAGGCGTAAATTGATATCAATGAAGCTATTAAGACTACAGCGGCATATCTTAACAGCTGGCCTAGCGTAAACCTATTGCTCGGTTTTGTAAACTGATCTGATTCCTCCAGTTTATCTATTTCTGATTTCAACCGACTGAAAACAGCTTGCTTCCTATCGGGGAATTTCATCTCTCCCTGTGCCCAGAACTTTTCCATCTGCTCAAGAATGACCGGATGGGATTCGTCCTCCTCCAACCACTTCTTGAGCTTGTGTTGGTCTTCAAGGGAAATCTCTCCAATAAGATAATTGATAATCAGTTTATCCATATCTACTTTAAATGCGACACTATTAAAGAGCAGGTTAACTGAAAATGATATGAAGAAAGCCTAAATATTTACAATTATTTAATCAAATATGTCTTTTTGTTTAAATAATGTTAACCCAAGGTTAATTTTAGCATGATATTTTAATCAAATAAAAACGCAGCCTGCGAGATCAACAGCGGGATCAATGCGTGATTGATGTTTCGGTAATAATTTTCCGAGGATTGTGACTCGTGATACCTGTCATACAGATACTTACGAATGATGGATGATGCTTTGGTAAGCTGTGTGCGGACGGTAGAAATTGAAATGCCCAGCTCATCGGCGATCTCCTGGTATTTCAGGTGCTGATTTCTGGCCATGTTAAAAATGAGCTGACACTGTTCGGGTAAAGTAGCAACAATCATTTCCAATGCATCCGAGAGTTCTTTGGCAAGTAATAATTCTTCCGGATCCACTTTATCCATGAATCGGACAGTATTATCTAATATGGTAGTTTCAAGCTTATTGGGTTCTTCGTAGAGAATACGGGTTGCCTGGTTCTTGACAGCAATAAAAAGATAAGCATCCATCTGTTTGATCTCATGAAACCGGTGTCGGTTTTTCCATAGATTCAAAAAGACCTCAGCGATGATGTCTTCGGCCACCTGATCGGACTTCACCATGGTTTTGGCAAAGAAATAGAGCCGGTCAAATTGCTCCGTATAGATCTTTTCAAACTGCTCTTCAACAGATTTTGATCTATCGAAACTGACTACTTTACTACTTTTCCCTGGTTTTACTGCCATTGCCCGTTATGTCAACCAAAGCTTTGAGAATTCAAAACAGATACCGAATTAAGCATAAATAATTCACTTTTCAAATTCTTTTTTACATTATCAACACCGGTTAAAGTAAGTCTTTAGCAATATTTCTACTTTTGAAACCTTTCGATTTTACACGATTTCCTATAACAGCTCTATACAAAACCACTCCTGTCAAGGCAGGTAAAATGGGCGTTGGTTACCAATCTGCTTGTCAAATAAATAATAATTTACAAACACTGTTTTTATTATTACTTTTACTAAAGCAATTCAAAAAGGATTCATTGGAATATTCTTTAGAAGCTGAGCTTACTCACAATACTGGGCACGATTGGTTTTCGTAAATGATTTTTATAATGAAGAAAGTACTGCTTGTAGATGACCATGAGATGATCAGAGAAGCATTAAGTAGTTTCTTGGAAGAATATGACTATCTGGAAGTTACTGCGCATGCATCAAATGGTAGAGAGGCTCTATATCTGCTTGAAAACAACCAATATGACTTGATTATAACGGATATTAATATGCCGGAAATTGATGGCATTGATTTTATCAGCAAAGTAAAAGGTTTGAATCCCGACCAAAAAATCCTGGTGCTAACCATGATGAATAATGCTATTAAAGTCAAAAAATTGATCGGGATGGGTATCAATGGGTTTCTATTAAAAAACTCTCCCAAAAATGATCTTCTTGAGGCGGTTGATAAGGTAATGAATGGAGATGAATATTACTCCAAGGATGTTACAGATATACTGATATCCAATCTATCCAACAAGAAACCAAATAAACAGTTTGCATATGATGAGCCGTTAAGTGAACGAGAAAAGGAAATTCTCAGATTGATTGCCAGTGACTTTACCAATCAGGAAATTGCGGACAAGTTATTCATTAGTACCCGGACCGTAGAGACGCACAAGGGAAACCTACTTCAGAAAACTGGTTGTAAGAATGTAGCGGGATTGGTGATGTATGGAATTGAAAAGGGTGTCATATAGCTATCTACTTTGGTTATAAAAATTGATCTCAACCTCCCAGCTACTCATCAAAAGTCTTTAAAAAAATTGTGGATACAGGTATAAACATGTCCTGATCCTATATACCAAAGAAAACAGTATTGGATAAGGACCTGTCAGCCATTTGTCTTGTGGAGCATCAAGCCATCTAAGCCCGTTTAATTTTTTAAATAAGGGATTCACCTATAGCATACGGGTATTAACCAAAGATTTCAATCAGATAATTACCATTACACAGGTTATTGCACTTCCCCACTTTTGCTATGCAATTAAACCAATAAGAAATGAAATCATTAGCTATTTCAACAATTATACTCCTGGCTTTCATTAACCGGGTATATGCTCAAAATGCATTCACAACTTCCTATGTAGAAAAAACTCAAGTAAGCCCGAAGATTGGAGTCCTGGTTGGATACCAATTCGCATCAAAACATGAAGTGGGAATCTTTTACCAAAAAGAAGTTGATATGCCTGATGGTCAGGACAACTCGATACCCAGATTTTACGAAAAGGAATTTTTCGGAATAAATGTGGCCAGCCAACTATTCAGTTTTGATAAGGCTAATTTGATCATGGATGTCCGTATAGGGGTAACTAACAAAACCAATTTTTCCATCACCCCATCTCTTAAGCTGGACTATGAATTCATCAAGAGGTTCCATATACAAGGAGGTGTAGGTGTAAGATCTTTTAATCCAACTCTTCAGGGCGGTCTTAAAGTAGATATTTATTAATCATCTAAGACAACATATAAACCACACTGGCATGAATGCTATCTATACAGCAACCGAATATCAAGCACCCCTCCAGAAAGAAATACTTTCTATTGGATACATTAAGAAAATCAATACTGTTACTGTAAGTGGCACAACAACAGATCTGGAATTATTTCCCGATTACAACAGATTAATCCAACAAGTTGAAGATCACTTCAGCGAAAGTGGCCTATTGAAATGTTACTTCCACTTTGCTGCTATCAATACCGCTATTACTAAAGTATTATTTAAGCTCTTCAGACATCTTGTAAATGCACAAAAGGAGGGCTACCAAATTAAAATCTTTTGGATCATAGAAGAAGGCGATCATGAATTGATTGATGTAGGCCTGGATTTTAAAAACCTATATGATCTTGACTTTCAAATAACTGTAAAATAACAAAACCAATAAACACAATTGATATGAAAACTATTAAGCAAACCTTGTTTTTTAGCCTTATCCTTCTAGGGGTTGAGGCATACTCCCAGGAGATTACCACTTCTTTGGAGAAACAACAAATTGAATCCCCTGTACTTACTATAAGTACAGATTCGTTAGAATTCGAGAAAACTGAATACCCGGCTATTAACATTCATGACCTTAATCTAAATAAGGCACACTTTCAAAATAAAGGAATTCGGCATATCTCTCATGAAGCAAGGTGGGAGGACGGTTTCCTTCAGCAAGACAGCTTGTTTCATTCTGATAATAACTCATGGAAAATGGGAACTTCAAGTCAAATAGCTTCAGAGCCTGGCTGGATTAAAACTCCTGAAAAGCAAAGCATTGTTGCTCAGGAAAACTTAATTGCAGACGAAGATATTTGAAAATCAAATGTAAATGCCAGATGACAAGATTAATTGATGAAACCTTACCCAATCGGAACAGTAACCTTCACTTCCAAACCACCATTTTTTACATTTTGAAGTTTTATTGTGCCTCCAATCATATTAATCCGGTTACTTACGTTTGCTAATCCGATACCAGTGGACGAATCTTTTTCACTGATTCCTCTTCCATTATCAATTACCTTTAAGGATATTACCTTTTGGATTCTTTCAATTAGAATCAAGGCTTTTGATGCTCCTGAATGCTTGATGATGTTATTTGTAAGCTCCTGAATCACCCTGTATAAATTGATCTTTAGATCTTCATCACGGATAAATTTTGAATCCAGAAAGTTTTCAATGTTAAACTCAATTTTTGACATGATCCTTAAATTCAGATCAAGCCTTTCCAATAATTCATTAAAGGTCATTTTTATCACATCAGCAGACAATAAGTCATGAGAGATATTACGTGTATTATCAGTAAGTTTCCTGATATTATCTGAGATTTCCTGAATTTTAGTATTTAATTCAGGGTTACTTTTAGTTAAATGATGCAATAAGTCGCACTGCATACTACTAACCACCATCTCCTGAACGATACCATCATGCAATTCCTGTGCAATTCTATTTCTTTCTTTCTCCTGTGATTGTATCGTATTTTCAAGTAGCTGCTCTTGAAATCTTTTCTTTTCTGTCTGGTCATTGACAGAGCCAATCATTGAAAGTGGATTTCCTTTTTCATCTCGGATAATATAGCCACGCTCTTCCACGAAAGCTACTCTTTTGTCTTTCCGTATAAGCCGATATTCGTTTTTCCAAAAATGCTGATCAGGATTTTTTAAAAGAGCATCAAGCGAATCAATTATCCTTTCCTGATCCAGATGATGAACCTTTTCGCGCCATTCATCAAAACTCTCCTTCAATTTCTTATAACCAAATAAGACCTGATAATTGTCAGACCATAAAATGCTATTATTTTGAAAACTCCACTCATAAATTGCTTCATGTGTTGCTTTTGATGCTAACTCGTATCGTTTATTGCTAACATTAAGATCCTCCTCCCTTTTCTTTTGGTCTTCGATATCCTGAAAAACGCCATAGAGTCTTATACATTTTCCATCAATCAATTCCGCTTTCCCCATCGATCGCACCCACTTCACATTTCCTTTAGCCGTGGTGACCCGGACTTGCACATCCCATGATTTACCAAACTGAATGCCCTCATTGATGCATCTTTCAATGGTGGTTCTATTCTCACCTTTGAAAAAATTGATTGACGTTGTCAGGTTTGGTTGATGCTTATGATCCAATTCAAGGATATCATAAGATTGTGAAGTCCAATAAGAAGTCTGGTTAATCAAATCTACCTCCCAACCCCCTATCTTAGCCATGGTCTGTGTTTCCTGTATAAATTCTTCGAGCCGCTTTTTTTCAGTGATGTCTTTACCAACGGCAAACACCACCTCATCATTAGGTTGAATAGTTGCAGACCAGGAAAACCATTTAATCAATCCACTTTTAGAGATAATCCTAACCTCAAAACTAACTGACTTTTCACCCTGCTGTAACCTACCCAGTTGGGATTTGGTCAGAAGATGATCGTCTGGATAGATAAAATATTTTAACGGTTTGCCTAAAAACTCTAATTCTGTATAGCCAAGTATATTAGTAAATGCGGGATTGATCTTTTTTAAGTAACCATCGACACCTAAAACACATAGTAAGTCTACAGTATCAGAAAAAAATCTATCTAATTCTTCTTTAGCTTGCTTTCGTTGTAGCTCCGGCGATAACCACTTACTTACCTCATGGAGAATAGTAATCTCGCTCTTGAAGTTAAATTGCTTTTCCCGGCTATAAAACAGGAAAACCCCAATTGTATGGTCTGCTTTTGAAATGGGTATTCCAAGAGCTGACTCCAGGTGCGCCCTCTCAGCAAACAGTTTTTTAATAAATTTAGGTTGGTTTTTTATGTCGGCCCAAAATGCAGCTTTACCCTCTTTAAATACCTTCCCTGCCAGCCCTTTATTCTTTGGAATTTTACCTATGTCTTCCTCTATCATCTCCACATGAAAGCTTTCAGCATACTGCGATACCAAATTCATGTGATTATTGAGTTTAGCCGGTAACCACAATTCTGCATAATCAACGCCTATGCACCTGACGAGTGCCTGCAAAACATCTTTCATGCACGCTGACAGACTTTTTGGCTTACTTAACATCGTCGATAGATCAACAATTAAGTCCCTGGTCCTTTCTTTCTCTTTTTGCTCGCTAATATCCCTCGTGGCACCGATCAACCTAATGGCTACTCCATTGGCCTCCCTGACTATGTAACATTTCTCATGAAGAAATGCGTATGTGCCATCCTTTCGCCTAAACCGATAACTTTGTTGATATACCGATTGAGTGCTATCCTGAAGACATTCCTTAAGGTGACTGTAGACCAGTTCCTTATCCTCCGGATGAATTCTCTCTTTCCAAAAAGTCTCATTCTGTGCCCATTTGGGACTGTATCCAAACATGCGATAAAGAGCCTGACCATCCCTGCTTATTGTGCCATTTGTGAGGTCCCAATCATAAATAAGATCTTGCGTTGCCAGACATGCAAGTCTATACCTTTCATTGCTGAGTTTGAGATCAATTTCCTGCTCAATTAATTCTGTTACGTCACTTGAGTTAATAACTATGCCTGCAATTGCCTCATCGGAATACAGATTGGTTAATGTACTTTGCAACCATCTCCAATTCTTTCTTGCATCCTGAAATCGATAAGGTTCAACCTTGATACTATTTGTGTTTTTTATCCGATTGAATGTTGACCTGACCTTATATATGTCATCGGGATGTATCAATTTAAATGGATCCGCACCCATCATCTCTTGGGCAGAATAACCAAGAATTTTCTTATAATTATCACTGGCGAATTGAATTCTCCCGTTGTAATCAGTGATGATAATAAGATCAGACCCTTCCTGGACCAGCATTTTAAACCTTCTCTCACTGATCCTTTCACGGTAATTTGCTTCACTCCGAATAAGTTTTTCTTCCTTTTCCCGTAACGCTCTGAGCACTGCAGCGGGAAGCTGATAAACCCTTTCCTTGATGATAAAGTCTGTAGCACCCTCCTTTATTGATTTTACTGCATTCTCCTCACCTAAAGACCCGGTAACGAAAATAAAAGGCGTGATATTATCGTTAAGTTCTTTCCTCAGGATATTCAATGCCCTGAGTCCATCAAATGTGGGCAATTGAAAATCAGAGATGATCAGATCAGGGTTAAATGTATTGAGTAGATGTAAATACTTTTCTCTCGTACCTGTGACTTTAAATACAGGCTCAAGGTCTAACTCCTCGAATTGAAACTTAATCAGTTCTACGTCACTAGATAAGTCTTCCAGTATAAGAACCTTCAGTTTCATATGAGAAGAAGTTAATTCCTCAAGAATAACCTCATTTACGTACTGTTCCATTTTTCCAAACTTGCTGATTCTGGTTTTGAAAGAAATGAGAATACATTTCTGAAACACAAGGTCCCTCAAATTATTCAGTTATCCCTAATGTAATAAAAAAATCAAGAAAATGCAACAGACCACTTTTGGACGAAAGTGTGCTGTCTGGTATTCAGAAAAATCACCCACCAACCTCATAGAGTACCACTTGTGGCCCGGAAGGAAAAGAGGCCTTTAAAGATGATTGTCTTTAGTGGGTTGAGTTCCCGCCCATTAAGTGATTCACCTAGTCTTTTAAGTATTATACCAAATAGTGTAAATACTATTTTTACCCTTATACAGGAGACCACTTTAGACCACCTTTGCTTCTGTAATTAATCAATCATCAGAATGAATCAGCTAAGAATAACATTCATTACCCTTGCCATCTTTGCTTCTATTGAGGGGTTTTCCCAGGATCAGACAAAATCCTCTGCACCTGCTATTGTCAACCCTAAGGTTGACCAACTAAATACAAACAACCAGAGCATCGGTAGTACCGACTCCACCAACCTGGCAATGATTGCAAAACTCCCCATGAACACCATCCATTTTCAGAATAAAGGGACGCGCCCGAAGATAGAAGTACATTGGGAGGATAGTATGGTACAAAATGAAAGTTTTGACCTGAATCAATCCAATTCTTCAAAATCGAAGATGGTCACCCAATATAAACCTTAGCTAATTAGGATAAATTCACTACTCGAAATGGATTGCTATAGCTTAATTCAATAGGCTGGTTTAAACCTTTCCTGTCGCTGTTTTTTTAAGATGTTTTCAGTTTCCACAGTTAATCCGTCACCGCAAAGCACCAAAGGTCTTGCCCGAATGGAAGATTAGTATCTACCCACCCAACAACCGCATACAATACCACTCTTGCCGGGGTAGGTGGAAGGGGCCTTTGAAGATGTTGCCTTTGGCAGGTTGAGAAACTGTGCCATCGCGATGGAGATAGCCGAACCACTCGCCGTGCTTTGGGTCCGCGAAGTGGCTGTAGCTGTAGTCGTGGACCAGCCGGTGCCACCGGGCATATTTTTCCTTACCGGTAAGCATGTAGGCAAGCAAAGTAGCGATGATGGTCTCATTGTGTGGCCACCAGAATTTCATGTCGTGCCAGTATTCCTGCACGGGTTTGCCGTACACATCGCAATGATAGAGAATGCCTCCATATTCCTGGTCCCAGCCTCGCTCCCACATGTAGTCCAGCATCCTGCAGCCCAGTGCGATTAGTTCAGGATCATTGTTTCGGATCCTCGCTTCGTGAAGAATGAACCAGGCACCCTCAATTGCATGACCGGGGTTCAAGGTACGGCCATCAATGTGATCGATGATGCTCCCATCAGGGGCTACCTGCTCCATCACACAACGGATATCATCTTTCACGAAAAAGTCCCTGATCTCTGCGATGCATAGATCGATCACTTCCTGAGCTCGTGAGTCACCAATGGTGTCCAGCACTTGCCGTGCCGTGTTGAGCAGGATCATCGGCACACCAATACCCTTTGACGGGCGAATGTCAGTAAACTTGGGAGCCAGCTCCTCCGGATGCTTTGCATAATGAATGCACTTCCCAAATAATGTACGAGCCTGTTCAGCAACATCTTCCCTTCCCGATGCTTTGGCATACGCTGCATAAGCGATTACGGCAAAGGTCTCCGAAAAAAAGTACCTCCGTTTACGGATGGGCTGACCGTCCCTGGTCATATGAAAGAACATCCTTCCATCCGTATCGAAGCACTTTTGAGAAAGGAATTCATAGCCCAGCCGGGCACCCTCCAGCCACTCCGCTTTTTGCTCGACAGTATTGTACAGGTTGGCCAGAGTCCATGTGGCTCTTCCCTGAAACCAGACGGACTTGTCATCATCTATGAGGCTACCGTCCGCATCGCGCATCAATAAAAAGCCGCCATGCTCGTGATCAAAGCTGCGTGGAAACCAAAAAGGAATGGTATTGCCGAGCAGCCTCCCCTGGTAAAACTGCTGAAGGCGGTGAAGTTCCTCTTTTGAATACCTCATGGTACTTTTTTTAGTTCAGTTTGCTTGCATATTGATCAAATCCCAGTTTTTTGGCATCCTGCTCAAAGGCTGCAAACTGAGTCTCAGACATGTTGCTGACAGGAAGTCGAAACTCACCACAGTCCAGACCAACCAACTTCATATAGGCTTTGCCTGTTCCCATTCCACCATATTTACCCAGCAAACCAATCAGATCAATAGATACCTGCTGTAAACGCCTGGCTTCAGCCAAATCATTATTGTCAAATGCCGCCATCAACTGGTGATAAAGTGGAGCAATATAGTTGTATGTGCTTCCCACTACACCTTTTACACCCAATGACAACGAAGGCAACATGCTTTCATCACGTCCCCACAACATATCATACTGACCATCAGCAAAGTGAATACAGGATGAAAAATCCATAAAATCTTCATGGGTGTACTTGATCCCTGTAAAATTGGGGATTCGACCATGTACCGTTTCCAATAGGCTCTTCATCGTGAAACCAACTCCTGTAAGTACCGGGATGTGGTAATAGTAAAAGGGCATGTCAGGAACGACACCCGCCACCTCCTCACACATAGCCGCAAGGAGTGAAACGCTCGACGGCTTAAAATAGGAAGGGGAAGTGAATGAAACAGCATTAAATTGATTAGCTTGAGCATGCAATACCAATTCTTTGCTCTCGGCAAGACAGTTTCCGCCAAGAAACATGATCAAAGCGAACTCATCATCATTTGCTGCACATGCTCCCCACGCTTCTGCAATCATCTTTCGCTCGCTCATGGTAAGAGAAGCTCCTTCCCCTGTTGAACCACATACAAAAGCACCTTTTACTCCATTTTGTTTCAAGAGCCGATAATAAGCTGGAATAAGTGAGGGTTTCACCGATCCATCAGGATTCATGGGTGTGAATGGAGCTGCGATTAATCCGGTTAAGTGGTTATGATTCATTTCTAATTGTTTTGGGTCCTGGCTAATTCTTCTAGTTGATTGAGTGTAAACCTCACACTAACGATGTATGGCTTCTTTCCTACCTCCCAATGCCCATAGGTGGTGGTCACGATGGTGCCATCTGGTAAAACTTCTACTCCGGGATAAGCGGTGTCGTATTCCCATCCACTCTCCGATGGATAGTTTTTCTTCAGTCTGACCACATATTGTCCTTCTGTTCCATTTACCAGATCATCATACGTGCCGACCCAGCCTCCCCAGCTGGTTTCGAATGGACGATCTGATCGTTTATGTTCAGGCGAAATGACTCTGAAGCTGATAAATAGCCTGCCGTCCGGAGTATACTTTCCAGTGTGCCGGTCACCAGTCAGCGACAATGGTAATTCCCGTGGTGCTGACCATGTCTTGCCTTCATCATCGGAAAAGATGATGAAGGAGTTTTTCACTCGCTTATTTTCTCTTAGCAAAACGGCGATCTGCTTTCCATCAGGTGAACGGATGATGCCCGGTTCACAGAGCAACACCGTGCTATCCCTATATATAGGTGCGGGATCAGACCAGGTAAGTCCCCCGTCAGTGCTTTTAGTGGTAAATACCGTCATGAACCCGGTCCTTTCACCAGCAGGGGAACCCCAGAACTCATCTTCACCTCCCTTGATGAATCGGCCATCGTCATGGAAGATCGCCATGTAGTGCCCAGCTCCTGTATTCAGTGGAGTGGTCGATCCCATCACGGTGATTCCTCCCCAATCCCCTACTGGTTTCAGCTCTGTCCAGGTATACCCGTCATCCTCACTGATAGAAGTTCTGATGGGATACAGCCCCGACCACATCACAATCCTTTTCACGCCTTGCGCATCCACAGTTCGCATGAGCGTCGGTGTTTCTCTACTTGTTGCCCAGCTTTCAGGTACTGGTAAACGATCACTCCACGTTTTTCCTCCATCTTCACTTCTCTTCAGGATGGCTGGCCCTCTGCCATGCCCTTTTGGATAACTAGCTAAAATGGTTTTACTGTCTTCAAGGAGTATCGTGGAAATATGTCCCAGATACTGACCCTCTTCGCGATCCACCACTACCTGGGAGATCTCGTCTACATCAAGATCGATTGAAGGAATGGTCACCTTGTTCATAATAGATACTTCTTCCTTCTCGGACTGCTGCTTGCAGCCAAATAAGATAATTACCAGGGTTATCAGCCAAAACTTCCTCATCATAATAGATTAATATGTATTACATATTTTGCTTAATTGACTCAAATTAAATCACTTTCCGAGATAATATCATCATATAAAGGAATTAATTCTATAATTTGGCATCATAATCACTATTATGTTATACATAATATGACCATAACAAGCATACATCTGGAAGAACAACCCACAGAAAATCATTCTTTGGTAGACCGTGTGGAAACGCAAATTGTTGAACTGCTACGGCAGCAAAAGCTCAAAGTGGGTGATGTCATTCCCAAGGAAATGGAACTAACGGAAATGCTCGGAGTGAGCAGAACGGTCATTCGTGAAGCTCTTATGCGGCTGAAGGTGATGGGGCTGATAGAATCCAAAAAGCGTAAAGGGTCTGTGATCACCAGCCCTGACATCTTCAATGTGTTGAGTAAAAGCATGAACCCTCATATCCTGGATCAGGAAACGCTCAAAGATATGTTTGAGCTTAGATTGGCCCTGGAAGTAGGCATGGCAGATTTTATCTTTCAGCGGATCACCACAAATGACATCAACGAATTGAAAGAGATCGTATCCAAAGAGCCGGAAGCGTCGGAGGAAGATCGGTTCTTTATAGAACATGAAATCGCCTTCCATTCCAAACTCTATGAGATCTCGAATAACCAAAGCCTGAAGAACTTTCAAAAGCTCCTGCTCCCGCTATTTGACTATGTGCATAACAGCGGGTTGCTCAAGATCCCGGTGAATAGTCTTCGGTATGTTTCTCACAAAGGGCTGGTGGATGTGCTGGAAAATGGCTCACCGGAACTATTCAGGAATGCCATGCGAAATCATTTAGAAAACCATTTTTTACGCTTGTTCTAAACCTTATGCAAGACTGGAAAGACCTAAAATTATTGTTGGCTGGATGTGGCTCTATCGGGAAACGACATGCCAGAATACTTACGGAGCTTGGAGTAAAAGAGCTCTATGTTTTTGATCCGAACCCTGAAAGTGTAGATACCTTGATCCGGGAGTTTCCCCATTTAAAAAAGTGCGACAGCTATGAAGCTGGATTGCAGATCGTGGATGCAGCCTACATCATGACTCCTACCCGATTGCATGTTCCCATGTCCATGCAAGCGATTGAGGCTGGCTGTCATGTATTTATCGAAAAGCCTATCTCTTTGACCATGGAAGGTGTATCGGAATTGGCCAACCTGGCTGAATCCAAAGGTAAAAAAGTGATGGTCGGATTGTGCACCCGCTATCATGTAGGGATCCGGAAGACTAAGCATATCCTGGATTCCGGTCGTATCGGCAGACTGGTGTCTGTCCGGTCACTGGTTGGGGAACACTTCCCCTCCGTGCACCCGCAATACAAGTCCATGTACTATGCAAAGTATTCCGGGGCCTTTGAACTGATGCACGACCTCGACCTGGCCCTTTGGTTTGCCAGCCAACCGGTGGAAAAGGTTTTTTCCGTTTATGGTAGCTTCAGCGATATTGATATTGAAGCTCCGGATACCGTAGAGTTCCTACTCAAGTTTGAGGATCGGTGCACAGCAACTGTTCATCTGGATTTTTTTCAAATGCCCAGACGAAGAAATATTGAGCTTATCGGCACACAAGGAGTATTGATGATCGACTTTACCTCATGGGACGAATATACCATTTCCATCTATAACGCTGTGGCCCAACAATGGGAACACCAAAAGGGTCAGACTCAACGAGACGAAATGTTTAGAGATGAAAATCTGGACTTCCTGGAGTCCATTGTTCATGACCGTCCGATTTTCTGCAACATTGCCGAAGGTTGTAAATCCCTCAGGGTCATAGAAGCTGCGCAAAAGAAAATTGATGATATTAACCTCATTGAAAACATCTGATTTATGTCAACACCTGAATTATTTAATCTTAAAGACAAGGTAGCACTCATCACCGGCGGGTCCCGTGGGCTCGGTTATGACATGGCCTGTGAACTGGCCAATGCCGGATGTGACCTGATCATCACCTCTCGTTTTGAGGAAAAGCTCAAGGAACCCGCACAATTGTTACGGGATCAGTATGGGGTGGATGTACTGACACTCCCCCTGGACCAGTGTCATCATGAGCAGGTAAAAAGTGTTGCTCAAAAGGCTCAACAATGGAAAGGACATATTGACATCCTGATCAACAATGCTGGTGGCGGATCCGGAGCCAGTGAGGGCGACCTGTTTAAGCGTGGTCCAAAAGACATGGTCAACCTGATCAACACCAACCTCATTGGAGCACTATTTTGTTGCCAGGAAGTCGGCAAGGTCATGGCAGCCCAAAAGTCTGGCAAAATCATCAACATCGGTTCAATCGCAGGTATGGTTGGTCGGGACCGAAGCATGTACCGCAACAACAATAAATCCGAACAGCCCATAGACTATGCGGCAGCAAAGGCTGGTGTAATCGGCATGACCCGCGACCTGGCAGCCTATATGGCACCTTATGGAGTTTGCGTGAATTGCATCTCTCCAGGTGGATTTCAGGGAGATAGCTTACCCCAGGAGTTCGTCGATGCTTATAACAAAGCCACTGCGCTTGGTAGAATGGGGAAAATGGGACAGGATCTGAAAGGGACGGCATTGTTCCTCGCCTCTGCAGCCTCTGACTATATTACCGGACAAAATATTGTGGTAGATGGAGGCTTTACCATCTGGAAATAAATAATCAAAACCCTGACTGATCTTGAAAAGCTACATCTTACCCCTGCTAACCTTGTTAATATCCTTTTCCGTATCAGCCGAAAAGGCCATCAATCTCACCTCCCAACAAACTATTGGGAACCTGACCAATATAGAAGCTATACCCGGAGATGAAGGGCTGGCCGGAGCCTTTGCTGGCAGGCTTGATAACTACCTCATCGTTGCTGGAGGCACCGCCTTTCCGGGTGGAAAACCGTGGGAAGATGGCACGAAATACTTTTCGGATGCCATCCTGATCTTTGAGATCCATGAAACACTTCGGGAAGTAGATTTCACTCAAAAACTACCTGTTGGCATTGGTGAAGGAGGCTCTGTTGTTGTCAACAATCAACTCTATTGTATCGGTGGGCTCACGGCTGATGGACTGAGTGATGAAGTCTGGAGGATCACCTATGATGGCAAAGTCAGCATTGATAAAATGCCAGGATTACCAGAGCCACTTAAAAACGTGGCTGCAACAGCCATTGGTTCTACCCTCTATGCTGTGGGTGGGGAAGGAAATTCAGGCATCACAACCTATTTTTTATCGCTGGATATTAATAATCCGGAAGCAGGGTGGCAAAAACTACCAGCTTTTCCCAAACCCGTGACAGCTGCTATAGCTGTGGCACAGATGGATGGGACGGAAACAAGCATTCATGTGATAGGGGGTCGGGGAAAACAATCGGGTGAACTCCTAAATAATTTCTACTCATCTGTTTTTCAATATCAGCCCTCAAAGGGACAATGGGAAGCCAAACGGGATATCAGGATCGATGGAACAGCCATCAAGCTGGCTGCCACCGCGGCGATCCCTATAGGAGCATCGCACATTGTGTTGGTAGGAGGTGACAACGGACAGGTATTCAACCGGGTAGAGCAGGCTATTTATGATTTGAACAATGGAGACGAGACCGCACAAAAAAGAAGAGATTCACTTTGGGTAAACCACACTGGTTTTAATGACCGTGTGCTGGTATACAATACCGTTTCAGATACCTGGTTTGATGCCGGAGAATGGAGCGGTATTCCAATTGCCGTTGCACCGGCAATCGCATGGGGACAGTCAGTTATCGTTCCGGGTGGTGAGATCAGTCCCGGCGTCAGGAATCCTGAAATTAGCCAGCTTCAGTTTGCTACAGAACCGGATTTTGGGTGGTTCAATTACCTGGTATTGGTCCTTTATTTTGGAGGTATGCTAGTGCTTGGCTTTTTCTTTATGAAGAAAGAAAGCACTACCGATGAATTCTTTAAAGCTGGCGGCAGAATCCCCTGGTGGGCGGCTGGCATCAGCATCCTCACCACAACCCTCAGTGCGATTACCTTTATCTCCATCCCGGCAAAGGCCTACGCTTCAGACTGGCGGATGTTTATGTACAACATGTCCATCATCCTGGTAGTACCGGTTGTAATCACTTACTTCCTGCCTTTCTTCCGGCGGTTCAAACTGGACACCGCCTATGAATACCTGGAAATCCGGTTCAACCGACCCGTGAGGTGGATGGCCTCCTCATTGTTCGTCTTCTTCATGGTCAGCCGGATTGCCATCGTGCTTTTCCTCCCCTCCCTGGCACTGAATGCTGTCACTGGATTCAGCGTCTACTGGGCCATCATCATCATGGGTGTGGTGACGATCATCTATTGTACCAGCGGTGGTATGGAGGCTGTAGTGTGGGGAGACGTGATCCAGGGCATCATTCTCATGTCCGGAGCTATCATCGCACTGGGATATATGATATCCGGCATTGATGGAGGGCTTGGCAGTTTTATTGACATTACCAGCCAGCAGCAGAAATTCAACCTGCTGGACTTCAGACTATCCCTGAGCGAACCCGTCTTATGGGTTGTACTGATCGGCGGGCTGGCTAATTCCCTGGTCACGTTTACCAGTGACCAGAGTATCGTGCAACGTTACATGTCCACCAAAGATGAGAAAGCCACTGGTCGCAGCATCTGGCTCAATGGTATCCTAAGCGTACCTGTGACCATCATCTTCTTCCTGTTGGGAACAGCCCTGTATGCTTTCTATACCTCAAACCCTGAGCGTCTGGCTATCACCAACCCCAACATTGACTCGGTATTTCCGCAATTCATCGTGAGTGAAATGCCAGTAGGGATATCGGGATTATTGATTGCCTCGATCTTTGCCGCTGCCATGTCCACCCTTTCATCCAACATCAACTCAGTAGCCGCGGTGATCACCTCCGACTTTTATAAGCAGGTGGCAAAAAACAACACCATCAAGGGTCAGATGCAGGTAGCCCGTTGGTCTGGTATTGTTGCTGGGGTTTTCGGTATGGGCATGGCCCTCATACTCGCCACCTGGGACATCGCCTCCTTATGGGACCAGTTCAACACGTTCGTCGGACTTCTGACAGGAGGCCTTGGAGCACTCTTCATCATGGGGATTTTCTTCCCCAGGATTTCCGGGCCGGCAGCTTTCTTCGGAACGCTGGGTAGCCTGGCTGTTCTGACCTTTGTAAAGAACCAAACGGACCTTTCCTTTCTGCTCTACGGATTGATTGGACTGGTATCCAGTGTTCTACTGGGGCTTTTGATCAGCATTTTCAAGCCAAACCGGAAAGAGATTGAAGGGTTTGCTTGGAAGAGTAGGGAGATGGATGGTAATAGAGCTCCTTAATTGATCACCTCCCTTTTTATGTTATCTAATTTGCTACTATTTCAACCGGCATACTTTTACGCCAGGCAATTACCTTATTTGCCAATTCTTTTGTTTTTTCCTTTTCAATTTCTGCCAAATTATTCTCTTCACCCGGATCAGTAGTTAACTCAAACAGCTCAGCGTCAGAGCCATCAACATTTATCAACAATTTCCAATTGCCTTCTCGAATCGCCAGGTTTGGAGACCTGAACTCATTATTTCCAGGCTGAATAGAGCCTCCTCTATTACTGGCATATTCCCACATTATTGGTCCTGTCATTTCTACAGGATCTCCAAGTAAAGCTTTGCTTTTATCTCTACCATCCAAACCTACCGGAATTTCCAATCCAAGAATAGCACAGACAGAGGGGAAAAGATCAAATGCAGCAACAACAGAGGTATGATCTGTTTCTCCTGCTGGAATTTTATCTTTCCACTGGATTATAAATGGCATCCTGATTCCACCTTCATAAAGGCTCCATTTCCTGCCTTTAAAATCTCCGGCAAATCCTGGGGGATAAAGTTGACCTTCATAACCCTTTGGGTATTTATTTTGCTGGTAATAATAAGGCCAATCCGTTGGACCGTTATCACTGGTAAAAATAATAATGGTATTTTCTAGTTTTCCCATCTTTTCCAACCCAGTTATAAACCGACCAATCTGATTATCCAATTCATTTAAAACGGCTAAAAACCTTTGTTCATATGGATTATCAGTAATAGTCCTGAATTTTTGCAATACCAATGAATCCGGTAAATGCGGGTCGTGCACGTCATTTGGAAAAAGATTCACAAAGAAAGGTTTAGCACTATTTTTTTGGATAAAAGTGAGCGCACTATCTACGTAAATACTTGTAGACTTATGTTTTGGTGCCCAGATAATTTCACCATTTCCCAATATGGCACTTTGTTTTGAAAGATTGTCATCCGGAAACAATACCCGGTCTCCGAGCCCCTCAAAACTAACCACAGATTTATCATAGCCATATTCCGTTGGGAGAGGAACATCGCCCAAATCACGACCCCCACCCAGATGCCATTTTCCAAATTGGCCCGTCACATAACCATTATATTTCAGGGTTTTTGCCAATGTTGGTGCATTGGGATCTAAAAAGTTATTCATCACCCTATCCCTGTTTCGATTAGAACCTGCGATATGTGAATGAATTTTATACCGCATTGGATATTGTCCGGTTGTGAGTGCAGCACGAGAGGGAGAACAAATCGGAGAATTCACATAGAAGTTTGTTAATCTTAATCCATTCTCAGCTATTTTATCAATGTTTGGCGTCTTTAACATTGGATTACCAAAACAACTGGGATCTGCGAAACCCATGTCGTCAACAAAAATGATGACTACATTGGGCAATTCATTTGCTTTGTCGAGTTGACATCCAAACAAATTTATTAAAAAGAAAGCGCCAATACTTAGACTAAGAAATTTCACGAGAGTATATTAAAATTACTTAAACTACTTTTTTATTTTTTCATTGTTAGGTGATGTAACCAATTTGTTTTTATTAATTCTATTTATCCCAATAAGGTATATTGCCGGAATTTTCAACCTACTCTAACCCCGGGTCAAATACAGACGCAGCAATGTACCGGTAGGGATCTCCAGCATCAGCATTGTTGTAATAATAGACTGCAACCACTTTTCCATCGGGAAGTTCCACGGCTCTTGGGTAACCGATGTCCCAAACCGCTCCATCCTGACCACGCAGCAGATGAGGCTCAGTCCAGGTTTGCCCATGATCCGAGCTGTAGGTCACATACATGCCAATCCCCTCAGATCTGGTCTCTTTTTCTCGCAATCCATACACCAGGCAAAGTCGACCATCCTGTAACTTCAATAAAGCAGGTGGATTGCCATTCCTATCTACTGTAACTGGATTAGGGAGTCTGCTCCATGTCACTCCATTGTCTTTGGATAAATAACTGGTCATCTCGGGTGGTTTGGTCTGCCTGATCATACATAACAGTGTAGACTCATCTATTCTGACTGAGCCGGGCATAATTGAATTGACTTGCTCGAGACTAATCCACGAAAGCAGCTTCCAGTTCAGTCCTCCATCCTCTGTCCGAACACAGGCTACCTCCCGCCAGTCAGTATCTCCTTCCACAAAACCAACAGTTAAAAAAGCAGTTATGGAATGTTGACCGTCTATGATATAGTCCGTTCGGGAGACAATACCAGCCGGGTTTTTGGGGCCAAAATCCACATTCAATTGATAGGCTCCGTTCCATGATTTACCTCTGTCATAAGAATAATAAAAAGAGGTTGGTCCTTCCAGCAGGTTGGTCATCCTGAATGTGAAGGCAAAATTGGGATCAGAAAAATTGATCCTATCTCCAAGTGTATTAGCTGGCTTAGATCGTTCGCCAATGTTATGCTCAAAAGTGGCTTGGGTGATCCCGTGTTCATAGCCATCTTCGATCGACCATGAGAGTCCACCATCGAGGCTCCGGGCAAACATGGTTTTGGAAGTCGATCTGTCAAATGTATGGCTTTCCTTTTCCTGATGATCCCCTTTTGTAAACCCAACAAGGATTTCATTGTCCCAGGACCAGATTCCCCAGTTAGCCGGCCAGCCTGCGTACATCCCTTCTTCGTAATATACCTTAACATGTCTGACATCATCAGTCTTCGATGCTTTTTGGTCACAGGAGATCAAAGCAATTGTCAAGTAAAGAAGAAACGGACAACATAAGTATTTCATGCTACTGGATTGAGTGAAGATTCTATAGATAATACTGACAAGATCATGATTGTGACCTCTTTAGGATTAAGCCCAGGTAAATCAGATCTAAAAACCCAATAACATTAGTTTTTAGCTTCGAGTAAAAAATGAATTTGAAAATCAGGCTTTTGAGCACTATGACCCCGCTATCTCCTCCGGGTAATACTCCTTCGGATAGTTGGGACTGAAATTGATCACTTCATCCCAGGTCCCTAGTTGTCCATCCACTACCCAGGGTTCTCCTCTCTCCGAAAGATGATCAACCATCTTTGCCCTCCAGGTTTTCAATGTGGTTTCGTATCCTGGCAGACCGGCCAGATTTTTTGTTTCCCCAGGGTCTGCCCTGAGATCAAAGAGTTGCTCCTCACCTGTTGCATTGAAATAAATATACTTGTATTGAGCATCAGTCAACCCAGTCCAGCTGTTTTCCCGCCAATAGCAACGTCCATGCTCCATATCCAGTACTTTTCTCCATTGGTCTTTCTTCCCCCGAACCAGATCCAGCATGCTCATACCGTCCATGCAGGCAGGAACAGCCGTTCCGGCAGCATCCAAAAAGGTAGGCAGGATATCTCTTAGCTCAACGATCTCCTCCAGGACCTGACCTCTATCAGCATTAATTTTCAAGCTCTCCGGCCACCGGATCACCATGGGCACGCCTGCAGAAGCTTCATAAGGGTACGACTTCCGCCACAGGTGATGATCTCCCATCATGTCACCATGATCTGACGACAAGACGATCAGGGTATTTTCAAGTACCCCTTTATCTTCCAGGGTCTTGATGATCAGACCGATTTGCTCATCCAGGAAACTAATAGCTGCCAGATAGCTTTCGCGGGACTCCCTTACAAACTGATCCCCAAAATTTCCTCGTGGGCTGTTGACCTGCTTGCTTATGTCTGGGACCCGCTCTTCTCCATACTTTTCCATCGACCATTCGCCTGTCACTGCTCCGGGAATTTCCCTCCTTTTATAAAAATCAAGCCACCGCTGAGGTGGGTCGAAAGGTGGATGTGGCCTGTGGAAAGCGACCTTCACAAAGAAAGGATTCTCCCGATCATAATCTTTTAAGAATTGGATGGCTTCATTGGCGGTCCATGTAGTGGGATGAAGTTTTTCATCATAGGCATAAACACCGCCCCGATGATCGGTAGATCCCAACCCGGTACCGTCTTCCGGCAGACCCGGCGCCTGCTCTGCAAACCATTTGTTGTAGGCATTCTGAGGATGTCCCCAGCCTTCACATAGCCTGATCTCATCAAATCCATGCATGAACCTGCTGTTGTCCAGTTCACTTGTTGGTATCTTTAGTTTGGGCCCGCCAATGGGTTTGAAATGCAATTTTCCAGTGGCAAATGTGTAGTAGCCTTCGTCCTTTAAAAGCTGTGGCATTTCATTTTTATACCTGGTAGGTATGGGTGCATAAGCTAATAAACCATGATTCCAGGGGGCCATACCTGTGAGCAATGTGGCCCTGGCAGGGAGGCATGTAGGTGTAGCTGCGTAAGAGCGGGTAAACAACACCCCTTCTCTCGCTAACCTGTCGATGTTGGGTGTGTGTACAAAATCACCACCTTTCACACCAATAAAATCAGATCTCCATTGATCGGGGAAGATGAAAAGTATGTTGGGTTTTGAGACAGGTTCTTGCTGATCACATGAAGACCAGAGGACCACCTGACCAAAGAAGATGGCGAAGAAAAAAAGTCTCTTGGCTAAAAATCGATTCATAAGCACACTTGATTGGCTGAGACAGCTATAATATTGCCCCCTAAGATAATATGCGTTGCCGGCAGTATCAAAGGCTTTTTTCCCAGGCTGCTAACTTCTCTTTCAACAGCACCACCTGCTCTGGAAATTGGTTCACCAGGTCATTTTGTTCGCCAATGTCATTTTTGAGGTTATAGAGCTCTGTTGAATTGTCCTCGTTGATGATGAGTTTCCACTCCCGGTCCCGGACAGCTTTCTCAGAATCCATTCGCCAGTATAGCGTGCGTTCAGCCAACTGATCCCCTTCAGTTAGGATTGGGAGCAAGCTCACACCATCCAGTCCATTGGGTCCATTCTCCCTCGGCATCTTCAGCTCCAGCATATCAAACACCGTAGGCATCAGGTCAAAGGTCATGGTGGTTTCATCCGTTACCGAAAGAGGCTGGATCATTCCCGGCCACCAGGCAACGGCAGGTACGCGATGTCCTCCTTCATACACCTGGGTCTTTTGGCCTCTCAAAGGACCATTCGAACCCACAACAGGCCAGACCTCATCAGCATAGCTCAGATAGCCTCCATTGTCAGAAGTAAAAAAAACAAAGGTATTCTCAGTCAACCCTTGCTTTCTGATGGCCTCCAAAATTTGCCCAACTCCCTCATCCAATTCTTCCACCATATTCACCACAACTGAAGCCACTTCCTCAGGCTGATACGGGCCCAGTTTGCTTTGTGGTCCCGGGTAATTGCTAGAGTAATCCTCCCCTTCTCTCACTACCTCTTTATCTCCGTCATCGGCTGTCTGCCAGGGAAAGTGAATGGCCGAATAGGCCACATACATAAAGAAAGGATTGTCCCTGTTCTCTTCGATATATTGTGTTGCATTACCAGTGATCACATGGGTGGCATAGCCCTCCTGAAACTCCAGCTGATCATTGTGCCACCAGTCTTTGAATCCATTGCGATCCATTTTGGAAAAATAATCCCCGCTACCACACGTCAATCCACGGAATTCATCAAACCCATGCAATACCGGGTTGGCATTGGGAGCCTTCCCCAGGTGCCATTTTCCAAAGAGGGCAGTGGAGTATCCCTCGGACTTCAGGTAGCTGGCGATGGTCTTCTCCTTTTTATTTTCCTCACTGCCGATCCCTTCATCCTCCCAGTCTGTGGGCAAGGCACTTTCGATGCCCAATCGTTGAGGATATCTACCTGTCAATAAAGCTGCACGGGTAGGCGAGCACATCGGGCCATTGCTATGAAAATCGGTGAAAAGCATCCCTTCCCTGGCCATTCGGTTGATGTTGGGGGTATGCGCTTCACCCCCAAAGTACCCACCCAGGTCACCATAGCCCAGGTCATCAGCCAGGATGAAAATGATGTTGGGTTTTGTTTTGATTGGAGGTGCTTTCTCTTCTTTTACTCCGGGAGTACAACCAACTATGAATACAAGAATGGGTAGAATATAAATTTTAAGGGACATGGTTAAATCAATTAATTCCTTGAGACCGCTATTTTGTGCCAAATTAGTATGCTTTTATCGCCACTGATCCACGAATAAATTCTTCTTAGCCTTCTAAACCATCTGCGAGTGATCATCAATGTTATTGAATGAATTAATAACACAAATAGCTCCGACAAAGTCGAAGAAATCCGTGGAATCTATTTCACTCAAGGCTTTTGAGGAAGTCCAAAAATTAGTGAATTCGTGGCTAAATACAAGAGTACTCATCATGCAGGTGCTTATTGATTCCAAGTAGTATGGCATAAAGACAATGAAACGATATCTGATAACATCTACTTTTGAATCAATGGCACAATATACACGCCTCCAATAATCCCGGAAGGCATGGGTTCCCAGACTGCAGCATCAAATTGTTTGTAATCAATATTCACAAAGTTGATCTCGTGGAACTTACGCCATTCGATCTTATTTAAATCCATATACCGGATCCTGTTAGCCATCAGATTGGAAACCTCTATTACTAATTCGTTGGTTCCGGCTTTTAAATGCGATCCGATCTTCAGTTCTTTTGGCACCGACCAGATAGTCCCCACAGAATCTCCATTTACACGGACCATTGCGCTTTCTCCCAGCTGATCAAACTTCAGGAGATAATCATTTGCATTGATCTCAGACAATTCCACCTCAATAGAATACCTGGCTGTCCCCGAAAAGTACTCCCACCCACCAGCATTTTCTGTCCATGACACAAGGTTGCTGGTGGTAAATGAAGGCGGCAACTCGGGACCACCCGCCAGTGCGCTGACTTCCCAGTTACCCTGAACCTTAAGGGGCTCACCTTCTTTTGCAAACTCCCAACTATTGTTGGTTGATCTACCATCCAGGGTTTTGAGGATCAATGATTCTCCCGGCTTGATCTGAACCCTTAAGCTCATGCCGGAATCTGTTAGCTTAATGGGCAAGTTTCCAATTTTACCAGAAACAGGATCCATTATCACCGCAGATTGACCCTTTGAATTCAATCTCAACTCCTGATCAATGGTGGTATTGGAGTGATTTACCAGGAAATAGATTTTGCCGTTTTCCTGCTTCATTCGCATAAACTTCAAACCGGAATCCGCTATTTCCTCTCCCCTCACATCAAGCCATTGAAGCGCTTTAGCAGCCTCTTTCTCGACGATGATTCTTCCATTCCCCACATCAGCGACCTTAATTCCATCGATTTCATTGAATGACAGTGAATTCAACAGGTTGTCCAATTCAGCTTTCCTTTCCTCATGATCAGCCAACCCCGGAACATCCCATGTTTTGTTTTGGAAAATAATGGTAGCACCAGCTTCCGCTAAACCGATCATCTTTTCAAGAGTAGCCAATGGAAGGGATTCGAGTTCCGGCACAAATAAAACACGGTACTGAGAACCAGGGAGTATGAGCTGACCTGCATTCACATCAGCACTCAATAGCTGGTTGTCTGAAATGTAATCCGTTTGCCATCCTCCTTTTTGAAGCTCCTCATTGAGTCGATAAAAAGGCGTAGGGATCAGCCATTCGGAAATATTGTGAACGGTAAGTTGGTACAGGCTTCGCTGCTCGGGAGCCTGCCACACGTCGTAAACCGGCCAGTAGACGAGTAACTCATTGTCCGGCTTTGCCTCCTGAAAAACAGCCTGACACCTGGCAATGTATTCATTCATGGCTTTCAGATCCTTCCAGAATGAATTGGTGGGACCAAAGTGAACGGATGCATAAAACAGCCAGCCCGGCCATGGATAATCTTCCGGCGAATAGGTCGACCCATGGAAAAACACATGGTTGATTCCGGACAAAAACAACTGATCCAGTTCCGGCTTAGCCAGTGAGAGTGGCGTCCTGAAATGCTCGGCCAGCCAGGTCAGACTTTCCGATGAAACCAAAGGTTTACCGGTGACATGTGCAGCCGACGAGGCAAACTTGAGCATATACGGATCAGGGGGTTCGCGGGTACTTAAATGTTCCTTTTCATATTTCAGTCCGGGGATGTCAAACTGCGTACTACCAAACGTTTCTATCTCCGGGATATCCACTGTACCGTAAAGATCCAGCAAATTGCCCGGGGAACCGTGCGCCTGGTTTTTCACGAGCATCTGCCGCTCATGCGCCCAGTCTTTCCACTGATTGGTAAATGATTCAAGTAAGAGTTCACTCATCGTTTCCCTAAAATCCGACTTCACCCTTCGGCTGGATTCTGTGTCCTCCTCGCTGATCAGGTCACGCATGTGGAGCTTTAAGTCATACCCTCTTTTTTGACTGAAAGCCCGTAGAAACTCCGGCGTCCAGTCTGCATTGTATACTTCATAGCTGTCGTTAAACATCGCCCTAACCGGATAGTCTACCATATCGAAAGCTGAATCAAATCTCATCAAATAGGCTTCTACCGCTTGTTTGGATAGGTGATCCACCACATAACCGCTACCACCTGGGGCTGCTCGTTTCACTTGCTGGCTGGTATTTCCACTAAACCCAGCGATCAATTCCCATGTCCCTTCGGGAGCTGTCCAGTCCAGCTGATCATTTGAATCCACTTTATCGGACAGGTCCAAAACCTCACAATTTGATCCGTAAGCTGTGAGTATCTGTAGCTCTGTTTCAACCGGTTGATCTCTGCGGTCCAGCGCTAAGATGGGCTTACCAAGTTTCTCCCCTGGGGACAATTGATATTCCTCGACAAAAAGCCTGCCGGCACCCATTTCTTTTGGTATATGCGGACCCCCGAAAGGCCAGCCTGTTCCCTGGGTCATATCAACTTTCATCCCAAGTCTGGCTGCTTCATCGAGTGTGTGTTTCAGCATCTCCATCCATTGAGAAGACAAAAAATCGATATAGCGACTTTCCTCTCCCTGTACCCCATAGATCGGTGCTATTTCTACTCCTCCTATACCAGCCCGGGAAAAGGCCTCCAGCTGGGCTGTAATACCAGCTTTATCCACTCCATTGCCCATCCACCACCAACGCGTCCAGGGTTTGGATTCTGTTTTGATTTCCGGCCAGTCAATATTCACCGGTGCCGGGTCCTGATTACAGCCAGGAAAAATCAAAAAGTCAATCAAACAAAATAGCAGGGTAAAGAAGTGAGATCTCATCAGGATACGTCGGGTCAGTTGTTGCTCAGATTAATGCTTTTAAAGTTATAACTTAACCAGAGAAACTTCATTCATTTACAGAACACTTAGCGTATGAATCCACTAAAACTCACCTGGATTTTCTTTTCAACCCTCTATTTTCTTCTTTCCGGATGCCATCCAAAAGACCCTGGCCTGGTTCCTCAATGGACCGTTCATGAGATTGCATTGACATGTGAGGAGACCTATGAAAACCCCTTTACCCAGGTCAACCTGTGGGCTGTCTTTAAAAGCAGTGCAGGAGATTCCCTGGTAAGGCCGGGATTCTGGGATGGGGACCAAAGCTGGAAAGTCCGGTTTTCACCTCCAAAGGCAGACGTTACCTGGACATACGAAACCTTTGCCAACCCGGAAGATCGAGGATTACATGGACAAAAAGGATTATTTAATTCAATAGCATACGATGGAAGCAATGAACTCTTAGCCAATGGATTACTAACCATGAGCAAAGGAAAACGAACCATCATTCAACAGTCAGGTAAAGCGTTTCCTGTTGTTGGGGATACTCCATGGGCCTTACCTTTTCGGGCGACTACAGATCAGGCCAGGATCTACGCAAAAGACCGACAACAAAAAGGCTTTAATACAGCGCTCCTGTTCTCACTGCAACCTGATATGGAATCAACAGGGCCGGATAAGCGCAATACCCCACAGGGTTTTAAACGAGCCTTCAAAGATCTTCACGAGGGACATATACGAGAGTTAGTTCCGGAATACTTTCAGTACATGGACAGCCTAATCGACATTTTGATTGATCATGAAATCGTTCCTGTCTATCAGCCCGTGTTTCATGGTTTCGGGTGGAAAGGACAAAAAGTACTGGGGAATGTGATCGATCCGGGTGAATATGTCAGGTATTGCAATTATCTACTGGCCAGGTATGGCGCTCAGCCTGCCTTATGGCTGATAGCAGGTGATAACGGTGGTCGGGATCCGGGGGTAAAAGAAGCCGGAGAAATGCTCGAGATCTGGGATTGCTATGCCCAGCCAACAGGTCTCCACTATAATCCGTGCGATGACTATGTGGCCGGTTGGGCAGAGAATAATCCACTCAAACATTGTATGCATTATAACAAGTCTTTCCAGGGTGAAGATTGGCTGGACTTCCAATGGGCTCAGACGGGGCATAATGGAGAACATCTGTACCACAAAGTAGAAAGAATGTATGATGACTCTATCGTAAAAGCCGTGGCCAATGGTGAACCGACTTACGAAGGCATGGCTGGTGGCAAAAACGGCCTGGGCTGGTGGCAGGGCGAAGAAGCCTGGATGCAAATGATGTCCGGAGGAACTATGGGGGTAGTGTATGGGGCTGCTTCGCTTTGGCAATGGAAGGTCACTGCCGATGAAGAAGGCTGGACCGACTGGGCTGAACAACCCATGTCCTGGGAAGGCGCCATGAAGATGGAGGGGTCAAAATATGTAGGATATATTTCAAAAGCCCTGGAGGGACTGGATTTTGCAGACATTGAAAAACGATGGGTCCTGGCAGATGGAAAGCCGCTGCTGGCTAAAGAAGGAAAACTATATATCTCCTATTTAAATGAAGGCGGAACAATCACCATCAAAGGTATTCCGGACGGCTTACGTATCCGTTGGTTTGATCCAAAGACGGGAGTATTTACGGATGCTGGCACTACTCAAAGTTCGGCAGAAGCCGGGCGACAGGTCAGTTTTGAGACGCCATCTGAGGAGCCGTGGGTGTTGATTGTGGGTGACTAGGAGAAGTAGTCACTCGGTCAGAGCCAGTCAACAGGTAGGTTTTACCGAACAAGATTTTGTCTTTGGCTTTAATTAAATAAGAAGCTCAGTTTTATTGCTTAAAACCCCGCCGAGGACACAATAATATCATAACACCCCTTCGGGGTTGGTCTATTCTTAATCCAAAATACACTATAGTCATTTCATCCCTTCGGGATTAGACTAGAGCAAAACCTGATAAAAGGAGCGTAGGTTTACAATTATGGGTGGGCCACAAACCTTCGGAAGATAATCATGATGATTCAAAATTTTCCTCCATCATCGAGCATTAATGATTATTAAAAAACTCTGTCATTAATACACTAAAACGGTGTATATTATATCCCGAAGGCCTGCCTGCAGAAGGCAGGGATGAAACAATTATAGATAACATTGCTTAAGGCAAAAATAAACTCCGAAGGAGTGACATTATCATGGCTGGAACATTTTCACAAATCTACATTCAGGCGGTTTGCGCAGTAAAAGATCGAGAAAACTTGCTTCGTAAAGCCTGGAGAAATGATGTATTCAAATACATGACAGGTATCATTAAGAATAAACATCAAAATCTCAGTAAAGGACAAGATCAAAAAACCGACCCCTCAATCTTAATATCGGCAAACTGCCAGGATTGATTAAAACGATTTAATGTTTCTGAAGCTTTGCGTTTATCTCCCAAGCCTGCATATGCTTTATAAAGGCCCATCAGTGCCCATCCATTGTTTTGCCATTTCTTCAAATCTTCCTGATAAATGGATACGGCCTTCTGAAACTCGGAATGACTCACAAGGAATTTCCCGTAATAATGGCGTGAAGACAAGTGCCAAGAAGGTGGTTCATAGTAAATCATATCATCTTCAATTGACACTGCCTTTTTGAAATGATCTTCGGCCTGACTGACATTCCCCTGAGCATTCAACAGCTCCGCAGCAACTAAATTGTATGCAATTTCAGCTACTGAGGCAGAATTATTGATAGTAGCATAAATTTCCCTATAAGAATCTTTATTTAAGATACTTTGAAGTGAATCAAGTTCCTCTTGCACTTCGTGTAGAATTCCCTTTCTTATGAAAGCTATTCCCCTACCATAATGCCAGAATATATTATAGTGGTTTAATTCACCCGGATACGGAATGGTCAGCAATTCATCCCACTTACCGAACCTAACATAGGTCTGTATCGGAACAGCGGCAAATTCCTGCATAAAGGGTTGGCTGGCTAGCAGTCCGATAGGTACTTTTTCTGCGGTCTTTCTGGCTGCCGCAAGAGCTGTCTTACTATCTCCCATTATCGAAGCAGCCGACCAGAGGAAGTGGATGTTATGCGGATAATAAGCGAGAGGATATATTCCCTGAGAATAGCATTGAGAGATGTAGGATTCATCGGCATCGATGGCCTTTAGGTTTGATTTGGCAGCATCTTGATATCGGCCTACTCGAATGTATGCATGGGATGGCATATGAACCATGTGTCCGGCTCCCGGCATTAGTGGTGCCAGCGCATCTCCACTTTCAGCAGCCTGTTCAGGAAATGGCAATTCCGTCAAATGGATCCTGAAGTGATGGGCCCCAGGGTGTTTAGGGTTGATAGAAATTGCTTTTTTAAGTGCAGACATTGCCTCCATCGTATTTGTTTTAGGAGTTAAGTCCTTTTCCCAATAGCTCCAGGGCATTGACGTCATGATCGCATCTGCATACAGGGTCAGTACATCAGGATGATCACTATACTTTTCAGCAACCTTTTGCATCTCCTTGACATACCTTTCATTATCAACCTCAAATTGATTCCCAACCAATATAAATCGACTTTTCAGTGCATGGATCAAGGCGCTTTCCAGATCGTTAGCCTGATTGATGTTGTCAACGGCCTTCATCATACTTTCATAGGCAGCCTTTTTCCTTTCATCGTCAAGGATGTAATCATTGATGTTTGGACTCAGTGCATACGCTTGTCCCCAATAGGTCATTGGAGCATCCGGAGAAATTCTTGAAGCTTCTTTGAAGGATCGATGTGCTTCCTGGTGATTGAAACCATAGGATAGATTCAAACCCTGATTGAAATAACGCTGAGCCTCAGTGGTGGCAGAAGAAATGGGAAAAGTATGGTTACCCAATCCTTCAAATAATGGAGCTTTTGTTTTTAGATCCTGATAGTGAAATGTTGGTTCCCCACAATTCGCCGGTATCTGATCTGCCAGATCAAACGCTGCAATGAGATTGGCTTCTAAAATACGATTTGGAGGGGGGTTGGTATCAACAAAAAAAACCGAAATTATCAAAATGAAAAAAAGTAGCCCCGAGAGAAAACTAAGCTTTTTCATGACCGTAAATTTTTTATAAAAGTTAACTCTTTTTTTTCATTTTACGGAGCGGCTAATGGATTATTTCGCAAACAACAGACCAACTTTCCCCGCAGGTATCTCACCCTTACTACCACTTCAGCTTGGCCATCCTGATCCTGTTCAGTCAGTAAGTGCTCTTGCAGTCCCTGTTAATTATTCAAAACTACGTTATCTACCAGTTTCATTGCTAAAAACCTGTCTACAAAAAGGCAGGCACCAACGAGGGTACATAGGTTGTTATAATACCCCATTGATTATTTATCTTTAGCTTCCTTAATTAAACCTAACCTTATGATCAGCCGACCACTTGTCAAAACATTCCTTTTGTGTTGTCTCATTGCTCAACTTTCACTTCCCTCCCTGGCTCAAACGGACTCCCTCATGGGGTTTTCCAGGGGTGGATCCCAAAGCCAACTTGCCATTGAACAGCGATATGATGAAATGTTACAGGCTCAGAACCTGGATGACTGGATGAAATTCATGTCGGCCAGACCTCATCATGTGGGGTCGCCATACGATAAACAGGTGGTCGATTTTATGACCAATAAGTTTAAGGAATGGGGATATGAAGTGAAAGTGGAATCCTTTGATATACTCTTTCCCACACCAAAGGTCCTTCAGCTTGAGCTGATCAGCCCCACCAGGTATACGGCCAAACTCAGCGAACCACCGGTTGAAGGTGATGTCTCATCCACCTTAACCGATGAGGCCCTCCCACCCTACAACTGTTTCTCCGTTGATGGGGATGTCACCGCCGAGCTGGTATTCGTCAACTATGGCTTACCTGAGGACTATGAGGAACTGGAAAAACTAGGCGTGGATGTGAAAGGAAAGATTGTGCTGGCGAAATACATGGGTTCATGGAGAGGGATCAAGCCCAAGGTGGCTGCCGAAAAAGGAGCCATCGGCTGTATCATCTACTCCGACCCACAGGATGATGGCTTTTTCCAGGGCGACACCTACCCTGAGGGACCTTATAAAAATGAATTTGGAGTTCAAAGGGGTGCCGTGATGGACCTGCCCCTCTCCCCGGGTGACGTGCTCACCCCCGGCTATGGGGCCACGAAAAAGGCCAAACGATTAGCCAAAGAGGATGCACCGGCATTGACGAAGATCCCTGTCCTACCGATTTCCTACCACGATGCTTTACCTCTACTCGAAGCCCTGGAAGGTCCTGTGGCTCCCGGCAGCTGGAGAGGCGGACTGCCTTTGACCTATCACATCGGTCCGGGCCCTGCCACCGTACATTTAAAAGTAGCCTTCAACTGGGACATGAAGCCAGCCCACAATATCATCGCTACGCTAAGAGGGAGTGAATACCCTGATGAATGGGTCATCCGTGGCAATCATCACGATGCCTGGGTACACGGTGCTCTCGACCCGGTCAGTGGAATGGTCATCCTGATGGAGGAAGCTCGCTCAGTGAGTGAACTCGTGAAGTCCGGACACTCCCCAAAACGTACAATCGTCTATTGTGCCTGGGGAGCGGAAGAGCCGGGATTGATCGGGTCTACCGAATGGGTGGAAACGCATGAAGAAGAATTGAAAGAAAAAGCAGTGGCATATATCAATACTGACGGATCAGGGAGTGGATTTCTGTATGCAGGAGGATCTCATACGTTGGAAAAGTTCTTCAGTGGCATCACCGAGGTGGTCATGGATCCGCAAACAGATGTTCCCTTGCTGAAGCGGAGAAATGCCTATGAAAACCTGTCTGGAGAAGACAACTGGTCTCACTTCAAACTTTATGCTTTGGGTTCGGGATCAGATTATTCTCCATTTTTTCAGCATACCGGCATCGCTTCGTTTAATCTGGGTTTTGGAGGAGAAAGTAGCGGAGGAGAATATCATACCATGTACGACACCTATGAAATGTACAAACGCTTCAAAGATCCTACTTTCCAGTATGGTGTCACCCTCGCCAAGGTGGCAGGAAGAACAACATTGAGGTTGGCCAATGCAGAAATCCTGCCCTTTGAATTCCAACACTTTACAAACACAGTGGCGGAATATGTGGATGAAGTGATCAAACTGGCTGATGCACTGAGGGAGAATACAGAAAAGGAAAACAAACGGATCACTGAAGGCGTCTATGCCCTGGCCGCTGACCCCAGCAAATTATTTGTAGTACCCGAGCCGAAGCCCAGTGTTCCTTATTTCAATTTCGCACCCTTGCAAAATGTCCTGGATGAGCTCAAGCTGCAGGCACAAACCTTTGAAGAAGTGTCCAAAACCGCGAGCATTTCCGAGGCTGACAAACAGAAGCTCAATCAGCTCTTGAAAGATATGGAACGATCACTGACACGCGAGGAGGGCTTACCCGGTCGGCCCTGGTTCAAACACCACATCTATGCGCCCGGGTTTTATACAGGTTATGGCGTAAAAACATTACCGGGTGTTCGTGAATCCATTGAACAAAGAAACTTTGAACAGGTGGATGTGCAAATTAAGCTCGTTGCGGAAGTTCTGAGCCGGTTCAGTGATAAAATCTGTGAAGCAGTTGCATTGATGAAGTAGGACAAATCTTAAACGAATAATTTAATGAGAGTATCAATAAGGATATGATTAAATACATCGTTTAGTGAGTGAACAGGGACTTCCTTTTGGGCGGAAAATCTTGTAAATCAGCACAATAACAGGAGCAGGTACTTATAATTATTTTTGTTTGAGGCTGATCCAACTATAAGCTCTCCTGGGACATAACATTGGCAGGAATGGAAGGCAAAAAAAAGCCCCCGAAAAATCGGGGGCGAACTAACCAGCTATACACAACTCCACTTTTTGGAGTTGATATTTTTATAAAGCAATCTGTCCATTAGATTTCTTGTTTTGGGAGGTTTACTGGACATTTGCTCCAACATCCCCCTGTGCGACCAGGCCACTAAAATCCAGTGTGTGCACGTTGATATATCCGTCGATCTGGATCATTGCTGCGTAGTCGATCATGGTTTCTCCCATCATATTTACATTGGTATTGGACATGCCATTAGCATCCACATTATTAAGTGAAATGATAATGTCACCCGGTGCATTGGCTACGGAGCCAGCATGGATATGAGAAGCATACCCTCCTTCAAAATTGGCTCCACTTAGTGCTATGATTACCAGGGTTTCTCCATTAATACGTTCGCTAAAAGTCGCTGTACCGGATACCCCGGGCACGTCTACTCCATTAAGTGTATAAGTTTTGCTTTCGCTGGTCAGGTCATTCTGACCTATGTCTCCCTGAGCCACTAATGTCCCCAGGTCATCGGCACTAAGATGCACGTTGATGTATCCATCAAATTCCAATAGCTCGTCGTAACTAATAGCAATTTCCCTCATATCCGCGTCCTTATAATTGGTTACATTTGTTATACTCATGCCTGTTGTCCCATTGATATTGTTGAACGTTACAGCAATTCCACCACCTTCGGCGGCAGTGTTGAAGTGAATATGAGAAGGATGAGAACCACCTTCCGGTGTATTTTCCAAGACAATCATCACCAGGGTTTCATTATTTACACGCTGGGAGAAGGTTGCAGTTCCACTGATCCCTTCCACATCAACTGAACTCAGGTCATATGCCATTTTCTCTCCGGTCAATTCATTCTGACCTATGTCTCCCTGGGCTACAAGGGTTGCAAGATCTTCCGCACTCAAATGCACGTTGATGTACCCGTCAAACTGCAATAATTCTGTATAGGTAATTGCGGTCCCATCATCAAGTGAGGCAATGTTGGTCTTACTCATTCCGGTAGAACCGTCTACTGGTGTAAAAGACATAGCAATAGCGCCACCCTCAGCTGCAGTGTTTAGGTGAATATGTGCAGGATGCGAACCTCCTTGTGGAGTGTTGTCCAGCATAAGTTTTGCCAAAGTCTCTCCGTTTATTCGCTGATAAAATGTAGCCATACCACTGATAGCCGGGTCAGCAACTGAACCAAGTGCATAGCTTTTGGATTCTCCGGTCAGTGCATTCTGACCTATGTCTCCCTGAGCAACAATCGTAGCAAGATCATTCGCACTTTGGTGTACGTTGATGTATCCATCAAAATCAACCAATTGTTCAAAGGATATTGGAGACTCATCATCAGTCATCGTTACAAAAGTTTCACTTTTTCCGGTCGTTCCGTCAACATTTTCCAGTGTGATAACGATACCCCCACCTTCTGCTGCAGTATTTTCATGAATGTGGATGGGATGCATCTGACCATTAACTGCTCCTTCCAGTTCTACCGTAATCTTCGTGCTGGCATCGTCCATCAATTCAAAGGTGATCATGCCTCCGGCAGCACTGTTCGCCACGCCATCGAGTGGAAAGGTGACCAGTTCTCCTGTCCCCTCAGGACCAACATTCATATCATCTTCATCGTCATTACAACTGCTCATCGTAATCAGTCCTCCCAGGAGCATAAGAGCTACCAGATAGTGCTGAATTTTCTTCATTTCAATCGTCATAAGTTTGGTTTTTTTGTTTCTATTAAACATGATTTAACCTACCTACGAAGTCAGAAGGCCAACTGGATTTATTTTTTTCAGAATAAATAAAAAAACCCTGAGACATGCATCTCAGGGCTTTAATCACACACTTCAATTTGTTCTTATGTTTTGGCTTCGCCATAGACCTGCATGGTTTCCAGTGTAGGAGACTCACTTCCTCCTGCCTTTTCTACAGTGACTGCAAATGCGTCAGCGCTGGCGATATTTTTCATGACCTGAAAGGTGCCGTCATCGGCATCAAAAACACCGGCATCCACTGGTTTCCCATCAATAAGTGCCCAAAGCTGATACTGTTGGGATTTCGGTAACTGGGCAAGGTTAGCAGAGTTCAGATAAACTTCTTCATATTCAGGATTCCAATAGATTACCACCTTTGATTTTGGTGAATTCTCTGTTCCATTCAGGATGATCCTGCTAAATTCCGGACTGACAAGTACAGCCAGGTTTTCACGGATGTCATTTAGTTCTTCATTTACAATATGATAATTTTCCGCCAGTTCAAGATTCCGGGCCGTTAATTCGGACAGCCTGGCATCAGTAGATTGCCATTTATTTAAGAAATGGAAAGCTGCCAATACGGACATGACAGTTAAAGCTACACTGGCCGCCACAAGGAACTTCAGGGCACGTGTTCCTGAATCCCCGGAGATATTACCAGGGCTTGCATTTCTCATGATCTCCGGACTTTCCATCAGACGTCGCTTTACTCCTTCTTCCACAGGAAGGCCGTAGGAGAACGAAAGATGCTCCAGTGTTTTCTGCAAATCCTGATAGGATTTTCTTACCTCTAAATCCTGCTCGATGAAGCGCTCTACTTCCTCTCGATCCGTTTTGTTCAGTTCGTCGGCCAGGTAAGCTTCCAGGTAACCTTGTGCTATGATATCTTCTTTATTCAAAATCTCTTCCCAGGTTATTACGAATATCCTTCAGACAATTTCTTATACGGGTTTTTACCGTTCCCAATGCAATTTTTTCATTTTCACTGATCTCAGCATGGGAATACCCCATAAAAAAGTTAAGCTGAATGAGTCTCTTGCACTGTTTACCAACATTTGTCAGGATCTCCTTTAGTCCAATGTAGTTTTCTTTGCCGGAGGTACTTTCAAACATATCTACGTAATCAGTAATGTCACTGGATTTTTCCTGGCTTATAAATTCCCGGGAACGCCTTGCATCGATTGCTTTATTGCGTGCTATGCGATACATCCAGGTAAATAAAGTTCCCCTTTTCTCATCAAACTGATGGATTTGCTGCCAGATCTTAATAAAAACATCATGCAGTGTTTCCTCGGCGATTTCCTTATGGTTAGTAGTTCGAAAAATGATTCCAAACAAAGCTTCCGAGTAATGCTCATACAAATAATCAAGCGCAGTAGTATCCCTGCTTTTAAGTCGTTTGACCAGGAGAGCCGTAAAATCCAGTGTAGTACTCAAATCAAAGAGGTTCGATTATATCAATGTATCCGATGCTAAATGTATTGTTTTTTTTGATAATTAGGGATTAATAATCCTTATTGACTAAAAACGTACGCAAGGTATCAAGATTTCATTTTAATAAGCCGCTACGGTCAGATCTTTGCCCATGTGTTTTCATTGGGAACATCCTGTTGAATTGGTCATGCAATCGTCTGGTTGATAGATAAATGCTTCTGGACAATTCCAAAGATTCACATCTTCTGCTCACCGGGCATGATCATCATTATTGGAATGCAGACATGATCAGGCTGTTCCAGGATAAATTTAACACAAAGATCGATGTCATCGGAAAGGATCGGGTTTTTGATACCAAGGGCTTCCAGTGGGTGTTTTTCAAAGTGATCCTGAAGATTGGTTTTAGTGGCTCCGGGATGGATTACACTTACTTCGATCTTTACACAATGAATTTGTACCACAGAGGTACACAGAGAATCACAGAGTTACACAAAAGAAATACTCAGTGGTTCTTGGTTTCTCTTCGTGGACCTTTGTGTAAATTTAGGATATCACTCCCACTTTAGCCTGGCCATCCTGATCCCATCTAATTCATCAGTCAAAGCGACCAGGTAGTACTGACCTTCATGTAAGACCACCTCGGGGGCAGCTATCGGTAAAGTACAAATCTTCCTGGAGTCGTCATCAATCCCGAAGTACATCGGGTTCGATGACGCATACACAGTGGTCTGGCTCTTCTTGCCATAGGTCTGGGTGACGAAAAGGTAGTACAGATCATGCTCCGGCAGATACACCACATGAGGGCATTCATCCGAATAACGGGGACTGTTATAGTTGTGGGGACTGTTATAGTTGTATGGTGGGGTATGGGAAACGATCACCGACTCACTCCAGTCTTTCATATTGACCGATGTCCGACAAAATGCTGCACCGTCATTGATCGGGTCTGTGATGTGGCTGGTGTAATAGCAATAGTAGGTATTGCCTCTTTTGATCACCATGGGGTCACGGGCATACGACTCAAACAAAGGGTCACCTTCTTTTCTAAATTTGCTCACATAGCCATGCTCAGCAAAAAGGTCCGGTTGACCATTACCCCCCAGAACGCGCTCAAAGTTTTTTCCGTCCATGCCTTTGGCCAGGCATATGCGCTGCCAGTCACCATAAAACAGGTAATAGAAACCATCTTCCTTAAATACATACGGTGCCTGCATGCCTCCGGGCGTCTCTCCCAACGAGGGTTCCGCCACCCATTTGATGCCTTGCTCCGCCCAGTTTTTATCAGTCAGGGCTTTGCCTTCCCAACCATATAGAAACCGGGTGGTTCGGGGTGACCCTGGAAATTTTGATCCCCGTATACAGGACCAGACCTGCCAGGTACCATCGGCTGCCTGCCAGATCCCAAAATCAACGGGTTCTACTTTGTCGGAGTTGTACTGGCCCAGGTCGGGGGTGGTCGCGATACGCCACCAATCGCCGTCCACCTTGGGGATGGGTGCTTTAGTCTGGGCGGAAAGGCTTGTAAAGCAGAACAGTAACAGGAGCAGGCACGGGTATTTCATGTTGATTGAGGGTTAATCCAACATGAAGCTACACTTTTGCACTCAACAATCATTCATGCGCTGTCCTGATTAGTATACCAAACAACAAAAAACCAACTCCTTAGAGTTGGCCTTTTGTTTTTTTGTGAGTCTAACTGATAATTATTATTGATTTTGGAGATTGTCGATTATCTCTTTCAGATCAGCAATAAATACACATCGGGTATTGTCTTCAAAAGCGTTGAAAATGACATAACGACCAGATCGGTCCCAGGCTGGATGAGGGTCTACTCTAAAGTAACTATCATCAGTAACAGGCACATAAATACTTGCAATCAATTGTTCTTCTTGTGTATCAACGTTGATCAATCTAAGAGGAACAAAGCCATCCTTATTAGTGATGGGTTCATGCCAGTAGGAGTCTGTCACTATTAGGGGGAGCCCTTTCGGGTGAAAAGAAGGATGACCTGATCCAATGGGAAATACTTCTTTCATATCAGATCCATCATACTTTACGGTAATAATCTCGATTCCTTCTTTCCCATCAACATTCAGGTTTTGAGAAATATGAACTCCATCAGCTGCCCATGCCATATGGTGCCCTCCTTTGGCGTATTGTTGGTGGGTAATCGCGGTTCTTATATCTGAACCATCAGGCAGCATGGTGATGATGGCCACCTTTCTCCTGCTACCATCGTTTGGTTTCATCATTACCAGAGTCATGATGCGAGTCCCTTGTGGGTTCCACATTATCTTAAAAAAGTAGAATTCGTATTCCTCCGGATTTGGAACTCTAATGCTAGGAACAGCTTTTTCATAAACATCCTTTATGGTGGCAATGGACTTAGCTTTGCCCGATTCAGTATCTATAATGAAAATGCTATCTGTGTTCACAGGACCAAGATTGTGTTGAGTCTTTTCGTCTGGTAAAACCACACCATACCCATATTGTGCATGCCTTGAGTTGATCAGATTATAGCTCGCCAACTGTTTACCATCCTGGGAAGCAAAAAACACTGTTCCATCCATTTCCTTTGATTCGCCTGTGAAAGGATTTAACATTACAGCATATGCATCCCATGTAGTTGTATCCACATCATTATAAAAAAGCTGTTCATCACTAGCACCCCATTGTACATTGGCTCCAACCTGCATTTCCCAGCCTCTGGAAATAGCCACTACTTTTTCTTCGCCGGTTTCCATGTCTACTAAAAGCACTTCCCCTTTTTCACCAGGTTTCGGATATCGATCTTCAAACGGAACCCTGAATAAAGCCATATATTTTCCACTTGGGCTGAGTGGGGAAGTATCGTGAAACCGGTGTATAACGCCCCCGGTGCTCACTTTCTTCACAGGAACCAGTGGTTCACCTGGCTTGATCAATGACGTCCCTATCTTATCTGATGGCGCAATTATCAACTGACCCAATACGGTAGAAAAAGTTCCAGCGTGAATTGTCAATAGAAAAAAAAGGGCTATGTGTCTTATCGACTTAAGATGTTTATATTTTATTTGATCGAATTTCATAATTCTGTTCATTTAGGGTTTAATAGCTGGCTCTATCTGTATTTTGAGAGCTAATTCTCTTATCTCACTTATTTCACTTTTCACTAGCCTGTCTTGCAATGCTTTAATCTGTTCCTTATAACCAGATCCATTGGTTAATACCTCAAGCAATTGTATCAGAAACCATTCATTATATAGCTCACAGTCTTTTATCAGCGAATCAGTCAACTCATCACCTGGTGCAACACCAGTCAATGCATCCAGTATTTTTAATTTCTCCTGGATAGTGCTCTCTTCATATACCCCTGATAATGTCCTTTGTATCGAATGGTCACCTAAATTGCATTGTTTCAATGCATCCATTGCTTTTTTCCTGAAGACTCTTTTATCAGAGGTAATCCCGGACACCACTAACAACTGGATTTTATCAGAAAAAGCAATCTTCTGTTCTATCATCTGGTCCAGGATAAAGTAATCATAGGATTCCTCCTGCGCCCCTATAATGGCATGAAGTAATTCATCGTTTTTATTCAACTGAGATAATGTAAGATCGATAAGCTTCTCTTTCTCGCCCAGATGTACCAGATGCCATAAGGTATATGTTGTATAGACTGCGTCATCCACTACCTCGCTGGCCAGTTCCTCCCGGGTCGCTCCAGAGACTCCATCTACTTCCTCTTCTGACAACAGGTCTGAGAATTCGTATTCTCTCAGCATAGACCAATCATCGTTGAGTATGGAAATAAGTTTATTATAATCCTCCTCTTTGAAAACACTATGATCTGTTTTAGTCAGGTCCTCTCCATAAACTTCCAAACCAAAGAAATCCCCTTTGAAATCCCAGAATATTCCTACATCTATCAATTTACATGTTCCGGTCAGGCAGACTGGTGTTTCAAGACGCCGATACCAATAGATGATCCCATTTTGATCCTGCTTTTCTTCAATAGAAACAACTGCATCGTCATCATCAATTATTGAATATGCAGCGTCTTCTACAGAAATCAACTCTACTGACTTGAGTTTACTGCTAGTGTAAAAAACTTCTGACGACTGGAAGAAAAATGCTAAGAAAACAAAGGGTATACAGTTGTTCAGCAGGGCTGTCATGTCATACCTCGATTTCCTTATTCAGGTTCTGTACCCTTTGTGGATAGTTTAGACCGGATAGATATGCTTTCCACTTTTTTGCATTATACTTAAAATTCTCACCCGTCAATACAGCCAATTCCCTGGATGCAAAATCCTTGAAATTGTAATGAATATCGTCTATGTAAGTAGCAAGTAAGTCATAACCAGTTTTGGATCCGCATCTGGCCAGGGCTGCCCCAATCGAAAGCTCAAGGCTACCGCCATAAACTCTCCAGCGGACGTCATGATAAGTTTCAGTTTTATAGTCTCCAATATTCTCATCTTCCAGTAGTTTTTCAAACCCTTGAATAAAGGAGTGGTCCGGCAACCTCTCAGCATAGAAACAAAGACTTGATATCCTGTTGTGAAACGGCACAAGCTTTAAGTCAATTCTGCCATTGAAGTATAAGTTTTCTCTATCCATCATTCCTCCACCTGAGACTGTATTCTCAATGATCTCTTTGATTACTTCTTTTCCTTGAGGGCTTCCAGACATGGCCAATAAGGCAATATTCTGGTTGATACGCCAGTACACTCCTTCAAGGATATTCTTTGGGCGTCCCCTAATATCATCATAGGTGTCAACATAACCTTTCATATCAATTTTTTCTTCCTCTTGAAACAAGTATTTGAGGTCTTCTATGATCAGCTCATTTCCTTCACTTTCGCCAAACCATGCAAGTGCTTTAGCCAACAAGAGTTTGGCTTCTGAATTAGAAGTGGAGTTAAAATACCGATAGAGGACAGGTATGGCGTCTTCTTTTGGCAGCTTGATACTCTCATACAGGAACTCCTTTTTACCTAAAGAAAGCTCCTTAACCCTACGCTCAACCTCATCCTGATCCTTGATGGTATTTCCAACTCTCTTTGTTGAATAGTCAGGCGCCATAAAACCCAGCTGGGCCCATTCTTCCTGGATCGCTGAAATATCGTAATCCCTTGGCTGGATATTGTTCCATGCCTGATCAGCTGCAACCTGACCTGTTAGGTAACCCAGTACCGCAAGGTCTCCACTCATACGGGTAAACTGTAACGCATTGTGTGTCTGACTGATTCCCCGACCGGAAAGTAACAATCCATCAATATCCCTGGGAACAATAGATTTATAGGGTATCTCCATGACAAGATCATTTGAATGTGGCAATAAAAATCCACACTTGGAATATTCCGAACTACCTACATTGTGTGGATCAAAATCACTACTGGCATAAGTCATCACATCTTCAAAGTGCGTGTTCTCAACCGCATCTATCAGATCCAGTGTATGCATCCCTTCAATTCTTCTCGATTCCCTTACGGTAAGCATTGGGCTGAAATCATAGCACATCGCTTCATAATGAGAAAGGAATAGCCCACGTTGAAGCTCAGACATTTTAGTATTGTCAATAATATCATAATCTCTATGATAATCGGTGGTCTGGAAACTTCCTTTGCTATTCTTATCCCATTGGCTATAGTTTTGAGTTAAGCCGGTGCGTGAGTCTCCGTGCCAAAAATTAGCTCCTGCAAAAGCTGCTATGTCTCCATCTCCTGTAGCATCAATAGTGATAGCAGCCTGTATTTGTTCTAGCTGGCCATGACGGCAAACCACAATACCATTAACCTTTTTATCGGCAGAAAGACTACCACATAAAATAGCTCCTGAGATGAATTTATTTCCTGAGCTATTTACTTCAGACAAGTGGAACAACTTTCTTCCCACCCTGTTATTCATATTATGGTCGTGGGATATTTGCGATGACTTTTCATCTTGTTGTTTAAAGAATTTATGAGATTTAAATCCGTGGTAATATCCCATTACGCACCCTACAGTTTTGGTCCCTCCCAGATCATTGAAATAATCAACTACATAGGTTCGTGCTTTCTTCTCAGCTGATCCCATGGCGGCCATTGCTCCCGCTGTTCCTCCCCCGGCAACCACTACCTGACATTGATCTTTTTGCTTGATCCACCTGGAGTAATCAAATGAACAGTTCTTCAAAGGCATATAGAGTCCCGGATCATCCGGGTCAGAAAATGTGACCTGATCAATAGGAATTTCTCCATCGGGAGTAAAGATCGTGGTGGATTTAGCTGGGCTACCTGATTTTATTCCTGAAACTAACTTCTGAGCCTCTGATGCAAGGGTATTGAGATCAGCACATTTACTCTTAAATGATTCATTAGTGATGGTATAATAACCTTTCAAAGGGGCTTTTGGGGCTTTGGTATCATTGAGTGTAAAAGAGCACTCCAGTGGAAACTGATTGATTGAAGCACCCACAAGTGAGGTATCCAGTGACTTCAGGTCCTTACCCAATTGTGCGCTAATCATCCTGGCTTCCATTTCAATATCCTCCAGCTTTCCCGACGTGGAGCTGAACTCAAATTCTAAAAATGATTGATGATCGAGGTGCTTTCCACTATGCATCCTCATGGAATTATTAACCAGACCGTATTTTTCTGCAACCTTAATTTCCTTGTTCTCCGGATTTTTGGTGTTGTGAACTTCCAACACAAATCCTACCCGGTTAACTTTAGTGGAAGACCCATTCAGTTTTCGGGTCAACAGCAAATTATCAGAAGCATCGACAAAGCTTCGACATCTGAGGGTATGTATTCCATATTTGCTGGCAACCATCACTCCGGTCACGTTCTTTTTATCTGACATCACCCCACACACATCTGTCATCAGCAAAACATGCACCTTATTGACCAATAGGTTTCTGAGCATTCCCTTGCGAATACTACCATTCATCAACAACAATTCATCTCTAATTACACTATTGACCGCATTATCGTTGTGTATTTCCATTTTCTCTGCCTCAGGTGTAAGCAGCTGAGTCATGTCCTTACTCAGTGTATCAATTCCATCCGTATTTAACCAAAGTTTATACTTAGCAGTAATTTCATAACCCGGACTGGAACGTTTATCAACAATAAGTACACTTTTACCCTGATTCGCAGCCTCAATAGCAGCAAAATAGCCAGCTAGACCCGCTCCATTTATAATGACATCATATTCATCTACAGCTGATTCCCCAGTAAATTGAGGCATGATTTCTTTACGGATCTGGAAATCCATCAATCCTGGTGCAGCCAGTATTGCACCTGTTGCCGGAAGTGTAATCCCTATGAACTGTCTTCTTTTCATAATAAATCAATTCAAAAGACTTGGTCGGAATAAAATCTACTCCGACCAAATCCTTAGTTTTAAAAATTAATACTTATTGTTTTGTCTCAGATTTGCATTGATATCCAACTCCTTTTGTGGGATAGGCCACAAGTAATCCTTGGTCGGGTCAAATGAGCGCTCATCGAATTGGCGCAATTGATCTCCATATGCATCATAATGCGGTGTTCCGTTTTCATCAAAAACCGGAATATATGAAGCTTCATAATCTCCCTTCGGTCTTCCATACAGTGTACCCGGCATCACATCCTCAGCAATTCCCCATCTTCTGATATCAAAAAATCTAAGTCCTTCGAAAGCAAACTCTACCTTTCTTTCCTGTCTCACAGCATCACGAAGCTCTGATTGAGAAAGTCCTGTGGTAAGTCCGGGTATTCCTGCCCTATCTCTCACTTCATCAATAGCTTCATAAACTGTAGCATCTAGCTCTCCTTTTTCAATTTTTGCCTCAGCATACATCAGCACTACTTCAGCATATCTAATCAGCATGATGTTCAATTCACACTCCCTTCTAAACTGATGTTCTTCATCATTGACATACTTTCTGTACTGATATCCTGAGAAAGTAGCATAAGGGTGAGTCGACTCAAGATTTGCGACCAAACGGGGTGGATCAGTGTTGTAATCCCATGTGGTAACACTGTCAGGATGTGTTTCAAACAAGTAACCCAGAAAAATAGATCCGGGAAGAACACATGTAGCCTGCATTCTTGGGTCCCTGTTGTTAAACGGATCCGTTGCATCGTACAAAGGTGATTCATCAATCCGCAACCCATCTACGCACGCATAGGAATCTATCAAAGCCTGGGTTGGGATTTTGGTAGCAAATCCACCCCCTAACCTTCCTCGCACATGTACGGGTGTTTCATGAGTAAGTTGATTTGACCTGCTAAAATGTATGGTCAAAATCTCCTCTGAGTTTTGTTCAGCAGCGTAAGTAAAGAGTGTAGAATAATCAGGATATAAGGTATACTCTCCTGAACTCATGATTTCTGACGTCGCAGCGATAGTCAGATCATAATCGCCATTAAATAAGGCTTCGCGTGCCAATAACGCCAGGGCTGCTCCAGATGTGATCCTTCCATTTTCTGCTGAAGGGTAGCTTTCCGGAAGTATATCAGCAATCTCCTGAAGTTCGTCAACAATGAATTGATGTATCTCACTTTTGTCTGACTTGGGGAGTTCAGCATCAAAAATATCAATTGGTTGAGTGACCAGAGGCACATCACCATAAAGTTGAGTTAAGTAATGGTACCAGTAAGCTCTAAAAAACCTCGCTTCAGCTGCCAACCTTTCATAGACTTCCGGATCTGTCACCTCCTGTGCTCTTGACATGTTTGCCAGGTGTCTGTTTGCCTGACCAATAGTTTTGTAAGCATTGTCCCATGTCTTGCCGATAACATCAGCATCATTGGGAGTGATGAGACCTTGTGAAATCAATCTCCAGGAGCTTAAATTTCTATCCCAGGTGATATCAGTGGCTAAATCAAGCAGGAATTGATAAGGTACATGTGTGGCATCCCTATCAGTAAAATACAGGCTGGTATACATGGCATTAACTGATAATTCCAGCTCTGTCTGGGTACTCCAAAACGTGGCTTCAGAGGGCTGGTCCAATGGAAATTTTTCCAGGTAATCTTCTTGACAGTTTGTAAGTCCAAAAACTGCGATAACGGCTATTAATATTGAATATATCTTCGTTTTCATTGTCTTCTAGTTTAAAATGTGGTATCGATTCCAAATACAAACACTTTGACCATAGGATAGAAAGTGCCTTGTCCGACGGGTGCTTCCGGATCATAACTATCATAGAACTTGTCTATGGTGAACAAATTCTGCCCCTGGAAGAATACACGCAACTTGTCTAAGCCGACTTTATCAGTAACTGAAGAAGGAAGTGTATATCCAACTTGAAGGTTTTTCATCCGTAGGTAAGCAGCACTCCTTATCCAATATGAAGATACTTGCTCATTATTAGGGAAATTGAATGTTAGGCGGGGATAAGAGGCATTCGGGTTTTCAGCAGTCCAATGATCCTTATGCCATTCCTGTGCAGTACCACCCAGATAGAACGCCATTGTGGCAAAGTTATCCAGGTATCCATCTACTTTGCCTACACCCTGAAGTAATGTTCCAAAATCGAAACCCTTGTAATCAAAGCTGAGGTTAAGCCCAAAGGTGTATCGTGGAATGGTACTTCCCATCACTACCCTATCATTTGCATTAACTACCCCATCGGGTGCATCTAAAACACCGTCTCCATCAAGATCCACACTTTGATCTACATACCTGATGTCTCCAGGACTCATGGTGCCAAACTGTGAAGCATGGTTGGCTATTTCAGTTTGATTTTGAAATAATCCGGAGGATTGAAGTCCGAAAAGAGCGTCAATTGGCTGTCCCTCCATTTGAACTGTGCGCTCATAGATATAAGGTCCTGTTCCAACAAGATCAACAATTTCATTTTTTACATCTGATAAGTTCGCCCCGATATTGAAATTGAAATCCCCAATTTCATTGCCATACTGTACTCGTAGGTCCCACCCGTTGTTGCGTACACTACCGGCATTTTGATAAGGAGCGGCTAAACCTGCTACCTGCGGAACAGGCAACCTTAAAAGAATGTCATTGGTATTTTTGATATAGTAATCTGCTGTTAAGATAAAATTGCCAATTCCAGCATCAATCCCAACATTGGTCATCTCTGTGGTTTCCCACGATATTTGCGGGTTTGAAGCATTGATCAGGGCTGCTCCAAGGGCAGGATTGTCATTACCAAAGACATAATTCAGACCGGTATTAATCCCTGAGGTAAAAGGATAATTACCAATTGACTGATTTCCCAGCATACCCCATGAGGCTCTCAACTTGAGGTCATAAAGCCATCCTGGAACCCCCGCCATAAATGTTTCTTCAGAGATTCTCCATCCACCGGATACGGAAGGAAAAAATCCGTATTTGTAACCTTCGGCAAATCTAGATGAACCATCAATTCTTGAATTAAACTCAAGTAGATACTTCTCATCAAAGTTATAATTGACCCTTGCAAAATAGGACATCAAAGCCCATTCATAGGCCGAACCTGTGGCTGTTTGGTTTGCAGTAGATCCAACATCCAGTACTTCATAGTTTTCTAAAGGATATTGATCCCTGAAGCCTCTTATATATTCATTCTTATAATCAATGGCCTCCCATCCGGCAAGAAATCCAAGTGTGCTTTTTCCAATCGACTTATCATAAGTAAGTAAAGCCCGGTAATTGTTGGTTACTGCTTTGCGATATTGCTCTGTGAGTGAGGCTTTGTATGGAGAAGGGTTGATAATAAATCCATCAGGATAGTAGAACGGCACATATTTGTCAAAGTTCTTATAGTGGTTGTAAGACTTATTCGGTGCTACCTGAAGATTTACATTAAACCCTTCGAAAGGCTGCCAATCCATTTTCACATTTAGCAGGAGTTCATCAGTAACTGAGGAAGATGTACCTCCGTCTTCCATATCACCCCAGCCATTTTGACCATCCCAGCCAACACCCCAACTGCCGTCTTCATTCTTACCCGCCAGGTTGTGCGGATATCTGGCTAGCCAGTGCCAATGTTGAGGTGGTTCCTCATTCCCTTCATTCTTACTAAACACATCCACATTAAATCGCAGATTATCCATCAACCTTACATCAGTATTCAGCCTGACATTCAATCGCTTATAGTGAGAGTCCAACAACCCCCATTGGTCCATAAAGGAAACCGAACCTAACAAGCTAATTCTTTCTCCACCACTGTTTATGTTGAGGTAATGACTTTGCTGGAAAGCTTTTTCTCTAACCATTTCATCGTGCCAGTTGGTTTCAGGATACTCATCGGATGGAGCCTGAGCCCGATATTCATCTATATAAGTTTGAGAAAATGGCTCGGGAAGCCCAACGTTACTACTGGCCTCATTGATCATGACCATGTGATCATAGCCACTTACTTTTTGCATTAGTTCAGTGGGCTCCTGCCATCCGGCATTAGCTCGATAGCTCACACTAAATTGTTCTTTTTTTGCTCTTTTGGTGGTAACTAAGATCACACCATTTGCAGCTCTTGATCCATAAATGGAGGCGGAAGAAGCATCCTTGAGCACAGAAATACTGGCAATCTCATTGACATCAACGTCATTTAGATTAAAAGGAACTCCGTCTACGAGGACCAGGGGATTTGAATCTCCAATGGTGCCAATGCCTCTGATCCGAATTTGGCCAGCATCAGAACCAGGTTTTCCTGAACTTTGAGTTACAGTGACCCCGGGGGCTAAACCCTGCAATGCCATGGATGCTTGCCCTACTGGTCTGGAGACAATATCATCTTCGTCAACCGACTCAACAGCTCCTGTTAGATTTACCTTTTTCTGCGTGCCATAGCCAACTACCACGACTTCCTCAAGTGCTGAGATATTGGCTTCCAGTTGTACATCAATTACGCTACGACTATTTACCTGTACCTCTGAAGTTTCATAGCCAACAAATGAAATCGTCAAAATGGCCGATTCCGATACGTTTAATGAATATTTTCCGAATGCATCGGTTATTGTCCCATTGGTTGTACCTTTTTCTTGAATGGTAGCTCCTGGCAATGACTCCCCATTTTCATCTGAAATAGTTCCGGTAACACTTATTTGAAGTGTTACATTTTCCACCACACTAGGTAAGGCTTCACTTTGTTCTGCGACAACCAATGCTATTGATTCATTGACCCGCTGAATGGATAACTTCGATTGTGATGAAATCTCTTTCAACAAAGCCCGCATGTTCCATGAACCACCGGAAATATCCACCTGCCTATTCTTCATTTCATTTTTAGAATAAGCAAACTTGAAGTTGCTCACAGACTCGATTTCCTGTATCAGTGTAAGCAGAGGTCTGGAATGAACGCTCTCACTAATATTCACCTCGATTTCTTCGAGATACTGGCGTTGCGCAGCCGTTTCCGTGGCCATGGCCATCGAAAAGGTCTGACACACAATCATCACATAAATCGCTAGTTTGGACATGCGAATGACTATTTGTTGTAAATTTGCATACATAGAGTTTTGGTTTAGTTGCTAAAACTTTTAATAAGAGAGTTGAATGATTTCCTAGGTCCTCGACTCTCTTTTTTTATTTCCGTTTATCGAATCACAATTACATTTTCATCCTTTTTTACAAACTCAAATTCATAAACAAAGCTTAAACTTCTCAACACTTCTTCAATTGTTGGATTTTCATGATGGGCAGTGTATAACTTATGCTTTGAAAGCGTCTTTTCCACCTTTATTTCTACCCCATACCATCTTTCAATCTCACTGATCACCTCCCCTACCTGCCGGTCTTTGAATGCGATGATTTTATCTGTCCACCCAAAGATCAAATCCTCATCTTTGATATCTTCCTTCTTGATGGATCCATCTCCAATTGAAAGTACAGAAAGCTCCTGCGGTTCTAAATGTATGGCGTTGCCTGTTTGCAGACTTTGAACCTTTACTTTTCCGGTCCTGACGGCCACAACATGATTGCTGTCACCTTCATATGCCCTGATGTTAAATGAAGTACCCAATACTTCCACTTTCATTCCCTGCATTTTGATGAGGAAAGGCCTGGAAGGATCAGATTCCACATCAAAGAAGGCTTCTCCTATCAGCTCAACTTCCCTGGTTCCTTCTTCAAATACTTCAGGCACGATCAACTTACTACCAGCATTAAGTTTAACACTACTCCCATCAGGTAGCCTTAGGGTAATGTTCTGACCGGGAAGGCTGGTTTTTTCGATATGCCTGATCGTTTTTGTCTCCACCAGGGGCTCATTTTCAAATGTGGTATAGCCAATGATGGACAAGCTCGAAACCAGAATTATGATCGCAGCATATTTGATGAGTCTGGCAAAAGAAGATCTGATCGCCGGAGATGTCTGTGCCGGATTATTGCCAATGCGATTTTTTATTTGATCTAATATTTCAACTTTATCGGTACTAAAATCATATTGACTGTTTTGCCAATACATCTCAAAAGCTCTCAGCATTTCTGCTCTGTCAGCGTCGTTTTCCAGCCATTTATTCAGCTGGTGCCTTTCTTCCAGGGAGAGCTCTTTCCTTAAGTACTTGAGAATTAGATGATCCACTATTTCTTATTTGGGATTAAAGAGTAAATAGTGGGTGTTTTAGACGGAATATTATAAAATATTTACATTACACTCAAAATTCTCTACAATAAATTGAGACCAATGTAAAATTTAAGCTATTCAATTAAGAATATCACAAGTTACCGGACGGCAACAGGGAATTGATTACCAGGAGAATAATACTGCTGATGCCAATTTGATCACCGGAAGACTGACCTCTCTCATTATCGAATTTTTTAAGTATCGCCTCGCGTACTATTCCGGTTGCTCGGATGAGTTGACTTTTGACAGTGGAAACAGAAATTCCCAGTTCTGTCGCGATATCCTTGTAGGCCATCTGACGGTCTTTGGCCATTCGAAAAACCAGCTGAGCCTGGGCGGGTAGTGACTGAACCGTCTTTTCAATAACAGCCGACAGCTCTTTGGCTACCAATACCTCCTCAGGATTGACCCGGTCTATGCTTAAGAGTGTACTTTCAATGTTATCGTCCTTGAGCTTATAGGACTTCTTTGAAACCAACCTGATCGCGTGGTTCTTCACAGAAATAAAAAGGTAAGACTCTATTTCTTTTATTTTTGAGAGCTGAGCGCTGTTGTCCCAAAGCTCCACAAATACATCAGACACCACATCTTTAGCCAACTCCCTGGACTTGGTGATGGTGCATGCAAAGAGAAAAAGTTGATCGAAATTGTCGAGATAGATCTTTTCAAAGGCTTCCTCCAGATTCCCGGATTTTAATCTTCTTATATTGGAGCCTTTTTCCATTTCAAAATTTAATATCCCATAAAAATATGAGATTTAAATCAATATTTAACAATTCCGCTTACCGCATTGGCCTCCAAAGAATGTCTCTCTTACCCACTCACTCTTCCTCCCTTGCCTTATAAAACAGGTCGTAGTGCTGACTGGCAAGCTCAATCAGCTCAGCAGCTTTTTCGGGATATACACCGAGCACATTGCCTTTTTCTGAGGGGTCGTGGACGAGGTCAAACAAAGAGGTATCGATGACCTGCTGCATGTACTTGCCTGGGATCCCGTCTTTCCCTCCTATCCTCACAGTGCGGTAAGGGTGCTTGAGGTGAAGCTTCCATTTGCCATCTCCCGATACGACACCCTGAAACTGGCTGCCATTCGATAAAGGATAATACGCACTTTGATTTTCCGCACCGGGCTGATCGGTGATGATGGACCAGACATCAGTACCATCCACCGGATTCCTTGGCAGGGCGGCTCCCGTGAGACTGGCGATCGTAGGAAGGACATCGATCGTGCAGAATGCCTTATTGGAAAATGCGTCGGCCTTTACCGCAGGCGGGTATTTGACGATACATGGGTTACGCACCCCACCTTCAAAGGTGGTGCCTTTACCTTCCCGGAAAGGGGTGATCCCGGCATGATCGCTGTAGCTGAGCCATGGTCCGTTATCAGATCCTATCCAGATAAATATCGTATTTTCATCCAACCCATTGTCTTTCAGCGCCTGGTTGATCTGGCCAACCGACCAGTCGATCTCCATCATCACATCCCCGTAGATGCCCGTACCTGATTTTCCTTCGAACTTATCGCTGACAAACAAGGGCACATGCGGCATAGAATGGGCCACATAGAGGAAGAAAGGCTCTTCCTTATGGTTGTTGATGAAGTTTACGGCACTTTCCGTATACCAGGTAGTCAGCTGGGTTTGATCTTCTTTCTGCACCGTATCAATCTTGATCTCTCCGTTCTCCCAGTATCTGAGCGGATGCTGCCCCCAGTAATCCGGATTCTCAGGATGGTGCAGCCACATATCATTGGAGTACATCAGACCGGCTGTCTCATCAAAACCCCTGGCCTGTGGACGGGTATGTGGCAAGTCCCCAATGTGCCATTTCCCAAAACTACCCGTAGCATATCCTGCTGCTTTCATCACTTCTCCTATGGTGGCGTAAGCCGTGTCCAACCCAAGACCATTGGGGCCATGCGCACCAAAAACTCCGGTACGACCCGGGTAGCAACCCGAAAGCAAAGCTGCCCTTGATGCCGAGCAGATCGCCTGCGGCACATAAAAGTTCAAAAAGCTGGTCCCTTCTTTGGCCAGCGTCTCGATATGTGGTGTGGGGTAGCGAGGCTTGCCAAAAGGATGGTAATCGTCAAAGGCACCATCATCGATAAACATGAGGACGACGTTGGGTCGCTTAGATACTTCTTCCTTTGGTGCTTCACAGGAAGAAAACAGGATCACAACAAATAGCAGGCTGGATGCACTCAGGATCTGAGAAAAATGGTTGTTCATAAGGTTAGGATTTGTTACGAAATTAAGGGGAGTTGGATTTAATACCAAAGGGAGGCGTAATTAGGGAGACATAATGAGATTCAGTAGTGAGGAATCCCACCTCCACTTCTGGCTTCGGTGGGCAGGCAGGAATCAGCAGGTTAGCAGGGTTGTTCGACTGGGGGTATGACTAGGCATGCTGTTGCTGAGGGTCGGATGTGAAAGTTACCATGTGCTGTGTCATCTGGATTTGTCTCCAACTCACCCAGTTGTTCGATCTGGGTCTATTGTCCAGGCCTTCTCCCCCCTCTCTTGCAAAGAGAGGGTAGTTCAATCGAAAATTCATAGGAAGGGCCCTGAGAAAGTAAATCGTCAATTGGTAGGAATCCCCCTTTCACTTCAAGCCTGGAATTGGGTGCTGTCTGATCATAAAGGGGAATCTAGAGGAGACATTCAGATGTTCGAACATTCGGACAGCAGATGATCGCCGAGGTCATTGATGACTTTGGTGATGGAAAATCATTTCATAAAACGCTTGGATAACTTCCCGTTGCTGAGGTTTCAACCCTACCAAAATGTACTTAAATAACCAAACATTTTCCCCTTTTCCATTGTTTATACGTTATAATTAAACATATAAAAGTTGGTTCTTTAATCTGGCCCCGGGCTCGTTATGAGTTGGGGCTTTTTTTATTTTTATTGGTAGGTGTAACCAACCCATTTTATTCATTGCCCCGGATAAAACAAGGGGCTGTAAGATGTAAAGCTTCACAGGCATTGATGCAAAGCCTTATAGAGGGCTGCGTAAAGCTTCATGGATTGTCGCGTAAGGCCTTATTGAAGGTCGCATGAAGCTTCATAGGAGGTCGCGTAAAGCTTTATAGATGGTTGCGTGAAGCTTTGTAAAAATAAAGGGACGTTTTAGATGGGTTTTAATGGAAATACAGGTGGTTTCTCCGTTTTTTTTGTAGTCCTTCTCCGGTGTGTGTCCGGAGTGCGTCCGGTCTTCCTATAGTTGTTTTCCAGTCGTTTTCCAGTCATTCTCTAGTTCTTCTCTAGTCGTTTCCCAGATAATCTCTAGTTATTTACCAGTTGATCTCTAGTTGAGCGACAATCAGGTTTAGTTGTTGGGTGGGCTGGAAGGACTGATCTATAGGATTGATGATATGGTTTAATATCACATGACCTAGTTATCCTTTCCCTACGGGATATTCAGCCTTATCTTAGAAATATTATTTGTCACCGCTCAAGCCGCGGAGGCTCCTTCTTTTCCAATCGATGAAAAGAAGGGAAAAATCTTTGTCGGAATTATCACTTCCCCCCGCAACGCCTTCCCACGCCCGGAATTCCGACTGGCCACCGCTCTTTTGCTTCGCAATTTGGAGGGGTTAGCCATGAAATGAGCCTTTAGCTTTTCAATATCATTTGCATAGAACTAATACCCCAAATTTCACCAAAGGTGAAAAGAGCGGTGGCCTACCAAAACACCGGGCCAGCGTCGGGCTTTGTGCGGCTGAAGTGATTGTTTTGGCTTGATTTTTTGGAACCGAGCCGCGCAGGCTTTTTCATCAAGGAAAATGGCTACGCGCCCCGGTATCTACCTCCCCGGCATGAGGGCAAGTCTTTTAAAATGACTGAAATCCAGAAACACTTCTCCAGGTATGCAAGGGGATTGTGTCGTCACCAATCAGCCTATGGCTGAAAGGTTTCCTTCCCAAATCAAGTTTGGGACAGGCTACAATGACGAGATTTGTTGCAGAGGCTAGATTTGTTGCAGGGGCTTGTGCAGCCTAGTTCAAGACTTTCAACAAAGAATCCATCACCGGATACTGCTCATCACTATCCCCTACCTCAGCTTTCAGTCTGAAAAGTTCTTTTTTCAAAGATTCAATCTGATCCTGGTATTTAGGGTCGCCATATACGTTGTTGATCTCTTTGGGGTCTTTTTTCAGGTCGAAGAATTCCCAGGTGGGGTCATTGGCTGTTACACCTTCTTCCCTGAGTGGCTGGCCATAGAAATAGATGAGTTTGGCGTCTTTGGTGCGAACACCCAAATGTGCTGGCCGATGGGTCTCATGGGTCCAGTACCGGTAATAAAAGGATTGGCGCCAGTCTGCAGGTGTTTCACCTTGCAGGTTAGCCCTGAAGCTACTTCCCTGCATAAACTCCGGGACTTCAATGCCTGCATAATCCAGGAACAATGGCGCAAAATCGACATTCAGAATGATGTCATCATTCACCGATCCGGGATCGATTTCCGGTGGATAACTCACAATGAAAGGCATCCTGATAGATTCCTCGTACATCATCCGCTTGTCAAACAAGCCATGCTCCCCTAGAAAGTAGCCCTGGTCAGCGGTATAGATCACGATGGTATTATCCCGAAGTCCTTCCTTGTCCAGGTAATCCAGCACCCTGCCGATGTTATCATCGATAGCGGCCCCTGACCTTAAAAAATTCTTGATGAACTGCTGATATACTTTCCTTCTGGCCTCCTCTCTTGTGAGCCCTTCGGTAGAAAATGAATCAAGCAGATATCTTTCCGGATTGTTCGTAAACCGATCATTCATGATCTCCAGGATCTGTCCCTGGAAAGTCCGTGAAGTCTTGTCCGGATAAAAATCCATCAGGCTTTCCGGTTCCGGCATTTCAACGCCCTCATAAAGGGATGCAAACCTTTCCGGATAGTTAAAAGGCTCGTGTGTGGCCTTGAAGTGATGCATCAGGAAGAAGGGCTTTTCCTTATCCCGTTGCTCCAGCCAGGCCAATGACTGATCCGTGATCACATCCGAAGAAAACCCCTCATACACCGCTCCCTCTGGCCAGTTGTCTTTATTCCTCAATACCGGTTCAAAATACCGACCCTGCCCCGGTAGCACATTCCAGGCATCAAAACCCTGCGGCTGTGTTTTCAAGTGCCACTTCCCGAATATGGCCGTTTGATAACCACTTCTTTGCATAAGCTTAGCCACTGTCTCCCTTCCCGGATCAATGGCATCAGACAAGGTATAGACACCATTGCGGTGGCTGTATTCTCCTGTCAGGATAGCAGCCCGGCTCGGCACACAGATGGAATTGGTGGCAAAGACATTCATGAGCTGTGCTCCTTCGCTTCTCAGCCTTTTGATATTGGGAGTGTGAGCCACCTCGTCCAGCACCGATCCATAGATCCCCCATGCCTGTGAGGTATGATCGTCGGACATGATAAAGAGGATGTTGGGTGGTTGTTTCTTTTCTTCTGTGCAGGACATTGTCGCAAGCGCGAGCACCATCCAACATAAAGAAAAATAAAGAAGCTTTTGGATCATTGAGAGATTTGCCATTCAGCATTTATTAAATTGATACCTCAACAATAATAAATTGTAGGATCACCACGCAAAAAATCAATCAAATTTCATAGCGTTTGACCGCACTTCACTACATCAAACCAAACAATTTTAAAAGTGAATGAAAACCCAGAAACCACTTCTCCTGTCTTACAAGGGGATTGTGTCGTCACCAATCATGAGATCTGGCGACTCCTGATTGATTCCTCACAATGACGAGGTTTGTGCAGGGGTTTGTGCTACGCTACTACAATAGTTTATGTAGGAACTAGTTCTTTGCAGATGCAATAGAAAACCTGAAAGCTTATTTCATTGTTAACCCCTCCACTTGCGAAGCAAAAGAGCGGTGGCCCGCCAGAATACCGGCGGTCCGTCGCTACGGCGTGGGTGGCCATTGTGGGAGGAAGTGATTATTCTGGCTTGATTTTTCTTTGACGGTCCGCCGCCGCGGTTCGTTTCTTTTCATGCGGACGGCTAGTCCAAGGAAAAGAAATGAAAGCCCCCCTGGCAAGGGTGGTGATCAAACTATTTTGTAAGAGAATGAAATCCAGAACCACTTCTTCAGTATTGCACAGGGATTGTTTCAAAACCTATATCGTCCTCTTCGAGAGACGATGAACGGAGGGAAGAGAATAAAGCCCCTTAAGTATAGATAGTATCAGAGTCCCTACGGTGACTCTGATTGGCTGTAGTGGTCAAACCGGGATTTTAGATTCATTGATAGCAAGAATTTACCAGGCAAAGAAAGTAAAAAATAAAGGGTATCCAATATACCATCAGATACCCTGCAAGTAATTCAATGGACTTTATGCTATCGCTTTAGCACTCCAAATCCGTATTCCCATATCTCAGCTATTTTATCATCTTCAAAGCGCTTGACCTGCAAAGCTTCTCCTGAAATTTTTTTGCCATTAATTGCTCCTGCTCTAAAAAACCTTGTTGTCACGTAATTGCCGTTAGCCATTTGATATATAATACTATCGGAAGCTGCCCTTACGTTTTTGGTCCAGGCTATTTTGTGTTCCTTCTTTGTCCATTTCCCTCCTATTTCATCCCATCCGACAAAATCATCTGTCAATATATTATCCACATCATCAGGATTTAACTTGTGATAAGTCTCCGAAGTAGCTAAAATTCGGTTCATATTATCATACCCAGAATTTGCAATAGTTGATAATGCAGCCAATTTCCATTTTCCGTCCTGCTTTTCCAGAATGTAAGTAAATAATCCATAGTTTAAGGTATCTCCTTCAGGATTAACAACTGCGTGGTCTACCAAAACCCACGCGCATTCAGGATGGATAGATATTCTATAGTTATCATACAGTTCATTGTATCCAGATGCTTCAGGATTCTCGCCAAAAAAATTTTCATACCGCTCCAGATGATTTTTCCAGCCCTGGATAAATCCATACCCACTAGGTCCGGCCGCTAATCTTGATGTCATATCGCCTTGAAGCCAGACATCCTTCATTACCTCCAGATCTCTGTTTTGCCACGCCTGACCAGAACTTTCAATAACTGCTTTGATTGCTGCTTTTTCGCTTTCTATATCAACTGCTTGTTGACATGAAACATATACCAAGAAGGTACTTAAAATAATCATTAAGTTTTTCATTGGGATAGGTTTTGGGGGTTTGAGTGATTGGTTAACTATATAGGGCCTGCTGAAAAGCGTCAAAAATAACTGAGACTTTTTCAGCAAGACCTATTGAAGTTACGACAAATAACTGATTTTGTCAATCACCTTAACCACTCATTTTCAGCGCTTTAATAGCACTTTAAACCTTAATCTAAATCAAATGAGTTCGATGTAGGACTTAACAAAAACCCTCTACCGTCACTCAGAGCCCTTATTTGGGTAGGGATTTGATTTGGGAAGGCTAGGGCGTGAAGTCTTATATTACAGGAGATTCCACGCCTGCCTGCCAAAGGCTGGGCTCGAATAGTGAAAATCAAACTATTTTGAAAATGATTGAAATCCAGAACCACTTCTCCAGTCTTGCACAGGGATTGTTTCAAAACCTACATCGTCCTCTTCGAGAGACGATGAACGGAGGGAAGAGAATAAAGCCCCTTAAGTATAGATAGTATCAGAGTCCCTACGGTGACTCTGATTGGCTGTAAGAGATCCCTTGAACCACTTCTCCAGGTATGCATGGGGATTGTGTCGTCACCAATCCTGAGATCTGACGACTCATGATTGATTCCTTCCCAAATCAAGTTTGGGACAGGCTACAATGACGAGATTTGTTGCAGGGGGTTGTGCTATCTCCTCTACACTTGGCGAGATGTATTCATTACCAAAATGACATACTTCAACAAAATCGTAAATATTTTCAACATAAATAGGATCGACTATCTGGACATTTGGAGCTTGATTTATTTTGTAAAACCCGTCAATCAGAAAGGTGCGGTGGCAGGCCAAAACACTGGCGGTCCGTCGTTACGGCCAGCGCCGGGCCTTGTGCGGCTGAAGTGATTGTTTTGGCCGCTTCGGCGGTCCGATTGATTTCTTTGCTTACTTTCTGTATCAAGACAGAAAACGGTCCGCCGCTGCGGTAAGAGCCCCATGGCTCGAATGGTGAAAATCAAACTATTTTGTAAGTGAATGAAATCCAGAACCACTCTCCAGTATTGCACAGGGATTGCTTCAAAACCTACATCGTCCTCTTCGAGAGACGATGAACGGAGGGAAGAGAAAGCGGTGATGGTCAAAGTATTTTGTCAAAGTGACTGAAATCCAGAAATGGCCAGTTTAAATATCAGGCAATATTATGTCACTTCGTCAAACCCGTTGATTTCACAACCACGATCCAATCCATGTCAACATCTGAGGGAGGAGTACCAATATTTACAACACTTCCGCCACCAACTCCTGTGACTGAACCATTGGCCAAATCTCCACCTGCTCTTGGGTTATACCACATGATTTCGTAGAGCATTTGGGTGTCACGCAGGTCCAGTTCAACTTTTCTCAACCCCATGGGCTTATACACCACGTAAACCTGATCCTGCTCGGCCAAACAATATGATTGATCATCGGATGTGAGTTCATCCGCAGGTTTCATCCTCCAGAAAGGCAATTCGTTCTCAAAAAACCTCCTGGCATACCGATTTTGGTCCCAGAAAAGATCCCGACTTCTAAAGTCCTGGCAGGTGAGATCGGAATTAGGGCTGTCGTAGCCGAAGTACCATTCCAAACCATAACCTCCGGCGAAAAGGGTGCCATACATGGCATTCCCCCGGGCTTCGTTGTGCTCCATGTCTTCATCGTCAGGGAGCAACGCATAACGGGCACTTCCCGGCTCATCCACGGCCAGCGCCCAGGGCTTGCCTACGCTGTCCGTTTTATTCTTCCACTTGAGCACCCTTGCATGGACATCTTTAAATTCCTTGTCGCTCAATTGCAGTGAAGCGCCTGTCAATGGTGACTGATCTCCAATCAGCCCCGCATAACGATCGTCCTGGTTGGGATAAGTATGCACGACCAAATGGTGCTTGTAAGGGTCCAGATTGTATACATATTTTGCCGCTTTGATGACCTCTTCGATGGGTTGATTGTTCTCTTCGCCCAGGTTCCAGTTGAGTGCCAGATGATGGCCAAACCGGGCGATCAATTCCCGGTAATAAAGCTTTCCTTCAACGCCAAACACACCTTTGTCCATCAGGTGATCAGTCTCGGTTTCATGGGTCTTAAAGTGAAGAAAAAGACCTAAGGTCTCCGCATATGCGAAAATTCGTTCCCATTGCTCAAGCTTTGAAATATCAAACCTGGTTTTATGGAAATAATTCTCCCACGCTTCCTTGTTTTGCTTTTCATTGGCATAAGCCTCATATTCAGAAAACGGCACTTTCAGCAAATGAGGGAAGATGTTGCGGTCATCCCCATCCACATTGAAGGTGAGGAAAGAAAATACATTCAGCTCTTCAGAAACGAGGTAATTCAAGGCCCCCATCAGGTTTTTGCCTTTGCTTCCCTGCCAAAGAAACGACTGGGCCGCCTGGTCAAAGTCTTTCGCATGAGGACCCCACGACTTTCTAAACTCAAACACATTGGTGGTGCTGTCAATGTCTTCATATGCCAGCAGGTTTTCAGGTGCATCCACACCCAGCTTGATGAAGTAGTCTCCTGTTTCGGCATATTTCAGGTAGGGCTCACCCACATACTGCAATCTCCCCTTGGCCCTGTTGTCATGACCTGATTTATCCGAATCTGTCACAGAAAAACTACCTGTAAGTCCGTCCATGAATTCAGCACTTGAAAACCCGGATGGATCCTTAGCCACAGCAACATTTTCACCCTTTTTAAAAGAGACTGTATAGCTCCATTCGCTGGTTTCATTAGGAGTGAAATTGACCACCCACTTGTTGCCGGAATTAGCGCCCGATTCAGCCGCATCACCATCGGCTGCATAATATCCGGGAACCACAAACTGTTCGTTGCCATTTGAGAAGGTTACATCCAGCCTGTAATTCAGGAATGGGTTATTTTCATCCAACTCACCCGTTTGAGGCCCCTCAAATACCAGCGACACCTTATGCCATTTCTTTAGCTCACCGGTTATATTCACCTTTTCAGAATCCTGACATGCACTGGCAATGCCTATGATGAGGAGTAATAGAAGAGCAGTTGGTTGGCTAAAATATTTCATGATCGTTGGTTAAAATGAATTCACACGTAAGGTAACCCGATGTTCGCCAGGTTCCAGGCGAATCGAACCAAAAGATGAGTTAACCTGGCTTCCATTCACGATCACGGTATCATTTTCAGCAGCATCCAGCACCAGTTCTGCCGCCATATTGGCCGGGATGGTGAATCGATATGTTTTCACACGATTGTTCACCTTTTTGAAATCGGCTTTCACTGTCCCTTTTAAGAAAGGAACTTCAATGTTGGTAAACTCCAAATCTGCCAATTGTGGCTGAATGGTGATGATATCTCCGCCTGGCGTTTTGGGTCTGATGCCCCACATCCTTCGGGCCACAATATTACCCGGCACAGCCCCCCAGGCATGGTTCCAGTCTGAGTTGGGTTTGTACTTCATGTCCCAGGCTTCTAGCGAGATGGTAGATCCGATGGCAATCATGTTCCACCAGCTGCGGTCATGTGTTGCCGTCATCAGATCCAGTGCATACTGCGCTTCTCCCCCTATGTACAGGGCATCCATGAGGTATTGCGATCCATAGACACTGCATGCCATACCCCTGGACTTGATGAATTCTACTACGGACTTTACCCGGTCTGCAGGCACCACACCAAAGGCCAGTGCCGCCATATTGGAATGCAAGGAAGAATGCGCCGTGGTATCTCCATCCACATACACACCCGTCTCAGGATCTGTAAGCTTTTCATTCATGGCCTTCCTGGCTTTGATGGCACGCAACCTGAATTCATCAGCCTCCTGATACTTGCCCAGGATCTCTGCAAACTCTGCCATGATTACCATGTTTCTGTAGTAAAAAGCATTAACCAGCGTATTGGTGGGGCAGAAAACAAAACCATCCCGCTCCCCTTCCTTGGTAGCCAGCTTCCAACCCGTATCCTTTTGTGCGGGAGGCCAGTCGGTGATATCCCGAAGTTTTACGTCAGGGTCTTTGAAACCCAGCTGTTTCATAATCTCCGGTGTCACCCTGGTGGTACTGATCAGGCCATCCTCATCAGCCAGCTGGTAAAGCGTCTTGTATTTCAGTGGCTCATAGTACTTTTCGATGAGCTCTGTATTCCCGGTGTACATGTAGTCATCGTAGAACATCAGCGCCACATGCTGCTGCCACTCGGTTGGCCAGGTCGGATACTCCATGAAGTATTCGATGGTACGGCGGGCAATCGGATACTCCCTATCCACCGCATAATGCGTCAGCTGGTTGAGATAAGCATCCGCCTCGTAAGGAATTCGCTCACGGTCCCCATCTACATATAAACCCGCAAATGAAGTGGCCTTCATGGAGTATTTACAAAGGTCCCATACCTGATTGAGCACGGTATCTGAACTCGTGAAACTGCTCGCCTCCTCTTCCCAATAAGTGAAATAAACTTCCTGGGTGAGGTCTTCACTTTTTAATCCGGCCTTTGCCCCTTCTATTTCTGCATATCTGAATGGGAGCAACACAGGAAATGAATCAGGTAAGGCCACAGCCTGAGGTTTGGTATTGCGGGCATCGGGAGGTAGCACGACCAGATAGTCTTTTTTGTTGGGTTGCACACCCAGTTTAACCTCCTGGTAACGGATATTACCCTGTGGATCTGTGTTGATACGGCCATTTATCACCTGTTCGCCGAGCCTGATGACCAGAGAATCCTTGTTATCTGTTTGATAATTTATCCTAAGTGCGGCAAAACCATCCTTACCAAAATCAGCAAAATAGCTGTCCTGACCGATGGATTTAAAAGCAACGGGCTTTACCCTATCCACCTGAAAAATATTGGGTGTGGTGATTTCTTTCTCATCGGTAGCACCCATTTTGAATGACTGTGGAGAAGCATAAGAGGTCACCCGGTTGAGCTGATCCCAGATCCTTACTTTCCAAAAATATGACTGACCACTTTGTAATGGTTTCCCTCCAAATACCACGTCGGAATTTTGCCTGGTCCTCACCTGGCCGCTGTCCCAAATATCACCGATGTTTTGGTTGATCTTCTCCTTGGAAGAAGCGACGAGTACCTGGTATGCTTGCTGATAGACCGCACCCTGCGGTACGATCCATGAAAATTCAGGAGTGTTGTCCTTGATGGCCGTACCCGGCGCTCGTAACCATTCCACCATCAATCCATCCGGACTTCCCACAGTGGGATCATCATACTTTTTAGCCAGCTCATCGCATTTTGTACGCAATTCCTGTAGGATAGCCTGGTGTTTTTTAGAAGCCACCAGGTTTTTTGTTTCCTGAGGATCTTTGTTTAAGTCATAAAGTTCTTCGATTGATTGGTCGTTTACATACCTTAAATATTTCCATTGGGCTGTCCTCACACCTTCACTGGGGGGAATATGTTCAAACTCCCAGAGGTGTTCGATGAGGATGGTATCCCGTTCCAGATCGTATTGCGGGTTCTTGAGCAGCGGAACCAGGCTCTTTCCCTGCCAACCCTCAGGTTGCTCAGCACCAGCCAGGTCAGCGATGGTAGCGGGTACGTCAATATTCAGGGCCATCTGCTCAATGTCATTGTGCATTCCCGCACGAGGATCAAAAATGATCAATGGTACCCTTATGGAATTGTCATACATCAACCACTTTCCTGCCAGCTGACGTTCACCGAGGAAGTACCCATTATCACCCATCAGGATGATGACCGTATTTTCATCCAACCCTTTTTCTTCAAGCTTTGCACGAATGGCACCAATTTCCCGGTCGATGTCTGCAATCATACGATGATAACCCTTTACGCTGTGTTGATATTTTTCCTCCGTATCATACCTCCAGTACCATCGGGTTCGGTTGAAGCCTTCCCGCACTATCTGGGGCAGTTTATCGAAATCCTTGTCTTTGCCTAAAGCTGGTCCGGGAACGTCCACAGCGGCCAGGTGTTCGTTGGAGGGGGCATCCCAGAAATACTGATCTTCCGCAGGGTCATGGGCATGAGGTGCACTGAAGCTCAGGCTCAGGCAAAAAGGTTTTCCCTCCGGAGCCTCCTCAATAAAATCCAGTGCCTGCTGACCGGTGTAGCGGGTCAGATGGACCGTTTCTCCATTCAATTGCTTGTAGTAGTAACCACGTTCGTCTTTAAAGGCTCCATTTCGATCATAGCTATCAAACTGATCAAAGAGCGAGGCCTCCTTATCGTATCTCACCCCGAATTTTCCGTAGAATCCGGTGTAATAGCCGGCATCCCGCAATACCAATGGGTAAGATGCCTGCATGAATTCTTCCTTGAGATCCCCGGTCTGGAAGGTGTATCGGTGTGTTCTTTCATAAGTACCTGTCAGGATAGATGCACGACTTCCAGCGCAGATGGGCGTAGTGACAATGGCTTGTTTGAAATAGGTACCTTCCGAGGCGAGCCTATCCATCTCCGGCGTCAGGGAAAGTGGATTGCCCGCATACCCCAGGGCATCCCAGCGCTGATCATCTGTGAGAAGGAAGATGATATTGGGTTGATCGGACTTTTGAGCAAAAAGTGCACTGGTGACAAAAAGGAATAATAATAATGAAAGAAGTTTACGCATCTCAGGTCAATAAATTGATTTATTAGTAATTACAAGCTAATAAAAACATTAGACAATTCGTTGACATCCTGTAGCGTCAGGCAATCCTGTCGGCTACTGCGATGAAGTCCGTTCTTTTTGTTCTACAAAATAGGGTTGAAAGGTATATTCCGATGGTTCGGCCCATTGGGCATTCTCTTTGGGCAAAAGGGTGCCTAAGCTTTCTCTCACCGATTCCGCTTTTGTCTCCCCGGAAATATTGATCCATTCATTGGGGTCATATTCGTGATCGTAAAGCTCTTCGCTCCCGTCTTCATAGCGGGTATATCTAAAATTTTCAGAACGGATGGAATGGTTATTCATCCCATAGGTAGTGATAGCGTAATACGCTTTTTCATTCTTCCCGCTTTGCATCAGCTCAACCAGGCTGATCCCTTCATTTTTGTCATTGGCTGCTAACCCACTCAATTCCACTAGGGTCGGGTAGATAGAAAGCATTTCCACAGGTTGATCGACGACTTTACCTTTTGGTAATGTAGGAGCAGCAAAGATCAACGGGGCATTCGTGGCCTCCTCCCACAAGGCGTGCTTAGCAAAGGTCTCCTTCTCTCCCAGCCTGTAACCATGATCGGACCAAAGCACAATGATTGTGTTGTCAGCATATTCACTGTTTTCCAGGGCTTCCATCACCCGTCCGACCTGAGCATCTACAAAGCTCACACAAGCCAGATATGCCTGGATGATATCATCCCAGTTACCTGACTCAATGGCCCACTGTGTGGTAGGCATCATCGGCAAGTCATTGATTTGTAAAGCTACATCCGGGACATCGTTAAGGTCGTCGGCCTTGTAAGGAGTCATTTCCAGTCCTTCCAGTGGGATCTTGTCAAACCATTTTTGCGGAGCATACAGCGGCACGTGCGGCCGGATAAATCCAACACCCATAAAGAACGGCTGATCATACGCTTTGTTTAATCGCTCAATCACCCAGTCTGCAGATTGATAATCGATCATCAGGGAATCCACTTCCGGATAGGCACCCCAGTCGGTGCTGGTCCTGCCGTACTTCTCCTGATCGGATGTTCCGATGCCATCCCAGACAAAGCGTTCTTTAGGCTTGGGACCAAAGCCACCTGTTCGCCCTCCCGATTCATCGAAAACACCGTCCGGAGCATGCTGATGGAAGAGCTTTCCGATGCCCATGGTGTAATAGCCATTTTGCTTAAAATACTCTGGGAGCAAGGTAATGTCCGGTAGCACGCTTTTGATGTCGTTGTCATCTATCATGCCATAAATACCCGTGGTGGATGGACGCAAACCCGTCATGATCGAAGCCCTGGACGGACCACACAAGGGCGCCTGACAATGAGCATTGGTAAAGAGAACACCCTGCGAGGCGAGCTTATCCATATTGGGTGTGAGGGTGTTGGGATGCCCATTCATACAGCCGAGCCAGTCATTCAGATCGTCGATGGCGATGAAAAGGACATTGGGTTTTTGATTGTTTTTCTCTTGTGTGATTTCAGTGCGGCAGGAAACGGTAAAAAGTGCCAGACAAACTGCCAGTAACAGACTATTTTTCATTGGGTAAATGTTTGGATTGCCCAAGTTAGTCTTAACATCATAAAATCACATGGTCCCTCTAAAAGTAAATCTGATCAGGATTACTGAGAGTAGAGCTAATTGGCTGCTATCCCGCTAACCTTCCTGGTTTTAAGGTTAGAAACCACATAATCGCCTACGGCTTCACCCTGTGACACCCCTTGCTCAATTGCCATTCTGTAGTGTATACCACCATACAACCTGCTAATGGCAGCTTCCTCTGAGGCCTGCAAAAATGAATCGAATTCCCTGGTGGGTAGACCATACTCATTTTCAGTGGTATCTGTAAAGAAAAAGTGATCCCCAAAGTAATCGGTAAGAGTAACAGCTGCTGCCCGGGATATTACGCTATGGCCACTGGTGTATTCAGGAAATGGCGGTGTCTGAAGTAATGGCACCCATTTTTCATCCAGATATTGATGTATCAATGTTTCAGGCCGGACAACGATGCTTCTCCATTTCTCATCCCAGCAGCTGATAAAGCCATCAAACAACGAAATAGAAGTACGCACGTAAGCCTCCACTGTCTCATCAAAATCTGATCCGGCTGTACGGGTAGCTACGGCAACAATGCCAATCCAATGCCCACCGGGAGTTATCTTTTTAGTGGCAAACATGGCGTGACCCCGGTGATGTGAAACATACGGATTACAATCCCAGAACTTGGCAATGTTGGTACTTTCTTCATCCAGGTTTACCCCAACATCATAGACTTCTTTCAGTTCGCGGTAGAATCCGCTATTTTCTTCCATCGTCATTTCCAATGGAGGTTTAGGACTGAACTGTCGGGCTGAATCAAGGATCATCGGACGTATTTTGTTCCAGTGAGGTTCAATACCTTCCATATAATCCGGTGGGGTGGGTTTCCACTTGAAGGTTTCATCCTGCACAGTATATTTTGGGAAAGTCCTGGTCTGCTTATACATGTCACCATCAGCCCATTGCAGAATATGGTCTGCCACAATCTCCCCGTAGGCCAGAGAATTCTTTTTGACATCGGAAGGAAGTCCGTTTTCTTCTAGCCTATTGTAGAAATTCTCCCGATACTCATCAATCTTATTTTCAGAAAAGATAAGCATCTTACCCACTGTGAGAAAAGCATGGATACTGGCCAGATTTGGATCAATCCTCTGATCTTTCTGTGGAGAAGGTACAGGGCTAAGATCCGTAACCTGACCAGCCAGTGAGTGAAGAGTGTCAGGATTTAACGCTGCCAAAACTTCAAATGCGGCAATATTGGGATAAACATATACCCGACTGGCCACCGGAGGTGAAAAGATGTCGTACACAATTACATCCGTGAGTTGCTTCACAGCGCCCTGATAGGACTCCGGATCATCAAGGATTGCCTTATAGGTATTATCCTCTTTACATGAGTAAAATAATACAGATACTAAAACAAATAATAGAGTCACTACTCGGGTCATACCTTTCAATTAAAATCCTTTTTCAACTAATTCAACCAATATTTTCTTATCGATCAGGACAGGTTTCCCACTATTGGGAACCATAACAAATTTATCACTATTTAAAGAAATTACTTTCCTATACTCTTTGTCAAATTCAAGGGGCAAGAATCCAACAAATGCATATTTACCGTCTCCTGTTCCTTTCAAAACTCCGCCGGGGCTGGCATCATATCTTCCTACTGAAGTCACAGCCCCAAAGAAATTACCTACATAGATTAGATCTTTATGTCCATCTCCATCCAGATCTGTGGCCAACAGGTCATTGATTGGACTGAATTGTGCCTGGAGAGGAAAGTCCCGCTTAACATATTTTCCATTTTGCCATAATAAAATGCCTGAGCTTAGATCATGCAAATAGTTGACCTGAGTTACCTCTCTCTCATCTTTTCCTGTCAAGCCTTTGAGTGTCCTGGTCTGAGAAAACACAGAATAGCTCAGGAAGTCCTTCTTGAGATAAGGTAATTGAGCGGCCAGTTCATCCCTGGAAGCAAAAGGAATTTTTGAGCCATTGATATAATAAAAGATAATCGGATCAGGTTGCCCATTCCTGTCAAAATCATCCAGAAACAAAGTCACAGGCTGTTCAGGTGACGCTTTGAACTTGCTGTTTAACCCGAGATTACCCAGGACAATGTCTTTTTGACCATCCTGGTTTACATCCGTTATCAAAATGTTGTTCCACATCCCATGGCTACTTCCTAAACCGATGTCATGCGTAATATCTATAAAGTCTCCATTTCCATCGTTTCGCAGTCCTGTTACTGGCATCCAATCTCCCACCACAAACAAATCCAGGTCACCATCCCCGTCGAAGTCGTGCCAGGCTGCATCGGTCACCATTCCCGGTGTCAAAACCCGGGCAACTTTAAGCGTGCCTTCCTTGTTTTCTAACAATAGACTCTCCGGGATCAATCCATATCCTCCGGGCACTGATCTGCCACCCACAAAGAGGTCCGGGTCACCATCATTGTCATAGTCTCCGGGCACTACGCATGATCCATTGATGGTGAGAAGTGTGAGTTCTGCTTTCTCAAAATTTGCCTTGCCGTCATTGAGATACAGAGCATCCTCGAAGTAAGGTGAGTCATAAGGGTAGTCATTGCCCCCATGCACCACATACAGATCGAGGTCCCCATCATCATCAAAATCAAAAGCTGCCGCATCTACTGCCTCCAGCTGGTCTGAATTTGTGAATGTAGTTTTGGCTTGTTGACCAAGACCTTCTTTTGTTTGTAGATATAGCAGATGATGTTGACCTCTCGGGGTTCCTAAAAACAGGTCTTCCATACCGTCGCCGTTAAAGTCTGCCGCAACCGCTGCCGGGCCCTCGGTAGAGAGCTTTTCCGGGATCAGGGTTTCTTTGTCGTAGTCTCTGTAGTCATTTTCCACAATTCCTGGTTCCAGGTAGCTAAGCCTGATCTTGTCATTATTCGCCAGTGTAAAGGCATCTGAACTTTCCTTCCTGATTGTATACAGGGAATCAGCTCTTAATGAACCCAGCTTCCGTACTGTCCCATCAGGCCAATGAATGGTCAAAGAGTCTACCCTCGTCTCATCCCCTAAACCAAAATGCAGCCTTTTGGTGGGTGCGGATTGAAATCCACGGCTTGAAACGACCTCTCCGGTAGCCACTCGCCCTCCATACCAGGCTTTTACTGTGGAGCCCAATGCCTGACTGTTGAATCGATCTCCCTCAAGCTTAATTTGTAGGTAATGACTGCTAAAATTGTTTTGATAGATAAATGCTTCGGAGTTCACATTATTGATGACCAGCTCAAGATCGCCGTCATTATCAAGGTCTGCATAGGCTGCTCCATTAGAATACGATGGTTCACCCAGGCCCCATACCCTACTGACTTCCTCAAACCGGAGACCACCCTTATTCTTAAACATGTAGTTGGGAATTTTCAGCGTAGGCATGCGCTGAATAAGTACCTGGTCCAGGCTGTCCTGGTTTTTGTCAGAGACCAGTGTCATGTCCAGCGTGCTTAAAAAGTTGATGTAATCCAGGTCGTTGGGTCGTTTATAGATCCCATTGGTAATGAAGATGTCTTTATGGCCATCATTGTCAAAATCCTGTAGCAAAACAGACCAGCTCCAATCTGTGGCATAAGTATCCGTGAGCAAAGCGACCTCTGAGAAGGTGCCCGCACCAGTATTTAGCTGAAAGGCGTTTCGGGCATACTGATGACCGTAACCAAATTTCAACTTCACTTCAGTCACCTTGTTGTTGTCTTCCCCACCAGATTTCATCAGGATCTGCTCATTCCTGGGGAGCATGTCCAGGGAGAAAATATCCGGATGAGTATCTCCATTGACATCGGCAATATCAACGCCCATTGTGAAGCGAGAAGTGTGATTGATCATTTGACTTCGACTTTCTTTGAAGGTCCCGTCTTTTTGATTCAGATACAGGTAATCGTCCTCGTGAAAATCGTTGCCAACATAGATATCCATCCAGCCATCCTGGTTGATATCTGAAGTCACCAAACCCAGGCCATAGCCCTGTGCACTGCTGAAGATACCGGCTTCCCGTGTCACATCATGGAAGTAAAGTGAGTCTGACTCCACCAACTGGTTTCGGTAAAGTCTGTCACCTGCCAGCGGATCAGGTATTTGTCGGGTGGAAGCGTCCTGGTAGCTTCTGGTAGTATGTACTGCATGATTCATCAGGTACATATCCAGGTCCCCATCCCGGTCATAATCAAAAAAAGAGGCCTGCGTGGAAAAGCCCGAAAACGCCAGACCAACATCCACGGCAACTTCGCTGAATGTGTTGTCCTGATTATTTAGATAAAGAAGGTTATGTCCCTGAAGGAAAAGATAATTCCCCACCTTACAAACAAAAATATCCTCCCAACCGTCGCCATTCACATCCGCAAATACCGCCCCGTTTGACCAGGATGCTTGGTGATTGGTGATGCCGGAAGACCGTGTTATATTCCTGAATTGTAAGTTGCCGGTATTTAAATAAAGCTGATCCTCACCCTGATTGGCAGTGAAGAACAGGTCTTCAAGACCATCATTGTTAATGTCACCCACAGCAACACCTCCTCCGTTGTAATAGTAGAGGTACTTGATGATATTCAAATCACCAGCAGGGTCTAAGGCGTTGACAAAGTCAATTCCAGTTGCCGATGAAGGTAGCCTGGCCATCTTGTTTTCAACTTTGCGACAACCAAACAGCACCAGGAGGACCATGATATGAGTAACAAATCTCAAGCTGCCTGATTTAATATTGGAATGTAACAACGCTGTCACTGTTTCTAAATACAAAAACAGCCTTGTCATAGATAATGAAATCACGGACCTCACCATCTACGACAAAACCTGATTTTATCCCATTTGAAATAAAGCTCATACCACCGGTATTGGACAAAAACGTACCGTAGCTGGCATCATACCGACCAATTTCAGGTTTTGTCCCATACAAGTTTCCTCCCAGGATCAAATCCAAATCACCATCCTTATCAAAATCTTCCGCTGCTATGGCAAAGACCGGAGCAAGACTGCAGTCAACCGGCAGCTTTTTCATATCGAAATTGAGATCCCCAATATTCTTTAAAATGATCGTCTCAAGGAACGTAGTCTCCAGTACACTGGCATTTTTCAATTGTTGCTGATCCAACACATCCTCAATGGTCGCATGCTTGTAGCTTTCATAATTGGGAAATTTCTTTTTCAGGTTTTTCATCTGATCGATCAGGTTGTGTCTGAGCGCAAAAGGATAAGACTTACCATCACTACCTGTGGTGGTCAGAATAGGATCAACAAATCCATTTTGGTCAAAATCATCTACATAAAGGCGAATTGGTTGCTTTTCACTGGCTTTAAATCGGCTATTCAATCCATGATTTCCGAGTATTAGATCTACATTTCCATCACCATCCATGTCGGCAGACTTAATCACATTCCACCAACCCTTCAATTTCGATATGTTGGCCGGTGTCACGTCTTCAAACTTATCTCCCGAATACTGAAATATCCGTGGTGAAATAAATTCTCCCACGACAACTAGCTCTACGGTCTCCCGATTTCCGTCCAGTTCGATAAACTCAGCATCAGTAATCAAACCCAGCTTACCAAAGGCTGGAGCGATATCAGATGAAACATCCACAAAAATGCCGTGTCCATCATTTTGCAACAGATATCCATCGCATGCCACCCCATAGCTGAATGGCTTAAGTCGCTCCCCCACAAAGAGGTCAATGTCACCATCCTTGTCATAATCACTCGCAGTTACTGTACTGGTGCTTACATATTTGGTTGAAGGAAGAACCTGGTCGGATCTTGTGAAAAGATTGTTTCCATCATTGATGTAAAGTCGATCGGCCAGGGCGCTGCTAGATGAAGGAAATTCGTTTCCCCCACTGCAAACGTAGAGATCGAGGTCACCATCGCCGTCTGCATCAAAAAATAAGCTCTCAGCGTCCTCTGAAATCTTGTCATTTTCAAATGATGGTTGAGGTAACTGCCTGAAACCATTGCCATCTGAAATAAATAGCGAACCTGAAATACCTTTAGCACCCCCAACATAAAAGTCCGGAATGCCATCCCCATTGATATCTGTAGTAGCAACCCGCGGTCCTTCCGTACTTTTCATGTGGTAGAGCAATCTATCACGATCGAAGTCCACAAAATCGCTTTCTATGTGATGGTAAGCAAAATTATTGCGCTGGATAAAAATGGGTTCAAATTCACCCGATCCCGCAGTTGATGATAAGGGATCCTTATTTTCTGATTCTTGGATGACTATTTTTTGATTGACCGGCACATCTGTCATCCTGGAAATATTTCCTGTTGGCCAGTGTACCACGATATCCACATTTGCATTTCCCCGAAGCCCAATGGTGGGTCTGAAATCCACGCTCGACTGAAAGCCTCTGGTGGGTTGTTGCTCCACATAGTAGCTGGTATTCTGATCTGTTACCTTTATCCTGGCTCCTATCCCGAAAATATTTTTACCACTGCCTTTCAGCTCCAGCTGGATATAATTGCCCTCACTTTTCTCCCTGGTCATATTTTTATAGACAAAGCTGGGCATATTCACATTGTTGACCACGAGGTCCAGGTCACCGTCATTGTCGAGATCGCCATACGCTGCCCCATTGCTAAAACTGGGTTCTGCAAGCCCCAGCTCCTGCGTCATTTCCTCAAATTGTAGCCCTCCCCGGTTGAGAAAAGCCAGGTTGCTGATCTTATTGGATGGGATGATCTCGATAAGTTTTGCATAGTCCACCTCATTGTCCGTCACAATGGATTTTACCACCTCCTCATTGGAGATGTACTGCAAATAATCCTGATCCGTCAGGTCCTTGTATATGCCATTGGCGATGAACAAATCCTTATTTCCATCATTGTTCATGTCGAATATTAATGCTCCCCAGCTCCAGTCCGAAGCCTCCACTCCCGCCAGACGACCGATCTCACTGAAAGAGTTATTTCCATTGTTTAGCTGAAAGGTATTGCGTGTGTACTGATGATGATATCCGTTGCTCACATTATACTGGTAGCGCGTCCAGTCTTCAAATGTGGTGACTGACTTAAGCCGCTCATTGCTCCTGGGCAGCATCTCCGTAACGAACAGGTCATTGTATCCATCGTTGTTGATATCTGCCATATCCGCACCCATAGAAGCACCGCTGATTGACTTCATGCTGGAAGTCAATGTCTCCTTGAATGTTCCGTCCTGCTGGTTGATGTACAGATAGTCTCTTTCAAAAAAGTCATTGGAAACATAAATATCTTCCCATCCGTCACCATTCACATCCCCAACAGTAACACCAAGCCCAAATCCAATGACGCTGCCATAAATACCTGCCTGCTCACTCACATCTTTAAAGTAATTGCCCTCATTTAAAAGCAATTTATCTCCACCCAGGCTGTCTCTTTTCGGGCGCTCATTGGATCGCAGATTGAAGCTCCCTATGGCCTGGTACGAATTGTTGAGCAGGTACACATCAAGATCACCGTCCTTGTCAAAGTCAAAGAATGAGGCATGCGTCGAAAACCCCCGATCGTCCAGACCATATGACTGAGCAGCCTCGGTAAAAGTCAAATCCCGGTTATTGATAAAAAGCTCATTCTGCTTGTTATCCCCCTCAATGTCACCGGAATTGCATACGTAGATATCCAGCCATCCATCGCCATTTACATCCGCCATGGTTACACCTGTAGACCAGGCTTTCTGCCCACCGACACCCGCCTTTTTCGTGATGTCTTCAAATTGAAAATTACCCTTGTTGAGATACAGCCTGTTGGGACTTTGATTGGCCGTAAAGTATAGATCCACCAGGCCGTCATTGTTGATATCACCAATGGAAACCCCGCCGCCATTGTAGTAGTTGCGATAGGTGTACACGTTGAATTTCTTGTCAAAAGTCAGGTTGTTCTCAAAGTCAATACCTGTGTCCCGGGCATCCATTAGCTGAAACCTTGCAGGAGGATCTGTAGACATCTCACAGCCGACTGCAAACAAGACAACCATTATCAATTGAACTCTAAACATACTTTTGGGTGTAATCATCTAAAAACCGTCTTTGTACTTTTCCTTTAAATCAGAGATCCGGACAACCACATCCTGAAACCCTGAGACGTGCATGGCAATCTGCCGATTCCCATCAACCTTAACCCACATGCTGGTGGGTTCCGTATCGAAATCAACCCGGATAAATACATTTCCCGGATACCAGTTCTGAAGCGAATCCCTTAGCTGGATCAGTAGTCTGTCCGACTGCAGGTCTTTGTTCCAGGGTGCCCAACCAATAAAGGAAAACTTCATGTCCATCGCATGCATTATTTGCGCCTCATTGAAGTCCCCATAAAAAAGCATCCGAATGGAGGTCGCCAGGCTATCCGGTCCCAGGAAATACTGTACGTAATTATTTTCGGGTCCCTGCATGATAAGTCCCTTCTTGTTTAGACTCCAGCACTTTTCGTAAAACTCCTTCTTCGTGTCTCCAAGCTTCAGATCAAATACAAGGGAGTCATAATGTACTTCGGAGCGTAATTCTGATTTTACCAACCTGGTGTAGTCAGACTCACATCCTATTGAAAAAAGAGCTCCAAGAATCCCTATGACAATTACACTAGTTTTCATAAAACTCATAAATTCTGGCCGGAGCATTATTACAACCCACAATGATCAAATCCTTTTCGTCTTGTTTTAATGACAGCAAAGACCTGATCTGCCCGACAATCCCAAGACTCTTTACTTTCCAGTCAGCACCTGGTTTGCCTCCCTGCAACAATATCCACCCATGGTTGGCGTCAAAGCGCCCAAATTGTGGCTTTACCAGGTATTGGTTCCCCCCAAGAAAAAAATCCATTTTCCCATCATGATTAAAATCTCCTGTCTCAATTGCATAATTCGGGGAATACTGTGCTTCGGAAGGCAGTGGCTTAATATCGAATGAGTTTCCGTTATTGATAAACAGGGAGGTCTCCATCAAATCAGTATCGTAAACCAGGGCATTTTCCAAAACACTTTGATCAAACATCTCATGAATGGTAGCCCCTGAGAAATCCTTGAAATGCAGAAACTTCTTCTTGAGCGCAGGTAATTGTGCAACGAGTTCGTTTCTGTCTGCAACAGGATAGTACTTCCCATCTATCTGATGACACACAATCTGCTCCACCGATCCATTCTGATCAAAATCATGCACATACATTCGGGTCCCTCTTTTAAAAAAACTGTTGAGTCCGTGATTACCAGCCATTAGGTCTGTATCCCCGTCTCCGTCAAAGTCACCAGTCACAACTGTATTCCACAATCCCCTCGTATTTTGCAGCCCATAGTCATTTGTCTTATTCCTAAGTATGCCCTTATCATTGATGAATAAAGTGATGTTTTGCCACTCCCCCACCACGATCAAATCCAGCCACTGATCATCATTCACATCGGTCCACACTGCGTCCGTAACCATATTCAAAGTACTGAATTCAGACTGCTCGATCGCATTCAGTTTACCCTGCTCGTTGATGAGCAAGTGACCGGTGACCGGCAAACCATAATGAAAAGCATGATAGCGTTCACCCACAAAGAGGTCCATGTCTCCATCCCGATCGACATCACCTGCAGCGACAGCCCCTGTCACAAAGAGACTGGTAAATGGCACCCCATTGGGGGATCTTTTAAAACCTCCTTTGCCATCATTGATATAGAGTCGGTCCATTAAAGCATAAGAAGAGCTGGAAAAGGATCTACCTCCACTTCCCACATACAAGTCCTGATCCCCATCATCATCGATATCAAAAAATACTGCCTCTGTATCTTCTGAGATTTTATCTGCTTCAAATGCAGGAACGCTTTGGTCTTCAAAGCCCTGAGCGGAACCTTTAAATAATTTTCCGGCAGTACCCTTGGATCCTCCTATGTACAAATCCTGATATCCATCCTGATTGACATCTGCTTTGGCCATCACCGGGCCTTCATTGTTAAACATCATGGGCAGAAGTCGCTCTCGGTCAAAGTCTACGAAAGTATTTTCTATATGAGCGTACTCTAGCTTAAGTAGGCTTACTTCCGCAATCTTTTTAGCAGGTTCGGTATATGCTTTCTGAATATCCTTCATAGCCTCTGGAGCAAAAAGCTCATGAACGAAATTCGTTTTAAGGTTTGCATAAAAGCTCAGCTGGCCATCGGGCCATTCTACCCGGACAGAATCTACTGTTTGGAGGTTTCCTACCCCTACATGTAAAACAGGATCCACAGAACTCTGAAATCCCCTGGAAGGGTAATTTTCAACAATGGATTTTCTTCCACCATACGAAACCATCACTTTAGCCCCGACGGCATAGGTATTCCTGGCATGACCAATCAGTCGAAATTGAATGCTGCGATTTTTGAGTGTGTCAGTGGTGTTTTCGTACACGAATGATTTCATATTAACATTGTTCACTACCAGGTCCAGGTCACCATCATTGTCCAGGTCTGCATAGGCGCTGCCATTGCTAAAGCCTGGCTCAGCCAACCCCCAGGATTCAGCGGTTTCCTCAAATGTGAAATCACCCATATTTCTGAATGCACAATTGGGTACTGGGCCCGACGGCATGATATCTATCAATTCTTTGACTACCGCATCTTTCATTTTCAAGATAGATCGAACCTGCTCTTCATTGGCCATGTATGTCAGGTAATCCCTATCCAACAGATCCTTGTATATACCATTACTTATAAAGATATCTTTGAATCCGTCATTGTCCATGTCGAAAATCAGCGCTCCCCATGACCATTCTGTCGCAGAAACACCTGCCATCCGGCCAATTTCCACGAACGCTTTACCTCCCAGATTGCGCTGTAGCACATTTCTCGGAAACTGATGATGATACCCTTTATCCACCGCCAGCATATATTTATCCCAGGACTCAAAAACCGTTTTGGTTCTCTGTCGCTGCATGGTTGCCGGAAGCATTTCCGTGACGATAATATCAGCTAGCATGTCATTGTTGAGATCGGCAGCATCCGCACCCATAGACCCCATGCTTATGCTCCCGAATGCTTCGGTAAGTTTTTCGTCAAATCCCCCGTTTTGATTATTCAGGTACAGGTAGTCCCGCTCAAAGAAGTCATTACTGATAAACAGGTCTGTCCATCCATCGAGATTAAAGTCACTCAAGGTGATGCCCAAACCAAAGCCGATTTTACTGGTGTAGATACCCGCAGACTCCGTGAAATCGATGAATTTACCGTTCTCATTCTTGAAAAACTTATTGCCTCCGCCATCCGAATCTGGGATTTCCCGCTGATCCGGGATCAGGTCATATCCACCTATAGACCGCATTGAATTGGTGAGCAGATAACAATCCAGGTCACCATCTTTGTCATAGTCAAAAAAAGCAGCATGCGTAGAAAGTCCGATTACGTCAAGCCCAAATTCAACAGACTTCTCGGTGAAGGTCAGATCACCGTTGTTGATAAAGAGTTCGTTGTGACGATTGGCTCCTCCTGGTTTCCCAGATTTGCACACATAAATATCCAACAATCCGTCACCATTGATATCCGCAAAAGTGGCTCCCGCCGACCACACGTTTTTGCAACCAACACCTGCCTGGTCTGTAATGTCCTCAAAGACCCAATTACCTTTATTTAGGAATAGCTTATTGTCTGCAATATTCCCTGTGAAGTAAATATCCGTGAGTTGATCATTATTAATATCGCCAAGAGCTACTCCTCCTCCATTGTAAAAATTGCGATACGTATAGGGATTGAATTCTTCAGTGTATTCCAATTCATTTCTAAACTCAACTCCTGTCTGTGTCTTCAAAACGAACCTTGTTTCTGCAAGCCGATCACTGCTACAGGCATAAAGTATTAAGAAAATGATAAGAAACGGAACTCTCATAAAATGGTGAAAAAAGGGTTACCACACCATTGCGATAACCCCTTTATTACAAGTTACATAAAAGTCAAATCAATATCCAGGGTTCTGTGTCAATGGATTATTGGTAGACGCACTTGCCTGAATTTGCCGCAATGGTATCGGGAACAAATTCAGATCATCATCACTATGGGCGGGTTTCTCCCACCATTCATCACCCCATCTGCCAAACCTGATCAAGTCACGCCTTCTGGATGCCTCCAAAAACATTTCTCTTCCACGCTCTGCCAAAAACTCACTCTCAGTCAGTTCGGCAGTGGTGGCGTACTCATCAACACCAGCTCGCGATCTTATGTCATTTATTAAGGTCAATGATTCGCTGGTAGGGTTCCAGCTACCACCTGCTCTGGCCAGTGCTTCCGCACGAACCAACAACATATCCCCAAACCTCACTATCGGGTAATCATTGTTCATATCGTTCCTTTGATTTTGGGCAAAGTTGAATTTGAACATCCTGGCTCCTCCCTGTCTTTCCGCATTTGGAAACAACTCATTAATTCTGGGAGTGTAATTCAGCTGAAAACCATCTTCATCAGTGCTTTCAGTGGCAAAGTCGATGACCGGACCACCTGTACCATCCGGATTTTTGAACTGTGGCCCTACCAGGAAGTTGTTTTCTTTGCGTTCATCATCCTCACTATAGGAATTATAAAACTCTTCCACGGAAGTATACCCATTCCACGGCTGCTCAGCCAGTTTAAAAGTTGCCTGACTACCATAGTGTAGCGTCATCTGGGCTATATTCATACCCGTACCAGTAGTCTGATCGAAAGGTACCACCCAAACATGCTCAGGGCTGCCTGAATTCGTAGGAGAAAATACCGAACTATAATCATCTGGCAGGGAATATAATCCCGAGTTGATGACCTCGGCTGCATCTGCTGCTGCTTCAGTATAATGAGGAGTCCCTGTATACACTTCTGCATTCAAATAAAGTATGGCTCTTAAGCCATAAGCACCATAAAGATTTACCCTACCAGCACCAAGTGATTTATTGGTTCTCAGAAAACCGGACGCTATGGCATCTGTAAGTTCTGACTCCACAAACTCAAATACCTGAGTTCGTGTAGATTGTGCTACATCCTGACCTGGTGCCGTCACTATTTTCACCCGCCCAAACGTATCCAGGAGTCTGAAATAGTAATATGCCCGCAATACATGTAGCTCGGTTACCGCAGAATCACTGGAAGTGATATTTGGATTACCTAAAAGGTCATTGATCTCTGCAATGGCATCATACTGCTGAGTCCATGTAGTGTTTAATGGATCACTGGTCGATTTATATTCATGCCTGTGCATATCTACCCAGATGCCTCCATCAAACCAGTCTCCACCTTTGGCGGGTATGGCCGCTTCGTCGGATGATACTTCCTGGATAGAAAAATAACCTCCATGATTGGCTGTGCCAGCTCCAAATAACGTAGCGTATCCTGTAGAAAGGCCGGAGCTTTCGCCGCCTCCACCCCCGCCAGAACCTGAGGATTCAGGTCTTTCATTGTACGCATCCTTTAGGTCTTCATCCAGATTGCATGAACCCAGAAGAAATATTACTGTAACGATATATGTGAATTTATTAAGCTTTTTCATCTTTCTCCTGTTTAAAATGTCAAGTTTAGCCCTAGTGTAAATGTTCTCGCAGTGAAGTAATTATTCCTGCGATCAATCCCCGGAGAAAGGACATCCGGTGTCAGAGGATCTCCATTGTCATCGACAAATCTGTTACCGTTATCAACGGGTCCGAAATCCTGCAACACTGGTTCCGGATCTATGCCCGTATAACTGGTAATAACAAAGGCATTTTGGACGTTGAAGTAAACCCTGACATTGGAAAAGGTATTAGAGTTAGCTACATCAAAATTGTATCCCAGGGTAATGTTGTCCAGCTTGAAGAAATTGGCCTTTTCCACATATAAAGAACTGAATCGTGCTGAGGTGATATCATCTCTGGCCAGTTCAGTATTGATCAGATTATATGAAGCCTGTCCTGGAATGCGAGGCTCATAAAATGCCCGGAAAGTGTTAACCAGACTGTGGCCAAATGCTCCCCGAAAAAAGGCATTTAACTCCCAGTTTTTGTATGATAACTGATTTGTCCATCCCACTTCCATGTCTGGGATACCATTTCCAAGTTCATGAAAATCTCCATCATCGGAAAGTGCTGCATCTTGAGCCGATATCACCTGCCCATCGTTGTTCAGATCTACCATGATCGGAATTCCTCTCTCATCAACCTCTCCGCTGAATTCTGGTCCCCAGATCTGCCCTATTTCTTCACCCACAGCGACACGAATCAAATTTGTACTGTTCTGCCCTGGAGCTCCCAGGTTCGCTCTTGTTTGTTCCTCCACGGGAAAATCTTCCAGGGTAGTTTTATAGGAAGAAAGTATAATCCCTGAATTGTATAAGAAATCGTTGTTGTTTACAAAATCGTAGCTTAGTGAAAACTCAATACCATTGGTCTTCAACTCACCGGCATTTTCAAAACGCCTGTCGGTACCAAACACTGCTACATCCACATCCCGTTCAAGAATGAAATCATTGATAGTTCTTGTATATACATCCAATGCACCTGTAAGACGATCCGTACCAAAATCCAATCCGATATTGATCTCGGATTTCTCCTCCCATTTAAGGTCTTCATTGGCAGCTCTTACGTAAGTGACATTTCCATTGTCATCCACTTCGTACAAATCCTGAGCAAGACCGGCATCTCTTGGAAGTGCTCCTGTCACTCCATATCCTGCCCTTAGCTTCATCTGACTGAAAGGTCCCATAGAGAGATACCTGGTAAGGTCCACACCTAAACCAACAGCCGGAAATATTCCCCATTTATTGTCTTCTCCTAGCTTGGTGGATCCTTCTCTCCTCACCGATGCATTAAAAAAGATTGCATTGTCAAAAGTCATATTGGCCCTGACAAACTGAGCAATGATCCGTTCTTCTGGTGAAGCTGCACTTCTTAGCTCAATCAATCCAGCCTCCTGCAGGTTTCCTGAATTTTCCAGTGCATTATACCCCAGATCATCATTGGGAAAATCACCCGCCTGAATCACGAAATCCTCTTTTGAAATCTCCTGGAAAGAATACCCTCCTGAAAGACTAAGGTTTATATCGCCAAAGCTTCCGGTATAAGTTGCATAGGATTCCACAAGTGTCAGCCTATCATCTTTGGCCGTACGTCTGGCAATACCTGGTCCACCCTGATCTTGTCCTCTCAAAAGGTCATAAACAGAGTAGTATTCACCATTTAAATTGTTTGTGTATTGTTGAGCATAGTTGACGGTAGCTGTTAGTCCGTCAATGATTTCATATTCAGCACGTGTGCTAAAATTTATCTCTTTTCTCTTACCCTGATTCACGTTCTGATCAATGATCGCCACAGGATTGAAGCTATCAAACAACCCGGCAGGTTGAAAATAACCTCCATATTTGGCATAATCTGCTGCCGTTCCCACATTGGCATCCCTACCAAAAACAGGAGCAGTAGGATTGAAGAAGACGGCATATCTCAAGGCTTCATTGAATGAAAAGCTACTTTCTCTGTTCGTCAGTGAGAAGTTCACATCAAGCTTAAGCTTATCATTCAGTGCGTAATGTGAAAGGTTTGCCCTGGCATTGATCTGATCAAATCCTGATTCTTTCAGAATGCCTTCTACCTGCCGGAAGTTGGTAGATACCCGGTAGGTAGTAGATGCTGAGCCACCACCAATAGATATATTGTGAATATGTGTGACCCCTGTTCGGGTTACCTGGTCTGTCCAATCATTTGAGCTTCCCAGATCATTTCCACCATAGTCAAGAAATTCGGCAGCTGTCATATTGTCAACTTGATTTTGGATGTTACTGACCGCTACCTGACCATTATAATCAACTTTCACCTCACCTGCTTTTCCTCTTTTGGTCGTAACCAGGATAACCCCACTCGATCCTCTGGACCCATATATTGCTGCTGCTGATCCATCCTTGAGTACATTGATGCTTTCTATATCGTTAGGGTCTACATTGTTGAGAGATGCACCAATCACACCATCTATGACCACAAGAGGCTCTGTGTTGGCTCCAACAGTAGAGATACCTCTCAACCTGATGGTAGCATCACTATTTGGATCACCTCCCTTATTGTAAATTGATAGTCCGGGAACTTTACCCTGTAATAGTTGAGTAGGGCTGTTGATGTTACCCTTGTTGAAGGATTTTTCGTCCAGACTTACTACTGCAGAGGTAATTTCCTTTTTGTCCTGGGTTCCATACCCTACCACTACAACCTCAGACAAAGACTGCACATCGACACTTAACATTACATCTATAACACTTCGGTTACCTACATTGATCTCCTGACTCTCGAAGCCAACAAATGAGATTTGAAGGGTAGCTCCCTCAGCCACAGAAATCTGATAGTTCCCATCAAGGTCCGAAACAGTCCCATTGGTGGTGCCTTTCTCGACTATCGTAGCTCCGGGAATGGTTTCACCTTCATTACTGGTAATCTTGCCTGTGACTGTCCGTTGTTCAACGATGTGTTCATATATTTTGGGCTCATCCCCATCATAAACAGTCTTGATCGTAATGGATTCATTTACTCGCTTGAAAGAAACTCTTGCCTGAACCGACATCTCCCTAAGCAAATCCTCCATATTCCATATTTCCCTTTCCAGCGTGACGGTTTTCCTTCTGACATCACGTTTGGAGTAAGCAAACACAAAGTTGCTGGAAGATTCAATTTTCTCTACAAGGCTGAGCAGGTCAGATTCGCCTAATTCCAAACTCAGCGATACCTCTTTCAGAAGCTTCTGTTGAGCCTCAGATTCACTTGCTACTGCCAGACTAAAGGAGTAGCACACAATCACCGCGAATATCGAAATTTTCGACATGCGTAACATTAATTTGTATAATTTTACAATCATATAGTTTGTGTTTTAGATGCATAAACTTTAGAGAGCCGAACCCTCTTCCCCAAGACTGTTCGTGCTCTCTTTTTTTAAAAACCTATTTTATAATAATCTTGTTTTCATTTATTTTATAGTTAAAGTCATAAGCGTAGGATAAACTCTCAAGTACAGCCTCCATAGACGGACTGACATATTTTGCTGTAAACTTCTTTTTTTCATCAAGATTTTTCTGAACAATAAACTCCACGTTGTACCACTTTTCTAACCTTCGCAGGATCTGGAGTATGGTTTGTTCGTCGATGACCATTATCTGGTCTATCCAGCCAAAAACCAGGTCATAATCTTCAATTCTCCGTTGACTGAGATCGCCTGAGCTGGCAGTATATTCCAACAGATCATTAGACACAAGGATTACAGGATCACCCTGTGATGCAGATACACTCACCTTCCCTGATTTCACTCCGACAGCGGTAATATTTTCTTCAGGATAGGATTTAACATTGAATAAAGTTCCCAACACCTTTATGCGGACATCTTCGGTAAGAATTCGAAATGGTCGTTTTTCATCCCTTTTAATGTCAAAAAAAGCTTCTCCAATAAGCTTGACTTCCCTATGTTCGGTATTGAACTGCACGGGGAAGAATAGTTTACTGCCGGCATTGAGCTTTACGATGCTCCCGTCTGGTAACTCAAAGGTGATCCGTTGGCCAGGGGCTGTCTCCTTTTCTATAATAACATTTTGCTCAGTAGTAATATGTGTTGGTTCCTGATCCTTTTGAAACTGATATATTGCAAAAACTATCCCCAGAGCCACAATTATCAGTGCCGCATATCGCAGCATAGCATGAAGACTGATACCAGGGCCTGATTTGTCTATCTCCTTTACCGGAGAATCATTATGATTGGTGCTTGTTTTATCAGACAGTATTTTATGCCTGATCAATTCTTTGGATTGATTGACTTCAGTGACGCTTAGATTCCACTCCCCAACAATATTTTCAAATACTTTACTATTCAGAGGTTTTTCCTCAATCCATTTTTTCAACTCCTCCGCCTCCTGAGGACTCAAAGAATTTTGTAAATACTTTACGATCAGATGCTCCATAATTATCCCTACCTATATAGGAGTAAAAAAAGGAATAATACACTGACGTATTTGATATTATTTATAATACGTCTGTGTTTTTCACTTTATATTTAAATGCTATTCAGTATTTTTCTGATCTAATTACGAATTTCACATAACAGAACAACATGAGCCCATTGATACCAGGAGCGCCACAGTATTTGCTCGCTTGGAATATAATGCCACACTTTTCTCTTCCTCCCTGAAGTGCTCTTCTAACTTATTTTTAAACAGCTTCACGACTTTATAAAGATGTGACTCCACAGTTCTCTTGGAAAGTCCCAATTCGTCGGCTATTTCCTGATTGTTCATCCCTCTGGATTTTGACATTTCATATACCAGCAGACTATGGGGAGACAATTCACCTGAGATCTCCTTTATCAATATTTCAAGCTCCTTACTCATAAGAAGACTTTCTGGATCCACCGTGTCAGAAACCTGTAACGATTCGTCATAGGCAGAAAACGAAAATCTTGCAGGATCATTTGTAGAAAGCCGAATGGCCAGGTGTTTGACGGAAACCCGGAGATAAGAGCTCAATTCATTGATCTGATGAACATCTGGCTTTTTTTTCCAAATATTCATAAAAACTTCGGATACCACATCTTCGGCGAGCTGCTTATTCTTAGTGATGGAAAACGCATATCTAAACAAGCCCTCAAAATTCTCATCATAGGTGCCTTCGAACCATGCTTTGAAGTTCTTATTGGGATCAACAAATTTCATTTCTCGTTTCAAAGAAATTAATTTAATATTCCTAAAAAGGGTTAGATATGGGGAGGAGGAGAGGGTTAAAAGAGGAATTTAGCACATTTTTTATTAAATACTAAATTTAAGTTAGGGTATCTCGCATTAGAAATGACATCTGCTAAATAATAACCATAAAAAAAGGCGCAGAATCAACGACCTGCACCTTTTCAACTAAATCACTTAATCAGTCCTTATTAGTACCCCGTATTCTGAGGTTTCAGGTTTTCATTTCTATCCAATTCATCCTGCGGTAGCGGGAAATAGTAATCCCGTGATGCATCAAAATTAGCATGAGGTTCCAGAGATCCTGGCCCTTTGAAGACGTCGTCTCCTATTCCCCATCTTTTGATATCATACCAACGCTTATACTCAAAGGCCAGCTCAAGTCTTCTTTCTTCGCGAACGGCCTGAGTAAGATCCTCAGCTCCTGTAAGGTCAGCCGGGAACGTGGTCATTGTTCCATTCCAGTTTCTGGCTCTTGCCCGAATCTGGTTGATATAGCCAACCGCTTCAGCATCTCTACCACCCAGGTTGATCGCTGCTTCAGCGGCTATCAATAAGACCTCAGCGTACCGCATGGCAGCATAATTATTATCCGAAATACCCCCTTCACCACTGTGATTCCCAGGGTTGGCCCAATACTTAGCAATATGTGGTCTTGGTGAACCGTGATTGGGAGCAAATTGGTCATATCCTACCCATTGGGTCAATGCCTGATCCAGGTAAGCAGAATCTACGAAACTTACATCTTTTCGGTAATCCCGGTCATCCCAGGTATCGAAGACCTCAAATGCTGGTACACTTACACTCCATCCTGAACCAACAGTGGGTAAGAATACACTTCTGACCCCTGTGATAGCGCCCATCCAGTCGGTTCCCTGGCCAGCAGTTCCTCCGTAATCTCTCTGAAAGTCTACCATGAAGATATGCTCGGCAAGGCCCTCATTGTTGAACCCATCATACAACTCTGCGAAGTCTTCCATGAGCGCATATCCGAATTGACCTCTGTTATCAATAACAAATTTTGCTTCATCATAAGCCTCCTGATCATTACCAAGTGTCAGGTGGACTGAGGCGAGATATGCTGCGGCAGTACCTGATGTAGCTCTCGACCTGGCCCCGGCTGGAGGTGTATCAGGGAGATTTTGCTTGGCAAACTCCAGATCGGCAATGATCTTTTGATACACTTCGGCTTCCGGGGTTTTGGCTAACTCCTTGACATCATCAGGATTTGTAATGGCGAAATCGATGTAAGGAATATCACCAAATAGTCTTACCAGGTGGTAATACACAAAAGCTCTGATAAAGGTAGCTTCAGCAGCCAGCTCAGTCACCTCGGTACTTGGAGGAACCAGCTCAGCACCTGCAATGGCTGTATTGGCTGTTCCTATGATACGATATGCTTTGGGCCAAAAGGCTGTGACCATACCATTGTTGGAATCCATATTGAAGTCATTGACCTGCTGCCTTCTACCGGGTGTGTTTCTATCCCCAATGTCACACATATCGCTCCTCAACTGAAGACTTAAGACCAGTTTTCGTCCGTAAAAACCTTCACTTGCAATGTCAGCATACGATCCCATCACTGCCGACTCTACATCTGTTGCTGTTTTGAAGAATGCTTCCGGAGCTAAAAGTCCTACGGGTTCTTCTGCCAGGTCAGTGCATCCAAAGAGTGACAGCACAAACCCAAATACGATTGATTTATTGATATATCTTTTCATTGTTACGTCTTTTTGTTTGAGAAAATCACCCATTAAAAACCAATGTTTAATCCAACAGTATAGGATTTAGCATTTGGGTAACTGGCATAATCCAGTCCCAGGTTCCTATTTCCATTGGTATCACCAGCTGTTCTATAGTTGACTTCCGGGTCATATCCTTCGTAATCAGTGAAAGTGAGGATATTCTGAGCACTCACATAAATCCTGAGTTTTCTGATATTGATGTTATCCAACAAAGCTTTTGGTAAGCTGTATCCCAAAGCCAGGTTTTTCAACCTGACAAAAGATCCATCCTGGACAAACCTCGATGAAGATCTTCTTGTTCTTCCACCATTGGCTTTTGGAACATTGGTATTGGTGTTTTCCGGAGTCCAGCGATCAAGTGCAGCAGTGGTCGCATTGTTTCTGCCTGCAAGTAAGTCAAGTTCCAGGAGAGTGTAATTAAATACATCATTACCCTGAGTAGCCTGAAAGAAGACATTCAGGTCGAACCCTTTCCAATTGAAGTTATTGTTGAGCCCCCAGATGTAATCCGGATGTGGATTACCTATGATAGCTCTGTCATCATTATTCAATTGGCCATCTGGCACGCCGGTTAAATTTCCCTCAGAGTCTCTCGTTCCATCGATGTCTCTGAATTTCTCACCACCGGCCTCAGTTTCAAAGCTTCCTCCGGGAATAAACGTGTCTCCTGTCTGATAAACTCCGTCGTAAATCCATCCATAGAAAGAACCAACAGCCTGACCTTCCTGAAGGATCTGGGTATCTCCCATTCCAACCAGGTGACCGGGACTTGAAGTATACAGAATAAAGTTACCCGGGTTGGCATTTTCCGGAAGAGACAGGATCTTGTTTCTGTTCAGTGAGAAGTTCACATCCATATCCCATTTAAACTCACCAACCAGGTTTCTGGAATTGATGGTGAATTCAAATCCTTTATTACTCACTTTGCCAATGTTCTTCACCTGTGAGCCATATCCGGAATATTCAGGCAATGGTAAGCTGAACAATAAATCACTGGTCTCCATGGAGTAATAATCCATGATCACATTGATCCGATCATCTAACAAACCAATGTCTACTCCTACGTCAAACTGCGCTGTTGTTTCCCAGCTTAGATTTTCATTGGCTACCTGATCTATGGTGATGGCATTTACCGGAGTACCATTGACAAGTGAGGTAACACCAGAGGCTCTCAAAGAAGCCAGTGTTGCATATGGAGATATCGCCCTGTTACCAGTTAAGCCATAGCTCACACGCCATTTCCAATTGCTAATGGGGTTCACGCCAGCCATGAAGGACTCTTCTTTCATGTTCCAGGCTACAGCACCGGACGGGAAGAATGCCCATTTGTTGTTCTCGCTAAAAACAGAAGATCCGTCATATCGCGCATTGAATGTGATCAGGTACTTGCTATTGAAGTTGTAGTTCACTCTTCCATACCATGAAGCAAGCTCCCACTCTGATAATCCTGATCCGGGACGCTGAAAAACGGACCCTGTACCAAGGTTCCAATACAGTCCGGCATCGGTAGGGAAGCTCTGGGCGCTTCCACTCCAGCTCTCACTTCTCGATTTTTGGTATGAATACCCACCCATGACATTCACATTGTGGTTACCAAACTCCTTCGTATAGGTCAGATAGTTTTCACTCAGTAACAGGGAAGTTTTATTTCCATTCACATCTGCATCTCCACCTACCCCAGATCCACCACGTAAGGTAGTTGGAGTGTATGTACCAGTTCGTCCATTGTTGGTACTTGCTCCCAGCGTTGTTTTGAATGATAAACCATCGAGAATATCATACTCGGCAAAGAAATTACCCTGAAACCGATCTGTAACATTCTCATTAACATATTGCGTAGCCACTGCATATGCATTGTCATGCGCATCACTCAACCGTGCAATGGTAAAATTGCCAAACTCATCTACGATGGGCTGATCTGGACCAAACTTAAACGCTGAAGCTACCACACCGGAACCATTGGTACCTCCTGAACTTTCCTGTGTTCTGGATCCATTTTGGTCTGTTCTTCGTGAAAAGAGATTCAAACCGATTTTCAACCTCTCTGAAGCCTGGATATCAATATTACTTGTAACAGAATAACGTTTATATCCGGAATTTAAAATGATCCCTTTTTGATCAAAGTAGGTTCCCGAGATGTAATAGTTTACGCTTTCGGACCCGCCAGAGACCCCTAACTGGTAATTTTGGATTCCTCCAGTCTGGAAGATCTCATCCTGCCAGTCCGTATTGCCATTAAGAGGAGTAAAACCCGGATTGGTCTCCTGAATGTATTCTGTAAACTGCTGCTTATTGAGCAAATCCAACCTGTTGATCTCATTTTGAGCAGAATAGGACATGTTGAGATCTACATTTAGTTCTCCTTTTTTACCTCTTTTGGTCGTCACCAGGATCACTCCATTAGCTCCTCTTGACCCATAGATTGCAGTCGCAGAGGCATCTTTCAGAACTTCAATTGATTCTATATCCTCTGGTGGTGGCAAGGAAGCTCCTACAAACCCATCCACTACATAGATCGGGTCACTGCTGGCATTGATAGATGTACCGCCGCGAACTCTAACCTTATAGCTGGAACCAGGTTCACCATTATTGGCTGTGATTTGTAAACCGGCAGCTCTGCCCTGCAATGCCTGAACAGCACCTAGTGCCGGATATGCAGCTATTTCTTCGGAGCTGACAGAAGACACAGAACCTGTTAGATCACTTTTCTTGACCGTACCATAACCTACAACGACGATCTCATCCAAAGCCTTGAGGTCGGGAGTCAAATTCACATCGATGACACTGCGACCATTGACAGGTATTTCCATGGCCTCATAGCCGACGAACGAAATAACAAGCGTAGCTTCTTCACTCACACTCATGGAGTACTTTCCGTCAATGTCAGTGATTGTACCATTGGTTGTGCCTTTTTCCTGAACCGTTGCACCAGGAAGTGGTTCGCCATTTTCATCGGTGATCTTACCTGAAATAGAGATATCATCAACGACAAGCTGCACTGGTCTGCTAAATCGCTTTTTGTTATTCTCGCTCACCAGGATGCTCTCATTGATCCTTCTGAACTTCAGATCTACCTGATCCGCGACCTCTAGCAATACTTCTTCCAAACTCCGTTTGTTTTTGCTCAGATTTATTTTGGATTTGGGGATGTCTGTGGAATAGTAGCTGAACTTGAAGTCTGTTGCACTTTCAATGGTCTCAAAGACCTGATGTACTGAAGCATTGGCGAATCCAATGTCCAGATAGATGTCTTTCATGCTTTGTCTTTGAGCATTTCCGCTGGTCGCAAAGACCATATTCATCTGAAGAATAAATACAAAAAGAAACAGCCTTGTACACATAATTAGTAGCCGTAAAAGTTTAATTTTCATAACTTTAGGGTGTTTTGTGGTTAATCAATTTTTATCATGAGACACTGGCTCCAATGCCAGAATGCGACTTTCCAGGGTATCATTCAGGTGTGGAGCCTTTTTTAGTTCCTGCCTCAGGGAATCAATGCTTATCTATTCATCTCATCTCATTTGGGGTTAATACATTCTATTATTATCTCTTTGTCATTCTGGGTAAACCTGATCTTCCCTGAATAGCTCAAGGCCATCAGGATATTGTCAAGACTTTCATTTTTGAATTCACCTGAAAACTTTGGCGCATTCGCAGGCAGTTTCTTAAGGGTAATATTTACTCCAAACCACCTTTCAAGGGTCGAAACAACCTCTTTCAAATCGGTATCCTCGAAATAAAGCACTCCATCTTTCCAATTGATCATCTGACGAAAATCAAACGGACCTTTGGAAGTTTCTTTTGTTGGTAAATGATAGATCAATTGCTCACCGGGTATTAATATTGATTCCCAACCTACACTCTGGGTCACAGTATCCAGATTAGTCACACTCACTTTACCGGTTACCAATGAAACATATACCCGCTCTGCATTGGGGAAAGCCCTTACATCAAAGGAGGTGCCCAGTGCGGTGGTAACCACACCACCGGCGATAACTTTAAACGGTTTTTCCGCAGCTTTTTTAACCTCAAAAAAGGCTTCCCCGGTAAGGTGGACTATACGCTCACTGGCGTTGAAGTCTAACGTGTATTCGATGCTGCTTCCGGAGTTAAGAGAGACAGTAGAACCATCCGGAAGATGGATCCTGGATTTCTGTCCATTGGGATTGACTTTTCTGATCGTTTCGATAATCGGTTTTTCAAGAACGGATTCCTCAGATTTGAAATCTGCTATAAAGAAGAATGAGACGACTAGCAAAGCTACCGATGCGGCAACACCATAAATCCAACCGGACTTTGACTTACGGTAGTTAGTGCCATTTAATGAAATTTTGCTTTGTAGTTTCCTAAAAAGCTCATCAGCATTGGGATGCTCAATCTTTATGCGGGTTTTATCCCAGCTTTCTTTCATCAAAATAAATTGCTGTCTGTTGGATTCAGATTCCGAAATCCAGATCTCCAGTAATTCCTGATCCCCATCTTTTGTTTGATGGGTTAAAACACGGCCAATGACGTCTTCGATAGGTTCTCGATCCATAAGTGTATGAAGTTCCTATCATCAAGGACGCGCTTTTTTAACAAAACCCTACCAAATGGCTGAAAAAAATTAAATTAATGTAAATACAGGGATTAGCAGGAGGCTAATAATGACATTTTTATAATCCAGATCTGCACAACTGATATAGCTGGAGAGGTCTTTTCTGATCCGTTTAAAGGCTAGTCCCATGTGTTTTTCTATCGACTTGACAGAGAGATCCAGGACCCTGGCCACCTCTTTGTAGCTGAGGTTATCTTCTTTGATCATCCGATATACAAGACCACTTTTTTCCGGTAAATTCTTAATGCTATCCTCCAGTGCTTTTAGTAACTCCGCATCTAAAAATGTATGCTCGGCATCCTGAACCTGCAGCTTCAAGCTCAATTCTACCTGATTGATCGACATGAGCGCCAGGTCTTTTTTGTTATCTCTCAGATAAGTGAGTGTTTCGTTCTTGGTGGCAATGTACAGGTACGATTCCAATTGCTTTATGGTAGTCAGTTTACTGCGTCTGTTCCAAATCTTTACGAAGACGTCATTGGTTACTTCTTCGGCAATCTGATCGGATTTGCTGTAATATCTGGCCAACTCAAATAGTTTACCATGATACAGATCAAAAAGCTTGCGAAAAGCCTGTTGATTACCTCGGGAAACATCTTGAATTAACGTTAGGTCAACCATTATATCCTAAATATAAAGAAATATTAATGAGATGGTGAAGGCCCTTTCCAATAAGTCAGTATTTATTACCTTTTTCATGTAGTCACTACTGTGTTTTTGGCCATTCCATACCTCAAGGTTTACACTCAAAATAATAGAGACAAAAGCAACCCAAGGCCTGCAAAGGTTCACCATTAAAGCACATTCAAATCAAAAGTAAGACGTTGCAATTGATCAGCTTTCGCCTTCAACTCTCCGTCAATAAAAAGCATCAACCCTTTACCCCGATGATATTTTTCACCAGTCCTATCCCATAATATGGTAAGCTCCTTTCCATGATACCTGATCCTGTCTAAACAAAACCAATCCCAGCCATCGGGGGTTAAAGGTTTTATCTCAATCACCTGATCTATCCTCGGCTTAAGCCCGAATAAGTCAGCAATCACCAGGTCACAAAATCCGGAGTGATTGTAATCTTTGCCTCTTTCCACTCCACCTTTCTTTTCAGACCAGGTACCATTTTCCCAGGTTTTAAGCCTGGTCCTTGAAAGCCAGTCACCGGTAAATGGATTAATGTTTTCATCGATCCAGTTTTGCTTGTCTCCTCGTTCATTCACGATCGTATGGCTCTTCGCATACTGCGACAGCAAGAGATAATATTCCTCTTTTGTGAGGCCACCCGTATTTGAATAATTGTTGAGCAGATTAGATAATGCTTTCATTGTCTGTGTGGTCGCAAAAGGCCATGATGGACCATTCCACTGACATGCATGTCCCGTGTAGTTGATCGCGAAATAAGGATGGGCTCTTTCGCATACTGTCAGCCCATGGGGTGCGTAAAATCCTGTGGTATCCATGACCTTTTTCCAGGCATTTGAATAGACATCCTCATCATCAGGTAAATTAAAATACCAGGGTATGTAACCGATAATTTCTCTTATATCAAGCGGCTGGGTAGCATCAGTAAAATCTCTGGGTAAAACGGTAAAGAAACCCAACTCTTCATTCCACAGCCTGCTGTGAACTTCATTCTGGATGGCCTCAGCTTTTGCATTGAAAACGTCTGTGATCGAGGCGCTATCCATCAATTTGGCTATCGAAGCAATGGCCTTCGCATCTCCGTACATATAACTGTTGATGCTTGGACGCACAGCAGCCATTTTATTGATTAAAATACCATCATTCAAAATCTGGCCACTGGCTGAGTACTCCATACCATCGCGGTCATCTATTTGCCAAAACAATGTCCTTGCAGAATCTCTCCTGATCCGTTCCCACTCCTGATAATTGTCTATCAAGCGTGGTAATTGACTGGATAATTCTGAAATATCCTGATGAACCGACTGAAATGAAAGCACCGCATCGGCCACCCAAAAGCTATAACTTCTGATGCCATCACCTGAATCGTTGAGCCAAAAACTAATATAATCGGCAATGTATTTGGGATCACGCAACCACCTTCCTTCATAAATCTGATGGCCTGCAGGACAGTTGATGGTATTGTGTATTCCTGCCCAGCTTACTTTTGGCAGAAATTCGGTAATCACAAACCCGTCTTCAGTATCCTTGATGTGTTTCCGATAGGTCCACCAACGGAAATAATAGGTTTCTTCAATCTCTTTATCAGGTATTTCAATAAGGGGAATATTCCGGGCTAAAAAAGATAAGGCTGAGTCATTGGAAATGTGCTGTATGTAGAGCTCTTCATCATTTCCATTGAACTTCTCAACATAAGTTTGAAGTATTTTTGAATTCAACAGATTGAAGTGCTGTTTATCATCACAGCCCAGAATGATAAACAGCAGGCCAAGCATTAAAATTTCTTTGATTCTCATTTTCACTTTATGCTTTTATCAGGCCATTCCCAGTTAGTCAGGTCATCGCTCCAGGCAATTCCGATAGACGCATTGCGATCAAAATCCCCTTCCTCTTCTGTCATAGGTCCCGAACCATGGAAAAACATCAGATATTTTTGAATGCCTTCTGTTTGTCTAAGATCTACAACCGTAGCAGCAGTCAGCCTTCCTTTGGCCCAGTCCCAGTTTGCCTGACCCAGGGTGATCAAATCCCCCCAATCTTCCCAATGCTTCAGGTCTTTAGATTGCTTTATCCCTATACCATTTTTCGGAGAGTGGATCATCCAATAGGTGTCCTCCCTGACCAAAACCGTGACATTTTCTCCCGCTTCGGTTCTACCAAAATAAGTCCAGTCCTTCAAATCCCGGGAGTAAGACATGCTGGCGCCGTTTTGCTTATAAAAACACCACCATTTCTCAGGATTATCTTTGTCCTTTAATAGATAAGGATCTATCATCCTTCCCATCCCTTCTTTGGGCACTTCATTCCCTTTTACCTTCAACAGTTCCGGAGTGGACCACTCAACAAGATCACTGCTTCGCATGATAAATACCCTGGCATCCTGGTTGCCATATCGGGTGGGTTCAGAAATGTTATGACCTGGTCGTGGGTAGGTTTGAAGACAAAGTATCCACTCATCACCATACCTGATCACATTTCCAGGGCTGCAATAGTTAAGACTTTGATCCCGGGGAGTGATCTTTATGGGTTCTTCCCAGTCTATGAGATTGTCGGATCTTGAATATGCAGTGTATGAAAACACGCTACCATCCGCCTCTATCTCCACCAAAGTGAAATACATGTAGATCGACCCCTCATGATATAATACAGCCGGATCTCGATAGGCCGTTAAGGAATCGCCTTTGAAAATGATTGGAGACGATAGTGCTGATAAATCATACCCGATCTTTTGGTCACAGGATACGAGTCCTACCAAAAGAATCAAAAAATAAAGAAAATAAAATCTCATCCTATAGCTCTCTTCCTGTTAGTTTTTCATTGAGTATATCAGGAACAGGAGCCGCTGTGTCACCAGTCCACTTGTCTATTGCTTGCAGCATGTCCTGGACAAGCTCCGGATTTTTGGAAGCAACATCTTGAGTTTCTCCCAGATCTTCTTTCAGGTTGAAAAGCTCATAAGTCTCGTACTCATAATAATAGATCAGTTTCCAATTGCCCCGCAACAAGGTAGTCGAGGGAACCGCTCTCCAGAAGTAATTGTCGGTTGAGTAGACCGGTAGAACCTGTTCTTTTGCTCCTGAGCCTTCCAGGTAGAGTGGAAAATGTAAAAAAAGATCTCTGTCCCTGTCCTGTTGCTCCTCTTTCAGGATACCAAGAAAGGACGTGCCATCTACAGGTTGAGAAGTAGGTAAAGCCGCACCAGATAGCTCTGCAAAAGTTGGCATAAGATCAATCCCTATGGCAGCGTAATCCGATCTGCTTCCAGCCCTTACCACTTCAGGCCATCGAACGCAGAATGGAACTCGAATGCCTCCTTCGTAAAAGGTGCCTTTACCTGCTCGCAATGGAGCATTATTAGTGAGCCTGGCCAGACCGCCATTGTCGGATGTGAAGATCACCAGGGTATTTTTATCAATGCCCAGCTCCTTTAGATGATCCATGACCCTTCCCACACTGAGATCCACTTGCTCTACCTCTGCTGCGTATGTGGGTACATAGCCCTCACCCTCAAAATCTTTTAGCTTTTCCTGATAGTATTCGATCCGCTCCTTTGTGGCCGACATCGGGGTATGGACTTCCCAATGTGCGAGATACACAAAGAAGGGTTGCTCCTGGTGTTTCTCAATAAAAGTAATGGCTGCATCAGTCAGTCTTTGGGCTACTGCTGTATCATTATAGTATCTCCCCTCGTCTCCATCTATATTTGAAATTTCTCCAAAAACTCCGGACGAAGAAAGGGAGTCAAACCCCTGGTTGTCATCACCAATATGCCACTTACCCAATCTTGCAGTAACATACCCTTTTTGTTTTAAAAGCTCTGCCAGCGACATAAACTCAGGAGCTACGTGGTTGTTGTTTACCTGGAAGGTATTGTAGGTGCTGTCTTCTCCCCTGGTTGGGACCTTGAATCGCATCTTGTCTACATTTCCCCTGGCGATACCATTGGGCAGATACACATGGTGCCTGGGTGAATACATCCCTGTCATGATGCAAGCTCTTGAAGGTGCACAATTGGCCGCAGAGGGGTAAAACCGGTCAAAGATCATCCCTTCTGATGCCAGTTGATCAATATTGGGTGTTTCATAGTATGTCTGACCATTGTATCCTACATCCATCCAACCCAGATCATCGGCAATGATCACAACAATATTGGGTGAAACATCCTCTTGTTTCTCAGGTGAACAAGACCACAGGTAAAAGCTACCAACCAGGATAGCTAGAGAAAATCGAAGTAGAGAAAAAATCATTGGTTTACTAAAAACGAGGTATCATTCAGGTGAAAGGGTACTTCAGTCTCCTTCTTCTGCAACAATTCCTCAAAATTCCTCCTCAATGAGCGTTCTTCTTCGCTCAGGCTTTTGAGTGGTTGTTCTTCCAGAGGATCTACTGATGTCCTGAGGAATCTGCCATCCTGATAAAGCTTATATTCTTCATTCATCACCCACCGGTTGTGGCCCCTGTTTCCCCACCTGGGAGAATAATGAATGAATACCTGATCCTTCGTCTCATCAGCTATTCCTGACAGAATAGAAAGGAAACTTTGACCGTCAGTAAAGAAGGTGGAAGGGTCAATATTGGCGATTTCAGTCAGTGTAGGCAGAAAATCCGCAAAATCGATCATCCCTTCAAATACACCTGGTTTGATCTTTTCCGGCCAGGTAGCAATAAAGGGCACATGATTTCCTGTGTTGATGGTTTTGCCCTTGGCTCCCCATACTGTGCCACTGACTACATCACTCTTCACACTCACATGGGTGCCATTGTCAGCCGTGAATATGAGCAGGGTATTTTCCCAGACCCCTTTTTCCTTCAGTTTGGCTTCAATCTGTCCGATCAGCTTATCCGTATACGCCATCATATCTGCAAAATAGGCCGTGTCTTTCTCGTATCTTCTAGAAGGGTCGGCCCACTCCGGGGAATCAGGGGTGGGAACAAAAGGATCGTGTACCAGGGCCATTGGATAATATACGAAGAAAGGACTTTCGGCATTCCGATCTATAAAGTCATTGATGTAATCTGTAAATATCTGAGGGCCATAAACATCCGGATCTCTTGGAAGATCCTTGCCATTTTGAGTGATCAAAGGGTTGGCAAAGCGCTCGCCATCTTTTTTGGGATGATGAAGCTGCCACAGACAATATTCATCAAAGCCAAACTGATAAGGACGCTCCAGATCCTGGTTATTTGGATTGTCTCTATTTAGCCCATTCAATTGCCACTTACCCGCTATGCAGGTTTTATACCCGGCGTCTTTTAGCAGGTTTCCAAAGGTGATTTCTTTTGGATTCAGGTAACCAAAATCCTCATAATTGCGAAAGTTGTGCTTACCCGTCATGATCTTGACACGGGAAGGTGTACAAAGTGGCTGTGAGTAGCAATTGGTAAAACGGATACCCTGCGAAGCTAGTCGATCCAGGTTTGGGGTAGCATATTCCGTACTGCCATTCACACCGAGGCATTCATAGCCCATATCATCAGCCATGATCAGGATAATGTTTGGACGGGCATTTGACGTTTCTTGCGAGGATTCCTGTTTGCATTGAGCAAATAAAAGGGCAATGATGAGGTAGGTCGCTATTCGAATCATACTCCGAATATATGGATCTTTATGGAAATATTTTAATAACGGCATTCACTCGACCTTCCGTCGCATCTTCATTAACTTTGATCAAGTCATCATATTAATATATGTCAAATACTGATCTCATCATTGAAGAAAGACCCAGAGACATTGGGGACTTTCTTGTCGGCAGGTTTCTTCCTTTCCGTAAGAAGCGGATGGTCGGTCCATTTATCTTCGTAGACCACATGGGCCCCGCTACCATCAAGCCCGGAAGTTATATGGACATAGGCCAGCACCCACACATCGGGCTGTCCACGCTTACTTATCTTTTTGAAGGCGAGATCATGCATCGTGACACACTGGGAACGGAGCAAAGGGTGACGGCCGGTTCGGTAGGCTGGATGACTGCTGGTCGAGGGATTGTACATACGGAACGAACACCTCAAGACATGAGAGATGGCGGGACTTATTCCATGCATGGATTCCAGATTTGGGTAGCCTTGCCAAAACACCTGGAAAAAATGGATCCGCAATTTTCCTATGTCAAATCAGAAGACATACCCTCCTGGAATGAAAATGGCGTTTCATTCCGGCTGCTAGCAGGAAAGGGTTTTGGCAGAATATCCCCGGTACCTGTCTATTCAGACCTGTTCCTACTGGAAATAGATGTAAATCGAACCAGTGAATTTGATATCAAAGACAATCTGAAAGGAGAGATCGGAATCTGTGTGGTAGAAGGGTCCATTGATGCCTGTGGTCAGGTGGTAGAAAAAGGATCATTGCTGGTTTCCAAGGAAGAAAATGCCTGCAAGCTAAAAGTGAATGAAAACACCAAATTGCTCATCTTCGGGGGTCAGCCCTTTGAAGAAGAACGACTCATCGACTGGAACTTTGTGGCTTCAGATAAAGAGATCATTCAGGAAGCTAAGAAGAACTGGCAGGAAAAGAACTTTGAAATGGTTCCCGGCGAAACCGATTACATTCCGCTTCCAGTACCCGTTTAGCCAGAACTATTTCCCATTAAAGCTGATCATCACCCAGGCGACAATGGCCACTACCACGATACTGATCACAATGTCTTTCCAGGAGTAGCTGTTTTTATTGGCAGCCTTATCTTCATCGGAGATTGTACCATAAGTCAGTCCGGCCAGCTGTTCCATACTTTGAGGCTTTGTGGCAAAGCTCACACCCAGCACCAGCACCACGCAGAACAAGAAGAACCAGGCGCCAAAGGTCAGGAAATTGATGGTACCTATGGTATGCAAAATGCTTCCCGTAGTAAGGTTGGGTGCTGCGAGCTCCAACACAATCCGAATGGCACCAATCAGTGAACCCACGACAAGCGTGACATAGGCTCCATGCTGGTTGATACGCTTATAGAAGATTCCCAGGAGGAATACTGCTGCGATCGGAGGTGAGATATAAGCCTGAACTTTTTGCAGGTATTCATATAAGACTCCTGAAATATTCTGCATGATCGGGATCCATAATATCCCCAGGATCACAACAATCCCAGTAGCTATCCTCCCAATATTCACCAATTTCTTCTCTGAGGTCTCAGGTCTTAATTTTTTGTAGATATCTACAGTAAAAAGGGTACTGCAAGAATTGAACACCGAGGCCAACGAGCTCATCAATGCAGCCAGCAATCCGGCTGCCACCAATCCTCTAAGTCCTGACGGCAACAGGTTACTCATCAACACGGGAAAAGCCTGATCAGGGGTATCCCATTGGAGCTCCCCCTTCATTTTTAGGGTCAATGCAATCACACCTGGAATCAGGAATAGGAATACCGGCATGAGTTTCAGCATAGATCCCCAGATCGCTCCTCTTCTCCCCTCTTTCAGGTTTTTTGCTGTTAAAGTCCTTTGCACGATATATTGATCCGTACACCAATACCAGATCCCAACGATGGTACTTGTGATCACCAGTGAGGGCCAGGGGAAATCCGGATCAGACGGGGGTCTCCACATGTCGAAATATTCCGGACCCAGTGTGGCTTTCATTTCCGCCCATCCTCCTACGGCATCGAGACCAATGAATGTCAACACAGCTGCACCTAGTACCAGCACTACGGCCTGAAGCGCCTCCGTGTAAACCACGGCACGCATTCCTCCCAGTACCGTATAAATACCCGTCAACACCACGGTTGCCAAAGCTCCCACCCAGAAATTGATCCCCAACAAAGCCGAGACGACTACCCCACCTGCATAAATAGTGACCGAGACCTTGGTAAGCACATAGGCGACCAACGAAACCAGTGACAGGAACCATCGGGACTTTGCGCTGAACCTTCTTTCTAAAAACTCCGGCATGGTGAAAACACCGCTCCTGGCGTAGAATGGCAGGAAGACCCAGCCCAAAATCAAAACGATCCATGCATGTAGCTCATAGATGAGCAAAGGCATTTTATCTCCGGCACCCGAGCCGGCCAATCCTACCACATGTTCTGAACCAATGTTGGAAGCAAAAATAGAGGCTCCAACGACGAACCAACCCACGTTCCGTCCTGCGAGGAAGTAGTCCTCTGTATTTTCATTTTTCTTGAGGATCACCCAAAGGGCAATACCAAAAAGAACCAGGAAATAGATGGCTATAAAAATCCAATCCAGTGCATCAAGACTTTTCATATTAGGTGCTGTTGAAGGTTGGGTGTTGAGTTAATGCATTAAAAATGGTGATAATAAACCTCATTCCAGCGTATCTGATCTTTAAAATTTCTAATGGAGGTGTCTTTATCAATAACCAGTAATTCAATATCCATCATTTCTGCCAGGTCTTCGAAGAACTCAGTATTTAGTGCCTTACTAAATACCGTATGGTGAGCGCCACCAGCCAGTATCCACGCATGCGCTGCGGTTTCCATATCCGGATAGCAATCCCATAATACCCTGGCAACGGGCAGTTTAGGTAGATTTTTTTTTGGTTTGATCGCTTTCACTTCATTGACGATCATCCTGAAACGGTTGCCCATATCAATCAGTGAAACATTGATGGCTTCGCCTTCATCCACATTGAATACTAGTCTGGCAGGGTCATCTTTGCCACCGATCCCTAATGGGTGAACCTCACATCGTGGTTTACCAGCGGCAATGCTTGGACAAATCTCCAGCATATGGGAGCCTAAAACCAGTGAGTGATCTTCTCCGAAGTGATAGGTATAATCTTCCATAAAGGAGGTCCCACCTTCCAAACCCTGCTCCATTACCTTGGCTGCATGAAGCAAGGCTGCGGTCTTCCAATCGCCCTCTGCACCAAAACCATATCCGGCAGCCATCATTCGCTGGGAGGCTATCCCCGGTAGCTGTTTCATTCCATGCAGGTCTTCGAATGTATTGGTATAAGCTCCAAAATCGCCATCCTCTAAAAAGGCTTTCAGCCCCAGTTCAATTCTGGCCGCATCTTTTAGGGAATGGCTCTTTAGGACTGCATCTGTTATTTCATATGCTTCACTGTAAAGACGGATCAAACGGTCCACCTCCTCATCAGCAATGGCATCAATGAACTGCACCAGGTCCCCCACTCCATAGCCATTTACACTGAAGCCGAATTTCATCTGGGCTTCTACTTTATCCCCTTCTGTGACTGCCACTTCACGCATGTTCTCGCCGATCCGGGCAACTTTCGTGTTTTGTAGGACATGCCATCCGGCAGCCACACGTGACCAGGCACCAAGGGCTTTCCTCACTTTTTCTTCCTTCCAGTGGCCAACGATCACTCTCCTTTGCTTCCGCAACCGACTGACCATAAATCCAAACTCCCGATCTCCATGGGCAGACTGATTTTCATTCATGAAATCCATGTCGATCTTGTCCCACGGGATTCCCTGGTTGTACTGTGTATGCAGATGCACCAGGGGCTTTCTAAGAGCATTGAGTCCTCGTATCCACATCTTGGCTGGTGAAAAGGTGTGCATCCAGGCAATGACTCCAACACAGGATTTGGAGGTGTTGGCTTCTTCAAGGGCCGCATAAACCTCATCCGACGACTTCACCACCGTTTTGTACTTTACCCTGACTGGAATGGATGAGCTCTCATCAAGTGCTTTAGCAATCTCTTCCGAATGCCTGGCTACATTTTTCAGGATTTCGCCACCGTAAAGGTCCTGGCTCCCAGTGATAAACCAGACTTCATAAGTATTTAAAGGCTTTATCATAATCAGCTTTGACCATAGTAAGCGTCCTTACCATGTTTTCTTTCATAATGTTTTTTAATGAGTGCCTCCCTAAGACGGGGGGCATCCGGGTTGATTTGAAGAGTGAGAAATGCCATCCTGGCCACTTCTTCAAGCACCTTGCTGTTGTACACAGCCTTGGCCGCATCTTTCGCCCAGGTAAAGGGACCGTGATTGCCCAAAAGGACCATCTCTACTTCTTTATAATCAAGACCTTTATCACTGAAGCAATCGATGATCTGCTGACCGGTCATGTGTTCATAATCCCCCTGAATGTGTTCATCCTTCATGGGCGGAGCGCAAGGAATGTCCTCCGTCAGGTGGTCAGCATGAGTTGTCCCGAAGATCGGAATGTCTTTTTGCGCCTGGGCCCAGGCTACTGAATAGGTAGCGTGTGTATGTGCGATACCCCCAATTCCTTCCCATTGATTATATAAAAAAGCATGTGTCTTCGTATCGGAAGACGGCCTCATCTTACCTTCCACAATCCTATTCTCAAGATCCAGAATCACGATATCTGCTGGTTTCAGCACCTCGTAAGGCACGCCACTTGGCTTGATGGCAAAGACACCATGGCTTTTGTCAAAAGCACTGACATTACCAAATGTATATATCACCAACCCCAGGGCATCCAGCTGCATATTGGCTTCGTAGCACTCCTCTTTCAATTCCTTATATGACATCTCAATTCGTATTTATCTTTTGCTCTACAAAATCTCCCAGTGCAATATATTTTTGATAGATCTGCTGGTAAATCCTGACATTTTCAGCTTTTGGATGATAAGTCTTCTCGAAACCATTGCCCATTGCTTTCACCGCCGTGCCCATATCAGGATGTATACCTGCTGCCACAGCGGCATACATAGCAGCCCCTAAAGCTGGCGCCTGCTCGGAAACAGCCACCTTGATGGGCATATTCAGGACATCAGCCAGTGTCTGCATGATAAAAGAGGATTTTTTAGCTACTCCCCCAATACCCACTACAGTTTTGATCTCAACGCCCTCCTCAACAAACCGATCTACGATCTTTTTAGAGCCAAAGCAAATGGCCTCTACCAGTGCTCGAAACAACTGTGGAGCATCCGTTCCCAGGCTCAGGTTGACAATGGCTGCTTTGAGCTGCTGATTGGCATCCGGAGTCCGGCGTCCGTTGATCCAGTCAAGCGCGATTGGTGAACCTTCATTGATGGGTGTTTTCTCTGCCTGCTGCGACAAAGCGGCGATCATGTCTTCCCTGATCTTCTCCAGCTCATCTACGGACATCGTATCCTTTAGGTAATTGTCGAGTGGCCAGGATATAAGATTTTTAAACCAGGCCAACACATCTCCAAAGGCTGACTGACCAGCCTCCAGACCGATCATACCTGGTAATACCGACCCATCCACCTGTCCGCAAATCCCTTTTACAGTTCGGTCACCCACTATATCCTGGGAAGAAACAATGATGTCGCACGTTGAAGTACCCATGACCCGTACCAGAGTGTTTTCTTCTACCTCCGCTCCAACAGCTCCTGCATGTGCATCGAATGTTCCTACGGCTACCACTACGTCCTGACTTAATCCCAGTTTACCTGCCCATTCGGCTGACAACCTGCCTGCTGGCAGATTTGAGGTGTAGGTATCGAAATACAGATTTCGTTTGACTTCCACCAGGTAGGGGTCAAGTTTTGCCAGGAACTCATCGGCAGGTAACCCACCCCAGGACTCGTGCCACATGGCCTTATGACCAGCAGCACACCTCGACCTTCTGAAATCTTTCAGGTTTTCACCTCCAGTCAGGATGTATGTCATCAGGTCACAGTGTTCTATCCAGGAGTATGCAGCCTTTTGAATTGCTTTATCCTCCCGGGCAATATGCAAGATCTTGGCCCAGAACCATTCAGTAGAATAGATCCCCCCTTCAAACCGGGTATAGTCCTCACCTCCCCAGTTCCTGGCTAGTTGATTGATCTCTTCTGCTTCTTTGATAGCTGTATGGTCTTTCCAAAGGACCATCATGCCGTTTGGGTTTTCCTGGAAATCAGGAGTGAGACACAAAGCTATTCCCTCCTGGTTTACCGGGATCGGTGAAGAACCCGTGGTATCCACACAAATGCTTTTGATCAAATGAGGATCGATACCGGAGGCTTTTACTACCCCTTGAATAGAGGCTTCCATACCTTCTACGTGATCTGCGACATGCTGTCTGAATTGATTTTTGGAAGGTTCGCAGTACTTTCCCTCTTTCCAACGCCTGTACCAGGACACTTCGCTTGCCCGGGTGGTTCCATCGGTGGTATCTACCAGAACTGCCCTTACGGAATCCGTTCCAAAATCAAGTCCGAGCACATGGGGGTTGTTACTCATGGTAAGAATGGGTTAATATTACGTGAATATAGTAAATAAAATTTAAGTGTATTATTTACATTTAATTAAAATAAAGGAATTGACTGGCTAAAATGATGAAAGACCATTACCAAAAGCATGTAAAAGCACTATTGGCAGTAGACTGCATCATCTTTGGTTTCACCCAGGATAACCTGAAGATCTTACTGATCAAAAGGGATTTTGAACCAGAAAAGGGAAAATGGTCGTTGATGGGTGGATTTCTCAGACCGGATGAGACGTTAGATGAAGCAGCTTCGCGGATCCTTCAAAAACTAACAGGTCTGCACGATATCTATCTCGACCAGCTTAGATCTTTCAGCCACCCGGATCGCGACCCGGTAGACAGGACTGTCTCCACAGCCTATTACGCGTTGATCAATGTTGAAGAACACAACAAAGAATTAACCAAAAAACATTCTGCGGAGTGGTTTAACATCCAGGACATCCCCGCATTGATCTTTGATCACAATGAAATGATTAGCCAGGCGATCAAGCGATTGAGATATAAAGCCTCAACTGAACCGATCGGTTTCGAGCTGCTTCCTGAAAAATTCACCATGCGTCAGCTTCAGAAATTGTACGAAGCCATCCTTGGGCAGGAGCTTGATAAGAGAAACTTCATCAAAAAGATTTTGAGTCTGGATGTATTGATCAAGCTGGATGAAAAGGACATGACTTCCAGCAAGAAAGGATCATTCTTATACAAGTTTGATGCAGAAAAGTACGATCGGTTTAAGATCTAATTGATTCATTGAGGCATGTGCTGCTTCACCTTTTGGTAAAAAGCCTGAAAATGCTCCTTCAACCCTGACCAGTTTCCTTCATTGATCAGGTCTGGAAGAAACAGTTTGCCTCCCATTCCCAGACCTTTGGCTCCCGCGTTCATGAATTCATCCAGGTTTTCAATGCTCACCCCGCCTGTTGGTGCCAGTGGGATTTGTGGTAATGGTCCTTGAAGTTCCTTGATATATCTATGACCAAGTGTACCGCTGGGGAATACCTTGACCATGGTGGCTCCTAGCTGCCAGGCTTTGTAGATTTCTGACGGTGAAAAGGCACCAGGGAAAATGGGAATTCCGTCTTTTACACTGGTTGTTACCACCTGTTCATCCAGGATCGGAGTAACGATAAACTGTGATCCGGCTTCCTTTGCGGCTTTATAGTCTTTGATGTCACAGACTGTTCCTGCACCAATGAATAGCCCATCGAACTTTTTCACGGCAGATGATATAATAGCGAGCGCGTTCTCTGTATTCAAGGTAATTTCTGCCATTTGAAAGCCACACTCCTGATATAATTCCAGGATATGGAAAACCTGGTCCTGGCTAAATCCTCTCAATATCCCGATCACGGGCATGTCTTTCAATGCTTTTTCTACAGTCATGATAGGTTCTTTAAAATGGTTAGTTGTCCGGTAATATAAGCGCTTGCTAATTGGTCAGAATCTAAAAACGAAAACCCCGTAAGTCCTGATTCCTGTGCCGCCAGTTGGTAAAGTGGTTTCATTTTTTCATCACAGGCAAAAAGTTTGGCAGTGGGTATTGACTTCAACTCCTGCAACTCATTCCCTATCAATAGCCCGCTCAGGTAATAATAGTTTTCATGTGGATCACTGCTTTTCCCCAGGATATCCCTCGCCCGGATACGGAACAATTCGTTCAACAGGTTTTCTGCAATGGCATCTTTAACCCCTGACTTAAAAGATTCAGCAAAATTGGGTGACCAGCTGGCTTTTTCCATAGACCTGTTCAGCACACTTTGTTCGCTAATCAGCTGAAACAGTTCACCTGTGAGGTAAGTCTTAAAACTAACCAGGTTCCCTCCTGCAATTTCCATGTGCTTGGAATGTGTACCCGGCAAAATCAGGATGAATTTTTCCGTGTCTGATAATTCTTTAAGGCCAATACACTGGGTCTCCTCCCCTCTCATAATGTCCTGATCTGAAGCGGCCCCGCTGATGAGCGTGATTTTGCCAAGCTCCTCATCAAGAAAAGTTTCAGCAACCACTCCGCTGCCATTGATTGGGAAAGGTATGGTTGCGTATGGTAGTTCTTTCATCCCGATGCTGGAGCTAGCCATCCCCGAGATGACAATCTGATCATAATCTGTATGATTTACCCTTTCATTAGACAGGATCTGTTTTAAGCGCTGTATGAAGTAGTCAAATGAGCTTACACCCTGATCTTTTGATTCCTGAAACAGCTTTTTGCAGCCATCATCGCTTTGAAAATGTTTCCGGATCTTTTGTGAACTCGCATCCACCAGCACTCCCCGAAAGGACGATGTCCCCCAGTCGATACACAAGATGGTTTTTGGGTCTTTCACAGCCGCAAATTAAACCGAATAATTGTTGTCGGGAAACAGGAGGGTTGAGCAATCCTTTTCATGGGTATGAATGCCACAAAGGCGCTAAGGCCCAAAGATTTAATGACAGGATCCATTTGGTGATATTTTCTATTTAAAAAAATATCCAAATCCCGAAGGGATGAAAGGATTAGAAAAATGACCATCATCTAAAAAACCTCGAAGGAGTGACATTATAATTCCGGATCACTTTCACAAAATTACATTTCAGATTGCTTTCCAGACTGGCAAAAATGACACCCGTCGGGGTTAAATTATTCGTTTATTTTACATTCTATAGTCATACCATCCCTTCGGGATTTAATAACTTTTCGCCCGCTTGTTTCACTTGCAGAAATACTTTGACTATTATCAGCTTTTCATTCCTGCTAATCAGATTGAATTGTCCGTAGTTTCCCAACTGACCAAGGGATGTTGACGAAAACAAGCACATTAGCGATGGATTTTTCAGCAACTATTTCTGATAGTTGGTAAAAACTCCATCGATGGCCGTGCTTCCCTTTGAATGGTCATTATTAATTGATATCATTATCCCAGAAATAACCCAAACATGCTAAAAACCTTACCCATTATCCTGCTGACCATCGCTGTCATTGCATGTCAAAGTAAAACCGATTCAAAGGATGCTCAGGCTACTAAACCCAATATCTTGTTTATCCTGGCGGATGACTGCACCAACTGGGACCTGGGTGCGTATGGAAGTCCGGACGCCATTACGCCCAACATCGACCGGCTGGCTGCCGAAGGGATGAAATTCACCCGCTGCTACCAGGCTGCACCCATGTGCTCACCAACGAGGCACAATATTTTTACAGGCTTGTATCCGGTCAAAACCGGGGCTTACCCCAATCACACATTTGCGAAGGAAGGAACGAAAAGCATTGTCCAGTATCTGAAACCGCTCGGCTATCGCGTGGCACTTTCCGGCAAAAGACATATCAAGCCCGAGACCATCTTTGATTTCGAATTTCTGGGAAAGGACAAGAATCCGGAATTTGATCTTATCGATGAATTTCTTGCCGATGCGAAATCAAAAAATGAACCCTTTGCCCTGATGCTGACCTCCAACGAACCACATAATCCGTGGAACATGGGTGACCCCTCAATCTTCAATCCTGATAGCCTTACGTTACCCCCCTTCTTTCCTGACACCCGTGTGATCAGGGAGGAATATGCAAAATACCTGGCAGAGATCAACTACCTGGATAGCCAGGTTGGGACAGCACTTGAACTGTTAGAAAAACACGGTTTCGCCGAAAACACCCTGGTGATGTTTGCCAGTGAGCAGGGAGCCATCTGGCCCTTTGCCAAATGGACCGGCTATGAGGCCGGCGTTAAATCGGCACTGATCGCCAAAATGCCAGGCGTGATCAAGGCAGGAACTACATTTGACGGAATTGTAGAGTATACTGACATCCTGCCCACCTTTATCGAGCTGGCCGGTGGCAGCGTCCCAGCCAACCTGGATGGAAACAGTATGGTCCCCATACTCTCCGGCAAGGAGCCATCAGGGAAGAAATACGCTTTTAGTCTCCAGACCACCCGGGGCATCAATGATGGCAGCGACTACTATGGTATCAGGACGGTAGTGAATAATCAGTATCGCTATATCCTGAACCTGACTCCTGAGGTCGAATTTCTCAATACAATCAACAATGATCCAAACGACCCAATGCCGTGGTTTTCCTCCTGGACTGAAACAGCAAAAAATGACCAGGAAGCAGCTAAATGGCTAACCAGGTTCCGCCAAAGACCCGCCGAAGAACTTTTTGACATCAATAAAGATCCCTGGTGTCTGAATAACCTGGCTGATGATCCGGATAAGCAAGAGGTGATGTTCACACTTAGAAAGGATCTAGAGAAATGGATGGCAGCATGTGGTGATGATGGCCAGGCTACTGAAATGGCTGCACTGGAGCACATGTGGAAGAATCAAAAAGGAGAATAATGTTTTTATTGTTAAAAATACCCCCTCAGCTTCCTGACGTTACTCCTCCTTTTGGCGCAATGTCAAACCAAAACCACATCCCCCAACATTAGGACACCAGATGAGTTTGACCGAATCACAGGTGAACCTGATCACTCGGTTAGAGTAAGACCCCGCAAATCCAAGATGGAAATGTTTGGGACAAATGGTAAGTACTAGCCGTTAATGTGTTTCAAATAAAACTTCCACGCTTCCCTGGCAACATTTCTTCCCAGTTCCAGTCCGGCCACATTGTCCGCCTGAATGTGATAACCACCCAACACCCTGGAAATTCCGGCCATTTCTGCAGTCTCGGTAAAAGTTGGAAAAACCAAAGTAACCGTATCTCCTACGTTATCCGGCTCAGTTAAGGCCCCTGCTACAAGCTGGACTTCCACACCAAATTCATCACTGCCTGTCCAGATCTTCAATGCTTCACCACAAGCACCACTGATACAACTATGCCCAGACACATAGCTCGGGAAAGGGGGACATAAAAAAGTCTCTGGCGAGTAGGGCCTCCATTGTGTTCCATCCATTTCCATCATTCCTTTGCCTTCTCCTCCCCAGGCTTTGATTACTTCACCTTCATAATACTCGTGCACCAGGGCATAAGGTCGGGCATAATCATAGAACATTTTTGAATCCCATGCAGCGATGAACGCATCCATGGCTACTACCTGGTTATAAAAATAGAGCTTAACATCCTCATCCAGTGTGTGCTGGTCTCTTAGCGAGACATCTTGAGCAAAGATCAACCAGTGACCAGCCTGCTGTACGGACTTGGGTCCATCCCTCATAAATTCCACCAATGCTTTCTGTTCATCCGTAAGGTTTGCCTGAAGATCAACGACTTCTTTTACTTCTGCAGCTAGCTGCTCAGACCCGATCATTGGGGGTGGTCCCGGTCTGAATTGATCTCCGGATTTAAGGGAGATAGGTTTTACTTTATCCCAAAAAGGAGTTAGACATCCAGGTGCATACCTGCCTCCTTTTCCATCTGAAAAATATTTTGGTTGCCACCTATTAGGATCAACATTCTTATCCACCGGATTGACAGGTTCATAGTTTGTATAGTCAAAATAAGGTACACCATTTGACCCGGCTTCTTCCCCATAATGATTCGACCCATCACGCTTCCTGGCGTTTATCACCGAGAAACCAGCAAGATTCCCTATTCCAACAGGTGTTGAGGGATCAGTACTCATGTCCATAGGATTCAGTCCCAAATCAACCATAAACTGCCTGAACAATAACGAGTCTGAATAGTAGTACTCACACATCGTCCTGTATGCAGCATAGCTGATGGCAATTTCTTTGTTGGAAAGGGTTTGTTCCTCAGTTGGTCTTCTGGACACCTCCTGGAGATATACTGGTTTAGCTGCTGAGTCGTATCGACTCCAGGCATCAAATACGGATGTGAATATCAAACCCAGATACCTTGAAGTAATAGTAGGTCTTGGATTAAATCGTTCTGTATCATTGGCTGTTGCCAATAAGGCCATCTTGCCCCATTTATAAGCAATATTATCCGCTCCTTTAGGCTGGTCTATCTCTTGAACATGATTGCAATTAACTAATAATAGAAGCGAAACAATGATCAAAGCAGTATTTTTCATAACTCCTTCATCTATGGTTAAACAATGGGTATCAAGTTAGAAATCAATAATTTTTCATCACTAAATTATGAACTTTTACCGTTTTTGATATAAAAACCATTGTCAATACAAATCAGATATCTCAAGATAGTCAAGATAGGATATCTTTTACCACATGCCCATGTACATCAGTCAACCGGAACCTTCTTCCCTGAGTCTGGAAAGCAAGTAGACGTTTACTACCCGGTGGATTTCAGGACCTTGACAACCGATTTCAGGTTTTCTTTTTTCCTGATTTGTCGTGTGGATTCTCTTAAAATAAGATTAGTCGGTAGTTGCTCACAATACAATTGATCTGAGTCAGGATTCCTGATATGCCAGATCAGTATTTCAGCGGCTCTTCTACCCATTTCTTCTGCGGGCTGGAATACTGTAGAGAGCTGAGGGCTCATGTAGGTAGCTACCGGCTCATCAGCAAAACCAATCACTGAAATATCCTCCGGAACCCGCTTATCGAGTTGCCTTAATACCTGAATAGCATCAAAGGCTACATAATCATTAAAGCAGTGAACGGCCTCAACTTCACCAGACAACACAAGTGTTTTGAATCTATTTCTCCATTCGTCATCCTCAGAGTTTAGAATATACTTTTCATTGATTGAGAGACCATTCTTCTTCAACCCCTCCTTATATCCAGTCATTCTCATAAAGCTCGTCGAGAGGTTGTGAGGTCCTGAAATATGGATGATCTTGGTATTGCCTGATTTAACAAAATAATCAATAGACTCTATACACCCTGGAAAATCGTCAGTAATCACATAAGAAGTGTCGAGGTCTTCGCATGACCTGTCGAGGAACACGACTGGCACATCATCTTCCAGCAAGTCAAGGTAATGCTCAAAGTCAGTAGTCCCCCTGGCATAAGAAGCAATGATCCCATCTACATGCATACTATTTAGCATAGTAGTGGCATTTTGCTCTTTTTCAAATGATCCTTCATGTGTGACTATAAAAAGGTGATACCCCTCATTATTCACAACCTGATTCACTCCATTTAATACTTTGGTGAAATAGTGGTGTGTAAATTCAGGAAGAATTAAGCCGATGGTCTTCGACTGTTTTTTCAATAGACTAATGGCAAACGGATTGGGTTTGTACCCCCATTTATTCGCTAACTCAATGACTTTTTTCCTCGTTTCCTCACTGATCCGTCCGCCATTACTTAATGCCCTGGATACAGTAGATGCCGAAACGCCCAGTTCCTTTGCAATATCCGTAATTTTTACCCTACCTCGCCCCATACATTATGTATTTCATTTAGCTAAGCCGGCTTTTACCGCTTTATCAAAATTAACTTCTTATTATGTCAATGAAAAAGTTCTTTTTAGAAAGTATCAATAGGATATTTGATTGGTTATCAAAAATGAAAGCCAAAATCCATCTGGCAATTCCACCCTGATTTATCATTGACATTAAGCGGTATAGTAGTCCTTTACTTCCAACAAAAATATCTTTCGGTGTCCTCTGCTGGTGCACCTTTTATATTGACTTATTAAATGTATGTTTTACATTTATTCCTTAAATTAGCTTCACAATCAAAATCCAAACCAACAACAACATGAGACCTCTTTTCACCCTACTCCTCATTTCATTGCTATGGACGAGCGTCCGGGCACAGGAAGCCGTTCTTTCTCTGAACATTGATAAAGACCAGCCTATCATCAGCAAGCACATCTATGGCCATTTCTCCGAGCACCTGGGTAGATGTGTATATGATGGATTTTGGGTAGATGAAAACATGGATGTGCAGAAAAAGGATCGCATCAGGTTAGATGTGGTGGAAGCCCTGAAGAAAATCAACATTCCCAACTTGCGTTGGCCGGGTGGATGTTTTGCCGATGAGTATCACTGGAGAGACGGGATCGGTCCGCGAGACCAGCGTCCGAGCATGGTCAATACCCACTGGGGAATGGGTGTGGAAGATAACAGCTTTGGGACGCATGAGTTCCTGGAGCTGTGCGACCTGTTGGACACGGAGCCTTATATCGCTGCGAATGTGGGAAGCGGCACCGTAAAAGAGATGAATGACTGGATCGAGTATGTGAACTATAATGGGGAATCTACCCTGGCAAAGCTACGAGCAGAAAACGGTCACCCTGAACCCTATAACGTAGCCTTCTGGGGCATAGGCAATGAAAGCTGGGGCTGTGGTGGCAACATGACCGTTGAGTACTTCGCTGATGTATACAAGCGCTACGCGACTTATGCCAAAAGCTATCCCGGCGCACCCATCAAAAGGATCGCCTCTGGGGCAAACTCTGCTGATTATCACTGGACCGAGGTGATGATGAAAGAGGCTCGAAGGCACATGTGGGGTATCTCTGTTCACTATTACACCATCCCTACTGGTAACTGGGGAGCAAAGGGATCAGCTACCAGCTTCACGGAAGCAGAGTATTTCAACACCATGAAAAACTGCCTGTTTATGGACGAGTTGTTGGATAAGCACATAGCCATCATGGATCGCTATGACCCTGAAAAAAAGGTGGCGCTGGCGGTGGACGAGTGGGGCATCTGGACAGATGCTGAACCAGGCACCAATACCAGCTTCCTTTATCAGCAAAACAGCCTGCGTGATGCGCTAATTGCAGCCACGCAATTGAATTCCTTCAACAACCGGGCAGACCGGATCCGGATGGCTAACCTCGCACAAACAGTTAATGTATTGCAGGCATTGATCCTCACAGACAAAGAAAAAATGCTCCTCACGCCTACTTACCATGTCTTTGATTTGTATCAAGTTCATCAGGATGCACAACTGATCCCCTTTTCGATCAGCACACCTGATTATGTGAATGGGGATAAAAAACTCCCGGCAGTGAATGTCTCAGCATCCCTGGACAAGAATGGAAAAGTGCACATCACCCTGGTCAACATCGATCCAAATAAATCGATCACAATTAAAAGTGCGGTAAATGGTATCGATTGGAAAAAGGTTTCCGGGAAGGTGCTGACATCAGGAAAGGTGACAGACATCAATAAATTCGATCAGCCAGAAACGGTAACACCGGCCATATTTAACGGAGCCAAAAAGACAAAGGATGGGTTAAGTGTTGAGCTGCCAGCCAAGTCAGTGGTGATGCTGGAGCTGGAGTAGATTATCCTGGTATGTTTGTTTGCCTCCGACAGCATTTAGGCAAATCCCAGTTGGTGTCTCACCAATCTATATAATAGTTGGTCGGTGAGACACCGACCATGGTTAATTGGTGAGTAGACTGAAGGGGCATTTAACGAACATTTTGAACGTACTCTTGTGGAGGGTCAGGGCGAAACACTTGAAGCAACCTTGTTTGGAGGTTTTTTTAAATATCATGCTATAGGTTAATATTACGACTCGTTTATAACCCTAACCTGAATAATATGAAAAGCTGGAACCTGGAAAACAAAAAAGCATTGGTCACAGGAGGATCCAAAGGGATCGGATATGCGGCGGTGTTACAGTTTCTAAAGCTTGGTGCTGAGGTAATCTTCACAGCCCGGAACGAAGATGAAATTGAATCAGTAGCATCGGACTTGCAATCGCAGGGTTTTAAAGTGACTGGCATCAAAGCGGAAGTGACTGATGAAGCTGATACTGCCAGGATTCGTAAACTGATTGAAGAAAAGTGGGGTCGGCTGGACATCTTGTTTAATAACGCCGGCGGACCCGTTGGCGCTCCATTA
>DKPQ01000003.1:150324-154841 GCA_002471275.1 Flammeovirgaceae bacterium UBA7330
ACATCTTGTTTAATAACGCCGGCGTCAACATCAGAAAGAAAACTATCGACTATACAACTGAAGAATATAAACATGTCCTGGGGATCAACCTGATCGCACAATTTGAACTCTGCAGACAATTGTATCCCATGCTCAAAGCATCGGGTAATGCCTCTGTCATCAACAATGGGTCGATAGCCGGTCAGTTTGACGTGGCTACAGGATCTCCATATGGCATATCAAAGGCAGGCATGATACAACTTTCAAAAAACCTGGCTGTAGAATGGGCCCCTGATGGCATCCGGGTCAATACTGTCTCCCCGGGATTCACGGTCACCCCACTCACTAAACCCCTTTTTGCCAGGCAGGAAAGAATCGATGCCATCATACAGCGGACGCCCATGAAAAGAGTGGCTGAAGCGGAAGAAATGGCCTCCGTCGTCTCATTCCTGGCGATGGACCATTCCTCGTTTGTCACAGGGCAGAACATTACCGTGGATGGTGGGATTTCAGCGAGTGTGTTTTAGTACAAACAGTCGTGGAGGAAGTAGCCATTTTGGGACCTTGGTGATCGGTGGGCCACCGACCATGGTTAAGGTTTTATTCCTCCCCCATTCCCCACTTCTCCATCAGCCATTCTACCATGCGCTGATCATATTGATTTTCATCACTTTTATGTGCTACCACTGCTTGCTTAACTTTTGCAGTGGAAATGTCATTGATGTCGATCACATTCATGGCGAAAGTGGAAACAAACTCACTACCGGATACCTTTTCTGCCAATGTGTTTTCTGCCAACTCTTTTTCTCCCAAACGATAGAGTGCCTCTGCGGCGACGATGGCCACCGGATCAGAATCATCTTTCAGCGCAGTCTTTAAGTCGTTTATTACCGGTCTGGCTTTTTCTCCCTGGATCAACAAGCCTGTGGCTCCCCAGTAGCGGATAGCCGGGTCGTTGGAATCCAGGTAATAAACCAGCACATTGATATCTTCAAAGTTCCTGGATGAGGAAGCTTCAGCCACTTCAATCAACCTTTCCAGATCAATTTTTCCTTCCTCCCGCATCAGATCATAGAAAGCAACATCTCCCCTTCTTACCTCCCAGGATGGTTCAGGAACAAAGCCCGTATCCTTTATGCGAAGCATCCAATCTTTATTGGCTTTTCTCATTTTCTTCAGGACTTCAGCATAGGCCGGGTCATTAGCCAGGTTGTTAACCTCCCACGGATCGTTCTCAGTATCATACAATTCTTCACTGGGTTTTGGGTTCCAGAAGATACTTTGAGTTTCGTTGCACTCTCCATTCAGATAGGCTTCTTCCCATGACCTGATAGAAGGAGCCCGCCACAGGTAATTCAGATGCTGCCCATAGATGCGGTGCGGCATGTAATTTTTGATGTACCGATACTTTTGTCCCCTCACAGCACGGGACATATCATAGCGCTCGTCCATCCTGCCACGAAACATGAATGCATATTCCGGATCCGCAGTCTTTTGCTCGCCCAGGAAGGCATGACCCTGCATAAAGTCAGGAATGGGAATACCCACAATGCTTAGCAGTGTGGGAGCCAGATCAACAAAACTTATGAGTCGATCGACTTTTAAACCTGTCTCCGCTGCCGGGAACAGGTCCTTAAACTTTTCTGGAATCCGAACAATGAAAGGCACATGCGTACCGGACTCATATACGTATCGCTTACTTCTCGCCAGGACCCCACCATGGTCACCATAATAGAATACAATGGTGTTTTCTGCCAGTCCGCTTTCCTCAAGCTCCTTCAACAATTCGCCCACATAAGCATCCATGTCCTCCACCTTATCGTAGTATTGGGCCCAGTCATGCTTCATATCTTCGGTTCGTGGATGGTAAGGCGGGATAGGCACTTGTTCAGGATCATGCCTCAACTCTTCAGTAGGAATGGATCTATGGATTGAGCTTTCGTGTGTAATGGTGGTGTTGAAGATCGCAAAGAATGGCTGACCCTCGGCTCTGTTTTTGTAGTGTGCGTCCTTTGAAGATTCGTTCCATAAAGTGTCAACCTGATCCTCCTGAATGTTGTAATCTGTCTTGCTATTGTTGGTGCAGTAGTAGCCCAGTTCCCTAAGAAAGAGCGGGTATGGCTTTATGATCTCACTCTTTTTGTATTTGCTCCGCATGTGCTGGTTACCTCCTGAGATGGCATAGATCCCGCTGATGATCGTATTCCTGGCAGGTGCACAGACAGGCGCATTGGCATAGGCGTGTGTATAGAGAAAACCTTCCGAAGCCAACTTATCAAGGTGAGGTGTCGTTGCAAATTCATCGCCATAACAGCCAAGGAAAGTACTGTTGTCTTCAGAGGTGATCCAAAGGATATTAGGAAGTTCCTCAGGTTCAGATGTGCAATTTGAAAAAAGTGTAACTACAACAGCTACCAGCAGTAAATGTCTCATGATTGGATTAGGTTAGTCAGTAAAGATAAGGGGTTCTGTGAATTTCCCCTACCTGTTTACCAACCGCTTGCGAATGGTATAGGCTGTCTTTGGATTTTGAACCAAAAGCTGATCAAAGTCGAAAGCAGTAAACCCCTTATCTTTCAATGACGGAACAACATACTTAAAGAGGGCTGTATAGGGCCGGCTCATCTCTGTATTTTCCTCTCCTACGGTATACCATCCTGCGTCGTGGGAAATCAGGGTCCTGTCCAGCATCCCGGCCTGCTTCAGGTTCACCAGGTAATCGACATAGCGTGAAAGCTGCAGGGTATCACCTGAATCCGGATCAACCCGGATGCTTCCCATCCCATCGATAGACACCCAGGCACCATGACTGGCAATATGCTCGTGCTCTCCGGACAGACTGTTTTGAGCGTGTGTCCATACAAAAGCACCCGGAGCAACTCCTTCTGACTTGAGCACTTCAAGGCAAGCAAGGGCCATCGCCTCTGTGCCACTGTGGGAGACAATCGTCAAGCCTGTCTCTCGATGAGTGATCGCTGCCGCCCGCACAATTTTTTCATCCAGTGGGGTCAGTTTCTGTTTGTCTTTATAGTCCAACCCAATCTTGATAAACCCCGGCCTGATTCCGGTCCCCTCTATCCCCTCATTAAATTCTTTGATCCAGATCTGTGCGAGGCTATCGAGGGTGGCCGTTTTTGCAAACTCAGGAATGTGTTGGTAATCGCGAGCTGCATAAAATCCTGTGTTTGTCAGAATATTCAGTTTTGCAGACTCGGCCAGCTTCTTCAGCAATCTCGGGTTTCTTCCAATGTATTTTGGTGTGCACTCCAGGAATGACTGTACGCCATGCGTTTTCATCTCTTCCAGGTAGGGAAGGATAAATTGAAACGCTTCAGCACTGTTCCATTTCCAGGAATCTTCCTCCTCCGCTGGTGACCAATCAAGAAAGACATGTTCATGGATCAGGGTTTTCCCCAGGCTGTCGGGCGGAATGGGACCCAGGACGGTCATGATAGAGCCTTCGGGGTTTTCTATTGACTTATCATCTGGTTTACATGCCATGAAGAACATGCAGGTAAGGATAAATACCGTAATATTTATGTAGTTCACTTTGGGAAAATGCATATTACTAATTTAGTAAAGTCCCGACACCTTACCGCATATTTATAAATAGAGCAAATAAACCTGTTAGCTTTGCAGAAAAAAAACAGTGATCCCAGTAGGAAAATATAGTGAGTTGGAAATTGTGCGGTCGACCGATAATGGGCTGTACCTCAAAGATTCATTCAATGAAGAGGTTCTTCTGCCGAATAAATACTGCCCGACAAAATATACCTATGGGGATAAGATCAAAGTCTTTGTCTACCTGGACCATGAAGCCCGGAAGGTAGCGACCACCCTCACCCCCAGGGTCCTGCTCAATGAGTTTGCTCTGCTGGAGGTAAAGACCGTAGCTGAAGTGGGGGCCTTTTTGGACTGGGGGATGGAGAAAGACCTGTTTGTGCCTTTCCGCGAACAGGCAGTCCCGATGGAAGAGGGTAAGTCCTATGTGGTACAGCTTTCCCTGGATCACCGGACCAGTCGACTTTATGCCAGCAGTAAGGTTGAAAACAGATTTGAAGAAGGGAGACCAGAGCTCAGCCCTGGTCAGGAAGTAGAGGTACTGGTATATCGGGAGACCGACCTGGGTTTTCCTGTTGTTGTGAGCAATCTCTACGGAGGTATGGTCTTCAGAAATGAAGTATTCAAACCTATAAATATTGGCGACCAACTCACAGGTTATGTGAAGAAGGTCCGGGAAGATAATAAAGTCGATATATCGCTGCAGCCGATCGGCTACACCAACTTCATTGACCCCAATACCGAGATGGTTTACCAAAAGCTCCTTGACAATCATGGGTCCCTGAAACTGGGTGATAAAAGTGATGCCGAAGCCATCTATGAAACATTTGGGATCAGCAAAAAAGCTTATAAAAAGGCCATTGGAGCACTCTATAAACAGAAAAAAATCCTCATCAAACCTGATGGGATTACGCTAAGCCGCAAAAAATGAAAGTTGCGGTAATCGGAGGCGGTGCTGCTGGTTTCTTTGCTGCCAT
>DKPQ01000003.1:155138-156152 GCA_002471275.1 Flammeovirgaceae bacterium UBA7330
TGCTGCTGGTTTCTTTGCTGCCATCTCAGCAAAAACTCATCACCCGGAAGCTGCTGTCACCATTTTTGAGAAAACGAGTAAAGTGCTGGCCAAGGTCAAGGTCTCCGGGGGTGGACGATGCAATGTCACCAATGGGTGTACCTCCATCGCAGAGCTTTGCAAAGCCTACCCAAGAGGGGGAAATAAGCTCAAGAAGGTCTTTAGAGAATTCAATACCACCGATACCATCGATTGGTTTCAATCCAGAGGGGTTCCCTTAAAAGAGGAAGCAGATGGTCGGGTATTCCCGATCTCCGATAACTCCCAAAGCATCATTGATTGCCTGACCAAAGAAGTGAGGAAGCTCAATATCAGGGTGGAGTTACAGCAACCTGTGCTTTCCATACAGCCTAATGCTGAGCAAATTTCATTGGAGTTTTCAACAGGTCGGCAAAAGTTTGATCAGGTGATTATATCTACAGGAGGCTCTCCCAAAATAGATGGCCTTGCATGGCTGCAGCACCTGGGACATCAGATCGAGCCACCGATTCCATCCCTTTTCACATTCAATCTACCGAAAGATCCGATCACACAACTCATGGGGGTCGTGGCTCCGAATGCACTTGTTTCCTTGCAGGGGAGTAAACTGAAAACAAGTGGTCCTTTGTTGATCACACATTGGGGTATGAGTGGTCCGGCCATCCTGAAACTTTCCGCTTTTGCTGCACGAGACTTGCACGAACGAAACTATGCCTTTTCTTTCCAGGTCAACTGGGCCGGGGAAGCTAACCAGGAAAAGGTTTATCACCTGCTGGAAGAAGTGAGTAAATCGCATCCTCAAAAGGCAGTGAGTAATCACAAACTATTTGACCTGCCTGAGCGACTTTGGTTGTACCTGCTTGAAAAAGCAGACCTACCCGCTGCCAAGCCCTGGGGTGAGTTGGGCAAGAAGGGCATTCATAAGTTAACCAGCATTCTGACCAATGATATTTACGCGGCTAAAGGCAAAACCACCTTCAAGGAAGAATTTGTGAC
>DKPQ01000003.1:156449-165610 GCA_002471275.1 Flammeovirgaceae bacterium UBA7330
CACCTTCAAGGAAGAATTTGTGACTTGCGGAGGCGTGAGCCTGGATGGTGTGGATCTGAATACGATGCAAAGCAAAGTGGTTCAGGGTCTGTATTTCGCCGGTGAAGTGCTTGACATTGATGCCATAACAGGGGGATATAATTTCCAGGCAGCGTGGAGTACAGGATTTATTGCGGGGAGATTGGGTGGTGGAGGCATTTAGATTTTTACAGCTCAAGTGAGCTATAACTCCATAAATTTTTATGGAGTGCCGATGTTTCTTTAGCTTCTTTTCTCTCTCAATCAGGATTCAGTCCTATATTTGAATACACCGTAACTGACCTTTACCGCATGCGGAAGCTAATCGTTATCTTCCAAATTTTCATCTTTCATTCGGGCTTTGCCAAACTAAGCGAAGTGGATAGTCTCCTCGATTTATTGCCTTCGCAAAATGGTACAGATAGAGCTCATACACTCATTTCATTAAGCACCAAAACATTCTATTCTGACGCATCCTCATCCAGGGAATTGGCAGAAGAAGCCTTGCTGCTGAGTACTGAAGCGCAATATATCGAAGGTATCCTGAGTGCATACAACCTGATTGGCATTACCTATGACCTGCAGGGTAAAAAGGATTCTGCCCTGTATTATTTTACAAAATTTCATAATGAAAGCGTTCGAATGAATCGTCCTGATAAGACTGCGGCATCTCTCAATAGCCTGGGTATGTGGCATTGGAACAGTGGACACTTCAACGAGGCGTTAACATATTACTTTGATGCCGCTCGAATCGCCGACTCGCTCAATGATCAAACCTTACAGGGTAAAGTGTACAACAATATCGGCCTCATCTACCAGGAACTGAATGACTACCCCAAGGCCCTTCAGTTTAACCATATAGCACTGGAGCATCGATTGTCTATCGGAGATCAAAATGGTATTGTTCATTCCTATAATAACCTGGGCATTTGCTACAAAAGGCTCGATCAACCGGATTCTGCTCGATTGTATTATCAAAAAGGCCTGGGTCTGTCGAAAGAAATCAATGATCAGAAATCTCTGTCGGATATCCACCAAAACCTGGGTGTCCTAGAGATGGACCTTGGTAATTATAATAGCGCCATTTCCCATGTCAATGAATCCTTGCATTATACCAGCCCACTGTCTCAGCTCCTGGGTCAGAACACCTTATGTGAAATTTACCTGCGACTGGGCGACTACCGAAAAAGCATCGCTGCGGGACAGGAAGCTATTGCCCTAGCCAATCAATTTAATAATTTCGGACATCTGGAAGACACCTATTTTAACCTCTCTCAGGCTTACATTTTAGCGGGAAACAAGACCATGTCTCTTGACATCCTCACACGATGGAATAGTATCAAGGACTCACTTTTCTCTGCACAGTCCGCCAGAGCCATCAATGAGCTCAGTATACAGTTTGAGACAGAAAAGAAAGAACAACAAATAGCTTTACAGACCGCACAGCTTTCCGAAAAGGAGGCTCAGCTTCAAACCAACAAGGTATTTCTCATTGCTTCTGCCATCCTGATGATCCTGATCGTGATCATTGGGTTACTCACCCGAAGCCGAGCCAGGAAGAAGCAGGAGCTGGCTATCCAAAAGGAACGCATCCATGCTCAGGAGGCGGAGATCAATGCGGTCATTTCTTCCCAGGAAAAAGAGCGGGCACGCTATGCCCGGGATCTTCACGATGGGTTTGGACAGATGATCTCCATCCTGAATATCAACCTGGGCAGTCTGAAAAAGAATGCTCGACCGGACGAAAGACAAAAGGTGTTTGAAGAATCCGAAAAGGTCATCAATGAGATGTATGATGAACTCAAAGGAATATGCTTTGATATGATGCCACAGACCCTGGTGAAAAGTGGATTGGAAAGCGGGTTAAAGGAATTTGCACAGCGCATCAATCAGGCCGGTCATGTCTTCATTGAAACGAATTTCTTTGGACTGGAAGATCCCCTTAACGAGTTACAGGAGATCTCCCTTTTTAGAATATCCCAGGAATGGATCAACAACATCCTCAAACACTCAGATGCCGACAGGGTTACCCTACAAATTACCTGTGACGAACAGGAAATCACCTTGCTTATTGAGGACAATGGCGCCGGCTTCGACAAATCCTTGCTGATCAATGCCAAAGGAAACGGATGGAAAAACCTCAAAACCCGGGCGCACATCATTGAAGGCACATTGGAACTAGAAACGACAGAAGGCAAAAAGGGGAACACCCTTATTGTAAATGCACCGATCGACCTGATTGTGAGGCCCAAATCATCCAAAAATACCGTTTCTAAGGTATAGTATTTTGAATCCTTTCCCACCTCCTTTGGAATCTAATAAGGTCAGGAAAAATGAATTTACTATCTTTCATCCATCGAGATCAACGTGTCACAATGAAAATATATCTTACGGATGACCATGCCATTTTGCTGGGAGGATTGACTAAAATCCTGTCAGAGGAAGATGATATGGATGTCGTAGGATCTTCAGCTACTGTGAAGGAGACGCTGGACGACCTTACCCGAAAACATGTGGACCTGTTAATCACGGATTACAACCTGCCCGATGATGACGGCCTCTCGCTGATCAGAAGAGTGAAAGTGAAATACCCGGACCTCAAAATCATTGTATTGAGTATGCATGATGAAGCTCATCTTGTCCAGGAAATCCTCAAGGAAGGAATTCAGGGTTATATCCTTAAGAAAGACTCCCAAAGTGAATTACTGGCTGCAGTCAGGGCTGTGAAAAATGGAAAGATCTACCTGAGTTCGGACATCAACGCCATGCTGATGAGAGGATTGAATGGTAATGGTGAGCAAAAGCTACTCACAGACCGCGAGCGGGAGATCCTGAAACTGATTGCCAAAGAGTATACCAATAAAAACATAGCGGAGGAACTTTTTATCAGTGAACGCACTGTGGAAACACATCGTAAAAACATCTTCCGAAAAACCGGCACCCACAACCTGGTCGGGTTGATCAAATATGCTTATGCCAACAACCTGATCTAACAGAAATTCACTCAGCTCTCTGCAATCTCAGGGTTTCACGGTAGTAAGATTACCTCGTTAATGGGATACATTATCTTGTTTTCTCACATGACTTTTGAATCCAAAAAGTCATCATGAAATCCTTAATTACGCTTTTCCTCATTTTGAGCCTTTATACTTCCCTGGCACAAACTTCCATCAGCTATCGGGTACTGGAAGATAATCCTGAGCAGGCAAATACGAATTTTATTGCACCTGAATTTGGCATGGAGTACAACAGCACAGACATTGGCATATTCCTCGGGGCCAATGGCAGAAAAGACCTGTCCATTTTTACTGCTGAAGGTATCGCTCGTTTTGATATCTACAGCCTGAATTCATCGGGTACATTTCATCTGGAAGGAGGGCTTTTTCTCCCGCTTTCATCCAAAGAAAAGCAGAAGGAGGTTCCTGTTTTCCTGAGTTACAATCCCTATGCCGGCAGAACATACGAAAACAATAAAGCCTACAACATTGAGGAGACCAAGTTTATCACCATTCCTTCCGGAAAATACAAAAATGAATTTGGTCTTCGGGGAGGTTTACATTACAGGGCGGTAGGCATTGAAGGTGAGATTGAAGGAGTCGGTACCGGTAAAGTCAACCTGGGAGGAATATACCTGGGAGGACAAATGACTTCCCAGGCTTTTGTTCGAACGATCATCAATGATGATGTGGAACGAATTGGAGCCGGTTTCACGCGGATCTATGCGGATGTGATGATCTTACCATTGAGTGAACTCAGCGCAGACCCGCTGTCAGCAGTGGCAAAACCTGATGGGATGATTGGATGGCGTCTTGGCTACCAGTGGTATGTCTCACCGCATGAAGGGGAATACAAATTCTTTGGGAACTCAGTCTTTGGAGCCGAGATCGGCCAGCGTCCATTGAGTGGTTTCATGTTCAATCTCTACTGGGCTCTCGCATTCAGCAGGTCCTGACCTCTACGGGTTTCACGGTATATCGAATTGCCCTCTACACGGGATAGTATCCAGCTCACCTGGGCACCAACTTTGGATTTACAAATCATAACCAAAACGCCATGAAAAAATTGATCATTCTCACATTCATCATCTGCATGAATAATTTGGTTTTCGGTCAGGAGCTGGATCCCAAAAGCCTTAACATCACGTCCATGAAGTCCCAGGACTTATCCAAGTCCCCCCAAAAGGTTTTCATCAACAACTTTAAGATCTACTACCAGATGATCGCCGAAGCAGAAAAAACTGTTTACGGTGGTCGACAATTGGGTGGTGGCACTTATACAGGTGACGCAACAGCCCGACTTGCGGTAGGTGTAGAAGGTGTAAGCCCGGAAGATCTGCAATCTTTAACTGACAAGCTGTATGGGGATTATGTGAAGTCACTGGAATCGATGGGTCTCGAAGTTTATTCGGCACACAATGCAGGAGCCATCCCCTTTTATGAAGACCATGTGAAGCTGGATGGACCACGTATCAACCAGGAGCAGGTTGAAGGGAGCTTGATGGTAGTGCCCAGCAACTTTTCATATTACGTGGAGAAAGTGACCAAGTCCGGAAAAGAAAAATCAGGGGGATTGATGGGAGCTGTCACACGGGTGAATGGCGCTACAGCCCAGGAGTTCTCCACCGCATTGTATCACAAAGGTCTTCCCAAGATCAGCAAAGACCTGGAGGACATGATTGTGGTAGACATTGCCGTGAATGTGCCCAGTATCTATCTGGATCCGAAATCAAAGCTAGGAACGGCCAAGATCAAGGGAGGTCCGTACCTCAGGGTTGAAAATGGACGCGCGACCTATGCCCAGGGTAAAGGCAATAAACCCGGCGCTGCCTATCCGGAAGCAGCCTTTGAAGTCACACTGATCAAGCCACTGATCATCAACGGGGTATTTGAAAGCGAGGAATTCAAAGCCGTGGCTACCAAGTCCCGAACTACCGTGCCTTCTTATGCAGCTTTCTTTACCGTGGAAGACAAAACTGTTGCGCTGAGCAACACCATCGAATGTGATGCCACAGTTTACCAGGAAAAGGTAGGGATTGCCGTGAAGACATTCCTGGATGCTACACTGGAAAAATTGAATACCGGCTTATCCGGTGATAAGGTGAAATAGACAATTGCAAAATCTCCAAATCAGGCAATATCAGATTAAAGCATCCTAGCTGGTTATGCTTGAACATACCGTGTAGGTGACTATTCACCTCCGGTATGTTTTTATTTAATGATATCGGGGGTGGGAGTACAGTGAAATTCTTTTGAATAAAAACTATTTTTGAGTCAGACGCACTCAAATTCAAATGAAGTCAAACGCCCCTATTCTTTTTATTTCTCTATTCTTTTTTTACAACTCCAATGTCTTTGGCCAATCGGGAACTGACTACTCAACCCCAATCAAAAACCACTTCCAAAAGCTGATTTCCTCCGGAACTGACACTTACGGAGCCACTCCAACCCCCGTTTGGATGTCCAGCCTCGACCCAATGACCGGGCAATATCCGGAAAACGATCAGCGGCCAGATAGTATCCCACAACGCGTGTATCTCGACCGGTCGGTCAGTGCCCCTAAAGGTGCGACTGCCTATTGGGATTTCCCCAACTTCGCTGCAGCTATGGAGCTCAGCCGTTTGAGTGGAGACTCGACCTACCGGGGAGCAGCAAAACGATACCTGACTTTTTATCTTGAAAACTGTAAAGCGGATAATGGTATCATCTTATGGGGTAATCATTACTACTACGATGCGTTTCTGGATCAGTGCCTGAAGTTTAAGAGTTCTGAGGAGCCTCAGCCAGTAGATTTCAACACAGAAATGGGTGATCTGTATGAAGCCCGACCTTTTGCACCGGTCTTGGATATCCTTTGGGAGATAGATCCTGTACTGACAGAAAAACACCTTCGGCAGACCATAAATGGACACATCGTAGATATTGAGACCGGTGAATTTAACCGGCATGCCGATGGTGAGCGAGGATACGCCTTTATTGAATATGGGGGTCTTCTGACTTACTCGCTGTTATGGCTCTACGACAAAACCTGGGACACCTCTCTCCTTGACCTGGCTGACAGGATCATTCATTACACCTATGAGCATCGCAATAAAGCTACCGGCTTGCTGGAAAACAGCCCAACACAGGATCGCTGGGATAAATACACCGCTACCACAGAGGTAGGGCTGTGGGCTGGCTATGTATTAAAAGCCAGCCAAAAGGTCCCTGACCAGCTAGGTCGACAATGGCAGACCCTGGCCTCCCGGTCGCTGGCTCGCTGGCTGATCTATGGATGGGATGAGGAAACCGGACTCTATTTCGGGGGATTGAATATTACTGACGGGTCACCCTTTGAGCCACAGCCCGACTACCCCTATCAGCCTGATAAATATGCAGATATCTTCAACCCGCTGTTCCCCACTCACAACTACCCCATGCAGCTTGCCGAAGCCACTCTGGAAATGTATTTGCTAACAAAGAATTCCCTTTATGAGACCCACACCAAAAACTGGCTCCGTCACGTCCGGAAGCAGGTAAATGAAAGAAACCCTGAGGATCTGCTTTACGCTGAGAACTATGCCCGCATCATCCATTTCTTAAAATCTTATCATGCGGTGTTCAAGGATCCAGAAAGCAAAAAATTGATGCAAGTACTGGCATCAGAAGCACTTGCTAATCTTTACCTGGAAGAAGCCCGCATGTTCAGAAGCCACACAGGAGAATCTCGTTATGATGCCGTAGATGGAGTGGGCCTCCTGGCCTTGGTTTTGTTAGAGATTGAATATGGGTTTGAGTCGGAGTATGGGGAGAGTTTTTATTGAGGAGGTAGAATATCCGAGTCTGTTTCACGATTAATAAGATTCTTCATTGCGCTATACTCCATTCAGAACGGACGCTAAAAATATTGATCTGGGACCGCTTTTATCTATATCCATTTGAGTAACTCCGGTATAAATCCCCCCTCACTCTCCTCCATCACTAATTACCAGTCGTTGGCGGAAAACCTTCACAATCTTCTCATCATGGTTTTTGCTCAGTATATCAGCTTCTGTGAACCGGGTCATTAGAATATGCTGCTCCCGGGTCCTGTTGAAATCATAGGTAATAATAATGTCTCCATTTTCCATTTGCTGACCATCGGGATAGGAAACTCCCAGACGACCATCGATCAGCAATCCTTTGGACCAGGTCTTACCATCATCCTGGGAAAGAAATGCCATCAGGTGTGAGCGCTTTGTTTGAATATCTACCGGACCATGTTTTACCAACAACAGGTTCCCCGACTGCAGCCTACGAATGAAAAACCTGGCGCTGGGATGTTTTATGGCCGATGGTTTGAGAGGCTCCCACGTTGCCCCCTTATCCGAAGAATAGCTTTCACCAATGCCATATTTTGTCCGAACCAGCATCCAAAGCCTGCCATCCTTCTTCTCAACAATCATGTGCTCATCATATGAACGGTCACCTTCAGGAACATGAACAGCCCCCTTAAGCTTCCAGGTCTTGCCTTTATTTTTAGATACGATCAACCGGGCACTGTTGTCTGTTTTTCTCCAGGTGGATGCAGGCAATACCCACTCACCGGTGGAAAGCACAGTGGGTTTACACATCATCACTCCATCCGTCAACCTTTCAGGTTGGGACCATTTCGCCCCTTCATTGCCAGTATCAGTAGTCGTTAGGCTCCAGACTCCGGCGACGGTCCCCTCATGCCCGATCGTCTGTGCCCAGAAAAGCCAGAGTTTTCCTGTAGGGTCCACCCACAACTCAGGATCATAGGCTCGAACCGGGCCTTCCTTATCCGGATCCACAACAAGTACCTCCTTCCAGGTCTCCCCCTGATCACCACTGGTTGCCAGCACTACATAGTTGTTCTCGTCTTCTGCAGCGGAGATACCGGTATACCAGGTCGCCCACAATCGGCAGTTTTTACCTATTGCCAGGCTTGGGATTCCGGTGAATTTCCGTTTTAGTATGGAGTGAGTCGTTGGTATTTCCTCTGCTGTATATACTGTAGCTGGTTGTAAGATGCTGTTGTCCTGGGCAAAAACTGACAACACGGATACCACCAGAAAAATACTCAGAAGTGAAAGGGTTTTTCTCATTATTGTAAGGGGGTTTGGGTAAAAAGTCTTCAACAAGAATAGGGCTTTTTAGCAAAATAATAGCCCTTCTCCTTTAAGCTTTTCCTCTTGCCCTGTTATTAACTAAAGTACTCCTCTACAAAAGAAAAAGGGACCTGCTTCAACAAGTCCCCCTTCTTCTCATGATAAGTTTGGAATACATTATGCGGTTCTTACCCTTCCTGCTGTAGCTTCCGTGATTTTCGCCAGGCTGAAAGCCCCAATAGCCATCACTACATCCCTGACGGCAATATCGAACGAACCAAGGATGAGCAGGTTAATGGCAATAAGGATCAACCAGGCCGCTACGATGTAAGCACCGAGAATTGTTTTTCTGAGAACGATCACCCCGGCCGCAATCTCAATCACACCAACAACCATCATCAAGGTGGGTGGGGTTATTGGCAGGATCCCAGCGATCGGTTCAGGCACGTATGCTGCCCAGTTGGTTAACAGATTAGTGAATTTGTCTAAACCTGCAACAATCGGTACGAGACCATAGGTAAACTTAAGGATGACCTGAATTTTGTTTACTTCGTTGAGGGTTGTTGAATTTGTCATGATTTTAAATGTTTGGTTGCCCATTAGATGGGGCACATAAGCTTTCGTTACAAAATTTGTAACTTTCAATACCGTCCGGCATCTAACAGGTAAAAAAGCAAGTGAAAGCAATCAACATCACACAAACAGCCACCCGTCAGCTCGCTGACAATGAAGTGATCCGGCGTGTATTAAGTGGGGAAAAGGAATGGTTTGAAATATTGATCAGGAGATATAACCAGACCCTTTACCGCGTGATCCGCGGATATAATGTATCGGAAGATGATATCGAAGACATCATGCAGGAAGCATACCTCAGGGCCTACGAACGGCTGGACCAGTTTAGAGGTAATTCAGCCTTTTCTACCTGGCTGATCAGGATAGGTATCAATGAAACCCTCCAACTCAAAAGAAAGGCCAAAGAAGTGATCCTGAACGAGGATAACCATGAATTGACATCCAAACTGAAACAACTAACGGAAACACAGCCCATGAAATCTAC
>DKPQ01000003.1:165908-168198 GCA_002471275.1 Flammeovirgaceae bacterium UBA7330
GGAAACACAGCCCATGAAATCTACAAGCCCGGATGCCCACGCGATCATCGAGAAAGTGCTTGACCGGCTCCCCGTAAAATATAAGATTGTCTTTGTCCTGCATGAGCTGGAAGGGCTGGATCATGAGGAGATTGCCCAATGTCTGGATATCGGCCTGAGCAACGTAAAGGTCAGGCTCTTCAGGGCCAGAAAAATGCTCAGGGATGAACTGCTAAGCTTATCTATTGACGCCTCGGTATTCGAGTTTGGGAATGCTCGCTGCGACCGGGTAGTCGACGGGGTGATGCAGCGTATCGGATAAGGGAACCTAATCCAATCACTCCTGACAAGGATCAAAAGTTAAACGGCTCCAACTAATCGGTATTCACAGTATTATTGTTCCCTTCCAAAGTAGATTTATCAGTCAATCCCTGACCTGTAGGGGGTGCAGGAGTGCTTTGCGCCAGTTCAATGGTGACATTATTTATACTGGGATTTAGCGACACGAGTTTAGCAAGTAAGTAGTTAACCTGATTGCTATCAAAAGCATTGAGATCCAGATAGATATTCGAACCACCAATGGTCTCAATCAAGTCCAGGTTCAAAGAGGTCAATAATGGATTCTCATAAACTGATAGTAACTCTGAAATGGTTTTCAGAGCTGGTAACTCAATGTCAGTAAGCTGATCGTTACTACGAAAATCCAGCTCCGTCACCTTTTCCAGGTTTTGAAATGTTACGACATCCAGCACTGTGTTATCAAAGAAATCTATTCGATATGCACTATCAAGTTCCAACAGACTAAGGGAAGTCAGGGCATCGCTCCCGGCAATTCTAAAATTGTCAGACACATACGTTAGACTAGTTAAATCAATATTATTCAGCAAAGTATTGTTGGTAAGGTTGATTGTTCCAGCCTGGGGCAAACCAGGGATTTCAACTGTGCTTAGTTCATCGTTATTGTTGAGGTAAACAGTTTCCACCTCTTCTAAAAATGGGATATATATTGAGGCCAGGTTCGCATTAAAACTAGCAAACAGTCCACCTGCCACAGTCAGTGCTGGAAAGCTAACAACCTCAGGAAGATTGTTGTAATTAAACTGCATGCTACTGAAACGCTTAAGATTAGTAAATTCTAACTGATCAGGAAGGCATGTATTATCCGAAATAATAAAGTAATCCACTTCCTCCAAATGTTCAAATCCGGGTGAAAAGGAGCTGAAGTCCGATGATTGATTATTGAAATAGTCAACATTTCTAACATAGGTAATCTTTGGTATGCTGACATTTATACTATCAACATATAAATTATCTATTACTGAAAGTCCATCCAAAGAGGTCAACTCTGGAAAATTACAAGTAATGACACCTACAGTATTCTCTTTTATTTGCAATAGCCCTAGTTTCTCAAGAGCAGGAAATGAAACCTCTTGAGTAATATGATCACGCAGAATGAGTGAGTTAAGGCTTGTGAGAGCTGAAAGGTCAAAGCTCGTCATACTGTTACTATATAAGTCCATCTCCCCATATATTGTCGTCAGGGCACTCATATCTAATACCAACTCGCTGTTATCACCAATTGTCACTCCATCTTCTACCAACTGCAACTGACTTAGGTTCACACTTTTCAGGCTGTCATTATCAATGATCTGCAGCTCAACAAGCGTTTCAACAGAAGATAAATCCACTTCTTTCAGTTGTGTAGTGTTTTTGATTGTAACAAACTGGGTATGCGGCCCGACAGTACTGTTGATCCTGGCCTGCGCCTCCGCATCGGTGATGTTTCCTGAAAGCACCAGGTGAGACTTTCCTAATGTACTGGCAGGTTGTCCATCACAGATAAAAGATATCTGGGCCACCTCTTCCGTATCAAGTTCACCATTTTTATTTTCATCCAAACCAATAAGCAATTTTATACCCCCATCCTCACAGTTCTCCCCTGCAGGTTCATCGCTTGTTACTACAAGTACATCCTCTGAAACACCGTCACACACATAAGCGATACTTTTGATTTCTGCTTCATCCAATTGCTCATTGTCATTTTCGTCAAAACCTGATTCAATACGGACCCCACCTTGTTCACAATTTTCTCCTGCTGCCTCATCACTAATCAATATAAGCGGGGCAGGCTCAGGTGTAACTTCCTTATCACCTTCATTGCAACTGGTTAGAATAAAGATAGCAAGTGATAAATGGATGATTGATTTGAAATTTCTCATTTTAAATTCATTTAATGCAAAGAAATTCAGGAGTTATCAAACAGGTTTAATAATGCGGTATACGAAACAAATTAAATAATTATTCATTAAAA
>DKPQ01000003.1:168500-171228 GCA_002471275.1 Flammeovirgaceae bacterium UBA7330
AAATTAAATAATTATTCATTAAAATTAAAATTTAAAGGATTCCGGTAAAAGCTCTTCATGATTACCCAGTCCAGGGTAACATATGTTACCAACTAACCTTACGTAGCAGCGTTCTTCATAGTAGGAACAATTCCCATGTGCCATGAAAACCTTATTTGCAGTACTACTTGGTGTCACCCTGCTGGGGACAGCTTGTAACGATCCGGTGACCGATATCACATCGGATGATCTTACCTTGAATCAAATCAAAGGTCTTGCTTTGGAACCATTAAATGAGGGTGAGACAGCCGCCCTGCTGTTTATGCGGGAGGAAGAAAAGCTGGCCCGGGATGTCTACACATATCTTTTTGATAAGTGGTCTGTGAAGTCTTTTCAAAACATCTCAAATAGTGAACAAACGCACATGGATGCGGTGCTTGTCCTGATCGATAAATATGAGTTGGAAGACCCTGCTGCGGACAACATCTTCGGGACATTTCAAAATTCAGATCTCCAACGGCTCTATGACGAGTTGACCGATACCGGATCTGCCAGTATGGAAGCAGCACTTAAAGTAGGTGCAGCCATCGAAGAAATCGATATCATCGATCTTCAGCAAGCGCTGGACATTTCGGTAGACAATCAAGACATTACCATCGTTTTTGAGAACCTGATGAAAGGATCGAGAAACCACCTTCGAGCATTTGTTAGCAACCTGAGCACTTTAGGAATTACTTATGAACCCCAATATTTAACACAGGATGATTACAATGCCATCATTAATTCCCAAAAAGAGACCGGTGGCTCATGGTGGTAACCAGACCTGTTAGTCCTTAAGCCATCATTGGTAAAAACACCAACGATTGGTTGTGCTGTCATTACATATTGGTGAAAATACCAGATGAGCGCATAAAGGGTGATGCAGCGGATCGGGTGAGGGAAATTTGAGGAGATCCATAATGTAATCCAATCAATGAATATATATATTGATATGGTTTTCAAAATTATGGGATGAAGCTCAAAATTCACCTCCTGCTTTTTTTAAACTTAACAGCATGCCTGACTTTTGGTCAAAAAAAGTCTGATATTCCATCCTGCAACCTCTTTCCGGAATTTTTGGAGGGTATGCTTCTGATGAAAGATGGTCAGAAAAAAAGGATGTATGTCAACTACGACAAAGCAACCGAAGTACTCTTAATGGCCTCCGGCCCTATCATTATGGGGATCAGTACCACGGAAAATGAACTCCTGGACACTGCATATATTGAGAACAGGAAATTCATTCGGCTGGACAACAAATTTTTGGAGCTGATCTACCACTCAAAATCCACCACGCTAATGGTTCAGCATAAATGTAAAATCATTTACTCCTCTTCGGTTAGATATTTGCCAGGTGGTTTCCGAAGGGAAAGTCCACAAATGATGGCTTATAGAACCAAAGCCTCGGATCAATTCATTGTTGATCAATATATTATCTACTGGATAGAAAGAGACCAGGTTTTGCATGAAGTCACTTCCCACTATGATTTCAGAAAGATTTTTACCGATCAGAAAAAGCAGCTCAGGAAATACATGACCAAACATGGGGTGGATTTTAACAATACCGAAGAGGTGGAAGTGCTCATCAGGTTTCTGGATGAAAACTGAAAACAGACATCAACTCGTAATGTCATACATTTGGCGTATTGCTTATTTTAACAACTAAAGAATGGCCAAAAATATTCAATGTGCTGAGGTACCCGTAGGGGTAGTCGGTTTAGGGATGATGGGATGTAGCATCGCCACCTGTCTCCTGATGGCTGGCCATCCGGTAATGGCCATCGCTCCTATCGACGCGGACCTGGAACATGCGTTACCCAGGATATCCAAGCACCTGCAGCGTGCGCACAAGGAAGGACTTACGAAGACTGACCCTTCAGCCCTGGAGCGAAACCTCATCATCTCTACCGACTATAATCAAATAAAACCCTGTCAGGTCGTCATTGAGTGTACCATCGAGGACCTGACCATCAAGAAGAGCGTCTATCAAAAAATTGAAGCGGTCATCGATCAGGATGCCATCCTGACGAGCAATACTTCGGCCATCCCTATCAGTATCCTGCAAAAAGAAACCACTCATCCGGACAGGTTTTTTGGTCTTCACTGGGCCGAGCCCTCACATACGACACGCTTCCTGGAGGTTATCTGTGGTGAGAAAAGTGAGCTGACCAAAGGGGAATATCTCTACGACCTCGCCCACTACTGGAGCAAAGAACCTACACTAGTCAAAAAAGATATCCGGGGCTTCATCGGCAACCGCCTGATGTACGCCATGTACCGTGAAGCCTGCTGGCTGGTAGAAAATGGCTATGCTTCCGTAGAAGATGTGGACCGTGCCTGCAGAAACAATACCGGCTACTGGATGACCCTTGTTGGGGTGTTCGGCTGGATGGACCTGACGGGGGTACCCGCCTACCACACGGTGATGAAAGACCTGCTTCCCACCTTGAGCAATCAAAAGGAAGTCCCGAAACTCATCGATGATATCGTGAAGGCCGGAGGAAAAGGCCTCGCGAATGGTCACGGCTTTTATAAATACACCGAGGAAGAAAAGAAGATGTGGGAGGAAACTTTTACCGAGTTTACCTATGACATCAGGAAGATTGCCTTGAAATATCCCGCGGATGTGGTGCAGCAAAGGCTGAAGAAGAAGAAAGATGGGTGATGGTAGAAGAGCTAACTAAGTACGTCATTCCCTGGAGGTCCCTCA
>DKPQ01000003.1:171547-173315 GCA_002471275.1 Flammeovirgaceae bacterium UBA7330
TCCCTCAGACCGAGCAGGGAATCTGTCGTAATCAAGAGTAAGATCTATAATATATCCTGAGCTACTCACCCATCAGAGTCACAGAAAGGACTCTGATCTTTCCGGGACACAATGAGTATCGAGACCAATTTTCTTAGCGGTTTCTTTGCTGTGGAACGATTTATGCATCATATTGGCATAATAAAAGCAAAAGAAGAAAAGTCTATAGAATGAAGAAAAGAGAATTTTTGAAGGCAGCAGGTGCTTTGGCTTCTGTTACTTTATTGCCCTCGTCAGTTTGGGCAATAGCTAAAAACGGTAAAATTAGAACTGCTCATATTGGAGTTGGGGGAATGGGTGGAGGTGATCTCAAGATGATCGCTTCTCATGACATGGTTGAGGTAACAGCCTTGTGTGATGTAGACTCTGTGAATCTTGCTGCTGCACAAAAATTGCATCCTAACGCAAAAACTTACGCGGATTACCGGCGGCTATTTGATGAAGTGGGAAAATCCATCGATGCGGTAATTGTTTCTACTCCCGATCACACACACGCTCCTGCTTCTATGATGGCCATGGAAATGGGCAAGGCTGTGTATTGTCAAAAACCGCTCACTCATCACGTGTCAGAAGCCAGGGCCGTAAAGAAATTGGCAGAGGAGAAAAATCTCGTTACTCAAATGGGCATACAAATGCATTCGAGTGACCCGTATCTACGGTCAGTTGTGCTGATACAGCAGGGACTCATTGGAAAAGTAAGCTGTGTCCGGGCATGGTCTCCAAAAAACTGGGGCCATGACGGAGCTGCACCTTCAGGCAGTGACCCTGTTCCTGCAAACCTGGACTGGAACCTTTGGCTGGGTACCGCTCCTGAGAGACCTTACAAGAAGGATTACTACCATCCAGGTAACTGGAGGAAAATATTGGACTATGGCTGCGGTACCCTGGGGGATATGGGGGTTCATATTTTTGACACACCCTATACTGCATTGGGTCTGACAGTGCCTAAAACAGTCAATACCAGCTGCCGGGAATTTACCGGGTTTGGTCACCCGGAAAATAACGTGGTTACTTACGAGTTTCCGGGTACACCCTACACGACTGACGATTTTAAATGGGTTTGGTATGACGGACCCGGGGCACCACCCCAGCATGAGGATCTCATTTTACCAAATAATGACAAATTGCCAAACCAAGGGGCTGTTTTTGTTGGCGAAAAAGGAACTTTAGTCCTGCCTCATACTGATTACCCAAAACTCATTGTGAATGGTAAATACGAAAGGATAAAGATGCCTGATATGGATTTGGTCAACCATTATCACCAGTTTATCGATGCCTGCCTGGACAAAGGCAAGGCCAGTGCTCCATTTTCCTATGCAGCCAATCTAACAGAAGCGATATTGCTGGGCGTTGTTGCCAATCGTTTCCCAAACCAGACACTGCACTGGGATGGCGAAAAGGCAAAATTCAAGGAGAAAGAACCAAATAAGTATTTAAAATCGAAATATCGTAAGTTCTAGATAGGACAGCTTGAGTCGGTGACAACACAGTGACAACACCGACTCAAAGCAGTCATTGAGAAAGAGATGTTGTGCCTTTCGCACAGTTTCATATAGTTGGAATAGTGCCATTGTAGTGAAGAATCTTGTGTATGGTTGGGAAGAAGCACTAATAAAAAGCTAACCCTCAATTTGCGAAGCAACAGCGGAATGGACCGCCAAAATACCCGGGCGTGAGGTTGGTTTGTGTGGTTGATAGGTGATTATTTTGGCTTGATTTTTCTTTGACG
>DKPQ01000016.1 GCA_002471275.1 Flammeovirgaceae bacterium UBA7330
TAAAACACCGTCTTGGTTTTGCTTGACGTTCCGCTACTCTCCACTACAAAACGATCAGATGCCCAGACCTAAAAAAGCAATTAAACGACAGGAAAAGCTGACGCTTTACTATACAAAATCAGAGTTCAGGATCATCTCAAAACTGGCAGATGACCATGGCCTTTCCAAAGCTGAATTTGCCCGGATCAAGAGTCTGAATCATACGCTTAAAACCAGACTGACTCCGGAGGAAGTTGATCTCTATAAGAAGCTAGTTGGCATGTCCAATAACCTTAACCAATTGGCCCACCAGGCAAATGTTGGAAAGACCATGTCACTACAAATAATTAAGACACTTGAAGCCATCAACAACATAACCGACAAGCTCAGATGATCGGTCAGGTAACCATAGGAAAATCCTTCGGTGGAGTGGTCAGATATGTGATGGAAAAAGACCAGGCAGAAGTACTCGATCAGTCCGGGGTCAGAACGGATGATCCTGTTCATGTAGTCCAGGATTTTAATAGCATCAGAACTCAAAAGTTCGGGATCAGAAATGCGGTCTGGCACACCTCCATTTCGTTCGCATACAATGACAAGCTAACCAGAGAAAATATGATTGCCATTGGCAAGGATTACCTCGAACAAATTGGTTTAAAGGATCACCAGTATTTGATGGTCAGGCACCAGGATACTCAGCATGAACATATTCACATTATTTCCAATCGGGTGGGGTACAATGGGGAGCTGGTAAGTGACCGATGGTGCAAGAACAGAACAGCGAGTATCTGTGATAAACTAGAGAAAAAGTACGGACTTACCATTGCTAAAGATCAGAGTAAAAAGAACGGTAAACTCAATGATAAGATACCTGTTAGAAAGGCTACGCGTGACAAGATCAAAATCGCCATTACCCAGGCACTTGAAAAGGGAATTAAAGATTATGATGAGTTGAAATTCTATCTGAAAGAACAAGGGATTGATATGAACTTTCAATTGCAGGGGACCGGCAGAATAAACGGAGTGGTTTTCAAGTACGAAGATCTCAGTTTCAAGGGTAGCTCAATTGATAAATCCTTCAGCTTTAAACGACTTGCCAGGAGGTTAGGTCAGAACAATCATCGGGATAAAGATCAGGATCATGACAAGAGAAGAAAAGATTGAGATCATGTTTGAGTCCATCCTTTCAGAAGTAGAGAGGGTAGGGAAGCTCCTGGAAGGAAAGGACCTTAAAAAAGTACAAAATGGATCAGAGTCGGTTGAAGAGAAAATTGACAATCTTTCAGAAAAGATTCTCAATATCAGGCTACCTGTTCCGCAGTCGGATGTGACACCCATCCTGAATAAATTGGATGAATTAAGTCAGTTATTAAAAGCGCCTCGAACTGGTTCAAATAGTGTCTCTTCCAGTTCACAAAAGAGTTTGAATTTGAGAAGCAATACTCTTAGGGTATTTATTGCCGGACTCGTCCTTTTCCTGTCCTCCATTGGAGCCAATATTTATTACTTTATGAGTGTCCCCACTCTTCAGGAAAACAATCAGAAATACCAGTTCATCTATCACTCAGGTAATGCCGAATACCTGGAGCGACTGGATAGCTTGTGGCAGATCGACAGTGTACGAAATGAATACATCGAGTTCATCGACAACAAAAAATTTAGTTCAAAAACCAATTGAAACAATGGAAGTAATCATGCTTGAGGAGGAGGCATTCTATGCCTTGATCGAGGAGGTTGTCAAGCGTCTAAGGGGAGACAATGAGGGTCCGGAAGACAAGTGGATTCCAACAGACGAAGCCATGCGACTCCTGGGGATTAAGTCAAAGACCACTCTTCAGAAATTGAGAGATGAAGGCAAGATCCGCTTTGCCCAACCTCAGAAAAGGATCATACTTTATGATCGAGATTCGATCAATGAATATTTAGAAAAACATGCAAAAGAAACCTTTTAATTATGGAAGTATCAAAAGACTATCTCAAGGGATTTAATAGTGGCTACATGGTCCGAAAAAACCACCCGTTGCTCATGAAAAAATTACTGAATGGAGTCAAAGGAAATTCTGAATTAGTGCAAGGTCTTAAGGCCGGAGTATCCCAATTTGAAAAGGAGGTTGCCATCAACATCAATCAATTTAAGCAGGGGAAAAGATCCAAAGGTCAGGGCAAGGGGAATAACCTGGGGTTTTAAGAAGGTCATAAAAATTCCTACAAACATGGCTAGAGCAATCAGACTGGAAAAGTATCAAGGAAATCCCAATGGTCCATTTGAAACGATTTGGATAGTGACTTCTGAGAATGGCAATTATTTCAAAACAAAAGATCTACAATGGAAGGTTGATGAAAAAAGTAACAGAGCAATACCAGATCTTAAATCAACAAAGCTTACTCAGCTATCAAATGAAAATCATCTCAAGATAACAGACCAATACCTCTGTAAGGAAATATTAGAAAAAGGAAAGCACCTGAAGAGGTCTGCCAATGGTTCCTTTTATGATACTTCAAAACCTCTCACTAAATCAATCAATAAATCCATGAACAAACAGAAGGAATGGAAATTTGAATTTAAAGAAGATGGTGAAAAACTCAGCTTCACTTTAAGTGCATTATCAAAAGAGGATGCAATTCAAGAATTCAGAGAGATGACCGAGTCTGATCATTTGATTACGGATTTGAAAATCACAGAAATTAAAAGTAAATCCAAAGACAAGGGGATGTCCATGGGTATGTGAATTTATTTTTTTACCCTTAATTAATGCCTTATATTTTGTTAAACGATATGTAGTAATTATTACCCCATTTGATATGTCGAAGTAATAATTGTGGGTAACTAAGATTCGGCACTAAATTATATTTGCTGCCGTTTCTTAGATTTATTAAATTAGCTGAAAGAATTGATTATCACAGACACATCATTACATATTGAACAACTAAAAAAGCACTTTAACCATCGAGACCGTTTCAGTGTTTCCGATATTAAGGAATTCTACCGAAGGTTTGATGATTCAATAAAGCGAACAACCATTGACTGGAGGATCCATGAACTAAAAAATAAGGGCATACTCCAGAAGGTTGGTAGAGGTCAGTATTCCTTCAAGGCAGGCAAGACTTACCTGCCCTTTATTTCACGATCAGAAAAGAACTTGTACAACAAAGTAAAAAAGGAATTTCCCTTTCTCAATATATGTGTTTGGAATTCCAAATGGCTCAATGAATTTATGGTGCATCAACCAGGTAGGTTCTATACCATGGTAGAAGTGGAAAAGGATACCATGCAATCCGTGTTCTATTTTCTCCAGGGCAAAATGAAACAGGTGTTTTTAGATCCTCCGGCATCTGTATTAGAACAATACGTGCAGGAAAATGAAGTGATAATCGTTTCCAACCTTGTAACAGAAGCGCCCACCCAGAAAGTTGAAAACATAAATACCGCCACCCTGGAAAAAATGCTGGTGGACATCTACTGTGATGATGTCATCTTTTCCGCCCAGCAGGGAGAGGAAATGAACGCCATCTTTTGGGCAGCATTTGACAAATACCTTGTAGATCAGACTAAAATGTTCAGATATGCGTCTCGAAGAAGAAAGAGGGATGAGCTCAAATTATTTGTAGAACAACTATTACCTACCGGGAAATGATCAGTACGGACTCATTAAATATCAAATGGATCACAAAAGTGGCAAAAGCCAACCGGAATGCCGATAAAATACTGGTTGAGAAGGTGATCCGTGCGCTGTATCTGCTGGAATTATTACAAAGAAGTGGACTGAACTTTATTTTCAAAGGTGGTACTGCACTCTTTTTGATGATGAAGGAAGCCAGGAGGCTCTCTATTGACATAGACATCATTGTTCCCGGGAACAAGGACATAACCAAACTCCTGGAATGGGTAATTGATGAGTCAGATTTTCTTGCATTCGAAGAAAATGAAAGATCAGTCAATTCCGGGATTAATAAAGCCCACTACAAATTCTTTTACAAACCGGTAACGAATACCCGGGCAGAAAGGGAATACATTCTGCTGGATGTCCTCTATGAGAGATCTCCGTATGGCAAGTACACAGTTGATCACTCCATTCAATCTCCGTTTCTCATCACAAATGAGAAATATGAGAAGGTTATCGTGCCGTCATTTGAAGCAATCCTTGGAGACAAGCTTACGGCTTATGCACCGAACACCACCGGAGTTCCTTACGGTAAAGGCAAGGAAATAGAGATCATCAAGCAACTCTATGATGTGGGCAATCTATTTGATCATATCACAGAGATCGAATCTGTATCTACTGTATTTGAAACCATTTCCACCGCTGAGTTGGGCTACAGGGCATTGAAATTAAAGGTTGCTGACGTACTAGATGATATATGGGAAACATCTCTGCTGATCACTACCAGGGGCAAAGAGGGTAAAGGAGATTTCCCTGAACTACAACGAGGTATTCGGAATATCAGAAATTTCATTTTCTCTGAGAGATTTCACCTGGATAGTGCAATGGTCACAGCTGCAAAAGCCGCCTACCTGGCTTCATTGGTCCAGGCCGGAGAAAGAAAGATTGAAAGATTCACTGATCCGATGGAAGTAGCCGACTGGCAGATTGAGCAACCCTTCAACACAAGGTTGAATAAACTCAAAAAGTCCAGCCCGGAAGCATTTTTCTACTGGTTTCATTCGATTCAATTAAAAGCAAAGCAAGGACAAATTACCAATCACTGAATTTGAAATAACCTTTTTACTACTCTTAATCACACAACCTCGGTAGCCCATACCCTTTCATCATGCTATCCTGCCTTATGCTCTCTCGAAACAGTATTTAATTTACGGTGAGTATCACTTTTTCGATAGTGAATGCTGTTTTCACTAAAATACAAACCTCATGTTTTTATTTCCATTCTTGCTATTTCTTCCAATTAGGAGTATTTTCCGGCATTTGAATCAGTTAAATCCCAAATAAATATGCTCACAATTAATCGCTACGTTATTCATGAGTTGGTTAAAAAAGCAAAAAAATCGGAAGCTTCGACGATCATATCGAAAGAATTGGGAACCAAAAATGAGTTTTCAAAAGCGTTGTTAGAGGAAGTTCATCAAACATATAATGACAGTACATCATTAAAGAATACTGTTTTTCTTGACAGAAATGATAAAGTTTTCAAAAATCAAATTGAAAACTATATTGGAAGTCAAAAAGATATTAATTTCTACGATTTCACTAAAAAATCTCTGCAAGAGTTAGAGAATGATATTGTCTCAGAACCGTTTGCCGTGGGTGGTTTTTATCTATACGCTGACTACTCATTAAATGGCAATAGATACTTGTTGGTGGTGCTATTAAGAAAAAAGGATGGATTAAACCTTCGCCTAGTAAATGGCACTTATGTAGTTGATCCCTCCGAAAACCTCAATATTGATAAAATTGCAATGGGCTTTCGACTAAACCTAAATATTTATTCGAATGATGGTGACGATAGAAATTATATTGGACTGATTACGAATCAAAAGGACAAGGTTTCGAAGTATTTTCAGGATTGGGTTGTAGCAGCCGGCGTAGTGAGCAATGACAAGAATACTAATAGTTTGGTAACCATTATTAAGAACATTCCCTTGCCCTACGATGAGAAAGGTAATGAGTTAATGGATAGAGATACTTTCAAAAAGGAAGTTTATGAGTTTATAGATTCTCACCCCAAAAAAACAGTAAATCTCAGGAACCTTGGTAGCCATTTCTACGGTGAAGAACGGGGTAGTTATCTTATTGATTTCGCCCATGAAGAAGGGGTCATAATAGATAACGAGTTCAAGAGGAGTGCATCTTCGCTCAAGCGATTGATCACGATTAAAGCCAAGGTTAGGGGAATTGAGCTTAACGTTGATTATGATAAGCTCAACTCAAATGAAGTTGACGTTCAGACTAAAATGGTCATTATAAGAAATCCCGAAATCATTGACCAAATCAATAAACAACGAGATAGTGCTAACAATCGATGATTGAACTGGTCAAAGCTCTGAATGAATTCATTGGTAAAAACGAGAACAAAGTTTCGTTCAATGGACTGGTCCTGGAATTCCCAAAAGACGAGAATCTCATAAAGCTCTTTAAGGCAAACGGATTATCAATAGAAATAGATGGGCAAGTCTGTTCATTTAATCTGGGAGTCAATAATGGTGATAGATCGTATTTTTTCTACAACGAGAATGATTTTTTAAGAAGATATGATAGTATTTCTGAATTTGATGATTCGAACATTTATGTCCTTAGAGTTGCGAATACTAGTTACTGGGTCAAAACGGCCGGTCTGTCTTTTGACCCCAGTTTTTCATTGTTATTCAACTTCAACATTTACCGAAGGATTTTGGCGTTCATTCTTAGGTCAACGGATTTCATTTCTTACTCTATAGAAGAAAAGCATGAATTCATTTTGCTTGATGTTCAGGGTCCGACGGAAATTGGTTATAATCCCTTGGATGTCAGGGTTGCACAACTTGACAATCTAAAGCCAGTCTTCGAAAGACTTCAGGAAATGTTTGAGAAATACGAATTCCAGCAATTCTTTAAGGAAGCTGTTTTGATTTCAATAAAGAAGGTAGAACGAGGTGATCGTTTTTATAGATTGATAGAAAGCCTATCCGTTTTCCTTGACCATGCTGAAAAAGACTATAAGATATACCTAAAGAAATTTGCTTTTGAAAACATTAAATCAAAATTTAAGGAGGAGAGAACTAAGTATTTTGAGAGCATTGAGAAGAATATCGATTCTATTAATAAACAGGTTACAGCTTTTCCGTTAACGTTTTCTGCCTCTGTATTTGCCAGTTACCAAGTAAAAGAAAAACCATTTATTCTATTCTTCATTCTCCTAGCATATGCCTTGTACACCTTTGTTGCATGGAAAGTCCTTAATGTATCCTATCGAAACTTGGAGGGAGTGAGGAATGATGTCAATGATGAGTCAGCCGCCATTAAGACCGCAGGTATAGTGATCTACCAGGAGTTTGAGGAAGATTTCAATAAAGTCTATGCGAAATTGAAACAACTATTCAATCTTGTAATTATTCTAAGAGTTGTACTCATATTTTTACTGGTACTATTCATGGCATTTGTCATCCACCAAAGCTTCTTCTCAAATGTTGAAATAGCACTCGATAAAATCTTTACCGGTATATGAAACAGAATATTGCTAAAATAACTGATGCCTACTCTCACTATGTAGGCAACAAATCCTCAGATGATAGAGTAATTCTTAGTGAAAGGAGTGCATTGGATCCTAATATGATGGAAGATCAGAAAAAAATTCTCCGGGATCATTTTTTAGAGCCTTTTGAAAATAATGAAGAACTTCTTTCATTTTATCACGAAGCTGATCTGACTCTAAATGAAGTGTATTCTATAGTTTCTTCATTTTTTGATAAAAAGGAAAACCTGCATGATATCAGTAAATCCTTAGCTAGAGTGTTGCTTAAAAGAACTCTGTTCCCTACAATAAAATCTGGAGACTTTCATGTTGTGCATTTTGAGGATTTAGTTGTCGATGGGGAGGTTATTTCGGCGATTGGACTGTTTAAATCTGAGGTAAAAAACAATTTTATAAGGAGTACAAATGCCAAAAATGGTATTATGTTATCAATTGATGAAGGTGTATTAAAATCTAAAATAGACAAGGGTTGTGTTATATTCAACACACAAAAAGAGGAAGGGTATCTTGTAAAGTCAATTGACAAAACCAATAAAGGCATAGAAGCGGCATTTTGGCCAAGTACTTTTCTGGGTATCAAACCAACACAGTCAGAATACCTCAACACAAGTTCATTTCTATCCCTGACCAAAGACTTTGTCAAAGATCAAATGTCTAAGGACAACCCAATAGACAAAGCCGATCAAGCTGACATATTAAACAAGTCCATGAGCTTTTTCAAAGAAAACAAAGAGTTTGATCACGATCAGTTTATGAATACGGTTTTCGAAAAGCCCGATCTGATAGATTCTTTTCGACGTTTTGAAACTCAGTTCCAGGAAGAAAATGAGGTGCAGATTCCGAATTCTTTCGAAATATCAGAACAGGCCGTAAAAAAGAAATCCAGAGTATTCAAAAGTGTTCTTAAGTTGGATAAGAACTTTCATATATACATTCACGGAAACCGAAATCTGATTGAAAAGGGTGTCGATCCAGAATCAGGCAAAAAATTCTATAAAATTTATTATGATCACGAGGATTAAACAGGTTGGAAAAGTATGTCAGATGGTACAAATATCCTCCACGGTCTCAATGACAAACAAATAAAAACAGTTCTGTTCGATGATTCTAGAGTACAAGCTCAGGCAGGATCAGGTAAACAACGACTATTTCTTGTATAATTTATTAAGTTCCTGCACCTTTCTTTTTATTCGTTGCACAAGCCATTCAGGCTCTAAAACAACTAGGTCCTCGCCGTAGCTCATGAGCTTAGCAATTAGCTCAATGTTGACATCAACATATAGTTCAAATACGTTTTTCAAACCTTTCACTGGCATTTGACTATGGTGCATTCTTTTGGTTCTAAAATAGGCTGCCAGATAATCACTTGTCCTGAACCTGATTTTTTTTGGTCCGTCATCTTCCCTTGAAACACCTATCGTATTTTTGAAATAGCTATCAGCATCAAAATCAATTATTGTGTCTCTTAGGTCAAAGTAGTATTCTTCTATCTTTTGGATTCGATCCAAAGCATAATTCTGGAATTTCTTCATTCCGAGATTGTAGGCGATCAAAAACCACCGACCATTGTATTCTTTTAGCAATAAGGGAACAACCTGCGCCTGAAATCCCTCTTTGTTAAATGGTTGGTAATCTAAATGAAGCGGTTGTCTTTCCTTAGTATATCCATAAAGCTTACTGATCCACTTAGTACCTGCTGGATATTCCACCTTTTCGAAATCGATCACCGTACGCTGTACCTCCACATTATTGATATTAAGCGCTTTTTTGAGCTTATCGATGATCTCAGACACTTGTTCATTGTGTTCAAATTCGGGAAACTGGTTCAGGATATCCAGCGCATTCATCAAAGTGAATGTCTCCTGGTCTTTAATTGGCATCCCAAATAGATTGAAGTCTTCGGAGTAGAAATACCTTTGATCTTCATTAGCAATTGGAGCCGGTTGATGCCCCGACCAGCCTTTACGCATATCCGAAATATCTCCTTCAATGGATCGTTCAGAAATACTATAATTTTCTTTGCTTTCAAAAAATGGATCTTTCAAGACATGATTGATCAGCTCTTCAACCGTATATTTTCTTCTGGTTCTCAATACCCGGTCAATAACCCGGATTCTTTCAGGTTGGTGTTTTCCTGCCATTTTATGCGATTTGATATTAAATCTACCGATTTGAGGGTATTTTTGAAATAACCCAATGCAAATACGCTGCATTCACAACAATTACTATTGTATCATAAATAAATATCAATGATCACCGGAGACCTTAAAAATAAAATTGACAATATCTGGGATACCTACTATTCCAATGGTTTTGGTGAGCCATTTTCGGTAATCCAGCAAGTGACCTACCTCATATTCCTTAAGCGACTGGATGAGGAGCAAACCCTCAAAGAAAAGAAAGCCAACCGGCTTAATCAGCCCATTGAAAATCCCATTTATACCGAAGACCAGCAGGAGATCAGGTGGAGTACTTTTAAAAACTTTGACCCGGATAAAATGCTGGAAGTCTTCACCAAGACAACAGCGTCCAGGCCAGTTACCGCATTTGACTTCATGAAGAATGTAGGAGGTGAAAACAGCGAGATCTCCTCCTATTTTGAGAAAGCCACCTTTGGAGGCTACTCAGCTTACTTGCTTGATAAAGTAGTTCAGCTCATAGATGGGCTCAACATGCATGACCGGGACACTAAAGGAGATCTGTATGAGTACATGCTGGGCAAACTTACCTCGGCAGGCAGAATGGGTGCTTTCCGTACGCCTCGCCACATCATCCGGATGATGGTGCAGATGATGGAGCCAGACCCAGACGACACCATTTGCGATCCGGCTGCTGGTACAGCAGGTTTCCTGGTGATGGCAGAGGAATACCTAAGAGAAAACCATGAAGACGAGTTTCGCAAAGAAGATTTTATTAAACATTTCAATAATGAAATGTTTACTGGGCTGGAGTTTGACCCCAACATGATGCAGATAGGGGCTATGAACCTTATCCTGCACGGCATAGACAGTCCCCAACTAATGAGGGTTAACTCTCTGGGCGATGACAACAAATTCAAAGAAGAATTTTCACTCATCCTGGCCAATCCACCCTTTGCGGCCAAACTCGATTACGACCAGGTAAGTGCCAACGTGCTCAGCCTGGCCAAAACCAAAGATACAGAGCTGCTGTTCATCTCCCTGATGCTGCGCATGCTCAAAGTAGGTGGCCGTGCTGCAGTGATCATTCCCCAGGGAGTGCTGTTTGGCTCCAACAAAGCCTATCAGGCAGTACGCAAAGAGCTGGTACAAAATCAAAACCTCCAGGCTGTCATCAGCATGCCTTCAGGAGTGTTCAAGCCCTATACCGGAGTGAGCACTGCTGTGCTGGTTTTTACCAAGACCAACTCAGGAGGTACCGGCCATGTATGGTTTTACGACATGAAAGCCGATGGCTACACGCTGGATGACAAACGAAATGAGGTTGAACAAAATGACATCTCAGATATTATCGCACGCTGGAAAGCGATGGCGAAGGAAGCCCAACGTGAACGAACCGACCAATCCTTCCTGGTACCTGTTTCGGAAATCGAAGAAAACCACTGGGACTTGAGCATCAACAGATACAAAGAAATCGTGTACGAAGAAGTAGTTTATGATGCACCGGATGAAATCATCAATGGCAAAACCGATGAGGAAGGCAACAAAGTCCCTGGTATCAAAGAACTCATCGACCAAAACCGAAAAGATCTTGAAGCGTTGGAGGCGCTATTGAAATGACTATAGATGCCATAAACCGAAGCTTTCTGATTGATCAAACAAAGGAGGAGATAGAGCCTAATTCCAGAACCATGGTTTTAATTGGCGGTTGGGCTGACTGGACTTCACTAAGTGATATAGCCAAAGCCTATAAGCTTGCGGGTGATGATATTGTGGAAAAGGCTTATGATACCTTGGAATTTGCACATGAATATACCTATCCCGTAATATTTCTCTATCGACATGCGGTTGAGTTGATACTTAAGTCAATTCACCCTCAGTTTAAAAAAAAGCATACGCTCGAATCACTAAGAGATTATTTGGTTCAAGAATTAAAAGGGAAAGTTGCGCAAAGCTTTATTGATAAGGTTCGGGATAGAATCAACGACTTCAATCTGATCGATAAGCGAAGTACCCGTTTCAGGTATGGTGACGGAGATCCGGAAAGCGAGTTTTTGGTCCATTTACCACACTTAAGATCAGTTGTCAATGACCTATTTGTAATAATTGAAGAATTAGCTAAACATAAGGCTCAGGAGGCGCTGTTGAAATGAATAAAGTGAAGCTTGGAGAATTGATTCGAACTAAAATAAATTCACTAGACCCTCGTAGAGCTCCTGATGAGGAATTCGCTTTATGTAGCATTTCAGCATATGATGAAGGAATCCCAGAAATTTTGAAAGGAAAGGAAATTGGATCTAGTAAGAAGGTTCTTTTAAATGGTGACGTAGTAATTTCACGTATTGTCCCACATATTCGAAGAGTTTGGGTTGTACCCAATATAGAAGACAAAAGAGTTTTAGGTTCGGGAGAATGGATTGTATTCAATTCTGAAAAGGTTGATTCAAATTATTTGAGATCCTTTTTACTGTCCGACACGTTCCACCGTAAATTCATGCAGACAGTAAAAGGTGTTGGTGGTTCTTTATTGAGAGCTGATCCTAAACAAACTGCAAATATCCAAATCCCCCTCCCCCCACTCTCCATCCAAAAGAAAATAGCCGAGGTGCTGGACAAAGCAGACGCCATCCGCAAGCGTTCACGCCAGATTCTCGCGAAGTACGACCAGCTCGCCCAGAGCGTCTTTCTTGAGATGTTTGGGGATCCAGTCAAGAATGAAAAAGGATGGAAACTTCTATCATTATCAGATTTTGGATCATTTAAAAATGGACTGAATTATAATAAAGATGATGAAGGCGTTGAGATTCGTTGTTTAGGTGTTAGTGATTTTAAATCGAATTACAACATCTCAGATATTGAACAACTATCCATGATCAAGTTATCAGACCAACCATCCAAGGAATATCTTTTGAAAGATGGTGATTTGGTCTTTGTCAGATCGAACGGAAATAAAGATTTAGTGGGTAGATGTGTCTCTATTTATCCAGGCACATATAGAGTATCATTTAGTGGGTTTTGCATTCGGTTTAGAATTGAAAGGGAAGGCCTTTTAACCACATATCTCTCTCAATTATTTCGGAATATGAATTTTAAAGCACAAATGCTTAACGGTGGAAGAGGAGCTAATATTCAAAATATTAATCAAAAAATTCTCTCCACCCTGAATTTGCCAGTTCCCTCAATCGCCCTCCAAAACCAATTCGCCTCCATCATCGAACAGATCGAAAAGCAAAAAGCTCAAACACGGCTGGAACTGGACAGGGCTGAAGAGTTGTACCAGAGCTTGCTGCAAAGGGCCTTCAAAGGCGAGCTGGAATTTGTACAAGAAACTTTAGAAACCATCTCCTAGTCATCATGAGTAACTTTGCCTTTCTCGACAATACTCTACAGGGAGTAAAAGACCAGGCCACCGCTGCAGAGCAATATGTGCGGTCAGACCCGCGAGTATCGGTCTTCTACAGCCGCCTCGCCCTGGAGCATGCCGTGTACTGGCTATACAATCATGACGACAGCCTGCCATCACTGGCCGAGCTGTGCAGCTACAATGGAGGCAGATTCCTCTCCCTGGATGAGCTGATGAACGAAGCAGCATTCGAGGATCTCATTAATGATCACGATCTGTACCAGTCACTTTTCCAGATCAAACTCATTGGCAACAAAGCGGCCCACCGCAACCGGGAAAGCATTTCCCAAAAAGCTGCCCTGAGTGCTGTAGAGCAGCTATATGGTTTTCTGTTACAGCTGGCCGCCAATTACCAGGATGAAGTACCACATGTCAGGCCGTTTGACATTGGACACATCCCCACTGCTGTACCGGCCATTTCCCAGAAGGAGCAGCAGCGTCTGCAGGAAGAGATCAGCAGTGAGCGTAAGGAACTCCAGGAGCTCCGCCTGCAACTGGCTGAAGAGAAAGCAGCTTTCGAAGCGGAACGTGCAGCTTTTCGTGCCAAACGGGAAGACAAGGGTGACGAAGCAAAGATCAAATCAGAGGACTGGACAGAATCCGACACACGCACCCGGCTCATAGACGTGCTGCTGCGTGAGGCGGGCTGGGATCTGGCCGCTGAAGATGTGCAGGAGTTTAAGATTACCGGCTTACCGAAACCTGCCTTTCCTGAGGGTTGGGGTAAAGCTGATTATGTCTTGTGGGATAATGACCACAGGCCTCTGGCAGTCATAGAGGCTAAAAAAACCATCAAGAGCCCGGAGGTTGGCAAGCATCAGGGCAAACTCTATGCTGACGGCTTGGAGCGACTGTACGATCAGCGTCCGATCATTTACTACTCCAATGGGTTCAGTACCTGGTGTTGGGAAGATCGCTTTTACCCGGAGCGTAAAGTCATGGGTTTCCATACTAAAGCGGAGCTGCAATGGATGCTCCAGCGAAACCAAACCAGAAAACACCCCTTATCCGTAGAGCCCAACCGAAGTATCGTGGGTGGGCAGGGTCGTACCTACCAGCTCCATGCCATCAACCGTACCATGAAGCGGTTTTGTGATAAGGACCGGCTGATTGGCACACATAGAAAAGGGCTGTTGGTGATGGCAACGGGTTCAGGAAAAACCCGTACAGCGGCCGGAATCATCGAAGTGCTTGCCAAGGCCAATTGGATTAAGCGGACATTATTTCTGGCAGACCGCACCGCACTCGTAGATCAGGCCAAAAAAGCAATTGCCGAATATTTACCGGCATTTTCCTGTCGGGACATTACTCGCGAGGAGGACGACCTTGCCACCAGGATTGTCTTTTCTACATACCAAACCATCATCAATCGCATCGAAACAGCTGACCGAAATTATACAATTGGTCACTTTGATCTCATCATTGTGGATGAAGCCCACCGCTCCATCTACAACAAGTACGGCCAGATTTTCGACTATTTCGATAGCCTCGTATTAGGACTCACGGCCACACCAAGAGATGAGGTGGATTTTGACACCTACGAGTTTTTTGGCCATGGCAGGGAAGAACCCATTTACAATTATGACTTGTCAGAGGCGGCTGAGGATCATCATTTGCTACTACCCAAAGGCAAGCAGGTAGATTTAGGGTTTGTACGTCGCGGTATCAAGTTCGATGAGTTGAGTGAAGAGGAACAGCAGAAATACCAGGAGACATTTGCCAATCCTGATGGTTCATATCCCACTGAGATAGACCCTCAGGCCATCAATCAGTGGCTATACAACAAAGACACCATCCGCAAAGTGCTGGAGGAACTCATGACCCATGGCATCAAAGTAAGTGACCAGGTGGGCAAGACCATTGTCTTTGCCCGCAACAAGGAACATGCAGAGCTGATCAGCAGTATATTTACCGAGCAATACCCAGCGTATGGAGGAGCGTTTTGCCAGACCATCCATCATGAAACGGAGAAATCCGGGGATCTGATCGATAACTTTAAAGTACCTGATAAAATGCCTCGAGTTGCAGTATCCGTAGATATGCTTGATACGGGCATAGATGTACCGGAGATCGTCAACCTCGTGTTTTTCAAACCGGTCTATTCCAAATCCAAATATTGGCAAATGGTTGGCCGGGGCACGAGAAAGTGTGAGGACCTGTTTGGTCCGGGACTGGATAAAAAGACCTTCTACATTTTTGACTTCTGTGGAAATTTCGACTTTTTCAAAGAAAATCCGGAGGGTATTCCAGGGGCTACACCCGATTCATTGTCCAGGTTGATTTTCCTGCAAATGCTTCAGATCGTATTTCATCTATCCAAACCACCTCATGATAATGATGAAGACCTTCAGCTCTACAGGGAAGAATTGACCGACCGGCTTTATGGTCAATATGCAAAATTGCTACAGCTTCAGGACAATGTGTCCGTGCGCCGGGAGCTGGAGACCGTATTGAAATACCAAGATCGGGAGACCTGGAATGATTTGGACCAGGAAAAACACTGGCCGGACTTAGCCAATAAGATCTCGCCATTGATTGATCTGAACGATCCGGATGAGTATGCCAAACGCTTTGATTATCTATTGTATAAAATTCAGTTGGCTCAGCTCACCAAAGATCTGGGATTAGATACTTTAGTTTCAAGGGTTCGCAATACAGCTCAGTCATTATTCAAAAAGGCAAAACCCAACCTGCCGGAAGTTTATTCCAAAATTGAGACCATAAGGAAATGCATGTTGACGGATTTCTGGAAAAACTCATCGATAATCCATGTCGATGAAGTTCGCTTAGAGCTTCGCAACATTATCCGATTGCTCGACAAGGAAAAGAAAAAGATTTACCACACCAATTTCGAAGATCACGTAGACCAGAGACTGGAGGTAGCAGATCCGATTGGTGTATTTGGTGGCAAAATGACCAACTACCACGAAAGGTTGGAGTCATTACTCTCAGCTCATAAAGATCATATGGCGATCAACAAGATCCGAAAACTCCAAAAGATCACCGATGCAGAGTTAAACAGTTTGATAGAGATATTCCTGCAGGATGTGGAGGAAGACGATCGAGCAGGATTTCAGGAATATCTTACAGGCCATTCATTGAATTTGCTGATACGCACGATGATGGGGTTAGATCCGCAAGCAGTCAAAGAAGCCTTTGTGGAGATAGAGCGTACCTATCGTTTATCGGATATTCAAATCAGATTCTTGCAGGAAATAGTAAATTCAGTGTCCCAGCGTGGCATCCTGGAGCTGGGTGATTTGTACACCGGTCGTCAGTTCAAGAGCATCCATGACGGTGGTATCGATGCTGTCTTTGAGGAAGATGTGGTTGACAAAGTTTTCGATATCTTGAAGAAGATAAATCAAACGGCATAATTAATTTAAGATAGTTGTATACTCAGTTAAGAACAGAACCCGCGCACTATGAGAAAGATCGCAGCATTCAGATTTGGTCTAAATGATTCCGATCTAAATGATTTAGATCATCTAAGCAAAGTAGTTGCTAAATGGTTTGAGGAAAAAGGTGAAAAAACCACCGAGCAAGTGGATGATTTTTGGTTGTTCAAAACCAAGTCAGATTACTCCAAGTCGCTTTACAAAGATGAAAATTTTAGTTCTTCTGAAGGTATTTTGAAAAGATATATTTTGCGAGAGGAGAGGCAGGAGTACCACCTTCGTACAGTTATTGAGTTGTCTAAATCAGAAGGAAGCAATGTTACTACATATATTCAAATTGAGTACGAGAATGTTCTTCCGGGCATTCCCTCAAGGCTGACCATAAAGAAACCCAAGCTCATTTCTGATATTATTTCCGCGTTTCCTAATAAGCTTACGGAAATCCCAAGTAAACCATTTGATTTTTATGAGGAATCGGGATTGGGTGAATACCTTAAACTCTTCTTTAACCAACGAAATCACCCATTGGTTGTACTTTCTCATTGTGATGACTCAGAACAAGATTGGTCTGAACTATTGATGAATCAGCTAGCTTTTGATCTTGCCGGTACAGCATATGTATGTAGAATTGATCCTGAAATCGCCTGGCAAATAAGTGAGACTGCCGGTAATCAATGGTCTTGTTTTAACGGAGGGGTTAGAGTTTTCTGGCCAGATCCTAAGAAAAACAAGTACCCTTACCACCATCCTCTTTGGACGGCGGATAAAATTCGAAGAAGGGGAAAAGATGTTAAAAGCATTGCGGAAAGTGTATGTGTTATGCTAAGAAAACGATTGATTATGGATTTAAGTCCATTCTCGGTAACTACACCGAAAATGAACTTATTGATTCAGAAGAAATCTCAGGAAGAACTTTTTGAATCCAGAATCAAAGAGATACGAGGGCAAACTCAGGACGCATCTGTCTATGAAGAAATGCTGAAAGAATATGAACAGGAGTTAGAAAACTACAAGACTCAATTGAGGGGTCGGGAAAATGATATTGCAATCTTACAATATGAGCTTGAGGAACTCAACAAAAAGAGTCTTTCAGAAATTGCCGAACCTCAGAACCAATCAGACAAAGATCTTAGGGATGTGGTTAAAGAAGCTATTTCTAAATTTAGCTCATCAATTCTTTTTGCCGATAAAATTGATAAGTCATTGGATACATTGGCTCGTGATGCTGGCCCACCTTTCAAAGTATACGAGTATTTGGAAAAACTTGATGTATTGGCTGATGATTTGGTCGCTGCTGGAAACAAAGGTATTGGAATTACCTTGTTGAAATGGCTAACTAAGAATGGTGTGAAATGCTCTGGAGAATCGGATACTACTAAAAGAAGTCCTCGCTACAAGGAAACAAGAACGTTCAAAGTTGATGGCGAAGAAGTGTTATTTGATAAGCATATGAAACTCGGAGATGCATATGATATTAAGCATTGTGTTAGAATTTATTTTGATTGGGATTCAGTGAAACAGAAGTTTTTGATCGGTTATATAGGCGAGCACCTGGAATAAATATAGAATTTATTGCATCATATTTTTCAATGCAAATAGGCTGCATTGTCCATGCTTTTCTTTGACTCATTAATCAAAATAAAAGAAAACCATGGAAACGCTATTAATCGTCCTTATCATCTTAGTAATTGGCGGAATTGCCTATATCGTTCACCTCTTAAGTCAAAAGAGAAATGACCAGCAATCTCTGCAAGCTTTAATGCAGCAGTTTGATCTGAATATCCAGAGCAAGTTTTCCGAAGGTTTGAACGGACTCAATACCAGCCTACAACAAGTTGATGCCAATCTCAAATTGAAAGTGGCAGAAGGAATCAATGGACTTAATACCAACCTTCAAAATGGCTTGGAGAAAGGTGCCGACGCCCTCAAATCAACTCAGGGAGAAAGCCTCAATACAACTCAAACCCTGATGCAAAAGATATTGCAACAAGTTGATAAGCGCATGGATGAAATGAGTCAGAGCTTTGGACAGATCAGCAAAGCCAATGATTTCATGCGAATGTTATTCAATCCCGCGTCCAGAGGACATATCGGTGAAGTACAACTTGAGAGTTTGCTCACAGAAATATTGGCGCCAACTCAATATGAAAAGAACTTCAAACCATTCCCAAATCAAGAGATCCGTGTGGAGTTTGCGGTAAAAATGCCAACAGACCTTGGAACAGTAATGTACCTGCCAATTGATAGCAAATTCCCAAAGGAGGAATTCGAAAAACTTAACCAGGCCGAAACGAAAGAAGACCAGGACAAAAGCAAGAAAGCACTAATTGCTAAAATCAAAGAATTTGGTAGGCAGATTAGCAAGTACATAAATGCTCCGGTTACCACAGATATGGCCATGATGTACCTGCCAGATGGGATCTATGAATGGGTCACTTCCCAGCCAGAATTAGTAGAGCATCTTCGCAAACAGCATAAAGTGGTGGTGGCAGGGCCCGCTACCCTGTGGACAATGATTTCCTTCGTTTCACACTTCTTCAGAGTAATTGCTATCAATGACCAGAGTAAAGAAGTGATGGAGCTACTTGGCAAGTTCAAAAAGCAAGTGAAAATGACCACCGAGGTAATTGATAAAGCCATCAATCACAATCGCCTGGTGGGTGAAAAGCTGGATGATTTAAGAGGGACTCGTTACAATCAGATGATGCGGGAATTGAAAGATGTCGAAGAATCCTCCGCTGTAGATGATTCAGATTCATCCAAAGCAGCTTAGTTCTTATTTGATTTTGAGAAAAAGTCAAAGGTTAAGTTATCATTTCAGTTTATTTTTAAGTATACCGCAATGATCATGAAAGTATCTATCCAAAACTGCGCCGATTTCCTGAACCAGTTTTTAACCTCAAAGGAGCTCTCATCACCGGATGGGAGGCCATTGTATGCTTACAAAATTAGTGATGGTCAATATAACGCCTTAAAATCCCTCTTGATCAATCACTGGGATAATAGCAATGAATGTTACGCTTGTTTTGTCTTGTTTTCCGTTGAGTTTTTAAGAGCTGAATTCGATGAAGGTCATCTCAACTGGGAAAGTATCTTTTCAACCCTCAATAAAGGAGATTATAACAATCACAATAAAAGGTCAACGATCGTTAAGAACGGGTTAGACTATTGGGGCCGCTCAATTTACACTACTGGTTATGCTACGGAGTACATCGAATCGTTAAGATTTGAATCAGGCCTTCCTGCTACTTGCTTGACTCAACAGAACCAGGTGGCCAGGCTCATAACAAAGTCATTCCAGTTTTTGGAAAGTTTTATGGTTAATGAAGTGAACTTGATCAATATGATCCAAGCCTCACCATTAATTCAGTACCTCCCTGGAGTTTTACAACAAGATACCTTCTTCGAATTAGTAGCTAAAATATGCATTCGGTTTCGTGAACTAAAGGAAAGATTCAATCTGAGTAATGAAGATCACCCAATAGACAGACTCAATACAAGGCATCCTAAATGGAAAGACGATATACCATTAAAAATAAGTGGTCAAAGGATGGAACAATTCTTTGACAATCTTATTTCAGAGATTTCAACAGTAGAGAAGCTGGATAGACAGATAATTCAAATTGAGCACGAACTTGTTGAATTAAATGATCAGTTCAGCATAAAATCACGGATTCAGGTTCCAAAGGGCAACTATTCACCATCAGCCTTTTCGATTGATGATGTAAATCAATTTGAAAAATTGCCAGGCCATTTTATGATGCTTTTTGAAAGCGGAGACTTACTTGTCCCATTGGCCTATTTCTCAAAGACAGTAGATGGAAGAATTTCCTCGAACGGTATTTCAATTGAACTCCCAATCAAAGTTTACGGGAAGGATTGGAAAATTGGATTTTCCTCTAACAAACAGTCAGTTGAACTTTATTCTGGAATATCGCAGAGTTTCCAATTACCTTCTCACGAACCGCTTCTTTTCATCCTCAATGATTCAGTCAAGTGGATTTTTAAAGGATCAGGAAATCAAAAAGTGAGAAAAGCGTCAGGACGAGTACTTACTCCTGATACTATCCATTTCACAGATAGTACTCACCCCAGATACATAGCTAAGACAGAAACAGATTTGTCAATTTTTGAACTGGATATTACTTCAAGGTTTAAAGATGATGATACCCTATTTGAATACACAATCGCCTTCAATCAGGAGTCAGATACGAATCATAGTATTCATTTAATTCCTAATGATTTCGGGGTGTCATCACATCATATCCTGCAATTCCTAAACCCTGATTTATTTTTTGGTATTCCCCGGATATATCTCTTCAATACAATATTTGGCATACATGAAAAATTCAACGGTGAATTACAGTTTCTTATTGACAAGAATAGTTGGGAAACACGAGATGGAATTGACCAATATGGCATGAATAAACTGAGGTTCGTTGATAAGAATCATGAGGTGCTTGGCTATAGATCAATTACCGTTCTGCCAGAGGATTTTGAAGTTAAAATTTCTGATAGAGAAAATCAGATTGTCATTATCTCACGGGAAAAATTCAGCATCCTACCTGAAAGAAATGAGGTGAAATGCGACATAAACGAGGAAGAGGAATCCGTGACAATCAATTTTTGGTCGGACATAGTAAATGATAACCCTTATATCAACTTTTTGCTAATGTTCGATAACGGGAATAATGTTAAAATCAAGCTGCCAAATCCGGCTGTTCATGAAGTGTTCATCAACTCCGAGGAGGAGATAATCAACAGAACTGAAATGATAGTTGACAAGATGCACGGAAACGCAATAGTTATTAATAACTTCTCCGGTCAGAACATTACTAAGCAGTATCGTTTAAAGCTTGTAGATCAACATAACATTGACAATCCTGATATCGAATTGATAAGAAAAATAGGTGTTCCAGCTTATGGTACGCTCAGGTTTCCCTTATTTCACTGGGCAAGTGAAATTAATACACTTCTTACGTTAGCTCAATCCGTAGATGCATCTGTCCGGATATCATCAAGTCAACCTCATCACTTTATTGATGCTAAAAGATTTGAGTATTTCCCCACAATAAGTGAAGGTCAGTTATGTATTGATCAGCCGTTTAATCCATCTGAAATTCAGGTTAAAACCTTTCGCTTGGATCATGAATTCTCCTCTGAGTCAGTGTTTAACATACCTTTCGATGAAACCTTAACTAGCTGGTATTTGGAGGATGCTCTTCCTTCTTCTGGTTTTTGGTTCATTTATTCAAGTAAGGAGTCAGACAGAATGATAAGGCCAAAAGTGTTTATACATCAGCTGGAGAATTACAATGAGACCATACATTCACCAATAGGTCAAATACATGAAACCTGTTTGATGAGTTTTCAGGAGAGACAGGATAAACTCATCGAGTTATTCGATTCAAAGCATAATTCATTTGATGATAGTCTTTGGCAAGAGCTCTTTAACCTCTATACGGAAACAAGACATTTGCCTTTTGACACACTCGATGTATGGAAAGCTTTGATTAAGTCAGAAAAGGGCATGCTCACCTTCTTGTTGAGTAATTGGGGAGATAACGAGTTGATTGTTAATCTCGCTCAAGAATTCAGCTTTAACTGGCAGTTAGTTCCAATATCCTTATGGACCGAAACACTCCAAGCCTGGTGTTTTGCTAACCATCAGGATTCCTATTTTCAATATACGCTAGGTTTAAAAACGGAGTTTATCAAAAGCGAATTAGGATTCAATTTGATTACTGATATTTTACAGGGCACTAAAGCAAATCGGACGGAATTCGAATTTATCCGGGCGTTGAAAAGTTTAATCAACGGTGACGGCAATAACGGCTTAAGAGTCAGGCACACCGATGGTACTGGAAAATGGCCGACCATGGCCAGCGATTACATCAAAGAAAAGTACAAGCAACTGTCAGATAATTACAGGTCAATCATTCCTGGTCAATTCTGGGATTGGCAGAAACCTGTAATATATCTACCCGTCATCATGGCTTACCAGTCAGTTTATGGATCATTTATTAATCACACCGAGCTTGATGCCAGAACAAAACTAGGTCTATGGTTAACTGCTGATTTTGATCAGGGGTATTTCAAATCAGCTTTTGATCTGTGTCAGTCCTTTTTCTATTCTAAAAAACAAACTGCCTAACTATGAGAAATTATTTCCACTCACTTTTTGAAAATATTCTGAACCGATCTGTTGAATCAACTTTGGGTGTACTTGGGATAAGAGATAAGAATCTTAGACTTCATCTAAAGTCTCAAATGTCAAATGATCTGGTAAACAACAATAGATTACTATCTGATCCTGTTTTTGAAGCAACGTTCCCCTGGGAAGAGGTTAATGAAACTTTTGATGATTTGGGAAAGCGAGATTTCTTGTCACCAAGTTTCATTCAAGCTTTGAATAAGAAACACATGAAGGTTCCATTCGATGATGACCTATTGGATCTTAGTTCCCAGGCTATGGAGAGCCACTGGCATCCACGTAAGCATCAATTGCAATCTTGGGAAGTGCTCAAGGGAAAAGATCCAAAATCACTGATCGTAACTAGTGGTACAGGCTCGGGTAAGACAGAGTGTTTTATGATTCCAATTATTGATGATTTGGTTCGTCAGTATGAAGCGTCTCAACAACAATTGGAAGGAGTCCAGGCACTTTTCATTTATCCTCTCAACGCACTTATCAATAGCCAGCGGGAACGTATATTATCCTGGACATTGAATTATCAAGATAAAATTAGATTTTGTCTATATAATGGTAATACACGTAAGCCAGCATTTCCTGCGAATACATTAAAAGGCAGACCGAAGAATGAAGTGTATGACAGACATCATTTATGGCAATCACCACCTCCAATTCTGATTACGAATCCGACCATGTTGGAGTACATGTTGATCAGAACGGAAGACCGGCCAATTCTAAATACTTCTCAAGGCAAGATGAAATACATTGTGTTGGATGAAGCACATACTTACATTGGGTCTCAGGCCGCTGAACTGGCATTATTGATAAGGAGAGTACTTAATGGTTTTGGAGTGAATGCTGAAGACGTGCGGTTTATCGCAACATCTGCAACAATTGGAGATGATGAAGAGTCAGAAATAGCGTTGAAAAACTATCTGGCAGATATTGCTGGAATAGCCATTGAGCAAATACAAGTTGTTGGAGGAAATCGAGAAATTCCAGACCTGACATTATCTGATAAAAATAACCTCTCACTATATGACCTTTCAGAAAAGAATGTATCTGATAACAAGGAGATCTTTTACAATAATGAAAGTCTCTATAAGTTAAGATCCTCATTTATTGATCAGGATACACGAAAGGTAATTCCTCGAAAACTATCTGAGATTACAGAACTACTATATCCCAATCAGAAAGAAAATTCGGAGTTTAATCAGGAAACATTAAAATGGATTGATTTGGCTTCCTCTGAAGGATTACAAAAAGATACTATCCATTTCCTGCCGTTAAAAGGGCACTTCTTTCATAAGGTTCTCCATGGGCTTTGGGCATGTATCGATAGTGATTGCTCAGAAAAAAAAGGTACTCCATTAAATGGTGAATGGAGGTTTGGTAAAGTCTATACTTCGCAAAGATTAAAGTGCGACTGTGGGGCACCTGTTTATGAATTGGTATTTTGTAATGAGTGCAATGAGTCACATTTATTAGGTCAAAGAAATGGTTTATCAATATTGCAATCGGGTAAAGAGGATATTGATGAGTTTGAACTGAGTCAAGAAACTCCAGATGAAGATGAAGAATCTACAATTGCAACTAATGAGTCTGAATTGCTGATGTATCATTCCTCGCGAGATCACTCAATTCCCTCTAGAATTAACTCTTTCGGAAATATAGGTGAAGATAAAGAAAAGTACCCTTATAAGGTTTTTTACAATGCTCATGATATTCAGTGTTTCAAATGTGATTTCAAAGGTATTGGTAAACAAAAGCCAATGAGACATGCATACCTGGGTATGCCATTTTATATCTCAGGACTCACGCCAACTTTACTGGAACATGTCAAAGACGGGAATAAGCCATTGTCTCAGCCGTTTAGAGGTCGTAGAATGCTCACTTTCACAGATAGTAGACAGGGAACAGCCAAAATTGCTGTTAAAATCCAGCAAGATTCAGAGAGGTTGCGAACCAGGGGAATCATTTTTAGATCTCTCTTCAAAAATGATAAGCAAGATGAAATAAAGCAATTAGAAGGTGAGATTGCATTTATTAATGGAATGCCAGCAAATTCGATGAAGGATAGTTTGTTAAAGCAAAAACAAAATGAACTAAATACCCTCATATCCCGAACAGTACAGTTTCCTGAAGAGTTATCGGCTCTTGAAATTGAACAGGATGTTTCTGAGCATATCAAGAGAAGTTATTTGAATTTTGATAGTTCATTCCAGAATGTAAATAGACTCGCTAGCGTATTAATGTATCGTGAGTTTGGTAGAAGGCCAAAAAGAGCTAATTCATTGGAGACTTTGGGTCTGGTAGCCACATCTTACGAATGTGTAAACAAGGTTTCTTCCTGTCCGGTAGAATTTAACGATTATAAACTCACATTGTCTGATTGGAAAGATTATCTCAAAATACTGGTTGATTTCTATATCCGCGATGGAATTTTTGTGACAATCAACCAGGATATTGTCAATTGGCTAGGAGGTAGTTTCTATCAAAAGTATCTAATCTCTCCGGACTCCATTGAACAACCTGATAGAAGAAATAAAAAGTGGTTGCACTTCGATAGATCAAAGGGATCAAGACAAAGTAGAATGGTTCGTTTGTTAATTCTTGGCTTAAATCTGAATATTGAGAATTTAAGCAGAGAACAAGAAGATCAAATCAATAGTATTTTGATTCAAGCCTGGAATGTCCTTCGAGGGAATAGAGGAGTGTTAAAAATGATCACCAATTCTTTTCAGATGGATCTATCCGAAATGAATTTTAAATCTATCAATGAAGCTTATGTGTGTCCTCTCTCGCAAAGACTTCTGGATGTGACTTTCTGTGGATTGACTCCTTACATTCCTATGAATCTTCAAGATAGAAATGATTACATCTGTGAGAAGGTGGAAATGCCTCAATTTCCTGTGATCCAGGCAAATGATGATTTAGATTATAAAAGCCAAATTCGTAATTGGGTGAATTCCGATCCCATTGTAAAAACGTTAAGGGAAAAAGGCTTGTGGACTGATCAATCTGACAGAATTGTTGAAGGTGGATATTTTGTGAAAGCTGCGGAACACTCCGCTCAACAGCATATTGAAAAACTGAAAGACTATGAGACGAAGTTTAAACATGGCTTTATCAATGTTTTAAGCTGCTCCACCACTATGGAAATGGGAGTAGATATCGGTGGTTTATCGACAGTTTGTAATAATAACGTTCCTCCTCACCCTTCTAATTACTTGCAGCGAGCAGGAAGAGCCGGAAGAAGAGGCGAATCGCGCTCTCTGTCTATAACGTTGTGTAAAAGCAATCCTCATGATCAACAAGTATTTGCTGATCCTTTATGGCCCTTTGTTGCCAAAATGAAGAAACCGAAAATAACCTTAACAAGTGAAAAGATTGTCTACAGGCATATCAATGCATTTCTTTTTGGCTGGTTCCTTAATAGGGAAATACCTGCACTACAACAGAATCAATTGACTTTAACCGGTGAATGGTTTTTTGAAGGGGATACTTCTTTCTGTTGGAAAATGTTCAATTGGTTAGAAGGTGTTTTTGAGAATACGCCTGTTCAGCTTTTGAACGGCCTAAACTATATCACAAAGAAATCTGTGCTTGATGGTCTTGACCTCCGTATCGCTATTGAACATTCAATCACTGTCTTGAAAGCGATTCATGAGAACTGGTTTAATCAGTTGAATTATTACCTAAAAGAGCAGGAAGATCTGAAAAAACAAAAGATAGTGAATCCTGCATATGAAAATAGAATCAATTATGATTTAGCAACGCATCGAAAAACTTACCTTCTTACAATTTTGATCAATGGGGGATTTCTTCCAGGATATGGTTTCCCAACGAATATATCCACGTTCAATACATCAACAATGCAGGATTTCATTCGAAGAAGAAATGCCGCTAATGATGAAAGAGAAGATAATCTGGTGTTGATTGAGGGGAAGCCAAGTAGAAATACAGCAATAGCATTAAGTGAATATTCACCTGGTAGCCAGCTTGTTTTAGATGGAAAAGTTTATACTTCTTCAGGTATTACTTTGAATTTTCAGAACCCTGATGACAATGTGATCAACTATAAAATGTTGAATACAGCCTGGAGATGTAAGGAATGTGGCTCATCAGGAAAGTCAACCTATGGATCTCGAATAACCTGTAAAAACCCTTCTTGTACCAATCCGGAAAATGTTGAGTTCTTTGAATTTATCGAGCCGTCAGGATTCTCTGTGTCTTTTTATGATCAGCCTACCAATGACATTTCTAAACAGACTTTCATAAAAGCAGAAAATCCGTGGATCAATACAGTTGCTGAAACAACTAAACTCTTAAATCCTGATTTGGGTAGCTATATTTCAGACCCACACGGTGAGATTTTCTATCACAATAAAGGGGAATATGGAAACGACTTTGCAGTGTGCCTCGAGTGTGGCCATGCACATTCTTTTTCTGCTGATCTCGAAGAGAACCTTCCTTCTGGATTTCTTTCCCACAAAAAACTTAGAGGAATAAATGCGGATCCCAAGAGGGAAAAAAGGTGCAATCCTGATCCCAATAGAATTAAAAAACTCACACTAGGTTTTTCTGACAAAACAGATGTTTTTGAACTGTTTTTGAAGCATACAGATACAGGAGAATACTTTTTGGTGTCAGGAGAGAGTAATAAAAAATTAGGATGGACTTTGGCTGTTGCATTGAGACATGGTCTGGCTAAATCTTTAGGTATTAATGCAGAGGAGATAGGTTTTTCAGTTAAACAAGTTCTTAATAAATCTCTCAGTAGCAGGTCCATTTATGGTATTTGTCTTTTTGATGTCAATAGTGGAGGATCAGGATTTTCTACTCTGGCAGCACAACCTGCCATCATGAAATTAATGGTCGAAAATGCAAAGGAACTACTCACCTGTAGTTGCAAAAGTGCTTGTCAGAAATGTTTACTGCAATTTGACACTAAAGATTATGTGGAATTGCTCGATAGGTATCTAGCATTGGATTACCTGGATGATTCATTCATGAATAAGCTAGGCCTTCCAGAGAATGAGCAAATTTTTGGGGATCAATCTGAATTCTGTCAATATGACATTCTGAATGAGCTAAAATTCCAGTCAAATAAGTCATTCAACAAACTGGAAATATTTGTGGGAGGAGGTTTTGAAGATTGGTCCATCAACGATAGTCCAATTAAGGATAAAATTTATAACATGGTTGAAATCTTTAACCATTATAATGAGTTAGTGATCAATTTTAAAAAATCTGATTTTGAGCAACTTAGTAGAAGCCAAAAACTTGATTTATATTACTTTATGGCGGGTTGTAACAAAACCAAAATTCAAGTCATTGAGAACATTCCTCAATATCAGAATAATGGTCATTTGTTGGCTTTAGTGACCGATAGCTCAAAATCAATAGCCTTCGGAACAAAAAATCTATCGGCTTTTGAATTGAATGAGAACTGGGGAATTACAAATCCTGAATTATTGATTAGAGCATATGTTAATCCTTTGGAATATGCTGTGGAATTAGTTGATCCACATTCTCTACTTCCTAAACCGAAAATTAACATTACACAATTATCAATTGTGAAGGAGCTTAATACCTATATAGGAGATTTCGGAAAGGAATTTTGGAAACTTATTCAGAATCATTGTAAAGGCAAGGGCTTGGAAATCGATGATTTGGGTTCATTAAGTTTAGTTGAGTATTCAGACAGGTATGTGAAGTCACCATTAACAGCTGTTTTACTTACTCAGGTTTTAGCTAATATTCCATTCGATACATCAAAGTCCAATATGGTCGTTTCTTGGATGAATGTTGACCATCCTCGTCAAGTAAAATACTCTAGAAAACCTTTTGATAATTGGCACCCGGAAGAAGAATCGAAAAGAGAAGACTTTTTCAATTTATTGTTAAATCAATCCTTTTCTGCTATAACAATTAATACCACAAGTGATAATCGTAAGATACCGCACCCAAGAGAACTTGATCTTGAATTTGGCAGCGGTAAAAGGTTAAATATTCGGTTGGATCAGGGGCTTGGGTATTGGTTTATTGATGGCTATCCTCCAGAGTTTCCTTTTCACAAATCTGTTAGTGATCAAGTTCATTGGGTCGCTGAGCACGCTTTTGTATATCGTTTAAAAAACTCAAATAATTTCCATACCTATTTTGATATTAGATTAGATTGAAATATCAAGAACTTAGCCTAAGCGTTTCTACTAATTACATTAATTGTATCACAGGTAATCAGCCCTGAAAGGATATCAGTACATGGAATTTCTGATTTCTATTCCAACCACCTTGCCACCAAAGCATTCATTTCAGAATCACTAAGCCCCTCATATTTGGATTCTATCGTATCAGCAAGAGGGTCATCGATATTACTTAGAAAGTCCAATCCAGTCAGCTCCTCAATGCGATCAATACTCGTTAAAAACGAGCTATAATCTTCTCGGATTTTGGCACCTTATTGGGCATAAGGAATGATAAAGTTTCAATCCTCCCATTATTATCCGTTTTACACTTCTAGAAAAGTGACAATGTGACAAATATCGGAAACATAAAATCGCAGAGAAGATTTCAAAACATCAGTTAGTTGTCGTTTAGCAGTTTCCGGATGGACAAATAAAAATTCAATACCAGGGGCTTCCCCTCGTTCCTCGGGTCGGGCTTTTCGCTTTTACATGGTAACCGCTTCAATCCCTAAGCCATGGAGAAAAAGCTTTTCCCTAAATCACTTTTTCATGTTATTTATTGCTTTCCCTGGACAATTTGTTCTCCGTTTTCCTTGCTGTCGCATAAATGTACAAACAGGTCTTCAGAACATGTCAAGTAAAAATCCGGAAATCTCCACCCTCCGGGTAGTTATTTCCGACCGGGAGCAAGCACCCTATTTTTCCTTGACATAACCTGGACCAGTTTGTGATGTTATGTTGAAAGGCGACAGAAAGAGGAAACTCCGAAAAAATGTGCCGATTGCCTCCGGCGGGAAAGGCTCAAGAATCGGAAAAAAGAGGGATTATCTGATTTCTATGGGGATTATCCCAATATTGGCAATTCAACTCACGGCTCGTCACCAGTGTATATAGATACCCACTATTTTAACCCCCTTAAATAACCACTCGTCAGTGGATTTTTCAAAAATATGGAATGGTATAATATTAATCCTCATGGTCTTTATAACCCTCGGAGCTTACTTAAATTTTAAGTTCCGTAATTGGAGAAAGAGTAAATAACGTTATATTTAACCAATCGACTTTTCCAAGTTGGTTCTTAATTTAGTTAACAAAGTCCCTTGCTTCATAGTGAGGGATTTTTTATTTCTAAATAACGTGATTATTTTATATTTTAGTTAACAAATTTAAACCCAAAAAATCATGGCAAAAGTATCCCCGTTTCACAGCACACATCCTTCAGCAACTGTGTATCATGACAATAACAGATGCACCGAAGGAAACAATATTGAGAAAAAATATCTTAAGTCCGGAACCGGTGGTCGTCCAAAATGTGACCATTGTAAAAGACTTACTTAAGATTTCCATATTGTATTCGTTTTACTGTATTTAATAAATACTAATTCATTAAAGGGGACATCCCACATGTCCCCTTTTGGAGATGGTTTAAAACTACCTATATATAGTTGCCGTAAAAATATTTACCCGGCAATCTTAGTTAACCTGGGTTCAAGATGGTATTAAACTAGTATTAGTGCAATAATTCCGACAATAAGACCAAATAACAGCCTGATATTCAAAGTAGCGGGGACAGGACTCGACCTGTGACCTTCGGGTTATGAGCCAAATTAACTTAGCTGAAACCAATAACTCTTACCCACTAAAAAGGTTTGTAAGTGTGAATATCAGATAGGAGATACTAGCTTACTGGTAATCCTCTCATTGATTTCATCAAGGATCTTTTCCTGGATCATCTGGCTGTAATGTTTCTCCGTGATCTCAACACTTGAATGTCCCAGACCTGATGATATCTTCCTAATATCTATACCCATTTCAAGACCAATATTTGTCCAGGTGTCTCGTGCAGTATAGGTGGTTATGTTTTTATCAATTTCCAGCTCTTTTGCAATCTTCTTCATATTGGTGTTGAACCATTTCGCACGATCTCTCTTCACTCTGAAAACCCGGGGCTCAGGGGTGTCTTCAGGAATCAATGGAAACAGGTACTGATTTTTCTTTTTTCCATCTAGGTAGTAGTTTATGATTTCCAGGTTTTCATCATTCTGTTTGATAGAAAAGTAATCACCTTGCCGCTCAGTCTTTTTCCTGTTGTAACTGAACCTTTCACCATCAAATTGTGCAACCTTTGCCAAAGCCACATCATAGAAATTCATACCCATATTATTGAACATAAATAAGAAATAATTACGTACATGGAATCGTGAACTTCCTTCCTCAAAAGAGGCTTCCCGGATCTTGTTAACTTCATCAGGTGTTAGCACAATTGGCACATTCGGTGTGCTTGTTTTTTTGATCCCCTCTAGTGGTTTATGCCCCTTTAATTCATCATATGTTTTCTCGGCATCCGACAAAATTGATTGAAGATTCCGCAAGTGGATCCCAACGCTATTCTTTGCTTTCATGCGTTGTCCAAGATAAGCCTTGAAGTCCTTCGCGAACTCAACATTGAAGGCTTTGATAGGCATATCGTAACAAGCGTATTCATCCTTCAAACTAAATCCATCCTTATCCTTATCAAAAAGAGATTTGATTACGACCTGATCATTCTTTTTGGCACATTTCATTTGATACTTCACAAGTATCTTCAAGGCATCTTCATAAGTATAGACGGTTGAATATCTACCTTCAGAATGAAATCGATATAAGACTTTGGCACCATGTTGTAAGACATTCAATTCGGATTGTTTTTTGAAAAACCTCCTTTCGATTTCATTCTTAAGCTTAGTGATCGGCCAAAGTTTTATCTGAGCTTTATTCTCGTCAATCCAAAGATCAATCTCAGAGAAGATTTTTTGAACTCGTTTGCTCTGGCGAACTGAGTTTTGTATTCCCCTAATTTCTTTGGAGTCAGAGTTAAATTGATCTTCTTTGACATGGATATTTAATCCAATATCTCGTGTTTTGCTTTTGTGACCGATTCGCAGAACTAAAGGATATTTCCCATCTTTGTCTTGAGAGCTTGATCTGGTGTCAAGTGTTATCTTAATTTTAGCCATGAGAATTTGCGTGCTTTTTGCGTGCTTTTTCTGGTTTCTATTGTATTTACTTATATAAATATAAACAAAAAAGGCCGTTTTTTGGATAATTAGGGGCATTTTAATTCATGTGGAAACAATCACATCTGATTGTGGTTCAGGAGGTCGTCGGTTCGAGACCGATCTTCCACCCTTATTTGAAAACAAGCCCCTTCATCATTGATGGGGCTTTTTTATTTCTATTCTATGGACAACTGGAAAGACATACTGCAAATCATACCAGAAGTCATCATCGCCATGATAGTTGGGATTCTGGCCGGACTGATATTGATCTGGTTGATCCATTGGAGCGTCAACCTGGCGATCAAAAAAGGTCGTGCTCAAAACCTACTCTACTTTAAGAAGAGATGTAAAAAAGCAGTTTCCTTTCTCCTTCCGGTCACTTTTGTTTTCATAGCCCTACACATTTCCGGTAGTCCGACGTGGTTATTGATACTATTCAGGACGCTGCTCATTCTTGCGGTCTCCTTTCTTTTGATCAGACTGACTTTTGTGGTAGAAGATATCATGCTCGACAAATATGATATCACCAAAAAAGAAGACAACCGGCATGAAAGGAAGATCCTGACCCAGCTCAACTTTGTCAAAAATGCAGTGATCCTGGCCATCATCATCATCACAATCAGTGCTTTACTACTAAGCTTTGACGGAGGCCAAAAATTTGGGGCCGGCCTGTTGACCTCAGCCGGTGTGGCCAGTGTGATCATCGGTTTTGCCGCACAAAAAACCATCGCCAACTTCCTGGCAGGTATCCAGATTGCCTTTACTCAACCCATGAAAATAGATGACGCCGTTCTCGTAGAGAAGGAGTGGGGCTGGATAGAAGAGATCAATTTGACCTATGTGGTGGTCAGGTTGTGGGATTGGAGACGACTGATACTCCCCATAACTTATTTTGTGAATGAGCCCTTTCAAAACTGGACCCGGAACAAAGCCGAGATCATCGGATCGGTTTTTTTTCACCTCGATTACAGCGCACCAGTAGACAAAATACGGGAGCAGCTCACCAAAATACTTGAAAATGAGCCTTTATGGGATAAAAAAGTAAATGTGCTCCATGTGGTAGATGCCACAGAAAAAACCATACAATTAAGGGCACTCATGTCTGCTAAGACATCCCCTCAAGCATGGGATTTGCGTTGTAGTGTGAGAGAAAAACTCATCACGTATGTCCAGGAGAATCATCCTGAGTGCCTGCCGCTGCATAGGATACAAGCCCAGCTTTAGTAAATATTCTTAATAGAAAAAAACAATTCATCTGAGAATTACGTATTTTTGATGAAAATACTTAAAGCTGAGACCGTCAAATCACATATTACCCATCCTGGCTTTGTGTTTATTGCCTTTTCTTGGCTTCGCCAATGATCCTACCATAGAAAACAAAGACGAGGCAGAAAAAAAGCAAGCAGATTCCAAGGAGGTTAAAGCAGCAGCTGCCGAAACCAAAAAAGAGGAGCCTGCAAAAACTCAGGAGGGCTTAAGTAAAGATGCCGTGATTACCAACAGCACGAAAATTGAGGAGAATAAATCCACAGATGACAACTCACTGAGTAAGTTCAACTACCTGTTTTACTTTATCTACAAGCACAAATACCAGGAGATCAACAAGCTTGAAGAAAAGCTTTAATCCTTCCCTGTAAAATAAAAAATTGTGAATTTCCGTAACCTGTACTAGGTCAGATGGATCAGTTTAAAGCCCTCCCCGTGAACGGTGAGCAACTTCAACGACTCTTCTTCCTTGAGGTATTTCCTGATCTTGGCAATATATACATCCATACTTCTGGCATTGAAATAGGAATCATCTTTCCAGATCTTTTTCAGTGCAATACTCCGGTCAACCGTCTGGTTGAGATTGTCAAAGAAGAGCTTCAAAAGCTCATTTTCCTTTGTCGTCAGCTTGATCTTTCCTGATGGCCTCACAAGGGTGTTGTCGGCATACTGATAGGTAAGGTTCCCAATTTTTAATTCATCGGGTAATTTGCTTGGACCATCAGTAGACTGTTTGGTTCTTTTAAGTACTGCATTTACCCGCATCAGGAGTACCTCCATGCTAAATGGCTTGGTCACATAGTCATCCGCACCAATCTTAAAGCCATGCAAAATATCCTCTTTCATGGATTTGGCGGTGAGGAATATGATGGGGATGTTGGGTTCAATGGCCTTGATCTCCTTAGCCAGGGTAAACCCATCTTTCTTAGGCATCATCAGATCCAGAATACACAGGTCAAACTTACCAGGTCGAAATGTCTTAGAGCCCTCCTCTCCATCCGGACACAAGGTGGAATCGAATCCCTTTAGATTTAGGTATTCGTTGAGTATTTGGCCGAGGTTTGGATCGTCCTCAGCTATTAAAATTCTAATTTTTTCCATGATATAGAGGTAAGCTTACTACAAATTTACTTCCTTTTCCGAGCTCACTCTCTACTGAAATCGAACCCTGGTGTGCATCGATGATACTTTTGACGTATGCGAGACCCAGGCCAAAGCCTTTCACATTGTGAATGTTGCCGGTAGATACCCGATAAAACTTCTGGAAGATGTTTCGAATAGACTCTTTGGTCATCCCAATACCATGGTCCTGGATCGAAACCCAAACGGAGTCTCCCTGCAGATGTGCCCTGATACTGATAAAAAGGTCCTCAGGGCTGTACTTAATGGCATTGTCCACCAGGTTGAGAAAGACATTGGTGAGATGGCCTTTATCTCCCCATACAGGCAATTCATCTCCTGCTATATTGAGCTTAAGCTGACCATTTCTGTTTTCTACCTGGAGCATACTTTTTTCTTCCACTTCTGCCAGGAGTATACTCAGGTCTACCTTCTCAAACTTGAGGTTCAGGTCATTTCGATCCAAAGCAGCCATCTGCAAAACCTTCTCCACCTGATCGCCCAGCCGGTGATTTTCATCCCCGATGGCTTTCAGGTACCTGGCCCTCAGGCCGGGGGTCTCACTGATGTCTTTGTCGCTAAGCGCTTCCGTAGCCAATGAAATGGTGGCTATCGGTGTTTTCAGCTCATGGGTCATGTTATTGATGAAATCGTTTTTCATCTCGGAGAGCTTCTTCTGCCTGACGATCGTCCGTACGGCATAGCCAAAACAAAACAGGATAAGCGTGATCAAAACACCGGAGCTAATCATCGTTGCCCAGATTTTCTTGAGCAGATACTGTTCCTTGTCAGGAAAATCGATTACCAGCTCTGCTGTCTCACCTATCAGGTCATTGGGAAAAAGATTGGCTCTGAGTTCACTGGTTTGTAACGCCAGCTTCTCCGAAGGATTCTTCAGGTAAACAAAACGTTTTTCCTGGGGCATCACCACGGCATGATTGTATGCCAGATCAATTCCTTTATTCTGCAGCTCTTTCGACAGCATAGAATCCAGCTGATTGGGGTTGAATCGCGAGAGGGGAGACCTGCCAGCGACCATCACATTCTCAATGACTGAAAAAGCCATTTCCGTCTTATTGGATAGCATTTGAAGCTGCCTGTTTAGCTCTTCGAGTTCCCGCTCATTTCTGCGACGGATTTCATTCATCTGTTCATTCGAGATGCCTGACGACTCAAACGATGCAGAGATTCCACCTCCCGAAGCTTTAAACTCCGCGATGATTTGAACTCCGGACGGACCAATGATCGTGTCTTTTTTTACGACAATGTCCTCGGTGACCTGAAGCTGGCCCTGAGAAGACCATTGTCGATACATATTGGATTGAGGTTGCAACAGCTTGTTTTGCATACGCATGGCGTCAAGGGCCTCCTGACGCTCCAGCTTTTGCGTAACAAGATTCAATGCTTCGGTCACGTCCTGCTTGAACCTGACCTCATTGGCCGAAATGACGGAGTCTATCCAATACCACTGAAAAGCTATCAAGCCAAGCATGGCGACACTCATCATCCCGATAACCCACCTGATTTGCGCTTTCTTCATATTACAAATTTAGAGCTAAATGTGGCCTGAAATGCTCATTTAACCATTTTTAACACACCTTAACTGGCCTTTAACAACAACGTATTGGCAACCTTCTTACTTTCGAATTGTCTTTAACCAAAACACAGCGATCATGAAAAAATTATGTATCACCTCGCTTGCTGCTTTTTTCCTGACAATTCCGCTACTGGCTCAGGAAAGTGACGAACAGATTACCATTGACATCACCAGGGAGGTGGATGGAAAAACAGAAAAATTTAACAAGACGTATGCCTCGAAAGAGGAAATGGAAGCTGATGAAGAACTGCTGGCTTTCTCCGAAGACCTTGATCAGGTCACTCATGTGATGGTGGCTCCCGGAGGCACGCAAACCTTCAAAATCCATAAAACCGATTCCTCATCTTCCTATGCCTTTGACTTCGATACGGAAGTAAAGAAAGTCGTGAAAAAAATGAAAGGTTATGACAGTGAAGACAATGATTCACTTGCTGTGAAGCTCCAGAAGCAGATCTATAAGCTTGAAGAAGCACTGGCCAACCTGGGTATGGACATCAAAGAAGAGATTGAAATCCTGGAAGATATGGATTGGGACGAAATCAAGGACCGACACAAGATCATGATCATTGACAAGGAAGTGGAGGAAGACGAAATGATGACCGAAAATGATGGGACTGCAAAGACCATGACGATCAGTGCTGTGGATGGAAGTGAATTAGGGAAGAAGGCCAAGGTAAACAGCAAGGAGCTGCTGGACCTGGAAACGCTCGACTATTACCCCAATCCCTCACAAGGGAGATTTAGGCTAAAGTTTGAGGTTAGTGATGAAGAAGGGCCATTGAACATAAAAGTCTACAATATGGAAGATCAGGAAGTTTTTGTCAGATATTTTCCAAGATACTCAGGAACTTATTCGGAGCTTATTGACCTGAGGGGACAGGACCCGGGAACCTACTTGTTGGAAATTAGCCATGGCAAGAAAAGGCTAGTCAGAAAGATGGTGGTTCAGTAAAGTGAAGCCTACACCATGGTGATTCCGGATCTCCAGTGCGGGGTCTTCTTTTAGATATTTACGAAGCCTGGTAATGAATACATCCAGGCTTCTTCCTTTGAAGTAATCATTCTCTCCCCAGATCCTGATCAGGATCTCCTCACGGGTCACAAGTTGATTAAAGTTGATGGCCAATAACCTGAGCAGATCAGCTTCTATTTGGGTAAGATCCACTTTTTGATCTGCATTACACAACGTCAGGTTATTGATATCAAACCTGAATATTCCCACCTGGATCTCTTCTCTGGGGTGGGCGTAATTCCCCGACCTCCTCAAAAACACCCTCACCCGGTGAGTAAGCTCTTTGATGGAAAATGGCTTCGTCACATAATCATCTCCTCCGATCTCAAAACCTTTGAGCTTATCCTCCTCCAGCGATTTGGCTGTCAAAAAGATAATGGGAATAAACTCATCTTTTTCCCTGATGGACCGGGCAAGGTTAAAGCCATCCAACCGGGGCATCATCACATCCAGGAGACACAGATCAAAATCCTGATTTTTAAATTTTGCCAAGGCCTCTACTCCATCCATCGCCCAGTGCACTTCAAATCCCTCTGATTTGAGGTGATCCTCTATGACAAAACCCAGGTTGGAATCGTCTTCGGCTACCAGTATTCTGGCACTCATATCACGGGGAATTTCAAGGTGAAACAAGTATGCTGGTCTTGACTTTCCACAGTCACATCTCCACGCATCAATCGGGTAGACTGTTTTACAAAATGTAGCCCCAACCCAAAACCTTTCACATCGTGCTGATCTCCGGTAGGCACACGATAAAATTTATTGAATATCTTTTTTTGGTACTTCCGGGGAATCCCTTTCCCGGGATTGCATACATGCAATACCCACCAATTCTCATGAATCTCCGAACTGACTTCCACTCTCCCGTTTCCATATTTTTTTGCATTGTCCAGGAGATTGAAAAAGATAGTTTCCAACAAATTTTTATCCCCCTTGATTTTGATGGGTAGGTTCTTCAAAGCAAGATCCACATCCAGCTGCTCCCGCTTTTGAAAATAGGTGACAACTTCAGCAAGGATATGATCCGGGTCCAGCACTTCGAACTTTTGGACCTGATAGTGATCAATGAATGAAGCCTTCAGTAGCTGATTTACCTGCTTTTCCAATCGGCTAACCTCATCAAGGATGATCCCGGAATACTTCTTTTGCTTCTCATTTTCCGCACTCTCCGCAATCACCTCCGAAGACACTTTTAATGTAGACAAAGGTGTTTTAAACTCATGCGTAATGTTGTTGAAGAAATCTTTCTGGATCTCACTCATCCGCTTTTGCCTAAGGATGATAAACATGGCATAGCCAAAGAAAGCTACGATAAGCAGTGTAAGTACAGTCGTGAATTGCCAAAAGCCCATTTCACTGACGAGTCCGGCCTTTTTTGATGGAAAGTAGACCCCAAAATAGTACTCATCTTTTATGAGATCAGGTAATTTACCCGTGGGCGCCTGTTCTACTTCTCCACTCATGGTGACAAACTGCCCGTAGACCATCTGATCCGTTTGACAGTCATATACGCCATATTCAAAATCCAGCTCTATGTTTCTTTTCTGAAACTCTCCGGTGATGAGGTAGTCTAGTGATTTTAAATCTATTTTGTAATTGGTCCTGGCAATGAAGTAGTTGCTGGATACCTGATCGATGGGGTCATTGGAGGGCATATCGTTGCCGTTGATGACACAAAGTGATTCTACCACACTCTTTAGCGCCATCTGAACGGATCTGTTGAATTGCTCTTCATGGCTGTCCATGGCCCGCGACACCCAATAAATCTGGGTGAACATGATACCCGCAATGGCGACAACCCCTAAAAGGATCAAAACACGAATGGGTGTGTTTTTCATTTTATAAAAATAGCATGTTTGAGGATTGTCTACCGGATATTAACATCCCATTAACAATCTATAAGAGCCAGTGGTATACGGCTTATCTGTGCACTCAAAAGGTCTTTTCAATATCTTTCGGTCATCGTAGGAGCTAAAAAGCCCACCTCATGTTTCATGGGCAGGCTTTTCTTAAAATGTGGGAAGTACTGGACTCGAACCAGCGACCCCCGCCCTGTCAAGGCGATGCTCTGAACCAACTGAGCTAACTTCCCAAAATGCAGTTCTTCAAAGATTTTGGATCACAAAAATAACTTTCCTGAGAAGATTTTCTTACCAGAAGGGGAAAATTTAGTTGTTTCCCCACCATTGTTGTAAATATTCCATAGATTGATTTGTAACTTTAGTTTCAAAATCCAAAAGATGGAAATCAACAATATTCTCGTACCCGTAGATTTTTCGGACTGCTCCAAAAATGCATTAAAAATTGCCATTGACCTGGCAAAAATATGTGGGGCCAAGATCCACATGGTCAATTCCATACACATTCATACACCCCATCCGGATGTCAGCGGTGGTACCCTGATCAATTCCCTCCTCACAGATTATGAAGAGCAGATCCGGGAGTCTTTCAACGAGCTGGAATCTGATCTGATTGAACTCAAAGATATTCCCCACGAGTCCGATCGGTTCATCGCTTACCTGGTAGATGCGATTTTTAGCGAAACACAAAGAAAAGATATCGATCTGATTGTAATGGGAACCCGGTCCGACCACTCAAACATCGAAAAATTTGTGGGTAGCAATACCACAGACATCATCAGAAGTGCCGAAGTGCCTGTCCTTGTGATCCCTGAGTCCACCAAAACATTCAATCCACGTAAAATCGGGTTAGCCTCTGACTTTGAAGGTCTGGTCAACTTTAAGAACCTCGCAATTCTTTCTAAGTTCAGTGAATTATTCGACGCTGAAATACTCATTTTCCATGTAGCTCAGGACCCGACTGATGTGACGGTGGCCACGCAAAAGAAAATGAAGGAGCTTCATGAAAAGTTTTTGAACCATAAGGCTTCGGTGAGAACCATCGAAGCAGACACAGTCTTAAATGGAGTGAAATTGTTTACAGCATCACATAAGCTGGATTTATTGTCTGTGGTCCCCAAAGAGCATAGCTTTTTCGAAAAGCTGTTCAAAAAGTCCATTTCCAAGACCATAGCTCTCAACCCAAGCGTTCCTTTAATCACTATACCCCAGTTTTAGATGGAAGATGGTATTCAGAAATTCAATCGGGAATTTCTAAGACCATTATATACTTCTTTTCAGGAAGCATGGGCCGACCAGGAACCTGGCCTCTCCTTGTCTTTTGACCTGTTCGTTCAGCGCTTGACAGATAAGCTAAACATCAAGGAAGAGGTATCCTGTGTCTATGTCCAAAATGGTTCAATTCAGGGCTTTGTACTTCATACACTGAATACCTATCGCAACAAGTGGTGTGCTTACAATGGTGGCACAGGTGTGATCCCCGGAGCACGGGGAAACGGCCTGACCAAAAAGCTCTACGAGGCACTCATCCCCATGATGAAATCTCACCAGGTGGACCAGGTTATTCTGGAGGCCGTGAAAAAAAATAAAAGAGCTATTCACGTGTATGAAGACATCGGTTTTGAGATCGTACAAGGATTCAGGTGCTATGCAAAAAGAGGTTATTTCTACTCGGACAGACAACATGACTTTAGAGAGAAAAAAACCATAAGTCCTGAATACAATGCATTCTGGGAAATGGACCCCTGCTTTCTTGACCAGCCGCAACAGTTGAAATTCAACCTTCACAATGAAATGATCCTGGAGACCTTCAAAGAAGATGAGATTACCGGGTACATTATTTTTCAGCCCCGCCTGGGAAGGATCAGCCAAATTGCCGTTAATCCGAAATACAGAGGGCAAGGGATTGGTAATTTTTTGGTGTGTGAAGCTTTCCAGCGATCGGCTACCACCCACATGACCGTAATGAATGTGCCAGAAGCCAACATCTCGTTCAACACCTTCCTCAAAAACATTGGGTTCATCAACGAAATTGATCAATATGAAATGCAACTCAATCTCAATTAACCCGCGAAGCTCCCATGATCAATTCCTTTTCACGTTAATTTAGCCCCCATGCGTTTCTCAGAAATAGCAGAAATCCTCGGCGGTAACATAGATGTACACTGTGAAAATGATGACATTTCGGAGCTGGTCATTGATTCCCGTCAGGCAACCAGCCACCCCAACTCACTCTTTTTCTGCCTGAAAGGAGCCCATCATGACGGCCACCAGTTCATTCCGCAGCTGGTAGAAAAGGGGATCAGAAACTTTATTGTCTCCTCCGATGCTCAGGTAGCTGGCGATCTCAACCTGATTCGCGTAAAAGATACCCTTGACGCCTTGCAAAAACTCGTAGCTCACCACAGATCGTCATTTCACATTCCCGTCATCGGCATCACTGGCAGCAACGGTAAAACCATGATCAAAGAATGGCTGAGTACGGTATTGTCCGAGAAATACAAGGTGGTAAAAAGCCCGAAGAGCTACAATTCTCAGGTGGGCGTGCCGCTTTCGGTTTGGCAAATGAAAAGGGAGCATGAAATAGGTGTCTTTGAAGCGGGTATCTCCCAAAGAGGTGAGATGGAAAAGCTTGAAAAGATCATCCGGCCAACGATCGGGATTTTTACAAACATAGGTGAAGCACATAGCGAAGGATTTGAGTCCCTGAAAGAAAAAATCGAGGAAAAATCCAGGCTCTTTGCACATACGGACAAGATCATTTGCAGCAAAGATCAGCCGGAGATCTATGACTACCTGAAGAAAACATTTGGTGACAAAGTCATCGCATGGAGTGCTCACGAACCCTCAGAAATCACCATCGTAAAAGAACGGCCGCATCATCTCTTCAAATACAGCAATGAAGTTTATTCCTTCAAATTGGGAGATAAAGCCGATCAGGACCTGGAAAACCTCTTTCATGTGATCTCTGCTGCCATCGTGTGTGGCATGAGCCAACAGGAAATGGAGGATGGACTGAAGCATATCGTGCCTGTACCCATGCGGCTTGAGCTGAAAAGGGGCATCAATGATACCTATATCCTGGATGATACTTACAACAATGACCTGGCCGGACTGCGAATTGCCCTTGACTACCTGCAACAGCAAACACAATACGGCCGAAAGACGGTTATCCTCTCAGACATACTTCAATCCGGCCTGCCGGATCTTCAACTTTATGGAGAAGTTAACACCCAGCTGAGGCTGCATGGCATAGACCGCGTGATTGGCATTGGTCAGGCCATCACAGCTTCAGGCAACCTGTTTGGGATGGAAACTCATTTCTTTCCCGATACGGAGGCATTCCTGGCTTCGGACCTCACCTTCACCAATGAGATGATCCTCGTAAAAGGGGCCCGGGTCTTTGGGTTGGAAAAGATTGTCTCCTTTCTGGAGGAAAAAAATCATGGCACGGTGCTGGAAGTAAATTTCGAGGCGCTGATCCATAACCTCAACAGCTACAGAAATCTCCTCAGGAAAGATGTGCAGCTGATGGTGATGGTGAAGGCATTCGCCTACGGGGGAGGGATTGCTGAAATCGCCAATTTGCTTCAATACCAGCAGGTAGACAGGCTGGGCGTGGCCTATGTGGATGAGGGGATCTTCCTCAGAAAACATGGGATCAAAATCCCGATACTCGTGATGAACCCCAACTGGGAGGCACTCTCATTGCTTACCTCGTTCAACCTCGAGGCAGAAGTCTATAGCCTGGCGATGTTACGGCACATGCTCACGACATTGAAGCAATTGCCCGGAATCCATCTCAAACTGGAAACCGGCATGAATCGACTGGGGATTCCCCGAGAAGATATTGACGAACTCAAAACATTGTTAGTTCAGCACCCGGAGATGGAAATCAAAGGAGTCTTTACCCACCTGTCCAGCCAGGAAGAGGATTCTAATGATGACTACACGCTAAGCCAGATACGATTGTTTGAACAGAGCTATGAGGAAATCGCCACGACACTTGGCTACCAACCGATCAGGCATGTGCTGAACTCAGCAGGCATTGTGCGCTGGCGGGATTATCAATTTGAAATGGTGCGATTGGGTATTGGATTGTATGGTTTTGATGCTACCGGGAAAATGCAAAACCTCCAACCAATCAGCACCCTCAAGACGATGATATCCCAGGTAAAAAAAGTGAAAAAGGGAGACAGCATCGGATATTCCAGGATGGGGAGAGCCCAAAAGGACGGACAGATCGCAATTCTTCCCATTGGCTATGCGGATGGTTACCTCCGGGTTTTTGGCAATGGTAAAGCCTGGGTCTCTGTTCAGGGAAAGCAAGCCCCTACCATCGGCAATATCTGCATGGACATGACCATGATTGACGTGTCGGGGATTGAGGTGAAAGAGGGAGATGTGGTGACCTTATTCGGGCAGGAACCCACCATTGTGGAACTGGCAAAATGGGCCGATACGATCCCCTATGAGGTTCTGACCAACGTGAGTCAACGGGTGAAACGGGTATTTCGATCTGAGTAGGTGACGCCAAGGGGGGTCTCTAGTTCATGCAAAGACGCAGAGGCGCAAAGGGGTCTCGCAAATAGTCTTCACGCAAAGACGCAATGCGGCAAAGGAATAGGGGAAACATGCAATGGGTCAAATAAACTGTTTTGGGGCTTACTAGGTTTAGGTTCAAACAGATTTGTAGCCAATTACGTTTACTATTAGTAATCCTGGCAAAATGAAAAAAAATAAAGATACCAAAGCAAAGAAACCCTCTGACAAAAAGACTGCATCCAAAGAGGAGACAAAGGACGAGCAAAATAATCGTGGGGGTATTCCGGATATGGATTTCAAAAAGCTCCTGGGTTGCGGATGAACTCTTCCGCGTTCTTTGGGCCTTTGTGTGACCGGTTCTTTGAGTGAAAAACCTCATCTTTGCACCCATGAACCCGGAAATCACAGACTTGCAGATCGGCATACTCGGTGGTGGACAGCTTGGACGCATGGTCATCCAATCCGCTATCGACTTCAACCTCAACATTCACATCATAGACCCGGATCCCAACGCTCCTTGTAAGGACATCGCACAGTCCTTCACCGTGGGTAAGCTCACGGACTACGATGCCGTCATGGACTTTGGGAAAGACAAAGACCTGATCACCATCGAAATAGAAAACGTGAACACAGAGGCGCTGAAGGCGCTGCAGAAGATGGGCAAAAAGGTGTTCCCTCAGCCGGAGATCATCGAGCTGATCCAGGACAAGCGCAAACAAAAGACCTTTTATAAAGCTAACAGGATTCCCACGGCAGATTTTGTGCTTACCGAAGACCTCGCCGACCTGAAAACTCACGGCTATTTCCTCCCGGGGGTACACAAGCTGGGCAAAGAAGGTTATGACGGCAGAGGGGTACAGGTGATCCGGACTGAAGCCGACCTCGATAAGGGTTTTGATAAACCCTCCCTGCTGGAAAAACTCATTGATTTTGAAAAAGAGATCAGCGTGATCGTCTCCCGCAATGAGTCCGGTGACATTGCGTGTTTCCCTGTCGTGGAGCTGGTCTTTCACAAAGAAGCCAACCTCGTGGAGTATCTTTTTGCACCTGCTGAGATACCCTCCAGGGTGGAAGAGGCTGCCTATGACCTGGCTAAAGACGTGATCGACAAACTGGACATGGTAGGTATCCTGGCCGTAGAGATGTTTCTCACCAAAGACGGGGACATCCTGGTCAATGAGATCGCACCACGGACGCATAACAGTGGTCACCACACCATCGAGGCAAATATCACCTCACAGTTTGAGCAGCACCTGCGGGCCATCCTCAACCTCCCTCCGGGAGCCACCGACCTGGTTGTTCCGGCCGCCATGGTAAATGTGTTGGGAGAAGAGGGCTATACGGGCAATGCCAAATATCAGGGGATTAATGACTTAATGGCCATGGAGGGCGTACATTTACACCTGTATGGCAAAAAGGTGACCAAGCCCTTTCGGAAGATGGGACACATCACCATCACAGCCAAAGACGCCCAACAGCTGAAGAAAACAGTTGATCAAGTCAAGAAAACATTAAAAGTAATCGCATGAGCAAAGTACAGGTAGGAATCATCATGGGCAGTCAGTCAGACCTTCCGGTCATGGCCGAGGCTGCAGAAATTCTGGAAGAGCTGGGCATCACAGTGGAAGTGACCATTGTGTCTGCTCACCGAACACCCGACAGGATGGTGGATTATGGTCGAAACGCCGCTCAAAGAGGGCTTAAGGTCATCATTGCCGGAGCCGGTGGCGCCGCACATCTCCCCGGGATGGTCGCTTCACTCACCACCTTACCCGTGATTGGTGTGCCCATCAAATCCAGAAACTCCATCGACGGGTGGGACTCCGTACTCTCTATCCTACAGATGCCCGCTGGCGTGCCTGTGGCAACGGTTGCCCTGGATGGCGCCAAAAATGCCGGACTCATCGCCGCCCAGATCATAGGGGCCTTTGACGAAAAAGTTTCCAAAGCCATGGCCGACTACAAAGAAGGCCTGAAGAAAAAGGTCCTCGACAGCGCCACCGAGCTCGAAAACAAAGGCTGGAAAGCCAGGAAGATCGGGTTTCAGTAGGGGAAAGTAGGCAGGAGAAGTAAAAGTAGGCAGTAAGCACTTACTCCATGCTCTATGCTCTCTGCCCGTTACCTCATTTTCCCAACGAATACAAAACATCAAACCCACCGTCACTCTGAGTGGAGCGAATGAGTCTTATCTTCGAAACCGCACCCTCCTTCCTCCTCTTCCTCCTTTCTCCTTACCCTCTGCACTCCGCTCTATACCCTCTACCCCTTGCTCCTCACCCCTTGTTCGTTCTTCCTCTTTCCTTATTATATTTATCAACATGAAAGCCCCGATCACCTTGCTGCTGACCTTCTTCACGATGGTAGTCTACAGCCAGAATACTGTGGAAAAGTACGTCCGGGAAGGTATACAGTACCATGATGCAGGTGACTACCGCAGTGCCCTCGAGGCCTATCAACATGCCCTCTACCTCAACCCCAGATCATCGCTAGCCAATTATGAAATGGCCATGACCTACAGCGTGATGAATGAGTATGACAGTGCACTGAAGTATGCTGACATCGTGATTGAGTTGAATGACAACAGTCTAATCCCGGCATACATTGTGAAAGGCAACACCCTGGACGACCTGGGCTATCCTCACAAAGCCATTAAGACCTACAAAGCCGGCCGGAGAAGGGTAGGAAAGCACTACCTGCTTTACTACAACATGGCCCTGACATATTTTACATTGAAAGACCATGAGGCCACCGAAAAAGCCCTGATCAAAGCCATCAAAAACAATCCGATGCATGGCAGTAGTCACCTGCTCCTGGGTCAGCTCCTGTTTACAAGGGATCAGCCTGTTCAAAGCTTGCTTGCCCTGTATTACTTCCTGCTCTTGGAGCCCAACACCAATCGCTCCGCGGGAGCCTACCAGCTGGTGACCACTCAGCTGACCGGCAGTGCCGAGCGGGACGGCAACAACATCAACATTCTGGTGCCACCTTCAAAAAAGAAAAAGGATGATTTTTCTGCCGCAGCCCTGATGCTTTCCATGTTTGGTGCCATGAACCTGTCTGAAGAAAACAAAGATCAGACCCCGGAGGAACAGTTTGTATCCAACACCAAATCCTTCTTCACGATCCTGGGTGAGTTGAAAGGAAAGAAAAAGAAGGGCCTCTGGTGGAAATTTTATGTTCCCTTTTTCTATGACCTCGCCCGGACAGACCACCTGGAAACATATTGCTACTACATCTCCCAATCTACCAACCAAAACGCCATCACCTGGCTCGACAGTCATATTGACCGTATAGAAGCTTTGGATGAGTGGTTGAGGTAGGAGGGCAGGAAGTACTGCTCCTTTTCTCCTTTACCTTTCCTCCTTGCTCCTCCTTGCTCTCTGCTCTCTGCTCCTTACTCCTTACTCCTTACTCCTTGCCCCTTGCCCCTTGGCTCTCTGCCCTAGCGACACAACCCATCATACCCCACCGTCACTCTGAGCGGAGCGAATGAGTCTTATCTTCGTAACCACAAACCTCCTTGCTCCCACGATTATTTATCACATTTTGTTTATTTACTTAAAATGGTTTGGTATTTTAGTCAAATATCCCCCAAGAACATGATTAAGTACCTCCTCCTCCTCACCCTCCCCATTATCAGCAACGCGCATAACCCTGAACTGAAAGAGAAATGTGACTTCGAATCGCTCAAAGGCGAATGGTACGGTGACTTTACCTTCTACACCGGCACCCGGTTCATCATGTACATGCAGGTAGAAGAAGTCAAGAAATGCGAAATCAAAGGGACATTTATCTGGCCCAACTACTACAACAGCAAGACCCGATTCGAAGGACACCTGGAGGACAACCACCTCATTCTGAAGGAAGTGGAGATCCTGGAAGGAATGGTGATGGACATCGATAAAAGTTATTACAAAGTGCCCCTTAACCTAACCGACACCATCAGTGGGGTGGCCTACTCGGAAGATGAGGACGTGGCTACTTTCAGGGTGATCAGAAAGGAGCATCTATCTCCGGAAAAACTTCAGAGCTACCAGGAAACCTTTGACGAAATGGCAGCAATCTATGGAGACACCAAAATCCTCGGACCCGCCGATATCAAAGCAAATGAACTAAAGGAAAGCTATCAGAAGCTGACTCAGAAAAATTTCCCCGATCAGCCACTTCGTATGACCGGAACTGCTACGGTCAATCAACTCAACCTCGATCTGCTGATGCTACTGGCACCTCCGGACAGGTTTTACATGGAGTTTGCGTTCCAGAATGTCAAATACCTAAGCGGAAAACATGACAAGATCAGCTGGAGCTACGATCCTTTCAACGACCTGGTGACCTACAAAGAACTGGACAGCACCGAAACAGATAAAGAGGCTTTTGAAAACAATTTTTTAAAGGCCCTGGATGATGTGGTAGACCTTAATGTAAAAAATGCAATGTTGGATGATACACCGGCATACAGGGTGTGGGTGCGAAACGATGATGACCAGTTAGAAACCTATTACATTTCAAAGGAGTCGGGTCAGATCATACGAGAGGAAAGAAATTACCAGGTCACCCTTTTTAGTGATTACAAAAGCTATGATGGCTTCTGGTTTCCAAATGTTTTTAAACAGGTTCAGCCCGATGGCGAAGTATTCCAGTTTTCACTGGACCAGGTGGAATATGCCCAGGTGGACAGCACGCTTTTTTATATCCCTGCACACCTCAAAAAGAAATTTGACAGCCAGGCTGAGGTAGCCTCGGTGATCGACCTCGCTGACGAAGCCTTTGAAAACAAAGACCATAAAAGGGCTATCGAATTATATACCAAAGCGCTTGACCAGTATCCCTACAATGACAATTTATTCTTCAAGCGAGGTATTTCAAAGTACGAACTCGGAGAAAACTACGGCGCTATCAGTGATTTTGAGCGAGCCATTGACCTTAATGATGAAGTGGCCGATTACTACAACCGAAGAGGCCTGGTGAAATTCAGACTCAAAGACTATGAAAATGCCACCAAAGACTTCGTCAAGGCAGTGGCCCACGATTCTACCATGTCAATCGCCTATTTCAACATTGCTTACACCCTGAGTGAGGTCAATCAGCCAGACACTGCCCTGCTGTTTATCACCAAAGCACTCGAACTGGATCCCGACAATGGTCAGTTTCAGCTAAATCATGGCCTCATCCATTTCCGACTGAAAAATTATCGGCAGGCCCTGGACAGCTACCTGGAGACGCTCCGGTTGGAGTATGGAGATTTGCCTTCACTCCAAAACAGGATTGGCGTGGCTTATTACAATTTGGAAGATTATGATTCTGCCACCATGTATTTTAAGTGGGCTGCTGATGCGGACCCGAAGAACAATCAATATGCGAAAAACCTGGGGAGATCCTATAAAAGAACGGAACGTTTCAAGGACGCCATTCAGGTGCTGGAAACACTGGATGAAGATCAGCGGGATCATGACATCCTCAATGAACTGGCCATGGCTTATTATGGGGTAGAGGACTATGAATCCGCACTGTTCTACATCAACAAATGCATTGAAGCACAAAAAAACAACCCCACCTATCACGATAACCGGGCATATATACACACGCAGCTGATGAAATACCAGGAAGCCATCCGTGACTTTTCAAGAAGCATCGAGCTATACCCGGATGATGCCGAAGTCTATTTTCAACGAGGATTGCTCAACAAAATTCAAAACAACCGGCACGACGCATGTAGCGACTTCAACAAGGCCTCAGAGATGGGCCATGAAACCGCTAAAAAAGAACTCACCGACTTCTGCTACAGCTCGCTACAACCCCAGGCATCGGATAATTGATTAACTATGTAATGATCGATCTTAGGTTCGTAAGGCACCGTCGAAAGATCTAAGCTAAAGATTCTAAATTCCCCCCTGCTTTGGATTCTTCAATGACGCAATCTTTACAATCGTAGTAGAATGGACCTACTGAAAATCATTCGAAAGCAAATCTTTTGACCATATTATGGAAAAGGTTAGATTTAAATGGTGTAAAACGCATTTAGGTCTCATTTCCCACCAGAGAACCCCCTGTGAGAAACTGCCGGGAACGGTATTGACTACCAGTAGGACAGCTACACCAAAAAACCTCAATGCTTAAAGGCACCCCGGGTAATCACAAGGGGTAAACCAATAAGCACCAGGGCGAATACATTGATCAGGAGTACATTATGGATGGCTTCGTAATAAATTGAAATACTGCTATCGATAACGAACCAGGAAAGCAACCCAAGCCACAGCGCCTGATATGCCCATGTCTCTTTGTTTTTGAATGCATTCTCCGAAATCAACAGCATCAAAACATGGAACCCGACTATCGTACCCCCGATAATCCCAAACAACCAGTTTTTGAGTGCCAGGACCTCACCGGTGAATTCAGCACCCTGAAAGAATACCTCACGGGTATACTGGTTATGGAGTTCAAAGAAGATTGAATTGCCCGCAAAAGCAACCATCAGGCCAATGACGATGATCAGCCCGTTGGCCCAGCTCAGCCATTTGCGCCAAAATTGAAAGTCAGCTTCCTGCATCAACTAAAGAATTTTGTGTGCTAAGTTACTTTCCGGTCATCAGTTTTACTTTTTTCTGACCCGGTAAGCCATTTGTCATCTTCTTCAGATCTTCACTTCGTTACCGGAAGCCACAGACTTATAAATCGCCTCTACCACGGTAATATCCCTCAATCCCTCTTCGCCGGGGACCAGCATGTCTTTATTATTCATGATAGCCAGGGCATCATCATCCATCTGAATGGGTTGCTGAGTCTCCACAGGGAAATTGATCTCCGTGCCGTCCGACATCATGCCTTTGTTGCCGCTGTATCCCGATTGGGGTTCCATCTTCAATGAACCCTTCTCGTAGTTGACCATCAGGTGATTCATCCGGATGCCGAAGCTGGTCTGGCAGGCTGCCCGGGCTCCGCTGGGGAATTCCAGCTGAAACATCATCGTTTCTTCAACCTCATGATAGATCTCCGGCCTGGTCGTGGATGCCTGTGCAATGACTGAGATGGGCTCTTCGCCTGTAGCCAAACGGGCACCTTGCAGTGCATACACACCCATGTCGCCCATACATCCGCCACCCATGGCTCGACTTTGCTTCCAGTGGTTGGTTCGGCCATCAAAATACCCGGCTGCAGAAGAGACCATTTTTACATTACCAAACCGCTTCTCTTTGCCGACCTTCATATAAGCCTGGATATTAGGGTCATGCTGGCAGCGGTAGCCGATGGCTAGCTTTACCTTATTCTTTTTGGCTGCGCTGATCATGTCCTCACATTCTTTGACCGATGGGGCCATCGGCTTCTCACACCACACATGCTTACCAATGTTAGCCGCCCGGATGGAGTATTCTGCATGCATAGAGGGGGGGAGCACCACATAGATCACGTCGATGTCGGGGTTGTTGGCCATCTTCTCATAGGTCTGGTAGTTGTAGACGTTCTTGTCAGGAATACCATATTTTTCCTGCCAGACCGGGATCTTACTGGGTGTACCTGTCACGATGGCTTTCAGTTCACAGTGCTTCGTTTTCTGAAGTGCAGGAGCAAGGATATCAGTATTGTAGTATCCAAGTCCGACCAGCGCAACTCCCAGTTTATCCTTTTGTTGTCTTGTCGCACTCAATAAAACGTTTGGCGAAAAGACAGCCGAGGATGCTACGGCCAATCCTGCTTTTCTGATAAAATCTCTTCTTTCGTTTCTGTTCATTTTTCCATGGGTTTTTGTCGCAGTATGAATTTACGAAAATTTTTGAGGATTTTCGGGTGATTGGATAGTAGGACACTCGGATATTCGGATGTTCTGACTTTCCGACATCGCTCCGATTGTCAGAATATCGGAAGATCCGTATATCTGACCCTCCGATCTGTCCGCATATCTAACTCCTTTTCGCTACAGAAAAACTTCTCATTTATACCAGTCAGCGAAATAAACCCCCTCAGAGCAGCCGTTTTTGGAATTTTGGCACAAGAATAGCATAACAACTACCGACAATAGTTAACAGCTATTTCAACCAACAATCAGCTAAGAGTCCATTGTTCAACTAAATAAAAGTAAGTGATGATACTTATTGTATGTGGACTTATTCTTTTGTTCTTAACAGTTTTGGCCGGTGCATGAAAATATTCTGATCTCGTTTGGAAAGCGAGTAAAACAACACCGTATAGACCGGGGTTGGTCTCAAGAAAAACTAGCCGAGAAGACCGGTTTTCATAGAACCTACATCGGAATGATTGAGAGGGGAGAGAGGAATATTGGCTTAAAGAATATTGAGGTTTTTGCTTCTGTATTCCGCGTTAATCTTTCTGACCTCTTAGACATTGAGGATTAAGACTTCTTAATAATAATTGAATATCCTAAAAAAGGTAACCCACCCCCTCGCGGGGATGGGTCTAGCCGGTTCATGAAGAGACGGTGATTAGAGATTAAGTTAGATTTGGGTTGATTCCTTAATCAATTAATCTGATATAAAAGTAGGGGGGTACTCCGACACCCGAAAACTGCATATTCCAAACGGCACATGCATTCTTGCGGAATACCACTAAGCAGTCTCAGGTCCGGGATCATATTTGCAGATATTGCAAATCATCATCCATCCGGCCAGACAAATAAGTAAATCCTGCAAATATTAAATGGCAGGAAGTCTTAATTTTCTAAAAATTGGTTTTTCTAATTCTTATTCAAAGAATGGGACATCCTTGGGTGCATATTTTTTCATCCCTTTCTCATTGATCTCCACACCTATACCTGGTTTATTGGAAATGGGCAGAAAGCCGTCTACCAGCATGGGACCATCAAAGTCGACCACCTCTTCGAACATGGGATTCTTATGAAAATAGATCTGCCACTCCAGGATCATAAAATTGGGCACAGAAGCACAAACATGTGCTGCCGCCATCGCACCCAGGTAAGAAGCTACCATGTGCGGCGCAAACGGTACATAATACAGATTGGCCAGGTTGGCAATACGCTGTGCCTCTCCGAGTCCACCCGCCTTTTGGATATCCGGCATGATGATATCTACGGCCCCGATCTCCAACAACCTTCTGAAACCATGAGCGAGGTATAGATTCTCACCAGCACAGATCGGAGTAGTAGTGGATTCCGTGATGTAGCGATAGGCATCCGGATTTTCTGCGGGTACCGGCTCTTCCAGCCACATTAGCTTTAACGGTTCCATCATCTTGGCCACTTGCTTGCCGGAGACCATGTCGTAACGTCCGTGCATGTCGCAGCAGATATCGATATCAGGACCCACAGCTTCCCGGGCAGCAGCTACCTGATCATACATCCTCTGTAGCTCTGCCGGACTTGCCGTCCAGTTGTATTTGTCATACTTTCCCGGGTCATTGGCCTGATCCAGGTCAAACTTGATGGCCGTAAAACCCATGTCTTTGGCTTCTTTGGCTGCATTGGCAAAATCTTCAGGTGTGGGCAGCCTGTTTTGATACAGGGCCGTATCACAATAGACCCGTACACTGTCCCGAAATTTTCCACCAAGCAATTGATAAACCGGAAGCCCCAGCGCCTTACCCGCCAAATCCCAGAGGGCAGTTTCTATGGCAGTAAGCACGGCCACATACATACCTGCCTGGGCTCCTCTGAAAAAGCCGCTCCTTCGGATGTCTTCAAATAGCATGTGCACATTGAGAGGATTTTTTCCCTCCAGCTGTCTGCCCATCATCTTCACCAGATGATAGGTACCTGGCGTGGCATCCACACCCTCTCCACATCCCCAGATGTCCTGGTTGGAGTAGATTTTGACAAACAGACTGCTTCCATTTCGGATATACCCGCATTTCACATCAGTGATCTTGAGGTCCGTAGGCATGGAAGATTTTGGTGTCCGGTCTACCGCTGTCTCCAGCTCTTTGCCAAACATGGTAATGGGGGTCATACCGATGGCACCGGCCATGGCACTTTTACTTAAAAAGGATCTTCTGGATTGGGTTGGTTTCATAGGGTATTTGCTTTGGGTTAGTGGGGATTACCAGGTTCTATTCTTCAGCATCTCCTGGATTTGTTCTTTTGGTACAGGAAGCTCATCGATGTGATCATTAAGCCACTGTGAAAAATCCTTTTCGATCTCGTCGGACCAGCGGTTGTCTATCTGCCCCGGGGTATATTTCTGTTCTCTCAGGCGCTGGTGACCAAACATATCACGTAGCCTGACCACCTCAGACACCTTCACCACTTTTTCAGCAAGATGCGGAGGAATAAAGATCACACCACCATCTCTGCCCAGCACGATATCCCCGGGGATCACCATAGCATCTCCGATCCTGGTGGGGGTGTTGATACCTACGAGGGTGGTGTTTAGGGCTCCGTCCGGGTTATTGAGGTGATGCGAAGGGTGATAAGTCCTGAAAAACGAGGTGAAGCCACCTATTTCTTTGAGTCCGTCAATGTCGCGTAGGGCTCCATTGTAGACGATCCCATTGCCCGTCTTGGCAAAGATGGAATTGCCCAGGTTGTCACCTATGGTGGGGCCGTCCTCTTTGAGTCCGAACTGATCTACCACATAGACATCACGCTTTACCAGCAAGTCGATCGTCCAGGCATTTTGCGATTTGATGCGGCCATCCCGGTTGTGGCCCCGATCATCAATCACCCGATGTACATCAGGTCTGCCCGGCATAAACGTGGCCGTCACGGCCCTGCCTACCAGCACGCTGTCCGGGTTGATGGTCATCCAGCCGTCAGCATATTGATGTTTGAAATTTTCACCTTTTAGCACCGCCCAGGCTTCTTCCAGCGTGACCAGCTTCATCCTGTCCAGGATGGCATCAGGCACTTTTGGGCGACCGTCAGAAAATCGTTCTCCTTTCCACTCAGGTGTCAGAAAAATGAGTTCTTCCTTGGAGATCTGTTGTGCCTGGGCACCAAACGAGAGGAAAAAAAGACAGCATATTACGGGTAGATATGCAGTGAATCTAAGATTGGGGCTGATCATATTCACAGGGTTGGGTTAATGATTAGGAAAGTATTTTACTGGAAATTATTGACTTATCAAAGTGAAAAAGTTTTAATGTAGGTCAGTACCTTCGGGACTTACTCCGGTGTAATCATGATATGCGCCCGGTGTGTCCCGGGATTCATGATCCATGGAGCACCCGGACCTATGGGGGCCGGAGACAAACCCGTGGACTCGGCGGTGGCATAGGGGATATACACCACAAAGCGCACTTTGAGGTTTTGTACTTCGCCTGCATCATCCACTTCGCCATTGGCTACATAAAGCGTACTCTTATCCGGCATGGGAAGGGATCCGCTTTTCACTTCCTCCTCCCGAATGTCGAAAATCTCGCCAGACTCTTTCCCTTGTTTTCGCAATTCTCTTCCTCGTGCCATGTAAGGTTCCAGTTCTTTGTGATAGGCAGCCACACTGAATCCTTCTTTTTTAGGATCATCCCCCAGGCAGATAAACTCATTTGTCCCCTGACGTAGTGTTACCAATTCCCCTGCAGGGTTATAGCCTAAAACCGTGGCCTGCTCGCGGTACACTTCCGGAAGTGCCAGCACTGCAGTTTTGAGCTGCCACGCTTTGGAAGGGATCTCTCCTGACTGGGCATTGCCACATACGAGAGTGCAGATCATGACGAGGGTAAAGAAAGACCTCATAGGATTTGTTGCTTGTTTAGTGATTGAAGATACGAAAATTAATTCCTCAATTCAATGGTTGGACTTGTTACCTGTTCGCCTTATCTCTTTTCTCCTTTAATTTTTTTGGTTGTTCGGCTAAGTAGGTACGTTCCGAAAGCAAGAAGTCGTGATTCATTTGCACTGAATGTGGCTGGAATTGGCAAGATGACAGTATTTGATTCCCTTTCAAAATTGCTCATTTCGCAGGTTCATTTTTAGATTTTATTACCTAACGTTTATTTAGTTTACCACAATCCAATTTCATTCATTATCAGTTCATACAGGGTAGCAGTCAGGGAGCTAAGACAGACCCTTCACAGCCGTACTTTAGACTTCATTCTCTTATTCTATGCCATAATACGCTCCGGTAAGGCTCTCCAGCCTCATTAATCCAAATAATCAGAAGAACTAAATCCGATTGTAATAATAGATCTTCATCTGTCAAACTTTATCATTGGGAGGGGTTGCGCAACGTCAACGTCTGTTAGGTCTCGTTTTAGTCCTTAAGAAAGTGTTCGTTAATGTTGTCCGTAACCAGTGGAAGGAATTCAGCCGCTTCAAATTGTGAGGGGTTTATCATTCCGACAAATTCATTTGAGATGAAGATCTGGTTTTCAGTCACAAATCGTACTCGCAATTTCGTCCTGAATTCACCGTCATATCTGTAAATTTTTGAGATTAAGTAATGTGATGGCAGAAGTTTCTCAGACCAGAAACTGTTTCCACATACAGCGCGATAATCGATGTATTCAATTGGTTTCCATTCTCCCTGGTCGTTCTTCGCTTCTTGAATCATAAAAACCCACCCTTCTTGAGTGTCAATATTCCATATAGAATCTGAAATGTTCTCAATTAATACTGGATAGCCTTCTACCATATTAGTTGACGGACTGTAATACTTATCCAAAAAGTCTAGTTCTGATTCATAAATCTCCCTGACAGATTCACCGCCATGAAGGTTGACTATTGCGTTATCCGTGTAATCTGGGATTGAGATAATTTGACTTGTATCAACACGTATTAGAAGACCTGATCCAAATGAATATGGCTTAATTGCCTCTGTAACAGTGGGTGGCGGGGGTGGCTGTTCGTTTGGAGGAATTTCATCATCAAAAACCAAGTCAATGGTTATTGAGGTTGTATCAAAGACTTCATCTACGTCATAAATTATTGGTGCATGACTATGAGTGACACTATCATTTCGATAGTTGATGTTGTCAAAAGTCTCCGGTCGGAATGTTTCAAAGTTGTCTGAAATGCCAATAATTTCAAATCCACCTTGGATCATGTGAATTGTTGAGAGGTTGCCATTAGGTTCAAGCGGATCAAGAATTACTGGAAACTTCTGCCCAAAAGCGGAGAAACTCAGAATTAACAATATGACTGGCAATGTTCGCATATGAGACCTAACCTTTAGCTTCCCTTCATATAA
>DKPQ01000019.1 GCA_002471275.1 Flammeovirgaceae bacterium UBA7330
TACCACAGTACAACTGACCAGCACCGGAGATTTTGTGGTAGATGGGCAGACAGGCGATGTGACCGTAGATCAGGATGGACTAGTGACTGCAGGCAATGGAATAGACGTGACAGCAGGTGATTTAGATGTGACTGCGAATACGAATGTAACAGGCAATTTAGATGTAAGTGGAGCTACAACATTGGATGGGACAACGATAGTGACAGATGAAGCGGATTTGAATGTAAGTGGTACGAGCAGCATATCGATGACCAGTAGTGAAGATGTGGCGGATGCGATCACGTTGACAACAGATGGAGGAACTACAGCAGGCATAGGGATCAGCAACACAACAGGGACGGGAGCCGGTTCAATACAGTTGAGTTCAACATCAGGTGGAGTAGCCGTTGATGCCGGAACGTCAATCAGCCTGGATGCAGATGCGACTTCAAACTTCACGACCACCACAGGGGACATAGACATCAATGCAGCCGGAGAGCTGGATCTGGATGGAGGTACGACAGTAATGATCAACTCAGCGGGTGGCAATATTGGAGTGACAGCGGCGGGAGTAGGAAGTGATGTAGTGGTGACTTCCCCTGACCAGATAGCATTAAATGGATTGAACACTCAGGTAGTGAGTGGAAGCTTTGAACTGAACAGTGGAACGACTGTAACGAATATCCAGGCCTCTACCGGTGGTGGTGGCACAGGAGTTCGAGGATCTGGTACTGCCGATGATAATACGCTTGTTACGGAATCAGCGGTACGAGAGGCTATTGATGCAGAAGACCTTACAGCAGGTGAAGGTACATCAGTAGGAGCAGGCGGTACTTCGGTGAATATTGGAGGTGGAAATGCCTTTACGGGATCACGGACAATTGACGTTGATGCGAGCAATTTGACAATTGATGGTACAGGTGGTGGAAGCTTCATTGTGAATAACAATGCCGGGGGTAATTTTCAGGTGACCGGATCTGGTGGTAATGTCACCGTAGACAATACAGGAAACCTGGATGCAGCCAATGGAATAGATGTGACTACTGCTGACCTTACAGTGGGAGGCACAAACTTTATCGTGGATAACAGTGGAAATGTCACTGCTGAGGGAGATACAGATCTCAATGGGGACCTGACTGTTGATGGTAGTACGTTCAGTTTGGATGCTGCGGGAGCAAGTAATGTAACAACAAGCGTTGGAGGGTTAACGCTTGAAGGAACTGATGGGGTGAGTATAACTTCTACCACAAGCGTTGGTGTGGTGATAGATGCCAATACAGCTGGTACAGTAGATGTGGATGCAGTAGATGGGGTAACCATAGATGCCAGTGGTGGTGCTATAAGCATAGGAACAGATGCGGATAATCAGGCGATTAACCTGGGAACCGCCGGAGACCGTACAATCACATTGGGAACAACTGGAGGAACAACTGGTCTGGTATTAGATGCAGGTTCAGGAGGCATAGATTTAACCGGTGCTACCAATATCAACGGAGGATCATTAACTGTAGCCGCCGGTGCTGACGCTACATTCAATGATAATCTGACGGTCGCTGATGGTACTACTACAAGTATCAATAGCAGTACGATAGGAATTGGGAATGCGGCGGCGGATGCAATTACGATTAGTGGAACAATTCAGGGAGCTACGCCACTCACCTTCAATGCAGGCAATGACAATACAACTTTTGCCATTGATGCCAGTAGCGGATCTAATCGTACGATTACTTTCCCTGACGCTGATGGTACGGTTGTATTGGATGGCGATATAAACCTGGATGCCGCTTACCAGGGAGGAAACACAATTACAACAACAACTGCAGATGGGGATTTAACCGTGAATTTAAGTCAGACAAGTGATTTTGTGATTCAAGATGCGGGTACACCTTTTGTTACAGCCACCAATACAGGTGAATTGGATATTGACAATTTAAGAATTGATGGAAATACCATATCGTCTACAAATGTGAACGGAAACATATTGCTAGTTCCAGATGGAACTGGAGTTGTGCAGACAAGTGCAATAGATATTGATGGAGGTAACATTGCATCAGCAACGGTGATTGATAAGGACCCTGTAGTAAACTTCAATTCAGGAGATGTTCAGGGATCACTAACACTGTCTGATCTGGGGAGTGGAACAGGTAGTTTGTCAATACAGGCGAATGCTGTTGATGAGACCGCTCTTAATACCAGTGTAGCGGGAGCAGGACTAACAGGAGGTGGAGGGTCTGCATTGGCCGTTGGTGCAGGAACAGGTATCACTGTAAATGCGAATGATATTGCTGTTGATGTCTCAGGAATAGGAGGAGATGGTATTACAGATTTAGGATCTGATGGAGATCTTGACCTTGATATTAATGGATTAGCTAATACCGTAGCTACGGTACAAGATGCAGACTTACTTGCCGTCTATGATGATGATGGTGCATTGGTTGGCAAAATGACCAGAGCTAACTTTATTGAGAGTGCTGCGATTACAAACATTGATATAGATGGAGGATCAATCACTGGAATCACTGATTTGGCAGTTGCAGATGGTGGTACCGGAGTATCGAGTTTTACTGCTGGGGAAGTTTTATATGGAAATGGAGCAGGAGCAATTCAAACAGAAGCTCAGTTAGATCCTTCCAGAGGTGGAACAGGTGTTGATAATGGATCAAACACCATTACTATAGGGGGAAATATCAATACAGCTGGTGCCTTTACTACATCTGGTGCTTTTGCTACTACATTGACATCGACTGGCGCAACAAATGTTACCTTACCAACAAGTGGAACGTTGGCAACTCTAACAGGTACGGAAACCTTTACGAATAAGACGTTGACTTCACCAACTATCAATACTCCAACCATCACGCAGGTTGACAATCAATTTACACTGCAGGATGACGTTGATAATACCAAACAAGCTCAATTTCAATTAAGTAGTATATCAGCAGGGCAAACGAGGACATATACCTTCCCAGATGCAAGTGGAACTGTTGTGTTAGATGGAGACATTAGCCTTCAAAGTGCATATACAGGTGGAAACACAATAACTACAGATGCAACAGGTCCATTTGAGGTCTTGGGTACTCAGGCCATAAATCTAGGCTCTGATGCTAATGATGGTGCAATCAGCATTGGATCTTCAACTGTTACCGGGCGTTTGATCACCATTGGTAGTGTAACTGCTGGAACAGATGTAGACATCAGCGGGGGTACTGGTGGTGTAAATATCACTGCTTCTGGTGCGTCGGGAATGACAACAACTTCAGGAGTGCTAGATTTGACTGGAGAAGATGGCGTAAATATTACGTCAACAACATCAGGTGGAGTCAGCATTGATGCGAATACTGCTGGTACAGTTTCAATCAATGCTTCAAATGGTGTGATAAATATTGGTAACAATGCAATCAATCAAGCCATTAATATGGGTACAGCTGGTGATAGATCCATCACAATAGGAAATACTACAGGGGCTTCTCCACTTGACTTGACATCTGGAACAGGAAATGTGAATATAACTGAGCATAATGGTAATACATTAGGTTTAGAACTGGGAGGTATTTTGGTCACTTCCACAGCAACTGAAATAAATTATTTAGATATTGCAACACCAGGAACTGCTGAAGCAACTAAAGCATTGGTAACTAACGCCACACTTGATATTGATCTTGCTACTGGAGATTTATCAGCAACTGATGTCATTGCTACAAATAAAATGGTTGCTGGAGCTTTAGCTGTAGATGCAAATGCTGAATTATTTGTAAAAGCAGCAGGAGCTAACGAAGTATTCAAAATAGATAATAGTGCTGGTGCAAATACATTGTTTCAGGTTACAAATCAAACAGCAAGTGGTACAGGAGTAGTCCTTGAAGTAAATGATGGAACTGGTGCAGATGCACTAAAAACTTATGCTGATGGTAAAGTTTCTATTGGTTATTCTGTCTTTCCAACTGCTGTAAATGATGCAGGAGGTAATTCCACAGTAATATCTTCAAATGGAAGTATTGCCTCAGATACAGACATCACTTCAAACCCAAATACATTTGCATTTTCTGGAGTGAACTTTGCAGTGAATGGCGGTGGTCTTTTTGATGGTGATTTGGCATCAACAGGTGATATTTATGCAACAAACTTTTCAGTTACTTCGGATCGTAGATTAAAGAGGAATGTTCTAACATTGACGGAGTCAATATCCTCATTACAAAGTATACGAGGTGTTACCTATTACTGGAAAGAGGGAACCCCTCAGGTAGAAAAGGACTCTTCCTTACAATACGGCGTAATTGCTCAGGAAATCGAAAGAGTTTATCCAGAATTAGTAACGACACATGAAAACGGTTTAAAAACTGTAAACTATCAGGGTCTGATTCCAGTTCTCATCGAAGCCATTAAAGAACAACAGGCCATGATTGAAAGTCTTACAGCTGCTCTTGATGATGAGAAGACTTCTAAAGAGGATTTGAAAGATGCATTGAATAAACAACAGAAGTTGATGGAGATGCAAACTCAGGCGATGGTTTCTGTTCAGCAAGAAAATGAAAACATCAAGTCTGATCTGGATCAAATCAAAGCACTATTAGGTATTAAAGCTGATCCTGCAAACAGTAAAAGCATTGGAGGAAAATGATAAGCTGGAAACATATCGTTTTCGTTTGTCTGCTAAGCCTTAGTATCCACGGCTTTGCCCAAAACCTCTATGTCCCGGCCAATGCGACAATCACCCTGACAAACGATGCACATATACATGCTCAGGGCGACATTCAAAATAATGGGATCATTGGAGGCTCACAGGGGAGTGGTATTGCTACAGATCAGGACCTGAACAATGCAGGGAACCTTGGGCTGGCGGGTGACTCTGAACTTATCATTGCTGGGAACGGGGTCAATGATAATAGCCTGACAAGTGCAGGTACTGTATATCTGGGTGGCGACTGGACCAACAACAGCATCTCAAACTTTGTGAGCGCCGAACTTTTCTTTAATGGAACAGGGGCCCAGCAATTCAATGATAATGCCATGTTGGTAACTGCAATCACAGTGGCCAGTATAGGGCCTGTTACTTTAAATGCTTCGATCACCATTACTAATCCAGATGACAACATTGACAGTTTCCTTGATTTTCAGTCAGGTATATTGACATCTGTTGTCGATGGATCCCTTGTTTTGGATGAAAGTGCCTCAGCTATGGGTGGCTCGGAAACGTCATACTATGATGGCACCTTAATCAGCAGAGGAACAGGATTTAAATATTTTCCGGTTGGGGATAATGGTCACTTCGGACCGGTAGAGTTTGATAACATAGAAGGGATCAATACGGAAATTGCCGTGAATCATATCTGGACCAACCCTACAGATCCAGTACCTAACAGTGATCTCATTGGGGTATCTTCGAATGGCCTGTGGTCTGTTGAGTTGTTAAGCGGAAGTTTTGATGGTTCAAGGTTATTTCTGGACTTTATGGATGAAGACCTGGAAAATTTTGTGATCTCCAACGAGGTCAATGCCACCGTTTACTCTCCGGTGATAGCCTTTGCAGATAGTGCGGGTGGTGAGTTTGGAACTTTGGGTGTTTCTACCCTGGAAAATACCGACTCTATATCCTACGGAAGGATTCTAAGTGACAGCTTGCTTGTTTTTTCCGATACTTCCAACATCAGATATTTTGCCCTGGCAAAAGCCCCTCAGGTATCTCTGGCTGGTGTTTGGTATATCCCGGAAGCCTTTTCACCGCATGCGACCAATCCTGTCAACCAGTCTTTTCGGTTCTTTGGTGAACGGATATCGAATGAAGGTTTTCTGATGCGGGTGTATAACAGGAAACGAATACTTGTGTACGAAACTACAGACTTTATTGAAGCTACTCAGGTAGGGTGGGATGGAACCAATGTCAAAACAGGTAAGGATGAACCTTCAGGGGTTTATTTTTACCAGATCATATTTACCCGTGAGCCTGTTGGAATGGACCCGGTCACAGAGAATAAAACAGGCAAGATTTACCTAATCAGATGATAAAGAAAGGCATCATATGGCTATTCGCTTTTGTCTCCGCAGCAGGGCTGTATGCACAGGAGGATGATTTTTCACAGTTCATGCTTTCTTCCATTTACATGAATCCCGCCTATGCGTCTACCTACACAGACCTGGCTGTGAATATGAACTACAAAATGCAGGCTTTGCAGGAAGCAGCCATACAAACAACGCAGGTATCATTGGTGTTTCCGTTGAAAGCAGATGCTGTATCTGACAATATTGCAGGGGTAGGATTGATGGCTTTCAATCAAAATATTGATGATGGATTGTTCACTGAAAACGGTCTGTTTTTGACCTATTCCCAAAATTTCTCGCTTGGACTTCTGGGGTCAGACCTGATTGCCGTTGGTGTTCAGGGCGGATACTCACGGTCTTCGTTTTCTCCCTCCAATTTTCAGTGGGGATCCCAATACAGTCGATATGTGTTTGATGGATATAACAATTTTTCACCGGCACCAGTAAGCGAATTTGACAACAGCGCCAACAGGATAACCCTTAATGTAGGTGCGATGTATTACTACAATCGAAAGCGCAATTACCTGTTGCACAATTACAGTGCTTTCTCCGGAGTGGCTATCTACAATGTCAACAGGCCAAATGATTCTTTTAGTTTTAATGGGAAAGACAAACGTCCTATGATTATTAAATATCATGGGGGTATGGAGGTGCGAACAGGGAATCTCTATGTTCTGCCCAACATGTTGTTTTACCTTTCCAGGGGGAAAGTATCTACAATAGTGGGGTCACACTTTGCCTATAGCTTTGTGAGTACGGCCAGGTTTACCTCAAACACCAAGGGGGTTCAACTATTGCTAGGTTCATGGTATCGGCTAAGAGAGTCTTTCACTTTGTTGGGCGGACTTCAGGTAAATTCACTGGCTATTCGAGCCAGCTATGATATGAATTCAAATCTTTTTGTCGACAATGAAGCAATTTCAGTGACCCCGGCATATGAGATTTCTCTTACCTACATACTTTCAGGGGACCAAACACTGAGGAAAATGAATAACGCCCTCTTTTAGAATCTCACATAGATATTTAAGACCTGTCCCTTGTTTACTTTCAAGGAGGTAAGATCATTCATTTCAAGTACCAGTTCTTCCGGTAGGTTAAACTTCTCGGCAATAGTTGTGACATTCTCGCCCGCTTTCACAGTATACTTGAAGCTGTTACCAACACTCACAGATTCATTCAGTTCTACAAGCATGTCAAGATTGGGCCTGTAGCCCATCGGGTTTTTGATTCTTAGCGGTTTGTAGGCATGCAGACTGGCTTCAGTAAGTCCGTTTAGTCTCATTACCTCCTCAATACTCATATTGAAGTTTTTCGAAATGCTGTATAATGTTGCCTTCGGTCTGATGAGATAGATTGTAGGAGGGTGGTAATTGATAGGGTCATGAGATTTCATGATCACCTCCACGCGCCTATTGAATTGTCTGCCGTACTCATCGTTATTCGGTGCAATCGGATCACTCTTTCCATAGGAGGTGAGGGTGATGTTATCCGCACTGAGGCCATATTGCCTGAGGAAGTCCATGGCAGCCACACCTCGTTTTCCACTTAATTGGTCATTATATTGATGATCTCCGATGGCATCTGTATGGGCTTTTAGTTCCACATAGAGTTCTTGTCGTTTAGCAACTTCCACGAGGTCCATCAAAGATCTTTTGGCTTCCGGTCGCAGTTGATAGTCATTGAAGTCATAATATATATTAAAAGTCCTTTGGTGTGCATGGGTCATACCATGTGTTCCCGTGATTTCCAGGTCTTTCACAAAATAGGAATCCTTATGTGCACCTGCTTGGCTTGGATGTTCTAATTCAATGTGATAGTTACCTGCTCTGATTTGATTGAACTTAAATGTTCCATCAGATCCTGAAAAAGTTCTGGCTATCATTACACCCGATTGATCTACTACCCGTAGTGACTTGGTGCTTTCCGGTTGACCGGTTTCAGAGTTAATCAGCTTTCCTGTCACGGTCAATCTGCTGTACTCCTGGTTGGTATAGCTTGGCAAATTCAAGATAACCTGACGATCCCCAATGTCTCTGGATTCTACTTCCAGGTTTTCACTCAGTACACGATCATTGTTAAACCTAAATGCTTTGATGTTTTCATACATTTGACGCGTACTGGTATTCATTGTGTTTTTGAAAGATGCATCATTGCTGGCCAGGCGGTAGTTACCACTCTGTTTGCCATCACCGAAGATCTCGTCAGAAATGATGCGGTTTAGAGTGGCTTTTCTGCTTGGAGCTAAGTTATAATAATAGGAGTAGGCGGTAGAAAGCAGTTGTTGTTCCGCTTGAGTAAGCTCCTTACCCTGTAGATCCATTGTCAACACCTTCACATATTTCTCTTCCTGACTATTCAGTCCTTTGACAGCCTGGCCATCGGCAGACTTCAGTGAAGGGTTTTTTCTATATGCATCCACAATGTATTCGAAGGCGATCAGACGATCAATTTGCTTTTGTTCAGCCCTTGAAAGATTTTCATAGGTACGTATGGTTTCAGGAGTTAAAAGTGTGGGGCTGACATCAGCAACTTGCTCATTGGTGGCCAGGATGTTGTCAGTTCTTACATTTTTCATCGCCAGATTGCTCACATAAGTGTTCTTCGTAGACCCGGGATTGACAGGGATAATAGTATATGTTCCTGGGGTCGTACGGTCAAAAGTGAATTGTCCCTTTGACCCGGTGGTTGTGCGTGCTACGATATTACCATCAGCATCCTGTAGTGCCAAAGGGACATTAGAAATATTGCCCTTTTGCGTGTTGCTGATATTTCCAGAAACCTCTACCATTTCTGCAGCACTGGCCGTAGCTTCAGGTAGTTTCAGGAGAGCATTTTTAGTTTCATCAGAAGTGACCGTACCATCAACCAGTATTCCGGTGGCTATTCGTGCTTCTTTTATGCGATTGTAGATGCCTTCTTCATATGCACTCAGGTTATCAATTAGCTTACGATCGGCGGCGGAAGGCTGATAGGTATATCCTGATTTGGTATTATTGAAGGCTTCCTTTGATACTAATCGGGCCCACACATTTCGTTCAGACTCAGGCAACTGCCTGAGGTAGGAGTAGGCAATGGCTCTGGTGATGACTTCATTCTTTCCGGGAGTTTCTCCTTTTAAGTCTTTTACCAGTACTTCGATATATTCCTGTTCTTGCTTGCTCAGTGATTTATAGGACTTCTCATCTTGTGAGATGAGCGATGGGTTCTGCTGATAAGCATTGGTCAGATATTCTGCTGCAATGCTTCGGTCAATGGCTTTCCTGGTTTGCGGATTTATCGTATTGTAGAAAGTCACATCTGCAGTCAAGAGGTTTGATTGAGCACGTGGTTGACTGCTTTCGGGAGTAGAAAGCAAGACATTTCCCTGACCATCTTTTAATACCAGTCGGTTGACGTAGGTGTGTTGTGCGCCCTCATCAAAACCTTCACCCATTTTTACTGTATATTCTCCTTCTGTGACATTGTCAAACGTAAACTGACCATTGCTGTCAGTTCTGGAAAGGGAAACCACATTGTTGTTGGCGTCCATCAACACTACGGGTTGGTTGGCTACCGGGATATCCGATTTTACGGAGGCAAGACGACCATTGATTTCCCTCACATTCCGCATGGTGTTTTGAGGAATTGTTGAGAGTAACTCGGCACCGGCATTCAGTTCCTCTCCAAACATTGGTTCGCTTAAGGATCTGGCAGTTTTTATACGCTCATAGATGTTCTTTTCTGCGTAAGACAAACCATCAAGGATTGCCTGGTATTTTGCACTGACAGCAAATTGATTTCCGTTTTTATTGTTCTTTAGGGCTTCAGCTGCGATGAGCCTGTTCCAAAAAGGTTGCTCAACAGGGATGAGGTGAGTATAATAAGAATCTGCTGTAGCCTTGAGTAAATATTCACTTTCCTGAATAGGGTCACCATTAAGGTCCTTCGCCAATATTCTGATATATTCCTGTTCCCTTTCACTGAGGGTGTTGAAATAGGTTTGATCAGATAATGCCACCTTAGGGCTTTTAGCATAAATGTCATTAAGTAAGGCTGCTGCAATACCCAGATCGATGGCATGTTTTTTATCCGTAGTGAGTGCCCGATAATAATTTACATCTTCCTGGGTGATCGGATTTCCGGGATCATTGGAATTGGCTGTGGTCGCACCTGTGCCTTTTACTGTCAGGTTGCTAAGGAATGCATCTCCCGGTATGTCATTGGGATCGTTGAATTCAACCTGGTAGTCCGAATTTGGGACATTGGTAAAAAGGAAACTGCCATCGGGTTTTGTGGTTACCTGCTGAATTACCATTCCATTGCTTGAAACGAGATTGACCACTTTATTGGCTATTGGGGCCTGGTTGCCTACTAGCAGTAATTTACCTGAAACATTAACCTGGCTGAAGTTATTTGCCAGTTCATTGGAAATACCTCCTACAGGAGCTTGTTCCGATGTGTTTTTAGCCCTGTTGGCCAGTTGTCCAAAAGTAAGAGACTGATCATTGAGAAGTGCGGTTTCAATTTCACTGAGTGCCGACTTCTCTATGGTTGAAAGTCCTGCAATAAGATTCCTGTCTCTCTCGCTGATGCTGTACTCATTTCCAACACGATTTCCTTTAAGCGCTTCTTTGGCTATACTTCTGCTCCAGATCGCTTTTTCATTCATTGGCAAATGGTCATAATAGGATTGAGCGCTTAGTAACAGGGACTTTTCAGTTTCACTGAGTGGAGTACCTGCAAGGTGTTTTGCCAGAATGTTGATATAAGACTTCTGAGCACTGTTCAAACCCGCTACAAAAGAGTCGTCAGACACCGGAAGGTTGGGGTTGGCGCTGTAAGCTTTGTTTAAAAGATTAGCAGCAATTGACCTGTTAACGGCTGCTTTCTCATCTGGTGACAGGTTTTCATAGGCACTGATGTTTGCATTTGATATGGTTGTTACTCTGCTTGCCGTAGTACCTGAACCCGGACCCGAGGTCTGATTGTTTTGGGCTGTAGTGGTTGATCTACCACTTCGTGGGTTGGCAGAAGCTCCTGCTCTCACATCAGAAATCATTGGCCCACGATTAACCAGGTTGGTTGGCTGAGAAACTTCCCTTTCAGGTAGATAGATATTGTCAGGGCTATCCAACCATGGATCAGCTACCGAGATAAATCGCTTGATGGCACGTTCCTTGTCTTTATCAAATGTGCTGAATAAAGCCTGATCATTGGCCTTCAGGAAGTTAAACGCCGCTTCGATATCCCGGTTTAGTTTGGCCACTGCCAGTTCATTCTTTTCAAAGTTTACTTCACCCAGATAAAGGTCAGCCTTTACACTGTTGTTAATGATTTTAGAAAGAATTTTGTCAAGTTGTTGCTTTTGATTGCCACTAAAGGAGGCATAAATGGCTCGATCTTCTTTGGAGATATTTTTCTCCAAATCATTCACATCATTTAGGATGATACTGGATGCAATGTTATTTAGTGCCTCAAGTTGCCTTGAATCAAGGTTTTGATAGAAAATACGATCTTCTTCCTTTAACTCAAACTTGGGGTCATCGGCCAAATTGTAAATCTTTTCCTTTATAGAATTGCTGACGACATCCGGGCTGTTTTGATTGTTTCTCAGGAATAGGTTCTCATTGAAAGCAAGTGCCATATTCTGGATATTCTTCTTCTCACTGATCACCTTATAAGAGAGCTGGTCCACACTTTGCTGTGATTGCTGGTCCAGTTTATCGTACGTCTCCATAGGGTAGGTGAAGTCGTGTGCCTGTTTCATCCTGGTAGCGATGATCATGTCCACTTTCTCTTTATCAGAAACAGGCAATTCTTCGTAGAAATCCGTTTCTTGCTGATCTATGGCAATACTCAATCCAAGACCATCTTCGCGAACATAGGCAGACACGAGATTATCCACATGCCGCTTGTCTTCAGAGGTCATGTGTGAGTAAAAGAACTCGTCTTCATCACGGATGGCTTGCAGGTCGTTTTGTGACAGGTTTCTCACCCTGGCATTTACTATCCTGTCTATCCTTTCCTGGTCATCTTTACTCAATGAGTTGTAGAATGATAACTGTTCATTGGTAAGTGCCATCTCAATATTGGATACATTTGATGCCATCAGGTGACTAATGATCTCACTGAGCATCTCATCATTATCAGAATCAAAATCGTAATCATCAGAAAAGAGCGAGTTTCGACCTGCGATGGCCTCGTCAGACTCAATTTCAGTGATCATATCCTTTTCAGTGGAGATATTGAAGGAGTAGATATCCATCTTGCCTACTCCACCTTTTCTGTTGGAGGAGACATAGCCCTTATGTTTTCCCATAAAAAAGAACATATCGTCCTTATTGGAGTTGAAAGGAGCTCCTACATTATAGATCTCGGCCTTTTCGAAGGAGGTTCCATCTGCCAGGTAGATATCGAATCCACCAAAGCTTCTGTGTCCGTCTGAACTGAAATAAAGGGCCCGGTCATTGTGGTCATAAAAAGGAGAGGACTCCGTAAATGGCGTATTGATTTGAGCACCAAGGTGTTGTGCTGGTCCCCAGTTTTCATCACCGAATTTCGTACTTAGGTAGATGTCATAACCACCGACACCGCCTTCTCTATCTGAGCAAAAGAAAAGTGAGTCACCGGAAACAGTGATACAGGCTTGTCTGGAGTTGGAGCCTTGTGCATTGATGTTGGGATTGAGCTTTATGGGATCGGTCCATTCTCCTTTTTGGAGTTTAGAGACATATATAAAACAGTTGACCACATTTGTGCTCGCTTCCACACATCTGGTGAAATAGAATTTGGTCCTGTCGTGATTAAACATCCCGGCAGCATCGTCAAACTTATCATTGACAATGTCAAAATCATCTCTTGTTTTTACTTCTGACCAGTTGTTGCCAACCTTTGAGAACCTGTACAGGTCATTCCACGACCCTCCAAAAGTACTCTGCCCGGACCCTTTGCCTCCTTTTCTACCGGAAGAAATTACGATTGTAGAGTCATTGAGATAAGTTGAAGGAGCAGAATCCATATCTTCACTGTTCACGGGTTTGGGAAGTATGCTAAATTGATGTTCCGGCTGTGCAATAGAGATTTCATTCAATGCAATCAAAGTACCTTCCCGTTCTATCCTGGCTTGCTCGTAATAGTGGCGATACCTCGGATCTTCATGTTGATCTTTTTCTTTTAGCAGTAGCATAAACTCCTCAAAATTCTCAAGGGCTTCCTGATAGTCACCATTGAGTTTTTTCATCAATGGGTAATAGTAAGCGGCCAGGATAAACCTCCCATCATTGCGTCGTTTTACTTTCAGATAATAACCTTCTGCCATCTCGTAGTCCAGTATAGCCCGATAGGATTCGGCTATCTTGTATTGTGCGGCTATGTTATTATCATCTTTTTCCAGAACAGCTTTATAAACACCAATGGCACTTTGATGATCGTTGGCCTCTGCATATTTGTCACCCATCTCTATGAGAAGGGTGATAGGCTGACCAATCACCATTAAAGGAATCGAAAGAAGTAGGAAGACTGCTAATAGATAGTGTTTTGACATTTTACCCATGACCAACTAGTATAAAAGATCCCCAAATAAGAGGGTTTGGATAATTTTTTCTTAAGGCTACTTGTGCCTGATAAAGTGATTCGGCGATGTTGTTGCTTTTCAGATAGTTTTCATAAAAGCTGTTCATCAATTCCTGGGTAGCTTTATCATCCACTTTTACCAGACTGGTAATCAAATATTTTGTACCTGCAACAAGAAATGCGCGTTGCAAGCCATACACACCCTCTCCGTTTTCTACATCCCCGAGGCCGGTTTCGCAGGCAGATAGAATGACCAGTTCGGTCCCGTCCAGGTTTAGGTTCATGGCCTCGTACGAACTAAGGATACCATCACTGAAATTCACCTGGTTACTACCATTAGCATAGGCAGAAAGTGAAGTAGCAGCACCTTGTAAGAATAGCCCTGATTTGAAGAGGGGGTTGTCGGTATTTAGCACTCTCTTCAGTGCGCTGTTCTTATCAGAAAAGTATCCATGTGTGGCTATATGTAATATCGTGGGACTGTTGACCTCTTTAATACGGGCTTCGGTAGCATTGTCACCTTTGTAGAGGGTCGTTTGCCATTTTTTGGCACTTAGATCCTTAGCGGCAATGTTGATTTCTGTTTCTGACCCTGGCAGCTGATCAAGCGCAAAGGTCCTCTCGCTTGCCGTTCCGAAGTTTGGATTTCCAAAAAATACCGCATCATTGGCAGATTTATTTGTTGATCCCTTAACGACATCCTCACAGTTGGTGATGAAGCTGACATAGTACTTGTCGATAAGATAGGTGTTGTCTGGTAGCTTAAAGGTATTCGGATTGATCTTATAAAAAATACCATCTGGTGACATGTAAAGCTTTTTTGTTCCGCTCAGGTGCTTATCAATCCGCTCCCACACCAGCTTATATGAGGCAGATTCTTCAAATTGAAACTGCAAAGCATTTTTATAGGCTGCATATAGCTTCTCTTCCAACTGAACACCGTTTTCTATGAGCTCGTATTCTGGTATTGTACTATTTGGTTTTAGTATGATTACCAAATAGGAGAGTGCATCACTAAAGCCAAAGACATGAGAATCTCCCCGGGTGCCGGATACGAAATCCCTGATCCTGATGATCTCAATCACACTTTCATCCGGTTTGAGGTTTTTCTGTACTTTTTTCCAGGTCACCTTATCATTTCTGATAAAGGAAGAGAACTGCTGTGAACTCAACATGATATTCTTCTCCATGTTTTCCACGCTGTCTTCAAGTACATCCAGGTTAATCTTATAATCCTCTAGTCGGGCTTTACCCACCTGGTAATAGCTTGCCAATTTGGTTTTTAGATCTTTCCATTGGATATAAGTAGCCATCAGTTCATGATTACCACTTTTGCTAATGCTTTTTTGCAACTTTTCTCCTGATGAAAACAGGATGGCCTTGGTTTGGATTTGATTATTTAATACCTCGGTGATTAGCTCAGGCTTCTTTTCCAGTAACCGGATCACCACAAAGTTGTATCGTTCGATATCATCACGTACATCCTGATAAAACAGCTCTTTTTCTCTTTCGGTAAGGACCGGGAAAATACTGGTGATCTGATCAATCTGAATGGCGATGGCGTCTCGGAAATATTGTTCTGCACGTTCAAGGTCTCCCTGGGCAAAATAATGAAGTCCGATATTTTCAAGTGATCGCGAATAAGAAGGATGGTTTACCCCCAATCGATCTTTCTTGATAACTACGGATTCAAGATAGTAGTTGATCGCTTTATCGGGCTGCCCCATGGCTGAATAAAGAATTCCAAGGTTATTCAACGTGGTAGCATAATCAGGATGGTTCTTGCCATAAACCTGCTCATCGATCTTCAATACCTCCAGGTAATATTGTTCGGCAGTGCTGTAGTTACCCAGGATCCTTTCCGTACTGGCCAGGTTATTTAAAGCATCTGCATAGCTAGGATGCCTTCTTCCATATCTTTTTTCATAAACAGGCAAGGCCTCAACAAATAAAGCTTTTGCAGCCTCAAACTGACCTTTCCTTTTATATATGACAGCCAGGTTGTTGATTGAAGTGGCATAATATTGATTGTCTGTCCCCAGGTGATCGATGCAAATGCTGTGGACTTCACTAAAGTATTCCTCTGCGCGATCCATATTGCCAAGGTCCTGATACAATATGCCAAGGTCATTCAATGTTTCTACCAATAAGTGCTCCGGCAGGTTAGGGATACTCTTCTTGAGATCCATGGTCTTGAGAAGCACCCTTTCTGCTTCAGCGTAGTTTCCTTCCGCCTCATAAAACATCCCCAGGCTTTCGAGAGACTCCGCATAGTCAATTTGGTAGTTTACCCCCAGGTTTTCATAGATGCTAGTAGATGTTTGCAGGTATTCCCTTGCCTTGGCAATATTGCCATTTTTTATCATGATCCTACCCAGGTGATTGCAAACCTCTGCATATTCTGGTGTATTTTCATCGTGGATCTTTTCGATCAGGTCATGTGATTTGGTGAAATAATCAATGGCCAGGTCATAGTATCCTACCTCTTCAAATAGGATCCCCAATTTACCTTGGGCAGAGGCATATTCATAGGATTGTTGACCATAGGCTTGTGCTGCCTCATCTATGGATTTAATGAGGAAGTCCCTGGCTTTATCATATTCTCCTTCCTCGATCATCACAGATCCGAGGTTTTGATAGGTGAAGGTTAGGTCTTTTTTATCAATGATGGGATCCGAAAGGTAAATTCTTAAGGCATCCTCCAGATTTTTTCTGGCCAGATCATATTTTTTGATTTTGATATAGGCAAAGCCAATGTTGTTGTGAAGGTTAGCCTTTTGCACAGAAGACAACTGACCTGAGAGAGAAGGGTTGCTAAAAATGCTATTGATTTCATTGATACCTGAAAGGATATCATTTCTATCCATCAGATTATCAACCTTTTGCAACCGGGCGTCTAGTCCCTGGGAAAAAAGTACATGTGATGCTAAGAAAAATAAAATCAGAGTGCAACCTCTACAAAGTAATTGCAAACTATTCATACTATAATTGACGGTATTGGTGGAAACTACAATTATACCCTAAATATTGCCAAAATTATTCACAATGGCAGAATAGAAATATCATTAATTCATAAATTACTACAGAAATTACGCATATATCAATTGCCCCGACTATCCTTTGTATAGCCTGCTATTTATCAATTATTTAATACCTTTTGCCTATATTCAAATTTAACTCAATAATGAAAAGAAAAGAAGCCCTTAAAATATTGTCTGGTGGTTCTCTTGGTTTGGGATTATATCCTTTAGCCAATGCTCAATCTAAAACAACGGAAAAATTGGAATTAAAAGGTAACATCAATCATGCTGTTTGTAAATGGTGCTACAGGGATATCCCTTTAAAAGAATTTACTCTGGCTTGCAAAGAGATGGGTATCTCCGGAATAGATCTTTTGGGTGCGGATGACTGGAAAACCGTCATGGATATAGGGTTAGCATGCTCAATGGGTACACCCAAAGATTCCAGTATCGAGCAGGGACTCAATGATCCAAAAAATCATGAACGACTGACAAAGAATTTCATAGAAGCCATTGATAGGGCAGCAGATGCAGGTGTGGAGAAGATCATCGTTTTTTCCGGTAATAGAAATGATATTTCCGATGAAGAAGGATTGGAAAATTGTGCCGTTGGAATTGAGAAGGCCTTGAAAGTCGCGGAGAAGAAAAATATTTTATTGGTGATGGAGCTTTTAAATAGCAAGGTAAATCACCCTGACTATCAATGTGATCATACGGAATGGGGAGTGAAACTGGCAAAGAAAATCGGATCTCCCAATTTCAAATTGCTCTATGATATCTACCACATGCAGATCATGGAAGGGGACGTGATCCGGACAATCAGAGACAATCACGAGTATATTGCTCATTACCACACGGGGGGTGTTCCCGGCAGAAATGAAATTGACGAAACACAGGAATTATACTACCCGGCGATCATGAAGGCTATACTTGAAACTGGGTATACTGGCTACGTAGCACAGGAATTCATCCCCAAAAAGGATGATAAACTGGCATCATTAAAGGCAGGTGTGATGATTTGTGATGTATAATCATCAGGTTTAGTTAAATTTATCCACATGTTGCGCCAGCTAGAACTATTGACAGGGCTAATAGCATGTCTGTTGATGCAGGGTTGTTATGGGTTGGAGACAGATATTTCTAAAAAGCTCGATTATCCACTTACCTTATTTTCCTCTGATTCATTTATTGCATCAGCTGATAGCCTGATTAATATTCCCGGCCATGATGAGATTGATGATTATGTGGATTATGCAGTATATCCTGATCCATTTACTGTCAATGAAGTCAGTTACAGAATTAAAAATATCGGTCTGACCAATACAGCTGAGACAGTTAATATTGAGGCATTCTATCGAAATGCTTCATTAGATACCCTTTCATTGTTTCAATTAAGTGATGTGCCCTTAGTGGTGGGTGACAGGGTGGTAGTCCCTGTGAGTACCACGCATTTAAGCGCTATCACCAGTCTCGTGAATAATCAATCGACGTTTCTGATGATGGTGGAAACAACCGGAGACACTCAATTGATTGATTTTACCCTGAGCATTTATTTTGATACCACAATAGCCATAGATTATGACTTATAGAGTAATCATTGTCTGCGTCTTATTAGTCCAGGCTGGTAAATCGATGGCCCAGGATGAACTGGATTTGTTTCTGCAGGCCGGTGTCAAGGATGCTGGGCTGGTGATCCAAAACTACTTAAAGCCTGTATTTGAAGGAGTGGGTTATGGATATACCAATGGATGGTATCATACGGCCAAAGCCCATGAGACCCTGGGTTTTGATATCTCTGTATCGGGCAATATTGCGTTTATTCCCCAATCAAGGCTTACCTATACATTCAATAATTCCGATTATACCAATATTCAACTGACCAATTCAAGCACTGCACAGCTTCCCACGGTGTTGGGCCCCCATCTCAAAGGTGAACGACCCGAAGTCACCTTCTATAATGATGGAGAAGAAATTGTGCGCACCACATCACCCCCCGGAGCCATCAACTTAAAGGAGGAGATTGGTTTTAATGCGGTACCCGTTCCAATGATCCAGGCTGGAGTAGGAGTAATCAAAGAAACTGATTTGATCATTCGCTTCATTCCACCAATTTCATTTGGTGAGGATGCCGGTAGGGTAAGTATGTTTGGCTGGGGTATAAAGCACAATTTAGGACAATGGATTACCCTGCTGGACTATTCGGGCGTGGATGTCTCTTTCTTGGCGGGTTTTAGCAACTTCAAAGTGACGGCTGACTTATCAGAAGAGGACGACCCTGCTACAAGCAGCAATGAGGGGGTGTTTAAAATGAATGGTTTGGTATTTCAAGGGATTATTTCCAAAGAATACATCAATGTATTTACCATTTACGGAGCCGTGGGTTATTCAAGGGCAGGATCCAGAACCCAGGTATTGGGCACATATCCCATAGATCCTGATTTCGAGCAATTACCGGTCGATCCCATAGATTTAAAATATGGCACTGGCAGCATGAACCTAACAGCAGGGTTGAGGGTGCGTATTGTAGCACTGACCTTTAGTTCGGCCTTCACTTTTCAGGAATATCCGGTGCTTTCGTTGGGATTGGGGATGACAGTGCGATAAACATTCGCACATTTTCTTATCTTTCGGCCCTCAACAGAATACCCAAAATAATTTATGCACTACATAGGATTTGACATTGGAAGCTCTTCCATCAAAGCTTCCATCGTAGATGTGGACAGCAAGCAATCCGTTGGTCTGGCCAGCTACCCCGACACAGAAATGTCCATGATTTCGAAAAAACCTGGCTGGGCTGAACAAGAGCCTGAAGATTGGTGGAAATACGTGTGTGAAGCTTCCAGAAGAGTCATTAAAAAGGCTGGTGTTGACAAAAAAGATATTGTAGGTATTGGGCTAAGCTATCAAATGCATGGGCTCGTGCTGGTAGATAAGCAACAAAAGGTGCTGCGACCTGCTATTATATGGTGTGACGGACGAGCTGTCGCATATGGCAACGAATCCTTTCAAAGGATTGGTAAGGACAAGAGTTTACGCCGGTTACTCAACAGTCCCGGAAATTTCACTGCTGCCAAATTAAAATGGGTGAAAGAGAATGAGCCTGACATTTATAATAAGGTATATAAAATGATGCTTCCAGGGGATTTCATTGCCATGAAAATGACGGGAGAGATTTCAACTACAATTTCCGGACTCTCAGAGGGAATCTTTTGGGACTTTAGTAAAAACGAGCTTGCCGGTTTTCTGATGGAGGATCTGGGTATTGACAAAAACCTGATCCCGAAAGTTCACGGTACATTTTTTGATTCAGGCCATCTTTCTGCGGAGTCTGCTAACTTACTAGGACTTAATGCTGGAATCCCCGTTGCTTACAGGGCAGGAGACCAGCCCAACAACGCACTTTCTCTGGGGGTTTTTGAGCCAGGAGACATTGCTGCCACCGGCGGTACATCCGGAGTAGTCTATAGTGTATCTGATCAGCTGATCTACGACCAAAAGAGCAGAATCAATGGATTTGCGCATGTGAATCACAGCCAGGACCACACCAGGATAGGTTCGCTGTTGTGTATAAATGGTACCGGCATCCAATACAGGTGGTTGAAACAGCAGTTAGCCCCCGAATTGGGCTATGATCAAATAGAAAAGATAGCGCAAAAAGTACCAGTAGGATCTGACGGAGTGCATGTTTTGCCATTTGGTAATGGGGCTGAGCGCATCTTCGAAAACAAAGAGGTTGGATCGCATATCCTGAACGTGGACTTCAACAGACATGATAAGTCCCATTTATACAGGGCAGGACTGGAAGGCATCGCTTTTTCATTTGTGTATGGTGTTGAGATACTTAAGCAGCTTGGAAGCGAAGTAAATAAGATCCGGGTGGGCAATGATAACCTCTTCCAATCGCGGGTTTTTTCAGAGACGATAGCTACACTACTCAATTGTGAAATAGAGATGGTAGAAACCACAGGCGCTACGGGTGCTGCACAGGCGGTCGGCTTTGCGCTTGGGCATCGTAAATCAATCCAGGAAGCCATCGGTTCGTCACAAGCCGTGGATGTATATATGCCATTGCCAGATCGATCCGTATACCAGGAGCATTATGCATCCTGGCGGGCTAATCTTGATAAGTTTTGTTAAATAAGGCGGATAATTTGATCTCAAGACTTGATCGTATAAGAGTTTTATTTAACTTCGTTAACGTACACGAATAAATAATTAATCGATAAATGATGAAAAGAACGCTAATCCTAGCCCTTTTAGCATTAGCTACCAACGCCCTGATTGCTCAGGAGAATTGGAAGCCTTTGTTTAATGGGAAAAATTTTGATGGCTGGAAGCAGCTAAATGGCAAAGCCAAATACACAGTTGTAGATGGTATGGTTGTAGGGACCACGGTCATGAATACTCCCAATTCTTTTATGGCTACCGAAAAGACATACTCGGATTTTATCCTGGAGTATGAGTTTTACCTGGATACCGATATGAATTCAGGTGTGCAGATTAGGAGTCTGAGCACCAAAGAGTATAGGGATGGAAGGGTGCATGGATACCAGGTAGAGATTGACCCTTCCGAGAGAGGGTATACCGGAGGTATTTATGATGAAGCTCGTCGTGGATGGCTATATCCGCTGGCAAGAAATCCAAAAGCACGAACGGCCTTCAAAATGGCCAAGTGGAATAAGGTAAGGGTTGAGGCCATTGGGAATTCTATCAGCACCTGGGTAAATGGAATTCAGTGCAGCAGATTGGTAGATGATCTGACCGCTGAAGGTTTTATTGCCTTGCAGGTTCATGGTATTGGCGACCGGAAGCACCTGGAAGGGTCTCAGGTTAAATGGAAAGACATCAGGATCATGACTGACAACCTGGAAGCCAACAGGTGGGATGCGGATCCGGACGTTCCTGAGATCAGCTACCTGAAGAATGAACTTACTGAGTATGAAAAGCGACAAGGCTATAGATTGCTTTGGGATGGAAAATCTTCTGCAGGTTGGAAAGGCGCTAAGATCCCTAATTTCCCCGAAAAAGGATGGGAGATGAAGGATGGAGAACTGACAATCCTTGGAAAAGATGGGAGAGAGTCTGCCGGTCCCGGTGACATTGTTACCATCAATTCATTCTCAGATTTTGAGTTGATACTGGAGTTTAAGATCACTGAAGGTGCAAATAGCGGAATTAAGTATTTCGTTGATCCAGGGTTAAATAAAGGATCCGGATCAGCCATAGGTTGTGAATTTCAGGTACTGGATGATGATAAACACCCCGATGCCAAGATGGGTGTGAGCGGTAACCGAACAGTGGGTTCACTCTATGATCTGATCACTGCAGAAAACCTTTCTGTTGAAGGACGTGGAAAGCAATTTAAAGGCGTTGGTAACTGGAATGTGGCCAGGATTGTATCTAAGGATGGAAAAGTTGAACATTGGCTGAATAATGAGAAGGTGGTTGAGTACGATCGTTTCTCTCAGATGTTTAGAGCTTTGGTAGCTTACAGTAAGTACCAAAAATGGGATAACTTTGGTCAATGGCCCGAAGGTCCGATCTTGTTACAGGATCATGGAGACACAGTAAGTTACAGAAGTATAAAAATTAAAGAACTATGAAAAAAGATTCAAGAAGAGACTTCATTAAAAAATCTGCATTAGCCACTGCAGGATTTTCCTTTGCTGGTGCAGCCTCAGCATCCAGCTACAGACGGATCATGGGTGCAAACGATCGTGTGAACCTTGCGATTTGGGGTACAGGAAGGAGATTTGGTGCTTACCAGGACATCCTTGACAAGAAATACAATGTACAATTAACCTATGTTGTTGACGTCAAAAAGAGTCAGCTTGAAAAAGCTGCCGAAAGGTTAAAGAAAAGTATTTCTTACAAGCCGAAATTTGTTGAAAACCTCCAGGAGTCTTTGGATGCAAAAGATGTGGATGCGGTGATCAATGCCACACCGGACCACTGGCATGCTCCGGGAGCCTGGAAAGCCATGGAAGCGGGTAAGCATGTGTATGTAGAAAAGCCATGTAGCCACAACCCATGGGAAGGTGAATTGCTGGTTTACTTCAGAGACAAATACAATCGCGTTGTCCAAATGGGAAATCAGCAAAGATCTTCCGGACATACCCAGGAGATCATAAAAGAGATCCACAATGGAATTATCGGTAAGCCTTACAAAGCTGTGGCTTATTATAGCAGTGGAAGGGGAGAAGTGCCCAGACAGGTGAAACAAGCTCCTCCATCTGATTTAAATTGGGATTTATTCCAGGGCCCGGCACCAAGAAGACCTTATACGCATGATACCTGGGATTACAACTGGCACTGGTACGGTTGGGATTACGGTACAGCAGAAAGTGGAAACAACGGAACACATGAATTAGATGTGGCTCGATGGGCATTACAGGTGGATTATCCTAACAAAGTCATGGTCGATTCCATCAAAGGACACTTTGTGGATGATGGATGGGAAATGTATGACACCATGTATGCGACATTCAAATTTGATGACAACAAAGTGATCAATTGGGATGGTAAAAGCCGAAATGGATATGGTACATACGTTGGTGGCCGTGGAACAGTGATTTATGGCTCTGAAGGTACAGTACGTGTAGATCGCGGTAAATATGAACTTTATGATCGAGGTGGCAAGCTTATCAAAGAAGCTGAGTCCGGTGGTGATGAAGGCGGAATGGCTCTAGGTGGAGGTGGCGATATGTCAACTAATCACCTGCATAACTTTTTCCAGACCATTCGCGGTGTAGACAAATTGAATGCACCAATCGATGAAGGAGCCATTAGTGTTCACTTGTGTCACCTGGCCAATATTTCCAGTCGATTAAATGATAAGACACTGGATGTTGATGTGAACAACGGTCATATCTTCGACAGGGAAGCCATGAAACTGTGGAAGCGTGAATACGCCCCAGGTTGGGATCCTAAGGTTTCCTAAATGGTTGATGAATAGATTATTATTCCTCTTAATAATTTCGGGCCTTTTCTTCTCCTGTGAGGAAGAAGAAAAGCGCCCGAATATTTTATTTGCCATCGCTGATGATGCTACCTACATGCACTTCGGGGCCTATGGTTGTGATTGGGTAAGTACACCTGCTTTTGACCGTGTTGCTCAGCAGGGATTACTCTTTCAGAATGCTTATACGCCCAATGCCAAGTGTGCCCCTTCCAGAGCAGCGATCCTAACAGGCAGAAACTCCTGGCAACTTGAGGAGCTGGGAAACCATTTGGCTTATTGGCCGAAAAAGTATGTTTCATTTATGGAAGTGCTGAAAGCGCACGGTTACAAGACCGGATATACAGCCAAAGGGTGGGCACCTGGTGATCCTGGCACAATCAATGGAAAGAAAAGAGAGCTTACGGGCCAAGCTTTTAGTCAAATCAAACTTGAACCGCCAACAAAGCAGATCGGATCGGTAGATTATGCTGCGAATTTTGAAGTCTTCCTCGATTCTGCAGGAGACGCGCCTTTCATGTTTTGGTACGGAAGCGTGGAGCCGCACCGTGCCTATGAATTCAAATCTGGTAACAAGCTTGGTAAGAGAAACCTGGATGAGGTAGATAATATACCTGCGTTCTACCCTGACAATGACACCATACGCCACGATTTCCTGGACTATGGCTATGAGATAGAATATTTTGATAGTCATCTGGGTAAAATGATTGAGTCTCTTGAAAAAAGAGGTCAACTGGACAACACCATAATCATCGTTACTTCAGACAATGGAATGCCATTCCCAAGAATCAAAGGGAATGCTTATGAATATGCCAACCACCTTCCTTTAGCCATCATGTGGGGGAAAGGAATCAAAAGCCCGGGTCGGATCATTGAGGATTATGTGAGCTTTATCGATTACGCCCCAACCATCCTTGAGGCAGCTGGAGTGGATGTGACAACTTCAAAAATGCAGCCCGTTTCTGGGATGTCTTTGCTTCCCATCTTTAAGACCGAATCAGATAAGGTAACAGGACTTGGTAGATCACATGTTCTGATAGGGAAGGAGCGTCATGATACGGGCAGACCCCATGATTGGGGGTATCCCATCAGAGGGATTGTAAAAGATGGATTCATTTATCTTAAAAATTTTGAAACCGATCGTTGGCCCGCAGGACATCCTTTGACCGGCTATCTGAACACTGATGGTAGTCCTACAAAGACCTGGATCATCGAACAAAACCGGCATCATCCCATTGACCCATACTGGCAGTTAAGTTTCGGGAAACGCGTGGACGAGGAGTTTTACAACATCAAAGAAGATCCATCTTGTGTCGACAACCTGATCAATGATCAGCGCCAGGCGGAGTTGATTGGTACATTGAGAAATCAGCTGATGAGCGAACTTGCTGAGCAGGGTGATCCACGTATGTCAGGAAATGGATCCGTATTTGATAATTATCCGCTCACGGGGGGACAGGGCTTCTTTGAGAAATTTATGGAAGGAGACAGCGGCAAGACTGGTTGGGTTAATAAATCTGATTTTGAAACCAGGGAGTTTTACCGGCAACTGGATCAATAGCCAATATCTGATTTAAATTCCATCTGTTTGTTGATGTAGTTTTCTACGTTTTCTTTCATCAGGATATCTATTGGCAAGTGATATTGCATCGTTGAATTGGTTTTACCTATTAGCTTGTTGAACAACCTCATCACCGCCATATAACCTTGCCTTTCCGGTTGCTGGCTAATGACAAAGTCAATACCTCCTTCAATCAGAAGTTTTACGTTTTGGTCTATCAGGTCGTATCCAATTATGCTAAGTTTTTTGGTTGTGTTTTCACTCACAAGGTAACTTCTGGAATTAGGAACAAATACAGCCTGATAGCCCTGGTTCAAAGCCTTTCGAAGCTCAGGAATTGATTTTTGGTGTGGTTTGATCGTATAGGTTACCTCATGGAACACAGGTTGACGTTCCAGGTTCTGGAAGTATTGTTTGAATCCCTCAATGCGTTTGAGGAGGATGGGCATGCTCTGAGGATTTGATACCAACTTCGGTATTAACACTTTGCTCTGCTCATAGGTGGCGGTAAGCAGTTCAATCAATCTGCCGGCCACATGTCCACTCTTGATGGCATCCTGACCTACAAAGTCAATTCCAGAATCAGGTATATTGGAATCAACCAATATGATGGATTTGCTTTTCCTGTGGGATGCTATATACTCACTCAGATCATCAGGAAATATGGCTGCGGTCAGGAGCCCGTCATAGTCCAGTGATTCAAGTTTCTTCAATTGCTCAAGGAATTCCTTTCTGTTTCCTTGATCAAAAGAGAGCTGATGCACTACCGGACCATGATCGTGAATCTCATTGAGTGCCTTTTTGATACCAATCTGTGGAAAGTGCCAATACTCATTTTCTGAATTGGCACTGGGAAGTAGAATGGCTAAGCGCAACTTCTTTTTAGAGGCCAGAGACCGGGCGATCAGATTGGGCTGATAATTGAGTGCCTCAATTACTTTGAGCACTTTCTTCCTGGTTTTTTCAGACACCTCACCACGCTGGTGAATGACCCTGTCCACTGTGCCTATGGATACTCCCGATTTGGAAGCAATGTCTTTAATACTTACTTTTTTGCTATCCAATATTTTTCCAAATTTTGGTTCAGCTTTTATTAACCTTCCACTAATATCATATATTTGCTTGAGAAAAATGATATTTTCGCACATTCGTTAACGTACACGGACGAATTTTCATAAATTACAACATATGCCCGACTTAAAAGGAAAAGTTGCCGTAGTTACCGGCGGAGGTGGAGTGCTCTGCGGTGAATTTGCCAAATTACTAGCTTCAAATGGAGCCAAAGTAGCCATTCTTGACCTCAAAAAAGAAGCCGCTGACCAGGTAGCAAACGAAATCATTAAAGCCGGAGGAGAAGCAATCGGCGTCGCTGCCAATGTATTGGAAAAGGAAGCGTTGGAACTTGCCAGAAAGGAAGTGGAAGATCACTTTGGTACATGCGATATTTTATTGAATGGAGCAGGTGGGAATCATCCAAAAGGTACCACGACAAAAGAATTCTTTGAGGAGGACCAATTGCTGGACAATGAGATCACCTCATTTTTTGACCTGGACCCCAAAGGGATAGAATTTGTTTTCAACCTGAACTTCCTGGGTACTTTGATACCCACTCAGGTATTCAGTAAAGGAATGATTGGTAAGAAAGATGCTTGTATAGTTAATATTTCTTCCATGAATGCCTTTACTCCACTTACAAAAATCCCTGCATATAGTGGTGCAAAGGCCGCAGTGAGCAACTTCACACAATGGCTGGCAGTCCACTTTTCAAAAGCTGGCATCCGTGTCAATGCACTGGCTCCGGGGTTTTTCCTTACTGACCAAAACAGGGCCCTATTGACCAATAAAGACGGATCTTTAACAGCCCGCGGAAATAAGATTATTTCACAGACTCCGATGGGGAGGTTTGGTGATCCTCAAGATCTCAATAGCACCCTGTTATACCTCTGTGACCCAGCTTCCTCATTTGTTACGGGTGTGGTAATCCCGATTGATGGTGGGTTTAGTGCCTACAGCGGAGTATAAATAAAATATTATCATTACATTGAATTATAAACCTGGAAATGACCTTAGAACAAACCTGGAGATGGTACGGACCTAAAGATCCCATTCCATTGAGTCATGTAAAAATGGCTGGTGCAACAGGAATAGTAACTGCCTTGCATCATGTGCCCATCGGAGAAGTCTGGACGATTGACGAAATCAACAAACGGAAAAATGAGATAGAATCTGCGGGGTTGACATGGTCGGTAGTGGAGAGTATCCCAGTTCATGAGAATATCAAAACCCGATCTGGTAATTACGCTACCTACATAGAAAACTATAAGCAAAGTATTCGCAACCTGAGCAAAGCAGGAATTGATATTGTCTGCTACAACTTTATGCCAGTACTGGACTGGACCCGGACAGATCTGTTTTACGAGATGGCTGATGGTTCAAAGGCATTGAGGTATGATGCCAGCCAGTTTGCCGCATTCGAATTGTTTTTATTGAAAAGACCTGGAGCGGAAGCTGTATATTCTGAGGCGCAAAAACATAAAGCTAAAGATGCGCTTGATAAAATGTCTAAAGACGAGCAGGAGGTGTTGGTCCGCAATATCATTGCTGGTCTACCGGGCTCAGACGCTGGATATACCCTGGGGGAATTTCAAAAAGTCTTGGATACTTATGCTGAGGTAGGGGATGCTGAATTAAGAAATAACCTGTACCAGTTTCTGGAAGCCATCATTCCTGTTGCTGAAGAATCTGGAGTACTAATGGCCATCCATCCTGACGATCCGCCATATCCATTGCTGGGACTGCCAAGAGTGGTAAGCACGGAAGCCGATGCCAAACAACTACTGAATGTAGTGGACTCACCCAACAACGGACTTTGCTTTTGCACAGGCTCCTACGGAGTAAGAGCAGATAATGATCTTCCCGGTATGGCTGAGCGATTAGGGCATCGCATCAACTTCATTCACCTGCGTGCCACCAAGCGTGATGATGAGGGCAATTTCTATGAAGCCGATCATCTCACCGGAGATGTGGATATGTATGCTGTAATGAAAGCCCTTGTCAATGAGCAAAACAAGAGAGCCCGGGAGGGAAGAAAAGACTTGAGGATGCCCATGCGTCCGGATCATGGTCATCAAATGCTGGACGACCTAAACAAAAAAACCAACCCTGGATATTCAGCTATAGGACGTCTGAGAGGACTGGCAGAGTTGAGGGGACTAGAACTGGGTATTAGAAGGAGCCAAACAGACTAAAGAATTATGAAGAAATACATGGACGAGAATTTTCTGCTAAGCAACAAAGCCTCTCAAAGGCTTTACTTCGACTACGCAGAATCTTTACCGATCATAGATTATCATTCACATTTACCTCCTAATGAGATTGCTGAGGATCTGCAATATGACAATCTCACACATGTCTGGTTACGAGGTGACCATTATAAATGGAGAGCCATGCGGACCTTTGGGATCAATGAAGCCTATATCACGGGTGACAAGCCTGACAAAGACAAGTTCTTGAAATGGGCTGAAACTGTACCCAATACACTCCGCAATCCGCTGTATGACTGGACGCACCTGGAATTGAAGCGTTATTTTGGCATTAATGACTTGTTGAGTTCAAAAAATGCTGAAGCAGTTTACGAAAATGCGGGTGAGCAACTCAAGACCAGCTCACATACCGCACGTGGTTTGATGAAGCAGATGAAGGTGGAGATCTCCTGTACCACAGATGATCCTATCGATGATCTGGCATATCACCAAAAGATCAGGGAGTCAGGTTTTGAGATCAGGGTATTACCAACTTTCAGACCTGACAAAGCCATGACTGTCGAAGCAGCGACGTATTTGGACTATCTCAAGAAGTTATCAGCTGCATCTGGTGTAGATATCACTGATTATGATGCTTTTAAAGCAGCCATTCAAAAAAGGCATGATTTCTTTCATGAAATGGGAGGCAGACTTTCTGATCACGGGCTGAATTGTATAGAGCATGAGACATACAAAGCAGGAGAACCGGAAGCTGTATTCCAGAAAGTATTAGGTGGAAAAGAGATTTCCGCCAGAGAACAACGGTTGTTAAAGTTCGATATGCTCCTGGAGTTTGCCAGAATGGATCATGCTTCTGGGTGGACACAGCAGTTTCACCTGGGTGCCCTGAGAAATAACAACAAACGACTCCTCACCAAGCTTGGTCCGGATACGGGGTTTGATTCCATAGGGGATTTTTCTCAGGCTGAAGGCATGTCGGTATTTTTTAATACCTTGGACTCTACAGACCAACTTGCTAAGACTGTAATATACAACCTGAATCCTTCAGACAATGAAGTATTCGCTACGATGACCGGTAATTTCAATGACGGGTCTGTCAGAGGTAAAATGCAATTTGGATCAGGCTGGTGGTTTCTCGACCAGATCGATGGGATGGAGAAACAAATGAATGCTTTGTCAAACATGGGCTTACTGAGTTGTTTTGTGGGTATGCTTACCGACTCCAGAAGCTTTCTGTCATTTCCCCGGCATGAATATTTCCGGAGGTTGCTTTGCGACCTGTTGGGAAGAGATGTAGAGCAAGGGAGATTGCCAGAGGATTATGATTTATTAGGCGAAATGGTAGCCAATATCAGCTATCACAACGCCAAAAACTATTTTAAATTTTAACTGATAATAGCGCATAAAAGAATGAAAAAAGTAGTCACTTTCGGAGAAATCATGTTGAGGCTTTCTCCTCCCGGAACACTTAGATTTTCCCAAACCAACAGTTTCGATGTTATCTACGGAGGCGGTGAGTCAAATGTGGCCGTTTCTCTGGCTAATTATGGCGTACCTGTTGATTTTGTTAGCCGACTTCCACAAAATGACATCGGGGAATGTGCCATGATGGAATTGAGAAAGCGTGGTGTCAATGTAGAAAATATCATTTGGGGTGGAGAACGATTAGGTATTTACTTTCTTGAGACCGGAGCGGTGTCTCGTGGTAGTAAAGTAGTTTACGACAGGGCTCATTCAGCCATTGCTGATATCAAGCCTGGTATGATAGATTGGGATCGGGTTTTTGATGGCGCTGGTTGGTTCCACTGGACAGGTATTACCCCGGCGATCTCTCAGGGTGCAGCAGATGCATGTATGGAAGCATTGCAGGCAGCTGATAAGCATGGTGTGACCATTTCCACTGACCTTAACTACAGGAAGAAACTTTGGAATTACGGCAAGAAAAGTGATGAGGTTATGGGACCTCTTGTTGAATATTGTGACATCATCCTGGGTAACGAAGAAGATGCTGCCGAGCATTTTGGCATCCACCCTGAAGGTGTAGATGTGACCAAAGGTGATTCTATGGAAGCTGCTGCTTTCGAGTCAGTTTGTAAGCAGGTGATGAAGCAATTCCCACGCGCTAAAAAGGTTATTACTACACTCCGTGGCTCGATCAGTGCATCTCACAACTCATGGGCAGGAGTACTTTACAATGGAAGTAAAATGTTTACTTCACCAACCTATCAGATCACGCATATCGTAGATCGAGTAGGGGGTGGTGACTCATTCATGGGTGGACTGATCTATGGTCTTTTGAAATATCCTGAAGACGATCAGAATGCATTGAATTTTGCAGTGGCTGCATCTTGCCTGAAACACACTATCTTCGGTGATGCTAACCAGGTAACTGTAGGTGAAGTTGAAAAATTAATGAGCGGCGACGCATCTGGTAGAGTAGCAAGATAAAAGTAGAAGCATGTCAAGATTTACAAGAATAGAAGTAGCATTGGCTATGAAGGAAACGGGTATAGTACCCGTTTTCTACAACAAGGATTTGGAGCTTTGTAAGAAAGTTCTAAAAGCTTGTTACGATGGTGGTGTAAAAGTTTTTGAGTTTACCAATCGAGGAGATTATGCGCATGAAGTGTTTGGCGAGCTCAACAAATGGGCAGCCAAAGAAGCCCCTGAGATGATGTTGGGAGTCGGTTCTGTGGTTGATGCAGGCACTACCTCACTTTATATTCAATTGGGTGCAAGCTTCATTGTTTCACCTATTTTGAATGCCGAAATGGCAAAGGTCTGTAACCGAAGGAAAATAGCCTGGTCGCCCGGGTGCGGTAGTCTGACTGAAATTGGGTACGCTGAAGAGCTTGGTGCTGAAGTGGTGAAGATCTTCCCCGGAACTGAAGTAGGTGGTCCATCATTTGTGAAAGCAGTGAAAGGGCCCTTCCCATGGACATCTATCATGCCTACGGGAGGTGTTGAGCCTACCGAGGAAAACCTGTCTGCCTGGTTCAAAGCGGGTGTTCATTGTGTAGGAATGGGATCCCAATTGGTTACAAAGGATATTTTAGCGAATAGTGATTGGGCATCATTGACTGAAAAAGTTAAGAATGCGCTAGCCATTGTTAAAAAATATAAATAGAATGAAATACTTACCTGTACTTTTTCTTGGGCTTATACTTATTGGTTGTGATGCCATCAAAAAAGACACCCGGGTGATCAAACTGGCCCATGGGCTGGATATCGAACATCCGGTGCACAAAGGGATGGAGTATATGGCTGAAAAGGTAAAGGAAAACTCCGGAGGAAAACTTCAAATCAATATTTATCCATCTGGCCAGTTGGGCCAGGAACGAGAGCTTCTCGAGCTGATGCAGATAGGAAGTATTGAGATCACTAAGGTTTCGGCGGCAGTGATGGAAAATTTCGTTCCTTCTTATAAAGTATTGGGCTTACCGTATATCTATCGGGATGAAAAACACCGATTTGCTGTATGGGACGGCCCAATAGGTCAAAAACTTCTGGCAGAAGGAGAAAACTATCTGATGAGAGGGCTATGCTTTTATGATGCAGGCTCCCGAAGTTTTTATACCAAAGCAAAGCCGGTTGAAAAGCCATCAGATCTCAATGGTATGAAGATCAGGGTAATGAACAGCGTCACTGCATTTGACATGGTCAAAGCACTGGGCGGTTCACCTACACCTATCTCCTGGGGAGAACTTTATACAGCATTACAGCAAGGAATTGTGGACGGTGCTGAAAACAATGCGCCGAGTTTCTATACTTCTTATCACTACGAGGTATGTAAGTATTATTCCATTGATGAGCACTCAGCACAGCCTGATGTTTTGTTAATCAACAGCAATCTTTGGAAGGACCTGTCCGATCAGGAGAAGAAGTGGCTGCAGGATGCAGTGGATGCATCCGTGTTGGAGCAAAGGAAACTCTGGAAAGAATCTGTTGAATTTTGTATTAATAAGGTGAAAGAAGCAGGTGTGGAAGTAATCTACCCCGACAAGACATTGTTTCAGGAAAAAGTAGCCCCGTTATACGATTCATTTGAAAGTGATCCAGTTATTAAACAATTGATTCAGGAAATCAGAAATGAAGGAACTTAGAGTAAAGATAGACCGTGGATTGGAGGCCTTTCTGGCCTTTCTTATGGGATTTATGATTTTAAATGTATTGTGGCAGGTTTTTTCCCGGTATGTGATGGGAGCACCCAGTAGCTTTACCGAGGAATTGGCCCGTTACCTATTGATCTGGATAGGTTTATTGGGAGCTGCTTACGCCTCAGGAAAAGGACTACATCTTGCCATGAATCTTTTTCATGATAAGTTATCCGATAAAGCCAAAGTACGCCTGGAAATCATTCTGGAGGTGCTCATTATCATTTTTTCTTTTTCATTTCTAATTGTAGGCGGTATCCGGCTGGTATATTTAACATTTTACCTTGGACAAATCTCAGCTGCATTGGAAATGCCATTAGGCTTTGTTTACTTGATAATCCCAATTAGTGGAGTATTTTTCATATTTTATTCGATTGATAATATCCGGATCAAAAGATCAGAAAAATCCGCCAATTGATTCATTAACCTAAACCAGATACTAAAAGCACACCCATGGGCTCACTAGAAATCCTCATCCTTGTTGTTTCATTTGTTGTTTTGCTGTTGATCGGGCTGCCGGTTGCCTACAGCATTGGACTCTCTTCTATTCTTACCCTGTTGGTGAGTATGAATCCCACCATTGCCTTAACTACCATGGCACAGCGTATGGCGACCGGTCTTGATAGCTTTGCGCTTCTGGCAATTCCTTTCTTCATTGTGGCCGGGCAGTTTATGAATCATGGGGGTATAGCCAATAAACTGGTGAATTTTGCCAAAGCCTGTCTCGGGATGCTTCCCGGAGGACTTGCCTATGTAAACATTCTGGCTTGTATGCTTTTTGGTGCAGTCTCAGGATCTGCTGCCGCTGCAGCATCCGCTATGGGTAGTTTTATGGGACCAAGAATGAAAGAAGAAGGATATGAGCCCGAATTTTCCGCGGCTGTAAATATCACTTCATCAACGACTGGTTTATTGATTCCACCAAGTAACGTATTGATCGTTTATTCTTTAGCAAGCGGTGGGGTTTCCATTGCTGCGTTGTTTCTGGCTGGATATTTACCTGGTATTTTGATTGGATTAACACTCATGTTTATATCCGGTTATTTTGCTTACCGTAAGAAATATCCTGTAGGGGACAGGGTTTCATTCACATATGTAATCAAGACATTTGTAGATGCGCTGCCAAGTCTTTTCCTGCTGGTACTTATCATCGGTGGTATTGTGGCCGGGATCTTTACAGCAACTGAAGCTTCGGCCGTTGCAGTACTCTATACTTTCATTTTGACTGTCTTTATTTATAAAGAGATCAAAATTAAAGACATACCAAAGATCTTGCTAAGCTCGACCAACACCAACTCAATTGTGATGTTGCTTATTGCTACATCCATGGGGATGTCATGGGTAATGTCTTATGAGGACATTCCACAGTCTGTGAGTGACGGATTGTTGTCAATCAGCGATAATGGAATTGTCATCCTCCTGTTGATTAACCTGATCTTGCTTTTCGTGGGGATCTTCATGGACATGACTCCGGCAGTATTGATTTTTACTCCAATCTTTTTGCCAATTGTGACCAGTCTCGGAATCGATCCCATTCATTTCGGAATCATCATGGTAATGAACTTGTGTATTGGGCTTTGTACTCCACCAGTAGGATCCGTACTCTTTATTGGATGTAGTGTGGCCGGATTACCCATACAAAAGGTGATCAAACCGCTTATACCTATGTTCATCGGGATGGTGATCATACTGATGATTATCACCTACGTACCATCAATCACGATGTTTGTTCCTGAGTTTTTTGGCTTTTGATAAACTGAACTAGTTGAGCAGGTATGAGTCGAGGTTTTCACTGGTGATGATGTCCAGTGGGAGTAGCTTTTCCGGGTCAATGTTTTTCCCAAAGACAAGCAGGTCAGTGAGTTTGGCGATGCCTTCGTAGGCGGCCATGTAAGGGTTTTGATTGATCAGGAAATCGATTGTTCCTGATTTAATTCCATCGATGTTATTGGCAGTTGGATCATATCCAATGACAACACAATCATTAAATCTGCTCTTTATAGGATAGGCCACAAGGTGAACTTTGGCGGTGGTCACAAAAGCACCGGTTACATTGCGAAGGTCGCCGGCTTGTTTATTCAGGATGTCATTGATCAGGGCTGGTTCCCGATGAGGGATGACGATGCTTTTGATTTCCATGTTATGGTTTCTTGACTGAAAATACTCCCTGAAACCATTCTCTTTCTGGATCATGTGGGGTGCATTACCAGGATTCTCATCCAGGTGAATGATCAATAAATTTCCCATCTGCTTACAACAATGATCTATAAGATTGGCAGCAAGTCTACCACTTTGCTTCAGGTTTTGGCCGATGGCACAGCTGGGGTTTAGATCAGGGATCTTCGTGTTAAAAGTGACGTAGGGTATGCCGGCATTTTCAAATTTCTTTAAGATATCCAGGGACTCCTGGAGGAAGACGGGAGTGATCAATAATCCATTGGGTGACTCGGACAGGATCTCGTTGGCCTTTGAGGTGAAGTCAGCGGGTAACTTGCTATTGAAGGACGTAACTTTTACATCAATACCAAAATGATCAAAGTCTTCAATCGCCCTGGTGATCCCTTCATGAGCAGTTCTCCAATACCCATCATCTTCTTTTCTTGGGATTAGAACAGAGAAGTAGAGGGACTTCTGTTTCTTGAGTGATTGCGCGAAGACATTGGGCTTGTATTGGATCTCCTCAAGTACCACACTCACTTTGGCCAAAGCCTTGTCCGAGACCTTGCCTCTGTTATGTATCACCCGATCCACGGTACCGGGAGATACATTGGCCAACTTGGCAATATCTTTTATGGTTAGGTTTTTTTTCTGCTCCATAGCATAAAATAGTTGTTACGAATTTATGATATTTTTTTGAAATATTTTATAAATGTGGACGAACAAATTATATTTGTGTTCGAACACACAAAATCAATCACTGCTTAAGTGAGTATGATTTTAAAATATTTTATAGTAAATTCAATAGCATGACACCACAAACACTCGATCACTCCGCTAAAACCCTTGAGAGACTTCCTGTTACCATTTTTGATGATGATCAGCAGGGAAGCAAAAAGGTAGCTGACGACATTGCTGATTTGATTATTGCCAAGCAAAAAGCTGGTGAAAATGCTGTGCTTGGTCTCGCTACGGGTGCCACGCCTATCAAAGTATATAAAGAGCTGGTAAGGAAGCACAAGGAAGAGAACCTAAGCTTCAAGAATGTAGTGACGTTTAACCTGGATGAGTACTATCCTATGGATAAGAGCTCCATTCTTAGTTACAACTATTTCATGCATCATCACTTGTTTGATCATGTGGATATACCAAAGAAGAACATCAATATACCTGATGGGTCCATCCCGATCGAAGAGGTGAAAAAGTTTTGTGAGGATTATGAGGCTAAGATCGATGAATATGGTGGGATGGACATTCAGCTACTGGGTATTGGTCGAACCGGTCACGTAGGTTTCAACGAACCACCATCGTTCAAAGATTCTCCTACACGATTGGTTAAACTAGACCCGGTGACCATTTCTGATGCAACCAGGGAGTTTATCCGTGAAGAGCTGGTGCCTCGTCGAGCCATCACCATGGGTATTAAAAGTATCTTCAAAGCCAGGAAAATCTACTTGATGGCCTGGGGTGAGAAAAAGGCCGCTATTTTAAAAGAAGCTGTTGAAGGCAATATCTCCGAAGATATTCCGGCTACTTTCCTTCAGCATCACCCCAATGTAGAAGTGGTTATCGACGAGCATGCCACACTTGAACTCACCAGGTTTAAAACCCCATGGATTGTCTCTTTGTGTCAGTGGGATGACAACCTGGCTAAACGGGCTGTCATTTGGTTAAGCCAAAAAATCAATAAACCTATTCTCAAGCTTACAGAAGAAGATTATAAATTAAATGAGCTGGGTGATTTGCTGGTTCATTATGGCAATGTGCAGGACCTCAACGTGAAGATGTTTACGCACTTCCAGCACACGATTACAGGATGGCCGGGTGGAAAACCGAATACCGACGATACCAACAGGCCTGAGCGGTCAACACCAGCCAAAAAACGTGTGATCATCTTTAGTCCTCACCCGGATGATGATGTGATCTCAATGGGAGGTACTTTCCTCCGGTTGGTGGAGCAGGGTCATGATGTACATGTGGCCTATCAAACTTCCGGAAACATTGCAGTTTTCGATTCTGATGCCAGACGGTTTACAGATTTCGCCTTTGATTTCATGGCCGAGTTGCTGGATGTAGATATGTCGAAACATGAAGCTGTAAGAAATCAAATCTATGAGGCTATCAAGAAAAAGGTTAGCGGTGACATTGATCATGAATATGTCAGAAAGGTTAAAGGATTGATCAGGAAAGGAGAAGCTGCTGCGGGTGCAAGATATTGTGGCCTGGAAGATGATCATATTCATTTCCTGAATCTACCATTCTATGAGACAGGCGCTGTTGAGAAAAGTGATCCGGGAGCAAAGGATTTTGAGATTACCAAAAACCTGCTCAATGAGATCAAGCCTCATCAGATCTATGCGGCTGGTGATCTGAGAGATCCGCATGGCACTCACAGGGTATGTCTGGACCTGATCATTGACTCGCTTGCTCAACTCAAATCTGAAAAAACGAGCTGGCTAAAAGATTGCTACTTCTGGTTGTACAGAGGAGCATGGCACGAATGGCCTTTGTATGAAATCGAAATGGCAGTTCCATTGAGCCCTTCTGATATGACAAGGAAGCGAAATGCCATCTTCAAGCATCAGTCGCAAAAAGATCGTCCGGTATTCCCCGGAAGTGATTCAAGAGAGTTTTGGCAAAGGGCTGAAGACAGAAACCGTGATACGGCAAAACAATATGATTTATTAGGACTTACTGAATATGAAGCCATAGAAGCTTTCGTGAGATATAAGTTTTAATATTTTTGCCAGCCTAACACAAAAGCTCAAAGCATGAATCCTACACTTGTTGTAATGGCTGCCGGTATGGGTAGCCGATATGGTGGCGTGAAACAAATTGACACCTTCGGACCTTCTGGCGAAACCATCGTGGACTATACCGTATACGATGCTTTACAGGTAGGATTCAGGAAAGTGGTCTTCATCATCAGGAAGCATCTTCTCGCGGATGTGAAAGAAAAGTTCTCCGGGCTAATTGATCATGCTGATGTGGAGTTTGTGTACCAGGAGCTGGATAGTTTACCCGCAGGGCTTTCAGTACCGGAAGGTAGAGAAAAACCCTGGGGAACTGGCCACGCAGTTTGGACGGCCAATCAGGTGGTGGATGAACCCTTTGTGGTGGTAAATGCAGATGATTATTATGGGAGGTCAGCCTTAAAAGTGATTTATGATCACCTGCTAAAGGTCGACAATAAAAAGATCGATGCATGCCTGGTGGCTTACCAGCTGAAAAATACATTGTCGGACCATGGGAGTGTATCCAGAGGAATTTGTGAAGTATCGGAGGAAGGGAGTCTGAAATCCATCAATGAAAAGACGGAGATTTATAAGGGGACAGATCATCCTTATTATGTTGAAGATGGTAAAGAGCACCCGCTAACTGGAAATGAACCCGTTTCAATGAACCTGATGGGATTTACCAGTCAGGTATTTAAAGACATTGAGACTGATTTTATCAGGTTTTATCACAAGTCAAAGGAGAACCTAAAAGCGGAGTACTACATCCCAACTGTATTGGATAATGTGCGTAAATCGGGAAGTAACGTACCTGTACTATTTACAGATGAATCCTGGTTTGGAGTGACGTACAAAGAGGATAAAGTCATCGCACAAGTGAAGCTTCGTGACATGATAGATGAGGGCATCTACCCAAAAAGTCTCTGGGGCAATGAAGGATGATCTTAGTCAAATAATTTCAAAATTTGATACTCAGGGATCGATAGAAGCGATTGAGCCTTTTGGGGGTGGCCATATCAACGATTCCTTTCGGGCTATGAATACCCGGAGTCAATTTCCAAACTACTTTTTACAGCGAATCAATCATCATGTCTTTAAGGATGTAGAAGGGATGATGAACAATATTCAATCTGTAACGGCATTTCTATCCAAAAAATACAACGAGCAATCGCTCGATGAGGATGGCATGCTGGCGTTGCAGATTGTAAAGACTCTGGATGGTGCACTTTATACGAAATGGGGTGACAGCTATTGGAGACTGTACCTGTTGATCGAGGGACTTCAATCCATAGATATACCATCTTCAGCGGATATCGTTTTTGAAGGGGCTAAAGGATTTGGGCAGTTCATCGCTGATCTTCATCATTTTGATGCCAATAGCCTTACGCACACAATTCCCTATTTTCATCATATGCCTCGCAGACTGAAAAGGTTTGAAGAGGTGGTGTCTGATGTCAGTGTGGACAAAGATGAAGAGAAGCAAGCCATTCAATTTGTACGTAAGGTGGGGAATGAATTATGTGAGCTTCAAAGGTTGCTTGATCAGGGAAGTTTACCCCTTAGGGTCACACACAATGACACGAAATTCAACAATATCTTGTTTGATGCTAAGAACAAGGCGAGGTGTGTGATAGACCTGGATACTGTGATGCCGGGGTTGGTGCACTATGATTTCGGCGATGGAGTGAGGACTTCTACCTGCACAAGTGACGAGGATGAATCGGATCTTGACAAGGTCGATATAGATGCGGAGTTCTTTGAGGCTTACACCAGCGGATTTTTAGAAGATACCCGGGGGATTCTCTCGGATCTCGAAACCCAAACGATGGTAGAAGGAGCACTGATGATGCCTTTTATCATGGGTGTCAGGTTTTTAACTGACTACTTTGAAGGAAATAAATATTATAAGACAGCTTATCCGACACATAATCTGGTCAGAGCAAAATGTCAGTTAGAATTAACCCGAAAGATGCTGGCAAGAAAGGCTGATTTAATTAGCATTGTGAAGAAATATTCTTAAGTATTCAAATTATGAAAGGAAAGATCCTGGTTACAGGTGGTGCCGGATACATCGGCTCGCACACAGCAGTAGAGTTGATTAAATCAGGTTACGAAGTGGTGATTGTAGATAATCTGTCCAATTCGCGTGCTGAAGTCATTGACAGTATTAATAAGATAACCGGGACCAGGCCAGCATTTTACAATTTTGACTTGTGTGATGCAGGGAAACTAGGAGATTTTTTTAAAACTGAAAAAGGAATAACCGGCATCATTCATTTTGCTGCAAGTAAAGCAGTGGGAGAGTCGGTGCAAAAACCGCTGTTATACTATCGAAACAATCTTAATTCTCTGATCAACCTGATTGATCAAATGAAGGGCAATAACATTCCGGATCTGGTTTTCTCTTCTTCATGTACCGTATACGGTCAGCCGGATAAGTTACCGGTGACAGAAGATACGCCGTTCAAAACAGCTGAATCTCCTTATGGTAACACTAAGCAGATTTGTGAAGAAATTATCCAGGATGTGGCCCATGTAAATTCTGACTTAAACTTCATAGCACTTAGGTACTTTAATCCAGTGGGAGCTCATGAGTCTGCAGAGATTGGAGAATTACCTCTTGGTGTACCAGCGAACCTGGTGCCTTTTATCACTCAAACAGCCGCCGGAATCCGAAAAGAATTGTCTGTGTTTGGTAATGACTACGATACACCGGATGGTACCGCAGTAAGGGATTATATTCATGTGGTAGATCTGGCTGAAGCTCATGTGAAAGCTATGGATCGCATGACAGGCAAGAATCAAAAGCAGAACTACGAATATTTTAACGTAGGCACAGGGAATGGAAGCTCAGTACTCGAAGTCATTGAAACGTTTGAACGCGTGACCAATCAAAAGCTGAGCTACAAGATTGTTGACCGAAGGCCTGGAGATGTGGTTAAAATTTATGCCAATACAGATTTAGCCAATAAAGAGCTGGGGTGGAAGGCATCGAAAGGACTTGACCAAATGATGGCAGATGCCTGGCGATGGCAACAGAAAGTTTCAAACATTTAGTTGTGTGATGGTTGATCAGTTGATCATATCATGAGAGGATATCGGACGACTTCTTGAAAGCGATTTTTACCTTGTCAGGTTTAATACATTTCTTTTAGTACGTCCTCCTGATACATTTTACCAATAGGAATGGTGTTTCCTTTGATGACAATCTGGTGGTTTGAGTAGCTGCTTACTTTGTCTTTATTGATGATAAAGGACTTGTGGACTCTTAAAAAAGGATGACTCAATTCATCTTCTAAATTTTTTAAAGAAGCCAACGTAATTAGCTGCCCATTTTCAGTCACCACTTTTACATACTCTTTCAATCCTTCAATGTAGAGGATGCTGTTTATTTCTACCCTATGCTTTTGTCCATCAGCTTTAAAATACAGGAATTCCGGTGTTTTTTCCTCCTTTGATGAAGTTGTTACGGGTGCGCTGGCTGGTTTCAGTTTATTGATGGCTTTCAAGAAGCGCTCAAATGGGATCGGCTTCATCAGGTAATCCAGTACATCCAATTCATATCCTTCAAGTGCATATTGGGGATAAGCAGTAGTCAGAATGATGGCAGGTTTGGTAGTGAGTGTTTTAATGAAGTCCAGTCCGGTTAATCCGGGCATCTGAATATCTAGAAAAACCAGGTCAACTTGTTGGTTGTTGATTGTGGCCATGGCATCCATGGGATTGGGGAAATCACCCAATAGTTCCAGGTGACTGACTTTTTTAACATATGCTTTGATAAGGTCCCTGGCAGGTTTTTCGTCGTCGATGATGATACATCGGACATTCATGACAGATTTATCTTGAGCCTCACATGATACATCTCATCTTTTACCTCCTGAGTTAACTCGTAATTCCCAGGATAAGCTAATTCTAATCTTCTCTTTACATTTTCTATACCCACTCCTTTTTCACTTCCGTTTGAAACTTCAGTACCTAAGTTATTCAATACTTTCATCTCAAGACTATTATTAGCTGTTGAAATTTGAATGCTGATTTCACTGCCGGGGTTGGATTCAATGTTGCTGTGCTTGAATGCATTCTCAATAAAGGGAATCAGGAGCATGGGTTCAATCATCGCTTCCTGCTGCACCTGGTCCATGGTCAGATTTACTCGTATATCCTTCCCAATCTTCAGTTTTTGAAAGTCTACATAATGCTGAATATAGCTGAGTTCCTTGCCCAGAGACACTTTTTTCACTGACGTATCATATACCACGTAGCGAAGCATCTCTGAAAGTTTCATGATCATCTTGGGGGCTTGAGGAGATTTGTTGTAAGATAGTGAGTAGACGTTGTTAAGTGCGTTAAATAGAAAATGAGGATTGATTTGGGTCTTGAGAAACTGCATTTCTGACTGCAATTTTTCATGGATCAATGCTGCTTCTCTTTGCTTACGTTTCCTGTTTTCAGTGGTAATCCAAACAATTGTGGAAAAGAAAAGCATCAAAATCGAGTTTACCACCGACCCGAAGATCAACCAAAGAAAGGGTCTTAGTCCAGAAGAAGACCGTCCTCTACCGCGTAGTTCTGAAAAATCCGGTTTTGGTAAGAGGTCATTGGTGTACACAATCAGGTAATGCACGCTTACGATGATCACAATGACGGCAATGGCATAGTAAAGGTATTTTCCACGCTCAAAAATCTTTGGGAGAAAGATCATCAGGTTGACATAAAACACCATCATGTGGATGGCCAGCAACCTGAGGGTATGAATCAATGCCTCCCCAATATCAAAGAGCCTGCTTTGGAAATAGAAGATCAGCATGCCATAAGCAAACCAGGACAATACATGTATCAGTTGTTCCCTTTTCATCATTCAGTAGAAGTCAAAATTGGTTGGTTTGATTCATTTTTCAACATGGTTTCAACGAAGAGATGGATCATTTCAATAAAATCAGCAGGTCATTCAACGAATGACTAAGATCTGTATTATTTAGTCTTAAATGAAGGTTTTTTAATGGTTGATTGAAATAATGATCCCGTTTGTTGAATTGTACAATGGGACCTAAACCTTTGAAATACCTTTGAGGTATAAATGACCAAATAAAACATTTAATAATGAAAAAATCACTACTTGTTTTGGTTCTGGTACTTGCAGCGGTGGCAGTCTTTGCCCAAAGAGGAGGATTTGATAGATCCGAAATGGTAAAGCGGGAAAAGGAAAATGTCCTCGCTAAAGTTGAAGGTCTTTCAGCTGATCAAAAAATGTTACTGGAAGGTATCTACGAAGAATTTGGTGTTACCCTGGATGAAACTATTGAAGAGATCCGCAAGTCGGGTGACTTTAGTCAGTTCAGGACGAAAATGCCCGCTCTTCAGCTAGAGAAAAGTTTGTTGATCAAAGACGTCCTAACTAGCAGCCAATATGCTGTCTATGAGAAGGTTGTTGGTGCTGATAGACAAGGAGAAAACAACACAAAACCCACGGAAACAAAAGCCCAGCCAGTCAAAATATATGGTAAGATCATCGGTTCTGATGATGGGTCGGGTCTTCCTGGAGCAACAGTATTGATGATTAATGTGAAGGATTCAGCAAGAAGCAAATTTGCCAATGCTCTACCAGATGGATCATTTACCATATCTAACCTGGATCAGGCTTTCTATAAAATGCGCGTTACCAGCCTTGGATATAAACCAATGGTGAGAGTATTGAGAGTAAATACTGATATCAATATGGGTACTGTTCCCCTTGCAGTAGATGTTACAGAACTTCAGGCAGTAGAGATAAAAGGAGATGTAGTTCCGGTGGAAAAGAAAGGAGATACAACCCTGTATAATGCAGATGCATACAAAGTAAACCCTGATGCCAGTGCTGCCGACCTGGTGCGCAAGCTCCCTGGGATGACAATTACCGATGCAGGAGTACAATCCAATGGAGAAACTGTCAGCCAGGTTTTGCTAGACGGAAAGCGATTCTTTGGTCAGGATCCGGTATTGGCCTTAAATACAATTCCCGCAGAGGTAGTGCAGAAGGTAGAAGTATTTGATCAGATGAGTGAAAGATCTCAGTTTACTGGATTTGATGATGGAAATACTACCAAGACGCTAAACGTAGTCACCCGTGAAAACAAACGAAATGGTACGTTTGGGAAAATCACTGCTGGTTATGGTACTGATGATCGGCACAATGTGGAGGGAAATATCAACTTCATGAAGGAAGGTCGGAATCTAACCGTTTTGGGAATGAGCAATGATATTAATAAAACCAACTTCAGTGATGGGAGTATTATCGGATCTAGTGGGGGTCGAAGAGGGTTTGGAAGATCTTTTGGTGGTGGACAGGACTTAACACCAAAAGGCATCACCCAGACCCAATCATTTGGGGTCAACTTTTCAGATACCTGGGCGAAGAAAGGCCGAATTGAGTCAAGCTACTTTTTTGATCGTTCATTGTTTGATAATCATCAGATCAGCGCAAGAGAATCATTTTTCGGTGGAGAAAGCTTGTTTTATGATGAAGATGCAACATCCAGAACTGAAAACATGAATCACAGAATGAATATGAGGATTCAGTATAACCTGAACGATAAGAACTCAATTGTTTTTAGACCAAACATCAGTTTTCAGGATAACGAGTCTTTAGATGTAACCTTTGGTCAGACATTTGATGAAAACCAGCAATTGATCAATGGAACAGATAATACTTATTCTGGAGATAATCTCGGCTATAAAATCGATGGTGAGTTGACCTGGAATCATAAATTCAATAAGACAGGCAGGACCTTTTCTGTAGAATTGGGAACAAATATCAATAACACGAATCGAGAAAATATTTACAGTGACAATCAGCTTGACTCACTGTTCAGATATGATAATACTGATGAGAATGTGTCGATGAAATATGAATTTAATTACACAGAACCTGTTGGATTGAATGGTCAGTTAAACGCTAATTATGAGTTATCTAACTATATCAGAAGAAATATCAGAGATGGATTCAGCTACAATTCATTTACTGTAAACAATCAAACATTTGAGGAAGGATTATCCAGTCACTTTGATACCGATTATACAACTCATAAACCAGGTATTGGATTTAGAAATCGAAGTATGACCGGGTTCTTTGGCGTTGATTTGGAGTATCAATATGTGGCGTTGGATAGCCGACAGGGTTATCCATCAGAGATAATAATCCCAACCAATACGTTTAACAATTTCTTACCATCCATCATGTCAAGAATGGATTTAGGAAAGGAAAGAAGCTTGTTTTTTAGGTATAGCACCAGTACGGATATCCCGTCTGCTCAGCAATTACAGCAGGTTGTGGATAATAGTAATCCTTTGTTTATGTCTGTTGGTAATCCATACCTGGATCAATCTTATTCCCATCAATTCTTTGCCAGGTATTCAAAAACCAATACTGATAAGAATACCAATTTTTCGAATTTCATGATGGTCAGGGCTACCCAGGATTTTATCACCAATGCTACCTATAGTGCAAGCGCTGATAGTGTTTTGGTGGGAGACATTATCCTTCCAAGAGGTGGTCAGTTGTCGCAACCAATCAACCTGAATGGTTATTGGAATGTCAGGGACAATATTACTTACGGATTCCTTGTCAGTCCCCTGAAAACCAACGTCAATCTAACCTTAGGTGCCGGGTATACCAGAACTCCCGGAGAAGCTAACAGGATCAGCAACATTTCACAGACCTATAATGGAAATACCGGAATCAACCTCTCGTCCAATATTAGTGAGAATATAGATTTCAATATTTCTTACAATGCTGGTTTAAACCGGGTAACCAACTCTGTTCAGGAGAGAAGCAATACACGATACACTACTCATCTGATTAATGGAAAGATCAACTTGATTTCAAAAGGAGGAACTGTTTTCAGGAGTGACGTCAATTATCAAATCTATGATGGTGTATCTGCTGACTTCGATACCAGCTACATCCTGTGGAACATCAGCATTGCTCAGAAGTTCCTGAAAAATGATTTGGGTGAAGTATCCCTAACAGTTTTCGACCTTTTGAATCAGAATCAAAGCATTACACAGAACATCACTTCTGCCTATTTCGAAGAGGTGAGGTCTCTGGTCCTGCAGCAATACTTCATGGTGTCGTTCTCTTACACTTTGAGAAAGTTTGCCAAGGGCTAAAAGAGCACAGTTGTTAACATTACGTTGAATATCGTTTTATATTTAGTTATTAGAAGCAGGCTTTGCCTGCTTCTAATCTTTTAGAGGGTTTCAGATTGGATTTCGTTATATTGAGAAGCAATAATATTAACCCCAATGACATTTGATCGACGCAACTTCATTAAGAAATCCGTTTCCGGCGGACTGATCTTATCCGCACCTGCCAGCCTGGCCTTTGATGAAAAAACAGAAGCTCAATATGAAAAAATTGATAAGGCAGCTACTAAACCAGTTTTAAAAAAGGAATTGTTCAAAGATCCTGTGATCATCGATCGGGTAGAACTGCTGCATTATGACGGGAATTTCATCTGCCAGGTATATGACAAGTCGGGTAACCAGGGTATTTCTATTAGTAACAATGCCCGGATGCATTTTCTATATCCGATATTTATCAAACAAGTGGCCCCATTCTTTATTGGTAAGGATGCCAGAGACCTGGACGACCTGATTGAAGGAGCAAGGATCCATGCTTCTAATTACAAGTATCAGGGCCTGGCTTTATGGATTCCAGTGGCTACTGTAGAATTCGCGTTATTAGATATGCTTGGTAAAATGGCAGCTAAGTCACTTTCGGAATTGCTCGGTGAACGACACCATCCCAGTATTGCAGTATATGAAGCCAACAACTTTCGGGGAAAGAATGCGGAGGAATCCATCAAACTCATCAAAGCACACATGGATCAAACCAATGCAAAGGCGCTGAAATTTAAGATAGGAGGCAGGATGAGCAACAATGCGGATTATCCTCCGGGCCGGTCTGAAAAGCTCATCCCATTGGTGAGAAAGACTTTTGGCGATGACATGGTGATCTATACAGACAGCAATGGCTCCTATGATGCAAAGGAAGCCATTCGGATAGGAAGGCTGATTGAGGAACAAAAGTTTGATTTCTATGAAGAGCCGGTACCCTTCGATTGGTATGTGGAAACTAAAGAAGTTACAGATGCGCTAAATGTCCCGATAGCAGGAGGGGAGCAGGAACCCAGTATGCACAATTTCCGATGGCTGATAGGCAATGATGCATTGGATATCGTGCAGCCGGATATATTCTATTTCGGAGGTATGATCAGAGGCATGAAAGTTGCCAGGATGGCTGACGCTCTGGGTAAGCCATGTGTGCCTCACATCTCTGGTTCAGGACTAGGCTACCTGTATATGATGCACTTTGTATCAATCCTACCCAATGCTGGCCCATACCATGAATTCAAAGGATTCAGCGATGATATTCCTATTGGTTCCAATACTTCTGACCTAAAAATGAAAGACGGTAAGATTGATGTGCCTAGCGGACCCGGATTAGGTGTAGATATTGATCCTGATTTTGTCCGTAAGCATAAAAAGATTGAAGTGATCTGATCAAAGAAGGCCACAGATCGTGGCCTTCTTGTATGTGGGCCCACCTGGGCTCGAACCAGGGACTTACTGATTATGAGTCAGTTACTCTAACCAACTGAGTTATAGGCCCAAAAAAAATAAATCGGGAACATACTACCCGATTTTTTTCGAACTGCAATTTTACCAATTAATCAGATATTTAGCAATGTATTGAGTGAAACTACTTTTTTTGATTTCAGTTTTGTTTCTATACCAATAATATAGCTTAAAACGGTAAAATATCAGATCATATGTTGAGATAAATCCAATTAGTTGACTTGCCAGTAATTAGGTCCCTATCCATTAATTTTAACCCCAATTCAAATACGCTCAAATCAACAATCCAACAACACAAGATGAAAAGAATAACCTCTATAATATTTATCCTGCTTTTTACCGGCTCCATTTATGCTCAGGGACAAAAACCATTTGACATTGATGACGCCTGGCTGGCGAAAATTGAATCTATAGCTCCTTCCAGCCCAAGAATCAAAGCTGAAGTGAGGAACATCCTTGTTTTTTCTCAACATACCGGGTTCAACCACTGGACCATTCCTCATAACAATGAGATGCTGAAGATCATGGCTAAAAAGTCAGGAGCCTTCAATGTCACCATTGCAAAGGACGTAGATACTTTTGAGAAAGAAAATCTTAAGCGATATGACGCCATCATTCTCAACAACTCCAACCCAAGCGGGCCGGATCGCAATCTTTTTGCTGACCTCCTGAAACAGAACTCAAGTCTTGACGAGAATACAATCTCCAAACTTGCCGCACAATATGAGAACAATCTGATAGACTATGTGGCCGACGGTGGTGGGTTGATGATCATGCATGGAGCGATCACCGTGCAAAACAATTCCATTCCATTTAGCCAGATGGTGGGAGGTAGTTTTGATTACCATCCGAAACAGCAGGAAATGCACCTGAAAGAAGTAGACCCTAAACATCCCATGGTTCACGCATTCAAGGGCAAGGGTTTTGTCCACACGGATGAGCCTTACTTTTTTAAGAATGCGTATGCCGACTACAATTTCAGACCCTTGTTATATATCGAGGCAGATAAGCTTGAAGGACTCAGGAAGGAAGTCACAGACAATACCATTTATGTCGCATGGATCAAGAAACATGGCAATGGCAGGGTATTTTACTGCTCGCCTTCGCACAATGCTCAAAGCATGAATAAAGAATTACTTCAGTTCTTCCTGGACGGTATCCAGTATGTGGCCGGAGATTTGAAATGTGATGACAGCCCGATAGGAAAGAAGTAGTTTATGGCGGCTCTCGAGTCGCTATTTCTCTATCAAAAGATTTTCAAGATACCTCAACCCAGTCACCACTAAATTAGATCGGTTTAGGGCTTTTTCCTTGAATTTTTCCAGTTGAACCCGGTCTAGTTTTCTTCCTTTTATGAAAACCAGTTCCGGGTTTTTGAGTACCGTAATGCTCTCTAGGGGATTGTTTTTCGTGAGTACAAGGTTGGCGTATTTACCATTTTCAATAGTTCCAAAGTCATTCAGGAAATGATGTGTTTTGGAAGGATTGACAGTGGCAGTTTTTAAGACTTCGTAGTTACTCATTCCTGCCATTTTATAAAAATCAAGTTCCTGATGCATGGAATATCCAGGTAAGGTAATACCGATCCCCGCATCGGTCCCTGAAATGATCCTGGCACCACGCTCATTGAGCTTTTTGATCACAAACAGGTGAAACTCATGCTGGTTCATAATCTTCTTGGTGATATCAGGATCATATGATTTGGTACTTGTCCATCGGTTTAGTTGCTCCTGGCTATCTACCATTCTAATCAAAGGATTCATGTATTCGATCATGTCACTCTCCAGAACACGCTCCTCTGTAAGCAGCCGATAAATGTTGTAGTAGACAACAAGGGTGGGACAAAGCGGAGTATTTGGGTTTCTTACAAACAAATCTACTACCTTGTCAAGTTTAGCTGTATCCAATTTGTGTGACAGGGCCTGCTGAACAATATCCTCAGCGTGTTCTATGGATTTGATTTGAGGCTGGAAATGGTTACTATACGGTACTTCATTGCTTGGATGAGCAACGATATCCATATCTAGCCTTTTGCATTCATCCACAATAGCATCAAACTCTTCAGGTGTCAGTCCATAGTAGGTCTTGATAAAGTCATAGCCTCTGGCATGGAAGGATGACACTTTCTCTCGTGCGTCCTCAGGACTAAATAATTGAAGATTGTCGTCACCCAGATAGTTGGGTCCGGTCAGTTTAGGGCCAGATGTAAAAAAGGTCGGAGCAAGAAGATCATCATTAGATACTTCCTGTTTCAATCTCAGATGCATTGGTTGTCCCCATACGTTTCGAACTGCCGTGACTCCATAAGCAAGGTATAGACCCAGTTCATATTTGTCCCATACATGTACGTGCATATCTATGAGTCCCGGAGATAAAAAACTACCATGTCCATCGATTACATCTACACCGGTGGTATCAATTTCGCCGGAAATCTCAGTGATCACACCATCTTCGATAAGCATCATTTGATTGATAAGTACTGTATCCGATGTCATGGGTACAATATTGATATTTTGAATCAGGAAGCTGTTTGGGGAGTCATCCGTTTTAAGGTATGAAGTGTCAATAGAATCCAGAAGAAAGAAAGAAATAATAATTAATAAGGTTGTTCCCAACAACCCACCGACGATGTAAGTGAAGATCCTTAGTATTTTCATAGATAATGATAATGGCTGGGGTTGTGAACAATTATACCGTCGGAACATCAAAATTGACTAATCTTGACAATAAAATTATCTGAGATAATTGCTATTGCTTCAAAAGAGGAATCATTATTTCATTAAAATGTGTCCGGTCTGCTTCACAAAGCCCTTGAAATCCCGGGTCAAAAATAGTTTTACTGATTCACTACTTAAAACCTGCGGTAAATGCTGAAAACTGAAATAGCCAGGGTTGGAATTGGCATCTAAAATACCAAGCCCCACAGGGGTATATGATATTTTTTCTCCGTGGATGTCAAAGGAGAGAAGGTATATAAATTCAATTTCTGGAATCATTAGCATGGCCTCATGGGCAGAAAGGCCAAAACATGCTTTGAATTCATCCGGTGAGAGTGTATTCTGTAAGGAATCATTTTGATAGATAACCAGTGATCCATTTAGTGCTGCGTCCAGGATACTTGGGATCATTTCCTTCAAATGTCCGTCTTCGATGCTTCTGCCATCAACAAACGATGTTTGCCTGATTGAAAACCTGCTATTGGATATCTCTTCCCGGTCGGTCATTTGAGGTTGTAGCTGACTACCGGCAGAATAAATATCCGGGCAATCGTTTTTGGTAGAAATTCCATTTTTGGAAATGACTTCTCTATCAATGAAATAAGAGTCATAGAAGTTTTCAAACCGGTTTCTCCAAACCTCTGAAGGGCTGGTGAGGATCCTTTTCATTAAGGCCTCTGACATCAAAGAGATTTCAGTAGATGCAGGATCTTTTAGATAATTCCGATAATCATCAAAGGGAATGGCGCAAATGAATCGATCCGAATGGGGCATGGAGTCATCAACGGATTTGTACAACTCAATGGAATCCAGTACTAAATAGCCACCATCATAAGATTCGTTTAGCCGGATATCCACCGCATACCCATCCTTTGCACGATAACCACTGATGTTGATGCCCTCATTGAAAACAGCGTTAAGATGACCCAGCTTTACGTCTTCCAGCAATTTTCTGGCCCAACCTGTTTCATTTAAAGGGTGCCCTCCATGATTGGTGAATAAAGCATGTGATAAAGCATAAGATTCCGAATACCACAAGACTTGCATGTCATCAAGCAATGCCAATACATCATCAAATCTGAACGAAGCCACATAGTTGTTGGCCGTGGTAGCGGAATGATAATAGGGGACATGCAGGTTCAGGAAGTTATATTGCCGAAAGACCTGATGATCCTTACGGCCTTCCGTCACATCTATTCCGATCAGAGAAACTTCTTCCGGTGAATAAATCTCCTCCAATCCAGGCTCATTGACCTTTCTCAATCTCAGCTTCAAAGTTTCTACTGGAATTAAAGTCTCAGTCCCCTGGTTATAGTCAAGTCGATAAGTCGCAATCTTATTATCCAACGCTGCTTCCAAAATAAACCTGGATAGCTCCTGATTTTTCCGATAGAATCCACTGTTTTCGTGCTCGCTCAATACATGGTACTCAATGACCCTGATCTTTTCGTCTACTTTAACCTTCTTTTGGCCAAAAGCAATATGAAGTGACGATAAAAGGATGATGATATGAAGACCAGACAATGTCAAATTCAGGATTTTATGGACAAGATAAAGAATTGGTCTTTGCCACTAAGGCACAAAGGCACGAAGAAATTACCGTAAAACCCCCTTTCTTCGTTAATCTCCATACTTTCATTTAACAATTTTTTTGGAATCCTATCTTTAAATCCCCGTGCCTTTGCGTGAACCCTTAAAGTCCGCTATCAACATATTCAGCATTACGCTCCGTAGGCACCTGGGCCCCCGTATCTTCAATCCAGGCAAGTAAGTCATCTAATAGCTCATCTCTTTTCTCCACCTCTTTATTGCTCAGGTTATTGGTCTCACTGATGTCATTGCTCAGATTGTATAGCTCCACAGCGTTGTTGGTTGTTATTTGATCACTTCCTCCATCCAGCATCCATTCCTCATAAAATAAAAGCAGTTTCCAATCACCCTTTCGGATCACGCTGACCGGGCGGGTTCTGAATATCGGATCCCTGGATTCCTCTTTGAGTCCTGCATAAGCCTCCAGGTAAGCAGGAAAGTGCCAGAAAAGGGATTCCCTGTCAAAAGACGTTTCGCCCGAAATGAGCGGTACAATACTTTTTCCGTCCAATGGATAATTTTCAGGTGCTGCTTGTCCTGCCAGCTCCAGAAAGGTGGGGTAAAAGTCTGTGCTGATCACAGGAACATCATTAGAACTCCCAGCTTTGATTTTCCCCGGCCAATAGGCAAACATCGGCTCTCTGATACCCCCCTCATAGTACATGCCTTTACCACCACGCAGTGGCTTTTGACAGGTGTAGGTTCCGTGGCCTCCATTATCTGAGAAGAATACGACTAATGTGTTTTCACTCAAACCTAACTCTTCCAACGCCTTGTTTACGTCTCTGACGCTTTCATCTACACTTTCTACCATGGCTGCATAGGTGGCATGGTTGTGACAGTCTATCCCTTCTTTGTTTTCATACTTTTTCATAATCTCTTCTTTGGCCTGAATAGGTGTATGCACAGCATGATGGGCCAGATACAAAAAGAATGGCTTACCTGTTTCCTTTGGATTATTCTCCCTGATGAAATCAACTGCTACATCAGTGAGGTGATCTGTCAGGTAAACACTGTCCTCATTGTAGTGTCCGTAAGGGTAACCCAGATCACCACGATCAATCCCCACGTCGAATCCCTGCGCTTGCGGTTTATGCCCAATATGCCATTTACCAATAGCTGCACTCACATATCCGGCAGGTTTCAATGCTTCGGCTATCGTGATCTTGTCCAATGCTATTTCCGTGGTGTTTTTGATTGGAATGATTCTCCGGTCTTCGGATTTGCCCCGGTCAGACCCTGCTACAGTAAACAACCCATGACGAGGAGAATACTGACCGCTAAGCAGACAAGCACGTGTAGGTGCACAATTGGCCGCATTGGCATAGGCATTGGTAAAGATCATACCCTCGTTTGCAAGCTTATCGATATTGGGTGTTTCATAGTAAGTAGCACCCATAAAGCCCACATCTTTCCAGCCCATGTCATCTATAAAAATGAATACAATGTTGGGTTTTTGATCAGGTGTGGTACACCGGCAAAGCAGTTGTATAATAACAAAAAACAGGAAGGAGGTTGAGATTTTCATATTTGGATTATTGGTCAGTATTCAAAGATAATCGTGTTGAATTCTATTGCAAGGATTATATAAATTGTGCTTTCATAAACAGCCCCGGTGATGATGATCAGATTCAAGCTTTTTTTAGTCCCTGTATTATTTCTTGTTGTATTTGTGGCTTTGTCCCAGGATCAGAAGGAATGGGAAAACCCTGAAATTGTTGAGATCAACAGAGAGAAACCTCACGCGACCTTTTACCGGTATCCGGACAAAGACCAGGCGCTACAGGAAAAGTCATTCAAAGAATTACCAGACTATCACATGCTTAATGGAACCTGGAAATTCAACTATGTAAAGAAACCCAGTGACCGACCCCAATACTTCTACAGAGAAGATTACGATGTGAGTGAATGGGCTGATATCCCTGTGCCATCCAATTGGGAACTGGAAGGTTTTGGTATCCCCATCTATACCAACGTGACCTATCCTTTTCCGGCCAATCCGCCTTTTATTCCCCATGATGACAATCCGGTGGGGAGTTACAAGCGATCGTTTAGCGTAAGCGAGGAATGGTTGAACGAGAAAGATGTCTATCTGTATTTCGGAGGGATCAGAAGCGCGGCATATATATGGATCAACGGGCAGTTTGTCGGATACAATGAAGGAAGTAAGACACCTGCTGAATACAACGTCACCAAATATGTCAGGCCTGGCGAAAATACCATTGCCATTGAAGTATATCGATGGTCTGATGCGTCGTATCTGGAGGACCAGGATTTCTGGCGATTAAGTGGGATTGAAAAGGACATTTATCTGTATACCACTCCGAAGTTTACCTTGGCAGATTTTATGGTTACACCCGGGCTTGAAAAAGTTTATCAAAATGGTCAGCTGGACCTCACACTGACTTATCGCAACAATGGTAAGAAACCTGTTAAAAATCAGCTGGTCGAGATTAAAGTTCTGGATGGAGACCATGAGGTTTTTATCAAAGAAGATCAAATAAGCATCTCTGGTAATGCTATTGGTCAAATTAACTTTTCGGAGGTTCTCAGAGGGATTAGACCCTGGACGGCAGAAACGCCGAAGCTTTACAGCCTGCTGATCACCCTCAAAGACCAAAAGGGAAGTCCGCGAGAGTATATCTCACAAAAGATCGGCTTTCGTAGGATTGAGATCAAAAACAATCAACTGATGGTGAATGGTCAGCCTATTTACCTGAAAGGTGTCAACTTACATGACCACGACCCAAAGACCGGGCATGTAGTGGGTGAGGAGATGGCCCGGTTGGACCTGGAACTGATGAAAAAGCATAACCTGAATGCCATACGATGCAGCCACTACCCCAAAAGCGATTTCTTCTACAAGCTTTGTGATGAATATGGCTTCTACGTAATTGATGAGGCGAATATTGAGATTCATGGGATGGGTGCTACCAACCAGGGACTGGAAAACAGCCCGGTAAGAATGGCTGTGCACCCCGCTTATTTGCCGGAGTGGAAGAAGATGCACCTGGATCGAACCATCAGGATGTATGAATGGCATAAGAATTACTCATCTATCATCATCTGGTCATTGGGCAATGAAGCTGGAAATGGAGATAACTTCTTTGCTACCTACGACTGGCTGAAGCAACATGATGCATCCAGACCTGTACAATACGAGGGAGCTACCAAATTCTCCAATACTGATATTCAGGCTCCAATGTATTCCCGAATCCCTACGCTGATTGAATATGCTGAGAATGACCCAAAGCGGCCTTTTATCATGTGTGAGTATGCGCATGCCATGGGAAATAGTGTGGGCAATCTGCAGGATTACTGGGATGTGATTGAGAAATATGATGTGCTACAGGGTGGTTTTATCTGGGACTGGGTAGATCAGGGACTGGAAGCGAAAACACCTGATGGAAAAATCTATTATGCCTATGGTGGTGACCTGGGTGGTAGCCGAATCCAAAATGATGGCAATTTCTGTCTAAATGGGCTTGTTTCTTCCAACCGAACCCCAAACCCTTCTTTGAATGAAGTGAAGAAGGTCTACCAGTATATCAAGTTCAGGAACTATGATTCAGGTAGTGGTGAGTTGACAGTTTATAATGGGTATGATTTTATCGATTTGTCAGGTTTTGATTTTGAGTGGGAGCTGTTCAGGAATGGAAAGTCTGTGAGAAAAGGAAACTTTGATGTAGAAAATCTTGGCCCTCGAAAAGAGGGAGTGGTTAAGGTTGTGTTTCCCATGACCAGGGACATGAGTGAGTATTACCTTAGGGTAAGTGCGAAGACCAAAGAGGCAAATGGACTTTTACCACAAGAACATGTGGTCTCAGAAGAAGAGTTTCAGCTATTAAAGCCCAATCTGGCCTCATTCAACAACACAAAGGGTAAAGTGAAAGTTGAAGATAAGGATGGTATAACAACGATCCTCGGCAGCGACTACGCAGCCTCGTTTGATAACAGGACCGGACACCTGCTCACGCTTGACTATGGCAATGGTAATATATTGAAAGGTCCGATCGTACCTAACTTCTGGAGGGCACCCATTGACAATGATTTTGGCTTTGGTATGCCGCGAAGGTTTGGTGTCTGGAAGCAAGCAACTATGGATCTGAAACTGACAGATTTCAGATTGGAAAAGTCCGCCAACCCTAAGGTTACAGCGACTTATCAGCTTCCTTCTGTAAAGGCCAAAGCTGTTTTAAGCTACTCGTTCAATGCTGAAGGTCAGATTCTTGTTTCTTCTACACTTGAAGGTGTGGCTGATTCGTTGCCAGAGATCCCGAGAATAGGCAATAATCTCATTTTGAATAATGCGTATCACAATGTCTCCTGGCATGGAAGAGGACCTCACGAGAATTATCAGGATCGGTATACTTCGGCATTTGTTGGTAGCTACGAAATGAAGGTTGGTGACCTGTATTATCCTTATGAGCGACCGCAGGAAAATGGCTACAGAACCGGCATTAGGGAAGTCTCATTTACCAATAAGGATGGAAAGGGGATCAAAATAATGGCGGTTAGAGACCTGCTTGGCTTTAGTGCCCATCATCAGCTAAATGGTGATTTTGATGAAGGAAAGGAAAAAATTCAACGACATGCCTACCATATCCCTGTAAGGAACCTGGTGAATGTCAACATTGATTACGCACAAATGGGAGTGGGGGGCGACAATAGCTGGGGATATCGGCCTCATGATCAATACATGATTCTGCCAAAAGACTATCAATATAGCTACCTGATCCTGCCTGTTAGATAAAATTCAGTCCGGATCTGCAGTTGACCCGGACTGAAAGTGTTTTTACATGGCCATGGCCTCGTGCAGTTCAATGTCACATCCACCATGCCAACCCAGGTGTGGATGACCTTTAAGCAGGGATTTGGCATCTTCCAGATCATTGGCCTGAAGCACAGAGTAACCAACAACACCTTTGCTGCTTGCTGTACTTTTTCCATCCGGACTTAATTTTACCCCTCCAAATAGGGGATTTCCCAAATCAACCAGCTTAGAACCGCATTTTTTTGCCCAGTCCATCCAGGGTTTCATTGTTTCTTCGCTGGGTGGTTCATTACTCATTTCTGCCATCGCTTCAGGCGAGGCGTGATACAATACGATAAATTTTTTCATAATATAAAGATCTGTTGTTTGCTATACTGACGTATTAACAAACGCAGAATGGACAAGGCCGGGTTGATTTAATCAATGATCCCCATTTTTTCCATGAGCTTACTGGCATTGAAGCTCTTGCACAGACCTGGAGTAAGCTTGTAGTCGAAAAGGATTTGATTGTCCTTTATTTCACTATTAAAACTGAAATTGCGGATACCTGTAGTATTTTGAGTTTCCTTACCTAAAGACAGGTCATGTGTGGAAATGATCCCGAAGGCATTGAGCGAGCTCAGTTTCTTTACGAGGGCCACAGCGCCAATGTGTCGGTCTTCCGAATTAGTACCCTTAAGCACTTCATCGATGACGACAAAAGTAGCAGGACCGCTCTTTACTGTTTCCAGCAGTTGATTGATCCGCTTGAGCTCTGCATAGAAGGAGCTGGTATGCTTGCTGATATCATCTACTGTTCGCATGCTGGTGAAGATGTCGGTTAGGCCCATGGACAGGGAGGCGGCATTGACCGGGGCACCCGCCTGTGCGAGCACCATATTGATCCCGATGGTACGTTCAAAAGTAGATTTCCCGGACATATTGGAGCCAGTGAGAATATCGATGCTGCCGCGTCCGGTAATCTCATAATCGTTTTTCACCAGTTCATTCTCTGGGATTAAGGGGTGCCCCAGTGCATTGGCATTAAAATGAAAAGGTTGTTCATCTACTTCAGGGAAAGTATAATCCGGATGAATATGGGAAAACCCTGCCAGACTGATCAGGCATTCCATCTCGTTGATCACTTCAAGCCATTCCTCTATGTGGGACTGATATTTTACTTTCCAGTTGCACAGGTCAATAAGCAAGTAGGCATCCAGAAGAAATATTCCATCCAGGATTGGATACAGCATGTTGCCTCGCACAGACAAACGATAGGCCAGATTACTTAGTTTTTCAATGCCTTTATGTGCAGGAGTTTTGGTACCTAGCTTTTGCTGCAGTTGCTTTAGCTTCACCGTTGAAAAGCCCCCATTTTCTATCAGGGGAATGGTTTTGAGATAGGTTTTTATTAGGTAATGGGCTTTATCCATGCCCTTTGATAGTTTATTCAGGTGTTTTATGGAATAGCCAAGCAATGACCCATTGGGAATGATGAGAAGATATAGCCAATGATAGGTCAGAGGCAGGATCAGGACAGAGGCAACCAAGGCAACAGAAACGATAGTGGTAGCAATAGCCATGACCTTCAGACCCATTCCCATCTTGAAGTGATAGTCTTTGTTGGCCCATTCAGCAAGCATCTTTTGGGAAACTTCCGGCTCCCTTTTTCCGCGCTTTTTGAGCGATATATCAGCTTCAGCCATAAAGTTCTGATACCAGTCAATATCTTTTGCAAGTTCTTTTGAAGCTTCTTGTCTTAATTTAATTTCATCAACAGGTGCTTTATGAGACAGCCAATTGGCGAGCAGTGATTTCGATTCAGGAATCTGACATCTGTTCAGGAGTTGAAAAAGGCTGTGTTTGCCAAAGATGTCCAGGTCGAGGTGATAGGGATGCTCGGGATCGAGATAAGTCTTTCCGTCTTCAATGCCGGCCAGGTTAAGTTCCATTCTGGAGATTTCCTCATTATTGAGTGCTATCAGGGACTCCAGCTTCGAAATATCCTGAAGTTTTTGGGTATGCAGGATGACAATCCGGTAAAAGATCAAACCAAAAATGCCGGTGAGCAATAGCCACACCCAATTTATCGAATCCAGGGTGGAGAAAAAGGCTACCAACGACAAAAAACCCAGAAGAAAACTTAATCCACGTAGAATGGATAATCGATTTGCAGATGTCGTTGCTAGATTTAGTTCATTGGTGAATCCGGTGATTCTTTGATCATAAAAGGATCTCATAGTGGGCAAAGATGCAAACTATTTCAGTTGCAGGGTTAATTATGTGATAATTGGTCTAAATGGGTTTTTAATGACTATCCCTGGCCGATAAATTACAACTGAAGTGGTGTCTCTCGTGACTAAATGAATGAGTCAATACTGAGATTAGTTGACTTCATTGGATGATTCACTGACATTCAGCAGCTCAAGTAGTTGATCCAGTTTATGTCCCATGGTGGTGATCTTTAAGTCCTGTTCATCGTTGATTTGCTTCTGCTGACTAAGCTCCTGGTTAATGTTATCAATGATCCCTTGCTGTTCTTTTATTGCTTCTAGTAATATTGGGATCAATCCCTGATAATCAACACCATAATATCCATCCGGCCGAGTCAATAACAGGTTAGGGATAACTTCTTTAATTTCCTGGGCCATAACACCTGTTTTTAACTCCTTACTCAATGAATCAGACTTCAAATAATAGTTATATCCATTCAGTTGGAGGACTTTTTCTAATGAATTATCCAGATGAGTGATCTCTTTTTTCAAGCGCCTGTCACTCAATACGACAGTAATTGATGTGGCACTCACAAACCTTCCTTTTGAGTCAAAGGTGATAGATCGTATGGCTGTAGATGTTCCTCCATCATGTGTTATACCACCAGGATAGAGCTCTTCCAACTGCAGTTGATTGACATTAAAATCCATCCCGGAAGCCGGTGCCAGGTCTACAGAGAGCGGAGTGCCTGCACCACCTGCTATACCATTTCCGGCAATTGAGTTAGCCAAATCTGACTCTGTAATACTCAGATCGGTAATTTCTGCAGAGCCCACCGCATCGAGCTGAGCCAGTGCACCCAAAGGACTCCATAAGCTCACAGAACCATCTGTTGTAAGGTAATTACCTGCGTTTCCAACCATTGAAGGTAAAGAAAATTGACTCAGATCTACAGTGTACGGTGCAGCGCCATCACCTTCCAACGAAAGGTTTAAAATTGAACCAGTCAGGTCAAACTGATCCACAACCTGATCATCTGTATTGTCCAGATAACCACTCAAATCAACTGTAGTTCCATCATTAGAGAGACTCAATGTGTTTCCAGCCAAAGAGAGATCCTGGTTATCAGTATTATCCAGGTAGCCACTGAGGTCCACTGGAGTCCCGTCATTGGTGAGACTTAAAGTATTGCCAGCCAGGGTCAAATCCTGATTGTCCGTATTATCCAGATACACAGAGAGATCTACTGGTGTGCCATCATTAGTCAGGCTTAAAGTATTTCCCGCAAGTGTAAGATCCTGATTATCTGTATTGTCCAAATATCCGCTAAGATCCACACTATTTCCGTTAGAAATATCCAGTATATTGCCTGTAAGCCCAAGACTTTGAACACCAGCAGGAGGAGCGGGTCCCCAATTGTTGCCATCCCATTCAAGGACTTGACCGGCCACAGGTATTCCTTCTCCTATATTGATTGAACCACCACTTGCAAGGTTAATGATATTTCCATTTGTTAAATCCTTGGAAATGGTCTGGATCAATGAAATCCATTTGAGCCCATCCCAAAAGTAGATTTGGTTTTCTGCCTGGTCATAGACCATCAAACCACTTTCTGTAGCACCTAGAGAAGCACTCAGTGCTGTTCTTTGACCGGTATCTATCTTTGGTAAAAGGAATCCCTGGTTTCCATTTGGAGCAACAAGGTGCAGAACCGCAAAGGGATTGGGGTTTTCAGTATTAACACCTGCAGAAAATTCTTGTGCGGATGCTCCTCCTATGGTAATAACAAAAAGGAGGAGAAGGGTAAGTGTTTGGAATTGTTGAACCACCTATTGATATTATTTATGTTCAATAAATATTTAGGCTAAAAACCCGATCGGACATGAAAAGCCCATAGGGAAATTAGCTTCTTTCTCAATAGCTGGTGCCATTAAATACAAAGTATTCTTTGTATTATGCAATGATAACGGATAATGCGCAATCAAGTTTGATTTAAATCAAAAAAGATTCATGATTATCTGCAATTTAATTGACAGATAATGTAAAGGTTGAAGGGTCGGGCCAGTACATTATTGTGTACATAGCGTTATTGTTGAGATTCTATAAATCTGGGTGACTTTCGATGCATTGTTTTTTGCTCATAAGCATAGGCGATGGATATCAACTCTGGTTCGCTCCAGGCTCTCCCAAAAAAGGAAATGCCTACCGGCAATTCATCAACAAAGCCCATAGGTACTGTAATATTGGGGTATCCGGCTACTGCTGCGAGTGATGAACTCCCCAGTTGAAAATGATCTCCATTGACCCAGTCTGTTTTCCAAGCAGGGCTTCCGGTAGGAGCCACGATGGCATCGAGGTCATAGAGATTCATGACTCGGTCAATCCCTTCCTGTTGGCTGTACTTCCTGGCCATTTTAAGTGCATCGAGGTATTCAGGGGATTGGAGATCCCCTTTGGCAGCTGCCAGTTCAAGGTATTTCTGATTGTAGTGTTTCAACTCAATCGAATCCTGCTTATTGAAAGCAATGAGCTCTTCAATGTTTTTAATCCGGGCATCGGGTCCCAGGGACTCAAAGTATTTATTGAGACCGTCCTTGTATTCATATAGAAGGATTTGAAATTCAGCATCTCCGGGAGCAATTGTAGAGATTTTTTCTATTTCAATAATCTCAGCGCCCTGGGTCTTCATAACTTCAATGGCAGAAAGCATTAATTCATCTACCTTGAAATGTTCACCCATGGGCCCTTGGTAAAAACCTACGCGCTTACCTTTGAGACCATCAGGATCTAAAAACTGAGTGTAATCTTCGTAGAAATTTTCTGTACTACCTAACGTTTTTACATCCGTGGAGTCAATGCCAGTAAGTGCCCCCAGACAAATGACAGCATCCCTTACTGTTCTCCCCATAGGGCCCGGGGTGTCCTGTGTAAATGATATGGGGATCACTCCGGATCTGCTAATGAGTCCTACCGTAGGTTTTATTCCAACAATCCCGTTAGCATGAGATGGGCATACGATGGATCCATCAGTTTCAGTACCAATCGCTAACATTGTGAGATTTGCACTTACGGCCACCCCTGACCCGGAACTGGAACCACAGGGATTTCGATCCAATATATATGGGTTTTTGGTTTGGCCACCCAACCCGCTCCATCCGCTGGATGACAATTCTCCTCTAAAGTTAGCCCATTCGCTTAGGTTGGTTTTTCCCAGAATGACCGCACCCGATTCACGTAGCTTCTTTGCAACAAAACTATCTTTTAATGGGCGAGAACCCTTTAATGCCCGGGAGCCCGCGGTAGTTTCCATTTGATCATGTGTATCAAGATTATCCTTGAGCAGCACCGGCACGCCATGCAATGGCCCGCGCATTTTTCCGCTGGCTAGTTCAAGGTCCAGTTCCTTAGCGATCTCCATTGCCTCAGGGTTTACCTGAAGGACTGAATGGAGGCCTGGTCCCTGCTTGTCTATTGACTCAATTCTTTCTAAATAGTACCTGACCACTTCCTGAATAGTATAGGATTGGTCCTGGTATCCCTTTTGTAGCGCGGTGATATCAATCTCTATCAAATTCGGGTTCTGATCATTTGAATCAGTGTCAGTTCTTGACCCGGCACAGCCCACTAAAACAAATACAACGAAAAGTAGTTTTGATCTCATCATTGAATGAAAATAGTTAAATAATTGCGAAATGTGTAAGCATGTAATGATTTCTAGTGCCTTCGGTTTAATATTGCTGCCTTATGATTGAGTTATCAAAGATTGATACAATAATTTTCGATTTAGGGGGAGTAATTGTCGACCTGGACCCGGTAGCAGTTATAGAAAAACTATCCAAACATGCAGGAGTGGATTTAGGTCCAATGGATAAAATGAAGGAGTTTATTGTCAGTTCCCCGATACTCATACAATATGAAACCGGTAAGTCTTCGGAGGAGCAATTTCTGACAGACATGAATGAATTGCTCAAGGCAAATATGAGTATGGAAGAGTTTGAGGAAGCCTGGAATCTGATGTTGGGAAACATTCCTGAAAAGAGGTTGAACCTCATGCGTTCACTCGGACAAAACTTCAATACGATGATCCTCAGCAATACAAATGGTATTCATGAGCGAAAATTTGATGAGATGGTGAATGAGGCTACCGGTGAAGAAGGGATGCATAGCTTTGTGCATTTAGCCCATTATTCTCATAAGATAGGGCTGAGGAAACCCGAGGTATCATGCTACAATTATGTGATTGATCATAGTCAATTAAAGCCGGAGCGTACTTTATTTCTTGATGATAACATGGCTAATATCACCAGTGCCCAATCGTTGGGAATTCAGGCCGTTCAGGTAAAATATCCTGACCAGATATTTGAAATTATAAACCATGGATAAGCAGAAAAAAACACTTCTTATCCAGGTTGGGCTATTCTTTTTGACCTTAATTACCACCACCCTGGCCGGTGCTGAGTGGATTTATGGACGATTTCTCTTTTTAGGTGAGGAGACCATGACCTGGGACGATTTTCAGGCAGGTCTTTATTTTTCCATTCCACTGTTATTGATCCTCACTTTCCATGAATTTGGCCATTACTTCACAGCAAAATATCATAAGATCAAGGTGACGTTACCTTACTATATACCCCTGTGGTTAGGCTTTATCGGATCAATTTCTCTGGGAACTATGGGTGCCCTTATCAGGATCAAAGAGCATATCAACAACAGGAAGAAATATTTCGATGTAGGGGTCTCCGGCCCGATAGCGGGTTTTGTGATTGCTATATTTTTCATCTGGTATGGATTTACGCATCTGCCAGACACGTCATACATCTACGAGATCCATCCTGAATATGAGCAGTATGGCTTTGGTAATATCGAGCAGGCTGAGGAAGGAAAAGAAGGGGTGACCATGAAATTGGGGGAGAACCTGATCTTTTGGTTTTTCAGGACTTATGTGGCAGATCAGGATAAGTTGCCACCCATGAGTGAGATGTATCATTACCCGGTCTTGCTGGCTGGCTATATTGCCTTGCTATTTACGGCATTGAATCTGTTGCCCATCGGGCAGCTTGATGGTGGTCACATTACCTATGGCCTTTTTGGAAAGAAATATCATGGTATCATAGCCAGGGTACTTTTTACGGCTTTTATTTTCTATGCGGGGCTGGGCCTGATCAATGTCAGAAGTCTTGAGGATACCTCTATGGGCTCCATTGGGGAGTTTGCGCTATACCTGGGATTGTATGTTTATTTTCTCTTTGCCAGCGCATTCTCGATGTTTAAGAAGGCCCAGGACAGATGGGTATTTGCTGCCTCAATCATGGCTGTTCAATTTGTGTTATCGTCTTTTTTCTATCTGGAAGGATACAGTGGTTGGTTGGTATTTGCATTTGTCGTTGGCAGGTTTTTAGGTATTGATCATCCTAAAACGATTGAAAATGAAAAGCTTGATCCCGGAAGGCAGCTGATCGGCTGGCTGGCCCTGATCATTTTTGTGATTTCCTTTAGTCCAAGACCGTTGATACTGGAAATCCCGGAAGGTGCTTTTTAATGGGAAACAATCACTTTTTTCAGGATAGGCTCTCCCTGAATGGTGAATTTCAAAAGGTAAATCCCATTGGGGTAGTTTGAAAGGTCTAATTGCGGAGAATAACCAAACTGTTCGATAAAACGCCCTGAAAGGTCATAAATAGAAAGATGGTCATACCTGGGTAGGTTGATCATCCCACTGGTAGGGTTAGGGTATACATCTACCGTTAATTCTGGTTTGGGAGCTGACAGGACAAACTCAGACCCGTCCTGAAATACCGGTCGAATCATTAATGCACCCTGGAGTTCATCATTTTGGATCCAGCTATTCAACACGTTGTAGTAGATAAAATCACTCGCAGCAATGTTGTTTCTATCAAACCCCACACCAATCAGGCTATTTGATGTGTTTTCATAACCGATATAAAAAGTATCACTCACGATGAGTGGAGTAGACAGCTTGATCCTCGTAAATCCATTTCGTTTATTAGAAAGCTGGATGGTATAAGGTTGAGAGCGTGTTACATCTTCATCCAACCTGCGCAGGGCGATGATATTGATAACTTTTCCAGCTGGGTTGTTTGGGTTGATGTCCGGAAAATGAATATCTAAGTGAGTAAGGGTGTCTTGTTCTTCTACAGCATACATAACAACCAGCATCCCATTTTCTACATTGATTCCTGAAGAATACTCTGCGATTCCATCATCATAAGCATAATAGTTATGCAGCGTATAAGTGTGCCTGATGGTGTCATTCACCTTGAGGTCTACGGGAAGAAACAATGTATCCCCATTATCCACTTCCTCAAATAGAAATTTGTCTCCGGTATTGTAGTAGTAAGTGGCCTCAAAAACCTGGGAATCCAGCACATTGACTGGTATAGAAGGAAAGACCGGTCCTTTGAGCAATCTTTGTTCTAACGGCAACATAGCCCCACCACCACCATTGCCTAATGAGGCATCAATGTATGATTCGTCGGTAGTTAAATTCCTTAGTTGATAATAGTAGTCGAGTGGGTGAGGGGTATTGTCAAGGTTGCTGGCCAGGATGTTTTGTGTGCTTAGAAAGCCCGCAGGATTGTTGAAGAACTGATGAGCCGGCACTTCTGCATAGGGAGAAAATAGCAGTGTAGGGGGGCTCGATAAGCTCCGGTCAAAATGATAGATGTCGTTAGCTGATCTGGATTTGTTCAAATAGACATAGTCAATATGCCAGGTATCAAAGGGACCTCCCCGGTTAATGATGGACTCAAATTTTATTCTGAAATTCCGGTGAAAGAACCGGTCACCAATCACCTGGATGATCTCCTGCTGAAAATCCGGACTGCTATTGTCCAGTCCGCCATTGGTGCCCCATACCTCCACCCAGGTAGAGTCTCTGGTATAGAATGATACCTTCAGGGAATCTTCTGCATCGGGTAGCTCTCCATTACCAAAGGCCTGCCAGAAAAAGCTCAGGAAGACCGTATTTTTATCAAAAGCCGATAGCTGTGACAAGTCAATGGAATGGGTTATTAGACTGTCTGCCGGTCCCGGGAAGGCGTTATTCGCTAGATGAGCACCACCCAGTCCGTTTAAACCATCCAGCGTAGCCACCTTGTATGTGGGAGCATTGCTTCCGAAGGTTGCATTTACAAATACGTCTGAACCATAGAGCCATTTATAGATGTCGGGTGAATCTGAAGAGGTAGAGAAGTCATCCCAAAAAGGGAGTGTGAGAATGGTATCTGCCTGTGTCTCGGTGATCCTGTAACTGGCGTTATTATCTCCTTTTTGCAACGATTGAATGATCAATTGTGCATTGAGTAAAAGAGGGAATAGTGCCAATAAGGTAAGGGGATACCTCATATAAGATCATTCATCAAGTAATGTGGGATTGACATTGAGTGAGTCGGGCTTATATATCCAAATATCCACTTCCTGGCCAATTCGCATATTAATTCCCGGAGTAGGACGCTGCTTGAAGACAGCTCCCGGAGATACTTCTTGCTGCTTGTATTCAAAAGTGCCATCTTCCTTTTCCACTTCTACAACGGCTAAACCGGTTTTCTCGTATGTCACATCACCAATCTTCAAGCCGGAACCAATAATGGCAAATTCCGCACTTTCCTGGTCAAGAAAGATCAGGTTTGGTGATTCAAGGGATACCCTGCCCAGACCATCACCGGCTACCAGGTCAATGCTTGAACCCTTAGGGATCCTTTCACCCTCCATTACCCGTCTACCATCTATTTTTTGATCCAAAACGTAATTAAGTGCTATATCGGGTTGGTAATCAATATTACCTAACCTAAGGTCATAGGTCTTCAGAATCAATTGAGCATTTTTGACAGATCCGCCTATGAGTTTGGGCATCCGTACCAGGGGTGGCTTCTCCGCATTCAGCGTCACATAGATCTTTCTGTTTTCCTTTACTTTGGCATTGGGCATAGGTAGCTGGCGCAGCACCGATAACGGAGGCAGGTCAGCAGAAAATCCTGAGTCTTCCGTTACTTCATACCTTAGCTTTCTTTCACCCAAAAACCTGTCCAGGTCTTCAAATGCAACACCTCTTACATCAGGCACGGTAAGCGTTTCACCGTGATTGGTGCTTAATGGCATATAGATATAAAAGAAAAACAAGACCAACAGGATACCGATAAAAGCCATCAGCCCAATGTGTTTTAAGATATCATACCACTTGTTTACCTTTAATAGATTCATGTATGAAAAATATGGTTACTAAATTGAAACGTCCCCAAATATAAACTCACTTTTCGACTACTTATTGAATCCGTAGGTAATGATCTGATCAATAAATTCATAAGGCTTGAGTCCTGCAAGGGCTGCCTGGTGAAATATCGCCGTGGCCGGGGTCATTCCAGGCAACGAATTTATCTCAATGATAGAGGTCTCCACTTTATCCGGATAAACCCTCACAAAGGCGTCAATTCGGCAATATCCTTCTACACCAAGCGCCTCTGCTACTTTCTCAAGAACGCTCTTTACCTGATCTGAAACAGCCTGTGATCTTTTAGGATCTTTGTCAAATCTGGCTGGTGTAATATTTTGTCCCTCTCCGGCAAGAAATTTTTCTTCAAGTGACAAAACTTCTCCACTAGCAAGGGTTTCAGAAGGTTCGAAAGCTTCGTAAACGATTTTTCCAGAAACCCTTTTGGTGATCACACCACCGGTGATCTCCAGGAAGTGTTCTTCACCGGTTTTCTTAATGAGCTCTTCTATGAGGAAATAATCTTTCATCGGAAATTCCTCGTTGTCCTTTAGCTTCAGGGTTTCTTTAGGTTGCTCAGGGAATGCAGGTTGGTCCCTGAACATCATGTCTGAAAACGCTTTGATTTCTGCTCTGCTCCTGATCATCTTCACTGCTGAAGAACAGCCATCATCTGATGGTTTGGCAATGAAGGGATAGCCAAATTCATCTTCCAGCTTTTCTATTTCACGGATTGGATCATTGCCATATTCAGATTTGAATACCATACAGTGATCGGCTACATGAAAGCCCTTCTCCCTTAATATCTTATTGGTTTTAAACTTGTCAATGGTAGTGGCTGAGCTTTCTATTCCGGACCCATTATAGGGAATCCCTTGCGCTTCCAGGTGTTTTTGTATCGCACCATCTTCACCGGGCCTTCCATGTAATGCGATGAAGGCAAAGTCAATTTTCCCTTTAAGATCAGCATATGTTAATTCTTCTACCTCCATGGCTTCACTATAGGCAAACTTTGAGGTAATTGCCTGTGCTTCTTTGGCTATCTTTTTAAGGATCTCATGCTTATCGCTGTTATCAAGGACTTTTTCCCTGATGTCATCAGCATTGTCTTTGAGCATGATATTGATCGGAAGCTGGAAAAGCTGATGGTTTTGTTCGTCACCCGTCAGAAAAATAGGGATGGGATGATATTTTGCGGATGAGGCCAGCTTTTCATAAATATTCCGTCCACTCTCAATACTGATGTGGCGCTCAGTCGAAAATCCACCCATCACCACACCAACATTGATCTTTTTAGATTCTGATTTAGCTTTTAAGGTCAGGGCTTCGTTTAGCTTTTGGACCATTCCCTTTAGCTTTTGTGTCTGCTTTCCTGAGTGACCACGTGCTTTCAACGACTCCTCAATGATATAAGTGAGAAATTGAGACGGATTCAGACCGATCTCCGCTGCCTGGTGGAAGAAGAACGAAGAAGGAAGCATCCCCGAAGTCGTATTTGGGTCATTGAGAATGATCCGTTTGTCGGTAGTATAAAACCCATCAATTCTGGCATATACCTGAGAATGGATGTTTTGATAAAGAAGCTCACATTTTTTCCTGATATTCTCCACTACATCGGCTGGCAGGTCAATCGGTGTTACCTTTCTACTTATCCCGGGGAGATACTTGGCTCTATAGTCAAATAGATTTGATTTTTTTCTGATCTCAGTAGGTGGTAATGCAAGCGGTTTTCCTTCAGGTGAGGTGATGACGATACAGGAAAATTCGATTCCCTCAAGAAATGATTCTACCAGTACCTCTTCCTCGCCATTGGGTGATACCAGGGTTAATTCCTTTGAGCTTGTTCCGTCTAAAATAGACCAAAATGCTTCCGGATGATAGCATAGTTCATCATCAATCAATACTGGAAATCCAAGACCTTCACGGATATCGGTAAACTGGATAAGGAAATTTCGTTTTTCGATATCGTTGAGGCTTTTCCAATGTCCGATATCAATCGTTTGAATGAAGAACGACTTATTGATGGCACCGGCCAACTCATCAGCGGATCGTACGATGGTAATACCAATGGATGATCCCTGGTGTGGTGATTTGATAACTATCGGAAATTGGAATTGTGAGGCAATGTGGTCACTTATACTGACCGGATCCTTCAACCATGATTCCCTATGAATAGACTCATGTTTGGGTAGGTCAAAACCAGCTGATTGCAATATCTGTTTTTGAATGGATTTATCAATTCCGATACTGCTTGGCAGGATTCCTGAACCAGAGTAAGGGATGTTATACCATTCCAGAAGCCCCTGGATATTGCCATCCTCACCATAAGGGCCGTGGAGTGCCAGAAAAGCAAAATCAATATGCCGGGATAATTCATCTGGCTTGAGGGGGAGACCCACGCTCTTTATGCTTGCCTCAATTTTATCCGGATCATCTCCTAAGGATTCAATGTACACCTGGAAGAAATGCGGACTTGGTGGCAGCTCACTGGCTGGTGGATAGAAATCCCGGATGGTTCCTTTATATAAATATTGCCAATCAAGTAGAATGAAGTTGCCCAGGCTATCTACAAAGATTGGGACCGGGTCGAAAAGTGTTTTATCAAGATTGTCGTAAACAGTGCGTCCTCCTGCAAAGGAAATCTCCCTTTCCCTGGATTGGCCGCCAAAAAAAATTCCAATTCTCATGGTCGCCAAAATTAAGTCACTAAGTTCTCTTTATTGGCGAATAAACAATCTTTTGGTATCAGAGAAACTTTGACCAGTTATCCTCACAAAGTAAAAACCAGATTGATTAGGGGCAACGAATTCGTAAATCTGGTTTAATGTCTGTGAAAATCTATCGCTGTATACAATCCTACCCGAAAGATCTACCAGTTGAATGTTGACTTCCTCTTTTTGTTTAAGGTTAAATGCCACCTTGAAATACTTGTCCGGTGAAGGGTTGGGGTAGATCGTAATGGGGGCATTGAATGGCTGCAGGTCAGGGTCATCAATGGTCAGGATTTCGATATCATCCAGATAGAGGTTATTACCGGTTCCATTGGTAAACACAAAGGCAAGTCTAAAATTCTCCACTTTTTCTTCATCGTCAAGCTTGAGGATGTTAGTAAGGCTTAAATATTCTGTGCGCCAATCCTCGTCACCCTGAGGCTCCCATTCAGTAGATGAAACAGTCACTGCGAGAGAATCACTGTTTTTGTTATAGATCACTTTATCATAGCTCAAGCCACAATTCGTTGAAAGTAAGATCTTTAAATTATCGATCAGTTGAGTGTTTGAAGCATACGAGACCCTAAACCTTAATCCGGCTTCCTTGTAGTTATCCGTGCTGAGTGTAGGACTTACCAGCCACGATTCCGTTCCGATATTAGCCGAGTTGAAGGCTTTCGCTTTCAATACATTGTTTTCTCCAATCAATACTTTTTCGTAGTCCGGATCATTAGATGATTCATTGATCACCCAGGGTTCGAATTCAAAATTTTGACGAACAGGGATAGACTCCTCATCTTCATTGAGCACCGCGAAATATCGTAATTTGTTGTTGGGAGCGTATTCATCTACCCGCTGGTTGACGGAAATAACTTCAAACTCATTTTGATTCAACCCATTCCTCAGATTACCCTGGAGCACAAGGTTTGTGGATGCTCCGGATAGGAGATTTAGGTTTGAAAATTGAAATCCTTCTGATCCGTTTTCGGAGTCATACGAAATGAGCAGGTTATCCACGGTTTCGTATCCATAATTTTTCACTTCCAGCACGGGAACAAACTCATTGTAACAGGTAACCTGGGAAACATTGCTTATTTGACGTATCCCAACATCATAAGCCAGAAGATTATCGGAGGTGATGGCGATGCTGTCTACATACAGGTTGTTTCCGCCTCCATTTACCCCAATGAAGGCTATTTGCACATAATCAGTGCCGATATATGGGGTTAGGTTAATGAATTCTTCTTCCCAGTCGAAAGGGGACATAGGGGTAAATTCCTGGCTTCTGGGCAGCACCGTCCCCAAATTCGTTCCGTATTTTTCAAACAGATATTCATCAACAGGGAAATTTGCTCCACAATCGGTAGATATGGCCACGATCAACCCATCGTTGTAAATGCTGTCTGACCGTGGAGCATATGCATATTTAAATGAAAGCAATGCCGTGCTTAAGTTGGACAGGTCCAGCACTTTTGTAAGCATGAGATCCAGAGACCCAATATTATTCTGTGAGTTATAAAATTTCAGTTTGGCCGCTTTATTCAGGGCAGTATTATCGGGAGCCGTTTCTACCTTCCAGTTTGAAGTTTCACCAAACTCACTAATCATGGTCACCTTGGGTTGTGCTTCAAACTCTTCGAAAAATGGAATAATTGAGGTCTCATTAGGTAAAATATTCAGACTTTTTATGTTGTTGACCTGATTGTTGTCTGTGACTCCATTTACTGAGTTTACTCTGAACTCAACCTCATTGAAGATGGACTGGTTGATGGAGACGGAACCAAAATTCACGATAGAGACGTCGAGTGGGTTCAGGTTTGTTAGCTCATTTACTGTCTCTACCAGTTGATTATTGATATAAAATCCAACAGAAAATGAAGTGATGTCATTGGTTCCATAATTCCTAATTTCAATGGAAGGATCCAGGATTCCATCACAATCGGAGATCTCCGGCGAAAGGATGGTACGAACGCCCAGGTCATTGGTAAATTGGACGGGTTCAACCAGTCCTGGTGATGTCAGCAAAGACTTTCTTCTTGGACTGTATTCGAGTACCAACCGCATCCGTTCTTTCTGGTCAAAGGTGAAGAGGTTCATACACTCATCATCCGTATAGTCCATGAAGTTTTGGAACATTGGAGAGCCTTCGTTACAAATGCGCTGATCATCAGGGAAAGAACAGGGGGAGCTTTTGCCAGAGTAGCTACCGGATGCTAGTGGCGTATCCGCACAATAGTCATCGAAGCTGCAGCCACCATCACCCCATATATGTCTCAAGCCCAGGTAATGCCCCAATTCGTGTGTGGCTGTGCGGCCATAGGAGTCAAAAGAAGTCGTGTTATCGTTGATGCCCACCCACAAATAATCTATGACCAGACCGTCAGTTAACCTGTAGTTTAGAAATTGGCCTTGCAAACCAGGAAGGTTGGCAAAGGGGTATTGGGCATTCCCGATGAAATTTCCGGAGAGATTGGTTACCCAGATGTTTAAGTAGTCTTCTGCCGGCCAATAGCTTTCACTTTTCAGCAGGGCATCATCTTGTGAAGCGTTGTACTGGGTTTTTGATCCCTGAACCCTTACAATTCCATTCGATGGCAAACCCTCGGGGGTTTGCTTTGCAAGCACGAAGTTAATTTCCGTGTCAGCAGCTACGGGTTGGAAAATAAGTGGGGTAGAGGATGCATCCTCGTTTTCTCTTCTGAAATCCTTGTTTAAAACATCGATTTGTTCCTGAATGCGTTGATCAGAGATATTTACCCCTGTACCAATGCTTTCTCCATTGTGAATGATGTGAAATACGACTGGGATGGTATATACAACGTTAGATCTTGCCGATTGAAATTGTCTGAGCTCCTTTTTTTGATGTCTCATGTCTGAGATCCACGACTCAAACTGATCCGATTGATGAATGATGTATTGGTTGGCCGGAGTGTAATTTGTTGCACACCGCTCTTGTGCAAACGAAGTTGCCACCTGTAATAACATCAGGATAGCCACTATGGCCCTCATTTCACATCATTCTTTGAGGTAAAACAGCATTTGGATCCTCCGGAGAGGTGATGTTGACAGCCTCTACAGCAGTAACTTCCGGAACTGCCCGTTTAATGGCTTCTTCTACTCCTGCTTTTAGTGTCATGGTAGACATCGGGCAATTGCCGCAATTTCCAAGGAGCTCCAAAAACACCTTGTTGTCATCATCGACCTTCAATATTTTGACATTTCCACCATCAGCTTCCAGGTAAGGCCTGATGCTATCCAGTGCAGTTTCGATGCGATCTTTTAGGTTAATTTCAGGCATTAATTTCTACTTTTTGGGTTTTAGCCATAGTGGCATTGCGTATAGCAACCTGTTGCGCCAGTGACGATGCCAGGTTACTGAACGCCTCAGCAGTGATATCATCTTTCAATACCGCCGGGTATCCTGAGTCTCCACTTTCCCTGATCGATTGTACAATGGGTATCTGACCGAGGAAGGGGACCTCATGACTTTCCGCCAGACGCTTTCCACCTTCTTCTCCAAAGATAAAATATTTATTGTCAGGAAGCTCTTCAGGAGTAAAAAATGCCATATTCTCAACCAACCCGAGTAAAGGGACGTTGATTTGGGGCTGTTTAAACATCATCAGTCCCTTAACAGCATCAGCCAACGCAACTTTTTGAGGGGTAGTTACAATTACAGCCCCAGTCACTGGAACCGACTGGACGAGTGTTAAGTGGATATCACTGGTGCCGGGAGGGAGGTCAATCAAAAGGTAGTCCAGCTCACCCCATTTCGTGTCGCCCAGAAATTGTTTCAATGCGGAACTGGCCATGGGGCCACGCCATACGACAGCGTTACCCGGAGGGCTCAAAAAGCCTATTGACATCAGTTTAACCTTATATTGTTCAATAGGTATGATCATGTTTTTGCCATCAATCTTTTCGACCCCAGGCTGTTCATGCTCACAGTTGAACATGGTCGGGATAGATGGTCCAAAGATATCTGCATCAATGAGCCCAACTTTGGCACCTGTTTTAGCAAGGGATACAGCCAGGTTGGAAGAAACGGTTGATTTTCCAACACCACCTTTTCCGGAGGCAATAGCGATGATGTTTTTTACTCCTTTAAGAATTGGGTTCGCGGTCCGGGTGGTGGTCACCGATGATGTCATATCGATATCCAACTCAATTTCTTCTCCCAGATTTCGAATCAGCGCCTTTTCACAGTCCTTCCGAATGATTTCCTTTAGTGGACAGGCTGGTGTGGTGAGCACAACCTGAAACGCAATCTTATTTCCATCGACATGTATGTTTTGAATCATCCCCAGGGTGACCAAATCTTTTTTCAGATCGGGATCCTGTACTTCACCTAACGCTTTAAGGATGTTTTCTTTGGAAATGTTCATAGATTAAGCTTTGTGCAAGTTTACGTAAGACCTGCTTATCAACAAACATATCCTTCAACAAGTTCTACCGGGAAGTCTATGTTTTCTGTTTTTTCTGCTTGGCTGCTGGAAACAAAATGTTGTTGAGTATCAGGCGATAACCGGCAGAGTTGGGGTGCAGATTTAAGTCTGTAGGCTCTTCATTGACATAATGCTGATAATCTTCCGGGTCATGACCACCATAAAAGGTCCAGAAACCTTTCCCCAACACACCATGAATGTAACGGGCTTCGTCAATAGAACGTGTCTCGCCCATGATGACGACATCTGATTTGATCAGGCTCTTTTTAAAGGAGGTGGTTTGACCCATAAATCCTTTGATGATTTTCTCATGATTTTGAGTGAGCATGGTAGGAATCGGGTCCCACTTGGCTGAAAACTGGAACAGACTAAAAAAGTCATTGGACTGGTTTAAGCCTCTCATCTGCTGCTGATTATCGATGTTGGAGTACTCGTATTCCAGTGGATTTCTCTCTATTTCAAAATTCTCAAAAGCCATGGTTTTGCTGAAGTCCAGCTTTTGCTGGGCCTGTGGGTCTGCAGGATCGCCATCATAGATTGATTCACAAATATCGATTCCTTCCGCAGCCAATGCAATGTCATAGGTATCCGTAGCAGAGCACATGGCAAACAGGAATCCTCCACTGGCCACATAGGTCTTGATTCTCTTTACAATGGCTAGTTTCAGGTGAGATACTTTGGAGAAACCGTGCTTACGGGCTGATTCTTCGTATTCTTTTTGCTGCTGCTGATACCAGGGGAAATGATGATAGGTTTTGTAGAACTTGCCATACTGCCCCGTAAAGTCCTCGTGATGCAGATGAAGCCAATCGTATTTTGGTAGTTCATTGTACATGACATCGTCGTCGAAGATCACGTCATACGGGATTTCGGCATAGGTGAGGACCAGGGTAACTGCGTCATCCCAGGGTTGCTTGCTTTTAGGACTATACACGGCTATTTTGGGATGCTTTTCAAGCTTCATGACATCCATGTTGGAAGAAGGGCTGGATATTTTGGCCAGGATACTGTTGGCCTGTGCGTCAGAGATCACCTGATAAGATACGCCCCGGATGATGCATTCATTTTCTATCAATTGATGATGTTTTACCAAAAAACTTCCTCCATTATAGTTGAGCAGCCAATCTACCTCTACATCCTGAGTCAAAATCCAGTATGCAATACCATAAGATTTCAGATGGTTCTTTTGGGTTTCATCCATCGGGATATACAAATAAGCCGCTTGTATTTGCAATCCAAGGACAAATATTACCGCTGATAATAAAAGCTTTTTCATTTGCATCTGAATTTAAAGTTACAACGTTTCAAATTCATGGATAGTTTGAAGCCAAGTTCTGTAATTTTATCCAATGGACCTGAGAGAAAATATAAAGGAAGGCATTAAGTCGATCAATGCCAACAAGCTACGGACAATTTTGACGGCAGCTATTATTGCCATTGGCATTACTTCTTTGGTAGGGATACTTACTGCAATCGACGGGATCCAACTGTCTATAGAGGAAAGCTTCAGCAACCTGGGATCCAATACTTTTGATATGGAAAGTAAACGCGTGGACAGAGGTGCAAGAGAAGGTAAAACGAGTAAGATCCATCCGCCTTTGACATACCAACAACTGGTAACGTTTAAAGAGCGCTACAATGGACCGGGTCTGGTAAGTGTCAATGCGCTGGTCACCTGGAATGCGGAGATCAAGCGAGGATCCAAAGTGACCAATCCCAATAGCAGGGTTCAGGGTGGAGATTATGATTATTTGGTAGTAGATGGTTATGACATAGATGAGGGACGGGGGTTTTCTTCCAGCGAAGTTGAAAATGGCGGTCTGGTAGCTATTATAGGGGCAGACATTAAGAAGACACTTTTTGAAGACTATGAAAATCCGGTCAACGACCATATAACAGTGATGGGACAAAGGTTTCAGGTAATTGGGATCCTGGGGACACAGGGAGGTGTGGCAGGCGACAATTCTGTAGACAGAATGGTCTTGATCCCAACACTTTCGGCAAGAAGGCTGGCAGCAGGAAGGAGACTGAACTATGAAGCAACTGTATCGATACCCAGTTCAGAGCAAATGGACGCTGCCACGGGTGTTGCCCGCGGGTTGATGAGGGCCATCCGAAGTGATCCGGTTAAAGAAGAGGATTCTTTTGAAATTCAGCTGAACAGGTCCCTGGCGGAACGAATGGGGGAAATAACAGGCTATCTCAGGATTGGCGGATTCTCTATTGGGTTTATCACCTTGCTGGGAGCTTCTATCGGACTGATGAACATCATGCTGGTGTCTGTGACGGAGCGCACCCGAGAAATCGGAATACGCAAAGCATTGGGAGCCACCCCGTTAAAGATCCGTCAGCAATTTCTGATTGAGGCCATTGTCATCTGTCAGATGGGTGGAATAGGTGGGATTTTACTTGGTATAGGCATTGGTAACCTCGTGTCCAGCATCATCAGCTCCGGTTCATTCGTGATCCCCTGGCTCTGGATATTCATCGGAGTATTGGTTGGGACCGCTGTGGGATTGATCTCAGGGTTTTTACCAGCATACAAAGCCTCTAAGCTGGATCCAATCGAGTCATTAAGGTTCGAATAGCTATATTCGGGCTCATGAATGATCTCTCTCAAAAGCTGAAACAATCGATTCGGGATGTGCCGGATTTCCCTAAACCTGGTATTCTCTTCAAAGACATTACACCGGTTTTAGCTGATCCAAAACTTAGCCTACAGGTAAGTGAAGCCTTTTATTCCCATTGGAAAGGAAAGGGTATTGCCATCGTAATAGGTATAGAATCCAGAGGTTTTATTTATGGACTTCAGCTGGCTCAACAGCTTGGTGTGCCTTTTATCCCAGTAAGGAAGGCAGGCAAACTCCCTTACAAGACTGTTCGTCATGCCTATGACCTGGAATATGGTAGTGCAGAGATAGAAATGCATGAAGATGCCATCAGACCAGGGGATCATGTGCTTATTCATGATGATTTACTGGCCACAGGAGGGACCGCAAGGGCTGCAGCAGAACTGGTTGCTAAGATGAAGGGTAAAGTAGTGGGGTATTCATTTCTGATTGAACTGTCGTCTCTGAAAGGAAGAGAAAAACTGGAAGATCAGGATACCGAGATACAAACCCTGGTTACATTTTGATTCAATCAAAGACCTTAATGATCTGAATATCATTTACTCGTCCAAGGGCATCAAACCTAATGGATAATCGCTGACCCGGGATAGAGTCACATTTTGGTCTGAGATCATAATAGAAGAATTTCTGGTTTCTGCTGTACAACTCGTGCTCATTGGGACTACCGAGGAGTTCTTGAATTTCATTTTGATTAGATGCGAGCAAACGTTCTTCATTTTTCAAAAGTATGTCTGCCTGATTCAGCCTGTCTTGTTCACAAGATATGGACTGTTGCCAGGCTTGCTGATCAAAACCAGCTATTGGTGGAGCATTATAACAGGAAAAGCAAATAGCTAATGGAATCAGTAGGGCAACTCTCATGGACAATTGGGATACTAATGTTTCGATTGAAATGAAAATCCTCAGAAACTTCAAAGTTAATTCAATAATGGCTCACAAATAAGGAGTTAATATTCCTAGTTTTGTGGCTTTATCATATTCAACATCAAATCATTTCATGCTTAAGGTTGTCAATCTTGTCAAGGTATTTTCAGTACTGATTTTTCTTGGAACGCTCTCTTTGGTATATGCTTATATGCCCATCATGGTCAAATTGGATGAAGAGGGTGTGGCAGAGATTCATAAAGAGAATTTCTTTTATGGAAGTGTGGGTGTCTTCATCGTTGTAAATGTGCTGATCCTGGTAATTCAGAATATTATCAACAAAAAAGCGATAGATGAGTTTTTAAAAGCCTGGGTAGGAGGGTTTACCTTTATCTTCAACCTTTATCTGGCCTTTATCATTGGGTTTTTGGGGGTATTGAATAACCCAACACATATTCCTGCTTCAAGCTACTATTACTTGAACTGGCTGGGTCCAATAATGGTTTTAGCATGGCTAATCGGACTTATTTTTCTAGTCTTGAAAAGAAAATAGAAAGCCCTCAAAATCAGTGAATTATTGCTGATTACTTCAATTAAAATCCTAATTTAGGATTATTTTTTTCCATTTAAAGCATCAGAATTTTATCTAAATTCAAGCCCTGGTTGAATTAGTGTGAATAATATTTTTTAGAAAGAAAGATGGCGGACGTTCAATATACCGAAGACAGTATTAAATCCCTTGACTGGAAAGAACACATCAGGCTTAGACCTGGGATGTATATTGGAAAACTGGGAGATGGATCGGCGCATGACGACGGGATCTACGTGTTGGTCAAAGAAGTCCTTGACAACAGTATCGATGAGCACATGATGGGTCATGGTAAAAATATCAACATCAAGGTGACAGATCATAGGGTAGAGGTACGTGATTTTGGTCGGGGCATACCACTGGGCAAAGTGGTGGATTGCGTGTCTAAGATCAATACAGGAGGTAAATATGATAGCGGCGCATTTCAGAAGTCTGTGGGGCTGAATGGAGTGGGTACAAAAGCTGTTAATGCTTTGAGTAAGCATTTCAAAGTACAATCATTTAGAGATGGTCAATCCAAATTGGCGGAGTTTGAGCGGGGAGAGATTGTAAATGATGCAAAAGTCTTCAAAACCGAAGAACGGGATGGCACGCTGATCGAGTTTGAGCCGGATGATCAGGTATTTAAGCACTATCATTTTATTCCGGAGTTCCTGGATAACCTGATCTGGAACTACGCTTACCTGAATGCTGGTCTAACCATCAATTTCAATGGTAAGAAATATCATTCTGAAAATGGATTGCTGGATCTGCTGAAACGAAAAGTAGACGAAGAGACATTGAGGTATCCGATTATTCACCTCAGAGGTTCGGACATTGAGGTAGCAATCACCCACGCCAACCAGTATGGCGAAGAGTATTATTCGTTTGTCAATGGTCAGCATACCACCCAGGGAGGAACGCATTTGGCGGCTTTTAGAGAAGCCATTGTGAAGACAGCCCGGGATTTTTATAAGAAAGAGTTTGATGCTGCAGACATCAGGGCATCGATCGTGGCATCGATAGCCGTTCGGGTTCAGGAACCAGTCTTCGAAAGTCAGACCAAAACGAAGCTAGGCTCTCAGAACGTAGCGCCAGAGGGCCCCACCATGCGGACGTTTGTGAATGACTTTCTTAAGAAAGAACTGGATAATTACCTGCACCAGCATGCGGATGCCGCAGATGCACTGTTGAAAAGGATCCTGCAATCTGAAAGAGAGCGAAAGGAAATCGCCGGTATCAAGAAACTGGCGAATGAGCGGGCAAAAAAGGCCAACCTCCACAACAAAAAGCTTCGAGACTGTCGACTACACTTCAATGACAAGCGAGGTGATGATGAGAAGCTGGAGAATACCATGATCTTCATTACAGAGGGTGACTCTGCCAGTGGTTCTATCACCAAGTCAAGGGACGTACAAACACAGGCCGTATTCAGCTTGAGAGGAAAACCCTTCAATTGTTATGGACAGACCAAAAAGGTGGTCTATGAAAATGAGGAATTCAACCTGCTTCAACACGCACTGAATATTGAAGATGGGCTGGAAGGACTCAGATACAGAAAGATCGTGATCGCTACCGATGCCGACGTGGATGGTATGCATATCCGGCTCCTGTTATTGACATATTTTCTGCAGTTCTTCCCTGAGCTGGTCCGGAATGGGCATGTGTATATTCTGGAGACTCCGCTCTTCAGGGTCAGAAATAAGAAGGAAACCATCTACTGCTACTCCGATGCTGAAAGGAGGGCTGCGATAGAGAAGCTTGGAGCCAAGCCAGAGATCACGCGATTCAAAGGACTTGGTGAGATATCGCCTAGCGAATTTGCCGGATTCATTGGAGAAGACATCCGACTGGAACCCGTGATCCTGAGGAAAGACACCAAGACCAAAGACATCCTGTCTTTTTACATGGGTAAGAATACTCCGGAACGCCAGGAGTTCATCATCAATAAGTTGAAAGTAGAAAAGGATATTGTAAAAGAGGAGCCTGTACTGCTCGAATCGTGAAAGTGATCCGGTTTAATTACAAATTAACATTTTGTTTAGCATGCTTACTTGCGGCTACTGCGTGTAACAAGGATGACGATGGCCCTTCATTTAATTACATCGTTGAATTTGAAGAGGTTTCCACCATTACATCAGCGACCGTAAGAAGCGCGATTATCTTTTCTCAGCTGGATATCCCGGTTGCCAGTTTGCAATACGATGTGGATGTATACAAGGTCAGCTATTCCACACAATACAAAGGAGAGGAGATTGTAGCTTCCGGAGTGGTGGCTCTACCAGTGATGGAAAAAGCAAAAGGGACATTGAGTTTTCAGCACGGAACGATTGCAGCAGATGATCAGGCCCCATCCAACAACCTTACCACCAATGATCTATTGGTATATGCTACCGTAGCATCAGCTGGCTTGATGGTCTCCATCCCGGACTATATCGGTTTCGGGTCGTCCGTAGATATCATGCATCCCTATTACGATGAAGACCTGACCGCCAGTGCCATTGTAGATCAATTGTATGCAGCTAAAGAGTTGGCTGATGCAATAGGTCTGGACCTGCCGGAAGATTTGTACCTGGCCGGATATTCCCAGGGAGGATATGCCACGATGGCTGCTCACAAATACTATGAAGAACGGGATATTGACGGATATAAGCTTAAAGTGTCTTTTCCAGCTGCTGGTGGATACGATGTGAAAGGTGTGCGGGATTACTTCTTTGAACAGGAAACTTATGATGAACCATTCTTCATTGCTTACGTGGCGGAGTCGTATCGGGTAACTTATGACTGGACTGAACCACTGACAGCATATTTTAAGGAGCCTTATGCCAGCAGGATCCCCAACCTGTTTGGTGGCGACCTGAGTGGGAGTGAAATAAATATGCAATTGACAACAGAGATTGCTGAACTGGTTGCTGAGGATTATCTGGAGAATACCGACGATGAAAAATATGATGAGATAAATGGAGCATTCGAAGCCAACAGTTTAACGGATTGGACTCCTGGAATAGAAATGATCATGTATCATGGAAGTGCTGATATTACGGTGCCTTATGAAAATTCAGTTGAGGTGTTTAATCATTTCAATTCTAACAAGGTGAGTTTGATATCAATTACTGAAGGTACTCATGCTACCAGTTTTATCCCTTATTTGGAAGATTTATCGAATAGACTGGTTGATTATATCGATTAATTGTATAAAAAATGCAATTAATTAATATTTGTAATATTAATACAATTTGTATATTATTGTAATAAATATGCAATAATGTATTATATCCTGATGGCTGATATCGTTGATAGCTCGGAATATTCATCCGGTCCCTTGATGGATGAGTTCAAGCAATTGGTGAAAAAGGTCAACAAGGAGTTTGATGACGGCATTAAATCCCCTTTAACCATTACACTGGGTGATGAGTTTCAGGGCATTATGAAAGACTTAAGCTCAGCAGTTGATATAATATTTAGGTTGGAAGAGCTGATTGTGGAACGTGCATCGGGATTTAAGATGAGATATGTGTTGCTGTACGGAGAAGTGGAAACGCCTATCGAAGAGCGACACGCACATGGCATGTTGGGGAAAGGACTGACTGAAGCACGAAACCGATTAACGGAATTGAAAAAATCGTTTAATCGGTTTGAAATGGCTGGATTACCGATTGCTGATCAACTCAACAAATTGTTTGTTTTGTTTCAGCACTTTGTGGATAGCTGGCATGAAAAAGACAGACAGGTGGTAGATGCCTTTTTGAAATATGGAGATTATAAAATGGTAGCAAAAAAGCTTAAAAAAGATCCGTCAACCATGTGGAGAAGAGAAAGGAGTTTGGCTATATCAGAATATTTGGTCTGTAAAGAATTAATAAAAGAGACAGTGAATGCCGGGCATTAAGGAAGTTGGATTGTTTCTGGTGATACTTGTAGCCGGAGAGTTGGTTACCAACCTCTTCTTCTTTATTTTGATTAAGATAATGAACCGGGGGCGAATGTCATTTTCAGGTGCAATCCGTGGTACCTTTGAGCGACTGTTTTTGTTTTTTGCCATGGTGAATGACATTTTTCATGCATTGACATTGTTTGGTGCATTGAAAATAGCCACCCATATCAAAGACGATGACAGAGTGTCAAATGATTATTTCCTGATAGGCAATCTGATATCGGTCTCTGCAGCCATCGGCTATTTTATACTTTATAACATTTTATGGTTTGAATTTTTTTAACGTGTAATGAGCGAAGAAAACGGTAAAAACGAGGAAGAAGAATTACATGATGTGATCCCGGTTTCGGGGATGTACGAAAACTGGTTTTTGGATTATGCCTCCTATGTAATCCTGGAACGGGCTGTTCCTGCCATTGAAGATGGGTTAAAACCCGTGCAAAGAAGAATTCTGCACGCGGTAAAGGAGATGGATGATGGTCGCTTCAATAAGGTGGCCAATGTGATAGGCAGTACCATGCAATATCACCCACATGGTGATGCTTCCATTTCAGATGCCATCGTAAATATCGGCCAGAAAGACTTGTTGCTGGACACCCAGGGAAACTGGGGAGATGTGCGCACCGGAGATGGAGCAGCGGCAGCCCGATACATAGAGACCAGGCTCTCTAAATTTGCATTGGAGGTAATTTATAATCCCCAGACAACGGAATGGCAGCTGTCCTATGATGGCAGGAAAAAAGAGCCTGTTACCTTCCCAGTCAAGTTCCCTCTTTTGCTTGCTCAGGGTGTAGAGGGGATTGCTGTAGGCCTGTCCACTAAGATATTACCCCATAATTTCATCGAATTACTGGAGGCTTCCATCGGGATACTCAAAGGAAAGAAGCCAAAGCTTTATCCGGATTTCCTGACGGGAGGAAAAATAGATGTTTCCGATTATAATGACGGACATCGAGGCGGAAAAGTAAGAGTTCGTGCAACCATCGAAGAGGTGGATTCCAAGACGATTGCTATCCGGGATATCCCTTTTGGGACAACTACTACATCCTTGATTGATTCTATTGTCAAAGCCAATGACAAAGGAAAGATCAAGATCAAACAGGTGATAGACAATACGGCCAAAGACATTGAGATCCTGATCAAGCTCGCACCCGGAGTGTCTCCGGATATTACCATCGATGCACTGTATGCTTTTACTGATTGTGAAGTATCTATCTCACCCAATGCCTGTGTGATCATTCAGGACAAGCCGCATTTTGTGGGTGTCACTGAGATATTGCAGCATTCTGTGGATCAGACGGTTTCATTGCTGAGACAGGAGCTAGAGATCAAGAAGGGGGAGCTCTTGGAAAAGATCCTTTTTTCCTCACTTGAAAAGATCTTCATCGAAAACAGGATCTACCGCGATATTGAAGAATGTGAAACCTGGGAAGACGTGATTGCGACCATTGATCGAGGATTGGATCCTTACAAGGCCCAGTTTTATCGGGAGATCACCCAGGACGACATTGTAAGGTTGACGGAGATCAAGATCAAGCGTATCTCAAAATTTGATACTTTCAAAGCCGACGAACTTCTCAAGAAATTTGAAGAAGAGCTAAAGGAGACAGAATATCACCTGGAGCACATTACGGACTTTTCTATTCAATACTACCAAAACCTGATCGAGAAGTATGGCAAGGGTAGAGAAAGAAAGACCGAGATCACCAATTTTGATACCATTGCTGCTACAGTTGTGGCGGCCAACAACGCCAAGCTCTATGTCAACCGGGAGGATGGGTTTATTGGCTATGGTATGAAAAAAGATGAGCTGATTGGAGAATGTTCAGACATCGATGACATCATCGTTTTCAGGAAAGATGGAAAATGTGTGGTGACCAAAATCCAGGACAAGGTATTTGTGGGCAAAGACATTCTCTATGCCGGGGTATTTAAGAAGGGAGATGAAAGGATGGTCTATAACCTGGCATATGTAGATGGGAAGTCGGGCAGGACCATGGTGAAGCGATTCCAGGTATTGTCAGTGACCAGGGATAGAGAGTACGATCTTACCCGGGGTGCCAAGGGCTCAAAAGTCCATTATTTCACCGCCAATCCAAATGGAGAAGCTGAGGTAGTGACTGTTTATCTGACAGCTGCATCGAAAGCCAGGAAAAAGGTCTTTGACTTTGATTTCGCAGAACTGGAGATAAAAGGCAGGGGAGCGGGTGGAAATATCCTCACCAAATATCCGGTTAGAAAAGTCCAGTTTAAGGCAGCCGGAGTATCCACCTTAGGTGGTTTGGATATCTGGTATGATGAAATTGTCGGTAGACTGAATACTGATCGGCGTGGCAGTAAATTAGGTAACTTTGGACCCGATGATCAGGTCATAGTTTTCTATAAAGACGGTTCTTATGAATTGACTTCATTTGAACTTACCAACCGGTATGAAGCCAATCAGGTCATTGGCATCAGCAAGTTTAATCCGGAAAAGCCTGTGAATGCCATACATATGGATGGGGAATCAAAAACCGTGTACGTCAAGCGTTTCAATGTAGAGACCAGGACCATTGGCAAACGTTTCAATTTCATTAGTGAGGCCAAAGGATCAAGGTTGTACTATGCATGCAGCACCGATGAAACTACTGTGGATGTGAAATACAAGGATGGCCGCAGCCATCAAAACAAAATCTTTGAGCTGGATGAGCTAATTGATGTGAAAGGATGGAAGGCCATTGGGAATAAGTTTCCGGTTCAAAATGTTATAGAGGTTAAAAAAGTGGAAAAAGAAGAACCTTCTGAAGCAGGAGATGATACATTAGAGGAATTAAAGTCATCTATCAAGGAAGAAGTAGAAAAAGAAGACAATCAGCTTGGACTATTCAATAAAGGAAAAAAGGAAGAATAGGAGAAGCTAAATGAGTGTTTCGAGGGTACTTAAAATTGGTGGATTGTCATGCCTGGTATTGCTGGCAATCCTGCTGGCTATCAATTTTTGGATAGTGAGTTCTACGGTGGGTAAGATCCACTATAGCACGGAATTGGTTCCGAAAGATCGTGTAGGGCTTATTTTAGGTACCAGTAGGAGAACTGTAAAAGGTCACAACAATCTGTATTTTGATCAGCGGATCGAAGCTGCTGCCAAACTCTTCAGGTTGGGACTGATATCCCGAATCATTGTGAGTGGCGACAATCGCACGCAATTTTATAATGAACCAAAGGATATGCTGAATGCATTAAAGGAGAAGGGGATTCCTGAAACGGTGGTGGTATTAGATCCTGAGGGAATTAGCACCCTCGACTCTGTGGTGAGATCTCAATGGGTCTATGGATCGGAAAAGATATTGATCATTACCCAGGATTTTCACTGCTATCGAGCGCTATTCATTGCTGACCATTTTGGCATTGATGCTCAGGCTTTTTCGGCGGATGAGAAAGGTCAGCTGTCTTCTACACTGGCTACCCGTGAGGTATTGGCCAGGATCAAAGCAGTATTCGACCTCTATATCAGCAGAGAAACACCACAATATGCTCCTGTGAAATAATTGTAGTGAACAGGTGTTATTTTTGACCAAAAATGTTTGTTTAATCACCTGTTCAAAAGCCTAATTTTACTATTTTCGATCAAAATTTTAAGTAGCTCAATATTATGATTAAGGAATTTGAAGGACTTCGCGAAGATGAAATCAATGTATTATTAAAAGCCCCTGCATATGTTGCTATTCTAATTGGTGGAGCCGATGGAAACATCGATAAGAAGGAATACGCAGAGGCAGTAGACATCCTTAAGATTAAGCAGAGTAAAGCACGTGAGCAACTACTGGAATACTTTCATGAAGTAGGCAAAACCTTCAAACAGGATTTTGATGAGCTCATCGATGAATTGCCAGATGACGTTGAGGAGAGGACCAGAGAGATATCTGCTGAATTGCGAAAGCTTAATGTTATTTTGCCTAAAATTGATAAGACTTTCAGTATCAAACTATATGCCAGCCTAAAGGAATATGCAAAGCGAATTGCTGAAGCTTCCGGTGGAGTATTGGGCTATCTTTCTGTTAGTTATGAGGAATCACAGCTTGTGGATCTAAAAATGATTCATGAGCCGAAAAAATGATATGCTGAATTCATTTTTAGTACCAGGCCATTAGTGAATGGGGCGTTCCAGCATCATACCCCCACTCAGACTGGTCTTTTTCATGTGGCTGGTATATTCTATACAGCTATACATGTTTATCGATTTGGGATTTCTGGGGATTTTACCCAGATCACTTAATGGATTGATCGGTATTTTCACTGCTCCATTGATCCATGGTGGATTGACTCACCTGATCTCCAATACTTTTCCGGTCTTGTTTCTGGGTTCTACAGTATACATCTTTTATGATCGTATCGCCTCTCAGGTATTTTTACAGTCCTATTTTCTTACAAATGTCCTGGTCTGGATTTTCGGTCGACCTTTTTACCATATAGGGGCCAGTGGCCTTGTATATGCGCTTGCTACATTCCTCATTTTCTTTGGCATTTTCAGAAGAAACTTTAAATCCATCATTATATCCATCATAATTCTGGTGATCTATGGTGGACTCATCTACGGCATATTTCCCTCCAATGATCGGATAAGCTGGGAATCACACCTTTTTGGGGCGATGACAGGCATGGGTGTGGCTTATGGAATGAGTAAAATAAAAACAGTCTCCACTAAATAAAGCTATTATAATTAGTATAATACTAAAATAATTAGTATTTTAGTATCATGTTAAAAGGTAGAGGAGCACAGTACAATCCTGCTAATCCATTTTTGAAGCAGGAAATAAGTCAAACCCATTTTGAAGGAATAGATGAGGACACAACTTCCGAAAATCCCGATGTCCAACTTTTCTATGAGACTGTAAAAAATCCACTGAGTAAAAACGACAGTCCGGATCTAAAACTTGGGTATTCTATCAATCCTTATCAGGGATGCGAGCATGGCTGTATTTATTGTTACGCACGAAACTCACACACCTATTGGGGTTTCAGTGTTGGATTGGATTTTGAAAGCAAAATCATTGTTAAAAAAGACATTGCAGAACAACTTGAGCGAAGATTTCTGGCTCAGGGCTGGAAGAGTCAGGCTATCATGTTGAGTGGCAACACAGATTGCTACCAACCAGTAGAAAAGAAGCTGAAGCTCACGAGGAAAATTCTTGAGGTGGCACTTAAATTCCGTAATCCCATCAGTATAATCACAAAAAATGCATTGGTTACAAGGGATCTGGATATTTTGAAAGAGCTGGCACACTATAACCTTGTACATGTCTATTTCTCTATAAACACCTTGGATGAATCCCTGCGGAGATATTTGGAGGCCCGTACAGCCAGTCATCAAAAGAAGCTGGATGCAATTGCCGAATTATCAACGGGTGGCATACCTGTAGGGATCATGAATGCTCCGGTTATTCCCGGGTTGAATCACCATGAGATACCGGAAATACTCAAGAGAACAAGTGAAGCAGGAGCTCTGAATGCTGGCTATACCGTGGTGCGACTCAATGGCCAGGTGGCTTCACTGTTTAAGGATTGGCTGATCAAGACTTTTCCTGATCGTGCGCATAAGGTGTTGCATCAGATAGAAGCCATGCATAATGGCCAGCTTAATGATTCTGAATGGGGTAGGAGGCTGACTGGCGAGGGCAACTATGCTGATATGATTGCTCAGTTGTTTAAAACAGCTAAGAAAAAATATTTCAGCGATAAGGAAATGCCACCTTTAAATACAGGTATTTTTAGAAGAGGGGGCAACTACCAGCTATTTTGACATTAGCTAAGCAGATCAACCAATTCTGATTGGACAGACTTACTGGATACCCTGTAGAAATCACCTTGACCGTCAAAATCTACCCAAATCCCATCACTGGCAGGTTTTTTTGAAGTGTTTTCCTCATATTCCTCATTATAGGCAAGGCTCATGATTTTTCTAAGGTCATCCCATCCTAAGGGCTGATCTCCATCTACTCTGGCTTTTCTGTTTTCGAAACTGGCGTCAAGCGTGATATCCCTTTTATCTCCATCTTCAATAAAGACAAAGTCGAGATGCATCATGGATTCTCTCTTTGCCGCCTCGTAAATGGCCTGTACCACCTCTTGCAGTTCATAGTCCCAAAAATCAGTGTCCAATACCATTCCCGGTTTCCCATTTCCTATGGCCATGTGGATATAGAGCCCTTCATCACTGCTCACATCCTGTAAAGTGACATCCTCAAACAGTTTCCCCAGGTAGTCAGCCCAAACTTTACCCAGCGTGCCTTTCCAGCTAAAATTATCATCCAGTGTAAAGCCCTCGTTAAGGATCTCTTCTTCGTTTAATGTATCCCTGTTCAGGTATTCCTGATCGAAATTGATCAGCACCTGATCATTGTCAATGTTGATATCCAGCGTATATGCAAATGAATAAGGAGGTGGCAGCTGCAATGTCTGATAAGAAACAATTACTTTCATTTAAGGTATTTTTTGGCAGTCTTTAACCGATCAATTTTTCCGGTTGACGTATATATAAACGACCCTGCGAACACAATTCTTTTTGGTTTGGAATAAGCATGTAACCGATTGAAAATGCTATGATCGATATCAAAAGGTTTGTCACTCTCTATCAGCAAAATTACCTTCTGCCCCAGTATTTCATCAACTTCTGGAGCAATTAAAATTGGTTTTTTTATTGCTTTCTGCAATATCTCTTCTACGGCTTCCGGATTTACCTTATATCCGCCTGTATTGATCACAAAATCTGCTCGTCCTATCCACCTAAATGAGGTTTCGCTTGTAAGCGCTACCATGTCATTTGTTTGTAGCCATTCATGATCCGTGAGGGTTCCATTGATCCTGAGACAATCGCGGTGATCCGTATCAATCCGGCTATCTCCTAAAACCTGGAAGTCATCACTTTTCAAGATATTTTTTAAGGCAACATGTGAAGCTGTTTCAGTCATTCCGTAAGTGATATAAGCGTTCACCTTTTTCTCCTGCAATTGGCTGAGGTACCGCTCAGGCAATGGGGCTCCACCAATGAGTATAGTATGCCGCTGATCAAAAATATCCTTGTCAGCATCGATGGATTTCATTACTTGCAAAGGAACCATGGATACCAATCCCGAATGACCTGAGATTGAAGGGATGGCGTTTGGTTTTTCTACAATAAGGTCAATCCCGGATTGGATGGCCCTTATTACCAGCATTGCTCCACCTATAAAAGTGGGAGAAATACATAGCACAGCATGTGTAAGTTTATGGTCAGGATCAATGTGCTGCATGGTGACCTCAGCACTGTACTTCATCTTATCTTTAGAGAGCCTGATAACCTTTGAAACTCCTGTGGAACCACTCGTCATAAACTCCATGTAATCTTTATCTGAATACCATTTTTTCACGATATTGATTACTTGTGACTCGTGATCCTCGTAAATATTTTTAAAGGATTTTCCGGTTCTTATTTCATCGATTGTTAGCTTTTCGTTTTTAAAAACGATTTTCATAAAGAAATAGCTTTTGCAGGAGACAGATCAAATACTTGTTCAGAGATTGAAGCGCAAAGATATACTTGCCTTTGAACTTGTATTCAATGAATATTATGGGGTGTTGAAATCTTATGCTCAGCGATTTTTGGATGATGAAGCTGATGCAGATGAGGTTGTACAGGATACATTTACCAAATTTTGGGAAAAATGTGAACTACTTGATCCACTATCCTCCATTAAGAACTATTTGTACAGGTCTGTCCATAACTCTTGTTTGAATTTTATAAAGCATCAAAAAGTAAAGGATGCATATAAACAGTACATCATTGAGTTTATGGAAGAGGGTGCCGAAGATCCCTATATAGAAAAGGAAGAGACAACCACCCTGGAAAAGGTACTGGAAGAAATAGATCATTTGCCTCCAAAATGCCAGGAGATTTTTAAGTTAAGTAGATTTGAAGGATTGAAATACTACGAAATAGCCAATCATCTTAATATTTCAGTGAAAACAGTGGAAGTGCAAATGGGAAAGGCATTGCGAGTATTGCGCGAGAAGTTTAAGGATCATAAAGTTTAATGATGCGTCGAATACTACTTGGTGTAGTAGTCTTTCTATGCACCCTTTCGGTCTCCTGGTCACAAAAGACGACCGATCGCCTGTCTGTCAGTTTCGAAGACATGCCATTAGAGCTGATTCTGGATAGCATTTCATATAAAACAGGCTATCAGTTCTCCTACAATTCCGATATTATGCCAGGAGGAAGCCTCTTTTCTCTGAGTAGAAAAAACATCCATATAGATTCTTTACTTTCCATCTTATTGGTCGGTACAGGGCTGGTATACGAAGGAAAATCTGATCTGATTATCATTAAGAAGAAAAGCCCGGAACCTGCTGAGAAAAACATAAAAACGACCCGGTTTTCAGTCTCCGGGTGGGTCAGAGACATCAAGACACAGGAACCACTGGTAGGTGTAAATGTCCATTTGAATGGAACGCTTATCGGGACATCCACGGATAAGTACGGAAATTATGAGATCAAAAAGATACCACCAGGAAGCTATGAGCTGGTATTCTCGTATGTGGGATATGATGTGATATCACACCCATTTTTAACCCAGGAAGTTGTCGAGCAAAAAGTGAATGCTTTGATGCAGGTAAAAGTTCAGGAGCTTGAAGATGTGGAATTGATTTCCACAAGATTTGTGAACAAAAACAAATGGGAAAAATATTTCAAAGAATTTACTGTTGAGTTTTTGGGGAAGACCCAAAATGCAAACAGATGCGAGATCATGAACCCTCGGGTGCTGAATTTTGCCTATGACGAAGAAGAAGACGTGCTAAGTGCAGAGGCCACGGAGGCACTTGTTATTCAAAATCATGCATTGGGCTATAAGATCAATTATGAGTTACTTTCCTTCAATAAGTCTCCGGAAAGTACCTATGAAAATGGTAAGGCATTTTTTGTGAATCTTGTACCTGATAACAGAAAGGAACTCAGGAAATGGAAGCACAATAGGAGGAAAAGTTATGAAGGTTCTATAAATCATTTCTTCATTTCACTGATAGAGGGAAATTACAATCGAAAGGGTTATCGGATATATGAAATCAATACCCCATCTGAAATCACGAGCCAGAACAAAAGTCTCATCAATGGCAGACAATTGATCAAAAAGACAAGCAATCCCTATGAGTGGGTATTTAAATTCGACAAGATGCTCCTGATAGAATATACAAAAGAGATTGAAAGCCCTCAATATGTATTAGAAAAGAATAGCAACAATGAGATGAGCAATGTAATATCCTCTACCTTATTGGATGTCACCCCAAATATCCAACGATCAGTTATTGAATTGAGAGCAGACAGTGTCTTACTGGATAGGTTTGGACAGGTCAAAGAATCCGTTGGATTGAAAATGATGGGGTATTGGGCATGGGAAAGAGTGGGGGATATGATGCCCGCCGGCTATGATCCAAAAGCAGATAAACTTTTCGGCAGGTAAGGGAATTTAGTTCAAAATTTGTTAATATGATGAGTGTATATGAATATGGAGGAATTATTAGCAAAATTTTTTGCGGGGGAAACGTCTGTTTCCGAAACAAAAGAAGTTGAAGAGTGGAGAAGTGCATCAAAAGACAACGCCAGGTTCTTCCTTGAGGCAAAGAAAATTTGGTTGGCTGGTACGACCAATGAGGAGCCAAAACCGGGTGTTTTTGATGACATTGTCAAGCAACAAGCGCCGACAATGTCACTTTTACCAAAAATTTTAAGGTTTGCTGCGGCCATTGTGATCGTAGCAGGAGTTTCTTTTTTGCTTTACAACTACTTTATTAGTCCCTATGGATCAGGAGATGAAATTGTAGCGGAAAAGACCCTCTCCACGAAACTACCGGATGGGTCAAATGTCACGGTGCAGAAAGGTTCCAGGCTGAAGATCAATGATTTCGAAACAAGCCGGTCTGTTACGCTGTCCGGAAGGGCATATTTCGACATTAAAGAAGATGCTTCAAAACCTTTTACTATTGAGACAGAGAGTGCCAAAGTGCAGGTAGTGGGGACGAAGTTTGTGGTGAATAGCCGTGATAAAAAGAATACGGAAGTATTCGTAGAGTCGGGTCAGGTAAACCTGTATCAAAAACCCGAAGCTTTCAACGGGTCTAATATGATGGTAAGCCTTACTTCAGGTGAAAGTGGAGAATTGTCCGTAGGTACACGTGGGATCAGAAAGAAAAAGGTGAAAGACCAAAATTATCTGGCATGGAAAACGGGTTACCTTTCGTTTAGAAATACAAACATGACAGATGTAGCCAATATTCTGGAAGATACTTATGGAATCCAGGTGGAGTTTGAAAATGCCTCCATCAGTCTTTGTAGATTGACAGCTAATTACAAAGAAAAGACCTCCGAAGAGGTCCTTGAATATATTGCAGAGACTTTTGATTTCTCGTTTACCCGGCAAGGCAATACAGTAGTATTTTCAGGCCATGGGTGTCGCTAACCTTATGGAAATTTGGGGAATTTCTTAAAATCCGGATCACGTTTTTCCAAAAATGCACGTTTCCCTTCCTGGGCTTCCTCCATCAGGTAAAACATGAGTGTAGCGTCACCAGCCATTTCCATAAGACCTCGCTGGCCGTCCAGTTCCGCATTCAACCCACGCTTGATCATTCTGATGGCCATTGGGCTACGTTTCATAATGGTCTGACACCATTCAACGGTAGTGTCCTCCAGCTGATCCAAAGACACAACAGTATTTACCATACCCATGTCTTCCGCTTCCTTGGCAGAGTACTGCTTGCACAGGAACCATATCTCTCTCGCTTTTTTCTGACCTACATGTCTGGCCAGGTAGGATGAGCCAAATCCCGCATCAAAACTACCTACTTTTGGGCCTGATTGACCAAAAATGGCGTTGTCTGAAGCAATGGTAAGGTCGCAAACTACATGAAGCACATGACCACCCCCAATGGCATACCCATTGACCATGGCGATGACTGGTTTAGGGATCTCTCGGATCCGTTTGTGAAAATCCAATACGTTGAGACGGGGAACCCCTGATTCATCCACATAACCACCCGTACCTTTTACATTCTGATCACCTCCCGAGCAAAATGCTTTATCGCCTTCGCCGGTCAAAACGACTACGCCGATTTCAGTCATTTCCCTCGCCAGATCAATGGCATCGATCATCTGCTTGACTGTTTCTGGTCTGAAGGCATTGTAAACCTTTGGCCTGTTGATCGTGATTTTTGCAATACCGTCGTAAGATTCGAACCTGATATCGCTGTATGACTTAATGGATTTCCAATCACGTTTGGATTTACTCATAACTTATGTTTTTTATTTTGTTGTAAACTTCTTCATTCTTAGAAGGTTCGGTAAAAACTTCTAAAATTTTCTTCCCAGCTTTACTGAAAAGCACATCCAGTCCTTGTTGCAAAGTCTTTTCGTCAGTAGCAGATAAATACTCGAACCCAAATTCATCTGCCAGATACCTGGCTGTGTGATGATGCCTGGTTTCAAAATATCGTTCCAGCTCAGGTAGCGCTTTTGGCCCTTTGATCAATCGGAAAATTCCACCACCCTGATTATTCATCACGATGATCTTGAGATTGGGAGTATCATGTTTATGAAAAAATGCATTTCTGTCGTAAAACAAGGACAGATCTCCAGTCCACAATACTACACCTTTATCCGCTGACAGCGCGTGCCCAACTGCTGTGCCATTGGTACCATCTATGCCACTTGTGCCCCGGTTGCAGTATACACTTACGTCAGAATGTACCCGCCTGAGCAGGTTGGCATACCTCACAGGCATACTATTGGCCAGATGCAATACGTGGTCTTTTGGAACTGCTGATGAGACCAGGGCCGATGCCTTGTATTCGGAAAATTCCACCTGATTGATCACCTCCAGTTTTTCTTTTGTTTTTTCATCCAGGAGTTTCCATGCCTGCATATAATTAAACTGTAGCTGATCATCAAAAGGGGTAGGTTCCAGATCAAGCTGATCAATCTTTTCAAGAAAGGAACCGAATGGGCAAGGTAGATGTAGGGTTAATGACTGGAAGGTATCTGATACCAGTTCTGTCTCTTCGAAGTGCCAATGGAATTTTGGTTTATTCTTCCTTAGAAACAGCTTTAAATTCTTACTTATAATGGATTTGCCACAGGTAATGAGCAAGTCTGGCTTCAAGGCTTCGGCTTGTTTGTTTTCTTGATTAGCCAAAAAATGATCCTGATACCGGATAAATGCCTGATCATCCATGTTGCTGATAACATCAGTTACAACTGGTATATTGTTTTGTGTGGTCTGGGCAATCAAGGCCTTTTTAAAAGCGGGGTCAGGTGCTCCTTGTCCAACAAGTATCAGCTTTTTCTTACATGAATCCCATTGTTTCAGCATCTCATCCGATATTTCAGGATGTGCCTTAAGGATTTGCCTGTCTATTATTTTGAGTTCTTTGCTGTAATTGAGCTGTTGGCTTGTTTCCGGGTAAAAAGGCTCCCTGAACGGGATGTTTACATGAACAGGTCCGAATGTTGATCCGGAACTCAGGTTCACCGCTTCATTTAGCTTGCGTTGAAACTCCCATTTGGCATCGTTGTGATCCAGACTCACTGGCATTTGGAAAAATCCCTTCACAAAATTAGCAGCTACATGAGACTGATTGATGGTCTGCCCATCTCGCTGATCGATCCATTCCGGAGGACGGTCTGCAGAAATGATAATAAGCGGTATGTTTTGATAGTAGGCTTCAGCAATTGCCGGCAAATAGTTCAATAGCGCAGTACCACTTGTGCAGCACAACACAACAGGTGTCTGCGTATTCTGAGCAATACCCAGAGCGATGAATCCGGCAGATCGTTCATCAACGATCGAATAGATCTTGAGCTTAGGATGACGAGAAATACTTAATGTCAGTGGAGCATTACGGGATCCGGGACTTAGAACAACATGTCTAACGCCTTTGCGATAAAGAATTTCAGCGGTGTCAAATACTACCTGATGGATCATGGATACGATTCTAGTCCTGCAAAATTGAACTTTTTATGAATGGATCAAAGAATGACATCCGAATTGTTTAGAGTAGGTCTCTGAGCGTTCGCATTTTATTCACAGTCTCCTGGTACTCTTTGGCCGGGTTGGAGTCTTCGGTAATTCCCGCCCCTGCATATAACCTCGCTTTACTATCGAAAAGCTGCATACATCTTAGGTTGACAAACAGATTTGTTGAATCATTGAAGTTTACCGGACCCAGAAAGCCCGCATACAATGATCTTTCGTAGTTCTCATGTTTTTCAATAAACTGGCTGGCACTTTCGAAAGGCGTGCCACAAACGGCTGAGGTGGGATGTAGTAATTCCAGCATGATACTTCCCAGGTCAGGCATATTGGTTTCTACCATATCTACCTTGTACTCTGTTTTAAGGTGTACCAGTTTTCCTGCTCTCACAGTTTTAGGTCCCGATTCTTCAAACTCTCGTAACCGTATTTTTTTCAAACAACCTATGATATACCGGCTCACCATGGCTTGCTCCTCGATCTCTTTCTGTGTCCATGCCACATCACTTAAGTTCTCGATATCCGGTAGGTATTGCGTACCAGCAAGTGATTCGGTTTTGAAATAGCGCCTGTTTTCTATTGTAATGAGCCTTTCGGGGCTCGCACCGACCCACAATCCGTATTCCTGGGTATAGCACATGTAGCAAAATGCATTCGGATAGCTGCTTAGCAATTCCGAAAAACATTTGTTTAAGCTGAAATTGGGCTTTAGCGTAAATTCCTCGTACCTGGAAAGGACTATTTTGTTTACAGAACCGCTTTTTATTTCTTCGATAGCCTGAGAAACCAGTTCGCTGAAATCATGAGTATATGTTTCCAGGCTATCATCGGTAGACTCACCAGCATCTGTTCTGCTTGCCATATTCAATGACAGCTGTTCGATATCCTCTGCAGAGACCTTTGGAGAAATACTGATCTCAGGAGCATTATTGATATAGCTTACGATAATATCTCCCGCCAACACATGTGGCTTAGGGGGGTGATTGGTCTTATAAGGATTGATAACAAAGCAATCATGTAATTCCTCCAGTGAAGTATTTGGTGATGTGCTTTCAGTTTTCAGGTCTATTAATAAGTAACTGATATCCGTATTTGGAAGTCGCCAGGTAGCAAAAGCATATTGATGATTAATAAGTTGTTTGTATATGTGATCCAGGTCACTCGTGAATATGCCAACTTCTTCTAAGAGTTTCTCCTTCATGCCTTTTTATCAATGATCGCCATGGTTATCCTGCATATGCTGATCAGTTGTTTTTCTTCATTTTCAATCCTTATTTCCCAAACATGTGTTCGTTTTCCCACATGAATGGGGGTTGTCTTCCCATATACAAACCCATCTCTGGCGGATCGGATATGGTTTGCATTGATATCAAGCCCTACTGCTGCCTGCTTAGAATTATCCAGAGTAAGTGTAGCGGCGACACTACCCAGCGTCTCAGCCAGCGCTACAGATGCTCCACCATGTAACAAGCCAAAAGGTTGTATTGTTCGGTGGTCTACGGGCATTTTTGCTACCAGGTAATCTTTCCCTATTTCAATAAATTCAATACCAAGGTGTGATGATAAATTCCCTTTACCCAGGTCATTTAAAGCGTCAATTGAGAGGTCTTTCGGGAACATCGGTTTATTTTGCGATTTAGGGGACAAACCAAATCACATTTAAATTGAAAAACAAGAAAATTTATCTGCTTAGGCACGGAGAAACAGAATATAATCGATTAGGGATGGTTCAGGGAAGTGGAATTGATGCTCCGTTGAATGAGACAGGGGTCAGACAGGCGTCCGCATTTTTTGATGCATACAAAGAGATCTCTTTTGATAAGGTATACATCACACCACTCATCCGGACCCGGCAAACCGTAAAGGGATTTCTGGATCTATCCATTCCTGTTGAGGTTGTAGAAGGATTAAGAGAAATCAGTTGGGGAGATCAGGAAGGGGTGCCCTTTACTGAAGAGAGTGGCAGGGTATATAAGGAAACCGTGAAACGCTGGAGCGGTGGGGAACTGGACCTGAAAATCGCAACAGGCGAATCTCCAAAGGAGGTGATGAACCGCCAAAAGCCTGCCATTGAGTATATTTTATCTAAAGAAGACGAGGAAACCATCCTCATTTGTACACACGGTAGGGCCATGCGGATCCTGTTGTGTTGGCTGATGGAAAAATCACTTGTGGAGATGGAACAATTCGGTCATTCCAATTGTGGGGTATATATATTGAAATATGATGGAGCTTCATTTTCAATTGAACAATCAAATGAGACGGCACACCTCAATGGAATTGAAATGATTCGCTAAATTTATTCAGGGATATGTGTCCGTTTTCTGAATCATAGACGTCATTACATTAAAAAAATGAAATTTGGAGCTCCAGATAATCTCGATGATCTTGATAGGCTAGACCTCTCATTACCCAAAGACTATGCGGATAATGCTTCCTTGCTGTCCGGCAAGAAAAAGGATCCGAAGGTTTTTGTTGGTTGTAGCGTCTGGGGGCAGGATCCCTGGGTAGGAGATGTGTATCCGGAAGGCACAAAAAAGAAAGATTACCTGGAAGAATACATCAGGCATTTCAACTGCATTGAGCTCAACAGTACCTTTTACAACATCAAAAAGGACAATATGCTTAGCTGGGCCGAAAGGGCCAAAGGCAGCAACTTCAAATACTGTCCAAAGTTCAACCGCAGGATCAGTCACCTGAAAAGGCTCAAGGAAGTCGAAGACGTTACGGAATATTTTGTTTCGATGTGTCAGCAGTTTGGAGACAACTTAGGAATGTCCTTTTTGCAGATGCCTGAAAACTTCAGTGCCAAGTACCTGGATAGGGTAGAAGGATATCTTAAGCTTATTCCCAGAGATTTCCCCATTGCAGTAGAATTGCGACACCCCAGCTGGTTTGAAGGGGAAGCATTTGATGAGACCTTTGAAATGCTAAGTTCAATGGGGTGTACAGCTGTCATCACCGACACGGCGCTCAAGCGGGAAATCATTCATCAGCGATTTACCAATGACAAAGTGTTTGTAAGGTTTGCTGCATACGAATTGCATGACTCCAACTATCGAAGATTGGATGAATGGGCTGAAAGGATCACCCAATGGATAGAACAGGGGATTTCGGAAGTGTATTTCTTTAGCAAACAAGAGGATGAGACTTATGCACCCAGACAAGCCGACTACTTTATCAAAAAGTTAAACGCCCTGGCTGGGTTAAGCATCAAGTCTCCATACACATAAAAGATACTTCAATAAGATGGCCAAGAAGAAAGTTCATGTGGAAGTGGGGCGTCAGACACTAGAGCTATCTAATCTCGACAAAGTGCTATACCCGGACGATGGCATCGTCAAGGCGCAGGTCATCGAATACTATCTCAAACTGGCGCCCACCATTCTTCACCACATCAAAGGTCGACCGCTTTCCCTGGTACGTTATCCTGATGGGATATATGGTGAACAATTCTTCCAGAAGAACCGACCTGACTGGACCCCTGACTGGATCGATTATATCCGGTTGGGTAAGGAAAGAAAGAAAGAATATATCGTGGCCAGGGAAGAAGCTACCATGGTGTGGCTGGCCAATCTGGCCTGTCTCGAAATACACCAAATCCACAGTTTTTCTGAATACGCAGATAAGCCCGATTACATTGTGTATGACCTGGACCCTCCCGAAGATCAAGACAACTTTGCAGAGGTCAAAGAGTTGGCCTTTAAGCTAAAAGAAGACCTCGAGAATGTCGGTTATCATGTATTTATCAAGACCACAGGAGGAAAGGGCCTACATCTAATAACACCCATCGAATTGTACTATACATTTGATGATTCCTTCAACACTGCCAAAACCCTTGCCGAAGGATTTGTAAAGAAGTATGCCAATACTACCCTGCATCTAAATAAGGAAGCACGTAAAGGGAGGATTCTGATTGACATCTTTCGCAACAAGGGGTCACAGACGATTGTGAGTCCGTACAGCCTGAGAGGCAGAGCCGGAGCACCCGTTTCCTGTCCAATTAATTGGGATGATCTTGAAAAATTGGAACACCCCAGGGACCTTAATTTAATTTCTGTACAGGAAAAAGTACTTAATGAGGGTGACCCCTGGGAGGCTATCAGAGGTTGGTCGGTTCCACTGCATACCGATAAACGAAAGTCATCCTACAAAGACCTGCCGGAAAACCCGAGACATAAATCTCCTGAGCAACTTGAAGATTACACCAAAAAAAGGGATTTCAATAAAACACCCGAACCCTATACCCCGGCTGATGATGGTTCCGGCAATCGGTTCTGTATCCAAAGGCACCATGCTTCTCATTTGCATTATGACCTGAGACTTGAGCAGGATGGCGTTTTGAAGTCGTGGGCTGTACCGAGAGGAATGCCTCCGGTTCCGGGCGTAAAACGGCTGGCCGTACAAACCGAGGATCACCCGCTGGAATACCTGTCCTTTGAGGGGGAAATACCCAAAGGTCAATATGGAGGGGGGATGATGTGGGTGTTTGCCGGAGGGAAATATGAGATCACCAAGGAAAAGAAAAATGGATTCTACTTCAGGTTGTCAAGCCCGGTGATCAATGCAGAATATCGGATGCATCTCATGAAGGATAAGGAATGGCTGCTAGAGCGGGTAGATCAACCGCAGGTAGATATGCTGAAACAAGACATCCAGCCAATGGTAGCTGAAAGTGCGAAAAAGCCTCCCAAAGGAGATTACCGGTACGAAGTGAAATGGGATGGGATTCGGGTCATTATCACGTTGAATGAAGGTGAATTGACCATCAGAAGCCGAAACATGAATATCATCACGGATTCATTTCCTGAGCTGAATGTTCCTGAGGATGCATTCAGAATTAACAATGCGGTTTTTGATGGTGAAATTGTCTGTCTGAATGCCGAGGGTAAGGCTGATTTCAGAAAAGTGATCAAACGGCTGATGACCAAGAAGCAAATGGAAGTAGAGCATCAGGTCAAAAGGAATCCAGCCTATTGTTACCTGTTTGATGCGCTCTATATCGATGGACGCTCCCTGCTGAATGATCCATGGGCCAGAAGGCGAATGTGGCTGAAAGATTCGGTACGGAAAGACACAAAGTACCGGATCAGTGAAGACATTGAAGATGGCAAGGCATTATTCCAGGCTGCCGAAAAGCTTGGAGTGGAAGGGATCATGGCCAAGGAGATCAATGGAAAATATTATCCGGGCAAGCGGAGCAGTGCCTGGATCAAAGTGAAGGTAAAAAATACTGCAGATGCACTGGTGATCGGGTACACCAAAGGACAGGGAGAAAGAGAGAAGTACTTTGGTGCCGTCCATGTGGCAGAGCAAAATGGCAAAGGGCTTGTTTATCGGGGTAGGGTAGGGACCGGCTTCAGTGATAAAACCTTTAAAGAGCTGAAAACGTTTTTTGATCAAAGGGAAGAAGTTTCTCAGCCCATCGAGGATAAGGTTGATCCTGATTCTCGCTGGTTTGAGCCAGTTCCCTGCGAAATTGAATTTAGCCAGATAACCAAAGACGGGCACTATCGTGATCCGGTTTTCAAAAGGTTGAGAGAGGATTTATTATAAATAATTGATACACAATATTTTAAATACCTTTAGTTGCTTTAATTATTTAATTGCATTTTATTTGTTAAACAAAGACTAAATAAGCCATGCGAGCAATCTGGAAAGGTCACATTCGTTTTTCACTTGTCACTATTCCCATCAGGATTTACAATGCCATCAGCACTGAGGAAAAGGTCAGTTTCAATCTGCTTTCCAAAGAAAATCACAACCCGGTGAAATACGAGAAAAAGGACAAGGTAACCGGCGAGGTCCTCAGGCAGGAAGACATCATCAAAGGGTACCAGTATGAGCCCGGGCAATTTGTGATCATTGAAGACGAAGATTTTGAAAAAGTTAAACTGAAGAGCACTAAAGTCATCGAGATAGAAGGCTTTGTGGATGCCAGTGAAGTTCATCATACCCTTTTTGACTCCCCTTATTTTGCAGGACCTGACGGGGATGTAGCCGCACAGACATACAATCTTTTGACTGAAGCATTGAGAAATAGTGGTAAGGTTGGTGTGGGGAAAGTTGTGCTCAGAGATCGTGAGAGTGTAGTATTGCTGACACCTCACAAGAAGGGCATCCTACTCTACAAGCTTCGCTATCCCAATGAACTTCGGGACATGAAAGATGTGCCAAACCTGGAAGAAAAGCCTATCGATGAGGCTCAGCTGAAGATGGCCAATACGCTTATTGACAGTATGACTACCAAATTCAATGACTTAACTTTGGAAGACAAGTACAATTCAGCACTGAAAGAAATGATCACGGCCAAGATAGAGGGTAAAGAGGTTGTCTCTGTCTCAGAAGAAGAGCCGGAAGTAGTGGATATTATGACTGCATTGAAGCAGAGCATAGAACAAGCCAAGGCAGACAAGAAGCCTATGGAGAAAGCAGGAGACAAGTCAGAAAAACAAGCGAAAGCCAAAAAAGCGAGCTAAATGTCCAGGGTAGTCCGATTTCCTGTCAACCCACCGGAAAAACTTGGCCATCAAAAGGTCAAGCGGAAGCGCAAAAAGCCGAATCCGGAAGATTACGGACAGCTCAATTTATTTTCAGGTGAGGAGAAGGAGGCCAAAGTGTTTCAGATGCCTGGCAACAACAGCCTCTTCGAAGAAGCACTCTTAAAGGATGATCAAAATGATCAGGAAGCCGAGCGCCTGTATCAACTGGCGATACAAAATGGTGATGCCAAAGAGGATGCATTATGCAACCTGGGTATCCTGAAATCAGAAAAAGACGAGAAGGGCAAAGCCATTGATTACCTGACCCAGGCTTTGCAGGTTAATCCCAGACATTTCGAAGCACATTATAACCTAGCCAATGTTTATTCAGACCTGGGAAACCTGAAGTTGGCTCAGTCCCATTATGAAGTGGCTATTGAGATAGAGCCAGATTATCCCAACAGCTATTATAACCTGGGCCTGGTCCTTATTTCTTTAAAAAAGTATTCGAAAGCCATAGCGGTCATTAATAAATACATAGACCTGTCTCCGGCAACGGAACATGGCATAGCAAACGAACTGGTCAAAACATTAAAATCACTCGCATGAAAAATTCTGCACTGAAAGCTCATTTTGAAAGACTCAGAGAATTGGTTCCGGAAGTTTACTCCAAAAAGAATGATAACTACGCTGAACGGGAGCGACTTTACGATCTGCTGAAGAAATCGCTTGGTATTATTGAAGCGGTGTATCTGCAGAATCAGGATTCTTTTGGGAAATCCTCCATCGCCGAATATGGGAAGATCGTGTATGAGCTGGAGCTCATGCAATACGACTATGAAGGCAATGATGACCTGCTCAGCTCAGCAGCTGCACAAATCCTCATGCAGTCTAAAAAACCGATGAAGAAGGCCGGGAAAAAAGGATCACACGGCCATGCCTCAGATCAGGATAGAGAAGCTATCTAAGAGAGTCCCAGTATCCATTGAGCTGATTTGTCTACCAGCTGTTTAAAAACTTCAGCTGTCTTCATGGGAGCAGTTTTAGGAGCTTTGAATGAATGATCGGCCTGCTCAAAAGCAACCAGGTCAGCCTTTTTCTGATCAGAAACAACTTCTTTTATCATTTCATAATTGGCTAGGGCATCATTGGTGCCTTGCAAAAACAACTGAGGGATCTCGATGGTTTTCAAATGATTCGCCCGATCGGTTGAAGCTTTTCCGGGTGCATGCAAAGGAAACCCAAAATAGACCAACCCTTTGATTCCCAATTCAGGTTGCTCAGCTACCAGGTGCGAGGACATGCGACCACCATACGATTTTCCTGAAAGCACGATTGAGCAATCAGGAAACGTGTCCTTTGCAAATGAAGCTACTTTTTCAATGGCCAAGATGGATTCCCTGGGACTTCCGGGCATTTTCTTCCCTTTTTGCTTATAAGGGAAATTAAACCGGATGACGTGTATGCCGTGGGCACAAATGCCTTTGGCCAGTGACTTCATAAAGGAATGGTCCATCCCGGCTCCTGCTCCATGTGCAAGGACCAGACAATGCCTGGAATCTTGGCTCTCATCAATCTCCAACTGGATGGACCCCGCTTTTTCACTGACTTCAATTTCTTGTGTTCCCATAAATCAAAATTAAGAATTCATCCTATATTCATTAAATTTGGACTCCTTTATCATCACATAATCATAATACAAAAGTGGCAATTGAATTCAAAGTACTGGGCTGTGGAGATGCATTTGGTTCTGAAGGAAGGTTTAATACATCCTTTCTTATCGAATCCGATGAACAAAAGTTATTGATTGATTGTGGGGCATCCACCCTGATCAGACTGAAGCAGGAGCGGATTGACGTGATGGATATTTCTGACATTATTGTCACGCATTTTCATGGGGATCACTTTGGAGGGCTTCCATTTTTTGCGATCTCCCGATATGTAGAAGCAGGAAGCAGGGAGCCTTACACCATCATTGGACCTAAAGGGATTAAAGAAAAGGCCTTTCAGCTTCAGGAAGCGCTTTACCCAGGTACAAGTCATATGCTGGAGGAGATGGATGTGCAGTTTGTGGAACTCAAAAACAAAGAATGGATTGATCATGGAGCACTTTCAGTTTATAGCAGAGAAGTCATCCACAGTAAGCCTTCAAACCCCCATGGGATCAAAATAAAGATAGATGGTTATATAATCGGTTTCAGTGGGGATACGGAATGGACCGATGCACTCATCGATTTGGCTGATGGCGCCGACCTGTTTATTTGTGAGTGTAATAATTACCAGGGGGAGAAGCCTGCTCATTTAAGTTATGAAACCTTACTGGAGCATGTAGACAAGCTAAAGGCAGATCGTATTTACCTTACTCACATGAATACGGAAGTGCTGAATGCCCATGAATTTGAGCTGGTACGATTAGCTGATGGGATGGAATTTTCCCTTTAGATATTTAGCTTTTGCAGGTATTCCTGAATGAATTGATCTTTCTTCTTTAGGCGATACTGCATGATCCACCTGGGATGTGGTACCGTGATGATTTCTTCAAAGAATTGATGCTCCCTATTTATTTCTTCGAGGAATTTTAAGTTTTGTCCCTGACCTATACATATGGCCAGATCCTTTCGGATAAAAGCTGACTGCTCGCGGATCATTCTGACAGCATAGTCCTTGAACAAACTTTTCCAATCAGGAATATCATAATAATTGAGATTTTTGCCATTCATCATGTATCCCAGTGGGGATACGGCAGAAATATAAAATGTTGAATAAAATGCTGCAGGTCCTCCAAATTCTTCAATCATATCATAGATAAACCTTGATGACAATTCCGCACGTTTATCAAATGCATTAGGAATATCACAGGCTTCTTCCAGTCTGATAGGATCCGTAAACGGTATTCCGGTAATCCCACCACCAAACCTTCCGGGGTTTATACCAAAAACGATCACGCGATTGACATTATTGCCGTAATACTTATGATAAAATGTTTTGATCAATGCCCGGGCGGTTGGATCAGCATAGGGATTCAATACGGTTACTTGCTGTGGCAACTTTTCAGGAGGCCTTAATTCCTTATAAAACTTTAATATCAGGTCAGAAACATGCATGGTAAAACAGTGAGGCATTTACACCATATATGATTTAATAGTCTTCAAATTTCTAATAGATTTTGCTGCTTAATTTGTTAAAGTTCGATTTAAGTTCAAATATTTTGTCAAGTTGGAAGTTATTACTTTAATATAAATTAACATTCCATTATTTGATACTTTAGTTTGTTTGCTTATCTTCACAACTAAACCCTTAGTTCCCATGAAAAATAAAAGGATTATTATTGTTTCATCAGTAATAGTAGGATGTTTTCTACTGTATTTTTTGCTGATGGGATCCAAATCATCAGATGAGACCTCGATCATCGTGGATGTTGAGCGAGGAGAGTTCATAGTAGAAGTGGCAACTACTGGTGAATTGGAAGCTAAAAATTCCGTAAAAATTCAAGGCCCCGCGAATCTCAGGCAATTTAGAGTGTATCAGGTCCAGGTTCAAAGTATTATCCCGGAAGGTACAGTGGTTGAAAAGGGAGACTTCGTCGCTTCATTGGATGCCTCCGAATTGAATACACGTATACAGGACCGAAGATTGGAGTTGGATGAGGAAGAAGCTCAGTACGAACAAACTCAACTTGACACAACACTTCAAATGAGGGAGGAGCGGGATAAGTTGGTTAACCTGAAATATGAGGTTCAGCAAGCTCAACTTACCCTTGATCAATCTCAATATGAGCCTCCTGCTACCATTCGGCAAAATGAAATTGCATTAGAAAGGGCTCAAAGAACATTGGAACAGGCAGAGGAAGCACTCAAGATCAGGCAACAGCAAAACGTGGCTAAGATGCGTGCAGCTGCTACAGAAGTGTACAAGGATAAGAGAGAGCTGGAAGCCATGCAGGACGTATTGAAAGAGATGCGGATTGTAGCACCTGAACCAGGTATGGTAATTTATACAAAAAACTATGATGGAAAACCCATAAAGGAAGGTTCAACAATTGGTACCTGGGGTGGAGCTGTGGTCGCCGAGTTGCCAGACCTTTCAGAAATGAATTCTGTGACCTTTGTTAATGAGGTGGACATCAGAAAGATTCAGGTTGGGCAACCTGTGAAAATTGGTTTGGATGCTTTTCCGGATAAAAAATTGACAGGTAAGGTAACCAAAGTAGCCAATGTTGGGATGCAAAGACCCAATTCAGATGCCAAGGTTTTTGAGGTGATGATTGAAGTAAACGAGGTGGATGGTACCATGCGTCCTGGAATGACCACCAGCAATACCATCATCACCAACCAGTTTGATGATGTCTTATTTGTGCCGCTTGAAGCACTACATAGTTATTCTGATTCCATTTCCTTTGTGTTTGTGTCAGACGGAATTAATTATAGAAGGCAGGAAGTAAAGGTAGGGCAAACCAATGCTGATGCAGCGATTATCGAGCTTGGGCTAGAAGATAGCGATAGGGTATATCTCTCCATGCCGTCCAATGAAACCAAATTGAGCAGCATTTCTTTATTGGATGAGTTGGAAGGCAAGCGGAATTTGAAAAAAGAAGAAAATAGCTAATTCAAATTCCTAACTCAAGTATGGTACAAAAAATACTAATGAATTTGTTTATCGCGGTGGAAGCCGTGGTAGCCAATAGACTGAGGTCTGTTCTCACCGCGCTGGGGATCATTTTTGGGGTGGCAGCAGTAATCGCCATGCTGGCTATTGGAAATGGTGCACAGCAGGAGATCATCGAACAAATGAGGTTGGTAGGTGTCAACAATATTGTGATACGACCTGTAGCTGAACGAACAGAAGAAAACATCGCTGAGGGTAACACAGAGGCTGAAGAAAAAAGTAAATTTTCACCAGGTCTAAGTGTATTGGATGCTGAAGCCATCAATGATGTAATTCCGGGTATCAATAAGCTGAGTCCTGAAATCATACTGGATACCTACATCATCAACAATGGGATAAGGAGATCTGCCAAGTTGGTTGGTGTCAATCCTACCTATTTCCAGATATTCAATTTTGAGTTGGAAAGAGGTGAGATGTTTTCAGAAAATCATATGAAGAAAGGCGAACCCGTGTGCATCATAGGGAAGTCAATCAAAGCCAAATTTTTTCCTACCGAAGACCCTCTTGGTAAATACCTAAAGTGTGGAAATAACTGGGTGAAAGTAATCGGGATCTTGAAAGAACGGCTCATCTCAACAGCCAGTCTAAATAACCTGGGAATACGGGATTATAACATGGATGTGTACATTCCCTTTCATACCATGTTGGTAAGATATCGCAATAGACAATTCATGAGTAGGGAAATGATAGATGCCGCGAATAGGGGTGGTACATGGGTGAGAAGTGACGAAGTAGAGGGAGGAGAAGTTACTGCCGAAGACAAGAATTACCATCAGTTGGATCGGCTGGTAGTACAGGTGGACGAAACAGCCATGATGACTCCAACGGCTGATATTATTTCCCGGATGCTTTCAAGAAGACACTATGATGTGGTGGATTTCGAAGTAGAGATCCCTGAACTATTACTCAAACAACAACAGCGCACCAACGATATCTTCAATTATGTTCTGGGTGCCATTGCGGGTATTTCTCTGCTTGTCGGGGGTATTGGCATCATGAATATCATGTTGGCATCCGTACTTGAACGAATCAAAGAAATAGGGTTAAGGCTTTCACTTGGTGCCAAAAAGCAAGACATCGTCAATCAGTTTCTGTTTGAAGCCATGATGATCAGTATCAGTGGTGGACTTATAGGTGTTTTTCTTGGTGTATCCATTGCCATCATAGTTAGCGCTTTTGCTAATATACCCACTGTAGTCACCCTTGGTTCGATCGCGCTTTCTTTTGGTGTAGCTGCCTCTGTGGGCCTGATCTTTGGAATAGCGCCAGCCAGAAAAGCCGCCTCACAAGACCCAATCCAATCTCTTCGTTATGAATAAATATGTAGTAATAGCCCTGATTATTTGTTGTGTTTCTTTTTCTATAAATGCGCAATATCTGCTTCAGCTAAACGAAGTTATTAGTTTGGCACAGGAAAATTCGATAGACGCAAAATTAGCAGAGACTCAAAAAGAAAACGCTTACTGGAGTTATCGAACATTCAGGTCAGAATACAATCCCCGGTTATTTTTGTCTGGTAGTTTGCCGGGATACAACAGAGATTTTAATGAAAACAGGCTGGATAACGGTGAAATTGCCTATCAAACCCGAGAGCAATTACAGAGTAATCTGCGATTGGGCCTTTATCAACCGATCTCTTTCACCGGTGGGGAAATAAGCATCAACAGCCAGGTAAGACAGTTCCAGGATCTAAACAACGATGCAACCCAATGGAATTCGACTTTGGTTAACATTGAACTCAATCAGCCATTATTTGATTTCAACGAACTCAAATGGAATAAGCTCACCGAACCCAAAGTTTATGAGGAATCGAAGCGGTCGTATGTAGAGGAGACGGAAGCCATTTCCCAGGAAGCTGTGCAGTTGTTTTTCGATTACATAGACCAGCAAATTGGTTTGCAAATAGCAGAGTATAACCTGGGTAAAAATGATACTATTTACAGAATTGAAGAAGGCCGGTATAATATCGGAACGGCTACTGAGGATGACCTTTTGAATGTTCAGCTTCAGCTACTGACATCTCAGGGGCAGATCACACAAGCCGAGCTGGACCTCCGCCAGGCAAGTCTTGAGCTAAGAAGATATATTGGTTTAGCCAATGATACCACAAAGATTACCCTGCGGTTACCGGAGGAGTTACCTGAATTTGAGATTGACCTGGCGAGTGCGTTAGAATACGCTAAAAGGAACAGGGCAGACTACATCGCTTTTGAAAGAAATCGCATTGAAGCAGCAAGAGATGTGGCACAGGCCAAAGCTTCACGATTTTATGCGGAGCTGAGGGCATCTTTTGGATTGAATGATGCTGCCGCCACATTTAATGAGACTTATGTAGATCCCAACAATCAGCAGGTTTTTGATGTACAATTAGGTCTTCCGATACTGGACTGGGGTCGGGGAAAGTCAAGGGTTAAACAAGCACAGGCTATTCAACAGTTGACTGAGTATACCATTCAGCAACAGTTACAGAATTTCGAACAGGAAATTATTACCCTCGTAGGAAGGATTGAAGTGTTGAGAAAACAAATAGAGATTAAGAAAAAGGGGGATGAGGTTGCCCAAAAAAGATATGATGTAGCGCAAAACAGGTATCTGATCGGTAAGACATCCATCACAGATCTTACCCTGGCACTGGAGCAAAAAGACAATGCCAAAAGAGAATATGTCAATGCGTTAAGGGATTTCTGGGATAGTTACTATATGCTAAGAAGACTCACTTTGTATGACTTTGCAGCAGATAAGCTGCTCTATACCATCGATGAATAGGAAAGGTACCCGGTTCCTTTTTCTCAAAATGATAATTTCATTCTCATTTTAACCAATCAGGTAGCACACTTCCCTGGTTAATAAGCTGATATACAGCTGTTTATAAAAGTGGCATCTTGATTGGTACATGGTTGGCGATCGCTGACCGAACTAAAAAATTAAGGTGTCGAACGGGAATATTTTCATCTGGTATGACTCAAAACAAAAATTGTATCAATCCGGAACACTGGAAGAACTGGAGGGCCTACGTTCAAAGGTAAAGGGTGAGTATAGTATTCAGGTGGTCTATGAGTTTCGTGATTCATCTGTAACAGTCATCAATAAGTTGCTGTATTCTTTAAACTCAGCGCAACACCCTGATCAGTGAATCGTTATGGGTATAGAATTGATGTTTCCACCTACACCTTAATAAAAAAAAGATCAGACAACCAGCTATCGGCATAGTCTGTTGCCAAAAGTGTAGGCGTTGTAAGCGTCTACACTTATTTTTGTGTTAAATTAAACTCAAAGTGAAACAAATATGAAAATTCGTCTCTTATATCAGCTTATGATACTTCTTGTTGGGGTATCGGTATTTTTTTCTTCATGTAAGAGTAAAAAGAAATTAACCTCAGTGACGGATACCGCACAGGTATCGCAGGAACTGGAAAAGGAAGCGGAAGATAATGCCAATGCCAAGGAAGAAACGTATTATAAACCAGAAGCTTCAACGGCAGTAAAACTAGAAAGCTATTTCAACTCAATTGCCAATGCACCATCGCTTACTTCTGCAAACAATTCTATCAGGGAAGCAGAAAGTATGTTTAATTCATCAGATGCTCCGGTATTGATTATCTTTTATGCAGCTGGAGGTAAAGCTGAATATGACGAACCTACCACAATCAATAAATACCTTCACTATCTAAAGGATACCAAGAAAAGCATCAATAGGGTAGAGGATTATACCCTGGATAGCAATGGTAAGATCAAGGAACTAGTTTTGTTTAGAAAATAAGAAATAGATATAAAATGAAAATACAACATTTCATCATCGTCATAGCTTGTGCCTTATTAGCTACTTCACAAGTAAATGCCCAGGACATTGATCCAAACAGAAAGAGGGCAATAGACTCGCTCGCTTTGGAAAAAGTAAAGGATTTGAGTAAATACATTAGTCTGATTGGAGATAAAAAAACCCCTTTCTCTGAGGCTACCCGTGTGATGGACAGGGCCGAAGAGCTATTTGCTCCGGACAGTGAAATGGGGGTTTCTTCTTTGAGCAAAAATGACATCGCCTATTACAAGGTCCGAAAATACTTCGAACGCCTGATGGCCCTGAATTACGACAAAGTAGAGATCAAGTGGTATGACATTCACTATATCAGCGACTTGGAACTTCAGCCCGATGGTAAATATGTAGGAGTTGTAACCATCTATCAAAGCTTCGTGGGCACCTCGGACGACGGGCTAAGCTATAAGGATACCACCAAGAAGGACATTACTATTTACGTTGAAAAGAAAAAGACTCAAATCGCTGGTAGGATCATCGAGTTTTGGGATGTGTTACTTGGTGACATCAGAGTGACTGAAACAACAGCATGATCAAAACGCTTTTAACCCTTTCTCTTTTCTGGGTTATCAGTTTCTCTTTTGCACAAAATCTCACCAAAGACCCTGAAGCTGAGGAGCGGTTTAGGACTCAAACTAAGCAGATCAATCAGTTCTTCAGGCGTTTTAATGGTGAAGAGGATGAAAATGGAAACCGGTATTATCAGGGAGACAAGAATTTTAGAGATTTTAAGCTTCGTCAGGACTATCTTTCAATCCTTTTTGATAACCAAAACTCCAGTCTTTCCTCAGACACCAAAAAAGAATTTATTCGTTTCGTTACGGATAAAAAAGAGCCTAAATACCTTGATTTCCACAAGGGGGAATGGTTTGCTGAAGTCAATGCCGGATTTCTATATAAAGGAAAGCAGGAAAGTGTGACCCTGTATCTAAATATTCAGCCACAGGGATTAGGATATGAGTGGGTCATCCATGATGTTTCTTACAGGAGGTTCAAAAACATTTTCAACAAGGATACTACTGCTTCCAAAGCCTTTATCCACCCCATGAGTCATGAGCTGGATTTCATGAATCTGAGGAAAGCTTTTGAACCCGGGAAGGCTCCGGAATCATATACCATTCATGAGTTCGAGCCCGACTACCTTACCTTGTTTTTATATGAATTAAAGCAGGGGAATTTGAAGTTTGAGACCGTGTATGATCTCCGCTTCCACTTTTTCCAGATAGATGGTTGGTATTTCGAACTCTCTGATTTTAACCGACCAGGCTATAATACAGGCTGGCTGATTTCAAACATGGTGCCTATCAATGAAAAGCAAAAACAAGCCCTGAAAAGGTATATATATGGCAAGATGTAGAACCATATTTTTAGGGATGTTCCTGCTTATCGCTACCATAGCCCCTGCTCAAAATGGGTATGAGCAAAGGGTGAGAGACATGGTTGCATTTCTGGAGTATTTCCTCAATACAGTAGGGGATAGGGAAACAAACAACCGGGATAAAGATGTAATCATCAATGAGTCCTATTCCAAGATCTTTCGTGATGCGCAGGTTCAGATAGAAGATGATCTGCTTGATGATCGCCAGTCGGTGATCAACAAGGATGTGGTTGCCTATCTCAAAGATGTAGATTTCTTCTTCAAGGACGCTGGTTTCAAATTTGATATCATCAAAGTAGAGCGCCTGACCCGTGACAATGGGAAACCCTTTTTCAGGGTTGAGATGAACAGGTCACTGGAAGCCATTTCCATTGAAGGAAAATCCGTGAAAAACTCGCAAAAACGTTTCATCGAGATCAACCTGGATGAGGCCACCGATGACATGAAGATCGCTAGTATATATACTACCAAGGTAAGCAGGGAAGAAGAATTGATGGCCTGGTGGTCTGACCTTTCTTACGAATGGAATAAGCTCTTTAAGGTGATTCTCAACACCAATGAAGAGGTAAACGCAGAGATGTTGAATAGAATTGCTGCTATTGATAGCCTGAATCTGTCCGGGAACCAGTATATATTTAATATTGAACCATTGTATGTATTGTCCAATCTCAGGTTTTTGAATATCTCTGAAACCAGAATTGCAGATTTAGGTCCTTTGAGGTCCTCCAATTCTCTGGAAACCTTGATTGCCAGTCAATCAGAAGTATACGACTTGGAATATTTGAAGTACTTAAGGAACCTCTCAACACTTGATGTCTCGAATACCAGAATCCGAGATATAGAAGTTCTTGATCAGTTCACTTCGCTTACCAGTCTCAATCTATCTGGCAATTACATTGCCAATTTCGATGCGTTGAAAGGGCTAAAGGGGCTTGCAAACCTAAATTTATCTACCACTGCTTTATCTTCTACACATACTCTTTCCGAACTAAATGGCCTGATTACACTCAATATTTCCAATACACTGATAGGTGATATTCGTGGTCTTTCGGGTATGCCTCTGCTGAAAGAGCTGGATGTTTCCAAGACAGATATTACCGGAATGGAACCCTTATCAGGATTAGCTAGTCTGGAGGTGTTAAATGTCAATCAGACAAGCGTGAATTCTCTTGAACCACTGGCTCAATTAAAAAAGCTGAAGCGTATTTATTGTGACAACACACCCATCACGGAGAACGAAGCGACGGCTTTTATGACCAGGAACAAGAATGTGTTGGTCATCAATAATTCTCAGCAGGTAATGCAATGGTGGGGTGAACTTGATTTCAGTTGGCAGAAAGCCCTGGGTGCCTATTTTACTGGTAACAAAGCCCAACCTGGTAAGGAAGACCTCGTGATGCTTCTTAATCTTGATTCGCTGAACTTGAGAAAGTCCGGATTGAGTACTGCTGAACCACTTACCAGGTTTTACAAACTGAGATACCTGGACATCAGTGAAAACAACATCAGGACACTGGACGCACTGGTCAATCTCGATAAACTGGAGTCTCTCAAGGTGTCTTCTACTCCTGTAGAACAGGTGTTGCCTTTGAAGAACCTCAAAAACCTGATCTATCTGGATTTGTCAGGTACGCGGGTTAACGATATTTACTTATTGTCTTACCTGGGTAATCTGCAATACCTTAATGTAGATAAAGCCAATGTATCCTGGGAAGCCGTGAAAGAATTCCATGCGGAGCATCCGGATTGTACCATTATTTTTGATACAAACTACCTGTCCAACTGGTGGCAAAAGATGGATGATGAATGGAAGGAGATTTTCAGGACGAATAACAACTTCAAGGGGACTCCGGATACTGAAATGCTTCATGAGATAATAGCCCGTGACAAAGTAATTATTGAACAGGCTGCCATTACGGATCTCAGGCCACTTTGGGACTTCTTATCATTAAAGGAACTTTATATTTCTGGTTCATCCCTGAGAGACCTGTCTACTTTACCGGCACTCACTCAACTTGAGGTCCTGGAATGCAAGCAGTTACCTCTAGAAGATTTGTCTCCGATAGGGTCCTTAACCACGCTCAAAAGACTTAATATCTCAAATACTGCTATAGATGATTTGAGACCTTTGGTTACTTTAAGTAAATTAGAGGTATTAAATTGTTCGGGAACCAACCTCTCCAACTTGAGAGGCTTAGAAAACCTGGTTTCACTTAGAAAGCTTGACTGCTCGAATACTCGAGTAAATCGCCTGGATCAAATTTTTGGACTTGATAATCTCCTTGAGTTGTCCTGTTACAATACACGGCTCAATAAAAGAGATATCAGTGGTTTTCAGGGTGTAAACCCTGATTGTAAAATTATTTTTTATTAGATCAGATACCATTATTAGTTATGAAAAGTAGTCAGTACACCCTCACCATTATCCTAACCCTGATCCTGGGGACCGGTTTCTTCACATCCAATGCTCAGGATATGCAAGAGCAATTCAAGGAATTTAAAAGCGATGCCAGCAAATGGCAGGAGTACACGATGTTTAAACATCATGAATTGGATCAGTTTTGGAAAGTGGTATCAGATACCCTAAATAAAAACCATACTGATCTTAGGAATGCTAATAGTAAGATCAATGCGCTTTCTTCGAGACTTGATAGCATTGGTATTGCTTTACAGGAAACCAAAGCAGAATTGGAAGCCAGCGAAGACGTCAATTCCAGCATTGGGTTTTTGGGTATCCAGATAAATAAGGTGATGTACAACATTGTGATTTGGTCAATCATAGCCGGGTTGTGTGCCGCTATTGGTATGCTTTATGTCATGTACACCACTTCAAACAAATTGACCAGATCAACTAAAAAAGAGTTTTCTCAACTAGCCACTGAGTTTTCAGATTACAAAGAAAAGGCAACTAAAAAGCAGATTTCGTTGAAGAGAGAACTTCAGACAGCCATCAATACTCTTGAAGATAACAGGATAAAGGTTTCACAGAAACTAGGCTATAACAAAGACTCAAGCACGATTTCATAATCTGTATTTTTTAGATATTCCATCTCCACTTAACCTTTGTATACAAGGTTTTTATTAAATTGGCATAAAACTGGTAACCCACAAGGAATTGGGGTAATTTAGCTTAAGGTTGGTAAGGAATACACATTTTAAGGTAGCCGGGTATATTGGATATGCCTTACTTTTTCTTTCAGTATTTGTTATTTTATATTGGCTGCTGGGCTTTGTGCCAGAAGGAAGAGCCAGTACGAAAGCAAATACCGGATTTTGTTTTTTGCTCTTAGCAATCCAATTGATAATTAATGCAAAAAGACAAAATCAGTTGTCATGGTATCACTTCAGTCCAACTGTAGTTTTCGTTGTCATAGCCTCTCTTTCCTTTATTGAAAACCTGTTTGGAGTTATTTTTTCAATTGATCACTTGTTGGTAGGAAGTGATCAAGAGGTTTTTAGTCTGATGGCATCAGGTACTGCTGTCTCATTTATCCTTTTAGGTACGGCAAGCTTCCTGATTAAGAAGAAATCAGTAATTACAGATCACACATTTGCTGTAATGAATAACCTGGTGCAGATTATTGTTCTTATCGCAATCATTAGTCACATATTTGCTCCACTGGAGACCAGTAAGCCTACATTTTGGTCTACAATGTCCTTATTGACCTGCTTTTTATTTTTATTAGCCAGCGTTGGCCTGAGTTCACTCAGACCTGATATTGGGTTTATCCGGGTGTGGCTTTCAAAAGAACTTAATGGAGTCGTTGCCAGGCGCATGGTGATTATCATCATGTTGGCTGCCCTGGTTTTGGGATCTATATTCTACTATTTTTATCAGCGGCAGGTATTGTCACTGGAGTTTAGGTTTGTTTTCCTCATTACGCTAAGCATTGTTTTGGCTTTATGTGCCACAGCTTACCTGGAAATACTCATTCGAAAACTCGAGCTTGACCGAAGGAAGCTGACGGAAGAACTGAAAGGTACGCTGCAAGAGAAGGATGAGTTATTGAAGGAGCTCCACCACCGAATCAAGAATAACCTGCAATTGATCAGTAGTCTGATGTATATACAGGCCAGCACCACCAAAGATGATTCTTTTAAACACTTTCTGACTGAAATCAATGGCCGCATACAGGCGATTTACACCATACATGAATTTCTCCTGCAAAGGAAAGTAACGAATTCCATGAATGTAAAGGAGTATCTCAATTTGCTGTCCAGACAATTGATAGCTTCATACAGCAAAACAGAGAAGAAGTTTGATCTGGAATTGTCATGTGTGGATGCGGAGATGGATCCTGATCTGGCTTTCAACATAGGTATCATTTTCAATGAGACCATTTTATGTCTTATCAAGAACCCACTGATCCCTCAGAGTTATATCAATGTCACTTTGGAAACGGACACTAGCAATGTATACCTCACATTCACTGATTGTTTGCCTGATGATCATGATAATTTTCTTGATGATTTTAAAAAATCCCCTTATTTCGATAATTTGGGTGTGTTTGTGAACTTGTTGAAAGGTAAACTTGACTATAAGTTAAATACCCATTTAAAGATTTATATTACCCTTACAGGACAAACCCATTTACTTAAGTAATTTATGATCGACATTTTCACCATTACAAAGCCCCTTGCTAAAGTCGCTTTCATTGGGTCTTTAATTTTTAGTCTATCCTGTAACAACGGGAGTGATTCCTACCATCATAACCTGGCCGCAGTTGATTTTCTCAGGCCACCTTCACCTCAATTTTTGATCATTCCTGATTCAGTCCTTCTTGATGGAAATTTATATCTGGAAGACATCGAATCTGAACAGCTCTATGCCTTGCAAAAAGTGGAGGGTAGCCAGTATGTATTTATTCCTGATACCATTGAAGCAAACCAGCTCAAAACATATAAACTCGTAACGCGTGATGCATATGCTGGCATTATGGTGTCGTCTGCTGTTTCTGAGGGAAAACTGAATGTTTCAGTCAACAATAAACCTGTATTGACGTACCAAATGGAAACGGTGCTTCCTGATGATGGTAGTCCTGAATATTATCAGCGTGGAGGGTTTATTCACCCGGCCTATGCACCCGGTGGAGAAGTCTTAACTGACGGATTTCCTGTGGGACATACCCATCAGCATGGGATATTTTTTGCCTGGGTAAAGACTTCATTTCAGGGACGTGAGATTGACTTCTGGAATCAACATAAGCAGAATGGAACGGTGGTATTTGACTCATTGATTAGTTATTCAGGTGGTCCTGTTTTTGGCACATTTGAAGGTGCTCAAACAGCAATTGTTCTGGACGGGGAAGATACCATGCGGGTGTTGTCTGAGCGATGGAAAGTGAAAGTTTATAATACCTCACAATACTATATCTGGGACATTGAGGTGAATCAAAGAAATATTACTGATGATGTATTGCAGGTTCTTCCATATCACTATGGAGGCATGGCATTTCGAGGGAGTGCCGATTGGAATGCCACCACAGCTACTGCTGGTCAGGAACTGACAGGTAAGGGTAATGGAGGCTTTCTTACAAGTGAGGGGCTGGGAAGATCCGGAAACCATACCAGGCCAAATTGGGTAAGCATGTTTGGCAATGTCAATGATCAGCCGGTAAACCTTACTGTGATGGGGCATCCCCAAAATTTCAGAACTCCTTCTTACGTTCGGATACATCCAACCATGCCGTATTTCTGTTTCACACCTGTCGTGGAATATGGCTTTGATTTTAAGCCAGGAGATATCCACATCGCCAGATATCGGATCATTTCATTTAGTGGAAAACCAGATCCGAGTGTCATAGATCAATTATGGAAGCAGTTTAGTCAAAGCACTAAGCCATCAAAAAAGGTTGTTTTGTAAAATCCACCTTCCCACAATGTGTAGGGATTTAATATATATTTTGGGCTAAAGAGAGATTAATCACAAGATTTCCATTCGGTCAAGCAACTATTTCAACCGCTCTTGAGGTACTACCTGATACTTAGTAGTATCAATAATTCAACCTATGAGAAGATGAAATCACAAAAGACAACTTTAATCGCTTTTTTACTATCCATCTTGTTGACCGCAGTATTTATCGGATGTAACAAGGATGATGAGGATAACGGCCCACAACCGACAGGTGAGGAGAAAACGTTTGAGCTGGGGGCAGTTGGCTCATCAGGTGTATCCGGTACAGCACTTTTTGAAGAGCTGGATGACCAAAGTGTGAGAATTACCCTCACTATAGCGGGAACCTCGTCAGGGGGAGACCATCCATCACACATTCACGCGAATTCGGCAGCAGAGGGTGGGGGAATAGTACTTGATTTGACCAATGTAGATGGTGCCACAGGTATCAGTGAAACGATTGTTACAGAATTGAATGATGGTACAGCAGTAACCTATGAGTCTTTGATAGGTTTTGATGGCTATATCAACGTCCACACTGCTTCTGATAACCTGGGGACACTGCTGGCACAAGGTGATATCGGATCCAATGAGTTGACCGGAGAATCAGAGGAATATACTATGTCCGCAGTTGGAAGTTCGGGTGTTTCGGGATCAGTCACATTCAGTGAAAGAGTGAGCGGGGAAACCCTGGTAGTAATAAACCTATCCGGGGATCCTTCAGACAGCAATCATCCAACACATATTCATTCAGGTACTGCAGCCAGTCCGGGAGGAATAGTTATTCATTTGTCCAATGTAAAAAATGGCTTTAGCAGGACTAACGTATCTGCATTTAGTGATGGAACAGCAGTGACTTACGACGAGTTGATTGCTTATGCCGGATATGTAAACGTACACAATGCAGAAGGAGACCTGGGGACATTGGTTGCACAGGGGGATATAGGTTCGAATAAACTTACTGGAGAGTCTGAAGAGTATTCTTTATCTGAAGTAGGTGATTCTGGTGTATCCGGCACTGTGACTTTAAGTGAAAGATTAAATGGTCATACGCTGGTAGTAATAAGTCTGACAGGCGACGCTACGGATAGTAACCGTCCAACCCACATTCATACCGGCTCAACAGCCAGCCCGGGTGGAATAGTTATTCATTTATCCAATGTTAAAAATGGCTCCAGCAAAACCAATGTGACTGAGTTTAGTGACGGGACGGCTGTGACTTATGATGAATTAATTGCCTATGCAGGATATGTAAATGTGCACAATGCCGAGGGTGATTTAGCGACTTTGGTAGCGCAGGGTGATATCGGATCCAGCGTTGGAGCAGGAACGGCCATTAATTATAATGTTTCCAATTCAGGTGCGTCTGCATATATCTTTTCAGGAAATGGACTGACCAATTCGTCCAATCCCAATATCACACTTCAACGAGGAAAGACTTACACATTTACCGTAGCTGCTCCGGGACATCCGTTTATTATTAAATCAGTACAGGGTACAGGAAGTGGTGATGCATATAATACTGGTGTGACCGGGAATGGTGCATCCGAGGGAACTATCACATTTGTGGTGCCTGGTGACGCTCCCTCAAAACTTTTTTATAACTGCGAGTTTCATGCCTCCATGACAGGCGAAATCAATATTACGGATTAAATCAATTATGAAATCAACTGACTCAGCAGGATGAGATGAATCTCGATGTTGTTACAATCACTTGCTTGATTTGAATGTTAAGTTGTGTTGATCATTTGGCACCAGGATTTCACACCTGGTGCCTTTTTTATTTGTTATCTTAAAGCTGCCATTCAATTGATGCATAAAGGCTTTTATGAGGGATAATCCTGAAGTGCCAGAAGAATCATCTGACTCATCATCAAACCCTACTCCTTCATCATAGACGGTAATGGCCAGGTGATCATTTTGATTATATATGCTGAATGAAATAACACCCTGTTTGCTACCCTGATAGGCGTATTTCATGGCATTGGTGACTAGCTCTACCACACAAATACCAATGGGTAATGCTACTTCAAGCTTCGCTTCTACAGGAATTGTCTCGATTTCAATTTTTTGGGACAAATCAGCATTTTCAATGAGGTGAACAAGCTCCACAAGGTATTCATCCAGCCTGACGCGGTTAGAAGTTTCATTCTTCTGAAGCAATTCATACATATCAGAAATAGCCATTACCCTTCGATTGAGCCGGGAAAGTAGTTTTTTGCAGACTCCATCAGGTGAATTAATTTCCTCCAGCATAATCATACTGGAAATAAGCGTGAAACTGTTCTTAGCCCGATGTTGAAGTTCATGAAGCAGGGTAGTTACCTCATTATTGGCTTTTTCCAGCTCTCTTTCAATTTTAAGTCTGCGTTCAAGACTTGATGAAATACCAATGACCCCTGTCTGGACACCTTCATGGAAGATAGGAGAATTTATACTTTGAACCATAAACTCAACTCCATCCTTATTGTATACCAGATATTCGCCTTCCCATTTTTTTCCAGCAAATAATGCATTAAGCATTTCCTGAGATTGATGCTGTGATTTGATTGGAGAGAGCTCAAGAATATGCCTACCTAAAGCTTCTTTGTTAGTCCAACCATACAACTCTTCAGATCCTTTATTCCAGTATGTCACAATCCCTTGCATATCTATTGAGACTACGGACTGCGCTATGGAATTAAGCATTTCAGTTTTTATCTCAATATCCCTGATTGCATTGTGATACGAAGTCACATCCATAACTGATACCACAATCCTTTCTGTTTTTTCCTTGTTGGTTGGAAGTGGACTACATTTAAATAGTAGATAAGTACCACCAAAATTTATCTCAAAATCGACAGGAGTACCATCAAATACTTTTCGGTAATGTCTTTCTATTTCCGGTGCATAAGGACCGAAGATCTCACTTATGTGTTTACCGAAATAGGTAGCCGGCTCTAAACCCTGTGCTTTAAATCCACCACCGGCTGTAAAATCTACTGTGAGGTCATTTTTAATCACACTGATATAAGCGTTTGGGTAGTTGTCGGTAATCGAAGTTAATAGAAGGTCCTTTTCCTCGATGGCTTTCTTTTGATGATAAAGCTTCAATGCCATTTTTATAGATGCGTCGAGTACTGTAATTCCGGAGTTTTTTACCACGTACCCATAAGATGAAATCTTTTCTGTCTTTTCGACCACGTCCTTGCTTGTGTGGTTTGAGTAAAAAACAATTGGAATTTCCCTTTTTGATAGTATCTCCTTGGCTGCATCCGTACCATCCATCTCTGCACCAAGGTCAATATCCATCAATATGACATCGATCCCCTGATCTTCAATCGCCTGATGAATGGCTTCTCTCCCAGAATGCGCAAGACTTACCTGGTAATCATACGTCTCCAGTTCCATCTGTTGCACCTTGGCAAATAACATTTGATCTTCAACGAGTAAAACTTTTGCCATCAGGAGTTAAATGTAGTGACATACAAAATAATAAATTATTTACTATTAATGTTTCCACCACCATTATTTGAACATAATTCATAATTATTCTATATAACCGTAAAACTTGATTTTTTAAAAAAATTTTTTAATAACTTTTATGTAATCACAAACGTATATATGTACATACATATAATATATTGATAGTTGTCATATGAAAACTACATTGCATAAATCAGAAACCAGAGGTCATGCCGATCATGGTTGGCTGAATTCTTATCATTCCTTCAGTTTTGCAAATTATTACAATCCGGAAAGGATCCATTTTGGGATGCTTAGGGTATTGAATGATGATACAGTAGCAGGAGGAAAGGGCTTCGGTACGCATCCCCACGACAATATGGAAATCATTTCTATTCCTTTAGAAGGTGATTTGCAACATAAGGATAGCATGGGAAATACGGCTACCATCAAAGAGGGGGATGTACAGGTGATGAGTGCCGGAACGGGTGTCTATCATAGCGAATACAATAAAAACAACGAGAAGGAAGTGAAGTTTCTTCAAATCTGGGTTTTCCCAAGGGAAAAAAATGTAAAGCCTCGATATGATCAGGTTAGCATCAAAGATTTGGAAAAGCCCAACGAATTTTACCAGGTCTTATCTCCGGAAAAGGATGCTCCTGGAGTTTGGGTCCATCAGGATGCCTGGTTTCATCTGGGTACTTTTGATCAGGAGAAAGAAGTGAGTTATAAAATTCACCGTACGGGGAATGGGGTATACGTCTTTGTGCTGGAAGGAGAAGCGGAAATAGCCGACCAAAAATTATCCAAAAGAGATGGGTTAGGTATCTGGGATACTGAACAATTTAAAGTAAAGGTAGGAACCGGAAGTCGTATCTTATTGATGGAAGTTCCAATGAACTAGTTTTCGTGCGTGATTTTGAATGTAGGAGCGAGCATCCTTTTTTTCGTCTACGACTGTGTAACAAATGTTGCAAAATCTCTTGATTAGGTTTATCAGTTTTGTACTGGAAAAACAAAATTGATTTCAGATAACTTAATATTATATAGACATGTTTAGAGAACTATTTGGGTTTGGACCTTCCGTAGATTTCAAGGCGCTTGTAGATCAGGGAGCCATCATTCTAGATGTTAGAAGCAAAGGGGAATATGATCAGGGCCACATCGATGGGTCCATCAATATTTCAGTTGATGCACTTCCGAAGCATCTGAATAGATTCAAAGACAAAAACAAGCCCATTATCACATGTTGTGCTTCAGGCATGCGGAGTGGCTCTGCAAAAAGCCTCTTGCTTTCAAAGGGTTACAAAGAAGTACACAATGGAGGGAGCTGGTACAGGCTTGAAAGCAAAATCAGTTAACAGAATTCGCTAAGGTAGATCCCGGCATTGGGGTCTACTTTTTCAATTCCACATTCCGGATATATTCTGTAACTCATGAGCGTTGACGATGCCCATATTTGAAACTTCTTTTCTATCATATCCGTCTACCTCAAACAGGATTTCGAAGTTTTCAGGGAGACGGTTATCAGCAAATTCCCCGGCGATGGTCTTTTCAAAAAAATGCTCCTGATGTATCCTGGATGAAATCATTTCAACACTGGTATCTGTGAATCCTCCCATCAGGTAAATCACATTATTCTCAAGGCCTTTCATTCTGGTAAGAATCCCATAGTCCTTATGCATTTCGGCGGGATTACCAACAATTGATATGGTGTCATTGGTTGCTTTTCTGATCAGGTAAGACATGCCGGGACCGGGCCTGTAATGGGAGATTTTATAATAGGTATCCAGTAGATACAGACTCTTAAATAATCCAATGTAAATGATGTTGTTTTCTTTGAGATCTTCGATGGAGAGCTCAGAGGCCATTCGGAAATGGACTTCTTTGTTCAGGTCATTGATTAGCGTGGAAATATTGAAAATACTGATAGCGTGTAGCCTTGTGAGGATCTTGCTTCGTGATTGGTTTAAGCTCAACAACTCTGGTTTTCTTGCCTCCAGTTCTTCCAGCTTATTGATGCTGTAATTTCTCACCATGGTACCATCCTTTTCAACGTACATAAAGAGATCACCCAATACAATGAGAACAGGTTTGTCATTGGCAGAAAGGTCATTATATAGAAATGAATTTCGTTTTGTGTCCGGTTGATTGTAGAGGTATAGTTTGATAATCAGTCCGATACAAACCGTCACTAGTATGGCTATCGTTATCCACAATGCCTGACTACCTATTGAAACAGCCTTGTTTGAAGGAGGTATCTTTTGATAGAGCACCTCATAACTTCCTTTTTCCAGGGACAACCGCAAAGGATCATCTTTTCCCTCTGTGAGATAATACTCCTTCAGTTTTTTTCTCAGGTGATACACAGCCACTCTCACATAAGAAGTATCTTTTTCATTGATGTCATGCTCAAAGAACTCCAGCGCGATGGTAGTTTCTTTGGGAGGTTCATTCTCCAGAGTTTTATTTACCAGATAGATCAGAAGCTGCTGATTCTTTTCACTCCTAAATAATTCACTTGATATGATCTTATCCAGTTGCTGAAGAATTTCTTCTTTGTCCACTGTCAATGGTCCGTCATTCATTTGTATCCGGTTCAATTATTGAAAGAAGTACGGTTTATAACCGTTTTTAACCCCAAAAATTCCGTAAATTTCAGTTAAAATGCATGGAAATTACATTTCTTAAAAAGATGCGCAATCGCAAGTTCTCCATATTAATGCTCCTTGCATTCATTAGCTGTCAATCAAAAATAGAACTTCCTGATGACGTTGCATTGGCTTATGAAAAACTTCCTGAGGTAATTGACTATAATTATCATATAAAGCCCATCCTTTCAGAAAACTGCTTTCAGTGTCATGGGCCTGATAAAGCCAATCAAAAGGCGGATCTTAGACTTGATATTGCAGACTCAGCCTATAAGGAGTTACCTAATTCTCCTGGCAAGTATGCCATCGTCAGGAAGAAACCTGGTGCCAGTGAGGTGGTGCAGCGTATACTATCTGATGACCCGGAGTACGCGATGCCTGTGCTCGAATCACATCTGAAGCTAAATGCACATGAAAAGGCCTCCATCGTAAAATGGATTCGTCAGGGAGCAAAATACAAAAAGCATTGGGCTTACATTTCTCCTCAGCTAACCGAATTGCCCGAAGTGGAAAACGAATCGATTGTACAGAATGAAATTGATCCGTTTATTCTAAAAAAGCTTGAGGTTCAGGGGCTAAAACCTGCTGAGAAGGCTGATAAAGAGATTCTTTTCAGAAGGCTATCTTTTGCGCTGAGAGGATTGCCACCCAGCATCAAAGAAACAGATGATTTTCTGGCAGATCCCGATCCAGGAAGCTATGAGCAGTGGGTCGATAAATTCCTTGCCTCTTCAGACTATGGTGAGCGGATGGCGATTTACTGGCTGGAGCTCGCCCGTTTTGCCGACAGCGATGGGTATTTGGATGATAAAATGCGGGATTTCACGCCGTGGAGAGATTGGGTGATCGAGGCATTCAATCAGAACATGTCCTATAAGGATTTTGTGACCTGGCAAATAGCCGGTGATCTCATTGAGAACCCATCCAGGGAAAGTATATTGGCCACCGCCTTCAACCGGTTGCACAAGCGGAATTCAGAGGCCGGGATCGTATATGAGGAATTCAGGACGGAATATGTGGCTGACCGAACAAACACGTTTGGTAAGGCATTTTTGGCTTCTTCCTTTGAGTGTGCCCGTTGTCATGACCATAAATATGATCCCATCTCACAGAAGAATTATTATCAGCTCTTTGCCTTTTTTAATCAAACCGATGAAATAGGATCAGCTGTTTACGGGCCTGACATTACGCCAGGACCTTCCATGCTTTTGACGACGGACCAGCAGGATGAGATCATCGCATATCTAAACAAGAAATTAGCAGAAAAGGAGGAAGAGCTCGACGAAATAAAAAACAAAAATGAAAAAGACATTCATAGATCTGATGCCCAGCTTGCAGCAGAAGTAAAGCGATCTCTTGATGCATCAGAAGTCGTCTATTTTAATTTCGATAAGCCTTATCAAAAAGGGGATCAAATCCTCTCTGCCAGGAAAAATGATTCACATGCATTAAAAACAAGATTTGTCTCCTTTGCAGAGGGTGTCAAAAACGAAGCACTGTTGATTGATGGCGACTATGGTAAGGCTGGGCTTGGTAACCGGGATTTTTTATACGAACGGACACAACCGTTCAGCTTCGACCTATGGATCAATCCTCCAAAGCATTATGACGAAGCTTTGATCTTTGCCAATGCTCAGTCCATCCGGTATGGCTTTAAAGGCTACAACTGTATGCTGGATAGTAACAGGGTGAGGTTCATCATTTCGCATGCCTGGCCATATAATTCCCTTGAGGTAGTAAGCAAAGAGTCAGTTCCAGTGTCAGAATGGAGTCACCTGACGATTACCTATGATGGCACCAGCAAGGCAGCGGGAATTAAGCTGTTTCTCAATGGTAGGGAGCTTGCCAAAGAGATACGCCGGGATAACCTGTATAAAGGACTTATTTACGAGGAAAATATCCATACACTAAGCGATCATGAACTCATGTTTGGAAATGAGCAGTTTCAAAAGATGTTTAAAAATGGGCGGATCGATGAGTTTAGGATGTTCAATAAATCTATTACACCGCTCGAAGTCAAATATCTGCATGGAGAGGGGCTTCATGCGCAACCTCAGGAGCTGGTAACTGATTTTTATATTGCTCAAAGTACAGCATATCAGCAGGAGAGAAAGATATATCAACAGATTGCGGATAGTCTCAGTGACCTCTTAAATGCAGTGCCGGAGATCATGGTAATGGGAGATATGGAAGAGCCCCGCAAAACGTTTGTGTTGAATCGTGGAGTGTATGATGCTCATGGGGAAGAAGTCAATATTGGCATGCCAAATGATATGCTGGAGTTCTCTACCGATTATGTTCAAAATCGTTTGGGTCTGGCACAATGGCTTTTCGATGAGAAGAATCCACTCACTGCTCGGGTAATGGTAAACCGAATCTGGCAAATGCATTTTGGACAGGGGCTTGTTATGACGTCAGAGGAATTCGGAAGCCAGGGAAGCTTGCCCTCTCACCCTGAATTGTTGGATTGGATGGCTGTCTGGTTCATGGAAAACAACTGGGACATCAAAGCATTGCACAAGAAGATCGTCATGTCCTATACTTTTCAGCAGTCGTCAGAAATAACTCCTGAGATCCGGGAGAAAGATCCTGAAAATGTCTACCTGGCCCGCGGACCAAGATTTAGGATGCCTGCTGAGATGATCAGGGACAATGCATTGAAATCCAGTGGATTATTGGTGAGTAGGATAGGAGGAGAAAGCGAATACCCTTATCAGCCGGAAGGTCTGTGGGATGAGGTGTCGAATAAGATCTGGAGATATCCATACAAACAAGGTAAAGGCGAAGGCCTGTATAGAAAGAGCATCTATACGGTATGGAAGCGAACAACCACACCTCCGAGTCTGATGATTTTTGATGCGGCAGACAGGGGGTCATGTGAAGTGCGAAGAAAAACCACAAGTACTCCTTTACAGTCATTGGTATTGCTCAATGATCCGCAATACGTTGAAGCATCCAGAGTCATGTCTGAAAGAGCCATGAAGACTTTCCCGGACAACAGTGTTCGCCAGTTAAAATATGTTTTTCGAGCCAATACCGGGCAAACACCTGATGACACTCAAATGACCAGGACTGCCAGGTTATATGAAAAGATGCTGACAAAGTATCAGCAAGATCCTGCAGCAGCGAAGCAACTAGTAAATGTGGGTGAAAAGCCTGTTTTAGATGATCTCGAGGTGGATCAGCTTGCAGCACTTACTGTTGTAGCCAATTCATTGATGAATACTTACGAAGCTTATACCATTCAATAACAACCATGAGTTCAAGAAGAGATTTTTTCAAACAATCAGCGATGGGTATCGGAGGAATGGCCCTGGGTTCTCTATTGAATCCAGCCACCTCTTTTGGAAAAGGTACGCCGGACCCCTTGAATGGTATTTTAGGACAACCGCATTTTCCTGCTAAAGCCAAGCGGGTGATCTATCTCTTTATGAGTGGTGGACCCTCCCAGATCGAGTCCTTTGACTATAAGCCAGAGTTGATCAAGCGGGTAGGGCAGGAAATCCCGGAATCCTTGCAGAAGACCCAACGGAATTCAGGGATGGTGTCTGCACAGGCATCGTTTCCATTGGTTGGTTCTCCGTATCAGTTTAAGCAATATGGTAAATCCGGAATCTGGATGAGTGACCAGTGGCCTTACCTGTCTGAGGTCGCCGATGACCTCTGCATGATCAAATCCATGTATACTGAGGCCATCAACCATGAGCCAGCCGTCATGTTTGTCCAGACAGGTTCTCAGATCAGCGGAAGGCCATCCATTGGCTCCTGGATCAATTATGGTTTGGGTACGGACAATGAGAATCTACCCGCCTTTGTCGTGATGATCTCCAAAGGGGGTGGTGCTCAACCACTTTCTGCCAATGCGTGGGGTTCAGGGTTTTTACCTTCTCAACATCAGGGCGTGCAGTTCAGATCGGGTAATGATCCGGTGCTTTACCTCTCTAACCCTCACGGGGTGGATCACCATACAAGGAGAGAGGCACTGGACTTTATCAAAGACATGAATCAGGGGTCCTTTGATGTATGGGGTGATCCTGAGATAGAGTCCAAGATAGCAGCCTATGAGATGGCTTTCAAGATGCAAACATCAGTGCCTGAGGTCACAGACATGAGCAATGAGCCTGATTACATCTTTGATATGTACGGAGAAGATTCCCGTAAGCCCGGTACTTTTGCTGCCAATTGTATCCAGGCCAGAAAACTGGCTGAGCAGGATGTGAAATTCATTCAGCTCTATCACATGGGATGGGATCACCATGGGAATCTGCCCGGTGCATTCCCCAAAATGGCCAAATCAGTAGATCAGGCATCTGCGGCATTGATCAAAGATCTGAAACAAAGAGGATTGCTTGAGGATACATTGGTGATATGGGGTGGTGAGTTTGGCCGTACATCTTTTTCACAGGGGAGACTCACTGCCACTAATTTCGGTAGAGATCACCATCCGGGTTGCTTTACCATGTGGATGGCAGGCGGTGGTGTAAAACCTGGTTTGAGCTATGGTCGCACCGATGACTTCAGCTATAACGTGGCCGAAAATGGTGTGCATGTCCATGACTTTCAAGCTACGCTGATGCATCTATTGGGTATCGATCATGAGCGGCTTACGTTTCGTTATCAGGGGCGTAAATTCAGGCTTACTGATGTACACGGACATGTAGTGCATGATTTGTTGGTTTAAAACTTCTCCCTGATGCAAGCGAGCTAAATAATTTATCGATTACTTAAGAATTAGCAGAAATCTGTATAAGATGTCTGTTGAAAGTGTGCATCGAGTAAAAGGTTTCTTGAATATCAATCCTCTTCCTCGTTTTTTCCGGAAAACAACCAAATGGAGAGACCCACTATCGTCACGGAAAGCCCCAGAAATAAGGCGATATTGACGTTCCGTTGTACTTTCTCTGCTCTGGCCAAATAGTCGGATCCAATTCCTTTTTTCGAAATAAAGTCTTCAAGATCTTTTATTCTGGCAGCCAGTTCTTCTTTAGTCCTTTTCTTAATATCCATGGTCGGCAAGTAATTGATTCTATCATGTCAACACTTATTATGTACAATTTGTTTGTTTTTATGGCAATACGAATTGTTAGAAGTGATCTTATTATTGAAATAAATGTTATCTTCAGAACCAAGATTTTAACCCTAACCCAAAAATGATGAAAACCCTTTTTTTTATGATGCTGGCAGTTGCTTGCCTTTTTGTGACTCCAAGTCAGGCTCAAAATGTCGTTTGGCCTGCAGATAATATCAAACAACTTACTTCCGAGTGGACTGGAGAACGTTTGCCTGACGGGAGACCAAAAGTTTCCGATCAGCTACTGGAGCGGCTCAAGACATTGTCAATGGAGGAAGTATGGGGTAGTTTGAGAAGGCATGGATACAACAACCAGTTTGAGAATTTTGCCAGTATGTATGAAAATGGATGGGAGATCCTACACCCTGAAAATGTGATGACAGGAAGAGTGCTTACTGCACAGTTTATGCCATTCCGTAAAGATCTTGACAGTTACATTCAACAACAAGCGGCGAAGGAAGGTACCAAAACTCCGGTTACCAATTATGCTCCGATCATTAAGCTACTGGACGGAGACGTTTATGTAGCTGACAGCTATGGTAAAATGGTTGAAGGAACTCTAATAGGAGATAACCTGGGGAATGCCATTTATAAGGCAGGTAAACGAGGAGTGATCTTCAACGGATCAGTCAGAGACATTGAAGGTCTCTCAGAGATTGAAGGTTTTAATGCCTGGATACGGGGATCTGATCCCTCAGCAATTAAAGATATGCTGGTAGAAAGCATCAATGGTCCGATTCGGATCGGAAGAGTCACAGTACTTCCGGGGGATGTCGTATTGGCTAAAACTACCGGTGTGGCATTCATTCCATCACACCTCGTACAGGAGGTTGTGATCTCAGGGGAATACACCGCACTTCGGGATGAGTACACCAGATTTGCCATGGCTACCAACAAATATGAGTATGTGAATGAAGCTTTTGTGGTGGATAAAGATGTTTTTGAGAAAGATTTTGAGAAATGGCTGGATAAGAAAACTGACCTGCCGATGCCTAGAAAAGAGCTTAATGAGTACTTAAAAGCTCGTGAAGAACGAAGAAAGGCAAGCCAATCTGAATAGCTAGTTATCTACAAAAAGTCCACTTTATAAGGTCTGTCCCCACGGCAGACCTTTTTTCATGATCTGTGTTTTAGGTTGTGCGGTTGATACCACTTAAAAACGAGCTCAATCAGATTTTCAAAATATCATAAAAAATATTTTAAGATCACTGAAACATTTTTTGATGTTATAGTGTATTAGTATGATAGTACACTATAATGTTAAGTACAAATGATAGAAATTAACCAACTATCCTATGGATATAAGCGAAAGCAAGAAGCATTAAAATCCATGGATTTATCGGTAGGGCCGGGTAATATCTGTGGTTTACTCGGACTAAACGGCGCAGGAAAATCAACACTGTTGAAAGCTATTGCCGGTTTAGTAACCCCACACTCAGGTGAAATCAAAACATTAGGTCATCCGCCATATAAAAGAGATCCTGAATTTCTCAGGGAGGTTGTGATCATAACGGAAGAATTTACATTGCCTGATTTTTCCGTCGGCAAATATATTGAGCTTTACAGTCCGTTTTATCCTCGCTTCAATCACACTGCCTTTCAACGATATCTGGAAGAGTTTCAACTCACCAATGACCAAAAGCTTACAGGGTTAAGCTACGGACAGAAAAAGAAATTTTTACTGTCTTTTGGTCTTGCCACAGATAGTAAACTGGTGTTGTTGGATGAACCTACCAACGGTCTGGACATCCCATCCAAGAGTCAATTTAGGAAAGTAGTAGCCAACGCGGTACATGACGAACGAACATTGATCATCTCTACACATCAAATCAGAGATATGGAAAACCTGATCGATCCAATAATCATCCTTGATCAGGGTAAGATCATTTTCTACGAAAATCTGGAATCAATCACACAAAAATTGTCCATTAGGCGAACGGATATCCTTCCCAAAGAGGGAGTCATCTACCACGAAACCTATTTAGGTGGATATACCATCCTTACTGAAAACCAGTCAGGCGAGCATACGCACATGAATCTTGAAATACTCTTTAATGCCGTGGTGGGCCAAAAAGAAAAGATTCAGAGTGTATTTAACCAACAAGTAAATGCATAGCTATTTCGACATATCGCGTTTTTGGCTTTTGATGAAACTGGAGCTTTTCAAAAGCAGGAGAGGCGTTGCCATGACCCTGGTGATTATTTTCGGTTTATCATTTTTTCTGGGAATGATAGTAGATCTGGCAATCGAACCACTTACGTTAGTTTTTGATCATTATGAAAACTATACCTTTTCATTGCTTATTGGGGGATTCATCCTTAGTAGTCTTGCATTTCATGGTCTTCGAAATACACTCACCAGGTACCAGTTTTTAATGGTGCCGGTGTCTGCTTTTGAGCGAGTCGTCTGTATGTGGTTGCTTACCTCACTGGGATGGATTTTGGTATTTACATTGACTTATACTCTTTATACCTTGGTCGCCAACACCATTGGGCAGTTATTGTTTAGCCATGTAAAGTTCAACGCTTTTAATCCATTTAGCGAACAAGCATTTACGCCTATGAAATACTACTTTGTTTGTCAGAGTGTATTTCTCGTTGGAGCTGCTTACTTCAGAGGCTATGTGTTTCCCAAGCTGCTAATTCTTTTGATTGTCACTGCGTTTATTGCGCTGATAATCGCGTATTCATTTATGCATGATGTCATACTGGCCGATGATCATACAGTCGAAGAATGTGATCTGGAGAATATGCCTAGTGTGAAAACAGTTTGGACATGCGCCAAATTTTTCTTCTGGTGGCTTCTTGCTCCGATTAATTGGGTGTTGACCTATTTGGGACTTAAAGATCAGGAGGTGTAGCGTGGAATTCAATGACAATCAGGCAATCTACTTGCAAATAGCAGATCTCTTTTGCGAGAACATTTTAAGGAAGAAATGGAATCCGGGTGACCGCATCCCATCTGTCAGGGAGATGGCGGTAGACATTGAGGTAAACCCAAACACAGTCATGAGAACTTTCAATTATTTACAGGAAAAAGGAATTATTTACAATAAACGTGGTATCGGGTATTTCGTCAGCGATAACGGATTTGATAAGACCCGATCATTGAAGAAGGAAGATTTTATTAACCAGGAATTACCCCGTTTTTTTAAGATGATGGAACTCCTCAATTTGAATATTTCAGATCTGGAGTCGCTTCATCATTCCTATTTAAAAAGTAATAGCGGTATATAAACCATCAAAAAAATGAAATCAAGCAGAAAAGCACTCGTCTTAGTTGGAGGTATATTGATCGCTTTTTTCATTACCGGTCTTTATGTGATCAGGCAAGACCTCCATGAAGCAATGGAACAAGCCAATGCAGAAAAAAACTATGTCCCGGTTGAGGTCAGTCAATTTTCCAACATCCGTTTAACTGGTCCGTGGAAAGCTCATATCAGGCAAGGAGCGGCATTTGAAGTAGAAGTCTCAGGTTCAGTGGCATCGAACCACGAGGTTATTTCGGACACCCTTACCCTTGAAACCACAAACAGCAGTTATGCCAGAATTACCCTTCCAAGATTAAATGAACTGACCGTTACAATGGGAGGAGTGGTGACCGTGGTAGGATTTGAAGATGATTCGCTCAATGTGAAGCTGTTTGATAACAGCACATTCTATGGCCGGGAAAATGTACTGAAATATACATCCTTTGATGTGCAGGGAAACAGTCAGATCAAATTGATAGACGATCCATTCATGTAGCAAGCTCCAATACATAAAATATATTAACCACCAATTCTATGAAACTCAAACCAATTATTTATTGGAACAGGACACATATACCCTGGTTATCCCGGGCTTGGCGTTCAGTTCAGTCAGATTCTAATATCAATTACCAAGTCAATTACTCAAATTAATAAACAAGTTAAATTATGAAAAATCCAATTGTTATTCTCTTCATGCTTTTATCTATGGTAGGTATCAGCAGTTGTGGCGTGGGTCATGCCTATGTTTTGAATCAAAATCAAAACACTACTCAGGTAGAGTTGTCAGAACCGAATTTCAAAGTAGTCGGGCAGGTGAGTGGTAGTTCTGAGGTAGAGTATGTTCTTTTCTTTGGAGGAATCAAGAAACGAAACCTTTACCAGGATGCCTATTCAACTATGATGGAAGAAGCCGGACTTATTGGTAAATCCCGGGCGATTACCAACATTACAACCGAAGAACACCTTGGTGGGGTGCCACCTTTTTATTCAAAACGGACTATCACAGTCAGTGCGCATGTTATCGAATTTAATTAATCACATAAAATCTTAATATCATGGAAACCACCATTAATAAGTCAAATCGTTCTTATCCCGGTAGTTGCCTGTATTTTATGGGCTTTGTCGGTGCTGCAGTGTATTTTATCAGTCAGGCATCAGGTTTTTGGATGGGTGTTGTTGGGTTTCTGAAAGCTATCGTTTGGCCAGCATTCCTTGTATACGAGGGTTTTAGTCAATTAGGTTAAGGCTGGTTTTAGTTATGAAACTCCTGATTTATAAAACCAATATCATGACAAAAAAAGCGGCTAAAAGCCTTGAGCCGCTTTTTAATGAGTTGCCCGTGGATGACTGGTGTGTTGATATGCACGACAATGACCGGGTGCTGCGTGTTGAAGCCAATGAAAGACTCTCTGAGGATCTGATGATCAGCAGACTTTCACAATATGGAATTAGGTGTGAAGAACTTGAAGACTGAGATCTTATGAAAGCGATTAGGTACAATGATTATGGAGCACCGGATGTGCTCCGTTATCAGGAGATAGAAAAGCCAATTCCAGAAGATAAGGAGATTCTTATCAAGGTAAAGTCAGCTTCTGTGAATCCGCTCGATTGGCACATGATGCGTGGTAGGCCTCTTTTTATGCGTGTATCTACCGGATTGAGTAAGCCCAAGCACAATGGACTTGGTGCAGATGTTTCTGGGGTGGTAGAATCCGTAGGCGCAGGTGTAACAAAGTTTAGTCCTGGTGATGAAGTATTTGGTGATGTTTTCGAAACAGGCCTTGGTTCATTGGCTGAGTTTGCTAAAACCAGGGAGGATAAGCTTGTCTTGAAACCAAAGGAACTAAGCTTCGATGAGGCTGCCGCTGTGCCTGTGGCTGCGATTACCGCCTTGCAGGGATTGCGAGACACAGGAAGAATACAGTCCGGGCAATCGGTTTTGGTCAATGGCGCATCGGGTGGTGTGGGTTCGTTTGCCGTACAAATCGCCAAATCATTTGGAGCTCAGGTGACAGGGGTATGTAGCACCCGCAACCTCAAGTTGATAGAATCCATTGGAGCCGATCATGCCATTGATTACACAAAAGAAGATTTTGCAAATAAGGAGGATAAATACGATCTGATATTCGATGCGGTAGGAAACAGATCCGTTCCTGATTTGGCAAAGGCGCTTAAGCTAAACGGGAGATGTGTCATTGCTGGATTCACCAATATGTCCAGGTTGATGCACCATATTTTCCGGGGAGCCTGGGAATCAAAAACCTCGTCGAAGTGGGTTGGACTCATGCCAACGGCTCATATGGAGCAGAAAGATTTGGAATTTCTTGCGGATCTTTTAGCCGCCAATAAGGTCCATTCCGTAATAGACAGGGTATATCCATTAGAAAAGGCCGCTGAAGCCATTGAGTACCTTGAAACAGGTCACGCGAGAGGCAAGGTGGTGATTCAAATTAGTTGATAAGGATGAGATTGTTTTTGTTAGCACTTATTTTGCCAGGTGTCTGTTTCTACACGATGGCAGAAGATTTTCAGGCGGTGGTTCTGGATGATAAAACAGGTGAACCCCTGCCATTCTCAACCATTTCCATCGAAGGAACTTATTCGGGTACTGTAGCCAATGCTGAGGGCTTTTTTCACCTGGATCCTGGTGCCATTGGTAAAAACAAGACGATCATCATTACTCATCTTGGGTATGAACCAAAGAAGATAACCGTGGAACAGCTAAGGGCTATGAGTGAAATCAGGTTAAAACCATCTTCTATTCAACTGAGTGAAATAGCGGTGTATGCAGATAAGCTGACCGCCAGAGAAATACTGGAGCGAACGCGTGATAGGTTTCCGGAAAATCATCCAAAACTACCGATGAAGAGAGAACTGTTCCTTCATCGTTTTGAGAAGGCCAGGTTTCCCCGGGAGAACCAGCTTAATATTAAATCTTCGGATTTTGTTGGTCTGGATAAGAAGACCGTAAAGGATTTTCTCCAAAAGCTACCAGAGGACTTTATTGAATACCAGGATGCGATACTGAATTATTATACGAGTGGGTCTGAGAAAAAAGTCATCCCAATAGAAGGGATCTCCATGGAGGAAGGTGCCGCAGCAGATATGATGAAGGAATTTGAAACACATCTTCTGGATTTATTTGAGGATATTGATATCACCAATCAGCAGGAGGATCTTTACTATAAATTCAGGACGGGTATATTTAGCTTCAAAGCAGACGATCCGGCAGAGATTTCTATGGCTGAAATCCTGAATGATTCGCTACATTATCTTGTTCCAAGCAGAGACATCAACGCAATTTTATCCTTCTTGCTTAAAGATTATTCTGATATAGAGGGCAAAAACTGGGAGTTCATCACCAGCCCTGGAAAGTATATTTATTCTTTGGAAGGTCTTACACTCAATCACGATCGGTGGGTTTATCACATTACTTTCACCCCAAAAAGCCGTGGCTTGTTTCAGGGTGAGATCTTTGTGGATAGTGAAGATTTTGGTGTTCATCAAGTTTCCTATGAGTTCACCGATGGTAAATACAGTGAGCGTTTTCAGGTCCTGGGCATGGGACATTCCATGGATTACAAGAAAGGTCATGTGATCTTTCAGAAAACTGAAAGTGGTTACTACACCAAATACATCAGGGCAGAGCAAAAGGAGCGAGCTTCTATAGATAGAGATTTCATCATTATGAAGAAGGAAAAACGCTTCATGTGGGACAAAACGCTCAATGAAATCAAAATGCATGCGGAAATGAGTTTTGATATGCACAACCAGTGGGAGCTGCTGATCATGGATAATAAGCCAATAGATGAGGAACAGATCTCAGCAATTGAGCAGCCCAAATTTGTCAGGTTTAAGAAGAAGCTGGTTTACGATCCCAAAATGTGGGAAAGCAGGACCGTGCTGGTGCCAACAGCAGAGCTCAAGCAATTTAGCAGATAGATGGTAGTAGGTTAATCTTTAGTTTTCTTCCCGAGCCTTAATTCTTTCCTTTTTCTTTTTGGCCCTGGCTTTTTTGCGGATCTTCTTTTTACGCTGATTGTCCTTGATAAGTACTTTTCTCACAGAAATTCCCACCTGATCCTTAAACCAATTGTCTCTTCCTGAAATGTTGATGTTGGGTTTGTAGTCCAGGGAAACATTGGCTCCCAATAGGGTGAGCTCCGCACCAATCATCAGGTCTGCCCCAAAGGTTTCGTTGCCATAGGTTGTGATCACCTCCCTGCTAAGAGGATCTTTTCTAAACGACTCCTCAATACCAAACGATAGACCGGCACCTGTATAGAGATTTAGCCTTTTGGTGATCAGGGGAATGTGGTTTTTTACCAGGCCATGCATTGCGGTGTTCCTGTCAAAATCTGACTGTACGATACCTTCCAGTGTTACATTATTAAAGATCCTTTGCTGCATGCTTACACCCAGCATTCGGCGATCATCATTTGCGAGCCGAAGTCCCAGGGTAGTGCCGTATTTCTGTGCCAGCAACGGACTTGTTCCTATACATAGGACCAGTATAAGGGTCAATCTAATCATATACCTGTTTTTTTAAACCCAGGTACCACTAACGTAGCTTTGGACCTTTATGTTATAATTGATGGTTAGAATACATTCACAACTTTTACATGCATTTCCATGTTTTTTTTACTCTTAAAAAGCACCGGGTACTATGAATAGCTTACATTAAACAAGATGTACAGCACAAGACCTTTCATCACATTTCCGGTATTTAGTCAACCATTTCTGAACCGGGAACGTTGATGATTAAAATATTTGCTACTGGTGAACGTCTGGTAAGCTAAACCCATTTTAAACAACCTGTGAATTATTACGATGATATATGAGGGTAAACAAATACCATTTCCTGCCGTCGTGCAGACCAGTTTTTTCAAGATCATAGAAGACATGGAGCGTAAGACAAATGATCCGGATGAGAATTTGTCTAACTATGCCAGGACACTATTGGAAGAAGTTAACCAGTTTCCTGAATTGAAAGAAGGTATTTCTGATGTTGGTGAACTTCCAAAATATCAGTCGACAATAGATAAACTAACCAGACATCTCTTTCCTGATACACTCACAGGCAATGAGATCAAGCTTTTGATTCCTCCGTTTCTGTTTCAGCCCCTCAGGACTTCAAAAAGATTTGACAACATCATCCAGGCTTCGGGCAAACCCTTTGAATTTGGGATGAAAGATGTGACTGAGGATCAGTTTTATCTCTACTGCTGCTATTTTCTGCTTGGAAGTTATTACGGGTATCCTGTCAATACCAGCAGTCCGCAAAAGATTGAAATTTACAACAAGCAACAACGTATTCTTAGGACTTACAAAATATTGATCAATGCGGATCTTTGTGAATTCCTACCAACGGAAAAATCCCGGGAGATCACAAAATCAGATTATGAAGAGCTATTGGATGATTTTGAAAACATAGATCTATGGAAAGAGAAGTTTCCACCTGACAGCTGGATTATGCGAGGGATCATGATCTTCACTCTGGTAGATGTTACAATCGATCAGTCCATTGGAGCTATTTCATCCAATCTGATGGTAAAGTCACCTGATTCTTTCACTAAAGTCAATAACAGCATCAAAAACTTAATGGGTAATGCATCACTGAAGGTAGGTGTATTGATGCAAGAAGACAATAAACTGGTCTCCGTAGATCATGATGATATTACCAGTCTTGTACTAAAGAAAGGAGAGTTTATAGATTACATCGGAGGTATGTGTGAGTACTCTTACGAAGTGCTTGTTGAGAAAAAAGAGCCTCTTATCATCACAGACACGGAAAAGTTCCATGCCGGATCACCCAGTGATTTATCAGCTAAACTCATTGACACAGGATTTAAAAGTTATGCGATTTTCCCACTCGTACATGAGGGTGAATCACTGGGCTTTGTAGAGTTGGGTTGTGAAAATCCCTATGATATTCATGCTGGTGCTATTGACTTGTTAAAAGATGTATTGCCAGTCATCGCCCTTGCAAACAAAAGGTTTATGACAGAAGAGCAAAACCTGGTAGAGGCGATTATACAGCGCGAATACACGACGCTCCACCCTTCTGTAAAATGGCGGTTTGAAGATGAGGCAAGAAAACACATTAAAAAGCAATATCAGGGTGAACAGCTTGCCTTTAAAGACATTGTTTTTAAGGAGCTGTACCCGCTCTATGGTCAGATGGACATCAAGGGGTCATCAGAGCGTAGAAATGAGGCTGTGAGCAAAGATCTTATTAAGCAGATCAATGGTGTGGTGAAGGTGTTGGAAGAAGCATTCAAAAAAAGTCTCATGCCAGCATATGAGGAATTGATTCATCGATTAGGAGCCTTTCAATCGGAGGTTGACGATGAGTTGGCAGCAGGTAGTGAGCATAAAGTGCTTGGCTTTCTCGAAGCGGAAGTGTATCCTGTGCTTGACCACCTGGCAATGATCGACAGGACCCTAAAGCCCCTGGTTGAAAAATACTATGCGTTACTTGATCCTGAAGTGAAAACGGTATACGAAGCGAGGAAAGAATATGATCAAACGGTCAACCGCATCAACAATAAGCTTGCAAACTTCATTGATGAAAAACAGAAGGAAGCACAAAAGATGTTTCCTCATTATTTTGAACGCTATAAGACGGATGGAATAGAGTTTAATATGTATATCGGGCAGTCCATCACCAGGGCTCAGAAATTTGACCCGGTCTACCTGAAAAACCTGCGTCTGTGGCAAATAAAAGTGATGATTGAGATGGAGCAGCATTTTAAAAAGATTCGGACTGAAATGCGAACCCCTATTGAAGTGGCATCACTTATCCTGGTTTACAGCACACCACTTTCTGTTCATTTTAGAATGGATGAAAAACAGTTTGATGTGGAAGGAGCTTACAATGCGCGCTACGAAATCATTAAGAAACGGGTAGATAAGGCCCACATCAAAGGAACTGGTGAACGGATCACAAAACCAGGTCACATTGCGATTGTATATACCCGGGATCAGGATGCCAGGGAATACAGGACATTCTTGGAGTACTTGCACGCCAAGGGAGATCTTGAAGAGCAGATTGAGGATTTTGAGCTGGAAGACCTTCAGGGAGTACATGGATTGCGTGCACTCAGGGTTCCGGTAGCTTATCCATCAGAAGCAGCCAATGAAAAGTGGTTAAAAGAGATAGAAGAAAGGATAATTCGTTAAAATTCCTTTAATTGCCTGATTAACATTTAACCGGACATCCCATGATTTTGATCAAATACCCCGTTTTCCTTATACTTTGCCTTGTTGCCTTCATCAGTCATAGCCAGAATAGCACCATTTCATCAAAAGTCTTTGACTGGGAGGAAATAAAGAACCAGGACAAGGTTTTTACTGGTAATTCGGATGGATTTACCTACCTGGACATTTCGGTAAAGAAGATCCAGCCAAAAGAGACATTGACAATTCCGGGAGCAGGCATTGAGTCTTTGGTGATCATGAAGTCCGGGAAGCTTGATCAACAGGTGGGTAAACAGAAAGCTTCACTAGGTAAAGGAAGCATCACCCTGGTTCATTCCAACAAAGCCCTGAAGCTTAGGAATAAAGCAGGTGAGGAGAGTGTTTTTTACCTGATTCAGTGGAAAGGGATCAACGAGCAGCTATATGATAAAGCACCATATCCTGATGCGGTGATGGTAGATTGGGATACGGTTACTTTTCAGGAAACCACTAAGGGGGGAAGACGCAATATCATGCGCCAGCCTACACCCATGCTCAATGAGTTTGAAATGCACGTGACCACTTTAAATGAAGGCATTGCCAGTCATCCTCCACATACTCACCTGGATGAAGAAATCATTTTGGTACGTTTTGGAGAAGTAGAAGAGCATATTGATGGCGAAACGTTTCCGGCTGACGAAGGGTCATTCATCTTCCTTCGATCCATGGTACCACATGGCATCAGGAATATTGGCAAAGGCCAATGTGAATATTATGCTTTTCGCTGGATCCCCAGAGAGTGATCAGCTGGCAACTTTCAACAACCATTGAGCGGTGCCTGGTTCCAAATCAACATCAATTCCTTCCATAAGCTGAGTCCCGGAATAGATATTAGACGCTCCTGATGCTATATTGATCAGCTCGTATTTCGAATCAGGATCAGGCGTAAACCATTCAGGAAATTGGTTGATCCTCGGCCAGTCAAAAGGTAAATTCAGAATGGTTTGATGCCTTTTTGTATCGAATTTCAACTTTCCTGACCAGGGATCATCGGTTTGAATACTAATTGCCAGGTAATCGCCCATATTTGAAACACCAGGCTGGATGTCTGCCCGCCAGGGTTGCACAGTCATGCCCTGAGTCTTCCAGAAACAATACATGATGGTGGTTCTAGCAAAGTTTCCGTCACCGTGCCATCCTTCTATGATTCCTGAATCACGCCAGATCTCTGTATCTGGCCTGTGACTTGAGTCCTGCATTGACCACATCACCTGTATTTCGCTGTCTACCCATTCTGCAGCTGCTTGTTCCGGCTCCCTGTTGTAGAGGTTGAGTGCTCCTTCTATGGCATCTGCATAGCCATCTGCAGACCCTCGTTCCCAATCAAAGTTACGGTAGGAAGTGTTCAGCGCATTCAAAGCCTTTATTGTTGCATCTTTATAAGCCTGTCTGGAATCCAGTTGATAGACTGTGTAAATGCCATTGAGATTATAACCAAAATTATCTGCAATGCCTTTATTGACAATCTCGCCGGTTTGAGGATTGATCACATTGTAAAACAGTCCATCCTCATTTCTCCCAACTTCGAGGATCCTGTCCAGCATCTGGTGAATAGGCGAGAGGTATTCACCTTTTTTTTCTGGTCTGGCATAGCTCACCGTGGCGTAGAGTTCACAAAGTCCTGATACGACTTCACAACCGTGATCACGTAGCCTGAGCTCCTTAAAATGCGTGGTAGGGTGCTGATCGCCCAGTAAATAATAGTCTCCCAGTCGAATGGCCCATTCCAGGTATTTATCCTCACCGGTCATCCAATAGATCCGGGAGAGTGCCTGGAGCATTTCTCCATTTAATTCCACATTGGTGGAGACAATCTTTCCATATTTGGTTTCCACCGGAGCATGTTTCCACATGTCATCCAGGATGCCAATCATGCGCTCAGACCAGGGACTTTCACCCAGCCACTCCGTCAATGGTAACAACCCATCCTTGATGTATTCTGATGAACCAAAAAGGATTTCAGCCATATCCACTTCCGGGTTTTCAAAACCTTTTTTACTAAAAGAGTAGGTGTCGGGCATACGATCTACACGGGAGGTGAGCGCAGTTTCCTTGTCAAGCATATCCTTCATTCTCCCATCGAAGCGTGCCTGATCAGTCAGCGCAGCCGTGAGAACCATAAAAGGATAGTTATCAGCTGCTGCATCCTTGGCATTCCAGATGTCCTTACTGCCTGTCAGATTTCTGGGGATCAATCCTGATTCAGGGTCAGCCTCTTTCAACCAGTCATCGACCAGTTTTTTACATCTTTCCAGCCCTTCATTTACCAGCTGGCCGTTCGCCTTTGCTTCTTCAAAAGCGGCTTGCTCCCTGGGCGTAAGATCCGGACCCTGAGGAGAAGAGCAGGAGATGAAAAGACCAAAAAGAAAGAGCGTGCAGATATGTTCTTTGGGTAGGGACATAGAATTTGGGTTAATTCCGGAAGTTATTCATTCAATAATTAATACCCAAAACACGGATATGCTGATTCTTTGAAAAGCATTGTTTTCGGTCGTCAGCATTATTTCATTAATTTCCCGCCTATTATGAAAAAAGGTATCTATTCTCTCTTTCTGCTTCTTATTTTTATTTCATTTCTGAGCTGCCAGAAACCTCAGGAAATCGGCGATTTTGTTATTCTTCCATCACCACAACAATTAGATATACAGGGTGTTAGTGATATTCAGCCGACTGAATACTTCAGTTGCTATCTGGCGGCAGATACAGACTTCCCAATCATTCAGGAGCTAAGATATCTGGTTCCTGCAGAAAGCCAGGCAGAAGCTCAGATCATCCTTTCGATTGATCATTCAATTGATACACCCGAAGAGGGGTATGAACTGAATATAAGCTCCAATCAGGTAGTGATCACAGGCAAAGATCAGGCTGGTTTGCTATATGGTGTGATGACCTGGGAGCAATTGATGATAGATGCTCAGGATCAGCAAGTGAATTTACCACAGTGTTATATCAAAGATTATCCTTTGCTGGCTTATCGCGCGATACACCTGGATGTAAAACATCACCTCGAAAAGAAACAGTACTATTTCCAGATGATGGACAGGTTGGCAAAATATAAGATCAATGCCGTCATTCTGGAGTTGGAAGACAAATTGAAATATGAAAGTCAGCCGTTGGTTGGATCAGCAGATGCCTGGACAGGTGCTGAATGGAAAGCGTTGAGTGAATATGCTATGGAACGTAACATAGAGATCAGTCCACTGGTACAGGGATTGGGCCATGCATCGTTTATATTAAAGCATGATGAATACAAGCACCTGAGAGATGATTCGGAGAGTGATTGGGCGTTCAATCCCTTAGATCCAGAAACCTATAAAGTGCAATTTGATCTGTATGAAGAGGCATTGGCGGCTACACCGTATGGAAAGTATTTGCATATAGGAGGTGACGAAGTACATACTACGGGTAGGGGCAGCGGAAAAACACCGCTTGAATTGCAATTGATCTGGCTCAACAAAGTATGTAAATATGCTGAAGAGCAGGGTAGGACTCCCATCTTTTGGGATGACATGCCTTTGAAGTTTGCAGAGGTCTATCGGCCTATGTTTGATACTGAAATATCCAATGAAGAGGTAGATCAGATCTGGGCAAAGAACGAATCTAAGCTCTTACAATTCATTGATCAGTTTCCGAAAAACTGTGTTTACATGCGGTGGAATTACCAATCTCCTGATACTTATGGCAATCTGAAGGCCATGGAGTGGTTTACCTCCAAAGGGTTTCAGGTGATGGGAGCCACGGCCGGACAGACGCGCTGGGTGTTGATGCCTCAAAATCAAAGCAATATGGGCAATATTCGTTCATTCGCTCTATCATCGATTGACAAAGGGCTGAATGGCTTATTGCTTACCCTATGGGATGATGACTCGCCACATTTCGAATTATACTCCAGAGGTATCCTGGCATTTGCAGAATATAGCTGGGCAGGTGATCAAAGAACCCTGGCTGAGACCAATGAAGCTTTTATGCATCGGTTCTTCGGGTATAAGGTAGAAGAGTTGGCTTTTATTGATGCGCTTGAAGAGCCTGTTGGAAAATGGAAGAATCTGCTGGTGGATAAGGGTAGCAGAAATGACGTGGTAAAGAATAGCCAGGCAGTGATAGGTCTACCGGATCCTGGGAATAAAGGTTCATGGTCAGAGAAAAATGCAGATCGGTTAACCACTGCAAGAGCGTTGCTACAAGCATGTGATTCTGTGGATCAAATGATTTATCAGGCAAAGGTTAATGCCACAAGAAACAGATATACCCTGGAAGTGTACCAGCAGGTAAGTGAACTGATCAAGTATTCAGCTCAAATGTTACTCACACTGGAGGAATTTGATCAGCCATCAGAGTTGACGGATCAGTCTGAAAAGCTGAAAGCACTTGGAAGTCTTCAGACAAGGTTTGATGAAGTAAGAACGAAATTTGAAAGCATTTATGGACAAACCAGGGTCCTTACTAAACCTGATAATTATATTCTGGACCAGGACCATCATAGACATAGTGCGAACCAAACCCAGTCGTTTGACTGGCAGTTTACCGCTGAATTAGCGATATTGGATCAGATAAGCGAATTGATTGAGCAAAACCAATAACCTATGATGAAGTCAAAACTCCAATTAGCCGTCATCCTGTTGATCATAGGGGCAGGATGTTCATCACCAGAAACTTCTGATCAACCGAACGTTATCTTTATTCTGGCCGACGATCTGGGTTATGCTGAGCTGGGTAGCTATGGTCAGGAGCTCATTGAGACCCCAAACCTTGATACACTGGCTGCTCACGGCATGCGGTTTACCCAGTTTTATGCAGGTGCACCTGTGTGTGCACCCTCCCGGTGTACCTTATTGACAGGACAACATCCGGGGCACGCCTATATCCGTGGCAATGACGAGATGGCTGAGAAGGGTGATGTATGGAATTTTGAGAAAGCAAATGCAGACCCTCATCTCGAAGGTCAACGACCTTTACCCGATAGTTTGGAAACCATAGGTGATATGCTCCAAAAAGTGGGATATAAAACAGGTATCGTTGGCAAGTGGGGGTTAGGTGGGCCCACATCGAATAGTATTCCTACTACAAAGGGATTTGACTTCTTTTACGGGTACAACTGTCAGCGTCAGGCGCATCAATTGTATCCTATGCATCTATGGAAAAATACTGAGAAGGTGATGCTCAACAATGAGCTTGTTCCTCCGCATACCAAATTGGACAGTGGTGCGGATCTCTATGATCAGCAAAGCTACAAAGCTTATTTTCAACAAGATTACGCACCTGCTTTGATGCAAAAGGAGGCTTTGAATTTTATTGATCAAAACAAAAGCGAACCCTTCTTTCTGTACTACGCTACGCCTTTGACGCACGTACCCTTGCAGGTACCCCAGAAGTACATCGATTATTATGTAGGAAAGTTCGGTGACGAAAAACCATACGCAGGTAATGCAGGGTATTTCCCAACAAGATATCCTCGTGCCACTTATGCGGCCATGGTAACATACCTGGATGAGCAGGTAGGGGAGTTGGTGAAGAAGCTAAAGGATCTGGGGATCTATGAAAATACGCTGATCATATTTACCAGTGACAACGGACCTTCCTATGCAGGCGGGACAGATTCACCCTATTTTGACAGTGCCAAACCTTTTAAGAGTGAACGGGGATGGTCTAAAGGCTTTGTCCATGAGGGAGGGATCAGGGTCCCGATGATTGCTACCTGGGAAGGGAAGATCCTGCCCGGTACAACCAGTGATCTTATGGTTGCTTTTTGGGATGTGATGCCTACTCTGGCAGAACTTACCGGTACAGATGTGCCTCATAGCACGGACGGCATTAGTTTTCTTCCCGAGTTGCTTGGTGACCAGAATCAATCAACTCATGCATTTCTTTATTGGGAGTTTCCTGCCGCAGGAGGTCAGCAGGCTGTAAGAATGGGTAAATGGAAAGGTATCAGGAAAAACCTAAAACAAAGAGAAACTAACCTGCTGTTATTTGATCTGGAAAGTGATCCTCAGGAACAAAATGATGTCTCTGGCCAATATCCCGATGTGGTGACAAAGATTCTCGAAATCATGCAAAATGAACATGAGACACCGGCTGTGAGCAAGTTTTTGATTCCAGTGCTGGAGGAGTAGCTACATCAATACCCCATTTTTAGCATCAATAGCGGACGGGATATCTGTCTCGCCGAGCATCTCTTTAAGGTCGATCTCGATAGTCCTACACAGAGAAAGCATGGGTATGTCATTTGGTAATCCTTCAAAGGGATTTTCAGAATAATCACCCACTAGTTCCATCACGACATAGACCCATGAAACGATCATGGTAAATGGTATGGAAAACCAGACTCCCCAGTCACCCAGCTTTGCAAACTCAGAGACCATACCTAAGGGAAGTAGGAAGATGAATAATCCAACGAATACAATACTCATATTCCCGTATTGACGGGGAAAGGGAAATTTTTTGATCCGTTCACATTTTCCCTGATGATCATAAAATTCTCTTAATATAGCCTGTAATTCTACATGCCTATAGGTATCGATCAGTCCTTTGTTGCTGAGCTCCTTCAGGTCCTCAGATTGTCTGTCTATAATTTGCGTTGCCGTATTTTTATACCTTGCCACCTCCTCTGACTCCTTCTTTGGTAAAAAATTAACCAGTTCGGTCCCCGACTCATGTTCATTGACCAACCCAATCCCTTTCTGTGATCTGTTTCTTCGTCCGAAAATACCTACCAGACCTCCCTGACTGGCATGTTCCCAGGGTGCAACTTCCAGGAGTTGACTTCTCAATGCGTAGATCCATGCGATATGCCTGTGAATTAATCTTTTTTTGATCCCGTATAATTCCTGATCACTGACAGGATTTTTGGCGTACTGATCAGTCACAAATCCTTTGACGGAGCTTCCCCATGACCTGCTGGAATTGATGATTGATCCCCAGATTTTTCTGGCTTCCCAAAGTCGATCATATGAACTGTTATTTTTGAAACCCAAATAAAACGCTAAAGCTGTACCTATCAGAGAGATAGGAAGCCAGGGAACAGCCAACCAATGAAAGTCAGTAAACTCAAATACCAGGACGGGTAGTGCACTCCAGGGGGTAATCCATACGAAGTGATGACCGGAAAAATTGATGATTCGTCTTAATGTAATATTTTTTTCGGTGATCATAGTGGTTAGGTTATGCTAGATTTTCTTTTGGGATAATCATCTATTATTTATTGAGCAATTTAAGTAATTGAGCTTTGGACACAGACGAAGAAAACTTCTAATCTCATTCTAATTCCGTTTATGCCATTTATGATTGATTTGGAGTTATTTTTAATTCCATATGCACATTCTATTGATTGAAGATGACCCACGTGTATGCTCTTTTGTTAATAAAGGTCTTATGGAGAATGGATTTGATGTCACAGTCGCCATGAATGGACAGCAGGGAATTGAGTGGAGTAACCAATCAAAGTTTGAATTGATTATCCTGGATATTATGCTTCCTGATATCAATGGACTGGATGTGTGCACTGAGATAAGAAAAATGAACAAAATGATTCCCATTCTATTTTTAACAGCATTAGGTAGTGCGGAAAATGTTGTTTTAGGATTAGAGACTGGCGCGGATGATTATTTGACAAAGCCATTCAAATTCATAGAATTAATGGCAAGAATCAAGTCTTTGTTGAGAAGAACAGAACAGCGGGGCATCTCACACGTTGACCAACATACTTACAAATTCGATAAGCTGATTTTAAATGACCATACAAAGAAGGTTACCTTGGATGGAAATCAGATCTCACTAACTTCCACTGAATACAGGCTGTTATTTATGTTTATTAAGAACCAATCAAGAGTACTTACAAGAACTGAAATCCTGGATGAAGTATGGGGTATCACCTTTGATCTTGGGACCAATGTAGTGGATGTCTATGTAAACTATCTCAGGAAAAAGTTGGAAAGAAATGGTCATCGCAGAATTATACATACTGTGATTGGTATGGGTTATGTTTTAAGGGATGAAATTTGAAAATACATAATAGAATCATATATGCTCTGATTGGTATCTTCTTGATTTATACCTTACTCTTCAGTGGTTTTATATACTACTCAATTTCAAATTACTCTTTTACTGATTTTTATAAGAGACTTGAGATTAGGGCAATAACTGCTGCTAAGATTACACTTGAGAAACCTAAGGATGTTAGTGTTATCAGAGAACTCCGAAAGGATTACCTCGAAAAGCTTCCTTATCAAAATGAGTACTTTATTGAACTCGAGAATGGACAACCAAAATACTGGGATTCTATTCCTCAACAAATAAATAAAACACTAATTACCAATGTGATTGAAGAAGGAGCTGCCAGCTATAACAACCACAATATATTTTATTCAGGAATCAGATATAAATCATCCAACAACAGGGAATATATTGTAATCATCTCAGCCGAAAATTATTTTGTCTCTCATCACGTGGCTTACTTGCGTAATCTATTATTAACGTCCATTGCATATACACTTATCCTGGTAGTTTTGATATCCTTAATGTTTTCCAGAACATTGATACAGCCCATCAATAATATTATCAGAGAGGTTAAAAAAATAAGTTCTGAAAACCTTCATCTAAGACTTAAAGTTCCTGATCAAAATGATGCTCTCAGCCGGTTGGCCCGGACATTTAATGATATGCTTGACCGCTTAGAAACATCTTTTGAAACACAGAAAAACTTCATTAGCAATGCATCACATGAGCTCAATACGCCACTAACTTCTATTATAGGCGAAGCAGATCTGGCCTTAACCCGGAAGCGTACCCCTGAAGAATATGTTGAAGCGCTGAAGGTGATATTAGGTGAAGCTGATAAGCTGGAACAAAAAACAAAAGCCTTACTTTTTCTTGCACAGACAGGGTATGATGGCAAAAAGTTTGCTAATGAAGTTGTTAGAACAGATCAACTGATTCTGGATGCAAAAGAAACTACAGAAAGTATTAACAATAAAGTTAATATATCACTTGATTTCAGTTTGCTTCCGGAGATGCCTGAGAAACTAAAAATAAGAGGTAATAAACAGTTACTTCAGTTAGCACTATGCAACATCATTGTTAATGCTGATAAATATTCAAATGGTAGACCGGTCTATATTACTTTGGGTTCAGATGATGAACATGTAATCATTGTAATAGAGGATAATGGAATCGGAATTCCTTCCAATGAGATACAATACATTTATGATCCATTTTTTAGAGCCTCTAATACTAAAAAATATGTTGGGTATGGAATAGGGTTGCCATTGACAAGAAATATTATAAAAATACACAATGGCACGCTGCAAGTCGATTCAATAGAGGACTCTGGAACAATAGTGAAAATATACTTACCAATCGCAAAAAACCCATATCAATAAAATTTTAAGGAAATTCTAATTCGATTAATCTCTTTTTAATATGGTTTTAATTCATCTGTAATTTGGTCAGGGGCATTTTTGACTCTTCACTTTAACTAGTAAGAATCAATGAGCAAGACCATATTATTACCCTCGGATTTTTCAATTCAGTCACTTAATTTATTGATTACGGTGCTGAAAGACCGGGAGGGCGAAAAATTCCACATAATCCTGGGCCAAGGATTCAGATTATCTAGTTCTATAATAGAATTATTATTCTTTTCTCGAAGTAAGATGATCAATTCCTTAACGTCCACAGAGTTCAGAGAAGCTCTCCAAATCGTGAAAAGCAAATATGAGTCTCAGATTCTTGATTTAAGAATCGAGCCTTTCTATGGGGTCACTCAGAGTGCTTTTGATATTTATGCTCAAAGCAATAACATAGAAGAAGTGTTTGTATTTGATGGATACAAGCCTCACTTTAACCATGTCGACTGTTTTGACATATCTCCATTTCTCACGAAAGCGAAGGTTCAGATAAACCGAATAACCGTCAACACATTAAAGTTGGAAAGAAAAGGGAGAGAGACTTTCACTGATCTTTCTTTCTCTAAACTTTCAAGGTACAATCAGTGAAATGCGTATCTCACTAATCGTTTTTGGAATATTCATTTTGTGCCTGATTATTTATCAAGCATTGAAGTTTCATGGAAACGATCCTGAAAAATTATTGATTGGTAATTGGCAGGAAGTCTCAAGGTCCTATGCAAAAATCGATGATCCAAAAAAATCATTGATAGGCTGGCTTGATGTGATCGAGGGTAAAATAAATGATGAGGCCAACAAAAACATCATTGTTCATGATACAGAGACATGGCGGATAAGCTCAAAGGGCCAATTAGCATTGGAAAAAGAATCCGGGCATGAGCATCTGGCATGGAAGCTCAAAGGTAGAGGCCACATACTCGAACTGGCTTATAATAACAGCTTATCCGAATACTATAGTATTCAGGAAATAAGCGATGATAAAATGGTCCTGTACTATAATACTGACCTACAGGTTAGGGGGATTGTTAAGATGGTTTTTGAGAAAATTAAAGGAGAGGAGCATGCTCAGAAAGGTAAACAATAGAAGAACACTGTCTGACAATTTGAAACTAGGCATACTTACTGCGTGTGCTGCCGGAATGGTCAATGTCACATCTGTGATTGTTTTCTTTTCATTTACTTCTAATGTAACCGGACACTACGCCATTCTGGCCCAGGAAGTTTCAAAAGGTAACTGGTATCAGGCTGGGGTGGTATTTTTATGGATCTTTCTGTTCTTCTTTGGCAATTTCATGTCTAACCTGATGATTATCAATTTTAGTGGCAACAGAAAGTATTTGGGCCATGCATTACCCATTATAGTGGAAATCATTTGCCTGTCGTATACTGGTCTTTACCTGGAATTTGCTTATGCAGAGACTTTGAAAGAAACGGAATTACTTGTGGCTATTCTATTATTTGCAATGGGATTACAAAATGGTTTAACAGCCAGTATTTCAAACTATTCCGTTAAGACAACACATCTAACAGGGTTAACTACGGATTTGGGAATTATATTTTCATTATTTACCAGGAAGGAATATAGAGCAGATAAAATGCTAAAAAATAAAGCTGGTTTGCTTCTGGCGATTATGTTTTCTTATATGATTGGAGGGGTCTTTGCAGGATCAGTATTTTTAATGGTTAATAATTATGTGTTCTTTTTTGTCTGTTCTGTTCTGTCAGTTGTGATCCTTTATGATTACTCCGTAAGTCGAATTCAGGCAAAGCGTCTATTAAAATATTCTCTGAAATTAAAATTCAGAGATACAGATAAAATAGAAAGTCTTCAACGCAAACGGAGTGCATGATCGCTCATAACAGGATTATTACCTTAAGTCATTACTTAGTTTTAGCTTTTTTGCCCAGGCTATTAATTCATCCTTTTCTGGTTCATTAAGTACTCGTAACGCTTTTCCAAATTCTTTTCTGAATAATCTGGAATCAAAACTTACTTTTATCAATATTGCTTTGGTGTATTCTAAAAAAGACTGATTCATTTCAATATTACTTTTATATTATTGAACGAATTGCGAATAAGAATTTGCTTAGAATAAGATTAAGACAGTATTAGATTTTCTTCTGGCGTGTTGATTTAATGTCAAAAACCCGGATTAGAAAGCTGTCCGTGGAGAATTTGCCTCCCCCTTTAGTAATTATTATTATGCAGCTAATAAACAATGGGACATAGAATATTAATCCATTTCCGGTATTTTGACCCATCAAATCAACATCAATGCTTCCCGAAAAATAGTATGGAAGAGAGCCTAGTGTAAGCAAAAGAACAGAGATCGCCTGATACCTGCTTGCCAGTCCAAATATCAGAAACAAAACAGAGTAAAATTGGACAATGATTACACAATATGCTAAGATGATTGGTAAACCAATTTCATTTCCAGTAAGCCAATCAATGCTGTCATGATAATTATAGACAAGTTGAAAGCCATGAGGAAAAATCAGAATACCAGGTAGTAGCCTGGGAATAAGTAGTAAATAACTCAATCGAGAAGCAGTGAGATTAGGCAAATTGTTTTATCAAGATTACGATCAAAAACCAGTATTAGATAGAAAATAAGATTAAAATGTTATTAGATTTTCAGTGACTTACACATTTGGATCACAATAATTCAAAAATAGTGTGCAGGGATACCAGACCTAGTTCAAAGCTATCATCTGGCCGTCTGTAGCATTTAGTTAAGTTGAAACTTAGGAATCTGAAGAGAAACTCTCTCCAATTACTTACTTAGTCCTATAATTTACTCACATCTACACTCACGTCCATGGTTTGACCGCCGCCGCTGTAGACCACGCCCTTCATAGGTATCACATCCCCAAAGTCACGGCCAGTGGCTACCCTGATATGTTGGTCACTCACCAGAAGGTTGTTGGTAGAATCAAATTCTACCCAACCAATTTCAGGTATAAAAATGGCAATCCAGGCATGAGAGGCATCGGCACCCACCAGTTTGGGTTTTCCTGGTGGTGGCAAAGTTTCTATATATCCGCTTATATATCGGGCTGCTAATCCCATTGAGCGTGCGCAAGCCAATCCGAAATGTGCGAAATCCTGACATACTCCTTTTTTCTCCTTAAACACTTCCCTGAGCGGTGTGCTGATTTCAGTAAATCCCGGTGTAAATGTGAAATCCCGGTTGATCCGCTGATTGAGGTCTATCATGGCATCCATGATGGGTCTGCCCGGGTAAAATGATATTTCGGTATAGTCTCTTATCTCTTTAAATAAGGGCACAAAGGGGGATTCCAGGTAAAACTGCCGGATATCATTCATTACCTCTGTTGTTTGCATAAGCCCCGCCACTGATTCCCATGATGGAGTTTGCTTAGGATCTATATCCATCCAGTTGGGTCTTCTAAGCTCTACCTGACTTTGTGAGGTGACAATGAGCTTTTGATGTGTTTTTTGCAAAGAGAAATAAATGAACTCGTTCTCAAAAAAATCCTTCCTCCTTGTCAGTGAAGTAGGTTCTGGCTCAATCACACAATCAAAGCTCTCTAACTGTTGGTAGGGGTGTGCACTGGGGATTTGATAAACCAGATTATGACACAATGATGCCGGAAAATCATAGGTGTACTTGGTGATATGTTCTACTTTGAATCTCATACCTCAGGCAATTTGGTCGTTACAAACCCATATTCGTTCTGGGTATGGCTGAAATACTGTTCGTTGATCAGGCTCGAGACTTCTCCAAGTAAGCTGGCAATTGATTCCAGGTATGATACAAGCTCTTTCCTGTGAATTCCGGATTTGTCAGTTACCGCTAGTTTTTCAGGATCGTATAAGCGCACCATGGTATTGATTTCCAGGAGTTTTTTTCTGATCGGATTCAAATACCTGTTATTTCCATCTGGCATTTTGTTGATGTGCTGATCTATGCGTTCTACCTGGTAAGTGATCGATTTTGGGTTCAATTCATCAATCAGGAGCAGGTTGAGTACTGCTTTAATTTCCTGCGTAGATCTGTACATGTATCGATAGGTTACCAGACTTTCATTGGTCATCAGCAAATATTCAAGGATCATCCTTTCCACCTCATCCGACCTTTTCTCAGCAAGCATAGATTTGATGATGATGCATGTATTTCGTGCAGATTCATTGAATCTGCCTATGTTTAAAATATTCCAGGTATTTTCACGAGTCATGTTATCAATATTCAACCCATGAAAAGCCATCAACTTGATGATGAGGTTATCAAGGTTCCTGTTGATTTGATGTAGACTCGCCTGATTTTTCATTCGGCTAAGCTCATCTGAGATGCTGTCCAGGATTCTCCAGGTATCAAGACTTAATCGGTCTCTCACAGAATATGCATTGTTGAGAAAAGACTGTACTGACTGGCAGAGAGAACCAGATCTGTGAGGGTCTGTAATCAGTGAAATAAGCTCTTTCTTCGGTTGATTCAATACACTTTTCTTATTGAACCCGGGTTGAGTGCCTGTAATCGCTGTTAAAGTCCTCAGTAAGGTGGTAATCACCTGATCTCCTTCAAGGTGCTTTGCGTCATCTGTTTCATAATATTTTTTGAGGATGATGCGTAACAATCTTACCGTGTAGATGGATCGTTCAATATACCTTCCCAGCCAAAAAAGACTTTCCCCGGTTCGGCTCGGAATGATGTTTTGTATTTGCTTGATAATCTGAGTGGACCTCACCACATGATGCGCCTTTTCTTCGGTATCAAGCACCCAGGTGTCTTTACTGATGCCACCCGATTGATTGGAAACAATAAACACACCTTTATCAGGAGAACTTCTTGATAAACCTCCCTGCATCACCTCATAATCATCATTGTCTGTGTCAGCAACTACATAACTTCTGAAAACTGCGTTTCTGGCCTCCATCTTGCCATTGATATAGGAAGGGGTGGTAGAAAAGTTGACCAGCTCTTGTGCTACATAGAGGTGTGGTCTTGCCTGGATTTCGTTTTTCAGTTGATTGATTTGCTCTTCAGAGAGGTCACCCCCATAAACGGACCTGTTTAAACGGCTTCGATATATCTTTCTCACCATCAGAAACCGGATGTTATCCAGCACATATTGCTTTTCTTTCCCCTGGCCACACCACCAGGTTGCTACAGAAGGTAATATCAGTTCTTCACCCAGTACATGCCTGCAGATTTTAGGAAGAAAAGCCATGAGTCCTGGATTCTCCAGTATCCTCACACCCAAAGGATTGATCACGAGTACCTTTTTCTGTCGAACGGCTTCCATCAGACCAACCACACCAAGTTGTGAGTCCATTCTAAACTCCAAGGGATCACAAAAGACGTCATCCACTCGCCGAATAATGATATCTACGCGTTCCAGACCACTGATGGTTTTTAGCCAAACATACCCATCGCTCACTGTAAGGTCTTGTCCCATCGCGAGGGTAAAACCCATATAGGATGACAGATAAGCATGCTCAAAATAAGTTTCATTTCCCGGGCCGGGAGATAGAAATACAATTCTTGGTTCTTCCGTACCCTGCCATGAAAGCCTGGACAAAGTGTTTTTTAAAGTTTGGTAATAGCTACCTACTTTTCTGACATGATTTTCTCTCAGCATATCCGGGAAGACCCGTGTCATAGCTACCCGGTTTTCAAAAGCATAACCTGCCCCTGAAGGCGCATCGGTTCTGTCGTGCAATACCCACATTTTCCCGTCAGGACCTCTGGCCAGGTCTGCCGAATACTGAACCAGCTGGTGGTTTCCGGGAATCCGGATTTTATCCATTTGCCGGAGAAACCCCATATGGTTATAGATCATCTCAAAAGGGATGATTCCTGATCGGATTAAGTGCCTTTCTCCATAGATATCCTGAAGGATCAGATTGAGCAAGTTCGCCCGTTGTTTCAGCCCTTTTTCGATACGTGACCAGTCATTATGACTGAAGACCATTGGAATAGGGTCGAGCATCCAGGGCCGGTTGAGACCTTCAGGATCCCCGTATATGTTATAGGTGACGCCGTTTTCTTTGAGCAATTGAATGACCTCATTGGATCGGCTTGTCAACCCCTCATTTCCTAACTTGTCGTAGGCATCTACAAGCTTTTGCCAATGGGGGTAGATCGTACCGTCAGAGCTGGCTAACTCATCAAAAAATTTGGTATTCGTAGAAGTACGCTCAGACAGATAAGAAGAAATCATGTGCTCAAATGTCCGCTTTTTTTAGTTCATCAGAAATTTCTTTGGCCCTTATATTTTCTGAGGTCCATAGTAAAAGGGTAATCAGGATTCACGATCTCATTGGTCACCTCATATTTGGGGAGAATATCGAGCTTGGTAAAGAACCTCCCGCTTGATTGCTGGTTTACCACGGTTGGCTCTACCATGTTGATGGTATGACCGAAGTCAAAGAACCTGGAAATACGCCTGGATTCAGCTTCATAGCTGTTTACAGGGAATGTCTCATAGTTTCGGCCTCCCGGGTGCGCTACATGATATTGACAGGCGGCAATGGATTTTTGTGACCACTTATCATATACATCAATCACCAGTGGTGTATCTATTCCAATGGTAGGATGTAAGGCTGAGGGTGGCTGCCAGGCGCGGTATCGAATTCCGGCCACGTATTCGCCCTGAACCCCGGTATTCTTGAGTGGGATACGGCATCCATTACAAAGCAGATGATACCGGGAATCAGTAAGTCCGGAGATTTTTACCTGGATGCGTTCCATGGAGGAATCAACAAACCTGGCTGTACCCATACTGGACATTTCCTCTCCCAATACATTCCAGGGCTCTATCGCCATCTTCAATTCAATGTGAATATCGTCTACCTGAAGCTCTCCCAGGAAAGGGAATCTAAAGCTGAAGAATGGATCAAACCAGCTCATATCAAACTCGTATCCAAAGCTCTTTAATTCATTGATAACCTCATTCAGGTCTTTGTAGCAATAATGGGGAAGCAGGAAGCGGTCATGCAATGCAGTACCCCAGCGAACAAGCGGTTTGCTATAAGGTCTTTGCCAAAACATGGAAAGTAAGGCCCGGATCAAAAGAAACTGTACCATACACATCTTGTAATGGGGTGGCATATCAAAGCCACGGAATTCCAAGATACCCAGTCGACCGGTCTCTGTGTCAGGAGAGTAAAGCTTATCTATACAAAATTCAGCACGATGGGTATTTCCGGTAATATCTATCAGTAGATTTCTGAAGATACGATCTACTATCCAAAATGGAACTTCGTCTTCTTTTAAGTCAGGTATTTGTTGAAAAGCAATCTCCAGCTCATAGAGTATCTCGTCACGCCCCTCATCTACACGAGGTGCCTGACTGGTAGGCCCAATGAATTGCGTGGAAAACAGGTAGGAGAGCGAGGGGTGATGCTGCCAGAAAGTTACAAAGCTTTTCAATACATCCGGCCGACGTAAAATAGGGCTTTCGGCAGGTGTATTACCTCCTAAAGTAACATGATTACCTCCTCCGGTACCGGTATGCCGCCCGTCCAGGTTAAACTTTTCGCTGGTGAGTCTGCTTTGGGTGGCCTTCTCATACAGGATTTCATAATTTTTGGTCAGTTCACCCCAACTGGAAGCTGGGTGGATGTTTACTTCAATTACTCCCGGGTCCGGTGTAATCATGAATTTCTGAATCCGTGTATCACGCGGCGGATCATAACCCTCAATAAGTATGGGCATATCTAATTCAGTAGCCACTTTCTCTACCGCTGATATCATGTTAAGATATTGTTCGAGTAGCGCTACGGGGGGAAGGAAAACGAATAATTTGCCCTCTCTGATCTCAACGGTAAGCGCTGTTTTAAATATCTCTTTGGAGTTATTGAAAGACTGGTCGGTATCTATCATATCTCCAATCTCCTTGATCGTGGGCAAGGCTTCTACCTCTGCAAACAGACTTCTTTCAGGCTGTACGACTTCCTTTTTAGGATCAAGATGCTGGATGGACTTCAACGGCAATCTAAGTCCGACAGGAGAATTACCCGGAATAAGAAACAGATCCTTCCTCCTGAATTTCCACTTACAGCTTTGCCAGTTGGACGAATCATCATCCCATCTGATCGGGATAACATAGGCGACAGGTTCATCCATGCCTTCTTTCAGTATTTTAGCCAGTTTTTGACGCTCAAGGTCACTTTTCAGGTCAAACGATAAAGGATCTATGTTGACGGGGACCTTGCTTTCCTCCCAGATGAAATAAAATGGGTCTTCATAGGCAGGATGCGTGTTTTTGGCATCGATGTTCAGCTCCTTCGTCAGGCTTTTCATAAACTTGTTGGCATCTTTGATGTCCAGCCCGTAATCCTTAGAAAGATCCGCCAAAAGCTTATCATTGCCCCACATGGGTTTTCCATCCTTTCTCCAGAAGCAGGCAAGCTTCCAGCGGGGAAGAGGTTCGCCGGGGTACCATTTGCCCTGGCCGTACTGCATCAAAGCACCGGTAGCAAATTCGTCTTTTAACTGGTGAAACAACTGATTGGCCAACTTCCGCTTATGGGCTCCATCTGCCGCAGAGTTCCATTCCGGAGCATCGGTATTGTCGATCGCAACAAAAGTGGGCTCACCACCCATGGTTAGCTTCACGTTGTTATTTTGTAAATCATTTTCCACCTGATTGCCAACTGCCATGATATGGCTCCATTGCTCTTCGGAGTACGGCTTGGTGACACGAGGCTTTTCCACAATCCTTTCTACCGTATTCTCAAAGTGAAAGGTGGTGTTTGTTGGCTCCGTTGATCCGGATATCGGAGCGGCATTTTCAGGACTTGGAGTACAGGCCAGAGGAATATGTCCTTCACCTGCAAACAATCCTGAAGTTGCATCCAGTCCTATCCATCCAGCCCCCGGAAGGTAGACTTCTGCCCAGGCATGTAAATCCGTAAAATCTTCTTCAGGACCGCTCGGGCCATCCAACGCTTTTTGATCGGCTTTTAATTGCACAAGATACCCTGAAGTAAATCTTGCTGCAAGCCCCAGGTGTCTCAGAATCTGAACAAGTAACCAGGTGAAATCACGGCATGACCCTGAGCCTTTTGTAAGGGTTTCCTCACAGGACTGAACCCCAGGCTCCATCCTCACATTATATTTCAACATGCCATTGACCAGCTGGTTGATAGCTACCAGGTAGTCAACGGTATTCATTTTTTTCTTTTTAAGCTTCTTTGCTTTTTCAACCAGTTCCATGAGCTGTTCATCCCGTTCTTTTATTTCCAAATAGGGGGAAAGCTGCTTTTTTAATAATGGCTCGTACTTGAAAGGAAATTTGTCGGCATATTCCTCGATGAAAAAATCAAATGGATTGATCACAACCATGTCGGCAATCACCTCAACATCGATTTCAAAATATTTGATCTTCTCAGGAAAGACAATCCTGGCCATATAGTTGCCAAATGGATCCTGCTGCCAGTTAATGAAATGATTGGATGGGTTGATCTTTAGGGAGTAACCCTTTACCTGTGTTCTTGAATGAGGTGCAGGCCGGAGTCGAATGACCTGGGGAGACACTTCAATGGATCTATCATAATCGTATTTGGTATAATGGCGTATAGCGACTCGAATGGACATAAAGTAATATTATGGCTTATTAACTGAAAATATTACTAAAAATAGCCAATTGGATAGACTGATTTTTAAGAAAGAATGATATTCTTTTAAAAAGGTCAAATATTTTATTAATTAAACATATGTTTAAAACAATTGTTTATATTTGCTAGTAAATAGATATTCCGTGAAGAAAGACAAGAAAACAGAGGATACGATCAAACAAGTAGCCAGGGCTATGTTTATTCAAAAGGGATTTACGGGTACTACCACAAGAGAGATTGCTTCAGAAGCAGGAACGAACCTCGCATTGGTTAACTATTACTTTCGAAGTAAAGAGCAATTGTTCAAGCAAATCATGTTAGAAAGTCTCCATGAATTTTTTGAGTCTGTAGTGGATATATTCAATGATAACAACACCACACTTGAAATCAAGTTGGAACGACTGGTTGAGCGATACATTGATCAGTTGACCCAACATCCTGACATACCCATGTTCATTTTGAGTGAGATTCGTTCAAACCCGGAAATCTTTTTCAAAGAGTTCCTTAAAGGAACAAAAATCAGGCAAACAGTACTATTTAATCAGCTTACCACACATCTAAAAGAGAAACAAAAGCAGAAGATCAACCCCATTCATATCATGATGAATGTAATGAGTATGACGCTGTTTCCATTTATTGTAAAGCCTATGATTTCTCAGGTGACAGAAATGCCGGAACACGAATACCAGGCTTTAATGCAAGAAAGAAAGAAACTAATTCCAATGTGGGTTAAGCAAATGGTCAATTAATCACATGAGGCTATGAACTCAGATATTATAAATAGAATGAATAATGCAAAAAGAAATCACCACTTTCTGAGATACCTGTTAGCTGCAGGTTTTTTTCTGGTAAGCGTTTCTTTGATGGCACAGTCCATTTCTCTGGACTCCTGTATTGCTTTGGCAGAAAGGAATTATCCATTGATCAAAAAGTACGACTTGCTGGAGCAGTCAATTGAGTATTCGGTTGATAACGTGGGAAAAGGAAAATTACCCCGATTCAATGTGGTAGGTCAGGCTACCTATCAATCAGAAGTTACCAGTTTACCGGGTGGGGCAGGACCTGTTATCAGCAAAGATCAGTACCGGCTATATGGAGAGATTGTTCAACCATTAACCGATCTGGCCACTGTAGAAAAACAAAAGCAACTGACAGAAAACCAGGGAGAGATTGAGAAACAGGAACTTGAAGTGGATCTTTATGCTATCAAAGAACGTGTCAGCGAGATCTATCTGGCCATCCTATTGCTTCAGAATCAACAGCAGGTAGTCCTTGTAACTAAAGAATCACTTGAAGCTGGGCTTAAAACACTCGATGCTGGTGCCCAGTATGGAACAGTCCTTGGCAGCCAGGTAAACCTGATCAAAGCAGAACTGTTGGGATTAGAACAAAGGATGATAGAGCTTCAATCAGCCAGGAATGGATTTATACTGATGCTTCAGCGTTTTATTGGGATCGGGATCGATCAAAACACCCAGTTTATTGAACCAGCCATAGATCGGCCTTCCCGGGAAATAAACAGACCTGAATTGTCATTGTTCAATTCACAATCCCAGATTCTACAACTTCACCAGGAGCTTATCAACATCGGAAATCTCCCGAAATTCAGTCTGTTTATCCAGAGTGGAGTGGGGCGCCCTGCATTGAATTTCCTGAGTAATGACCTGGAATTCTACTATATAGGGGGGCTTAGACTCCATTGGAATGTCTCGGGTTTTTACACCAGTAAAAAAGAAAAGGAAAGCCTGATGTTGAAGCGTGAAATCATTGATACACATCGAGATACATTCATATTCAATACCAATCTTCAGCTTGACAACTGGGAGGTACAAATTCAGAAATCAGAACAACTTATTGAGAAAGACCATGAAATCATTGGGTTGAGAGAAAGTGTGCGAAAGACCGCTCAAAACCAATTGGAGAATGGGGTGATTACCGCGGCTGCATTTAAGGATGTGGTGAAAGACGAAAATGTAGCCAGGCAAAATTTAGCCATACACGAGATAGAATTACTACAGGTGAAACAACGATATAAACTCAGTACCGGAAATTTCTAAAGACATGATTAAGATAAGCATTTTCATTCGCTCATTTATCGGATATCCGATGTTGATGGTAGCAAGTATACTTTTTACTGCATGTGGGTCCGATGATCCGGGCTACGATGCAACAGGTGCTTTTGAAGCTGAAGAGACCATCATTTCAGCAGAGGTGATGGGTGTGCTGAAAGCTTTCAATGTGAAAGAAGGTCACACCCTGAAACCCGGGACTTTGCTAGGCTATATCGATACCACTTCTTTACACCTGCAGAGAAAGCAGTTGCTAGCGCAGATAGAGGCCGTACTTAGTAGACGTCCGAATATCAATACACAATTGTTGGCTTTGAGGGAACAACTCAAGGCTGCCGAAAGGGAACAAAAGCGGGTGCAACAGCTCTTTGACGTGGAAGCGGCCACCGCCAAACAGCTGGATGATGTGAATGCCCAGGTAGCCATCGTGAAAGGAAACCTGGATGCAACCTATGCAACCTTGAGTACCACCTCAAAAAGTCTGGTGAGGGAGACTTCACCATTGGAAGCGCAGTTGGACATTATCGATGATAAGATCAACAACAGTCTGCTGCGGAGCCCAATGAGTGGAACGGTGTTATTGACCTATGCCCGGCCACATGAGATGGTCTCACCTGGAAAGCCCCTTTACAAGATCGCTGATCTGTCAGACATTACCCTGAAGGTATATATCACTGGCAACCAATTACCCATGGTGAAGCTCAATCAGGAAGTGTCAGTGCTCACTGATGATGGAAGTGGTGGCTTCACTGAAGGAAAAGGCGTCATATACTGGATAAGCGACGAGGCTGAGTTTACGCCAAAAAGCATACAGACACAGGATGAACGGGCTGATAAGGTCTATGCCATGAAAGTACGGGTACCCAATGATGGGACCTATAAGATCGGAATGTATGGCCAGATAAAATTTTGATTCAATATGTGGGATATTTTCCTTCAATCGATCAATAAAAGCTACACCGAATCGGGTGAAAAAGCTGTCAATGATGTTTCCCTGCATGTGGAGGAAGGAAAGCTTTTTGGACTGATTGGTCCTGATGGGGCAGGGAAGACTACGCTATTCAGGATCCTGACCACCTTGATCCTGGCAGACAGTGGAACGGCCAGTGTAGGTGGTTATGATGTGGTAAAAGACTATAAAGTGATAAGAAAATCCATTGGCTACATGCCTGGCAGATTCTCACTTTATCAGGATTTAACAGTAAAAGAGAATCTCCGGTTTTTTGCCACGCTATTCAATACCACCATCCAGGATAATTACGGGCTCATCGAGGATATCTATAAACAAATTGAGCCATTTAATGACCGAAAGGCAGGTAAACTCTCTGGTGGAATGAAGCAGAAACTAGCACTCTGTTGTGCATTGATCCACAGTCCGAAAGTATTGTTTCTCGATGAGCCAACAACGGGAGTCGATGCTGTATCGAGAAAGGAGTTTTGGGGTATGCTAAAGAATCTAAAATCAAAGGGAATCACCATCATGGTTTCGACTCCATATATGGATGAAGCCAGTTTATGTGAAGAGATAGCCCTGATCCAGGAGGGCAACATCATGTCAGTGAACACTCCGGATGAGATCATCGCTCAATACCCGGACATGCTTTATGCCATTAAATCTCCGGGTATGAATCAGTTATTGCAGGAGCTAAGAAAGAGCGAACTTGTTGCAACAGCCAATTCATTTGGTGAATACCATCACATCACATTTTCCAAGCAGGGAAGTATGGAATTACTGCTTAAGTCTCTTCACCGATCCGATGTTGAAATGAAACCCATTCGTCCAACAATAGAGGACTGTTTTATCCACCTTATGACCCATGAATAGCCAAAAAATGATATCGACCCGTGATCTCACCAAGACATTTGGGGATTTCGTAGCTGTCAATAATATCACTTTTGATGTGCGTCAGGGTGAGATCTTTGGGTTTCTGGGAGCGAATGGAGCAGGTAAAACCACTGCTATGCGGATGCTCTGTGGCTTATCCATTCCAACATCCGGAGAGGCTACCATTGCCGGATACGATGTGTATAAAGAGACCGAGAAGATCAAGCAGAATATTGGTTATATGAGTCAAAAATTCTCCTTGTATGAAGACCTGACCGTGGCTGAAAATATACGGTTCTTTGGTGGAATCTATGGCCTTAAAAATGGAGAGATTAAAGCGAGAAGCAGGGAGTTGATCAATGCCCTCGATCTAAATGACCAAAAGGATCTTTTAGTGGGTTCATTGCCCCTGGGGTGGAAACAAAAACTGGCCTTTTCAGTGGCTATTTTTCACCATCCCAAACTGGTGTTCCTCGATGAGCCCACCGGTGGGGTAGACCCGGTTACTAGAAGGCAATTCTGGGACATGATCAATCAGGCTTCAGAAGACGGTATCACCATTTTTGTAACCACCCATTACATGGATGAAGCTGAATATTGTGACCGTATATCCATGATGGTGGATGGATATATCCGGGCATTGGATTCGCCCGCTCAGCTCAAGAAGCAATACAACGCAGAGTCCATGGACGAGGTATTTTATGAATTAGCCAGGGGAGCAAAAAGGACCGAATAGTTAATCAGATGAAGCAGCTTTTAGCATTTATACATAAAGAGTTTTTGCATGTCTTCCGAGACCCGAAGACCATGTTGCTGCTCTTTGGTCTACCCATTGCACAGATCCTTTTGTTTGGGTTTGCTCTGTCCAATGAGATCAATCATTCCAATGTCATTGTCATAGATTATGCTAAAGACGTTGCGTCGAGAAGTATCATCGAAAAGGTGAGAGCCAGTGAAAATTTTGATCTTTACGATGTCCTGGATGATCATCACATGATAGAAGAAGTATTCAAACGAGGTGAGACAAAGATGGCCATCGTATTCCCCTCCAATTTCAATGAAGACCTTGTACACGGTGGATATACAGAGGTCCAGCTCATCACTGATGCAAGTGATCCCAACACAGCAACTACCCTGGTCAACTACTTCAATATGCTGCTGCTGGGATATCAATCGGAAATGTATCAGGATCAGCAAATGCCTATGAATATACAGTTGAGTCTTCGCAATATCTACAATCCGGAATTAGAGGGCACGACCAACTTTGTGCCGGGGGTCATGGCCCTTGTGTTGTTGTTGGTTTGCGTTTTGATGACCTCAGTGGCCATTGTAAAAGAAAAGGAGCTGGGGACCATGGAAATATTGCTGGTATCTCCGTTTAATCCTTTCATGGTGATCATTTCAAAAGTGATCCCATATCTGTTTCTTTCAATTGTCAATCTGATTGTGATCCTGGCGCTAAGCGTCTTTGTGCTGAATCTGGAAATTGCAGGCAGCATCATACTTCTTTTTGGAGTGAGTATTCTTTTGATCCTGGCTGCGCTTTCACTTGGAATTCTCATCTCAAATGTTACAAACAATCAGCAAACCGCCATGTTGATCTCCTTGATGGGCATGCTGCTCCCTACTTTGATGTTTACAGGGTTCATGTTTCCCATTGAAAACATGCCAAAGTTCCTGCAGGTGATTTCCAACATCATTCCAAGTACGTGGTACTACATCATTGTGAAAAATGTGATGATCAAAGGGTTAGGTTTTGAATCCATCTGGAAAGAATCATTGATCCTGGCAGGGATGACCACGTTTCTACTGCTTGTGAGTATCAAAAAATTTAAAATCAGGTTGTCATGAGCACGCTGAAATATTTACTTCAAAAGGAATTCCGACAGATCTTCAGAAACCCTACAATTCTGAGGATGATTCTGATAGTTCCTGTGGTTCAGCTGATCATCCTGCCACTGGCTGCTGATTTTGAGATTAAAAACATCAATATCAGCATAGTCGACAATGATCGGTCTGTGGTGGCGCATGACCTGATCGAAGAAATCAAATCCTCCGGTTATTTCAAGCTGGTCAATTACACCCATGATTATCAGGTAGCTTTTTCCGATATAGAATCTGATGAGACAGACATTGTTTTGGAGATTCCCGATGGCCTGGAAAGTGACCTGATCAGGGAGCAAAAAGGATCATTGTTCATCGCTGTCAATGCCATCAATGGAACAAAAGCTTATGTGGGAGGTGCCTATCTGACCCGGATAATTACCGGATTCAATCAGGACATCCGTGCAGAATTAAATCCCGGAAACAATGGTGCTTCTATCGGAGTGGCTGTCATCAACTGGTTTAATCCGTTGCTGAATTATCAGTTTTTCATGGTACCCGGAATCCTGGTGGTTTTGGTCACGATGGTTGCAGGATATATGACCGCTTTAAACATCGTCAAAGAGAAAGAAGTGGGGACCATCGAGCAGATCAATGTTACACCCATCAGGAAGACCCATTTTATTTTAGGAAAACTTATCCCTTTCTGGGTGCTGGGTGTTTTTGTTTTTACACTGGGTATGTTCGTTGTGGCCAGGATAATTTATGGCATTGTTCCTCTGGGAAGTGTCTTCCTGCTCTATGGCTATCTGGCCCTGTACCTGGTGGCCATTCTGGGTGTCGGTCTGTTGATCAGCACTTATAGCAATACACAGCAGCAAGCCATGTCATTGTCATTTTTTATGATGATGATATTCATTCTGATGAGTGGTCTGTTTACGTCCATAGAAAGCATGCCACGATGGGCGCAATGGATCGCAGCCCTTAATCCGGTCACGTATTTTGTGCAGGTCATGCGAATGATCGTGATGAAAGGCAGTGAATTTGAACACATTACCAGACACTTCGTGATAATGGCTGGTTTTGCTTTTGTATTCAATGTCTGGGCGATTATCAACTATAAGAAAACCAGCTAATCTCACACACCAATTTTAGACACTTGTTCTTCTATTTTAAAAATTCAGTTACTTTAAGGGCTGTTAACTGCATTTTTGTCCCTATTCTATGTTTTTCACTCCCAAAGCTAAAAGGAATATTGGTCGGATTCTGCCATTTGGGATCATTTGGATGGTGCTTGGCTGGATATTTATCATCATTGAAATAGCAGCAGTAGGAGAGACGGACCATGTTCAGGAAACTGCCATTAAACTGACCGTACCCATCTTTATTTATGCAAGTATTGCAGTGGGCATTGTAGGCTGTATTGTGGGTGCCATCGAAGTGATCTTTCTAAGTGCCGTTTTTTCTAAATATAGCTTCATGGTGAAGATCATAGCCAAGCTGATCATTTATTCGGTCATCATGTTTTTTATCATCCTGATTACATTTCCAATAGCGGCCAGCATGGAGTTAAACACTTCAGTCCTTGATCCAAGGGTATGGGAGAAATACGTTAAATACCTCTACAGTATCACCTATTTGAGTACCAACCTTCAATTATCGGTTTCTTTGATTGCCGCATTGTTTTATTCGGAAATCAGTGATAAAGTGGGACAGCGCGTACTCTTAAACTTCTTTGTGGGGAAATATCACCAACCAAAATATGAAACGCGAATATTCATGTTTGCGGACATGAAATCTTCGACAACAATTGCTGAGAAATTGGGTCATGTTCGTTATTTTGAATTGCTCAATGAATATTACAATGATTTTTCAGATCCTGTTATTAATACTTTAGGTGAGGTATATCAATATATTGGAGATGAAATAGTTATATCATGGACAATTGAGAAAGGATTAAAAGACGATAATTGTCTTAAATGCTTCAAAGCCGTAAAAGATCAATTAAAAAGCAGGTCCGAATGGTACTTGAGGGAGTTTGGTATTCAGCCTGATTTCAAAGCGGGTATCCATGTGGGAGAGGTAACCACGGGGGAAATCGGTTCCTTGAAAAAAGAGATCATTTTCACTGGAGATGTCCTGAACACAACTGCCCGAATTCAGGCTTTATGTGGTGAGTTGAATGAAGACCTCATCATTTCCGAAGACCTGATGAATCATTTCTCACAAAGAGAACACATTTCATTCCGACCATTAGGAACATTTCAGTTGAAAGGAAAAGAAACCAATACCAATTTGTTTACAGTTGCTCATTGATGTGTTTCGTTAATTTTAGTATATGATGCGCTTTTTGTTTCTGCTGCTTCTGGCTTCAATGGTTTGGCAATGTCAAAGAAAGGATAGTACATCAGAGTCTGTGTCCGGTACCGATATTGAAAATGGCGAGGCTTTGGCCAGGCAATATTGCGCGTCATGTCATTTATTTCCCGCACCGGACCTACTGGATAAGGCAACATGGACAGAGAAAGTATTGCCAAATATGGCTGCCAGGCTGGGTTTTCGAACAAAGGGATATCATCCTTTTGAAGGCGTTGATTCTACTGAAATCTCAGATCTGAAACGGCTCAACATATATCCTGAGATGTCAGCAATAAGTGAAGAAACATACAGGCAAATTGTCACTTATTATCAACGTTCCGCACTCGAAAGTCTACCCGCTCAAAGGAGAGAATCAACCATAGCTTCAAAAGTATCACCTTTTAACATTGACCTGATTAAAATCGGAAAGAAGAAGGTGCCACAGGTTACACTACTCGAGTATGAACCTATTCAGGGAATATTATTTATAGGAGATCACCTGCAGCTATACGGTATGGATAGAAATGAAAAAATGATCGGTAGCTGGCAAACACAATCCCCATCTGTCGACATTGAAATAACCAATGAGGGGATTATGGTACTCAGCATCGGCAAGTTTGAACCCTCGGAGCATAAGGATGGTGTCTTTTTTCCTTTGACACTCAGAGGTAATCAACCTGCAGAAAATTATGTGATTCCGGATCTTCAACGTCCCGTACAGTTTACTATTGGTGACCTGAATGGTGATAAACTGGACGATTTGGTCATCTGTAGCTTTGGCAATCACGAGGGGCAACTTGCCTGGTATGACCACTTTGACCAAAGTAGTACATCCGTCTTATCCACACTTCCCGGAGCCAGAAAAGCTGAAATTGTTGATTTAAATAAGGACGGAAAGAATGACGTTGTCGCCCTAATCACACAGGCCTGGGAAAAGCTGGTGGTCTATAACAATACAGGTGATGGACAGTTTGAAGAAACTACTTTAATATCGCTTCCAGCAGTTTATGGGTCGAGTTACTTTGAACTGGCAGATTTCAATGGTGATGGGCATCCGGATATACTGATGACAAATGGTGATAACTGGGACTATTCGAATGTGCCCAAACCTTATCATGGAGTGCGGATCTATCTCAACGACGGCGAGAATCATTTCTCAGAATCTTATTTCTTCCCGCTTTATGGTTGTAATGAAGCCAGGGCCATCGATTTTGACCAGGATGGTGACCTGGACATTGCAGCCATCGCCTTTTATAGCGAGCAACCAACAGAAGGGTTCGTCTATCTGGAGAATGATGGCCAGATGAACTTCACAGCGTACTTCATCAATGAGACAGCCTGTGGTAAATGGCTGACGATGGATATCGGAGATTTCAATAAAGACGGATACCAGGACATATTCCTCGGGTCTTACTTCCACAATACCAATGAGCTGGTGAAGCTGATGTCTGCAGGAATAGAAGTTTTTCCGGAGGTGCTATTGCTGACTTATAAAAAATGATCGGATGATCAGATATTCCGACGTTCCGACACTCTGACCGTAAATAGTCTGAATCATCGGAACGTCCGAACATCAGAATGTCCTTATCAAATAGGCTCTAACCAAATATTCCTGAATTGAATCCTTGATCCCTCAGCCTGTAGACCAATACTGCCTTTGGTCACTGAGCAATTGGTTGCTACGTTTTGTAACAAGCCATTCACTCTCAACTCAATTGTATCACCCTTACAGGTAATATCATAGCTGTTCCACTCACTACCGGCTGGTTTCTCATTGCTTGGGTGAAGCTTGGCAATTAAAGGTCTCACATCTGGAGTAGAGGTGCAGGTACTATCCTGGATGGTAGCCGTAAGACCCACACCACTCACGATAAAATCTCCGGCATTTTCGTATTTAAGCTGGCCCTGAAAGTGATTTGGTATAGCAGCATCTTCACCGGAGGTATGGAGGTAGATGCCACTGTTGGTGGGCTCATCAGGGTATCTCCATTCTACGTGAAGACGATAGTTTGAGTATTCTTTGATGGTCCGGAGGTGACCCATGGGCTTTCCTACAGTTTCAATCATACCATCATTCACATAAAAGAACTGCTCAGGGGTGATGCTGTCATTTTCGATATAAATTTTCCATCCATCAAGGTTTTTTCCATTGAAGAGTATTTCTCTTTTGGAAGATTCATTCGATTCTGAAGATGATTTTTTGTCTGTAGAGCATGAAGAAAATGCCAGGATTGTTACCAGGACTAAAAAAGCTAGGTTTTGAAGTTTCATTTTAGGGTTAGGGTTAAGTCGTTTAAATGAGAAATTTAGTAAATATAAATGGGATTCATATCTTTGGTAGCAACACCAGATTCAAAAACAGCATCTACCCATGACCCAATCGAAACTTCTTAAAGTCCTTGCCTGGATAGTGATATTATCTATGAGCGGGTGTAATCAGTCTTCAAATTCTTCTGGACGGGAATCCTCTGACTGGATTTCTCTTTTTGATGGAAAAACACTTAATGGCTGGGAACAAAAGAACGGAACGGCAACCTATGAAGTCATTGACGGAACCATAGTAGGTACCACTTCAGATGGAAGTCCCAATTCCTTCCTGTGTTCTAAAAAACCTTATGACGACTTTGAGCTCACCTTTGAAGTGAAAGTGGATCCCGAATTGAATTCAGGGGTTCAGATCAGGTCGATGACCAGGCAAGAGTCTGTAGGTGAAGGACGAAATCAATTAGCTGGTCGTGTAATAGGTCCACAGGTTGAAATAGCTTATGGTGACGAAAATGGAGGCTTGGCAGGCTTTATCTGGCGTGAGGCTACGGGTGATGGATGGATGACTTCTAATGAAGAACCTGTGAAGCATCAATTTTTTAAGAAGGACGCGTGGAACGCATATCGGATTCTGGCTAAAGGGGCAACCGTCACTACCTGGGTAAATGGCAACCAGGTGGAAAATGTGACGGATGCCGGAACATATAATAAGTTTCCCAGCGGCTTTATTGGGCTGCAGGTACATGGCATCAAAACCGGCACAGGACCCTATCAGGTAGCCTGGAGAAATATTAAAATCAGAGAACTTTGAATAACACATTGATGAGGAGAGCATTTTTTAGTTTCGTTTTTATTTCAATCTTTCACTTTTGGGTACAGGCCCAGATCAACTGGCAGGACATTCAAACCCTGGAAGATCTCCACCAGTTTGATCCAGAACTTATTCAAAAGACTCTTGATCAAATCAACCTGGATTATCCTGGCTTAGACGAAGTGAAAGCTACCTATTCAGCTGGTGATTATATTGGCGCAGCCAGAAACCTGCTGAGCTATTACCGGGACAATGGGAAAGCAGAAAACTATAGAAAGGACGTTCCGAAACCCACTGATAGAACTGTTGCCGAAGCAGATACCACACTACAGAATGTATTCATCATCCAGAATGTAAAGGGAAAAGTCCCTTACCTGGACAATGGACATCGGGACTGGTATTATAAAGGTCCCTTTAATGACCGGGAGTGGGCCTGGCTTTCCAATAGACACAGTCAGTTAGCCCAGGTACTTTCAGTTTATTACGACACAGGCAATCCAAAATACATCGATTATATGGATTTGTTTTTGAAGGATTTTATCCTGGCCAGTATGCCATATCCAGCTGTCAAAGGCTCACCTTCGATTTGGAGAGGCCTGGAAGTTGCGGCCAGGGTCAAAGTGTGGACCAGACTTTTCTACGGTCTTATCAACAATCCCGGCTTATCTGAAGCTACCAAATTTTTGATACTAAGCAGCCTTCCGGATCACGCCCATTACAACCGGAATTTCCACAGTCAAAACAACTGGCTCACCATGGAAATCTCTGCATTAGCAACTGCTGCAGCTTACTTTCCTGAATACAAAAGATCTTCCGAGGACATGGATTATGCGGTTGAAACAATGGTTGAAAGTATGAAAGGGCAGGTGTATCCTGATGGTGTGCAAACAGAGCTTACCTCACACTACCACAATGTGGCCTTACTGAATTTTGAGCTGTTTCAGAATTTGTGTGAAGTGGCAGGCAAAAAACTACCTGATTTCTATCTTCAAACCATGGAAGATATGTATAGCTACATTGCACATGTTGTCCGGCCTGATGGATACCGAATACTCAATAATGATGGGGATAGAGGATCCGATGTGGGACATATTACCAGAGGCGCTGAAAAGTTCAATAAGCCCGACTGGACTTATATCATAACAAATGGGGCAGAAGGAGTGAAACCCAAGGATGGACCCAGCTATTTCTATCCCTGGGCAGGTCATTTGGTTTCGAGAAGCGGTTTTGACAAAGATGCCCATTGGTCCTTCTTTGATATTGGGCCATATGGAAGCAGCCACCAACACAGGGACAAGCTGCATATATCCATTGCCGCCTATGGCAGAGACCTTTTGGTAGATGCCGGGCGTTTTGCCTATACGGGTGCTGTGGCTGAAAAGTACCTGCCTTATGCACGGTATAGCTTCGGCCATAATCTCATTTTGGTAGATGGACAAAGTCAGGATGCCGGACCAAAAATCGCAGAAGAAACGGTTAAAGAAAATCATTTCCGGATCACAGCTGATTTTGACTATGGCTCACATCATTTTGATAAATACATTGATGTGGACGGTGAAGTTCGTCACACCCGCTCAATGATTTATGTAAGAGGTAAATTCTGGGTAGTAGTTGATAGGGTAGATACAGACCGAAAAAGGGAAGTTACCACCATGTGGCACTGGCATCCTGATTGTGAGGTTATTCAGGATGGAAGTATCACCAAAACGAACAATGAACAAGGTAACCTGGCCGTGATCCCCATTGGCAAGCAGAAGTACAATATCAGTCAGGTGAAAGGCCAGGAAGATCCGATACAAGGTTGGTACAGTCCGGAGTATAATATCTACGGACCCAATGTGGCCAGTCTATATAAACTGACTATTAAGAAAGATACGAACATCGCCTGGTTGCTGTTACCTTCTGAAGGGGAAACTCCGTCTGCAAGTGCAAAAGTTGTTTCTGAGGACGATTCGAAGATGGTACTTGCTATTGAGTTGGAAGGAAAACAGTATACAGTTACAGTTCCTTTTGAGAACAGTGCTGAGGCCAGTGTGAAGATGCCATAAGGATTCCGGAAAAACCTACTGGTAAAATAGAATATAATTGTAATTCATTCGACATGAGTTAAAAAGCAATATATGAAAGTCGTCATAACTGGTGGTTCAGGAATGGTGGGCAGGGGAGTTCTTTTGGAAGGCCTCGACCATGAAAAAGTAAGTGAAGTGATCAGTATTGGTCGTTCTAAGATTGACCTTTCGCATCCCAAACTCACACAGATTGTCCACAAAGATTTTTTGGATTACAGCACAATCAAAGCTCAATTGGCGGGTGTAGAAGCGGCATACTTATGCATGGGCATTAGTGCTATGGGACTAAGTGAAGCGCAATACAAGAAAATCACTTATGATTACACGTTAGCACTTGCCAAACAACTGTTGGAACTGAATCCTAAAATGACCTGTACGTATGTTTCGGGAGTCGGAACAGATTCTTCGGAAAAAGGCCGAACTATGTGGGCCAGGGTGAAAGGCAAGACCGAAAACGATCTGCTGAACCTTGGGTTCAAACAGGCTTTTATGTTTAGACCGGGTACAATCATTCCACTAAGAGGCATTAAATCCAAAACGAACTTATACCAGTTCTTCTATGATTATTTCATGTGGCTGATCAAATTCTTTAAGCTGTTATTCCCCAAGTCCATTGTAAATACCACCCAGATTGGGCTGGCTATGATCAATGTTACGTTAAGAGGCTTTGATAAAAAGATCCTGGGACCATCGGATATTCAGAAGGCTGCTGGTTAGGATCAAATTTATCTAATGGGAATCTGCGACATGTTCTTTGTGCCTTAGGGTCTTAGTGGCGAATAAATTACATGTAAACGTAGAGTGAATTTTTGCACAATAAAGTTAACCTGGTGACATTCCGGTCAATCGGATCATTTAGAAGAACCCTGAATAGTAAGCAACGCGTATATTGTTCATGTAATAGTAATGTAACGAGCCATGAACGAAACTTACGACCACATCATTGTTGGCACTGGTCAGGCCACCGGTACACTTCTGAGTAAATTGATCCCAACAGGTGATAGCATTGCTGTCATAGAAGGGCATAAAATAGGAGGTAGCTGTGTCAACTATGGTTGCACACCCACAAAAGCTTTGGTTGCCTCAGCCAAGGCTATCCACCATGCCAGACGAGGAGATGAATTCGGATTTGAAACAGCGGTCACAATCAACTTTCCAAGAATTAAAGCCAGGATGAATGAAATTCGGGGGGAATCCAATCAGGGCTTAACGGAGTGGATTGAATCTGCTGAAAATGCTCGATTGATCCGAGGGTGGGCAAATTTTAATGGAAATAAAACCATTCGGATTGGTGAAGAAAACATCACTGGAAAACACATCTATATCAACACTGGCACCAGAGCGGTAAATCCTCCAATAGAAGGTCTTGAAAATGTACCGTGGCTGGATAATGCACGTCTTCTAGATCTTGATGTACTACCAGACCACCTGATCATTGTGGGCGGTGGTTATATAGGCGTGGAGTTCGCCCAGGTATTCAGGAGGTTTGGATCAGAGGTTTCGATCATACAGCATGGATCCGTCTTGATGCCGAGAGAAGATGAAGATGTTTCTTTAGCTATTCATGAGTTTTTGTTAGCTGAAGGTATTCAAATTCATTGTGATGCCTCAGCTAAATCAGTCTATCATCAAAATGGAAAGATAGAACTAGTTGTTGAGCAAAATGGCATCGAAAAGTCTATGAAAGACAGTCATCTGCTAATTGCAACTGGTAGAAAACCCAATAGCGACAAGCTAAACCTTGAATCGACAGACATACAAGTCAATAAGAGAGGATATATTCAGGTAGATGATCATGGCCAAACGGCCGTAGAAGGTGTATTCGCGATGGGTGATGTGAATGGACACGGAGCCTTCACGCATACCTCCGTGAATGATGCTGAAATTGTGTTGGATTACCTCTTTGGTGGGCAGAAAAAGATATCGTCCAGAGTGCCCATTTATGCTTTGTTTACTGATCCTCCACTTGGCAGGGTAGGTATGACAGAAAAAGAAGCGATTGACAAAGGTTATAAAATACTCAAGGCCGTCAAACCAATGGCGGAGATCAGCCGTGCAAAAGAGATGAGTGAGACCACAGGTTTTGTCAAAGTGATTGTGGATGCTAAAACCGATCAGCTTTTGGGTGCATCGATACTCGGCGTAGGAGGAGATGAAGTGATTGGCATGTTTGCCACCATGATCCATGGAAAAATCCCATGTAAAAGATTCAGAGAAATTGTATTGATCCATCCGACCATCTCAGAGTTGATGCCCTGGGTGTTTGATATGCTCGAGCCAGTAAATTGATTATTGGAAAAACTTCCTAGGAGGTACCATAAAGATAGATACCTTGGTGTACATGGCATCTCTTGGATTAATGTGAATGAGGGCATCTCGGCCGCGATCGCCAGGTTGGGCCAGATAATAGCTCACGTTTTTGTTGTATCCGATATCAGCTCCAAACCACAACCAGTCATGGATTTCCCGCTCCCAACTTAATGAAAACTGAACATCTGCTTTTCTCAAAGTAAGATCACCCTGGTTGTCTTCCAGCGCATTGGTAAGGTTGTATCGCCATCCGGAAAGCTGTGCTTTGGCAATGATATAGTTTGATGGGTTGATACGATATCGCATGGCTGCATACTTGGGAAGCATGAGGTCTATCGTCCATTTATTGCGAAAGTCATGCTGATAAATGAAAATAGGATAGACGTTCGTCACTCCCAGATTTTGGCCCACCATCAATCCACCGCCAATTTCCGTAGTTGAAGATTTTTGCCAGGTCTGAAAGGCACTGATAAAATATTTGCTGCTGTTTTTGTTCCATACCCAAACGTCACTTTTGAGCTCAGCTCCAGCCGCAATTTTCAGTTCGCTGCCATTCTGTAAGTCCTTCTTATAGAGCCCTCTTATTCCGGCGCTGGTGTATTTGGTAGAATTCAGGTGAAGGTAAAAATCGTAATCTGTCGGGTGTTCCTCCAAATCCAGTAAAAAACGCTGCTGATAGTACTTCAACTGGATGGCAAACATTTTGTCATCACGTATCAGTAAAGGAATGCCCAGCTTGGCCTTGTACAATCGATCTCTTTCTATTTCATTGGAAGCATTGCCATATTCCGATGAGGTGGAATTGGTCCCATAATCCATCAACGTTTCGGCGCTAAACTCGGCGACTTTAGGACGATAATCCACTATTGGCCCAGTCATCTGTGCAAAAACAGGAACTGCCAGCAGGCAAATCATAATAGCCGATAAAAGACGATTCAAGATGGCGTTAGTTTTATTTTGACCAGTAAATTTGATGATATACCAGAACAACAAGCTAAACAAAGATAACAAAAACCAAACCAGTTATTGTTTAAACTTGTCTTTCACCTAATGCATACATCTTAAAAACATGAAAAACAGGCTAGCTACATACTTCATCATATTAACAATTGGATCATCACTTCCTGCATATACCCAATCATTATTACCCTACCATGCTATCCCCGAAGTGCCTTCAGCCTATACGCCCGCTACTACTGTAGCCCGTTTGATCGACGGACTGGGATTTAGGTATTACTGGGCTACGGAAGGGTTGACATCCAGTGATCTTGCCTTCAAACCAAGTGTAGAAGCGAGATCAACGGATGAAACCCTAACACATATCCTGAGCCTCTGTATCAGTGCTTCCAATATCATCATAAATGAACAAGGTGAACACTTCAAACTTGATGTGCTTAGTTATGAAGAGAAACGCAGGCTAACCCTGGAAGCACTGGAAACAGCCAGTAATCACCTGAAATCCAATCCTGATCTTGACCTGGAATCCTTAGCTATTCCGGGGGGCGATACATCGTTTCCTTTTTGGTACCTTATTAACGGTCATCTTTCGGATGCACTAACGCATGTTGGTCAGGTGGTTTCGTTTCGAAGATCCAGTGGAAACCCAGTTAATCCTAAGGTCAGTGTGTTTAAAGGAATTGTTGTTGATTGACAAGCAAATAATCTTTAAAAGTGTTGTGTTTCTCAAAGAAAAGCTCAAAATTCATTTGACGAAAGTTTGATGCTTCAAACTCCTCAACTTTGTAATTAATCAAATGGAGCAGACGATTCTGATCGTAGAGGATGACAGTTCAGTAAGGGAAACCCTGGCTGATTTAATAGAAACCATAGGTTATAAATACACCACTGCCAAAGACGGTGTAGATGGGCTGATCATGATAAGAAATCACAGGCCATCGCTGATTATTTCAGATATCATGAGACCCAGGATGGATGGATTAGAGATGCTAAAAGAAATCAAATCGGATCCCCAATTATGCACCATTCCAGTAATTCTATTGACTGCAAGAGTAGAGTCAGAGAGCAGGATCTTGGGCTTTGAAAATGGGGCAGACGCTTACGTGACAAAACCCTTTAACCTGAAGGAGCTGTCGTATCAGATCAGCAACCTGCTCACCCTTAAGGAAAATCTCATCAAGGAGATCATAGAATTAGAATCAGGAACAGATCCGGAATGGGGGTTTATGCTTAAGCTCCATGAAATACTGGATGAAAACATTGAAAAGGCTTCACTGGATTATATCGCCAGCGCATTGGATATGTCTAAATCCGGATTGCAGAAAAAGCTTAAAAAATACACCAATGCTCCTTTTCAGGATTATGTCAGGGGTTTTAAGCTTTCTAAAGCCAGATCCCTACTGAAATCCGGAAAGGCTAACGTGAGTGAAGCAGCTTATAAATCAGGGTTCAGATCTGTATCGCATTTTACCCGCAGCTTCAAAGATGAGTTTGGTTATCCACCCTCAAAATTGATTGCTTAGAGAGGTAATTAATTGTCTCCTCAGGTAAATATTTTTGAGGATTGAGCGAATTACACTTTTCTTGCAGTTAATAAAATTTCTTTAAGATGGATCAGTTTACCCTTCTAAACACCGCATATGCTATTTTAAACTTTGAAAAGCAAGAATATGTTTGGTCCAATGAGTTTTATGAGCATCTCGGATATACCCCAGGAGAGGTAGAACCAGATCTTGAAAATATTTTCTCTCAGATACACCCTGAGGATATTGGACAAGTACAACAGGATTACGGAAACTTTTTGGAAGGTAAGCCTTTTTCAAATCCTATAACATGCAGGTTAAAGGATCATAATAATGGATACAGGAAGTGTTTTATATATGCTGAAACACAAAAATCCAGTGATGGAGATAACATATTACTTATTAAAGTTTTTGATGAAGAGAGCCTGGGTAAAAATATCACAATTTATCAGGATGCGCTGGAGCAAATCAGACAAGATTCTTCGGAATCCATTTCTTTTAACATCGAGCGTGATATACGGGTAATTGACAAAGTCACACAGTTTGCCAATCTTGGGTGGTGGGAACATGATAAAATCAACAATAGACTGGTTGCCTCACCCAACATGTACAAATTATTTGATCTGGATCTAGGCCAGGAAATTGACGTTAACAACATCTACGAAAAAATTCATGTAGAAGACGGAACAAAAATTCAACAGGCCATGTCTCAACAAGCAGCTGAATTTGTTGATGAGATCAGGGTGGTTTTCAGGTCCGGAAAGACGAAGTGGGTCCATGTCAAGATTGAATTTACCTGGGTTGACGGTGTTCTCGTAAAGTCATTCGGTATAGCACAGGATGTGACCCAGCAAAAACAGACTGAGCAACACCTGATCCGTGTACAGGAGCTTGCTCAGGTAGGCTGGTACGAAGTGGATTACCAGAATATGGAAGATTCACGTGCCTCGGATGAGTTTATGAAGATCCATAATTATGGATCGGATGAACCCAACAATAAACCTGATATTGAGACATTCCTCAATAAGATACATCCCGATGACAGAGATAATATTACCTATTTAAAGCAAATAGAGAATCCTGATTTCACCCAGTGGGCCGGTGAAGAATATCGGGTGCAGGATAAAGATGGTCACATTAAGTACGTACAGGCGTATGGAGAAATTGTACGTGATAAAAACGGAAACCCATTAAAAGCCATTGGGGTCACCGTTGATGTGACGAAACTCAAATTATCGGAGCTACACCTACAACGTGTTCAGGGTCTTTCCAAGGTGGGGTGGTACGAAGTGGATTTTCTAAAACCTGAAAATTCCAGGGTTTCCGAAGAGTATGCTAAAATCCACAGTTTTATTGAAGGTGATCCTTTTGATCCGGAGAATTATCAAAAGCATGTTCATCCCGATGACCTGTATCTGATTGATCGTTTCAATCATCCGGAGTCACTAGAGGACTGGTCTTTTTTGCGATTCCGAATGATTGATAAGTATGGTACTTTCCATTATTTTGAAAGTCATGGTGAAGTCATGAGGTCACCAGAAGGTGAGGCGATTGGGTATCTTGGTATCGTACAAAATCAAACAGAAAGTGTGCGACTTGAGATGCGGCTTGCCGAGGCTCAAAGGCAAGCCAAGGTTGCCTGGTTTGAAATTGATACGGTGAATCCTTCCAATAATGTCTACTCTGATGAGTTTCTCAAGATGCATGGTAACCCCAGCTTTGAACTAATCTCAGATGGGGAAAAATACATGTCGTTGGTTCATCCGGATGATCATGAAAACTTTGCTCAATTCTTACAATCGGATTTTGAAAAAATAGATCATTTTAAGATTGAATACAGGGTGAAGAATGATGAGGGGGAATATCGAAATCTCCGATCTGTTGCACGGTTGATCGAGGCAAATAAAGGTTTTTCCAGAAGGATCATTGGGACCATACAGGATGTTACAGAGCTTAAAGAAACTGAAAAGCGGCTGAAACTGGCGCAAAAGATTTCCAAGACGGGTTGGTTTGAGTATGATTTGAGAAATTTTGAAAACAGCCGTTTTTCAGAAGAATGGCTAAAGATGCACGATTATTCCGGCTTTCCTGAAAGTGAGCAGGAATACATTGCGAAAGTATTTCCCAAGGAGAGAAAACAAATCCCTGACTCAAAAACATTTATAAAAAGCATGCCTAACGGATGGGAAAACCTTGAATTCAGGATCATGGTTGGTTCCGGTGAAACAAGGTACATCAGCAATACATCTCAGGTCGTTTATGACGGAGATGAACCCATCAAGGTTTTTGGGGTAACGCGTGATGTAACAGAGATGCGTGAAGCACAAAAGGATCTGTTCCAGAGTGAGCGACGATACCGGCTGTTGTCAGAGACCAGTAGGGATATCATCCTTTTGTTGGAAGGAAAGCCAGGGGAAACCAGGATTTCGTACATCTCTGATTCAGTGAAATCAGTACTAGGCTTTGAAAAAGAAGAGCTAATTGGGGTCAAGGCTACTGACTTATTTCATCCTGAGGACCTGGAAGTCTATTTGCGTGACTACAAACCACTTCTTGAAAAAGGGGAGGTTATCAAACCTGAGCTACGCGTAAAAATGAAATCCGGGGAATATTTGTGGACAGAAGCATTAACAAGTCCTTTTATCGATGGATCTCAACCGAAGTTAAGGCTTTCAGTACGAGATATCTCAGACCGAAAAATAGTGGAGGGAGAGCTGGTTAGGTCAAACAACGATTTAACTGCACTCATCAAGGCAACTGAAAACCTGGTCTTTATTATCAATGAAGACCGCGTATTTGAAGGCTTTATCGCCCAAAAAGAAAAAATGGTTATTCCTGTTAGTAAAATAAAGGGAAATCATATTACTGACTTTTGGAAGGGAGCAACAGGGAATAGCATTGTTAAAATCATTGAAACGGCATTCACCCACAAGAAACCTTTTGAGGTTGAATACCAGGAAGGGTCAGAATGGAACAGAGCACGTGCACATCACTATGACGGCTACGATGGTAAGTCAAGGGTATGTGTAGTAATTGAAACAATCACATTACAAAAAAAGGCCGAGGAAGAGTTGAAGAAATCAGTGAGCATGGCTAAAGAGTTGTCCAAAATGCGTACCAATTTCGTGTCGATGGCTTCTCATCAGTTCCGCACTCCTCTGACAGTGATCAAGTCCAATATGCAGCTCATGGAAGCTGCCAAGGTTGATCATCCCATAGCGAAAAAGGTATCTGCCAGGCTTATCAACGAGGTAGACCGCCTGGTGGCCCTTGTAGAGGATATGTTGTTGATTGGTAAGGTCCAGTCAGGCCATATGGAAGCTAAAATGGAGATGGTCAATCTTGTAGACCTAATCGATGATATCGCCAGAGATCTCAATGAAACACAAACTGATGGAAGAAAATTGATCCCCTCCATCCATGGTAAACCTCAGCTGATAAAAGGAGACCCCTCTTTGCTGCGTCATGCCATTCTCAACCTGGCCACCAATGCGTTTAAGTATTCACAAGGCAAGCCAGCTCCACAGCTGTATGTGCGGTTTGATGATCAGATAAAAATTGATGTTCAGGATTTTGGGATCGGTATCAAGGAGGAAGACAAGTCAAGGATTTTCAAGGATTTTTATCGAGCAGAGAATGCCAGAGAATTCAATGGTACAGGGCTGGGACTATCTGTTACCCGAGAGTTTCTCAATTTGAATAATTGCAAAATCGACTTGAAGAGTGAGATAGGGCAGGGTTCTACATTTACAATCATCTTTAACCACGTCAACTGATGGAACCCACCAACCAAAAGACCATTCTTATCGTGGATGATGAGCAGAATATCAGGGAAACACTACAGGACCTCCTGGAGATCCATGGTTACAATACTTTGGTTGCTCCCGATGGTGAAGCGGCCATGTTTGTAGCAGTAAGAGAATTGCCTGACCTGATCATTAGTGATGTAATGATGCCTAAAATGGATGGGTATGAACTGCTGGAGGTTATCCGTTCCTATAAAAAAACCAGGCATATACCCTTTCTCATGCTCACAGCCAAATCCGAAAGTGAGTACATGAGAAAAGGCATGTCAAAAGGAGCCGATGACTACATCATTAAACCTTTTGAGCAATCAGATTTACTTGCCAGTGTCCGATATAGGCTTGAGCATCACAAAGCGCTTGTCGAAGAAGCGAAACTCAATGAGCTAAAACGTATCAAGATGGATCTGCACGATAACCTGCAGCAAACATTGCTTGGGTCTAAAATCATGGCTCAAAAGATCAAAGGCCAGGTGAAAGAACAGGAGGACCTACAAAAAGACATCAACACACTGATCAACAACCTGGACCTTTCATTTATACATCTCAGGAATTTGCTGGATGGAAATCCCACAGAGCGCCTTGAAATACTTGGATTTAAGGAAACCCTGTCACAGCTGGTCAAAAGCTTTAAAAGTTATTCGAATATGGAGGTCAGCTTTAAAGATGACTGGGATATTGAAGTGTCATTACCTGTTGCAGAACAGATCATTCCGGCTTTATCAGAAATATTATCCAATATTATTAAGCATTCGCAGGCTACAAAAATTAGTTTTACTCTATCTCAGCAAAGCAATAAATACATCATTGTAATAACAGACAATGGGGTAGGAATGGATTTAAAAGTTCATCAGAAATCACGTGGCTTATCAAACATCAATGATCGATTAAACCATGTGGGATCTTATATGCTTGATTCTGAGCTGGAAAACGGCACCCGATATGCAATTACTGTAGATATTTAACTACTCATCCAAAACTAAACCCGGGTGCAACCAATCGATTCCACTCCGGATGTTTTTTGATGTATTGAGCAACATACGGACATAAAGGAACCAGTTGCCTTCCTGACTGCTCTACTTCAGCAAGTGTTGCTTTGACCAATGCAGAGGCAATTCCTTTGCCTTCAAGCTCCTTGGGCACCTCTGTATGGGTCAAATAAATCTTGTTGTCTTTTGTTAAGATATACTCAACACGAGGTTTCAATCCGTTGATATGAAACTCATACCTTTTCTGTTCCTCATTATTTATTAGCTGATGATTTTCCAAGTTGTATATTCCTCTTTTTGGAACCAATTTACCAAAAGATCATACAACTAGCCCTTCAGCTTTGCATCAAAAAAATCGATAGTTCTTTTCCATGCCAAAGCAGCTGCCTCTTTATCAAACCTGCCAGTGGTATCATTGTGAAATCCATGATTGGTGTTTGGATAGATATAGGCCTTATATTCTTTGTTATTGGCTTTTAATGCTTTTTCATAGTCAGGCCATCCGGCATTGACGCGTGTATCGAGCTCCGCATATTGCAAGAGGAGAGGAGCCTGTATTTTAGGGACATCGGCAGGATCCGGTTGGCCTCCATAAAAAGGTACGGCCGCCGCCAGGTCAGGAACATTCACGGCCATCATGTTTGAGATCCACCCACCAAAACAAAATCCCACAACACCCACCTTGCCTGTACAGTCCGGATGATCTCTCAGATACTCAAAGGCAGCAATAAAATCCTGCAACATCTCATTTCGATCCCTTTTACTTTGCATTTCCCGTCCCTCGTCATCGGTGCCCGGATAGCCACCAAGAGGGGACAAGGCATCAGGAGAAATGGATAGATAACCTGCCAGTGCAGCTCGTCTTCCCACATCAGCAATGTGGGGGTTAAGTCCGCGATTTTCATGCACCACCACCACACCGGGCAGCTGGCCTTTGGATTCCTTAAGTCTCGATACCTGGGCATCAATGCTTCCACCTCCTTTAGGAGAATTATAACTTATGCTACCAGTGATCAACCTTGGATCATCAGCCTTTACCTGGATATTGTCCTGGTAGTTGGGCATTACGAAACTCATCAGTGCTGGCAGGGTGATGCCGCCAACGGCATACGAGGATAGTCTGTCCATAAAAAGGCGTCGATCTATCCTGTTGTGCGCGTAGTCATCATACAGGTCAAATACTTCCTGACTGATGTCTTCCTTTCTGATATTCTTCATGAGATAATTAGGGTTGTTACGGGTGTATAAGTAATTTAAGCATATCTCATGATAAATCGAAAATGGCTAGTGTAAATCAGGCCAGCGAAAGTTTCCTTTTCCTTCTGTGATTCATGATCCTGATACTAAGTATTCCTATGACTGTAGGTAGTGTCCAGGGAATCAATTGCCATTCATTGGTCAAAATATTGGCCAGGAAACGACTGCCTCCAAAAGCAAAGAATGCCGTGTAAGCAGCAATTCCGGTTGTGATCATCCCTGAGTAATGAACTTTATACCAATCTGGTTGTGAAGATTTCATTTCTCTTACACGCAACAATTCCCTGATGTCCAGTACAGCAAGACTTCCAAAGATGATCATTAGATATTTAGCGCTGGTTTCAACAAAAAACAATCCATAAACCAGTAAGGATCCACCCAGGAGTACAATAGCAATATGAAGGATCAAATACGTTAGCAGGAAAGTGCCTGTGTAAGTCTTCTTTGATTTCATTACGCCGATGGCATACCACAGTGGATTGGCGGTGACAAGACTTAAAAAGCCGAGTAAAAAGGCCAGGTTATACCTTCCGATAGCAAAGTTCTTCACACTCAATAAAAAGGCGGTAATCACTACAGCCCACATACAATAGACGTACCATTTGCCTATGGCAGTATGTAATCCTTTTCGCTTCTGTGCAAACACAGGTATCCAAAACATGATGAGGCTTGCTGTACCTGCAATCACATGAATATAGAATAATGAGTCAATCAGTTTTTCCATTTGTTTTGCTTTTTGTCCAAGATTAGCGGATCAATAAAAGCAAATCAATTTACAGGGGCAGACAGCAAGGAATAGGGATGGTTGACAAGGTTTGTTATCAATGATACTTTAATCCAAGTGGCTTATTGCCGATTTTAGGTCATTGATATAGCTTCTTGAGACGGGAATGGATATTTCACCATCCTTCAATTTCAGCACCAGGCCCTGAGCGTTACCACTGACTTTGTCAACCTTGCGAAGATTTGTGATAAACGATCTATGACACCTGAAAAATATGTGTGAAGGCAAGTTGGTCTGGATAGCGGAAAGAGTGTTTCGGATCAAAGATGTTTTGATGGTGTCATCTGCTTTGTGACGTATGGCCACATAATTATTCTGCGCCTCAAATGCATATATGTCATCCATTTCACAAGAGAAATCCTCCGCATATTGGGAGGGAATACGAATTAGTTTCTTGCTTGTATGCTGGCTTCCAGGCTCCGATAGCTGTATTTCACCCGCTTGTCTGGCAAATCTGCTTGTGTTGCTGTAATAGATGATCAGACCACTCACTGATACGGGAAAAAATCCGATGGCAGCCGTTTTAATAAACAAATTGGAAAAGGCTTTCCAGCTAAAAACCAATTGGCCATCTGTGAGGATCCAAAAGAGCAGGAAATTATAGAGGGTAATCACCACAATGAGTCCAAAAATGAAGACCAACCACTTGCCAAAAGTAAAAGAAGGGGCATCTTGTCTGATCTTCAGTACAAACGTGATAAACAGGTAGTATGTGAAACTTGCTATGAAGGTCGTCAACCCAAACCAGGTGGCCAATAAAACGATATTGCCCTGGTATTGACTCATTCCAAAAGGTTGAAAAAAGTATAGAAACAAACCCACAAAAAGCCCGATGAGTATGTTGGCCCGCACTTCCTGACCTAAGTCACAGTTCCCGGGGAATGGGCTGGACAAAACATCAATGATTCTTTTCGATGCAGTAATAAGGTCCAAGACAATGCTTAATGATTATATAGCTAATTTAACCGCTGGAAGTATTATTCCTTTATTGATTGATTCAAAACTTGAGATTTAATTCCATTACCAAAATTCAGATTACCCAAAGTATGAAAGCATTCAAACTTCTATTGCTCATTGGCCTTTGCCTCCCTAATGTCCTGAAGAGCCAGGACTCCTCTGCCTTCCGTTCCAAATACTATAAGCTTGTAGAGGGATCAGAAAACTCCGGTCGCTACCAGGTCATGTTGAGATCAGACATTGATACTACCTGGTATCGATGGGATCACAGAGGTTATTCATTTGGATTTGATAAGCGGAAAACCCCTATGTATACGCATATTGATGGAATTATCAGCACACCATACATGGTACAGGTGAGGGGAAATGCAGAGGAAAGAAATAAAAAGCGATGGGGGTATCATGTGTTTGAGGGCTACGCAAAAGATGATAGATCAAGGATTACCTTACTCGTCAATAAGCACGAAGAAGAGGGGAAAGCCGTTGCGGAAATGTATTACTATGGCACTGTTTATAACCATTCACCCCAGGCTTACAACTGGTTGAGGATTGGTTCTGATGTCAGACAGCATTCTTATCTTTTTAGTCGCGACAAAGCTATCTTTTATGGCTCACTACAGCTTACCAATGCACTCACGTTGGGGAGAATAGGGAAGGAGGATCTGATGGACACCGAGCCAGCAAAAGACCATGAAAGTGTTGCTGAAGAGAGTGCGAAGTATGTCAACTATGAGTCCCTCAAAAACAGTGAGGACGGCACCATCTTTTATGATAAGGACAATGACATCGTGGTGATAAAAATAAAAGGGGAGTGGCGCCAACTGGAAACCAAACCCCTTCCAAAAAAAGTCAAATATGATTTTTGATGCTTATGGCCAGTATTGAGCAAGTTTCTTTCTTAGGAAAGCTACGCTTCGTTCCAACTGATCCATACCATCCACACCGTCTTCGATGCTGATCCAGCTATCGAATCCTACTCTTTTGAGTTCGGTGAAGATGGCATCGTAGTCATTCAGTCCTTTACCTATTTCACCGTGGGCCAATCGTTTGGCATAACCTTGTGAACCTCCTTCTTCTTTACGAAGATCTTCAATGGTTCCTTCTTTCAGGTATCGATCACTGGCATGCATGGTCACTACTCTGTCTGAGACTTTGTAGAGCAGCTCCAATGGATCTTCTCCCGCGATATAGGTATTACTTGGATCGTAGTTCACACCAAAGTAAGGGTGGTGGATCTTGTCCACAAGCTTACTGAAAATGTCCATTTTCTGGGCAAATTCAGGGTATTCCCAAAAATCATCTTTGTAATGATTTTCAATGATCAGAGTAATGCCATGCTTCTCAGCATAGGGGAGACATTCCTCGATGCTGGAGGCTGCCAGGTCGATCCCCTGGTCAATGGTGAGCTCAGGCCTTCTTTGTCCGGAGAGAACCCGGCAATAGGAACCACCCAACGCATACGTCATGTCGATCCAAAACTTCTGTTTTTGGATCTCTTTCTTTCTGAAGCCTGCATCAGGGTGAGTGAAATCAGGTGAGCAGCACATCATGGGGATTTCCTTGCCGGCATCTTCTACCTGTTTCCTGAATTCAGGCCAGTTTTTTTCATCCTGCATTTCAATAAAACCGGCATACCACTCTAGCCCCTCTATATCAAGGGCAGTGGCCAGTTTGATCCATTCAGAAAGTTTCATGGATCCGTCCTTACATAGGGCTTGCATAAAAGCTTTTGGGAAAGCTGCGAGCTTCGGCATATCAAATAGGTTTTAGTACACTTTTTACAACTTGTTTATCATGCATCTGGGTAAATGCAGTGTGCCACTCGGAAATAGGCCATACACCACCAATGATAGGCTGTACGTCCAACTGTCCCGAGGCTAACAGTGCGATCACTCGCTCCCAAATCGGCCAGTTGTGGCTAAATGATCCCTGAAGGGTTACGTTCTTTTGAACCAGCGGGTCCAGGGAGAAGTCCAAAGGTTTCGGTCCCCATCCAACTTTGGTGATGTGACCATTTGGTCGCACCAACTGAAGGGCAGACTTTAGTGTGGCACTGATACCTGCCGTATCAATGATCACGTCAGCACCCATGCCGTCTCGCCATTTGGCCCATTCTGTAGCATCACCCACGATAGGCTCGCATCCATAAGCATCCCTGGCAATGTCGAGTCTTTTCTGATCGGATTCCAAACCTGTCACTGCTACTTCGGCACCACACAGACGTGCCATAGCTGCACAAAGCAATCCTATGGTACCGGGACCAATGACAATCACCCGATCACCAGGTTTGATATTGCTATTGTTGACCACGCCATTATAGGCTACGCAGGAAGGTTCTGTAAGACAAGCCTGCTCAAATGCAAGATTATCGGGAACCTTGTGAAGACATCTGGCAGGTACACGCACATATTTAGTCATGGCACCATTCACGCCATAGCCAAATCCTTTACGGGTGGGGTCCAGGTTGTAAAGGCCAATTTTCGACATCGGATTGTTTTGGTCAATGACCGCGGCTGTTTCGCTCACCACCCGGTCTCCAACATTCCATCCAACTACCCGGTCGCCTTTTTCGGCAATGGTTCCGCCGAATTCATGACCCAATACTACCGGATAATTCACCGGCCAGCTATGCGATGAGGTCCACTGATGAAGGTCACTACCGCAAACCCCTACATTGGCTACTTCCAACAATACATCTTCGTCGCCGATGCTGGGTTTTTCTATTTCTCTTAGGTCAACAGATCCTTTCTCAGGAGCGTAGTTGACAACTGCTGAAATACTCATTTCTTTTTGTGTTTATATGTTTCTTACTTTCCTACAGGCACGTCGTCGTAGGAATGGATTTTTTCGCAGATCAGTCGAAGGGATGCCTCCAGATTTCCATCTGCTGTTTTAAATGCGTCAGCATCTACAGTTAGGGGAGCTCCAAGCACCACTAGGGGAGCACCATACTCCGGACACTGGATGGCCTGCTCAAGGCTAAGACCTCCTACAGCCTGTACTGGAACATTCACAGCAGCAACAATTTCTTTTAGCTCGTCTAGAGGGCTGGGCATTCTCTTACCTGCAGCAGCAATGCCTCGTCGCTCATCATATCCTATGTGATGAATGATATAGCCACAACCCAGGTCTTCAAGGCGTTTAGCACCATCGATCATGTTGGGATAAGCCAGGTTGTCACCCATTACACTACCCCCAAAATCTTTACCTGCCTGTACCACACACTTAATGGTCTCTTCATGAGCCTGTGCCATCACCACTACGTGGGTAGCACCTGCTTTAAACATCATTTCAGCTTCCAGATAACCACCATCCATGGTCTTAAGGTCAGCTACAATGGGAACATCAGGAAATGCTTCTCTTAGTCTACGCACGCCGTGCAGGCCTTCCGCCAGGATCATGGGTGTACCAGCTTCCAGCCAGTCCACACCGGCTCGCATGGCCATGTGAGCGGTTTCCAATGCTTCGTCCATATCAATAATATCCAGCGATATCTGTACAATAGGTTTCATTTGGTAAGGGTATATGTTTTGTAAATAAAGTCGTGAAAGTAAGAAAAATTATAGGAGTTTAAGTTACCTGAAAAGGGAAAATTGAGCGCTTATCAATTATAGAATTTCAGAATAGTCCTATGGACGAAAAATGTCGTATTACAAAGTTACAGGATTCGTTACTTAACAGGTGATCTTTATTCAATCAATTATGAGTGATTTATTTCTTAGGGGAATTCATGTGGTTGCTGAAGTCACCCAGTCGATCAGTATTGATCAATCCAACTCCCATTGACAATAAGAAATCCCACGCTTCCGACGTATCCGGAGCAGCCCATAGCCGAACGATCTTTCCCTGATCATTTGCCTTATTGATCATATCCTTTAGTTTTTTCCGCTCCTTCCGGTCTACCTTTCCTGTCCCGTCCCACGAAAGGTGATTGTTATAGTTATCACTAATCACAGGCATCACCGATACAGGATATCCCTTCTCCAGGTCAGCAGGTCTGCCGTCCAGACCTGCTAATTTCTCCTGGTCTTGTAAAAGCTGGGTAATGGGACGGTTCCCACTGATAAATATTTTGACTGGTTTTTCAGGTTGGTCTTTTCCGTTTTCACCGACAATAGACAGCATGGACTCATATTTTTTTAGTACCTCTTTCAGTTTTACATATGTTTGGTCGGCATCAGTCTTGAAATCTATCATGAGGTAGAAAAATTCGTTATAACCCGGATAGACCCTTCCACTGTTTTGTTGAACCCTTTGTTGTAATGGGATCAGGTAGAGATCTTCAAGAGTGGGTGTATGGCTCCAATTTTCAGGCGCATCATGCACCACATACAATTCATTGTGCATGAGATGTACATCCGCTTCCACAGAGGTAAACCCATGAGAGAGGGCCTCGAACAAGGGCTTGTCATGTTCATAGTCATTGTGAGCATGGGCCTGAGGAATGGGGTTTTGAGCAACTAATCCCAGCGGTAGTATCAGTAAGAGGTATTTGATAAGGTGCATTTTTTGGTTGATCATGTTGTTAAAAACGGAACTTAACAAAAACAAAACAGCTTTGCAATGTTATGATTTTAAGATTTGTTAACAGAAAAATCCAATATTTTAACACTTAATTGATATATAATTCACAACACTGTCCGAAATTTGCCGTTGAGAAATAAAGTTGTCTTTCCAGATGAATAATTGGACAAAATAATCGGATGGGAATAGTATTTAATGATACGTAAACCGTAGTATTAAAATAAACAGCCGAATGGACAGGCATACTTTTTATTGTTTATTAAGGATTATATAGAACGGACAAAATGAGAAGACAAGTCAAAAACGAAACGTACATTTTAAAGAAAGCAACTGACCTTGTTTCAGAAGAATTTGGGGTTGAGAAAAATGCACTGAAACTTTCATATAAGCAGAAGAACGGTATTTTTTACACTTTCGAATTTACTTCAAAGGAGAAAGCATATATGGAAATGCATAAGCCATCCTATCATGTCACCATGAATGTGGCAGGTATCCCGATGGATATATACAGGAATTAAATCAATAGTTATACAGCGTATATTAAGGCTGTTGGAATGTGCATATCATGTGTATTCCGACAGCCTTTTTTAATTCCGGGTTTTTGTGAGCGACTAAAAATGTGATAAAATGGGTGGGGCAGGGTGATCAAAAGCCAATTGTCTTATTCCGATATTTTTGTAGCCTTTCCTGCGGTCTGTTGAAATTATCTGCAAAGAGCTGATTAACCGGAAAATCAGACAGGCAAAATCTACCACATGCAGAACTAATCCAAATCATTACCTAAGTAAAATTTTAAAATATGCATATTTTGATTTCCATATTTAGGAACTTAGTCGGGTTGACTGAGGTTTGAATTCAGAAATTGTAAGGAATGCCAGAAAACGTAAGCACCATTTTAGCGCAAAGTGAACTTGAGCCGAAGCTCATCGAAGAGATCTCCACAATTGGTCGGATGAAAAAAGCCAAAGAAGGACAGGTAGTGATCAGTCCGGATGACCAGACTGATGAGATTCCCATTGTTTTGACAGGCTTACTCAAAGTGCTGAGGCAGGATGAAAATGGAGATGAGATATTCCTCTATTACCTGGAAGGGGGTGAGACTTGTGCCATGTCTATCACCTGTTGTATCGAAGGCAGGAGAGCAACCTATAAAGTAATTGCCGAGGAAGATTCCACGCTGTGGATGATCCCAATGACCTATATGGACTCATGGATTGTCAGATACCCATCATTCCGACGTTTTGTTTTCAATGCCTATCAGCTGAGATTTGAAGAAATGCTTGTCGCCATCGACAGTATAGCATTTCATAAAATGGATGAACGGTTGCTTAAATATCTGTTAGATACCAAACAAGCCAAGGGTACCTTTGAGATCAATAAAACCCATGAGCAAATCGCTAAAGAGCTGAATACTTCCAGGGTTGTGATATCCCGCCTGCTGAAGCAACTTGAAAAAGACGGAAGGATAGAACAACATCGCAACAAAATAGAGATCCTTTAATGCTGTGTGACAATTGTTACATCACTGAGATTGTGTAAATTCTACCTTTGGATTTTTGCATGATCTTATGAGACAGCTTCGGAAATTCCTACCTGTATTACAATGGTTACCCTATTATAAGCACACATATCTAAACGGTGACTTATCAGCTGGATTCACTGTTGGCGTCTTACTGATCCCACAGGGAATGGCCTATGCGTTGATTGCCGGTTTACCACCGGTCTACGGACTTTATGCCTCCATTGTTCCCCAGGTCATTTATGCACTCTTTGGTACCTCCAGACAACTTTCTGTGGCTCCGGTCGCCATGGATTCTTTGCTCGTGGCAGCAGGAGTTTCGGTGATGGCTACTGAGGGTACCGAGGCATACATTGGATTCGCCATTCTGTTGGCCTTTTTCATGGGTTTGTTTCAACTTCTGTTAGGGGTATTCCGCATGGGTTTTATCACCAATCTATTGTCAAAACCTGTAATCAGTGGATTTACCTCCGCAGCTGCACTGATCATTGGCTTAAACCAACTCAAATATTTACTTGGTATCGAGTTAGAAAAGAGCAATAGAGTGTATGAAATTCTTTGGTATACCATCCAAAGACTAGATGAAACACATTGGTTAACGCTAGTCATCGGGGTGCTAGGAATTGTAGTGATTTACGGGTTAAAACAGATTAGCCGGAAAGCACCAGGAGCCCTTGCCGCGGTGGTAATCGGGATAGTCCTGGTATACACAATGAATTTGCATGAAAAAGGAGTGGATATTGTTAAGGCTATACCTCAGGGCTTACCAGCATTTACATTTCCTGATTTTAGTTTGGGACGATGGGGAGAACTGGTCCCGCTGGCACTCACGATTTCAGTGGTGGCATTTATGGAAGCCTATTCTGTAGCCAAAGCGCTGGAAACCAGAAAAAAGGATCACCAGGTAGATGCCAACCAGGAATTAATAGGTCTGGGAGCTGCTAACTTAGTCGGATCGCTGTTTCAGGCGTACCCGGTCACAGGTGGATTTTCCCGCTCAGCAGTAAACTTTGAGTCAGGAGCCAACACGCCATTAGCTTCCGTATTTAGTGCGGCTCTTGTAGTCGTCACTTTACTTTTTTTAACACCCTTGTTTTATTTTCTACCCACATCGATACTGGCTTCCGTAATCATGGTGGCCATTGTAAACCTGGTGGATATGAAGTATGCTATGCGACTCTTTAAAGAGGACAAGATGGCATTTGTCCTGCTTATGGTCACCTTCCTGGTCACCATCAGCTTTAGCATGGTGCCGGGTATCATCTCAGGTGTGGTCCTTTCCATACTGATCTTACTCTATCACATGGCGTATCCTCATATTGCCGTTTTGGGTCGTATCAAGGGGCAAACTGTATTTCGAAATGTGAAACGATTTTCGGACCTGGAGATATGGAAGGATAAATTGATCATGCGTGTAGATGCTCCGGTCACATTCATCAACATCCAATATATCAGGGATTATATCCTCCGGGAAGTGGGTAGCAACCCGCAGATCAGGCAGGTGGTTATCGATGCCTCTGCGATTAGTCACGTGGATGCATCAGCAGTACAGGGGATCATTGAATTGATCAAAACCCTTAAAGACCGGGAAATTAGATTTTTTATTGCGGAAGTGGTGGGACCCGTGAGGGATTCTATGTTCAAAACACGTCTAATGGAAGAAATCGGGTTTGAAAATATTTATCTTACGTTAAATGATGCCCTTGAATCTGAAGGAAAATTGGCAAATAGAAGAAGGGCGAGAGCAGTCCAGCACAATGATTGATAAAAAAGATATGTGTCATTAGAAATTTTGAATTCAATAAACGATTGTGAGTGTAACTATTGTTACATCTATGATTGGTTTTGAACCGTAATATTGAAGTAAAGAATTGAAAGAAAAGTAACATATGAAAATAGAACAGATTTATACCGGATGTCTTGCACAGGGCGCTTACTATATAGAGAGTGATGGTGAAGCAGCCATCATTGATCCATTGAGGGAATCAAAACCCTATATTGAGAAGGCCAGTCAGGAAGGTGCTAAGATCAAATATATCTTTGAGACGCATTTTCATGCTGATTTTGTCTCCGGTCACGTAGATCTGGCGGACAAGACAGGAGCAACGATCATTTATGGTCCCAAGGCACAAGCCTCGTTCCAGTTTCATGAATCCAAAGACGGTGAGATATTTCAATTAGGTAAGATAAAGATCAAAGTGCTCCACACACCAGGACATACCATGGAGAGCGCTACCTACCTGCTTTTTGATGAAAAAGGTAAAGAACATGCCATTTTCAGTGGGGACACCCTGTTTATTGGTGATGTCGGTCGTCCGGACCTCGCACAGAAAGGTGACCTGACCCAGGATGATCTGGCCGGGTTTTTATTTGATAGTTTGCGTAATAAAATCATGCCGCTTCCTGATTCGGTCATTGTATATCCGGCACATGGTGCTGGCTCTGCCTGTGGAAAGAACATGAGTAAAGAAACCACTGACACCCTGGGCAATCAAAAGAAAACAAACTACGCCCTGAGGGCCAACATGACCAAAGAAGAGTTTATCAAAGAAGTCACAGAAGGCTTATTGCCACCCCCTCAATATTTTGCTCAGAATGTGGCTTTGAATAAGTCGGAAACTCAGGGCATTGATGAAGTTTTGAAAAAGGGGAAAGTGGCCCTGGATGTTGAAACCTTTGAGGCCATGGCCAACCATGAAGGAGCTTTGGTGTTAGACACCCGAAAACAGGAAGAATTTTCAAAAGATCACATTCCTAACTCCATCTTTATTGGCATTGATGGTGATTTTGCTCCCTGGGTGGGTGCTTTAATCCCGGACCTGCAGCAGCCAATCATCTTTCTTTCTCCTGAAGGAAGAGAAGAGGAAGTGGTCACCAGGTTATCCAGGGTGGGCTATGACAATACCCTTGGATACCTGAAAGGTGGGATTGACGCCTGGAAAGCAACTGGTAAGGAAACGGACCAGGTCAAGTCCATCGAAGCAAAGGATTTCGCGCTAGCGTATCAGACGGGTGGTATCAACGTGCTTGATGTCCGAAAACCCAGTGAATATGAAGCTGAGCATGTGGACCATGCCCAGAGCTTCCCACTGGATTACATCAGCAAAAACATGGATGAAATAGATCAGGGCAAAGCTTACCATATTCATTGTGCCGGAGGATATCGCTCCATGATCGCTGCCTCCATACTCAAGTCCAGGGGATTTCACAATGTTGTGGACGTGAAAGGCGGAATGAAGGAAATTGCTAAAACAGCCATACCTAAGACAGAATTTGTTTGTACCTCAAATTAGTAGTGTTATAGATTGATTGAAAAAAAGGTCGTCTCGTAAATTAGAAGAGACGGCCTTTTATCATTTTGTATCACTACACAAAAAAAGGATGCCCTTTTGAGGCACCCTTCTTTCACCACTATTTTACTTCGATATCTCCTGATTTCAATTTGCTGACCCAGAGCTCAAGATCTTTGCGTTCCCTGGGGGAATTGCCAAAACTACTCCTGAATTTTTGATACTCTTTCCTAAAAATCTCAGGGTAGTGCCTGATTTTGCTCAAAATGAGCTTGCTATACTCTAACTGACTCATCTTTCTATATTTTTAATTTTGAAAATCAATAAATTCTAGAAAATCACTTTTTGAATCTTATCCTGTGGTATGGATTTGCTACCCTGAAGGATTGCATATCTGTCCGTCACTGCTACCACTACGGCATCTTTTGTTGTGAATCTTTCGTAATGATTCTTATAGACTAATTGAACCGATCTGCCGAAAATCTTTCCAATGGTAACTGCTGTTGTTAGCTTTCGCCTGATCCTTTCAATTTTGTTGCTTTTTTTCCTCACTACTTTAGGAGATGACATGAATTTCACATCTCCTGCCTCTTGTATTACGCTACTTGACATTTGCTAATTTGAATTAATTGGAAATAAGATTTGATGTGAATACCTAATACATCCGGTTAATCCAATAGCTTGAAAGAATGATAAAGAATGTAGAGTTTTGACCTTGTATTTGGTGTGTCAGTACTGAATTGGCTGACAAATGCGACCTTTTCAATTGATAAGAGTACTATTTCAGTTTCTGACCTTTTTCTCAGATTCTGAACTACAGTCCGAATCTCCATTGGTAAGATAGTGGACTCTTTAACATCAACCGATTCAGTTTTTTCTGCAGCTGAAGCAGGAGAAACAAAGAAAATGATAGCAAGAATGATCAGACATGTTGACTGAACCCCGATACCGTTATTACTTGTCGAACCTGCTTTCGGATACATTTTTAAAAAGAGTATTATTTAGTCTTTTACGATTAGAATTGAAAGCTGTTGCATAAAAAATGCTTATATCTTCAACAAGCTATGTTACCACCAACAATTCCAAAACGGGACAGTTTACCTGATATGGATATACATTCAGCATTGTCAGAGCGTCCTTACTACAATAAATATTCAAGAAAGTTCGAACACTACTACGACGTCTACCATACCAATGTTGAAAAAATAGATAGTATCATTATCAGTAGTCTGAAAAAAGGCTATCAACCCCAGGAGGTCTTGGTTACGCTTGATCGTGTTTGGAGTGAATGTATTCAACGAGAAGATGACTATCGGGGACCCAATGGTGATCCGTTGAACTCACACAAAGCTGCATTTGAGCTTTACCTTAGAAATGTGCTTCGCAAGATTCTTGTTTTCGACGCGTTTGACAGGATTTTCTCAGAGATATAAGAGAATAGCCAAAATACTATTTTTGATTATATCTGAATCTGCTTCTGTTTCCCACAATCTCTATTTAGCGGCTTGGTTTGTTTGACCTATATCATATTGTGTATTGATGCTTCTCATAATTAGCCGATGATGGTCTCCTTAAATTGACAGCAATAAACGATACTGAGGATCTAAATCTTTAATCATGACTACACAACTTAAAGAAAAGCTGATTTCAGAGGCGAATAATCTCATCTCAGAAGCTAAAAATGAACTTGCACGGCCGGAAGAAGATGTTGTTACCTATACCGTCTGCGAAAAGGCCTATACAGCTGTAAGAAAATTCCTGATGCATTACCTGGAAGATAAAGAAATCGAACTCCCCGGTGATCATACATTCAACGAGTTGATTGAGCTATGCCAAAAACACAATTCTGCACTAAGGAAAATTGACTTTGAGCCAATGCTTGAATTCCGGGATAAAGAAGATATCTGGGCAGATATGAGTATCGCCAATATCTATGTGAATCTCGCCGAGAAAACAAAAAAAACAGTGCAATAAGTCAAACTAATTAACAAAGGCATGGGCAAGAATAACACCTTTAAATATCCTGGCAAACGTGTAGCCCTGGATGGGAATACGGCTGCGATTATGTGTGAACGGGAGTCTACAGACGCTGCAGGGGCGTATCCTATTACACCATCTACCCAAATGGGGGAATACTGGGCTGAAGAAGCTGCTAAAGGTCACCTGAATATTTCAGGCAGACCTTTAATATTTATAGAGCCTGAGGGTGAACATGCAGCTGCGGGAGTAACAGCAGGGTTGTCCATGACAGGACTCAGAGCGGCCAATTTTTCTTCCGGTCAGGGGATTGCATACATGCATGAGTCACTCTATGCTGCCGTTGGTAAGCGACTGACTTATATCCTGAATATAGGTGCCCGTGCCATGACCAAGTCCACATTAAATGTGCATGCAGGTCACGATGATTACCATGCCATCGACGATACAGGATTTTTCCAGATGTTCGCCAAGAATGCACAACATGTGGCAGACCTGAATATCATTGCCCATAAAATTGCGGAGCTGGCACTAAATCCGGGTATTGTCGCACAAGATGGATTCCTTACCACCCACCTCATTGAATCGCTCATGATCCCTGAAAGGGAACTCATCGAAGAGTTTCTGGGACGACCGGACGATATCATCAATACTCCTACAGGGGCTCAGAAAATCATTTACGGTAACAAAAGAAGAAGAATTCCGGAGCTGTGGGATGTAGATAATCCTGTGATGGCTGGTATAGTTCAAAATCAGGATGCCTACATGCAAAGTGTGGCTGCCCAACGTCCATTCTTCTTCGATCATATCAAAGACCTTGCTGAAGATGCCTTTAGGGATTATTATGAGCTGACTGGTAGGAAATTCAGCCGGGTCATGACTTACAAAGTAGAAGATGCCGACTATCTCATCGTTGGTCAGGGTAGTGTAATCCCCAGTGCCGAGGTAGTGGCCGATTATCTCCGCAAAACCAGAAAAATCAAAGTTGGTGTAGTCAATCTGGTGATGTTCAGGCCCTTTCCGGCAGACCTGATTACCAAAGTGCTGAAAGGAAGAAAAGGGATAGTGGTGCTGGAAAGGCTGGATCAGCCATTAGCAGGAGATTTACCGCTTATTCGTGAGATCCGTTCTGCATTGAACAAAGCCCAGGAAAATGGTGTAGCCAGAAAAGATAAGCCGTACCCGGAACTGGAAACATATAAACAAGGGGAGATGCCGCCACTCTATTCCGGTAGTTTCGGAATGGGAAGCAGGGACCTTCAACCGGAGGGTTTGATTGGAGCTATCGAAAACATGCTTCCGGATGGTGCACACAAAAGGCTTTTTTACCTATCTATAGATTTTCTTCGTAAAAATGCTTTCACGCCTAAACAGGAGATCTATCAGCAGACCATCAAAGATGCTTATCCTGAGATAGACAAACTTTCTGTCAGAGGATCTGAAAATCCAAACCTGATGCCAGAAGGAGCCATTACTGTCCGATTCCACTCTGTAGGTGGATGGGGTGCTATCACCACGGGTAAAAACCTCGCCATGACCCTTTTTGATCTGTTAGGCTATCATATCAAGGCCAATCCAAAATACGGATCAGAGAAAAAAGGTCAACCGACGACTTATTACCTAAGTGCCGCACCGGAGCCTATCCGCATCAACTGTGAATATTACTACGTGGATGTGGTACTTTCTCCAGACCCAAATGTGTTTAAGCATACCAATGCCCTTGCCGGTCTTAAGGAAGGCGGTGTATTCATCATCCAAAGTGATCAGGAAACACCAGAGCAGGTATGGGAAAGCATTCCTAAAAACTATCAAAAGATCATCATAGACAGAAAGATCAAAATCTTTTACATCGATGGGTTTAAGATAGCACGTGAAGAGGCCACAGATCCAGAATTGCAATTGAGGATGCAGGGTATTGCCTTTCAGGGGGCCTTCTTCGCGGCTTCTCCCGTGATGAAACAGGCCGGACTCAATGATAAAACCTTGTTGAAAGCCATTGAAGATCAGCTGGAACATAAATTCGGTTCCAAAGGTCGACGTGTGGTGGAAGACAATTTGCGGGTCGTGAAACGAGGTTTCACCGAGGTAACAGAAATCAAAGACAAACAGATCACGGAAGAAAAAAGGAAAATCTCCGTAAATGGTGAGATCTCTCTTCCGGTGATGCTCAAAGATGCGCCACAGAGTAAAGCACCACTGACCGACGTGCACAGGTTCTGGGAACAAACCGGAAACTTCTACGCGCGTGGTATGGGTAATGACAACATCACGGATCCTTTCATTGGTCTGAGTGCCATGCCGGCAGTGTCTTCCTTGTTTAGAGACATGACAGGGATACGCTTTGAGCATCCGGAATTTATCCCTGAAAATTGTACTGCCTGTGGTAGCTGCTATACCGTATGTCCCGACACGGCCATTCCTGGATTAGTCAGTGACTTCGGTGATGTGATGGACACCGTGGTGAAACGCGTGAAGAAAAGTCATGACAAGGTTGAGGTATTGCCTAAGGCTGTCAGGACACTGGAAACAAAACTGCGATCGCTCATCAATGAAAACACCAATGGTGGGGGTGCTGCAATGGGTGATTTCCTGGATGAAGCCATCGAGCAAACAGTTGCTTCAGCCAATGGCAATGCCGCAAAATACCAGGAAGAATTTGACTGGTTTAAAGAGGAGCTGGGTGATTTCAAGTTTGCTATTACCAAGCCATACTATAACAACCTGGAGAAGAAAAATACCAACAGTGGTGGATTGTTTAGCATCACCATCAATCCTTACACTTGCAAAGGTTGTAACGAATGTGTGGCGGTGTGCGATGACGATGCCCTGAGGACAGTTACCCAAACAGATAAATCCATTGAACAGCTCCGAAAAAACTGGGATTTCTGGACCGATCTTCCTACCACACCGGCTAAATTTAGTCGAATAGACGACCTGGAAGAAAAGATCGGAGCTCTGGACACCATGCTACTCAATAAAGCAGCGTATCAAAGCTTCGTCAGTGGAGATGGCGCCTGCCTGGGATGTTCTGAAAAGACAGTAGTACACCTTTTTGTAGCCACAGTGGAATCACTGATGCAACCCAGGATTAAAAAACATGTCCAGTATCTCGACGAATTGATCAGCAAGCTTGAAAGCCATGTGCAGATGAAGTTGGTCAAAACCATCGATGTGACAGATTCTGATGCCATCAGCCAGGTGATAGGAGAGCTGAAGGATGCTGACCTCACAATGGGTGCTATTTCAAGCCGTCTGGAGGCCCTCAAAGGAACCCATCCGGTGGATCAGGAATGGCTAAGAGATACGACCAGGCTTTTAACTCAGCTGAAAGACCTGAAATGGAAATATACGGAAGGTACCACAGGGCGTGGCCGTTCTTACATGGGAATGACTAACGCCACTGGGTGTACCTCAGTATGGGGCAGTACTTATCCATTCAATCCATATCCATTCCCATGGGCCAATCACCTGTTCCAGGATTCACCATCTTTAGCGATGGGGATTTTCGAAGGCCACATGGCCAAGATGGCCGAAGGGTTTAAAGCCATTCGTAAGGCAGAACTGGAGCTGGAGGGAAAATACAATAAAGAAGAGCAACGGGATTTCTTCACCTATTTCAACTGGCATCAGTTTACCGATGAAGAGTGGAAGCTTTGCCCACCGGTGGTAGCACTGGGTGGTGACGGCGCCATGTACGACATCGGCTTCCAGAACCTGTCCAGGGCCATGGCCTCTGGCAAACCAATCAAAGTAATTGTAGTGGATACCCAGGTTTATTCCAATACGGGTGGACAGGCCTGTACCTCCGGCTTCATTGGTCAGATCTCTGACATGGCCCAGTATGGCAAAGCGATACAAGGAAAAGATGAGCCGCGCAAAGAGATTGGTCTGATAGCCATGGCACACCGCAATACGTACGTGATGCAGGGCACCATTTCCAATCCAACCCACATGATTGAGGGCTTTATCGATGGCCTGATGGCCCGAAGACCTGCCTTGTTCAACCTCTACACCTCTTGTCAGCCAGAACATGGTATCGGAGATGATAAAGGCCATGAGCAGGCTAAACTGGCTGTTGAATCCAGGGCATATCCGGTCTTTAAGTATGATCCTGAGGTGAGCAAGAAAGCGGCCGAATGTTTCGATCTGTCAGGAAACCCTGCCATGGATCAGGACTGGCCTACATATAACCTGAAATACATTCAAAACGGGCAGGAAAAGTCGATGGAACTGAAGATGACCTTTGCTGATTTTGCCCTGACCGAGGCACGCTTTAGAAAGCACTTCCGAAAAGCCCCAAGAGACAGCTGGAATGAAAACATGGTGCTATTGGCCGACTTTCTGAATATGGATGCTGATGAGCGGGAAGGTAAGTTCCCTTATATCTGGGCCGTAGACAGGAAGAAAACACTCAGCCGTGTGATGGTAGCGGAAAAGATTGTAGAATCTTGTGAGGAGCGACGTGATTTCTGGATCATGTTGAAAGACCTGGCCGGTGTAAAAGACACCCCGGACGAAAAATCAGAAGATGTAGAAGCACGTATCAGGAAAGAGCTGGTAACCAAAATGGCTCAAAAACTGATGATGATGGCTGAAGGTGGAGATGTGGAATTACCGGATAAAATAGAAGTTCCGGCGCCTCAGGTGAGTGCTGAAGCACCGGCAGCCAAAGAACAGACTCCTACAGCAAATGGGGAGTATATGGCTCCCTGGCTGGATACGGAAGATTGCTCTTCTTGCGATGAATGCATCAATTTGAACCCTCAGATCTTTGCTTACAATGAAAATAAGAAGGCCTACATCAAGAATCCGAAGGGTGGACCTTATTCTGATATCGTGAGGGCTGCTGAAAAATGTACTACTCAGGTGATACACCCGGGATTACCGGCCGATAAAAGCGAGAAGGATATTGAGAAGTGGATCAAAAGAGGAGAGAAATTCAACTGATGCTGTGCTGACCCTTCATCGACATACGTTCAAGCATGGGGTTCATCCTCCTGAAAACAAGGATGATACCAATGGTTTGCCCATCCGCAGGTTTCCTTTTTCTCCTTTGATCATTTTACCGGTAGTGCAACACCTTGGGGCACCATCAAAATTATTGGTGAAAGAAGGGCAAGAGGTGACACGTGGTCAATTGCTGGCTGAAGCTGATGGTTATATGTCCGTGCCCTTACACGCTCCGGTGACCGGTAAGATCAGGAAAATTGCCAATGTGCCTACTATTTCGGGTAAGATGGTTCCAGGCATCTACCTCGAAGCATCACCCTCGTCTACTCAGGAATTGGTTGAGGGAGATGGTATTGACCCTGATACAGCCACACCTGAAGAGATCCTGGCTGGCGTGCAAAATGCAGGTATTGTGGGGCTCGGTGGAGCTGCTTTTCCTACGCATGCCAAGCTTAAGATCCCGGAAGGTAAACGCTGCGACGACCTCATCATCAATGGCATAGAGTGTGAACCCTACCTGACGACTGATCATCGGGTGATGCTTGAACAATCAGATGATATCTACATGGGTATCAGATATTTATTAAAATCAACAGGAGCCAAAAGAGCCATCATAGGCATTGAGGCGAACAAGCAGGACGCGGCAGATTTTCTTTCGGCTCGGTTGCCGGATGATTTGCCTGTTTCTATTGAAGTGGTACCGGTAAAATACCCTCAGGGTGCTGAAAAGATGCTGATTACTGCTTTATTAGGAAAAGAGGTGCCTTCAGGTGGGCTCCCCATCGATGTGCATGCGGTAGTAGTGAATGTAGCCACCACAGCCGAGATCGGTCGGTTGCTCCCTCATGGCAGAGGCATCCAGGAGCGTGTCATCACCATTACAGGGCCAGGGGTAAATAAAAAAGGAAATTATCTGATTCCCATTGGAACTCCCTTACGGTACGTCCTGGATCAGGTGGATATCAATGGCAGGATCAGCGAGGTGTATATGGGAGGACCTATGATGGGAGTAGCCGTTTCTAACCTGGATATATCCATCGTTAAGGGCACTTCAGGTATTGTGGTCTTTACCGATCAGGAAGTGTCGCGACCCGACAGGATTTATCCATGTATCAAGTGTGGAGCTTGTGTAGATGCTTGTCCACTTTCTTTAAACCCCTCAAAATTGGGCATCCTGGCCAAGTTTGAAGCATTTGACGAAATGGCTAAAGCATACCACCTGATGGATTGCTTTGAATGTGGTTCGTGTGCATACGTCTGCCCTTCACACATTCCACTGGTTCAATATTTCCGGTTGTCGAAATCCATGGTTAGAAAACGAAAAGCCAGCTAATGTCAGTACAAACCCTCAATATCAGCACGAGTCCACACCTCACCAAAGGGTTGAGTACCGAAACGATCATGTTTCATGTGGTCCTGGCGATGTTGCCCATGGTATTTTTCGCCATTTATTCGTTTGGATTCAATGCGGCTCTCGTCATATTTACTGCGGTAGCCTCATGTGTCCTTACAGAACACGTCCTTTGTAAGATATCGAAGAAACCTACCACCATCGGAGACTGGTCTGCAACCATCACGGGGATCCTACTTGGTCTGACGCTTCCACCGATCTTTCCGGTCTGGATGACATTCCTGGGTGGGGTGATTGCCATCGCCATGGGCAAGTTCCTTTTTGGAGGTCTGGGATACAATGCCTTCAATCCTGCACTTGTGGGCAGGGCCATACTACAGGCTGCTTTTCCAGTCGCTATCACTACCTGGTATGGCGCATTTCAACTGGACCGGTTTACCACCATAAATTCCTCTGTGCTTGCTTTTCCATTCACCGAACCTATAGTGGATGGGACTACCGGAGCAACACCATTGTCCGCTTTTAAGTTTGACGGTATCACCACCGATGCTACCGAGCTGGCCTTTGGTGTGGTCAGTGGTTCGGCAGGAGAAACCTCAGCTATCCTGATCATTCTTGGGGGATTGTATCTAATCAGGAGGGGATTTATGAACTGGAGAATCCCTGTGGCTATCCTGGTTACCGTGTTCGTGTTCAGTGGATTGCTCTTCTGGATAGACCCCGTAAAATACCCTTCACCCTTATTTATGTTATTCTCCGGAGGACTGATGTTGGGTGCTGTATTTATGGCTACAGATATGGTGGCCTCACCGATCACCTCATTGGGTGTAGTGCTCTATGGTGTGCTCATTGGTGCACTGGTAGTGGTGATACGTATCTGGGGTGGATTACCGGAAGGGGTGATGTATGCGATTCTTTTAGGAAATGCGATATCCCCGCATATCGACCGGTTGATACGGTATCGGGTTTATGGAACCTCTAAAGTGCAAGGTCATGAGTAAGGAAGCCGTCAAACCAACATCCAACAGCTTCATCATGCTACGTGCCATGGTGGGTATAGGGATTCTGTGTGGTTTTCTTATCGTCGTCGCTTATGAGGGCACATTGCCCAGGGTGCAGCGACTCAAAGCCGAAGCGCTGGAAGCAGCTATCTTTAAGGTGATACCTGGGATCACGCAAACAAAGACTTTTATGTGGGATGGAGAATCATTCGTACCTGCGAAAGAAGGGGATGACCCAAGGGTGTACGCGGGATTTGATGATTCCGGTGAGTTGATAGGTGTGGCCATTGAGGCTAGCGGACAAGGATATGCGGATATTATACGGATCTTGTATGGATATGATCCCCAGAAGCAGCAGATCATTGGTTTTTATGTGCTGGAAAGCAAAGAGACCCCAGGTCTGGGAGACAAGATTGAGAAAGATGAAAGCTTCCTTGATAACTTCATCGCCATGGATGTGTCACTTACTGACGCGGGAGCAATAGCTAATCCCATCGTACCCGTGAAGAGTGGCGCCAAGCAAAACGACTGGGAAGTGGATGGTATTACCGGTGCCACGATTTCTTCAAGAGCTATCGGGAATATCCTGGCGGAAAGTACAGCCCTCTGGATGCCAAGAATTTTCAATCATACATCGGCATTTAATGTGGAAATGTAATGAGTACCGGGACTAACCATACAGAAACAAAAAGTACAGACGAGTTCATCAAAGGACTGTGGAATGAAAATCCGGTTTTCGTCCAGGTGCTGGGTATGTGCCCGGTACTGGCTGTGTCCAATACTGCAGAAAATGCACTTGCCATGGGCCTGGCGACCGCTTTTGTCTTGCTGATGTCGAATACCCTGGTGTCGCTACTACGCAATTTTATTCCCAAGGAAGTCAGGATAGCCTCCTTTATCCTCATCATCGCCACCTTCGTCACCATAACCGATTATGCCATACAGGCCATCAGTGTAGATCTTCACAAGAGTCTGGGAGCATTCATTTCCCTGATTGTGGTTAATTGCCTGATCCTGAGTAGGGCGGAAGCCTTTGCTTCAAAGAACACATTGGGTAAATCCATGATGGATGCATTGGGCATGGGACTGGGCTTTCTGTTTGCCCTTTTCTGCCTGGGAGCCGTGAGGGAAATACTGGGGAATGGGACCTTCTTTGGTCTGGCCCTGTTTCCGGACACGTTCCAGGAGTGGATCGTCATGATATTACCTGCCGGGGGCTTCTTTACCCTGGCCTTGTGGCTACTCATTTTCAATCTCATCAAACAAAGAAAGGAGGCAACAGCATGAATCAGGAATCACTTGGTCAAATCTTTATCAATGCCTGCCTGGTCAACAATTTTGTCCTGGCATATTTCCTGGGTATTTGTCCTTTCCTGGGCGTTTCGGGGAAACTAGGTACTGCTACCAAGATGGGGGGTGCCGTGATGTTTGTCATGCTGATCAGCTCTATGTGTGCCTATGGGATCCATGCGTTGCTGGTGGCCGTAGATGCGGAATTCCTGCAACTCATCAGCTACATTGTAGTGATAGCTTCTACCGTACAGCTCGTGGAAATGTTTATCAAGAAGATGAGCCCCACCTTGTTTAAGGCACTGGGTATTTTTCTTCCGCTGATCACCACGAATTGTGCCATTCTGGGACTGGCCTTGTTTCAAACCAACAAGGGTTACGATTTTATCCAGAGCATCGTGTATGCTTTGGGAGCGGGTGCAGGGTTTACATTGGCCCTGGTACTTATAGCCGGCTTTAGAGAACAGCTGGAGTATGCAGAAGTTCCGAAAGTGATCCGGGGTACGATACTGACCCTGGTCATCGCAGGAATCTTGTCTTTGACATTTATGGGCTTTTCAGGATTGGGAACACAATGATAGAAAAATACCTGATCGGCATATTGACCATCCCTGCTATCATGATTGGCTGGGTGGGTATACAACGACTTTGGAGCAAAGTCTTCACAGAGCATCCTCATGATGGCGATGTACTGGCAGGAAGATCGGACTGTGGCAGTTGTGGCTGTGCCACCCCATGTTCGGTTAAATCGATTAAAAACAACAAAATTTAAATGTAATGGCACATCTATCAGATTACGATACCGGGAAACAATATTTTGCCGTAGTCAAGAAAACCCGACGGCTAAGCCCTGAAGACAGTGATGAAGTGCGTGAAATCATACTGGAGGTCAAAGACCCTGCTTTTACCTGTGAGGTGGATCAGAGTTTTGGTGTCCTCGTGAGGACCACCGATAACTTTGGGAATAACCTTCATCATCGCCTGTATAGCGTGGCAGATCTACCATCTAAGCATAGTGGTAAGACGCGGATAACCATGATGGTAAAGCGTTGCAATTTCTTAGATCCATTCAGTGGAGAACAAGAGGAAGGAATTGCTTCAAACTACCTGTGTGACCGAAAAGTAGGAGATGAGATCACCATCACCGGACCTTACGAGTTGGCATTTAAAGTTCCGGAAGAGAAAGATGCGAATCTGATACTGATTGGTATGGGTACTGGCATCGCTCCATTCCGGGCATTTATCAAACACATCTACAAAAATGTGAAGGATTTCCACGGTAGGATCCTGCTTTTCTACGGTGCTAAAAGTGGTTTGGAGTTGTTCTACCTAAACGACCAGGAAGACGATCTGATCAACTATTATGACAAAGAGACCTTCAAGGCCGTGCATGCTTTCAGTCCCCGGCCGCTATGGAATGATCCAATCATACTTGACCAGGCCATCGAAGATCGAGCTGAAGAGATCGTGGAGATGCTTTCTTATCTAAATACTTATATCTATATCGCTGGATATGAGAAAGTCAAAGACAATTTAGAAAAGGCATTCTCCAATATCATGGGAGAAGAAAAATGGAAGACGCGAAAGGCAGAATTGATTGCTGGAAAGAAATGGGCTGAAGTAATTTATTGATATGTCTGTCATCATTGCCATATTGGTTCTGGGAGGGCTCACGCTCTTATTGGCTGTCATGCTGGTGATCGCCAATAAGAAGCTCTATGTCTATGAAGACCCACGCATCGATGTGGTTGAAGGCATGCTGCCTCATGCCAATTGCGGTGCCTGTGGATACCCTGGTTGCAGGCCATTTGCTGAAGCATTGGTGGGAGGTAAAATCCTGCCTGGTAAATGTACGGTAAGCTCCAGCGAAGGAGTGGAATCCATTGCAGAATACCTGGGTGTGGCATTAGGTGCTGAGGAGAAACAGGTGGCACGCCTGGCATGCGCCGGAGGAACCAATGTAGCTCGTAATAAAGCGAAATATAAGGGAATGGAGACCTGCCAGGCAGCTTCACTGGTGTCGGGAGGTGGAAAAGGTTGCTTCTGGGGATGCCTGGGATTCGGTGATTGCGAGGCTGTATGTGATTTCGATGCCATCCACATGGATGAACATGGGTTGCCGGTGGTAGATGAAGACAAATGCACTGCCTGTGGTGATTGTGTGGAAGTATGCCCCAAAGACCTGTTTTCCATTCAGCCTATCAATAACCGATTATGGGTAGCCTGCAAAAACCTGGAAGCAGGGGATGAGATCCTGGAAGATTGCCAGGTGGCTTGCACAGCCTGTGGAAGATGTGCCATGGACGCGCCCGGTAACCTGATCACCATGGAAAACAACCTGCCGGTGATCCACTATGGGGTCGATGAGCTCACCAGGGACCCAATTCAAAGATGTCCAACCGGCGCCATCGTCTGGCTGGACCAAAAGCTGGGAGCTATCAAGGGTAGAGAAAGTAAACCTGTGATACGGAAAAGTGAAAGAGAAATTGGTTTTTCTTAGATAACCGATTGATACAACTCTCATTTTGTGATGACATTTATCACCCAAAAAACCTCCGGGAAGCTGTTAATTAGCAGGAAAAGAAAGACATAAACAATGAGTGATACCACTCAAACATTAGCTAAACCCACCTCATCCACAACTGGTGTGAAAGAAGCGATTGTGGAGATTGTCAGCGATTCTGGTGAGGGTGCACAAAAGTGCGGCCAGTCCCTGGGAAAAATCTCAGCCAGAATGGGCAATGGGGTTTGGACCGTAGAAATCATACCTGCCGAAATACAACCGCCAGCCCGGTCCAGGGAAGGTGCTTCAGGAATCCGCGTCAGGATTGGTCAGGAGGAAATTACGAATATGGGTGACCAGGCACATCTGGTCGTGGCCCTCAATGAGCAGGTCCTTTTTGGAAGGATTGAACAAAATGCTTACAAAGCAGGCACATATCTCCTCATAGACAACAAGTGGGCAGAACATACCTCTCCCGACATTCGAAGGGGTTATCTGGATGCAATATTGAGATTCAAAAAGCTAGGTTATATCATCCATGAAATCCCTATCGAAAAGGAATGTTTAAAGCTTGTGAGCGATGCCAGAAGAGGAAAAAACATGTGGGTGCTGGGTTTGCTGTGCTATATCTATGATCGTGATATGGATTTGGCTACCGAGCAGGTGAAGTCAATCTTTCAAAAGAAGACAGATGAAGTCATCCGCAAAAACCTGGACCTACTGAATGCGGGTTATCAGTGGGCAGAGCAAAATCTGGAGCTACATTTCCCAATCCCAGCCAGGCAGATAGATGAAGAGATTGTGGTGATGAATGGAAATGAAGCCATTAGCCTTGGGGTGATGGCAGCAGGAATGGAAGTTTGTTCTATGTATCCAATCACTCCGGCTACCTCGGCCACGCATGGCATGGCTGAGACCATACAGTCTGCCGGGGGGATTATTCACCAGGCGGAAGATGAAATTGCAGCCATTGGTTTTGCTATCGGGGCTTCCTATGCGGGTAAGACTGCCGTGACAATTACCTCTGGACCTGGTATAGCCTTAAAGACAGAGTTCATCGGGCTTGCCAGCATGGCGGAGATTCCTTTGGTGATCATTGATGTTCAGCGAGGTGGTCCTTCTACAGGACTCCCAACGAAGGTAGAGCAGGGCGACCTGCTAGCAGTCTTGTATGGTACTCCGGGAGATGCCCCTAAATTTATTTTGGCACCCTCTACCATCGAAGAATGCTTTCATTATGTGATCCTGGCCAGGAAGCTGGCAGAAGCCTTCAGGATCCCTGTCTTTGTTTTGTCTGATGCCAACCTGGCAACCGGGGTACAACCTTTTAAGCGACCGAAGATTAAGGAGGAATGGTTTGCTTCAGAACTGGATCAACATCCCTGGGATACAGATATCCGACCCTATGAATGGGATGAGGATACGGGAATTAGTAAACGTCCCATTCCCGGTCAAAAGGGAGGCGTATACACACTTACAGGACTGGCACATGATGAAGGAAGTCGGGTGGCTTACGATTCTTCTATCAACCAAAGGGCCATGGAAGCCCGAAGCAGAAAGCTGGCCACACTAAAGGACACATTAAAACCACCTAAAATCCATGGAGATCCATCCGGTGACCTGTTACTTGTAGGCTGGGGATCTACACGAGGAGCGATTGAAGAAGCTGTGAGTCGTGCCCGGGAAAAAGGTGCCTCAGTAAGCTGTGTACAACTGCATTTTCTCAATCCACTGGAGCCGGGATTAAAAGAGATCTTTCAACGATTCAAACAAGTGATGACTGTAGAGATCAATTATAGTGATACGCTTGGTCATCCGCACATCACTGAGGAAAATCGTCGGTATGCACAGCTGGCCTGGTACCTGAGAGCTCAGACCCTTGTTGACATTGACTGTTTCAGTCATGTATTTGGTCAACCGATGAGTCCATTCAGAATCCTCAAAATGTTAGAAGAAAAATTAGATAAGAAATTAATCGACTGAGTTATGATAGCTGTTAACCCGGATGCATGTGAGATGGTTATACCTGATGGAATATTCCGTCTGGAAGACTATACCAGCAGTAAAGCCAGGTGGTGTTCTGGTTGTGGGGCTCATTCCATACTGAATGCCGTCAAACTGCTCTGTAAAGAAGAACAGCTACCACCCGAAAAGACCGTATTTGTTTCCGGGATTGGTTGTAGTGGCAGATTTCCGCACTACATGAAGACTTATGGCTTTCATGGATTACACGGACGCGCATTTCCGGTAGCCAGCGGGGTTAAATTTCGCAGGCCAGATCTGCATGTATTTGTGATCACCGGAGATGGTGATTGCTGCTCGATAGGTGCAGGCCACTGGGTACATGCCATCCGCTACAACATGAAGATGGTGGCCTTGTTGTTCGATAATTCCATCTATGGATTAACAAAAAAGCAGACCTCACCGACAAGTCCGATGGGCACGATGACCAATACCCATCCAACCGGGTCTGTATTGCCACCTATCAATCCCATACAGTCCACGTTAGGGCTACCCAACGTGTCGTTTGTTGCACAGACGGTAGACTGGAAGCCAGCACACCTGCAAGCCACGATTCAAAAAGCATATGAACATCCGGGACTGGCTTTTGTGCGGATCGTCCAGCGTTGTCCCGTCTTCATGCACGACACTTATGAGCCCACAGTGAAAGATCCGGACGCCATTACAGTCCTGAATCATGAAAAAGGAATTAAACTCTCTGAGAAAGAGCTGATGAAGTTCAGACATGTAATAGAACATGATCCTGCAGACATTGTGAAAGCCAGAGAGGTGGCTGAATTGGTGAAGAAAACACTCCCGATCGGACTGTTTTACCAAAACAAAGAAGCAGTAAGGTACGATGAATATGGAGCCCACAACATGGGAATCTCCATCCCCGACAGAATGAAAGCAATTGATCATCTAATGGACCGGTATGCTGTCTGAAGAAGTGCAAATAGAGAAAGAAGCTCAATCGCCTGTATTCACCATAAAGACAGGTACAGGTGAAGCTGGGTTGAGCCCCAGTCAATTTTGGGAGCAATTGCGACACTATTATCGTACAGCAAGTCTGCCCAAAGGTTACAAACATCAAAAGCTGGTGTCTGTTTTCCAATCTGTACTTGGCAAGGAAGTAGCTGGAAAGACTGCAATAGGCTCTCAATCGTTCTTTCAGATCCTTGATGAGGAAGTGGCAGAATACCAGACCCATATCAATGAATTGTTCAAACAGAAATCAAATGATCTCATCACAGCTCTTCAAGAGCTCCTCCAGGTAAATGAGAGTCCACAGTCAATTGGAGAAGTTTATGATTTTGCAGCAGAAGTCATTGCCTTCGATAAGCTTTCCGGATTGATTCCGGAGACAGAAGGCAAGCAACTGACCAAATCCAGGAGTAAACGGCTAGTCAGCGTACTGGAAAAATTACAGCAGGGATTGAAGTACCTTGAAGGAGAAATGGCCACAGTGATATCAGCTGAAACGACTAAGGTGGATGCAAAGGTTTTGTCACATTGCCAGGTCATCAGTTCAAAAGACGATCTCTTTTCAGGAATCGAACAATCCATCCTCGAGCAGATAGCTCAGTTTATTGAGCTGATCAAAGCTTTCAGAGTTGCAACATTAGAAGTGGACAATACCTACAAAGAAGATATCCATAATGATTATTTTGAACACTTCTCCTGGTACCAGCTGACATCGGAGGAAAGGCAATTGTTTCATCCATTCATTGTGGTAGCTGAGCATGAATATGTCGTCAAGCGACTGGATGTGTATTCCAGGCTGCTATCCACAAACTGGCCGATTAATTTTTTTATACTCAACAGTCAGGTGACAAGCCCGGCTGATGAAAAGGTAAGCTGGGAAGATGCTGCTCACCGATATCGACAGGAGCTGTCCATGTTTACCATCGCTCACAGGAATGTATATACTTTCCAATCCACCCTGGTAAATCGCGATGTCCTGCTTAAAGGGACCCGATCCTGTTTTCAGTCGACTGGTCCGGCGATGGTTCATATTCTGTATGATGAAAAGGATAAATTGATTAGTAATGCCGGTACCGCCAGCAGGTATTTTCCAATCATCAATTACGATCCGGGAGCTGATCCTAAAGCAGGACCTCGACTTGGACTGGAAGGAAATGATCAGCCAATAAAAGACTGGCCGGAGTATGAGTTGGTCATCGATGAAGGAATAGGGGATTCAACTTCTTTGCAGCTCCCATTTACTTATGCGGATTACAAAGCCCTGTTTCCAGCAAAGGTCAATGAGCTCTTGATCATTCCAACGGATTTTTACTCCGACCCACACCTGATTGCCTTGCATGAATATCTTGCCCTGGATACCGTTAAACTGATAGGTAAGGTTCCATTCATTCTATTAACTGATAAAGATGGTAACCTTTTCAAAGCGGCTGTACCTAATGTATGGGTAGTCTCTTGCCAGGAAAGATTGGATTTTTGGCAGTTTCTCCGTGAAATGGCTAGGGTAGAAGGTGAAATAAAGGAGGCAGAAGAACCAAAGGCTACTCCTGATAATAACCTGGTTGCTGCACTCAGGCAGAAGCATGAGCAAGAGATCCGTCTACTCAAGGATAATGCCGTTAAACAAGCTGCAGAAAAACTTCTGGGAGTCCTTCTTAGAGATAAGTAGGGTGTTTGATTTACTGAGATTTATTCATAATAGAAAATAGTTGTGTGTACGAGCACACCCAGGCTTATTAGTTGATGTGTTCGAACACATAAATATACGGTATTCAGTGGATTGTTTTAATATCCAAATTCGAATAATATCCTGTTTATACCCAGTTACTTCCATTTATCTATTTTTGCCGATTCCAACAAGATTTTGAATGTGAAAAAATTCATTGGAGTCCTTATTGTTTTTGTATCATTTCAATCGCAGGCACAGAAGGACTCATCCTATTACCACGTAAACATACCAATTGAAGGGGCGATTACAGCAGCCGGATTCGTTACGACGACCATCCTGTTTAAAAGACTTTTCAGAATCGCTTCAATGAGTGAGAATGATGTGCTTGCCCTGGATATCAATGATATCAACAGGTTTGACAGGCCTGTTGCCCGGTTTGATCCTGTGGGCTATGACACCAGTCAGAAACTTTCAGACCTGTCGATGAACCTTTCTACTGCACTGCCTTTTTTCCTGTTGATCGATAAGAAAGTGCGACAGGATTGGGGTGAGTATTTGGTCCTTTACCTGGAGTCGCAAATGATCAATACCTCGATTTACCAGGCTGGTGCCTTCAGCTTTCGAAGACCTCGTCCGCTTACTTACAACAATGAAGTGGATATGGAAGTCCGAACAGGTGAACAACGCAGCAATTCCTTCTTCAGTGGGCATGTTTCCACAGCCGCCACTGCTACCTTTTTCATGACCAAAGTGTATACAGATTATCATGGAATTACAGGCTGGAATCGTATAGCATTCTACGGAGCTGCTTCGGTGCCTCCGTTATTCGTAGGCTATCACCGGATGCATGCTGGCAAGCACTTCCGGACAGATGTGTTGCTTGGCTTCGTGATCGGTGCAGTGAATGGGATACTCATCCCACATCTGCATGACAGCATGCGGGGGAAGAAAAAGCAGAAGCCCAGGGTGGAGTTTTAGATTATAAGTAGAATGACTGCTACTTAAAGGGACAATTATTCTAAGAATCCCGAAATGAACTTCTTATAGCTGTTTTGAATTAAAATGAATAATTAGAGTCATCCCATGACTCTAATGGAATAACAAAAAGGTAAGATAAAAATGCCGGAATCTATTCTTGACGAGATCCTCCGGAGGCCTTCTACAAAGAAGCCGCTGCTAGATAGGCTGAGGAATGATCCGACAGAAGTCAGGAAAGCCATTGAGCTTGCATTGAGTGACAAACATCCTCAGGGGTGGCGGGCTGCATGGGTCCTCAAAGACATCATAAAAGATGAGGACGCACGCCTGGCACCTTATCTCGATCAAATGATTGCCAATCTTCCAGGTCGAAAGGATGGGCATCAGCGGGAGCTTATTCATCTTGTTAACAAATACACCCTTTCTGATGAACAGGAGGGAATGCTATTTGACGCTTGCCTGGGTATATGGTCATCTATCAGGAAATCTCCCTCAGTTAGGATATTGGCATTTAAAAAGCTGATAGCTATTATTAGGAAATATCCGGAGTTGATCCATGAACTAAGCCACGTAATGGATGACGAATACTCAGAGACACTTTCACCGGCTGTAAAACGGATCTATTTCCGGTCGCAGAATGAATTGTTGTCCTTTAAAAAGTAGTCATAGGATGACTTCTTCCTAAAGGACAATTACCTGCGAAACTCGAAATGAAATTCTTATGGCAGTTTTGATAATAAGAGTTATCCAATGACTCTAATCTGAAGTCACCTTATGACTTCTTAAACACCCCGGGATCTACCGACCAGGGGTCTTCAGGCCAACGATGTTTCGGATATCGTCTTTTTAGCTCTTTTCTCACCTCAAAATAGGTGTCATTCCAAAAACTTCGAAGATCTGCTGTCCGTTGCACAGGCTTAAATCCGGGGGATAATAAATCCAGCAATACTTCCTGTTTGCCATTGTTGATGGTGGGAGTGTCAGCCAGCCCGAAGAGCTCCTGCAGACGAACACTCAGTATAGGTGGCTCTCCATTTTCCCGATACTTCAGCTTGATTTGACTACCACCTGGCACCGTGATTTTTACAGGAGCCAAACTATCCAGCAGTTGCTGCTTGTCATACTCAAGCATGTGTTGAAAGACATTTCTGAGATTAAGCTTTTTCAGGTCTTCCGACGTACGAACATTTTCGAGATAAGGCTCCAACCAGGTATCAGCCGATGCCAATAGGGTTGATGTGGTAACTTCTGGCCAGGATTCGTTGGGATTCCATATCCGAAGGGATGACACACGCAGTTGCCATTGTATAACCTCATCACTGAAGTCCAGCAGCTGTTTACCTTCTTTTTTGACAGCATCCAAAATGGCAGATTTGATGTTGGCTGGGTCCGGATTGCTCAATGGCTTGCTCTGCAACACGATACTTCCAATCGATAAGTCCTTTGTCGCGATCAATCCTCCCTTTCGGGTATCCCAGGTGATCATTTCTCTTTCCTTTACCCGAATGGCAAGATCTTTTGGATTTAGAGGAGCAGCCAGATGTATCTTACCCAGACCATCCCGGGCATTGAGGTGGGCGACTGCCAGCCAGGGTTCATGGGCCAGGTCGTCCCGATGGCCAGCCACTGCATACCTTCCGTTTGCTAGCTGGAATTGGGCATTGTTTCCTGGTCGGGCACTGGCAATCCGTTCCGGATAAGCCATACTCAGCACAAATCCAACCTCATAGGGGTCTACCGGACCATCTGAGGGTTCCACCTTAAGGAGGTCCCGATAGCTATTGGCTACTTGCTCTATATGGCTCATCCGGCCTCCCTTGCGATTTTCAGACCGAAAACGATGCAGTGTTTCAACCCGGACTGATAAATCAATTCCCGCATCTGGCATAGGGTCACGCTCTTCGATCAACGCAGCTACGTCTGCTGCCAGGGGAGCTAATCCCATTTCATCAGCTTCCAACAACATATGTGCAATCCGGGGATGGCAGGGGAGCTGTTGAATTCTTTTCCCATGCTCGGTGATCCTGTTGTCCTCCAATGCTTCAAGCTCATGCAGAAGTTCCCTGGCAGAAGCCACATGGCCGCCTGGAGGTGGATTGAGCCATTTCAGGTCGTTGGCATCGGTGATTCCCCAGTTGGCCAACTCCAGCACAAGACTACTCAAATCAGCGTCCAACAACTCAGGGGTGCTAAAATCCTGTAGATGTGCATGCGTAGCCTGGGTCCACATCCTGTAACATACCCCCGGAGATAAGCGACCAGCGCGTCCGGCTCGTTGGTCGGCAGTGTCTTTGGTTACAGGCAAAGTAACGAGACGTGAGAGGCCGGAACCGGGATCAAAGGTTGCTTTGCGGATAAACCCTGAATCTACCACAACCTTAATGCCTTCAATAGTAAGACTGGTTTCAGCGATTGAGGTTGCTAACACAATTTTACGGCGGCCATTTTTATCCGGGAAGATGGCTGCGAGTTGTTTGTTTTGAGGCAGCTGACCAAATAAGGGATGTATGGCTACCTGTGGCAGCTCTTTTTTCAGTAACTCCTCACATTTACGGATCTCTCCTTCACCAGGAAAGAAGGCCAGAATATCACCGGATTGTTCCCGAAAGGCCTGCAGGATAACTCGTGCGGCCAATTCTGGGATCATATATTGATCCGTTTCACCTGTGTATTGGATCGAGACAGGGTATTGCTTTCCCTGACTTACCACAGCAGGGGCTTTGAGCAAGGTCTCCAGCTCCGGCATGTTGAGCGTGGCTGACATGACCAGAAGTCGAAGGTCCGTACGGAGGACTTGTTGTGCTTCCAGTGAAAGTGCCAGAGCTAAATCAGCATGCAAGCTGCGCTCATGAAATTCATCAAAAATAACCAGACCGACCCCTTCGAGGGCGTTATCTGACTGCAGCATTCGGGTGAGAATTCCCTCTGTCACAACTTCAATCTTTGTTTGCTCGGAAACACGTGTCTCAAAACGGATTCGATAGCCAACTGTTTGCCCGACCGGCTCATCCAGAAGTTGTGCCATCCGGTAAGCAATTGAGCGAGCTGCCAACCGGCGAGGTTCTAGTAAAATGATTTTTTGTCCTTCCAGCCATTTTTCTTCAAATAATGCCAGCGGTAGAATCGTACTCTTACCTGCTCCGGGTGGTGCATTGACAATCAGCCGGTTTCCTGATGCCAGTTTAGATTTTACCTCATCAATAATTTCTGTGATGGGTAGGTCGACCTGAAAGGGTTTGAATGACAATGGGAGAGAAGGATTAGTACACCGCGAAATTAAAAGGATGTGTTTGAAATTAAATCCTATTCAGGCTTTAAATAATGCGGTTGCCTGGATGTGTGGTATCATAACCATCAACTTAAGGGTTGATTATCCGATAGAGCTTGACTTGACAGAATAAAAAAAACAGGCCGCTCCTATGGAGCTAACTATGATCATATCAATAAATCTACAAACAGGCCGTCCCTCCGGGACTGTTTTCGTACTATGTAAGGCTTCAATGATGATCTACCTATCAAAGTATAAATATCACATTTAAGTCTGGTAGCCCTCTCAGCATACGGGCGTTTAACTTAAGCACATGAGAGTCGAACAAGCCGTGAGGCAGACAAGAAGGATTCGTAGCTCTGAGAGAAGATTAATGGTTAGAAAGGAAGCCCCAGCGGGGCGCCCTGTTTGTAGAGATTTTTATCTAATAGTGTGATTAGCCCTGTAGGGGCGTCCTCATATTGCTTTGTTAAATCTTAAACAAAATGCAGGTGCTCTAGTGTTGCCTTACCTATTATGGAGTTGTGTAGGAGCGCCTATTTACTTGTTGTGCAGTGGCTTAGAAGAATGAACCAAACACAATGATTTCTGCCAGCTGCTCGGAGTCATCCTCCAGAGTGATTTCCAGGTTGGATAGTTTGCTTTCGACCTTTTTTTCAACTGTTTTTAGTCCAATGAATGAGTAAACCAATGTTGCGTCTTCCGGAACTTCCAGCTTGTACTCTCCCTTTGAGTTGGTAAGGGCAGCCAGGTCAGTTCCTTTTATTTGGATGGTAACACCCTCGAGGGTTTTGCCATTTTGATCTTTAACCACACCGCTCACAACGACGTCAGCAGATGCCTGATATGACAATTGCAACAGAGCCATTACAATCACCATTTTCGTAGCAGTACTTTTAATAAACCTCATATACCAGCTTTCAATTACAATGCAAAGTAAGGGTAAAATTGAATTAAATTCAATTTCTCACCCTATTAAATATGGTATTCGCAAAATTACGATGTGTTTTTTGTACGCTCGCACATACCAACATGACTGAAACCCTATAGAAATAAAATATTGCAAAATGCATTTCTCGCGAAAGGTCTATAAACCTTATGTATTTGTTGATTAATGTTTATTTTCGAAAACCCACATTTCCCAAACTCATCAACTCTGAGTCATGAATGCCCCATCACACAATAAAAGGAATAACCGCAGAGACTTTTTGATAAAAGCAGGGTTATTGGTTGGAGGATTACACTATGGACAAGTAGCTCCAGCCTTTAATATCATTAATAGAAAAAGCCTCCCCGATGAAATCATTGGACATGGAGAATTTCGATACAAGGTGGATAAAAACTGGTGTCAGGCCAATGCTGCATCTACTCCGGTCACCAACTGCCATGAAATGGTTGAAGATCGGCAGGGCAGACTAATCTTACTCACCGATCATCCGAAAAACAACATCATCATCTTTGATAAATCCGGTAAGGTACTTACCTCATGGACGCTGAACCTGAAAATGGGCCATGGCCTTACGATTCACGATGAGAACGGCAAGGAGTTTCTATACATCACTGATGGCAGTGCAGGAGAGGTGTACAAAACGACATTGGATGGGAGAGTAGTATTACAGCTACCACGACCCGACAAACTGGGGATATATGAAACGTGTGACAAATATCGTCCTACGGAAACGGCCATAGGACCAAATGGGGATATCTATGTTGCTGACGGATATGGCTCTCAGTATATCCTTAGGTTTGACTGGAAGGGTAACTATCTGGACAAGTTTGGAGGTAGTAGTTTCCAGGATAAAAAGAGATTCAAGGAAGCTCATGGAATAGCGCTCGATAATAGGGATAATCAGAATCCCACCTTACTGGTTACTGCGAGGATCAAAAATACCTTTAAGCGATTCACGTTGGATGGAGAACATTTGGAAGATATCTATTTGCCAGGCGCCTATATCAGCAGACCTGTCATTCATGGTGAAACATTGTATTCCGGGGTATGTTTTGGAATGACCAGACACGATTTTAATCTACAAAACAACCTGGGGTTTGTGACCATTCTCAACAAGGAAGGCAGGGTGGTTTCCAACCCCGGAGGTACCCGACCCAAATACAAAGACGGTCATCTGATGCCACTCTTTCAGGACCAGCCCATCTTCAAACATTGCCATGATGTGTGTGTAGATCGGGATGAAAACTTGTATGTGTGCCAGTGGAAGGCGGATGGTGTTTACCCATACAAACTACATCGTATTTGATTGAAATTGATCAGTTTTTTGTAGAAAATCCTGTTTTGTTTAATTAAAGTATTACTTCTTTAAGTAATGGTATATTTTACTATATATCAATGAGTTATGAGGTTTTGTTAAAGTGGAAAGGGTCCGACCGGACAGTCATTAGATAATCCTAAAGGTATGAAGGATTACCTGGCTTTTTAAATCAGCAAGTCATTGGATGGCTCTTTCTAAAGATGAGAAGTCTTAAGGTTTTGGGAGTTGGGTTTAAAAATGAAATCTGCCTGAAGTTGTTATTGCAGTCATCCGACGACTGCTATGACTAACTCGCCTTGCCCAGCTCCCTGGTGACCTTATTTCTTACCCAAAGCCCAAAGACAAACAACCAGAGAATAGTTGTCTCAAGTAGAAATACAAGGGGAGGCCATACCCACTTAAGTGTCAGAAAATAAATGATTAAAACTCCTTCTACGATCCAGATATACAGGCCAATCTTTGTGAGCAGAGGATAAGGGAGAGGCAGGTTAAAAGTATCACGGATAATCCACCCCAGCAGCGCAAAAAAGAGTACCGCATGTGCGATGTGGAAATACCCGGTCCATTCGGTTAGGCCAGGCGTATGCGTAGGAACCAGGGCAATCAGCAAAGCAATAATTCCGGTACCTACCAGAATCACAAGGTTTCGGCTTGAAGTAGTAAAGCCATATAAAATGAATGTGGCCCCAAAAAGGATCAAAATTGTTACAAACAAGAACTGCATTTCTGAATAATAATAGGTACTGATAGACGGCATCAACACCTTGTCTGCACCTACAAGGAGCATACCAAGGGGTAATACAATTGGCAGTATAAAAGCCAGGAGGCCAAGGGCAATCCTTAGCACTTGTTTTGGGATAGGGGTTTTCATAATAGCTAAAGATAGTTGTTTTGAATAACACAACGGATGAGTAGCCGCAATGAATTATCAACATTGATAACCCACTTATTATATCCAATACTTCTTACCCATTTTATTGCCCGAAAGTAACCCGATAATGGAAGCCCCAAATCCCAAAAACATCGAAGGAACTGTCTCTATAGGAAAGAGCTCGAACAATATATATGTTCCCAGGCCACATGACATGGACAGCCAGGCACCCATTGGTTTTTGACTATTGCCATGAAACAAAGCTGCATACAGAGGCACCAATATCGAAACCATACCCAGGATAGATGATTGACTTACCAGGTGATAAATGCTCTCACTCATCAAGGCCAGCACTGTGGCAAGGATCGACACAATGACAACAGATATCCTGCTTAATCTTAACAATTGACTATCCGAACTATCCGGATAGAGTACCGGTTTCAGCAGATTTTCTGCCAGGAGGGAAGAAGGCGCCAGAAGCGCCCCACTACAGGTACTGAAAATAGCCGAAGTCAAAGCTCCATAAAACAACACCTGTAACCACATGGGTGTATATTGAGCGATCATGGTCATCAGTGCATGTTGGGTATTGTCTGCAACAAGCTCCGGACTGAGTTGAAAGACCATGAGTCCAAGCAAAAGTGGTAGCATGGCAAATAACAGATACAGTGATGCTCCCAGATAGGTGGATCGCACCGCGATAGACTCAGATCGTGCTGCATTGGCTCGTTGAAAGATATCCTGTGAGGCCAATGATCCCAGCCCCAGTGCACACCAGGCCGCTACGTAGTCCATCCAGGAGACGTCCGGATGACGTACCGGAACAAAGTCAAAGAAATAGGGATTGTCAGACTGAAACAAGGTAGACGGATCCACCATATTGAAAAGAAAGAGGGTGATAAATACGAGCCCAACAATGATGATGACACTCTGAATAAAGTCAGTGATAGACACAGACCACATACCTCCGGCTGTGGTGTATGCCATCACAAGGACCGCGCTGATTAGGCGTCCCATGGTTTCATCCAAACCAAAAATGGTGTGGAATAGGATACCCAGAGCGATAATCTGTGCTGCCGCATAGCCAAAGAAAGAAAGTATCATCAGCGCACTGGACAGTCGCTCGATTTTTGGTCCATACACATTGCGAAAAAGGTCTCCCAGGGTCAGGATGTTTTTGCGGTAGAGCGGACGTACAAAAATGAGTGCAAAGAGTATCAGGCAAAGAAATCCCCCAAAAGGATCTTCTATCACACCAAGAAGTCCATGCTGGATAAACTCAGAGGATGCGCCAAGAACCGTTTCTGACCCATACCAAAAAGCGAAGAGCGCCGATGCATTGAGTATCAGGGGTAACCTACGGCTCGTAGATAAAAAATCGGATGAAGAATGGATGAACCTGGATGCTAAAACTCCGATGACTACCGTGATGAGTAAGTAGAGGATGATCCAAAACCCAAGATTCATGGCAGAAAACTACAAAGTATTTAGCTATTTTAGGATTGGTTATATGTGTGGTGTTATCACAAGTTGTGAATTAACCTTAAACAACTACTTTAACTTAAGAACATGGAAAAGCTTAGCTATGCTAAAGAATATGCGAAACTGTCTCGAGAGCTGGTATATATGCAGGAGTGGATCAAAAGCCAGGGACACAAGGTTGTTGTAATCTTTGAAGGGAGGGATGCCTCAGGAAAAGGTGGTACCATCAAGCGAATACTGGAGCCATTAAATCCACGGGTATGCAAAGTAGTGGCTCTGGGGGTGCCTACTGAAAGGGAAAAAACCCAGTGGTATTTTCAACGATATGTCAAACATCTGCCAGCAGCTGGTGAAATGGTCCTCTTTGACCGGAGCTGGTACAACAGAGCCGGCGTTGAAAAGGTCATGGGGTTTTGTACTCAGGAGGAATATGAAGAGTTTCTGCGGTCGTGTCCTGAGTTTGAACGAATGATTATCCGGTCGGGGATCATCCTGATAAAATACTGGTTTTCTGTCAGTGATGAGGTCCAGGAGCTCAGGTTCAAAGAACGGATTGAAAACCCGGTAAAAAGATGGAAATTTAGTCCTATGGACCTGAAATCCAGGGAAAAGTGGTTGGAGTACTCCAAAGCCAAAGATGAGATGTTTGCCTATACAGACACTAAGCAATCGCCCTGGTTTGTGGTAAATGGAGACAATAAACGCAAAGCCAGACTCAACTGCATTGCGCATTTGCTTACCATGGTCCCCTATGAAAAAACGAAGTATAGGAAGATTCAATTACCACCATTGCCCAACGACCATGAATACCTGAGACCACCCGTAGATTATCAAACGTTTGTTCCGGAAAAATTTTAGATCGCCCAAAGTTTGACGGCTCCGGTTAAAAGTCAATAACTGCACAATCGTTTGCTTTCTAAAGCACCTTATTTTAATCTAATCTTGAGAGCCAATTAACTTAGGTACAGAAGCGTTAAAAATGAAGCTTGTACTCTCATCAGGTGGAGTATCACGTAAATTACCATACATACATGTCGAATTATTTCGTGTTTTACGTACACATTTGCAGTTATACATTAAAAGCATGAGATATATCCTTCTGATCTTCGTTTCAATCTCCTTATTTACATCCTATGGACAGACCGGTGTGAAAGGGAAACTTATGGATATCTCAGCAGGAGAGGCTTTGCCATTTGCCAGTGTGGCTGTTTACCAGGCTGGTGATAGCACTTTGGCTGGAGGCGCGGTATCTACTTTTGACGGTTCGTTCGTGATCATAGACATCAAACCAGGTACCTATTACCTCAAGGCCCATTTCATGGGCTTTGATGAGCAAACTATCGAAAATATAGCCGTAACCAAAAATCAGTTGACGAATGTGGGTGCGGTATCTATGAAGGCTAATCAGAAGATGCTGGATGAGATTGAGGTGACAGGCGAGACTGTTACTATGCTATCCAAAGCTGATCGCCAGGTCTTTGAAGCAGAGAAGTTTCAGTCCAGCAGGGGTGGCACGGCTACAGATGTATTGAGAAACCTGCCCTCTGTATCGGTAAATGCCAATGGTGAAATCTCTGCCAGAGGTTCATCAGGTTTTGTGGTCCTGATCAATGGCAAGCCTGTGCAGACCGATCCCCAAATGATCCTGAACCAACTACCTGCGAATGCGATAGAAAACATAGAACTAATCACGGCACCTTCAGCAAAATATGATCCTGAAGGAAAGGGCGGTATCATCAACGTAGTAACCAGGCGTGGGGCGGTCGATGATACATATATGCAGTTCAATGCACGGATTGGTGCTCCCAGCATCGAAAACTATGACAATGCAGAGTATGCACAGCGTTATGGCGGAGATTTCACATTGAATCACCGTTCCGGAGATTGGGATGTATCAGCCGGATTGAGCTATCAACGCAACGATATCACCGGAAGGCGGGTAGGTGATGTATACACGATCCGAAATGATACCACGATCCAGTTTCCATCTGACGGAGAAAGAAGTTTTGATGAAGTAAACTATTCGGGTCGGTTTACCCTGGGCTACACACCCAACTCCAGTAATAATTTTAACCTGGGATTCTTTGCAGGTAAACGCAGTAAAGACCGGACAGCAGATATTGTGTATTATGACAACCATGCACGATACGATGACCAGCGACTGTACACCATCCAGTATTACAATGAAAACCTGCGTATCCGAAAAGGGGATTTCGTACTTGGAAGTGTCGATTATGGCCATATTTTTGACAATGGATCAAGCCTTTCAACTTCGTTTCTATACGAATACACATTGCTAGGTGGCCCTACCATCAACAGGAACCTGGGCTACCCGGAAACTTCAGTCATCTACCAGGACGAGTACAATACAAATGACAATCCGCTCTACGGCACGAGATTCCAGTTGGATTATGCCTTTAAGCCATTGCCCATTGGGAAAATTGAAACCGGGTATCAGTTCCGAAACCTGGACCATACAGGGGATTTTGTGTATGAAAGAAGAAACAACAACACCGGGGAGTTTGAGCTCGTACCGGACTTTTCCAGTACTGTCAACCTGCTAAGATCGATCCACTCCGGATATGCCCAGTTTTCAGGTAAATCGGGTCAGGTGAGCTATGGTGCCGGTCTGAGAATGGAATACATGGATCGGGAGCTGGAACTGAAGGACAAAGCCGGGACCATCGATACGATGTATTTCTATGATTTTATTAAGCCGTTTCCTTCTGCCAGTATCCAGTATGCCGCAGGAGAGGGGCTGACTTTGAAAGGTGCCTATAGCCGAAGGGTGGAGCGGACCACTACTTTCAAGATGAATCCATTCCCGGAAAGGGAACATTCGGAAACACTTGAGCAGGGTGATCCGGAGTTGTTACCAGAGTTTATCGACCTGGTGGAGCTGGGATTTATCAAAGATTTTTCAGCCCACAGCATCTATGCAACGGCCTATTTCAGAGATGTAAAGAACGTGGTGAATCGGGTAAATACCATCTATAATGACTCCATCTTGAATAGAATTTATTCCAATGTGGGTGATGCCGTTTCTTTAGGTATGGAGGTAGGTTCAGACCTACAGCTGACGGAAAAATGGAATGCCTTTATCGGGGGCAACCTGTATCATTACAAACTCGACGGTACATTTGATAACCGACCAGTGAACACCTCCAGCTGGATCTATAACATCAATATGAACACTACGGTGAAGTTTACTAAAGATTTCAGCCTGCAATGGACCCTGAATTACATCTCTGATCGCATTACCGCACAGGGGGAGGATTCCAGGTATCTGTCGCCGAACCTGACGCTACAGAAGAAGTTCCTCGATGATCGACTCACAGCGACCTTACAATGGCTCAACATGGACATGGGGCTACTGGATACCAACGAGCAGCGTATCACTACCTGGAGGGATGGGGAGTTTTATACCACCACGAATTATGTGTACGAGGTAGACCAGGTGATCCTCAACCTGAGCTATGCCATCAATAGCGGTAAGAACCGGGCGAAGTTCATCAAGAGTGAGTTTGGGGCGCAGGAGTTTTGAAGTCTTTACGAACCTTTCTGAGAATTACTCATTTAAAGACTTCTTTACTCTAAGATCCCTGCCTCCCCTCAGGCAGGCTTCACTTCGTTCAGGATGACGGAACAAAAAACTAACCGTCATCCTTAGCCTGCGAAGGATCTTTGCCATCAGATTTCTTAAGTAGACAATTTAGTTCGAGGGATCTTGGTATTAGAAGGATCACTAACTCAATAATTGATCTTTTCCAGGTGAATGTCCAGGCTTTTATTCATTTTTGAATAGTCATAAACCAATATATGACCAGGTTTTCCCGGTAAAATACGCCTAATTACATTTTGACCAGGTGGTCTGAACTCCACATAGTCTTTCTTGATTTGATCCCCGTCAAAAATCGACACACTAAAATTCCAGTTTTTTTGAAGAGAAGCTTCACTACGTTTCCAGTCGAAATAGGCAACCATTGGAATCTTTTCAACTCCTAATTGTGACAAATATAGAAACCCGAAGCCACCCACAGCATTGATGTATTCTGAGACTAAGTGGATATTGGAAAAATCATATCCTGCTGGTAATAAAAAATCTCTTTTCCCTTTTTCAATAAAGTCTACTGATTGAACATGAAAATCAGGATCAAACCTGAACATAATCAAGTCACCAATCACCATTTTCGTAACACCCGCACTGGAATATGAACCGGCAGCAGCTGCCAGAACATTCAAAGCAACTCCTGCTCCACTGACAGCCTTTCGATACTGTTCCGCAACGGCCATGATGGAGCCATCCGGCTGTTTGAAAATTTCATGGAAGTACATAAAAGCACGCTTATCTTCATTACTCACCCGACCTTCATTGTCAATATCCATAAATTCCCTGAATTCATGTGTCCAGCTGAGATATTTGTTATCAATGATCTCACCCGTTTCACTTATCTGAATGTTTGCCAATCCAATACCATTATCTTTATAAACTTTTTCATCCGGTGCATAATAGAGTCCGAGCACATTGATAATATCGGTTTCTATATCATAGTATGCATTCAGAGGTTGAGTCTGATAGTTCCCTTTTAACCCAGTGAAAAATTCTTCATGTCCTGTTTCAAGGTTCAATCCCTGCAGATAAAAATTGATCTTATTAGTATTCCAGTTTTTCTTAACTGTAACAAGATTTACAAGCAAATTTTCTGTTGTACATAGATAAGTGGCAGAGGCTACAGAGTCAGTATTGGCAGGGAAGAAATAGCTCCAGGGCGTAGCACTATTCTCTCCCTCAGGATTTGGAAAATATTCTATATGATAGTTTTTGTTCTGATAATCCGTTTGATAGTTAGCAAATCCATGATCTGGTACCGCAAAAAGTGATCCCGGACTATTGAAAAAAACGATTCTTCTCGCCTCTGAGATCTGATTAGCGTTGGTATCGAAGAACTTGTAGTTAACTACATCATTTCGTGCATCATAAAACCGCATCAGTATGGTTCTCCCATTATATAATGCTCCTTGAAGATTTTGTGTTTTAGTGTCCTGAAAGGTGATTGTATTGACATCCTCAAGGTTTTCATTAAGTACCCTTAATGCAAAATTCCGTTGACCCTTCTTAAGTTTTCCAATGGAATAGAACATGTAATAACCAATAACATCGCGTTGTTTTGTAATGACTCCGGAATTTCGGACATCAAGTTTTGTGATATTTAAAAAATTTCGGCTTTGAGAAAAACAGCTTAAGCTAATAATGGCAGCTAAAATGCAACAACATAGATGTTTCATCATTCCTGGGTTTTTTGGGTTAAAAAGTGATTTGCATATATACCCATTGGAAATTTTTCCAAGTAAGTATTCGTAATATTGGCAGTAACAGTGTGCTGTTCTGCACATTTTCCAGCCTTCCAAAGCATCATGTAATGCTCCTCATTTTCATAGTCAAACTTGATATTTGTTTGGAAATAATGATATGTGAGTTGGCCGAGTTCAGTCAATGTGATGTTATTGAGAAAATTGACGTAGTCTTCCAGATATGGAACTTCAGCTGAATGGTCTACATAAAGGCCAAAATTGTGGTTTTTACGTGCTTCATAAAGATCAATAAAGATATCTAAGAGCTCATATTTAAATGATTCATCCGAAGGGTAGAGGTCCTGGAATTTCAGGACATAGTAAAAAGCATATTCATAGCGTTTGTCCTGTCTGATTAGATCGAGAATTTGAAAATCTAGTTGTGCTTTGATTTCTGTAAACACAGTTTCATCAACTTTTGGTTTACTGGTATCCTTGTCCTTGAGGAATCGGGTAAATGCCGCTAGACGAGCTTCAATTAGTGGATGTGTAAAGGTTGAATCTCTTTCGAAGATAAAATTAGAACCGTTGCTATTTGACAATACAGATTTATGACTTCGAATCCATTCTTCTTTGAAAGGGAACTTACTGAAATTTAAATGTGATTTGAGATCAGGGTGCAACTGGTATTCTGAAAATTGTGCAGAATCAATCTTTTCCAGCACTCTTTTGCATGCAAGTAAGTCAAATACAGAATTCTCTACCATTAAAAAAGCTAGTGAATCAGCTTCAAGTTCATTGCTCCGGGAATGGGAAAAATGTTCGTAAAATAAAGTATGAATTGCATTGACATCACCATATTTCAAACGACCATACAGCTCTGGATCAGTGTTCTTTTTCCTGATATTTCTTCGGACCATCTCATTTGTATGATCAAGATGGAAATGAGCCATCTCATGAGCCAATAAAAAAGCCAGTTCGCTGACAGAAGAAAGTTTTCTAAAGGTTCCGATATGCACACCAATGGTTCCCTCACCGAAGCTGTACGCATTTAAGGTAATATCTGAGTCCAGCATAACAAGCTTTGGTGGTTTAAGCCAGGGATTGGCAATCAATAGCTCACGAATAACCTGCTCAATAATCGTATTGATATCAGGACATTCAATGAAATCGACATTTTCAATCTTGTCAATGATTAATTCCTTTCTCAGATCATAGAACTTATATATCTGAGACCTTTTCTTTCCTTTTTCAGCCTCTTTAAGGACCCTGGTTTGTGATTCTACCTTATCAATGATTTGGTCAGTTTTGAGTACAGTCAAGCAGGAAATTGTCCCATTATTTTGACTGAGTAACGGGAATGAAGTTGAAAGCAGAAAAATTACGAGGCAATGAATTTTCAACTCTGCACAAAAAGTTATCCAGAATAAAACTATTAAAACACGAGTATTTAATTCCGTTTTTTGTAAGAAATATTTTTTTTCCTTATGTCTGTCTTAGAGAATAAAGGTGACTGTCCGTTCAGCGTCGCTTTTAGGGATCTTTGATGTTTCAACCAATTCATCACTCACCGGGTCTGGTTACAGGTGAATTTTTTAAAAATTATCAATAACTCAAAACATCAGTGACATAGGGCTGTCACTTAAGACGGTTCTTTTGTGTAGAAGAAAGATATCTATTGTCGGAAATGACCCTGACTAATGTCGTTTTCACATCGGATGTTTTCAGACTTTATATAACAATTTTGTTTTATGGAATCATACAATGAAATGCCTGTAATGGAGGCCCCCAAACAGTCTATCTGGCGCCAACTCAAAGATGCTATCCAGGGTACGGATGCAGATTATACCACCATAGACCTGAAAAAAGCCATCTTTCTGCTGGCTGTACCTATGATCCTGGAGCTGGTCATGGAATCAACTTTCGCTGTAGTGGACATCTACTTTGTGGGGCAGCTGGGATCATCAGCCGTTGCCACGGTGGGATTGACAGAGACCTATCTTTTCCTGCTGTATTCTGTGGCCATGGGTCTGGCGATGGCTGTCACGGCCATCATTGCACGTAGAGTGGGTGAAAAGGATAAAACGGGTGCCGGAAAGTCAGCTGTTCAATCGATATTTCTCTCGCTATTGATATCGCTTCCTTTTACTATCGCAGGGATCTTTTTTGCTAAGGATATGCTCGCGCTCATGGGTGGGGACCAATGGAGTCTGGAGCATGGGTACCGATACACACAGTGGATGCTTGGTAGCAATGCGGTGATCGTGCTGTTATTTGTCATCAACGCCATCTTTCGTGGTGCCGGTGACGCGGCCATTGCGATGCGGGTACTATGGATTGCCAATGGACTCAATATCATTCTTGACCCGCTCCTGATCTTTGGGTGGGGACCGATTCCTGCCAAGGGGATTGAAGGTGCTGCAATTGCAACTACGATTGGGAGAGGCATCGCAGTAGGTATTCAGCTATGGACGCTTTTCAAGGGAAGCAGACATATCCAGGTGTTCCTGACAGATTTTGTGTGGGATGCCAGTAGGACTATCAATATCATTAAGACTTCATTAGGTGGTGTGGGACAAATGATTGTAGCGATGTCATCCTGGATTTTCCTGATGCGAATCCTGGCTGATGTAGGTAGTGAGGCCGTTGCCGGGGCAACGATTGCGATGCGGGTGATGCTATTTACCCTGATGCCTGCCTGGGGGCTTTCTAATGCGGCGGCAACGTTGGTGGGACAAAACCTTGGTGCCGGAAATCCAGACCGGGCAGAGTCTTCCGTATGGAAAATTGGGTTTTATAACATGATCTTTCTGATTGGGGTATCCATTGTATATTTCTTCTTCAACCGATCGCTGGTGAGCATATTCACTGATGATATACGGGTTATTGCCATTGGGGGAGAATGGTTGCGGATATTGTCATATGCCTACTTCATCTATGGCTGGTGGATGGTGTCTGTACAGGCCTTCAATGGTTCGGGGGATACATCGACACCAACAAAGATCAACCTGGTGTTCTTTTGGTTGATCCAGATCCCGTTGGCATATCTCCTGGCTATTCACTGGCACTGGGACCACTCAGGGGTCTTCTGGGCTGTCTTTTTCTCAGAGACCGCTGTCGGGTTGTTCACGCTGTGGTTGTTTAGAAAAGGTAAATGGAAGTTGGCGACGGTGTAAAAAAGGTAGTTTTCGGCTTTAAAAAGAATTCTATTTGAGAATTTGGACCTGGACTGTTGTTTCTTTTTTTCTTAAGATCGATGACGTTGTTAGGCAGGCATCACTTTATTAAGGATGATAGTATAAATTATAGTAACGTAATCTTGATCCTGCTACACCGTCTCCAGCATCTCATCCGGAACTTTCTTTCCCAATTGGTGTTTGAGGGCAGGAAAGTCCTCCAGGAATTCTCTGATCTGTTTTGCATGGGTGAAATCCCTGCTGCCATGACCATACTGATCAGTCCACTCGATGGTCACTTTGGCTTCTTTGATGTTTAAATTCTTATTTGTCATCCTGAAAACGTCTACTGGTGAATATTTTTTACTGAAATAGTACCTGCTGATGGTGTTGTAATCCGGGATCGGAACACCCACATTGCTGCAAAGCACCTCAACACATCTTTTGAAGTATGAGAGGGTAGAATTGGCTCCGGTATACATTTCGTACTGATTCATAATGCTAATATAGTTAGTAATTTGCTAAATATATTATTTTTATGAAAAATGTTTTGCTAAAATTTATGGTAGGCTAACAGGACGCTCCTACAGAGCTAGTCCCTTTGTTGGTATATATTTTCTACAAGCATTGCGTCCCTACGGGACTTCAGGTGTTTTACAATTCTCTACTCCTCCGTTCATCTCTCTACTCCTCCATTTATCGTCTATCGAAGAGGACGATGTAAGAGGACATCAACTCGGGTAGCTTTGACAACCCATCTGCTTAGTCACTTAAACCACTCCAGACTCTCGGGGTTGGCGAGTGCTTCCTTATTGGGTATGGGATCGCCGTGGATGGTTTTGGTGACGGCCAGTTCTACTTTCTTTCCGCTGACTGTTCGGGGGATGTCTGGCACCTGGTGGATCTCAGAGGGAACGTGTCGGGGGCTCTTTTTGGTCCTCAGGGTAGATTTGATCTTGCTGCACAGCGCTTCATCCAGGGAATAGCCCTCATTGAGGACTACGAACAGCACGATGGCGGTATCATCACCTGTCTTTCTGCCCACGACGATGGAGTCTTTGATCTCCGGCAGGGATTCCACTGATTCGTAGATCTCTGCCGTACCTATCCGTACACCACCGGGATTGAGGGTAGCATCTGAGCGGCCATAAACAATACATGAGCCATCCGGTCGCATCAGCACGTAATCACCGTGTCGCCACACGCCAGGGAAATGACTGAAATAGGCTTCTTGGTACTTTTTACCATCGGGGTCATTCCAAAAGCCAACAGGTCGGGAGGGGAAAGGCGAGGTACACACCAGCTCGCCTACTTCGTCCTGCACCGTATTGCCCTGATCGTTAAACACGGCGACTTTCATGCCAAGGCCGGCACCCTGCAGTTCACCCAGGTATACCGGGCGATGGGGGTGACCGAGCATAAAACAGGAGATGATGTCCGTGCCCCCGGAGATGGAGCTTAGCTGTACATCGTTCTTGATGTGGTGATATACATATTCATAGTGATGCTCCATTAGCGGGGCTCCTGTCGACAGGATGGTCCGCAGGGTGGACAGGTCATGGGTGTCTATGGGTTTTAATCCGGCCGATGCACAGGAGGAAAGAAATTTCGGGGAAGTACCGAAAATGGTGATGCCGACCTCGTCGATGGCATCAAACAGCACGTTCAACCCTGGCCAGGAGGGGCTGCCATCGTAAAGGAAGACGGTGGATCCGATAGCCAGCGATGAAACAAGCCAGTTCCACATCATCCAGCCACAAGTGGTATAATAGGTGATAGTATCCTCCCGTTTCAGGTCGGTGTGCAGTCCAAGCTCCTTGAGATGCTGAAGCAGGGTGCCGCCAATTCCATGGACAATACACTTTGGTTTGCCGGTCGTGCCGGAGGAATACATGATGTACAGGGGGTGATCAAACCCGAACTGACCAAAAACCAGGGGCTCGTCAGTAGACAACAGAAAATCATCCCACAGCACACTGTTTTCAGGTGCATCTGTAACTGCCTCAAGGGGCCGGATGATCACCATTTGCCGGATGGAAGGAATGGCTTTTCCGATCCGGGTCAGCGTGTCGGCCAGGTGGAGCGTCTTGCCATTGTACTGGCAGGCATTCACGGCAATCAACAGCTTAGGCTCGATCTGTCCGAACCGGTCTAAGATCCCTTCGAAGCCAAAATCCGGGGAACAGGACGACCACACGGCTCCAATGGAAGCTGCTGCCAGCATCCCAATGACGGCTTCGGGGCGATTTGTGATATAGGCTGCGACCCGGTCACCCGGAGTGATCCCGGCTTTGCACATGGCTACTGCGGTCTTTGCGACCTCCTGGTAGAGTTCATGGTAAGTGAGTGAAAGCCGGGTGCCATCTTCACACTGGTAACGGATAGCAACACGCTCATCACGGTACCTGAGCAGGTTCTCTGCAAAGTTGAGCCGAGTGCCAGTAAACCACTTCGCTGTTCGGATATCGTCACCTTCGAGGACAGCGGTATATTTCTGCTCATGGATCACGTCGAACCAGGTCCAGATGCTTTCCCAAAAATCAGCGATATGGGTGATCGACCATTGATAAAGTGCCTGGTCATCTTTGAAGTGAAGCCCGTATTTTTCCTCCAAAAACTCCAGGTACGCCGTCAGGTTGGACTGGCCAATTCTTTCCCGGCTGGGCTGCCACATCAAGGTACGTTGCGGCATCATACGGTACGGAGCAATGGGATGGTCATCAAGGCTTTAAGGGCAAAATGCAGGTCGCCAGCCTCGATCGCTGCCTGCGCTGCCCGTGTGATGGCTTCTTCTTTGTTCTCTGATTGGGCAATGGCCTGCTTGAATTTCCTGGTATAGGGATTGTCGGCGTTCAGCTTATGTACAGGGGACATAAATGCATACATTTCCTGCTCCGAAGGTAGATTGGGCAATCCGGCCAGCCTGGCCAACTGATTGGCGGTAAGGATCCTTGAATGCCGGATATGCTCGGGCAACTGATCCATACCTATCCCCAGGTCAGTGGGTTTCTTCACCTCGAAGATGGCTTCATGCGATGCTCTGGTATAGAAATTTGCCGAGTTCCTGGCTACCAGGTCGATATCCTGAGGGTTGATGATGTTGTCTTTGTAAATGTCCTCCCTGACATGAAACAGGACCACCCTGCACAATATCAGGTTACCGGATCCCTTCCCGCCACCGAGTGGAATGATCTTTTCGACCTGGCACTCCATCTGAAAAGGCGATTCTTTGACACGCCTGGGCTTCACCATGACGGAATCGATGGGAGTGAGGCCACTCTTGATGAATTCATCGACTTCTTTGGGATAGGTGGTAGAGGCGAGGTTGGCCTGCTCCACCATGTCGTAGGTGACCGCCTGGACCACACATTCAGGGACTCTCTTTACGTTCTCAAGCGTGTCTTTGGCGGAGCCGTCTTTGCCACTAAACGCTGGTGAAAATGCTACATAAGGGGGATTAGCCCCAAAAGCATTGAAGTAAGAGAAAGGCGCGAGGTTGTTGATCCCATCCTCCGAGATGGAAGAAACAAATGCAATGGGACGAGGTGCCACTCCGCTCAGCAGGAGGTTGTGGACGACCCTTAATTCCGCTCCTTCCGGGTCGATGGTGATATAATCGGATGCTTGACTCATTCTCTAGCAGTTTTCTTTTTACTCAGGATAGAAAGCGGCTTTTTGGACTTTACAATCTTGTTTGAAAGTGTACCCAAACGATCAATTTTCAACTCCATGGTATCGCCATCCTGCAACCATACCGGGGTAAAGTCTTCACCTTTCTCCTTAGCTTCCAGGGCCCAGGTTCCATTGAGCTCCAGGTAGCACCCGGTTCCTACCGTGCCCGAACCGATCACATCCCCGGGGAAGATCTCAGCTCCATACGATACTCTTTCGATTATCTCCGCAAATGTCCAGTTCATGTCCTTCATGTTGCCACTGGAGATTTTTTTACCATTATGAAATCCCTCCATTTTCAGGTCGTAGGAAACTCCCATTTTAGAATCAATGCGGGCTGTTTCCAGTTCGTCGGGGGTGACTAGCCAGGGACCGATGGTGGTGGCAAAATCCTTTCCCTTGGCGGGTCCCAGGTTGAGCTTCATTTCCTCCATCTGCAGCAGCCGGGCGGAAAAGTCATTCATGATGGTGAACCCGGCAATGTACTGGTCTGCCTGTGCTGATGAAATGTTTTTGCCTTTTTTTCCAATGACGGCTGCTACCTCCAGCTCAAAATCGAGCTTGTGCAGGTGGTCATCTTCCACTATGACCTCTCCAGGACCAAAGATGGCGTTGTGGTTAGTAAAGTAGAATACCGGAAACTGATCGAATTCCGGGATCATCGGAACGCCCCGGTTGCGACGAGCGGTGGCTACATGCTGACGAAAGGCATACGCATCGCGGCAGGAAGGTGGATTGGGAATAGGGGCGGCTAAAGTAGGATTTGGTACTATTTCTCCAGCTCTTTCTTCTATGATGGCCTGCTCGACTTTCCGGGCAATTTCCATTCCCGATGATTCCATCTTCAGCAGGTCCAGCATGGTAGGTTGCACGTCAATCCCTAATTGTTTAGCCGTTTGTTGCAGGTCATAGACATTCCCAGCGATCCGTAATCCACTCCGGTGTTGTGACTGATGTATATAGCTTACTAGTTTCAATTGACTATGGTTTTAGATGTACGTTTCATGGAGTGAACTACCCTGGAGATCACATCCACGGCAAAACGGGTTTCATCCAGGGTACCCGAATTGATCCTGATACCATTGGGAATACCAAAAGTGTCTACATGCCTGACGATGAGTCCGTTATCGAGGCATAGTGAAGCAAATTCGAGGGCTTCGGCTTCCGAATCCATGATGACCAGGATGAAGTTGGTGCTCGACCGGATGTATGAGAGGTGGTTGTCTTCAAAACACTGGTACAACATCGCCAGGGACTTCCTGTTGAGGTCGATGGTTTGTTGCAGGAACTCCTCGTCATCCAGGGCTGCAATCGCTGCCACCTGGGCCAGGTTGTTGGGTTCGAAGGGCAGCTTTACCTTATATAAAGCTTCGATCACATGGTCAGGTCCCACCGCAAAACCGATCCTCAAGCCTGCCAGCCCGTATGCTTTGGAAAAGGTTCGGGTAACCACCATGTTGTCATAGTCGTAGGTCACCCCATTGGGATAGTCAGGATTTCCTGTGGCATATGCGGTGTATGCTTCGTCGAGGATCACCATGATGTGGTCGGGTACCTGCTCCATGAAGGCCTCAAAGTCCTGCTTTTTGATCAGTGTGCCGGTAGGGTTATTGGGATTAGCCACGTATATCATGGCTGTTTTGTCGGTGATCGCATCGAGTATGCCATCCAGGTCGAATTCGTAGTTTTTCATGGGCACACGCACAAGGTTTCGTCCCATCTTACGGGTAGCGACATAGATGCCAATGAACGTGCCTTCCGAAGTGATGATGTCATTTTGCTCCGAGGTGAACGCACTCACGATGTATGACAGCAGGGCGTCGGCACCATGACCACAGATGATGTGGTTGGGCTGTACCCCATACTTTTTGGCGATGGCATGCACGAGGTCATAAGAGGACGGGTCCGGGTAGCGATGGAGCCCTGAGATTGCATTGGCAATAGCGGCTTGTGCTTTTGGGCTTGGTCCCAAAGGGTTTTCTGCGGATGCCAGCTTCACGATCCTTTCCAGGTTCTTTTCCCGGGCCAGCTGCTCGATGGAGAGCCCGGCCTTATAGGGCTTGAGGGATTGCACAAAAGGAGGTATCTTGATCATAGCCAGGACTTTGCGTAATCTTTGTCAATGGTTTCTTTAACGGCGAGTGTGGGCCTGAGTGCCTCGTAGGTGTCGATCATGACAGCATATTCCTCCGTAGCCCGGGCGCCTATAGATGCCTCGGTCTTGCCTGGCTGTGGGCCGTGGGGCATGCCTCCCGGATGCAGGGTGATGGAACCTTCTTTCACGCCTTTTCGCGACATGAAATCCCCTTCCACATAATACAGTACCTCGTCACTGTCGATGTTGGAGTGAAAGTAAGGAGCCGGGATGGCATTTTCATGAAAGTCAAACAACCGGGGTACGAAGTTGCAAACCACGAAAGTGGATGTCTTATACAACAGGTGGACCGGAGGCGGAAGGTGTATCCTACCAACCTTGGGGTGATAGTCTTTGATGTTGAAGGTGAAAGGGTACAGGTAGCCATCCCAACCGACGACACCGAACGGATGGTGCGGGACGATATGCTCAAAGAATCTGTCTTTCATTTTTACGATGATTCTGAAGTCCCCTTTGGCGGTGTTGGGCTCCAGGTAGGCAGGAGCTCGAAAAACACGTTCGGAATAGGGGGCGTGTTCCAGCAACTGACCGTATTCGTTTTTGTAGTGACCGGGGATCTCAAAAGCCGAATCTGACTCGATGATCATCAACTTGTTACGGGTGAGATCATCGAATTTCATCTGGTAGGTGGTGGCCCTGGGCACGACGATCTGGTCTCCGGGACCAAAATTGTTCTGTCCAAAAGGACTGTATAAGGTGCCAGTGCCTTGGTGGATGAAGATGTATTCTGAGCCTCCGCCATTTCGATAAAATGTGTCGGTGTTTTCCGTCACCCGGGCACAGGAGATCTTACAGGTGCTGTTGACGAGGAAATCTTCCCGTGCCGAGATGAAGTCACCGGTTTTTTTGCTCAAGTCTGTATAGCAGTGATAATACAAAGCCGGGGCTTCGGGCCAGGCATGGTTGTCTTTTACCCGGAGCTCTTTCACGGACTTCACCGCAGTAGGCAGGAAATGGTGATAAAGGATGGAATAGGTCCCCGAGAAGCCTTTGCTGGTGACCAGCTCTTCGCGATAGAGCGTCTTGCCATCGGGCTGATAGAACGTGGTGTGTTTTACACGAGGAATTTCACCTAATCGATGATAAAATGGCATATGCTGTTGTTTTTGTTTCTAACATGGGGGCATCACTTCTATGGGTTCTTTGTCCAGGTTGCCTCTCAGCTTTTGGTCCAACTCGATGGACTCAAACAACGCCTGGAAATTTCCTTTCCCAAACCCTTCGGCACCTTCACGCTGGATAAACTCAAAAAAGAAGGTAGGGCGATCCCCGATGGGTTTGGTAAACAACTGCAACAGGTACCCGGTGGATTCCTTGTCGCACAGGATCCGCAGCCTCTGCAGGTCATCGATGTTTTCCCTGATCCGGATGTCTTTCCGGTTGCGCAGCATGTCGTAATAGGTGTCTGGCACATCCAGGAACTCCATTCCATTTTTTCTCAGTGCTTCCACGGTTTTGATGATGTCCGGAGTCTGCAACGCGATGTGCTGCACGCCTGAGCCATGATATTGCTCGATGTACTCTTCGATCTGGGACTTCTTCTCTGCCGGGTAAGGCTCGTTGATGGGATTCCTGATCACCGAGTCGGAGGATCGCACCACCTTAGACAGCAGGGCGGAATACTTCGTGCCGATGTCACCAGCTTTGAAATCCACAAACGTCTCGAAGCTCATGGTCTTGTTGAAGTAGTCAGCCCAGAGGTTCATCTCATTTTCCCGTACATTACCCACGATGTGGTCGATGCCCACAATGCCTGTATCCTCGTATTCGATATGGATCTTTTGCGGTGGTACACAATACCCGGGCTTAAAGATGTGATCGAAATGGTCCCTGTTGATATAAACCAACTCGGTATCGTCATAAAGCCGGATCGCTGCTTCGGTGACATGTCCGTGCTTGTTTTTGATCATCTCAGGTCTTTTCACCATCACAGCACCATGCTGGGTGGCATACCGAAACGCCTTTTCCACATCATCCACTTCCACGGCCCATCGTTTCACACCGTCACCATGCTTGTTGACAAAGCTGAGTACTTCATAGCAGGAAGGTTGTACCGCCGAGGTGAGGACGATCTTCAGGTTGTTTTGGCTGAGGTAGTAGGAAACCCGGTCTTTCGTGCCTGTCTCAGGACCGATGTAGCCAGTGATTTTCATCCCTAAAGTGCTGGCATACCAGAATGCGGACATCTTGGCCGATCCGACATAGAACTCTACGTAGTCATAATTTCTAATACCGAGAATGTTTGACATAATGTAAAGATTTAGGTGTTTAACTTTTGAACTTTCGACGGAACATCCCGGGTGGATTTCCCACTTCCGGCTTCCTGATTGGTCGGAGACCCTTTGTTAGTGGTTTTTTGCGTGGGGGAGACAGCCCGTTTTTCGGAGCCTCCGGTTGTAGCACCATTCAAAGGAGATATCACCAGATTTACCCCACTTTCAATCAAATGTTTTTTGCCTGGCAAGGCCTTTTTCTTTTCCTCCAGGTACCTGAGGATGTCCTGCTGCAATGTCTTATCCTTTGTGATTTCCAACATTTCCACCGGCAGCAACCAGTCCTCCGGATGGTCTTTTTGGTGGGAAGCCAAAATGCCCTCCAGGTCAATTTTTTTGGTTTTTCCTTCCCGATAATCTCTTACCTGCTGATAGTGTCGCTCCAGCTCACGCTCTTTGGCGGTCTGCTGCGGCCTGATGGTCTCCTCGGAAGGCACATGGCTCTCCATGTCGAAGCTGTGGTAGTCAGCAGGGCCATTGAATGCCGAGGTAACCTTTTTGCCTACGGCCATGTGATACACGCCCTGATCCGGTGTGAAGAGCAGCTGGTCGCGGTATTTTACCGTACAGTTTTTGAAAGCAATCAGCATGATCTTTCCCTGCAGGTTGCGCTTGCCCGTGATGACCTCACCGGTGAGGGTGACGCCACCCTCGAAGACCAGGGTAGTGGTGTGCCCTTCATAGATGTCGTAGACTTTGAGGTCTGTCGGGCTCATGTCTTCGATGGCCAGGTTGATGCCTTTGAGCTTGCCGATAGGGGAACCAAACCCGTTGGGATGCTGTGCCTTGCTGTGGCCGATCAGCTCCTTCTCGCGATAGGCCAGGGCAGTGGGACCTTCAGTTTCCACGTAGAGTGGCTTGCCATCCTGCTCCAGTACTTTTTTGAAGGTGCCGGAGATCTGCAGGCCGGTGCTGAGCTCTATGGAGCCCAGGGCTTCTGACTCAACCAGCTTTCGGATACCTGACAGGCCGCCCGTCCTGATGGCCAGGGTATTGGTAAATTCCTCCAGCACCAGGCTGAGGTGTGCAAAGTCCGGGGTGACAAACAGCTGGGGCTGTGGCCTGGTGATGTCATAATCCTGGTAAGCCGCTTCTATGGTGAGGGGTAGCTTTTTCACCTTGTCGGTCATGCACCAGGTGCTTTCCCCTATAGACGACAACAAGCCGGCTCCGTAGATCCTGGGCTTTTCCAGCGTGCCGATCAGGCCATATTCCACCGTCCACCAGTGCAATGCCCTGAGCAGGGCCATCTCGCTGGGTGCACCCATGTTGCGTTGCAGCGTGTCGATGCGTTGCTCTGCCTGGCTGATCTCTTCCGGGGAGATGCCGTGGGCCTCCTTGATGATGGACAGGTGCCGGATGGCCTCGTACAACTCATAATCCTTGCGGTTGGAGATGGCACGGCTCCCGATCTCACCGAAGTGCCGCAAAAACTCGCTGTAGTCCGGGTTGGCGATGATCGGGGCATGACCGGCCGACTCATGGATGATGTCCGGTGCGGGAGTGTATTCGATGTGGTCCATCTGGCGGATGTCCGACGCGATGACCAGGACATTGTAGGCCTGAAAATCCATGAATGCCGCAGGAGGGATGAAGCCATCCACGGCGACAGCGGCCCAGCCAATCTTTTTGAGGATACGGTTCATCCCGTACATATTGGGGATGTGCTCTGTGGAGATGCCAGTTTCCTGAAGTCCCCGGAGGTAGGAATCATGGGCGACGTGCTGGAGGTAGTCGACGTTTTTTCGCATGACGTAGCGCCACACAGCCTGGTCGATGGCTGTGTAGTGGTCATAGTTCTGGGGCTTGATAAACTGCCTGAGGTGTGCGGGCAGCCGTTCTATGACCGGGTTACTCTGATAAGCTTGCTTTACCATATGCTTATTTGAATCATCCGTTAAACCCGGAATACGCAATAGAAATCCATTCCGGATTCAGTTCAGCTCAGTATCACATCAAGTATCGTTCACCACGTATTGGATCTCCTATACTAAAATAAGCTTTTTGGGGATTAAGTTCCATGGTTTCAAAACGTCGTTATGAACTAACGAGAGATCTTTATGAGGAAATGAGGCGGTGGTAGCCCTAACCTTTCTAAGCCTAAGACCCTTCGCGTTGCTCAGGATGACGGTGCGATAATTTATACCGTCATCCTGAATGAAGTGAAGGATCTTAGTATTCAGAACACCACATGAGCTATAAAAAACGAAGGATCTTGATACCTGTTCATTGATACCATTATTTATCATTAAATTGGAGTATGGTACGAGGTGGCCTGGTATATATTACAACCACAAGAAGAAACACAGTACTTTACACGGGCGTCTCCTCAGACCTGCCAGGAAGGGTCTATGACCATAAGACAAAGGAATTTCCAAAATCCTTTACGTCAAGATATAACGTTGATAAACTTGTATTCTACGAAGAACATCCAACAATAGAAGAGGCCATTGCAAGGGAGAAAGAAATCAAAGGCTGGATACGTGCCAAAAAGATCAAACTCATAGAGTCCATGAATCCTGAATGGCGAGATCTTTATGAGGACGTTATGGAGTGGTAGGCTTAATACCTTTCTAACTCTAAGATCCTTCACTACGTTCAGGATGACGTAATGAATTGTTGTTTCGTCATCCTGAGCCTGCGAAGGATCTTGGCAATCAAGGACTAGATATGTAATATTTTAAATTGAAGGATCTTAGCAAACCCGGCCATGGCCCGGAGGTTTTTTAACAAGCTCTACTTTGAACTCAGGTTATCTTAATTACTTTTATAGCTTGACATTCCTCATTATGGCTGGTAAACTCCCTCGTATTTTTTGTGTTCTGATGCTCTTGATGCCGATGTTAGGCTATGGCCAACAACAGGTTGAATTAGTGCAACTTATCAAGCTTTTATTAGCGGATGGAGAAGGTGAATTGACGCTGTCTCAAATGCAAATATCCATCGCTGACAGCAAGCTGAAACGGAATAAAGGTGTATTCAACTATATTTCTGATAACTACCCACAATCTATTGATATTCAGGGTAATATAGCTATTGAAAGGCCGGTGATCTTAGACGGCCTGACCTTCACAGATCACCTTTATCTGAACCAGTTGGATTTCCGGGGAGGGCTGGAAATTCGAAATTGTCAGTTCAACGGATTAACGATCAGCCAGGCTACAGCTAATGATTTCATATTTACTCAAAACAGCTCCGTCAATCATGTAGAGATCCTGGAATCAACTTTTGAAAGGGTAGAGGTCAGCCAAAATACGGTAGACTTTGGTGTGATACTGGAAGGGCTCACGGCTTCACAGCTCAAAATAGAAAATAACCAGGTGAACAGCGGAGAAATCAATCTGCTTGAAAGCAAAATCATTGATGGCAACCTCTTGATAGGTGATAACAGCACCCAGGCCATTATCGTCCAGGACTGTGATATCAAACTAGGTGAGTATGGAGAATTCAACCATTATAAACTACCGGGAGCACCCTCAGGTGATTTGTATCTCACCGGAAACACTTTATCGGGTGACAGCACCTCCCGATTCATACTCAATAAAAGTAGCTACCTAAACCTGGACATCCGTGAAAACAGCTTTTCTATCAAGGTATATTTTGCCGAAGTCAGCGTTTCGGAACGCTTTTTCCTAGTGAGCAATGATTTTCATCAGCCTGTTTCATTCGAAAAATTCCTCTTTTCTGAAATATGGAATGAACTCTACTGGGATCAGCTGGAGGGTTATAAGCTTCGCTATAAGGAGTATGGCACGCAGGAAAGTGGTGACTTTGACAACGACATCGATTTCAAAAACCTCATTAACATTTATAAGCAAATGCATTCGATCTTCATCTCGAGGGGAGACCTGGAATCGGCCAATGCCTGCTATAGTGAGATGAAGGAGTTGCAGGGTCAGATGTTAAAGCATCGATTTCAGCAGGAGGGGACCTTCAATAGTTTTCTTCGGTGGCAATTGAATGTACTGCTTCGGATCTACACCAACCATGGTACAGATCCTGGTTTGGCCGTTTTGATGTCACTCTACGTGATTTTGATATTCTCCGTGTTGTATGTTTTTTTCCCTTCCGAATGGGATGCAGAGAGCAAAAGCAGGCTGCTGGTGAGCTATGAAAACGCCTTGAAATCAAAGAGTAAGTCATTCTTTGGACCTATCATCGTGGTAGGGGGTTCGTTGTTGCTGACAGTGATTAACGCAATAACATTAAGCATCAATAGTTTTGTTACGCTGGGTTTTGGCTCGGTACCTACCAAAGGTTTTGCCCGCTATTTGTGCATTGTGGAAGGGTTTATTGGCTGGTTTTTACTCAGCATTTTCACTGTGGCGCTGATCAATCAGGTATTAGCTTAGGAGCTGAAAAACGCCAAATAACCTATATAACCTGAGTTAGTTTAGAAGGTAGGTATTGTTGGATTAATCGAGCTTATATACGATGATTTCGGCATCGTTCGATTCGTCCATTACTGTGATAGACGTGTCCGGGATGAATTGAATTACGAAAGTATTGCGCCTTTTAGTGGTTTTGAAGGTATTGACTGACTTGCCGTCATATTCACGGGTCACAATTTGGTACACGTCGTTACCGATGGTGATATTGCGGCCATCAAATACAATATCTGTACTTTCCTGAGCACTCACCAGCACTTCGTCGGAGGCTGCATCTACTGTGGCTACTTCAGATGCTGTGATCTTACCTTTAAAACCTCTGCGATCGTTGTTCTGTGCCTGCACGGTAAGACGGCCTCTATGGTCTAAGCGGGTGT
>DKPQ01000023.1:0-415774 GCA_002471275.1 Flammeovirgaceae bacterium UBA7330
GACCACACGAAGCCTTAGTTGTTAGTTTTCGTTTTTCTTTCCACATTCAGGACACTCAAAAGTTCCAGAGATTGTATCTTCTGCTGTTAGAGTTAATTTCTCATTACAGTATTGACAATTTACTTCTTCTCCACCAACCACTAAAGTATTTGCCCAAATATCACCAACTCGTTGATGTCTTTCCGAATTCTTTACTGTGAAAAAGGCTACAAGTCCAAATGAACCAAATATTTCAAAACTATCAGCAATCCTTCGCTTAAGTGCTTGTCCAAAACTTATTGATCTTCCATTAAATGAAATAACCCTAAGTTGAGTAATCATATGTCCAATCGTACGTCCATTTATCGATTCAATAATCGGGAAATATATAAACCATGAAAGGAAAAGAATAAATGCGGGCCATCCATTAACACTGTACCCACCTTCATCATTTGGTGTTCCAATCTGATAAACATAAAACATCCAAAAGCTCATGTAAATTCCGTAATCTACAATTGTTGCAGTTACGCGCCTCGTGATATTTGGTTGCGTTCTAATTTTCCTATTGGTGCCCATCAAAATCAGAAATGTCTAATTTTCCTTCTTTATAAAATTTAAACTTCAGTTCCTGAAACCTCACTCCATCATCAGCTGTTAGTAGCAGATGGTAACCTGTTTGAGATCCCACTCGATAATAAGTTTCTGATTTCACATAGTGTCCTTGGATCAAATTCATCAGTTCAGCTATACTATCAATAACTTTATTAATCTTTTCCCTGCTGGCAATTTTAAGAGGTTTCGCATGTTCATTGAGTGCTAAATCCTTATCAAAGTGTGCAATTTTTCTATTCCTTCTATCGTAGGAGAATGAAGCCTCTTTCTTAATTCTCTTTAACAATTTACTCACTTCACCTTTTAAGGGTGGAGTAGTGAAATTGGAGAATGACCAAAGAGTTAATCTTGCATTTCCTTTTCGATCAGATTTAGGTTCAGTTAATCTTGTAATACCAAGAATCACATCATCAAGAAGCAAGTTTTGTAGATAGAAGTAAAAATTTGGTGAGATCTTATTCATCAGTTCTATTCTATCTTCCTTCGAATATAATTCTTCAAATTCGCTCCATTTAAAATGGAGAAATATTACCTCATTTCGTATTCGATCAAAGAAATTACCAAACTCATCTCCAAGTTTTTCAATGTACTCTTGCTTAACTTCTTCTGCGGTTTGATGTCGGCCCATGATCGAGGGTAATGAAAACTAACATCAAGTTATAATACATGCACTATAACTACTATTATCTTTTTTTAATTAATCCTTTCAATACCCACACCTTACCCACTTTTAAACATCAATAAGCGTTTAAAAACGGATACGTTGTGTGTATTGCCCACCAAATTAAACAATTCCGTGATCATTCATCTACCTAATAAATCGAAGCGCTCCTGAATTCTGATTTCTGAATTCTGTATTCTGAGAACCTATTTCCCAGCCGATCACTACTTTCTTTAATATGGTTTATTAAATTTGCGGCCGCAACATTCAAAATCATGTCAAATTCACCAGATTTTAATCATCTCAAAAAAGTCACCTCACAGGTTCGCAGAGACATTGTGAGGATGGTACACGCCTGCCAGTCAGGACACCCGGGAGGCTCTTTGGGATGTACCGAGTATTTAGTTTTATTGTACTTCCATGTCATGAAATACAAGCTTCCATTTACCATGGAAGGCAAAGGTGAGGACATGTTTTTTCTCAGCAACGGACACATCTCTCCAGTATGGTATAGCGTACTTTCGCATGCCGGATTTTTTGATAAAAAGGAATTAGGCACCTTCAGACAGATCAACTCCAGGCTTCAGGGTCACCCGGCCACGGAAGAGGATCTGCCAGGTATCCGGGTAGCTTCCGGGTCTTTGGGACAAGGACTGTCAGTAGGTATCGGTGCCGCACTCTCCAAAAAGCTGGACAAAGACGATAAGCTCGTGTACGTGCTGATGGGAGACGGTGAGCAGCAGGAAGGCCAGGTATGGGAAGCTGTGATGTTTGCCGGAAGCAAAAAAGTAGACAACCTGATCGCTACCATAGATTATAACGGACAACAAATTGATGGTCCTACGGAAGAAGTAAATCCGCTGGGCGACCTCAAAGCCAAATACGAAGCCTTCGGATGGGAGGTCATCACGTCAGATGGCAACAACATCGAAGAACTGGCAGCAGCTTTTGATAAGGCAAAATCGCTGACAGGTAAAGGAAAGCCTGTACTGAACCTCATGACAACCGTGATGGGCAAGGGCGTGGACTTTATGGAAGGCACACACAAATGGCATGGTATTGCTCCAAACGATGAGCAGCTGGCTGAGGCACTAAATCAATTGGAAGAAACCCTGGGAGATTACTAAGATGGCAACGAAATATACATTCACAGAGAAGAAAGATACACGGTCAGGATTCGGTGACGGACTTACCGAGCTAGGAAGAACCAACCCCAACGTTGTCGCCCTGTGTGCCGACCTCGTGGGGTCGCTCAAGATGGCTGACTTCATCAAGGAAAACCCGGATCGCTTTGTGCAGACAGGTATCGCAGAGGCGAATATGATGGGTATCGCCGCAGGTCTAGCTACAGCGGGCAAAATCCCTTTCACAGGTACTTTTGCCAACTTCTCTACTGGTCGTGTTTACGACCAGATCCGTCAGTCGATCGCTTACTCTGAGAAAAACGTCAAGGTATGTGCTTCCCACGCAGGTGTTACCCTGGGTGAAGACGGCGCTACGCACCAGATCCTGGAAGACATGGGTATGATGAAAATGCTGCCCAACTTCACCGTGATCAATCCTTGCGACTACAACCAGACGAAGGCAGCTACCATCGCGATCGCTGATTACGAAGGCCCGGTTTACCTGAGGTTCGGAAGACCGAAATGGCCCATCTTCACTGACCCAAACCAAAAGTTTGAGATCGGTAAAGCCTTGAAGCTGATCGAAGGTACTGATGTGACCATTTTTGCAACCGGACACCTGGTATGGAAAGCCATCGAAGCAGAGGCTATCCTGCAGGAGCAGGGCATCTCAGCTGAGGTGATCAATATCCACACTATCAAGCCATTGGATGAAAAAGCGATCCTGGCATCTGTTGCGAAGACAGGATGCGCAGTTTCGGCGGAAGAGCATCAGATGGCCGGAGGATTGGGTGAGAGCATCGCCAGCACACTGGCCAGAAATGACATGAAGCCATTGGAAATTGTGGCTGTAAATGATCAGTTTGGCGAAAGTGGCAAGCCGGAAGAGCTTTTGGACAAATACGGTCTGAGCACGGAAAACATCGTGGAGAAGGCTAAAAAAGCGATCCAAAGAAAGAATTCCTAAAGCTTCCTTGTAGCTTTGCCGCATGCTATCCAATCGGCAGCTATTTCTGCAAAACCTGGCCCAGACAACCAATTTCCCGTTACAACTGGAGATTGAAAAGGCTGAGGGCATCTATATGTATGCCCCTGATGGCAAATCCTATATCGACCTGATATCCGGTATTGGTGTCAGCAATGTAGGTCATCGTCACCCCAGGGTGGTAAAAGCCGTCAAGCAGCAGGTAGACCAGTACATGCACCTGATGGTGTATGGCGAGCTGGTGCAGTCTCCACAGGTGCAGCTGGCCAAAGCCATTACCGCTACCCTACCCGATCCCCTCGACCAGGTGTATTTAGTCAACTCCGGTAGCGAAGCCATCGAAGGCGCCATGAAGCTGGCCAAAAGATATACGGGCAGACCTGAGATCATTTCCTGCTACAATGCCTACCATGGGTCTACATCCGGGGCCTTGTCTGCTGGTGGAAGCGAGACTTTTAAGCAAAACTATCGGCCCCTCATCCCGGGCCACCGGAATATCACCTTCAACAAAGTCGAGGACCTGGAGCAGATCACTACACAGACTGCGGCCTTCCTCATCGAGACCATCCAGGGAGAAGCCGGGGTAAGAGTACCTGATGCATCCTATATCAAAGCTGTGAGGCAACGATGTACGGAGACCGGCACGCTGTTGATCATGGACGAGATCCAATCGGGATTTGGGCGAACAGGTAAGTTCTGGGGGTTTGAACATTTCGGCATCGTCCCGGACATTATCACCAGTGCCAAAGGAATGGGCGGTGGCATGCCTATAGGTTGCTTTATCAGCTCCAAGGAGATCATGAGTGCCTTCACCGAGAATCCTATCCTGGGTCATATCACGACCTTTGGAGGACATCCCGTGAGCGCGGCTGCATCGCTGGCCACAATCCGGGTGATCCAGGAAGAAAAGCTCACGGATGGCATTCCCGAAAAAGAAGCCCTCTTCAGAAAACTACTCGTACATCCCAAGATAAAATCCTTCCGTAGCAAAGGCCTGATGATGGCCGCAGAATTCGATTCGTTTGAGACCCTGAAAGCGATCATTGACCGGGCCATCGAAGGGGGCGTGCTCACCGACTGGTTCCTGTTTTGTGACAACTCCATGCGCATCGCTCCTCCCCTCACCATCACAGAAGATGAAATTCGAAAAGCCTGCCAGCTGATCCTTCAGGCGATTGATTAGCAAAGGGTCTGACTATCGTCCGACCCTGCGTGGGTCATCCGACACCTCATTATCAATCTCTACCTTATTAGCTTTGTCTTCTCATGAGTCATCCTGTTTCCATATCACACATCAAACAAGAAATCCAATTGACGACTTCACGGAGTGGGGGTCCGGGTGGACAGCATGTCAACAAAGTGGAAACAAAGGTGGTCTTGCGCTTCAATGTCGAGAACTCTTCTGTTTTGACTGATGAGGAAAAAACACGCATAAAAGAAAAGCTCTCAAGCCAATTGACAAAGGATGGGGATTTGCTTGTTATCTCGGAAGGCTCCCGATCACAACTGAAAAACAAAGAAACTGCCTTCAGGAAACTCGATCGGTTATTGACCCGCGCATTCTATATCCCCAAACCCAGGAAGAAAACCAAACCCTCGAAGGCTGCTGTTGATAAACGCATCAAAGCCAAAAAACAGCAAAGCGAAAAAAAACAATGGCGTAAGAAATTTTAGCCTGAATTATAACAGGCTCTTTAGCTCCAGCTTATATTCTTTAGCGGGACCTTTACGCCTCACCTGGATGGTGACCGTTTCACCAGCTTTCTTTAGCATCTGCTCAATCTCTACCAGAGAAAGATCCATGGCCTTTTTCCCGTTGATACTCACCAGTTCATCATTGACATTGATCCCCAGGTTGCTGGCAGGGCTATCGGCTATGATCTGATGAATCAATACGGCAGACATGTCTTCGTTCATCTGGATGTCCATCCCACTACAATTGACTGATACCTCATCATCAAAATACTTACTTTTTTCGAAGTACACTTTATGATTTGGATAGTCAAAGAGCATATTGAATTTACGAAGCAATTTATTTCCAATGATTCCTGAAACGTGACCATTGGCCTGAATGCCCTGATTGACCTGACTGATACCAATTGGCAGTTCGGAGAAGTCAAAGCCATCAAAGCTTAGCGTCTTCACCCGTCCTTCATAGTGAAGTGTCTCATTATTAGAAATGTCTTTTACCAGGTAGCTGTAGTGTTCCCCGGTCTTATGGATGATGTCATGCTTATTCGCAAAGGGGGTATTGAAATCAAGCGTGGTACCTGCACCTGTATTGATAAAAAACGTTCCTTTCAGCACCTCATCATTGTTCAACCTGATGGTTCCTTTGATGGTGGGTATGCCCATGTGAGATTTGAATTTTATGACGTCACCATTTTTTGGATAGTCTTCTTCATAGATCTCCAGCCGCATGTTGTCATTGTCAAGTCTCACAATGTGATGATGTGCCAGGTCATATCCGATGATACCGTCAATATCTCTTCCGATACTTATTTCCAGGTGCTTTAATGATGCAGCATTGAGTTTAATATCTGATTCCAGGATATATTTATTTAACTCTATCTTATTGTGTTTGATCGCCAGGGATTTGATCTCTCCCTGGGCAGCTTTAGCCAATTCATTGTGATCAAAGATGAGATTCAAATCTTTGGCTACATCGAGATCTACAACTGTCAACCCGGCACCTGTATCAAAAATAAAATCCAATGGTTCGGAATCATCCACACTCAGCTGAATGATGATATGATCACCATATTGTTCAAAGGAGGTAGAAGCAACAGGCTGTTGAGCAAAGGACTTGAAAGCAATAAAAAAAGCAAGAATAAGCAATGTTCTCATGGTCGGGTGATTAATTCCGCACCAATTTAAAACAGATAGCTTTTCTTTCGGCTTGAAGTGTTTAATTTTCTGATCCTATTCTAAAAAAATATCAGACGATGGTGAAAAAAGTCAAGAAATCCTGCAGTTTTTTAATAGACCATGGGTTTAAAGATTCTGAAATCGGGATCATTCTGGGTACAGGATTAGGTGGGCTTGTGGATCATATAGATGTCATTGAATCAATCCCTTATGAGGAGATCCCCAACTTCCCCATTGCAACTGTAGAGTTTCATCATGGAGAACTTATCTACGGGAAGCTGGAAGGAAAGACCGTAATCGCTATGAAGGGCCGCTTTCACTTTTACGAAGGCTATAGCATGGCTGAAGTTGTATTTCCTGTCAGGGTGATGCATGCTCTTGGCATTAAGAAATTATTAATTTCCAATGCCAGTGGCTCAATGAATCATTCTTGGAAAAAGGGTCAGCTGATGCTCATCGATGATCACATCAACCTTCAGCCAGACAACCCCTTGAGAGGCAATGGGGCAGCAGCATTCGGATCCATATTCACAGATATGAGCAGACCCTATGATCCCGCAATGAATGGCTTATTCAAAAAAGTGGCTGAAGAAAAGGAGATTATTCTCAACGAAGGTGTATACGTGGCCGTGTCTGGTCCTAACCTGGAAACGAGGGCAGAATACCGCTTCCTTAGGAATATCGGCGCTGACGTGGTAGGAATGTCCACAGTCCCTGAAGTGATTGCAGCCAATCAACTCAACCTCCCGGTCAGTGCTATTTCAGTGATTACCGATGAGTGTGACCCGGACAACCTACAACCAGTCAATATTGAAGAAATTATCGCTATCGCCAGAGATGCCGAAAAAGACCTGATCGAATTGTTTAAAGGAGTGGTCCGCCATCAGTAGTCTAACGGAGTCGCCTCAGGGAGCTTTAAGTCTCATTATTCCTGGTATGATTTAAATCTCACGATTTTTTATTATCTTTATTTGAAACAATTCAATAATATCCAAAATTGGTGACTGATAATTATTCTTAAAAAGAGGCCTCGAACGGCCTCTTTTTTGATTTATACTGGGTTTTCATATTATCCTATACCAGGACTTTCATGTCATAACTTCTCCAATCCATGAAAAAGTTAATTGATGGTTTCGAACACATCAGATATCGCCCCTTAAGTTTTACCGACAAGGAAATCTCTGAACGCGCGCAGTCCTTTTATCAGCTGCTTGACAAAAGAAGAAGCATCCGGTCATTCTCAGGCACGCCTGTGGAAAAGCAGGTGATCACATCCATCATTAAAACTGCTGCGACTGCACCCAGTGGTGCCAACAAACAACCCTGGAGTTTCTGTGCAATCTCCAACCCGGACATCAAGAAAGCCATTAGAGTGGCGGCCGAGGAAGAGGAGAAAAAAAACTATGCTCAACGAATGAGTGAGACGTGGCTAAAAGACCTGGAGCCCTTCGCCACAAACTGGCAAAAACCATTTCTCGAAACCGCTCCCTGGCTGATTGTAGTATTCAAAAAGACCCATGAACTTGATGACAACAACCAGCAGCATAAAAATTATTATGTGACCGAGTCTGTAGGAATTGCCTGTGGTATGCTCATCACCGCGATACACAACGCTGGTCTGGTCACTCTTACCCATACCCCAAGTCCGATGAACTTTCTGGCTAAAATCCTGGAACGCCCCACCAATGAAAAACCCTTCCTGCTTCTTCCGGTAGGCTTCCCAGACCATGACACCTATGTACCCAATATCACACGAAAACCTGAAAAAGAAATATTAAATTATTATGAGTGATACTTAACAAATTCATAAAATAATTCACTATTTTTAGGATACTCACAAATAAAAAAGGTTTGTGCGTTACCTACGAATTATGAAAGTCTGAGAATAATTTTTCAGACAAGTCTATAGCTGGTTGGGACCCCGTTGAACTGTCTTCGGGGTTTCCTTTTTTTTCAATCCGGCATCTATCATTGAGTTTCTTGTTGCTCATCCTGGAGTAAGTTGCTGATAATGCTTAATTTATCAACCATTAATTTTATTACCCCTAACCTAACCCATTAATGGATTCAATTTTTATTGTTTTAGCAGGCATTGCAGTGGTTCTCTTTTGCATCATTGTGTTGCGTCTTCATGCTTTTCTTTCCCTCCTCATCGCAGCTTTAGTCACCGGAATGCTCACGAGCCAGGATCAGCTGTACCATTTTGCCCTTCAATCAGGGCTTTCAGAAACTGATGCCGTCGCCATGTCTGCGCAGTCACTGGGCTCACGATTGGCTTCAGCTTTTGGCTCTACATCAGGGAAAATAGGCATCCTGATTGCCCTGGCATCCATCATCGGTGCCGCTTTGATGAAAAGTGGAGCAGCAGATAAGATCGTGAGGAGTTTGCTCAAGCTGGTAGGAAAAAAGAATGGGTCCCTGGCTTTTTTAACCAGTAGCTTCGCCCTGGGAATCCCGGTCTTTTTCGACACGGTCTTTTACCTCATGATCCCTCTGGTAAAATCTCTCGGCGTTCGTGATCCTAAGAAATTCAGCTTGTATGTGATGTGTACCATTGCCGGGGGTGTCATGGCACATTCACTCATTCCACCCACTCCGGGTCCTCTATTCGTAGCCAAGGAATTGGGTGTAGACCTGGGGATCATGATTTCAGTAGGGATCATCGTAGGTATTACTGTCGTATTGGCTGGATACGTTTACGCGCTTTGGGCCAATAAGCGATGGGAGCTTCCCATGAGGGATACCCCCGATATCACGGTGGAAGAGCTAAAAGAAAACACTCAGGTAAAAGATGAAGATTTGCCGGCTATTTGGATCTCCATATTACCAGTGCTTTTACCTGTACTCCTGATCGCTGGCAACACCATCATGAACATGAGCTTTCCTCCAGCCAGTTTGCAGGACGGATCATGGCTCAGCAGCTTCCTGGAACTGCTGACTTTTATTGGAGACCCCAACATTGCACTACTGCTCTCAGCTGGTATTGCCATGTACCTGTTAAGCACCCGGTTGAAGGACAGGGCACAGTTCCAAAAAGTGTTGACCGACGCACTATTGAGTGCGGGGATGATCATTCTGATTACTTCTGCAGGAGGCACATTTGGTAAGATGCTCCAGCAGACCAACATCGGTGAAGGGATATCACAACTTGCCGGCAGCTATCAAACCGCCATTCTTCCCCTGGCATTTGTTATCACAGCCGTAATACGTACGGCTCAGGGATCGGCGACCGTTGCCATGGTAACTACCATCGGGATCATGAGTGGCTTCGGAGACGCAGCACAACTGGGATTCCATCCCGTGTATCTGGCCATGGTGATAGGTTGTGGATCTAAAATCATTCCCTGGATGAACGACAGTGCTTTCTGGATCATCACCAGGATGACAGGGATGGAAGAAAAAGAAACCATCCGCTTCTTTTCTTACTTGCTCACAGTGATGGGCATTGCCGGACTCATCATTTCGATGATCCTTTCAAAAATATTACCATTAACTTAGTCAGATGGTAATCTCTAAGGAGGTAGTTCGCATTTCTGAAGCGGACAATGTAGGCGTGGTGACCACACCCAAAGGGCTGGAAAAAGGAGTGGAAGTGCTTGAAGGCGTGGTGACCACACAATTCATAGGGATGGGACATAAAGTAGCCCTAAAAACCTTTGAGAAAGGTGATGCTGTGATACGTTATGGCCATACCATCAGCCATGCCAGGGACCTGATTCCTGCCGGTGCCTGGGTAAATGAGCGAAACACCACACTCCCTGAACCACCATCACTGAACACATTACAGTATACCCCGGTAAAGCAGACATCAGTTGAACCGCTCAATGGTTACACCTTTATGGGGTATAGAAATCCCGATGGTTCAGTCGGAACTAAAAATGTATTGGGGATCTCCACAAGCGTACAGTGTGTGGCTGGCACCACCAACTATATCGTCGACAAGATCCAAAAGGAGTTGCTATCACGTTACCCCAATGTGGATGGTGTTGTTGCAATCAATCACAGTTATGGATGTGGGGTGGCCATCAATGCACCAGCGGCCATCGTACCTATCAGAACATTGAAAAACCTGGCTCAAAACCCCAATTTCGGAGGAGAAGTGATGATTGTTGGGTTGGGATGTGAGAAACTAAGACCGGAGAGCTTGTTGTCCGGAGACCGGGGTGAGGCGCAGGACTCCATCCTCTTTTTACAGGATGAGCGTTTCCAGGGATTTGGTGGTATGGTGGAGGGTATCATGGAAATGGCAGCCGCTCACCTGGAAAAACTTAATGCAAGAAAGCGTGAACCCTGCCCGGTGTCTGACCTTGTGGTGGGGCTGCAGTGCGGTGGTAGTGATGCATTCTCCGGCATTACAGGCAACCCGGCAGCTGGCTTTGCCTCCGACCTCATCATCAGGGCTGGAGGAACCGTCCTGTTTTCTGAGGTGACGGAAGTACGAGATGCGATACAACAGCTCGTTTCAAGAGCAGCCAATAAAGACGTTGCCGAAGCACTAAAGCGGGAGATGAAGTGGTATGATGATTATCTATCCGCAGGGATGGTAGACCGAAGCTCAAACACTTCTCCTGGCAATAAAGCAGGCGGCTTAAGTAACATCGTAGAGAAAGCGTTGGGGTCCGTGGCCAAGTCAGGTAAAAGCCCGATTATGGATGTAGTACCTCCCGGAAATAAGGTCCGTAAGAAAGGCCTCAACTTTGTAGCCACACCTGCCAGTGACTTCGTGTGCGGCACTTTACAACTGGCAGCCGGCATGAATGTCCATGTCTTTATCACTGGGAGAGGTACACCCTATGGTCTCAGGGAAGTGCCTGTGATCAAGGTAAGTTCCAACTCTACACTAGCAGCCAGATGGGACGACCTCATAGATCTTGATGCAGGTCCGATCGCCTTTGGTGAGAAAACCATCGAGGAGGTAGGCTGGGAACTTTTCCACCTAATTCTTGATGTGGCGAGTGGATCAAAGAAAGTCGCAAGTGATAAATTGGGACTATATAACGATCTTGTTTTGTTTAATCCCGGCCCATTAACATAAATTTAAGCAACTAATTTTAACCTCATATAAAAATGTCATTGACCTTAGCCCAAATTAAAGCGTCCCTGGAAGACGGACTACTTTCATTCCCCATTACTGATTTCACTGAAAAAGGAGAATTCAACCCGGATACATTTGCAGAAAGAATTGAATGGTTTGTTCAACATAAGGTATCCTCGGTATTTGTTGCCGGTGGAACCGGAGAATTCTTCTCATTGAGTAAACAGGAATACGAGCAGGTGGTCAACATTGCCACCAAAGTGGTGAATGACCGGGTACCTGTTATTTCCGGGGTGGGTAAAAGTATTCCGGATGCCATTGAGTATGCAAAGATCGCTGAAAAGGCAGGTGTACATGGATTGCTATTGTTCCCACCTTACCTCACCGAGTGCCCAAAAGATGGAGCATATGAGTATGCCAAAGCCATCATTCAATCTACAAGCTTGCCGGTGATTTATTACAACCGCGCCAATGGTATTCTAAACACACAATACATTACCAGGCTAGCCAAAGACTGCGACAACTTCATCGGGCTGAAAGACGGCACAGGTAACATTCAGGAGCTAAATGACATCATCAAGACCGTAGGCAAAAGACTGTCCTATATTGGTGGCGTACCCACTGCTGAAATCATTGCGGAGGCTTACCTCGCCATCGGCGTGAACACCTATTCATCAGCAGCATTCAACATTACACCAGACCTGGCTAATCTCTTTTACAAATCGCTGAGAAGTGGAGATGCCGAGACCGTGGCAAAGATCACCAGGTCTTTCTATATCCCGCTGGTAAGATTGAGGGAAAGAAAGAATGGCTATGCAGTAAGCCTCATCAAAGAAGGAGCTAAAATCATTGGCAAGTCCGGTGGAGATGTAAGAGCACCCCTTACCATGCCAACAAAGGAGGATACAGCAGATCTGGAAAAGATCATCCGGTCAGCCAATGCGGAGTTTGGTTTTAAATAATCGAATGGGAGATTTTAAGTAAGCCTAAATAGGAAATCTTTGAGTCTTCGGGCCATTGTGGCAGATAAAGGATACAATGGCCCCAAACATTCCGATTTATAACCACGGATGTGCCAATGGCTGCTTTCTGCATTTCTGAAAACAGACTCGGCGGACATAAGCAGTTATTTGCTTTATGCTATAGCGTTATTCCCCGCTATCAGATCTCTACAGGTATCGCCTTGTACTTGCCATTGGCATAGACCTTGAACGTCATGGCATGTTTCAGAACCTCTGGCTTAAACATGGATTTACCCAAAAGCATACGACCGCATTCCTGAATCCCTTCAATGATAGACGGGTGCGGGTGTATCAGCTCTGCCAGTTCTTTAATGCCTTTGCCCATAGAAATCAATAGTGCGACAGCCTGAATGGCACTAGACGCATGCTCCCCTACTACCCTCATGCCGTAGATCTTGGTCTGATCATCATTAGACACAATGATCTTGATGAAACCCTGGGTATTTCTCATGGCGGTGGCACGGGGAATACAGGAGTAGTCCACACTCACCACCTTGTACTCCAATCCTGCCTTTTGGGCTTGTATCTCATTCATTCCTACCCCTGCCACTTCGGGGCCCAGAAACATAATGGTAGAAATATTCTCATAGATCAGATCGCGTTCCGGCTTACCAAAAATGCGTTCGACTGCGAACCTACCTTCTAATTCTCCCACGTTTACGAGTGCAATATCGGCCGTGATATCGCCAACAGCATATATGTTTTCTACATTGGTCTGGGTAAGGTTATCGATGATCCCCCGCTTATCCATTTTCACATTCACTGATTCATCGAAGAGATCCTCATGATTGGGAACCCTTCCCACTGATACCAGCGCCTTCTCTACCCTAAATACTTCCTTGGAGCCATCGGTGTATTCCAATGTATAGTGAACCATACCATCTTTAATATCCATGTGGATCAACTTGGAGTTCCTATGGATCAAGACGTCTTTGGCCTCCAGGTTACGTTCAATTACTTTGACAATGTCCTCATCCTCAAAAGGGAGTATCCTATCTCCTTTATCAATGAGGTGGACTTTGGTCTTACCAAAATTGGAAAAGATGGTCGCAAATTCACACCCGATCACTCCTGCTCCGACGATCACAATACTTTTTGGGAAATGATCTAATTTATCAAGGCCATCGCTGGTGAAAACATGCTCTTCATCTATTGGTAGCTCCGGCAACAACCGGGGACGACTACCTGTAGCAACAATGATGTTGTCGGCTTCCAGAATCTCATCGGAATCAAAATTATGTACATGGACCTGGTTCCTGGAAATGACTTTGGCATTACCCATGATAAATTCAAAGAGCCCTTCACCTATGGTCACATTGATGTTATGCATATGATGCTCCAACAATTCCATGCGCTCCTGAACGGCCGCCTTTACCTCGTTTTTTAAGGTCTCATAGTTGAACTGATATTGGTGGATATTGAGGGCATCACTGTGTTTCCTGATATTGGCTGCTTCTCTGGAAAGCTCCCACCAGGTCTTACTCCATAAAGCTCCGTGATGGATCCCGGCTCCTCCAACTTGTTTCTTCTCAATTAGGGCTACTTTCTTCTTAAAATCTACAGCTCTCATGGCGGCTGCATATCCGGCAGGTCCTGCACCGATGACGATGACATCGTATTTTTTCATTGACAAATGGGGTATTTCGTCCTGAATCTATAAAAAATAATGATAAATCAAGAGGTTTGATGACGCTTTTCCAAAACACCCAGGACGTCATAAATCGACAGGTCCTGATCGGCAAGCAACACCATTAGATGGAAAAGTAGGTCTGCTGACTCATTTTTAAGGAGCTCTTTATCTCCGGCCATGGCTTCGATCACTGTTTCTACCGCCTCTTCTCCTACCTTCTGAGCTACCTTATTGGTCCCTTTTTGAAAAAGGCTACTGGTATAGGATTTGTCGGAAGGGTTTACCTTCCGCGATTCGATGATTTCCATCAATCGCTCCAGGAACAGGGCGCTTTTCTGATTGTCCTCCTTAAAGCAGGTATCTGCCCCGGTATGGCAGGCCGGACCAGCAGGTTCAGCCTTGATCAGCAGTGTGTCCTGATCACAATCGGGGATGATCTCTCTGACAAAAAGGTAGTTTTCAGAAGTCTCTCCCTTGGTCCAGAGTCTTTGCTTTGACCTACTGTAAAAAGTGACTTTTCCCGACTTTTTTGTCTCCTCAAGCGCTTCTTCATTCATGTAACCCAACATCAAAACCTTGCGGGTCTTAACATCCTGAATGATCGCTGGTACCAATCCATCTCCTTTCTTAAAATCTATTTCCATCAAATCCTAACGGGTATATTGTTTTGTAATAGTGATGTTTTCAAATCTGCAATCTCCACCTCTTTGTAATGAAAGATACTGGCTGCTAGTGCAGCATCGGCTATCCCATTGTGCAAAATCTCCGCAAAATGTACAGCATTTCCTCCTCCCCCGGAAGCGATCACCGGGATTGATACAGCTTTAGACACCCTGGTGGTGATATCCAGGGCAAAACCATTCTTCGTACCATCGTGATCCATGGAAGTAAGGAGGATCTCCCCCGCCCCACGTTCACACACTTCCCTGGACCAGGAAACGGTCTCCAGTTTCGTTGGTTTGGTCCCACCATGAGTATGAACAAGATCAGTCCCGTCCACGTATTTGGTATCAATTGCTACTACCAGACATTGAGAGCCAAATTCCGCTGAAATTTCATTGACAAGGCCCGGGTTCTTTACCGCGGCCGAATTAATAGCTACCTTATCAGCCCCTGCGTCGAGCATTACCCGCACATCCGACACTGCACTTATTCCCCCACCTACAGTGAAAGGAATATGTACAGCAGCAGCTACTGCTTTGACCATCTCTACCAGGGTCTTCCTACCCTCCAGCGTAGCCGAAATATCCAGAAAAACAAGTTCATCAGCTCCTTCAGTTGCATAGCGTTCAGCAAGCTCCACGGGATCACCCGCATCACGAAGCTCCAGGAAATTGACTCCTTTTACGGTTCGGCCGTCCTTTACATCCAGGCAAGGTATGATTCTTTTTGTAAGCATTAGAAACTGCTAAGTTGTTGTAAAGATAGTTTTCCCTCGTAATATGCCTTGCCAATGATCGCTCCATATAGTTTATTGGCTTTGAGCTGTTCCAGGTCCGACATGGTTGTGACACCACCACTGGCAATGAGGTTGATATCCGAAAAGCGGTCAGTAATCTTGGTGTAAAGCTCAAATGAAGGTCCGGCCATTACCCCATCCTTCGAGATATCCGTACAGATCACCCATCGTGCTCCAGCCTCGAGGAAGTCCTGCAGAAAATCAAACAAATCCAATCCGGAAGATTGCTGCCACCCTGATACCATCACCTTTTCATCGAGCACATCTGCCCCCAGGATAATCCGATCACTTCCATGATCCTGGATCCATTGCTTCACTTTATCCGGATCTTTGGCTGCAATACTGCCAGCCGTAGCTTGTTGAGCCCCTGCATCAAAGACCTTATTCAGATCCTCTTCAGTCTTTACGCCTCCACCGAAATCTACCTGAAGGCTGGTATTTTGACAAATCTTTCGAAGCACGTCAATATTGACCACGTGACTGGCTTTCGCCCCATCGAGATCCACAAGATGTAATCTTTTGATTCCTGCACCTTCAAACTGCCTGGCTATTTCCACGGGATCGGAGCTATATTCTTTCATGGCATTATAGTCCCCTTTGGTGAGCCTCACACACTTACCATCAATTAAATCTATCGCAGGTATTATTTGCATCTGTTAAAGCTTTAAGAAATTTTCCAGGATGGCCATTCCGGGCTCTGCGCTCTTTTCGGGATGCGCCTGGATGGCATAAAAATTATCCTTTTGGAGCAATGCGGTAAAGGGTACATCATAGGTGCATTCGGCTGTGGTATATTCACACACAGGTAGATAATAACTGTGTACAAAATAGATGTAACTCCCCTCCTGCACTCCTTTCAGCAAGGGTGAATTCAACTTTGTGATGTCATTCCACCCCATATGTGGCACTTTGATGCCATTGGGAATAAACCTTTTTACCTGAATGGGTATGATCCCCAGACATTCCGTATGATTTTCCTCGGTCCGCTCACACATCAGCTGCATGCCCAGACAAACGCCCAAAAATGGTTGCTTCAGGCCTGTTAATACATGATCCAAACCATTCCTCTTCAGGGATCTCATGGCAGAACTGGCCTCTCCCTGCCCGGGAAAGATCACCTTGTCTGCTGAGAACAACTCATCCGGATCGTCGGTAAGTATCGGATCTACCCCTAACCTGTTCAACGCAAAGGTCAGAGACTGCACATTTCCAGCATTGTATTTTACGATCGCTAATTTCATCTATCTGCTTCAGTAAGAGCCATTTAGCTCCAGTACTTTTCTGATTTTTGCGATGAGCCTGCTTGATGCATCAAAACTCAAGGTTTGCTGCCCATCTGAAAATGCCTTGTCCGGTACTTCATGCACCTCGAAGATCACGCCATCAGCACCCGCGATGGTGGATGCCAAAGCAATGGGTTCTACATAATCCCTGATACCAATACCATGTGAAGGATCAGCAATGACCGGCAGGTGAGTTTTATCTTTAAGGATTGGAATGGCATTGATGTCGAATGTATTCCGAGAAGCCCGCTCGTAAGTTCGGATGCCACGCTCGCAAAGCATCAATCGTTCGTTTCCAGCTGAAAAAACATATTCAGCACTATATAGAAGCTCATCGATGGTCCCGGAGATCCCACGCTTTATCATCACAGGTTTATCTACCTTTCCCAGCTCATCCAACAGGTTGAAGTTTTGGGTGTTGCGGGCTCCTACCTGGTAAATATCCACGTAATCATACATCTCCTCGATCTGAGAGACCTGCATCACCTCCGTCACGATCTTGATACCATGCTCCCTGGCTAATTTGTACCACAGCTTTAAACCTTCAAGTCCCATTCCCCTAAAAGAATATGGAGAACTCCTTGGTTTAAAAACACCACCTCGCATGATACTCAGGTTATTGGCCTTCAGGTGTTCGATGGTCTTCAGTATGTTTTCTTCACCCTCAATACTGCAAGGGCCGGCCATCATGGCAAACTCCCCATCGCCTATTTTGATACCATCTCCCAGGTCTATCTGTGTCTGGTTCACCTTCCATTTGGAGGAAACAAGCTTGTAGTCATCGGAAACAACATGAATGTCTTTGATTCCATCCAGATGACCAATCTTACGGATGTCAAATCGCTCTTTGCCAATCCCCACCAGGTAATCACCCTTTTGTGTCTTTACCTCGGTGGTTTTGTACTTATGTGCTTTCATCTCATCAGCCACAATTTTTCTGGACGCTGCTGAGATATTGGGTTCAAATTGTATGATCATGACACTCCCTTTATTTCCTGTATAAATTTCTTGATGTTGTTGTCGGAAGCGTTTTCACTCAATAATTTAATAAATGCGCTTCCTATAATGGCGCCATCCGCATATTTGGAGGCTTCCACAAACGTTTCTCTGTTTGAGATCCCGAATCCAATGAGTCTTTTGTTTTTCAGCCCCATGGAATTTACCCGGTTGAAATAATTGACCTGCTCCGCTGAAATATCCCCCTTTGCACCGGTGATACTGCTGGAAGACACCATGTACACAAAACCATTGGACAATTCGTCAATCTTTCGGATCCGGTCCTCCAATGTTTGTGGGGAGATCAAAAAGATATTGTAAAGTCCATGCTGCTCCAGTACTTCCTGATACAATTCTTCATATTCATAAAGTGGCATATCAGGTAAAATAAGCCCATCCACTCCCACACGTTCACAGTCTTTGCAAAAAGCTTCAAAACCATACTGAAGGATTGGGTTGATATAGCCCATCAAAAGGACAGGAATAGTCACTTGCTCCCTAAGCTCCTCTAGCTGCTTCATGAGCAACTTGAGATTCATCCCGTTCTTCAGTGCTTTGGTAGAGCTTTCCTGAATAGTGGGTCCATCAGCCACAGGGTCCGAAAAAGGGATACCGATTTCAATCATGTCAGCCCCTGCTGACTCCAGTGCCCTGGCAATCCTTACCGTATCGTCCAACTCCGGATATCCGGCTGTAAAATACACATTCAGAATATCCTTTTTATCAGATTCGAATGCCTGATCGATTCTGTTCATTTCAGTTAGTATTTTCCCCATTTGATATATGTTTCCAGGTCTTTGTCACCCCTTCCGGAAAGGTTGACAACGACAATCTTATCTTTTCCTAAATCCACTTTGCTGAGTGCCGCAAAAGCATGTGCTGACTCCACTGCAGGGATGATCCCTTCCAGGCGGCTCAACAGCAACCCGGCATTCATGGCTTCTTCATCGGTGATACCCACAAACCGGGCTCTACCCGAATCAAACAGGTTAGCATGAAAGGGACCAATGCCCGGATAATCCAGACCTGCCGAAATGGAATAGGGTTCTACCACCTGGCCATCTGAGGTTTGCATCAATAGCGTTCGGCTTCCATGCAGCACCCCTTCTTTCCCTAGTGCGGTTGTCGCTGCAGATTTTCCGGATTCATTACCAAGTCCTGAGGCTTCAACAGCGATGAGTTTTACGTCTTCCTTATCCAAATAGTGATAGTAAGCTCCGGCAGCATTGCTACCTCCTCCGACGCACGCAAAAATGAAATCGGGATCAGTCTTTTGCTCCTTTTCCAGTAGCTGAGCTTTGATCTCCTCGCTTATCACCGATTGAAAGCGGGCTACCATATCCGGATATGGGTGTGGACCGACTACAGAGCCAATGATATAATGTGTGTCCGCCGGATTGTTGATCCAGTGCCTCATGGCCTCATTGGTGGCATCTTTCAGGGTCTTCGATCCCGAGGTAGCAGGGATCACCTGGGCACCCAGAATCTTCATACGCTCCACATTAGGCTTCTGCCTGGCCATATCGATCTCTCCCATATACACCACGCAGTCCATCCCCATCAGTGCACAGACAGTAGCCGTAGCTACTCCATGCTGCCCGGCCCCGGTCTCAGCAATGATCTTCTTTTTGCCGAGCGCCCTGGCCAATAAGATTTGGCCTACTGTATTGTTTACCTTATGGGCACCCGTGTGGCACAGGTCCTCACGCTTCAGATAGATCTTGGCACCAAATTTCTCTGAAAGCCTGGTAGCAAAATACAGTGGAGTAGGCCTGCCGACATAGTCTTTCAGAAGTGACCTAAACTGAGCCTGAAAAGAGGGCTCATTGATGATCTGAAGATAATTTTCACGAAGCTCCTCCACATTGGGATAAAGCATCTCGGGAATATAAGCTCCTCCAAATTTCCCGTAGTAACCTTTTTGGCTTACCTGATATTTTGATTCTTGCATGCTCATAGCAACTCCTTCACTTTTTTGATTTTCTCAATGTCTTTCCTCCCCGGCACTACTTCAAACCGACTGTTGATATCGATCGCAATCAGACCAGGTAGATCCATATTTTTTATCTTTTCCACATCCTCTAAATCGATACCCCCACTCAGGAAATAGGGCGTATCAAATGGGTAGTTCTTTAAGATATCCCAATCAAACTTTACACCGCTGCCACCAAACAACCGGGTCCTGGTATCGAAGAGAAAAAAATCAACATCCTTCTCAAATAGTTTCATCGTTTCCACAGGGATCTCACTATCCACACGAAAGACTTTGATCACACCCAGATCAGAAGCCTTAATCTCCTGAGCCAGACTTACTGGTTCATCCCCATGAAGCTGGATATAGTCCAGGTGGTGTGACTCAGCCCTTTTCAGCACCTCCTCCAGTGTAGGGTTTACAAAAACACCCACTCTAATGATACCGTGAGCCAGACTATCATCCACCTCAAAGCCTGAGGCATCTCTGGGAGACTTACTGAAAAATATCAACCCGATAAAGTCAGGGGCTACCTCCCCCAGCGCCTGGATATTTTCTGCCTCCCGCATGCCACAAACTTTTAGCCTCAGGCTCATTTCATCAGTTCTTTTATGCCCTTTACAAAATTTCTGCAAGCTCTTTCCGGACTGGTCGTTTTCATGAAATTCTCTCCTATCAGAAACCCTTCGAAGCCATGCCCCATCAAATCAACAACAGTCTGCGGATCACTGATCCCACTTTCTGAGATCTTCAGGAAATTGTCCGGAATTAATTCAGCCAATGCTTTACTGGTATTTACATCTGTGACGAACGTATTCAGGTCCCGGTTATTTACCCCCACAATGTTGACCTCATCGGTCAGAGACTGTTCCAGCTCCTCTTTGTTGTGAACTTCCAGCAATACCTCCATCCCTAAATCTCTTGCCATAGCAGCCAGATTTTTGATTTCTCCAGGGGTCAGGCAGGCAGCTATCAATAGAATCAAATCTGCACCAATCGACTTGGACTCAATCAACTGGTATTCATCTATGATAAAATCCTTGCGAAGGATCGGACAGAAATTAAAACTTCTTGCTGTGGTAAGGTCTTCACTTTTGCCTCCGAAATATTTCTTATCTGTCAGGATGGACAGCCCGGCAACTCCGGCCTGCATATATCCTATGGATACTCTTTCAACATCCACTTTGTTGTTAATAATTCCTTTGGAAGGCGATTGTCGCTTAAACTCTGCGATGATACCCACTTTGTCCGGCCGCTTCAGGTATTGAGACATTGATACCACCTTACCTCCAAAGTAGGGACTTTGCTCCAGCAACTTGACCGGAAACAATGCCTTTCGCTCCTCTACTTCTTTCCTTTTATCTGCTACTATCTGATCCAGGATACTCATCAACTACTGATTTATAGATACAAATTGTTTGAATGAATTGAGGGCTTTTCCTGATGCTAAAGCTTCTCTTGCCTGCTCAATACCATCTTCTATGGCTATTTGCTTACCCACAGCAATGGCCAGGCCAGCATTGGCAATCACGACATCTCGCTGGGCATCCGTCGCTTTATTATTCAGGATCGACTCAAAAATCTTTGCCGAATCTGGTACAGTTTCCCCTCCATAAATTGCTTCCCTGGTCACTGTTTTTAATCCAAGATCTGCAGGACTGAAAACCTCTTCTCTATCATTCATCACCATCTTGAAATTTCCTGTTAAGGAAACTTCGTCATATCCATCCAGGGCGTGTAAAATCACATAATGCTTGTCTGTATTCTGATAGAGATAACCATATAGCCTGGCCAGTTCCAAACTAAAAACACCTACCAATTGATTCTTTGGCATGGCTGGATTTACCATTGGGCCCAGCATATTGAAAAATGTTTTCACACCAAGTTCTTTTCTCACGGGACCTACATTTTTCATGGCAGGATGAAATAGTGGTGCATGCATGAAACAGATTCCGGCTTTATCAAGGCTCTTCCTTAGTGTATCAATTTCATTGGTGAACTTCACGCCAAAATGCTCCAGGACATTGGATGATCCGGAGACACTGGAAACACCATAATTACCATGTTTAGCTACCATCTGCCCTGCCCCGGCTACCACGAAAGATGAAATGGTTGAAATATTGAATGTATTCTTGCCATCCCCACCGGTACCGCAAAGGTCAATGGCATTGTAATCATCGACTGGCACCTTTACACAAAGCTCCAGCATCGCATCTCTAAAACCAGCGAGCTCCTCCACGGTTATTGTCCGCATCAGGTAAACGGTCAGAAAGGCAGCCATCTGACTCTGATTGTACTGACCAGTCGCCAGGTTTGATAAAATGGTAAATGCCTCCTGTCTGGAGAGAGACTGGTACTTAAAAAGTTTATTGAGAACGTCTTTCATCTTGCTATTGTTGAATCCAGTTATCGATCATTTTTATTCCATGTTCGGTCATCACAGATTCCGGGTGAAACTGCACTCCCCGCACATTATAAGTGGCATGTTTGATGGCCATGATGTTGCCTTCGTCATCGAGCGCTGTCACCTGAAGGTTATCATTGAGTGATTGTGGTGCTACAGCCCACGAGTGGTATCGGCAAACCCTAAACGATTCCGGTAAACTATCAAACAATGGATCTCTCACTTGCGTAAGATGGACCTTTGTGGCTACTCCATGAAATACAATGGGGAGGTTGAAAATTTTTGCTCCGAAGACTTCAGCAATGGCCTGATGCCCCAGACAAACCCCCAAAATTTTCTTTGATCCGCCATACTTTTCAATCATCTCAGGCATGATTCCCGCTTCACTGGGCAGGCCCGGGCCCGGAGAAAATAAAAGACTTTCAAAATCATCTGCATACTCCACAGGAATTTTGTCATTGCGGTGAACTTCAATCTCATTACTCAATCCCAACTCACGCAGTATGTGTACGAGATTGTAGGTAAAGGAATCATAGTTATCAATAACCAGTATCTTCTTCATCTTATTTCAACCCTCAATTGTTTCTGCCATTTTCATTGCTGATTCCAAAGCAGCTAACTTGTTATAAACTTCCTGTACTTCACTCTTTGGATCGGACTTGGACACGATGCCAGCACCCGCCTGGAAGTAAAGCTTATTTGACCTACTCAAAAATGTCCGGATCATGATGGCATGGTTGTAGTTCCCAGCAAAGTCCATAAATCCTATGGCTCCACCATAAAAACCCCGATTCATATTTTCATGTTCATTGATCAGCTGCATAGCCCGATATTTCGGTGCCCCAGACAAGGTTCCTGCTGGAAATGTACTGGCCACGATATCCAGCGGATCTGACTCTTCCCTGAGCTGGCCGGTCACTTTTGATACCAGGTGAATGACATGAGAATAATATTGTACTTCCTTGTAGGTTTCGACCTTTACTTCATCACTGCTCTTGCTCAGGTCATTTCTGGCCAGATCGACCAACATGATGTGCTCAGAATTTTCCTTTGGATCTTCGAGTAGCTTTTTGGCCAGTTCTGCATCTGCCATGTCGTCCCCGGTACGTCTGAAAGTACCAGCAATCGGGTAAATCGTGGCTTCTCTGTTTTTGACAACTATCTGAGCCTCAGGAGATGACCCGAAAATTTTGTACCCACCATAATCAAAATAAAACAGGTATGGCGATGGGTTGATTGACCTCAGTGCACGATATACCTGAAACTCATCCCCTTTGAAAGCAGTGCTAAATTGTCGTGAGAAAACGACCTGAAAAACATCGCCCAGGTCGCAATGCCTGATCCCGGATTTTACATGCTCCAGGAACGTTTCATCATCAAAATTGGAGGTGGTATCACCTACTTTGTGAAAGTTGAACGATGGAATATTTCTTTGGGAGATCAGGTTGGTAAGCTCTTCAAATTGCACATCATCTTTTTCATCGATGTAGGTCTCTATCAGGAAACACTCATTTTTGAAGTGATCCAGCGCAATGATAAATTTGAACAGGTGATATTGAATTTCTGGGATGTCAGAGGAAGGTGTCTTCTCATTTTTTAACTCTATGTCTTCAAAGTACTGGACGGCATCATAAGCCATATAGCCAAAAAGCCCCGTTTTAATGGATTTCTCATCCTTTTCCGGCATCTCAGGCATTTCGAAGGTACTCAAGAACTCCTTGAACCTGGGAAGCAATTGGTTTCTGGCCTCTAAAGTATAGGATTGAACAGATTGATCGGGATAAGCAATATCAATCTTACCACCGAAAAGTTTAAAGGCTGCGATAGGATCACAACATACATAAGAAAAGCTATTCTCCGCTCCATGGTAATCCGAACTCTCCAACAGGAACGAATTGGCAAACCTGTCGCGTATCTTCAGGTATAATCCAACAGGGGTGATGGTATCTGAGAGAAAACGCTTTTGTCTGATTTTAAGTTTAAATTTTGTCATGGCTTTAAATCATAAAAAAACCCGCTGCGAACAGCGGGTTTTCTATATTATATTTTTAACATACCTCAGCTATTCACATTTCTATCGAGTGTGTAAAATGCCAGTACCAGTATGTGCTCTTTCTTAACATGACCGCTAAGCTAATTTGTAGATGACATTAAATCCAAGAAAAGATTTAAAAAAATATAATTGAGTGTAAAACTCCTTATTATTCTGACCCTGAATTATATATTTATAAAGTTCAATTTATTTGGATTATATTAAGGAATGAATTCTATTAGCCTAACATGCTATCTACTAAAGAACAAATAAATATACTGGTACACCTCTCTAGAGCAGATAATCATTTAGCAGAGGAAGAATCTAAAATGATCCATAAAGTGGGCGAAAGAAACGGGCTCACAAAAAAAGAGATTGACCAAATCATCGACAATCCCAAACCCATTCCCACGCTGGCAGATTTACCTCCTGACAAGAAGTTTGATTATCTCTACAGTGTTATCTTCCTCATGAAGGTAGATGGAAAAATATTCCAGAGCGAAATCAAGTTTTGTGAAAAAGTAGCCTCAGCCATGGGTTACAAGCCAAGTGTGGTGGCAGACCTTTCCGCACACATTTATTCGGACGATTCCATTGAAATAGACAGGCAGGCACTGCTGGATGTAGCAAACCAGCACTTAGCTTAGTCTACTTTCCATTTTTCTTAATGGCTTTGGTTAGATCATCTAACAGCTTTTTTGAAACTTTCTTATCGTTCTTCTTCTTAAATTTTGAGAGGGCATTCAACGCTTGCTCTGCTTTCTCATACAATCCTTTTGGATTTTTGTCATGAGCATAGCTACCCAGACACCACTCTATTTCAGACACCAATTCCTCCTCTATTTTTAGCTGGCTGAGTTTGTCTTTTGCCTCAATAAGTTTCTTCTCGATAGTTTGTTGTGACGCGGCCATAGTTTTATCAGTTGATGAACAATTATATCAATTAATTTGATCCTTTTTTAAGTTAAACGATTTTTTGATAAATAAGGACAGGAATAACAACTTTTTGGTAACCAAAAGGTTAAAAACCCTTAATAAAGACCTAGAAATCAAGTTTTCCAAAGGAAATCAGGTAAGCGGCAGAGACGCCTAGCACATAAGTATTTGACAGGTCAGGGATCTCTGTATCAAAAGACCCATACTCAAGGATATCCCTGAAGCTGAAGGACGCGAATCCATCCAACTGGACGGTGCCAAAACCAAAATCCCTTTGTATGCCCAAACCTACCCTCACACCATATCCGAAAGTCCTGTCCCGGGACTCATCATAGGGGTAAAAATCTGCCTGTCCAATATTTTCCAAATCCGGATCAGGGTCTTTATCAATGGCAATCAGATGCTCCATGTAGAAACCCAAAGTAAAAAATGGCTTCATCTTGCGATGGCCAAAATAGACGAACGCTTCGACAGGAAACTCCAGGTAGGTAAGCCTGGTAGCATATGATGGCTCCTCCGTTGGGAAAACCTGCTTCCAACCTTTGTTGACCATGTTTACTCCTGATTGCAGCCCGGCATTCAAGAATGAGCTTTTCTTCTGCTTGCTGAAATGACGGAATATAACCCCTCCATGGTAACTGGTGATATAATCCGTAGAGATCAATGCATTACCAATTGTTCTTTCAAAGTATGCAGAAGAAAAGTTACCTCCACCTTTTACTCCTACATATGTTTTGGTCTGTGCATTTACAAATTGGCCGGCAACATATAGTAGCAAGCAAAAGAGCAGTTTTCTCATTAAATTATTTCTGGTCTGCTTTCTTTGGTTTATCAGCATCTTTTTTAGAACCGGAACCTTTTGGTCTTGCAACGCCGTAAGTTCCCATACTAATCTTGCCTCTTCTGGTTTTTTTGTCTCCTTTTCCCATCTTATTAACGAGTTTTTATGTGAAAACAATGCAACAAATATGGAGTAAAATTTACTTATCCAAAAAAGCTATTCCGGATTTACCTCTTGCCCTTCGAAATAGAAAATCCCTTTCTTATTGGCAATCAAAATATCCTGGATGCCATTGCCATTTATGTCTTCTACAATTACCTGTAAACCAACACCTGAGCTATCATCTATGAGGTGGGGTGTCCAATAGGGTTTGTTTTGTTCATCTCTTTTTAGTTCAAACCAATAAATTACCTGCGGATCCATTCCTCCCGGATCTTTTCCATTGTGGGCAAAAAAACGTTTTCCGGTGATCAAATCAGGAAGCCCATCAGCGTTGATATCTGCCAATGCGGCTCCATGTGTCTGGGAGAACGAACTGTCAATCAAGTGCCTGACGAATGAGATCTCACCATTATGGTCTTTGATCTGCTCATGCCACCAAATCCCATAGTTGTGAGCCGAGCTGCTGATCACATCGTTGTCACCATCGGCATCAAAATCATAGGTATGCATCTGAGCGCATGGCTCACCAAGCGCAGTTTTATGAAAGACCCAGGGTGAATGGGTTCTATCTTCCGGTGCCTCCCACCAGCCCTCGACAACCATTACGTCATTTCTGCCATCACCATTGATATCCCCACTGCCCAGCCCATGAGAAAAGCGATGGGTTCCTGGTGCATCTGCAGCACTCAGTGAATGGGATTCCCAGAAAGTACTATCACCAGTGAGCTTAAACCATTTCATCTCTTTGTTGCCACTGCCAAAAATCAGTTCGGGACTTCCATCTTCATCCAGGTCAGTCAGCATTGGCGATTCATTGCATGCCGTGCTATCAAAAAGATACTCTTTCCAGTGACCCGATTCATTCTGTGGGTTTTCGTACCAATAAGCGCCCGTACCAGGAAAATCGATCCTGACAAAATCAATCCATCCGTCCTTGTTTACATCAAGAGAAAAATTGAGGAATGAATCACTCCAGCCTTTGGTGATATCAAAGGTTTTTACAGGTCTTATTTCATGCCGGGTCCAATCAGGTGCTTCAAACCAAAACGGGCCCGACAAGATATCTATAAGACCATCGTGATTCACATCGCCGGTGGCAATGCCCTCGGTGACAAACTGATCATAAAGTATATGTTTTTTGAATGAAACCTGCCTGGATTGTTTTTCCTTTACTCCGCATGATATGAGTAGCAGGAAGCTGATTGATATAAATAGTGCCTTCATAGCTATTAGTTTTGACTTAAAAGGTAGCTCATCAAATGATAGTAATCACCCTCAGAGATCACATTTGAAAAATTATCTGGCATCAAGGTAAAGGGCAATACATTCATCGATTTGATTTCATCAGATGAATAGGAAAACTCGTTGCCGGAAATATCTGCAAAAACCTTGACCTTGCCCTCTTCTCTTCTGAATAATCCCTGGGCAACCCTTCCATCATTCAATTCTATCTTATAGGTAACAAAAGCCTTGGAGATATTGCGATTGGGATCCAGGATCTTTTCAGATAGAGATTGTAACCCCCAGTTTCCGATACCATCGAGCTGTGGCCCGATATTACCTCCCTGCCCACCCATCTGATGACAGATGGCACAATTTTGCTGGAATATGTTTTTACCTATAGTCACGGAGACATCTTTGGTAGTGAAATTTCTGATACGTTCATCAATCAGCTGCTGTACCTCTTCCGAAAAGGGGGTCAGGTTTTGCGTAAGTGAAGCAAAAACCATTCGCTGATCATTATTCATATTTACGTTCAGTCGTTCATGGATCTGAGGGTCCAACAGGATCTTCGGAGAGATGTCCATCTTACTGGCTGCATTCAATACCACCTCTATTCCCCCTGAGCTATTAGACATCAACAACACTGCTTCTTTCTGAATGTCGAATGAAAGGCTATCTATCACTTCAGCAATAATGGCATGACTTTCCGGTAACTGCACAGTCCCCAATGTGGAGATCAGCTTACGCTGCAATAACTGTGGCTCATCAAAATCAACAGCCACTTTCCCCACAATGCTCACATCTCCCGAAGCATTCAACAAGAGCGCCTCAGCAGCTGCAGCCCGGGCGATCACATCGGCATTTTTACTTTCCAACAATGTGATTAGGCTTTGAGTCATGGATTTTACTTTGAAATTCCCAGCTACTTCACAGGCAAATATTTGTCTTTCAGCAACCATTTGGGGACTCCTGGAAGGGAGTGAAACAGAAGAACTCAGGTTTGCAATGCCAATGTATTCTCCTCGTTCAAGCGATGCATCAGTTAATACCAGATACCCTCTTTTCCCCTTCAGGCTGGTCAGGTCCCAGGATACTTCCTCCACCTGGTCCGGGATGATAATTTCTTTTGCCAGCTCGGGTGTATCTCCTCCATCTAAAAACAATTCTATTCTGTTGGCGGGAGGAGATGCTTTCTCCCCTTCTGCGGGAGCATTTTTGTTTCCTACCAAGGTGAATTTCAGTGATTCAGGTAAAGAGAAAGCAGGAGATCGCAACTGTGAAGTGTGGATATTTCTTTGTGACTGTGAGCTCCCGATCAACACTTCTTTTCCACCCAATTCTTCAAACGCTTCATACCTCCACGTATTGGTTTTATATGCCTTTGAAAGGGGGGTCACACGCCAGTCATCTTTCCCGGGGATCTCCTCCAAAAATGACTCAGCAAGACTGATGGCCCATTCTTTGCCGGCACCCGAAACACCCTTACCACGCTGCTCCATTCCATTTTGTAATGCCAGAAAGGCTTGATATTGCATGTCCAGGTCACGGTCGAATTGCGCTCTCAAAGTAGACACCAAAAGCCCTGTCTCACCTACTCCAATATATCTGGCAATGTGAGTCGTATATTTCAGAAGGACGTCGTTCGGCTCACTGAACTGTCGGATGTGAGATAACATAAAAGATGCAGCCCCGGCATTGTCTACCCCCATCATCACATCAGCCAGATATTTTGAATCCTGCTCATTCCACTTCTTCTGGCGTACGATCCTCAATATAGACTCATCCCTCATATGGTCTCTCAGGCCCTGACGAAGTGAGTAGTATAAATGTGAGTCATCCTGTGGAGTCTTGACCAACAAGTCCAGGAATGTTCTGACCTGATTTTCTTCGGGGTGCCTGGCCAATAGCATCGTCGTAGCCCTGACGATATGAGGGTTTTGATCATTGATCATAGATTTCGCAGCAACAAGTACTTCCGGGTCCGGATCAGGTAACTCAAATAAAATCCTTAACATGTGGACCCTTACCTCCGTGGCCGAATGATTCAGCCCTTTTTTCAGCAGGTCACTTTCAAGTGCATTTAACCTGAATAATAACCACATACCATGAATAAATGCTTCATCAGTGACCTCCTCACTACCCACCAAAGCTTTGAGGTCATCTATGGCTTCTTCTCCAAACCGGTCAAATACCTGATCTGCTACCATCATACGCACGGTCAGACTTGGTTCGTCCAATCCACGGATCAGTCCGGCCAGGTCCTTTTTTGTCCAATCCGTGGCTACATGCTCATTTTCACTGCCTTCATAGGTAATCCTCCAAATTCTGCCCCGCTGCTTATCCCTTGCAGGGTGATCAAGTGGCACTTCATAATGCCCGATAATGCTGTTGTAGAAGTCAGCAATATAGAGTGCACCATCAGGACCAAGCTTCACATCTACGGGTCGAAACCATGGATCCTCTGAAACGATAAAATCAGGTTCCCAGGTTGGTATGGGCGTTGTACCATTCATCTTGATAGAACTACGGTAAACCCTGCATTTGACCACATCCCCCAGGTAGAAATTCTGACGGAACGCTTCCGGGTACTGATCTCCGGTATAGTATTCAAGTCCGGCAAGTGCAGTGGACCCGTATTCATGACGCATCATATAGGGCCCAAACCCAATGCCGGTTGGCTGTTTTCCAAAATGAGGATAATCAGCACCTCTGATCAATTGATAGATCGGACTCGAATGGCAGTCGACAGAATACATGTACCCATATTCATCCATGGCATATCCAAAAGGGTTTACCCGACCTGTGGTAGTAAATGCTACCCCGGTGCCATCGGGGCGAAACCTAAACGTATTACCAGATTGCATGACCAAAGGGTCTTTGTTATCGGTACCTACTACTTTGGATACATTGGAAAAACCATGGTCGGCATGTATCCAACCATCAAGTCCCCTGAAGAAGTTGTTGATCATGCCATGTGTGTCCTTATACTCAAATCCACTTAGCAATATTTTTCTTTCATCAACTTTATCATCACCATCGTGATCAATCAGATGATATACATATGGAATGCTGTAAGCGATGGCTCCGTCGATTACAGGTGTGATACCAATAGGTATATTCAATGAGTCTGCAAATACCTGAATCTTATCAGCCTTTCCATCTCCATCCGTATCTTCCAGGATAGAGATTCGGTCGGGACCTACACCCGCCGAATCATAAAACGGGTATTCATTGGATTGCGTCACCCACATCCGGCCTTTTGGATCGAAGCTAATGTTCATCGGCTTCCCAATGTCAGGCTCGGAAGCAAAAAGCTGGGCCTTAAAACCATCGGGGAGCTTTAAGGCCAGCCGCTCATCTTCAGGTGATAATGGAGCCGAGGTTCGGATATGCAGGGAAAACTGATCTTCCTTTTCTTGCCTCTCTGGGGTTGAACAAAAAAACAATGGAATAAGCAATAACACCGAAGTCTTTTTAAGCAGGGAAAAGAATATCTCCCTCATGCTTAGGTTAGTTGTGTAGGGCATAATTGGGTTAGTGAGTCAAAACAAGTATACAAAGGTTTGATTATATATCCATCACGTACGGTCACATCTGTGTTTAAGGGCAAACATGCGTTTTGCGCAAGTAAAAACACAGCCGTAACGATATATGTATATACATATCACTATGATAAAATTAAATTATGTGAGATATTAATTTGGTAACGATTACTTCATTTTGATTAAGAATTTATATTTTAGACAATTCGTTATTTTACCAGCATAACATAAACCAGTAATACAGATGGAGAAAATTGAGATGAAAAGAGAGTTTAATGATTTCGAAAATCGTGATTTCGATGATGTATTAGACAACGCCTATTTCTCAAGAGACGACATGGAAGATTTGGATGAGGATGAATCTAATTATGAATACAGAGATTCGGAATTCCGATCTATTTCTGAACTTTAGTCAAGAATCATATTTTTTAAACTAATCCTATTTACCTTTGCACCCGGCAAACGGGTACGACCAGCTCCTACTGAATCCCCCAGGACCGGAAGGTAGCAAGGGTAGGTGGTTGTAGCGGTGCGATACCCTGTTTGCCTTTTTACCTTCATTCCTGCATTAACCTCAAATTCATAACATGAAATTTTTCATAGACACGGCCAATCTCAATGAAATCAAAGAAGCCTATGACCTTGGTGTATTAGACGGCGTCACTACCAACCCATCCCTTATGGCCAAAGAAGGGATTACCGGTGAAGCCAATATTCTTAAGCACTACAAAGATATTTGTGATCTGGTAGACGACAATGTAAGTGCTGAAGTGATTGCCACGGATTTTGAGACCATGGTAAAAGAAGGCAGAGAACTGGCCAAGATCGATGATAAAATAGTGGTGAAGATTCCCATGATCAAAGATGGTGTGAAAGCGATAAAAGCGCTGACTGACGAAGGGATCCGAACCAATTGCACCCTCATCTTCAATGCCGGACAGGCCATCCTTGCAGCTAAAGCAGGGGCAAGCTTTGTATCCCCATTCATCGGAAGATTAGATGATATCAGCTCAGATGGCATGGCCCTGATAGAACAAATTGTGTTGATCTACGACAACTATGGCTTTGAGACAGAGGTATTGGCTGCTTCACTTCGTCATACCATGCACCTGATCCAATGTGCTGAGGCTGGTGCGGATGTAGTTACTTGTCCACTCAATGTGATCACAGGCTTATTGAAGCATCCATTGACTGATATTGGCCTGGAAAAATTCCTGGCGGATTACAAAAAAGGAAACAGCTAAGCTCCAAAACAGTTGTTTTGGGTTGTATGTATATCATCAAAGTAAAAGGAAAAGCTAAAATTCCGGATTACATCCAGTTAAGGGATGATAAATTTGTTCTGATCGCTTATTTTAGAGCCGACAGACCGCTTCAAAAACTCGAAAAATTTGGTCTGGAAGGAAAAGAAAAAGAGCTGGCCGAATTGATAAGGAGTTTGCCATTTGGGAAATTACAAAAACTGGAAATCTGATGACTTTTTCAGAGGATGCTGTAGTCAAAGTAAGTAACGCCAATATTTTTCAGGACAATTCCACCGTACTGAGTGGTATTGATTTTGAAATAGAAAAAGGCGAGTTTGTCTACCTCGTTGGTCGTACAGGAAGTGGCAAATCTTCTCTTCTCAAAACACTTTATGCAGACCTTCCCCTGAGACTCGGAAATATCAGGGTAGCAGGATATGACATCCGGGGCATCAAAAGCAACGACGTGCCTTTCCTTCGTCGAAAGATTGGTATCATCTTCCAGGATTTTGAACTTTTCTATGACCGTAGCGTAGCTGAAAACATGTTTTTCGTAATGAAAGCTACGGGCTGGAAGGATAAGGCTAAAATGAAGAACAGGCTAGCCGAGGTACTCATGCGTGTCGGACTCGGCGCCGTCTCCAGCAAAATGCCACACCAGCTTTCGGGTGGAGAGCAGCAACGGGTGGTCATAGCGCGAGCCCTCATCAATGAGCCCCAAATCCTTTTTGCTGATGAGCCTACCGGAAATCTTGATCCCGATGTTTCCGAAGGGATCATGAACCTGTTTTTTGAAATCAACAACACTGGTACTGCCGTGTTGATGGCCACTCACAACCACAATTTCATCAAAAAATTTCCACACAGAGTGCTCAAATGCGAAAATGGGAAGATCCTCGACTCGAGAAATCAAAAATTTGAGTTGAGTGAAATATCCTGATCCCTGCTAAATAGCTAGCTAAACTGAGATGGATTCAATAAGTTTACCTGTGATCCATTGTGTAAAATCGTTTTTGACGCTACTATTTGGCTTGCTCAGTGCCAATATCCTGTTGGCACAGCAATTACAGCAGGACTCTGTCAGCTATGCAGACACGACCAAAGTCAGGGAAGAGAAAGCGGATCCGATACTGGAAAACCCCATCCCCTGGTCCATCTTCATAGAAGCAAGCGCCGAGTACGCACCTCAGCCTGATGAGCACAATTTTCATCAGCAATTAGCAATAGGTGCCAGCTACCGCATGATCAACATCGGCGCGTTTGTCAATCTTCAGAAAAAGACGATCACAAAAACTTTGATCTTCCCCAATCAATTTGACCTCATTTATCTGCATGGCGGCGGCTATCTGGGACTCACCCTGATCAACGGTCAACAGGCAGACCTGGTCCTCAGATACAACTTCAGTAAGGGCGGTATGGTCTGGGAAAATGCTGAAACCAAAGCAGATCTGGTAAGAGATGATTATTATATGTCAAAGCCCGAACTGGTCTTTCAATACCGGCTATTAAACTTCATCTCATTCTTTGCAAGTGGAGGGTATAAACTGGGGCATGGTATAGAAATGCCTGGTATAAATAAAAATGATTTCAATGGTTTTACGATCAGTGTTGGTGGTCGCTTAGGCTTTTTTCACCTAAATCCATGAGAAGGATCTTTTTGATATCGACATTTTGCTGCTTCCTTTATGGATGCTCTCTGGGCCCCGAAAAACCCGATGATCAGGATGTCTGGCTATATGCCAACCCCTCTTCCAGTCAACTTTCGGATAGTTTATTGCTGGCATTAAACAATAATCTCGAGGCTAAACTATACGGAAACATCAATTCACTGGTAGTGATTCGTAAGGACAAACTCCTTTTTGAAAACTACTACGATGAGTCATTCAGAAACAGGACAAAAAACCTTGGCCAGGCCTCCATGGCTGTCTTGATCACAGCATTAGACCTGCTCATCAGGGATGGGTATATTGAAAATATCCAACAAAACATTGTCACCTTCCTACCAGAATATCAATCCATTTTTAACGCTGAGCCAGACAAAGAACTAATCACCATAGAGCACCTGCTAACCAATAAGTCCGGACTATCATGGGTACAGTCCAATGCATTCCCTGATAACCTCAATGACCTGAGCATCATGAAGCTGCAGTCTGACTGGACAGAATATGTATTGTCGAGACCGCTTGAAGCCGACCCTGGATTGAGGTATGTGCCTAATTCAGGTGCAGGAGTAGTACTGGCCAGGGTCATGGAAAATGCCCTGATAGATACAGACCTGCTAACCTACCTGAAAGAAGAACTCTTTGGCAGAATTGACATTGACGAGGTGGTCTGGGAGACTGATCCATCAGGAACACTGGATGGTGGTAGCGGTCTTAGCCTGATGACGCTCGATCTTACCAAGTTCGGGTATCTCCTACTCAATGGAGGCCGATGGAAAAAAGCCAGAGTCATTTCCAACGAATGGATCTTTGAAATCACCAAAACCACGCTTAAGCTGGACAATACCATCAATGCAGGTTATGGCTGGTGGAGGTTTGCGGATGGTGTGCTTGATCTGGAAACCAATGACCTTTTCTTTGCCGACGGTGGCCTGGGGCAGCAATTGTATATCATTCCCCACCTCGAGATGGTAGTAGCTATCCACGCAGAGAACTATTCCCAGGGATTTTTTAATAGCTCCACTTTTATTTTCCTGTCTGTTCTGGCATCTTTAGAACCAAATGAAAATTGATGCCCGAGACGTCGGATATTTTTTTATTTAACAAGGTAAAAAACGGTGATACGGTCGCCTTTGAAGAAATATTCAGGCGCTATTACAACGACCTGGCCAGGTATTGTTTTACGCTGGTAAGAGATGAAACCATAGCCGAAGAGATCACACAGGAGGTTTATATCTATTTGTGGGAAAAGAAAGATAATATTGAGATTTCTTCTTCATTAAAATCCTACCTGTTTTCGGCCATCAGAAATAAATCAATCAACTACATAAAATATGAATTGCCCAAACAGCGGATACTGATAGATATCTCAGACACAGTGTTGGTGGAGGGGACAGTATTTCATGAAAAAAATGACATTAAAAGACTTAAGAAAAAAATTCAGGTATCGATCAATCAACTGCCTGAAAAATGTAAACAGATTTTTTTATTAAGCAGATATGGGGGAATGACTTACAAAGAGATTGCTGAAGATCTTGACCTTTCAGTGAAAACTGTAGAGAATCAGATGAGTATAGCTTTGAAAAAATTGAGAGATTTATTGGAGTCTGATTTAAAAAATTATCTAAATGAATGAAAAAGTTTAATTTAGTTTGGGGGTAAGTCACCTGTAACTTGACTTATAGAAACATGAACAGATCATGGCTTGAAAAATACGACCAACCACAGACTCCTGGGAAGACTCCCAAAGATGAGTTTGACGCTTTTATCGAACTAAGCAGTGATCCCACTGTGGTCTTCGATGAAGATAAAGCATGGGATCGGGTGAGTTCCCGTCTGTCGATGACTCCTGCTAAAAAACGTTTTGATTACTCAATTATTTTAAAGGTCGCTGCAGTTGTCGTGCTGGCAGCTTTCACCTTCCTGCTATATCAAGTATCGTTGACAGACAATCCGCAGCTTGTAGAGGTTACCACTACAGATGCTCCATTGAATTATACGCTACCTGATGGTTCCACAGTCTACCTGGATGCAAATAGTACTTTATCCTTTCAGGAGGACTTCAATGAAAGGATAGTCACATTTGATGGTCGCGGATTTTATGATGTGGTCAAAGGAGGTTCTACTTTCACGATTCAAATGCATGACCTGAGCGTGACTGTACTGGGCACGTCTTTTAGTGTAGAAACTTCCGACAATCAGTTCAGATCTTTTGTAAAAGAAGGCCTGGTGCAGGTTTCTGATACGCACTCCAGTAGGATGGTTAAACCAGGTGAAATACTTACCTATCAAAAATCTGATAAAAAGTTTGCCATAGCTGCAAATGACAACCCCAATATCCTTGCATGGAAAACCGGGAAGTTCATATTCAAAAACACGCCTTTTGATGAGGTGACTGACAATCTGGAAAAGTATTATAAAGTGAATTTCCGCAATGCTCATCAATTTAAGGGTTGCCTGGTCACTGCAGAATTTGACCAGCAAGACCTCACGGAAGTTTTAGCCGTTTTAGGTGAAATACTAAACCTCGAATTCAAAATTTCACAGACCGAAGTAAAAACACTAGGAAAAGTCTGTAAGTAAATATTAATTTTAAGCCTGATACATCGTTATCCATTCAGATAGCGCAGTTAATTAAATGCTTAAAACTTTTACCAGGCTTTCCATTCTCTTGATGTTGCTGATTGTTGCCTATTCTGGTCAGGCACAAGGCAAAACCATGCCCAGGGGTTCGTATACCCTGGAGGAACTGCTTATTGTCCTTGATGAAGATTATAACCTGGCCTATAGTTTAAATACAATTCCTGCATACACCAGGATCAACATCCCTGAAAACACCCCTTACGATAAGCTCTTTGAAATAATCACCCGTCAGACCAAGGTCTCATTCAAAAAACAGGGCTCAGCATATATTGTCACATATGAAAAGTCCATTCAGCAAAGATTTGCACTTAAAGGATATGTGAGGGATGCAGAGACTGGCGAACCACTGATTGGGTCTGCTGTTATTTTAGCTGGTACAAATCAGGGCGTAGTCACCAATAACTATGGATATTATTCTATCACGCTCCCCTCTGATACTTATCAAATAGCCTGCTCTTTCATCGGATATAAGCCGGATACTCTTTCCTTAGATCTAAGCAAGCACTTAAGTCACAACTTCACTTTATCACTGAGGCCTTCGGAGCTGTCTGAAGTAACCGTGTCATCCCGGGAACCTGAGTACAATATCAAAAGTATCATCCCCGGGGTAAATACCCTAAACCTTCAAACAGACGGTCAGATCCCTTATTTTCTGGGAGAGGTAGATGTGCTTCAGGGTGCACTGCTGATGCCAGGGATACGTACCATAGGTGAGGATGCCAGTGGCATCAACGTCAGAGGTGGTGAGGTGGATCAAAACCTGCTTCTATTAGACGAATCGATCATTTATAACCCAAACCACTTCTATGGCTTAATCAGTGTATTTAATCCCGAGGCAGTCAATAGCATTGAAATCATGAAAGGTTTTATGCCTCCCTCTTACGGCGGTCGTGTTTCCTCTGTCATCACCATCAATCAAAAGGAAGGCAATGATGAGGAGTTCAGCGTAACTGGTGGTGTGGGTCTGGTATCGGCTCGCCTGATTGCCGAAGGTCCTATTAAAAAGAAAGTGAGCTCATTTATCATTTCTGCGCGCCAGTCTATTGCTGATCTTTCTGTTTTAGGGAATACCAGTTCCGGACTCAGCAGAAACACCGCCAACTTTCAGGATTTTAATACCAAGGTCAATTGGAAAATAAATCCCTCCAATACGATTCACCTGTCAGGCTATTTTGGTAATGACAGAAACCGAACCGGTTTCGATGCTGTAAGAAACTGGGGAAACAGGAATCTCTCAGTAAGATGGAACCATCTTTTTGGTCCCAGGTTATTTAGCAATTTCACCAATACGGTGAGTGAGTATTTTTACCGGGTTACCGATCCTCAGGAAGCTGGTTCATTTGTGGGCAGATCCAGTATCATTAATTATTCCTCAAAGGCTGATTTGGCCCTGTCCATTACTCCTCAACATGAAATCACATTCGGTGCCGGTACTATTTACCATCGGCTTTTACCGGGAGAACGGATTCCCTTTGATGAAAATGCATCGTCAAGACCCTTCTCTTTAGATACTGAAAATGCTTTTGAATCCTCCATCTACATTGGTCACGAATGGGAAATCGGAGAGAAATTCAGGACCCTCTATGGATTTAGGTATAGTTCTCTGTTAAACCTGGGGCCTGCCAGTGTATACACCTATGACCCAACGCAGGAAAGGAATACCAGCAACATTGTGGATACTACAGTATTCGAGAAGGGCCAGGTAGTCAAGCACTACCATGGACTGGAACCACGGCTGTCAATGAACTACAGCATCAACAAGGCCCAGGCCATCAAAGCCTCTTATACACGTACCTATCAATACCTACACCTGATCTCCAACACGGTGATCCCCTCTCCTACTGACATCTGGAAGATCAGCGATCAGTATGTTCCCCCCACACGGGCCGACCATTATTCGCTGGGATTCTATCAAAACCTGAGCGACAACCTGCTTGAGACATCTATCGAGGTCTATTACAAATCGCTTGACAACATCATTGAATACAAAAATGGTGCTAACCTGTTGTACAATCCAAACATGGAAACAGAGATACTTACCGGTGTAGGTAGGTCATATGGGCTGGAAATCTTCGCGAAGAAAAATCACGGGCGTTTTACCGGATGGCTGAGCTATACGCTTTCACGTGCAGAATTAAAGGTTGAAACGCCTTTTCCGGAACAAACCATCAATAATGGCAGGTATTTCCCAGCCAACCACCATAAGCTCCATGACATCTCCCTGGCCTCCATTGTACAGATTGGAAAAAGGTGGGCAGCATCGGGAACCTTCAATTTTAGCTCCGGAAGACCGATCACCCTCCCGGCTGGCAAGTATGAGTTTGAAGGAAACCTTGTGCCCCATTTCCAGGATAGAAACCAGAACAACCTACCCAGCTATCATCGCCTGGACCTCTCCGTGAAATGGAATGGAAAACAACTCAAAAAAGACGGATCCCCTAAACGCTACAAAGATTACTGGACCTTCGTTTTGTACAATGTGTATGGCAGAGCCAATGCCTATTCATTGATCTTCAGAAAATCTGAAACAGACTCAAATCTCACCGAAGCCATTCCTTTTACCATTTTTGATTCACCCATCCCTGCTATTACTTACAATTTTAAATTTTGATGAGGAGGTACTTAAATATCGGGATATTACTTGCTATCATCAGTGGTTGTAGCGATGAAATAGCACTGCCTGTACCTCAGGAAATCCTGGTAGTAGAAGGTTGGCTCACAGATCAGGATACTATACAGCAAGTGCGGATTTCAAGAACGGTAAGCTTTGAGTCAGAAAACTCCAGCACCACCGTGAGTCAAGCCAGTGTGCATATAAGAAGCAACCTGGAAAACTACGAACTCATGCATACAAAGGACGGCATATATCAATCAGCGGTTGAATTTGCAGGTGTTGCCGGTAGATCATATTGGTTGGAAGTCTATCTGGAGGGACAATTGATTGCTTCCAAAAAAGAAGTGATGCGAACAGTTCCCCGCCTGGACAGTATCTACTTTGATTTTTTTGAACGGCAATCAGAGATTAATCCGCAATTGGAAGAGTTGGTGTACTATCCCATCGGATATTTCTCTGACAATGGAGAAGTGCAGAATTTCTATCGATGGAAATTTGAGCGAAATGGTATCCCATTCAATGAACCGGAAGATATATTCATCCTGGAAGATCGCTTTCTAAACGGGTTAGACTCAATCAAAAATGAATTTACTGCATTTGAATACGAACTCAGTGATACCATTTCAATTGAACTTCAGGAGATCTCCTTTGATGCTTATAACTACCTGCGATTGTTGAGATTACAAACCACCTCCCTGGGTACCAGAAGTGGAACTACGCCCTCTGTGGTTCGTGGAAACATGGTAGATTCTTCAAATCCAGCCAGTCTGGTTCTGGGTTATTTCGGTGTGATCTCCACAACTTCAGACACCCTGGTAATAAATCCATAAATCTTTTAAAGATTCTTTAGGGGTAACTCAACGTTTCCTTGACTTATATACAAATGGTCAAAAAACTCATCATATTGATGTTAGCAATTTTCATTGTTTTGTTCGGGATCACACTTTCAGGCAGTAAGAAAAGATCCGGAAACAAAGACAATGAATTCATTTTTAATTAATGAATATCATGGTACTAAAAAGAAGCAAAATCTCAAGAGGAATTGGACGCCTCATCAAGAGAAAGGAAGTTAATCACTTCGAAAGTGTTGCCAATATCTTCCAGGAAGATCCTACAAACAGATATAAATACCTGGAATCATTCACACAAGCGCAACTGAATGAAATAGCTAACAATAAGTTAGCTTAATTTCTTTTCTCAACATTTACCCTCCTCGCATTTGAGGAGTTTAGGTTGTCCGAAAGCTTGAGGAGTTGGCTGGGCTTAATTTCATCAAAAGTGAATACTAGCTTAGCTCCTTTATGCGATTTTAAGAAGGCTTGAAAATCCTCCTGTGTACCAGAATGATAGCCATCTAAATACCATATCAAACCTTTGACTTTCTCCACTTCAACTAGTTTATTGGTAAATCAATTTAACCACTAAGACTTACACTACGCGCTAAAACCATCAGCTTTTACGGTTTTCACTGATTTTATAAAATTAGTCCAATAAAAATATTTGGATACTTCTATTAACTTTAGGCGGGTCAACTACTAACAACGAAATCTTGGCATCAACACCACCTATCAAATTCCACAAAGCAATCTTTAAAGCTCAGCAAATAAGATGTTTTTAAAATCTATGGTCATGTCTCTTCCCGGGTGAAGCTGGAGCCCAACAGGTCCTTCTTCAATAGCTGTATCGGAGTAAAACTCCAGTACTTGCTCACCATTTAGCCAGATGGTATATACGCTACCCACTGCTTTTACCTTGATGGTATTCCAGTCATCCAGCTTCAAAAGGTTTTTGATATTGCTTGCTTCTACGGGATATCCTTTGCCTGGAATATAGGGAGAACAAGTCATATCTCTTTTGAGAGAACCAGATTCTCCTATTTGTATCTGTTCCTTTTCTGTTCGAAGGAAAATCCCTGAATCAATTGTGCCATCGCCAAACTTAAAGTCTGCCTGGATGATAAAATCTTTGTATGATTCCTCAGTCCATAAAATAGACCCTTTTTGATCCGGACTACTTTTGGCGGTTAAAATCCCTTTATTCGCTGTCCACCAGATATTCCCTTCAGGTGCTACCCATCCAGCGAGGTCTTTTCCGTTGAAGATCTTCTTGAGCTTAGGATCTTTGACATTGTTTTGAAGTGCAAATGATGTAATTAAAGCACCAAGGATAAGAAAAACAGGAATTCTGGAGAATTTCATGGGCTTATTTTTTAGTTGTTTAATGCATAAATCTACAAATATTTTACTGTATGAATCCCTTCTGAACTAGTCAAAATAATCAGAGCTAATGCATTTGTAGACAGCGTGAAATCTCGTAATTTTATTAGAGCAATGTATGCTCAAGAAAGATGGACCCAATAGCTGCCTATATCTCTAAATTTCCGATCCCCACACAAGATATTTTAAATAGGATCAGGTCGATCATAAAAAACATGGCTCCTGAGGCAGAAGAAAGTATCAGCTATGGCATGCCAGCATACAAAATCATGAAAAAGCCGTTGGTGTATTTTGGAGGATACCAAAATCATATTGGTTTTTATGCCACGCCATCAGGGCACACTGCGTTTGAAGTGGCTCTGTCAAAATACCCTCAGGGGAAGGGGTCTGTCAAATTTCCACTTAATCAGCCCATTCCTTATGACCTCATCGCTGAAATCGTGGCTTACCGGGTAGAGGAGAATCTGGCCATGACTAAAAAAAAGAACTAGGGCAAGTCGTAAAAGCCAATGTGGTTGTCTTCCGAACCGATCTTCTTTAGAGCTTCGGTGTATACCTCCAACCTTTCAGGATATTGAAGTATGGCCTGCTCTACGAGCGGAACAATTCGTTCAGGCTGAAATTCCAGCACTTGCTCATATTCCCAGGCTTCAGGCGCCAATGCAAATGGCAATAAAAAGTCTACAGCTCGTCGGATCGCAGGATCATCTTCCCCGGGAATTTGCCAAAGGTCCACCCCTACTTTCTCGCCCAACATGGCAAGTAACATCAAGCTCTTCAGATTCATGGTACTATAATCCCAGGTTCTTGTCCTGGCCAGCTCCTCCGGCTGTCGCCCCTCAGCATCCACGTGCTCCAAAATTCGATCAGCAGAACCCTTTAGAATTCGTTTGGCTGTTGCTATATCCCCAACAGCAATAGCAAGGGAAGACACCTGTACATCATACCAGGTGCCGTGATTGTTCGGTCTGGTAAACTCTTCTTTTCCTAATTCGCTGGTTAAGAGCCAATCCAAGTAATCAGACATCCAGTTCTTCAATTGTTGCTGATCTTTTTCTCCCCATGCTTTGGAACTCCTGATCAGCATTTCGGCATCCATCACATTCGAAATGTCCCGCGTTTCGATGATCCCATAGCATCTACCATCCGCTATTCCTGGAACACCCTGCCCAAAATTAAGGTTTGGGTTCATGCGAGTACTGTCATTGATAAACCAGTGCCTTAAAACCTCGGCAGATTTGGCTGCATACTTCTCATCTTTGGTGATGTGATAAGCTAATCCGCAAACAAAAGCGATATCCTGAGTTACATTTAGGTATCTTTTATCAGTGATCCCGTGAACTTCAGGATTGACCAGCCCATCTCTTCGGATATATGGCAAACTATCCTCATTATCCGGATTCGGCCACCAGTAGATACCCATACTCATGTAATCATGCTTATCACCACTGGGTGGAGTAAATGTCTTTTGGAGTACTGAATAGGGACCCTCGTCCATCAATTCATTGGCCGAACTGATAATTGACTCCTTCAAGTCCTCCGGAATCATCAACGGCTGAGAGGACCAGATGAGTTGAAGGTCTTCTTGTTGCTGTTTCTTTCCTCCACAACCAAAAGTTGTTAGAGCCAACAAGGCAATCAAGTATGTATAGAAGGGTAATTTCATTTTTTGGGCTTTTAAAAAACAATGGTAATAAATTTCGCCGGGTTCTCTAAATCGCAGACATAATCCTAATGTCTTATTTCGTATTATTTACTAATTTCCATTTTACTTTTAGTAGGACACATACAACCCAAAAAACCCATGCGTAACATCTCTTTATTCGTGATCACTCTGATCATTCAATCCAATCTTTATAGCCAGGATCTGCTAAGTGGAAAATACTCAGCGGATGAATTGAAAGGTTTGTTCATCTCTCAGGAATCCTGGAAACCCTTTCCTGAAATATCTAATAGAGATGCCTGGAGTCAACTAGACCCCCAAATCATGAAGGGCTACCTGGAGCAGGCCAATGATTGGATCGACTATGAATGGCCCTATATTCCGGCTACCTATTCATTACTTATCGACCGCACCGGAGATCGAGACATGTATCAGCAGGTGAGCTTTGAAAAGCGTACCGTGTTGGGAACCATGATCCTGGCCGAGATCTATGAAAACAAAGGACGCTTTATCGACCCGATCATCAATGGTATCTGGTCTATCTGTGAAGAGTCCTGGTGGGGCGTTCCGGCTCACCTTCCCAAAACTGAAGAGTACGCCGGCCTGATGGACGTCAGTGATCCGTTTGTTGATCTTTTCGCTGCCGAGACCCTTACTTTTCTGGCCTGGGCTGATTATTTCCTGGGTGACAAATTTGATGCGGTATCTCCACAGATCAGAAAAAGGATCTATTACGAAGGAAACAAACGCATCTTTGAACCGCTGATGGCCAAGCATCACTGGTGGATGGGCGAAGAAGGGCGCAGACCCAACAACTGGAATCCCTGGATCTGCAGCAACTGGCTGAACTCCGTGCTTTTACTTGAGCAAGATGAAGAGAAGCGCATGCAGCATGTCAGCAAGATCCTGGTCGTTTTAGACGAATTCCTAAATCCCTACCCTGAAGATGGTGGATGTGATGAAGGGCCATCCTATTGGGGTGCAGCAGCCGCTTCACTGTATGACAACATTGAAATTCTAAACACGGCAACTAATGGCGCCTTCGCTTATGTGTCAGCTGACCAAAAGGTTAAAAATATGGCAGCTTACATCTATAAAGCCCAGATAAGCGAAGACTATTTCATCTCCTTTGCAGATGCTGACCCACAAACTAACGTTGACGGAGGACTTATTTATCGTTTTGGTAAAGCAGTGAATGATCCGGACATGATGAAATTCGGTGCTTATTTCTATGAGGCTGATAACCGCAAGCTTGGCAGATTCCACTACTTCAGAAACTTTTACAGGCTATTTACGCACGACGAAGTTATCAACACGCCAAAAGTCTTACCACTACCTCGTGATTCCTGGTTCCCAGATCTTCAGGTGATGGTATCCAGAGACAAAGAAGGGACAGACGATGGGTTCTTTGTTGCAGCCAAGGGTGGACACAATGCTGAAAGTCATAACCACAATGACATTGGTAACTTCATGGTCTTTTATGATGGCAACCCGGTATTGATTGACGTTGGTCGTGGAACGTATACTCGCAAAGTGTTCAGCAACGAACGTTACGACATCTGGTTTCATCGGTCGGATCATCACAATACACCATCGATCAATGGCATCCAGCAACCACCCGGAAAAGACTTCAAAGCTACCGATGCTGCATACAAGGTCAGGAATAACTATGTATCATTGACTGAAAACATTGGCACAGCTTACCCCAAGAATGCCGGCATCAATGCCTATAACAGGTCCATACGTTTAAACAGGGGGAAAAATGTGACGGTAACCGATACTTATGACTTAAAGAAAGGTGAACAGATCACACAGCACCTGATGACGGCTTACCCTGTAGAACAGGTTAAGCCAGGAATACTGCTCATCAATGCCAACGGGCAAAAAATGCAAATCACTTACCCTGCGGCCAACACGAAAGTGGAAATTGAAAAGGTGAAGTTAGTCACCATGGAAGATCAGGGAGTCATCCAAAAATGGGGAGACAACATTTACCGAATCAACATCACCAACACCTCACCCGGCCTGAAGGGGACTTTCGAAATGAAAGTGAGTAAGTTGTGATCTATTTACATCAACTAAATATTGATTGATAGGAGCTTCGAAAGATTGAAGGATAAAAGCCCCTTAATCAGCCAATGGCAGAGATTCAAAAGTTTCAATTATCAATGAGGGTGTCACTGTTTTTTCAGATATTAAGCCTTCCAAAGGATCTTTGATATATAAGGACTCAAGCAAAGCATAATCCTTGAGCTTTTTAATTGCCTGATTATACAACAGAGGTTTTCTATTCTTTCTCCCACAATATCTTGAACTCATAATATTGGCGTATGCATTATAAAATTGGTCATAGGCAATATATTTAGATAAGTGATAAAGGTCATACACATCCCGCCACTCATTTCTTAGGTATAGAGTAACGAGTTTCATTCCTAACAAATCTATTGTACTTGGTAAATGAATTAGTACCCAGTTTCTCTGTCAGCTTTGGACCATGAAACTGATGCTCTGCTCTCATTTGCACTTTTACATCATCAAGAAATAAAGTCGCATCAGAATCCTCTATCAATTGAATCTGAAATTTTGAAAAATCAGTCTTGAATCTATCAAGGAGTTTTTCAATATGAGGAAGCTTGAATTTTCTACCTGGAAACTTATTATAGGCAAACAGATCGATATCCTCACTCAACCTCTATGATTCATTCTAATAGCCACACCTGTTCCTCCAATAAGATTGTATGAGTCTAGTTCTGGATATTTCATCAAAATATCCAGAACCTTTGAAGTACTTTCAGAAACTCCTTTCAATAAGAATGTGCAATTTTTCTTCTCTTATTATCAGTGATATAACGAGCCGGATTTTTGCTTTCAAAAAAGAACCTAACGATCTCCTTTGTTTCTCAGGAAAGAAACCACTCATTAAAAGCTGATCTTTCCATACTTTTCGTATGAGGGCTTTATTGTAAGCTTGTTTGAGATCAATCCAATCTCTTTTTCCTCCATTAATCAGAAGTTTTTCAATAATTAGCTCATCAGACAGGCTATTCACTTTACGCTTATTGTAAGACCACAACAATCCTGAATACTTACTTAGAAGCCGCCTTTCGAGTTTATCTCTCATGGAATAATTCTGAATACCCACAATCCAAATTTAATTATTTAACGAATCATCGACAAAACCCGATCCAATCTAACATTAGAATGATAGAGTGAAGCCAGCATGATGAAATCCTTATTTTCCGATCGTCCAACATGCCCTTCATGTCAACTTTTCCGAATTTTTTATGAATTTATCGGCATCAAAAGAGTAATATCGCCCACCTTACAAGTACTACTATTGACCCAGTATTCATGAATTCTATTGCCCAATGATGAAACTTTTCAGACTATTCCTATCAGCTACTTTAATCTCTTCGATCGCGCATGCTCAATCCCCTGTTGACCTTAAGGATCGGAGAGAGATTTTTGTAGATCATTATCTTATAGATCAAATGACTAGTGTGGAGATCGTAAAACATACCCCATACGACGAGGGCATGGTCTTTCCTTTCGACAAGCCCTGGGAAGGACACTTTAGTGCTTATGTGACTATACTCAAAGATGGTGACCTTTACAGGGCATATTATCGTGGAGTCAGGGAGGCAGACAAAGATGGAAATGATGCCGAAGTGACCTGCTATGCCGAGTCAAAAGATGGGATACACTGGGTCAAACCAGAACTGGGACTCTTTGATGTACACAGAACAACAAAAAACAACATTGTGTTGGCTCATGCTGCACCCGTCACCCACAATTTCAGCCCTTTCCTGGATAAGAATCCTGGTGTCAATCCTGGTGAAAAGTACAAGGCCCTTGGAGGGACAGGAAAAAGCGGTCTGATTGCATGGAGCTCTCCAGATGGGATTCACTGGAAAAAGCTGCAAGATGAGCCTGTATTTACCCAGGGTAAATTTGATTCTCAAAACGTGGCTTTCTGGTCTGAATCTGAAAACCAATACATCTGTTATTTCAGAACATGGACTGAAGAAGGATATAATGGTTTTCGCAGTGTGGGCAGGACTACCTCCAAAGACTTTATACACTGGACTGAGCCCCAGCAGATGACATTCGGTAATACCCCTTTGGAGCACCTTTATACTCAACAGACGAGCCCCTACTTCCGGGCTCCCCATATTTATGTGGCTATCGGTGGAAGATTTATGCCAGGTAGACAGGTACTTACTGAAGAGCAAGCCAAAGCACTGGAAGTCAACCCCAAATATTTCAAAGATTGCTCTGATGCTTTTTTTATGACTACCAGGGGTGGCAACAATTACGACCGTTTGTTTATGGAGGCATTTATCAGGCCTGGAATAGGTCTTGACAACTGGGTATCCCGATCCAATTACCCTGCCCTCAATGTGGTACAGACGGGCCCTGCGGAGATGTCCATCTACGTCAACCAGGATTATGCTCAGCCTTCAGCCCATTTGAGAAGGTACTCCATGCGATTGGATGGATTCACTTCCATCCGCGGAAAATACGAGGGAGGAGTATTCACCACCAAACCATTCACGTTTGATGGGAATAAATTGCAGCTCAACTATGCTACCTCCGCGGTTGGAGAAATCAAAATTGAATTGCAGGATAAACAAGGGAAACCAATTCCCGGATTTTCAATAGATGACGCTCAAACAATCATTGGTAATGAGATCTCGCGGATCGTGGAATGGAATGGGAATAGTGATGTTTCTGCCCTGGCAGGAAAAACCATCAAAATGCGGGTTTACCTGAAAGATGCTGATCTGTATTCCATCAGATTCAATAGGTGATGTTCGGCTAGGGATTAAATATTGAAGCCACTTCATTACCTGAAACCCATCCTTTGGTACTTCTTTTACGTAAAAAGGAATCATGAAAAAAAACGGCGCTTCCGTTGTGATCACACATCAGATTCTGGAAGGAAAACAAGATGCTTACGAGGAATGGCTGGGTAAAATCGATCCGTTATGTCGACAATCTCCCGGTCATATAGACAGTCAGATCATTCGCCCCATTCCTGATCTTACATACACATACACAGTTATCATCCGATTCGACTCAATTGGAAATCTGAAAAATTGGATGAGTTCTAAGCAACGTAAGGAATTAATCGCTGAAGTAAGGCCCCTGCTAGCAAGGGACGATCAATATTCCATCAACAGTGGTCTTGATTTCTTGTTTTCCAATCCTGGGGATATAAAAACACCGGTCCGTTGGAAACAGTACCTAATCACCTGGTCGGCTATTTATCCACTTGTCCTGATGATACCTTTTGTTATTCTCCCCCTATTGAGAATGGTCAACATTCCCAAAAACATATTCTTTGACACACTCATAATCACAGGGATTGTTGTTGTGTTAATGGTTTACATCATCATGCCAAGGTATACGCGGCTTATCAGACCCTGGCTGTTTAAATAGAAACCGGGATTAAATTTGACTCACTCAATTAAACAGATGCAAAGAACACTCAAGTTTTGTAGCGAAAGTAGCATTCTTTACTCCTCCTTTTCTTTGCATTCGTTTCGGCAAGTAGAATCAATCTTCCAGCTTCAATACGGCATATTTCCCTTTGTTCCACCCATGGATGAGGACATAAAGTTGCTCAGACCCGTCGGCAGATTTGACAATATGAGGCCACACCTGGTGGATATTGGTTAGCACAGGGATATCCAGGTCACCGGGTATCAGCGTAGACACCAACTCTTCACTGGTATGTACATAAATGGGTGCGGATTTCTGATTGCCAATTGGACTCAGTGCATTGAGGAAGTAATGATCTGATTTATAAGAGACATTACAGATAAGAGCTCCCTCAGGAATATCATCAAATATTTCCACATACTTGCCTTTACTCGTAAACTTTACTACCTGACCGGCGGCTCGGTTGGCTACCAGAATGTGGTTCTTGTAGGCATAGATACCGTGTGCTGTCTTAAATTGGCCAGGTTCATCACCTTTACCACCCCAGGCCAAATCTCCCCAGCTCCAGCTACCATCTTTTTCCTCTATGGTCAGTACAAAATCTCCTTTTGAATAACCATGGGCCACATATAATGTTCCCTTCAGATAAGTCACATCGGTCACACCGAAATTACTGTCCGCCGAGCCAAAAAACTCATTGGCCGGGGCAAAAGAAAACTCCTTGCCTGTAGGCTTGAGTATTTCACTTACTATTTTTCCATCGAGGGTGACTACGAGCACCCGTTTACCTTCCTGCGCTACCGCCAGGTATTTCTTCCCTTTGTGGACAAAAAACACAATCCCATGAATGTTGTCTTTTAGCCTATCGTCCGTGCCAATGGTAGACCACGAAGTGAGGTCCGCACTGATAGCGCACAGCCCGTAGCCGGGTATTCCCGTATATACGATACCTGTTTCAGGATCTTCATTAAACCCTCCATGCATCTTTGGTTCAAATTCCTGAGCTTCTTCAGGGAACGCCGAAGTGAGTTTTTCATCATACGAAAAGACAAAAGCCCCCTGACCAGTAACCAATTTGGCTAGTGTGCCTTCATGTGCAAATTCCTCATATGGTAGCGCTTCACCTGCATAGGCCAATTCATGCGAATGATGGGTGTGATCTTGGTCGTGATCGTGGCTGTGTGACTGTGAGAGGCCATCTGTAGCATAGGCCAGAATTGTCAGAATGAGCAAAAGGGTCTTTATTGGTCGAGCTATCATTGTCTATAGGTTAATTTTTTTTGAAGTTAGACATTCCGGCTAAATAAGTCAATTTCAATCCTTTTCACAGGATATAATCACCATATGAATTTACTTCTGAGTATTAAACAAATGATACTGCTTCCATAAAATGCAAGTGACATTTTCGCTGGCAATCACCAAGTCATGAATCCGCTTTCTTTAAACCCAATAAATTCAACTACAACCTGGTGTTCAAAATATTGTTGTAGATAGAGCCGAAGGTATAGCTCAGACCCACGCCCACATTGAGCCGGTAATTAGTTGCAATGGCTCGCTGCTGTAGGATGATATCTTCCAGTGAGGCATCACCCCGCTGAAGATTGATCTGATCCCTGATCATATCAAAATCAGCATTGATGCTGGCAAAAAGTCCCTTAAAAATTCTGACACTTGCTCGATTATCAATTGAGATCCGGTTTTTTGAAAAGTCATTCAGGAAATTTCGCACTGCAACACTGGAAAAAATATAGCCCCAGTCTCTTCTGAATCTTACATTCACAGAAAAAGATTGGCTGGGAAAACGGTCTTCATCAACATCATAAATGGTGGTCTCCAGATATTTTTGATAGTTGTATCCAATTTTATAAGCAAAGGTTATCTCCCGTGTAAGTACCTCCCGGTAATCAAAGAGGCTATATTCCACAGCAGGGGAAATGTTAAACCGTAACTGAAAGTTATCTACGTTATTGTTTTCAATATTCATAAAAACACCTGTTGACCAGTGATCGCCAAGACTCTTGACAACACTGGTTCCGAAATACTTAAATTCACGGACACTTGTGAATTCCGTTCCATCATCCTGATCAATATTCAAAATTCTCCTTCTGAATAAACCATCAATCCTGACCCTCCAGTTTTGCGATACTTTATCACCTTCAAATCCCAATTCATAATTGAGCTCTTCCCTTGTATCCTGGTCACGTAAGCTTAATTCACCCTGAACCTCAAAAACCCAGTTATTCCACGGATCCCTTTGTATTTTATTCTCTGTTTCTTCTGATTCTTCGGTCACGACTATTTCGAATTTATCAGTCAGGTTAGTTTTCAGGATGTATGGTATTAAGCCTTTGAGTACTTCCTGAAGCAATCCTTTCCTGGTCTCATTGAATGTCAGCGTTCGGGAGAAGTCGGCAGAATATGTGAAATCCATTCCCTCAAACTCCCCCTTACCCGTGTATTCCATTCTGTAAATCTCACTGGAGGGACTCCATGTTCGATTAATCAACAGATATACATCAGCCAGCGACTGATCCCGTACATGGGTGAGAAAAAGGCTGTTTTGTTGCATGTAGCTCTCATCGCAGCCCCGACAGTCAATCATCACTTTGAGTTCATCGGGTCGACTATCCTGTGCATTTGAAATGAAACCAAAAAGAAGGAGCACTAAGCCAAAATAAGTGCGTGGCTTAAAAATCATCATGTTGTAAAAGTTGAATAACCAGTTGTAAATTAACCATCAAACACAAATAAGTGTTTGATTTACATTTAAATATCATGTAGGATGATAAGAATTTCAGGGTAGGTCCTATAAAAAATTGCAAGTTAATCTATTGTGAGGGGCCTAAATAATCTCACAAAGCTCATTTGGCACCGGATTAACTTTCAATATCATTCATTTTTTAACTGATACGACACGAATTACGTCAGATATGAAAGTGTACTGGTGAAAGGAAAATAGGCCATGATGGTTCAATACACAGTGTGATTACGTCATGCTAGAATTTCAGCTTCTCCATCGTAATCGGTAAATCACAGATCCTTTTCCCGCAAGCCCGGTAAACAGCATTGGCAATGGCTGCCCCTGTCGGTGGCATCGATACTTCGCCCCCACCTTCAGCCGGTTGTTCCGGTCTGTCAATCATGGTCACCTCGATATCAGGGGTCTCTGAGAAGCGTAAAATGGGATAGGTCGCCCAGTCAGTACTTGTAATGCCTGAAGCGTTGAAGGTCACCTGCTCTTTGCGTGTCCAGCTGGCTGCCTGGATCATCCCACCCTCAATCTGGTTTTTGATACCATCCAGGTTAATGATCTCCCCCACATCCACCGCAGCCCACAGTTTTATCAACTTTACATCACCCGAATTTTGATCCACAAATACTTTGGCTGCAACAGTCGCATAAGCTGCATTGTTTTTATAACGGCAGAAAGCATAGCCAATCCCTTCTCCGGTCGAGACTCTTTCCTTACTGGTCATTTCTTTCACCTTTTGAATGGTAGCTTTTGCCCGATCGTCATTCAAATGCGCCAGTCGGAATTCAAGTGAGTCTGTTCCTGATTTTTCTGCTAGTTGATCCATCATACTCTCAGTTGCGAAAATCGTGGCGTAGGCACCCAAACTCCGTAGTGAAGAAACTCGTAATGGCCCCTCAAAAAAATGAGCATTTACCTGCATATTTGGAATCGAATAATAAGGATCCGCGTTTCTGTGCCCTCCCCCCAGATAACCTCGTCCCTTCATTGGTTTCGGATTTTCCAGGTACCTGGACGAAAGTAATGTACCTGCATCATTGTTGGGTCTGGTGCTGTGTGAATCAGTCCACACATCTGCCTTCCAACGATTGATCTTTCCTGATGGGTCTAACCCTGCTTCGATCTCCATTATGATGGCGGACCCATAGGGTTCCCACATGTTTTCATCAGCTCTGGACCATTGCACCCTGACATGTTTTCGAGGGAACGCCATCGCCAAAAGGGCAGCATCAGCAGAGGCATCGTCAGCCGTGCTATGGCCATAACAGCCTGCTCCGGGCACGCTGATCACATGAACATGGTCTTCTGACATATCAAGCATCGCAGCGATGGCCCTCCTCATAGGATATATTCCCTGGCTATGTGACCAGATATTCAGTATTTCTCCATCAAACATTGCTACACTACATGCCGGCCCCATCGATCCATGCTTGATATAGGGCTTTGTATACCGGGTCTTTATTGTTTTAGTATCCGACACAATACTGATGTCACCTTCATTTCGAACGGTGACCGGCTCATCAGCAATGGTCTCGATCGTCTTAAAAAGATCCTTGCCGTCAGGAAGTGCAGCTGGATATGTCCACGATGCATGTTGCCTTAGATATTTCTCTGCCCTGATTGCCTGATACTCCCGCTCTGCAATAACTCCGATAAAACTACCATTCACAACTGTCTTTAAAACTCCGGAAACATTATTGATCAACCCAGACTGATCCACTTGAAGGAGTTTTGACTGATAATTGGGAGGACGAACAATGCGCGCATGAACCATTCCCGGGAAACGGAGATCCTGGATGTAAATATGTTTGCCGGTAACCATTTTTTCGATGTCAGCCCTGGGGATCGCCTTACCCACGTACTTGTGTGAATCCCTGCTTTTTACCGGGACAGGAGAAGTAACTTCCATTTCAATCTGCGCTCCTTCCAATATTTCAGAAAAGGTCAAAACTCTTTCACCATCGCGTGTCTTCACTTTGCCATTGTAAAGTACGAGGTTTTCAATCGGCAGATTCAATTTAACATTGGCCATCTCAAGTAATCTCTGCCTGGCGGTGGCTGCAGCATACCGTACAGACATAGCACTGCTTGGGATAGAATTGCTACCTGCTGTATAACCCTCATCCGGGGTCAGTCCCGTTTCAGCCAACACTACTTCTACCAGGTCAAGATCCATGTCGAGCTCCTCTGCTGCTACCTGACGAATAGCTGTCCGTATTCCTTGCCCCAGTTCAACTTTCCCGGACAACACCCTGACCCTGCCATCCTCCAACACCTGCAGCCAGGCATTGACTTGACTTGCTTTTCGTATACTCCCCGGGAGCTCACCTTCATAGCTTACTCTTGGAGCCATTGCCATTCCCTCTTCACCAATGCAAGAGCTTAGTAGTGGAAAACTTACACTAACAAAACCCATTTGTTTGAGAAATTTCCTTCGCGACAATTCGGATGGTGCAATCATTGTCAACTTTATAGATTATTAGCTGCTCGTTTCACTGCTTTGATGATCCGGGTGTGTGTACCACACCGGCAAAGATTAGGCTGTAGTGCAGCCCTGATTTGTGATTCATCAGGCTTTCTGGTCCGGTTAAGTAAACTCACCGTGGATATTATCATCCCATTGAGGCAATACCCACATTGAGCAGCCTGCACTTTCACAAAAGCGTCTTGTACCGGATGCAGTTTTTCTCCATCTGCCAACCCCTCCAGGGTGGTAATCTCCTTATCACCAATGGTAGAAACGGGGATCATACAGCTGGTAGCGGCACTGCCATCTATCAAAACCGAACAGGACCCACATTGTGCTAAACCACATCCGTATTTCGGACCATTGAGTTCCAGATGATCATGCAACACATAGAGTAGAGGTGTATCTGGTTCAGTCTCAACCACGCTGTGACGACCATTGACGTAAAGGGTGTATTTGGGCATAAGTAAAAAGGATTGAATCTCAAGATAATGAAATGTATATTTCATTACTCCTTGTTAGGATTCAAATCTTTCAGAAGATTGTATTCAATCATTAAAATGTAAAATCTATAAATCCAACTTCCCTTAATTTTATTCCTGCTTTGTCATCAGTTCGTGTGTGGAAGTTAACTCTACTGAAGAAGACTATACCTCGACTCCACCAATATATTTTTCCACCGATGAATATTTGGACATGAACCTCCTTTTTCACAGGCTGTAATAGTGGGAGACTTCGTGTATGTATCTGGTCACGTCGGTGATCTCAATCAAAAATCTTGTTGAAGAAGGAATTGGTCCTTAACCAGACAAGCCGCGGGAGATATCAAAAAAGTGATCGAGGCAACCGTTCGTCATAGACGATGTGATCAAGTATACCTGTATGCTGGCGGACATCAGTGAATAGATGCACGAATGAGGTTTATAAAACTTACTTTCTAAATAACAAGCCGGCCAGAAGCGCCTAGGCCAGTGGTCTCGCTTTGAATGCCCGTGTGGAATTGAGTATATGGCTTATGTTAGCAAGAAATGACAAGAACTTAACAACAGCGTTGTTTTTTGCACATCGGACGAACAGGACCTAAAAGGCATATTTTATATTAGGACTAATGTGTTATAAACAAAAGATATTTGATTTGATATATAAATTAAATAATATTGGCATATAACCTCACCCCTTTTAACCCATGCCTAAAAAGAAGCTGATCTTTCTTATCATATTTTATACATCCATGCTAACGTTGCTGGGACAAAGTGATTTTCGAGAGGGCTTTATCATTACGCCGAAAAACGATACCATTTACGGATCAATAGACTACCCTTCGAATGCCAGGGGTTATGACTTATGCCTATACAAGGATGAATCCGGAATTAAGGAGTTTTCACCTGACCAAATTAATGGTTATGGGTTTTCAAATGATAAATTCTTTCAATCAGATATTATTGATAATTCTTTTGTTGAAGCTCTGGTACTAGGCCATGCCAACCTTTACAAAATCAATGAATCATTCTATGTCAATAAAGGTGATGAAATTATTCTACTAGAATCAAAAAATAATGATATCAAATGGAAACGTCTTGTTGCTTACTTAATTAGTGATTGTTTACAAAGCCCCAATAGCCTGGCTTCAGACCTTAACTTTAATCAAAGGGATATTACGAACATCATCATAGAGTATAACAAATGCCAAGGCAGTGATTTTATTGTATTTAACACTAGCAAGCCCTGGACTCAAATTAAATTTGGACTCATTGCCAGCTTGACAAAGTCGAGTATTAAAATGAAAGATGGATTAGGTACCTATCCATTTCTTACGGATTCATACAATTCTTTATTCCCAACATTTGGCCTCCTTGCTGTCCTTTCCTCACCACGGGTTTCAGAAAGAGTTTCATTTCAGACAGAATTACATTTTTCTAAATCCAGATATATAGGATCGGCTCATTTAAGCACCTCTCAGCAAATACATGATGTCAAAATAGATCTATCGACTCTATCTATTCCCCTCTCACTAAAGTACTCATTACCTGAGAGAAAATATGGAATTTATTTTCAAGGAGGCACCAGCTATAACCACTACTTAAAAAAAGCAAGCGAAATGTACAGTGAACGTATTGATGGAGAAGAGATTTTAACATCCTTCTATGATCAGCCAATCGAATTCAATCAGTATGCAGTAGGATTTTGGGGAGGAGTTGGAGTCTCGAGGTCTGTAAAGTATTTCAAAGCAAGTTTATCATTTCGTTATGGTTATCTATTGGAAGTAGTAAAACTATTATTGATAAAGGCGAATGATCGCCAATTCTCAATAAACTTAATTCTTATTAGATCATGAAGTTCCTTATCCAACTGCTTGTTATAACATTTGTCATCTTTGTTTCGACAAATTGCACTGATGAAGAATTTGCCGAAAGAGATTATCCCAGATTAATAACTTTACAAGTATCGGATTTAGACGAAACTGGTGCCACATTTAATGCAGAAATTTATGATAGAGGTAATTTGGAAATACTCAACTATGGTTTCGTTTGGTCCGTAATAAGTGACCCAAGGTTAATGGACTCAGAAAAGAAATTTCATACTGAGGAATTTCCATCTGACAAATATTCTTTAAGAATTTCCAATGCACTCAGAAAAAATACCACGTATTATGTGAGAGGATTTGTTCAAACTTCAGAACAAACAGTATATGCCCAGGTCACAGAATTTCGTAGTGCTGGCAGTTTGGCACCCGTGATATTTTCATTTTCACCACAATCCATATTATATGGAGACACCCTCATCATCAGAGGAGAGAATTTTAGTTCGAGCACCTCAAATTCTGTAGATATTGGCAGTTTTAGAGCAAATCTTGTTGAAGCCACCGACTCTCTTTTGAAAGTCACTGTTCCATATCGACCGTTGGAATTGGAATCCACACTTACCGTCCAGGTTGCAGATCAGGTCACAACCTCCACAGATAAAGTAAGTCTGATTCCTTTGCAACTGACGAGTATTTCTCCAACGCAAGCAGCAGCTGGAGAGGTGCTGACTTTACATGGAAATTTTGGGATTTTGCCATTTCATACTGATATTATTTTCAATGGGGTCATTGCTCAGGAAGTAAATCTTTCAAGAAACTCAATTAGTGTAAAGGTGCCCTCCGGACTTGTTAATCCGGTTGAGATTGTGGTAAAAATCGGGGTCCAAAGTACACAAACCGACGCTTTTGAGATTTTGCCATAATACCGTAGCCTTAGAACATTATGGCCACCAAGCACTTTGAAAAATACTCCTGATTAGTAGGATTTACCATTGGTGAAATCCTTTGCGTAATCACCTATTTAACATTTAGCTTCATTGCTAATATTGAAGCATTATTAGCTAGTTAATGCCCCAATACTGGAAGATTAGCTCACTCACTTTGAGCAAGAGGATCAGATTGTTTTCAAGAAGTCTGACAAACCCTTGTTAACCCTGACGTTTAACAAAGGCGAGCAGAAACAGACTAGAAACCTTGATGAATCGGTTTAACAATTACCTACTGATTACCAGATCAATTTACTTCAGAAAATTCTTGCCTCCTCATAAAACATCCATTAAGAGAACCTGAAAAACATAGATAACTTTATGATTATAACTAGACTGTGAATTTCCATATAAATTCCAATGAAAAGGATCATCGCTTTTCTGCTTCAGCATCAACAACCAAACCATTATAAAGAATTATAACATACAGATTATCAATCTGTTACCTATTCCACATTGAAGTTTGAAATTTATTAGAACTACTTGTTCAGTTGCATTTTTTTCTATAACTTGAAGAAGCGTGAGTAGTTTTTTAAGTTGTTTTTATACCAAATAGCGCTTAAGATGGATCGTTGATTTTCACCCTGATAGAACAATGAATTCAATTACAAACCCCATTTAATAAACCCCATCTTTTTCAGATGTAATAACCCATAGAAAATTGATATCCCTGGATAAAAAACATAACCAGAAACCAGGGCGAGTATTTAGATATGCTATAATTGAAGTATTATTTAATTGGTTATCAGTAAGTTAAATAAATATAAATGTAAACTAACAAACATTACTATCGTGAACAACCAGCTAACACACGTATTAATTGTAGACGATGATGTGGTCAATAATCTGATCACCTCACAGCGTTTGAAAGAATTCAGAATCGATAAGATCGGTTTAGCTCAAAATGGGAAAGAGGCCATTGACTATTTAGACAACTGTGACGGATTTTATCCTGACCTGGTGCTTCTTGACCTAAATATGCCAGTTATGAATGGCTTTGAGGTCCTGGAACATTATAGCAAGTCGATTCATCTTGGAAATACATCATTTGCCATTGTATCCTCATCCACCGATGAAGCTGACAAAGCAAGGACTACTCGATACGATGATGTCATCGACTATGTATTAAAACCACTCACGAGAGACAAAATTCAAGACCTGGTTGACGCGCTTGTTGACCTACGGGCCGGAAAAAAGAGTGCTTAATTTTTCAGTCATTGTGCTTTCTGTTATAGCCCCTTTGGTTAATATTTGAGTATTAATCTTAAATAATTGACTATATACATGAAGTACCTTGCATTCGGACTCTCTGCCCTGATTTTTGTTTTTACTTTCTCCTGCCAATCTCCAGATACAACTGCGGATATTGCTGTAGAATGGGAACACGTCACCAATTTTACCGGAGAGCCGAATGTATTTGAGTCAAAGTTTACCTTGACCCACAAGGGGGGCATTGACCTCAATGGCAAAAACTGGACGTTATTTTTTAATATCAATCCCAGGCCCATGGTATCTACGCCAACTCCACAGCCTGCCATCGTGGAGCACATCAATGGTGACTGGTATAAAATGGTTCCTAAAACGGACTTCTCACTGAAAGAAGGTGAAAGTGTAGAAGTCGTTTACCGCGGCACAGAGGCCATTATCAAAGAAACGGATGGTCCCCTGGGCTTATATTTTGTGTTTTATGATGCCAGTGGAAAGGAAGAGCAAATTGTAGAAGTGACTGACTACACTCTTCATCCTTTCACCAGGCCAGAGCAAATTCATCGCAGTGATGAAGATTATGATCCGATACCTACCCCTTCCTATCTTTACAAGGCAAACCAGAAACTCTCAGCCTTACCGAAAGAAAAGCTGGACCTGATCGTACCAACTCCGGTATCTACTCAAAAACTTGAAGGCACACTTGTCGTTGATAAGAGCTTCACCATTTTTTACCAGCCCAGCCTTGAAAAAGAAGCAAAGTTCCTAAAGACCAAGCTACTGAATGACGTAGGCATTGACTTACCCCTTTCCTCTGATGCAGCATCCGGAAAAGCGATTGTACTACAACAGGATAAATTAACTGTGAATGGAAACAGTAATGAAGCTTATTACCTCACTATTGATCCTAAAAGTATTTCTATTGTAGGTTCAGACCCTGCAGGCGTTTTTTATGGCATTCAAAGCTTGAGAGCACTTATACCTATGGAATCTCTAAAAAGCAAGGGAAGCAAGTTCACTTTGGCATGCAAAAAGATCAGTGATGCCCCCAGGTTCGGGTTTCGAAGTATTCACCTGGATGTTGGGAGAAACTTTCAAACGAAAGAGACAATCCTTAGAATGCTGGATGTAGCAGCATACTACAAGATCAACCATTTCCTCTTTTATGTAACAGAAGATGAAGGCTGGCGACTGGAGATTAAGGACCTGCCTGAGCTCACTGAAGTAGGAGGAGCAAGAAAACACACCACATCATACAAAAACAGCGTGGTTCATCCGGCCTATGGATCGGGACCTTATGCCAATGATCCTGATAAAAACGGAGGTGGTTATTATACCAGGGAAGACTTTATTGAGATCCTGAAATATGCCCGGGAAAGACACATCACCATCATCCCGGAGGTAAACTTCCCCGGTCATGCAAGAGCAGCAATCAAAGCCATGGAGGCACGGTATGACAGGCTGATGGAGGCAGGTAAGCATGAAGAAGCAGAGCAATACCGACTGATAGACCCGGAAGACACATCAAAATACATTTCTGCCCAGGCATACAAAGACAATGTGGTTTGTGTAGTCAGAAAGTCGGCTTATGACTTCTATGAAAAGGTAGTCGATGAAATAATGGCCATGTACGATGAGGCCGGGGTCCCTATCACCAAATTTCACATGGGTGGAGATGAGGTTCCACATGGTGCCTGGACAGGGTCTCCGATGGTAGCTGAGTTTCTAAAGGACCATCCGGAAATTGAAAACCATCATCAGCTACATGCTTATTTTATCAAGAGAATGACTGAGCGGCTGAAAGACAAAAACCTGGAGTGGCATGGATGGGAAGAAGTTGCATTGAAAAAGACGCCTGATGGAAACTATATCCCGAATAAGGAATTGATGGGTAAAAACATTATTCCCTACATCTGGAACAACCTATTTGATTACCCTGATATAGGTTATAAACTGGCCAATGCAGGTTATCCTATTGTATTGTGTAATGTTTCAAACTTCTATTTTGACCTGGCTTATAGCAAAGACCCTTCTGAACCTGGTCTGTACTGGGCAGGATTTATCAATACCAGGGACAACTGGCACTTCGCTCCTTTCAACATGTTTACCACTACAGCTACTACTTCTATGGGCAGTGAATTGCATGTGTTGCGGACAGAAAGAAAGGATGGAAGGACAGTTGACATCGTGCAAATTGAGCCGGGAGGCCAGGTACTGGAATTGGAACGACTCAATCCCGGAGCGGAGAAAAATATCATCGGGATCGAAGCTCAGATATGGAGCGAAACCATCAAAGGAAGAGATATGCTGGAATATTATTATCTCCCCAAGCTCATCGGTTTTGCAGAAAGTGCCTGGACCAAATCGCGATCCTGGGAGAACATTGCCGATGAGGCAAAGCGTAACGAATTGAAGGATAAAGATTGGAACGTGTTTGCCAACCTATTGGCAAATAAAGAATTGCCACGACTGAGTTATATCAACAATGGTTACAATTACCGTGTACCTCCTGCAGGGGGAATCATTGAAAATGGTATGCTAAAAGCCAATGTGGAATATCCCGGATTAAAAATCTACTATACACTGGATGGCTCGGAACCAACCGTAGACAGTCCATTATATGAAGGACCGGTAAAAGTTGATGACAATGTAGTGATAAAAATCAAAGCCATTGATCCATCAGGCAAGAGCAGCCGACCTACCATTGTATCCAGAGATTCCGGAGAGGAAATGAAATCGCTATAAGTTAAAATTTATTGGTTAAGCCGAAGCAACCTTTAATTGTGTACGGATGATTTGTTTTGTCTTAACCAATTGATTTTTCACCGTGTTCTTTGAAATATTCAACATGTTGGCGATCTCTTCATAAGACTTACCCTCCTCATAGTTCAATTGAAGGATCCTTCTACGCTTCTCAGTGAGGTCGTTGATGGCAGCTTTGATGTTGGTAATGCGTTCTTCTTTCAGATCTGACTCTGTTTGCTGATGCTCAACGATGTTGTGCCAGTAACGTTCTTTTACAAACTCATTTCTCTTCACTTCTTTCAGGTAATCATAAACCCTGTTGCGTATAATTGTGAAGAGGTAGGAATTAAAATTCAATTCAGGATTGATTCCTGTCCGCTTATCCCAGATTTTGATAAACACTTCCTGAATTAGGTTCTCAGATTCTTCGATGTCTTTGATGATCGAATTACAAAATCGGATCGCTGGCTCCTTATAGAGGTTATGAAGTTCTTTGAATGCAACTTCATCGCCATTTCTAATTGCTAAAAGTAATTCCTTTTTCATGTGGTTTATTATTGGGTATAAACTTACTTTTAAATCTTCCGGCTGCTGTTACCTTAACATCAATCCTTCATTATTTAACCTTAAATGATGAATTGATTCAATAAATTTATCCCAATAAAAACAAGAACATGTGCGCAAAATGCGCTTTTTACACCTGAAATTGCGTAATCACACCAGAAAATCACTAAATCCCACTTTGAATTACGAATCTATGTAGGCTGTATTAAGGAATTATGAAATATTATTCCGAAATACGCCTGTATGTTAAAATAAAAGACTAGTCCCTGATCAACCAGGCTTCAGAAACAATGGTTCCCCACCCTCCTGAGTTGCGCCATTGCTCAACAGATACCCGATCTCCCGCAGCCACATCAGCGGCTTTTTCAAGCCTTATGATGAGTTCACCATCTTTGGTCACATTTGCTGGAACCTTATAAGTAAAGAAATCACTCATCTGCAGCGGAAGCTCAACTTCTTTGGCCAACAGGAAATCATCTGCATAAATGGATTGAGCCTTTTGATTCATACGCATAGCATATCGTTCCTGAAACCATGGTCTCACCAGTGTGAGCCTCAATGTATACTTCGCTTTAGGATCGAGTCCTTTGTAATGGAGTATGACACCTTGCTCCTCATCCTGAGTGAAATGCATCGATCGCTGACTGGGAAGATTTTCCTCTGAAAGCATCTCCGAAACATAGGGCTGCCCATGATCATAAGGATAACCAGCAACTACATTGGGTGCATGGTTGGCCGTGCCGAGGTTATCATAAAATCCTCCCTCCCCGGGGTTTTCGTAATCCACGATCATAGCCAGAAGTTCGTTCCTTTTCTTACCCTTCGCTTTCAGAGCCCTGGTCAATTGCCTTTTGGTCCATCCCAATCCAATGAAGTCATGTTCCAGATTGTAAAGACCATCATTTCTTACACCAAAGAGTTCATTACTCTCCACTCCAAGCTTAGACGCCTCATTTAACAATTCCTTCATTTCAGGGGTAAGCTCTGTACCACCCACAACCAGATCCCATGCTTTTTCAATTGAAGAGTCCGCAAGCCTATTTTCCAAACTCTCCCTTACCAGATCTTTTACCTGCTGTTCCAGCTTCAACTGTTCAATAACTGCGAGCTGCACATACCGATCCAACGCGCCTTTTTGCATATACATTCTCCAGAGCCAATTATTCTCCATCCAGAGTCCTGGCATTGCTTCTCCAGCCTTTTTTGTCAACTCATAATAATTCAGGACACCTTCCTTCTCCGGAAGTGGCATACCTGGTATCTCCTCAAGATTCTCTTCCAGCTGGAAAATAGCTCCTGCCATATGTGGAGCCGCATCAGGTCCGAACCAGGTTTTACAATATTCATCCACTACATTCTCCACAGTAGTTCTGGGAGCCCAAAGAAGCCTTTGCCACATCCACTGATTGAAATGGTCGTGATGGCCTGATGAATGGGTAATATCCCCAACGCCATATCGCATCAGGTCATTGAACACCCGGTGATAGCTCCGTGGCCAGGCAAAAAAGGTCAGCCGATTATATACCATGGTCAGATATTGATCGGGTCTTCGCTCATAGATATCATGACTCCAGTGTGGCGGTAGGTCTCCATTCTTGTCAGCTCGTGGGTACATCTGGATGTAGGCATGCTGTGCATACTTCCAATGGGTGATCTCATTATAATAGACCAGTTTATGCCTTGCTGGCATTTGCCTAATAATCTCCAGGGGATACAATCCATAAGGTCCGAACCCCGGATACTTAAAAAGGTCCATGCGATGTGTTTGCCGATGACCAGGCTGCCATGAGGTAGCATCCGACCCCGGGCCATAGCCCCAGGCCCAGAGCCAATCTCTAGGCTTTTCATTCAAATAATTAAAAATGGCATTGTCATCCGCATTGTCAAACTTCTGGTTGGTGAAATACACTTTAGTCTCAGGATGGTACTTACGGAGAATCTCTGCCATTTCTCCAACCAATTCTATAAAGGTCAAACCATAAGGATCGCATCGGTCACACTCGCAACCTCCGCCATCACCTCCATGAAATTTGATTAGGTCATGTGAAGGCATCTCTTTGGCGAATGTTTCAAACTTCCGGAGCATATAATCTCTTGCTGCTTCTACAGATAGGCACACATAACCTGTCCGTCCAATCGATTCTGAAGCTTTCCATGATTCATCCTCTACTTCAGGAGCTGTGTTGGCTCCAAAACCGCCCTGGGTCATGAGCCCATAAGATTTAATAAAATCGTACATGGGACCTGAATTGACCGAGAAGATATTGGCCCCGGCCAAAGCATAATCCAGGATGACACGTTGTGTTTCCTCTTCTGTCCAATCTCGAACTTTTGCCAATCGTTTGGCTACTCTACTCTGGCCAAACTGTGTACCCCTAATCTCAAAGGCAGGTGCAGTACGAATATCCAGATCGTTTGGGATGCTGATCTGATCCTCATCATATACTATTTGTCTGAGCAGCTCCCCAACTGCATATAGACACCCACGATCATCAATTCCTGCAGCCAGGAGTGTCTTTGCATCCAGCTTTTTGAGTAAAAAACCTTCTGGTCCCGGAGCAAGATCCGTCAGCATAGGAATTCTGTGTTGCTCAAACAAGTTCTCCAAACGCTCATGATGATCCGGTCGACCCATGAGAATGTTCAACCCTTCTTTTGCAAGCACTTTGCCAACAGAAATGCGAATAGTAGACTTTTCATTGATCCTGTCTCTGAGAAGCTGAGCTACTTTTTGTTCTACATCATCAGCCTGCTCGCCTACTACAATATTGATACTGTTATATATGGAAGGATCGGTTTGCCGGGCTGCCGTAAACAAGTTGACTCCAATGAGTAAAAGTAGGGTTATCATATGGCTTTTTAGCCTGAAATAGATTGGGTTACGAGGTTTGACGTACATAGATTGGGTTGTTGTATACTTTAATTACTTGCCCCGAATATAAATGGACTAGATAAAGTAGCCTGTAATGTTCAGAAGTAAGTATTTTAACTGAATTTCATATTTATTATCCGAACCCATTTGACAGGGCCTAAATCTATTGACCCATGAACATCTTAAGAACCCTATTTATCCTTTTATTTGCAAGCTCAGCCTTTACCTCATTCAGCTTTGACATCCATGAGGCCAGCATCCTGGTGTCCAAAGACATCAAACCCCTTGTAAGACAATCTGCTATAGAGATCCTGCATGAGGAAGTGCAAAAAAGGTCAGGTCTAAACTGGACTGAAGTCAGCTCCTGGAAAGATGCCAGGGGGCTTACGATTGCACTGGCTTTGTTAGGGACGAAGAAACTGGATGGTCTGGTACCTCCTAAACGAACTGGCAGCAACCTACCTGAGACCCAACCGGAAGGATTCAGATTATTGAAGGAAGGCAATACACTTTGGATCATTGGGGCAGATAGCCGGGCTATCATCTTTGGTATCGGGGAATTCTTACGAACTGCTTCCATCGGAAATGGAAAAGTGACGATCGGCAATAACATTGATTTTGCAACAGCACCTGAGTATTCCCTACGCGGTCATCAGATCGGATATAGAAACACCGCCAACTCATACGATGCCTGGACTGTAGAGCAATACGATCAGTATATCCGTGACCTGGCTTTGTTTGGGACCAATGCCATTGAGAACATTCCTCCATTACGGGATGATGCCAGCCCACACTTTACTATCTCCAGAGAGGAAATGAATGTGGATATGAGCAAGATCTGTGACAAGTACGACCTGGAATACTGGGTATGGACACCGGGTACGGTAGATCTGAAAGATCCAAAGCTCCGCAGTGAGCAACTGGATATCCATGAGGCGAACTACAAACAGGTTCCGCGACTTGACAATATCTTCTTCCCCGGTGGCGACCCTGGTCATAACCATCCCAGAGAAGTGATGCCATTCCTGAAAGACCTGTATGCCAGGTTGATTAAATACCACCCTAATGCAGGCATGTGGATCAGTCTGCAGGGCTTCAGCGTAGAGCAGGTAGATTATTTCTATCAGTACCTTGAAACCAATAAACCGACCTGGTTGCGGGGTGTGGTATCCGGACCTAGTAGCCCACCGATATCCGAAACAAGATACAGGTTGCCCAAACAATATAAACATCGCCACTATGCTGACATCACGCACAATGTGAGATGCGACTATCCGGCACAAAATTTTGACCAGGCTTTTGCAGTGACTGTAGGCCGCGAGGGGATCAACCCTCAACCGGTGTATTATGCCCAGGTCCATGATAAATATGCACCTTTTACTGACGGTTTCCTCACCTATTCTGATGGTTGTCATGACGATGTAAACAAGATTGTCTGGAGCCAGCATGGCTGGGATTCCGATAAAAGTGTAAACGCCATACTTCAGGAATATGCAAAATTCTTCTTTGGGCCAACATTGGAGAAACCTGCCGCCAATGGCATCCTTGCTCTGGAAAGAAACTGGGTTGGCCCCATCATCGATAATGGGGGTATCGAGCCTACGCTGGCTTACTGGCAAAATCTTGAGACCAATAATCCTAACCTAAACAAAAACTGGAGGTGGCAGATGCTTGTGTTACGGGCCTATTACGATGCTTATGTAAGAAGAAGGGCGATCAATGAAACCGGCCTGGAGAAAAAAGCCAATGAGATTATGAACCGTGTAGATGAGCTGGGTTCTAAAACAGCCATGAAGGAGGCCCTGGCAATCGTAAACAAAGCAGACACCGAGCCCATCGAGCAGGACATGAAGCAGGTGATTGTAGATTACAGTGAGGCGCTTTATCAGTCCATCGGCTGGCAGCCCGATGTGGAAAAATACAAAGCCAGCAACTCTCAGCGAGGTTGTATGCTACAGTTTGTAGATCACCCGCTCAACAATCGCTGGTGGCTGGCAGATCAATTTGAAGCCATTGATACCCTGGCCACTGAGCAGGAGAAAGCTGAGCGACTGAAAGTAATTGCCAACTGGGAAAATCCTGGCCCAGGCAGCTACTATGACAATGTATCCAACATTGCTACCGGACCACGGGTAACCACAACAGTATATGATGCAGTTGACTTTGTATGGAATAATGGAGGCTTCAGCCGGTGGAGACTATCCTCACAGCTTTCGCAGGTAGACCCTATTCTGGAGTACGAAGACCTCGACCCCAATGCCCGATACATCATTCGGGTGACCGGCTATGGGGATGCCCTGGTTCGTGTGGACGGAAGAAGACTCGAGCCAATAAAGTATGATAAAGAGCACGAAGGCTTCAAAGAGTTTATTGTGCCTAAAAGCGTGGTCGGAGACGGCACCATGACATTGACCTTTGACCGACCGGAAGAGTCTCATATGAACTGGAGAAACTACTCCAGGATCTCTGATGTATGGCTGATTAAACGATAAAAATGAAAAACTACCAATACCTGATCCCTTTCTTGATATTGATCTGCTCTTGTGCCGAGCAGCGTAATGATTCTACTCAAGCCACACAACCTGTCTACCAGGACGTTCCCTATCTTCAGGACTATGCAGTAAAATATTACCTGGATTCCAAAGCTGAGTTCAAAAAAGTATTCATGGATCGGAACGGGGTCACCCAGGTGCTCACAGACCAGGGCTTGTTTCGACCAATCAATGGGCATTTCCAATATCCGGGAACCCTGGAGCAGGACATGACCTACATCCCTATGAAAGATAAAGGTGTGCTAGACCTGGCCATTTACCAGGATCAGTTCATCTACCTGGACGACACCGCAGTATTCAGCAATGCATGGGCGGGAAAACTTTTCTCCAGGCATGAATTCCCTCAGCCGGAATTGGTTGTAGCGGGTACGGATTTTACTTTTTTAGTTACCAGCGGAGAAAAATACTGGGTCCTGAAAGACTCAGAAACGAAAACAGCAGGTAATGCCGGGGAAGCTATTTTGGATATTAGCTATGACGATGGATTGTACTACCTCCTGACCAAACAATCTGTTTTTTCTGTAGATGAAAAGTCACTGGAAAAGAAATCCATCTATTCAGGAGATAAAATGACAACCCTGGATGTTGCGGGAGACCGAATTGTGATCGGCACCAGCGAGGGATACCTGACAATTCACAAATCAGGTAAAGTTGTGAAGCCTTTGAATGCAAAGTTGCCATGGCCGGAGATCACCACCGTCAAAACGATTGATGATAAACTGTGGTTTGGTTCTACCAAAGGGGCATATATGCTCAGGGAAGAAGGAAAGTTCAACTACTACTTTGGGGAGCGATGGCTGCCGGGCAACGAGGTAAAGCACATCTCGGCCGGACCGGATAATTCAGTCATGATCCTCACCGACAAAGGTCTTGGACAAATCTGTTTCAAAATGATGACCCTGGAAGAAAAGGCCATGGTTTACGAAAAACAGGTTCGGGAGCGTCATGTCCGCTATGGCATCATCACAGATATGAGCAGGCTCAATGATCATCGGTTATCCACTGCGGAAAACAGAGTAGCAGCAAGTGACAACCTTTGGACGGGCATGTACCTGGGGAGTCAGCTTTTCAGGTATCTGGTGACGAGCTCTGAAGATGCCAAACAAAACTGTTATGAATCGTTTGAAGCCATGGAGCGGCTTCATGAGATCAATGGTATTGACGGCTTGTTTGGCCGCTCATTTGAACGGAGGGGATACTATCCATTCCATAAAGAGTATCGGTCTTATGTAGAAAACTACTGGTATGAGGGATACAACAACACGGTCAGCTGGTTTCATGCCGATGATCCTGAGTGGGACTGGAAAGCCACTGCCAGCAGTGACCAGGCTGTTGGACAGATGTTCGCCTTGATGCTGGTGGCTGAATACATTGATGACGAAGCGTGGAAACAGCGTGCCATCAAACTGATCGATGACCTGATGGGATACATCGTAGAGAATGACTATGCCCTGGTAGACGTGAATGGGAAACCTACCCTGTGGGGCATCTGGGGGCCGGAATATGTGAACCGATTCCAGACCATGATCGGAGACCGAAAGGTCTACTCATCTAACCTGATTGCATTCCTGCAGGCTGCTTACAAGTTCACCGGAAAAGAGATTTACAAAGAGAAAGCCACCGAACTTATCCGGGAGCACGGTTACCTGGAAAACCTGGCCCGACCATTCGATCAGATTGGCAATGCCCCGGCAGGCTCTGATCCGTGGAGCACCATGCTTTCGGAGGAGTGGAATCATAGCGATGATGAGATGTATTTTCTGGCTTACTGGGGACTTTACCCCTATGCCTTTGCAGATTCGTTAAAACCGATCTACAAAGAAGCGATCCGGGATCACTGGCAGCATGAGCGCCCGGAGAAAAATTCACTTTGGAACTTCTGCTACGCCATGACCGGCGCAGAAGAATTTGATCTGGAGGAATCCATCTGGCATTTGAAAGAATTTCCGCTTGATATGGTCAAGTTTGAGACGAAAAACAGCCATCGAATGGACATTGTACTCCGGGAAGATCCCGGTTTCCGCGGGCAGTTTACCGAAGAGGTCCTTCCTCCCGATGAGCGACCCGAGCTGAAGCACAACCGCAACCTTTTCAACCTGGACTCCGGAGACAGAAACGCAGAGCTAAGCGGCGGAGATACCTTTCTGCTCCCCTACTGGATGGGTCGGTATCTTGGTGTGATTAGTGCCCCGAAGGAATAGCCTGGGTCCAGCCACGGCCTGAAGTGTCTATATTACTAATCTAAAGATAGGTGGCAGAAACTAACATTAGAACCGTCACCCTGAACGAAGTGAAGGATCTTAGACAAGAGAGGGGGAACTGTCCAATACTCCTCACGAACTCTAAGATCCTTCATTCCGCTTCGCTCCTTTCAGGATGACGTGAGTATGTTTGTTTTCCGTTTCGCAGGGTCAAACTTTCTGAATGGATTTCTCTCTACTCTTTGTGGTAGGTGAGGACACGTGAGGACACCTACCACGGGAGATGAAAGACGTGGCAGGACTTGCTCCCCCTTTCCGTAAAAACCCTGAATTATTCCGCTTAAGTAGCCTGTTCAACCCAAAAGCAAGTATTAAAGGCAAGAATTACACATTAAAAATTAGTTACTTTCATATGAAGCAAAACATCATCTTATTCATCCTGGGGGTCTTCCTATTCCAGGTAGGGTGTAACACTGACAAAAGTCCGGTGACAAGAGTGGACACGCAGCCTGTTCACCAGGACGTACCATTCTTACAGGACTATAGCATCAAGTATTATAAGACAGATGCCACCACGTTGAAAAAGTCATTTATGGACCGAAACGGTGTCATCCAGACCCTTTCTTCAGATGGTTTGCTAAGAACACATGATGGTCAGTTTTTGTACCCCGGAGAGCTCATCACAGATCGTACTTACAGACCACTTACCGATAAAAACATCACCGACATCACCATCATCGACAACCAGTTTGTCTACCTGGATGATGTGGCTGTATTGAGTAACGCCTGGGCAGGGAAACTTTTCATCCGCCATGAGATGAAAGACGCTACGCTTTTTGCAGGCTCATCGGATTTTCAGTTCCTGATCAGCAACGGCCAAAAACTCAAGTACCTTGCTGATAACAGTGTAGCCTGGGAAGGCACGTCTGCCGATAAGGTACAGGACATCGCTTTCGCTTCCGGTACTTTTTATCTCCTGGGAGAAAAGAGCATCAGCAAATTTGATGTAGGATCGAAAAAGGTGGAAAAGCTGTTTGACGGCAATGAGTTGACGGCTTTTGAAGTGACAGACAAAGCCATCATCGTCGGCACTAATGATGGCTACCTGACCCTGGACCTTTCAGGAAAGCAAAAGGGCGAGCTGCAGAAGAAACTTCCCTGGACTGAGATCACAGCGATCACCTCTATTGATGGAGCACTGTGGTTCGGATCTACCAAAGGTGCTTTCAAGCTAAAAGAAGATGGAAAATTTGACTACTACTACGGTGAGCGTTGGATTCCTTCCAATACTGTAGTTAGCATCTCGGAGGCTACGGACGGCTCGGTACTGATCCTGACTGAAGAAGGGCTCAGCCAGATCGTCTTCGAAGAGATGACCCTGTATGACAAAGCCATGTACTTCGAAAAACAGGTCAGGGACCGACACATCAGGCTTGGGTTTAATGCCAGCCTTGTCAATATGGAAAAAGGCAATGTAGACTCAGGTCGGCTGAGTGACTCGGACAATGACGGCCTTTGGACTGCCATGTACCTGGGTGGAGAGATCTTTCGATATGCGGTGACGGGCTCTGAAGAAGCGCTGCAAAACTGCCGTGAGTCACTGGATGCCATGGAGCGACTCTACAGCATCAACCCGGTTCCGGGGTTTCCTTCCAGATCCTTTGAGCGTAGCGGATACATCGAGCGACTGGGCGATCCTGAAAGGTGGCAGCACACTGACGATCCGGAGTGGGACTGGAAAGCTACTACCAGTAGTGACGAAGCCATTGGGCACATCTTTGCATTCGGTGCTATGGCCGAGCTCATTGACGACGAGGACCTGAAAGGCAGGGCCATTACTCTCATCGATACACTGATGAGCCACATCGTGAAAAACGACATGTACCTGGTAGACTTTGATGGTGAACCTACTACCTGGGGTCGCTGGAATCCTGAATATGTGAATGCCCGACCCAAGATGGTTGGTGACCGAAAGATCAATGCCTCCAACATTGTGGCGATGCTGCAAACGGCTTACTACTTCACAGGTAAGGAAAAATACAAAGACAAGGCCTTTGAGCTGATGACAAAAGATGGCTATTTGGATAACCTGATGTGGCCAATGGAAAAAGTAGGTCCTGCACCGAAGGATGCAGACGACTGGAGTAAAATGCTCTCCGAAGGCTGGAACCACTCAGATGATGAGATGTACTACATGGGTTACTGGGGACTTTATCGGTATGCTTTCAATGACAGTCTGAAGCAGATGTTTAAAGAAGCCATCATCGACCACTGGGAGATTGAAAGACCGGAAAAAGAAGGTGCCTGGAACATCATGACGGCGCTGACGGGTACATCAGAATTTGATCTGGAGGAAGGAATCTGGTACCTGCAGCAGCACCCGATGGACCTGATCGACTGGGACATCATGAACAGCCATCGCAAAGACATAGAATTCATGGAGGAAAACTTCAGGGAACAGACCATCACAGAGGTATTACCTCCGGATGAAAGGCCCATCCAAAGACATAACGGGAACATGTTCAGACTCGACCGTGTGGGTCGGAGTGGTACATCCGAGCATAGTGCAGGCGACATCTGGTTGCTGCCCTACTGGATCGGAAGGTACCTCGGTGTGATCAGTGAGCCCCAGGATTAATTTTGTTGATTAGGTTTAATTTTCGATTGTTTAGTCCCATTAAAGATTTTAATGGGACTTTTTTCCTTTTAATTAGCATGAAATACATTGCCCTTTTAGCCCTCATTTGTATAGCCATTAGCTGCCAACACCCCGACTACATGAAAGAAATCCAACTTACCAAAGACCTGTCGTACAATCACGACCTCGACAATAACGACAATTTCTCGCCTGATGATCAATGGATCGTCTATGACACCAGAACTGAGGAAGGTGGGATTGGCGCGTGTGGACGTATTGAGAAGGTTAATGTTTCTACGGGAGAGGTTGTGGTGTTGTATGAGCTACCGCAAAACCAGTCTTTTGGTCCCGGTGTTGGAGCGGTGAGCTATAGCCACACGGATCACCAGGTGATCTTCATCCACGGACTGCTAAATATCACGGAGACAAATCCCTACCAGCAGTGGCGGAGGACTGGTGTAATGGTCAAAGATTCGGATCCGGGCAAACCCATCTTCATGGATGCAAGAGATGTCACACTTCCCTACACTCCCGGTGCACTTCGTGGTGGTACTCACCGCCATGAATTCAGCGGAGATTGTCAGTGGGTTGGATATACTTACAACGATGCCATCCTCAAGCAGTTGGAAGACTCTACCGGTGATATTCACAACCTGCGAACCATCGGAGTGTCTAAAAAGATCGGTCCGGTGGCTGTAGACAAAGACGCTGATGGTGAAAACGTGGATGGCGAATGGTTCAGTGCTCTGGTAGTAAGTGTAGTGGCCAACCCTGAACCAGGTTCAGATGAGATCAGCAGGGCTGCAGGAGACAGCTGGGTAGGCACAGCAGGATATATCAATGGGCATGGCCAACAACAAATGGCTCGTGCTTTCATCGGGACCACAAAGGACAAAAACGGAAAAGATATAGATGAAGTCTTTATCGTTGATATTCCCGACGACATTACCATTCCAGGCAAACTTGGTCCGCTGGAAGGAACAGCTACTACCATGCCTGCTCCGCCTCAGGGAGCTAACCAACGCAGGCTCACCAATACTGCCAACTCTGCTCAGCCCGGTTGTGTGGGCATCGTGAGGAGTGCTCCTGATGGCAGCCAGCTAACGCACATCGCCAGGGATGAGCGGGGAATAGAGCAAATTTTCAGCATCACACCATTTGGAGGTGTTCCGGTACAGCTCACATTCCATGATTCGGATGTACAAAGCTCAGCACGATGGTTTCCGGATAGCCAGCACATCAGCTATATATGGAACAATAGCATTATGAAATTGAAAGCAGGTGATAAGGAAGCGAAAGCGCTCACAAAACCTACGGATCTTCCGCCATCTGACATTGTGATTGCTCACGATGGCAAATCCATCGCCTTCAACAGGCAGGTACCAGACGATACGGGCAACCTAACGAAACAGATATTCATTATTCAAATTGACTAACACCCCATGAGAACGATCATTTCATTGCTGTTCGTAGCAAGCCTTGCATTTACTACAACGGCAACTCCCATCATTACACAAGAACAACAGGAATTTTCCGGTTTCTCCATCTATGCCCCTAAGAAAGATGCAAGGTCCTTACAGAAGGTAATCCAGGTACTCACCGAAGAGGTGGAAAAAAGAAGCGGACTAGACATTGCAACCAGCAAAAAGATCACCGATGGAAAGCAGATCATTTTATCCCTGGGTGATCATAAAGACCTTCCTGACGAGTTGTCCTCCAAACTGGACCAGATGGAAGCCATTGAAGCAGAGGGCTATAAGCTATTGTTTTCAACATTGTCAAACAAGATTATTGTACATGCAAATACCAAACGGGGTGCCCTGTATGGTGTGGGCAAACTACTCCGCTTGATGGAGATCAGAAAGAATAGTGTACAGATCCCTTCATCCATAAGTCTCACCTCCTCTCCCGCCTATGAGATCCGTGGTCATCAGCTCGGCTATCGCCCTAAGACTAACAGCTATGATGCCTGGACAGTAGCACATTTTGACCAATACATACGAGACCTGGCCATCTTCGGAGCAAACAGCATCGAGATCATGCCTCCCCGTACGGATGACGATTTTACAAGCAGGCACATGAAGCTCCCGGCTATCGACATGATCCGTGAGCAATCCAGAATCTGCAATGAATACGACCTTGACGTATGGATGTGGTATCCCAACATGGGCTCAGACTACGAGCATCCTGATTCGCTCAAGGTAGAAATGGATGAGCGCCATAAAGTCTTCTCTACCGTACCCCGATTGGATCATCTGTTTGTACCTGGCGGTGATCCCGGAGACCTCGAACCAGACATCTTGTTTGAATGGCTGGAAAAAGAAGCAGTGATACTCCGGAAATATCATCCGAAGGCCAAAATATGGATTTCTCCCCAGGTATTCCGTCCTACAAAAGAGTGGCTCGGCAAGTTCTTTGGCTACGTCAACGAAAAGCCAGACTGGCTGGGCGGTGTGGTATTTGGCCCATGGGTCAAGACCCCTGTTGATGAAATCAGGGAGATCGTTGATGCGGAGATTCCTATTAGAAGATATCCTGATATCACACACAGCCTAAGCTCACAATATCCCATCCCGAAATGGGACCTTAGCTGGGCCATCACGCTGGGAAGGGAATGCATCAACCCGAGGCCAAACGACCAGAAGATGATCCATAATGCTTTGGATCAGTATGCCAATGGAAGCCTCTCCTATTCAGAAGGCACCAACGATGATGTGAACAAATTTGTCTGGAGTGACCAGGACTGGGACCCTGAGACGCCAGTCATCGAGACATTGCGTGATTATGCCAGGTATTTTATTTCACCCAATCATACTGAATCCATCGCCCAGGGTCTCCTCGCACTGGAAAAGAATATTGACGGTCCGATGCTTATCAACGAGCATGTACAAAACACCCTGATGCAATGGCAAGCCATTGAGCAGAGTGCTACTTTGGAAATGCAAAAGAACTTCAGGTATCAGATGGGACTCATCCGGGCCTATCATGATGCCTATGTACAGAAAAGGATGATCTACGAAACATGGATTGAACAAAAAGCGAAAGAAGCATTGTCACAATATTCAACAATTGGTATTCCTAAAGCCATTGAAGTGAGTAGATCAATCCTCGCAGAAGCCTGGGAACAACCTATTGACGCAGCATTGAAAGAACGTTGCTATGAACTGGCAGACGACCTGTTTGAAAGTATCGGTGCCCAGCTTACCATCGAAAAGCATGGTGCCATGGGGGGTCGTGGAAACTTCATCGACAACATTGACAACCCGCTCAACGATGTGGCCTGGATTTATTCTCAACTTAATAAGGTTGAAAAAGCGCCCTCAGCACCGGAAATGATCAAGCTTCTTGAAGAAACGCTGGGACGAACAAACCCCGGCCCCGGAGGCTTTTATGATAACTTTGGGAATCCCTCTGCCTGGAGCCGTGTGGTATTCCGCAATGACCTGAGCAAGGACCCCGGCAACCTGAAAACCCCAAGGGTAAGCTTCGGTGTTGGATTGCAGGGCAAAGAATGGGTGCATGAGATAACTGCCAAAGGATTTGAAGGTGATGCAGCTCCAACGGCCTGGATGAACCAGGTGACCACGCTATATGATCAACCTTTGGAGATCATGTACGACAATCTTGACCCTGACGGTGAATACAGCATCAGAGTATCTTACACAGGAAGGTTCCGGTCCCGTATGCGTATGGAGGCTGATGGCATCGAAGTCCACGACTTCATCAAGACAGGTATCCAGCCAACTTACGAGTTTCCAATCCCCCAAAAAGCCCTGGAAGATGGTGAAGTAACTTTCTCCTGGACATGTGGTGAGGCAGAAAGAGGTTCCCAGGTATCCGAAATCTGGATCATTAAGAAGTAAACTGAAAAAGAAATGAAGAATGTCATTCCAATTGTTGTTCTCCTTTTTAGTACCACATTGTATGCTCAGACAGGATCAGTCAATGAACCGGTACGATATATTGGTGGTGTTACCATTGATCCCAGCGTGCATGAAGGGAGACTGCGTTATGCCATAGGAACAGAGAGCAGGCAGACTTTTCGCGCCAACAGATCCCACCCTGAGCTTAGTGATGGTTTTGGCTGGACTTACAGCCATGCTTCAAACCTGGCTTTCTGGAATGACACGTTTTTTCAGCAATACCTGAGTAACCCGGTAGATGAGCATATCGCACCGGGTCAGACGCTGATGGTCACCTCAAATGATGGCAGGACATGGTCCAAACCCCAGGTGATCTTTCCTCCTTATGATCCTCCTAAAGGGGTGAAGATCCCGGAAGGTTACGACGGCTACATGATGCACCAGCGGATGGGCTTTTACGTCACCAGTGATCAGCGACTTCTTACACTCGCCTTTTACGGTCATACGGAAGATCCTTTTGAAGCAGGTGGTATCGGTCGGGTGGTCAGGGAGATCTACAAGGATGGCAGCCTGGGACCGATCTACTTTATCCGGTATACCAGCCATGCAGACTGGAACGAAACGAACACCAGCTTTCCTTTCTATAAAAAAGCCAAAGACAAGGGATTTATCAAGGCCTGTGATGAGCTGCTAAACAACAAGTTGATCACCATGCAATGGTGGGACGAAGACAGGGGGCTTGATGGTTTTTACAGCATAGATGAAGCCAGGGAAGCATTGTCTTACTATCATCGAAAAGACGGGAAAGTTGTGGCACTCTGGAAATGGTCGATGTTTGCGCTTTCAGATGACGGTGTCCACTTTTCCAAACCGACAAAATCACCAACCCTGCTCATGGCCGGTGGAAAGCAATGGGGTCAGCAGACCGATGACGGCCGATACGCCATCGTATACAATCCCATTGAAAACCAGGAGTATCGATACCCACTCATCACCATCACCAGTGACGATGGTATCCTGTTCGACAACATGGTACTGGTGCAGGGTGAAGTGCCCCCTCGCCGGTTTTATGGTCGCTGGAAGGATTTTGGACCCTGCTATGTGCGTGGCATTGTGAAAGGCAATGGCAACCCTCCCGGTGACGACATGTGGCTGACCTACAGCATGAACAAAGAAGATATCTGGATCAGCAGAGTTCCCACTCCTGTCAGCTATGTGGTGAAAGGTGATATCAACGAAGATTTCGATCAATTGAAAGCAGGCGGGGCTATCCCTGACTGGAACATTTACAGCCCCCTTTGGGCGCCTGTAGACCTGGTGAAGTCAGACGGAGGGTTGAGTATGCAGCTCAAAGACAAGGATCCCTATGATTATGCCAGGGTGATTCGGGTGTTTGAAGAAAGTAATGAAAGTATAGTGTCGTTTAAAGTAAAAGTGGTCAATGCACAGGAAGAGCCTTTTGAGGTGGATGTGACCGATCAGTTTGGCAACCGCCCTATCCGTGTAAGCTTCGATGGAAAAGGCGACATAACTGCACTTGATGGCGGTATTACAAAAAAGATTGGAAGATTTACTCCAAACACCTGGGTAAATGTGAAACTCATTATTCGCGCCACACCCTACGGCAGCTACGACGTATGGGTGAATGGCCAGGAGGTAGGCAAAGGCTACCAGTTGGCAGAGGCTGTCAAATCTGTGGAACGGATATCATTTCGTACAGGTCCTTACCGGGATCTCCCGAACCGCAAGACGCCCAATGAGACTCCGGGGCCTCCACTCTCCGGTGCTGACGAGGCAGTGGCAGAGTCCATCTACCTGATAGATGATTTAGTCGTGGAGAAGGTGAGGTAGTCAGGTCCCACGACAACACCGACCTTAAACACCTGTGGGGAATATGTTCAATTCAATACTGCTCACGATCATGAGATCCTTCGCTCCGTTTCACTGCACTCTAGGATGACGTGTGGGTGTTCGTTTTGAAATTCGCTGGCAACACTGTATCAGCTTTTGCTGGTGTTGTCACCAGCAGATTTAGCACGAAGAAATTTCACGACGCCAAAACCATCACAACTTTCCCACAATATTCGCCACTTGCTGTTGGATATGCGGATGATGATCAATAATGGCTTTTTGGTAGTAAACCGCAGGTTTTGAATTCAGCCTGGCTAAAGGAGGTTCTACATACCCCCACTTCTCCTTGTATTCACTCACCTGCAAGACCGAATCAATCCTCGCATTGTTATCTTCGATCAATTCCATCAACATGACAATATCCTCAGGCTTTCCTTTCAGGGACCCCACAATGTCCTCATAAGCTATTTTCACAGGCAGGTGAATCCTGAACACATTATCCTCGCCATAGATGATATTAAGCTTTTCTTCCAGGTAGTTGGGGACCTTATCCAGGCTGACGAGTGTCTGTAAAATTGATGAAAGCTGATCAGCAGATGTCTCTTTCTTACATTTATTCATCCACTCTTTTACGACATACTTGATGTAATCTCCTTTGGCATTGTTAATCACCACTACCCTACGGGTCCGTGTGGTATCTTCATACAATTTATGGCGTTGCAAATAGTCATCGAAAGACGATGATGAGCTGATCCCCGAATTGTCAAAATAACCTCCATCCAGGAAATAACCCTTGCCTTTGATCCTGGCTGCCGGACTGAAAATCGGAAAGCGGTTGCTGGTAGATAGGGCACCGAAATAGGTGATCTCTCCATCACATTGGGGGTGATCCAGTACACTCCTGGCACCCGGAAAGACCGCATTATAATCATCATGCACCAACAATGAAAACGAATTCCCCTGGATGCCATCAGTAGAGATGGTTTGTGATATAAATGCCGGATAGTGACCATTCTTCTGATACATTTCCGTCCATAGCTGCCTGAAGGTAAGGATTTCATAACCCTCCGGCATCCCCATAAAGCCGGCATATTGCTTAGCTGCCACATAGCTTCTGTCACTACCTTTATAAGTGAAAAAAGGTATCAACTCTCTTACCAGATCCTTTCCAAAGAGATAAGTCAGGTCGATAGAAAGATGGTTGAACTGCCCGATCTCCAGAATCCGAGGCCAGAGGGAATCTGCCCTGTTTGAAACAGGCCCAGCCTGGTACGTCCAAAGTGGACCGTACATTCCGGTTCCGGAAGTACCTCCTGAATTGGCAGATATGGAAATGGTTGACCTTAAAAATTCACCGTAGGATGCATCCTGAAGTTTATTGAGCACCAGTAGGTTCCACAACCCGGCCTTCAGTCCACCACCATAGCTGGCAATATGAAAATAGGACTGAAAAGGCTTATTGTTTACATGAGTCTTTGGGATGGCTTTAGCGTACTTTGGTATGGTTACGAGCTCTTTATCGCCCACACCAGGCTGAAGCAAATGCAGATCACTTTCCATTTTCCCGGCAAATACTGCCCATACAACGACACCAATAGCTGCAAGAGGGATCAGGTATTTGATGATTTTGGGACCCGTTATTTCCGGACAACCCTCCTCCCTGTCATCCTCATCGTTATAATACTGAAAGTGTTTGAAGAGAATGACAATCAATCCATACAGGTTGATGAGGTAGAGCAAAAGAATGTTTAATGGACTCAGATGATTGGAGGCATAAATGGGATTCACGTTGGCAATCACCAGCACCAATAATGTTGCCCACCCAAAGAGGGCAATTGTCTTGATGAACCGGAGGTTACCGGAAAGCATGGTGGCTTTTCTGGTCAACCTGAAAACCAGGTAAGTGACCATCAGCGAGACAATGGCAACAAAGGTGACAGCCCAGGTCCAAATATTCCAATCTGAAAATGCAGATAAGGTGACTGATGCCGCAATTAAAATCAGGCTGATCATGAAACAAATCCTGAACCATTTCTTTTGAACGGCTGGTGTTGTCAGATGCTTGTTAAGCTGATGGTAGAAATATATCGCCGCCACTAGGAAAAGAACTGCTGCCGATGTACTGATTCGGGGATCAAAGTATTTGTTGGCTACGAACAGCATCAAATAGATAAAGGCGATGAAGACCAAAGTCCCCAGGTGGTGGCGAAGCAAACGAAGCAGCCTGGCATCCTGATATTTTGAGGGTGATTTCTCTTCATAATAAACAATGCCAAATCCGAGAACGCGCCAATCCATCTTCCAGCAAATTACCTGATCTTGATCTTTGATTTTAGCTTCGAAGTATGCGGGATAATGCGATAATATCAGCGACAGAAAGCCCATAAGTACGAAGACAAAAAACAGGTTGATGGGTCTGAAAAACAGGTCGACGATGATGGTACTTCCCTGTGGTAAAACCGTCAGCATGGCTATTACGATGACCAAAAGCAATAAGCTCAGATAAGATGTTTTTAAGAACCTTTTGATGACCTCCGCCTTAGCAAAGATCTTTTGCTCGAACAGGTGAAAGATGAAAACCAATGCTGCAATGCCATAAGCTGTAATCTTAAAACCAGCGACACCCTCAAGGTAGCCAGATGACTTTGAAAAAAGGTAGATCAAATTCTCTGCATAGACCAATAGTAATGCTACCATACCGACAATAAGGAATGCTATAGGTTTTGTGTGCACTCCCGGAGTTACACCAGACTTGATATATCGGTAAACCAAAAAGACCAGGGTGGGAGCCCATACAAAATCAAAGATGAAAAATGCATAAAAATAAAGTCCTTTAGATGTTTCATTTAAAATGTACTCGCGTACTGATTCGTATTCATCAAAAAACTCAAACTGGGGTACAGGAATAAAGCTACTGATGTAGAACTGGCTGTTGATGATCATCAGGATCACAGATAATCCCAGGAAGATCCAAAAATGGGTTTTGATTGAGATTTTCATAGCTGGTTAGGTTAATCGTGAATAAGTTGTATTGTCAAAAGCGGGATATCCGGATCAGGGCCGATCCGTATCTTCTTTCTCATAGTGGTTAGGGGTTGGTGGTTCTTACATGAAAGATAAGAAGAATTTAGGGAAACAGAACCGTCTAGCGTAAGGTAATTATATGTCTGGAGAGATTCATGTTGGTGACAACACCTACATAACGCCAAATCCTTTTCAAGAGTATAAGGTCTTCGCCTCCCGTCAGTCAGGGTTCTCTTATCTCAGCATTCTAATGACGTGTGGGATTCGTTTAGGTTTAGGGGGCATACTGTATCAGCTTGTTTGACAAAAAAGATCACCACTCGATCCTTCTGGTATAGAATATTTAGAAACACAAAAAGCACTCCTCAAAGAAGTGCTTTTTGTGATAGTATGTTGACTCTCGTCGGTTATTCAAAGGGTACTTCAAAAGTACCTGTTAGATTACCTTCTGCAGTGACCAAATTCATAACAAGCGTATAGCTTGTGTTCCCAATGGTTAACGCAACACTTCCGGAAGTAAAAGGCTGACCCCCATTTGGATTATTATCTATGCTTATTCCACTCGCATCAGTTATTATGTAGTAGTCAGTTTCTCCGATGGTATAAGTCTCACTTGTTATTGTGGTACTGGAACCAATTGTGACATCTAAATACACTTCAGGACTAGATTCATTTCCAATCAGGTTGAAAACAAGGGTCCCGTCCAATGAAGTAAAATCAATGTATGAACCATAGTTCAAGTAATAGGTAGCTCCAGCGTATGTGATTTCAGTTCCTGTAGGGAATGATTCTCCCGTAACCGTTACAGTTTTAGTAATGTGATCAGGATCTTTTGCTTCGCTATCGTACTCATCATCATAAGATACTGAAATGGTTACACCGTTTTCAATATTGATGCTTCCATCATTGTCTGTTCCGGCTTCATTACTCAAAATGGTGCTTAGGGTCGCTGAAAACTTGCCAGTCTCAGTATCAGACTCTACCATGGTAATACTTTCAGACTCACCCAGGCTAGTGGTAACGGTAAGGTCAAAGTTGCCGCCATCTGCCAGGTCGGCATCCTCCAATGTTATGATGAAGTCTTGTTCAGCTTCTATAGGATCGGTGAGGGTAAGGATGCCTGTGGTTCCACAAGAAATTGTGGTGTAATTCACTACACATACATTGCCTCCTGTGACAGGGTTTTCTTCCTCTATAGAAAAATCTAATTCTTCTTTAGGAATTGAGATGGTGTTCCCGTTGCTTAACGCAATTTCCTTTCCGAAAAGAGAAAGTGTTGCATCAGATAAATCTACGTTTTGGGCAGCGGTCCAGGAAATAATCGTCGGATCACAAGTGGTGATTTGAATATCCAGGGAAAGGTTCTCATCACATGTCTCAGTATCTAGTGCTTCTGAATCAGTCGCAATATCATTTTCATCTTTTTTAAGTGGCTGATCACAGTCTTCAGGAGTAATCTCAACAGATATAAGATTTATGGTATACCAACAGTGAAAAGGGTCACATCTTTGATCACTTATACAAAGTGAACCAGACTTAAAAATTTTCGGGCTGGTTATCCAACCATCCTTATTTTTGGATATTGGATGGCTTTGACCAGCAGATAGACTAATTTTTTGCTCTTTTCTAAAAGGCTCACTGTCTGCCTGCTTTATTTGCTTGTAAATGGAATCATATGTAATAGTGATGGTAACATTATTACGTAATATATATTGATCAGTAGTAAAGTAATAATTGTAGTATTTTTCATCTTGTCCACACATTCCATCTCTCGCTTGTCTTACCACTTTTAAAGTTTCATTACCACAATCAGAAACTGAGACGTCTTCTTCTGGTGTAACGCAACTTGACCAAATGAATAATGAACTAATGAACCAAATAAAAATTAGGAGTTGATTTTTTTTCATAAATAAAAAAATAAATAAGTGTTATTAGGTGGCGCAAAAATATACGTCGTAGCATATTTGGTCTTATGTATTCATTTAAATAATCAACTAATTTTACCAATCAGGTTTTGGACCTGTTCAATTGGTCCAAGGTCTGTGTTATACGGACCTTCTTTATGCTCAACACTGGTAGCGATTGATCCTTTAAAGCAAAGCAAACATGTCGATGACAACACAGACATTGAGCTTATCGCATCTCCTACAAGTACCTATCTACGTCTCACTCTGCTTTCTAGCCAGTCTTAACGAATGGGTCCTGAAACGAGGGATAAACAACCCCAGGATATACACCCTAAAGACAAACCAAAGGGCATATTTCTCATTGAGGTCCGGGCGGATCAGGTGCTCAATTTTCTGATGTGCCTCGGGTGTCTTACTCCAGTGCAACCCCGGTTTCATGTGATGAATGGTATGCAGACCATTGTTAAACAAGAAGAAATTCAGGGGCCACCCAACAATGTTGCGGGAATGGTCATACTCTGATTCTTCATCGGCATGTACATGTTGCAGGTAGTTGAAGATCAGCACCGTATTGAGGGAGACCTGCTGCGGAATGACCACATAGATCAAAGCCTTTTGCCAGTCCAGGACAAATGCCGTAACCACCCAGGCTACAAGGCTGACAATCTGAAGTGTATAATAAAAGAATTGTTCCTTGTTCTTGCTGTATTGCTTCTTGTAGAACCTGACAATGGATTTCTGCTGAATGGCTCCACTTAGTGTTGGATAGATCAAAAGTGTCCATAGATTGTTTTTCTCAGAAACCATATAGGTCCTGGTATCATCTTTTTCCCGGTTGTTATGCCGGTGGTGGTTCTTATTATGTGTCGGGATCCACCCAAAGACCGGAAATCCATAAAACAAGGTGATCCAGCAGCTATGAATCTGATTGAGGATTTTATTTTTCCAGACAGGAAGGTGGTTATGATTGTGTGCAAAAACCGAGAAACAGATGGACAGGTAGAGGTACAATGCATACAACCAGCCATTGAAGGTTTCCATGTTCCATTGTACAAAGAACAAGGCCGTTGCTGAAACCATCCATATCAGGGTCTTAAAGTCAGCTTTATATCTAAGCAAAATAGAAGTTCATATGTTGGCGGAATCGTGATTTGTGGCGAAAATAAGTATTCCTTATAAAACAGACTGTCTAGTGGGCCAATACTATCGGCCGAGATCCTATTTTAGTCATGCCTTGGCTTAGTTTGGCGAATGGAGACCCATTCTGTTTCCCTCTGTGTCCAGGAACAAAGCAAAGTATCCGTTTTCTTCATCAATCAGTGTCTTGGGAAGAATCACCTCACCTCCATTTGCTGCCACCTTGTCCAGCATGAGTTGAAGGTCATCACCTCCATTTAAGTATACCAATACACCATTGGCTGATGGTTCATACCCTTCTCCTTTGGTAATCACACCAGATACCAGCTGGCCTTCCGAAGGCAATAGCCCCATCTGCATACCCTGCATATCTATGGCCTGAATATCTACGGATAATACAGACTGATAGAAGGCTAACGCCCGATCAAAATCAGTCGCGGGAATTTCAAAAATGGAAATAAAGCTTTTCATGGTTTCTAAACTTTTAGGATTCATCGTTGTTACCTTTTCGGTGGGTTTATCCTGGCAACCAAAAGCCAGGACCCCTGCGCTTAACAACAGCATTAATCTAATGGAGTGTGCTTTCATTACAATATTCTTAATCTCCTGCATAGATACACTGCCTGCTCAACACAGAATTGTAAAAGTGCGACAGTCAGTCATTTGAATAAATCAGAGAGCTTAGCATCATCTGATCATTACTCAGATAATCTTTAGGATTGATCCCTGTGAAGGCTTTAAAATCTTTAATGAAATGAGCCTGGTCATAGTACTCGCTTTCGTAGGCCACCTGTGTCAGGTTATCGGCTTCTTTGTTGATCATCGTTTTCAGGGCTGCCTGTAACCGGATCACCTTGCCCAGCTGCTTGGGGCTCATTCCCACCTGTTTTGAAAACTTACGTTCCAGGCTCCGCTTTTTAGAAGGCTTCTCGCTAAGAATGGAGGTGATCGATGCGCTGCCACTGGTCTTTAGTAAGGTATCTATTGTTGACTTGACGATGCTATCAATTGTTACCTGATCTGCTAGCTTGTTGAGTAGAAATTGTTCTACAATCTCAATCCTTTCTTTGGTCGAATTTGCGTGGATAATCTGATTTTCCAATTGACTGGCATGCTTTCCAAACAGGGCATCGAGGGGAGTCTCATTATCTGCCAGCTCTATAATGGGCACCTTGATGAAATTGGCAAAACCATAAGGGTAAAAGCGGATAGCAAATGTATTGACATAACCTACAGGCTGAATGAAAAAAGGTTTCGTGATCTGCCCAACCACCATCGCCCGGGGCTGAATGATAAATTGATCCTCCGAAGTGAACCTCATGACATCAACCCCCAGGATAAAAAACATCTCCATACAACCATCGAAAATGATACGTTGCTTCTGAGTATCCGGGCTTGCTGATACTTCTAAAGTCCAATGACACTTCACCAGAGCAGCTAGGTCAGGATGTGGCTCAAAGGTTTGATAGTTCATGCAGTAAGTTTACATATTTTCCTTTATCAAGCCAGCGGTTAAATGTTTGGCATCTCTCCTTTTGCAGCCAACTCAGCAATTTTTGAGACTCTCTTCGCTCTGGTCTGCTCCTGTTTGGCAAAGAGGATCCACACGAGCATTTGCTTCTTTTTGCTATCACTAAGTCCTTCATAAAATGCTTTGGCACCCGGAGTATTCACCAGCGCATCCTCCAGATCCTCCGGCACGATCAAGTCATCGACACTATCCAACATCGACCATGATCCATTTTTTTTGGCAATGGTGATACATTTAAGTCCGGCCGGAGTCATCAGGTCCTCAGCTATCAAGCGCTCTACCTTTTCTTTATTGATCCTGGACCAGGTGCTTTTGGGCTTGCGTTTGCTGAAATACTGAATGAAATATTCCTCATCTAAGGATTTCTTCGTGCTATCAATCCAGCCGAAACATAGCGCTTCATCCACAGCTTCGTCCCAGGTGATGTTGGGCGCCCCAAAAGAGGCCTTTCGACAAACCAACCAAATGGATTGATGTGTCTGGTGATTTTTTTCTAACCACTTTCTCCAATCCTTCCGATTTTTAGGACAAAAGGTTTCATTTTGAATGTTGCTCATGTTGACTACACCATCAGAATTAAATTCAGGACATCAAACTTATTTCCTGAGCAGATCCCTGATCTCTGTGAGCAGTACCTCCTCTTTCGATGGTGCAGGTGGTGCTGCAGGAGCTTCAGCCTCTTTTTTCTCCATCCTCTCTTTCATATTGTTATACGACTTCACCACCATAAAAATAGCAAAAGCCACAATCAGGAAAGTAATGATGCTGTTGATAAACAACCCGTAGTAGATAGCCACCTCAGCGGTCCCATCGGCTGCCCCGACAGCAGATTCTGCAATGGCTGGCTGTATGATCACCTTCAATTGTGAAAAATCCACTCCACCCAGGATCATCCCGAGGGGAGGCATCAGTATGTCGTTGACCAGGGATTTTACAATCGCACCAAAATAAGTAGCCATGATCAATCCTACGGCCATATCCAGTACATTTCCTTTGCTGATAAACTTCTTGAATTCGTTCATTTGTCTTTTGGTTAGGTAAATAAATATTCAATTTAATCAATCGATTAATTTGCCCGACTTAAGCAGATATCAGGATTTCATACCTTTTAGAATAGTTTTATTGATCAACATTTTAGCACTGCCTCGACGGCAGTTAGAACGTGTTTATAGAAAATTTCACCTTATATCTCTTAAAGACCAACTACGAAAGATAATTTTTTAGACCATCTGAAAGTGCATTTTTTGGATTTGATGGTTCGTTCCATTAAGCTCTCACCCCTACACCTTCCCTCTCGTTTCCTCATCGATGAGCTCTCTCAATCTAGCCATTATCTCATCGAAACTGGTATACTGCTTGCCATACTCCAGGTTGAAGGCATAGTCGAATCCATGTGGGTTCTTGCCCTGGTTGTGCTGGATCAGGGTCTCCAGCTTATCGAGTGCCTTGGCTAGTTTAGCCTCATCAGAACTAGCAGATTCGTAGTCTTCCCATAGGTCCATGATTTCTTTTTGCAAACTATTGGGTAATGGACTTATCACCTCCATGAGGTCGGCACGTTCATCCACTGTCTTCGAAGGTTTTCCCTCCTGCTCAGGTGCGGGTATATCCCCGTTCAACGCTTCACCCAGGTCGTGGATGAGGCACATCTTTAGCAGCTTCGCTAAATCCAGGTGAGGGTAATACTGCCCATGAAAGAGTATCGCCATCAGACACAGCCTCCAGGTGTGCTCGGCCACACTTTCCTGCTTACCAGAAGACGTATAACCAGATCGGAGAGTGTCCTTTAACTTCTCAGCATTTTTGAGGAATTCCAATATATCAACAAGCTTCTCAGACATCTCGCACAATCTAGCGAAATGTCTTAAAACCTCATGCCTTCTTCTTCCAGATCGTAGCCAAAAAGCCGGTAAAGAAGATGATCAGCGTGCCTATTACAATGGTGAAATACGTATGGAACGGGCTGGCAAAGCTCAGCAAAGGCTCTTCGGTGAATACCATCGGAGACAAGCTCAGATAAAGGATTGCAATCAGGCCGAGGATCACACCGATGATGGCTCCTTTGATGTTCACCACTTTCATAAATGCACCCAGTAGGAACAACCCAAGCATACCACCACTGAATACAGAAGCCAGCTTCCACCAGGCATCCAGGGCACTCTGCACATTAATCATGGCCACACCGATGATGATCCCGATGATACTGAAAGTCAATGATGAGATGTAAAGTACCTTCATTGAATCTTTGTCAGTCACTTCTTTTTTAGCATATCGTTTGTAATAGTCAGTCAGGATCACCGTAGATCCACTATTGATACTGGTGGATACTGTACTCATCCCCGCAGCGAAAATGGAGGCTATGAGCAGCCCTGTAAAACCAGGAGGCAGGTTATTCACAATAAAGAACGGAAATACCCGGTCGCTCATCTCTGCAACCTGCAAATCATCAGGCAACAAGCCTGGCTGAGCAGAATAGTAAGCATACAGAGCAGTACCAATCATAAAAAAGATCATCGAAACAGGGATATACAGCATTCCTCCGAAGAACGCTGACTTCTTAGCTTCCTGCTCAGACTTGGATGCCATGTAACGCTGAACATAATTCTGATCGATCCCATAATTCTGCATATTGATAAAGATCCCATAGATCAGGACCACCCAGATCGTGGACTCCTTGAGACTCAGGCTCAGACTACCCAGGCTGAATTTATCGTTGGCACTGGCAATCTCGAATACCTGACCCGGACCCTCCGGCATGGAGAACATGATGTATACCAGGCAAAACAAGGCCCCAAAGATCATGATGATCCCCTGGATGGCATCCGTCCAGACCACTGCCTGGATACCTCCCAGCAAGGAATAGACCATCACGGCAAGCCCTGTGACCACGATGATGATCACGATATCCCAACCGAACATGACATTGACAGGAAGTGCTAATAGATACAGGATCGTACCCATGCGCATGATCTGGGTCAGCAGATAGCACGCAGAAGCATAGATCCGCGCCCAGGGCCCAAATCGTGTTTCCAGGTACGAGTACGCAGATGGGCTGTTGGCCTTACGGTAGAGGGGCACAAAAACTTTCACTGCCAGGATCGATGCAAAAGGTATTGATAGGCTAAAAATAAAGGCATTCCAGTTGGTCAGATAGGCATTTCCAGGCAAAGCAAGGAAGCTGATACTACTGACGAATGTGGCAAAGATGGACATGGTGACCACCCAACCAGGAATGGCACTGTTACCAAGGGTAAATGCAGAAGACGACTTGTTTTTACGATAAAATGAACTACCAAAAACGGTAACACCTACCATGTAGGAAAAGAATACAATCAGATCTAGCGCTTTCACTTATTAGGGGTTTTGGGGTTAATGTTGGTTATTTGAATTGAGTAATTTAACCTGGGTTATGCATTAGAATTTTATAATGAAGGGCTAAAGTACAAGGAAATCAAGCACTTACGATCGGAAGCATAGCATCCGCTATGGTGACGAGAGAATATCATGCTAAGTGCTTGATTTTGAAGTAATTTAGTCATGTAATAGAAAGTCTAATGCATAATCCAGGTTTAAATAACTGATTTTACTCCGAAGTCTTTCATTACCTTCTGGAACATTCGAAGCAAATCATTGTGGCGATTTTGCTCCTGAACACTCATTTTACTCATGGGGATACGGGTATTTGTACACAGATCAAATCCTCGCTTTTCCAAAAAGAGTTTAGCAGACCAGGGATAGAAATCATGGGTGATCTTATCCATCACGGCCAGATTGGTATGCAAAGATTCAAGTTCTTCATTTTTCCCTTCCCTGTACAATTTCATGTAATGCCCATAAAGCTCCGGATAGAAGTTCCCTGAAATCGGAGAAATACCCTTCGCTCCAGCTCTCAATGAGTCAAGGGCCGTGACAGTATCTGCATTATACAGATTGAAACTGGTGCCTTTCACATTGGCCACTTTCTGTTCGATCAGTGGAGCATTGCAAGTAGTATCCTTATGATACCAAAACCTGCCTGTACTTCCCAACCAGGTCATCATATCAGGGCTGATCACCCGTTTATAGGGCACGGGGCATTCATACAAACCAAGAGGGATGTCTCCGGTTGCATCCATGATCTCTTCGAGTTGTTTCTTTAAAAAATCATCACTCTCGTTTGGTTCAGCAAGTACACTTGAGATCAGGATCACAGCGTCGGCACCAAGGTCGTAGATCTGCTTAATGAATTCTACGTTTTTGTCGCTTTCTCTGTAAAACGAACCCGTAGCTACCACAGGCACTTTGTCTTTACAATGGTCCACGACTGTTTTAGTCAGGGTAAGACGCTCCTCGCTAGTCAGCTGAAACATCTCACTCGAAAGACAATTGGCGAACATCCCGTTGGCGCCGGAATCCAGATACATATCTGTGATCTTTTTGACCCCATCAAGATCCAAAGTGTTGTCAGAATTGAATGAGGTAAGCATTACCGGCCATAGCCCTTCAGGTAAATTTTTCATTAACAAATGGGTTAAGAATTTAGTGTTAAAATGACGTCTATTACTAGGATACTATCTTTTTGAGGAAACAGACTACCAGCTATTTTGAATATCACAGACAAAATTTATCTTGTCAACTCCCTCAAAATCATAGCTTTTCCAATGTGAGCACCAAATTATCAAAATTATATTAGTATGAAAGGCCTCAACACAGGTATATATATTGATTACATTAATCGGATAACATCCCCTGATCACCCATGAGTCTGACGAAAGGAGCACTGAAGCAAAAACTGGAACAACAAAAAACGGTGTACGGTACCTGCATTACAGCCAATCCTCCGCGATGGCCAAAGCTGGTTGCCGAAGCAAATCTTGATTTCGTTTTCCTCGATACTGAGCACATTGCGCTGGACCGGTCTGAGCTCTCGCAGATGTGTAATACTTACCAGGCGCTGGGCCTAACCCCCATTGTCCGAATACCCAAACCTGACCCCTTCCTGGCTAGCATGGCCATTGATGCCGGGGCTATTGGTGTGATCGCTCCTTACCTGGAGCAGGAAAAAGACATCAAAGACCTCGTAGGAGCTACCAAATTTCGCCCACTGAAAGGTGAGAAGCTGGAAGAATTCCTATCCGGAGAGAAACAGCCGGATGAAGAGCTCCGAAAATATTTTGACCGTTATAATGAAGGTTTGCTCTGCATTGTAAACATTGAAAGCATCCCTGCAGTGGAGAAGCTGGATACGCTGCTCGCCATACCCGGAGTGGATGCCGTTTTCATCGGGCCACACGACCTTTCCATCAACATGGGTATCCCGGAGCAGTACGATCACCCGGACTTCATCAAGATGGTAAAGCTGATCATTGATAAAGCCCGGAAACACACACTGGGAGTAGGCATTCACTTCTCCATTGAGCCGGAGCGACAATTATTCTGGATCAAAGAGGGAGTGAATATTGTGGTGCACAGCAGTGATATGGCACTCTTTAGTCAAAGACTTAAAGCCGACATGGCGTTACTCAAATCCATAGACAGTAATCAAAAACCCGAAGATGACACCTCATCATCAGTCACTATTTAATGATAAAACCAATGCTTAAAAAACTCTTTGTTCTAACCATCTGCTACCTCTGCCTTTTGGCTGCTCCCACTGCACAAAAAGATGGCGAGCTTACTTTCCAGCAGGATGTAGCGCTCGTACATACCAGCAAGCAAGCCATTCCTGACGGATCAGTCAGTGACATCACCATTGTGGATGGAAAACCTGTTATTTCTCTTTCGGGAAAGCTGATGCAGTACAATGGCAGCAGCTGGGAAAACTATTCCGGAAGTCTTGAGATCCCAAAAGGTAAAACCTTCACGCCTCCGGCAACTGGTGGTGCATTACTCTCCCAAATCGAATATCAGGGAGCCCTCTATTTAGGATGTGAAAATGGCCTCTACAAGACAGATAGCAAAGGAAAGAAGTTTGAGGCTTTGTACCCCGCTGATGAAAACTATAGCTGGAGTCCACGCGACGTCAGTACACTGGTTGTGGATACCAGGGGTCGTCTTTGGGTGGGCACGAAAGAAGGGCTTGCCCGCTTTGATGGTTCGGCATGGAAGCTTTTCACTGGCAATGAAGGACTTCCTTACAACAACTTCACCTGTGCCGCAGCAGGGCCCAATGGCGAAGTCTGGTTCGGAACTCAAAAAGGCGCCATCAGGGTTGAAGACGATTACTTCTACTATCGGGCTACCCGACGATGGTTGCCCAATGACTATGTCAATGACATCGCTATAGATGAAGAAGGAACAGCCTGGATCGCTACCGGAAATGGTGTGAGCCAGATCTCTTCACTGGAGATGACCTATGAAGAAAAGGCCGATCACTTTATCAGCCAGGTAGAAGAACGCCACAACCGAATGGGCTTCGTCTGTCAAAGCGATCTCCCGGTGGAATTTGATGTGAGCTCATCAAGAACTGACATTTCTGACAATGATGGACTGTATACCTCATGGTATGGGGCGGCCATGGCATACAAGTACGCAGCCACTGGGGATCCCAAAGCCAGGGAGCTGGCTGTCAGAAGCTTTTATGCTTGCAAATGGCTGGTTGATATTACCCATGAGTCAGGCTTTCCTGCCCGGGTCATCATCCCTGTGGACTGGAGAGATCCGGTAAACGAGCAGTATAGCCCGGAATACAACCTGGCCAAACAAAAAAGAGATCCCTTCTGGAAAGACATCCATCCACGCTTCCCATTGAGCAAGGATGGCAAGTATAGATGGAAATGCGACACAAGTTCCGATGAGCTATCCGGACACTACTTCTTTTATGCCATATTCTATGACCTCGTGGCAGAGACCGAGCAGGAGAAAGCCGATGCTCGCCAGGTGGTGGCAGACATCACGGATCACCTGATCCGACATGGCTTCAAACTGGTAGACCATGATGGGAAACCAACTCGTTGGGCCAACTTCAACCCGGAGTACTTTAACTCTGTATGGGGCTGGGAACAAAGAGGATTGAATTCTTTGGTGATGCTTTCTTTTCTCAATGTGGCCTCACACATGACTGGCGATGCCAAATATGATGAGGTGGCCCAGATGCTTCGCGACGAGCATGACTATCACATCAACTCTATGCATGCAAAAGAATTTTACCCCCCGGAAAACGCTGTACCGTGGGACAACAACATCGGCCTGATGAGTTTGTATGGGTTGATGAACTATGAAAAGAACCCGGAACTGCTCATCATGTATCGCAATGCATTGGAAAATGCCTGGTTACATATCAGCAAACAGAAAAATGCTTTTTGGGACGGCATGTATGGGGCGCTGGCCAACAGCTTCTCCGATAGAATCAAAAACGGGTATTTTGACCGAAAAGATCTTTTCCCCGAAAATCCGCTTTTTGCTAATGCAGCATTAAAGAAGTTTGAGAAAAGTACCCTTGACAACAGGTACATGGTAGAAACCCTCCAACGAACCCCTATGGATCTGATCGGTTACAGTATGGACAATACCCACAGGCTGGATGTGCAACAGGACCCAACCCCAGCTCAGGATGAAGGTATGGGCTGGAGAGTCACAGATCAATATGCCCTGCCGGTAGATGAGCGGGGACACGTTCGTCTTGACAGGGATGCTTTTGCCATCAAATACACCGAGGTACATGGAGGACATTCGGAAAATGAAGGCACTTTTTACCTGCTGCCCTACTACCTGGCCAGGTATCACAATTTGATTGAATACTAAACACAACTAGATAACCCAAAACAGATGAAAAACAAACTCTTGATTATGTTGCTTATGGTCACCCTTCCGATGTTGACCTATGCAGAAAAGGACAAATGGAAATCACTTTTTAACGGTAAAAACCTGAAAGGATGGACGGTCCGAGGCAAGGCAGAATGGAAAGTAGAGGATGGTGTGATGATCGGGCAAGGTGCCAACGGACACATCTATGCTTCACCGGAGCTGACCGACCTGGAAGTGAAAGGTACTTTTCGGCTGAGCGACCAGGGTGGCGGCGGAAACAGTGGTATGTATTTCAGGAGCAACCCTCCAGCTGACAATCCCGATGGCTACCCACGTGGATATGAAGCCCAGATTTGCCACAACCAGGAAGCACATACCGGATGGCTTTGGAAACCCGGCAAGCCAACAGGTAAAGCCACTAAACTCATCACGAAAGACGATGAATGGTTTACCATGCGTGTGCGTGCTGTGGGGAGTGAGATCAAAATATGGGTCAATGATGAGCTGGTGATGGAATACACCGATGATGAATATACCAAAGGCTACTTTTCACTACAGTGCCACAACCCGGGCATGATGATCGAAGCTAAAGACCTTTATTACAAAGACCTGAGCAAATAAGCAGAATGAAGATACGATTCCTAACAGCAATCATGGGGATATTAATGGGCGCTGCGGTCAGTGCCCAGGATATCTCAAAGTATCAGTATCCCCACCATGTCAACATCTCATGGGAAACCGAACCCTCCACCAGTCAGTCCGTCAATTGGCGGACCAATGAGCTGCAGAAGGTGAGTTTTGTAGAATACACGGAAGCAACAGCTTCTCCTTTCTTCGAAAAAGACGTGAAGCGCATTGAAGCTGAAAGTGAAACTTTTGAAGGGGGTGATGATGCTGTCTGGAACTATCACAGTGCCAATATTATCGGTCTTAAGCCAAACACACTGTACTCCTATCGGGTAGGAAATGGCAATTTCTGGTCAGAGTGGGCAGAGTTTCGTACGGCTACAGGCACCAATGAACCTTTCACATTCCTGTATTATGGCGATGTGCAAAGGTTCATCCTCTCCAAGGGCAGCAGGGCTATTCGTCAGTCTATTATCCACAGTCCGGAGGCCAAATTCATGCTCTTTGGTGGTGACATGGTGCACAGAGGTGGATTGAACAAAGAAAACTGGAATGAGTTCTTTCAGACTGGTGAATGGATCTATCAGAATTACCCGATCATAGGTACCCCCGGCAATCATGAACACCTGATTGCCAGGAGTGGGGAAAACCTGTCGGAACACTGGGGGCTCAATTTCAGGTTCCCACAGAATGGACCGGAAGGCCACAAGGAAGAGACTTTCTATGTAGACTACAACAACATCCGGGTGATCTCTTTAAACCTCTGTCGATACAAATACCCGGAGGATCGGGATGTCATACTAAAATGGACCGAGGAACGGCTTAAGGAATTTGAAGGCGACTGGGTTTTCATTACGCATCACTATGCCATGGATGCCTCTGCAAGAAACAGGACACCTGGGATACGGTTTCCTGATTTCAAGGCACTTTATGAAAAATACGAGGTGCCGATCATCCTGACAGGGCATGAACATCTTTATGCACGGGGTCGGATGGATGACAAATTCCCTGTCTATGTCGTATCAGTATCCGGTCCATGGCAGAATGCCATCCAGTTTGGTAACTGGATAGAACGTGCCGGGACCTCACTACAGTTGTTTCAGGAGATCAAAGTGACTCCAACTGAACTTCACTATGTATCAAAAACGATTACAGGAGAGCTATACGATGAGTTTACGGTCACAAAAGACAAGAAAGGAAAGCTGAGCTACGAACCGGGCAAAAATCTTCCCCCTGAGTCACTTGTTCCGCCAGCCGACTTTAAAGATCGATACAAAAAAGAACTGGTTGACTCCTGGGAGTCAGACCTGAATACCTATCTCAACAAAAAGAAGTAACATTATGCCACGACTAATGATCACCCTGCTGGCAGTCCTTGTTTTAGGATCATGCAGCAAAAAACAATCCCAGGAGCAACAGTCCAATGACTCAGGCGTAATACAGCATGTGGTGATCTCTTACGAAGAAGGGATGTTCAGTGGCTGGCCAGCCAACTTTGGGGCCTGGAGCTGGGACAATGAGATCCTGGTGGGTTTCGATAAGGGTTTTCATAAAGACCTGGGTGAGACGAGACATAATATAGACCGGGAAAAAGAAGAGATTACCTTATTAGCCAGAAGTCTCGATGGGGGGCTATCATGGAAAATCGAAGATCCATCCCCGGAAGGTAGATTAGTAGCGCGTGGATCATCTCTGCACGGTGTAGAACCTCAGTATGATCATCGGGTGGAGCCAGTTGACCTGGAAGAGCCTATTAATTTCAAGCACCCGGACTTCGCCATGACTTTGAGGTTTCTCAATTACAACACCGGGCCTTCCCTACTCTATTATTCATATGACCGCGGTCATACCTGGAAAGGTCCTTTCAACCTGGAGGTTTCCGGTCAGTCCAACATCCTGGCGCGAACTGATTACATCGTATTGGATGAAAAGCGGTGCATGATTTTTCAGTCTATGTCCAAGGAAGATAACCATGAAGGCAGACCTTTTTGTGCCATTACAGAAGATGGCGGACTCACCTGGGAATTGGTGGGAATGATCGGCCCGGAACCGGAAGGGTTTGGCATTATGCCATCAACCGTAAAGCTCTCAGACACCGAGTATCTCTCCACAATGCGCCGTCGCGAAGGAGATCACCGGTGGATTGATGCCTGGAGGTCAACGGATGCCGGTAAATCCTGGAAGCTCCTTCCCCCTCCTGTTGAGGACCTGGGTGAAGGAAACCCACCTAGCCTGATAAAACTCAATGACGGCAGGCTCTGCCTGACCTATGGGGTACGTGCTGAGCCTTACCGGATCGCTGCCAAGATCAGCGAAGACAAAGGCAAAACCTGGTCAGATGAGATTGTGCTTCGTGATGACGGAGCCGGCAGAGACATCGGCTATGTCCGATCCCTTCAAAGACCGGATGGTAAGGTGGTGACGATGTACTACTTTGAAGACAAGCTAAAACCCGAAAGGTATATTGCCGCCACCATCTGGCAGCCGTGAAGGATGTTCAGTGCCCATATTAGTTTTTTTAGCCCACGTTGGATGTTCACCAGCATGTCCAGGACTTAACCAATCACGGGTGATACACCAACGATGGATTCAAGACGTAAGAAGAAATGAACCCGTGTAATCCCCCTTGCCCCCTTTATGCAAGTCCTTTGCGTTGATTTTGGGTATCAGTAAAGGGGGATTCCAATAAAATGACATTCAATCTCCGGAGTCCATGTTAATGTTTTTCACCATAGCTATCAACCTAATATAAATTACTGAATCCCGAAGGGATGAAAGTATTATAGAAATGGATTTCGATTATTTGAATAAACTCCGAAGGAGTGACATAAGGGGACTCCAAATGCGATTATATTCCTGCTACTTTGTTTCCAATAGTATACCGGTATTATGAAAAAAATTAATTTGAAAAACTTTTGTGTACTGAGAATAGAAGTAATCCCCCTTTCCCAAAGGGGGCAAGGGGGATTAGTACCCATGTCGGTGTTTTCACCAGCATGTCCGGGCTTTGGACGAGTCACAACTTATTTTAGGACAAGTCCCACTTTGACCTCCCGAAGGCATACTTTGACTTCCTTAAATCTTACTTTGGTTTCCCGAAGTTTACTCCATTGGGGAAAGTCCGTACTTGACTGGGAAAAATCCATACTCAGCAGGGGAAAACGCATACTTCGTCAAGGAAAATGCATACTTCGATGGGGAAAACGCATACTTGAGAAGGGAAAGTCCATACTCAGCATGTACTATTGAATAGTTCAGTGGGGAAAATCCATTTTTTGTTCCCATATCGGTTGTTTCACTAAAAATGGTCTTTGGGCCCATGTTGGTGTTTCTCACCAACATGCAATGGTACTTTCTTCATTTCACCAATCGCTGATGAAACACCAACGATGGCTTCTTAGGCGTAAAAAGATGGATTAAACTACCTATTCAGACAAACTCATCCAGGTAATTTGTTCCCAGTTTGATCTCACAAAATCCTGAGGCACTCCAGGTGTAGACCTCCCATTTTCAATGATTGATGTGATTTTCTGTATGAGGGACCCAACAACCTCCGGATGCTCAAAGTATAAGTTAGTAGTTTCTCCGGGATCATTTTCCAGATCATACAATTCGTATGGAGCCTCTCCATCTTTTGGCTTGTAAAAAGCGGGTTTGAGTGAACCGCCGGAGCCTCTCAACATATTGAGTTTCCATTTTCCTTCCCGAATCGCAAAATGCCCGGTTACCGAATGATGAATAACTGGTCCTCTTTCTTGTTCAATGCTTTCCTGATCATTTAGATAAGGCAACAGGCTATAGCTGTCTTCCGCAGCATTATCTGGTAACGCAACTCCAATAATGTCCGCAATCGTAGCCAGGTAATCTGTCTGGCAAACCGGAACATCTACTGTTTTACCTGCATCGATCATATCAGGCCAACGCATCAGAAAAGGCACCCGATGACCACCCTCATAGATATCTCGCTTGCCTCCCTTGAAATGCAAACTACTGTAGTGGTCATGTGTGTCACGCTGATACTCATAATTTGTTTCTGCTCCGTTATCGGAGCTGAATATGACCAGTGTATTATTCTCAATTCCATTGGCTTTCAAAGCATCCAGCACCTGCCCTACCCGAAAATCTGTCTCTTCCATAAAATCACCATAATTTCCACAGTCACTTCTTCCACGGAAATCGGGATGGGTACAGTGGGGTAAATGAGGACTCGTCAAAGGAAGATAGAGGAAGAAAGGTCTTTCATCCCTGGCTGCCTCATCAATAAATTCAACTGCTTTGGCTGCAAAAGTCTCCAATACCAATTCATCATTGAAGGAAGGAGCCACTTCTACCCAGCCACCACCTTCTCCAGGATCATTATCATATGGTGGGGTCATGCGGTATGCTTTCGGGTTTATATCATCCCCGTATGATCGGTCGCTTGGGTCTGGTTTTTTCTTTGTCCAAAGCACGGGTGGATCCGTTACCCTGTCATTTTCCAGATATGTGAGTATCCCGTAATTCATGGAGGCAGGGATGCCAAAAAAGTATTCAAACCCATGCTCCACAGGACCTTCTGTAAATGGTTGGGACCAATCGCGATTCTCACCAGGCTCCCCTTGAAATTCCATTTGTAGGTGCCATTTCCCCACCATGGCTGTATAATATCCATTTGCTTTGAGCAAAGAAGCGATAGTCATCCTGTCCTTCTCAATGAGGCAAGGGCCATCAGCCTCCAGCACCCCTTTTTTCAAGGATGTCCTCCAGCTATATCTCCCTGTCAACAGCGAATACCTGGAGGGAGTACAAACTGCATCACTGCTGTGGCCATCCGTGAAGACCACCCCTTCCCGGGCTATCTTATCGATGTTTGGCGTTTGGAATTTAGCTTCCGGATTGAGATAACTGACATCCCCATAACCCTGGTCGTCAGTGTAGATGATGATGATGTTAGGTGCTATAGACTGATCGGATGAGGTATGGCATGAGTATAAAAAGAAAGTGATAGTAACAGTAAAAAACGAAATCCACTTACTCATCTTCATTCAATTTCTGGGTTTTCTATTTTGAAGTACCTATGCAAATCAACTGCTTACTTGTCTTGTGATATATGCTCCCTTCGGAAAACGATGGCGAACTTAATGTCCATGTTTTTCCTTTGGGTCCGAGGTCGCTTACACCTATCAAACTTTTCTCATCAAAGACATCTTTGGAAGTATCAAAGCAATAGACTATGCCCGACATGGTCGTGTAAAACAGTTTTTCATTTATGAGTATCGGATTGGGATTAAAATTCCACACCCAGCCATCTCGTTTGGATCGCTGATCCTGCGCAATATCCAGCTCCCGAATATTTTTAGTCTCGGTCTTCAGGTCCTGGTGCCAGATAAACTCCTTCTGACCATCTTTTATTTCATATTGCACGGGCACTTCGAGATATTCTACCAGACCAGTGTTCAGGTTAAGCCGTCCATACGCATATTCAGGCTCGTTATATACTCTACCATTGTCTTTCTTGAAACACATAAAGTAGCAGTGATCTCCCACAATGATATTGGAATACCATGCAGGGAACACCACTGAGGAATCACCCAAATTGAGACTTTTCTTTTTTTGATAAGTCCCGGTGATTGTATCATAGGCACTGAGTATTACATCAGCGGTCAGGGATAATTTTTCAATAAACTTACCTGTCTTTGCATTGATCTTGTGCACTACATTTTCCTGCTCAGTAAACCACAGCGCAATCTGTGGCGTCCAGGTAGAATTGTACAAAGCCATGCCTTCATCAGTTTCATATCTCCATAAGGACTTGCCTGTTTCCAGGTCAATCAAGGAATATCCTTTGGGTGACTCAGGTACTTTATGATGAGCGCCCCGGGCAATCAGCATGGCAGGCGTACCCTCCTCGGTTATATTAAAACCAGGTGTGTCGTAATGAGTCAATGCATCTTCCGAGATCCAAACCATTTCACCCGTCTTTTTATCCAGCCCGTACAGATAGTTCCAGCCGTAAACCCTTTGGCTATCTTTTTCCCAGTAGGTTTCCATGTTGATCAATAAATCACCCTGCAGGATCGGTTCAAATTGCTTGTTGAAAGGAAAATGTACACCATCCAGTTCTTCTACCGGGTTCCAGGATCGCTCCCAGACCTGGTTACCTTCCATATCAAAACACACCAACAGACCACTGGCATTGAAAAACCAAACATAGGTGCCATCAGTGACCGGTGCCGGAGTAGTGGAATCACTGAAACCATAGAAATAAGGGCTTTTGGAAACGCCTTTCAATGGTTTTTGCCACAGGATCTTCTTTTGTGAAGCATCGATACATAGGGCCATAATAGCATTTGTCAGGAGTCCCTCCTTCCCTGGCACTTCAAACAGTGGTTCCATCACCGTTAAGAAAATCTTATCTCCCCATATGGTGATCCCTCCCTGCCCTACTTCAGGCAGATCCATGGTCCACAGAATGTTTTTCCCGGTTCTCACACTAAAATCATGTGGGGTCTCCTGCTCAGTTTTTACTTTCCAGGTTGCATGGGGGGGGCCCCGAGGACTGAGGCCAATAATCTGGTGTATCATCTGTCTGGTTTGCACAGCCAGATAATAAGAAGCCGATAATCAGGGAGGTAAGAAGTGATTGATACATTACACATTGGGTTACTGTAAAAATAACCCGTAATGATATCAATCTTTTGTCACATCACTGCGCAAATGTTTTCGCAACCGGAAACTGCTAATAAAAGAATTCGGAAATTTATTTAGACAATAACCACACTCTTGATCGAGGGGCCATTTTGAGAATTCCACTTTTTTTATCCAGTGATCCTCCACTAAACTCATCGGAATCGGTATATTCATATCCTGCTAAATGAACTTCAACGGACTCCTTATTGTAATTGTGAATAATCACTTCACCATTGGTCAGCGGCTGTAAGGTAACCCTGGAAGGAGCTTCCATCTCGAAAGGCAGGTCATCATTGAAGACCGCTCTGATCAAATTGGTCCATTCATCAGCCAACTCCAGAATCCCAAGTGGTCTCGGGCTCAACAAAACTTCTCCAACTGCATCGAAATCTGCTTGTGAAAAAGTGTGTGAGTTTAGCACATAGATGTTATTGTATTCAGTCAGGAAAGGCCATGGGACCTTATTCTCAGCCGCGGACAACAATGTCTCCGCACCGGATACCGAAAGTCTTGCTTCCAATTCCAGTGGCAGCTCGGTCTCCATGATATTTCCTTCAACCAGCACCTGGCTAGCCTTGAAAGGATCGATAACGGGTTTGTTTACCCCTGCCAGTTTTGACAAAACGCCCTTATCATCTACCTGTGCTAAAAAGCTGGCTGTCATAATAATCCTGGCACCCCCTTCTGCGGATCTGGTCACCTTTTCAACGATTCCCTGGTCAGCAGCTGCCTGAGTCGGGAGGAAAATGGTTTTGGCATCTGTGGGATACTTACTAACAGGTATAATGGGGATTCCCAACATTCCAATGAAGTCCATCACATATAAGTCTCCTCCTGCATCACTGTGTGGGGGTTTATACGCCGGTATACCTGTTACCGGATTGGTTTTTACGGCTTTCGCCAGTTTAACGAGCTTTTCAAGATCCATTCTCATATGATGATGCCCGGGATGTCCATTCACAAAACTGTCGTAATTGAACATCACCAATTCACTCGCTCCGGCTAATACGGACTGATAAGCCTGCTCTATAAAATCCAATGCGTCACAGTCCCCATGATCAAACCAGGCTCCACCGATCTTTGCTCCGGAAAGGGCACTAATCCAACGATAGTTTACAAACCCTTCATAGGGCTGTACAAACCCAAATCGCTGCGTATACTGCCCCCGGCTTTCTGTTCCTACCCAAACCTTATCAAATAAGCGGGGTCCGCTCTCCACATCATACCCAAACAAATGAAACCGATCATACCACTGCGGGTACTTGATGATCATTTCGATATCCGGATTTACCGACTTTGCAGGTGCTATGAAGATAGAAGTAGCCAGCTCAGTCATCAGGGACCTTCTGTATACAGACCATTCCATGGATCCTTTTGCCCTTTTCGACTCCACACTGGTGTCGCTGGTGCACAAAAAATCGTCTACGATGAATGTATCAAAGATGGGCGCCACATCCTGCATCACCTTTTTGAGGTCATCCTGGGTTTTCTTGTTTTGCCAGTTGAACCAACCCAGGGGTCCTTCCTGCCTCACTCCAAAATCCCTACCCGGAACTGTTGCAATACCCCCAACAACTTCAAACCCTTGCTTCGAAAAGTAATCCGTCACCTCAGCCAACAATGCTGGTTTTACCACCAACCCACTCCGATACACTTCGAGATATACCTTGGTAATGCCATTTGCCATCATCAGGGAGGTAGCTTCTCTCAGCCCCGCCTCCTGTGCAAGCAGTCGTTCCACAGTGTGTGCGGTGATGTACACACTAAGCTGAAGATCATCCTTATGCTCCTTTACAAATTCAAACACACTGTCAGCCTTTGGTTCGGGCTGCTGACAACCAAAAAGGCCTAAGACCAGAATCCAAACACATGGAATGATGTTCGTTGGGGTGTTGAAGCGCATAAATATGGAATTTTTAGGTTGTTGAATACATTAAATAAGAAGCATTAAAGCTTGATGAAGATTTTTTTCTTATAAAGCACCCAGGTAGGTAAGAACACAATGAATACATATATAAGTGAGTAGATCATACCGGTGAATTTCTCACCCATGCCAATGGAGGTAAGAGCATTAAAAAAATGAATATTAAGCGTCTCGCTACCGTAATTAATCCCATAAAAAATAGCAGCAAATAAATCTCCCATTACATAAGCAGTGATGGCATTGGCACCATAGATGATCCCAAACTTCGTTCCATGGGTATATCCTTTCATATCCACCAAATAAATGGAAACACCTAAAGCCAAAAAGGCAAAACCAGAAGTAACCAGCACGAAAGAACTGGTCCAGATATTTTCATTGACAGGAAAAGTGAGCCCCCAGATATAACCTGCAATGGCCATGAAGAAACCAATGACCATCAGGTGGATCACCTGCTCCTCTCTTGTCCGGTTATTTAAAATAAGTGTGCCAGCCAGCATTCCGGTGATCCCCGAAACGATTGAAGGAAATGTACTCAATATCCCTTCCGGGTCCCAGGTGCCCTGCCACATGGTACCTGGCAGATATTTACTATCGATCCAGGCTGCCAGATTTACACCGGGTTCCAGCATCACCTTTCCGACTCCGGGAGTAGGGATCAAAGTCATGGCCAGCCAATAAGCAACAAGTACACCTCCTCCTATCCAGGCCTGTTTTTTCCAATCGGTATTTAAGAATAGAATTGCGCAAGCGAGAAACACGATGGCAATTCTCGGTAACGTACCCGTCCACCTAAGCTCAGCAAAGTTGAAATCCCACAAGAGGTTTAGTAAGATCCCGATAGCAAAGATCTTGAACGACCTGATGACTATTTTTTTGTACATATCACCCTTTGGCACCTGTTGCTTTAGTCGTTTGGTATATGCCAAAGCAATGGAAACCCCGACAATAAACAGGAAGAAGGGTGCGATAATGTCTGTTGGTGTCAACCCGTTCCACACAGTATGTTTTAGAGGAGCGTAGACAAATTCTTCGTTGCCTGGGAAATTTACCAAAATCATGGCTGCAATGGTAAACCCACGCATGGCATCCAGGGAGATCAGCCGGTTAGCTTGTGGTGTCATGTTTGTGAACTTAATAGGTATCTTAAAATATACTGTAAAACTGACCTTTCAGACTACAGGCCTCACATCAGATGCAAAATCTGAGTAAATTAGACTACATGAATCACCGGACCTCTTTTTAACCTTTTCGCAACTTCGGGTAAATAATTCGCAAATTGCGATAGTACCATATTGTATATCAGCGTATTATTAGGGTTAGAGGTTTATAACATTATTTTAATCCATTATGAAAATCGGAGTCGATTTGGGTGGGACCAACATCCGTGCCGGACTGATACACGATCAAAAGGTCGTGGAGATCAAAAAGATCAATCTAAAAAACAAGAATAGTCTTGAAAGTACGCTTAAGCAATTGACACAACTCATTGAGTCCATATACAACCCTGAGGTGTGTGGCATAGGAATAGGTGTTCCCTCCGTGGTTGATCGGGAGCAGGGCATCGTGTTTGATGTGGTAAATATCCCCTCATGGAAGGAAGTGCATCTCAAAGATATTTTGGAAAAAGAATTTGAGGTGCCAGTATTTATCAATAATGATTCAAACTGTTTTGTGCTTGGAGAAAAATACTTTGGTGCAGGGAAAAATTACGACAACATTGTTGGCATAACCATCGGAACTGGTCTGGGTGGTGGGATCATCCTGAATGGTTCACTCTTCAATGGGGTAAACTGTGGTGCAGGTGAAATTGGTTATCTCCCATTCAAAGACCAGGACCTTGAGTATTATTGCAGTTCCAATTTCTTTGAAAAGATTCACCAAACTACTGCCTATGACACCTTTTTGAAAGCCGAGGAGAATGATGCGGATGCCTTAAAACTTTGGGGTGAATTCGGACATAATATGGGGATTGCTCTGAAGTCGGTGATGTATGCCTATGATCCTGAAATCATCATCCTGGGTGGCTCAATATCCGCTGCATATCCGTACTTTAAGGAAAAAATGTATGAGTCACTGAATACTTCGTATTTCCCCAAATCTGTGGATAAACTTAAAATTTGTCTTTCTGAAATCGAGAATGCTTCTATGTTGGGGGCTGCTGCGTTAGTGATCCAGCAACATGAAACACCTGTTCAGCAATAAACAACTGGTATAAAACAGCCTTATGAAAAGAAATTATCTAATTGTCACGCTAATACTTCTTACATTCTTTGTTGTTTCCTTCTTAACAAATATCCTGGGTGCTTTAAATCCCAATATATCAGCAAGTTACACACTTACAGAAACCATGGCTGGCTTTCTGCCTTTTGCCTTTTTCATCGCATACGGGGTCATGTCCATACCCTCTGGCTTACTGGTTGAAAAATTGGGTGAGAAGACCATGATGATCATCGCATTCATTACAGCCTTTTCAGGATCATTGCTATTTGCACTTGTACCCACTTTTGGTGTCTTTGTGGCTTCGCTCTTTACCATCGGTGCAGGTATGGCTGCGCTACAGGTTGTCATCAATCCGCTGCTTAGAGTATCGGGTGGCGAAGAGAATTTTGCTTTTAATTCGGTGATGGCTCAATTGATCTTTGGACTGGCATCCTTTATCAGCCCATTGATGTATACATATCTGGTTACCAACATCAATCAGGGAGCTACTGAAAAGCCATTTATTGGACTCATGAGTCAACTGGTTTCCATCGATATGTCATGGGTGTCGGTATATTGGGTATTTGCACTGATCAGCCTCCTCATGATCGCTTTGATCTTTTTTATCAGGTTTCCTAAGGTGGAATTGAAAGAAGATGAAAAAGTTGGAAGCCGGGATAGCTATTTAGCGCTTTTCAAAAACAAATACGTGATCCTGTATTTCCTGGGTATATTTTGTTATGTCGGCTCAGAGCAGGGCATCTCTTATTGGATGTCGAAATTTCTAAGTGTTTACCACGGCTTTGATCCGGATACGAGTGGTGCAAGCGCAGTCTCCTATTATTGGGGACTGATGACCATTGGAGGGGTCTTCGGATTGGTATTTATGAAGCTGTTTGATAGCAAGCTGGTTCTCAGATGGTTCACCATACTGACCATTGTTTGTGTCTTCTTTGGCCTTTTTGGTAGTCCGGGCATCTCTATTTGGGCTTTCCCGATATCAGGATTTTTCATGTCTGTGATGTATCCCTCAATCGTATCCCTTGGGCTTAATTCCGTTTCTGAACACCACGGATCATTTGCTGGCATCCTCATGACAGGGATTGCAGGTGGGGCGATTGTTCAGATCCTGATCGGTGGACTCAGCGATCTGTTTTCTTTAAAACTGGGGATGACCTTTGTTTTTGTTACCCTCGGTTACGTACTGAGTATTTCATTTTGGGCCAAACCAATCATCGTAAACAAGACAATAAATAGCCTAAAAGACCTTTTTAAAGGGGAATAGTTTTAATTTAAGGCTGTAATGATCAAGATAATTCTCTTAACTGACTTTGGTGAAGAATATGGCACCAGCTTGTTGAAGGGGATCACGAAATACTCCCATAAATACGGACCCTGGGTATTCTGCAGAATGCCAGGCTATTACAGGGAAAAAAATGGCGTGGATGGGATCCTGAAATGGGCCAAAGACTGGGATGCCAACGGCATCATTGGGCAGTTTTATTCTGATTCTCATGTGGAAAAGCTGATGGATGCTGGGATAGCGGTTGTGGCACAGGACTTTAAAGAAAGACAGAAAGATATTCCCAATATCACCGGAGATTATCTTGGCACGGGTCGTATGGGAGCCGAATATTTTCTTAGGAAAGGATTCAGGAACTTTGCTTTTTATGGCTTTAAAAATATTGTTTGGTCAAGAGAACGTCTTCAGGGTTTCGAAAGCCGTGTAAATGAGGAAGGTCTTGAGGTACATCAATTTGAACACAACAGGCGGTTTAAATACAGAGAACTTTGGTATTACAAACCATCTGCACTGAGTAAATGGCTCAAATCATTGCCCAAACCCATTGCTCTTATGGCATGCGATGACAACCAGGGTATGCATATTACAGAAGCCTGTCGGGTTTCAAACATTCGCATTCCGGAAGAAGTCGCAGTTTTGGGAGTGGATAATGATGAAATGTTATGTAACCTATCTGATCCTCCCTTGTCTAGTGTGGCGCTGGATATTGAAAAAGGAGGTTATGAAGCTGCCAGGTTGTTGCATACCATGATCAAAACTAAGAATCAGGAATTTTATGACATTGTGGTTGAGCCTACCCAGGTAGTCACTAGAAACTCAACGGATATATATGCTGCCAAGGACAAATACATCGGAATGGCGCTCAAGTATATCCACAACAACATCGAAAAGAACATGAAGGTGAGTGATGTGCTCACTCAGGTTCCATTGTCCAGAAGATCATTAGAGATCAGGTTTCAAAAAGTGACTGGTCTGCCAGTATATGAATATATTTTCAACCTGAGGATTGAAAGGTTTACTCAAAAACTTCTGGAAACCGATAGTTCAATATTTGAAATAGCGGTAGATCTGGGACTCAATGACAGTAAAAATATTGCACAGCAGTTTAAGCAGATCAAAGGCTGTACCCCAACAGAATACCGAAGAAAATACCTGGTAGAAAAGGAAAAATAAACGTTTGCCTCTTATTGACTAATCACTGACTTCAATAAGCTGGTCACCTTATCTCTCTCCATCGGCTTCGTCAAATAGTTGACTACCTGATCAAAGTTGAATGACTCTTTGATCTCAGTAACGGAGATAGATGAGCTGAGCATGATTACGTTCAGTTTTATCTTGTTGACAGTAAGCTTTTTAAGGAACTCGAATCCACTCATTCCTGGCATATTAATATCTAAAAATACCAGATCAGGTCTTCTTACGGACAATGTTTGAAATGCTCTGTTCGCATCATTAAACTCACTGATATTCCATCCAGGATTGCTCTTTTTAAGAAGAATACGATTCAATAAATTTTGTGCAGGATCATCATCTATCAACCAAATATTATTGAGCTGAGCCCCGATAGCACTCTGATTCTTTTCAATCCCTCTACCAATATTGATGAACTTATTTGCGCCCATGATCTTATCATCTAAACCAGCTACCGCTTCATCGAGAATCTCAATTCCGGCATCCAACGACATTCTACCCAGTTTGATGAGTGGAAACAATCTTTGAATAATCAAAAGACGTTTCTTCATATCTTCTGGTGATTCGTCAGACTGCTGATCTTTGTGAATAAACGACTCGTTGAATTCATGTTGAACCTGATTCAATTCATCGATCTGATTAAGTTTGTCAGAGATGGCCTGATTAATTACAGAATCCAATTCCTCTTCAACGATAGCATGCCTGATAATGGCATCCATGTCCGTGTCCATCACAGTTGAGGATCTTTTATCCCAGTCATCCCCTATTAAAAATATGAATGGTGAAAAGGTGAGTAGCCCGTGATTACCCAAATCCTCCAATATCTCTCTTGCTGAGATATCAGTTAAGTCAAAATCACAAATGATGACATCAGGGTGCTCCTTTTTAGCTGTAATACTCCCCTTAAAACCAGATCTCTCTATAATTAAATCATACTGATCACCGGAAAGTGCCTTTTTAATCGAAGCTTCAACAGCATCGTTTTCAACGATCGCCAATACTTTCCTGGCAAATCGTTCTTCCTTATTGGACTTATCTTCTTTGGCTAACACGTCTTCCATATATTTTAAAAAAAAGTAATCAATGGTTCGAAATTGAACTATTTCCGTTTATCAAGGGATTACTTTTCGATAATTGACAGATTGTATCGCTCACTGGTATAAATGAATCTTTAACCTGAATAAGAAATTCAGGGTTATTTTATCAACTACAGCCTCGATTTTACCGGAATATTTATAAATATAACAAATTAGACAACAAACCGCTAGATTTCAACTAAATAACAGCGTTATATGTTATATTCCCACTTTAAGCAATATCCAGAAGCACAAATGGATGGTATTGAATTAAAACTCAGGTCTACCAGGTCCCTGGTATGGGGTTGCTCCGAATTGTCCCTTTCTTGGCTCTACATTAAGCAAACCCTTCTCAGTAGTTGTAGGAGCCTCTATAAATCCATAATATCGTCCCATCCAGTAATCACGTAAAAACCCGGTCGGCTCCATAACCTGTCTCCCGGATCCTCCATCCAGATCAATGGCTCTGCGACTACCTCGCTTGACTGCTGATTCTCTTGGTGATATCGCTTTCAGACCTCCTTCATAGGATTTGTAACCCTCCTCGACAAATAGATCATCTCTATGCGAGTTGGTAAACTTATGTACCACACAATCCAGGGTCCAGGCTCTCAGGTGTTTCACGCATTGCTCATTGTCAAAATCATTATTTGTATAAGCACCATAAGTGAAATTGAACCATGGAACATGCTCCATACGCTTGATTTCATATGTTCTTTCCAGACTTCTCAGCAGAAACGACCGGGTCTCCGGATCATCAGTATACCTTAAGATGGTATTGTATGCTTCAAATGCCAGGTTATCGTCCCATGGAGCAAGAGTCGAAGGAGGAAATGTGTTTTTCTGCCTAAGTGTGTTGGTCAAATAACCCAGGTCGACCAATTCTTCAAAGCCTTCTTTAAAGTCATCATCTCCTGATAGCTTATAGGCTGCCTGAGTGAACGCCAGCGCTTCCAATCCATTGACACCCCGGTCGTTGTACCCATAAGGTCTTAGAAGATATTCAGGGTTCCACCTTCCCCAGCGTGTTGGCTTTCCATCCATATCTATCAGGACCCAATTGTTTTCCATGATATAGCGTGCGATCCTCACCAAATGTTCCTTTGCCAACTCTTTTTCTTCTCCTTCAGCAATCAGATCATGAAATAGTGAGACAGCATAAAAATGAGCAATCACCTCATCACTGGAGGTATCCCCTTTCCAGTAAAACTTACCGTCTTTGGTTTCATACCATTTGGCAGGAAGACCTCCGGAACCATGTCGGCTTAGTCCGCCCTTATCTCCATCTTTAGAATAAATGGCCCTGGCAAAAAATCCGTCAATTGGAGTAATACGCTCTAACCAGACCAGGGCTTTGAGTGCATCTATGGCTTCCTTTCGGGCCGTTTCGTCCCCAGTCACCTTGTACTTGAAGGTCATAGCTGCCAGATACGTGGCTGTATGTGCTCCGTCATTATCGCTCACAGACCGAATCCATTCACCATCACTTTTGTTCAAGGACTGAATAAACCCAAGCCTCTTATGTCCCCACTCATGAATATGACGTTCATAATAACCTGCCTTTTTTTGCAGTGTATAAGGCTCGTAGCTAATCACACCAATACCTCCATCTGTTGCGATAAAAACCTGCTTTCCTGAAACGGTGATCTCATTTACCTTGTTGTCTGGCAACCAATGATCTGCTCCGAAATAATGCCATTCATCACCAATCTTCCTGACCGCACCTCTGGCTGTACCAATCCAAAGATCATTGTCAAAGCCTCGCGCCAGGGATGTTGTACTTTCAACGGGTAGGCCATCTTCTCCTTTGATGACATCGAGATTTGCGCCACGCAACTCACCCAGTCCTTTGTCTGTACTGATATATAATTTACTGCCAAAGCTCAACAGATCATTGGTTTTGCCGAAAGGCAACTGCCCCCAATCAATAAAATCCGTGTTTACAATGTGTCCGTCAAACTGAACAAGCTCATTTCTGCGTAGCACATGCAGAGTACCGCTATAGGAATCTATCCTGCTGATCGGTCCAAGTCTTACGGGGTCTGTGTGGACCTGTGTTCCATCTTCCATCAGGGTAGTAATATCACTGTTGAGATATCCTCCTTCCGGTTTGATCGAAACCAGCTTATTGTTTTCCAACCGGTAAATATCCTCGACTGTGGCGGCATGCAACGTACCTAAATGAGTGCACAGGTCAACAATCAACAGATCAGATACTTTTTCCCAGGCCTTCCCGGTATAGCGGGATAATCCATTGCCAGTCAAGGCCCACAATTCACCATTCAGAGAGATCAACCGGTTGATATCCTGAGGAGCTTTCTTTGCTAACTCAAGCTGATCATTGTTCAAAGAATATATTTGCGATCCCACTACGGTGAAGACCTGATCCTTCCAAACTCCAATACTGGTAATTGGCTGATCAAATGGAATCTTCTTCGAAACTTCCTGAAGGTACACCTCATCAGCAATAGGCTTCCAAAACTTTTCGGAACCCTGAGCAAAAGCCCCCAGGGAGATTAAGGTCATTAAAAATCCAGTTATGATTTTTTTGAAAGGTCTTGTTGAAAGATTTCTAAGCATTGCAAATTAGTTTAATGATATTACCGTTTAATATACCCTCTGATTGAAGGGTCAGGCTACTTGCAAAGACTACTTTAACCCCTGAATTTCTAATTCTTTGTTGATCACAAAGTCAATGAGTTGATCCGCGATCTTTTGATGGGTTTCATCGAAGGATAAAATGGGTTTTCTGACATTGGGTGTTGGGTAAATCCCCTGTTTCCACAACATCCATTTGAAAAAATGAATGGAGATATCCAGGTGTTGATTGGAGAAGGCTAGTACTGGCAACAGCTTATTGAAGAGTGCTTTTGCCTGATCAATATCTCCTGCTTTATAATCACTGAAAATCTTCGTATAAATGTGATGCATCCCTGTGGGCATAAATGCATGGACGCCCCGCTCCAGGGCTTCAGGCATTTGTGAGACCGCCCATCCTCCACTGACATTCAACCTGCCCTCCGTCTGACGTAATATGCTCGAGTATTTGACTCCTGCCGGGACAGTTTCAACCTTCAGACACCTGAAAGCAGGAACCTGATCGAATAGCTCCAGTATCAACTCATCAGGAAGCCCATAGCCATTGGGGTCCCAGTCCTGCAGCATGACCACTTCCGGATCATGATCCATTAAATTCAGGAAGTCCCCTTTGAATTGATCAGGCTCTTGAAAAGGGATCTGGACCAAAAAATGACGGCATCCAAGTGCCTGATAGGCCTTGATAATTTTTCCTGAAGATTGAATGTCCACATCTGCAGTCCCCGCAAATACCGGGACGGCATTGTTCACAACTTCCAACACCTTTTCTACCATCCCCAATTTTTCAGAATGGGTAAGTTTCTTTACTTCGGAGGCCATGGCAGGCACCAAAAACCCGGAAACACCAGCATCGAGGGCCATCCTCACATGATGGGCCAGGGCTTCCCTATCAACTTTATCATCATGGGTAAAAGGAGTGTTGAGCACCGTAACGATGCCATGTAAAGGATAAAGTACTTTCATCATGACTCCTTTATTGACAGTCGCTATTAACTATTTACGGCATCCTGGATTTTATGAATGGCAGCAGCTATTAAGTCCATGTCTTCTTTGGTTCCCAACATCGCATGTTGCATGATCCAGACAGCATCTTCATAGCAAGCCTTTTCGCTTTCCGGACACGAAACATGGGTATAATCTACCTCCTCCGGTATGGCATAACACAGGAAGTTCTTTTTCTGGAACAAAGGCTGCTTATAGAGAGGCTCGGGATAGCCCATAAAAGAAGGAACACCCTCCGCAGCCAACATATCCGCAAATTCTTTTTTCGGGAGGTTATTGAATTTTGACTTGTCGTATTTGAAGATATAAATGTGATAGGTATGAAGTGTTTCACCCTTCCCTCTTTTTAATGGTTCTATACCTTCAATACTACTGAGTAAGCCATTGAGGTATTGACCGTTTTCATCTCTTCGTCGGGTTTGGTCCTCCAGTCTTTCAAGCTGTTTCATTAACAAGGCTGCCTGGAGTTGTGTTATCCTGTAGTTGCAACCCAGATTATGGTGCTCATACCATACGCCACCTTTTACACGACCGACATTGCGAAGGGAATTCATCATGTCATAAAGTGCTTCATCGTTGGTAACGACAATTCCTCCCTCCCCACTGGTGAGGTTTTTCGAGGATTGGAAACTAAAACTTCCAGCATCCCCAATACTTCCCAGCTTTTTACCTTTGTATTCACCACCATGGGCATGTGCAGCATCTTCGATGACCCGTAATCCATGCTTTTTAGCGATAGCCATGATGGCATCCATGTCACACGCCTGACCAGCAAAATGCACCGGAATGATGGCTTTTGTTTTTGGAGTAATGGCCGCTTCAATTTTAGAAGGATCGAGGTTGTAAGTATCCGGCTCTATATCAACAAAGACGGGAACACAGTTGGCTTCCAGGATGATAGATGCACTTGCAATAAAAGTATATGGAGGTACAATCACCTCATCACCAGGCCTCACACCACAAGCGATCAATGCCAAACGCAGTGCTACCGAACCATTTACACAGGAAATGGCATATTTCGTTCCGCAGTAGGCTGCATAGGCTTTTTCAAACTCTGCTACCAAACCCTTGCAATCCGGGTTTCCCCAGGCACCTGATTGGGCAACTGCCTGCACTGCCTGAATATCACTTTCATCAAAAATGGGCCATGAAAAGGACTTTTTGATCGTTTTTGGCCCACCATTGATGGCCAATTGTTCTTTTGTTTGTAAGCTCATGGGTAATTACTTAATATCTTTTGTATGCTGATAACACAATTTGATCGTTTCGAGAGATGATTCCGGCATACACATATGAGGTTTTTTGCCCTCGCGGATGCATGCGTAGAAATAATCGATCTCCTGATAAAATCCATCCGGACTATCTATTTCCTCCACATGAGTGATCTCATCATGCGTTGCCACCTGAATAGACTCCGGGGTTAAAGTAGAGTAAAAAATGCTTGCCTCTTCAAATTGGGCCGAAAACCCTGCCTGAAACGGGAAGGTTGAATGAAAGACATTACCTCCTTCTACCTTCACCCTGATCCCTAACTTATCGTAGGTCCAAAAAGCGCAGGTGTAGTCATTGTTGCTGAGATACCCGGGCATCGAGGTGCTTTCTATGCTATCGGGCTGGCCAAACAGATAATTGACCATGTCAATGTCATGGATCAACAGGTCAAACAATGCACCACCTGATGATCCAAAATCGGTTTGTTTTTCCTTCCATTGGCCCCAGGATGGAACCCCTGAAAAACGGGAAAGACTCAAAAATTTCAATGGACCATAGGTTTTTTCGTCAATCCATTGTTTGAGTCGCTGATATGGAGGCATAAATCGCACCACATGACCGACCATAAAAACACAGTTATTTTTATTGGCCAAATCAATCAGTTCCTGTCCTTCCTCTATATCGAGGGTCATGGGCTTTTCCAGGAAAACGTGCAATCCTTGTGAAAGCAGTTGTTTGGCCATGGAATAGTGCAGATCAGTATGCACACAAACATGCACAGCATCTATGGCCTCATTGTCCAGGCATGTTTGTATATCAAGATATTTATTGATGGTTCCAAGTAAATCCTTGTCGATGCCCTCAATGGCAAAATTTCCTGTCTTGGAAGTCAGTTTTTGCTCAATGCCTTCGATGTCTTTGTCAATAATTGCAGCCAGCCTGAGCTGATCGTTCTTAATGATATTGACAGCATGGGTCATTCCCATAAATCCAAAGCCCACAATTGCGATATTCTGCATGCTGTTGTTCTATTAATATTCTAGTCTACTGACTTGAAATTAGAAAAGGCTATCGAATTATTAAAATTCAAATCGTCTCTGCATCCCAGGCATTTCTCCATGCGTGTTGATAGCAATAAAAGCCAGAACAGCTATTATCAACAGCAACAGCACGAAATTTCTTCCCCAGTTTTTGTTTTCTCCCACTGGTGAGAAAACCGGTTGGAGTTTCGGAATTACAATCAAAATCACAATCAAATTAACCAGATAAAGATATTGTTCTATTCTGTAGGTGCTGATCAGGGCTCCTGTGATCAGCAGACTAAACAAGGTATAAAGGGCAAAGTGAGAAAAGAAGAATGTTTTTACCTCCTTATTTGAATACTGAACCAGCTCATTGGGCTTTCTGAAGTGATAGTTTATCACAAAAAAAGCTGTATTGAGGAGTATAAGTGCCAATACCCCAATCTTGATGATCCAGGCAATTTCAGTCACATCTCCGGATAGTAATTTTGCATATATTCCCTGGATCTTCTCAATACTGAAGGTCTGATCCCAGACAACAAACGGTATAAACAGTACCACAAACAAAATAGGAATCAAATTTGAAGATTTGGTTTGGAGCTGATCGGAAGATTCCCAGCTGGAAGTAAAGGTGCCATAAGCCATCCCTAGACCTCCAAAAAAGCCCAGTGAATATTCCATCACATTCCAGAAATTGAATGAGATCCCGGATACATTTCCCAGCACCTGGAGAAAATCACCAAAAGCAAATCCAAATCCTCCTCCCAGTCCGGAAAACACAGCCACCCTTAACGCAGAGCTAAAATCATAATGTTTTGTAAACCACAAAAGAAAGGCCCCTACTCCCAGACATGCTGCCCAAACTTCTGACCTGGGTGGGGTCATAAACCACTCCCACTCTATAATGATAAAGAAATAGCAAACGATAGCACTTGCTACTGATCCGGTGAAAAGTGATAGCCAATTGACTTTTTTAGCTTTTGAATCTACCAATACAAGTCCAAACAGCCCACCTCCAACAAAACCGTATAATCCACCAATGACAAAAAGCATCAGGAGCCCGTAGTAGACATTAACGAAGTCTGTTCCCCTTCCATAACCTACTACCACACCGTAACTCATCAGTCCACCAAGCCCCCACCCGATGGCTGCGGCCATTGTAGCTTTAAAAAGCTTGCTGTTCCAATCGACTCTTCCGGATAAAAGGATGATAACAAGTGCTCCCACTGCCCCTGCCCATGCAGCGCCTTGTTCATGACCAAACTGGCCCCTGATGGCCCAGTTAGTCCCTAAAGTCATCCCTACGATTATCAGATTTAATAGAAGTTGTTTGTTCTTCATCATAACTTTGGGTTATTACTCTTAAGATTGATCAGATGCCTACAGATCAGATCCACCTATTATACATTACGAATCCCTAATTAGGCTATCGATCTGAATAATATGGCTTGTAAGGCACTTTCAGTAAAGGATTTAATAGCGTTATGAACCATCATTAATCTCTCTCCCGTCGTAACATAAATATTTTCCATCTGGCGTAGTCCGAATATATAGTCTTCTAGTATTTAGGATGACAGCATTTGATAATAAGCAGATGGATTCTGAGCAATTATTTGAGAAACTAATAAACAATGAGATTACACGGGAGGAGTTCGAAACTCTTCTGAGGAATCTTGATGACCCTCAATTGGTTGCCAAGTACGACGCCTATTTGGAGAATCTATTTTTACAGGAGATTGAATCATCTATTCAGGAAAATGAGACCGGGCCACAACCAACCCCGTTAAAAAAGTCTCATGCTACAACCACAATATCCTCAGCCAAAAGTTTTAGAAAGTATTATTCTATTGCAGCAACACTCCTGGTGCTAACAAGCATTGGGTATTATATCCTGCTGGTCATGCCATCCGTGGCTGATGAAAACCAAGAGGCTGCTTTAGAAGAAAACACGAATTCACTGATCATCAAAAACACGCCCAACAAGCGTATGTTTAGGACCAGGCTCGCTGACGGCAGTTTTGTACACCTCAACGCAGTCAGCAGCATATCATACCCTAGGAAATTCGATGGCACCACACGAGAGGTTGAGATTATTGGAGAGGCCTACTTTGATGTAAAAAGAGAAGAAGACAGACCATTTACCATAAAAGTAAAAGACTATAGAGTTGAAGTGCTTGGCACATCTTTCAATATCAGAGCATACGATGATGAGGAAACTTTCTCAGTAACTGTCGAGACCGGATCTGTTAAAGTGGAGTTTCAGGATCAAACCGAACCCGTAACCCTAACTGAAAACCAAAAACTCCTTTTCTCACCCTCAAATCATCAGATGAAAATTCTGGAGGTAAATCCGGAAGATGAGCTAAGCTGGAGAAAAGGCATCCTAAGATTTGATTCTACTCCTATGAAAGATGTAGAGAAGATGCTTGAAAGGTGGTATGGGGTTGAAGTAATTATTGAGGATGATGCGATTTATAAAAAGTCATTGACAGGCATTCATCAAAACGAAAATATTAAGTCAGTCCTTGAGTCATTGACTTTTGCCACCGGCACAAAATATTCAATCAAAAACAATAAAATAATCATTAAAAACTAAACTATATGAATAAAAACGGACAGAAGAAACCAATTTTTAATCCAATTACAAACGCTTAATAATTTAAACACTAAACTATGAAACCAAAACTTACCAAGTTTTTAAGGCAATTGCTGGTGCTACTGGCAATTGTTGCTTACAATGCGACTTACGCGGTTTCTACAGGTCAGCCTGGCCTGGAAGAGACTAAGCTAAGTCTGAATCTTCGTGAGGGAAAAGTCATTCAATTGATGAATGAAATTTCTGAGCGAACTGCATATAATTTCATCTACGAAGATGAAATTAAAGGTGAATTGAATAAAGAAATTCAATTAGAGCAAGGAAGCAACCTACAGGAAATCCTGAAAGAGATCTCCAAAAAATCTGATCTGGAATTCCGAGCTGTTAACAACAACATTGTTGTTAGAAAGCGCGCTGCAGTACAGACTGAGGTTGTTCCTACCAGCACTTTTCAGGGAACCAGAATTACTGGTAAAATTGTCTCTGAAGAAGAGCCATCAGGATTACCTGGTGTAAACATCGTTGAAAAGGGAACAACAAATGGTACCGTAACAGATTTCAATGGTAACTACTCTATAGTTGTTGCTGACGCAAGTGCTGTATTGGTTATCAGCTCTGTAGGTTATGTGAACCAGGAAATCCCTGTAAGTAACCGATCAGTTATTGATGTAACCCTGGCTGCAGATGTCACTTCCCTAAGCGAAGTTGTGGTAACTGCACTTGGTATTGAGCGTGAGGAAAAGTCTCTTGGATACGATGTTGGAAGGGTAGATGGGGAGTCTTTAACTCAGGTATCTCAGGATAACGTGCTGAACTCTTTAGCCGGTAAAGTAGCTGGGGTAACGATCAACCAGACAAGTGGTCCTGGTTCTACTGTAAGTGTTACCATTCGGGGAGCATCTTCTTTGACCACGGACAACCAGCCGTTGTTCATTGTAGACGGGGTATTCATGGGTAACTCACTGAATAACGTATCTGAAAATGGTAGCGGCAACCAGGTGGATTATGGTAACGCCATCTCTGACATCAACCCGGATGACATCGCAGATGTTACTGTGTTGAAAGGTCCTAGTGCTGCTGCATTATATGGAACACGAGCTGGAAACGGTGTGATCATCATCACTACAAAATCCGGATCAAGATCCAAAAAAATTGGCGTATCAGTTTCTTCAAGTACATTGTTTGAAAAACCATACAGATATCTTGATTTTCACTACAAGTATGCCAATGGTGGAAGAAACTCTACACTTGATGAAGGATCTGCTTACTGGGGTGGTCCGGAACTGGATGCGGGAATCATTGCTCAGCAGTTTGGCTATGATCAGCCAACCGAGCTAAGATCATATCCCGATAACATGAAAAATTTTCTTCAAACAGGTATAACCTCAACAAATAACGTTGCGGTATCAGGAGGAAGTGAAAACGCTGATTTCAGGATTTCATATTCAAACATGTCCATGCAGGGTATGGTGCCTAATAGCGACAGATATAACAACAGTTTGAAAACCAACATCAACTACACGTTATTCGACAATCTTACCTTCAATGGTAATGTGACCCTTGCTAGAACCAATTCTAATGACATCCCAAGTATTGGGGATAGAAGAAACAACCCCGTTCAGGCAGTTTATGAGTCATCATACATTGATATAGCCCTTTTCGAAGATTATTGGGAGCCTGGACAGGAAGGTGTACAACAAAGAAGATCTCCACGTGGTGATAACCCTTACTTCATTGCATATGGTATGTCTAACGGGTTTCAAAGAGACAGGATCTACGGTACACTTTCATTAGACTACAAATTAACAGATGACCTGTCATTGATGATCAGGCATTCAATGGATAGCTACAATGAAAGCAGAGAGTCCATTGTACCTTTTAGCGCAGACAGGATGCCTAAAGGACATTATTCTATTGCTGATATCTTCTTCCAGGAAAGAAACTCTGACTTCTTGTTATCATATAATAAAGTAGCAAGTGACTGGGATATCAGTGTGTCTGGTGGTGGAAACATTATGAACAGACAGGGTGCCAGTTCAAGCATCAGCTCAGGTGGAGACCGAAGAAACGGATTGGTTGTTCCGGGACTGTACAATGTAAGTAACATTCCATTGGATAACATCAGCGTAAACAGCAGCCAAAGTGAAAAAGCTATTTATAGTTTGTATGCATTGGCTTCCATCGGTTATGCCGGTCAGATTTATTTGGATGTAACCGGTAGAAATGACTGGTCAAGTACACTTCCTGAAGCTAATAGATCATATTTTTATCCTTCAGCATCTTTAAGCTGGCTGGCTAACTACACTTTTGATCTTCCTGAAACCATCAACTTATTGAAACTTCGTGGTGGTTGGGCTCAGGTAGGTAACGATACTGATCCTTATCAACTGGAACAATCTCTAAGCCTCGGATCGTGGAATAGTCTGATCACTCAGGGTGTACCAGCTACACTTAGAAATCCAGATTTAGTTCCTGAACAAAATACCTCCATTGAGTTTGGAGTTGATTTGAGCATGTACAATGACAGGGTAAGATTCAGTGGTACTTACTACACTATGGACAACGAAAACCAAATTTTCTCAGTGCCTCTTCCAAGATCATCAGGTTACAGCAGTAAGCTGATCAACGCTGGTTTGATCAATAGCCAGGGATGGGAATTCACTTTTGGTGGTACACCTATCAAAAATCCTAACGGAATCACATGGGATGTTGACTTCAACTTAACCAGAAACAGAACTACTGTTGAGGAATTGACAGAAGATCTGGATTTCATCCAAATCTGGAGTGAGAATGCCGGTGCATACTCTTTTGTAGGAGATAAAATTGGTGATATCTACAGCTACGGTATTGCTCAGGTACAAGATCCAAACTCACCATACTATCAGTGGCCAATCCTTGAAGGTGGTGGATGGATCAGACTGAGAGACGTTGAAGACTGGGAAAAAGTAGGAAACTTTAACCCTGACTTCTTATTAGGTATGCAAACGAGGATTTCATACAAACAATTCACTGTGGCTGCAAGCTTTGACTGGAGAAACGGTGGTGAGTTCGTATCATACACTTACCGATATGGAGAATCTGACTGGAGATCTAATCGCCAGATTGAGCAACTGATCCCTGGAGGTCTTTACTCTGAAAGTGAACTAGAAGCTCTACTGAAGTCTAATCCTGAAGAATACATCATCCCTCAAGTAGGTAAGTACCCAAGAGTGGGTGGACATACTGCTGAAACAGGTGGATTTACACTTGGTGATGGTGGAACTGACGGAGCCTTTATTCCTGGAGTTGTACAGGTAGCAGGAGCAGATACTCCTGATGACTACTCTGATGATGTCTACACTGAAAACCTGGGTGGTCCTGGTACCATCTTCGCTCCTATTACAGATACTTATCCATGGAGCTATAACAAGAACATCACTTTCGATGCTTCATTTATCAAGTTGAGAGAGTTATCATTTGGGTACAGAGTTCCTAACCTTGGTAAGGGAGCCAACTTTGCTATCTACACCAGAAACTTAATGCTGTGGAATGCTGCTAAAATCGGTATCGATCCTGAAAGAGCTTTCCAGGCAAATGGCGGAACACAGGGTAACACGTCTAGTCAATTCAAGCAAGGGTTTGAGAGACAAAACGTAATGCCTTGGAGTTACTCAATTGGTTTCAAAATGAACTTCAACTTTTAACAGACTGAATAGAAATCAAAATGAAAAATATATTTAATAAACTAGGAGTGTTTTTCATAGCTACAGCAATTGTAATGTCAGGCTGTGATGAAACACTAACGGATCTGAATAAGAACCCCAATGCGATCAACCTGGAAGATGGTAACGTCAACCTGTTATTGCCTACAGTTCTTGGACCGACAGCCGAAAGCTACCTTGAAATGGGGCTGAATGAAATGGCTGGAGCGATGCAACATACACAAAAATCAGGCTGGGCTGGAAGCCACAACTATTACGAGTGGAGTGGTAGAGACTGGACCAGCTATTATGATCGTTTAAGAAACAACGATCTGCTAATTGCAAATGCTCAGGATAAAGGTTTCGCCTTCCATGAAGGTGTTGGACTGACAATGAGAGCTTTTCTTTATGGCCAGATAGCTGACTACTGGGGTGATGCTCCATTCGCTGATGCTCTTCAGGGAGATGAAGGTACTCTTTACCCTACGTTTTCTTCTCAGGAAGACATCTACAATGGCGTAATTGCTGATCTGCAGGCTGCTGCAGCACTTTTCGCCACGGGTGATGATACTTTCATTGATGAAAGTGCAGACTTGTACTTTGGCGGTGATATGGAAGCATGGGAGCGTTTTGCTAACTCACTGTTGATCCGATATGCTGTACGAATTTCTGAAAAGAGTTCTTCAGTGCAGTCAATCGTTGAAAGCGTAGTTGCAAGTGGTAAATACATCACTTCATCCAGCCAGGATGCAACCATGGATTACACAGGTGGTTCAAACGACCAATGGCCGATCCAGTATGACAATGAGACAAGTTCTACAAGATACCAGGCTTGCGCAACCTTGATTGATCAAATGAATGCAACCAATGACCCTCGAATCAGTGTGTGGTTTGCACCTGTTCAGGTAAGATGGGTACAGGATTTGTTGGTTTCAGGAGCTGAGACTCAAATGAGAGTTGATGGCGTGTTGACTGATATCTATCCTGATTGGATTGATTACCGCGGAAGTACAGAAACTTTCACACGTCACTACAATCCTACTGATGTTACTTACGATGACAGTGAGTATGTTGGAATTCCTGCAGGGATTTTCCTTCCTGATGTGAACATCTTCAATGGTAATCCGGTAGGTGGTCAGGGAAGACACAATATCCACGTTTCGATGTTAACAGAAACTTTCATGGATGGTCAGGCTACTGCTGGTGATATGCTGCAATCAAGGTTGGTTTCTGCAGCTGAGATGCATTTTACACTTGCTGAGATGGCTATCAATGGCTGGTCTGTTGGAGATGCACAAACTCACTATGAAGCTGGAATCGAAGCTTCATTGGAAGTTTGGGGCGTTGAATCTGAACTTGCCACATTCCTTGCCGAAGTTCCATTTGATGGTACAGTAGAACAGGTGATCACTCAGAAATGGGTAGCTTCATTTACTTCTGCTACAGAAGCATGGAACGATTATAAGAGAACTGGCTTCCCTACCCTATCTGTTGGAGCTGGTGCAGCACAGCCTGTTCCTGCTATCCGATTCGGATATGGAAGCGATGAGTTGAATAACAACACAACAAATGTAAATTCTGCCATCGAAAACCTGGAGATCACCGGATTCTCAGGACAGCTTGGTAAGGACAGTCAGTATTCTAAGCAGTGGTTGCTTCAGGGAACTGGAAAACCTTTCTAATTGCCAGGATTACAAAACTGAATTTAGCTTATATAAAAAGCCATCCGCCGAAAGGTGGATGGCTTTTTTAATGGCGTCATCTTTTAAGAATTAACCTACCAGATACTTCTTCAAACAAGTCGCGCGCCTCGTAACGGCAATAAGGCATTTCAAAGCAGTCAATACTTCAGTTCACAACAAATATTATTTTGTTCTCAACATAAAATATTACTTCTCAACAAATAAAATGCTGTTCACAACACTATAAACACATTTCTCAGCATATAAATGGTATTTCACAACAGACAATTAGCTTTTCACAACGTTATGAAGAGGCAAAAAAATGTTGTGAAGAGTATACTTTATGTTATGAAGGAGTATAAAGTTGTTGTGAACTATCAGGCGAGTATTGGGAACATTTGAATAAGTGTTGGGAACTACATGGTGGGTGTTGGGAACTATATCTGATTGCCCAAAAGATAACCAATCACCTCACCGTATTCTCCAGCACCAACATCGAAGGTCCTTGTTTGATCCATCGTTGGCCAAGACCTGTGGTATCCCCGGCAGCAATGAAAGCCACAAAAGATCCCAGGGCAATGTCGATATCACCATCGGCATCCATATCAGCGGCATCCATCACGATCCAGCGACCCTGTGAAGCATTTTCAAAGCTGTAATCAGCAAATTCGAATAGTCCTGTGTTTTCCAGATAAACAAAACTTTCCTCTGGATGTCGAGCATAATCCGGAAAGAATGAAATGGCAGCAATATCAAGGTCACCATCCAAATCATAGTCGCGGGCCATCGCTTTGTAAGCTCCATTTAACTGATAAAAGAATTTCTGATTAAACTGATTGTTTCCATCATTGAGATAGATGTAAATCCCATGATATTCCTTCAAAATAGGTGTTTGATCAGCATTGTCACCACAGACATATAATATATCCAGGTCGCCGTCGCTATCAAAATCATGTAACTCGAAGTATTGAGAACCATAAAGAGGTAAAAACGAAAGAAGTCTAATTTCTTCAAACGATCCTCCTCCCCGATTCTTATACCAAAATAGTCCCTCGTCACCCTGCGCCATCAAAGCCAGAATGTCGGTCAGCCCATCCCTATCAAAATCAATCAATTCAGTTTTGATTGCTCCCGGCTTATTTCTGAGTACGTTCTTTTGATAACTTCCTCCCTGATTGCTAAACCATGACAACATACCTGTAAGGTTTCCATACTCACATACTACAATATCTTCCAGACCATCCGCATTGAGATCACCATACGACACATGGACTGGACGTTGCAGGTCTTCAATCAATATTTTAGCATTGCGAATGGGTTCTCCAGGTGCCTTCCGAAACAGTTTCAGGATATTTCCATCCGGAGCATCATGCGGATAGAGACTTTTTCCCACTGTCGCTAAATACACCGTATCCGCCTTTTCGTAAAAATGAATAGGTGTGGTTTTCAGCTTTGTGTTAAATTCTTGTGCTGTCTTTCTATCGTAAAATGTCAGGTTACTGAAGTCACGTTTCCCATCTCCTATCACGAATCCTCTATTGTCATCAAGTATTTTGACCATGCTGGTGAGTGGTGGCCTATGTGAAAATGCGGAAACCTTTACTTTGAAGTATTTTAAACCAATAGCAATCTTCTTTTCTCTAATGGGTGGGAAAATATCCTCAGGAGCATTTTCCAGATAATATGCTTTAATCTTATCCCAGTCTTCTTCTGCAATTAGCGGTTGCTCAGGATAAACGTTAGCTTTTCGAGCGATATCCCCTCCTATTCCTTCATCAAACAGGCTGTCGGGTTGATGATCTCCCTGATATATTCCTAACCGGTGTCCCATCGACGGCAGTATATCCTCCCGCCATATCTGTCTGGTTAACATAGCGGGAGGCACGAATGCATGGCAGCTACTACAATGTTGTACAGCCAGAACATCCCCTGTCAGAACTGTAGCTTTTGGATAATTTTTATTGACCTGATCAGACCGTTCACTGCATGAACTGTAGGTTAAGAGGATTGAAAATGTTAATAGTTGATAAAATCTCATTATCCGGGATAGCTAAAATTATGCTTAAACTTAAGTATCTTTATGATGTATGTAATTTATTAGTAAACCTTACCATAAATGAAAGCAAGAGGAAGTTTAACCTTGAATTGTATGAATCAAAATCATACCGAATGTTATCATGATGCTTCCTCAAAATTATTAAATCATTCTGTCCCCGGGGCCTGCGTAAAATCAGGAATCATTTACGTAAATAGCGTAATAGTTATCTGGCATTTTTCTAAACTTTAATAGAATTTTTTAAAGATCACAGCACTTTCAACTCACATTCAAACAGCTATGGTTCAAGAAAGATAAGTCCGCCTGAACCATTAACAAGAAACAGAACTTCTTAGACACTTTTTAATTAAACATTTATGAAGAAAAATCTACAGTTGTATTGCAGCTTTTTAGTGCTGTCTACAATATTTCTCGCATCGTGCAATGATGATGATGAGAGACCGGATTTACCTACAACCGCTTACATCCATTATAGTGTCGATGATAAGCAGGTAGCATTTACAGCTTTGGCCAACAATGTCAATTCCTATCTCTGGGATTTCGGCGATGGCCAAACGAGTACGGAAGCAAATCCTGTACATATCTACGAAGAAGGTGGATATTACTCCATCTCATTGAGCGTTACAGGTGGAACAGGTGAGGCAAGTGATGATGTATACCTGGCCATCTCACTTCCCCCGTTTGAACTGCTAACCGGTGACCCTGCTACAGGAAATGGCAAGAAATGGAAGCTATCAAGCAGTCATGCTGCCGGTGGAGATTATTTTGCGTATTCTGATGCCAACTTTACAGTTGTCGATGATACACCCAAGCCACTTCCTGACGGGATCTTCTCCACAGAATTCGGAATGGGTGATATCTATGATGATGAATACACTTTCTTTCCTAACGGGACCTATATACATGACGTAAAGGAAGACGAAGCAACCTTTAGTGGGTATTTATATCAGCAGGTAGCCAATGGTGGTGCTGACATTGTCAATGCTAATGGCGCAAGCTATGGATTATGTATTGCCAAATACACTCCGGATGCGGAGGCTACTTTTGAATTAACTGAAGGTACCAACTTTACTACACCTTCAGCTTTCGGATCAGGTGGTCAGATCACCTACAGTAATGTAAGCATGATTGAGTTTTCAGGTACTGAGTTTATCGGCTTTCATGATATGGAACGCAGAGTGATCCTGAATTCTATCTCTGATACAAGAATGCAATTGATCATGTTTATGCAGGGAAGTCCCAGTGCAATTGGGTATAACACAAACGCACTTCTGCTATCCTTCGAAGTTGTAAACTAGCCTAAATCAAAAACCAATGAAACAAATGAATTATATATTTCAAAAATTTCAGCTGCTCATATTATGCAGTCTGATGTTTGTGTCCTTGCCTGCACTGGCCCAGATGCAGGTAAAGGGGACGGTAACTGCGCCCGATGGTTCAGGAATACCGGGAGTAAATATCGCAATCAGAGATACCGGAGGTGGTACAATCACCGATATTGACGGTAACTACAATATCCAGGTTCCCGATGCCAGTGCGGTCCTGGTATTTTCCTATGTCGGCTTTGAATCTCAGGAAATTGCTGTTGGCAACAACAGTACCATTAATGTAGAGCTAAGTGAGGATGTCACTGCACTTTCAGAAGTTGTTGTCACCGCGCTCGGTATCCAAAGGGAAGAAAAGTCACTTGGATACTCCGTTGGAAAAGTAGACGGAGAAGAATTTAACCGGGTTGCCCAGGAAAGCTTTTTAAATGGTATGAGTGGTAAGGTAGCTGGTGTAACCATCAACCAAACCGGAGGACCTGGTTCTACAACCAGTGTGATCATTCGTGGAGCAATATCTCTTAGCTCCGACAACCAACCTCTATTCGTGGTAGACGGTGTGCCTATGACCAATGACTTTAATAATGTTGGTGGTTTTGGTTCAAGTAACCCGGTTGATTATGGTAATGCCATTTCTGATTTGGACCCTGAAAACATTGAAAGCGTTTCCATTTTGAAAGGTCCTGCTGCTGCTGCCCTTTATGGCACACGTGCTGGTAATGGTGTGGTCCTTATCACTACCAAAAAAGCAAAGCAGGGAACAGGTATGAAAATCGATATTTCTACCAGCAATAACTTTGATCTTCCTTACAAGTTTTTGGATACACAGAAAAAATTTGCTGCCGGTTATTTTTCATTCCGTCCTGAGGATGTTGGGGGTGGTGCACTTCCTTCTGTAGCCAGTGGGCTTGGAGGTGGAGGTCCTGAGTTGAATAAGGGCTATTACGCTATTCAGTGGAATTCTCCTCTGGATGCCAATGGTAATCCCGTTCCTACAGAACTGGTAGCACATCCGGATAATGTGAAAGACTTCCTGAATGACTATGCTTTTACTAGTACCAACTCTGTGGCATTATCCAATGCTACTGATAATTTAAGTTATCGTTTGGGATACACCAATATGACTCATAGTGGACTTATCCCTAATTCTGATCTTAACAGGCATAACCTTTCACTATCCTCATCTGCCAAAGCACATGAGAAAGTAACCATTAGCACCAATATCAACTTTGTGAATAGCTATGCTAAAAACAGACCTGCTGGTGACCGTGGCACCAACCCACTACAATGGGCTTATTTTACTCCGGTTGAAGTAGACATCAATGAATTGCGTGACTACAATATCGGACAGGGAAATACCATTAAAAAAGTAACAAATGATAGTGAAAACCCATGGATGCTGGCTTATGATGTAAACAATGGATTCAACAGATATCAATTGTTTGGTAATGTAATGGCTACATGGGAAATCACTCCTAAGCTGAGCCTAATGGGGCGTATGACTCTTGATAAGATAGACGATACGCAAGAAACAAAAATCGGACAGGGATATTCTCAGGAAGCAAATAATGGCACCTATGGTATCAGCACAAGCAATAGCCTTGAGCGTAATATGGATGCTTTGCTTACTTATGAAGATTCATTCCTGGAAGATTTCTCATTAACGGTATCTGCTGGCGGTAATACACGATATACGAAGTACTCAAACGTACGTAACTCTGCACAAAGTAGAAGCGGGCTGGTAGTCCCTAATCTTTTTACTTTGAGCAATATTCCTTTTACCTCGCTAAACTATTCTTCATATCTCAGCGAGCAGGGAATAAACAGTGTCTATGGCTTAGTCAATTTAGGATGGAGAGAGTCCATCTTTCTTGACCTGACATACCGCTATGACAAGTCAAGTACTTTGGCAAAAGGCTATGATTATCCTTCTGCTTCATTAAGCGTTATCGTTAATGAGTTCATCGAAATGGGCAGATCTGTAGACATGCTTAAAGTGCGTGCAGGATGGGCTCAGTCTGGTAATGACACAAGCCCATACCAATTGCAACAGACTTATTCCAACTCGGGTCAGTGGGGGGATGCAATTCGACTGAATAAGCCATCAGGATTGCTAAACCCTGACCTGGTGGCTGAGCTCCAAACTTCTATCGAAGTAGGGCTGGAGGCAAAACTCTTTCAAAACAGAATAAGATTCGAAGGAACGTATTATACTCTGGACAATGAAAACCAGATTTTTAACGTTCCATTGGCACCTACCACTGGATATACCAGTAGATTCATCAATGCAGGATTAATTCAAAGTAGAGGTATTGAAATCAACCTAGGTGGTACTCCACTCAAAACAGGCGATTTTGTCATAGATCTAAATCTTAACTTCACCAAAAACGCTACTCATATACTGGAGCTTGATGAGGATATTCCATTCATTCAGCTTTGGGATCAGGCCAGGGTTCAAAGCCGTGGTTATGCCAAAGGCTCCCAGGTGTCAATAGATCAATTTGGTGGAGCAGTAATCAGTGATGGACTAGTAGGTACACTGTACTCCCGTAAGGTGAGACGAGTCACTGATCCTGATTCTGAATATTACATGTACCCATTAATTCCGGACGCAGCCACTGATTCCGAATGGGAAGCTGCCACAACGTATGAAAAAATTGGAAATGCTAATCCTGATTTTATTATGGGTTTTCAGCCAACCATCAGGTATAAGAACTTCTCACTTAGCATGACATTCGATTGGCGTAAAGGTGGTCAGTTTGTATCGCAATCATATCGTTATTTGACTGAAGATAAGGTAACAAACCACTGGTTTGAAAACCTGAACTACCCAGGAGTGTATGATATTGAAAACCCTGGTCCTAGCCAGGAGCTTCGTGACTGGGTAGTAGCCAATGCTGATAAATTGATCTATCCAGACCGACTATATCCTGTTGGCGGACCGACTCCGGAGTACGGTGGATTCCCTGAATCTTGGAGTGGCATCACTGTTTACGATGGTGTGTTTTCTCCCGGTGTAGTAGGAACGTATGATGGGGATGGCAATTTTATCCTGACTCGTGAAAACCTTGGAAATCCAGGAACAGTATTCCTTCCATACTCTGTGAGTTACCCATGGGATATTGGATTGGCCAACGTATTTGATGCGGACTATGTAAAACTTAGAGAAGTGGCATTGAATTACAGATTTCCAAGAAGTATTGCTCAGAGGGTGATGTTGGAAAATATCGACATCTCTGTGTATAGCCGAAATATCATTTTGTGGACGAAAAACACTTTCAATATTGATCCTGAGAGAGCTTATCAGCCTTCTGGTGGCAGATTGTTGCAAGGTGTTGAACGTTACAACGTCAACCCTTGGGTAATGCCAGTGGGATTCAAAGTTAGTCTTACATTATAATATTGAAGAGATCAAAAAATTGAAACAAATGAAAAAGTGGAATAATAAATTGATCACAGCTTCGCTAAGTATTCTACTGGTATTTTTTGCCTGTGAGGATTTAGACGAATTAAATATCAACCCGAACCAACCAGCCCCTGAGACAACGGATCTCAACCTGCTGCTGCCTACCATGCTCACAGATTTAGGGGGCAGGATAGTTGATATGGGTATTGGAGACCTGGCTGGTGTAATGCAACATACACAAAAAACAGGATGGTCCGGTGGACATAACAGCTACGACTGGAACAATCCGGGCCAAAGCTGGAGCAGCTTTTATGGTATTTTGCGTAATGCTGATGAATTCTACAATAAGGCTGTAGATGGAGGTTTTGAATATCACCAGGCTGTTGCATTAATCATCAAAGCATATGCTTACGGTATGATAGCGGATCTTTGGGGTGATGCTCCTTATTCGCAGGCTTTGCAAGGTGATCAGGGAATCAACAAACCGGCATTCGATTCTCAACAGGATATCTACCATGGAATTCTAGAGGATCTTAAAACTGCTAACACCATTTTATCTACAAGTGGTAGTCTGGCAATCAACAGTACTCAGGATATCCTTTACGGTGGTGATGTTTCTAAATGGAGAAAATTAGCCAACTCTCTTGCATTGCGATACTACATGCGATTGCAGGCAAAAGAAGGCAGCTTTGCTGAAGCAGGTATTGTAGAGATTGCTTCTGACCCTGCCACATTCCCTATTATTACAAGCGCTTCGGATGATGCCAATATTGGTTACCCTGGTAATGCTCCCAATACTTCATGGCCTATTACCATGCAATATTCACCTAATGATGTTTCCAGTGAATACCTGCGAAGAAAACCATGTGCCACATTGGTTGAAGCTCTTCAGGCATTGAACGACCCGCGTATTGCCGTATGGTTTGAACCTGTTGAAATTCCTTTGGAACTGGTTGGTGGAACTGGTGTGGATCAGACCGTAAATGGTGTGAGACAAATTTCATCAGATGTGGAGCAAGCCTTTTTAGATAACTGGGCTGATGAAACAGATCTTTACGTTGATTATGACCAGGAATATGTAGGAATTCCTCCGGGAACTTTTGCTGCCCAGGCATTTAATCTAACACCCAATTATGTAACACAAGGTGCTTACAATCCTCATACCTCTCAACTAAGTCTGATGTATGCTGAAAACTCTGGTGATCTGTTGCAAATGAGGTTGATGTCTGCTGCGGAAGTCAATTTGATTTTGGCTGAAGCAGCCCTTAGAGGATGGGCTGTTGGATCGGATGCTGAAACTTATTATGAAGCTGGAGTTGAAGCATCACTCACAGCTTGGGGTGTAGATGATGAATACAGTACTTATATAGGAGGAGGTGCTGCCTATGATGGAACCATTCAACAAATAATTGAACAAAAATGGATAGCCAGTTGGACCGCTGCTGCCGAATCCTGGTTTGATTACAGAAGAACAGGCTTTCCTGCCCTTCAAGCTGGACCATCTGGCAGAAGAGACGCGATACCTCTTCGTTTCTACTATAGCCTAAATGAAGATTTAGCAACCAACACGGATAATGCGGAAGCTGCCATTGAAAACCTAGAGATGACAAGCTTTGCTTCTCCTGACCCTAAAAACAGCGCCTGGTCTAAGCCATGGCTGCTACAGGGAACTGGTTTACCATATTAATTGAATTTAATATCTTATTGAAAACCGCTCTTTTCGGAGCGGTTTTCTTTTTTAAAAAGCTCTGCGATTATGAAACTATTCCTGAAGATCATATTAAGCATCCTGGTTTTGATCACCCTGATCCTCTTCTGGGCCATTCGTAAAGTAGATTACACGCCTTACTTTGAGACCTCCTACTATGAAAGCACGAAAAGTCGATTAGACAGTCTGTCGAGTCAGCTTTCAAGTGCTGAGGGTAAAGTCAATATTGGGATGGGAAAAAGGAGTATCACTCCTATCCTACATGGGGACAAGAATAATCCCGCCACAGGGACATTTTCAGCAATACCCTTATCGGGATACGGGGATAGGAAAGGTGCTTCTGCGACGGGTATTCATGATAGCCTGTTTGTCAAGACAATTGCTATCAGGGTCAATGAAAAGATCCTGGTATTTGTTGGGTCGGACCTGTTGATCATGCCACCAGATGTGAGTAAGCTGGTTGACAAACTGGTGGAAGAACAACTAGGATTTGGACGAGAAAGCATCTTCTATTCTGCCACCCATACGCATTCGAGTGTCGGTGCCTGGTCCGAAGGCATAGTGGGAGAGCTATTTAGTGGTGAATACAACATACAAGTGGTGGAATGGCTTGCCCAGGAAGTATCCGGTGCCATCGTCGATGCGGTGCAGGATCTCTCTCCCGGAAAAATTGGTTTCGCAAATTTTCATGCTCCTGATTATGTGAAAAACCGACTTGTTGGTGAAGATGGGCAGGTAGATGATGACTTCATGATCATTAAAGCAACACAGGATATCGGCCAAACTGCCATCATTGGGTCATTCAATGCACATGCTACCACGCTTGGTGGTGACAACCTGGAAACCAGTGGGGATTACCCCGGGTATTTCCAACGCAGGTTGGAAACCACTGGATATGATATGGCGGTATTCCATGCCGGCAGCGTGGGCAGTCACAGCTTCAGAAGCCGGGGTGATGGTTTTGAGAGATCCAGGTATATTGGTGAAGCCCTGGCAGATAGTGCAGCCAAAGTAGCAGCCAAAATCCTACTTAAGGATACCATTTCAATCAATTCACTCACATTAAAAATTGACTATCCGGAATTCCAGATTAGAGTCTCTGACGGACTGCGCCTCAACACCTACCTGGCAGGGAAATTCTTCCCGGAAATTGGGGATGTATATCTACAATCAGTCAAACTGGACAGCCTGATCTGGTCAACGACACCAAGTGATTTTAGCGGGGAAACTACCCTGGCCTACAAAAATGCCATGCATAGAAAGGGCCATCGGGCCATGGTCACCAGCTTCAACGGTGCCTATACCGGATATATCATACCGTGCAAATATTACCACCTCAATGAATATGAGTCAAGGCTGATGAACTGGTTGGGGCCTGCATACAATCCCTATATCAATTACCTGGTTGGGGAGATGATCGAGGTGGTGTCGGAGAGGTAGGCTGGGTTACATAAGTCTCTCACTCGGATACACCAGACTACAAAAGTCTCTTGTGCTTCTTGAAAGAGACTTTTGTAGTCTTGCCTGGCTGGGGAGACTTCGTCTCTTAAAGATATTCCTTCAAAAACCGATCGATATAGAACTGGCAGTATTCGTTGACCTTTCGAGCTACGTCCATGGTATGTGGCCAGCCCTTCAATCGGTGATAATCTCTTGGAACCCCTGCCCTTTCCAGCCATATATCCAATGAATCTGACTGACTGACCGGGACCAAAGAATCAATGGTTCCCTGGAAGAATATTGTTGGCGGGTCGTCAGAAGAGATATAGGTCTTAGGTGATGCAGATTCATAAACCTCCGGATTCTTATCATAGGTTGCATTTAGAAAGTCCTGTGTCTGATAGGTACCAACCGCATAGGGTGTAGTCAGGTCAACTGGTCCATAAAAATCCACAATGGCTTTCACCTTAGAATCCACGTCAATGTCACATTCTTCATTAAACAGTGGGTTTTCCCCTCCATAGCCGATCAGCAAGGCCAGGTGTCCACCGGCGGATCCGCCAACAAGAGCAATCCTGCTTGTATCGATACCAAACTGTTCTGCATTTGCTTTGATCCATTTGATCCCGCAACTCACATCCTGGGCGGCTGCCGGGTAGGGCGCTTGCTTGACCAGTCGGTACGAGACAGTGGCAGTGATATAGCCTTTCTTTGCATAATCAAGCAGGTAAGGCAGGTAATCCGATCGCTTTCCTTTCCTCCATGCACCCCCGTGGATAAAGATCATTGTTGGAGCAGGGGTTTTCAGGTCTTTGGCTTTATAAATATCCAGCTGCAGGCTGACATCACCGATCTGTTTATACTCAATATCCTTAAACTGCTCAATATTTTCCGGAACAACCGGATCACCTTCTATCAAATCCAGCATCCCAAGACCATAGGCAGCCTTGAGTAGAGTTTCATTCATAAAGCCCTTCGGTGGTTTCATAGGACGATCAGGATCTGTAGACGGGTTGCCACATCCCAGCAATGTGATAAAAGCGATTGAAAGAATTAATATGTATTTCATTTTATTTGGTGATTATAGGTTGATTAGTCATCTCAAACTCAAGTATTGCACCCTCTGCAATTTCATGATGCCTCAGCCAGGTGCGATTCAATTCTTCCCCATTCAGCCACACTGTTTTGACATAAATATTGTCCCGGTGAAAATTCTTAGTTCTTATTTCAAGTTTTTTATCGCCCATGTCAATAATGGCCTGTTCAAATAGCGGTGCTCCAAGCTGATAAATCGTTGTACCTGCCACAGGGTAAAAACCCAAGGCACTGAAAACATACCAGGCAGATAACGTACCTCCATCGTCATTGCCATCCAGTCCATCATATCGATCAGCATATTTTTGATCCATGATCCAACGTACCCACTTCTGAGTCAGGTCTGGTCGACCTGCTTCATTGAACAGGTACACCGAATGAACGTCCGGCTCATTGCCATGCCAGTAATAAGATCCCGGGTACCAGTGACCAATATGGATGTCAGAATGACGAAAGAAGTTATCCAGCTCACTCACAAAATAGTCCTTACTCCTGAACAGGCCTATCAACCCCTCCGGATCAAAAAATGGTGCCCATCGCCACTGCATAGCACTTCCTTCCACATAGTCATTCGTGTAAGTTTCATCACCATCCACATAGGTCAACAAGAGAGGTTTAAAGTGCTCATCAAATTTTCCGTCTGCATTCCTGGCCTGGAAAAACTGCGTTTCGGGATTCCAGGTATTCTTGTAGTTCATGGAGAGATCGTGAAATAGAACTGCGTCTTCTTCTTTCCCCAGAGCGTCTGCAAGTAAGGAAATGGAATAATCTGACCAGGAAAACTCAAGCGTCCTGGATACTGCCTCATCCATGGAATCCGCCGGACAATAACCATACTTCCGGCAACTTTCATTTCCTTCTCTACCGGAAAAGGGTGCTCCTTTAGGCATTGGATTCAAGGCTATTTCTTTCATGTTTTGATAGGCAAATTCCACATCAAAGTCCCTGATCCCTTTTTGATATGCTTCAGAAATCACAATGTCGGAAGCGGTTCCCAACATGGAATTGGTATATCCATGCCCCGAAGGCCATCGTGGCAACCATCCCCCCTGCTCCGTCATTCTGGTCAATGAGACAATCATGTCCCGCTGATCATCAGGGGTAATCAAAGTATATAAGGGATGGGTAGTTCTAAAAGTATCCCATATAGACATATCCGTATAGTATTGAAAAGAATCTGCCTCGTGAATGGCCTTATCAAATCCTATGTATTTTCCATCAACATCATTGAATCGGGTAGGCATCTGCAAGGACCTGAATAAGGCGGTATAAAAGATCCTTTGTTGTTCTTTACTGCCACCTTTGATCTCTATTGATGAAAGTCGATCCTCCCAGGTTTGAGTGGCCTGGTTGAGCACCTCCTTGAAGGTTTTTTCACCTACTTCGGCCTCCATATTCTCCCAGGCATTTTCAATACTCACATGTGAAATAGCTAGGTGTACCTGAACCTCCTTTTCTCCAAACATAAAAAGTGACTGCAGCTTATGGCCTTCTTGACTTCCTTGCGGAGGTACCTCTACTTCATCCTGCCAAACCTTCTGCTGAGTAAAAGGTGATGAAAATTTGGCTGCAAAGTAGACTTTGATCCCTCCATACCTTCCGGCAAAACTCCCAAAGGTCCTGACATGACCCTCTATATGTTGGTTATTCACCACCCTGAGAAATCCATCTTCACTGCGTTTTCCTCCCAGGGCATGGGTGACGTCGAGTAAAAAGCCAGAAGGCTCATCAAATGTGTACCTGTGAAGGCCCACTCGTTCAGTAGCCGTCAACTCCACCTTAATTCCCTTGTCAGGTAGCCCAATATGGTAATACCCGGGATAGGCTAGCTCATCGGCATGTGAATACTTATGCATAACCATGGATGGATCCTGTATCTCGTTGTCCTCCACCGGTTGGATCAGAAAATGCCCACCATCTGTAGCTCCTGTGCCGACCAGCCGGGTATGGCTGAAGCCAATAATCTTGTCATCTCCATAAAAGTATCCGGACGTATTCAAACCCAGCGCATCCGTAACCATTGCTGCTGTCTCAGGGCTCAACCTCACCATCCCAAATGGCAGTGAAACTCCCGGGAAGTTATAGGCACATGTCCAGGGTACTCCGCCGGTTCCTATGAAAGGGTTCACTTTCGCAGATAAGGGGAACTCATTGATCACACTTTCCGGAATTGCTTTACCCACCTCATCCACAAAACCCCGATAAACCCTCCATCCAATGAAAACAACCAGCGAGATGAGTAATATCAATGACCCAAGTATCCCCAAAAACCATTTAAAAAACCGTATCAAACCTGACATACTCATTGAATGCTAATAGTGTATTTTCCTTTCTGGTAGGATAAAGTCCTGACTTTTAGTATTAGCTGCTGCCTGTCAAACGAATAGTCTACCCCTTCTTCCAATACCATTCCATCCAGTATGACCTCTTGGGGAATTTTTGGTATCTGAATATTCAGTATGTGGGGCACCTTTTTACCCGTCAGGTTTACCTCAAGTTTTTCGTCCATGAGGTATGAAATGATGGTGCTTTCATCTTTTTCTCTATACACCTCAAAGCTTTCGGAACCTGTAGTTGGAAATATCAGGAGTGTCAGGTATCCATCATCCTCCGACTCCCCAATCCCTGTATATCGTCTTTTGATATCCATAGGAATAATCGCACCCTCCCTGATGAACGCGGGATATTCTTCCAAAGAGAACTCCTGATTAAATTCAACCGGGCCTGTAATTACCTTTTTGGTATCAAACCAGTAACGCCACTTGCCTTCGGGGAGTTTTACTTCATTGATCAGTTCATCTTTGTAGATAGGCGCCACTAACAAGTTTTCGCCAAACATGTAGTGATACTTGCCATCTACAGGCTTCATCAACCTTCGTCCTCCCTCATGAGCTGTGACCACATAATGGTACATATAAGGGATCAATTCCGTGTGCAACCATGAATATTCCCTAATAATTTGAAGCTCTTGTTCACTTCTTTTCCATAGCCTGCGCTCGCCATGACCACCGTTGAGAAACAGACCATTAAAAGCAGAGAACTGTGCCCACCGAATGTATAGCCGTGGTGGAATGGTACTACCCGAAAACCCGGCGATATCCGACCCAATAATGTTATACCCCAGCTCAGCACTTTCAAGAATACTTGTTATTGCAGATTCAAAACCCTGAATGCCCTCCAGGGCAATATCTTTCTTTTCCTCCTTCTCCGCAATCATCTCTTTGGTTACCCATTTATGTTCTTGATCACCTACCCAGTTGACTGGAGAGGCGTCGAAAGGAGCAAAACCTTCAGGATGAAATCCCCGGTCCATGGACCTGGATAAGGTGACGAATTCAGGATTTTGGGTGAGCCCATGCTGATATTCATCCCGGTAATAATGGTCCATGTATTGCCGGGTGGTCATCAGACCTCCGGCAGTCTTTTTATAAAAGAAAGGAATAGGTCCCAGGTTCTTCCAGAATAGTGTCGCTGTACCGTCCAACTTCCAGCCGTCAATGCCCAGATCAAAAACCTTCTGTTGCATACCACGCCACCACTCCATAGCTTCCGGATTCGTATAATCTATAAAACCTCCTCTGCCCTTCCACCACTTGTTCTCTTCACCGTCAGCCACCAGGTAACCATTTTCTTTTGCTTCCTGATACCATTCCGGATCTTCTTTGAGCTCAAGGTCTTTGTTGAAGCTATTCACCATGGAGGTCATCCAGAGTACTACACGATACCCTTCCTCTTCCAAACCTTTGAACCAGCTCTCATAATCGGGATACAAAGTGGTGTCCACATCAAAATCATTGTACCGATATCCCCAGGGGCTATCAATTAGGATCGTTCTTACAGGGATATCATGGGCTTTGTATCCTTCCAGCAGTTCATCTACATAAGCGGCCGTATTTACGTCATCCTCCCAAAGCCAGCACTCCAGTGCCCACTGAGGTGTAAGAGGCAGCTGACCATGCCGCTGCTGATTGAAAGGATACCCCCAGAGTGGATAGATAAAATAGCCATAGCTCAATATGGCAAGTGAGGCAATCACGATCAGGAGTACCTTAAATGTCTTCCATAATATTTTCTTCAACTTACTCATAGACATATATTGGGTTGGTATATATCCAGGGTATCCATTCCTCCCCAATAAATACCCGGGCAACTATTCGGTAATTACCTGTTTGTGTATTCATAGAAAATTTGTATTCATAGTCCTGATCAGATTCATCCAACAAATTACCATTTCTGTACAGCTGAAATTTCACAGGATAAGGTGAAACTGCATGAATACTTTCAACATGACCAACCTGAACCGAATCCCCTACTATCCCGCTCAAACTACCACCATTGTTCAATGCATAGTATTGAAAACCTTCAGCTTTGGCCAGGTGCTCAAAAGACACGAGTACATGCCCTTTCTTGATGTGATCTCGTATATTGGTATTGGTCAGGGTGTCACAAAACACATAATCGTTTGCGAAATTGTAGGAATTGAAATAGGGATCCAGCTCCCATTTGAAGGCCCAGCCATACTGATCGGGTTCTCCCATCATCAGCTTATCAAACCAGGTAGGCTCCCGAATCGCCAATGTATCTGCGTTGGGGCCGACCCATTCTATTTTGCCATTCTCCAGGTATCTCGCTCTAAAATTTTGATTATTGTGTGCATCCACTCCTGCAATGCCTACTACCCTTCTCTGTTGGTTTAACCGATCCCAATTGGCCAGGATAGCTGTTTGATCATCATACATTTCCCTAAACCCCCAATGTCGGTATTTATGATTAACTGTGCCATTGATCACAAAAGGCAGGATACCTCCCTCCTCATCCTTTACGTCAGTATGGATGTTGTAGATCTCCATTGCATGATAATAGGGATCATCCCAGTCATGCTCATCTTCAGAGTGAACATAGGTAACCAATCCACCATTTTGCGCAATCTCTTTGATGATTTCAGACTCGGTCTTGTTCCAGTCAACAACAGTCGAGTCAAACGGACTGATCATCAACCCTGAACTATGCTCTGTACCGGATTCCAGGATGATCCCGTCATACACACCATGATAGCCGCGCGGAAAAGTATCCAACTGATATCGCTTATGATCGGAATTGAAGATGAACTTCAGCTCTGCCTCTTTTGCTCCATCCAAAATTTCAGGCAGTAAACCCCGACTGTCATGCGACCAGAAGGTATGTGCATGAAGTACCCCTTTGACCGACCTAAGTGGAATAATTTGTTTTGGTTTTCTGTATTGCTCCCAGAGCGCAAGTCTTTCTTTTTCAAGCTGTGGATAAACGGTCCAATGATTCCACAATGCTGGTGATATCTTGAAGATAATCAGGAGGATCAGAAGAGTTAAAATTCCCCCGAGGAAATATAAAAGTATTCTGAGCACCTTGATAAATACCTTCATAACTAATGAGAATTCAGACCTTTTAATAGTTGAATCAATTTCTCCGGCTGATCTGTTTGTATGCCATCTACCTTCCAATCCAACATTTTTTTCCATTCCCGCATCAGTGCCTGAGAATCATCCTCACTGTCATCTACAAAAACCATGGTTCCTTTAGCGTGAGAAGTTTCTCCAAAAGATTTAGAATAGTTCTTCATCCCGCTTCCAATTACATCCAATTGAAAGGTATCTAATAGTTTATTCAGATTTTTCTCCTCACCAGGATCTGGCATCGGGATGCATTCCGGACATTCACTTTGAATTTGCTGAATGTTCTTCCTATCCATTCCATAGAGAAACCAAACCACCTGCTCAGCCATTTCATACTTTCTCAGCATGGGTATGATTACACTCGGATCGGCATCTTTCAGGTCCAGATAAATACCGATTTTGCCCTGACACAACTCCAATATTTCTTCCAATGTAGGGATTCTGGTGTTCTTCCAATTATCCCCAACTTTAACACCAATATCCAAAGCCTTTAATTCAGCCAGGGTCAGGTCTTTGACCTTTCCGGATCTCCCTTCAACATATGCGTCAATGGTATTGTTGTGAACGCTCACCAAATGACCATCTTTAGTAGTTCTCACATCAATCTCTACAAAGTCACAACCGATATCAATGGCTTTTTGATAGGCCGGTAGTGAGTTTTCAGGAATTCCGTTGTGGACTCCCCTGTGAGCGATTACATACACATTCCCAAGTTTTGGCGACGACAGTTTTTGTTGTGTAAACCCGGCTTCCGGGAACGTTAATAGGATCAGGCTGATTGCGATCACAAATGTTCCCTTCATTTTACAGGTATTTGTTAAACCACTCCACTCCATCCGGATACGCTTTCTCGATGGGTAAGTCCCTGTGTCTCGAAGGATACCAGATGATTTCCTTCGGCTCATCCGCTGCCTGGTATAGCATTTTACTGGTGAGCGGGTCGATCACCTCGTCATTTTCCGCATTGATCATCAACAGAGGTCTGGGAGCAATCAGCTCCACGAAGTTGATAGGATCAATGATGCTGAAAAATTCCTGTGTCTCATCAGACAGGGCGTCAAGGCCAAACATCAGGGAAAGATTACCTCCGGCAAGGGCAATAACGGGTGCTTTCACCCGATCATCCACACCGGTAAAGATCGTACCAATGATCCCACCCAGGCTTATCCCATAATATCCAATGCGGGAATTATCTATCTCAGGTCTTGTTTCCAAAAAGTCGATGGACCTTCGGAGGTCAAAGACAGTTTGGGTGATGAGATCCCGGGTCCAGTAGCGACGTCCATTTGTCAAATCAAAATCGTAATCATACTTTTTTCGGTCACCGTGATTATCGATATCTATCCTGAACACTGCAAACCCGGCCTCAATAAAATACTGATGACCTGCCTCAATGTAATCGACTGTTTTTCTGTCTCCTAAACCATGAAGTAGTAAAATCACAGGGATGGGTTTATCAGCTCCTTGGGGAACGGACAACAAACCAGTCACCTTTTTATCATGAACGCTGTTAAATGATACAGCATACAAATGATAACCCTCTGCATCGAGCGATCTTACGGAATCATTTAAGGGCAGGGAATGATCATACTCGTAGTACCTGGAAACTGGAAGTTCCTGCTTGGACATGCAGGAAATCATCATCATTGAAATCAATACAACTGATATGAACCCTGCATTTCTCATAGAATTATCTGCTCCATTTATAAGACATGTGTACTATCAGCGACAAACATCCGTGTACTCACCACATACTCCTCTCCGATTGGATCCACGTATTTAAGGTCGATATAAAAAGCGCGATATCCTGATTCAGGAAAGGAAACTGTTGTATCAATTTTTCTAAGCTGCTTCGCATTCAACGACTTGCTTCCAAACTCCTCATCTCTGAAGTCCCTGTCCTCTGAATCAGCTGACCAAATCAATGCATCAATTAATTTATCGGAAGTGGTTGTCGTGGAAATCATTACTTCTTTCCCGTTCTCTTCAACATTCCATTCACAGGTTGGGTATTCCTTTCCATTCAATGTAATAGCAAGGAATGAGCTCAAAGCCTGTAATGCCTGTACTCCGTCTCCCAAACCATGGCCTGCGTTGGGGACATATTCAATCAAATTCTTCCCTGGAATATCATCTAAATAATTTTTGATGGCATCAACTGGCCAGTACTCATCATTGGTACCAATAAAGATCAGCTTGGGCATGGTGAGCTTTTCCCTATATGAATACGGATCAACCATCGTTGTAATAGCAGCTCCCTTTTCTGTACGCGATGTCTGAGGAATTTCCAATTCCACATAATCCTGAATTTGAACACTGTAGTCTTTCCAAACCTCAATCTGGTAGTCCAGACTCACTGGCATATTCAGCACGTCAATCACCATTGGCGCAATGGCCATTACCCGGGGGTCCATCGCACCTGTCAGCCAGGTGGTCCATCCACGCTTGGACGCCCCAGATACGACAAACTGATCAACTTTTACATCCAGGTCACTTTTAGCAAACTCCTGTACCGCATCCATGGCTCTCACAGCCGTTTTGACCATGGGGAATAACAATGGCCACGTATAATCACCATCATTTTTAAAGTTGTGAAGTGTGAAGGAGATCAATTCATCCTCAACCAGGTCGTCATATAAAGGTTGATTGGGCGTCTGCCTGATGATACTCACAATCGCCTGGTTCTTTTCAGCGATCATCGCCATGCCCAGAGTGGTGTCATCGTCTTTCTTCTTGAAATTAGGCTCAGTTTTTTTATTGCTACCTCCTGTGATGAACAACAAACTACCAGTTTTGGTCAGGTTCTCAGGCACGAGAATGGTAAGCTGGTGTTTCCAGGTATGTTCTCTCCACTGCTGAGAGGTCAGAACAAGGTCATAAGCGGTAACAGGTTTTCCCTCCACCGAGTATTTTTCCTTCATCACCCAGTGATAATTGTCGTCGCCGTTTTCAAGATATTTCTGAAGGGCCGTTTCGGGAGACAGAGGTAGCTCCTTGTTCGTTTGACAGGAAAACAAGAGCAGGATAAGGATTCCAAAAAGTGATTTTCGCATTTGTGTGTATTGTGATGTAATTAAAAATTATCTGAGGCCGGGTTTTCTTCAACCATTTCAAGTGCTTTTTCGATATAGATCTCCCCCGTCATTTCACCAAGACTGGTTCGGCTGACATATTCATATCTTTTGAAGCTATTAAAATCTTCTTTGGTGAGTATGTATCCAAAAGCATCGTTGGTCAACCCAAATAGAAACGGATGATTTGTTTTCATATTTCTTTTCAGATAATAGCCAATGTTGGGTAGTGCCTCACCGGGTATGGTCAGGATCTGGGCTGATCCAATGTTTACCAGATTCACCTGGGTACTCAGCAAATAATCATCTGTTACCAGTGGTTTTAATCCAGAATTGTCGATGATCATCCTCATGAGCTCTGAATCCACAGGAAACTGTACCCTTTTGGAGGTACAAAACAGGGATGGGTCTCCCTGCATTGGTGCAGATTCTATGATGGACAAAGCCTGATCGGCCAGCAACTCCCCTATCCGAATGCACTCTTCCCAGTCATTGGCTTCTTTGCCTTCAGGTCTTCGATTGTCTGCTGTGACCATGCCGCCCTGGGCCCCATTCATAAAGATGGCTACACCTCCGGCTTTTTCTTCGATGCGATCATAAAGCGGACCACACATATCCGGAGACAAAATCTCCCTGCTATTGCCTATCACCTCCGGGTGTATTGCATAATTGACTAGTGTAGCGATGACCTTCCCTTTATTTTTAGCGGTTGTGGCAATGCCCTGAATAACACCACATCGTGGGTCGTACAACTGAGGGGCATAATAATTATAGGCAATTTGTCCTTTGGCTTCACCCACTGCAATTTTCAGGTTTGCAGGCTCCAGCTTGTCCACAGCTTCATTGACGGCATCTGCTACCTGCTGAACACACCATTCCAGGTATTCGAAGTCTGCAAGGATCTCGCCTTTTTCATTGGGAAAGCCGTAGGCATCGGGACCACTGTGCGTATGCGTGGCACCGATCATCACGTTTTCAGGTGGAATTCCTTGGATCAGCTTCCTGGATTGATCTCCCAGCAAGGCCGGCCACCCCAGGTTGTCTATGCCTACAAAGGCCACACGGGTGTCCCCTTTTTCCACCACCATCGCCCTGACGAACAGATCACCTTTGTTTTCTTTGACTGGTTTGGGGGTACCAACTCCTCCGGATACGGGTAATAAGGGGTCAGGAGTGATCTTTCTGACAGCAGCTCCTACTTTGACTTGTGCCGATGCTTCCAGCAATACCATACTGAAACAAAGCAACAGGTAGATTATCTTCTTCATGGGTGATCAATTCGGGAATATTTAGTATGCATGCATACCATTTATCTATATGTACTGAACAAATGCAGTTAAGTACTATCAAATCACAAAAAATTAATTTTGATCACTAAAGGTAATCAATCCATCAATTCTTCCAGCGCAAGATATGCCATCAGACCTGATCCTATTTTTAAGGCATCTTCATCGATATCAAAGGTGGGTGTATGCAATCCTGAATCAATCCCTTTTTCCTGATTTTGAACGCCCAGCATATAAAAACAGGATGGTACCTGATGAGAATAATAGGCAAAATCTTCGGCTGCCATCCAAATGTCCTGTTCCACAACATTTTCAGGACCAATATATGATGAAATGCCTTGTTTTAGCCTGCCCGCCAGCTCGATATCATTGTTTAAGAAAGGATATCCCCTGGCTACTTCAACCTCGCATTGACCTCCCATGCTTTTAGCCAGGTTGACCACAAGTGTTTCGATACGTTGCAAACAGGTTTCCCTCCAGGATTCATCCAATGTTCTCAAGGTACCCTCGATGGCCACCTCATTGGGAATGACATTGGTAGCCCCTTCTCCGATGATCTTTCCAAAAGAAAGCACCGTCGGGATCTTAGGGCTTGCGTTTCTGCTCACCAACTGCTGTGCTGCCACAATAAAATGGCTGGCGATCAGTACGGGATCGATACAACTTTCCGGCATGGCCGCATGACCACCTTTCCCAATAAACCTGATGAAGATCTCATCTGAAGAGGCCATAAACTTACCAGGCTTAATTCCTACTTTACCCGTTTGCAGCCATGGGAATACATGTTGCCCAACCATGCTTCGGGGTTTCATATCAGAAAAGAGACCTCCATCCAACATCAGCTTAGCCCCTCCTGGTATTTTTTCTTCTGCTGGCTGAAATATCAGTTTGATGGTACCCTTCCATTGTTCTTTCAGGTCACAAAGGATCTTTCCTGCCGTGATGAGCATCGAGGTATGGCCATCATGACCACAGGCATGCATGACTCCTTTATTTTGAGATACGAAATCATGGGTATTGGCTTCCGTAATGGGCAAAGCATCCATGTCTGCACGCAGCATGATGGTTTTCCCTGCTTCCTTGCCATGGATGGTAGCTAATAGCCCATTTCTATCTACACGTTTCAACTCATCAAACGGAAGTTCCTGAAGCTGACTCTCAACAAATTGGGCCGTTTGATCCTCCTGAAAAGATAACTCCGGGTGTTTGTGCAAGTGTCTTCTGATCTCTACACATGATTTCCAGTATTGGTCCGACAGTCCCTTTATCTTCTCTATCATAAACTTAAATCTACAATTGATATTAACCTGGATTGTGCATTAGAGTTTTGTAATGAAGGGCTAAAGTACAACCCGCCTGCCCGGCAGGCAGGGAAAATCAAGCTTTTACTATCGGAAGCATAGCAACCGCTATGGTGACGAGAGAATATCATGTTAAGGGCTTGATTTTGAAGTAATTTAGTCATGTAATAGAAAGTCTAATGTATAATCCAGGTTTAACATTCAGGCACAGAAACGGCGATATTGGCTGCCAACCCACCCAGTGAAGTCTCTTTGTACCTCACATCCATATCACAAGCTGTCTTCCACATGGTCCGGATCACATCGTCCAGGGATACTTTAGCGAGTGAAGGATTACTTTCCAGCGCAATTTCTGCAGCTGTTATGGCTTTGATGGCTCCCATCGAGTTGCGCTCGATGCAAGGAATTTGTACCAGCCCCTGAACCGGGTCACAGGTGAGCCCCAGATGATGTTCCATCGCGATCTCTGCAGCCATGAGTGACTGGTCTACGGTACCCCCCAGACCCGAGGCCAAAGCCGCCGCAGCCATGGCTGAGGAAACACCAATTTCTGCCTGGCACCCTCCCATTGCAGCCGATATGGTAGCGCCTTTCTTAAACAAGCTACCGATGACACCAGCTACACACATAAAATTGATGATATCACGATCCGTGACCTCTTTTTGGGTGTTGAAACAGATAAAATACATCAACACAGCAGGTATTACACCAGCAGCTCCGTTGGTAGGTGCTGTAACCACCCTTCCGAAATTGGCATTTTCTTCATTGGTGGCGATGGCGAAGCATGAGACAAACTTGATCACTTTGTCGAAAGCCGGTTGATATCCTTTCAAAGCGGCTAACCATTCACCTTTAGAATCTCCATAATCAATTGAGCTCATCAATCGTGAATGAATCCCCTGCGCTCGTCGTGAGACCTTGAGGACTCCTGGCAGATAACCTTCCGAATGACAACCCTGATAGATGGTGGCAGACATCACCTCCCACAGGTTCAGGATTTCCCGATCAAGTGTATCTCTATCACGCAGCGTCAGTTCATTCTGATAAACCACATCAGCAATGCTCAATGCGCCCTGATCACAGCATTTCTTCAGGTCACTGGCCTTGTCAATGAGAAATGGAAACTGCTTTTCGTTAAAAACGAGTTCCTCCCCCTCTTCCACCACGAATCCACCGCCAACAGAAAAGTAGGTTTTACTCAGCAAACAATTTTGATTGCTGTCGAAAGCCTGAAATCGTAATCCATTGGGGTGGAACTCCAGGGATTCATTGGGATGAAATACAATAGACTGATTTGGATGAAATGTGGCCCGAAACTTGCCAGCCAATGTGATTTGGTTGCTTTTCTCCACTTCTTCCAAAATCCCCGGCAATGCTTCCACTGAGACTGTTCCCGGATCACACCCCGCAAGCCCCCATATAATCGCTTTGTCTGTCCCATGCCCCTTTCCAGTCAGGGCCAGAGATCCATAAAGATCTACCTGAATATGATCAACAGTATCCGGACTTTTAGCGGATGCCAAAGCATTGGCAAAACTTGAGGCAGCCTTCCAGGGCCCCATAGTATGTGAGCTGCTGGGGCCAATTCCTATCTTGAATATCTCAAGTATGCTTATGTTTTGTGAAGCGGAGTCCATATATGTAAGCTAAAGATTAAATGACACACATTATTTGAGCGGTCCGATATATTCTGTGGACACCACCAGTTCGTCAAACAGTACCTTATCAACAGCACCCGCTTCTCCTTTGGTCATATAATAATTTAACCAGAAAAAGGTAAGCTTCAACTGATCACAATTTCTCCATTGAAAACCTTCAAAAGGTTCTCCTTCAGCATTTTCCTGATTGAAACCACCTCGCCTGTCCATCATCGGGAAACCCTCACCAAAATGCATAATCTTTTCACCATCGATCCAGCAAGCCATTTCTCCATTTTGCTCATCCACAGGATCATTTAGCTTGATCATAAATTCAACACAGATCCATTGATCCAATGCCACTTCTTTATGTTCTTCCGGGTAAAAGACATTGCCCCAGTAGGCTCCCGGGCTCCCATTCATGTGCATCCAATAGGTATAAAAACCCCAATCCCAATTATTGGGAGAGGGTGACTCGATACCGGAAATAAAGAAGTCGTCACCAGCTGGTTTCATCCCGGCAAATCCCTGCGGCCACCCAACGGATGGATTGTACCCACCCAGCTTGACGAAGTGGTGAAGGCTGGTCTCGCGCGTGAGAAACTTGACATAAAATCGGGCAAACAATGAGTCATAGCCTTTCGGAAACTCCTTAAACAGATGTCCACCTTCGTTTTCACCCGCTACATAGGTCATCATCAGGGATTGTTTTCCCTTGCTCTTTTCCGGCACATCATCACTGAAAGCCATCCCTTTGGTGTTTTTCCGGTCATTCCAGTTTTCGAGCATGGCTTCGATGCTTTCATGCTCAAAGGTTTCGTGGAAGATGGGGTTTGAAACAGGGTCTGAATTTGTTATAGTTTGAGACTCACATGCATTGCTTTCTTCGCTTTTTGTATCTGTATTTGTATCAGAAGGTTCATTGACCGCAGTTTCACATGCGAAAAGCGGAAGAAGTACCAATGACCAGGAGAAGAATTTAAGAAAAACAAACACCTATATATAATTTTATGTAAGTGATATATAACATTATGAAATCAAATATACTTTCATTTTATTACTTACAGAGTTATTTTTATGCTAAATTATAATGACTAATCCCTTCAAATGTGAGCTCATCTGATTTACCATTACGGCATCAATCACCCCTGATTTTCTCCGGCAACAACTACCTCGGTCTGGCTAACCACCCGGAGATTGTGGAAAAGGTGGCAAGTGAGCTTCATTTGTATGGTAACAGCTTTTCGGCTTCAAGAAAAACAACCGGCACCCATGAAATACACCTTCAATTGGAGCACCTGCTCTCTACATTCAAGCAGAGCGAACAAAGCATAGTGTTTGCTACCGGGTACCTGGGCAACAGTCTGCTGGTCCGGGCACTCCGAAAAGGAAACACAATTGTACTGGCGGATGCACAGTCGCACCCCAGCATCGTCGATAGCATACCGAAGGACGAGGTTGAGGTGGAGCTTTATGCCCACCGTGATCCCGGGCATCTGGAAGAACTTCTGAAAAAGCACCCTTCGAAAGACCTGCTCATTATGACCGATGGTGTGTTTGCGCTGACGGGAGAGATTGCATCATTGGATGAGCTGTATGAACTGGCCATGAAATATGAGGCGGCCCTCATAGTGGACGACGCCCATGCAACGGGTATACTTGGGGAAAACGGACGCGGCACACCTGAACATTTCAACCTCCCTGGCTCCAAACATATCTATCAGTCTGAAACCATGAGCAAGGCCCTCGGCTCCTACGGAGGTTTTATTGCTTCGGAAGTAAAACTGATTGAAAAGATCCAGGCCGAATCCAACTTTTACATAGCCTCCACTGCTTTACCCCCTGCCATCGTATTGGCGAGTCTATTTTCCCTGCAATACCTCATGCAACACCCCGAGCTAAGGGTTCAGTTATTGGGAAATGCCCGTAAAATCAGGGAAGGTGTGTCTTCCCTCGGGTTTGAAACAACACCTGACCTCACGCCCATCATACCTCTATTCTTCAAAGAGGTGAAGCAAGCTGAACAACTTTCCCAATACCTGAAGGAAGCTGGTTTTGTGGTACCCGCCATCAAATACCCGATCCAAATGGAGAAGTCGATCGTACGGATAACCACAAACGCATTGCATACCTCCGATGAAATTGAGCAACTACTATTCACTTTAAAGAAATGGACGAATGAGCACCCAGCCCACTAGGATCATCGACATCGAGATCATTCCTTTGGACATCCCCCTGAAGACACCGTTTACCATCGCCATTGGGAAAAAGGAGAGCATTCAAAATGTATTGATCAAAATCAGATTGGCCAATGGTGTGGAAGGATTAGGTGAGGCTGCCCCCCTGGAGCCGATTAACGGGGAAAACCAGGCTACGGTGCTGGCTACACTGCACAGCTGTAAAGACTTTTTGTTGGGGAAAGATGTGGAGGAGTATAAGCAGATCGCCAGCCAGATAAAAGGCGTCTTTCATGTGCAGGCTGCTGCACGGTGTGCCATTGAAATGGCGTTGCTGGATGCCTATACCCAAACGCTTGGCCTTCCGCTCTACCGTTTTCTCGGTGGTGTCCAGGACGCGATAGAAACGGATTACACCATTGACATTCTACCGGCTGATCAGGCAAAGGATCTCGCTGCTGCACTCACCCAACGAGGCTACAACACCATCAAAACCAAGGTGGGAAAGCACATGGATGAAGACATCGACCGACTCCTGGCCATCAAGGAAGGTGCTCCCGAATGTGACCTCATGATCGATGCCAACCAGGGGTTCTCCGTCAAACAGGCTTTGACCTTTCTCGATAAACTCGCTGATCAGCAAATCACCCCGGTCCTTTTTGAGCAACCTGTAATCAAACATGACCTGGACGGGATGCGGTTTATCAGGGAAAACACCCCCATCCCGGTAGCTGCCGACGAGACCGTCTTCACTGCTGCTGACGCCATGGCCGTTGTGAAGTCAGGCTGTGCAGACATCATCAACATTAAGCTCATGAAATCAGGACTCATTGAAGCACTTGATATAGCTTCGATTGCTAAACGAGCGAATATAGGCTTGATGGTTGGCTGTATGCTGGAAACCACGCTGGGGCTGGGATGTGCAGCACATGTTGCAGCAGGGCTGGGTGGCTTTCAATTTGTGGACCTGGACCCACACCTGGACCCGGCAGATAACCCGTTTATCGGAGGCCCTGATTTCCGGGAGCCTCAATACCTGCTATCAGCTGATGTACCTGGCATTGGCATAACACTCAAAACTTAGTCAATCATGAAATTAACGATCATATCCCTTTTCACTCACCTGCTATTTTGTGGCACACTCATGGCACAATACATCACGCTATACCCGGACATACCAAGGGTAGATGTACACACCCATATCGGTGAAAATGACACGGTAATTGCCAACTATCTAAAACTACATGACGAGCTGGTTGATGAAAGTCAGGTGGACATGGCTATATGGGTCAACCTGGGCAACTCCCGGAACAGCCTCGTAGACATTAAGCTGGTAAACAAATTGAGTGGGGGCAGGATGGTCTGCGGGATCGCCGATTACCGGGCTCATGATGGGTTGGCATATACTCCGGAGGAGATTGCCCAATATCAGCAACAGGGCTATGTAGGTTACAAGATCTGGTCCGGACCCTGGTACAGGGGCCTGGACAAGATGGAAGATGGGTATCCATACATTGATAATCCGGCCCATACGCCCACCTTCAGCAAGATGGAAGCCATTGGTTTCCCAGGTGCTTCTGTCCATATAGCGGACCCTAATGGGCCCTGGAACCAGCGGAGCCCCTGGCTGGCAGACCCGGTGGAATACTGGAAAGAGATCAATGCCTGGCATAAGGTACTGGAACGGCACCCAAATCTGACGGTCGTGGCTGCACACGGAAACTGGCTGCTTTGTCAGGATGCCCAGATTGACTACCTGAGGTACATGCTCACCGTGTTTCCAAACCTTCATATCGACCTGGCAGCCACGTTTCAATATTTCAACCTGGTCAGTCATGGCAACCTGAGGTCATTTATCATCGAGTGGGCCGACAGGATCCTGTATGCCACTGACAATGGAGCCTGGAAAGATCCTGAAGAAACAGAAAAAAGAAAGAAACAATACCTGAATACGTTCGAGATCCTGGAAACAGATCACCTGGTAAAAGGTAGCTTCTTTAGCAGTCAGCCGATTCAGGGCCTGAACCTGCCTGAAGATGTCCTGGAAAAGATCTATTATAAAAATGCTGCCCGGGTCTATCCGAAGGTGAAGGAGCAACTTGAGAAGCTGGGGTATCTCTAAATGAGTTCCGACTCTTCTGTTGTCTTTGATGGGTTTTCGCCTTAGGCCATCTTTGATGTTTTCATTGGCCTTCGTTGGTGTTTTCACCAATGAAAATTGGCATGCTGCTGAAAACACCAACATGGGCAACAAATAGCCTTTCACATGACAACAGTGATACCCATAAATATGTAAGGCTTCATAGGGACTTATATAAGGCCTTACAGGAGCCTGCGTAAGGCCTTATAGAGGCTTGCGTAAGGCCTTGTTGAACCTCGCGTAAGGCCTTACAGGTAGAGTAGTAAGGCTATGCACCGGAAATCGAGGTCTTTTCTGGCTTTTTTGGCCTGCGTTGGTGTCCTCTATATTTAGCCTTCTTTGGTATTTTCATCTATGACTTCTGGAAAACCACAGAACCGTTATCGTATGAATGAGGTACCACTGACTGAAGTAATCTCGTCAACGTATTGGGAGACTGCTTCTCACCTATGTTTTACTTCGGTGAGCGAAGCATTCCATTTCATTCCTTGCCTCAGCAAACTTCAATTGGATCAGGAGTTCGCAGTGACGGTGCTTTTCGTTTTATTGCCTTTTGGTCTTATGCTTTTTGTACCGTTCAGAAGCTTTTCGAAAATATTCTAATTCTTCTTCAACAGTCATCCCTTCAATTTTTTTGCTGAGTTTTTCTCTTAATTTTCGTTGAAGTTCGACTGCATCAAAACTCTTCTTTTTTTTAACCTCTGTTCCCATAATCAATTAATTCTCTGGGTGTTCGAATCTCTAAGATACCATATCCGTTCTGGATGTTGATCCCGTTGTAGTGTTTTATTTTATTAAGGTTTACAATGTGCTTGAAGTTCCAGCTAGCTAAAATATCTATTTTATTGACCGTTGCAGTTGCGATGTGACGACAATCAGCAAGACTACCTTTACCAACGATTCCTGACTTTAAGTATTGATCGGCAAGATGAATTGCTTCCTTGTCAAGTGCTAAATCAATGACACAATCTGCTTCAAATTTATCCAAGAATGAACTCACATGTGTAGGAGCATTTAAAAGCTCATCCTTAAGGATGGACGATACTCCAATTCGGAATTCTCCTTTATGTACTGCTTTAAAGAATAAATTGGTCCACAGTTCAAATTCTACATCAAATACTCCACCTATTACAGAAGTATCAACATATACAATTGGACTCATAGCGGAAATTTCTTAGGACAACTAATAAAGTACATTTTGCTTTAATAAACATCTCAAAATGCCACTTAAATCAACAATTAAATCTAAGCAATTTCCATCAAACAGGTGTACACAAAAGGGAAGATCAGAATGGTTTATCTGTCAGGGATTTGGAAATCCTTTTTATCAGAAGTCTGACATCCCTGTAGAACAAAACAGTCAGGGATTTATTTGATTCGAGTAGCTACAAATTGTTGAACTTTAAACTTTTGAGCCTTCCCTTGTTCAATTGTAAAGTTGAAGTATTCACCATCATTTTTCCCAAAGAATGTAGTGTCTGATTCAGGAAGAATAAATATTTGTGAATCCAGAAAATCAGCTGATAATTCAAGACCATTGTCTTTAAAAATGATCTCCACATCTCCTAATTCTGGAAAATTGTATTTTCCAACAAATCTTTGAAGCTCCTCAGCTGATTGTTGTTTAATAACTCTGGTATTTGGAGCAATGCCAGGTAAGTTATATTCTTTAACTATGCTCAGCATTATTTCCTGTATTATACTTCCATTGTCTGAATTAACCATGATTACCACAGCTATGGGAGATTCTTTCCAAGCTACAAGACGTGCTCTAAATCCTTCATCAGCACCACCATGACCGTAGGTGTGTTCACTAACACCCGGACCGAGACCATGATCGTTCATACCTGGAGTTAGCATCTCATTAACGGTTTCTACATGCAATAGGCCATCTTTCTGTGATTGCTGTATTTGTTGAATTTCTTGGGCCCAAAGTATGAGTTGTGAAGGAGTTGTCCAAAGACCTGCTGCAGCCATTTCAGGATATATGGGCCATTTACCTTCTACCTCATCACCGTTTGTTCGATAACCGGTTGCAGCTATGGGATGGTAGTGGTTTGGTAGTGGATTTTCAAAAGTACTAGAGGTCATCCCAAGAGGATTTAATACGTTCTTATGCATTATTTCTGGGAATGATTTACTTTCAAGATCTGTAATCATTAGTTGCATTATCGTATACCCTCCACCAGAGTACATCCAACTTTCACCAGGTTCTTTATAAACACGTACAGAATCTGTATTACCCTGTCCATTCAAAACCTCCACTACACTAGGAATAGTATCACCTTTATCATATCCAGGAAACCCCCATACTGTCAACCCAGCAGTATGATTCAGTATTCTTCGCGTGGTCACCTTTTCTCTTTCAGTAAACTCATTTTCAGGTAACTTCCAACTAGATAGATAATTGTTAACATTTGAGTCCAAACTAATTACACCTTCCTCTGCAAGTTGGTGAGCGCGAATAGCAGCAACTGGTTTACTAATTGATCCAGCTAAGAACATTGTCTCACTTGTCACCGGACGATTTTCTGAACTGTCAGCAACACCATAACCTTTGGCCCATTCAATTTGACCATCATTAATGACCGCAATGCTTACTCCGGGAATACCCAGCTCCTTTAATCTTTCCTCAATATTGTAGTTTGGTATACTATCTCCCTGGATTTGAAGATTCGGTTGAAGCCCGTTTTCGATTCTGGAGATTCGTTCGTTTAAAAGTTCTTGTTTCTTCCCGGATTCAGAAGAGCAACCTACAAGAATTATTAGGATCAGAATCACATTTAAGATTTTCATATTCTTTGTAGTTATGGTGAATGGGTTGCTCTTTGTACAACATAACTGCTTATACCAACTATAAATCTAATGTATTTCCATCAAACAGGTGTACATAAAGGGAGAGATCAGAATGGTTTTTGTCCGTCAGGGATTTGGGAATCCCTTTTTATCTAGGGTTCTATTTGCTCCAAACGGGTTGGACAGCAGCCTTGTGAGACGACTAGTAGTTTATTCCACGTCTTCCAGTCCGTTCAAAATATTCGTAACTGATCAATGTGAGAATTGAATCCTTACTTAGCCCATAATTCCTTTCTAGTTGAGAAAGTCCTATGTTTTTTAACCTAAAAAGTTCTTCAAGTAGGTTCTTTCGTTGATCGTTTAAAAAATCTTCACCCCATTGAGCATTCAGAAATTGATCTGTAAATACGACTCCTATGTAAGCTGTGTCTTTCAGAATGGTTTCAGCTTGAAAAGAAAGTTTTTTGTGTTTAGATGTTATGACGATTAGAGTTCCAGAGTCAAGATCAATAAACCTATCCCGATCATCAAGTTCAATAACAGTTGTCGTATCCCTTGGAATAACTAACATCTCCAGTTTGGACCTGAGTCTGATAGTATCCCCAATTTCATAGTAAAATTCTGGAACATAGTTCTTCCCAATGGCATCTCCCCAAGAATTGAAATGAAGTAAAAGATAATCATCAAACACTTGTTGTTGAACTGTCTTGCTTGGCTGCTCACAAGCAATAAATATTAGTATAAGTATGAAGATAGTTCTCATGAGAGTATATTCCACATCCGATTTTGCCTCACAAAGACGCAATAACTTATTATATGACCTATTAAATCTAAATCTTTTCCATCAAACAGGTGTGCATAAAAGGGGAAGATCAGAGAGGTTTATCTGTCAGGGATTTGGAAATCCCTTTTTTTCTGAAGTCCGGCATGCCTGTGGAGTCGAACAACAGAGGATAAAACATCAAACTAATCGTCATTCTGAGACTTAATATTTTGGTTTCAAAATACACAAAACAGGATGACGCTTGGTAGCTTCGATCAGGAAGTTATGCAAATGGCCGAAGTTCAATTAGTGCGAAATACCTGTGTCTGAGCATGGTCGAAAGGGAGGAGTCATAAAACATAGTGCTTCTTTTTTAAGGATGCCCGATAAGCAGTCTTTCGATGATAAATATTCCTTTCAGCATGGCTTTAAGAAAGCATATAAATTATTTAGAATGGAAAGAATCAGGAAAAATGCGTCTGGGATAGACATAGGTGCTAAGAATATTTTTGTTAGTGTGGAATCAGAGCCAGTAAAATCTTTTGAGACTTTTACCGAAAGCTTTTATGAAGCTCGTGATTATTTGTTGTCCAAAGGGATAGAAACTGTAGCAATGGAGGCTACAGGTGTTTACTGGGTGATTTTGTATGAGATTTTGGTACAATCAGGATTAGACGTTTGGCTGGTTGATGGCAAGCAAACCAGACAAGTTCCTGGCCGAAAGACCGATGTAAAAGATTGCCAGTGGATACAACAACTCCACAGTTATGGTCTGTTGAATCGGTGTTTTGTTCCCGAAGATGCAGTAAAGGAAGTTAGGGCGTATCAACGAATGCGTGAGGATCATATCCGCAGTGCTTCCATGCATATTAACCACATGCAGAAAGCATTGACAGAGATGAATATCCGGCTGAAGGAAGTGCTGAGCCAAATTCATGGAGCCAGTGGTATGGCAGTCATAGAAGCTATTTTAGCAGGCGAAAGGAATGCTGAAAAACTGCTAGCCTTGTGCCATGTGAGCATTAGGGAAAACAAAGCCGATGCAGTACGGAAATCACTCAACGGCTACTATACTCAATCCGGTTTGTTTGCTTTAAAGCAAGCCTATGATGAATACAATTTTTATCAGCAACAAATCAAAGCATGTGACCAACAGATACAAGACTCGATGGAAAAACTTAACAAATTTCATCAGGACGACAAGTCAAAGAAAATGATCTCATCTACCAAGGGTCGTAAGCCGATCAGACATAACAAACCCGATGTGGATCATCTAGGAGGGCATTTGCTAAAAATATTCTCGGGAACAGATGCTACCCAATTGCCTGGAATCACCGATTACACCTGGCTACAACTCTATGCAGAGGTTGGTAAAGACTTAACGAATTGGCCAACTGAAAAACATTTTACCTCATGGCTGGGATTAGCCCCAGGACAACATCAGTCGGGCAAGAAGAACAAAGCCAGAAGCAAAAAACATCGGCCAAAAGCGGGTCAGATTTTCAGACAAATCGCCCAAAGTCTCATAGAAAGTAAAAAGATCGCTATCGGAGCTTTTGGCAGAAGATTGAAATCTAAAAGAGGGCCAGGGATTGCAGTAAAAGCCACAGCTAGAAAACTAGCAGTTCTTTACTGGAGATTAATAATACATGGTGTAGCTTACACGGAAAGAGGTATAAAAGCATATGAAGAACAAATGAAAATGAATAAAGAAAGATGGCTTGTTAAAAACGCAAAAGAACTTGGATATCAACTCATTTCCAAGATGCGTCATAAGCAACGGAATAGATAAGTCGAAATTGGTAATGAGATATGTGCCTTTCGGTACAGTTTTTTTAAAGTTGGAAAAGTGCCATTGAAGTGAAGAATCTTGTGAATGGTTGGGAGATTCTTCGATTCACCTCACGAACATGAGATTCTTCACTCCGCTACGCTTCGTTCAGAATGACGGATAAGGTTTTAGGCCCAACTTCGCAAGTAAGCAATGCTCCTACTCTCCAACCACTCTTGGAGTCCCTTATGCCATGCGTAATATATCGAACTGATAGTACTACTATAGATTTCTTAGAATATTTATATAGAAGTTGTTCACCAGGATGGATAGCAATCCATTAAACAACCATCGTATTACCTTCTATCCATTAACCAGGAGGATCATCGTATGCCTCTTAAAAACACAAAATGCCATCTGTAAATTGTATTATTCTAATAAAACGAACAAATCATCCAACCGGAGTGCTCCCGGAGTGCTCCCAGAGTGTATCCGAACTTCTCCCATACCCCTCCAGTCAGGCATTAATTGTACTTAAATAATATAGGGGTCCCAGTCTAACCGGGGACTTTCCACAGGAGCTGCTTCCATGTATTCCAATATTAGTTTTATTATATTCTTTTAGCCTTCGTTGGTGTTTTCACCAACGAATATTGGCTAGTAGATGCATGATGAAAACACCAACATGGGCAAAAAGCATGTCCACCTTGTAGGTATCCGTCTGGTGGGGACACCAGCCGGGGAGTACGAAAAAGGGTTTAATCCCAACTCCGCTTGCATGCTATGCTCCTACTCCTCCAACCACTCACCAGGCTTATCCACCTTTTGGACGGCATCAGAATTACCCAGGGTTTCATAGAGCTTCTCTACCCATGCATAGGTATCCGGCCATTCGCCGATAGAGATCACCTCACGGGGAAACATCAGCCCTGTCACCTGTGGCAGGTCAGTAACCTGAAGGCAATTCAGCATCTCGATGGCCATGCCGGTTCCGTCAGGATCACCGGTTACATTCTGCGTGGCAGGCGGGTTTTTCAATAACAAAGCTTTGACTTTTTCATCCAGCATCCCGGCATAAGCAGCCACGGCGGCCATCTCTCCTTCTGCTACAATGCTGATCTGATCCGGATCCACATCCGGGATCTCCCGTAGGGCTTCCAGGCATCTCAGCACATCGTACAACCGCATCGAAGCTAGGGTGCGGCCCGTCCAGGCAGCAGACCGGCGTAGGTGCCATTGGTATTTCGGCGCATAACCTGTCTCTCCGATGCCCCGGGCTTCGAAAGAGGCCACAATCATCTTGCCTCTCAATCCCTGCGATAGCTCATAGGGAGCCCATCTTCCCGCATCGGGATTGGTGAGTACCAGTAAAACAGGTCGCTTTTCTTCAACAGGTTGCCCCAGGCTCAGGTTCACATTGAGCTTCCACCCTTCCTCTGACACAAAGCTATACTTTTTACCCACACTACCGCCTTTGTTCATATACTGAAATTCCTCTTTCACCTCCAGGGGCACCTTCTCCTTCGGAAATGCGCCAAAGGATTTTTCATTCAGAAACTCAATGACTTCGCTGCGATAATCAGCTAACTGTTGGGTGTTTTCGATCTGCGGCGGGGTAGCCAATTCCACAAAATGATCCTGGATCACTTTGGTCAGGTCTCCTTCTGGCAGTCCATCTACATAGGCTTTTAGCTCTTCATCAGAGTATCGCTTTGTAATGTCAATGGGCCTCAGCTCATCCGGATCTATTTCCTTTCCCTTAAGTTCCCGATAAAAAAACGACAGGATCTCAGCCCTCAACTCTTCATGGGTACCATAGCTGTGGGGCCCCGGAGCTTCCCGCATCAGGAGATTCTTCTCTTGCCCATACAATTGATACACAGGTTTCAGTTTTTCATGGAGCGTCCGCACAGCATCAATCGAATAATACAGGTCATTCGTAGTCTGCGCAATCATAAAGGGTCGCGGTGCAATCAATGCGCCCACATCCGTAAAATCTATGCCATAGGTATTGATGGGCATCATGCAGTCACAATGATCATCAATGGTGGACTGACAGATCTGTCCCTCCAGGGAGGCAGCACCCGCCTGCGCTGCGGCAGCTTTGATCCTGGGGTCTGCTGCCGGGAGATACCAGCTTTGAGAACCACCACCTGAAATACCCGTCACACCCAGATTGTCTTTGTCCACTTCTTTAAGTTCACAGAGGAGATCCAGGCCCCGAATTCCATTCCACACCTCTACGCCCGCGGGATTGTATCCCTTGCTGTACCAATTGAACCACCCCTTTTCATACGCTCCCAGGTGTTCTCCCCTCACCTCTCCTCTTTGGATGGTCTCAATAATAAGAACAACAAAACCATGTTCAGCGAAATTGATGGCATGCTCCTGGTAGTGATGCTTTTGGGTATGTGAATGGCCACAGACGTACAAAATGGCCGGTGCTTTTTTCTTTAATCCCCTGGGAATGTACAGGTTTGCAGGTACATACAGACCCGGCATTGATTCATAGTACAGCTTTTCTATGCGATACTTTTTTTCTTTGATGGTGCCCGTATAGGTAACATTCAAAGGAGGCCGTTTACCGTCCAAGGGCATGTCCTGCATACCAATCATTTCGATAAACTCCTGGTATCGTTCTTCTTTTACCTTTTCCCATTGATCAAGTGTTTCTATCTCTTCGAGCGAACCATAGGTGATCTTGCTGGCTTCATTGCATAAGTATGTCTGTATATCATTGGGATACTTCGGATCGGGAAGCATCTGTATAGTCTGAGACCAGCCGAGACCTACTGCAACAAGGTTTAATAACAGGGTGTGTAAATGCTTCACTTGAAAAACTTAATTGATGATCATTCTATTTTAAAGGGTTGATGCCAGCGACTCCATTCTGACCAACCGACTACTGAGTCCTTCTGTCGAACCCTGGCAAAATAAGTATTCCCTGAATCCAGGGCATCTTTTCCTTCCAATGAACCCGTAAATGCTCCTGTCGTTGTTGAAACCATGACAGATGTCTGATCACCGAGTTTATTTGCTACGAATACCACATCATCACCATTGTAGTCAGCTGCAACCTCTACCTCCCAATCCAACAATGTCCCTCCATTCCGATAAGGTGTCTTATGAAGCACCGGGTTTGGTGGCACAGTCACCGGCCCGATAGGCTTTGTAGCTATCACAAAGTTATCAAACCAGCGGCCTTCGGTCTTCACAGCCCCACTGTTCCAGTAAGACTCCAGAAATACTGCATTGATGCCATGACCCACATATTTGCCCCGGAAATTCAGGCTTTTGCGCTCTACCTCCAGCCTCCCATCAATCCATAGTTGATTCAGGCCATCCAATTCACCAGGTGTATTTAACCTGGCCATAGACTCTACCATGACCCAATAACCAGACTCTTCCGTCGATGAAATATCAAATTCAGAAGCGGGCGCATTGCCTAACCAGTACAGATTGTCAAAGTCGTTGTATTTGGTGGTCATCACACTGTCCGTATTGCCATATATCCCTCTGGCAGGATCTAAGGTAAGCGTACCATGCCCGCTCCATACATGGGCGATCATGGCTTGTTTCCAATTCTCAGATACAATACTTGTGGCTCGGGACATCTTAGCCGGTTGGCCTTCCCATCCGTACTCATGCTTCACATAGATCCGCCAGTAGATGGTGTCAAATTTTTTGCCCTCTTTCATCACAGGCCCGTTACCCGGCCAATCTCCGAATGCTACTTTTCTATTTCCATTTCCATTGACATCCCCTTCATCAAAACCTGCATCCAGAGAACCCCCTACGGTACCGAAATTGTTATCCGGATCTATCCCTCCGTACCCATCCATGTAAGCTTTTTCTGTACTAAAATCATCATACCAAATCGTGTGCTCAGAGATCTCATGTTCCTGTACCTCCGACATCTCTACAAAGTCGATCCTGGGGATGTCAATGGTTAACTCCTTATCGGGCTCCCCTTCAGTGCTTTTCACGCTATTTGTAACTGAATCGCAGCCTGTAAAAAGCATGGCAACCCATAAACAAATCATATATAGATAAGATTGCATCAACTGGATATTAAATCAGGAATTGATCATTCAGTTGCCTATTCACTCACCCGGGAACATCTTAAACCACTTGATCGCATTCTTGTAGAAGATCTTATCAACCACCTCTTTGGGTAATTTCAATCCCTGGAATTTTTCATCAACCCGATCGCTGGTCATCCACTCATCCGTCACGAAAAACTTCCAGTCCAGCATCCAGGTCTCATGTGCAAATGCCTGGAATGCTTCAGCTTCCTGCTTGCCGCCATATCCGATATCGGTCGCGTACAATAGACGATCCTGGTACTTGATAAAGAAGTCCCGTACCTTCTCTCTGTCATGAATGGTCTGATAAAAGACCTGCCCGATCCTCGCTGCCAGGTCAACCGCCATGTTAGGAAACTTGTCCAACCGTTTAGCCAGCTCATCCACATCATGTTCCAGGCTGCCCATATGTGCCCCGACAAACGTCAGGTTGGGATGCTTCTCCAGCATTCGGTCACGTGCAGCGATCTGCTCCTCATAAGAAGGCATCTCAGGGTGGAGATACATATGGTACTTCTGATGATCTCTGAAGTAATCTTTGTCATTGTTAACGATCATCTCCTCCAGTGGCAACCAGCAGTTTTTAGGCTCTGCCAGGTGACCAATCAGGGTTTTACCTCTTTTTTCAATGTGGTCGAAAATCGGATCCAGCTTAGGGTCGTCCACAAAGATCAGCTCCCCGTTTTTGTCTCTGAATTCCATCCCGATGTTTTTCCAGACCTTTACACCTACAGCACCCGCTTCAAATCCTTCATCCAGCCAGGCAATGGTTTTTTCCACGAAGTCCTCATCATCCCACGTCTCAACAGAAAAAGAAGTGATAAACTCATAAACATCTGGATATTCGGTCTTCAGACGTGTACGGGATGCATACTGATCAAGTACAAATTGTGGGTCCTTCGTATCTACCACAATGTTGACAAGCTGGAAATTGTCCCTTTTAGCCAGCTCTTCAAATGCACCGTTATCAGCGCTTGTATGGATATGCGTATCTACTTTTTTGATCCTGGAATAGTCTTCGATGGTATAGTATTCTGAGGTCTCCTGGCATGCCATGGTCATCGCAATTAGTAGTATGAATGTAATAATTTTCATCACTGCTTAAAAATCAGTTTTAAGTGTTTTTCGATAGGCTCTCAATGCTTCCAAGTAACCCTCCATATCGAGCAGCTGCTCATCATAGATCAGGTAGCTCATATCGGGTGTTCTATTGGCGTAATGACGTGATCGGTCCATCTTATAGAAATATTCCTTTTCTGGTGTCGACATGCCTTTTGGCATCCGGGTTTGCTCCCAAACGGACACCAGGTTGCTATACACCTTTGCACGTCTTTCCAGACTCTCTTCGATGAGCGATTCAGCATCCATTAAATGTCCAATTGCTGCCTTTCGATCACTAAAGGCTTCCTTGTGGGCCCGGGTGATCGTTCTTTCCAGTTCTGACAAATCCAGGTAAGTCTGACAGGTGTGATCAACAAGTTCGGCCACGGTACGGTAAACATCAAAATCATAAGCATTGCTGGTTGAAAGATCTTTATTCATGTCGATGACTTGCATCGCTCGTAGCATCTTGGATTGCATAGTTCTGGACTTCTTCACCATTTCTTCATATTCCTCGTTCCAGAATGGATCATATTCTATGTATTGCCTCCTTGGAAGGTCAGGCAGATGTGTCTTTCCGATGGTGCCATGGTGCCACACGTTTCTTTCCAGTGACCAGGCATAGTAATACGAAGCCTCATTGAGTAACTGATAAAGCTCCTTCATGTCCACCACATCTTTACCATAATAGTTATGGAAAAAAGACTGCTCAAACTCTTCAAGCCCCGGGGCTGCTCCGTTCCATGAATATTGCGCCGAAGTCACAAAGCTCAGCATCCACATCTGATTGTGAAGGCCTGAATCATCCCATGAAGTGTTGATCATACCTTCAAATAAGCCTGACTGTGCAGCGGGAGCCACTGTGTTGTAACTGTTTTTCATGCTACCATCATCAATGCGGCTACGACCTCTTAGCTTAAAGTGATACGGTAAGAACAATGGTTCCAGTCCGGGATTGGGATCATAGACAAACACTTCAAATCCAAGATCTTTGGCTTCCTTCACATACTGGAAATCCGCCTTATTGTAATGATATTCTTCTGTCAGGATCAGGTCGTTATCGGGCTCCATGTTTTTGATCGGTGAACGACTCATTTTCCATCCCATAGGGCGCTCCCACAGCATGACCTTTCGGGATTTTTTCAGATGCTTTGCAGCCTTGCCAGCAAAGAGGTGATAGAGTCCACTATTGCCTATTTCCTGGGCTTTGGCTCTACATTTATCACAAAGACCCAGTTCAAACGTTTCATCAGAACCAATGTGGATGTATTCCGAACCCGGGGTAGCCTCCATCGCCTCATCCCATAGGTCAAATAGCAGATCATAGGTACCATCCTCAAGAGGACAAAACTCCCAATCAGAATCATCCACTTCTCTTAAGTGTCGGTATTGCGGCCATTTCAGGATAAAGCTAACGTGTCCCAAGCCCTGAACAAGTGGTGTTAACTCCATATGATACTCTTTGGCATATTTGGTAAACTCCTGCATCTCTTCGATGGTGAATGCACCAGGAGCACCTATCTCAGGATGGCTTTTGTAGGCCAGCTTGTCCTCCCATTCCCACACCAGCATATTGATCTTATACCTGGCCATATCACGGATAAAGCTTTTCACATAGCTGGCTTTGTCCTGATGATGTTTGGTATCATAGTGGACCGCACGGATGGCAATATCCGGCCAGTCCGTTATTTCCATGCCTGGCACGATAACGCCAGATCGGGTCTTTTTCAACACCTGGAAAAGGGTCTGTACGCCATAAAACAGTCCATCTTCGTCATTGGCAGAGATGGTCAGATTTTTTTGATCTGTTGATAACTGGTACCCCTCTGCTTTTAAGTTCTTATTCGCTCCCTTGCGGGTGAGTATGATATTGGTGCTACCCGGAGTTGTTCCTATCAAGGCTTTTACACTCCAATTGGTTTCCAGCTCCGACTTTAGCTTCCCGGCTGTTGCCTTATCCACCTCACCTGCATTTTTATCCAATACAATGCTGACTGTGTTTGACAATTCAAAATCGCTTCCACCCAGTACAACCTGTTGTGGATATGGGATCACATGTAATCCCAGGTTTGTCAGATCAGAAGCCAGGGCAGATGTATAGGTGGCAACCGCAAGCATCGCTCCTACCAGTAAAGACAAGAACTTATTGTTTTTAATCATTTTAGAATTCGTCATTTAAAATATAGAGATAAAAAAAGGCACCAGGGCATCAGGATATAAAGATTTATTTCTCGAGTGAATCAAAAACATTGGTCGACTTCACCTGCGACCTGATCAATGGTCTGAGATATATTTTTTGGTCCCCTTCACGCCAATGTTTTGCACGGCGATCCATCAGATCAGGTGCAAACTGACTTTTGTAGCAATACAGGGCTTCAATCGCCCTTTCACGATCCTCCTCCTCGAACCCTACAACAGTGGTCAGGTATTTATCAGCTATTCCCCTGAGTACTTTACTTTCTTCATCATCCAGGTGAGATGAAGGTGTACCCACATAATAGAGCATATTCGGTTTGCCCCAATCTTTGCTCAGGTAAATCTGAGAAATAGAAGCACCTACCAGCCGATGGTCCATGTGGTTGGATCCTCCATCAGGTCCCCAGGTAATGATCACATCAGGCTTGATCAGCGTGACCAGGCTATCCAGCTCTTTCATCAATTGCTGCACATAAGGCACATGACCGAAAAAGCCACCTTTGAGCTTGAGTTGATCATGATATCCCATCCAGATAGGTTTTTCAATCCCCATCTTTGCGGCAGCTGTATTTACCTCTTCATTTCTTAAGGCTGTAAGCTCATCGCCGGGCTTCAGATCTGTTTGCCCCGTACCATAACGACCATCGGTTACCGTGACCAATTGTACTTTGGCACCTTCCCGGGCATATTTCGCCATCAGCGGACCAATAGAAAGCTCATCATCAGGGTGAGCAAAGACTGCCATGATTGTCTTACCTTCAGCACTCACAGGGAGCACTTCAACTGTCTCAGTTGGTTCGGTATTACAGGCAGAAAACGCTAAGGTGATGATTATTAAAAGCGGAATCCAGTTTCTTAAACCTATCATTTCCAAATTTCATTTTGTATTGACAAAGTGGTTTGTTGAAAAAATGATGACAGAGCAAATACCCTGTCATCATTTTCAAAAAACAAACGAATTTTCTATTAATACGGAGGGAAGGTTCCTTGTAGGGGATGTGCAAATGGCAGTCCATCCTTTGCATCCCACCATACATTACTGGTCAGGATATCACCTTCATCTAATCTACCTGCAGCACTTGAAACATTCGCACCATTCAGGTTATACTCATCAAGTGGATAAGCTGACCTTCTCGGAATGGCATTGTCTGTATCCAGTGCAGTCAGACTGCCGATCCAAATTCTTGGATAACCGGTTCTTCTGTGCTCTGCCCAGGCTTCGTAAGGATCTCCGAAGAGTGCAATGTATTTCTGAACAATGATCTGCTCGAGTTGCTCTTCAGTAGTGCCAGCCAATGAACCTGCAGCCGAACCTAAAAAGGTGGTAATGTCAGCAGGATCCACGCCATATTGCTCCATTGAAAGCTGAATACCTTCCTGAAACAGTGCAGCCTCATCTTCTGAGCTCAATCCTGCCAAAGCAGCTTCAGCTCTCAGGAAAGAAACTTCTGCAGCAAGAAAAGCATTGAAATCATACTCTGCCTGAAGGAACATTTCATCCATTCTGGTCGCTGAACTAACGTACGCATCTCTTTCCTCAACATTCATGTTGATTGCTCTACCGATGAAAAACCCATCCAGGTTTGGATCTAAAAGCAAATCTGTTCGAGGATCGTTGTTCGCATCAAGATTTTCTGTTATTGGCAAACCAACGACAGTAGCATTTGAAGCACCTGCTGATCCATTATAAAAATTCTGATAGAGTGGATTGGTGTTAGCCAGGAAGGCAAAATCCTCCCCTTCTGAAGTCACTTTTGCATTCTGATCATTAGATACGATCAAAGGCTCAGACAATACGTCAGTGATATGACTTTGCGCCAACGATTCATCTGCATACCGAACCCTCATCGCCAATCTCAACCTCAGTGAATTGGCAAATCTTTCCCATGAGTCCACGTCACCACCAAACATTACATCAGCAGCACCAAAGCCATTGAGTTCATCGTCGGTGCTGAGCTGTGATGCAGCTTCCTTCAGCTCATTAAGCATATCAATATAGATATCCTCCTGAGAATCATAGCTTGGAGATATTACCACATCTTCAAAAGATTGTGCAGCATCAAAATACGGAACATCACCATAACTATCTGTTATTCTGTGAAATACCCATACTTTCCAGATCCTGGCAATCGCATTCAGATTGACATCCGCAGGATCTTCAGCAGTCAGTCGAATAATCGCTGAAAGGTTCACAATGTGATCCCTGTAATTATCAAACGGACCAAAGTCTCCAAATGTCAATGGCTGACCTGAGTCTCCCCGGGAGGTATACCCTGAGTACTCGCCCACCCTTCCCTGGTTCTGGATTTCAAAGCTTGATTGTTTCAACACTTTGGTAAACAATAGCTCTGGTTTGATAATCTCATCGGTAACCAGCTTAGGGTTTGTATTTAGTTCGTCAAAGTGGTCTGTACATGCATTGGGGACCAACACAAGTAACAAGACAATAGCCGTATAAAAAAGTTTATTTATCGCTTTCATGTGTCTTCCTTTTTACCTTAAAATGTTACTGATAAATTGAAACCAATGCTTCTGGTAGTTGGCATTGAGAAGGCTTCGAAACCCTGTGCAGCTGCTGTAGGTGCAAAAGCTGTCTCAGGTGCGATTCCCATTTCCTCAAATTTTGCATCTCTATATAGATATAGAAGATTCCTTCCTACCACAGATAATTTAGCTGTGTTGAATGGTGTCTTCGCTAGCAATGATTTGTTGAAGGTGTAACCAAAAGTAGCTTGCCTCAGGGCCACATAAGTAGCATCAATCACAAACTCTTCACCAATGTTACCCCATGATCTTTGCGCCCAGTAATGCTGCGCCCAGACGGTCTTGCTTGAAGGTGTATAAGTACCATCTTCATTTTCAATCACCCCTTCTACCACCAGGTTGTCTCTGTCATTGGTCCAAACACCTGTTCCTTTTGCATTCTGATCGTATCTACTCCATGAGTACATCTCTCCACCCATTCTGATATCTACTAATGCTCCGAGGGAGAACCCTTTATAAGAAATGGTGTTGGTGATACCGGCTAACCAGTCAGGTTGTGTATCTCCAAGTGAAGAAAGCTCATCTTCCCTGATATAGTAATCACCGCTTTCATGCACGACGAGTTGTCCATCAGGGCTTCGCTTATACTTGTAACCCCAGATAGTTCCATATGGTAATCCAGGTCGTGCTACTATGCTTGCATTACCTGTAGAGATCAGGTTTAGTTGTTCTACACCTTCTACCAGCTCAATTACTTCTGACTTATTTTTAGAGAAGTTGACATCGATAGTCCACTCTATTGATTGTGGTATTTTTATCGGAGAACCGGAAACAAATAACTCAATCCCTTTATTCGATACTTCAGCCGCGTTTAGATAAAGAGCGCTATATCCGGTAGCTGTAGACAGGTCGACAGGTAAGATTTGGTTTGTAGATTTGGAGTCATAGTAAGTGAAATCCACTGAAACCCTATTGCCAAACAAACGAACATCAGTACCTATTTCAAATGAACTTGTGAGCTCATTTTTCAGATTTGTCGGAGGAACCGTACCATTGATACTGGCATATCGCTGTCCGCGGAATGTCGTAGTCTCCACTGAATATCCTCCTGTGGTCTGGTAAGGATCAGCATCGTTACCAGCCTGAGCAAATGAAGCTCTAAGCTTGGCAAATGTCAAGGCCCTGGAGTCCAGCGCCAAAGCATCTGTAAGAGCAAAACTCAAACTCACCGATGGATAGATGAAAGAATAGTTACCGTATCCCAGTGTGCTTGACCAGTCATTTCTGGCAGATGCATCAAGGAAAAGCAGGTTCTTATAAGCCAATTGCCCTGTCAGGAAGACCGACTGGATCTCTTTTTCAGTAATGGTATAGGATGGTACAACTGTGTTGGCGTTTTCAACGATGTACAAACCAGGGATGTTCATATCAAAAGCCGTAGTCCGGTTGCTTTCCCACCTTCTGGTAAATCTGTTTGCACCGAATGAAATGCTTCCATTCAGATCTGAAGACAAGTCCCCAGTGGCAGTAACAAGAACATCCGCATTCAATTCATTTACACGGTATTGAGCAAACACTACACGGCCATTGATAAAGGCACCACCCGGTGTTCCTTCATTGTATTGTTCGCGTTGGCTCTCTGTATAGGCATCATTTCCTACTCTACCCTGAATACTCAACCAATCTGTGAGTTTATAATTAGCTGACACCATTCCTATCAATCGGTCACGGTTGTCGTAGCTGGACATCTCATTTAGGATCCAAAAAGGATTGGTTGGAGAGTTTCTCCAGTTTCTGTGACTTCCGTCATCTCTTTTGTAATCTCTTAACCAGTCGTAGTTTACATGCTGAGGGATCAGGTTAATGGATCCTGCGATGTTTCTTCCACTGGATACTGCTACAATAGGTCTGTTTTTACCAACACTATTCACAAAGTTTGCCTTTGCTTCGATGTGAAGCTTTTCTGTAACGTCAGCGCCAAACCTGGCAGTGATAGTACGTCTTGCAAATTCAGCATTAGGGATGATCCCTTTGTTCTCCATGTTGGACAATGAAACCCTGTAAACAACCGATTCATTTCCTCCATCAACAGCAATGGTGTTGGTATAAGTTGAACCCATTCTGTAGATATCACGAACATCATTGTTTTGATTCTCATACGTCACAGGACCCATATCCGCCAATCTGGCGAGTACGATCTGACGTCCGTCATATGCTCCGCCCCAGTTATCGAGTGCCCAACCAGGAATCTGATCATAATCAACACCGTCAATATTTACGGTTTGAAAGCTGTATGCATCATCGTATGTTGGACCATAGCTTGTCTGGAATTTTGGAATCACATTAAGTGTTTCAAAGGTTGCGTTGGAGTTAAAACTAACACCAATGCCTTTTTTAGATGATTTCTTGGTCGTGATCAGAATTACGCCGTTGGCTCCTCGTGCCCCATATAAGGCTGCCGCATTCGGTCCTTTCAATACTGAAATGGTTTCTATGTCATCCGGGTTGATATCTTTGATACCATCACCAAAATCTCTACCTGCAAAAATGTTGGTCTGAGCCAGGTTGTCATTGCTGATCGGAATACCATCCACTACATAAAGAGGTTGGTTGTTTCCACCCAAAGAGCTACTACCTCTGATCTGTACGAAAGAAGATCCACCAGGACCTCCTGAAGATGAGTTCACAAATACACCGGCCACTTTACCTTTCAAAGAGTTGGCAACGTTTACTTCACGTGCTTCTACCAACTCATCTCCACTCACTTCCTGAGCAGAATAACCCAGGGCTTTCTTTTCTTTCTCAATACCAAACGCTGTTACCACAATCTCATTCAGTTGCTGAGAATCCGGCTCCAACTGGATATTTATCTGTGTCCTGTTTTGAACAGGAATTTCTATCGTGGAATAACCCACATAGGAGATGACAAGTACTGCATCCTCAGGAGCAGATAGTGAAAAGTTACCATCAATATCAGTGGTTGTTCCTGTGCCCAGCCCTTTGATCACAATCGAAGCTCCGGGCAACCCGCTGTTGGCTTCATCGGTGATCTTTCCCTTCACCGTGATATCCGCATTGATGATTTCTTCGGTAACAGGCACAGCTGCCTCAATACTCTTATTCACATAGATTACCTCGTTGACCCGCTTGAATCCAAGATTTGTTTCTTTTGAAATATCTCTTAGCAAAGCTGCAATGGTCGTTTTTTGTTGACCAAATGAGAGCTTTTTGTCGGTATCAATGACTCTACGTTTATATGCAAATTCAAAATCTGTGGCCTCTTCCACCTTATCAAGGGTTTCCTGAACGCTCAGATTGTTAACATCAATGGAGATCTCGATCTCTTCAATACTGATCTTTTGTGCATTACCGGATTCCGGCAAAGCAAACGAATACAGTAGACTTTGTATGAGTATGCCAATTATTACATATCTGGACATAATCGCAATTTTTTTGAGTAGTTTTAACTTCATATTGTTAAAATGTTTTGGTGAAAATTGATTTTATCAGGACATCAGCCCCATGCCGTGTAGGAAATCTGCCAAATGAACTATCACAGCGTGGGGTCTTTTTTTTAATTCCTTTCAACTGGTATTTACATACTCCATGATTTTGTTGGTTAATACAGTGTAATGGTCTTATTGTCAATTTTATATTCAAAGCCGTAAGCAAAGCTCAACCCATCCAGTATCTCCTTGAGCGGCTTGTTTTTATATCTGAAAGTGAAGTCTTTGTCTCTATTCAATTTCACATTGATATTAAAGGTCACTCCATACCATCTTTCAAGTGTTCTTACTATCTCATCAATGTTTGCTTCCTTGAAACTTATCACTCCATTGGTCCAGGCAAATACATCCTCGGGATCTATGTTATACCTATTGGATTTGTTACTGATGATATCATAGGAGTTCATTTCATTGGCTCTCAGAATCCTGCTGTCTGTTTGATCTTTACTTGTGGTTTCCACCCGAACAACACCTTCTTTAACTGCCACATCAATTCGGCTTTCCTCCGGGTATGCCCTTACATTGAAGATCGTACCCAGCACCGTAGTCTTTACTTTTTCTGTGGAGACCATGAATGGTCTGCTCGCATCCTTTGCGACTTCAAAATAAGCCTCTCCTTCTACCGCTACTTCTCTGGTTGAATCTGAAAAAATGCTGGGGTATTGGATGATGGATCCGGCATTGAGATGAACCTTTGTTCCATCCTCCAACCAGGTGATTGTTTTCTGTCCCAGAGGACTTTGTTTTGTTACCAGTGTGACCTTAGGAGTTGAAATGGTGTTTTTCAGGTTTACCTGATAGACAGAAAAGCCAATACCCCATATTATTGCTACAAAAGCAGCGACCTTGAGCATTACAGGAAGAAAGGTCAAACGAAGTAACCATGCCTTGCCAGGCTCGATACGGCTCCTCTTGAGCGCTCCCTCAAACATCTCTACATAATCATCTTCACTTAAATCAGGATCATGCTGATAGCTTAGATTCAGGAGAATACTCTTGGCCATCATCACATCCTTCGACTTCTCGGGGTACTTGGCAACCCACATCTTCCAAAACTGCTCTGACTGCTCATCAGGATTCTTCACCCAACGAATGAAGTATTCGTCTTCGATGAAATCAAAGGCAGTATATTCTTTGTAGGTATTGTAATCTTGGTGACTCATTTAAAAAATTAAATGGGTTAGAATAATTGCTTTACCTATAAAGAGGGGGGTCAAATTCCATTCATGCCATTTGACCTATAAAACTTTTTATTTTTTTTTGAGTGAGTGAAGCAGAAATAAAAACAAGGGGAAAGAAGACACCCCAAAGCAACGACCCGGCTGGATCATGAAAGTTAGTAAAACCATTAAAAGACAAGGTCTACTACAACCTTATCAAACTATATGAAGAGAATTATTATGGATTTAGTTATGTACTATTACTAATTTCTCTTTCACAAGTCCGGTTACCTGATCTGTCGCTTTGGGAAACACCTTCCTTAAATCAATTTCCTGATTGGTGGCCAGAACCTCCTTCAGGGTTTGCATAAATATATTCTTAATCTCTGTTGCCAGGTTGATCTTACAGATACCCAGATCAATGGCCTTCTTTAAGCTGGATCCCGGTATCCCGGACCCTCCATGTAATACAAGTGCTGCATCTGTACATTTTGCAATTTCTTCCAGTCGTATCAGGTCCAGCTTTGGTTCCTTGTCATAGAATCCGTGTGCGGTACCTATGGCTACCGCCAGGGCATTTACACCTGTTTCCTGCACAAAAGTCTTGGCTTCTTCCGGCTGAGTAAACCCGCTCCCATCTTTGTCCTGACCCAGCTTCGCAATATATCCGAGTTCTGCTTCTACATTGGCCTGATAGCCTTCAGCAAGTCTTACTACTTTCCTTGTAAGCGCTATATTATCTTTAAAAGGTTGTTCACTGGCGTCGATCATGACCGAGTCAAATCCGATATCAAGGCATTGTGCGGCCAGCTCATAAGAATCTCCATGATCCAGGTGTACCCATCCTTCTACCTGATGCTTTTCCAACATGGTCCTGGCCAGGTTGTAAGCTACAGGCAGTCCCATGTATTCTATTGAACTCCTGGTAAGCTGCAAAATAATGGGCATCTGAGACTGACTGGCAGCAGTCAACACACCTTCCAGCGTCTCATAGTTGTAGAAATTGGTAGCTAAAAGCGCTTTGTGATTCTTTCGTAATTCAATGAATTTCTCCTGTAACTTCATCCTTCTGTATAATTGAATTTTTCCTTTGCCAGCTTCATCACTTCCGCAAGGTTGGTAAAGGCATTGGTACCTCCGGCTTGAGTGGTAGAAACTGCACCTGTAACATTTCCAAAAATCTGAGCTTTCTCGGGTGAAGCTCCTTTGATAAATTGGTAGATGTACCCCGCATTGAAACTGTCACCAGCCCCTATGGTATCCACCACGTCTTCATTCAGAAATGCAGGTTTTTCTATTGTCTTTTTCTCATAGGAGAGTACGGAACCTTTGCTACCGCATTTTACCACAATGTATTTTCCCATGTCCTGAACAGCCTGAATGGCTTTTTCGAGATCGGGTGCTCCAGTTAGCTTCTGGAGTTCGGTTTCATTGGGTAGAAAAACATCTACATACGGAAGTGTTTTTTGCAAGTTAAGGTCCCATTGCTCGGCCGGGTCCCATTGCATATCCAGTGAGGTCGTGAGTCCTAGCTGTCGGGCTCGTTGAAATAGCACATCCAATGAGCCCTTCAGTCCTGGCTGTAAAAAGTATGAGGAGAAATGTAGGTGTCCGGCCTGATGCAGCTTGTCTGATTCTATATCGTCCAGCGTCAGGTGCTTCATGGCACCCTGGTGTGTGATCATGGCCCGGTCTTCTCCATAGCTCAGTGCGATCGTAGCCCCGGTCTTTAAGTCATCCTCAACAATGATCATTGAGGTATCCACTCCTTTCTTTTCCAACTGCTCTATCACAAACTTTCCAAAGACGTCATTACCGAGCATCCCAAGAAATCCAACTTTCAACCCAAGCGAGCTGAGGTTGCTGGCACAGATAGCAGATGAACTTCCCAGGGCCAACTCCATCTGATCAGCCAGGATCTCTTTTCCCACAACGGGAAAGCCATCGATCCCATTGAGGATCAAATCCACATTTAGCTCACCAACAACTATGACATCTAATTTTTTCATATCAGCTGGATTTATTCACATTTAATATTTTCAATTCACAAGATTCTTTCAGTGACTCCACATCCTTCTTGTAAAACATACCCAATTCTTCCCTTAGACAGTTAGCAGCCCCACATGCAGCAGCTAATCTTGCAGTATCCATCAAATCCAGTCTTTGAACAAACCCGGCCATTAACCCAGCCATCAGACTGTCGCCACAACCGACAGTGCTAATTACCTGATCCACCCTACTCACTGCATGCACGATAGTTGTTCCATCCGAAAGATATAGCCCCTCAGCTCCGCAGGTGATTGCTGCCCTTTCACAATTTACGGCTACTTTTTCAATCAATTCAAAAGGATCCATGGTTTGAAACACATCGAACCCCTCGAATCTATTGATGTGAACTGAATAAGGGTTCTCAGCTAGAACCTGAACCAATTGTGATCCGGAACAATCAACAATGGTCGGTTTACCCATCGCAACTGCACTGGCTACCAGGGATGCATAGGATACCTTTTCATCGGAAGGTGGCCAGGATCCACTATAGCTTACCATGTCCGCATCCTTGATTAGTTGATCATGAACCCTGGTAAATTCAGCTAAAGCATCTTTTCGAACAACTGGTCCCACACCAAGAAGCTCCGTATCATTCAAGTCATCCTCCGATTTAAAAGTCAGGCAGGTTCTCGTTTCTCCAGGTAACTCAGGTCCATAACAATGAATACCCAGGGATTCGCAGGCTTCCTTCACCCATTGTCCGGATGCACCTGCCCAAAATCCCAATACGGCTACCTCCAATCCCAACTCCTTTGCCCCCATCGCAACATGAATGCCCTTCCCTCCAGGAAATAATTTCTCTTTATTCGCTCTATTGACCTTTCCCCTGGTAAAATTCTTTACCCAGACATATTTATCAACAGAAGGGTTGGGACAAACGCAAAGGATCATGGTCTGCAAGCTATTGGTATGGATAAATATTCACACCCTGTACTACCCTGTTGATTGCATTGTTCACGGACGGTGAATCAGGGGAAAGTCCGAGTGCTAAAGACCTGTAAAACCCAAGCATCTGCCCTGGAAGTACAGCACACACCGCAAAATATTCTTCAGGAAGCTGGTTCTTCTTTCCGGGCTCAATGGTTAGGTCGAGACTTACCTTTTGTTTCAAAACCTCTCCAATCCCTACCTCAGCCATTTTATCGTCCGTATCATGGATTGACCGGACAAGGTCCATTTCATATTGATTGATATATGGATCACTTGAAAACAGATACACAACAAGGGTCTGCTTGTCAATCACTGCTTTGGGTCCATGTCTCAATCCAAGGAAAGAATCATATTTACAAATGACCTGTCCGTCAGTCAATTCCTGAAGTTTCAGTTGGGATTCTCGTGCGATACCTTTTAGCGGTCCTGATCCGAGAAACACTGCCCTGTTAAAGTCAAGCTGTGCGATCTCTTTTATTTCCTGATCCTTTTCCAGCATGCTGTTGCCATATCCTACCAGATGATCTACATAACCTTTGTTTTTTTCTAGGTTTTTTAAATCCGAAATGAGAATCCCGGCCAGGAGCATCGATGTAAATGAGCCCGTCATGGCCAATGCCTTGTCATTGGAGTCTTCAGGCATGAATACCGTGTAAGCATTCAAATCTATTGCAATTTTTGCCAGTTTGCCTTCTTTATTACAAGTTATGATGAGATGACTCATGTGGTCGCAGAGCTTTTCAGCAAGCCGAACAGCTCCCACGCTTTCAGGACTGTCACCTGATCTGGCAAATGAAACCAACAGTGTTTTTTTGTCTTTGCTGAAGTAGTCCTTTGGGTTGGTAAGAATATCTGTGGTGGCAATCGGTTCGGTGATCCTACCCGTATGCTTCTGGAATACCTTACACAAGACATCACCTATATAAGCTGATGTCCCCGCACCTGTTAAGATTACATTTGTTTCCTGGTCGTTGAGAATCGGATCAAGAAAATCCGTCAGAGTGGATATTTGGTTTTCGATGATTGCATAAGTCTCACCCCATAACCTGGGCTGAGCCATGATCTCCTTATAAGTATCGCTTTTGGTTTCGTTAGTAATGTCAGTAATTTCTAATGCCATGCTGTAGACTTTGGGTGTTTACAGAATACTATACCTATTCCTCTCAACACCGATAATATTTAGCAAATAAAAGACATTTTTATATATTTCGAAAGTATATGAAAGTTTTTTAATTGCTTTTATTAATTATTTAATGTTTAATTCGTATATCTGTTTTGTTTTATTTTATAGTGTGCTAACCAACAGATTAATTTGATCATTAATTTAAAACCAGGAAGTTTCGTGATCGCTTACTTATTAAGGAAATGAAACAAAATGGATCAATGAAACCTTTTATTCAAAGATATTTATTTAGATATTTGACTTATCAAAAGTAAAAACAGCGTGTTCAAAGTTTTCTTATTGTCTCTGACTTTGAAATAGACTGCATAACATAACCCATATGAAAGACAGCAAGGAAGGCATGAAATCAACGGTGAGCAGGAGAACAATGATCCTGGAGAAACTGGAATCAGAAAATCAGGTCAATGTAAGTCAGCTGAGTGAAGAATTTGGAATAAGTGAGGTTACCATCAGGAATGATCTGGCTCAACTGGAAGAAAAGAATCTTCTTGTAAGGGCTCGAGGTGGTGCGATTAAAATTCACCAACGTGTAGGTCTTGATCACCAATTGTTGAAAAAGAATAAAATCAACATCAAGGAAAAAAGAAAGATCGGTAAAGCAGCAGCAAAGCTTGTTCAGAACAACGATACCATAATTATTGATTCGGGATCGACCACCTCTGAATTTGCCACCCACCTCGAAAACATCTCCAATTTGAATGTGATCACAAATGCATTGAATATCGCCAGTCAACTCTCCAGCATAAAGGACATCAACGTGATCGTGCCGGGTGGCTTTCTTCGAAAGGAGTCTTTATCACTTGTAGGTACACCCGCAGAAAGTGGTTTTCAGAACTATTTCTGTGATAAGGTATTCCTGGGAGTTGATGGGATTGACCTGGAATTCGGACTCACCACTCCCAATATTGAGGAAGCTCATCTCAACCAAAAGATGATTGCCATCTCCAAACAAGTCATTGTATTGGCTGATTCAAGCAAGTTTGCCAAAAGAAGCCTGGCTTACATCTGCCCACTCAACAAAGTAGATATTCTGATCACCGATGAAGGCATACCCAAGGGAATCAAAAAACAAATCGAAAGCCTGGGCGTCAATATTATTATTGCCTAGCTACTCCTTATTGGGCTGGTTCATATCTGAACACCTGGTCGTGCATGGTATAGAGCACGTATTCATTGAGCCTGTTATCCCATACCAGTATTGGGCTTGAATGATCACCATCTACAATAGGATTGTTCGGATACTTTTCCCAATCGATCAGGTTGTCTGAAACGGCCACATTAGAAGACCATAAGGCATGTGCATTGGGATCCATCCAATCGGTGCTGGTGGAGGCATGGTAATACATGTAATACCTGTCCTTGTATTTTATGATTTGATTCACAGCTACAGCTCCCTTGTCATATTCTTCCGGACCACAATTGAGTACAGGGTCATCCTGCACATTGGTCCATTCGATAAAATCACTGGATGTAGCCAACCAGATAGCCAAATCATTTCGCTCATAAAACATATAGTATTTACCATCTTCTATCCAAAGGGTTGGTGTGCCATATGGGCCTTCTTCGATAGGATCACCATTGGTTTGTAGGATCACCAGGTTTCCTTCCTCTTTCCATTCTATTCCATCATCAGATGTAAGCAAATGCGCAATATCGTTTCTTCCCTCAGCAAGCATGATGTATTTCCCCTCATGCTTTACCACATGCATGTCTTCGACCCAGCTATCCTTCACAAGCTGATTTTCAGGATGACGTTCCCATGAAATACCATCTTTAGATGTAGCATATCCCAGGTACCTAACCTCAGAAATACTATCATTATATCCTGTATACCACATCCGATAGAGCCCCTCATCATTGATGATGTATCCTCTTTCCCGGATATCTTTGTCCCAGGTAGCCTTCTTCGTCCCACTAAAAACCGGGTTGTTGGTAATCGGTGAAAATTTCACCATTTCATCAGGAAATTTTACTAAATCAGTGTCAGAAGTTTCCTTTTTATCCGTTTTACATGAATAAAATATGGTTGAGACAATAGCTATTCTTAATATATATTTGATCTTTCTTTTCATTTTCTGGACAGGTCTTTTCCTAAATACTAAAGTACTGAAACCGGAAAACCATTGCGAAGAATAGACATTGCCTTCGGTTTAGGCCTCATCCCTTACCCTTCGGGTCTTCACAGTTCTTAATAAACAACGTTTCTAAATACTTCTTTCGAAAGTAAAATTATTTATTGATGATTTTATTACAAAAATAATGATACGAAACTTAATATTTAATTTTTTATTTCGTAATATTGTTTTATCGCTTGTGTAAAATTATCTTATATAGGGTTCTATTATGATAGCTCAAACAGATCAAATCACCACAAAAGAAAAACCACTAACATCTCTGAGTACTTACAGGAATGATGAAAGGAAGCTTTCAATAGAAGAGGTTTCTGCTGGTCTCAAGGTGGGAGATGAATCTGTTTTGGGGTATGTATACAGCCAGCATGTGCATGATCTTTACAGATTTGGCAATCAGATCATACAAAACAAGGAAATGGTCAAAGACTGTATCCAGAATGTCTTTGCCGGGCTTGTGAAAAACAAAAAATCGCTGGACGGTATTAGCTCCATTAAATCATACCTATTTAAGTCACTCTACCGGGAAATCATGGATCAGGCGAAAAAAGACCGTAAGTATTTTCTGGGTCATCCTGCCCTGGAAAATCAAAAAGGTTTTGAAATCGATTTGTCATGCGAATCACGTATGATTGCCGATGATCACCAAAGATCTGTGATGCATAAGATCAAAGAGGAGCTTTCGAAACTTTCCAAAAAACAGAAAAAGGCCATATTACTTTACTATTACGAAGGTATGTCGCAGGGCGAAGTAGCCGAACTTATGAGCCTAAAGGATAAAAACTCTGTAACCAAACTCATCAGAAGAGGTCTGGATGTCCTTCGAGAAAACATCGTCCTTACAGTTACTTTATTATCTTGCCTGTAAGATAATGAGTGATAAATAGTGTAGTTCAATCCACATTACACTTTAAAGTGTTTCGTTTCATTATTTTTAAGCTTCGAAACGTTACTGTTTTAAACTCAGCTTATTATATTTGTCAAGTGATCCTGAAATCATATCTGTGAAAAAAGAGAATAAACCCAAGCCTACCCTTAAGTCATTCCTTCAAAAATTAGGTCCTGGCTTCATCACTGCAGCCCTGGTCTTTGGCCCGGGCAGTCTAACCATCAATACCAAACTTGGAGCTAGTTATGGTTACCATTTACTTTGGGTGATTGTATTGGCCATTGTCCTCATGATGGCATTTACTACTATGTCTATCAAGATTGGTCTTTTCGGACAACAATCCTTTATTGAGAGGGTACGTACTGAATTAGGAAAACCACTCGCCCTGATTGTTGGACTGGGTGTGTTTCTTGTCACAGCCTCCTTTCAAGCCGGCAATACCGTAGGCGTGGGTGTGGCCTTTTCCGAGCTATTCAATTCGTCTTTGAACCTATGGGTCTCGCTTTTTTCAATTGGTGCGATTCTTTTGCTCTTTTTCAGATCATTCTATAAGATCCTGGAAAAACTCATGATCTCCCTGGTCATCCTTATGCTGATCTCATTTTTACTCACCATCATCATGTCAGTACCCGATCTTGGCGCAGTAGCGCAAGGATTGATCCCCAGGATTCCTCAAGGTTCGGAATACCTGATCATTACTTTAACAGCCTCCAGTTTTTCTATTGTGGGCGCCTTTTATCAATCCTACCTGGTACGGGAAAAGGGATGGACCAAAGAAAATGTAAAAGAAGGGATAGAGGAAAGCAGGGCTGGAATCATTATCCTGGGTCTACTATCTACCATGGTGATGGTTGCTGCTGCGGCAGTGCTAAAAGGAAACAACGTAGAAGTAAGGAGTGCTGCAGACCTTGGCATGGCACTGGAGCCCTTATTTGGATCTTTGACATCAAAAGTGTTTATGATTGGCTTTTTTGCCGCTTCTTTTTCTTCGATGATCGGCAACGCTACTATAGGCGGGGTAATACTTTCCGACACTTTTTTCCATAAGCATGACCTAAGCAGCATCAATGCGAGGTCCATGATAGCTGTGGTCATCATCATCGGAGCCATTGTTGCCATGATTTTTGGTTCGTTACCCCTGGAACTTATCATTTTCGCCCAGGGCATCACCATCATGATCGTGCCTGTTACTGCCATTATTATTCTACTTTTCGCCAACTCAGCGAAAGCACCCGAAGAACTCAGAAACAACAGATACCTCAACACGATAGGTGTTGCCGGGATCCTGATCCTGTTAATTATGTCTGTCTTTAGCATTCAATTTATTTACACTGTCCTTACATCATGAAAATCAATACCACAAAAGAACTTGATCAGCAACTGGCCACACCAGATGAGGCACTCATAGAGGACCTGAGCCGTATTGAGGGTGATATCATGATCCTTGGATTAGGTGGAAAAATGGGCCCCAGCCTGGCTATGTTGGCTAAAAATGCCATTGAAAAGGCCGGCCTCAATAAAAAGGTTACCGGAGTCTCCAGGTTTTCAAACAAAGATTTACGTGATGAGCTGGAGGACTTTGGCATAGAAACAATTGCCGGAGATCTGCTCGATGAGGGATTCTTAAGAAACCTTCCTCCCAGCAAGAATGTGATCTATATGGCCGGAAACAAGTTCGGTACGTCAGGCAATGAACACTTCACCTGGGCCATGAACGCGTATCTCCCCGGAAGAGTCGCTGAAAAGTATCCGCAGTCAAATATTGTGGTGTTTTCCAGTGGAAACATCTATCCATTCATGCCTACAGATGGACCGGGCGCCAATGAGTCTACACAACCCGGTCCGATCGGTGAGTATGCGCAGTCATGCCTCGGAAGGGAAAGAGTTTTTGAGCATTTCTCTATCAAGAATAAAACACCTATGCTGATCTACCGCCTCAACTATGCTGTAGATCTTCGGTATGGGGTGATCTATGAGGTAGCCAAGTCTGTTTTCAATGATAAGCCTATTGATATCAGCACAGGATACGCCAATGTGATCTGGCAGGGAGATGCCAATAGCTATGCGATTCGCTCACTCTTACATTGTGAGTCACCTGCTAAATTCCTCAACATCACTGGACCGGAAAAAATCTCAATAGCCTGGCTGGCAAATGAATTTGGAGCCATCATGGACAAGCCGGTAAACCTAGTTGGGGAAACAGAACCCACCTGTTTGCTCAATGATGCGTCACACTCTTTCGAACTCTTTGGAAAACCAAAAGTGGGTCTTGATAAGATCATCGAATGGACCGCTGACTGGGTGATGTCCGGAGGTGAAGAGCTAGGCAAGCCCACGCATTTTCAGGAAAGAAAAGGAAATTTTTAAGCATGCAACCATCCAAAGACATTCATAAACTACTTCAAGAAGGTACTGTAATCCCGGCTCACCCGTTGGCACTGGATTCCAACAGAAAGCTTGATGAATTCAGGCAAAAGCTTTTGACAAGATATTATATCGAGTCGGGTGCCGGCGGTGTGGCCGTAGGTGTGCACACCACACAGTTTGAAATACGTGACCCGGAGATCAACCTGTATGAAAAGGTCCTGGCACTGGCATCGGAAGAAATCGAAAGAAAACCTATTGACAGACCTTTTATCCGTGTGGCTGGTGTCAGCGGTGGCACGGAACAGGCCGTGAATGAAGCCAAGATTGCACGTGACCTGGGATATGATATTGTACTTGTCAGCATGAATGGGTTGAAAGACTGGTCCGAAAGTGATCTCCTGAAACGGGCTGAAAAGATCGGCGAACACATGCCCCTTTTTGGATTTTACCTACAGCCCTCTGTAGGAGGAAGAGTGCTTACGGAAGATTTCTGGAAGCAGTTCGCCAACATCCCGGGTGTGAATGCCATCAAGATTGCACCGTTTAACAGGTATCAGTCCCTGGAAGTGATCAGGGCAGTGTGCAATTCAGACAGAAACGATGAAATAGCCATTTATACTGGCAACGACGACAATATCCTGAATGACCTGTTGACTACCTACCATATCCGAAAGGATAATGGAGAGATCGTAGCAAAAGAAATTGTAGGTGGGCTGCTGGGCCACTGGGCAGTGTGGACACAAAAGGCAGTAGCGCTACTGAAAGAAGTTAAAAAAGTAAAGGCTTCAGGTACAGCATTTGACAAGGAGCTCCTCACCAGGAATATCAATATCACAGACTCCAATTCAGCCTTTTTTGATACTAAGAATGCTTTCAAAGGATGCATTGCTGGCATTCATGAGGTACTGAAAAGACAGGGCATCCTGGAAGGGATCTGGTGTCTTAACCCTGATGAAACGCTTTCTCCCGGCCAGGCAGAAGAGATTGACAGGGTGTATCGAGACTACCCGGAGCTCAACGATGACGATTTTATTAAAGCCAATATTGAGACCTGGATCAGCGAGATCAAACAGTCCTGATCCCAGCTCAACAAATATTAAAATATTAGATGATGAAATCGACATTAAAAATTCAGAGCGAATTTTAACACCAACCGCGAATGAATTTTTAATCAAAGATTCCATGTGACCTATAAAAAACAAATTATACACACATGAAAACACAGAACAGAAGAACCTTCGTGAAAGCCAGCACCACCATGGCCGTTGGCAGCACCTTACTCAGTGGATTTTCTATCAATGCATTAGGTGCAGGTAAACCCAATGAACTTCGTTTAGGTTTGGTTGGTTGTGGCGGACGAGGTACAGGAGCAGCTTTTGAAGCCCTTAAGACCGCTCCCAATGTAAAACTCACCGCAATGGCCGACGCCTTTGAAGATCGTGTGGAGTCATCTTATATGCGCCTGAGCAACGAGTTTGGATCACAAGTAGCTATCTCGAAAAAAGATAAACACGTAGGTTTTGACGGGTATGAAAAAGTCATTGAAAAGTGTGATGTGGTCATCCTGGCTACGCCACCCCCATTCAGACCCATACACTTCGAAGCGGCTGTAAAAGCAGACAAGCATGTGTTCATGGAAAAACCCCTTTTTGTAGATATCCCCGGATACCACAAGATCATTTCAACCAATGAACTGGCTAAACAGAAGAACCTGAATGTAGCTGTTGGGCTGCAGCTAAGGTTCGAACCCGGGTATCAGCAGTTGATGGAGCAAATCAAAGAGGGTGTGATCGGTGAAGTCAGAAGTCTCAATGCGTACTACAATGTAGGGGCACCAAAGATCCATCCAAGGCAGGAAGGACAGACCGAGATGCAGTACCAGATGCGCAACTGGCGATATTTTACCTGGCTTTGGGGTGGCCAGCTAAGTGGACAAACCATCCACCAGATTGACATCATCAACTGGTTGATGAATGACTATCCTACCACCGTAAATGGCCTCGGTGGACGAATTGCCTTCTCAGGACCTAACCAGGGGAATACTTATGACCATCACTATGCGGAGTTTGAGTATGACAGTGGCATAAAGCTCCATGTACAGAGCAAAAACATTGACAGCACCTGGAACAGGAACGGATTCGAGATCGTGGGCACCAAAGGATCAGCTAATGACCATTCCCGCATCTATGATACCAGTGGCAAAGTGATTTGGCAATACCGCAACAGGGACCAACGAGCAGGGTCTTCTCAGCTTTGTCAATCGGAGTTTATCAATTCCGTATTGGAAGGAAAGCCATTGAACCAAACCGAATATGGTGCCGGCTCATCGCTTACATGCGTCTTGGGTAGAATGGCCATCCATTCCGGAAAGCAAATCACCATGGATGAAGCATTAGCTTCTGAGCGATCTATCTTACCTAAAGAGTGGAGCTGGGATGCTGACATGCCTGATCAGCCAGGACCTGATGGCAACTATCCTATTCCTATTCCAGGGAAGACAGAAGTGTTATAAAAAAAGGAAGAAGGTTTGATTACGCCCTTTTAGGGCTTATTTGTAGGGATTTATTATGACCTCAGGGCTGAACCCTGAGGTGATGATTACGCTCCTTTGGAGCTCGGGCTCACAAGTCGCCTTTGTTTTAACCTCAAGTTGCGTCGCATGCTCAGAATGGTCCAGTTTCAACCACTTTTTGGGTAGTTCTGACACTCCTCAACTTGTTTCCCACTGTCCTCAACAAATTTTATTCTGTGCTTAACATATTATTTATTTCCCTCAACAAAGATTATTCTGTCCTCAACAACATCATTATCTTCCTTAACATCATTATATTTTCCTAAACGTTTAGCACAATAGTATTTATGTTTAGCACGGCAGTTTTACTGTTTAGCAAGCGATAAATCTTGTTAGAGAAGACACTTTTGATGTTGAGGGAATATGAAAATCTGTTGAGGGAGGTTTAGATCTTGATGAGGAACCTCAAGGTTTAGGTTTGGATGAAATCATTTAAATGATTGCACTCCTTTGTAGCTGTCATGCGGGTTTCATACCTGTTATTCAACTTCACTTGAACATTTTAAATAGCAAGGAATGAATTATTACAACATCATGCTGAGCCTGCGAAGCATCTTAGGAATAAAAGAGACGAATTTTATCTAAGACTTCTCAATCACCACTCCAGGGGTAGAGGCATACTCGGTCCATGAGCCATCATAGACACTCTTCTGGTTGGGCAGTACCTGCTCAGCCGCCAGGAGAATAATGCAGGCGGTGAGGCCAGAACCGCAGGAAAAGGTAATGGGCTTGTCGCCTAGCTTCAAGTCAGAAAAGATCTGCCTGAGTTCTTCAGGAGACTTGAACTTTCCATCGTTGAGGACATCCTCGAATGGTAAGTTGCAGGAATTTGGTAAGTGTCCGCTACTCATTCCTTCCCGGGGTTCGGGTGCAGTGCCCTCAAAACGCCCTTTCGACCGGGCATCAACCAATTCAAAAGATGACTGATTGATGTTTTCAATCACCTCTTGCATGCTTTTGACAGCATCAGCTTGAAAGCGAGCCGTAAAATCCCCTTCCGGAAAGGCTGACTGGTGCGAGTCTTTCGTTGCAAAGCCATTTTTCACCCAATCAGCCAGGCCTCCGTCAAGCACACTGACCCGGTCATGCCCCATGGCCTTAAACATCCACCAGACCCGGGGACTGGTATACACTCCCAGGTTATCATAAACAATAATCTCGCTGTTTGTATTGATCCCAAGAGACCGGGCAGCCTTTTGAAAATCCCCGGGAGATGGCATCGTGTTGGGATATGGACTTTTCGGGTCACTAAACTGGCCTTTCAGGTCAAAATACCTGGCACCAGGGATCACTAACCCATCCAACTCACTCTTCAGGCCTGATACATTTGACGTCGGACTGGAATCCAGTATTACCAGGTTTTCATCAGATAGATGCTCATTCAGCCAGGCAGCCGTAACTAAGGAATTGCTCATAGTCGATTAATTAAAGCATTAAATTAACTGCTAAAGATTAATCATACCAATGGAAAAGGAACCTAATTAAACTGAATGGTCCGGATTGCTGGCAAACTACTCCGGAGTCACCCTTAGCAACAGGAATTCCTTAAATCCGGAATAGACATAGGGCTCTTCAGCACTAACCACGCCCAGGTCTCTCCCATTCGCGTAGTCAAGTACCCTATATTTTACTCCCTTATTCAGTCCCCGCAACTCGATAGGGTCCGTTTTGGACCACAGCTCTGCATAGAAACCATAGTACATTTCCTTCCCTTTTTTCACTACATGAACTTCCGGCTTGTCAAAAGCGATATCATACAAATTGGTGTAGTCCGAACTGCTCAGCTCCAGACTTCTGTATTCATGGATCCATCGTTTCCAGATGGCATATTGAGAGGAATCCAGGTCTGTATAAAAAGTGGTGACCTGACCTCCCGTTCCCACTGCACTTTGGAATGACTGGGGAACAGAAAACCCACTCCACTCATCGTCCGGCACCTGGTAACAGTCACCAGCTGCATAGGATGGTCCGTGAATGGCTTTTTCTACTTTGATCCGTCTACGTGTTTGCAACAGATCAACCGGGTCTGATGCACTGGAAATCTGATAGTACGGCATGTGGTAGGGAGAATGCGGTACCGCACAGATACACACCTCATGCAGCCCTTCTTTGTTGTATTTCTTTAGCGTCTCATTGATCACTTCAAATACCCGCGTGGTTTGCTGAAACGACTCCATTGGGGTTTCATGCTTGTGTTTTTTGTTGTAGCACGGAGGCACCGCTGACAATCCCCTGGTATCCGTATAAAGTCCATCATAGCCCCAGGTTTTGATGAATCTTTTCACAAGTCCTTCCACATGGTCCATAGCCGGACCATAAGCCGGACAAAGCTGATAGAGCTTCCTGGACTCTTTGGGGTAGTTTCCATCCTTGTCCATCACTAAAAGATCTCCGTGATTCTTAGCAAGGTCACTCTCTGGACTTACCCCCAGTGGATACCACCAGAGGTTGGTCTTGAAGCCACTTTGATGAACGCTATCCACAAAATCGACCATGTCTTTTTCTCCACCAGGAAATTTGCCTGGAGATTGATTGACTTTCCAGTCACCATAATAATCAAACCAGCCATCGTCCAGGTTAGCTACATAAATACCCAGATCTTTCAGTTCGGGCAGTATACCATAAATCTCTTCAAGGGTAAAATCCAGTTCAAAACCCCAGCTTTTCCAATAGGGTTCATAGGCTGCCTCAGGGGAGGTCCTGGGGATATTTACTCCTCTTGTGCGTAGTAACTCACCATATTGCCTTAAGCCATCATGAAAATCCAACTGATGAAAGATGAGTGCGCTTAAGACCGTTTGAAAAGACGCCCCTGGCTCAACCCATCCCTCCATTCCAATGGATTCATCCGGGACTTCCACAATACCGATCCGGGTGGTGCTATCAGCTTCGACCTTTACCGGTAGTGATACCCATTGTGGCTCTTTTTCAATGTGAGCAATGGAGATTCCCATTTCTTTGCCCCAGATATCTACGAAAGGCATTCCTCCTCCGATCATTTCTATACGTTCCGGAGAAACCGTCTGGTGCATACCCTGGAAATTATCCTGCTCAAACCCTGGTTTCAGCCAGATTAACGCATAGTCCCTGCCCCATTCATTGATCCCTCCCTGGAAAGATGCTAAGAAGTGATCACGCTGGCCAGCAGACAATTGTTCTGCAGAAAGCGTCAAATGCAGATTGAAAACCGAATCGATATGTATTCTTTGTTTCCCTTCATTTGTATAGGACGTTTCTACCAGCACCACATCCGGAAATTTCTCAGGAAGAATGATCCTGAAATGTTGTATGATGCTCAACTGCTTACTTTGATAGCGTCCCTGTAATGTAGTCACCTGACTCACCCCCCATTCCGGATGGACCTGCTGTCCTTGCATCACAGATTTTTCATCCAACAAAAAAGCACAACGTTCACCACCGACCACTAAAGCCGCCTGAGCTTTGTCAGTAGCTATCGGCAAGTGATTTTCTTCATTCCACTGGAATTGGAAATTCACCTCCTTATCAATGGTGATCGTCATTTTTTCTGTCGAAATTTTGACTGGTTGAGTAATTCCCGATACAAAAATTAAGTTCAAACCAAACCACAGTATACCAATTTTATATTTCATTCCTTTTTTCATGTTCGATGTATTGAAAATTCCGAAGAAACCCGGACACACATTTCAATTATTGAAAAGATATTTGAAACGTTAAATTTAAATAAAACTATTAATTCGAAAGATTATGAAATATTATATATTGCGTAATATTATTTAAAATTCTATTTATACTTATTAAATATCTTGAGCATGGGGAGTTTCTTTCAGCGATCATGGTTATTCTTTGCCATCATTACCACAGTATTTTGGGGGATTTGGGGAGCATTCATAGAAATTCCTGAAAAAGCAGGCTTCCCGGCCACTCTGGGTTATTCTGTATGGGCGCTGACCATGATTCCATGTGCACTTGTCGCACTGTACCTGATTGGATGGAAACTAGAATATGATGTACGGTCTATCTTGCTGGGCTCCACCGTGGGCTTGTTAGGTGCTGGCGGACAGTTACTCCTGTTTCAGGCTTTGAGAAGTGGACCCGCCTATATCGTTTTCCCCATCATCTCATTGTTCCCCATTGTTACCATTGCGCTCTCTACCAGCATTCTCAAAGAAAAAGCCAGCACCCGTCAGTGGATTGGCATTGCCCTGGCCCTTATTGCAGTCTTTTTCCTTTCTTATCAGGAGCCTGAAAATGGTGAATCTGGCTCCAAAGGTTGGTTATTGTTTACCGCACTTGTTTTCCTGATGTGGGGCATTCAGGCTTTTGTAATGAAATTTTCCAATGAAACGATGCGAGCCGAAAGTATCTTCTTCTATATGATGATTACAGGAGTGATCCTGATACCCGTAGCACTGTCCATGACGGATTTTACAAAGGAGATTAACTGGGGGTTTGAAGGCCCCTATTTGGCGAGTGGTATTCATGTCCTCAACTCCATTGGAGCTCTTACACTCGTATATGCAGTAAGATATGGTAAGTCGATCATTGTGGTACCCATGACCGGGTTATCACCACTCATCACCGTGGCCATTTCCCTGGTTATCTATGCGGTAATTCCTGACTTGTTTCTATCTATTGGGGTATTGGTAGCCCTGGTAGCTATCTTCCTGTTATCGGAATAAGCACCAGGGCATCAACTATTAGGCGGATAATTGTTCTTTGGTTGCTCTCTTCTGATAATCCATCACAATACTGGTGAGCTCTTCTACTCCATCTACCAATGGACGGATCACAGGGATTCCCAGTTTTTCAGCAATCTCCTTTTGATGTGCGATCATTTCTGCATCATTAGCTTCTAATTCACTCAAAGTGACTGCGAGCACTTCAGCTCCCAATGCATTGATCAAAGCTACTTCGCTTTCAATAGGAGCAATTTCATAACCTACCGGAGCTTTGGTTTTATAATACTTCCTTCCGGGAGCGTGTTGTAAAACCACTCCTTTGATATTTCCTGAGATGATGAACTCTGATCCACATGGACCATAGGGATTTTGAAGCGAAGATTGTCCCTCTACAAGGATCAGGTCGGGAGCTTCGTTCCTATAGCAGTCAACAATGGCTCTCTCGATCTCTCCACTAATAAAATCATTAAGTGTAGAATCCAGGATAAAACCGTATTTATTGCCCTGTAACCAGCCTGTCTGTCCTGTGAAGATCATCTCGGCTTTTAGCCCTGCCTCCCTGCAGCCTTCCATGATAAAACGGCAGGTGGTTCGCTTACCAATCATACAATCTGTTCCTAAAACAGCTACTTTGGGTGTGTCTACTTCATAAATTTCACCACTCCAGAAATGCAGGTCTTTAGCTGGTCTTGATTTTCTGATATCCAACAGTTCTACATGGTATTTAGCAGCTGTAGCACTAAACTCCTCATCATCACACAATCGTTCGTGTAAACCTGAAACTATTGAAACACCTCTTTTCATGGCTTCGATGATCACCCCTCTGCATTCATCAGGCAATCCGCCTCCCGGAAAGGCCACCCCAATCACGAGATATTTAGGCGCTTGATCAGAAATTTCAAAAAATGATTCGATTGATTCATATACTGTGATCCCTCTATGGGTACCATCCAATACTTCACCGGCATCCCTGCCTGCATGTACATGATCTATGATCCCCAGGAGATTGAAACGATCGGTACCCCTGATCAGCCCGTGGCTGGTTTTAGAGAAATCTTTATCGAGTAAGCCACTTGTCAGGACAATAGCATTTTCTTTCATTGTTAAAATATTTTAGTCGTTAGTTCACATCCGAGGCCCGGACGATCATTGGTACTCAGGAATCCATCCTTTAACACAAAACCTCCTTCCACGAGGTCTTTTGCCAGATCAAAGCTTCCATCCAGGTCCAGGTATTTGGTTGCGGGGCTGGCCAGGGCAGCATGTAAGGCAGCTGAAATACTGACGATGCTTTCATCCATACAACCCCACATGAGGTCTATCCCGGCTAAAAGTGCAATGTCAGCAATGCCTTTGGCTGGGAAAATACCTCCACATTTCATCAGTTTAATGTTGTATATCCCAAAAGGCTGTGGCTTTGCTGCCATAATTAATGCGTCTTTTGGGCTGTGTAAGCTCTCATCGGCTGCACACCTTTTTCTGAGAGGTTCCATGACTTTAAACATGTCAGCATAGTGAGATCCTTTTAATGGCTGTTCGAGGAATTCCAGGTTTGCAGATTCAGTCTTTTCCATGAATTCGGTAAGCTCCTCCGGGTTATATCCCTGGTTGGCATCAATCCTGATTCCAATGTGTTCTCCAACATGTTCCCGAATTCTCAAGGTTCTCTCGATATCCTCTTCAAGCGACTTACCTGTCTTGATCTTTAAGATTTTAAATCCCTGGTCAATATATTCATCTGCCTCAGCCAATGTTTCTTCCACTGACTTGATACCTATGGTAATGGATGTGGGTAATGACTGATGGTGCCGACCAAGGTAATCGACAAGGGGGATGCCCAAATATTTGGTAAATGCATCGTGTAGCGCAATGTCTACTGCAGCACAAGCCGCGGGATGGTCAGCATTTTCCCGTTGAAAATCGCTGATCAGCTGATGGATATGACGTATATCTTTTCCAACCAGGCATGCTTCCAGCTTGTCGGCCAGCAATTGCCTGGTGCCTTCCATGGTTTCACCCGTCACCAGCGGGATCGGGGCACCAGCCCCAATCCCAAAGGTTCCATCTTCCAATTCAATAAAAGCAAAGATGTTTTCCGCAGAATCAAAAGTTTCAAATGCAATTGTATAGGGCCTGGTCAAATCCAGGTTATACACACAACTTTTCACTCTAGCGATCTTCATCTTATGGTGGGGAAACACATATGCTTAATAATGTATATCGCAAATATATATAAGTATTTTACTTTCGTTTACTTATTATTAAATAATTTATTTTCATTTAATATGTTTATAACATTCATTTTTAAACTTATTCATTTCGATATATGAAATTGACTGTACTTTTGAAAGTATAGAGACACCTTAAGGTAGAAACCACCTCAGCATGAATTAGAAGGGCCCGAACCTGCTATTAGACCCCAAGCCTGGTCCATTGATCACCCATCAACTGATCCACAGCGTTTTTGGCAATCTGCAAAGCTCTCAATGAGTGTTTTTGCTTGAATAGATGAGGTTCCATGCGGATCAGGATATTACTCAGCACTTTGATAGCTGAATTGATATAGGGCCCTTTGTTGAGCATGATGCACTCTGCCTTTACTCCCTGTACCACATCGCTGATCTCTGCCCTGGTAGGAATGCCGGTTTTAGCCAGGTTTTCCAATACCTGAGTAGCCCAAATTACAGGTATATGAGCCGCTTCACAGATCCAAAGGATTTGATTCTGGACTTCAGAGATCCTCTCAAAACCCAACTCAACCGCCAAATCTCCCCTGGCGATCATCACACCAATCTTGTCTCGCTTCATTCCTTCCAACAGAATAAATGGAAGATTTTCAAATGCTTCCTTGTTCTCAATCTTGAAAACCACCCCCAGGTCATGGGCATGATTTAGATCAAGCTGTTCATAGAGCTGTTTCACGTCATTGCCAGACCTCACAAAAGAATACCCCACGATATCAGCATGCTGACAGACAAATGGCAGGTTTTCTTTATCTTTTTCAGTTAGCGCTGGTAAGTTGAGCTTGGTATTTGGAAGGTTGATCCCTTTATGAGAGGACAATTTATGCTTGTAACAATCTGTAATAACCAGTTCCACATCTTCCTCACTTTTGGATACGACTACAGCCCGTATCATCCCATCATCAAACAAAACCGTATCGTTTATCCGGACATCATCAATGATTTCATGAAGCAACACGCCAATTTCAGCCTTTTCAAGCTGTTCATTCGAAGCACCGAATTTTGAGGGTCTTCCCAGTGTTTGTCGCCTGGTCAAAATGATATTTTCTCCCGGACGAACGGGAATTCCCGCCTTCGATTTGCCCTCACCCTCGTAAATTCTGATCTCAGAAGTCCTGATCTTGGGACCTGGTAAATCCATGTATATTTTTATACCCAGGCCAGTTTCATTTTTGATTTCATGAACGAACTTCACCATCTGATTCCAAACTTCAATGTTTCCATGACTCAGATTGATTCTGGCAATCTCCATCCCATTGAGTACCATTTCGCGGATGATCGATTTGTCTGTGGCAGCCTCATTGGGAAGGGTGACCATAATTTCGGTCAAATGCTTTTTCCGGGTTTCATTGAAGAGTCTGTTTGCGTGACTTTTTACCAGCTTCTTGCTTTTCTTGTACCCAATCAACTCTATCTCATTCTCCAGGTAAAAAGGTAGTCCCTGGATCAGGTGCAGGTTCTTTACCACATTGAACAGGTTGCCATAGACATATCCTTCAGACGTTCGGATAGAAGACACACCAACATCCGATAAACTGTCGTGATATTTTCTCAGGTCATAGCTTCGAAGGATCAGGTAGCGACAAAGGTTCTTGGCACTTAGCCGGTATTCCGGATGTACTCCTGATGTGATTTCGTCAATATTTGGTTCTCTATGAATGATAGAGGTCAATATCTCACTCAATTCAGTAGTCAGCTTCTTAATTTCCATATTCAATCTTAGCCTTACTAAGCGGGTTGAAACCCATTGATATCTTCAAAGCATGAATTTAGAAATGAAGAGATAGGAAGACTATGACCATACTCATCCAGAGGACTGATATTTAAATCACAATTGGATTCACCGATTCACAAAACCCACTAATCCATCATCGAGCCATAGATCACCGCTGCCAGCCCGTCCCACAAGCCTCCCTTTTTGGCAAATTCAATTTGGGTCATTCCGACAAAAATCAGTTCCTCCCGGGGATCAATGAAAAAGTTGGTGTTGAAGTAACCACCCCATTCGTAGGTGCCGGGTGATCGGGGACCCTGACCTGCCCCCTCTTCTGTAGTCAGCGAAAAGCCAAGGCAATAAGTAATACCTGGTTTCTTACTGTATCCTTTGCCCTGTTCATTCAGCAGTGTCATCTGATCGGCTGTCATCACTTCTATGGTTTTGCTTCCCAGGATCCTGGCCTCTCCATATGTTCCTCCATTCACCAATGCCTGGATGAACCTGGCATAGTCCATGGCTGTAGAAGACAACCCTCCTCCCCCGGCGTAGAAAGCATGATCTTTTGACAAGGGGTATTGATGATCAGGGTTATTATACATTTTTCCATCCATCACCTCAAAGCCAGTTTCCTGCTGCTGATGGACAGGGACTAACCGATTCTGAATGTTTTTTGGCAGGTAAAACCAGGTGTCATTCATCCCCAGCGGATCAAAAATGTTTTTCCTGAAATATTCACTTAACGACTGACCGGAAATAACCTCTACTACCCTACCCAGCACGTCCATGTTTAGCCCGTAGCTATATTTTTCACCAGGATGAAAAACAAGTGGTAGGGAAGCCAGCTCGTTAATGAACCTTTCGGAGGTCCAGTCTTCTGACGAAAGTCCTGCCCGGGGTAGTCCTGCCTTGGTATACACTTTGGTCAAATCCTCTTCATATCCATAGGTGATGCCCGATGTATGCGTTAACAAATGTCGAATAGTAATGGGTTTTTTCGCTTCAACTGCGGTATAAGAGCTATCTAAAGAATCAACAGACTCCAGCACTTTCATCTCTTTGAATGCTGGAATAAAATCCGATACCGGGTCATCCAACCTTAACTTACCCTGCTCATAGAGCTGCATGATACTGACCGTAGTCACTGCTTTTGTCATCGAAGCGATCCGAAAGATGTCATCATTTTGATAGGTATCACCCTGTTTGTCTGACTTGTCTCCAAAGCTTTTGAAATACACTATTTTACCTCGTCTGGCTACTAAAAATACCCCTCCCGGAATCCAATCGTTTTCGATGTAGTCCCGGATCACATCATCCATCAGGTTTAGATGTTTTGCCGACAAATTGGCTGACTGTGGTGTTCCGGTGGTAAGTTGTGCTTGTGTGCTGAACGAAAAGAAAGCACACAATATGAGGGTTAAAAAGCTGCTTATTCTCATGATTTTCAGGGGTTTGGATTAGAAAAGTAATAAAAAAGAACTGGTTTTCCATTTGGTGGCTTCCAAATGAACAAAGGGGCTTTTTTCCTTCCTCCTATTTCGATCTTACTTTTTTAATGCAGATTAACGCATCCACAGGGGTATGAATTGCTATCTTAACCGTACCTTATAAAAAAGTGTTTCAAGAAAAGTTCAGGCAATAACCTGAATGACATTTAAAAAGACTCCATTCAATGAAAGACAACAGATTCAAAAGCGTAATCATTGGTTTAATACTCACGGTTACAATCCTTGCAGGATGTAGCGACAAAGGCAGCAGAGACATTGTGTTTGTTCACAAGCCTGACTCAACCTATATTGCCTTCCCCGGCTTATTCCCCACCCCGGTTCCTGACAGGGTCATTGCTAACCTGGCTGAGGATCCCACTACCTCTATCGCTGTAAACTGGAGAACAGACACTACGATCTTTGAGTCTGTAGCACAGGTTGCAGAAGCCACACATGGCCCGGAGTTTCTGGATGACACCCGAACTATCAGGGCCAAATACGAGCTCCTTGTTCACAAACCGGAGAACGACCCGGAAGTTGCTGCTCATTATCATTCAGCTTTGATTGACGGACTGGAGCCAGGAAAGAAATATGTTTATCGTGTCGGATCTAAAAGAGGCTGGAGTGAATGGTTCCAGATCAGGATGCCCGAACCGGAAAAGAAGATCTCTTTTATTTACTTCGGGGATGCCCAAAACGACGTGAAATCCATGTGGTCACGGGTCATCCGCAAAGCCTATGGTGAATTGCCTGATGTAGATTTCATGTTGCACGCCGGAGACCTGATCAACCGGTTTGACCGGGACATTGAATGGGGTGACTGGTTTTATGCTGGTTCGTTTATCCATGCCATGGTGCCCAGTGTGATGACGCCCGGAAACCATGAATATAGAAACGTGGTACTATCACCACAGTGGAAAAAGCAGTTTAACCTCCCTAAAAACGGACCTGAAGGGCTGGACGAAGTGTGTTACCAGGTCAATTATCCGAATTTCAAGATTGTCTCACTCGATGCAGAGCAAATCGACGAATCTCCGAAGTACAAGCAAGCACAACTGGAATGGCTAGACTCCATCCTAACGAATGATCCCAGAAAATGGACTGCCATCACGTTCCACTATCCTATTTTTTCTACAAAGCCTAACCGGGATAATGTTGAATTCAGGAAGGATTTCAAACCAGTCTTTGACAAACATAAAGTAGACATCGTGCTACAGGGTCATGACCATGCTTATGGACGCGGAATGGTAAATAATGTGCCCACAGGGTACCAGGTAAAAGACAAAACTTCGGGAACAATGTACGTTGTTTCCGTGAGCGGACCCAAGATGTATGATGTGTCGGATGACCCATGGATGGATCGAAGAGCAGGCAACACGCAGCTTTTCCAGATCATCACCATTGAGGACAATACCCTGACCTACGGAGCCTACACAGCTACGGGAGAGCTTTATGATGCCTTTGACCTGGTGAAAACCGAAGGAGCACCCAATAAACTGGTGAATAAGATTCCTGAAATGCCTGAACGCCGACTCAACAAAGAATAAAGCCAGATCAGAAAGACTGTGAAAAAACTTATCGGATTCCTGCTGATCAGTGTTTATGCTTCACTGGTCTTCGGGCAAAAGGGTGTTGATCAGATCAGGGCAGAACTCCTGAATTCTGAATCTGAGATTGTTTTGGTGGCCGCTCATCGGGCGGCACACCTTCACCACCCTGAAAATTCCATCCCGGCCATCAAAGCTGCGATAGCGATGGGTGTCGATATTTTGGAACTAGATGTAAAAGTCACCAAAGATGGTATTCCTGTGCTGATGCATGATGGAACCATTGACCGGACTACCACAGGGTCTGGGAAACCTTCTGATTATACGTTTAAAGAGCTCAGAAAACTCCGACTGATCCACAATGGGGATACCACCAATGAAAAGATCCCTTCTTTCAGGCAGGCCCTTAAGCTGGCAAAAGGTAAAGCATTGATTGATATTGATATCAAGACGGACAAGTTGGACCCCATCATCACAGTCATCAAAAAACTAAAGCTTGAAGACCATGTCTTCTGGTTTGACAATGACTACCTGGCACTGGATTATGTAGAATCAGTAGACCAAGATTTCATGATCATGCCCAGGGCTTACTCCTATGAAATGGCCGATTCTGCCATCACACGGTTTCAACCGGAGCTGATACACATTGATTTTTCCTTCTATGACCATGAAGTTGTAAAACTGATCAAAGCCAATAAAGCAAGAGTCTGGATCAACGCGCTAGGTGAACCCGACAAACTATTGGCTGAGGGTAAGGAAGACGAAGCCCTTGAGCGCTTGCTCAAACATGGCGCCAATGTGATCCAGACAGACCAGCCTGAATTGCTGATCAAAGCCTTAGAAAAAAGAGCCCTTCATTAGCATTTTCTTTTGCTGTTACCTATACGGATCGCAAGGCTATCGGTTAATTTTTTTTGGGATAACTGATAGTAAGTTTCAGGTAATTGACAGTACTAAATAAAAAGTCCTAATGAAATGTCCATAAAGTCGACTATGCCAACCGAAGATGCCATGCCGAAGGGCAGGAATTTTTAAAACAGATCAATAATTGGAAGCAGACTTGTTGTATCCGGACATTCCATGTGACTGCTGAAAATCAATTTATATACACATGAAAACCAACCTGATACTAACCGGCCTTATCTTTTGCTCCCTGCTTATAACCTATTCCTGTGGCCAAAAAGCACAATCCAGTGACAAACAGGAAACATCCGCTGAAAGCATGCCCGCTACCTGGGCAGAGCGATTGGGGTATCCGGCCGGAAAAAAAGTGATCATGCTTCATGCCGATGATATCGGAATGTGTCCAGAAGCCAACATCGCTGCCAAAGCGCAACTGCTAGCGGGTGACATTCAGTCGGCTGCTGCCATGCCTCCCTGCCCAAATTTCGAAGAGATCATTGCCTGGGCGATCGAAAACCCACAGATCGACATGGGACTGCACCTGGCACTGACCAGTGAATGGAAAACCTGGCGATGGCCATCTGTCACACCTGTAGAAGAAGTGCCCGGCTTGATAGATCCGGAAGGCAAGCTGTGGAGAAGTGTAGAAGAAGTAGTGGCAAATGCCTCCCCGGATGAAGTTGAGAAAGAAGTAAGAGCTCAGATTGAAAAATCCATTGCATTAGGTTATCGACCAGACCATATTGACACACATATGGGCACATTGTATGGTCACCCTGAATATGCCAAGAGATATTTGAAAATCGCCATGGAATACGGCATTCCAGCCAATGCCATCGACCTTTCGAATCCTGAGGTGGTCAAGACCTTTCGTGCAGCTGGGTACCCCATTACTGATGACGTAGTAGACTTTATGTCCACTTATACGCTGCCTAAACTGGATTTCTTCACCAGTGCACCCAATGCCAAGACCTATGAAGAAAAGGTGGAAGCGTTCAAAGAACTCATCAGGTCATTGAAGCCCGGACTGACAGAAATCATTTTCCACCCATCGGTGGACACCGAGCAGTTGAAAACCATCACTGGTTCCTGGCAGCAACGTGTATGGGAAGCCAAAATGTTTGGTGATCCTGACCTCAAACAGTTCTTTGAAGATGAGGGAATCATTTTTACCAACTGGAAAGAGATCATGAAACGACATAACCAATGAGGGTTTTAAAGCATATAAATTTTCTAATTACCGCATTACCTGTCCTGCTTTTGGTGGGCTGTAATACCGGGGCTAACAATGACGAGGAGGCTGCTTACACGTACAAAGAGCAAATCATCTTTCCGCTGCAACACGATCATGTACACGGACCAACGATCGTAGAATTACCCAATGGCGACCTGCTTTCGGCCTGGTTTCAGGGGTCGGGTGAACGATGGGCAGATGATGTGCGTATTATGGGTTCCAGGCTTAATAAAGGCGATACCACATGGAGCGAACCCTTCCTGATGGCTGATACACCCGATTTCCCTGATATCAATCCCGTTTTGTTTATGGACTCCAGGGATAAGCTCTGGCTGATGTATTACCCGGTCATCGCCAACCAATGGGAGACCTCCATTCCTAAATACAGGATCAGTGAAGACTACACCGGTGAGGGTGCTCCGATCTGGTCATGGCAGGACATCATCATTGCCAAACCGGGAAGTAAAACGGAACGGGGGATCCAGTCCGATGACCGGTTTGTAGCGGAAGTAACTAAGCAGTTGGATACTTACGAGGTCTACCTCAAAGAAGAGCTTTTCTCGCAAATGAGTACTGAACAAAAACAAAGACTGGAGCCCAGATGGATTGAATACCGGAAAAAGATGGACAGCCTGGCCGGGGGTCAAAACATGATCAGAAGCGGTAGAGTAAAAGTTGGAGAAGAAACCATCAGCAAAGACCTGGGATACCCCCTTACCCGCAGGATTGGCTGGCAAACCAAAAACAAGCCACTTGTCTTTCGTGACAGGATTCTTTTGCCGCTGTATTCCGATGGTTTGGATTGCTCCATTTTCGCCATCACCGATGACTTTGGAGAGACCTGGCAATGGAGTAATCCAGTGCTGGGAGGTGTAGGCATCCAGGCCACCATTGCAATAGGAAAAGATGGAAGTCTTTCAGCATACTTACGAGATAATGGTCCTGCTCCGAAAAGGATGCAACTCACCACCTCTCTTGACGGAGGCTTTACCTGGTCCATCGCCAAAGACACTGACATCCCCAACTCCGGGGCAGGTTTTGACATGACAACACTAAATACCGGAGAATGGATTATGGTCTACAATGAAACCGAAGAAGGAAGACACGACCTGACGGTGGCTATCTCTGATGATGAAGGTGAGACATGGAAATGGAAGAAAAAAATTGAGCTGGATGAACGAGGAGAACTGGCTACTTCCAGCCATTATCCAGCCATCATTCAAGGTGCCAATGGCGTAATCCACACAGTCTACAGTTATCATCACAAGGATCGCGATGGAGGACCTCACAAAACCATAAAATATGCATCTTTCCCAGTAAGCTGGGTAAAGGAAAACTAGCGCTCTGCACTTTCAATTCACTTTAACCCAAAGTGATGTTTGATCATGTACCAGACAAAACACAGACAATGAAAAGAAAAATCATCTTTCCGGTGGGTTTGCTTCTACTGCTTGCCATCTCTGGTTGCGATAGAAAAGCAGAACAACCAGATGCTTCCCAATTGACGTCCCATACTGATGTCCCGTTCATCCAGGAATATCATGAAGGATTTATAGTAGATGAAAGCAATACGGCCTCCAATGAAGTCCGGGCCATCAAGCTTAGTAAGGCCGGAGATGTCTGGATCGCTACGAAAGGGGGAGTATACAAAAAACCTCAATCGTCAAAGACCTGGGAGCTCATGATTTCCGGAGAAGCACAGGGGCCAGCTTATGATGTGGATCTTGATCAGGAAGGAAATATCTGGGTGGCGGCCTGGGATGGAGTTTACACGGGCAAGGAAGGAACCCTTACCAAACAGGAAGGTCCGGAAGCCCCTATTGCCAAAGTTGTGATAGCTAAAGAAGGTATTTATGTCCTGGGACCTAAGGGGATCTGGCTTTATGATGGCAAAGCGTGGAATCAAAAAGATTACACCAAAGCAAGAAGCATGAGAGATGTCATTTCGGATGGAGATGGTGGACTATGGTTGGCCACGGATGTCGGGCTCTACCATTGCAATGATGCACAGACTATCGTTTATAATAAAAATGAAGAGCTACTCAGTGCCTATACAAAAGGTGTTGCCTATGATGATTCGGGTAACCTTTGGGTCGGTGGTCTCGGTGGAGTTACGATCAGGAACGGGGAAAATGTAGTCGGACACAAAACACCTGAAAATGGCATTACCAACGCCAATGTGAATGTGGTGAAAAAAGGGCCTGATGGAGTGATGTGGGTAGGCACAGACTATGGCATTACCCGCTTTACTCCCGGAGAAACTGAATACAGTGTCAGACTGAGCAAGCGGTGGCTGATGAACGATGAGGTGAAAGACATCACTTTTGATACTGCGGGCAATGCCTGGATCGCGACAGCCGGCGGAGTGAGTGTGATCTACAGAAAGGAAATGACGCTGGCAGAAAAAGCAGATTATTTCTATGAGCAACTGATCACCCGACATATCCGGGAACCCTGGATCGCCGGTCGATTCACATTGACCGTAGCTGGAGATACCTCCACACTGGTCCCGGATGATGATGACAATGATGGGGAATATACCGCCATGTACCTGGCCATGGAATCGTTCCGGTATGCCGTCACAGGTGATCCAATTGCCAAAGAACGCGCTAAGAAAGCCTTTGATTTCCTTCACTTACTTCGGGAAGTCACTGAAATAGACGGATTCTTTGCCCGGACGATCGTTCCTGCAGATTGGGATAAGATGCACGACATGAATCGGACGTATACGCCACAGGAACTGGCGGAAGACCTGATAAACAATCCACGACATAAACCCGTGGAGGTGAGGTGGCACCTCTCCAAAGATGGAAAATGGAAATGGAAAGGAGACACCAGCAGTGATGAGCTGGACGGACATTTCTTTGGATACTACTGGTATTATTACCTCGTGGCTGATGAGGCTGAAAAAGAAAGGATAGCGAGTCATGTAAGCAAGATCATGGATCACCTGGTACGAAATGATTTTTACCTGGTGGATGTGGATGGCAAACCGACCAAGTGGGGAGTTTGGTCTCCAGAGAGCCTGAATGAAGATCCTGAGTGGTCACCTGAAAAGCCACTGAACTCACTGGAGATTCTGTCGTTCCTGAAGTTCGCATATGAGATTACCGGTTTTGAGCGCTATCAGGAGGCTTACCTAAAGCTCATTCATGAGCATGGGTACTTAAAAAATGCCCAGACACTTTATGTGACCAACCCTGCCTGGGAGACTTATTTTGATATTTACCTGGCTTTGTACATATATCCGGCCCTGATCAACCTGGAGAAAGACCCGAAATTGAATCAGGCTTACAGGGACCACCTGGATCAGTGGTATGAGAAGTTCAGTGAAACGAATAGTCCTTTACTGAATTTCACTTACAACATCCTGAAAGGGGGCTATGACGGCCTGGAAGAATCTATTTTCTTCCTGCAGGATGCTCCCTTGAGCCTGGTAGATGATTACATTGACAATGGAAAAAGGGAGGATTTACAACTGGTAAGGTATCCCATCCTTGAAGAAGTGCAAGTGGATGAGCTAAGGCCTCCAAGCGAATACCGCACGATGCGCTGGGACCGTAACCCCTATTTTGCTCAGGCAGGAAATCCTCACCAGGAGCGAGAGCCTGTGTACTGGCTGCTCCCTTATTGGATGGGCAGGCACCTTGAGTTGATTAAATAGCGATTATTTGGCATACCATAGATGATGGCCGGACAGCAATGTTCGGCTTTTGTTTTTGGTTATTCCTTGGGAAAGCGTCTCTGTTTCCCCGTGGCCTATGGCGCACAGGCCACCGTGGCAATAGTTGGTGTTTTTCACCAACTATCATTGAGCACCAGTGTCCATAGCTTCGACAACAATCTTCCGTTCAGGGTAGCTATACGGTAGCTATACACCTCTTTTACACCCCACCAACTGGCGCAAACATTAGCTTGTGACAGTACTTTCCAATCCTTATCTGACCGACAGTTCTTCTCTTTTTTCCCACCTCACCTGAAAAGACTATTTTCGTTACACAAAAAGATCATCATCCAATCTCGCAACAGAACCATGATATCCAAAACAACCCCCCAATCGTTTATACTGCTCATCCTATTCAGCTTAACCATCGCGAACCATTTACATGCACAGGATAGCCCCACCCCCACCTATTATGGGAAAGACCATTTTATCCTGGAAGGCACCGATGTCGCGGAAAACCTGAAGGAGAACCGCTATGACCGGTTGCCCCTGGCACTCAAAGAAACTGTCCGACCGGCTGTATGGAACCTGTCAAAATCTTCTGCCGGAATGTCCATTCGATTTTTCTCTAACACAACCAGTATAAGTGTGAAGTGGACAGTACTAAAGGACAATAAGATGAATCACATGGCCGAAACAGGCATCAAGGGCATTGACCTGTACCACAACAACGATGGCACCTGGCAATATGTAAATACCGGAAGGCCTACTGGCATGGAGAATGAAGCTTTGCTGATAGACAACATGACCAGCACTATGCGGGAGTTTAAAATGTACCTGCCCCTGTACGATGGCATTTCCAGCATTGAAGTGGGTATTGACTCTGCCAGTGTGATCGAGAAACCTACAGAAACGTACAAGGAATCTATCATCTTTTACGGAACCAGTATCACTCAGGGAGGCTGTGCTTCTCGGCCGGGTATGGCTCACACCAATATCATCAGCAGGAAACTGAACATGGACTGCATCAACCTGGGATTCAGTGGGAATGGAAAGATGGAGCAGCCCATCAATGAACTAATCGCGGAATCCAACCCTGCATTCTATGTGATAGAATGCCTGCCCAATATGAAGACAGAGGAGATCACCCAGAGGGTAATCCCCCTGGTTAAGACAATCCGGGAAAAGCATACGGAAACACCGATCATCTTTGTTGAGAATTTCATCTATGAAAAATCTTTCCTGAACCAGGAGCTAAGTTCACTCATAGATGAAAAAAATGTGGCGCTCAAAACCGAATATGACGAGATGATGAAAGCCGGATATAAAAACGTTCTTTATATCAACAGCCAAAATGCCATGGGCGCAGATCATGAAGGGACTGTAGATGGCGTACATTTTACGGACCTGGGATTCCTACGGTATGCTGATTTTCTGATTGAGCAGTTTAAAAAGTTAGGGTTGGTAGCTGGATAATGAACTTAGTTAGTCGCAAGATACTTTTCTACATCTTGTAATGTTGGTTGAACTTTTAGAATATCACCATGCTTATTAAGCAGGAATTGAAATGGAACAACAACCATTCCCATTCCTTCATACAATGCTGCCTCTTGGTCAATAACATTTTGCCAAATGATTTTGTCTTTTTGTATAGCCTTAAGCCATTGATTTTTATCCTTATCAATAGATATACCAATAATCTCAAAATCCTTCTCGCTATATTTGTTATACAGCTCAATCATTTCCGGGTGTTTTTCCCTGCAAGGCTTGCACCAGGAAGCCCAAAAATCAACTAAAGTAATTTTTCCTTCTATATCAGCATTTGAAATTGTGAGATCATCTTCATTTCTGAGTGAAAAGTCTGGAAAGGGTGTCCCATATCTAAAGTTTTTCTTCGACATCAAACTCTTACTTATCAATTGCATATTTCCACTTTCGATATAGGCAGTATCCAGCATCTCAAATAATTCTACTAGCTGATCATATGAGAGTGTTGGTTCTACACTTTGATTTCTAAGAATATCACTACAATAGGGGTGTTGAGGATAGTTAGTGAATAATTCCTTAAGCTTTGCAAACAGCATGGTATTAAAATTCTCCTTTTCACTGTTTTCATTAAAGAATTCTCTAACATCTTCCTGAAGTTTAGCCGTTTCAGAGCCTTCTATCTCCACTATTTCTAATATATTGATAGTAGTCTCCTCCTTATATCTGAATTTTGCTTTTACTTTAATATGACTGTTTTCAAGATAGACAAACTGAATATTAGCCCTTGGTCTTAAGTGGAGCCAGCCAGATATTGGCATATCAAGAGGTTCACCTGAAAAATAAAATCTATTGTTCTCAACCTTTACACTATCCTTAGCGAAACCTCCGTATTGCCCAAGAAATATATAGTCATCGTACGGTTCGCCTTCAATGACCCCTTCTAAGATATACCCATTAGGCTTTTCAGGTTGACAGCCAATTAAAATGAGACTGAAAGCAAATAGCAAGCATACACTTTTCATAGTTCAGTTATTTTTAATAAATATAACTCTTGTGAATGGAAAAATATTGTCAACCCTCTTTTCGTTGATGAAAAGAACCGCCAAAGGCAAAACACTTTCCCCACGTTGACAGGGAAAATAACACTATAAGAAAAGAGTAATGACAACCTGCATGTAGTTTAAGATAGGATACTACATTTGTGCTTTTATTGGAAAACCAATCCAAATATCATCATCAATGAAAAACATATTTAAAGTATTCACTCTGTCTATTATCATCGCTGCTACTTCACTGATCATTGCTTGTGGGGGTAAGGAAAACGTGGAGCCGGGAAGATCTATAATCCTGGATCTTTTGGAATCAAGTTCTGAAGAACCTGCCAAGATCCGTCTCTTTTTCAAAGCAGATTTTGACAATGGTGACCCGATAGCAGGTCTCGAAGCTGAAAACTTTACGATCTCAGAAAATGGAAGTGTTATTTCCTCGAGTGAATCTCTTGCCCAGATCCAAAGGGATCCGGGACAGTTTATGTTTACTTCTGTACTGCTTCTCGACCTAAGTGGAAGCGTGCTAAATGCGGAGGATTTGCCCACATTAAAATCATCTTCAATCGGGTTCATTGAATCCGTCATACCACTTCCGGAAGAACCATATGCCGGATCATTCGAAATGGCCATCTACTGGTTTGATGGTGAGGAAAACATTCATTTGTTGACGCCTTTCAGTACTTCAAGGTCAGAATTGGTTCAATCTATTGAATCCATTGATGAGAACATAAGCAATGACAACTCCACAAACCTGAATGGTGCCGTGATACAGGGAATAGATGTGGTGAGTGAACGCCTGGAACAGATTAAGTTAGATCCGGATATCTCAACAGCTTCGTCCCTGGTCATTTTTACAGATGGTACTGATCAGGCCAACTGGGCCAGCGATGCCGAGGCGACTACAGCTGTGAATTCTTCAGGAAGTGACTTAACGATCTTCACCATCGGTCTGGGTAGTGAAATAGATGAAAACATTCTGTCTACCTTCGGTAAAAGTGGTTATGAATTTGCAGACTCTGACCTGGATCTGAATGATACCTTTCAAAAGGTCGCCAAGTCAGTCAGTGATGAGGCGAATTCATTCTATGTACTTGAGTATTGCTCACCAAAACGCTCAGGAACCCATACCATCACAGTTCGTTTGGATTACATGGAGAGCACAGGATCGTTTCAATCAGATTTCTCTGCAGAAGGATTTACCGGAGGATGCACGATTGAGTAAATCTTAGCTGTTTCTATAATCCGTGGCCTGTGACTCACTGTGACTCACAGGCCACCATTTTTAAAGGCCACGAATTCACAAATAAGGAAGGTCTTAAGAGGGTGAAAATAACACAAATTACCACCTGCGGTGGATATTGAGGTATGGATATATAATTCTGATCCTTGTGACGCACAGGCCACCATGTTTCAGTTACTGAATACGTAGGCAGCTTTATCTCTGCTCAGTTTTCTTATCCTGTAAGTATGCCGCTCGCACCATCTTAGCTGTTTTATGCGCTCCGGTGTGGCTCCATCCCGGAGGCATGAAAATGTAAAGCAACTTGTTTTTGATACCGGGAGCCCTGGCGACGTCCTTTGCAAGGGCTACAATTTCTCCGAAATAGACATCCAGAAAGTTGCCGGAATTCATCTCGCGAGTAATGCCATACTCAATCGGTATATTATGTTGTTCTTCCTGGTATGTACCAAAGATCTTATCCCATATATTAAGAAGGTTGCAAAAATTGGTATCCATATAAAGCGGGTTTCTCGCGTGGTGTACCCGATGATGAGATGGCGTCAAAATCAGCCGGTTCAAAAATCCTAACCTCCCGTTCTTTAAACCATTTTCCCCGATATGAATAAATGCTCCATATGTACCATCGATAAACATGATAACAAAGAGCATTGCAGGACTTACCCCAAGCAGTATACATACCGTAGTCCTGATCGCATCAGCATAAGGAGCTTCCAGAAAGAAATGGGCATGTGAAACGGAAAGATTCATGTCCTCAGGAGCGTGGTGTGTAGAGTGCAGGCACCAGAATAACCGCACCTTATGACCTAAATAATGATAGATAAAATGCCCGAACTCCCATACAATGTACCCGTAGATAAACCAGTACCAGGTGAATTCAGTCTGGATGATCGCATATTTCTCAAACAGTCCAATACACCAGATCACCATGGCAATAGCGATAAACTGGCTGACGATCCGGTTAAAAACATAGATCATAAAATTGATCTTGTATACCCTCATCTGAGGCTTTTTGTAGACCAGGCCCAACAGAAGTTCGAGGATTATCAGTGTGGGGATGATGGGCCGTATCAGGGCAACAATCCCATCATAGGTCCTTAATGAACTATAATCCCCGGATTTAAGAATTTCCCATGCCTGGTCAATGCCAAAAAAGCCAATTATTTCCTGATAAAGGGTTTCAAGGATTTCCATCATACTATTGATTCAATTAACGATTTCCATGTGTCTATATCCTTTACTATAGAACGCAGTTTTGTAGAATGTCACTTACCTAAAGATATTTAAAAGTTATGATAAAATTCCTGCCAATATTCCCCAGGTCTGCGACCCACAGACCACCATCTTCAGAAGCCACTAATGAAATAAACACTCAAATACCAACAAATCAGGAAATGAACCACTTTCCGCATAAATGATTATTTTAGTTCCCATCTGGGCTGTAACCCCTGCTTATGCACCAGATTCCCCAGAATGATGATCGGATTTTGATCAATTTTTCAGTTCCTTCATAAACATCAATAGCCAATCAGAGTCACCGAAGGGACTCTGATCCTTGTGACGCACAGGCCATCGACCATGGCAGGTGTCTTCACCTACCACCAGAATATGGTGTTAACCATGGAGGCAGCAGGTCTTCAACCGTCAAGTTAATAACTCCCAACAATTGTACTATTCCAATACAGCCAAAAACCTGCCTTCATTTTAGTCCAGGTCCGTGCAGATTTTGATTAAAGTCTGCGCGGGTTTCGACCAAAGTCTGCGCAGACTTTAGGTAAAACCCCCGCAGACTTTTTGTACGATCACAAAATACCCATTTAAAGGCCCTGAGGGCTATTTTTATTACTTAAGACAACAAACCACATTCCTGGAAACATCAATTGTATTATTCTAAGACACAATCAACTGCATTTAATCCAGATCCATCACATGTTTCCCCCACCAATTGAAAAAGATCGCATAGATTTAATCCAAAGTGTATCATCATTCGTTTCTGTCTTAAACCTGGGTTATGCATTAGACTTTCTATTACATGACTAAATTACTTCAAAATCAAGCACTTAGCATGATATTCTCTCGTCACCATAGCGGTTGCTATGCTTCCGATAGTAAGTGTTTGATTTTCTTGTACTTTAGTCCTTCATTACAAAACTCTAATGAATAATCCAGGTTAAATGAAGAAAAAAGTATCCTTAGTATTGTCTGGTGGTGGAGCCCGGGGGATTGCACATATTGGGGTGATTGAGGAGCTGCAAAAGCAGGGATTTGAAATCACAGCGGTGGCTGGTACCTCAATGGGTGCCTTGATTGGAGGCGTATTTGCACTCGGCAAAATGAAAGAATTTAAGGAGTGGCTCTATACCCTCGACAGGTTAAAAACTTTTAATCTCGTAGACTTCACCCTCAGTACCCAGGGCATTGTGAAGGGAGAAAGGGTCCTGCAGAAGATGAAAGACTTCATCCCTGACGCCAACATCGAGGATTTACCCATTTACTACCGGGCCATAGCAGCTGACATCAAAAACAGTGAGGAGGTAGTGTTTTCAAAAGGCAGCGTATACCAGGCCATCAGGGCTTCTATGGCCATACCCACCGTATTCACACCGGTAAAGATGGACAACAGGGTCCTGATCGACGGGGGTGTACTCAACAACCTACCAATCAACCACGCCAAAAGAACTCCCGATGATATTATTGTAGCGGTAAATGTCAATGCCAATAAGCCAGTGGTAAGACCCGTCACGGCGGATGAAGAGAAATCCAACCAAAAAATCTATCTCAAAAAGATGAATGAGTTTTACAAGCATCTTCAGAAGATCAATCCACTATCAAGGCAGGAAACAGGTACGGATAGTAGCGACATGGGGTATTTTGACCTGATCAACAAAACCATCAACCTGATGACCAACCAGATGGCGCAGCTGTTGATGAACTATTATACGATAGATATGCAAATCAATATTTCAAGGGATTCCTGTGGCACTTTCGACTTTTACCGGGCTAAAGAACAGGTGGAAATAGGTCAGTATGAGGCCAATGAGAGCATTACTGAGTATATTGAAAAGATTGGTGATCAAAAGCAGTAAAGCCCTGCTTACAACTCAATTTTCAATACAACAACAGCCTCATCCGCTTGCCGGGTGGGTAACTGTACCTAAGCGTAGGTTGAAGCTACGCTTTCATATCAAAGCTATCTCAAATAGCCCCTTTCCCTCTGCATAATCAATTGCACTGCTATACAAATAATCCTCAGGTTTCTCTAGCCAGCTCTTTCCGGGTTATCATGAATATAATGCAATCGACTATCCAACAGTTCGTTATTAGACAATTCAACAGCATGATTCTCATGTGTCCAAAATTGCTTCTCCTTCACTCGCTTATTGTATTTAGCATGGTATTTAAATACAATATTCATCCATTCACTTCGGCTTTCTACGTGAGGTTCATCAATTATCTTTAGTATGTTATTTGAGGTAAATCTCTTAAAATCCCTGATTGTATCTGATAATCTTCCAGTTTTACTACTTACAATCAAATGCACATGATTGGTCATATTACATAGGCATGAACCTGTAGACCCTTTTCTTTTATACAAAATGACAAACTATCAATAATTACATCCCTGTATGTCTGGCGACTAAATACATCTACCCAACCCACCACCTGACTGGTGATAAAGTATGTGCCTTCCTGATCACTAGTTTGATGCGACTCTCCCATTGTATGCTAAGAAATCATAAAAAGAACTAAAGCGTACTGAGCAATGATGTCTGAGGTAAATAACAAACTGGCAAGCAATAAATAACAACTACTTTTTCTTTGGTTTATCTTACTTCGTGTAAACTTTGAAATTCTTGTATCTGGCCGACCGGGTAAACATGTGTCTCAACCCGATGCGGCCTTCGGTAATCGGGTCGAAACCCGAAAGGTCCCATTCATATCCTTTTTCCTCCCCATTGCCTGAAACCTGAAGATACAACTTATCAGCATGCCTGATCCAGGTCATGTGGTAGGTTACTCCAGACTGAAACAGGCCTGTATTAAAATATGCGGGTGTCACCTCTGTTTCATCAAAAGTTTCCCTGTTGGATGCTGGATACCTCCTGACTCTCAGATAATCATTGTTTGGGTCATCATTTACCATGGGGAAAGCTGCATAGCTAATGTGTATGGTATTCATGTTGAGCCAATACTTACTCATTGTGGGCACCTTCCGGTAATCGTTCCATTGGGTAATGTCTTTGGCGAATTCCCCGTCGCCTTTTCCTGTGGCCTGAATGAAAAGGATATTCACATTGATGACCTGACTATCCGTCCTGGTATAGTCATATTCAATTTTTATGTCACCCGAAAAGGAATCTTTCGTCCATAAAACGGCGTGATGGGCATTGTTTCTGTTTTCCGGGCCGGCACTGAAAAACATGCCATCCTTCGTGTTTTTGATGGTTGCGAGCTCACCATCCAGGAACCAGTTTTTTTCCCAGTTTTTGGTACAGGGATCTGAAAATTCCAGCTTCCAATCTTTGGCCTTGCTGATTTGATGGAAATGATCCTGTGCAGTAAGCTTTGGTGTGCAACCAAGACAGCACAATAGCAATATTAGCAACCGGGGTGTATACATTCGTTGAGTATGTTGTTTGAAATCCTAATCTAAATGGTTATGCAAATTACAATTTCCGAATGCAAGATGATGCATCGGCTATATATTGAGCATCAATTATAATTCAAACAGGATAAATTACCGGTCAGTTTTAAACTATTGATCTACCTACAGGGAGGCAGATCCCCAATGGTGAAGAAAGTTTCGTTTGTGTTGATTTAATTTGTCATAAAATATGAAACCAACGACCTTTTTTCCGGTGCTACTTGGGATCTGTCTTTCATGTCAGGACCTCGTTGATTCAAATAATTCAAAAGAAAACTGGCCGTCCTACCTTGGTGACAAGGCTGTCTCCCATTACTCCGAACTCAACCAGATAACGAAAGCAAATGTCCATCGACTCCAGGTAGCCTGGGTTTATGATGGTGGCAAGCTTGGAGAAAACAGCAGAACACAGATCCAATGTAATCCATTGATCATCGATGGAGTGATGTATGGGACCACGGCGGATCTTAAACTATTCGCGTTAAATGCCACGACGGGAAAAGAAATTTGGTTGTTTGATCCAAACAAAGACTCCACTATTTCGAGCAAAGTAAATCGGGGTCTGGCCATGTGGAATGGTGAAGGTCAGCGTATTCTGTTTTATGCTTTAGGTGCTTATTTACTGTCTGTAGATCCTTCTACTGGTGAATTGATCAGATCATTTGGTGAAAAAGGAATGGTCAACCTGAAGAAAGGTCTTGGGCGCGAAGTAATGGACTATAGCTTTTCTGCCAACTCCCCGGGTATCATTTATAAAAACCTGCTAATCATTGGTGGAAAGGTGTCAGAAACCATCGGGCACATCCCGGGCCATATCCGGGCTTATGATGTCCACACCGGTGAGATGAAATGGATCTTTCATACCATACCTCACCCCGGCGAATATGGATACGATACCTGGCCGGAAGATGCCTATTTAAGAAGTGGAGGAGCAAATGTATGGTCTGGCCTGAGCCTTGATGAAGAAAAGGGGATCGTCTACGCGCCTACGGGTTCTCCCTCTTTTGATTTTTATGGTGGTGACCGAATCGGATCAAATCTTTTTGCCAATTCCATCATTGCACTTGATGCCAATACAGGGAAGCGGATATGGCACTATCAAACCGTACATCACGATCTGTTTGATTATGATCTGCCAGCTCCGCCCACTCTGGCAACTATTGAAAAGAATGGAGAAAAGATTGATGCCCTCGTACAGATCTCAAAAGTCGGATATCTGTATGTTTTAGATCGTTTGACTGGTGAACCTTTGTACCCGATCATAGAAACCGAAGTGCCTGTTTCGGATCTTGAAGGTGAGCAATCCTGGCCTACACAACCCACACCTTCGGTCTACCCTCCTTTCTCCAGGATCAATTTAACTGAAGAAGATCTTGCCATCAGATCCAAAGAAGCAGCAGACTTTGCCAAAGAAGTGTGGGATAAAAATCTAAAAGGTAAAAGATACCTACCTCCCTCCGAGCATAGTACCATTCTTTTCCCGGGAATGCATGGTGGAGGTGAATGGGGTGGTGCAGCCGTGGATCGGTCTACCAGTATCCTGTATGTCAACTCCAATGAAGAAGCTTATCATATCAATATGTCTCGATATGTCAGCTCAACACCTGGTAAAAACATCTACAGTACACTTTGTCAAAATTGCCATGGAGCTGAAAGGCAGGGGTCCAATATGTATGGTAATGTGCCTCCCCTGATCAATGTAGCGGACTCATTGAGCAGGACTGACATCAAGAAAGCAATATCAAAAGGAAAGGGTAACATGCCTTCTTTCAGTATGCTGTCCCCGGATGAAATTGAAAGTGTGACTAACTTTCTAATGGGAATTGAAAAGGAAGACACCGGAGAAAATAAATATGGCAATTGGCCATATCCTTATGTATTTGATGGATACAAAGAGGTTCATGCCCCGGACGGATTGCCATTTTTCAAACCTCCATGGGGACAACTTACGGCCATTGACCTGAACAAGGCAGAAATAGTCTGGCAAATTCCGCTGGGCAATATCGACAGCCTCAATATTCCGGGTCATCCGGTTACCGGCACATTAAACTACGGTGGACCTGTAGTAACAGCCGGGGGATTGGTTTTCATTGCAGCCACGATGGATGAAAAGATCAGAGCCTTTGATAAGGACACAGGGGAAAAGCTATGGGAAGCTAAACTTCCCTATGCTGGTCTGACCACCCCTGCCACCTATGCTGTTGATGGAAAACAATATGTGGTAATTGCCTGCGGTGGTGGTAAAAGTGGATTGAAATCTGGCAATCAATATGTTGCCTTTGCTTTACAAACAGACTAAAATAAACTGAACGAAAGCCTTATTCCACTATTCGGCCTTTAACTTATATAAGCTGAAGGCGTTGTCATGAAACAGTTTCTTTTGCTCTGCCGGAGAATAATTTGAAACGATTTCCTTCAACACATCCACCCAGTTGAGCAATGACATCCTTCTAAGGCAAACTGGCCAGTCCGAAGCAAAGATGACCCTGTCTGAAGAAAAGACCTCAAAGCAATGATTTACAATCGGTGACAACCCTGATACTGCGTCAAGTGCGTGAGGTAATTTGTTTACAATACCGGAGATTTTACATACAATATTATCTCTCTTCCCCATATTTTTCATTTCGGTGATCCATTGATCATGCGCAGGTTTCTGTGGGAAGTCAAATTTACCTTCCCTGAAATCAATAGGTTCCGGACCCCCACAATGGTTAAGGATAAATTGAGTATTGGGACACTTATCAACTAATGATGCACCTGTCTTCAGGCGACTGGTAGAAACATGAAGATCAAAGCTGAGTCCCAACTCCCCAAGGATTCTAATATTGTTGATTACCTGGGGCTGAAGCATTTCTTCTTCACTTGAAAAGAAATAGCGAATCCCTTTCAAAAATGAATTTTCTGCCAGGGCTTTGATATAAGATTCAAATCCATGCTCAGTAGGATCAGCACAGATCACAGCCCCCACAGTGGGATTGTTTTCATCCTTACATAAATCCAGTGCCCATTGTGCTTCCTTTTTTCGCAATTCTTTGGGTACGGCAACCTCCATGTAAATGGCTTTCTCGATTCCGGTTCCCTTTATGGCCAAATGATAGTCACTCATCATGTAACTTTTATCCAGCGGTGGAGAAACCCAACTCAATGGGAATTGGGACAAGTCCCATAAATGCTGATGCGTATCTATAATAGGTACTGCTTGTTTTTGTAAACAGGAGTATAAGCCTACCGGAGTGGCCAGGGCAACTGCTGATGCCCCCTTCAAAAAGGTTCTTCTATCCATTGGTAATTTGTTAATACTTACTTAGCCCATATCAGAACTCGATGACCAGGTTTACACTGAGAAATTTACTAAGCCCGATCGTCTGAAATGTTAGCTGCAAACCTAAATGTATGGTATACTTATTTTACCAATACACACAACCTGAAGGCATAGCATAATCATGAGATTAATTATGCATCCAGTTTAACTGTTTCCACGATTCCACTTCATCATTCTTTTGTATCTCACCCGGAGTGCTCCTTCCCCGTCTTATTATGTCATGCGATCATTCGCTCACGACTTATGCCAGTGCCTGTTGAGATTTCAGGCAATTTTACATCCCATGAAACTGTAGTATTTGCAATGAGCTCTTTGGTGTCAGCATTGACCACCGATATCGCTCCAACCCAATCATCGCGCAACGTTTCAAATTCGAAACTTACCTTACCATCAATTACATCAACCTGTGATGAAAGATAAAAATGCTGAATTGAATTGGTCTTAGGATCCAAATACAAGGAGTTCCCCCAGTGTTCCACCTGCTCTTTAGGAAGTCTAACCTCTTCTGTGATTGACCTGTATCCATTTTCATTGAAATTGTATTCCCCTGGCTCCTTCACGTTAAATTCTATGACCACTTCCATCCCTTTATTCAATGCCAGATCCACTACCGGAAAACGCTGCTCCCTGCTGGATTGCTTTCTGATTTCTGCCTGTTCATCATAACCCGGCATCCAAACGTCCCTGGTTTGTTCATTGTTAACTTTTGGAGCATAAGGAGAAACATCGTCATACTCGAAAATGTAATCATTGGCTTTGCTAAAAAGTCTTACTTCCACCGAAGACAAATCACCTGAATAGGGCAGGTTGAGAGAAATTAGCCTTCCATTCCTTTTCCATTTGATATTACGCTTGTTTCTTCCTTCAACAAGATGTGCGGCTTCAAGTGCTGACATTCCAAAGGTCAATCCGGCCGTTGCTGCAGTGGATCTTTTAATAAAATTTCTTCTTGATTTATTATTTGTCATGGTATTGAATACTTAGGATTGGAAATTACTGTCTGTACCCCTTTTATTTAGGGTTTCAACAGTCATATCTTCACTTGGTCTTATCTTCAACTTTTCCTTTCCCCTCAACCTGATTGTTCTCCGCGCCGGGGAGCAAAATGACTTCGGCATCAGTTAAATTGTTTAGTTCAATATTCCTGGCAAAAGGCGAAGTATCACCTCTGGGTCCTCCGTACCCTTCTTTGGTAGAAAATCTGATCTCCATATCATCGGGAATGAATGACGGGTCCGTGGTACGGATTGTCACCTGATGGTCCTGTCCATTGATCTTGGCTAGCATATTGTTGCACATTCTTCCCCGACTATCTGTTATTTCAATGTCCACAAAGGCATCACTGGCATGCAGGTACGGAAGTCCGAAAGCTTCAGCATATTTAGCGTCAGACTTGCAGTTGATCAATGTATCTGCGTTCCCCACATTAAATCCTGTGGCCACACAATTCCTTACCTCGCAGTTGATCACTTTGTCACCGGTCTTGTCAAGGCCTGTACAAATCCCTCTTCTCATGTTGATGACCGTACAATTTTTAATGATGGTGGTACCTGTTTCCGTATCCTGATCTCTCTGTGCCCTCGGATAGATCCTGATGCCATCCTCACTGAGCGAAAACATCTCACCGGGCAAAAATCTTCCGTCTTCCGCCACGGTAACTCCCTCGATATAGCCGCCCTTAGCCGCTTTAAATCCTTTGTCAAAAGCATAGCCGCTTGTTTCAGCCAAAATATCATCTGTAGTCCTGAGCAACCCATTCACATGACAGTCTTCGATCAGGGTATTTTTAGCTCCCTGCACAAAAATCGCATGCCCCATGGCACGCATGTGCACCGTGCAACCGATCACCTGAATGTTCTCACCGGGCCAGGCAATCCTGATGCCATTCATCTTCCTCACATCTCCGCCCCCCAGGCCATAAAAGCTACCATATCCCCAGGGGCTGGAACCTGAAGTGCGTATTTCCGCATTTTTCAGGGTAACATTTTTACCCGTCAGATTAAAGATCTTATTGCGACTTTGTGCCCCCGGTGTATCTCCGTAGGTTTCGATGTAAGGCCCTTCCATCAGCACATTGTTTCCATGGATGCCAAAGACACAATACATCCGACCATCATTGAGACCTGGTGACAGATCCGTCCGGGTAAACAACCTGGTATCTACCATAATACGGGCACCTGTCAGGTCATAAACGGAATTGTTGCCAGTGAACTGGATGAATTGCTTACAGTCTGCTTCATCAATCTGATAGAACCCCGGCAGGAGCCTGACTTTAACGTTGTCTCTGCTGGAATATGTCCGCAACTCTTCGATGGCATCAATAACAATGAAGTCACTTTCATTGGTAGCCGGTGAGGGTTGAGTCGTGAGTTCCTGAGCGCAGGTTCCGAACAACAAAACAAAAAGATTAAAGCTTAGAAAGTATTTCATTTTGGCGGCATATTTAATCATCGATAGAACTCCTGATCCGGATCAAGGTGACGTGCTCCGTAGATCACCGGGGCACTACCTGCCTCAAGGGCTCCCAGGTCCGGGGCTTTGCCATTGAATTCATCATTGATGTTTGGTATGGCAACCCCGGCATCAACGGCCTTCCCTTTGGCATTTAATCTGAAGTTGAGATCTACCGCATGATAAACAGGGCTGGGCAAGCCGCCTTCCATGGCATGGATCGGTTTCTTAAGATTCTCAAAGACATCATAATCCACGGTGATACCGTGTTTTTCAAGACCACTTGCTTTACTAAAATCCTTCAACGTTTTAAATTCTACGGATTCTCCTTCCGGAGACAGCCACTTAAATTGATTTTCAGGACTGTCAGGACCCCGGTTTGGACGATAGCCATTGTAATCTGCTATTGAATAGGGAGTAGTAAAATGTAAGGATGAAACAAGAGTGGGTCCGTCAGTTCCAACAATCAGGTTATTGCGAAAGTTAGCATTTGGGTACCTGGCACCTGCATTATTTTCCACAATGAAGGTATTGTGATAGGCTGTAAGACCCGGAACACCTCCATGAATTTTCAGGGCTCCTCCAAGCGGCACATTATAGAGGATGTTCCTGATGTAATACGCAGGTCCACCGAATACGGGCTGGGCACTGATACCATTCTCAGCAGCATTCACACCCCGGTTACGCATGACCCGGATGTTGTGTACCCCACCATCGGCCTCAATGAAATCATCCACCATAAGGTGAATGTCATTGTTGTAAATATCTATCGAAACTGCTTTCAAATCCTGCGCTTCCTCTGGTGTGCCATATGTTGATACTCCAATGCCATCGTGGAAGTAGGCAATGGAATTATGCGCTATGACGTGTCCTGCCCCATACACTTTAATGCCATAATAAGAATCCATCAGGTGTGTTCCGTATGGAGCAAAACCCTTTCTGTTAAAATTCCATCCATATAACCTGTGCCGATCGTCACGCCCCAGAATGACGTTGTCCTGGATCAGAAAGTTTTTTGAACCGGCATATTCCGTCCTAATACCTTCACCCACAAATTCAAAGCGACAATTCCGTATCGTTAGATTGCTCGCCCCCGCCAGATGCTTCCTGCCGGCTTCGAATACCCTGTCAACATTTCTAAAGGTGAGGTTCTGAAAAATATGATGGTCTGTCCCCATCACATTAAACAGATTGGCAGCCCCTTTTCCATCAAAGATGACCTCACCATCTCCTGCTGCTTCGATGACAATGGGACGTTCTGCGGTCCCCTTTTGGGTAAACCAATAGGTACCATCGAAGGGTACATTGTGCCAATCGGGGTAGTTAAGGATATCTGCATTGTAGAGTCCTGCATGTATTTTGATGATATCTCCTGGCTGAACGGGATCTTCAGCAACCACGTACCAATCACCCTTGGTATTTTTAGAACCGCCATAAGCAGAAACCAAACCCGGGTAATTGGGTTCTTCCATCTTACCCTCATAATATTCGGGGTACACATGTCTTACCCGGCCTTCCCGATAAGCTTTAGGTTCTGCACGTGTTGCGACCTTGACCACTTTTACCGCTTCACCTTCCACACCGTCAGGATCTTCGAGTGTAAAGCGTGCTTCATATTCAGTCCCTTCTTTAAGGTCCAAAATACTTCCTGCAAACATGTGGGGCGTGGTGTAATCAATGCCGGCTCTTTCGATATGTTCTCCTCCGATTCTAAGGAGATTCATCCCTGTTTTCCATTTGTCCGATCCGGCTACCCGATACTCCACCTTGACGGTCGAATTGCGGTTAGCATCTCCACTTGCTATGTACCATTCAAATCCTAAATTTTGTAGTGTGGGGGGTTCAACAATAAATGCTCCGGGTTCAATTGAATTCTTTTGTGCTAAGGATGTCCCAAGAGTGAAGGAAGCCAGGCATAAAATCATCATCAGTTTTTTCATCATTAATTTAGGTTAAGTTGGGGTTAATTGAGTTTAGTGTATTCTCAAGGTTGATTAAAAATACACAAATACTTACCATTCAGTCTTTAGTGGGATCACCATGTTCCAGGTTTTATCAAAACTCCATGGTTTATCACCGTTTCCGGTAGCTGCAAAAAAGTGCGTGGGTACGCCATCCTCGATGAGCAGGAATGGTCTTTCGAAATGATTCTGGTGTGTGGTAGTACCATCGTCCCATAGAATATCACGGTTGTAAGCCTGCACTTTTTCAAACAAGTGCCAGTTGATACCATACTCCGACCACACATGGATTCCACCGCCTTCATCACCACAAATCTCTCCAGAACGGTCTTTTATGATGGCCTCATATTTCTCACCATTCCACCATACATAAGGGTCCTCCACGTCCACATGTTCTTTCCCGGGTGCTTCAAACCTGAAAATCGGTTCATCACTCAACCGGGTATAGGGTCCCTCAGGATTTGTGGCTTTTGCCACACCTAATAAAAGCGGTGGTTCCGGGCCGACAGCAGACGATTTGTACATCAACAGGATTTCACCTGTTTTGTCATTTACCACAGGGGCTGGATTGGAAGTGATGGTGGCATCCCAGTGCCCTTCACGTGGTTCGATTACCGGCTTGTCCAGCCTCTTCCAGGGACCATAAACACTTTCACTGATGGCCACCCCAATGCGTTTGTTCATCCATGCTTTTTTCCAGTTTTCTCTGGATAAGTCCGTATTTTCAAGTGTTGGCTGTTCGAAATCGTAGGTGTTGCCAAAATAGTAAAGGAGGTACTTATCCTTGTATTTTACGATACGAGGATTATGTGTAACCATTCCATCCCAATATTCCTTGCCTCGCATGGGCAAAGCCACTTCCACCGTTTTATATGGACCGATGGGTGTATCAGCCACGGCATGAACCACCTCAGAGTTCGTTACCCACTTGCCAAATCCCAGCTTTTTGAGCCAACGGCTGGCAAACATATGATACTTTCCGTCTTCTCCTTTGATGACAGAAGAACCCCACACCCAATAGTCGGGATCTTCATACCCCCCACCTTTGGGAGCAGGTAAAATTCGATCAATGAAGGCGATGTCCTCCGAAGGTTTCGACTTATTGCATGATGGAAAGGCGCAACTCAAAATGACAAATATTGATGCCAGCAAAACCTTGTCTATGTTCACCTTATTTATGTTTAATAACACTTCCCTATATCTGTTTAGCTTTTGTCTCATTGTCGTTCTGTTTTCTCTTTACTTCTTTCAATTTCAACTATTCAATCTCTGATATTTTTGCTATCACAATATCCTTATCTACATCTTCCAGATGCTTTCTCCAGGAAAACTCCTTGTCAAACTGGTGCGGCATAACCTCCACGTTATACTTTTCGGCATGTTCGGCCATTTTTTGCCAGTAAGTTTTGCTTTCTTCAAGATGCCGGACGGCCTCATCGTTGGAATCCATTTTTCCTTTTCTGAATTGCTCCAGTGCGATACCTCCTCTCACTTTGGAAGCAAAGTACAGCCCATAGTTAGCCCAAAATTCGAGATCAGTAAGTTCTATTTCCAGTTCAGCTGATGCACCATTTGCTCTTATTGCATTTACTATTTTAGAAATTTGATGAGCCTGCTGCTCTGCTTTATCAGCGAGGTGAATGGGTGTTGTCTGTATTGATTTGTCATAACTTCCAGCCACAAAATCCGCAATATTCACATAGGAAGAATCGAGCACATTTCGTGAAATAAACTTATTGATATCAATAAACTGACCACCATTGGTCTTGAATCCCTCGGAATAGACGGTCGCGTCCCAGGTGCTCCCAAAAAAGGACGCTAGCCTGTTAGGATTTTTGGATGCCAACTTCCAGGCATCCAACAAGTCACTTCCATCTGATAAATTGAATTTTTCAGCCAGGGCATCCGAGAAAAACTGATCCGGTGTATTAGGATCATACAACAGGTTGCCCCATACCTTATAGAAGAGCCATTGTCTCTCAAATGCATAATCCCAGGTCCGATATTCCTCTTTGGTGATGAAGTCCTTCGCAGGAATGTATGTTTCAGATCCTATGATACATCCGCCAATATATTTCTGACTATTCAGGTCAAGAAAATCCCGAATAAAATCAGGATCTCCCCATCGCATCACAAAAAAGTCTTCATTGCGCATGGTCCAGACCCCTTTGTACTTTGTAGAATAGGGTTCCCAGTAGGTGTCCGTCAGCATGCCTCCGTGTACGATAGATAATTTCGGAGAAGAGTGCGCATGCGACCAGTTGAACTTGAAAGAAATCCAAACATCTTCTTCCAAATCAAGGTTTTCAATAGCATCCCTTGTGAGTTTTTCAGTTGTTACACTTACAGATCCACCATTATTCGTTCCTGCAGATAATGGAGCCCTGTAAATGAGTCGTGCCTCTCGGTCTGCAGCTTTAAGACCAGCAATTATTGTGCGATTTACCCAGTCCTTTCTTTCTTCTGATGTCATACCGCCCATTCTTTCACCTAGCGTAATCCCAATACCCGTCAGATCCTCATAGGTATTGATCGTCTCTGTGACTACTTCACGCATATAGGTTTCTACATGCTCATTGGTAACGCCCTCACCAATGTGATTGTCTCCTTCTTCTGACATGTAATCTGCCTCGTTATATATTTTGGCAAAATTCTCAGGCAAGAAGATATTCCAGTTGACCACAAAAGTCTGAATGCCCCTGGCTTTTGCCATCCCAAAAAGTTCTTTCCAGAAGGTCTCCCATTCTTTCATTTCATCGTCAGTGAATGGGGAAACATCCCGGTATGACGGGGATTTAACCATGTACATGTAAGGGTGCATGTTCCAAAGTGTAAGCGCATTGAATTTGTTCTCCACCATCATATCCAGAAAAGACTCCCAATACTTAAGGTCCTTGCAGGTTTCTGTGTGTAAGGCCAGGTGCTCACCGCTACGGTATGAATACCAGGGAAGGTTGAACTTGATTGCACGGAAATCATGATGAGCACGGATGGATTTTTCTTCTATGTGATTCCAATCCTTACCATCAGACAGCTGCACTGAAATATCAAGCAATCCATAGAGTAATCCCCGGCTGCATTCTGAACTGAGGGTAAATGTATTTTCATTTTTGACAATGGAAAATCCATCATTCTTTTCAGCATCCGTATTTGCCTGTGGAACCAATTCCAGCTTTAAATTGGCATCCTGCTCTTTACTCACAATTGATATATTTCCACCGGAAGCAGTCAGCTGACCCTCCAGTTTCTCAATAGCGTAGGTGAGGTCATTCAGCAGGTCATCGGCTGCATAGATCTTTATTTCAGGAGCCTGGTTTTTGCATCCTATGGCAAGAATGATAAAAAGGAGATAGATTAATGACTTAATGTTGATCATGTTTATTCTATTTCAAGTTGATCGAAACGGTAATTCTTCTACTTATTTTAATACAAGCTGCATATAGCATTTAATGACAGTGTTAGTTGCGAACTATCTTATGCGTATTGATATAATCCGGATCGATATGGATGCCCAGGCCAGAGCCTGATGTCACTTTTATGGACCCTCCTGAGCTTTCGAATGGCTCCGTTTTACTTTCAATCGGTATGGTTGTGCCATTGGCATCCGGTGTTTCGAACATCTTAAACTCATGGTACTTTTCGGCTGCCGGACAAACAGAAACCATGTGCATTAGATAAATAAAGCCCAGGCCTCCACCCGACATGTGCGGGGTGATCTTTAAGCCTGCTGCTTCTACCATTCTTGCTACTTTCATTGTGCGAATCATTCCTCCGAAATAAAAAATGTCCGGTTGAAGGATCTGGAAAACCTCATTGCCAATCAGGTACCTGAAGGCGTGCAATCCAAATTCTTCTTCGCCACCAGCCATTCGGATATTCAGTGCCTGCTCTACGAGTTTTTGTTCCTCATACCAGTCCCAGGGAATGGGTTCTTCATAAAAATAGTAGTTGTATTCTTCCAGAATTTTTCCAATCCGTATGGCTTCTTTCACAGAATAGGAGCCATTGCCATCTATCATCAGGGTAAAATCATCTCCAAATTTTTCCCGCCCCATCCGAATGAGTTTTTCTGTTCGCCCCGGAGCATTGTCAATATCTGATGCCAGGTTGTCTCCACGGCCAGCGCGAAGCTTAACTGCTTTGGCTTCAGTTGCCACGGCATCCTGGTGCATCAGCTCGAGCGACTCTTCAGGCTCAAGTCTTCGGAGGTCTGCCAAATGATGACCCAGGTAAATAGGTACTTCATTGCGTTGTAGTTCGCCTATCAGGAGCCCGGCAGATTTATTTATGACATTCCCAAGCATATCGAGAATGGCAAATTCTATCGCTGCCACATGGACGTTTAATGGTATTCCCTGATTTTTTACACTTCGCTCAGTAGCATTAAAGATCAACATATCGAGGTCTCTGGCATCCTTGCCCACGAAATGATTCTTTAGGATTTGATTGAACATGGGGTAAGCAGACTTCGCGATAAAAGGATGTCCCACTGAAATACCTACAGCTCCATCTTTAGAACGCACCCTGCATAGTGTATTGTTTCTGTCTCTGAGCAACTCCAGCGTTTCAATGATCACCGGATCCTTGAACAGATCACGTCTTAAAACTGGTTGATCTATGACAGCATCGAGTTTTGAGTAATCTGCTATTGTGTGTTCGGTCGCTTTTGGACGCTGATTACAGGAGGAAAGTGGCAGCATGGCGGAAGCACCCCCGGTTATTGCAGCTGATCTTAAAAATTTTCGTCTATTGGTTTTCATAGAATGGCCGGATTAGGTTAAGGTTGTTTTTAGCATTACGTATTCATCATATTGACTACTTCATAGCAATCACATCCCCACCAGCCGGACCCGAATCTTTGTTTTTTCCGATTCAATCGTCCATGCAGGTATCCTGATCTCCAACCGTTTCAATCCTTCTTTCATGGTATCGATATACATTGGCGGGGGATAAAGTGAAATGACTGAGACAGTCAGATCAGGATGAGAGAGGTTTTCCAATTTCACTTGCTTCCCTTCCTGGCTTAGAATGGCTCCTCCATCAACAATTTGTACATCAGCCTGTGTAATCAATTGCCAGGTAATCAGTTCAGTTTCTTCAGACAATTCGATGTCATCCTCAATCAGAAGAGAAGCCGGACCATCTTTCACAAACCTCCTTGTTGCGCTTTTGAGTTGACCATCAAAAGTGGGAGACAAATCGATGGTGGCTTCGGGGTTTTCACCTGCTTTAAAATCAATGATCGCGGCTTTTCCATCCACCCGATGCAATTGATTGTTGACAGAAATCGTGCTGTGTCCAAAATTGCCTTTATTCAACAGTTTCCATCGGTCACCATCCTGATCTCTGTCCCACAATCCAAACCCGGTCCTTTCGATCCGACCATATCTGCCTGTATTGCCCGGATCTACGCTCCATCGCAACCCGTATAATTCAAACACAAACGAACCACCGTCCATATTGCCGTGGCTTACCGATCCACTACCGCCTTTTCCTCCAAAATAATATTTATTGGGGTCGTTTTCTTCTCCTGTGAAAAATACCACAGGATTATCACCATCTCCTTTCCAGGCTGTTGGAACGATCACATCTCCTTTTTCTTCATACTGTGCCATCCATACCAGCGCCGGTCCAGCCAGTCTGGACAATTCTCCCATTTCCTCCGGAGGATTCATAAACTGGTCCTTTTCAAAATATCGCTTATTGCCCGTTTTCGATGCAAACCATGCCAGGGTAATATCCCCGTTGCTGCCACTTCTTTCGCCACTATCAGCAAAATTGTATACCAACCCGGATGGTGCTACAGCCAGGAGCCTGAATATGGCACTTTCCTTAAAGCCGGGATATTCATAAATACCAAAGTCAGTCCCAAACGCACTCTCAAACATGGCTGCAGTAGTAACTGTAAAGGATGTACCATACCTCCAGTAAGTGGCGCCTTCCGGATATACCCCGTCGGGTCCGTACTTGTCCAGTGCGTTTGGCATTCCGTCCAAAGCCCTGCTTAATGTCTTTGCTGCCAGCTCCGGTGCATATTCTGCCACAGCAATGGATGCAGCCACCATACCCCCGTTACAAACCTGGTTCCAGTTGCTGTGACCATAAAAGGGTCCGGGTCGCCCATCGTCAGGCCAGCTGGGTTCAATCCCTTTTTCTACCAGGGATTTTTTAGCCAGCTCAATCGTGGATGCCGGCAAGTCCCCTGCCGTCCAATCGATGGCCAGGGCAATGCCCAGCGACATTTCTGCAACGTCGAGAAAGTGCTTTGGAAACCAGCTGGGGAAATTACAGGCCGCTATGACTTCCTGGTTAATGCGCTCCAGCATCTTCGGGTCTTTTTCCATCCGGTACACCATGGCCATAGCCCCGATGCGATGGAGGAGATCCCTTGAAATATCTAACTGATTGTTTTGTGACCTCTCCTCCATGGGTATATCCAGATTGATGATCGGCTTCTCAAATACAGCTTCCGCATTCAATTTGATGGCTTTGTATACATTCTGAATAACCGGATCTGATTCCAACTTCTTTTTGAGGTTATCTTCAGCCTGTTTGTTCAATAAAAGCCGGGGAGATTGCTTTCTGATGTTCTTTTTCAGGTAGGCAACTGAAATGGGATTCTTAAGTCTATACGACTCATTGGGTTCAATTTGGGCATTCACCTGGTGATTTAAAATATAAATCAACAAAAAGAGCCAAATGAATACCGTTTTGACCCTTATTTTATCAATCTTTCTGAATGCCTGACATCCAGTGAAAGTACGATCACTTTTTAGCATGGGGTGAGTAGGTTAATAAGTTACTTTAACATGTAATATTAAAATTATTGCATTCAAAGCGTATTAATATCTGTTCAGAGAATATAAATAGTGAACCAACGAGTGACAAGCAAGATATACTTTATTAATAATCAGGTATAACTAACTGAAATTTGTTGCAAAAAATTAGATTTGGATAATAAAGGTTCTGTTTCAAAATGAATCATAGAAAGGAATTGGAAATTTCCAACATCAAAAGCAGGAGTGAAATAAACACTGCAATCATTTTTCTATTTTCAATGCTTATTCTTGGCGGCTGCGATCTCAGGTCCGGAAGGATGGAAACCGGAAAGGATTTCCCTACTTATGGAGGCAATAATTTAAACAACCGCTACTCACCCCTGTCACAAATCAATGAAGACAATGTAAACGATCTGGAAGTGGCTTGGACCTACCTGCCCATCGACACCTCATCAGGTGGGAGACGACGCGAGATACAATGCCAACCCATTGTTGTGAATGGGATTTTGTATGGCACTTCATCTGAGCTTGACCTGTTTGCACTAAATGCTGCCACGGGGGAACAACTGTGGAAGTATGAGCCTGATAAACGGCATGGCCACTCCAGCCGGGGTGTTACCTATTGGGAAAATGGTGAAAACAAACGGATTCTTTATACTGTTGGTCCCTTCCTTCATGCTGTCAATGCGCAAACGGGCCAACTGATCCCCACTTTTGGTGAGGAAGGCAAAGCTGATTTGCATGCAGGCCTTGGTGAGAATTTGAAGCATGATGTGCAACAATTGTCCGTGAGAGCTACCTCTCCGGGTGTTATTTATAAAAACAACTACATCATTGGTTCAAGTGTATCGGAAGGCGGAGATGCAGCGCCAGGACATATACGTGCCTTTGATGTGATCACTGGTGAATTAAAATGGGTATTTCATACCATTCCCCAGCCAGGGGAGTTTGGTTATGACACCTGGCCAGATGGTGCCTATCAAAAAATTGGGGGAGCAAACAACTGGGGAGGAATGGCTTTGGATGAAGATCGAGGGGTTGTTTACTTCGGAACTGGTTCTCCTTCATCTGACTTTTATGGTGGAGAAAGAGAGGGGATGAATCTGTTTTCCAATTGTATTCTTGCCCTGGATGCAGCCACAGGAGAAATGAAATGGTATTTTCAGGCCATTCATCATGACCTGTGGGATCGTGATTTTCCCTGCCCTCCAAACCTGACCACGATAAACCACAATGGAAAAAGGATCGACGTTGTTGTTCAAACAGGTAAAGATGGCAACGTTTATGTATTAAACCGTGACACGGGAGAATCCATCTTCCCATTTGAAGAAAGACCTGTACCAACCAACGGACTTCCCGGTGAACATCCTTATCCTACCCAAAAGTTTCTTTCGAAGCCAAAGCCACTTTCCAGGCAATTAATGACTGAAGATGATATCACGGATATTTCAAAAGAGGCACACGACTTTGTTTCAAAGCGTTTTTCAGAGTTTCCCAGGATGGAAAGTCCCTTCCAGCCTCCAACAACAGAAGGCACCATTCTCTTTGGTTATAATGGTGGAGCTGAATGGGGAGGAAATGCCACTGATCCTGATGGCATCCTCTATCAAAATGCTAACGCAGGTTTCCCGTGGGAATTGAAAATGATCAGGAAAGCTGAACTCGATAATGAAACGAGTTTAATGTCTCCTGGAAATGCCCTATATGCTAAAAATTGTTCGGTTTGTCATGGCGTTAATAGGGAGGGAAATGCGGATGTTGTTCCCAGCCTGATTGGCATAGGTGAAAGGCGTTCAACCAATGAAATTGACAACCTCATTAGCCAGGGAAATGGACGCATGCCACCCTTCCCCTATCTCTCTGAGGAGAAACGGAAAGCCATTATCGATTTTTTACTTGGCAAGGAGATGATCCCTTCCGGTAAACCCAAAAAGATTGAAAAAGCGGATATCCATGACCAGAAGCAGGTTTCGGATTTCCCATACTCACCAGAATATGTCATTAAAACCTGGGATTACTTTACTGATCACAATGGTTATCCAGCCGTCAAGCCACCCTGGGGAACTTTGAATGCCATTGACCTGAATACCGGAGATTACTTATGGACAGTGCCATTGGGTGAATATCCTGAACTCACTGCAAAAGGTATCCCAACTACAGGCACGGCCACTTACGGTGGTCCCATCGTCACCGCCAGCGGACTTCTGTTTATCGCCAGTACAAGAGATGAAAAGATCAGGGCCTTCAAAAAGAAAACGGGCAAGGTAGTTTGGGAATATCAATTGAAAGCAGGGGCTTTTTCAACTCCCATAACCTATGAAGTAGATGGCAAGCAATACATTGCCATAGCTGTTGGTGGTGGCAGAGGCATGAAGCCAGGTGGCTGGTACATGGCCTTTACGCTCAACTAGGGTGAAGCTGGATTTGAGAGATTTGACTATTTTATTCTATGATTACCTACTATTAAGCTCAATGAAATTGATGTTTGTTCCCTTATTTTTTGTTATTGCTCCACTCGTCTCAACAGTACAGTTGCTGGCTTCTACACCGACCACCGCAGGCATTCCTGTTTCATTGGTCAAATGCATACCAGAAGTCTCATACTCTCCAAATGGTGACATGGATTCACCGTGTTGTTCTCACCAGCAACTTTAATGGCTTAACCTCCTGGTGAAGTGCCTTGTCCAATATACCTGATCTTAAGCTCAATCAAAGTATTCTCATTCCCACTGATGAGAAACTCACTTGTGTGAGTCCTGGGCTTTAAAATTGTTCGAAGTTCAGTCTCTACAACGATCCGAACTCCGGCCAGGTTGAAGACATTATTATTCCCACTAAATGTCATAAACTGGAACATCCTTCGGTCCCTGCGTGCTGCCAAAGGATCCTTCATGAGGAAATCAGACAGATGGCAAGTACCCGGAGGACAAAGTCATAAGCATTGCGATGAAAAATAATCCTGTTATGGTTCGATAATTCATATTAAAATCTAATCATGAAAGTTCTGATCTGATCACGTCCGATCCTGAAACTAAACTTATTTTCTTCAACCTTAACCTCGCTGCGAGGCTCGATTTCCTCTTCAATATGATTCGTTTCAATAACTGAAGCCACTTTGTATGGAAAGTAGACGTTGACCTCCTCATCTCTTCCTTCCGTTTCTACAATTCTCAGTATCAGCGGATATGGGTTATAGGCGTCCTGAACTGTTTTCACACTTGAAATCATCACGTGATCACTGTCAATACTGAAGAAGGATTTCTCCAGGGGAAAGGATTCATCTGTGAACCGCCATCCTGATATTTCACCGGGATGATTGTTTTCTTGCTTTGCCAGAAGTGGCTGATTAAATTGCCAGGCTTTTTGAGGAATATCATCATCCCTCCAATCTCCCTTGTGGGCAATCAAAGCGTATTTGAATGTATGGATACCCTCATCCATTCGTGGGTCCATATCACGGGCTCCACGAACCACCGACATAGACATTTTTCCCTTGTTGATATGGAAACCATATTTCCCATTGTTCAATAAGGTGACACCTTCGTTATTATTTGAATAATCAATCCATTTCTGGGTGGGGAAATCCAGATCAGCATCTTTTCTTTCAACATACCCGTATTGCTGATCATAAAAGGCCTTTCCTTTCTCTATGCTCGTAGGAAAAACCACCTGCAGTAATTTATTGTGGCTGTGCCAATCCACCTCCATCTCAAAATCAATTTGATCGGAATTGGCATTCAGCGTCATCGTCCGGACGATTCTGGTGGATTGGAAGAAGTCCTCCCATTTTACTGTGATACTCAGGGGCGATTGTGAGACGACTTCCGGAGCTTTCAGGGATTGGAATGAAAACGATTTACCTGTAAACTTCGTGCTCCAGCTACTTCCATTGTCTTCAAGAAGTTGTAAGCTATTTCCACTCCCTTTTAAGAGTTCTTTGTTAAGCACTTTGCTGTAAATGCTTGTTAATCCTGACACATCCCATTTGATCACGTAGAAGCTGTTTTCAACACTGTTGCCATCAACCTTGAGATCTGAAACAGGTTTTTCGGTCTTTTCTTCCACGACCTCATACACCCTGTATCCCAGGGGCGGAATATCCTGAGCATCTAATAAAACACTGACCTTCAATCCGTCATTAGATTGATCTACAATGGAGTAGGCCACCGCTTTTCCCGACGGATCTTTGATATTAAAAGAGGCTGGTTTTTTGATAAATTTGATTTCGGCTTCAACATATTGGCTGACAGGCCATGAATGAGGATTGTAAACCACAAGTGGGATACCGTCCATATCAATATTGATTCTTGCCCCGATATTTTCGAGACCGGCATTTAACTGCTCGGTAGTGATCTCCTCTAACCGTTCATAATCCCGGTACACATCATTAGCCCCTAGCCCGGTAAAAGTGCCCGCCATGATGTCATGGAACTGATTAAATAGCAGGATCTTCCATGCTTCGGCAAAGTCTTCACGCGGAAAAAATGGTTTGCCCTTGTGAAGCGTTCCGATGACCGAAAACTTCTCCGCTGTTAATAATTGGTTCTCATAATAGCGGTTAAGCTTTTTTATTCTTGCATGGGAAGTGTAGCAGCCTAACCATTGTTGTCCATTGGGTTGAATCCCGAATTCCTCTTTTTGAACGGGCCATTTGTTATCAGTATCCTCCAAATCCTCAAAGAATTGATAAGGATTCACAAATTCAAAACTCATGTCGTGCTTTTCCGACAGGTTTTTCAGTGCCTGCAGGTCACCCTCGTCCGGTCCTCCACCGTGATCTCCCTTCCCTACGGTGACCATTGGTGTATCATACCCGGATACTCCGGTCCATTCCTTGATATATTCAGGCATTTTGCCAAAGCTTGGGTTGTAATGGTCAGGTATTTTATAACCCAGCAGCCTGGTACCGTCACTCGACTCCCACCAGAAAATCTTCTTGCCTTCAGGTGCCGCCCGACTAAAAACGTAGTATTTGATGCCGCAACCCACATAGATTTTCGGAATAGTGGACGTGTGCCCGGTAAACATATCAGGAGACCAGGCAATTGGAATGCTTTCAATTCCCAGATGTTTGGAATAGTAATCTTTGGATATCAAGAATTGCCGGATAAGACTTTCTCCCGAAGGCATCGACTCATCCGTTTCTACCCATTGGCCACCTACCACACTCCATCTTTTATTGGCAATGTATTGCTTTACCCTTTCAAATACTTCCGGGGAACGCTGTTGGATTGAGGAATAATACAGTAAAGAACTTTGCGTGAATTTGAGGTCCGGATACTTATCCATCATGTTGAGGACGTTGAAAAATGTGTTGTAGACCTCCCGATTTTCTATCTCATTCCATCGCCACCTGTACACCGGATCCATGTGGGCATGACCGGCTACCCGGACCTTTTGAATCTCAGGCCCGGATTTTTTCTGGCTATGACTTTGTGTGTTTAAGAAAAGGAGTGCAATGAGGCTTAATGTCAGTTGTTTCATATGACCTTTTACAAAATATGGGGTGTTACTTTAATGTGATGGTCCTGAAAGAACCAGTGTCCAATTGATATTGCTTTTTCTTAAAGATAATGATAACCGGGACTTCGTTGTGTAAAAAGAGTTTCCCGGCTTTCTTTTCCAGTACTACATTCCCCTTTCATCTGAGGCAATGTCGTAGCCGATAACCTGATCAACCTGGAGCTGTTGTTTTGGGCTTCCAAAAACGGGGGGTCCTCTACCCTGTATGATATTGCCGTCAGCCATGCCGAGGTTACCATGAAAAATCATTTCAGGCCAGACAACACCTCTTATCACGTGGTGATTTATGATAAGGAGAGCGGCAAGAAGATAAAAGCTGTGACGCACCAGGGACTCGATGATGAAACGATGTGGGCACGGGGTCAGGCCTGGGCGGTTTATGGCTATACGATGATCTACAGGGAAACCAGGGATCCTAAGTTTCTGGAATTTGCACATGCAGTGACCAGACCTTTCCTTGACGGACTTCCTCAGGACCTGATCCCCTACTGGGATTTTGATGCTGCCCGTGAAGAGAGAACTCCCAAAGACGCTTCTGCCGCCGCTGTGGTTGCCTCTGCTTTGCTTGAGCTAGCTTCCTATACAGAAGATAAAAAGCTCAGAGAAGAATATCTATCCAAGGCAGAGAAAATGTTGTTTAATCTATCCTCTAAAACTTACCAAAGTAGAAATCATAATAGTGCCTTCCTGCTTCATTCCACGGGACACTTCCCCAATGGCAGCGAAATAGATTACTCCATCATCTATGCTGACTATTATTATATCGAGGGTTTGATCAGGTTGAGAAGGATTAGAAATGAGGAGGATGTGATTTGAGATAAATTTATTTTGAGCAAGTTCAGCCAATTCAATCAGCTAAACTGAGAGGCTTGTATTTTCATGAAAGAGGAACCTTATTCCTCCTTACATTTGTGGGCTAAAGACACTAAAAATATCTATGAAGGCCACACTGATTTTTTTTCTTTTACTCGTTCTTTTCAAAGTTTCATTCATTTCAGCCCAACCTGTCAAAATCATATTTGATACGGATATGGAATCCGATGTGGATGATGTTGCTGCTCTGGCCATGCTTCATGGTCTTGCCGATCAGGGAGATGCGGAAATCCTGGCCACCATCAGCTCAAGCCTTAATCCCTGGTCAGCTCCAACGATAGATGTCATCAATACTTATTTTGGAAGGCCTGATATCCCCATTGGGAATGTGAAGACCAAAGGGGTTTATAGAAATTCCATCTATGCCAAACCACTTTCCGAACAATTCCCACAGAATATCGGATTGGGTGAAAAAGCACAGGAAGCTACCAGCTTGTATCGCCGGATTTTAAGTGAGCAGGAAGACGCCAGCGTGGTTATTGTCACTGTCGGCTACCTCACCAATCTCTCCAAGCTTCTCTCCAGCGAACCGGATGAATTAAGTCCGCTGACCGGAATGGAGCTGGTCAAAAAGAAGGTGAAGCATTATGTGTGCATGGGCGGCCGCTATCCACAGGAGCAGGACCCCGGAAAATGGGGCAACTTCAAACCAGACCCGGAGGCAGTTGTGCATGTAACCAATGAATGGCCAACACTGATCACATTTACCACAGGCGGGGTATTTTCCAATGCCATCCCAACGGGGAAAATCTTGTTTACCAACAAAGCAGAAAAAGGAAATCCCGTGTCCACTGCCTACAAAATATTCCTGAAAAGCTGGAACCGTGACTACCACCACAGTGCGGACCTGATCGCCGTATATGTGGCAGTGAGAGGGCATGAACCCTATTTTACTTTAAGAGAAGATGGCTACTTCCATATTTTTGAAGACGGTGCATATGTGGCGATTCAAGCCCAACAGACCTAACCATAAAATTGTGAGTGATTTCGCAGCGGGTATCGATCCCTTGCAGGTAGCAGCCGACTTTGATGAGTTGTTGATAAAGTGAGAATCACCTACTCAAAATGGCATCTCAGCCTGTTAAAAAACACTTGAGATTAAAACTTCAAATTTTATTAGTGGATTACTTTTCTAAAAGATTAGGTCGACATAAATTTGCAGTCGCTTTCAAAGCAAGCCTCCTTGGCTCAGCTGCGGTTCGGCGCTCCGATAGAGCAACTGACTAGGAGAATCAATCAAAAGAGATTGATAGAAAATAAGAAATTAAAAGTAAGCAGCCTCCTTAGCTCAGCTGGTAGAGCAACTGACTTGTAATCAGTAGGTCATTGGTTCGATCCCGATAGGAGGCTCATTTTTAAAGACAATCATGGTAGTTCGTGGTTGTCTTTTTTGTTTGAGGGTCTTATATATCATTCCATTGAATAGCTTTTATTTAAACGGTGCATAATCACCGAATAGGTCATTGGCTGTGTGCCTCCATTTAACCATATACCTGTCGAACACTAAATTGTGCTACTGTCCGGATACCACCTGGCATCGACCTGTCGAATAACCAACCTACAATTAAAAGCCCATATTTCGCCTATTTCCAGCTTGATTGCTATCGACCAAACGGGTCAAAACTGTTTAACATTCACTCGCCGAAACTTAAACACCATTCGCCGACAGACATTCCAGTCAAAATTTCAATCCTCCTAGGTTAGGGGTATAATTCAAAAAAGCGATGAGCAAAAACAGGACGTAATCTAGCAAAGCATTGGCTATGCTAATTAATTCCAAAATCAATAAGCCTATGAAAAATATTATACTGATCGATGATGAAAACACTCTTAGAGAGTCAATGGCTGACTTGCTTGAAGTCATTGGTCACAAAGTGGATTCATATCCTTCTATTCATTCAGCAATGATGAATTCAGATCTTGCCATGTACGATGTTGTTATCTGTGATGTCGGACTTCCCGGAGAAGATGCCTTTCTTTTCGCTCAAACCATAAAAGAAAGCTTTACGCAACATTCTTTCATTCTGCTTTCTGCTTTCTCAGAAAGAGAGACTATTCAAAGAGGTATAGAGGCCGGTGCAGACCATTACCTGGTGAAACCACCCTCCGTCGAAGAACTGGAATCGGCCATTAACAATCTAAATCCTCATAGTTATGCGTAACAGGATACTCATAGTTGAGGATGAAAAGGCTATTAGAGAAACTCTGACGGACCTCTTCTCAGCAGAATACACCATCAAATCAGCTAACAACGGGGTTAGGGCTCTGGAAGCGCTTCCTCTCTACAGACCTCATTTGATCATCAGCGATATCATTATGCCTGATATGGACGGGATTCAGTTACTAAATACCCTGAAATCAGATAAGGAATGGAATGATATACCCGTGATACTTCTCACAGCTAAGGGTGAACAGGAAGACCGGATCACCGGGCTGGAGATAGGTGCTGATGCATACATTGCCAAGCCATTCGATTTCCAGGAGTTGTCATTGGTTGCCAGGAACTTAGTGGAATTAAAAAGTAACATCCTTAATGGCTCATACACTTACAAAGGAGAAATCGAGGATACAAATGGAGATACTATCTTCTTAAAGAAACTAACTGATTTACTAAATGAACGGCTAAAGGAAAACAAGATTTCCCTTCCTATGGTTGCCCAATACTTTGCTTTATCGGAATCGGGATTTAAGTCCAAACTTAAACGTGTGGCCGGAAAGACCTTTCTTGATTTTACACGTGAATTCCGACTAAAAAAATCAAGAGAACACCTGATTACACAGCAATATAATGTCTCTGAAGTAGCCCGGATAACTGGCTTCCGTTCTGTAGCACACTTTTCCGATGCCTTCAAAAGGTATTTTGGAGTCAGCCCATCAAACCTTTTAGTCTAAAGCTTAAATTTTTCGCCCTTGGACACTTCACCAACAATTTACGCCAAGTCAGATCATATTCACACCAAAATATCTACCATGGAACTTTTACAAAGAGTATTTGACCAGTCTTCCCTCAAAGCCCGGGACATTCCAAGAATCAAAGGAGTCCAACTGGTTGGCACAGTCGATATTAACCGTCAGACCAATGAACATTCCTGGTCAGACGAATTGTATGATTTTCTGGGACTAAAACCAGGAGAGGTTGAGCCTAGCCATGAGTTGTTTCTTTCCTATGTGATCGATGAAGACCAGCCACAATTAATTACTACCATTGATGAACGTATCAACGGGCTGAATCATGATAAATACGATCTTTTCAAGATCCTTACCGGGGCCGGGCATATTACCAACATGGCTGGTATTTTTCATCAGACTAAAAATCCTGACATTATCCATATTAGATTATATGATGTCACTAAAATATCAGGAATCACTCAACGCAATGACAATTTTGGTGATCACCTTTCTTCTGTATGGCTCAACAGGATCTTTGAAAACAAAGTAACAGGAATCTTTATCTTAAATACCGAAGGACAATTTCTACGAACTAACAAAACATACCAACAATGGTCAGGTTATTCTACTGAAGAACTACAAAAACTCAATGTATTTAACCTAACTCCCCGGCAAGAAAGGGAAGTGTGTAAAAATCAATTGAAGCAATTGGTTTCGGGAGCAGTAGAATCTTTCTCCTTTGAAAAGCAACTGCTTACCAAGTCCGGTGAATTGAAATGGGTAGAGGTACACGGTTCGGTGATCAACGAGGAATCTTTTTATGTGTTAGGCTACCTGACAGATATTCATGATAAAAAAATTACAAGAGATAAATTCCAGTCTAGCAAAGATCAACTCTACAAAGCACAACAAATAGCCAAAATCGGGTCATGGGAAGTAGATCTAAAATCACATAAGATCACCTGGTCCAGGGGAATGTTTGATCTGATGGAAGTTCCGCATGACTTCGTTCCTGATATAGAATCAGTCATGCAGTTTACTCATCCGGATGATCTGGAATTGTTTCAAAGCAACATATTTACCATTGAGGAGCATAAAGATCTTGAAGCACGGCATGTGACCAAAAGCGGTGTTAAACATGTTTTAATTAATTCTAAACTGGAGTTGGATGAAAACGGAGACCCCAAGAGATATTATGGCACCACTCAGGATGTTTCTGACAGGGTTCTCGAATCAAAAAGGCTAGAATTAGTGCAGGAAACAGCCAAACTAGGCTGGTGGGAAACTGATCTGATCACAGGTGAGAGCAAGTGGTCAGACTCAGTTTTTGAGCTATTTGGCCTGGATAAGGAAAAAACCAAAGCATCCTTTGAGTCATTCCTTACAACCATGCATCCGGATGACCAACAGAAGATAGTAGATGCCACCCAGGATACTGATATTCTGAGAAATGGATGGCACAACAAAGAAAGTCGTCACAAAGGTCCTGACGGGACATACCGCTATTTTGCTACCAATGGACGGTATATCTGGGATGGGGATCGACCAGTAAAAATGATTGGTACCCTGATGGATATCAGTGATATCAAAGAAATGCAAACAAGGGTGGAGGAAGCCCAGCATATAGCCAACATTGGCTGGTGGGAAATAAACTTGCTAAGTAAAGAATCCATTGGATCTGATACAGCCCATCATATCCTTGAACTGGAACAGGGAGATAATGCTACGCTTCTCTCCAGGTTCGTACGGCGGGTTCACCCGGACGATCAGGAATGGCTTAGTAATATTTTGAAACATCAGCGTGATGGCTGGGTCAACAAGGAGCTTAGATACATGAGTCAGGCAGGGGGGTATAAATACCTCACTACAAGTGGACGGATTTATTTTGACGGTGAAACAGCCATTAAACTTGTGGGCACACTCATGGATGTCTCTGCCCTGAAAGAGACTCAGATCAAATTGGAACAAGCTCAAAAACTGGCTAAAGTCGGTTGGTGGGAATTTGATCTGACAGGAGAATTAAACAACTGGTATTCGCCTGAACACATGGAAATCATGGGCATCAAAGATTTTGATGAATTGAATACATATGAGGACTTCCACAATTTTGTCCATCCGGACGACCTGGATAGAGTTAAAAGCGAACAGGCTAAAGGCTTCGAAAAGGGCGGCTGGTCCAACATGGTTCACCGGATCATAACCAAATCAGGAGAGGTTAAACACATCACCTGTGATGCTACTATAGAATTTATAGACGGCAAACCATTCAGACTTTTTGGAACTGTATATGACATCACTGAGCTAAAGGAAATAGAAGGAGAACTTAGTGGAAACCTGATAAACCTGGAAGCGATGGTCAAATCCATGGACAACATCGTACTGATCGCTGATGAAAACCTGGTCTACAAAGAAGTATTCAGCAAAGAACCTGTTTCCTTAGGTAAGAAGTCACTCACAGGTATGAGTGTAGCAGAAAAGTTGGATGACCCTGCCATGCAACTATTACTTAGTAATAATGGGCTAAGTAAAGAAGCTATATTAATGAAGTACAAAGATGCATTGAATGGTAAAACTGTAGAACCATATTCAGTGAAATATCAGGTCAATGGTATAGATACCTGGAAGGAAACTACATTACATGCTTTCGAAGGAAAAGATGGCTCCAAATGGCTTGCCATAACACTTAATGACGTCTCAGCCAAGAAGAAAGCTGAGGAAGAATTAATCAAAAGTGTACAAAAAGAAAAAGAGCTCTCTGAGTTACGTTCAGAATTTGTGGCTATGGCCTCTCACCAGTTTCGAACACCACTCACGGTCATCAAAGCGAACATGCAGTTGCTCGAACTTTCCGGAGTTCAGAGTCCGGTTATCAATAAAGTGTCCCAACGGCTAAATGCTGAGGTTGACAGGTTAGTGAATCTCATGGAAGATATCATGGGAATGGGCAAGGTCCAATCCAACAACATAGAACCAAATCTTAAACCCACAAATATCACTTCGATCCTAAACAAGATCAAAATGGAAGTGGAGCGACAACAAAAAGATGGCAGGATACTGGACATTGCTATTAATGGTAAGGAAAGATCCATACTTCTTGATGAACAGTTTATCGAACATGCATTACACAATCTGATTGACAACGCATTTAAATATTCTCCAAATGCCCCAAATCCAGAAGTCAAAATCCAATTTGGTGCCAAAAAAATAAGCATTAAGGTGAAGGACTTTGGGATCGGCATTCCCAAAAATGACCAGAACAACTTATTCAACTCTTTTCAAAGGGGAAGTAACACGCAACACATCCAGGGTACAGGCCTTGGCCTTGCGGTAGCCAAAGAGTTTGTCCGACTCAACAATGGGACGATCTACTTAAACAAAGAAGCAAAAGAAGGCACGGAATTCTGTATTGATCTTCCTGTAAAAATCAAAGCGCTATGAAAAAAAATATACTCGTAATAGAAGATGAAGTAAATATTGCACAAACTCTTGCGGATCTTCTTGAGCTGAAAGGGTACGAGGTGCAGACAGCCAATAATGGGCTGGCCGGCTTCACCCGGGCAATCAAGGAAACTCCCGACCTGATCTTATGTGATGTAATGATGCCTAAAATGGATGGCTATGAAGTATTGGAAGCCATCCGGGAACATGAAAAGCTTAAGCAGATACCTTTTATTTTCCTAACAGCAAAAGGAACATTTGATGATTTCAGATCAGGAATGGATCTGGGTGCTGATGACTACATGCTCAAACCCATTGACGCCAATCACCTGTATGATGTCATCGAAAATAGATTAGGCAGATATGAACATCTGCTCGAGGTTGGTCAAATGGAGGAAAACAATAGAATAACGGCAGAACTCCACGACACCTTACAACAGACCATCCTGGGGATTAAAATGAATATTTCTTACATATTGGAACATTCTCCGGATCATCCTATGACCAGCAAACTGAAAGAAAGTCTTGAAACAGTCAACTTAGCACTTTCTCAATTAAGAATGATCATTGAGGATGCTGATATCATGTATCAGGACACCAACTTCATTACCGCCATCAGTAATGTGGTGTCGAAGGTAAGCAGCTATGTTCCGTTTGAGATCCAGCTCCATGTCAATTTTGATCATGAGATTGAGAAAGAGGTCTCTCAGGTCTTGCTCAGAACAATTTTTGAGATTCTTAATAATACCATCAAACATTCAGGGGCAAATAAACTCGAGATTAGCTTCTCCTCTACAGATAATGGAATTCAGTTAACCACTTCCGATGACGGAAACGGTTTTGATATCAATCAATCAAACAAAGGCCATGGGCTAAAAAGTATGCGGAAAAAGATAAAAGAGATCGGAGGGCACCTGGAAATCATCAGCTCGACAGGCAAAGGAACAACAATTTTAATCTCACTTAATCAACAATCCCAATGAAGCGAATATTAATCATAGAAGATGAGCAAAATATCAGGGAAACACTTTCAGATCTACTGTGTCTTATGGGATATGATGTCCTTCAGGCTTCCAATGGAAAAGAAGGTTTAACTCTGGCTCTGGAAGAACCTATAGATATCATATTATGTGATGTGAATATGCCCGAGATGAACGGTTACGAAGTACTAATAGCGTTGAAAAATACGGATCTTCTTACTTATATTCCCTTTATCTTTCTTACAGCAAGGTCTACCATGGGAGAACTAAGGAAAGGGATGGATCTTGGTGCCGATGACTATCTAACGAAACCGATTACTTACGAAAGTCTTGAAAAAGCATTAAATGCTGCAAAACAAAAGAAGTACCATATAGCCAATCAGCTCAACGGACTGCAAAACCAGTTAGCTGAGGAAAAGACAAAACTGGAAGAAGTAAAAGAGATCAATGCACATGGCGTGAGAGGCAAACTAGCGCTGATGCAGGGAATGATCCCATTTATCAAAACCGGTAAATTTCCTCTTGACCGGGGGTTGAATATACTGGAAGCTTCAGGGAAAGAAATGGACAAGTCCATTAACCAAATAAACATGAAGGTAAATGGCGCAAAACCTGAAGTAAATAATAAAATGGAACAAGGTGGTAGCATAAACTCAATATGGCTTATTGATGACGACTTAATCCAAAACTGGCTAGCAAAAACGATACTCCATGAAGTGAATCCCAAATGGGATATTATAGGCTTTAGTAGTGCAATCAAGGTACTCGAGTTGCTTGAAAAAGAAAGACCGGATTTAATCCTGCTGGACATCAATATGCCTGAAATGAGTGGATTAGAATTTCTGGAAAGTATAACTAAAACCCACCCGAATTTAAGGGTGATCATGCTTAGCTCTTCGGTTTCATCGAGTGATATTGAAAAATCGCTGAGCTATTCACAGGTGATCAATTATTGGTCTAAACCATTAAAAGAAAATAACATAAAGGAACTATTAAATTACTGAGAAGAACAGGTGTGCAGACATGACGATTCACCGAAACTTAAACGTCGTTCACCGAAACACAATGGTCAGTCCCTATTTATATGTGCAATCTGTTTCTAAATACTCCAATTTTGTAGTGCTATAAATAAAAAATTAGAAATGAAAATATCCAATCCTTTGTCGATACTATTAATCGAAGACGATACGATCGAGCGAATGAAATTCAATCGTACCGTCTCTTCTCACCCGCTGGGAAAGCAGGTTAAAGTTCAGGAAGCCGTCAATGGAGAGGAAGCACTTAAAATGCTCAAAGAAGAGAATTTCATACCCAACATCATCATTCTGGATTTAAATATGCCACGCATCAATGGTCTTGAATTTCTTAAGATCTTAAAGAATGATGACATCCTCCGGTTTATCCCTTCTATAGTACTTACCACCTCTTCAAATCATCGTGACATGTTGGAAAGCTACAAAATAGGCATCGCCGGATATGTGATTAAACCACTCAAGTACGAAGACTACGAAGACAGAGTCTCGAAATTAATCTCCTACTGGAGCGTCAATGAACTGGTAGAAAACCAATTCATCACCTCACCCACTATTTAAAACCTAATACAGCATTTATGAGGCGGATTGTTAATCACCAATTGACTTGGCAACTTTCATAAAAGTTGATAAATTAACAAATAATGCCATAATGAGTTACGTGCTGAAATTCCACAATCATTGATTTCTTCACCGCTCTGATTTTATAGGAGATAGTGATTGCGTATGAAAAAACCAGAGATTCCTCAAAATGAAGGGGCAAGAATAGCTGAGCTGGAATCGTATTCCATCCTGGATTCACTTTCTGAAGATGATTATGATGCTATTACCGCATTGGCTTCAGAGATTTGTGAAACACCCATTTCGTTGATCAGTCTTGTGGATCAAAATCGCCAATGGTTCAAATCGCATCATGGCCTGGCAAGCAGCGAAACTCCAAAAGATTATTCATTTTGTGCCCATGCCATCAATGAACCCGATGACGTTTTTATCATAGAAGATTCAAGGCTGGATGCTCGATTTTCTGACAACCCGTTAGTGACTGAAGAACCGTATGTCATTTTTTATGCGGGCGTCCCATTGGTCACCAATAATGGGTTCCCACTGGGCACACTTTGTGTCATTGATAACAAACCTAATTTGCTTAGTAATGGTCAGATCAAGTCCTTGCGGATTTTGGCCAACCAGGTCATAAAGCTGATGGAGCTTCGGAAGAATGAAAAATTGTTGGAATCTACGCTAAACGACGTCAGGCAACAAAACGAAGAACTCAATGATTATGCCCATATAATCTCTCATGACCTAAAATCTCCTATTCGGAACATAGAAGCCCTGGTAAGCTGGCTTCAAGAGGACTATAAGGAATTATTGGATGACAAAGGGAAAGATACTGTAGGTCTTATCAAGGCAAACCTGGAAAAAATGGATAGCCTGATCGAGGGAATCCTGAAATACGCTACTATTGATAAAAAACATAGCTTAAAACAAAAGGTAAACCTTTCTATTCTCTTACCGGAAATCTTACAGATAATGAATATTCCCGAACACTGCACCATCAATGTTCAGGATAAGTTGCCCGAAATAGCGGGTGACAAGTTTAAGCTTCACCAGGTATTCCAAAACCTGATTGACAATGCCATCAAATACAATGATAAACCAAAATGTATGATTAACATTGGTTTTAAACCATTAGACAATGGCTTTGAATTCTATGTGGAAGATAATGGACCCGGCATTGAATCTCAATTCCATGAAAAGATTTTTCAGATGTTCCAAAGACTTGATCATACGGTTGAATCCACAGGCATCGGGCTTTCACTGGTAAAAAAGATCATTTCCCACAGTGGAGGAAAAATCCGTGTTGAATCAACTGTCGGAAAAGGCTCTACATTCTACTTTACTATCCCGTGACAGCGCCTAATTTTTCAACTATCCGTAAAATGTCCCAGGGTGACAGGGAATTTGAAAAGAAAATTTTAAGTGTGGCCAGCCAAGAGCTAAAGGAGGAAGTGAAAGATTTCAACATAGCCATTGCGCAGGTTGACTACCACCAGGCGGCCCAGTTAGTTCATAAGATCAAACACAAAATCAGCTTATTGGGCATGGAAAAGAGTTATGAAATCGCCCAGGCATTTGAAGAGCAGCTAAACAATGGCTCGGAATCATTGCTCTCCGATTTTAGGGTTATTTTGGAAAAAATGATTACTTTTTTACAAGAATCAGAATAAAGAGAAATGACCTGTATCATAATAGATGATGAAGGCACCTCCAGAGTAATCCTCAACCAGTTTTGTGAAACATCTCCTGAGTTAGATCTGGTAGATGAATTTCCCAATGCCATGGAGGCCATTAAGTTCCTGAATAGGAATGAGATAGACCTTATTTTTCTGGATATCCATATGCCTGACTTTTCTGGATTTGATTTTATACAAACAATCAAAAACCCACCAAAAATTATCCTGACCACATCAGATCACGGATTGGCACTGGACGCCTTTGAATACGAGTGCATCGTAGATTACCTGGTAAAACCTATCCTCCCGGATCGTTTTCAAAAAGCTGTCAACAAAGCATCTAAATTTGTTGTCCCTTCAGAGAAAGCCCAGCCAGTTGAGGAAAAACCAGAATCTGCTTCCGTACCTTCAAACAAAGAATTCTATGTCAACATAGACCGAACACTTATCAAGATAAAGACACCCACTGTCAAACTGATTGAAGCTAAAGGAGACTACATCTATATCAAGACCACTGAAAAAGATTACAAAGTACACTCTACTCTCAAAAAGATCGTAGAAAAGCTACCGGAAGATTCTTTCCTACAGGTGCATCGGTCATACGTCATCAACCTTTCCATGATCATCGATATCCAGGACAACAGCATATTGATTGACGAGGATGTGATCCCCATCAGCAGATCCAAGCGACCTGAGTTGATCCGCAGACTGGACTTGCTCTGAAAAAGCCATGGATGAGAAAAAATAGCTTATTCTGATGGTTCACACCTTAGATTCATTCATTGCAGATGTAGGTCCCATCACGCACCTGGAATTTTCACAAAGTATCATGTGACAATCACCTCCATTTTTCATAATTTACAAAATTCATTTTCACCCCGATTCTATGAACGACACCCCGCAATTCATTGAACAACTGCGAAAGGAAATTTCCGGTGATGTACTTCATGACCCTGCGTCCCTTGGTATGTATGCCACCGATGCCAGTATCTATCAGATCAACCCGAAAGTCATCGTCCTACCCAGGAATAAAGATGATGTGAAAAAAGCGATCGCACTGGCCAACGAGTTCAAGGTCACCATCCTGCCACGTGGTGGTGGAACCAGCCTGGCAGGTCAGACGGTCGGGTCGTCGATGATCCTGGATTTTTCCAAGTACATGAACAACATCCTCGAACTCAATGTGGAAGAGCAATGGGTACGGGTGGAGCCTGGCAAAGTCCGGGATGTGCTGAACCAGGAGCTGGCACAGCATGGACTCCATTTTGCTCCTGACCCGGCCACTTCCAGCAGGGCAAATGTCGGTGGTATGGTGGGCAACAACTCCTCAGGCACCAAAAGTGTGATCTTTGGAAAGACAGTAGACCATGTGCTGGAAGCAGATATTATCCTGGCTGACGGTACGGAATTGAAGCTGGAAGAACTATCCAAAGAAGCTTACCAGGAAAAAGCCAGCCAGTCTGGCAGAGAGGGAAAAATCTATCAGCGCTTCCAGGAGATCATTAGCGAGCAAAAGGAAGAAATAAAGACCCGCTTCCCGAAAGTGATGCGCCGTGTTGGGGGGTATAACCTGGATGAATTTGTCGATACGGATCGATGGAACCTGGCCAAGCTGGTCACAGGCAGTGAGGGTACCCTGGCTGTGACCACAGCACTCAAGCTGAACCTCACTCCGCTTCCCAAACACAAGTCCGTATGTGTGGTGCACTACCATAAGCTACTCGAAGCGATCAGCTCGGTAGAGCTCATGCTGAAATACAACCCCTCTGCGGTGGAGATCCTGGACGACACGGTCATCAGGCTGAGTCGAGAAAACCTCACCACCAAACACCATTGTCACTTTCTGGAGGGAGATCCAAAGGCCATCCTGATCGTGGAGTTTTATGGAGACAATGAAAAAGATGTTCTGGATCGCCCAAAACAGATGATTGAGGACCTGAAACAACATGCTTTTGGGTATGCATACCCCCTTTTCCCTGATGGGGAATCCTATGAAGACGTCTGGGTGATCCGTAAGAAAGGGCTGGGCCTCATGCTGGGGATCAAAGGAGAAAAGAAACCACTACCATTCATTGAAGATGCGGGCATCCCGGTAGAGCATTTACCCACCTACATCGATGAGGTGCTGAAGGTTTGTGAAAAACACGGCACGCAGGTGGCGATGTATGCACATGCCAGCGTGGGTGTGATCCATGTGAGACCTATCCTCGATCTGAGGCAGGCAGAAGATATTGAAAGATTACAAAAGATCACGGAGGAGACCTTCGAGCTGGTGATGAAGTATGGGGGCTCCTGGAGTGGTGAGCATGGTGATGGGCTGGTGAGAAGTGCCTACAATGAGCGCTTTTTTGGTTCTAAACTCTATGAATCTTTCAGGGAAGTCAAGGCATTGTTTGACCCGGACAACCTGATGAATCCTGGTAAGATCGTGGAAGCTCAGACCATAGAGAAAAATCTCCGGTATGGGGTGAAGTATCAGGATCAGCAGCTTCAAACTGAATTCCAATATAAGAAAGAGCAGAGCTTCAGAGAGTCTGTGCATATGTGCACCGGGGTGGGTGAATGTAGAAAGGTTATCGGTGGAACGATGTGTCCCAGCTTTAAGGCGACCAGGGATGAAGAGCACTCCACCAGGGGCCGCGCCAATGCGCTGCGGCTGGCTATGTCCGGTCAGCTCAAAGCAGAAGGTCTGGATGGAAAACGTATTCATGAGGCCCTCGACTTATGCCTTTCGTGTAAAGCATGTAAATCCGAATGCCCCAGCAATGTGGACATGGCGAAAATGAAGAGTGATGTTTTACAAATGTATTATGACAGGAACGGAACTTCCTTGAGAGACAAACTGATTCGGGATTCTTCCAAAGCTGCCAAAAGACTTTCCGGGGCTTTGTCCAGTGTCATTAATCCCATCCAAAAGAGTAAGGCATTTCGCAGTGTGATGGAGATGACAGCAGGGTTTGATCAAAGAAGGTCCCTACCTGCTTATGCAAAAGAACCCTTCTTCAAATGGTTTGAAAAAAACCAGGGCAAATTGACCAAAGGCGATCGGAAGGTCGTGCTCTTTGCCGACACTTACCTCAACTTTCACGAACCGAACATTGGTATTTCTGCAGTGGAGTTATTGACATCCTGTGGATATGAGGTAATCCTGGCTAATGTAGGTTGTTGTCAAAGACCCAGGATCTCGCATGGGTTCCTGAGGGCTGGCAAAAAGGAAGGATTGAAAACACTTCAGGGTCTGAAACCTTACATGGATGAGGGGCTGACTGTTGTCGTTTGCGAGCCCAGCTGTGCATCAGCATTGAATGATGACCTGCCTGACCTCATAGAGGATGAAGCACTGGCCAGTCAGGCCAAAGCGCAAATCATGATGATCGACATCTTCCTGATGAAAGAAGTCGAAGAAGGCAAGCTGAACAAACGGTTTCACTCCATTGCTGGTGACATCAAGGTCCATGGGCATTGCCACCAAAAGGCACTATACGGTACCGCAGCCATGAAAAAGCTTTTGGGCCAAAATGGTCATACCGTCCAGGAAATTCCATCGGGGTGCTGTGGCATGGCCGGTTCTTTTGGTTATGAGAAGGAGCATTACAAGCTTTCTGAGAAAATCGGTGAAGAGATCCTGTTCCCGGCTATCAGGGAGATGAAAGATGAATCGCTGGTTGCATGTGGTTTCAGCTGTCGGCATCAGATAGAACATTTCACCAATGCCAAGCCCAGACATTGGGTGGAAGTGATAAGGGCGAAAGATTAGTTGTCAGACTTGGGAAAGGGAAGTCAATAGCACAAGTCTTTTTGACTTGTGCGGCCACGAAATACTAATAGTCCACCAATCGCACAAGTGGAAAACAACTTGCGCGATTAGTAATCTATCACGTTTTGATTAGGTATATATTTGTCTTCACTGCTATGCTAAAAAGGTCATACTGCTTCATCATATTACTCCCGGTTATTTTGTGTTTAAATGCTATTGAATGCAAGGGACAGCTCAAACCAGCTAATGAACCATGGGATAGAATATCAACCTATTTTTCTCCTCCTGAGATGTATGTTGGAAGATATGGAAAATACAAATCGCCCCTTATATTTTCAAATGGTGATTCAGTTAAATCGAATGAGGAATGGAAAAAAAGAAGGGAAGAGATCCTTGATTTTTGGCATCAGCAAATGGGGAAATGGCCAGATTTATTGAAAAATCAGGAGCTGGAAATCATTGATACTTTGTACAGGGAAAATTTTGTCCAATATCGTGTTCGGTTTTATTGGACGCCCAATGAGCGTACGGAAGGTTATCTATTGATTCCTGATGGTGAAGAACCTAAGCCCGCCGTCATTACCGTATATTATGAGCCTGAGACGGCTATAGGTAACGGGATTGCCCTCAGGGATTTTGCTTATCAACTGACGAAGCGTGGATTTATCACGTTGTCGCTTGGCACGAAAGATGCTTCCGAGGCAAAAAGATATTCAATCTATTATCCGGACGTTGATCATGCGGAAGTAGAACCTTTGTCTATGCTTGCATATGCTGCAGCCAATGCCTGGCAGGTATTGTCAAAAGTAGAGGGTGTTGATTCTACCAGAATTGGCATTATGGGCCATTCATTTGGGGGTAAATGGGCCATGTTTGCATCTTGTCTGTATGAGAAATTTGCTTGTGCTGTCTGGTCTGATCCTGGAATTGTCTTTGATGAATCCAGAGGGGACATAAATTATTGGGAACCCTGGTATCTGGGATATCACCCGCCCCCCTGGAGGGAGCGAGGGATCATTTCCAATTCCAATCCTGCAAGGGGATTGTATCCGAAATTAATAGACATGGGAGTTGACCTGACCGATCTTCATGCTTTGATGGCTCCCCGTCCTTTTCTGGTGTCCGGAGGTTCTGAAGATCCTCCTGAACGATGGCTCGCAATCAATCATGCCATAGCCGTTAACCAGGTATTAGGGTATAAAAACCGTGTTGCAATGACTAATCGGCCAGCTCATTCACCCTCAGCAACATCAAATGAACAGGCTTATCTGTTCTTTGAGCATTTTCTCAGACCATAATGAAGCTGGAACTCCCCATCTGAATAATCACACAAAAAATATTCGCTTCTTTTTTGATGCTACATAAAGTGCAATTCTATTGACTTATGAGGTTAATCAATTATCCATAAAGTTAATATCAATTAGTGCGGCTTCTGCTGGATTAATAAATTGATAGAATATCAATAAATTGTGGCTATATCATCTAACGTAAAAAAGAATGAAATCACTTATCAAATGATTACTTCATTGAATGAAAGGTTTATTGATAGTTGGCAGTGGTTGGCCGATTCTATTTACCTCTTGAAGAATTATCGGCAGGAAATTGAAAAATCAAATTACAATAGGAAGGAATCGCAAATTCAAGTTCTCAATGTTACTATTTTATTGAATCTTGCTGCAACAGTAGAGGGAGCAATCACTAGACACTTAGAAAATAGCATAAGAAAACTTCCTTCTTATCAAAAATCACATCATCAAGATGATTTCCCAACGGTCAAAATGTTTACAATAACTCTTAAAAGATTGAATCGAGGGTTTAATGAAAAAATTAATGCTTATAAAGAAATCTTTGACCTCGATTTAAAAGAATCTCGAGATTATAATGCTGTCAATGCTCTTATGAATTTAAGAAATATGTTAGCTCATGGAGGATCAATCAGTTATGAAATCAAAGAATTAATTGATTTAAATGAATTAGACGAACAAGGAAAACCAACCAAGCTTGGAGAAAGCTCTGAATTCATATCAAACATAAAACCAATACTTAATTACCTAAAAAAAGAACATTTCATCGAACATTCTGACTTAAAAAAGTTATCAAAAGAGATAGGAAGAGATCGAGTTATTTTTTCATCTAAAGTTGCTGATCACTTTATAGTCCCAGCCCGTAACTTTATTTATTATACATACCAAAAATTAAATCCTTCGAGATTAAATCAAAACCTTGAATACATAGAAAACATTGGTGAATTTAGACCTCCTATAAATGGACCAGTGAAACTGGTACGAAATAAAGGCAAAAAATAAGCTACAATGATTTGTGCAATGATGTTTAATCGACTAGAAATATTGCACTTAAAGTAATATTTTTTTTTTGCTATGACTAGCACATGATTAGCTATTAAAACATCCCATGCTCATTGGGTGAGTCCTTTTCCATAACCTGTCCCAGATCCCACAATTCAACAATCTTGTCCTTTGGGATTCTGAAGATATGGACCACAGCAATCTGCATCTTGTCCTTAACCACATGGGAGTGGGTGATAACAGTGTCTCCATCTTCATAGATAAATTTCACCTCCAGTGACCTATTGGGTTCAGTTTTGTTGGCCTCCTCCATTGCGTTCATCAGTGAAGTCCTGTCTCCTTTGAAATATTGATTATGGTGAATAAAATCGGAAGCTACGAATTTTTCATAGGCTTTTTGAACATCTTCCATTCCGGCCATTTTCAGAAAAGATGTGGCGATTTCTTTTTTGGTCATGATGCCATGAATTTATAAAGGAATCAATAAATGTCAAAGTAGTTTCACTCTACTAAATAACCCGCTCCCCTGTTAGCTTTCATCAACTCGGATAGCGCCGATATATCCTCTTTGTATTTTTCTTCGCCCACCACATTTTGATTCTCATGGGGATCTGTACCATGATCATAAAGCATCCTGGCATATAAACTATCATTTTTATTGCGCCATTCTGTATAGTGGTATTGATCCTTCGCAATCGTCAAGCCATTGTACCATTTTGATAAGGCAAAATCCTTGTGTGAAGATGCCGGATCCTTCATGACAGACACAAAACTTTGGCCCTGCAAATGATCCGGTAAAGGCAATCCCGCCAACTCACAGATAGTGGGAAAAATATCTACAAACTCAGCTTTGGTCATGGCTTTCTGACCACCCTTGAATCCGGGAGCAGCCACCATCAATGGGGCATTGATCGAGGTATGGAAATTGCAATGTTTACACCAGAGCCCATGTTCACCCAGGTTCCAGCCGTGATCACCCCAGAGTACCACGATGGTGTTGTCAGCCAATCCCAACCGCTCTAATTCGTCCAGTACCAATCCGATCTGCGCATCCGTATAAGAGACACATGCATGGTAACCATGTCTGAGCATCAAAGCAATGGAATCACCAACCGGACCTTCCTGAGGAATTCCACTATAGCTTCTCAGCTCCCCAAAATTGTGCATGGCCTGATCAGGTGCATCAGCGGGTCTGTACGGGTTATCAGCCAGTCCGATTTTTTCCGGATCATACATATGCCAATACCTTGCAGGAGCATTGAACGGCAGATGAGGTTTTTTAAATCCTACCGCCAGGAAAAAGGGCTCTTCCTTTTCCTTCAGTCTTTTCAGGTCGCTGATGGCTTTCAGGGCAATTTGTCCATCATGGTAGGCCGAATCCGGGACATCGGCTTTTTCCCAGGCGGGTCCACGCTGTCCTTCTACGGCATCCATGGCTGCATTTTCGGGAATCAGAAAATTCCTTCCGGGTCCTTTGGGTCGCCATTCTTCATCCCAGGCACCCACGCAATCACCCTTATGATGGGCTACCTTCCCGTTGGTGATGGTATAATATCCATTTGCCTTGAAATGGCTGGGTAATGTGGTCACTCCCGGGGCTTGTTCGTCAATTCGCGTATCAAAAGAGAGAAACCTGTTCATTGTGGGTCTCAACCCGGTCAGGATACTGGCCCTGGAAGCCCCACATACAGGGATATTACAATAGGCATTGGGGAAAATGGTACCCTTTGCGGCAAGCCGATCAATATTCGGAGAGATGACACCACTCGCCCCAAAGCTGTTGAGCTCGGGACGCAGATCATCCACGGCAATAAATAATACATTGGGTTTAACAGCTTCCTTTTCCTGACAACTCAAAAAAGTGACCATTAGAAGGAACGTAAAAACTTTGACGATTTTTGGTTGTTGCATCATGTTAATTTGCTTCAAGTACTAAGATCATATCCTGTTGAGCCTTCTGTGACACCTCGATCAGGTTACCAGACATTTTCACTTGGCCTTTTTTGTGTATCCCTAATACCGGATCAAACCATCTCGCTGAATATTCTAATCCCAGTCTATTAATTATTTTGATATCAAGTTGTGATGGAAAATAGACCAAAAGCGTAGTGTAGTCCGGAGACCTAAGCATGGAGACAAAAGTATTATACTGATCATCACCCGGCTGATCCACCAATAGCTCCTCATGTGCCGGTGTTAGGTCCCACCAATCAAATCCTTCAAAGAATTTCTTTGAGTAGGGTACCTGTGTGCCCGCCGGCAACTTCAGACTTTCTGACCAGGTGCTTGTCCAGGGTGCATCCCGGTGATTGAGTATAGACTCCCCTTCCCTTAACCAGGGCCAGATACCATTGGCGCCATATGTAACACCTGATACGGGAGTTGAAAACAGACTCCACCAGGTTGCTTGTCGCACATCCAATGGTGTGACATTTTCATTAATCTCTTCATAGATTGGCTCAAGATTCATGATGGGTTTGGCAGGGAGTCGGTCCCAGTCCTCCACCATTGGTCCTTTATTGATCCAGTCCACCGTCCCCTGACTTGTGCTATGACTGGATTGGTATCCCAGAATATCGAGCCAGTCCTCCTCCACATAAGCTTTTCCGATCCAGGACCTTCCGTGCGGATGCTGAGCTACAATACCCTGATGTTTTCCTTCTTCGAATACTCCTCTGCCAATCTCCTTCCAGTGTTGCTCATACGCTTTGAGATATTCACCATCTCCACCCAGGATCCAGACCACCTGGTTGCCACCATATCGTGCTACCATATATTTAGCAAGTAATATTGCTTCCTCATGTGGCAGGTAGTATCCGGGACTCAGATATCTTCCAGTGATCGACGGGAGTGCCCAAAGTAAAACAGGTGCCGCTATGAGCCCATACTCATTGATTCGATCTACTTTCTGGTCAAGTCTTTGAAAAAACTCAATATTCAATTCTATACGTCCGGAGCCCGTGAAGGCTACCCGCCCGTCTCTGTCCATGTCCCCACCCCGCCACTGGGTAGTGACAAACTGGATGGTATTATAGCCCTTGTTCTTCCTGTCGGTCAGGTATTGGTCCCACTCTTCCTCAGACGACTTTAAGGCACCATTCCAGGCTGTACAGGCCATCCAAAAGAAAGGTGTTCCATCAGCATAGCTCAAGTGGTACTTCCCTGGATTACGTTTGATGCTGCCTCTTTGGTAGATCTCATGAGCACTTTTACCCACGATGCATTCAAATGAACCTGTCTGACCATGTAGGCCGGTATTTTCTTTATCCGAACAGAATGTTTTGTATGTCCATGTCCCTAGCTCATCGGGTACAAACCGGAATTTCCAGCTATTTCCTCCATCCCAAAAACCGCGGATCGTTTTTTCTCTGCCAGACGGAGAGGTAAATATGGCATCGAAACTGGTAACCCGATAAATTGGATTGTCATATGCCTTGCTACTCTCTAGCAGAATTTCCTTTTTCATCCAGATGGCCGTCTGGGAAATTAACTGACCCGAAGTGAGAAAAAACAATAAGAGAACTGTCGAAAACCGTATCATCAATTTAAAATTAAATTCGTTTAAGCATCATCAACCTAAAATCCATCACCTCTTCCCCCGGGATCTCCAGCGCCTGAAGCTTGAGTGAGCCCACACCTTTTGTCAGGTGCACCTTACCAAGATTCATCGGCTTGAAATCTTTTACATAGGACTCCCATCTTTCGATGCGATCATCCTCCATTCCTTTTAATGGTGGATCATGTGGTTCCATAATCTTTCCTACCAGTTTGTTCCCCAGAAAGGATAATTCAAACGTTGAACCTACAGAGTTTTCCGGGCAGGTGTAATAGATCACCACCTCATAGTCGCCCTCGTTGAGAACTTCCACCTCCCAGGTAATTGAATCTGAAAGGCTGGTCCAGTTTTCAAAGAAGCTACAGTTCGGATACCTGTTTGAACGGGTAATGTTACCATGCGCGATACCATCTCTGGCGGGGATCTGTGTATTGGAGAAACCTTCATACCCGACTGGAAAAGTACGGGTATCTTCAGATGGAAGCTCAGTCAAGACGGTTTTTTCCCATTGATCGACCACACCCTTCATCTCTCTGTATATTTCAGGATGGTCATCCGAAATATCCTGCTCCTGCCCCGGATCTTTAACCATATCAAATAGCCGATTGTCACTATCTAATCGAAATTGCTGACTCCGAAGACTGGTTTTGTTTTTCCAGTGATTGATTACATACCGGTCTTGCCAGTCAGGGTTCTCCTCCAATAGTAAAGGCGCAAGACTTATACCATCCAAAGGTTTTGATGAATCGAAGTTGAGGTTTGACAATTCAGCCAAAGTAGGCAACAGATCAATGGCACTTCCAATCTGCTCTACCACCTGTCCCTCTTTTAATGTTCCTGGCCAGCTCATGATCAAAGGTGATCGCACTCCACCCTCATCGGTGGATCCCTTCTTCCCTTTCATCCCTTCATTCCACCGCCAACCATTGGGACCATTATCAGACAGATAGATCACAATGGTGTTCTCAGCTATATCCAGTTCTTTCAGTTTTTCAGTGATCCTCCCCACGTTCCAGTCAATGTTCTCACACATGGCCAATGCTGACCGGGTGTAATCCAGCTCCTCTTTTTCTTCATCCCTATGTTTCATTGTCAATTCCAGGTCTTTGTATTTATTCCACCACCGATCAGGCACCTGCATGGGAGCATGTGGTGTATTGTAAGGGAGGTATAGAAAAAATGGGTTGTCTTTATTCTTCTCCATAAACTCAAGCCCGTGATTGGTAAGGTCATCAATGATAAATCCCTCTCCCTGTACGATCTCTCCATTGTGCTCAAGCATGGGACTGAAATAGTTACCCCAGTGACCTGAGCAGAACCCATAGTAGTCGTCAAAGCCCCGGGCATTGGGATGATAAGGTGCCTGCATCCCATTGTGCCATTTTCCATAAGCTGCCGTAGCATACCCCGCCTCTTTGAAAACTTCACTGATCAGTGTCTCGTCCAGATCGAGTCGCTCACCTCCTGCTGAGGTAGAATAGACCCCTCCCCTCACATGATATCTTCCCGTGAGGATCTCCGCTCTGGTTGGCGAACAGACCGGGCTGACATAGAATCGATCAAACCGGACACCGGTGGTAGCCAGCTGATCAATATTGGGCGTACTGATATTGGTATTGCCGCTGATACTCAGGTCTCCCCAACCCTGGTCATCAGTGAGGATCAGGATAATATTTGGAGGAGTGTTTTCGGTACTTGTTGGTTGATTACATGCTGAAAGTGCCAGGATGATAAACATCCAGCACACATTGCTGATTGGGTTCAAAATGTTGTCGGTTTTAGGTTAATTCAGAAATGAAAGATAATGGAATTCCACCTTGGCTCAAACCCTAAATTCAATATCGGCTTCCGAAAGGAACTACAAGGAAAGGATACTTCTACATCGTCCTCTTCGAGAGACGATGAAATGGAAGGAAGTCTGACTGATTAAATGGATATTTTGTTAAATATTTACTGAGATGGCCCGCAGTCTAAAGTGTCTCTATAGTGCTCCAAGAAGTGTAAATCAGCCCCAAGGAGCACTATTTAACCCCAAGGAAGGACTTTTTTCACCAAGATTTATGAAAAAATCTCCAAGATTTGGTTATAAACGTCCAAGGAAGGGTTTCAAGTCTCCAAGATTTGAAAAATAATGGCCAAGGAAGACCACATATTCACCAAGGAAGACCGCATATCGGCCAAGGAAGCCAATTAGATCTTTAGTGATCTGTTTTTCATTGCCAAGGAAGCAGAATATATGCCAAGGAAAGGCTACAAGTCAGGACGTGTCAGGTATCGTCTCCTAAAAGGGACGATACTTTTAGCATACATCTACACGAAGTTCCTTCTACATCGTCCTCTTCGAGAGATGATGAATGGAGAAAGGTCTCCACAATTTTCCCTACCCTCGGCTAGTGTCCTCCCCAGACGGAAACCCTGAATATCTTAACTCCCCTACTCCACACTTACGCCAGCACCTTGTCGATCACATGACCATGGACATCAGTCAGCCTGAAGTCACGGCCCTGGAAGCGATAGGTGAATTTCTCGTGATCCATTCCGAGCAAGTGAAGGATCGTAGCTTGTAGATCATGGATGTGGGTTCGGTCTTTCACTCCGAAATATCCGATTTCATCGGTCTCACCATGGCTGTATCCGGCTTTGAGTCCTGCTCCAGCCATCCAGACGGTGAAAGCATCCACATGGTGGTCACGTCCAAGGTAGCTCATGACCTCACCTTTTCTGTTCTCCCGCATAGGTGTTCGACCAAATTCCCCACCCCATACCACGAGGGTATCTTCCAGCATGCCTCGCTGCTCCAGGTCCTTCAGCAAGGCAGCTATGGGTTGATCAATCTCTTTGGACTTCTTACGGATACCAATATCTACAGAACCATTCTCACTGGTACCATGCATATCCCATCCCCAGTCATAGAGCTGAATAAACCTTACTCCCTTCTCTGCAAGTTTTCTGGCCAGGAGGCAATTGTTAGCAAAGGTGTTGCCTCCATCCTCAATGCCATACATCTTCTTGATGTACTCGGGCTCGTCTTTGATATCCATCGATTCGGGAACGGAGATCTGCATCTTGAAAGCCATTTCGTATTGGGAAATACGGGAAAGGATTTCCGGGTCACCGATTTCTTTGTATTCAGCTTCATTGAGTTTCTTCAGAGTTTCCAAAGATCGCCCCCTGATATCCCTACTGATACCATCCGGATTGGATACAAAGAGGATGGGATCACCGGAATTCCGACATTGAACACCCTGGTACTCCGAAGGCAGGAACCCGCTACCCCAGGCATTTTTTCCAGCATCAGGGTTATTGCCACCAGAAATCAAAACCATATAGCCGGGAAGGTTTTCATTTTCCGAGCCCAGACCATAGGTTACCCAGGATCCAATACTAGGCCTACCTACCCGTGAGCTGCCTGTTTGGATTAGGAGCTGTGCGGGTGCATGGTTAAACTCATCTGTGTGCATGGCCTTCAGAAAGGTAAGCTTGTCAGCTATGGAAGCCAGGTGAGGCATGGCATCAGAGACATAATTACCGGCTTCACCGCGCTGCCGGAATTTTTGCTGTGGCCCCAGCATCTGAGGAATACCCTCAATAAAAGCAAAACGTTTTCCTTCCAATAAGGAAGGTGGGCAATCCTGCCCATTGAGCTTTTCGAGGACCGGCTTGTAATCAAATAATTCCAGTTGGGAGGGTGCTCCAGCCATATGGAGATAAATGACACGTTTGGCTTTAGGAGCAAAATGAGGGACCACTCCATTGCTGTCGAGTCCGGCCATCTTGTCCATGCCCATGAGTGACCCAAAAGCCAGCATTCCCAGTCCGGTACTACATTTTTTTAGAAAATGTCTGCGTGTAGTAAACTCTAAATATTTTCGTCTGGCTTCGTTAAAGTGATCCATTGTCTTAGCTTTTCACGATAAATTCATCCATGTTCAATAAGGTGTTAGCTACGATGACCAGAGCAGCTTTATTCGCATCCGGTTCGCCGACCAATTCAACCGCAGCAGCTCTGTCATTGGTATACTGGACATGCATTTCTTCATATAGTGATTTCAATAAATTCAGTTTCTCTGATGATGGCGGCTTGCACATTACCCGCTGATAAGCCAGTTTTAGTTTCTGCTCATCATCTGCTTCTAATTGCGCGATCTCGTTCGCCAGATGGGAGGCTGCCTCTACATATGCCGGGTCATTCAAGGTGGTAAGTGCTTGTAGTGGCGTATTGGTATTGATCCTTCTGGAAACACACACATCCCGGCTGCTGGCATCAAAAGTGATAAAAGACGGATATGCTGCAGACCTTCTAAGGAAAGTATAGAGCCCTCTTCGGTAAGCATCTTCGCCATCACTGACCACCCATTTATTGCCACTATAAACCACATTCCAGATCCCTTCCGGTTGATAGGGCATCACACTGGGACCATACATTTTATCACTCAGTAACCCTGTCACTGCAAGGGTCTGATCTCTCAACTGCTCAGCAGATAACCGTGTTCGTGGGCTGAATGACAACCACACATTATTGGGATCATTTTGCTTAGCTAGCTCACTTACCACTGATGTTTGACGGTAGGTGGCCGACATCACCATGGTCTTCACAAGTTTTTTCATGCTCCATTCATAATCATGAGAAAACCTCAGGGCCAGCCAATCCAACAATTCAGGATGTGTTGGGATAGCCCCAATAGTCCCAAAATCCTCTACTGTCTCCACAATCCCCACTCCAAATAGTTTAGACCAGAACCGGTTTACCATCACCCGGGCAGTCAAAGGATTTTCATCACTTACCAGCCATTTGGCCAAATCAAGTCTGTTATTCAATTGAGTACTATCATCTCTTAATGAAGCCGGAACCGCCGGCTCCACAGCCTCCTCCTGCTCCTGCCAGCTTCCCCGATGAAATACCCTGGTCACGCGTTGAAAACGTTCGGGTTTGTCCTGCATGATCAAGGTGGTGTTTTCCGGATCGGCCTGAAACAAGGCTTTTAACTCAGCCACCCGCTCCTCATAACCATCTTCTCCTTTCCCAGGCAGCTCATCCACCAGAAAAAATCCATCCGTATATGTTCGATACTTCTCATGTTCGCTTCGGAAATGCAATGTCAGTTCAGCTACACCCTTATATGGCTCCAGATCGATCACCATCTGCGTGAATGAACCGGATCTTTCGAGAGCTCCGTAACCAATTTCCTTACCATTGGCCTTTACTACAACTTTGCCAGTTTGATCACGCTGTCTATAGAACAACACCAGATAACCCTTGCCTGTGAGATCAATATCACTGACGGAAATAGAAGAACCATCAAAGACCTCCATAAAATCCTGGTCGCCCCTGTTTTGGTGCACTGCACCAGTAGTGTCCGTATAGTCTTCATGGATGATCCGGGGAGTTCCTGTAAGGATTTTGTGGGCAACTTCATCAGCCTGATCTTTTGCTCCATAAGTGGAAATCCATTTTTTGAGGTCCTCCAGCTTTTGATCATCTTCCTCCTTGAGATCCTTAAGCACAGGAAATTCTGTGCCAACATCCCAATCAGCAGAATTGTTGAAAAACGCCATTGACTGGTAGAATTCCTTCATTTTTATCGGATCGTAAGGATGACTATGACATTGCACACATCCCATCGTAGAAGCCTGCCAGACCTCCCAGGTGGTACTCACCCGGTCGATCACCTGTGCAATCCTATACTCTTCGTTGAAAGTACCTCCTTCGTCATTATTCAGAGTATTGCGATGAAATCCTGTTGCGACAAGTTGATCAATGGTTGGTTGAGGTAATAAATCACCGGCCAACTGTTCAATGGTAAACTCATCGAAGGGTTTATCTTCATTAAAAGCTTTGATTACCCAATCCCTGTACATCCAGATACTGCGCAAGGCATCTTTCTCATAACCTCTGGAGTCGGCATATCGGGCCAGGTCCAGCCACATGGTTGCCCAGTGCTCACCAAATTGTGGGGAATTAAGCAAACGATCAACAAGTTTTTCATAGCTGTTTTCCGATTGATCATTCACAAATTGATCAACCTCTTCCAGTGTTGGAGGTAGCCCAATCAGGTCAAGGGATAACCTTCGAATAAGATCATGTTTATCCGCCTCAGCAGAGGGTTGCAGGTCATGTTCAAGCATTTTATCCAGCGTAAACTTATCTATTGGGTTTACACCCCATTCATGATCTTGCTGAGGAATCTCAGGTTCTTCCGGCAGCAGGTATGCCCAGTGGTCTTCCCATTCCGCACCCTGTTCGATCCACTCCGTCAAAATATTGATTTCCTCTTCGTTTAACGGTTCGGCATCCAGGGGCATTCGCATTTCCGGATCATGGTGCTTGATCCGCGCAATCAGCTCGCTTTTATCCGGTTTGCCTGGCACGATAGCATATTTACCGTTGGTAGTTTTGCCCAGGGCATTCTCTCGAAAAACGAGACCAAACCCACCGGATTGCTTCACTCCTCCATGACATGCAATACACTTGTTGTTGAGGATAGGCCGTACTTCAGCATTGAAATCTATTTTTCGGCTGGAGCAACTGCTTATCAATAACAGCAGAACAATAGATAAATTAATGAATTTGGGTTTTATCGGGGTTTTTAGCACAATAATTCAAAGTTATTTAATAAAGCCTTGTCTTTCAATGAAATATTGGAATATCGATAGACTTTCTGTGCCTCTCAATTCTCTTGCAGATACCCTATAGATTCAAGAAAATCCACCATGGCTTTGTTTGTCTTTTCATGATACTCTGGATGACCAGGATTGAAAAAGCCATGCGCCTGACCTTCATATAAAATCAAGTCACACTGGCTGCCCATTTTTTCCATCACCGTTCGATAATATTCAGCGGTCTCCACAGGGATCAGGTCATCCTTAGTACCCAGGAGGAACAAAGTTGGAGGTGCTCCTGGCCTGAGGTTGTGCAATGGCGAAAAGTCTTTGTAATAGTTTCCTACCCGCTCATACCCGTAACCACCGGGACCATTGTCAATGACCGGATTGAATAAAAGTAAGGCATTGGGAACTGCTCCTATGCCCAGGTTATCAGTAACCTCATTAAACCCATCTATGAAAGCTGTAGCAGCTGCCAGGTGACCACCAGCCGAACCTCCTCCCGCTGCAATTTTTTTGGGATCAATCCCGAACTGAGCTGCATTTTCCCTCACAAAGCGCATCGCTGACTTCGCATCTTTGAGTGATTCTACGGGGGTGGTTTCATGACTCTTTCTGGTCCTGTACTCCACCAAAAAGCAAACCATCCCTTTGGAAATCAATAGCTCAGCCTGAGGCTGAAAATGATTGATGGTACCTCCTACCCAACCACCGCCAAAATAGAATACGGCTGCAGGTCTTTGATCAGTTTTGGCATGATCTTTCGGGTAAAGAACGCGAATCTCAAGCGAGATGGTATCGAGTTGTTTGTATGTGACAGTCTCAGTCTTTTGTGCAAAAAGAAGAGAGGTTGTTGCGCAGAAGATCAACAGCGTTAGAATGGATCTCATTTAATTGCCGGGTTTTTCGTTGATATTTTAGTTAGTCATTCACTTTAAACCCTGAAAATTAAAGGATTGTATTTAAATCGTGATACTTATATTTGGGACTTCAAAAATTGAATGAACAGTGAAGAAGCTATTTTTATCTATTGCCTTAGCATTTTTTTGCCAAATTTCATTTGGTCAATCAAGTTACACCGTCGATCCATCCAGCAAAGTGACCGTGAAGGGTACTTCCACCTTGCATGACTGGACCAGTGAGACAAAAACCATACAGGGAACCTACGTTTTCAAATCAGAGGTGACAGCAAAGAAATTCCCCACCTCTGGAAGCATCGTAAATGATGTAAAACTGGTAATTCCGGTAACCAGTCTCTACAGTGAAAGAGGTGATGCAATGAACAACAAAACGCATAACGCTTTTCAGTATGAAGCCAACCCGGAGATTACATTCGTAGTAAAATCGGATGAATTGAAGGAAGTCACTAAAGAAGGCAAGTTTAAGCTGATCGTTAATGGCGATCTCACCATGGCAGGTCATACTGAATCCATCACAATGGAGATGGATGGTGAAAGATTGGCCAACAATCAGTTGAAGTTTTTCACCTCAAAAAAGATCAATATGACTACTTATGAGATGGTTCCTCCGTCCGCAATGTTTGGTCAGATCAAAACCGGTGAAGAGGTGACCATTGAATTTGACTTACTATTAAATAATACCAAATAAACCCATTTAATAAAGAAATTTAAGATGCGAAGCAGTTGGATAGTATACGTATGTTTTTTTCTGTCTTTTTCAGTTTTCGGACAGGAAGAGCCATTTAGTCAGGACATCCCAGGAAGCGACCAATCCATTGAGATGGTCCCTATTCAGGGTGGCACCTTCAAGATGGGAAGCCCCGAAACTGAAGCCAAAAGAGATGACGATGAAGGACCACAGCGGTTGGTCAAGGTGGATGGATTCTGGATGGGTAAATATGAGATCACCTGGGGGCAGTTTGAAGCTTTCATGAAAAAACAGGACAAGAATGATCCTGCGGCAACTTCTGAAGATCAGGCTATTGCAGATGCTATTACACGGCCAAGCCCTCCATATGAAGATCCTTCATTTGGCATGGGTAAATATGGATACCCTGCTGGTAGCATGACTCATTTCTCTGCTTTAATGTTTTGTAAGTGGCTTTCACTCAAAACCGGGGAATTCTATCGATTGCCAACCGAAGCAGAATGGGAATATGCCTGTAGGGCAGGAAGTGAGACAGCATATTATTTTGGAAATGAAGTTGAGGAATTGGATAAGTATGGATGGAGCTATGAGAATGCCCAGTATGCTTATCATCCTGTAGGTAAACTGGAACCAAATGCATTTGGATTATATGACATGAGTGGAAATGTGGCCGAGTGGACTTTGGATTACTATCTTCCTGACTTCCTGTCTGTGATTGAAGGAGATCCTGTAGACAATCCATGGATCAAGCCCAGAGGATTGTATCCTAGAACTGTGAAAGGTGGCTCATATGATGATGATCCGGATCGCTTGAGATGTGCTTCACGGATTCCAACGGATCCTGAAAGATGGAAAGGAAGAGACCCTCAGATACCCAAGAGTTTTTGGTGGAATACTGATTCACCCTTTGTCGGATTCAGGATTGTGAAACCCTTTGATCAGCCTACACCGGAAGAGCAGGCAGCTTTTTGGGCAATCAACCTCGATGAAAGCTAAAAATTGCTAATTTTATAGAAACAAAATACTTCATGCGATGACCACCAACCTGGCCATTCCATGCGAACAATCAAAAATTAAAATCAACATACAAATGAAAGACAACAATGTAACCCGAAGACATTTTGTGAAAGGTTCTGCGGCAGTTGCCGGCGGGCTGATGGTGGGAGGTCTTCCCTTCCAGTCTGCAGCCAACAGTGCTGCCGGAGGAAAACTCAAAATCGCTCTTGTCGGATGTGGAGGTAGAGGAACAGGTGCCGCGGTCCAGGCCCTAAGCGTGAAAGAAAATGTGGAACTGGTAGCTATGGCCGAAGCCTTTAGAGACCGATTGGACACCAGCTATACCAATATCCTGGAAAAGGTTGAAGACAAGAAAAGAGTCAAAGTAAAAGAAAAGAACAAGTTTGTTGGTTTTGATGCATACAAAGAAGCCATCGATTTGGCCGATGTAGTTATTCTTACTACCCCTCCGGGTTTCCGACCTATTCATCTGGAATATGCGATCTCTAAAAACAAACATGTGTTTACTGAAAAACCATTAGCTACTGACGCTGCTGGTGTAAGAAAAGTATTAGAGCTTGTAGAGGTAGCTAATCAAAAGAACCTAAACGTTGTGGTTGGTCTGCAGAGGCATTATCAGAACTCATACCTTGAGCTTATGAAGCGAGTGCACGGTGGTGAGATAGGTGAGATCACTTCTGCGCAAGCTTACTGGAACAGTGGTGGTGTATGGGTAAGACCTCGTGAAGCCGGACAAACTGAGATGGAATATCAAATGCGTAACTGGTATTACTTCAATTGGTTGTGTGGTGATCACATCAATGAGCAGCACATTCACAACATTGACGTTATCAACTGGGCCAAGAATGCTTACCCGGTAAAAGCACAGGGAATGGGCGGCCGAGAAGTCAGAAATGGTATCGACCACGGAGAGATCTTCGACCATCACTTTGTAGAATTCGAATACGAAGATGGCACATTGCTCAACAGCCAATGCCGACACATCAAAAACACCTGGAACAAAGTAGGTGAAAGCCTGGCCGGTACCAAAGGACGTGCTGATGGAAACGGAACCATCTACGACCTGAAAGGAAAGATCATCTGGAAACACAGAAACCAGGATGATCCGAACCCTTACCAGGTTGAGCATGATAAATTGTTTGCTTCCATCGTAAGCGGTGGCCAGATCAACGACCTGGAAAATGGCGCAAAAAGCACTTTGACTGCGATCATGGGAAGGATGGCTACTTACTCAGGACAGGTAATTACCTGGGATGAAGCACTCAACTCTACAGATGTGCTTGTACCGGAAAAATTCGGATGGGATGTGAATCCTCCTGTAATGCCTGATGCGAACGGAAAATATCCGATTCCAACGCCAGGGGTTACTCAGGTGCTTTAAGCAATCAAAATCTCTTTCGAAAACCGCAGGGTGATCAAAAATCGCTTTGCGGTTTTTTTGTGCCTATAGAAAATATTTCAGTTTCTTCCTCTGCCTTCTCAAAGATCATGACCTGACTACCATTTGGTATTCTATCATTTAAGTCCGACTGATAGGGGCCTGCAACACTAAAAACAGATGCCAACACATCTGCAGTGGTACAATCTTTAGCAAAAACTGTAACAGCTCTCGAGGTTGTGATGCCATACCCTGTTGATGGATCAATAATGTGCGAATAGGTCTTTCCATCGATCTGAAGGCTTCTGTAAAAGTCACCTGATGTAGCTACTGCCCGGTTGGATAGTATCAAAGTGGAATCTCTTCCAACATACGTTTGAATAGCGATCTCCCATCCCTCTTTGCCAGGTGGTGCCTCACCTACCCTTAGGTCTCCTGCGCCATCCACCAGGCATATCGGATATCCATTTGCACTCAGGTGATCAAATATCCGATCCACAGCATATCCCTTGGCAATTCCCCCCAGGTCCAGTTGCATGTTTGGTTTTTTAAGGAGCACCCCCTTTTGTGGGTCCAATTGCACATATTCAAAACCCACAGCTGACATTGCTCTTTCAAAATATTGTTCACCAGGTAGCTTCCCTTGTCTTTTTGCCCTCCGCCATAGCTGGGTGATTGGACCAATGGTCACGTCGAAAATACCACCTGACCAGGAATACCAGTATTCACTCAGCTTCAAAATGTCTTTTAGGTCTTCACTCACCTTGACATATTCACCAACTCCTGAGCTCCGGGATAATTGCATCAATTCGCTATTGGGCAGGTAATCACTCATGATAAGATTCAGTGAATCCAGACCCTGAAAGGAAGCTTGCACCAATGCTGATACCGTGGCAGAATCCTCTGCATAAACCACCACCCTAAACAAACTTCCCATGCTCGGATGCTCATATTCAAGCCTGACCAAATCTCGTTTACTGTTTTCCATTGAACAGCTTCCAAGTATTATCAGTAAGCAGAAAAAAAGTAGGCTTCTATTCATGGTCAAGAGAAACAAAATCCGTTTCAACGGATTGGAACAGATACTATTATGCCCAGCATGTAATTCATGGATTAAGTATGTAAACGACCTGTACCATAGTCAATTATATAGGCACTTTACCTTTATAATTTTATTAAATTTGAAGATTCGAGGTTCAAAATTAATTGATTTCAAATCGGTATGAGAAGGATCACCGAATTTAGCGCTTTCATCTTCATCATTGTTATTTTTTCTAGCTGTCAGACACCACATAATCAGGAAGCATTGGATGACTATTTCCAATCGCAACTTAATATCTGGAACAAGAATTTAACCAATGTCATTATCGATGATATTTTTACTCCGCCAGTAGCCAGCAGGATCTATGCTTATGCCAATATTGCAGCATATGAAGCATCAGTCATCGAATCTACGGATTATCTAACACTTGCAGGTCAGCTGAATGAGCTTAGCGCTGTGCCGGCTCCTACCGACGAAAACATTTACCACCCACTAGCCAGCATCATTGCATTTTCTAAAACCGGGAGAACGCTTGTCTTTGATAAAAAGGCCATGCAGGGGTATGAAGATAACTTTCTCAAGCAGGTAAGAGATTTGGGCATTTCGAACGAAGTATATGAAGCTTCTATAAAATATGGAAACCAGGTAGCTGACCATATTATCTCATGGGCCTCCAAAGATGGCTATAAAGACCGTGAAGCCCTGACCAGATATAACCTGCTCGATGAGCCTGGGAAATGGAAGCCGACACCACCGGATTACATGCCAGCTATAGAGCCACATTGGAATACGATTCGTACCATGGTCCTTGACTCTGCACAGCAATTTCCTCCCCCACCACCTACCAGTTTCGATACACTTGTTTCTTCTCAGTTTTTTAAGGAAGCAAAAGAAGTTTATGATGCAGTAAAGAACGCTACGGATGAACACCTGGAAATCGCCAAGTTTTGGGATTGTAATCCCAACATTTCATTCACCAAAGGACATGTAATGTTCTACACCCAGAAAATTTCTCCGGGTGGTCATTGGATTTCCATTGCGTCCATTGCAACAGAAAAAGAGGAATTGCCATTTATGGACCGAAGCGCTGTTTTTGCACTCACAGCCATCTGTCTGTATGATGCTTTTATCAGTTGCTGGGATGAAAAATTCAGAAGCAGCCTGATAAGACCGGAAACATACATCAACAAATACCTTGACAAAGAATGGAGACCACTCCTGCAAACTCCTGCCTTTCCGGAATACACCTCCGGACACTCTGTCATTTCAAGAGCTGCCGCCGAATCACTCACTTATATCCTTGGTGACAACTTTGCCTTTTTGGATAGTACCGAAGTAGAATTCGGACTCCCTATCCGGGAATTTGATTCCTTTTATGATGCATCAGATGAAGCAGCGATCAGTAGGATGTATGGAGGGATTCACTATTTGCCCGCATGTGTCAACGGAGTAGAGCAAGGGAAAAATGTAGCAGAATTTATTCTTAAGAATATCCAATTGAAGAAAGAAGCCATTTCTGAATTGAAAAATCAGATGCAATAAACCCCTACCTACTTGGAGACTAGACTGTCACAAAACGGGGATGATAATGAGATTGAATAACACTTTCAAGACTCGTTCAGTTCTCAAGTTGCAGAAACCCTGCGTCTACTGGGTAGTTACCTCAGAAAATGCTAGAAACCCCTTCACACTACTCTCCTTCCTTGAAATATAAAAAAAGCCCGTCAATCTGACGGGCTTAGAATTTAAATTAGCTTCTGAAACTTCTGTTATCTCACAAACGCTGCAGCTACTCCGCCATCCACATTCAAAATATTTCCCGTCGATTTGGAGAGCATTCCACTCACAAATACAAACACTCCATTGGCAATGTCTTCTACCAACAGTTCTTCATTTAAGAGTGTGCGCTTGGCATAGTATGCCGGTAGTTCATCTACAGTAATGCCATAAGCCTTAGCTCTTCCTGCTGCCCATCCTGACTGCCAGATATTGCTATTTCTGATCACCGCATCCGGATTCACCATGTTCACCCTGATTTTATCAGGACCTAATTCTGCAGCCAGCAACCTACTCATATGTGCCTGAGCAGCTTTGGCAGTACCGTAAGCCACGTTGTTTGGTCCTGACACCAAAGCATTTTTACTGACAATATTGACAATATCACCACCAAGCCCCTGAGCCTTCAAGATTTTTGCAGCTTCCTTACTCATCAGGAATTGTCCCTTTACGAGGATGTCATTCAGCTTGTCCCAGTCCTCCTCAGTATGATCCAATAAAGGTTTTGACAAAGCCAGACCCGCGGAATTCACCAGGATATCGATCCCACCAAAGGCCAGGTTGCATTGCTTGAATGCCTCACTGATTGACTTAGAGTCAATTACATTAAGTGTTGTAAAGAATGCCTGATCAGAAGAATATTCGGTTTTAATCTCGTCTAAAAGATCCTGACGGATGTCGCTGAAGATTACAGCGGCCCCTTCTGCTATAAGCTTATCCCCGATGGCTTTACCAATTCCTCCTCCGGAGCCCGTAACCAACACTACCTTTCTGGACAATGGCTTTTCTTTCGGCATTCGCTGAAGCTTAGCTTCCTCCAGCAACCAATATTCAATGTCAAAGGCTTCCTGCAATGGCAATGACACATAGCTTGATATCGCTTCGGCCCCCTTCATCACATTGATGGCATTGATGTAAAATTCTGCGGCTACTCTGGCTGTTTGCTTATTCTTGGCATAAGTAAACATCCCTACACCAGGCCAAAGTATTACCACAGGATTTGGATCCCTCATGGCAGGACTGTTTGACCTTTTGTGTGTCTCGTAATAGTTTTTATAATCCTCACGATAATCTGCAAAAGCCTTTTCCAGCTGATCTTTGATCTTCTGACTATCGCTCAGATCCTGATCCGCCGGTAGATCCAGAACCAACGGCTTAATTTTTGTTCTCAGGAAATGATCCGGGCAGCTTGTACCCAATGGCGCTAGCTTATCCAGATCCTTGCTATTGATAAATTCAAGTACCCGGCTGTCATCGGTAAAATGACCAACCATGCGCGAATGGCTACTTGCCAGTCCACGCAGGATGGGTGATAAAGCGGCAGCCTGATCCTTTCTCTTGTCATCTTGCTGGCTTTTAAGCTTTTCACCTCCAAAAACAGGTCGTGATTTACCATAGTGTTTATCCAGATACACCGCGGCTTTGTTGATCACGTCTAAAGTGTTTTTATAACACTCTTCAGCCGTATCACCCCAGGTGAACAGTCCGTGTCCTCCTAATACAATACCTCTGATTCCCGGGTTTTCATCCAGTGATTTCTTTAGTTGGAGGCCAAGATCAAATCCCGGACGCTGCCAGGGCACCCATGAAAGTTCCCCGTTAAACAATTCCTGAGTGATCTTTTCCCCATCTTTTGATGCCGCGATGGCAATCAGAGAATCGGCATGGACATGATCCACATGCTTGAACGGAAGAAATGCATGCAATGGAGTATCAATAGAAGGAGCCCTTGAATCCAAATCATAAATGCAATGATTGAAAAGCGCTACCATTTCATCCTCATGCTCCAGACCGCGATAAATATTTTTTAGATTAAGTAACCGATCCATATAAAGACCAGCTAAACCATCTCTTTTAAGCGTTCCAATATCTCCTCCGGAACCCTTAACCCACATGATTTCAGTTTCTTCACCAGTCAACGGATCTTTTTCGATCGTCTTACAGGATGTATTTCCACCACCGTAGTTCGTCACTCTGAGGTCTGAACCTAACAAATTGGACCGGTATATCAGTAGATCTACCTGATCTCCATTGAAAGACTGCTCTTTTTCTTTGTTCCAGATGTTGGGGATTTCTATGCTCATTGAATTGCTTTATTATTTAGTGCAAATTAAGCCATGAACTACCACCCAGCCTTCCTGTACCGTCACGAAATTGCTAATGTTTTATTAAAACGCTCAGCAAAGCATATAAGACAGTTGGTTACTGTCTATTATTTAATAGTCATTTCGTATCTGAAACAGCCAAAGGAATGTGGACATTGAATGTGCTGCCATCATTTTTTTGATTTGGATTCTCAATGGCACAAGCAGCATACATTACCTGTGGCACTCCTTTGTCATCCAACAACAACTGAGGACGCTCCAGCCTGCTTAAACCGATTGCTGAACCATCTTGCAGGTACAATTCACGCTTCATAAATAAAGGATTCTTTGGAAGCTTCCAGTGAATACCATCACCTGATGATAACAATGCCAGTGTATTCTTATGCCCTGTCAATTGACCTGAAAAGTCTTTGACAACCGCCAAAAAGCAATCCCATTTTTTAGCATACCAGACGTATGGATCTTCAGTACTTGCCAAAGTACCATCTGGCATCCGCACATCAAAAATAAACTGATCCAATGGTTTGAAAGGGCCTGTAGGATAGTCACCTATAGCAACTCCGTGAACCCCTTTCCAACCGGGCTCGTATAAATTGCCTTTGAAAAACAACATGTATTTGTTGGTTTTAGGGTTATAATCCACAGAAGGATTCACAACAATGATATTGTCCGGCTTGGCTTCAGTCCCCTCTGGTGAACCATTGAGGATATTGTCAGGCTTGACCCTGGTCCTAGGTGACAGTAAAGGTTCTTTAGCTCTCTTAAAATGACCATTGAGGAGCTCATCAAAATTTTTAAACTGTAGCACGCCTATTTGCTGGGATTGCTGAGACCTGGATCTTTTATTGAGAGAACTGGCTCGTGGGTCATCAGTTTGTGGGCCCGGGTCTCTCGTCCCAATATAATAGAGGTAGTAGGTATCCCCGAATTTTTTCAGGTGCGGGTTATGCACACTTTGGGCATCCCAGGCTGATGTATCACCATCATAGCGTGCACCCTTCAGGATTATTTTTTGAAACTTAAATTCCCTGTCTGGATAATCTGAAACTGCATACCCGATTTTCGATTCTAAAACCCAGCTGTTGACAAAATTTTCCGTTCCGGGTCCGCTTTCCCACAAAGAAAAGATCATGTGGTACTTGCCATCGTCCCCTTTTACCACACTTCCTCCCCATACAAAATAGTCACGGATTTGCAGGACGGAAGACCCTGAGGGTATTGCCGGAAACTCTTTGTTTAGAGTGATATTGACAGTTCCAGGCTCAACTTGTATGTCCTGTGCTGATAAATCAAGACACCAGGTGACTATGAAAAAATATATCCAGATTCTGATATTCCGGCTTAAGAATCTTGTCTTGTCTATGTTGTTCATGTGTCTAGTCTTCTGCAGCATGTAATCCCCTAAATCTCGAATTGCTGAAACCCTGGTCCTGATATTTTCCTAAAAGAGCCAGTAGTTCTTCAACGATCTCCGGATATTCATTATATAGATTAGTTGTCTCCCCAAGATCATCATCCAGATTGTACAGTTGACCAGGGGCATCATTTTCAGTGGTATTGGCACTCCACCCACCCGAACCTTTTCCGGCGATAAGTTTCCAGGGACCTTTGCGGATTGAAAACATCCCCTGGATGGAATGGTGTATCAGATGATCCCGGATGGGTTGATTAGGATGGGTCAACAGGACTTCACTGAGATCTTCGCTGTCTTTAAATTCACTTCCTGCTTCGATACCAATCAGTCCGGCCAACGTAGCCATAAGATCATTCAATCCAAAAAGCTGGTTAGTAACCTGCCCTGGATCGATTTTATCAGGCCATGAAACGATTAGCGGTACACGATGACCTCCCTCCCAGATATCAGATTTTGTTCCTCTGAGTGGGTAGCTGGGATCATGACCAAAAGCCTTCACAGAACCTACCTTTCCGGCCATGTTTTCACCATCACGCTGGGGAGATCCATTGTCAGAAGTAAATATCACGATCGTGTTTTCTAATTGACCTGTCTGTTCCAGTACCTGTAGGATTTGGCCCACAGTATAGTCCACCTGATGCACATAATCGCCGTAACGACCGGCAGTGCTCTTGCCAATAAACTCCTCAGCAGGTGCAATTGGGGTGTGAGGAGCTGTGAGTGGAAAGTATAGAAAAAACGGACTTTCTTTGGACGCCTGTTCCCTGATATATTTCATGGCATTTTGTGTGATAGCAGGCATCACCTCAGCAAGGTCCCAACCAGTAACCATGGGTCCCGGACCGCCAAAAATCCCATTTGGTTTGATGGTATCCGGAATATTCAATAGCCTGTCATTCTCTATGAACGCATAAGGAGCAAAATTGGGCACATCATCCCCGAAATAATAATCAAACCCTGCCGCTAATGGTCCTCCACCTAATTGTTTGGTGAAATCAATATTGTGCCACAGTTCATTCCTACCTTCCAAATTATAATCACCCATGGCAATATCGTCATTGATAAAGCCGCCTGTATTCGCTGGCCAACGCCAACCCAGATGCCATTTACCTATACATGCAGTCTGATACCCCACTCCTTTCAAAGTTTTTGGAAGGGTTACCCGATCATCCTCAATCAAAGGTTTATCCCATGCCCAAAGTACGCTTTTCTTCAAAGCCGTTCTCCAGGCATACCGTCCTGTCAAAATTCCATATCGCGTTGGTGTACAGACGCTGCTGGGGCTATGGGCATCAGTGAAGCGCATCCCGGAGGCTGCCAAAGCATTAAGATTGGGTGTGGGTATTTTAGACCCGGGGTTGTAAACCTCAAGATCACCATAACCTAAGTCGTCAGCAAGGATGACGATAATATGAGGAAGATTGACGTTATTTTCATCCTCACGCCTGATACAAGTTGTCAATAGAAGCAATCCAAGGGAAACCAGAAGTATCCTCCGAATCAGGTATCCTGCGTTAAAAATGAAAGTCATTCTGAAATAAGTTCAGTTAAATAAACAAACAGACTAGTTCTTTTCCAACTCTTCAAAAAATTCAATGATAGCCTTATAAATTCTTTTCAACTCCCTGGGTTCAATCACATAGGGGGGTAAAACATAAATCACATGCCCCAACGGTCTCAGCAGTAAGTTCCTCGACATAAAGAAATCATAGATCTGCTCTTTGATCATACTCACATATCCCGGATCATCCACCTTCAACTCTATTCGCAAGATGGTGCCCAATGACCTGATCTCCCTGATCGTCTTAGGTAATTCGGTAGTAGAAACGAATTCCTCATGGTTCCTGGAAATCATTTCAATCTGATCCTTACATTTCTGGGTACCCAGAATTTTCAAGCTCTCCACCGCAGCCGCACAAGCCAACGGGTTTGCTGTATAGGAGTGTCCATGAAAGAAAGTCTTTGAATACTCTGTGGCATCAAAGGTCCGGGTAATTGCTTGTGACACAGTAGTCACCCCCATGGGTAGAAAACCACCGGTAATTCCTTTTGACAGGCAAAAGATGTCGGGGTGATGTTTGAGATAATCTGAGGCAAAGACCTTTCCTGTCCTCCCAAATCCTGTCATCACTTCATCTGCAATACAAATTATCTCTTTTGACTTTGCAATACTTATCAGCTCATCCAGCACTTCGGGAGTATACATCCTCATTCCTGAAGCTCCCTGCACCAGTGGTTCAAATATAAAAAGCGCAGTATCCTCAGACGCCAGCTCTTTCATTTTGGCGATACTGTTCGCACCATCCCCTTCAGGGAACGGAATAAAATCTACTTCAAACAGAAAATCAAAAAAGGGAAGATTGAAAAGACCACGCTCACCAACGGACATTGACCCGAAAGTATCTCCATGATAGGCTCCATCTATTGCAATAATTCTCATACGAGGTTTTCCCAGATTCTTCCAATACTGGATAGCCAGTTTCAATGCAACCTCTACAGATGTGGATCCATCATCACTGAAAAACAACTTGGATTGATTTTCAGGTAGGATACTAAGCAACAACTGAGACAGCTTGACGGCGGGTTCATGAGTAAACCCTGCAAAAATCACCTGCTCCAACTTGCGGGACTGCTTTGCAATGGCTCTTGATATTTGCTTATTCGCATGTCCATGTGTATTTACCCACCACGAAGAAATACAGTCCATGATCCAGCGATTGTCCACGGTTTGCAAATAGACCCCTCTCCCCTTTTTCACCTGGATCACCGGCTTTTCGGAGAGTGGACTAAAGGGGTGCCAGATATTTTTCTGATCGAGTTTCTGCCAGTTCATTTACCAGTTATTTGAAAGTAATTCAGCATACTTGGATATCATTTCCCTGTTTATACTTTGCTCTTTTTTCACATGCAGCAAGTATCTAAGTTGAGTCTTTTTCAGTATGATCCGTTGACTTTCTTCATTTTCCTCACCATTGAAGATGATCCCCTTGACAGAATAGCCTTTGTTATGTAAGTATTCTGCTGTCAAAAGTGTATGATTGATGGAACCAAGATACAAATTGGAGACCAGGACAACCCGTGACCTGAATTGAGGGATGAGATCAGCCACTACCTCCTGATCGTTTAGAGGAACCAGGCATCCTCCTGCTCCTTCTATGACGAGGCTATTTTCTGTTTGAGGCAACTTGATGGATTCAATGTCAATGTTTACCCCATCGATCCGGGCGGAGGCATGAGGAGATGCAGGAGTATTTAACAGGTAAGCTTCTGGATGGAATTTAGATTCGGTGTTCGACACCAGCTCTCTTACCGTTTCGGTATCTCTGGGATATCCGGCCTGGATCGGTTTCCAGTAGTCTCCTCCAAGCATTTCAGCAATGATTGCACTGACAACTGTCTTTCCACTATCTGTCCCAATAGCTGTCACAAAGTAATTTTCAAGCATAAATCAGAGAATGTTTTTCAGGGTCGAAGTTAATTCATCAATCTGATCTGAGGTATTGAAGGTGTGTAAACTGATCCTCAACCGCTCACTCCCTCTTTGCACAGTTGGAGATAAAATGGGCCTTACATCGAACCCTTGTCCTGCTAATTTCAACGAAGCTTCCCTGGCTTTCTCGTTGGAGCCTATTAAAACAGGTTGAATAGCTGTTTCACTGACGGAATCTGTAAATCGCTCCCTGAACAACCTGATCTTATGCTGCAAGGCTTGCTGTAGTTCAATGTGCGAAGCGAGGTACTTAAAGCTTTCTTCAATGGAAATCAGGCTAATAGGTGGCAATGAAGTGGTGTATATAAATGGTCGACCGAAATTGACCAGGTAATCAATAAGTATTTTACTACCAGCCACACAAGCTCCATGAACTCCCATGGCTTTGCCAAAAGTATATACCCTGGCAAAAACCTTCTGAGCAAGCATAAGGCTCTGTAGAAGCCCGGACCCGTCTTTACCGAAAGATCCTGTACTATGCGCCTCATCCACGATAAGATACCCATTATACTGCTCACAAAGGTCCACGATTGCCCGGAGAGGAGCTATGTCACCATCCATGGAGAAGACCGTCTCGGTTACTACAAATTTTCTTCCGCTGGCCTGCCTCAGTTTCTGTTCCAGATCCTCCATATCATTGTGCCTGAAAGCTATGGTTTCCGCTTTGCTAAGCCAGGCTCCTTCTTTCAGACAAACGTGTGCAAGCTGATCATAAATGATGGTATCTCCCTTTTGAGCTACCGATGACACCAGGGCCTGATTGGCATGATAGCCTGAATTAAAAATCAAAACACCCTCCGCTTCAAAAACGGATTTCAGATAATCTTCCACCTGTGAGTAATAATCGTGATTGCCCGACAGGAGTCTGCTCCCCGTACCACCAATCCCGGGAGATTCTTCCTTTTCCCGCTTCCTTATTATTTCAGCAAGCTCCTCATTCCGAGCCAACCCCATATAATCATTGGAAACAAAGTCAATAAGACCTTTTTGGCCCGGTAATTGTCTTAGATTCCCTGAATTTTTTCTTTCATCCAATTTTTTCTTTAAAAAATCAAAATCCATCAGTCAAATTTCTATTTTTGAAAGGTTAATGCGAAGCTACTTTATCACCGCCTATATCGTGCTCGTTTGCGCATTTCATTTAAACGGGCAATCCACCAGGTACCTTAAAAACGAGGCCAGGCTTGTTGTGGAGAATGATGCCTTCACGCTGAACTTCTATAAAGATCAGTACTATAGCAGTGGTATATACCCCTCATTTCGCTATGTCCATGATACCTCAACCTATAGAAAAGTCATTCATGGCTTTCAGCTAAACCATCGAATCTATACTCCCAAAAACATTTCCTGGCGATTCGAAGAATTGTTTGATCGTCCTTACGCCGGACAGTTTTCAGCGAGTTTTGCCACCGAATATTATTTCAAAAAAGGAAAATACTTTAAGTGGGAAGTTGAGCTGGGCTTGATGGGACCTTCGACCAGGGTGGGGAAAATGCATGAATACTGGCATCAGATCTTTAACCTGGGCACACCAAAAGGCTGGAAATATCAAATCAATGACAGTCCATTGGCTACTATTTCGTTAAAATATGGCCATTCGTTGCTCAATATTGAAAAGCTGGAAGTACTCAGTGAATCAAGTCTTGCGGTTGGAACCACAAACGATTGGGTACGACAGGAAATAGTCATTCGGTTTGGACGGTTTTTATCCATTGACAGATCTTCGTTCTATTCTGCCCAACTTGGCAACATCAAAAAAATACTGCCTGTACCAGAAATGAGCGAATTCTATGTGTTTTATGCACCTGGCTACGAATATGTATTTTATAATGCCACGATAGAAGGAAACTTCCTGGGTGATGAATCCACCTTTGTAAAAACCGCAGAAAAACAAATCATACAGCACAGATATGGCATCATGATGAGTTGGCCTTCATTTGATCTTGGATTTATCGGCTATATCAGATCTCCTGAAACAACGGAATCCTCCGGTCACTATTATGTTGGGATTCGGATGAATCAGCGGTTTTAGGTACTCAGTACAATCTTTCCTAATGCTTTTCTTCCCTTGAGCATGTTGAGTGCTTCAATACCTTCACTTAGCTTAAAGGTCTTTGTGATTCGCGGATCAATCTCATGGTGATTCAACCACTTCAGCAATTGTTCAATGTTTTTCCGGTTGGCTTCAGGTTGATTCCTCCAAAAATGTCCCCAAAAAACACCTACTATAGAGGCTGACTTCAATAGGGGAAGATTCCATGGTAAATTGGGGATTGTGCCAGAAGCAAAACCTACGACCAGGTGCCTACCTCCGGGCTTCAAAGCTCTAAAAGCTGCTTCTGAAGCATCTCCACCTACCGGATCAAACACGATATCCACACCCCCATGGTCCTTAAGACTTTCCTTAAGATCCGTATTTTGATAATTGATGAGATGATCGGCTCCTGCATCTTTCGCAAAAGCCAACTTATCCTCAGAGCCAGCTACCGCAATCACTGTAGCACCTAAAACTTTACCTAATTGTACAGCAGCAGTTCCGGTACCTCCTGCGGCACCTAAAACCACGAGCGCCTCTCCTTTTGAAAGCTGTGCGCGGTCTTTTAGGGCATGCATAGCGGTACCATAGGTTTCCAGCATCACCGATCCCTTTTTGAGGTCATCTTTTGGATGAAAATGAAAAGTATTGTGAGCACTTGCTACAGCAAATTCAGCAAAGCCACCCCAACCCATGGCAGCAATGACCTTGTCTCCTGGCTTAAAATCTTTTACTTTATCCCCTACCTGCTCCACAACCCCTGATACCTCACCTCCTGGCACAAAGGGCAACTCTGGCTTGAACTGATACTTGCCCTCCACAATTAAAGTATCCGGGAAATTGACTCCGCAATAACTCACCTTAATCAAAAGCTCTTCAGAAGTAATAGTGGGAATTTTCATTTCCCCAAAGCGCAAATGATTGATAGGGCCAAATTCGTGACAAACAAGCGCTTTCATAGATTCCGGGGTGTTTATTAAACTATTATCGTTAAAAATCGCTTAATATAATTATGTAACAAGGTAAAACCTAAAAAACAACATGCCATGGATACCGGATATTTAGAAAAAAAAGCATTTAAAAATGGTCTGACCATTACAGCGTTGTTGATCGCCTATTTTCTGATCATGAAGTCAGTCGGGCTGATCCACCAATATGAACTTCGTGGATTCAATGCGGTCATCATGTTTACGGGTGTATTTCTGACCATCAGGGCGTACAGAAAGCATCATGATCGTGACTTCAGCTACTTGCGAGGCATGAGTTTAGGGGTATTAACCTCATTGACAACAGCAGTTAGCTTCGCAGCATTTGTGCTCATCTTTATACTTTCCAGTCCAAACTTTATGGAGATGATCCGTCAAAATGAACCCCATGGGATGTATCTCAATGAATATGGGATCGGAATAGTCATATTCATTGAGGCAGCAGCATCCGGATTTATTTTTAGCTTCCTGACCATGCAATGGTTCAAGGACCGGGTCCCAGTAAAACACCCGGGAACAGGTTATTTGGGTAGTTAGAGAATTTCAAGTACGCTTTCAGGGGGTCTACCCACCCTGGCTTTATCTCCATTGATCACGATGGGGCGCTCTATAAGCTTTGGATTCTTGACAAGGATTTGGATCCACTCCGAATCCGTGTATGATTTTCCTTTATACTTTTCTTTATAAATAGACTCATTCTTTCGCACCAGACTCTCAGGTTTGATACCTAGTAGTTCCACAACTTTCTGAAGTTCTTCCTGAGTGGGTGGTGTTTTGAGATACTCAATGATCTCCGGATCACCCACTTTGTCTTTAACCAACTCAAGTGCCTCCCGACTCTTTCTGCAACGTGGATTGTGATATATTTTGATCATATTGATATGAATTTAATTAGGATGCATTTATTTTTAGTATAAACGCATTTTATATGCTTCAAATTAAAAGCAAATCGACTGACCTATGAAGTTATATCCAGTGATTTTTGGTTTTGTTCTCCTTTTAGGGTGCTCGACAAAAGAAGCAAACAAAGAAGCAGTGATCCCGGCAAACAAAACAGCTTATGACTCACTACTGGCAGTTGAAACAGGAGCCGATGACTACGGGATGCGAAAATATGTACTTGCTTATCTCAAAGCAGGACCAAACCGGGACCAGGACTCCACAGAAACAGCCAGACTTCAAAGGGCACACCTGGACAATATTACGCGAATGGCCGAAGAAGGTAAACTTGTGTTGGCCGGTCCGTTCCTCGACGACGGTGAGGTGAGAGGTATTTACATCTTTGCAGTGGAAACAATCGAAGAAGCGAAGGCTCTGACCACTACAGATCCGGCCATTCAGGCAGGCAGGCTCATCATGGACCTCCACCCCTGGTATGCTTCAGCAGCACTGATGAAAATCAATGAGTTACATAAAAAGATCAGTAAAGTAGATATATAAAAAGTCCCGCCGAATAGCGGGACCTTACCAAACCTGGAAAAAGTCAACTTACTTTCCCAACAGGACAAATCTTATGGGAATAACCATATAAACCCGTACTGGTCTTCCCCTTTGTTTTCCAGGATTCCACGGAGGGGCAGATTCCAATACCCTCACAGCCTCTTCATCACACCCTGACCCTATACCTTTGATCACTTGCACATCTGTAAGCCGACCGTCTTTTTCCACTACAAACTTCAAGAAGACATTGCCAGAAACCCCCATTCGAATAGCCTGAGGTGGGTACCGTAGATTTTCCCCAACGAAAGTATAAAACGCCTCCAGCCCTCCTTTAGGTACCGGCACATCTTCTACAATCTGAAATATCTGATCTGCTTGTTCATCTTCCATGGCCGGAGCATCAAAAACCACTACATCTACAGCAGTCTCCTCCAGGATCTCCACATCAAAATCCAATTTGATCTCCTGCACAACTTCCCTGTCATCTACTTCCACAATTACCGGTTGCTCGATTTTTGGTGGTGGTGGAGGTGGCTGATCACTTGGCGGGACTTCCATCACTTCCTCAAAGTCTGCGTCTAATTGTCCCAGATTTACCAGCTCCTGGCTATCATAGGTCCTCCAGTTTATGGCTACAATACAGAACAGCAAGCTTAGGCTCAGCCCGATCGTCATAAACAATCGGGTCTGACTTTGATACTGTTCAGCCCGTTGCCGTTTTATATCCATCATCTCCTGAAAGAGTTTTTTGGTAACGGGAGGTGTAAGTAAGTCATTGGCCTTCAATGCTCCATGAAGATTCTCATCATGTTTTTTGCCTTTTTTTGTTGGGTTGATCAATTCAGTTTTCATGGCCTTATTCTATTGGTTTGGTATAACTAAGGTCCAAAAACGGTATGAACTATTTCATGAGGAGGGTCAAACAAAGCGATGATCTAAATCATCCGGGAGGGTGAAATTTTCCAACGAATAAATAACAGTTGGTGTCGTTATTATGTTATTCTTAATCTGATGCTGTTATTAACTACCTATTGTGCATTATTTTAATATAACATGATATTTTTTTATTATTTTTATATAACAACATAACGTTACCAAAAATGAAAAAGCGCTTTTTATTAAAAGAAAACATAAAAACATTGGTCCTGGCTTTTGTAGCTGTGGGCGTAATGGCACTCGCAGGCTGTAATAAGGATGATGATGAAGGTCCAACTCAAAATATCCTGGAAATCGTTGAAAGTACGGAAGGACTTGATTCCCTGGCCAAATATTTAGGATTGTTTCCTGAAGTAGCAGCTGCACTGGAGGCAGAGGGTTCTTTGACTTTATTTGCTCCTACAAATACAGCTTTCATAGACCTTTTGAATGTTCCTGGATTTCCATCGGATATTACATTAGTCAATCCAGATATAATTGCCAATGTGCTACTTTACCATGTTTCAGCCACCAGATACAATGCTGCAGATTTGACGGCAGGTACAGAGGTAATGACACTGGCTGTAGCCACAACCAGCGCTGATGAGGTCATCACAGTGAATCAGGATGGTACTCTCCTGACCGGTTCTGCTACCAAGAACATTGAAATAATTACCGCAAATATTGAAGCAACAAATGGTGTAATCCATACAACCAATAAGGTATTAATTCCTGTTGCTTTGGATGGTCTTGCCGCCGTTTTGCCAACTACATATGGAGCACTTAGCCTTGGAGCAAGCTTTTCAATTCTTGCATCAGGTATTGCCAAAGCAGATGCATATGCAGCCGCTAACCAAAAGACTCCTTTAGTGAGTATTTTGACCGGAACTACATTCCACACAGTCTTTGCACCTACTAACGAAACGTTCAATGCTGCATCTATCACAGCTGCGACTTATACAGGTGAGCAATGGTACGGCATTATCGCAAACCATGTAGTGTTAGATGATGTAGGGGCTGCAGAGCTTACTAGCACAGCAGCCATTGATCCTGGTATTTCCTCCTACGAAAGCGCAGCTGGGGTTCAGTTATATTTCAGATATATTGAATCTGAGGCTGTAAATGGTATAGGAGTTTTCATTGATAGTGACCTGGATCAGGAATTTGAAGCTGAGGTGGCTGTACCTAACACCGCACTACCAGAAACCTTAACAAAAGATAACGGTTTCATTCATATCATTGCTGGTGTGATGTCACCACCATCTCCGCAATAGAAATACTTGATTATTAATCAGAAGAGGTCAGTAAATCTACTGACCTCTTTTTTTTATGGTAATTTGCTGCCACACTCATGGCAAAATTTTGCCTTTGGGTCATCGATCTCTGTATTGCAACTATGACAACTCCTGAGTTTAATGGTTGCTTTCCTGGTATTTTCTCTAACTAGTTCACCGGTTACAATCCCCGTAGGTACTGCGATAATCGCATAACCCATTAGCATGAGGACGGAAGCTAATATTTGACCCAAAATTGTGTGTGGTGCTATGTCTCCGTAGCCCACCGTAGTGATGGTTACGATACACCAATATATACTCCTGGGAATACTGGTGAATCCATTTTCAGCACCCTCGATCACATACATGAGTGTACCCACAATCAACACTACACTAAGTACCGTTCCAATGAAAACAAATAGCTTGTATTTGCTGGCAACCAGGGCATTCCCCAACATCTGAGCTTCACTTAGATACCTGGACAGTTTGAGTATTCTGAAAATCCTCAGGAGCCTAATGGCTCTAATCACAACCAGATAGGCTCCACCGGTTACAAATAGAGACAGGTAGGTGGGTACCAGGGCCAGGAAATCGATAATCCCCAGGAAGCTGAAAACATATTTTAGAGGTTTCTTGAGAATAAATATCCGAAGCAGATATTCTATGGAAAATAAGATGGTGAAAACCCATTCAAATACGGCAAAAGCTATTTCGAACCGATCATTCAGTTCTTTGACACTTTCAAATGTCACCACCAGGATGCTGCCGACAATGGCCCACAATAGCACAACATCAAAAAGTTTTCCTGCAGGTGTCTCAGTACCAAAAACTATTGTATAGAGTTTGCTCCTCAGGCCGGGAAACCTTTTAAAATCTTTGCCTTCCATAGTTTCGTTTATTTAAATATATGAAAAAAGCCTGATCAGTAACTGATCAGGCCAAATCTAATGGTATTCACCCGTTGATTAATTCATTAATTCATCAAAGGTGATCGACACGTAGTAAATGGCACCTATAGAGGGTCCACCAAGGCTTTGAATGTAATACTCGTTAAATAAGTTTGAACCTCCAACTTTAATGATGGATTTCAGGTCAGGAAGTTTGTAAGATACCTGGGCATCCAATGTGCTGTAGGCTGGCACATCCCCAATTGCAAAGGAAGACTCCCAGCGGAAAGCATCCTGCCATCTGTAGGTAATATTGAATCCCAGGTTATCAATCACCTTTCTATTTCCAAAATTGATGTTGAATTTATGTTCCGGGGTGTTGAACTCTGCCAAATTATTTTCTGTAAAGCCTCCAATCAGCTTGTTCCAGCTGTAATTACCTCCTAAATTATACCCTCTGGGCAAACTATAAGTAAGGCCAATGGCAGCACCCTGCGAGGTCACCCGGTCGTCAAGGTTGGTATAGATCTGGAAGGTATTATCAGCATTACTACTCAACAAGGAGGTGAGCGCAGCCGGATTGGTGCCAATATCGTCTGAGGCCTGATGAATCCTGATTTGTGTGATAAAGTCTGTATAAGCATTGTAAAAGAAGACTGCATCAATTAATAATTTGTTGTCGATGAGGCTTTTGTATCCCACTTCGATAGATCTCACTTTTTCCGGTTTTACAGGATCAAAAGTATCCACTGATTCCAACAAGCCCGCATAGCTACCCAATCCCGCAGAAGGGTCGTTAAAGTAAGAAGTCCTGAATGCCAGAACAGATCCCCCTGAATAGGTGTTCGTGGTCAGGTTATAAGCCTCGTAGTTTTCTTGCAGTCCTCCCAATAACCTGGCACTGATCACATTTAAGTTAATGTATTGCCCCTGTGTAGTAGGGTTTCTAAAACCCGTTTGGAAGGAGGCTCTGATATTATGATTCTTTGCAAATGTGTATACTGTGCTAATCCTTGGGTTAAGCTGCCCATTGAAGTTTTGGTTTTTATCAAACCTTAATGACCCGGAGAGTCTCAACACATCTTCAACAACATCTTTACCTGCTTGTAAATATCCCCCAATTTCGTTGATCTGAATTCCACCATCCTGGTCAGGAAAAATGGTTCCACCTGATCTGAGATCAAATACCCGGTAGCTACCGCCCACCTGCATATCAAATACATTACCCAGATTTTCTGTTAGATCATATTGGAATTCTCCATGATACATTTTGGACTGATCATCAAAGAAGGGACCATTTGGAATTGACTCTTCGTCATCAAAAATCCGGTCCCTTTGTGCATTAAAAAGCGTTCCGCTTTCAGAATATCTGGCAGCATCGGCAGATGAACGAGCAAATTGATGAGCATCTTGCTGGATACTAATTCTTTGGCTCTCAGAAATCGATTGAATTTCACCGGGGGTTAAACCAATATTTTGTAGATGTTTAAGGTATCTTGATGTATACTGAGCAAACCAGGTACTATTCCCAGAATATCCTTCTCCCATTAAATTACCCAGGAATTCAGTAATATACGATCCTCCGGAGTTTTCAATAGTTGTATACCCCCTAACAAAAAAGTTACTTCCTCTTAGTTGTAACCTGTGCTGCTGAATCCCAAAATTGGATAATGCATATCGCTGAGCACCGGTATATATACTTGTTCCAAAACCGGCATTGTATAAGTAGCTTAATTCAAGGTTATCATTCAATCGATAGTAAAGCCCTGTATTCACTTTAAAGTTTTCTGCACCATAATCAATCAATGAAGCTTCTGTGAAAGGAGTTCTTGCCACCGTGTGACCTGGTACATCACCAGCATCCAGATAATTTCGAACATCACTAAATAATGCCCGCAACCCCTGAAAAGTAGCATTATCACCCGGAGTACCCTGTGCCGCAAAGGCTGCTTGTGCCGCAAAGGCCAGGAATCCCATGCTTGTGGATGCCTCATCCCCCATATAGTGGAGCCTGTCGGCCGCTGGATTGAAATTAAAGCCTTCCGGCTGAAGGGCAGCATTCCTGTCAAAATCCGATTGGCCATGCCAGTCTTCGGCCCTGGAATAGGAAGCATTTACTTTGAAGGCAAACTTATTATTAAAGGCTTTGGCATAGCGTAATGATCCCTCATAGAGCGGTGAGGTCGGATGGCCGGATTCTTCACCAACATGGTTGACGCCCGCCTTGGCAAAAGCACTCAATCCCTGGTATTCAAAAGGGCTCTTGCTATTGATCAGCAGCACACCATTGAAAGCATTGGGACCGTATAGTGCAGAAGAAGCACCAGGAAGCAGCTCTACGCTTTCCACATCCAGTTCAGAGGGTCCGTTTAGGTTCCCAATAGGAAAGTTCAAAGCAGGGGCCTGGGTATCCATCCCATCAATGAGCTGAACGAACCTTGTATTACCTGTACTGGCAAATCCGCGGGCATTGAGGATCTGAAAGTTGATACTACTTGTGGCCACGTCAACCCCTTTGAGGTTTGCAATGGCTTTATAATAATTATCGGCTGAAGTATTCTGGACAGCCAAAATGTCCATTTTCTCAATACTCACAGGAGACTTAAGAATATTTTCTTCTACCCTTGAAGCTGAAACAACCACTTCCTGTCCCAGCAAGAGAGATTCTTTAAGCTGAATATTAAGTCCTTGTTGGTTGCTTTGGGTGATTTCCACTTCCTGTCGCTCAAAACCCACACTGGTGATGACCAATGTAATTGGGGGTGCCGAACTTACATTAAGGTTGAAATCACCATTGATATCCGTAGTGGTACCGAGGACAGTACCTCTAACCAGGATATTGACACCTATAAGTGGTTCCTTATTGGACGCATCGGTGATAGTACCGGATACAGTTGTCTGAGCTACAACAATATGTACGATAAATTGCAGGATCAACAACAGTGATCCGGCGATCATGTATTTCTTCATCATTTTGGGGCGTTAGTAAAATACTAAACTAATATTACGGAAAAAAAACCACAATTCCGCCCTAAAATGACACTGAGAGCCGTTTTTTATTTACAAAACAGGTAGGCTAGCTGTTCTCTTTTTTTAAGTGTTCAACCAAACGGTCACACACATCATTGATTTGTGCTGACATATATTCATCACCGGTAGCGTTTAGCAGGCTTTGGCTCAAACCACCCAAACAATCAATGTAAAATCGTTTCATGTCATCGACTGGCATGTCTTTCGACCACAAATCAATTCTAAGTGTATTTTTATTCTGGTGATCCCAGATGGATAAAGTCACAGATTTGCTCTCGGAATATCCCGGATTGTCCTTATCATCTGCATCCCACATGATCTTTTCGGGGATGTTTTCATCATCTAATTCTACGAGCAGTTTGATCTCTGATTTTTTCATAATTATGGTAAACTCAACTTAAATTCTTCGTAGGTCATCCCTGATTCCGATATTGGAGATGTGCTGCATCCTACAGTAGATGCATGACCATTGATATCTTCTACCCTGTTGTCCGGGTTGGGGTGTGTACTTAAAAATTCCGGAACACCACTGTCCTGCCCATTGGCAATAAGCTTTGAAAAGAATGAGGCTGCACCATTGCAGGCATATTCAGTATCTCCAAGATATTTCACAGAAAATTCATCTGCTTCACTTTCGTTGTCACGGCTAAACTTAAGCGTTGATCCTGCAGTGGCAATCTGGGCAGCGATTTGTTCAATTTGAGATGGGTCATTACCCAATACGATAGATAAAAGCAATTGAACACCATATACTTTTTCAAGCTGCTTAACAGAATGTCTTCTGTCTGCATGGGCAATTTCATGACCTAAAACACCCGCCAGATCATCAGCATTGTCAAGATAATTAATCAGACCCGTATAAACATAAATGTAACCACCTGGTGTGGCAAAGGCATTTAGAATGTCTGCATCAATAATTTTCAATTGCCAGACGAAGTCATCCCGATACGCAACTACTGAACTTGCCAGAATAGCGTTTTTCATACCATTTAAATACTCGTATGCTTCAGGGTAATCTATTTCAGACAGGATGGGGTAGGTAACCGGATCAGATTCTATTTCCTGACTAACCTGCAATCCCAGGCTTTTATCATCTTCAATGGAGAATAACAATGATTTCACACCGTCTTTATCCCCACAATTCGTTAGCACTCCCAGCCCAAAAAGGGAAAGAGCAAACAGGTAAAGTCTAAATTTTTTCATTTAATTAATGTTTTAATGACATGATTCCTCTTGCAACAATTGTTCCTCTTTTCAAATCATGGTAAACTGGCCTTAAACTGAGCATAGGTCATTCCACTTTCCTGGATGGGTTTTGTAGCACATTGGATACTTTTAGCAAACTTATTGATATCATCCACCCTGTTGTCGGGGCTCGGATGTGTACTCATGAACGTTGGTATTCCCCCGGACTTCCCTTCTTCTGTCAGCTTTTCAAAAAAAGTAGCTGCTCCATTGCAGGCATAGCTGGTTCCTGATAAATATCTCACTGAATATTCGTCTGCCTCCGATTCAGCACCTCGACTGAAGGCCAGGATCGTGCCTTTCCCGGCAATCTGTGCGGCAATCTGTGCGGTCTGTGAAGCACTTTCACCCAAAGCAATGCTCAACAACAAAGAAATCCCGTACTGTTTTTCCAGTTGTTTAATGGAATGTCTTCTGTCTGCATGAGCAATTTCATGTCCCATCACACCTGCCAGGTCATCCGCTGAGTTTAGATATTTAATGAGACCAGTATACACATAGATGTATCCTCCCGGAGTACAGAAGGCGTTTAGCGTGTTGTCGTCCTGAATGATCTTCACCACCCAGGCGAAATCATCTTTATAGGCAACATTGCCACTGTTGACAATATTCCTGGTCATATCTCTGATGTATTCGTAGCTTTTAGGATATTTAGATTCCGGAAGCAGTGGATATTCCGAGGGATTAGATTCAATCTCTTCCTGTACCTGTAAACCCAGCTTCTGATCATCCTCCACAGAGAAAAAAAGTGATGATACCCTACCCGATGATGAAGAGCCTACACACCCTGATAGGATCAGGCTAATGAATAGGTTTAATGCAATTTTTTTCATTTTCAAAGACTTAACGCATCCAAAGCTTGTGACTTGTCTTTATTGAGCTGATCTTTCAACAATTCGATGCTATCAAATTTCTTTTCCTTCCTCAGTAGTTGCACAAACTCAATAGTCAACCTCTTATTATAGATTTCCCTGTCAAAATTAAATATATTCACCTCAATCCTACGCTCCTGACCAGAAACAGTTGGTCTCCAACCAATGTTAAGCATTCCCTGAAACTTTTCGTTCCCCAAATGGATATAGACAGCATAAGCTCCATCACATGGAATTAGTTTGTAGGACTCCGGCACATCAATGTTGGCAGTTGGAAATCCTATACTCCTTCCAATCCTGTCGCCATCCTTCACAAAACCGCTGAGCGAATAATGCCTGCCCAATAATTCACTGGCTATATGCACTTCTCCCGCAGCCAGGGCATTTCTGATCCTGGTAGAGCTCACCCCTGCATGATCAATGTCCTCCCTGGGTATCTCTTTCACCTCAAAGCCAAACTCACTGGCATGCTCCATCAAATAGTCAAATCCTCCTTCACGGTTTTTCCCAAACCGGTGATCATACCCAATGATCAATACCTCCGTCTTGAGCTTTTTGATAATTATGTCTTCTATAAAGGACTGTGATGAAAGTTCAGAAAAGTCTTTGGTAAACGGCACCTTCAGCAGGATATCTACGCCCATCTCTTCAATTAAAGCGGCCTTTTCTTCAAAGGTGGACAGTAACTTGAGTGATTCCGGGTCTCGTTTGAGTACAAACCGTGGATGAGGCCATAAGGTAATGACAATACTTTGACCCTTGTGAAATTTTGCCGTCTCCACAAGCTGGCGGAGAATCTTTTGATGCCCCACATGCACACCATCGAAAGTACCTGACGTCACAATGCTGTGATCAACACAGGAAAAATCCTCCAGGTTATCTACCAGTATCATGATACTTTAAATTTATCCACCCAGTATTCGACCGGAAACGCATCTTTTACGTGATAATCGCCAACTGAAGTTCTCCTCAGACGCTTGAGATATGCTCCCACACCCAATTCTTTTCCAAAATCACTGGCCATACTGCGGATATAGGTCCCCTTAGAGCACCTGATCCTGAATGCAACAACGCTTCCTTCTATTCCGGTGATCGCAAATTCATGTATTGTCACTGACCTGGGCTGTAGTTTGATATCACGTTTTTCCCTGGCTGCCTTATAAGCTCTTTCACCACCTACTCTAATTGCTGAGTAGGTAGGTGGCGTCTGTTCAATATCACCTGAAAGTTGTTTGGCAGCTGAGTGCATCTGATCTTCGGTAATGTGGCTTACATCTGTTTCGCTATCGAATTCTGTTTCTAAATCAAATGACGGGGTGGTCTTCCCTATTTCAAACTCACCTTCATAGGTCTTATCCAGGCCCTGAAGCTCACCAAGCTTTTTGGTATATTTTCCAACACCAACCAGCAGAAGTCCGGTAGCCAGTGGATCCAATGTGCCTGCATGACCGATCTTTTTGACCTTGAGTGCATATCGCAACTTATTGACTACATCAAATGATGTCCACTCCAATGCTTTGTCTACAAGAATCAATTGACCATCTAACTCCATCACATTTGGGATATGATCGCAATCAGTCCAATGGCCAGGCAATAAATAGCAAAATAGTAGAGCTTGCCTTTCTTCACGATGTTAGTCATCCATTTGCAGGCAATGTAGCCAGACACGAGCGCACCGATGAAACCGACAACCATTGGAAAAGTCGCCAATCCCTGATGCATTTCAGGGGCCTCAAAATAGTCTTTCGTTTTCAGCAGGCTTGCCCCAAGTATTGGAGGAAGGACCATTAAAAATGAAAAACGCGTGGCCTTCTCTTTATCCACACCAATCAGCAAACCTGTAGCAATGGTGGCTCCGGACCTTGAGATTCCCGGGAGTATGGCTATCGTTTGTGCAAGGCCCATTACGATGGCTTCAGGAAATGACACTTTTTTTGTGCCATCGTTTTTGAAATAGGTGAAAAAAAGTAAGGCTGCAGTAAAAAGAAGCATGCTACCAACTAAAATCAGGTTTCCTGTAAAAAATCCGGAAATCTCATCTTCAAAGAAAACACCTGCGATGCCCACCGGTATCATGGAAACCACTATCAACACCGCAAATTTCCAGGATTCGTTCCAACGAAATTCAAACAGCCCTTTCAAGATATCGAAGATATCTTTTCGAAACACTATGATGGTACTAAGGGCAGTTGCGGCATGTACAATCACTGCAAACAGGAGGTTGTCGCCCGACGTAGTCCCCAACAGAACAGATCCCATCTCCAGATGTCCACTACTACTTACCGGCAAAAATTCTGTGAGTCCCTGGATCACCCCAAGGATCAAAGCTTCGATCCAGGTCATTTATTGGCAGGATCTTTCTTATCGTTGAAGAATATTGCAACAAATTGGATCAGAAAACCTAGCATCACAACGATAGGTCCAAGGGTCAATCCTAAAAACCCAAACCCATAGGGTTCACTATCAGAAGCCATAATTACAAATCCAATCAGGATCACAAGGACTCCCCCAATCATGATCATATAGTTCTTCTTTCCGAATGCGAATTTATTTTTATCAGACATATTTTAAGCTTTAATACAATTCGTCCAGGGACATCCCCAGATATTTTCTTATGGCTCTGTAAGTACTAAAATAGCCAACCAGAACACCAACCAAAATGATTGAAGTAAACAAAATAGCAAGCTGTGTATGATCTTGTAGCTTCTCCAAATCTTCAATGCGGTTGTTTGCATAATACAGGAGCGCCACTAAAAATATGCAGGTAATTGTCCCGGCAAGAAATCCATACCAGACAGCTCTCTTCAAAAAAGGCCCACGGATAAAGCTACCCTTGGCGCCAACAAGCTGCATGCTCCTGATCAGGAACCGTTGAGAAAACAACGCCAGCTTTATCGTATTGTTTATCAGGATCACCACCACTATCAATAGCAGGATAAAAAACCCCAACATGATCAGACCAATTTTAGTAATGTTGTCATTGATGCTTTCTATCAGCGATTCCACGTAAGCCACTTCAAAGACACCATTCATGGATTCAATCTCTTCTGTGATCATCTTTAAAGAGTCAGTTGCCTGATATTCCGGCGCAATATTTACCACAAGTAAATCACGCAATGGGTTATCTCCCAGAAATTCTGTGAAATCCTCTCCTGTCTCTTCAATAAATTGCTTACTGGCCTCTTCCTTTGAAATAAATCTTACGCCCGGTGTGCCCTCTTTATTTAAGGTATAGGGTTGGGAACTAATGGATCGATTGATCCTGGTTATTTCGGTATTGGTCAGCTGGTTGTTAAGAAATACCTGTATTTCAATGCTTTCCTGAATATTGAGCGTGAGCTTTTTGGTATGTACTACCAGCAACCCAAAGATGCCAATCACCATCAATGCAAGCGTAATACTTAATGTAACGCTGACAAATGGGTAACTACCGAGTTTTCTTTTTTTGCGGGTCTTCTGTTCCATCCCGCCTCAAAACTAAGTAAAGTGAGGGATTTTTAAGTCGCTATCAGTCTACCTTATTATTACGTACTATTTCCAGTTCATGAATAAGCACCCGATCTGTGATCTGAGGTAGTGCAAGCACCTTATCCGTAGTCAGGAGTTTATAGTAGCGATTGTTGTGAAACAAATAGACATGCTTACTACTACTGCTGTTTATCTCCAGAATCTCATATGGATTGTCTTTGAAGTTGCCGTACAGGTGTAATTTTCCTTCGTAATACTTATACCTGATTTCATCATTGCTACGCTGTGAGGTCTTAATATCGATCCGCTCTGTAGCATTTATGATATCTGCATTGCTGGCTAATGGGATCTTAGCACTTTCAGACTTAAACTGATTATCTTCTGATCCGTCGCCTGGATTTGGTAAATCAACCTCAGGCACAAAATCACTGGACGTAGCATCAAGTTTATGGTCATCAGCAGATGATGAACCTGAAGAAGTTTCTACAAATGCAATTTCATTTTGCCCGGAAGGTTCAGCTTCCACATTGGAATCCTCAGTACTAACTTCCGCAACCTCTTCCATTGCTGTGGCCTCCGGAACCTGATCGGTATTCTCAACAAAGAAACTTACGTTCTCAGGGTTGTTTCTTAGCAAGTCTTCTTCAAAAACAGTGGGTAGATAGGCTGATTCCGGGTTGATATCCTGATCGGCAAAATAGTAAATACCTGTTCCGATGAAAGTCGCAGTCACCAAAGCTCCGGTGAGCTTGACGAGGCCAGGGTTTACAAGTTGTCCTACTTCCCACCATGGTGTAGTAATATTAATTGCAGTGAGCCTGCTTTTCAGCTCAGCTTTTCGAAACTCTCCAAGACCTTTGATCACTTGCTGTTGGAATCCCAGTTCTTCACGAAGTGAGGGATCCCCTGCAAGCTGGCTTTCGAAAGCTTCAGTTGCTTCGGAATCCAGTTCATTCCGAAGGTAGGCATCGATTAATTCAGTTCTTTTGATACTCATGCGGTATTTATCAAAAAAAGTCTTTTTCGCTATAGCGTTCCCTGATCAAATGATCAAGTTTCTTTTTGCACTTATATTTTTTCGTTTTTGCCGTATCTGTGTTGGCAAAATTTAATTTCTCTGCGATGTCTGTCATTGACATTCCATCGAAATAATAAAAGGTCAAAATCTTTCTGCACGTCTCACCCAGCTCCTCGATACAACTCATTACCACACGGTACCTTTCATTCTCATCATGTCCCTGGAACTCCTCACCATCTACTTCCTCATGGGAGTGCCTGCTTTTCCTTTCCAACTCCTTCCTCCACTGATTCAAGCAAATACTGTACAAAAATGTACTGATCTTGGAAGTAAGCACCAGGTTTCCGCTTATGGCCTTCTGCCAAAAAGCCAGGAGGGCTTCCTGAAATACATCCTGAGCCTCGTCCTCCGTACCATTATTGGAGATAACAATTTTGGTCATCATCCGATAGTACTTCTTGTACAAATAGTCTAAGGCAGACTCATCCCCCCGTTTTATACGATCAAGTATCTCACTATCCTTCATACACCATGGACCCGGGGATCCTTGTTATTAAATACTTTAAATGACTGAAAAGTAACCAGTCACACCCCAAATTTTTCAACCTGTTCTCTATGTAAATTAAGGTATTTATGGCATTAAGGCAATAACCTGGTCGCCGGTGGCGGCAAAAACCAGATCTCCAACCTTAGGTCTGATCTTATATGTTCCGGTAAAACTGCCATAGGCGGGCAACAGTCCGAACCCCTGAGAAAAATAGAAACAGGGTACGGTAAGACCTTGTTTCGCTCTTCCCTTTAATCTGACAGCAGGATGAACATGCCCGGACATGTTGTAGAGGTCTGAGTCGGTCTTTTCGTGTGTGAAATGAAAGGGACCCAGAGTCAGTTCATCATAGACATCCATCTTTGATGATTCATAAACCTCTTTGGAAAGAATATCATGATTCCCTTTTATTAGGATCATTTTACATGAATGGTTATCCATCCAGGCATCAAAAAACTCCCATTCTACATTGAGGTCACTGTGAAAGAGATCCCCTAAAAAAACTATTTCCCGTGGGTTATACTTATTGATTAGTAAGTCCAGTTTTTGAAGGTCACGGAAATGAATATCACCCGGCACTGCAATACCGTGCTTCCTGAAATGACCCGCTTTACCCAGATGTAGATCTGAAAGTATCAACATGGACCGATCTACCCAATAGATAGCTTTTCCTGGATCAAGGATCAAGTGCTGTCCTTCCAGCTGCAGATCAAAATCTTCCATCAACTTTCAGCCGGCAGCCAGGTTTGGGTCCTGTAAAGGAAATATAAATATCCTCGCACCTTTAACTTTCCACTCTCATCGAGCCAGATTTTACAATCATAAATGTTGCCGTTTTCAGGATCCAATATCTCACCATCAGTATATTCTTCATCCCTGGGGTCGTATTCAAGGTTGGTGATTATTTCCATACCCAGCACTCTTTGGTCCCTTTTATCTCCTTTACACTCCGTACAAAGTGGATCCTGGGGTTCTCCTGGTTCCCGATATAGCTTCACTATTTTACCGAAATATTTATCGCCATTTTTATAGATCTCGACAATAGAACGCGCTTTCCCCGAGTTGTCATCAATGGTCTTCCACTTACCAACAATCGATTGAGCAAGGGGTAATTGAGTAAATGAGATTAAGATAAAAGCGGTGATTAAGTACTTTAGTTTGTAATAATTGAACTTCATAAATCAGATTTGTCAAAGTGTAATTGAAATTTGGCTATCTGGTCTCCAAGCTTTTCATTGCTAATACTATGTCTTCTGATGGAATCCACCAAAATAGGAAAAGCAAAAGGTGTGGGTCTTTCCGTATTTTTTAAAATGATTTTTTGTTCATTGATTCTCCGAATGGCTTCCAGCAACCTTGACTTCTCTAGCTGCAAGGTCATCACCTCATCCATGGCTTGCCTGATCAATAGATTGGACTGATCATATTCTTCAAATACCTTGTAAAGTATGGAAGAAGATGCCTGAAGGTGTTTTGCACGAATGTTTTTCCCCGGATATCCTTGAAAAATCAAACCGGCAATGGTGGCCACATCCCTGAATTTCCTTGAAGCAAGCTCAGTTTTATTGATGGCATGCGCAATATCTTCCATCAGGTTTTCTTCGGAAAACAGGTCAAGCTCAAGTGCCTCCTCCAGAGGAGCCTCATCTTCTGATAGCAATTCAAAGCCATAGTCATTCATCGATATTGAGAAGGTGATACGCGCCAGTTTACCAATCCGATGAGCGATCACACCAGCTAACACTTCATGCACAAACATTCCTTCGAATGGATAGAAGAAGATATGAAAGCCATGATGTGTCTCTGTTCGCTCGATCAACAGGGTATCTTTATCTGGTAAACCGGACCATTTCTTTTGTAACTCAATGATGGGCTTAATGGTTTGCAATTCAACGTCGTTGTAATTGCCTTCCCCAGCCAATTGGATCTTCTCTCTGATCCCTTCGGCCAATAAAGAGGATAATGGCAACCTTCCTCCTCCCCAGGCCGGAGTGATCCCGCTTTTCTTGTTGGACTTTTTCACCCTCACCGTCAGTTCATGAATATTGACAAACTCCAGGTTACGACCGGCAAACCAGAAGGTATCTCCGGGGTTTAGCTTTGACGCAAAATACTCCTCCACAGTACCCAGGTAGCCACCACTGGTAAATCTCACTTCTAATGAAGGATCTCCTACAATAGTGCCAATGGATAACTTGTGTCTCGTTGCTGCCCGTTTGTTGATAATCTTGTAAACCCCATTGTCATTGTATACTTTGGAAAATTCATCATAGGCAGTGAGTGTATTTCCACCAGTAGTAATGAAATCCAAAGCCCATAGCCATTCTTCTGAAGTGAGTAGCCTAAAAGAATAGGTATTTCTGACCTCCTCGAGGATGTCTAATGGTCGGAACCCACCACTTACGGCCAGCGTCACCAGGTACTGAACCAAAACATCCATGGATTTTTCTAATGGCTTTCGGGTCTCAAATTTTTTGTCGTTGATTGCCTGTCTTAGTGCGGATGCTTCTATGAGCTCCAGTGAATGTGTAGGCACAAAATAGATCTTGCTCACCTCACCTGGACGATGTCCACTCCGGCCTGCCCGTTGAAAAAACCTGGATACTCCTTTAGGTCCCCCGATTTGAATTACGGTGTCAACCGGTCGGAAATCCACTCCCAGATCGAGGCTGGATGTACACACCACACATTTAAGTTTCTGAGCATGCAGGGCTTCTTCAACCCAAATTCTAATGTCCTGGTTGATACTCCCATGATGCATGGCGATCACACCCGCCATCTCAGGGTAGTTGTTGACGATAGCCTGGTACCATAGCTCCGTTTGTGATCTTGTATTGGTAAAAAGTAATGTGGTCTTACTTTGTTGAATGATTGGGATGATCTTATGAAGCAGATGTGTGCCCAGATGACCACTCCAGGGAAGTGAATCCACTTCGTCAGGCAAAATGGACTCAACCATCACTTTCTTTTCTACATCAGATCGGATTTCAACCGCATGCTTATAAAGGTCCTCACCAAGCAGTACGCGTTTGGCTTGTTTCAGATTACCGATGGTTGCAGAAATCCCCCAAACTTTCAGAGGTTTTCTGGTAATTGATTTAAGTCTGGAAATGGCTAGCTCAGTCGCAACCCCTCGTTTTGTGCCGAGAATTTCATGCCATTCATCTACAATGATGGATTGCAGGTTTCTAAAATAATGCGGGTAATCGGATTGACTCAACAGGATATGCAGACTTTCCGGTGTGATCACCAAAGCCTCCGGAGCATGCTTCTTTTGGTTTTGTCGCTCTGTAGCCGTGGTATCACCAGTCCGCATCCCAACTTCCCAGTTTATCTTTAATTCAAGGGCCGCTTCCTGCATGGCTCTTTGAATATCTTTGGCCAGAGCCCGTAATGGAGTGACCCACAGCACTCTCAATGAGGATCTTTCGAGTTGTTCTTCCTGCAGGTATTCCAGCAGACAGGGAATCCACAAGGCATAAGTTTTTCCGCTTCCTGTGGGAGCGTTTAGCAGACCACTTTTTCCTTCCAGGTAAGCTTGCCAGGTATCCAACTGAAACTGGAATGGCTTCCATCCCTTTGATTCCATCCAATCGAGACCGATGGTGGTAATCTTATCCATTTAAGCTTTGATGAAATGAAAATTGTATTGATGAATCACCTCATCTGCGGTAACCAAAGGCATATTTTCGACAACAGACTGAGCAATCAATATTCTGTCGAAAGGATCCCGATGAATCAATGGAAGTTCGCCAGTATATAAAGCATGATGATGATTAAAATCCATCACACTAAAGAATTTCCGCTCCAACAACTCATTGAAATCCATTTTGAATGAAAGTTTTCCAATTTGCCTTTTAACCTCAATTTCATAAAATGTAATGCTGCTAACAAACAAGCTGTTTTCACCATCTTCCATTAACCGCTTGATGGGGTCCTGAACCTTATGAGGAGACACTAAAGACCAAATCAAGATATGTGTATCTAATAATAATCTCATTTACTTTAGCAGATTTCACTTGTACTTTGTATGAATTTTACCATCTACCTCCTCAGGTGAATTCGGATCCTCAATATCTTCCTGCATCGTAGAATCTGCTATTTGTTGATTTACCTCTTTACTATCCCAATCCTCTGTTAATCTGATCTGATCCCGATATTTCCCGAAAGGAAAAGGTCTCTTTTTCTTCTCCTTCACCGGCTTCACTTCAGCGACAATCTTTCCCGCCTTTGCCAGGTACACAGTCTCGCCCTCCTGCACCATACTGATGATCTTGGACAGGTTGGTTTTAGCCTCATGGATGTTATATTTTTTCATACTTAGCTAAGTTAGCTAAGTTAGCAACGAAAAGTAAGATGTTAAAGTTTGCTTCCTATAACCGGTATCTCATTTCTTCTAAAGAATAGCACTACTAAGCTGCTGAAGAAAACTACCAAGGCATAATAAAAGAGTAAACCACCGTCACCCTTCACTTCAATACCCAAAACTGTTAGATGGAAGAAAATAGCACCAGAAATCACCCCCAGTGCCAAAATGGCTCCATAAACCCTGACTTTGGGTATCAGTAGTGAAATACCAGCGATCAACTCAACAATCCCTGAACCGATCCTGCCTGCAGGTTCCATCCCCACCTGAGTGAAGATATAGATACTTTCTTCTGCCCCGTTGAACTTAAAAAACAATGTCTGTAGCAGGATTATAGCAGCTATAATGCTGAGTACCCATTCAATTATTTTTTTCATGTCGGACTACATTTAAATTGGATCAATATTTAGTTAATTTACTATTTTCTTCCCTCAGTTCATCTTTACTCACATGTCAAATAAATTCCAACCAGGAATAAAATTTAGAAGCATCCATGATTTCCTGAATCACATCAGCGAAGATGAGTCATTGATTGTTGACACATTAAGGAACTTGATACTTGAGGAGATCCCTGATGTCAAGGAAATGCTATCCTATAATGTACCATTTTATTCGAGAAAGCAACGGATCTGTCACATATGGCCAGCCAGTATTCCCTGGGGAAATACCCCGATGGATGGTGTCCAGTTGGGATTTTCAAAAGGTTATTTAATCGATCATCCGGCAATAGAAATGGGTGGCCGAAAAGAGGTTGGTGTCATGACATTTCACAAACTCCATGATATTGAGGAAGACCTTATTCGATCCCTTTTACTGGAGGCCTTGCTCATTGATAATGAGACTTAAGGTCTGGCAATCCTCCCCTGAAAGTACTTGATGATCGCCATGATCACTCCAAAGGCCAGGCCAGCCGCTGTAGCAATGTCCACATAGGTTTTGTTAAAATCAATTCCGATTAGTTTCTCTGCCACATATTCAGTGAATGAACTTGGCAGGTTTCTTTCACCAAGCTGCCGCTTGATATCCCATTGCCAGTCTGTCAAAGGGCAATAACCAATGGTGCCTACATACCAACCAATTAATAGCCAGGCCACCAATGTGATGAGCAAGGCAACCTGGTGGACTCTTTGTGTCTTCGGATGAATCCAACCCAATAAGACAAACAATATAAACGCCGAATGAAAAACTGTAAATCCTATGTCATAGAGCTGAAGCATTCCTCTAATAACAGGAAAATATTCTAAATATTACTTCAAAATGCTTTTCAATACCTTAATGTTTCCGTCAATTTCAGGTGTTTCAAGCCCCAAAATATGGGTGATCATCGGGTAAATATGGATGTTTTCGAATGGTTTGATCTTCTTTCCATCTTTGAATGCTGGTCCAATGGTGTAAAAAATCCCACCCATATCCTCCAATGCGGGGTCATACCCATGACCACCCTTGAATGAGATCTTTCCTGAAGAAGTGATAAAATAGGGTGGATCTGTCATAATCAACAAATCTCCGGTCTTATCCTCATTGTAGAAATGGAATCGCTCAGGTAGGTTATACTTTTTATATAATGTCAATTCAGGGATTTTGGTCAGATCATTGAAGATTCTGTCGCATTCTTCCTGATCCTCATTGTAGATCATTGCAGGGACTCCATTGATCACTTTGGAATCCCCCAGATCAGTATAATCCGAGAGTTTTAATGCTTGGTTGGTGTGGGTCATACCATGATCAGAAACCAGGACCAGGCTAACAGGCAAATCCAGCTCAGACAAATCCTCTTTAAATCCCCCCAGCAATTGATCAACCTCCAATACAGCCTTCCTTGTTTCTGCTGCATCGGGCCCATAATCGTGCCCATCATGATCTACTACAGAAATATAAATCAGGATGAGATGAGGTCTTTCCTTTGGGTCGAGGCTTAGCCATTCAATCACCTTATCAAAACGTTCCTTATTGCCAGTCTTTGAATTATAGGCATAAGAATAGTTTGGTCGAAAGCCAGCTATTTCCGCCTCAGACCCAACCCAGAAGTAGGTAGCAGAAAGCATGCCCTGACTTTCGGCGAGTGACCACAAGGGCATTCCCCCATACCAGTCGCCATTCCCAACAGCATCACGATCATAGATGCTGTACTTCTCATCTCTTTTTCGGCTGTAAAAACTATTATTTAACAAACCGTGATTTTCCGTATACAGACCAGTAACAATGGTATAGTGATTCGGAAAAGTATTGCTTGGAAAAACTGAAAGTAGTTTGCTGCTGCCTGATCCCTCCTCTTCTATTTTCAGGAGATTTGTAGCCTGGAATTTCTCAGCGTAGTCGTGTCTAAACCCATCGAGTGATATCATGACCACATAAGGTTTATTCAATACCCATTCGGCATTTTGACGACCTTCAATGCGCTCGGAATGACCGCTCTCTTTTGTCTGAGAAAGCCCTAGAAAGGGGATGAAAACACACAGAAATAACCACTTACCGTTCATAGGAACGGCAAATTGGCAATTAACCAGTCTTTATCAAAGACTGGTCAGTAAAATAATTATGAATTAATTATTGAATATCATTCTCCGGTTGAACCACAATCTCAGTAGTCACCTGCTCTTCAACCTCTGCCGCAGCATGTCCCTCGCCGTAGATCTCTCCAAGTATTGGTGCAATTACAAGTCCCACAAGACAGGTCAGTTTGATCAGAATGTTCATCGAAGGGCCTGACGTATCTTTAAATGGATCTCCTACTGTATCGCCAGTTACGGCTGCTTTATGTGCCTCCGAACCTTTATAGGTCATGACTCCATCTATCTCTACACCAGCTTCAAATGATTTTTTGGCGTTGTCCCAGGCTCCCCCCGCATTGTTTTGGAAGATCGCCCATAGTACACCCGACACCGCAACTCCTGCCATATAACTACCCAGAGCTTCAGGTCCCATCAGGAAACCAATCAACACAGGAGTGATGATAGTGATCGCACCAGGAAGCATCATTTCTTTAAGTGCTGCCTGAGTAGAGATATCCACACACTTGGCGTATTCCGGTTCACCGGTTCCTTCCATGATTCCGGGAATCTCTTTAAACTGTCTTCTTACCTCTTTCACCATCTCCATGGCTGCACTACCTACGGAGCGCATGGCCAGGGCAGAAAAAACTACCGGAATCATTCCTCCAATAAACAGCGTTGCTAAAACATCAGCTTTGTAGATATTGATTCCATTGATGCCGGTAAACGTAACGTAAGCTGCAAAAAGCGCCAGGGCAGTCAGAGCAGCTGATGCAATCGCAAAACCTTTTCCGACTGCTGCAGTGGTATTACCCACTGAATCCAATATGTCGGTTCTTTGTCTAACTTCTTTTGGCAATTCGCTCATCTCTGCGACACCACCCGCATTATCAGCAATCGGACCGAAGGCATCAATGGCCAATTGCATGGCTGTGGTGGCCATCATAGCAGACGCAGCAATACCTACGCCGTAAAATCCCGCCAGCGAGTATGCCCCGTAAATAGCTCCGGCAAATAATAAAATAGGTGCAAAAGTGGAGATCATCCCTGTAGATAATCCTGCTATGATATTTGTAGCGGCTCCGGTTGATGAATTTCTCACGATATCAAGCACAGGTTTTTTGCCCAATCCAGTATAATATTCTGTGAAATAGGAAATGGCTCCACCAACAAACAATCCGATAAGTACCGCATAAAAAACGCGAATAGATGTAATATCGATAATGCCCTGCTCAAAGAATTTCATCTGCATCACAGATGGTAAAAGCAGATCAATTACAAAGTAGGAAGCAATAGCTGTAAGAATGATGGCTCCCCAGTTTCCTTTATTTAAAGCAGATTGTACTTCCGGCTCTTTCGCATCATTATTAGAAATCTTAATAAACATCGTCCCAATGATGGAAAAAATAATACCTAAGCCGGCAATAACCAATGGCAATAGGATCGGGCCAATTCCTGAAAACTGATCTTCAATAGCACCTCCCATGTCTCTGATAACATAGTTGCCTAAAACCATGGAAGCCAAAACTGTGGCAACATACGACCCAAACAGGTCGGCACCCATTCCAGCCACGTCTCCTACATTGTCACCTACATTATCAGCTATGGTCGCTGGGTTTCTTGGATCATCTTCGGGGATACCTGCTTCAACTTTTCCTACAAGGTCAGCTCCCACATCTGCCGCTTTGGTATAAATACCTCCACCTACTCTGGCAAACAGTGCAATGGATTCTGCTCCCAGGGAGAATCCCGCTAGAGCCTCTAAAACAATGGTCATATCACTTGTGGAAGTCCATTCCCCACCCATAAACCATTGAAACAATACGATGAATAAAATACTTAATCCGAAAACAGCAAGTCCTGCTACCCCCAGCCCCATTACAGTTCCTCCTGTAAAAGAAACTTTTAAGGCTTCAGGTAAGCTGGTCCTTGCGGCCTGAGTCGTTCTTACATTAGCAGCAGTGGCTATCCTCATCCCAATATTTCCAGCCAAAGCCGAAAATACCGCTCCAATTACAAAAGCTACTACAATGAACCAATGCGTAGTCTCGACAAGACCGGCGATCACCCCTAAAAGAACTCCCGCAACCACAACAAAAATCCCCAACACCCGGTACTCAGCATGAAGGAAAGCGAGTGCACCTTCTCTAATATGCTGCGCGATCTCTTTCATCTTCGCCTCTCCTGCTTCCTGTTTATTGACCCAAATGGCTTTGATAGCCATTACAATCAGACCGATTACGGCCATCAACGGCACAGCGTATATTAGATTATTCATAAAAATCAGTATGTATTTTTAAAAAGAGGTGCAAATATAACTGAATGGCCAAATTATAAAAATCAATGATTTGACTAAACAGGTAACAATAGGATGAAGTGGTCTTTAACCACTAAAAATAGAAATTACTTACAACTGCCATACACGGCAATTATCTGATTTCAGTATTTGAGTTAATGTAATTAAGAAATTCATTTTTAATGGTCTGATCTTTAAACTTCCCATTAAAAAAAGCCGTCCCTGTCATACTATTCGTATCACTCACTCCCCTAGAGGATACACACAAATGGGTAGCATCCAAAACGACCCCAATATCTTCTGTCTGAAGTACTTTCTTGAGTTCAGTGGCAATTTGAACTGTAAGTCTCTCCTGAACTTGTGGCCGCTTTGCAAAATATTGAACAATTCGATTGATCTTGGATAGCCCAATGACTTTACCACTTGAAAAATAAGCGACATGGGCTTTCCCATAAATGGGTACAAAATGATGCTCACAGTGAGAATAGAACGTAATGTCCTTTTCTACAAGCATCTGATCATAATTGTATTTATTTTCAAATAAGGTAGGTGTTGGTTTGTTTTTTGGATTTAATCCACTGAACACCTCTTTGACATACATCTTGGCAACACGCTTTGGCGTACCCTTCAAACTATCGTCTTTGAGGTCCAACCCAAGGATTTGCATGATCTCCCTAAAGTGCTTCTCAATAAGCTCAATTTTCAACTGGTCATCCATTTCAAAAGCATCTGCTCGAAGTGGCGTATCAGCAGCACCATACATGTGATCATCCTGATCATCGATAGGCTCGTTAGCCAGCGGGGTATTCAACAAAGTTTCTTTCTGTTTCATATAATGTTACTTTCAGATCAAGATTGTCACTAATTCTTGGGCGCAATAAATTGTAAATCACAATGGCGATATGCTCAGCTGTTGGATTTACCTCTTTAAATTCGGGAACATCCAGGTTAAGGTTTTTGTGATCAAATCTAACCAAAACCTCCTCCCTGATGATATCACTCAGCTTCTTCATATCAAAAACATATCCGGTATCCGGATTTGGTTCCCCCACTAGCTTTACTACCAGCTCATAGTTGTGGCCATGCCAGTTTGGATTGTTACACTTTCCAAATACACGGTCGTTTTCTGAATCCGACCAATCCGGGTTATATAACCTGTGTGCTGCATTAAAATGTTCCTTACGAAATACTGCGACTTTCAAATTCTGTAAAATATCAGGGTATCAATTGGTTAAACAAACTTAAGTCAGAAATGATTTGTTTCGACTGATTTAAAAATAAATGGTTTGTCTTCCCTTTTCTTTTTTGAATTTATTTTAATCTACGGTTGTTTTGTACCACACCAACATCTGGCGAATCATGAAGTTTGAAGAAATAGAACAGCAGCTAAGAAAATATAAGGAAGAGGGTAAAAAGCTTTTTAGCACCTCCTCCTTTCAGACACACAGCCTGGTGATGCTACACATCATCAGCAGGATTGACAATAGCATACCTGTTTATTTCCTCAATACAGGTTACCACTTTCCGGAAACAGTTTCATTCAAGGATCAGATCGCAAGTGAGTTTAGATTGCAGGTAAAAGAAGTGAAATCTTCTATGCCCAGATACATGCAAAAAGATCATGAAGGAAGACTGCTCTTTACTTCAGATCCTGACCACTGCTGCTACATCAATAAAACCGCACCTACAGAACACCTCTTAAGGAATCATGATATCTGGATCAATGGTGTGCGTGCTGATCAAAGTGCCGTGAGAAAATCCATGAAAGTTGAACAACCAGCTCCCTTTGATTCGCTGAGGTTTCATCCCATGCTGGATTGGTCAATAAAAGAGATTTATTCTTACATTCGCGAACACAATCTACCAAGGCATCCTTTAGATGCTAAAGGATATTTAAGTATTGGCTGCGAGCCATGCACCAGAAGATTAGATCCTGAAATGCAGGAAAGAGAAGCCAGATGGTATGGAATGAACAAGGTAGAATGTGGTCTTCATACCGACCTGGTGGAAAAGTAAGCGTTAACCAACCGAATCATGAATGTACTAATTACTGGCGGCGCCGGTTATGTTGGAACAGAGCTCATCAAAAAGCTTTCTGAGAATCCAAAAGTTAAAAACATCACCATTTATGACAACCTGAGCAAAGGAAACTATGCTTTGTTTACAAGCCATAAATTCCCCAATCATCAAAACATCAAACTCATTCAAGGTGAATTGTTGGACTCCAGGGGATTAAAAAAAGCATTGAAAGGTATTGATGTTGTTTATCATCTGGCAGCCAAGGTGACCACTCCATATTCAGACATTGATCCCCACTTTTTCGAACAAACAAACCATTGGGGCACCGCTGAATTGGTTTATGCAGTTGAAGAGTCTGAAGTAAAGCAGTTTGTATATGCCAGCAGCATCGGTGTATATGGTTCCTCATCAATCAATATTGACGAACAAACAGAACCCAATCCCCGTACCTTTTACGCCATTTCAAAATTCAGGGGAGAGGAACATGTGAGAAGGCTAAAGAAAAAGATCACTGCACACATCATCCGATGCGGCAACATTTATGGCTACAGCCGGAGCATGAGGTTTGATTCCGTGATCAACAAATTTGCTTTCGAAAGCAACTTCAACAACCAGATCTCCATTCATGGAAATGGTAAACAAAGTCGTGCTTTTGTTCATGTAGACATCATTTCTGAGGTTTTTAGTAAGCTGCTGGATTCTAAGATCCCAAATGGCACATACAATCTTGTAGAACGGAATCTTTCGGTGTTGGATATTGTAGATGTGCTGAAAATGCTGAATCCTAAACTGGAATTCATTTTCATCAATCAGCACCTAAACCTAAAGAGCATCAAGGTAAAGACAGACTTGCACCTGTCTGAATACATAAAAATTGAAAATCAAACTTCCTTTGAGGATAATATCAAATCGATGGTAGAGCGGTTTTCATTTTAACTGTTCTTATCTCAACAGGTACTCAAGTATTCCACTGACTACTTCAGACGATCCGATATAGATCCCAACGCCGTAGGTGATATGCTTCACTGATAAATACTTGAGTGCGAATGGCAATCCACTCACATTGATGAAGCTGAAAGCGCCTGCAGTGAGGATAGCTCCGGCCATGGTAATAGAAAATGTATCAGAGACCACAATCACGATGATGCCAATGAACTGAATGATAAAAGCTATGATCAGAACCCTCTCCAGTTTCATGTTTTGGATCATAAATCCAGCAAAAAATGCCAGGACGGCAGCAAAACCCAACAGCCCAAACGTGATATAATTGGCGTAGTTGGCATAGTCTGTAAACTTGGATTCTATGTTTTCCGGAAAGAATTCTATCAGCAGCGCCTTACCCAGCCCTAATTGTAGCCCAATAACTATAATAGTGACAAAGCCTGCAATGCTGAGAGTTTTAGAAGGTAGGCCTAATAATTCTTTCTTCCTTGCAATTACTTCATCACTAGATATTCTGTGAAACAGGAAGCCCGTACCGCTGATCAATACTCCTCCAACAACAAAAGTTAGTGTATCCCCAAAAAAATGAACAAGCTCAACGACCAAGGGCTCAAGCGCATAAATCAATTCGGTGGTTAGAAATAAAAAACCCATCACTACAGGAAGTTTCTGAACCGGGGCAAAAGCTTCAATCATCGAGTTGGCCGGACTAATGAAAAGATTCATGGAAATAAGCCAGAATACAATCATGATAGGCAGAGCAACCTGAATATTGCTGAGTGGTCCTGCTCCAATTATTGTAGCGACAACCATAAAAATCATCGCTGTAGCTCCTATTCCTACTGTAAATACAATGAAATATTTGCCGCTTTTTTTCATGATCTGGTCAGCCAACAGACCGGCTAAAGGCGGAACCAGCACCAAAACCAATGCTTTAGTGATGATCAAAAAATTTGTGAGATTGCCTAAATCAAAACGCTCTATCAAGTGTGGTTGGTATTCATGATATGCTATCCAGCTAATGACAACAGCTACGTTTAGCGCTGCCAGACTATAGACTTCATTCCATTTAAGCGACCGGGTATCCTGTGAAATAGTTTGTTGTTCCATCTTTTATTTTTGTAATTCAATTTTCACTAAATACGATCCAACTTACATTGTTGGATTTTGGAATCAAAAAAACTTAAACAATCTAACTGAAGTTTAATGTTGTCAATGACCACATTCGTTTTTATTTAAAAAAACTAGATTTGCGCACTTGAATTCAGGATTTAGCATAATGAGCATAGAAGCAAAGTACAGCCCGGTAGAAAAAGAAGCAAAATGGTATCAATTATGGATGGAGAAGGGATTTTTCAGTGCTAAAGTTAACCCTGACAAAGAACCTTATTCGATCGTAATCCCTCCTCCAAATGTGACTGGCGTACTTCATATGGGTCACATGCTCAACAATACCATTCAGGACGTATTGATCAGGAAGGCAAGGATGGAAGGTAAAGAAGCCTGCTGGGTACCAGGTACTGACCATGCATCTATCGCCACAGAAGCCAAGGTGGTACAGATGCTCAGGGAAAAGGGCATCAAAAAAAGTGATCTTTCTCGTGAAGAATTCCTCAAGTATGCATGGGAGTGGAGAGAAAAATATGGTGGGATCATCCTGGAACAACTTAAAAAGCTAGGGGCTTCATGCGATTGGGACCGTACGGTATTCACCATGGATGACGACTACTACAGGGCGGTCATCAGGGTATTCGTTGACCTCTACAAAAAAGGATATATCTACCGGGGACTTAGGATGATCAACTGGGACTGTGAAGCACAGACAGCATTGTCTAATGAAGAGGTGATCTATAAGGAAGATGGAGAGACTGTTTCACTCTATCATATCAAATATCAAATTGAAGGCAGCAACGAGTACGTCACCATTGCTACCGTAAGACCTGAGACGATCCTGGGTGACTCTGCGATTGCTGTCAATCCCAAAGACCAAAGATATAAACATCTGGTAGGTAAAAAAGCCCTGGTTCCTTTTATCAATCGACCTATTCCTATCATAGCTGATGACTACGTAGAAACCGACTTTGGAACAGGTTGCTTGAAAGTAACCCCTGCTCATGACGTAAATGACTACGAAATAGGCCTGAGACATGACCTTGAAGTCATCGACACCATCAACCTGGACGGAACACTTAATGAGAAATGTGAAGTCTCAAAATTTGTTGGAAAAGACCGGTTTAAAGTACGGAAAGAGATCGTGAAAGATCTGAATGAGGCTGGCTTACTGGTAAAGGAAGATCAGATGGTGACAAGGATTGGTCGATCCGAACGAACCAACACGGTCGTGGAGCCAAAACTTTCCTTGCAGTGGTTCATCAAGATGAAGAAAATCAGCAAAACGGCCCACCAGGTGGTGATGGATGACGAGATCCAGTTATACCCTTCCAAATTTAAGAATACCTATAACCACTGGATGGAAAATGTAAAGGACTGGTGTATTTCCCGTCAGCTTTGGTGGGGTCAGCGAATACCAGCCTACTATTATGGTACTGGCGATGAAGAATACGTGGTTGCAGAAGATCAGGAAACAGCACTCGAAATGGCCAGAGAAAAATCTGGTAACTCCGGCCTGAGCCTTTCAGATCTCAAACAAGATGAGGATGTTCTGGACACCTGGGCATCGTCCTGGCTTTTTCCAATTACGTCATTCAAGGGTTTTGAAGATGAATATTATGATAGTGAATCTGGAAAAATCAAGCCCGGTACAAATAAAGAACTTGACTACTTCTATCCTACCAAAGTATTGGTAACTGCTCCGGAGATATTATTCTTCTGGGTAGCCAGGATGATCATTGCAGGCTATGAATACATTGATAAAAAGCCATTTGAAGACGTCTATCTTACGGGGATTGTAAGAGATAAGCAAAGGCGAAAAATGTCCAAATCATTGGGCAACTCCCCTGATCCGCTCGATCTGATCAAAACATACGGTGCGGATGGTGTCAGAACGGGAATGCTATTTTCCTCGCCAGCAGGAAATGACCTGCTCTTTGATGAAAAGCTTGTGGAGCAGGGTCGAAACTTTGCTAATAAGATCTGGAACGCATACCGTCTGGTAAAAGGTTGGGAAATCGTAGACAGGCAACCAGACGAAGTCAATGCACAAGCCATTGCGTGGTTTGACGCCAGGCTACAACAGGGGCTCAAAGAAGTTGAAGAGCACTTTTCAACTTACAGGATCTCTGATGCACTGATGGCAGCATATAAGCTCATCTGGAACGACTTCTGTAGCTGGTACCTGGAATGGATCAAACCAGTTTATGGCGACCCGATTGATCAGTTTACATACGACAAGACCACTGATTTTTTCAGATCACTGATGAAGATCCTTCATCCTTTTATGCCATTTATCACTGAGGAGATCTGGCAGGATATTAAAACCAAGGAGGATACATACCTGATTGTATCGGAATGGCCGGTGAAAAAGGACTACCAGGACGATCATCTGAACGATGCTCAGTTACTTTTTGATCTCACCGGTGAAATAAGAAATATCAGGAATCAAAAGGGGTTGTCGCCTAAAGATGCACTTGAACTTAACATTAAGACCAATTCTGCAGGGAAATTCGATAAGATCAAGCGCTCCCTGCAAAAAATGGCTAATCTCTCTGATATTTCCGTTGTGGCTTCCAAACCGGAAAACTGTCTCAGCTTTGTTTACCAATCTGATGAATTTTACTTACCGGTGACAGAAACCATTGATGTAGAATCGGAGAAAAAGAAACTGGAGGAAGAATTGAAATACACTGAAGGTTTCCTCAACTCGGTGAACAAGAAATTATCCAATCAGAAATTTGTTGAAGGGGCACCGGCAAAGGTGGTGGAAATGGAACGCAAGAAGAAGGAGGATGCCGAAGCAAAGATCAAAGCGATCAAAGCAAGTTTATCTACCCTTAGCTGATAAATCCAATGGTTTTTGACTGATTAACTGAGATTTTTAACAACATTTCTGTTATTTACTGATTTAATTATCAATTTTTCACTATTCATTTTATAAAATTCATATTTTTCTGTATATTTCCTTGAAAGTTAATTCAAGGAACCGTGTTGACAGAAAATTATGAATACAAAGAGCACTATGATGAGATGCTCGATGAAAATGGAAATTGCAGGCCCCACTACCAGGCATTTAGAGAAGCCTTAGAAACATTCAGCAACCGGAAGTTGCATCAGTTGCAATACTCTACTGATAAAGCTCAGGTATCAATGGGTATGACCTTTAATGTATATCATGACAATAAAGGCATTGAAAAGATTTTACATCTTGATCTGGTTCCCAGGATCATTAGTGGGTCTGAGTGGGACATCATTAACCGCGGTTTACAGCAGCGGATCACGGCACTTAATATGTTCATTCAGGATATCTACAATGAACGCAAAATCCTGAAAGACAAGATCATTCCCAGTGAACTAGTTTTATCAAGCAGTGATTACCTGGAACCATGTATTGGCCTTACTCCTCCGAGAGGAATTTGGTGCCACATCACTGGCAGTGACATCGTGAGAGATAAGTCGGGAAAGTTTTTTGTTCTTGAAGACAATCTCAGGTGCCCATCCGGGGTATCCTATATGCTGGAGAATCGGGAAATCATCAAGCAGGCTTTTCCTAATTTATTTGCCAGCATGGGTGTGCAACCTGTTTCAGACTATTGTGGCAATCTGTTGAGCATGCTACAATCGCTGAGCACTCAGGTGCAGCCGAATGTGGTAGTGCTTACTCCTGGTATTTATAATTCAGCTTATTTCGAACACTCTTACATAGCGCAACAGATGGGAGTTGAGTTAGTCACCGGACAGGATTTGATTGTAAAGGATGACTTTGTATACATGCAAACCACAAAAGGTCTTCAGCAGGTAGATGTGATTTACAGACGAATTGACGATACATTCATTGACCCTTTGGTTTTCAATCCTGATTCTATGCTAGGTGTACCTGGCATCTTCGAAGCTTATAAAAAAGGGAACGTAGCCCTTACCAATGCACCGGGTACAGGAGTTGCTGATGACAAAGCTGTTTACGCTTATGTGCCCCGGATCATTAAATATTACCTGAATGAGGATCCTATCATCGAAAATGTACCAACCTATCTTTGTTCGGAAGAGAAGGATTTAAAATATGTGTTGGAGAATATTGAAAAGCTGGTGGTTAAGGAAACCAATGCCGCGGGTGGATATGGCATGATGATCGGACCGAAAGCTACCAAAGACGAGCATGAAAAGTTTCGCAAAAAAGTAAAGGCCTCTCCAAGGAAATACATAGCACAACCGACCCTCTCTTTGTCTACCGTGCCAACCCTTTCCAGCAAAGGCATAGCTCCCCGGCACGTAGATCTCAGACCGTATATACTTTATGGCGAAAACATCAAAGTGATACCAGGAGCATTGACCAGGGTAGCTCTGGTAAAGGGGTCGTTGGTTGTAAATTCATCGCAAGGTGGTGGAAGTAAAGATACGTGGGTTCTAATTGATTAAAATTGTATGTTAAGTAGAGTAGCTGATTCATTATTCTGGTTGGGCCGATATACGGAACGAGCTGAAAACTATGCGCGATTTATAGATGTAAATTTCAACCTGTCTCTAGACCTCCCACCCGGAATCAGGGAGCAATGGGCTCCACTGTTGCTGGCCACGGGAGACAACGACCATTTCCTGAAGCTTTATAAAACAGTGAACAGGGAAAATGCCATTCGGTTTCTCGCTTTTGATGAACGAAACCCAAACAGTATCTTAACCTCAATCACAAAATCCCGGGAAAATGCACGTATTGTAAGGGAAAACATCTCAAAAGAAACCTGGGAGGTATTGAATGACCTGTACCATTACATTCATGACCTGGTAAAGAAGCGGGTTTGGAAAAAAGAAGATCCACACAGCTTTTTTAATTCCATTAAAAAACAAATTCAGCTATTAAATGGGATAGCATACGATACAGTACCCAGAACCCAGGGCTGGTATTTCACAAGACTTGGCCAGTTTATGGAACGAGCAGATAAGACATCAAGGATCCTTGATGTAAAGTATCATTTCCTTTTGCCCTCGGTAGAAGAAGTAGGTTCACCACTTGATTACTTGCATTGGGCAGCTCTCTTGAAATCTGTGAGTGCTTTTAACGCCTATCGTCGGGTATATGGCAAAATTGCACCAACCACAATTGTAGAATATCTTGTGCTGAACAAATATTTCCCAAGGTCTATTCTGTTCTGTCTGATCAATGTAGAGACATGCTTACTGGAGATATCAGAATACAAAGGCAGAGGTTACTCCAATAGTGCGGAAAAAGCCATTGGCAACCTTAGAGCAGACTTGGAATATGCAGACATCGGCGAGGTGTTTGAGTTCGGGCTTCATGAGTATCTGGATCAGCTTCAGATACGACTTAATGACATTTCATCAGCAATCTATGAGCAATATTTCAAGATTCGGCCTAACTTGGTCGCCGACAGTCAATCACAATCACAATCATGACGTACTGCCTTGGGATTCTCAGTAAGGAAGGCATCGCCGGACTTGCCGATACACGAATAACCTCCGGAAATGATACTACGGTTGCTAAAAAAATCTTTACGGTTCAAAGAAAGAACCATTCGTTCTTTATCATGACCTCAGGCCTCAGGTCTGTACGTGATAAGGCTCTAACATACTTCACAGAAGTGGTGGAGGACGATGATGAAAGCTTCAACAAACTCTACAAAGCCGTAAATAAGTTTGGGGAACAGGTAAAGCGCGTTGCAGATGAGGACAAAGCATCCATTGAAGAAGCTGGCATGTATTTTAACCTGTTTGCCATTGTAGGCGGTCAGTTGGAAAAAGATGATGCGCCTAAACTATATCTGCTTTACCCTCAGGGAAACTGGATAGAAATTGGTCCTGGCACACCCTATGTCATCATTGGTAACACCGGCTTTGGAAATCCAATTCTAAAGCGGTCCATCACCTATGAAACACCGTTGGAGTTTGGCCTTAAAAGTGGATTTCTTTCATTTGATGCCACGCGTATATCTGCCAATGATGTAGATTATCCTATCGATACAATCGTGCTGAAGCGAAACACTTTTAACATGATTGAACATCGCTTTACAGAAAAAGATCTTGGGCATATTTCAGAATTTTGGAATAGCCGTTTAAAAGATGGTATTGAAAGGATACCAGCCGTAGCGCTGAAAAGAGCATTTGAGAATGAGGATGTTCAGATGAGCATAACATTGAAAAATGAAGCTTAAAATCATACATCAAACCACTTACAATTACAGCAGCAAAGTATTTGTTGAACCACAACATTTCTATTTTTATCCACTCCCCAGAAACTACATTACTTTAGATAGTTTCGAACTGAAAATTGATCCTGCCAGCTCCGGATTGGCACAAAGAGTTGATGCAGAGGATAATCTGTACCATCAGTGTTGGTTTAATGAAATGCAGGACCACATTAAAATCACTGCTGAAATAGAAGTGGAATCCGAGGAGATCAACCCTTACAATTTTCTATTAGAAGAGCAAACAAAGACTCCCTACACGAAAGCATTGGATATCTTCCTTGAGAAAGAGACTCTTCCTGATCAGATAAACAAATGGTTGAGTGATCTGCAAGATGCAAGCGATGACAACCTGATTACTTTTATTACTTACTTAAACAAAGAAATCAACCTCAACTGGGACCATGAATCCAGGTATGAGTCAGATTTGATGACTCCTACAAAATGTTTCGAAACTAAAAGGGGAAGTTGCAGGGACCTCAGCTGGATGATGATCAATATGCTGAGAAGCAAAGACATCCCTGCAAGGTTTGTCAGCGGATACGCCTTCAATAATGAACTTGGAGAAGGGCATGAACTCCATGCATGGATTGAAGCCTGGGTACCAGGAGCTGGTTGGGTACCCCTTGATCCCAGCGCCGGCCTACTGGCAACAAATAGCTACATTCCCGTAGTATCAAGTTATCATCCTGCTAACACATTTCCCGTGCAGGGATCGTTTAGAGGGAATGCTGAAGCAAGCCTTGATTTCAAGGTTGAGATTCAGGAAATAAAATAGTTTGCCGACTATCAATTTGATTTTCATTATTTTCACGGCTTCAATTAAGATTCAATGATCAAGTTAGCAATAATAGGTGTTGGGAATTGTGCCTCCTCACTCATCCAGGGCATAGAATACTACAAAGACAAAAAGAACAAAACAGGTTTCATCGCTGAAAAGATCTTTGGCTATGAAATTGGAGACGTTGAAATCGTCGGGGCGATAGACATAGATCAAAGAAAAATAGGCAAAGATGTATCTGAAGCCATTTTTACTGACCCTAACTGTGCGGTAAAGTTCTGCGATGTCCCTAAAAAGAATGTTGAAGTTATGAAAGGCGAAGTCTATGACGGCGTAGCCAAACACATGACGGATTCTTTTAAAGTAGATGACAATCAAAAGAGTGTGGACGTTGCAGCTTATCTGAAATCTGCCGATGCGGATTTTGCAATTTGCTATCTACCGGTTGGAAGTGAAGAAGCAGTTAGGTTCTACGCCCAAAAATCGCTGGAAGCAGGGGTTGGCTTTATCAATGCCATTCCGGTCTTTGTATGTTCCACTGATGAATGGAGCAAGAAATACGCTGATGCAGGATTGGTTTGTATTGGGGATGATATCAAAGCACAATTTGGTGCTACATATACTCATCGGATATTGACAGAAAGCCTGCTCAAAAGGGGTATTGCCATCGATGATATGTACCAATTGAATGTTGGAGGAAACACAGACTTCGAAAACATGATTGATGAAGAGAGGCTCACAAATAAAAGAATCTCTAAAACCACAGCAGTGGATTCACTGTTTGGTGATACTGAAAAACCTCCTGTAAGAATCGGCCCCAGTGATTACATCCCTCACCTGAATGACACTAAAATCTGCTATATCAATATTCATGGCAGACAGTTTGGTGATCAAAAAATTGAAATTGACCTGAAGCTGAAGGTTGAGGATAGTCCTAACAGTGCTGGTATTATGATTGATGTGGTGCGATTGGCCAAAGGAGCCAAAGACAAAGGCATGAAAGGTGAAGTTTCCATTATTTCTTCCTTTGGATTTAAGCATCCAAAGGTGAAGATGCATGAAGATCAGATCTATCCCCAGCTACAGGAATTTATGAATAGCTAGTCGAGACTCAGGTCCAGGCTATTCTGATAGTCATCCAGGTTATCTACGTCATTCCAGCTACTTCCAATGACTTCGGTAAGCGCTGCTTTGTTCTCAGCTGCAAGTGCATACACCATGTTGGATATTGAATATTGCTGTTTTGCAAAGCAAGCTTCAAAAGCATCAAATACTTTCGGGCTCATCTCAAATAGCCCTGTATCGAAGTAATTATATTCTGTGAGCTCTTTTCCAATCCTGCTGATCAACCCCTCTTTGCCTAATACCTTTGTTACATCATCTAGATCGATGTGTTGATTATGAGGGCCTGGTTTATCTACTGCCAGATATAAATTTGATTTGTGGAAATCTTTTTCTGCATTCGTGAAAGCAGAAATCAATGACCCATTGAATACGTGATCTGCCATGGTCAATAGAAATGACTTCAAATCCTTTTTCTTGACCCACTCCCGGGCCTTATAGACAGATAAACCATTCTCAAATTCAAACTGATCATTGAAGACAGAATCTATGGTGACAGGGTAAATGGACAGTAACCTTTTAATCTCTTCCTCAATGGCTTCCTTATTATGGCCGGTTATTACACAGAAGTGATCAACCCCATAATTAGTGAACAAGGTAATATGTCGTTCGAGAAGCGTCTGGCCATTGATTTTTAACAGTGTCTTGGGTTTTCCGGTATCCAGTCTGGTATTTTTTCCTGCAGCCAGGATTACACAACCTGATTTGATCATCTATTAATTATTGATTACGACTTCCAACAAAGTGCAAATATTAAATTAATACCCGAATAACATCGGACACTTTGGACTTTGAATTGCACAATACAACCTAAAATGATTTTATTGGGTCGTTACATGGACGTGATGTCCCTGTTTAAACCAACAGGATTTGGAATAATTAAATGCTTTATAACTCGTTTTCAATATTTATGTGGCGATCTTTCACACTAAACCAGCAATTAACATGATGAATAATTCTACCTTTGCATCACTCCTCTTGTTGAAAGAGTAAAGAATTAAAGTTAACTTTATCAATCGTTAACACTGAGTTCAACTTAACCAATCATTACCCCAGAATAAAACTTTATCTACTCCTTAAATTGATTTGATGGGTATATTAAAAGACAGATTTAGCGATTTTCAGGAACCTCAAAAAGCCCAGGAACAGGGCTATTATCCTTTTTTCAGGCAAATTTCTTCAGAACAAGGGACTACCGTTACTGTGAATGGCTCTGAAGTGATGATGTTTGGTTCTAATAGCTATCTGGGTTTAACCACACATCCGAAAATCAAAGCAGCAGCAGATGCTGCCATTAAAAAATATGGCACAAGCTGCTCAGGATCCAGGTTTCTGAATGGTACGTGCGACCTCCATGTAGAATTAGAGGAGAGACTTGCCCGTTTCTTAAAAAAAGAATCTGTCCTAGTTTTCAGCACAGGATTCCAAGTAAATATTGGAGTCATTCCGACCATCACAGGAAAAGATGATACCATCCTGCTGGATCGTTTAAATCATGCTTCCATATACGAAGGTGCCAGACTTTCGAAAGCGCAGACAGTGATTTTCAGGCACAACAATATGGAGAGCCTGGAACAAAAACTCAAGATGGTAGCTAATGTACCTTTCAAGCTGATCATTGTGGATGGGATATTTAGCATGGAAGGAGATATTGCCAGATTACCGGATATCGTCTATCTGGCTAAGAAATATAGCGCGATAGTGATGACAGATTGTGCGCATGCCATTGGCGTACTGGGTAAAAACGGCTCAGGAACACCATCACACTTCGGCCTTGAGGACGATGTGGATCTCATTGGTGGCACCTTCAGTAAATCCCTCGCTTCACTCGGTGGATTCATAGGCGCCAATAAAGAAACGGTCAACTATTTAAAACACCACAGTCGTTCGCTAATCTTCAGTGCCAGTATTACTCCAGCTTCTGTCGCTGCAACTTTAGCTGCTCTGGATATCATTGAAAACGATGATGCTCTGATTCAAAACCTCTGGAAAAATACCCATCATGCACTTAACCGGCTTAAGTCGCTTGGTTTCGATACCGGAGATGCCGAAACACCTATCATCCCTATTTATATCAGAGATCAGCGTAAGACGTATGATTTTACTACTGAATTGTTCCGAAAGGGTTTATTCGTCAATCCTGTGGTAGCCCCTGCTGTTGCCCCTCAGGATTCTTTGATCAGGTTTTCACTGATGGCCACGCATACTACCGAGCAGATTGACAAGGCCATCGATATAATCCATGAAACAGCCAGGGAAATTGGGATTCCACTGCTTTCTGAAGTGCTCATTAAGTCTTAGCCATTGAGAATACTCATTACCGGTGCTAATGGTTTCCTGGGTAGTCATCTTGTAGAATTTGCATCAAAGAATGCTGAGAATACTGTGTATTCCGGGGTTAGAGTAAATGCAAATCTGAAATATCTTGATGGCCTTAGTACTGAAATCACTACCCTGGATTATCATGATATTAAGTCGCTCTCAAATAGTTTCAACTCTGTCAAACAAGCGGGCAAAATTGACCTGGTGATTCACAATGCAGGTCTAACCAAAAGCAATTCCCTCACAGATAACCTTGATGTGAACAAGGGAGTCACAACGAGGGTCATTGAGGCTATCAAACTATCGGACTTGCTTAGCGATACCGGTAAATTTGCATATATATCTTCCATGGCAGCCCTGGGACCGGTAAATGCAGGAGGACCGGTATCTGCTTACGGTCAAAGTAAACTCAGAGCTGAAGAGATAGTAAGTCAATCGGGACTCCCCTATCTGATCTTCAGGCCGACAGCGATATATGGTCCCAGAGACAGCTCCTTCCTGACTATGTTTAAATCAGCCAGGCTTGGAATTTACCCAAATATTGCCTCTACTCATCAAAAAATCACAATGGTTTATGGCGCCGATGTTGCCAGGCTGGTATTCCATTATGCCAATGAATGGGAAAACAAAATTGTCCATCTGGATGACGGTCAGGTCTACAGCCATCAGGATTTCAGGAGCGCACTTGAAGATACGCTACAGCGAAGAATAGCCTATTTCAAAATTCCGGGGCCAGTAGTTTTAACAGCATTATTATTTTTAGAGTTGACGACCCGTGTTACCGGGAAAAAACCTGTTTTAACAAGGGAAAAGTACAGGGAAATCAGGCAGGATTGGAATCATGAACTAAAAAGTGAACATAATATGCTGAAAGGCTTAAATTTAATCTCGCTAAAAGATGGCTTTGCCAAAACTTTGGAATACTACCGAGCGCAAAACCTTTTATAATCCATGGCATATGAAATCCATGAGATCTCCCCAAAAGATCTCAAACAATTCATCAAATTTCCTTTTGAATTATATAAGGGTAATTCATCCTATGTACCCCCAATCATAGACTTTGAGGTAAGCACCTTATCTCCAAAAAAAAATCCGGCTTTCAAAGAAGCTACGGCAAAGTATTGGTTAGTAAAAGATGGAAATAAAAATGTTGGGCGAGTAGTCGCAATCTTGTTAAACAGAGAATTTGAAGACAAAAAGCTTGTCCGGTTTGGCTGGATCGACTTCATTGATGACTATGAGGTTTCAGCACTTTTGATAAAAACGGTCGAGGAGTTTGCCAGGCAACATGGTGCTATCGGTGTGCATGGACCATTGGGTTTTACAGACCTGGATTTTGAGGGAACCCTCATATCGGGATTTGATGAGATGGCCACCCAGGCAACCATATATAACTACCCCTACTATCAAAATCATTTTGAGAAATTAGGGTTTGGTAAGGCATGTGACTGGTTTGAAATGCGTGGCACTGTGCCTGCAAGAGTACCGGAAAGCCTGAAGATTATTGCTGAAAAAGTTAGTCATAGATTCAAAATCAAATCCAAAAAATTCAAACGAACCAAAGATGTCCTGAAATATAGTAAACCGGTCTTTGACCTACTCAATAAGACTTATAGCAATTTGTATGGCTATTATCCGCTTTCAGAAGCGCAAATTGAGTATTTTATCAAGATGTACTTTGGGTTTATCAGGTTAGAGTATATCAGTCTGATCGTCAATGAGAAGGATGATGTTGTAGCTTTTGCCATTACCCTTCCCTCCCTTTCAAAAGCGTTCCAAAAGGCAAAAGGTCACTTGTATCCATTTGGCTTCCTTCATGTTTTAAAGTCATTCTACAGCAATAATCACCTGGACCTCTTCCTGATCGCTGTCAAACCTGAGTACCAAAGACGTGGAGCCTTTGCCATCATATTCTATGAATTGTTCAGCATATTTGTAAATAATGGAGTTAAGTATCTTTCTACAGGTCCCATGATGGAAACCAACAATTCTGTTTTGAACTCATGGAAAGGACTGGAAGATCACCTGGATTCCCACAGGATACAGAGGAGATGCTTTATTAAATACTTTGATGCAGTAAAATGAAGAAATGGGCAATCATATTGGGCGGTTCGAGTGGTATTGGGCTGGCAACTGCAAAGAAGCTGGGTAAACACGGATACAACCTGATTATTGTCCACCGGGACCGAAGAAGTGACCTCGATCATATCAATGCACAATTTGATACAATCAGAGAATCCAGTGTGAGCTTGGAAGCTTTCAATTTCGATGCAACGAATGAAGAAAAGATCCCTAAGCATTTCAATCAAATAAAAGAACTTATTGGCCAGGACCCAATAGCCATCTTTGTCCATGCCATATCCCGAGGAAACCTAAAGCCTCTTATCGGCAACCCTCGATTAACCATGCAAGACCTGAGGCTTACCATTGATGCTATGGCACTTAGCTTACAGCTCTGGGTAAACCAGGTGATAGACGCTGATCTCCTAACTGATGGGAGCACCATTGTAACGCTTAGCTCGGCAGGAAGTGAAAAAATATGGCCTGGTTATGCCGCTGTAGGTATGGCCAAGTCTACCCTGGAAACATTGAGTAAATACCTGGCGGTAGAGCTTGCTGAGAAAAACATCAGGGTCGTCTGTGTGAAGGCTGGCATCACGGATACGCCTTCTCTTAAAATGATCCCAGGATATGATCAACTCAAGACTTATGCCTCCACAAGGAATCCAAGTGGCAGAATGACATTACCCGAAGATGTAGCCAATGCGATTTATATTCTTACCCTGCCTGAGGCAAAATGGATTACCGGTAGTATTATCCATGTAGATGGTGGAGAACATTTGATCTGATGAAGGACTATCAGGATATCATTGATTTATTACCCTATACTGATCCATTCCTGTTTGTTGATGAGATCCAATCAATCAATGAGAATGAAATCACAGGGTTATACCGCATCAAAACGGATGAATATTTCTTTAAAGGTCATTTTCCGGGAAATCCGGTTGTGCCGGGAGTTATCCTCATCGAGATAATGGCCCAGATAGGATTGGTTTCGTTTGGAATATCTCTCCAGAAGCCAAATGCGGCTAACCAGAAAAAGAACTATCCGGTGTTTACCTCCTCAAAAGTTGATTTTCTAAATATAGTAAAACCAGGAGATCAATTGAAAGTCCACTCAAAAAAGTTATATTTTAGGTTCAATAAATTAAAGTGTAGTGTGGAGTGTGTAAATATGACCACAGGAAAGATTGTTTGCAGGGGAGAGATGGATGGTTTGATCCTAAATGAAGATGTAATTGAAAGAAAATAGAGTTGTCGTAACGGGGATAGGAGCGGTTACACCCAATGCATTGGGTGTCAAAGATTTTAACGACGCTTTACAGCAAGGAAAGTCAGGCATCCAATATTGGGAAGAGCTGACCCGACTAAATTTCAGATGCCAGATAGGAGGAGTCCCACCGCTTACCGATGAATATATTGACTCCCTGTTACCCGAATATTTTAGTAAGAAAATCTCCAATAAAGCTATAATCTATAGCTGTCTATCGGGCGTTGAGGCCTGGCTGGATGCCGGATTACCGGTGCAATCAGACATACGTGATCCCGAATCCGGTATCGTGTTTGGTGCCGGTGATCTGGGATTTGACAGTTTAAGGAACTCCCAGGAATATTACTCCTATTATGTTGATCGTGGTGAGCCCAGAAAGCTGGGATCCAGGACGATCTCTGAGGCCATGAACAGTGGAGCAGCTGCCTATCTCAATAGTCTATTAGGTTTAGGTAATAGAGTGATTTCCAATTCTTCAGCCTGCACCACGGGTAGTGAATCCATTTTCCTTGGATATGAACATTTGAAAGCCGGCAAGGCAAAAAGAATGATCTGTGGTAGCACTGAGGGAGATGGTAGATATATTTGGGGCGCTTTCGATGCCATGAGGGTATTGTGTGCCGACTCTAATGACAACCCGGCAGCAGGGTCAAGACCCATGAGCGATACCAGTTCTGGCTTTGTGCCTGGTGGTGGTTCCGGAGCTTTGTTACTGGAAACCCTGGACAGTGCTTTGGAGCGAGGAGCAAAAATCTATGCAGAGATACTTGGCGGAGCGCTTAATTCCGGAGGACAAAGAAATGGAGGTAGCCTAACGGCACCCAATAGCGAAGCGGTGGTAGAATGTATTGAAAATGCTGTAGCGCAGTCAATGATAGAGCCTAGGGAAATTGACCTGATCAGCGGACATCTTACATCTACAAAAGGAGATCCTATAGAGATAGAAAACTGGACGAAAGCACTTGGGCTAAGTGGGAATGACTTCCCTTATGTGAATAGTGTGAAGTCGCTGATCGGACATTGTATTGGAGGTGTCGGATCTATTGAATTAGTGGCGTGTATTCTACAAATGGAAAATGGATTTGTACATCCCAGCCTAAACACGCAAACAATTCATCCCCAGATTTTGGAATTTATTCCGGAAACAAATGTTCCTCAAAAACCCATTCACCGGAATGTAAAAACTGTTATCAAAGCAAATTTTGGGTTTGGTGATTTGAATTGTTGTGTTGTACTACGGAAATGGGAGAACTAAATGATATGCTGTTAGTTTTTTACCATAATGTATACTAATGGCTAACCGCAGTGTAGTGATCACAGGCCTGGGCGTCGTCGCATCAAATGGTGTGGGGATTGAAGCTTTTGATGAGGCTTTGAGAGGTGGCGTTTCGGGAATAAGGCGGCAACAGGATATGGTAGATGCCCAGCTACGATGTCATATTGCCGGAAGACCCATGATATCAGATGACTATAAGCATGCTTACCTGTCTAATCTGATGTTTTCCAAGGTGAAAAACCATGCTGTAATAAATGGGTTATTAGCAGGACTGGAAGCCTGGAATCACGCAGGATTAACATCAGGTGCTGAAAAAGTGGATGATGATTCCGGAATCATCATGGGATCAGGTGCACTGGGCCTGGATTTTTCAACCAGCGAAAAAATGCATACTGTAGAAAATGGCCTAAGCAGAAAACTGGGATCTTTTACCATTCCTGAATCCATGAGCAGTGGGGCCAGCGCTTTTCTAAACAGCATTTTAGGTTTGGGTAACCGGGTCCTTTCAAATTCTTCGGCATGTATTACAGGTAGTGAAGCTGTGCTGCTGGGATATGAGCATATTGTCTCCGGTAAAGCAGAAAGAATGCTGTGCGGAAGTACCGAGGGTGATGGCATTTATATCTGGGGTGGATTTGACGCGCTTCGGGTATTATGTGCAGATTCTAACCATGATCCGGCAAAAGGTTCAAGACCGATGAGTGACTCGCTAGGTGGCTTTGTACCGTCGAGTGGCGCGGGTGCTTTGGTTCTGGAATCACTGGAATCTGCTCAAAAGCGAGGTGCCAATATCCTGGCTGAGATCAAAGGGGGTTTCGTGAATTCAGGAGGTCAGCGGAATGGTGGAAGTTTAACGGCACCAAATTTCCAGGCAATTGTCAATTGTATCAAAAATACTTTGGCACTGTCTAAGATTGAGCCCGGGCAAATAGATCTTATTTCAGGACATCTGACAAGTACACCCAATGACGTAAACGAAGTTAAATGTTGGGCTGAAGGCCTTGGACTGAGTTCCGGGAACTTCCCATACATCAATACGCCAAAGTCAATGATTGGTCATTCAATAGCTGCAGCAGGTTCCATCGAGTTGGTGGCTTGTGTTTTGCAGCTTGTAAATAACTACATACATCCTTCTATCAATTGTGAAACAGTGCATCCCGAATTATCTGATATTTTATCGCAAGAAAAGGTACCTTCTAAAACACTTTACAAGGAGATAAACACAGTGATAAAAGCTAATTTTGGATTTGGTGATCTAAATTGTTGTGTAGTTTTACAGAAATGGAAAGGATAACATGGACAAGGAACAAATAATTAAGGAGCTCATAGAAATCATCACACCCTATGTACCTGAAAAGGACCTGATTGATAACATTGATGAGTCAAAAGAACTGATTAATGACCTTCATATCAACTCGGCGCATATCGTAGATATTGTACTTGACGTAGAAGAAAAATATGACATCATGATTGATGATGATGCCATCGGTAAAATGAATACTGTTGGTGAATCGGTCAGTATGATTTTGGAAAAAATTAAATCATAAGAACTCCCTTTCCAGTTCGCTGTCTACCTTTTTCTGTCTTTGATTAATCACTACCATTGGAATGATGGTAATGATAGAAATAATCAGATATACATCGAACCTCCCCAGCAAACTTGATATCATAATCAATGATCGATGGGTATTTGAACCGCATATTAGAGCCCACCAAAATAACAATGGGTGATTCCGTCTTCTGTAGGAAGTTGTAAAATCATGCTGGGTCTTTTTATCGTATGCAAGCGCTCCAAAGCGATCACGCAACTCTCTCGTCCGGGTACTTAGCCAAAACTGTCTGGCTGTATAATCCAGATAGGTATAGTTTAATAACCTTTTGAATAGAGATTTCTCAGAAGCAATCTGAGCCTTAATTTCTTCCGGGTATGCTATTCTGGCACTTTCGAAGGGCCCGGCGAAATATAAATACTCTGTTTTGTAGAATTCATACAGAGCCGACTTCAGACTGTGAGCTATTCCAGCCAGTAAAGCCACTAACAGAACCCAGTAGTTGTATTCTTTTATAAAATAGATGGTTCCTCCCACATAACAAGAAGCAAACACCAGATTGTCTATCAGTCCATCAATGATCCGGCCTGTCTCAGAAGACTGTCCAGTCATCCTGGCCAGCTGTCCGTCTGCACTGTCCAGCACACCAGCAATTGTGATGAATAGTGATCCTATCAGGGTTATTTTCCAGAATTCCTGGTAATAAAGCAGCCCACCCCCTACTATTCCAATGACTAAGCTGATAACTGAAACCTGTGTCGGGGTAAGCCCAAAAGATCTACCCGCCTTAGCAAAGAACAATCCAAAGAAACGGCTAAAATATAGATCAAACCGCTCTTCAATGTCCAACATTTTAATAGTAGACAACACCTCACTGTAATGCTTACCTACTGCTTCTTTCAAACCCATCAACTACTGATTCCTTTTTACCCTGGAAAAAAGATTTATTTTCTGACTGGTCACAAAATGCCAGAGAACCTTTGTCCATGAGTCATGCGCATACAGATTGTCATAATGCGCTGAAGCCATTTTTTTCAATTCAGGCAATCGGCTTCCCGGGATGTTTGGAAAATCATGGTGTTCATTGTGGTAACCAACATTAAAGGTGATCTTATTCAGGAAACCATAGTATGAATATGTTTCCTGTCCTTCTTTAAAAATATAATGCTCAGCGATGAAGTGTCCGGCGATGGGATGCAGACCTCCGGCAATAAAAATGGACAACAATAGAAAAACTATCCCTGTCCACCCAGCCACAAAATAATAAGCCGTCATACATACTATTTGCACAAGTAAATTGATGACTTGCCACTTATCAATTTTAATAGGATGCACTACTAAGGGCCTGATTGCATAAAACAGAATTTGGTTGACAAGCCAGATCAGTTTTCCTAAAAAACCACTAAATAACAACGCTTCCTTCTCTGTGGGAATATCGGTATCTATCCCGTCTTTTCCCTGGTACCAATGATGCTCTCCATGATAAATCCGAAAGGCCATTGCATAAGGAAAGACCAAAGGAATATTGGCCACTATGGCCAGAATATTATTCAAAGTTTTGCTCTTAAAAGCCAGGCCATGCGTAATCTCATGGATGGCAAGAAACAATATATGACTGATGGTGGCACTCACAAAAAAGAGTATGAGTACCCGGATCCAAATATTTTCAGGCATATAGATAGGAATGAGGAGCTGAATTGCAACTAAAAGCAATGTCTTGTATTTCAGCAGTGGGTCAATACCAAAAAGTTTTTTCACCTCAGGTACCTCTTTCATGATACGCTTTCTACGCTCGTGATGCGGTTCTTTCTTATTATCCCAAACGAATCCAGACATCTATTTTGGTTTTAGGAATGTAGATGATGCAAAATGGCAAAGTGAATTCAACCTCTTCAATAATCCTGAAATGTTAGACTTTTCCAATAGAGCAGCCGTCACTTCTTTACTTGCTGCAAAATCAACATGCAGGACCTTGTCAATGAATTCGTTAATAAATGGTTGGTGACTTGACACCATTGCGACCTCCTGTTCAAAATAGTAACTCACAAAATCAAAGTTACTACTTCCCATAATTAATATGGACCGGTCAATCAAAATTGCCTTTAGATGTGACATCCCACCCTGGTAATGGTATAGCTGAAAATACCCCTTAGTTAACTCCTGATTTAGAAATCTCTTGAATATAGATTTGTTGTTTTCTTCCGGTGAAATGATCCTTACTGCAACATCCTTCCTCACATGATCTCTGATATAACTCAATAACGGGTCAGAAATATAGGGTGACAGGATATCAATCGATTGCCTGGCATTGGCCAGATACGAAAACAGCTTGGAATACAATTCCTTACTTTTGATTCCATTGAAGAAATAAATACTGCTTACATCCAAATTAAATTCAGCAGTTTGATTCCTCCCCAAAAGCGTATTGCCAAAATCGTCCTTTAAGATCTGACCTATCTGATCATCTTCTATCCTGACCATTGCATCATGCCAGGCAAAATTATGGTCGCTAAAGTTGATACCCCCAAGATATGAGATCTTCCCATCGATACAGATCATCTTTTTATGGTTTCTCAGTGGATACTTCCACATCAACAACCCCAGTGGATTTGTGAATTTTACTTTGATTCCAGCTTTTCTGGCTTTCTCTAAAAGCTTCCTGGTATTCTTTACCTCATCCCTGAAGCTCTTTGACCTCAGGTACTCCGTCCCGACTACAAAATGGTCATTGATCACAGCTTTGGTATATGAATCCACCAGGAGAATTTTTTCTTTGGCATTGGATGCAATCATCGCAGCAACCAACTCACTCCCAGCCTGATCCCCTTCAAAAGTCATGGCCTGCACCATCACAGAACTGCTGGCCTGACACATATCTTCTACCAGCTGAGCCATGAAATTATGTGAATCGACTAACAGTTTGGTCTGCATGCTTTTATTTTGAGTTGCAAAGATTATCGCGAAGTAATGGAATTCCACGCTTTTTTTTACCCTAACCGACACATTGCATGAAAATCGCACAGGTTTGTCCATACGACCTATCGAGACCTGGTGGGGTAAAGAATCACATCTTTGGATTGAGTGATGAACTGGAAAAGCTGGGGCATGAGGTGACGATCATAGCTCCAAATGGCATGGAGCAATCTTCTGACAGCAGAGTTCGCTTGTTTGGGCGGAACAGGAGTCTTAAGATCAGTGGGACCAAGATTGACCTGAATGTGGCTCTGGGAGAAGACAGGAAAAATATGAAGTCATTTCTCCACAGTCAGCAATTTGACATCATTCACTATCATACATTTTGGAATCCTCTCATCCCCTACCAGGTCTGGAAGCAGTCCAGGGCACGGAATATTGTGACTTTCCATGACACCCCAAAGCAAAAATGGTTGGGCAAGACAGTTATGCCCGTGGCAGCATCGGTGATCTTCAGGATGATGGACAGGGTGATTTCTGTTTCAGCTTCTCAGGCCAGCTATATTGGTGGCGCAGATCATCCACGGATAAAAATCATCCCCAATGGCCTTGAAATAGCGGAATATCAATTGCCATCGAATAAGATAAGTGAGTTTGATGATGGAAAGTTTAACCTACTCTTCCTCGGAAGGCTAGAACCCAGAAAAGGTGTGATCTATGCACTTGAAGCATATAAAAGCTTAAAAAAATCAACCTCCGAACTGCGACTAATCGTAGCCGGCGAAGGCCAGGAAAAAGAATTGGTGACATCCTTCATCCGAGACCATAAACTTGAGGATGTAGTGGTCATGGGACAGGTAGATGAACCAACCAAAATATCACTCCTTAAGTCCGCTGATCTCTATCTGGCACCTGCCATTTTTGGGGAAAGCTTTGGTATTGTCCTGTTGGAAGCGATGGCATCGGGGTTGCCAATGGTGGGCTTTGGAAATGAAGGATATCTGAACATTATTCCCGACAAATGGGCACGCTTTTTTCCTAAACCCAAAAATCAGCATGCTTTTACTGATGCCATCAATACCATGATCACTCAAAAAACAATCCGTGATGATATGATCACGTGGGGCCTGGAAGCTGTCAAAAAATACGAATGGAGCTTTGTTGCACAGGAAGTCGAAAAGATCTACTTATCTGCGCTGAAGTAGTCTTTCATCAAAGACACTGCATATTCAATATCCTCCTGGTGTAGATCCCCAATAACAGCCACTCTAAATGTTTGACATTCAGGGATCACTCCTGGATAGATCGTTACACCATGTTCATATAGATAATCGTGAAAGTGATTAAAATCCAGGTCTGGTTTACTATCCAATCTGATAGCCAGCAAGATTTTTGACTCGTATTTTTCAGACAGGAAAAAAGAAAACCCCAGTTCCCTCAACCCATCATAAAACAGTTGCCAGTTGGACTGATAACGATCCCATCTTTTCAACAACCCTTCTTGCAGGGTCTCCTGGATGGCAGCTAAAAAGGCATAGCAGATCTGGACCGGAGGAGTAAACCTAAGTTGATCCTTAGTCTGCAGATTATTCCATTGTCCATAAACATCAAAATAGTACCCACCACTATTTGATTTCAATTCTTCAAGTCGCTCTTTGCTGAAGATCACATAGGAAAGACCAGCCATTCCCTGGATGCATTTGTTAGAAGAGGAGAAAAGGTAGTCTACCTGGGTATTCTTCAAATCAATGGGATAGGCTCCATATGAACTCATGGCATCAACGATTAACCTAACACCATGCTTTCTGCAAATCCCGGAGATTTCCTCCAGAGGATTCATCATACCCGTTGACGTTTCATGATGTATCATGGCCAGATGTGTGAAAGAACCACTTTCCAGTGCTTTCTCTACTTCCTCCGGGTCAGGGTAATCACCAAAAGAAAACCTCCTTTCATAAGGCAAATTAAATCTGTCGCATATGTGCGTCATTCTGATACCATATGCCCCATTGGTAAGAATTAACGCTTTATCTTTTTTCCCAATAGCAGAAACAAGACAGGCCTCCATGGCACCTGTTCCACTGGCCACAAAAAGGGCTACTTCATGAGTTGTTAAGCCATTTCCTATCTCGAGAAGTCCTTCTGAGATCTTATGCATTACCTCCCCAAACTCCTGCTCTCTCGGACAGATGTCAGGCACAATCATTGCCTCTTTTACACGGCTTGAAGTCGTTCCCGGGCCTGGGTTTAACAGGATTTTGCGATCCACAGACTTGGAAATGTGCTCTTCAAAATTCATCTTGACAAATTTTTCATGAAATCAACTTTATTGTCAACAGGTTTGATGGTGGGCCTTCCTAAATCTGCCCTTGCACCGGCTTTGGTTTTTACCTCCAAAAATGAAGGTCCTGGCTCTGTGACAAAAGATTGCATTGCCTTTTTTAGGTCAGTCCTTGTCTCAACAGATTTAAAGGATCTATACCCGCTGCCACTTACAATCTTTTCAAAATCCAGATCCTGAGCTACAGTAGCCTGCCCTCCTACCGAGTCATGACTGCCATTGTTGATCAGGATATGCTTGTAGTTAGTCCCAGCCTGATCACCAATAATAGCCAGAGAACCCATGTGCATCAAAACCGCTCCATCTCCATCCAGACAATAAACATTCCTGTTTGGTTTTTCCAGGGCTATCCCCAAAGCTATCTGAGAAGCATGTCCCATACACCCAACCGTCAAAAAGTCCCGGTTATGAGGTTCACCTTTTGCTGCCCGATATTCGAAAACTTCACGAGAAGATTTTCCTGTTGTGGATACCAGAATATCTTCATCTGTCAGAAAAGGAAGAATTTCCCGAATAGCATCTTCCCTGTTCATCTCAAAACTGTTACCTGATGCACTTTGGATTTTGTATGATTCAAAGGTGCCCTTTCTCACCAAAAGCACATATGGGCTTTTGGTAGAATTCATGTGCTTAAAAGCGACATCAACCTGACCTTTTGCGGTATCAAAATCATCTGAGAGGATTGCATAAGGTAGCTCAAGAGCCTTCAGAAGTGCTTCATTTACACGCCCTTGCTTGATATGCTGAGGCTCATCCTTCACACCAGGTTCGCCCCTCCACCCTATCATGATAAGCATCGGGATGGCATACACTTCGGGATCTATGAGGGAGGTAATGGGATTGATAGCATTTCCAAAACCCGAGTTCTGCATATAAACCAAAGGAATTTGGCTGGTAGCCAAATAATGGCCAGCTGCCAGGCCGATGGCCGCGCCTTCGTTTGCAGCAATGATATCCCGACCATGATCATAAGCGTAAGCACAGAAATCTTTAAGCAATGAGTCGGGAACACCTGTAGTCAAATGTACTCCCTGGCCCTTCAGGTAATCGTAAAAGGCTTTGCAATCGAGCATGGTTAGTTGGGTAAGATGGAAAGAATCTCTTTGATGGACATGCAGTACTTATCTGCTTCCAGTGATCGCTTATTCTCCAGTATCGTCTCTGCAGTTTTTTTCATCGCCGGGAATGCGCTTCTCAAGAGGTGATTGGCGTAAATCACGATATTGAAACCCAGCTCTGATAATTCATCTTCGGTAAATTGATTGTATGATGAAGGTACTGAGATCACCGGAACTTTGAAATCAAAGCTTTGGTATGCCTTCATGAATTCCTTAATCTCTGCTCCATCCTTATGCCGGCTGTGTATCATAATGCCATCAGCTCCGGCTTCGATATAAGCTTTGGCCCGTTTCAGGGCATCCTCCTGCCCCATTCCAGCGATCAAGCTCTCCAGTCTGGCAAAAATCATGAAGTCCTGTGTGACCTGGCTTTTCTTACCAGTGGAGATCTTTTCACAGAAGTTTTCTATTGAATCGAGTTGCTGCTCAACTTCTGTACCAAACAGCGAATTTCTTTTAAGTCCTGATTTATCTTCAATCACCACCGCTGAAACCCCCAATCGCTCAAGGTTTCTTACTTGCATGGCAAAATGTTCGATCATTCCTCCGGTATCTCCATCCAGGATGATAGGTTTGGTCGTTACATCCAGAATATCATTGATGGTCTGAAATCTCGAAGTCCTGTCAACATATTCGGTGTCTGGCTTACCCTTTGCAGTTGAGTCTGTAAGACTACTTACCCACATGGCGTCAAACTCTCTCAGCTCATTTTCTACTTCAACCTTCGTCTCCTCCACGATCAGTCCGCTGATCCCATTATGAGCTTCTAATACCCTGACAATCGACTTAGCTTCTAATAACCTACGCAGCATTCTCCTTCGAATGTCAGGAGTCGTTCCTATTTCTTTCATTGCTGCTCTTAAACCTGTGGTAGATATCCCCTGCGTATATTCCGGCTCTACCAATTGACCACCCCATTCTGCCAGCAACTTAATGACCCGATCCCTCACATGCTTTTGAGGACCCACCTTCCAGTCATCACCATGCACCACATAGTCAGGTTTCAGTCTTCTTAAATTCTCTTCATAATCCAAATGTGCCTGAGGTATAACCTCTTTGACCCCTCTGATATTTTCCAGGATTTGCTTCCTTTCTTCAAAAGACAAAAAAGGCATTCTACTGTATTTCGTCACCGCTTCGTCAGACAGTAGTCCAACCGTGACCTCACCCAACTCACGAGCCTTTTCGATAATGTTAATATGACCATGATGGATAAGATCAGTCCCCATCCCTACATAAACTTTTTTCATCCTTTGAATTTTTCGAATTTCAAGCGGCAAATTAACTGATCCCGTGTGATAATTTGAAGAATACGCACATTCAAATCCAATTGCATCTCTTAATTTGCGGCTCATGACGAAAACAGCCGTGATACTTGCTGCTGGCAGGGGCATGAGATTGAGGCCTCACACCCACGAAATCCCCAAAGGACTTCTTCAGGTAGGAAAAGAAAAGCTGGTGGAAAGATCTGTCAGAATACTTCAATCAAAAGGCATTGAAAACATCATACTAGGTACCGGTTATTTGAGTGACCAGTATGAAGCATTTGCCAAAAAGCATGGCTTTGTTACCTATATCAATGAGGACTTTGCCACAACTGGTAGTTTTCATACGCTTTGCTGTGGCAAGGAAATTATCAAGGAGAATTTTTTATTACTGGAGTCAGACCTGCTCTACGATTCCGCTGCCATTCAAAGTATTCTTGATGCTAAAGAAAAGGATGTGATCCTCTGTAGTGGGTTTACCCAATCCAATGATGAAGTTTATGTGGAAGCATTGGATGGTTATTTGAAAAATCTTTCGAAAGATCCGACAGCACTCAACCATGTAGATGCTGAGCTTGTAGGCATCTGGAAAATTTCTCAATCGCTCTATCAAAAGTTGCTGGATCACCACAAGGTGGCAGAAGACGCCCTATCGAAAGACTATGAAAAGGCCATCTCAGACATTGCCAATGACTATCCGGTTAAACTGTGTCTGCTTGAAGACCTGACCTGGTGCGAAATCGATGATGAGGAACATCTGGAGCGGGCGAGAAAATACATCATACCCAAACTTAAGTAACAGGCGCGTGCGGGTTACCAACCATGTACCTGGCATCATTGATATTATTTCGTTTATCTCTGAAATAAACATCTCGCTTATCACCTTCACTAAGCGGATTATACACCCCGTATAAAATTCGGCGACTATTAAGTGAGCGGTTGACTCCTGATCGATGTGGCAGTCGCTCGGTAAACAAGATGGCATCTCCTGGATGAGTCTCCAGCTGAACCCAATCCAGCTCATCTTCTATTTCCTGTTTGATCTTTGAAAAGTTGGGATGATTGGGATAAGGACGCTCCATAGGTAAAATATTCAGATTAGTAACTCCCCAGCCTTTCACCACTTCAAAGCATCCATTGGAAATGGTGGCGGGATCAACAGATATCAATACAGAAATATAAGGTATTGAATTAGCTTCGAACTGACTTAAAGAACCACTTTCATACGCTACCCCATCCTGATGTGCAGCGTGGGCCCCACCTCCTGATGGTTTAAAATTTATTCTATCTTTATACAGCACAGGAGTTGTACCCATCAACGACGCAACAACTCCATTCAATAGTGGTCCATTAATAATTTTAGCTAGACCTTCATGAAAAGGCACAAAATTTTCAATCCTGGATAATTTATTGGGATCATCCATCTCATAAAAATTCAACCACTTATCTATTTCATTAGGCCAATTGCTTACCTCTTCAATCCATCTGGCAATATTTTGAATATCATTCTTAAACAATCCACGAAAGATTAAATAGGAATTATTATTCCAAAAATCAGTTTGCTCTCCTGTTAATTTCATGCTTCAATCCAAAAACCTGTTTTCGTATCTCTTTTTCCGTTTTTTCCTATATAACCATATATATATTCCAGGTATTCCTTTACCTGATTGGGAACTTTCACAAGTTGTCCGAAGTGTTTCCCTTCCTTCAATGGAAAAACCAAAGACTTTGGAATATCCTGTCTCTCATTGGGATAACTGGTATTTTCCGTTGACCTGACAGCCTCTCCCAAGTCCTTATAAAAATAAACATCTATGTCAAATCCTTTATAATTCATATATATTTTGGGGCCATGGTGGCGATGAGAGGTATCGTACCAACTGAACCCCGGAGGAATCTTATCCATCTTACGGAGGATCTTATCATATGCCTCTTCCGGCATTGAGTAATCCACATCTATATCATGAGGTATTATCCCCTTCTCCCGATGATATCCTAGCAAAGTTCCGAAATCCAACCAATATTCAAGGCCAGTTTTGTTCATAAAATCTATGCTCTTAAGGAACATCTCGCGTAGAATTCGAAGCTTTTTTTGCCTATATCTACCTGGCATAGTCGTAAGATACACATAGATAAAGCGCTTGAAATATTGGCTTATACGTAAAAGGTTCATAATATCGCGAGAATTGGATTTGAAAAGGAATGCAAAATAGAAAAATTGCAGTGGATCTCGTATATACCTGGGTGAATGGTGAAGATGAGGATTACCTAAAAACCTGTTTTGAATACTCCGGTGGGACAAGAGATACAAACCCTGAAAGATACCGGGATACATATCAGCTATTAAAGTATAGCCTACGGTCGGTAGTAAAGCATATTGATTGGTTTAACAAAATCTACATCGTCACAGCTCGTCCCCAGGTACCTGAATGGATAGACGCCTCTCACCCGAAAATTCGTGTTGTGCATCACGATGAGATCATAGATGAAGAATACCTTCCCACTTTCAATCCCAATTGCATAGAGAGTTTTTTGCACAAAATTCCGGGACTTCAAAAGCACTTTCTCTATATCAATGATGACTTCCTATTTGGTTCAAAAACAGAAATTCACGACTTTTTCCCAAATGGGAAGATCAGAATTTTTAATACACTCTTTGGTGAAAACCTGCCGTGGAGAATCTATGATGGAAAAAATGATATCATTGGTCTGGGCATCATTGAGCACACACCACTCTTTATCAATAAGGATTATTGGGAAGCAATGACCAAATTGTTCCCCGATAAAATGGATCAAACCAGATCTAACAAATTCCGAAAGGATGAAGATTTGATGACCTATAAGTTCTTCAGATATTTTATGCTTAAATATAAAAGGCAGGAGAGCCAACCGATTTATATCAGGGACTTGCTAAAGATCAATACTTTCCATAAGATCATGAATCATCTGCCAAGTCAAAGGAAGGCCTTCCTGCGGCTCGAAAGGAAAAAACCAAAATTCTATTGCCTCAATGACGATCAAAGAGATAATCCAAACCCAGAAGTAGTGAAATTGGTAAAGGGTTTTCTTGATAGGATGTATCCTGAGAGGTCGGAGTTTGAAGGGTTTTAGGAGGCTCTATCTTTAATTCGTTCTTTTACTCCTGTTACTTTGTTTTTCATCCTTAAATCTTCCACCTCGTTGCATTGGCTATTCATTCGTTCAAAAGCTTCAATGGAAGTATCCCTTGACCTCATTACATTTTGCCTGTTTTTATACTCCTCGTGCGATTTGGTATAATAATGATTGATATGAATCCCCACTTTTTCAGGGTCTGTTAAAACATTACCTCCAGAAAACCTTTTATAGCCCCAACGATGAGAATTATAGTGATATCGGTTGTTAGAAAGAAAATCACCATTTCCTGCATCTTTATAGTCTGAGTATGATTCTTCCCGTTTATTGTAGTTTTCTATTACTAAACCATTGGGCTTTTTCAAATGTCCATTATTTCCAAAATTATACCGATATACACGATATCCTTTTGTCTTTGTGTGGTCCAAAGTTTTAACCCACTCCTTTAAGTCATTTCCACCATCGTTAAGTACCAAAAACTCATCAATATCAAGCTTTTGAATCCACTGACTTTCGTATCGGTAATTCTTTGCACAGTGAGCATAAGCAATGTGGCTTTTATCCCTCTCCCAAAATCGAGTAGTGCGATCATATTTTGTCCCATCAAAATGCGTCCATGGATGACGAGTTACAAGACCAGCTCGTTCATATGGTCTAAGCAGTTCCATGGCATCAAGACCCCCATCCTGATCATACAGATAAAAATGATCTACACCCATCATCAAGTGATATTCCAGCCACTCGTGGAAGTATTCATTTTCATTTTTAAAAACTGAAACGGTTGATAGAAAATATTTTTTCAAATTCGTAAAATCTTAAAATAGGTAAATATGACTAGCCATACTTTCTCTTCCAATATTTAAAGGAATGTAACCCTCTTCCCATTTTGGCATTTCCATTCTTAATAAAGGCAGTATCCTGATTATCTATAGAAGCCATTTTCCCCTGACCAGATCCAATCCAAAATTCACATCCATATCTCTCAGGTCCATATTTTTTGGAGCTAAACTTGGGTTCATAAATCTGAACGTATTCTTTGGGATCTTTAAGGGATTTTATGTAACCACACCTAGCAAACCAGAAATTTCCCGAGTAATGTGGAAGCCGATTACCCTCAACCTCAAAATCATAATACCTAATGCCTGATACATCATTTGTCTCAAGGTTCACAATATGGTTTTCCCATTTATATAATACCCAATAATTTAATGTTTCACGCCAGCGTCTGGTTAGCCTATCTTTAGGCTTTGAAACACCCTTGGAATGTATATATGCGACCGCATGGTCATCCGGCTTATCTTTGGCGTACTCCCACAACTTGTGGAGAGTAGGGACCTCAAATTGATCAATCTCATCAACTTCCAAAAAATTCTCTATTACATTAGAATTAGGTATTTCTTCAAGTAATTGCTCATGTTCATTTTTTATCAACTGCCAGTTGTTGATCTTTGCAATATGATAAAAAATAGTGATTGTTGACATCTGAAGAATGATTGAAGTTGCTGTATTTAATCACAATTGCAATTATAATGCAATCAAACTGACTAAAGAATTCAGAAAGTTTGCCAATACGTATTTGGTTGATAGCGGTTCACGCTTTGAGAATGAAGAAGAGCGAAGTCAATTTGATTCAATACTACCAAACGTATTCTATTGTGGGATGTTGAATGACATTGTTAAGCACTATAATAGTAGCACCAATACTGTTTTATTTATTGCGTCTGATGTTAAGGTTACCAATTCCAAATTAATACTAGAACGAGCAAGTAAAGCCTTTCAAGATCCAAAAATTGGTGTTTATGCACCCTCAGTAAACAAAGAAGGGTCGAATCATCCACAGATGAGGAATAAAAAAACAAATGGATTTAGAGATGCACTCTTTGTTGACGGATTTTGTTTTGCTGCTCGAATGGAATTACTAAATAAAATATTTCCAATTGACTTGAAACTCAATAAAATTGGCTGGGGTGTTGATGTTTATTTAGCTTATATAGCACTAAACTCAAACATGATTTGTGTCGTTGACGATCAGGTAAAAGTTGAACACTATGTAGGACCGAATAACCACCCAAACCCTGAAAAATTTATAGATGAAGCTAAAACCCAGAGATACCTATGGTATAAATCATTATCAAAAGGCGCCCGAAACTACAATAAAATGGCCTCCATTGAACTTTTCAAAAATCAAATAGGAGCAAAATTTTTTCAAATGCTTTACAGGTGACTACCAGGTAGCTTTACTTAGAAACCCATCCCACTCTTCATCGGTGTTGTCTGAGAATGTAGTCACTTTTTTATCAGCCATCTTAAGCAATTGATTTTCAATACAATAGGCAAGAAAATTATCTTCCTTTTGAATATCTGACAACCAGGGAATATTTTGAATCAACTTTAGTTTATAGTCTCTACTTATTTCATCAAAAAACCCCTCTTTTGTCTCATTTGACATAACATATACAATATTTGGACTACCAATTTTTTTGAGCACGTTTAAAATATTTTTTGGTCTGGTATCTTTCCATAGCCGCCATTTCTTTTTCAATACGTCTCTCCTTCTAACATGTACAACCGTCAGTGGATAATCTATCTCTTTACGTAACTTTTGAGCAAGAGTAACCACTTCTTTTGAATAAGGTATTTTGACTTTATGATAGATATCAAAATCTGTTTTAAGGTATTTCCAGCTACAACCCTCATTAGGTGGAAACTTCCGAACAGCCATGACTGCAAGAGGATCAATGGAATCATTCATTTGATATTCCTGTTCGACTTCGATTCTACCTATATTTTTTTCAAGTTCTATTTGCGGCTTTTTTCCTTCAATTCGTACTCCCTGAAAGTCAAAATATTTTTCAAAATCGGTGTCGACACCTTTTCTAAAATTATGATACCCAAACAGATGCCACTTTGAAATAACTGCAACCCTTCCAAGTATATATGATTCATAAATCAAAGTCTTGAGGTTATAAGCCTGATGACGCAATCCGGCTTTTTGAGTTGTAATTTGATATTTTAAATATTTATCGCTCATTACAATATATTAACAAGCTTTTTGTCACAGAATAAGAATATTCAGGGTCATCAAATCCACTAAAAATTACTTTTTGATTTAACCTTGTACCCAATGAAGGCGATATTCTTTTTAATAAAACTTGGTGGTTGGCAATTTATTGGAGCTGGCTTACTCAGCTTGGTCGCAGGTATGAGTAGTGGTCTTGCCATTAAATCAATCAATGAGTCTATTCATAATGGAATTCCTGATATGCAAAGATATCTATTTGTAATTGGAAGTTCTCTTTTGTTATTCATTACATCTTCTGTCATTGCAAGCACAACCATAGTTGCAATACTTCAAAGAATTGTAACTGGGCTTACAAAGGATTTTGCAATTAAAATCCTCAATGCAGAGTACATTAATACCGAATCGAATCAAGATAAATTAATGTCTGTGTTTTTTCATGATATAAATACTATTTCAAATCTCACTGAAAAAATCCCAAATCTATTTGTGTCGAGCACAGTAGTGATGGTATGTAGTGGTTACATCTACTATCTATCTTCTCAACTATTCTTATTTCTTATCGGAATGATCATGCTTGTCGGCCTTTCCGTATTAATCACTAATAGGCCATTGCGTAAGGTTGCCCGGATAAACCGTAGCATTTTTGATACTTACCTACAAAAAACAAAACACCTGATTTATGGTATTAGGGAATTAAAGCTCAACAAGCATCATTACAAATATTTTATTGATGATGAATTTGAAAGAACTCTTGAGACCAAACGAAAAAACACCGTAAAAGAAAGAATCATTATAACTACAACAGATAAAATTGTTGAATCATTGGCACTAGCCAGCATTGCCTTAATGGTACTATTCTTTACTTATTTATCTTCAGACACAAATCAGGATTCATTTGTTGAAGGATTTACTATGTCTTTGTTCCTGGCTGCCCCACTTGCCAGTGTTGCCAGTTTTGCAAAAGGCCTTAAAACATTTAATGCAGCGATGAATCAAATATCAACCCTTGGTTTAGAATTAGATAAAAAAGTATCTGTTTCGGGAGTTGTCACTAATAATAGCAGTCATTTTACCCCGTTAATATTGAATAAGATATGCTTTAAGTATGAAACAAATAAAACCGAATACACGCTAAATAATATTAATTTAACGATTCCACCTGGCACAATTAACTTTATCACTGGAGGTAACGGAAGTGGTAAAACAACATTGGGAAAGGTTATTACAGGTCTCTATACTCCAAATACAGGGACTATAGAACTAAACGGTCAAAAAGTAGAAAAAACGAATCTCGATGATTATCGAAACCATTTTACAGCAATTTGGAATGATAATTACCTCTTTGAAGACGTCAATTATACTCAATGGAAAAACTATGATTGGAATAAAAAGTTAAAAGAATTAGAACTTGATGATCATCTTGGCATAGAAAATGGTATATATACAAACATGAAACTATCCAGTGGTCAACAGAAAAGACTAGCCTTTTTAACATCACTATTGGAAGATAAACCCATTTGGTTTTTTGACGAGTGGGCTGCTTACCAAGATGTACACTTTAAGCAATTATTTTACAATGAAATCCTACCAAATTTAAAAAAAATGGGAAAAACCATCATTGCTATTACACATGATGATCAATATTTCCAGGTAGCAGATCAGATCATTGAAATTAAAAACGGGACTAATTAATAACTAAAATGTTAGCAGCATTATTCATTCTTTTAAGCTCTCTTGTTCAAAGTTCAGAATATTCATTACAATTCAGCAAAGTAGATAATAGGGTAAATGTATTCGTTGGTGACTCACTTATCTTTGACAGTGAAACTATTGACAATTCTCCAGGTTTGAAGTTTGATGTCAACTTATCAGCTTATGTTGATGACAGTAATCAAAAAGTCAAGGTAGTTTTGTACAACGGACATCCACCATACTCCGTTCATCAAGTAGATCCGATTTGGGAATTGAGATTTGAATTATTCAGAGGAAAAGAGGAACTCGATTTCTTTTATGAATATGGAGATAATAATGCTCTAGGAAAAGTTGTTGAACTTGAAATAGACCTAAATAATTACTAATCACCATATACGCGATCCTACAAATCTCTACATGAATCAAATTAAACTTATTCTCCTATTAGCATTTTCTTATCCAGCTTTTGAAACAATCGCCCAAATAAGTATTCCTGGAGATGTTTTTAATAGGATTGATAAAATTGAAGATACAACCAGTTTAAATCTATATCCATCCATTACAAAAAACCTTGATGATGAATTTAAAGTACTCTATCCATATTCGAAACTATCCATAAACTCCTCTTACCCAAGAGGGTATAATGATGGACCTATTTGGAAGGGTAAAGGAGCGACATGGGAATTTCATGGTGGCTTTTCAATGAACCGTGCGGCTCTATCTATTACGCTGTTTCCATCTGTCTATTACTCTCAAAACAGCAACTTCAATCTCGCCCCAAATGGAAATCAATCATTAATTCCAGAAAGGTACAAGTTTGGCAACGGCATTGATTTTGTACAACAATTTGGATCAGGCCCATTTGTTGCACTTCATCCTGGTCAAAGTGAAATAAGGCTCACCTTTGGAAAGTTTTCAACAAGCATTTCTACGCAAAACTACTCAGCGGGACCATCTAACTATAACCCTATCATCCTAAGTAGACAGAGTGCAGGATTCCCACATTTGAGACTGGGATTGGAGCCTATTAATATCAGGCTAAAAAGGTTTGACATCGGTAAGCTTGAAATACAACATGTTACCGGGCTTCTTTCTGAATCAAAATATTTTGATAATAATTCGTTAAATGATCGAAGGTATTTTAATGGTCTTTTTGTAGGGTTCAGCCCAAGTATACTGCAAAACCTTACAATTGGATTAAATAAAACTCTATACAAAAACACCCAGTTTTTTGAACCTTGGGATTTACTAAGTGTATTTTATATAATTGATAGTGGAGTAAGAGGTGATAGTATTAATACGAATGATACTTTCGACCAACTGGCATCACTTACAGCCAGTTGGAATTTTCCAGATATTGGCTTTAGGGCATACGGGGAATTTGCAAAGAATGACTTTTCTGGGAATATTCGATGGACGCTAAGTGAACCAGAGCACAGCCGTGCATACACCATTGGATTTGAAAAGATCGTTCAATTGAAAAGAGACTATTTTGTTCTTTCATATGAACACACTAACCTTTCACTAAATCATTCCTACCTATGGAGAGCAGAACCACCATTCTACATTCATTCTGTAAACATGCAAGGTTATACTCACAATGGCCAAATATTAGGGGCCGGAATTGGACCTGGCAGTAATAGCGACCATTTAGAATTATTTTATATTCATAAAAGCCTGGCACTAGACTTTTTGTTTCAAAGGATTGAGTTTAATAAGGATTATTTCATCAGGAATGTTCAAGGTGTCACTAATCATGACGTTGAATACACTTTATCATTTAATATTCAGAAAAAATTTGACCACCTTGATTTGGGTCTTGAAACAAGCTATTGCTACAACATGAAAAGATACTATTTAAGTGATGAAATAAACTTCTACCTAGCTTTGAGCACAGCACTAAGAATCTAAAGTTGCACAAGAAGATTTAAATCATTTTTCACGAAATCTACGTAGAATGATCGGTATAGACATCATAGACCTACAAGACCCCCTCCTCAAAAACAGGACTGGCTCAGATCGGTTTATCCTTCACCCGGAGGACCGAATCATTCGCGACTTCTGGGACTACTGGACCGCTAAGGAGGCCATCTTTAAATGCCAACGCAAAACCGGGCCTTTCAAACCTAAAGATATTCCAATCAATTTCCTTTCGGATAAAAATTTTGATTCCAAGGGGTGGAAAGGAACAGTGATCTCAACCGAGGACTATTGCCTTTCTCTGGCAGGGGTTGTTGCAGAACACTGCATCTTCAACAGGGAGACCCCTAACTCATCACAGGAAATTCGCCACAAAATCACAAGATGGTTTTTGGAAGAACATCACATTGAAACATCGGTCATATCAGACGCTCAAGGACTTCCAATTCTGAGCCACAACCAATCACCAATTAGCCTTACCCATCACGGACGATTCATGGCTTTTGCCTGTATTTCAAATTAATTTAGTGATTTCCTAAGGGAGAACATCTGTTGCCGTTAATTTTGGCCGCAATTAAAGATAACCTTATTCATGCACAGACTCCTCGACTTTTCCGGCATCATTGAAGCTGCCTGGTTGGATTATGATGATAGCAGACCCATCAAGTCAATCACTGACATCAGTGCACAGGTCTCTACCAATCATGTCTACCGAATCAAATTTGAAGATGAAGGCATCATCATTGGCAAGCTATCTTATTTCGGAAAGTACGAATACTTCCTGGATGACCACACCATCATCAATGCACTGGCCAATAATCTCCAAAGTCCCTACGAGAACTTTGTTGCTAAATCTTTGACCAAGCATGGTCAGCTCTATACCTATCGCTACAAGTCCAGTGGGCTGGATGCCTGGGTGGTCTTCTACAACCCAATACAAATAGACAAGAAGTTGCCCCGGAAGCAAAACCTGAAAACGGTGGAGAAACTGGGTGCCGAACTGGCCAAATTCCACAAGGCTTGTTTTACAATACGCAATACGTTACCCTCACAGTACAAGCAGATGAAAGATGACATCAACCATCTGCAGGAAATACTGGAGACAGACCACGGAAAATTTGAACACCGGGGTCACATAGAATCTATCCAAAACCAGTGTGAAACCTTCTTCGAAAACTATAAGGCATTAGGAATTGATTCTTTAAAGTCTATCCCGGTATTCGTCGACTGGAACATCGGTAATTTCTCGGTCACGAAAGACATGCGTTTCTTCTCCAGATGGGACTACGACTGGTTCAGAATGAGTTCACGCGTTATGGACTTTTATTTCTTTAGCCGGGTGTGCTCAGAAGCCGGTGACAAAACCGTATTCAGCTACCTGCTCGATCCTATGATGGAAGACCGATTTATGATTTTCCTGAAAAGCTATCACGAAATATATCCGCTCACAGAGCAGGAGATACTTTTTATGAAGGAAGCGTATCGATTCTTTATTATCAATTATGTAGTCAAAGACGGACGCTATTTCTTCCATGAAATCTATGCTACCAAACTTCAGCGTGAGGCACATGAAATTTATTTTCCTAAATTGGAAGAATCATTTGACGCCAAAAAGATCCTAAAAGCTCTGAAACTATGAATTTGAAATTAAAATCATTTAAGTCCGTAGTACAGAAGTACAAAACCGTATTTTTTGATGCTTACGGAGTGCTTAAAAACCACAAAGGGCTGATACCGGGGATCAATCAGACCTTTCAGTTTCTGGCTGAGAAAAATATCGACTATTTTATCCTAACCAATGATGCTTCCAGGAGTCCTTCCGAATTGGCGGATTATTACCAGAAAGCGGGCCTCCACGAGGTGACGGAATTTAAACTGATCTCTTCTGGCATGCTGGCTCGGGAATACCTGAGATTGAAAGTGAAATCGGGAACAATTGCTTATCTGGGAACAGATAAATCAGCACACTATATAGAAGCACTTGGATTAAAAACGATTTCTATTCAGAAGCTGGATATGACAAAAATAGATGATATCACGGCGGTTGTCTTTTTGGACGATGAGGGATTTGACTGGAACCATGATATCAATAAGGTTCTAAACTTACTTAGAAGGAGAACTATTCCCGCGATCGTTTGTAATACTGACAAGTCTTATCCGGTTTCCAAAGAAGAAGTTGCTATTGCCATAGGAGGAATCTCAAGAATGGTTGAGGACATTGTTGGTAAGAAATTTATCCGTTTTGGAAAACCTGATACCCAAATGTTTGTCTATGCCTATGAGCATGCGCTAAACAATGGTCAGTTGGTAGACAAGGGTGATATCCTGATGGTTGGCGACACCTTAGGAACAGATATTCTTGGTGGAAATAAGTTTGGATTGGATACAGCACTGGTATTGTCTGGAAACACCTTGCCGGAACGTGCTTCTTATCACATCCAGGGCACAGGCATTATTCCCAACTATGTGTGTGACTCCGCAGTCATTCAATAGCACATCTCATTTTATCAAGCTTTAAAATCCGGGTAAATTACAACGACGGTTGTGATCAATACCTGCAGCTTTCCGGCTTGTCTTTTAAATAATAGGTCTTGTAATTCTCGGCTTTGGGATCCATACAACCACATAGATCCAATAACTCAATATTCTTAAAATCAATGGGATGGCTTTCTGCCTGTAAGGCAATATATCCTTCAGTGAGAATCTCCCCCTCCCTGGACGTCCACATATCTATATCACGCGTGATTCCATGTGTCTCCCAGGCGGATTGTTTATTGATAAACCCTCCTCCAATTTGCGGTCGCTGAAATGACAATACCGTATCTCCCTCCACCACAAATTCCATGGACTCACCACCTCTTACAATGGCTTCTACATGGACCCATTGATCCCCATGGTAGGTTTTGGAAGTAGAACTAATGCAATGATGGTAATTGACTGTGTCACCCATCATTACGGCTGTTCCCGGTGTGCAAACATTGGCTGTAGTTCGTTCTCCTTCATTCAATCCCCCCAATAACTGTAACTCAACCGAAACCGGAAAATTCTGGTCAAATTCATTGCTCTCTGCAGATTGGGAATGCAACATGATACCACTGTTACGGACATTCCATGCTGCACCTCCGGGCGTTTGTTCGCCTACAAATCGGTAGTCGAACCGGATTTTGTACCAGGAAAATGGTTTTTCAAAATACATATGACCATAAGCCTCCTCAAAGGTCCCATACTTGTCATACTTGATGCGGATCATGCTGTCCTCAACTACAAAAGTCTCTTTGTGATTCTCACCAAGTGAGAATCCCGACATTTTAATCGTCCAGCCAGTGAGATCAATGCCATTGAACAGAGAAATCCATTCTTCCTGCTCTTGTTGATTGTTCTTTTTGGCTTGACAAGCTACCAGAAAAAGCAGGATTGCAACAAAAACGCAGTATCTCATCAGTAATCGCTATAATCCGTCGGATAAAGCAGGTAAACTTTGGATTTGAGCATGTTGTTTTGGTATTTATCGACTGCCTTAAGTTCCAGCCATTGTGGATCCGTACGGAAAGCATCCCAGTGCTCATCACGACTCTTCATATCAGAAAAGGTGGTCATGTATACCAGGTTGGGCATCTCATCTCCTACAATTACTCTTCCGTAGAAAACGGCATTAAAACCCAACCGATCAAAAATCTCCACTTCACCACCGGCATTAAACATGTCTACTTTGTTCAGGTGTAGCTTTTCTGTAGGTCCAAGGTAGCTTCTAAACTCGTACACCCTATCTGCTCTTGGTCCTTCCAGGTTAGGAGTGGCCATCTTGGGCATCTCATCAAAAGCTTCTACCAGTGAGGATGCAATTCTTGCATAAGGTGGATTATCATGAGGTGCATCAATATAGGTCTTTCCGGCATCCAGAAACGTCTCATCAGCAATGAGCTTGTCTTCATAGCTCAGAAACTGATCCATGCTCTTGAAAGGGATCAGCACATAGATCTTTTGAATGGTATCTTCTTCATTGATCCTGTTTTTGAATACACCAATGGGTGAGACACCCTGTCTCTTCATAGCAGGGATAAATGCATTACCCAGGAAAGCGTCAGTCACTGCCACCTGATCATCATTAGCGAAAGTGTATACTTTCATTTCATAAAATTCCTTGCCAGATGCAGGTTTTGTTGATTGTTCGGCCTCTGGCTTCGGAGCCTCACATGATAAGATTAAAATAGAGATAATTAAGAGGAAGTAATTGGTTGGTCTCATGTTGATTTTATTTTAATAGGCAAGTTATAAATTTTCCTTCATTGAAAATAAATATCGTAGTCTATGCAACTATCTCTTGTGCAATTACGTGTTGTAAATTTGTCTTTATGTAAAGTATTTTTTACATTTTGATAAATAAATCATACATTTCTATTAACAAACAATAAATGAAATGAACACTAAATTTCTTTTATCATCAAAATTTAAGAAATATGGCTGGTTGATCTTAATACCCGGTGTAGTTCTAGGAATTCTGTATATGATCTTTGACATTCACCTTGATTTTTTAAGCATTAATGTGTTTGCGATATCTTTCGACGAGTCTACCCGCCCTAACAGAGAATTATTTGGATTTATTGAGGATAATATCCTAAATGAAGTTTTAGGATTATTCATAATTATTGGAGGGTTGATGGTTGCCTTTTCAAAGGAATATGACGAAGATGAATTTATCTCAAGAATGAGATTAGAGAGTTTGGTTTGGGCAATTCTTTGGAACTACGGATTACTGGCCATTGCATTTATTTTATTCTATGAAAGTTCTTTTTTATCAGTCATGGTATATAGCATGTTCACCCCACTCATACTTTTCATACTCAGATTCAACTGGTTGATTTGGAAATCTCGTAAATCTGTGAAGCATGAAGAATAGTATCAAAGTAGAACGAGCAAGAAATAACCTGACTCAGGCCAGGCTGTCGGATCTAGCGGGAGTTAGCAGACAAACGATCAATTCTATGGAGTTGGGGAAGTATGTACCATCAACGGTGCTGGCGCTTAAACTTTCAGCTATTTTTAAAACACCAGTCAATGAGATCTTTGAACTGGAAAAAGAGGACTGGAAATAGTATCAAAAACTGACATTGACCGTGCCTGAAATGTTGAAATTTCCATCTCGTTCCATCATACCACTGCCCTCCCCATCAAATTTCATCACCAATTTATCCTTTGTGAATGATTCAATCGTAATAGTCCCCTTTCTGAAAATGATCCGCTTATTCATTCTGGAGGATTCTCTTTTTGTATCAAAAAAATTCAGATCCACCAGAATGTTGGGATTGTTACTGTCTGGTATTTGGTATGTTTTTGACCCGGCAATCAACAGAATAGGATCAGTGAGATTCAAATTAACCTGAACCGAACTTGCTTCACTATGCCTTAGTAAGAACTGATACTTGCTGCCGTCAATCTTAACATTACTTTCGTTTGACGGAAGATCAGACATCACATGATCCTTGCCTTCCATACTTATGGTTACATTTCCACCCACAGGGACGGGATCAGGCAATCGCATGCTGACGAACACTGAAAATATGACAATCAGGATTGCTCCTGTTAGAAATCTTGAAATTATTCGATCCATTTTATCTGATGTTAAGTAAGATAAGGTAATGATTTTCTAACTTAAAACAACTTTTACAGAGATAGAACCATTATGAAGAATATCTTTATGACGTTTAAGTCTAGATTCACCTTGATATTACTTGTTTGTTTTTCATATGCCACATCTGCACAATCCCTCCTGGATGACCTCTCTACCCAACATTTCTCCGGATATTTTGACTTTCATTATATCGAAGATCAGGATGAAATCTTCATGGAGGTCAAAATATTGGAAACCCCCTTCCTGTATGTAAGCGCCCTAAGTGAAGGATTGGGAAGCAATGACCTGTTTCTGGACAGGGGACAAATTGGTGGATCCAGGATTGTACAGTTCAAGAAAGCCGGAAATAAGTTACTACTCATTCAGCCTAACATGAAATACCGGGCCATCACGGCAAACCCACTGGAAAAGAAGTCAGTCCAAGAAGCTTTTGCCAAGTCCGTTCTCTTTGGTTTCCCTATCATGGAAAAAACAGCCAATGGTTACCTGATCAACCTGACCCCCTTCCTCTTTCAGGATACCCATGGAGTGACTGACATCCTCAAAGACAAAAACCAGGGAAATTTCAGTGTTGGCCCCAGTCGATCGGCTTTGAATATGGAAAAGACCAAAGGCTTTCCTAAAAATGTAGATTTTGATGTGTTGATCACGCTTTCCGGTGATGCATCTGGCAGTGAACTTAAAAGTGTAACTCCCGACAACAAACACGTGACTGTTTTTCAGCACCATTCTTTCATCGAACTCCCGGATGACGGCTACAAACCACGAAAATTCCATCCGAATGCTGGCGGATTTTCACTTTCATTCCAAAACTATTCTGCACCGATCAATGAATCAATGGAAGTTGAGTATGTCATCAGACACAGGCTGGAGAAAAAGGTTCCATCTGCATCAATAAGCGAACCTGTGGAACCCATCATCTATTACCTTGACAATGGCACCCCTGAGCCGGTACGAACGGCCCTGCTCGAAGGAGCCCGCTGGTGGAATGAAGCCTTTGAATCCATTGGGTTTAAAGACGCCTTTCAAGTCAAAATACTTCCCGACACTATCGATCCGCTGGATATACGTTACAATGTCATCCAATGGGTACACCGGTCTACACGGGGATGGAGCTATGGTAATGCGGTGGAAGACCCCCGAACCGGGGAAATCATCAAGGGGCATGTGAGCCTGGGAAGTCTGAGGGTGAGACAAGACTACATGATAGCCAAAGCGCTTAGTAAAGCCCCTTTTGGTCCTGGAAATGATGCAACACCTGAATTGCTGGAGTTTGCGCTCAGCCGGATCAGGCAGCTTTCAGCACATGAGGTCGGGCATACCCTCGGTCTGGCACACAATTTTGCAGCTAGCATCAAAGACCGGGCTTCTGTGATGGACTATCCACATCCCTGGGTGAAGATCAATGGTGGGGAAATTGATATTTCGAACGCCTATGACAATGGCATTGGATCGTGGGATAAAGTCGCTATTGCCTACGCTTATGCTGACTTTGAAGCAAATGAAGAAGAAAAGCTACGATCTATCCTGAATAAAGCGTTTGATGAAGGCCACCGATATGTATCCGATGCAGATGCCCGCCCTGCAGGAGGAGCGAGTGCCTACGGACATCTCTGGGACAATGGAGAAGACCCTGTGGCTGAACTCAACAATGTATTGGATGTCAGAAAACTCGCGATTGATCAATTTGGGTTAGATAATATTGAAACTGGTGAAGGCTATGATGACCTGGAAGACCTTTTCGTGCTATTGTATTTTTACCACAGATACCAGACAGAAGCTGCCACAAAGCTCATTGGTGGAGTAGAATATGGATATTCATTGAAAGCTGAAATAGAAGATCCGGCTAAAGTGGTCACTCCTGAAAAACAACGTGAAGCCCTGACAGCGGTGCTGAAAACACTTGATGCTCATACATTGGCTGTTCCGGAAAACAAACTGGAACTTTTCGTTCCCAGAAGTTATGGTGAGCGTGACAGGGAAAGTTTTAAAACGCTGACAGGACCCACATTTGATCCATTGAGTGCAGCCACTACAGCAGCCGATTACACATTGACCTACTTACTCCACCCGGAACGTGTGGCCAGATTAATCAATCAGCATGCTATCTCTTCAACACAGCTGAGCTTCGAAGAATTGCTGGATAAATTATTTGCCAGCACTTTGGAGAAAAGTTATGAAAATGAATACATGGCTCATGTTCAGGAGGTGATCGATCAGGTAGTACTTACTAGACTGATGACACTTGCCCAGCATCAGGACAGCTACAGGCAAATCAAAGACCTGATCAATGAATACCTTTCGATATATCTGAAGGATCTGAAACGCAAAAAATCCCGTGACACCCATGAAAATGGTAACATCAGGCTGATCGAAAACTACTTTAAAGATCCTGCTCAAGTCCCTGAAATCAAGGTGCCGAAAATTCCTGACGGATCACCCATCGGACTTTTTGAGTGCGGATCAGACCGACTGTAACTTACATAATGGACAGCTTAAACGCAATCAGGAAAAGCTTTGACCAGCTGGTCACTATGACTGATGATGATTGGTTTTACTTCAGAGAAAAGCTGCATCAAACCAGATTCAAACGCACAGATATCATCACGCGCTTTGGACAAATCGAAAACAGGTTATACTTCCTCACCCGGGGGATCGTTCGCCACATTGTCAATACCACTTCCATAGAAACCACCTCGGATTTTGCCTTCCCAGGCCAGTTTTTTAGTTCGTACTCTTCTTTTATTAGTCGAAGACCCAGCATTTATGAGATCAGACCAGTGACGAGTGAAGTGGATTGCTATTACTTAGGCTATGATAGCCTGCAGGATGTTTATCTCAATACGCAATGTGGTGAAAAAATTGGCAGACTCGCTGCTGAGCAGCAATTCCAGAAGAAATCATCCAGAGAAGTCTTCCTCCTAACCCTCAATCCCCGTGAGAAATATCTTCAATTGCTAGAGGAACAGCCACATCTGATCCAACAAATACCTCTCAAACATCTGGCTTCATACCTTGGAATCACTCCTGAAACACTTTCCCGTATCAGATCTTCCATTTCTTGATTTCGATCAAGGATTCGTACTAAAGGACCATCCAATTTTGCCTTGAATCAAATTTAAAGATTATGGCATTTACTATAGGTCTATTAATTATTACCCTCACGGTTTGGTGTATTAGCAAACTACTCAGCCGGGGGGTGTTTCAGGATTTTAGAACCTCCGCCCAGCTGCCTACTACCATCATGTTCGTACAGGTGGGGATTATACATCTCATCAATCCGTCTGCGCTTATTTATATGATTGAAGGTTTCCTTCCTTATCCAAAATTACTAGTCATTGTCTCAGGGATATCTGAAATCATCCTGGGGCTGGGTCTTTGGTGGGAAAGGTCAAGGAAAATATCAGCATGGTTACTGATTATTCAGCTCGCCATGATGTTCCCTGCCAATATCAACGTGGCCATCAATCATCTTTCAGCTCCAGGTGGCTTACCATCCCAAGGCTGGTACACCTGGTCACGTTTGGCTTTTCAACCACTTTACATTCTCTGGATCTATTGGTCTTCGCTAACCAGTACTTCTCAATCTAAGAAACAAAAAATGAATCAGCAGCAGCTTACTACCCATTAAAGTCCAGCAAGATTTTCACATTATTGGCCGGATCATTATCCAGAATGTCAAAGGCTTCTTGTGCTTTGGAACCATCCAGGATATCGGTAATAATCATATCCAGCTTCAGCCGGTTATTCACCAGATGATCTATCACCTCGGCAAATTCACCATGACTCACTCTTGAGGCTACAATCTTGGCTTCTTTCCAGATCAACTCCTTGAATAGTACCGGGGTTGTTTCAGCACTTAAGCCCAGCACGCATACCGTGCCAGCTCCCCGAATACTCTGGATACATCCTCTCACAGGTTCTACCTGCCCGGGAACCTCATGTGCATGTCCCACGACTTCGAAGGCCACGTCAACACCCTTTCCATCAGTTTTTTCTTTGATGACCTTGACGGGATCTACCTTAGTGGCATCGATGGTCACTACATTGTTATAATATTGAGGCGCCAATGCGAGTCTTTCCGGTAAAACATCCACCAGGAAAACAGTATTATCTGTCACCGTTCTAACAGCCTGCAGCACACACAGCCCCACTTTTCCTGCACCCCAGATCACGACAGAATCATCCTTTTTAAGTCCAGCCCGATTCTTGGCGTGGCATGCCACACCCATCACCTCAACAAGTGCCACATACTTATCAGGAATGCTTGCAGGCACTTTGTATAGCATATGAGGTGGCAATTGAATGTATTGTTGGAATCCTCCATCCAAATCCACTCCAATAATTTTCAGGCTCGTACAGGCAGGATAATGACCGATCTTACAGGCCGGACATTCCATACAGGGAATGATGGGATCCGGGGCTACCTTCTCACCAACTTCCCAACCAGAAACCTCAGCGCCAACCTCGGCTATGGTGCCACCAAATTCGTGTCCCATGACCATTGGAGTCGTTGTCCTGGGTACGAATTCCCCCTTATAAATATGTTGGTCACTGCCACAGATACATCCGTAGGAAACTTTGATCAACACTTTATCGGGATCACACTTGGGTTTTTCTTTATCCTGCCACTCTATGCGGCCATATTCTGTTAAAACTGAGGCTTTCATTTATTCAAATCTTTGTTAAACTCTATATTTTGAGCTGAGGAGAGCAATTTAGCGCAATGTACGCTATTGTACTGACCAAATTTGCGGATTCCATTGCGCTTTGGATTACACATTTAGCAGGTACGCTGCTGCTTCTCCAATGCGCACTTTAGTTTCATTTTTAATGTATCGTGACTGATCTACCTGCTGAGGTTGATCTCTTCTACAAAAGTAGCTATGGATCGATCTTCGGGGTTTATCGGTGGTATTTTTTGTGCCTCCATGCCACGTATGTGAATTGAAAATCACCACTGTTCCCGCAGGAGCTTCGATCAATAATTCATCCGGATGTGTAGCCATTTGGTCCTCTAATACATCCTGAGGCAAATCACTTGACAGATGGGTTCCAGGTACGATCCGGGTTGCTCCATTGGACTTTGTGAATTCATCTAAAAGCCAGATCGAATTACAAACCTTGTAATCACCCGGTTCGATGGTCTCGCCCCAATCCACATGTAGCTTTTGTAATCCATCCCCCGGACGGGCCGCACGGTAATTCAGAGAAGACAACTGGATATTACTACCCAGGACATGAGATATAGCAGCCAAAACCCTGGGGGTCTTATAGAACTGATCGAATATCTCACCCTTATTTACAAGATCTGCCAACCGGTCTGCTCCTATCTCTTTGGGATGCCTGATGTAAGGCGAATCAAATAGCTCTTTGCCAGCCAGCTCTCCTTCCTCAATTAATAGTTCATCTATTCGATTCAGGATTGCTTCCACCTGATTATCAGAAAGTATTTTCCCTAAATTTAAGTAACCGTTTTGATCTAAAAATTGCTTTTCCTCTTGAGTCAATAATTCGCTGTTGTATCCCAGCTGTTGTAAATAATCATTCATCACTTTGGGGTTGCTTTGATTGTTGTGCTCCTAAAATTAATCAATCCCACAATTAAATAATTCTTGTAAATAATGGAAGGGATATTCAAAAAAGCTATTAAATAAAACCTCCAATTTGCGTCGCTTAAAATGAGGAAATCCTCCTGAAATTTAATTTACGAAAAGCCCCGGAGTTAACTTTATACTTTCATGGAATACCCGACTGAAATCCGTAAGATCATTCACATCGATATGGATGCCTTCTATGCTTCGGTAGAGCAGAAAGACAATCCGGAATTGAGGGGAAAGCCTATTGCTGTAGGGGGTAGCAAAGAACGTGGAGTGGTAGCCGCAGCCAGTTACGAAGCCAGGAAGTTTGGCGTGCGCTCTGCCATGCCTTCTGTCACTGCTGCCAAGCGTTGTCCGGAACTGATCTTTGTGAAGGCACGGTTTTCCAGATACGCTGAAGTCTCCAGACAGATCAGGGATATCTTCTTTGAGTACACTGATTTGGTAGAGCCGCTTAGCCTGGACGAGGCATACCTGGATGTGACCCAAAACAAAATAGGCGCAGACTACGCCACGCAAATTGCCAGAGAAATCAGAAAAAAGATTTATGATGTAACCGGACTCACTGCTTCAGCAGGGATTTCATACAATAAGTTTCTGGCCAAAACAGCCTCCGATATCAATAAACCCAATGGACAATATGTGATCCTGCCAGAAGATGCTGAAGCGTTTTTAAGAAAATTCCCTATTCATAAGTTCTTTGGGATTGGTAAGGTCACAGCTGAAAAAATGAAACAAGCCGGGATCTTCACCGGAGGAGATCTCAGGAAAAAATCCCTGGAGGATCTTACCTTAAGATATGGCAAATCCGGAGGCTATTACTACAACATTTGCCGTGGGATCGACAACAGGAAGGTGCAACCAGACAGGGAGCGAAAGTCCCTGAGTGTGGAACACACATTTGATCGCGACCTGATGACCATGGATGAAGTTCATTCATCCTTAGACAGGTTAGCGGATGAATTGCTACGCAGGCTTCAGAAGCAGGACAAGTCTGGAAAGACACTAACAGTAAAGGTGAAATATGGAGACTTCCAACAGATTACCAGAAGTCATACGGAAGAAAAACTGATCACCACGCTGGATGAAATTCGGGACTTATCTAAATCATTGATTGATGAGGATTTACTAAGACCTGAGGGAATTCGTTTGCTTGGTATTGGGATTTCTGGATTTCTTCAGGAGGAAGACACACCTAATCAGTTGACGTTGGAGTTTTAGGTAAGTAAGCATTTGGAATTGATTACGTGTGTTCCGAAGGACGTCCAGGAAGAAGATAAGTTATTAATCGAACTCCCCGGCTAGTGCCCATAGCCGTCAGCATAAAGACCAGGGACCAAGCGATGCTACTAAAGGCCTAGATCTTTCTCTTCTAGAGACTATGATGAATGCGGGGATGGGGAATTCCTGCGATGACCCTGATAGGCGTAAGATATCAGATTGTGTGGCAGGTCGTTTCTTGGTAGGGCCCTATTGGTTAGGCTTCACCATCTTATTTAAGTACAATTATTGCCTGACTAAAGGGACTATGGGAGCACTATGGGAGCACTATGGGAGCACTATGGATGGAGAATAGAGGGACTGTAGGGTGTATTTATTAGAATAATACAAATTATTGATATCGAGTCGCGTTTTTTGAGGGGGTGAAGGATTCCCAAATTGGTGAAAGCGTGGCTCACTGTGACTCAACATAGGTGTCAACTTAATAATTATTTACTTAAAACGGTATATTTCTAATATCGAAGGGATGACAGGATTGTAGAAAAATTCGTAATGTAAGAATAAACCCCGAAGGAGTGACATAATAACACCCCTTCGGGGTTAGAATCATATTTTCGATCTAGCATCTATAATACTGGCATCCCTTCGGGATTTATTAAAGATTTAAATTAAATTAAGAATCTTCTTAGGTTGACAGCCATGGTGAGTCGCATGACCACCCAAGACTAATATAAAATATCCTATCTACATCGTCCTCTTCGAGAGACGATGAATGAAGGGAATTGGAGTTTTAGGAAATAAGCATAGGAATTAAATACCTGTGTTCCGAAGGACGTCAAGGAATAAGACAAGTCCTTAATAGAACTCCGCGGCTGGTGTCTCCACCAGACGGAAAGGATTATGCTCATGTTGGTAACAATACCAACATTAAGCTTAATCGGAATTCGTGAAATTCCTTTGACCCCATTTATTCGTTATCATTCGTGAATCAGTGGCTTTTATTCTTAAAATCAAATAGCATATCCTCTCCCAACCATCAATTAGTAAGAAACAATGAAACCTAATCCAATATATTTGCGTTTTAAAATACCGATCGGTATATTTGTAATATGAGAAACCCCGAGCTGACGAAAAAACTGATAGTAGAGAAAGCCATGCCGCTTTTTAATCAAAAAGGTTACAGAGCAACATCGCTTTCAGACATCACCAAGGTGACCGGGATGACCAAAGGAGCCATCTACGGCAATTTTGAAAACAAAGATGCCGTCGCAGAGGCTACTTTCGAGTCAGCTGTTGAAATAATTACGGAACAAATCCGGCAACGGATCAAGTCAGCACCGACTGCCCCACTAAAGTTGAATGCCATTTTGGACTACTATGGTGAATACTTGCATAACCCACCTGTTCAGGGTGGTTGTCCGGTAATCAACACAGCCATTGAAGCTGATGATAATTACCCCTTGCTCCGAACCAAAGTGGTAAGGATCATGACCCTGATCAAAGACTCACTCAAAAAGGTGATGTATCGTGGAATCAAAGAAGGACAGCTTAAATCCGACGTTAACGTAGAGGAATTTGCTACGACTTTCTATTCCACCATTCTGGGCGCAACATTGATCTCACGTGTGGAAGGAGATAATGACACCTACCAGACTGTGAAGTCAAAAATGAAAAAATTGATTGAAGAAATTACTAATTAAAAAATTTTGAACCATAAAATACCAATCGGTATATTAATATGAGAGTAGAACAAACCATCATAGACGCTGGCAAACAGGACATGAGCCGGCCAAAAGAGCGACCACCAAAAAATACCTGGAAGACAAAAATGACCAAGTCATTCCTTCAGGTTTACCAGTATGCTGCACCCAAAAGAGTTGCAGAGATCATCTGGGGGCATTTCACCAGGCCCATCGAAGCCAGATTTACACCTCATCAACGACATATCATGGATGAGGCTGAACAAAGCAAGATCACCTATAAGGGGTTTCAACTGGTGGCCTATAAATGGGGTGAAAGCCCGAAGAAAATATTATTGAGTCACGGATGGAATTCCAAAATTGCTGACTTCCGAAGGATGATCAAACACTTTTTGGAGGCTGGATTTGAAGTGCATGGAGTGGACATGAAAGCGCATGGGAGGTCTGAAGGGGTCCGCTCCGCACTACCTGAATTTCGTGATGTGTTGAAAAATTACATCCTAGATAAGGGTAAGTTTGATGCGCTTGTTGGTTATTCACTGGGAGGAATCGCCGGTGGAATCGCTATTGATGAATTACCGGTCGCTTACAGACCAGATCAGTTTTTTTTGATTGCTGCTCCTCCTTACACCCGGTACTTCTTTGAATATGTGGTGAAAAATGATGCCGGCTGCAACCATGAAGTCTATGAGCACCTTGCTGACATGGTGGAGTCTCATTATAACGAGAGCATCGACTATTTCGATCTAAGACTGAAGCAGGAAACTTTAAGCAACCTGGAGATGCACCTGATCTATGACGAACAAGACAGGACAGTTCCTTTTTCCAAAGGTAAAGAAATGAAGGAAAACTTCCCCGGAGCACATTGGGTACATACCAAAGGACTGGGACATTATAAAGTGATTGCTTACCATGAGGTGATCGAATATATCGCCCAAAAGATTGAAGCGCGTTCAAAGGTTAAAGTATAGATAGAGGTTTTGCCACAAAGACACAAAGGCTAACATTGATGAACTTATTGTCTTAATGGGAATGAATTTTAAACCATTAAGGATTTAAACCATAAGGCATTAAGGTCATTGAGAATCCTTATATCGGGGAAACTAAATTTTGAAACATTAAGGCATTAAGATCATTAAGGACTTTTTGAACTTTTTTAAACCTTCGGCAACTCCCAGCCATTCTGATAGCTGGCATTGATCATGGCATTGGCCTGATCATTGTCTTTGAACCGGCCTTTTTCAGCATCCCAATATAGCTTGGACTGTGTTCGATAGGCCACATTTCCCATGTGTGCATTGATGGCTGCAATCGCACCGGAATTAATGTGGGTTGCCAGCATTGAGGGATCATTCGCTTTGATGGCATCCACGAAGTTTTTTGTATGGAAGTCCAGGTAGTTTCCATCAGGTCTTACCGCTTCAACGGGTTCCATTAATCGCTTACCCTGGTCTCGTTCTATGATCACCTCCAGTCCTTGCCTGTTCACCACCAATGTGCCATTGTTTCCAATAAAGGCTATCCCCTCACTTCTTCCATAAGGTCCATTGTCGATACCAGTGGCATGCTCCCACAGCATGGTGAAATCATCATATTCAAAAACTGTTTGAAGTGTATCTGGTGTCTCAGAGGCATCATCGGGATAAGCCAGTTTCCCACCACTGGCCATCACGGATTTAGGTGCTTTGGCTCCCATAAAATACAGTGCGATATCAATTTCATGCACTCCCCAGTCTGTCATAAGACCTCCCGCATAATCCCAGAACCACCGGAAATTGAAATGAAATCTGTTTTGATTAAAAGGTCGTTTAGGAGCAGGTCCAAGCCAGAAATCATAATCCACGCCTTCAGGAACAGCTCCATCGGGGACAACATTTACCGGTTTCATCCATCCCTGGTAAGCCCATACCTTTACCAATCGGATCTTACCCAGATTTCCCGAATCAAGGATCTCTTTGGCTTTCTTGTAATGAGTACCACTGCGTTGCCATTGTCCGATCTGAACAATTTTACCTGTCTTCTCAGCAGCTTGCATCATGATATTACATTCCTGGATTGAATTGGCAAGTGGCTTTTCACAATAGACATCTTTACCAGCCTGAACTGCATCCACCATGATCTTACAATGCCAGTGATCCGGAGTACCAATCACCACAAAGTCTACTTTTTTGTCATCCAGTAGATCACGGTAGTCACCATAAGTCTTAACCTTGTTGTCCCTGACTGTGGCATACTCCTCTTTTCGCTTTTGTACGACATTCTGATCTACATCACAAATCGCAACCAGCTCCACATCATCCATTTTAAGCAGCGACCGGGTATCACTCCAGCCCATTCCATTACAGCCTATGACTCCAAACCGAAGCTTATCGCTTTTGGGCAAGGGATTATTAATGAGTGGACTAGCCTGGATGAGTCCCGAACCAAATGCAAGACTTCCTGCACCAATTAATGAGCTCTCTCGGATAAATTTTCTTCTTTGCATGATGGAGGTTGTTTATGGTACGGTAATATTAATGATTATGGAAGAAATGAAGTGAGGTAAGAAGTAATATCATTTATTACATACCACATCTGTAATATAGATAGGACTTATTGTGATCATTTCACCTTGACAAACTTCGTATGTTGTAGCTTATTTTTGATTTGTTTTTAGGAAGAAAGGACGATCAACGGTGTTTTACCACTATAGACCAGTTCATTGATAGTAAATTTCCTAAATAACCTGTCGGTGATCATACGCGCACCTTGCTGAAGAACCAGGAAAGAATCCGGGTTGTTTTCCATCCTGCTCTTGAGGAGTTCCAAAGTATCGTCTCCCTTGAAGAGTTGAATTTCAGGGTGATACCCTTCATACTCTTTTTGTAGACTTTGAAGGAGGCGTCTGGCTTCGCTCTCATCTTCATCCTCTTTCAGCACCGTAAAAAATTCAAGGTAATTGATCTTGCTTTTCAGGCTTGTTAGCACATTGTTTAACTGCTGCTTATTGAGTGCAAACCTGGGCTGTATGCCAACAAGTAGTTTCTCGGGCATTGACATGGGACTGATAGATGGTACAGCCATGGTCAACAAGTGCGTATCATCAATGATAGAAATCGTAGTACTTCCTATAAGAATCTGCTTGAGGACACCCGTGCCTTTCAATCCAGCCAATACCCAGTCAAAATAAGAATCATCAGACATTTCTTCAAGGGTGGATAGAATGGGTTTTGAAGTAACCAGGAACGAGTCATCATCAACTCTCCCTTTGGCAAGTTTTCGAAGTTCTGCCAAGGCTTCTTCAGTTTCTGTTCTGGTGATTTCTTCCCGGGCTTGCTGATCATCCATTGTAGAAGCGATCTCCCCAATGCTGTGCACAAAAATGATCTTTGCATCAATAATTTTAGAGATGCTGAAGGCAAATTCTACCTGGTTTTCAGAATACTCAGAAAAATCCACCAGCGCTATGATCCTGTTTTTCTTACTCATTCTATGTGAATATTGATTGATTTCGAAACTAAGATAGCTGAACTGATTAATACCCACAAAGACATTACGAACAACTGGTTCTAGTTGACTGTTTCCATGGATAAAATTCCGAAATGTTAATCTTTTTTTTGGGACGCATGGCAATCAAAAATTGTAGTTTGAAGTAACTTTTAAACAGCAAAAACGCGGATCATAACAATTGGAGAACATGGTAATGCGCCCAGTATAAGGATAAAATCCTTCCAATCTTACCCACAAAAAAAATCCCCGACATGTGCCAGGGGTTTAAATTGAAAGAAAAAGGTACTTACTCGATTCTTGTTATCTTCTGCCTTGTCGCTGTGGTGCAGGTGCATTGGCAAGCTCACTTTCTACCAGGAAGCCATCTCCGTTGGCATCTATGGTAGAGAAATCATTGGCTATCGGTCCTTTGACCTCACTCTTGGCCAGCTTACCATCCTTGTTGGCATCCATCTCTGTCAGCAGCTGCGCAAATGTAGGAGGTCCCTGCTGCCTTGCACCCTGCTGTTGTGCCGGTCGTTGATCTGTATTGTTTGCCTGTTGCTTTTGAGAGTTACATGATACCATGGTGAAAGCAATTGCTCCGATTGCGAATGTTTTTATTAGATTTTTCATTTAATTATTGTTTTGAATTTTAGACGTTGGAACAGTCTGTTTTCCCTCGAAGGTGCCTCCGGATTTAACCTTTTTTCACATCTTTCAGGAGTTTGAAAAGATGGCTTCCTGCCTCAGGGGTTTTCTACCTGGCCGGAAAGTAAACACCACCAGACCCAGACCAATTAGTATGGCACCGGAAACCAACATAATCGGAAAACTCTGCGATGGTGTCTCGGCAATCAACACCTGGTTTTTTTCCAAAGTCAACCGGACCTGATAGTCATTTTCTTCATTCAGCACAAAGCGGGATTTATCCAACCCTTCTCTGATGATACTTAAAATCGCCTGGCTATGATGTATATTTTTAAAGGCCAGATTGCTAACAAAAACCACATCGAGATCTTCAGTTATATCTGACAGCTCAATAACCACAGCTGTCTCATGTCCCAGCTTTACCATACCCGTACCCATTGTCACCGGTTTTCCATTCATTTGTATAGCTATCTTGTCTTTCAGGTGGGTCACCAGTAATTGATTGAATTCATCCGGAGAGCTATAGGAGTCATCTCCATAGGCATTCCTCACTTCATACTGAAAGGCCGTCATGGAAGCGTTCAATTGCATGGTCCACTCGCCAGTCTCCTGCTCAATCAGGATAATGGATGAATAGTCCGGTTGATGTGCGTTTACAGATAGAGCTGTCAAAGAGGCCACAGCGATAACGATTGATTTTAATAACTTTTTCATAATTGTTCTTAGTTAGTATAGGCTCCGTAGAGGCAGTTGATGAAATTGTTTGACCCGGGTGCATCAACATGGTAGTGGTACCCTCTGGTGTCATCGAAATGTCCACGGCAAGCGTCCAAATCCTCCGGTTCACTTCCATCTTCATTAAGTTGCTCATAGATCCCATGTCCATCCGATGCATAACCGATCATGGCTGCATGTCCGTCTTCCTGGGTTACTTTGGTAGAAACACCTGTGGCAGCATGGTAGTGATATCCCTGGTGCACATTGATGTGTCCGCCGGCATCGTCGAACGGTGCGAGAGTGTACGCGCTTAAAATGTTATCGACTGGTGCTGAAGCCGAAAATTCCACCCCATTAAAAGCTATCCCTCGGATGGAAGCTCCGGCCTGACCAGGTCCCATGCCTGCAAATGAAGTATATGAAGTAAGTTTCACCGGAGTAGTGGGAATGAGCCATGTACGTATAAGGTCCTCGATATAATCAGGAATACACTCCACACAGTAATTTTTGTATTCATCACCCACATTTGGATTGGCTGCATTTACACAGTCATTGTAGGTATCAGTCACGTAGATGTCTCCATTGGAATCATACATCAGCCATGTATCATCATTGTAGAATGTGGCCATATTCTCTATAAACGCCCCGTCTACATCATAAACCTCGCCCCCTTCGAGCCAAATCCCCCCAGCCTCGTCACCATCGGTGATGTTGTCCGGACACCAGGGCCCCATCTCATGATCTGTAGGTGTGCTGGCTACAATCTGGTAACAGGTGGTTGAAGTACCATCAGAAAGGGTACAATCTACTATGGTGACTGTGGTTCCATCAAGAAATAGCTCAGGATCCACATCTACAACCGTCCCAACAGATTCATCTATGTTGTCTGATCCCTCGTCTATTTCATCTTCATTGTTACATGCGCTGAAAGCAATCAATGCCATAAGTAACAGATGAAATATTACTTTTATGCTGATTTTCATGGTGTTTGATTTTATTGAACCGATATACTGGTTAGACGCCGATTACTTCACAATCCCTCGCAGGAGTTTGATTCTTTTACCAATCATTTTAGTCAGCCATTAAAAAACATAGGCTCCCGCCAGGCAATTGATAAAATTGTTGGATCCCGGTGCATCCACGTGGTAGTGGTAGCCTCTAACATCATCATAGTGACCACGACAATCATCCAGATCAATAGGTTCTGCCCCATCTTCATTAAGCTGTGCATAGATCCCGTGACCGTCCATGGCATATCCAATCATGGATGCGTGGCCATCCGCCTGTTTGATCTGCTTTGACACACCCGTAGCTACATGGTAGTGATATCCCTGATGAACATTGATGTGACCACCGGCATCATCAAAAGGTGCCAGTGTATAGGCACTTAAGATATTATCTACCGGTGCAGAAGCAGAAAACTCCACACCATTAAAGGCAATACCTCTCACCCCAGGCCCCATCTGTTGCGCGGGTCTGGTGCCTCTTTCCGGACGTTGCCCGGGACCGGGTCGTCCACCCCTTGCCGGCACCGCTCCTCTTTCAGGCCTTTCTCCCTGAGGGGGTCCGCCACCTCCCCGTGCAAATGATGACGAGGCGGTAAGCTTTACCGGAGTGGTAGGGATCAGCCATGTACGCTCAATGCCCGTGATATGTTCGGGGACACACTCCACACAGTAATTTTTGTATTCCTCCCCCACATTTGGATTGGCTGCATTGATACAGTCTTCTTTCGTGGTGGTTTTATAGACGTTGCCATCGGCATCGTACATGTGCCACGTATCATCATTGTAAAATGAAGCGAGGTTTTCTATGAACTTACCATCCACATCATGTACCTCGCCATCATTGATCCAGATGCCACCGGCTTCTGTACCGTCAGTGATGTTGTCCGGACACCAGGGCCCCATCTCATGATCGGTGGGCGTGCTGGCTACGATCTGGTAGCAGGTCGTTTTGGTCCCGTCTGAAAGTGTGCAATCCGTAATGGTGACTGTGGTTCCTTCAAGAAAGAGATCAGGGTTTACTGATACGACTGTATCCAACTCTTTTGGGGGAAAATCACCCTTTTTTACCACATTGGAAGAGATCATCGCGGCCACGATCATCAGTGGTATACTTGTCAGTAGTAACTTCTTCATAATTTTTTTGGTTTAAGATTGATGTTCACTTAATATGCCCATTTACTCATTTTGTAATGTTTTGATATCTGCAATAAGCTGATTGACTGATGTCTTATTGAGTCCGTTGTAGATGCCCCGGATATGCCGTTCCTGATCAATGAGGACAAAGTTTTCCGTGTGTATGAAGTCATCCGAATCTTTTTCAAGCCCAAGATCTTCTTCTACAAAGTATTGGTTCCTGCCGAGGTCATAGATCGCATTTCTATCCCCGGTCAACAAATGCCATTTACCATCCACAACCCCCTTTAGTTCCGCATAAGTTTTCAATACAGAAACACTATCATATTCCGGGGTCACAGAATGAGACAGAATTAAAACGTTCTTATCGTTGATGAATGCTTCCTGAACCAATTGCATATTGGTAGTCATCTTGGGACAAATACCAGGACATGAGGTGAAGAAAAAATCTGTTACATAAATTTTCCCTTCCACGTCCTTTTCTGTCAATGTCTCACCAGATTGATTCACCAAGGAGAATGAAGGGATCTGATGATAATCTTCCGGAACTCTTTCTTCTGCATCAAACCATTCAGGGGTAAAGGTTGCTTCACTGTAATAGGGCAGTTCTTCAACGTTACCGATTCGTTGCCGGGTATTGGTGGAGCACCCCAGGGTGATCAATATGAGTGTGATTATTAAAAATCTAGTCATTAGTCACAATATTTTCTTCGTTTAATTCATAGCACAGGCTAGCTCTTTTCAGGCCAAAGCTTCGACCATGCTTAGCTTCATAGTTCACATAAAGCTTACCATTTTGACGCCATGCACGTTGCAATCCCTCTTCTTGTCCAGCCACAAGGTTTATTTCCTTAAAAAGTTGGCCATTTACATACCATTCTTTCTGAATCCCATCAGCCACTCCTGACTGGTAGTTTGACAAAGAGCGCAGATTTCCATTGCTCCACCACGTTTTTACTTCTCCATGAAGTTTGTTCGCCTGATAATTGGCCTGATAGCTAAGGTGCCCGGAGGGGAACCACTTTTTCCTGATGCCATTCCTTTCGCCCTCAGCATAGGTGATTTTCTCAGCCATCTGGCCACTTTCATAGAAAGCAACCGACACACCCGTGAAAGGTACACCCTCATGAAGCGCCACGCCCTTGTTTCTATCCATTTCAATGGAATCAACTGCAACTTCGGTATGGCTGATTGACTTTGCCAGATAGGTCGTAGTCGCATGGGTAGATTCTTTATGCTGGCATCCGGTGATCAGGATTGCCAGTATGCCAAAGACAGTCGATAAGATCTTAACGTATCGCACTGGCTGTACCTTGATAATCTCCGGGAAATAAGATGTAGTATTGGTTCAGGTAAACCTCATTCTGAATGTGGTAATGATACTCCTCAGCATCGTTGTATTTGGTGGTGCTGGTATGACCACCCGATTCGTCCAGATCGGTGGGATAAGTTCCCGTAGAAGTACACTTCCTGCCATAGAGAAAAAATCCATCTGCTATGATACCTATCAGGTTGTCGTCATCATCAGACCAGGCTTTTGGCTCCAGGTGATAGTGGTAGCTCTGTGGTCCGGTATGGGCACCATTATAATCCAGGGAACCTATGGCCCCATCAAGCGGTACATTTGGGCCCTCCTGATCATTGTAGATCACCGAGCCACTGACCGAAATTCCGATGGCTCCCAGACCAGTGGCTGAACTGCTACTGGCCAGACTGGGCACCGCATCTACCGTCAAGGAAAAAGAGCCATTAAAATCATCAATATTTCCGGGTGCCATCTGATCAAAAGAGGTAACCGTTGGTTCTACGAACAAAGGGTGATCCGATGTTGCTGCCGGAGTTGTATGACCGTCCAAACTGCGGGCAGATGTATTTGACCAGTATGGAGAGGTGTGGTTTGGAAGGCCATTGGTCTCAATTATGATCTCGCTTCCCTCACTGGTCAGCATTACGGAGACGTTGTCTGAGTCAAATAGTGCGAATGCTGCTGGAAGTTCTGTGATGGTTTCAGCTTCGTCACCAGTGCTCATTTCAGCATCGTCACTGCCGCACGAAACCCAGATAAGCGCCAGAGTTATTATAAGTGGAAACTTTTTCATAAACTATGTTTTTTATTTCCACTATAGACGCATCATTTGGGTAAATCCCTCGGTCAACTGATACATCGCCTTCTAAAAACAAATAAAAAAATCCCCCGGACCTGGAGGATTCTTTTATTGTAAAATCAAATATCATAAGGTTATCTAAGACATCACCTTGGAGGCATACCAGGGTTCATGGGTCGGTCAGATGAATTGGTCAACAAGGGAACAATCTTATTTATCACCTGATCAAAATGGGTACGCTGATCTTCATCACAAAGCGCTTTCAATTCTTCAAAGTGGGTATAGGTGACCGTGATTTTTTCTTTCTCCAACCGTATGATCTCCTGTAGTAGTGAATCATTATTATTACCTGCACTATCTACTGAGAGTTGACCAAAAAATGATTTCATCAGCTTATGTTCCTGTCTTTCCAGTGCCCTAATAGACTCCCGATGTGCTTTGGCCATCTCATCAAACGCTGCCTTTTGGGTTTCGGTGAAATTCAGCTCCCGGCTGATTTCTTCTTTGATCCCTACCTGCCCCATGGGAGGCCTGGGTCTCATGACAAACATCACTACCAGGGCGACATTGATCACCAGGAGGATAAGAAACCCGATTCGATACATCTTGTTATTCATTTTCGTAAAGATTATAGTCTGAAACAATCTGCGGGTAGCTACCCGTATTACCTGAAACCATCGTATCTGACTGCCAATAATTTGTAACCGCCCATATGTTGGCACAAACTACCAGGCTGATCACCGCGGCCATTTTCATCCATCCGTATTGAGGCTGTTTACGGATAGAAGCTTGCTGCTTCCGCTGCTCGGCCAGCTTTTGCTGTATTTTGGCAAATCCGTCATGGGGAGCCTTTGCTTTTTGCATCCCTTCCAGGCTATTCATGACCTCATTGATACGATTTTCCTGTTTCATATGCATTTCGACGTAATATTTTAGGTTTTCCCTCGTTCAGGGAAATATTTTTCCAATTCCTTTTTCAAATTTGCCTTGGCACGCTGCACCAGTGACTCTACTGATTTCCTGCTTTGATCCATTATTTCGGCCACTTCTTTCTGTGGTAATCCCTCTACTTGCGTGAGTAAATAAGCTGTCTTTTGGTTTTCCGGAAGTGTATCTATGGCCTGAAAGAGCAGCTTGGCATTTTCCTGATTTTCCATTGTCACCCCCGGATGCACAAAGTCTGTGGACTCGTATTTGACCTCCGAAGAGTCTTTCACATACAATGAGGTAAAGATGCCTGCCCGCTTTTGACTGTTCTTCTTCCTGAGAAAATCCAATGACTTATTCACCGCGATGCGGTAGATCCAGGTGCTTACGGATGAATTGAACTGAAAACCTGAGGCCGTATTGTAAATCGTCACAAATACATCCTGCAATAGCTCATCAGCATCCTCAGCATTTTTGGTATAGCTGATCAGCGTATTGTAAACCTTGTCACAATATTGATTGTAAAGCTGTTCCAGCGCTTCTTCACTGCCTTGCGCAATAGCCGCTAAGCAACTCTTTTCATCCAACATTGTGCAGTCTTTTGCTCATTCCCTCCTGTGACATGGAAACCCATAGATTTCAAAATTACCGTTTTAGAAGGAATGTGGTTAGTCTAAGGTTGATTATATAACTCTTTTCTTATATATCAACTTCATAATCCAATTCAACAACCCCTGAAGCAAAAGATTGGGTATTCAATAGTCGGAAGCCTATTTTGTCAAGATCGCCAACAAAAAGCGGAACACCCTGTCCCAGAACAGTTGGATTCACAAACAGCCAGAAGCCATCAATTAAGTTTTGCTCCATCAGTGCATGCGTTGCGGTAGGGCTTCCAAAAAGGAGGATGTCTGGCCCGGTCTGTTGTTTTATCTTATTGATGTTTTCAACCAGGTTGTCACTGATGATTGTAGTGTTGGGGGTCTTTTCTTTGATAGAGGTAGACAATACAACTTTATGAACATTTTTATACCAGGCAGAATGTTCGATATCGTGTTTTGTAGGATTTGGTTTGTCTGCAGCAGTGGGCCAGTAATCTTCCATCATCTGATAAGTTACCCGTCCATACAGTGCTTTGTCACCCTTACCTATCCGCTTACCGACGTGATTAAATAGCTCGTCATCAATTTTTACCCAATTAAGCTCTCCGTTTGGTCCTGCCACAAATCCATCCAGTGACATGTGCATAAATGAAATGATCTTTCTCATAGAACTGTAATTATTATTTTTTGATACCAGATAGGTATTTGGAAAGACGGTCAATGTTCTCCACCAGTCCAACATCAGCCTTAAAAGCCCTAATGGTTTCCTCCATTGTGGGAACGGAATCAAAAACATTTTGCCAGACGACCTTTGTTTGGTCACCCATTGGATAAAGCTGCACTACAATGGTAAACCGGGGATGTTGCCTGTGTTCCATCACCAGCTTTTCCTGCGGCTTCACCTCCACGTAGTGGTAATAATTGATAAAGTCTGTTCCGTCAGGACCATGCATGGTAAAGTCCCAGATACCACCTTCTTTCACATCCATCTTTCTGATGGTATTGGTAAAACCCACCGGTCCCCACCAGACACTAATGTGTTCGGGACTGGTAAGAACTTTCCATACCAGGTCTACAGGAGCGTTGAAGGTCCTGGATATTTCCATTGATCGTTTGCTGATATCTTCCATCTATTTTCTTTTGGGTTTTGATTGTAACTCGTTCAGCAGGCTATCCATCCTGTCCAGCCGATCATTCCAAAGGGCTCGAAAGGGTTCAAGCCAGTCCGCCACCTCTGTAAGCTTTTGCGCCTCCAGCTGACAATACCGCTCACGTCCCTCCTGCTCAATGCGGATCACCTCACATTCCTGCAGGAATTTCACATGCAGTGACACAGCCTGCCTGGTCATATCAAACTGCTCTGCCAGATCATTCACCTTTTTTCGCTCCCTGGTCAGCGACATTAGGATCTGTCTGCGGGTGGGATCTGCTATGGCCTGGTATACATCTCGTCTCATAAGAAATGGAATATATTGCGCAAGTTATTGCTTGCTTATTAAATATGCAAGAGATTGCTTGCGTAAGGTGAGATTTTATTAAAACCTTGCTGCAATTTCCTGCAAACAGGCTTTTAATATCATGGGTCTGAGGCTTCCGTGACCTTTTTCCGTGTCCGATTTTTACAAGACTTTCTATAGTACAACACCGATCTTTGTTATTCTAAATCACTTAAGTTATGTCTAAAAACGTCCTCATTACTCTTTTATCCTTTCTGTCTACCCTGGCTTTGGGAAACGGTCTTGTGATCAGTAACCTTAGCGTCAACGAATCTTATACTCAGGCAACATTTGATATTGCCTGGGAGAATTCATGGCGTCAGACTGAGCGATTCCACGATGCGGTGTGGGTCTACCTTAAATACAGACCTGATAATGGCAATCAGTGGGAGCATGCTCACATTAGTGGTGGGACGGCAGGTGGCAACCTTGAACTGGTCCCTCAGACAGATGAAAAAGGCATATTTATTCGCAATGCAGCTGATTTTTCTGGTAATGTCAGCGCTACATCAATCACCCTGGATATACTGGTAGATGAAAACATCGCCATATACCCGGACTTTGAGATTTATGGGATTGAAATGGTCTATGTACCGGAAGGTCCATTCTTTGTTGGTGATGGAAGCGAAACCAGTTTAGGTGCTGATTCGGTCATTTTTGATGGGTCATTGTATGACACTGAAGGCAAGGACCCTTACATTACCCTTATCGACAACCCGGGTGAAGTGAATTTCGATTACCCTGAACTAAGAGTGCCAGCTGCTTATCCTAATGGGTTTGACGCTTTCTATTGCATGAAGTATCCGTTCACGCAAAAGCAATTTGTTGACTTCCTGAATCAGCTTTCATATGACGACCAAGCCTTGATCATCCAGGCAGATTATGCCAGTGACAACCCTGACCCACAATATCCCTTCGGTAAAGACTTCAGACAGGGGATCTACAGAAGGATCGACTCCACGAATGTTTTGGGAGGGAATATCTATACCTGCAACCTTAATGATGATGGTGTTTACAACAATTCAGATGACGGTGAACACCTTGCAGCCAGCTTTAGGGTAGATCCCAGAATGTCTGAGGCAGGAGCCGCAGATGCTTATGCCATTGAAGCTTTTTTGCGAATGCTCAACTGGACCGGACTGAGACCTATGAGTGAACTGGAATATGAAAAAGCTTCACGGGGTCCGCTAAGTCCCATTTCCGGCGAGTTTGCATGGGGCGCTCCCAAATACCTGGATCTGATACCAGGAAATATCGCGAATGCAGGCACTGAGTCTGAGAGCTATGTAGAAGATGCTGAGTTTTATCAATACTTAAGCTTCAATATGGCTCACCGTGTAGGCATGTTTGCTGAATCCGGAACGGACCGTTTGGATGCCCAGGCCTCATATTGGGGAATACAGGATCTCTCCGGCAATGGTTATCCCCTACTAATATCAATTTATAATGACGTATTCAATGGTAGTCTTGGAACTGGATCTGTTAAGAGTTATCCGCTTAGCTGGACTCGAGAAGAATTATTCTATCAGTACATTGATTTATATTTTAACTCCAGAATAGCGGTATCTGAAGTGCTAGCGCCATATACCGCAACTAATAATATTTTTGGACTAGGTGGAACAATCAATTTTCAGTACATCCCCGGAAATGGTATCAATTTAGGCATTCTTAAGGGCCGTGGCGTACGATAAGTATGAGATTTCTTTTCTCCATACTCATTCTAGTGGCTGCTTATACATCAATGGCCCAGCCTTCCGGCTCCTGGCTCAATGATTTTCGCATGCCGGGGCTTAGCCAGGGCAATATCTCAGCAATGGTGGCTGATGAAAATTATGTCTACATCCTGGACAATACCTGGGCTGGAGAATTTGGTGGAGATACTCAGCTAAAAAAGTTTGTTCGGTTTGACGGTGAAAACTATGAACAGCTGGGTGGTTTTTTCAAATGTACTTCATGTGGCAGAGGATATCAAACCAGCATGATTATGGACTCCCAGGGTAATATTTATATTGCTGGATTTTTTGAAGGAGCTTTCAATGAAGATGGCAGCTATGTGGAGAGTCCCAATCTGATTCGATGGAATACTTCGCAAAACGAATGGGAAGCGCTTTCTAACGGGCTCAACTCATGGCGGATCAATGCCCTGGAAATCATCGGGGATTCCCTGTACATCGGCGGTAGACAGATCTATCAAGTTACTCAACCGGATTTATCCACTCTGGATGTGAGTCTTGTGGCCTCCATGCATCTTTCCACCAGGGAGTGGTCTGCCATGGATGGGGGTGTTTTTCAGGAATTCAATATCGAAGCCATAGTCTATGACATTGAGGCAGATGGTGACGGCAATCTTTTTGTAGGAGGAAATATCAACCAGGCTGGAAGTGATTCAATCAGTTTTTTCAGTGTAATTAAGTGGGATCCTGAAAACGGTTCCTGGGTTCCTACCGGAGGGTTGCCTTATTTTCCATGGGACGGAGCTGATGCGCAGTCATCAACTGTTCACAGCCTGGAATATGATGCTGAAAATAACCTGATCTATGCCGGAGGATATTTTGGCAGGAATACCGGGCCAAGAGGTTTTGCTGTGCATGATGGTACCTCATGGTCTGTCATTGGAGGTGTGGGCCAACCCCTGTCGGGAGTTTTCCGTGTCGAGGACATTTACAAAGATCCTCAGGAAAATAGAGTATACGTGGGAGGCACCTTCAACTACGAGGATGCCCGAGATGGAAACACCATCGGAAACGGCATCGGGATATACAATCCTGCTACTTCAAGCTGGGAAGCCAACCCATTCAATGGTGGGGTGACCGGCAATGCAGCAGCTGTAAAAGCCTTCCAGAGGTTCAACGATGAAATCTACTTTGGTGGGACATTTAGCAGTGCGGGCACTTTTAATGCCAATAACCTGGCCCGGTGGGATGGAACAAAGTGCGATGTTTTGGGTAATGGGATCCTGTCTGATCATTCAAACATCAACGATCTGGTGACATGGAACAATAAAGTTATTGCAGGTGGTTCTTTTTCAAGATTCTCAACCGACTCTGCCTATTCTCTGGCCATTTATGACCCTGCTACTGACGAATGGAGTGAATTGGGCGGGGGGATCAAAAATACTTATGGAGGACAAGGGGAAGTAAATGATTTACATCTGGAAGGAGACCTGTTACATGTTGCCGGAGATTTTAATGTAGCCGGAGGAATCAATACGAACGACATTGCTACCTATGACCTGTCAAGTGAAACATGGATCACCTACGGGGATGGAATAGAGAGCACCAACGGGGCAAGACTCCACACCGTCACTGTATTTGAAGGTAATTTACTGATCGGAGGTAATTTTTCTGCTATTGACGGGCAACCTGCAGATTATCTAGCCATTTACGACGGATCTTCATGGTCTGAACTGGGAGATGTTGACTACCCGGTGCTCTCCCTCTTCGTTGATGACACCGTATTGTACGTAGGAGGACAGTTTAGTTCTATAAACGGGAATACCAAAATACGGAAAATTGGAGCATACTCCGATGGCTCCTTCCACCCCCTGGCCAGAGGATTGGACAATAGCGTGCTGAGCATAAACAAAGACCCCAGGTCCGGGGCTATCCTGATAGGCGGACTATTTGGCAAAGCCTTTGACAGGGACAATAATGCGATGACAGTAGACGGTATCGTAGCCTGGAATGATAGTACCTGGCTGCCATTTGCAGGCATTCTGGATGGTTACAGAAGAGTGGAAGAAATATTTGTAGGTGAAGATAACGCCATTCTGATTGCAGGTAGGTTCGAGACCCTCAATGGGGAAATATTTAACAACCTGGCTTTTTTTGATGGCTGTGAATTTCACCCCTTTGATGAGGGTACAACTGGAGAAGATGATATCATCAAGAGTGTGACCATGTTAGGAGACACACTTTTTGTGGGTGGCTCATTTACCAATGCCAGTGGATACCCCTCTTTTGGTTTTGGGGCCTACGCACTTTCTTCACTGCCCTTTAACACTGAATGCATACCAGAAATTAATTTTGATGCGACTTATTACAGCTGTGAGACTCAATTGGACACACTTGCGTTGCCTGAAGGGCTTTATGCTTATGAATGGAGTACCGGATCTGACTCTGCATCAGCAGTATTTAATTCCTCAGGGAATTACTATGTAACTGCCCATTCTATATTAGGATATGTCACAAAAGACACTTTTACATTTGTCTATGAAAAACCGATGGATTTTTCATTAGGCAATGACACTACGCTGGTAGGTGGATTTTCGGTGACTGCACCCAACAACACTTTTTATACCTATGAATGGAATACAGGGGACACCCTCAACTCCATCAATGTCTACACATCGGGAGAATATGGTTTAAATCTTATCACGAGGGGAGGCTGCCTTTCTTCCGACTCTATAGTAGTAAACATTACTGCCTTACCAGGCTATGCCGGAGGTCCGGGTAGTGGTTTCACAGACCATCATGAAGAAAGTTCATCAGCACTTCATGCCTACAATGGAGGCGCGGGCCATGGTTTTCACAGCCTTTTCTCTTTAAATAATACCAGCAGTTCTTTTTATCAGGGCGGAGCTGGTGACGGGAGTGAAAGATATCTGATTCAAACAGATGGAAACCTGCTTGCTTATCAGGGGGGTCAAAATGATGGGTATGGGCAGATGAGTTTGACCAATCCTCTTTCCCTGTCCATTTTTTCAGGTGGACCAAAGGATGGAAATCACCAAAGCTCACTACTCAGCTCAGGCTCATTGGAAATCTATGAAGGTAGCAGCGGACAAGGGTACCAATCACTCATTTCAGGAGCCTTAAAATCTCTTACCATCTATGCTGGTGGACAGGCAGATGGATATGCCGCAACATTCTACCTAGCCCAGGAAGTCCTGCGAGCGGTAGAAAAAGAAAACAAAACCAACCTGGCAAAAGTTTACCCAAACCCACTCACCCAAAACAAGCTCACCATTGAGCTACCACAATTCTATCAACAAGGTGAGGTTAGCTTTTTCAACTTACAAGGCCAAAAAGTATTTAAACAAAACTTTTCCAACGGAGATAAAATAACAATCCATCTTACCCGGACAAGTTTAAAGAGAGGGCTCTATATTATCCTGATTCAGGCAGGTAATGATCAATATGAATCCAAAGTAATTTATCATTATTGAGAAATTTCTCAATTTTGGGCGAATGAACGAGCATAAACCCACCTTTCAATTCGTAGAGCCTGAACCTCAGCATAAGGATGTTATCAGACGGGTCATCCTGGGTTTTTCCGATCATCCGGTTGATATGCGATTGCCCATCCGCCCAACAGGATTTGCTTACCTCACCTATTCCCGATACCCTCAGGATATTGTTCTGCATTTTTCCAACGAAAAACTGAAGCCAGAGGGAAAACTTGGCATGGCCAACCAAATATTTAAAGAACATCCATATTTTCATATCAAAGGAAGATTCTATCAAATTGGCATCGAAGTATTACCTCATATTCCATACATATTATTTGGTCTATCCGGGACACAGTTGCTAAACAAGGCACATGTCTTTCCTCCTGATGCCACAAATATCCATCAACTAACAGGAGAATTGGACCAAATTGAAGAACCTATTGAGGTAGCTCTTGCCATGCAAAGATTTCTCCGTGAAAACATTGAGCGTGTCAAGACTGAACATGCTATTGAAAAAATGTTGCAGGATATCTACGACTCCCATGGGAAAATTCAAGTCAGTGATCTTGCTGATAAGTATCATATTAGTCCCAGACACCAACAAAGATTGTTTAAAAAGTATATCGGACTCACTCCTAAACAATATGCCATGGTGATCCAATTCAACCATGTACAGCAAAAGTTCCTTAATGGTACCACGAGCTTTGAGAACTACCATGATCAGGCACACTTCACTAAAATATGCAAACGTATCACCGGGTTTACTCCTCTTGAATTCATGAAGTCCAACAATGACTTCCTGTTTGAGTATCTGAAGTGACCACAGCATTGTCAATCACAAATGGCATAGATAGCTCATCAGACCAATCATTCAATCATCAGACATTCCTGACAGTTTCGTACAAGAGATTTTGGTAACTTTATTTAGTTCTAATCTTTATTCAGGCTAAATGGAAAATAAGAATCGAATTGACCATCTAAAATTAGTTCTTTCTGAATTGATCCATTCTAATGTGCTTTCAGAAAAGAAATTAACACTCATGAATGAGCATTTATCCCTTACAAAAAGCAGGGTTTCTTCTTTGGAGAAAGTATATGTGATTTCAACAATTGTACTCTCACTTGTTGGTGGCGGAGTGATATTCGCAGTATTGAAGATTTATGGATTAGCATAATCAAACTTCCCCTCTATCGTTTTTGATCCATTCAATGGGATGTACTGAGCGTGGACTTCCCCTGTCAGTATGTGTTTTCCCTATCGAAGTATGCATTTTCCCTTACTGAGTATGCGTTTTCCCCAGTCAAGTATGGACTTTCCTCAATGGAGTACACTCTCGGGAAATTAAAGTATGCTCGGAGGAAACTAAAGTGCGTTCTCGGGAAGCCAAAGTACGCACCCGGGAAACTAAAGTATGCTCGCGGGAATGTTAAGTATGCTCTGGGGAAGTCTGAGTACGCCTTGGGGCAACCTGAGTATCCTTTCGGGAAAGTAAACTATGCGTAAGGACTCAATATCTACAACACCCCCTTCGTGCTCGGCAGACTTCCCAGTTCATCCTGATTTTTCTTCACTGCCATCTTGATAGCCTTGGCAAAGCCTTTGAAAATCGCCTCTATCTTATGATGCTCGTTATCACCCTCTGCCTTGATATTCAGGTTGCATTTGGATGTGTCTGAGAAGGATTTGAAGAAATGTGAGAATAGCTCCGTAGGCAGCTCACCCACCTTTTCGCGCTTAAACTCAGCTTCCCAGATCAGCCATGGACGTCCACCAAAATCGATGGCCACCTGGGCCAGTACGTCATCCATAGGGAGCATGAACCCATAGCGCTGAATGCCTCTTTTACCGCCAAGCGCCTTTAAAAAAGCTTCACCCAGGGCCAGGGCTGTGTCTTCAACCGTATGATGCTCATCGATGTGCAAGTCTCCATTCACTTTGATATCCAGGTCGATACCACCATGCTTGCCCAGCTGGTCCAACATGTGATCAAAGAAGCCAATACCGGTCTCAATATGGGTTTTTCCTTCCCCATCAAGGTTGATGTCAATGGTAATGTCAGTTTCTTTTGTTTTCCTGACGACGGAAGCTTTCCTGGGCTTTTGTACCAGGAATTCATAGATCTCTTTCCAGCTCAGGGTTGTCAAGGCAGAATCAGTAACCTGTTCTCCCCAGAGGTGGATGGCCTGGCAACCCAGGTTTTTGGCTAGTTGCACATCAGTAAGTCTGTCCCCCAGTACATAGGAGTTCTTGATGTCATATTCCCCATTTAAATAACCGGTCAACATGCCGATTCCGGGCTTTCTGTTTGGGTGGTTGTCTTTTTCGAAGTGCTCATCGATGTGAATGGCATCAAATTTCACACCCTCTCGTTCCAGTGCTTCAACAATAAAATTCTGAACCGGCCAGAAATCTTCGTCCGGCCATGAAGGTGTGCCCAGCCCATCCTGGTTGGTCACCATCACAAATAAGTAATCAGACTCATGCCTGATCTTGCGCATGTACTGAAATACCTCAGGAAGAAATTTGAGCTTATCGATGCGCTCAATCTTTTCGTCTTCAGTCTCTTCTATGATGGTGCCGTCCCGGTCGATGAATAATATTGGTCTCATTATTTAATTAGATATCACGCTTGATAAAAATCCCTGATCAATTTGAGGAGCTGATCATTCTCTTCTTTTGTTCCGATGGTAATACGCAAGCAATTACTACAGTTAATTTGACTACTACGGTCCCTTACAATCACCTGCTCCCTAATCAGGTAGTCAAATATAGGTTTTGATTCTTCAAACCTCACCAGCAAAAAGTTCGCATCGCTGGGAAAGATCTTTTTCACTTGAGGAAAGTCCTGTAATTCAGCCTTCACTCTTTCTCTCTCAGTAAGGATCAACTCTACCTCCTCATCCTTCTGCTTTACATTTTCCATTGCTTCAAAAGCCAGCTGCTGGTTAGGCAAACTCAAATTGTACGGTGGCTTGATCTTCTCCAGCATCGAAATGATGTATGGATCAGCCATGGCAGAGCCTACCCGGATTCCCGCCATTCCCCAGGCCTTGCTCAAAGTCTGAAGGACAACAAGATTCCGATATTTTGACAGCTCAGTGCTCCAGCTGGCTTCCGAAGAAAAGTCAATATATGCTTCATCAATCACCACGATGCCCTGGAAGGATGCCAGGATCTCCTCCACATCTTTTTTGTTCAACAAATTCCCTGTGGGATTATTGGGAGAACAAACAAAGATCATTTTGGTGGCCGGAGTGATCTGCGCCATTACAGCCGACACATCTATCTGGAAATCTTCTGTTAACGGGATTTTCTTATTCTCCACATTGTTGATAGAGGCACTTACCTCATACATACCATAGGTGGGTGGCATGGTGATGATATGGTCCTTTTCCGGGTTGCAAAACAAACGGATCAGCAGATCGATCGGTTCATCACTTCCATTGCCAAAAAAGATATGATCAGCATCAATGCCCTTGATTTTGGACCAGGCTGCTTTGAGCTTTCTGTGATGTGGATCGGGATAGCGATTTACCTGGGTTTGAGTGACTGAGCCAAGCGCATTTTCGTTGGCATCCAGGAAGACACCTATCTCACCTTCATACTCATCCCTTGCGGAAGAGTACGCCTTTATTGCTTTTAGATGACTTCTTACCAGATTTTCCGGTGATACCATTTTCTTTTAATTTCTTTAATCTTATTGTGACTGCATTTTTGTGGGCATCGAGCAGTTCCGCCTCAGCCATCTTTTCAATTGTGGGACCCAGATGCAGCAAGCCCTCCTCTGTGATCTTTTGATAGGTGATCTTCTTCACAAAACTATCCAGGGAGATCCCGCTAAAGGCTTTGGCCCAGCCATTGGTAGGCAGGGTATGATTGGTGCCGGAGGCATAGTCGCCCGCTGACTCCGGTGTATAGGCTCCGATGAACACTGATCCCGCACTTTGAACCTGCTCTGCCAGCTCCTCAGCATCTTTGGTGTTGATGATCAAATGTTCTGGACCATAGTCATTGATGGTCTCCACAATTCTGTTCTTTTCTTTCAGAACAATAATGGCACTCTTTTCAAGGGCTCCCCTGGCAATTTCCTGTCTGGGCAAACTATCCAACTGGCTTGCTATTTCCTTCTTTACCTCGTTGGCCTTTTCAATCGTGTTGGTGACCAAAACAACCTGGCTATCGATACCGTGTTCTGCCTGCGAAAGAAGATCTGAAGCTGCAAAAGCGGCGTCAGCTTTTTCATCAATCACCACCATCACCTCTGAAGGTCCGGCAGGCATATCAATGGCTACACTATCCCGGGCTACGCGTTGTTTGGCAACCGTCACATATTGATTACCAGGACCAAAAATCTTATCCACCCTGGGCACACTCTCCGTGCCATAGGCCATCGCGGCAATGGCCTGTGCTCCTCCCAGCTTCAATACCCTCTTTACTCCAATAAGCTTCGCCGTATAAAGAATCACCGGGTTGGTCACTCCCAGCCTGTCGGTGGGTGATGAGATAATGATTTCCTTACAACCTGCGATCTTAGCGGGTATCCCCAGCATCAGCACAGTAGAAAATAAAGGTGCAGTACCACCTGGCACATACAACCCTACCTTTTCTATAGGAACAGAACGCCGGCTGCAGACCACTCCGGGCATCACCTCCATCACCAATGCTTCTTGACGCTGTGCCTCATGAAACTTGTAAATATTTTCGTAAGCAGTATTGATCGCATCCTTCAGGGTTTCGCTGACCTCCTTATCTGCGGTGGCAAATTCCTTTTCCGAAACCCAAAGATCTTTGAGCTCTACATGGTCATACTCAAGTGCAAATTTGCGGAGTGCCTTGTCTCCTCCGCGTTTTACCTTTTCCAGTACTGGCTTGATCACCTTATCAATCTTGGTCAGGTCGTAAGAAGGCCTTTGCAGGATATCGGTGAGTTTCTCTCTGTCCGGATTTTTGTATACGGTGATCATTGAATCATCTTCTCAATAGGTACAACCAATATGCCTTCTGCACCTGCAGCTCTAAGCTTTTCGATACTTCCCCAAAAATCGTCTTCATTGATCACAGAATGGATGCTGTGCCAGCCTTTTTCTGCTAAAGGGAGTACGGTAGGACTTCTCATTCCCGGGAGCAGATCAATGATCTTATCCAGGGATTCATCCGGTGCATTCAGCAAAACGTACTTATTGTTTTTACCTACCAACACGGCATCCATTCGGAAGACCAATTGATCTAATAATTTCTTCTTTTCATTGTCAAGCTTATCACTACCAATCAATACAGCTTCGGAGCGCATCACTTCTTCTACTTCCACCAGTCCATTGCTTAGCAACGTACTTCCCGAACTTACGATATCACAGATACCTTCTGCCAGTCCGATGCCCGGTGCAATCTCTACCGACCCACTGATCTCATGAATCTCCGCACTCACCTTCTTTTCATCCAGGTAGGATTTTAAGATGTATGGGTATGAGGTGGCTATGCTTTTTCCTTCAAAATACTGAACACCGGAATACTCTACAGACCTCGGTATAGCAAGCGACAACCTGCATTTAGAAAAACCAAGCTTTTTCAGCACCAGGGCGTTTTTCTGCGCTTCCTCCTGCACATTCTGACCCACAATTCCGATATCGGCTATTCCATCCTCCACATATCCGGGAATGTCATCATCCCTGAGAAACAAAAATTCAATAGGGAAATTCGATGCACTTGCTTTTAGCTTTCGAGCTCCGTTATTGACTTTTATTCCACACTCTTTAAAAAGTTTTAATGAGTCCTCGCTTAGCCTGCCAGATTTTTGAATGGCAACTTTAAGATTTGACATGGTAAAATTTGGTAGTAAAAATTAGAAAATCAGGTAGTTTGAAATACGCAATAGACAAAGTATTAGCAGAATTTTCCTCAAGAGGAATGATGAAAAATGTGGAATAAAATTGCGTAGTTCATCCCCCAAAGTTAACGAGGAATTCCTATTTTCCGAATAAATTTTTTACTTGTATGGCCTTTTTTTACAATGCTTTGTCAAGACTAAATGTCCATACGGGGACCTTGGCATGATTGACCACATCTTCTGCAATACTTCCTGAGAAGAAATGCCCGACCCCTCTACGTTGCCTGGTACCAATGGCAATCATGTCTGCATCGATATCTTCAGCATAGGCCACAATACCATCTTCTTCATTGGAATGGTTGTAGATCTCAAAAGAGCAATTGTGAATATCAAATTCGCTGATAAAGTCCTCAATCTGCTTTGTGTCGTGGCGGGTGGTGGTGAAGCTCGCGGGTGTATTGATTTTTACAATTTTCAATTTGGCATCAAAAGCATTCTGTAGTTGCTTCAGCTTATAAACAAATGCTGGTGGTACATCTAAAAAATTAGAGGCGAATACAATATCTTCAATGTCACTCACGTGGCACTCCTTCTGGACCGTGAGGACAGGACAACTTGAGAACCTCACCATGCGTTCAGCATTGCTGCCCACAAGAAACTCCTCCAGCCCTTCACTGCCACTCGTTCCCATTACTACCAGATCAATTTTCTCAGTAGAGATCATTTCTGATATTTCTTTGAATGGTTGCCCCATCACAATCTTATACTTCAGGTCTACATCAGCATATATACTGTCGGCGATCACGATCTCCAACTTTTCTTCGATTGTCTGAATAAGCTTAGTAATATATACCTCCTCCATCGGGTCAATATCACTGATCCCCATCGTCTTGAAAGTTTCTGGTGTCGGATGCTCAAGCACATTAATTATGGTAATACTGCATTCTTTTACCTGTTCGGCAATCTCAGTAGCCAGGTTCAAGGCATTTTTTGCAACTTTCGAAAAATCGTAGGGAACGAGAATTTTGTCCATTTTAGTAGGGTTTATTTATGAACTCCTAAGTTAACGAATAATCATAATCCACAAAGTTGAATTCCTTAAAATTGAACCTGCCCAATACCAAAAAGTAGAACAAAGATCAAAGTGGAAATAGCCATCTGTTTCAAAAAGGGGTCCAGGTCAGCAGCTTCTTTTTTTACAGATACTGCCCTGGCATTAATGATCAACAGAGGAACTGTGAGCAGGAAAGCCCATGAATACCAGTTTGTTCCTTCAATGATCACATAATATACGGCGGCACTTATGCCCAGGATCAACAGCAAAAAATGATAGATCACCGCACGCGCTCTCCCCAACCTGACAGGGATACTGAATTTTCCATTTTTTCGGTCTGATTCTATATCCCGGATATTGTTGAGATTTAAAACAGCCACCGAAAACAATCCGGTCGAGATGGCCGGGAAGATCAGCATTGCTTCCAATTGACCGCTGAGCAGAAAATAACTGCCAAGAACTCCAACAAATCCGAAGAAAATCAGCACAAAAAAATCACCCCATCCGGAATAACCATAGGGGTTTTTGCCCACTGTATAGTTGATTGCAGCCGCAATGGCTCCCACACCCAAAAAGAAAAACAGCAGTCCCTTTAGCCATTGGTCTCCCAATGCCAACACAATAAGGGATACTCCTGAAAGCAGTGACAACAAAACGAAGATGTAAAGCATTCGTTTCATCTCCTGCCTGGTGATCAGTCCCGCCTGCACCGTCCTGCTGGGTCCCTTGCGATCTTCTCCGTCAATACCGGACTTGGCATCCCCATAATCATTGGCAAGATTGCTGAGGATCTGTAAAAAGATGGTGGTAAGCACACCTAAAATGAAAATCACAGAATCAAAATACCCATGAGAAACTGCAAGCAGCGTCCCCATCAATATACTGGAAAGAGCCAGCGGCAATGTCCGGAGCCTAAAAGCCTGAAGCCATATACTGAATTTGCTCATATTACATCCTGGTCGGCACGTCGATTCCTAACAAGCTCATGGATTGCCTGATGATCCGCGCAGTGACACTCGATAGTATCACCCGCATCCTCAACAAGTTCTGATCTGCCTCATTGAAAATCGAAACTTCCTGATAGAAGCCATTATATTCTTTGGCCAGGTCATACACGTACTGAGCAACCAGGTACGGAGCATATTCCTCCGCCGCCTGCTGTATCGCTTTCGGGAATTGACTGATCTTGTAGATCAACATCAACTCACGCTCATGCAATGACTTGACATCCCCTGCCCTAAAGTCCATTGGTGTACCTATTTCTCTTGCTCTCCTTAAAATGGCCGAAATTCTCGCGTGGGTATATTGAATGAATGGTCCGGTATTTCCCTGAAACTCGATAGACTCCTGCGGGTTGAAAAGCATGCGTTTTTTGGGATCCACTTTGAGTAGAAAATACTTCAAGGCTCCCAGCCCAAGTGTCTTGTAAAGCTTTTCCGCTTCTCCTTCAGACAGTCCTTCAATTTTCCCCAACTCCTCGGTCTGCCTTCTGGCGGTCTCAAACATTTCCTCCATCAGGTCATCTGCATCCACCACAGTGCCTTCCCGTGATTTCATTTTGCCGGATGGCAAATCCACCATGCCGTATGAAAGATGGAACAGTCCATCGGCGTAGGGTTTTCCAAGCTTCTCCATGATCTTGAACAGCACTTTGAAGTGATAATCCTGTTCATTACCTACCACATAAACGGATTTATCAAATGGGAAATCTTTGTGTTTCAACTCGCAGGTACCAATGTCCTGCGTCACATAGACTGAAGTGCCATCACTCCTAAGAAGTAGCTTCTCATCAAGCTTGTCCGCTGTCAGATCAATCCATACCGAACCATCATCCTTTGAAAAGAAAATCTCTTTTTCCAGACCTTCCTTCACGATATCCTTGCCCAGTACGTAGGTATCCGATTCGTAATACATCTTGTCGAAAGAAATGCCCATGGTTTGATAAGATTTTTCGAAACCATCAAACACCCACTGGTTGAGCTTTTTCCACAGTGCCACAACTTCAGGGTCGCCTTCCTCCCACTTCTTCAGTAAGTCCTGGGCTTCCACGATAGAAGGAGCTACTTTTTTAGCTTCCTCGGGGTCCGTCCCTTCCTCCACCAGCTTCACAATCTCTTCTTTGTAAACCTGATCAAACTTTACATAGTACTTACCAATGAGATGGTCACCTTTTAGCCCTGAGCTTTCGGGCGTTTCCCCATTTCCGTATTTGGAATATGCCAACATAGACTTACAGATATGAATCCCCCGATCATTGATCAGGTTTACCTTCATTACTTCATATCCATACGCTTCCAGAATTCTGGAGACCGAATCGCCTAAAAAGTTATTTCTTAGATGTCCCAGATGTAAAGGCTTGTTGGTGTTGGGAGAAGAAAATTCCACCATCACCTTTTCCTCATTTTGAGGAAATATTCCGAAATCCAGGTCGAGATTGATCTTGGTGAGTTCCTGGGTCCAAATGTGATCATCAACAATTAGGTTGAGAAAGCCTTTCACCACCTGGTAATTCCTGATCATCTCTGAGTTTACTTTCAGATACTCGCCGAGCATCTTTGCTGATTCTTCAGGATTTCTTTTCGTCACTTTCATGAATGGAAACACCACCAGCGTATGTGTGCCTTCAAACTCCCTGCGCGTGGGCTGTAACTGTACATCCTCACTTTTCAACGAGTGGTTGAACAACGCTTTAAATGCTGCTACGATCTCCTCCTGGAGCAATTGTTCTATTTCAAACATGTTATTTTTTTCGTAAAAAAATTTCTGCCATCATACACCTGGCACTCCCTCCACCATAATATTCAATGGTATTCAATGGCGAATGTATGACCTCGCCGTTTTTTTCTAAAGCTTTCAGCTGATTTTGATCCAACGATTTATAGGCAGCCTCAGACATCACGATCAGTCGATTGCCTCGTGCATCACATACCTGGAGTCCATTTCCTGCAAAACTGGCCACCTGTTTTTCTGAGATGGTAATCACCTCTTTGCCTGTGGATTTAAGTGCAGTTTTCACTGCCTCCTTTTCCTTCAGATCATCGATGCTATCCATGCAAACTACCGCAAAAGATTCACCCACATACATCATCACATTCGTATGATAGATCGGTAGTCTTTTCCCATTCACAGACTGATTGGCATGAAAGGTAACAATCTCATAACCAGACTTTTGCTGAAAATCTTTGATCACTGGCATATGCGCACGATCCGATAAAGCAACAAATGCCATTTTATGCTTTCGATCCAACACCAGACTACCGGTCCCTTCCAGAAAATGGCCTTCATCTTCCCAGGATTCCAGCCGGATGATTTCATCCATTTCAAAAGACTTATCGATCTGATTGATGACTGCATCCCTTCGTTCCAGCCGCCTATTCTCAGCAAACATGGGATACGTGTATACTTTACCACTTTGATGAAAAGAGATCCAATTGTTGGGGAAAATAGCATCCGGAGTCTTGGGGTGTTCAGTATCTTCAACTATTATCGTTTCCACACCTTTTGCTCTTAGTTTTTCTGAAAAAAGATCAAACTCCTTCAATGCCTCCTGCTGAATCTCCTCCAGTGTTAGTTTTCCTTTTAATTGCTGGAAATAGTTGTTTACTGCGGTCTGTTCATTGCCATGAAAATTCTTTGGCCGCACCATCAATAGCGTACTGGTCACCTGATCATTCATACTGTCTTCTTAAAGGGAGTGTGCTACATCTCAACAATCCTTCCATTTTAGCAGCTTCGGCATAAGGTACTTCTTCCACAGTGAATCCACGCTTTCTCAACTCATCGTTCAACCGGGTGAAATTTCTTTCTGAAACGATCACATCTGGTGAAATTGAAAAAATATTGCTGTTCATGAGATACATCTCCTCTTTATCTATCAAGATAACATTTTGTTGGCCAAACATATTGATCAGGAATTCAGCATCTTCTTTATGCTTGAAACCATCCGGGTAAATGATGGCCTGATCATGACCGATAGGCTGAAAACAACAATCCAGGTGCAAGCTGTTCTCGCGGGGATCAGTATCCGATTTATTGAGTTCAAACCCATAAACCTTCCACTCAGGAAAGGATTTTTCCAGAAACTCCAATCCTGCAACGTTGGTACGCGCGGTGATATACTCATCAAAATCTTCTTTTTCAGAGTACCCTACAAAGATCTTTCCCTTCCATGGCATCACGTCTCCACCTTCCATTCGTTCATACTCATTGGGTCTAAGCACCTTGTTGGGGTCGCACTGATCAATGATGTATTGAATGCCTCTGATTTCTTCCCGCCTATTGTGGGCAATGTACGGTACAATGATCTGGTCTCCTATGACCAGCCCTACATCTCGCGAAAAGATCTGGTTATAGTTGCCTATCACCTGGGGACGGAATACCTCCACACCATACTTCAGGAATACCTGATGGACTGCTTCAAGCTCCACAAGCAGGTCTTCCTCAACCGGAAATGTTCCATTCAGGATATTTTCCACTGATTTAGGATCATTGGTGTTGCTTAGCTCAGGTGTTCCACCAAAACTCTCCGCTGTTCCTAATATTACCGCCTCCAGGGGCGATGTCTCGTCGTATATTCCCAGTTTAATCATGTGATCTCAAGAAGGTTGCAAAAATAATTGAATGTCAAATACTTCCAGCCATGGAATTATTACTATCCACGTTCTTGATTTGTTATATATTTTCACAAAATTGCGACTTTGAAAAACCTGTAGAATGCTATTGAATGAAAAGTTATAGTGACCTCATAGAACAGACCTTCTACTTCCCTACCAAGGAGTTTAGAGTAGAAAATGACCAACTATTCTTCAACAATGTGAACCTGATGAAAATCATCAAGGAATATGGGACACCCCTCAAGCTCACATACCTCCCAAAAATCTCGGAAAACATCCAATATGCGAAGAAGATCTTCAATGATGCCATCACAAAGCTCAATTATAAGGGGACCTATACGTATTGTTATTGCACCAAGTCATCGCATTTTCAGTTTGTCCTTGCTGAGGGTCTCAAAAATGACATTCATATCGAAACGTCTTCCGCTTTTGATATTCCCATTGTGGAAAGCCTGCTGGAAAGTGGCCACATCAAGAAAGACAAATTCATCATCTGTAATGGGTTTAAACGCCCACTCTACCTGGAGAACATCACAGGGCTGATCAACCAGGGATTTAAAAACTGTATCCCTATCCTCGACAATCTGACAGAGCTGGATTACTACGAGCAGAATGCAGAGAAAGAGTTTAAGGTGGGTATCCGGGTTGCTGCAGATGAGGAACCTAATTTTGCTTTTTACACCTCCAGACTTGGAATCCGTTACGGAGATATTATCCCCTTTTACAAAGAACGCCTGGCAAAAAACAAAAAAGCCAAGCTAAAAATGCTTCACTACTTTATCAATACAGGCATCAAGGATACAGCCTACTATTGGAGTGAATTGAGCAGGTTTATCTATATGTACTGTGAGCTGAAAAAGATCTGCCCCGATCTGGACACCATCGATATTGGTGGAGGCTTCCCTATCAAAAATTCTCTGGCCTTTGAGTATGATTACGCCTATATGGCTGAGCAGATCGTTTCGAACGTACAATGGATCTGCCACAAAAACCATGTGGAAGTACCTAATATTTTTACTGAGTTTGGTTCATTCACCGTAGGCGAGAGTGGAGCAATACTCTATTCGGTACTAAATGAAAAACTTCAGAATGACAAAGAGCTCTGGTACATGATGGATGGATCTTTCATCACGCATATGCCGGATGTCTGGGGGCTCAATGAAAAATACATTTTGCTACCAGTCAATCACTGGGACAACAATTTCCACAAGGTGAATATAGGGGGTCTTACCTGCGACAGCATGGACTACTATGACTCCGAAGCTCACATCGCTGAGGTTTTCCTTCCTAAATACGACGAAGAAGAGACACTTTATTTCGGGTTCTTTCATACTGGAGCGTACCAGGAATCGTTAGGAGGATATGGTGGCATTCAGCATTGTCTGATCCCTGCACCCAAGCATGTGATTATTGACCTTGATGAAAACGGAGAGCCTGTTCACAAGCTTTTCGCCGAAGAACAAAACCATGAACACATGATGAAAATTTTAGGGTATAAGCCTTAAATTTTCTTAAAACTTGTATTCAACGCCCTGACTATTAATTGTAAAAGTTAATTTAGTGGCTCATTATTAGTGCCTTGCATCGTAACCTCGTAATCATACCAACCTACAACGAGAAGGATAATATTGAAGAAATTATTCAATCCGTTCTCGAAATCGATGTGCCATTTGAAGTACTCGTCATCGACGACAGTTCTCCTGACGGCACAGCTGATATTGTAAAAAAAATACAAAAAAAGCATCCTAAACGGATCCATCTGATTGAGCGAACCGGTAAAGCAGGACTCGGTACTGCCTATATCACCGGTTTTAAATATGCGGTAGACAATGAGTATGACTACATCTTCGAGATGGATGCTGATTTCTCTCACAATCCGGCAGACCTTGTAAAACTTTATAAAGCCTGTGCGGAAGATGGCTATGACATGGCAATTGGTTCCAGATATATTCAGGGGGTCAATGTCGTCAACTGGCCAATTGGAAGGGTGCTCATGTCGTATTTTGCCAGCTTCTACGTGCGGTTGATCACCGGCATGCCCATCATGGATACCACAGCAGGTTTTAAATGCTACAGCCGGAAAGTCCTCAGCTCCATTGATGCTGACAAAATCCATTTCATAGGATATGCCTTCCAGATAGAGATGAAATTCAACGCCTGGAAACATGGCTTTAAGATCAAAGAAGTCCCCATCGTATTTACTGAGCGTGCCCGTGGCGAATCCAAAATGTCACGCGGGATCTTCAAAGAAGCAGTATTTGGTGTGATCGAGATGAAAGTTCGCAGCTTCTTTAGGTCATACGCCCCTAAACACTTCAATCAAACCTGATCGCTTTCACAGGCTGTATCCTTGAAATCAGGGAGAGAGGGATAAACAATGTAATCCCGACCACGATCACTGCCATGACATTCAGTAGTATTACAATCCCATAATCCAGGGCGATCGGAACATAGCTTACATAATAATTAGAAGCATCAAGAGGAATAAAACGGAAATAATATTGTGCCAGACAAAATGATAGTCCGATAAAATTTCCCCAAAGCAAACCTTTGACAATCAGGTTGAGACCATTGAACAGAAATATACGTCTGATCAGCGCGTTGCTGGCTCCCAGGGACTTAAAGATCCCAATCATTTGTGTCCGCTCCAGGATAAGGATCAACAGGATCGAAACCATGTTGAAGCATGCCACAAAAAGTACGATGACCAGCAGAATCAAAACATTCCGATTCAACATCCTCAGCCACTCAAAGATCTGAATGTATTTATCGGCGACTTTCTCAACATACATATCAAAATCGACTTTATCGAAGAGTGTTTCTGTCGCCTGTGCCTGATCATTGGGGTCTTCCAGGTACACTTCAAGGCCGCCCACTTGATTTTCTTCCCAGTTGTTGATACGACTGACTAACCTGATATCTCCCAAGATCACATTTTCATCAATCTCTTCAAGCCCGGTTTCGTACACCCCGGTGATCTGAAGTTTTCTGAAACGAAGTGGCTTCTGCACAAAAAAGATGGTGACCTCATCCCCCACATCCAATTGAAGAATATTGGAGATCCTTTCACTGATGGCTACCTCAGTACCATAGTTATCTTCCGGAAACTCCGGAAACTTTCCCCTGATCAGGTGCTGCTCAAAATCAGTCCGGTTAAAATGCTCATCAATCCCTTTTACCAGTACACCTTGCACCTCATCCTTTGTACTCAGTAAACCGTATTTAAATGAGTAAGCCTGAACATAGTCGACCCCTTCGGTATTTTTCACCTTTTCCAACAAGGAGTCTGATACCATAATAGAGGTTTCCTCCACACTGTTAGACAGGGTGTATTTGCTCACTACCACATGTCCGGAAAAGCTGTAGATTTTGCTGGTAATGACATTTTCGTACCCTCCCAGTATGAGAAAAGCCAAAATCAAAGAAGACAAGGCCACAGCAATGCTGATGATAGCTATCCTGGTGATGGTACCGGAAAAAGAACCTTCCTCATTTTTAGTAATCCGACTTGATATGAAGTACGGTAGATTCAATCTTTATAATTTTAACACAATTATAAACGATCTGATATGAGAAGATTTTATTTTCTGTGTGTATTTGGTGTGATTTTTTGCTCATGCACCGCTCAGCAAGACCAAAGCCAGTCGATTTTGCCAGGGGCATACCAGATGAATGAATACCTTCCACTCATCAAAGGAAAGAGGGTGGGGCTACTGGTAAATCATAGCTCAATTGTTGGGACCACACATCTTGTTGATACCCTGCTATCCCTTGACATCAACATTGTGAAGGCGTATTCACCGGAACACGGCTTTTCAGGTACCAAGGCAGATGGTGAAGTCATCAAAGATCAGGAAACCCCTTATGACTTTGAGGTGATCAGCCTTTATGGAAGCAGCAAAGAGCCCTCCAAAGAGCAGATGGAAGGTGTGGATGTGATGATCTTTGATATTCAGGATGTAGGCATCCGGTTTTACACTTACCCCAGCACCATGACCTATATGATGCAGGCTTGTGCCAAATACAAGATCCCGTTTATTGTGCTGGACCGCCCGAACCCACATGGAGGCTATGTCGATGGTCCGGTAATGCAAGATGAATATAAATCCTTTATCGGAATGCATCCGGTACCGTTAGTACATGGCCTTACGATAGGTGAAATGGCCATGATGATCAATGATGAAGGATGGCTGAAGAATGGATTGTATTGTGACCTGACGGTGGTAGCTGTGAGAAACTGGACCCATGCCACGCCTTATTCATTGCCGGTTGCTCCCTCACCTAACCTGCCCAATGACCTGGCTATTGCACTATATCCTTCATTAGGCTTCTTTGAAAGAACCATTGCCTCTGTTGGCCGGGGAACGGAATACCCCTTCCAGGTGATTGGCCATCCGGACTATCCGGACAAAGACTTTTCATTTACACCAACACCCAATGAAGGCTCCAAATACCCGCCACTGGAAGGAGAAAAGTGTTTTGGTGTCTCTTTAGTAGGATCAGAACCCATATATGAATTCAACCTGTCATACCTGATCGACTTCTACCAAAAGATGAAAGGACAGACAGATAAACCTTTCTTCACCAAAGGCTTTGAGCGTCACGCGGGCACCAAACTACTCCAGCAACAAATTGAAGCCGGCTGGACAGAAGACCGGATCCGTGCCAGCTGGCAGGAAGAGCTAAAGGCTTTCCATAAGATCCGGAATAAGTATTTGTTGTATGAGTGAGGAAGTTTCTACAATCTCATATTCTTTGCTAAATTACTTGACAGGTAGCGTAAAGTTTATTGTTATTACCCAATGGACCTTCACCTGATAAATAATAGGTTAAGAAGATTTTTACCCATAGGTACTACAGTGATTTCTTTCAACTGTAGTGATGAAGATATTGTTCCAAGTATTCCTATGATTCAGGAGTATCATCCTTTATCAATGTTTTACCCCTCTTTGTTCCCCCCTGACACAACTAAAATTAAAATCATATATGGGAAACGTAATGAAATAGTTCAGCGGATAGGTGCAGTGATAAGAACGGGGATTGGATTTACCACTTATGAACATATAGCTGACACAGTAAAATACTATGGAGACTCAATTGTGATTACTAAACAACTTTTAAGTGAGAAGGATTTTTCCAATATGCTTGAGTATAAAAGAAAATTAATCCTTAAAAATGGGTTAATCGTCCAAGAAATTTTCGGTCGTGATTTCTATGGTGATAGAAACAATGACACTTTATCATTTAAGTATAACGACCAAAAGCAGATTATCGAAGTAACTCAAATTCAATCAGGTCTATATACTAAATATCATAAGTACCACTATGATTCCAAAGGCAACCTTAACACTATAACCGCAGAAAGATTTCGAAAAGATGTACTTACAGATCGTGATACCACCTGGTTTTTAGATTATGACAGTTCGCCAAACCCAGTTAAAAATTTGGTCATTTTCCAGGAATGTTTTTATAGATCTCTCTCTACAAATACTTTTACAAAGTATATACATAAAAGCTACAGCATGATTCATGCAACAAAAAGCAATTTTTGGCGGGAGTGGGATTTTGAGTATGATGAAAATAATTATCCGATTTTTTAAATTCAGCTTCTGATCAAGAAAAATCCTACAATATGAATTAAATGGTCTCTACTAGATTTTAATTATCGACAGCCTAACTTCTATTAATAATCCATCACATTTTAATCCAATCTCTCAAACAGGATATCCTTTACGGTACCTTCGGAGGCGACTGTGAATGAAACCACATTTCCTTTGCGGTCTCTTTTAATAGCATATTTAGTTCTTCTATTGGCTCCAAAAACATCTTTCTGACCTTCAGTTAGTGTGTAGCAGCAATTGTTAGGATAATGAAGCACCAACTTATCTGATTGCATCCTGAATTCATAGATCACCTCCAACTCATCAGAGTAGTACTCTCCCACATAATCTTGCAGGTTTTGGTTAGGCTTTTCAGTCAGAACAATTTCTTCAAAATAGAATTCTGCGCCCCCGAAATCAACTGACATATCTATATCATCCTCTACCCTGTAGTCAAAGTTATAGGTGACACTGGCATTATCATCCCGATGAAACTTCCCTTTGGATTGTGATACCAGATATACAGGAATCCCTCCCATACTGCTTTTTGCAAAGAGTGAATCATTCCTCAGATAAACATGCATTTTCATGTCGCTATTCAACTCCTGATAGATACCTTGAAAAGCCTCCATCTCTTTCTTTGAGTGTTTATAGTCAGTCATTTGTTCTGGCTGGTCTCCGGAAGCATTCAGAAACAGATCGACCAGTTGATAACTGATCTCCACTGCATTGACATGATCCGAATTAGCAAAAACAAACACCCCAAGATCAAGCTCTGGCAACCAAATTATTTGAGACCTCAGGCCCCAATCCCTGCCACTGTGATTAATTGTGGTCAGATTTTTATACCTGGATACAAACACACCTCTTGCTGAGGTCATTTCCCGACCATCGTTTAAAGTATCCAAAACTGTTAGGAAAGAAGGAATATACGAAAGGTCATGATCATCATTCCTGAACAACTTCATCCAATTCAACATATCCTTCACTGAGCTGTATACTCCACCGGCACCAACACATAAGGAAAGTGACTTTGGCTCCTTGTATTCATCACCTGATCTATAGTACGGAGCAGCCCGGTTCCTGACAATACTCGACAGATCATTTTCATAAAAAGTATCATGCATCTCAAGTGGATCGAATAGCTCATTCTCTGCGAAATGATGAATTTTCATACCAGAAACCCGTTCAATTATTAGTGCTAAAATCACATAATTGGTATTAGAATAGAGCATTTTATCACCTGGCCTGTTATTTATCCCATTTTGCCGAAACATTAGCTCATGAATCATCTGGTTTGTGTATCCTGAGTGTTGAAAATCGAAACCCATCAGATCCAACAAAACATTGTGATTTCTGATTCCACTGGTATGGTTTAAAAGATGCTTTATCCTAATCGTATCACCGTAAAACTTAAGCTCAGGTATGTACTTCCTGACATCATCGCCTACCTCTAACAGACCCTTGTGCTCAAGTACTCCTATACATGCAGAAGTAAATTGCTTGGTTACTGATGCAAGTTCGAATACTGTGGAGTCACTAAAGGGAATTTGATATTCCAGGCTGGCTAACCCCCTGTACCTGATGATATCTGGCTTTCCATTCTTCAGGATGCCGATTGTGATGCCCGGCCCCATTAGTGCAGGAACTGCTTCTGTCAGAATTGAATCCACTTTTGCCTCAATATCCTGACCAATCAGATTAGAACTAACCATCAATAAAACTAAAATTAAAGCTGATTTCATGTAGACAAAGTATACTGGTTATATATTTAGTTCAAATATATATTTAATTTTCTTAAATATGTGAGTATTATAGAATGCGATAGTTTTGAGCCTGAATGGACACAGCACAGAGAATAAAACTCATCTTCATGGGAACACCGGAATTTGCCGTTCCCTCACTAAGGAAACTCATCGAGAATCAATTCAATGTGGTGGCCGTAGTCACAGCTCCGGATAAACCCCAGGGCCGGGGCAAGAAACTGGGCACCTCTCCTGTCAAAGACTATGCATTATCAGTCAATCTGCCGGTGCTACAACCCACCAACCTCAAGGCACCTGAATTTATCGAAAGACTCCGGTCATACCAGGCAGATCTCCAGGTGATCGTAGCCTTTCGTATGCTACCCAAAGTAGTCTGGTCTATGCCCACAATTGGTTCTTTCAATCTACACGGCTCCCTCCTGCCACAATACCGTGGCGCTGCTCCTATCAACTGGGCGGTCATCAATGGAGAAAAAGAAAGCGGTGTGACTACCTTCATGCTCAAACATGAAATTGATACCGGTAACATTATTTTCCAGGAAAAAGAACCCATCCATGAAGATGACACGGCGGGCACACTTTATGAACGATTGATGAACAAAGGTGCCGATCTGGTAGTGAAAACCGTTCGGGCCATTGAATCCAATGATTTTCAACTGATCCCTCAACAGGAACCGGCAATTTCCAAACATGCTCCCAAGATCTTTCGGCAGGATTGTGAGATCCACTGGGATCAACCAGCTGACAAGATCAGGAATTTCGTCAGAGGACTCAATCCATTTCCAGCGGCGTGGACTACTCTGGATGGTAAAATCCTAAAAGTCCTGTCCGTTGAAAAAACCCATCAAAAAAGCTCAAAACCCACAGGAACGATTTCAGCAGAGAATGACAAAGTTTTGGTTCATACGAAAGATTATATCCTTCATATCACGGAGTTACAGCTGGAAGGAAAGCGTAGGATGAAAGATGAAGAATTCCTGCGTGGTTACAACTTATCAGAAACTACTTTAACTTTCCAATCATGATTATATCTATGATTGCTGCCATGGGAGAAAACCGGGTCATAGGAAAAGACAATGACATTCCCTGGCACCTGCCCAACGATTTTAAGTTCTTTAAGGATACTACTAAAGGACATCACGTCATCATGGGACGTAAAAACTGGGAATCTCTTCAACAGCAGTTTCAACCGCTGCCTGGTAGACCCAATATTGTCATCACCAGAAATAGCGGATACCAGGCAAAGGGTGCAACCGTGGTCTCATCACTTGATGAGGCATTGGAAATGGCCAGAAAAGCCGGTGAAACAGAAGCTTTCATCATCGGTGGAGGAGAAATTTACCGAATGGGCCTGTCACTTTGCGACAACATTTATCTGACAGAGATACAGGGTACCTTTGATGGGCAGGTAACCTTCCCTGAATTTTCGAAAAAGGAATTCCAGGAGGTATCCAGGATACATCACCCGAAAGATGCTAAGCACGACTATGCGTTTGATTTCGTAATTTATCAAAAACAATGACCCATGGAAACACATAAAAGACTCCTCAGCATTCTGCATATTGTCTACGGAACGCTCACTGTCCTGATCTTTCTGATCATTAGTGCAATTATCCGTACTATCTTCCCCTTTATCATGGAGGAAGCCATGGATCCGGGTCAGGAAATGGGATTTGCCATCGCTGGCGCCATTCTGGAAGTGCTTCGTTGGATATTTATCCTCATCATGGTGTTGGGTCCGGTCCCATCAATCATTGGTGGTATTGCTACATTGTACAACAAAAGCTGGGGCCTACCCACACTTATGGTATCCGGATGCCTGGGATTACTAAATATTCCCATAGGAACCGCTCTTGGGATCTATACCATTTGGGTATTTTTGGAGGAGCAAAAAATAAAAAAAGCTGAATGACCAAAATAAAAGACCAGGTAGTCTGGCTTACAGGGGCATCTTCCGGTATTGGTGAAGCACTTGCTTATGAACTATCCAAAGAAGGAGCAAAACTGATTCTTTCTGCCAGGAGACACTCAGAACTTGAGCGCGTCCAAAAACAATGTGCGGATCCTTCGAATACAAAAATATTGGCTCTTGACCTCTCCGATCCGTTCTCACTCAGCCAGAAAGCCCTCGAAGCCGAGACTTTTTTTGGTGATATAGATATTCTTATCCATTCCGGAGGAATATCTCAACGGGATACTGCGCTCAACACCTCATTGGAAGTGGACAGAAAGATCATGGAAGTCAATTACTTTGGATCCATCTCTTTAAGCAAAGCTGTATTGCCAAAGATGGTAAAAAGAAAACAAGGCCATCATGTGGTGATAAGCTCTGCTTCCGGGATTGTTTCCACTCCCTTACGTTCCGGTTATGCTGCCAGTAAACATGCTTTACATGGTTTTTATGACGCCCTAAGAGCCGAACACTTTAGAGACAACATTCAGGTCACGATTGTTTGTCCGGGATATATCAATACCAATATCTCTCTGAATGCGCTTATGGGTGATGGCTCTAATCAAAACAAGATGGATGATGCCCAGGCCAATGGTATAAGTGCTGAGGAATGTGCCCGACAGATAGTCAGGGCCATAAAAAAAGATCGGGAGGAAGTATATATCGCTGGCTTAAGGGAAACAATAGGAATTTATCTCAAGCGGTTTTTCCCTTCACTTTTCTCCAGGATCATCAGAAAAGCAAAAGTCACTTAAGTGGAATAACATAAACCTCAAATGATCCTTTTTATTTCCATATCCATCCCCCTTGTACTGTTTATTCTTGCCATCATTTTTGTTGGACAGGCGATAAGTACTCAGCCTTACCGGGGACCTGTTTCGGATCATTTTGATGGCAGCAAGTTCATTAATCCTGGCAATGTCAGCGCCAAGGGCTTCCCGGACTTAATTAAATTCCTCGTTGGAAGAGACCAAGGTCCCTGGACAAAAAACTACGAAACATTTGTGGGCAAAAAGCCCAAAGCTCCTGAAAAGGGTCAGGTAAAAATCACATTTGTCAACCACAGTACCTTCCTGATCCAATGGGAAAAATATAACATATTGACAGATCCGGTATGGAGCGACCGATGTAGTCCGTTCAACTTCGTAGGTCCTCAACGTATGCGCCCACCAGGCCTCAGGTTTGAAGACTTACCACAGATCGACCTGGTGTTGTTAAGTCACAACCACTATGATCACCTGGATATCTCCACAGTTATTAGACTGGAAAAGGCGTTTCAGCCCACCTTTGTGGTTCCATTGGGTGTGTCTGACTACCTGAAGAAAAACGACATTGAAAATACGGTAGAGCTGGACTGGTGGGAAAAAACAAATCAAAAGCCCGTCATCACGGCAGTACCGGCGCAACATTTCAGTGGTAGAGGATTTTATGACAGAGACAAATCGCTCTGGTGCGGATATGTGATAGAATTTCAAAACAAGAAAATCTATTTTGCCGGAGACAGCGGATATGGTAGCTTCTTCAAGGACATCGGGAAGAAATTTGGGCCAATGGATATTTCTATGATCCCTATTGGGGCTTACCTGCCTGCATGGTTTATGTCGCCCATCCACGTTTCCCCTCAGGAATCAATAAAGATCCACAAGGATGTAAAATCAAAACAAAGTATCGCTATGCATTTCGGCACATTCCCACTTGCTGATGATGGCATGGGGCGTGCAGAGAAAGACTTGATGGCTACCTTAAAAAAGACCAGGACAAGCCAGGAAAATTTTCTGATCCCGGATGAAGGGAAACCTATCATCTTTTAGCGTTGTAATTCCTTGTCCCATACTCCAAACAACCAGTTGCCCGGATCTTCCTCGCTGGAGCTGCGAAAAAAAGCTCTGACACCGCTGGTCAACTCATCCTTACTGATACGGTCATCTCTATTGGTATCCAGCAGCATAAAGCTTTTCGCTGAATGCCTCACCTCGATTCGGAATGCCATAAAAAAATCAATGAATTCCTTTTGCTCGATGTACCCATTTTGATCCTGGTCAAACAGATCAAAAATATCTTCAGTGAGCTTTTCTACAAATAAGCTGTAAAAGTTGTCCTCACCATTTACCAGCTTCTTATCTGCAAATCGAAGCCATTGTTCCGGGTCAGCAGAATTTTCTTCCGTACCAAGCATGTAATCCCTGAATTCAGTCCATTGGCTTTTAAACCTGTTGATCCACATCAGGTAGTCATCCGTTCCTTCTTTGAATCCCCACAACACGCAAAGATTCTCAGCAATAGCGATAAAATCACTTTCCTGGATCAATCCATTGTTATTGTAGTCCAGCACATTGAAATAATGTGTTAGCTTTTTGGCCTGTAAATCGGTTAGCATGGGATTAATCCTGTTCTTTGAAGACGCGTTTGAGCAGATCTGTGGTTCTCGCCAACGGATCCTCCCGTATCTTCTGTTCTTCTTTGGCTATCAGAAAAAACAGCCCATCGAGGGCCTTTTGAGTGGCATAGTTCTCCAGATCAGGATCTACCTTATCTACAAAAGGAATTTTGTTATAGGTGTTGATGATATCTCCATAGTATTTCGTCGCATTGGTCTCATCCAATGCATTCCCTATCACAGGCTTGAACTTCCCTCTCAGCTGATCTGAAGTCGTTCTTACCAAATACTGTGTGGCAGCATCATCTTCACCCTTGAGTATGTTCCAGGCATCCTGGATGGTCATCGACCGGATGGCTGTTACAAATATGGGCTTTGCCTCCTTAGCTGCCTCTTCGGCTCCACGGTTCAGCGTTTCAATAAACTGATCTACCTGTTTATCCAACCCGATGGACCTAAGTTTATCTTCTACTTTTTGTACATCCGGTGGAAAAGGTATTTTAATTTGCGGATTACCCAAATAACCATTCAGCTTCGAGGCACTGGCAGACCCTTCACTGATCCCTTTGATCAAGGCTTCCTTCAAACCATTGGCTACTTCCTCTGTTGTAAGTTGGTCGGAACCTAAATAACTATCCAGGGTTTGTTGTATTTGTTGGGCGGTGCATCCAAACATTAAAATGCCCAGGATAATTAATTTCAGGAAAGACTTCATACCAAATGCTTTTTTTTAAGTGCTAAATGTAAGTAGAATAAATAATTTTAACCTCAAAATATCCGCATGAAGCAGACCCTTGCAGAAATCATCTCCATAGGTGACGAAATTCTTTATGGACAGACCCTGGACACTAACTCGCATTGGATTAGTGGTGCTTTAGATCAAATTGGGATCAAGGTGATCCGCAAATCAACAGTACCCGATATTGAGGCTGAAATTTTAACGAGCTTTCAGGAAGCTGAAAAACGTGCTGATGTGATTTTGATTACCGGCGGTCTGGGACCTACCAAAGATGATCTCACCAAACCCCTTCTTGCCAAATATTTCGGAGTAGACCTGGTGATGAATCAAGACGCTTTGAATGATATAGAGCAGCTTTTCACCAAGGCCAACAGAAAAATGACTGATCTTAATCGCATGCAGGCTGAGCTTCCGGCAAACTGCGATAAGATCACCAATCAGCTGGGAACTGCACCCGGTATGTGGTTCAAAGAACGCGGCAAGATCTTCGTTTCCATGCCGGGTGTACCTTATGAAATGAAGCGGATGATGACAGATTTCATCATCCCTCGTCTTCAAAAAGAGCTGGTCAACTACCATGTCGTGCACCAAATGATCATGACAATCGGTATCCCTGAGTCTTCTCTGGCTGAAAAGATTCGGGATTGGGAAGAAGCCTTACCCAAACACCTAAAGCTGGCCTATCTCCCGACGAAAAACACAGTAAAACTGAGGATTACCGCTTCAGGTCCTGACAGAGATGTGCTTAAAAAAGACATCCATGAACAGGTAGACAAACTAAAACCTCTGATAGAAAAGTATGTTTTTGGTTTTGATGAGGGCAACATTGAATACTTCATTGGAAAGATGCTGAAGGAGGCAAATAAGACTGTCGCTTGCGCTGAAAGCTGTACCGGAGGATTTTTATCTCACCTGATCACATCAATTCCGGGTAGTTCTGCGTATTTTAAAGGAGCAGTAATTGCATATTCCAATGAGGTAAAACACAACATGCTTAATGTGGATACTGAGACTTTGGAAAAACATGGTGCTGTAAGTGAAGAAGTAGTGATACAAATGGCAAAAAATGTGAGAGAGAAACTCAATGCAGACGTTGGGCTATCCATTAGTGGGGTGGCAGGCCCTGATGGAGGCACCGAAGAAAAACCTGTCGGATTGATTTGGTTTGGGTATTCTGACAAGGAGAAGACCATTGCCAAGAAATATAATTTTTCAAAAGACAGGATTCTCAATATTGAATTTGGTGCCAGAAAGGCGTTAGACCTACTGAGAATTAACCTTTCAGAGAAATGACAGAATTATTTACCTTTGTTATTCGATTTTTTAGATTTAAACAAAATAATCTATGGCTATCGTTGAAATGGTGATGCCTAAAATGGGTGAGAGTGTGATGGAGGGTACAGTGCTTTCCTGGCTCAAGAAGGCAGGTGATCATATTGATGAAGACGAATCACTGTTGGAGGTAGCCACCGATAAAGTAGACACGGAAATCCCCTCTTCCTATAGTGGTGTAGTAAAGGAGCTCCTGGCAGAGGAAGGTCAGGTGGTTGAAGTAGGCAAACCCATCGCCCTGATAGAAGTGGAAAGCAATGGAGCCGAAAAGCCTGCGAAAAAAGAAGAGGAAGTACCACAACCTGAGGAGGTTGCCGAGCAATTAATTGAGCAGGTCAACGGGGTAAAAGAAAGTATTGCAGTTGCCGAAGAGCAATCAGGGCGCTTCTATTCTCCCCTGGTAAAGAATATTGCTAAACAGGAAAATATTGGTTTCGCAGAACTTGAAACCATTCCCGGAACTGGTCAGGACAACCGTGTGACCAAAAACGATATCCTGGCCTATATCGAAAAAAGGAAGACTGCATCCCAGCCTGCAACGACAAAAATCTCACAACCTACACCGGTTAAACCTATTATCAGCGGAGAGGATGAAATCATTCAGATGGACCGCATGCGCAAGATGATAGCAGAGCGCATGCTGGACTCCAAAAGGATTTCCCCACATGTTACTTCCTTTGTAGAAGCAGATGTATCCAACATGGTGAGTTGGAGAGGTAAGATGAAAAAGGTGTTTATGGACAAGCACCAGACCACGCTTACCTACACTCCTATCATGATTGAGGCAGTGGTGAAAGCTATCCAGGATTACCCAATGATCAATATTCAGCTGGATGGAGATAATATCATCAAAAAGAAAGCCATCAATATTGGGATGGCCGTTGCCCTACCCAGTGGCAACCTCATCGTGCCGGTGATTCACAATGCGGATAAAATGAACCTGTTGCAGCTCACTCAAAAGGTAAATGACCTGGCGCGAAGAGCTCGTGAAAATCAGTTGAAAGCCGATGATCTACAGGGAGGCACGTATACGGTTTCCAACGTTGGATCATTCGGTAATGTGATGGGTACACCCATCATTGTTCAACCCCAGGTAGGTATCCTGGCGCTTGGCACGATCGAAAAGAAACCATCCGTTATTGAAACAGACAAGGGTGATTTTATCGGCATCCGACACAAAATGTTCTTATCGCACAGCTACGACCACAGGATAGTGGACGGAGCTCTCGGCGGCATGTTTGTCAGGAGGGTTGCTGATTACCTGGAGCGTTTTGATTTGGGAAGAACCGATTAATCGCTGAGATCATGCATATGCATGCAGGAGATAGCGACCACGGCCACCATCATGACCACAGCAGTAAGAATCTGGGGATTGCCTTCTTTCTCAATTTCGCTTTTTCAATTATAGAATTTATCGGGGGCTGGTGGACGAATAGTGTAGCGATCTATTCCGATGCCATCCATGATCTGGGAGATAGCTTAAGCCTGGGTGTGGCCTGGTATTTTCAAAAAATCTCTAAAAAGGATCGAACCAAGAACTTTTCTTATGGGTTCAGAAGGTTTTCAGTATTGGGATCCATCATCAATGCCATCGTATTGATTGTAGGGTCGGCATTGATCCTAAATGAAGCCATACCAAGGCTATTTAACCCTGTGCAGCCCAATGCTGAAGGAATGATCTACCTGGCCATTGTGGGAATCATTGTTAATGTTATTGCTGCTTCAAGGCTTAGCCATGGACATTCTCTGAACGAAAGGGTTGTTTATCTGCACTTACTGGAAGATGTCCTTGGCTGGACTGCCACCTTGATTGCCGCAATCATCATGCAATTCAGAAGTATCCCGGAGTTGGACCCGATCCTCTCCATTGGCATTTCTATTTTCATTCTCTACAATGTCTTCAAGAACCTCAGGAAAGCCATTAAGATCATCTTACAGGGAACCCCGGAAGAGATCGATCCTGATGCTATTCACCAGGTGCTTCAGACCATCCCGGAGATCAGGCAAACCCATGACTGTCACATCTGGTCAATGGATGGACAGTATCACATCCTCTCCATTCACGCGGTGGTAGACGAAAACAAGACCATGCAGGAGCTGGCCAAAATAAAGTCCCGAGCAAAGGAGTTGCTAAAAGACTGCCATATCGACCACGCAACTATCGAATTCGAGACTTCTGAGGAAGATTGTCATCCTTGTTGAAATGCTATACTCTTTATTCCGGAACCCATCCAATAACTAACCAAGTTCGAACCATCTGAAAGTCGGAAAATCCAATTTTTATCCGACTACCTGCTAAAGATCGAGGCGGCGAAGTTGTGGGAATGATAGTACTGGCCATGATTTGTGAGCAGAAAAATCACCCCTGCGCTAGCGCGCGATTACATCGCGTGCATAAATATCAACCCATTAAATCTCCCTCAACAACCCCGAATATCCACAATAATCTCTTGCCGAACTGTATAAATAATATTCAGATTCTTCCACAATTTCATCATTTACAGGATTATCATGAAGGTAATTCAACTTCTGCTCAATAAAATAATTTGTTTCCAATTCCTTAGGCTGGTTCCCATCCTGCCACACCTTAAACTGCTTAATTCTTTTCAGGTCTTTGCCAGCGCCCATAAATGCTTTAAGCAACCATTCCTTCCTGCTCTCATTTATGTTCCCGAGCTCTTCAATAATTTTCTTCGATGTATACTTTTTGAAATCTCTCATGATTTCAAAAAGCGGATTCTGGTTAGAGCTAATAATCATATGTAAGTGACTGGGCATCAGACACCAGGCATGGATGTTTAGTCCTTTTTCTTTCTGGCAGAAAACTAACGAATCAATAAGGATGTGCTTAAATTCTTTTCTGGTGAATAAGTCAATCCAATCAACAATTGTGCTGGTTACAAAATATACCCCCTCCGGATTATTGAACTTGTACTTTTCAGACATTCATCTAATTTAGTGAATAATGGTTTATTTCAATCAAATACCCCTTTATTCTTTAGTAGATAATATCCATGGATTCTGTAGTATACACGCGATACAATCGCGCGCTAGCCTGGAAAATTTTTGCGTATCAAAGCGAGAGCTACTTTGCCCACCAACCCCGATCTAAAATATTTTGACGCTTCATAGCAACCTTTTTCCAATGACTTGCGTTCCAGCCTTATCTTAATGTCAATCATACGAAAGGTCAAGGCTGTGGAACGGGTATTCGCACAACTTGAAGTCGAAACGAAAGCTTTATCGGAAAGTACAGGCATGCATTGTTTAGCAGGATGTGGCAGGTGCTGCATGAAGCCTGACATTCACGCCAACCCCCTGGAGTTTTTACCCCTTGCTTTTTCATGGTTTATCGAAGGAAAAGCGGATGAAAAGCTAGTCGAACTTTCTTCCAACACATCAGGTATTTGCTTAGTGTTCAAGCCTGTTCACTTATCAGACAAAAACGGTAGTTGTGGCGATTACGTACACAGAGGATTGATTTGCCGGCTGTTTGGGTACGCCACCTCACGGGACAAAAACGGGGAAAGAAAACTTGTGACCTGCAACCTGATCAAGACCGAACAACCAGCTGCTTACCAGGCAGCTATCGACATGATTTCAAACAAAGATGAAATGCCTTCATTCATCAATTATTATCAACGGCTCTCACAAATTGACTTCAGGCTGGCTAATCAAATGCTTCCGATCAATGAAGCAATAAAAGTAGCCCTCCATGAAGTGATGAAACACTATAGCTACCGAAGACTCCCAAGAAAACGTAAAGCCAGCTGATATTAACTAAGAGGATCTTCCTTACAAACACTGATATAAATCGTTTTTGAAGCGGCTAAAAAAAAGCGCAACTAAAAACTTAAAATCGATTTTTTTGTAACTTAAGGCAAAGAAATCCTATGGAAGCTCAAAACCCATCGGCCATGTTAAAAACCATCCAAACCATCCATTGGGCCTTGGTGGGTGGACTGTCACTTTTTGCGGCTGTAGTGGCTTTTCAATTGGGCACAAATCCGGAAACGATATTCTTTGACCCGGAAAATCCAATCATTTTTGTTCCAACCTTTGCGGGCATCTTCCTGATCCCAACTTCGATGGTTTTGTTTAACAAACAAATGGGTCAGGCAAAAGACAAGAAAGAACTCGGCAGTAAACTGACCAGCTTTCAAACAGCACACATTGTCAAGATGGCAATGCTCGAGGGAGTAGGCATGTTTTCAATAGTGGCCTGTCTGGTCACACTCACTACAGCCAATTTCTTCATTTTTGCCCTGGTGATCATTTTGATGGCTGGCAGTGCACCCACAGCTTTTAAACTGGGTGAGAAATTGAGCTTATCGAGAAATGAGGTCCAACAACTGGGGGGCTAATGCATTGCGACATAAAACTTCTTTCGACTGATGACTTAGACCCATTCATAGAGCTATTGCATGTATTCGAGGAAGTCTTTGAACTTGAAAAAACGCCATTACCTACACGGAAACACCTTCGGAAGGTACTGGAATCGCCCGGTTTCTTTAGCATGATCGCAACAGCTGATGATCAAGTGACTGGAGGATTAACAGCCTATACCTTCGAGCATTATCATTCCATTCAACCGATTGCATACATCTATGATTTGGCCGTATTGCCAAAATATCAGCGAAAAGGAATCGGAGGTGCATTGATTAAGGCTTTTAATAATCATTGTAGAATGCTTGGGTACCAGGAGGTTTTTGTTCAGACAGAGAAAGAAGAAATACATGCTGTAGAATTCTACCGTCGAACGCCGATTACCGGGGAAGAAGACGTTGCGCATTTCTATTACCGGCTTTAAGGCTTATCACGAAAACAAGGATTTTCTTAAATGAAAAAAGGACCACAATATGTGGCCCCTTTTTCATCGGCGGTGTCTCAATCTATTATCGGGTCCTTACTGTTCTGCCAGAGGTTGTCCGACCTGAACTTGATGAGTTTGATGACCTTGAGGTTCGTCCACTAGATGAACTTACAGTAGTTCTTGAGCTGGAGTTTGAAGCTACCCTGGCTGAAGATGAACTTCTTGAAGAGGATGTACTTCTTGAATTTGAAGCATTATATACTCTTCCATTACTATTACCATTTCCAACTCCCGGTCCATTACCCTGGCCTTTTCCCTGACCGCTTCCTCTACCTACTCCTACGCCATGGTCTCGAACTCCATTGTTACCTTTATTTCCATTACCAACACCATTTCCATTACCGCGTCCTACACCAGCGCCGTGATCCCTTACTCCGTTATCACCATGGTGACCATTGTTCCCTCTTCCATAATCCGGACCTGGTCGTGAATCCCTGGCCGGACCATTGTTTACCCTTTCCACACGTCCGTTGTCAGTACGATCCACTCTGTATCTGGCAGCAGGATTTGGCCTGTATCTCTCCTGTCCTTTATGAACCCCGTTATCATTACCATGATGGTTTCCATGGTTGTTCCCGTGATGATGGTGACCATGATTCACAATTACCACGTTGGGTCTGTAATAAACGTGATTATACTTATAGTAATATGGGTGACCTACACGAACCCTGTAACTCATATAGTAGTCTCGGTGAAAACCACAAAAGCTTGAACATACATGGTTATAAAAAGGATAATGGTTCCTGAAGGCAGTGTTATAAATAAATCCTCCACCATCTAACCGGACATCCACAAATACCCCTCCCCGTTGAAGTACTACATCAAAATACAATCTACCGTGGTCCCAAAACCTACGTGAGTGCACCATATGATAATCATAGTAGTTTCTTTCCAACACCCAGTGTACTTCGGGAGGCATGCCCCACAAATGCTGGGTGCCATATGATGTATAAAAGATGCTCTGCGCCTGACTTTTACTTGCGAAAGAAAAAGCAGCTATCGATAATATGATCATTAACCTTTTCATGAGTTCCATTCATTTGGTATTCAGGATCATACTTGCAACGATGGTGCCAAAAATTAGCATTGAATATGGTGAAATAGACCATAAGTCAGTGCTTTATGCGTTTAGCAAGCCTGAAAGCGGGATAATTTTTATACAGCTAAATCAGCCTACCAGACCACATTTTATAAATGTTGCCTTGTACTTGATAAATCAAGCGGTAGAAACCTTTATTGAAGAGTTAAAAAGCAGCTATCTGGAAGTAATAAGCAGCAGACCGTATGCTACTACCATGAACCAAAAATGATATGCCAGAAAGGAAGGAATAAAGCCAAGCTGCATCAAAACAAGCAAAAGGACCAATACGACGGAGACAATTCTCAATATGTTTCTTGTACTTCGATTCATGGGTATTTCGTGTAGTTCTTGCAGTAAATATAAAAGTTGTCTTCTATTTTGATGATAATTGTGGAAAATTCTCTCAAGCATTTTGGCAAAGATCAGTAAAGATGTGCTGGAAGCTGTAAAATACCTCCAGCAAGGCGAAGTCATTGGGATTCCTACCGAGACAGTTTATGGTCTTGCTGGAAACGCTTTGAATGAGCATGCCATACTCCGGATTTTCGAAGTAAAGAACCGCCCCAAATTCGATCCCCTGATCGTACATGTGGCCAATCTCGATCAAGCCAGGGATTTTGTTGTAGCGTTTCCTTCCAACGCACTTCAGCTAGCTAATCAATTTTGGCCGGGCCCGCTTACCCTGCTCCTGGATAAAAAGCCCATTGTACCCGATTTACTCACTGCCGGTTCACAAAGAGTAGCTATCAGGATCCCCAACCACCCCCTGACGCTGCAAATGTTGAAGCAGCTGGAATTTCCGGTGGCTGCGCCAAGTGCTAATCCTTTTGGATATGTCTCCCCGACCACTGCACAGCATGTTGAAGATCAATTGGGCGATAAAATCCCTTTTATCCTTGACGGAGGTCCATGTGCTGTTGGTTTAGAGTCTACCATCATTGGATTCGAAGCTGAAAAACCAATCATCTACAGGTTGGGAGGTATCAGACTGGAAGATTTGGAATCAAGTGTGGGAAGGGTAAAGCTCAACCTAAACCTTAGCAGTAACCCATTGGCTCCAGGCATGCTCAAAACCCATTATGCACCGCTCAAAAAAATTATGGTGGGAAAGATCGCTGATCTCATGACGAAATATCAGCATAAAAAAATTGGGATCATCAGTTTTACCGAAGACTACAAACCCCTGAATGGCTCTACTCAGATCATCTTGTCTAAACGGGGAGACCTGAATGAAGCTGCAAAAAACTTATTCGGTGCCTTGAGAGTAATGGATCAGTCAGACGTCGACCTGATCATTACCCAAAGGTTTCCTGAAGAAGGATTAGGCAAAGCCATTAATGACAGGTTACACAGGGCTTCTTCATAGCACTATGGGTATGCTTCAATAAAAACCCTTCAATATTTTATTCACGGCGAAATAACAACGTTAACTTTGCATTTAACTTTAATCAATCCATTTTAGCAGAAATTTCTACACATGACTACAATAGACGATTTCAATTTCAGAAACAGAAAAGCATTGATCAGGGTAGACTTTAATGTTCCCCTCAATGATAAGTTTGAGGTCACTGACGAAACCAGAATTAATGCTGCCATTCCTACTCTAAAGAAAATTCTTGACGAAGGTGGAGCCACTATCCTGATGAGTCACCTGGGTAGACCTAAAGAGGGACCTACTGAGAAGTTCTCATTAAAGCATATCGTGCCCAACCTTTCTGATAAACTAGGTGTACAGGTCAAGTTTGCCAGTGATTGTATCAGTGAGGAAGCCCTTGAGATGGCTCGCAATCTAGGATCAGGGGAAGTACTGCTATTGGAAAATGTCAGATTCTACAAAGAAGAGGAAAAGGGTGACGAAGAATTTTCCCGAAAACTGGCTGTGCTGGGAGACATCTACGTAAACGATGCATTTGGTACTGCTCACAGAGCCCATGCTTCCACAACTATTGTAGCAAAGTTCTTCAATGACAAGTGTGCCGGTTATGTGATGAAGCAGGAGTTGGAAAACGCCAAGAAAGTATTGGATGATGCTGAAAAACCATTTACGGCTATCATGGGTGGAGCCAAAGTGTCTGACAAAATCATGATCATCGAGCGTCTGCTGGGTGTTGCAGACAACATCATCATTGGTGGAGGTATGTCTTATACGTTTGCCAAAGCCAAAGGCGGAAAGATTGGAAAATCGCTGCTCGAAGCTGATAAAATGGACCTGACCAAAGAAATCGAGCAAAAAGCGAAAGAAAAAGGGGTAAAACTGATCTTGCCAGTAGATACGGTCATTGCAGATGATTTTAGCAATGATGCAAAAACACAAACAGTAAAATCCGGTGAGATTCCGGATGACTGGCAAGGATTGGATATCGGACCAGAAACAGTAAAGCTTTTCTCTGATATCCTAAAAAGCTCTAAAACCATCCTTTGGAATGGCCCGATGGGCGTATTTGAGTTCCCAACCTTTGCCAAAGGAACTGACGCCATTGCCAATGCCGTGGTGAAAGCGACTGAAGGCGGGGCATTTTCACTCATAGGTGGTGGTGACTCCGCTTCAGCGATCAACAACCTGGGATATGGAGACAAAGTTTCTTACGTATCTACCGGTGGTGGTGCCTTGCTTGAATACATGGAAGGGAAAGTACTCCCTGGTGTGGCTGCACTGGAAGAAGAAAAATCCCTATAGGAAAATACAATCAGGTTTTGGGTTGATCGGACTTCAACCCAAACCTTGAATGGTACTCATAAACCAAACCCTCATCCATTAGCATTCTGAGTGCCTGGATGATCTGCTCCTCACCTACATTTGGGAATGTCTTTTTCAACTGTTGGACAGAATGATCACCACGACTTAAAACAGACATGATCTCTTTTTCTCCTATCGTTGTCACTTTCCTTCTTTTCTCCAGACAGACATCGCATACCCCACATTCCTGATCTGTTTGCTCGTCAAAGTATTCCTGAATGATTTGAGTCCTGCACCGGATTACATTCTGAGCATACTTGGCCACCGATTTGGCTTTTTCCATGGTTACCTGTCGTCTCCAGGCGATTTGCTTTTTGTCTAATGGCAAATTATTGGCGTCGTACCTGGGAGTGAGAAAGGTGATTTGAGCTTGATCGGAGCCATGATGATATTCCAGCACATCCAGCTTCTGCAAATATTCAAGGTCCTTGATCACTTTGGGCACACTTTCCTTCACAAGTTTTGAAATATCCTGCTCCTTGATATTTACAAAACCAACATACAATTCTCCACCATAAAGACGCAGCAATACCTTGATCAGCGGGTCGAAATTTTCATGCGCCACCTGAAACTTATACAGCTCCTCGGGCTTTAGTAGCATAAGGATTCTGGAAGCTTCCCGATAGGCATCTGTAATCTGGATCAGGCCCTCATCTTCCAGCTTTGACAATGCATGGTAGGTCTCCACCAATGGTAAGTTGAAAGTAGCAGTGAAATCAGCATAGAGGAAATCGAAACTTGAAAGCGCATTGCTTCCAACAGCAAGTTTATAATAATTGGCCAGTGCCTGATAAACCCTTTTGATAAATGAGACCTCTACTGCCGACTTTTCAGTACGTGTCTCCAGGTCCTCGATATCTCCCTGATGATATAAGATCACCGCATAGGCTTTTTTCTCATCTCTGCCTGCTCTACCAGCTTCCTGGTAATAGGCTTCTAAAGAATCAGGCAGATCATAATGTATAACAGAACGAACGTCGGGCTTATCGATGCCCATTCCAAAGGCATTGGTAGAGACTATCACCCGGATCTGACCCCTGATCCAGGCTTCCTGCCTGGACACCCTGTCCTGAGGACTAAGACCTGCATGATAATAATCTGCAGAGACACCATTTCGCCTGAGTTTTTCTGCTATCAGCTGGGTTCTTTTCCTGCTTCTTACATAAACGATCCCCGTTCCTGGTACGTTGTTCAAAATTTCCATCATCTTGGACTCTTTGTTTTCCAAATCAAAGACAGAATAAGAAAGATTGGCTCGGGCAAAACTCTTCTTGAAGATCTTGGGAGCCTTAAAAAGCAGTTTTGAAAGGATATCCTCCTTTACTTCTTTGGTTGCCGATGCGGTTACGGCAATAAGTTTTTCCAAATGAAACTCCTGGATAAAATCTGCAATCTGCATATATGGTGGCCGGAAATCATATCCCCACTGAGAAATACAGTGAGCTTCATCAATGGCAAGAAGTCCTATCTTCATCTTTTTTGCCCGCTCCAAAAACAATTCAGTCCTTAGTCGCTCAGGACTCACGTAGAGAAATTTAATATCCCCATAAATACAGTTGTCCAGTGTGATATCTATTTCACGCTTTGACATTCCTGAAAACAACGCCTCTGCTTTTATCCCCCTGGACCTTAACTGTTCTACCTGATCCTTCATCAAAGCGATGAGTGGTGAGACCACAATACAAATGCCTTCAAGACAAAGCCCCGGTACCTGAAAACAGATTGACTTCCCTCCTCCGGTCGGGAGCAAGGCAAGTGTATGATGCCCCTCGATAACAGACTCAATGATCTCCTCCTGAAGGGGTCTGAAAGAGGAATATCCCCAATATTGCTTAAGTATAGATAAAGGGTCGTTCAAATGCATTTGAAATTATCTGACGAAGATACCTCCTTAGTCACTTATTGTATAATTACTAAGGTGTAGTATGAATGCTCCCGCTTCGTTGGTATCAAAATAGCTCATATTTCTTCCTTGCAGATAATTGATAAGGGCTTTTCTGTCTTTGTAGGATTTCATAGAACCTATTACAATATTTTTTGATTGGATATTTTCCATCAACTGCTTGTCTAAACATTGAAGAATGATGAGATCAACGTCAAGGTCCTGTTTCAATCGACGTTTAGTGCTTGATTCCACAACCAGGATCTTCATTCCTTTCCAAACAATGAAATGAAGCCCCTCATCAGATATCACACCTGCTTCCTCTAAAGACTTAGTTTCCCCTTTTACCTTTTGCAGTCCATTGACCAGCCTGTGTGGGTCGATACTAAATGAAGCCATGTCTACCAACTGCTGATCCGAACTCCCGAAGGTTAGCAGCTGACTGCTTTTTCCATTAATCAGGTCAATTGCTAACCCATCTCGGGAATGGTATACAACCACTCTTTCCTGAGTGCTGTTCATGTAGTCTTCCACATGGATATTAACCATGAGAAGGATCACACATACCATTGAAAATATCAAGGCATTGAAATGTAGATGCTTTAATGCCTGGTAGAAATATATCATGAACAGATACAGCAGCAGCACTGATAGTCCACTGAGATATAGCCAGTCTATGGTAGGAAATGGAAAGGTCTGGATCCACAGGATCAACCAGTTTATCCATTTCACAAAACTGCCCAGCAAAAAGCCAATGGTCTCCCCTGCGATGTCTGAAAAGCACCCAACACCCAGCATAAAGAGTCCTGTGGAAAGCATAACCATACTGGATGGGATGATCAGTAGATTGGAAAGGAGAAAATAAGTGGGAAACTGATGAAAATAAAGTATCGAAAGTGGAAAAGTAACAATCTGTGCAGCAATAGACACACTTATTATGGCCCAGCAATAGTCTAGCAGCTTGTTTGGCATACTCAACAGCCTGTAGATCGGTGGTTGTAACATCACGATGCCCAACACAGCTATAAACGACAGTTGAAATCCGACATCGAAGATGAAATAAGGATTATACAGAAGCAAAATGAAAGCAGCCAAACCCAGGGAATTATAGATATTAGACTTCTTTCTTGAGGTCTCAGCAAGAATGATCACGCTAAACATGGTAGAAGCCCGCATCACGGAGGGAGAAAAGCCGGTAATCAACGCATAGCACCAAATAACCCCAAGAGCAATAGCCACGAAGACCGCCTTGCCCCAAACTGTACTTTTCAGCGAACCAAAAACCAGGGTTATCAATAAATACACGATCCCTACATGAAGACCTGATACAGCCAGTACATGCATAGCTCCAGCTGCTGAGTAAGCATCCTTGATCTCATTGTCCAGGTAGTCTTTGACGCCTATGAGCAGTGCATTAAGTACTGCAGCCTCCTGAGTACCTGGAATGTAATCAGAGATCATTTTACTGGAAGAAGTCCTCACCCGATAAGCCAAATCCAGGACCGGATTGGCCGGACCATTACCCACAATCTCTAAATCTTCGTGGGAGACGAATGCATGGGCGAAAATATTCCTGTGAGCCAGGTATCTTTTGTAGTCGAACTCATCCGGATTCTTAGGTGACTCAATTTCAAAGAAACTCCCCCGCACATAGAGTTGAGTTCCATACGGCAACACCGAAGCCAAACTGTCTTTTCTTTGATATAGGTAGATGCTTCCGCTTACCTGCTGCTGGTTGGTCTCCGTGAGCACATGGTCCAATTGAAATTCATATCTATAATATTTTTCACGCTCAAAATGATCGGAATTGATGACTCCTGAAAATGCGACCATCTTCTCATCGATATTATAATAATGGTCAACTGCCTTGCGCTCATTGTTCAACTGGGCCAGGAGTCCCCCTAAAAAGGCGATTAATGTAAGGGTAAACAAGCCGGATAACACCCGGAATAATCCGAGATTTCTCACCCTGAAAAAGAAAGCCGTACTGAAAACAAGTAAAATGAGCACAATCAGAACAACCTGATAATAGTTCCATATTTCGGGTATCCCGAAATACAAAAGGATGCCAAGAATCAAAGCCACAGCATAGCGGACAAATGGAAAAGCATTCCAAATATTCATCTGAAACAGATTTGCTTTAGAGATCTAAAGTGGTGAGCTAAAACAGAAAGACCTATTTAATCACCAACTTTTAACCGTTATTCAATAAAGTTGGCAATAAAAATTGATTTTTACACAACGTGTGGGACCCGTTATGTATTCAGGACCATCTTATAATGGAGGATTTTACATTCCTCGAATTGGTCTCCAACCTGCTCGAATCCGAATTTTTTATAAAGAGGCATCGCCGGAATTTGTGAATTCAGATAAAGTTTTTGGCCTTTACCCATTTTTTCCTCAATTTCTTTCAATACATAAGCTACCAGTCCCGAACCAACTTGCTGACCCCGATAGGATTTTTTCACCACGAAACGTTCGAGCTTTATACCGTCATATGTTTTTCTCCATCTGGCAGCCCCAACCGGAAGATCGTTTTCATCAAGAGCTACCACATGGTGCGATGTTTCTTCAAACTGGTCAAACTCCTCCTCTCTCGACACTTTTTGCTCTACCACAAATACTTCCTGACGAATATCAAAAGCTTTTGACCGGAGTGCTTCCGTATTAGCACTTAAAAATTTAATCTTTGGAGTTGTCGGCATGATGAGTGTATGCGTTAACAATGTCTTTTACCAGTTTGTGCCGTACTACATCCGTATGATTGAGATTAACAAATCCGATGCCTTTCACATCCTTCAGAACTTCTACTGCTTCTATCAATCCTGACTTCTGCCTTGGTGGTAAGTCAATTTGCGAACGGTCACCTGTTACAATGGCCTTGGATTCCGGTCCCATCCTGGTCAAAAACATTTTGATCTGCATAGGAGTAGTATTCTGCGCCTCATCCAGCAGGATATAGGCATTGTTGAGCGTACGTCCTCGCATATAAGCCAGAGGTGCGATCTCTATGACCCCGTTTTCCCGGTAATATTTCAGCTTTTCTCCAGGGATCATATCGTGTAGGGCGTCGTAGATCGGCCTCAAATAAGGATCTATCTTTTCCTTCAAATCACCTGGAAGGAATCCCAGGTTTTCTCCAGCTTCCACGGCAGGTCGGGTAATGATGATCTTTTTGACCTCTTTATTTTTCAGCGCTCTCACTGCCAAAGCCACTGAGATATAGGTTTTCCCTGTTCCAGCTGGTCCGATCGCGAAAACCAGATCATTTTTAGCCACTGACTTAACGAGCGCTTTTTGATTTTTTGTTCGTGGGTAGATCTTAGACCCCTTGGTACCAAAAATCAGGATATCTTCTGAAATCCGGCTGCTATGCTCTTCTTCATGCTCTTCATTGATATAGGAAACGACATTTTCGTGAGTTACTTTCCCATACCTTTCATAATGGCTGATGAGAGAGTTCAGGATTTCGTTGATTCTCAGGATTTGGGGCGCAGTGCCCTGAATCTTGATCTCATTGCCCCTGGAAATGATTTTGCTTTCTGGAAAAGCGGATGCAATCTCTTTGATGTTTTTGTTCTCAATCCCCAGAAAATCTATCAGGGACATGTTCTCCAGCGTAATGATTTTTTCTAGCAAATGCGTAATGTATTTTCTGTTACTCTTTGATTGATCCCGATAATATTACTTTTGCTCAAAGTAATAAATTTTTTAGTTATCGCGATGTCTGTGATCACTTTTATGTCGGATTTTGGAACTGAAGACCACTACGTGGCTGCAGTGAAAGCTACTATCCTTCAAAACCATCCGGAATGCCAAATCATCGACTTGAGTCATCACATCGGACAGGCGGATATTGCGCATGCAGCATATGTCCTCAGGAATGTATATAACGATTTTCCCGAGCACACGGTTCATTTGTGTGCGGTTGATTCAGTAAGCAAAGAACCGTCAAAATTAGTAGCTATCCAATGGAATAAACACTTCTTTTTAGGACCTGATAGTGGTATTTTCAGCCTGATCGGAAACCTGGAGACCGGTGAAGTGGTAGAGATAAACGCCGAAAACGGCAAATTCTCCACTTTTATCGCCAAAGATATTTTGGCACCGGCAGCAGCAAAATTGGCTAAAGAGGGGAAATTATCCGCATTGGGAACTCCTTACAGTCAGCTAAAAAAGCTGTTTGCCCGACAACTAAAGGTGACTAAAAAAGAAATCGCCGGAAACGTGATCAGGGTAGATCATTATGGCAACCTGATCACCAACATCAACCGTAAGGAATTTGAAACCATCATAAAATTGAATGGTAACAGCAATTATCAAATTCAATTTGGGAGGGAAAGATCTACAAAGATTCATGAATCATATCATGAGGTAGAATCAGGAGAATGTTTTATCATCTTTAATTCCAATGGCAATATACAAATTGGTATTAACAAGGGTAATGCCTCTGAGCTACTTGGACTTTACCTGGATACCCCTATACACATCTATTTCGACGCATGATCATTAGAATAGTAAGAATGTCTTTTCAACCGAATAAAGTGAATGCGTTTATAGACATTTTCAACAGATCTATGGTAAAAATACGTAAGTCCGAAGGGTGCGCTCACCTTTCACTCCACCAGGACCTGAAAGCCTCAAATGTCTATTATACCATCAGTCATTGGGAATCACCTGATCACCTGGAGCAATATCGAAAATCAGACTTGTTTAAAAATACGTGGGGAATGGTGAAACCACTGTTCGACGAACAACCAGTAGCTTATAGCCTTAATAAACAGACACCTTAAAGAAACTGTAAGGTAAAGATTAAAAAACCCTATCTAGTGTCCTGTGCAAACAGCTACTCCATCAAAAAAGTAATCCTGGTTGGAGCCGACATTGGCATAAGAAAGCACCATATTTTTGAAGTACAGCTCATCCATATGGATTTTGATACTCCCGTTCATGCTTAGAAAAGAGTCATACGTTAATATTTCTCCATTGGATAGTTGTGCCTGATCCAAAATGGTTACACTGGTACCAGTGCTTCCATCAATGGGATTTAATCTAAAAGCCAACTCACCTACTTCACTGATTGATCCGAAATGCAGGTGTGCCGGATGTGTCAAATTCTTGCTGGTATTTTCCACCAGTATGGATATCTCTAGCTTGCCGGGAGCCAATTCGGAAACCTTTACATTCCCATAGACCGGATTATAATTTGCCTGCCTCATAGGGTAATCAACAGATCGCACGAGCGTTTCGGGCTCCTGGTTGATATTGCAGGCAACGAGTAGCAGGATCGAAAGTAATAACAAACTTTTCATAGCAACAGATTTCTATTCATAAATATAACATCAATAGGACTCAAATGATTGCCCAAAGAATAAAATTTATTCATTAGCATATCGTTAGCCATCACAAAATCCCCAGTAAAAGTTGAGTTAGCATTGAATACAGACAGAGATATAAAGCAATTTTATAAAGTATCCGTAACCAAAGTATCTACAAATCTTGGCTGGGGCTTGAGTTGAAGAACATCTTCAGCAAACTGAAATACAGCGCCTTTCACACTTTCCAGGTCCTTACTCTTAATATAGGAAGCAATGACATGCTCCCCGACGTTGGGGAATTCTACTACTCTAATTTGTTGTTCAGGTGTGGAAGTAAACCGGGAGAATCTTTTGATTGCATCGATGGATACCACGTCGTCTTTTTCCGTTTCATTTTTATAATAGTACCCTAAAAAGTATGGTTGAGTTACTGCGCTGAACACCTCTTCATTCATCGTCTCATCCAGCAGTTTTTGCAAGGCTGCTATCGCTTCAATTCTGTATTTGGATGTCCAGAATTGGTCCTCCAAAGGTGTCGGATCGTCAGAAGCACGAAACTCACCCGCTATCATTTTTCCCAGCTGAAGTCCCCAGGGCCCGGTGAGTATCCTGGCTGATGGATCAGCAATTTCAATATTGGGAGAAAACAAAACCAAAGCATCAATCATTTCAGGATTCGCACCCGCCAAATAAATAGAAAGTGTCCCTCCTGTGGATGTAGACATGACAATAACATCATCACCCAGCAATTGCCCAATGGCCACCGCTTCTTTGGCGCTTTCGATCAACCCATTTGGTGTCATGTCTGTCATTGACTCCTCTCCTGCCAACCCATGATTTGCCAGTCTGGCCAGGTACAGGTTGAACCCATATCTGTTTGCAAAATCCTTGTGTACAGGACTTCCTTCTTCATGTGAGGCAGAAAAGCCATGAAGATAAACCACAGCATATGACGTTTTTGTACGGGAGGAGTCGGCCCAGATAATTTTAGCCTGGTTGTCCGCCCTGATATTATCAATGGCAGACTCTTTTCTAGCCAAATAATTGTCCAGGTTTTGAATAGTCACTCCTTCCAACAACCGTATTTCCGTAGAAGCAATCGGTTCGAAAGACGCTCTTGGCCCGGCAAAATAAGTAATGGCCAATATAAATAACACAGTAAAAGTGATCTTGATGACTTTCATCTGAAAGGGGATTTAGTCTTAAATCTACTATGTATTCACATAAACCAACCCGCACAGAAACAGAATTAACTAAACGATGACTATCATTTAACCCCAATTCTTCATAAATTAAGTAACTCACAGGATCGAAATGTAATATGTCAGTGCTATGAAAAAGTTAACAAGAATCACCATCGTACTTTTCTCCATACTATTTCTTACCAGTTGTTTTCGGGTAGAAACCGTAATTAAGGTTAACAAAGATGGAAGCGGCACCATTACCGAGAAAGTGTTGATGAGCAAGATGTTTTCTGACATGATGCGTTCATTTGGTGAGACCTTTGCTACGGAAGGAACACAACAACAGAAGCCCTTTTCTCTTTTTGATGAGGAAAAGCTAACAAACCAGGCCGGTGAATATGGAGAAGGGGTTACATATAAGTCTGGAAAAGAGATTTCAGAAAATGACTGGGAGGGATACTCAGTCGTGTATCAGTTCACAGATATATCAAAGATAAAATTGAGTACGAGCCAGGATGATAAAGTAGATACGGGGATGAGCCATTCATCTATGGAGGATGAGGAAGAATATGAACAAGACGAATTTTATTACTTCAGCTTTAAAAAAGGAAGTTCACCTACACTCATCATCAATCGAACTGATATTGAACCAGTAAATAACAACACCAGCGATGCTCAGGAAGCAAATGAAATGGGTGAAATGGATTCCATGGGAAACGAAATGATCCAAATGTTTGAAGGAATGCGTTTCAGTATGAAGATTGAAGTAAATGGCAAAATCTCTAAGACCAATGCTTCTTATAGAAACGGATCTTCCATCACCCTGCTTGATATGGACTTTGGTAAAATGATGAAGAACAAAGACGCTTTTGTTGAGCTCACCCGAAAAAAGCCAGAAACAACTGCTGAAATGAACGCCTTCATGGGGAAATTTGATGGGCTTCAGGTAGAATTAGAACAGCCGGTCACCATCAATTTCAGATAGAATTATACCATGAAAGATTGATTCATATCATATATCGGAAAATTAATGCAACCTTTTAGTTGCATTAATAGTTTAACCAATTATCTTGCAACCAAAAAGTTGCTTAACTAATTTTAAACTTTATTGACAATGAAAGATGTAATCAAAAAAGAACAGCAGATCAATTTTCCAATTCAGGATGTTTGGAAAGCTATATCTACAGCTGAAGAGATTTCCACATGGTTTATTCAGGCTGACTTTAAAGCAGAGCCAGGTTTTGAATATACGTTTACACATGAAGAAACGAAAATTACCGGTAAGGTACTGGAAGCGTCTCCATTCCACACCTTAATTTATACCTGGATAGTGGGGGGCACGGGAGTAGAAACCACAGTGAAGTGGAATCTCAGGGAAAATGAATCAGGAACATTCCTCACCCTGGAGCATTCCGGGATTTCTAACTATCCTACAAAGGAAATGGCAACCAATATGTTTTCCAGCTTCGAACAAGGTTGGGGATCATGTGTGGTAAACCTCACCAAGTATTTGAGCAAACAAAATGTCTCCTAAAATCAACAAAATATTTAAAGCCATTGCTGACCCTACCAGACGGGAAATCTTCCATATTCTGGTTTTGGCAAGCACCGCTTTATCCATCACTCAGATTTCTGATCATTTTAGCATGAGCCGTCAGGCTGTAACCAAGCATATCAAGTATCTAGAAGGTGCAGGTCTTGTAGAAATCAGAGAAAATGGAAGGGAGCGATTTTGTCAGGCCAACGCCCTACCTCTAAAAGAAATCAATGATTGGGTTTCATTTTATGAGAAGTTTTGGGATGACAAGCTTTCCAGGTTGGTTGGCCATCTGCAGCAAAAAGCTGATAAATAGCACATTTTTTTATCCATTTAAGCAACCTTTTAGTTGCATTTAAATACAAAACCATGAAAAAGAAAAATATAATCATATTGACCTTAATTGGTCTTTCTGCGATAGTGTTTTCAGCACTTGCGGAACTTTCAAAAAAAGATCGTGAGGTAGCTATTAATTATTTGCAGGATACAAAGCAAACACTGATTAATACGGTAACTAACTTGAATAAAGACCAAATGGAATTCAAAGTAAATGAAAGTACATGGTCCATTGCCGAGTGTGTAGAACATCTCGCCTTATCTGAGAAACTCATATTTCAATGGTCTCAGGATGCCCTTAAACACAGTGCCGAAAAGGGTGCGATTGCATTTCAGGATGATCAACTCATAGAAATCTTTACCGACAGGTCACAGAAGAGTAAAACACTGGATGTATTAGAACCAAAATCAACATTTAATACGGTACAGGATGCCCTGAATAATTTCAATAAACTCAGAAACGAACATATTAACTATGTGAAGAGCACTTCAGATCCGCTTCGCACATGTTATTTCGATTTTCCTTTTGGTAAGGGTGATGCTTACCAGGTGATATTACTCCTGGCAGCTCATACAGAAAGGCACACGGCGCAAATCCGTGAAATAATGTCCAGGCCTGGCTTTCCCACATCAAATTAAAACCTCATTAATCTTACAAATATCATCAGGTGTCTAACAACACCTGATGATTCATTTTTTAGCATCAATAAACAATCACCCACACGTATACGTTATTATAATCCTGGCAAAAAGAGAAGCCCTTTGCTATTCAATAGCGCTATCTTAAACATATGAAAGGCTCAGAGCATCTCTAATTCTATCAAAAACTTCATAAAAGTTAGTGCAGAAGAGCATTCTTTTAAGGTAACTGAGAATTCAAAAAAATACCTCTAAGAAAAAAAATGGTAGAAATAAGAAGTTTTTTCTTGAAAATCAGGTGTTTTTCAGACCTTTTTGTTGGCAGTAAAAAATAATTTTTATCTCTTTTTAGCCTCTATTGTCAATTTTTCAAATTACGACAAAATACAGAATTTTCTATCATTATATCGTTATTTATAACAATATAATTCTGATTAGGAAAAAACTAATCACCTGTTAAAACTTCCTTTTTCCATCTTTCTCCTTATATGATTGATACTCATCACTCTGTACCCCTAAATCAAAGGGTATATTGAAATATATCAATATATTACATATACATTTTTACGTTATATTTTATATATAATTATTCATGATTTTTAGATTCATTTCACCTACTGTTAAATATTGTACTTTTATAAGATTCATAAATCAATACGTTTTTAGCAAACAGGAGTTTTACACTGATAATCAGCACGATAAATAATTTGATAGAGAAATATTAATGTCTGTTAGTATGAAGAATCTATACTTTTGAGAAAAAATCATATATAACTAAACTAAAAGATAAACCATGAAAAAGTTATTTGTAATTCTTGTTGCTGCTGTTACTATAGGACTAGCCTCTTGTGTGGATGATAACCTCACTGAAATCGAGCAAAATGTACCTGAGTTTCAGGCTCCTAATAATGGTGATGACCCAACACCCGGTTGTCCTACTCCTGGCGCTTGTGGTTAATTAATATTTCCTAGCTGGTTATGAGTTAAAAAATACATTTTGGAGTAATCCATTACAACTGATATAAAAGAAGCCTTCCATAGTTTGGGGGCTTTTTTTATTTTTAAAGTCAGTTATGGAATCAATTATACTTACAATCAGCATCATCATAGGTGCGTTCTCTCCGACCCAGCTATTGGAGAAAATGACCTTTACGGATTTAGATCAAGCCCAATCACAGTTGGACAGTATTGCGACCATGAATCTCACAGATTCGGAAAAAGCGAAGTTTCACTTTTTTCAAGGTTATATATATGAAATACAAAATGACATTCAACGAGCAATAATCAATTATCGCGAATCTATTAGGCACTATGAGTCTATTGAAGCTAAATCTCCGGGTGATAATACTGAGGAACTATTCTACTATAGGTATCACACTGTGCATTATAACATTGGTGGACTATACAACACTTATAATAGTCCGGAAATAGCCATTGATCACTTCGAAAAAGCTAAAAAATACGCTCCTGCAGAGCACTTACCAGCTGTGCTCTACAGCTTCGCACAGGCTCATGAAAAATTGGGTGAAACTCAAAAGGCCATTGATTATTTACTTGAATCATTCAAACTAAGTGTTGAGCATGGAGTAAGTGATTATAAAATCAGATCTCAGATCAAGCTTGGGCAACTACTAAGCGATGATGGTAAATATCAGGAATCCCTCGAATATCTGGACAAGGTTTTACTTGAAGATAGCCTAAGTGCCAGCTTAGAATTTTACGCCCGAAATACTTTAGGCATTACCCAGTGGAAAATGAAAGACTATGGTGCAGCTGAATTCAATTTCAAACAAATATTAGAAATTGGTCAAGCACGTAATCAGTTTGTCACACTTGAAAACCTTTGCGAAATGTATTTGGAGCAGGGTTTTATATATAAAGCCATAGAAGCCGGCACCGATGCAGAAAAAAAATATATTGATCAGATCATCAATCCGCAAGATGCCAAATTGTACACATTTCTTTCTGATGCATATCTAGCAATAAATGATAACAAAAGGGCCCTGGAATATTCGAATAAATTCAATGATTTCATGGAAACCTATTATGAACGCCAGCAAGCTGCACTGGAAGATGGGGATGCTTATAGAATCAGAGCAGTCACAGAAAACTATGAGAAAGAGCTCATGGCTGCAGAAGATCGCAAAAAAACCATTCAGGCAAACATTGTTGTGAGTTCAATCATCCTTATCACCTTTATCTCGCTGATTTGGCAACAGCAGGAAAAAAAGAAGAAAATGGTAAGGAAGATTTCAGAAGAACTGCTAGCCTAAATAATTATCTAACTGAAAACTGATAAATCGTTTTTGATTGAAAGGTGTTTCCTGCTTCCAACACTGTAGTAGGAAACTCCGGTTGATTCGGTGAATCCGGAAAGTGCTGTGTCTCGAGGCAGATACCCCCCTGACTTACAAAAGGCATACCTCCCCTTCCTGTTCCTTTCAAACCATTGGCTGTATATACCTGTACACCCGGCTCGGTAGTGAAGGTTGTCATCTGCCGACCGGTCGTTGGTTCATATAACTCAGCAATTTGCCTGAGCTCTCCATTCCATCCGTCAATGACCCAACAATGGTCATACCCCTTCGTCAGCATGAGCTGATCATATTCAGCATTGATGTCTTTTCCTACAGCTTTTGCAGTCATAAAATCAAATGGGGTGTCTTTAACCTCCCGTTGCTCCCCGGTAGGGATAGAAAATTCATTGATCGGCAAAAAATGGGAGGCCATGAGTTTCAATTCGTGATCCAGTATGGGTTTTCCGGCATCGGCAAGATTGAAATAACTGTGATTTGTGAAATTCAATACTGTCTTTTGATCAGTAGTAGCCTCATAATCAATGATCAGGGCTTGATCACTTGTCCACTGATACGTCACAAAGCTGGTCAACTCTCCGGGAAATCCGTCATACATGTGCGGACACACAAACTTCAACCGAATCCCTACCGTATCCTCCTTTTGAATCTCCTCCACGACTTCCCAGACTTCGGTTTTAAAAGATTTCGGTCCGCTATGTAAATTATTGGGTCCGTTGTTAGCCTCTAGTTTATAGACTTTCCCATCCAACTCAAACCGGGCATTGGCGATGCGATTGGCAAACCGACCAACGATGGACCCAAAAGAAGACCGCTGTTCATACTGACTCAAACTATCAAATCCCAACACAACTTCTCCCAGGTCTCCTGCTCTATCCGGAACCATGATAGAATTGACTATCCCTCCAAAAGTGAGGATGGATACTGACGCACCGGATGGGTTCGTCAACGTGTATTCATGCACGGGTTTATCTCCCGAATGACCATAGAGACTTTTTGTTATTGAATGTTTTGCGTTATCCACTTCCGGTTTCTTGTTTTCGCAACTCAATATTAACAAAGCAAAACCAAGAAATATGATTGATATCTTTTTCATTTTCTTTATTGTGGGCCAGGACTGGTAGCCGTCCAGCCTCCATCTACCACGATGGTCTGTCCGGTAATTTGTCTGGCTTCTTCACTGGCCAGAAACATTACTGCGTTTGCCATGTCAATCGGGTAACAGGCTCTCCCCATAGGAATTAGCTTAGCCCATGTTCCTGCATAATCCTCCTCTTCAAGTAAAGTTCGCTCAGTGACGGTTGCTCCGGGCGCCACACAATTGACATTGATCTTTAAGGGTGACAGATCAATAACCAGTGCCTTAGCCAACATTTCAATGGCGGCCTTGGACATACCGTAGGCACTCAGGTTCTTCACTGCCTGGTGGCCGGTTACCGATGAAGTCATCACGATACTTCCTCCTCCACCCTGTTTCTTCATTTGGTTGGCTGCATGTTGGGTCAGGAAGAATGTTCCCTTGAGATTCACATCCAGTAACTGTTGAAACCTATCCAGTTGAAAAGTAAAGAAATCTCCAAAAGAGGTGATCCCTGCATTGGCAATGGCAATGTCCAGTTTTCCAAACTCACTCACTGCCTCACTCACAAAAGATTGAATCACCTGCAAATCAGAAGAATCACCTGCAACAGGCACGCATTTACCCGGATTTCCAGCAAGCTTTTCTGCAGCTTGCTCAGCCACTTTCTTATCTAAATCATTGAGAATTACATGGCATCCATTAAGCACAAGTTGCTTACAAACTTCAAAACCAATACCTGTTCCCGCTCCTGTTACAATTGCTGATTTTCCTGCTAAACTTTTCATTAAAATGATGATAGAATTATATATGGCCGCAAAATAGTGAAAAAAGTTATACACACTTAAAGTCAATTTGACTATTACATGGGTAAATATTTGCCTTAAACACAATAGATGCTTAAATTGGCCGTATCAACATGGATCAAAAAATGAAGAATTCGAAGAACAAAAACTCAAGACGGAAGTTCATCCAGCAATCATCCCTTGCAATGGCTTCTTTTACCATTGTACCAAGATATGTACTTGGAGGTACCAATGTAACTCCACCCAGTGATAAGATCAATATTGGTTTTATCGGGACAGGGAAACAAAGCGGAGGTTTAGCATCCAATTTCCTGAAAATTAAGGAAGTCCAGATGGTAGCTGCCAGCGATGTTTTCGAATCTAAAGTAAAGGCTTTTCAGAAAAAGGTAAATGATCATTATGCGGAAGAAGCCGGTGCAGTAAAATATAAGGGATGTGATACTTATGAAGATTATAAGAAACTCCTCAAAAGAAAGGACATTGATGCCGTCATTATTGCCACACCGGATCACTGGCATGCCATCAACATCATAGATTCCATCAAAGCAGGTAAAGATGTGTATTGTGAAAAACCCCTCACCCACAACATTTTTGAAGGACGCGCAGTTGTCAATGCCACCAAGAAATACAACAAGGTCCTGCAAACGGGCAGCATGCAACGTTCCTGGCCAGCATTTAGAGACGCCTGTGAAATGGTCAGAAGTGGCCATATCGGAGAAATCAAAAGAGTACTGGTAAATGTTGGTGATCCTGCTGTACCCTACGATCTTCCTACAGAACCGACACCGAAAGACCTTAATTGGGACATGTGGCTCGGACCAGCACCGGAGCTTGGATACAACTATCGGCTGGCACCTACATTGGATGGTAACTTCTTCCCGGATTGGAGAGATTACGAAGAGTTAGGGGGTGGAATCATCTCCGACTGGGGAGCTCATATGTTTGACATAGCTCAATGGGGGCTCGGCATGGACGATACCGGGCCAATAGCCATCATACCGCCTAAAAATCCACGCGCCGTAAGAGGGTTAAAGTTCATTTATCAAAATGGCATAGAAATGTTCCATGAAGATTTCGGACGGGGCTGGGGTGTACGCTTTGAAGGGTCTACAGGCGTCATTGACGTGAGTAGGCAATACCTGGAGTCACTCCCTACCGGACTTATCCGATCTAAGATGGATGACGATAAGGTGACACTTTACAGGAATGAAAATCATTATCAGGACTGGATCAACTGCATCAAATCAAGGAAAGACCCGATCTGCCCTGCAGAGATAGGCCATCGTTCTGCATCTATTTGTCACCTGGCTAATATTGCTTATGATCTGCACAGACCATTAAAGTGGGATCCAAAGAAAGAAGCGTTTGACAATGATGAGGAAGCGAATAAAATGAGAGGAAGAGCCTACAGGGAGGAATATCAACTGCCGGTAGTCTAATCATTTATGTCTGTTTTAATATTTTATTGTTTTAATAAGACGCATCTATTACTTTTGCCCTCCTTCACCTGAGGCCGTTCTTATATCGGTCGGGCGAAGGAGGACAAAGCCTATTATTTGGCCGGTTTGAACATACCCGAATCAGGCTAAAAAGCGGTTTCCAACTAATAAGATAATGCCCAGGTGGCGGAATTGGTAG
>DKPQ01000023.1:416101-601994 GCA_002471275.1 Flammeovirgaceae bacterium UBA7330
CGCGTTGGTCTCAAACACCAATGATAGCAATATCGTGCCGGTTCGACTCCGGCCCTGGGTACAAAAAAGCCGACAATAAGTCGGCTTTTTCTATTTCAGGATAAATATTCTCACACCACCTCCGCCACTCTTATGTTCGACTTCATGATCACTTCGGTTTTTATGGAGTTGGTGATCAGACAGACCTTTTCGGATTTCTGAAGCACCTTTTCAGCCAGGGCTCTGTGCTTATCGTCTTTTACTACAACTGTTGGTTCCAACAGGATGGTAGTCATGAGTAGCTTGCCATCCACCTGCTCCAGGGTGCCTTTTGCTGAACAACTAAAATCAACAAATTCCAACTTGAAGTTTTCAGCAATCGCCAGAAAGGTTGTCATCAGGCAGCTGCTCACGGAAGCAGTAAATAAATGCTCGGGGGACCAGATACCGGGTATCCCTTTGGGGAATTCGGGCGGGGTGGCTATTTCAATACATTTATTACTGTCTTTATTCAATTCCGGTGAACACATCACGCCCTTACGATCCTGGTTCCAGTTGATTACGACGTTATAATTATGTGGTTCCATAGTTTCAATAGTTTAAAATCCGAGACAATTTCGCAATAGATGCCCACATAAAAACTGATACTCATCAGTAGCTCCGGGGATTTTGGTCAATAGCCGATGATAAGGGGTCGAACAGCCATGCACCAACCAAAAACCTGGATAATTGCACTTATCCGCTATGCCTTCCGCACAAATTCAGATTTCAGCGCCATGGCACCAAAACCATCAATTTTACAATCGATATTGTGATCGCCATCGGTCAGGCGGATGTTTTTCACCTTGGTTCCAGCTTTTATAGGTCCGGAGGCTCCCTTGACGGGAAGGTTTTTCAGTACAATGACCGTATCTCCATCCTGTAGAGGATTGCCATTGGCATCTTTTATTTCCAGTGTCTCTTCTTCTTCAACTAATTCTTCAGGGTTCCACTCGTGGCTACATTCCGGACATTGGTACATTGATGGGCTAATGGAGTAGCCATAGGGAGAATCACAAACCGGGCAGGGTTTCATTTGGTCGGGCATAACAATAAAATTGATTGAAATTACAGGCCACGAAGATAGCGATTATCAAAATGGAATCTATCACCAGGTCTTAAGGAAACCTATCTAATCAGATCCGTTGAAAGGACTTTTTTCTTATAACGTCGATTCAGCACAGGATACAAAAGCACTGAGAAGAGGATCAAAACGGTCCCCAGATAAAATCCCAAACTCATTTCTTCACTCTCCCCAAAAATGATCAACGCGAGAATGATCCCGTAGACAGGCTCCAGGTTTACAACCAAATTGATTGAGAAGGCAGACAGTCGTTTCATCAGCTGGACGGATACTGAATAGGCATAAACAGTACACACCATGGCAAGAATAGACAAATATAACCAGTCCATTGGGGATGGATTCAATACCAGGTGATCCACAAAAAAGGCTGAATAAACAGGAAAGAAGAGCGCGACGGTCACACAAGCGCCCACCATCTCATAAAAGGTGATCACATAGGGATCATAGGTTTTGATAAACCTGCCATTGATCACCGTAAACACCGCAGAAAGAAAGGCTGATAGAACAGCTGTTAGAATACCCAAAAAGTAATCATACTCTACATTGAAGATCACCCAGATCCCAATAAATGCGATGATACTCAGTACTACCTCAAAACCCACGATTTTTCGCCTTTGCGACAAAGGCTCAATCAAAGATGTCCAAAGAGAGCAGGTAGCCATCCCTGCCAGACAAACTGAGGCATTCGAAATTCGTGCTGAAAGGAAGAAAAGGATCCAATGGGCAGCGATCAATGATCCGGTACCCAAAATATACCAAAAATGTTTTGGGATATGTATGGTAATCGGGCGTCCCAAGATCTTCAGTAGTACAAAGAGGCCGATGGCAGCGATGAGTGTGCGGTAAAAGACAATTTCTACCGAAGGAATTTCTATGAGCAGCCCTAGTATAGCTGTGAATCCCCATATCACTACGAGGAAATGAAGTGTAAGATAATCCTTCCTCTCCTGGGTCATGAGGTTGGGTTATGATAAGTTGCTAATGACATTTGTACAAATATGGCATAGTCTTTAAGATTTTAGACACAAAGCATACAATGAGACAACTAAATGCATCCCATCTTTTCACTTACCTACAACAGACTATTACTCCGTAGTAAACTTAGCAATCTCCGACCAGTCACTCCAGTTGAGGTTTTTATCACGGTATCGAACCCTCCAGTAATAGGTGGTGCCAGCATTCAACCTAAAGATCTTTTCATCCGTGAGGTCATCACCTTCCTGCATGTTCTGATTGGCATACCAGTCTTCAAACTGCTTCCAGCTGTCTAAAACTAATTTGCTGAAATCTTCCGTAGTGGAAACCTGCCAGTGGCTCGCTCCATGTTCGGCATGATGCTGATCGCTACTAAAGTCACTGGCTTTCAGGATTACCTGCGAAGGACTTATCGTCCTATTTACCGGCGAAATGGTTTTCGGAACTTCTGGTGCTTTATTATGCTTCCATACAGTGATACTGTCCCTTAGTTCATTGTCTCGCTTCACAATTTTGTTGCCCTGGCTAAACCGCTTAACTGTCAACTTAGGATCTCCGTTATTGGGATTGACCTCCACCATCACGAAACCATATTCATCCTGAGTCACCGTAAATTCATCATAGTTCTGCTGCGCGAACTCACCCCAATTGTCAATACTGCCTCCGGCTGAAGCAACATTGATCCAAAGGTGCTTATGATCCCGAGACTGACCACGAGAATAACCATGGGTATGACCAAAAAAGTGGATACTTGGCTTTCCGGTCTCGGTACTGAAGGCCTCCAGTTTTTTTACGATCTGTCCGGTGTAATCTTCCTCTCCAGCAAGCCACAGCTCAGATTTATGTGGATGGTGCATCTGTGCAAATACAAAATCGATCTCTTCATTTTCTTTGGTTTTTGCCAAAACATCATCCAGCCAGCTAAGCTGTGTCCGGTTTTGATACTCCTCATTGGTATCCATCCCGATGATACGCACATTGCCATAATCCTTGTACCACCAATGCTCATCGTGCTCCGGGCTGCCATTTTTGGGTAAACTAAAGTATTTGAAATAGTAGGTGGAGTTACGCTCATGATTTCCAATGACAGGATACACGGGTACCTCAGAAAACAGGTCCTGAGCAGGATCAAAGAAATGCTCTTTCCACTGGTAGTACTCCCCTCCCTCAGACACCAGATCCCCGGGGATCATCACAAGGGCAAGGTTCTCCGGTACTGATCCATCGAATTCATGTTCCAGATAGTGAAGGATACCATCCTGCACGATCTCAGCAAACTTTTCCGGGTTGTTGCTGTCAATTTGCATGTCACTCATGGCCGCCAGTTGAAAGGCCTGGTGATCATGGGCCTCGGGCGGTGTCTTGAACTGGTAGATGTCTGATACTGCTTTCCCGGTCCTGACCCTGTAGTAATACAAGGTTTGCTTTGTCAGCCCGGTAAGTCTTACTTCATGGACCCTCGCTTCTGAATAATTGATAGGGAAAGCAGTACCTTTTGTCTTTTTACCCAGCTTGGGTGAGGTGCCCCACTCCACAATACTCTCTTCACTTTTATCTGTTTCCCACATGATCGTGATCGCCTCCGGCTCTGCATCCTGCAGGTATGGTTTAATGCGAATGACAGGATCCTGGGCAAATAGTTGGACAATACCTACAAAGAGTGCTAAAACAGAAAAGACAGATTTAATAGCCATTTTATGTGACAATTGGGTAAACAAAAAAGAGACATGCTATCTCAATGATAACAACAGTAAATATGCATTAATCTGGCTTTTTGTATCACTGGTAAAATAAAAATTTATCAAAAGATAATACTTCATGTTGGTGAAAGCTGGCAACACCAACATGAAGCAAACTTAGCTACCGCCTCACCTTATCGACCTCTTCCACAAAGAACGTTTTCAGTCTATAGACCCCATTTCGAGGAGCTATATTATCCTGAGCCATCATGGTGAGGAAGAATTCAAACGGACCATAAAACTTCGATGAAGTCAACGTCCTGAGTATGCCAACAAGCATCTTTCGCACCCAATCCGGGATATGCACAATCTTTGTTGGCATAAAGAATGCTTTGAGCGCTAGCTCTCCAATCTCATTTTGGGTCAACACATCAGGGCCACCTACCTCAAGATCATTTGCCGGTGAATCCAGGTTTTCAACGATGAATGCTGCCAGATCTTTTCCGTGAATGGGGTTGAGCTTAAATTCTCCATCCCCAAAAAGGTAGACCTTTCCCTTTTTCGCCATGTAGAGAAAATCACGCATGTCAGAAAAGAAACCATTTGGTCTTACTACCAGGTATTCCATGCCAGATGATTTCAGCTCATCCACAAACTTTTCCTTGGCGGCCATGATCTTGAGATGGCGCATATGCTGGCCATTGATGGCGGACACATAAACAAACTTTCTTACACCTGCTATTTTAGCCTCATGCAGCAAATTGAGGTTAGCCTGGTAATCCACATCCATATAGGTGAGTCCATCTTTTTGCCTGGTTATTCCTACAGTCGAGATGATAAGGTCTGCACCTTCAAGCTTACCTGCTAGTGTCTCAGGTTTAGTAACTTCCGCTTCGATGATCTGGTCATCTCCCACACCTAGTTTATTTAATTTGGTTTGATTTCTGGCAATGGCCTGGAAGGTATGATCTGATTGCTGTAATGCTTTAATAATATGGCTACCCAAATACCCGGTAGCACCTGCAACGATTATTTTCATCGTCCTGATATTATTTTGAGTTCTTTTTGATCATGACCATCAGCTTCACCAGGAATTTGATATGATCCCTGATCATTGTAGTCTGGTTGAAAGTTCCTGTGAAATAGGTATCCAGTTCGGGTGAATAATACATGAATGATCCGGTTGAACCTGAATGCCCTATCAAAGTAACATCCGGAAGGATAGGAAACAGCTCCTTGAGGTTCCACTTCCGCAAGCCGTAGCCGTAATAGGTTCCCTTACTTTCAGGTGTATATTGATTCATCTCTTCCCATGTGGCTTCAGTTACCAGTTCACCCTCGACAAGTGCACTCATAAAGCGATACAGATCTTCACTCGTACTGACCAATCCGCCGCCACCCCAATCGGCACTGAGGCTTTTTAAAGTACTGATCTCGGCCTCTTCAGCGTACAAAGGAGCCATCACTGCAATTCCATCAGATGGTTTTGAATGCAGATTGATATAGGATGCTTTCATTCCCAATGGCTGAAAGATATACTCACTCAAAGCCTGTGCGTATGAGAGCCCGGTCAATTTTTCTATGATCAGGGCGAGTAGCACATACTCTGTATCTGTATAGTGAAAAGCTGTGCCCGGAGCAAATTTAGATTTGAAGTTTTCTTTAGTATACTCGATCAATTCCTCCGGAGTCCATACCCGTTCTGGTTCTGTAAACAGCATGGTCATCATATTTGCACCCTGAGTTGGTTCATCTTCAAAGTAGTCGGGTAGTCCGGAGGTGTGATTGAGCAGGTGTGCGACTGTAAGTTTTGATGTGTGATCTACACCATCCAAAATGTGCAGCTCCGCAATCAAATCACCAGGGAGGTACTTACTGATCTTATCATGAAATCCAATCTTTTTGCTATCCACCAGCATACCAACCAGGGTAGCCGTGAAGGTCTTGGCCAAACTTGCCGTATAGAATGGAGTTGTAGGATCGTCTACACCATAGGTCTCATTAATCCCAATTCCATTCGATTTTGACCTCACACTCAGGAAGGCATTGTGGATCGTCTCAGCTCCAACCTCCTTATTGAACGTTTTGATGATCTTTTCTTCAATCTTAGATGGCCCCTCGGCTTTCAAGGGTTGGTAGCAGATCACTGTGACAGCCACGATGATCCCCAACAGGATGCGCTTTGTTTCCTTGTTCATATTCTTTAGTGTTTAATAGAAGTTAAATCCAACAGCCATGGAGAAATTGGCACCTTCTTTTCTCCCATCATCAATTTTAAAACTGCTCATCAGCATTCTCGACTGGATGTCTATGGTGAATTTCCGTCTCTGCAGCACTTCAAAACCCATCCCAATTAAGGCTCCTTTACCCCAATTCCAGGTTTCGTCATTTATATTTTTTACTTCATAAAAAGCCGGGAAGTCCATAGCGACTCCAAATCCACCACTAAGCCAAAACCGGTTACCCGGCCAGTATTGCACACTGGGGATCAGTCCCTCAAAGCTGCGATCCTTGCCATTTTCCTTATAAATCTGACCTGGCATATTCAGATAAACACCCAGATTTTCTTTGACCATCCAGCCCAACTTCAGATTGGGCAGGGCCAGGTCTCCTGAGGTCTGATTACCTTCATATCCTGAGGTGAAGTGAAGTACGCCACCACCGACTGAAGCTCCAATACTAAAACCTTCTCTTTGCGGGTAACTCTGTGCATAGATTGTTACAAGTTGTAAGAAGAAGATGATTGATAATAAAGTCCGTTTCATTTTTGATCTAGTTTTAAGTTTTTGACTATTAGGTTCCTTTTGAATTAAAATTCTTGAGCAAAGATTTGGGAACCGAAAGTCTGAAACGTCCTGATTTTTTATTCCGAACTCCTGAAATGAGATTTCGGACCTTTTATTTAGAAATGGAACTTTGAAAGGATAAAAAGGTGTGAAAAAGGCTACTTACTTATTTTGTTTGACCCACTCTTTGGGCGTCAATCCTTCATGTTTTCTGAAATAATCATTGAATGTGGACTTGGATTTAAACCCGGCATCGTAAGCCAAACCCAGGAGGGTAAGGTGTTTATTCTCCGGATCCAGGGCCATCTTTTTGAAAGCTTCCAGCCGGTATCCATTCACATAATCATTAAAATTTTTACCCAACGACTGATTAAGCAACCAGCTTAATTTGTTTGGATGGAGATTAATCTCACCAGCAAGACTTCTCAGGCTAAGTTCCTGATATTTAAAAGGTTTCCTTTCCTCCATACATTGATTAAGTGTACCAAGATACTCGGTAGCTTCCGATGGAGTAAGTGGAGCGCGTTCATCGATGATCTCCCTATTAGCTCCAACCTTCCCGGGCATTCTTTCAGCATCAAATACAGTCCTTAACAGGTCCTGATAACCCGGCAACTTTTTCAGCGATTTGAACGGAAAGTGTTTGAAAAAAATATACTGGCCCGATTTGCGTGCCACCTCTTCCTGCACTGCCTTTACAGCCTCTGCTGACTTACCCGAAACCGAATAGAAATAAAACTTCCATGGCCAAAGGATCAGACCGTCAATGCGACTATCAATCGTTTCGATGACCCGTGAAAATTCATCCTGATCCGGTGTTTCATATTTTATGCGATGGAGTTCGGCAAATACATCATAAAACGGATGATCTTTGTACTTCTCCAGTAATTCAATATACTTTTCTTTTTCATCCAGAAACAGGTAACTCAACAAGGCTTCTTTGATAGCATGTAAAAAGGTAGGATCGATTCCTATTGATTCCAGGGAGTACTTCAGTGACTCTTTGAACTTGCCCTGATAAAAGAGAATGTTTCCTTTAGTATAAATATGATTGGCAGACAGGGGATTGATCCGAAGCGCATTTTCTATATGCTTCATGGAAAGATCAAAATCACCAATTGCCAGGTATAGTTCCGAAAGTGCCTCCTCTGCCTCGGTAAAGTTCGGATTGATTGAGACTGCTTTGGAGTAATTTTCATATCCTGCCTTAAAATCCCAATCACCCCAAAACTTAAGAGCTCCCATAGAAAAATACCCATAAGCAGAATCCCGATCAAGAGACAAGCCCTTTTCTAAATACTCCTCTGCCTTCTTGAGAAGACTTCTGTCCAGACCCCAGGACCCTAACATGGTGTAGCAAAATCCTATACCAAAATATGGAGTGGAAAAGTCCGGGTCCATATCAATGCATTGCTGATAGATTTCAATGGCTCGCTCGATCCGATCTCCGTCCCATTTCAGATGATAATACCTGGCCTTTAAATATAGATTATAAGCTTCTATATTCTTCGTTGGTGCCTCTATCAGGTGATCCGAAATGCTGATATGACCAAAGTTTTCCCTGATCTTTTCAGCTATCAACACGCTGATCTCATCCTGCAGCTCAAAGATGTCATTCATTTGACGGTCAAACACTTCGGACCAGAGTTGAAACCCATTGTCCGTCCTGATCAGTTGGGTAGTGATGCGAATGCGCTCGCCGGACTTTCTGATACTCCCTTCCAGTACTGTAGAAACCCCCAACTCATTCCCGATGATCCTTACATCTGCCCTTCTGCTTTTAAAAACAAAAGAAGATGTCCGGGCGGTCACCCTGAGTCCATCAATCTTACTTAATGCATTAATAATCTCTTCGGTCATTCCGTCTGAAAAGTATTCATTTTCCGGGTCGGAACTTATACTTTCGAATGGAAGAACTGCTATGGACTTTTGCTGAAACAACTGGATTTAAGAAAGAAAATGTGAGGCCAAATTACAAATTCTCTTGATTTGACAATGTGTTTTGGTGAAGAAAAAAGCTATTTCAACAGTGTTTATCTCAGCGATCCTTTTTCAACAACCTTACCTCCCTCCAATGCCAGCACATAAGTCAGACTATCCGGGATCTCTTCCTGAAAATGACTCACATAGATCATGGTAATATCCGAATGCTTGCAGATGGTCTCTACAAGCAGTTTGAAGAATCGCTGCTGATCAATATCCAATCCCTGACAGGGTTCATCCAATATCAACAATGGTGGTCCTTTTACAAGGGCTCTTGCCAGTAGGACTAAACGCTGCGTACTCTCAGATAAATTCTTAAACAATGTCTTTGGTGGCTCCGAAACCTGCAATACAGTCAACCATTCGATGGCCTTTTGAGCTTTAGCCGGATCTGAGGGTCTGAATAAACCCATGGTATCATAGAATCCTGATTCAACCACCTTGAGACAGGTACTGTTTGAAGGGAAATACTGGTAAAGCTCGGCAGATACCAATCCGATCTTCTTTTTGATATCCCAGATACTCTCTCCACTCCCTCGTTTGCGGTCAAATAACACAATCTCATTTGAATACGACTGAGGATTATCCCCTGTGATCAGACTCAGCAAGGTAGATTTTCCCGCTCCATTGTGGCCTTTTAGTAACCACCGCTCTTTTTGTTTAATCTCCCAGTTAATGTGATCCAATATCATTCTTTCACCGTATTTCACGGATGCCTCGCTCATCTTCACCATCATCTTGTAGGATGAATGAGTTCTGACAAGCAACTTTTCAATCTGTTCCTTATCAAACTTTGGTGATCTGATGGTAGAAACAATCAATGACATTTCATTTTTTGTCCCCGTCTGAATGCTGTGATCCCTTATATGTGCCACATGAGTGACCATATCAGGAATTTCATGTGAACTGGTGACCATCACAATGGATATCCCTGATTCACCAACTTCAGTTAATATCTTATTCATTTCCTTCCGGGTGTCAGGATCTAGTCCGGACAATGGGTTATCCATCAATAGCAACACCGGATTTTTGACAAGCTCTGAGGCAAGCAACAATCGCTTAGCCTCACCATTAGAAAGCTTGATCAGCGCCTTGTCCTTTAGATGCATTAAACCTAAGCGTGAGACTACCCGATCAAAAGTCCAGTACCCCGGGCGCTCCACCGACCTGAGTTTTTGAATGTGTGCTTCGACCGTTTCTACAGTCTCGGAATCCAGAGAATTATATCGCTGTTGATAGTATAGATTGGAGGATGAGCTGGATAGATCGCGAAACTCGTACTTTGCTCCCACCAATGAAATCAGATCTTTATAGGTAAAAAATGGGTTTTCCTCCTGATATGCTGGCAACATACCATCCAATATTGGGTAGATGATCTCTCCTCGACTGATAAATGCCTGAGTACGAATGGCTCGAAGCAGTGAAGTTTTTCCTGAACCAGCCGGTCCAATCAATGCCCAATGTTCTCCCTGATGGATCGTCCAGTTGATTTGGTCAAGTAAAGTCTTGGAATAGCGTTGTAGTGAAGCGTTCTTAATCTTCAGTAAGGTTCCCATGCAAGCCATTAACGATTGAAATGGCTAAAGTAAGGATATGGATGACTAATGGAAAGTAAGAATCTTTCAAAACCTGAATCAGTTTTTCTAGTCAAATAAAAATCTCAATCGCACACTGAACCCTTTGAGGCATCTTCTAACCAGCTACCCGCTATCCAAAATAACCTAAGACTTATTTTATTTGTGCAGTTTATTGGGCATTAAGGCTCCGCGCCAAAAGGCCTCTGCTTCTTTTTCCATATGATTGAGTCTCGTATAGTAGTCAGCGAATTCCTTTAAATGAGCCCAGGCAATCTTTCCTGTAATCATTTCATCATCCCTGGTGACGTTTGTTTCAGGATACCTGGAGCCATGTTCCAATTCAACATTTAACCCCATCTTAAATTCCTCTGCACTGACCTCAGTCCAGTCTATACCAAGAATACCACCAATGCGTTTTGCATCTTCCAATGTGAATTTTTTCATTTTTATAATTTTTACTTCCCGTTTTAAAAAATCAGGAAGGGGAATTGAATCCCCTTCCTAAAACAGTTATTTAATTGTGATTTGCTTTTTTTCCGGAGTTTTGCTCTTCTCTTTTTTCAGGGTCAGGTGCAGCACCCCATCCTCATACCTGGCGTCTACATCATCCCTTTTTACATCACCCGGAAGTGTGAAGGATCTGCTGAAAGAAGAAGAGTGAAATTCATGTCTGGTGTAATTTTTTTTCTTCTCCTCTTTTTTGATCTCAGTTTCCCCGGCTACAGTTAGGATACCATTATCCATTTGTATCTTGAAGTCTTTTTTCTTGTAGCCCGGAGCAGCCAACTCAATTTCGTAGCTGGTTTCATTATCTACCACATTCACCGCTGGTGTACCATTACCCTTCATGAACCAATCCCTGGTCCAATCATCGTCAAAAAAGTCTGTCAGTGCAGACCAGTTTGGCATTGTTCTTTTGATCAAACTCATCGCTTTAATAGTTTAAACTGTGTGAAAAGCAATGGCTTAATTTCCGTTACATTGATAGGATTTACAATGATTTCCGACAACCCCACAACTGATTGTCATCAACTCATTCGACTGATTCCAGAATGATAATAGTCAGAAACTGCTGCGACATTGATCATCCTGGTTACTTGTATAACTTTATACAAAATGTTTAACTTCCTCCCAATGGATATAAGGGTAAAATTTCTGGGTGCAGCAGGCTCTGTGACAGGCTCAAAGTTTTTGCTGGAAATAGACGATTTCAAAATACTCATTGATTGTGGACTTTTTCAGGGACTCAAAGAGCTACGGCTAAGAAACTGGGATGATCTTCCCGTCAATCCTGAAACCATTGATACGGTGGTGCTCACACATGCACACATTGATCATTCCGGCTATCTGCCGATGCTATATAAAAATGGTTATAAAGGGAAAATTCACTGTACAGAACCTACTGGTGCACTACTGGAGATACTTCTCACCGATAGTGCCAAGCTGCAGGAAGAAGAAGCTGCATTTGCAAACAAAAAAGGCTATTCAAAACACGATCCTGCTAAACCGCTCTACACTGTGAAAGATGCCGAAAGGGTATTTCCAAATGTAGAAACACATCTCATGGATACCGAAATAATATTGAATGACTTCGTGAAAATTCGTTTCTTTCATGCCGGTCATATAATCGGAGCCGCATCTGCCGAAATTACAGTCAAAACTTCTCAGGGGGATAAGCTGCTGGTGTTTTCCGGCGACCTTGGGATGGATGACAACCCACTCCATCTATCCCCGCAGAAGCCGAAGAAAGCGGACATCCTGTTTATGGAATCCACTTATGGTAATCGCATCCATCATTACCAAAATATTGAAGATGAACTGATCCAACTTATCAATGATTGTGATGAGCGTGGAGGCTGTCTGATCATCCCGGCATTTTCGCTCGGACGCACACAATTAATCCTGTATTACCTGTGGAAGATCTTTCAAAATATGAAATCAAGACCTGTTTATGTAGACAGCCCCATGGCCATTAGCGTAACCTCGCTATACAAAAGACTGGAAGCCTATCATCGTCTGCAAAGCAAGGACGATTTTGGTCACCACATTTTTGATGCATCTTTTGTGCACTATGTCACCAAACAGGAGCAATCCAGAATGCTCAATACCCTAAAGAATCATGCCATCATACTTTCTGCAAGCGGCATGGCCACCGGAGGTAGAATTTTGCATCATCTTTACCATCGACTACCCAATGAACAAGATACCGTCCTATTTACAGGGTTCCAGGCCATAGGAAGTAGAGGTAGGGCGCTGGTTGAGGGCGAAAAGCAGGTAAGGATCTTTGGTGAAGAGGTGAATGTGAAAGCCAGGATAGCAACCATCGACGGACTGTCTGCCCATGCCGATCAGGAACAGCTTCTGGAGTGGGTCAGAGACATCAAGGATTCCCCTAAACGAACATTTCTCATCCATGGAGAAAAGGAAGGAATGATCACACTCAAACAAAAACTGGAAGAAAAAAACTGGAATGTGACCATTCCCGAATACCTGGAGAGCTTTACATTGTTTGATCATGTGTGAACTATTACCCATCAATCCACAAAGGAGGCCCTAAAATATAATTTAATGATTTTCAACCACTTACATTAAACACAATAATTATTCTTTTATTTATGTAGCTATTTAGCTACATATCTATATACTTGTAGTCATATGACTTCATATTATCATAAACATTTGAAGCTTTGAAACTAAGAAGAGATCCTTTTCAGGCGATAGCAGACCCAACAAGAAGGGCCATCCTGGTATTACTGGCATCACAAACCATGACGGCTGGAGCCATAGCCAATGAGTTTGACGTTGCCAGACCGACCATCTCCAAACATATTCAAATCCTAAACGAATGTGATCTGATCGATTCTAACCAGCAGGGAAGGGAAATCTACTATGAGATAAAGGTGGATAAAATGAAAGAAATTGATCAATGGTTGGAACAGTTTAGGAAGATCTGGGAAAACCGATTCAATAAACTAGATAATCTAATAGCTAAAATTCAAAAGAAAGAAAAATGAACACATTACAATTCGAATTCCTGGTGGACAAGAAAATGAACACCATCACCGTAAAACGGGAATTTGCCGCTAATCGGCAACTGATTTGGGATTGCTACACCAAAAGTGAATTACTCAATCAATGGTTTGCACCGGAACCTTTCACCACAAAGACTAAATCCATGGACTTTAGTGAAGGTGGTCACTGGCATTATGCCATGGTAGATCCGGAAGGAAAGGAATATTGGGGATGGACTGAATACACCAAAATCAAGGCCATAGATTATTACAAAACCCTGGATGCATTTAGTGACAGTGAGGGTAATTTGAGCAGAGATCTACCTCAGGCAGAATGGCATGTTGAGTTTTCGGATAAAGGAGAAAATACGCTGGTAGTTACCACAGTACAGTATGATTCTTTTGAGGCTCTGGATCAGGTGATTAACATGGGGATGAAAGATGGAATGACCTCTACACTAGAAAGACTGGATAAGCTTTTGCTAACCTTAAATAAATAATCGATGAAAAAGTATAGAATTACCTTAGCTAACACAGATTTAAACAGGGACAAAAAGACGAAGCTTAACTACATCTAAAATTTTTTACTTAATCATGTAGCTATTTGACTTCATTTTATTGAAATCAAGTAGCTACTTCATTAAATCTCCCGATCGTTTTCTGATCCATCCCTGCCAAGCATAATGGCAATTGTCATTACAATCAGCACGAATATGTAAATAGTATCAGCCGATTCCATATTCTTAGTTTTGGAATTTGGACGGCAGATCTTATTTTAAGTCACTGATTAGGAAGCATTATTTTTTTAAAGGTATCTCACAAGGGCTTTTCTTCAACCACCTCTCCCATTTGGTCCACAATTAGTCTGAAACGTGATAAGGCCGAGGAACGAACAATGATCTCATACATGATATGATCTCGCTTGTTGATCAACACTACATTCATGATCTCTCTTTCCTTTTCCAGGCGAGACCGAATTAGCGTTGGCAATAGCTCCTTGTTCAAATTCATCTTGTATTTGATGAGCTCACCCATTGCATCAAGTTCAGCGATATATTCTATACCTTCCTTGTGGAACAATACTTCAAATATGTCGCCCTTCAATTGCCACTCAGGATTGAGAGCTCCCCTGAAATGGTGCTCAAATCGTTCATTGCATTGTACGGGGACTTCAATATTCGATCCACTCAATATTTTCTTTACAAATTCTTCTTCAATCATCTTCTAAATGGTTAATTATTAAATCTCCTTTAGGAATCTATCTGAATAGAGATAAAACACACGTGTTCTCGCTCTTTTGAGTCTCATCTTCGCTGCATTTTCGCTAATACGTAAGGCTCGACTGATCTCTTTGATCGAAAGATCATCCAAATATTTCATCATCAGCAGGGCTTTTTCCTCAGGGTGAATGAGTTCCAGAATAGCCTGTAAATTTTCATAGTTTATGGCTGAGAGTTGCGGTTCGGTTTCATCGATAATCTCAGGAATCTCATTTTGATTGTTCCATTCCGGATAGTTGATTTTTTTCTTCTCCCTGAGGTAGTCAATACAATGATTGTAGGTAATGGCATATAACCACGAAGAAAATCTGGACTGGTGTTTAAATGACCCTAGTTTCTCATATGTTTTCGAGAAAACATCTTCTGTCAACTCCTCTGCTAACCTCCTGTCCCTGACAAAACTGAAGCATTTATCCAGGACCTTTTTATAATACCTCTTATAAAGAAGATCATAAAGACTTTTCTGGTCACCTTTTGTCAGCTTACTGATGATCTCCTCATCAGTAGACATCCATGAAATATTACTCAATTCAATTCTTGATATGACCGAATTAACGTAATCTGTAATTATAGGATTTCAACAGATTAAAAATATTTTTCAACAGTCGGTTACTTCCTGGCTATTATTCGTCACAATACTGGATTCAACAAAAATTGACTCCAAATCATATTGAATAGAATGACAATTAAATACGTTGTTGGCCTTGCAGTACCGGGTATTGCGGCCATATTATTAAGCAGTTGCGGATCTGTCCCTCAAAAAGAAATCGACGCAGCTCAGGCAGCTCTTGATAGTGCCAAAATGATTGGTGCGGAAATCTATGCTTCAGAGAACTTTATCGCATTACAAGATTCTCTTGAGTCCGTTTTGGCTGAGATACAGGACGAGAAAGCTGATTTCTTTGCAAACTATGACTCTGTCAAAGCTCAGCTCTCCTACATTAGCCAACAAGCTGATGAAGTTGCCAACCAGACAGAAGCCAAAAAGTTGGAACTCACAAATCAGATACAAACTACCATTGCTGAGGTAAAGACGTTGATCAATACCAACAGGCAAATCATTCTTGAGGTACCCAAAGGAAAAGAAGCTGCTGATATCCTACTGACCATCCAACAAGAATTGAAAACAGTAGAAAATGCGGTAGCTGAAACTGACAGTCTGGTGATTTCAGGACAACTGATTCCTGGTCTGGATAAAGCAACACTTGCCAAGCAAAAAGCTACTTCAATTAACTCCGAACTTCAATCAGTGATAGATAAAACAAAAACCAAAACCAGAAGAAGCTAAAAGACTGAGAGCTGCCACCAGGAAATTTCAATATTTTTTGGTGGCAGCTCAATTGTCACTGCATACTCATCCACAGTTTTTACAGCTAACGTCCTACCCGAAATGATTATCGATTTAAGTACTATTATCATCACGGCCATCTTCATTTTGGCCATTTTTGGTCCTATAGCTTATCTGATCTGGAAAGGCCAGCACAGGACCCATCAATCAGTAAGAATATTAAGGAACATAGAAAAAGAAAAATCCATCAAATGCACGGCCTATGATTCGTGGAATGACAAAACGATCGGAATAGACCCAATAAATAAGAAGCTGGTTTTTGTGGATATTCAATCCTTACCTGTGAATTGGAAACTCCTGGACCTTAATCGTGTCTCAAGTTGCAAAGTCATTGATTCGGGTGAAATCATTCAGCTGATGCTAGGTAACGATTTCGGGAATGAGCCCCAATTCGATCTACTTACTTTTTTCAATACACAGACAGACGACCCACTTGAGAGGGGGTTTCATATGGTCTTAGCAAAAAAATGGGCTCAGCTAATTGATAAAAACATTACTAAACATCTAAAAACCCCAAAGAGGGCAGCTTAATTAACTATATACTAAATTTATATGAATACATTATTGCTTTTTGGAATGCCAAGTGGTGGCGAGTTACTCGTCATAGGAATTTTCATCATTATTTTCTTTGGAGCAAAAAAGATCCCTGAAATTGCAAGAGGTCTGGGCAAAGGAATCAGGGAGTTTAAGGATGCTGCCAGGGAGGTGAAGAAAGAAATTGATGCTGGTGTTAAAACATCAGATAAAGCTGAATAAGTAGTCTTATAGACAGCAATCAACACATATACCTTCTTCGAAGTCTTTTTCCGAAGAAGGATATTATTGCCATTTTTTTGCATTATTAGGATTGCTCGGATAATTAAGCGAGCTTTGCATCATTCAATTGTAGGATTAACTTCTCTTTATTCAGTCACACCCAGTGTTGATAATTGGTTCTTAATGCTTCAGTAGAACCATTAAAAATTATCGAAAAACAACAAATTTATTTGGGACTACGCGAGACTGGTTATCAGAACCTGTATTTGCTCAAGAGCCTTCGTATACCCTGTTTTCTAAAGGGTATCATAACTTCACATTCCATTTCATGAAAGATGTAAAATTTACAACAAGCACAGACAGTGGCTTTACTGACGAATTAAGAAAAAAGGTAAATCAATATTTTAACGAAAAAGATATTCCTAAGAGTGGCGGCAGCTCGATCGTGATCAAGTCTATTGTCATGCTCACCCTGTTTTTAATACCTATCATTATTCTTAATTTAGGTATTACCACTTCCCCTTTAGCTGTTTTTGTCCTCTATTTTATAAGTGGGATAGGCATGGCCGGGATCGGAATGAGTATTATGCATGATGCTTTACATGGATCATATTCCAGGAAAAAAAGCATCAACAGGCTCATGGGCTATTCTATTAACCTAATTGGCGCAAATGCTACTATCTGGAAAATTCAGCACAATGTATTGCACCACACTTACACCAACGTGCATGAGCTGGACGACGACTTAAACACACCGGGTATACTTCGGTTTTCTCCAGACAGAAAACAACACTGGTTCCATCGCTTCCAACATATCTATGTATGGTTTTTCTATGGACTTTTAACCCTGGTATGGGTTTCAACCCGTGATTTTACCAGGATCAAACAATATAAAAAAATGGGCTTCTTTAAGGAAGAAAGCGTCTACAGGCTAGAAATCCTGAAAGCAGCCATCTGGAAGCTTACTTACTTCGGTTACGCTCTGATCCTGCCAATAATACTGAATCCTGTTTCCTGGTGGGTAATAGTGCTGGCTTTTATTTGTATGCATTTCATGACCGGCACCATGTTGAGTATTGTTTTCCAAACAGCACATGTGATGCCAAGTGCTAAATTCCCAAGACCCAACAATGATGGTCTGATTGAAAACAATTGGCTTTTTCATCAACTTGATACTACCAGTAATTATGCACCTAAAAGCAGGATCTTTTCCTGGTTTGTTGGTGGGTTGAATTTTCAGGTTGAGCATCATCTGCTACCCCACATTTCACATGTACATTATAAAGGATTGAGCAAAGTCGTGAAAAAACTCACGGATAAATATGATTTGCCTTACAATTCTAAAAGGAACTTTTTGTCCGCCATTTCAGCACACATGAAAATGCTGAAACATCTGGGGACAGCTACCGCAACTAATTGATTTGATACAAATTATTGCAAGACATTAAAAATAATATGAATAGAACTATTTCACGAAGGTCCAGATTTAGCGGACCTTCCAATCAAAAGAAAAATGCCAGGAAGGCATCCTCTTTCAATCCTGATCATTTGATCAAAACCTCTCCCAGAGAGACTCCTCAAGAAAGCACTCCAAGCTGGAAATACGAAGACCTCGATATCAATCCGGCTATCAAAGCCAACTTGAACATGAAAGGGTATCAATACCCTACACCCATCCAGGAACAATCAATAAACCACCTTCTGGAGGGCAGAGATTTAATGGGTATTGCGGGAACAGGCACGGGAAAAACAGCTGCCTTTTTGATTCCAATATTACATAAGATGACCTTACAACCTCATGCACAGGCCCTGGTAGTACTACCTACCCGAGAACTGGCATTACAGGTAGAACAGGAATTCATCAGCCTCTCAAAAGAACTAAACCTAAAAGGATCATGTTTTATTGGGGGACAAAGCATAACTAAAGATATCCGAAACCTTAAATCCAAAAATAATCTGATCATTGGTACCCCTGGTAGGTTGATTGACTTGCTAAATCAAGGTATATTGAGACTTGATACCATTTCAACGCTGGTGCTGGATGAGTTTGATAGAATGTTGGAAATGGGATTTATTAAGGATATCCAAAAGATTATCCATGGGATGAAAAACAGAAAACAGACCATGTTCTTCTCTGCTACGCTTGATAAAACTCAACAGCACTTGATTGATCAAATACTGACCAATCCTCTGGAAGTGAAAATAAACTCCGGGTCTTCCCCTTCCGATCGGGTCGAGCAGGAAATTATTCGCGTACCCAATGGTGAAAACAAGTTTGATGTTTTAACAAGACTTATGTCCAACAAAGATTTCAGTAAGGTTATAGTCTTTGCAGAAACAAAGCGTCAGGTAGATAAGTTAGGTAAGAAACTCAATCAGTTTGGAATAAAATCCGGACTTATCCATGGAAATAAATCTCAAAATCAAAGAAATAATTCGCTTAACCAGTTCAACCTGGGTGGTATCCGTGTTTTAGTTGCAACAGATGTTGCTTCCAGAGGATTGGATCTGCCAGATGTAACCCATGTGATCAATTATGAGTTACCTAGAACTAAGGACAGCTATATCCATAGAATTGGAAGAACAGGTAGAGCAGGTAAGAGCGGAAAAGCATTTACATTAGTGGATGCTAATAACTAAGTATTTTTTAACAATTGATATAATAATGAAAGAAGGAACTGTAAAGTTTTTCAATGAGACCAAAGGGTTTGGTTTCATTACCCCATCTGATGGTTCAAAAGATGTATTTGTACACAAAAACAACCTTATTGATAGGATCAGAGAAAATGACAAAGTAAGATATGAGACCGAATCAAGTCCCAAAGGGCTAAATGCGGTTGATGTTGAAGTAATCTAAAGTAAAAACAAAAGCATGGTCAATGACAAGGTCTTGACTATGCTTCATTACACCATTTTTTAATTTAAATTCACCATATGGGAAGATCAAGAAGTACATTTAGTAAAAGAGAAAACGAAAAGAAAAAACAAAAACGCAAGGAAGATAAGCTTCAGAAAAGAGAAGAAAAGAAGGCCAATGCTGACTCAGGTAAGTCCCTTGATGACATGATTGCTTATGTAGATGAGTTTGGCAACATCTCCGATACTCCTCCGGATCCAGAAAAGAAAAAGAAAGAAATAAAGGCCACCAACATCGAAGTCAGCATCCCAAAACAGGAAAAAGACGATCAGGATCCTACACGACAGGGTGCCGTCTCCTATTATGACCCAAATAAAAAGTTTGGTTTCATCGAAGAACTTGAAACACGAGACCGGTTCTTTTTTCATGAAAGTAATCTCATCGAACCAGTACAGGAAGGCGATAAGGTTACATTTACCCCACAAAAAGGGATGAAGGGAATGGATGCCGTGGATGTTAAACTAATTTCATAGCATCAATTCAGCTTTTCATTGATCATTTCAGCAATAATCTGATGACCAGCCGGTGTTAAGTGAACACCATCTTTGGATACATACCGAATAACAGGCCTGAGTGGTGAATGAACATCTAAGTACCGAACCTGATTCTTTTTCGCCACCTTTTGTAGCTGCTGATTCAGGTTCTGTACCCTCTCTCCTGCTCCTTTATACTTATCCAGTAAAATCTCATTCGAACCATAGGGTGGAGCAGATATCACCAGGATATCAGGTGCTTCATATCCTTTATAATAGTTGCGGATAATATCCAGTAACTCCTGAAACTTATCAGGTACTTCATCCATTCTATCCTTGAATACCGCCTTACAATCATTGGTCCCCAATAATATAAGAATTCTATCCAGGCTGCCTTTATTCAGGTCATGCTTTTTCAGGTAACTTTCAACATTCAATACAGTATTGAGCATTGGATTGCCATTGTTGATAAAACCTATCGTATTACCCGATATTGACTCATTGATGATCACATCCTGTACTCTGATACTTGTCAACTGATCCACCCAACCTCCAGTCATCTGGCCATTAGAGTCTCCTATCGCCAGTATGGTCTCTCCCGGAACGTGATCCAAAGCGACTTCTGTAAGCATCTCATGAGCACCTTCAAAAAGCGTGATAAATACCCTGTTGTCATAACTCGTCTTAAAATGCACTTTTCGATCGCCCAGTAGACCAAAATCCAGACCCGGTAAGCTCCTGGTCATTGTAATCCTGTTGCTCACCTGATCCGGTACAAGGTCAACAGCATTGGAGGGATCCGTCTCGCTCACCACTTTATTATAGATGTTGATAGAATGCGTAATGGGTACTGACCCTGTATACCCATCATGCACTCCGGTGTAGATAAATAGTTTGCTATTTACTCTTTTTTCAGCAGGTGTTTGCATAAACATAGGCGAACGCTGCTTTGCAGATTCCACATCAATGCCAGTTGAATCACCTGTTGTTGCCAGCGATATATGCCTGGCATAGTTTAGTTGACGAGCTCTGGTCTCATGATACCAGGCATTGATATCTGAGATCGCTGACCATGCAGAAAAAGTGCGTATGTTGTGACGGGACTGCATGTAGGTAAGCAGTGTCGCATAGCCACCCCCACTCACCCCTACCACGTGGATGTTGGTAGTGTCAACATTTCCATATTTTAATGCATAATCGATTGCATCATCAATATCTGGTACAACAAGTTGGCTACCACAGGCTTCCTGCGTCCAGTTTGGACCCCTGAAATCAGGGTGTATATAATTCCAGTCATTCTCGAGAATCTGGCTTATAATCGGGTCTTTTTGTTTGTAATCACCGCTCCATGTATGCAGACTAATGATCAGTGGTCGGGCTTCCTTCTTCGCTGAATGAAAATACGCTCGCTGAATTTTGCCATCACTCCCTGACCGGATCTCTACTTCTTTAAATTCATCTGGCCAGACTTTATCCTGTGTATTGTCCCACTGTGTGCCCGGCTGGGACATGAGCTTTACAGAGAAAAATATCGCCACTAAAATGACGCATGATTGTGCAGCTGCTTTGTATCTAAAAAAATTCATTGAGGACAGGAAGAATACTTGAATGGATAAATTATATCACAATAGTAATAAAAAACATATGCGTAAATCCAATGCTTCAGTCTTTGTGTGCACAAATTATCAAATCTGAACAATATTAAACATACTGGTTAATTTGACATTCATTTATTAACTCACAACGCATTCACTATCTAAATACAATGAAAAACATACAACTACTTATCCTTTTAATATTGGGTGGTCTATTTGCGTGCCAACAGGACGAATCACCTGCACCTGATGATCAGGGGAGCGAAGGCAAGTCAGAATCAGTATTGAAGACGTATCCTGTCAGAATTAACCAGGATGTCCTTATTAGTGAAACCGACCTTGATAATAGTAGATCTCATACTTCACCCGAAGACATTACATACTTTTTCATTGGGGTTTTTGAGGCCTCCAAAGATTCCATAGTTCACAACCCTCATATGCGTACCTTACTCTATGCATGTGGTGGATTTCGTTATTTGCCTCAAGACCTGGCTTTAAGTCTTTATTCTAACAAAGAATACACCATTCAGACGCTCGCATTGAGTAAGTCAAACGCTTATGGGATTGGATTGGATACTTATGATTATGAAGGCATTACCTACGATCGCCTTCATCTGTCATGGGAGGTCAATTACCCAGAGCCAGCTGTACTGTGTGATTCGATGAATAATACAGATCCCTGGCTAATTGTTTCAAATGGTGGTGTTCTTGGATTCAAAAATGGATACATCTATGCAGATGCGGATAGTACTGAGTTGCTGTTCTCATGGCCACTTTTGGCGAATAGCTATTATGAGACGAAAAGCATTGTTACTGATGAAACACTGAAAGAAATTAGCATCAAGCCTGAGCGCATGGTATTTGGTGTGGAAGTGAATGATGATGGAATGACTGATTCCAGCTACATCGAATTGCAGGTGGGATACTCAAGTGATCCTTTAAAGTCTCACCCGCTAACGATGAAGAGGTTTTTTTTCCGGATTCTATACCACAGTCTTCCCTCTAAAGATCTACCATGTCATCATTGATGAGGCGGGCACTTCTATTCGTAACACATTATTTTATAAGGAACACTATCCATTTCAGCGGGGTAAGAAGCCGGTGATCAATGTGAATCTGGCTGAACCCTCGGAAAAATAATTGACAGTAATATTGAACTGATTGAAACTCCCCTATCCCCGGGAGACACTATCAATGTAGAAGGATAGTCCAGCGCTTAGAAAAATTTTATAGGTATTCTACCTATAAAACACCCATTAATATTTACGTGTTTGACTCGATTGAATACGGCATGCATCTATTTTAGATTTACATTTAATAAAAATGAATCCACATGGATCGTTCAATCAAGTTTAATTTGTTTAGATACTTCTCTCTGAGCCTTTTGGTCGTCCTGATGGTACTGTTAATGACTTGAAAGGAAGGGTAGAATACTAAGCAAGATTAAATTTGGCAAAAAAGACATTAAGACAACCACAGCGAGCTATAGGCAGATTTAATTGGGATGTACCAATTAAACATGATGTGTTATTCAGAAGAATCTGAATAACACATCTTTCTTTTATTTAAAGCTTTACAGTCACTCCGAATCTTCCTCCGGAAGCTAATCCACCACCAAACTCTATATTAACTCCAAACTTGTCTGAGAAGAAATAACGTCCACCAATCTGGCCTTGCAATCCAAGGGAAGATGCCTGTGCTCCACCATAATCATTTGGGGAAGACCAAATATAATACCCCAGGGTAAGACCAGCATATAAGTCCCATTCAGGATCAAGGTCAATCAGGGTATTGAAATGGTAGTTACCATTAAAGCCTAGTGTGAAAATGGAGTGTGAATACTTCACAGAATTAAACCTTTCTGAATAATTCCTATAGGAGACTACAGGTCCGATGGTAACATCCTGATGCACACCAAAATCCATACCCAAATAAATAGGTACACCCCATGTTGAAAATCCCACACCTCCATTGAATTGCTCATTTCCTTTTCCAAGAGAGCCTTGAGCATTGGTTGATGAAATCCCCAACATACTGATAAAGAATACAATAGCAACTATCCTAATTGTGTAATTCATACGTCTTAAATTTATGGATTAAATAAGTTTTCTTTCCGCGGCAAATCTAACTTCATTGTGATCTAATTTCTGATCTCCTCAAAGATATTTTTGAAGTATTGAACCGATATATGGTATAGATCAGTTAGAAAGTTTTTATCAGTTCCTTACCACCAATTTTTCTGGCAAAGGAAATGAAACTCGTATTTCGCACCCTTTGCCCGGAGATGAATCGATGCTGAACTCACCACTAAATAACGCAATCCTTGAACGAATATTGATAAACCCAATACCGCCGGTATTTATGGCGGGATCAAACCCTACACCGTCATCACTGATCACGAAGTAGAATTGATCTTCATCCATGGCTAATTTGATGAACACCTTTTTCGGTTCTGCATATTTGAGAATATTATTGCATTGTTCCTGTATTATTCTGAAAGTGCTGGTCTTGAGTTTATCAGACAAAAATTCTTCTCTGAAATCACTAAAATCAAATTGCACTTTGAAGCCAGCAGTTCTACTGGCATGAGTAAATACCTCCCTCACTGATTTTTCCAGTGTTTCCCCTTGCATAAATGGTGAGATCAAATCATGCGACAGCATTCTGATTTCCTCAATGCTTTTCTTGATCAGTTCACCTACTTTATCAAGATCATTATTTGTATCTCCCAGTTTTTTTAAACCAATATTTAAGAACAATCCGGCACCAGTAAGTACTTGAACCACATTATCGTGTAGCTCCCTTCCTATAAGCTTCATGGTTTCCTGCTCTATCTTCTTCTCGCTGGTGATATCCTTAAAAAATACAGTAATTCCGTCTTCAGACGGATATATTTTTACGGAAAACCATTTATCCAGTGGCTCATAATAGATACTGAATTCTTTATTGGTTCCATTCTCAAATGCTTTCTGTGAATTTCTCCAAAAGCTTGTTTCCCCGACCTGGGGTTCTATTTCAAGGATATGCTTCCCTAGAATCTCTGCTCTCTTATCCCTGAAAAAGTTCAATGCGGCATCATTTACAAATAAATATTTCCAGTCCTTGTCTAATGAGATCACACCGTCACTGATCCTGTTTAAAGTCACTTCCTTTTCTCTTGATGCCGCAAGGGCTTTTTCCTGAGCCCGTTTTCGTTCTGAAATGTCAATACCCATCCCTATCAAATACTCTCTTTGATCGAGCTTGATCTTTCTACCATATAAATAATAAGGGATTCTCTTTCCATTTCGCATGATCAGGTTGGTTTCCATTTCATCCTCACCTTTTTCAAAAATGGTTTTAATGGTATTCAATACCTGGTTGGTGTCAAGCCCCCTAAAGTCATCGGGTCGTTTTTCTTTCAACTCTTCCTCGGAAAACCCCGAGATGGTTTCCAAATATTTATTCCACCGTAGAAACTTCCCATTCCGATCAAATAAATAAAAGACTCCTGGCAGGCTATTGATAATTGAGTCAGACAAGTTTTTTTCATGCTGAAGTTCACTGGTTTTTTGTTCGACCAGTTTATTCAACCTCTCCGGTTGCCTCGACCACTGATAAAAAAATAATCCTGAAATAACTGACAAAATCAGACCTAAAAATGAAAACCCAAATGCTTGTTGATACACAAGGTGAGGAAACCTGGGACTAACATAAAGAATCCACTCACCATCTGCTATTTCTACTGACATCACACTTTCATTCCCTTTATCAATCACATCTGAAAGAAAAAACTCCTCCTTCTCTGTTATTGGATTAATCTTGGATAATTGATAATTGAACTCCTTATCAGCTGAAATTACTCCGAGAGCTTTAACCAGGGTCTGAAGCCTGATAACCGTGACTGAAAACCCAAAAAACTCATTTTCGATATAAATTGGCAGCCTTCCAACCACAGCTAGTCCTCCCTGAACAAGTTCTAAAGGTCCCGCAAAAAATAAATTACCTCTTTCAATAGCTTTTTTAGCCTCCGCACTTGCTGGAGCGTGATTCAAAATATCCAAACCAACAGCTTTTTCATTTCCTTCCAAAGGATATACATGTGTGATGATCCCTTTTTGGGTTAGCTCAAGCGCATCTATATGATCGTATGAAGATATGATTTTCCTGGCCAGATCATCGAAATTCTGGGGCACACCATACTGTTCTACAATAAAAGCCAAAGTGTTTGTGGCTGAAAGGCTGTAGCTTAATGTCTCTTTCAACCGCTCACTTACTGCGTTCAACTCATCTGCAAGGCTTTGAGACTCTTCAGCCTTGCTTATCCTAAATTGTTGAAAAGCGAGATACTGTGTAAGCAATAAGACCGTAATGAATACGATGATTCCAAAATTGATGGAACGATTCATATTTTAACCAGCTAGTTCGTACTAATAATTAAATATAGACATGTACGCTCTCTGGATAAATAAAATAGAGATTTAAATTGAAATGCAATGGCTAAACAAATTTTACCACCTATCTCAAACCAATATGTATCATTCAGATTTCAACCTATTGTCCTTGAGCCAGAACGATATTTTTTTTTGAAATTGATTTAACACAAAAAAAGCCACTCACGGTGGCTTTTTTTTAAAGTTTACAAACGACCCATTATCCATTAACTGGCTCTAAGACAGGCGCTTCGGGGAAATCGATGGGTGTATTTGTCACTCCATTGATCAGGTTAGAAATGAACTTATCTCCAATTACAAAGATGATATCTACAAGATTTGCTTTGGTATAGCCCGCTTCAAATAAATCTTCTACTACTTCAGAGCTTGGATGAGTTCTGGAAATAGTAATGTTTTTCACAAACCTGGCCAGGGCATCAAGTTTGCTGTCAAACGAAGCTGATCCTTCGCGGATCTCCAGGATCTGCTCATCTGTGAAGCCATTCATTTTACCTATGGCTGTATGCGCTGACTGACAATATCTACAGTCATTTACCTGACTGACCACCAGGTTAATAACCTCTTTTTCTTTGGTGCTGAGGGTTGATTTTCTATTCTGAAGGTTTAAGTAATCCTCAAGGGCTGTATCATTGTAGGCAATCGTTGCATATAAATTGGGCACAAAGCCTATTTTGCTTTTGAGGGTATCAAAAATCGCCTGATTCTTTTGGCTTACTTCCTCTTTTGTAGGGACATTGAAATTGATCATGGATGTTAAAAGTTTAATGATTTAAAAAAGTTTACAGATCAATTAACGCCTGAGCCTATGATGGGTAAGAGGCTATTCTTCCCGTTTGATTGGTCATTTTTCCCTATTTCGCTTTCATCCTGATTTTTGAATGACTGAGGGGATCTTTTCGTTACCTTTTTAAACAGTTTGTGGAAGGAGCCTACATCATCATATCCCAGCTGAAAGGCAATCTCTTTGACCGAATAATCAGTATGGATCAGTTTTCGTTTGGCTTCAAGAACAATCCTGTCGTGGATGATCTGAAGAGGTGTGGCATCATGAAGCCTGGAAAAGGTATTGGCCAGTGTCTTGGGTGACTTGAAAAGCATGTCAGCATAGTCAGACACCTTTTTGTGAGTTTTGAAATGCTTATCCACCAGGATATTGAACTGCCTAATAAGCTCAATCTCCGAATCATTTGACTTTGCTCCAAACAATTGCTTCTTGGCAAGCCTGGTGATTTTTATGATCAACCGCTTCAGGAGGATCTGAAGCATCTCACCCTGTATGTCATCTCTGTTTTGAAACTCGTCATCAAAAACCTGAAATAACGCTTTAAATTTCGGGTCTTCCATAATTGGGATGTTGACAAGCGGAATCTCATGATACCCGTAAAACAGAATACCATTACAAGAGACCTCATTATCATGATCTACGACGCAATAAAATTCTCTATTGAATGTGAAAGAGGTTAATGGTTGATCCTTTGTAAGTATCTCCAGGTTTTGCAGATGTGTGGCAGTGATCACCTGATTGGGTTGCAGGCTGATACGAATGTCATCTAATGATATATCAATCATTCCCTGTGATTGATTCCATAAAATCGACATCAAACCAGGCAGCTTATTGATAAACTGGAAATCATTGATGTGATCCGTACTCATCACAAAATAGGCTCCCAATCTACTGTCGTGAAATGTTTGCATGCCCAGATTAACCGTAATCAACCTTTGAGGGTTTCCGTAAAGCGTGTTTTTACTCTAAAAAGTTAGATGTGAGACATTTTAAGCTCATCAGATATGCTGATTCTTCTCTAATAAGACGAAATACAACATTTATCTATCCGATTTAGCCTGTTTTTCACTAAATTAATAGTAGATATAAAGCCTTCTTATGAAAGCATGTATCCTCACCATACTGATTGCTTTTTCTATCCCTACTTATTCGCAGGTTTTTAGGTTTGATTATGCCGAAGCTTACTACGGGTATGGCTATACCGCCCTCGACCTGGAAGAATGGGTTGGAAGTACATTATGGAATTGGGATCAAGCCAACTACGGAGGACATGTTCAAATATTCTTTTTGCGTGCAGGTCCTGTGGCTGCCGGGATTCAATTAGGGTATCAAACCTTATTTTGGTATGAAACCCGTAGAGACGCCGGGTTTGCTACTCCAATCTACCGGCAATATTGGCCAGGATCAACACAGATTATGATCGTCGGGCAAACCGGTGATGAAAAAGGTTGGTTCTCTGAATTTGGAATAGGCGGCTACTCGGGTGAAAGCATCTCCGGATTAGCTATTGCCGGAGGTGGCGGATACCGAATAGGTTTGAATGGAGGATTTGGAATTCCTCTCAAAATCAAAATTGATGCCCTCTTTGCGGAACAACCGATGCTGGTATCTACCTTTTTTGCAGGTTTATCATACAGATTTAACAAACAGGGTGACTAATCATCATCCGACCCGTCTGAAACCAGCGTGAATACCACTGGCTTATGATCTGAGTAATACTGATAAAACAAATTGAGATCATTTTCCGGATAAGGTGTTGTTTCCTTCCAATAGGGTCTCATTACCTCCTTCAGATCAACTACCTCAAAACTGCCTGTCAACTCAGCTCCCGTATGACTTACATGATACAACACATGATCATAGGGTTTGCCACTGGATGATAAATTAGTTGGCAGACAGTCTTTGTTCAATGAGTTGTAGCCTGGTGGTAACAAAGACTGCAACTCAGTCTGGTTATTTATATTCATGTCACCAACAATGATGAAATCCTTTTCTATGCTATCGTTTATATCGATCCATTGAGCAATAGCTTCCAATTCCTCTTTTCTACGCGCTTTGTCAGCTGTCCCCGACCCCGGCTTCAGATGAACCGAAATAAGCGTGAAATCCACTCCACCATCTATGGTTTGAAAGGAGAAAGCATAAGGAACTCGTTCAAATGAGGGATGATCACTTCTGTCCTCAGCCAGAAAACCAGTGATTAGTTCATCATCAACAATCAATTTATCAGGCTTATAAAACACGACAAACCACTCCGTAGAAGACGAATTGCTGTGAATGTCTCCATTGGTACCGGTATCCTCCTCCGAAAGCCTGTATTCAAATCCATGACCAGCCATGGCGTCTACAAACTCTTTTGCTTCCGGATCAGCCTCATAGGGCATGCCGTCAGGATAATGACCATCGGTCGGCGGGCTTACAAGCTCCTGGATCAATACCAGGTCATATCCCTTCAGTACATCAGCCAAAGCAGCATGATCCTTTTTTTTGTACAGTCCAACAAACTTGATATTGAAGGAGCACATCTTGATCTCCAGAGTGGATGATGGCACAATTGAAGTCTCAGAAAGAATGGACTCATCACTTGTATCGTTTGAAGCATCCTTCTGGTATCCGCCAAATTGCTTTGAAGACCCACAGGCAAAAATAAATAACACTAGTAGTAAGGATATAGCATAGTTCTTCATTGTAGGATATGGGTGTTTACTGCTGAACAAAAAAATCTCGATTAAAAATAACAATTCAATGGGTACTCCTGTTGATAACAGTAGAAGTTAACTTATTAATAATAAGCAAGTTATATATCATTATCTATAACTGTTAAAATTGTTAATTAAACTTATGAATATTATGAAGACTAAACAATTTATAGCAAACACTTTAGCATTCACATTATTCTGTTTTTTCCTATCACAACCGGCAATGAGTCAATCCACAGATTACTCGGAGATGGAAGAAATTCAAGATGAAATCGAAAATCTTTATATAAAGACTTATACCATCTTTGAAAAATATCCACACATCTCCTACGAGTATATCCATAGTGGAGACCACATAGATGCCGTAACCATTCAAGGTATAAGTGATGAAAAAGCAAAGAAACGACTCGAGGTGTATTTATTGGATATCGCAGAGTTGGAAAACGAAATCCTCAATCGTTCCAATAGAACAGGAGTATTTTATGTGACTGAGACGGAGCCCAGACCCAAAGACGGTTTAGAGGAGTTTAATAAAGACCTTCGCTCCAAAATAGAATATCCAGAAATGAATGGAGCGCCTGAAAACCTGGAAGGAATACTATTTGCCAAATTCGTGGTAAATGATGAAGGAGAAATTGGGGATGTAATCTTTACCAGCAATTTCGAAGATAAAGACAACATCCAGGTAGAGATGATGAAAAAGCAAACCGAGAAAGCCATCCAGTCAACCTCGGGTGATTGGGTGCCTGCTAAAGTGGCTGGAATACCGGTAGCTGAGTGGGTGGTTTTACCTGTTCAGTTCACTGTGAAAGAGGATTATTATGACATGATGTGGTGATCTGCCAGCCAATCAAAACTAAAAGCCAGGACCCAGGTCCTGGCTTTTTTATTTAAGACTATTTCATGGCTTCTTTGATGACCGCTCCCGCTTTGGGTTGATCATATTTTACACCCAGGAGATGAGCTACAGTCCTGGCAACCTGATTTTGATAATATTGTTTGTCTCCGGTCATCATTCCGGTTGCAGGTGTATCCGGCCCGATTATTCCAATCCAGATCTGGTCTGAGATAGGCACACTGCCACCATGACTTCTCCAGGTATCTTTAGGGTTGGTTCCCCTGCCATGGTCTGTAGTAATAATGATGGAAGTCTTGTTTTTATAATTTTCATCAGATTGAACATATTCCCATATTTCTCTGATATAATCATCTGTTTGTGTAGCCGACCATAAGTATTGATCATATTTACCACCGTGGGCATAATCATCTGTCTCTCCATAGGCGATGTATAGTACTTTGGGCTTTTTATTCATCAGGCACTCCAACGCATAATGATGGGTAAACACATCCAGTCTCACTCCGCCCCAGGGGCTTCTGATCTCATCCTGCAAATCATTCAGGATCATTTCTTTTTGAGTTAGATCACCTCTCTCCTCTTTTTCGAAACCCGCATTTACGGGAATACCACTTCTTTCCTCATTTACGATGTATGGAAAAACATCCCATGAACCAAAAGCATAGACTTTACCTTTAAATGCTTTTTGCTTATTGAGGTATTCTAAAACCGTAACATTGGGGTTAGGAGTCTTGCTGTTGCTGTTGATTCTTTCATCATCAGCAAAACCAGAAAGGATCTCATTATACCCGGGATACGAAAACTTCATGGTGTTGCTACAGTTCACCTTATTTCCCAGGTTTCTGTTGCCATAGAGCTGCCCTTCTTTGACCAAAGTATTCCAAAAGAATGGCATGAGTGTTTCTCTACGTACTACAGGATCTGTGTTCCAGTATTGCCTGGTAAGATCATCGGGATCTTCCACATATCCGGAATCGTCAACAAGTAATGAGTCGGCTCCTCCAAATACCTCCTGCCACCTCAATCCATCCAGGGTGATCAGTATCACATTTTCTGTCTTAAGCTTTTGTGAAAAGGAAGTGAATGTGACCGAAACGGTAAAAATGAATAACAGTATTCTCATAAGTCTTAATAAAAATTAAACAAGGTTCTTAACTCACTAAAAACGATTGTGACCTAGTGAAGGGTAAATCATAAAAAATCAGGTTTTCACTTTTTTTTCGGGCTTTACCCGGACATATTCAAACCTGTAAACACTCCACGACCCCTTTCCGTCCAAACCTCCCAAACTTAGCTTACAGCCATATCTTTCAGCATATCGTTTCTCATGCTCGAGTGCTTTAGATTTCGCATTATACGATGCCAGAATCTTCCAGTTTTTGAGTCCAATGACCTGAGATTCCCAATAGGATTTACGTTTTGCCGGATCTGTAGTGATCCCTACTCTACATGGCATAATGACATTGATTAGGTTTCTACGGTAAAATAAGAAAGGTAGCTATAACCACAAAGCCCGGTTTGCTTCTATTTTATAAGCTGCCTTTCAAGATCCTCCAGTGAAACACCTTTCGTTTCCGGCATCAGGAATCGTACAAAGGCCAATTGAAGGATCATAAAACCAGCAAAAATGGCAAAGACGATCCAGGGTTCTAAAGCATTGATGAGCACTGAACCAAACAGGGTGATCAATGCAGCAAACACCCAATGCGTACCACATCCCCAGGATTGCCCGTAAGCCCTCACCCTATTGGGGAAGATCTCTGAGATAAATACCCAGATCACGGCCCCCTGACCAATAGCATGACTGGCAATAAAGGTCAGGATGAAAACCAATTTAAAATTGGCACTTTGCTCAGCTAAAAACGCATAAGATACCATGGCCAGGCTAATGATATAACCTACCGAGCCTATGTACATCAGGAGACGCCGACCAGCCCTGTCAATCAGATAGAGTCCAGCCATGGTGAAAATCAAATTGACCAAACCAATGGATATCGAGCTCAATAGTGAATCTGCCGTAGCAAATCCCGCTTTCTCCAAAATTTCAGGTGCGTAATACAGCACAAAATTAATCCCGGAGAGTTGATTAAAGAATGCAATAAGAAATGCCAATAACAATGGCGTACTGTACTTTTTAGAAAAAATATTATCAGCCCCTTTACTCGTATCGGCCCTGTCTTCTTTAATCTCTTCCAACATCCGCCTAGCCTCTTCCTCGGATGCAGAGAGTCTTAATATTCTGAAAGCTTCCTGCTCATCACCTTTGTGCAGCAGCATCCATCGTGGACTCTTGGGCACACCAAAAATCAGGATGGTGTAGATCGCAGCTGGTATCGCCTCAACACCCAACATCCATCGCCAGTCATTGGCCCCTCCTACTCCTTTGAGTAAGAAGTTGGAAATGAAAGCGACAAGGATCCCAAATACCAGGAAAAACTGGTAAAGCGCTACGAGCTTTCCCCTGTCTTTTGGTGTTGCAATCTCCGATGTATACATCGGTGCAGCAATAGACGAGGCGCCAACACCCAATCCACCGATAAACCTAAAAATGGAAAACATATATGGATCAGTAGCCAGGGCGGACCCAAGCGCTGAAACCAAATACAAAATCCCAATCCATATAAGTGTGACCTTCCTTCCATACTTATCGCAAGGGATGCCTCCAAAGAGTGCACCAATCACCGTGCCCCAGAGGGCCATGGACATGATAAAAAGTCCGTGAAAGAAGTCCGAGGTCTGCCACAATTCCTTGATGGGGAGATTAGCTCCTGAGATCACGACTGTATCAAAACCAAACAAGAATCCGGACACGGCAACAACTATAGAATAATAGAGGATTTTTTTGTTCATCTTTTTAGGTTTAAAATCAGCGAACTCCCTTTACTTTCATATCCAGGGTGTAAACTGATTTAGAGGCTGTTATAAATAATGTTGACTGGTTTGGCCCGCCAAAGCAAATATTGGCAGTCCAGTTTTCATCTACATCAATCTGTTCAATTTTTTTTCCTTTTTTATTGAAAACTGTCACCCCCTTCCCTGTAAGGTAGATATTGCCCTGGTCATCAATCGTCATACCATCGGAGCCCATGTCAGCAAAAAGTTGTTTTTCAGAAAGCTTACCATCCTCTTCGACATTAAACAAATAGGTCTTTTTATCTCCAATGTCTGCCACGTACAGGCGCTTTCCATCAGGCGTTCCGACAATCCCATTGGGGCGAACAAATCCATCAGCCACCACAGATACCTTCTCATATCCCGGATGCAGGTAATATACACGCTCTTCTTCGATCTCCTTTTCTTCACGATCCCAGTATTTCCTTTTGTAAAAAGGATCCGTAAAATATATTCCTCCCTTTTGGTCTACCCACAAATCATTCGGCCCATTGAGTTTCTTCCCCTCAAAGTCTGTCAATATCACTTTGTGATTTTTCAGTCTGTCAAATTCCCACAATTCATTTTTCTCGTCTGCACATGCAAGGAGATTTCCCAGGTTGTCAAAGTAAAGTCCATTAGACCGGCCAGTACCCTCAAGGAATAATGTGACACCTCTTCCGGATTCCCACACATGAATACGGTCATTTGGCTGATCTGTGAAATAAACTTTTCCCTGTGGATCTACGGCCGGTCCTTCTGTAAAAGAAAAACCTGTTGCTACCTGAACCAAAGAGGCTCCTTCAGCAATTATTTTGCTTTGAGCATTTAGCTGGGCAGTCCAAAGAACACTTAATACAACTAATATCTTTTTCATTTTTATTTATTTAGCAACCCAATTTTACTTAGCAACCCAACCGCCATCTACAGTAATCAATTCTCCAACCATGTAGTTGGCGGCATCACTGGCCAGATAAATAGCCACTCCCTGGATCTCTTCAAGCTCTCCCCACCGGCCAAGTGCAGTGGCTCCAACGATAAAATTCTTTGCCTCCTCCGACTCAGCAATGGGTAAATTCATTTCTGTGAGGAAAGGACCGGGACACACACCATTTACATTGATATTATAAGGAGCCAGCTCCAGACCAAGAGCTCGGGTCATCTGCACCACGGCTCCCTTACTGGAGGTGTATGGTGTTCGGTTAGCGAGCCCAACCAAACCCAATGTGCTGGCAAGGTTGATGATTTTTCCTGCTTTTGCCTTTTTCATATGAGGCACCACTGCCTTACTTGCCAGCCAGGTACCTGTTACGTTCACATCCATTACCTTTTGGAAGTCCTCCAACGTAAGCTCATCTATCGCCCCTCGAATATTGATCCCGGCACTGTTGATCAGGATATCGATCTTTCCAAACTGATCAACAGTTGATTTAGCCATCGCTTCCATATCCTTTTTTGATGTTACGTCACCTGATATTGAGATGGCTTTCACTCCAAAATTTGATTGGATAAAGTCAGCCGACTCCTGCCCTTCTTCCTTGTTTCGATTTACCAGCACGATGTCGGCTCCTGCCGATGCCAGTGCCTGGCCCATGGCAAGCCCCAATCCTTTGGATCCACCTGTGATCACTGCGACCTTTCCTTTCAGATCAAATAATTTAATTCCGGGTAATTTTTTGTTTGACATTGTTTCAGTTTTTAAGATAATCCCAGGCTCTGCTCAGCATACCTAAGGGATATGAGGTTATTTAATTCTTCAAATTCCAGAGTTTCAGCCATATCCTTGTCAGAGGTGGTCGGCAGATCAAAACTTGCTTCTTTAGCTTTCTTTAATATGTTGGCCAACTCCCTGCCTGAATAAGGATGATCAAATGTAGCCCAATAATCCTCAGTGAGACAAGGCACCTTTAACGGATCACGGGTAATCATCTCAAGGTTGAAAGTAATCGTTGGATTGTATTTCTTGCATAAGCTGATGGCACGTTTAAGGTCAACCACACCCTCCCCCAGGGGAACTTCCGACAGAAGGATCCCGTCTTCGTACATGCCATAAGCCATATCCTTGATGTGGGTAGAAAAGGCATAAGGGGCCAAAGTTTCAATGACGTACATCGGATCCTCCATAAAAGAAATATTGTTTCCCGTATCGAGTGTCACCCCGATCCACTCACTGTCAAACTGCTTGATGATCTCCACCAGCTCATCTGCTCGCCAGTCTTTATGATTCTCAATGGCCAATTTCATTTTATGCTTTCTAAGGATCGGTTCGGCAGTTTGAATGGCCTTCAGCGACTTTTCTTTGAATTGAATGAATGCTTCGCGCGTCTCAAAATTTACATACCTCCTGCCCCCCAAACAGGCTGTCCTGTTGATTGTTGCACCGGCTTCCTTGCTCGCTATCAAATCATTCTCAAACCTTGAGATGTCTTCATTTTCCTGTGGCAATCGTATCTGACCCTCAAAATACAACCCATGGGCTTCACACTTCTTTCGCACTTCTTTAGCAAACGCTTTGGTCCATCCACCAACGCCTAACTGGGACCCTCCTGCACTTATTTTAACACAGTGATCAATGACATCCAGGGCATTCTGAAACGAAGGATATGCAGCTACATTCTCCTTATTTTTCCACCTTACTGCATAGGTAGCCTGGGACATCCCCATCCTTTCATTTTTTAGAAAATCAGGGATGGCCAAATTTGGGAGAGCCATCATTGAGGTAGCTGCTACCGTTTTTGAAATAAATGTTCTTCTTTTCATCATGGGGTGTGCTCATCAAATACTAATCGGAAACCTCCATCAGCTCTTCCGCAGTCCATGGAGTCATCTTGCCCTGTGCCCTCACCCTGTATCCGGCCACGGTCCTTCCTGACACAGGATCGGCTTTGTGCCCCCACTCATTACGAATATAAGTCATTATGGCCGCTATCTTTCCGTCATCAAAGACAGAAAATGATGGCATTTCAGGTAAAATGTCCGGAGCATCATATTCTTTTCCTGCCACAATCACTGGTCCCTGCATGCCGTGAATGAGTAATAATGCCAACCTTTTTTCAGACCCCAATACCCATTCGGAATTTCTTAGGGGTGGCCCAAAACGGTTCAGTCCTTTGCCATCATTCCCATGACATCCGGCACAAATATTTAAATACTGTTTGCGTCCATAGGCATACTGCTCAGGATCCACCTTTATGGTCAAAGAATCATTTTCTATTCGTGAAACAGGCTTTCCTGGCCAGTCGAATAATCCGGTAAGCATTTGAATCTTATCCCTGTAGGTCTCTTCATAAGCATTGACCCCTGAAAATAGTCCGGGTTGTTTGGGTAATTGGATAGCTGTTGGATTTTCCTCCATTGCAGAAAGGCTCATTCCCTCCAGAATGGCTTTTTGCTTCCAGGAAATAGCTCCATCTGACTGATCAAGGTACCCTACCAACCAGGTTAACTCACGTGCATTGGCCTTTTTAGTGATTGCTGATGCCAGCATTTCAATCATTATTGACTTTCCGGGGTCAGCAGCATTCCAATCCTTTTGGTCCATCAATGTCAGCAAAAAGTCATACTCAGAATTGGTCAGACTGCTAAGTACAGCATCCCTGATGAGAGGTTCATCATTATGCTTATTGATAAGTAAACGGAGAACTTCTTGCCTTTGTCTTGCCTCCAATACTGAGGCGCTTAAAGATATCTGTAAATGAACGATGGGGTCATTCTCGACTGCTAATTCAAACATTTTTTGTGAAAACTCACCTGATTGGATAGCTCCAGTGCCAACTAAACTTTCCAACAACCGGATAGCCAATGCCTGCACATGACTATTTTTATCTTCCAATGCATCCAAATAGATAGCTGCGCTGTTGACCCCCATTTCAAAAAGCGTCCAAAGCGCATGTATCCTGGCTGTATAATTCGTGGATTGATCCCTGGCTTTATGGTTGAGCAATTCTATTGTCTGATGATCATTTCTTTCTATGATCAACTGCTGCGCCTGATCCCTGTACCAGCCATTTCTGTGATCCAGTACCGATATCAAATCAGATGTATTAAGTGATTCCAGATCGATATACGGAATTTGTCGATGCTTCTCCGGTACTATCCTCCATATCCTCCCACAATGAACGGGACCGGTGAGTTTCCTTTCCTGTGTGACTTCTCTCAGGTACTCTGTCATATAAATACCATGCTCAATGATGCCATGATACATGTCTGCTATATATAATGCGCCATCCGGACCCGAAGTAAGTGCTACAGGACGAAAGCGTTCATCCGTTGATGCCACAAACTCTGTACTGTCATAAGCATATTCAGCATGGAGATTATATGATGTTTCTACCACCAAATTCCTTTTAATCAGGTTTCCCACGGGTTCACATACAAAGACATTCCCCAGGTATTCATTTGGTAGCAAATCCCCACGATAAACAAATGGCGAACAAGCCGAAGTAAACTCCTTGATCTTTCCTTCTGCATCCAGCGTCTCAGGTAAGTATCCCCGGTTGGCAGCCAGGTTGGGTCGGATCGGAAACACACTTCGATTTACCGTAAGCCCTACATCAATACCGGTTGTTGGGTGATGATGAGGGTTCCTGTTAAGATAATTTGGTGGTACCAGGTCTGCATGCAGCTGGGACCAGTTGTAGTTATAGTAAAGCCTGCCCACATCGTCTTTGCTGATGCCCCACTGTCCTCTAAATTCCGTCTTTTCCTTAACCCAATCACCATCAATCTTTTTATACCTATGATCTGACTTGGCACTATATAACCATCCGTCATGGCCCGTAAGCAAGCCATTCGGAGCGTGTTCTACTATGCCTTTTTTGGCATAGGCTGAATCAATCAAAAACCGCTGATCAGCCTTCAGGTCACCATCCAGGTCCTGATATAACCAAAGGGGTTCATCTTCGGCAACCAATACACCATCCTCCACGAAAGCAATGGAGCGGGGCAACACCAGACTGTCGGCAAAGACGATACTCCGATCCATTTTTCCATCTCCATTGTCATCCAGCAGTACAGATACTCTGCCAATGGGTGCGGTTTCATCTGTTCCATCGATATCCTGCATGAAGCTGCGCATCTCCACGACCCAAAGTCTTCCTTTCCTATCAAATTGGATCACGACAGGTTCCTGGACCAAAGGCTCGGCAGCCACCAACTCAATTTTAAGTCCCGGTGCAAGCTGAAAGGATCGCAACTCTTCTTCCGGACTAAGTGGCAGAGAAATGTCTGAAGAGCAGCCCGGTAAAAACAGTGTTGCTCCCACCCAGATGAAAAACAGGAATTTGACAGAAGTTGGCCACTTCATCACCTACTATTTGAGCGGCAATATGTAAGAAAGCAAAATAAGCTCTGCCACCCCGACCAGAGAGGCTATGGCCAATGTCACTGTAAATGTTTTTAAGGCTTCTTTTTCGGTCATACCACTCATTTTGGCTACCACCCAAAAACCACTATCGTTCATCCAGGAGATGAAAATCCCTCCAAAACCAATTGATAACAAGATATACACAGGGTGATAAGGAAGGTCGGCTCCATTGCCAACGATGGCATACATGATGCCTGACGTAGTAATCAACGCTACAGTACTTGACCCCTGCGCCGTCTTAATGGCTGCAGAAATCAACCAGGCCAACAGCACATAATGAATATGAAAGTCGGCAGTTGCCATCTCAATGGCATTGCCGATGCCACTATGTTTGATCATCGCTCCAAAAGCACCACCTGCTCCTGTGATCAAAATGATGATACCGGCTATTTCCAGCGGTTTACCGATTCCTTGCCAAAGGGATTCTTTGTTCAGCTTCTTTTGTTGTACCCAGGTAGTAATGGCTAAGACCGTACCTATTGACATTGCTATATTTTTATTACCCAGGAAACTCACCCAATCCGGGATGGCTACATTGGCTACCTGCAGGATAGATGTGAGACTAATCAGGATAATTGGAATTACTATCGGCAATGTAGAAGCAAGCAATGAAGGTCCGTTGCCTTCACTATTCATTTCCGGATGTGGAACCCGAATGGGTATTTCGATCTTTTTGTTAATCCTATGAGCTACATAATAGGATACGATCGCCGGAAGAATCCCTATCCCTATCCCAGCAAGGATTGTCACTCCAAGATCTATATTCATTACTTCAGCGACTACCAGTGGGCCCGGCGTCGGTGGGATGGTAGAGTGCGCTATTGCAGCAGCTCCTCCAGCAGCCAGGATATAAAGTATGTAGTTTTTTCCCGTTTTTGAAGCAAAAGCAATGATCACCGGTATGAGTAGAAAGAATACTGTATCAAAAAACACCGGGATAGAAAGGATAAATCCGCTCAGGAGCAGGGCGATCGCTCCATTCTTTTCACCAAATGCAGTGGTTAATGTATTTACAATTTTAACGGCTGCACCACTCTCCATCATGGCAGTACCTATGATGGCTGCAAGTGCGATGACCCAGGCTATTTTACCTGTGATACTTCCAAATTCTACCATTGGAAGCTCAATGGCATTGACCAGATGATTGCCTTCCATACCTTCAAACGGGGCAGAGATGAGCCCTACGACCACTGCAGAGACCATCATCGCGATAAAGGGGTGAAACCTGAATTTAGAGATACCTAAGATGACTGAAATAATACCAATAAGTAAGACCAGAAATGGCCAAAAGGGGGCTTGGGTTAATGAATCCATCCCCGAAAGATATAATTACTTTATTAAAATTTCCTGAAATGGATTGTTCCATTATCAAACAAATTATAAATCTGCTCGAAAAATCCAGATTTTCTACAGATTTTATGCTTTGTTTTGTAAAAACAATAAACAACCTATACTTATGACTTCAGCAAGTGATTTTTGGCTGCAAATCGTGCAATTTGCAGGAATTGCTGGTTTAGCGATTGCACTATTGATTGTATTATTCTACAATCTTAGGTCAGTTTCGATCAGCAAGCGAAACAAGCGACATGATTTTATCGGAAAGTATGAGATCAAATGGTACAAGATTGCAAATACCATTTTCTCCTTTGGCTTAGCCTTTTTTCTTTTCGATGGATTAGCAAGTGTTCTGGGTTCGGTAAGGTTGTATGAATTTGTGTATGTGGGCTTCATTTCCGGTGCAATCAGTTTTGCCATTGGATTTGGCATTCAGCAGTATCTGAAGTTCTATTATCCTTTTTTCCTGGAGAAAAAGATGAGCCGAATCCGGTTTAAGAAAAAGATCTCTCCAAAATCCGGTAAAGAAATGGTCGTTTTGACTGAGCGGGAGGAAGATATCCACCTGACTCAGGAGATGATGGACCATGAGACCAACCACGTCTATGACTATGATGTGTGGGTTGACGAGGAAACCGGCTACAAGGAAATTGAAAGGTATGATGGGCAATTGCAGTCTCTTATTTGTCCGAATTGTAATTTCAGAACACTGAAAGAATACAAAGAGACATTGGAACAATCACCTGGCTATCGAACCGAGGGATTATTGAAGAAACATTACAATTGCTCCTATTGTGGGCATCAGGAAGTGAAAGAATTCTCAATTGCTTCGATCGAAGAAGAGCAGGAAATGACAAGCTAGGGACTTATATTAGCTGAATGAATATTCTTCTCATTGAAGATGAAATCTCATTAGCTGAAACGACCCTAAAATATCTTGAAAAGGAAGGTTACCACTGTGAGTGGGCTAAAAACCTTGAAGAAGCAAGCGAAAAGGCCTGGTTATATTCTTATGACTGCCTCATTGTAGACATTACCCTTCCCGACGGGAGTGGTCTGGATATCATCAAAAAGCTGAAGGAAAGAAAGTCCCGGTCAGGGATCATCATTGTTTCAGCAAGAAATGCCGTCCAGGATCGTATTTCCGGACTGGAAATTGGGGCAGACGATTATATAATCAAGCCTTTCGACCTTTCTGAGCTCAATGCGAGAGTCAAAGCTATCATCAGAAGAAGGAATTTTGATGCTCAGAACGAAATCATATTTGACAAAATTGTCATCAACCCATACGACCATCAGGTGGCCGTGAATGGGGAAGCGCTTACCCTCACAAAAAAGGAATTTGACCTTTTACTCTATTTCATCTCCAACCCAAACAGACTAATCACCAAAGAATCAATCGCCGAACACCTCTGGGGTGATGAAATGGACATGGCAGATTCCTACGATTTCATCTATTCTCATCTCAAAAACCTACGGAAAAAAATATCCGCGAAAGGCGGTGGCGACTATATCCAAACCATCTATGGGATTGGTTATAAGTTTGTAAAACCATCTTAAAGACGCTTCCGGGATGAAACTGCTCGCCATAACCAACAGACTGTACCTGATCTCCATTGGAGCGGTAATTCTCATTAGCAGTCTCGCTGCCTTTTTTATCCTGAGATCTACCATCAACAATGAATTTAACAGGAAACTTTTTGCTGAAAAAGAGCAGATAATTGATGAATTCAAAGTAAACGCTTCCTTGCGAGAAGGGCAATTGCTGAATGTTGGAGACAAGATCAAGATCATGCCAATAGATGAAGGTACTGTGATTGAAGACCAACTGGTGGATACCGCGTACTATGAGCCGTATGAAGACGAGACGCTGCCCTTCCGGGAATTGACATTCACAGAAAAGATTAACGGTATCAATTATAAAATCACCATCAGCAAACCCCTCGTCCCAAACATGGATTTGATCTCCGGAATTGGCCAAATCATGATAGGAATGGGTTGTTTGATTATCCTGGTAGTGCTATTGATAAATAAGGTGATACTTAGAAAACTTTGGGCACCATTTGAATATCTGCTCGATCACCTCAAGACATTTGACATTACCAGTCCGAGAAGGATTCAACAGGAAGATTATACTTTCGACTCGAAAGTAGACGAATTCAGGCAACTCAACCAGGTGCTCAATGACATGATCAAACAATCTATCAAGGACTACAACAGTCTGAAAGAGTTTACTGAAAACACCTCCCATGAAATACAAACTCCGCTGGCGATCATTAGAAACAAGGCTGAATCACTGCTTCAGGAAAACCTCAGTAAAGAACAGTTAGAGGATATCGGAAAGATATATGAAGCAGCCGGTCGTCTTTCCCGATTAAAAACAGGGCTATCTCTGATTTCAAGGATCGACAACAATCAATACATCAAGAAAGAATCAATCAACTTAAAAGCGGTCATTGAAAATAAGCTGGAAGATTTTGAAGAATTAATTGCCATCAAAAATCTCCGGTTAAAAATCACCTATTATGGCGAACCGGAGCTGGAGCTCAATAGTGAACTTACCAGCATTCTCATCACCAACCTGATCAATAATGCGATCAAACACAACATCAAAGACGGTCTGATCAATATTGTACTGAAGGATGTAGAGCTGTTGATCGAAAATACGGGAACACCACCTGTGATCCCTACCGAGCAGATGTTTGACAGATTTCAAAAAACCGGTGACACCCCGGAGTCTACGGGACTAGGTTTATCTCTGGTGAAAAAGATTGTCGAACACTTCAACTTAAGAGTGAAATACATTTACGAAAAGGACCTCCACAAACTCTACCTGACATTTGACCATTTGAGTAAGAAAACGGCGATAAAATAAGGCACCCCTTTCGAGATCTACTTACAGCATGACAAACGTCATAATTGTACTTTTACAAGTTGATTACCTTTCTAACAACACCATAAAAGGCAAGACCTGTGAGGCCGGAGGCTTTGGGCTATGACGTTTCTGGTAGTCAATTGATAAGTGTGCGTTTTTGACCCAAAAAGGCCTGTTTTCTTCAGCGAAATCATCAACGTGTTGATGAGCGTCGACGATGCTGTTGATGAACGGTCACGAACACGTTCGTGAACGACCATGAACATGCTTTGTCTTTGCCATGAATATGTTGATCGGAAATGGAAGCCGCATATATGGCTTTTTACCTCAATAATCACTGATTTTTAGCAGGATATACACAAAAGTATTTTTAGTATTATTCTAAGAAACAGATATTCTTTATGGCACAGCTTAAAAACCCATCAACCCAAAAATCCCCTCCCCTTTGTTATACCTCTACCAAATTATCGTTATTTATAAATGAATGACTGAACGTGATTTTAAAGCAACCGTACTTCCATTAGCTGAAAGGATCTATCCGATGATCGCACGGATGCTAAACAATCACCACAGTGCGGAAGATGCGGTACAGGAAATCATGATCCGCATGTGGGACTCTCGCTCAAAACTTGGCGATCATCCCAACCTGACAGGATATGTTTTTCTGACGGCAAGAAACTATTGCCTGGATAAGGTGAGAAAGAAAAGCCTGAAGCTGCATTCGCTGAACGGTAAGACGGATGCGATTGAGGCCCAAAAAGGGTCATCAGATCTGGAACGAGACGAGCTCTTTGCCATCATTGAAAACCTGCTAAAGGAGTTACCTGACCAGCAGGGCGAGGTACTGAAGCTTCGGGATATCGATGGCCTGGAATATGGCGAAATAGCTGAGGTGATGAGCCTGAAAGTAGAACATGTGCGGGTATTGCTGTCCAGGGCTCGGAAAACTGTGAGTAGACAACTGAAAAATATTTACAACTATGAATAAGGAGGACGAGAACATCGACAATGAGCTTTGGTCCCTTTATGTAGAGGGGCATAAGCAGCCTATTCCTCCAGGGATTAGTGAAAAAGTGTGGGCAGGTATTAGAAGGAGGAAACAAAAGCGACAAAGGATCATGATCGCCGCATCAGTTGCCGCTTCTCTTGCTCTGCTGATTACGTTTTTTGTTCCTGCTAATCAGGAACAATCTGATGCTGAAAAGCGCAGGCTATTGCAAGAAGCGCTCTCCATGTTTCCGGAAGAGGAAAAAACACCAAACGAAGTAGATATCATTTACGAGGATGACATGATCATCATTTATGTAGGAAATTAAAAATTAATGCCATGAAAAAATTAATAATACTATCCATATGCTTCATTTCTGTTTTAGCAACATCTGGTCAGGCACCGGACCTGGACATTGAAAAGCAGCTTAACATTATTCTCAAAGAATCAGCTCAACCGGATGTTTACATTGACGGTAAGAAATATCATTATGATATTCTTCCTATCCTGGATAACAATAAAATTAAATCGATGACTGTCGTCAAGAATACAGCCGAACTGAAAGATGATGATCCCTTCAAAAAGTACAATGCCCCAAATGGCCTGATTCTGATTGAAACGAAAAAAACCAGTTTTGAGATAAGAAGTCTTGATGGAAGTAAAGACCCCCTGATTATTGTTGATGGCAAAGTAATGGAAAAATCGACTTTAAAAGACATCAATCCTGACAATATAAAATCCATTGATGTGATAAAAGACGGAACAGCCATTAAAGAATACAATGCTCCCAATGGTGTGGTCATCATCAAGCTAAAGGAGTAGGCAAATCAGACCTTTAAGATTTTTGAAACCTTGAAGGCCTGCAGCTCCAGGGCTGCTTTACTGTCAATTGTTGGATGGATCCGTCCACCTTTACCTTAAATCTAATTCAAACTATATTAGCAGAATGGGGTGCATACAACAGAGCTGTAATGGATGACATAGTCAATGAAGTTTTATAATAAAATAGTCTTCATTTTACTTCTCTTTCTGAGTATCCATACCATTAGTAATTGGTTATTCTTCTGAAAGAGCAAAAGCCAGATAACTATCTCCTGATTTTGTGCCCAGCTTCCCTCCTCCACAGGCAATCACCACAAACTGCTTGCCATCAACTTCATAGATACTCGGTGTGGCATAACCTGCAGCGGGGAGTTTTGCTTCCCAAAGAAGACTTCCGTCTTCCTGGTCAAAGCAGCGAATCCGCTCATCGCTGGTAGAGGCAATAAACAGCAAGCCATTTGAGGTGATGGCCGGGCCACCGTAGTTTTGGGTACCGGTCAGTGGTATGCCGCGTTTTGTTAGTTCTTCATGTTCCCCAAGAACGACCTGCCACTTGATGGAGGCCTTGTCCATATCCATTGCCGACAGTGTACCCCATGGTGGCTTGATTGCCAGATAACCTTCCTGATCATAAAATTTGTGGTATCCTGTGCTGCGATAAGAAACCGATTTTGATGTGGTGGCTACGGAAGACTTTACTTCTTCCATTTGTAGTAGGTAACTAGCGATGTCATCAATTTGTTCCTGCTTCAACCATGCAAAGGAGGGCATGGTGTTTCTCCCACTTTTGATCAAAGTATCAAATTCAGCAACTGTCACCCGTTCCTTCAGGTCGAGCAGTGATGGTATTTTGCCCATAAACTCCCCGCCTTTTAGGTCTGCTCCATGACAGCTGGCACAATTTTGCTTGTAGAGCGCCATTCCCCTTCCAATATTGGTTTCCGGGCTTTCATCCACTTCTACCATGGTCATGATCCATGGCACATGATTGGCATTGATAAACAAGGTATTCGACTGAGGATTGAACGCCGCGCCTCCCCATTCGGCTCCTCCATCATAGCCTGGAAATATCAAAGTGCCCTCCATGGATGGTGGATCATATTCATGTTTGTACCGGATCTTTTTGAGTATGTCCACGACGTATTGATTCGCAGAATCAGAAATGTTTGTAGCATCTTCCAATCCAAAATCAATGCGCGTAAATGGAGGTGGCTTGACGGGGATAGGCTGCGTGGGCCACGGGTGTTCACCCGGCAACGCATCCTGGGGTACAGGCACCTCTTCAACAGGAAAAACAGGTTCTCCTGTGTCACGGTCCAGCACATATAAATAACCTTGCTTAGAAGCTTGCATCACTACATCCCGATCCTTCCCTTCTACCTTGATCGTTCCCAATACAGGGGGCGCCGGAAGATCTCTGTCCCAGATATCATGATGGGTTGTTTGGTAGTGCCAAATTCGTTCACCGGTTTTGGCATTGAGGGCAATCACGCAGTTAGCAAACAGATTCTGACCTTCTCTGTCGGCCCCGTAGAAATCGTATGAAGCCGAACCGGTTGGAACATACACAATTCCCCGTTCCTCATCCACACTCATTCCGGCCCATGAATTCGCTCCACCAATGGTTTGCCACGCATCCTCCGGCCATGTTTCATGTCCAAATTCGCCCGGGTAGGGAATGGTATGAAAGATCCATTCCAGTTCACCGGATAAGATGTTGTATGCCCTGATGTGTCCGGGAGCTGCTCCACTTGACTCATCCAACCTGGCACCCAAAATATACAAATCTCCGAACACTACCCCCGGTGTATTGGCCAGAACCACCCGGTTTTCTACATTTCTCCCCAGGTTCTTCTTCAGGTCTACCCGGCCAGAGTCTCCAAAAGAACGTATCGGTTGCCCTGTCTCGATATCCAGACAATATAAATAGTTGGTGGCAGTAACCAGCAATCGCTTATCCTCTCCCCGCTGCCATTGAGCCATCCCCCTGTTCACGCCCATGCCATAAGATTTAAAATTGTCGGCAAACGGATCAAATACCCACTTCTCCTTTCCAGTGGTTGCATCAAGCGCGAAGAATTTCATTGTAGGTGAACTGCCATACAACACTCCATCAATCACCAGCGGATTGCACTGGATCTGAGACCGGCCCTCAGGATGTGGATTCCCTGAGTGATATTCCCAGGCCACTGTGAGTTGAGACACATTCTCCCGGGTAATTTGATTTGCTTCAGAAAATTGCTCGCTTGCTTTAGAGCCTAGGTAGGCGTCCCAGTTGATGTATTTATCCTTCTGACTACAGCTTAAAACCAGAAAAACGAAGCCAACAAAAAGTGTAAATTGAGTGATTTGGGGTTTCATCAGCACTTAAAATGGTAAGGTTAATTCTGTTAAGATAAATGGATCCGTAGTCTAATAACCAATCATTGATCAATAATATCATCCTGCCAATACCTGAATACCTGCTTCCATTACAGTTCATTTACTATTCAGGAACCCTTGAAAGGCATCCTTATACTTTTCAGCAACCGGGATGGATGCCTGACCGAAAACAATTTCATTCCTTTCGATGGTAGTTACTTTTTTTAGGTTCACGATATAGGACCGATGCACCCTCATGAAATAGGAAGGAAGGCTTTCCTCAAGTGATTTGAGGGTCATGAGAGATAGGATAGGTGCATTTTTGTCTTGCAGATAAAACTTCGCATAGTCCTTCAGCCCTTCTATAAATAATAGCTTATCAAACTCAATCTTCACCAGTTTGTATTCTGATTTTACGAACATGCTATCAGAGCCAGCAGGTTGACTTACCTTAGTTTGTTTCAGGTCAAACCATTCTTTAGCTCTCATGGCAGCTTCCAGAAACTCAGTGTAGTTGAAGGGTTTCAATAAATAACCTAATGCATTGACTTTGAATCCATCAAGCGCATACTGTTCAAAAGCTGTGGTAAAAATTACTTTCGTATCGTCATGCAGGGTTTTGGAAAATTCAAGGCCATTTATTTGCGGCATCTGAATATCCAGGAAAAGCAGATCAATTTTTTCTGTAGCCATGATTTTCATTGCATCCATCGCTCCGGCACACCTGCCCCTTAGCACCAGAAAGGGTGTCTTTTTCACATAATTCTCCAGAATATCCAGCGCTATGGGTTCATCGTCTACAATCAGACAACTGATCATGGTTTTAGGATTATTTTACTTTCAAAAATTCCGTCTATCGATTTAAATTTAAACTCATGCTTATTAGGATACAACAAGTCAAGTCGCTTCACTACATTCTGTAGTCCGATACCAGACCCACTCCTATCCGTGTCACTTTTTGCAAAGTCTGTATTTTCCATCTGGAAATGAATCTCACGCGCATCTGTCACTTCCACCTTGATAGAAATAAACGACGGTTGATCCACACTGGAACCATGCTTAAACCCATTTTCGATGAGAGAAATGAATAAAAGTGGTGGGACCATGAGGTCAATGGGTACTTGTGGAAATTCATAAGAGATGGCCATTTTATCGGTAGCCCTGAGCCTCATCAGGTCGATATAATGATGCATAAAGTCAATTTCCTTTTTTAAAGGGACACGCTCTTCATTGCTATCATACAGCAGGTATCGCATCAATTTGCTAAGCTGATGTACAGCACTTTGGGCTTTCTCCTGATCCTGAATGATCAAGCCATATATGGTATTCAATGTATTGAAAAAGAAGTGAGGATTCAGTTGGTTTTTCAGATTAAGCAGTTCCGACTTTAAGTGCTCCTCTTGCAGATCCTTGCGAAGACTTTCACTTTTAAACCATCGGGCAGAAATCAGCACTGCCACCGCCACAGCAGTACTTGCCACAAAAGAGAAAAACATTCTGATGATCAGCTCCGCATCCAGGTCACGGACTTGCTTTAACACTCCTAACTCCACAGCTTTTTCTCTGTTCTCTTCCAAAATGAAGAAGCAAACCACATATACCATGAGGTTAGTGACTGCAAACAGAACAAATTTTCTGGGAAAGATAAACCGGGGCACTAAAAACCAATAGTTGGTATAAAATATCAACAATGCTGTGAGTGGAGGGGCCAGCCGAAGTAAATATTCCTGACCACTCTCCGGAGCATGTGAAGAGGACAGGGTTGGCAAATTCAGAAAGATAGCTCCCACCAGCAGGTGGGCACCTGCCACTAAATATCTTCTGTCTATACCCGCAAATTGAAACTTCATCTGTTTTTACTCAAATCTAAGCGCCACAATTGGATCTAATTTAGCTGCCTTTCGGGCTGGATACCACCCAAAAAATACGCCCGTAACCACACAAACTGCAAAAGAAAGTATGATTGATTCTGGTGTTACCAAAGTTGGCCACTTCATATAATCAGACACAAAAAACGTGCTACCCAACCCAAGAGCCACTCCTATCACCCCACCGGTAAAGCTAATGAGAATGGATTCAATGAGAAACTGAACCAGGATATCGAGCCCTCTCCCTCCTACTGCCATCCTTAACCCAATCTCTCGGGTCCGCTCAGTCACACTTACGTACATGATATTCATGATACCAATACCTCCTACCAGGAGAGAAATACTGGCAATGGCCACCAACAGTACTGTAAGCATATCACTGGTTGAGCTCATGGTTGAAAGTAATTCCTGCTGAGACCTCACATTAAAATCGTCTTCCTCATTGGCAGACAGTTCGTGGCTATCGCGCAGGATTTGTGTCATTTCTTCCACTGCATCCTCAGAAACTTCCTCACTCAAGGCTGATGCAGTAATGGATTGCAAATGAGTAATAGCCAGGATACGCTTTTGCACGGTAGTATAAGGTGATAATATCAGGTCGTCCTGATCCTGCCCAAAACTGTTTTCGCCTTTCTCTTCAAGCACGCCAACAACTCTCAATGGCATTTTATCAAGGCGAATGGTTTTGCCTATAGGATCGGTATCCGGAAAAACATTTTCTACTATGGTCTGTCCAATCACTGCTACCTTAGCAGCGCGCTGCACATCCTTTTCAGTAAACATGACACCATCGGCAATCTCCAGTTTCCTAATGACCAGGTATTCCGGGCTTACTCCGTAAATAGAGGTTGGCCAGTTATTAGCAGCATAAATAGCTTGTCCATTTCCATTGACCTGGGGTGAGATATCGGAAAGCAATGTGCTCTTTTCTCTCAAAATGTCAAGATCCTCCAGTGTCAGCGTTTGCGAAGAGCTTCTGTCCTGCCTTACTCCACCACGATTATCCGAACCGGGCTGAACAAAGATCATGTTAGAGCCCATGCTGGAAATTTGGGTTTTGATACTGCTTTTAGAGCCTTCTCCTATTGCGAGCATCGCGATCACTGAAGCGACCCCAATGATGATGCCCAGCATAGTGAGGAAAGCACGGGTTTTATTTCTTAGGAGTGCTTTCCAGGCGATTTTTATAAGATTTATTGCTTTCATGACTTAGTCCTTTCTAATTAATCTGCTTCAACAGGAAGCATTGCTAACATTTTCCTTGCGTTGGCTATTTTGGGAACCGGATTATCACCCACAATATGCCCATCTTTCAATGTGATGGTTCGCTTGCTAAAAGCGGCTATATCAGGCTCGTGTGTAACAAAAATGATGGTTTTCCCCTGGTCATTGAGGTCCTGGAAAAGCGACATCACCTCATAAGAAGTACGCGTATCCAGGTTACCAGTAGCTTCATCGGCCAATATCACCACAGGTTCGTTCACCAGTGCCCGGGCAATAGCCACCCGCTGTTGCTGACCACCAGAAAGCTGGCTTGGGGTATGATGCAAGCGATCTGACAATCCCACCATTTCCAAGGCCTTTACGGCGCGCGCTCTTCTCTCTTTCTGAGAGACCTCTCCATTATACATCAGGGGCAATTCTACATTTTCCAACGCTGTAGTCCTGGGCAGCAAATTATAGGATTGAAAAATAAACCCGATTTTCTGGTTTCTTATAGCTGCCAAATCATTTTTAGACCGTTCTTTGACAGAAACCTGATCTATTTCAAAGGTACCGTCTGTCGGTTGATCAAGGCATCCCAATACATTGAGTAAGGTAGATTTTCCGGACCCACTGGTCCCCATGATGGTGACAAATTCACCCTGCTGCACTTCAAAGGAAATACCTTTCAATGCCCTCACGGTTTCATTGCCCATCCTAAACTCTCGTTTGAGATCCTGAATTTTAATAATTGGATAATTCATCTTATTTACTTTTTATCGTCCGGGAGGTTTAGGCATAAAAGGGCTGGAGCTGGACCCACCGCCGGCAGCATTACCGCCGCTAGTCAATTGCATACTATACACTACTTCCTCTCCTGCTTCCAACCCTTTTATGACCTGAATATTCACACCATCGTCAGATCCTGTTTCAATGGATTTTGGTTTGATGTCTTTATCATTTTTCACCCATACAACAGTACCCTCCGGTAGCTCTTGTGGTCCCTGATCGTTGTCATTTGGTCCCTTTGGCGCTAAGCCAACACTTTGTGCGTAAGCCCCCATTGTGGCCATATCCGGCTCAAAACTGACAGCCTTCATTCCAATCGTTAATACATTGGTAAGCTCTTCTGAATAGATTGTAACATTGGCAGTAAGCCCAGGCATCAATTTGTTTTCCGGATTATCAGCTTTGATAATGACAGTGTATGTGATTACACTTGAAGATTCTGTTGGATTGAGTCTAACTTGTGTGACGTATCCGCTGAACAATTCATCAGGATAAGCGTCTACATAAAAAGAAACCCGTTGTCCTACTTTTACCTGGCCAATATCAGCTTCATCCACATCTGCTTCTACCTGCATTTGCTTCAGATCTTGTGCAATGGTGAAAAGTGTTGGGGTGCTATAGCTGGCAGCCACCGTCTGACCTTCATCTACATCTCTTGAGAGTACCACGCCATCAATAGGAGCGTAAATAGTAGCGTATTCATAGTTGATCCTTGCTCTATCTACATCTATTTGAGCACGCCTGGTTATCACTTTTGCACTTTGCAGAGCATACAGTGCATCCTCATAGTCTGAGTCACTCACTACCTTGTTTTCATGCAGGTTTTTGATTCGATCATAATTCTTCTGATTGTAAGCCTGATCTACTTGAGCCTCTTCCAGGTTGGCTTGTGCTTCGGCCAGTGTAGCCTTTAGCGAGGACTTATCCAGTTCTGCAATTACCTGGCCTTTTTTCACCTCAGAGTTGTAATCAACGTATATTTTTTCAATAGTTCCGGAAACCTGGGTTCCAACATCTACCTGGGTAATAGGCTCTATCGTACCTGTGGCAGTAACCACATTGGTAATATCGCCCAACTTAACCTGGATGGTTTCCACTTTTACCTGTGCTTCTTCTTTTCTTAAGACGAAGTAGGACCCCAGCCCAAACACTGAGACAGCTGCGATAATGATTATATATTTTTTCATCTGAATAGGTATTAATGAATGATTTAGTCCTTAATAATTTCAATTTGTTCCCCGGCATAAAACTGGAGAAGTGAGTAATAGAGAATAGCCCGATATTTTGCCTGAATCAAAGTCTGCTGAGCGGCGAACAGATTGTTTTGAGCAATGAGTAAATCAGTAGAGCTTATCAGCCCCAACAGGTACTGATGGCTCGCCAGGTCAAACGTTAATTGTGTGGCATTTACCTGCTCCTTCGCAGCTTCCATTTCGCTGGTTGCTGCTACCACACTTTGGTGAGCATTCTCGATATTGGCATATAATGTCTTTTTTGTGGCAGATAGGTCTAACTGTGCAGATTGCATACCGATTTTAGCATTTTGGATGCTGGTTTTTGTCTGAAACTGACTGAAAATCGGAATTCTTAAGGTCAGGCCAAGTCGTTGATTGAAGTTATTATCAAACTGCTCGGAAAAGGAGATGACCTGTGTATTGGTATATCCAGTTCCCATGCTACCGGTTAATGACAATGTAGGTTTATAACCTGATTTCGCAATGCTTAAGTCCAGCTCACTGATATCCTGTTGAAGTAAGGCAGACCTGATCTCGGGTCTGTTTTCTATGGCACTCTGATATACATCATATTTCTCCGGAATCAATAGCGGTGCTTCCAGGCTCTCCGGAACCTGAATATCAAAAACAGTCTCTGGTGTGAGTTCAAGAAGTTGCTTGAGTGTTAGTACCTGCTGATCAAAACTGTTTTGAGCAGCAACCAAATTGTATTGATCGCTGGCAAATTGTGATTTGATCTCGGCGAGATCCATCGCTGCTATCGATCCGGCCTCATGAAGTGCCTCGCTGCGTTGTAGCTGTGTCCTGGAAGATTCCAGATTCTTTCTGGCAATTTCCACTCCTTCGTAATAGTAAAGAGCTTCCATATATCCCTGATTAAGGCTCAGCGCAATGTTGTTTTTAGCCTCCTCCAGAAATAGTGAATTTTGGTCTACAATCAACTTGCTTTGTTTGATGGTATTATTGATTTCTCCTCCATTATAAATCGTCATTTCCGCTGTAATACCTAGACTCGTAGAATTGATGTTTTGAGTCACAAAGTCATAGGTAATCGGGTCTGTACTGGTACCTCTTGTGAGGGATTGAGACCCGTACATACTTACTGAAGGTAACCGCAGTCCTGTGGATTGTGTGTAATTGTTGCTGGCTGTTTCAAGATCAAGTTCATTTTGCTGGATGGTAATGTTATTGGCCATCGCATAGTCAATCATTTCATGCAGGCTCCATTTGTCATTGGCCTGAGCTTGCACGCCACTGATCATAAAAAGGAATAAAACAGCAAGTAAAACCGGGCGGACTCGATGAGGAATCCTTGCCCGGCTTACTCCGCCTAACCTATTTTGAGTTGTATTTTTCAATGAGATAGTCACCATAATTTGTCAGTCTTATTCGATCGTTTACTCTTAAGACGACATTATTAAGCTGGTCACTTCCGTTTATAGAAGTAGGAGTCAAATGTCTCGACGTTCAGGTCAATTTTCCCGACGAAGAATTTTCCAAAATATCTTTGAACCCTTAATTCTTTGGCACCTGTGTTACTCTAGTTTCAATTTATTGACGTCGCGAAGCAGCCAAAACCTTATTTCAACAAGAATTTTCCTGCCTATCCATTATATTGAAGACCCATATTGTTGAAAATGACTCAGTCACCCCTTTTTCGCATCTTCATTTGTGTCGTAGTGGGCATTGTCCTTTGGTATTATCCCATATCAGCAGAAATCCCCAGGGACGGTCAGGAAATATTTGCCATGTTTATTGCCGTGATTGTCAGTTTTCTCTTGCGACCCTTGCCGATGGCCCCGATGGTTTTGCTAGGGTTAATCTCATTGATCATCACGGGAACGATCTCACTGGATCAGGCACTGGTAGGTTTTGGTAACAGTACAGTCTGGCTGGTAGTCGCAGCATTCCTGATCTCAGGAGCGGTGCTGAATTCCGGATTTGGGCATCGGATTGCCCTATTTTTAATTTCTAAGTTGGGAAAAAACATCTTTGGGATTGCCTATGGGCTTTGTGGATCTGAATTGCTCCTTGGCCCGGTAGTACCTTCCAATACTGCCAGAGGTGCCGGGATCCATGCACCCATCGCACAGTCTCTGTCCGAAGCACTTGGAAGTTTTCCTGATAAAGCACCAGATCGTGCCGGAGCATACATTAGTCTCGTCGGTGGGCAAGCAAACCTCGTAACTGCCGGAATGTTTCTCACCGGCATGGCGGCCAATCCTTTATTATCAGAAGCAGCAGGGGAAATTCTCAAAATCAACTTTGACTGGATCACCTGGGCTACCGGCACCATTGTCCCGGGACTGATCAGTTTAGCAGGCTTACCCCTTTTCATTTATCAGTTTTCAAAACCTGATCTTAGAGACACTCGTGAGGTGCAAAAACAGGTAAAAAAACAATATAAGGCACTGGGTAAATGGAAAACTTCTGAAAAATGGATGTGCGGCATTTTCATTTTTCTTATTGCCCTTTGGACAACCTCAAAATTGCATGGGATGGGCACCAGCCTGGTAGCCTGGATTGGGGTATGTACATTGTTTCTTTCAGGGACTTACAGCTGGGATAAAATGATCCGGACTTCAGGAGCCTGGGATGCGCTTATCTGGCTGGGCGGTTTATTGACCATGGCTAACCTGCTAAAAGATTACGGATTTGTGGAATGGTTCGCCACCTCTGTTTCCGCAGCGATGCCGCCGGTTGATCCCCTGTTGTTGATGGTGCTCCTGGCCCTTATTTATTTCTATTCTATGTACCTGTTTTCCATGCTCACAGGTCATATAGCTGCTTTTATTGGTGGTTTCTTTGCCATTGCCATGGCTTATTCTATCCCACCCCTGACGATGGCTGCTCTTTTTGCAGGATTTTCTACTCTGTGTGGATGTCTGACAAATTACAGTTCGGGACCGGAAATCATGTACTACGGACAAGGGTATGTTCCATTGCTCCGGTGGTTTAAAGTAGGATTCCTGTTATCAATTTACCACATAACCATATGGCTCACCTTTGGATTGGCCTGGTGGAAATTTCTCGGTTGGTGGTAATATTTTTTTCTGCTTCAAATTTTAATCAGAATTGATCCATAGTATTGAACTATAAACCTCATGACTGAAATCGTTCGAGATTCAAATCAGTTAACCCAAATTGTGATGTTGTTAGATCTTAACAACATCACTTCTTTTTGAAATAAGATGCTTTGAGCTATTTTTAGTAATAGTTGATAAATCGGGTTAGGGTCGGTATTTGCCGATCCTTTTCCGTTTTTCACCTATTGCTGTGGCCAGTTGTCGGTCCTGAAAGGTACTGCAGGCAAACCCTCTTCATTGTACAGGTTACAAGCCGGATTATTAGACCATGCATAGCGAACATGAACCGGCTCCTTAACATCATTACTTGTGAGAGAAATTTTATTCTCCCCAATAATCTCACCCTCTGCCCAGTAATACTTCCTGTCCTTTCCCGCCACAGCAAAACCAGTAATCTGTGGACCTGCTGCTTTCAACCCGGAGCCAACCTCATTAAAAGTGACAATAACCTCAGCATCTTTTGTCTGGTGACTTTCATATACAGGTCCCGAATGAACCAAGTCATTTCCAAATGCTACTTTATCTGCTGCTAACCAAAGCCTTTTGCCCACATCCTGCTTGTTCCTGGGATGGATATCGACTTCATTGCCAATATCAATGGCTACTGCCATACCTGTATTTTTAAGTCCCAGTGTTTGGGTCTGGGCATCCCTCAGTCGGGCCCAGTCCGGGTCAGAAGGCTCATCAAGACGTGCCATATAATTGGCTAACTGGACAAACAGAAAGGGGAAGTCTCCCTGACGCCATCGTGTCCTCCAGTCCTGAATCATCGTAGAAAACAATTCATGATAAACGTCATGCCGTCCGGCATTGCTTTCTCCCTGATACCAGATAGCTCCCTGAATGGTATACCCGGCAATGGGGTTAATCATGCCATTGAATAGGACTGTCGGATATTGACTGTATCTGATGTATTCAGGTATTGATGGTTCTACTGTATTGGAAAATTTCCAATCTCCTGAAAGATCCAGCTTCTGGTCATTGTCTTCGATCCACAACTCACGATCCATTCCAATGGTCACTATGTTGTTCCAGGTATTGATCAGCCGTACTGTGAGTAAATTATTCTTCTTTTTGAGCGTCCCTTTTGGGATTTCTACAATCCTCCCATGCAATGAACCCTCAATTTGCTTCCCATTGATAAATACTGTCTGATTAATGGTAAGTCTGCCCAGGGAAAGTCTGGCATCCTTTTTAGATCCTTTCCAGTCAAACAGTTTCCTCAACCAAACCACATCTTCAAAATCTTTGGCGTTGGGGAGTTGAATGGTTTCCCATGAGGAATCATCAAAATTAGACCTTTGAACTCCTGTATTCAGGTACTCCTTACTATTGAAAATCCTATTTCTTTCCTGGTTGTTACTTTCATTCTCCTCAAGTTTTGATTTCCAGTCGATGCCCGGCTCTAACACTTTCTTTGTTTCATCACGATAAGCGTTCAATTCCAGCAATCTTTCCGAGGAGGTCCAGGATTCTGCTGGTGTGCCGCCCCAATTACTCTCGATAATTCCGACAGGCACGTCTTTCTCCAGGTGATTATGTTTGGCAAAAAACCAGGCTACAGCAGAAAAATCCGGTGAATTTTCAGGATTGGCCAATAGCCAACTACCTCCTTCAATATCTTCTTTGGGTGAAAAAGCAATGGCGTTTGGGACAGTAAAAAACCTTATCTGTGGATAATCACTATCCACCACTTCTTCCTGCCAGTTGTCAACCTCAGACTTGAGATTCCAGGCCATATTGGACTGTCCTCCGGCTATCCAAACATCACCAAACCACACATCCTCAAATTGTACTTTCTTGTCTCCCGAAATGATCAATTCATAGGGTCCTCCGGCGCTATGTGCCGGGAGCATGCATTCCCATTTACCATCCTCCCCAGCCTGTGTAGTGACGCTTTGGCCATCGATGGTTACGGATAATTCCTTGCCTGGTGAAGACCATCCCCAAACCCTAACTGGCGACTCACGCTGCAGTATCATATGATCGCCAAAGACCTTTGGGAGCCTGAGGTCCTGGCTGCATAACAACGAAACCTGAAGAATAAAAGTAGTAAGGAGGAAGTATTTACGCATTGACTTCTGGGTTTTATTTCAACTTATTTTCAAGAAATAGATGGAGATCGCCGTTCCAGGGCTTGGTACAAATATCGATGTCTCCGTCACCGTCCACATCTCCTCCCACGGCTTCATGTCCCTGGATGTCTTCTGAAATAAGATGCTCCTTCCATGCTCCACCATAGCCGTCCAGATTCTCCCAGATAAAGGCTTTCATAGTATCGATGGAAAGTGGTCCACCACTTGAGAATACATCAACATCTCCATCATTGTCCAGGTCGGCCACAACCAGTGAGTGAAAGTCCTGGTTGGTGCTCTCTGCCGTGATGCCGTGATTTATCCAGTTTAAATCATCATTTTCAAACCAGAACACCCTTCCATCCGGTGTATCGGCTTCAGTTTGAATGATGTCCAGATCACCATCCTGATCTAAATCAATCACCCAACTTTTCAGACACAGACCATATTTATCCGGGCGGCTGCCATTTTTGGGTATGAGTTCCTTGTGCGGTATCCACCTGGTGCCTAAACTGTTAGCATTTTCAAACCAGACATCTCCCCTGACAAGATCCATGTCTCCGTCACTATCCAGATCTCCATACCCCATAGGGTCAATTCCTCCGTGGATTCCCTCAGCAATGTAGATACTATCCCATTTTGATGAAGGATCTTCAGGTTTCCTATACCAAACCATGTGGGGGTTTGTGGGATGGTTGCTCAGTGCTACAATGTCTAAAACACCATCACCATCCACATCTGTGGCCACATTATCGTGACAAAAGAGGCCACCGACATCCGGAATTGTTGTGAACCCTTTTGTCTTCGGCTCACCGGAATTTTGATACCAACCAGTTCCCACAAAGAAATCCATCCAGCCGTCTTCATTTACATCAATGGCGCATCCACCCACATCCGTACTGGCACCTTCCCCGATATTGTGAAAAACCCATTGATCAGCAGATTGATATTCAAACCAATTCATTTGACCCCTGGCTCCATAGACCCAATCCAAATCATCATCTTTATCTACATCTACCAGTGATGTTTGACCCATTTTATTCCCATGTCTTCCGATCTCATGAATCTCAAACTGGAAAGATTGTGCAAGACAATTAAGTCCTGCCAAAATAGAAAGACTCAGTAATATTTTCCTCTTTGCTTTCACAATGGTATTCGTGCGTTAGCCATGGTTTCCTTTGCCTTAGAAACGACTTCAGGATACTCACTCGCTACGTCTTTCTCTTCACCAATATCTACCTTGAGATTATACAGTTCAACGGGCCAATCATCAATAGGCATAGCCTGTTCTTCTTTTGATTTTTTCCAAACAGTCCGAACGGCTTTCCAATCGCCCATTCTTACAGCCTGAGAGACCACCCGCTGTTCCCTTCCAACTGTGAATTCAAAAAACAGAAAACCATGCTTCTTTTGAGATGCTTCGTCACCCAACATAGTCGGTAAGAAAGAGATGCCTTTTACCTGTTCAGGGATCTCCTGACCGGTAACTTCAGCCATGGTAGGCAACACATCCTGTAATGCACTAATATGATCGCTGGTAGTGCCGGCTTTAACTTTTGCTGGCCACCTGATGAGGCAAGGAGAATGAATCCCCCCTTCATACAAATCCCTTTTGTGCCCCCGGAAAGGACCGTTGGAATTCCAATATATTGGATCGTGTCCTCCTTCCAGGTGAGCACCATTGTCACTGGCAAATATGATGAGGGTATTTTCGTCAACACCAAGGTCTTTGAGCGTTGACAGAATTCGTCCAACTTCATTGTCCAGACTTTCCATCATAGCCCCAAATCCCGCGATCGGATTGATCACATCAGGACAAGGATCTCCAGCTGCCCCATATTTGCCTATAATCGTATCATACTGAGGGAGCTTCTCACGCCATTTCTGGTGTAGATCAGCCGGTGCATGCATGGCTGCATGAGGAATGGGCGTTGGGATGTAACAAAAGAATGGCTTTTTACTTTCTACACTCTTTTGGATGAAGTTAATGGCATGATCCATGATCAGGTCATGCATATAGGTAGTTGTATCTACCGGGATCTGTACTCCATTGTGGACCAATGTGTCTGTATAATAGGTGTGTGCTGTGCTCTGTGTTCGTGGGCCAAAATACTCATCAAACCCATGTGTCAAAGGATTTGGATTTCCTTCTAGATAAGTATACCCAAGGCCCCATTTTCCAAAGATACCAGTGCTATACCCGGCATTTTTAAACAATCGAGGCATGGTAACCATATTGGGGTCAAGATGTACCAGAGGATTGTTTTCTCCGGCATTCCCCCGAACCTGGATATGGCCCGGATCAATACCCGTCATGAGTACGGCTCGTGATGGAGAACAAACTGTATTTCCCGAATAGTGATTGGTAAAAATCATTCCTTCTTTACCTAATCTGTCAATGTTTGGAGTCTGTAGTTTTTGTTGTCCAAAAATCGAGAGATCTCCATATCCCAGGTCATCTGCCAGGATATAGATCACATTGGGCTTTTCACTTTCAGACTCCCCGGAGGACTGGGGTTGACAAGAAAATAGCATAAAAGCAAAGAGCAGTAGAAAAGGAAAAATATTGGGTTTCATGAGGTTCAGTTAGGTTTAGTTTTAAAGTTAAGCAATTTGACTTCTTCACAAAGATCAAAGCACCCAATCAACAAAAAAAGGTGATTCTTCCGAACCACCTTTTAAACCTCAAAACATGTCCTGTTAGGACGTAATGATACAAACTAATTATTTCAGGTCAAATCTGTCAAGGTTCATCACTTTGTCCCAGGCTGCCACAAAATCTTTCACAAATTTCTTCTGTGAATCACTGCAACCATAAACTTCAGCAATAGCTCTCAACTCTGAGTCAGATCCAAAAATCAGGTCGACCCTTGTTCCGGTCCATTTTACTTTTCCTGTTTTTCTTTCCTGTCCTTCAAATACCTCCTCAGAGACCGGCTTCCAGGTAGTATTCATGTCCAGCAGATTCAAGAAGAAGTCATTTGTGAGTACCCCTTGTCTACTTGTAAATACACCGTGATTGGAATTGTCATAGTTAGCACCTAATACACGCAATCCACCAACCAATACAGTCATCTCGGGAGCTGTCAGCGTAAGCAATTGCGCCTTATCAACTAACAATTTCTCAGAACTAATGGCATACTTTGTATTTCTGTAATTTCTGAATCCATCAGCAGCTGGTTCAAGGTAAGAAAACTGCTCTACATCTGTCTGGTCTTGTGAGGCATCCGTTCTACCGGGAGTGAATGGCACTTCAATTTTGACACCCGCATCGCTGGCCGCCTTCTCCACTGCCGCACATCCTGCCAATACGATGGTATCTGCCAGCGAGATCTTCTTGCCGGATTGAGATCCATTGAAAGATTTCTGAATGCTTTCCAACTTGGCTAATACTTTAGACAACTGCTTTGGATTATTTACTTTCCAGTCTTTCTGAGGTGCCAGCCTGATACGTGCTCCATTGGCTCCACCCCGCTTATCTGATCCACGGAAAGTAGAAGCAGATGCCCAGGCTGTAGTGACCAATTCAGAAACAGTAAGTCCGGACCCAAGAATCTCGGTTTTCAGTTTCTTAATATCAGCAGCATCTACCAACTTATGGTCTACAGCTGGTAATGGATCTTGCCATATCAATTCTTCAGACGGAACCTCAGGTCCCAGGTACCTTGAAATGGGTCCCATATCCCTGTGGGTCAGCTTAAACCATGCCCGGGCAAAGGCATCAGCAAATTCATCAGGGTTTTCATAAAATCGTCTTGAGATCTTTTCGTATGCAGGGTCAAACTTCAATGAAAGATCTGTGGTAAGCATTCTTGGCGCATGACTTTTTGATGGATCGTGGGCGTCAGGAATCGTACCTGCTCCCGCACCATTTTTGGCTACCCATTGTTTTGCTCCGGCAGGGCTTTGAGTCAGCTCATAATCGTATTCAAAAAGATTTTCAAAGAAATTGTTGCTCCATTTGGTTGGGGTGGTTGTCCAGATCACCTCAGGACCTCCTCCGATGGTGTCGCCTCCGCTACCAGAACCATAGCTGCTGGTCCAGCCCAGTCCTTGCTCTTCGATGGCAGCTCCCTCTGGTTCAGGACCCTGATATTTCGAGGGGTCAGCCGCGCCATGTGTCTTACCAAAGGTATGACCACCTGCGATAAGGGCCACTGTTTCTTCATCATTCATGGCCATACGTCCAAAGGTCTCCCGGATATCATGTGCTGCCGCTACCGGATCAGGCACACCATTAGGACCTTCCGGATTGACATAGATCAGCCCCATAACTACAGCTGCCAATGGATCTTCGAGATCCCGCTCACCAGTGTATCTTTTGTCAGCTAACCATTCTCCCTCAGATCCCCAATAGATATCTTCTTCCGGCTCCCATACATCTGCTCTTCCTCCTGCAAAACCAAAAGTCTTGAAGCCCATGGACTCCAGCGCACAGTTTCCAGCCAGGATCATCAGGTCTGCCCAGGATATTCCCTTACCATACTTCTGCTTAATTGGCCATAGTAACCTTCTTGCTTTGTCAAGATTCACATTGTCCGGCCAGCTATTCAAGGGAGCGAACCTTTGCGTACCGGCCCCTCCGCCACCACGGCCATCTCCAATCCTGTAGGTCCCAGCACTGTGCCAGGCCATTCGAATAAACAACGGGCCATAATGTCCAAAATCCGCAGGCCACCATTCCTGAGAATCTGTCATCAGGTCATACAGGTCCTTCTTGACGGCTGCCAAATCAAGTTTCTTGAATTCTTCTGCATAATCAAAGTCCTCTCCCATCGGATCAGACAGGGATGAATGCTGACGCAAAATGTTCAGATTCAATTTGTTTGGCCACCAATCCTGATTTCTTGTGCCTCCACCTGCAGCCTGATTTAAATTACCGCTGTGAAAGGGGCATTTGCCGGCTCCATTAGCCCCGGATGTACTCGAATGATTTCTGTTTTCCATTTTTGAATAGATTTTTGAATGTTTATGAAGGTAAAAGTACTATAACCTTTATTTATTAATTTTATATAAGTATTAGTTTAACTTATACATTAGCCAATCCGACTCACTCACTATACTCAACATGTCAATGCTTCTGTTGTTCAAAAAATCATCACCTATCATCCCTAATATCAAGGTACTCATTAAATTAAATTTCCACAATAATTTTATGGATCCGGAAGCAGTCTGATTAGGTACATGTTAAGTAATTCAATAAAGGATTTCTCTTAAACTCAAACAATGAAAATAATAGTTATCGGTGGCACCGGGCACATTGGCTCATACCTTATCCCAGGATTGATCAAAAAAGGACATGAGGTGATCTGCGTCAGTCGCCAGGAACGTGTACCTTACCATACAGACGAATCCTGGAAGTCTGTCAGGTTTGTGACGATTGATCGAAATGAAGCTGAGCAACAAAGCACGTTTGGTGAACTGATAAAAAATTTAGGTGGTGAGGTGGTTGTCGACTTCATTTGTTTCACCCCGGAAAGTGCTCAAATGATTTCACAGGCACTTCATGGTAGTGTAAAACACTTCCTTCATTGCGGCACCATGTGGGTCCATGGCCATAGTGAGGCAGTGCCCACCAGGGAAGATCAACCCCGAAAACCATTTGGAGAATATGGCATTCTGAAAGCTGAGATAGAATCCTACCTATTGGATTTACATAAAAAGACAGATTTCCCGGTGACATTGCTTCATCCCGGACACATCTCAGGACCTGGCTGGTTGCCGATAAATCCTGCAGGGCACCTTAATCCCGAGGTATTCATCAAACTTGCAAAAGGAGAAGAAGTCATCTTACCAAACCTGGGTATGGAGACCGTACACCACGTGCATGCCGAGGATGTAGCCCAGGCCTTTGAGCGGGCAATAGAAAATCCGGAGAAAGCGATTGGTGAAAGTTTTCACGTGGTGTCAGAACAAGCGCTTACCTTAAGAGGCTTTGCCATGGCTGTGGCGGGTTGGTTTAAGAAAGAAGCTAACCTCAAATTTCTACCCTTCGATCAATGGAAAGAAACCGTGTCAGAACGAGATGCCGAGCTCACCTGGGACCATATCACCCACAGTCCAAATGGGAGTATCGAAAAAGCCAGGAGATTAATTGGTTATCATCCAAAGTACAGTTCTCTGGAAGCAGTGAAGGCAGCGGTGAAATACCATTTCGACAAAGAATACCTTCCTTATAGGCTGTAATTGGGTGATCTCTTTTAAATTGAAAGTGTAATGTTTTTGATGCAACTAAACTTTCTCATATGAGAATATTCATTCCTGTATTACTTCTTCTCATCATCCAATCATGTACGAATAAGGATCAACCGGAAAACGATTTGCCATCGGGCCCTCTTGGTGAACAAATCACTTTTATCAATAATCCGGATAACTTCGGATCAGAAAAGGAAAGATTGGATGCGCTTTTCGAAACCTATACCTCCTATCTGCTTAGCTCCTCTCCAATCAATGCTACTTTTTATGGAAAGCCAGGATACGATCATTTATGGGATGATCTCTCACCGGAAGGACTCCAAAAAAGCGTTGATGAGCTGGGTTTATTTTATAACCTCCTCGATGGGTTTGATCCTTCTAAGCTCTCACCAGATGATGAACTGAATTTTTCGATATTTAGCAGGACTGTCAGGGACAATTACGAACTCTTCAGCCAGTTCCCTGAACAATACCTGATCATAGACCAGGTACAGGGAATTCACCAGGCCATTGCACAGGTTATTCAGATGATGCCCACAGATGATGAAGAAGCCATTGAAAACATGCTGACGAGGCTTAATGGCATCCCAACATTAATGAAACAACTTCAGACTACACTCAGAGAGGGGGTTGACAAAGGGATTGTGATGCCTAAGAATACAGTCATAAAAGTACCCGATCAGCTGAGAGGCATTACATCAGAAAATCCTGAGCAGAGCGTTTTTTATGTACCATTCACCTCTTTACCTGAAGAGATCCACCAGGAAGGTGGGTCTTCCATTCAGGAACGTGCCCGAAAGATCATTACCGAAAAAGTTAATCCTGCTTTTAAAAGTTTCACTCAATTCTTTGAAGAAGTGTATATACCAAATACCAGGGAAACTTACGGCCTCAGTGACTTACCAAATGGCAAGGCCTGGTACAGCATGCGTATCCAACACCAGACAACGACCAAGCTTACTGCCGAACAGATCCACCAGATAGGTAGGTTGGAAGTAAACCGTATCAAAGATGAGATGCTAGATATCATTGATCAACTTGACTTTGAAGGAGACCTTGATGCCTTCAATGAGTTCCTGAAAACAGATCCAGGTTTTTATTTTGATGATCCGGAAATGCTGGTAATAACTTACCGCGACATCTGTAAAAGAATAGACCCCATGCTTCCGAAATTGTTTGGTAAACTGCCCCGGCTTCCATATGGCGTGAAGGTAGTACCAGCATACCAGGAGCAGGCTACTACAACGGCATATTATCAGCCGGGCGCTGCATCCAATGGTATACCCGGCAACTTCTTTGTGAATACCTACAACCTACCCAGCAGACCAAAATGGGGAATGGAGGCGCTCGCAATTCACGAAGCTGTACCGGGTCATCACCTTCAAATTGCCTTAGCCCAGGAACTGGAAAATGTACCTGAGTTTAGGACGATGGTCATGTTCACTGCTTTTGTAGAAGGTTGGGGATTGTATTCTGAAAGCCTCGGTAAGGACCTCGGACTGTATAAGGACCTTTATTCCAGATACGGACAGCTCACCTTCGAGATGTGGCGTGCGATAAGATTGGTTGTGGATACAGGCATCCATCAATTGGGGTGGAGCAGGCAAGATGCGATCGACTACTTCAAAGAGAACTCCAGCATGACCGACCAGGATGTGATTGTGGAGGTGGATCGATACATCGCGTGGCCCGGGCAGGCACTGGCCTATAAAATCGGTGAGCTGAAGATCAAAGAGCTTAGAAGAAATGCAGAGGAAGAGTTAGGGAAAGGATTTGACATCAGGGCATTTCATGATGTAGTGCTGGGATCGGGTTCTGTTCCACTGGATGTATTGGAGCAAAATGTGAATCAATGGGTTCAGAATCAAAAAGCTACTCTACATTAAAGTATTTCCTGATTGAAACAGGTTCACCCTCCACTGTAATTCCTTCTACGACCACTTCGAATCGTCCCTTTGTGTCAGAAGTGAAAAACTGGAGATCAAACTTCCCGGATTCATCAACAACAACCTCAGGATTCCAATAAAGCTGATCACGGAAATCAGGAATCTTTGCACTTAGATCTGACTCTCTCACTTCACTATTTTCATATTCAGGAAAGGTATATGTTTTTTCCGGGGATACTGCTTTGTATTTTAATTCCCGACTTTGATGACCAGGCACAAATCCCTGTAGGTTGCCTTCCTTTGTCCTGAAAGAAATAATTCCATCGATCACTTTGGGTCCCATAAAATATCTGTTGTTGATGACACCAATGCTTTCAATACGATAAGGACTAAATGCCAAAATCTCTTCACTCTTTACTGGTAGACCATCTAAAAAAGCATAGGGCTCCAGTTTTGGCTTCATGAGGGTTTTCAAGGATACTCTGAATTCTAACGAGGGCTCTTTCCCCCTTACGGCTACCATAGGTATATACTCAATAAAAGATTCTCTGATGGTTGGGAATCGATTGTAGTCATCGAGAACATAATAATAATCAAAGTGACCGAACTGCTCAATGTATGGCTTCTGTTCGGTGATAGAATCAGCCTTTACCTCAAAGTAGGCATTCTCTATTTGGTTCCGTATACTACGCTCAACGATTTCCCTGACCATGGCTGAGTCTAGAATTACCGGTGGAAATTCCAAAGCCGGAAATGATTGTAAAAATTGCGGATCTACCTCAATCATATCGGCAGAAAGCTTGTCCATGCTGGTGATATATGCAACCCTGCCTTCTTCAAGTGGTTCCACCACCATATTAAATCTTCCATCATTCATGACCGGGGCTGCTTTAATTTGATATTCCTTACCAATTATTGAGTAGGCAACAAATGCATTTTCAACATTTACAGAATCATGAATTTTAATTTGCCCTGATACCATTTCACCCCGATGATCAGGCAATAAACGAATTTCGTGAGGTAAATCTTCAAACTTCCAGGTAGATGCAATCATCAAGTCATTGACAAGTTTTTCACCTTTAGGATCAAAGAGAAAATTTGGATCGAATCGATGTAATTCCTTTACCCCACTCAGAAGTTTCTCAGAAGAATTCAAGTGAAGTGGGATTCCATTGTCATTTACCTTATTTACAGAAATCGAAAACCTCGTTTCTTCCTGAAAATTGATTGGCAAGGAAACCAATGCCCTGTTTTTATAGGGTTGGTTGATGAATTCAGTCAAAGGCTTTTGCTTAGACCTGTTATAAACGATCCGCTGTGAGATATTTACATCATCTTTGAGCGCTTTTAGAAGTAGAGTACCTTCATTTAATTCGTATTTTGATAAGCTGAATTCTTCATTACTGATAACTTCTTTTTCGAGAATCTTTTGAGCACCATAAAAAACCTGAAACTGAATGGTCTCCTCACAATCACATGCAATTCGTGTTATAAAATACCTTTCCCTCACCTCCACTTGAATCGCATATTTGTTTGGCATGACTTCCGGTAGGTCAAAGAATTGAAAATTCCCGGTCAGGTCTTCGATGATCAATTGATATTGAGTATTGCTTTTCGGGGTATAGTTGAATAATGCAAAGCCTGGTGAAACTGAACTTATGTTATCTATGACCGTTCCCTCCTGATCCACCACCCTGCCATTGAAGTCAACCCCTCTCCCCTGATAATCTTTTACTTCTACTGCCATTGTATTTTCAACGCCATTCACAAGGTTACCACCTTCGGGATAAAATTCAACAGATAGCTGTTTACTCTCCTGATTGGGGGTGTAAACTTCAAATGGGTTGACTATCTGTAAAGGGTGATGGTAAAATTGATTGAAATTTCTCATCCATCGGGTATAGGCTATTAGTTGGTAACTTCCGGTTGGGATAAGTGATGGGATAAAAAAATCACCATAGCCTTTACCTTTAGATAATCTGATTTTAGCCTGATAGATGGGCTTAAGATCCTTATCGATGATCTCAACATAGAGAATGGAGCTTAGATTTGAATGCTTGTTTGTTTGAGCGCTCACCACATCAGCAGAAAAGAGTAGTGTCTCACCGGTAATCAAGGAGGAGCTATTCATGTGTATATGAACTTCTTCCATAATATTTGCATTACCCTGTGCACTCCCATTTACGCTGATTAGCGTAAATGATGCCATCATGAGATAAAGGTGGATCAATGTGCTTACTTTTCTATTCATACCAAAAGTCCGGCGTATCTGTGGTGGCATAGTAAGAGCAGTCTGTACAACCTCTTCGTTGTACAAAAGCTGATTGGGGCATATCTGATGTATCCAACTGGTAGATATAATCCGCGAACCCCAAAGTGATATTCTCGATAGCTTCCTCTGGAGTGCCTTCCGTAATATCACCACATTCTCCTGTTTCTTCATCACAAACAATGATCTCCCCGCAGTAAAATGGGAAAGGAGCAAGGGCAATCAGGTTACGAAAATCAGAACCCCTTGTGAACTTTTTTCTTTTGGTGCTTTCACCGGATACTTCAAAATAACCAAGCACTATTGACTCCGGATCACTTGCATTGGTAATATTACCAACAATTGAGCCTTGCTGAGCATCAAAAAAAGAACCGGAAGATTCATTGTTATCTTTCAGTTGCTTATAGTAATTATAAGCCGACTCTGTAAGTGAATACTGCCGGACCAATAGTGAATAAGCATGCCTTAGCTTACTATCTGTTTCTGGGATAAAATTAATCGGGACATCCAATACACGAGGCTGACTAAGACCAACCGTAGTGGCCAGCAATAGGTTGTTAGAGTACCCGGTTGAATAGCATGGGGTAGGCACAAAATCAATCTCGACGATCTGCCTGTCTATTACCTCATGCGTTGCGGCAAAAGGTGGAAGAATCAGATGGGTACCTTCCCATTCATACCTGAAATATCTATTTTGACTTTCTTCGGAGTCAATGAAAAATTGAGCTCCAAACACAACTTCTTCCAAATCACTGTCAATCACTTCCTTAGGATCCCAATGAACGTTGTCAATTTCTGTCGGAGATACCAGTTCTACTTGCTCTGAAACAAAAAGCTGTCCTTCATGAAGCACTTTTAATTGGTACTTTACACCTATTTCTGCTTTGAATCCCATAGGAGAAGTGTACCTCCCATTACTCTCTTGCAGATACGAAAACACATTACCAAATTCATCTTCAACAGACACTTCTGCATCAATGATCTCTGGCATTCCGTAATCATCGTTGAGGCTACGGGTATAAGAGATGTTTACATAATGCGTTTTGTCTGCATTTGTCAGGACTCCTGAGATTACTAATATCTTATCATTTTCTGGAAAATCGACTTCAAAAGGTTGTACACAACCAAAAAAGATGATCATAAACACCAATAAAAAAGAATAGTTTGCTCCCCTCCTCACTGAATCAAAATTTGAAATTGTAACTTATTGTAGGAATTGGATTGCCAAACACTACCAGTTGGTAGCTTTTTGCCACACCATCCTCCACTTTAAAGAATACTGAATATGGATTGTCCCTGCCCAGCAGATTATAGACAGAGAATGACCAAAAGGAATGACTTAGTTTTTTGGTTATGTGATTTCCTTCCAGATTCATCCCAAAATCAACTCTGAAATAATCGGGAATCCTGTATTCATTCCTGTCCGAATAGTAGACGTTATCAAAATCATGTAATTTGTATATGGCTACCGGTATAGTCACTGGTCTTCCTGTATTATAGGTCATGTTTAGTGATAAACTAAATCGACGGGTCAATTTGTAGTTTGAGACCACATTCACGGTGTGGGGTTTATCATATGATGTCGGGAAATATTTACCTCCATTGATGATCTCTTCTGCTGCGTCCCCATCAAGCTTGATAAAGGACCTTGCGTATGAGTAATTCATCCAACCATTCAACTTTCCTTTCTTTTTTATCGAAAACTCAATGCCGTACGATTCTCCTGGTCCTTGCAGTATGTCTCGCTCAATAAATTGATTAAGCATAAAATCAGAACCCACTTTAAAATCCTTAAGATTTTGCAGGAACTTATAATATGTTTCTACAGAGGTCTCCAGCTTATTATTTAGCAGATTACGGTAAAATCCGACTGATACCTGGTCAGCAATCTGTGGCAGCAAATGAGGACTGGAGAGTCGCCATGTATCTGTCGGAGACAGAGATGCGGAATTTGACATCACATGAATATATTGCCGCGTTTTGTTGTAGCTAATCTTTAATGATGAAAAATCGGTGATGCTGAATCGTCCTGAAAACCTAAATTCTGGTCCATGATAGGCACTGATGATTTCTCCTTTCCCATATACAGTTGAGTCAGTTCGCGTTGAACCATTGACAACAGAACCTTCGTAACTAAATATCTGCTGAGGCCCAAGTGCATTAAACATCGAATATCTGAGCCCACCGTAAACAGAAATTCTGTCGGTAATCTCAAACTGATCGGAAATATGGATAAAGGACTCAAGCCCATACTCTTTGGGTACTTCCTGAGGTGAGATAATTGATTCTGTCCCAAAAGGCAACTTACTCCCGGGGTTGATTACATAATACTTGGCTCCAAGCCCGTAATTCACAGTATGCTTATCCCCAATAAAATTATTTAACTCAACCTCTATATTCTTTTCTTCCAGGGTAAAGTCCTGGTTGAATGAATTGGGTGGAGAATCAGTGAATGATAAGTCATACTGATACTTTACTAAAATGGCAGAAATATTCAGATCAAAATTAGGATTGAACCGATGGATCCAATCAAGCGTAGCATTAGAATTGGTATATTGAAAATCCGAAAACGAAAACAAGGTATCAGAGGCCAGCTTAAACCGATCTTTACTAAAATACCCTGTCAGTACCAGTCGATCCTTATCTCCAAGTTCATGATCCAATGTAGCATTGAGGTCATAAAAGGACACCTTATTCCCGTTGAATTCAGCATCTTTTGACTTATTCAAAATCCAGTTGGAATAAGTGGTTCGTCCAGAAACCAGTAGACTCGTCTTTTCATTGATCAAAGGAATTTCGAGTGTAAGTCGCCCAGTGATAGGACTGATTCCTCCTTCCCCTTTAAAATCAGTCTTACTACCGGATTTTGATCGAATATCAAAGACCGAGGAAAGTCTACCTCCATATTTGGCCGGGATACCACTCTTGAAGATTTCCATGCTCTCCATTGCTTCGGAGTTGAATACTGAAAAGAACCCAAAAAAATGGGAGGAATTATAGATTGGGGCTTTGTTAAGCATGATCAGGTTTTGATCAGACTTCCCTCCTCTTACATTGAAACCGCTGGCACCTTCACCCACAGTTTGTACACCTGCTTCAGTCGTCGACACTTTCATCAGGTCTTTCTCTCCCAGCAAAATAGGAATGTTCTTAGATTCCTCTATATCAATCTTTCTTACTCCCATTTGAACGTTGGAAACATTGATATCTCTGTCGGATTCTACCAGAACTTCCTGAAGTGCGATAATATCCACAGCCATTTTTATGTCCATGCGACCACTGGAAAATATTACAACATTTCTGGTGGTCGTTTTCATTCCTACAAACTGAATGAACAATGTATGTTTTCCATTGGGGAGCTTTAGTGAATAAAATCCATTTTCATCTGTGCTGGAAGCAATAAAGGGATTTTGTGTATACACCAATGCTCCTTCAATTGCTTCACCATCTTCTACATTTTTGACATAGCCTGCAATCGTCGAATTACCCCCTGAAACCATCTCATTCCTGTTTCCAATTTCAAACACATAGTTTTCCAAATCCGACGCTTCAGCCTGATTAATATATTCCCGCGAAAACACCAATCCCTTTTCTATGACTGAAACGTCCTTTTCCTTTGACAAAAAGGATTTGGTTATTTCAGGGTCATCAATAATGGCAACATTCTTTGTTAGAATTACTCTCCCTTCAAATTGAAAATAATTGATTGAAGTACCCTTGAACAATTGAGTAAGCTTATCTTCCAGGGAATCCCCTTGAAGTTCTCCACTGAAGCTCAAAGAGTCCAACCAGTCATTTTGATAAAAAAATTGTACCTCGTGAGCCTTTTCCAATTCGGAAATCACAGTGGTCACCGGTAAGTCTGATTGAACCTGCCCAAATACGTTGTATTGTATAACAAGACAAAACAGCAGAAAAACGCCTCCTAAAACGATTGCACGATTATTAACCATCAATGACTTATTAAGCTATCATAATATTCCAGTAAGGAGACAATATCTTTATCGTACCCTTTTTTGGGCCTAAGCATATTTTTTCTAATATATCTTCTAAGCTCTTTTTTATAATCCCACAATTCCTTGATGATGGACCTTCTGGATGAGACCTGGTTGTACGTACCTTCCTGTTTCAAGAAATACACATCATAATTCCTGAAGTCCATTGTTAGATCTCCCTTGGATGGAAATGCAATTTTTTTTCGCTTGGCAATCAATTGAACGCTTTCTCCTATATATAACTCATCATAGAATCCCTGTTTTTTCTCCGGTGACTCACTTTTATGATAGTATTTAAAGAAATGATCATTCATGGTGAACCATTCAACTTTATCCTGGCTCAGGTTTACAGGTTGTGAATAAAAAATTTGAAGGGGATGTCTCAGTAAGAGGACGTCTGCCGCAACATCATAAAGACCAAAAAAATCGCTGTAGACCTGATCCGAATAACTTATCTCAATTTCAAGCCATCTATTATGCGAAAAAAACTGATGCGAGATCGTTGAACTGTAATAAACAGCATAATGTGACCCGGATGTAATTGGCAGGTTGGCTAATCCAATGGTATTATCAAACCACTCGGTAACGTTTCCGTCCAAATCCAAAGAAGTAATGTCATATTGAGCTTTTGTATGAAAAGAAATGAGTAAAACCAGTAGCAACAAAAAGGGTTTATTATTCATAATGGGGCGACCTCCTCATTTGTAAAAGCAATTTTGGGCCTGAAGGTACTCAATAATTCCAATTCAAATTCAAATCTTGCTTCAGATTACAATCAACTCAAAAAACAACTCACTTAATTGTGAGAATGTAAAAAATTAAAAAAATTCAACGGCGTAATCTGTTATATTGTAATTTGACAGCCTTAAACCACTATCTTTAGAGGCCCTATTGACAACAGAAGAATATGAAACAACACATTGATCAACCTGAAAAAGAAGATAAGTTTCTAAACTTTTTGAGAATCGAGGAAGATTCAAAGACCCCCAAATACAAGCAAATTGTAGATACGATTGTATCTGATATCGAAAATGGGATCTTCAAAATAGGGGAACGTATTCCCTCTATCAATGAAACGAGTGAAGAGTTTTATCTTTCACGTGACACAGTAGAAAGAGCTTACAAAGTATTAAAAAGAAAAGGGTTAATCATACCCGTAAAGGGGAAAGGCTATTTCGTTGCCAATACAGGAGGACCTAAAGAGCTTCGAATACTTATGCTCCTCACTAAACTTGGTGAACGTAAGAAGCTAATTTATAATGCTTTTAAAAATAAATTCAATCAGGATGAAGTAACCATTGATGTGATCATCCACAATTGTAATCCTTATACCCTGGAGTCAGCAATCATAGAAAACCTGGGCAATTACGATCACTATGTTGTGATGCCCCACGTAGACGTAGTGACTGAAAGTTTGATTGATACCATCAATAAAATTCCGGAAGAAAGGCTGATCCTCATCAATCAGGAAATTGATGGAATCGAGGGGAGATTCTCTTCAGTTTATGAAGACTATGAGAATGATATTGAATCGGCGTTGAACCAGGGGTATGATGCTATTAAAAAGTACAAAAGACTCAAACTGGTCTTTCCATTGACTAATCATTACCTACCTTCCATCAAAAGTGGATTTACCAGATTCTGTGAGGCACATCATCTGAGTTATGAAATCACTGACACGTTCAAACATGACCTTTTATGTGATGGAGACCTTTATATCGTCATCGAAGAATCTGATCTCTGTGAACTCATCAAGACAGCCGAAGCCCGCAACTTAAAATTCGGGGAAGACATTGGGGTGATCTGCTACAATGACACTCCGGTAAAGCAAATCTTGATGGGAGGCATCAGTGTGATGACTACAGATTTTGAAAAGATGGGAGAAACTGCCGCTAATTTTATTCTGGAGAAGAAAACAGACAGAATTAAGAACCCATTTTCTTTGATCAAAAGAAGGTCCTTCTAGCATCCTTTTCAGGATATTACAGGAGGGTTATCTGACTCAATAGAAATTATTTTGCTTTTCTATATAGGTTATCTTTTGCCCGGATTTTCACATTAGCCAAATAGCGAGAAGTATTGAAGACGATAGCAGTATTTGACATAGGTAAGACCAACAAGAAATTTATCATTTTTAATCAGGACTATGAGATAATTTTTGAGAAGGGACTGAAGTTTGATGAAAAGGAGGATGAAGATGGTTTTCATTCCGAGGATATCAGCAGACTGGAACGCTGGATCCCGGAAACGTTAAAAAAGTTTTGCAGTACAAACACCTATGACATAGCTGCTGTAAATTTTTCCGCTTACGGGGCATCCCTGGTACACCTGGGTGAGAACGACAAGCGTTTGACGATGATGTATAATTACCTTAAGCCGATTCCGGATGAGGTAACCTATGAGTTCTATCAAAAATATGGTGAAGATGCGCTACCCCTTGAAACAGAATCCCCTGTTTTGGGAATGCTCAATGTGGGAATGCATTTATATTGGCTGAAGACCAAAAAGTACTCAACTTTTGAAAAAGTCAAGTCATCCCTAAATTTCCCGGAATACTGTAGCTTTCTCCTTACCAAAAAGAAATATTCTCAGATGACCAGCCTGGGCTCCCATACCAGTCTTTGGGATTTCAAGAAGAACCAATACCATGGCTGGACGAAGAAGGAAGGCATTCAGGAATTGCTTCCCAAACTCATGCCTACAGATCATTCCGAAGATGTGGTAATCGAAGGAAAGAAACTAAAAGTAGGCATAGGTTTACATGATAGCTCAGCCGCCCTAATCCCTTACCTGAAGATCTTAAAGTCGAAGTTTGTATTGATTTCTTCCGGCACCTGGAATATCAGCATGAATCCATTTAACCAGTCCCCACTTACATTGGAGGAGCTGAAAAAAGATTGTCTTAGCTATATTAGTTATGAAGGTAAAAAAGTAAAATCCAGCAGGGTTTTCCTGGGGAATGAATATGAGCACTGGAGACAAAAGCTGGAGCAACATTTCAATAAGTCCTCCGGATATCATAAACGCATCAAGTTTGATCCGGTGATCATGAATAATTTGTTGATCAAACCCTCGGAAAAGAGAGTATTCCTGCCACAAACCATGAAAGGCACTGGCCCACTACCGGGGGATTTCAGTCGTCATCAGATCGATCTTAACGTATTCGAAAATTTCAATGAAGCCTATCATCAACTGATCCTGGACCTGACTTATATCCAAAAATTGTCGTTGGACCTCATTCTGGAAAAAGAAACAAAGGATATTATCGTCTCAGGTGGTTTTACTTCAAATGAAGTTTTTCTAAATACTTTGGCGGGATTTTATCCTGATTACAACGTTTATTCTACCAAACTTTCGCGGGCCTCTTCATTGGGTGCAGCCATGGTACTGCATGACAAGTGGAATAAAAAACCATTAAGCAAGGACCTTTTGGCATTTAAAGACTTCAAGCCACCAGGATTCCTGGATTTTGGAGAATACCAGTATAGCAAGGTCGGCACAAATGTGTAACACAATTAAAACACCAACGCAATGAACATTAACCCCTCTCAAATTTCAAGTCACAATGAATCGTTGTTGGCTGACCACAAGGAAAAATTTGACTTCCTGGCTCAACAGCTGGACAAATCAGGCATTGACGTTGAAAACCTGATCCAAAAAGTACAAAACCTACAGATTGAAGTACCTAGCTGGGCGCTGGGGACCGGTGGTACCCGGTTTGGTAGGTTTGCCGGTGGTGGAGAACCTGGCAATCTCATTCAAAAGATTGAAGATGTCGGAGTACTGAATACTTTATCACGTGCCTGCGATTCGATTTCATTACACATCCCCTGGGACATCCCATCTGATGCCAATGCCATCAAACAGGAGCTTAAAACGAAGGGATTGAAGATCAATTCGGTAAACTCCAATACATTTCAGGACCAGCCCGATCAAAAGCACTCCTACAAATTTGGTTCGCTCTGTCATACGGACAAGGAAGTCCGCAAACAAGCGGTAGACCACAATATTGAGGTGATTGAATACGGCAAGATGCTCGACGCTAATGTGCTCACTGTATGGCTGGCTGACGGATCTTCTTTCCCGGGACAAATGGATTTCAGAAGAGCTTATAGCAACACCTTGTCGTCGCTGGAGGAGATATATAGCAAAATACCTAATGAATGGCAGATGCTTCTGGAGTATAAACCCTTCGAGCCTGCCTTTTATCATACGGTGATCCCTGATTGGGGCACTTCCTATTCCATGGTTACGGCTCTGGGAGATAAGGCAAACACGCTCGTTGACCTTGGGCATCATCTGCCAAACACGAACATCGAACAGATCGTGGCAACACTCCAACTACTCAACAAGCTTGGAGGTTTCCACTTCAATGACAGTAAATATGCAGACGATGACATCTCCGTAGGATCAATCAAACCATATGCTTTGTTTCTGATCTTTTTGGAACTGGTAAAAGGAGAAACCACCAACATGGAGCCAGCCTGGATGATCGATGCCAGTCATAATCTAAAAGACCCCCTGCAGGATCTGCTTCAGTCATTACAAAACATTCACCTGAACTACGCTAAAGCTTTGACAGTGAATCTGGATGAACTTAGACATGCACAGGAAAGTAATGAAGTGGCTCAATGTCAGGAAATTTTACAAAATGCTTTCCAGCTTGACCTGAGGCCACTTGTCGCTGAAGCCAGGTTCAGAGCAGGAGGAGCGCTTAATCCTTTATCTGCGTTCAAAAGCCTGAAAGTTCGAGAAAATCTTATCAAGGAACGAGGAACGTCAACAGTAGCTACCGGACTATAAACATATGACCCAAAAAAAATCAATTATCGGAGAGCTCGATTCCGTAGAGGAGTTTGAGCGCCAACCTGTCCCCACCAATAAGCTTAAGAGTCTTAAAAACTTTATTGGCATGTATGCCGGGGAACATACTGCAGGAACTGAATTTGTAATAGGCCCTTTGTTTGTCGCACATGGAGTATCGGCTTTGGACCTGCTCCTGGGACTATTCGTCGGGAATACGCTTGCCGTGCTAAGCTGGACCTTTCTGACAGCACCAATCGCGGTCAAAGAACGCATTACCTTGTATTTTCAGCTGGAAAAGATCTGTGGAAAAAACCTTGTCACCGTCTACAACATCGTAAATGCACTGATGTTTTGCTTCCTGGCCGGATCTATGATTGCTGTGTCAGCTACTGCGGTAGGGATCCCCTTCGACATGCGTATGCCACACCTGAGTGATACCTATCCCAACAGCATTAGTTGGGTCGTGGCAGTATTTCTCATTGGATCTGTGATCACTATAATAGCCATGTACGGATATAACCAGGTATCAAAGTTTGCCAACATTGCGGCACCCTGGATGATCCTGGTATTTATTGCGGCTGCTGTCTCCGTTTTTCCTCAACTGGGCATTGAGCAGCTATCAGACTTTTGGCCCATCGCCAATGAAGTAATCTGGAAGGGTATTCCCCTGGAAGGACAAAGCAAGTTCACCTTCTGGCATGTCACCTTTTTTGCCTGGTTCGCCAACATGGCCATGCACATTGGAATGGCTGACCTTTCGATCTTTCGATATGCCAAAAAATGGCAATACGGACTGGCCTCTGCTACAGGTATGTACCTGGGGCACTTTATTGCCTGGATGGCCTCAGGTATTCTGTATGCATTGTTCCTCTACCAGTCCAATAACAGCACCGAGTTTGCTCCTGGTCCGATAGCCTATAATGCGGCCGGAATAGCGGGTGCAATCTGTGTGGTGATTGCCGGATGGACTACTGCTACTCCAACCATTTATAGAGCTGGTTTGGCACTCCAGGCCATTGTGCCTGGTTCTAAAACCTGGAAGGTGACTGCTTTTACCGGCCTGATCACCACCGTTGCTGCATGCTTTCCCGGACTGGTCATGCAGTTACTGGATTTTGTAGCGCTTTATGGCCTTATGCTCATGCCCATGGGAGCGATCATCTTTGTGGACTATTACTTTGCTGACAAATTCAAGTTCACCCAATATTATGCTCAGGTAAAAGGGATTAAATTCAATTTGTCTCCGGGGCTCGTCTGGGTCCTGACGCTGGCACTTTGTCTGGTCTTTAATTTCAATTTCGGCGTTGACATTTTCTTTCTAGGTCTTCCCGGATGGTTTGTAGCCGCTTTTCTCTATGTAATTCTCAATAAAATGCTTCAAAAAAATGTCTAAGTCATTGTTATCCTTACTCAAGGTCCTTTCGTTTATTGGACTTGGGTTGACTATCATACCTTCCATTCTGGTCTTTATGCTTGTGATCAGTCATGACATGCACATCAACCTGATGGGAGTGGGCATGGTTACGTGGTTTGTCACAGCCCCTTTTTGGATCAATAAAAACAACTGACATCAACTCATGAGAACATTAGTCACATTAATCTTATTCTCCTTGCTTTATTCGACATCCGCTCAACCATTTACAGTGCCCCTATTTGATGGGAAAATTCCTAACAGTAAACCATCCAAAATAGAAGAAGAAATCGAAAAGGGCGATATCCTTGTAATAAGAAAGGTCGTGACACCCCACATCGAAGTTTTTCTTCCGGCAAAAAGACAGGCTACTGGGCAGGCTGTACTCATTTGCCCCGGTGGTGGCTATGGAGTCCTGGCTTATGACTGGGAAGGCTATGATATTGCCAAATGGCTCAACAGTCAGGGTATAGCCGGTATTGTCTTAAAATACAGACTCCCCAATGCGGAAAGCCAGATAAAAAAGGAATTGAGTCCGCTTATTGACGCTAAAAGAGGTATACGATTGGTCCGACATAATGCAAAGGAATGGGGTATTGACCCTAAGCAGATTGGCGTGATGGGTTTTTCTGCCGGTGGACATTTGGCCAGCACTTTAGGCACCCATTTTGATGAAGGAGATGCTTCTGCTACTGATCCCATCGAAAATTTAAGTTCACGTCCGGATTTCATGATCCTGGCCTACCCGGTCATCTCATTTGATCCTGAAATCTGCCACATGGGCTCACGGACAAACCTGATTGGTGAGAATCCCTCCAAAGAACTTGAAGTCTACTACTCCAACGAAAAGCAGGTTAATATCGACACACCACCTACTTTTATCTTCCACTCACAAGACGATAAGTCCGTGAAAGTGGCCAACAGCCTGGAGATGTATCGTGGCCTGTTAGATAAAGGAGTGCCCGTGGATGCACATTTCTTCCCTACTGGCGGGCATGGTTATTCCCTGGGCATCAACACCGAAGACACGTACGGTTACTGGCCAGAGTATTGTGCGGACTGGTTGAGGAAAATCAAAAAATAGATTTTAAACCCTTTAGAACATTGAGGAAGTTGTGGCTAAAACTAAATGGCCTTAATGGCTTAAGGGTTTCAAAAAAATGATCTTCCCTTTTAGGCTTCAGCAAATGATTGAACCATTGAGAAATTTAGATAATTAAGGGAGTATTGGATTAATCTCAATGTTCAAGACTCTATTCAAGAATCAACTTGCGCTGATCAAAAGCTTTACCCTCCTGCTTGAGAACCAGGAGATAGACACCACGCAGCATTCCTGACGTATCAATTTCAACCTGATCCTCCTTCAGGATGTTTATCGTCAAATGAGACCTACCCTGAATATCGATGATTTCCAATTCATCTATTTGGGTACGGATGTGATTGTCAAACCTAATACTGATCTGACTGTCCGAAGGATTCGGATAAACACTCCAATAAGCATTTTTTGAGAACGTTCCGGAAACCAGGTTTGGCTCATCCGTCGACAGTATGATGTACATGGCATTGGTTGGGACATACATCTTTACACCATCGAGGGTTGGGAAAAGTAAAATTTCATCAGATTTTTCACCATTGATGGTAAGCGTATATGCCGACTTAATGTTTTGATTTCGGAATTCGATGCTCATGAGGTTGTTTGCAGCTTTCCAGGGCATCTTTCCGGTATTGACGATCTGAAAACCATCTCTAATATCACCCGCTGATGGCTCGAATTGTGCCGGTTGTTCTACCCAGCCAGTTGGTCGGTAAACAGTGCCTATCTGAACCAGTATTTTACCTGAATTATTCAGAGGAGTATCATCCATAGCTACTACTGAGATAGCTGCGTATTCGTTCTTTACAGAAAGTGTGATATCCGGCAATTCCACTTCGAACAGTGTTTCTCCATCAGAAAAGAAACCGGTAGCTCCCTGTGCCATGGGCGCTGACATCGTAGCCAGTCCTTTCCCATAGTTCCATTTGAGCTCTCCGGTTACACTACCTACCGTTTTGTTTGCAAGGTCAACGAGGGTGTTTATCTGCGAATCAATCACGGTACTTCCTCCACCTCCATATTCGACCTCCACTTTCCCGGTCAGAAAAGCAAGGGGAATCACCTCAGTCTCGGCTGGATCGCCACCATTACCATAGGTATCTCTGTTGGGATCAAAACCGTTTTCCTCGGCTATGACAGGTATTGCCCGCTCCCATAAGCTTTCTTTTGTTCTGGATTCCTGCACCACTAATTCAGCTTCCCGAATTAATCCCTTTCTGAAGATATAAGCATTGGCAGGATACATAGCTGTGGTACCCGGAATAGAAGAAGTCCATCGAAACATAGGATAGGTACCGATATCCTCATACTCACGGTTAAAATCGCGGTAGGGATTGTCATCATATCCATGATGCGAAGGATTGAACCAAAAGAAACCATCTATCCCAACGAGTGAAGAATAGGCCGCTATCAGCCACGGGCCTTCGGCCTGATATTTATGAGGAAGGTTCCATCCACTTTCTGTGACAAGGAATGGATGACCGGATACCTGTTTAATATTAATAGGTAATTTATTGGGATTGACGAGGGCAGATTCTCCTTCATAATAGTCGCCAGGATCGATCCTGTATCCGTCATAGCTGGGATTGGTGAAATTCACATGTGTTGGGCTGACATACCTGTTCACTGCTAGCACTTCCGTGGTATCATTGGTCCACCTTTCCAGGTCAAACAAACGCAGCGAACTTGCCGTTTTCCAATTGGTTGTGTTGATCAATTGTTTACATCCTATGGCATTCCGATAGTGATCATACATCTCGCCATAAAAATTCCTTTGATATTCGGCCATAAACTGAATCTGATCGGTCAACCGCTCATGACTGATTGAACCATCCAGATTTGCAGGGTCCAGTGTTGCATGATAGATAATTGCTATGCCCATTCGTTCCTGCTCAGGCTGATCGTTCTCATGTGTGTCGCCACTCCAGACTTCATATGCCGCATCAATAGAAGTGTATTTACTTATCAGCCACAGGTAAAATTGATTTTCAATCTTCGCCAAAAGACTTGGCTGCACTCCCTGGATTGTCCAGAAGAAAAGTCCATCTTCATTTTGAACCTGTATAATAGCTACAGCAGGATCATCCTTAAGCGCTACTCCGGTATATGGATTGGTCTCACCATACAAAACTGAAACCCAATTTTTGTAGGCCGCCTTCAAGATGTCATTGAAAAACAGCAGAGCCCATGTTCCACCACTGTGATTTGTGTAGTCCTCCAGACCCCAGGCTGCTGGTGGGTTTTGAATGTCATTGGCCCAATAGGGGCTTATTACAGTGTATATTCCCTCCTTTTTAAAGGCTGCTACGGCTCTCCAGATATTATCCACCTGATCTATATCGGGATTGTTAATATCTGCTTCCGAAGTTTCGTCAGGAGATATGTGTCCGTGATATCTAACAACATTAACTCCCCGCTTCGCCAAAAATTTTGCGAAATACTCAAGTTCCTGATCACTTAAACCTGCTGATAGCTCTGCCCCTCCAGATGCCCAAAACCTGACGGGATCTCCGTTTCCATCTACAAAACTTTCACCATCCTCGGAGAGACCAATAAAACCACTCTGACCCGCCTTATCCTCATTGAGAAAACGCAGATCTAAAATAGCATCTTCTCTGAATGAATCATTCTGAGGATTGAATGTCCAACCAGCACCTGGCTCCTGGGCAAAAGAGAAATAAGTTGTGAGCAGAAAATATAAAAAAGGGATTACTTTCTTCATCATGGGTTAGTTTACATAAAGCTGTCCCGAATTATCTCAGGCCTTTACATGATAAAGCACCTATGTGTAGAAGAGTAACCTTAAAACCACTATAAATTATCCCTATTTACTCTGGGCAAGCTTCTAATGGCACCTCAAGTGTCCAGCCAATAAATGAAGAGAAATTGAAGTCTTTATACTTACGAGGTCCATTAGGTCCAGAAAGATAGCTTTGCTGAACCTCCAGGATTTCATCTCTTATTGTACAGGCTTCCTCTCCGATCAATTGTATGGACCGTGCAGCATATAATGCCAACCAGGGCTTGTCTGATCTCATATGTCTTACAAGTGCATCTAATGCTGAGGGAGAGCAATTGCCTGTTGAACACAATACTTCTGCAGCCGCCACCTGAACACTGGGGGATTCATCCTCAAGCTTGTCATATAAAGATTTAACGGCTTCTTTGGGCAATGTATCCATGGCCCCCAGGCCAATGACAGACCACCAGCGTACACCACTATCAGAATCAGAAAGATTATCCAATAAAGTTCCTAAAGAAACAGTCCCAACACCTTCCGCAGCAGCGATGATGCGATCAAGATGGTACCGGCTTTCATCCTGTGCCATTGTATACGGCGAATCATCACCGGCCCTTCGCATCATCTCAGGTTCGATCAACATCCCTGCATCACGGTGGCTCAACATCCAGTCATGCATGGCATCCCTCATCCTACTTTTGACTTCCTGGTAATCGGCATGCTCAGCGAGGTTGTCCTGCTCAAAAGGATCGTTTTGGAGATCGTATAACTCTTCAATGGGCTTAGGATTGAACATCGCCTCACCCAATGGAGGCAGATCACCCTCCGCCCTTGATCTCCTCAGTAACCTAAAGGCTTCTTTCTCATCCCCAAAGATCTTCCCTGACTGAATGTAAGGGTATTGTGGAATATAGTGGCGCACATAGATATATCGGTCATCATGGGAGGCCCGACTGATCTCATACATGTCATCAGCCCTGCTTCGTGCTCCAAAAATATATTCCCGTTTTTCAGGTAGGTCAGTTCCCAGAAATGGCTGTCCCTGCATATGATCCGGTATCGGCAGTCCAGCCAAATTGAGTGCCGTTGGTGCATAATCGACAAAACTCACCAGTTCATCTGTCCCAAGTCCGGGAAGGTCTCCGGATCTGAACACATGCTTATAGGCATCAGGTACGTAAACAATAAGCGGAACCCTTATTCCCGTTTCATTGAGCCATCGCTTATACCGCGGCATACCAAATCCATGATCTGAAAAGACAAACATGATGGTATTTTCCATCAAACCATCTGCCTCCAGGCTGTCAATGATAGCACCTACATCAAGGTCAAATCCACTGATCAGATCATAATACCTGGCCCACATCCATCGGGAAGAATCGTTGTCCGGGTAGTACGGGGGAACCTTAACATTGGCCGGATCATGAAACATCGAGTCCGGGAGATCCTGGACAGCGCTCAGATATTTTTCATAAAAATTAGCAGGCCCTTCATGTGTACTTCCAATGGTATACATGCTAAAGAAAGGTTTACCATCCCCTCTCTCACGCCATGGTGCCAGTCGCTGGGCTCTCAAGTCCCATATCCCTTCCGGAGTAAAGTTGTAATCCGTTTTACCATACAGACTGGTGAAATACCCTGCTTCCCTCAAATACTCCGGCAATGCACCAATGATGGGAGTCCGGGGGATTTCATTTCTTAAGTGTTGTGTACCCATAGCTGTGGCATACACACCTGTGATGAGGCAAGACCTGGAGGGTGCACAAATGGGAGCAGTAGCATAGGCTTTGTCATATCGTAAACTTTTCTCTGCCAGGGCATCGATATTGGGTGTTTTAGCATAGGGGTCTCCATATGCCCCAAATGCGGGCCCAATGTCCTCCGCATTGATCCATATGATATTGGGGGGTGACATTGGTTGGTCAGATTGCCTGCAAGTTGAAAATAAGCAGCCAATGAGCAGTGGAAAAAGCACTTTAACTAAATTCATCATCAGAGTTGGGTTTTGATTTTGTTTATTCCGGAGTTAAGCTCCACAGTCGTTCCGCCGTATTCAAAGTCTCCACTCATGCCTGGGGGAAGGATTATTTCACCGATTAATTTCTTTCCTTTTATTTCATAGTCAACACTGATCCTCCCCTTCGGGTGAGGCATGGTAGCATTAACCTTTTTCAATTTCCCAAGATGTGGAGTAATTGACACATTTTCGAATCCCAGATCAGCCGGTTTAATACCTGCAATGAACCTGAGGTGATAATATCCTGGAGAGCCACTCCAGGCATGGCAGTCTGAACGATCATGAGACATGAAGCCGGTTTCTCCACAGGTAGTATGGCCTTTATCCAGGAAGTAATGCCAGTGATCCAGGTTATCAAAATATAGGTCCTCCTTACCCAGCTTTTCCATAATATTGAATAGGAAAAAAGTGAAATACGAACTGGCCATCTCGTCAAAATCATAGGTGAGGATCTGTTCAAATAAGGCATCCTGATCCGATTTTGGTATGGCATCACACATGATTGCCAGGATATTGGTGTGCTGTGAATACTGTCTTTTATCCGGGAAGTCAGCAAAAATCTGTTTTTCCGGATCCCAGTATATTTCAAATGCTGCAGTTTTGATTGTCGAGGCCAGGGCTTTCCACTTTTTAGCTTTTTCCTCCTCACCAATCTCCTGATAAAGCTTCACTACACAGTCCAAAGTGTGAGCAAAGTACAGGGTGAGTATAGCAGAATGATCAAATACATTGCGTTCATACGTTCCGGTTGGAAGACTCCCCTTTTTCATGCTCCAGTCCACAAACTGATGACCAACAATCCTTCCAAGCACTCCCTTGGATTCATCAAGGTGCTGCTCATAAAAAGCCAGCACTCCTTCAATATCATTTATAAATTGTTTTGTGAACTCAACATCCTTTCTGATTTCATAGTAATCCCAAAGGGTTTGGACCCAGGCCAGGCTCCAGGTACCCATGTCAAAATCAAAACGGGAAGGATAGGCCGATTTGAACAGCCTAGTCTCGCCGTTGGCTGATTGCGGGTATAATCTCATCACTTCCTGAAACAAACGGTCATCTGTAGCATTATAGGTAGAAATAGCTGAAATGGGTCTGTTATCTCCTCCATAGCTGAGCTGCTCATAGAAGGGCGTATCATAATACGTTTCCCCTGAACACATCCTCAATGTCCTCAGGCTTATCTCAAACATATCATCCAACCGGGCATCATCACTTTTGAACGTAGCCATATCAGGGTATGGATATCCTGAGTATTCACTTTCCAGGTTTAAAATTTCCAATGGATCATTTCCTGTAGTAATATCTAACTGAATATACCTGTAAGCCCGCTTCCACAGCGGCCGGAAGGTCCTTTTCTCGCCATCAGGATGAAACAAGTCAAAAGGCCCGTACATAATTTTTCCATCCACAGAATCTCTGTGGGTCTTTAGGTAAGGTTCTTCGTGCAGGGCTTCCGCATAAGTGATTTTGATAGAGCTTCCCTTGCCCTCATCAACTGTCAGCTCGGGGTAACCCATGGTAAAGATCTCATAGTCCAGGAGGATACTCGCAGTTGAGTTTGCAGGTACCACAATAGGCTGCTGCTTTTCTATAAACGGACCTGGCATGCTGATTCCTTTCACTCTCCTGATCTTCCTGGGATACTCGCGATGATTATCCATAAAGGCGATGTTTCTCGGGACCAGATTCCAGGGTTCTGCTCCATTAAAATCGAGCTGTTGTGGTATGATCCATTGGCTGTCGTCAAAATCAATGTTTTCCCATCCCCAGGGATACTTCTCTGCAAAAACTTCATCGCTTGGGCCTACTGCATAGTACCCTCTCAGCCATTCCCTTAGGTTGAGTTCGCTATAGGTGATAGGATCATATGCAGTATTTTGATAGGTCTTCCAGTTCCTATCTGCATTCAGAAATCCAAATTTTGGATCCTCAGTCCTAAACATAAAAGCTGTCTGAGCTGAAAGTAAGGCCATCGGTTTGTTCTTCCCTGCATTATACACCAGTACAGCCAGCACATTCTTTCCTGTTTGTAAATAGGGCTTGATATCTACAATGTCATATTTATACGTTTTCAAATCACCTTTTGCTGGACCATAGCTAACCCGCTTTCCATTGACATAAAAGATATATCTGTTGTCAGCAGAAATATGTACTTGCAGTTGTTGTGAAACAGCTTCCAATTCAAAAGACTTCCTGAAATGATAGACGCCATAGCTGGTTACATTGGCGGTAGGGAAGGAAACCCAGGGTGTTTCTATCTTTTCCTGGCTCCTAACTTCTGAGACCACAAGGGTCACCAATAGCAGAGGCAGAATTTGGGTTTTAAAGAGGTTCATTACAATCAATTTTGGTATAATGAAAACAAGTAAATAGAATCCCTAAAAAATTGTCATCCTGTTCTTGCCTGCATATTTCCTCTACATGTCATTATTCTTCCCTTGATTAGGAAGATATTGTTAGATTTGGTCAAAAATCCAAACTATGAAGAAATTACATTACTTAACCATTTTAATGATTGCAGTGCTGGCTGCGTGTTCACCCAAAAAATCTGAGACAACCAGCGAAAACAAAGAAGCTACAACTAAGCCAGCTGAATCAACTTCCGGTGAATGGATTAGCCTGTTCGACGGCAAATCCTTTGATGGATGGAAAGCCAGTGAAAACACTGAAACTTTCAAGATAGAAGATGGAAATATCGTTGTGAATGGTAAAAGGTCACACCTTTACTATGTAGGAGATGTAAACAATGGCAACTTCAAAAACTTTGAGTTGAAATGTGAATTAATGACTTTCCCTAACTCCAACTCCGGAATTTATTTTCACACAGAATTCCAACAGGATGGCTGGCCTTCTAAAGGTTATGAAGTTCAGGTAAACAACACCCACTCCGACTGGAGAAAAACTGGTGGGTTGTACGCCATCCAGGACGTGAAAGACCCTCCATCAAAGGACAATGAGTGGTTTACAGAGCACATCATTGTGAAAGGTAAGCACGTTGAAGTTAAGGTAAACGGTATCACCACAGTTGACTACACTGAACCTGAAAATCCTGAAAGAGAAGATGGAATGAAAGGTCGATTGCTTGGAAGTGGAACTTTCGCACTTCAGGGACACGACCCGGGGAGTAAAGTGCTTTATAAAAGTGTAATGGTAAAAGTATTACCAGACTAAAGATCTTGTATGATGGTTGTCAGGTTCATTAGAACCTGGCAGCCATCAATAGGTTCAGATCCTTGAACCCCAGATTAAACTTCTTCGCCAGCTGAAGGTTTGTCAACGACCCCCTGTAGGTATACACCCCTTTCATAAACCACTTATTACTCAGGATCATCTCATCGATACCACCGATATCTCCAATGTGTAAAATGATTGGAGTGAAAATATTTGAGATCGCTAAAGAAGCTGTCCTGGCCACCCTGGAGCCAATATTGGGAACACAATAGTGTATTACATCATATTTTCTGAAAGTGGGTCGTTTATGACTCGTCATCTCTGACGTTTCGATACATCCACCCTGATCAATTCCAACATCAATAATAACCGACCCGGGTTTCATCTGAGAAACCATCTCCTCTGTCACGATACATTTATTAGCTCCCTTTTCAGGTCTGATTGCCCCCACCACCACATCAGCATTTTGTAGTGCCTTTGAGATGGTAGCATTGTCAATGGTTGCCGTATGAATCTGCTGTCCCAGGGCATGTTTGATACGTCTAAGCTTGTATATATGGTTGTCGAACACCTGGATATCCACTCCCAATCCAATACAGGCTCTGGCTGCATATTCTGCCACCGTTCCTGCACCTAAAATAACAACCTGAGTTGGGGGAACTCCGGTGATCCCACCCAGTATCACTCCTTTTCCTTCATTCGTATTGCTTAGCAATTCTGCAGCAATCAACATCACGGTACTACCGGCTATTTCACTCATGGCGCGGACCATGGGCAACCCTCCGACTTTATCCTCGATAAATTCGTAACCAACCGCGGTGATCTTCTTCCTGTTAAGAGATTCTATGTATTCCCTGGATTGACTGCCTGTCTGAAATGCCGAAAAGATGGTGGACCCCTGCTTCAACAGATTGACCTCCTTGTCCGTTGGAGGCTCCACCTTTAAAATGATGTCTGCCTCATAGACCTCCTTTGAAGAATAGACAATCCTGGCGCCAGCTTCACTGTATTCATGATCACTAAAATGTGCTGACTTTCCCGCGCTGGCTTCTACCCATACTTCATGCCCATTGCTGGTCAATACGTCAACAGATTCGGGTTTGAGGGCTACCCTGCTTTCCTGTAGAGATATCTCTTTTGGTACTCCGATAAAGAGTGCTTTGTGCCCCTTTCCCTTCTTCATCGGGGCCTCTTGTGTGTATAATTTTGGATTCCGGGCCAACTCTGCAAAGCCGGATTTCATCTTATCAGCCATGTTCAACCAGGGTTATTTCCCTGTTCCTCTCGCCCACTAAGTTAATATTTATTTCCAGGTGTTTTGGTGGAATAAGCCCCGGAAACATGCTGGCCCATTCTATGATACACAGATTTCCACTGTAGAGATACTCCTCAATCCCGATATCCAATGCCTCCTCTTCGTCCTTAAGTCTGTAAAAATCAAAATGATACACCGGTTTGCGGTCAGCATCCTCATATTCGTTGATGATCGAAAATGTCGGAGAGCTGATATGATCAGAAATTCCCAGAGCTTCTCCCAGATCTTTTACAAGTGTAGTCTTACCGGCACCAAGGTCTCCGTCCAGACAGATAATCTTATATGCCTCGGTTTTCTTCTTTATTGCTTCGGATACCGGGCGCAAATCGCCAACGGTGTGAACGACAAATTTCATTTATTTCTGGCCTAATACTACCAGGGGAATAATCATCTCTTCAAGGCTAATCCCTCCATGCTGAAATGTATCACGATAATGATTTACGTAATAATTGAAGTTGTTTGGATAAGCAAAGAAGAAATCCTCCCTGGCAAATGCAAAGGTGCTACTCACATTTGTCTTTGGCAACTTGAACTGTTCCGGATTTCGGGTGAAAAAGACACCTGCTTCCTCAAATCCCAGGTTTTTACCCTGCTTATAGCGTAAATTGGTATTCGTCTTACGGTCCCCCACAATCTTATATGGCTTCTTCACTCTGATGGTTCCATGGTCAGTAGTGATCACCACTTTGGCGTTTTTCTTGGTCGCCAGGATCTTTAGCAGATCAAACAGGGAGGAATGTGAAAACCAGGATTTGGTCAGGGAAAGGTATGCTGATTCATCAGGCGCTAGCTCACGGATCATGTGCATATCCGTCCGTGCATGAGAAAGCATATCCACAAAGTTGAAAACGATTGCATTGAGCTGATTCGACATCAGGTTTGAAACACTTTCTACGATCTGCTTTCCTTCCTGTGTCCTAATGATCTTGTTATAGGTATACTTGATGTTTTTCTTTTCGCGTTGGAGATTTACTCCTAACAATTCATTTTCAAAGTTATTTTTTGAATCCTCTTCGTCTTCTCCAACCCAGAAATCCGGGTAGTTATTGGCAATGTCTAATGGCATCATCCCACCAAATAAGGAGTTTCTGGCATATGCGGTGGTTGTAGGCAGTATCGAATAATAGGTTTCCTTCCTTTCGATATTAAAAATCTCAGCAATTTCAGGCTCAAGGATTTCCCACTGATCAAGACGTAAGTTGTCAATCACAATTAAAAACACGGATCGTTCATCGTTGATAAGAGGGAATACTTTTTTCTTGAGTACCTGGTGAGAAAGTAATGGCCTCTCTACATCGGGATTGGTAATCCAATCCAGGTAATGGTCTTCAATAAAATCGGAAAACTGGTGATTGGCATCTACCCGCTGGTTATTCAGGACCTCTTCCATGCTTTTGTCCTCGGTGTTGTCAATTTCAATTTGCCAGTATACCAGCTTCTTGAAAAGATCTGCCCAGCCCTGAAAATCATTGACATCCATCAGGTCCATTGTCAATCGCTGAAACTCCTGCTGATACCCGAAATTGGTATGCTCGGAAACAATGCGCTTGTTGTCAAGAATCTTCTTTACCGAAAGTAGAATTTGATTTGGGTTAAGCGGTTTGATCAGATAATCAGCAATCCTGGCACCAATGGCCTCTTCCATGATCTCCTCTTCTTCCGACTTAGTGATCATTACTACGGGAAGATTAGGGTGTGTAGACTTGATGTAGTTAAGTGTTTCAAGTCCTGTCATTCCGGGCATATTCTCATCCAGAAATACCAAATCAAAAGGGTTGTGATCTATTTGCTCCAGCGCATCGGCTCCACTATTAACAGGTGTAATATTATATCCCTTGGCTGTTAAGAATAAAATATGGGGTTTCAATAAATCGATTTCATCATCAGCCCAGAGTATTCGGTAATTCATAGTTTTTTTATTTGTTCAATAGTGTTACGTAATTGTTTGAAGGAGGGATTAGTATTTTTACATGAACAAGTTGTTAATTAATCTTAATAAGTCAACCCTCCTTTGGACAAAAAGAAAATATTTAATGATCCCGTCTATGGTTTTATTACCATCCCCGGCAGGCACATTTATGATATCATTGAGCATCCGTACTTTCAGCGACTCAGAAGGATCAAGCAGCTTGGGTTAACGGATTTTGTATATCCAGGTGCACTACATACCAGGTTTCAGCACGCATTGGGAGCCATGCACCTGATGACGAAAGCATTGGATACCCTGCGGAGTAAGGGTGTCATGATCTTTGAAGCTGAATATGAAGCTGCACAGATGGCTATCCTGCTGCATGACGTTGGTCACGGACCCTTTTCTCATACACTTGAGTTCAGCTTATTTAAAGATGTGAATCACGAGCAAATCTCCTTATGGATCTTTAAAAAACTGAATGCTGAGTTTGGAGGAAGGCTGGAACTGGCCATTCAGATATTCACCGGAAAGTATCACAGGAAGTTTCTCCATCAATTGGTATCCAGTCAACTCGATGCCGACAGGTTAGACTACCTGAGAAGAGACTGCTTCTTTACCGGGGTAATGGAAGGCACTATCGGGTCTGAGCGCATCATCAAAATGCTAAACGTGGTAGATGATCAGCTTGTAGTTGAAGAAAAAGGAATGTACAGCATTGAAAACTTTCTCAATGCCCGGAGGCTGATGTATTGGCAGGTATACCTTCACAAAGCATCCGTTAGTGCGGAATCCATGCTTATCTCATTGATGAAACGTGCTAAGAAGCTCACCCAGTCTGGAGGTGATGTGGCTGCAACTCCAGCGTTGAAGATTTTCCTCGAACAGGACATTACAGTAGATGAATTTGAGAAAGATCACGACTTATTGGATGTTTTCGGTATGCTTGATGACGCTGATATCTGGGGGTCAATCAAATTCTGGGCACAGCATGACGATTTTGTGATGAAAATATTAAGCCAGAATTTACTTCGAAGGAAACTGTTTAAAATCGAGCTCTCAAATGAAAAGATAGCTCAGGATCGAATCAAAGAAATTAACAAAACATTGACAAAAAAAGGCTTCGACCCGAGTCATATCAAATATTTTGTACAAAAAGGGTCTGTCAGCAATGCCGCGTACGTAGCGAAAGGTAGTTCCATCAATATACTTACCAAATCCGGAGAGGTAGTGGATGTGGCAAGTGCTACTGACCTGCCTAACATCAAGGCAATCAGTAAAATCGTAAAAAAATATTATCTAAGCTATCCCAAAGACATATATTTGTGACCCACTTTAAGCCTCAATCAGGCATTTCATGGAATTTACAGTTAACCAGATATCAGCAATCATTGGTGGAGTCGTAGAAGGCGACGGCCAGCAGAAAGTCAGCAAGATCAATAGCATAGAAGATGCCAGCGAAGGAGCAATCTCTTTTCTTTCAAACCCGAAATATGAACCCCATATTTATACAACCAGAGCCTCCGCAGTCATTGTTTCAAAGGATTTTGCTCCTACTAAAGATATCAGCGCTACCCTCATCAGGGTAGACGACCCCTATCTGAGTTTTACTTCCTTGCTGGAAGAATATGAAAAAATCACCAGTTTCCTGAAAGAGGGAATTGAAGAGCCCGTTTTCATTGGTGAGAATGCCAGCTATGGTGATAAGCTCTACCTGGGAGCCTTTAGCTACATCGGAAAGAATGTGAAAATTGGAAAGAATGTAAAAATCCATCCCCAGGTTTACATTGGTGACAACACAACTATTGGTAACAACTGTATTTTTCATGCAGGAGTGAAAATTTATGCTGGCACTAAAATTGGCAGTCATTGCACCATCCATAGTGGGGCTGTGATTGGATCAGATGGCTTTGGTTTTGCACCCCAGAAAGATGGATCATACAAGAAAATTCCTCAGCTGGGAAATGTGATCCTCGAAGATCATGTAGACATTGGAGCCAATACCACGGTAGACTGCGCCACATTTGAATCCACGATTATCAAAAAGGGAGTTAAGCTGGATAATCTGGTTATGATTGCTCATAATGTGGAAATTGATCAAAATACGGTAGTTGCAGCTCAAACCGGTATCTCTGGTAGTACAAAAGTGGGGAAACAGGTAATCATCGCAGGTCAGGTGGGCGTAGTAGGTCACATCAAAATCGGAGATGGTGTAATCATTGCCGCCAAAGCAGGTATTTCCAAAAATGTACCAGACGGAGAAACGATGTTCGGGGCTCCGGCCTTTGAAAAAGGAGCTTATATGCGTTCATATACAGTCTTTAGAAAGTTGCCTGACATGATGAAACGTATTCAGGAACTTGAGCAAAAAGTCCTAAATTTGTCCTCCACTAATCAATAGGATGAAGTCTAATCAACACACAATCAAAGAACCGGTTACGGTTTCGGGAATAGGACTGCATACAGGCGTCAGAGCCAATATGACATTCACTCCTGCAAAGCCCAATCACGGCATTAAGTTTCAGCGGATCGACCTGGAAGGAAAACCCATCGTAGACGCGGATGTTGACAATGTGGTTGACCTGTCGCGTGGCACCACCATAGAGCAGAACGGAGCCAGGGTCAATACCGTAGAGCATACACTGGCTGCCCTTGTCGGCCTTGAAATTGACAATGTCCTGATCCAGTTGGATGGTCCTGAGCCCCCTATCATGGACGGAAGCTCCCGGATGTTTATCGATGCCCTGGAAGAAGTGGGTCTTCAGGAGCAAGCTGCCCAAAGAGACTTTTTTGAGGTGCCTGAAAGTGTCTTTTATGAGGATAAAGAAAGGGATGTAGAAATCGCCGCTCTCCCACTGGATGACTACCGTATCACCGTAATGGTTGACTATAACTCACCGGTTCTGGGAAGCCAGCATGCATTGCTGAACAACATCGAAGACTTTAAGGAAAAGATTTCAATGGCGCGTACCTTCTGTTTCCTGCATGAGGTGGAAGAGCTCTACAAGCACAACCTCATCAAGGGTGGTGACCTGAGCAATGCCATTGTAGTAGTAGATAGAAAAGTGAAACCCAATGAGCTTGATCACCTGGCCGACCTACTCGGAAAACCAAAGATCGAAGCAAGCAAAGAAGGGATTCTAAACAATGTGGCACTAAGACATAAGAATGAGCCGGCGCGACACAAACTGCTGGATATGGTTGGTGATCTTGCCCTCGTTGGTAAACCCATAAAGGCACAGATTCTTGCCGCGAGACCGGGACATGCTGCCAATGTGGCTTTCGCAAAGAAGCTAAAAAAACTCATGCTGGAGACCAAGCAAAACAATGTGCCACAGTATGACCCTAAATTGCCTCCGGTATTAGACATCAACAAAATCCATAAGCTCCTTCCCCACAGATATCCATTCCTATTGATTGATAAGATCTTTCATTTGGATGACGAACAGGTGGCTGGAGTAAAGAATGTAACTTTCAACGAGCCTTTTTTTGCAGGGCATTTCCCTGGAAACCCTGTAATGCCAGGTGTACTCCAGGTAGAAGCGATGGCGCAGATTGGCGGTATACTGGTATTGAACAGTGTCCCCGACCCGGAAAATTACTGGACATACTTCCTGGGACTTGAGAATATTAAATTCCGAAAAATGGTCCTACCCGGAGATACACTTGTCATCAGATGTGAGCTTCTTCAACCCATCAGAAGAGGCTTTGTGAAGATGAAAGGAAGCGCTTATGTTGGAAATAATTTAGCTTGCGAAGGAATTATGACTGCAAGTATCGTTCGAAAAGATCTATGACAGGACCTCAAAGCAACATTCACCCTGATGCCAAAATTGGCAAAAATGTAACTATCGAGCCATTTTCTACGGTTTATGAAGATGTTGAGATTGGTGATAACACCTGGATTGGACCCAATGTTACCATATTCCCAGGTGCAAGAATTGGCAAGAACTGCAAGATCTTTCCGGGAGCAGTAATTTGTGCTGTACCCCAGGATCTAAAATTTGAGGGTGAATACACCACGGTAGAAATTGGTGATAATACCTCAATCCGGGAGTTTGTAACAATCCACCGGGGCACAAAAGACAAGTATGTAACCAGGGTTGGAAAAAATTGCCTGATCATGGCATACGTACACCTGGGCCACGATACAATTGTAGGTGATAGCTGTGTGCTGGCCAATTCAGTTTCGATTGCCGGTCACGTTGAGATTGGCGACTATGCCATTCTCGAAGGATTAGTAGCTGTACAGCAATTTATTGTTATTGGAGAGCATGCATTCATTGGTGGGGCCTCACTGGTAAGAAAAAACGTACCTCCTTATGTAAAAGCTGCAAGAGAACCACTTTCTTTTGTAGGAGTCAATACAGTTGGGCTAAAGCGAAGAGGGTTTTCGGAAGAAGACATCAGGATAATCGATGACATCTACAGGATAATCTTTATCCAAAATCAAAATATCAGTAAGGCGCTTGAACAGGTAGACTCAGAGCTCGCTGAATCAAAATACAAAAAACAGATACTTGACTTCATCAGAAACAGTCCAAAGGGAGTCATGAAAGGTATTTACTAGTGGAGATATTCGTTGACAACCTGGGGAAAAGATATAACCGGGAATGGATATTCCGATCACTAAACTTTGAATTCAAAGCTGGCTCAAGGATTGCCATCACAGGTTCCAATGGTTCAGGGAAATCCACCCTGATCAAGATCCTGTGTAATTATCTTAGCCCTTCGGAAGGAACGATCAAATTCACCAAAGATCAGTCGGTGGTAGATAAAGACAGCGTACAATTGTCTTTTAGTCTGGTAGCTCCCTATGTCAACATTCTCCATGAGTTTACAGTCGTTGAGATGCTTACCTTTCATCGAAAGTTTAAATCCTCAACCTACACTACGGAGGAGATTCTTCAAAAATCGAATCTTCAGGGCGCTTCGCATAAAATTATTGAAGAGCTATCTTCAGGAATGCTGCAAAGACTAAAGTTGAGTCTGGTTTTTTTCTTTGGGGCTGAAGTTATTTTTCTGGATGAGCCAACCATGAATCTCGACCAGAAAAATGTTGTTTGGTATGAAGATCAGATCAATTCATTAAACTCAAATCAAACCCTCATTGTTGCTTCAAATCAGGAGCGGGAATACACCTTTTGTGATCAGATATTAAATATAGAAGACTTCAAACACTGATCTGATAATATCAGATATGATGGCTTTAAGAATATTAATGTTTTATCTTTAGGGAATTCAATTTTGAATATCCCTAAAAAAGCCTACTTTTGGTTATATTATAATCTTTAAACCGCATTATGAAAAGAGTCACTGATTTACTAACTGCCTTAGTGTTCATATCTCTTGTAGTATTTATTAGCTGTAACAAAGGAGGAGGGGGCGATGATGGCCCTACACCTCAGGAAGAGCAAGTAGCGAAGCTTGTTGGGACCTGGGTTTTGGCCACTGATGGAGCAAAACTTGGTACTACCGTACGACCTGAGTGGGAAGGCCTCACAGTCGTTATTTCAGGAAATGTAGATGGTGGCACCATTGCAGTAACCGGAATCCCTTCGGATAACGGAGCGAGCGATGTGTGGCCAAGTAGTGCATCCTGGACCTTTGGAGGATCAATCTCAGAATTAGACCGCGTGGATGGAATATCAATGAATATTCAATCTGTTACCGATACGCAGTTGATTGTAACCTTTAACGTATCTACATCAGACCGTGTAACTGGATTTGATGGTTCATGGACCTTTACTTTTGAGAAGAGTTCCTGATTAAGAAATAAAGGATTTAAAGTAAATTTGCAGGGAATAGGTTCTATTCCCTTTTTTTATACATAAAAACAAAAGCAGGCAGATTTGATACAATATCAGGACAAGTATTTCGATCAGGATAAAAATCAGATACTGCGAGCCGCTCAAGCGTTTGTAGAACCACGCCTCCTCACCCAATGGGTAGAAATTGCCAAAACCCATTATTCTCTCGCCGAGAACCCAATGGGGCTGATGGATGATTTTGCCCTTCACATTGAATCAATCAAGGAGTTTGACACGGAATTTCTAAAAGAATTCTATGAGCTTCTTTCAGTGATCTACAGATTCACTATAGGTGACAATCAATTGGAAATTATTTGGGATGGTCGTAGTCACTATGAAGTCTACGCAGAAAACTGGTCTGATAAATTTATTGAGTGGGCCAATGAGCTGTCTCAACATCCTGAGGTCTACAGAGGAATCCTAAAAGCCTGCATTTTAAAACAGGATATAAATTTTAAATTCCACTTTTACGCGATAAGAAAAATAATCCTCAAGAAATTTGGGGTTCGCTTTAGTAGAAATAAGATCATCTCTTACGCTACCGGATAATATCAAACGATCTGTATCCTTCTATTGTTGAGCCAGCTACAGCCACAGACTTTACCACTGCATGTTCCGGCCCGTGCTTGCACCAGTCAATCAATTGATGAACAGCTTTTTCATCTCCCTCAGCATGTATCAATACAGAACCGTCCGCCTGGTTCTTTACCCAACCAGACAAACCAAGCGCTTTCGCTACATCTTTAGTAGAGGCCCGAAAGTATACGCCCTGAACCTTGCCTATACAGTGAATTGATTTAGCAACCATGCGTACCTAGTGCTTGAGACCACACTCCTTACAAAACTTCATTTTGTCCGGTGGGCGTTTCTTAGGTGGCTTTTTATGCCCAAAATACAACGGATTGGAATATTGAGGATCTTCGGCCTTCTTCGCTTCCTTAGCCTTTTCCTTGTAGACTTCCTTCAATCTGGCACGGAATTCCGCTACTTCCTCTTCTCTCGACTTGTTAAAAACTGTCTTCTCCTCTTTCTTCTTAAAAATTCCCAGAAACCCCTTCTTCTCCTTTTTTACTGCCTGATAGGCTGGAGGAGGTGGATCTTTGGGTTTAACATCTCTTGTGGATTGAGCAAATGAAATACCCGTAAATGTCAGAATGAAAAAAATAAAAAGTAGATAACTGGTTCTCAAAATTGATCTGATACTTTTACTTGTTTAGTGAACGTTTGTATTCACAATTATTGTTCCAATTTGGATATTCGTGAGCAAAGGTAACAGATAAGTAAAACTTGGTACTATTTTGGAGGTTTACTTAAAAAACATACAGGAGCGCTTCCAAATAAGTATAAATAAGCATCTTTACATAATGGATAAATATTTTTTGATCCTTTTCTTCGCCACCTTCGGCATGAGTCACTCAATAAAGTCTCAATCCATCCTGGATGGAGAACTGTCCAGACGCATGGATCAGGGGGTCTTACTGATGGAAGCCGGTCAATATGAGTCGGCTCAACAGGAGTTCCTATTCGTGATGAGTAAGATGGAATCACTACCGTCTGAAATGGCCTATTACTTTGGTAGAAACAGCTTTCATCTTACTAAATATAAGCAAAGTATTAACTGGCTAAACAAATACATACAGCTCAAAGGCACCCAGGGGCGATACTATGATATGGCCATTAAATACCTGCAACTGGCAGAAGAAGAATATATCAAAATCAGTAAAGAGCAAACCGCAGAGATCCAAAAGGAACTCCAGGGCGATGACTACAACTGTGGCGGACTGCAAAAAATGATCTGTCCGGTCTGCAATGGCACGGGAGTGATCGTTAAAGATGGCCCTTTTGACAGGATCTATCAAACATGTCCGTACTCCCTTGGTGAGTCCTTTCTGACGTGTGAAGAGTACAACCAGTTTATGCGTGGAGAGCTGGAGCCAAAGACCCAATAACTTCTACCAACCCAAAATATATGCGAAAATCAGAGGTGCTACTATGGTAGCATCAGATTCCACAATGAATTTTGGGGTGTTTACGTCAAGCTTACCCCAGGTAATTTTTTCATTTGGAACCGCCCCACTGTAGGAGCCATAACTGGTGGTAGAATCTGATATCTGGCAGAAATAGCTCCAGAACGGTGTGTTTTCCAGCTCAAGGTCCTGATAGAGCATAGGCACCACGCAAATGGGGAAATCACCTGCAATACCTCCTCCAATCTGGAAAAAACCTATCCCATCCTCACCTGCATTCTTTGTATACCAATCTGCCAGAAAAGTCATATACTCGATCCCTGATTTCATGGTGCTCGGCTTCAATTCACCTTTTATGCAGTAGCTGGCGAAAATATTGCCGAGCGTTGAGTCTTCCCAACCAGGCACGATCATGGGTAAATTTTTCTCCATGGCTGCCAGCATCCAGCTATTTTTAGGATCTATCTCAAAATACTCATTCAGCATCCCGCTTTTAAGCAGCTTATACATAAATTCATGTGGAAAATATCGCTCTCCCTTATCCTCAGCATCTTTCCAGATCTTGAATATGTGCTTTTGAATGCGACGAAATGCTTCTTCTTCAGGGATACAGGTATCAGTTACTCTATTAAGCCCCTGTTCCAATAGCGCTCCTTCATCCTCTGGTGTCAGGTCCCTGTAATTTGGAATTCGCTTGTAGTGAGTGTGAGCAACAAGGTTCATGATGTCCTCTTCGAGGTTGGCTCCAGTACATGAAATGATATGTACTTTATCTCTGCGGATCATTTCCGAAAAGGAAATCCCAAGCTCCCCAGTGCTCATGGCACCAGCAAGTGAAACAAGCATTTTCTTGTTTTCATCCAAATGCCTGACATAGCCTTTGGCAGCGTCTACCAAGGCAGCAGCATTGAAATGAAGAAAATGTTTCTCTATAAAAGAAGTGATTGGTTTTTCAGACATAATTCTATCAATAGAAATTCAAAACTAAAGATCTTTTAAGACAAGCCTTGAATTACCTTCGATAAAATTACTGGTAAATGAAATTCCTCTGTCCTAACCCAACTTTTATCCTATATAAAACAGGGTAAGTAGTGAAAGGACAATTAATGACAATGTAGTGAGTTTAATCAACTCTTTCCTCACATCAATCGGTTGTGTTTGATTTTTTTCTTCCATGGCGATAATTCGGTTAATTAATTTTATGACCCACCATTTTGAAAAAGGGTTGTAAAGAATTAATTAAATCTGTAGCGAATCCCTGTATTTATTCCAAGACCACTTGGAGAAGCCACGAATGAAGTATTCTGCTTTGTTAGTGAAGTAATAGGTTGCCTCATATAAGGCTCAATTGTGAACTCAACCTGATCAAAAAGGGCATAACCAATTTGTAATCCGCCCAACCCGGCAAAACTAATCTCACGATATGGTGAACTCTTACCAGGGCCTATTGATACATTGGCCACATCACTATTGGGATCTTCCAGCTTGTTACCCAGGTAGAGGTTTGTAGCTATACCAGCATTTAAAACAATATTCAACCTATTGTCAATCAATATGAAGCCCGCTTTTACCGGCAGCGACGCAAACTGGAACGTATTGTCAAAATTGACATCCTGATAACTATACTGAATGATTTTCTCTGAGCCTACCAGGCTGTTCAGTTCTGTGACACCTCTGGTTTCGGAAGAGGCAGCTATTGGTTCCACTACGTTTGGAGACTCAACAACCACATTTGTTTGTGTCACTGCATCTGCCTGCGTGTAGTAGATACCACTCTCCACTATCCAGTTACTGCTAACCCTGACTCCAAAATTAAGCCCCATGTCAATAGTAGAACCACTTTTCATTCCTTCGCGGACAGCAGGGGATTGACTTTCAATCCTGAAGGAATTGCTAGCTGCATAATTCTCAGCTGTAGAAAGATTAAGGCTGCTTGCCAAGAGATTGCTGGGTCCAGACTGATAGTTTGGATCAAAACTTCCGGATCCTATGCCAACACCAGCCCAAAATTTCTCCTGGCCTTGAGCTCTTCTGGATTTTCGTGGTAAAAATTTTCCGTTGATCGGCTTATTGTACATTCTTCGCTCTACATTGGCGTCAATAGTATATTGTACATTGGCTTGTTCGATGCGCATTCCATCCAGCGCAAATACCAGATATTTTGGTGTCAACTCCTCATCTTCAGCCTGATTGGAAAGGAAGTAACCGGTACGACTCTTTGTGTTTCTATTATTTGCATCCCCCACGTCTGAAGTATAAACAAGGGGCTTTTGGTTATTTTCTTCTCGATCTATTGTTCCGGCTATCGTTCCTGCAAATCGCTCAATATCAGATGGCTCATTGGATGACAGCTGATCCTGAAGTGGTACTTCCTGGGAATTTGAGTCTGTAAGTATGTTATTATTGATCGTCTTATCAGATATCAGATAGTTTATGCCCAGAAACGCTGCAATAAACATAGCAGCTGCTGCGGCCCACTGATAAAACATGGCCTTACGCTTGAGTGACGCCATTTGTTGATAGGCTAAATCACGCTCAATATTGCTCCAAACACCAGGATTTGGTTGCTCTGAGGCATCCTCAAAAGCATCCTTCCACTCCTGTTCGAAGCTGTCTCCCTCAAAGTTCTCCCGCCTTGCCATAATTCACCTTATTGCTTTCATTGATCCATTCCTTCAACAAACTTTTTGCTCTTGCATATTGGGATTTGGATGTTCCTTCACTCAGGTCCAGCATATCAGCAATTTCATGGTGTTTAAACCCTTCAATTGCATACAGGTTGAAAATAATCTGGCACCCGCTAGGAAGCCTTCTGATCATTTCCATGAGTTCTTTCTGACTAAGTGAAGAAACTGCAGTTTCATTTGCACTGTATTGATTCAGATCATTCACATCTACCATAGGATATAAGTACAACTTACTCCTTTGGTGATTTAGAGCTGTATTAATTACAATTCGCTTTATCCAATATGCCAGTGAGGAATCCTTTCTGAAGTCTCCTATTTTTTTGAAGACTTTCAAGAAAGCTTCCTGAAGAATATCCTCAGCTTCCTGCTCCATTTTTGTATAGCGCAAAGCAACAGCATACATCCGCGGAGCGAAAGTGTCATACAGTTGTTGCTGCGCTTTCGCATCTTGCTTGCAGCAACCTTTGATTAATTCTTCTTCACTGAAATGCATCCAGCCTGTTTTTCTTAACCTAATGACGCTTAATTGAATAAAATAGTTGTAATGATTAAAAAAATCTTTTCAACTGACAGTACACGGTAAATTATGGCAATATCTCTGATAAGGCAAGTTTTTCTGATGTCTCCACCAAGTCCTTTGCAATTTTGATTCGATAAAATTTTCAATTCACTGATTACCAATTCATTACAAAATAATTTAAAACAATCAGGAGATTCCATATTGCTCTCAGATCAAATTGATTGAAATTTTCAGGGTATTGGTTGAATAACTTCCTCGCATAAGATGGTTGGTCAATAATTTTGCTATATGATAAGAGGACGATACAATCGATTGATTATCAATTTGACCATCTTCTGGTTTCTGACTGGCTGCATAGACACTCCCTATTCAACCACGCAATGGACTACCGCAGCTGAGTTTGAGGCGCAGGAAAGCACTTTCATGTGCTGGAACCCGACATTCCAACGAACAATACTCAACCTTACTTATACAATAGCAGAACATGATCATGTCACATTATTCTACAATGAGCGATATCACCAACCGAAAAACATAGAGCAAATCCTGAAAAACAGAGGCGTCAACATCAGTAACATTACCCTGTCGCCATTTAACCTGGAAAATGACAACGTCTGGATCCGCGACTATGGCCCTATATTCATTCATAATACTGATGGTCAACAGGACATTTTATCTTTTAAATATGATCATGAGGCCAATCAGGAATACAATCTATTTGGTGAACAGTACTCATCCAAGATGAGGCTGTCATTCATGAGAAGCAATATTTACAGTGCTGGTGGTGGCCGGGAAATCAATGGGAAAGGTACGATGCTCTTGATAGAAAGCTACGAAAAATCCCTCAATCCGGAATTAAGCATTCAGCAGATCGAAGAGGAGTACAAGCAAAAGCTCCATCAAAAAAATATCATCTGGCTGAAACGAGGTATCCCCCAGGATGATGCTTTTGACAATGGTCCTGTTTTTGAAAATATCTATGGAAATGGAGTAAATGGACACATTGATGAATTTTGCAGATTTGCGGATGCACAAACAATACTCCTGGCTCAGGTCGATCCAAATGACTTAATGAGAGATGAATATTATCGGATTGTGAATGAAAGGCTGGAAGAAAGCTATCATATATTGAAAAATGCCAGGGATCAGGACGGCAATCCATTTAAGATCATCAGGGTCCCGCAGGCACCCATTCTTTTCAATAATGGAAAATACAATGGTAAAGACATCTATTACACACCTGTCACCAGCTACCTCAATTTTGTGATAACGAATAACTCGGTGATCGTGCCATCCTACTATAGTGAGGGAGATCCAGAATTTATTTTTGAAAAAGATGAAGCGGCAAGGGGTGTATTTTCCGAAGTTTTCAAACATCGGAAGGTAGTGATGAGCGATGCGCTTGAACTAAACTATAGCGGTGGTGGCTTACATTGCATTACCCTGCACAAACCCAAAACCCGAAACTCAAAAAGCAAACTACTTGGCTCCTCATAGGCTATAGATGATTCGAAAAATGCTTTTCAATAATTTTTTGGATGCGATCGGCATCCAGATATTTATTCAAATAATCATATACCAATGGATTGCTTTTGGCTCTCTCTAAATCATCCGGATTCAGCGAAGTTGTGAGCATCACCAGCACCACCTGTGCCTTCTGAATATCTTCAAGTTTCTCATATTCATCCAAAAACTCCCAACCATCTATCTTTGGCATATTGATATCCAGGAAAATAATGGCTGGTTGCGGGTGCTTACCATCTATGCTGGACTTTAGATAGTCTAATGCTTCTTCTCCATCCAACGCCACATGAATTTCTTCCGTAATATCCATGCGATTGATCAATCGCTTATGGAAGAAATTGCAATCTTCATCATCATCTACCAATAGAATACTGTTGAGTTTTTTCTTCATAGGTTATCCGTCAAAATGCTAAAGTAAAAAGTACTACCATTATTAGGGGAAGATTTTAACCATATTTTCCCATGATGGATCTCTACAATTTTTTTTGCATATGCCAGACCTATTCCTGACCCTTCGTATTTACTCTTATTATGTAGCCTTCGAAACAGTGTAAATACTTTTTCATAGTCCTTTTCTCTGATTCCTATACCATTATCAGTAAAACTAAATTGCCAACCATTAGATATTTGCTCAGCCTGTATCTGGATCCTTGGTTTTATATCTTGCTTCCGAAATTTGATGCCATTTTGGATCAGGTTTTGAAAAAGTAATTTCAATTCAAGCGGATATGCTTTGAGTGTAGGAAGATCATTATAAACTATTTCAGCATCGGTAGTCATGATCAGTGCATTGAGGTCCTCAATCACCGATGTAAGTACTTCATTACTATCAATAAGCTTTAACTCTTTCTCTTTGCTGAGCCTGGAGTAATCCAAAAGTCCAACAATCAGCTCTTGCATGTGATTCGAAGCCCTGATTGAAGCCTCTATGTAATGACGCCCATCAGCATCAATATTCTGCCCATAGTCTTCGATAAACCCATCCAGATACCTTTGAATAGTAACCAATGGCTCCCTCAAATCGTGAGAGGTGATGTATGCAAACTGCTCCATCTCCTTTCTCTTTGAATCATTGGCAGCCATCATACGCTGAAGCTCCTCCGATTTTTTTTCCTCAGTCATATCCCAACTAGTGCCCACCATTCTACTTGGATTTCCCTGTTCATCGTTTTGGACGAGTGATAATGCTCTTAGGTAGTGGATAGATTTATCTGGCCAGACCACCCGAAACTCTGTATTAAATTCTTTTTCCCCGTTTATTGCTAGCCTTGCGTCTCTTCTACACTGGTCTACATCTTCTGGATGGATTGAACTTAACCACTCTTCAAGACTAACCGAAAATCGTCCTTTGGAATAACCATATAATCGCAATTGTGCATCATCACCGACCAAATTATCATTTACAATATCATACTCCCAAATACCGATTTTAGAACCTCTTACTGCCAGGGTCAACCTGTCTGTTACCTGCCTTAACTCATCCTCTGTTTTCTTTCGGTGAGTAATATCCAGGATTTGCGAAACAAAATGAACCGGGTTTCTATCCGTATCTCTCACGAGTGAGACATTTAATAGCACCCAAACAATATGGCCGTCTTTATGGAAATATCTCTTTTCCATTTCATAACCCGTGATTTTATCATCCAGGAGCAATTGAACCTGATTAAGATCTGCATCCAGGTCATCAGGATGAGTAATTTCCTGAAAGGTCTTAGCGAGTAACTCTTTCTCGGAGTAGCCGACAATATTACAAAGCTTTTTATTGACTTTTAGCCATTTACCGTCTGTAGATACAAGTGCCATTCCCAACGCTGAATGTTCAAAAGCACCTCTAAACTGATTTTCGGCTATGCTTAATTTCTTCTCCCGCTCAATAAATTTAGTAATATCAACATGAGCTCCTAAAATGCCAATAGGTTGTCCTACGTCATCTCTGATTACCTTGCCATTGTATTTAAAATACAATATGGAACCATTTTGATGATTGTATTTAACAACAATGTCGATAGGGTCGGCTTCATTCTCACAATGATTCTCAAAAGATTCTATAATCAAACGCTGATCTTCCGGGTGGATTAGATTTCTCCAGATAACATGGGTATCACCTTCAGCCGTTAGCGTACGCTTCATCTTGTCGTCTACCCAATCATTTTGTGGAGTGCTCAGATCCCAATAGTACAGACCATCCAATGCAGTCCCCTTGATAAACTCCAAAACCGAGTCATCAAACCTGATCAAATCATAAAGTTCATCTTGCTGGTAATTCACTCCCGGGAAACTGATTTTTGAACCAAATAAACAATAAGTTTAATGTGGCAATCACTCAGTTCAAAATTTTAATCCGTGTAAATCAACGAATTAGCCCATTTTCAGTGTTATATCGTATTAATAAATCAGGTGTTTACCGTACTAATAAATGATTTGAAAAAAATCAGACGTTAAATCTGAAATGCATGATGTCGCCGTCCTGAACGATGTATTCTTTTCCTTCGATGGCCATCTTACCAGCCTCTTTGCATTTTTGTTCTGATCCAAATTTCTGGTAATCCGAAAGTTTAATCACCTCTGCCTTGATAAAGCCCTTTTCAAAGTCGGTATGGATCACACCAGCTGCCTGAGGAGCACTCCATCCTTTCTTGATCGTCCAGGCTCGTACTTCCTGCACACCAGCAGTAAAGTAAGTGATAAGATCCAGCAGGTGGTATGCTGCCCTGATAAGCTTATTCAAACCAGATTCCTTCAAGCCATACTCTTCCAGAAACATGTTTTTTTCCTCGGCATCTTCAAATTCTGCAATTTGTGCTTCCAATCCGGCACAAACGATGACTACCTCTGCATTTTCAGACTTTACTGCCTCTGAAAGGGCCTTACTCCATTCATTACCTGTCTGGACACTCTCTTCATCCACATTGGCCAGGTAAATGATAGGTTTTCCGGTGAGCAATTGCAGATCTTTGATGATCGCTCTGTCTTCCTTCTCCAGTTCCAATGACCTGATATTCTTGCCTTCCTCCAGGTGTTTTTTTACGGTATTTAATACCTCATATTCTTTTTTTGCTTTGGCATCACCGGACTTTGCGATCTTTTCTACGCGGGTAATTCTCTTTTCCACCGAATCCAGATCCCTCAGCTGCAACTCCGTGTCGATTACCTCTTTATCCGAAACAGGATTTACTTTCCCATCCACGTGAACGATATTGTCGTCGTCGAAGCAACGAACCACATGAATAATTGCATCGGTCTCCCGAATATTAGCCAAAAACTGGTTGCCTAACCCCTCTCCTTTGCTTGCTCCTTTTACCAAACCAGCGATGTCTACAAATTCAATAGTCGTAGGCACAACCTTCTCCGGATGTACAAGCTCCTCGAGGATACCCAATCGTTCGTCAGGCACCATGATCACACCCACATTGGGTTCAATCGTACAAAAGGGAAAATTAGCCGCTTCGGCCTTAGCATTAGATAAAGCATTGAACAATGTCGATTTACCTACATTCGGCAAGCCAACAATTCCACATCTCAAACCCATTATTAATTATTTTTTAAAAACCTGGTATTTTCTAAATCCCGCATATGCTTCAGTAATCGAAACTTTCAATACCGTATAGGCAGGGATTGCTGCGATCATCCCCGGAATCTGGGCGATCGTTGCGCCGACAAAAATAATGACAAATATTTCCAGAGGATGTGCTTTTACACTTTTAGAAAAAATAAGTGGCTGAAGCACCAGGTTATCTGTGGCCTGGACCACAGCAAAAACGGATACGATCTTTAAGATCAGGAAAATTGTTTCGTTGGTTAAGGCAAAAGATCCGGAGGTAGAAATACCAACTATGATCCCGAAAACCGCACCCAGAATAGGCCCTAGATAGGGAATAAGGTTGGCAACAGCAGCAAATACTGCAATGGTAAGCGCGTAATTGATCCCCAGGATACTTAGTCCCAATGAGGCAATTGAAAAAATGGCGGACATTTGGAACAGTAATCCCAACAGGTAATTCGATAGCAACCGCTCTACCTTGTAAAGTGCCGCAATAAACACTTCAAAATATTGATTGGGGATAATTGAAATCAACTGCCGCCTGAGAATACCCTTTTCATAAAGCAAAAAGAATGTAATGAAGGTGACGGCCAGAATCGCAATAAAGAAGCTTCCGGTAAGAGAAATCAGGTCATTGATTACCTGTGTGAAGTTGATGTTGGTGATCAGATCAAAGGACGACGACTTTATCGTATTAACGATAAAACCAGGCTTCTCGTGGACCAATTCATTTTCTATCAGGAAGCCCTCAAATCCTTTCAATGGCCTAAGCACGCCATCTAAAACTTTATCAAAATTTAAATTTGAAATAACTTCTACCTGATCTGAAATCAGCGGTATAAAGAGAATAATAAAAGAACTGATGATAAGGAGAACAACTATAAAAGAGAAAAGGATGGCCAAAAATCTGGGGGGATGTCCTCCAAAAATCTGAATTCTTAGTACCTGGTTTGTCAGTGGACGAAGAATGGTTGCCAGCACCAGGGAAATGGTGATATAAAAGAAGATATTTGAGAAATACCAAATGAGGACACCAAGCAGAACTGCCAGCACAAAAAAGAAAACCAGAGACCTGTTCATCGAGTCTATTAAATGTCTGAGTTGAAACCTGCTTCCAAAAGAAAAAGCTCCTGAAAATCAAGAGCTTTAAACTTATAAATTCTTAGCTATTTAATCCCACTTCAATTCAGTATCATCGTCAGATGTCAGGTCTACACTCTCCTTCTCACGATCGTGACTTTCTTCCAAATTTTCGAATTGGGCAAAATCAACTTCCGGCATCAACTCGGTTTTCACATGGTTGACAGTTTCATTCAGGGCCTCAACAAACTTGTTGAAATCCTCTTTGTAGAGAAATACTTTGTGTTTCTCATAAAAGAAACCATCTTCTTTGAACCTTCTTTTACTTTCCGTGATTGTAATGTAATAATCGTTAGAACGGGTTGATTTCACATCAAAAAAATAAGTCCTTTTCCCAGCCCTTACTCTTTCGGAATAGATTTCATCTCTTCCCTTATCCTTGTTCTCTTCCACAACACATGGTAATTATGTTCCCTATATGATAAAATTTAAGATTTAAATATAGCATTTTAAAACAAACAAATGCAAACAGCGGGAACATTAGCCACTTATATTAATTCAATTAAATTCGTAAGGATTTCGTTTGAAAAAACTTATTATCCTCCACTATGGAAATGAATTTGGCCAACATTAAGCAGTTTGAGGACTTTGAAATCCTTGCGAAACAACTTGTAGAAGGTTTTATTACCGGTTTACATAAATCTCCTTATCATGGTTTTTCTGTTGAGTTTGCAGAACACAAACTTTATAATTTTGGAGAAAGCACTCGTCATATCGATTGGAAAGTTTATGCTAAAACAGACAGGTTGTATACCAAGCAATACGAAGAAGAAACAAATCTTCGGTGCCAAATTCTGATCGACATTTCCAGTTCGATGTATTATCCTTTACCCAATAAGGACAAGATCAAATTTAGTCTGCTCTGTGCAGGAGCCCTGGCTTACCTTCTCACTTCGCAGCGAGATGCTGTGGGAATGATGGGATTCTCAGATAAAATAGAGTTTCAGACCCCCCTGAAGTCTACCCGGTCCCATTTAAGCCTGATGCTCAACCAACTGAGCCAGTTAATTGATAGTAAACCAACCCCAGCTACCGACGTGGCCCAGGTGCTTCATGAAATTGCAGGAAAGATTCATCGAAGATCCCTTATAATCATTTTCAGCGATATGTTTCAGAAGTCCAATGACATCGATGAAATCTACAAATCACTTCAACACCTGAAACACAACAAACATGAGATCATTGTATTTCACGTGTCTGACAGAAATACTGAGCTGGCTTTTGATTTCGAAGACCGCCCGCACCGATTTATTGATTTGGAAACGAACCAGTCTATCAAGCTCAATCCCCATGAAATAAAAGATTGTTATCAGGAAAAAATGGGTGAGCTGTTCGAAAAAATCAAGCTGAGATGTGGGCAGCTAAAAATTGATCTGGTAGAAGTAGATACCGCTGACCCCTTTGACAAGGTATTGGGTGCTTACCTGATAAAAAGAAAAAGGATGAGATAACCCATCCTTTTCCTCATCGGATATCTTTAATTTATTTCTAAACGTGCAACCACTCTTTCTTAGCGGTTAGCTCCTCTTCTGTTTCTTCGTAATCTGGATCCGGAACACAACAGTCTACCGGACAGACTGCTGCACATTGTGGTTCTTCGTGAAAACCTGTGCATTCTGTACATTTCCCGGAAACGATATAATAAAACTCATCTGAAACAGGTTCTTGCGCTTCATTGGCATCGACAGTGGTACCATCCTCCAGTTCTACTTCCGTAAGATCAGTACCATCGGACCATTTCCACTCCTCCCCTCCTTCATAGATGGCAGTATTTGGGCATTCCGGCTCACATGCACCACAATTGATGCATTCATCTGTAATCATTATTGCCATTGTGTCCTTGTTTTTTTTGTGTTAGTTAAACAGGGAACAAAAATATTCACAATAAGTTTGCGGACAAGCCAAAATCTATAATTAATGAATCTAAAAGACCGAATTGGGGCTTTTGCTAAACTTGGAGAGAGGATTAATGCCTTAAAGGAGGACGAAGTAAACAAATACGCCTCTTTAGCAAGGAGGGAAAATCCATGGTTTACTGATTCTAATGTTAAACTGGCTTTTGAGGGGATTGCCTCCATGATAGAAGCACAAAAACTCAACAAATGGCTGCTCCCTTATGAAATAAATACCCAGGTCCCAAGAATTGTAGGCATTGTAATGGCCGGAAACATTCCCATGGTAGGTTTTCATGATCTACTGGCTGTTTTAGTTTCAGGTCACTATGCTGCTGTAAAAACCAGCAATAAGGACTCCTCGTTGGTGAAACTAATCATTGAATGGCTCATTGAAATTGTCCCAGATTTTAAAAAGAACATATCTATTCGGGATAGATTAACAAATATAGATGCGGTGATTGCTACAGGTAGTGACAACACCGCCAGATATTTCCATTATTATTTTGGTAAGCTCCCGAATATAATCAGGAAAAACAGGGTATCAGTAGCGATCATTGATGGAACAGAATCTCGTGAAGAGCTTGCAGCACTTGGGAATGACGTATTTTCTTATTTCGGTATGGGATGCAGGAATGTCTCCAAAATATTTTTTCCGGTAGGATATGATGTGAAGCAGATATTGGATGCATTTGCCACATATGAGTCTGTGGGTGACAATCACAAATACAGAAACAATTATGATTATCATAAATCTATCTATCTAATCAACAAAACCCCACATCTGGATTCCGGATTTCTTTTGTGGCGGGAAACAGAGGAACTTGTTTCTCCCCTCACTGTTTTATATGCTGAGTCTTATACTGATAAGCGCTCACTAACAGAGAAACTCAAGACACTGGACACAAAGATTCAATGCAAAGTTGGGCATGGCTTCGTACCGTTTGGGCAGGCACAATGCCCCGAACCGTGGGATTATGCGGACAGCATTGATACAATAAAATTTTTAAGTACGATTTAGAAACAGATAAGTGTCTGAGGATATACATTATCTTTGGCCCTTAGATCTATGCATACCTAATTCACAAAATACAATAAATCATGGCACAGGATTTTTTCGGAATTGAAAAAGAATTAAAAACACCACTAGGAACACATAAGTATTTCAGCCTGAAAGCATTGGCTGAAAAAAGACCAGAAGTAAAGAAATTACCATACTCCATTAGGATCTTGCTGGAGAATGCCATCCGTAATTACGATGACTTTGCAGTTAATGAGGGACACCTGGAGTCATTGCTTAACTGGAAAAAAACCGCGGGTAAGGATGATATCCCCTACACACCAGCAAGGGTCTTGATGCAAGATTTTACTGGCGTACCTGCTGTAGTAGATATCGCTTCAATCCGGTCTGAAGTTTCCAGAAAAGGAAAAGACACCAGTCAAACGAATCCTGTGGTACCTGCTGACATGGTGATCGACCACTCTGTAATGGTAGAATATTTTGGTACGGCATCTTCTTACCAAAAAAATGTTGATGTGGAGTATCAACGAAATGAAGAAAGATATAAGCTTTTGAAATGGGCACAACAGGCATTCACCAATTTTAGCGTGGTGCCTCCGGGAATGGGAATTTGTCATCAGGTAAACCTGGAATACCTGGCCAAAGGTGTGATTGAACGAGATGGATATCTCTTTCCTGATACACTTGTAGGAACTGATTCACATACGCCTATGGTAAACGGTATTGGTGTACTGGGATGGGGTGTTGGAGGTATCGAGGCCGAAGCGGCGATGTTGGGCCAACCTATCTACATGATCCTTCCTGAGGTAGTTGGTCTGAAACTCACCGGTGAAATGAAGGAAGGCACCACTGCTACAGACCTGGTACTTACCATCACCAGGTTGTTGAGAGATGTGGGTGTTGTCGGTAAAATCGTTGAGATCTTTGGTCCCGGATTAGAAAATCTTACTGTGCCAGACAGGGGAACGATCTCTAACATGTCTCCGGAATTTGGTTGTACAGATACTCATTGGCCTATCGATGACCAGACCCTTGCTTATATGCGCAAAACCAACCGATCAGAGGAGCATGTAGCCATGGTGGAAGCGTATGCAAAAGAAAATATGCTTTGGAGGGATTCCGACACTGTGATGGAATACCATAAAGAAGTGGAGCTTGACCTGGGTTCAATCGAACCAACCATATCAGGACCAAAAAGACCACAGGATAAAATTTTATTGAAAGACGCCCGTGCTCAGGTGATAGAGCTACTCAAAGATTCACATAGCCGGGAATACATTCCGGTTCAGGATCGTCTTGGAGACTGGATGAATGAAGGTGGTGCCCCTGCTGAGAGTGTAAAAATAAAATCAGGGATCAGGAGTATCCAGATGAAACATGGCGACATGACTTACAACCTGTCTGATGGAGCTGTAGTAATTGCCGCGATTACTTCCTGTACCAATACCTCTAACCCTAGCGTAATGATAGGTGCCGGATTGGTCGCTAAAAAGGCAGTTGCACGAGGCCTGAATGTAAAACCCTGGGTGAAGACATCTTTGGCACCAGGATCACGGGTCGTTACAGACTACCTCAACAAATCTCAACTACTACCCTACCTGGAAGCACTCAAATTCCACACGGTAGGATATGGATGTACTACCTGTATTGGTAACTCGGGGGATATGATTCCTGCTGTACAAAAAGCAGTAATTGAAAACGATCTTGTCGTTTGTTCTTCACTGTCTGGAAACAGAAACTTTGAGGCACGGATTCACCCCAATATCAAAATGAACTTCCTGGCTTCTCCAATGCTGGTAGTGGCTTACGCCATCGCCGGTAGAATGGATTTTGACATGAACAATGAACCGTTAGGAATAGACACCAACGGAGATAAGGTTTATCTGAAAGATATCTGGCCAACTCAGGCAGAGATCAATGAGATCATGGATGTAGTGGTTACGCCGGAAGATTACAAAAAGACTTACGAAACCATTTTCGCGGGAGATGAAACCTGGCAGGGTCTGAAGTCGCCAAAAGGCAAAATCTATGAGTGGGACGATTCTTCTACCTATATTCAGGAAGCACCATTCTTCAAAAATATCTCAGAGGATGTGCCAGAGCCTGAGGACATCAAAGGCGCAAAAGTTTTACTGCAACTTGGTGATATGGTAACAACTGACCACATCTCACCTGCAGGTAAGTTCTTACCGGAACATCCTGCTGGTAAATACCTGGTCGAGCACGGAGTAGAAAAGAAAGACTTCAACTCTTATGGTTCGCGTCGTGGTAACCATGAAGTGATGATGAGAGGAACCTTTGCCAATGTAAGGATTAAGAACAAACTGGCCACTAAAGAAGGTGGTTGGACCACTTACCATCCTGATGGTACTGAAATGACTATCTATGATGCTTCTATGAAGTACCAGGAATCAGGCACACCACTCGTTGTCATCGGTGGTAAAGAATACGGTAGTGGATCATCCAGGGACTGGGCTGCCAAAGGAACCAATCTTTTGGGTGTGAAAGCGGTACTCACTGAAAGCTTTGAAAGGATCCACCGATCAAATCTTGTGGGTATGGGAGTATTGCCAATGGTTTTTATGGAAGGAGAATCTCAGGATACGCTTGGACTGCAGGGAAATGAGACTTTTGACATCAGGGGGCTTTCTTCTGATCTGACTCCGGGTAAGATTGTAGATGTAACAGCTACCAAACCTGACGGAAAGAAGATCGAGTTTAAAGCCAAACTAAGACTGGATTCAAAAGTGGATGTAGCCTACTACAAGCATGGTGGTATTCTAAACTACGTACTAAGGAATTTCCTGAAGGACTAAATGACTTCTTAGGAAGAAAATATTCCTCAATAGGAATCAAAAAGCAGTCTGATTATTCAGGCTGCTTTTTTTGTTTGTGTGAACCTGACCTCTAATCAGTGGGGTCAATACTCAGTCTTTTAGCAGATGGCTAAATTTCTCTTTCACCCTGTTGATCTTAGGCTTGCTTACATTCAGGATATACGGGTTGAATGGATGTTTTTCTTCATAATCCTGATGATATTCCTCTGCCTTATAAAACTCGGTGTATTTATTTAACTCAGTCACAATCGGCTTATCAAAAGAACTGGCAAGTTGTTTGATCTTTGCCTCAGCTAACTTCTTTTGTTCTGCATTGTGATAAAAAATGGCTGATCTATACTGGGGTCCCACATCAGGTCCCTGACGGTTGAGCTGGGTAGGGTCATGTGCAGTAAAGAAGATATCCAGTAGGGTATTATAATCGATTTGCGAAGGATCATAATATATCTGAACTGTCTCAGCATGTTTTGTCTTCCCCGAACTCACCAGGTTGTAATCCGCATCAGATTTTTTGCCCCCGGCATACCCTGAAACAGCCTCTGCGACTCCTTTAATTTGTTCGAAAGAAGCTTCAACGCACCAAAAACACCCCCCGGCGAAGGTTGCTGTATCCAAACGCTGATAATTTGCTATCAGATCATCCTTTTTACTACTTGCAGGGCTTTCGCAATTGATAAAAAAGATGACCAAAATTGGAATGAATAGATTTTTCATTTGATCGATGTTTGGCTGATTTTACGTGGTTCAAGTGGAAAAGGTACATTTAAAAGTGCTCAATGTAAACAGCAAGACAATCGCTTTGTTCGAGGCCACAAAAAAACAGTTGAAGTTCTCAAAAATAATCTTGGTGGAATCAGCTTACTTTGCGGTCTATGAATTACCTGTCGGTTGAAAATCTGAGTAAGTCTTACAATGAGAAGGTCCTTTTCGAAAACATCACTTTCGGGTTGGAGGAGAACCAAAAAACTGCCATCGTTGGAGTAAATGGAGCAGGTAAATCCACTCTCCTGAAGATTATCGCTGGCCTTGAGTCAAAAGACCAGGGGGTAGTCTCATTCAAAAAGGACATCCAGGTGGCTATACTGCCTCAAAACCCCATCTTCGATGAAGAGGAGAATGTTCTGGAAGCAGTCTTTTCAGAAGACATTGAAGTCTTAAAAATTGTAAGGGACTATGAAATGGCCATCCATCAGGCTACACTTCATCCTGAAAAAGGGGTCGACATTTCTCCCCTACTGGAAAAGATGGACCAGCACAATGCCTGGGACTATGAAAGTCAGGTAAAGCAGATTCTGGGTTGGCTCGGTATTGAAAATTTTGATCAGAAGATCAGGGAACTGTCCGGAGGGCAGCGAAAAAGGGTTGCTATGGCCAGAGCACTGGTAGTAGACCCAGACCTGTTGATCCTTGATGAACCTACAAACCACCTGGACCTGGAAACCATCGAAAGGCTGGAAGAATACCTGATAAATAGCCGAATGACCTTACTTATGGTTACCCACGATCGGTATTTCCTGGATAAAGTCACCAATGACATCATCGAACTTGATAATGGTAAAATATTCAGGTCTAAAGGAAACTACACAAAGTTTCTGGAGAACAAGGAAGAGCGTTTAAAACAACTCAATGCATCTGTTGATAAAGCGAAGAATCTCCTTAGAAAAGAGACCGAATGGATTCGCAGACAACCCAAAGCCAGGGGCACCAAGGCCAAATACAGAGTAGATGCCTATGAAGAACTGAAGGAAAAAGCTTCCGCTAATGTTTCAAGTGATGAGATGGTGATCAGGCTCACAAATGAACGACAAGGGAAGAAAATCCTTTCACTCGAAAACATTTCTAAAACCTACGGAGAAAGAATCTTGCTTGACAACTTTAGCTATACCTTCAAAAAAGGAGACCGTATTGGAGTTGTTGGTAAAAATGGTATCGGAAAATCAACCTTTCTGGATATTCTATCAGGACGCTTGAAGGCTGATTCAGGTAAAACCGAGCAAGGGGTTACCATCAATATCGGCTATTTTACACAGGAAGAGACGCAATTTGACCCCAACAAGAAAGTATTGGACATTGTACAGGAAGTGGCCGAAGTCATCAAATTGGAAGACGGCTCTGAGATCACAGCTTCTCAGCTATTAAACCAGTTCCTGTTTCCACCAAAAGTTCAGTATAACCTCGTCGGTAAGCTAAGCGGAGGTGAAAAGAAACGCTTGCAGCTTCTCAGGGTATTGATGAAGAATCCCAACTTTCTCATCCTTGACGAGCCCACCAATGACTTTGACCTTGCAACGTTGAATGTATTGGAAAACTATCTGGAGTCTTTTGACGGATGCCTGATTATTGTTTCTCACGACCGCTACTTCATGGACCGGTTGGTAGAGCACCTTTTTATTTTTGAAGGAGCGGGCAAAGTGAGTGACTTTCCGGGCAATTATTCTATTTACAGGGACAAAAAAGCCAAAGAAGAAAAACCGACCAATGCTAACTCGGAAAAATCTCCTCAGGCTAAACCAGCAAAAACAAAAGAGAAGAATCAGCACAAGCTGTCATTTGCTGAGAAAAGAGAATATGAACAGCTGATGTCAGAAATAGAAAAACTGGAATCCAAAAAGGCAGTTCTGACAGAAGAGATGAACCACAAGACTGATTTCAGTGAGCTTGAGGACCTGGGTAAGCAGGTGGCAAACATTTCCAAGCAGCTCGATGAGAAAGAAATGAGGTGGCTGGAGCTCAGTGAGCGGGAGAATTAACGCGATTTGTGGATAACTCTGTGCAAACCTCGTGTATAAGCGGGGTATAACGCTGTTAAAAAGTGGTGGAGAACAATAGACCTGTTTTCTTTGATCTTAGTAATACTTCATCTACATTAGAACTATCAAATGAGCGATAAAGGAACTGAAATTTCGGTTTCGTGCGTGGAAAGGGGAAGTTGGAGGTGGTGCTACGGCCCGCTCCTGCGAATCTTAAGGCGCATTTGTTGAAATATTTTTTGGATACCCAAAAGAGGGTTCGGCAAAGTTTCTTAACAGTAATTTGACTATCTGCTGTTGCTACGGCAGCTACAGATAGAAGAGGGTGATCTCAGCAATGAAGGTCACCCTTTTTGCTTTTATCACGGATCAATTTCTTTGACCAGCAAGCCTTCTCCTGCCCATCCATATCACCATAGCCACGATGACACCAGCGAATGTAATCGCCGCTGGAAATAGAATGGTTGTCATACTATACACCTCGAGTGCATAAATGGCCAGCAGGTTCCTGAAAGAAAAAATCAGATAAAAAACCGGATCTTCATTATCAGGGTGCTGATAGGCATTTCTCAAGGTGGGGCCAAAACCAAAAAGGTCTATTGTGGTCATAATCACTACAGCCCACAATGGGTTGGCTGTGAGCCACCATACCGGCAGCGCAAGACCTGCGGCGATCAGGTAGATCCAATCTGAATAATGAATACTCAAATCAGCTCTCCTTTTATAGGCCAGGAAAGCAATGAGGAATGTTAATATAGCTGACAAACCTATCGGGATAGTGCCCACACCTCCATCTCCCGCAACCTGACCGAGAAATGCCACCAATGTAGTGATACCCCAAATGATCCATGAAAAGAAATGTGGTCTTATTCTGTTTGAAAGAATGGCTTTCAAATAAGGATAGAAGGCTACAAACGTCAACACTACGGCTACCCCACTTACAACAGACTTAATTGTTTGCTCACTCATTTTGATTGGATCCAAGCTTCAAAAATAAAAGCCGTCCCAAAATTAATTGAGACGGCTTTCATATTTCTAAATAATTGGATTATCAATCAATGAGGGATCCATTTCTTCTTTTACCGGTTCCGTAATAGATATCACGCACCCGGGTGATACCAGCTTTGGCCTGGTAATCATCCTCTTCTTCGATTCCATCAAAGCCTTGAGATGACCCTGGAGTGTTACCACCAATGTAATCTTCACCACCATCGTTTACAGTAACTCCGGTCACTTTTCCTCCTGCTACTACCACAGTCGCATCAAACCCGGTACCTCGCAATGCACTTAGGATAATGTTTGTTCCATCAGGATAGTTATCACCAATAGCTGTGATGGTGATTCCTGTGATTACACCATCAGCTACTACAACTTCTGCTTCGGCCTCATTCTCATGAACGCTTCCGTCAGTAGGGTCATAAGATGTACCCGGATCTACTATTACAACCTGCGGGCTTGAGTAATTTGAACCTGCATTGGTTAACTCGATACTGGTTACCTTGCCATCAGAACTGATATTGGCAACAGCCGTTGCACCACTACCCACGCCGTCAGCATCATAGATCTCAACTCTTGGAGCTGCCAGATAGCCACTACCAGGAAGTTCAACATCTACTTCAGTTATTACTACCGGCTCAATGGTAGCGTTGGTCAATACACCGCCACCAGATACAAATGTGATTGAAGGGAATGCCGTATAACCAGATCCTGCATTGGTGATGGTAATACCTACCACTCGACCTTCACTATCAAGTACAGCAGTACCTTCAGCAGTAGCTGATCCCGGACCTTTATACTCAGGCTCACTGAATACAACCAATGGCGCATTTTCGTAATACAATCCGTCAAGCTGTTGGGTACCTGAGTTTGTTATGGTATAATCTTCAACTGATGCACCTTGATAATGAGCAGTTGCTGAAGCACCTGAACCCACACCAATAAGGTTGAACTGATCTCCAACTACATAGCCTGTACCCGCTGAAGTTGTGGCAATACCAGAAACTTCACCAGATGTCAGAGTGATATCAAAAGCAGCACCTGTTCCGGTTACACCACCAGCAGCTACAGCGACAGGTACATCAGTATAGTAATCTCCATTTGCAATAATGGTGATACCTGTGATGTCTCCACCACCACCTACAGCGGTAACCTCGGCAACAGCACCAAAACCGGAAGTGATGTATACATTAGGCGTAAAACCAATATCTGAACCAGTATTGGTAACTGACACACTTTCTACAGTTCCATTGTTATTAAGACTGGCAGTAGCTGTTGGCGCATCGGCCAATGATGCCATGAAGTTGGCTATAATTGCAGAATCAAGAGCACCATCAGAAAACAATACATTAGGTGCAGAGGAGTAGCCATTTCCACTGTTTTGGATGGAAACTGAAGCTACACCACCATTGGTGCTATTAGTGGCTAGTGAAGTGACCTGAGCAGCAGCTCCTGATCCTTCAAATACAGATACCGTCGGAGCAAGTGTATAGCCTAAACCTGAATCATCAATTGTAATGGCTGTTACCCTACCATTAGTTACGGTTGCACTTGCCTGAGCTCTTGTTCCTCCTGCAGCAGGAGCAGATATATATACTCTTGGAGTTCCTTGAAAATCTGCACCAACATGCTCCAGGTCAATGTCGATCAAAGCACCATCTCCCTGAGTATCCAGAGTGGCTGTGGCTCCGCCACCCGCAGCAAAGGAAACTGATGCAGAACTTAACACAAATGGTACTGAGGTGTAATCAACCTCTGGCCCAAAGATTGTCTGGTCGGTTACTGAGGTGATTTCACTTGTAGTTTCCTCAAAAGCAATCTGATCTGCAATGAAGTCTGAGTATTCGAAGTGATATGGAAGACCATCTTCATTGGCTGCACCAGCTAGTATAAAAGTGAAATCACCGTTTGCATCAACTGTGGCAGTGAAATTCGGGTCATACCCAAAACTCAGAATATTATCTGTGAAGATTTGCTTGTTTCTGTAAAGAATAAACGCTTCCTGAAAATCTCCATCCTCTACATCAATAGCAGCAGTGATTACAGTTCCTTCCGGAGCAACCTCTTTGGTACTATTTGTAAGGTCTGTTTCAACAAAGGCCCGACCTGTCAATGTAGAAGCCAGCTCACCTTCGGTAGCGAAAATAGCCACATCATGTCCTATATTCCCATTTTTGATAAAATTCCAGAAGTCTCCACAATTACAGGCATATGGATCTCCGCCATCATAAGCATCATACAGATCCTCAGACGGGTCTACTAGTGTTTCAAATGAAAACTTAAGGGTAGTGTAACCAGGAGCAGAAACTGCCACCTTTACGATTCCACGACCAATGTTATCAAAAGAAGCCAATCCATCTGTTGTTGTGATGGTCCTGGTCTCTCCGTATTGAGAAACTGAAACTTCCACTTCAGCATCAAAAGCTGCTATACGGTCATCTTCTGAATAAATGGATGTTGAACTACCATCATAAACAACAATGTTGTAAGTAAACGGCAGCAAGCCACTGCCAAGCGCAATCGAATCTGCTCTTTTCAAAGAGTCTACATACTTCTGGTAATCCAGTTCACTAAGTGACAATACAAACTCCAGAGAATCCATGGCCTCTGTTTCGATCTCATCTTTAAGCTCATTGATCTGGTCTTGGAGCTCACTGATTTTATCATCGTCATTACAACCTAACACAAGGAGTAATGCAATGAAAAAGGGGGTTAAAGCGGTAATCTTTTTCATAAAAAAGTTAAAATGGTTAATTAAAAATCGGCGTGAAAATAGAGAGTAACAGGCGTAGATACAAAAATTTCAAAGCAGTATTTTTCGAAGAAATTATTGATTTATTTTACGCTCCTTGCCTAAGTACAATTTTTGGATTAGGGGTAAAATATTGCCTTTTTAGTTAAATTTTAAACATTTTCATTCAATCAACACTCTCACGATAGCAGTTAACTCATTGATTGATATATATTTATGATATACCATGTCTGGTACTTCAGCACAAACAAAATAGTATTTTATCATATAACTCATTCTATTATTTGTAAAATGTAAACCTCCAATTTTACAATTTTCTCAAAATATAATTTATTTATTATTTACTTTTTAACGGTATATTAATTAAAACATAAAAAAAGCCATCCGGACAGACATCCGAATGGCTTAGGGCATAATTTTTAATGCGTATATGCGCTTATGCGCTTACCAGTTGAGCTTCCAGCTTCTCGCTAAGTACTGTTTTAGGTACCGCACCAATTTGCTTATCGACCACTTCTCCATTTTTAAAAACAAGAAGTGTAGGGATTGATCGAATTCCAAATTTGGCTGATACCTCAGGGTTAGCATCAACATCTACTTTTCCGATGATAGCTTTGCCTTCATACTCTCCTGCTAACTCTTCTACAACTGGTCCGATCATCTTACAGGGACCACACCATTCTGCCCAGAAATCAACCAGTACTGGTTTATCGGTATTAATGTATTCTTCGAAATTACTATCGGTTAATTCAATAGGTTTTGCCATGTGTATATTGTTTAAGTCTATTTCAAAATTTTTTATATCCTAGGTTGACAACGCAAAAATAGGGCTAAAAGTTGATGACAGGTTATTTTAATCCTGATATGTTACCCTCCTGACATTTCCACATAACTACTTTTCCACTAAAACCTTGTAATTGATTTCTTCCCATCGTTCCAGGCTTTTCACAAAATCGTCATTAACTTCAATTGCAAATCGTCTACTCATCATTTCCAGGCTTATCATTCGGTTTTCAAAAGTGCCAATCACACTTAATTTAAGCTGATTTTTACCCGGATATTGCTGACTATATTTCTCTATTTCCTCAATGATTGTTTCATTCAGGTGGTCAAGTTTCAACTGCAGTTCCAATCCTTTGGTCATCCGCTCCCTGATCTCACTCAAATGCTCGATGTTGATGATCTTAAACTCCAACTCTTCACTGTTCCACCTGGTTTGTACACTACCTGTGAGATACAAAAACCATCCTGTTTCCAACAAAGGCTTAAACTTCAGGTAATCCTGCCCAAACAGATAAAATGTATAACTATCATTGAAGTCCTCTAGTACAAACTGCCCGAAAGGATTTCCTCTTTTTGACACACGATGCTGAACACTGGAAACCACCCCTCCAAGACTGATCTCTCTTCCTTTGATATTTTCCAGGTCTCTCAATTCCTGAAGACTACCTGTGACCAGGTATTGCATCTCAAACTTAAATTGATCTAAAGGATGGCCTGAGATATACAGCCCAACCATTTCCTTCTCGATGTTGAGCTTTTCGATCTCACCGTAAGGCTCCACATGTACCACCCTGGGAAGTGTTACACTCGACCCATTGTCTCCACCAAATAACGATACCTGTGCACTCTCCTCCTCCATTTGGAGCTTACCTGCATATTTAATGGCTTTTTCTATTAGAGAGGGTTCTTCTCCTACCGCTTCAACATATTGCCTTCTGTGATAATCATTGAAACAGTCAAAGGCGCCTGCTTTTGCCAGACTCTCAAAGGTTTTCTTGTTAACAGATCGCAGGTTGACCTTGGAAGCAAAATCAAATATGTTATCAAAACTTCCATGCTCGTCGCGCTTTTCGATGATATCCAGTACCGCAGACTCCCCTGTACCTTTAACAGCCCCTAAACCAAAGCGGATCTCACCTTCTTTGTTTACTTCGAAGTTGAGTCCTGATTCATTGATGTGTGGACCCAATACCTTGATGTTCTGATTCTTACACTCTTCCATGAAAAAGCTCACCTTTTCAATGTTGCTCTGATTGTGTGTAAGGACGGAAGCCATGTATTCGGCCGGATAGTTGGCCTTGAGATACCCCGTCTGGTAAGCAACCACGGAGTAACAGGTACTATGTGATTTATTGAAGGCATAAGCAGCAAAAGCTTCCCAGTCCTTCCAGATCTTTTCCAACTTGTCTTCAGGGTGGCCATTGCTTTTACCTCCCTCAAGAAACTTAGGTTTCATCTTTTCCAGTAAGGCAAAGATTTTCTTACCCATGGCTTTCCTCAGCTGATCTGCCTCACCTTTGGTAAACCCGGCAAGTTTCTGCGATAGCAACATTACCTGCTCCTGATATACCGTGATCCCATACGTCTCACCGAGATATTCTTCCATTTCCGGAAGATCATAGGTGATCGGCTCCTTCCCATGCTTTCTGTTGATGAAATTAGGGATGTACTCCATCGGACCCGGACGATAAAGGGCGTTCATGGCAATAAGATCCTCCAACCTATCGGGTTTAAGGGCTCTCAGGTGTTTTTGCATCCCGGGAGACTCAAATTGGAACGTTCCGTTAGTATCGCCTTTCTGATAGAGCTCATACGTCTTTTGATCATCCAATGGGATCGCATCAATATCGATCTCAATTCCGTGACGCTTCTTCACGTTTTCGATGGCCGTCTTGATGATGGACAGGGTTTTCAATCCCAAAAAGTCCATCTTCAGCATCCCTGCAGACTCTACCACACTGTTATCAAACTGGGTCAATAGCAACTCAGAGTCCTTTGACCGCGCCAGTGGGATGAACTTGGTCATATCATCAGGAGTGATGATGATCCCGCAAGCATGGATTCCAGTATTTCGCAATGACCCCTCCAGTACCGTGGCCTGATTCAATACCTGGGAGGGCAGATCCTTACCTTTTCTAAGGTCCTCCAGTTCTTTGACCTCTTTAAATACCTTGGTGAAATTAACGCCCGGCCGCTCCGGAACGAGCTTGGCAATGGCATCCGTCTCAGGAAGTGGCAATTCCATCACCCGGCCGGCATCACGGATGGCAGATTTGGGTGCCATCGTACCGTATGTGATGATCTGGGCTACCTGGGTATACCCATATTTTTTCACCACATAATCAATTACCTTTTCCCGCCCCTCATTGTCAAAGTCAATATCAATATCGGGTAGTGACACCCGGTCAGGATTTAGGAATCGCTCAAACAGGAGGTCGTAAGCAATCGGGTCTACGTTTGTAATCCCAATGCAGTAGGCCACCGCGGAGCCGGCCGCAGAACCCCTACCGGGGCCTACAGAGACACCCATCTCACGCGCTTTGGAGGTGAAATCCTGAACGATCAGGAAATAGCCGGGATAACCTGTCTTTTCTATAGTCTCGAGCTCAAAATCGATCCGTTCTTTGATCTCATCAGTGAGCTCAGGATACCGCCTCCTGGCTCCCTCGTAGGTCAGATGACGTAAATATTTGTTCTCACCCCTGTTACCTCCATCCTGCTCATCCTCCGGCACCTTAAATCCTTCCGGAATCTCAAACTTGGGAAGGAGCACTTCCCTTTCCAATGCAAACTCCTCAATTTGCTCTACCAGGTCACCGATGTTTTCTATGGCTTCCGGCAAATCCGTAAAATCTTTTTTGATTTCTTCCGGACTCTTGAAATAGTAATTGGAGTTGGGTAGTCCAGGCCTGAAACCTCTTCCCCGACCTATCGGCGTGCTTTGACGTTCGTTTTCTTTGATACAGATTAGTACATCATGGGCTTTAGAATCCTCTTTATCCAGATAGAAGAGCTCATTGGCAGCCACTATTTTCACATTGTGCTTCCTGGCCAGCCTTACGAGTACTTCATTGAGGTGGTTTTCCTCATCCAGCCCATGTCTGTTGATCTCTATGTAGAAATTGTCCTTGAAGATGTCCAGCCACCAGAGAAGTGCCTCTTCAGCCTGGTGCTCACCCACGTTCAGGATCAGGAAGGGGATCTCCCCTGCCAGGCCGCCACTCATGGCTATCACCCCCTCGCTGTATTCTTTAATGAGTTCTTTGTCTACCCGTGGGTAAAGTCCATACAACCCTTCTATGTATCCGAGAGAGGTCAGCTTTACTAAATTCTCATAACCCTTTTTAGTCTTCGCTAAAAGGACCTGCTGAAATCGTTTGTCGGGATTGTCTTTGGTGAACTGTAATTTCTTTCTCTCCTCGGCAACAAACACTTCACATCCAACAATCGGCTTGATCCCTGCATCCCTCGCAGCTTTTACAAACTTAAAGGCCCCAAACATATTCCCCAGGTCAGTCAGTGCTACGGCTGGCATTCCATAGTCTATCGCCTTCTTTACAATGTTATTCACCTTGGGTGTGGCTTGTAACACAGAGAACTGACTGTGAACATGAAGATGACAGAAAGGACCTTTGATCTCCTTTACATCTACTTCTGTATCCCCTATTTTACCATCAGACTTCTCTCTGATCCAGGCAAAATTGGCTTCGGAAAGGTCAGGAGCTTCATACCCTATGTCTTCAGGCTTTGTGTCCTCCAACGTAGGGATGACACGCTTTTTCAGGAGTTCAAAAAATGCTTTAGCCGTGGCATCTACGTCATAAGCCGCATCGTGTGCATCCTGCATGGGCTCTTCGAAGAGGATTTCATAAAGCTCTCCCAGTCTGGGTTGTTTGAGTCTTCCACCGATTCCACCTTGTAGCTTGCAAAAGTCAACCGTTTCGACAGAAGTATCCGTGAATGGTATGCCTTCCAGCAAATTGGCCTGACCTGTGCGTAAAAATTCGGCACCCAGGATCTTATTGTCAAACTCGATGTTGTGCCCTACCAGTGTGCTGGCCTTTTGAATATCCTGGGCAAATTGTTCGAGAACCTCTTTCAGGTCTGAACCCACCTCCATGGCACGGTCTGTAGATATACCATGGATCTTTTCAGCATTGAAAGGAATTGTAAAGCCTCCGGGTTTGACTATTTTATTCCCCTGGCTAATCAAATTACCTTTCAGATCATGTAGCTGCCAGGCTAGCTGAACCAACCGGGGCCAGTTGTCCAAATCCTCGACAGGAGCTGTCTTATTGTGAGGTAATCCGGTGGTTTCAGTATCGAAAATGAGGTACATAGAGCAGCCCTATCTTATTGGTGGTTTAACAAAAAAAGTCCTGGAAAAACGATTAACAAATTAACAAAAGTCGGCTGAAATTCATCCCCTGAGAACAAGGTTAGTTATCAACAATTTTGAATTTACTTAATCGGTTTGTGAAGATTACCTGCCTGATAGTTGAGCGACTTGTCAAAGAAATCCATGAAAGCTTTCACTTCTTCTTCCATTGCTCTTCGATATTGCAACCTGAGCAATTTATGCTTTCTGGAAGGCTCTGTGAGGTAAAATGAATAGATGTAGTCTTTATTGCCTTCTTTAAAGGGACTTGTATCACTGGATAAGACACTTTCATCAACAAACACATCTTTTACATCATTGAATGTCAATGTCTTCCTGAAGAAAAAACCAGACCTTAATCGTACCTCTCTTCGCCCCTGATCAAACACCACCAGATTTGGAAATCTTCTTTTGTCGACTGTATAGGGTATGAGCAAAATGACCAACCCGATAAAATGCGCATAGCTATGCCCCATATCCAGGCTGATATAGATAGTTAGTCCCCCCAGGATGGTAAAAACCAAAATCATGATCAATGAACCGGTAATGGATTTGGTAATTGTAGTTTTATCCATTCCACTGATCAGGGTATAGCCCTGCTCTTTTAGCAGTTGATTCAATGATGCGATCATGTATCTTGGGTTAAAGTATCTTAAGTTAACATATTATTCTCATATAACTTATATCTTCAAGGGCACTAATTGGTTGGCTACTACCGTTAAATTTAATGAAAACTTTTCTTTTCGTTTATAACGCTCGAAGCGGATCACTTCATAAAGGGATTGATTTCTTTCATAAGATCATTAGCCCGGATACTTATACCTGCAACCTGTGCAAAATCACCCATGGCATCTTTGCAGAGCGGTCAAAATGGAAAACCTTTCGTAAACTGGAAAACGTTGAAATGAAATTTTATTATAAGGATGAGTTTGAAGCAAAGTTTGGTAAGAAGCTCAACTATCCGGTGGTATTGGACTCACGATCTTTAAATATATTGCTTAGTGATACTGAAATCAACAGGTTAACAACACTGGATGAGCTGATAGAGATCGTCAGAACAAAAGCAAATGTCAAATAATGGAAAAAAGAAGGTCATTTTTTAAAAAACTTACAGGAATTACCGCGCTGCTTTCTGTGGGATTTCTAAATTTACGGGCTATGGGAAAAGCTAAAAAAATCAATGGCAGGTTTATTCACATGGTCTTCTTTTGGTTAAAGGATTCCACAAACCCCGATGAATTTATCAAAATCACAGAAGCCTTTGTGGAGCAGATTGATGAGGTCAATTCTTTTCATGTAGGGAAACCAGCAGGCACACCCCGGGAGGTCGTGGACAATACTTATCAGGTATCCCTGGTAGTGACTTTTGATAGCAAAGAAGAACAGGATGTCTACCAGGACCACCCTATTCATGTGAAGTACGTCGAAGACAATAAGGAAAAGTGGGAAACGGTGCAGATCTACGACAGCTGGGGCGAGGTGTATGCTTAACCAGAATATGGGCTAAACACCTTCGAAAACATCATTAACATTCAGGATTAATCCTGACAAAACCTCGCTGATCACCAGGTCGCCAGGCAGGTATTTTTGAGATTTTGAGTACTTGTTGTTCTCAAGGTAAAATATCTCAAGAACATGTGGTGATGGATACACCACCCAGTATTCCCTCACTCCATATTCCTCATAGAGACGGAATTTATCTTTCAGGTCCTTATCAGATGAAGATGGGGAAAGGATTTCCACAATCAGATCCGGAGCTCCTTTACAACCTGCGTCATCCAGCTTTTCCGGATCGCAGACTACACAGATATCGGGTTGTACTACAGTATAAGTCTCTTTGTCCGATGTTTCTTTGCTGTGTGGAAACCGTACATCAAAGGGTGCTGCAAATACCTTACACGGCTTTTTCCTTAGAAAACTCCAGAAGACTCCATGTATGTTACCATTGATTGCCTGATGACCACGGGTTGGCGCCGGAGACATTTTGAACAGTTTACCCTTGATCAGCTCCACCCGCTCCTCAAAATTCCACTTCAGGTAATCCGCATAGGAATAGGTGGCTTCCGGTTCGAGCACGCTGATGTCCTCGACGGGTTGATCATGAATGCGATATTCTTTTACCTTTTTGGACATGGAAATTATGATTCAAATTCCTTCAAAAACTTCTTGAACAGAGAGATTTAACCCATTCAACACATATGAATTCACCAGATCAGTATCAGCGTATCTCTCAGAACGGCTGTATTTCCCTTCAACCAAATAGAAGATTTCTATGATCTTTTCAGAGGGATACACTACCCAGTATTCCTTCACGCCATATTCCTCATAGAGTTTAAATTTATCGTTAAGATCCTTGTTGGACGTGGATGGAGATAAGATTTCCACGATCAGGTCCGGAGCTCCTTTACAACCTGCATCATCAAGGTTTTCGGGATCACAAACCACACAGATATCTGGTTGAACTACGGTATAAGTCTCTTTGTCCGATGTCTTCCTGCTGTGTGGAAACCGTACATCAAAAGGGGCACTGTAAACCTTGCAGAGCTTCCCCTTCAAAAAGCTACCCAACTCAATCATTAAGTTTCGATTCACCTCCTGATGACCACGACCTGGAGCGGGAGACATTTTGAACAGCTTACCCTTGATCAGCTCCACCCGCTCCTCAAAGTTCCACTTCAGGTAATCCGCATAGGAATAGGTGGCTTCCGGCTCGAGTACGCTGATGTCTTCGACGGGCTGATCATGAATGCGATATTCTTTTACCTTTTTGACCATGAAAATTATGATTCAAATTCCTTCAAAAACTTCTTGAACAGAGAGTTTTAACCCATTCAACACTTGAGAATGCAATACATCAGAACCTGCATATTTCTGGGAACGGCTATAATGATCTCCAACTAAATAGAAGATTTCAATAATCTTCTTAGCTGGGTACACCACCCAGTATTCCTTCACGCCAAATTCCTCATAGAGATAGAACTTATCATTAAGGTCCTTTTTGGATGTTGAAGGTGATAGGATCTCAACGATCAGGTCCGGTGCTCCTTTACAACCTGCATCATCCAGCTTCTCAGGATCACAAACCACACAGAAATCGGGTTGTACTACAGTATAAGTCTCTTTGTCGGATGTTTCTTTGCTGTGTGGAAACCGTACATCAAAAGGCGCATGATATGCTCTACAAACCTTTCCTTTTAGGTATTGTGCTATTTCTGATACCAATCTAATGCTTATTCCCTGATGAACTCGATTTGGAGCCGGAGACATTTTAAACAGCTTGCCCTTGATCAACTCCACCCGCTCCTCAAAATTCCACTTTAAGTAATCCGCATATGAATACGTGGCTTCCGGCTCGAGTACACTGATGTCCTCGACTGGTTGGTCATGTATGCGATATTCTTTTACCTTTTTGGTCATTAGATAAAGTTAACAAGAAAGGAGATGAATTTAAACCGTTAATCCAAACGCATCACCAAGTCTCACTGTGTAGTTACCGCTGACAGATCTCCTTATACGGACAGTATCCACACTTTTTGGTGTCTTCCGTCTGGTTAAAATTGATTGAGGGGTCGTAAATATCGGTCAATAGTTCCTTCAGTATCGACTCAAACTGATCATGATAGCTTCGGTATTCATTCACCCCTGTTTTTAGACCTTTGTCATAGACCTTCCATTCAAAAGTTTCATCAAAAAGGTCGCGACTGTTAAAGATGCCCGGTTCAATCTGCTGGTAATCCCCTGGATACTTTTTGTAAAACAGATAACAATAAAAAAGCACCTGGAAAACGGCTTTGTTCCGGTTGTTGTTTTCCGGATCAATCAAAGACTCCACCGATTCAAAGTCTTTGGCATCCCGACCGGTCTTGTAGTCAATCACCCGGACCTTGCCCTCCTTTTGATCCAGCCTGTCTATGATCCCCTTAATCCTAACTTTCTGACTTTCACCATTGACAGAGATTGGAACATCTAATGCATAACCGTCCCTGCTGCTTGCTTCAAGGCCAATGATCCTGAATGGTGCATAATCCTTATCATAATCCAGGATTCGGTAGATAAACTTTTTCAGCACCTCTGCAGCGATGAGTGATCGTCCCTCCAGCTTAAACTTCTTCTCGTTTTTGATGCCATAGTGGTCAATAAACGTCTTATTGAGCACTCCGGGGACCATCTCCCGGATCCAGAAAATATCCTCAGGGTAGATGGCATCTCTTTTCTCCTGCTTGATAAACTGCTTGTACAGCGTTTCCATACTGTTGTGAAGTATGTTTCCAAAGACCATCGGGTCCATCTCTTCCTGTACCTCATCAGGCTCATAGAGCTTTTCTACATATTTGAAGTAAAACCGCAGCTTACAGTCCAGGTATGTATTCAGAGCCGATGGGGTAAACCTCGAAGCATCTTTCTCTGTGTAACCATCCAGGAAGCGCTTCATTTTCTTCCGGATCACTTCATTCTTTTCAATCACAATCGGATCGGGAGCAGTTGTCTTGATGGGATTGGAAAGGATCTTGTGCTGGATCTGGTAAGAAGATTCGGTCTCCAATTGCTGCACCAGTCTTGATAGTTCTCCATTGACATTGAACTCTGATACGGTATTGTAAAAGAAAGTGATCTTCCGGGCTCGCTGTAGCAACCGGTAAAAAAGATACGAATAGATAGCGTCCTGATGATCAAAGGTGGGGAGGCTAAAAGCTTTTCGAATGTTATAAGGAATAAAAGACCCCCTCCTGGCTGCTGCGGGCCAGCTGTCTTCGTTCATATTGAGGACAAACACATGCTCAAAGTCGAGGTTACGGGTTTCGAGTATCCCCATGATCTGCAGTCCGTTCAATGGCTCTCCGGTAAATGGTATCTTCAGACTTCGGGACAACCTCCTGAAAAGCTTGATCAGGAACTCATAACCAAGACCTGTGGTCCGCTCACCGATCATCTGATCGAGCTGCTGCACATGGTGATAATACTGGCTAATAAACTCCAGCTCCAGGTCGTGCCCTTTGTCTTTCCAGGTATCGTAAAGGTATTTCAGTATTTCCAGCAGGTATTTTAAGGCATGGTCTGGCTTTTGGAAGATACTCTGAAAGATGGGGTGTTTTAGCTCTAGTTCTTCCTGGTAAAGCATGATCAGGTTTCTGCGCTTGATATCGGAGATCAACTGCTTGATTCTCGTTTCCTCCAAAGCGAATAACAACGGATGCTCCAGCAGCGAAACCAGGGTCTTGTAATAGAAAGACACCCCATTGACCAGGCTCTCTTTCCTTAATTTTTGCAGATTGAGGACACTCTCCAGCAGGCTGAATACCGGTGTATCTTTGAGCGGGTAGCCCATCGTGATGTTCACCTTGTCGATGGAATCGGGGATGGCATGTAGTGTCGGGAAGAGCATGTGCTCGTGAGGTAAAACCACCACAGCCTTGTCCGGGCTGAATCCCGATGAACCAGCCAGCTGATCCAGCCTTTGCGCCAACACCTTGGTCTGGCCTACTTCCAGCGAAACACCCACTGCTTCAATGGATTTGTCTTGCTTAAATCGCTCAGGGATCTCCTTTGGGAATGTCTTACCCAGCACCGAATCCCCGGCATATTCTCGCAGGAAAAAACCGGCTTCCTGTTTTACATTGGAGAAATAGTATTCATCCAGGTCCCACATTACCCGGGCCTGGTGCTCCTGCACAAAAAACTTAATGATCTTTTCCTCTGCGAAGGTCAGGGCATTGAACCCAGCAAAATAGATGGGTCCGGTTTCAAGGGCTTTGAGCTGGTCCAGGTTGTCGGACACTTCGCGATAGATCATGCCTCCATAGGCCAGGTTTTTCTTCCGTAGGGACTCTTTGAAGCTTTCATACAGGGGAAGCAGGATCTTCCAGGTTTCCAGGAAGGCTTCCTGGGTGCCTGTGGCCTTCGGCAGGAAGGAGCTCCAAAACGCCTGGATCACGGCCCTGTCCTCCTCATCGAGGAAGTAAAACTCTTCGTCTAGTTCCTTCTGAGTTTTAATACTGGTAAAAAGCTGCTGTGTATTCACGAGATACTGGTCGATCTCCTCGAAGTCGCGCAGGATCATCTCCCCCCAAAAGAAGAAGGTATCGAAGGTCTCCTCGTGTTTTTGGTGGGTCTTATAGACTTCATAAAGCTGAAAGACGGCCTCCAGCATTTCGATCTTACGATAGGGTGAAAAAGGCATGAGGAAGTCTTCCATGCTCGTGACCCTGGGTGTGCGGATCGGTTGGTCGATGAGGTTACCCAGTGCTTTTCTAAAGAACAGCCCTGCCCTCCGGTTGGGGAAGACCACCGTGACGCTGGAAAGGTTTCCCTGATTATCTGACAGGATCCGGCTTGCTAGCTCTGATATGAATGTTGTATCCGTCATTACACTTCCATCACATTAAAGTCGGTGAGATAGACCAACCGGCCTTTGATCCCCGGAAATCCCATCTGCCCAAGGATATCCATGTATTCTTTCACCTGTGTCTTGTCTTTCGATTTTGGTGACCCGGTCTTGAAGTCAATCACCACTGTTTCATTTTCTTTGTAGTTGACCCGGTCAATCCTTTTGAAATCCCCTCCTGGTAACAGGATACCCACTTCGTTCTCCACCTTCCAGTGTGTTTCGAACCAATCCTCCAACTCAGGATGCTCCACAATTTCCCGGATGGCATCTTCCTCCGAAGTGCCCAGGTATTGTCGCACATCTTCTTTGTACTGGATGCGACTGAGCATGGCATGGAGAGCGATACCTCTTTGAGTAGCTTCAATAAACACCGCCTCACTCAGTTCCGCCGACCCTTTGATCTGAAGGCTTACTTTGCCTCGCCAGGGGTGTGAAAAATACTGATCCAGCCCGAACTCAAGGGTACCGGAAACAGCTTTCTCCTGCCGCTTCATTGCCCCCCATTGCAGCTGTGCCTTTTCTTCATTCCATCCGTCCAGCTTGTCTATCTGGCTATATACCAGTTCTCCTACCGTCCGTAGCTTGTCAGGATTCCGGGGTTTTAGCCCACACACCCAAAGCACATCAACGGGTCGGGTAAAGGCTACATAGAGCAGGTTGAGGCTGTCTATAAATGCTTTGAGTCTCTCATCGTAGAACTCAGCGGCCCAGTAGGTGCTGATGAGCTTGGTGGTGTACTTCAACGGGATGGTAGGAAGCTGATTGAATGGCTCCTTATCACCGCCTTTCACCCACAGGATGTTGTCTTTGTTGTACTCATTGTCCATGAGCCAGGAAAGAAAAGGGATGATCACGACGGGGAACTCCAGCCCCTTGGCTTTGTGGATGGTCAGGATCTTGATGGCATTGTTTTCATCTGCAATCTGGATGGCTCTTTCTTTCCTTACTTCCTCCCACCATTCGAGGAATGAAGGGATGTCTCCCCTTTCATTTTTAGTGTAGTCGAGGATAGCATCCTGAAAGCCTTGCAGGTAGGTAAACTCCTCCACCTTGTTGTGCAGCCCAAAGATCCGGATGATGTTTTCTACCAGCTCATAGAGCGGGAGCGTCTTCAGGTAGTTTTTCTGACGTACAAACTCCGTCGGTACTTTTTGTTTCCACCCCTGGACGTTGGCAAAAAGCTCACTCTGGCTACCGGCATCGACGTCTCCTTTGATGTAATGTCGGTATTCATACAGCCACTGAGCCAGCACGATGGTGTTGGACTCATCGTTCATCCACTCAATGAGGGAAACGATGAACCGGACCAAGTGGCTGGAGGTGAGGTAAAGCGCTTCCGAGCTCACCACCTCGTACCGGAGTTCCGGGTCAGCTTCCGGTGAATTGCGATGGGCGATGAACGCATCGGCTACTTTCTTTCCTTCCCGGGCATACCGGGTGAGAATGGCCATATCCCGGAGCTCATAGCCCTGCCGCTGATAATGCTCTACCTGTTTGATGGTTTGCCGAACGGCTTCCTCCGTCCACCCTCCCTCCAGGTCCTGGTCTTCGATGAAATTAATGCTGATCTCTCCCTGATCAGGATCCTTTCCGGAGGGCAAATCCTGGCTGACATCGCTGTAGGCAGAGAATACATTTTCCAACCTGGCAAGGGTCTCTTCTTGTGCTTCCGCCTCCGGGATGTCGCTGGCCATGGAGGCAAAGTAGTCATTGGCCTGGTTTTGGGCCACTTGAAAAAAGAGGTTGTTGAACTTCACCAGTCGGGCTGAGCTGCGGTAGTTGACGGCCAGTGTATCTTCTTTGACGTGGTAGTCTCCAATCTCTGATTTCACCCGGTGCTGAAACAGCTCCCAGTCCCCACCACGGAACCGGTAGATCGACTGCTTCACATCCCCCACGATCATGCTGAACTCTCCTTCATCTGTAGAGTTTTTTACCAGCGGCTTAAAATTATTCCACTGGAAGACGCTGGTATCCTGAAACTCGTCGATCAGGTAGTGGCTGAAAATGGAACCGATCTTTTCGTAGATATAAGGCGTCTCGCTATCGTGGATGATCTGCCGCAGGAAGTCAGGCAGGTCAGCGATCAGCATCACATCCTGCTCCTCCCGGTATTTGGTGAGGTAGCGGTTGATTTCCGCCAGGATGCCAAAGGTGTAGAGATAGCGCTGGACCTCAAGCACAGACATGTATTCCACCAGGTTTTTGTCAATGAATGAAACCAGCTCCTGGTACTTGCGAAGGATCAGCTCATCCAGGGCCTGGTGCAAAACAGCATTCCCCATGTTGGCTTTGGTCAGCCACTTGCTCTTGTCTTCGACGGCATCGCGACGCGTACTGGTAATATCATATTGTTTCTTAGGGTCATCTTTTTGAAGGACTTTGTAAAACAGGCCCAGTGGTCCGCCCATCCCCCGGCTAAAGTCCTTCGGATCGATCTGGTGTTTGGCCAGGTACTGATCTACCTCTTTGTGGATCGCTTTGATATGATCCTCGAAAAGGTACCTGCGCTGGTTGAGTTCTTTTCTAAAGTTCTCGAAGAAATTCGGCTGGGCACTCAGCCTGAGGACCGATGAAGCATGCTGCTTGAAGTCATCACGCAGGATCTCTCTGGCCAGCGAGGCAATGTCGCGCCTGAAGTCCCAGCTTAGCCCCTCCTCTACTTTTTGCTCTGCAAACTGCGACAGCCAGGCTCGTAGCTGCTTATGCTCCTCCTCCCCGATCTCGAGGAGCATCTGGTCGATGACCTGCTGCATGACCTTATCAAGGTCGAGGTCGATGGTGAAGGTGCCCTGCAGGCCCATCTCCCGGGCAAAGGACCGGATCACCTGGTGGAAAAAGCTGTCTATGGTGACGACGGAGAACCGGCCATAGTTGTGCAAGATGTCCGTCAGGGTGGAAGCTGCCTTCTGCTGTAGCACCCCGGCGCTGATCCCCAGGGCTTTGAGCAGCTGCTCCGTCATGGGGTTGGTGTTGCCTGCTGCGAGGTCTTTCAGGTAGTCGATGATGCGGCGCTTCATCTCTTCCGAAGCCTTGTTGGTGAAGGTGACTCCCAGGATCTTGCGGAAGGCACCGGGCCGGGTGAGGGCCAGCTTCAGGTATTCCCGCGAGAGGGTAAAGGTCTTGCCTGAACCAGCAGAAGATCGGTAGATGTGAAAGGGTGCTTCGGGCATGGGCTAAAATTAGTCAATGCCACTGGGCTAGAGTGCAGTTGTGGATAAATTGGGGATAGAGTTAGCCAGACTACTAAAGATTTGAGGTTAAGCCAAATGGGGTCAGACTAAGAAAGTTTATGGATCGCATTAACCTTACTCGAAAACTTTGGGTGTCTGCGGTGTGGGGATTAGGCAAATTAAGGAAAGCTGTATATATAAACTCATTTAATAATAATACGTATCTTTACTAAAAGCACGTGTACCATGAAAACTAAATTGACACTTACAGTCAATAAATCAATCATAGAAAAGGCTAAGAAGGTGGCGAAAGAGAGAAGCGTTTCCGTCTCCAGGCTATTTGAAGAAGTTTTTGAGAATGATTCCCCACAGCCTGTAAGGAACGAAAGACAAAAAGCTGCTTCGGATTTACTTAAAACCCTCGGCAATCAAGCAAAAACACAAACTGCTGAGAAAAGTGATAAGGAACTGATCAAAAAATATGTCAACAAAAAATATTCCTAATGTATTTATAGATACTGATGTAGCCTTTGACATTGTTTCTAAGAGAGAACCTCACTATTCAATATCCATCGAGTTAGTTTCTTTGGTATCTGCCGGCAAAATCATTCCATATATTTCTGAAAGTTCAATTTCAACATTAATCTATCTTTCAGAAGCAAGTAAACTCTCCCAATTTGAGAAAATCATTTCTCAATTCATTGACATTTGTGAGGTTATTTCAGCAGGGAAAAAGATGGTTCTGGATGCTATTCATTCAAAATTCAGAGATAAAGAAGACGCCATTCAATATTACACAGCACTAACAAATAACCTGGATCATTTTGTTACCAGAAATATTAAAGATTATAAATCTTTTTCATCCAGTATACCGATCTACTCACCTCAGGAATACTTGGATTTTATTGAAAAATGAGGTCTTCATGAGATTTTAATACATCTTATTCACTTAGTTGTTCGACAGATCCCCCGGACGGTCAGAGACCTCCGGTGGAGGAAATACGTTTTATAGGACTTTGGTTAAAGTCATTTTTAAAAGTAATGACATATTGGTAAATTCTATTCAGGAACCATTCTCCAGAATATGAAAAGCCTTGTTTCATTTATTGCTTTCCTAATCTTAGTTGGACTCCTGCCTTTGTCTATATTCCATTGTGGCAATTCTCCAGATGACGTCTCGATAACAGATATTGCAATTAGAACAACAAATGAGGCCCTTGATGATATCGATACTTCGTCAGTATACTTTTTTGATGAGGTATTTAAAGCCATTATGATTAAAGAGTGGGAACCTTTAGTGAGTCAATTTAAAATCCACTATCCATTAAATTCCGCCATTGCTACATCTCCTGCTGAACCAAGGGTAGTTCAGGAATTTTAGCAGATTTCAATCAGCACTGTAAATGACCTTTTATTAGATGGTGATCTTTTTCTGGCAGGATCAGACATAACAGAGAAATTCTTGATCAAAAGTTATGGGTTTACAAATAGTTTTATCTCAATAGAGGACTTTCTCCAAACCAATGAAATCTTTAACATAAATGATGTTTACTTAATTCGATTAGCAACTCAACCCCACGAAGAAACAGCTTTGATCGTTAAAATTCAAATCCAGCTGGATGATGGTAAAACTTTTGCCTTTGATAAGGAAATTATTAAGGTGAAATAAATTAGTCCAGACGAGCTTTATACACTCCAAAACTTTGTAGGCTGCGGGTGGGAAATCTTGCCCATCAGAACGTCATTCCCGAGAGCGATAGCGAGTTCTAAACAGACAAAAATTCAAATCCCCCATTTTCCATATCTTTGATTACCTACTCATGAAACCCCATTCTATTATTTTCTTCCTGGGTTTGATACTAATCTGCACCCACTCAAGTTTTGCTCAGAACACTGAAGCCAAAAGAGTGCTCTTCCTTGGAAACAGCGTCTTCTATCATCGAGGGGGCCTTGGGCCATCATTCGAAGGGTTTTGTGAGGAAGCGGGACTGGACTACCAGGCCTTCAGTCAACGGGACACCCCTGCAAACACACTCGGCATTGAATTTCTGGATTATGGTCGGATACCGGTGAATCTGCCGGAGATGGCCGCTGACGATAAAATCCATGAGCTGATCCGGGCTGGCAATTTTGATTTTGTCATCTTGGAAGCGAGGCGTGAAAGCTTTTTGATCCCTGATGATGCGGTATTCCCGAACAGGCGCAGCCAGGCGATCTCCTATGAGCAAAACCTTGAAGCTTTGAAATCACTCCATGAAACCATTGCACGATCAGGTGCCCAGACCGTCTTATATATGCACCCGGGCAGACATACCTCCCCATACATCAAACATGCAATAGCACAGATCTATGACCGGTTCCACACCGATCTGGAGCAGATAGAAATCAGTGGTAAAAAACATGATGTCATCCTGGTTCCGGCACTTCTTTTATGGCTGGATGCGCTCACCCATTATGGAGTGGACGGATGGTATGTGGATGAAAGCCACGGTAATGCTCTGGCTCGTTATGCCAGTGCCTGCATGCTCTATACCTACCTCACGGGCAATGATCCGAGAGATAATACTTATAACCTGCTGACTGAAGTGACAGGCTCCTGGGAAATCATCCCGGACAAAGAACATATCATGGCAAACAGAGAAGATGAAGGATGGATCAAAAACCAGGTTTGGCTGTATTATTCTACCAGGAAATAATGTGCAATCCCAATTATTGACATAAATCATACATTTTTCAGGTAGAGATCATGCGGGATGGTGCTTATATTAGAGCGATTGATTCGTTAATATTAATGAAGAACTATATCTAAGCTAAATTCTTAATACTATGAAAGATAAAAAGACCCTACTCTTCCCGACTGATTTCTCTCCGCGAGCAAGTAAGGCATTGGACCAGGCCATTGATTTCGCTCAAAAATTTGATTATAAACTGTTTATCTATCATGTTTATCACCGACCAATTGTAACAGAAGGCACAAGTACCACCTTACTTAGGCAGGTTGAAGGAAAGGCCGAAAAGAACTTTCAGAACCTGGAGAAAAAACATCCCAACCTCAAAAATGTCAGCTACAAATGCAAGAAAGAATTGGGCATCTCTATTGATAGCATTGTCAGTACAGCCAAAAAAGAAGAAGTAGAGCTGATCATCATGGCCACAAAAGGAGCCAAGGGATTTGGAGAGCTATGGGGAACGAAGACAGCTAAAATTATCAAAAGTGTATCTATCCCCGTACTGGTCATTCCTGACAATTCCAGTATCAGCGGAATAGATAAAGTAGGTCTGGCATGTGATTACAGCATGAAAACTGACTATGATCAGCTTTCATTTCTGATAAAGATTGCAAAAAAGCTTAAGCTGGATGTAGATGTGATTACCCTCAACAGAGATGAAAAAACCATGACTCCCGGGGAGCTGAAGAACAGGGAGCTCATGAAAAGTCAATTCAAGAAAAAGGGCACATCATTCAGCTTTACTTTCAACAATAATATAGAAGAGGGCATCATTAAATACTGTACACAAAATGACATTGGACTTATTGCCATACTTCCGAAGAGTTATAGCTATATCCGGTCGATCTTTCACGAAAGCCTGACCGAAAAGATGTTATTTCACAGCCCCTTGCCCCTTTTGGTATTGAAATAATTCAGCGTCATGAAAGGTGAAATGCTTAATTGTCATATTTTTACTGGGCAGGTAAACCCTGTCCCCGGGTTTACTGAGGCGTATTGTTTTAGGTCTTTCAAGTATTAAATTTTTTAATTATTCAATATGGAGTCGCGTCATAAATCATTCAACATTGCACTGGTAGCATTGGATCTTACTGAGATGGATGAGTATATCATCCAGTATACAGCCATGATATCCAAACTCATGCCTCTGGAACGGATTTTATTTGTGCACGTGGAGAAAAACCTGGAGCTTCCTGCCGACCTGATGGAAAAGTTCCCGGATCTGATGGCTCCATTGGATGAAAGTATCAAGGAAGATATTAGAAATAAAGTTGAGAAACACTTTCAAAATATATCTGTAGACATTGACTACATTGTGCGGGAAGGAAATCCCATCAACAAGATCCTCAAGTTATCCAAGGTTAAAAATGTGGACCTGATCATCATGGGGCGCAAACAAAACCTCAAGGGATCGGGTATTGTGTCCAGTCACATCGCCCGAATCAGCCCTTGTTCCCTGCTTTTTGTGACAGAAAATTATCAACCTGAGATCAAAAAGATAATGGTACCGGTTGATTTTTCAAGCCACTCACTCATGGCCGTCAAACATGGTCAGGAGGTTGCAGAGAAGGCAGGAGCTGAAGTATGTCTGTCACATGTTTACAATGTTCCTGCAGGCTATACCAAAACCGGCAAGACGTTACAAGAGTTTGCTGAAATCATGAAAAAGCATGCGCAAAATGACTGCAAGACGTTTTTTCAAAAAAATAACCTTACACTGGAGTCACCCTGTGAATATATCCTGAATGATTCAGGGAAACCGGCTGACTTGATCTATGAATACGGCAAAAAAGTGAAAGCCAGTCTGATTGTGGTAGGGTCCAAAGGACGAACTTCCGCCTCCGCCTTTCTAATAGGTTCCATAGCAGAAAAACTTGCGCTGAAGGATAGCGATATCCCCATCTTGATCGTGAAAACCAAGGGAGAGATCATGGGCTTTTTGGAATCACTGATGCGGGTGTAGAGGAGGAGGAACTGACAAGTAAGGCGAACAAATATTAATAGCCTATTTTCTAAACCTTTCTCTTATACATTGGGTTGAGCCATCGATACAATTCATAAATATTGATCATGGCTAAGAAAAGTAATACAAAATCAGCAGCATCAACGACAAAGCAAGAGCCAGGCAAAGCAGATATCATCCGGGCATACATGGATTATCTGCTCAAAAACCATAAGGACCCTGACAGCATGTACCAGTTTGCTGGTATCCTTGGGATGAAAGAGTCTAACCTCTACCAGCATTTTGCTTCATTTACAGCAATTCAGCAAACGGTCTTCGAAACCTTTTTTGAGCACACAATCAGCTTGCTGGAAAAAGATAAGTCTTACCAGGCATATGATGCCAAAAATAAGCTATTGAGCTTCTACTATACTTTTTTCGAAATCCTTAAGGAGAACAGGAGTTATGTAATTCTGGCACTAAAAAAAGGATCAGGCATGATGCCAATGAAAGTTTTGCAGGGGCTAAAATCACATTTCACAGCCTACATAGACAACCTTGGTATTGAAACGATCAACTTTAGAAGTGAAGACCTCGATAAGATCAAACAAAAAGGGTTGAAGGAAATTGCCTGGGGCCAGTTATTGGCTACAATGAGGTATTGGATGAATGACGATTCTCCTGATTTTGAGAAAACGGATCTTTTTATTGAAAAAAGTTTGAAAGCCAGCTTTGACCTGATCAATACCCGTCCACTAGAAAGTGTCATCGATTTTACCAAGTTTTTATTTAAAGAGAAATTCTCAAGAAGCTAATGGAGACCATCGACAATATCCCCACTTCCAAAATAAAACGGGCTACAAAGATCTTCTCAACGGGAGCCAAAGTAGGCATCAACTATGCAAAGTATTATGGAAGCAGATTAACAAAAAGTAAGGAGGAGGCTAAGGAAGCGCTTGATTTGCAGAATGCCGATGACATCTATGATGGCCTTAAAAACCTCAAGGGAAGTGCACTGAAGGTGGCTCAAATGCTAAGCATGGATAAAAACATTATGCCCAGGGCATATGTCGAGAAATTCTCTTTATCGCAATTTTCAGTTCCACCTTTATCCCCGGCACTTGTCGTCAAGACCTTCCGCAAGTATTTTGGAAAGGGTCCTGACGAGATTTTTGATTCATTTACTTCAAACTCTATCCACGCAGCGAGTATCGGACAGGTACACATGGCCGAGAAAGATGGGAAAAAGCTAGCAGTGAAAATTCAATACCCCGGAGTGGCCGACAGCATCTCATCTGATCTGGCATTGGTAAAACCCATCGCCATGAAAATGTTCAACATCAAAGGAGAGGGCTCTGAGCAGTACTTTGAGGAAGTCAGAAATAAGCTATTGGAAGAGACAGACTATCTGCTGGAAGTTTCCCAGAGCAAAACCATCGCAGAAGCTTGTCGGGACCTTAAAAATATTGCGTTCCCAAAATATTACGAAGCGCTGTCATCCAGCCGGATCATCACCATGGACTGGCTGGATGGATTACATCTCTCTGAATTTGCCAAAATCAATAAAAATCAAAAATTGGCTGACCAGGTGGGGCAAGCTTTATGGGATTTCTATATGTTCCAAATCCACAAATTGCGAATGGTGCAGGCGGACCCGCATCCGGGAAACTTCCTGGTAGATCAAATAGGAACACTCCTTGCCCTTGACTTCGGATGCATCAAACACTTACCAGTGGACTTCTACACTCCCTATTTTGAGTTAGCTTCTCCCGAAGGGCTAAACAACAAGCGTAGATTTATGGAGCTGCTTTATGAGTTGGAGATCTTGAAAAAAAATGATACAAGTCAAGAGGTCGCCTTCTTTAGTGAGATGTTTCACTCCATTCTTTCATTGTTTGTGAAGCCATTACAGCATGAGACATTCAGTTTTACAGATAAAAGCTTTTTCGAACAAATTTCTGCTTTAGGAGAGGACTATGCCAGGAGGACTGAGCTAAGAAAAATGAACGGAAACCGTGGGTCCAGGCACTTTATCTACATGAACCGAACCTTTTTTGGCCTCTATAACCTAATGTTTGATCTGGCTGCCAGAGATGTAGAGATCAGAAGATTTTATCGATGAGCCTGTATGTAAATCATCCGAACTTAGTATTATTAGAATTGCTTCAGAATTGGGATGTAATATTGCTTTTGAATAGCTAATGCTTAGCCCCATGCCCAAAATTTTATTATATCTAAGTTTATTCTTCATCTCGCCCCTGTTATTTGGTCAGGGCAATAATATTATCATCACTGGAAAAATTCTGGAACAGGACACTGACGCACCAGTGGAATTCGCCACTGTGGCTGTGATCAATGCAGTTGATGATAAGCCTATTACCGGTGCCACAACATCCCAGGATGGCACGTTCAATTTTACCACATCATCCAAAGACTTCTATGTGGAAGTTAGTTTTATTGGTTTTAAGAAGAAGACAATCCGGGATTTTACCCTTGAAAGTGGTAAAATAAATCTGGGAAGCATTTACCTCAGCTCAGACAGCAAGCAATTGGACGAGATCGTAGTAGAGGGACAGAAGTCGAGCACGGAATTCAAACTTGATAAACGCGTGTTCAACCTGGGCTCAGACCTGAGAAATACAGGAGCCAGCGCATTAGAGGTGTTGAACAACGTGCCATCTGTCAACGTGACCATTCAGGGTCAGATCCAGCTGCGTGGAAGCTCCGGTGTACAGGTCCTGATCAACGGTAAGCCATCAGTGATTGCCAGTGATGAAGGAAAAGCCCTTGGAACAATCACTGCCAGCATGATAGACTACATTGAGGTGATTACCAATCCATCAGCAAAATACGATGCAGAAGGCACCTCCGGGATCATCAATATTGTACTCAAAAAAGAAGAGCGCAGAGGTACCAATGGGTCTATCTCTATAAACACGGGAAACCCTGCAAGTCATAGTGTTGGCTTTAGCCTCAATCACCGGACTGAAAACTTTAACCTGTTTACCCAGATTGGTGTTGGGTATGGTGTGTTACCAGACAAAGGAAGAAACATAAATTCCAATTATGTATCTGACACTACCATCTATTCGAGTGGTACAGAATTTCGTAATGAGCTATACTATAATGTGGTCTTGGGTACTGACTATTACATCAATGAAAATAATGTGATCACAGTATCAGGCTCATATGCATTAGAAATAGAAGATCAACCCTCCACTACCTACTTCAGGCTTGTTGATGAACCCGAAGACCTGGAATACCAGTGGAAAAGAACTGAAATAACGGAGGCTGTAAACCCTAAATATCAGTTTGAAGCCAACTTCAAACGAGATTTTGAGGACCATGAAGACCATGACCTGATTTTTTCTGCCATTGGAAGATTCTTTGGAAAAGAGCAGTCTTCAGACTTTGAGGATCAGACGATATCCGGATCCTATGATTTTGATTCACAACAAAAGACTGAAACAAATTTTGATGAAGGAAACTATACCTTCAAACTGGACTACGCTCGTCCTTTCTCAGAGATATTCAGCATAGAGGCTGGAGGACAGTATTTGATCAATGATGTTGGGAATGATTTTGCTGTACGCAATTTTCTGAATGGGGAATATGTCGTCGATTCTACACAAACCAATTTGTTTGAATACGATCAGGATGTTTTGGCTGCCTATGGAACAGGAGGATACGAGATCAATAAATGGGGATTAAAACTCGGTGTGCGGGTTGAAAACACTGTATTAAATACCCTACTGGTCAACACCAATGAAGCAAATTACCAGAACTATACAAACCTTTTCCCATCAGCCCACACTTCATACAAGCTTAACGGGAAAGTTTCTCTTCAGGCTGGGTATTCGCGTAGGATTTACCGACCAAGATTATGGGATCTGAATCCATTCTTCAACATCAGAAATAACTTCAGTATCAGAAAAGGAAATCCAGACTTGTTGCCTGAGTTTACTGATTCTTATGAAGTAAGCACAGTTTATAATGGAGACAAAACGTCTCTGAATTTCTCGCTGTATCACAGATATACTACAGGAGTGATTGAGCGTATTTCATTCTTTGAAAATAATGTGCGTACCACTTCACCACAAAACATTGGAACCAGCAATGCCACAGGCATTGAGATAAATGGTAAATACGACCCGGTAAGCTGGCTGACCATGAGTGCAGACTTCAACTACAATTATTTTAGCCGGTATGGTGCACTCGAAGGTACCATCTTCGATTTTTCTACCAACCAATGGTCATCAAAGTTGAACACCAAGATCAAACTTCCTGCAGACATTACCTTTGAAATCATTGGATACTATCGATCAGGATATCAGACCGTCCAAAGTGAGATTTCAGATATGCTCTATGCTGATACAGGGCTAAGGAAAAAGATCATGAATGGCAAAGGCGTGATCAATGTGAGTGTCAGAGATTTGTTCGCTTCCAGGATTGAGGAAAGCGTCATTGATCAATCTGACTTCTATCTTTATTCCTACGGTCTACGCGGTCGGTTTGTGGCCTTTGGATTTAGCTACGGCTTTGGCAAAGGCGAAGCCATGCAGTATGGTGGCAAGGGGCACAGGTAGTTTTCGATAACATGAAAATTTCATCCTGGTTATAATGTTTTCTTAACAGAATCCTTTTTGATGGTTTTAATTCAATAATGATTTAACTTAGACTAAGTAGATAGTCTTCAGTAACTTAAGAAAAATGAACCAGTTTACCTTTTTGAAAAATTCTTCAAAAGAACTGGAATCATTTCCCCATATCATTAGATTTTCTCTAACTAAGATCAATACTGTCTTTCCGGATTCATTTCTTGAGGCACCTTCTAATCACCTAAGGATTTATTACGTTGTAGATGGCAAGTTTCAATGGTCAATTGATCATCAACCATATGACCTTTACCCCGGAGATTGCGCCATTATTCTTCCTGGACAGGCGTTTGGTGGAAAAGAAGGCTTTCTTGACAGAGGCACTTTGTTTTGCTTATTCCTGAAGACAGTAAAACGACATTCGATACAAGGACTACACTTCGGAAACTGGAGTAGGCTTTCAACTTTCGATCGATTTCCAATTAGCAACTTAATTGCTCACAACAAGCTTCCGGTAATGAAAGTGAATGATGTTCCGGATACTTTACTTGAAATCTATAAGGAAATTTCGAATCAGGAAGTTGGGTTCCAAACACGGGTTAATCATTTTCTTGATTCGTTGTTAATTAATATTGCCAGGCAAACCAATAGAGAAGATGAGCTACCGAATCCTTCCCTTCCCGCTTTAATGAAGCTGGAAGAAATTCTGCGACAGAACCTGGCTCATCACTGGACTGTGGATGAAATGGCGTCACGGTTTGGACTGCACAGTACATCCTTTACGGAAAAAGTGAAGCATCACACAGGGTTCCCACCACTCAACTATTTGATCAACTTACGAATTGCAGAGGCCATCAAATTACTTAAGCAACCCGGATTGCATTTTACGGAAATAGCATTGAAAACAGGATTCTATTCTTCACAACATTTTTCTACCACATTTAAGAAGCTCACTGGGTATTCCCCCCGACAATTTCGACAGAGAAATCTTCAGCAAGCAGTTTAACTCTCGCCCTATTTGGTGACCTGTTTTAAACATCTTAGAGCGGATGTTTGGGAGGATTCTTACGTCTTACTTTTGGCGACTCCTCTTTCCAAACTTGCATTTCCAATATTCTCCTATACAGCTTTTGTGCAAAATTCATCAGTGGTCTTTATTGGAAGTTATTAATAACGGGCTTTAGAAACTTTACTTAAGTAAACAAAATCTAAACCCCATTATTATGAAAAAACTTTATCTAATGTGCAGCATTCTGCTGCTCTTCAGTTTTGTCTCAATAGCCCAAACGAGCGAGCAATTTGAAGTCAAGGGTCGGGTCACCGGAGAAAACGGAAGTATTCCGGGTGTGAGTGTCCTCCTCAAGGGCACCACTACGGGTACAACAACTGATACCAATGGAAATTACGCTCTAAGGGTTTCTGATAATAGCATTCTTGTATTCTCTTATGTGGGTTTTGCTACACGGGAGATCCCTGTGAATGGGAGAAGTGTTATCGATGTGGAAATGGAAACCGACATCAGGTCGCTTCAGGAGGTCGTAGTTACAGCACTGGGTATTGAAAAGGACGCCAAAAGCCTGGGTTATGCGACTGCTACTGTGGATGCTGACCAGATAGCCACAAATCGGTCTGTCAACTTCATGAATGCCATTCAGGGTAAAGTGCCCGGATTGAATATTTCTGGTATGGGTACCGGTCCTGCCGGAACAAGCAAGATCCGTATCCGCGGGCAGTCCTCTTTTGGAGGCCAGAATTCACCGCTTATCGTTGTAAATGGCGTACCCATTGATAACTCAAATTTCGGATCCACCTCAGGAAGCCGAAGCACAGAATCCTCTTTGAGTGATGGTGGCAGCCGAACAGTGTCAGATGGTGGCGATGGCCTGAGCAGTATCAACCCTGACGACATTGAATCCATGACTGTGCTAAAAGGAGCAGCAGCATCGGCACTTTATGGCTCTCGAGCAAAAGATGGGGTCATTATGATCACCACCAAGTCGGGAGGTAAAAGTGGACTCGTAGTGGAGTATAATTCAAATTACACCAATGAAACCCCGCTCGATTTTACAGACTTTCAGTATGAATATGGACAGGGGGAAGGTGGTCTTCGACCTACTACTCCAAACCCAACTTCCGGTGTCTGGAGTTTTGGTGAAAAGTTTGAACCAGGGATGACACAAATCTTATTTGATGGAGTGGAAGCTCCATATGAGCCGGTTCGCGACAGGATCAGGACATTCTACAGGAACGGCCAGTCTTTCACCAATACGATTAGTGTATCTAACGGTGGGGAGTTTGGAAGTTTGAGGTTATCCGCATCAAATCTGGACAATAAGGGCATTGTTCCAAATAATACATTTAAAAGGCAAAGTGTTAACCTGAATTTCAGGCAGCAAATGGCTCAAAAGTTCAATGTGACTGGTAGTATCAACTACTCGCATGACCGCAATGAAAATGCACCCACAGTGGCTACCCAGGATTTGAGTACCCCAACTGTAATCTATTCATTGTCAAACTCTATGCCCTTCGATCTGCTGGAATCCGAAGCAGAGGATGAATTTGGAAATGAGCGTATTTATAGCCGCTTCAGAAACAGAACCAATCCTTATTTTGTGTTGAATAACCATTTCAACAACATCACCAGGGACAGGGTATTTGGTAATGTGGCAGCACGATTTAACTTCACCGACTGGTTGTATGCTCAGGTCCGTATGGGCCAGGATTATACTTTCCGTTTTCAGGAGGATAATGGCAGGCCAACGGGTGCAGCATCATTGGGTGTCGCTCCCGCGGGTTTCGTAAATGGAGAATACAGACAGGATGCTACCAGGATCCGGGAGACAAACTATGACTTTATCATTGGTGCCAATCAGGAATTTGGGGCCTTTGGTGTTGATCTTACACTCGGTGGAAACCAAATGTACCGGGGAATTGAACGCAACAGGCAGCTTGCTACAGACTTCGTTGTCAGAGACCTTTATACCCTTCAAAATGCCCGGGTGGTAAACAGCAGCTACGACATCATCGAAAGAAAAGTAAATTCGATCTACGGAGCCGCTGAAATAAACTACAAGGCATGGTTGTATTTGAATGCCACTTTGAGAAATGACTGGTTTTCTACACTTGCTCCGGAGCTAAGAAGCATCAACTATCCTTCGCTAACAGGAAGTTTTGTCTTTTCTCAGGCTTTTCAAAACCTCCCTGGCTGGCTGTATTTTGGTAAAATCCGGGCTGCATATGCCGAGGTGGGTAGCGATACCGATGTGGCTCCATATTCCAATAACCTGTTTTTTGGTACCAACGCAAACCTTTACAATGGTAAATCCATAGGGTCTATTTCAGGAGACCGAATTCCAAGTAGCACACTCAGCCCGATGCGGGTAAAAGAGTGGGAATTTGGACTAGAAACGAAACTGTTTGACAACAGAGTGGGCCTGGAAATATCGATTTATGATAAGGTGACAGAAGATCAGATCCTTCAGGTACTTTCTTCAAACACTTCAGGCTATACTTCCAAGCTACAGAATGTTGGAAAAAGCAGAAACAATGGAGTTGAAATGCTCCTGAGTCTCACGCCCGTTCAAACTTCAAACCTTCAATGGAACGTAAGTTTTAATGCTGCTTTCAACGAATCTGAAGTCCTTGACCTGGGTGAAGGAGTAAACGAAATTGTGTTGTCTCAGGGAGAAGTTCGTGGTCAATTGTGGCATGTGTTGGGCGCACCACTAGGTCAACTGCGGGGAATTGGTTATCTGAGAGACGATGCCGGAAATATAATTCATGATTCCAATAATGGTAATTACCTCACCACGCCTGAATATATAGCACTGGGTCAGGCCATTCCCAGATGGGTCGGCGGAATCTTTAACTCAGTCAATTTTAAAGGGATTACTTTATCTGTATTAGTAGACTTCAAACTTGGTCATGATCTTTTCTCTACTACCAACTTCAACGCATGGAGACATGGTCTCCACAAAGGATCACTGGTTGGAAGAGAAACAGGTCTGGTAGTCGGTGAAGGAGTAAATGAAGAAGGCCAGACCAATACCATTGGTGTGCCGGTAGATGCATGGTATGGCAGGATTCGAGGTACCAACCTTATGGAGCCTTTTACATACAATGCTGGTTTCTGGAAAGTCCGCCAAATGTCATTGGGCTATGATTTTACTAAGCATCTGTCATCAGTTGGTTTTATTAATGGAGTGAGACTTGATTTTGTTGCGAATAATGTCTTAATCCTCAAAAAATGGACTGAGAATATCGATCCGGAGCAGGCCTCTTTCTCTTCAGACAATCTGAGCGGCATTGAAGACCCTGCTTTACCTCCCACCAGATCTTTAGGATTTAATCTGAATGTTAAGTTCTAAGCATGTCTAAAAATGAAAAGTAAAATGAAAATGAAAAATCTAGCTATAAATATATTTTTCGTCATGGGACTGCTCGTGATGGGTGGATGTGACGAAGGGTTTGATGAACTGAATAAATCCAAAACAGATGTTACAGCGCTGGATCCTGCTATTGTATTAAACCAGGCTATACTGACTACTGTACAGCGGGGAAATGCCCTACCATTGGAGATGGCCTATGTTCAACAAATAGTGACTCCAAACAGCGGAGTACTTACCGGTGGTAATTACAACCAGGTGAATGTTACACTCACAAATGGTAATTGGGACAATGCATATCTTGAAGTAGTCAAACATGCTGTGGCTGTGATCAACCTCACGGAAGGAGACACTGAGCGAGCTAACCTGTATCACATGGCCAGAATCATCAAAGCTTATGGCATGATGATCATCACTGATACTTATGGTGATGCTCCGTATTCAGAGGCTGGGCAGGGATATCTTAGTGACATCACCACCCCGAAATATGACTCGCAGCAGAGTATTTATACCGATATTTTAAATGAACTTCAGCAAGCTTCTGCTGGTTTGAGTGCATCCGGAAAAATTGAGACATCAGATATCCTTTACAGTGGTGACATTGTCAAATGGAAGCGAATGGGATACTCATTGTTACTCAGGGCAGCCATGAGAGTTGCCGATGTAAGTCCGACAATAGCCGGGCCCGCCATTGGTGCAGCAATAAGTGGAGGCCTTATGCAAAGCAATGCTGATAACTTTATGCTTACCCATGACAATAACTATCCAAACCAGGTAGCCGGTCCGCTTACAAGCAATGAATCGGCCAACTATTACATGACCGGAGAGTTTGTGGATCATTTGAAAAATACCAATGATCCAAGATTGGCTTCCATGGCCGTCAGATATATTGGAGCAAAAAGTGGCACAGATCAAAACAATGCGATAGCCGGAACAAACCCAAGCATAACGATCTCGAGAGATCCGGCGGATCAGTTTGGCCTACCTATGGGGTTTGATAATGAAACAGCAGCTGTCTATGCGACCAATAATGGCTTTGCCAGTCATTATGACTTTACCCAGGTAGACAGGACCCGGATGGTAAGGATCAATGCACCGTCTTTTATGGTCACGTATGCACAAACTCAATTACTCCTCGCCGAAGCAATCGTAAGAAACCTTGGTGGGGCTACGGGCGATGTAAATGCTTTATTTACTTCGGCCATCAGGGCAAATATGGATGTGATTTCTAACCAGTACGTTGGGACTACCATCGCACAGGCAGATATTGATGCCTATGTGGCTGCAAACAACATCGTGCCTGGGTCCGAGCTGGAGCAAATCAATACAGAATACTGGATCTCTTCATTCCTGAACGGTCCTGAAGCCTGGGCTAATTTCAGAAGATCTGATTTCCCGGCTCTTGCTCCCAATCCGTATCCGTTTCAGGACATTACCGGAGATTTCGTGACCAGGCTTCCATATCCTATATCTGAATTAAGTGCAAACAAGGACAACCTGGATGCCGCACTTTCAGCTCAGGGATTTAATGGTAACGACGACATGGATACCAGGCTTTGGTGGGACATGAATTAAATGAATTAGTTCTGTTTTCATACTTTGAGTTATCAGAAAAGGTGGCATTAGATGTCACCTTTTCTTTTAAATAATTATTGCATCTCTAACCTTGCTTACACTACATACTCCCTGAGGAATTATTAAATGACTCCTTATAAAAGAATTTTTCCTAGTCTTTAACTCAATGGACTTTACTAATTGCAATTATTGCAATTAGTAAACCTTTAGTCCCAAAAATCAATTTCCAAATCACTTCTACAAAAGATACTTTAGACCTCAAATCCTTCGACAACAATGGATTTGAGATTATATGAAAAATAATGAATTTAAAACTCGAGTTATCAAATCAATCGGATTGACTTCATATTTTCTATTACTTATGCCATTGATTTGCTGTGTTGAATTTGACTTCGATTTAGACAGGGCTAATTTGAATTATCCAGATCCAAAATTTGCTGAAGAAGATCTCCCACCGCCTCTTTTGTACGATTCGTCCCTACTTGGAAAAATATCTATTCACCCATCTATTCTGGAAAATGAAATAATTATCCTTGGGAACGAGAGACTGCTAATTTTTAATTTAACCACAAAAACTAAAATTGTAATCATTGAAAATTTAGAATTACAATCTGTAACTGAATCATCTGATGGAAAATACCTGTATTACCATAATTTGACAGAGTTTAACCAAGATGGCTTAGGACCTTTATATCGAATAAATAGAGATGGACAAAACAAAATAAAATTAGTTTCTCATTGTGATCCACAAAAAGTAGTTGTTTCGAATGATAATACGACAATTGCATTCACCAGAAAAAACAAGGAAACCTATGATTCAATGCACGTAACTTATCTAATGGATATCGCTAGTAATACTGAGAAGTCAATTGGACCATTCATTCCAGTTACGTTTAGTAATGGACAAGATAGCCTGCTTTTGATCTCTTCGAAAAATAACTTTAGTGAATACTCAGGACTCACTGAGAGCTCATTTAACATATATCATCTACAAAATGATAGTACCTCTATAACAAACTTTAGTTTACCTGGACGAATAGCATCAACCTCACTAATTGTAAGTAATTGGACTGAGAGGAGCATTCAAGCAGCATTCATTACATCTGGTATTGAAATGGAATATCTAACAATACTTGATGGACCGATTGCTACATCATCACGAGCAATAGAAAGCCAGAATTATCGATTTGGTGCTGTTTCAAACGATCTAAATCAATATCTAATAATCACAAATGATCCGCCTTACATTACAACATACATAAATTTCAGCTTGGAATTCGTGGATATTCCTGCAATATCCAATAATCCAATCACAGCTGCTTTTTCATATGACAGTAAAATCTTATTTTTTACCACAGGTGGTTCATTGTATGCTTACCCTTGAATATTAAAACAATTAGCTATTTTTAATCCAATTACTCAGCTCAATATACTCACAAAGGATAGCTGCATTGCGGTTGAAAATGGCACTGCTCACCCGGTCCATTTCGTCATATTCACCATTCCAGCGGACGCCCCGTGGCATAGTTCTTTTGAATCGGTCATTTTTGTTGATCCAGGCACCGTTTTTATCCTGGGTCCTGAGGATTTCATTCACCTGCCCTTCCAGTTCAGCGAGTCGTTTGCTGGCTGTTTCTTTGGTCCAGGAAGGATTTTCAGCCTTCATCAGGCCTTCACGACCCAGCTCAAGCGCCATTTGATATCTTTTTGTTCCACGCTCGATTTGGGCTGAAATATCCGTTTCGTAACCATAGCCGGTTCTTCGCTCTATATGTAGCTCATCCATGCTTTCTACGCGTATTCTTCCCCGATCATAATACAGTGGCTTATTGGTCCCAATCTCCACAAACCTGGCCCATTTGCCGTTTTCCAGCCTGATATCATTTAACCACCTCAAAGCATCAGGGATTGGCTCCAATAATGTCCCCTCACCAAGCACCAGAAACAGATCTACGAGTGAGTTGATGTTTTTGATCGTGACGGATGGGCATACAGAGGCAGGCTCAAAAGTCCTTGCCCAGGCAGGCTGTAGGAATTCATTATATTGCTGTGCCCATCCCGGCTGTGGTGGTGGTAACTGTGAAATCATCATAAAACGGGCTGCTTTTCGCAAGCTTTTCTCCACGGCCTCATTGTCTCCATAGTACTGGTAGGCTTCCATCATCACCCGTAGGCAATCATTGATACCTTCATCGTTGAAGGTAGCGTAATCATGATAATTGCCCTGCTCGGGCCATTTGTGTGGCCATCCGCCATTGTCAAGCTGAGTCCTGATCATCATGTCCAGAGATTTTTTTACTGCCTCATCCAATTTGGGGTCATCAATCTCCTGATCCAGTGCCATCAGGAAGCTGACCGCGGTTTGCGTCTGGTCATCATCAAAACTTACGGTTTCATTGCTCAAATCTGCAAAATTGATGGTGTGGTCCCATCCTCCATGCTTGTTTTGTCCACGGATCAGGGCATAAGCAGCGTCCTTTGCGGCTTCCAGGGCTTGCTCATCGCCGGTAGCCTGATAAGCTCTCAGAAATGTCAATCCTACTGCTGGTGTTCCGGGAGGCTGCACCTCAATGGTCTGCGCATCAGCCGGACTTTCGCCCCAGCGTAAGGAAAGGTCGGAGGTAACAAAATAGACATATCCACCATTGGAATTGATGGAGTAAAAGTAGGAGACTCCTTTTTTGAGCGCTTCTTCGGCTTTTTTACTAAGGTCTGGAGCCTCAATGTCATTAAAAGATAAAAGAAAGGTAAGGAATAACAGGAATAGGGGTTTCATTGGGTTTTAGGTTATTGGGTTATTGGGTTATTGGGTTGCTAGGTTAATAGGATGAACTTTTATTCTAGGGCCATCCCAGGATCTTATTGAAATCGTATGCTTCAGGGTTGTCCAGGTAGGTCTGTGCAACCGGATAATCCCTTTCTGTAAGGAAATGCAGATTTTGAAAGCAAAGGATACTGATCTGAGCATTCATGTCTACAAGTCGAGGAGGAATCTTGCCATTCTCATCTTCCATTTCGGATAAGAACATTGGTGAAATGTCTCCTCGGGAATTGGCTGTCACAATACATCCGGTTGTCCCTTCATCATACAATTTTTTTACACCGATGCCCAGCAATGTGCAAAGCGTTAGGTCATACCCTATTGGTCGACAACATCTTAATTCATAGCCCAGCTCCACCGGTCGACTCTTGATCTTGATATCCAGCTGCTTAAGCTTCTCCTGAACCAGTACGTTGAAGATGTTTGATTTACTCACATTACCGAGCTCCGGATGGCCATGGTCATCATAGGTGAAAAGTATCCCACTGGATTTCAGCTCTTCCTCATCAATGTTATGAAAGACACCTTCACTCACCATAGCCACACCATATTTTATTCCCAGGATCCTACGCTTGATCATGGAAGAGATGATCAGGTTAATGATCTTCTCTAGGGTCGGTTTGGTCTTATTGAACATCTCCGGGATGATCATCATGGGGAAATGACAGGCTGAAGCAATGCCAAATGCCAGGTGACCTGCACTCCGCCCCATGGTAGACATGATAAACCATTGAAGGCTTGTACGAGCATCTTCGTAGACCGTGTTGCCAATCTTCACTCCTTCATCTTTAGCAGAATGGAATCCAAAAGTAGGGTTTCGGTCTGGTAATGGGAGATCATTATCGATCGTCTTGGGAACGTGAATGTTTTTGACGTCCAGGTTGTTTTTCTGAAGGAATTTGGAGATTCTGTTGGCTGTGCTCGCTGTGTCATCTCCGCCAATCGTCACCAGCAGTTTCACGTTGTGCTTCACAAAGAAGTCTGTGGTGAATTCAGCGTCTTTTGGTTTGTGCCTGCTCATTACCAGGGTAGAGCCTCCCCTACTGAAAATCCGGTCAGCATGATCAAAATCAAATTCCTTGATCTCCGGTTCTTCAGAAAATAATCCCTTGTAACCCTCATGAATACCGAGGACCCGGTATCCGTCTTTGAGGAAAATTTTTGCTACGGTACCAATTACCGTATTGATACCTGGAGCGGGTCCCCCTCCACAAATAATTGCGATGCTTTTTTCACTAGCCATATAGGCAAATTAACCTGATGGATTGTGAAAATGAAGAAAATCAATCAATTCTTAAGTAGATAAATGACTAATTATATTGATTTTAGAAGGCCTTTTGCAATAACCCTACAACTCCATCACCTCAATCTTCCGGAAATGAATGGGGTGACTTTCGGCCTGTAAGGAGATGTAGCCTTTGGAGATCAATAGATTGTTTTCATCTGTGATGAGTTTTTGAGCGTCTTCGTCTCTGGGATCCAGCTGTGGTTCGGTAAGCTCGAATACCAATTCACCGTTCACATATTGTTTGATGGACTCGCTGCCCAGCACTTCCACCTCCACGGTCACCCACTGGTCTCCATGAAAGGTCTTGGAAGATGAGTTGATACAATGGTTGGTTACCAGCTCTCCATCAATCACCACATTGGTGCCGGGGGTACATACATTGGCGGTGGTTCTTGGATCATTCCCATTTCCACCAAGCAGCTGACCTTCGATAGAGACCGGGAAATCCTGGTCAACTGCCATGGTTTTAGGATCCTGGCAATGCAGCATAATCCCATTGTTTCTAAAAGCCCATCCGGGTCCGTTTTTTACCTGATCATCTACAAACCTGTACTCCACCCTGATCCTGTAACGGGAAAACTCCTCCTCATAAAAGATATGACCAAATTCTTCATTGAAATCTTCCCACTCATCATACGATATTTTCAACATCCCATCTTCTACCCGAAAAGTATTTCTTAGGTTTTCACCTAATGGATAACCTGCAAATTTTGGTGTCCAGCCTGTCAGATCCTTACCATTAAAAATGGAACGCCATTCATTCTTTTTGGGTTCGCAAGAGAAAAGGAAGAGGGTTATTAAGCCAATTGCAAGCATTTTGACCAAACCAATGGATAGGATGTTGTGAAATCTTGAAATCATGGTGATGAAATTAATTACGCTTTTTTCTTTTATAAAGAACGACAATTACAATGAATGCGGCTCCTAAAATAACAAAGCCCCAGTAACTTTTACTTTCTTCGACAACCTCTTCTATCACCAGCAATTGGTTTACCGGCTGATTAAACAGGATTTGCTGCTTGCCTCCGTTCCAGGTAACGATTACAGAATCTAACCTGGAAACATCGCCCACTCCAAAATGCGCAATGACGGAGTTCTGTGAGACATGCGACGATCCTCCCCCATCAATTTCCCGAATCATCTTCAAAGATCCTGCTACCACCTTCACCCTTGAGCCCAGCCCTATGGATTCTGATCGATCTCCCTTTAAACTCACTTTGAGCCAGTTTCCACTTTCGGTGTCATTTCTGAATAAATGCGTCCTCGATTCCACCGGATAATCCTTTACCGCCTCCTGATTCACAATCAATAAATCCATGTCACCGTCATTTTCAAGGTCAAATATGACAGATCCTCTACCCAGCCCATAATCTGCCACACCGGCGATAGCAGCAATGTTTTCGAACTTTCCATCCTTATTTTCAAATAGAAAATCTGCCATGGGCACACAATTCGGATTTAGGTCACCATTTGCTACAAAAAGATCCAGGTCCCCATCATGATCAAAATCAGCAAAATTAGCGCCCCAACTGATGGTGAAATAAAAGGTACCCAACTCCTTTGCACGGTCTGTAAATTGTCCATCTGCAAAAGACATAAATCGATTGAACTTGATATTGGTAATAAAATAGTCGAGCTGCTCATCGTTGTTGAAATCACCCACGGCTGCGGTCATGGCATTGATCTTTAAATCCATGTTATACGCTTCCTCTACGTAGCTAAATGAAGCTTTGGGATAGTTATTCCTGAGCAGATAATTGGGCTTTGCTTTATAGCCAAAATCATGGATCACATACAGGTCCTGATCCCCGTCATTGTCAAAATCAGTGAAAACGCCACCGAATCCAAAACCCCGATGGGTAAGGCCATATTCTTCGTAAACATTTTCAAATCCTGTGCCTGCATCATTTTTCAACAAGTAACCATGAGCTGTTCTGCTGGCATTCACAATGGTCGCATCGTTGATTTCGTAAAGTGGGCCCTCATATTCCTGAAAGTAATTACCCACGTACAAATCGGGATAGCCATCGACATTAAAGTCTCCAAATGCAGCACCTGTACTAAAAGAGTTGAGGTTCTCCAACTGATATTCCTCCGTAGCGTTCCTAAAGGTATTGTCTCCATTATTCAGGAAAAGTAAATTAATCGCCCTGGGTATGACCTGCACACTGTCTGTAGAAGTATTTGTGGTAATAAAAAGATCTCTCCAGCCATCACGGTTCACATCTGCTGATACCACTCCTTGGGTCACAAAGTGATTGGTGTATTCCAGACCAGACCCTTCGAAAATGTCCCTGAATTTACCACCTCCGTTCAGGTATAGCTTATCCTGATTAACCCCACTGGTAAGGTACAGGTCCTCAAATCCGTCATTGTTTACGTCAAATACGCAAATTCCTCCCCCGAATAGGCCCTGGTATACTTTGAAATAATGGTCTATCCCCGCGGAATCTGTTACATCCGTAAATTTGATCTGCGCATTTATGAGTGTGGTGCTTAGCAGAAATGCAAACACTACACTACATCGCAATGCATGTATCAGTTTTTTCTCCACTGAAGGTTGTTTACATTTTCAGCAATCTTTTTCCCTTCTCTCAACCCCACATTGTTATCCTGTGGCACATGGATTCCTCCATAAAATCTGGAGTCTGCGGTCTCCCGGGCAGCACCCCAAAAGGTGGTAAATGAACGTTGTCTAAAATCCACGTCCCGGAGCTCATCCCGCTCTCTCCCTACATGGGCACTGTCGGTGAATACAAATTCTTTTCCATACAGGTCTTCCAGCACAGTAGCAGCAGCGGCGGCCTGGATGGCATGACCCGAAGGGAACGCAGGAAAAGGAGGGTCCGGCCAGAAAGACTCCCACTCCTGATCAATAAACCTGGGAATGAAAGTATTGGGTCTTTCGGAGAAAAAATGATACTTCCACTTCCAGCAGTTGATAAAGGCATCTGCTACCGCTATTCCAACCCTGGCGTAGGTTTCTGCTGCCTGAATTAAATCTGGCTGTTTTGTCCTCACCGCGATGGATGCTATATAATATGAATGGCCGGGGGGAGTAAAAGTTACGTCAGGATCATCACCCCACCAGATCGCAATTTCTTTGTCTATCTGGGTCAATCTCTTATCCTTTTCATACACAGCCTGAAACTGTTGATAATACGCAGAGCCTCGAGTAGTATCATATGGGATCATGTAGGGCAAACCTATTGTATCATTACCAGGTACAAATCTCCTGTTCTCTCCCCAATAAGGATGCAACGGGTGATGACTAATGGATTGTGAATACAATGGTGGCTCCCAGTATCCTGGATGCTTAGGGTGGACCCAATCCTTATCAAAATTTCGCAGATAGGCTCTGTGTCCGCCATCAGTTAATGACCAGTTGAAAATACTTCGAGCAATTGATTTTCCAAATTTTATGGACTGATCTACTATTTTATCATCGTCAACAAGAGGTAGCTGTTCCTCAAGAATGGCGCCCTCCAGCGAATCAATCCTGGCCTTATTTTCATCTGAAGTCTGATTATAAATCAACCTGATGATTTCAGCTTGTGCAGCATTTAGAGACAAAATCCAATTGAGTTCAGCATCGGACTTTGGCTCTGGCAATGAGTCAAAACCGATGAGCTGCCCTTTCAATGATGAGTACTCCTCATATCCATGAACCACAGACTCATACATCGTAAGGCCTATATAGCCAAAGCAACGTGAAGCATAAGTTGGTGAATTTAGCGGAGTGAATTGGGTAATATAAAGTGCCATGTCAGCCCACTTTGAGGCGATTTCATAATCTGGGTTTGTAGGTTGTTGGGTACGTTGACACCGGGAAAAAACCAGCACTACAAAAAGTAAAAATCCAATAGGCATATAACCCGGTTTGAGATAATTCTTCATTGCAATGGCTGGGTTTTTAATTGATAGGCTTTTACAGTCGACTGATTTCTGGCAAACAGGAACAGGTTATCAATCTGAATGATTTTCCTAATATCTCCTGTTAAATTCAAGCCAGAACTCATCTGAATTATGTAGCTAAACTTTCCTTTCCCATCACCTCTGAAAAGCATCCCATAGTTTGCATCCGCTTTTCCCAGCCTTAGTTTCATGCTACTATTGTTTCCGCAGAGTAATAAATCCGGGTTTCCATCTTTGTCATAATCCAGGATGTTGATTGCATAAACCGGAGCAAATTGAGCTTCTACCGGGAGATCTACTTTTTTATATTTTCCATCCTGACTGACGAAAACAGACGTTTTCAACTCATTGATTTTCAGCTTATTGGCACTCACCAATTCTTCTTCGGTGAAAATGTCCCCGATGGTCTCATCAGCAAAACTTTCATAGGTCGTGTATTTGGACTTATATCCTGGTATTTGATTTCTCAACTCATCCCTGGTGAGGTCCGGATAAGAAACACCCTGGATGTAATAGCAAAAGATCGGATCGATGTCACCGTTATCGTCAAAATCATCGAAATAAAGTTCGCCCGGCTCCTCATCCGATACCTTGAACTGCATGTTCTCCCCCATATTTCCAACAACCAGGTCGGGTACCCCGTCTTTGTTTAAGTCTCCGGTTTCTATGACGTTCCACAAACCACTCAATTCTCTTTCAAAATATTGACCAGATACATTTTTTAGTACACCACCCATACTTTCAAATACGTTTATAGACATCCAATCCCCAACAACCACCAACTCAGATTTTCCGTCTCCATTCAGATCAGCAGCCACCGCATCTGTTACCATCCCGATCTTTGCCAGGTCTTCCGCAAACGCTGTAGTTTTATCTACAAACTTTCCTGTCCCATCATTGATCAGCAGATAGCTTTTTGGTGACTCAGGGTACTTCCCTGGTATTATCCTTCCTGCTACAAACAAATCATCAAAACCATCACCATTCAAATCCAAATTGACTGCTGTGGATGTACTAGTATACATTGAGGGGAGAACTTCCTTCTTAAACCCACCCGACCCATCATTTAAATAAAGTCGATCCTGTAAGGCCGGATCATCAGATTCAAAAAGATGATATCCCCCACTTGAGACATACAGGTCCGGATGCCCGTCTTTGTTGGCATCAAAAATCAACACATCTGTATCAACACTCGTTTTGTCATTTTCAAAAACAGCACTTGCAGTTGCTACAAACCCACGATTTTTAACCTGAAAATACACTTGCGCTGGCTGCCCTTGTCCTCCTCCTAAAAATATATCTTCCAAACCATCACCGTTAAGGTCTCCTTTCCCCATAGCCGGTCCTACCGCAGAGAGTTGACTCGGCAACAGTAGCTGTCGATTAAAATCTCTTACCGGGACTTTGGTATGACTAAAGGCAATTGGTGACTTCACTTCAGAGAACCATAAATCATTTTGTTTTTGTCTGCCGACTCCCTTTTCCTGAGCTTCTTTCTGCCGGATGGTAACTTTTGAATTTGTCCCGAGGTTATATTTTACGGTCCTTTTCCCTCCAGGCCAGTCAACTATTAACGAATCGATTTTTTGTAGACTATCCAATCCAAAATGCAGGTATGGCGAAACCGAAGACAGATAACCTCTCACAGGATACTGCTCTAAAACCTGAAAACTGTTTTGTGTGAACAAAGAAACCTGGGCGCCGATACCGCCAGAATTCAGACCTTCTCCAACAAGCTCAACCTGCAGAAATCCCCTGACAGGCGCAGATAGATTTTCATAGATAAATACCGCCTTATTGATGTTGTTTACCACGAGATCCAGGTCTCCATCGTTGTCCAGGTCTGCATAGGCCGCACCATTGCTATTGGCGATGTGATCCAATCCCCATTCACCAGTCACATTGGAATAATTGATACCTTCCGACTTTTTGTACATATAGTTTGAGATATCTGTAGATGGCATCTGCTCAATGATTTTTAAAACATCTTCTCGTTGAATCCTCCCACGGTTTTCTACATATGAGTTCATATAATTGATGAAATCGAGGTTAGTATAATCACGGTGATAACCATTTGTGATAAACAAGTCCTTCCAGCCATCATTATCATAGTCCGCAGCCAATGCTGCCCATGACCAGTCGGTGTTTGAGATGCCGGCAATCTGACCTACTTCACTGAAAGTAGCATTCCCATTGTTGAGCTGCAGCATATTGCGCATAAACTGATAATAAAAACCCGTATTGAGGTTGTGCTCAAACTTGTCATAATTATCCGGAGCCAAAAGGAGCTTTTGTCTTCTGTTGTCTTCAGGAAGCATGTCAAGTGTAATGATGTCCATGTGGCCATCATTGTTGATGTCTACTACATCATTGCCCATAGAAAAATGACTGCTATGACCAATCGATTCTTCCAGGCTGTTGTGGAATGTCCCATCCTGATTATTTATGTATAAATAATCAGGTACGGCATAGTCGTTCGAGACGTAAAAATCCGGCCAACCATCGTTATTCAGGTCACTGATCCCCAGGCCTAATCCATAAGTGAGCTGTGACCCATTGATACCTGCCTGGGTAGTGACATCCTTAAATTTCCCCTCTTGCTGATTGTAAAGTCTGATTCCCCGCATAGGGTCATCTATAGAAAAAAGTTCTTTGGTTTGCTGCTCGTTAAGAATGGGTAGATTTCGTGGATTGTGATTGAGCAACAGCACATCCAGATCCCCATCCAGGTCATAATCAAGAAAATAGGCCTGATTGCTAAATGCCCTGCTAGCCAGGCCATATTCTTCAGCCATCTCCTTGAAGATCGGTATTCCATTGTTGTCATTACCCTGATTGATAAACAGTTCATTCTTCCTTTTTTCTTCCGGTAATGTCCCGGAATAGCATAAGTATATATCCAGCTTACCATCACCATTGATATCCACCATGCTGGCTCCTGTTTTCCATGGACCAGGTCTGCCCGAAACTCCTGATGTTGTGGTTACATCTCTGTATTTTAGTTCGGGGGAGCCGAGATTGAGGTATAATTTATTTGACTCCATGTTTGATGTGAAATAGATATCCATGTATCCATCAGCATTCACATCACCTACTGCTACACCCCCACCATTGTAGAAGTATTCGTACATGAGGATGTTGGTATTAAGGCCTTCTTTCAGGTTGTTTGAAAAAGCAATCTGTGAACTGTCTGATGGGACGAGTCTGAAAAGCTTTTGTGCATTTTCAGATATTTCATTTTTCCCATCTTGCTGCTTGCAGGCAGGAGGGAACATAAGCATGAGAACCATGCATAATAGCGGTAGGTATTTAGATGTCATCAAGTGGCGCTGTATTTATTTCCTCATATAACAAAAGTTAAACACCTCCGGCTCAAATCGTTGATTTGCACCGAAGGTGTATTAAACCAATTAACCCAAACTACTAATATCCCGGATTCTGAATCAACAGATCATTTCTATTGATTTCATCCCTGCTAATCGGACGATAATACATCTTATCATTCCAGACTCTTGTTTCATTTTCATTGTTGTCCACAACCGTATATGTATAGTCATACACCGTCGGATCATGTCGGTAAGGCACGAGCGGGTCCATTCCGGGTTTTAAGGCAGCTGTCACCTGAATGGATTTAATTCCTCTACCTAACTCCGAGCCAAGCATCCAGCGCCTTCCATCATGGTATCTGTGCTCCTCATAGGCCAGCTCAACCCTTCTCTCATTCCTCAAACGATCGACAAGGTCACTTCCCGAATCGTTGATTCCCGGCATACCGGCTCTGAACCTGATCTTATTTATCCAGTCTCTAGCCTCCTGCTCCTGACCCAATTCAATGCTAGCCTCGGCATAGAGCAGAGCCATCTCCGTATACCTGATAAACGGCCACGGGATTACCTGAGCATTGGATTGATTGTCGGGCAGGGAAGGATCCGGATCAATGAATTTACGCGTATAATAATGGGTCCGCGTACCATTCCAGTCCTCAATGGCTGACTTACGTGTGTCGATGCCATTTACAGTTATCGGCTCTCCGGTTGTTGCACTACGCCCTTCATAATAACCAGTTTGGATTTGGTCCGCAGGATCAATTGGCGCGACATCCGATGGACGTGGTTTCCAGTCTGCTCCATCATACAGGATGGTTGCGTAAAAACGCGGATCCCGGTTATCATATGGTGCAGCTGCATGAGTAGGATTTCCCCAGTCAAAGTCCGATCCATCCATCATCTCATAATCATCTACCAATTGCTGAATAGGCGTATTTCCAGCCCAATTGTGATAACCATTAGGTCCATTATTGATCCCATAATGTATACCTCCTAAAGGCCAGGCACTTTCCTGAGTGTAAAGAGGAGTATGAGTTCTCTGAAAAATCAATTCCACAGCGGCTCCAGCATCACCTACTGCGCTCTTACCTCCCATTGATAGTGAGATGTAGTTGGCCTCACCCTCTTCTGCAGTAACGGGTGCAGTAAGATTCATTTTATACCCGGTAGTCTCATCAAGAACAGCCTTGGCAGCGGCCTGTGCGGCAGTCCACCGATCCATCTGATTTCCAGAAGTATAAGCAACCAGCTCAATATTTCCATATCCAGCCAGGACAGAAGAGTTAGCCTGTGCTGTAGTCGCATCATGAAGGTCACTTGAAGCATAAGCAAGTACTCTCGCTTTAAGCGCCATCGCACTTAGCTTTGAGGCTCTACCCGGAGTCACTGTTTTTCCATCCAATAGCGTCGTAGCCTGATCCAAATCACTGATGATGAAATCCACGCACTCAGCAAAAGTATTTCTGGCAATACTATAGTCCTCTCCCAGGCCATAAGGTCGGTCAATTAGAGGTACTCCACCATAATATCTCAACAACTGATGATAGTAATAAGCTCGTAGAAAATGGGCCTCTCCCATCAACCGATCTCTCAGCTCCGTATCAAACGTAGCCTCCGGTAGGTTTTCGAGGGCAACATTCGCTTCTCTGATAGCAAGATACATGCTCCCCCATTCATAGGTGCTGCTTATCCAGGCCAGAGAGCCGGGACTTTCAGTACCCTCCGTAAAGCGATCGATGTTACGACCTGCATGCGTAAACATGGCTTCATCACTGATAGAAGCCAGCGCCTGCTCTTCAAACCCACCATAGCCAAGGAATGAATATACATTGTATATAAAAGCTTCTGAAAGCGGGCCGTCTGACCATGTCGCCTCACTAGAAACCTTATCCAATGGCTGCGTACTCAAAAACTCATTGTCACATGACCAGGGTAAAGCCACGCAAATTGCGGTTATTAGTATATATATTACTTTTTTCATTTTAATCTCCATTTAAAGCTTAGAATGATATTGTTACACCGGTATTAATCACACGAGCCTGAGGATAGTAGGTCCCTGCCTGATTCTCTGATTCCGGATCAAAAATATTGTGCTTGTCAAACGTGAGTAGGTTTAGTGCATTGACATAAAACCTTACCGTTCCCAGACCAACATTTTCAATTACTTCTTTTGGCAGAGAATATCCGATTTCAACATTCTTTACCCGTATGTAATCCTTGCTAAACAACCAGTAGGTATTGTTTCCAAAAGCTCCACCAGTGTAATAGGTATCCCCTCTACTGGCCAATCGTGGATGCTCACTGCTAGGATTATCGATGCTCCATCGGTTATCAAAATGATACTTTAGGAAGTTGCCGATATCTCCTGACTCCGTCTGAACACGTATCGCTGCTCCGGTGGCGCCTTGTAACAGTAAGGAGAAATCGAAGTTTTTATAGTAGATGTTCGCTGTTGCCCCGAAGTTAAATGTAGGTGTGGCATTCTTATCAATACGGGTCTGATCGTCGGCATCAATAATACCGTCACCATTCTGATCAATAAACTTCATATCCCCGGGACGCAACTGACCAGTCACCGCGCTGTAGTCCAGGGTATTCGCCGCAATCGCTTCTTCGTCAATGAATACACCATCAGATTCATAAACAAGGTATGCTCCAATGGGCTTACCTTCCTGATGCTGATATTCAGGGTTTCCTGGTACTTCATCCATGAATATCACCTCATTCTTGGCGTATCCACCATTTACTCCAAAGTTGTAGGTAAGCTCACCTCCCTGACCACTGTAGAGTACGTCAAATTCAAAACCTGAATTTTTTACCTCTCCTTTGTTTTGAGGAGGTAATAAAGCCGTGATACCGGAAGAAGCAGGTGTTGAACCTGTTTCCTGGATCAGTATTTGACTTCTGTAGTTGTAGAAGTATTCCAGACTCAAATCCAGTCGACCAAACAACGTCGCGTCAATTCCACCATTCCAGTTGTTAGCCCTTTCCCATGTAAAATTGGGGTTGGCAATAACCTGCTCAAAAAGTGTAGCCTGAACCTGACTGTTGATGGGATATTCACCAAACGAATAAGTAGACAGGTAGGCAAATTCCTGTAAAGCGCCCTGGAAGAACACCTGATCATTACCCATCTGACCATAAGAGGCTCTCACCTTTAAATAATCTAACCCGGGTACATTGAACCAGCTCTCATTAGAGGTATTCCAACCCACCAGGAATCCGGGGAAGAACCCAAATCGTCCGGCTTCAGGGAAAATATATGATCCATCATATCTCCAAATAAACTCAGCCAGATATTTTTCCTGGTAGTTGTACTGGGCTCTGCCGTAGTAACCCATTCTGGGCCTCACATAACTTGAACCGCCATTGTCCTGTCCTTCAGTACCACCAACAAAAAGCTGATCTACCGCCGGAGAGATGTAGTTTCTACGAAAAGCATAGAAATAGCTACCAGTAAACTTTTCTCTTGTTACCCCTGCCAGCAGATTGATGGAATGATCACCAAACTTCTTGTCGTAATTCAACATGGCCGTGTAGTTGGTGTTCAGGGTGGTTCCCATTCCCTGTGTCAACCTGGGATCTGTGAAGTTTGACCTCACAGCTGGCTCCAATAAAGGTGTCACACCATCAGCCTCATAGGAAACACGATCCCAATAATACAGTTCCCAGGGTGTTTGCCACCGTTTCGTAAAGTCATTGTTTTTGTCGATGGCCGCAGACAGTGTAAGTGTAAGTCCTTCAATCCACGGGTTGGTAATATCTACCGATCCATTCACCTGAATAAGGTCTCGTGGATTATCTACATAACCTGTGGCATTGGTCGTGATTACATAAGGGTTTTGCCCGTTTTCAATATCTGGACCTGGCTTTCCATTAGGCCAAACTTCGGGTTCTGTCGGACGACCTCTCATCAGCATCCTGAATATGGCGCCGGCACTTTCCGTTGGGAAATTCCTATCCTCCCTTCGGGCCATTACACCGACTTTTGTATTGAAATATTCATTGATATTGGCGTCAAGGTTAACCCGCAGATTGTATTGCTTGTATCGGGTAGCTGAATTTTTATAATAAGCGTCCTGATCTACAAAACCTATGGAAGTGAAGTACTTGAAATCATCATTACCTCCCCTAATAGATAGGTTGTGCCTGCTTTGTGGCGACCATGTTTTGAAGGCATCTCCGAACCAGTCTGTATCGGGATATCCCCATGGGTCTTGCCCACTCGCATGCTTCGCAATATCTTCCGGAGCATATCTCGCAAAAGTTGTAGACCCCGAGGACGGCGAAGTATATTGTCCTGTAGTCATAATATCAGCCCATGCATCTGACCACTCAGCCGGGTCAGATACTCCGGAGAATATAGAGAGCTCATTCATGATGGTAGCATACTCTACTGCATTGGCCATTTCTGGTACTACCGTAGGCTGTGCCCAGCCCTGATTAAAGCTGTAATCAATGATTGGTTTTCCTGAAGCTCCTCTTTTTGTAGTAATCAGAATAACCCCATTTGCAGCACGTGCACCATAAATAGCGGCTGAAGCATCCTTAAGAATTGAAATTGATTCAATATCCAATGGGCTCAACCTTCCCAGTCCACCATCCCTGTCTGGTATTCCATCAATGACAACCAATGGACTACTGTTTCCCAGGGTATTGATCCCTCTGATGTTGATTCTGGCTCCATCATATCCGGGCTCACCACTGGTTTGTACTACCACCAGACCGGGCAATCTTCCCGCCAAAGAGTTTGACATGTCTACAGCAGGAGATTTCACAATATCCTTACCCTTCAATGCACTAACTGCTCCTGTTACTGTCTCTTTTTTCTGTGTTCCGTAGCCCACGACAACTACTTCCTGCAGAGACTCTACATCAGGTTTCAGAGATAAATCAATCGTGGTGCGGCCATCAACAGGTACTTCCATTGGCACATATCCCACAAAGGAAACAACCAAAATGGCCTCATTGTCACCTACAGTTAGTGTGTAGTTCCCATCTACATCTGTGATGGTACCATTCGAGGTGCCCTTTTCCTGGATCGTAGTTCCGGGCAAGCCAGAACCATTTTCATCGGTAATCACACCCTTGATGGTAGGACCCTGGTTAATTGCGACAGAAATACGTGGAGCTTCCGCTTTCCGCTTCCTCTTGCTTACACTGATGCTGTTGTTTACCTGACCAAACTGCAAATCCATAACTTTGGATAATTCCATCAGAACCTCTTCAACTGTGGCATTTACCACGTTGATGTTACTGGTAGTTGTAAGGTCAATCTTGTTGCTGCTTAAGCTGAATCGGTAATTTGTCTTTCCTTCAATCTCCTCAAGAATGTCAGACAACGTGGCATCTGACATATTTAAGGAGATTTTAACTTCTTTAATACTTTTTACCTGTGCCACAGTCTCATTGGCTAAGGCCAGATCCAAAGTAATAAAGAGAATAGCAAGTACCTGAAAAGACAATTTAGAAACCATAAATATGGTATTGGTAAATTTGTTATTCATATCTTTATGATTAGTTAAATAATGTTTAACTACAATGATTGATGCATGTGATTTTGAAAGGTCTGTAGCATCTGATCATTGCATAAGGACCAGCTTTGGCTGGTCTTTTTTTGGGCTTTTGTTTTATGTCATAGGCTCTTATTAAATTTTATTTTCACATTTTTTCCAGTCAAATCAAATGTCATGTCCAATGCCTGACTCATTGATTGCAATACATTGGATAAGTACTCATTGTCAAATTCTCCTGAATACCTCACCTCTTCATATCCACCTGAAACATCGATCTGAACATCATACCAATTTTCAAGTGTCCGTAATACCTCGCTAATAGGTGTTTCTTTGAAATAGATAATGCCTTTGGTCCAAAGCATATCTGTCATGTCTTTTTGATAGGAAGGTTCCTCAAGGCCTTTTTGAAGAGACCAGGCTGTTTTTTGCATTGGCTCCAGTCGAATTATCCTTTCTGATTGATCAAGAACACTGACTTCTACAGACCCTTCAGTGAGAAATACATCCACCGTTCCTTCGAAGGCTTTTACATTAAAAGCCGTCCCAAGAGCTACAGTCTGGACTTTTCCCGACTTGACTCTAAATGGGTGCTCTGCATCTTTAGCCACCTCAAAATAGGCCTCACCATCCAATTCGATGTGTCTGTTTTGACTGAAATCACTATGATAGGTAATTGTACTGTTAGAATTGAGCATAACCCTGGTTCCATCAGACAATATGATTTCAGACTTTCTCCCCTTTGGATTCTGCTTCTTTATGGTTTGTATCTCTAATTGATTACCGGATACCTGAGTAGCATTATTAAAACCTTTGTAATAAAACAGGAGACCTATACCAATGGCTAATACAACAGAAGCAGCCACTCTCATGAACCTGTATGATCGGTGTGGCTTCGTCGCTTTTTGAGGGGTCCTGGAAACCTGCAGAATTGATTTGAGAATCTCATCCTTCTCCTGCTCATCAGGTTGGGATGTGGCAGGATACTTTAAAGAAAGAACAAGCTCTCTGGCCTTTAACACTTCTTTTTCATACTGAGGATTGGCTTCCAGCCATTTCTCCCAAAAAAGGGACGATTTGGGAGTTGGGTTTAGTACCCATGTTCTAAACTCCTTATCTGTGAGAAAATCTTCTAATTCTTTCTTATGAGACATAAATATTTCATGGACCTTTCGACTTATTGACAATCAAGACCATGAAATGACATCAGGAAATAATGAATAAATTTAAATATTTACATTACAGAGGGAATAACTCAGTCTTATTTATGAATTTACTAATTAAAAGCAGATATCATTAAATATATATCACTTATCAAGAGAAAGCCGAACAGCTTTCAGTGAGCGGTAAATGAGGTTTCTCGCTGCACGGGTACTGGTCATGCCCATAATATCTGCTATCTCTGCGTATCCCAATTCTTCGTAAAAGAAAAAATGAATCGCTTCCCGCTGATGTGCTGTCAGTTTTGCAATGGCCCAGCTGATCCTCCTTAGCTGACTTTGTGAAAATTGTCGCGCGATGATCACTGTCTCATGCGATGGGGTCACCAAAAATGGCTGATTCACAGAAGCTTCGTTTAATGAAGCTGACCGCTTGCTCTTCTTTATTTCATTTAAGAGCTGATTTCTAATGCTCTTAATCAGAAAGGCTTTGGGAGATTGTACTGATGGTAATGCAGATCGGTTCTTCCGCAACTTATAGAACAGCTCCTGGATACAATCTTTACACAATGGTCTATTGGATGTGAGTCTAAAGCTATAGTCATATAGCACCTGGAAGTATTGATTGTAAATCTCGATAAAAGCGGCCTCGCTACCCTTTCTAAACTCTCCCCATAATTGAAGATGGTCGACCGGTTCGTCAACCATCTTATTCCCTTTCGGGATATCGGGATCCTTATGGTTATTAGGTAGCAAACTCATAGCCTGAAATATTGCAAAAACCGTATTAATAAATCACATTTACTTTAAAATTATTAAAATAATAATATCAGGACAATAAAACTCTCAATATTAATATTTAGACACCAGGAGATTAAATTGTTGCTAATCTCACAAATATCAGGACATCAGTTAATTAAGGTTTTAAGAGACGATTCCAATTTCAGGAAGTCAAAATCAGAAACTAATTGATCGAATTTTTGTTTGATCTTATCATTACCAAGATTCCCGATACTTCCTAAATGTGTGTGTTTGATCTCACGATTAGGTTTGTAGTTACCCGCTTCTATCTGCAGTCCTACTTCTTTGTAAGCATCTCTGAAGGGCATCCCGCCAAGTACCAGCTCATTCACCAGTTCAACAGTGAATAGGTAGTCATATTTGGGGTCATTGATGATGTCTTTGGAGACGATGATCTGGCTCAGACTGAAGTTGAGTATTTCCAGACACTCTTTGGTGGTCTGTAGAGCAGGAAAGAGTCCTTCTTTTAGCTGCTGCAGGTCTCTGTGATAGCCACTCGGAAGGTTATTGAGGATATAGCCAATCTCCACCGGTAAGGCCTGCAACTGATTGCATCTTCCGCGTACCAACTCAAACACATCAGGGTTTTTCTTGTGAGGCATAATGCTTGAGCCAGTAGTCAGTTCATCCGGAAAGGAGAAAAACCCAAAATTCTGCCCCATGTACAGGCAGACATCCATAGATAGCTTACTCAATGTTGTTCCCAAAGTGGCGATGGCATTGGCCATGGCTTTTTCACTACGTCCCCTGGTCATCTGAGCGTACACCACATTGTAGTTAGGTTGTGAAAAACCAAGCAGCTCGGCGGTCATCTCACGATCCAGTGGAAAAGACGAACCGTAACCAGCAGCAGACCCCAAAGGAGACTTATTGACTACTTCGAACGCAGCTTTTAAACTATGCAGATCATCTACAAGACTCTCGGCATAGGCACCAAACCACAAGCCGACAGAGGATGGCATGGCCACTTGCATGTGCGTATAGCCAGGCATCAACACACTCTTATATTTCTCACTCTGACTGACAAGTGTTTGAAACAGTTGACTGGTAAGCTGTACAATTTCTTTGATCTCGTGGCGGAAATACATTTTCAGATCTACCAGCACCTGATCATTTCGGGAACGTCCACTGTGGATCTTCTTGCCCACATCTCCCAGCTTTTGAGTAAGTAAAAACTCTACCTGCGAATGGATGTCCTCTACATCGTCCGCAATCTTAAAGCCACCTTTCTGAATATCTCTATAGACCTCCTTAAGCTCCTGATCCAGCCTTTTCCATTCCTCCTGCTCCAGCAGTCCGATCTTTTCCAGCATGCGAATATGCGCCAACGATCCCAGCACATCAAAGGGGGCCAGCACAAGGTCCAGCTCCCGGTCGTTGCCTACGGTGAATGTGTCGATTTGCTTATTTACATCGGTTGACTTCTGCCAGAGTTTCATTATTATTGGTATTAATATAAAAAGTAAACTTCCCCGAATTATTTGGTTTCATTTACATTTATTTCAAAAAAAGGATAATGCCAAAATTATATGAGTATTTTGGATTGATCATACTTTTCTACTCAAATGAGCACGAGCCCATTCACGTTCATGGGAAATATCAGGATCAGGAAAGCAAAGCTGAGATTATTTTTGAGGCTGGGAAATTTAAGGAAGTACGGATAACAAGCGTGAAAGGTAAAAAACCTCTCAACACTACCTACCGTAAAAGACTTAAGCTTGTTGTAGAACATTTTAGAGATGATATTGTGAGAAAATGGATTGATTTTTTTGTCTACAATGTTGAAGTAAAATCAGAAGTCATAACAAAGAAAATAGATTAGCATGGTAATCTCTATCAAGGAAGCAAAATATATAGATGGCTATAAAATAAAATTCACTTTCTCAGATGGGATAGAAAAGTTGGTTGATTTTCAAAATTTTCTAACAAATGCGAAAAACCCGATGACTCGAAAGTTTCTGGATAAAGATTGTTTTCGAAATTTTTCCTTGAGCCATGGGGATATCCAGTGGAACGATTACGAGCTATGCTTTCCAATATGGGATATTTATGAAGGCAGAATTTAACTAGATGATTATTTTATCCAGCAATTCAACATACTTCTCAGGACCTTCTCTCAACTCATCCAGGAAGATAAATTCGTCAGCCGAATGAGACCGTTCGGACAATCCTGGTCCCATCTTGATAGTTGGAAAGGACATCAGGGCCTGATCGGATGTAGTAGGTGACCCAAACATTTCAATGTTAAGCTCTTCGGCAGCCTTTACCAACACATGATCTTTAGGAACATACGAAGGACTTAACCTGAATGACCGCTCGTTGACCTCCGCCTGGGTGTGATCATTGATGATCTTGTATGTTTCTTCATTGGAATAGGCATCGGTGGTGCGAACGTCTACCACATAATGACACACATCGGGAATGACGTTGTGCTGATAGCCTGCATTGATCATGGTCACTGACATCTTCACGGGTCCCAGATGGTCAGACACCTTTTCGAACTGATAGTTTTTGATCCACTCAATATCTTCCATGGCTTTATAGATAGCATTGACTCCCAGGTCACGTGCGGCATGGCCTGATTGACCTTTGGCATAACAATCCAGCACCATCAACCCCTTTTCTGCTACAGCCATCTTCATGCCTGTTGGCTCTCCTACAATACCAAAACTGATCTCACCCAAATGCTCAAGAATGCTTTCCACACCCTCCTTACCAGAAATCTCTTCCTCTGCTGTACCGGACCATATGAGGTTATACTTAAGATCCTCACGATCATGGTAATGTAAGAAGGTAATTAACAATGAGATGAGCGCACCACCGGCATCATTACTACCCAATCCAAACAGTTTACCGTCCGACACCTCAGGATTGAATGGATCTTTGGTGTATCCCTTGTTGGGTTTTACCGTGTCGTGATGTGAATTCAATAAAATCGTTGGTTTATCAGGATGAAAATACCTGTTTTTCACCCAGACGTTGTTGCCCTTCCTGGAAACCAAAAGGCCCCGATCGATCAAATACCCCTCCAACAGGTCCGCGGTTTTCTCTTCTTCCTTACTGAAGCTTTGGATGCGGATCAAAGCACTGAGCAGGGCCAATACTTCATCAAATCTTTGCTCCTTCTTATTGAGTAAGTCTTGTTCCACTGGATTTTTGAGGATTTACCTGATCAAACTTACATATTCTCACCTGACGTACGCCGGAGTCGATGGCTTCAAAGGCATTTTCCAGCTTGGGGATCATGCCACTATGGATCACCCCTGACTGCTTATAGTGCTCAAAGTCTTCTTTCTTCATCTCAGCAATCAACGATGCCGGATCGTTGACATCTTTCAGGACGCCATCCAGCTCAAATGTCATGTGCAGGTATACATCAAAAGAATCCACCAGGGCTTTGGCCATCACTCCTGCCATGGTATCTGCGTTGGTATTGAAAAGCTGACCATGGCCATCGTGTGTTAATGGTGCAATTACCGGTATCAGACCGGCCTTCAACAGATCAGCTACAATCTTCACGTTCACACGGATGGGATCGCCCACCCAACCGTAGTCCACTCCGTTTCTGACAGGTCGTTTTTTAGATTCAATCAAAGAACCATCTGCGCCCGTCAATCCGATCCCATTCTGATCCATCTTCTGCAACCTTGCAACCAGTTTTTTATTAACCAGGCCACCATAGACCATCGTCACCAGGTCAAGGGTCTTTTCATCCGTCACCCTTCTCCCTTCCACCATGGTGGGCTCAATGCCTAATTTTTTCCCAATATCTGTAGCTACTCTGCCACCACCATGGATCAATATTTTTTTCTCTTTAATGGCTGAAAAACTATCCAGAAAAACCGAGAGCTTTTCTTCATCTTCAATGACTGCCCCACCTACCTTGATCACATGTACTTTTTCCATTCTATAAGCTTTCTAAAAGTCGTTTTATCACTGCCTGAGCGGAAAACACACGGTTTCCCGCCTGCTGGATCACCACGGAATTCGGTCCGTCCAACACTTCATCTGCTATGACCACATTACGTCTTACGGGAAGACAATGCATTACTTTGGCGTCATTTGTCAATTCGAGCTTCTTCTGTGAAAACATCCAGTCTTTTCCCAGACCCAGCATACCATAGTTTTTGTAGGAAGACCAGTTTTTTACATACACAAAGTCCGCCCCTGCAAGGGCTTTATCCTGATCGTATTCAATTTCAGCATCCTGTCTAAATCGCTTAGGTAGCTCCATACCTTCCGGATGGGTGATCACAAAGTCGTAATCCATTTTTCGGGACCATTGCGTGAATGAGTTAGGCACTGCCTGAGGCAACGGCTTCACGTGTGGAGCCCAGGTAAGGACTACTTTGGGTTTTGTGGTTTTCTTATACTCAGCAATGGTCATCATGTCTGCAAGACCTTGTAGCGGATGCAAGGTTGCGGACTCCATACTCAATATGGGTACGCCGGCAAACCGGCTGAACTGATGCATCAACTCTTCTGCGTAATCCTTTTTCTTGTCTTTTAAGGTAGGGAAAGACCTGATAGCCAACACGTCGCAGTATTGTCCCATCACAGCAGCAGCCTCGCGCACATGTTCGGCCTTATCTCCATTCATCACTACTCCATCCTCTGTTTCTATCTGCCATGAGTCCTGACTCACATTCATCACGATCACTTCCATTCCCAGGTTTCGTGCAGCTATCTGGGTACTCATCCGTGTGCGAAGGCTGGCATTGAAAAAGAGCATACCCAGTGTCTTGTTTCTTCCCAGCTTCTGAAAAGAAAATGGCTTTTTCTTTAGTTTTAATGCTTCATCTACCAACCCTTCCGGGTCCGGCACATCTTCTACAGACAAAAAATGATTCATTTGATGTTTTTGATTTTATTGTAAGATACCATCAATCCTTTGATCAATGCCGAGCTCAACCCCTGATGCTCCATCTCATTCAATCCCTCGATTGTACAACCCTCAGGTGTCGTCACCTTATCAATTTCTACTTCAGGATGTTGCTTGTTGGTCAGAATGAGAGATGCCGCCCCCTTGGCTGTCTGCACAGCAATCATCTGGGCTTCTTCCGCATCAAATCCCATCTGGATCCCTCCCTGTGTTGCAGCCCTTAGGAAACGAAGGAAAAAGGCTATCCCGCTGGCACCAAGTACCGTGGCAGCCTGCATGAGTTTCTCTTCTATCACCAAGGTGAGTCCAAGCGTACCAAAAAGCAGTTCGATCTCCTCCATATGCGCTGTAGCATTTTTGGAAGCAATACAGGTCATGGATTCTCCAATGCTAATGGCCGTATTAGGCATAGCACGGATAACAGGCAAATCCAGTTTAAGCTCTTTATGGATCTCATCAATCTTCACGCCAGTGATCACCGAAACAATGATGTGATCCTTGGTCAGCTTTGCATTGATCTCCTGGATCACCTGCTTTATCTGTTTAGGCTGCACGCATAGCATTACGATCCTTGACTGCTCCACAGCCTGAAGGTTGCTTTGAGTGATCCTGAAACCCTGCTTTTTGAGGTATTCAATACTCTCAATGCTTCTACGGGTAAGAATCAATTCTTCAGGCTTCCTCACTCCCTTATCAACGATGCCCTGGGCTATGGCAACACCGAGGTTACCGGCTCCTATTACGGCTATTGTTTGTTCCTTTGAATCCATATTAATTTTAAAAAGCGATTGACTTTAGCTTCAGGCCCATACTTTCATCCAGGCCAAACATCAGGTTCATGTTTTGCAATGCCTGCCCCGATGCACCTTTGAGTAAATTATCAATGACTGAAATAACCATGAGTTTATTTCCATGCTTTTTAGGATAGACCAATGCTTTGTTGGTATTTACAATCTGCTTAAGATCAGGATTGTCCTTTACCACATGTGTAAATGGCTGCCCGGCGTAAAATTCCTGATACTGCTTCAGGATCTGTTCTTCAGACTCATTGGTGTCAAAATAAGAAGTAATGATGATCCCTCTTGTAAAATCCCCTCTGTAAGGAATGAAATTAATGGTATGCGAGTCACCATCCAATTGGTTCAGGCTTTGCCCGATTTCATCCAAATGCTGGTGGGTAAAGGCTTTATACACACTTAGGTTATTGTTACGCCATGAAAAGTGGGAAGTAGCAGAGAGGGATTGCCCTGCACCGGTAGATCCTGTGATACCGGAAGTATTTACTTCTCCATGGATCAGGTGATGTTTGGCGGCAGGCAATAGGCCAAGCTGGATACAGGTAGCAAAACAACCGGGATTGGCTACTTTATCTGCAGCCTGGATCTCCTGCTTATTCAGCTCAGGGAGCCCATAGACAAAATCATTCCCTGACTCCTTGAGACGGTAGTCATGACTCAGGTCCACAATCCTGGTGGTTTTAGGAACCGCATTTGCTTCCAAAAACTTCTTTGATTCTCCATGTCCTTTACATAAGAAAATGACATCACATGCTCCCAAATCAAAATCTGAAACAAATGTCAAATCTGACTCCCCAACGAGATCAGCATGGGTAGCATAAATAGGCTTTCCCGCCTGACTCTCACTTTGGGCATAAACAAGGGTTGTCTGAGGATGGTTGAACAATAGTCGGATCAACTCGCCCGCTGTATATCCTGCTGCACCAACTATTCCTACTTTTATCTGCTCAGTCATCCTGGTGTACTTTATGATAGATCATGTTTTGGTTTCCAAATATCTTGGCAAACCCTTTTACATCGTCACCACTCCAGGCGGAGTTCATCTCTCCATATTTACCGAATGACGATTGCATGAGGTCATTAGGTGATTCGATTCCCTCAATGTAAAACCGGTAAGGAGCCAGTCTGACTTTTACGGTGCCTGTCACATGTTTCTGAGTGCTTTCAAAGAAAGCTTCAATGTCTCTCATTACCGGATCGAGGTAATGACCTTCATGCAGGAGATTGCCATAGGTCAATGCCACCTGATCTTTCAGAAAGATTTGGTTTTTGGCCAACACATGCTTTTCTAATGCATGGTGAGCCTTGATAAGTATTAAAGGAGCCGACGCCTCGAAGCCTACTCTTCCCTTGATGCCGATAATCGTATCACCTATATGTATATCACGGCCAATAGCGTATGAAGAGGATATATCACCTAGCCGTAAAATACATGTCACCGGATCAAGTTTGGATTTATTTAAGGCAGCCGGTTCTCCTTTAATGAATTCAATTTCTATGGTTTCTTCTTTCTTCTCCTTAAGCTGAGATGGGAATGCGGTTTCAGGAAGATATTTATCAGAAGTTAATGTTTCTTTTCCTCCGACGGAAGTACCCCAAAGCCCCTGGTTGATGGAATACAGGGCTTTCTCCCAGTTGCCACTCACTCCATTATCGATCAGGTACTGGATTTCCTCCTCACGGGAGAGTTTCATATCTCGGATGGGTGTAATGATCTCTTTTTCCGGGCAAAGAATGTTGAATATCATATCGAAGCGCACCTGGTCATTTCCCGCGCCGGTGCTCCCGTGCGCTATGGCATCTGCATCCACTGCATTGGCGTATTCCGCAATAGCAGTAGCCTGGAAGACACGTTCAGCGCTCACCGAAAGCGGATAGGTATTGTTTTTCAATACATTGCCGGCAATGAGATACTTGATGGCCTTTTGATAGAAATCCTGGGTGGCGTCAATGGTCTTATGAGAAACCGCACCCAGAGATTTAGATCGTTTTTCGATCTCCTCCAACTCTTTTGCATCAAAACCCCCGGTATTTACCGTCACGGTATGGACCTCTCCATGATCTTTTGATAAATAAATGGCGCAATAGGTTGTATCCAATCCACCACTAAATGCTAATACTATCTTCTTTTTTCCTGTCATTTGTTATAAACTGTTTTCTTCCAGATCATCAATTTTTCCTGGACTTTCTCTCTTCTGTTTTTCCATCTTCGTTTCCTTTCCTCAGGATCATAGATCATTCCGGTACAAAGGCAGTTTTGAAAGTTTTTACTTTCAAGGATACTATAATTCACACAAGATTGACATCCTTTCCAAAACTCAGGGTCATCCGTAAGCTCAGAAAAAGGTACGGGACGATAACCCAGGTCCGAATTGATTTTCATGACTGCCAGGCTGGTCGTCAAACCAAACAATTTCGCATCCGGGAATAGCTCTCTTGACAACTTAAATGCCCGCTCTTTGATAGCCAGGGCCAAACCCTTGTTTCTGAATTCCGGGTTTACAATTAGTCCGGAGTTGGCAGTATACTTCCCATGGCCCCAGGTTTCTACATAGCAAAATCCAGCCAATACGCCCTTATTCGTCAAAGCAATCACCGATTTGCCCTCCCGTAATTTCTTGGCAATGTACTCTGTAGACCTTTTAGCTATTCCAGTACCCCTTTTTTGTGCGCTGTCAGCGATCATGTCGCAGATCTCCTCAGCGTATTTCTCATGCGTTGTATTTCCTATGGATACAACAAATTTGTCCATTGTTATTGCAGGTTAATAATTGTAAAAATGTAAAATGATTGGAGAAAATCCACTACGTAAGTGGACATAGATGTAGTATGCAGGCTCAACGCCTGGGGAACATTGGCCTTAATGGAAGAAATAATATGTCGTATTGGTGTTCCACTACTATAAAAATACTAGTACAAATTTAAATACCTAATTTTTCCAATGTCAAGGAATAAAGTATTTATTTTCCTACTGAATACGAAATATCTATTGGAATGTTGGGTTTCCGGACTGAGAGTAAGGAATTTTATTTCAGTTTGATCTTGCCTGAAACACCTCCGGAAACGATATACTTCATGATATCCGTATTTTTTCCCTTAAGAAGGATCAATTTTTCACTCTTCACGATAAAAACATTACCGGAAAAATTATAGGAATGAGGCAGATAGACTGTAACCATACCTGGTAAACCAATCTTTTCAAGATCAGACTGTGTAATGAAGCCTGGCTTGTATAAAAGTCCATTTTCATCAAAAGGAACCAGAACCGGCTGATCGAACTTTTGTTTTTCACCTACAAAGGCTGTGACCAAATCATTGATTGCCGAATAGATAAACCCAACCAGGGGGATTTTTTGTAAGACCTCTTCCAAAAAACGAATGATGGGTTTGGCGATGATGGTATTGGCTAAAAAACCAATCAGGGTCACAGTGACCAATACTGAGATCAGCCCTACTCCTGGTATCTCCAGAGGTATCAGGTTATCTATCCATGATATCACCTGAACAAGGATGAAGATGGTGAGCGCAGTGGGAACTACCAAAAGAAGCCCCCGCAGAAAGAAAGTCAGAATAAGTCTCAGGTCCGTAAATAATATTGCTGAGTACAAAAGGAATAAAAAATAAGGCTTTGACCTAAGATCAAAGCCTTATTTTTTTTGTGTAGTGCATTGGAATCACTACAAAATCATTCGAATTTATATCGAAATACCAATAAATATTTTGAAGGCTATACCCATCAACCCGGTGATGAGCATGGTGATACCCAGACCTTTAAGTCCGTCAGGTACATTGGAATATTTTAGTTTCTCACGAACTGCTGCCAGCGCAACAATTGCCAGGAACCAACCCACTCCTGAACCAAAACCATAAGCGGTGGCATCCACAAGATTATAATCTCTTTGTACCATGAAAAGTGAACCTCCCAAAATAGAGCAGTTCACTGCAATCAGCGGAAGGAAAATACCCAGGGTACCATATAATGCAGGTGAGAATTTCTCAATGATCATCTCTACCAGCTGCACCATAGAGGCGATTACCGCAATGAACATGATAAATTGAAGGAACGTCAGGTCTACATTGGCAAATGAAGCTCCCAACCAGGAAAGCGCACCTTCTTTGAGCACGTATTCCTGCAGCAACCAGTTGATAGGCACTGTGATCGTCAAAACGAAGATCACGGCAGCGCCCAGTCCGATAGCTGTAGATACCTTTTTGGAAACGGCCAGGAAAGAACACATCCCCAAAAAGAGGGCAAAGATCATGTTGTCAATGAAGATTGCTCGAAGTATAATGTTAAAGGTTTCCATGTGTCAGTGCTTAGTGTTCTACGTAACCGGTTTTTGTTCGCTGGATCCAGATCAATATACCCAATACCATGAAGGCCCCGATGGAATCGACCATCAGTCCATTGGTTTGGAAATCCAGGCCTATCTCAGCCAGTTTAAAGTTCAGGATAGAGCCCGAGCCAAACAACTCTCTAAAGAAGGCAACCACTAAAATGATCCACGCGTAGCCAAATCCACTACCCAAACCATCCAGGATCGAATCATAAGGTTTGTTGGCCATCGCAAATGCTTCCAGCCTACCCATTACGATACAGTTTGTGATAATCAGTCCAACGAAAGCACCCAGTACCTTATACATGTCAAAGTAGTAGGCTTTCAGTATCTCACTTACCAACGTCACCAGTGTGGCAATAACTGCCAACTGAACGATGATCCTTACCCTACCGGGAACAAGATTTCTGATCAGGGAAATAATAAGGTTTGAGAACACAATCACAAATACTACCGCGATGGACATTACAATGGTAGGTTCCATCTTGATCGTGATCGCCAAAGCAGAACAAATCCCTAATACCTGCACGGTAATGGGGTTGTCTTCATTAAGTGGGTCGCTGAGGATCTTTCGTCTCCTCTTCGACAACATCGCTTCGGCTGGCTGTGATACCTCTTCCTTAACTTCTGTTTTTTCTATGGTTTCAGTGCTCATAAAAAATTATTTATTGAGTGAGCGCAACTTTATTACCCTCAGATTTTACTTTTTTAATGTATGGTTGATAGCAACCAAGGTATTGATCCAACATGGCATTGACTCCTTTGGCTGTCATAGTAGCACCAGCCATTCCGTCAACTTCATGTATCGATAATCCTGTGTTATTCTCACCTTTAACCATTGTAATTGATTCCAGTTCTCCTGAATCATTAAAAATCTCCTTACCTACATACCTGGATTGAATCACTTCTGTGGTGATCCGCTCTCCAAGTCCGGGAGTCTCAGCCTTGTGGTCAAATGCAATACCTCTTACTGTATTCAAGTCCTTGTCGATCGCCATATAGGCTGAGATCCAATCCCAGAGTCCGTTTCCCCACATAGGGAAAACATATGCATCTATGCTTCCGTCCTCAGCCTTAAATTTGTAGACAGGATAAACTCTGTCTTCCGGCTTCATCCTGTAATTTTTCTGTACACTTATCTTCTCTGCCACAATAGGCTCCCCTTTGGCATTGGTCTCTACGATATTTCCTTCAAAATCCACAACGATGGATTCTACACGTTGATCATAGAGGGCCAATAGCTCGTTGGGGTCTTCAATGGTGGAGATATCTGTAACTGCACCCAGAATCTTCTTCTTGGTGTCCAGTTCAACCTGCTTGTCCTGCAGAGGCTTTAATCCAACAGACGCAATCGAAAGCATACCCCCAAGAATGATGGTAAGCACGACTGAAAATATGATGATGTATGTATTAGATCGTTGCACGGGTCAGTCTTCTTTTTTTATTAGCTTCTACAATATAGTAATCAATTAAAGGAGCAAAAACATTCATGAACAAAATAGCCAACATGATGCCTTCAGGATATGCCGGGTTCACCACCCGAATCAATACCGTAAGGACTCCTATCATGAATCCGTAGATCCACTTCCCTAATTCTGTCTGTGATGCCGTAACAGGGTCTGAAGCCATGAACACAGCACCGAATGCCAATCCACCGGATACTAAATGGTAATGTGCAGGCATCTCCAGGAATGAGTTGCCACCGATCAGGTTGAAAAGCAGCCCCATCAGATAACCACCGGCAAAAACACTGAAAATGATCTTCCAGCTACCAATACCTGTTGCGATCAGAATAGCCGCACCAATCAGGCACATCAGTGTGGATGTTTCTCCAATACTTCCCGGGATCGTACCTATGAACATATTCCAGAAGGAGAACATTCCATCATACCAGTGTCCTGCCATATCTGCCATCATATCAGTGCCATTGGCCGCTGCTGAAGCTCCATAAGCCAACACAGTAGCACCACTAAAACCATCTACCGGAGCCTGATCTCCAAAATAAGTCCAGACATCTCCGGAGATTTGGGAAGGATACGCAAAATATAGAAATGCTCTCGCTGTCAAGGCCACGTTGAGGATATTCATCCCTGTACCACCGAAAGCTTCTTTTCCAATGATCACGGCAAATGCTGTAGCAATCGCTACTTGCCACAATGGAATAGATGCTGGTAATACAAGTGGAATAAGCATTCCTGTTACCAGGTAACCTTCGTTTACAGGGTGTTGCCTGATCACACAGATGGCAAATTCAATAGCCAGACCTACTGTGTATGAAACAACAATGATAGGTACAACTTTCAATGCACCTAATAAAATCATATCCAGGAAGGTAGCTTCTACACCAGTGGCGATATAATGTTGATACCCAACATTCCACATACCAAAAAGCAGACATGGGATCATCGCTATGATCACCGTCATCATCATACGCTTGGTATCAATGGCATCTCTTACCTGTACTCCTTTGCTATCTGTAGTAATAGATGGAGCAAAGACCAGGGTCCTCACCCCCTCATATAATGGATAAAACTTCTCATACTTACCCCCTTTTTCAAAACCGGGATGTAAATCATCAAATATCTTTTGGATGAACTTCATTTAGCTCTCTTTAAGTAAGTTTAAACCTGACCTCAATATTGTTTGTAACGGATGCTTCGATACATCGATGAATTCACACAAAGCCACATCTTCTTCTACCAGTTCATAAATACCAAGACCCTCCATCTCATCATAGTCTTCGGCCATGATGGCTTTGAACAGGAATGTCGGATAAATATCCATTGGCATCACCTTTTCGAAAGCGCCACTCATCACAAAGGCCCGCTCTTCACCATGCGTATTGGTATCTACCACATATTCCTTCTTAGGATTTAAAAAGCCCAATAGTCCGAAAGCCTTGTGGAAACTCAATTTATTGGTACTAGGCAGGATCCATCCCAGCAACTCTTCATAATCTCCCTCAGGGATCACCGTAAACTGTTGATCGTAAAACCCAAGAAAACCTTCTTTTCCAACAGCCTCTCCTGTCAACACATTCCCAGAAATAATTCTACTTGGACCTGATTTGAGATGTCCATCCAATAAGTTGCCTGCGTTAGCACCTGAATATGTTTTTACATAGGCTGGATCAGTAACCTGCGAGCCGGTAAGGGCCACGATTTTGGAAGCATCATAAATACCTTCAGTAAACAATTTACCAATCTGAGCTACTCCATAAGGACTTACAGTCCATGCGATATCACCTTTGTTAATTGGATCGAGATGATGTATCTGAGTACCCACATTACCTGACGGATGCGGACCCATGAATTTATTTATCTCAACACCCTTGGCCTGAGAGAAGATCTGAGCAACCTCATCTCCACCTTTAATATTGAGGTGGATTTTACCACTGGTGAATTTCTTCAGAATATCCAGTCCCGCCTGAAAATGAGCTCCCTGATCCTGCAGAATAAATGCAGTATTTGGTGCCAGAGGATGCGTGTCAAAAGCCGATATGAAAATCGCTTTGGGTTCAGACTCAGGATCAGCAACAATTCCATAAGGTCTTTGAATAACGTTTGGCCATACACCACCCGCACTCATCTGCTCAAAGGCATCCTCTTTGGATAATTTAGAGATATCTGATGTTGAATATTTTTTGTGCTTTACATACTCTACACTTTTGTCTGCGAGTATTTTTACTTCTAGCAACTTACGTTTTTCACCACGCTTAATCTCAACGACTTTGCCACTTACGGGCGCACAATATTTGACCTGCTCAGTAAACTTATCGAAAAGCACAGGCGATCCGGCTTTAACGGAGTCCCCCTCTTTTACGAGAAGCTTCGGCCGGCTGATACCGACAAAATCAGTGGGTTTTATAGCGTAGGTTTCAGGTTGCTTGGACTCGATGATCTTTTCCTGAGGCTTTCCTACGAGATTGATATCGAATCCCTTTTTTAGCTTAATAGTTTTGGACATATGTGAGCGTTGCGGTCATCATAAAAACGATGCAAAAATACAAAAAAAAGATTCAAATGAAACCTTTAAAAAAGCAGTCAATTTTTAAAAAATTCAAGATTTTTCTGACCTGTTAAAAATGTTATTTGAACAAAAAAATATTTCACCTTTCGGGTGGCCGAATTTACCCTTTGTTATACCAACAAATCTTGATTGTGGTGCTTTGCATCTATGTATTCAGCAACCTGTTTCATCAGCCAGTGGGGTGTGGAGGTTGCGCCACAAATACCTATCTTATCTTCAGGTTCCAACCACGAAAAATCAACTTCGTCCTGATTCTCGATAAAATAACTCCTTGGGTTATTTTCAAGGCACACATTATATAAGGCTCTTCCATTTGAGCTTTTCTTACCGGCAACAAACAATACCACATCGTATTTGCTGGCAAACTCTCTCATCTTCGGCTCCCGGTTTGATACCTGACGACAGATGCTGTCATTGGCATCAAACTGTTCCATGGTCAGTTCTCCTTTTTCTTTCATGATCCGCTTTTCGATCTGCTCCTTCATGTGGTAGAAGCCCTGAGTGCTCTTGGTGGTCTGACTAAATAATATCACCGGTCGTGAATAATCAATTTTATCCAGGTCTTCATCAGTCATGATGATGATGGCGTTGTTGTCTGTCTGACCTGTAAGTCCAACCACCTCAGCATGGCCTTCTTTTCCATATATCACCACCTGACCATTGACTCTTTTGGCCTTGTCGTAAGCGTGCTTCACCCTGTTTTGTAATTTCAAAACGACCGGGCAGGAGGCATCTATCAACTCGATATTATTCTCCATGGCGATCTGATAGGTCTCCGGGGGTTCGCCATGCGCCCTGATCAATACTTTACAATCCTTGAGCTGAGACAGTTCATCCCTGTCAATGGTTCGCAGACCCTTTTTGTATAGCCTTTCCACCTCCATACTATTGTGCACAATGTCTCCGAGACAATAAAGGTTGTTTCCCCCTAGCATCTCATCTTCTGCCATCTGAATGGCAAATTCAACGCCAAAACAATATCCGGAGTGTGGGTCTATATCAACGGTCATATATGATCTGTTCTGCGAGTTTTACAATTTTATCAACCTGATCGTTAAAAGTCAAATGGGTTGTGTCCACCACAATAGCATCATCGGCCTGAACCAATGGACTATCAGCTCGTGAAGAGTCAGCTTTATCTCGACTCATTAAATTGAAAGAAATAACAGAAAGTTCCTCAGCAATTCCTTTTTCCATTAGTTCTTTCTGCCTTCTCTCCGCCCTTACTTTCAACGACGCAGTCATGAAGACTTTCAGTTCAGCATCGGGAAACACTACGGTGCCAATATCCCTACCATCCATGACCACACCCTTTTCGGCACCAATTTGCCGTTGCTGACTCACCATTGCTCTTCTCACACTGGAGACGGCACTAACCTCACTTACATGTTGGTTAACTTCCATTGTTCGGATAAACTCTTCTGCAAATGTACCATTTAATAGGACTTGAGAGTTGCCTGAAGCATCGATTTTAAACTGTATGTCGATAGATTCAAGTGCCTCTCCCACCTGATCATGGTTAGACAGGGCAATATCATTTTGCAAGAAATAGTAGGTAGTGGCTCTATACATGGCACCACTGTCAATGTACATATAGCCCAACTTTTTCGCTACGACTTTGGCAGTACTACTCTTCCCACAGGCAGAATGGCCATCTATTGCAATGATGATTTTATGCATTAGCAATCATGGATTGGACAAGGCAGGGGTTTACCTCTCTTAATTTTTTTGCTGCTGTCATAGGTTGCTGAAGGTCCCTTGCGACATCCGCCAAGAACCATCATAAAAACCAATATCAGCAATGTAACTAACCTTTTAGAGGTTCTCATATACTCATGGTCTCTGCTTCACGATCTATTTTCTTCACAAGTCCCTGCAGCACCTTTCCTGGACCACATTCGATGAATGAAGCAGCACCATCGGCAATCATGGCTTGTACACTCTGTGTCCATTTTACCGGTGCAGTAAGCTGAGCTACCAGATTGTTTTTGATTTCGCTGATATCAGTATGACCAGATGCATCCACATTTTGATAGACTGCACAGGAAGGCGTGCCAAACTTAGTTTCGTTAATGGCAGCGGCAAGCTCTTCGCGTGCCGGTTCCATCAGCGGTGAATGAAAAGCACCACCTACAGGAAGGATCAGTGCACGTTTGGCACCAGCTTCTTTCATTTTCTCACAGGCAATCTCCACTCCTCTAATAGAACCGGAAATAACCAGCTGTCCCGGGCAATTGTAATTGGCAGGAACTACGATCTCGTCGATCTCACTACAAATTTCTTCTACCTTTTCATCGGGAAGACCTAAAACAGCCGCCATCGTTGATTCCTGTACTTCACAGGCCTTTTGCATCGCAGAAGCACGCTTGGACACAAGCTTTAATCCATCTTCAAAGCTTAGGATTCCATTGGCAACCAAAGCAGAAAACTCACCGAGTGAATGTCCTGCTACCATATCCGGCTTGAAACTGTCATTGATCAAGGCTGCAACCACGCTGTGAATAAATATGGCCGGTTGTGTTACTTTGGTTTGCTTCAGTTCTTCATCGGTACCTGAAAACATGATCTTCGAGATGGAAAAACCGAGGATGTCATCGGCTTGCTCAAAATATTTTTTTGCCTCGGCACTGGAATCATAGAGATCCTTGCCCATTCCTGAAAATTGTGCCCCTTGTCCCGGGAAAATATATGCGTTCATCCTAAATAGTAGTTTGTGGGATGCAAATCTATACCAATCAAAAGGAATCAAGAAAACGAGCGCGAAGTTCTGGCGTTGGCACCATGCATTCACTCCGCTTACCAAACCAACGGTAGCGGTTTCTGGCAATTAATCTATATACCGCATCTCTGAGAAATTTGGGTAAAACAATCAAACCGTACAACAGCTTCCATCCTCCTCTAAGTTGTTTCGCAATACGTAAAGCAGCTGTACTCTCTTTATAAATGACTCCCCCCTCAAACAGCAAAATAGTATCCATGGAAAGGCTTGTGGAACCTACTAAATCTCTCGAATAGTCTGACTGGAGCGAAGAGAATCTGAATTTCCCTTCCGGATCACGTTTAATAATAAACATAACTGATGCATTACAAAGATTACAAACTCCATCGAAAAGGATGACCGGATGATTGTGTGACATTACCTCAGAAGCTGTACCCATCCGCTAAAGACTTCAGTGGGTTTCGTTTGTTCCAGCACATCAAATTCCACTTCAGCCGAATAATAATAGACTCCGGCTGGCACTTCAATCCCGGTATTGGAATACCCATCCCAATTGATCAACACATTGTTCTCATTATTGACCGAGTTGTAAGAGTAAAGCACTTTTCCACTCCTGTCGAAGACTGTGAAAAGGACACGTTCTACAAACCGGGTACAATTCGCATTGTCAAAACCCTCAATATCCGAGAACTGATCATTATAATAAGGTGTGAAAGTGTCATTCACCCCATCATTATTGGGTGAAAAAGCATTGGGCAGTCTGAAGTTGGGACAATTATCCCTGCATATCTCATCGGTCATCTCACTGGTATTGCCTGACCTGTCGACCGCCTGAATGCGATAGCATCCCTTGAATGACGGTAGGTCTTCGTGCGTAAATTCGGTATTGAATGATGTACCTACAATCTGATAATCTTCTTCTCGTCCTGTAGCTGAATACCATACATTGTAAAACTGGATGTCCATGTCGCAGGTTGGGTCCTGGTCTA
>DKPQ01000002.1:0-219926 GCA_002471275.1 Flammeovirgaceae bacterium UBA7330
GGTTTCCCATGCTCCCGAACCAATTGAGTAGAATGTACTCTTTTGAAGCCCATCATCTGCATTTTCAAATGTCACGATCTGCCATGGTGCTACTGCAGTCGAACTGGTTCCTACTGCGCGGTCTATTTGTAATGTGGTTGAGCTGGCTATTCGATATGTAAACCAAACATGACCTGTATTATCTGAGCCAGAATGACTTGTACTTCCTTGTCTACCAAAATTTCCAGGTGCGAATACAGCGGATGATGAGGTGGTTGTCAAACCGGTCACGGTCTGGCTGGTAGAGCCTGATGTAAAATTTGCTGACCCCCTGGCTACTGTAGTCTGATCAGTAAACTCTACTACATAGGTCACGAAATTGCAGGTTATTCCGCTGGTGTTTCTGGTGTAGGTGACCTGGTTTGTGGATGTAAGTACGGTTCTGGGTAAATCTGAGGCAACAGCATCTCCTCCAAATCGATGATTTGAAATGACCATGGTTTTACTCATGTTCACGGCAGTAGGGATTGTTGATACCAGTGAAGTACCAGTGAGTGAACCAGTCAGTTTTTGAACAAAAGCTCCCTGGTATTCAATGACCTGCCAGTAGGCCATATCATGGTCTCCTGCCAAAGTCCCACTTAGTAACCTTAGATTTGTCTCAGATGTTAAATTTCCAGTGATACCATCATCTGAACCTAAGTTGGAGCCATCATTTCGACCTGAAAGCAACACAAAGCTTTGATTGAGGTCCACACATGATATGGTAACATCTACGTTGGTGTTTTCTGCTACTACTCCAGATCCTCTCTGAACATATACGCCGCTCTCAAATTCGATCACCTCCCAGCTAATGGATACCGTACCTGTATTCGATGCTCTTGAGAATGTAAGGGTAGTCGTGTTAGTTATCGTACCCCCAATCAAAATATTTCTGGGATTAGCGTCATTGATAGTGGCTGAAAATACCAGGATTGACTTGGACATGTCAGCCAAGGTAGTAGGTATCGTCACTGTAGTGCTGGTACCGGTAAAGGAGGTGGTCCCTGCCTGCCGTCTTAAGAACTCAGCTGCAAACCCGCAATGAGAAAAAAAAGCAAATAGCAGGAATAATAAGGCAAGTATTATACGGTGATGCATCAATTCAATTTGCTAAAGCGATCTACCAAGATATAAAAAAAAATATTCTAAAAGCATTAAATATAACTGGTAATCAATCCAGATTGAATTATTCAAATCTGATCAATTTTTTAAGTATCGTTTTGAAAAACAACCACTTATCAAACGTGTTCATCACCTCAATTTCCTTGCCAAGAGATGTTTGTTCGTCTAAAAAGCTAAAGATTGTCTTAATGTCATTTTTCCGATACATATCCCTAAATATTGCGGGACCACGCTCATTGTGAGAATAAAGTACATCCAGAAAAAGCGTATCATAAATCCTGAAACGCTTTTTCATCAATTGTAAACCCGGGATTTTATTGGCTTTCAAATTTTCAATGATTATCCGACTCTTCCTTTCGGCATTTTTAAATGAATAACCTGTTGAGCCTTTTACCCAGCCTCCAGCAGTGCCTATTTTTGTGAGGTATTCATTATTGTATTGGTGAAAAGGGTAGTCTGACATGGGAATGACACCACTTTCAGTTCTGAGAACCTTAAAGTCATCTGCTTTCAGGAAATCTTTGATATACCAGTTCAAATAATGTTTGTATACATCTTTTTCCACTACATCCGGTGAGAAGAATGTGTATTCAACCAATGCTTGGGTAGGTGTAAAAGGCAGGATATAGGTGAAGCTGGTTGTGCCGGGATAAACCAAGCGGTAATCCATCATCGTAAAGGCATCAGGATAAAAGACCTTTTCCTTTGTTTCGATGACCCAGCCTTCGAAATGTTGCTTTAAATAGCTGTATTTGCCTTTTTCTTCAAAAAAGTCAGGATCAATTCTGCTGTCGAATACATGATTTGCCAGGTATTCATCACCTGATTTCGTTTTAATACGATTTGGTAGGCCTTGCATAACATCTACTACATCTTGTTGCACCCAGTAGACCTGATTTGATCCCTCAAGCCTTCGTTTGGTTTCCAGATAGAAATCCTTGCCATGTACCATTTTGTAGGTATAGGCTCCCAGGCCAATATTTTGTTGGGTACCATTCTGACTGGTAAAAATGGTTTTGTTCCATGACTTACTGATAATGTTGTCCCATTTACCTTTTCCTTTCTCCCAAAAGCACCAGGTTGGATAATTGTCTCTTTCCGGGTCTTTTTCAAGTATCAGCAGACTTTTATTCTTGAAATAAGGATCAGAAGAAAGGGCTGCAGCGAGATGGAGTCCAGCCGCGCCTGAACCAATGATCGCATAATCATATACCGAAGCTTCCATAGAGAAAGAGGAAAAAGGTTAACTGAGCAAGGTAGACATGAAGAGAAACCCAAAAATCACCCTGCAACCGGGACCTTTGATAAATGTAGTGTAAAAATGCGGAGATGAGAAACCAGGCCAGATAGTTTCTAAAGGGCACCCCTGGTGACGAAAAGCTCCATAAGTCCAGCATTGGGGCCGATAATTCAATGAATATGTCGAGAAACACCATTAATGAGGCCCCCATAAGTATTTTCAAGGCCAAATGATTAAAGATTTTCTGTGAGATAGTCGCGGTTGCTAGTGTCAGCACCATCCAGTTTACCCCAATCAGCCAGGGAATACCGTCGATTTTCGGGCCCAGATTTTCGCCATAAGCATAAGTACCAAAGAGAAACTCATAATGAACACCTATCCACTCCACTGCCATTCCGGTAATGTAAAAAAATAAAGAGATGACAATGGCTCTTTCAGATGCGATAGGGTATGCCATCACCATAATAATTCCTATGAGCAGTAAATTGATAGGGGTTTTCGAAATAAACCAATCAAAATGTCCAAGCGCTATTCCGATGATTGCAGAAATGTGGAATAACCAAACGATAAAGATGGCTCCATTGCGTTTTGTCAAAAAGGGGGTCCAGTTAGTCATTGGCAGGTATTTGGTCAGAAACTATTTTGGCTGAAAGCAGGCAAAGTGGAATCCCACCTCCCGGATGGACAGAACCTCCGCAGAAATACAGGTTTTTGTACTGTGAGGAGAAGTTAGGATGCCTGAGGAAAGCCGCAAATTTCGAATTGCTCGAAGTGCCATATAATGATCCCTGGTGTGATCGTGTTTTTGATTCGATGGTTCTCGGATCCACCACATCCTCTGTTACGATGAGGTCTTCAATTCTTGTCTTTAATACCCTGTTTAGCTTTAGAATAATGTTTCTCCTCGCCTCATCGACTATCTCATCCCAGTTTTGGCCAACATTGCCTGGCGCATTGATCATCACAAACCAATTTTCGCAACCAGGAGGGGCGTCATCCGGTTTGTCTTTGCTGGTGATATTAATATAAACCGTAGGGTCCCTGTACAGATCCCTTTTATTGAAGATGTGCTCAAATTCCTGCCAGTAGTTGTTGGAAAAGAAGATATTGTGCAGGTCCAGTTCACCAAATTGCCTGTTGATTCCCCAGTAGAAAATGACTGCCGAGCTGGATCTTTCCTGTTTCAGGATCCGCTTTGGTTGTCGGGAATCGGGAAGTAAAGTTTGATAGGTAGAAAAAACATCCATGTTAGATATGGCCACATCTGCTTCATATGTATCCCGTTTGGTTTTCACTCCGGTTACCTCATGTTTTTGGGTAGTGATACTCATGACCGGTTCTTCCAGGTAAAATTCAATACCAACCTGCTCAGCTAGCCGATACAGACTTTGGGATATATCATGCATCCCTTTTGTAGGAAAATAAGTGCCATAGTGCATCTCCAGGTGAGGAATGAGTGACATGATTCCGGGTGTTCTATATGGAGATGAGCCATTATAGGTGGCATATCTATTAAAAAGTTGTACCAGCTTGCTGTCGTTAAAATAAGATTGATTCACCCCATTGAGGGTGTTGTTTAGGTGTAGTTTCCCTATCCGAAGGAGGGATTTCAGCGTGTCCGGCGAAAGATATGTGTATAATTTATGGAGGGATTTTTCTAAAAACAGACCTGCTGTCAGATCATATTTTTCCTTATTTCTATTCAGGTAGTTTTCTAAAGTTCGTTCTTCTACCCAGAAGCTCTTTGCTGCTTGCTCGATAAATTGTTTCTTGTCTGAAGGGGCTGTGAAAGTATGACCATCTTCCCAGAAATAATTACAAATGATATCTTTTCGGATATACTTAAAATGCTTTTTCGGATCTTTATCAAACAACTCAAACAATTCATCTACCAGATGTGGCATGGTGAAAAGTGAGGGACCAAAATCAAATCGATAGCCTTTGTTAGAGAAAGCATGGATCTTGCCTCCAGTATAGGCATTCGCCTCAAAGACCTTTACCTCATAGCCTTTGCTTCTAAGCCTCAATGCGCTGGCAAGTCCTGCAATACCCGAGCCGATGACAATTGCTTTACTCATTCAATTTTGTCGCAAATAAGAATAACCCCTATCATACAGGAATGTTGTTTTTTATTCCCAGGTAATCCGTTGAAAGTTTTTCCCAGTTGCCGTCAAATGCATAAGGCTGAAAACGGGCAAAGAGCTCTTCTTTATACCAGTTAAGTACTCGTGTCATTTTAATGGCTTGTTGATGTTCACTTGATTGATAAGCGAATTTCTTCATTTCTACTTCCGTGGTCCAAAGACTAAATGTAGCCATTTGTTTGATGGGAGCCTCCCCAATCCCTTTGGTGTAAATGAGTCCTTCTGCCTTTTTAACAGGCTTTTGAGCTGTGGGTACATATCTCCAAAATCTGATCAATTTTGAAGTTTTAATGGTGGCCCTGGTGATCACAGCTACCATAGGGTTGGTTGGATCTGTACGGTCGGATGGGTGAAAGGGCGATTGGCCGGACCATTTACCATGAGTGGTGATGCATCGCATAAAGATTGTCATGCATGCTGTGCTCCGTGCGCTGTATTTTTGCATCAGCTCCGATGAGTCGATGAACCGTCTCGCTGACTCATGGTTGTTCCAAACCTGGATCAGGGCATATACCGACCAGTCGGGGAGGGGATTGAAACCCAGCCCTTTGCCACTACCCATTAGCTTATAGAAAGTCATCCCCTCAATATCTTTCAGGTATCCATGAGCAAATTGCATCATGAAAAAAGCCCAGATCTTATGGAATAGTGACTTGTATTTACAAAAGGTGATCGTGGTAACCTGATCCATTTGGTGAATTTAACTAATTAGCAAAACCCGAATGGACTGGGAATGTTTGGCTAACTACACTTTTGGTTCCTGCTGGCTCAGGCAATGAAAGCTCCCCAACCCCCAAACGATATCAGTGGAGTCTATGCCCACTACTTTCCTGTCAGTAAATAGCTGACTAAGTATGTCAAGTGCTTCTTTGTCTTTGGCATCATCCCGATAAGTCGGAACAATCACCGCATGGTTGGCGATGTAAAAGTTGGCGTATGAGGCCGGAAGTCTTTGATCCCTGTAGATAACAGGCTTTGGCATCGGTAGCTCTACTACGTTTAATGTTTTATCATTAATCCTCAGTTGTTTCAATGCCTTCAGGTTCTCCACCAATGGAAAGTGATTCGGATCCTTTTTATTGGGTTCAACCACGGTCACTACAGTGTCATGAGCGGTAAACCGGGTAATGTCATCGATGTGCCCATCCGTGTCATCTCCTTCAATGCCATCGCCCAGCCACCAGATGGTATCCACACCGTAGTAGTTGATCAGGTATTCAGAGATTTGGTCTTTGGTAAGATGTGGGTTGCGATTCTTATTGAGCAGACAGGCAGTGGTAGTGAGTACGACTCCCTTTCCGTTGAAGTCTACGGAACCACCCTCCATCACGATTCCTGGATGGAATGTTTCCAATCCCAATTTGTTGGCTACCAGTGTTGGGATTTGATTGTCCAGGTCAAACGGAGGGTATTTACCACCCCAGGCATTATAACCCCAGTCGACAATAGCTTTTTCGCCTGTTTGCTGATTAATCACAAAAGCCGGACCATGGTCCCTGCACCAGGCATCATTGGTGGGATGATGATAAAATGTGATTCTGTCGAGGTTTGCCCCCGCTTTGATCAGCTTTTCTGTAGCATCATCCTGCATGGGCTGATCTTTTACATTGATACAGACCCTTTCTCCCTCAGATACTTCTTTTATAAACTGACCATAAGGTTTGTATATGGAATTGATCTTACCGGGCCATGATTCTTTGTTGTGCGGCCAACTGAGCCAGGTGGCTTCGTGAGGGTGCCATTCCGCAGGAAAAGTATAGCCTGCAGATTTTGGGATAGTGTTACTCATCGATAAATCGTTTTTCAATCGGAGAGTAGGCATCAATGCGTCGGTCCCTCAGGAATGGCCAGTGCACCCTGTATGAGTCGGATTTATTTAGATCTATCGGTACCACTTTAGTTACTTCCTCATCATGAGGTGCTTTGTAATCAATCCAGCCAAAGGCGTTGGTTACAAATGATCCTCCCCAATACTGCATGTCTCCTTCCCAGCCAGTACGGTTGACAGAAATCACCGGGATGCCGTTGGCTACTGCATGTGAAGTTTGAATGGTTTGCCAGGCATTGTGCTGTTCCTGGTTGGTTTGCTCATCCTGACTCTTATGCCAGCCAATAGCGGTAGGGTAGAAGAGCATCTCAGCACCCATCAGACTGGTAATACGGGCTGCTTCAGGGTACCACTGATCCCAACAGATTAGCACGCCAATTTTTGCATATCTGGTATCAAAAGTTTTAAAGCCCAGGTCTCCAGGAGTGAAATAAAATTTCTCAAAGTATCCTGGGTCATCCGGGATGTGCATCTTGCGGTATTTCCCCAGGTACGTGCCATCTGCATCTATCACGGCAACGGTGTTGTGATACAATCCTTCTGTCCTTTTTTCGAAGAGTGAAGCAATGATCACCACATTGTTTTTCTTCGCGACAGGTGAAAGCGCTTCTACCGAAGGACCGGGAATGGGCTCAGCCAGGTTGAAGTTGTCGTAATCTTCCACATCGCAGAAATAGAGAGAGGTGAATAGCTCCTGTAGACACACAATTTGTGCGCCATCTTTAGCAGCTTTTTCTACCCCTTCAACGGCTTTTTGCAGGTTGGCTGCTTTGTCAGCAGAGCAGCTCATTTGGACAATCCCAACGTTTACAGATTTTCTTCCGGACATGCGTGTTATTTTACCACGAAGTTCGGAAATAAATGAGTTCCTGCAAAAGCAATTGAACAATGGTTACACCACAAGTATTTTTTCAAGGGTATAGCCATCCTCAATATTTCCGGTGAGCGAGTCGGTCATGTTTCCTGAGAGACTATTTGAAAAGATGCCATCGCTGGAGTTTGAGGTGTCAGGGGCACCATTATAGCCATTGGAGTTGTATACCTCGGTATAGGTGTCAACGGGGAAAGCAATTTGTGATACCCGCAATGACTTCAGGTTTTGATCTAGTACTTCAACATGAATATGCGGTGCTCTCCCAGGATACCATCCCGGGAAAATGCTGATAAAGGATACCTGACCGTTTTCATCTGAGAGTTGCCTACCTCTCAGAAAGCTGGCATTTGAGTGTGTATTGTATTGCGAGTAGTTTCCATCCTTGTCACAATGCCAGACATCTACATACACGCCTGCAAGAGGTGCACAACCATTGCTTTGATCCTGCACAATAATATTCATCAACAGGGCAACCCCCGTACGATCCGAGACGATATTTTCTCTTACCAGTTGAGCAGGCGTTTTATTAGGGAAAGGACCCGCTGTCTCGCTGGGTGACAATTCGCAACCTTCGGAGTTGGTGTCCGACGGATCAATCCCCTCATCTTTACACCTGGCCAGAAGCGACGGTATCGCTACAATACCTCCTAATCCTGTGAGACTGTTTTTAATAAAACCTTTCCTATCCATGTGATCTTAGTTTTCTTGTTCTAGAGTATCAACGGAAAAATGGCCAGCAGAAGTTGATAAGTGTCTAAAATTGAGACACGTGAGCATATTCCTGAGACGAAACCAAGATTTCTATCCCTCCACTTTGGCTTTAAGGTTCTCCAGACCTTTCTGAAAGTCATTACCCACGCCCATATCTCCAAATAGCAGGAAGATGTTCATAGGAAAAGGCATTTCACTTTCAAAACCCCAGGTCACTTCAGTAGATGATCCAGTTTCTTTAAGGTCAAAATAGACATCAGCCTGTGATTCGTAAGGATCAGTAAAAACCAGGTTGGTTTCAATTCTGGTAGGAGTCATACTCACGATTTCCTGGTATCCCTTTCCGGTGATTTCTCCTTCCCAGCTATGTTTCGAGCCGGGAGCGCCATCTGTTCCTTCGAAGGTTTCTTTTTGGTCCGGGTCCATTTCTGACCAGACCGACCATTCATTTTGCAATCTTAGATTAGAGACGTATGGATGAATTTCAGAAGCAGGCGCATTGATAGTGATTGATTTCTCCACATTAAATTCATTGGAAGTCACAAGGCCTACAATAACTAGTAGTACAACGATACCCAGTATACCGAATAGAATGTATTTTAAGACCTTCATGATTGTAATATTAGTGTTGGTGGTAAGATTTGCTATAATAAATTTAGAGGATTATTAATTGATTTTACGGGCAGAGTAACGCTTTTTCTCTAAGGTGTGATATAAATCAGATCGACCTTTTAATTTTTCTTGAGGATAGTCTGGCTTTTAAAATGAAAAATTCTAGATTTGCGTCCTCGTTTACCACAGGGCATCACAAAAAGTGCTCAAAAGGAAGGTAAATAAAAGTGTGCTCGGGGTGTAGCACAGTCCGGTTAGTGTACCTGGTTTGGGACCAGGGGGCCGCAGGTTCGAATCCTGCCACCCCGACTTGACAGGACAAGTTTGAATTTTTCAGATTTGTCCTGTTTTTATTTTGGCCTAACTCACTGTCAATCATATAAATAAATCGTACCGCCTCGTTGACGCGGGTAGTTCGAAGTAACGTTCCGTCAAAAGTCAACTTTTCTGGATACATCGAACTAATCACTTCGCGCTTCTTTTCGATACCTCCGTCATTGTAGATCGTGTCCAATACCAAAAGATTCTTCACGCCTTTGTCGAGCAGGCCATCAATGCTTACGTTATCATTCTCAGTTGCACTCAGCTTTGCCTCTAGCTTCTCCAATTTGGTTGTATACTCGGTCTTCATTTCCCGGAAGTCTTCAGGGGGAAGCTGCCTTGATGAAAGTAAATCACGGATGTAAGAAAGTTTGTCTTCCAGTTCTCTGATCTGCGATAACAGTTGCTTGTGACCATTTCGCAAATGACTTGTCTGGGTGTTCCATGACTCAATGAGTGTGATCTTGTAGACATCCGCAACCTCAGAACGTGGAATGTATTTGCTTAGCTCCTTGACAAAAACGTCATTCACCTTGTCCGCACGGAAGCGGCAGGTGCATCCATCAAAGCAATGGTAATAGGAATAATATTTTGTGTTGCCTTTGGATTTGCTACCTGTAAGAAGCTTGCCGCACTGGGGACAAATCAAAAATCCTCGTAGCGGCATGGTTTCATTGGATGCCACCTTAAGTCGGTATTTTCCCCTTTTCCGACCATCCAAAACATCTTGCACTTGGTAGTATAGCGCGTCCGATATAAGGGGTTCATGTTGTCCTTTGATCAGACGCTCCTCTTCTTCTTTGTATTTGGGGAGTTCTATTTTGCCACAATACACCGGATTGCGGATAGCAGTCCAAAACAAGCTTTTTGCACCTTTAAAACCTTTATCCTTTGCCATCTTGTAGACTTGTTCAGTATTGAATACACCTTCAGCAATCTTCTCAAATGACCAGCGGATTACGCCCGCCATTGGCTCTATTGGTTCAATCAATTTTCTACCCGATTCATCCGTCCTGTTGGCATACCCTACCGGGGCATGTCCCATGTAACGACCTTCTTTTTTGGCCCGGCGCATACCATGAATTACATTCAATGCACGCCTGTCATTTTCCACCTCGGGCGTTGCCAGGTAAAATGCCAGCATCAGTTTATTTTCAGGGATGGACAAGTCAAGGGGCTGTTCAATGGCCTGCGGTTCCACGCCAAGCTTGCGCAGGATATTTATCATCTGGTAGGCATCACCGGCATTCCGGCTGAACCGATCCCATTTCAAGAAGAGCACAAGGTCACTCTGTCCTCTATGTTTACGAAGGTTGCTCAGGTATTTTTGCCATTCAGGACGATCAAACGTTTTGGCTGAATGATCCTCATAGATCACCTTTCGTACCGTCAGTTTGTTGATGTCGCAATACCTGCGAAGCAGCTCCTCCTGACCCCGCTGGGAGTACCCTTTGTCGGCCTGTTCATCGGTACTTACTCTTATGTAAAGATCGGCTGTTTTCATAGGAGACGAATTAAGTTGCCAGTTTGATTTATGCTTATTGTTTTCCACCTTTTAGATATTGAGCAACCACAATATTTGCAAGTTTTCGGAGAAATTTGAGAATCGAAGCTGCCTGCTCAACCGACACTTCAACACCTTTTTCCTTGAGCATGGCCATTACTTTTTCCGGACTCAATTTCTCCATCTGGTACCTCCTGGTTCTATCCCGTCACCGGTAAGCGCGGCAAGGGGTACCTTATTAAACGCTAATATAAAAATATTTGTTTTGATAACATAATATATGTCTAAACTTTGTATAATTTAGTGCAATGATGGGCATTCACATCCATTTAGTATGAACGGAATGCTTTGATTTGATACCAATTGAATTCCTTCAAGGACGGAGCAAAACCAAAGAGAGCTAAATGAGCAGAACTTATAAGGTGACCTACAAAACGTACTTCAACGAGCGGCTCAAGGAAGTTTCTTTTCATGGCAAACTGACGCACCCCCTATACATACAAGTGACCTTTGACCGGAAGACAACCTTCTACAAAAGTTATTATTTTGAGTTATTCTCCAAGCCTAAATATCACCTATTGGCTGCCGGAAAAAAAGGAGGTCCAACACTTGAACAGGTCATTGCCAAGGAAAATGAACTGATTGACTTTGTGATCGATAAAACGGTAGATGACTTCTCCCTCAAACGATTCAGAGAACAATACCTCTATTATTGTCGCGACCTCTGTGACGTGACCGAAGACGGCTTCCGCGAATACCTATTAACATTCTTCCACGACAAGGGGATGCCCGTTCTTGCCGAAACGTTAAGCGAAGGAAGCAGAATTAAAATCCTTTACGATGTTGTACGGGATTTAAAGACGGCCTTAAAACCGGCCCTGCATGATGAACTTATCGAAAACTCTTTCCATTATGCCCCCCCGTATCTTCCGTTGTTCGGGTTTATGATGCGGTTTAAAAAATGGCCGCTATTGAGTTTGTCCGTTATGGAATTGAATCTTCCTGACGTGATAACTAATTTTGAAGAGTTTGTTGATAAGTTTTATTCAGATCGTGATATCTTGAAATCTGTTAATAAAGCTCTTTAAGTAAATTAAGTTGCTATGTGCGTTTTAGATGCTTATTTGTTTGATAATATCGATGAACTGCGAATGGAAACTGAAAAGTGGCTGGAGGATTATAATAACTACAGGCTCCATGAAAGTCTTAACGGAAAAACCCCGGCCATGTTGAAATATGGACAACTCCCCAACCCAAAAATCCATTCAAGTTGACCACATTTCAACATTGATAACTATTGCAATAATGAAAATGAATTCTACTTTTGAATTGTATAAACGGGGATGCTTACAAAACCTGCCACAGATAGCTGCACTCGAACGATCCTCATTGTTGAGCGTATTAGTGTCAATAACGAACTGCCCACCGGTAATTACGTCCTTAGAAATATTCAGGCCCGGATTTGATCGCTACTAAACAGTTATGTGAACTCGCTGGGTAGCGTTCCAATTTCGGAATGGCGGTGATTTGTATATCAGCCCGATATGTGGTTCGTTTGTATTACTCGAGGGAAATAACATCATTCCGACTTTACCAAAAACCGTTCCCATAGAATCCGTTCAATTCAAGACCTTTGACAGATGCTCTATTGATCCAGAAACGCCAGTCGGGTTCTTCTACTGGGGACTACTGATAAGGTTCACCATACTGGCAAATCGCTCCACCATCATAGAGCGGTGATGAAGATATTTTTATTACCTCATCCTATTTAAGATCAAGGATTGTCGTTTGGAAACAGTCCTAATCCATCGGAAAATCTGGCATGCAATTAAAATCCTTCTTTCAAATCTGCGAATACCTGCCATTCAATCCCTGGATGAGAATCGAGGGATTGGCTGAGGGACTGAGTTTGAGTGCCAGTGCTCATGAGAACAACATGCCTATATCACAGGCGTTTCATGTTTCCTTTCTCTTCCAAATTCTTCTCCTTCAATCAGATTAATGAATGTTGGAATGACTGCTCTGTTTCATTAAGTGCTTTAGCTAAACCTGACAAACCAAATGTTCCTGCACCAAGTGTTACCATACCTAATAGCTTTATAAAAGATGGACGGTTCATTTATCCCTAATCTTATCCAGCAATTCGTTCAATAGTTTTACTTCTTTTTTATTCAGGTTGGATAGAATAGCATCTTCCTGTTTTTCACAAACTGCCATTTTCTCAAGTAGTTCTAGACCCATTTTTGTAATCAACACATTTTTCTGCCTTCGGTCAGATTTACCTTCTTTTCGTTCAACAAGTTTCTTTTTAAACAATCGATCTACAATGCGGCTTACATCCGAATTCCTATCCAGCATTCGCTCCTTAATCAACCCTATTGAAGCTGCATTGGGATGTTGCCCTCTTAGTATTCTAAGCACATTGAATTGAGGAACTGCCAACCCATACGCCTTTAGCATTTTAAAGAACTGCTCACCAATTACATTGTTGGTGTAATACAGGTTTACCACAGCCTTGTGGTATTCATTTCTGAATTTGCTTTTTATTTCATTTTCAATGCCCATTTATCAATCGTTGGAAATGCTAGGCGTTGTCTTGTAATATTTTACATTATCAAGTATATCCAACATAAATATAGCCACATCCATTCTACTAATTGACATTTTTAGCTTAGTAGATCCATTTTGACTAACTCTTGTCGGGCAATGCTTAGTGTTATTGGTCAGCCCGACAGGGCGCACGGCTGTCCAATCGAGGTTGCTTTCTTTCAACACTTTCTCCTGTTGCTCATGCCCCGCATAGGCCGTCCCAACATTGGTTTTGTTGATAAGGAATCGGAATATTCCATTGGCTTCAGCGTAGCTATCGCCCACTCCCCACGCAGAAACCGTGATGATCCGCTTAGCTCCTGTCTCACCCATAGCCTTCACGATGTTAGTCATGCTTACCTCAAGCAAATCCGGGGGAGATACGAGTTTAGCCCATGGCCAATCACTCTTCCGGGCCACATTCAGTGCGACTAGCACCGCATCACAATCGGTCAAGGCGCGCTTCACGTCATCATATACCAATGGAGAGCCCTCCACGAGAACTGCTGACTTATGCACCGGCTTCTCTTTTGACTCTTTTCTGACCAAGCAAACAGGGGTCATGCCTCGTTCTGCCACCACATTGACAAGATGTTTGCCAGTCCGGCCTGTGGCTCCAAAAATGCAGATTCTCCTCATCGCTAACTATTTGAATTTGGCCAGCAGTTCGGGATTGCGAACAAATGCTACGGCCCATACCAAAATGAGTAGTATAGATTGCACCATAAATGATTCGTAATGACTCATGTGCACGACAATAGCTCCCCCCATATGAGCGCTAAGTAAGAATGAACCAAAAACATTGGTCTTTGGAAAAAGGAAAAGCAGTGCGGAGATAATCTCTCCAATTGCCACGATTGTTATCCAGTCTCCCAATCCCCACTTAGCAAAGTTTTCTACCATTTCTGGCGTAGTAAACTTGCCCATGGCACTAAACAGCAACATTGCAGTGACTAATCCAGCGATCACCCATCCGGTGATTTTTCTTCCTTTACTCATTTCTTTTGTTTCCATAGTTTTATCCTTGATTTTTAGTTATTGTCCATTGATTTTAAAATACTTAGCGCCTCCTCAATATGCCCTTCAAAATTCAATTGTGAGTTGAAAATATGACAAACTACTCCTTGCTTGTCAATTATGTAAGTAACTCTACCTGGTAAAATCCCCAATGTTTTAGGTACACCATAGAGTTTTCTCACAGTACCGCCCTTATCACTCAACAGCGTATAAGGCAGATTATGCTTATCTGCAAAATGTTGGTGTGAATCTTCACTATCAGAGCTTATCCCTACTACCTCCGCTCCGACTTCTTTAAAAACTTCGTAACTATCTCGGAAAGCACAGGCCTCCCGAGTACAGCCCGGGCTGTCATCTTTAGGATAAAAGAACAGAACAACGTTCCTGCTCATTATTAAGTCACTCAATCTAATTTTTGAACCAAGTTGATTTGTAAGTTCAAAATCAGGAGCCTTATCACCAATTCGCATGCACAAAACATTTATTTTACATAGATGAATAATAAAACCGCTCATTAATAATTTGTCCGTCAGCCCATCGTTGCACGGCTACCTGAGCCATTTTTGCCCTAGGGGCACCCTTGTAAGTAACATCCATTTCCCATTCTACCATGGATAGGTCATCACCAACTGCCACACCTTTGACTTCTGCTCCGTGTAACTCCTCAATCATTCCCATCGATTTGATTTCCCTCTCTCTATTCGCATCTTTCCCGACAGTGGGTGGTGCATTGTTCTCTTGCATTGACACTTCTTTGTGATAATACTTTTCAAAAGCCTCCATCGTTTGTCCGCTTAGGATCATGTTATTCATGTCTTCGACTTTTTCTTTGAGATTCATAACTTTGGTTTGTTTAAGTGCATAAAATTTTTAAATGGTTATTATAAAGGACGGGCGAACCCAACCTTTCTAATCTGACACAAGATATATATTATATGTTTAAACATAAAGCGGTTAAACAAATTAATTATAATGCTCCATTTTTTGCTCTGCCCGCCAAACAATAAACCATTATGTGCTTGAATCTTTTCCTTTATCATCAGTGTAAAAAATAAACCGTTACCGCTACAAGCAATCTTATTGCTAACGCATAACCAAGTAACTGCCATCCCTTTGCCCTGTCCTTCTTTTCTGTATTCAGCTTGTTCCAGACTGGCCGTTTTCCCCACCTTTGAAATTGAAAATTTAGGCAAATCCAAATAGACGCAAAATTTGCTCTACGCCTTAGTTTTGAGTCATGAAGCAAAATATATGGTGTCTCGAAGCGCTTAAATGTTTATGAACGATTGTGAAGTATTATGAAGGAATTTGAAGGAATATGTTCAATTCTGCATGACACTGTCGGACGACAGAAAACTGTTGTAAATGGGTTGAACAAAAGTTGAAAATAGTTTGTAGGGAGTTAATAGGCTTTTTAGTCAATTGTCTGAAATTGTTACAGCGTTTGTTAGCTAAGGAATGCTCGCGACATCAAATGGGCGATTCAACCAGCAAAATATCAGGTATATTCCCCAGAAAATGAGCAGTTGCTAAAATATAGAATCTTGCTTTATTGCTGTCGGAGTGAGATTGAAACATACCTTACTTGCTAAAAAAGCCACAAATAATGCCCCCGATCAGACCTAGCCCCAAAATTGGCGCATACTGTTTAGTCACCAGAGCATCAGGCAAACTAAGGACTAGCCCGATTAGACCACCTTTTATCCAGCCTGGCATTGGAAGTTCCATATTAATAATTATAAATCCTATGGCGAACCGGCTGATAAAGGACGCTGTCATGGCCAATGCCTTATTCTCAAAAGTCATTGAAACCATTGGAATAATGGAGACTACGCCAAAAACTGTTCCGGCAATTAACCCTTTTACAATGTTTGTCATGGTTTGATATTTAGGTTTTCTTCCAGAATTTTTTGAACATTAATTTATGTAATTATTTTATCCTTTAAGTTGGTTGAGATTTTTTAATTTTTGCTCTCCCCACATTCTTTGTGCATAGTCTGTGAAATACCTATGAGAATTGAAAAAAGAAATATTCGTGTGGTTCCATTCTTTATCAGAAAGTTCCTGGTTATTTTTTAGTTGAAACTCTTCTTTGAGGAGCATCGACCATTTGAAATAATCTTCTGCCCCAAGATGCTGAGTATCAGCATCGCAAATAATTTGTTCCGCAAGAGTTGATGGTTCTTCTAATCTTTTTGTAGCGAAAATCAAATTTTTTACTGAGGGCATGTACTTTTCAGACACGTTGTGTGAATCAAGAAATTTCGATACAATGGTAACGCTTTCATTTTCATGATTGTCAATATCCAAACAATATCCGGTGTCGTGGAACCAGGCGGCCACCAGAAGCTTTTCCATATCAGTTCTTGTCAACCGATAATGTTCGCCAAGCTCATGGCAAAATTGAACTACATTAAGGGTATGATGAATATTGTGAAACTTGCAGATTACAGGAAGGTAATTGTTGAACAATCCTGTGACGTAAAATCTGGATTCAAAAATTAGTGGATTACTATCAAATTCAAATATTGACATGAGTATTTCTTTGACCATTAGCTGCCGTAGCAGCAAATGAATACGATCGTAAAATAATACGTTTGACTAATGACAGTTCATCCTGCGAACGCGGGCTGTAGAGCATAATAAAGTTTGACGGAATCTCTTTTAGAAAAGCCAACGGATGGAATTCTCCCCATCCTTTCACAACAATTTCCTTAGCGTCTGTCATCGGAAGAAGCAAATGTAAGCTACCATCTGGGTATGGATGAATATGACCAAATTCCCGTTCCACTAACGCATGTGGATTTATAAGTTTAACCATTTCGGAAAGAAACAACCCATGTGCCGGGGACTTTGATATTATTGATGGCTTTATCTCTACAAAGCTTATGGTATACGTCCAAAGCACAAGTTGGCGATGAATATGAAGGGCTCCGTTTTGAGACAATTGCTTGTGAGGGCTGGTCGCGGTGGTTAATGGGGCGCAGTCGTCACGATCTGAAAGTTCAAATTCTTCATTCATTGATTTTTCAGTTTTTTTGATACTTCAGCAGCTGGATCAATAAATCGCTGATTATTTCCGGGTATCCTGTCATCAGCTCATCATACTCTTTCGGAGAAATTCGCAGGCTATACGAAAAAACAATTCCATTCATCAATGGGAAGGAGCAAAGTGAATGAATTATTACATAGATATACCTGGAATCCACATCAGAACGAATCAGTCGCTCCTGTTTCAATCTATCGAAGTAGAGCACAAATTTGTTGAGTTTCTTTCTATGCTTTTCAGTTTTTGATGCCAGTAATTCAGGCTTGCGAATGATTTCCCGCAGCAGGAATAGCATCGAATTCGTTTTGAGAAAAGTAATGAACTTGATGATAAATCTTTTCAATTTCAATTCCCAACTTTCTTCCAGATCCTGATCCCATGTAGATAAAAGGGGCATGAAGCGCTCTAGCGCTTCATCGAAAATCCGCTCAAACATTTTCTCCTTTGTCCTAAAATAATAATGAAGCAATGCCCGGTTGATTCCAGCACGATCCGATATCTCCTGCATTCTTGCCCCATCAAATCCTTTCGACTCAAACACCTTTCTTGCTGCCGCCAAAATCGCCTCTTCCGTGGAAAGGCTTGTTTCTAGGTTCATTTTCAATGTTTTTTGATTTAACTTAGTATTTTAACAATTCTGTTAAAAGTAAAGTTATTCTATTAACTTTACAGCGTCAAGATATTAGACAACAAGTTTTGTGTTCGAGGTGAAAATCATGATTGCAAGTGATTTGAGTGAAGATTCTTTGCTTATCATAGAGCAAGGGATCAAGCTTGTGCGACAACTCCATGGAGTTGTCTGTATTATCCATGTTGTGGACAATACATTACAGTATTCCAATTATGTTCCCACGCTGCCTAAAGTTTGGAACTGGGAAGAAGTTGAACAGTACGCTATCGAATTTCTCACCAAGGGAACGCAAAAGTATTCGGACGTTGACAAAGAGATTGTGATCAGAATCGGAGATCCAAAAAAGGAAATAATCGCGCAGGCAGCAAAGCTTGACATTTCTTATCTGGTCATTGGAACAAATGGTAAGACAGGTCTATCCCATTGGGTTATGGGGAGTAATGCAGAGTATTTGATAAGGCACGCTACTGTGCCGGTTATCGTTATACCTTATAGAAGAGAAGCTCACTAAAATAAAATATAAAAGAATTATGGAGGTAACGCCAAAGAATGCCGGAACACGTAAACTATTTGACAGCGTAGTGCTTGAACGATTAACACGAACGCATATTGCTGTCCCAACTTCAATACTTGTTTTGTATTCGGCAGCCCTATTTTATTGGAGTTTGACAAACACTGTAACGACAAGGGGCATGGCGACCGTTCTTTTCTTTGCAGGATGGTTTGTATATACATGGGTTGAATACAATACACACAGATATATTTTTCACATGGCCACGTACTCGAAGCTGAAATCAAAGATTCAATACGCAATACATGGTATCCATCATGAGTATCCAAGAGACAAAGAAAGGCTGGCCATGCCTCCAATACTAAGCGTAACCATTTCCACAATTTTGCTATTGGTTTTAAGATTAGTGATGGGTGACTATGTTTTTGCATTTTTACCCGGATTTTTAGTGGGGTACTCAATTTATCTTGGCATCCATTATATCCTTCACGCCTTTCCACCGCCTCGAAACTTTTTTAAAGTACTTTGGGTAAACCATAGCATTCACCATTACAGGGACAGTGAATCAGTCTTTGGCGTTTCTTCTCCTTTGTGGGATTACATTTACGGAACAATGCCTCGTAATACCAGAAATGGTTGACGTTCGGTTTAAATAGACAAAATTGTTTTGAAGGCATTACTTCTGTACTCAAATAGCAATGTACAATTCTGAAAACAGGGAGAAAATACTTACGTGTGCCGAGAATCTATTTAGAAAATACGGCACCAGGAGCATTTCTATGGATGACATTGCTCATCACCTGAACATGTCAAAGAAAACCATTTATGAGTCATTTGCAAACAAAAATGAAATCGTTTATCAGATCATGACCGTCCTTCGAAAAAGACTGGAAGGATTAGTTGATGCCATTTTTGACAAACCCGCCAACCCTGTTGAACGGTTGATAAAAATTTTCATCTTCATCACATCCATGATGAGAGAAATCAGCCCTTCATTGATTTACGATTTACAAAAGTATCACGAGAATGGCTGGAAAATTCTACTGGAGTTCAGAGACGATTTTTTGGCCAGCAAGATTAAAGACGTTGTAATTGCTGGAATCAGGAAACACTACTTAAACTCAACACTCGATGTAAATTTCTATGTCATTTTTTTTCTTGAAGTGGCTCGGTTGTCCGCCAATGAAAAACTTTTACCACGGGCAAAATATTCAGAACAGGCATTAACAATCTATTTAATTGATTGCCTGATCAGCGGGATTGCTACAGAAAAAGGGAGGCGTGTTTGCAAGAATCTGAAATTAAACAATCTTCAAAATCTCGATTAAACCATATATAATAATAATCAGCTAATGAGTATCAAAAATCTAAAGTCAGTACTTATCCTTTTTAATCTCTTCCCAGCAATACTCTTTGCACAAGAGGTTCAACACTATTCTCTCAGGCAGTGTATTCAACAGGCCATGACCGAGAATGTTTCCATTCTCAAAGCTCAAATGGATGAGGAGGAAGGAAGGCAAAAAACAAAGGAAGTGAAAGCAACAGCCTTTCCTCAGATTAATGCAACTGGGGAACTGATTGATAATGTGCTGCGGCAAGCGTTCGTTTTTCCGGCAGCATTGGGCGATCCGAATGCCGGTCCAGATGATTACATTGTGCTACGTGGTGGGCTACAATATTCAACATCAATTAATGTGCAGGCAAATCAGCAGCTCTATAACCAAAGCCTGTTTACAGGTATCAAGGCTGCAAAAGTAGGCGAAGATTATTACAAGTTTAACCGTGAACGAATTGAAGAAGAAACGATCTACCAAGTTGCATCCTTGTTTTACCGCGTGGCCACTTTGAAGACGCAACAAATTGTTTTGGAGACTAATCAAGAAGAATTGCAAAAGAGCCTTGCCATCTCCAAGGATCGGTTTAACAATGGCTTAGCCCGCAAGCTTGATGTCGACAGGTTACAGATAGGCGTCACCAATATCGAAACTCAATTGGCCAGCATACGGGACAGTTATAGTGTGTTGATAAGCCATTTAAAATTACTAATTGGCCTTAACCAGGATTCTGCTTTCGACATTGATTTCCAGTTGCTTGCTGATTTGGACTCTGCGTTCTTAAATTATACACCGAGCTCATTACCAACAGAATTCGTATGGGAAGGCAAGATTGAGTACAAGCAATTAACCACCCAGCTCTCCTTGTATAAACTGGAGAGAAAAAATTATTCAGCAGGTTATTACCCGACTTTATCTGCATTTGCGAATTACACTTACCAGGGGCAATCTAATTCGTTTTTGTTGGCGAGTGATGCGAATCCACTTTGGTTTGATGTCGCATCAATTGGCTTACGCTTAAATATCCCCATCTTTGATGGTTTTCGAAGGCATGCACAAATGCAGCAATCCCGAATCCGGCAATTGAAAACAGAGAAAGATTTGACTTTCGTTAAGCAACAGTCCTCAACCGCTAGTGAAAATGCTGCCAGGTCACTTGAAGTGAATTACAAAAATTTCCAGGCTCAACAACAAAATGTTCTGCTAGCCAACAGTGTTTATGATGCAACCGAGCAGAATTATAACGAAGGGATCAGCCCTCTGACTGACTTATTGCAAGCAGAGACTGCCAGAATCCAGGCACAAAGCCAGCTGATCGAGGCGTTGTTAAAAGTAAAACAATCGGAAATAGACTTGCTTAGGGCCAACGGTAACATCAAATCTTTATTAAACTAAATTCTAATTAATCTAATTCAGGAATTATAATATGAAAAAAACCATAATCGCAATAATTATCCTCATTGTACTTGTAATAATTAGTGCCTATGTGCTCAAGAGCAATAAGGAGAGGATGAAGGAAAAAACTGAGCTTGCAAAGGTTGCTAATGCAACAATTCCAGTACAGGTAGCCGTAACAAAGCGGGAAGCGTTGGGTGGTAGTTTTACAGCAACCGGCAGTTTTTCGCCATCCAGACAAGTCATTGTTTCCACGGAAGCGGCTGGCAAGATTGTAAACATATCCGTTGACGAAGGACGATTCGTTCAGCCGGGACAATTACTTGCAAGAATGGAATATGAGACGCTTGAAGCTGATGTCAAGTCAGCAACTGCTAACCTAAAGAAATTGGAAACCGATGTGGAGCGCTATAAGAACCTGGTAAAAACTGGGGGAGTTACACAGGCTCAGCTTGATGAGATCAACCTGAACTACGTTAATGCGGAAGCAAGGTTAATAAATGCGAGGGAACGATTGAAAGACTCTTACCTGACCGCGCCATTTGCCGGTTATGTGAATAAGCGCTTTATAGAAAATGGCCAGTATATCGCATCCGGCAAAGAGGCTTTTGAAATTGTCGACATGACGAAGATGAAAATGGTGGTGAACGTAACAGAGGATCAGGTGTTGAAAGTAAATCAAGCCCGGCAAATTAAGGTGTCAGCAGATGTTTATCCTGATGTTGATTACAAGGCCCGTCTAAAGTTTGTGGGTGGGACTGCCGATGTCAACCTGAACTTTCCGGTAGAACTTGAGATCACCAATGTAAAAGACAAACCGCTTCGGGGTGGAATGTATGGTCGCGCTACATTTGAATTGCCTGCGGCTGAAACTTCCCTGGTGATTCCACGGGCTACACTCCTGGGGAGCATTGAAAATGCTCAGGTGTATGTCGTTTCAGGAGACTCTGTTATGTTAAGGCCGATCATCATCGGGAGGCTTTTCTCCAATAATGTCGAAGTACTTGATGGTATAAAGGAAGGTGAGAAGGTAGTTACGAGCGGTCAAATCAACCTGAGTGATGGTGCCAAAGTAACAATCCTGAATGAAAATTAATTGATGTCCTTAGCACAACACTGATATGAAAATAACTGAAGTTTCGATAAAAAGGCCATCGCTTATATTGGTTCTTTTTATAACACTGACATTTCTTGGCCTTAACAGCTATCAAAAACTAGGGTATGAATTGATGCCCAAATTCAGTGCACCTATCATAACAATTTCCGCAATCTACCCGGGAGCTTCACCCAATGAAGTGGAAAACTCCGTAACAAAGGAAATTGAAAATGCCATATCCTCCATGGAAAATGTGGATAAAATCACCGCCAGTTCTTATGAGGGCCTATCGGTTATTGTTATCGAACTCCGCACGGAGGCAAATGTTGATTTGGCGTTGCAAGATGCTCAGCGAAAAGTGAACGCTATTTTATCCGAGCTTCCGGACGATGTAAAGACACCTTCATTAGGTAAGTTCTCATTCGATGATCTGCCTATTATTAATCTTGGCATTTCCGCTAAAATGAACGCGACTGATTTGTATGATTTGGTCACGCAACGTATTCAGCCAAACCTGGCAAAAATTCCGGGTGTTGCGCAGACAAACATAATCGGTGGCGAAGAGCGTGAGATTCGCATAAACGTCAATAAAGATAAACTGCAGGCTTATAGACTCTCCCTTCCCCAACTCGTTCAATTGATTCAAACTTCCAATATTGATTTTCCTACGGGGAAAATAATATCCGAGGAGGAACAAATCCTGGTAAGATTGGCCGGTAAATACAAAACGTTGGAAGAAATAAAAAACCTGGTGGTTGCTTCAACACCTCAGGGAGGACCTGTTTATTTAAAAGATGTTGCAGAAGTTCAGGATACCAAGAAGGAGGTCAAACTCATTAACCGCATTGATTTATTGAATTCCATCGGGCTGAGCATTCAAAAGCAAACTGACGCCAATGCCGTAGCGGTGAGTGAATTGGTACACAAGGAATTAGCCAAACTTGAGAACTTGTATTCTAATATTGATCTTAAGTTTACCATTGCCAGGGACTCTACCGAATACACCCTGGAGGCAGCCGATGCCGTAATACATGATCTTATTCTCGCTATCATCCTGGTGGCAGCTATTATGTTAATATTCCTGCATTCTATAAGGAATTCAATTATTGTCATGGTAGCCATACCCCTCTCTCTGGTAGCTACTTTTATCGGTATGTCTCTGTTCGGATTTACACTGAACCTGATGTCGCTCCTTGGTCTTTCGTTGGTGGTGGGCATATTAGTGGATGATGCCATTGTGGTAATTGAAAATATTTATCGCCATATGGAGATGGGTAAAGATAAAATTCAGGCTGCCTATGATGGCGTGAAAGAAATCGGATTCACGGTTACCTCGATCACCATGGTAATCGTTGTTGTGTTCTTGCCCATTGCCCTGACAACTGGTATTATTTCTAATATCATGCGGCAGTTTTCTATCGTGATCGTGATCGCAACCTTGTTGTCATTACTGGTGTCATTCACGATGGTTCCTTTTCTCTATTCAAGATTTGGAAAATTGGAGCGCTTAACCGATAAAACATTCTTTGGAAGATTTGTTTTGAGATTTGAGGAGACGTTAGACAGATTTATTCATTGGGTTCAGAACGTATTGAGATGGTCATTGAAACACCGATTTATCACCCTCACCATCGCTGCCCTGCTCTTTTTTGGATCTGTTAGCTTAATTGTAGCAGGCTTTATTGGGACAGAATTTATCGCCCAGGGAGATCGTGGCGAATTCGTCCTGGTTCTTGAATATCCAAAGCGAACTTCAGTGGCTCAGAATAATATTCAGTCGCGAAAAATTGAGGAGTTTGTTTCATCCAAAAAAGAGGTTGTATCAACCATCACTACCATCGGACAAACCAGTGAAGGTGGCTTCTTTGGATCCGCTACCGGAACACCCTACAAATCCGAGATTACAGTTAAGCTTGTTTCGGAAGATCAGCGCGAAAAGAGTTCAGATATCTATGGTGTTCTTTTAAAGAATGAGATCATGGATAAATTTCCTGGGGTAAAAGTAAAATCGACACCCATATCAATATTAGGTACTGCCGAGCAAGCACCGATTCAGCTTATCGTTACCGGCCCGTCTTTTGACACGGTAATGGTAGCGGCCAATAAACTCATGCAGAAGGTAAAGAAAGTGGAGGGAACACAGGAGGTAAAGCTTACGGTAGAGGCGGGAAGTCCCGAGGTGGTTGTTACCACAGACAGACAAAAGATGGCCGAGTTGGGCCTGGATCTCCAAACTGTAGGAGCCACTATGCAATATGCTTTCAACGGCAATAATGATGCGAGTTTCAGACAAGGCGAGTATGAGTATGATATAAATATACTATTTGATGAGTTTAACCGTAAAAGCATTGAGGATGTGCGTGCACTTACCTTTCTAAGTAAATACGGAAAGCTGGTTAGGCTTGACCAATTTGCCGAAGTAAGGGAAAGTTTTGGGCCATCCAAACTTGAACGGTTTAATAGGATAACTTCCGTCAATATTAATTCTCAATTACTCGGACGCCCGTCTGGATCGGTTGCTGCAGAAATAATGGGAATTATTGATAGCATGACTTTACCTGCTGGAGTAAGTGTGATTTTTGGTGGAAATCAGCAGAGACAAGAAGAATCTTTTGGGCAATTAGGATTTGCCTTTATTACATCTATAATATTAGTATATCTCATAATGGTGGCACTTTATGACAACTTTGTTTACCCATTTGTTGTATTGTTTTCCATACCACTGGCAATCATAGGAGCCCTGGTTGCATTGGCACTTTCCGCCCAAACGCTGAGCTTGTTTACGCTCCTCGGTATTATTATGCTTATCGGACTGGTGGCCAAAAATGCCATACTGGTAGTTGATTTTACAAATCACCTCAAAGAAAAAGGGATGACGACAGAAGAGGCGTTGTTGGAAGCAACTAAGGAACGCCTTCGCCCTATCCTGATGACAACAATTGCCATGGTGGCGGGGATGATGCCAGTGGCGTTGGCCACTGGACCAGGAGCGGACTGGAAAAATGGATTGGCTTGGTCGATAATTGGTGGCTTGACCAGTTCCATGTTTTTAACGTTAGTGGTTGTTCCTGTAGTTTATCAGCTTGTTGACAGAGCTTTGATAAAAACCGGGCTGTTAAATGAAGCAAGAAAAGCCAGGTACAAAGAGTTTGAGACTTAAGATTTTGTGAAGACGATCTTCAGAAGACTTGGTGAGCTTATTCAAAAATGGAAAAGCAGTGATCTAAGCCAAAAGGAATTTTGCGCTCAATAATACATCGCCTATGTAGGGGGTTTCATTATTGGGGCTAAAAAGTTCAGGGAAGAAAAGGCATTATCAAATTCCGATTCCGGGTTTATTGCGGTTTAGGTTACATCTTCGGTTTCAAAAAGGTAGTGAGTAGTGCATAGAGGCATTCATAAACTGCATAAAAAATAGTTTAACCTTATTGGCGTAATTAGTAACGCATGAAAAAGAAGATTGAATTTGGCATTTCCACATTTGCCGATGTTATGCCCGACCCACATACGGGCGTAACTATTTCACAAGCAGAACGCATTCGGCAAGTAGTTGATGATATTGTGTTAGCTGACGAGTTGGGAGTTGATTTTTATGGCGTGGGCGAACATCACCGACCTGATTTTGCGGCTTCATCGCCAGCGATAGTGTTGGCTGGGGCTGCGGGAAACACCAACCACATTACATTGGGTAGTACCGTCACAGTTTTATCGACTAGCGACCCTATTCGTGTTTATCAAAACTTTGCTACTATTGATGCAATCAGTAATGGACGCGCAGAGTTGTTGGTTGGGCGTGGAGCGTTTACAGAATCATTTCCTTTGTTTGGTTTCGACCTTAATCAATACGATTTACTGTTTGATGAACGACTTGAATTGTTACTTAAAGCAAGAGACAACGAGTTTGTTACGTGGAGCGGAAAGACAAGAAGCCCAATTGATAACTTAGGTATTTATCCACGCACCGAAAAACCATTGAACATATCTATGGCGTTGGGCGGTTCGCGGACTACAGTTATTAAAGCAGCAAAACTTGGACTTCCCGTAGTTTTGGCTATGTTGGGTGGCAACATTGTTGATTTCAGTAATTACGAAAAATTGTATCGCGCAGTAGCACAAGAAAGCGGACACGATTCGGATAAATTAAAATTTAGTGTTCATGCACATGGTTTTGTGCTTAGCGACAACAAAGAAACTGCCGACACATTTTTTCCATACTTACAGTATTACAGAAATCACTTATTAGGAGAACGTGGTTTTCCGCCTTACACCAGAAGCGACTTTGATTACGCTCGTTCCTCAGGACAAGGATTATTTGTTGGTGGACCCGAAGAAGTAGCTAATAAAATTTTATTGCTGCGCAAACATTTGAACATTGATAGATTTATCATTCAAATGCCATTGGCGACTATGCCACACGATATTGTTAAAGAAGCAATCAGCGTTTATGCGACAAAAGTAATTCCGCTTGTCAGAGAGAAAATTGAAGCGAAAGACTAATTTAAAACGACAGACAACGTACAACAAGAACCACAGCCGCTACAACCGATTAAATGAAAAGAAGTGAATTTATAAAAAACAACAACTATTCCGGCTTTTAGTGAACATAGTTTTATTTGCTAGTCCGTAAAGATACCCAAACTTGACATAGGTTGTCTTAGTGGATTAAGACCTTGGTTTAAAAATCAAGGGATATGAATTTACTCAGTTTTATAAAGCAATTTCCTTCCGAGGATTCGTGCAGGAATCATTTTAGAGATCATCGCTTTTCAAAGGGGGTTGTTTGTAAGAAATGCCAAGGTATTGAGCACTATTAGCTTTCTGGCAAGGAGCAATTTCAGTGTAAGACATGTGGTTTTCGTACAACACTTCGCAGCGGTACTATCTTAGAGAGTAGTAAATTAAGCTATCGTTATTGGTACATTACCCTACATTTAATGAGTTCAACCAAAAAGGGTTTTTCGGCTCATGAAGTTAGAAGACAACGGTTCGTATAAGAATAGTAGCCGATTGCGGCATTTACCTGTCAAGTTACAAGAAAGTTGAAGCGGGCTACAACCCTTGTATTTACTACCGTTTCGGCTATTATTTTTATACATTGTTATGTGCTGGCATTATTTATTAGTTACAGTTTTTTGTTCACTATTTTTTTAATAATACTTCTGTTTTGAAAATTTGAAATACTTCTGGAACATCGGACAATATGATTTGAGGAAACAAAATACCTCCATTGGTATTTTGCTCATCATAATCGCTTTCTCCCGCATTCGCTCCCTCATTCTTGTCGGATTTTATATGGTTATAGATTTTTAGTTTTCCATTTTCTCTTTTCAGCCCACCATTTGGCAGGTTTTCAAATTTGAAAATATCTGTGCCGAAACTTTCTTCGCCATTTTTAGGTGCTGCAAACAGATACAAATATTCGCTTGCTCGAACAATGCTTGAATGATCAAAACTATCGAAACCTAGCATATTGGCATCACCAGCACTGATAAGGGTTTCGACATAATTCCATGTTTCTCCGTGGTCTTCTGAAGCGAGAAGAATGACATCCTTTAGTACACTTCCGAATACGTTAAGGCTAACATAAATACTACCATTCTGTGCATACGCTCCGGACTCTGTAACTATTATTGCATCCGCAGTCTCAGAGCAAGATTATCAATATGGATATCGACCAAGTCAGGAACTTCACTTTTTGATGTTCCAAATAAGAATCTTTCTTCGGACCAAGGCCCAGTTGGTTCGGGGGCAGTCATATATGAAATAAAAGAATAAAATGGCAAATTACCAGCTCCGGGTTCATCTCCTTCATTTGGACTGAAAATACGATGTGCAAAGAGTTTCCATCTTTTCTGTCCGTCTGGGTCTTCATTGTCGTAAAGCAATGATGAGGTTTCTTTGTTCCAATGTCCTTCAGTTTCCTCACCATGTATTGTGAATGTTTCGTAGTCTGCTTCGTTGACCGTTTGAACTTTTGTCCATGTCGTCCCTCTGTTAGCGCTCTTTGCCAGTTCGGTCTGAACAACCCATTTATGATCCATGGTCGGACTACTCACCGATGAATAAGTCATCCATCCAATGCCATTGTCATCATATTCGAGGCTTGGATCAAAGATACCGAAAGGAGCGTCTTCCCCATTAATAGTGAGTTTTTTGTACGGGGGTTCAATAACATCATAAGTGTCCGAAGTTTCAACCATTTCGCCATCCTTGGAACATGCTGTAAATAGCATAATAAGTGTAAAAAATATAATTGAATTCATTCTATTCATGGTTTTTAAAATTTTAATTTGAGTGCTGTTGGGTTTATTCATTAGTTCAACTCCTATGACCTTTTGTTCATAATATGGCTTAATCTTGCTTTTATACTACACATAAAGTTCATATTACCCTTATCTTATTTTCTTGGGCTTGCACATAACTTGGGCATAAGCGCTATGAACCTATTTGGGCCATGATGAAAAAAATTCGTGCTGCTATGGGCAAAGCCGATGATGATCAGGTGCTTACAGGTATGATTGAGTGGGATGACGCTTATTTTTCTACCAGCACACCTAAGCGATTACGAAAGAAACTTAAGCGAGGTAAAGGCAGTCAGAAAAAGTCGAAAGTGACTGTAATGGTAGAATCATTTCCATTAGAGATTGACGGGATAGCTCAAAGATATTGTGGGCAGCTTAAAATGAAAGTGGGCCAATCTGAGCAGAAAACATTTACTCAACAGTTGGTTAAATCTTCGATCGATAAGGACAGCGTTGTGTTTACCGATCAATCGTCAAGCTATGTCGATTTAAAAAATCTTGTGAACCTACATGTCAGCTTTAAGTCGACTAGGGAAAGTGTAGATGAACTTAAATGTGTACATATTGCCATTGCCAACGCTAAGAGAAATCTGCTAGGGATTTACCACGTAATCAAGGAAAAATACCTTCAACACTACCTGGATGAGTTCTGCTTTAAACTCAACAGGCGATACAACACAAATCTGTTTGATAATCTTATCGTTAGCTTAATTTAGTGGTATGATTACGGACTAGCAGATAATTTTATGATGCTCAGTTTATCGCCCAAACCGTCCAACCACTTTTGTTTTTCACAACCATAAACATTGTATTCATAAAGAATCGTTTTCACTGCTGTTGGTTGAGTTAATAGCTAATTCCTTTAATATCCATTATCTTTAAAAAAATAATTGCAATGGATTTGCTCAAAATATCAAAAGCACTGGCTGATGCCACGCGGTTCAAAATTATGAAGACACTCATGGCAAAAGGAGAAATCAGTTGCAGTGAACTGGAAGGCCACTTTACACTTTCTCAACCTACCATATCACACCACTCTAAAATACTGTATGATTGCGGACTTATCCATGCAAAAAAGAATGGACAACATTCTCTTCTTTCGGTAAATAAGAAACTACTTGAAAAGTATCTTGAATCCCTTAAAGGAGAATTGGTGAAGTAATTTTTTTCACTCTAATATATAGATGTATTTCAATATATCTTTCTATCTTGCATGTAGTTAAACCTAAAGCTATTTATCATGAATATCAAAGAAAAAATCGAAGACCTAATCAAGCTAATGCTGTCAGGTAAACAAATGGATGCTTTTGAAAAGTATTATCATGAAGATGTGGTAATGTAGGAAAACTCCAAACCCCCAATGGTTGGTAAATCAGCAAACAGGGAGAGAGAAATTCAAGGGATGCAGATGATTGAAACCTTTCATGGCGCTCAAGTCCATGCAGTAACCGTTGGAGACAATGTTACCATGGTTGAATGGGAATTTGACGTTACCTACAAAGGCGCACCCCGCATGAAAATGTGCCAGGTAGCCGTTCAAAGATGGGCTGATGGACAAATTATTAATGAGCGGTTTTATTATTCAACTAACTAAAATCAAAATGAAAACAAGCACGATTTCACTTAATCATCCCATCGTTCTTATGTCCGGGTTTAATAGAAATAATGACAGCAACTCTTCGAATGAAAAATATATTCCCGGAACCTGCAATATGGGGAGAGAGGAAATCAAAAGGCGGAAAGCAAGTGGATGGACAGGGTTGGTACTTACCGTAATTGCCATTACACTCTTACTATGGTTTAACGCCCCCCATTGGATGCGACTGGCTGTTTTCATTCCGGCAGTAATGGGAGCAACTGGGTTCATCCAGGCGTACAATAAGTTCTGCGTGTACTTCGGATTTGGGCACATGTTCAATTTAGGAGAGGTGGGAAAAACCGACACCATCGATCAAAAAGAATTCCGGGCGAAAGACAGAGCAAGAGCCTGGCAATTGCTTGCCTATGCTTTTGGTATCGGATTAATTATAACTGTAATCGTTTATCTCCTGCCCTGATTTTGATCGGATATAACCAGGTAAGTGAACTACTTGGCAGTTCTTGCGTGAGCATCATACTTAGTAGTGCATTTATGGACAAAAAGAAAAATCATTAAACAACAAAAACATGGAAAAACAATCAAAGGGTAAAATAAGAAAGATTGCAGCATGGGTATTAATTGGATTGGTGGGTGCGTTGGTTATTATGAGCGCCACCATGAAACTGATGCACGCTGAAGAATTGGTAACCAATTTCGCTAAATGGGGATTGGAAGATAACCTTACCTTTATAGGAGCTGGCGAATTGATTTTCATCATTCTATTTATTATTCCAAGAACATCCTCTCTTGGTTTTCTTTTGTTAACCGCCCACTTTGGTGGAGCCATCGCAACTCATCTACAACATCAGGAATCGTTTGTAATGCCTGCCATTATTTTGACTGTAATCTGGATTGGTAATTACCTGCGCAATCCCGAAATGCTTGCAAGTTTTACAAAAAAATAAGTGAGCATGAAAACAATAGCTGTATTAGGCGCCAATGGCAGAACAGGAATTGAAATTGTAAAACAAGCCCTGGAAAAGGGTTGGGTTGTAAAAGCACTGGTTCGGGACAAACAAAAAATTAAACTGGCAAATCCCAATCTGCATGTCGTTGAAGGAAATCCAATGCGTATTGATGAGGTGACAAAGGTGGTTGAAGAAACAGATGCTGTTTATGTTGCACTGAACATTGGAAGAAAAACTGATATGCCCTGGTCTAAGGTGGTTTCACCGCTGGATTTATTACGTGTGAGTATTGATAATACGATAAATGCCATGCAAGAAAATGGTGTAAAGCGTGTGATAACTGTTTCAGCCTGGGGAACAGGTGATAGTTACAAAGAAACAAATTGGATATTTAAATTTCTCATCAAAAAAACCAACGTTGGTGTAGCCTATGCAGGTCACGAAGATCAGGAGAGACTGCTCCGAAAAAGCGGACTGGATTGGACATCTGTTCGACCGGTTGGGCTTAGCAACAGTGAAAAGCAGAAGTCAGTTCGGGTAAGCATTAAAGGCGATAAAAAACTAAACATGACCATCAGCCGAAAAGATGTTGCCCGCTTTATGCTGGACATTGTTGATGATGAAAAGTATTACCAGCAAGAACCTTCTATTTCATCGGAATGATTTTATCCGGTAGCTGAGTAATGTGCGTCCGATTTAAATTCATTTTTGAATTGCAAAATGAACCGATCAGACTTTATAAAGATAATGGGAGCAGCAACAATAGGTTTTGGAACTTCAGGTGTAAAAAGCTGGGCCAATGCGATAACGGACTTACCCGAACAGGAAGTAACCCTTCCAGTTATTTTTACTTCGCACGGAAACCCAATGGACATTCCCCTTCCTCATAAAGCGAATCCTTTTTTAACTTATGTTTTTGATTTAGGTGTTGACTTGCGGAAAAAATATCCAAAAGAAATTAAAGCCATATTGGTAGTATCAGCACATTGGTGTACCAAAGGCACGTACGTGAATGTTTCTCCGTGGCCTGAAACGATTTACGATTTTTATGGTTTCCCACCTGAATATTACACTATTAAATATCCTGCACCAGGTGCGCCAGAATTTGCCAAAGAGGTAGCGCATTCCATTCCTACTATTAAAACTACCACCGACTGGGGTTTCGATCACGGCAACTGGCCCATGCTTCGCCATCTTTTTCCGGATGCCAACACTCCGGTTTTTCAGATGAGCATTGATTATTATCAATCTCCTCAATACCACTATGAGTTAGCAGTTCAACTGAAGAAATTAAGAACGAAGGGTGTTTTGATTATCGGCAGCGGTTCCGTTGTTCATAATCTTCAATTGGCAAGTTCCAGACTTTTCAAAGGCGATAAAACCTTGTATGGATGGGATAAGGAATTTGATGAATGGATAAAACAGAGAGTGGTGGACCGTGACATAAAAAGTTTGATGAATTATGAAAAAACAAAATTTGGAAAAATGGCTGCCCCGACTCCTGATCATTATGTGCCACTAATTTATTCTATGGCTATGCTGAATACCAACGATACAATAAAGCACACCTATGAAAATCTTTTACCTGCATTTAGCGACCGCAGTTTTATTATGGAGCCAACCCATTAAACAATATCAGAACATGGCATTGCAATTTGATTTTGAGATTCCAAAAAGAACAGGGAACAAACCAACTACTACACCGAGCAATCCGCACATGCAACTGGACCAGCAACCATCTGACAGAAAGCTGGTGGATGAACTTATGGGTTGGGCATTCTCGCTTCCTGATATTTCAAAGGAGCATAGCAAAATATCTGTACATGGAGCACAGGCCATGTGTATGTCAGAAGAAAAAATGTGTACACATTGTAATGCTTTTATGGTTGAGACGGAATTTGCACATTTTCATCCTGCTCCGGATGGCAGTATGCACTTAGGCCTCCCGCAACGTGATGTTAAGAAAGTAATTGAGCTGGGTTGGGGCGAATTTCATCCTGTAGTACATAAAGGATGGTTGCCGCCAAACTTCATAATGGTTTATGCCCCCAGAAATGATGAGGAGGCTGAAGTAATTAAAAAAATTGTTTTTCGTTCCTATCAATTTGCAATGGGTGAAATAAGAGATAAGTGAGACGAAGTTGGAGTGAGCAAAAATAAATTTTAACAAAAAAGATTAGCCATGCACGAAAATAATTTTCAACTATTGAAGCACGCCATCGAAAACATGATGCCTGCTAACAAAATACTCTGTTTAAAAATAGTTGAGATTACAGCAGGCTCGGTTCATATTCTTGTTCCATTCAAAGAAGAGTTTATTGGTGATTTTATACAAGGCCGCTGGCATGGAGGTATTCTTGCCGCCATTGCCGATACGGCCGGAGGGGTGGCCGGGGCAACAGCTTTACATTCACCCAATGACAGGCTGAACACCATTGATATGCGCATAGATTATTTACATGCAGCCGTTAAGGCGGATGTGCAAGCAAAAGCACGAATAATTAAACAAGGGAAGACAATCATTAAGGTGGATGTAGAATTGTTTCAACCGGGCAATGAAGAGCCGGTTGCTCTGGCAAGATGTGTGTATAGTGTGTTAAGATTTGAATCTTAACTTGAGCCGGTCAAATTTGCGCAAAAATCAGCTTGCTTGAGCTAAACTCCCCAACCGAAAGAATTCTTAAAGAGTAAGTAGGTTGTAAAAAAACTATACCTTTGCGTTCGACCGAAAAACCAATTTGGTCGATTATTAGTTTAATAAGAAGCAATGGAAACAACCATCGACATTAAAGACGATGTAAGTGAAATCATCCTGAATTCTGCTAAAACCATCTTTGCCAGGTATGGTTTTAAGAAAACCACAATGGATGAAATAGCTCAGGCTGCAAGAAAAGGCAAAAGTTCCATCTATCATTACTTCAAAAGCAAGGAGGATATTTTCAAGGCAATTGTTGAGAAGGAAGCGGATGAACTAAGTGCTGCCATAGCAAAAGCAATCAATGCTGAAACTACATCTGAAAAAAAAATACGTGCTTATGTGTTAGCAAGAATGAAAGGCATTAACAATCTAACCAATCTGTATAGCGCCCTAAAAGATGAATATCTGGAGCACTATAGTTTTATTGAAAATGTCAGAGTGAAGTATGACACCGAAGAGGTTAACACCATCAAAGGAATATTGAAGACGGGTGTTGAAGATGGGGAATTTAAAATAGAAGACATCAACCTCACCGCCTTCGCCCTGGTAACAGCACTAAAGGGTTTAGAATATCCTTTATTCATTAAAAACAATAACGCAAAAACAGAAAAGCGGTTTGAAGGATTGCTAAATGTGCTTTTTTATGGAATCATAGCGAGGTAATTTTTTTAACCCATTATCGACCAAAAAACTAAAATAGTCTAATTGTAATTATAGAAATAACAATGAATATGAAAGTCAATAAACTGTACATCGCTCTTTTGTTTTCCGTCATCCTGACTGGATGCTCGTCAGGAGAGAATACATCATTGGAAAGTGAGAAGCGCACTTCCCTCAATGTTAAAACAGAAGAAGTAATTCAATATAAAGGAAGCCATACAGTTGGGTATTCCGGGGTCGTGGTGCCAAAGAAAAATACACCACTCAGTTTCTCGGTGCCAGGAACCGTTTCGAAAATAGCAGTAGAAGAAGGACAGCAGGTAAACAAAGGACAGTTGTTGGCACAACTAAATCCATCGACTATGGAGAATACCTACCAGATGGCATTTCAAAAATTACAACAGGCCCAGGATGCGTATGACCGCTTAAAGCCGATGCATGAAAATGGTACCCTGCCTGAAATAAAATGGGTGGAGGTAGAAACCGGATTAAGTCAGGCAAAATCGGCTACAGCCATTGCAAAAAAAGGACTTGACGATACAAAACTATATGCTGTTACAGCGGGTGTGATAGGCAAAAAATCTATTCAGGAGGGAGAAAATGTATTTCCAAATATTACAGTTTTTGAATTATTTGACATCAGTAAAGTGCATGTAAAAATTCCCGTACCCGAAGATGAAATCAGTTCGTTCAAAAAGGGAGATCAGGCCACCATTACGGTTGGAGCTATCTCAAAAACAATCAACGGTATTGTAAGAGAAATTGGTGTTTCGGCTGATATATTTTCACACTCCTATCCGGTAAGACTTGAAGTTGACAATTCTGATTTAGCCATTAAGCCAGGCATGGTTTGTACGGTCAAGTTTACAACCCAAAACAAGACGACCGGTGTTCTTATCTCTAACAAAGCAATGCAGCAGGATTTACAAGGGTCGCAGTTTGTATATGTGATAGAAAATAACACGGCTCAAAAGCGAGCGGTGAAAACCATTGCTTTAATTGACCAAAAAATTCTGGTCAGCGGAAGTTTGAAAGAAGGAGATAAAATCATTGTGGCAGGGCAAGACAAACTTCGTCAGGGTTCACAGGTAAACATTATAAAATAGCATCATGACGACACATAAGTTTAATGTCATAGAATTGGCTATGAAGTATAAGCAAATAGCCATTACCATAACAGGTCTGTTGGTGTTGTTTGGTGTATTTTCTCTTTGGGTAATGCCCCGGAATGAATTTCCTGAATTCATCATTCGACAGGGATTGATCATTGGTGTATTTCCGGGGGCTACTTCCGAACAGGTGGAAGACCAATTAGCCACCAAAGTGGAAAGTTTTCTTTACGGTTTTAAAGAAGTAAACCGGGAGAAAACCTATTCCATATCCAGGGAAGGAATGTTGGTTGTGTTTGTGGAGGTAAACAACAACGTAAAAGACCCTGATGGTTTTTGGGATAAAATAAAATTCGGCCTCAGTGAATTAAAATTACAGTTGCCACCGCAGGTACTTGCGCTGATTGCCAACAATGATTTTGGCGATACAGCCGCTTTGCTACTTACCATACAATCAGAAAGCAAAACCTATAAAGAGCTGGAGAAAGAATTGAAAATTATCGAAACGGAATTTCGAAAAATAAAGGCTGTTTCTAAAGTAAAACACTACGGACTTCAACAGGAACAGATAGCCATTTATCTCGATAATGCAAAACTGGCTTATTACGGTGTGCGTCCTATTACGGTGCTTGCCGCCATGCAATTAGAGGGTGCTGTGTATTACGGTGGCGAACTCAATAATTCAGAACTGATTACACCGATACATATTCCTGCAAATTTCAAATCGGAAGAAGACATTAAAAACCAAATTGTGTATGCCGATCCTACGGGCAATATCATCCGTGTGAAGGATATAGCTACGGTAGTTAGAAAATATAAGGAACCCGACTCCTTCATAAAAAACAATGGGGCAAAAAGTCTGCTGGTATCACTGGAAATGCAACCTGGCAACAACATTGTCGATTTTGGAAAACAGGTGGATCAATCACTCGTTTCTATCCGGAAAAAAATTTCTTCTGATGTAAACATGGATAAGATTGCTGATATGCCTACAGCCGTAGATCGTTCCATTATTCATTTCCTGCAAGAATTTTTCATTGCTATTATTGCTGTGATCATCGTTACGATGTTCTTACTGCCTTTACGGGTAGCTGCGGTTGCCGGAGTAACGATACCCATTACCATTTTTATAACCGTAGGCATTTTATATTTATTAGGTGTTGAACTACACACCGTTTCCCTGGCAGGATTGATAGTAGTGTTAGGCATGGTGGTGGATAATGCCATTGTTGTTATTGACAGTCACGTAGAAAAATTAGATCATGGTGCTACACCCTGGGATGCTGCCTGGAAAAGTGCCTCAGAACTTTTCGTTCCTGTATTTTCTGCTACCCTCGCCATTATCGCCACCTATATTCCATTAGTGTTTTTTCTATCGGGAATGACTGGTGATTTTGTTGGTTCTTTGCCTGTTACCATTGGTGTGGCCTTGTTTACATCTATGCTGGTGGCTTACTTTCTTGTCCCTTACATGAGCTATGTATTTATCAAAAAAGGAGTCAGGAAAGGAGAATCGGAAGAAGCAAAAGCCAGCAAAAAATCACTACTCGACTGGGTGCAACAGTTTTATAACAGTACACTCGAAAGTGCCTTCAGAAACCCAAAGCTGACCATGCTGGTTGGCTTGATTTCCATTGTGTTAGGCGGAGCAATCATGGCGCTGCTGCCACGACAGTTATTTCCAAAAGTGGAGAGGAATCAGTTTGCCGTAGAAATTTATCTACCGGAAGGATACACCCTTGCCCAAACAGTTGCTGTTGCCGATAGTATGGAGGTATTGCTCATGAGCGATAGTCGGGTGATTAATGTGGCCTCCTTCATGGGTACCAGTTCACCACGTTTCCACACCACCTACGCACCTAATTTTCCATCAAAAAATTACGCACAACTTGTTGTGAATACTAAAACAGCCGAGGATGCCTTGGCCTTACTCAGTGAGTATGAGAAAACCAAGCGCAATGCTTTTCCAAATGCCTATGTACGTATGAAACAATTGGATATGCTTAGTACGACCGCTCCGATTGAAGTACGGATTTCCGGTAACAACATTGATTCCATAAAAGCCATAGCTGAAAATGTAAAAAGTATAATGCAACAAAACGATGCTGTAATATGGGCACGTACGGATTATCTTAATAAAAGACAGGGTGTGCGTGTAGATGTGAATGATGAACTCGCCAACCGCTTAGGGTTAACCCGAGGGGTAATCGCATCATCCATCGCTTCCGGTTTCTCTGGAATTCCAATCGGCACTGTTTGGGAAGGCGATTATCCGGTGGATGTGAAAGTCATTAATCCAACCGATAAAAGAGACGGCTTTGATGATATTGAAAACCAAAATGTAACATCGCTGTTTTTGAACACTACTGTTCCTGTGCGACAGGTAACTACCACCACCAATGACTGGAGCGAGGGACAAATCATTCGTAGGAATGGTGTACGCACCATTACCGTGCGGGCAGATGTAAAAAGAGAGATGCTACCGTATAAAATATTAGCTGAACTAAAACCGGAAATCAATAAAATAAAAACAGGGTCCGCTGTTCAACTCACGTATGGCGGTGAGGAGGAAAGTGAATTGGAAAATTATACACCGTTGAGCAAAGCCATGCTGGCGGGTGTTATACTGATTTATTTTATTCTGTTGTTTCAGTTTAAGCGATCGAGGTTGGTTTTTTTAGTGATGCTGACCATGCCTTTAAGTTTTCTGGGTGCGGCTATGGGTTTAGTACTTACTGGTTATCCTTTTGGGCTTACCTCCTTCCTGGGAATAATGAGCCTCATGGGTATCGTGGTGCGCAATGGCATTATCCTGATTGATTATGCTGAAGAGTTACGCAACAAGAACAGTATGCCGTTAGCGGAAGCAGCCCTGGCTGCCGGTAAGCGTAGAATGCGCCCGATTTTTCTCACTTCATTTGCGGCTGCCGTTGGCGTGGTGCCGATGATTGTGAGTGGCTCTTCGCTTTGGGGGCCTTTAGGTGCTGTAGTTTGCTTTGGCCTGCTGATATCCATGATACTTACCTTGTATGTACTGCCTGCGCTGTATCATCTATCACTTAAGAAATCAACTGTTTAAAATTCTTTAGAATGAAAAAGACAATCATCATAGCTGCCGCTTTATTTCTCATAACAGAAGGATACAGTCAGACAACGCTGAGCTTACAAGAAAGTAAAGAGTTGGCGATTAAAAATAATGTGCACATTAAAAACAGCGCATTGGAAATGGAGGCGGCACTGGAGGTAAAGAAAAATGCCTTTACCAACTACTTTCCTAAAGTAAGTGCAACAGCGTTTGGTATGCGTGCAATGGACCCCATCATTAAATTCAATATGCCGGGAGGAAATTTGCCAGTATATGATGGTAATCCGGCTAACCTCGCAACGGCTACGGAGTTTGCTTATTTTCCGGGTTTAAACCTACAGCTTTTAGATAGGGCAACGGTTGGATTACTCAATATAACCCAACCCATTTTTGTTGGCGGAAAAATCATCAACGGAAATAAACTCGCCCAATTGGGAGTTGACGTAAAAGAGAAGCAACAACAATTAAGTCAACAGGAAACCCTTTTAAAAACGGAACAACAATACTGGCAGATTGTAGTGCTTCAGGAAAAAGAAAAGACCATCGCACAATATGAAGCGTTGTTAAATGATATTAGCAAGCAAGTAAATGATGCTTACAAATCAGGGTTAATTATTAAAAACGATGCGTTGAAAGTACAGATAAAGCAAAGTGAACTTCGAACCAATAAAAGTAAACTGCAAAGCGGCAAACAGTTAGCGATCAGGCAGTTCTGTCAAACCATCGGTATAGTGTATGACTCAGCCCTGGTAGTGCTGGAAGATTTGCAAAACATACAATTGCCAAGCACTTTTTATACCGATATCGAAACTGCATTACCAAACCGGACAGAATATCAGTTGTTGCAGCAATCGGTAAAAGCAGAGCAGTTACAAACTAAAATGAAAAGAGGTGATTATATGCCACAGGTAGCTGTAGGCGCTGCTGGTTATTCCTTCAATAGCTATTACGAAGGAACCAATACTACTACCAATGGTTTGATTTATGGCACGGTATCTATACCTATTTCCGATTGGTGGGGAGGCTCGCACGCCATCAAAGAAGGTAAAATCAAGGAACAAATAGCCGAGAACACTTTCAATGACACCAAAGGTTTATTAAAGCTTCAGATGGAAAAAGCCTGGACAGATGTAAACGAATCGTATCGTCAAATTATAATGATGGAAGAAACTGTACAGCAAACTGATGAGAATCTGAAAGTAATGCAAACCAGTTATAACAGTGGTATTGTAACCCTTTCCGACTTACTGGAAGCACAAGCACTAAAAACAGAAACTGCTGATAAATTGATTGAAGCAAAAACTCAATATCAACTGGCAATATCAACCTATTTACAAGTTACCGGTATCAGTAGAGAGGATAAGAACATGCGTTAAAGCAATGCTATTTTTACTCAAAAGTAGAATTGACTAAACATCTGGATTAATTATAGAATAGAAATTAAATAATGAATTTTAAAAGATGAAAAGGAAAGTATCATTAGTATTATCAAGTGGCGGCTCAAGAGGGCTGGCTCATATTGGTGCTATTAATGAATTGGAGAAACAAGGGTTTGAAATATATTCTATTTCGGGATCTTCTATAGGTGCTGTTGTTGGCGGACTTCACGCGATGGGTAAATTGCCCGAATACACCTATTGGGTAAAAACAATAAACCGACCGGTAATCTGGGGACTTTTGGATTTTGCTTTCTCAACCTCCGGGTTACTGAAAGGGGATAAAGTATTTGACAAGATGAAAACATTTATCCCCGACATGAACATTGAGGAGATGAGTATTCCTTTTGCGGCTGTCGCTACTGATCTGCTGAACGAACGCGAAATGATTTTTAAATCGGGTAGTTTTTATGAGGCTATTCGGGCATCGGTAGCAATTCCAACCGTTTTTACACCTGTTATGTATAAGAACTTATTGCTGGTAGATGGGGGGTATTAAATCCGGTTCCCATTGAGTATGTAGAACGTAAACAGGATGATATTCTTGTTGTGGTAAATCTATATGGAGATAAAACAATTGAATTAAACAAAAATGTTTTGCCAAATAACAATTCGAACGATAACCAGCTTAATGGCCTCATGAAAAATATGGCCAAACTGGTTTCATCAGGAGATAAAGGAAGTTTAGGTTATTATTCTATGTTAACCGCAACCACTTCTGCTATGATACATAAAATTGCCAGACAGCAGATTGAAAGATACCAACCAGATATCTTAATTAATATCCCTAATGATTCGGCCATTACCTTCGACTTTCATAAAGCAGATGAACTGATAAAAATAGGGGAAATGGTTGCCAGTGAACAAATAACAAAGTATTTGAAATTATAATGAAGCGATGGAACGCTATTCTAAACTCCGTAAAATCATAGGTGTTTTTCACCTCTATAAGATCACTTTATTGGGGCGAAGAAAATATGATAACTTCTACAAAGACCTAAAAGTGGATCAGGTATTTGTATTGGGGCTAATCTTCGATTTGGAACTTGTTACCAAAAATCAACTTAATGATGAAGATGCATATTCAGCCCAGGTTCCAGCTTATATCATAGAAAAATTGATTAAATAATTAAAACGCATTGACATGAGTACACAAAAGAAATACAAAATGTATGAAAACCCGATAATGGGATTTCTATTGATCAGCCGTCCAAAAATGATGATAACTTATCATCTAATTATTATCTCGGCTCTTTTAATAATTGGTATTCGAACGTTGTACCGGTCAAAAATGACGAAGGAATGGAAGGGGGAAACCGTTTATGCCGGCAAGCTTTTGGGCTCACTCCTTTAGTGTGCCACCCTAAGCATCTTTGCGAGAGAATTAATTTTGGGATTGTGAAAAATTTGATCAAGATATTTCAGAAGTGAAATCTAGCGTCTCAAACCTCTCCTGCCCTTTTTCTTTTTTCTCAGTTTCAAAGCCCTTTCAATATTAATTTCCGGTTGGGAATCTGCACGGATAAGATCTTCAAGGTAGTGGCCATCTGATAGAGATGTCGGAATGAGGTTCTTTGACGATTCCGGAGTCTTGCACAACCGTCTGTCGTCTTGTTGAGCGGATAGCCCTTTGCCAAATTTTGATTTAGCATTTATTTGCTGAATCACTTCCCGATCTCTTTCCTGATCATAGTTGATTTTATTCTTGATTGAACCCCACTTAAAATCATCTCCAAGCTTGGCTCCCTTAATAATCACTCCCTTGTATTGATACGATATGCCACTAACATAGCCGGTCGATGCCTGGTTGAACAGAACATCGACCATATTGCGATGAAGTGCTTTGATAAATTCCTCCGTGGTTAGCCTCGGTTTGTCCTGAAGAATTTTCCGAACAATGCCTTGAAGTTTCACCTTATGCGAGGGAGTATTAGTGCGCTTAATCATTTCCAGTTCATCCTTCGTGATGGCTCGCATCTTTGCCTCTTTACTTGATGGGACTTGGGTAAGATTATATTTGCTCTCCAATTCACGAAGTATTTTTTCGCTACGAGCGAAATCATTGCTATCACTTACCACTGATCCATCATAGCCAATCCGGTTAACAAGGATGTGAAGATGTGGATGATCCGCATCATAGTGCCGGAACATGATGAATTGATGCTGCGTAAATCCATTTGCTTCAAGATAGTCGAGTCCGATTTGTTTCATCTTATCGTTTGGTAAATCCTCTCCGGGCGGGAAGTTGATCGATGTATGATAGAAATACTTTTGAAGGTTCGGGCGTAGCACTTTCACCATCTGTATTTCCTTCATGATTGTTCTTTCAAACGTGGAAGCAAAGGAATGGTCGAGAATTTCAGCTACGTCTTTATTGACTTTCTCCAAGTTATATCTTAGCGCCCCGCGAAATCCCTTACCCTTGATCTGGTTGCCGGTCATGAGTCAATAGGTTAATGATATTCCTTAGCAGTTCAGCTAACTCAAGTTGTCGCACTAGGTATTCCTTTGGAAACTCTCCAGCATTGATTTTGTGGGTTACCTGGTTCAAGTTAACACCAATCTTTTTGAGCTCCAGGTATAAAGAAGTATCTAACGGAGACATCTTTACGACAGGGAATTTTCCTGTAAAGATTTTAGCACGTATCCAGTTGGCTGAGCTTAATCCGCAGGCTGATGCAAACTCATTCACTTTGTTATTTTCATCAGTTGTCAGCCGGATATTCACCTGTACCTGTCTTTTTTCACGATCGTTTATTCTCGGTCTTCCCATAACTTTTCAAAATCGAACGCAGTGGATCAAGGAGCAAGCCGTTTTCGCGTAGCGAAAACATGGCTTGCTCCGAGCTTACTAAGCATTTCTGTCCATTGATCTTTTCTGCATTTCATTGTATTTGTCATGAATAATCTTGAATACTATTGAACATTATTTGATGATGCTCAATCATCCTTGCTTTATTTTGAATCTCCCTGGACTTGATTGAACATCATCTGTTTCGTGTGCATCCTTAAACTGAATTTGCTTTCGAGTGGCCGCCTGTGGGTTCTTCTTTTTGAATCTTGCAACAGCCCTGGCCATGCTGAAATAGTTGAGTTTAATTCGCTCTCCAGTATCTTTCTGCAAGTCCTCCTGAATGATTTCTATCGCCATCACAATGGGCATTGAAGCAATCAGTTCCTGATATGCTTGCACGAGGACACTGTAAGACCCTTTCTTACTTTGCTTCAAAAACCTAATTAGATGCCTCTTTTCCATTTTTATATTCCTCTTTGGATTCTCTTCCTACGTAAACGCGAACTGCTTTTCGGTCCAGCTTTTCATACTCGACAAAGTGTCTGACCGAATCTCCCGTGCTGGCTGTGAAATCGATAAAGTAGATTCCATCATCACTTTTCTGCACTCGATGGAATAGCTTATCAATGTTCCCTGAACGTTCGATTATTGCCCTCGCTGCCTCTACGTCATTTACCCGAGACCAATGCCATGCACCAAACAACAACAGAGCAAGAACAGCCAAACCGCTGAGCAACCATTTGAAAAGACCTGCCATTCGAAATTTCCAAGCCTCTCCGGGATAGTGGAAATGGAATTCTTTTGGCTTGGTCTTCGACATTGATTCTTTGATCTGTGAAGCAAGTGCCTCGTTACTTTCGTTATTGGATTTCATGTGCATGTAAATGATGTACAAAGCCGGTATGACCGGATCATCCGGTGGAAAATGAAACCCATACTTATTTAATAGCAAAGCACAGTATGATCGAAGATCCTTCTGTTCCTGGGTAGTCATGGTCGCGGGGTTAGAGACTTAATTGTTCAATTGGCTTTTTGAAATAGATTGAACTGAACGGGCTTAAACCGGAAATTCCTCTTCCAGCCTTCAATACATTCTCCACGGTTCGCATGGCAGTTTCGCCTTTGTCCTTCACCAAGTCGAAATGAATCACCTGCAGATTGTTCTGACCAGCGTAACGCTGTAATGTATTTTGTTGTTCATCCGAACAGGGATAGAATCCATTGTGTGCAATTACGATTTCAAGGGCTCCACTGGTGGCAGCCACAAGCTCAACAAGATATTCCATCGTTGCCTTGAATATATTTCCACCGCCAATCACGCAGATAATCTGTAATTGGATCTCACTTGCATTAAGGAGATCGGTAATTACTTCGATCCCATTCATCGACAGATATTTTGGCAATTGTTCTGCAACGCTGGCCCCCAGGTCAGCAATGAACAAATCCTCTTTAGCGTCAATTACGCTTTCGAAAAGGCCGTTGAAAGCGCCCCGGTCTATGCGCTTAGTCTCGCGATCAAGAAATGAAACTTTAATAGGATCACGATAGGCCAATTGTTTCATGGTCGTTGTGGTTGCATCATCAAGATCAAGAAGCATCGCGTTCTTGTACTTCTCTGCGAGCATGAACGTCAGCACTGATTTTCCAGAGCCTCCTTTGGCCTGTGTGATAAAATGGATTTTCTTTTTCATGGTCTATATTGTTTTAGTGATTTGAAATTCTTGACTCTACATTCTCATTCCTCTTGATTTTCTATGTGGTCGAAGTGTTTGTTCTTCATCCTTGGATTGTCCGAGTCTTTTGGTAGATACCAGGTGCTCGTTCAAATCCTTGGAGTTGTCATATAGAGGCGAAGCGTCCCGATACAGGATGCCGTTTGCCTTCAAAGTGTCCTTGACGTGATTGGCAGCAAGGTCATTATCCAGGAATAGGTTAACCCGACCGTAAGGATGGATGATTGGCAATGCCCGGTTTACCATCCTCAACGAGTTAAGGACAAGGAAATCGGAATGATGGGTTAGCTGGCGTATTGTCCTGTTTTCAATCTGCAAGGCCGATAAAAAATCAATGAACCCTTCCAGTACACTAACTTTGTCCTGGCCGGTGGATATTAGAGAAATGTCCTTCGGTGAGGATGAGCCTTTGAACCAGCTGTTACGGAGTTCATAACCACCGGAGCGGTTGACAAATCCAACGGCTATGTAGCTGCGGCTTCCAATCCGGAATTCAACTTCATGACAGTATCGTTTGGCCAGCTCTGGGTTGATAGCCCTTTCCTTTAAATACCGGACTAGCTCAGAGTTGGACAGTTCGCAGACCCTTATGATCTCTAGCTTGTTTGCTTCCGGCCGATCCGCTGATGGTTTTGGCGTGGCTTTAGGCAGGTCTGGGAAATTACCCTTTGTTAACTTTTCAATGAACTCATGGTAAGTGCACTGAAATAGCTTTGCTCCAAAGTCAATGATTGTCCCGCCTTCACCCGATCCGTGATCAAACCATACATTTTGATTCCGATTGATCTTAAATGATGGTGTTTTCTCCTGGCGGAAAGGCGAGAGATACCAATAGTCGTTGTTTCGTATTTTTTGAGGTCGAATCCCTAGCGTGTCCAAATAGTCCACCAGATCGATCCTCTTAACCTCATCCCAAATTGATTTCCTTGTGCCCTCCATAAATTTTCAGCAGATAAAAGCCAAAAAGGCCAGCAAACGGGCGGTTTTTAAGCCGCTAGGTTTGCCAGCCTTTTCAGGTCATCTAAAAATAAGTTCGAGAATTGTACAGGGAGGGCGACAAGAGAGAAAACCCGAAGGTGAAAACCTTCGGGTTTTTTCATTTTATATCGATCCAAGCTTGCTTGGTAGAGATATAAAATGAAAAAACCAGGCTTTGTCAAAAGCCGAGGGTTTACCTCTCGGAATTTTCAGGAGCAAGGATCACCTACCGCCAGGGAGGTAATCCTTGAATGGAAACCCAAGTTTTGGGTGGGGTGAACATCTGGGGCTGTGGGTATGGTTGTGGTATGAGTGATTTTCCGGCTCAAGGATCACCGACCGCCAGGGAGGTAATCCTTGGACAGATCAGGTAAAGTTGACGGAATACCATGGCCTTGTTTCAATGAAGGCAAGAAAATAGAAAATGGCTGGTACAGCCAGGATTGATTCTCGGAAACATCAGCTTCCAGAAGGACTACAGCAAGCCTCACCAATGAATTATACAACCATTCACAATAATTATATAAATCCCTACCCGTACAAATTCGTATATTTACATTGTTGAAAAAGATCATTTCCATATCGTTGGTCCTGCTTTTGATCACCAGTCATCTGGGAATAGCCGTCGGTACGCACTATTGTAGCGGCCTGGCAGTCGAGACAAAAGCCATGTTGGGGCACCAACATCTGGATTGCGGTATGGGTGACATGGATAGCGATTGTGAGGGTTCAGAATCCGAGACACATGTGGATAAAATGCCATGTTGTGAAAACGACTACCTGAGTATCCCTGTTGAGGATGAGTTCAGACCCACATTTGATCAATCCAAGATAGATGTTGATTTCGTTGCGGCCTTTATCGTCTCTTATCTGGAGGTCTTTTCAGTCAACGCTGAAACATCGCATTTCACACAATACGACCCACCTTTGGTGACGCGGGATATATCGACCCTGCACCAGGTTTTCATTATTTAATACACATAATATGTACCTGACTTTGTCAGGCTGAGGATATGCTCATATCCTATTGAACTCATGTTTATTCATGTTTTAAGGTTCAAATCATACATATTATGCTCAATCGAATTATCAAATATTTTTTAGAAAACAGGCTGGTCACAGTACTGATACTATTGGGACTGGTGGCCTGGGGAATTACCACGGCACCCTTCAATTGGGAAGTGAGTTTCCTGCCACGTGATCCTGTGCCTGTTGATGCCATCCCCGATATCGGAGAAAACCAACAGATTGTTTTCACCGAATGGATGGGACGGTCGCCACAGGATGTGGAAGATCAGATCACCTACCCGCTTACCACGGCCCTGCTGGGGCTACCTGGCGTAAAAAGTGTGCGCAGCAGCTCAGCCTTTGGGTTTTCCAGCATATATATCATCTTCAATGAGGATATAGAATTTTACTGGAGCCGTTCAAGGGTGCTGGAGAAGCTAAACTCCTTGCCTGCCGGCCTGCTGCCAGAAGATGTACAGCCAAAGCTAGGGCCGGATGCTACAGCCCTGGGTCAGGTATACTGGTATACCCTGGAAGGAAGGGACAAAGATGGAAACCCTACAGGTGGATGGGACCTGCATGAGTTGCGGACTGTTCAGGATTACTATATCCGTTATGCTCTCACCGCTGTTGATGGTGTGGCGGAGGTTGCTTCTGTTGGTGGCTACATAAAGGAATACCAGGTGGATGTTGATCCTGCAGCACTGAAAGCACATGGCGTATCTCTCATGGATGTGATGCAGGCAGTAAGAAACAGCAACATTGATGTGGGAGCCAATACCATTGAGGTAAACCAGGTAGACTACTTCGTAAGAGGTTTAGGTTATGTGAATGAGTTGGCTGACCTGGACAAAGCTGTGGTCAAGGTAACCGATAATGTGCCTATCCGGGTGCAGAATGTGGCTAAAGTAAATATCGGGCCGCAGCCCAGAAATATGAGCGGTATCCTGGACAAGTCAGGCGCTGAAGCAGTAGGGGGTGTGGTGATTGCCAGATATGGTGATAATCCCTTAAAAATCATCAATGCTGTAAAAGAAGAGATCAATACGATCGCCGATGGTCTACCCTCCAAAACGCTGGAGGATGGCACCGTATCCAAAGTGACCATTGTTCCTTTCTACGACCGCACAGGACTGATCTATGAAACCCTTGGCACCTTGTATGAAGCGATCAGTCTGCAGGTCCTGATCACCATCATCGTGATCATTGTGATGGTGTACAACCTGAGAGCTTCTATACTAATTTCAGCTTTGTTGCCATTGGCTGTTCTGATGTGTTTCATTTTCATGAAATATCTGGGAGTTGATGCCAATATTGTGGCATTATCAGGGATTGCCATTGCCATTGGTACCATGGTGGATCTGGGGATCATCCTCAACGAAAATATTCTCAGACATTTTGAGATTGCGCCGGAAGGACAATCAAAAGTAAAGACCGTATATCATGCTACATCGGAGGTAGCCACTGCCATCGTTACGGCAGTGAGTACAACGATTGTCAGTTTTCTTCCCGTTTTCACACTGCAGGCAGCTGAAGGAAAGCTGTTTGGACCACTTGCCTATACCAAGACATTTGCTCTTATCTCTGCATTGATTTTCACGCTCATTATCATGCCCGCTTTTTCTTATTGGATATTTTCCTTGAAGAAGGCAAAAGGTAAAACGGGTCTGTATCTGAACTATCTGTTGTTTATTGGTGGTCCAGTGATAGCATTCTGGGTATGGTCCTGGGCTGGATGGGTGTTGTTTGTTTACGGAGTAGTTAATATCCTCCTTCATTATTATCCGGATCGGCTTTCACGCTACAGAGATCTGATGAGGGTAGGAGTGACAGTAGTGGCTGTTGCGTGGCTGCTGGCCACAGAGTGGGTACCTTTAGGTGTATCCAATAGCCTTCTGGTCAATTTTCTGTTTATCGCTGTGATCCTGGGGTTGGTTTTGGGGGGCTTTGCGCTCTTTCTCAGGTATTATCCGCGCATTCTCCTGTGGTGTCTTGACAATAAAGGCATATTCCTGATTGTCCCAATAGTAATCATTCTGCTGGGAGCAAATATCTGGCTTGGGTTTGACAGGGTCTTTGGGTTGATTCCAAAAGCAACCGAAAAACTGGGTTGGGATATCAGGCAGACCACCTTATGGACCGGAGCATCCGAAACCTTTCCGGGGTTGGGAGAGGAGTTTATGCCCTCACTCAATGAAGGCTCCTTCCTGTTGATGCCTACATCCATGCCACATTCGGGAGTGGAAGTAAACCGGGAAGTATTGCGAAAACTGGACATGATGGTCACTGCCATCCCGGAAGTAGACATGGTGGTTGGAAAGGCCGGTCGTGCTGAAACCGCGATCGATCCTGCACCTATGTCCATGTTTGAAAATACCATCAATTACAAAAGCGAATATGTCACCGATATCAATGGCAATAAGCTGCGATACAAGGTAAACGAGGATGGATATTTCGAACTCAAAGGCGGAGCTACCTACGACCCAGAGACCATGTCTCCGGAGCAAATTGATGTGAATCAACTCAAACCGGATCGTAATGGGAAGTATTTTCGTCAGTGGCGTAAGCACATCAAAACTCCTGATGACATCTGGGATGAAATCGTAGCGGTGGCTAACGTTCCCGGGGTCACTTCTTCACCAAAACTGCAACCAATTGAGACCCGACTGGTCATGCTTCAGACAGGAATGCGAGCCCCTATGGGGATCAAGGTCTATGGTCCTGACCTGAAGACTATAGAAGCCTTTGGTATGCAGCTGGAAAAATATCTAAAGGAAGTACCTTCTGTGAAGAAAGAGGCTGTATTTGCTGATCGTATTGTGGGGAAACCTTATCTCGAAATCGACATTGACCGGGATAAGATCGCACGATATGGACTCAACATCCGGGACGTTCAGGACTACATTGAAACCGCCATCGGTGGTATGCAGCTAAGTACCACAGTGGAGGGTAGAGAGCGATTCCCGATCAGGGTAAGATATGCCCGGGAGTATCGTGATGACCCTACTGCAATTGAGGCTATGCAGGTCCCTACACCATTGGGAAACTATATTCCGCTCAGTCAGCTGGCAGAGATCTCCTATCGTCCGGGCCCTGAAATGATCAAAGGAGAGAACAGCTTTTTAGTTGGATATGTCTTGTTTGACAAGCTCCCCCAATATGCGGAGGTCACCGTGGTGGAAGCAGCACAGCAACATTTGAGGCAAAAGATAGATTCCGGTGAGCTTGTTGTACCTGCAGGGGTCAGGTATCAGTTCTCCGGCAGCTATGAAAATCAGATAAGAGCCGAGAAGCGGTTAGCTATTGTGGTTCCACTTTGTCTGCTGGCCATATTCCTGATCCTTTACTTTCAGTTCAAGGCTGTATCCACTACGCTGTTTGTATTTTCAGGTATCTCGATGGCGTTTGCTGGTGGCTTTTTGATGCTCTGGTTCTATGGACAGGATTGGTTTATGGACTTTTCTATCCTGGGCACCAACATGCGGGAGCTTTTCCAGATGAAAGTTTATAATCTCAGCGTGGCTGTATGGGTTGGATTCATTGCCTTATTTGGAATTGCCACTGACGATGGAGTGGTCGTAGCTACTTACCTCAAACAAAGCTTTGAAAAGCATACTCCGGAAAATGTAAAAGAGGTACGCATGGCCGTGCTGGAAGCAGGGAAAAAGCGTGTCCTGCCAGCTATGATGACAACAGCCACGACACTGCTGGCCTTGCTGCCAATACTAACTTCATCCGGTCGTGGCTCGGACATTATGATACCGATGGCCATCCCTTCTTTCGGGGGAATGATCATAGAAGTCATCACCGTTTTGCTTGTTCCGGTATTGTATTGCTGGTGGGCGGAGCGTAAGGTGAAGGGAAACCCTGAAGTATTTAATGAATCTTAAAATCCAGGAAGATGAAAAAAATTGTAATAATTATTCTGTTTTGTTTCGGAAACGTGGCTGTTGGATTCTCACAAAGTCTGGATGAATACCTGCATGCCGCAGCTGAGAATAATCCAGCGCTGAAGTCTTACTTCAATGAATACCTGGCTGCTTTGGAAAAAGTACCTCAGGTGGGCACATTGCCAGACCCTCAGCTATCAATGGGTTTTTTCCTGCAGCCCATGGAGCGGTTTATGGGTACACAGCAGGCAGATCTACAGCTTATGCAGATGTTCCCCTGGTTTGGGATGCTCAAAACTCAAAAGAATGAGGCCAGTAAAATGGCGTTAGCCCGATATGAACGCTTTCAGGAAGCAAAATATGACTTGTTTTATCGGGTAAAAGCTACCTGGTATGAGCTGTACAGGCTGGAAGAGGAGATCAGGGTCACAGAAGAGAATCTTGATATACTCCAGCAGTTTGAGCGGTTGGCACTTATCAGGTTTCAAAGTGGTGGTACTGGAGCAGGTTCTGGAACTTCCATGTCAGGAGCATCAAATATGAAGCAATCATCTGCAAAATCCTCTTCCATGGGAGCCATGGGTGGAGGAATGGGTGGCGGGGGATCTGCTCTGCCTGCAGCCCAAAGCAATCCGGCTATGAGTGCTCGTTCAACGATGGGTGGAGGAGGAGCAGGAATGCGTGATGTACTCAGGGTCAGGATAGAAATCATGGCACTTGAAAATTCACTTCAACTCCTGAAAGATTCACAGATACCTTTAATAGCTGAATTCAACCAGCTTCTCAACCGTCGTTTCGATGAACCAGTAGTGGTGGCCGATACGCTGATGAATACTTCTCTATCAATAGAGCGGATGGCCATGCTTGACAGCATCACTGAAAACAATCCAATGTTGAAGATGCTGGATGCTGAGGCTGAAGCATATGAATCGCAGCGAAAAATGGCCAGGCTGGAAGGGAGACCCATGATAGGTGCCGGACTTAACTATATGCCGTTTAGCCCCAGAACTGAGAATGGATTCTCCATGGGGGGCAATGACATGGTCATGCCGATGGTTAGCTTATCCATTCCTGTTTATCGCAAAAAGTATGCGGCCATGCAAAGAGAGGCTGAACTCCGGCAGTTGGCCGTTCAGCAAAAACGGGAAAATACGGTCAACCTGCTCGCAGTGGAATGGTCAGGTGCCATCCGTAATCTGGATGATGCAAACCGCAAGGTAATGCTGTATCAGGGACAAACCGAGCTGGCAACACAAACTTTGAATTTGCTGATGACTGCTTATACAACGGACGGCAGTGATTTCGAGGAAGTACTTCGGGTACAACAGCAGCTCCTGGATTATCGCCTGGGACTGATCACTGCAATTGTAGATCAACATACTTCAATAGCCACATTAGAGAAGCTCGCCGCGACAGAATTGAAATAACGACATTAAGAAAACATTACAATAATGAAAGAATTAATCATAAATAAAAAAATCCTTCTTGCCTTGCTGGTGGCATTGGTAATAGGGGGAACATTGGGCTGGTTAGTCAAACCCGCTGCAAATCGGGAGGAAACGGTTATGTCCGCACATGATCATGCCGATCACCCGGAGGAAATATGGACCTGCTCCATGCATCCTCAAATCAGGCAATCCGAACCGGGACAATGTCCGATTTGTGGAATGGATCTGATTCCTGCTAATGCGAAAGGTGTTTCTGGTAACACAAATCCTATGGCGCATGAAATGACTCCTGAGGCTGTTGCTATGGCCAATATTCATACTTCCAGGGTCATTGACAGCCAGGCAGAGGGAGTACTTGCCCTTACAGGTAAAGTAAAAGCTGATGAACGTCAGGTCGCTTCCATTACAGCTAAATTTCCCGGTCGCATTGAGCAGCTATTTGTCAATTTCACTGGGCAGGTTGTGAATGTGGGTCAACGATTGGCTACCATCTATTCACCTGATCTGGTGACAGCGCAGAAAGAGTTGTTGGAGGCCGCTTCAATCAAAGCTACCTACCCGGAATTATACAAAGCCGCCCGTGAAAAGCTGCGATTATGGAAGCTGAGTGAAAAACAAATTGATGAGATTGAAAATACAGGAAAAGTCCGGGATCAATTTGATGTTCTGGCCGATAAAAGGGGAGTGGTGAGCCGACGAAATATTGCAGTGGGTGATTATGTGAGCACCGGGTCTGTACTTTTTGATGTGGTGGACCTGAGCCGGGTATGGATCATGCTGGATGCTTATGAAAGAGACCTGAATGTTGTGAAGGTAGGTGATGAAGTGGAATTTTCAGCTGCTGGTATTGCAGGAGAATCTTTTACTGCCAGAGTTACTTTTATTGACCCGGTCATCAATCCTGATACCAGGGCGGCCTCTGTTAGGGCAGAAGTACATAACAAAGGAGGTAAGCTCAGGCCCGAAATGTTTGTGAATGCTACGCTTAAAACCAGGTTTACAAAAAACGGATCATCGTTGGTCATACCCCGCACATCATTATTATGGTCCGGAAAGCGGTCTGTCGTTTACGTAAAAGTGCCGGATGCTGAGTTTCCTACATTTGAAATGAGGGAAATTACCATCGGTCCTCGATTGGGAGATATGTACCTGGTGGAAGCGGGTCTTGAAGCCAATGAAGAAATTGTTACCAATGGGGTTTTTGCTGTTGATGCTGCGGCTCAATTGGCTGGCAAGCCCAGTATGATGTCAAAACAAGGAGGGGTTGCCATGACGGGACATCACCACGGTGGTATGTCAGGAGGACAAGTAGGTTCTGCTCAAGATGTCCCGGTAATGGATCATTCCAGCCATCAAATGGGTGGGTTGATGAAAATCAATGAATTTAACCAGACATATGAAAGTGACCCGGCTTTTCAATCACAACTGGAAAATGTATTTAAAGTCTATCTGCCTTTGAAAGATGCTTTGGTCCGGAGTGATCTGGAAGTGGCCCGAAGTGAAGCCAGGAAGCTTCAACAAGCTATCAACACAGTAGATATGAAACTTGTAAAGAAAGAAGCGCATATGGAATGGATGAAAGACCTGGAGGTATTGAAAAATTCCACACAAGCTATTGTTGATGCAGGTAAGCTTGATCAAGTGCGGATGAGTTTTTCACCATTAAGTGATCAGCTGTTTCATTCATTGAAGAAATTTCAAGTCTCAGTGGCTGGTTATCGTCAATTTTGTCCCATGGCTATGGACAACAAAGGGGCTTACTGGCTGAGCGATTCCGAGAAAATATTGAATCCTTATTTTGGTGATGCCATGCTCACCTGCGGAAATGTAGAAGAAGATCTTAAACAACAATTAGAAACAAACTTATAACTAAAGACAAATGAAAAATTTACTGATTGTACTTGGACTGGCCGGAATGATGATAGGCTGTTCAGCAAAAACCAGCGAAAATGCGGAGGAAAGTAAGCATTCAACGGTGAATCATGATGCGAACCATGCACACCATGCCAATAATACGCAGACGGTACAAAAAAATGATCTGACTGCGGTTATCGATGCTTATCTTACCCTGAAAGATGCCCTGGTAAAAGACGATCAAAAAGGAGCAGCGACAGCTGGTTCATCTTTAGCTACTACACTGGGAGCACTCGATATGTCAAAATTTTCAGCAGATGAACAAAAAGCGTTGAAAGAGATCATTGATGTTGCCAAAAATCATGGAGAGCATATCTCCGGAAGTGAAATTGGTCATCAAAGAGAGCACTTTGAATCTTTAGGCAAGGATATCAAAGACCTGATCGGGATCGTTGGGGCGGACCGTACGCTTTATCATCAGTATTGCCCGATGTACAACAACAACCAGGGAGGAATGTGGTTGAGTGCATCCGAAGAGATCCGGAACCCACTCTTTGGATCAAAAATGCTAAAATGTGGTAAAGTAGAGGAAGTGATCAGCCTTTAAGCAAAAGATAAGGGTAATGGGAATGGTGGCAATCCTTAAGTCCTATTCTCATTACCGAAAATGCAGATAACAACTTATCGGGTTTTATTGATAGAATGATTTGATTTCGATGAGTGTTTATTAATTTAAATCCCTCAAAGCCAATAGGATTTGGAAGGAAAGCAGTTACATATCAAAAACATGGTTTGCCCCAGATGCGTGATGGTTGTCAGTGAAATATTTGACAAGCTCGGGGTGAATACTTTATCAGTGGAGTTGGGGGAGGTAAAACTCGCAGAAGATTTCCCTGCCGATCAGCTGCCAAAGCTGGATGAGCTTCTCTATCAAAATGGTTTTGAAAGGATTGACAACAGAAAGGTACAGATGATGGAAAAGATCAAAACCCTGATCATTAACTCAATCCATCATCAGGATCCCTACAATACGAATATACAGTGGTCTTCTTTTCTGTCAGAGAACCTTAACTATGACTACAATTACATCAGCAGTCTGTTCTCCTCCATGGCAGGGATCACCATTGAGCAGTATATCATTCGTCAGAAAATGGAAAAGGTGAAGGAATATCTTTTCTATGATCAATTGTCTGTGAAGGAGATTGCTTTTAAAATGGGTTTTAGTAGTGTGGCCCATTTATCTAATCAGTTCAAAAAAGTGATTGGAATGTCCCCTTCTGAATTTAAGAAGAGTTTAGAAAATACTCAGTCCAGAAAATCGCTGGACCAGATCATATAATCATACAATTCTTCCCGGCCATTATGTAACACCTGTGAGGTGTATTGTGATCAATTTTGATTCAAAAATTGAATCATGGATACTCAGGTAAATATTAAAGGGATGGTTTGCAATCGTTGCATCTACACCATCAGGAAACATCTTCAGGAAGCCGGAATGTTTGTCACTGAGATTGCGCTAGGCAGAGTAATACTTGGTAAACCATTAGCCGGAGATGATAAAACAAAAATAAAAAACATCCTTTCATCTCTTGGTTTCGATCTGATCTCCGACAAAAATGAGCAGCAACTCTCCGATATCAAATTATTTATCCATCAATGGATAGAAGCCGGTAGTGGTCGCAACTCAAAGGAAAACCTATCAGACAGTCTGGCGAGCCATTTCCTGATCAATTATGATTCGCTGAGCATGTTTTTCTCACGTCTCGAAGGAAAGTCTATTGAGCGGTATCATATAGAAAAGCGGTTGGAATCTGTGAAGGAACTGCTGGTATATACAGACTGGTCATTATCAGAGATTGCCTACAAAAGAGGGTTTAGCAGTGTGCATCATCTGTCAGCTCAATTCAAAAAAGTAACCGGACTGAACCCCTCACATTTCAGAGAGATCCAGGCAGAAAAAGCTCGTGTTTCCGATAGGCACAAGGATAAAATGGTATAATCCTAATCGGTAATTGTATAACACATCCTGATCAGCCTGTCTCGAAATTTGCTTCAGTAAAAATTCAAAAAAAATTATGGAAACAATAGAAGAAATAAAACCTGCATTAATTGGGCAGGTGTCTAAGGGAACCTTCCCGGTGACAGGAATGACATGTGCTGCCTGTGCCTCCAGCGTGGAGTCCATGATCAGTCATACACCCGGTGTGAAATCTGCCAGTGTCAATTTTGCAACTAATTCTGTCCTTGTTGAATATGAAAAGTCTGTTACCCCGGAGAAACTCCGTGAAGCAGTTCAGTCAATAGGATATGACCTCCTGGTAGGGGAAGAGGACCCTTCGGCAAAACAGGAAGAGTTGCAAAAGAAGCATTATCATGATGTGAAGGTACGTACCCTTTGGTCTGCCATTCTCACGCTTCCGGTATTTATCATCGGAATGTTTTTTATGGAATGGTCTGCTGGCAGGTGGATTTCCCTGGTGCTTACTATTCCTATTTTGTTCTGGTTTGGCAGAAACTTTTTTATCAATGCCTACAAGCAGGCTCGACACGGTAAAGCCAACATGGATACACTTGTGGCCCTGAGTACCGGTATTGCATTTATCTACAGTTTATTCAATACATTTTTTCCGGAGTTTTGGCATAGCAGAGGGATACATCCTCATGTGTACTATGAAGCTGCCGTGGTCATCATCACTTTTATCTCCCTGGGAAAACTGTTGGAAGAAAAGGCAAAATCCAATACCTCATCGGCCATCAAAAAACTGATGGGGCTGCAACCCAAAACCCTGAAGGCTATAGTTGACGGGGAGGAAAAAGAAATTCCGATTGCTGCAGTGCAGGTGGGGTACACCATCGTGGTTCGTCCGGGTGAAAAAATTCCTGTAGATGGTACCGTAAGCAAAGGAGAATCTTATGTAGATGAAAGCATGATCACCGGTGAGCCGATTGCGGTGTTGAAATCCAATGGTGATAAAGTTTTTGCGGGCACTATCAATCAAAAAAGCACTTTTCAATTTATTGCCGAAAAAGTAGGCGGAGAGACCCTGCTTTCTCAGATCATCAGGATGGTTCAGGAAGCTCAGGGAAGTAAGGCACCTGTTCAAAAACTGGTTGATAAGATCGCTGGTGTATTCGTACCCATCGTGGTGGGTATCTCCATATTGACCTTTATCACGTGGATGATTGTAGGAGGTGATGATGCCTTTACCCAGGCCCTATTAACTTCTGTAGCCGTGTTGGTGATCGCATGTCCCTGTGCGCTGGGATTGGCTACACCCACGGCGATTATGGTGGGAGTAGGTAAAGGAGCCGAAAACAACATTCTGATCAAGGATGCGGAAAGCCTGGAGCAGGCCCATCAGGTCAATGCGATCATTCTGGATAAGACGGGAACGATTACGGAAGGAAAGCCGGTGGTTACTGACATGATCTGGGCGGATAGGGTGAATGATTATGATAATTATAGCCAGATATTGCTCGGTATCGAGGCGGTCTCCGAACACCCCCTGGCAGAAGCTGTGGTAAACAGGCTCAAAGAAACCGGAATAGTTGCTGCAGAAGTGTCTTCTTTTGAGAGCATTACCGGGCTAGGTGTACTGGCGGATGTGGGTCAGGACAGGTACTTCATCGGAAATCAGAAACTGATCACCCAAAATAATATTGAGATTGATCCTGAGATACGTGAAATAGCTACACAGCTTCAGCAGGAAGCGAAGACAGTCATCTATTTCGCGAGTGAGTATCAGACGCTCGCTGTACTGGCTATCGGAGATAAGGTGAAGCCCAGCTCTGAACAAGCTATCCGTACGCTTCAGGATCGCGGCATAGACGTTTATATGCTCACAGGAGACAACCACCAGACAGCAGAAGCTGTTGCTGGTCAGGTTGGCTTAAAACACTTCAAAGCTGAAGTCATGCCATCGGACAAAGCCGAATTTGTGAAAACGCTTCAGGCTGAAGGAAAAGTAGTAGCGATGGTCGGTGATGGCATCAATGATTCGCATGCCCTTGCCCAGGCAGATGTAAGTATAGCGATGGGAAAGGGATCAGATATTGCAATGGATGTAGCGAAGATCACCCTGATCACTTCCGATCTGATGTCAATACCCAAGGCGCTCAAGCTATCAGGTAAGACTGTAGCGGGTATCCGTCAGAACCTGTTCTGGGCGTTCATCTACAACCTTATAGGAATCCCCATTGCTGCTGGTGTCTTGTATCCTTTCAATGGTTTTCTGTTGGATCCCATGATTGCAGGAGCGGCAATGGCATTTAGTTCAGTCTCGGTGGTAGCCAACAGCTTAAGGTTGAAAATATCAAAAATTTGAAATGGCGGCCATGAGAGCAAGTATTAAGGTAAAAAAAGTCATCCGGGAAACCCCGGATGCCATTACCCTGGAATTGGAGCAGCATCAGATGATCGCAAGATATCAGCCGGGTCAGTTTCTGAACTTCTTCCTGGAAATTGATGGGAAAGAAGTGGTTCGGCAATACTCTTTTTCATCCACAGCACTTCTGAATGAAACACCAGGCGTGACCATCAAAAGGGTAGTTGGCGGATTAGCCTCAAACTATTTGATTGATCATGCAAAAGCGGGTGATTCTGTCATGGTAAGTGCTCCTGGAGGTCGTTTCACCACTACGTTTGGGAAGGACCGAAATGTGTTGATGATCGCCGGAGGCAGTGGTATTACACCACTCTTTTCAATATTAAAATCTATTTTAAGCCAGGAGTCCGGTAGTAAGGTTACGCTGCTCTATGCCAACAAGGATTATGAATCCATCATATTCAGAAAAGAGTTGGAAGCCCTTCAACGGCAGTATGATAGATTACATGTCACGCATTTCCTTTCGGTACAGGATACTGCTATTGATACGCAGTTGGATATTAAGTATCGAAGGATCAATCAATCTGATTTACAGAACCAACTAGCCATCACTGCAAGTCATCCGGAAGTATTTCTTTGTGGACCGGATTCTCTGATGAACTTTTCATCTGAGTCGCTGACCACTTTTGGTATTGCCCCTGAAAGCATCAGGACAGAGGCTTTCACAGGTTACGGAGAAACATCTACCAGTGATAACCGGCAAAGCCAGTCCGAGATCAACATTCAAAACCTGGATGGCAAACTGATTTCATTTCTGGCAGATCAAAATAAACCAATTCTTCAGTCGGCGCTTGAAGCAGGAATCAGGTTACCTCATTCCTGCAAAGAGGCCATGTGCGGTACTTGTAAGATCAGGTTGAAATCAGGAAAGATCAATATGAAAGCCAATTATGCATTGCCGGACGAAGAGCTCGATGATGGTTATGTTTTGCTCTGCTCTGGATTTCCCGAATCAGATATTCTGGATATGATGTATGGGTGAATTGTGTAATCCATATCGGAAATAGTGTAAAATATAAACCCGACACCTACACGAAATTTGAATCAATATTAACAATCAAAATAAAGGACAATGAGTACGTTAAAATTCAAAACAACAATCAAATGTAGTGGATGTCTGACCAAGGTCACTCCATTCCTCAATGCACTTGAAGGTGTAGACAGATGGGGAGTAGACATCCTCAATCCAAACAAAACGCTTACTGTTGAAAGTACCGGTGCATCTGCGGCTGAAGTGATTGCGACGGTAGAGAAGGCAGGGTATACAGCGGAAATTGCTAACTGAAAAAAGGTGCCAGATCGGCACCTTTTTTTGTCTCTTTAAATCTTCAAATGGTTACCTGGTTCATTCAATAAAACGTTGTCAAAAATCCTTCAAATTTCCCTTCCTCCTGTAATCCACTTAGACTACATATCGTTGTCTAGGTTATATCACGTACGCGAATTGCGTATTTTTCAAAAAAGTGCATTGAACGTTATTTAAATAGGCTTTTTCACCCCTAATTTCGTCTCATAATTTCAATTGTTTTCGCGAATTAATATGTTGATGAAAATGATGACCGCAAGAAAAATAATGTTAACTGCAGGGTTGATTGGTATAACAACAATCGTCGGCCTTTGCCAGAATGTAGAGTTGACTGGCACCATAAAGTGCGAGCAGACTCGAGAGTTTTTAAGTAACTCGCTAGTCAGGGTAGGGGACTACTTTACTTACAGCAACGATGATGGAGAGTTTGTCTTAACTGTACCAAAGGACAATGCCAAACAACTGGAGATCTACCATATGGGTTATGATGGATATTCCAAAGAGATTGAAACCTCTGGTAAAATATTCCCATTTGTGATCAACCTTAATAAAGTGGAACCTAAGCCTACCGGATTCAACACAGGTACTGATGTAATGAAAGAAGTTTTCAACAGATTTCATGTCAATTATGAGGTGGAAGATCAGTTGATGCTGGCATACTACAAAGAAAACCTCACTGCAAATGATAAGATTTACCATTTTGCTGAAGGAGTTGTAGAAATTCATATTCCCAGTAATGTAGAAAAGGGACCGGCAAGGTTAAGACCACTCAAAACGAGAGTTAAATCCACGGCAGATTTTAAGCATGGTGGACTTTATGACAAGAGTGGACATGCATCAGAAATGATCCAATCATGGGCATTTACTGATTTTCTTTCCAAAAAGAACCGATGGAGCTACAATTACAGACTTGTTGGAAAAGAAGTTCATCGAAACGAGAATGTCTTCATAATTGATTTCTCTCCAATGAACGAGAATGGATACGTTCAGGGACGTTTGTGGGTAGATGAATTTACTTATGCCATAATCAGAATAGAGTACAATCTGGCTCATGAAACGGAATGGGACTCAGAAACGTGGGTAGAAGAATTTCAACATCACAATCATACCTACTACCTGATGAGAGCCTCTTTCGAAGGCCATTGGACGGAAGACGGTAAACCATACGTGTTTAATTCTATGGTTGTCAATACCCGTATTGAAGCCAATCAGGAAGATCGCATTTCTCGAGAAAAGTTTATAAAGGGAACCGAATTTACTTTCGTTGACCAGTCACATGGCAGTTTCACAGATGATTACTGGGAAGGATATAACTACATTAAACTGACCGCCAAAGAGCGAGCTCAGATACAATAACAAGTTGGGTTTACATTTATTGTATAATTAGAAAAAGCAGGCACAGCGCTTGCTTTTTTTCTTCAATTGACAGGTTTTAAGCCAATTTCTATTCTCTTATTAATCAGCAACTTCGATGATAAATCAGTATCTTAGTATAGATAAGTGATTGTACTTATGAATCTGGTTTATTGAAGCACTCGTAGCACATGAAAAAAGGGTTTACCACCGGTCTACTAATCGTCTGTTTCTCCCTTTGTATGCTGTGTCACTCCCTGGCTCAAAATATTCATCTACAGGGCACTGTATTCAATAAGGAAAGCAATGTTCCCATTAACCTGGCCCATGTGCGGGTAGGTGATATTGTCACCTATACCAATAAAAAGGGACAGTTTATCATTAGGATCCCTGATAATGGATCTAAGTACCTGGAGATATTCCACATGGGATATGATGTGCATTTTGCCAGTATTCAAACCGATAAGCCCTATTATATCCCTTTGCAACCGGTAGAACCCACCCACTCGATGGAGGGATTGACCGGCAAGGAGACCATGACCCGGGTCTTCAATAAGTTTCACCTTAACTATGAGATCCACGATCAGTTTATGCTGAGCTATTATCGGGAAGTGGTAGAGAAAAACAATCAGGAAATCCAGCACATCGCCGAAGGGATATTGGAGCTGATGCTCTCTTCCAATGTGGAGGAGTCTCCCTCATTGGTCAGGCCCATCAAAACCAGGGTTAAGACCATCAATGTTGTGGAGCACGATGGAGTAGATATCAAAAGTGGGCATGCTACCGAAATGGTGGAATCTTCCATTTGGCATGAGAGATCTTTTTTGCGGGAGAAAAACCGGTGGAACTATGATTACAACCTGGTAGGTACAGAGGTGCATCGCAATGAGAAGATCTATATCATTGACTTTATTCCTAAAAACAAAAAGGGATACCTGGCTGGCCGCATTTATGTAGATGATTACAGTGATGCCATTATACGGCTGGAATATACCATATTTGAAAACCTGGAGTTTGACACGGAAGTTTGGATAGAAGAATTTCAACACCACGATCTGATTTATTATTTATTGAGAGCATCTTTTGAGGGTGTTTGGCAAAAAGGAGGGGAGATGTATACCTTTCGCTCACTGGTGGTCAATACTGAAGTGATATCAGATCACAATAAAACGAATCTCGAAGGTTTTCAATACGGACACAACTATACCTTCCCCATTTCAAACCATGGGGAGTTCTCAGATGCGTATTGGGGTGAACATAATTATATTAAATTGACTGATTCGGAGCTCGCACAGTTAAAATAAGCTGTATCATTCCCGTAAATATTATGCAACAGTATTGCATGAATGTTTTATCTTTGCCGGATGAATCACAAGGATCCAATCTCTATCCTTAAAAGTCATAATTTAAGAGTAACAGATTGTCGTATAGCTGTTTTGCAACATTTTATGAAGACAGATCATGCCTTATCACAGGGTGATCTGGAAGCAAATTATTCTGAATTTGACAGGGTCACACTTTACCGGACTTTACAAAATTTTCTTGAAAAAGGAATCTTGCACAGGATACCGGATGATTCAGGCTTTGCCTCTTATGGTTTATGTTTTGAGACCTGTACCCCGGATGGTCATCATCATGATCATCTGCATTTCAAATGTTCAGATTGCGGCCATATTCAATGTCTTGAAAAGACCAGCGTTCCCAAAATAAAACTCCCCAAACAATTTCAGGTAGATCATATTGACCTGATCATCGAAGGAACCTGTATCAACTGTCAGCATGCATAAATTATTTGTAGTCGTCTTACTGGGTTTGACCTGTTTATCAATCGCCCGGGGACAAACAAAGTGTGATAAAACAATATCCGGAAAGGTATTGGACATATCTTCCAACGAACCATTGCCCTATGTCTCGGTTCGGGTCACTGAAACCAATACCGGAGTGGTTACTGACGGAGAAGGCCATTTCAGTATTTCCAATTTGTGCGAAGATGAAATACACCTGGAGTTCACGTATGTCGGGTATAAGAAGGTAGTTCATCACCATGATTTTCACCATGATATACCTACTATTTTAATGGCTCAGGAACAAATAGCTCTGGAAGGTATTGTCGTAGAAGGAGAGCAGCTGCGAGGAGGTACCAAAACCTTGAACCCGGAGCTTTTTCAGATCAGTGAACTGCAAAAATTTGGAAATACGGACATGTCTGGCCTCGCCAATGCCATCAGTGGTCTTTCCATCGTCCATACCGGGCAGAATATACAGAAGCCAATACTCCATGGACTGTCAGGAAACCGAATCTTATTAATTCAGCAGGGTATAAGGTATGAATACCAAAGCTGGGGCGACGATCATGCCCCGGGAATAGATCCTGGCAACTCTTCCTCGGTGGAGGTGATAAAGGGAGCTGGAACCGTAAAATACGGACCTGAGGCCATGGGAGGAGTGATTATTTTCAACCCTGAGACAATGAGTCTTCATGAACCACTGAAAGTAACAACCCAATTGTCCGGACATTCCAACGGAAAGGGTTTGGGAGGAAGGATAAGTGCCCGACAGGGGTTTGACCATTGGAGTGTCATGGTCAATGGGTCAGGTAATATCCATGGAGACCTAAAAACCCCCGATTACTTATTGACTAATACAGGAATGAAGGTTTGGAACGTGGGTACCGGGGTACTTTATCACAAGGCCAATACAGACATTGAGTTTCATTATAGTCGTAACAACCAAAACCTGGGGATCCTGAGGGGCTCGGTCACCGGAAATCTTGATGATCTTGCTTTGGCTATGGGAGCGGAAGAACCGCTTTATACTGCTGATTTTAATTATCAAATCAATACTCCTCGACAAGAGGTAGTCCACGATATGGCAAGCATCAAAGGGACTTATTATTTGGGGGACCATGTGTTTGATCTTAAGTATAGCTGGCAGCTTAACCAACGAAAAGAATTTGATATTCGGAGGGGATCCAATAACGAATTGCCCTCCATTGACCTGAAGCTGGCAACACACACACTGGATTTCAATTGGGAACATCCACGCTGGAATGGTCTCGATGGAGAATCGGGTGTCAGCTGGTTATACCACGACAACGACAATTTACCCGGTACGAATACCATACCTTTTCTCCCCAACTACAACGATTCGAGATTGGGTATTTATTCCATTGAATCCAGGAATTATGGCAATCAAACATTTGAATTGGGTCTGCGGTATGATGTCCAGTTTACATCTGTAAGAGGAAGGCAGATCAACAACGATCCCTATTACAACGATCTGGTGTTTCAGAATCTGACAGCTTCACTCGGCTACAAATTAGAAATAGATGATAAACTGGGTTTCAGCACCAACCTGGGCACCTCCTGGAGAAACCCGGATGTTTCTGAATTGTATGGTTTTGGAAAACATGGGGCAATTATCCAATATGGGTTGTGGAGATATGAAGACTCCGGAGAATCAGATATCAGCACGTCCACCATTTTGGATGAATCATCAAAACCGGTAAATAATGAGGTAGGGTATAAATGGATCAATCAGCTCAAATGGAGCGGAAATCGATCAGACTGGATCATTAACGGGTATGTGCATCTGATCAGGAATTACATATTTGCCACACCGAGGGGCATTACTACTACTACAAGGGGAGCATTTCCATACTTCATTTATCGTCAGACTGATGCTTTAATCACCGGGTTAGATGCAGAACTGAGCTACCTGATAAGTAAAGACATGACACTCACTTCCAACGCATCATTCGTCTATGCCCGGGATATTAAATATCAAAACTATTTTGTTGAGATACCCCCGCTGAATATTCACAGTCAATTGAAACGAACGATTCACGGAAAGTTTCTCGATCATCACATAGCGCTTGACCTTTCCTACGCATTCCAAAAGAGCTTTATTCCTGAAGTAATAACTCCCCAGGAGATACTGGACTCCTATGCCAATGGCGAACCGCTGTTTGAAAATTCAGATCAAATATTTGACTTCATGGCAGCACCGCCGGGCTATCTGCTGGTTGACCTGGGGTGGGAGGCATCCTGGAAAAAGTATTCATTGAGTCTGAAAGCTGAGAATCTTTTGAACAATACTTATCGTGTATATACAGACCGTATCAGGTACTTTGCTGCGGATACGGGCATCAATTTTATTGTTGCTCTTAAATATTCGCTGTAATATTTGCAACAATGTTGCATTTACGATACTATTGCAATACAATAAATTTATAGAAAACGTATATCAAGCCATGCTTTTAAGAAACCTGTTTTATTTAGTAATACTTGTATTGATTGCTTTTGTATCGTGCAATGATGAAGAACTACCACCGATTGAGAATGAAGAGGAGGTCATCACAGATGTGGATTTGATTTTTAGTCCTGTTGACGGAAGTACACCTTTGACATTTGGAGCTAATGATCCTGATGGGGAAGGCCCGGAGGACATGGTGACGGACCCTATTGTGTTGGGTGCTGAAACCAGCTACCAATTATTTATCAAAGTAAGAAATGACATTGACAATGTAGACCTGACTGAAGAAATCAAGGAAGAAGGAGCAGAGCACATGTTTTTCTTTGGCTTTTCCGATGAGCTGTTTGATCAACCGGAAGGTAATGGCAACATTGATTCCAGAGCAGATCAGGTAAATTATATCGATGAGGATGAAAATGGTTTACCTATCGGTCTGATCACCGGTTGGCAAACCAGTACAGGAGGATCAGGAACCTTGAGAGTTGTACTGAAGCATCAACCAGATGTGAAAACAGCTACAAGCGGGACCGATGTTGGGAGCACAGATATCGATTTGACTTTTGATGTAACTGTAGAGTAAATTAATATACCAACCGGACGGCTCCACTGAGTATTTCAGCCTGGAGCTTGTCCATGGTTCCTATATATTCTCCATCTACCTGAAAATCGGTGGGTTCTTTAAGTTGTATAGATGCCTGTTTCGCAGAAGTAATTTTAAACGGAGAAAATTCAAATGTACGTTCATCAACCACATGTCTCAGGTAATCCTCAAAACTGATGTGTTGCAGACTACAGACCTCAAACTTACCATCATCCACTCTTCCATTGGGATTTACCTCTATTCCAGTACCGTATTGCCGGGCATTGGCCAGAATAACGAAATTTGATTCCATTTGATGGGTTTCGTTCCCCACCTTCATTTGAAAGGAGTTGATATTCATCAGGTTTGGTAGTTCTTTCAATCCGCTAATGGCATACCCCAAAAAGCCACGATGGTCATCGTTCTGGTATCGTCTTACCAGTGAAGCATTTAGGCCAAAGTCAGCCATGTGCAGCACATGCCATCGTTTATTGACTTCAATGATGTCAAATGGTTTTCCTTCTCCTTTTATCGCTTTTTCCAAAGCCTTGTCAAAATATGTCGGGATTGACAACTCCCTGGCGAGTCCATTTGCTGAACCTGCCGGAATGATCCCCAGGGGAATGTCACTGTAGTGCATGCTGTTAGCCACAAGTGCAATCGTGCCATCACCTCCAGCTACCACCACCCTTTGATAAGTGTTTGATTTGATCTTTTCTGAGACCTTTTTATCATCTTCTTTTCCGGTTGTCAGAAAGATTTCTGCCTCAGGATACGATCTCCTGATCAGGTCTTTTAAATCATTCTTATCCTCTCCTCCGGAGACCGGATTGATAACAAATAGAGTCTCAGTCATGTTTCTTTAATGTTTAACTTCGATCAAAGATATTAAAGGAAAAAGGGAGCATTTTGTTTTCGGTTTGAGCGGAAACTATGCTACACGATGAATTTCGATGACTGCAAGACGAGTTACATCCGGATGTGAGATCAAGCTATACAGGCCTTTTGGCTCATCAAAGCAGGCATATATTTTCGGACATGTCTTCAAAAAACAAAAATTAAAAAGAGAACGAGTCTCGAATAATATCCTAAAGAATGCCTGGGAAATGATGAAACGCTACAGGGTGTCTGTTGCATCATATCAACGGTTAAATGTTTCAGTAGAAGATCAGATCTACCAGATCAAAACGGATAACAAGGGATTCTTTTTATTGTCTTTTGATCCCCCGAAGACATCAGGGGTGATTACCTGTAAGGCTTCACTGGCAGAGGATCCAATATCAGCGGTCACGGGTGAGTTGAAACTCGAAAAACCACAGGAAATTATTGTTTCAGATATTGATGATACCATACTGATATCCCACTCAACGAGTCTATTCAAAAAAGTATATACCCTCCTCAGTAGAAATTTTGAAAGAAGGAAACCCTTTGCCGGGGTTCAGGCATTTTATCATCAGTTAGATTCAAAATCACCTAATCAGCTTTTTTTTTATGTAAGCAGCAGCGAGTGGAATCTTTATGACTTCATTGTCAATTTTTGCCGGCACCACAATTTTCCAGAGGGCAAATTCCTTTTGAATGATATAAAGATCGGGTTGGGGCAGGTGATCAAATCAGGTGGAGGATCTCACAAGCATAAATATGAAAAGATCCGAATGATCAGGGAGACATATCCTGCGGCAAAACTCACATTGATAGGGGATAGCGGCCAGAAAGATGCAGAGATTTACGAGAAAATTGCATTGGAAGCTCCTGATCGTATCAATGAGATTTATATTCGCGACCTGCACAAACACAAACAAAAGCGTCTTATCAGTATACAAAAAAGGCTTGCGGACAAAGACATTTCAATGAACTTATTCAAATAACCCATTATGAAAGCATATCTCCTTACGAAGACGGGAAAACCAGAAGTTTTGAAGATCTCCAATATAGACAAACCTACACCACGAGAGGATGAGGTACTGATCAGGAGCGAGGCCATTGGAATCAACTATGCTGAGATCCTTTCCAGAAAAGGTCAGTATCAGTGGGCGCCGGACAAGCCTTACATCCCGGGTATGGAGGCCTATGGCGAGGTCATTGCACTGGGAAGTAAGGTGACTACCCATAAGGTGGGTGACAAAGTGATTTGCGGAGGGCAGTTTGGCTCTTATGGTGAATTTTTCTGTACCAAAGAGTGGTTGGCATTCCCAGGTATACAGGGTTTTAGTGCAGAAGAGAATGCCGCTTTACTGGTCAACTTTATGACAGCCTGGGTGGCACTTGTAAAACTTGGGAGGTTGAATGAGGGTGAACAAATACTGATACATGCAGGGGCCGGGGGAGTAGGTTCGGCAGCCATCAAACTGGGCAATGCCATGGGCTGTAAAGTATATGCCACTGCAGGATCTGATGAGAAAGTGAAATTGATGAAGGAGCTGGGCGCAGATATCCCAATCAACTACAGGACACAGGATTTCGTAAAAGTCTTAAATGGTCATGGTGTGGAATCTGTTGATTTTGTTTTGGAAGTAGTAGGCGGTGAGGTATTCAAAAAGAGCATAAACCTTTTACACCCGTTTGGTAGACTTGTTGTGGCTGGTTATGCAAGCATTCCTTATAAAAAATGGAATCCTTTTACCTGGTGGCCAACCTGGAGAGATGCTCCTAAAGCTCAAATCATGGACATGGCCAAAAAATCCATTGGCATATTTGCCACACATATTGGTTATCTGACAGGCAGAGAGCAGGTCGCAAAGCAGGTTGTTCGGGAAATGTATGATTTTGTAGCTGAACACAAACTTAAACCTCTGGTAGGCAAGACCTTTGCTTTCGATCAAATGGCGGAAGCACATGCTTACATGGAATCCAGGAAGTCGGTAGGGAAGATAATTGTAAAATTTTAATAAATATTTGTATTATTAACGTTTATTGATTACTTTCGATTCCAGATCATATTAAGATCGGTGGTGGAAAATAGAAAGACTGCGCATGTTTTATGTGTGGTCTTTCGTGTTTTATGAGACTATATGTAGCGTTTTGGATACAATGAGTATCATTTTACAGAATATTAAAATAATGTTAACAAAATCCTTGGAGAGCTCTTGATTTTATGAGGAATGATGGTATCTTTGTTATGATAGATAGTAAGTATATCTATTTTCCATAGCTGGTTCTTAATGAAGGAGGGTTACTAACGTTGCCCTCTTTCGCTTTTTATAGGGTGCTGAGAAGTCAAAAGTATTGTTTAGGAATAAAAGCTTTTTGGCTTTTTCTTTTTGAATATCAGTTTAAAACTGTTTCCGGCAATTCCAGCCATCCCCCCCGCAAAAGCACCGATTATACCAGCAAGCAAAACAAGCATAATTTTATCCTCAAATGGGAATAACTCGATGATCCTGGATGACAGAATCGACTTAGTCTTAACATCAATCACCCAGGAGTAAGTCAACCAAACCAGACCTCCGCCCAGAAACCCACTAACAAAAGACCCTATACCTGACCCTTCGATCAGAAAGCAGATTAAAAACGAAGCCACCATTACTGTCCACCAGGGCATAATAAAACCTCCGAAATAGGTGAGTGTAGCAATGAGTATGATTTTGATTATGAGCCTCATTCCGGATCAATTTGTTGAGTGAATGTGATATTTGGATGGTTGGCCAGGTTGGGTCCAAAGGTCAGCTTATGGTAGTTTCCGGTAGCCCAATCATTAATCATGTGTCCATAATCCGGACTTCCTGGGTTGCCTGTTTGACTACCTGGATATACACCCCAGGCTTGTGGTCCTTCTTCTGTAAGTTCTACCACCATTCTCCAACTCGGGCCATGTCCTCCGCCGGCAGCATTTACCGTATTCCCGAATCCTCCTATCCTGACCGACTCAGAGGAAAAAGGAGATAGCCTTAGCAGATGATTGATTGAGGTATTTTTAAAGATATACCATCTCAGATCCTCCCCCTGCTCCTGCATTCCGGTCAGGGAGTCCACAGCCATCCTGAATGTCATATTATATAGTGCAATCGCATCCTCTTTCGATGGTGTTTCCAGGATATCAAAGAGTTTAAATCCGGGATTAGATTGGAGAAGTTTTACCGTGTTGTAGTGACCTGGTTTATCAATGGCTACTGAAATGGTGTCAAACTCATCCCAAATATTTTTATATAATATGTTCCACCACATCTGAAATACCGTAGGCGCAATTAGTTCTGGTTCATTGAAGTAGTCCCATGACTCAAGCATGTTGTAATACTTCCATTCCCTGGCTTTGAATGAAGTGGTATCCAGGGTGTCTAACATGACAGGGAGTATTTCATAAGCCCGGTAATTGAAGTTGTCGTTCTGAAGTTTTTTCATGTCTTCAGGGGTGACCTTGCTCAGAATTTTTAACCGGTCGTTGATGCGCCTGTTTCTGTCATACTCGTAGTGATGATCATAAACATAGTACGGATACAGCGAATCCACCGGATGCTGATTGGCTGAACTCAAAAATTGTCGCTTTGGGTTCACGATCTTCAGTCTATGCTCGAAGGGAATAAAACTCTTGGCTTCTGAGTCAGGATCTGATCCGTCTAATAGAAACTTCCCTAAACCCGGTCGCTTAATGGGAAACTTTCCGGGAAGGTGCATGGCGATGGTTCCGTCTTTGGAGCCAAAAATAAAATTCTGAGGTGGTCCGGTGAAATGCTCTAAGGCCTCAACAAATGCCTCATGATCCTGGGCTTTGTTGATGTGGAACATGGTGAGAAAAGTAGTGCTTCTGTCATGAGCTACCCACCGCATGGCCGCATTAAACTTACCATTTTCAGGCAAATAATTGCGGTCGTACACTACAGGACCATGGTGGACGTGTACGATGGTGTCATACACATCCGAACTGCCCTTCACTTCGATTTTTTCCACAACTTTTGATGTCTTAAACCACTGTTTGTTGTAGCGGTATTCTTCTCTGGAGCTGCTTTTAAACTCCACCTGGTACCAGTCTACCTGATCGCGTGGGGAATTCGTCACACCCCATGAAATAGAATCATTGAAACCCACCAGAATTACAGGTGTACCCGGTACGGTGACGCCCATCACATTAATGCCCGGGGCATTCAGGTGGGTCACATACCAGATAGATGGTAAAGTAAGTTGAAGGTCCATTTCATTGGCTAACAGTACGTTTCCAGTAGCTGATTTATTGGCGGAAACCGCAAAATTGTTGCTTCCGTTAAGCGGGTTAGGTTTTTCGATCGTTTTTGGGATGATTGGCGCATGGAAAGCCTGAAGCTCAGGTAATGAGGCCAATGGCTCGAAGTCCCAGGGAGTGCCTTTGGGGATGACAGGATCTATCCCCCTGGGGTTTTCGGGAAAGAGTATGTTGAAGACTTCCTCTCCAAAAATGTTTAGCGCGTTGGTGTTTTCCAGATCTGCTTCGCTGCGGGAGAGCGTGTTGCTCAATAAACCATAAGCCATGCAGGTTTTTAAAGGCGACCATGCTTCTGGTTTGTAATCCAATAACTTGAATTCAATAGGATAAGAAGCAAAGTCCAGTTCGTTGATGTATTGGTTTACTCCCTGGGAATAGGCCTCCAGCATTTCCTTCACTTCAGCATTTTCTATGATGGCTTCATACATGTCTTCAGTCATGGCTTTGATTCCTGTTCTTCGTTGTAGCCTGTCATAGCTCAACGCGCGCTCACCCAGTACTTCGGAGAGCCGACCAAATACAACCCGTGAATAAAAATCCATTTGCCATAAGCGGTCACGAGCCGTCAAATATCCCTGAGCGAGGTAAAGATCATGATTATTTTTGGCATAAATATGGGGTATCCTGAGGGTGTCGTAGTGGATATTAACCGTTTCCCGAAGCCCTTCTAAAGTCAATTGTTGGGGCGGTCGTGTACCTTCCTGCTCTCCATTTTGCCAAAACCCGTGATGGGGACTTAGAAATTTCCCCAGGGCGGGTAAGCCGGAAAATGAGTTGTCCAGAGCTATTAAAATCACAAGAGAAATTATCAGCGCAATGACAAAACGTATAGTTTTCAACCGTTAAATACTTTGAAAATGAATTAATATTGATTCCGAACCAGGGGAGATCATTTCGATGTTGAAAAGTATCAATAAAATCACAAAATGTCTACTTTTATTACAAGAATCGATCAAGGAGGGATGTATTCTGTGATAAAAAGTATCTTGGACCGGTTGATAGCTGCGATTTTGATCATATTGGGTGTTTTCCCGGTGCTTCTGCTCGGGTGGGTGGGAAGCCTGATGGATCGGTCATCCATTCTTTTCCGCCAGGTGAGAAGTGGGAAGTCAGGGAAGCCATTTACACTCTATAAGCTGAGAACAATGAAGGAAGGCGAGGTTACACCATTTGGCAGGTTCCTCAGAAGATGGTCAATCGATGAACTACCTCAGCTTTGGAATATCGTCAAAGGAGATATGAGTCTCGTTGGACCCAGACCATTGCTTGTCGAATACGATGCCCATTATTCAGCAGTTCAAAAGCGAAGGCTGGAGGTGAAGCCTGGTATCACAGGACTCTCCCAGGTCAATGGGCGAAATAGTATCGGCTGGGAGAGGAGGTTTGAGCTGGATGTTCAGTATGTCGAGAAGCAGTCCTTTTGGCTGGATTGCAAGATTTTGATGAAAACAATGGTGCAGCTATTTGACAAAAAGTCTTCTGATTTTCACCTCAACCAATTGCCCAAATTTTCTGAGCAGCAAAAACGCAGTGATTAATTGACATCACTCTTCTTGATGAGTGCCCCTTTGCTGCCCCCACTGAAAAAGCCAGGAGGAAGGAAGAACTCAACTTTGAAACTAAGAAAGAAATAGTGATCGTTGTTGCGCGGATTTCCTCTGGGTCCTCCTGCGGATAGCTGATCATAAGCCTGCTGATTTACAATCCCGATTTCATCTTTTCGGTTACTTAAAGCTGCCCTCAGTGTATCACTGATGCTTGTCGGAAAAGAAGTAGAGACATCATCGAGGTAGTCTGTTAGCGTGATCCTGTAACTGGCCTCGACGTTGAAGTTGATAAATTCGTTTAACCTGAGTTTTACTCCCAGTGCGATAGGAAAAGCCATCGTAATGGGAGCATAAGTAACACCCTCTGTTTTGAATTCTCTCAGGTTATAGGATTCTCCCTGTAACTTGGTTCTTGGGCTGAAATACGTCATGGCAATACCACCGGTGATGTAGGGATCAAAAGGATCTCTGCGATAAAAATCTCCGTTGTAGCTTTTGAAAAAGAATACGGCCTGAAGGTTAAGCTCGGCATTTACTGAGTGAAAGGATAGGTTCCTTTGCCTGGCATAGGTGCTATCAGCTGCTTTATTATCATTTCCGTTGAGGATGAATCCATACAACTCAGTTCTGGCAGCCAGTCGGGAAGTCAGCCTCGCTTCAACGCCCACATTTACATGAGAAAGTCCCTCCTGGAGCTTATAGTTGTGCTTAAGTTCACCGAAATAGATATTTTTCCCGGTCCCTACCTGAAGGGAATAGTACCGGTCAAGATATTTCCATGATTTGAAATTCTGACCTGTGGCGGTGAAATAGCCGAGCAACAAAAGAAGAGGAATTAACCTTTTCATCGGGGATAAAAATAACGAATACCAACCAAAGGATATTTTAAATTTTGAGGAAATAATAGGGAAGTGATTCAATCACAAAAGTCTTCATGTTGAGATTAGGTTATATATTACGCTTTTGTAAATTGAGCCTTGTTTTGTTTTAATAAACCTAAAGGACCAGTCGTTTTGTGTTGGTGTTTTTGTAAATTTAGCAACGACTAACCAGAGAGGACATCACTTTTGCTACATCAAAAGAAAAATATCAGACCACTGGGACCAGGAAATTCCAATCACCCGGCTCGAATACAAGAGGTTCGGAGTGAAAGGGAAGATCTGATATGGGAGCGATTCAAAGCCGGTGACCAGAAGGCACTGACATACATCTTTCAGAATTATTCCAACTTTCTATTTAACTATGGCTCTCAGTTTACCACTGATCGGAATCTGATCAAGGATTGTCTGCAGGATCTTTTTCTGGACCTGATCAGGCAAAAGAAAAACCTGAATTCTACCACCTCTATCAAATTCTATTTGATGAGATCCTTCAGGAACAAACTTGTAGCAAACATTCAGAAAAATCAGACCCGGGAAAAGGCAGAGCAGGCCAAAACTGCTGAAAACAAATCTTTCATGGTTACCATTTCCTCCGAGGTAAAAATGATCAATGGCCAGTTGGATGCAGAAAAGCAACGTTTGATTGAAAGAAAGCTCAACGAATTACCCCCACTTCAGCGGGAAGCCATCCTGCTTTTCTTTTATGAAGGTTTGAAGTATACAGAGATAGCGGAATTGCTTGGTGTAAAGGTCAAATCTGCCAGGGCCCTGATCTACCGTTCACTGGTGTCCTTGAAAGACCTCCTTTCCCCTTATAAAGGAGTGATTTTTTTACTAACCTGCCTGATTGGCATTTAAGAATATCTCAAGTAAACAGTGCTTTAGCTGGTAACGTATTTAATAAATATGCGGATTATTTGATTCTGTTGTAAATATTTCGGTCAGCTATGGTCAATTCAGGTCCGGAGCTATTTATATAAATAGTTCTAAGATTAAAAGATGGACTATAAGCAGTATAAGATACAAGATTTTTTAGGGGATGAGTATTTTGTTTCGTGGGTGATCGATGGTGATCCTTCTGCGACTCATTTTTGGGAGAAATGGCTGAGGGCTAATCCCGAAAAGCGCCTGGAGGTAGAGCGAGCAAAAGAGCTCATCAAATCAGTCAACTATAAACACACAGACCGCCTAACCGACGCTGAATACTCCCAGATATTCGAACGTCTTCTGAGAACAGACGGATTCGCCACGACTCGTTCTGGAAAAGGATCTTATCGCTATGCATACAGAATTGCTGCCACAGTTGTCTTGTTGATCGTGGCTTTGATAGGCTACCAGGAAATCCAGCAACCAGCTGAAGAGCTGGTAGTACAGCAAGTGGAGATCTCAACAGAATTTGGGCAGCGGAAGACGATCAAATTGCCTGATGGAAGTGTCGTCAAGCTAAATATCGGCAGTTCCCTGGAGTTTCCGGAGCGGTTTGAAGGGAATACCAGGACTGTAAAACTTACCGGTGAGGGTTATTTCGAAGTTGCAGAAAACAAGGTTAAACCTTTCATCATTCAAACAGGAGGACTGCTTACCGAAGTGTTGGGGACATCCTTTAACCTTTGTGCATATACTGAATTGGATAGTATCACCGTGGCAGTAGTGACCGGTAGGGTAAAAATCAGCAATGAATCCGGGTTACATCAGGTACTGTCGCCAGCGGATATGGGGATCTACAGCAAACAAACCCAATCTATTCATAAGTCGAAGTATGACGAAGATGATCTTGCATGGTACAGCGGTACGCTGATCATAGAAAATAAGCCACTTCCTGAGGTTTTTCGTCAGTTGGAACGATGGTATGGAGTGGAATTTGAGATGGCTGAAAACATGAGTCTGGATGGAACTTATAGTGGGCGATATCATAATAAGTCACTTGAACTGATCCTGGAAGGGATCAGAACCACATCACATATTAATTATACAATCAACAACAAAAAAATCCTGATATATGAATAGCACATAGACTTTACCCCAAAAAGAACCCCCACACCTGATGTTTTGACGGACTCCTGGTGTAGGGGTAACGTTCTAGCAAAATTATTTACTAAAACAAACCTAAAAATATGAAAAATCATTTACTGAGGGAAATAATCATTATGTCACGACCCCTTTTCTATGTAATATTTATGCAAGCGCTTTTTGCTTCGTTTTTGCATGCGGAGAAGTCCAATGCGCAGGCGAAAAGCTTGTATGAGATTGAACTAAAATTGGGTGCCAGTGAGAGAGAAGTAATCGATGTCTTTAAAGAGATAGAAAAAGAAACCGACTTCTATTTCACTTATAAGGATCAACTTGTGCTGAATAAGAAAGTCTCCCTTTCAGCCAAAAGATCTTATCTGGGCACTTTCCTCGAAGAAATATCCAGGAGTACGGATTTAAACTTCAAGCGGATCAATGACAATATTCACGTCTATCAAAGAATAGAAAATGAAATAAATGTCGAGGAGTCTATTGACGAACAGGAAGAGCAAAATACCATCACCGGAACAGTGACCGATGAAAGTGGGGAAGGGCTTCCGGGGGCTACAGTGCTGGAGAAAGGAACCAGCAACGGAACCATCACAGATGTGAATGGGAGCTTCACCATCAGTGCGCCTTCTAATTCAACGTTGATCATCTCTTTTGTTGGCTATCAAAACCTGGAAGTACCGGTAAACAGCAGGACCAGGGTGGATATCATGCTTGAAGCTGATGTGGCATCCTTGCAGGAAGTAGTTGTGATTGGTTATGGAACCCAAAAGAAAGAAGATGTGACCGGAGCCATTGTGAGTGCTAACCTGGATGACATGAATAAACAGCCCAACGTTTCAGTGATGGAGGGATTGCAGGGTGCAGTACCGGGATTAAACATTGGACAGGTCAACCAGGCTGGTCAGAATCCAGTGCTTAACATCAGGGGCCAAAGTTCCTTATCAGGGGAGCAGAACCCTCTCATTGTAGTTGACAATGTCATTTTCAGGGGAGAATTGATTGATATCAATCCCAATGACATCAAATCAATTGATATACTCCGGGATGCAAGTGCGGCGGCGATATTCGGTTCGCAGGCTGCAAATGGCGTAGTCATGATTACCACAAAATCAGGTGGATCGTCTGACGGGATGCCTACCATTACCTATTCAGGTATGTATTCGTTTCAGCAGCCCCATCATGAATTGAGAGCTGAGTCAGATGGTGATGCGTTCATGCTGAAAATTGAACACTCTGATATTCTCAACAGCAGGACTCAATCTTCAGGATACCTGGACAGGGATCCAAATTGGGATGAGTCTACCAACTTCAAGACCAATCATGAAATCAATCAGTACAATGCGGGACGAACATTTGACTGGTATGATTATATGACCACAGATAACCCGTATACCACACAACATAATCTTTCCATTTCGAACTCTACCGAGAGCAATAACTATTATGTTTCGTTGGGATATACGGACCAGACAGGTCACATGAGGGATGAGTACTATTCCAGGGTTAATGGACGTATTAATTTGTCAACTTCTGTTACCGAATGGTTTGATTTCGATGTTCAAAGTTTAATGTCTCTCAGTGAATACGGACCACAAATATTTGGTTTAGGAGACCGATTTATGGAACCCTATGCGACACCATACGATGAAAATGGTGTCCTTGTAGATCGACCCACTGGAAATCAAATAAACCCATTTTATGAAGAGACGGCTGATACACAGGATAAGCGATTAAACCTGAATGCCAGTCTTACTGCCACCATTTTTCTGCCAATAGAAGGTTTGGATTACAAGTTGCGATTTGGAAATAACTATCTGTCAAATCGACAATTTGAATTCAGGAGCTTTGGAGCTGACTTTACCGGGAATGGATTCAAACGGAATGAAGTGCAGTATACCTGGAGTTTAGATAATATCTTGTCTTACAACAAGGTATTTGGTAATATTCATGAGGTGGGTGCAACACTGCTATATGGCGTTGAAAAACGTCAGTCTGAGTTTACACGAGCGGAAGGATCTAATTTCGTCAATGATGTATTAGGTTACAACCTGCTTCAGGCAGCCGCTGCCGATCTGCAAAAAGTATCCTCCGGAGGTTGGGTAGAGTCGAGTCTTTACAATATGGCCCGTGTCTCCTACAAACTGATGGGCAGGTATCTGGTAAATGCGACCATTAGACGAGACGGGTTCTCCGGATTCAGTCAGGCCAATAAGTTTGGCTATTTTCCATCTGTCGCAGCTGGTTGGATCTTCTCTGAGGAATCCTTCATGCCAAGCACAGAGTGGCTCAACTGGTCCAAACTGAGGGTTTCATACGGTGCTACGGGTAACCGGACTATCGGACGATATCAGACACTGGCAGAGGTAACGGGTGGGTTTGGATACATCTCAGGTGATGGGTCCTCTATATATACCCAGTGGATCAGTGGGTTGGCCAGCTCAGGGTTGAAGTGGGAGAAAACCACCGGAATCAACATTGGATTGGATTTCAGGTTGTTTGGAAATAGGATTAGTGGTTCGATAGATTACTACAACAATAACACCACCGACCTACTGTATGATGTGAATATTCCTGCGATCAGCCGGTACACAATTTTCCCGGATAACCTTGGTAAAATCCACAATAAGGGATTAGAGATACTCATTAGTTCCACCAATATCCAGAAGAACGATTTTACATGGTCCACGGATTTCACATTCTCGCGAAACAGAAATGAGATAGTGACGCTACTAGGTTTTGATGTAGATGAAGATGGCAAAGAGGATGATCTGATTTCTGAGGGTTTATTTATTGGTGAATCAACGGGAATGATATTTGACTATGAGATAGATGGTATTTATCAAATTGATGATGAGATTCCTACAGGCTATGAATTTGGGGCTTACAGGGTAGTTGATCTGAACGGCGATGGGAATATTGACCCATCAGACAGAACATTTATTGGTAATACACGGCCTGCTTACAGATTTGGTATCAATAACTCACTCAACTATAAAAAGTGGAACCTGAGCTTCTTCGTCAATTCCATTCAGGGAGGCAAAGACAGGTATTTAGGTGATGATACGATTTATGGTCTCCAGATATTTAATCAGGAAAATCACTTCAACATTACTTATCCCAGAGGTGTAGATTACTGGACTCCTGAAAATCCGGATGCCAGATATCAGCGACCAGGAATTAAAGGTTCTGATGGCATTGCCGGTACCAGGTATACTCCAAGGTCCTTTGTTAGATTGAGAAATGTTTCATTGTCCTATAGTCTGGGTGCTGATGTGATCAAGTTTATCGAAAACATCAGGATTACATTGAGCGGTAGGAATCTACTCACATTCACAAAGTGGAATGGATGGGATCCTGAAACCGGGCAGGGCATTAATACAGGTGGAAGGCCCATCATGGAAGCATACACTGTCGGTATAGATGTTACATTTTAAACGGAAGAAATCATGAATAACAATAATATATTTTCATTGAATATGATCAATCGGATGTTTAAAAACAGCATCCTACCACTCGGACTGGTTTTGGGTTTTCTCTTTATATCATGTGATGAAGAAGAGTTCCTCAAAACCGAGCCAATAGATTTTTACTCACCGGAGAATTCATACGTCACAGCTGGGAATTATGAAGCTGCGGTGATGAATCTTTATGATCGTGTACGAACAGATTTTTTTTCAAGCGATGGCCGAAATGATTTTCCAAATGCCGGGATACAGGGAACAGATATATGCTATGTCCATAAAGACATAGGGTTTAACACACCAATGGAGTCTGTTTTGTTGCCCACCAATGATGCATTTGTATTTGGATCTCTATGGCAACCTGCCTATCGGATCATTTACGATGCCAACGTGATCATTGAGAGAGCGGCATCTGATGACAATGAATTGACTGATGCAGAAAAAAGTCTTTTCATTGCTGAAGCCAAGTTTTTCAGGGGGTACATGTACAAGATGCTGGCCAATCTGTATGGTGGGGTTCCGATTGTGCTCAAAGAAACTCAGGAGCCTAACAGAAATTACAATACCAGCCCCCGTGTTGAGGTATATCAACAGGCGGCTAGTGATCTGGAAGATGCCACTCAGGATCTGATGACCATTGATGAAGCTCCAGATCACCGGATCAACACATTGGCAGCCTATCATATGCTGGCGGAGGTTTACCTTTCTCTGGAAAGGTGGCAGGATGCCGTGGATGCGGCTTCGATGGTGATTGATCACTCTTCCACTGATTTGATGACTGCTCGTTTTGGTAGTAGAGCCAATGAGAAATACCTGATCGCCGAACAATGGGATACTGATGTGTATTGGGACTTATTCCGTAAGGGAAATCAGAACCGGTCGTCAGGAAATACGGAAGCCATCTGGGTACTTCAGGATGAATATAATGTACCTGGTAGCACTTCCAGGGGAGGACCGGAACTGGAGCGATTATTTGCCCCCCGCATCTGGCAGGCCAAAGTTCAAAACCTGGACGGAACGACTACTACTGTAGTGCCTGAACCCAATGCTTACACTGGCGGAAGGAGTTCAGGGTTTACGAGACCTAGCTATTTCTTCTTCGAAACACTTTGGGAAAGGAGTGGCTACAACCAGGATATCAGAAATTCACCTGCTAATATCACTCGGGATTTTATTATTCGTAATCCGGATAGTGACTACAATGGCCAGTGGATCTTTGCAGATAATACACCGATTGCCATGTCAAGTTTGAACGATACTACGCGAAATATGTATCCATGGATCGGAAAAACCTCTACACCGGGCGATCAACCACCTGAGGCCTTTTTGGAAAATCCCATTGTTGAAGGTGGATTGTCTTTTAGCCATGCTGCCTTCAGGGATGTGTATGCCATCCGGTTGGCTGAAACTTATCTGATCAGGGCCGAGGCCTATCTGGGACTTACTCAACTTCAAAATGCAGCTGACGATATCAATGTGGTTCGAGCCAGGGCTCAAGCTCCGCTAATCACATCCGGAGATGTGGATATAGATTACATCCTCGATGAAAGAGCCAGAGAATTGTATTTGGAAGAGTTCCGCGTACTTACTTTAACAAGACTGGGTATGTTGGTCGACAGGACCAGACGCCTAAATCCAATTGTGGGTGACACCTATGCAGACCACAACGACCTGTGGCCAATTCCTTTCAGTGAGATAGAAAAGAACCTGGAGGGTAACCTGACCCAAAACCCGGACTATTGATTGATCGGATTTAAATAATAAATTGTATAAAATTCTCCCGCATGCCATGTGGGAGAATTTTATTAAAACCCAATCACAACTAAACAACTGAACACTATGCGCATAAAAGCAGTTTTCGTTTGCCTACTTACCGCACTCATTTTAGCATGCAGCCAAAAGGATTCAACATCAAAACCTGAAGGTCCTTACTTTGGGAATGGCTTCCACAATGGATGGGCAGATCAGGAGTCCATTGTGATCTGGACGAGACTGACAAAGGAAAAAGAAGGGAATATGGAAGGGCAGCAATTTTTGTCCATTTCAAAAGACGAAATGGACCTTCTGGATGAAAATCCGTCCAAAGAGAAGATCCATTCGGCACAAATTCCCCAGGGATTTGACCTCGACGATATGGAAGGGGCCTGTCCCGGATCTCCCGGAGAAGTCAAGCTGGCCTATTTCCCCATCAATCAACCCGATAAAAAGATGGAACTTCCCTGGGTGGCTGTAAACAATGATGAAAACTTTACCCACCAGTGGCAGCTAGAAGGACTTACAGCTGACACGGAATACCAGGTGATCCTGGAAGCCAGGGGAGGTTCAGAGACAGGGGTTTCTGATAAAATAGAGGGAAAGTTTTACCTCCCACCTAAAGCAGAGCAGGAAAAGGAGATTTCCTTTACGATTGTCAGCTGCCACGATTACCTCAGAAAGGACCAACCAGATGGTCACCAGATCTATCGGTCCATGCTCAAGCTGGACCCTGATTTTTATGTCCACACCGGTGATATCGAATATTATGACAAGCAGGAACCCTGGGCGATGACCGAGGAGCTGATGCGCTTTAAATGGGATCGGCTGTTTGCCTTGCCATTGCAGCGTGAGTTCTGGACTCAGAATACTTCTTACTTCATGAAAGACGATCATGACGCCCTGCGCAATGATGCCTTTCCGGGCATGAGCTATGGTACGGTATCGTGGGAGCGAGGCCTGGAGATTTTTGATCAGGAGCAGTTTCCTTCAAACAGCAAACCCTATAAAACCATCCGATGGGGCAAGGACCTGCAGATATGGATTACAGAGGGTAGAAACTACCGGAGCAGAAATACAGATCCGGACCAAAGAGGTAAAACCATCTGGGGGGAGACTCAGAAACAATGGTTATTCACTACGATGCAGGAATCAGACGCCACGTTCAAAGTGCTCATCACCAATGATCCCATCCTGGGACCAGACCGGGACAATAAGAGTGACAACTATGCCAATTCGAATTTTAAATACGAGGGTGATGAGATTCGGGACTTTTTAAATCAATTTGAGAACACTTTTATCACTTGTGGAGACAGGCACTGGCAGTATGTGACCCATTATGAAGACACCAACCTGTGGGAATTCGGATCAGGCTCAGGCGCCGATCAGCATGCCGGGGGCTGGAAGCAGGAAGATGTGAGGCCGGAACACAGGTTTCTCAGGGTTAAAGGTGGATATCTTTTCGCGAAAGTATTTCAGGAAGATGGAAAAGCTGCTATTTCATTCCAGCACCATGATGTGGATGGAAATATGGTACATGAGGAGATTTTTTACGCGAATTAACGAATCACCAATTGGATGCCCTTTTGGATTAAGCAAAGAAGGTTGGAGCATGTCCAACCTTTTTATTATCTAAGAAGAGAAAGTGCTGAGCAGATTCGAGCCACTGTAGGAGGTTTTGCTGCGCCTTCCAAAGTACTAAGTCCTGCATTATTTGGGTTAGACATAATTGAAAGTAGCAGGGTACTTGATCTGAATCCACCGAACAACTAAATATTACAATAGCCTGTAAAACAAAAAAGGCTGATGTAAACATCAACCTTTTAAGAGAGGTGCTGAGCAGATTCGAACTGCTGTAGGAGGTTTTGCAGACCTCTGCCTAGCCACTCGGCCACAGCACCTTTTGAAAACAAATTTAAATTTCTTTGGAAAAGTACAAAAGCTAAAGCTTGAAATAGCTGCCAAAAAAACTCAACAAGTCATAAGAACGGAATAAAGCCACATTGAGTTCGTCAATGTGGCTTTTATAATCAATTATTCTTTAGAATCTTCTTCTTTTGATTCCTTAGCATCTGCTTTTGCTTCTTTAGCATCGTCAGCTTTGGCTTCAGCTGCTTTCTCCTCTTTTTTAGGAGCTGCCTTTTTTGCAGGCTTGGAAGCTGATTCCATTTTGTCTTTCAATGCAGAAAGTGCTTCAAGGTCACCAAGGGTAGATTTCTCACCTTCCTGGTTGATCTTATTGAGCGTCTTGCCTTTTCCGCCACCTGTTCTTTTCTTAGGCGCTTCTACAGGCTGATCTGCTCCCTCTTTCCAGATAGAAGTGTGAGAAAGTGTGATTCGCTTCTCGTCTTTAGAGAAATCAAGCACTTTGAAATCAAGTGTTTCACCTTCATTGGCTACAGTACCGTCTTCTTTTGAAAGGTTCTTGGTTGCAACCTGACCTTCCAGACCGTAAGGAAGCTCAATCAAAGCACCTCTTTCAGACTTGGAGATCACAGTACACTTGTGGATAGATCCTCTTGAGAATACTGTTTCGAAAGTATCCCAAGGATTTTCTTCCAGGTGCTTGTGGCTAAGTGCCAGCCTTCTGTTTTCAACATCAAGCTCCATAACCACTACTTCCAGCTCTTCACCTACCTTCACAAATTCTGATGGGTGTTTGATCTTCTTGGTCCAGCTAAGGTCTGATACGTGTACCAGTCCGTCGATACCTTCTTCCAGCTCGATGAACAAACCGAAGTTGGTCAGGTTTCTAACGATACCTTTATGCTGTGTTCCTACTGCATATTTGGTCAGCAGATCTTGCTTGGTCCATGGATCTTCAGTCAGTTGCTTGATACCCAGAGACATTTTTCTTTCATCTCTGTCGATGGTCAATACAACAGCCTCAAGCTCGTCACCTACATTCATGAAATCCTGAGGATTTCTCAGGTGCTGAGACCATGACATTTCAGAAACGTGGATCAATCCTTCCACACCAGGGATGATTTCAAGGAATGCACCGTAATCAGCTACATTCACAATCTTACCTTTCACCTTAGATCCGATCTCAATACCAGCATCCAGAGAATCCCAAGGATGAGGAGTGAGTTGTTTCATACCAAGAGAGATACGTTTCTTATCATCGTCGAAGTCTAGTACTACGACATTGATCTTCTCATCAAGGTTCAATACTTCTTCAGGGTGATTGATTCGGCCCCATGAAATATCAGTGATGTGAAGTAGACCATCAACACCACCCAGGTCGATAAATACACCGAAGTTGGTCATGTTCTTGATCACACCTTCGAGTACCTGACCTTTTTCAAGGTTGTTGAGGATCTCAGTTTTTTGCTGCTCGATGTCTTTCTCGATCAGTACTTTGTGAGAAACGACCACGTTGTCATTAGAGTAGTTGATCTTCACAACCTTAACCTCCATTTTCTTATTGACAAACACGTCGAAGTCACGGATAGGCTTCACATCGATTTGCGAACCAGGAAGGAAAGCCTCTACACCGTAGATATCTACGATCAGACCACCTTTGGTTCTTCTCTTAACCATACCATCGATCACAAGGTCTTTATCCAGGGCTTCCTGAATTTTCTCCCATGCGTTAACGATTTTTGCTTTTCTTCTGGATAGTACAAGCTGTCCGGCAGCATTTTCCTGCTCTTCAACATATACTTCAACAGTGTCGCCAGGCTTCAGATCAGGTAGATCCCTGAATTCAGAAAGAGCAACGAGTCCGTCGGATTTAAATCCAATATTAACAATGACATCTCTGTCTGTAATACCCACTACCGTACCATTCATCACCTCTTTTTCATTGATGGTGTTCATGGTCTCCTCATACATCTGCTCCATTTTCTTTCGGTCGGCGTCGCTGTATTCGTCGCCAAAACCGTCAGAATCGGTATCCCAGATGTTTACCTCTTCTTCTACAGCAGGTGCTTTTTTCTCTTCTTTTTTAGCTGGTGCAGGAGCTGCTTCAGCTTTTTCTTCCGCCTTAGGTTCAGTGGATTTCTTCTCTTCAGCTGCTTTAGGTGCTGATTCTTCTTTTTTAGGCTCTTCTTCTTTCACTTCTTCCTTCGCCTCTTCAGAAGAGTCCTCTGCAGCTTTTGATGTAGTTTCTTCAGCTGCTGGTTGAGAATTAGTAGTTTTCTGATCTTCTAATTCCTCAGTTTCTTTTTTAGCCATATTAATTTTGACTCTAAATACGCTACAGAGCCAGAGTCATCCTCTCTGCAGATTTTGTTTGATAATACTTTCCGGGTTACGGAAAGCCCATTCACCCGAATGGAGGCGCAAATTTAGATAAATTACCTTAAAAGAGGATGTAATTATGGAAAACTTGCCTTAAAAGAGGATGTAATTATGGAAAACTTGCCCGATAATAGATTTAATATCCCGGATGGTTAGTTTTGCAACCTTCAAATCCATCAGAATTTATGCTGACAGACCGAAATATCTCATTGAAACCTTACAACACCTTTGGTCTGGATGTGGCAGCGGATTACCTGACGCATATACGAACACCTGAGGACCTGGAAGCGGTTTTTTCAACCAGCAAATTTCGTTTGATGAAAAGGCTGGTTCTGGGAGGCGGATCAAACATTCTTCTTACCAGACATTTTGCAGGGTTGGTTATTAAGGTGGAAATTGAAGGTATTACCATCATGGATGAGGATGCCGACAATGTGTTGGTGAAAGTGGGTGCAGGAGAAAATTGGCACCAGTTTGTGTTGTGGGCGGTTGAAAAGGGATATGGTGGCATAGAAAATCTCTCCTTGATTCCCGGCACCGTAGGCGCAGCACCCATGCAAAATATAGGGGCTTACGGGGTGGAACAAGAATCGGTTTTTCATTCCCTGGAAGCTTATGAGATAGCTTCAGGAAAAGTAGTAAGGTTTTATAAGGAGGATTGTAAGTTCGGGTACCGCTATAGTGCATTTAAAGATACGCTGAAGGAGAAGTATATCATCACTGATGTCTATTACCGACTGAGCAAGCAGCCAACATTCAATATATCGTACGGAAACCTAAAGGCCACGCTGGAAGACATGGGCGTGGATGAACTCTCCCTGGTGGCTATCAGTCAGGCGGTCATCAATATTCGCCAGAGTAAACTACCAGACCCGATTGAAATAGGCAATGCAGGTAGTTTTTTCAAGAATCCCGTGATCTTAAAGAAACACTACCAGTCCCTGCAGGCAGCATTTGATGAGGTGCCGGGATATGAGGTGAGCACTGATGAGATAAAAGTGCCAGCTGCCTGGCTGATTGAAAAGGCAGGTTGGAAAGGATATAAAAACGGCGAAATTGGGGTTCACAGCAAACAACCACTGGTGTTGGTCAATTTTGGGGGAGGACAGGGTCAGGACATCAAAAACCTCTCGATCGAAATTCAAAATTCGGTCCATAAAAAGTTTGGCATTGCGTTGGATGCAGAAGTGAATATTATTTAAATTCTCAAAATTCCTTCAGAAATCAACATTAATCTTTGCAGATGAAATTGCTGGTAGTAGAGGATAATTTACAGCTTAGTACCAACATCAAATCTTACTTATCTGAAGAAGGTTACGTCTGTGAGGTAAGTGATACCTATCATGAAGCCCTGGAAAAACTTTATGCATTCAGCTATGACCTGGTAGCCCTGGATTTAATGCTACCCGATGGTACTGGCCTTGACCTGCTTCGGGTGATCAAGGACAAGTTCCCGCAGATGGGTGTTCTTATCATTTCAGCCAAGAATGCATTGGATGATAAACTAACCGGCCTCAATCTGGGAGCGGACGATTACCTGGCCAAGCCTTTTCATCTATCTGAGTTACATGCCCGGCTACGTGCCATTTTCCGTAGGCGAAATCAGGAGGGAAATGACCTGGTTGTTTTCAATGAGATCAGCGTCAACGTCAATACCTTCGAAATCAAAGTGGGAGAAACCCTCTTAGACCTGACGAGAAAGGAATTTGAATTGATCCATTACCTGGTGATCAATAAGAACCGGCTACTCACCAAACAATCGATTGCAGAACATCTGTGGGGAGACTATATGGATGCCGCAGACTCATTTGATTTTGTTTACCAGCACATCAAAAATATCCGGAAGAAAATCAGTCAGGCCGGTGGCAAAGATTATATCCATACCGTGTATGGGGTAGGCTATAAGTTTAAGGAAGAAGAGTGAGGTTAGTAATAAAAATAACGATTTTCTACCTGTTTATTACCACCATCGTGTTTATGATTGGTGGTATCATTGCTTTCAAGGTGATGAACCGGGAGATCCAGTTTGAGCAAAGTATCTATTTGGGGGAACGCATGCCTTCCCTGGTTAATTACCTGGAGCGGCGACAGCCTACAGATAGTGTTATCAGGGATAAATTGATTATCGTGCCACTCAAGGATACACTTCCTGAAATGGGACCGGTTTATTCCGATACGCTGGTGATGCATACTACACTTCAGCGGATAGAGCCCCATATAAAGCTGGAGGCTATAAGAAATGTGAATAACCGCAGTTACAGGATCATTATTTATGACCTTGTAATTGAGCCTGATGATATCAAAGACATCGTAGAGGAGTCTTTGACGAAGATCTTTGCCTTGTTGCTATTTCTGATTGTTGGTTTTGGTCTGCTGGGATCTTATTTTGTTTTCAGGCCATTTGGCAAAACCCTCACGGCGATCAAAAACTTTTCTATCCAGCAATTAAAACCGATTAGTCTTCCTGATTCATCCACCACAGAGTTTTTCAGGCTGAATAAATTCATCAAGGAAATGACGGACAAGGCCACTAAGGATTATGTGGCACTGAAGGAGTTTTCGGAGAATGCCTCACACGAAATGCAAACCCCACTGGCTATTGCGCAGGGAAAGCTTGAGATCCTGATGGGTGACGACAAGCTGACAGAACATCAGCTGGAACTAATTACCTCGGCACAAAATGCCATCAAGCGTGTCAGCAGATTGGGTAATTCGCTGTCGCTGATCACCAAAATCGACAACAAAGAGTTTAGCGACACCCAGGAAATTGATTTCTCAAAGGAATTAAACCGGTTTATATACGATTTCAAGGAGCTGATGGATCTTAAATCCCTTTCCGTCAAAACAAAAATTCAAAACAATCAGTTGATATGGGGCAACCTGGTATTGATAGAGTTGTTGCTGACTAATCTTTTAAACAATGCGATCAGACATAACCTGGAATCGGGTTACATTGACATCAAGTTGGAGAACAAGAAATTAACTATAGAGAACTCAGGGCATCCGCTGAAAAATAAACCCGAAGAATACTTTGAACGCTTCAGAAAGGGAACCAATGATCCCGGTAGTTCAGGCCTTGGATTGTCAATCATAAAAAAGATCTGCGATGATATGGGTATAGCTATTACCTATGAAAATGTAGATAACAAGCACGTCATCAAGCTATCCTGGATCTAAACTTCAGGATTGCTTCAGATTTCAATCAAGTTAAGATCAGATGTGTTTTCTAGTTTTGAAACTCGAAAATTGACATTAACAAACACGAATGAAATTCACCCTAACAATATTCTCCTTATTAACATGCTTTCTGGCATCTGCCCAAAATTTTACCATTACGGGCAAGGTAACAGATCAAGCGAGCGGAAACCCCCTACAGTTTGCCAATGTAGCCGTATTTCAGGAATTAGACTCCAGTTTGGTTACTGGCGGTATCACTGAAGCAGATGGTTCTTTCAAGGTCCAGGTGGCCCCGGGGAATTATTATGTAGGGATTCAGTTTGTTACCTATAGCCCAAAGATCTTTAGCGGGATCAAAATCAATCAAAATAACCCCAATCAGAATTTTGGTGAAATTCTCCTGGCACCCTCAGATACCGAGCTGGAAGAGGTGGTGGTTCAGGCCGAGCGTACGCAAATGCAATTGCAGCTGGATAAGAAAGTTTATAATGTGGGGAAAGACCTAAGCAACCTGGGTGGTAGTGCCTCAGACCTTCTGGCCAACCTGCCTTCCGTCAGCGTAGATGTAGATGGAAATGTTGAGCTCAGGGGAAGCACCAGCGTGAAGGTACTTATTGACGGGAAGCCAAGCGGGTTGGTGGGCTTGTCCAGCACGGATGCTCTCAGGCAAATGCAGGGGAACATGATTGAGACCGTGGAAATTATTACAAACCCTTCGGCGAGATACGATGCAGAGGGCATGGCGGGAATTATCAATATTATCCTAAAGAAGGATACACGAAAAGGGGTAAACGGAAGCTTCCAGGTAAACACCGGATGGCCGCATAATCACGGTGCCTCAGTCAATATGAACCTGAGGCGCAACTGGGTAAACTTCTTTGTAAACTATGGCATAGACTATAGAAAATCTCCGGGACTGGGAGAAACCCTGCAACGATTTCCTCAAGCTGACCCGGATTCTGTGAGTAGGACAGATCAATATTATAACAGGCTTCGGGGAGGGTTATCAAACAGTGTTAGGTTTGGTTCGGATTTCTTCTTGAATGACAAGACGTCTATCACGACGGCTTTTCTATGGAGGTATTCGGATGAGCTAAACGATTCCGATCTATCCTTTGAGGATTACGATGGACGGGGCGAACTACTTGCTTATACCCTAAGAGATGATCAGGAAACTGAAGGAGATGAAAACCTCGAATACTCTGTCAATTTTAGTCGTACCTTCAGCAATGACGATCACAAGCTTACTGCAGACATTCAGTATCAAAGCAATAATGAGGTGGAGCAGTCTGAAATCATACAATACACTGGTATTTCACGGGCCTCACTGATGGAGGAGCTCCAGCAAAAGGTAAGAAATGATGAAGGGGAGAATCGATTGATGATCCAATCGGACTACGTCCAGCCACTAGGAGATAAGGGAAAATTTGAATTGGGATTCCGGAGTACCATTAGAAATGTGAGGAATAATTACACCGTAGATGAAGCTGATGAAGCTGGGGTTTTCATGCCCGTGGATACCTTCACTATTGCCTTTGACTATAATGAACGGGTGCATGCCTTCTATGGGATCATCAGTGATGAATTGGAGAAAATATCCTGGCAGGTAGGCTTACGAAGTGAAACCACCAGCATTTCGTCAGTGCTGGAAGAGCAGAACAGTAATTTGAGCTGGAACTATACAAACTTGTTTCCCAGCGCATTTTTTACTTACAAATTATTATCCGGCGATCAGGTCCAGCTAAGCTATAGCCGACGGATTGAAAGACCACGATTTAGGGAGTTGAGTCCAATGACTTCGTTTACCAATAATCGTAGATTCAGGGTAGGGAATCCTAACCTTCAGCCAGAGTTCACTGATTCCTATGAGCTGGGTTTTCTGCAAAACATGACCAGTTCATCCATTTATTATGGAGCTTACTATCGTTACACCGATCAGTTGATGCAAAGGGTGACTTTACCACCCAACGAATTGCTTCAGACAGTAACGATCCCTTATAATGCCGGGATCAGCAGGGCAGTAGGAGTAGAGGTCAATGTTTCTCAGGAGTTTACAGAATGGTACCGCATATCAGGAAATGTGAATTTCTATCGACAGGAGTCCAATGGCAATTTAGGTGACACGTTACTATTAGAAGCCAAAACGGTTACACTGTCCAGCAGGATCAATAATAATTTCTCCCTGAGTGACAGGTTAACAGCTCAGGTGAATTTCTGGTATCGGGCACCGGAGCAGCGTGCCCAGGGCAGGAGACTGTCCATGTCGAGTTTGGATCTGGGCCTTTCTTATGATGTCTTCAAAAATAACGGGACGATTAGTTTCAATGTGCGCGATATGTTTAATTCCCAGAAGTATCGCTACAGCACTGAGCTTGCAACATTGATTGAAGACAATGTGTATCAGCGTAGGATAGGGCCCTCCTTCAACCTGGCATTTGTCTACAGACTAAATCAGAAGAAGCAACGTGAAAGAGAAGGTGGCCGTGATGGTGGCGACGATTTTGATATGTAGGGGAGGGGTTGAAACAGCTTGCTTAAACATCGAAAGGTTTAGGTAGTATCACTTAAATTTTTCGTTTGTTTTCAACGGTTATTTCTGATCCCTCTGCGAGCATGACTGAAGTTGGTTCAATGTGGTTCAGGAAGTCAAAGTTGGATCCATAGACCGAACCAAAATCGACATTAATTTCATGTGCAAAAACGTTGTAAGCTTTCCATTTCGGATGAGTCACCTCATATTCAAAGGATTCTGTTTCATTAGCTTTTGTATAACCCCAATAGTGTTCAGTTATAAATGCTGTTTCGGAATCTGGTGTTATTTCTATGGTGTCAAGTTCAGCAATCACTTCAAATGAGTTTGAAACCCCATTAGATTTCCAAGTGTATTTGACGGTTCTTTTGTTTTCGTTCTCAAACCATAAGTGGTCCATTTTCATTGTTTGATAATGTTCCTTATAGACGGTGTTAGCTACAAATGTAAGAGCTGGCTTTGGGACAATTTCTTTAATGAAAACAACCCCTCTTTTCCAGGTTTCCCCATCTCGATATTTTACATAAAATCGAAGGTTTACTTCTTCGAAGTTTCTATGAAAAGGAATAGGAAATCCAAGCAGTTTAGTATTTAAAAACATGAACCCAACAAGACTTACATAGCAGGTGCCATTCCAAAGGTCCAATTCAGTTTTTGGCGGCAAATAGGATTTCAGTATTGTTGGATCAACTTCGTAGTTGGCGATTGCTAATTTTCTCCACTCTGCATTTAAGAAACTCATGTAGGGATTTGAAGTTGTGCAAGATACTGATCTGATATATTGAGACCATATCCTCTCTAAAAAGCAGTAATGTAGTGAAACAGCCCAATCCCTACAACTGGTGGTCCGAGTTCCGGATTATGTTTTAACTGTCCAATTCGATATTCAAGTTGATCTAAGAATTTTTCGTTAACTGAAATATTCCAAAGACTGAGAATGAATTCAGAAGTTTCACGAAAAGTGTTTTTTGCTGTTTCAGTCCAACGAACTTCCTTCATTTTAAGAGATCACGGACTGATGTATGGGGGGTTAAATTTTCCTCAGGTTCAGAATCAGCCATTTTTAGCAGTTCGACAATTCCATCAGCAAGCTCATCCATAGATAGTTTTTGTATTCCTGCGATTTTATCAAGGACTTCTTCGTCTTCCAGGTTCGTAATCCAGTTTATAAGCGATATTTTCTTTTGCTCAATTGTCATGATTTAAAGTTAATGAATTTTTATGCTCTGAAAATATAGATACTAGCTCCTATGGGGTTTGTTACCAAATGCTATGAGAAACTAATAAATGCTTAAGGCCATTCATCATACCGAATTGTTATGAGCCTTTGTTTGTTCCAGAATTCCCGTCAATAACGAATGCAACATCATCCAATTCCAGTCCTTCAAATAGCTTACCGTCGTATAAAGTTTTGGGTCGGTTTTTGAGTTCACAACAAAATCCTCGAACCGGTCTTGGATTTGCATTTCTTCGTATGGAATCAGTTCATTCCTTTTAGTCAGCATTAAGCCTTCACCGCACACTGTGTATTTATCAGAGAAAATTATGTCCATCCCTTCATTGAAAGCTTCAATAGTTTCTTCATAAATCTTCTGAAATGAATGTTCCCAAATCGCATCAACTGCATCTTGATATTTTTCATAAGTTTTTCGTCGTCCAATCCCGAAATAAGTGTTGAACGGTATCGTGATCAGAGATTGGTGTTCAGTCATCAATTCAATACGATAGGAATAGCCTATTCTGAAATGATAGACATCTATTGGAAGAGGACCAAATCTCAAGCTTTCCGGTTGAGCAGTTCTAAGTGTCCGGATTCCGTTGTAGTAAATTATCTCATTGTCAAGAATCGTCAACTTTCGATTCGCTCCAACTTCAAACTTCTGCGGGTACTCCATTAATTTCTGTGGAATGGTGGCTATAATGCCCGGATAGAGCAAGTAGCCTCTCCTGGCAATAAAAACTAATCTAGTTAAATCTACTGTGAGATGCAACGGAAGATTAAGTTCCCAGAGTAGATTTAGCAGAGAGGTTCGTAGAGAAGTGGCTATGGAATGTGTTGGCCATTCTGTTTTGTCTCTATGTTAGACTTAGTTTCTTTTTCAGTTCTGCAAAGTTGTTCTTGATAGCTATTCTATCAGAATATTCTGTAAAATCTTCCACAATTATGGTTTGTTCACCATGATCAGATGTATTCAGTATAATTTGATATAGTTTAATTTCAATATTTTTTATTGAGTTGAATTGGATATTTGTTTGTTTGTTCTTCCTGGTCTTGAAGCTAAGTTTACTGTCTGAGATCTCAATAAATTGATTGCCCCAGTTTTTTGCTTTTCTTCGATATCCGTAGAAAATTATGACTGGCATTAACATGATTCCGAAATCAACTATTCTACCGACACCTATTAGGCCTGTTCCTGTGAAAATCTCTGGGTTAGTCGCTATTCTGAAAACAGAAAGAATAGCTGCTAGGATTGCTAAAATCTTGAACAACCTAATAGTCTTCTCAAAACGTTTATTTTCTATTCTGAAAGGTTCAGTTTTTGCGTCCATGCAGTCTGTTAAGCTTAATGCAAAGGTATGATGATGGGTGATTTGAAAGCACTAAACTTTCCGGTCCTACATTGCCAGCCTTTAATTAAATTTATTAATTGTTGCGGATATTCAAGTCCCCACGAAAATATGCTGGACGATGATGTTATATTAAGTACCTCTTTTCGCACGATCTCTTTGATTTTTTCTATGCATAAAGTACAAAGCACCGCCTACTGCCGAACCTGTTACAAACATTGTTGTTCCGGTGAAGTGGGAAATAATCCCTCCAGGGATCCCAAAAATAAGAGCACCTAAAAATACTTGAAGAACATAATCTAATGAAGATTTATAGGTGTTCTTCAATTCTGACTTTACGGTATCCTTGGTATCATTACCATTGACTATTGAGTCTTGAAAATTATTGATAAATACATCCCATAAATTTTCTTCCTTAGTTGTTACCATTTGACCAATGGTGTTGATTTTAAAACTAGCTGAAACAAGCTTTTCATTTATGGTGATTTCTATTCGACTCTTCCATTTTAGCGGGTTGAAGGTTATCATGTTTCTGAATGTACTTCCTTGATGGAATATGAGCTTGTTTGGTTCGGTTTGTTGAGTTTTAAAGCCAAATTGTTCAAAATATCTCTGAATATTGTATTTAGCAGTATTCGCAGTCTTGTTAATTTCAAATTCGACTTTTCTTTCCATTTCGTTTCAGGTGTATATCGCACAGGCATAGTGAGTTACCACCCCATACATTAAGAATCTAAACTAGCTAAAACCTCGGTGATATGCAACGGGTAAAACCCTACTGAGTTTAGCAGATGAAGGCTGCTGACTAGGTCATTTCAGATGCTTAATTACTTTCACAGAGTAGATTTCGTGGAGAGGTTCATAGAGAAGTGGTTCTGAATGGTTTGAGCCATTGGTATTTATCCAATGTTGTCGGTAAGTTTAATATTTATAGTTTATTGGTTTATCGTATCCAAGAAAGTTAATATTTAGCTGTTCTGATTTATTTGTTTGAAGAGGAGTTAAGTTGAATCTTACATCATTGTATACATTGGCTCTTCGTGGATCTAAATCCTTAAACGATAATACTAAATCAACAGTAAGCATATTGTTTTTTAGATAATATTCACCATTCCAAATAAGTTTATAAATAACAAGTTCAGATGGAGAATTGCCTCCACCATAGTTTATTGTAAATAGTAAATTGTCTTCTATCACTTCAAATGGATCAGCATCCTGGTGATTATACTTCCTAGTTAGTTTGCCTGCATATATGCTACCATAACCTGGTATAGAAAATCCAGATTGGAAGTTTCTCTCCATTAGTTCTGGATAAATGTTTAATTGACCGTTTACAACTGAAATGTCATAATCATTGGCTTCCGGATTCATTGTCTCTATGAATTCATCATTGTTTATGGTTAATTGGAGGAGTTCATAATGCCGTAACTTTTCGTTTTGATTATCAATTATCTGCTGTTGCACAGGCACACAACTAAAGGCAATCAAAAGAGATAGTATGGTAATGGAGTTTTTCAAATTAGGGATAACGCCTAACTAAAATGAGTATGCGGCCCAGTTGCTAGAAGCACTCAGGTTACCTTTTTGCATTTTCCTTTCAAAGTGCTCAGTTCGCATATTCATTTTAGTGTTTGTTAGCTGCTTTTAATCCTTTGTATGCCATCTATGTTCGTTTCCATCCCAGCCATGATAGCTACTGTGAAATTGTTTCATCGCAGCTTGAAATTGAGTTATTATCAATACAGCATCACTGTTGGTTGGTATTGAATCTTCATCTAGGGTGTCCAGAAATTCACTTGTTGCTTCGTTTTTTAGGAGTTCTTTGACTTTAGATAGAACGCGATTAGCCATTTTAATTTTCAGCTTATTAAGTGCTTCATCTGGTTTCTTTTTAGAAAATTCCTTTGTTTCAATTGATAGTGCATCAAGAAGTTTAGATAACATGTCGAATTCCTCTGCTTGAGCCTTCGTTGGTGGATTAGGTCCTGGTGTAAGTCTTGCCATATCTATTTAATTTTTTTTGGTTCAGAGGTCTTAATGTCTGATTTCTTCCCGTTAATTATCCAAAACCAGTAATAGTTGTATCTGTTCCCCTCCATTTTTCTATCATGGTAAATATTGTCTGCTCTTAATTTTTCGAAGCAGTTCAGATATTGAGAAATAATAAAGGTTACATCGCTATTTGAAGGAAGTTCGTTTTCATCAAATTCAGTAAATGAATCAAATGGTTTATAATTATCTCCCAGGATATTGTTGGCCTGATTTATTACCTCATTGATGAAAGTTAGTTTGAATTTGTTAACCCCATCGTTAGGTGATTTCTTGGCTAAAACCCCAATTTCATTTAGAAGTCCTTCTAATTGGGTCTGGTATTTTTCAAAATTATCTACTTCCTTCTTGTTCATAGTTTAACAGATTAAGATGGACAATCTCTTGTAAATTCAACATATCTCTTTTTTAAAACATCAATAGGCAAGCGTTGATTTCCACTGTAAAGTGTGTTCATCATTTTAATATCATCATCAGTAAGTACCAAAATACATTTTCTTTGGCCTGCCCATAAGTCAATGATGTTTTTCTTAACCTTCTTTGGTGGTTCATTTCTAGTAACCAACACTCCAAATCTTCCGAATTGATCTTTTAAGTATCTATTTAATTGATCTACATGATCGTTATTTAGTTCCTTCACGTTCTTGAGCTCAAAGACGATTTGTCGACAATCGTATTTCTGAAAAATTTCTTCCAAAAAGTCATACGATTTATTGTTGTAAAATATTAAATCTCGAATATTCACTCCACTAATCGTTCTACTCTGTTCTTGCGCAAAATCTAATTGAGGATAAAAGACAGTTGCCAGCATTGGGCAGGCATTGTCTTCAAACTTCATATCAGCATTGTCAGTCTTGCCAGTTGGTAATTTTAGTATGGTAGAAGTCTTTTTGGATACAGAGGTTTTCGAAATAGGTTTAAAAATTGGGTCGTTCTTGCAATTTGCCTGTTGCTGCTCTTTGATTTTTAAATAAGTCTCAATTACGTCATAATTATGCCTATTGTAGTTGAGTAGAGGAATACGATCTTTTTTAACAGCATCTTTTATCTCTTTGATATAAAAGTTGGAATAGTAATCATCGAAATTGATCCAAGGAATTGCTCTTATCCACCGCTTCGGTGAAAATAAAATTGGAGATCCATTTTCTGGGTTTACAGGTAAATGTGTCTCTTCGGAAATAATCTTATTTTTTCGATAATCATATATCGAATCAAGTTTGACCTTCTGTATGGGAATTCCATATTTTTCACATTGTTCAATTGTGTAATCCACCAAAAAGGATTTAATGAAACTGCACGTGAAATCACTGATCCGATCCCTAGAAATACCATCAATGAACAATTGAATGCTTTCAAAATGAAGGAATCCAGAGCTGTTGATTTGAGGAATGGATTTAAATAGATTTAAAATCTCATTTGCAGTTTTCTGACCAATTGGTTTTCCAATTCTGGTCTTAGAATTACCAAGACCTACCTCGTTACATTCGCTCGTTTGAATTAATATTTCTCTGGCTTCATTTTCTTTTCCATTCTTCAATAAAAAGCCGAGATTATTAAAGGAATTTACCGTTGCAGTGTGCAAAGAATTGTCTTGCAAAGAGGGAGATTTCCATAGAAGAAATGGATCCACATAAAGTGGTATGTCTTCATTTAGATATGGTATTGCAAAATCAACTTCCTCTTGGGTAAAAGGAATATTATGATAATCATTAATTCTAGGTCTAATAATTGTCATCAGAAGATATTGCATCTAACATATGGTTATAGTGCATGCGCTATAACCACTATTATCTTTTTTAAATTAATCCTTTCAATACCAACACATTACCCACTCCTAAGCGACAATAAACGAATTATAAGCGATTAAAAACGGATACGTTATCTGTATTGCCCACCTAAGATAAGTCTTTTCGTGAATTTTCAGTTGTATTTCGAAGATGATGGCATGAAGGGGAGGTTAATCTTATATCGGCCAAAGGCCTATTAGAAGACCAGGTCACTCGGTACAAATGAGTGATGTGTGCTTGTTACTTTATGAATCTCGTGTGGTTGCGTTTCCGATCACGCGTAGTTTCTCTCCCATTCACATGTAGTTTTTCTCCGAACCACGTGTTGTTTCACTCCGAACCATGCATGGTTTTCCTCGGAATCACGTGTAGTTTTCCTTCAAACCATGTGTTGATTCGCTTCGAACAATGTGTTGTTGAGCAATTAAGATACGTATATAAATGAAATAAGACAGGTATGTAAATAAATTTAGATAGCTATCAAACAAGAAAAAGATAGGTATGATTTTGTCTGGGGACCAAATGACTTGTTTGAGAGAGCTTTAATACCTAAATTATATAAGATACACAAATCATTCCAAAAATGCACGGTTTAGCACCTAAAAAATGCAAAAAAAAGCCTGTGAGCTTATGCGATAAAATTAGTGGCTAAAGCCATAGAGTGTAAATCTATTGTCCCCGGGCTAAAGCCCGAGGCAATAGAGCTAAAGCCCGAGGCAATAGATTATGCTAAAGTCCCTTGCAGCAAACTAAAGTTTGTGGCGGCAAGCCAAAATCATTGTAATAAGAAATTTGGGGATTTATGATTAGTTGAATGTGAATTGTGAGTCTTTACGGGATCTACGAGTCCGTAGACTTTATTCAGAATGGCTTCAGATAAAATGCCAATTGGTTTAGCTGTAATTGCCATGGGCTTCAACCAAATTGCTATGGGCTTCAGCCCATGGGGCAATGAAAATCAATCCTCCTGGGGCTTTAGCCCCTAAAGGGTTCAAATTCATATTTCTCCATGAATTCATTATACTCTTCCTGAAAGCTCTTTTTGCTTTTGGCCTATGTCTCACAAACATATAGCCTTTGGGATTTAAAAAACACATTGTTTTACCTGAGTACTTTAAGTTGACGATGTGCGAATCAACTCGCCCCATCCGCGCCTTATATCATTGCGGTAATATTGGCCAGCTTTCCATGGTATCTTTCTACCTGGGTTCCGAATTTCTTGAGGAATTCTACCCCTTCATCACTGGCAATGCCTTTGTGTTCAGCATAAGAGTTGAGGTAGATCACTTTTTCGATCCCTGCCGAATAGATGATCCGCGCACAGGCCAGGCATGGCGAAAGTGTGACGTAAAGGGTAGATCCTTCTACAGTAGCTTTGTTCTTCACAGCGTAAAGAATTGCGTTTTGCTCTGCATGAATCGCCAACGAGCATCCTCCTTTGGAATCCCTGGGACAACCTGATTCCGGAAATTCCTCATCACAGTTGTGAGTACCTGCAGGAGGCCCATTATACCCAATGGAAATGATGCGCGTGTCTTTGGTCAGTACTGCGCCTACATGTCTTTTGATGCAATGTGAACGTCTGGCAAGGTTCACCGCCAGTTCCATAAAAATATCGTCAAATGCCGGTCGCTCCATAGAAGCCCGAAATTACCGATTCAAAAGATCATACGTATGGAATTTGTTGAAAAAAGCTTGAATCTAGGCGTTTTAGGATGCCAACAAAGCCCGGATCGGTTCAACAGATATTTCATGATTTTTTCGCGCCATACCACGCCATTTTTCCCTCAGGTTCCGTTTTTAGGATCAATTATAAGTGATTTACCTAGGTGATATACGAAAATAATATAAGGAATATACCTAGTTGGCACGTGAATTGATATTATTTTTACACAACTATTTGATAACGATAATGAATGCTGCTAGTTCTCTAGACCAGGAAATCACATCGGACGAGGATGACTGTCATAAACAGGTTTTTAAATCTGTATTCCTTTTTATCCTATTAAATCTCTCTTTCCTTTCCATCGTTTATTCGCAATGTGCTGCCGGGTATACCTCAGGTAACCTGACAATTACTTCTACCTGTACAATCTCTTCCAACATCACCATCACGGGAAATCTTATTCTTAATAGTGGAGCAAATATTACGATCGCCCCGGGTGTGGTAGTTACTGTAAATGGTAATGTGCAGACAGGATGGAAAGTAGGAAAAGTAAGTATTTCCGGAGGAACCCTGAATGTGGGTACAGATCTGCATAACGAGGATCAAACTGAATTGAGTATTACGGGAACTACAATTTCTACAGGATCATACTTTCTCAATGACTTTAAATCTAAGATGACTGTTACAAACGCTACAGTATATGTGGGTTCATACTTACACAATGAAGATCAAACAGAATTAGAAATTGACAACTCAGTATTCATAGTAAATGATTATGTATACAACGATTTTAAAGCAAAATTTGAGTTGGTCAATGGTTCTGACATGACAGTGAATGGAAATGCGACCATAGGTGGATATGCCTTTCACAATGAAAATGAGTCAGAATTCCTTATTGATAATTCCGCTCTAACCATCAATGGTAATGTGTATAATGATTTCAAAGCGAAATTAGAAATTGACAATGGCGGCTCAATGTATGTAGATGGGGATTTTTACAACGAAAATGAGGCAGAAATCTATGTTGGAAATGGATCTCTTCATATCACGGGAGATTTTACCAACGATTTTAAAGGTGAACTCGAAATAGGAAATGGGGGACAAGTGCTGGTAGAAGGAGATGTGACTACTGATACAAAATCTGAAATAAAAGTGAACAATGGGGGAGGTTTTTGTACAAATGGTTCAGTAACTAACCCTGGTACCATAAGCTCTTCGTATGGTGACACGGACTGTTCTGACGGGTGTTGTGGATCTACAGTCACTTTACCTGTTGAATTGCTGTCATACGTGGGAGTAATTGAAAATAATGAAATAAAACTGTCGTGGGTAACAGCTACTGAAACTAACAATGAGTATTTCACGATCGAGAGATCAGATGACGGAATCCTGTTCTATGAAGTAGGTAGGGTAGCAGGAAGTGGGGATTCGGATCAGGTGGTAGAATATGCATGGTCAGAGAAAGTGTATAAATCTGGATTTGTGTACTACCGATTGAAACAAACGGATTATGATGGTCAGTATGAATATTTGGGTATTGTATCCGTGATGACAACCATTGAAAAGAAGATTTCAATTTTCCCCAACCCGGTAGCTTCTGGTAGTGATGTGTTGGTAACGGGAGTTGCTGATGATGCTAAATATATCATTCATGACCTTTATCAAAAAGTAGTTGGTGAAGGTTTCCTGGAATGCAATAACAAGATTTCTATAGATAACCTGAAACCCGGTTATTACCTGATTACAATCACATCCGGTCTCCATACAGAAACCAAGAAACTGATTGTAAAGTAATGGGCTGATTTTTCTCAGTTGACTGGTGCGTTTTCGTCATTCATGATCAGGTAATTGGTTCGAAACTTTGAGCCATGAACCTGATTGAAAAATATAACGTACCTGGCCCACGATATACCAGCTATCCCACGGTTCCATATTGGGATGTCAAATCATTTAATCTAAAAACCTGGGAGGAACGGTTGAGATACAGCTTCCTCAATTATGGCGGGAGGTTAAGTATTTATATACACCTTCCATTTTGTGAAAGTCTGTGCACTTATTGCGGCTGCAATACCAGGATCACAAAGAACCACAGTGTGGAGGAGTCATATGTCGATACGCTCTTAAAAGAATGGAGTTTATATCTAAAGTCATTTCCTACAAAACCGGTAGTTAAAGAATTGCATTTGGGAGGAGGCACACCCACCTTCTTTTCTTCCGGCAATTTGAAACGACTGATTGATGGAATTTTTAAAACTTCCATCATTGAATCTGATGCTGAGTTAGGCTTTGAGGGTCATCCGGCCAATACCAGCTTTGAACACCTTAAGACCCTCAGTGAGCTGGGATTTGACCGGGTGAGTTTTGGAATACAGGATTTTGACCCGAAAGTACAGCAGCTGATCAATAGGAAACAATCTTTTGAGCAGGTACGTGAGGTGGTGGATCAAGCCAGATCACTTGGCTATAACAGCATCAATTTTGATTTGATTTACGGGTTGCCAGCACAAAACATTGAGTCTGTGGAATTCACGCTGGAGCAGACGCTGCGGCTAAGACCAGATCGTATTGCCTTCTATAGCTATGCTCATGTTCCGGGAATAAAACCTGCCCAAAAGAGCTATGAGTCCTTTTTGCCGGATCACCTATTGAAACAGGAACTGTATACCACAGGTAAAAAAATCCTCCTGGAAAATGGCTATGCCGATATTGGTATGGATCATTTTGCACTGGAGAGCGATTCCTTATATCAATCCTTCAGGAAAGGGGAGCTACATCGAAACTTCATGGGCTACACTACGAAAAAGACGAGACTTCTCGTGGGGCTTGGTGCAAGCTCAATAGGGGATGTATGGTCGGGTTTTAACCAGAATGAAAAGCGCGTAGAAACCTACCAGGAGTTGGTGAACAATGGCCAGCTGCCTATTGTAAAAGGTCATTTGTGCTCACCTGACGATATGATTCTTCGTCATCAGATCCTAAACCTGATCTGTAGGTATCAAACTACCTGGACAAATGCTGAATGGAGAGCTATGGAAAATACCATCAACCATGAGCTACTGGATCAGCTTGAGACTGACGGACTGATCAAACGGTATAAAAATAAGATAGTCATTACATCAGAGGGTAAACCATTCGTGAGGAATATCTGCATGGCTTTCGATGCTCATCTATTGACAAACAAGGAAGTAAAAGCATCATTTAGCAAAACGATCTGATCAACCCTCGTACCAGACACGGTAGATAGTGCCTGACATGTCATCGGACAGCAGCATCGATCCATCTTCCAGGAAGATCATGTCAACAGGTCTGCCCCAGTACTGGTTGTTGGATTTCATCAGGAATCCGTCGATAAAGACTTCTGTGCCCTGGCTTTTTCCACCTTCTTCTCTGACTAGTATTACCTGAGCACCCGTATGTCCTGCCTCTGGCGACCTGTTCCATGACCCGTGTAAGGCCACAAAAATTTCTCCACGGTAAGCCTCAGGAAACTGTGCGCCAGTATAAAAACGCATTCCCAGGGGTGCTACGTGCGGTCCCAGAAGTTCGATAGGAGGAACAAAGTCCTCGCAAGGAAATTTAGATCCAAATTCAGGATCAGAGACGTTGCCCTGATGGCAATAAGGGTATCCAAAATGTTGTCCGGCTTCTGTCATTTTATTCAATTCGCATTCCGGAGTGGTATCACCCATCATATCCCTGCCATTATCGGTAAAATAGAATTCGCCCGTTTCAGGGTGCCAGTCAAAGCCTACGGTATTCCGCACTCCATGAGCCACAATTTCTCGTTCAGAGCCATCCGGGTTCATCCTGGTGATAGATGCATAGATCTGATCCTCCTTTTCACAGATGTTGCATGGTGCGCCTACTGGCATATAGAGTTTTCCGTCCGGACCAAATCCCAGGTATCGCTTGCCGTGATGTACCTCGGTAGGGTAGTCATCTACGATGAGTTCTTTTTGGGTGGTGTCAAATGCCAGTATATTGGGGTATTTCCAAAGCTTGCTTACCTCCGATACATACAGGTCACCGTCTCTGAAAGCAATGCCATTTGGGTTGTTCTTGCCGGTAGCAACCACGTACTTCTTGTCCGCCTTGTAATCTCCGTTTTCATCTTTGAAGGCGTGAACATGACCACCTCCACGGCTCCCGACAAAGACAGTGCCGTCCGGGGCCAGGGCAAGACTGCGGGCGTCTTTGACCCGTGCAAATACGTCAATCCTGAAACCCTCAGGTAGGGTCAGAGAATCTAACCTGAGGTCGTCATAGAACACAATACTTGTATCAACTGGTAAGGTGGATTCAGTGGGCTGATCTACACTACAGCTAAAGGCCAGAGGTAAAATGAAGATAAAGTAGGCTAATCTTTTCATAAGCCTAATTTAAAGATCATTTAGCTAATGGCGATGGAGTTGTGGGAACATAGCGGTTGTTGCTTTGAAAATTATCACTTAAACCGCTGATCTCAAACCCATCAACCAAAATAGCATCAGGTACAATCAATGAAATGGGCACCCCATTGATTCCGTTGCTGCCTGTACTTCCAAAAAACTGGTTGGAAACAATTTTCTTATCAGAAATCTCATTGACCCTAAACAAAGAGATGGTGCTTGAAAGGTCAACGAAATCAATTCTAACAGGTGTTTCCTCACCGGTTGCTACATCCACTTTGTAAGCCTGAAACATGCTGGAGATTCCGGTGGTCTGCACAGGTCTGAAGAGCAGTGCATAATCCAGGCCTATCTCTTCAGCTTTCCTGATCAATGACTGCTTCATCTCACTCGCTTTGGTAGGCTTTTTCGATTCGATAAACAGAATACCGGGTGCGATAGACTTGAATGTACCTCCAAAATTAAAATTGAGTCTGTTGTGCCCATTGGATTCCGGTGCCAGTGGTACTGGTGTTCTTCCGTTCAGCTGGGTAACCAGTCGGCCATTTTCCACGATCTTAAGAGAATCGGAAGGGATTACTCCTTCAGAATCTACCGTGAAATTACCAATGAGCTTCACACCATCATACGTTTCCATATGTGATAAGGCCGTCACGGTCAGGTCCGGGTTAGCGATCCTTTGAGGACCCCGGGCCATTTCTTTTTTCATATTGGTGATATAAGTCTCCAATAACCCTTTGTCCGTATTGTTTAGGTTGTCTCGCTCTGCAGTGATGTTGAGGTCATTCACCATCAGTGCATTCATGAAGACATCTGATACGAGATCACCTTCCACTAACAATGGACCGTAATATATATCTTCAAAGTTTTCCTGGCTCATTTTGTCCTTCAAGTATTCTTTCAGCTTCCTGATGTCCTCTTCGATCGCTTCTTCTGATGGAAGATCATCAACAGATGATACGAGGTAAGCCAGCTCTTCGGCAAACACTTTATAATCTTCATCAATCATTTGCACAGAGATGCTGAGGTAACCGAGTTCATGAGGTGTAACAACCTCAACACCTTCGGAATTGACGAAATAGTGATTGGCGCCGATGTAGAAGAATCCTATCGCCGATCTGAAAACTTCGGGCACATCCAGGAATCCTTTACTGATCGATGATACTTTTTCTTCCCAATTCTTGATGTCGGGAATAGTGATGGGCTTGCTTTTGTAGATTTGTACCTTAGGAGCCTCGGCAAAATCTTTGAGTGGCAATTCCTTTATACCCATTTCTTTATAAAGATCAGTCTTGCTTTTTTGGAGTCGCGCGGCTGCCTTATAAATGTTGTTTGTTGAGATCCATAGTGATCTTCTAATGCCATTATAATTATCATCCAGAGGTAGGTTGGTGTATCCCAGATCCTGCGTGAAAACCATGTTGGGATCATTGTAGTTTTCGTCGTTTACCGCATAATCTCCGACCATCACCCGCGTATACCAGCTCCGGGCACTATCCAAGGAAGAACGGAAAATGCCGCCATTCATGGCATTGATGTTGATGGTTTTCAATTCAGTCACTCCATAGCCAATGAAGAAAGGGTCTTTGTAACCATCACTCTTCAGCTCGTTCATGTTCCGGTTCAACTCATCTCTCATTGCCCTGAGGATGACAGATTCGTCTTCGGATTGAGCATAAGCTGACCAGAAGAATAAAATACTACATGCAAATAAGCTAACTCTCATCATCATTTATCCATGTTTGCCGGGTTCGAAAGAATCGGCTTGTCCATATTCGCTTCCGGTTTTTTCTGTGTTTCAATTTTTCTCACGAAAATAGCTGGAGCAATAGCAGTCACCGGAACATATCCTGATTCCGCTCCACAGTATCCGTAAAAAATGTCACTCGTTGTACCTGTAGCCTGGATCTCACTGAACATTGTCAGTGGTGTACCAATCAGGTCCACTCCCCGTACCAATTGATCGGGTCTGCCATCGGCAAATACCTTATATACCTCTGTAGGGGTAATGCTAAAGGCATTCGGCGTGTATCGGTCAGTCATGGTATAACCACCCTGAACGTTTTTGATATAGTATCCAAACGGCTTGTCTTGCTTTTTGCACTCTTTGATCAACATCTTCCTGAGTGCATCTTCCTCTTTTTGATTGCTTGATGATACAATCAGGTTAGACTGCCTGGATACCGGATTCAATCCGGTCTGAGCCCTTGAATGACCATTGGAGTGCTGTCCCTCTAATAATGGCTTTCTTGATCTGAGAAAATCCTTCAGAATGCCGTCTTTCACTGACTGGACCTTCTGGGACTTCACTCCCTGATCATCATATGCATAGCTTCCAGTCAAATGATTGTCCTGAAAAGCGGGCAGCGTAGGGTCGAATGTCACATCGATGAATTTCGGCAATACTTTCTTGCCGATCTTTTCTTTGAATGTCTGTGCATCATCACTGCTTTTCAAACGATCGGCCTCTACACGATGGCCAAAGATCTCATGAAAGAAAACACCTGCTGAGCGACCAGAGAATATGGCAGGTCCGGCAAAGGGATCGGCTACCGGTGCAACTTTTAGCTCCTGTAGCTTCTTGATCATGCGGTCAATGTCTGCTGTGATTTGAGCGGACTGTGGCAATTCATTCGGATGGCGGGCAAAATAATTTTGGTGAAGTGGTATCACATTTCCCCCTGATGAGCGGACGGCTGCGCTGATCTGTATCTCTGCCCTCAACTCATTTTGTCTGATTTTTGATCCCTCTGTAGATAGGAAGTATTTCTGTCCGGACACAAAACTAAAGTTGACCGATCCCTCAAGAATGTCTTTGTCTACAAGAAAGGCCTCCGACCAGGTAGTCAGCTGATCAATCCATTTTTTTATATCCACCTCCGTATCACTAGGGCTTAATGGTTCCTCAATGAAAGTCACTACATTTTCTTTGGTGAAATCCGGGACCTCGCCGATTTCATTTTTTTCACTTCGCTGAGCAATGGTGTAGGCCGAGGATGCAACCTTATATCCCATATCCGTTGCCATCCAGGTGGTTTGCTTGATGGCATCTTCGATGTTTTCCAGTGGCAAAGGCATGGCGCCTGAATAACGGCTAAAGCGTTCACTACCCTGGAAGTTGTGTGAGTTGTCGAAAGCATAGTCTCCAACCCTGACATTGGCATTCAGGATCCTGCTTCTGTTTTGATCAGAATTCATCAGACTCCCGAAAGATGCTTCGAGAGAAAGCACGGTTATATCAGAAACATTGTAACTGATGAAATAGACCGGAGGGTTTTGTTTTGCGAGGAGCTCGTACTCCCTTTTTAGTTCCTTATCTAAAATCTCTATTAGCTTATCATCCTGACCGATCACCTGAGATGATAAGCCAATCAGCATACAAGCTGAGAACACTACCTTAATCCACATTACTTTTTGCACGAATATAATTATACAATCTTTAGATCAATCAATACAATTGAATTTAACTACTTTCTACATTTGCAGTTATGATTAGCATCAACAATCTCTCTTATTATCTTGGCGACCGTATATTATACGACGATGCGTCTCTTTTTATTACACCCAAAGACAGAATCGGACTGATTGGTCTCAACGGGACCGGTAAGTCGACCTTATTGAAGATGCTGGTCGGCGAAGTTACTCCAACAAAAGGAGAAATCAGCAAAAGTAAGGAGTCAACCATTGGTTTTTTAAACCAGGACCTGCTTTCGTATCAATCTGATGAACCCATCGTGGATGTAGCCATGCAGGCATTCCAGGAAACGATCAAAATAGGACATGAGATCGACCATATCCTCAAAAAGATGGAGACTGACTATACCGATGACCTGGTAGACAAGCTGGCCAAGCTACAGGATCGTTTTCAGACCCTGGATGGTTACTCCATCAAAGCCAAAGCGGAAGAAATTCTGGAAGGTATTGGGTTCACCACAGAAGACCTGGAAAGGCCCCTTCGGGAATTTTCGGGAGGCTGGAGAATGCGGGTAATGCTGGCCAAGCTTCTTTTGGAGAAACCGTCTTTGCTAATGCTCGATGAGCCTACCAACCACCTGGATCTTCCTTCCATCAAGTGGATTGAGAACTACCTGCAGAGCTATGAGGGTGCTTATATCATCGTTTCTCACGACAGACGATTTCTGAATAGCTGCGTCAACAAGATTGTAGAGGTTTCAGGCTATCAGTTGAATGTATATGCTGGAAACTACGATAAATTCATGGAGGAGAAAGAGCTTAGGAATGAGATCCAGCAGAATGCTTACGAAAACCAACAGCAAAAGATCCGCCAGACCGAGCGATTTATAGAACGCTTCAAAGCCAAGGCAAGTAAAGCCAAACAGGCTCAGTCCAGGATGAAGCAGCTTGAACGAATGGATCGCATCGAAGCGGTGGTTGATGACAATAGTCAAATTAACTTCAAGTTCAATTTTTCTACCAAATCAGGTAGACACGTCAAGAGACTCATTGATATCAATAAATCTTACGGAGACCTTAAGATCCTGGAACATGCCAATGCTCACATTGAGCGCGGAGATAAGGTTGCCTTGATTGGTGCGAACGGAAAAGGAAAGTCAACGCTTCTCAGGATCATTGCCGGTACAGAAAAGCATGAAGGTAAAGTAGAGGAAGGTCATAATGTTATCCCTACCTTTTTTGCCCAGCATCAACTGGAGGCACTTCATATCGAAAATGAGATCATTGAGGAGCTGAAGCAAGCTGGTAGCAAAAAAACAGAGATGGAGCTCAGGGGTGTTTTGGGTTGTTTTTTGTTTTCCGATGATGAGGTCTTCAAAAAGATCAAGGTGTTGTCAGGAGGGGAGAAGTCCAGGGTAGCTTTGGCCAAGACGTTGATCAGTGAGGCTAATTTCCTGCTGCTGGATGAGCCCACCAACCACCTGGATATCCTTTCGGTAAATATCCTGATCCAGGCATTACAACAATATGAAGGGACATTACTGTTGGTATCACACGACCGGGACTTTATCTCCCAGGTAGCCACCAAAATCTGGTGGATAGAAGACCATCAGATCAAAGAATACCCGGGTACCTACGATGAATTTGAGTGGTGGTGGGACAATAAGAAGGAGAAAAAACCAGTGGCAACTTCGAATGGCAGTGCAAAGGAGAAGCCTTCAAAGGATAAGACGGAAAAACCACGACACAACGAGCCGGAAAAGGAAATTCAGAAGGAGATTGATCAGCTGGAAGAAAAGATCCTGAAGCTGGAGGAGGAAATAGAAAAACTGGAAAAAGAGCTGGCCGATCCGGAGACCTTTTCAGACACGGCCAAAGCAGAGAAAATCAATAATCGCTATCAGAGCAAAAAGTCCGAGCTGGATCGGGTAAACGAGCAGTGGGAGAAGCTGGTGGATAAGGTTTGAGGTGGGGATTCTTTTGGTAGAGCAAAACAAAAAGTAATGGGGTCTGAAATTTGGGCATTCATTATCCCTTCAGTCTGGGGTCAAAATTCTCTGGGATAGCTTCCAGTTCCTTAACATTTGAATGGAATTCAGGGTGGTCTCCAAATATCAAGATATTGTGTTCCTGATGTGATTGCACGGAAGGGACTATGCATCCAAGAAACCTTTTTTCACTTCGAACTTCTTCTATTAAATCAGCTAGCCCGTGAGGGTAAGGTATTTGGTCCCAGTCCTGAGGCAGGTCTTCAATATTTATTTGAATGAATGGAGCATTTTCTTGAATCTCAAATGTCCTTCGGTAGACGTTACCGGGTAAAGTGGCGCCACTATTGGCCAGGACCTCCAGTTTAGCCAGAGAGACAGATTCAGAAGTGTAGACAACCCATGTCCCGATGCGGTTCCAGCGACCTTCTGCAAAGAGAGATCCTCTTGGGGGAAATTCATGGATGAAATCCTCTGACTCTATTCGATAGACGAGCATTATCCATACACATTATATCGAACTCTGCTCAGCGCTTGTAGTATGGAAATTCTCCCGTTCTCAGATGTGATTAATTCAATGGGTTTGCGACCACCTAAGTTTTGTATGGTTGTGTTTAACCAGGCCTTGAACTGTTCTGAATCTCCATTGAAGGTCTGAATACCTTTCTCATAAATCTTTAACAGGCTGGCCATTCTGTCTACAGTTTCACGATCCAAATGACGAATGTTTCTAGCTCTGTAATAGGTAGATTTACTTATACCGAGAGCATCAGTCACCTGGCCGATAGAGAGGTTGATGATATCAGGAAGATCTTTTAATAATTTCCCAGGAATATCTAAATCATCCATTCCGTTATAATTTAGCACTTTATTTAAATGTCCTCTGATCTCTTTGTTCACCTTTAAAGAAATACCCTTTGAGGTTCTGTTTCTCTTAGATAGCGTATGAACATTTGAGAATTTTGTGGTTTGATTCATTTGGGACTAATTGCTTCCTATATGATACAACAATAAAGCTAATGAATTAGTTGGAATATCCAGAAAAAGCCTAAAAGGTTTCTTTCTTCCTTTACCGATCTGACGTTAAGTTAACATTCAATTACCTAAAATATTTGTTATAAGATTGACCCTAAAAGATCAGTTTAAGACATTGCATCATTTTCTCCTATGTGACAAAAAAACCAGTATTACAAGCCACTACTGTATCAAGGCCTCAAACCCATTCGACCCCAATACATAACTGGTCTGATCAATTTTGATGGACTGCCCGGACTTCAGATTTTGCAGATTGGTCAGATCCGAGGTAAGCGTATGGATTGAAAACCCATAGTGATAGGCCAGGTTCAGGTAGTTGGTATTAACACCTCTTTCCGTGCCACAAAGGATGATCTTCAGGTTTCCGGAATACCCCTTCAGCAATTCATGATCCCTGGGGAATGAATGGTTGTCAGCGATCATGATGGCACCAGTGGTGTTTCCGGTTAGGTTCACTCCATAGAGCAACGCTTCGAAATTATTTTCATACAGGTCGCCGCCACCACCTTTGCGCATCGACTGAAAGAGCATTTCCTTCACATCCAGGTAGTTGGACGATTGGATGTGGTAGATGCCACCTGTTTTGCCGATGACTTTATGCTGCGTTGGCTTGTCATCACCATCATTGAAGAATATGTAGGTTTTAGTTTCTGTTGGATTGAGTCTGATCCATTTGAGGAGGTCGGCGGTGTATGGGTACATACTACCGGTCGCATCCACAATGATCAGGTCATCTTCCCATTGGTTTCTGAATAAAACCGAGGAAACTGCTTTCTTATGAATTTTTGGGATGATATCCGTGTAAAAGGAATCTACCACATAGGTATAACAATTGAATCCTCGAATTTCCATGTTGTATCGCCTGGCCACCTCCGGCAAAGGGACATAGTCCGTGATGGTGACGCATTCCCTTGAAAGCGGAAAGGTGATGGTTCCCTTCGCAGTAAAAGGAAATGATTTTCCATCAATCGTGATCCCCCGTTTCCACCTTAAAATGTATTTGAGGATATTCTCGGTGATTTTGATGCATGGGAATTGCGTGCCTTTGATATCCACTTCCTGGGGTCGGCCCTTATCATCTACCGACACATCAAAAAAGATCTTTCCATTGAATCGTTCATCACATTGGTAGTATTGCTTGAATTCATCACTGAGTGTTTGCTGGGAAACATTCAATGGAGGAAAAGCACAGGTCAGGTCATGGACTTCATATCGCTTAAGGGAATCGTACCTCGAAATATTATATTCCAGTTCCCGCATGTTTTGCTGGATGGTATCTATTTCCTGTTTCATGTCTTCTTTGGTGTAATACTTGTCATAATACACCACGAATCCATGAAAGAAACTCTTACATGATTGAGGATCGTTACAGCCTGTTTGCTCAATCAGTCTCCACTCAAAGAATCTGTTTTGCACTAGCTGCGGATTGTTCTCAATCAGCTTTTTCAGCCTGAGTTTGTTTAATGCTTCCTGGCTAAACTCACTGGATTCGCGGTAAGCCGTGTAAACCAGATCAATTCGGGTGATTCGCTGCTCTTTGATCGGGACCTTTTCTACTGAGCCTTCGGAAAAGGCAGATTCCAGCAAGATGAAGTCCCGGGTGTTTTCCTGCTGATACCTGTTTGAGGATAAACTTGTGGCATTGTCATAGATTGTATTGATAAGCTTATCCTGAGTAAAACCAGGAATGATTGAGATCAGGTAAAAGAAGAAAAAGATTAACCTCATTTTAGGGTTTAACGAAAATAGATTGAAAGAAGTCTTTCCTGGAATCCATTAACAGCGTTTCGTTATCCGATTTGTTTCACTTTGATGTAATTTTACTTTCACACAGCATTTTAATCTGATCATGAAAATTATTACGTTGATAATGGCAGCAATGATAACCAATGTTTTTTCCATTTATGACTTCAAGCTCAATGCACTTGACGGAACATCCATAGATTTCAATAAGTACAAGGGAAAGACCTTGCTGATTGTCAATACGGCGTCTGAATGTGGCAATACACCTCAGTATGCTGATCTGCAGGAGCTTCATGAGAAATTTGGGGATCGGGTCACCATCCTGGGTTTTCCTGCCAACAACTTTGGTGGTCAGGAGCCCGGAACCAATCAGCAGATCGCTGCCTTCTGTGAGAAGAACTATGGGGTTACTTTCCAGATGTTTGAAAAGATCTCCGTGAAAGGAAAAGACAGGCATGCCCTTTATAGCTGGCTGGAAGAAAAAACCGGGAAAACGCCTAATTGGAATTTTAGTAAATACCTGGTGAAGGCAGATGGTTCCGTCCTTTTCTTCTCAGCGAGTGTCAATCCTATGGATGAAAGTATTCTTTCTCAATTAATGTAATATACGATAGTCGAACATGGAGTTTTTTAAAGTTGGAGGTGTACCTGAGCATTTCAACATGCCCTGGCATTACATGGTGAGTCAAAAAGACCTGAAACCTACTGGTATTGATATGCAATGGACTGACTACCCCGGGGGAACTGGTGATTTGGTGAAGTCTCTGAATTCAGGTGAGCTGGACCTGGCAACATTGCTCACTGAAGGTGCGATCAAAGGTATTGATTCCGGAGGGGAATACAAGATACTCAACTTCTTTGTGGATTCACCGCTGATCTGGGGCATCCATGTGCCTGCAGCAAGCGACCTGCATGGTCTCGATCAGCTCAGAGGGAAAAAATATGCCATTAGCCGATATGGATCAGGATCACACCTGATCTCTTATTTGGATACACGCAACAGAAATTGGCCCACCGAAGAGCTGGAGTTTGTAGAAGTAGGTGGGATGGAAGGAGCCAGGCAAGCCTTCAAAGGTGAGCAGGCGGACGTTTTTCTATGGGAGAAATTCACGACTAAGCCCCTGGTTGATCAGGGTGAGTTTAGGATACTTGGAGAATGTATTCCACAGTTTAGCAGTTTCGTGATTTGTGTCTCCAACAAAGCCTGGGAAAGCAGGCGCGACAACATAGAACAAATACTGACAAGTGTATTGAGATCAAGTGCTGCCTTGCTCGAAAACGAAGAATGTGTTAGGATCATCGCGCAACATTACAGGATGTCGGAATTGGATGTGGCAGCCTGGCTGGAAAGGACGAGGTGGACAACCAAACCGGATCTGGAACGTTCGAAATTGGATGCGGCTATAGAGATCCTGAAGGAGCTGGCGCTGGTTTCCGAATCCATTTCCTATGAGGATTTGGTTATTAGATAATCGAGGAAATTTCAGAAATTTCAAACATTTTTTGATCATTTGGATTATTAAAATAGGGTCTGCTAAAAAGTCTCAATACATTAGATACGACTGACTGAAGAGAAGATGTATGTGTATGTTTCGATCTGAAGCCAGATGTAGAAGCCAGATGTAGATGATTTGATTGAGGCTAGCTAAGAAATGTCGCTCACGGTATTTCCCTGATGCATGACACAATTGTTATACTGATCTAAAAACCTTGCACCTGCTTAAAAACAGATGGAAACAAAATCACCTCGAATAAAGCTTATGTATAGACAAATTATACTATTTAGCGTTTTTAAGCAGGCTCTAAGAAGGGAGTGAGATTCTTGTAGTGCGAGGCTATTTCATTAACTTTGTCATTCATTTGAATAGAAATCCAATTCATTTTAATATAATAATTTAACCTTTTCGGAGATTAGGGTACAATATCTCCATCTAAAACAATGACCACAGAAGAGTTACACAAACTGGACAAAAAGTATTATCTGCCAACATTTCGTCGATTGCCATTGGCGTTTAAAAAGGCCAGAGGATCCAGGGTGTGGGATATGGAAGGCAATGAATACATTGATGTGTTGGCCGGTATTGCTGTAAACAGCGTCGGTCATTGCCATCCGAAAGTGGTTGATGCCATTTGTAAGCAAGCCGGCGAACTTGGTCATATCAGCAATTTTTATCTGAGTGAGCCACAGGCACTGCTGTCTCAGAAGCTTGTAGAGTTGGCTGGTTTAGAAAGGGTCTTTTTTGGTAACAGTGGTGCTGAAGCTGCAGAAGGTGCCATTAAGATCGCCAGAAAATATGCCTCTAAGAATGGAAGGGGAGGAACGATAATAACCGTAAAGAATGCTTTCCATGGCCGTACGATGGCCACACTGGCCGCAACGGGTAAACCAGGGATGCTCAAAGGTTTTGATCCGATACCTCAGGGATTTATCCATGTGCCCTTGAATGACCTGGACGCCATCAAAGCTGTGATGGGTAAGGAAATAGCTGGGATCATGCTGGAGCCTGTTCAGGGTGAAGGAGGTATCAATGTGGCTGATCAAAAATATATGGAAGAACTGCGAGCCCTTTGTGACAAAGAGGGTATTGCGCTCATCTTTGATGAGATCCAGACCGGAATGGGCCGAACAGGTAAATGGTTTGCCCATCAGTGGTATGGAGTAAAGCCGGATATCATGTCACTAGCGAAGGCACTTGGAAATGGAATACCTATGGGTGCGGTGATGGCTGTGGAGAAAGTTGCTACTGCCATGGAACCAGGAGATCATGGGACAACCTTCGGAGGTAATCCGATTGCATGTGCTGCCGCATTGGCTACTATTGAGGTGATAGAGGAGGAAGATCTCTTGAATGAATCTCAAAGAAAGGGAGTCTGGCTGCGAGAAACGATCGAAGCATCCAAGCTTCAGTATCCGGAAATCGTCGATGTGAGAGGGAAAGGCCTGATGGTGGGTGTAGAACTCAACAGAGAATCCAAGCCAGTGATGCTCAAAATGCTGGAGCATAAAGTACTGGGCAATGCTACAGCTGACAAAGTGGTGCGATGGGTGCCACCATTAAATATTTCAGATGAGGACTTGAAAACGGCAGTTGATGTCTTTTTCCAGTCACTAAAAGAAACAAGATAAACATGTCAAAATACAGGATAGGAATTGTAGGTGCAACAGGATATACGGGCTCTGAACTGGTTAGAATTTTGCTTTATCATCCCTCAGTGGAGATAGCAGCCATCACTTCAGAAAGCTATCAGGGTAAGCTATTCTCCGAAGTTCATCCCCAGTTTCAGGACATCTTTGAGCCTAAACTGATCAGTATTTATGATTTGCCAGAAGACCTGGACCTCGTGTTTTTGGCTTTGCCTCACGGAGTGTCAATGGATTTTATCGCGGATCACAAAGACGCCAGATACAAGATCGTGGACCTTTCAGGAGACTTCAGGTTATCAGGAAAGGATGTCTACGAGAAGTGGTATCAGAAGGAGCATAAGTTTGAGAGCGGTTTTGAACATGCGGTATTTGGTTTGCCGGAACTGTTTAGAGAAGAGATCAAATCAGCTAAGCTGATTGCTAATCCGGGTTGTTTTCCAACCTCGGCCACATTGGCATTGGCACCACTGCTAAAAAATGAGTTGATTGATCCGGATCACATCATTGTTGACTCAAAAACAGGTGTGACAGGCGCTGGAATAAAGCCCAGGGAGAATACGCATTTCCCGGTAGTAAATGATAATTTCATTGCATATGGCTTAAAAACCCATCGTCATACGATTGAGATCCAGGAGACCCTGAGTGCTTTTTCGGGCGGAAACTGTACAATATTATTTACTCCGCACCTGCTACCAGTAGATCGAGGAATCCTGTCTACATGCTATTCCAAGCCCACGGAGGAGGTAAATGAAGAGCAGTTGAATAAACTGTACCGGGATTTCTATAAAGATGAATTCTTTGTTCGTGTATCAGATAACATACCACATCTAAAAAAGGTGCGGGGCACTAATTATTGCGATGTACATGTTTCGTATGATGATCGAACCAATACCATTATCACCATCGGTGTAATAGATAACCTGGTAAAAGGGGCCGCTGGTCAGGCCATTCAAAATATGAACTTGCTTTTAGGTCTTCAAGAAAATTCAGGACTTCAAAGTGTACCACTACAACCTTAAATAAATGATTCAGAACATAACCAATGTAAGAGGAATAAAAGTATGGGGTGCTCATACGGGAGTAAAGTCCATGCGGAGAGATTTAGCTCTGATGTATTCGGAAGTCCCTGCTAAAGTCGCCGCTACTTTTACTCAAAACCTTGTTGTTGCTGAGCCCATCAAGCTTTCCAGGAGGCATTTGGAAGAAAACAACCACATGGCACAGGTGATCGTGGTGAATTCCGGTAATGCCAATGCCTGTACCGGTGATCAGGGCCGGGAGGCTGCCGAGGCCATGGCACAGGCAACAGCAGAAGAATTTGGTGTAGATCCAAAATCTGTTTTGGTAGCTTCCACAGGGATTATAGGAAAACCATTTCCAACAGAGGAGGTTGTCCAGGGTATCAGGGACAATGCAAAGAAGATAACCGAAAACTCCCGGGCAGGATCTTTTGCGGCTAACGCCATTCTTACTACTGATACTTTTGCCAAGGAAGGTTTCGTGGATTTTGATATTGATGGGAATACAATCAAGATAGGTGGGATAGCAAAGGGATCGGGAATGATCCATCCGAACATGGGGACCATGCTGGCTTTTATCTTTACAGATATCAATATCGATCAAAAGCTTCTCGACAGGGCATTTAAGGAGGCAGTAAATAACTCCTTTAATATGATCACTGTGGATGGAGATACTTCCACCAATGACATGGCATGCATCATGGCAAATGGGCTAGCCGATAACGAGGAAATCACCAAAGCCAATGACCCCCATTATAAGGTCTTTAAAGAAAAGCTTTCGGAGATCCTGGTTCATCTGGCCAAACTAATTATTTCTGATGGAGAGGGTGCCTCCAAGTTTATTGAATACAGACTGAATGGTGCACGTACCATTGAGGATGCAAGACAGATTGTTCGTACGGTTTCGGGATCTTCTCTCGTTAAAACGGCCATGTTTGGTCGGGATCCGAACTGGGGTCGAATATTGGCAGCGATGGGTAGGTCCGGAGTGAATTTCAATCCGGATAAGGTGGACCTATGGATCGGTAATGAGAAGGACAGTGTGCTGATGCTGGAGAAAGGAAAACCCGTTGAGATGGATGTACAACTCATTAAAAGAGTGCTGAAAGACTCTAATCTTGTGATAGAGATTAAGCTGTATGAAGGAAGAGCATCGGCGGTGGGCTGGGGTACAGACCTCACCACCGATTATGTCATGTTCAATTCCATGTATACGACTTAGAAAAAGTTCTATTTCATCGTGTTCCATGGGTTTTCGGAGAACCTGTATTAAGACATCAGGAATCCTCCGTTAATGTCATAGTTCACTCCAGTGAGATGGCTGGCCTGGTCAGAAGCCAGAAAACACACCAGGTCGGCAACATCTTCCGCTTTACCTTCCTTTCTTAACGGGGTAGTTTCAGCCACCTTTTTTCTAACGTCATCTTTGGTAAACATGTCATGGAACAAGGTATTGATCATGCCAGGACACACCGCATTTACTCTAATTCCCTTAGGTCCAAACTCTTTCGCCAAAGATTTTGTGAGCGAGGTGATAGCTGCTTTACTTGCTGCATAGAGGGAAGATCCTCCACCGCCACCATCTCTGGCTGCCTGAGACGACATATTGACTACAGCTGAACCGGGTTTCATGCCTGGCAAAAAGGCTTTCAGTACCAACAACGTGCTGAGGAAATTCAGATCAAAAACCTGTCGATAAAAGTCGACGTCAATTTCATCCAGGTTTTTCCGCGCTACGATTCCCCCTGTATTGTTCATGATCACGTCTGGAGTTCCATAGACCTCCAAAGTCTTGCTGTATAGCTTTTTCACATCTTCGGCTTTGGTCAGGTTCCCCTGTACCAACGTAGCTTCTCCACCAGCGTCTTTAATGATCTGGAGAGTCTCCTTCGCCTTGTCATCAGAACTATTATAATTAATGATCACTTTCGCACCTTCCCGGGCAAATCTTACTGATATGGCACGTCCAATGTCTCTTGCTCCGCCGGTTACCACGGCCACTTTATCTTTCAATAGCATATGTATCTGTTTTATCGATTTGAGATGAGCTCACAATTTAAAGTCTGATGATAGGATTTAAAAGGATCAGGGCTACAAACACGCTTGTATAGCAAGTAAATCCGGTTGGTTAGAAAGGGATTTCCGAGTTCACTGATTGATTAGGAGAGATCCTGTCAATGCGGAGTCAACACATCCGTAAATCCCAGTAAATATATGGAAGCCATCCCCAGTAGCCCGACCACTGTGACATAATAGAAAGTGGGAAAGATGGTTTTTCTGAGCACAAGGCCTTCCTTACCCAACATACCCACGGTAGCAGAGGCAGCCACCACATTGTGAATGGCGATCATATTTCCTGCAGCGGCACCAACAGCCTGCAATGCCACTACCAGGGTAGTAGGCACCATCAACTGATTGGCCACACCAAACTGGAAAAGGCTAAACATGAGGTTGCTTACCGTATTGCTTCCTGCGATGAATGCGCCCAGCGCACCGACAGATGGAGCAAAGAATGGATAGACCTTTCCTACATTCGAGGCCACCCAATCAGCCATTACGATAGGCATACCTTCCAATCCGAGTGGATTCATTCCGGAATTGATATATATCCTGACCATGGGAATGGTGAAGATCAGCACAAAACCTGCAGCAATGATCATCCGTGCACTTTCTGAGAACGCTAACCTCACCGCTGTGCCATTCATTTTATGGAGAAAAATAACCACAATGCCTGCGAAAATAAGGATGGTGCCCGGTAAATACAAGGGGGCACTTGAGGCATTTAACGGAGTGCCAAGTATCTGATCTATGTTGATGGTGACCCCTGTGAGCCACCCCTTGAAAGGCAGCTGTGGCAATCGACTCAGCACAAGTAAAAATGCCACGAGGAGGTAAGGAAACCACGCCCGTAGCAGAGATATACGTTTACCTTTCAGATCGTCCTGACTGATCTCAATGGTACCAATCCAGGTCTTTGGCCAGGTTTCTTTACTGGCAAAGTCCCATTCCGTTTTAGGAAGCAGAAACCGATTTTTAATGGCCAGAATGATAATTCCGATGCCTATCAAAGATCCCAGAAGCGAAGGGAATTCAGGCCCAAGGAATATGCCTGTAAGGAGGTATGGCAGCGTGAAAACAAGCCCGCCAAAGAGGGTGAAGGGCAGGATTTCAAGTCCCTCTTTCCACGATTTGTTAGCACCAAAATACCTGGTCATCATCACAACCATAAGTGTAGGAATTAATGTTCCCGTGATGGCATGAAGAATGACCACATTGGATGTGACCATCTGAAGATAATCTATAAAAGTCAAATCCAGTCCGGCCAATTGTGCATCCAGTTCAGGGTTTTGTAATCCACCACGTACTCCTACCAGGATAGGAGTGCCCACTGCTCCAAAAGTAACAGCCGTACTCTGAACCATCATGCCCAACATCACGGCTGACATGGCGGGAAATCCCAGGGCCACCAACAGTGGAGCCACAATTGCAGCAGGTGTTCCAAACCCGGCTGCCCCCTCGATAAAAGATCCAAACAACCAGACGATCAGTACGACCTGAACCCTTCTGTCGGAGCTGATAGCGGTGAATCCTTGCCGTATAGCCGTTACGCCTCCGGAGTGTTTTAGCAAGCTGAGCAGAAGGATGGCCCCAAAGATGATATAAAGAATATCTGCCGTGATCACCGACCCCTGAATACAGGAAGCCAGGATGTCTGTAATCGACAATCCCCACGCATTGGAAGAGATGATGATTGTGAGAAGTAAGACCAGAGGCATGGTGATTTTGGCGGGTATTTTAAAGCCCACCAGCATGATGCCAGCGACCAGAATAGGAGTGAGCGCTAATAAAAACAGAATGAATGATGACATGAAAATGGGGTGAGGTTGGAACTGGGTTATTTGAATTAATTCTTCTAATATACAATAGACTCAGAATAATCGAAATAAGCAGATTCAGTAAACCGCATTTCCTGACATGAAATAGAGCGGATTGATGAGCCTTTTTGCTCAAATAATTTGAAAGTCTGTGAAAAGGGAATTAATTCAGTTCCAATTGCTACGATTCTTAATACTCATGATAAAAATCTAAAAAGAGAAGAATCTAATGAGCTGATCTGCCTTTAATTCACATCCCCATTATGCAAACAGATACAATGGCTTTATGGTAAGCTGTGGAGGTAACGGTTATTGAACCGAATGAAGATGGGATCAGGATAAGGGTAGCGAGGGTAGTTGTCATTACCCTCGATCCGTACTATAGGTCACTATCCTGCTAAAAAATCTTCTTCCAGAATTTAGTGATTCCAAAACCAGATAACAAGGCAGCGCCAAGAAGCAAAAATCCATTCAGTAGATTTCCATAAATAAACTGTCCGGTACCCATGAGCAATCCGTAAACGCTGATACTTCCAAAGATCATACACAGTATACCATAAGGTACTTTCCAGGGGCCGGTAGGTTCATCTACGGTCATGCCTTCCTCTTTTGCCCGGTTAATAATCCTTTTCCAACCGGGGCCACCAGGATTCACTTTTTGGATAAAAGAGACCAGCACGCTTAAATCAGTAGGTTTTGAGAGTAAAGTGACAGCAATCCAACCTACGGTAGTTATGCTTATACCAATGACAAGTTCCTGCCAGGACAACAATGGATCGAAGCCTATGGCAGTATGTACAAACTTGAAGTAGATCGCTACCAGAAAAGAGATGACCATCGCAGCCAGTTCACTGGCAGCATTGATTCTCCACCAAAACCATCTTAGAATGAAGAGTAGTCCGGTACCAGCCCCGATTTGCAAAAGGATCTGGAACGCACCCAGGGAGTTGTCCAGTACCAAAGCAAATAAAGAGGCAAGGATCATCAAAACTACCGTTAAAATCCTTCCAAGTCCAACCAGCTTTTTCTCCGAAGCGTCAGGGTTGATAAAACGTTTATAAACATCACTTACCAGGTATGATGCACCCCAGTTGAGGTGTGTTGAGATGGTAGACATGAATGCAGCGATTAATGAGGCCAGTACCAGTCCCAGCAGACCTGCCGGGATATATGTCAACATAGCCGGGTAACCCAGGTCATGGTTGATAATGCTTTCGGATCCCGGAAAAGCAGTTCTGAAACTTTCCAGATCCGGGAAGACGATCAATGATGCCAGGGCCACAATGATCCACGGCCAGGGTCGGAGCGCATAATGAGTGATCTGAAATAATAAAACCGCCTTTACCGAGTTGGCTTCATCTTTGGCAGCAAACATCCTTTGAGCGATGTATCCACCTCCACCGGGTTCAGCACCGGGATACCATACACTCCACCATTGAATGAGGAGCGGTACCAGGAATATGGTCATGAAAATTTCCGGGTTCGAAAAAGAAGGGATCAATGATAATTTATCTGCTACATTTTCATGTGCAAGAAGATTAGCCAATCCACCCACTTTTGGATGATCAAGCGCCACAAATGCAGCAATAAATGACCCAACAATCGCCAGGAAGAACTGGATAAAGTCAGTAATCAGAATACCTCTTAGTCCACCAAGAGAGCTATAAATCACCGTGACAACTCCCGCAATGATCACTGTTTCGCCTGGTGTCAATCCCAGCAGGATACCCCCGATTTTGATCGCTGCCAGGGATACTGAGGCCATGATCATCACATTGAACATGAGTCCGAGATATACCGCTCTGAATCCCCTCAGGAACCGGGCGATCTTTCCGCTGTAACGCATCTCATAAAACTCTACATCTGTCACCACACCAAGTCGCTTCCACAGGCCGGCATAGACAAAAACGGTGAGCATACCTGTAAGCAAAAAAGCCCACCAGGCCCAGTTTCCGGACACGCCATTTTGCCTAACGATATCTGTAACCAGGTTCGGTGTATCAGCAGAAAACGTAGTGGCAACCATAGACACACCGAGTAGCCACCAGGGCATCTTTCCGCTCGCGGTAAAGTAATCTTTAGAGCTCTTATTGGCTGTTCTGGCAGTCCAGACCCCAATGCCTAATGAAACAACAAAGAAGAGGACGATAATGGACCAGTCAAGTGTGGTTAGGATCATGGATGGTTGTTTTGAATAAAAATTTAAATATAGAATAAATTATCTCTCATAATACGGCTATTCAACCAAATCAGTCTACTTAGCCCCAAAAATCATTGGTATGAATAATATATCTCATTGTTGAGGATAGGACGCAAATCTAACTTGCCATCATTATTAATCACAAATGATCATGAAAGCATTAAACAATCTTAAAGAGTTGATGACAGAGCAGCTGAGGACGCTCTATCATGGAGATTCCCACCTGGAAAAGCTGTTGTTGAGTTTCGTCAAAGAAACTACTGATCCCACGCTTAAATCAATTTTTTTTAAGTACATCAATCAAACTTCTGATCAGATCATTATTCTGAAAAGAGTTTTTAACGATCTGTTTGAACAAAAAAGAGGTGGGGAATCAAATGTCTTTATTACCATCGCAGAGGAGGCCCGGTCACAGATGATTTTGGCTAAGGGAAATGAGATCAAAGATGCACTGATGATTCTCTATATCCAATACATTATCCACCATAAAATAGTCATGTTTGGTTCAATATGTGCCTATGGAAAACTGATGGGATTTTATGATGATATCAGCCTGCTACATCAGGAACTGGAAAGAGAGAAAAAAATGGACAGAGATTTGGCTATGATTGCAGAGAGTATAGTGGATGTGAAGGTGCCTCAGTATGTTTAACGGAACTTCAAACAGGTTAAAACTAATTTAATAATGACATACCCAAAAGGATATCATTAGAATCATTAGTTTCGTGTTTTTGAAGGATCCAAAATGTTATACAGATTTTATTTACTAAGCTTGGTTGTGCTTTTGGCAGCTTGTTCTCCGAAAGAAACAAACAATGAGGCTGATCAAAAGTCACTAAGCAGTACCGGGAAAGCAAAGCGTGAGACCCAGGCAGATCCCCCGGCAAAAAAAGATGCTCCCGAAGGCATGGTGTATATTCCCGGAGGGACCTTTGCCATGGGAGGGAAGTCAGACCAGGCAGACGAGGATGAATTGCCTCGCCATGAGGTAGCTGTTTCGCCATTCTTTATTGACCAAACGGAAGTAACAAACAAACAGTTTGCGGAGTTTGTGAAAGAGACCGGATATAAAACCATCGCAGAAAGAGCCATAGACTGGGAGGCCATGGCTCAGCAACTACCTCCCAATACGCCTAAGCCGCCAGATTCAGTGTTACAGGCAGGAAGTTTGGTGTTTAAAGCTACCAACGGACCTGTGAACCTGAGAGACTACTCACAGTGGTGGGCATGGACCATCGGTGCTGACTGGCAGCATCCGGAAGGACCCAAAAGCTCAATTGAGGGAAAAGAAGATCACCCGGTAGTACATGTCTCCTGGGATGATGCTGTTGAGTATGCCAAATGGGCTGGCAAGCGATTGCCAACCGAAGCAGAGTGGGAGTGGGCCTCAATGGGGGGATTGGATGACCCAAAATATCCGTGGGGAAATCTTGAAGCCGAACAGTCTTTCGATAAAGCCAATTTTTGGCAAGGGTTTTTCCCATATAAGAATACAGAAGAGGATGGATTTTACAGTACGGCACCGGTGAAGTCCTTTCCAGCCAATGGCTATGGCCTGTTTGATATGGCAGGAAATGTATGGGAGTGGTGTCAGGATAAATACCATGTCAGTGCTTATGAACAGGCCAAAGAACAAGGTAAAGTGACGAATCCTACAGGGCCGAGAGAATCTTTTGACCCCATGGAACCCTATACACCCAAACATGTCATACGGGGTGGATCATTTCTCTGTAATGATAGCTATTGTTCGGGTTATCGGGTGGCCAGAAGGATGCGTTCCAGTAAAGACTCAGGGTTCAATCACACAGGTTTCAGATGTGTGAAGGATATTAAATAAACCTTACTTTCCGGTATAGTTGAAGGGGGTTATCGCCCGAAGCTCATTTTTCACTGAATCATTGACATCCAGTTCGTCGATAAATGAATGAATGGTCTCTTTGGTGATTTTATCACCTGTTCTGGTCAGTGACTTTAATGCTTCATAAGGCTTGGGGAAAGCTTCTCTTCTCAAAATCGTTTGAATGGCTTCGGCTACTACCGCCCAATTGTCTTCCAGATCAGCTTCAATCACCTTTTCGTTCACCTGCAATTTACCAATTCCTTTTTCCAGAGATTTGAGGGCTATCAAGGTATGGCTGAATGGCACGCCAACATTTCTTAGTACCGTGGAGTCAGTAAGATCACGCTGTAGTCGGGAGATCGGGAGTTTGGCACTGAGATGCTCGAATATCGCATTGGCAATCCCAAGATTTCCCTCAGCATTTTCGAAATCAATTGGATTCACCTTGTGAGGCATTGCGGAGGAGCCCACTTCATTCTTTACTACCTTTTGAGTAAAGTAGTTGATCGAAATATACTGCCAGATATCCCTGCTGAAATCAATCAAAATGGTGTTGATCCTTTTAAGGGCGTCGAACAGTGCTGCCGCATGATCGTAATGTTCGATCTGTGTAGTGGGATAGCTTCTTTTTAGTCCCAGGCTGGTGCTGACAAATTGATTGCCAAATTTTTGCCAGTCATGGTTAGGATAAGCGACATAATGCGCATTGAATCCACCGGTAGCACCTCCAAACTTGGCTGCATGCTGTATGGAATTCAAAATTTCCAATTGCTCACCAAGCCTGTTGGTAAAGACCCTGAACTCCTTACCTAACCTGGTGGGTGAAGCCGGCTGACCATGTGTTCTTGCCAGCATAGGTATGTCATCCCATTGTTTGGCCAACTCTTCCAACTGATCTTTGACCTTATTGAACCCCGGGATCAAAACATTTATAAGGGCTTCCTTGATCATCAACGGGTTAGCAGTGTTGTTGATGTCCTGGGATGTGAGCCCGAAGTGGATAAACTCTTTGTATTCCGAAAGTCCCAGCGCATCAAATTTTTCCTTAATGAAGTATTCGACAGCCTTCACGTCATGGTTGGTGACTTTTTCAGTCTCCTTGATCTGGTTGGCATCCGCTTCAGAGAAGTTCTCAAAAATGGCTTTTAAGGCTGGAAAAGTGGCCTTGTCTACTGATTTCAACTGAGGAAGGGGTATTTCACATAAGGCGATGAAATACAGGACTTCCACCTTTACCCGGTACTGGATGAGTGCAAATTCTGAGAAATATTTTGACAATTCACTGACCTTGCTTCTGTAACGGCCGTCAATTGGAGAAATAGCATTTAAAGGGTTTAATTTCATGCGGTTAAATTCGAGGTGCAAAAATAGGTCATTCGTTTAAACTTGTCAGGCAAATGTCTTGTTTTACCTTTGCGCTCTTAAATTTTGATCATGGTATTCGGATTATTTAAAAGAAAGAACAAAGAACAATCAAAAGACTCAAGATATTTAACACTCACCGTCAGAGAAGTCATTGACATTGCACAGGATGCTGTTAACCTGATTTTCGAAAAGCCTGAAGGGCATTTTGAATATCAGCCCGGTCAATTTATTACCCTGATTATGACCATTGATGGTAAGAAGATCAGGAGGGCTTATTCACTGTGTACGACCCCTTTCGAAGATGAGTTCCCGGGTGTTACGGTAAAGCGTGTTCCTGATGGAGCCATGTCCAACTATATCAATGATCACGTGAAAGCCGGAGACCAGATTAAGGTGATGGAACCCATGGGGATGTTTACCACTCAGTATAATGAGTCGAATGAAAGAGAGGTTATTTTCTTTGGAGGGGGGAGCGGTATTACCCCGCTTATGTCCATTGCCAGGTCAATGCTGATCAAAGAGCCGGGCAGTAAATTACTTTTAGCCTATGGCAACCGATCAAAAGAATACATTGCCTTTTATGACAAGCTCAATGAACTGACAGCGCATTCGAACGGACGGTTTAAGGTGGTCCATATGCTGGAGGAAGACGCTGAAGGTATAGCAGATTATACCGGCAGGCCAACTACAGAAGTGATTAAGGATATTGTTGAGAAATCCACTTTTGAATTTCCGGAATGCTACATCTGTGGTCCTCAACCGATGATGGATATTGTGGAAGAGGGTTTACTAGGGGCCGGAATCAGGAAAGAAAGCATCCGAATGGAAAGCTTTGAAGCCGGTAAAACGGCACCGGATACACATAAGGCTGATGATAAGGGAAGTGTGTCAGCCAGCGAAGTAACTATTTTGATGGATGGTGAGGAACATGTGATCTCAGTTCCATCGGACCAAAGCATTCTGGATGCAGGACTGGACAATGATCTCGATATGCCTTATTCGTGTCAAAGTGGTTTGTGTACAGCCTGCAGAGGCAAGTGTCTGGAAGGGGAAATCAGCATTGAAGATGCAGAAGGACTTTCGCAGGAAGAGATTGACGAGGGGTATAGGTTGCTCTGTATCGGGAAGCCTCAATCGGATAAGATCAAAGTGGAAATTGGTTGATTTAAACTTAAGGTCTCTCAAAGGGGGTTGAAACTAATTCAATAAATTAGCTTTCATGAAAACGACCCTAATTTCTGCAGTAGCTATTGTTTGCTTATTTGCCTGCACCACCAAAGCTGATGAACCTCAAACACAATCCTCAATATTCCAGCATGGTGTCGCTTCAGGTGATCCGTTAAATGATCGTGTAATCATCTGGACAAAAATCACTCCTCCGGATTCTGTTTCTTCTGTGGAGGTTGACTGGGAAGTAGCGACCGATAGTGCCTTCAATGGGATCTTGAAATATGGGAAATACACCACGGTAGGTGACAGGGACTTTACCGTGAAAATTGATGTAAAAGGATTAAATCCGGGCACCAAATATCATTACCGTTTCAGGGCCCTGGGGGAAACTTCTACACATGGCCAGACTAAAACAGCCTCCCTTTATACGGATCAGCTGGTTTTTGCTGTGGTGAGTTGCAGCAATTACGAATGGGGTTATTTCAACGCCTACGGTCGCATTGCCGACCGCCAAAACATCGATGCAGTTATTCATTTGGGAGATTACATTTATGAGTACGGGGTAGGGGTATACGGTGACACAACTCTGGGTAGGTTGAATGATCCACCAAAAGAGATCATCACTTTGGACGACTATCGAACACGATATTCTCTGTACCGAAAAGATGTAGACCTTCAACGAGTTCATGCAGCGCATCCTTTTATTGTGATTTGGGATGACCATGAAATAGCCAACAATTCTTACAAGACGGGAGCGCAAAATCATCAGGATGATGAAGGGTCTTATGAGGCAAGGAAAGAAGCCGCCAGAAAAGCTTATTACGAATGGATGCCAATCCGGGAAGGGCAGAAACTTTACCGGAAATTTTCCTTTGGAGAAATGGCGGATGTATTGATGCTTGATGAACGCCTGGAGGGTCGGTCAAAGCAATTGGACAACATGAACGATCCTGAGTATGAGAGTGAAGCAAGGTCAATGCTTGGAGAGGAACAATTTGAGTGGCTGACAAACAATCTTAAATCGTCAACAGCCAAATGGAAGATTATCGGCAATCAGGTGATCTTCTCAGACTTAAACAGGGGCCTATTATTCCCCAATCAGCCCAAAAATATGGATTCCTGGGATGGATATCCGGCCGAAAAGCGGGCAATAGCCAGGCAAATAGTAGAAAATGATATTAAAAATGTGGTGTGGATCACAGGAGATACGCATGCTTCCTGGGTATTTGATACCAGGGTAGCTGGGGTCAGTGATGAGCCTATTGCTGTGGAATTTGGTGTTACCAGTGTAAACTCCGCCAACTATGATGAAAGGGCAAGTATAGATACTGTTAGAATGGCTGAGCAACTCTATATGAAAGGGAATCCCCATCTTAAATATAATAATTTGGCTAATCACGGTTATGTATTGCTTAGTTTGAAGTCAGATCAGGCAAAAGCAGAATATTATTTTGTAGAAACAGTGAAAGAACCTTCGGATTTAGAGAACTTGAGCTATGAAGCTTACGTTAAAGCGGGGGTGTCGAAAGTAACCCCGAAATAGTTTTGTCTAAAAAATACAACAGGTGGGAAAAGTTTTATAACCAGCTGAACATGATCTTTCACGGGACCATTGCCATTTCAATGATTCCCTTTGCCTGGGCATTTCTGGAAACCCAACGTCAATTTCCGGATCCTCCGTTAGTACATGGATACCCGCTGCTCTCCACTAAGATTGTGGGGTCATTTTTATGTGTGGTTGTGATGTTGCTCAGCTACCAGTACGGTCAAAATATCCTGGCCAATGCAAAGGCCCAAAAGGATGTGGATAGTAAGCTGAAACACTTTATGAAAGAAAAGAAGAAGGACTTTCTGTTGCTGGAGCTGGGAGCATTAATAGCGTTTGCAGGGTTATATCTGTCCAAAGACCACCTCTTCACACTTTTATATGTGGCTGTTCTTTTGATGTTCTCAACTAAGCGGCCTACCTATCTAAAGATCACCGCTTCGCTGGAGATAAAAGATGAGGAGGTAAATGACTGGATCAATAAACATGAAAACAAGAATGACTAACCTTAGTCATTCCTGTAATCAAAATAATATGAGGAGGATTCTTTTTAGAGCGTGATGCCAAAAGCAAAGGCATTGAGCTCTGGTCCCCGACCTGCGGAGAACACATTGTTTAGATCATAAGTGGCAAAAAGGTCCAGACCTTTGTATCCCAATTGAGCCCTGATGCCATATCGAAAGTTATCCATGTAGAAATTACCGTATTCTTTGTCCTTCTCTTTTCCTCCCTCGTCTTTATAGACAAACTTGGAGTGATTGCCAATTCGGTATCCGGCATACATCCCAACACCTATACGAATCCCCTGTTTGTCGTATTTCCTGAAGGTGACACTTCCTCTCTCAATATTTCTGACCTTTCGACGTCCCTGCGAAAAATCAATAAGTGGTACAAGGTTCACATTGATATAGGTAGCAGACAATTTGCTTTTGATGGTGTTTAGGGACGGGTCTACCGGTTCAAAGGTGACACTGGCGCTGTCTCTGGACACGAGTATGTCTGTGTCCTGCATCTTCCAGTTTAGCCAGTTGATTCCGCCGCCCCATTCAATAAATACCGGACCACCCAGCCAGGTCTTATTTACACTGTTGAGCCCGATGAACCAGCTTGCCCAGGGTTTTACCGTGTAGTTTTGTCCGCTGGCATCCGGAAAGGAACCATTCTCTATCCAGTTGGTCAGTCCCACATCGATATTGAAGGAGTTTTTGGTGCGTTCAATGCTTTCTTCTTCGAAAGAAAACTTTCGGGTCTCGATGTTCTCGTTGTCAAACTCATCTTCCAATTCATCCCAATCTTCTGCATCGATGAGCAGCTCCATATTTCCTATTTTAATGCTTGTCTTTGCCTCTTTATTACCAAACACAATGGTGGTATCCTTGAGGTATTTATGACCAGTGGAGTCCTTCATTTCATAGATTTCTACCTTTTTGGATCCCAATGCGGAATTCAGGTCCTTTATCATCTTGTTGATGTCATAGCTTTCCAACTCAATGAGCTCGTCCCTGCCCTCTGTCTGAATAATGATTTTGCTTTTACTGGTAAGCTCAATCACCACCGTGTCTGACGGAGTGCCCGACGCCAGGGCTACCCCCGGTATGAAGAGTAGCTGTATGATGAGTATTGTTAGATTTTTCATTGTCCTATTAGTTTGTCCTTTTATTTTGAGTTATTAATTTCTTTTCAAGCCATTTTCAATCAACGCTTCTTTTGCGGTTCTGATATCAGATAGAAGGTCTACTGCTGAAACATTCTTAGCAAAGAACTTCATCTTGTCCAACAAGTTGACTTTGCTTGAGTCTCCATCGTGCACCGTATCTGAGCTTCTTGCGGTGTAGTAAGTAATGGTCACAGCAGGCTTTTCGTTAGCTTTTTCCAGCTTAGGCTCTGCCGGAGCTACCAAATCTTCGGAAATGTTGATTTCATCGATGCTGGCCAGTTCTACAATTGTCCGCTGCACAGGAATGGGTTCGATGGAAGGTACATCCACCTGCTGTTTGACTGTTTTTGGTTCCTGAGCTGGTGTCTTTAGCGCGATAGATTCGTAAAGGACCTGATCAGGTATATTTAATTTGGCGATCTCTAGTGGTTGAGGAGAAGTCACATCCTCGATGGTGAGCTGCTGTACTGGTCCGGGATAAAAGAGGTACCCCAGGGTAAGCAAAAGCGCCAGGCCGGCGGCCACCTTTAAATAATTGACCCAGGGTATTGTTTTCTTCGTTCCAATACTGCCCTGTACCTTTTTCCAGGCTTGATCAGAAGGTTGAAACTCGATTTGATCCAGCTTCTCCCTGAAAAATTGATCCGTTTTATTTTTACGATCCATTGCTTTCTCCTTTCTCTATCTCCGCTTTTTCCAAAGCTTCAAGTCTATTCTGTAAATATTTTCTGGCCCGGCTCAACTGAGATTTTGAGGTATTCTCATTGATTTCGAGCATTTCCGCAATCTCTTTGTGATTGTATCCCTCTATGGCATACAGGTTGAAGACGGTTCGGTATCCGACAGGCAGTTCACCAACCAATTGCAACAAGTCATTCGCCTCGAGAGTTTGTTCTAAAACATGATAATTTGGTGCGTGATCCACTGCTTCTATTTCTACCTCCAGCGACATGTTTTTGTGCTTTCGGATGTACATCAAGCTTTCATTTACCATGATCCTTCTGATCCAACCTTCAAAACTTCCTTCTTCGTTGAACTGACCAAGTTTTTCATACACTTTGACCATTCCTCCAATCATGACATGTTCTGCTTCTTCCCGGTCATGAATGTATCTCATACAAACCCCCATCATCCGGGGTGCAAATCGCTCATACAACTCACGTTGCGCATCGGCTTTGCCTTTTCGGCAACCTTCAATTAAAGCCTGTTCGGTGGTTGATTTGTTGATCCGCAACATGTATCTGTCGATATTCATTGAGTAGATGCAGAAGTGTATCTGTAAGTTGCATCAGGATCTAAAAAAAAATATCAAATCGATGATATAATGATATGAGAAAGAGTGAAATTTGATAAATGTTTGTAATGCGATGAAAAGTTTTTTCAAATTTCTGTTTTTCGTATTGACCGGTGTGGCAGCAGCGCTACTTCTTTTGAAAGTTTTGAAGAAGAAGCAACCTGATGAGGAAGAAGTAGAGGCTGAAGAATAGCCTGAAGAATAGCCTGCAGCGTCTCTGTTTTTCCCGACATGCATCAATAATACTTGTCTATACCTCCAAAGCCAGGGATAAGCTTATTTTTCCGGGTTTTATCTACAAAGTTTTTTAGGCGTTTCTCAAATTCCTCCGGTCGATTTCTGGCTGATTCTATGTAGGCGATCCTGATCCTTTTATAGGTGGCAGACATGGACTGGAAATTTGACCAGGTAGTTTTATCTTTTTTAATTACTTCAATGATGTCGGGTGGGTAGTTAAATGCTTCAGTGATAACCTCAATTACCTGGTCCTTTAAACTGTCATGGATCAAATGATTATTTAAAAGCCACCTCAGTCGCTCCTTGTTCGCCTGTGAATAGCTGCTTTTTGGTTTTCTGGGAGTAAAGCGCTGCATGGTATGATCCTCATCATAGGTTTTTACTATGCTGTCAATCCATCCAAAGCAAAGTGCCTCTTCTACTGCGTCATTGTAGGGGATACGGACTTTTCCTGTAGATTTTCGGGGATAGATCAGCCAAACCTCTTCTTTCGTTTCAAAATTGTGTGCCAGCCAGGCCCTCCATTCACTCCTTTCTTTAAAGTAGATGGTATTTTTCTCTTTCACATGATGTAGCACTTATCTCTTTCATCGATCAATCAGGCGATTGATCACTACTGAGTTCATAACCATGCGTCATAAACGATAAACCTTGTTGGCCATAGGTCGAAATCATCACACACTCAAAAATAGGTTTGTGGATCCCTGGTTTCACGCGCCAGTCAAAAATAAAATTGGCCCCTGATCCACCACTCAGATCTTCCTGGTCGATCACGATCTCCACCGTTTCCATTGGTTTTAGGAAAATAGGCCTGTCAAAATAGGTTCGGATCGATTCTCCGGATGTATCGAAATACTCTGCTTTGGTGATGTATATACTGTCTTCCCTGTTAGCATTGCGGATGCTCACCGTCCCGGTAAGGGGGTGTGTACGATGCTCGGTCTCACTGTAGATCTGGGAGTATACCGACAAATAGCTTGATCCGGAAGCAAGAGCATCTGACGTTAGATTTTTAACGGTCCTTGCTTCCCAGTTGACCGGATCTACTGAACTCACCTCCCTGGTTTCATCACAAGCAGCAAAAAGTAGGACCATTGTAAGAAAACCGATGAGTTTTTTCATTGTGAGAAGATATGGCATGTGTTGGACAAATAAAAGTAGTTTGAGGTTCAGAATCAAGCCCTTAAATAGGCATTTAAGTTTCCTTATCTTTCCGGAAGCCAATGTTTTTATCTAAAAAAGTATATTTGAAATATCAATTCCCACATTCGTTTGTCGCATGTCTCATAATGTTCTATTGAATCATATCCGGGAACTTGTTCCCATCAATACACGGGAGGAGGAATTAATTAACGCGTCTTTCAAACCGGTACAACTTGAAAGAAAGGCTTATTTATTGAAAAAAGGGGATCCTTCAAACCATATGCGCTTCATTGCAGAAGGGTGTTTAAAAGCTTTCTCTGTAGATGAACAGGGTAACGAGCACATCCTACAGTTTGGGATCACCGGATGGTGGGTCAATGACCTGTATGCTTACCTTACGGAAAAACCAAGCACCTTTTTCGTTCAGGCTATTACGAAGAGCACGGTCCTTCAAGTCCACAGAGACCGACTCAACAAGTTGTATGATGAAGTACCCATGATGGACAGGTTTTTTCGCATCAAAACTCAGAATGGATATGTCGCATTGCAGGAAAGGACCGTCCGCAATATGAGTGAATCAGCAGAAAACCGCTACCTGGAGTTTATCAACAGGTACCGTGAGATGGAACAACAGATCCCTCAGTACATGATTGCTTCCTACCTGGGGGTGACTCCAGAGCACCTGAGTGCACTTCGAAAAAAAATGAGTGAAAAGGATCGTTCTTAAGATACCTTAAGGAAATAGGGCGCCAAGACTGGAAGCTTTGCAATAAAAAGTTACAGTCATGAATCGAACATTATTCATTTTAAGTACGCTGCTCACTGTCTCCGCTGTCAAGGCACAGCCCAAAGAAGCAGCAGGAAAAAGTCCTTGGGGTCCTGACGACGAGATCGGAACCCTCAACATGATGACTGAAGCATCTCAGCTTCAGGCTTTGTCTAAGATCTCCTCGGGAGAGGTTTTTGATCTCAGTGTCGACTATTTCGTGGGGATGCCCAGTTTTCATGCTCTTGGAGATCCCGGGTATCAGTATTGGCTCACTCATACTCCACATGGCACGATAGTAGATAATCCGAACGGCCTGGGCAGGGAGATGAATGAGAAAGTAAGTTATACCGGGGATGCCATATCCATGTATACGCACATGGGTACACATATTGATGCACTGAACCACTTTGGTTTAAATGGAGAGATCTGGAATGGTTTTACACCTGAAGAATACCTTGGAGATAAAGGATGGAAAAAGACAGGCGCGGAAACTATTCCACCTATTATCGCCAGGGGAGTGCTCCTTGATATACAAGCTGCTCTTGGCGCATTACCGGCAAATTATCGCATCACCTCAGAGGATATTCAGAAGACACTAAAGAAACAAAAGGTGAGCTTGAGAAAAGGAGATGTAGTATTGATCCGTACCGGTCAGGCAAAATACTATGAAGACGCTGGTCATTATCTCGATAATTATCCGGGCATCAGTCTGGATGCTGTAAAATGGATGGTGGAAGAGCAGGAGATCATGCTTTTAGGTGCAGACAACCTAAGCTTTGAAGCTTTTCCTCCGGAACGAGCGGACAACTGGGTGCCTGTCCACACTTATTTATTGGCGGAGAAAGGCGTGATGTTTATTGAGCAAATGTACCTGGAGGAGCTTTCATCAGCGAAGGTGTATGAGTTTGCTTTCATCGCTGCTTCATTGAAGCTAAGGGGAGCGTCAGGCTCACCTATGCGTCCCTTGGCCATCCCCCTTAACAGAAAGAAAGATGAGTAACTCAATATTGTTGTTGTTATCTGTTTCGGTGGGCATCATGGTGGTCATTCAGGGCAGTATCAATGCCAGGTTAGGGGTGTTGCTCAACAATGCACTCCTGGCTACTTCCACCGCACTGGTCATGAGTGCGAGCGTCACTTTGATTGCTGTATTTGTTACGGTTCGCCAGTTTCCAAGCATGGATCAGATCAAGACCATCCCAGCTTATATGTGGTTCACCGGAGGGATATTGAGCTTTTTGGCGGTGTCGCTGTTCTACTATGTGATTCCCCGAACAGGTATCGCTACGGCAGTCACGTTTGGACTTGCGGGTCAGGTGATTTTTGCAACCATAGCCGGGCATTTTGGATGGTTCGGGATGCCGGTAGAACCCATTTCAATTTGGAAAATCCTGGGCATGATTGTGATGATTGCCGGGGTAGTGCTCATCAAAACTTCATAGAGATGGATTTAGTCGCTGCAAACATTCAGAACCTGATCAGACTATGGAGCCTGGGAGGTAAAAGAGCCGGACAATTACAGGAATTCAAAAATTATTCGGTGAGTAGGGTCGCTAATAGTGATTGGCCAAATAAGCTGTGGTTTAAGCGGATGCCTGACATGGAATTGTTCCAAAAAGTAATGGCGCTTCACGACCTGGGTGGAATTACCATTCCGGTATGGCCTGAAACGCCAGGTTTGGAAGACATGCTGATTAACGCTGACTTTCAGTTGAAAAATGAGTTAACGGGTATGTCTGTCCCATTAGAGCGATTTAGTCAGGCACGAGGCAATCTTCAGGTAATTGAGGTCACGGATCGGAAGTCTGCTGAAAAATGGTCACAGCTGTTCTACGAGGCTTTTGGGTATCTGTTAGATCCACGTACTGTCGAGTTGACCATGGATACCATGGATTATTACCTGGCCGTAAATGGGGAAGCCATGGTGGGTACGGTGGTGCTCTACAGAGACAGTCTGCATGTAGCAGGCATCCATTCTATGGGGATCATTCCCGAACATCGAAGGAAAGGTTATGCTGCTGAACTACTACTTCAGGTCTTAAGCCTTGCCCGACAAAAAGGCGCCATGTATGGTGTGCTTCAAGCCTCTGAGATGGGAAAGGGCTTGTACGAAAAGATCGGATTTAAGGATGAATTCATCCTTAAGAATTATGTAAAACCAGAATTAAAACAACAATGAACTTGATAGATAAATTGAGATGGCGGTATGCCACGAAGAAATTTGATCCGGATAGAAGTGTATCCGCTCAGGATTTAGAGTGTCTAAAGGAAGCGGTCAGACTTTCGGTTTCATCCTTTGGGATCCAACCCTATAAGGTAATTATCATAGAGAATAAAGAAATCAAAAAAGCCCTGGTAGAGGCCTCGATGGGACAACAGCAGGTTGCTGACGCATCACACCTGTTTGTATTTTGTAACTACACACGGGACTTTGATCGTCAGGTAGATGACTACATCGAAAAAATCATCGAAGCCCAGGGAAAAGGCAGTACTGAAGTAAGGAACTATGGCGAGTCCATCAAAGCCAGCCTCAGGAAGAAAAGTCCGGAAGAGCGGGAGCGATGGGCTGAAAAGCAGACCTATCTGGCACTGAATAACCTATTGGTCGCTTGTGCGGAATTAAAGATCGATGCCTGTCCGATGGAAGGGTTTGACAAAGAGGTCTATAACCAGATGCTGGGCTTAGATGAGCAGGGTTTGAATGCCAACCTAATTGCCCCGATAGGATATCGTTCAAAAGATGATAAAGCCATGAGCAGAAAGAAGATCAGAAAATCCAAGGAAGAGCTGTTTGAGATGGCTTAGGATCAATCACTAAATCAATTTTTAAAAAGACCTGGTGACATCCACTCTTAGTGTTTGTGCGGGTGTGGTATGCCTCCTTCGGTCTAATGTATAACCAATTTCTAAACAATAATTAAAATGACAAGAACAACTAAAGTAATCATGGGGTTAGCGCTGATCATCGGGTTAAGCTCATGTGGAGTGAATCGTGCATGGGTTTTCAATCAAAACCAAAATGCTACACAGGTAAACCTGGAGCGGAACAACTTCGAGGTATTGGACCAGGTAAGCGGAAGTGCTGAAGTGGAATATGTACTGATCTTCGGTGGGATGCAGAAGAGGCAACTCTATGACAAGGCTTATGCTGAGATGATCAAAAGTGCAGAGTTAAAAGGGTCCAGAGCCCTGACCAACATCCTGACAGAAGAGCATATTGGTGGAGTGCCACCATTCTGGTATACGAGGACAGTGACAGTGAGTGCTAATCTTATTGAGTTTACAGAATAACCTGAACTGATTTTGTTAGCTCACGATGTGCAGAGAGCCCGGGCAAGGATTACCGGGTTCCTGTATTTGCTGATTATTGTTTGTGCTGGATTTAGCCAGGGATATGTCAGGGAGAGCCTGGTCGTGTTTGGAGATGCATCGCTTACTGCCGACAACATACTTTCCAATGCTGGTTTGTTTCGGTTGGGATTGGTGGCAGATCTGATCGCTTTTTTGCTGGATGCTGTGGTAGCCATTTTATTCTATCAATTGATGAAGCCTGTCCATAAAACCCTGGCCATGGTTGCCTCGGCTTTCCGATTGCTGGCACACCCGGCTATTGCAAGTATCAACCTTTTGAATCATGCAATGGCTCATGAGGTGCTCAAATCGGATCTATTGGTCGGATTTTCACCTGAGCAGGTGTCATCCATTGCTTTAGCATTCATGGAGGCACACCGGATAGGCTACCTGATTGCCGGAGCCTTCTTTGGCATTCATTGCTTGCTGCTAGGAATCTTGATTTACAGATCAGGAACGATCCCAGGAGTTTTTGGTTTTCTGATGATTGGTGCAGCGTTGGGCTATGTGATGGAAAGTTTTGGGGATTTTCTTTACCCCGGCCATGAGGTCTTGCTCGCCTGGGTAGTAGGCCTTTCTGCAGCTGTGGGAGAGGTCGGGTTGACCCTCTACCTGATCATCAAAGGTTTGAAGAGCACGGGATAGGAGATTGTCTTCCATTCTGGCATCAGTGCTACATCGTCCCCTACGGGAGACGATGAATGGAGAGGGTGTTAGATGTGGAATGTTTGTTGGAAAATGATCCAAATGGGTCATTTCAAATTCATCCAAATAGCCTGTTGGTCTTATTCCATTGTATCCTGGCGACGAAAACACTCCCATCACTACCGTATTTTTCCACTCCGTGAGGTTGCATCCATTCCGCCACGGTAACCCAGGTTTCTGTCGGACTTACATCGGTCACGCCAAAATTTCCTAGGCGTGCACCGCGCTCCGGAACCAGGACTTGTTCTGTTTCCCGGATCACGCATAGTTTTTCAGGGTCCACCTGAGCCATAAAAAGAGGAGCCCGGTGGCGAAAAACATGATCATTATTGGCTCCTCGCCGCGTGTAGACGAGAAACAGCGCTTCTGAATGGGTAACCCAATGCTGCTGAGTGTTGTAACTGCCCAACTCTGTGCCATCATCGAAGGTCCAGGGCTTGTATCCGTCAAAAGTCTGTCCATCTACACTCTGCGCAACAAACCCTTTCTCATCATTTCGGATGGTCATGAAATAACGATCTCCAAATTTTGTAATGGATGGTTCACCAAGACCCCTGGTATCGTTGTTGAGCTCCAGGACAGAGCCATGATCGAGAAACTTCAACTCACTTCCATCAAAAGCGCATTTACTGACCGTAACCCTGGAATTTTTTCCTGGTGGTCTGAAATAGATAGGCAATAGGATGCTGCCATCTTCCTGGTCGTAACGCTGGACACAGCCGGCACCGGCATCTCCGAAGGTATCTCCCGGCATCTCGAGCTTCTTCCAGTCTGACCAATTGCTGCTGGCAGGATCATAAGTAGCGTAGGAGGTATGTCTTGGTCTGGGACTTCTGACTTTCCAGTCAGTGGTGTAGGCTACTGTATGGCCAGTGCCCAATAATGTCTTTGTTTTTGTATGCCACCGTGGCCAGAAATCACTGACCGCAACGGGTCGTTCAACACCCTCGATCGTTTCGTGCCTTGGAGCGAGGGTTTTTTGTTCTTCAGGTTTTGTCCACGTCTTGCCCAGGTCGTTGGTCTGGAGGCCAAAAACGCCATAGAATACGTCGCTACCAGCCAGGTCCAGGTTGTTCATGGTCATGACTACCCGGGGGAGGCCACCTGATCCTGCGTCGGGAATGATACCCGCCCGTGGATGACACCAGCAGCGGGATCCATCGAAATATTTGGTGGGAACATCCAGGCCAAGTCCATAGCTTAAGGGCTCCCCATTGCAACTGATCAGGGATGGGATGGAGATAAGGGATATTCCTCCGATTAAAGAGGATTTGATGAATTTCCTTTTGGATGGGTTGAAGCGGGTGTTTGACATATTTTCAGTTAACTCATTATGTTGCGGTCTTCTGTAAATCGGCCTGGTGTGACACCAAATTGTTCCTTGAAGCACTGGCTAAAATAAGCCAGACTACTGAAACCGACACTGTAAGCAACTTGAGATACCGTATTGCTCTTACGTTTTAAGAGCTCAGCTGCTCGCTTAAGTCTGATAATTCGTAGAAATTGTGAAGGCGTTTGACCTGATAGGGCTTTGATTTTACGATAAAACTGAACCTGACTATAGCCTGCTTCATGACTTAATTTCTCAATAGACAATTGATCATCAGAAATATGCTCTTCTATGATCTCCATCACTTTTTGTAGAAATTGCTCATCCATAGACGAAATTGCAATATGTCTGGGTTCCAGGGTAATGTCTTTGCTGAACCGTTCTCGCATTTTTTGTCGTTCTGTGATTCGATTCTTTACAATCAATTTCAATTCTTCTGCATGGAAAGGTTTTGACAGGTAATCATCAGCTCCGAGCTCCAACCCTGATAATTTGCTTGTCCGATCTGCTTTCGCTGTCAGCAGGATGACCGGAATATGACTGGTTAGTTCTTCGGTTTTGATTTGTTTACAAAGTTGAAATCCATCCATTTCCGGCATCATCACATCGCTGATGATCAGGTCTGGCATCATTTCGTTAGCCATGGTAAGCCCTTCCTTACCATTTTCGGCTTCCCGAATCTGAAATAGTTTCTGAAGTGTTGATTTGATATACTTTCTCATGTCAGTATTGTCTTCTACAATGAGCAACACTGGCAGATTATTATTTTCCTCTCCTATTTCTTCTTCTATCTCCGGATCTGAAATCCCATGTGTCGATACAACAGCTTCAATCTCTCTTGCATCTACATTGTCATTGTCTGCTTTACCCCTTGAGATATGTTTTTGTTCAATCGGTAGTCTGACCGTGAAAGTTGTTCCCTGACCTTCTTTACTTTCCAATGTGATGGCACCTCTATGAAGCTCGACCAGCTCTTTGGTTAGTGCCATGCCCAGCCCACTGCCTTCATGAGTTCTTGTCTGGGAACTGTCTACCTGGTAAAACCGATCGAATATCTTGTCCAGATCCGCGTCCGGGATGCCCTGGCCACTGTCTTTCACCTGAATGATGGCCCATTTATCTTCTTCTTTTAAATGGAGGATCACTTCACCACCTTCCGGAGTGAACTTGAAAGCATTGGACAGCAAATTGTGAACGATCTTTTCTGTTTTATCCTGATCCAGATCAACCTGTAATTCCTGCCGGTCCGGATAAAAGAAATACCGGATCTGCTTTTCTTTAGCGAGTGATTCATAGGAGGCAGCAATTTGTTGGAGTAGTTCCACCAGGTCGGTATTGATCACCTGCATTTTCATTTTACCGGCTTCCAGCTTGCTGATGTCGAGCAGTTGATTGATCAGGTTGAGCAGCCGTTGCCCATTACGGATCATCACAGCAAGTGCTGATTTACGATCTCCGGTAAATGTTCCTTCATACATTGATTTTAAAGGACCCAGTATAAGGGTTAGGGGTGTTCGGAACTCATGGGAGATGTTAGTAAAGAAGCGAGTTTTCAATTGATCCAGCTCCGAAAGGTATTTGGCCCGGTCCCTGACCTTCATTCGCTTCATTTCGTAGGCACGGATAGTAAGCAGCATTCCCATGACAATCATCCCATAAATCACATAAGCCCACCAGGTCATCCACCATGGGGGGTGTATGATTATATCTAAACTGGCGCCAGTTTCATTCCATATGCCATCATTATTGGATCCGATCACCCGGAAAGTATACTCACCCGGACTTATGTTGGTATATCGTGCAATCCTGTTCTCAGCAGTGGTTTCGATCCAATCAGTCTCATAAGGCTCCAGTTTAAACTTATAAAGATTGTTCTCCGGGTTCAAGAAATTGAGAGCAGCAAACTCCAGAGAAAAATCATTTTGGTCATAGGGAAGTATTATCTCATTCGCATACGTAATCGAGGTTGTCAGAGGTGTTCCCCAGGATAAAGTATCACCAAAGTTTCCCTGGATGGGCACCTTTTTATTTTGTACAGACATGTCTGTTAGAATCACCGGAGGAATGAAAGAATTATTTTCAAGGCTATCCGGAACCACATATTTATACCCCCCACGAGCTTCAAAAAAGATCCTCCCGCTAGGATCTTTCCAGACGTTCCATATGCGTGTTCCATAAAGGCCATCGTAATACCCATATTTTCTCATTTGCTCTGTTTCAGGGAAGAAGCGATAGACCTCGTCACCACCGATCAACCAAATTGTTCCTGTATCGTCTTCTACAATTTCCTTTATAAACTGCTTGGTCATAATAGAATTGCTACTGTTCCAGGTCTTGAATTTGCTGTAAGCAGTTGCAGTATCATCGATAAGTTTGCTTAATCCCAAAGCTGAAGCAACCCATTTGTCTCCATTTTGGTCAATTATTACAGAATTGGTGACATTAGACGGGAGGCTATGTAAGTCATTCGGGTCATTTTGATAAGCTTTGTAGGTATAGTCATTTAAGCTAAGGCGGTAAAGCCCAATCTCTGTAGCCATCCACATATATTTTCCGGGTTCTTCACAAATAGAAAATACCCTAACTGCTGGAAAGTCAGGAAAAGTTACCAACTCTCCAATGTTAGGATTAAACAGTTCAATACCTTCTCTCCCCCCAAACCAGATCTTGCCCCGAGTATCTTTGTAAATTGAAATAGGGGCAGTAGTTAGGTTAATAGAGCTGATTATATCATCTTTAGATTTGAACCTGTAAAGTTTCTTTCCGGACAATCTCCAGACTCCACCTTTACCATCCGAAGCCAGATTCATAAAGTCCGACCAGATGTAGTTTTTCCGATCAACCACTGCCAACAGGTCGCTCTCCTCCAATTCGGAGTTGAAAGATCTAAATTTGGGAGGATTGTTTGTTAGGGAGAAGAGGCCATTTGAAGTTCCGATCAATACATTATTTTTCAACTTTGTGATACACCATGTATAGTGATCAATCAATATCTCAAACTTTTTGGTTGTTGGATCGAAACTATACAGACCGTATCTTGATCCTATAAGGAGTTTACCAGAATGAGTTTTAACAATGGCATTAGGCTCAAATTTGGTATCTTCGATACGTAACGACCCGCTTGGGGTTGATGGAAGGAAGTGGTCAAATGAATTTTTTATTTTATTATAAAGTGAAAGACCGAAATTGGACCCTATCCAGACTCGATCAAGATCATCAATATAAATACACCCCCAATCATAGGGTGATGTGCTAATCAGGTCAAATGGATTCAGATGGAAGAGTTTTGTTGCATCATTTGCAGCATCCCAATGAATGACTCCTTTAGTTGTAAAAGCCCAGACCGAACCGTCACTAGTTTCTGCAATGTCTTTGAAATTGGATTGTAATAAATTACTACTGAAATTATCCTGTTTTTGAGAATTTGAAGAAAAACTAGATAATTTGCTTACCTCCAGTGTTAGTGGGTCAGCCAGATATATTCCGTTAGCTGTACAGATCCATATTTTTCCGTCCTTTCGCTTTCGAACTTTAATTGCCCGGATGCCAGGTCTCGCAACTATTGAATTTGATTTGTGCAATAGAAGTGAGTCGAATATAAGCTTTTGAAACCTTTCCGTCTTTGGATCGAAAATGTCAAGTCCGGTATATGTTCCGATCCAAAGTTTTCCTGAATCATCCTCCACTATATTGCTGTATAGTCGGTTGTCCGAAAGACTATTGTAATCAGCTGGATTATGCTGAAATGTAGTGAATTTAACTCCATCAAATTTGTTTAGACCATCTTCCCAGGTACCTATCCAAACGATACCTTTACTATCCTGAATGGTATATGTTACAGCGTCATCAGAAAGCCCATCCTTTATTGTATAATGTCGAACCACATATTCATCAGACTGAGCCAATAGGCTTTTATGGATGAGCAAACTCAAACCAAAGGCCAGGTAAAACAGCTTAAGTGACGGTTTCATTTTGGACTGGAGCCTTGATTAGATAATAGTAAGTTACCAAAAAAAGATAAGACCATACATTCAGAATATATCATGGATACAGTCTTAAAGATCAGCCACCACGTTATTCAGTATAGGTTCGTCTTTACTATCCAGTTTTTTAAATTCTTTCCAGCTTTTTTTAAATTCTCTTAATGTTTTATATACATACAGAAGGCTAGGATCATTCACATGGTGGCCCGGAATACCTACATAATTACTTTCCTGATAGTGTTTTTTATAAAAGGGAGCGTATTCAGCTAGTTGGGGAACAACATAGCGAATATGTCCAAACTCGTGTACCAGGGCCCACAGGTTCTTATGAAGATTAATGTCTTTGATCCAAACACTTACCGTACCTTCACCAAATTCAGATTTATAAATATGTGGGTTTTTCTTACTTTGCTCAAGGTTTGTTGCAGCTTTAAATCCCAGACGAACATTTGCAACGATTTTGATGTGTATATGGGTCTCTTTGCCCATTCTGTCACTAATCGTATTTAACTTATGGTATAAAACCGGATCAATGCTTCTTATAAGGTCAATAACATCCTGTGTTTTTTTATGATAGCTTACTAGCTCATCAACCAGTGATTGCTTCTCTTCCAGACATTTTTTAACCGTTTCAAGAGAATATTTTTCAGGAGAATCACAGGCCATTTTTTGGAGTTGGATGAGTGAGGAACTGGCCGATTCCAGTTGAATGTCATAACCGTTTCTTATTTCTCCGAAGCTAGGTCCGGGAATAAAAAAACATTCAAATGCAGCAACAATGATAATAATGTACTTCATGGTTGGCGTTTTAGGTGATTGATTTTTTGCTCTTTGCAGATGCTTAAATCAGGTAGGTCTTTCCTAAAAAGCACTACATCATAAATGAATGTTAATCAGTGACTTATGTATCTGCTGGAGCACAAACCGATTATAGCAATGTTACTCTATATAGCCTGTTCAGATTACTAAAAATTGTTCAATAATTATAGAATATATTTCATCGGTACGGAATATTAATTGTCTATTGTAATTCTGAGTAAATGGGTACACAGATATCTTTCATTTCTTTCCTCATATCTTTCATTTGGGGATATTTAGGCGGTTCGACATTTGCCTGCATCGTCTCCAGAATGGAACGATAAAGGAAGAACTAAAGCGGTGTTAAAGGCTAATGCTTTGGGTTATGTACTATACATTCTCTTTACGAGAGATAATGAACTGGAAGGAATTGTTAGTTGAAGAAGAATTGCTTACATCATCCCCTGCCGGAAACGATTAAAGATGATAGGAGAGGGATAATGAGGACATAAGAATAGCCAGGTCACTTCACCATCCCACCCATCTTTTTCACAATGAAGTCAACAGCTCTTTTGGGGTTGAGGCGGTAGAACTTGTCCAGGAAACTGGCATCACTGCCTACAAGGACTCTGAACTTGTCCTTTTCAATACCCTCTATAATTATACTGGCTGCCTTATCAGCTGGGAGCGACTTGTTTTTTTGTGTTTTCTTTATTTCAGTTTCCTCTTTCGTGGTAGATAATTCGGAATTGGACATGATGTGTGTGTCAATGGCCCCCGGATGGACCACAGTTACATGGATGTTTGTCTTTTTTAGTTCACCATAAAGACCTTCGGAGAGGAGTTTTACAGCAGCCTTGGATGCGCTGTAGATGGTTTGACCGGGAAACGGAATGTATCCGCCCATGCTTGAAATGTTGGTAATGGTTGCTTCCGGTCGTTCCAGGAGATATGGCAAGAAAGATTTGATCATGTAGAGGGTGCCATAGAAGTTGATATTAAACACCTTTTCAATCCTGTCATATTCCAGGTCTTTGACATCTACGAAGGGTTGGATAATGCCAGCATTGTTGATGATCCCATCCATCTGGTCATGATGTTTGATGACAGCAGAAGGTAATTTTTCAACGGCTTTCCTATCAGAGATATCCAGGATATGAAAGGAAACATGAGCATCTCCTGCAAGTGTGGCAGTTTCTTTCAGAGCTTTGGCATTAAGGTCTACCATGGCTACGGAGGCGCCTTTTCTTACTAGTTGAATGGTTAGCTCACGACCCATTCCACTGCCTGCTCCGGTCACTACGAATGTTTTCCCGCTTAACTTCATTTCTGGATGTTGTTTTTGATTGAAATCAAGTTAGTGAAAAACCCTTCTGTACAATCTGAAATATGTCAGACAACCAGATGATCTTCGCCATGATGTTTATGTAGCTACTTGAGCCGGATCAATTGTCCTTTTCGCTTCACAATATTCTTGTAATCCCATTGAATGTGACGTGATTTTTCCAGCCAGATCTTCAAAGCAGAAGTATCAATTTGATCACTTGATGTGTACCAGATAGAGGCGTCTTTGAATTTTCCAGTTCCGGGTTTTAGGCCCTCTTCATCAAAATCGGCCCCGCTCCAGAATATCAGCCGAATGCCAGCCTTTTCTTTGCTATAGCCTGTAATGGGGTTGCCCTCAAGAAACCAAACGGGATGTCCGTGCCAGATCTTGCTTTCAGCTTCCGGGAGATGGGTGTCGATCAGTTGTTTGAGTGCCTCACAAATGGCTTTGTCAGAAGGGGATTGTTGGTTGTGGTATTGCTGGATGTCCATGGTGGCCTTTTTCAATTTAGACATTGATAAGTTCAAATAACTTATTTGTCTCTAAGAATTCTATTCCAGAAACAGCCTGAGCAATTTTCTTGTCTCCTGTCCACAATGGACAATTAAGCTCAAGCGCCAATGCTACGAAGGCGATATCGTCTGCATCGATGGGTTTTGTCAGTTTTTCAGCTTTTCTCCATGAATTCGTAGAAATTTGATCTTCAGAAATGAAACTTATCTTTCTTGTTACAAGATGTTTGAGCTCTAAGAATTCTTCCAAACTAAGTTTAAGTATCTTGAATAATTTTCCTGGTGATTGGTAAATTCTAGTAATAGAAATGTTGGGGAGAAAAAGCGAAGAGATGTCTTAGCAGTTAGAATATTGGCAATTCGACCATTTGTATTCCACATGGCACTGAAAACAATGTTGGTGTCAACAACAATGTTCACTTAATGAAACGTCCTTTATTCTTGCGCCACCATGATTTATTAACCTTAGACGCGAAGGTGTCTACTTCATTCTGGGAAACCGTGCTTTTTGATGTAAGTTCAGCATATCTGATTAGGTCCAAAATTTCCTGAAGCTTCTCTGAATCATTTCCGGAAGGTATTCTAATCAATATTTCATTATTTGTTCGCTCAACTCGCATATTCAAATTTACGAATAAATATTCTCTTTGTTTTTATGTAAACTAATTAGGCGATCCCCTTACCACTTCCCTGCATACCCAAGGTCTTCCTTGCTGTGTTCTTTCAAATATTCATACTTCACTGTATTGATCTGCCGGATGTGATGATAATCGTGGGCCAACCAGTTGGCAAGGAGTTGCTTGGCCGTTAGGGGACCTAATTTCGGGTGTTGGGTAGTGTTTTTCCATGGCGGTCCTTCCAGAGATTTTAGCCAGCCAACAGAGCTTTCCCGTTCTTCGATAAATTCCTCTAGCTTTTCTGAATAGTCCAGTTTGAGGTATTCACGCTCTTTGACCCATCCCTCCGGATCTATGGGGGAGAAAGGATCATCAGGGGTATCCATAACGTGCATTATCCGGGCCCTGAAGTCTTCACACTCCTCATCCACCAGGTGACAAATGATCTCGAGGAGGCACCATTTTTTGGGTTTGGATCGCCATAGGTACATATGGGATGGTAATCCCTCCAGCAGGGCTGAGAATACCTGCTTGTTTTCGGCAAGTTGACTGGTAATCATCGAGACATCCATATTGGGTAGGTTTTGAGGTTGAGTCCATATAAAATTAATCAATGAAACCGTTTCATTCGGATGATTTATTAAGATTTATCAATATGGCATGATCCATTTTGGTTTTTAAGATCTATGGTCATATGGTTTATCTGTGAGGATTAGAAAGACGAGCTGAATTGATATTCTTTGAAAAGGATTTCTACTGAAATGAAAATTTCACAATCATTTGATTAACTTAATGTAAGTTTTACGCTTGAAACCTGTTTATTACTCATTGTTCATATAATTTCGATCAATCGAATACCATCTGCTATGAAAAAAATAATACAATACATACCATTTCTATTTATCATCCTGTTTTTGTACTACTGTACGCAGCCTTCAGGTCAGGACGGTACTGCAGAGAATACAGAGGCGCCAGACAGTGCCATGCTAGCTGCCGAGACGACCTACAAAACCTACTGCTCCGGATGCCATGGAGCCCAGATTCTGGCGTTTGCAGGTCACAGGTGGAAACACGGGAAAGAAAGGGACAGCATATTCAATTCGATTAAGAATGGATATCCGGGTACAGAAATGGTAGCCTGGAACAATGTTTTTTCAGATGAGCAGATCAGCAACATGACTGACTATATCCTGATGGGGATTGAAAAGGTAGAGAAATATGGTTTTCAGGAAGAAAGACTGGAATCAGATACTTTTAAGACGGAATTATTGACCATCGAACTGGACACGATTGTTTCAGGCATGGTTCAGCCCTGGGGTATGGTTTTTCTTCCGACAGGTGATATGTTGGTAACCGAGCAGTCGGGTGAGTTGTATCGCATCGACAAGGACCTGAAAATGCATCCGGTATCCGGGCTGCCCAAAATCATGTATCGTGGGCAAGGTGGGCTTATGGACCTGGAGCTTCATCCGGACTATAAAAACAATGGCTGGATCTACATCAGCTATTCTGATTATACGGTAGATGGAAAAGATACGCTGGCTGGTACCGCGCTCAGCCGCTATCAATTGAAAGATGACAAGCTTATTAAGGGTGAGAAACTCTTCACCGGTCACCCATTTGGTACGGCAGGCTCGCATTTTGGGGGTAGGATCGAGTTTGACAACGACGGATACCTGTTTTTATCTGTCGGAGACCGAAGAAAAGAATATGAAAACCCGCAGTCACTGCGCAGTCATTGTGGTAAGATCCACCGCATGATGGATGATGGGAGTATCCCTCCTGATAACCCATTTGTGGGGCAGGACACCGTCATTGCATCCATCTACAGTTATGGTCATCGAAACCCTCAGGGGCTGGCGTTGAATCCTACCAGTGGCCAGATTTGGTCGCATGAACATGGACCTAGGGGAGGTGACGAGATCAATATTATCAAGCCGGCAGTGAACTATGGGTGGCCTGTGATCTCTTACGGGATCAACTATGACGGTACTACTTTTACCAATGAAGTGGAACGCGAAGGCATGGAACAACCCATTTTATACTGGATCCCATCGATCGCTCCCTGTGGTGCTGCGTTCGTGACCACTGACAAATACCCGGGCTGGGAGGGGGACTTCCTGGTAGGGTCATTGCGCTTTAAATACCTCAATCGCTGTGTGGTGGAAGGTGACAAGGTAGTGAAGGAAGAACCCCTTATGAAAGGAGTTGGACGCTTGAGAAATGTAAGGATTGGTCCGGATGGTTATATCTACATTGCTGTGGAGGAACCGGGATATATCTTCAGGTTGATGCCGGTGGAAGAGAGTAAGATGCTGGCGAGCAAGTAATTGGATTGTTTTGGTGGGTATGATCACATTTAGGTGGTTATTCATTCTATTACTTTTACCCATCTCTAGCTGTTGTTTTAATGGGTTGGATTGTTGCAATCCTGACTTATCTAAATTAGAATTCTCTCCATTGTTGGCTGATTATTTTCCTTCAGATTTAGGAGACTCACTTGTTTATTACTCTTTGGAAGATACCATGGTTGGGGTTGTGGAAAAGAAAGCTCTTGTTGATACTATGTTTGCAGGACCAGGAGATGAGTGTCCTGAGAGGCCTGGCGAGTTTTTTGAATACGTCCTTTTGCTGGATGGTCGTTTTGAGTTTTCTGCGCGAACATTTTTTACTAGTGAAGCTCTTGTTACAACTCTTGGTTGTATCGAATCCCCCATAAATAATTATTATCCCGACAGTATTACTACAAGCAATTGGGGAGGTGTTTATCGAAAGGACTATGTCAATTCAGAAATGTTGGATTCTATCTGGATTGAGGGTTATTACTATGAGGATGTGATCCATGGTGTATCTACTAAAGGTGATTTTCAACAGATTTATGTAGCCAGAGATAATGGACTTATTGCCTTCGAATACAGGCATGCTTGTTATTTCCTTAAATAGGATTGCGCTAAGTATTTGATTTCTTCTCAACCAGAACCCACTCTTTTCTTTTGATGATAAAAGCATAGAGTGCCCATAAAATAACTAGGAACAAGCATCCAAGTTTTATTCCCTCAGTTACCAATGTATTGCTCAATATTGTTTCAGGAAGAAATGTAAAGAGAAAGGCCAGAACACCTATCCCCGGAGCAATTAAACTCTTGGTCACTTCATTTTTTACAATCAAAGTGAGTGGTTGAGTCATCGATCATGAAGTCTCTGGATCTCAACCAGCCCTGTTTGACATATGCTTTTATCGGAACTTGATCCAGTTTGACCCTTATTGTATCTCCATTCCCAAGCAAATGTTGCATTCCATTCTCAAACACAACCTTATGATTCATCATCCCAAAGTTTTGGTAGATGCGTTTAATAAAGATCTCTTTCATGGGGTGTATGGTTTAATCTTTCCTTCGACTAGTGGTTCTTTTCAAGCTATTGAGTGTAGCAGTTTTCACAGTAATTTTTTCGCAGATATTCATCATCTAAAAGCTGAAAAGTATATCCACCTTGTGAGGTGGGGAGGAAAAGGTCACAAAACCTTTGGCTATTTTTATCTATAGCATTCAGTAGAAACTTTCTATACGCAGATTGTTTGGTTTTCTTCGGCTGGTTTATAGTCAATCGGATGTAATAGAAAATGAGATTCTCGTCAACATCGAGGTCATGAATTCGTTTTCCGAGAATACTTTCTGCCCAATCAAATTTACTATAAACAGCGAGGTACTTTGACAGACTCAACAGGTCTTGATCGCTTAAGTTTAATCTGCTGTAAAGCCAATAGACTTGCTTGAGTGAGCTATTTTTACTTTTATAATCGCCATTGATTTGATTGTATTGAGTAAGAATAATATGGTAATTAACCTTCAACCTTGTCACAAGACTCTTTTCTAACCCGTTTCTCTCCAATTCTTGAATAGATTTAAGAATGTCTTCTTTATTGGTAATCAATTCTCCCTCGGTCCATGCCTTTATTTTAAGTGCAGTTAGGTTGTATTGAACTTTAATATTTTGAGGGAGTATAGCCAGCAATTTCTCAAAATTCATAATATTCTCATAAAGAAAAATATCGTTACTTTCATAGTTGAATATTGCTAAATTGTTCAATAACGGCCCATAAAGAGATTCTTCTGGAACTTCAAGTTTTCCAATGAAATCACTAGGCAGTTGGTTGTCCCTTATTTTTTCAAAAATTATATCTTGAATATATATGGCTTCGCTTATGTTCTTTGATTGAATATTTTGATCAAAATAGGTTTTTAATACTTCAGGATCATTTTCCTCAGATGTAAATCTTTTTTGAAGTTTCAATTGAACCAATGCTTTTCTGTGGTGCATGAGAATTGGTTCGATTTCTTTTAATATTTCATCCTTAGCCAATTCTGCCTTTATTTCTTCTTTGGATAAATTTATAAGGTGTGAGAATCTAGTGTCTGTAATATCATTTAAGAATTCAACCCAGTTTTCATTAGCTGATATATAGGTTTCAATCTCCGGCTGTTGATATGTTTGCAGTGCTTTAACAATGCTTTTTGCCCTGTCATTTTGAAGTTGTATGTTCCTATCTAAGGAACCTTCTACAGAAGTATAAGCCTTTATAGATATCTCTTCAATAAAGTAATCTGTTAGACGCAATGAATCATAAAGTGGTTGAATGTCACTTATTTCAAAAACATCTTTATTTCTTTCAAATGGGATCTCAAAATTCAATGTTTTGGTAACCTCATAATGTTTCTGTTCTATTTCAAATGAAGAAATTGAGTCTCTATACATGCCCATTTCAAGTAAATCCCAATTTGTGTACTCAAGATTTGAAAAGGCATGATACCGACATAGGTATTTTTTTTGAAGAACAAGCAAGTTGCATTCGATGCTTAATGGATCAAATTGGTCTGGAAGCTTTCCGTATTTAATGAGAACATAGCCGAGTTCATTAGGAATAGAATTTTTAAGCATTTCCTCCTTGTATATTGGAGGCAGTAAATAGCCTCGGTTTGCCCAGGATTTAGTGAATGAATTTTTCTGGTAGCACTTGAACTGGTCTCTTCTTATGATGTCGACAGCAATGCCATCAGTCTTTTTATCAAATAGTAATTCGAAAAAATACTGACTTGGAAATATAAAGTAGATTATACCATCCTCAATCTCTAGGCCATATCTAGCTTCAACCGGTAGTCTTTCAAAGATATTTAGATAATCTTGACATTTATTGCCAGGCTGTGGGCCCGGATGTTTTATATCATAAGTATCCGGCTTGTTCTGGGCAAGTAATATACCCGGCAAGATTATAATAAGAAATGAAAATCTCATTTGTGTTTAATAATAGATTGGTTTCAACATTACCTTTGATAAGGATGATTTTCATGGGCTTTTATGTTGTTTAACACGTTGTGCGTATTGAACAATCTAACATACAACTTTTTGTTGAATAATTAGTCAAACACGTAAAGTCCTTGTGTCCTAAAACACCCTTTTCATCAGGTTCTTGCGAAAGCTAAATCCCTTTTCATCTGAGATATCATCATCGCTGACTTTCTTGACGCCCTCTACGGTATAAAAGGCCTTGGGATTAAATCGTTTGATCTCCTGTACGGTCGATTTCAGGTCTTCCCGCTTGATGACAGTAAACAGGATATTCACTTCGCCTTCATCAGAGATGGCATCCACGCTGCTATAGCGATAGCTGTTTTTCTCAAAGTACTTAATGAGTTCTTCAGCGGGCTGGCGAGTAATTACCCTGACTACCACACGACCGATAGCCAGCTTTTCTTCAATGAGCATCCCTACAAGGATACCGGAGGCGAAACCACCCGCATAGGCAATGTAGGTTGGCCAACTGCTGAGGTTTTGAAAGATCTGACTGATGGCCAGCAACCAGATCAGGGCCTCGAAAAAGCCCAGTACCGTAGACAACAATTTCTTGCTGTGGAGCATGAAGATGATCCGGATGGTATTGATGGAAACATCCATGATCCTCGCCAGAAAGATCAACAGCGGTAGCACCACAAATTTAAATAGGAACGGATCGATGTTGAATGCTTCTTCCAATGCTGTCATGCTGCAAAGTAAAGGTGATGGCTATTGAAAATTCAAGGTATTGAAGATTAAGTTTTGGCAGAATTAGGTCAATGAACTATTTGCCAATGGCTTTAATTATACGATCTTCTTGGATCAGTACGTCTCTCATGAGAAGGTTATGCGGGAGAGATTTATGCTTTGAATTTTTAAATCCTTCAAGAATATTTGATAAAGATGATGCTGTGATCAATGATAGGTTGAGTTCATAATCTAGTCCACAATCTTTGACAAAGTCATCGGAAAATTCAGGAGCTACCAGTAATGATTTAATGACTTTCAATTCATTCTTATCTGCTAAACTCATATATGATTTCAGTTGCCTGGACACGGAACTAAATTTATTGAATCCACTTTCCTTAACAGATTTACATTCGACTAGTATAATTTCAGTTTCAGAAACCGTTAAAACAATGTCAATTTTATCTTTTGCGGTATTAAGCTTCTTTCTGAGAATTTCATTCACTGTAAATCCTAATTTGCTAAAAATTTTCTTTGTTAAATCTTCAAACAATATTCCAAGCTCGCTTTCTTTTACACCAATTCCATTTTCCTTTAGTGTTGCTAGATCTCTATTAGCAACACTTGCATAGTTCTCAAGATAAAGGTTTTCAGCATCTTTATATGCCTCAAGAATATTTGAAACAACATCGCCCCTGGTCTTTATTGATAGTTTCACACAGAATTTTTCTAATTCATTTCCAGGTATTATTTCCAGAACATCAACTGGTTTAATATTATAATCAAGTAGATATGAGCTATTCATTACATTTTCTTCCTGTAATTCAAATTCCTTTCTGAGGATATCTTTTGTTTTTGGTAGATTTTCATTGAGGTCTAGAAGTAACTTTTCATATCCATCAACGGAGATACCTACCTTGTCATCAGACTCAATTTCTTCAAAATAGGAAATTAGATTATCTAATTTATCCTCAATTGTTGCGCCCTTTAACGACGGAGATATTCGTAGTTTATTATCACAAAGGTCATTGATAAACATTTTTCTATCCGTTATTGAGATATCATCCTTATGGATATCAGTTGATAGTATCCCAGTAAAGGAAATTCCTTCATTGATTATACCTTTTATTTTAATATCAATTGATTGTTTCCAATCGATATTGTGCTTTTTACAGATCATATTGATTTGAGGTTCCCGCAGTTGCCTAAGAACTCTTCTAAAAAATTTATCAGCGACTTGTTTGCCTTTAAGTTTTCTCAGTAAGGTAACCATCTCATCTGCTACGTAGATAAAGTTTGTTTTCTTAGAGTAGAATATTATTCCTAAATTCTTAAGCTCATTGATAACAGAATCAATATCCATCCTAACTAATGGCAAAACCATATAGTTAATCATCTTTATTTCCTCGTTTGATAGTTCTAGCTCTGATGAAAGAGTATTTATAATAGTTTGTTCATCAAATGTGATTTTTCTTTCTTGATTGTTGAGGTCGTCATTTGTGTAAGCAGTTTGGACACAAGACTTGTATATTTTGTAATCCCTTTGCCTTAATGGATCAAGACCATTTTTTTCGGTGTTTATTTCATTTTCAAATGCTTTTATTTTCTTAGTAAGTTGCTTTAACTCACTTTCATACAAGCGTGAAAGCCAATCTTGCTTCATGATACAATTACCATCCCGAATTATAATGTCTGTAAGGACTCCAATCTGTGAAGTTGAATTTAAAAACTCCTTACTTAGATATTGTGAGAATTCGCCTTTCAATAAATTAAAAACCTTTGAGATGTTTAGACTATCCATGGCTTTCAAATCACCACTTGCATCATTCAGGATTTTATCGATCTCTTTAGAATTGGCAGGTTTATCTGTAAGGATATTGTCAATAATCTTCAGAAAAGAATTCTTTTCGAAAGAGTTAAGATTATCAAGAATTTTTTCAAGTTTCATTTCAAATTATGGGCTAGTGGGAAGAAGTTATTTATCTCTTTTTAACACGTTATGTGCATAAGAATAACTAACATACAACTTTTTGAGGATTATTGAAAGGGGAGGATTTGGTATTGATATTGAATTTCAACTTTGACTCGTTTCGAGCCATATGTCCCTTTCAATCCTCACATCTTCCAGGAAGCTTTCATCGTGAGATACTACGATCAATGTGCCCTCATACGCCCTGATCGCATGGGTCAGGATCTCAATATTTTGGATGTCGAGGTTGTTGGTGGGCTCATCCAGGATGATCAGATCGGGAGATTGCTGTCCAATATTAAGGCAGCAAAGCATCAACCGCATGCGCTCTCCACCACTGAGTGCCCGGCAAGGCTTGTCCCAGGTTTCCCTGCTGAAGAGAAACCTGTTGAGCCTGATCTTGACTTCATGTTCTGGTAAGCAGTTGGTATTAAACTGATTGGCCTCCTGATAGACTGTTAAGCCATCCTCTATGAGTGAGTAGTCCTGATCTATGTAGACAGACTTGCCTGATGCACATGTTGAAATACCTGTTTGTGGACTGATTTTCCCTAATATCAAATTGATCAGTGTCGTCTTTCCGGAACCATTCGCTCCCTTCAGCGCTGTACGTTCGCCACTAAGTATTTGCAGGGAAAGGGGGGGCTCCCAGACCCATGAGGATGTATATCGATAATTTATCTCATGGGCATTAAACAGGATTTTTCCCCGGTGAAGATCGGACTGATTGAAGTCAAACTTCATTTTGTCAGGATCAGGCAGAGAAGAACGGAGGGTTTTCAGATCCTGGCTGATTCCCTCTACTTTCCCGGCGTGAGCATGTTTGAGTTTTGAAAAACTATTTTCAGAATCATTTTTCATTTTATCCATCATCACCTTTGGCATCCCGGACTTTGCTTGCTTTTTCCTGCCCCTGGCTTGTTGTTTCTGCTGCCTCTCAAGGGTTTCCCGCTGTTTGTCCCGCGCCGCTCGTAGAAGTTTCTCCTTTCCCAATATATCCTGTTCCAGGGCTGACTGCTCTATCATCTTTTGCTTTCGGTAAAACTCATAGTTCCCGCCATAAAGGGTCAGACCATTTGGATGAAGTTCATATATGGTGTCCAGCAGGTTGAGCAGCTTTCGGTCGTGACTTACAATCATCATGGAAGCGGAGCTCGTTTCGATCAACTTGTATAGCTGTTTTCGACTGTCTAAATCCAGGTGGTTGCTTGGTTCGTCCATCAATATCAGTTGGGGTTGATGAACGGCCATGCCTGCCAGGAGTACTTTTGTTTTTTGTCCGCCACTCAATGATCCCATCTTTTGCGAAAGGTCCGGGATATCAAGCTTCCACTGGCTAAGTGCTTCCCGACACCTCGACTCGATGGACCAGTCATCCTGAAGCATGGCATAGTTCGACTCGGTCACCTGTCCGTTCAGAATTTCAGTTAGAGCCCGAAGTTTCCCTTCAACACCCAGGGCCTGGGCTATGGTCAGGTGGTTGTACTGGCCAAATATTTGGGGAATGTAATATGGCGGATCCTCTTTCTCTACCAGACCATCGAAAGGCATGAATTCATTTGCAATGATGCGAAGTAAGGTAGATTTACCACTCCCGTTTTTGCCAATCAGGGCAATTTTCTCATGATCATTTACTGTCAGATTGATGTTTTCAAACAGCAGATCTTTATTGGGATGAATGTATGAAATATCTTGTAACGTAAGCATATAACTTCTTTTTGGAAAAGTTGAACCATAGCCGTGAGAGTGGCTGTTCTTATCCGATAAAAAGAAATTATATCAACATTTCAGTGCTGTTTAATTGAGAATTGAAATAATATACGGAGCCTGGTCTGAATAGGTTACTATAGCGGCGGACCTACAAACTCCTGGCCATGCTTGATGGATATTTCAGCCATGTTTTCTTTAGTCAGTTCTCCTGCTTTAAAAGCCTGATAAAAGTCCCTAAACATGTCTTCGATCGTGTGAGCAGGTGAAAAAATATACCGCAACTTTCCTGGCTTATCACCAATGTTTTTAAAGGCGTGAACTGTGCCTCTTGGAATAAAAGCGATGTCTCCTGGTTTGAACTCGTGCATTTGGCCATCCACTTCAGCAATGAAGTTCCCATCCTGAAAAAAGAAAGTTTCATCCTGATGGTGATGAATGTGCCGGCCGGGTCCGATACCAGGTTCGACGATATCTTCAAAAACGGCCAGATTACCATTGGTATGCTTTCCCGATAAAAGGATCTTAAGCGTGATAGCATCCGGGAAAACAATCGTTTCTGCTGTATTGTATTGACTATGTATAGGGAGCATAATTGGCTGTTTTTATTGAATGATTGATTTGCTAGCAGAGTTTTCCAAAGCGCTTTTCAAAAGCGGGAGGCTTTCCTGCTCAAAGACCGTTTCGACAATCCGGATATCAGGGCCCTGAAATTGATAAACCAACTCTCTATAATGATCCAGGCTCCAGCCTTTGGTTTTTTCTATGCTCCCAGGAATAGTTCTTTTTGCCGCACTAAAACGACATGCTCCCGGCGCAAAATACACCACGGACCACTTTTGTGATTTCAGTTTTTCAATGAAGTCGTCATCATTGGTGGTCGGGACATATTCAGGGTTTCCCAGAAGAGGAGGGAAAGCCTTGCTGGCATAAGAGGAGGCTGCCGGATCACAACCTCGTGCCAATATTCTTTTATCAGAATGGTCTGTATTCATTGTAGTAAGGGTTATTCCGTATAAACAATAATTGTATGTACAATAAAAAATCAATAAAATATTTCAGCTTATGGGAATGGTATTTTCCTGGTTGATGACTGCAGTTAACTTCTCCAATTCATCTGAAAAGGAATTGAGTAAATCTTCATTTACAATCCCGTCCTCCTGGTCAAAATTCTGGTTAAAAGAAGGGAGGGAGAAGCTGCCAACCACCTGAGCACCTTGATGTGGAATGGTTGATTTGGCCGCTGTCAACACATTTAAGGCTCCTCGACCGCCAGGTGAGGTTGATAAGAGTAACAAAGGTTTGTTTGCCCAGATCCCTTTTTCAACCCTCGAAACCCAATCAATAATATTTTTATATGCGGAGGTATAGCTGCCATTGTACTCTGCAAATGAGATAATGATGGCATCGGCCGATTTGATTTTTGATTTGAATGCTTTCGCTTCGGCAGGTATTCCCGACTCATTTTCACGGTCTTTACTATAGATGGGCATCTCATAATCGTTTAGATCCAGGACCTCTCCCTTCATGTCCTCCAACTGACTGATTGCCCACGAAGCAAATTGTCGGTTAATGGATTTCTTGCTGTTGCTTGCGCCTATGCCTAAGATCTTTTTCATTGTTTCTCTCTTTTAGTTTTAAAATTAGCGTCCTTAATTGTTGCAGCTCACTGTCAGATAAATTGTCTGACATGGGACTATGAAAGGACATGACTTTTCGGTCAAGCTTTGTCAAAAATTGCTTGCCCTTTTTCGTTAATGTAATGTCCATTTTTCTTCTATTGGCCGAACACTCTTTTCTATCCACCAGACCTTTTGCCAATAGCCTATCAATGATCCTGGTTACATTACTCGACCGCTGGACCATTTGATCCTGTATCTCCTGAACAGTGATGGGCTTGCCTTGTTGATCAGATAGAATTCTCAATACATTGTATTGAGGCTCGGTGCTATCAAATTCTCTTAACTCCTTGGATATCTGGTCAGTAATCCAGTGCCCGGTTTCAATGATCTGATAAATAGCCTGTAAATATGTTCTAGTCATTACAATAATTGTATGTACAATAGTAACGAAAGTAATTAAGAAAGGTTATGTTTTATCTGAAAGATTAAGAAAACTGATGTTGAGTGATTACCGGATATTTATCGATAGCTTGACCAGCTTCTGTTTACTATCGCCTGCTGATGCTGTTCGATGAATTCCATCCATGTTTCATCTTCAAGTTCATATGCTATGTTTTTTGCTTTTTCAGAAGCACTGTATGCCTCTTCAAATTTTTCATTTTGATAGAGGAACCAGGAATATTTGTCCCAGGTAATGTAATCTGTTTCAATTTCGTGATTCCAGCGTATGCTTAGCAGGTGATATCGTTTATGGGTCGGGATCAGGTAAAACGACAGTGCCAGGAGAAAGATAATGCCCAGAAACCAGACCTGATTTAGTTTCCTCTCTCTAATAGCCGCTATTAATACGAAAACAGACAGGATCGAGGCAACGATGAGGAGGATCGACTGAAAAGGCAGGAATTTTACAGAGCAAAAAAGCAGGGCAAGCCACACAAAACCTGTTAAATGAAGAAAAGCTTCGGGTCGGGATTCTTTCTTACTCACTAAAAACAAACCAGTGACCAGTATGCCGGCCAAACCAATAAGCATCAATATGGCATTGAAGTGAAGATGGAAAAATTTAAGTAAAAACCCTGTCAGATAAATGCCATAGGAGAGGATAAGGGACACTTTCATTGTTAAAATATTATTGTTTTACTATAAACTTTCCAGTAAACTGTTTAATGTAGGTAAATATAGAAAAACTAAATATCTATCTAGCAGAAAGCTAGTAATCTCAATGCTTCAGGCTGTGCAGGATCATCCCCAGTATCACAAAGCCAATCCCTATCATAGAGTAAACGTCGGGAAGGTGTCCACCCAGGATGAGAAGCTCACCGATCAGTGCGAAGAAGACCTCTCCGGATTGTGTGGCTTCCACAGAAGCCAGTTGGCGATGGTCTTTATGTGCAAGATCTGTTGCTTTGAAAAAAATTGATGTGGCGATGACTCCAGAGCTGAGTGCAACAATCAGGGTCTGGGTGAGCTGAGCTGGCTGAGGTAGCTCTACTGTAAAGACCCCTATCGTTCCTAATATAATCCAAAAGGGTAGGCTGGCGATGGTCATTCCCAGGGTGCGTTGAAAGGCATCCAGCTGGCCATTGGTAATAGCCATCATCTTTCTATTTCCCAAAGGATAGGCAAAAGCTGCAATCAAAACGGGTACGACACCCAGGATGATCTCTTTGGTGCCAACCGTAGTAGCTTGTTTGATTTGCATGATGGCAATACCAATCAAGATGATTAACGAAAACCCCATGGCTTTACCAGAGATCACCTTCTTATTTTTTGATAGTAATGGTGCCATGAGCACACCTGCGATGATGGTGACCTGCCAGGTACTGGCCACGATCCATGAAGGGGCATACAACGCGGAAAATGTGAGTGGGGCATAGAAGATCCCAAAACCTATGGTGCTCCACAGGATCCAACTTCCAATGTCTTGTTTCATTACCTGTATCAGCGGACGGATACCTTTCCTCGTCAGGACAATCACAAAAAGAAAAGGAACCATGAAGAAAAATCTGAAGGATGAGCTCCATATCCAGCTGCCTCCTTCAGTGCTCATCAGGCGGTTCAATACAAAAGTCACTGCAAAAAACAAGGCAGCGATCAGGCCAAGAAAAATGGCCAGATTTCTATTTCTATCCATTGAAGACTAATAATCAATTAACAATACCCATTAAATGGAATGCTTTTCATTGATGAGCGTTGTTGACGGGGTAAATAAGTCCAATAAACCAGGTGAATGCAGACTCAATCCGAAGGGGCACTGGTATTTGAACGGTTGGGGGTGAGCCAGGTAAGGAGAAGATCCCTTTCATCACCTGAGAGTTCTTCTGCGATCTCCAGTTCATAGCTGATCCTTCTCGTGGTTTTAAAAGCTTTGGCCTTCAATGTTTTTTGTTTGAGCTTGCCTCGTTTATTGGCTCTTAATACTTCTATGGATACTTTCTCTCCTGGTAAAGTAGTAGAAAAATAGTGATCTAAAGTCTCATATAGGCTTTCGGAGTTCGTACTTTTTCCATTCACAGAAATGATGATGTCACCGGTTTGGAATCCAATTTTTCTTCCAAAAGCATCCATATCCGAAATATCTGTTACAATCAGCTGATCTTCGTCATTTTGCTGAAGTCCTACATTTCCAAAAGTGATCTCAGATTCCTGTCCGTCTTCTATATAATTGATTCCCACCCAGGAAAGCACCTCTTTCATTGGTAAGGGTTCGTCTCCAGCCACATGTTTATCAAGAAAAGTCCTAACCTCCGGATAGGTGAGTTTTTCAATAATATCAAACAGTTCATCATCTTCAAATGACTGGTCTTTCCCAAACATTTTGGAGAGGTCTCGCATCAGGTGTTGAAGGTCATAAGCACCTTTTGAATATTTCAGCAGATAAAGGTCCAGACACAACCCGATCAATGCCCCTTTCGCATAGACATTCTGGTACATGGTCTCATATCTGGGCTCCAGGATATGCTCACTCATGTAGGTGAATGATACGTCGGGATACATGCTGGATTCATAGAGTTTTTGACGAATTTCTTCTATGAAAGTGCCCACATTATACAATCCATACTTCACCTGCACATGCATAGAACTATATTCTGTTACACCTTCATATAGCCAGAGGTGCTTGGACATTTTGGGATTCATAAAATCAAAGTCCCCAATTTCTTTTGAGTGAATATTGAGAGGAGTGACAATATGGAAAAACTCATGCGCAGCGATGTCCCTTACATATTTTCCAATGTAGTCAATGTCATTTTCGAACAGGTAAAATAACGTGGAATATGAATGCTCTAACGCTCCAAAATAGGGTGTCTCTTTATCTTCCACCATATAGATCAGGTAGGAATATCTGTCTACAGGTAATTTCCCACCAAGGTAAGAGGCCTGGGCTTCCATCAGGTCATAAAGTTTGTCCATTATTTGTTTCGAAGAGACCAGGTTATTAGGGGAGTAGGAGGAAACCATGACTTTGGCATTGGCAATCTCACGCGTTACGGTATCCGGGACCGTATACATGATAGGTCCATCAGCCAGAAAATTAAAATCCTCAGCCATGAAAATATCTACCGAATCACTCACGGAGGTTCTGTCCAGAGCTGACGCGCCATAGATTTTAGGAGAGTGCTTGATCTTGAGCTGGTAAGGTTTGTCTTTCATTCCATTCACATAACCTACCACACCAAAAGTATTGATGAGGAAAGCGTTCCTGTACTTATCAAAGTTGGTTCCGTTTGGTTCAAAAATGAAGTCTTCGACTTGGTCCCCGTAGTTTCCGAAGCGGTCAAAGGTGTCGTGTACCCAATAGTTGATCTTCTTGAGCTTACCGCCATTTTGGATCTTCCACCGGTTGGTATCCAGTCTTTCCACACTCAGTTCAGCGCCATTAATATCGTATGCTTTTAGTCGGTTGACGAAACTCCCGAAATTGGATTCGTCGTAGGTGCCAGGCACTACCTTGGCCATGTGGTATTCAATGAAATCATCTGTAGAAGCCGGAGGGTGGACCGAGATATTTAGCTGATCATCTTTCACTGCATCCAGATCAATGTTGATACTGTATCCCAATTCTTCATGGGCATGTATCATCAATGAGGATAAGGTGAATAATGTAGCTAAGACTCTTTTCATAAAGTATATTTTTAGTGCAAGTAAAGAAGAAAATTGCAATTATTTCCCATGATTTCTATCAATGGTGAATAGAAAAATCAAAAGGAATAATGACGATTTAAGTGTCCATTGATGCGGGTTATTTTTATTGAACGTAATCTAATCAAAAGCCTTGCCTAATCCTTCCTATATTTGCGCTTCAAATGTTAAAAATGGCTAAAAAATCATTCAATCGGTACACTGTAACTTCTGCTCTACCATATGCAAACGGTCCCGTCCATATCGGACACCTTGCCGGGGTATATGTGCCGGCTGACATATATGTAAGGTATTTACGTTCGAAAGGAAAGGATGTGGCATTCATCTGTGGTTCGGATGAACATGGCGTGGCCATCACCCTCAAAGCCAGAAAAGAAGGAATTACTCCACAGCAGGTGGTAGATAAATACCATGAACAGATCAAGAAGTCATTTAAGGATTTTGGGATCAGTTTTGATATTTACCATCGAACCAGCTCAAAGACCCATCACGAAACGGCCGCTGACTTTTTTAAGAAATTATACGATGATGGAAAGTTTGTGGAGCAGAGCTCCAAACAGTTTTTTGATCCCATAGAGAAGCAATTCCTGGCTGACCGATATATCAAAGGAACTTGCCCAACTTGTTCATTTCCTGAGGCTTACGGCGATCAGTGTGAAAATTGCGGATCCACCCTGAGCCCGGGGGAGCTGATCAACCCCAAGTCTATGCTCAGTGGGGCAGAGCCGACCATGGAAGAGACAAAACACTGGTATTTTCCACTGGACCAATATGAAGAATGGCTCAAAGAATGGATCCTTAAGGAGCATAAAGAATGGAAGCCCAATGTGTATGGTCAATGCAAAAGCTGGATTGACAATGGCCTGAAGCCACGACCCATGACCCGGGACCTGGACTGGGGAATCTCTGTGCCCCTGAAAGATGCCAAAGGGAAGGTGTTGTATGTATGGTTTGATGCTCCTATCGGGTACATCTCTGCTACCAAAGACTGGGCAAAGGAAACAGGTAAAAACTGGGAAGATTACTGGAAAAAGGAGGATACACGATTGATCCATTTCATCGGGAAAGACAACATCGTTTTCCACTGCATCATTTTTCCTGCTTTACTCCAAGCAGAAGGCAGCTATATCCTTCCAGATAATGTGCCGGCCAATGAGTTTCTTAACCTGGAATCCAACAAGATATCAACTTCCCGCAACTGGGCGGTATGGCTACACGAGTACCTGGAAGAGTTTCCGGATAAGCAGGATACTTTGCGCTATGTTTTGACGGCCAATGCACCGGAAACCAAAGACAATGACTTTACCTGGAAGGACTTTCAGGCCAGAAACAACAGTGAACTCCTCGCGATATTCGGCAATTTCATTAACAGGGCTGTGGTGTTGACCCATAAGTACTTCGATGGATTGGTGCCATCGCTGGGTGAGCTTACTCCTGAAGATCAATCTACGATTGATGCACTAAGTGCTTTCCCCGAAAAGATTGGAGGTTCATTGGATCAGTTCAAATTCCGCGAAGCTGTCAATCATCTGATGGATTTGGCCAGGCTAGGGAACAAATACCTGGCGGATACCGAGCCGTGGAAACTTATCAAGACGGATCCGGAACGGGTCAGAACCATCATGAATATCGCCATTCAGATCTCCGGAAACCTGGCCGTATTATCAGAACCGTTTTTGCCTCATACAGCACAAAAACTCTTCAAGACCATACCTGTTAATGGTGTGAAATGGGAAGATGCCGGTTCAAGTGATTTAGTAAACAGTGGTGCTGCGCTGGGTGAGCAACAGTACCTTTTTGAGCGGATTGAGGATGAGCAGATTGAGGCACAGGTAGAAAAACTAACAGACACAAGAGCAAAGAATATGGAGACGGATAGTCAAAAGGTAACTCCTATCAAGGAGGAAATGAAATTTGATGATTTCATGAAGATGGACCTGCGGGTGGGCGAGGTTAAGGCAGCAGAAAAGGTAGAGAAGTCAGATAAACTGATCAAACTTACAGTAGATACAGGAGTGGACACCCGCATCATTGTGAGTGGCATTGCCAAACATTTCAGTGCTGAGGAGATGGTAGGTAAGAAAGTGACTGTTTTGGCTAATCTTGCTCCAAGAAAGATCATGGGGATAGAATCTCAGGGAATGTTGCTGTTTGCAGAGAATCCGGATGGTTCGTTGAAGACTGTTAATCCCGACCCGGGAGCTGAGAACGGAGCAACGATTGCTTAACGCTGGTTGAGCGCAGAGATAGAACTTTTCTTAAAAAGACCGGTAAATGCTGAGTGAAGTATTTGAGATTCCAGGACCTCACCCTCATGCATGTAGTACCCTCTGAGTTCAACATTGGCTTCAAGCAAGTAGCGGTCATTTCCCTTTTTATCACCTTTGAGGTAACCATCAACGATTTGAAGTTTGTCAAAGGTTGAGCAGTTGCAATATTGTTTAAAAACGAAGTCGATTTCTTGTAATTCAGGGCCTTCCAGGTAAAAATCCTCATCTGCGTTTACAGCAAAATAAACCTCTTCCGCATACTCATCATTAGCAATGTTTGCTTTATTGGCTGCTAAGTAATAGTGTCGGAATACTAATTTCTCACCCAATTGCGCATACGGAAATTCTTCCACGAGATTGGCGTTTTCATAAAATTCAAACGACTCTTCGGCTGGATTTATCCGCTCACTGTCACAGCTTGTGAGTAAAATGCTAATTGCGCCAACAAATAAGAGAGAATAAAATGCTGTCTTCATCACCATGTATCTAATCCAACTTTCACTAAGCAAAAATGTTTCCAAAAAACAGTTGAGTATCCCAAATGTACTAAATCATTTTCTTATAAACCATGCGACCATGATTACTTTATGGTTTGAAATAAGCAAATGATTTATAAATGAATACGATTAATTTTCATGATATTAGACACAACCTAACCCATTTTAGATGCGATTCACCCCAGTAAAATACCTACATGTCAAACTCCCCAATAAGTTAATTGGTTCCTGCATTATCCTGATGATATTTATTAGTTGTCAGCAAACTGCGGATGATAAGAGCGCAATATGGGAAGTAGCAGGTGCTACCAGGGCCAACACAAAATATTCTTCTGCCGTACAGATCAACCGGGAGAATGTTCATCAATTGACGTTAGCCTGGGAGTATAAAGCCGGCGAGCAAGGCTATTCTATCCAGTGCAATCCCATTGTCATAGATACGGTGTTATATGGTACCTCGCCAAGAGTACAGGCTTTTGCTATTGACGCCCGGACAGGGGAGGAGATCTGGTGGTTTGATCCAAACAAATACGAAGAGGGAAATGACAGGCTCTCGCGGTCTACGGGCGCAAATCGGGGCGTGACCTATTGGTCGGATGGTGAAAAGCATACAATATTTTTTGGCAGAGGTCCATTTATGTATGCCCTGGATGCGAAAACTGGTCAGCCGAGACTTGATTTTGGCGAGAAGGGAAGGATAGACCTGCTGCAGAATCTGGATCGTGATATTGATCGTGCGTTTGTGAATGCATCTTCTCCAGCCATTACTTACAAGGACTTATTGATTGTAGGGGCTCAGCTGGGAGAAGGAACGGGGGTGATTGCCCCTGGTCATGTAAGAGCCTTTGATGTACATACAGGTGAAAGAAAGTGGATCTTTCATACCATTCCTCATCCCGGGGAGTATGGTTATGAAACATGGCCTGAAGATGCCTGGCAAACATTTGGTGGCTCCAATCCATGGGGTGGATTCTCGATGGATGAAGAGCGTGGGATCCTGTATTTTGGTACGGGTTCAGCATCCAATGACCATTTTGGCATAGAACGCACTGGCGACAACCTGTTTAGTAATTGCGTGATGGCACTCAATGCGGAGACCGGAGAAAGAATTTGGCACTATCAGGTTGTTCATCATGACCTGTGGGATTATGATGTACCTACTCCACCCAGCCTGATCACGGTAAACCATGATGGTCAAATGATTGATGCTGTGGCGCAGGTGACCAAGGTAGGGATGGTCTTTGTTTTTGACCGGGTGACCGGAGAACCACTTTTTCCCATTGAGGAAAAGCCGGTAAAACAGTCAGTAGTCCCGGGTGAGGTATCTTCCCCGACCCAGCCTTTTCCCATGCTGCCACCTCCTTATGCCAGGCATGGCTTTAAGGAAACGGACATTACTGGCCGCACAGAAGAAGCACATGCATTTGTAAGGGAACATGTATGGGAAAAATATGGTGCCTCCGATATCTATGATCCGCCTTCATTTGTGGGAGGTGTAGTCTTCCCACAGTTTAATGGAGGGACTGACTGGGGTGGAGCAGCGGTAGATGTGGAATCCGGAGTACTTTATGTGAATGCCAGTGATGAGCCCGAACTGATCCAGGTATTGGAAAACGATGATCCCAGGGGATATCCATTCAAGGTGACCGGACATCAGCCGGTGAAGGACAATGAAGGCTATCCAATCAGTACACCTCCCTGGGGCACGCTCAATGCCATCGATTTGAATGTGGGTGAGATACTTTGGAAGGTGCCGTTAGGTCATCATCCCGGATTGGAGCATGAGCCGCCAACGGGGTCATTCAACATGGGCGGACCCATCGTGACAGCAGGTGGCCTGGTATTTATCGGTGCAGCGATGGATGAGATGTTCAGGGCTTATGACAAAGAAACCGGCGCATTGTTGTGGGAAACCAAGCTGCCGGCTGGTGGATATGCAACACCTTCTACCTACATGGTTGATGGCAAACAATATGTGGTCATTGCTGCGGGAGGAGGCGGGAAGCCCGGTACCAGGCCTGGAAATTCTTTTTTGGCTTATGCCCTGCCGGATAAAACCTCGGAAGGAGCTAGTCGAAGTGAGGTTTCCAGGGAGACGTTATCGGAAGCTGCCCGGCTATATATGACACGATGTGCTCCCTGTCACCAGTTCAATGGGCAGGGGACGGGAGATATATTCCCTCCATTGAGCGGAACGGACTGGGTGACTGGTGACAAGTCCAGGTTGATCAGGATTGTATTAGGTGGCCTGGGAGGTGAAATAGTGGTAAACGGTAAGAAGTTCGATGGTGAGATGCCTCCATGGAAGGAGTTTCTTAGTGACGATCAGGTGGCAACTATTTTAACATATATCCGGACGTCCTGGGGTAACAACGCATCCGCGGTAACACCTGATGAGGTAAAAACAGTAAGAATGAAAACGCAGGACAGGCAACAGCTATGGACGGCTGGGGAATTGAAATAGAATTATCGATCCAATCGCTTTTCCTCAAAGGTCACATCACCTGATTTGCGGTAGTGCATCTTGATATAAACCAGTACTTCTTCAGCACCCGCCTCCATCACAGCCTGTTGCGCTTTTAGGGCGATCTCATTCAATTGATCAAAAGGTCCTTCCATCACCGTTTCCATGGGAGTGATCATGTGTTTTACCCCGGAGGATTGTATCACCTCAATGGCTTTGTCTACCAGGTGATAAGTATTCGCACCTTCTTTTCTGGGTACGATCTGTAAGGCCAGACAGATGGATTGATTTCCAAGCATTTTTTATCAGTTAAATTGGTTCATTGTTCGTTCGATTCCAATCGTGCAGAAAGCATAGATCATATCAATGCAGCGATCTATTTCAATGGTGAGCGTCTCAAACTCTTTGTTAGAGAATGGGCTGAGTACATAGTCTACCTGTCTTCCTTTGGGGTAGTCGTCACCAATACCAAACTTGAGACGAGGATAGTCCTGTCCACCAATCATATCCTCGATGTTTTTCAACCCATTATGGCCTGCGCTACTGCCCCTGGGTTTTAATCTGAGTTTTCCAAAAGGGAGTGCAATATCGTCAGTTATTACCAGCAGGTTCTGTTTTGGAATTTTCAGTTCTTTCATCCAATAGTTCACTGCTTTTCCACTCAGGTTCATGTAGGTAGTTGGCTTGATGAGTGTAAGGCTTCTGCCTTTGTATTTCACCTCACTTACAAATGCATGTCTTCCCTGTGTAAAGCTTGTCTTTTGGAGGTCGGCAAGCCTGTCGAGTACAAGGAAGCCAATGTTGTGTCTGGTTACCTCGTATTCAGGTCCAATATTTCCAAGTCCTGCAATCAGGTATTTCATGAGTTAATAATCGTCTTAGCGGTCAGAGATCGCTCAGTGACATTTAATATTAAGCAAAAAAAATCCCGCCAAAGTTGGGCAGGATTTTGAAAATATTTGATGTTAAGATTTTATGATTCAGCTTCAGTTGCTTCTGCGCCTTCAGCTGCTTCTACTCCTTCTGCCTCTTCACCTTCTTCCTCAGCTCCCTCTACACCTTTAAGCGCTCTAGGTACTTCCACGGTTGCAACAGTGATGATTGGACTGTTCAGGATTTCAAAATTATCCGGAGTAATGGCCGATACTTTTACAGACTTACCAAGTCCCAGTTTGGAAACATCCACATCGATGTGTTCGGGCATGTTGTCAGGCAATGCCTTTACGCTCAGTTTTCTAAGCTTATGCACAAACTTACCACCTTGCTGAACACCTGGCGCCTGACCTCTACCAACCAAATGGATAGGAATATCCATTTTGATGATCTTGCTAGGAAACAATTGTAGGAAATCAGCATGTAAAATAGCTTCACTTACTGGATGGAATTGAGCTTCCTGGATGATAGCCCTTGTCTTTTCACCTTCTATATTAAGCTCCACAAAGTGTGCTTCAGCGGTGTAAATAACTTCCCGGAAAAGGATATTTGGTGCATAAAAATGCACTTGCTCTTTTCCGCCATAAAGTACGCAGGGGACATAGCCTTCAGCTCTCAGTCGCTTGGATTCGGCTTTGCCAAGATTTGCTCTTTTATACCCTATAATCTCAACAGTTTTCATAAGAAATGATTAATTGTAATTGATAAATAATGAACTAATAGATTCATTGTCGTGTATCTTCCTGATTGCTTTGGCAAAAAGGTCCGCTACCGTCAATACTTTAATTTTGTTACTTTTTTCCTTCAGAGGAATGGTGTCTGTCACGACCAGTTCGGTCAGTGCAGATCCTTCGATATTTTCTACAGCTTTGCCGGATAACACAGGGTGCGTACACACTGCGCGCACTGAGGAAGCCCCTTTCTCCATGATGATGTTAGCTGCTTTGGAGATAGTACCTGCAGTATCTACCAGGTCGTCTACAAGAATGACATCCTTGCCTTCCACGTCTCCAATTACCTGCATGGTAGCAATTTCGTTGGCACGTTTGCGGTGTTTGTCACACACTACCATGTCTGCTTCAAAGAACTTGGCGAAACTCCTTGTTCTGGCTGTTCCTCCCACGTCAGGGGAAGCAAAAATTAGATTTTCCAGCTTTAGACTCCTGATGTAAGGCACAAAGAAGGCCGTTCCATCCAGGTTGTCAACAGGGATGTCAAAGAAACCCTGGATCTGACCGGCATGAAGGTCACAGGTCAATAATCGGCTTGCCCCGGCTGCTGAAAGAATGTTTGCCATGAGCTTGGCAGCTATGGAAACCCTTGGTCGGTCTTTTCTGTCCTGTCTGGCATATCCAAAATAAGGCACTACTACTGTGATGTGCTTGGCACTGGCCCTTTTGGCCGCATCAATCATGAGCAAAAGCTCCATGATGTTTTCGGTAGGAGGGTTCGTAGACTGGATCAGGTAAACATGTTCGCCACGGACGGATTCATTGAAGCTGAAATTTAATTCGCCGTCACTGAATTTTTGGGAAGTGCATTTTCCCAATGGCTTACCATAAAATTGTGCTATTTTCTCGGAAAGTTCTAAAGTACCTTTTCCGCTAAATATTTTAACCAATGACATGCTAGAGTGCTTCAAAATAAATAATCCGCCAGGATTGCCAATTAGCAACATCAGCGGATTTTAATGTTGGCCTACTAGGGCTCGAACCTAGACTCTTCTGGACCAAAACCAGACGTGTTGCCAGTTACACCATAGGCCAATAAGATGAATTTCTTTGGAAGCTAATTCTAAAGCTGTTTCCAACTCCTGACCCATGAGATGATTATCTGAATGAGTAAAATTGGACTGCAAAAGTAGCAGGAATTGGTTAAAATAAAAACATAATTCTCTTTGATCACCTTCTTTTTTCAATCCACTTCCTGGCGTTGACAAAAGGTTCTATCCATGGAGTGATCTCAACACCCCGAATTGACCTGTTATGTGGCCAGTTCCAGGGGAATAAAGAACGTTCCAGGTGAGGCATCATCGCCACATGCCGACCATCTTTTGACACTACCGCAGCAGTGGCAAAATCACTGTCATTCGGGTTGCCCGGAAATTCCTGGTATTTATACTTCATGGGAATAGTATACTGATCTTCCGAACCTGGTAAAACAAATTTCCCTTCTCCATGCGCCACCCAGATACCTAACGAGGTGTTGGACAGAGAGCCAAACATCACACTGTCGTTGGGTTGAATATCCACATTTACGAATATGGACTCGAATTTACCAGATCCATTGTGATGCATAGTCGGATGATTTTCCATCTCAGGATAAATGAGACCTAATTCCATCATGGCCTGACAGCCATTGCACACGCCCAGACTCAAGGTATCCTCCCTTTTATAAAAAGCATCCAGTGAGGATTTTGCCTTCTCATTAAATAGGAATGAACCTGCCCAACCTTTGGCAGACCCAAGTACATCCGAATTGGAAAATCCGCCCACAAACACGATCATATCCAGGTCGCTGAGATCTTCACGGCCCGAAATCAGGTCTGTCATATGCACATCTTTCACATCAAATCCAGCCAGGTAAAGTGCGTAAGCCATCTCTCGGTCACCATTGACTCCCTGCTCACGGATAATCGCCGCTTTAATTCCGGAATTGGATTTTCTGTCAGGATCTATTCCATAGGCACGGAAAGTCCCATCATATTGCTGATCAAAAGAATAAGTGAGTGGCTGTTGCTTATAATTGGCAGCTCTCAGGTCAGCATGTACAGGTTCTCCCTGCGCTCGATCGAGTAAATGGGAGGTCTTGAACCACAAGTCGCGATAGTCATCGATAGATAATCGAAGCAACAACTCATCGCCTTCAATGATCAATTCTCTGCTTTCGATAATTTCTCCGATAGAGGTACAGGACACATCGAACTTTCTGAAAGTCTCCATGACCTGATCCAGAGATTCAACTTGCAGTACTACAGCCGGAAGTTCGGAGAACAGCACCTTTACCGGGTCTTTTTCTTTGAATTTTGACAGATTTACTTTGACTCCACCTTTTTGGTTAGGAAAATTCATCTCAAGAAGCGTAGTGATCAATCCACCATCTGAGACATCGTGTCCGGCCAGTATCAGGTCGTATTGTATGAGCTCCTGAATCGCATTGAAAGCATTTTTTAATGTTTCAGCTTTTACATCCGGGGCTTCATCGCCAATGGCTGAATTGACTTGTGCAAAGCTGCTACCTCCCAACGCAAAAGAACTTCCGGAGAAATCAACATACAGTAAATGACTTGCTGGCTTGTCAGTAACCAGGTCAGGAGTGACGGCCTTTTGCAGACCTGTCACTTCACCTACCGAACTGATAATCACTGTTCCGGGCGACTGAACCTTTTTGCCGTCAGGATACTTTTGGGTCATCGAGAGGGAATCTTTTCCTGTGGGAATATTGATGCCCAGGTCGATCACAAAATCACTCAATTCTTTGACTGCTTTATACAGCCGATAGTTTTCACCTTCATTCTTTGCTGGCCACATCCAGTTGGCACTTAGTGAAACACCCTTTAGACCATGGGTGAGGGGAACAAAAGCTAAATTGGTCAGCGCTTCTGCCACACTTAACCTGGATCCAGCACCCGAATCGATCAGCGCCGGCACAGCTGAATGCCCGATTGAAGTGGCCACACCCTTGTCGTTTTTGAAATCCAATGCCATCACTGCAGCATTGTTGAGCGGAACCTGGATTTCACCCACCGTCTGCTGGAGTGCTACTTTTCCAGTCACAGACCTGTCCACTTTGTTGGTGAGCCAGTCTTTACAGGCCACACCTTCCAACTGAAGAATGTCTTCCAGGTACTTTTCAATTTCGTCTGCCTTATATTCAAAACTCTTGAAACTCCTTTCTTTTGATTGGTCTTCCAGGATGGTAGTAGGGGAAGAGCCGAAAAGGTGTTCCATCTTCAGATCAAAGGCTTTGGTATCAAGATTCTTTTTGAAGAACTGTAGCTGCTGATCGTTTGTAGCCTCACCAACTATGTAGAAAGGTGTTCTTTCTCTTTGAGAAACTCTTTTGAGATAATCCAGATCCTGATCCTGCATCACCAGCCCCATTCTTTCCTGGGATTCGTTTCCAAGGATCTCTTTGTCAGACAAGGTGGGATCACCAACCGGAAGCTCATCCAGGTAGATTTTACCGCCGGTTTCTTCAACAAGCTCTGAAAAGCAGTTCAGGTGTCCACCCGCACCGTGATCATGTATCGAAACCACAGGATTGACGTGGGCCTCTGCCAGGGCTCTCACCGCATTGGCTACTCTTTTCTGCATCTCAGGGTTGGACCTCTGCACAGCATTTAGCTCCAGTGATTTTTTGAAATCGCCGGTATCCACGGAAGAAACAGCGCCACCTCCCATACCAATGCGGTAGTTGTCGCCTCCCATCATCACGATCTTCTGACCAGGTTTTACCTCCTTCTTCAAGCTGTCCTTAAGTTTTCCATATCCAACACCACCGGCCAACATGATCACTTTGTCAAACCCAAGTGTTTCGTCGTTTTCCGAATGTTCGAAAGTGAAAAGGCTGCCACAGATCAGCGGTTGACCGAATTTATTTCCAAAGTCACTTGCTCCATTGGATGCCTTGATCAGTATGTCTTTCGGGCTTTGGTAAAGCCATTTTCTTTCCGGTACCCTTTCTTCGTATTTCTTGCCTTTGCTAAGTCTGGAATAGCTGGTCATATAGACAGCAGTACCCGCTAGAGGAAAGCTGCCTGTACCACCGGCCATACGGTCGCGGATCTCGCCGCCGGATCCTGTGGCTGCCCCATTGAAAGGTTCTACGGTGGTGGGGAAGTTATGTGTTTCTGCTTTCAGGCTGATGACAGATTCGAAACCGGAAATGGTAAAGAAATCCGGTTTGTCCTGTGTCCTGGGAGCAAACTGTTCCATTTCGGGCCCTTTGATAAAAGCCACGTTGTCCTTATATGCAGAAACAATAAAGTTGTGGTGTGCCTTGGAGGTTTTCTTGATCCACTGAAACAAGGAAAGCTCCTGCTCTTTACCATCAATGATAAATACACCGTTAAAAATTTTGTGTCGGCAATGCTCGGAGTTGACCTGTGAAAAACCAAAAACTTCGGAATCAGTCAGGTTTCGGTTGATTTTTTCGGCAACACCTTTTAGGAAATCAATTTCTTCTTTGGTCAGGGCAAGGCCTTCTTGTTCATTGTAAGCTTCAAGGTCCTCAATGTATTGGATAGGCGCTGGCTCTATATTTAATGTGAATAGATCCTGATCCAGTGACTGGTACTTTTGCTGAAGCATCTCATCGAAGGGTTGTCCGGTGTTTTTGACAAATGATTCGATGCGAATGATCCCGGAAATGCCGGAATTTTGGGTGATTTCTACCGCATTGGTGCTCCAGGGTGTGATCATCTCCTTCCGTGGACCAATGAATGACTCGGAGATGTTGTCTTTTGCTAACAGTTTAGCCCCTGAAAAAAGCCAGGTGAGTTTGTTTTTATCGTCCTGAGACAAGTCTGCTGAGGTATAAACTGCATAAACTTCAGAACTGGATTTTTCAAAGAAGTGGATCATTCAAAAAAGGTGTGTAATTCAAGCGCAAAAATAGAATAATTGATTAAAGATTTTGGTTTTTAAGAACAGATATGACGTAGGGGGTGGATTCAGTGATCATCTGATGGTGCCTGGCGTTCACTATTACCGACCGAAGGTCCTTAATAGAGCTTAGTTTTGGAAGTACTTTTTTCGGTGGAATAATTTTATCCTGTTTACCAAGTATTACATGAACAGGTATTTCATGCTGGTTAAAGCATGCGGCGATGGCCCTGGGCTTTAGTTGTAACGGATAAAAATACGTCCAGGTCTGATAAACCTGTTTTCTCTGTTGTGGAGCATGAAGAGCGGCTTCAACGAATCTTACCAGGGGTTTAGAGATGATTCCGGTTTTCTTAAAAATATTGACCATGCCATCAAAAGCAGGCGGATGATTCATCAGGTATCTAAAAAGCAGGTTTCCCGGAAGTGAATTGGCAAGTCTGTACCATGGGGATCGGAATACACCATCGGGAGCTATTAAAAAAACCCCTGAAGTATGGGTTGGGAAAATATATGCTGTGGCAAGAGCAAACCTCCCACCCAGACTAAAGCCCAGCAGCATAAATGATTGAATGCTTTCTTTATCAAGGAAAGCCCGGAATGATTTTTCCCATTCCTCAAATTTTAATTTCTCATTTTCACGTTGGCTGTTGCCATGATAATAGATGTCTATGGAGTAGCAGGTTGTATCCCTCAGTTCCTTCTGAATCACTTGTATTGATTCATCAAAAGTGGTTTGGTCCTCGCCAAACCCATGGAAAAAGATCAGTTTATTTATCCCGTTTCCGTGCTTTTTGTAATTAAAATCAACCACTGATCACTTTTCTTGAATATTTATCAACAATATGTAACTCCCGTTTGTTAATCACGTACACCCAGGAAACTTTGAGTATTCTGAAAGTTTCCATGGTGTTACGTTGTTGTTAAGGAAGATAAATATAAAGTGAAGCAGAAAATAATAGAGGGAGCCGAGCAATTGTTTATGCGATATGGGGTGAGGAGCGTATCGATGGATGATGTAGCCCGGGAGGTGTCCGTATCAAAAAAGACCATTTATCAGCACTTCAATCATAAAGATGATTTGGTGACCGAGACCGCCAGAAACTATCTGACAGGTGAAATGAAGGAGATATCTGAGGTGACCGAAAATGCTGCAGATGCATTGGAAGAACTTTTTTTGCTTTCAAAGTGCATCCGTCAAAATATATCAAGGGTGAATCCGTCACTTCTTTATGATTTACAGAAGTATCATCCCGATGCCTGGGAAGTTTTTAGGGATTACAAGTATAATTTCATCATGGGTAAAGTGATGAGCAACCTTGTCCGTGGTAAAAAGGAAAATTTGTACAGAACTGATATCAATGAGAAAATTTTATCAGTCATGCGGGTAGAGCAGGTTCAGCTCATTTTTGACGAACGCGCATTCCCAAAAGGCGACTTTGACTTTGTCGAGGTTCAGGTCCAGATTTTTGATCATTTCATTCATGGGCTGTTATCAGATAATGGACGCAAATACTATCAATCATATCAAAAGAAACACATAGAAAACCAACTCAAATGAAAGGAATAGGACGACTACTAACAATTGCGCTTCTGCTGCCTGTGCTGGTCCATGCCCAGACGGAGACAGCAACCTTGACCACAGCAAAGGGGTTTACACTCGATGATTGTATTGAGTATGCCATCAACAACGCTGTGGGAGTAAAAAATGCCAGACTGGATCAGGAGATTGCCGATGCCAGGGTAAGAGAGACCATTGGAATTGGATTGCCTCAGATAGATGGGAATGTATCTCTGGATCATAACAAAACGCTCAGAAGATTTTATGCATCTAAACAGACAGCTTTTGGTTTTTCTGGTTTACCGAATAGTGAATATCCAAATTTTTTGCCTGGAGTGGGTGATAATGATGTTGTTGCTTCACAAAACTTTTTCCAATTAAAAAACAATGGAGACGCCGGTTTAAGTGTAAATCAATTGATTTTTAATGGATCTTACATTGTTGGTCTTCAGGCATCACAAGCATACAAGGATTTAGCGATTAAAAACTACAATCAGACTGAGGAAGAATTGATCCTCAACGTGTCTAAGGCTTACTACAACCTGCTGATCAATAAGGAAAGAGTGGAATTGTATGAATCAAATATCAGTAGAATTGATACGCTTTACTCAGACACCCGGGCCATGTACGAGAATGGTTTTGCAGAGAAAATTGATGTAGACCGGATCAAGGTTAGCTTAAATAACCTTAAGACTGAGCGTGACAATTTCGTACGGCTGGTAGATCTTTCAGAAAGACTGTTGAAGTTTCAAATGAACTATCCCTTAGAGGAAGATCTTGAGATTGCTGAAACCATGTCTACATCTATCCTGGGAGCAGAAATTGAAGTAGAAGAGGATTGGGATTATATACAAAGACCTGATTACCAGGTGCTGCTTGCAAATAAGAGATTGCAGGAGTTGAATATCAAAAATAAATATGCCGAGGCTCTTCCGGTTATCTCTGCATATGCAAATGCCGGGTACTCAACTCAGTCTCCAAACTTTGGAGGTCTGTTTAGTACAAATAGCAATTTCGAAGAAATGGAAGATATTGGAATTGGTCCAGATAAGTGGTACGGATATAGTACAGTAGGTCTTAGGCTCAGTTGGAGCCTGTTCACCGGACTCCAGCGAGCCAACCAGATCCAGCAGGAGAAGCTGGCATTGCTTAAGGTCGAAAATTCCTTTAACCAGCTGGAATCTTCCATTGAAGTGGATATTCAGCAATCCAGGATCAACTATGATGATGCACGAAATCGTCTGGAAGTACAAAAGGAAAACAAAGCCCTTGCACAGGAGATTTTTGAAGTAGCTACCAAGAAATATAGCAATGGTGTAGGTTCAAACCTGGAAGTCATTGAAGCTGAAAACAGTTTGAAGGAAGCTGACATCAACTATTACAATACCTTATATGAGGCCGTCATCGCCCAATTAGAATTAAAGAAAGCATTAGGATTACTTAACCAACAATAGATCATGAACAAGGTCAACTTAATTACCCGATTAATAGTACTAAACCTTCTGGTAGTATTTGTCTACAGCTGTGGAGGATCTTCCGAGCTTGAAAAGAAGAAAGCTGAACTGGATGAAAAAAGAAAGGAACTCATGGAATTGCAGTCTCAAATTTCCGACCTGGAGAAAAAGGTTGCAGAGCTGGATACCACAGCAGATGGGACTGCCGGGACTATTCTGGTCTCATCTTATAATGTAGTTGAAAAGCCATTTATTCATAAGGTAGAGGTACGCGGATCTGTGGCTTCAAGGAAAAATGTGCTGATGAGTGCCGAGACGATGGGCCGCGTAGAGCGGATCAATGTAGCGGAGGGACAAAGTGTTCGCAAAGGAGATCTGTTATTGCAAATTGACAGTGATATCATTGCCAATAATGTCTCGGAGGTTGAAACTCAGATTGAGTTGGCAAAGACGGTATTCGAACGACAGGAGAATCTGTGGGAACAAAACATCGGGACTGAAATTCAGTATTTACAGGCCAAGAACAATTACGAATCGCTTGAGCGGAGGTTAGCAACGCTCAAGTCGCAGTTGAGTCAATATTATGTAAGAGCTCCTTTTAATGGTGTCGTGGACGAGATACCTGTTAAAATCGGAGAAATGGCTCAGCCTGGATTACCGTTGGTCAGAATTGTGAATCCTGATGAAATGTATGTTTCATCGGATGTCTCGGAGGCTTTTCTGGGCAAGTTTAAGGCTGGTCAGGAGGTTGAAGTAAACTTTCCTGTACAGGATGTTAACCTCAAAAGCAAGATCATTTCTGTTGGTAATGTGATCAATGATCAAAACAGAACCTTTAAGATCGAGGTGTCTTTGCCTGTTCAGGAAGATTTCAAATTCAGACCAAATCAGGTGGCTATGCTTTCATTGGTTGATTACGAGAAGAAGGATGCATTAAGCGTACCAACAAACGTAATCCAATCTGATGCCGGTGGAAAATTTGTCTATACTGTTGGGATGAAAGATGGTAAAAGAGTTGCTCAGAAGGTCGCCGTTCAAACTGGTAAGAGTTTCCAAAATATGACTGAAATCATTGCCGGGCTATCCAGCGGAGCAAGTGTGATCAATCAGGGATTCAGAAATGTCACCAACGGGGCAGAAATATCCGTATCAGCTGCTTCATTATAATTCTATCAAAAGCACACCATAATGGCAAAAGATATCAATCAATCTGATGATTTAAAGAACCAGGAGCAGGTGGACAAGCAGTTTTGGCTGACCACATTTGCCCTGAAGAATAAGAATACGGTTTTCTTTTTGACATTCCTGATCGTTGTTATGGGGATCATTTCCTACCAGGCCCTGCCCAAAGACAGCTATCCGGAGATCGAACAACCCATTGTATATGTGGGTACCCCATATCCGGGTAACTCACCCGTGGATATCGAAAACCTGGTTACACGCGAACTGGAGAAAGAAATTAACACCATCTCCGAGGTAGAGGAAATTTCTTCAACTTCTGTGCAAGACTACTCAACCATCATCGTGGAGTTTCAAGCCGACGTGGATGTGGAAGATGCCCTTCAGAAAGTAAAGGATGCGGTAGATAAGGCCAAGCCAGAACTTCCGACCGATCTTCCTCAAGATCCCAATGTCTTTGAGATGAACTTTTCAGAGTTCCCGATCATGAACATCAACCTTTCCGGGAATTACTCTGTGCAAAAGCTTGAAGAGTTTGCGGAGATCATCCAGGATGAGATCGAAAAGATTTCGGGTATTTCAAGGGTTGACATTACCGGGGTAGAAGATAAGGAAGTAAAAATCATGGTGAATCCATACGAGATGGAAGCCCGTGACATCAATTTCAGCGACATCGAAAATGCGGTTACGGCAGAGAACGTGACACTTTCGGGCGGTAACATTCTACAGGATGGCTTGAGAAGGTCAATCCGTGTGGTGGGTGAGTTTACCGATCCTCAGCAGATGGAGGACATTGTGATCAAGCATGAGAAAGGAAATATAGTTTACCTCAAGGATATTGCTGAGATTGAATTTGGTTACACAGAAAAGGAATCCTATGCAAGGTTGAGCACCCACCCGGTGGTGTCTGTGGATGTGATCAAAAGGAGTGGTGAAAACATGCTGGAGATTACCGCTGCAATTGATGAGGTGATGGAGCGTGTCAGGCCCACTTTGCCGGATGACCTGGAAATCGTAAGGACCAATGATCAGTCTACCTTCGTGAAGATGATGGTGTCCAACCTGGAGAATAATATCATTTCCGGGGTGATCCTGGTTGTATTGGTGTTGTTGTTTTTCCTGGGTACCAGAAATGCGCTCTTTGTAGGTATTGCGATACCATTGTCCATGTTCATTGCTTTCAACGTGTTGGGGGCTATGGACATTACGGTCAACATGATGATCTTATTTTCATTGATCCTGGCGTTGGGTATGCTGGTGGATAATGGAATTGTGGTTGTAGAGAATGTCTATCGTCTGATGGAGGAGGGGTACAGCCCTCTGGCAGCAACCAAAAAAGGAGTTGGCGAAGTAGCAATGCCGATCATTTCGTCAACCGCCACCACACTTGCTGCTTTTCTCCCGCTAGCTTTATGGCCGGGGCTTATGGGGCAGTTTATGTCCTATCTACCTCTGGGAGTAATGATTACGCTTACATCTTCTTTGTTTGTGGCCCTGGTAATAAATCCGGTTCTGATTGCTTCTTTTATGAAAGTGCAGAACGGTAACAGGGAAGTGAATTATGGGAAATTGTGGAGAAATGTTGGGATATTGATAGGTGTAGGAATCCTGTTTTTACTTATAAAATGGACGGTGCTTGGAAATCTACTTATCGTTTTAGGAGCCATCATTGCCCTGGATGTGTATGTGTTAGATCCTCTTTCACAGCGTTTCCAAGCCATCTTTTTACCATTTTTAGAACGTATCTATAGCCGTACCCTGACATTTGCGCTCGGCGGATGGAGACCCTACCTGTTCTTTTTTGGTACGGTATTTCTTCTGGTCTTTTCTTTTATGTTGATGGCAGCCTTTCCTCCGAAAGTGATTTTCTTTCCCATCAATGAACCTAAGTATGTCAACGTATTTATAGAGTTACCGATTGGAACAGATATTGAAAGGACCAACGAATATGCACACAAAGTGGAGAGTCAGGTACTTGATTTGGTGAAACCTTATGACTACATGGTGGAATCTGTGATCACCAAAGTAGGAGAGGATGCTTCAGACCCTAATGATCCAAGTGCATTCGGGCAGGGCTCCACACCTAACAAAGCAAGGATTACCGTCAACTTTGTTGAATTCCAGTTCCGGAAGGATCCGGAAACCGGGGATTTTGTGATGACCAGTGACGTAATGGAAGAGATCAGGAATAGCATCACCCATTACCCGGGAGTTACCATCACCATCGATAAAGATGCTGCCGGTCCTCCAACTGGAAAGCCAATCAACATTGAGATTGTCGGTCCTGATCTGGAAAAGCTCATTGAGCTCACAGAGAATGTAAGGTTGATGATCAATGAGTCAGCCATTCAGGGTATAGAAGAGCTGAAATCCGACCTGGAGACTGGAAAGCCAGAATTGATTGTGGACATCGATCGGGAGAAGGCCCGACGGTTTGGTCTTTCAACCTACAATGTAGCCAATGAGGTGCGAACTTCACTATTTGGTAAGGAGATCTCCAAATTCAAGCTGGGTGAAGATGATTATGACATAGAGCTGCGTCTTCAGGATAAATATCGTTATGATATGGATGCTTTGATGAATAAAAGCATCACTTTCCGCGATCAGACGGATGGCTCAATCCACCAGGTGCCGATCTCTGCTGTGGCAGAAGCTGAGCTGAGTTCCACCTATGGATCTGTGAAGCGGAAGGATCTGGATCGAATGATCACGTTATCATCTAACGTGCTGGGTGGTTATAACCCCACGGAGATCAACAATCAGATCAAGACACTGCTGGAAAATGAATTGGAAATGCCGAATGGCTACACATATAAGTTTGGAGGGGAGCAGGCAGAGCAGGAGAAAGAAATGGCTTTCCTAAGCAGGGCTTTGTTGCTGGCTGTATTCCTGATCTTCCTGATCATTGTATCTCAGTTCAACAAGGTCACTACACCAATTATTATTATGTCGTCTGTGGTGTTGAGTACCATTGGCGTATTCCTTGGGTTGGTGATCTTTCAAATGGACTTCGTGGTAATTATGACCATGATTGGTATCATTTCTTTGGCGGGTATCGTAGTAAATAATGCGATTGTGTTGATCGACTTTATTGAACTGAGTAGAAAAAGAAAAGCTGAGGAAATGGGCGTTGATCAGTTACCTTTTGAGGATGTGATAGGCTCTATTGTAGAGGCTGGGAAAACCAGGTTGCGTCCGGTATTGTTGACCGCCATTACGACCATTGTGGGTTTGATTCCTCTGGCAGTAGGGATAAACATTGATTTCATAAAATTGTTTACCATCTATAATCCGGACTTCTATATGGGGGGTGACAATGTGATCTTCTGGGGGCCGATGTCATGGACCATCATTTTTGGATTGACATTTGCGACTTTCCTCACCCTTGTGATCGTGCCGGTGATGTATCTATTCTTCGCCAGGATCAACAGGAGATTAGGTATCAGTTAAGAAAAGAATTTCGGACACTTAGATATTCTGACTCTCAGACTGGTCCGAATGTCTGAGTGTCGGAATGTCTGAATATCTACAGTATTATGTCAAGATATATGGTATTTATTGTTATTGCAGTCCTTTATGTGGCGCTGGACCTGTACCTGTATCAGGCCATCAAATTGCTGATCGAGGATTTTACTCCCACAGTCAGGAAAGTCCTGAGGATAAGTTATTTCATTGTTTCTATTGGTTTTTTTATCGGAGTGATACTCTATAGCAAGCTGGACCCCAAGGTTTTTGGCGGATTAAGAGTTGTATTGATGACCGGCTTCTTTATCACTCTGATAGGCAAGCTCTTGGCGGCACTTTTTCTTTTTGCTGATGACCTTCGTCGGTTCACATATTACCTGATCGATCTTTTGCCATCTAAATCTGAAACGCCACACGACAGTTCCAGGTCAGAGTTTATGGCTAAATCCGCCATGATTGCCGGAGCGGTGCCGATTGCTGTTTTTAGTTTCGGGATTCTATCAGGGGCACATGATTACCGTGTCAGGAAGCGGGTCATTCATCTCAAAAACCTCCCGAAAGCCTATGACGGGATCCGGGTTGTACAGATATCCGATATTCATACCGGCAGCTTTTTCAATCGTAAGGCGGTAGCAGGAGGTGTAGATCTGATCAATGCACAGAAACCAGACATCGTCTTTTTTACCGGTGACCTGGTGAACAATAAAAGTGAAGAAGCCAAACCCTACCTGGACATCTTTAAGAAGGTGAAAGGTGATATGGGGGTGTTTTCCACCATGGGAAACCATGACTACGGAGATTATTCAAGTTGGACCAGCCAGGAGGCCAAGCAGCAGGACATCAAAAACCTTCATGAGATGCATCATTACATGGGCTGGGACCTGCTGCTCAATGAAAATCGAACCCTGAAAGTAGACAATGAGGAGATAGCTATTCTCGGATTGGAAAACTGGGGTGCTGGCAGATTTTCAAAATATGGGGATATGAAGAAGACGGTTAAAGGAACTGAAGAAATTCCATTCAAGCTGTTATTGTCCCATGACCCCAGTCATTGGGATGCCCAGGTTCGTCCGGAGTATCCTGACGTGGCCCTTCAACTGGCTGGCCACACACACGGCATGCAATTCGGTATTGAGATTGGTGATTTCCGTTGGAGCCCCTCACAGTACCTCTACAAGCAATGGGCCGACCTCTACCAGGAAGGCGATCAATATATCTATGTCAACCGGGGCTTTGGCTATATCGGCTATCCGGGCAGGGTAGGGATCCTGCCGGAGATCACGGTGCTGGAGCTGAAGAGAGAAATCGTTTAAAAACGTTTTTGATATATTGTCGCTTGAAGCAGCGGGTTCAAGTTTCATGTCAATATGAAAATGGATGGACCTTTTTGTTTTTCAAGGAAGCTCCTTTCAGTCGATCAGTTGCGCCAAATGACAAAGTATTTCGCAAGGCCTCATACCGATATAAGAAATAAGTCATTATTTTTATTGAATGTCTGAATTAAGAAGTGCATGTTATGATTCACCATTCATGAACCATGTAAAAATCATCACCCTGTTTTTAGCTTCAATAGGTTTATTAGCAGATATTCATGCTCAAAATACCACTAAGGCCATACCCCAGGGCTTTATTTCACTCTTTGATGGAAAATCGCTAAAAGGATGGCAAGCTGCAGATATGAGCTGGTGGACCGTCGAGGATGGAGCCATTACTGCACGTATTACAGAAGATAAGCCTTGCAATAAAAATCAGTACCTGTTCAGCGATTATGGAACAATGGCCGATTTTGAATTGAAACTGAAACACCGATTGGTGAGTGATTACAATGTAAATGGTGGATTTCAGTTTCGGAGTGAACACTATGAAGTTGATGATTGCAAAGGCTACCAGGTCGACAACAACACTGAAACTAATTGGTTGGTGCGCTTGTATGACGAATTTGGGCGCCACACACTTGCATGGCGAGGGGAAAGAACAGTTTTTGAGGAATCAGGTCAGCCTGTAACCACCAAAATACCAGAAGCACAGGGCGAAGCTCATTTCGAATTAGGACAATGGCATGAATATCATCTGATATGCAAAGGAGATACCCTCACACTGTTGGTCAACGGAATACTGGTTGCAGAAGTTATTGATCGTGATCCTGCTAATAAGGACGCATCAGGTCTTTTAGCTTTACAATTACACTCTGGCAAACCGATGCTGGTGCAATTCAAGGACATATGGTATAAGGAATATTAATCTCTTTTAAGCTTTTTGTTACTATTGTCACCAACAAAAGCGTATCCTACTTCATCCAAACGGGTTTCGTCTCAGACTGATTTTCCATCCCAACAATGTCTCTGTATAACTCAGGCCTCCGGGCATTTCGGTAGCGATATCCTCCGGCCAGTTTCAGTTTGTCCGGGGTAATCGTAGCGATGGTTATGTCATCCTCAAAACTGCGGATCTCGGTCAGGACCTCGCCATATGGATCCAGGATCATGGAGTTGCCATTTTTCAGGTGCTCTCCATCGTAGCCAATCGGGTTGGTATACACATAATACACGCCATTGTCATAAGCCCTGGCAGGCAGCCATCGCATGAGCCAACCCCTGCCTTTGGGTCCGTCAAATTCCAGTCGCAACGGTACAGGGTCCGCCAACCGTTTTTGCCACAGCTTATCATCTACATAGCCTCTTCCGGGCATGGCAGAGGGGGTGCAGCAGGTTACATGTGGAGCAAAAATCAGATCGGCTCCGAGTAAGGTGGTCGCTCGCACATTCTCGATGATGTTGTTGTCATAGCAGATCAGTATACCGCACTTCCAACCTTTGATATCAAAGACTACATATGCATCCCCCGGGGTCATATAGGGACTGATGAATGGATGCAGCTTTTGATATTTAGCTTTCAACCCGGACCCATCCACACAAAGGTAAGTGTTGAAGATCTTGTCATCCGATCTTTCGACCAGCCCGGCCAGTAAGGTAATGTCATATTTTTGGGCGATATCGATCAGTTGAATGGTAGATGGTCCATGAGGAACTTCCTCAGCCAGATCAAAGGCCTCCGCTTTGCTGAGATTTTTGAAGAAGGTATACGCTGTGACCGACATCTCATGGAAACTGATCACTTCGGCACCTTTTTCCTTTGCCAGGGCCGTGAGTTTTTCAATCACCGATAAATTATAATCCTTATCCCCGTCTTTGGGCTCAAACTGAGCCACTGCTACTTTCAGATTTTTCATCCTTTATACTTAGTGATTATTTATCCGGAGTAAGCTCCTTCAACCTAAAATTTTTATATCTGATCTCCATGGGAGGACCAACATGCACCTGCACACCAATCAGCCCCGACCTGGTTTTGTTTTCCTCATCATTGTCGATCACTATGCTCATGACGTGCCCATTGATCATGTGTACCATCACATCACCTTTGGCAATGATATGGTATTCATTCCAGTCATTGGGTTTGATAAATGCTGTGAGAGCATCTTTATCTCCCACCGTCCCGATGGCTTCAACATCTTTTCCATCTTCCTTTCGACTGATCTGTCCCCTGAGTGCCAAAAACCTTCGACCCTGCTCTTCATAGTTTTGTCCTGACCATTGATTGGGTCCGTCGATGTCCATCTGATACCCTCGCAGCCTGTATTTTTCAAATTCTACACTGCGATAGTTGATGCCGCTGTTGCCCTTTTCCGAAACCTTTACATCTACTTTCAATTCAAAGTCGGAAGGTGTGCCTCCCCTCCAAATAATAAAAGTATTGTGTTTTACAATAGTCTCAGGCGTGATCGTTCCCACCAGTTCACCATTGTCTAAGGACCAGTAGACCGGATCGCCTTCCCAATCTTTCAGGGTCCCATCAAAGATCGAGACAAACCCTGTTTCATCCGTCGACGGTTGAGGGAATTGGGGCTGCGCAAAAACCATTGCAGCATATAGAATCAATGGGATGATCAAGAGGTGTTTCATGGGTGATGAGGTTTTGATTTATAAACCTAAACATGTCCGAAGAAATAATTTGGTTCTACAGACATTATTTGATTCCATTTTACACCTAACTTTAGGTCCGCCCAAACCCACTGAAATGAGACACATCTTTTATATCATCGTCATCTTATGTATCCTGATCGCAGGAGTAGCTTCTTACTTTGACCCGGACTATCTGTGGTCATACATCATTTTACTGCCGCTGTTGTTTATTGGTATCTATAACAGGATCCAAAAAAATCACGCCATTCTGAGGAATTTTCCGTTGCTGGGGTACTTCCGTTATTTCTTTGAGATGATCGCTCCGGAGATACAGCAGTATTTTATCGAGCGGCAAACGGATGGTGCACCTTTTAGCAGGAATCACCGTGCCCTGGTTTATCGACGTGCCAAGAATGTCAATGACACGCATCCTTTCGGTACCCAACTCAATATCAATGATTCTCATTATGAAGCCCTGAGGCATTCTATCTATGCTACGGAGCCGGAGACTGAGTTTCCACGGGTAACCATCGGTAGCAGCCTGTGCCAGCAACCCTATAGTGCTTCAATTCTCAATATTTCTGCCATGAGTTTTGGTGCCCTGAGTAAAAATGCCATCCTGGCGTTGAGCAAGGGAGCGAAAAAAGGAAATTTTTATCACAATACCGGTGAGGGAGGGATATCTCCTTATCACCTGGAAGGGGGTGCAGACCTGATGTGGCAAATTGGAACCGGTTACTTTGGCTGCAGAACACCAGAAGGGGATTTTGATCCCGAGATGTTTAAGCAAAATGCATTGAGACCGGAGGTAAAGCTCATTGAAATTAAGATTTCGCAGGGAGCTAAACCGGGACATGGGGGTGTGCTGCCAGCTGTAAAAAACACAGAGGAGATATCGAAGATCAGAGGATGCAAACCGCACTCGCTGGTATTATCACCTCCCGGTCATAAAAAGTTCACGAACGCAACGGAGCTGATCTATTTTATCAAAGAGCTTAGAGATCTCTCCGGAGGAAAACCTGTTGGCTTTAAGTTATGCATTGGTAGAACAGAGGAATTTATCGAGATCTGTCGGGAGATGAAGGAAGAGGGGATCTGGCCTGATTTTATTACAGTGGATGGGGCAGAAGGAGGAACCGGGGCTGCACCACTGGAATTTTCGGATTCTGTTGGGATCCCGTTGGAGCCGGCATTGATCTTTGTTCACCGAACCTTAATCAAATACGGCTTGCGACAGGAGATCAAGGTGATCGCCAGTGGTAAAGTACTTTCAGCGTTTTCCATTCTCAGGGTAAAAGCTTTAGGCGCAGATATATGCAACTCTGCCAGGGCATTCATGTTTAGCCTGGGCTGTATCCAGGCTTTGCGTTGCAACACCAACGAATGCCCGACAGGCGTAGCCACACAGAAGAAGATGCTCGTCAAGGGGTTGGTCGTTTCCGACAAAGCCGAGCGGGTCTATTATTTTCATAAGAACACCATCCATGCCGTATTGGAGTTGCTGGCTTCCTGTGGTTGCAAGCACACCGACGAGATCAATATCAACATGTTTGTGAAAGGAGATGAAATGGTAGCCCTGTCCAATAAATACTTCCCGGATTCCGTGTTGAACAGGGTGGATTAGTTTTCGGCTTTTCTCCGCATAAAATAAAGCGGTTGATTTCCATAGTTCCCATCCCAGACGTGATAGGTCTCGAAGCCAAACCGCTGATAGACCAGCTTGTTTTGAGGGATAGAAGTCTCCAGGTAGATTGGCAGATTAAGTTTTTTGGATTGTTCGAAGATTTTTTCTTTCAGCTCCCAGGCACCACGGCCACCACGACTTTGGTCAGAGGCACCGAAAAACCAGAAGTAAAGAAAGTTCCCATCCGCCGGACGCTGCTTTTTCACATAGGCATCGCGTTTCAGGATTTTGAATACCCGCTCAATACCGATGGTACGGAAGACAAGCTTTGCCTGATTGAAGTAATCCCGAAGTCCTTCCTTCCTGAAGTTGTAACGGTAACATAGGGCAATGGCTTCCTTGTCTTTAGAAAAATAGACGCCGTCCCGCATTTTGCTGGTCTCATACACATAGTCTGCCAGGTGTTTGATCCGCTCGGCTTTATGTTCGTCAGGTTTAACAATATGCAGGACACTGGGATTTTCTACAAAAGCTTCACTGATGATCCTGATAGCATTTTCTTTTTCTGTCAAACCCATGAAAAACAAAGAAAATAAAGTTTGATCAAACAAAGATGGTGTAAAACCATAGGATCAACTGAGTTTTTAGGATTCTATGCTTTACTTTTGCAGTCCAATTTCCGAAGAGGAGAATATTATTTTAACTGACGTTGTCGAAAGATGGGAAAAACACTATTTGATAAGATTTGGGATAGCCATGTGGTGGCTACAATTGAAGAAGGTCCAAGCGTATTGTACATTGACCGTCACCTCATTCATGAAGTGACTAGCCCTCAGGCATTTGCGGGGATTGAAAAAAGGGGAGTGGAAGTATTCAGACCCCAAAACACCGTAGCAACTCCTGATCACAACGTGCCTACCATAGATCAGCACCTGAGCATCAAAGATGAGCTTTCTCGCTTTCAGGTCAACAAGTTGACTGAAAACTGCGAGCGACATGGCGTGACCCTTTTTGGTCTCAACCATCCTTATCAGGGAATTGTGCACGTGATCGGACCACAGCTTGGTCTTACCCGTCCGGGCATGACCATCGTATGTGGAGACAGCCACACATCTACACATGGAGCATTTGGTAGTGTAGCCTTCGGAATTGGAACCAGTGAGGTAGAAATGGTACTTGCCACACAATGTATCATGCAGCCCAAACCAAAGAAAATGCGAATCTCTGTAGAAGGAGAGTTGCCTAAAGGAATTTCAGCCAAGGATGTGGTCCTCTATATCATCTCCAAGGTTACAGCAAGTGGTGGTACGGGTTACTTCGTAGAATTTGCAGGATCGGCGATCAGGTCACTGTCTATGGAAGGACGAATGACTGTTTGCAACATGAGCATCGAGATGGGTGCACGAGGAGGATTGATTGCTCCTGACCAAACTACTTTCGACTATGTAAAAGGAAGAGAGTATGCACCTAAAGGAGCAGAGTGGGAGAAGGAATTGGCCAAATGGAAAGAATTGTACTCTGATGAGGATGCAGTTTTTGATAAAGAGATTGTTTTCGATGCTGCAGACATTGAGCCGATGATCACTTACGGAACCAACCCGGGTATGGGAACCAAAGTGAAGGGAAGGATCCCAACATTGGATGAAGTACCTGAGAAAGAGCGCAACTCATTCACCAAGTCAATGAAATATATGGGCTTCAATCCAGGAGATGAGTTGATTGGTAAGCCAGTAGATTATGTATTCGTAGGTAGCTGCACCAATGGACGAATTGAAGACCTGAGAGAGGTGGCCAAATTTGTGAAGGGAAGGAAGAAAGCAGATAACATCACTGCATGGATCGTTCCCGGTTCCAAGCAGGTGGAGCAGCAAGCCATAGAAGAGGGCATTGTAGATATCCTTGAGGAGGCTGGCTTTAAGCTTCGTCAGCCTGGTTGTTCAGCCTGTCTGGCCATGAATGACGATAAGATCCCATCAGGAAAATATGCGGTTTCTACATCAAACAGAAACTTCGAAGGAAGACAGGGTCCCGGATCCAGAACATTGCTGGCAAGTCCGGTAACCGCAGCTGCCGTAGCAGTCACAGGTACCATAGTAGACCCAAGAGAAATTAGCGAACTCGAACTAGTATAAGGAGAATAAAAACATGGCGATAGAAAAGTTCACAAAAATCACCTCTTCGGCAGTTCCACTGCCCATCGAGAATGTAGATACCGACCAGATCATCCCTGCCAGGTTTCTGAAAGCAACCACCAGAGAAGGCTTTGGCGAAAATCTTTTCAGAGACTGGAGATATGATAGCAACAATAAACCCGTAGAGGACTTCGTATTGAATGATCCCAGGTACAGCGGAAAGATCCTGGTAGCCGGAAAAAACTTTGGTAGCGGATCCAGCCGGGAGCATGCAGCCTGGGCAGTTCACGACTACGGATTCAAGGTTGTTGTGTCCAGCTTCTTTGCTGATATTTTCAGAGGCAACTCCTTGAATAATGGCTTACTACCTGTATTGGTCACTGAAGAATTTCTGGAAGAGATCTTTGCTGAAATAGAGAAGGATCCAAAGGCAGAATTTGAAGTAGACCTGAAGAGTCAGACCTTTAAAATCGTTTCTACAGGAAGCACTGCTTCTTTTGAAATCAATTCATATAAAAAGGAATGTCTGCTGAATGGCTTTGATGACATCGACTATCTGTTGAACATCAAGGACAAGATCACAGCATTTGAGGCTTCGAGAGCCTAACCCCTGGCAATGTTTGTTGAAATCCTAGATACCACACTCCGAGATGGGGAGCAGACTTCCGGTGTATCATTTACCGAGGGAGAGAAGCTGACCATCGCTCAATTACTTCTGGAAGAGCTGAAAGTCGACCGGATAGAGGTGGCTTCGGCGCGTGTTTCCGAGGGGGAGTTTAAGGGTGCGCGTAAAATACTGGACTGGGCTGCTCAAAATGGCTTTCAGGAGCGGGTAGAAATCCTGGGATTTATCGACAAAGACATCTCTGTTGATTGGATCAAAGATGCAGGAGGTAAGGTGATGAACCTGCTCAGCAAAGGATCCAGAAAACACTGTGAAAAACAGCTCAGAAAGACACTGCAGGAACATCTGCAAGACATCAGTGAAACCATTCAGTATGCCCACGACAAAGGGTTGACTGTGAATGTTTACCTGGAAGACTGGTCCAATGGGATGCGAAATTCTCCTGACTATGTCTATGAAATCATTGAGGGACTGAATAAGCTTCAGGTCGAACGGATCATGCTGCCTGATACACTGGGGATCCTCAATCACGAAGAGAGCCACAAATTTTGTAAGGACGTCATCGACAGGTTTCCTGATACCCGGTTCGACTTCCATGCTCACAATGACTACGACCTTTCTGTTTCGAATGTCTACGAAGCACTGAAAGCAGGAGTATCCGGGATTCATACCACCATGAATGGGTTGGGAGAACGTGCAGGTAACGTGCCATTGAGTAGTGTGATCGGGATCGTAAAAGATCACCTGAAAGGAGATCTGAGCCTCGATGAAAAGAAACTGTACAAGGTCAGCAAGATCATCGAATCCTTTTCCGGGATCAGAATACCTCAGAATAAGCCGTTGATAGGGGAATTTGTTTTTACGCAAACCAGTGGGATCCACGCAGACGGAGATAGCAAAGACAATCTCTACCACAACAGCTTAGCTCCCGAACGTTTTGGAAGAAACTATAGCTACGCCCTGGGTAAGATGTCTGGCAAAGCCAACATCAAGAAGAACCTGGAAGCACTGGGCATTGAGCTGAGCAAAGAAGAAACACAGCAGGTCACTCAAAAGATCATTGAATTAGGTGATAAAAAAGAGTCGATCACGAAAGAAGATCTTCCATTTATCATCAATGATGTCTTAAGGAGTGAAAAGATTGATCAGAAAGTAATCATCAAAAACTATGCGTTGTCAGTAGCACAGGGACTACGGTCTATGGCTACACTCAACCTGGAAGTTTCTGGAAAGTCTTATGAGAAGACGGCCTCCGGTGACGGACAGTATGATGCCTTCATGAATTCTTTGAAGTCTATCTACAAAGATTTGGGCAAAAAGCTCCCAAGGCTAGCCGATTATGAAGTGACGATACCTCCCGGTGGTGAAACGGATGCCCTTGTGATCACTACGATTACCTGGGAGAATGGTGAACGCTTCAAGACCCGGGGACTTGACCCGGATCAAACGGTTGCAGCTATCAAAGCAACCATCAAAATGTTAAATATTATCGAAAAATAGAATAAATGAATTTCAAGATCGCAACATTACCCGGCGACGGAATTGGCCCGGAAATCGTAGAACAAGCAGTTAAAGCAATGGAAGCTATTGGTAAGAAATATAACCATAGCTTTGAATTCACACATGCACTGGTAGGTGCCGCTGCTATTGATGCCACCGGTGATCCGTATCCTGAGGAGACTCACAAAATATGTCTTGATGCTGATGCAGTTTTGTTTGGTGCGATCGGAGACCCCAAATATGACAATGACCCTAAGGCTAAGGTTCGACCTGAGCAGGGATTGTTGGGGATGAGAAAAAAACTAGGTCTTTATGCCAATATCAGGCCTGTAGCTACTTTTCCTTCATTGATCGACAAAAGTCCTTTGAAGAATGACAGGGTAGAGGGAGCTGACTTTGTTGTTGTACGTGAATTGACAGGGGGGATCTACTTTGGTCAGCCACGTGGACGATCAGAAGACCTGAAAACAGCCTTTGACACAAGTGTTTACACGGTAGATGAGATTGAAAGAATCCTCAAGCTGGCTTTCGAATATGCCGAGAAGCGGAACAAAAGACTAACAATCGTTGACAAAGCCAACGTGCTGGGTACTTCAAGACTTTGGAGAGAAGTGGCTCAGGGCATGGAGAAAGACTACAAGCACATCGAGGTAGATTATATGTTTGTGGACAATGCAGCTATGCAACTGATCCAATGGCCAAAGAAATTTGATGTCCTGGTGACTGAAAACATGTTTGGTGACATCCTTTCTGATGAGGCCAGTGTGATCACAGGGTCGCTTGGTTTGTTGCCTTCTGCTTCTATCGGACTTGAAACTTCAGTATTTGAGCCGATCCATGGATCTTATCCGCAGGCGGCTGGAAAGAATATCGCCAATCCTATTGCAACGATTTTGTCTGCAGCCATGCTCCTGGAGTCTTTGAACCTGCTTGAAGAAGCCGCTGCAATTCGTGATGCCGTGAATGCTTCACTTGAAGAAAACTTCGTGACAGAAGATATCTCTAAAGAAAGTGCAAAAAGTACATCCGAAGTAGGAGACTGGATCGCCAGTAAAATCAGTGGTTAACATCGTTGGATAGCCATGGCCTTCTACAGTGAGGATCAATGGCTTGGCTGGATTGATCAACTTTCAGAAGATGATCATGTAGTGATTGACAACTTCATTGAGGAAGGGGTGTATCAGACTGCCCGTTCCTTTTTGATGGAAAAGCTTGAAGATGAGCGCTTTGCCAAAGCTAAAATAGGACCGGGATCTGAAGAGCAGGTTGTCTCAGAGATCAGGGGGGACTATATCTATTGGCTGGATCGTTCCAGGGACACTTCCCTTCTTCCGTTTTTTGGCCTCATCGATGAGACCATCCAGGTGTTAAACAGATATTGTTACCTCAGTCTTTCTGGTTTTGAGTTCCACCTGGCACATTATCCTGCCGGGAGCTTTTACAAAAGGCATTTGGATCAATTCAAATCAAGGAGTAACCGCATGATTTCCATGATCATCTACCTCAATGAGGGCTGGAAGCCCGGTAATGGAGGCGAACTGAAGATCTACCAGGACAAAGGAGACAAAATTGTAGAGCCCATAGCCAAACGCTGTGTGCTTTTCAAAAGCGATACCGTATCTCATGAAGTATTGAAGACCCAGGTGAGCCGATACAGTCTCACGGGTTGGTTATTGTACTTACCATCCGGTGTTGGTGGTATTCTGGGATAATTTCAAGGGTTCATCCGTGAATCGGAGGCTACCTTTTCCTGTAGAATATTGATGGTAATTACCCCAGCGATTTCACTTCCTCTATCAGGCTCTGGATGGACTTTTTAGCGTCTCCAAACAGCATTTTCGTCTTCTCATGGAAGAATAGCGGGTTTTCAATCCCGGAATAGCCTGTATTCATACTTCTTTTAAGTACCACCACCGCTTTTGATTGTAGGATTTCAAGGATTGGCATTCCGTAAATAGGGCTGGAAGGATCATCCAATGCCGCAGGGTTTACCACGTCATTGGCACCTACTACGAGTGTGATGTCAGTTTCTTTGAGCAGGTCATTGGCTTCTTCCAGGTCTAACAGTTTAGGGTAGGGGACATCAGCCTCTGCCAGCAATACGTTCATGTGACCTGGCATACGCCCTGCCACAGGATGAATGGCATAATTGACGCTTACACCATGCTCTGAAAGGATGTTATCCAATTCTTTACAGGCTTTCTGTGCCTGTGCAACAGCCATTCCATATCCCGGTACAATCATCACCTGACTGGCGTATCGCATGAGGATGGCCACATCATTGGCGGTAGCTTCAACGATGGTCTTGTCACCTCCATCAGCTTTAGCGGCAGCCACACTACCAAAACCACCGATCACCACATTCAACAGTGACCTGTTCATGGCCTTACACATGAGGATGGTAAGAATGGTCCCTGATGAGCCCACCAGTATTCCACCAATGATCATAGGTTGGTTTCCATAGACAATACCTGCCAAGGCTGCTGCTACTCCTGTAAAAGCATTCAAAAGGGAGATGACCACCGGCATGTCTGCTCCGCCAATGGGTTGAACAAAAGTGATCCCATATATCAATGAGACAATTAAGATCATAAGTGGCAGTGTAAACGTCGCATCCGGGCTGAATACCCGATACACGGTTAGTCCTATTATCAGCACCAGTAAAGCGATATTGAGCACTCCTGTGAATGGAATATATACATCCCTGATCTTGCCGGCCAGCTTGCCATAGGCAATAAGGCTTCCTGTAAAGGCTACGGCCCCTACAAACATGGCAAGTAGGGTGGTGAGATGCGTACCCATGGAAACACCAATATCTGCAGAACCTGACGCCATGAGTTTTTGATAGTTATATAATTCGATCAGCGAGATAGAAACAGCACAGGCGCCACCAAGACCATTGAATAGTGAAACCAATTCAGGCATGGCAGTCATCTGAACTTTACTGGCCATGATCAAACCGATAATCGTACCAGTCACCATGGCAACGGTAATGACTGTATAGTTGTTGCCACCACTTTCTATAGGGCTGAGGATGGTAGCCACAATGGCCAATCCCATTCCTACAGCAGCAAGAAGATTACCAGAGCGTGCTGTTGCTGGACTGCTCAATCTTCGTAGACCAACAATCAGTAGGGTGACAGCAATAAGATAGGATAGGTTGACGATAGCCTCCATTTGGATATACTATGAATTTGATTGATGATTTTATTTTTTTCGGAACATATCAAGCATGCGATTGGTGACAGCATGCCCACCAACTACATTGATCATTCCCAGGACGATGCCTACAAATCCTAATCCCAATGATAAGTAATCATCGGGTGCGGATTGTCTCACCAGCAAGATGGCTCCAATAGTTACAATTCCACTGATGGCATTGGCTCCTGACATTAACGGAGTGTGTAACACGGTAGGGACTTTAGAGATGAGTTCAAAACCCAGGTATGTTGCCATCAATAGCATGTACAGGGTAATGGGGTTTTGCTCAATAAATGAAAGTATTGCTTCCATTGGGGTGTAATTAATTGTTTGCTGAAACCAGTTCAGATTGATTTAACAAGGTTTTCTTTACGATTTCGTGATCCATCGGCAATTTGTCAATGCCTTCTTTGAATAAGAACTTGGTGAAATTGTAGAGGTTGGTGCTGTACAGTCTACTGGCTTCTTTGGGTGCCGATTCGTAGAGTTTGGAGTTTCCGATAATCATGATATCATCTACCCAGACCACTTTTCCCTCTTCCGAAAATTCACAGTTGCCACCGGAAGCGCTGGCCAGGTCAATGATGACCGAGCCTGATTTCATCGATTCTACAGTGCGTTTTTCTATTAATAAAGGGGCTTTCTTACCTGGAATATTTGCGGTGGTAATAACAATGTCAGCATTTAAAGCCCTTTCATGGATGAGCTGTTTTTGTTTTTTGATATACTCATCCGATTGCTGGACGGCATACCCACCTGCGCCGGTATCTTCTTTACTTCCCTCAACTTCAATGAACCTGGCGCCCAGACTCTGTACTTCTTCCTTTACGGCAGACCTTACATCAAAAGCCTCCACTACCGCACCTAACCTACGGGCCGTAGCGATGGCTTGCAAGCCGGCAACTCCGGCTCCCAGCACAAGAACTTTGGCAGGAGGGACTGTGCCAGCGGCGGTAGACATCATGGGAAAATAACCTGAATATTTTTCTGCGGCCAGGACCACTGCCTTATATCCTGAGAGTGATGCCAGTGACGAAAGGATATCCATTGACTGCGCAATGGAGGACCGTGGCACCATATCCAGACTAAAAAATTTTCTTCGTTCCGACTGAAGGGATTTGACAAACTCAGTATTCACCAGAGGATTAAATCTTCCGATGATGATGGCTTCTTCTTTTGCCTGCTTTATTTGTTCCGAGTCAATAGTGGAATCGGTCAGGATGATGTCAGCAGATTTTAGGATGTCACTGGCGGAATGGATGCTGACCCCTACTTCAAAATAGGAAATATCCGGGAAATGTGCCTGTACCCCACAATCCTCTTCCATCATCACCTTGTAGTCATGCTTGACATATTTTTTACCTATTTCAGGTACAAGGGGGGAAATGGGGCTATTTGAAGATTTTAAAATACCGACAATCATAATATTTGAATTCGATGCAATAATAATGAATACAAACTTCTTTGGTTGAAAATATTGATGGGAGTCCAAAAGACCTGGTATTGAAATAGATAAAATGGTTGATTTTTTGATTAGCTTCATCCTCATTAATCACCCCTGAATATGTGTCGATTTACATTTTATATGGGTAAACCAATTGTATTGAGTTCACTTATTACTGAGCCAAAACATTCCCTTATCCGACAAAGCTTTGCCGCCAAAGAGCGTGAAGAACCGCTGAATGGCGATGGTTTTGGGCTGGCATGGTATAATCATGAGTTGTCCATGGAGCCGGCTTTATTCAAGTCGGTATCCCCGGCCTGGAGCAACAACAACCTGATGGAGATTTGTCGAATCGTTCAGACAACCTGTATATTGGCACATGTACGTGCTGCTACACAAAGTCTGATCGTTTCAGAATCAAACTGTCATCCCTTTAAATGGAAGCAATTTACATTTATGCATAATGGAGATGTGGGAGGGTTTAGCGCGATAAAAAGGGCACTTTTAAGCTCCCTGTCAGACGAAGCATTCAACCATATCAAAGGGACCACAGATTCTGAGCATTTCTTTGCCGTACTCATAGATGAGTTGAATCAACTCTCGAACCTGGAGCCGCATGATCGGATGGCAACGGGGATGATGAGGTCAATCAAGCGGGTATGTAATTTGATTGATGAGCATGCACCCGGAGCCCATTCTTATCTAAATTTTGTGGTCACTGATGGACGCCTGGCGCTGGCTGTTCGGTTCACCACAGATATGGTGGAACACGCCGATTCACTCTATATCAATATCGGAAAAAGTTACCACTGTGAAGACGGAGTGTGCCATATGACTGAGCCGGGTGAGTCTAAAAAATCTGTCATTATCAGTTCGGAACCTCTGAGTAAAGATCCCGGGTGGGAAAAGATCCCTGTCAATTCAATGATCCTGGTAAATGAAGGCAAAGTGCTGGATCGAATGGATATCCACTACAGGAAGTTGTCGAATTAATACTCATCATAATTAATCTTGGCACACCTTTTGTATTTATCCCCAATGAAAGCGAACAGTAAGTGATAATCATCAAAGAGACGCTTTGAGTTATCAAACAAACAGCTGGGCGTTTTTTTCATAGTATGGGTTTTTGAGATCCCTCGACGTTAGGTTAGGTTGGTTACATAGAGGGTGAAAACGTTCCGGTGAAAGCTGGAACGTTTTTTTATTTTCAGTGCCGTTTTGGTGGTATGACCCAAAATATCTTACTTTATTAAAAACAATAATCTAAGAATATGCAAAAGTTAATTATAACAGGAATTTTGGCCATTGTAATGGTTTCTGCTAATGCACAGGCCAAGTTTGAATTGGGATTGAAAGGAGGACTAAACCTTGCAAACCTTTCGACAGATGTGGATGCTTCTTATGAATCGAGGACAGGTTACCACATTGGTGCCTACACTTTGATCAAAGCAGCCAATATTGGCGTTCAACCGGAATTGTTGTTTTCGGCTCAGGGAACAACCTACTCTTTTTCACAGATAAACCAGGACCTTAATTCAGAACTAAAATATCTGACTATTCCAGTTATGTTGAAGTACTATTTTCCATTGGGGCTAAACCTTCAGCTGGGACCACAATTTGGTTTTCTTATTAATGCCGAGGGAGATATCGTCACGGAAGATGGTAACCAGCAAATTACAGTGCAATCAGGTCAGGATATTGCCAATCAATTCAAGGATTCAGATATCAGCGCAGTATTGGGAGCAGGATGGGATCTTCCGTTCGGATTAAACATTGCTGCTCGCTATCTAATTGGTATCAACGATATCAGTGAAAGTGAAGATGACGATAGCAAAAACCGGGTATTCCAGGTATCTGTAGGATTCAGATTGTTTAAAGTGGGTAAGTAAAAAACCCTTTAAGATATTTAGCGAAAGGCCGTCTCAGTAAATGGGATGGCCTTTTTGATTTTAAGGCAATGAAGTAATGGGCAGGTTGTGCCTTTACGGCAGATGGCAAAAAAAATACCGGTCAAAATTAATTCTGACCGGTATGGATTCGTGTAAAAGTCTCTATTAGCAGTATTCGCTAAAAACATCGATTAAGTGATTGGCGATCAGCTGGGCTGGCCGGCCTTCAATGTGATGCCTTTCCACAAAATGTGCCAATTCACCGTCCTTGAAAAGCGCTATGGATGGAGATGACGGAGGGTAAGGAAGGGTGTATTCTCTTACTTTTTCCGTAGCTTCCTTGTCAAAACCGGCAAATACGGTTGCCAGATGATCCGGCTTCTTGTCGCTGTTTTGCAACGCCATTATCACGCCCGGTCTTGCAGCTCCCGCTGCACAACCACAAACTGAATTGATCACGATGAGGGTAGTTCCTTTGTGGTCTTTCAGATGATTGTCGACGTCTTCAGAAGTTATGAATTCTTCGAACCCATGCTCAGTGAGTTCGCTTTTCATTGGTACAACTAATTCTTCAGGATACATTTTATTTCTATTACGTTTATTTCAAATATTTTACATAAATCCTAATTCCAGCTTGGCTGTTTCGGACATCATTTCAGTAGTATACGGAGGATCAAATGTGAGTTCTATCACCACGTCATTTACGCCCTCTATTTCCCTGATCCGCATCTCTGCATCAGACGGAATCGATTCCGCTGCAGGGCAGGAGGGAGAGGTCAATGTCATGAGTACGTGCACATTATTTACCGGGTAGATATTGATTTCGTAAATCAATCCAAGCTCATAAATATCCACAGGGATCTCAGGATCATAAACTTCTTTCAAAGCCCTGATGATCTCTTCCTTCATTTGTAATTCGTCTTTGGCTTTTTTCTCGTCCTCCATTTAGGCTCCCGTTTTTGTTTTTGAACTCAAAGCAAGCGCATAAAGTTTCATTTGCTTGATCATCGCTGCAAATCCATTGGATCGTTGAGTCCCAATAAATCTGTTCATCCCGATTTTCTCAGGAAAATAAATATCATGTTCCATGATCGTTTCCGGAGATTCGCCATCCAACACCCTGACCAATAAGCTCACCAGTCCTTTGGTAATGGCTGTGTTGCTGTCAGCGTCAAACTTTACCTTATCATTTACCAAGTAGGCATGCATCCATACTTTGGATTGGCATCCCTTTACGATATAGTCATCATTCCTGTACTGGTCGTCTAGCTCAGGCAATGAATCACCAAGCTCCATGATGTAGTTGATGGTCATCTCCATGTCCCCGTCAAGAACGGAGAACTCTTCGATTATTTCTTCCTGCTTTTCTTCGATTGACATCAATTACTTTTTGAACTTCTTTACAATGTCTTTTAAAGCTGCGGCAAAGGTATCAAGTTCATCTGTAGTATTATAAATAGCCATAGATGCTCTCACCGTTCCTTCAATTTTAAACCAGTCCATCAGCGGCTGAGTACAGTGATGTCCTGTCCTAACTGCAATGCCTTTAGCGTCAAGCCACATACCTATATCAAAGGGGTGAATGCCCTCGATATTGAATGAAAATACACTGGTCTTTTCCCTGGCTTGTCCAAAGGGTGTCATACCCGGAATGTCCATCAATACTTTATTGGCATGATTCAGGAGTCGCTCCTCATGCTCATGAATGAAAGAGTAGCCAATGGATTCAATGAAGTCGATGGCTGCTTTGAATGCCACTACATCCGCAATGTTGGGTGTGCCTGCTTCAAACTTATAAGGGATCTCATTGTAGGTGGTTTTCTCAAAGGTGACATCTTTGATCATCTCACCACCACCCTGATAAGGATCCATTGATTCTAATAATCTTCTTTTACCATAAAGTGCTCCGACACCTGTAGGCCCGTACATTTTATGCGCAGAAAAAGCCAGGAAGTCACAATCGATACCCTGAACATCTATCGGGTGATGCGGAGCAGCCTGTGCGGCATCAATCAGTGTAACGGCCCCAACCTCATGAGCCATGGCAATGATCTCTTTTACCGGGTTGACAGTACCTAATGAATTAGAAATATAATTGACAGCTACTATTTTGGTTTTTCCCGACAGAAGCTCTCGATACGCATCAATAATTAATTCTCCCTTGTCGTTGATAGGAATTACTTTGATGACGGCTCCGGTTTGTTCTCTTAATATTTGCCAGGGCACAATGTTGGAGTGATGCTCCAGATGAGAGATGATGATTTCATCCCCCGGTTTCAGGAACTTTCGCCCATAGGCCTGAGCTACCAGGTTAATACCTTCGGTAGTTCCCTTGGTAAATATAATTTCCTCTACTTCATTGGAATTCACAAATCGGGAGGTAGCCTTCCGGGTGTCTTCATAGGCACTGGTAGCTCTTTCCGCGAGAGTATGAATACCTCGATGAATGTTGGCATTGTCGTGCTCGTAATAGTAGGAGAGGGCATCAAGTACTGCTTTCGGCTTCTGCGCTGTGGCTGCATTGTCAAAATAGATCAATGGCTTGCCATTCACTTCCTGATGCAATACCGGAAATTCCTTTCTTATCTGTTCAACCGATGTAGATACTGCGGTACTCAAACGCCTAGCTTATTTAATATTAGATTTTCAACTTCGGCACGGATGTGCTCATCCTGCACTTCCTGAACAGTCTCTGATGCAAAAGCGTTCAGCATCAGGGCTTTTGCGTGTTGTTTGGCAATTCCCCGGGATCTCAGATAAAAGATGGCTTCTTCATCCAACTGTCCGGTTGTACATCCATGCGAACATTTCACATCATCTGCCCAGATCTCCAGCTGAGGTTTGGTGTTTACCTTGGCATCATCCGACAAAATAATGTTGTTGTTGGATTGAAAAGCGTTGGTTTTTTGTGCCTGAGGTCTTACGTAGATCTTTCCATTGAAAACTGCATGTGCTTTTTCATCCACTATACCCTTGTATAACTCATTGCTGAACGAGTTGGGTTTGGTGTGATCTACACTCGTGTAATTATCTACATGTGAGGTTTGATTCAAATGATACAAACCATGCATATGGGTTTCGCAGTTCTCCGCATCAAGAGAAAGGTATAGGTTGTTGCGGGTCAAGGCTGTTTTGAAAGTGAAAGTATTGGTGTAAATCCGGCTATCTCGCTCCTGAATACCATAAAAACCTTCGATGGCATAATCAGCCATTGTCTGGTTCTGCAATTTGGTCCACCTGAGCTCTCCGTTTGCTTTCACATCCACCTCTACAAGACTGTTGGTCAGGTGATTGGCCTCTCCACTTCTGAAAGTTTTCTCGTAAACCCTCAACCGGCTACCTGATTCAACCAGGGCGAGCACACGAGGCATAGATACTGCCGCTGCCGGGGCATCATTAAAGTGGTAGATGTAAGTAGGGAGGTTATCTTTATTTTTCAGTGAGTGTAAAAATAATCCCTGACTAAAAGTTGCCAGATTCAACCAGGCAAAAGCATCCTGCTTGTCATCAGTCAATGCTCCCAGGTTCTGCTTTAAATCAGCAATGTTCTCCAATGATTGGCTGTCGATTGTCTCAATTACCAGGTCAGCAGATGAACTTTTGATCTTTGAAAACTCCTGATTGTATAGCCCATTGGTAAATACCAGGTGATTGGCCTCATCATTTGGATAAAACTTATCCTGGCAGGCTTCCTTCTTCCAACTGGTAGCTGGTTCAGTGAGCGCTGTAAAATCAAAATTTTTACCTAATATCCTGGCAATAAGCGTGTATTTGTAGGCTTCTGCCTTTTTTGCAGGCAATCCCAATTTTAGAAATGCCTCTCGCGCTGCTTTTCTCAGTCCACCGAGTGGGTCTGTTTCCAGCAACTGGGAATAATGATTAATTAATAGCTCTTCTGTGTTTCTATCTACTACTTCCATGATTTAGACAGCTGCAGTTTCTTCTTTGATCCAGTCGTACCCTTTGTCTTCCAGCTCAAGCGCAAGCGCTTTGGTACCTGACTTCACAATCCTACCATTTAATAAAACATGCACAAAATCCGGAACGATATAGTTGAGAAGCCTTTGGTAGTGAGTAACTACGATGGTCGCGGTTTCTTTCGTCTTTAAGGTGTTTACACCATCCGCCACAATTTTAAGCGCATCGATGTCGAGGCCTGAATCTGTCTCATCCAGAATGGATAAAGCTGGCTCCAGCATCGCCATCTGAAAGATCTCATTTCTTTTCTTTTCACCTCCGGAAAAGCCTTCGTTCAGTGAACGGGAAAGCAATGATTGATTGATATCCACCAGCTTCATTTTCTCCTTCATCAACTTGAGGAATGAAACAGCATCCAATGGCTTTTCACCTCTTGATTCCCTCACCTGATTCACGGCCGTCTTGAGGAAGTTTGTGGTGGTCACACCCGGGATTTCTACCGGATATTGAAAGGCAAGGAATACACCCTCTCTCGCACGTTCTTCCGGAGCAAGTTCCAGCAGATCAATGCCTTTGTACGTTACAGAACCTTCGGTTACTTCAAACTCTTCTCTTCCCGCTAATACGGAGGCCAACGTACTCTTTCCGGATCCATTGGGGCCCATAATGGCGTGGACCTCTCCTGGATTAATGGTAAGGTTTATTCCTTTTAATATCTCTTTGCCTTCTACTGAGGCATGTAAGTTTTTTATCTCTAACATGTTTTAGAAACGCTCTTTTTCGTAATCTTAAAATAATATTTAATTATCCAACACTTCCTTCAAGTGTTAGGGCCAAAAGCTTTTGAGCTTCTACGGCAAATTCCATCGGCAGCTTATTCATTACTTCTTTTGCAAAGCCGTTGACGATAAGTGCAACAGCACTCTCTTCGTCAATTCCTCTTTGCTGGCAATAAAAAATCTGATCCTCACCAATTTTGGATGTGGTGGCTTCGTGTTCTACCTGTGCCGAATTGTTTTCTACATCAATGTAAGGGAAAGTGTGGGCTCCGCATTGATCTCCCATTAAAAGAGAATCACATTGAGAGAAGTTTCTGGCGTTTTCAGCACGTTTCAGAATGTGAACCTGACCTCGATAGCTATTTTGAGACTTTCCGGCCGAAATACCTTTCGATACAATCCTTGATCGGGTGTTTTTACCGATGTGGATCATCTTTGTTCCGGTGTCAGCCTGTTGGTGGTTGTTGGTTACGGCTACAGAGTAGAATTCCCCGGAACTGTTGTCTCCTTTCAGGATACAGCTTGGATATTTCCAGGTGACAGCAGATCCTGTTTCTACCTGTGTCCAACTGATTTTAGAGTTGTCGCCATCACAGATTCCTCGTTTGGTGACGAAATTGTAGATACCACCCTTGCCATTTCTGTCACCAGGATACCAGTTTTGAACTGTTGAGTACTTTACTTCAGCATCTTTCGCAGCAAATATCTCTACTACAGCAGCATGCAACTGGTTTTCATCTCTTTGAGGAGCAGTACATCCCTCCAGGTAACTTACATATGAAGCTTCTTCTGCCACGATGAGTGTCCGCTCAAATTGTCCGGTGTTGGCTGCATTGATCCTGAAATAAGTGGAAAGCTCCATCGGGCATCTTACTCCTTTTGGGATATAACAGAATGACCCATCGGAGAAAACTGCTGAGTTGAGTGCAGCGAAGTAGTTGTCATTGTAAGGTACTACCGACCCTAAATATTTTTTCACGAGATCCGGATGTTCCTTCACCGCTTCGCTGAAGCTACAGAAGATAATGCCCAGTTCGGAAAGTGTTTCTTTAAACGTGGTGGCCACAGATACAGAGTCAATGACAGCATCCACAGCAACACCTGTTAATCTCTTTTGCTCCTGAAGTGAAATACCCAATCGCTCAAAGGTCTTGAGTAATTCCGGGTCTACTTCACTGAGGTTTTTAGGATTTTTTTTCTGCTTTGGAGCAGAGTAGTATCGAATGCCCTGGTAATTGATGGCTGGATATTTCACATTTGGCCAGGTAGGCTCAGTCATTTCAGTCCATCTTCGGTAGGCTTTAAGCCTCCACTCCAACAACCATTCAGGCTCTTCTTTTTTGGTTGATATAAACCTAACAATGTCCTCATTAATCCCGAGAGGTGCTTCGTCAGCTTCAAAGTCTACCGACCACCCGTGTTCATATTCTTTGGAGGTAAATTCTTCTAATATTTGATCGTCTTTACTCATTCAGATAGTGCTTCTTCTTTGGTAACCCAATTGTACCTAATAAGTTCACGCAAATTTACACTTATTTATACTTAATCTAAATAAGAATCCAATAAACAAGCAATTGATTCCCGGACCAATGAAAAAAGCGTCTTTATAATGACAAGTCTAAAGGAATTCGTGGCTATAAATTCTGATGGTTTTTTTAGCCATGAATGAATTTACTTCAGTTTCATTTCAATGTCGTAGATAAACAGTGATGCAATAGGTCATCAATCGCACGGAAATAACTTCCACGCTATTGAGACAGCCACTGAGATCAGGGAGAAACCCAAAGGGCTGGTTCAATCACATAACCCCAATTAAATCTCAGTTTGCGCTCTGATGCTATTTTGACTCATTAGCAGAAGGTGGATTGTCCAGGATATGCCCGATGTCCAGGGTGTAAAGTTGTCTGCCTTTACCTTCATGAGTGGCATCAATAGAAATGATTCGTCCATCCCTGCTACAACGAGCATGCAGGTCTACACGGAAAATGCCTCCGTCAGGTCCGGTGGCTTTTAGTTTTGCCAGGGGGACAAAAAATTTTGATGGAATATGAAATAGAAAAAGGTGTTGAACACCTTCAAGTACATAAGTGTCACCCAGGATCCAGTCGTTGTAGGGAGCAGGGAGGATGGTGGGATCAATATTGGCTTTTACTTCTGCGTATTGTTCAACCATGTCGCCGGATCCATCGTCATTGAAATACCCGAAATATCTTCCTTCAAAAATCGTAGAGTCATCTAACCAGACATGGTGACTGGGGTCGTTGAAGAAATACCTTACATCCTGGCCATCAGCGGAGATGGACCATCCGGAGACATGCCTGTCCGGGCTATCCATATTTCTAAGGAATGCAATAAACCTGGTGCCTGATGGATTCCATCCTTCTCGAAAGAAGTACAGGTTGGTCTCTCCCGCATATCCATCAGGAAAGGCTATTTCGCGCATTCTTTCCAGGCTGATGAGGAAGGTGGTTTCCCCGGTTTCCATGTCCATGCGCTCTATTCCGGATTCAGCTGGCGCTTTGTTGTCTACATATTTGTCGGGTACTCCATCATAGGAGGTGCCGGCATGTCTCATCCGGGCAAAATCGTGAGTCAGCGCCGTTTTTCCATCGTCAGTTATATCATATATGGCTCTTGGCAAGGTCCTGGTATTGCCCGTCTTGAAGTTGTATGCTCTGCAGACAAATGCAGTCTTGTCATCATTGTGGTCATTCCAGATGATTTCATCTGAATTAGGTCGCCATTGTAGCCTGCACCCCTGTTGCCAGTTCCAGGCTGTGGTTTCGCCAATCTTAGTCCATTTGTTATTCTCCTTAAGATCAAAATATCCGATCTCACCGACGTCTGACGAGGTCACTTCTCTTTCTTTGAAATAAACCTTCATGGCGAGCATATATCTACCGGATGGATCGAACTGTTGCTCATCATAGAACCAAAATCCGGTGTAGGCAGGATTATCCACTGTTCCGGGATCAGAAATCCTCACCGGAGTGACGTATTTAAAGTCAGTACCAGCTACCAGCTCATCCCAGGTTTTTACGGTGGAATATTCAGGTTCGGGTTTACCGCATGCAGCAATAACAAGTACGCTGACGATGATCAGTTTATCAAAATTCATCATTGGGGGGTTAAGTTAAGGGGTAGAAGATATCTCCTTTTTTACACCTATATATATAATAGGTGTAGTAATTTAATGGAGAGAAGTAAAACCCACAACGAGAAGTGGGCTAAATTGGATAAACTGAAAACACTTATTGGTTAGAACTGAAGATGTCTGTTCAGACTTTCCTCAAGGGAGATGAACGTCTCTGTTCTTTCTATTCCATCTACTTTTTGGATCTTATCATGCAGAACATCCTTTAGGTGTCTGGTATCACGGCAATGGATCTTGATGAAGATGTTATAATTACCAGTGGTGTAATGAACCTTTACAATTTCTGGTATGTCCCTGAGTTTTTCTACTACCTGATCGTATAAGGAACTTTTCTGAAGAAAAATCCCCATAAAGCAGGTGACATCAAATCCCAATTTCGAGTAGTCCATTTTCAATGTTGTCCCGTTGACAACACCCATCTCTTCAAGCTTTTTCATTCGGACGTGAACGGTACCCCCGGAAACAAAAACTTTTTTGGCAACTTCGGTATATGGGATTTTGGCATCCTCCATTAACAAATTGAGGATTTTTAGGTCTACATTATCAATTTCGTAATTTTTACTCATTTTATACAGGTGATATTTTTAAATACGCAACAATGACTCTACAATCTTAACTCAGGTATAAATATTTACCAAAAATATTAAAATATTTTTAAAAAATAACTTGTTATGTTACTTTTGAGTCATAATTAGTTCTTTTAATACACTGTAGGGTGATGAAACTGGCAGACATGCCCTCCTATCTCGGGGGTGAAGATAAGGGAGAAATCCCGGTTTTATTCGCTATAATTTACTGAAGTATATTATTGTGAATCATCGGGACTAACCGCTTCGTGGAGGTTCGAATCCTTCCCCTACAGCCATCATTTTTGGGTTAATGTTGTTTATTTGAATCTGGTCGTGGTAGGGGTGCTGCGGCCTTTTTCTTTTTATATGAGAATACAGAATACAGAAATCAGGAGTCAGGAGGTCTTCTGATTTATAGATTTCATTAAGAGACTTCATTCTGAACTTCTTATACTACGCTCTCATGTTATACTGCGCTCTCACAAAACCTACAACTTATTTGAATCTGGTAGTGGTAGGTGGTTCGACGTAACAAGGCTACTGGTCCTAAACTTTATTAATTAAAGTAATCGATCCATTGGAGAACCATTATGGAGTGGGGCATGTTCTCAATTACACCTCTACATACAGAATCCATGAATGATAAAGCATTGAATATTTTTCTTTGGATAGCTCAGGTTATTCTTGCAGGTATGTTTTTTATGGCAGGATATGCCAAAATTTCAACTTCAGTTGAAGTAGCTGCCCAACAGATGCCATGGGCAACAGATATACCTGAGATGTTGTTCCGATTCATAGGAATTTCAGAAATGGCCGGTGCTCTGGGCCTGGTATTGCCCGCACTTCTTAGGATTCAGCCCAGGTTAACACCCCTTGCAGCCATAGGCTTAACTGCCATAATGTTTTTCGCTGCTATGTTTCATATTTCCAGGGGTGAGTATGCCATGCTTGGTACCAATGTGTTTCTGGCACTGATTGCTTTTTTTGTTTACTGGGGCAGAACAAGAAAATCTCCCATTAAACCCAGGTAATATCCCTTTGCAAGGTTTAAAGTGGCCTCAAATTAGCTGAGATGGCAGCATCAGCCATCCTAGTAATATTACAATAGTCGTATTTACCATTGGATGAAGAATGAGGGGTTTTATAAAAGCCAGTTATTCCTGTATATACCTCATGGAATAATCCCGGAATAAGATCACCTGAACCAGGGAATCTGAGGCCACACCTGACCACTCCACAACCGATTCCTTCTTGATATTCACTCTGATCTAAATCGGTTTAGCAGGAGGGTCTATCCGTTGTTCACGTAGTTTATGTCATCACTTAAGAATGTTCGTGCATCGTGTACGTTCACGAAAGTCATAAATAAGGATTATCCTTCTGAAATCTCCTCAATGCACCTGATTTCTAGATGTTAAAAATTCATAAAAAATAGCATTTTGATGTAAAAGATTCAAAAAATATTCAATTAACCTGAATGGATTGCAATTATTGAAAATTTAAGGATTTATTTTGGAATATTTTGAAATGATGAAATTATCTTACGAATGGGTTGATTGAGATTACGATTACTATTCTTTCTAATCTCACTGTATTTGCTGGTTACAATTTAGTATCAGAAATCACATGAAATAGATGTTCCGCTTTTGATGGACTACATCTTTTTTCAAAACAGTATAGTGGAAAAATACAAGTTAAATACGTCGGCATGAAGCGATATACACTAACGGTGAATGAGTGTATTTATGTAAAGACCTTTCGGGCAACAATTGCCCACCTTATAAATCAATGTTTAACGTAATGTTTTTATTTATGAACCAAAAACTACTTTGGAAATCATTTAGAGCATTGGTGCTGGCAGTAATATTTACTGTGGGTACCATGGATTTGGCTCTAGCAACATCGAATCCACCGGATTCGAACACGGGTACTGATGAACCAGTACAGCAGACAGTTACCGGAAAAGTAACTGGCGATGACGGTGAAGGTATTCCCGGTGTAAACGTAGTGGTGAAAGGCACCACCGTCGGGGTGATCACCGACTTTAATGGAGACTATTCCCTAAACGTACCAGCAGGGGAGTCTACTTTGGTTTTTAGCTCTGTTGGTTATACAACGGTTGAGGAAAACATCGGCAACAGATCTACTATCGATATTGCGCTGGCACAGGATGTAACAGCTCTTGAAGAAGTAGTTGTTATTGGATATGGTACACAACAAAAGAAAGATTTGACTGGTGCCATTGTCAATGTACAGGCAGAAAAGGTAGAAAAGTATAAACCTACCAGTGTTTCAGAGATTCTGCGTACAACTGTTCCTGGACTTTCTGTGGGGTATGCAACTGACGCACGAAACGTTCCGGATTTTAATGTTAGAGGAGATGCTTCTATCAAGGCGGATTCTGATGACGAAACGGATGCCAATCAACCGCTGGTTGTATTGGATGGGGTAATCTTTCGTGGTGACCTGGCTGAGATCAACCCAAATACCATTGCAAGTATTGATGTGTTGAAAGATGCCAGCTCTGCAGCCATCTATGGATCACAGGCTACCAATGGTGTGGTAATCATCACTACCAAAAAGGGTTCTTACGGAAAACCTCAGGTTACTTTTAGTACAAGAGTTGGTTTGGTGACCGGTGCAAAACGTATCGAAACCTATAAAGGAGGTGATGAAGTGCTGAACTGGTTGACAGATATGAATGAAACCATTACCAGTACCAGTACTGATCCGTGGTCAAGGTTTGATGATTATTTCAAATTAGATCCGCAATATCAGGATGACTGGTTGGCTGCCAATGGTATCCCCGGAGAGACTGATCCTGCTGCCATTAACCTGGCAAGGATTAACAATTTTGGTTTTTGGGAAATTGAAATTGAAAACTTCCAAAACGGAGTTGTTTATGACTGGCAGGATTTCTTGTTTCATACTGGTGTAAGACAAGACTACGATGTGAGTGTTTCTGGTCGAAACGAGCGAGTATCCTATTACTATTCAGTTGGATACAGCAACAGAGAGTCTGTACAGATAGGAGAAACGTTTGAGACCATCACATCTCGATTAAACCTGGATGTAAATCTGGGTGAGTTCTTAAACATTGGAGCAAATATTCAGGCTGCTTATCAAAATGAGGGCCAGGAGCCAATTAGTAATGGTGGTTACAGAACGAAATCACCATATGATCAGCCCTGGGCAAATGATGCTCCGGATCGATCAGCTCAGTATCTGAATGATCAGAGTGCAGGGTCCAACCAGAGTAACCCGTATCAGGATCCTTATTGGAATGAAAGATTGTATACCCGGTTTATGGTGAATCCAACTTTGTTTGCAAAACTATCATTGCCCTTTGGATTTAGCATTCGTCAGGATTTTACACCTCGATTCGATACCAGAAAGCGATTCGATTTTGACGGAGCAGGCAATCCACAACGTGCAGCTGACCGAGCAGAAAGAAGGCACAATGACGAATTTGAATGGCAATCTAATACCATTTTAAGTTGGGATAAGGCTTTTGGGGATCATAGATTCTCAGTTACTGGACTATACAACACGGAGAAAAATCAATATTGGTATACACAAGCTATCAACCAAAGCTTTTCTCCTACTGCAGCGCTTGGATATCATGCCCTTCAATTGGGATTGAACCCTCAGGTTTCATCTACCGATGAAGTCAATTCCAGAATTGGTATCATGGGTCGTATAAACTACAACTTCAGTGACAGATATAATTTCACTGCGTCAATCAGAAGAGATGGGTACTCAAGGTTTGGTGTTGATAACCTTTGGGCTAACTTCCCGGCGTTGGCAGCAGGCTGGACCATTTCAAATGAAAGCTTTATGCCTAGTGGTACTGCACTAAGTTATTTGAAACTTAGGTTGAGCTGGGGTGTCAATGGTAACAGTCGTGGATTGGAGGCTTACAATGCCTATGCACGTCTGGACAACGGCATCTGGTTGAATTATGACGGTGGATATGTGCCGACACCATATACAACGCTTGAGAGATTTGGGCTTCCCGGACTTTCATGGGAAAGAACAGCATCATTCAACATAGGTATCAATTTTGGGTTATTTAGTGACCGCATAAGTGGTACAATAGATGTATATAAATCCGAAACCACTGATTTGATTCTGGATCAAAAACTTCCTGAGGTAACAGGTTTTACTTCTGCTAAGAATAATATTGGTAACTTGGAAAACAGTGGATTTGACCTTGGTATTAATACCATCAACATGACTTCTCCAAACTTTGTATGGACATCTGCATTGAATGTTACTTATAAGGTGAATAAGATCACAAGTTTAGGAAATGCTCCTTCAGAGCAACCAGACGGATCATTCAGAGAGTCTGATGATTTACAAAACGGATGGTTTATCGGTCAGAGTAAAGACATCATCTGGGATCTTGAGACCGATGGAGTTTACAAAATCGGAGAAGAAGCTGAAGCATCACAGTATGGCTTATTTCCTGGTGATTTCAGACACGTAGATCAGGACGGAGATGGTGACATCGATGCAGACGACAGGGTTTTCCTTGGTCTTACTGAGAATCCATGGTATATCACTTTCAGAAATGACATTGAATTCAGAGGTTTTGATCTTGGATTGGTATTTCTTGGTAAGCTTGGTTGGTTAGGAAGAACCATTCAACCATTCAACTGGGAGCAAGGCTATATCAAAAACCATAACTGGTATAAGTTGCCTTACTGGACACCTAACAATCAAATTGATGATGCCGCAAGGATCAACTCGATAAGATTGCTAGGTATTGAATCAGCCTTGTCTAAAAACTATGTGAGACTTCAAAATGTGTCTCTGGGATATAGTTTGCCAGCCAGTATGTTGGATAAAATCAATTTCAGCAGGGTGAGACTAGCATTGAACATTGAAAATGCAGCAGTCTTTACCAATTGGATTTACGGAGATCCGGAATCTGAAAGGGAAATGCCAAGGACTTATTCATTTAGTCTGGATTTCACTTTCTAAGATTTGACGATTAGGAATTAATGATTCAATAAGAAAAAGATTAAAATGAAAAACAATAAATTTTTAAAAGGAATAATCGTCGCAGTGGCAATGATGTTTTCATTCTCCTGTAGTGATGATTTTTTGAAGGAACAGCCTTTATCTTTCCTGAGTCCTGAAAATACTTTTGTTGATGCTGCGGGACTGGAGACAGTACTACAGGCTGCATACAGAGGTGTATTCAGACAATGGAATGGTGATACACGTGAAATGATGTTTAACCACAACATGAGTGATGCGTCAGTTGTAAGTGCAACAGATAAGCCGGATGCTTTTGTGGATTTGCGTACTTATGCTACACCACAAAACGGCAGAAACAATGATGCAGGTAGAGCACGGTCATTTTATTATGAGAACTATGAACACATCAAGAACTGTAACACAGTTATTGACTACATAGATAATCCTGATTGGCCGGATGGTGAGGCTGATGAAGACCGAAACCACTTGTTGGGTTCTGCTTATTTTCTTCGCGCATTTTTCTTCATGCAGTTGACCATGCAATTTGGAAATGTGGCCTTTCCGCTGACGGTAGTATCTGAGGCCAGAAGGGATTACAAAGTGTTCCACATGCAAGGTATCTGGGATCAGATGATTGAGGACCTGGAATATGCTGTTCAGCACATGAGGCCTAAGAGCGAGCTTCCTGTGGGAGTGGCTCCTAAAGATGCGGCCAGGATATTATTGGCTAAGTATTACATGCTCAATACCCGATTTGCAGAAGCTGAAGCCTTGATGGATGACATCATTGCGGATGGTGAGTCTGTATTGTTTACGGATGCTATGATCCCTTCAGGGGTTGATTCTGTGGCTGTTGGAAACAACAACAACCCTACTACAGGTAATCCGCTTCCAGGAAGGAGTGCAAATGCTTCTGCAGATGCGCAGAACTATCTTCACATGAACGCGGGTGCTCAAAAAGCAACCAATCCGGAAGGTATCTGGTTGGCAGTTAATGAGCCACTGGTATTAGGTAGTCAGGGACGATCTGCAAGGATCAGAGCCTGGGGTCCTAACTTTGTAAGTACAAACCTTGGGGTTTGGGAGCCAGGTACTACCAGAATTGGTACTGACGTACAGCAATCTACCAGTGATTCACGCGGTAGAATGATGAAAAAGTGGGGTAGAGGTCAGGGTTTTGCCCGTCCGACTAACTATTCACAATATGATGTATGGGCGTTTAAAGGCACCTGGGATGAGCAGGATTACCGACACAAAGACGTTAACTACTTTGAAATGGAAGATGTCGTTTATGACAACCCTTCATTGGAGGATGACGGAAGTCCATGGTACCTGCAACCGCTTACGCTTTACAACCCGGGTGATGGAAGTCTGACATGTCTGGACACTATCCGATGCTGGCATGGATACCCTCGCTATAAAATGTATGCGGTTAACATTGAGCACCGACCAGACCGACAAGATGGTGGTGATCAGGACCTTTACCTGATGAGAATGGCTGAGGTTTACCTGATAAGAGCAGAGGCCAGATTCTGGCAGGATAACTTCCAGGGAGCTGCAGATGATATCAATGTGATTCGTCAGCGATCCAATGCCATTGAAATGTATACAGCAGGTGATGTTACTACTGATGGAATTGGCGCAATCCTTGACGAACGAAACAGAGAGTTGTTTGGTGAGGAGTATCGTCACGATGAATTGGTAAGGGTTTCTGTGATTTTTGCAAAAACCGGTAAGACAGATTATCTGGGTAATACCTATTCAATCACCGGCGGTAACATCGAAACATCGCTTTCCGCCAATAGTTTTTATTACAACAGGGTGATGGATAAGAATACGTTCTTTAGAGATGAGGTGCCTTGGCAGACATATAATACTACCAAGTATACCATGGATCCTAAGCACATTTTCTGGCCTGTTTATCAGGATTACATCATCGGTAATGTGGATGCGACACTCAACCAGACTACTGGTTACAATGGAGCGGAAACCAACATTGAGCCACTCACCCACGTGGTTCAGACCGCAGGGATTGCAAATACAGATCCTATGCGAGCAATTGGTGAATAAGATCAGATTTAAATAAACACAACCCCTAAACTTATCTGGCAGCATATGCTGCCAGATAAGTTTTTTTAGATTGTATGGTACGCTATTTTTTGTTAATTTAACTCACTGATTGGCATCTCATGATTTGTTCGTACTAACCGAGTATTGACCCAAAAAAATCAATGAGATATTGGTACATAATGGCCAAAAAATAGTATTACTTAATAAAAACCTTAATCAAGAAGTAAACTCAAATTCTAAACATGGAAAAATCTAGAAGATCCTTTATTAAAAAGTCAACCGTTGCTGGATCTGCCGCTTTTGTGGCGCCTACCATCGTTTCATCAAAAGTGTTTGGTGCAAATGATCGGATCAATGCTGCGGTATTGGGAGTGAATGGACGAGGAAAGAATCACATTCAGAGTCTGATGAATCAGGACAATGTGAACGTAGCCGTACTTTGTGATCCGGATATGAATATCCTTAAGGATCGTCAAAAAGATTTTAAAGAAAAATACAAAAAGGACGTTGCCCTGGAGCAGGATCTGCGAAGAGTATACGACAACAAAGACATTGACGTAGTAAGTATTGCCGCTCCCAACCACTGGCATGCATTGGCCACAATATGGGCCTGCCAGGCGGGAAAGGATGTTTACGTTGAAAAGCCAGGTTCACACAACATCTGGGAAGGACGTAAAATGGTAGAGGCTGCGCATAAATATGACCGTATCGTCCAGCATGGTGTTCAGTTGAGAAGTTCCCCTGCAGTTCAGGAGGCCATTCAGCTGATGCGTGATGGATACATTGGTAAGGTATACATGGCCAGAGGTCTTGTTTTCCGATGGAGACCATCTATCGGGGATGCTGGATTCTCTCCGGTACCAAAAGGTATTGACTATGACCTGTGGACAGGACCAGCGCCAAAGCGACCATTCACCAAAAACCTTGTTCATTACAACTGGCACTGGCACTGGGATTATGGCAATGGTGATGTAGGAAACCAGGGTATCCATGAGACTGACCTTTGTATGTGGGGACTTGACGTGGGATTACCAAGTCAAATCGCTTCTATGGGAGGTAAGTTCCTCTGGGACGATGCCAAAGAAGTACCTGAAGTATTAACTTCAGTTTATAAATACCCCGAAGAAGGTAAAATCATCCAGTTCGAAGTGCGTCACTGGTGTACAAACGCTGAAGATGGTGCTACTGTAGGAAATATCTTCTATGGTGACAAAGGTATCATTGTGGTAGACGGATATGATAAGTATAAGTCTTACCTGGGTAAAGACAGAACTCCTGGTAAGTCCGGAGAGGATGGAGGACCATCAGCCTCAGGAATGGATAGAGGTGCCGGAGGAACAGATGGTCACTTTGCCAACTTCATCGAAGCGGTTAGAAAACACGACAGGACCATCCTTAACGGACCTGTAGAGACCGCTCACCTGTCGTCAGGCCTGGCTCACCTGGGTAACATCGCTTACAGACTGGAGAGAGTACTGAATTTTAATCCTAAATCAGAGACATTTATCAATGACCCTGAAGCGGATGAGATGTTGTCTCGTAATTACAGAAAAGGTTACGAAGTACCTGAATTGGTATAATGATCTTTTCATAGCATAAATATTAAAACCTGTCAGGCATCCCTGACAGGTTTTAATTTGTATTCTCATTAATAACTTAACAACTACCTTAAATGAAAAATAAGACCCTGATTTATATGGCGCTTTTGCTGAGTACCCCATTGCTTTTTGCTCAGAAAAAAGAGGCCATAGATCTAAATGTGAAAGAGGCTGAGAAAAAAGTGGATGTTCTCATCGGAGGCAAACTTTTCACTTCTTATATCTACCCTGATAATATCATGAAGCCGGTTTTGTGGCCGATAAATTCCGCTGGAGGAAACATGCTCACCAGAAGCTATCCTTTGATCAACAAAGCTGGAGACAGGACTGACCATCCGCATCATGTGGGTGTGTGGCTCAATTACGGGGATGTAAATGGGCTGGACTTTTGGAATAACTCAGAGGCTATCTCTCCGGAGCGAAAAAGTAAATACGGATCGATCTATCATCAGTCCATCGAGACAGTTAAAGGAGGAAAGGGCAGTGCTGTTTTAGCTACCAGATCCTTATGGAAGTCACCAGACAACACATCAATGCTGGAGGACCAAACCAGCTTTGAGTTTATTGCCGATGGGGACATGAGGATCATCGACCGTACCACAAGCCTCAAGGCTTTAATCGATGAAGTGAATTTCACGGATAATAAAGAAGGCATGTTTGCCATCAGGGTGAGCCGGGAGCTGGAGTTACCTTCCAATAAGCCGACTACACTTGTGGATTCCCACGGGGTGGCAACCAAAGTAGATAAAATGGACAATACCTACGTGAAGGGAAATTATAGAAGTGCCGAAGGTGTGGAAGGCAAAGAAGTTTGGGGTACCAGGTGTCGTTGGATGAAACTGGGTAGCGAGATCAATGGCGAGAAGGTGTCGCTGGTGATTATTGACCACCCGGACAATGTTGGTTACCCTACTTACTGGCATGCACGCGATTACGGTCTGTTTGCTGCCAATACACTTGGTCAGAAAATATTCTCAAATGGAGAGAAAGAACTGAACTTTAGCCTCAACAAAGGCGAGACAGCTACTTTTAGATACAGACTTGTAGTTGCATCGGAAGATCTGTCCGATGAAGAAATCAATAAGCTGGCGGATGAATACGCCAAAAAGAAATCCTAATTATTAAGCAAGAAACAAGAGTAAATAATGTCTATAAATAAAACGAGAAGAGATTTTATCCAGAAAAGCATCATGGCTGGTGCTGGAATTTCATTACTCAATGCATCTGCATTTGCAGAAGTGGCCAAAAAATCAAAGATGAAGCTGGGTCTTGTTACCTACCAATGGGGAAAAGACTGGGACTTACCTACTTTGATAGCTAATTGTGAAAAGACCGGTTTCAAAGCTGTGGAATTGCGGACTGAGCATGCACATGGGGTAGAAACCAACCTGTCTGCCAGCCAGCGAGCTGATGTAAAAAAGCGATTTGCAGACAGTGATGTGACCTGTGTAGGGTATGGGTCCAACTTTGACTATCACCATGTCGATCAGGCCCGTGTAAGGAAAAACATAGAAGGGACCAAAGAATATATCAAGCTGTGTAAAGATATTGGAGCCACTGGTATCAAGGTGAAACCCAATGGCTTACCTGCAGAGGTTTCAAAAGAGAAGACCATCGCACAAATAGCTGCGTCATTCAATGAGGTGGGTAAATATGCCAGCGATATGGGGCAGGTGATCAGGGTAGAGGTACATGGAAAGCTGACACAGGAAATCCCGAATATGAAGGCAATTTTTGAGCAGGTGACTGAGAAGAGTGTAAAGATGTGCTGGAATTGTAATGATCAGGACCTGTTGCCCCCGGGATTGGAAGCCAACTTCCATTCGGTGAAGCAATGGTTCGGAGACACAGTCCATATCCGGGAGCTGAATGTTGGAGACTATCCATATCAGCAGCTGATGGATTTGTTTGTAGGCATGAACTACAAAGGATATATTCTGTTGGAAGCCAGAACCTCTCCTGCGGATAGGATTGCAGCCATGAAAGAACAATTAGAAATATTCAACTCAATGATTGCTAAGGCTCAATAGTCTTAGCATCATTTTTTATATTAGAGATTAAATAACCCAAAGAAACATGACCCAAAGAAGAGAATTTCTTAAAAAGAGTGTCCTGGGTACCACAGGTATTACAATCGGCGCCATGTCATTTAGTGCAAAATCCTATGCAAAGATCATGGGAGCCAATGACCGCGTTCGCCTGGCTGTCTGTGGTGTGAATGGACGAGGCAAAAGCCACATCAATGGCTTTGGAAAACTGGACAATGTAGAGATCGCCTATCTTGTTGATCCCGATAGTCAGGTGCTTGGCAGCCGTGTGCAAAAGCTAAAAGAAGAAGGCGGATTGCATACAGGAGTGAAAGGTGTAGCTGATGTGAGAAAGGTACTGGATGACAAAAATATAGATGCAATTACTGTTGCTACCCCAAACAGTTGGCATTCACTGATGGTCATCTGGGCTGCTCAGGCCAAAAAGCATATTTATGTAGAAAAGCCAGCCAGTCACGATATCTATGAAGGCAGAGTGGCGCTTGCTGCAGCCGAAAAATACGGCATTGTGGTTCAGCATGGTGCGCAAAGACGAAGTAGTGATCACTGGAGAAAACAGGTTTCTGAAATTCGTTCAGGAAAGTATGGGAAAATGGTTGTTTCTCACGGATTTGCCTGTAAGCCGCGTGAGGGTATAGGTTTTAAGCCCAACACTGCACCACCTCCCCACCTGGATTGGAATCTGTGGAAAGGTCCTGCGATTATCGACAAGTACAACGAGAACCTGGTGCACTACAACTGGCACTGGAACTGGGCAGTTGGAAACGGAGAATTGAATAACCAGGGTACACACCAGTTGGATGTGGCGTACTGGGCACTCGATCCGGAAGTAGAAAATACACACCCAAAGAGAGTGATGGCACTTGGTGGCAGATTCAAGTGGGATGACCAGGGAGAAACTCCTAACACGATGTTTGCCCTTGCCGAATTTGCCAACGGACAGTATGTGTTCTTCAATGTGCGAAATGTGAATCATGAAGGCTATGTACGAGAAGTGACCAATCGGTTCTATTTTGAAGATGGTGGAAGACTCATTGGAGAAAATGGAGAGTATGTTTCCAAGAATGGAAGTCAGCCAAGAAATGTAACAGTGAAGGATGTGCCTATGACCGAAGGTGGAAACTGGGGTAGTTTCATTACTGCCGTACGAGCCAATGACCCTTCAATGGCGAATGGTAACATGAAAGATGCGCATTATAGCTGCACACTTGGACACCTGATGAATACTTCATACAGGTTAGGAGAGAAGGTGCCTTTCAATGCCAAAGCCGGACAGTTTGGAGACAACAAACTGGCCTATGAAGAATTCATGAAGATCCATGCGATTGCTCGTGATGGCATGGGTGTACCTGAAGACAAGGCTGAATACGTGGTAGGACCCTGGTTAGAATTTGATGGTGAGGCTGAGCATTTTGTTGGTGACCGGGCTACTGAAGCTAATCGTTTACTTGCTGATCCTCGAAATGCAGGGTTCGATATTCCGTCACCTACATCAGTATAAACAATATTTTGTAGCAATGAAAAGAGGGTGTTCCAAAGGAACATCCTCTTTTTTTATGGTGATGTTTTCAATTATACAGAGGCCATATTTTAGTACCCAATAGCCCAATAACTCAATAACTTATCAACCTATTAACTTAACCACCTATTTCCCCACCTTAAATTCATAAACCCCACTACCAATTTCATAAACTTTATAGCCATCTACAGGCTCCAGTATCGAGATCTCTTTGATTGACGCTACTTTTACACCACTCTCAGTCACTTTGCTGTTTGGAGAAGCAGGTAAGTAGACAGTTGCTTTCGAACCAACCGGTACCTCAACTTTCATCGTAAATGCATCTGGTCTATTTTGCCAGTGGATGCCCGCATCACCAAATGATGTTTTATATCTGTATTTCACAAAGTCCATGGTGGAAATGGGTTGAGGCTTAAAGATGATATGCTTATACCCGGGTAAAGAGGGATCAGCCTTCATGCCGGCCAGGTTTCTGTAAAACCAGACCAGGCCACCGCCAAACATGGGGTGGTTGTGTGATCCATCCTCATTCCAATGCTCTCGTGTGGTGGTACTGCCCAGCTCAAGCCAGCGTCCATAGCTCGGCTCGGTTTTTTTGTTCATCGCTGCATAGGCCAGGTGGTTCAACCCATTTTCTGCCAGCACCTCAAAGAAGAACCTGGTTCCAAAGATGCCGGTGTCCAGGTGTCGGTCATTATTTTCAACGTTTTTCTCCAATGCAGCAACAACCTTTTGTTTTTGATCTTCCGGAACCCCCATGGTCAATGCCAGGACATTACCTCCGTAATTGCCATAGGAACCATTTTCAGCATCATAAAACTCTTGATAGAAGGCTTTACGGGTGTATTCTGCCAATGAATCGTATTGGGCCGATTCTGCCGGGTGTCCCAACGCTTTAGCTGCTTTAGCTGTAAAATCAGCGCATCTCCAAAAATAAAAAGTATGGACCATTGATTGAGGTATGCTATTTCTACCGGTGGGAGCGGCCCATTCACCCAGGTTCATCCAGACCACCGGGTTGTCTTCATCAGGTTCCCTCGAAAACATAATGCCTTTTTCGTTTACCCACTTTTTCATCCATTCCACATGAGCTTTCATCCCTTTATAATTATCTTCCAGCATGTCCATGGCTCCATACTGGACATAAAAATGCCAGGGCATAATGCTCATGGCTGCACCCCAGGGCACTCCACCGCCACAGCCTCGCTGCCAGGGAGCGCCATTCGGCACATACCCATTGTCAACATTCTGGGCACCCAGGATATCCTGGATCCACTTCTGGTAAAAGTTGCGTGCATCATAATTGTGCATGACCGTGAGACAGGCTACCTGGCCGTCACCCGTATAGCCGGACCTTTCCCGGTGCGGACAATCGCTGGCTAGTCCACCATGCATATTGTCGACCTGACTTCGCTTCCAGATCTTATTGATGTCATTGAAAAGCGGGTTGGATGTTTCAAAAACTCCGGTTTCTTCTACATACGTATTCACCGCTTCAGCGGTGAGGTACTCTTTTTTAAGCTCACCCGGCCAGTTAGTTATTTCTATCGCACTGAAAACAAACCAATTGAATCGAGGTGCGTAATTCTCTTTTCCATTCCCGCTGAATATGTAGGTGTTTTCCCCGGAGTATTGATTACTCAGGAAACCAATGTCAATCCGGTGGCCAGCAGGACCTCTGACATTGTTTAACCTTACCCAGCCGGAGATTTCGGTTCCAAAGTCCACCACGTGAACGCTGTCATTTTTCTTTTTAATAGACAAGGGCTTAAACGTCTCAGTGATTTTGTCAGGATATGCCGTATGGGCTACCAGTTTGCCATAAGGTGCCACTCGTTCCACTACCTGGGCCCATCGGGAATCATCAAAACCTGGTGCGGACCATCCTTTTTGCTCCAGTCGGGCATCATATTTTTCTCCATAATAAACCATATCCATCAGGATGGGGCTTTTATCGGCTTTCCAGGACAGATCACTAACGATAATCTCTTCGGTGCCATCGGTATACTCTATTTCGACCTGTCCAAAAAATCGTGGGCTTCCATAAGGGCTCGTCCAGAATTTCGCGGGATTATAGAATCCATTTCCCAGAATACTCCCAATCACATTTTCACCTTGCTGTAGCTCACGGGTGATGTCATAGGCCAGATACATCACTTTGTACTCCCTGAAGTTGTCCGCCACGGGGATGTATTGATCTTCCAGACCGGGGCGTTTACCATAGTTGGTTTGATTGGGGATCAACACTTCATCGCCTATTTTTTTCCCATTCACATAAAATTCAAAATACCCCAGGCCGGTCACGAAAGCTTTTGCTTGTTTGATTTTCCCGGAGACCTCAAATGATTTTCTCAGCATGGGAGCAGGAGGGGGAAACGTGTCCAGAATGGCATTAGGACCTCCGGGAGGTATCGGTAGGGCTTCTTCTGCCTGCCATGGAGCGCCAATCCAGGTGGCCTTCCATTCAGAAGCTTTAAGCAGGCCCATGCCCCAATAAGCAGGTTTGCTCCATTCTGAAGGTTTGTCGCTTTTGTCCCAGGTACGGACCTGCCACCAGCAGTCTTGCCCTGATGTAAGTGCTTTACCAGCATACTTCACCCGGAATGACTGCTCAGAGGATACTTTTTCACTGTTCCATAAATCAGGATCAGACAGGCCTGACCTGGAGGTAGCTACGCGAATTTGGTATGCTGTCTGTCTCTGATTTCTTTCATTGTCAGGGGCAATGTTGATCCACGACAACCTTGGATTTGGTATATCAACTACCGTTGGGTCTTTTAGATATTCACAGGTGAGATCAACAGGGGTGAACCCTGAATCCGAACAACCTGCAAGTACGATGGACAATAACAGAATTTTGAGTATGACCTTCATTATTGGGAAGCTTTTTGACAATTATAGTGGTATACACTGAAATTACAATCCTGAAGGTACAGGTAAATACCTTATCCCGTGAGTGGGACGATAATGCCTGAGGTTTTGCATGGAGTTTCTTTTATTGATAAGAATAAAAAATCAGATAAACAGGGAAAGATGAATTATTATAATTATAATATATATTTAATATACTGAATTAAATGTAAATATTAATTTATTTTATTAAAATATTTGCAACGTATTGTTTGATCTGTTACTTTTGAATCATAATTAGTTCTTATACATACTGTAGGATGATGAAACAGGCAGACATGCCCTCCTATCTCGAGGGTGAAGATAAGGGATAAAGCTTATCTGGTTCACGATTGCTTACCACAAGTAACCTTTCGTGAACTAGGAAAGACTAACCGCTTCGTGGAGG
>DKPQ01000002.1:220318-220643 GCA_002471275.1 Flammeovirgaceae bacterium UBA7330
GACCTTTTTCTTTTTATACAGAAATCAGAAATCAGAAGTCAGAAGTCAGAAGTCAGGAGGTCTTCAATTTTCTAACTTCCCATAATACTTCATTCTGAACTTCTTTTAATGGTCCGGTAATAGGCCAATCTCATAGCGTGGGTGATTTTTATTTAATGGTTTTTATCGTCAGTCTCCCGAGTAACCCATTCCTTTTTAGATCTTTAAAATATGCCTTTTAAGTTCAGGAAAGCTGATTTTTATAGATTATGAATTATGCACCTATTTGGCGATATTGTTAGATGAAACAAATAATATTAAATTTTTTATTAAAATATTTGCAACA
>DKPQ01000015.1 GCA_002471275.1 Flammeovirgaceae bacterium UBA7330
ATCCGCACTCCTTTTTAATAGAGCAATTTGCTATCTGTCCATTCGTTCAAAGAACTTTTTTACCTCCTTATCGTCGGTAAATGAATACAAAAATCCTGTTAGAATTTGTGTACTTTTTGACAATCTCGTTCGATTGTCTTGCTGAAAGCGGATGCAAAATTAGATAAACTTTTTGCAAGTCCAACTTTTCGAGTAAAAAACTTGAGAAATATTTTTCTCCCTCAAAAAGCGGATGGCAAAGATACTAAATCCATGGGATTCAAAAAAGATATTTTACGTGGTAAATTCTTCTTTCAATACGGTTTCTACCCTATTAGGCCCAAGCGATACAATTTCGATAGGTGCCTTGACCTGTTCCTCGATATAAGTGATGTATTCCAGCAATAATGAAGGCAATGCATCAAAAGTATTTGCTTTGGTAGCTCCCCATCCCTTAAAGGTTTTATAAATCAGCTCCCAATCTGCCCCCTCTAGGTATAGAGGTAGCTCATCTGTGGTCTTACCACCCATTTCATAGCCATAGCAAACCTTTACTTCATCAAGATCAGCTAAAACATCGGCTTTCATCATAAAGAGCTTAGTGACACCATTAAGCATACAGGAGTATTTCAGTGCTGGCAAATCTAGCCAGCCACATCTGCGAGGTCTTCCGGTAGTCGCACCGAATTCATTGCCTTTTTTTCTAAGCGCTTCTCCTTCATCCCCATGAAGCTCGGTAGGGAACGGTCCACCACCAACTCGTGTACAGTATGCTTTGAAAATACCGAAGACCTCTCCTATCCAGCGTGGTGCCACACCTAGTCCGTTACAAGCCCCCGCGGAAATGGTATTGGAGCTTGTTACATATGGATAGCTTCCAAAATCAATATCCAGCATGGAACCCTGAGCGCCTTCAGCCAGCACAGCCTTATTATCCGTAATGGCCTGATTGATCAAATACTCCGTGCTCAGAATATCAAATGACCGTATGGTCTCAATGGCACTGAAGAAAACCTCTTCCTCCTTTGATATGTCAAATTCTAAATCATAATGCTCTAAAATCCTTAAATGATGATTTTTGATCTCTTCGTACCTTTTATCAAAATCCGGTTCATCAACATCACCGATTCTTAAGCCTCTCCTGGCCACTTTATCCTGATATGTAGGACCAATGCCTCTTAGCGTTGATCCGATTTTTTTGTCCCCTTTGGCTCGCTCATAGGCCTGATCTAAGACACGGTGTGTGGGTACGATCATCTGAGCTTTATTGGAAAGCACCAAATGTTTCTTCAGATCCAGGTTGAAAGGCTTCAACTCGTCGATCTCTTCCTGAAAAACTTTTGGATCAAGTACAACACCATTCCCTATTACATTGAGAATGCCTTCGTGGAAAATACCAGAAGGAATCTGATGTAAGACATGTTTGTGACCGTCAAATTCCAAAGTATGCCCGGCATTGGGTCCTCCCTGAAATCTAGCAACTACATCATATTTGGGAGCCAAAAAATCCACGATCTTTCCTTTCCCTTCATCTCCCCATTGAAGGCCTAACAAAATATCTACCTGTGCCATCAGTTTATTTTTGAAATGGTATCTTCTGCTTCCTGCTCTGTTTTAACAATGTTGAAAATGGCCTGAAGCTTTGTAATTATTAATAATTTTTTAACGTGTTCGGAAGGATTCACCAAATATAGCTCTCCTCCCTTGTTTCTGAATTTTGTGAGAATGGTGATCAGTACGCCTATACCACTCGAATTGATATATCTAACATCAGAAATATTTATCAGACAATATTTGGCATCCGATGAAAGTGCATCATTTACAATTTCAATCAGTTCCGGTCCATTATTTTCACCTATCAGGTCTCCGGAAAAATTCAGGATCAACCTGTCTTTGCTCAGATTATGAGAATAATTCATCATAGGTCACTTATTTTTTATTCTCACAGTCTACCCGCCTGCAACTGGCATAGAGCAGTAAAGAGTGATGAATAATGTCAAATTTTAGGAGATCGCCCACAGTCGTCTGAATATTTTGGATCCTTGGATCACAAAATTCCATCACTTTGTTGCAATCCGTGCAAATTAAATGATCATGCTGCTTAAATCCGTGTGATTTCTCATATTGTGCTAGATTTTTTCCAAATTGATGCTTCGTAACCAGATCGCATTCTACTAAAAGGTCTAACGTATTGTATACAGTAGCCCTGCTCACACGGTAATTCTTGTCTTTCATAGATATGTAGAGCGACTCTACATCAAAGTGGCCCCTACGAGTATAAATCTCCTCCAAAATCGCATAGCGTTCAGGGGTTTTCCTCAAACTCTTCTTCTCCAGATAAGCTGTGAATATCTTTTTTACCTCGTCTAAAATAACAGATTGTTCCATGACCGCCGCAAATATAGCTATAGAAGAATTGCTTCTTTAATAACTAAACATCTCTTGATACAGATACTACCCCCTGAACTTTTTCGAGATTGGTAATCAGTTTATCCAAATGCTGGGTATCGTTGACATATAATTGGATTTCGCCTTCAAAGATTCCCCCCTCGGTATTAATAGTAATAGACCTCATGTTTACCTTCAGCTCGCCTGAGATGATACTTGATATATCGTTGATCAGGCCAAGTCGATCAGTGCCAATTATCTTTAGCCTGGCGATAAATGATTTATCATGACTACTCGTCCATTTGGCTTTAATGACCCGATAACCATAGTTTGAAAGTAACTCAGCAGCATTGGGGCAGCTGGTCCTGTGGATCTTAATGCCATCATTTACAGTAACAAATCCGAATACATCATCACCTGGGATTGGGTTACAGCACCTGGCAAATTTGTAATCCACCACATCCATGTCTTCTCCTATCAATAACAGGTCAAAATCTTTTTCCTTGACCTTCTTCTTCTGACCTTCGAATGTGCCCGGATCTTTGATCTTGGTTTGAGTAGGCTCTTCGGCTTGTTTGTCCCTGAATTTCTTGATTTCAACGTGGTTGATCTTTCCTCTTCCTACCAAATAGTATAGATCAATTGGAGTTTTCAAATCGAAGAAGGCAACCAGTTGATCAAGTATCTCCTGACTCCAGGGGAGTTTCATCTGCTTGATTTTCCGCATTACGATCTCTTTCCCCTCACTCGCAAAGACCTTTCTCTCTTCTTTGAGCACATCCTTGATCTTGGACCTTGCTTTTGAACTTACTACATATTTGAGCCAATCCTCGTTAGGTTTTTGCTTTCTGGAGGTGAGGATCTCTACCTGATCACCGTTTTTCAATACATGATTTAGAGGTACCAGCCGCTGGTTGACTTTTGCTCCCAGGCAGTGGGCACCTACCTCAGTATGGATGTCAAAGGCAAAATCTAGTGCCGTGGCACCATTTGGTAAAGTAATCAGATCACCCTTTGGAGTAAACGTGAAGATTTCTTCGTGGAAAAGATTTGACCTGAAGTCGTCCACAAATTCAATCGCAGAAGTATTGTTTTGCTCCAATATCTCTCGGACCTTGGTAATCCATTGTTCAAGCCCACGATCACCCGGGGATTCTTTCTCTTTATATTTCCAATGAGCTGCATAGCCCTTCTCTGCTATTTCATCCATTCGCTTGGTTCGGATCTGTACTTCCACCCATTGCCCGGTAGCACTCATCACGGTCGTATGTAATGACTCATATCCGTTGGCTTTGGGAATGCTTATCCAATCTCTCAGCCTATCAGGGTTAGGTTGATAAAAATCCGTCACTATAGAATATGCCTGCCAGCAAGCGGCTTTTTCATGTTCTATTTCCGTATCCAGAATGATCCTTACGGCAAAAAGATCAAAGACCTCTTCAAATGGCACATTCTGGGTTTTCATCTTATTATATATGGAATGAATGGACTTTGGCCTTCCCTTGATCTCGTAGGTAAACTTATGTTTGTTTAATTCATCTTTAATAGGTCGGATAAAACTCCTGATAAACCTGTTTCTGGCCTCCCTGGTTATTCTTATCTTTTGAACAATGTGGTTATAGGTATCATTGTCAGTGTATTTAAGGTACAGATCTTCTAATTCTGACTTGATCACGTAAAGTCCAAGGCGATGGGCTAAAGGCGCGTAAATAAAGATTGTTTCATTGGCAATCTTTAGTTGCTTATCCCTAGGCATGCTCTGAAGCGTACGCATGTTGTGCAACCTGTCTGCAAGCTTTATCAGTATTACCCTTACATCATCGGATAATGTGAGTAACATTTTTCGGAAATTCTCAGCCTGTGCCGAACTCCCCTGCTCAAATACCCCGCTGATCTTGGTGAGCCCATCAATGATACTGGCTACCTTCCGTCCGAAGGTCCGTTCTACTTCGGCCAGACCAGTTTCCGTATCCTCCACCACATCGTGCAACAGTGCACAGATGATCGAAGTAGGACCCAGTCCCACTTCCGAAACACATATTTGGGCTACCTCCAGTGGATGAAAGATATAGGGCTCACCGGATTTGCGTCGCATATCCTTATGAGCATCCATTGAGAGGTGAAAAGCCTTTTTGATCATTTTTGCATCGCCCTCTTTCAACATAGGTTTAGCCGATCTCAATAGCTTTCGGTACCTCCGAATGATTTCTTTTCTTTCCTCTTCTACATCAACTTCCAAAATCATATTAAACAAAACATTTGTTTGGGGTGAATAATTACAAAAACTTTAATTAATTTTGCCCTCCGAAAATTTACTTGATGTAGCAAATCTATACATAGTAAATTCTTTGAAATTTTGAGAACATAGGTCCTGGGATGTTGGAATAAAACAACAGGCCTTGAGATTTGTAAAGATGCGGATGTGGCGAAATTGGTAGACGCACTAGACTTAGGATCTAGCGCCGCGAGGCATGGGGGTTCGAGTCCCTCCATCCGCACTTTTTTAAATCCTCTATTCGAAATACTTTCTTTTCTATTCAAATTAACCTTTAGTAGGGTTTTTACCTGATCAAATTCAAATCTTTAGCCAATTGGAAATCACACTTGACAAAATCGACAAGACAGAAGGTTTAATTAAAGTTAAATTAAAGCAGGATGATTATCAACCTGGTGTAAAACAAAAAATTAAAGAATATAGCAAGAAAGCTAATATCAAAGGTTTCAGGCCAGGAAAGGTTCCTCCAAACCTCATAAAAGAACTTTACGGAAAATCAATTCTTGCTGAAGAGATCAATCAATTACTTTCTGATAAGCTCAATGCATACCTCAGAGAAAGTGACTTACAGTTTCTTGGTGAGCCTATGCCTAAAGAAGACTCTTTTGAAAACCTGGACTTCAACATTGATCAGGCAAAAGACTTCGAGTTTGAATACAATGTGGGTTTTGCAGAAGAATTTGAACTCAAGATCGACCAAAAACTGAAGGTGGAAAAACCCACCATTAAAGTCGACAAGAAAGTAATAGACGAAACCATTGAAAACCTGCAAAGACAGTTTGGTGAGCTTTCGAATGAGGAAGTAGCCCAGGCGAAAGATATTATTTACGGAAAAGTCACTTCTAAAGACGGTGAGGTCGATAAGGAGATTAACATCGACATGAATGATCTAGCCAAAGGAGTTGATAAGAAATTTATCGGGAAGAAAGTTGGTGACTCGGTAGAATTCGAGCCGAAGAAATTATATATCGATTCGCACAAGCTTCACCATCAGCTCAATATCAGTCACGATGACTTCGAAAAACTGAAGGTTAAGCTGACCATCAACATTGGTGGTATTTCGCGAACCAACCCCATCCCTGTCGATCAGAAACTTTTTGACAAGACCTTCGGCGAGGGTAAGGTAAAGACTGAGGAAGAATTCAGAAAAAAAGTAGAGGAAGCTGTAAGTGAAAACTATAAGCGTGAAGAGGAGCAATATTTCGATTACAGATTGAGAAATCAGCTAATTGAAAAAGCTAAAATCAATCTTCCTGATAGTTTCCTCAAAAAGTGGCTTGCTAAGTCTGACGAAAAAATCACTGAGGATGTCCTCAGCGAGGAATATGAATCCTATAGCAAAGAGCTGAAATGGTCATTGATCAAAAATAAGATCATTAAAGATCAGGACTTAAAAGTAGAAAATGAAGAGGTGATAGCTGCTGCAAAGGATCTAATAAGTGCACAGTTTGGCCAGGCTGGTCTGGGCGACCAAATGGGCGATAAACTGGATATGTTTGCACAAAACTACCTGCAGGCAGAAAACGGTGAGAATTATATGAAGATTTACAACCAGGTACTAAACAATAAAGCACTGGACTACGTAAAATCTCAAATAAATATTAAGGATAAAGTCGTAAGTTTGGATGAATTCAGAAAACTTCCGTGAACTTAGCTATTTCAAATGAAGTTATTAATGAGTCCTTTTGATAAGGACTTTTTTTATTTTTACTTACATAAGTTATATTCAAAACATGATTAACACTCAAGAATTCAGAAAATATGCCGTAAAGGACCAGGGAATCAGTGGATCTACCTTTGACTCATATGTACACAGGGTTGAAAACATGACACGGGCTGTCATTGAAGAAAGACCTACTAATTTCCGCGAAATTGATGTTTTCTCAAGACTTATCATGGACAGGATCATATTCCTGGGAATGCAGGTAGAAGAGAATATCGCAAACATTATAACAGCCCAATTGTTATTTCTTGAATCAGTGGATTCTAAAAAAGACATTTTACTTTATATCAATAGTCCTGGAGGTTCGGTATATGCTGGGTTAGGCATGTATGACACCATGCAGTATGTTAATCCCGATGTAGCTACGATATGTACAGGGTTGGCGGCTTCTATGGGTGCTGTATTACTTTCCGGAGGAGCAAAAGGCAAAAGATCATCACTTCCTCACAGCAGGATCATGATACACCAACCAAGTGGTGGAATGCAGGGTCAGTCTAAGGACATGGAAATCACGTTGAAGCAAACATTGGAACTCAGGAAAGATTTGTATTCTATCCTTGCCAAGCATACTGGCAAGAAATTTGATGAAATTGAAAGAGATTCTGACAGAGACTATTGGATGAGAGCCGCTGAAGCAAAGGACTATGGGCTAATCGACGAAGTTTTAGAAAGAAAAGCAGAAAAATAATGGCAACACAAGTCACTTGCAGTTTTTGTGGCCGAAATAAAAAAGACGTAGATCTGATGATCTCCGGTATACATGCGCACATCTGTGACAAATGTATTTCGCAGGCACAACAAATACTGAACGAAGAACTTAAGACCAAAAACAACAGTGAATCACCAAATTTTAATCTGGTGAAACCCGCTGACATGAAACGTCACCTTGATGAGTTTGTGATTGGTCAGGAAGAAGCTAAAAAATACATTTCAGTAGCTGTTTACAATCATTATAAACGGCTTATGCAGCAAAAGGACAAGGATGATGTAGTCATCGAGAAGTCCAACATCGTAATGGTAGGGCAAACCGGAACGGGTAAAACCTATCTGGCCAGGACCCTTGCAAAGATCTTGCAGGTACCTTTCTGTATCGCTGATGCTACAGTTTTAACCGAAGCAGGTTATGTAGGTGAGGATGTGGAAAGCATTCTAACCAGACTGCTTCAGGCAGCAAACTATGAGGTAGAGGCTGCTGAAAGAGGGATCGTATACATAGACGAACTTGACAAGATCGCCAGAAAGTCTGACAACCCTTCCATCACCCGGGATGTGAGCGGTGAAGGTGTACAGCAAGCCCTATTGAAGCTTCTTGAAGGCACATCAGTAAACGTTCCTCCTCAGGGAGGTCGCAAGCATCCGGACCAAAAAATGATCTCCGTTAATACAGAGAATATTTTATTTATCTGTGGTGGAGCATTTGATGGAATAGAAAGGGTGATTGCCAACAGGCTGAATACCCGTCCTATAGGTTTTGTAAACGAAAAAGATGAAGACACTCCTATTGACAAGGAAAATCTTCTTCACTATATCTCTGCACAGGATCTGAAAGGCTTTGGACTGATACCTGAGCTGATCGGAAGGCTTCCTGTATTGACTCATCTTGATCCTCTAAGCAATGATGCGCTGAAGCAAATCCTTACCGAGCCTAAGAATGCATTGGTCAAGCAGTACAAAAAACTGTTTGAGATGGAGAATGTGAAACTTGAGTTTAATGAGGACGCCATTGAGTACATTGTTGAAAAAGCAATGGAATTTAAGCTTGGAGCACGTGGGTTAAGGTCCATTTGTGAGGCGATCATTACGGATGCAATGTTCGACATTCCTTCTAATAACAATATGAAGGAGTTTATCCTGACTAAAGAATACGCGGAAGAGAAGCTTGAAAAATCGAAATTCAATAAGCTGAGGGCAGCTTAATAGCTTACTTTAGCATAGAAATAATTTCAGAGGCAGCATTTTGTGCTGCCTTTTTTTGTCCCAGCCTTTCTCGAATCTCTGCATATCCGTCCTTCATCTTACTCACTGCCTCTTGATTATGAAGAAGCATCTCAACATGATTAAGTATGACGTCTGCGCTGTAGTCTGACTGGATGAGTTCTTCCACTACCCTCTTTCCGGCAATCAGGTTGACCAGAGAAATAAATTGAATCTTCACCAGCATCCTCCCTATCAGATAGGTTAGCCAGCTGGTCTTATAGACAACTACCTGTAAGGTACCTACGATTGCTGTTTCCAATGTGGCCGTGCCGGAGGTAACTATCGCCACATCAGCCATTCTGAGGAGTTCATACGTTTTGTTGTAGTGGATGGAGACGTTTTCCAGTGAACTAATTCCCTGGTAAGCCTCCACAGGCAGATTATCTACCCCAGCAACCAGAAACAGTATTTCTGGTCTTTGCCTGGCCAGCTGATTGATTACTGAAATGGCTTTTTCAACTTCCTGAGACCGGCTACCAGGGAGAACAGCCACCTTTTTCCAATCAGATTCTTTTAACTGCTCCAGCCCTGAAAAGTCATAGCTATAATCCTCAATAGATTCCACCAGAGGATTACCAACATACTTTACCGGGTAATTCAACGCTTTGTAAAACTCCGTCTCAAAAGGCAGGATCACCAACATCTGATCCACAAACTGTCGGATTTTTTTGATACGACCTTTTTTCCAGGCCCAGATCTTCGGGGAGATGTAGTAGGAAGTTTTGATGCCTCTTGACTTTCCAAATTCAGCCATTCTGAGATTAAAACCAGGGAAATCCACAAGGATCAAAACATCAGGCTGATGTTCCGAGATATGGGATTTACAAAGACTTAGCTTTTTATTGATGACACCCAGGTTTTTGATTACCTCCCACAAGCCCATAAATGAGATTTCCTGATAATGTTGAAGCAGCCTGGCTCCTGCAGCCTGCATCAAATCTCCGCCCCAGGCAAATATTTCAGCATTGGAATCTTGTTTTCGGAGCTGGTCAATCAGACGTGCTGCATGCATATCGCCTGATCGCTCCCCTGCTATTACAAAATACCTCATGAACCGAAATATTCTACATAGTTCCTGGGTGTCTCAAAAAGTTTCAATGAATGCAAGTTAGCTTCAGGAGCGATGGTAGGAATCAGGGGCTCCAGGATATTCCAAAATTCAATGATCAGATTTTCACAACTGGCTAATTTGCCTTCCATAAAAGGTACATCCAGATTTAAGTTCTTATGATCTACCTTATCAATGATTTCTCTTCTTATGAGTGTGCTCAACTGCTTGAGGTCAATCACAAAACCTGTTTCCTTATCCGGCCATCCTTTCACGGTAGTGATCAGATCAAAATTATGTCCATGCCAATTGGCATTGGCACAAGGGCCAAAGACCTCCACATTTCGCTCTTTACTCCACCTGGGATTGTAAAGTTTATGTGCAGCGTTGAAATGCTCTTTCCTACTAACGTACATCATAGGTGGCAAAATTAATGGATATTGACTGCAAGGGATGAAAACAATGGATTCAAAAAGTGCTATCTAAAAATAGTTTCGCAAATTTACGGTTTAATAGATATTCAAATAAATGATAGTAGTAACAGGAGCAGCAGGATTTATTGGTAGTTGTATGATTGCCAAGTTGAATAAAGAAAACTTCAATGACATCATTGCAGTAGATGAGTTTGACCATAAAGAAAAACTTAAAAATCTTGAAGGTAAAAAGATCCTGGAGCAAGTCCACCGTGACAACTTCGCCACCTGGTTGGATAAGAATCATGAAGAAGTTGAATTTATCTTCCACCTGGGTGCCAGGACGGATACCGCTGAGTTTGACAAGAGTCTGCTCAGGAAGCTCAATACCGAATATACCAAGACCGTGTGGCGCAGATGCATTGAGCATCAAATTCCACTGGTATATGCCAGCTCTGCAGCTACTTATGGCCTGGGTGAAAATGGCTATTTCGATGACGAGAAAATATTAGAAGATCTGATTCCATTAAACCCTTATGGCGAATCAAAAAATGAGTTTGACATATGGGCTGTTCAGCAGGATGAAAAGCCCTTCTTTTGGGCTGGGTTGAAGTTTTTCAATGTCTATGGCCCCAATGAATACCACAAGGGACGAATGGCCTCAGTAGTACTACATGCATTCCGACAAATATCTGAAACTGGAAAAATGAAACTTTTCAGATCCCATAACCCTGATTATAAAGACGGTGAACAACGAAGAGACTTTGTGTATGTAAAAGACGTGGTAGAAGTAATGTATTGGCTCATGAACCACCGCAAAAATAGTGGTATCTATAATCTGGGAAGTGGCAAATCACGGACTTTTCTTGATCTAACAAATGCAGTATTCAGTGCGCTCAATAAAACTTCAGATGTTAGCTTCATAGACACGCCTGAGGACATCAGAGACAAATATCAATACTTCACAGAAGCTGATATGACTAAACTTAAGTCCATCGGGTATCCTCATGAGTTTACGGAGCTTGAAGAGGGTGTGAAGGATTATGTCTTGAAGTACCTCAAAAAGGGTGCTTATTATTAATCCAGATCTGTCATTGTTTCCCACTTTTGAATAATCTGGAATCCATCGAAAACGGATCAGCGACCTCTTTTATGATTGTCTTTTGATGATCCGGATGATTTGGATTTAGCAGATAGTTGTGCTCCTCTGATACAATGACTGAAGGTATTTTAAGCACATAGTGTTCATTAGCTTTTACAAAGTCAGCACCAATTTCCTGAGTAAACGTGGGAATAAATGCCTTTTCATCCCACTGGTCAGGCAATTGATCCTTTTCCAATTCTTTAATGGCTGTGGTTTTTATTTCTATTTTGGCCAGACAAATATCCGGAGGGCTCAACAGGTGATAATTATTCACCAAAAACTCCAGGCAAGCCAAAGAAACTGATCCTGCAGTATAGAGTAAACGGACTCCGGGAGGATTCCATCTACCTCCATACAATCCCGCTCCAGTGCCTTCTAGATCTTTTATATAAATACGTTTACTTATCCTGTAGACAATCATTAAGCAAGCACCCCATGCTCCATACGGCCTATCTGATCCAGTAATCTTCGAATGCCAAAGCTATTCTTTAAGAGTACCTTGGGTTTGACATTCCCTAAAGCAATATTTTCGGCGTCCATCCAGGCAAGAAAACCCTTTCCAAAAGCAGCGATGCCTTTCCGATAAACTTCTTCTATCTCCAGGATCTTTTCAGTAACAGCCGGACTAAAAGCAGTTTTGCGTTTATAGGTATCTATAGAAATAGGAAGTATTTCTATGAGGTCATTGAGGCTGAGCCCGGAGATCTTGATCACTTCTTTGATGTAGCGTTTGGATACTGAATGGCTTGCCAGTACAAAATAGTTGGAGTGCCCATATACTGCGACAGGCTCTTCCAGTATATCGGGTGTGCTTTGATCTGGCTTATACGCTTTCATAATTTAGTGTATTATTACTTTTTATATTACGTAAATATACACCATTAGTTACATCACAAAAAATGGTTGATCATTAATACTTCACCATCGCATGTTAACGCTGAAAAATATTAATAGACAGGGAGTCAATACATCAAGCAGTCAAAAGACCGGACATAAAAAAAGGCTACTCCATTTCTGGGTAGCCTTTTTAGTTATTTCTAGAAGTTTAATTAAGGAGTAACTTGCTTAAGTGTAACATCAAAAACGTAACCAAAGCTCCACTCAGTAGAGAAAGTGATGGTTTTTGTTGCCACATTAACTTTGAAGTCAATCATTTCCAGATCTCCTCCAAAAGCACCAACTCCAATATTATCTCCATATGTCCAGGTAGTTGTTGCCATGCTTGATGGGTTGTCAGCAGTCACTGTCATCCCTGCTCCAGCATAAGCAGAACCATAGCCATAACCATATTCATAAAATGATCCAATGGCATCAGACAATCCATAAACTCCTCCACCAAGGTCTCTTACCCAATAAGGTCCAAAAGCTTCATCTGTATAATCTACAGTTGCACCTGATGAATGGGTTCTAAACACACTTGCTTCATACATTCCAGCAATGCTTGATACAAAATCACCATTACATTCAGGCCAGAATATTTCTCTGGTAGCTACTCCGGGAATACTGTCCACGTTATAAGCACTATAAGTAATGTTATAGAGGTCTGGACCATCCACAGAGCTACCATCAAAATAAACACCACTAATGGTTGTTTTTACCGGGATTTCCTCACCACCCTCACTTGCTGCTGCACCAGGGTCATCATACTCTCCGACATTATCGCATGCTAGTTCTACTTCAGTCTCCCCTTCTACATCAATCTTAGGTAGATAAGTGACCACCGATTCTTCTGCGCTATTCACAAACTCTTCACAGCCCATAAAGACTACTGCAGTGAATAACAATAATATATAATATTTCATACTATTCATTTTTTAGTTGTCCCAAAATATTTTGTCTGTCAACTTCCTTTGAGCAGGTGCTTTTGGATTCAGGTTACGCTCTGATGAAGGATATAACCATGTTGCAGGATGTTCTCCTGGGTTCAGCACAGATTCAATTGGATCCTGGAAAATACTAGCAGAGAATAATCTGCTAGCAGGTCTATCAAATCTTCTTGTCTCAATCCATCCTTCATCTTCCTGCGTTCCATTCATGGAAATATACTTTTGCGTACCAATCATATCCAACTTGGTATCCAAAGGATCACCAGCATCATATCCTAACGAATTAGTATAAGTCGTCGGATTTGACACTCCAGTGTAAGCAAAACTAGCGGCGATTCCTGCTGCAAAAGCAGCAACATCATCATCTGCAGTACCGTAACGAGCATCAGCTTCAGCTCTCAGGAACCAAACTTCCCATGGGCTCATTAAGATTACAGGATTTGCCGGATCATATGCATAAGGAGTAGACCCGCTATATTCAGCTGCATCCGCCGTAAAAGGCTCTTCGTCAACTGTTCCCTGATCAATTCCTCTCAATTGTCCTGAAAATGTTCCTGCTGTTGCTTCAGCATAGAAAACTGTATCTCTAGGATCATTTAAAGAATTAAGCAAGTTAAGTGTAGCATTACTTGCAAAGTAAAAATCACCAACACCAAACTCCATTCGAGCATACATTGGATTCTGGTTTCCGACAACATTAGCAAACGGAATATCTGGCATTTGTGCGGCTGTCTCTATGAAAATCCCTGAATTAATCAAAGATTGAATGGCTGGTCCCTGGGGGTCCACTTCAGAAGTTCTTAAAAGAATTCTCAACTTCAAAGAGTTAGCAAATCTCAACCAGTTTGTCAGATTTCCTCCATAGATCAGGTCATCATCTCCAACATCGGTGAGACCTGCATCATCTGCAAATGTCAGATCTGCAATAGCTTCATCAATCAATACTACCAATGAGTCATAAACTACGGGGGCAGTATCATAGCCGGGAACCTGGATTCCACCGGCATCAGGTTCTCCTCTAAGCGCTTCAGAATAAGGTATATCACCAAAATGGTCGACCAGACCCTGAAAAATATAGGCTTTCATTGTTTTACCTATTCCTGAATAGGCTCTGCTTTCGCTGTTTACTAAAACCTGCAAGTCTATCAAAGCATCAGAATAAGCCCATTCCCAGTAATTATCAAAATCACCAGCTTCAGCCTGGTAACGTTCCTGGTTACCCAAAGAAACTCCCAGACCCCATGTGTAATATTGGGCCCATAAAAAGGAGAACATATTCAATTCTACATCCACCATGTATCCTGTCATACCGATAGCACCAGTTAACAACTGTGCATCTCCGGCAGTAGGGAATGTATCCGGATCTATATTAATCTCGTCTAAGGATTGCTCACAAGAAAGTGAGAAGACCAGGACGATTGCAATGAACGATTTATATATAAATTTCATATTGTCTTTCGTTTAGAATGATCTTTATTTAAAAAGTAACCTGCAAATTCACCCCAAAACTTTTCGATGGAGGAGTTTGTGTGGTCTCAATCCCCTGTGCGTTACCAGTTAAGGCAGGTCCGTTAATTTCAGGGTCAGCAAAAACGTTCTCTTCCGGTAACCAGAATTTTAGGTTTTTACCAAACAATCCAATCCTCACATTAGTGAAAGGAGTAGATCCAATGACATTCTGTGGAAGTGTATAGCTCACTCCTACTTCACGAAGCTTCAGGAAGCTTGCATCGATTAATGCAGTAGATGCAGGAATGTCATATCCTCCTGTGAAATACTCGTACTCTGTAATCTCAACGGTGTTCTCACTGTAGGTACCGTCACCATTATCAACTACTGAATTGGGAATGATGAATGGTTGTCTGCCATACTTATTAGTTGTAACAGCAGTTCCGTTAAATTCGGTGTGTCCTTGTGTCAGAGAAAGGAATGTTCCACCAACTTTCATATCAAAAAGTATGTTGAAGCCGATGCCTTTGTAATTTCCATTAGCTCCGTAACTTGCAATATATTTTGGCTGATACGAACCCATGTAAACCTGGTCTTCAGAATACTCCGGAAATCCGGTTCCATCAACAATTGGTCGTCCGTCAGGAGTCACAGCTTCGATAGTTCCTCTAAAAGTTCCAAATGGCAACCCTTCTTTGGCTACAACACTAACTGTTGGTACCGCAAATGGAGCAAACTCACCCATTACTAGCTCATCAATATCATCTGTCACTTTCACAACCTCATTGATGTTTTTAGCCCATGTACCAAATAGCTCTAAACTCAACCCATCAACTAACCCGGCAATTGGTCGTACACTCAGGGTAACTTCGTGACCCTTGTTAGTCATTTCACCAATATTACTTACGGTTTCAGTAAAACCTGTTGATCTAGGTAAACTTATCGTTACAATTTGATCCGAGTGAACTGAACTATAATAGGTATAAGATAAGTTAATTCTCTCATCAAATAATCCGAAATCTCCACCCACTTCAAATGTAGTAGTTAACTCAGGCTTAAGTTCAGAGTTACCAATTCTATCTCCGGTTTGGAACCCTGGTTGTCCACCCAATGGATAGAATAATCTGTAATCTCCAAGGTCACGTCCAATTGTTGGGTTTCCAACATAGTAGGACTGCAAAAGATATAAGCCTGCATCTTTTCCTGTGGTACCGTAGCTTGCTCTTACCTTCAGGAAGCTCAATACATCATTTTCTATCGGTAATAGATCTGAAACAATTATAGATGTACCAACCGCTCCATAGGTGAATGTGTTGTTTTCAACAGGCAGAGTAGAAGACCAGTCATTTCTTGCAGAAAGCTCTAAGAAAACCGCATCTCTAAAACCAAGTCTGGCATTACCCAAAACCCCAAAAATTCGGTATTTCTCACGAGTCCTATCAGCTATTGATGAATTAACACTGTTAGAAAGGTTATAAACTCCATCCACAACCAAACCGCCGGAAGTTGCTCCCTCAAGTGTCTCTTGCTGAGTTTGATACCAGTTATATCCAGCTGATACATTTAAGCTGAAATCCTCTGAAAGTTGCTTGGTATAATTGGCCAAAGCAGACAAGTCGAGGTTCATATTTTGCTTAAAGAAGTTGACGTACTCACCTAACGATTCGTGCTTCTGATTTCTTGTGGTCAGACTAAAGTCATCCCCCCAAACCAGCTGAGTATTAGGAATAAATCTTGGTGTCCATGTGTCTACCATTGTATTTACAACATTGGCACCGAATCTACCAATAATATCCAGCCCTTCGATAACATTATAAGTAACAGAAGCATTACCAAGGAAGTTATTGATTGTTGCTTCATTACCATACTCATTCAGGATGTAATATGGATTTACAGAGGAGTATGATCCCCAGTATCCATTGATATCATGAAAGGGACTGTTATAATCTCTTAATTCACCAAAAGGAATATTTACCGGAGATTGAACAGCCATTGCATAGGCATTGTTTCCTTCAAATGGTCTCGCTCCCTCCTGATTGGTATTCTGGTTTACATTGGCATAAGATACTTTGAAGTTTGACTTAAGCTTTGGAGATAAGTCAGCAGATGCTTTCAAAAGTACTGTATGTCTTTTGTAATATGTGTTATCAAGAATACCATTTTGGTTCGTATTTGAGTATGAAGCATAGTATGTGAATCCCTCGTTAGAACCTGAAAGGTTTACACTATTAGAAAGTGTATTTCCTCTATTGAAAAACTCCTCTAATTGATTTGGTACTGCACTATATGGTCGCATCAGCGCTTCAATTGCTCCGTCACCATCAGCATCAACCGGGGATGTCCATGGCCTAACGACCCCATCAAACTCAGGACCCCATGACCAGTTTTCACCTGTATCGAAGTGAAGTCCATCATATCCCTGACCAAACTGATCTTGTCTCTGAAGTAATACGTACGCATTCTCTACAGAGAAAGATGAGTTCAAACCTACCTGCATCTTTCCTTTACCTTTTCCTGATTTGGTAGTAATCAAAACTACCCCAGAAGCACCCCTTGAACCATACAATGATGTTGCTGATGGTCCTTTAAGGATTGTAACTGATTCTATATCATTTGGATTGATGTCATTGAACCGGTTACCATGGTCTGCATACCCGGAAGTAGATCTTCCGTCACCACCTCTTGTTGTTTCATTGTTGATAGGAATACCATCAACTACGATCAAGGCGTTATTATTTCCGGTAAGAGAACCCTCACCTCTTAATACTATCCTTGTAGACGCCCCTACTGATCCAGATCCTGTAGACAATCTAACACCAGCTGCTTTTCCTCTTAAAGCTTCAAGTGTGTTCTTGTTTGGTGCTGACAATAACTCATCTGCACCAACTGTCTGGTTAGCGTAGACTACATCACGGGTATTTCTATCAATACCCAATGCAGAAACAACGACTTCGGAAAGCTCAGTAACATCAGCTGTCATGCTGATATCAATAACTGATCTTGCACCAATCTCAACTTCCTGACTGGTCATCCCTATAAAGGAATATACAAGTGTTTTTGCGTCATCAGGAACTGACAAGCGGTAGTTACCATCCAAATCTGTGGTAGTACCTGTAGCTGTACCTTTGAGTACAACGTTAACTCCGGGAATCGATTCACCGTCTTCATCGGTTACTTTCCCAGATACCGTTCTCTGTGCCCATGATTCGAATGCAAAAACAGTCGAAAACATGAAGCAGAGTAGTAGAATCCTCTTCATATAATACTGGTTTAATTGTACATTAATAATTCTCAATGTTAAAATTATAATAATTTGTTCACATTAAGCAATAGGCGTTTTTGTTTTACAGGCTCTTTGTAATGGAGTGTTTTATTATAAAATTTGGAAAAAACGGGATAAAAATTTAGCAACCTGCCTTGTTGAGGATCGTAGCAAAATAATCATTTAAGATCTGACAATTTACCTAATATTAATTTTGAGGGAACATTAGGAAAAAAAATGTAAAAAAGTTCTATTCAGGGGAGATAGCGGCTTTTATTACCCTGAATTCGATTCTTCTGTTCCTTTTTCGACCTTCTTCAGTCTCATTGGAATCTATTGGCATGGAAGATCCATAGCCCTCATAAGAGAGCCTATTGAGCGCAATGCCTTTATCTTTTAGGTAATTGAATACTGACATGGCCCTTTTGGTAGAAAGGTCCTTGTTGTATTCCTCAGAGCCAATATTATCTGTATAACCCTCGATTCTTACATTGATTCCGGGATTGTTTTTCAGATAGCCATAGATCTGATCCAACTCCGACAATGACCTCCTGTCTAGTGTATATTCATTGAATTCAAAATATACGTTCTCAAGGATCATGGATATGCCATCCTTGATCGGTTTGAGGTAAATATCAATGGTATCCGGCTCAAGCAAAGAATTGGATCGTGCTTCGAAAGTAAGATCTTCAAACAGGTAGTTTTCTTTGCTGATAAATACCCCATATTCATGCCCCTGGGTCAAAACCAGGAAATATCGGCCGGTCACAGAATCTGAGCTTACCTGATAGACGATATCCTGTTGATTCAGGTCTGCCATATGAAAATTGGCCTGCAGTGGTACATTGGTTTCTTCATTCAACACCCTACCTGTAATATAGCTGGAGGTATTTCTAATGAGTGTGTCATTCATGATCTGGAATTTCATGATATCACTCCGAACGATGGTCCCGTGTTCACTGATCTCTTTACTGAAATAGGCGTTTTGTCCATCCGCAGTAATGAAAATACCCACTTCATCATTAAAGGTATTGATTGGATAACCCAGATTTACTGGTTTGGACCATCCTTTGCCTTCTTTCGTACACAGATACATATCATATCCACCCATTCCTTGTCTACCCTTGGAAGAGAAAAACAAAGATTGCCCGTTTACATGTATAAAGGGTGTGATATCATCTTCAGAGGTATTCACATTTGATCCAAGATTTTGTGGTTTGGTCCAATCAGTCCCCTCCAGATGGGTAACCCAAATATCTCGCGCTCCAATTCCGCCAGGTCTCGATGAGGCAAAATAGAGTGTTTTACCATCTGCACTCAATGCCGGTTGTGATTCCCAGTCTATTGAATTGACCGTTGGTCCAAGATTCTTGGGGATTGACCAGCTATCCCCTACCCTGTGGGTAATGTAGAGGTCACAGCTACCCATTGATTGCCGTCCATTGCATGAGGTGAATATAAGTGTTCTGCCATCGGCCGAAATGGTACACGCACCTTCATTGAAGGAAGAATTGATAAATGGTGAGATCGACTCTGCCGGAGTCCATTCACCATCTTTTTTATAGCTTATTACCAAATTTTCATCTCTTTCAATGCCCTGGGCTGTATAAATGATCTGCTGATTATCAACAGTCAGTACCGGGAAATATTGGAGCCTGAACTTGTTGACCTCATCGGGAAGCCTTTCGATCTCAATGATTTTGGGCTTTTGAATAGCTTGTAATGCATATTCAATATTAGCCGACAGATGTTGGACCTGTGGACTTAGCATGCTTTCCTTATTCGCATTCACAAGTGCATTTTTTGCTTCCTGATAATTACCCTTCTGAAAATGCATGTTAGCTATCGTAATCCACAACGAAGGATTTACTTTGCTAAACGGTGTCACTTCGGTAAACCGTTCATAATAAGCTAAGGCTGAATCTTTCTCCTGCAAAACAGAATAAGTAGTGGCCAACCTCATATAAGGTGCCCCGTAGGTTGGATCCTTCTCAATAATCTTTTTGAGAATTTCAATGGCACCACCAAAATTTCTTGCTCTTAATTCAAGTTCGGATTTCTCATAAAGCTTGAGACTCTTCTTTTGCTGGGCTACTAGACCTGAAAACAAGCTTAGAGACAGGATGGCATAAAAAATCAGACGCATCAGGGGATATTCATGTACTTATGTACCTGTAAAGATATCCGCCATTTTGGATTCTGCTTGATATAGTCGATAATCAGTGGGGTCATGACCTCTCTTTTTGACCATTCCGGCTGCAAGTAGAGCAAAGCATCGTTTTGCATCTTTTGAGCATGCTCCTCTGCCCATTTTAGGTCAGACTTGTTGAAAACAATCACTTTAAGCTCATTGGAGTGATAATAAAACTCCTCCCTGGAAGGCTTAAACTTCTTGGGTGAAAAACAAATCCAGTCCCATTGACCTGAAAGCGGATAAACTCCGGAAGTCTCAATATGCGTTTTAAGACCAGCGTGTTGTAGTTGATCCGTGAGACCGCCGAGATCATACATCAATGGTTCTCCCCCTGTGATAACCACGATCTCGGATTTTGATTTAACAGCTGATTCGGTGATATCGGAAACCGTACTGAAAGGATGTTTCTCAGCATCCCAGCTTTCTTTCACATCACACCAGACACACCCCACATCACATCCGCCCAGCCTAATGAAGTAGGCCAACTTCCCTGTGTGAAACCCTTCTCCCTGTAAAGTGAGAAAGGACTCCATCAAAGGCAATTGTTCAACCTGTGATTTCGTCTGAATGTTGTTTTTCATACGCCCTGATAGTATTCAACAACAAGGATGCGATAGTCATGGGTCCAACTCCTCCTGGTACGGGCGTGATGTATGACGCCTTTTTCGATGCTTCATCAAACTCTACATCCCCTACTAGTTTAAAGCCTGATTTTCTGCTCTTGTCTTCTACCCGAGATGTCCCCACATCTACGATGACAGCCCCTTCTTTTACCATGTCAGCACTGATGAGACCAGGCTTACCAACAGCAGCAATCAGAATGTCCGCCTCTTTGGTATATTGAGTAATGTCAGGAGTGTACTTGTGGCAAACAGTCACAGTGGCATGGCCATCTTCGAGCATCATCATACTGATAGGAGCACCTACCAATCTGCTGGCACCCACTACCACACAGTGTTTTCCTTCCAGATCAACTTCGTATCGGCGCAAAAGCTCCATGATTCCAAAGGGTGTAGCAGGCAGGATAAGCTGATTCTTGGAATTTATACTTCCAAAATTCTGATTGGTAAAACCATCCACATCTTTTACCGGGGAGATACAATCAGTTACTTTTTCTACTGAAATATGCTCTGGCAGCGGTAGCTGAACAATAAATCCATCAATATCCTCATCCTGGTTTAGCTGATCTACATGCTTCAGCAGCTTTTCCTCTGAAATGGTACTGGCAAAATGCATGAGCGTAAAATCAAAACCTACTGCCTTGCATGCTTTGATCTTCCCATCAACATAAGTATGGCTGGCAGAATCATCACCAACAATTATGATGGCCAGATTTGGGGCTCTAAGTCCCTTGCTTTTGATTGCTTCGACCTTTGCAGCTATTTCATTCTTGATGTCACTTGCTACTTTTTTACCATCCAGTATTGTTGCCATGAGAATTCTGAGATCTTTACTAGTCTAACTTTAACACCGCCATGAAGGCTTCCTGCGGGATCTCCACATTACCTACCTGACGCATCCTTTTCTTACCTTTTTTCTGCTTTTCCAGCAATTTACGTTTTCTTGAGATATCACCTCCGTAGCACTTAGCCAATACATTCTTTCGCATAGCTCTGACCGACTCTCTGGCGATAACTTTTGTTCCGATGGCCGCCTGAATAGCGATCTCAAACATCTGACGTGGCAAGAGTTCTTTTAGTTTCTCACAAAGTCTTTTACCCCATTCGTAGGCTTTTTCACGATGCACGATTGCAGAAAGGGCATCTACGGGGTCGCCATTGAGCATAATATCCAGCTTGATCATGTTGGAAGCCCTGTACCCAATGAGTTCATAATCCAGCGATGCGTATCCTCGCGAAATCGTCTTTAGCTTGTCGAAGAAGTCGAATACGATCTCCGAAAGTGGCAATTCGAAGGTGAGCTCCACCCTATTTGATGTCAGGTAAACCTGGTTTTTAATTTCTCCTCGTTTATCCACACATAAGGCGATCACCGGACCGATAAAATCTGCCTTGGTGATAATCTGTGCCCTGATATATGGCTCCTCTATCCGTTCGATGTACCCGGGGTCAGGAAGCTCTGAAGGAGCACTCACTTTCTTTAATTCCCCATTGGTTTTTATCACATGAAATTGCACACTCGGGACAGTGGTGATCACCGTCATGTCAAACTCACGCTCCAATCGCTCCTGCACAATCTCCATGTGGAGCATCCCCAGGAATCCACATCTAAATCCAAAACCAAGGGCTACCGATGTCTCCGGCTCCCATACCAGTGAGGCATCGTTGAGTTGAAGTTTTTCCATCGACGCCCTAAGCTCTTCAAATTCTGATGTTTCTACAGGATAGATACCCGCAAAAACCATGGGTTTTACATCTTCAAATCCACGAACCATTCGGGTGGTAGGCCGATTGACGTGTGTGATCGTATCTCCTACCTTCACCTCTTTGGCCACTTTGATACCTGAAATCAGATAACCTACGTTTCCGGCCTTGATCTCGCCCTGAGGGTCATGTTGGAGTTTTAGAATACCAATCTCATCAGCCTCATACGTTTTCCCGGTATTGACAAATTTTACTTTATCGCCTTGTCGTAAGGTGCCGTTAAAAACCCGGTAAAATACTTCGATCCCGCGGTAAGGATTAAATACCGAATCAAAAATCATCGCCTGCAGAGGCTCCTCGGGGTCTCCTGATGGCGCAGGCACTTTCTCCACGATCGTCTGGAGTATCTCCTCAATCCCTATGCCCTCTTTGGCGCTGGCATGGATAATATCTTCTTTTTTGCAACCTATCAGATCAATGATCTGATCAGAAACCTCATCAGGCATGGCGCCAGGCAGGTCTATTTTATTCAGTACGGGTATGACCTCCAGGTCATGTTCAATGGCCAGATAAAGATTCGATATGGTTTGCGCTTCAATGCCCTGGGACGCATCTACGACGAGCAAAGCCCCTTCGCATGCTGCAATAGATCTGGATACCTCATACGAAAAGTCTACATGGCCCGGAGTATCAATCAGGTTCAATACATACTTCACGCCATCCTTCAGGTAATTCATTTGAATTGCATGACTTTTGATGGTGATCCCCCGCTCACGCTCAAGGTCCATGTTGTCAAGTAACTGATTTTGCATCTCGCGCTGAGTCACAGTTTGGGTATGCTCAAGCAGTCGGTCTGCCAGGGTACTTTTACCGTGGTCGATGTGGGCGATAATACAGAAATTTCTTAGGTGCTTCATGCTATTCTGAAAAGGACTGCAAAAGTAGTCATTAGGTATACATCAGGAAATGTTTCCCATTCATTTAATTACCAGACTGAGTTTTTGAGGTGATCAAACTTTATTTTTAGTATCTATTATCAAGGTAACAGGGCCATCATTCAAAAGGTTTATCTGCATATTGGCTCCGAACTCCCCTGTTTTTACAGGAACGCCCAGTGAAGATACTTCATGGACAAATTTTTCATAAAGTGGGATGGCTGTTTCCGGTTTTGCCGCCTTGATGAAGGAAGGTCTGTTTCCCTTTTTCGTGCTGGCATGAAGCGTAAACTGACTTACAATGAGGATTTCACCATGAATATCTTTCACACTCAGGTTCATTTTTCCCTCCTCATCGGCAAATATTCGGAGGTTTACCAGCTTCTGTGTAAGCCAGGTTATGTCTTCATGATTATCTTCTTTCTCAATACCGATAAGCACTACCAGGCCAGAATTGATCTCACCTTTGATAATTCCTGCAATAGATACCGAAGCATGGGAAACTCTTTGAATAACTGCGATCATCGAGCTATTGCGCTTTCTCCCATTGCTTAAAGTTCTCTATATCGCTGGCCAGACTCTGTAAGACAAAATAGAGTACCGATATATCGTCTGTAAATCCCAGAGCCGGAATAAAATCAGGTATCAGATCAAAAGGGGTGATAAAATATACCAGACTGAATATAAGTAAGAGAATAGACTTGTTAGAAAATGATGGATAGGTCCCGTTAAAATGAGATTGAATCATCCTCATCACAAGTTTAATGTTCGAAACAAAAACATTTCTCTCTTCGCTATCCTCATGCAATACCTGCAGCTTGTCTGTAGCTTTTCTCAAAAGTGCCTTTACCTTTTCATTGTTGTTAATAAAGTCTTTTGATCGCTCATAAATTCTTCTAACACGTGCGTTTTTTATCAAAATACCTCCTTTATTTCTTCTTTAATATATGTTAATGCGCCTTTCAATGTATCGTTTTCCTGTTTCAGAGACTTCTCAAAGATCAGTTTAGCCAAATCCAGCCCAGTGGCATTTTCCTGCACTTCATTGCCGGCTTCATTGATCATGGAGATTAATTGCTCTACCGCACTGGACACAAAAGTCCAGGCATCTCCTGACATATAAACCTGCTGGGACAGGTTATGGTTATATTCACTTCTGATTTCCGAGATCAAAGCAGACTGCAAATCTTTGGCAGTCATCTTATTGCTATTGAGTCTAGGGATCATATTTGAAGGGGAGATGCGTTCCAAAAGCAGGCATACCCTTTCGTAAGCCTGAAGCCTGATGGGTGTGACAATTTCAGCATTCTTTTGCCGGATAGAATATTTATATTCTTCCAACTGTTTTGTGGTAAACGAACGAACAATTAGGTAAGCGGCATACAGCACCAGAACAGCAGGTAAAACAATTTTTAATAAGTCGATGATCATTTCCATCCAGAAGTGTGTTATGATTAATGTTTAAGTTCAAAATTAAGTATTTTCTTTGTTGATCATGATGCCTCCGGTAACCATTAGCAAAAAAGCAATAACAGAGATCAAGCACATCATCCAGGCCAAAAAAGTTCCCGAGGGATATGGTCTCCGAATAGGTGTGAAAGGCGGGGGCTGTGGTGCTACCCTGATACTGGGATTTGACCAAAAACTGGAAAATGACATTGAATACACGATTGAAGATGTGCCTGTATACATCCAAAAAAAGGAAACCCTATTCGTAGTAGGAAAAGAGGTAGATTTCTATGAGGGATCAGACAAAAGAGGGTTTGTGTTCAACGATCGAAATTGATCAGGCTGTTAATTCTACAGTAGCCTTCTGACACAGTCCCTTTACCGGTGGGTTGTACTTGCTCACTCGCACTTTAACCTCCTGCACATGCGGAAATTTTGATTTGATGCGCTTGATTATTTTTCCTGCAAGGTGTTCTAGAAGTATGGCATCAATACTCATCACTTCAGCTACCATGGCATAGACTTTCTCATAGTTGACCGTGCCTTCGAGCTTATCTTCTTCTACAGCCTCATTAAAATCCAGCTCCATCTCCACATCCACAGAGTATTTGTTGCCGATGATCCTCTCCTCCTCATAATATCCATGACGGGCATAAAACTCCATACCCTCAAGCATTACCTTACCCATTAGGCTTCGTCTATTTGATCAAAAAAGGAACCTTTATCTTCAGCTTCTGTATTGACGGGTTCTTTCTTTGGAGGTTCCTTTTTCTTTACTTCCTGCTGCATATCCTCAGCAGGTTCATCTTTTGTTTCTTCCGAAGCTTCAGCAATAGGCGCTTTGACTGAGGGGGCTTCCTGAGGGAGTTGAGACACTACAGGGTCATCATTTTTCTTCTTCGGGCTTGGTAGATCTTCCTTGGTCAGTTTTTTCAATTCAACCTTGCTCAGCTTTAATTCATCAGAGTTAAGCCGGTCCTCGGATGCGCGCACCAGCTCTTTCACTCTTTTGCTGTAATCAACGATATCAAAATCACCACGCTTCCGATCTATGCTGGATATTTTGTCCATGATCTCCGAAGACAGATGTTTTAGTTCTTTGATCACATTGCTGCGATAGTTCTCCAACTCGTGATAATTCTGATCAAGCTTTTCTACCGCTTCCTGCATCTCCTCTATCATCTCCTTTGCTTCCTGCTCCGCCCGCTCGATGATATCACTGGCCTTTGACTTGGCTTCACTCATCAGGGCTTCCGCATTCATCTGCACCTCTTTCAGATGCAGCTCGGCCGTTTTGTTAGCCTGATCGATCAGGTTGGCCCCTGTGTCTTCGGCGGTCTTCAGGGTCTTGAACAATGAACTCTCGACTTCCCTGAGCTTCTGTACTTCCTTTTGGGATTGTTCAAGCTTGATTTTGAATTCTTTGTTCTCATCCAGGACACGCTCCCATTCATTAGATAGAGATTGCAAAAAAGCAATGACTTCATCTTTGTCGTATCCCCTTAGCTTTTTCTCAAAGCTCTTTTGTCTTATTTCAAGTGGTGTGATCTTCATTGATCTGTAAAATTAACATCCCAGATAGAAATAGTACGATCATCGCTACATGAAACCACCCAATTATTATGTGGCATCCATAAAAGTTTGTTTACTGAAGTACCATGACCGGCATGCCTGGCTTTGTCAATGACCTTCAATAACTTGAAACTGTGGGCATCCCACACCTTTATAGATTTGTCCATGCTACAAGATACAAAATATTGGCCGTCTGCCCGGAAATGAATGTGATTGATGGCATACATATGCGCCGGGATCTCCTCCACCAGCTGATAATTGTTGTGAATGTCCCAGAACTTGATCCTGGCATCCCTACTCCCACTTACCAATAAAGGTAGCTGCGGATGATATTGTAATGTAAAGACCGAAATCTTGTGAGCTTCAATTTCTCTGAGTATAGACAAATCATTCGGATTAAGGATGCGAATGGTGTTGTCGCTGTATCCAACAGCAATTTCTTTTCCATTAGGATTTACCGCTATGGTCCGTGCACTCTTGTCCGACCACGACTTTTTTGTCAAAACATTCAAATCCCAGTCCAGGTGAATGACCATACCATCACCGCAAGCCACCCAAATGGATTTATCGCTGCACTGAATGTCAAAAATCGAGGAAGTCGTAATGGCTACGGAAGCTATTTCTTCTCGCTTTTCTACATCGATCAGGTGGACTCCGCTAAAGTTTTGTCCCACTACCAGCAAACCCTTCGATTTAAGGAATGCCAGAGCATAAACTGAAGAGGGCACTTTAGCAATCATCACACCATTTTCTGGTTCCCTCAGGTCCCAAAGTGCGATCATTCCATCACCTCCTGCAGAAATAAAATGTGAGTCACTCACCTTTTCAAGGGTATATAACGAGTCATTGTGACCGGAAAGTGTTTGTATCTTTTTGACCTGGATGGTGTTCATCTCATGAATTTCGTTTAAAATTAACGATTGAAGGATAGAAAAATTCAATGCCACTTCTTTTATCAAAACCTATTAACAAGGATTCTGCATATGCCGTTTGGAATATTCAGGAAACTTATGACGTGATTAAGACACTTCATAATGAACCTTTACCAGACAATCTAAACCCTCAACGGCTATCAGAATGGATTGTTGGCCGGGTACTCATTAAGAATATTTGTTCAATTCTGAATGTCCCCTATAAAGGCATTACTGTGGATGAAACCGGGAAACCACACCTGGTAGACAACGATGTACACATCAGCATTACGCATTCTTTCCCGATGGCAGCTGCCATGATACATAGAAAAAACGCCTGTGGAATCGATTTGGAAAGACCAAGACATAAACTTTTTAGCATTCGGGAAAAATTCATCAATAGCCGGGAGAAAAAATATGTAGATGATCTCTACAACCTGTGTGCGGTTTGGTGTGGCAAGGAAGTACTTTATAAAATCTACGGCAGAAAGCAGTTGAGTTTGAGAGATCATACCACTATTGAAATCAAAACTCCGGAATTGCTGAAAGGTAAAATCCATAAAGAGGATTTTAACAAAACCTATAAAATCCATTACGAACAGATCAAAGACTACTACCTGGCATACAGCTTATAAACTTTCTTATGGATAGTTACGTTAAATTTGCCTCTGAATGAACCTATTTGGCATTTTGTAAATTCTTAGTTCATGGATAAGCATTTTTTAGAAAAGATTTTCAAGCAACACCAGGAGTCTCCTCCTTGCCCATCACCAAAGATCATAGCAAGTTTTTTTACCAACCTGCTGGAATCGCTTTTTCCAGATCATGCCAAGATAAAATTTGAAACTGTCAAAGAGTTTGAGCTTCACTTCCAAAAACTCAAAGTGGAGCTGGATGAGCTGCTGACCAAAAACCCGATGAAAGGTTATATAGACCTGGAGCATGTAGCAGATGATTTCTTTGAAAAACTACCCTATATCCATTCCAGATTGGAAAAAGACATTACCGCCTTGTATGAAGGTGACCCTGCAGCAAAAAGCAGAAGTGAAGTAATTCGCTCCTACCCAGGTTTCTATGCCATTGCTGCCTACCGAATGGCTCATGAGCTGCATAAGCTTGGAGTGAAAGTGATCCCCAGAATCATTTCCGAGCATGCACACAGCAAAACAGGTATTGACATCCATCCAAATGCCCGCATCGGCGAGCATTTCTGCATAGATCATGGTACGGGTGTGGTGATTGGTGAGACCACCGTGATTGGAGATCACGTGAAAATATACCAGGGAGTAACTTTAGGTGCGCTCAGTGTAGACAAATCAGATGCTGAAAAGAAGAGACATCCTACACTAGAAGATCACGTGATCATCTATTCAGGTGCTACTATCCTCGGTGGAGAAACCACAATCGGTCATGGCAGTATTATTGGGGGTAATGTATGGATCACCAGAAGCATACCACCAAACAGCAAGATCTATTACCAGGCCCGAATGCACAACAGTGATACGGATCAGACGGATCTTTATGTGTATAAAGAAAATGTAGAATGAATATTTTCGACCTGATTGGGAACACCCCAATCGTGAAGCTCAATCGAATTCCTAAAAATCCTAAGGTTAGTCTATATGCTAAACTAGAGGGCCAAAATCCCGGAGGCAGTGTAAAAGACCGTGCGGCATTCAATATGATTGATAGTGCACTCAAGCGCGGAGACATCAAACAAGGAGATCGACTGATTGAAGCTACCAGTGGTAACACAGGGATTGCACTTGCAATGGTAGCGCAATCACTGGGACTTGACCTGACCCTTATTATGCCTGACAACTCCACCTCGGAACGGATCAAGACCATGGAGGCTTATGGAACCAACTTGATCCTGACACCAGCTGACAGAACCATAGAGTATTCCCGTGAGCTGGCGGAAGAAATGGCGGAGAAAGAGGGGTACTACATCCTCAACCAGTTTGCAAATCCCGACAACTATGAGATGCACTACAAAACGACCGGTCCTGAGATCTGGAAAGATACTGAAGGAAAGATCACGCATTTCGTATCTGCAATGGGTACGACCGGTACCATTATGGGAGTCTCCAGATACCTGAAAGAGAAAAATAAAGACATTCAGATTGTTGGAACCCAACCCAAGGATGGTTCCAGCATCCCCGGAATCAGAAGATGGTCCCCTGAATTTCTACCTAAGATCTACGAACCGGAACGTGTTGACCGTATCGTGGATGTGAGTACAGAGGAAGCGACCGAGATGACGCGCAGGATGGCCAAAGAAGAAGCAATCCTTGCAGGCATGAGCAGTGGTGGAGCTTTAAAGGCGGCAATGACCATTGCTGATGAGCTGGATGAGGGCTTGATCGTGTTTATCGTATGTGACCGGGGAGACAGGTACCTGAGCTCGGATCTGTTTTAAATTGCATCAATTCAACCATATTTAAAGAGGCAGTGTCATACATTCAATGCGAATTGCCTCACTCATTTTATTAGGCCTTCTTACTGTTAGCTGTCGTGATGACAGTGATTGTCTTGCAGGAAAGTATATCGATGGTTACTGTGAGGGAATTGCCATTCAACTTCTGGAAGATTCTAAACTAGGAGTTGATTGGAGCAATTCTTCAAGTTCCTCATATATGCATGAAAACGTAGTAATTGCCAGTATTGACTTATCATTGAATATTGAAATCAATGAATTCATTGACCTGATCGGACAGGACTCAATTATTTACTTTACTTATCGTGAAGGTGGATACCCTCAAAAGCAATATAAGCTATGCTATCCGCCACCATTTATTACAATTACAGAGATCAGAAACAGTCCAATATGTGAATAACAACTAAAAACTAAAAGATGTTACAAACAAATAAACCGTTATATTTATTACATAATTTCATTGATTATATCAAAGGATATGGTACGGATTAAGCTATTTCTACCCATCACAATTCTTTTCATAGGTTTATCTGCTTGTATGGATGAAGACCCTTCTCCTGATGTCATCTCAAACCAGGAAGGTATTATCAAATACAATGATGATCTCGAATCATTAATCATCGTTGTTAGCACCTCAGGCACTTACGACTCCCAGGATATTTACATTCCTAATACTGATCTTAGCAGCTTTCAGGAAGGTCAATCTGTCATATTTAGTGGTAACATTACCCCATACAATACTCAGGGCCTAAAAGTATTTGTTGGCCAGGAATTTTATCATATTTCACTTTCTGATATAAAAGTGGCCGATTAGACTACTTTGTCACCACACCTGATTCATGCTCACTGGCCAAACTGACTAAAGAATCCATTTTTAATTCCTCTTCTTCAGGTAGTTTATCAGAAAAACTTTTGAAATCAGGCTGCCCTCCATCCACCCAGGCGGTATACCAGAGATCGGCCGTCATCTTAATGGCCTTCCTGAGTTGCCTTTCTACCATTCCATTCAGCCTACGATGGTAAGCTTTTGAAAAATCGTAGGAATAGACCCGTACCAATTTCTGGCCTCGCTCCTCAAAGGAATATTTCTTAGAGTCATCAAATTTTTCCGTAAGCTCTTTTTCAAAAAGCAAAACCGAATCCAGAGCCAAATGAGCATCCTTCACGGCTTCCCAGGCACGCAGCTGCGGGTTGGATTCATATTCAGCTTTCCCTACAAACAAGTCATACGATTCGAAAAACAATTCAGGTAGTCTGGACTCCCAAAAGCCATGAATCCCATATTGCCCGGTCAGCTGACCATTATAATTTTCCGAAGTATGAAGAGGTACGTTCGCATCACCCACATAATGCCCGAGATCTGCAGATAACCTCAGGATCGCATCCATATCCTGATGGAGAAATGCTTGCGTTAGCCAATGCTTTACCGCAGAAATATGCCAGGGGACAATTCCATAAGCTTCTAAAGTATCTTCTCCGTATTGCTCCACTGCCTCCATCCAGTACCTGGGCAAATGGTATGCGGCACTATCCCCATATACATCCAAATCAATGTAATGCCTTGGCGCTTCGTCGTCCACTATATAACGCCGCATATCGGGATTTACGGCCTTTTCGGTGATATAATGAATGTGTTTTTTATAAAAACCGATCATTTCCGAAGGCAATGAAAAAACAGCTATCCGGTTAATCTTCTGATGTGCGAAAAATCCCCAGCTCATTAGAAAAGGCGTACTCAGCACCAATAGGATAAGGTATACTTTTTTCATAACGGGATATAAAAATAATTTAGATCACGCACATAAAAAATAAAGTTTTGTATCTCATATAGGTTTTATTTATCATTATTCCTATCTTTGCATCCCTAAAAATTGCAACAAGAGATAGATTATGGCAAACCATAGATCGGCATTAAAGAGAATCAGATCGAGTCAGACTAAAAGAGAGACAAATAAGTATCAGCATAAGACTACACGTACTTATATCAAAAGACTGAGAGAAGAGACTAAAAAGCCTGAGGCAGAAAAACTGCTTAGGGAAGTGACTCATATGATCGATAAGCTGGCTAAAAAGAATGTGATCCACAAGAACAAGGCTTCAAACCTTAAGTCCAGCCTCACTAAAAAAGTGAATGCCCTGAAGTAATCTCACTTCTTATTAAGAAATTTACATCTACCCTGTCTATCAACGGACAGGGTTTTTTATTATCTTCCACTTTGTAAACTGGCAGATAATGGAAGACAAAGTACTTTCTATCAAAAAATGGGCTGAAGAAGACCGCCCCAGAGAAAAACTCTTACTCAAAGGAAAAGCAACCCTAAGCGAAGCAGAGTTGATTGGCATTCTTTTAGGCTCCGGTACCACAAGTTTGAGTGCGGTAGATCTCGCAAAGCAACTTCTTATTTCGGTAAATTATAACCTCAATCTTCTGGCCCGTCTTTCTGTCAAGGACCTGATGAAATTTAAGGGTATTGGTGAAGCCAAAGCCATTACCATTGTGAGTGCGCTAGAGCTTGGCAGGCGTCGCAAAGAATCTGAGGTTATAAAAAAACCGAAGATCACAACAGCCAGATCAGCTTATGACCTCATGAAAGGAGAATTGATGGATCTACCCTATGAGGAGTTTTGGATCCTCCTGCTCAAGAGAAACAATGAGGTAATTAAAAAGGCTAAAATCAGCAGCGGAGGGGTATCAGGCACGGTTGTCGACCCAAAGATCATTTTTAAGTATGCCCTGGATGAAATGGCCAGCTCCGTCATCCTTGTCCACAATCACCCTTCGGGCAACCCCCGCCCCAGCCATTATGACCTGCAGCTGACTAAAAAACTAAAAGATGCCGGTAAGTTTCTGGATATCTCAGTCATCGATCATATTATATTTTGTGACCATGATTATTATAGCTTTGCAGATGATTCAGCACTTTGAAACGCTATGAAGAAACTGTTTTATTTCCTGGGCCCGGTCGTCATCATCATTTTCGCTTATACCATTTTCAGAACGGGCGAAGATGAAGACTACATCAATAAAATTGAAGAAGAACGTGCATCAAGGATCAAATTCCTAAAGGTTTCTGATGCATCCCCTTTTCAAATGTATGACAAGGAATTTACAGAGCCGGAATACTACCCCATCTCATCAGACTACAGGGTAAATGCCAAACTGGAAAGATTCCAGACCAGGGAGCGAATGACCATTCAAAACAGTGATGGCTCTGAGACACAGTACCAGAAATTCGCCTATGCCATTTTTTCACTCAAGGGTCAGCAACACCGATTGCTCATCCTCAAGCACATGAATATGGGTGCGATCTCACAGTATTTCACCGGATTTGCTGACAACACAAGCGGTAACGATACCTATGGAGGTGGTCGTTACCTTGACCTGGAAATAGGTAAATCAGACAACATTGTGATTGATTTTAACTTAGCTTATAATCCTTATTGTGCATATGTAGATGAATACCAATGTCCATTCCCCCCAAAGGAGAATGTGTTATCAATAAGAATCGAAGCAGGTGAGAAGGATTATCACAAATAATCCTCCACAAATATCCTTCCCTTTTCTATTTTTGCAGGCCTTTAACACTTACTCATCCGAATGAAGATTTCCTACAATTGGCTTAAAGATTTTATTGATATCTCCGAAAGTCCGGAGACCATTGGCGACGTCCTTACCCAAACCGGTCTCGAAGTGGAGGGCATCGAGCGAGTAGAGAAAATACCGGGTGGAATGGAAGGATTGGTTGTGGGAGAGGTAAAGGAGTGCACCCCTCACCCCGATGCTGACAAGCTTAAGCTTACAAAAGTAGATGCTGGCACAGGTGAGCTACTACCCATCGTTTGTGGTGCTCCTAATGTAGCCAGCGGGCAAAAAGTCATTGTCGCTACTGTCGGTACCACGATATACCCGACAGATGGGGAGCCCTTCAAAATCAAAAAGGCTAAAATCCGTGGAGAAGTATCTGAAGGCATGCTCTGTGCCGAAGACGAAATAGGACTTGGGACAAGCCATGAAGGATTACTCATCCTGGATACGGACAAGAAAAATGGCACGCCCGCCAAGGAACTGTTCGAAACGGGTGAGGATTTTGTGTTTGAAATCGGATTGACACCTAACAGGGGTGATGCCGTCTCTCACTTTGGTACAGCACGTGATTTGAAAGCATTTTATCGGCGACCCATTAACGTCCCCATTGCTCCTGCACAAAAACCCGAGATCGATCAACCTATCGAAGTGGTTGTAGAAGACCCCATTGCTTGTCCACGGTATTCGGGGGCCACCATACGTGGCGTCAAGGTAGGTCCCTCACCGGATTGGCTTCAGTGGAAGTTGAAGGCTGTTGGCCTCACTCCGATCAACAACATTGTGGACATCACCAACTATGTCATGCTCAGCATTGGGCAGCCCATGCACGCCTTTGATGCGGATAAAATAGCAGGCGGTCAGGTGATCATCAAGAAACTGCCAGAGGGAACAACCTTCAAAACACTGGATGAAGTAGATCGGAAACTTGGTAAGGATGACCTGATGATCTGCGACAAAAAAGGAGGTTTGTGTATTGCCGGCGTCTTTGGAGGGGTTGATTCGGGTATCACTGAAAATACCACCAATGTATTCCTGGAAAGTGCTCATTTTTCTATGGATAGTGTGCGGGCAACTGCCATGAAGCATGGACTGTCTACCGACGCATCTTTCCGGTTTGAGCGTGGAGCTGATCCGGAGATGACGATACCCGCCCTACACTGGGCCGTAAACCTTATTTTAGAGATTGCAGGAGGTAATCTCGCATCTGATTACATCGACGTTTATCCTCATAAGATCCTGCCTAAAGAAATCCCAACGACTTTCGGCAATTTCTCTCGACTCATTGGCATGGACATCCCCGATGACAGGATCATAACCATTCTCAACGATCTGGATATTGAAACCAGGGATGTCAAAGACGGTGGGTTTACTGCGGTAGTACCCCCATTCCGTAGCGAGGTGACCAGAGAAGCGGACCTGGTGGAAGAGGTTCTGAGGATCTATGGAATAAACAACGTGGAGCTGGATGGTCAGTCAAATGCAGGCAATACCATTTCCTCTTCTGATGACAAGGAGCCACACAGAGTGTTTGAAGAGCTGTCCGTTTATCTGGCCGGTCAGGGGTTTTCAGAGATCATCACCAACTCGCTCACCAACCCTGAGTATTTCACAAAGGCGCCCGTCTCAGATTTGACTCCTGTAGAAATCATCAACAAGTCGAGCCAGGAGTTAGGGTACATGAAGACAACCCCCCTTTACACAGCTCTGGAGTCATTGCGCCACAACATCAACCGAAAAAGGAGGAATATCAGGTTCTTCGAGCTAAGCAGGATTTATGGAAAGCGCTCGGAAAAATATGTAGAGCAGGAGCTGCTCACCTTATACCTTTCGGGAGATCAACACGAAGAAAACTGGATCACGCCATCGAAGGGGGTATCCATTTATGACCTCAACGGATCAGTATATTCTTTGCTTGACTACCTGGACATATCAAATTACACCACTCAACCTGCTGATGACGATCGATTTGAATATGCCGTCGAAATAGTTATCCACAATCATCCGATCGGTCTGGTCGGAAAACTCAAGCGACCGGTCCTCAAATTTTTTGAGATCAATCAGGAAGTTTTCTACGCAGAATTGGATTGGAAAAAGATTTTGAAGAATATTCGTCGCGATAAAACTTACCAGGAGTTGTCCAAATTCCCTGAAGTGAGGAGAGACTTGTCACTGATTGTGGATAAAAAAGTTTCGTTTAAAGCGTTAAGAGATGTAGCTTTAGATACAGAAAGAAAACTGCTAAATAGAGTGAATTTATTTAGCGTCTACGAAGGAGATAATATTGGAGAAGGAAAAAAAGCCTATGCATTGAGCTTCTACCTGCAGGATCTTGAGAAAACCCTGACAGACAAAGTCATTGACAAAGCCATGGGTAGGTTGATAAAAACTTATGAAAGAGACTTAGAAGCGATTATTAGAAAATAATGAGCAACGAAATTTTCCGCACTGAAATCACCAACCTGGATAGAAAGGTCAAATTATTACTCAACGAACATTCACAACTCAAACAGGAGATCGATTCCCTTAAAAGACAGAATAATCTTTTGGAATCTAAAGTATCTGAAAAAGAAGTAGCCCTATCCGGCTTTCAAAATCAGATGAAAATTAGTAAAATTGTAGAAAGCATGGTAGCCGGAGAAGAGAACACTACTGAATTGAAAGAAGTGATTGATGGCTATATAAAAGAGATCGATAAATGCATCGCTCATTTGAGTGAAGCTAAATAATAAAATGGCTGAATTATCCATAAAACTTAAAATTGGGAATCGTGAATACCCAATGAAAGTAAAGTCAGAGGATGAAGAAAGGATTAGAAGGGCAGGTAAAATTTTAAATGAAAAAATAAAATTCTACAGAGACCGATTTAACCTTGAAGACAATCAGGACTTACTGGCAATGGTGGCATTCGATTGCCAGGTGGAAAAAATGAAAAATGAGGAAACGCTTGAGACAACAGATGAAATTGCACTCGAGCAAATCAAAAACCTCAATCAGATGATTTCCAGTGCCATTTAACTCTTTTCTATAGTAAACCCTCATCTTAATGTTGGCTCCGTGTATTGTTGAACCTAGACAAAAGCAAACATGGACGACACCACTTATTTAATCCTGGTAGGCCTGATAGGTCTTGCGTTGGGATTTACCATAGATAGATTATTACTCAAGCGTTCTATTTCCAAGCGAATCAAAGCCGCGAAAGAAAAGAAAGAGCACATCATAAAGGAGGCAGAACTCACTGCTGAAAACATCAAGAAAGACAAGATCCTTGAGGCGAAGGAGAAATATCTTCGGTTAAAATCAGAGTTCGAAGAAGAGGCCAACCGTAGAAAAAATCAAATCATTTCCAATGAAAATAAACTGAAGCAACGAGAGGCTTCCCTGTCTAAGCAACTTGAACAAACCAAAAGAGCTGAGGCCGAGATTGAATCCATGAAGGAAAACCTTTCGGCGCAATTGGAAATCGTGAGGAAGCGTAAAGAGGAGTACGAAAAGATCAAGCAACAGCAAATTCAGATCCTGGAAAAGGTGGCTAACCTGAGAGCCGAAGAGGCCAAGGAACAATTGGTGGAAACGCTTAAAGAAGAAGCCAGGACAGCCGCTAGTATCCAGATCAAAGATATCGTGGAAGATGCTAAGATGACGGCCACCAAGGAGGCTAAAAAGATTGTACTGCAGACCATCCAGAGAACGGCAACAGAGCATGCCATCGAAAATTGCGTGTCCGTTTTCAATATTGAAAGTGATGACATCAAAGGAAAGATCATAGGTCGTGAAGGGAGAAACATCAGGGCCCTGGAGGCCATCACAGGTGTGGAGATCATTGTGGATGATACACCCGAAGCCATCATCATATCCGGATTTGATCCTGTGAGAAGAGAGATCGCCCGGTTGTCGCTTCATCGTCTGGTACAGGATGGCAGGATACACCCGGCCAGAATTGAAGAGATCGTCACCAAGACCCAGAAAAACATCAACGATGAAATTGTAGAAATCGGTGAACGAACCGTCATCGACCTGGGCATACACGGGCTACACCCGGAATTGATAAAGCTGATAGGGAGAATGCGTTTTCGATCTTCCTATGGCCAAAACCTGCTGCAGCATAGCAGAGAAGTAGCCAACCTCTGTGCCATCATGGCTTCAGAGCTAGGATTGAACGCCAAGCTGGCCAAACGTGCCGGGCTGCTCCATGATGTGGGCAAGGTATGGCCTGATGAGCCTGAAAAACCCCATGCGATCCTGGGAATGGAGTTGGCCCAGAAGTTCAAGGAAAGCAATGAGGTGTGTAATGCCATCGGCGCTCACCATGATGAAATAGAAATGACTTCACTCATCTCCCCTATCGTACAGGCTTGTGATGCCATCTCCGGTAGCCGTCCTGGGGCCAGACGAGAGATCATGGAGCAATACCTCAAAAGACTGAAAGAGCTGGAAAATCTGGCACTTGGGTTTGAAGGTGTGAATAAATGCTATGCCATCCAGGCGGGCCGTGAACTTAGGGTGCTTGTAGATGCCGAGAATGTCACTGACAAAGCAGCCAACGAGCTTTCATTCAATATTTCCCAAAAAATTGAAAAAGACATGCAATACCCCGGGCAAATCAAAGTCACAGTGATCAGGGAGACACGCGCGGTGGCCTTTGCCAAGTAAAGACCTGAGGAGGCTACAAATGATCAATTGGCATTTGTAGCCTCCTCTATTTCACCTCCCAAACCGACTCAGCAAATAGCTTATCTTTATCATAAAGGGTTTCTACAACATTGAATCCTGAGCCTTCTGCCAACTGATGAATATCCTCCAGGTCAAACTTCCTGGAAATTTCCATTTTCATAGGCTCCCAGCGTTTGAATTGGACTTGTAGGTCCAATGCGCGTACATGCACTTTTTGGTCCTTCTGGCTGATCAAATAACTGATGCATTCACCAGTTAATGGATTGTATGTAGGGAAATGCTTAAAACAGGACAGATCAAAATCCGCATCCAACTCTCTATTGATTCTCGTCAAAAGATTCAGGTTGAAGTCGCTGGTAACACCTTGTTTGTCATTATAAGCATTTAAAATGACAGCAGGATCTTTCTTCAGGTCAACACCAATCATCATCATATCCTTTGGGTTCAGGTTCTGAGCAACAGATCCTAAAAATGATAATGCAAGCTCCTGAGGGAAATTGCCAATGTTTGAACCAAGAAAAAATACGATGTTCCGCTGATGATTCTCTACCTTAATGTCGTGAAGGATCTTGAAGTAATCTCCGACCATGGGTTCGATACTAACCTCCGGGAGCTGGGTCCTCACATTTTCTTCAAGAATATTGAGCACATTGGATGAAATATCAATCGGACAAAAAGTAAAGTCTATGTCGTTGCGGATAAAATGTTCCAACAGCACCATGGTCTTTGCCCCGTCTCCGGCACCAAGTTCGATGAGCCTGAACGGCTGATTCCCCGCTATCAGCTCCTGAATCCTTTGCTTTTCATTTCTGAAAATTGAGAACTCTGAACGGGTGAGATAATATTCATCCAATTCCATGATTTTCCTGAATAGCTCATCACCATGTTTGTCATAGAAATACTTAGAGGAAAGAAACTTGGGTTTTGTGGTGAGTCCTTCACGGACATCGCTGCCAAAGTGTGACACGTTGATCGATTAATTGAGTTAATGGTTATTTATACCTTGCAAGTCTAATGCCGCTAAACATCCACTGCAGATGAGGATGGAAAAAATTTCGGTATGTATGTCTGATGTGTGACTTTGAAGTACCGTATGATCCTCCCCTCAACACCATTTGATTGATCATGAATTTTCCATTGTACTCCCCTAGCGCTCCTTCATCAGGTTTGAAGTGCGGATAGGGACGGTATGGACTGGAAGTCCACTCCCATAGATTACCCAGAAAATCATACCCTCCGGTCGTTCTCTCGGAAAAGTAACCTGACTCCACAAAGTTGGAATCATTGGAGATATTTGGCTCAGCCGTCCTGGCAGCCACCTCCCATTCAAACTCCGTTGGCAACCGATACCCCTTCCAGGTAGCGAAAGCTTCTGCCTCATAAAAAGATATGTGCGAAACCGGCAGGTTTTTATCTAATGGCTGGAGACCATGTAACGTATATTGGTACCAGGTATCGTCTTCACGTATCCAGTACATAGGTGCCTTTATTTGCTCCTTGTTTACCCAGTCCCATCCCTCTGAAAGCCAATATTGATGTGAAGTATAACCACCATCCTGTATAAAATCTAAATACTCACCATTAGTCACCAGTTGATCAGCTATTTCCATTTCCTGAAGAAACACCTTGTGCAAACTGGTTTCATTGTCGTAGCAAAATGAATCTCCCTGATGTCCTATCTCATAAACGCCCTCAGGGATCTCGATCCAGCCATCGCTGGCAACAGCCACTGAGGGTATATCATGTGCTTCGTTGTACCTTGGGAATAATGGATTATGCCCCAGGATGTATTTGATGTCGTAAAGCAGCAACTCCTGGTGTTGTTGTTCATGATTCAGCCCCACCTCCACTATATATCTTTCGCGATCCGACAACTGATGAGCCGCTAGATATTCCATGCAGGCCTGATCTACGTAATTACGATATTGCATTATTTCTTCCACGGTAGGTCTTGTAAGCGCTCCCCTTTCTGACCTCACCCAACGCTCCCCTGCTGCTATGTAGTAGCTATTAAACAACAAGGCATAGTCTTTATTGAAGGGCTTAAATGTCTTGTTAAAAGGAGCTAACAAGAAGGTCTCAAAAAACCAGGTAGTATGTGCCAGATGCCATTTGGGGGGGCTTACGTCCATTGTTGGCTGCACCACATAATCCTCCGTTTCCAGGGGTTCACAAAGCTCTATAGAGAAATCTCGAATGGTTTTGAATTTTTCAATCAGTAGTTCCTGACTTGAAATAGTTGGTAGGCTCATGAGTAGTATTTTTACTTAGAAGCAACACAATCGTATGCTATTTTGTTCACAGATGAAACATCCTATTTTATTTCAATTGTGATGTGTCGCTTAGCCGGCACTTCAAAGCTTGCCTGATCGAATGAGGGAGGCCCAAAGCTTCCTCTTGCCATGGAAAATCCATAAGGTTCTCTGGGTATACCCAACAGGTTGGTATTTAACTCCCCATCGCCATTTAGATCATGATAAACACTGATGGCATATTTGCCTGATGGCACAGAAGCAACAAAAGACAGTGAACCTGTCTTTTCTACCGGGATCATCTTAAAAAGAAATCCCTCTTCCCCTAAAAATTTATGCTCAGGCTGATAAATAGCTATCATCATTGCACCCTGAACCTTTTCCACCCCGGTAATACGAATCTCAAGGCTGTGGTTTGTTTGCAGCAACTGCAAAAAAAAAGAGAAGAAAATGATCATTAGTTTAACCATCTCCTTCCCTTCTTATTGTTAATTATTTCGTTTTATGATCAGGCAGCTACCTTCTTGGCTTTTTCTGCTTTTTTAGCTTTCTCTTCCTGCCTCATGGCTTTCAGGTCAACTTGTTTTTGCTGCACAATGTTGATAACTCCTGCTTTATTCAAAAGTTTGATCACCTGATAGGTAGGATCAATCTCGTGCCATCTGATACCACCGAAGTTAGCTCTTGAGCCATATTTATGGTGATTGTTGTGATAGCTTTCGCCCATCATCAGAAAATCTACTGGTAGGAAGTTTTTAGAAGTATCTCCAACCTCAAAGTTTCTGTAGCCATAAACATGCGCAAACCAGTTGATGATCGCGCCGTGGATAGGCGACAACATCCATTGTGCTGGTAATAATAACCACAACCACCATACATCTGCATAGTTCCAGTATACAAAGAAGTATACGGCACCCCAACCAATTCTGGAAACCCATGAACGTGCAAATCGATCAAATGCATGCCATTTGGGTACTCCATCTGTAAATCGCTTGTCAACCTCTACTTGTCTGCTGGTAATAGCTGAATAGATAGTCTTTGTCTTCCACATCATTTTAAAGATGTTATCATCATATTTTGGTGAATGTGGATCGTCTTCGGTATCGGCAAATGCATGGTGCATTCTATGCATCACACCATAGCCATAAGGGCTCAGATAATTTGACCCCTGGAATATCCATGTCAAGACAAAAAAGACCTTTTCGGTGAACTTACTCATGGTGAATGCACCGTGAGCAGCATACCTATGTAAGAAAAATGTTTGGAAAAATAGCGACAAATACCAATGTGCTATAAAAAACGGGATAATAACTTCCATTCAGATTATTTTAAAAATTATTCTATTATAAAGAGGGGAATACCCCATCACTACCTAATAAGACAAAGTCGTTTCGGTTTTGTGACAGAAATCTGAAAAAAAATAAAATAATTTTATTCGACAGGTCCGCGTTCGAAGATATGATCCATCAATTCTTGGAAATCACCTCTCTGAGAGGCCTTATTGATGGCTTCAAAATATTTATCCACGTCGAAGGATAAAGTGAATTTCTCTGTTTCCTTTGAAAGCTTCTCTTTTGCCCGGCAAACCAATTGACGGCAATGATCTTTTTTCTTATTGAAAATCTCCTGAAGCTCATCATATTCAAAATCAAAGCCTTCACGAAGTAAAAACAGACCACGCTCTACAGGACCCAGCTTTTTGTGCAACACATTCAGGGCTGTAGTGAGCTCTTCTTTTAAGTCAAGGTGAGAGAAATCAATTTTCTCAAATAACTCGGGTAGCTTAACAGATTCCAGGTAATCATTCTTTTTCTGTTTCGAGGAATTGACGTGATTCAAACTCCTATTGGTCACCGATTTGATCAGGTAAGCCTTGATATTCTCGATCTTGGAATGGTCAATGCTCAGGTATTTCAAAAAAGTATCCTGAACAATGTCCTCAGCATCATGAATAGACCCCACAATCTTCAGTGCAATGGACTTCAGAATGGGTTGATACAGCGCTATGGTAGCAGAATGATTCAATCTATTGTAATTTTCGTCTGCAAAAATAATAAGTTATACCCATTTTGGCATTAAACAATAGCCATTCATTTAAAATTCCGTAATTATTTCCATACTTCAGGGAAAACCGTGAAATCAATCCCCCACACTAACGGCAGCATAAGGTATAAGTAGATAGAAACAAGCAGTATTGAAAGTAAATTCATGATCAATCCCTTTCTAAACATATCGGATACCTGCAGATACCCCGAGCCAAATACTACAGCATTTGGTGGAGTAGCCACTGGCAGCATGAATGCACAGGAAGCTGCAATGGTAGCACCGATCATTAAAAGAAACGGGTGAACGTCCAAAGACAGCGCTGTTGGTGCCAAAGCAGGTAACAGCATGGCTGTCGTCGCCAGGTTGGAAGTGATTTCCGTTAGAAAATTTACCATCATCACTACGAGAATCAGGATAAGAAAGATCGATAACCCATCCAAACCGGTCATTCGGTTTCCGATCCATTCTGCCAGTCCGCTATCCTGAAAGCCCGATGCAATGGCCATTCCGCCCCCAAAAAGTAATATGATGCCCCAGGGGATCTTCACGGCCTGTTCCCAATCGAGAATGAAACCATCATCTTTGGCAGGTATTAAGAACAAAGTCAATGCACCTGTGATGCCAATTATGGTATCATCTACCTGCGGCAAAAATGGTTCAAGCAAAAATGGCCTTGAGATCCAGCAAAGCCCTGTGAGTGAGAACACCACCAAAACGATCTTTTCTTCTCTTGATATCTTCCCAAGTGCCTTTAATTGCCTTGTAATTTCTTCATTGGTGCCCTCCAAACCCTTTTCATTGAGCTTGTATGCCAAGGTGGTCAGGTATTTCCAACAGATAAAAAGAATGATAACACTGAGTGGAAACACTAAGATAAACCAGGACACAAAGCTGATTTCATAACCGTAAAAACGTTCCACCGCACCAGCAAGCACGAGATTGGGTGGTGTACCAATCAAAGTAGAAATACCCCCAATGGATGCACTATAAGCTATGCCAAGCATCAACGCCTTACTAAATAAGCTAAGCTTTCCTTTGTCAATGATCTCACTGAACTGCACCACAATGGCCATACCTATCGGCAACATCATGACCGTGGTGGCTGTATTACTGATCCACATCGATAAAAAAGCAGTAGCTATCATAAAGCCGAGGATCATTTTATCAGGACTGGTCCCGATGATCCTGATCACATTCAAAGCGATCCTACGATGTAAATTCCACTTTTCAATGGCCACAGCCAGCATAAATCCACCGATATACAGGAATACGAAACGATGGCCGTAAGAAGCAGTCGTTTGTGAAATATCCAATCCCTGTGTGAGCGGAAAGAGTATAATGGGTAACAATGAAGTAGCTGCGATGGGAATGGCTTCTGTGACCCACCACACAGCAATCCAGCCTGTTGAAGCAAGGACTGCAAGTGCCTCCTCAGACATACCCGGATAAGGCCCTGTGAGATAGATGACCAAAAAAACCAGAGGCCCTAAAACAAGTTTAAAAAGTCTGAGTTGCATGACAAGGAACGCTAATATATATAAATGGCAGCATCTAGAAACAGAATTACGGTTCTTTATCAAAATGAGGATTTTATTTTCAAAATGAAACTAGACGTAGCTAAAATAAAATTCAAAAAAATATTAACAATTTGATTTTCAGGTAGTTATATATCCATAAGTAGTCTCGGCATACAAGTTGAGGCTTACGTACTGCAATTATTTTTTTTCATATAAATGTTACACATTCATGAAACGCTTAAATTATTTCTTGTTAGGATTATTAACCATTTCAACACTTACATTGCTTAATTCATGCAATGATTCTGATACCGGAGAAAAGGGAAGTGCAAATGTTGAAGTGACCGATGCTGCAGTTGACGCGGAGAACATCTCCGGGGTCTATCTTGCTGTATCGGAAATCCAGGCTAGCGCGAATGGCTCTGTTAAGACAATTGCTACTTTCGATACTCCAATAGTTTTCAATGTGATGGATTACCAGGAAGGATCAACTTTTGATTTGGGTAGTGGTGAGCTTGAAGTTGGGATCTACGATGAACTAAGGTTGATATTAGCTGATGGTTCACCATCCAGCTCAACAACGTCATCATACATTGAATATACAGATCAGACAACTGCAGAATTGCAGATTCCAAGCGGAACTACCACAGGCTACAAAGTAAAGGGTGATTTTCAAATCTCGGCGAACAATCAGACCAACCTGGTGATTGATATTGACCTCAGAAAAGCTTTAGTCAAAAGCTCAGAAACCTTTAAATTAAGGCCTACTGCAAGACTTGTAGTCAACGAAACATTGAGCACTATCAACGGTGAGGTATCAAATTATGCACACAACTCGGATGAGAAGATAGCTGTGTATGCATATCTGGAAGGAACTTACGAGGCTTCTGAAGCAGAAGAACCCGCAAGTGGTGAATCCAGATTCGAGAATTCCATCAATAGTGCGGTAGTGAAAGACGACGGGTCATTTACACTCGCCTTTATGGAAGAAGGTAACTATGAGATAGTAGTTGCCAGGTATCAGAGAAACCCTTCAAATGAAAACGAATTCCTTTTTGAAGGAACGGTCAATTCCGAGGTGATGCTCGGGACCAACATCCTGAATCTGATCAATGTAGAATCTAACACGAATATTTCGATCAACCTCGTATTGAGCAATTGATCTTGTAAATAATTAAATTAAAGAAGGATAGTCGGATGAATCAAACCGGCTATCCTTTCGTTATATCAAACCGATGATCTCATGAAAAATATATTCTTTACACCGAAAAACAGAAAGCTGTACACGCTGGTGGCGCTTGTGATGGCTATTGCTTTGGCTGGTTGTTCCAGCAAATCTTATTATTCTGCAAACAATAAGAATCTTCAACGATTTGGTGGATATCAACTGGAAACAGCCAACCACCTGGTGAAGGTCAATGATCTGGAAATGCTCATTATCGACCTTTCTGAGCTTGCTGTTGCTCAGTCACTGCAAAGAGACACATATGTTGCAGCGCAGGAGGTGGCAGACAGTTTCGAAAAAATGAAAATGGAAACCAAAATGGAAGCAGCTATTCAGCGGACCACACTTTCCAGTACGTTGAGCGCTGAGAGTGACAAGTATTTGCACAGGCTGACAAATACAAATCGCGAAGATTTCGATGCACGATATAAAAACATGCTTTTAGCAAAATTCAATGAGCTTAAAACCCTTATTGAAGACTACGACAAAAACGGACACAGTGATCGTGTAAAGGAATTGGGAGACCAAAAAGTGTATAAAATCCAAAAACACATCAAGCAATTTCAGGGAAGCGGAGTCATTTAACATTTCCGGAGATTACCATCAAAGATTAACTTTGGTAAAAGTTCATCGTATCTTGCTATAGGATTCGATAAAACCAATGCTGCTTCCACAGAAAAATCGATTTTCTACCTTTATCAGTGTTTCACTAAGTGTACTCATACTTGGTGTGGCAGGAGTAGGATTTTATACCTACAACAGTCTGAACAAAGTCATCGACCAGCTAAGCCATGAGGCCAACCCTAACCTTAACCTGATTGCGCTTAAGGATATCATGGTCTCCATCACGGGCATTGAAAATGATATGGAATCTTTCATGCTCACCGATGATGAAACTTATCGAAACAGGTTTGATCAAAGAATCGCGGATGCAGAAATGTTCCTGGATTCTCTCAAAGAAATGAATCAGGACGATGTTGATTTTTTGAGATTTACTGATTCGCTTGGCTCACTCATCAACCAGAAAGTAAATATCCTTAATGAGCTTCAAGGGCTAACTCCCTACAGTATCACAGGTTCCATTAATGACCTGGCGCAAAAGTTAGACACCATTCCGGTAGATCTCCCGTCAGAGAAATCAACAAAAAATTCAACCAAACAGTCAGGCACCCCAAACACCGAGATGCTCACGGAAGCAGCAGCAGATTCCACTCAATTCAACATTGCTGACGAGGAGAAAAAAAAGAAAGGGTTCTGGAAGGGTCTGGTCAGTCTTTTTTCCAAAAGCAAAGACACCGGGGATGATGCGGATGATCTGGCATCCTCTGAAGAAGAATCCGATCCAATTGCCGAAAGTCCTGATTTCAGTAACGACAGCACCCTGATTACCCAAAAGGCGCTAGAATACAAGAAAAAGCTTCAAAACGAACTGATTCAACTTCAAAACAAAACCCAATTGATCAGTGCCGACATGCGCCAAAGAGAGCTTGAACTGGCACAGAATCAACAAATAATCCAAAGTAAAATCATTGACCTGCTCACTTACCTGGAAGAGCGCGAAGTAGACAAGATTAAACTTCGAAATTACAATGCTCAGATCATAGCTGAGGAGACCAACGATCAGGTTCTGGCCTTTTCCCTGCTGACCATTCTGCTACTGGTAGCCACCGGCTATGTGGTCTACAGCTACATGGAAAAGAATAAGGCTTACCAAAAGATATTGAGCAAAGCCACTGAAGATGCTAAAAGCCTGGCCAAAGCAAAAGAACAGTTCCTTGCCAACATGAGCCATGAGATCAGGACCCCGATGAATGCCATTTCAGGTTTTACCAATCAGCTGCTCAAGTCTGACCTTACGGATGCGCAAAGAGATCAACTGGATATCATACATCGATCTTCCGATCACCTGTTGCACATCCTAAACGATGTACTAGACTTTTCTAAGCTACAGGCCAATAAATTGATATTGGAGAATGAACCTTACGATTTGCAGCAATTGATGAATGATTCTGTTCAGCTGATGCTACATAAAGCCGATGAGAAAAATATCAGCATCAACTACTACGCAGAAAACATTCCACATTATGTGAAAGGCGACCCCTATCGCTTCAAACAGATTTTGATCAACCTGGTAAGTAATAGCATCAAATTCACGGAAAAAGGAAGTGTCAACATCCACTTGTCAACCAGGAAAAAATACCGGATGAATGAACTACAACTTGTGGTGAAGGATACCGGCATTGGCATTCCTAAAGACCAGCAATCCCGGATCATGATGGAGTTTGAACAGGTGGGTAGCGCTTCTGATCATAAAGGAACCGGTCTCGGACTGTCCATCACCAAAAAGCTGGTAGAGCTACACAATGGAAAAATGAAATTGGATAGTGAAGAAGGAAAAGGCACTAAAGTAACGATTCTTCTCCCCTTCACGGAAGAGGAACAGCCCCCTCAAATAGATTTCAGTACAGACATAGATATCGATCTTACGGGTACACGGATCCTGATCGCTGATGATGAGCCGTTTAATATCAAACTACTCACCACGGTACTGGATCAAAAAGGTGCACAATGGATTGCATGCAAAGATGGAAAAGAAGCCCTTGAGTGCTTGATGGAAAACTCATTTGACCTGGCCATATTAGATATCAAAATGCCTCATTTCTCCGGGTTGGAAGTAGCCCAAAAGCTCAGAGCCACCCCCGTACCAAATAGCCAGATCCCATTAATTGCCCTTACTGCCACAGTCATCAAAGAGGTTGTGGATCAATGTATCCATTATGGGTTCAATTATGTGCTAAGAAAGCCCTTTGACGAAATTGAACTATTTTCCATCATTGAGTCAGAACTGGAGTCACCAACCGTGAAAAAGACCCAACCAGCCCGGTCCAGCCACCCGGTAGCAAAGATGTTTGACCTTTCTGACCTTAAGGCATTGGGCGATGAGGCATTTGTCGTTGACATGCTTGAAACATTCCTAAACAATTCCGAACCGGGCGTCAAAAACATCCAGCACCTTTTTGAAAATAAAAACTGGGAAGGTCTGGCCGATGAAGCTCACAAAATTGTAGCCCCCGCCAGATATTTAGGGGCAGCTTTTGTCGTTGAAAAGCTCAAATCCCTGGAGTTGGAAGCGCGAAAAACAAATCCGAAAATCACCAAAAAGGAGCTTGAAGAAGTCATAAAAGCGGTCCATGAGCTCAACCGGGAATTGAATAAGTACCTGGTAAAGATTCAGGTGTAATATCTTTGTCAGTCAAATTAAAGTTGTACCCTGAATGAGTGAGCCTATATTCAAGATCAATATAGTAGAAGATGATGAGTGGTACCGGAAGTTTCTGGTACATAATATAAGCCTGAATCCTGACTTCGACATCACCGCCTATTCCGATGGAAAGTCGTTTTTGGATCAGTTGGAGAAAAAGCCTCATGTAGTTACCCTCGACTATCGGCTGCCCGACATCAGCGGCAAAGACCTACTTAAAAAGATCAAAGAATTTGATCCGACCATAGAGGTCATTATCATCTCGGAACAGGATGACATCGAGACTGCCATAGAGCTTTTGCGGCTGGGAGCTTACGATTATATCACCAAAACCAAAGATATAAGGGACAGGTTGCTAAATATCATCCAGCACATTAAAAACAATACCTCGCTCCAATCGAGAATCGAGTCCTTACAGACAGAAGTTGAAAAGAAGTATGACTTCCAAAAAACCATCATTGGACAAAGTAACCCTATCAAACAGGTCTTCAGGATGATGGAAAAAGCGACCACCAACAACATTACGGTCGTGGTGCAGGGAGAAACAGGCACCGGTAAAGAAATGGTAGCCAAAGCCATTCATTATAACAGCCCAAGGAAAAAGGCCCCCTTCATTGCAGTGAACATGAGTGCGATACCTCACGACCTGGCGGAAAGTGAACTATTTGGCCATGAAAAAGGCTCGTTTACCGGAGCGGCTAACAGACACATTGGAAAATTTGAGCAGGCTAAAGGAGGAACACTCTTTTTGGATGAGGTTGGCGAAATGGAGCTTACACTTCAGGCAAAGCTACTCAGGGCACTCCAGGAAAAAGAAATCACCCGGGTAGGTGGAAGTGAGACCATCAAGACCGACTGCAGGATCATTGCAGCCACCAACAAGAACTTATTCGATGAGATGAAGAAGGGCAATTTTCGGGAAGACCTCTATTACCGGCTCTTTGGCCTCCCTATTGAATTACCACCATTGAGAGACAGAGATAAAGATGCTGCGATCCTGGCCAAATATTTTGTGACCAGTTTCTGCAAGGAAAATGAAATGGAGGAAAAATCCCTAAGCAAAGAAGCCCTGCAAAAACTACTCGGTTATCCATTCCCTGGCAACATTAGAGAGTTGAAAGCTGTGGTAGAACTTGCTGCAGTCATGAGTGATAAAGAGATCATTGAGGTCGATGACATCACCTTTGCACAGCCTGATCCCGTGACAGAGGTCTACTCAGAAGAACTTACGATGAGGGAGTATGAGCACAAGATCATTCAGATGTACCTGAAAAACAACAATGATGATGTCAAGACTGTTGCAAAAAAGCTGGACATCGGTCAGTCGACCATCTATCGGATTCTCAAAGAGGTGAAGGAGAACAGGTAGGTCTTTCTCAAAATGAGAAAAATTTCCTCTTTTTGACAAAATCGCAATTATCGGTCGTTTTTCACTACTCTGATTATCAGTCACTTACATTTATTTTATTTTTTGGAACGGCTTTGGCATAAGGTGTTTCGTCGCTTGAACGCTAAAGTTTAAACGATCGGAAAAATGAAAATAAATTTCAAAAATCAATATCTATCACTAAGTGCAATTGCACTGATACTACTGACTTCTTCATGCAACATGGAGAAACGCAGGGAGTTGCAAGCAAAGGCAGATCAGCTGGAGCAGGAGCTTCATGCAAGGGATTCTGCTTTCAACGAGATCATGGACCTCATGACCAGAGTTGAATCTCAGATTGAAAAAATTAAAGAGAGAGAAAATCTCATTGCCAATCGTTCTGGCGAAGACTTCGCCAACGAATCAAACCAGGGACTGGTAGAAGACATTGACATCATCAATGAACTCATCGAATCTACCAATGCTCAGGTAAAAAGTCTCTCTTCAAAATTAAACAAGGCAAATATCGAAATCGGTTCTTTCAAGATGCGGGTAAATAAGTTGAGCCAGGAGCTTGACGAAAGGAAAAACGCTATCGCTACTTTGGAAGAGAAGCTTACGATCAAAGACAACAAGATCATGGAGCTGGACGGTGAAGTGAAAAGCCTTGTGACAAGAGTTAATTTAATGGATGAAACAATTCAGGCACAAAAAGTCGTTATAGATGAGAGCGACAGGACCCTACACAAAGCTTTCTATATTGTAAATACAGAAAAGCATTTGTTAGACGAAGGTCTGATCACCAAAGAAGGAGGTTTCCTTGGATTAGGAAAAACTACTGAGCTTGAAGAGAACGTATCCGAAGAAAAATTTGAAGTAATTGACATTCGTCAAACCTCAAGGTTCTACGTGAACAGCAACAAAATGAGTTTTGTTACTGAGCACCCTAAAGGATCTTATGAGGTGGTAAAAGACGAAAATGAAGTCGTACAATATATTGATGTAACCAATCCAGGTGAGTTCTGGAAAATATCTAAATACCTGGTTATATCGGTTAAAGGTTAGTTCAGGCGGTGATCGACAGGCGCGAAAGCGCCCATCAGGAGTCCTCATAAGGGGGACTCCTTTTTTAATTTTACACTTTAAACTTTTAAACTTTAAACTTTTGATTTTTATGAAAATTGAAAAATTAGTTTTTGCAGTTATTATTTGTTCATTTATTGCTTTCAGCGCGAATGCCCAATCCAAAACAGGATTAAAATTTGGTGCCAACTTCACAAACCTGTATGTAGACGAAGTCGATGACAACAACATGAAAATAGGCTTCAATGCAGGCCTCTATCACCGCGAATACCTGACCAAAAACATTGCCATACAACCCGAGGTACTATTTTCCCAAAAAGGATCTTCAGTAAAATACGAAGGAGGATTCCTCACTGGTAGCGGTACCTATCGATACAACCTTAATTACCTGGAAGTACCCGTACTGGCCATGATAAAGCTCAGTAATTTCTATGTTTCTGCAGGCCCGTACGCTGGACTCCTGCTATCTGTCAACATCAAAGACGTGGATGATGACGGTGATATCCAGGAAATAGAGGAGTTGGACCGGGACGACTTCAACACGCTGGACTATGGTCTGGCTGTTGGCGCAGGCTTTGACTTCGATGGTGGCACGTTTGGCTTGCGATACAGCTACGGCATGAACGAGCTTGGCAAGGAAGGCACTTTTGCCGGTCAGGCCATCAACAACGCCAAGAATTCAGCACTGCAGCTGTTTATCGGCTTCGACCTGAATTAAGGATTTTATCTCAACCTAATTTTCTTTTTACTTAAACTGGATTGGCTAGTAGCTAATCCAGTTTTTTTTGCTTCGTGTTTGGCGCTTGACACTCCCGTGGCTTGTCCCTGACAAGCCAGCAAGTATCATGTACTTAGTCCCGCCAACCTCTTTTAATCCATTTATCAGATTCGGAGTAATAAACTTCTGACATTAAAAATCCAATGTTATAGGTTAATTTGAAGTGTTCTCCGTTTTTTAATACTGAGTATTCAATCCCTAAAGCTGGCTCATGTTTTTCAGGGTATCTTCCATATTCTGTTCGTGATTCTTCAATTTTAACAATTATGTATTCAGCTCTAGCCTTCTGAATATGATCAACCAATAAGGTTGAAACTATTTGGGCTAAAATGAATACGGGTAGAACCAAAAAAACAAGTTGCACATAGTCTCTGTTTTCACTTTTTATCAAATATGATACTAGTAGAATAACCAATGTGAATAGGAAGTATATTGTGTAAGGAATAAGTAAAAAGAAAAATTGAAAGACCGTAAATGAGCCACTAAATGGCGCTATGAATCCAATAATTACGATTACACAAAGTATTAGAGCCTTTAAACTCATCTAATGTAGGTTGCTATCTCTAACATTATAACAGATATATAAGGATACAAAGGGTGCAGGCCAGTAGAAGAAGATACAATGTAATTTAAGGTAAATAGGGTATTTCGTTTTTGAGGTTCTCATTCATTTTTGACATCTCCTTGAATTGATCTTCTGTCAAAAAGATGGCATGTAAATCATTCCCCCCATATAACAAATAGAATTTCTTACTTACATGCTTCTCCTTTAAAATCTCATTAACAATCTTGAAGAAATTTCGGGGTCCAGATTCCCAAAATACTCCGTTTGACAGTTCCTTTTCTGTGTAGAGCTTTACTTTTCTTCCATTGATGATAATTTCAAATGAACTATCATAATCATTTGTTGTTTGAACGTCCAACCTTAAACCTTCCTTTGACAATTTTTGATTTAACAGTGGTACAAAGGATTCAAAACTGAATTCGCATAACTCTTCCGCATCAATATGAGTTAGAATTTCACCACTGTAAAGGTCAACAGTGTCCTCAATAATGGAAACAGGTGTTTTATTTTGGTCTTTATTGACACCCCTTTCATCTTGTTTATGATGCTGAGAACATCCGATTATAATCAAAGTGAGAAGAATATATAGTGAACTTTTCAACTTACGCGAATTAGTTATAAGCATTTCAATAAATCTAATATTTATAAAAGGTATTCGATTCCATTTCGCTGACAAGCCAATTACAAGAAAGCTCCAAAGGAGCGTAATCAATTAATCGCAGAGTGTCAGCCCTGCGGTTCCGTCAAAAGCCTCACCTAAGCCCCAAAGGGGCGGAATCTTTGCCCCTTATCTGTCCTGACATCAACACAATCATGCATAAAAATAAATTTTTTCAGGGATATACTTTGTATACAACTTTCTGAGTACTTTCGAATTTATGAAAAAGTTTAGCTTACCCCTTTTACTCCTAATCCTTGCGAGTAATACGCTTTTTGCCCAGCTTTCCTTTTATGATGAAGACCCGATCTATGAAGGGCCGCAATCCAACTTTTATCTTGTCAAATATGCCATCTCATATGACTATGATAATGATGGAATCTCTGACATCCTACACATTCAACACAACCGGATTTACGTCCGGTACGGGGATGGAAGCACTTTTGGAAATGAAGAACTGGTTTACGAACACTCTTCAATGCTTGCCAGTATATCAAATAAAATAGACTTGAATGCCGATGATAGATTGGATTTTGCTATTCCTTCAGTTAATAACGAGATCTTAATATTTGAAGGAACAGCCGATGGGATTGAACTATCAGCAATCATCGAGGCTGATGCAAATACAGCAAAATTGATCGATCTTGATAAAGACGGTCGAATTGGTATTGTTTTCACTTCAGGTTTTGAAATTGGATATATAGATGGGAATGAACTGGGGACATTTGATGACCCGATCTCAATTACCAGTGGAATTGGTACCATTGCCGGTGCTTTCAGGTTTGAAGTAGTGGACATTGACGGAGATAGCGATAATGACCTGTTTGTTCTAGACCTAACTAATACTGTAGTTCATGTAGTCATAAACGAAGATTTTTCATTTACTTCAAATACCTCAGTCAGTGCCTCAGAAACTGAATTCAGCTACGGCGATTACAACCTTGATGGTTTTATTGATCTAGCCGTAATCAACTCCAGTAATTCATTGGAGATTTACCTGCAGGGAGACACTGGCTATGACTTAAGTTATACTTACAGCACTTTCAATATCAGAGATATTATTACCTATGATTACAACTCAGATGGAAAAAAGGATATTTTACTAAGCAATAGAATGACTGACCTTACTCTGCTCAAAAATCTCGGAGATGGAACATTTGATGATCCGGAATTTCTAATAAGTGAAATGCCAAGATTTAGCAATCACACATTTGAGGATTTTAATGACGATGGTATTGATGATATTGTTGCAATTGGTTCCATGGCAAACAATCAAATGATTTTAGTCCCCTTAGACCCACAGGTTAAAGTTTCTGACCAATTTACTACACTCAGCTTGAGACCAGATCCAGGAACCAGAGGAGGAACAAAAATGAGTGATTTAGACAATGATGGATATAATGATTTGGTGATCTTTAGTAAAAATGGAGCGGTTCAAGTCTTCTACGGAAACGAAATTGGCTTAGATAATACTTATTCTCAATATACTACCAACACGCATACAGATGGCGGGTACCTTGCTGACATAGATGATGATGGTTTACTGGACTTAATCGTTTTCTACCAATCGGCAAGTAATGGAACTGTTGGAACAGAGAGGTATTTAAACCTGGGAAACAGAACTTTCTCTGATGCGGAACCATTTAAGTATACAGCGATTGTAGAGGATGCTGTAGTTGAAGATTATGATCAAGACGGTACAGATAATTTTATTTTTAATAACCAAGGTGAAATTGTTTTTCTTACTGTTAATGAGAATGATTTTGATGAATACTTCACGGGTAGTCCACTAAAAATTTCCTCATCCTCTTCAATAACAGACTTCAAAATTGTTGACATCAATCATGACAGCTGGTCTGATTTGATACTTGGTGTGAATGGATCAAATGAAATTGAAATCCATCTAAATGATCAGGCGGGTGGTTTTCTTTCTCCCACTGTTATCACACTTACAGGAGAAAGCGAATCCCCTACTGCGCTGAACGCTGGAGACCTGGACAACGACGGGATAGCTGAAATAATAGCAACAACGTCTACAAGTAGCGGCCATAAAACAAAAATCTTTTCACGGAAGGATGTTCTCAATGATTTTGAGCTTTCCAAGGAGTTTGATGTGGCCAGTAACTACGGTCCTACCACTGTTGAAATTAATGATTTCGATGGTGATGGCGACATAGACCTGTTCATAGATGACTTTGACAACCTTGTCTATACTTTTATTCTGCAACATGATGATTTATGGGAAGTAAATGATGAAATACTTGAATTGTTTGGCCAAAACCTTTTGATTTTTTGCAACGTCAATTCAGACAATTTGATTGATATTGTTAGAACTCAGAATACTTATGGTTCTGTTCAGATTTCCATCAATAATTCGGTCTTTGAACCCGAAGAATTACAAACAGAAATCATGTTGATTGAACAGGTCGGGGAAGATCTCACTGTTACCTTAAATGATATCAATAGCGATGGTCGCATTGTGCTGGTGAAAGCAGCCAGTGAGGTCGATGTAGTTCCTGTGGATGGAGTTTTTTATGCTAAAAATTCAATGTTCGGGTTAGGAGGTACAGAAATAGGTAGTGGTAACCACGTGGTTTATTCAGGCACCGGAAACACTTTTACGATAGAAGGACTTTCCCCGTTGACAGACTACTATGTGAGCATATTTGAGTACAATATGAATGATCCCTCAAATGATATTATAAACTATCTATCTTCTCAATCATTAGATACAGTTGTAGCCAGAAAGATTGAGCAGACATTTACTGCTGAGGGTATCCAAAACTATTTCGTCAGTGATGAAACTTTTGAAATCAATATCACATCCTCCTCCGGATTGGAAGTTGAATTAAATCCAACAGGACCCATTAGCCTGGATGGCGGAACAGCCACTATACTTGGTGAAGGAGAAGTCATATTGGTAGCTTCCCAGGCAGGGAACAAATATTACTTCCCTAAGGAGGAAATCTATTCTTTTACTATCAGTAAGGAAGCGCAGATTTTGACCTACCAAAACCTTAAGGATGTAGATTTCGAAGAAGGAACTTTTGAGATACTTGTAACTTCATCTTCGGGTCTACCAACCTCCATTGAATTGATAGACGGACCTATTGAGCTCAGTGGAAATTTGGCTACGATACTGGATTATGGCCATGTGACCATCAAGGCAACACAAGCAGGAGACGAGTTCTATCTACCAGCTGAGCAGACCTTTGAATTTAACATTATAGAGGTCCTGGGTCTAGATCGTGTTGAAAGCATTATTTATCCAAACCCCACCAGCGGAGTCATTCGAATTGCAAATTCTCATGACATTGATGAGCTTTCCATCTTAGATATAAATGGTCGGGTAAGGCACACCAATCCAGGTACGGAAAGGACTTTAGATGTGTCGGGCTTAGAGAGAGGCACTTATTTTATCTTGTTAAAAAGCAAGGGTACTTTTCAGTCTTTTCGATTCATTAAAGAGTAAGCGGATAAAGCTTTTTGATGATTTGAAAGGAGGTTTTTGAAGAGGATTGTGTGGAGTCATTGAGCCCTGGCTCACAAAAAGCATCCCTTTTGAGTTCAGCATCGGGCTGGTGAGTGGCATTGATAGCAGTGACCTTCCCAAATGGATCCCCGGATATCACGCTGGTCCCGAGAACGATTGAAGCCACCACCACTCCCAAAATGATTGTTAGGGTTTTGAAATTCATTGCTGACAATGAGGGTTTAATTCCTGGTAATCCGAAAGCGATACAGCAGGTATCATCTGACCATCATGGACCCTGATGCAGGTCAAACTGGGGTTTCTATCCACCTTTAAACCGATCAGGTTTGGGTTCCTGCTTACATTAAGCGATGTGAGTGAATTACTCGAGATATAGAGGTAATTCAGCTGAGCATTTTGTTCCAGGTTGATGGTTTCAAATTGATTATCAGAAAGGAGTAGCGTTTCTAATGAAGGAAGTGTAGCAGTATTGAGGAAAGAAAGCGCATTGGTGGTCAGGTTTAGGTTTTTAAGGTTCCCGGCATTTTTGACCTCAAAATATTGGAGCTCGTTATGAGTAGCCAGTATCGCTTCAATGGATTCACTTTCAAATGAAAGGGTATCCAATAAGTTGAAGGACAAGTTCAGATTGGTCAACTGTGGAAGATTGGATAGCCCGTGAATGGATTGCAGCTCATTTGCCAGGAGGTCCAGCAACACCAGCTTTGTATTGTGGCTGACATCAATCTCAGACAAATAGTTCCCCTGTAGCTGAACCGAATCCAACTGGACATTGTGACTCAGGTCAATTTCTTCTATGGCGTTGCCGGACGCTGACAGAAAAGTCAGATTGGTAAACCCCTCTATGCCTGTCAGATCCTGGATTTCTTTCTTAGAAAGATGAAAATCCAGGTGTAAATGGGTCACTGATTGGGCGTCTGATATCAGGACCTGTTGGTTGATCACGCCATCTGAATCGATGTTTTGCTCAATCAGCATGGATTCAAACACCTCATCCGGAATGTGGATGTAGTCAATAATCGGTTCTAATTCTTCATCCTCCGCACAGGAGAACATGAAGAGCATCAGAGCCAAAAAGATCCGGGGAATTGCCAGAGGCCACGCTTTATGCTGAATAGTAGTATAGGGTAATAAATCGTTTTTCATGAGAGTGCTGTTTTCTCGATATCCATTTAAATAATCGGTTACAAATCTCACACAGGCAACCAACTCAATCGTTCGGATTTAGCATTCCGAACTTCTTTGGTGAGATTCGGGTCTTTTTAAATGAGTTTGATCAAAGCATTTCAGGCCAGCCTAATCTCAGAATAATACAATTCATGTTTTCATGCGGGGATGTGTAAGGCCTGGAATAAAAGGGCCCTGACGTCGTTTAAAGGGCGATTTTAGGAGGCTTACAAAACCTGCGCAGTTTTTGCTTAAAACCCGCGCAGACTTTAATCAAAACCTACGCAGGTTTTCCTTCAAACCCGTGCGGGTTTTGACCAAAAAGTAAGCACCTTTTTGAGATAATGGAATAGTGCAATTATTTGTATGTGGTAATCGGGGGATCATATCAGATAAGATAAGGGCTGAAACTTTCTATATTCTTAGTCACTCTGCGCAACCAGGTAGCTGTGAAATTAGGCTCAGTTATTATCTTCAATTATGTTTTTAAAAAGTTCCTCGATGTCTATTTCTTCCCCCTTTAAATGTTGATAATAAGTTCGAACGATAATTGATGACATATTATCTGGATGTTCAATCCCATTCTCATTAAAGTACCTGGCTAACCTAGAACCAGCCCATAATCCCCAACTGTTCCTCATCCACAATCCTAACCCGAAATGTTGACCAACGGAGAAGTCATCTTCCGATCTTTCCAATGCCAGTTTTTTAGTTTCTTCACTCCATTCCTGATCAAGATACCTCCAACAATCTTTCAGATCTGTAGGGACATAAACACCTCTTAGTGTGTCTGTTGATGCAACGTTAGCAGTTTGTTTATCCCAACGTTCTTCAATGGCAGCATACTTATTTTTTAGTATTTCCAATTCTTGATCCTGTCCAAGTAAAGAGCGTTTATAAGCTCGTAGAATAACTTCGAGGATTAAGCCATTTTCAGTTAACCCACTTTTCTTAAATCTTCGTTCAAGTTTTGATGTTTTGTACGATTTGAAAAACTGATCATCAACAAGTGATCTGAATTCATAACTGCTATTCAGAAAATTTAATAATTGACCTTCATGAATGTCCTTGATCACTTGAATAGCAGTGTCTGGTAATTCTCTATTGAGCAATTCAATTACTGTCTTCGTATCACCTACCTTTTGAGCATAACTCAAATTAATTGATAGTAGGGTTAATATGATAATTGAGGTTTTCGCCATTCAGAAATTAACATATATAGTTATAATGCATGCACTATAACCACTATTATCTTTTTTCAATTAATCCTTTCAAATATCAACATCTTACCCATTATTAAACGACAATAAACATTTATAAGCGATTAAAAACGGATACGTTATCTGTATTACCCACCTAAGATAAGCTTTTTCGTGAATTTTCAGTAGTAGTAGGGATATGGTTCATGTTATAACAGTAGGTTGGTGAGACACTTTAGTCAATTTGCAATTAGTCCCACCAGCTATACAATTCACCTTGATCATAATACTCATCAGCATCTTTACATAACTCACGAAATTTCTTTTTCAATTCGCTTGTTACATCAGATTCATTAACGTAAAGTCCTTCTATGGTTACCCGATAATCATCTCTTTCCGGACTAATCGCATATCCATGCGCAGTAGCTACAGGAAAGGAGTTCATGAACTCATAGAATTTTCTTGTTGTGGGCGATTCGTTTTGATATTCATTAGGATCGATAAACCTTTCTATTAATAGTTTTTCTAGTTGATCAATTGATATAGCCTCGACGTATTCAAGCCCACCACTTTGATCAGTCCAATCAGTTTGGATTCCTAAAAGTTGGTCACGTTTTTTATAGTCCTTGTTGAAGGTAAACAGAGTCGTGTCGTTCAGAATCATCAGAACTTCATTCGGTATCTGCCGTGGTTCGTTGTTTTTTAAGGGTGAACATGAAATTAGTAAAGCAAAAAGAATGAAAAGGTTATTTCTCATTTTGAATTAACAGGCCTAAATGAAGCACAACGACCAACTAGCGGGCAGTGGCCTAAAAGTAGCAAATACCGATGAAAGAGCGAACCTGAATGGTGCGATACACTCTAAGAAAGCACTGCGAACCGCAAGAAAACCAACCCAGTAGAAGAGCAGACTATAACGCACTAAAATTTGCCTGGCGGAAGGTGAGTAGCAGAAAGCATACAAACATATAACCGATAGCTAATATTACCCGCTTTTTGCGTTATTGTTCTTTGCTACTTCCATGAGTTCCTTGGCTGTAGGATGTGTTGAGAATATTCCAGAAAAACTAAAATCAGGCATAAATAAATATGATTGGTTCCAACTTTTGTTTGTTTTGAAAGTTATCCAAATCCTTGTAACGTTGATGAAGCCGATAGTTGAAACGTCAATCAGATTAGAAACTGGCAGTTTCTCTGTTCTTCTAAAGTTAGATATGTAAAAGTGTTGTTCATCCACTTTTACACTATTCAGTCTCATAAATAGTAGGTAGAATATAAATGCAAATATTCCTGTTCCAAAGAGTCCTGCAAATCCTCCCAGAATTTCGCCCGAAAGAAATCCAAACAGAGACATTAAGAGCAATAGCCCAAAGACAATTGTTGGCATAATAAACTTCACATAGAAAGTTAATCCAGATGAAAGTTGCTTCTTATTACTCATTCTGTGTTGTGGGAATTGCGGCTACACAGGTATGATGAGTGTCCACCCCTATGCTATAAAAATCTAAACTAACTAAAACCTCGGTGAGATGCAACGGATAAGTTCCTGTCCAACTAGAAGATTAAAATCGTCCTTTTGGCCTGAAGTGTTAAATCATTGGCACAATGTGTCAAGCATGCGGTAACCGCTCAGGTGAAGTTTGTATCAAATTACACTTTATCAAAAAAGAGAAAAGACAAACAAAAGTATGAACACGCTAGGAATCAATATAAACTCACTGATTTATGAGAATGGCTTTCAGGCTTTGAATGGTATAGACCTGAAAATCAGCAATGGAGTTTTTGGGTTATTGGGTCCCAATGGAGCCGGGAAATCATCCCTCATGAAAACCATTGCCGGATTACAAAAGCCAACTGAGGGCCGCATTGTTTTCAATGGTGAGGATGTAGTGAGTAATCCTCTGGCCATCCAGAAACATCTCGGATTTCTACCGCAGTATTTTGGGGTGTACCCTAAGGTGTCGGCATACGATCTTCTGGATCACCTGGCTAAACTGAAAGGTGTTGTGGACTCACAACATCGGAAGAAGCAAATCCTGAACTTGCTGGAGCGGGTGAATCTGATGGATGTGAAACACAGGGAGGTTCATACATTTTCAGGAGGCATGAAGCAGCGCTTTGGAGCGGCTCAAGCGTTACTTGGGTCACCCAAAATTGTGATTGTAGATGAACCCACTGCCGGGCTGGATCCGGAGGAGCGTAACCGGTTTAATGCACTGTTGAGTGATATAGCGGAGGATATGATTATTATTCTTTCAACGCATTTGGTAGAGGATGTAAGAAATCTGTGCTCAAAAATGGCAATCATAAATAAAGGCACCGTCTTCGCACAAGGATCGCCAAATGAATTTTTGAGTCGGCTATCTGGAAAAGTATGGAGCAAGGCGGCTACCAGGGAGGAGCTTTCAGTGTTGGAATCGAGGTATCAGGTGATTGGTTATCAGTTGATAGAAAGAGTAATGCAGGTTACGGTTTGCTCGGACGAGTGCCCTGCGGGTTTCCAGCGTGTAACGCCTGTGCTTGAGCATGCATATTTGAAATGCCTTAATTCCGATTCAATATGAGGGAGGTGTTTTTAAACGATTTTCGCATTGCACTCAAGCAAAAAGCAATGTATGCCATGTTGCTTATTTTGGCGGTACTTGGCTTTTTGACGGGACTCAAATTTCACATGTCGGTAGGCGATGGATTAGCAGTAAATGCACCGTATTCGTTAGGGTTTATGATTGGACTGCTGAGTCTGGTTAACATTTTTATCGCTACATTTTTAGCGTTCTTGTTGCTGTTCAAGGAAAAGGATGCTGATTTTTCGCTCATTGTGTTTACTACACCCATTTTGAATAGGGCATTCGCCTTGGCTCGATTTGGCTCGTTTTACATGATCACCTTAGGCATGTTTCTGGTCCTAGTAGTTGGGTACGTGGTGGGGATCCATATACAGCATGACACCCCTTTGAATGACGGCTTTCACTTGTGGCATTACTTATATGCTTTCCTGGTTTTTGGTGTAGTAAATGCCCTGGTTGTTTGTAGCCTGCTATTCTTTCTTTCTCAGAAGTTTCAAAACAAGTTACTGGTCGCTATTTCCGGGATGCTCCTCTATGTGCTCTATATGATCGCACTGATGTATTCCAATGCTCCCTTTATGGCTCAAGCTTTGCCACAGTCGGAGTTTGCGCAGCGTATTTCGGCCGCTATTGATCTTTTTGGGCTTTCGGGCTACTTTTTTGAAGCAAGCGGAATGAGTCTCTCCCGGAAAAGTACAAATGTTGTTCCATTTACAAATTTTTTGTTGGTCAACAGGTTAGGGTTCTTTACCCTGTCAATAGGCGTGGTTTTACTGGGAGTCAACGCTTTTTCAGTGAACCCAGGACCAGGGAAGAAATCCAAAATGGGGAATATTCCTTCCAATCCCATACCTGGCCATGCACCGATTGTATTAATCCCACCAAAATTTGGTTTGAAGGCACGCTGGGAGGCGATATGCTCGTTTGCAAAAATTGACCTTATATATGTCTTCAAGAGCATTGCCCTGGTAGCTGTCTCCGTGCTTCTTTTATTCTATATGGGGATTGAAATGTTCGATGACATAGATATGGGGATTCGGTTGCCGCAACATTATGCCAGCTCCGGGCTCCTGGCTGAGACGATCAATGGCACGTTTTTTTACCTGGGCGCAATGGTCATGGTGTATTTTGTCAATGATATCTATTGGCGAAGTGCGGAGAGTGGGTTTTCAATGGTGGAAAAGTCCATGCCCTATTCAACAATGAAGCGGTATGGTCATTGCGTGAGCATCATTGCCCTGGTGTGCTTTCTTTCATTCATTCAGTTGGCAGAGGCCATTATTTTCCAACTGGCCTTTGGTTATAGGATTTTTGACTGGCAGGCTTATTTGGGGGTAATCGTTTTTAATACGCTACCCATGATTTTGCTTGCACTTTATCTTTTGGCGCTGAATGTGGTCTCAAAAAGCAAATCAGTGGCACTTGGTGTGTCGATCTTGTTTTTTCTACTTTTTGTAACCCCGATTTCCAGAATGATCCTCGAGCTTTCAGTGTTGAGGTTTTTGTCTGGATACAAAGGGGCGTACAGTGAATTTTTTGGATACGGATCGTACATGTCACTGTTTCTGTGGAGGTTGTGTTTTGGTTTTGCAGTGCTATTGGTGTTGGTGCTGTTGATTCAGCTCATCAGATCCGGCAGGAAATGGCAATTAAAATCTGTTGGCCTGGCAGCATGCGTTACCGTTGTGCTATTTGCTGGCATGACTTATCTGGATGAATATGTTCATAAAGATGCGGATGCCGAGCAGGCGATACGAGCCGATTATGAACGAAGGTTTAGAAAGTATCAATATAAACCACAGCCCGGAATCACTGATGTGAAGGCTCGCGTAAATCTTTTTCCCGAAAGTCAGGCCTATGATATTCATGGGGTCTATTCCCTGGTAAATACCAGCCTGGAACCCATCGATTCAATTTTGATCAATCTTCCTGACGGCTTTGATCTCGGGGAGCTCATCTATGAGGATGCCCATACCCGTGTTTTGGTAGATCGTGATGAACTTGTTCTCGAACAGCCACTCAAGCCACAAGATTCTGCCCGGCTCACCTTCACGCTAAGCTACAGGTGGAGTGCAGTAAATGGCCATGACCCTTTCAATGCCATTGTCGAAAATGGTTCCTTCATGAGACTTAGCAGGTATTTCCCAACCTTTGGTTATGATGAAGATGCGGAGCTGGTTGATGACATCATTCGTGCTCAATACGGTCTTGGAGCGCCTACAGGCATTAAGTCTTTAGATGCACCCAAAGTCCGCATTGACGATTCCATGGATTTAGAATTGGATATTTCAACAACAGAAGACCAAATAGCCATTGGCACAGGAGAGTTGATCAAGGAATGGTCGGAGGCTGGCCGTAATTGCTATCGGTATGTGGCCAAGGATATTCCTTTCCGTTTTGCTGTTTCATCTGCAAGGTATAGGCGAAAGCAGGTATTGCATCGAAGCATTGGCATTCATGTGTTTTTTCATCCTTTGCATGCACAAAATGTGGATCACTTAATTGAAAATACAAAGCTCACCCTTGACTACTGTATTGAGCAGTTCGGACCCTATCCGTTTCAGTCGGTGGTTTTTGCAGAAGTATCTTCGTTCACTTCTGGCTTTGCCGGTACAGCCTATCCCGGCGTTATTTTTGTCACAGAAGATATGACTTTCAATGCCCATCTTGGTAATGATGCAAGTCAGGATGTAGTGAATGAACTTGCGGGGCATGAAGTTGCGCATTTTTGGTGGGGTACGAGTGGAATCAGTCCGGACTATCGGGAGGGGCATGCCCTGATGACCGAGGGGCTGGCCATGTACACTGAAATGATGATCTCCAAAGAGATGTATGGCAGAGAGAAAATGCTGGAGAAAGTGGCTATACACCGACAGATTTACGAAGCAGAGAAGGGCTACGCTACACCCAATTCATTGGTAAAGGCGACCAGCAGTGAGTCGCATATTGTGTATTCCAAGGCAGCAATGGTTTTTGTAGAGTTGAGTGAGTTGATGGGTGAGCAGGAACTGAATAGGGCATTACGTAATTTTTATGACAAGCATAAATACCCTTTTGACAGGCCTGTTGTCACTGATTTATTAGGGGAGATTCTTGCTCAGGCTAAAGCCGTAGATCATGAAAGGATCAGATTGCTTTTTGAGTCGCGTGAATGATCGTCATTGATCAAGGACCGGGAAATATCAACATTGTAATTGCTTATCCAGGCCGGTAGATGATACACGGCTCAGAAAAGCTATGTGCCTCCCTTGCCTGAAACCTTCTTTTGGCTTTGTCTGGCATTTGAAGAAAAGATGATTAATAGAAAAAGTATGATGGGTTTTCATTAACATCAATTCGATCCTCTTCCTAGTTAGATTATTTATGGAAATGAGTGTTACACATCGTTTCTATTCTTCCAGTTAAGAAGTTGACCCGTTAAAAGAGTTAGAAAGCTAAGCACCCACAAGTAAAAACCAGTTCCAAGAGTTACAGACTGCTTCAAGCCACCTTCGTGAACAAGAACCTCGTCAATTCCAGTTGCGAACAATCCAAGCGTTAGCGTTCCCACTGAAAGAGCTAACCCGAACCATAATCTTTTCCTGCCAATTATCAAATTTATAAAATAGAAGATGTTAGCAGACCATGCCAGAATATGATAATGATCATCTCCAAAGATTCCGAAAACGAGAGCTGAAATTCCTGTGTCATCCGATCCGTCGAAAATTGGCGTAAATAGTGCTACGACATAAAGTGCTATCGATATAGTGAGAAATCTTTTGTAGTTCGGTGTTCGCATGTAATTAAGAATTCTCCAGATATACGCAACCTAGCCTATGATGGGTAGAGCGAGTTGAAGTGGCTATCCCTGTACTATTAGAAACTAAGCTAGCTAAAACCTCGGTGAGATACAACGGGTAAAAACCTACTGAGTCTAGCAGATGAAAGCTCCTGACTACTCGAAAGGCCGAAAGGAAATATCAGTTTCCAGAGAGGTTTGGCGGTGAGGTTCTATTGAAGTAGATATGAAATACTAAAGGCCATTCATCATGGAACCGCTTGCTACCAGCTTTTTCTTGGTTCGCAACACAATTATTAAGTTTGACTGGGTATATACTTTAAATCATGGATCAACGTATTCCCCTTCTGTTTGCAGGATCGCTTCTATTCATTTTATCATGTAAAGTTGGATATCATGATCTAAGTAATCCACGACAACCATATGTTGGAGATGAAATAAGAACTGATGGTTATTATTATTACATGGATACAGTTGATAGAGTTGTACTAGGTAAACCACAAACTGACATTGTTACTAGGGTATATTTCTTCTACAGAAATGGTGTTATGAACTATTACAATTTTCCTTTTTTAGATCTTGATAGTTTAGAAGAATGGACTGCAGATAGTTTATTTGTTGCCAGGAGTAAACAACATCCCGTAGGTTGGGGGATTTTTGAAGTTAATGCGAACAAAATAAAAATTGAAACCTGGATTATGAGCACCGGTGGCAGACATCCAACTTACGAATATTCTCTTGATATTGTTAATGATTCAACTTTCTTCAAAAAGAATTCAAATCAAGAAATGTTCTTTCAATTCAAAGAATTCGTGAATAAACCAGACAGTACAAATAGCTTTATCGAATAACACTACAGAAGTAGCTCAAGTAATTGCTGGTAACGTCCATGTATGAGGCGTGTGCTCTCACTTTGTGGATAGCACTAAAGTAGTGAAGTCTGCCGGTGCTTCCAAAGTTTGTAGAAAGCACTGCGTTCAGAAAGAGAAAAAATCCCGCCGAACTGAAGCTTCCAGACAGCACAGAACTTTCTCGGTGGCAGACTCACGGTCAAGTCCCGTTGCAGTTCGTATAAGGCACCCAAGCACATGCCTTATACATATTGTTGGGAGGTCGTTTTATACGAGCCATGAGGTTACAAGGGCTATTATTGGAAATATCGAATAAACAACATCGTAAATGGAAGTTTCTTCATCCATTGCAGGTAAGTTGTAGTATTTGCAGGGGCGTTCGAATTTTCGATAAGAAAGCCTGTTCAAGATTCCGATTAGCAGGATTATTCCAATCAAAAAGACACCAGATTTTCTTAGCGCGTAGTTAATGGGGTTGTCGAATAGTGAAGGAGAGATTAGAAGAATTAATGTGATTGCAGTTGATGCATAAAGTGATAGGTTGACATGATGTTTTTTATCGGAGAGTGTTGTTATTCCAATTAGCAATGTGAAGAAAGTTAAACTAAGATATGTCTCACCAAAATAGTTCTCTTGTTCACCAAGTAACCAAGTCATAAACGATTCATAAAATTTGAGTTCGACGTTTTGAAGGTATATGAATTGGACAGTTATGATGATGAGGCTTATACTGATAATTATGATTGCTTGGATTGAAAGCTTCTCTTTGTTTTTCATTTAATTAGGTTATGTTCATTTAAGTGTGTCA
>DKPQ01000010.1 GCA_002471275.1 Flammeovirgaceae bacterium UBA7330
AAGTAAAAGCCTGAGGTTGGCCACTCGCTATAGTCAGGTTGGCATAGATGCATCTTAATATTCAAAAATCTTCCTATTATTCAAAATATGAAATTTGGAAAGACAATAAAGCTATTTCTCATTGACGGAGAACCTAACGGCAGAATGACATGTGAATTGTCAAACTGGACAGGTAAAGCTTATAAGATTCCAAGAATTAAAGTAAAGGATTGCTTGGATAGGCCAGATCTACTTAATCCAGGTATTTATTTATTATTTGGAAAAGATGAAACAGGAAAGGACCTGGTTTATATAGGTGAGGCAGAAATTGTTTTCAAACGGCTAACACAACATCTCACTCAAAAAGATTTCTGGAATGAAGCAATTGTCTTTATAAGCAAGGATGAAAATCTCAATAAGGCCCACATTAAGTATTTAGAAAATAGGTTGTTTGAACTTGCAAAATCTGTCAATAGGTATAATGTAGAAAATTCCACGACTCCCACTCAGTCATCAATTGCAGAATCCGATAGAGCGGAAATGGAGGAGTTCATAGAGAATATTAAAACTCTCATCAATACTCTTGGACATAAGGTTTTCGAAGTTAAACGCGAGTTAAAATCACCTAAACAAGAAGCGTCAGAAACTTTTTTCATTAAAGCTGCTAGAGGGGCAGATGCAAAGGGAGAGCCAACTTCTGATGGTTTTGTTGTATTTCTCGGCTCCAAAGCTGCATCTTCAATAGTCCCTTCTATGACTGATAACTTCAAAAGATTAAGAGAACAATTAATTGAAAATGGGGTTCTCGTAAAAAATGGCGAAGCATTAGAATTTTCAGAAGATTTTGTTTTTTCCAGTCCTTCAACTGCTGCCGTCATGGTTATGGGAAGGAATGCTAACGGCTTAACAGAGTGGAAACTAAAAAGTGGAATTTCACTAAAGGAATTTGAATCCAATAAAGCAAATTAATTTTTTGCAATCCCTAATTAATGAGATTAGTAACTTGGAATTGTAACGGAGCACTGAGGAAGAAATTCCATGAACTTTCATCGCTGAACGCTGACATTTACATAATCCAAGAATGCGAAGATCCTGAACAAACCAAAGACATTCATTACAAAGAATGGGCGAACTCACATCTGTGGATTGGAGAAAACAAGAACAAAGGAATTGGGGTCTTCATGTCGGGTGAATACTCCCTCGAACCATTAAATTGGAGTAATCAATACAAAGATCATACAGTAAAACATTTCTTGCCGTGTTTGGTGAACAAACAGATTCGACTTTTGGCTGTCTGGACACATCATAACAACTCTCCAACATTTGGCTATATCGGACAATTTTGGAAATATCTTCAAACCAACAAAGCTCAATTCAAGAAGATCATACTTGCAGGTGATTTTAATAGCAATGTGATTTGGGACAAATGGGATCGCTGGTGGAACCACTCAGATTGTACGAACGAACTTCATGAACTCGGAATAGTTAGCGCTTATCATAGTTTGATGAACGAACAACAAGGAAAAGAATCTCAACCCACATTCTTCCTTCAACGAAATATCAACAAGCCATATCACATTGATTATTTCTATTTATCCGAGCACTTCTTAACACCAAAGTCCAACGTAGAAATTGGGGAACAGTCAAAGTGGCTAGACTTAAGCGACCATTTGCCCCTGATCCTAGAATTGTCAAAATAATATCTGCCAACATTATCCATACCATCTCACAAATCCCATCCATTGATAAATAGATATTAAAATCATATTACATTGATTGAATGCGCAATAAAACATCTTAATTACTGATTATATTGTAAATATTACAATCAACATGAGTAATCTGGCTGAGTTAGGGCTATATAATAGGCAGACCAACTCCAATGGATCGAAAAACCCAGATACGGCGATATTTTGAAGGAAAACTTTCCCGCCAGGAGGCACAGGAGTTTTTAAACTGGTTCAACTCGGAGGAGCATGAGCATGAAGTCCATGCGGAGATCGATAAGCTTTGGTATTCCAGTGAAATCCAATCCAGTGAATGGAATGGATCCAATGTATTTAAGCTCATTCAGCAACGAAAGAACAATGAAAGATCCCTCAATATTCAAAAGCCGGAAGAGAAGAGAAAATTTTCCAATCCCTCATTGTTCAAGATTGCAGCTACGGTTGCCCTATTGATAGCTTCCACACTGATTTATTTCAATATAAAGACTCAGGAAGAGTCGCAGGAGGAAATCGTATATGAGGAAATCGTGAAATCAAATCCTCCCGGGCAAAAGTCCCGGGTTTATCTTCCAGATGGATCTGTTGTCAATCTCAATTCCGGTAGTCAACTGAAGTACACAGAGGGTTTTCATAATGGCAGAGTTGTCTACCTGGAAGGGGAGGCCTTTTTTGATGTAAAAAAGGATTCCTTACGTCCATTCACAGTCGTTAGTGGTAGGTTATCTACTACGGCCCTGGGGACGAGTTTTAACATCAATGCCTTTGGTGAAGACGAGGAGGTGGTGCTGGTGACAGGAAAAGTGAGTGTCAGGGATGAAAATACCCGGATTGAGCTCTTATTGGACCCGGGTGAGAAGGTACACGTGAATGCTCAGGGTAAAAGCTTCACAAAAGAAGAGGCAGATATTTTAGCTCATACTTACTGGAAAGATGGGATTTTATATTTTAACAAAGTCAAAATGGCTGAAGTGATAGGCATTCTGGAACGATGGTATGGAGTGAAAATTATAGTAACTGGAAAAGTCCCTGGTGACAGGTGTACGGGCCTCTTCAAGAAAAATGAATACCTCACGAATGTACTAAAAATCTTAAGCCACTCTGTGGCATTTGACTATCAACTCAACGATAAAGAAGTAAAACTGATGTTCAACTAACTAACTCAAAAAACCTATGAAGAAACCCTGACAAAAAAAGAAACCGGGAATCAATGACCCCCGGATCAAACAATCAATCGATTGAAGGAAAGTTGCCGCTTTCCTGAAATCCAAAAGACTTATTGTTTCATTTTAAAGCATTACAAAAGTATGGAATACAAAATACTTCAAACCATTGCTATGGTTACAAAATATTCCCTGTATGTCTTTTTCGCCTTGTTCATAACCATGTCTTCTGGTTTAGCAGAAAGTGTTGTGGGTCAGGTGAAGAGCATCAAGGAGGTAGTTATTAACATTGATGAGTCCAGTGAGAAACTGGATCAGGCATTGAAAACCATCGAATCTCAAACAGATTTTCGGTTCTTCTATACCGACAAAAGCATCAAGCGAAACAAGGAAATCACCTTCTCTGAAAAGCATGGCACTGTGGCTGACTATTTACTGGAAATATCCGGTCAGGCAGGTGTTCAATTCCGACAGGTCAATATGACAATTAGTGTGAGCAAACAGGAAGATCCCCAGTTTGTGGGTGATGTGGAAGTGGTGTTGGACGTTCAACAGTCCATAAATGGTATGGTAGTAGATGAGACCGGTGAAGGATTACCCGGAGCCACGGTATTGGAAAAAGGTACCTCTAATGGCACGATCACCGATGTGGATGGGAAGTTTTCGCTTTCTGTTAATGAAAATGCAGTTCTAAACGTATCCTTTGTTGGGTATAAGTCGGTTGAAGTGCCAGTGAATGGACGTACGACATTGAGCATCTCTTTGGAAGCTGACGTTGCGGCTTTGGAAGAGGTGGTGGTTGTAGGTTATGGGACTCAAAAACAAGTCAATGTCACAGGTTCCGTATCTACAGTGAAATATGATGAAAAGCTGGAGAACCGACCCATTACGAATGCTTCTCAGGCCCTGGGCGGCAATGCCTCCGGAGTTTGGGTAAGCCAAAATTCAGGAAAACCAGGTAGCGATGGAGCCACGCTAAGAGTGAGAGGTTGGGGAACGCTCAACAATTCCAGTCCGCTTGTAATTATCGATGGTATTGAAGGATCATTCAATCAACTAAACCCCAATGACATCGAAAGCATTTCTGTGCTGAAGGACGCTGCCAGTGCTGCTATTTTTGGATCAAAGGCTGCAAATGGGGTGATCCTTGTCACCACCAAGATGGGGAAGAAGGACCAGAAAATGCAGGTCAACTTCAACGGTTATTATGGCCTACAGTCATTGGGAAGAAGATTCGATATGATTGACAACAGTGTGGAGTATATGGAGATGTACAATAGCGCTTTGGCCAATGAAGGATCCAGCCCGCTTTTCCCTGATTACCTGATTGAAGCTTTTAGAACTGGCAATGACCAGTACAAATACCCCAATGCCAACTATTTTGATGAGTTGTTTCAGGTAAATCCTATTCAGGAATACAATTTGTCATTCAAAGGAGGGTCCAACAATACTTCCTCGTTTCTTTCATTCAACTATTTAAGCCAGGAAGGCATGATCCCCAATACCAATTCCAATAGATATGGTATTCGGGCAAATATTGAGTCTAATGTAAATGACTGGCTGACCGTAAGCGGTCGAATCAATTATACCAGGAGAATTTCTGAAGAACCTTACGAAGATATTACCTACGGCTCGTTAGGTCGTGTCTTTGCGATGTTGCAGGGAGTCACACCCTTTACAGCTCCATATACAAGAGATGGTAGATTTGGTTCTGTGGAGGCCATTGATAATACGGGATCATTCCTGTACGACAACAGGAATCCATTGATTGATGCTGCCAATGGGTTGACCACCAGGGAGCAGAACTACCTGGTACTAAATGCCTCTGTGGGTGTTCAATTACATAAAAACCTCCTTTGGAAGACAACGATTTCATCTACCTCCAACTGGAACCTGACAGATAGCTACAACGAAAGCGTGTTTGGTTATACGGATTCAGGTATTGAGACCACTACTAAAAACTTTAACAGGGAAGGTCTTGAGATCAACCGTGGTCAGGTTTCTACCATAGAGAACAATACCTTTTCTACCCTCAACTACAATCAGAAGATTGGTGGTATCCATGACATCTCAGCCATTGCGGGTATTCAGATGCAGGATCAGGTGATCAAGAACGTCTACTCACGCAGGACAAATGCTCCTAAAGAAGGCCTTACCCAGGTAGACGCCGGTACTTCTGGTATCCAGGGTGAAGGAAACATGGTGGGCATCAAGATATACTCTTACTTTGGAAGACTTGGGTACTCCCTTTCCGATAAGTATTTGTTTGAAGCCAACCTCAGAGCCGATGCTTCTTCTCGATTTGCCGAAGGCAACAGGTGGGGGATATTTCCTGGATTTTCAGCCGGATGGCGAGTCATTGACGAAGGCTTCATGCCTGCTTCCAGCACACTTTCTAATTTGAAGTTAAGAGCTTCATGGGGACAGCTAGGCAATCAAAACATCTCTGGCTATTGGCCATACCTGACTGTGATCAATCAGAATAATGAGCTTAGCTATAGTTACAATGGAACATTCAGTCCGGGTGCGGCAGTGACATCACTGGTAGATGAAAATATTACCTGGGAAACAACCACCACCATTGACTTTGGTGCAGACTTCGGATTTTTCGATGATAAAGTAAACCTGGTATTTGACTACTTTAAGAAAAGGACTTCAGATATTATCGTACAGCTACCCATCCCCTCTGTTTTAGGTGGGTTGTCAGCACCATATGAGAATGTAGGAGAGATGTACAACACTGGGTTGGAATTTGCATTGAACTACAATAATCAGAAGCTCAATCGGGATGATTTTGCTTATGATTTAGGGGTGAATCTTACCTATGTCACCAATGAAGTCACCAGCTTTAGGGGTGGTGATTCACCGGATCAATTGTTTTTGATCAGGGAAGGTTATTCATACAATACGCTTTATGGCTTTAAGGCCATTGGTATTTACCAAAGTGATCAGGAAGCGCTGGACCACATGAGCAATAACAGCTTCAAGCCCCAGGCTGGTAATTTGAAATTTGAAGACCTTAACAATGACGGAAGGTTGGGTTTTGAGGATAAACAGGATTTAGGGAACACGATTCCCAAGTTCACTTATGGATTCAGCGGAAGCATCAAATACAGAGGATTTGATCTGAATATGTTGTTCCAGGGGCTTGCGAAGCTGCATGTTTATACGCAAAGTGCCTTTACCAATGTCACAGTTGATAATCCAACAATAACAACAAAATGGCGTGATGCCTGGACTCCCGAAAACACAGATACGGATATACCTGCATTGCGTCTCAATAGCTCATGGGATAACCAGCAAAGCTCTTTTTGGGTACATGAGGTTAGTTTCCTAAAGCTCAAAAATATCCAGCTGGGATATTCATTGCCGGAAAATGTGCTGGAAGCACTCGGTGTGCAGAAGTTATATGTATATGCTAATGCACAGAATGTGTTCACACTTGTGGATCAGGCTTATGAAGGGTATGATCCCGAAAGAAGCACCTTCAATGCAGGGCAGAATATGTACCCTGTCCCACGAATTGTTTCATTAGGTCTCAACCTTAACTTCTAAAGCAATGAAAATTAAAAATATATTCAAGTATAGTTTGATAGCGATTCTAGCCATAGCTATTAATGGCTGCGCCGATGAATATTTAGACTTTTATCCGGGAGATAAGATCACTTCTGCAAATTTTCCCGAGAGTGAAGCTGATATTAAATTATTACTGAATGGTGTCTATTCTGAATTAAGAGAGACTTCCATTTACAATCAGGGGTTATTTGGTTTTGGTATTCTGGATGGAGCCACACCCAATGCTTTTAATTGGGGGAATACACCAATTGCCAAAGCAGGAAACGGACAACTGACCTCCGGAGATGGACAGATCGTAACCTTTAGATGGACACGATGCTACAGCATTATTTACAGGGCAAATTTCCTCCTTCAGGCTGTCGATGAGGTGGAACTCAGTGATGAGGCAAGAGACACCTATGTTGGCGAAGCTCATTTTTTGAGAGCTTTGGCCTATGCCACGCTTGTTGAATCTTACGGTGGTGTCCCGTTAGTTAATGGGTTGATCTCTGCGGAGGAAGCAAGAAATTTAACTAGAGCTACCACGGCTGAAACATGGGCTCAGGCTATTGCTGACTATGATGTTGCTATTGCCAACCTTGATGCCGATGCTCCGGAAGTAGGAAGAGCAACAAAAGGAGCAGCACTAGGTATGAAAATGAGGGCATACCTGTACCAGGGCAAATACAACGAAGTACTTGATGTGATAGATGATATCGACGCACTGGGTAAGTATTCGCTATTTCCAAGTTATGAAGGCTTATTTAGGCTGGATAATGAGAATAACGAAGAAGTTCTCTTTGATATCCAATATATGTCAGGTGAGAACTCTCAAGGGTCACTTCATGATCAGTATTGTGGCACCGGAACCGGTAGCTGGACAAGAGGGACAAGGTATGTGCCTACAGATGACCTGGTGAATGCTTATGAAACAATAGATGGTTCACCTGTAGACCCATTGGATCCGTATGCCAACCGCGATCCCAGATTGGAGTTTACAGTTGTAGTGCCGGGATCTTTCTTCCTTGGTTATCAGTTTCCAAACTATATCTATCCTGGTGGGGCATATAATCACCCGGGAAATCGGTTGAAGCATCTCAGTACCAGAAAGTACCGCATCGAGCCCATGGAAGATTTACCACCTTCAGGCCAATCTGGTTTAAACAACATCATTTTGAGATATGCTGATGTACTTTTGTCAAAGGCAGAAGCCATCATAGAAACCAATGGAAACATTGATGAAGCTGTCACATTGATCAATAGGATAAGGACCGAACGGGATGACGTGACAATCACTTCACTGCCGATGGGCCTGACTCAGGCGGAAGCCAGAGAAAGGTTACGACATGAGCGAAGAATAGAATTTGCTATGGAAGGACTTTACTGGATGGATATCAAACGATGGGGCATTACTCAGGACATATATCCTTTAGAAGTAAAGGATCACAATGGCGATGTGATTGAAACCAAATTCCCGGATGGGTATTTATCACATTATGATTTGCTACCCATTCCTGACAGTGAAATCTCACTCAATGAAAATTTGGTACAAAATGAGGGGTGGTAAGCTCCTGTCCTTAGCTTGATAATTATTCATGGCAACATCCGGGTTATTTCAACTATTGAAATTATCTCCGGATGTTGTTTTTAACTTAAAATCTCAAATAGAATTACATGAAAATGATTGATCATTTGATGGGTAAAATGGGCTATTTCTTACTCTTGTGTGGTTTTGCTACTATCAGTTTAGCAGCTCCTCAACCTCCAAATATTATCGTCATCCTGGTCGATGATCTCGGGTATGGCGACTTATCCTGTCAGGGCGGGACTGATATACGGACACCTAATATCGATGCCTTATTTGCAGAGGGCATAAAAATGACCAATTTCTATGCGAATTGTACAGTCTGTTCTCCAACACGCGCATCACTCATGACAGGAAAATATCCCGACCTGGCCGGAGTGCCGGGGGTTATTCGTACCCATGAAGAGAACAGCTGGGGGTTTTTAGATCCTGAGGCAGTGAGCTTGCCAGATAAAATGAATGAGGCAGGGTATCATACTGCCCTGGTTGGTAAATGGCACCTGGGGCTGGAGTCACCAAACAAGCCCAACGAACGAGGTTTTGATTACTTTCATGGATTCCTGGGTGATATGATGGATGATTACTGGACCCATCTGCGGCATGGTAATAATTATATGCGTGAAAATGAACGGGTCATTGATCCCAAAGGCCATGCCACGGACATCTTTAGTGACTGGGCCATTGATTATATCAATCAAAGCAAAGGAAAGAGTCAGCCATTCTTTCTGTACCTGGCATATAATGCACCCCACTTTCCGATCCAACCTCCTCAAGAGTGGGTAGAAAAAGTGAAAAAAAGAGAAGGGAACATTGATGAAAAGCGGCTTAAAAACATCGCCTTTGTTGAGCATCTGGATGATGGGATTGGTAGGGTGATTAACTCACTGAAAAAGTCAGGGCAATATGAAAATACGGTGATCATATTCTCTTCCGATAATGGTGGCCATCTACCCAGTGGAGCATCGAATGGAAGCCTGAGGGGTGGCAAACAGGACATGTATGAGGGAGGGATCAAGGTGCCCACATGCATGGTATGGAAAAACAAGATCCCCGCAGGTGGAGAAACGTCGAGATTAGGACTTACTATGGACCTCTATCCGACATTATGCGCCATTGCTGGCATCGAACCACCCACAGGCATTGACGGGGTCAATATCTATCCGTCAGAGGGTGCAGGCAGTGAGGAAGAACGTACAGTCTATTTTATGCGAAGAGAGGGAGGTAGTAAGTACGGTGGTTTGTGTTACTATGCCATTCGTAAAGGGCCTTACAAATTACTTCAGAATACGCCTTATGAGGCCTTGCAACTATTCAACATAAGTGAGGATTACCGGGAACAAAAACAATTGGATAACAACTCGGAAGAATACAAGAATCTACAATATGATTTATCCCAACACATCCGAAAGTCAGGGGCCATTCCCTGGCAAGAAAAGTAAACACATGATAAAATACCTAATATTACTGGTCATTCCATTTTTCATGGGATGCAATCAGGAAGCCCCGAAAAAACGACCTAATGTTGTCATCTTTCTGGCAGATGACCTGGGTTACAACGACGTTTCAGCATACAGAAAGATGCACCCCGTTCACTCGGATACTCCTCCCACTACCTCCACACCTAATATCGATAACCTGATGGCGCAGGGAATGAGTTTTACTGATTTTTATTGCGGAGCAGCAGTTTGTTCCCCTTCCCGATCAGCGTTGATGACAGGTAGAAATGCTACCCGTGTAGGGATTTACAACTGGATACCTCCAAATTCTCCTATGCATATGAGGAGTGAAGAGGTCACTATTGCTGAAGTGCTAAAAGGTGAAGGATATAATACAGGGCACTTTGGTAAGTGGCACCTGACCTCAGAGGGTCCGGATCAGCCTCATCCCAATGATCAGGGGTTTGATTTCAGTGTATATGCCTACAACAATGCAAAACCATCCCATCACAATCCCAACAACTACTTTAAGAATGGTGAACCTATGGGTGAGTTGGAGGGCTATGCCTGTCAGATTGTGATTGATGAGGCGATTGATTGGCTGGAGGGGATAGATAAAGAAGCAGATCCGTTTTACCTCAACGTATGGTTTAATGAACCGCACCTTCAGGTAGCAGCTCCCGAGGAGTTGACCCAAAGGCATTCCTACAATCAGGATTATTATGGAGCCATAGAAAACCTGGACCTGGCCATGGGTAGAATGCTTGATTATCTCGAAGCGAATGGCCTGAGTGACAATACCATCATTCTGTTTACGTCGGACAACGGATCCCGATGGGATCACTCAAATGATCCCTTAAGAGGAGAGAAGTGCTTTAATTATGAAGGCGGGATCAGGGTTCCATTTGTAGCTAAGTGGACCGGGCAGATACCAGCTGGCAAAATCAACAACATGCCAGGGAGTTTCACAGATGTGCTTCCGTCGATAGCCGAGATAACGGGTGCACCACTGCCGAACAGGAAAATGGATGGTATCAGCATCGCCTCCGTTTTTACAGGCAAAGAGGAATCCATAGCAAGGAAAGAACCCTTGTTTTTTTATCGGTATTTTCATGATCCCATCTGCATGCTAAGAGAAGGCGACTGGTGTTTGTTAGGTTATCAGAATCTGATACCCAAGGCTGAGTCTTTGAACGAAGGTGCTTTAGCCAATATCAAACCTGGCCCGGGCGAGCCACGCGGGTCCCAGTGGAGCTTTCAGGAAGGTCATATGTCTTTTATCCAACAACAAATGCCAGATAAGTTTGAGCTCTACAATTTAAAGGACGATAAAGAGCAGGAGTTTGACCTGGCTGATAAATATCCTGACAAGGTCGAAGCCATGAAAAAGAAGATGTTTGAACTAAAAGCGGAGATGGTTGCGGATGGTGGGGACTGGTTTGAGTGAATTGTAATCAAACTGAATTAAGATTGAGGGTTGCTGCTATATAGTAACCCTTAATCATTTTATAAGGTATCAGCTATGAGAATAAATACAGAGCTAGAATGATGATTTCATGCCGCTTAAAAACCTTTCTGAAAAGATTTAGGGTTAATGTTATATGAGCTTCCACAGTTTTGATTGAAATGCCCATTTCATGCGCAATTTGCTTGTTCGTTAAGCCATCAAATCTTGACATTTGAAATACAAGTCTCCGCTTCTCAGGGAGTGATTTCAGGACCTCCTTAATTACTTCTTTTAGCTCATTCTCTGCTATGCGATCTTGGGTGCCGTTTTCAGGCTCTAGCATGTGTATTTGATAGTCTTCAGAAGCTTTTTGTTTGATCCGCCTTTTGAATTCATCATAAATGACATTTTTAGCTATCGAATAAAAGTACGAGCTCACATTTTTTGAAAGATCAATTTGATGACGTGAAACCCAGATTTTAACAAACACTTCTTGTGTGATTTCTTTAGCCTCATCTATATCCAGTCCGTACTTGATACAGAAAAAGTAGACTTTGGAATGAAAGATTTCGTAAAGCTGATTGAATCCTTCAATATCATTTTTCTGCATTCTTAGGATGGCTTTTTCAATATCAGGTTGATGGGTTACCACAAACTAAAATTAATTGGATTTTAACTCTGTAAGGTTTCATTAGGATGTATCCTTAAAATTAATCGCAGCATTTGATTGATGATTGCTTACTGAAAAGCCACTATTGATAAAAATATGGCAAATAATAGGAAAAAAAATAACGAATAATATAAATATTCAATTTTAATATAGGGTAGCGCAAGCTTTATGAGTATTAGATAAAGCAATACCTAATGATTTGAAAAAAGATCTACTTAAAAAGTATTTTCAAGGCGAGTGTACTCATGATGAGGCCTATGAAATCTTGAAATGGATGTCCACAGAAAAGGGCATTCAAGAATTTCATCAGGCATTTGAGGAATTTGATTCAGTATATAACTTATCTGAACAGCAAAAAACTGAAATGTATGACAATGTCTTCAATCAAATCAAGCTTGAAGAAATTGCCAGGAAGATACAGGCAGAGAATGACTCAGTACAGTTACATACCTCGGTAAATAAATCCAGGAAACGAAGATTCTATCTCTCCAAAGTGGCAGTTATTGCGCTGATTCTGGGGTTCATTGCCTCTGTTTTGGTATGGAAACCGTCAGGAAAAGAGGAAAAGGCCATCAGCCAGATGCCGAGCGAAGTCATCAAGAGCACAGAAGCCGGCCAAAAATTAACCGTTCATCTTGCGGACGGCTCAGTGGCAGTATTGAATGCCAACAGTTCTATCAGCTATCCAAAACAATTTGTGGATTCCGTCAGAAGCATCCAAATGTCCGGAGAGGTTTATTTTGATGTCGCCAGGGATCCGGCAAAGCCCTTTGTCGTGAATACCTCGAAATTATCAACAACCGCCCTTGGTACCTCATTTAATATAGAAGCCTTTTCCGGACAAAACCATCAGGTGAGTTTGGTCACAGGAAAAGTGAAAGTACAGTCGTTTGCAGGTAATGTTTCCGAAACCTTAAGTCCGGGACAGGCCATATCTTTTGATGGTCAAAAACTCGTCAAGTTGTCTTTTGATCCGAAAACCAAAATCCTGTGGAAGGATGGCATTATTTATTTCAATTCCACACCCCTGGAAAAGGCCTTCAAGGTACTGGAAAACTGGTATGATGTAAAGATTGAGGTAGTTGGTGAGAATCAGACTAAAGGTCGATTGATCTCAGGAAGATTTGACAATGACTACCTGGTAAATGTATTAAACAGTTTAAGCTATGCTCAAAATTTTGAATATAAGGTGGACCAGAAACGGGTTACCCTAAGATATAAAAAATAAAAAGACCCTTCTGAAATGCGCTAACATTTATTCAGAAGGGCACTATTATAGGTTCAATTAAACCCAATCAAATTTATGAAAAATAACTTTTACTACAGTTTAGTAATGTTAGGGAAGTATTCAATTTATGCTTATGTATTTGGGGTTATTCTGTTTAGTACCGCTTTTGCGAAAGATGGAAAGGCTCAGAGTATTCTAAGTGTAAAGGATGTAAGAATATCCCTGAACTTGTCAAAAAGCAGTCTACTTGATGTTTTTAAAACGATTGAAGCTGAAACAGATTACTCCTTTGTTTATGATCCTGATAACTTTGATATTACCTCCAAAGATGGAATCAGTCTCCAAGTCAGGAATGGTACACTCGAAAATGTTCTACTCGATATTTCCCGGCAAGCCAAAATCGGCTTTAGGCAGGTAAACAACAGGATCAGTGTAAAGGCCGCTCCTGGTACCCAGGAAGAGATAGAAATTGTGATCGATCAGCAAACCATTACCGGAACTATCGTAGATGAAACCGGTGAAGGATTACCCGGAGCCACTGTGCTGGAGAAAGGTACCTCTAATGGTACCATCACCGATGTGGATGGGAAGTTTACACTTCCGGTCAATGAAAATGCAGTTCTAAATGTGTCATTTGTTGGGTATAAGTCGGTTGAAGTGCCAGTGAATGGACGTACCACATTGAGTATTTCATTGGAAGCTGATGTAGCAGCTTTGGAGGAAGTAGTGGTTGTAGGTTATGGTACAGTCAAAAAAAGCGATTTGACCGGAGCTGTTTCCAGCATCAATGAAGATGATTTGACTGCGTACCCGTCAGTAAATGCTTTGCAGGCGATCCAGGGAAGGGCAGCAGGTGTAGTAATCCAGTCAACGAATGGTGAGCCCGGGGGTCAGTTTAAAATTAGGGTGAGAGGAGCCACTTCAATCAATGCAAGCAGCAATCCACTGTTTGTGGTAGACGGATTGGTAGGTGGTGCATTGCCTCCCGCAGATGACATTGCATCTATTGAGATATTAAAAGATGCTTCTGCTACTGCTATTTATGGATCCAGGGGTGCCAATGGTGTGGTGATGGTGACAACCAAATCCGGTAAAAGTGGAAAAACACAGATCAGGCTCAATAGCTTTTATTCACACCAGAAAGAGATTGGACGGATGGATGTGTTGAATGCTCAGGAGTTTGCTGAATATATCAATGATGCCAGGGGGACTAACTTTTTTGACCTGAATAATATTACCCATGATACGGACTGGCAGGAGCTGATCTATCAGCCGGGATACACTCAAAATTACCAGCTTTCTGTTTCCGGTGGATCAGATAAAAACCAGTACTACGTTTCAGGGATCTTTTTTGATCAGCAGGGTGTAGTCAAAAAATCGGCATACGATAGATATTCACTGACTACAAACTTTAAATTCAACCCCCTGGAAAGATTAAAGATTGGTCTTAATACTTTTCTGCAAGGATCAGTCAATGACGGAATCGTTTCCCAGGGAGGAGCGGGACCGACTAACCTGGGAGCCATCAATTCTGCCCAGCGATTTGATCCTAATCAGCCAGTGCAGGAACCTGACGGTACCTACACAACAAGTGCTGTGGGGATTGCGGCATTTGACAATCCTGTAGCCATTATCGATGGAAGAGAACAACAGGAGAGAGCGGACAATATCCAGGTAAATGCAAAAGCCGAACTGACATTGTCGGAGGGGCTAACATTTAATAGCACTTTTGGAGCCATAGTAAGAAACAGGAGGGATGGTGAGTATAACAGTAAGATCAATACAACGGGGATCTCCAATAATGGACTTGCTTCCATGGGATACACCAGAAACTATAATTTTTTGACAGAGCAATATGTGGATTACAAGCTATCTCTGGGTGAAAAAAATAGTATAAATGTTGTAGGTGGTTACTCCTATCAAATCTTTAAGAACGAGGCCTTCTCAGCCAGCAACGCCAATTTCATTTCTGACGCACTGGGTTATTGGAATCTTGGTGTTGGAACAACCCTGCAGATTCCCAGTTCAGGGTATTCTGAATCAAAAATCGCTTCATTTTACGGAAGGATAAATTACAATTTTGATGACAGATACCTGGTGACTTTCACGAGCAGATATGACGGGGCATCTCAGTTTAGTGAAGGAAACCAATGGTCTTTCTTTCCTTCCGGAGCACTTTCCTGGAATATACACAATGAAAGCTTCTGGCTAAATAATCAGGTTGTGACAGGGTTTAAGCTGAGAACAAGTTATGGATTGACAGGTAATCAGGCCATAGGACCTTACCAGTCATTAGCCAGAATTTCAAAGTCATTTTTTGTAATAAACAGCACCAGTGTCAATACGGTTAGACCAACTTCAATTGCAAATTCTGACCTCACATGGGAAACTACCTCTCAATTTAACATTGGAGCTGACATAGCTTTTCTTGATGACAGGATCAGTTTGACTGCTGAGTACTATCGCAAAGAAACCAATGACCTGTTATTTAGTGTGCCGATTCCGATATTCTCAGGATATCAGACGAGATTGGAAAACCTTGGATCAATCGAAAACAAAGGACTTGAGCTTCAATTGGATGCACAGGTACTGGTGAGCACATTCAAGTGGTCAACCAATTTCAATGTAACACTCAATAAAAACAAGGTTCTGGAATTGCCGGATAATGTAGATATCCTTTATTCCAGCGCCCCAAGTAACAATGGGGGTACCATGGAGACCTCACTGTTAAGGGTAGGAGAACCGGTTGGAGTATTTTATGGATATGTCTATGAGGGTGTCTACCAGGCCGGGGATACTTTTATTCCCGGAGGTGGTTTTGAGACAAGCGAAGGTGGCGAGCGATTCTCAGATATTGATGGAAATCAAATCCTTGATTCAGATGATCGAACAATTATTGGAGATCCTAACCCGAAAGCAGTTTGGGGATTCAACAACGATTTCTCCTACAAAGGCATTTATTTAAATATGTTTTTCCAGGCCTTTACAGGGGGCGACATGCTAAACCTTGTGAGATTGGATATGGACAGGTTGAGCGGGAACACCAATGCCACTAAAGATGCTTTGAGAAGGTGGACCCCTGAAAATACAGATACAGACGTACCGAAGGCCGCTGCTGGTAGAGTTTCCAGGGTTTCATCCCGTTTTGTGGAGGACGGATCATTCCTAAGGCTGAAGAATATCTCACTTGGGTATGACTTTGATTCATCAGTTTTAAAGAAACTTGGAATTGGTTCTGCCAGGGTATATGTGAGTGGGCAGAATTTGTTGACAGTAACAAATTATTCAGGGGTGGATCCTGAAGTAGGGTATCGATCCAGCAATGTCAATCTTGGATTGGATTATGATAGCTACCCAAATACCAAAGCATATACAGTAGGGATTAACCTCACATTTTAAGGTTCCATTAAAGTTTTAATGAAATGAAAAATATAAAATATATAAGTCTGATTCTAATCGTTTTGTTGAGCCAAAGCTGTACTGACCTTGTGGAAGAACCAAAGGGTCAACTTGCTCCGGAAGGTTTCTTCAAGACACCGGAGGATGTGGAGGCAGCCATTAACGGAGCCTATGCAGAATGGGTTACTACACAGGTAGAAAAGGAATATTTTCTGGCTTTGATGCTTAGAAGTGATATGGTAGATATTGGTGATAGAAACACATCCGGAGATAGAATAGCCCTGAATGATTTCAGTATGGATGCAAACAATAATCTGATCCGGCAAACCTGGATAAGGTTGTACCAGTCCATCTCCGCAGCGAATACAGCCATAAAAGCGGCAAGAAATATTGAGGCAGATGCAGATGTAAAAAATGAGCTTGAAGCCAAAGCAAGGTTTATTAGAGCTTTCACTTATTTTCATCTTGTCAGGGCATTTGGCAACGTGCCCTATCTCGATGAACCGATCGAGAGCTCCGAAGCATTTGATGCCATTACCCAAACTTCTTCTGAGGTCATTTATGATATGATTATCGATGACCTGATCTATTGTAAGGCGAACCTGCCGGTAGCTCATCAGTCAGGCACAAGAAACCTCGGAACTCAGGGTGCAGCTATTACACTCCTGGCTGATGTTTATCTCACAAGAGAGATGTTTGCTGATGCAGCCGATGAAGCACGCTCGATCATCAATAATACTGCCTCTTTTGACTACAGCTTAGCGTCCAACTACCAAGATTTGTTCAATGCCAGCATAGTAAGAAATCTCAAAGAGCCGATCTTTACCTATGAATTAAAAAATACCTTAAACCAGGGATCCTATAATCAGGCAGACGGGATGATCAACCTTACACGGATCAGAGACATGGCTGCCAGAAGCTTATCTGTGGCGGTGCCATCACTGGAAGTGTACAATTCATGGGATGACAGAGATTATCGGAAAGCTGTTTCTTTTGAGGATTCAGTCATGATAAATGGAGTACAGACAGCCCTGGTTGAGACCAATATTAGGGTTCCCAGGCCACATATTGCTAAATACTTTAGGTATCCAGGTCCCCAGGAAGCTGGAGACGACAGGTCCAGTGATCACCTATACCACATGTATCGGTATGCAGATGTTTTGTTGATTGCTGCTGAAGCCATTGCAGAAAGTGAAGGAGCAACTCCCGAAGCTATTGGCTATGTGAATGAAATCAGGGCTCGTGCCAGATTTAATGGAGTATCAACCTCAACGTATCCTGAAGATGTGTCAGCAACCATCACAGATGAAGATTTCATAGATGTGGTGAGAGAAGAGAGGCGGCTGGAGTTTGCATTTGAATTCAAACGCTGGTACGACCTGAAAAGATGGGGTATCCTGAATGAAGCATTTGAAGGGAGTGGTGCCCTGGAACCTCACACGGTTGATGATGGCAGAGACTATCTGTTTCCACTACCACAGATAGAAGTAGATGTGACCGGATTTAAGCAGAATGATGGATATTGAGTAGATCATATTCATGACAGGCCACAGCGTATTTCTGTGGCCTTTTTTGTTTCAACTCAATCTCTATTAGGCATCCAATCGTTGAGTTGTTATCGTGAGCTTAGTGAGTCAGCAGAATCAAACGCGCCAGAAAGTGATTATATCTCACAATTAATTATATTGATGTGCGATTTACTTCAAATGAATGCCTAATTTCTATCTGATCTCAGCCCTTTTTTTCATTTCTATCACTTGCTATGGTCAACAGGGAAAATTGGTCCCCTTGCAGATGGAGCGTACCAGCGAGTACTTTATCCAAAATTGGACCACTGAGGATGGACTAACGCAGAATAGCGTAAATGACATCGTTCAAACCCAGGATGGGTATCTGTGGTTGGCCACATACGGTGGTTTGGTAAGGTATGACGGTGTGAACTTTGAAACCTACACGATCGGTAATACACCAGGGTTGGAATCTAACCGGATCATTACCTTGCTGGAAACCAATAGTGGTAGTCTGTGGATCGGTCATAGGGAAGGTGGGATATCCATTTTAGAAGATGGAATATTCCAAACACCAAAGGTGCTGGAGGATATTTCAAAGGAGTTTGTTCAGGACTTTTGTGAGGATCTGGATGGAAATGTCTGGATCGCCACCGGAGATGGGCTTTATAAATATTCAGAGGGTCAGTTAGATAAATACCACACCGTGGAGGGTCTGCCAAGCAGTATAGTTCGCAGGCTGTTCCTGCATAAATCGGGTGCAGTTCACTTTGTCAGCGACATTGAAGATCAACCCGGTTTGGCTCACGGTTTTGTTTTTGAAGGGAAAATAAAAGTCCTAAAAAAATACCCTACTTCTGAGCGGCTTAATATTCTGGATTACAACAGCAGAGGAGAGTTGTGGATGGCCTATCCGGATAGGGTGGTGATGGAAAAAGAAGGCAAAGTGCTCAAATCTTTTGAGTTTGGAAAGGTTGACCTGGGAGAGGTACATACTTTCCTGATTGACCGGGAGGGAAATATCTGGCTTGGGTCTCACCAGAACGTGGCGTTGATCACCCGGGAGGAGGCACAAAATGTGCAAAATGGCCCTGTAAAACTCAATAAAATCTATACTTACAAGCGGGAGAATGACATAAACCGGATCACCCAGGACCGGGAAGGCAATATATGGGTGGGGACATGGAAGGAAGGGCTGTTTATGTTTAAAAAGCGGGTGATCAAAAGATATTTCCCTTCAGTGAAAAGTGCCTCTTCGATCTATACAAAGGTAGCCCCTGATGGCTATGGGGGTATCTGGTTTTCTGCAGCATGTCATGACTTGGCTCACTACATAAATGGTGAGTTCAGCCGATATAAATCTTTTGAAGGCTGTGTCCGGGAATTGTATAATGACCCTGCCAACGAAGCCGTCATTTATGTGGGTGTTGATTCTGAGTTGGGTATGATCAAAGACCTCCGGTATGAAAAACTCACCGATCTGGAGGAGTTGTTGAGTGAGAATTTATACTTTTCTAAAATAACTGCCATTCTGAAGGCAGATGATGGGGCATTTTGGCTGGGTACCACGGGAAATGGGCTTGTTGTTTTCAAAGATACAGTGGTCCATCACTTTACCTCCTACAGAGAATTGACCGGGGACGTTATTTTAACCATAAAAAAGACAAGTGATGGAGATATTTGGGTCGGCACAAATGCAGGCATTACAATTTTTAGTGTAGATGGCATAAAGAAAATCACCGCTGAAGATGGTTTAGTTCGGGGAGACATCCGGAGCATTTTTGAAGATAGAGATGGAGTGATATGGGTAGGTAGCTATGGCGCAGGATTGTCCAGAATTGAGGATGGCCGGATAACCAGTTATACTGCAAGTGATGGCCTTTTCGAAAACATTGTTTCCAGGATCACCGAAGATATCAATGGAAATTTGTGGATGATCGGAAATATGGGCTTGTTTATGCTCAATAAGCAGCAATTCAATGATCTGGACGCTAACAGGATCTCTCAGCTGACCTGTTTATCATTTGAATCGGAAGATGGAATGATCGAAGGGAATAGCACGGGGCAGATTGCTAAAACTGCTGATGGACTCACCTGGTGGCCAACCATCAAAGGAATGGCTGCAATAAACATAGATAATGACTATGAGGACCCGATTCCTACAAAAACGCTGATTCAGAAGGTCATCATTTCAGATATTGTATCAACAGGTCCAATTGGTGAAAGTGTAACGCTTGACAAAAACCAGAGAGACATAGAGGTGATGTATGCTGGTCTGAAGTTTTCAAACCCGATGAAAATTAAATTCCGCTATAAGCTTGTAGGGTATGACCAGGACTGGAGAGAAAATGGCACGAAGAGAACGGTGAATTACACCAACTTAAACCCTGGCAATTACCTGCTGAAAGTTGAAGCCTCTAATTTGAATGGAGCCTGGGGAGGAGAACCGGCCACCTTAGCAATCTCAGTGGTTCCTACAATATGGGAAATGGCCTGGACAAAAATTATCGCCATCGTCATTCTGCTGTTCCTGATCTGGTTGCTTTTCAGGTGGCGAAACCTGTATCTGATTAAGAAGAGAGAGGAGCTATCCTCAATAGTGAAGTTGCGAACTAAAGAGCTGCATGAAAAAAACCAACAGCTGGAATCAACACTCTCAAATCTAAAGGTCACTCACGATAAATTGGTGCAATCTGAGAAAATGGCTTCGCTAGGTACCATGATTGCCGGAGTGAGTCATGAAATCAATAATCCATTACAGTTTATACAAAATGGCCTCGACCTACTAAAGAAATCCAAGCACAATAATGAGGTTTTGAAAGAACACCTGGACCCTTCACTGGAGATCATAGACTCTGGTATAAAGCGTGCATCTGAGATTGTTCAGAGCCTAAATCAGTTTTCACGGGCCAATGAAGATTATAATGAGCATTTTGATTTGAAGGAGGTGCTGGAAAATTGCCTGGTTATCCTGAGAAACCGACTGAATACGAAAGCAAAGGTCGAAATAAAAACCCCTGACGAAAAACTGATATGCCGGGGGAATCAGGGAAAGTTGCATCAGGCATTTCTAAACCTACTATCAAATGCCGAACAGGCCATTGACGACACAGGAAAAATCATCATTGAGGCTAAAAGATTGACAGATAAGATCGAAGTATCCATTTCTGATACCGGCCATGGCATCAGTCCGGAGATCATTTCCCAGATCTTTGATCCTTTCTTTACCACCAAGCCACCAGGCAAAGGAACTGGTTTGGGGTTATCTATCACCTACGAAATCATTGTTCATCACCATGGATCAATTGACATCAAATCCGAACCGGGGAAGGGAAGTACTTTTATTGTTAGTTTGCCGGTGGGTTAATTCATATGGGAGTCAGAACCATTAAATAGAAAGTAATTATCTATTTTAGTAGCCGATGGATCAAAAGCAGTTATTTTCAATTGTTAGAAACCGGGAAATTCTGAGTTGATGAAAAAACCTAAGATACTCTTTGTTGATGATGAGTTGATCACGCTTAAGTCATTTGAGCTTTATTTTAAGAACATATTTGATGTTTTCACCGCCAGCAACGGATCAAAGGCGTTGACTTTGCTACAAGCGCACAAGGACATGGATGCTTTAATCACTGATTTTAAGATGCCTGAGGTAAACGGTCTCCAGCTGATCAAACAGGCAAAATCCAACCACTCCGGATTGGTATGCTTTCTTGTTACTGGTTATACCAATACACCGGAGATTCGAGAAGCTTTATCAGACAAAATAGTTGCTGAGACCATTACAAAACCATTTGATTTGCCGAATCTGGAACAGAAAATCAGCTCGACTTTGGGCTAGGATATTGAAGGGGTTGTATCTTCAGTTGTCATTATAAAGATGAATACAGACTGGGAAAAAATAGGAATTCAAATAGGCTCAATTAACGAAAATGCTGAATTTGGGGGAGATGATTACGCAAAATTAGCACTTGAAAATATCCTCGGAGAAGGTATGGATTAAAGAAGCTGTTGAAAAGGCAATATTTAATGAACCCGGAGCAGAACTTGCGATGAATTGTTTGAGGCTGATTTCGTCTGAACTTGCTGCTGACTATGCTTATTCTATTTATCAATCTGACTTTGATGCTGACAGGAAGAATATGGCAGTTTGGTTGATTAAGCATCTTACTGTCAGAAAAAGTTATCATTGGATAGAGGAATTCCTAAATGACAAGAGTGTAATTGGTTGGGGAATTGGTGTTCTTGACCAACTCTTGTGGACTGAAAAAATTGATTATGAGAAAGAAAAAGGAAGAATTGACTATCTGTTAAATATAGCTCTTACAAATTCAAATGGAGAGCTAAAGGACAATGTTGACTTCATAAAAGAATATTTTAAAGCAAGAGAAGGGAATGGATAATCAACTACCGCCGCCAATCACCCTTCCAAAAACGTTTCACCCCATTTTTAATCATCTCGCACTCCTTTTCAATAATTTACATTTTTCCATACTTTTAGGGTCCGAAAATTGTCTTCGGAACAAAAATGATCCCAAATCCCAAAGAAAATTCACGTAGCTACGAAGTGCTGTGGAACCAGTTTCGCGCTGGAGACCTTGACGCGCTGGAGGTCATTTATAGGGATCATTTTAAATCACTCTACCAGCATGGGATGACCGTCTGTCCAAGCATCGATATCGTCAAAGATGCCATCCAGGAGTTGTTTACCTCCCTGGTGCAACGGCAGCATTCGCTTACATCAGTAGAAAATGTGAGCTTCTACCTGCTGAAGTCATTGAGAAATAAGATCTACGACGAGCTCAATAGCCGAAAGAAGACGGTCATTGCGAATGAAGCCTACAAAAATGAAGCGCTCGTTGATCTTGTTGGTGAAGAGATAAAAATCCCAGAAGGCACCAATCAAAATAAAGATCAATTGATTTTGGTAATCAATCAGTTGCCTGAGCGGCAACGCGAAATTGTCATGTTGATCTTTTTCGAGGGCCGATCCTATGAGGAAGTATCTAAACTGATGTCACTCACAGTAAATTCTGCCTACAAACTTACCTGGAAGGCCGTCAATTCATTGAAGAAGAGCCTGAGGCAACTGAAGTAGGTTGAACCACTCCCTTTCTGGCTGGTGAGGACCCACCTATGGTGGTCAGGCACCAGCCAGAATGTAGAAGTCATTCGATCTTAGTGTATGGAATCATCGGGCGGAAATAAGACATCAATCGCACGGAAGAAACTTCCGCGCTAGTGAGGGAGGATTTCTTCGGTTCAATCAATCCTGATGCGGATCACCCTTTCACCAGCACATTCCACCGCAGGTGGCATTAGCGTAATCATTTTATAATCACCATTGGTTGACATTGGTGCATCAGTGGCTTTCATTTTAATTGGCTCTGACATGTCGTGCTATAATCAAACGCACGGAAGAAACTTCCGCGCTAGTGAGGGGTTTAGAAGTGGTCTGTGAGACACTGACACCAGCGAGGGAGTAGAAGTAATGCAATAAACTTTCTTATGGATGAAATTATAAATCAATCAATAATTGATAATGTATGATGAAATATTGTTATAAAAGCTAAGAAAAAGCTTTAGTATTCATAAAGTTCGCATTTTTTTGTCATCGAGGCGGATAGATTCTGCAATACTTCAGGTCTTTATACCACAAAGCGACGATTTTGGAATATAAAAAATATAAAACCGAAGATTTTGTCCTGGATCCTGAGTTCAGAAAGTGGGTCCTGACATCCTCAGCCGAGTCAAATGTCTTTTGGGAAAACTGGATACAGCGCAATCCGGACAAAGTAGATAAAGTAAAAGAAGCCAGGGAGATCATTCTCTCCATGGCCAAAGTTGCATATCAGCCACCGGCTGATATTGAGAATGAGATATGGGACCATGTGAAGAATAGTGCAGCGCTGCAAAAGCAGGAGAAAACCAATGTCATCCCGTTGAGTCCAGCCTCAGTGCTGGGAAAGCCAAAAGAAGATGAAGGGACTTCGCTGTGGCGATATCTGAAAATAGCTGCAGCAGCCATTATTGTGTTGGCAGGTACCGTCTTCTTTTACAACAACTATTTAGAAGGTCAGAAGGCGGAATTGGCTAAGCTACACGCGCCTGAAGAATTAATTGTAAAGTCAAACCCCAAAGGCCAAAAGTCCACCATCATGCTTTCGGATGGCACCAAAGTCATCCTCAATAGTGAAAGTGAATTGACCTATACCAGCGAATATGGCAAGATAGACAGGAAGGTTACCTTATCAGGAGAAGCCTTCTTCGAGGTAGCAGAAAATCCTGATAAGCCTTTTACCGTTCAGACAAACCATCTGAGCACCACTGCCCTGGGCACTGCATTCAATGTGCTGGCCTACGAAAACGAATTTGAAGAAGTAAGCCTGCTTTCGGGAAAAGTACGTGTAGAGAAAAACATGGATAATAAACACCATGAAATCCTCACACCTGGAGAAATGATCCAGCTGGATCAGGAAGTAAATATGGTGAAAAGGTCATTTTACCCTGAATACAAGGCCATGTGGAGAAATGGGATCCTTTACTTAAAAGATACACCATTTGATGTGACGATCGCCAGGCTCGAGCGGTGGTATGGCGTTGATTTCAAGATTGAAAAAGGGCCCTCAAAAAGCCTGACCTGTAATGGAAGATTCGACAATGAGTACCTCTCGAATGTGCTGACAAGCTTAGGTTATTCGGCAGGGTTTCAGTTCGACATAGAAGATAAAACCGTTTACATAAAATTTTAACAAAGTATAGTATGCCAATGAAGTAAAACCCCAATTCTATTTCGGTATTTACTGAAAAAGCCCGGGCACAGAGATGCTACCAACATACCTGCCCAGGCTTCCATTCAGTGATAAATGTTTCACTTAACTAATCAAATTTATGAAAAATAAATCTTTACAGTATTTAAAGATGGCAGGGAAGTTATCGATTTATGGACTCGTGATCACACTGCTGCTAGTCAACACAATCCTGGCTAGTAATGGTTCTGCACAGAATGTCCAAAGTGTTAAGAAAGCTGTGATCTCATTGACAATCAACAACAGTTCATTAGAGGCTGCCTGCAAAGAAATTGAAAGGCATTCTGATTTTAGGTTTGTATTCCTGAGAGAAGACATGGGCCTGGATAAGACTGTGAGTATCAAAGCGCGAAATAAAACAGTTGAAGAAGTATTACTGGAGATATCCAAACAAGCCAATGTAAGCTTCAAGCAAGTCAACCAGCAGATCAGTGTAAGACCACAGGAAGACCTGAACATAGAAAAGGATATCCAGGTGATCATTGATCAGGTGACCATCACAGGTAAAATCACTGATGAGAATGGTGAGGGGCTTCCGGGCGCAACAGTTCAGGAGAAAGGGACCAGCAATGGTACCATTACGGATGTAGAAGGAAACTATTCACTGAAGGCCAATGATGGAAATGTCCTGGTGATCTCATTTGTGGGTTATCAGACCATTGAAGAACCTATCAACGGCAGAACCAGCATCAGTGTAAGTCTGCCAGTCGACGTCTCCTCTCTTGAGGAAGTAGTGGTTGTGGGATACGGTACCCAAAAGAAAGTAAACCTGACAGGCTCAGTAGAGCAGGTGGATGGTAATACCCTGACCAAGCAGCCGGTATTCCAGGTGTCATCAGCACTTACAGGCACTGTACCAGGGCTTACAATCGTTCAAAACAGTGGACAACCGGGAAAAGACGTTGGACAAATCAGGATACGTGGTTTGGGTTCACTGGGAGACGGTTCTAAAAATGATCCTTTGGTACTTATAGATGGAGTGCAGGGTGATATCAATGGCATCGATCCGGGAGACATCGCAGACATATCCGTATTGAAAGACGCTGCGGCGGCTTCCATCTACGGATCGAGAGGAGCCAATGGTGTAATCCTGATCACCACCAAGCGAGCCAAAGCCGGTGGTATCAGTGTGGGATACAAAACCTATTTGGGAAGACAAGCAGTTACAGACCGACCGAAATTTGTTGGAGCGCTGACCTTCCTGGAGAATGATGGCAATACGCCACAAAACATCATTGATGATTACAGAACTAACCTGCAAAACGGAACCAACCCTGATGTCTATACCGATACCGATTGGGTAGATGAGCTTTATTCAGAGTCTGGTTTCATGCAGTACCATCAGGTGAGTGTGGGAGGGGGCTCTGAAACCTTAAGGGTGAATGGTTCCATTTCTTATCAGGATCAGGATGGAAATATTCCAAACTTTAACTTCAGACGATACAACGGTCGATTCAATTCTGATCTGGTAGCATCAGAAAAGCTGGACTTCAATTTTGATATCAACTTTAGCCAGTCCAGGAGTACAGAGCCTGCCCAGGGTCTTTTCAACATCACTCAGCAGGCATTCAGGATCCCACCTATCTACTTTGTTCGTCATTCAGATGGTTCATGGGGTGATGGTTGGAACGGACAAAATCCAATCGCATTTTCTGAAGACGGTGGTTTGAACGCAGTAAATGAAAACTATTTCAGAGGTATTTTGAGAATGAATTACAAACCTGTAAAAGGGTTGAACCTTTCATTGATGTACTCTCCTGAATACAGGGATTATCAGCAGAAGGAATTCGTTAGACCTATTGAAACCATCGTTGATTACGACCTTGGAACCACCAGGCTGACTCCTAACAGAGCTTCATTGAGCCATAGAGTACTCAACAGCCTTGAGCACAATGTGAATGCTACAGCTGCATATTCCATTGATTTCGGTGCAAGCAGTCTGACAGCCCTTGCCGGTTATGAGATGATCAAGTATAACTCTTCTGATCTCAGGGCTTACCGTGATCAGTTCATATTACCGGATTATCAGGTGTTGAATGCCGGATCCGAAGAAAATGATAGCAACTACGGATCAGCAACACACAATGGGTTATTGTCCTATTTTGGTAGGGTCAACTACTCTTATCAGGATAAGTATTTATTCGAGGCGAATGTGCGAAGAGATGCTTCTTCCAGGTTTTCACCGGATAACCGTGTTTCCGTTTTCCCTTCCTTCTCAGTGGGTTGGAGAATTGCTGAAGAAGCCTTCTTGCAAAACTCTGATGCGATCAGTGATCTGAAGTTGAGAGCTTCGTGGGGACAGCTGGGTAACCAGCAGATAGGAAGTGACTTCCCTTATGTTTCATCCATTTCACTTGCAGGAAACTATGTTTTTGGTGGTAGCATCTATACTGCTGCAACTCAAAACGTGTTGGCTAATTCAGCTATCCAGTGGGAAACCACTGAGACAACCAACATCGGTATCGATGCAGGGTTTATGGAAAACAGGCTGACCCTCACCATGGAGTATTATGTCAGAAAGACCAACGATATCTTATTAGAGATCCCTATTCCTTTGAATGTAGGGCTGAGCCCATCTACTCAGAATGCGGCAAGTGTAGAAAATAAAGGATGGGACCTGGCATTGGGATGGCAGGATGACATCAATGATTTCCAGTACAGCGCAAGATTTATCGCTTCTGATTTTGTGAATGAGGTGACAGACCTGGCAGGTGTAGGTCCGATCATCAGTGGAGGAGGCATTACCCAGGTGGGTGAAGCCATCAGCTCCATCTATGGTTACGAAACGCAAGGTATATTTCAGACACAAGAGGAGATTGACAATGCACCGGCACAGTTTGGTTCTTTGCAACCCGGAAACCTTCGATACAAGGATCAGTTGACAGTAGATACCAATGGTGACGGTGTTCCTGATCAGGCGGATGGTGTGATCAATGGCGATGACCGTGTGATCATTGGAAATTCACTACCAAGGATGAGCTACTCCTTTGATCTTGGAGCCCGGTATAAAGGATTTGACTTTTCCATCGCCTTCCAGGGTGTAGGTGACAGAGATATTCGTATCGGTGGTGATGCCGCCTGGGCCATGTTTAATGGAGGTAAGATCCAGGAATGGCACATGGAAGAAACATGGACTCCTGAAAGAACGGATGCCAAATTTCCTATCCTGGTACCAACCAGTGCGGGAAGTAACGACATTCAGAATTCCAGCACCTGGATATTCAATGGTGCGTATTTGAGGTTGAGAAATATCAATTTCGGGTATTCATTACCGGAAAACCTGATGGAGAATATCTTTCTGAGTTCAGCCAGAATTTTCTTCTCGGGACAAAACCTCGTCACATGGGATAAGCTGCCTGATGGTATGGACCCACAAGTACCTAGTGGAACGAATGGAGATTTCTATCCGATCGTATCTTCTTATACCATGGGTATTGAAGTGAAATTCTAATAATCTATTGATTATCAAAAAATATTGAATGATGAAAAATCTCATAAAAATAAATCTAATCATTGGGGCTCTTCTACTGATGAGTGCCTGTGAGGACGTGATAGATCTTAATTCACTAACTGAACCTACCGATGCCACTTTTTTCTCTAATGAGCAGGAGCTGGAACTTGCCCTGACAGGTGTTTATACTTCGGTTGTACACCAGGGAGGTTATGGCTTACCTATCCAGGTGAATATGGATAACGGTGGTACCGATATTGGCCTCGTGCGAGGTGGATTTCTGAGTTTTGATGAGCTTGGAGCCGGTAGTCACAGTGCTTCTTCCGGTGGGTTTGCCAGTGTATATTCTCATTTTTACCGGGGAATAGGTAGAGCCAATAACCTGCTCAACAACATGAGCAGGGCTCAGGATGTAGTTCCTGAAGCAGCATATAACAGGATCCAGGCAGAAGCACTTGTCTTAAGGGCTTACTATTATCACTACTTACTGGAATTGTTTGGTGATGTCCCTTATACTGAGACATTAGCTACTTCTCCGGAAGATGCCTTATTGCCAAGAGAGTCTAAGATTACCATTGCCAACAGCATCATGGATGACCTGGATGCAGCAGCAACTGTTTTGACAGACGATCCAAAAGACCCGGGTAGAGTTACCCGCGGATTTGCTCTTGGGTTGAAAGCCAGGATAGCACTTTACAATGGCCTGTATACCGAAGCTGCGGCAGCGGCTAAGACGGTCATTGATGAAGGAAATTACCCACTGCATCCAAACTATGGCGAGTTATTTACCCATGCTGGCGAAAATTCAGCTGAGACGATGTTTGTGATGCCATTTATGGAAGGTTTTGAAACCACTCAGTTCCCACGTGCACAAGGTTCCAGAAACAGAAATTCCTACAGTACTGTTGTGCCCACACAATCCATGGTGGACAGCTACGAGGCTACCGATGGGTTGCCAATTGATGAGTCATTGGTGTATGATCCAAGCAACCCGTTTGCTAACAGAGACCCAAGATTGGCAGCATCTATCATCCTTCCTCAAAGCGAGTGGGCAGGCTTGATCTTTGAGAGCCATCCTGATAGTCTTACCGTAAGGTTAGCCGACGGGTCCAATGGGGGTTCGAATAAGGATTCCAGGATCGTAATTTGGCCGGCAGCTTTCTGCGGATACCTGTGGAAGAAATATACGGATGAAGAAGCGCAGTTGATCAATCAGACATTCAGTGATCTGGACTTTAAGTTGATGCGTTTTGCAGAAGTCTTGTTGATCTATGCGGAAGCAAAAATTGAAAATGATGACATTGATGCTTCTGTATTGACCGCGATCAACAGGATCAGAGCCAGGGCTTATGGTGTGGATGTATCCGATACCGGAAACTATCCTGAAATCACCACAACCGATCAGACAGAGCTTAGGGAGATCATTCGTCGGGAGCGTAAGGTGGAGCTGGCTAACGAAGGTTTCCGATTGTTTGACATTAGAAGATGGAGAATAGCAGAAAAGGTGATGCCTGTAACACTCTATGGCAGAATTTTGGATGAAGCCAATGCTACCATGGTTCCGGATATCGATGAAGATGGATTTGTATCATATGCCGGAGTAGAGAGTCAATATGATCTGAATACTGATCAACGATTCCCTAATGCACAAAACAGGATTTTCACCAATCCAAGAGATTACCTGTTGCCAATCCCTCAGTCAGAAATCGATACTTATCGAGGTCTTGGTGCTGAGATCAATCAAAATCCCGGAGGATATTGATAAAATGAATTTGATCGGTTGGGCAGAATATGTCCGACCGATCTTATTTTATCTAAACAGTAATGCTCATAAGCAATATGACATATAGCCATTTTTTGCGGATTGTTCTTTTGGTGTTTCTTGCCTACGGGTGTGGACAGGTAGAAGAAAAGGCGAAACCCAATATATTATGGATCCTGGCAGAGGATTTGTCACCTGACCTTGGCTGTTTCGGCCAATCCCTGGTAAAAACACCTGTCCTGGATAAGTTAGCCAGCGAAGGTGTGAGATTTACCAATGTATTTACCACCGCGGGTATCTGTACCCCCAGCAGGACGGCATTAGCTGTGGGGATGCATCAGACTTCCATCAATGCGCATCACATGCGGTATCCCATAGAAATGAGGAATGCATTGCCCGAAGGGGTCCTTCCGGTAAACGAAATTTTTCGAAGAAATGGCTACCAATCAGTCAACGTGAAAGGTGGTGTAGGGACAGGAAAAACAGATTGGTCCTTTAAGTCTGATCATAGTGCCTACGACTACAATTCATGGGATCAACTAGATCCAGCGAAACCTTTTTTCGCGGTTGTTAATCTAAGATTGACCCATCGTCCGTTTGAAAAGGATGAGAAAAACCCTATCAACCCGGATGAGGTGAAGGTGCCGCCATACTACCCGGATCACCCGGTAGCGAAGCAGGACTGGGCCGACTATCTGGAGTCAGCGCAGCTGATGGATGGCCAGGTAGGTGAAGTGCTGCAAGTACTGGAGGAAAAAGGGTGGTCAGAAAATACCATTGTCTATTTTTTCAGCGACCATGGCAGACCATTTACACGGGGGAAGTCATTCCTCTATGATTCTGGCATCGAAATTCCATTGATTGTTAAAAGCCCACCCAGCCTGAGGTGGCATGATTTCCTGCCCAATGGCTCAATGAGTGATCAGTTACTCAGCTCATTAGACATTGTAGCTACTTCCCTTTCGATGGCTGGTATTTCAAAACCAGCCCAGCTACAGGGCAGAGTGTTTCTGGGAGACAATGCAGAAGATGCAAGAGATGTCATTTATGCCACTGCCGATAGAAGTGGAGAAGTCTTCTTTAAGAGCAGAGCAGTCAGGAGTAAACAATTTAAGTACATCAGGAATTATAACAACGACTTCTCAGTGAATGAAGCTTCTACTGCATACCGGAGGGCAAATCACCCTATTTATCACTTGCTGAATATCTTAGCAGAGAGGAATGAATTGAACGAAGTGCAAAAGCAACTACTGATGCCCATGCCCGAGGAGGAATTGTATGATATCAAGTCAGATCCTTTTGAGATTAAGAACCTTGCAGGAGATCCTGCTTTTGAAAAAGAATTACAAGCCATGAGAGACAGGCTGGCCAGGTGGCAGTCTGAAACAAATGACTACGGTATGCAAGCGGATTCAGAAGCCCTTGCCAGTGCTTTTGAAACGTACGGAAAAGAATCTTTTGATAAAAATGAAAAGAAAGCCCTGGAGCTAAGATCCCGGGTATTGCAACAAATAAATTAACTTATGACTTTATGAAAGCATTAATGATTTTACTTATCTGCCTGCTCAGCATCTCACCCGGCATGAGCAAGGATAAAAAGGCAGTATTCATACAAACCGAAAGCTTTGATCAAAAAGGAGGATGGTTCATCGACCAGCAATCCATGGACGTGATGGGCTCACCCTACCTGTTGGCTCATGGAATGGGCACACCCGTAGATGATGCCATGACCAAGGTGGTTTTTCCTGAAAAAGGTAAGTATCGGGTTTATGTAAGAACCAGAAACTGGACAGCGCAATGGTCTGATGTGCCTGCCGGACGCTTTCAGGTATTGATTGACGGAAAACCCCTGGATAAAGAATTTGGAGTGAGTACGCAGGAATGGTCATGGATAGATGGTGGTACCGTAGACATCAAGTCGGGAGTAGCCCATGTGGCTTTGCGTGATCTTACGGGCTTCAATGGTAGATGTGATGCGATATACTTCACAGCAGAGAAAAATGATGTTCCGCCGAATGATCCCGATCAGATGGATAAGCTGGTGGAGGAATTGACAGGGAAGAAAAGGACTGTGGAAGAAGGAGAATATGATTTTGTGATCATTGGTGGAGGAATGGCCGGAACATGCGCGGCAATATCTGCAGCAAGACTGGGCGTGAAAGTAGCTTTGATTCAAAACCGACCGGTATTGGGTGGTAATAACAGTTCAGAAGTACGTGTTCACCTGGGAGCCAGGATCAACCTGGAGCCTTATCCTAATCTGGGTAACCTGGTGAATGAAATCGGCCCGGATCGAGGGGGTAATGCACAACCCAAAGACTATTATGAGGATGATAAGAAGTTAAAGGCAGTATTAGCTGAATCGAACATATCCCTATTTTTGAATACCCACGCCAATAAGGTAGAAACAAAGGATGGTAAGATCACCAAGGTTTATGCAGAGAACATTGAAACGGGTGAGATCAGAGGTTTTTCAGCTCCGTTGTTTGCAGACTGCACGGGTGATGGCACCATTGGCTTCCTGGCCGGAGCAGAGTACATGACAGGAAGAGAAAGCCGGGATAGATTCAACGAACCGACAGCACCTCTTGAGGCTGACAACCTGACGATGGGTATCTCTGTTCAGTGGTTTTCCGAAGATGCGGGTTATCCGGTAGCTTTTCCTGATATTGAGTGGGGTTTACCATGGAATGATGAAAAAGCCTTTGCCATCAAAAAAGGTGATTGGGACTGGGAAACCGGAATGGGTAAAGACATGATCACGGAGACTGAATTTATCCGGGACTATGGTTTGCTGGTTGTTTACTCCAACTGGTCATATTTGAAAAATGATTACTCTAAGAAGGCAGAGTTTGCTAATGAACGCCTGAAGTGGGTAGCCTATGTAGGTGGAAAGCGAGAGTCCAGAAGATTAGTCGGCGACTACATCCTCACGGAAAATGAGTTGAGAAACCAGGAGTTTCTTCCTGACGGCACAGCGCCTACTTCCTGGACCATTGACCTCCACTACCCGGATCCGGAAAACCTGGAGAAATTTGACGGAGAGGCATTCAGGTCTATCGCTAAGCACACTAAGATTTATCCATATCCGATCCCATTCAGATGTTTGTATTCCAAAAATGTCAGCAATCTGATGATGGGAGGACGAGATATCAGTGTCTCTCACGTGGCATTGGGTACCGTGAGATTGATGCGAACCGGTGGTATGATGGGAGAGGTGCTTGGTATGGCAGCTTCTGTGTGCAAGGAATTTGAGATTACCCCTCGCGAGATCTATGAGAGTCATTTTGCAGATCTCGAGGAGTTAATGCTAAAAGGTGTGGGTGATCCTGATCTGCCCTTTACCCAAACCTATAATAAAGGTGGTACACTTTTAGAGACTGTCGAGTAAATGATCAGGTCTCTATTAATAACGATACTTACAATATTTTTTCTAGAACGTGACCTTACCCCCGGTTACGTACCAATGAGTCAGCCTATGATTGCTGACTCATTGGATATTGAGCTTATCCCATTGTATGATGAGGATAGTGTGCTGGAGGGGTATACTGCATTTGTTTTCACGCCTATCTGCGAAGAAGATAAATGCTACGCCGTAGAGATCGATTTCTTCTGGGACGCCATCGGGAGATATGATCACTATGACACCATTCCCGGGCAACCTTTGACCAAGCTGGAGCATGAACCTTTTACTCCTGAAGAATATGAAAAACTCCATCAGATTTTGAGCGAGCCGGCTTCTGTGCTGGCCAATTACAAGAAGGAGGACCTTGTTCAGGATATTGAGGAAGAAGGAGTGGATGGTGTTTCCGGAGCCACCATCAATGAGATCAAAGAAAGTGTGATCAGTGGCGCGGTTTATTCCTGCTATACTCTTTGGCACATTGTTCATGGAAAAGTGGTGGACAGCATTCAATCGCTGACATACAGGAGTCTCAATGATCAACTTGTAAAGAAGATGGTGCATCGGAAGGATCAACAGATCAACTACTTTCTCATCAATATTTTTTCTGAAGAAGATTTTCATAATTACCTTCCACACCTTTTATATACCATCGAAAATGGACAGGGGTACTATGCAAAAAATGCCATTGAAAAAATGCCTGCTTCTGTTTTCGAAGACGACCGGACACAAGATTTCTTTACTGAGCATTTTGAAAGCCTCAACTATTTTGCTCAGATATCACTGCTTAAAAAACTGGACCCCCAATCAATCAATAGCGAGCTGAAAACCACACTGCGAAACCACCTGAGCGAAAGAAACTCTCAGAAAAATGAACTGATTCGCATACTGATCGGGATAGAGAATAATTAATTCTTTTGAGGCCATCCAATTTATCGAAATATTATTCGGTAAAATACTGTATATCAATAATTTTCCTGTTTTAAATCTAAAAATCAAAAAATAGTTGTACATTAGATTTATTGTAATTAACCCATATATTAATCGCGCTTAATTTTCATTTTCATAACAGGAACCGCATAGTAAGAATATTTATCAATGTTCCGCACGCTGAAAGTGTTTTATGAATAGCGAATAATAATTTGTAGACCCTAACCGATATGATGGATTCCAGCTATTCAGGAAAAGATGATCTTTCAATCTGGAGAGATTTTGTTAGCGGGGATCGATCAGCACTTTCTTACATTTATTTCAAGTATGCCAAATACCTGCTTTCTTACGGGTATAAGATCTGCCGGGACAAGGAACTGGTCGAAGACAAGGTACAGGATTTATTTGTCCAGCTCTGGGCAAGGCATGATAGATTAGGGGATACAGATTCCATCAAGTTCTATTTATTCCGATCACTTCGTAGAAAGCTTGCAGAGTCTGTAAAAGTGGACAAACTCAGATATGCTGTAGGTTTAGAGATGATCGATCAATTTTCAGGACCTTTTGAAAACCAGTTAATCGAAATAGAGACCCGGTCGGAAAGAAAGAAACTTGTAGAGCAATTATTGGCCCATCTAAATGATAACCAAAGAGATATCTTACACCTCAAATATACTGTGGGACTATCCAACTGTGAAATCGCAGAAATACTAGGGATGGAGCATCAATCGGTGAAAAATGCTGTATTTAGGTCAATCAATAAGATTCGTAAGTTCCTTAGCAAACATCAGATTTCACTTTCCTCACTGACCCGAATCGGTTAGTAGTACGGCACACTAAGATTTTTTAAAAAAAAGTTTAGTAAAACTGAGTACCGATCAATTAGATCTCCCTTTATTCAATCATAGTTTGCTTTGCTATGCCTGCATCTTTGGAATTTATAGAAGAACTTGTTTGCGACGATCGGTTTTGCAAATACGTCCTGAATCCGGACAGCGAGACTGTTGATTTCTGGAATGAGTTCAGAAAGAATAATCCTGATAAAGAAGAAGAGATCCAGGAGGCCAGACAACTTGTGTTGTTGCTTGGCAATGAAAAAGATATACAAGATCGGGACACACTCAGCAAGACAGATGAAATCTGGCAAAAAATTCAAGGTGAAATAGATCACAAAGGCAATCGGCGTTCCAGGCCTTCATCACGTAATGAACTGCTCTTCTTCAGCTTGAAGGTGGCTGCGGTGTTGCTAGTGATGTTTTTCATTTCATTCCTGGTTATGGACATTCAGCCAACTTCAGACGAAGGGCAATTCAGCAAGACTGAAAACTATTTTCAGCGGGTGACTCAATATGGTCAGAAAGCAAGCTTTTACCTACCTGATGGCTCGCATGTCAATCTGAATGCTGGTTCAACCCTTTATTATTATGTCTGTAATGAGTGCAATACCAGGGAGCTGATCCTCGAAGGTGAAGCATTTTTTGATGTTAAAAGAGATACAGAAAGACCTTTCATCGTCAAGACCAGCAATCTATCGGCTACAGTGCTGGGTACCAGTTTCAATGTGAAGGCTTACCCGGAAGAAGACAAGACTGAGGTGGCGCTGGTTACCGGCAAAGTATCAGTTGCTGGTAAGAAAACCATCCCCACTGTTTTGACACCTCATGAAATGGCCACCTATCAGCATGATCGGCAAAAGACTACCGTCGGTGGATTTAACCTGGAAGAGATCACTGGGTGGAAAGATAAGATCCTGGTTTTTGAGGATGTCAGCTTTCGTGAGCTTACCGCCACACTTAGCAGATGGTACGGTGTTGAATTTATTATTTCTGATTCAGCAAGAAGTGTAAAAAAATTCATGAATCGAAAGGATTACAAAGGAAAGTATAACAACAAAAGTCTGGAGACGGTGCTGGAGGCGATTAGCTTCTCCTATGACTTTGATTATGAAATCAAGGATAAAAAAGTATGGATAAAATAATTAAACCGGAAGGAGGTATTTATAGAGAAACATGATCATTACTAAACCCCAAAGACAACAGTCAACCTGGAAAAAGTGCGATAGCTGCTAATTGAATCGCTTAAAAGCCTCAATCAACAACTACCCTTTTTGTCTTGGATAAAAATTTTATCAACTAAACTCAAATGTATGAAAATTAAACCTTTACAAATGGTCAGGATCATGACCATAAGAGCATTCGCGGTGATTTTACTGCAATGCTTCGCAATTACATTTCTGGTGGCAAAGGGAGGAGAAGCTCAAAAGGAGAAGAGCATTGAAAGCATTTATCTTTCATTGAAACTGGATGGAGAATCAATTACAGATGTCTTTCAAAAAATAGAAGAGAAGACACCATTCACATTTGCCTACAGAAAGAGCATAATCGACAATAAAATGAAGCTGGATGCCACATTCAGTGAAGAGTCATTGGCAAGCCTACTACGATTTGTTTCACAGAATACTGGCTTGAGCTTCAAGCGGGTGGATGAAACCATTCAGGTAAGTAAGTCATTCCTCTCTGAGCCATCCGTGGAAGAAGTAAACGCTCATGTGGAGCAAATAGACGTTAGAGGTAAGGTAGTAGATCAGAACGGTCAGGGCTTACCCGGGGTTTCTGTTATCGTACAGGGAACTACGTCTGGTACCACCACAGATGGTGATGGTATCTACCGACTGACTGTTCCTGAAGGCGCTACACTTGTTTACTCTTTTGTAGGATTTGAATCCCAGGAAGTAGCAGTAGCCAACCGATCGGTGATCGATATCACCATGAAGGAAGATATCGAATCTCTGGATGAGGTGGTAGTAACAGCGTTAGGTATTGAAAAAGACCAAAGAACGCTGGGATATGCCACTGCTAAGGTAGAACCGGAAGATTTCAACGTAAACCGTTCGCCAAATTTCATGAATACACTTCAGGGTAAAGTGGCCGGAGTTAACATTACCAACATGGGATCCGGTCCGCAAGGAAGTAGTAAGATCCGGATTAGAGGTGTATCATCTTTCGGAGGTAAAAACTCACCATTGATTGTAGTCAATGGGGTTCCTATTGACAACACCAATTTTGGTGTGAGAGGAGAAAGCAGCGAGGTTGGTAGCAACCGTATGTCTGATAGTGGTGATGGTTTGAGTAGTATCAACCCTGACGATATCACTTCTATGAATATCCTGAAAGGTGCAGCAGCATCAGCACTATATGGTTCACGAGCCAAGGATGGTGTAATTATGATCACCACCAGAAACAGGTCAGCCGGATCAGGTATTTCAGTGACCTACAATATGAACTATGTAAACGGAACACCATTAGACCTTACTGACTACCAATATGAATATGGTCAGGGTGAAGGTGGAGTAAGACCAAATGCCCCGGGTCCTACATCAGGTGTATGGAGTTTTGGTGAAAAAATGGGAGGTACACAAATCCTTTTTGATGGTGTAACAGCCCCATATCAACCGACTCCCGGAAAGATCCGACATTACTACAACAACAGCTCTACCCTGATGAATTCAGTGACAGTAGCCTCTGGTGGTGAGAATGGAGGGTTTAGTCTTTCAGTTTCCAATATGGATGCGACAGCTATTTTACCAGGTTCAAAATTCAACAGAAAAACCATTAACCTCGGTTTTACCCAAAAAATCAAAAAGCTGACTGTATCAGGAAATATGAACTACTCTTATGAGTACAGGAAAAATCCACCAAACATTGCAGAACAGGATTATAGCCCGGTAGTCATTTATACCTTGTCTTCTTCTATGCCAATGGATTTGCTGGAGCAATATTCCAGTGATGAAAATGGAGATGAGATCAGCTACTCCAGGTTTACCAACAGGACAAATCCATACTTTGCTTTGAAAAGATTCGAAAACAATTATAAAGACAGGATCTTTGGAAACATAACTGCAAAGTATAATCTAACTGACTGGTTGTATGTACAGGGAAGAGTAGGACAGGACTTCTTTTCCAGGGACGTAGATTATAACCTGCCAACAGGATCTCAAAGACAATCATCACCCCCTCCGGGATTTGTGAATGGACAATATGTGCAGGACCAAAGAAGGTATCGCGAAGTAAACTCCGACTTCCTGATTGGGCTTAGCAAGGATGTTGGCAATTTTGGAATTTCAGTCCTCATGGGTGGTAACAGTATGTATAGAAGATCTGACGTATATACCATCCTGGGTGAGAATTTCTTTACCAGAAACCTTTATACCATTGGTAATGCGAGTAAGCAGACACCAAACTATTCGCTTTCCGAGCGAAAAGTAAACTCCCTGTATGGATCTGCTGAGGTTTCATACAATGAATTTATTTATTTGAACGGAACGTTAAGGAATGACTGGTTTTCTACATTATCTCCGGAAAACAGAAGTATTCTTTACCCTTCAGTTACTACCAGTTTCATCTTTAGTGAGGCTCTGAAAGACGTGCTCCCTGACTGGATCACTTTTGGTAAGTTGAGACTTGCTTATGCTGAGGTGGGTAGTGATACGGATGTTAATCCATATTCAAATAACCTGTTTTATTCGATAAGCACCCAGCAACTGCTGAATCAGCCGGTTGGGAATATCAATGCCGGTACCATTCCTAACCCTGACCTGAAACCAATGAGGGTACAGGAAAATGAAATTGGGTTAGAGGTGACTTTATTTGATAACATCAACATTCAGGCATCCTATTACAACAAACTTTCTTCCGATCAGATCCTTACAGCTCAGATTTCTGATGCCTCCGGATTTGGAAACCAGTTGATCAATGTGGGAGAAAGCAGAAATAAAGGAGTTGAATTATTGGGATCATTCTACCCGGTAAGAAACAACAATTTCTCCTGGAATTTCATAGCTAATGGAGCATACAATGAATCAGAGGTTCTGAGTCTGGGTGATGATGTGGATGGAACATTTATTACTGTAGGTACAGCAGAATTTCACGGTGAGGTCAGACAAGTTGTTGGCCGCCCCATGGCACAGTTGTATGGATGGGGTTACCTGAGGGATGATCAGGGCAGAATTGTCTACGATGCCAACAATGGTAGACCTTTGAGGTCAGCAGATCAACTTGAATTTGGTAGTGCATTGCCTAAATGGGTTGGTGGTTTTACAAACGCATTTGAATTCAAAGGTATTACCGCTTCCTTCCTGATTGACTTTAAATTAGGACATAAGCTCATCTCCGGTACACATACCAATGCATACCGACATGGTTTGGATAAAGCTACACTACCGGGCCGAGAAGAAGGTTTCATTATTGGTGATGGAGTGAATCCGGATGGATCAATCAATGCTACTCCTGCAGCTATACAGCCTTTCTACGAAACCATCAGAAGTCACAGGATGTCTGAGCAGTCTGTGTTCAGAGCGGGTTCATGGCAGCTGAGACAAATCTCTGTTGGCTATGATTTCACCCGGTTTGTGACGGGTATCGATTTCATAAAGGGTTTGAAACTTGATCTGGTAGCCAACAACGTGGCGGTACTAAAACAATGGGTTCCTCACGTACACCCTGACCAAAACGGGATTATTGATGATAATAGAATAGGTCTTGAATCTACGGGTTTGCCTATTACCAGAGACATCGGATTTAATCTTAATGTTAAATTTTAATAGGAAGAGAAATGAAGAATATTATCAAATATATACTGAGTTCAATCCTGGTCATTACTATTTTTTCTTCATGTGATGAAGGATTTGATGAATTGAATACTGACCCCGTAAGGTTGACATCTATCGACCCCACGTTTCAGTTGAACAGGGCCATTATCAATGCTGCTCCGGGTTATGGAAATTTTACTTACGAGACGACCATCGTAAGGCAAATGATTACTCCGTTTATTGGGGTAGGTACTGGAGGAAACCTGAATCAGGACAACAGATCAGCTACACAGGAAAACTGGAATCATGGGTATGATACCAGTATAAAAAACCTGGTAGATGGAGTTGCTTCATTGGAAAAAGCCATTGAAGGTGGGGCAAATAAGACCAATTTGTTGTCAATCCTGAGGATTTGGAAAGCCTATGAATTCATGGTTTTGACAGATACTTATGGTGAGATTCCATATTCGCAGGCAGCACGCGGATTTTTGCAAGGAATAGCATTTCCTGAATACGACACTCAGGAAGCGATTTATGACGACATCCTCAGTGAACTGGAAGAAGCATCTGCAGCATTAAGTACTTCCGGCGATGCAATATCACAGGAAGTGATGTATGTAGCCGTAGGTGATCAAATCACCCGTTGGAAAAGGCTGGGGTACTCTTTGTTGCTTAGAGCTGCTATGCGTCTTTCCAAGGTGAATGCTACAAAAGCAGAGAACTATGCACAAATCGCCGTAGCCGGTGGATTGATGCAGTCAAATGATGACAATGCTGTTGTTCGTCATGATGCTAACTTCAGAAATAGTCTGGGCACTAACCTTAACGGTGGTCAGGCCGGATTCTATTATATCGACAGGGAGTTTATGGACTGGATGAAGAACAACAATGACCCCAGGTTGCCAGTGATTGCTACTCGATATGTTGGGGCAGCAACTAAAGGTGATCAGGTGCCGGGTACCGGAAGTAGCGATCCTGCAGATCAGATTGGTATGCCACAGGGTTTCGACAATACCACTATTCCAAGTCAGGTTACAGCAGATGGGCTTGCCAGCTTATATGACTATAGTGAAATGGACCGATTGCGGTTAGGAGCCCCTGAAGCACCCAACTTTTTGGTAACCTATTCTCAAACCATGTTGCTATACGCAGAAGCCATTACCCGAGGTTGGGTTACTGGTGATGCCGATGCTGCTTACGAAGCTGGTATCCGTGCGCATATGGAGCAATTGTCTATGTACCCCGGTGATACCGATGTGGATGAGACGGATATTGTGAATTATATCGCCGCTCATCCATTACAGGGAGGTACTGAGATTGAGCAGATCAATGAGCAATATTGGATGTCTTCTTACCTGAATGGCCATGAAGCATGGGCGAATTTCAGAAGAAGTGGTTATCCTGTTGTTCAGCCAAATCCATATCCTGGTTCTGAATTACAGACTGAGGATTTCATTAGAAGACTGACCTATCCAGACTCTGAAAGAACAGTGAACGCAGACAATTTGAATGTGGCCATTGGTCGTCAAGGTCCGGATAATCTGGAGACCCGTATTTGGTGGGATACACCATGATACGTTAAAAGCAATTTCTTGATTATTTTTAAACCAATTGGTCCTTAAACGGGCCAATTGGTTTCACAACCCCCGGGATAAGAAAATAAACCCAAAAAACGATTTAAACATTTTAACCCTTGGAAATTCCCTCTCTTACCAGTGACCCACTTTTCATCCTCGCTATTGGCATCCTTGTCGTAGTAGGTGGAATAATCGGATTCAGACTTCACGCTTTTTTGGCACTTCTGGTGGGTGCATTCGTCGTGGCTTTGCTCACTCCGGATGCTTCTATCGTGGCATATATCACGGGCAAGGGAGGTTCTCTGGCTGATGCTCAAAAGTTAATCAATCAGGATGTTGGTCTCCGCATTGCATCAGAGTTTGGAAGTACCTGTGGCAAGATTGGTATCCTGATCGCCATGGCTTCTATCATTGGCAAGACCATGCTGGAAAGTGGTGCTGCAGAAAAGATTGTCCGGTCTACCCTGAAACTTACGGGAGAAAGTAGGGCTCCACTAACCTTTCTTGGTAGTAGTTTCTTTATTGGTATTCCGGTATTCTTTGATACGGTATTTTACCTGATGGTTCCCCTGGCAAAAGCCATGGCCATGAGGATCAAAAAGAATTATTTACTCCTAATCCTTTGTACGGCTGCAGGTGCCGCCATGGCCAATTCATTGGTGCCCCCCACCCCTGGACCTCTTTTTCTGATCGCTGAGATGGATATACCCATCGGTATGATGATGGTTGGAGGTTTTTTAGTGGGGTCTATTACCATTGTAGCGGGATATTTTTACGCGGCCTGGGCCAACAAGAAATGGCCGGTTCCATTGAGAGATTCGATGGAGGCATCACTTGAAGAGATTAAAAAACTTTCTGAAAAAGATGGTAAAGATTTACCTCCAATCGGTTTAGCACTCCTGCCAATACTGATCCCTATCCTTTTGATAACCTTCAATGCCCTTGTAGAGACTTTTTCAGATGGGACCCAGACAGGCTTCTCCGCCATAGTGGGTGATACCTTAGGATTCCTTGGAGAAAAGAACCTGGCACTGGCTCTGGGAGCACTTTCCTCACTTCTTATTCTCGTGGTGCAGAAAAGCAGCAATAAAGAAGGACTAAAAAAATCCGTTCAAACAGCCTTGATGAGCGGCGGTGTAATCATTCTGATAACCGCTGCCGGGGGTGCATTTGGCGGAATGTTGCAACAAACAGCCATCAGTACCCGCATCGCAGAACTGACAAGTGGCTATCAGATGGCTTTGATACCACTGGCATTCCTCATCACCGCGATTGTGAGAACTGCTCAGGGATCTGCTACGGTGGCCATGATCACAGCCTCTGGAATTCTATCCGGTATGGCTACATCCATGTCACTTGAATACCATCAATTGTACATCGGTCTGGCTATCGCCTGCGGATCAAAGCTCATACCATGGATGAATGACAGCGGTTTCTGGATTGTATGTAAAATGAGTAACCTGACTGAGCAGGAAGCCCTCAAGACTTTTTCACCCCTCTTGACAATCATGGGCATAGTGGGGCTGATAGTGATCCTGATTGCAGCAAACATTTTTCCACTCATATAGCCCCATTTGATCAGATTCAATAAATGATATTATAACTCAAAACATATGAAAAACATTAATAGAAGAAAGGCCCTTTCATCGATGATCACGACCTCCATTGGTACTACTGCGGTAGTAGGGTCAATGGGCTCAGTAGTATCTTCATGTGCACAACCGCAGCCTGAGCAGGCTCCCCAGGCAGCAAAGGAAAAAAAGCCGATGCTGATGAAAGTTGGGTGCCAGCATGGTGGAACTGGTAAAGAAAATCTCGAATTCCTGGCCAGACACGGAGTGTTCAATATGGACGGGGGTTCCCCCAAGGTGATTCCTGGGGTTGGCTGGGATCTGGAAGATTCACTGGCCAAAAAGGAAGCCTGCGAAAAATATGGGATCAGCCTGGACGCATATCATTTACCGCTTTCGTCTGCAGGATATAAGAGAGTAGCTACCCCCAATATTATGCTGGCCAAAGATCCTGAACGCGACAAGGAAATCGAAATGATCCAACAGATGATTTCAGTGGCCGGAAAGACAGGCATAAAAGTATTGCTTTACAATACCATTATCATGGAAATTCTCAGGACAGGTAGGACCACAGACCCCACCCGGGGTAATGCATCTTACAGCACCTGGAATTATGAAGAAGCCATAAAACGAGGAATGGACAAAGAAACTGTTCCAGGCGCTCCCATTTCTATCGATGATCTCTATGAGCGTATCACTTACTTCCTGGATAGGGTCTTGCCAGTAGCAGAGGAATACAACGTGAAATTAGGAAACCACATAGCAGACCCTCCGGCCCCGGCAGGGTACAGAGGGATGACCAGATGGAACAGCCCGGCAGTATTTGAAGGCATCAAAAGGTTTGGACAGTTGTATGATAGCCCGTCACACGGTTTTAATCTTTGTCTCGGGTCTACAGCCGAGGGCCTCAAAGATCCAAAAACGGAAATTCTACCAATTATCCGATGGGTAGGTGAGCGCAAGCAGATCTTCAATATTCACCTCAGGAATATCAAAGGTGGTTATAACGACTTCATGGAGGTTTACCCGGACAATGGGGATATGGATTTTGTGGCCATCATCAGAGAATTGCGCGAGGTAGGTTATGATGGTATGGTGATGCCAGATCATATTCCTCACCATGAAGATCCGGCAAGTGGTCTTCAGGGGCATGCATTTGCGTTTGGTCATATCAAAGGGATTATGGCAGCGTTGGATAGTGAAGCTTAACTAGAATAATCTGCCAGATAGTGGATCGCAGGAATTTTTTTGGGAAAGCATTGGGGCTTGGAGCAGCAACTGCATTCAATTTTAAGGGATTTGACATTGTAGCGAAAAGCAGTCCAAAAGCATCAGAGAAGATAAATGATCTGGTGGAGTGGAATGTTCATTTCTTTAGTTCAGACACGAAGAAATATCCATTTCATCGTGATGCAACCTATAAACCAGATGCCAGTAAGTTTCCAAAAGACCCTCTTAAAACGTATTTATCGCATTTAGATAAGGAAGGTATTGGCAGGGGAGTAGTTGTTCAACCTGAACCATATGGTGATGATCACTCACTGCTATTAGACTGTCTTGAAAAGGAACCTTCCAGGCTGCGGGGTACAAGCCTGTTTTATCCGAAGGATTCATTGGCACCCATGAAGCTCGCATCTCTGGTCAGGGCACATCCTGAAATTGTGGCAACCCGTTTTCATGCGCATCGGGGAAAAGAAAGCTATCTGGATTCATTTGCAGATTCCGGTGTGAGGGCACTCTGGAAGCAGGCCGTAGACCTGGATATTATCATCGAACTACACATTGGTCCTAACTACGCCCGGCAGGTAAGAAAAGCCATTGAGGCATTCCCAGGTTGTAAAGTGCTCATCGATCATTTTGCAGAACCTCATATGGGGGATGCAGTAGAGTTTGCTCATGTCCTTGCACTGGCAGAGCTACCCAATGTATATATGAAATTTTCAGGATTAGGGCATTTTGCTGATGATAGCCCGGATTACACAAGTGCAAGGCCTTTTACCAGGCAGGTATTACAGGCTTTTGGCCCCGACAAGATGGTCATGGGCGGTGTGTCTTTGAACACCATCGATGTACATATGAAAGACTATTCCGAGGAGGAAAAATCCAAAGTGACAGGAAAAAATATTCTTAAATTACTGAGCTGGAATTAATTGATGAAAAATCGTAAAACGAAGAATTTTTTATATGAACGGGCTTAAGATTAAGGATATTATTATCACTCCAATAGCAACGGTAGATCCACCATTACTAAATGCAGCAGGGCTCCATGCACCCTATGCCTTGAGAACTATTTTGGAGATCGTCACGCATGACAACATAGTAGGGATAAGTGAAATACCAGGAAATGTAGAGATCAATGAGGCACTGGAGGAGATGGCAGGGTTGCTCATTGGAATGGATCCCTTCCATCTGAATGCCATAAGGGATAAAATAGAGAGTCATTTTGATGAAGAGACCACGCACCAACGAGGTGACACTCCGTGGGATCAGCGGAAGATAGTCCATGTGTTTAGCAGCGTTGAAGTAGCCTGTATGGACATCATGGGCAAAGTGCTTGAGCGTCCAGTGGTAGATCTGTTAGGAGGAAAGCGAAGAGATCTTGTGCCCTTCGCGGCTTATTTATTTTATAAATACGAAGGTGCTGGTGGAGAGCTTGAGTTTGGGATAGACCCAAAGGCAACAGGCTGGGCTGCAGCTCGTCAAAAGGAAGCCATTACCCCACAGGGCATAGTTGATCAGGCCATTGCCATGGTGAAGGAATTTGGTTTTAAATCCATAAAACTTAAAGGGGGAGCCTTTGAGCCTGCGCAGGAAGTAGCCGCAATGAAAGCCTTATATGATCATTTTGGACCCTATGTTCCTCTACGACATGATCCTAATGCCATCTGGAAGGTGGATACGGCACTCAAGTACGGGCAAATGATGGAAGGTATCCTGGAATACTGGGAAGATCCTGTGAGAGGGCAGGAAAATATGGCTCGGGTAAGAAAGAAACTGAAGATGCCGCTTGCTACCAATATGTGTACTACAAGTTTTGAGGATATACCCGGAAGTATAGCATTGGGCTCTGAAGATATTATACTTAGTGACCACCACTTCTGGGGTGGGTTGAGAAGCTCTATGGAACTGGCAAAGCTATGTGAACCATTTGGTCGGAAGCTTTCGATGCACTCCAATAGCCACCTGGGGATATCCCTTGCCGCCATGGTTCATCTGGGTGCTGCACTGCCGGAAGTCCCATATGCTTTGGATACGCATTATCCGTGGCAATCAGAAGAAGTGATCGTCGGTGGGCGGATCAAATTTGAAGAAGGATCGGTGCGCGTACCTGACGGGCCGGGTCTTGGGGTAGAGATTGACAGGCAGGTGCTTAAGAAGCTTCATGAAAACTTCATAAAGTGTGGTTTGACAAAACGTGATGACCTGGTGGAGATGAGAAAAGTGGTGCCGGACTGGGAATTCAAAAAAGTAAGGTGGTAATCCATATACGACAAAAACAATTCATATAATTAAATAACTAGCAACATGACTCTAAAAAAAGAAAGATTAAAAGCCCTTATGAAAGATCCCTATGAAGAGCAATCAAATAACCAAAATGGGAGGCGATCATTTTTCAAGAAGGCAGGAATTGGTGGACTTAGTTTAGCAGCACTTTCTACGGCACCTATTGAGGATGTGCTGGCAGAGTCGGCGAAAAACGTGAACCGAAGCTCAGCGCCATCAGATCTGAAGATCACTGATATGCGTATCGCCGAAGTTACTGATGTGATGTTCCGTACTCCAATTGTGAAATTATATACCAACCAGGGTATTGTAGGATATGGAGATGTGCGGGATGGAGCTGCTAAAGAATATGCCCTATTTCTGAAAAGCAGAATTCTTGGCGAAAACCCATGCAATGTAGAAAGATTGTTTAAGATCATTGAACAATTTGGTGGTCACGCCCGACAAGGAGGAGGAGTGTGCGGCGTGGAAATGGCCCTTTGGGACCTGGCTGGGAAGGCATACGGTGTGCCGGTCTACCAGATGTTGGGTGGTAAATACAGAGATCGTGTGAGGGTCTATTGTGATACCACAACCTCTCCGGACCCTGCAGTGTATGCCAAGCGTATGCAGGAAAGGATTGATAAGGGGTATACCGCACTGAAGATGGATATTGGGATCAATTTAATAAAAGACATTCCCGGCGCGGTGATCAATAATGCCGGTGGAAAATTTGACCCTTATCAATATGAATACAGAAAGTATAATTTAACACAACATCCTTTCACCAGGATTCAGGTGACTGACAAAGGAATTGATAAGCTCATGGAATTCCTTGATGTGATGAGATCTCAGATCGGATATGAGATCCCTATGGGAACTGACCATTGGGGGCACTTTGGGGTGAATGAAGCCATTAAGCTGGCAAGAGCTGCTGAAAAGTACAATTTAGCTTACATGGAGGACCTGATCCCCTGGCATTATATGGAGCAATGGAAGGAAATTTCCATGTCCACAACCACACCAACGCAAACCGGGGAGGATATTTATACCCTTAAGCGAGGCTTTAAGCAACTCATTGATATGCGTGCGGTAGATATCGTTCACCCGGACCCCAACACATCAGGTGGAATCCTCGAAACCAAAAAGATTGGGGATTATGCCTCAGAAAATGGGGTTGGTTTTATGCATCACCATGCTTCAGGACCTGTTTCATTCCTGGGATGTGTACACAGTGCAGCGGCTACGGAAAATTTCATGTGGCTGGAACATCATGCTGTCGACAAAGCGGACTGGGAAAAACTGGTTACCGGGTTTGACGGACCGATTGTAGAGAATGGCTATGTTAAGGTACCTGAGAAACCAGGAATTGGAGTTGAGTATGATGAAGACATGCTTAAAAAATACCTGGTGAAAGGTGAGAAGCTGTTTGCTCCAACGCCGGAGTGGGACAACATCCGTGCCTGGGACAGGACCTGGAGTTAAGCAATCACTATAGGCATATTTATATTGGACAGTAAGAGTACGCTTTTACTGTCCTTTTATTTTATACATACTTACTGTGTTGGACATCCCAAAAACATCTAAATTTATCACAGCGATATCAGTGTGTTAAACAACCAGAAAATCATGAAAAAGCTACATTCCTACCAACTCTTTATGGGTTTTGTTTTATTCCTTATCGGCTGTCAGTCCGGAGCTAAAAAGGAGGCGAAAGACGAGGAAACGACCTTAACTACCGAAGAGATACTCAATGAATCAAAAGAGGATCTGGCCAAGAGGATGGAATGGTGGACTGATGCCAAGTTTGGGATGTTTATCCATTGGGGACCCTACGCGGTACCTGCAGGAGAATACAAAGGAGAGACGGTTAAAGGGATTGCTGAGTGGATCATGCACCGCGCTTCAATACCTGTGGCAGAGTATGAGAAGTATTCCCGCCAGTTTAACCCGGAGAAATATGATGCTGATGAATGGGTAAGGATAGCTAAAGATGCCGGCATGAAGTACCTTGTGATTACCTCCAAACACCACGATGGGTTCAGTTTGTGGGATTCCGAGGTTAGCAAATACGATGTAATGGACTTTTCTCCAATCCAACGTGATTTGCTTGAGGAGTTGAAAAAGGCCTGTGACAAATATGATGTAAAACTCTGTTTTTATCACTCCATCATGGACTGGCACCATCCGGATGCTCAGGCGCCACATTACCCGGAATACAATACCAAAGAAAAGCAGAACCCGAACTTCCAGCGCTATGTAGACAACTATCTATACCCTCAGTTGACCGAACTTGTAGAAAAATATGACCCACACGTTTTATGGTTTGATGGGGAGTGGATCCCGGAATGGACCCATGAACATGGAGTAGCATTGTATACATACCTGCGTAAACTCAATCCTGACCTGATCATCAATAACAGGGTAGATAAAGGAAGACAAGGCATGCAGGGAATGAATAAAGGGGATGAGTACCTCGGAGATTTTGGTACTCCCGAACAGGAAATTCTGGAAGGAACCAGTGAGTTTTATTGGGAATCCTGCATGACGATGAACGACAGCTGGGGCTACAAGCTGAAGGACGACAACTGGAAGTCTGATGAGATGCTAATCCATAATCTTGTGGATATTGTGGCCAAAGGGGGTAACTACCTGCTCAATGTAGGACCTACGGCAGAAGGACTGATCCCGGGTCCAAGTGTGGAGCGACTGGCATCCATTGGCAAGTGGATGAAAGTCAATCAGGAGGCCATCTATGAAACAGAGATTTTCGAAGGTGGTTATAAGCAAGGAGAGGACATCCGTTTTACCAGCAAGGATGATGGTGCCACTTTATATGCGATATCGTTAAAGAAACCAGGAAAGAAACTTACGTTGGAGGGAATAAACCCCCTGGAAGGCTCTGATATTCAATTATTGGGCAGTAACATGAAGTTGACCTGGTCTATGGAGGGCAATGACCTGGCGATAAGTCATCCTGAGGCGGTCTCGTCTGACCTACAACATGCTTGGACATACAAAATCAAATTGGCGGAATAAGTTTATCGGCAAATAGTCAGAAAAATCTTTTTCGGAAGAAGCAGATATTTTTTTGTAAGTCTGCTTCCTCAGGACTTACTTTGAGCTGAAACCACGGGGTGCTGCAATAGCGGCTGAGATTTTAAACCCGTAGGACCTGATCCGGATAATACCTGCGCAGGCAATGGTTAGAGATTTTCTTAAGGACTCTACTCCTACAAATCGCATCTGTTATCCGGCTCCGGAATTTATTAACAGATAAACATTACAAGATGGCATTTGAAGAGCTTGTGAAGCAGGACCTAACCAATTGGCAGGGCCGAAAGGAGTGGTTTTTTAACAGGGAGCATACGGATACCTATGAGTTGTGGTATGAAGGAAGGTATAAACGTGCCGAATTATTTCAGAAGAAGGTCATGGCTGATCGGCTGAAAAAAGATGATCGTATAAAGACTTTACTGGAGTTTGGTTGTGGGACGACACGTTTCACCCGTTGGTGGCATGAAATAGGGATTGAGGCGACGGGAGGAGATATCAGCCCGTTTATGCTCGCACAGGGCCGTCAGCTTTTTGATGGAGACCTGGTACTGGCCGATTCGCATCATATGCCTTTCAAAGACAACATGTTCGATGCTGTTGCATTCATCACCACGTTCGAATACTATAAAGATCCGGTCAAGGTGATTCGCGAAGCTGCACGTGTTGGTAAATATGGGATCGCCTTTGGGATGATGAACCGTAACACAACCAAATATATCCGCAGACGTACTCAGCAAATGCTTGGGAAGAATCCTTTCTATGTGACGGCTAATTTCTACACACCCAAATCGCTCATAAAAGTGATTGATGAAGCCCTGGAGGGTGAAGATTACACAGTAGAGTGGCAATGTACCGGATTACCTAAATGGTTCCCGGTTCAGGAGTGGCATGTGCCTATCGGTGACTTTTTTGGTGTTTACGTGAAGCGGAATCCAAAATGATTGATTTTCCGGAGGTAGGTAAGATCCAGGACGATTTTTTGAAATCCCATGTGTTTCCTGCTAGTGGAGCGGTACGTGGTGAAGTATTCAAAGGGCCTAAATATGGAGTAGATACCAGTGTGGTTAATATTACGGAAAGCCTTTCATTAATTACTGCCACCGACCCGGCTTCGTTGATTCCAACATTAGGGTTGAAAGAATCTGCCTGGCTCACGGTACACCTTGTTGCTTCTGATATTGCCACAGCAGGGAGTATGCCGCAGTATGCGCAATTTTGCTTGAATCTCCCTGAGTATATCACAGCAGCGCAATTTGATGAGTATTGGGGATGGGTGAGTACCTTTTGCGAAGAGCTGGGAGTAGCCATTACCGGAGGGCATACAGGAAAGGTCCAGGGTCAAAATAGTACGGTATCCGGTGGTGTAACCATGTTTAGCTGTGTAGAAACCAATTCCGTTCTTACCAGCGATATGGCAAAGCCAGGTGATGATCTGATCCTCGTCAAAGAGCCTGCCATTATCAGCACTGCCATACTCGCACTGAGTTTTCCTGAGACCATTGCCAACGCCTGTGGAGAGGAAGTACTCAGGAAAGGACAGGAGTTATTTTATCAATCATCTGCCGTTCAGGTGGCGAATGATGCTGTCAGTTTGGGTATTCACGAGGACGGTATACGGGCCATGCATGATGCCACTGAATGCGGGGTGATGGGTGCAACCATAGAGATGATGATGGCTGCAGCATGTGGAGTTGAAATATATGAGGATAGATTGGTCAAGGGGGAGGTTCAGCAAATGATTGGAGACCTGTTCGACTACGACCCTCTATACACTGTTGGAGCTGGAGCTTTGCTGATTTCAGCAAATGCCAAACACAGTGAAAGAATTACTCAGTCACTTGCAGGGAAGGGTTATCCGGTCCAAATTATTGGTAAAGTGAAAGAAAAGGAACATGGTATGCTTTTGATGGGTAAGGAGAAAAAACAGTTGAAACACCCGGGGACAGACCCATACTGGAATGTGTTTTTTGATTCACTGAAAAAGGGATTGAAATGAAAAAGGAAATATCAGGTTTATATCTGGTTGTTGATCCAAAAATGGGGATGGAATATCTGGAGTCCAGGGTGAGTGCCATTGTCAAAGGTGGCATAAGTGTGATTCAGGTATGGGACCATTGGGACAAAAATCAAGATAAAATGACGTTCATCACAAAACTTCGCTCACTGGCGGGGGGTGTACCGGTGATCATCAACAATGATCTTGGGCTTGCATTGACCACAAATGCTGATGGCGTTCACTTTGACCGGCTGGACCAGGTGCCGGATGCTATGCCTGAACAGCTGATGGTGGGTGTGACGTTATCCGACCGGGTAGATTGGGGATCTTTGAATAAGAGACCCGTTGACTATATAAGCTTTTGCTCCATGTTCCCATCCTCTTCAACGGATACCTGTGCCCTGGTAGATTTTCAGGTTGTTCGTGAAGCAAAGGATAAATTTTATGGAAGTGTCTTTGCTTCAGGCGGCATTTCCCTGGATAATGCGGATCAGATACTCGACCTGGGTGTTTCCGGAATAGCCCTGATTTCCGGCCTGCTCAAAGCCAAAGATCCTGAGAAAGCCACCAAAGCATTTGTTGATAAATTGAATAAAAAATGAAGTTAGAATTTTATAAGAAATTGTGTTGCCCGTTTGATAAAGAAGACCTTAAGCTGGAGGTATTTGAAGAAGCTGATGGAGAAATAAAAGAAGCGTTGATGACATGCAGTCATTGCCAGCGTTATTACCCGGTGATATTCGGGATCCCAATCATGTCACCCGATGAGTACAGACAACCGGAACTGGAGGCACCGATACTCAAGCGATGGGGGTATCAGATCAGCGACAAAAAACCTCAGCAGCTACTTCAGTAAAGAATTCGATGAAGCGAGCCTTAGTCTTTTAGCTGTTCCATTGCTTTGAGTACCGCCTCAGCTTCTACGACCTTTTGATCGCTCATGGCCCGGTTGATTGTTGAAAGTCGATGTGCTTCTTTCATCAACTTCTGATATTTGTCATGAAGTTTGTCCTTTTTTGATTTGAAGAGTCCTAACATAGTTTTTAGTTTTTAATTACTGACATGCCGCCATCCACATGAAGGATTTGACCTGTCACATAGGATGAATCGGATTTTAATAAGTAACATGCGGCCTGAGCAATATCTGTAGCTTCAGCCACACGTTTAAAGGGGTTTTGTTCTGAAAGTGCTTTTCTTCTTTGATCGTTGGAAAGTAATTTGCCAGCGAGGGGAGTATCAGTTAAGGAAGGTGCTATGGCATTTACACGGATATTAGGAGCCAGCTCTGCTGCCAGTGCCCTGGTTAGCCCTTCGACTGCACCTTTGGAGGAAGACACGAGACTGTGAAAGTTGAATCCATTTTGTACGGCTACTGTAGAGAATAGTACAATAGATGATTGTTCTGCTTTTTTTAACCTGGGAAGGAGTTCCTGGATGATTCTCACAGCACTTGTTACCTGCAGCCTGTAGTCATTGATAAAGTCCTCTTCGCTAAATCTCTGAAAGGGTTTCAGCTGTATGCTTCCCGGACAGTATACCAATCCGTGTAAGGTATCAGGGAGTAGGTCCAGGTCATATTGGTCATCCAATACATCGAGATGAAAATATTGAACCGAATTTAGATTCTCCCTTTTAGTGGAGTTGTAGGTAGCAAACACCTGGTCGTCCGTGTCTTTCAAAAGGTTGACCAGAGATTGACCAATGCCTGATGAACCGCCAATGATAAGATAATTATGCATGGTAGAAAATCTTGATTAATGCTTTCCTGTGATTAAGTATATCAGGATGTTCAACCGGATGTATTACCTTAATGTTTATAAAAACTTTTCCCCTTAAATGACAAATGACCTGACTATGATACGGATTGAAAGAAATTTTTGGAGGTTAGCCCCTTTAATGTTTTTACTGATTTTAAGCTTTAAAGCAAGTGCTCAGCACGCCAATGTGCGGTTAGAAAACCCCATTTCTGTATCATATATTAAGACTAATCTTGCCCGCACTTCACCAAAACTCATATTGACTCCACAGATAGAGCGGGAATTAAAGCAGAAATTAAAGACCGACCAACTGGTACAAAATTACTACAGGTATTTAACCAGGGAAGCGGATACGATTTTGACAAAACCCTTGCTTAAGCGTGAGTTGGAGGGATTCAGGCTATTGTTTGTATCCAGAGAGATGCTTAAACGGATGACCACGCTGTGCATGGTATACAGGATCGACAAGAACCCTGAGATATTGAATCGGATTGATGCCGAACTCAAAGCAGTATGTGATTTTATCGACTGGAACCCACAACATTTTCTGGACATAGCCGAAATGTCGTTGGCAGTCGCTCTGGCAGTAGATTGGATTGGAAATGCCCTTCCTCCGGAGACTGTACGTGTAGCCAAAACGGCTTTAATAGAAAAAGGCATCAATCCAAGCTTTAATGAGCAGGGTAAGAGGATGTTTTGGATCAATAGTTCGAATAATTGGAATGCGGTGTGCCATGGAGGTATGATCGCTGCTTCATTGGTCATCGCAGATGAAAACCCCGCAATAGCAGCAAAAACCATTTCAAGAGCACTAGATAAGTTACCCAACTCCCTGAAGGAATACGCTCCGGATGGAATTTATCCCGAGGGCCCCACCTATTGGGGTTATGGCACCGGATACTCAGTGATCGCGGCAAATACGTTGACCACAGCTCTGGGAAAGGACTTCGGCATCTCCGATAGCCCGGGTTTTCTGGAAAGCGGAATTTTCAATCTTCATGTTACAGCCCCTTCCGGGTACTTTTTCAATTTTGCGGATTCAGGTGACAAAAAAGACGGGGATGATTCCGTACTGCGAACATGGTTTGCAGCGAAAACAGGTGACAAAGTTTATTTTGATCAGGAATTTTATGAAAATCCTCAGGACGCCGGCCGGTTCGCCGGGCTCGCATTGATATGGCTTTCTCAATACAAAGAAAAAAAGGCCACAGCATTACCTGCCAATTGGTATGGGAATGGATCAAACCCGGTAGCAGTCTTCAGGGGGCAGGGGGACAATCCCAACCAGTTTTTCCTAGCCGCAAAGGGGGGAAGGGCATCATTGAGTCATGGGAATATGGATGCCGGAACATTCGTGTTTGATTTGGACGGTGTTAGGTGGGTGCTCGACCCGGGAAATCAAAGGTATTATTTGCTCAACAAGATCGGGTTCAACTTGGCTGGTCATTGTCAGGATTGTCCACGATGGACATTACTCACAAAAAACAATCAGGGTCATAGCACCATCACGGTTAATAATGCTGATTTTGACGTAGCTGGACAGGCCAGTATTGTTGATTTCAAAGATGGTCAACAGCCCGAGGTTACCATTGACATGACGGATCTTTATTTCGGGAATATCCACTCCGTCAAACGCAGGTTTGTCAAAGAAAGCGATCGATCCATTTTGGTTGAGGACAACATCATAACCAATGATTCCACACAAAGCATTACCTGGGGGCTGATGACACAAGCAGCAATCAGGTTAACAAAAGATGGTGCTGTTTTAAACCAGGATGGAAAAGAACTAAGGCTTACTATTCTGGATCCGAAAGGTCTTTCACTTTCAGTCATTTCACTTGATCCGCCACCTTTGGAGATAGATAAAACCATCGAAAACCTGAAGCGAATTGAAATCAGGATGCCAGCTTATATTTTAGACGAAAGGCAGGGACTCATTCGGGTTCGGTTGGCCATGGATTAAAACACGGCTCTGAAAATCAAGCTGGAGAATTCAACAGGTATGATCACATCTTACCTGTAAATAAATGAAGGTATGTGTGGTGAAAGATTTTCTCCTTCACCACATACTGGTATTTTAGATAAACTTCTGCTTTTGAGCGCCCAGCTTTTCGATAGAAAGTTCAACCACATCTCCTTTTTTCAGGTACTGTGGAGGGTTGAAACCAAGACCTACTCCCGGAGGTGTACCGGTTGAGATGACATCTCCTGCTTCCAGCATCATATATTGAGAGAGGTAATGCACCAAAAAAGCAGGTTTGAAAATCATGGTTCCGGTGTTCCCATTTTGTTTGGGCTCACCATTTACGCTTAGTTTCATTGCCAGATTATTGAAATCACCTACTTCATCTTTTGTAACAAGATAAGGTCCGAGGGGACTGAATTTAGGGCATGATTTACCTTTTACCCATTGTCCGCCGTGCTCAAGTTGATAAGCTCTTTCAGACAGGTCATTCATCACGGCAAAACCCGCTATCGCATCGAGTGCCTCCTTTTCATCATTCAGGTAAGAAACGTCTTTATTAAGAATGATGGCAAGCTCCACTTCCCAGTCAGATTTTTTGCTGTTTTTTGGAATAGGGATATCATCATTGGGTCCGGTCAAGGTATTGGTAGCCTTCATGAAAATGATAGGCTGTTTGGGGACTTCCATCCCGGATTCTGCAGCATGGTCAGAATAGTTTAGCCCGATACACATGATCATACCCGGTCTGGCGACACAGGGAGCCCATCTTTCAGCATCTGGCACATCAGGGAGGTTAGAGATATCGATTTTCTTCAATTGTTCTAATCCACCATTGTTAAAAAAGCTTCTATTCCAGTCGCTAAAATGCGCGGAACAATCTTTTCTTTTACCATCCACCAGAATACCTGGTTTTTCGGCACCTTCTTTCCCGAATCGTAATAATTTCATCTTTTAGCTATTTAAGGTAATGAATCCACCATCGATAGGATAGATGGATCCGGTGATAAATGAGGCCTCATCACTACACAGATACTGAATAAGGCCAGCAATTTCTTCAGGTTTGCCCATTCTTCCTATGGGTTGAGTCTTTGAAAGCTTTTCAAACATCTCCTGTTCTTTCCCCGGGTAGTTTTTCTTAATGAAGTTGTCCACAAAAGGGGTATGAACTCTCCCTGGAGCAATCGCATTGCAACGGATGTTGTCAGCAAGGTAATCCTTGGCAACCGAAAGTGTCATGGCAGAAACAGCCCCTTTGCTCATAGAGTAGGCAAACCTATCCTGAATCCCAAGCTCTGCGGCCACGGACGACATATTGATAATAGCGCCACCACCACTCTTTTGCATAAACGGAATGCAAACATTCAAACAATGGAAGACTCCCTTGACGTTTACATCTACTATCTTTTGAAAATCTTCCGGCGAGGTATTGGTCGCAGTGCCTATATGAGCTATCCCGGCATTATTGATCAGGATATCTATTTTACCTGATTTCTCATAGATGTCTCCAATGGTCTGCTTCACTTCTTCATAGGAAGCAATGTTGCAATTGACATAGGTTGCCTTAAATCCCTGATCAGTAATTTCCTTTTGGAGGTTCTGTCCTTCTGAGTCATCGATATCGAGGAAGAATACATTAGCTCCACTCTTGGCGATTAATTGAGTGGCGGCCTTTCCAATTCCTTTTGATCCGCCTGTAATGATGGCTGTCTTATTTTCGAGAGTATACAATGCTTTTTATTTGAGTTTCGAATATAGCAAACCATTTTGTTTGGATTGGTATAAAAACAAAAGTTCAAACCAACTTGGAATCTTTGTGAGCTAAATAATTGGATTGTATCGACTCTTTTAAGTGCTGGAACTGAACTGGATTTTAGGTGGGATGTTCTTGTAAATCAGCCGCTTTCCCTGCCTTTTATTTTAATAGAATATTGAATAGGCTCCAAGTATTATGATGGGAGATTCAGGTGGTTGCTTTTACACTGGTTTTCTTCTTTTCGTCCATTTTTGCAATATTCATAATGGTTGCCAGAGATGGGTGAAAAGCAATAATTCCGGCCTTTTATAAATTCTTGAAAAAAGTAAAACATTTTGCTTCAAAAAGGGTTGTTTTTACGATCAAGGCAAATGTGCGCGCACACATGATTATTTTTTTATTTTGTTTTTGTGAATTCTATGTGTATTTTGGTTTCAAAATCCCTTAAATTGTATGAGGTTTCCAAAAGAGAGTAAGCACACTATAAGTACAAAAAATGGTGACTTTTGGAAAGGGGCAGTATTTAGGAAAAGCAAAACCTGAATTCATGCCATAATTGTCCGGAAATAAATCCCGGATTCTGATATTTATTCTACTATCAACTAATTACTATGAAAAATTTTAATTTATGAAGCACAAGTACAGTAAAGAAAGTCGGCTTATGGCTGGCTTTGATTCTAAAGTTGATTTCAGGAATCCCTGGAGTAGCGGAAGAGTTATTTTACGGTTTCTGGTCATGATAACCATGTTATTTTCACTTCAGGCATACGCACAGAATGTTGTGAGAGGAACTATCGTAGACGAAGGAAACGGGGAAGCTTTGCCTGGTGTGGCGGTTCAAATTAAGGGGACGCCCTCAGGTGTTGTAACTGATATAGACGGAAAATACAGCATCACAGCATCTTCCGATGATGTATTGGTTCTTTCTTTTGTTGGATTTAAAACTACTGAGGTACCAGTCAATAATAGGACGGTTATTGATATTTCTCTGTCCCCTGATCTGACAGAATTATCGGAGGTTGTAGTAACAGCTTTTGGTATCGCTCAGGAGAAGAAGCAGTTGGGATATGCGGTTACAGAGCTTGAAGGAGATAATTTTACGAAATCCAGAGCGATCAACCTGGGCACTGCACTCACAGGTAAAGTTGCAGGAGTGAACGTAAGTCCTCCAGCCACTGGAGCTGCCGGTTCTTCCAGGGTCGTGATCAGAGGTGGATCATCACTTACTGGAAATGATCAGCCATTATATGTAGTGAATGGTATTCCTATTGACAATTCTAACCTGGGTTCCGCGGGAATGTGGGGTGGAAATGACAATGGGGACGGACTCGCTTCCTTGAACCCGGACGACATCGAAAGCCTCACTGTATTGAAAGGAGCAACTGCTTCTGCTTTGTACGGGTCACGAGCATCCAATGGGGTAATATTGATCACTACAAAGTCTGGTCAGGCTGGTGAAATGCAAGTAACATTTAACTCTAATTTCACTATGGACAGGGTTTATGATCTGACAGACTTCCAAAATGAATATGGAACCGGTTCGAACGGACTTGCTCCTACAAGTCAAAGCAGTGCTTTAGATAATGGCCAGGTATCCTGGGGAGCCAGACTTGATGGAAGTAGCGTCATTCAGTTTGATGGTGTTTCAAGACCCTACTCTGATCTTGGTGAAACCATCAATGATTTCTATAACACAGGATACACATGGACAAATACTCTTGGATTATCAGGCGGAACTCAGAATATGAACTACAGGATCTCTGCATCTGATTTGAGTAATGAGGACATTGTGCCAAATTCTGGCTATAACAGAAGAATGTTGAATGCTAACATTGGTGGTAAATTCGATAGGCTCGAGGCACAAATCACTGTTCAGTATTCCAAGGAGAATGCCAAGAACAGGCCAAGACTGTCAGATTCTCCTGGAAATGCCAATGCTACGGTGATGATGAAAGCACCTAACATTTCTTTCGAGGATATGAAAGGTCCTACGGATAAATTGGGAGCTGCAGCGGATGGAACGGAGCTGAGACACCAGGGAAATACGTTTGCGCAAAACCCTTACTGGGCTGCTTATCAGTATGAAAGGCTTGATGATAAAGACAGGATCCTTGGTAATGCTCAATTGAAATATAATATCACTGACTGGTTATATATACAGGGTCGCGTGGGAACTGACGTGATTTCTGTAGATTTCAGCAGCATAAATGAACCTTACGGTACTGCTTACAGGCCTTTGGGTAATAAATTTGAAAGAGCACAGAAGATCAGAGAAGACAATGCTGATGTATTTGTTGGGCTTAACCAGGAATTTGGAGTCTTTGGAGTAGATGTGCTTTTAGGTGGAAACCGAATGAGGAGATCAAGCGAAAGCCTTCAGGTTGGAGGACAAAACCTGGTCATTCCTTTTTTCCATTCAGTTAACAACGTAAATCCTGATAACAGGAGTTACTCATATGGTTTCGACGAATGGGGAATTAACTCAGTATTCGGTTCGGCTAATTTCTCATTTAATAATTACCTGTTCCTGAATGTGACAGGAAGACAGGATTGGTTTTCTACCCTTAATCCTGATGATAATGCGATTTTCTATCCATCAGTTGGTTTGAGCTATGTGCTTTCCGACATGGTAGATCTGCCGGGAGCTTTCACTTTCGCCAAACTGAGAGCTTCATGGGCTCAGGTAGGTGGTGGAACTCCTAATCCGTATATCCTGAACCTAACATATGGTTTGGATGCTAATAGCCTTGCTGGAGCCACCAGAGGTGCTATTTCAAACGGATCAATTCCCAATGCTGCCCTGACACCATATGTGACTACAGAATACGAAATAGGTGCTGACTTACGATTCCTCAACAATCGTTTAGGAGTAGACGTTGCCTACTACAACAGGACCACAACTGATGATATCCTGAACGCTACTATTTCAAGAACGTCAGGTTTTGGTAGTACCACTGTTAACATCGGTGAGTTGAATAACCGGGGAATTGAGTTGTTATTGACAGGAACACCTGTCAGAAACAGTAATTTCCGCTGGGATATTTCGTTCAACATGGCAAATAACATCAGTGAGGCAGTTAGCCTTGGGCAAAATGCTGCTGGTGAACCCATTGAAGTGCTGAATCTTGATCAGGCGCGTACCCTACAGGAGCGTATCAGACATGATATTGGAATGCCACTTGGTTTGATTGCAGGTTACAGACATGCTACCATCGATGGTCAAAAAGTTTATACGGCAGAGGGATATCCTGTGAGAGGTGACTTTGAAGTACTTGGAGAAGGAAGACATCCGTTCAGTGCTGGTCTCAGCAATACTTTAACATATAAAGATTTCTCTTTCAGCTTCCTTCTTGATATGCGAAGCGGTGGATCTATGTACTCAGGAACAAATGTCATTGCTTATGCATTTGGTATGCACAAAGAAACGCTACCAGGAAGAGAGGAAGGTTTGACAATTACTGGAGTCGACGAAACTGGTGCTCCACTTTCAGTCCAGATTCCTGCCGCTAATGTGCAGGCTTACTATGGCAGATACAATGACATCACAGAGTATTTCGTATATGATGCAAGCTTTGGTAAGTTGAGAGAAATTTCTATCGGATATAGTGTTCCTCGTACCATGCTTAGCAACCTGCCAATTGAATCACTTAGTATTTCGGCTGTAGGTAGAAATCTATTGTTGCTTTGGTCAAATGTGCCAAACGTTGACCCTGAATCAGCTTATACGGTAGGCGCAGGTTCGCAGGGATTGGAATACTTTGCAGTTCCCACCGTAAGGAACTTCGGTTTCAATTTATCCATGTCATTTTAATTGAGGATTACGATGTATAGAAATATGAAAAATAAATTTGTTGCGATGGTATTTGCCGTCTTGGTGATACCCATCGTATCGTGTGATAATGAGGCTTTGACAGATTTGAACGTGAATCCCAATGCTTCTACCGAATTGGACTTTGACTTCATCCTGGCAAATATTCAGGGAGACATGACTACTAACGGTTATGTGCAGTCGAGAGGTAATATCATTTATAGTTCCACTATGATACAGCAGTTGGCCAGCACAGCAGGCTTTGTATCAGGAGATAAGTATTTCTGGAATGAGCAATATACAAGCGCTGCTTTCCAGAGCTACTATCCTTCTATCATTAAGAATGCAACACACGTTGTGGATAACCTGAGGGGTACAGAGGAAGTCAATACCTATGCCATGGCCTTGGTAGTGAGGACTTATGCGCTGCATAGACTGACTGATCTATATGGAGATATTCCGTATTCAGGTGCGGGAAGAGGCCTACTGGGCCAGGAAAACTGGTTCCCGGCATATGATGACCAGGAGATGATCTACGATATGATTGTAAGTGATCTGCGTGAGGCCAGAGATATCCTGAGCGCAAGTGCTCCAAATCCTGGAACCCAGGACATCTACTATGGAGGTAATCTGGATAATTGGAGGCGCTACATCAACTCTCTGTTGCTCAGAGTAGGTATGCGTTTGACAAAAGTGAATGCTACATTGGCTCAAAGCATTGTGGAAGAAGCTGTGAATCATTCGGCGGGAGTATTTACATCGAATGATGATAATACAGTTGTTATTCACAATGATGCCGCTACCAATGGTAATTCTGCAGTAATTATTTCCGACAACTACAAAGCAGGAAATGCAAGAATCAGTGGAACTTTTATTGATTGGATGCAAGCAGCCAATGATCCAAGGTTGATGATTATCTCTGGTGGTGTAGGAAATCCTGATGGAGATCCTTTATTGTGGGATACAGACCCGGCAAATCAGATCGGATTGCCAAATGGTTTAAATGCGGAAACCGCCGCAGATTATGCAATAGGTGAAGGATTAATTGCCACGGCAGATCAATATACGATAAACCTATTCTCATTCATCAACCCAAAGTTGTATGATTTCTCGGATCCGATGTTCTTACATACTTACGCAGAAACAGAATTACTTTTAGCTGAAGCTGCTTTGAGGGGATGGAGCGTCCCCGGGACCCCGGAAGAGCATTTTGATAATGCTGTTGAGGCAGCCATTGACAAGTGGACTGCATACGATGCAAGTTTTGCAGTGGATGACGCAGATATTCAGACATACATTACCGGATTGGGTTTTGCTGCTGCCAGCAACACCGATAAAGAAAGACTGATCGGTGAACAATACTGGGCGGCTACTTTCCTTGATAACTGTTATGAGGGATATGCAAACTGGAGAAGAACAGGTTATCCTGTATTGACTCCAACTAACTTCCCTGGTAACGTTACAGGTGGTACCATACCCAGGAGATTGAGATATCCTGCTTTTGAGGAGAGTGAAAACCCCGACAATTATGCAGCGGCTGTTGCCAGTCAGGGACCAAATACCCTGACCACCAGAATTTGGTGGGATGTACCTTGATATTGAGATTTTTTGTAAATAACTATCAAGCCGGGATCGTAAGGTTCCGGCTTGATCATTTTACACAAATGTTCTAACTTGATAAATATGTTTTTCCACATTCAGCGGAGATTACAGTTATTTCTAGCCACTGCGTGCTTTTTATTTTCTTTTGACATTGCAGCACAGAATCACCAATTGTTTGAGCGATTGTCTGCCAGGCAATCGGGCATTAAATTTAAGAACACCATTAAGGAAACGGCCTCTCACAATGCCCTGACCTATGAAAACCTATACAATGGGGGAGGTGTAGCCGTAGGAGATATCAATAACGATGGTTTGGAAGACATCTATTTTGTTTCCAATATGGAATACAATAAGCTATATCTCAACATGGGAAACCTTAAGTTTCGTGACATCACCGAAAAAGCCAACGTGGGTGGAAGGTCCGGATGGAAAACAGGAGTTGCCATGGTGGATATCAACGGAGATAATCTGTTGGATATTTATGTGTGTTATTCCGGCAAACAAGAAAAAGATGTACGCGCTAATCAACTTTTTATCAATAAAGGAAATCTTGTTTTTGAGGAGAAAGCCAGTGAATATGGGTTGAATGATACTTCATATTCCACACAGGCAGCATTTTTTGATTATGACAAAGATGGAGACCTGGATCTTTTTTTACTCACAACAAATGTGCAGGTAATCACAGAGTTCGAATTTTCCACCGCAAGGGATGTGATTGACCCAAATGCCGGAGATAAACTTTTTAGAAATGACGGTGGAAAGTTTACTGAAGTTACCCAGGAAGCAGGCATCAAGGCCAATTCATTAGGTTTTGGTCTTGGAGTGGCCATATCAGATATCAATAAGGATGGATGGTTAGATATTTATGTATCCAACGATTACATCGAACCGGATTATCTCTATATCAATAATGGGGACGGTACTTTTACTGACCGGTTAACGGAATTTTTACAGCATATCTCCCATTTTTCAATGGGTTCGGATATCAACGACTTTAATAATGATGGCTGGCCAGACATCATGACCCTTGATATGCTCCCGGAAGATAACAAGAGGCAAAAATTACTTTTCGGACCTGAAAACTATGAAAAATACGCCCTTCAGGTGATGAAAGGCTTCTATCATCAAAATATGCGTAATATGCTGCATCTGAATAATTCAGATGGGTCATTTAGTGAAATCGGTCAATTTTCTGGTGTTTCAAATACCGATTGGAGTTGGGCGCCGCTCTTTGCTGATTTCGATAATGATGGATGGAAAGACCTTTTTGTCACCAATGGGTACTTTAGAGATTATACCAATCGAGACTTTTTGAAATATAAAGGTGACTACTACTTCCAAAAGCTGGTAGCGAAAGAAAAAGTAGACACTTTCGAACTGGCCATGTCGATGCCCTCTACGCCCATCCATAATTATATCTTTAAAAATAATGGAGATCTCACATTTACCGATAAAAGCCTGGAGTGGGGATTTGAAGAGCCAGGGTTTACCAACGGTGCTGCTTATGCAGATTTGGACAACGATGGGGATCTTGACCTGGTGGTCAACAATCACAATGAACAAGCAGCTGTATACAGGAACTATTGTAGAGAGCGGGGGGGTGGTTCGCGTTACCTTGTTCTGAGGCTTATTGGTGCCAATGCCAATACATCATCCATTGGAGCAAGTGCCTACCTATATACCCAGGGCAAAGTACAGTTTCAAGAGCTTTTCCCTATGCGAGGTTACCAATCCACGGTAACCAATAAATTATTTTTTGGACTGGGTGATGCAGATGTGGTTGATTCCGTTAAAATAGAATGGCCAACAGGAGGTTTTACACTTCTGGAAAATATAAAAGCTAACCAGACATTGGATCTTTTGGAAGATGAAAAACAAGGTAACATCACTGGTAATAGTTTATCAGTGGATGCAATCTTCACAAAAGTTAATGAAGTATTGAATTATGAACATATAGGCCATGACTACAATGATTTCAAAAGGCAACCTTTGCTGTTAACGATGATGTCTGCTTGTGGACCGGAAATGTCTTCCGGGGATGTCTCTGGTGATGGGCTTGAGGATATCTACGTTTGTGGTCCGGCAGGAGGTCTTGGCCGACTCTTCATTCAGCAGCCGGAAGGGAATTTTTTAATCAGTGGACAATTCATATTTCCGGAGGATAACATGAAGACTGATGCCGATGTATTATTGGTGGATGTAGACAATGACGATGATTTGGATGTGTACATTGCCAGTGGAGGTTATCATAGCTATACGCCGGATGATCCAAACCTACAGGATCGGTTATTCCTGAATAATGGAAAAGGGAGCTTTTCAAAAGCCGTGCAGAGCCTACCTGTCATGCTAAGCGCTAAATCCTGTGTGAAAGGAATGGATTTTGATCATGACGGAGATGTTGATCTCTTTGTGGGGGGGCGTATTATTCCAGGGCAATATCCGGCACCTGCACCCAGCTACCTGCTATTGAATGATGGTACAGGGCATTTTACTGACCAGGCTTCAGCATTGATTCCTGATTTTAAAGGAAGCATGGTGACCGGTGCTGCATGGATTGATGCCAACAATGATGGCTGGGAAGATCTGGTTATTGTAGGGGAATTCATGTCTATAAGGCTTTTTATCAACCTGGAGGGAAAGGGTTTTGAAGAAGCTTCTTCGACTTATTTTGACTATCCGACCAGCGGACTTTGGTCATCCATCGAAGCTGCGGACTTTGATAATGATGGTGATACGGATTTCATTGCCGGTAATTTTGGGATGAATTCCCAGCTAAGGGCTTCGCAAAAACAACCTATTACCCTTTACTATGGCGATTTTGATAAAAACGGATCCATTGATCCTATCATGGAATATTACGTTCAGGGGGAGCCTTATCCCTATGTAAGCCGCGATGAATTGCTTAACCAGGTTTATGAATACAGGAAGAAATTCACTTCCTATGAAGCCTATTCAACTGCAAAAATTGAAGATATTCTTTCGAAGGATGACCTGGCGAGTGCTGAAAAGCTCGTGGTGAATGAATTGCAGACCATCTATTTTGAGAATACAGGCACTAAGTTTCTGGCTCACCCGCTTCCTGCAAGTGCACAGTTTTCCCCGGTCTTTGCTATTGAAATTCTTGATTTTGATGGAGATGGAAACAAGGATTTTGTCCTTGCAGGTAACCAAACAGCTATCACTATAAGAATGGGACAAATTGATGCAAACTATGGACAGTTGTACAAGGGGGACGGTAAAGGCAACTTCGAATACATCCCACAGGCTAAATCGGGCCTGACTTTGAAAGGAGATGCCAGGTCTTTGAAGTGGATGAATATCAAAGGCGAGAACTACCTAATGGTGGGTATCAACAACAAGGGCGTTGATATTTATAAAGTGAAATAGCATGAAGCGAATGATATTATATCTGGCAATCATTTCTGCTACCCTCTATGGTTTTGCAGATAAGAATACCCGGTTGGATGAGGTTGATCTTTTGGTAGATAATGTTTTTAATCTGTCGAAGGTAATGCTTCACGATGTGGCCAACCCACCTGTAGCTAGTCGCAATTATGCTTATTCATTATTGGGTGCTTATGAGGTGTTGGTGGCAAGTGGCGACCTACTGGATATCTCAGGGAAATTTGTTGAAAATCCCGGGTTTGAAAGAGATGCGTTTCCGAATGGGCTGTCGGGTTCTTTTTGTGCGATTTATGCCATGTTGGAAGTCGGAAAGGAAATCATGCCTTCAGGGTATATGTTAAAGGAGAATCAACAAGAATTGGCCAGTACCTATAAGAAGGCCAATAAGTGGTCTGAGAAAGTATTAAATCAAAATGTAGACTTTGCCGTTAAAACAGCGCAAAAAGTACTTCGATATGCGAAAAGTGATGGCTATAACTCCCTCAGCACCTTTACCAGATATACACCCTCAGGTAAACCAGGCGGATGGTACCCTACACCACCCGCATACCTGGAGCCTGTAGAACCAAACTGGAATACTATCAGGCCCTTTTTCCTTACTTCAGCAGATCAGTTTAAACCCGATCCTCCCGTGCCGTACAGCGATGATAGAAATAGCGATTTTTTCAGTGCTTTGAGTGAGGTCTATGAGGTGACCAATGAATTGACCAGTGAACAACGGGAGATAGCGGCGTTTTGGGATTGCAACCCATTCGCAGTCGAATTTTCAGGTCATGTGATGATTGGGTTGAAAAAAATATCCCCGGGAGGCCATTGGATTGGTATCACCGGGATTGCCAGCCAACAGTCTAATATTTCTTTTGAAAGAGCGGTCCTTGTTCATACGTATGTTGCCCTTACGCTGCATGATGCCTTCATCAGTTGTTGGGACGAAAAATATCGAAGTGACAGAATTCGTCCGGAGACTGCCATCAATAAATTGATTGATAAAGATTGGAGGCCTTTGCTGCAGACCCCTCCCTTTCCTGAGTATACCAGTGGGCACAGTGTAATATCTACTGCAAGTGCTGAGATGCTTACCTACCTGTTTGGTGACAACTACAAGTTCACGGATACTTCGGAAGAATACTTTGGTTTAGAGCCAAGAAGTTTTGGGTCTTTTCGGGAGGCATGTAATGAAGCGGCCATTTCCAGACTTTATGGTGGAATTCATTACCGCGACGCTTGTGAAGACGGACAAGACCAGGGGAGGGATTTAGGAAAATATATTGTTTCTGTTTTGTCTGAGGCTGGTAATCCCTGATAGGACGATTTGAAAGGACCTGTACCGGAGGAAGCACCTATTTCTTCTTGGACGTAAAAAAGCCAGGCGGTAAAAGATCTGGTCTTAAATTATGATTAGTGCTTGAAGCACTGGCATAATTGCGTATTTTTAGGCAGATTTAAATTTCTGTATGCTGAGGTGAGCGCACGGTGATTACTATTTTGATTAAGTGACTTATTTAAAAAGTTTCCTTCTTTCACTAATTACAATTTCATTTTCTTTTGATGCTTTACCTCAGGACGCTCAGCCAGAGTTATATGTAAAAAGAGCCACCGGCCCCATCAAAATAGATGGTATCCTGAATGAACACGATTGGCAGGTTGCAGATAAGACTTCTCCATTTTGGCAATATTTCCCGATGGATACAAGTCACAGTATCACTCCTACAGTTGTAAGTCTTACCTATGATGACGATTTTATATATGTCGGTTTTATAAATTATGATCCTGTACCCGGCCCGTATGTCACAAAATCCTTAAGAAGAGATTATCGGGGTTCAGAGAATGACGCGGTGGCCATCGTATTTGATCCATTTAGGAATGAAACAAATGGACAGCTCTTCAGTATCAATCCTTTTGGTGTACAGCGCGAGGCACTCATTTCAGGGGTAGCCGGAAGACAAAGGGTAGGGTCCAGGAGTTCGGGCTTTGACCTGTCATGGGATAATAAATGGTTTTCGGCCGCCCATATTCAGGATAGCTCATGGTCAGGGGAAATGGCCATCCCATTAAAAACCTTACGCTTTGAAAAAGGATCGAACAGGTGGAATGTACATATGTATGCGCAGGACAGTAAAACCGCAGAGCAATCCACCTGGGGACATGTGCCCAGAAATCAAAGTACACTGACCTTATCATATCCCGGGGTGATCATATTTGAGGACCCTCCGAAGAAACCGGATTACAACATTTCACTTATTCCGTATGTTTCCGGAGGTGGAAACCGGGATTTTATTGCAGATGAATCGGATGGTTCATTAAATGTTGGAGGTGATGCTAAGGTGGTGGTGACTCCCTCATTAAACATGGACCTTACTTTCAATCCTGACTTTAGTAATGTGGAGGTAGATGAGCAACAAACCAATATCTCCAGGTTTGAGCTTTTTTTTCCTGAAAGAAGGCAATTCTTTATAGAAAATGCAGATGTTTTTGCCTCGTTCGGTGACGAACGCGTGCGGCCCTTTTTCTCGAGAAGAATCGGGCTTGCCCTGGACCCAACCACAAACTTGTTGGTGCCTAATAAGATCAATGCCGGTTTGAAACTAAGTGGTAGAATTAACCGGGACTGGCGCATCGGAGTCCTGAATATGCAAACGGCTAAAGACATTTCTATCCAGCAGCCAGGGTACAATTATTCTACTCTGGCCCTTCAAAGACGGATATTTAACCGATCCAATATCTCCGTCATTGCCATCAACAAACAGGCAACCCATGTTTTAAATGATAATGATCAGTTTGAATTTGAGATTGATGAAAATGATTACAACAGGTTGCTGGGTGTGGATTATAATATCCTTTCGGATGATGGTGTCTGGAATGGAAAAGTATTTTACCACCATTCCTTTTCTACAGATAGCACCACTGAGGATCATTATGCCCATGGGGGTACGCTCTCATACAACAAGACCAACTACACCATTACCTGGAGCCATCAATTGGTAGGACAGAACTATAATCCTGAGGTTGGGTATGTGCCCCGAAGGAATTATTTCCTATTGGCCCCCGGCTTTCAATACCGCTTTTATCCAAATAAAAAAGTAACCAGTCATGGACCAGGTATTGAAACAGAGTATTATAGAAATGATGATTTTGGGGATACTGATTATAGAATATCCCCTTTTTACGAGATTGTTTTTGCTAACAAAGCTGAAATCAAGGCTGAAGTAGCTCATGAATATATCCTTCTACAGGATGATTTTGATCCGACCCGTTCCGGGGATGGAATGCCTTTACAACTAGGATCAGACTACACATATACCAGTATGAAGGTTTCATTCAGAACAGACAGAAGGAAGCCTCTTTACCATGACATGGAAATACAGGCGGGTCAGTTTTTCAATGGAAGTCTTTTAAGTGTGGGAGGAGAGACCAACTATTTATACAGGCCTTATGGTATCGCCACATTGATTTACCAGTTCAACCGGATAAGATTGCCTAAACCTTATGCGAGTGGAGATATCTGGCTGTTGGGGCCACGCTTTGACATTACTTTTACCAGAAGTCTCTTTTTGACCACTTTTTTTCAGTATAATAGTCAGATTGATAATTTCAACATGAATGTCAGGTTTCAGTATCGATTTGCACCTGTTTCTGATTTTTTTATTGTTTATACAGACAACTACTTTCCTGATTCTTTCAAGACTAAAAGCAGAGCGATTTTTGCGAAAATTTCTTATTGGTTCAATATCTAGTAAATTGGCTAAAAATCCCCATTTTGTTTAAATTTGGGGGCTTTCATAAAAAAAGATTCGGCAAATGAGGTACGATGTTCTTACCATTTTTTTCTTATCAATCACTTTGGCTTGTGACTCCGATCAGACTGTAGCTCCGGGTGGAGGTGAACCTGTGCCAGGTAGCGCAATTATCACCCCTGTTGATGGAATGAAAGACCTGTCAAATGCTCAAATTGTTGTAGGAGGCACGTTGGTTGAGGAAGGTCAATCATTTAATGGTCTGAAGCATGGAAGTTGGGTGTCATTTGATGAAAATGGTTTAATCACGGGTATCACAACCTATCATAAAGGCGCGAAACAGGGGGCTTCGATTGAAATTGATAACCAGGGTTATATTACGACCTATTCCAACTTTGCAAATAACCAATTGTCGGGATCGTATAAGGTATATAACCGAAGAAGGTTGATCGAAGAACGTAATTACGTAAAAGGAAAACTGGAAGGCATACTCCGAAAATTCTACCAGGATGGCACGCTGATGGAAGAGTCAAATTATCAGAATGGCGTATTAAACGGTATCGCTAAATGGTATGATACGGGGGGTAACCTTTCCATAGCATATGAGTATGAAAACGGCAAATTGGTCAATCAGGAAGCAGAAGTGGAGTGATTTAGGAGATTAACCTTTCCAGAAAATATCCCACGTAATAGGATAATGTGGCTGCCGCACCTCCCAGGATCAGTGTTTCAAAAATACTACGGATTTTCCCGGTATTCGTCACAAGACTTTTTAGGTACCCTATTCCTACAAAGGTAAGTCCGGTTAAAAATGAAGAGACTGTAAACAGTTGCACTTCTATATTTCCCAGGAAATCAATTACATAGATGATCAGTGGGACAAATCCCATAATGATAAATGACAGGAAGGTGATTAGCCCCATGGCAAATGGAGATTTGCTCTCTTCAGCCATTTCCAGCTCTTCTTTCATCATGACATCTACCCATCTATCCTTATCTGCTGTGATGGTAGCTACTACCTGATCCAGCAACTCTCCCTTGAATCCTTTCGCAGCATAGATCTCCCTGATCTCTTCTCTTTCTTTTTCGGGAATGTTCTCTACCTCCCAGTATTCTATTTTTTTGTGTTTGTTATAATTCTGGATTTCTGATTTCTTGGATAGGAAACTACCCACCGACATGGAAAAGCCATCTGCGATGAGATTGGCAAACCCCAAAATGATAACGATAGAGCTTTCAAGACCCGCACCTGCTGCACCTGCTACCACAGCAAAGGTGGTAATGGCTCCATCTATTCCTCCGTATACAAACTCACCCAGGTAATCTGATACTCGAGCTAGAAAGTGCCTTTCTCCATGAATATGATGTTCGTCATGCGCCTGAAGATCCCGTTTGCTTACTTCCATTATATAGCTATGGCCTCTAGATTCCGGAATTGATTTTTTCGAAAGTCCTGGAAATTTTACATCCGGAATCAACGTCTGTGATGGTGAATGAGAGTGTGGTGGAATTTACATCATAAGAACCACCATTGCAGGTAACCACGCCCTCATCTTCTATGCACAAGCTAAGTTTATCGATATCCAGGCTATAGGTGCCTTGCTCCCCAAATGTTTCCCCATCAATGGTGACCTCTGCAAAATAGACACCATCTTCTTCAAAGGTATACCTGACACAATCAGTCTCAGTACAACTAATCTCCTCCTGGATGTCCATGGCTGGATCACCGCAACCTGATAATGTCTCAAAATTGGCCTCCCAGACACCAACAATAAACCGGTTATTTTCTTCCAGTTCTTTTTTATTGCAGGAAACGAGCAAACCCGCTGTCACTAGAGATATCAGAATGATTAGTTGTTTCATGATTTTCTATTTTTCACAAAAATATCGGAGATTAGCCAGAAAGCATAAGATTAACGTTCTATTATATCTGTTATCACAGGTAGGCAGCTTGACTGGTAAATCTAAAACATCAACTTTATGAATCACACATTTCGGAAATCATCAAAGGTTTTTATATTGATTTTAATGGTGGTATTATCTTCCTGCACCACAAAACAAGAAGCTTCAGCGCCTGGAAATCCTAACATCGTGATTGTATACCTGGATGACCTGGGATATGGGGATGTGGGTGCTTATGGATCCACCGTATTAAAAACACCTAATATGGATAGATTGGCCAAAGGAGGGGTGAGGTTTACCAATGGGTATGCTTCTTCAGCTACCTGCACTCCAAGTCGGTATGCAATACTCACAGGAGTGTATCCGTGGAGGGAAAAAGATGCCAGGATACTCCCTGGTACCGCACCATTGCTGATGGACACAGAACAAATGACATTGCCCAGGATGCTCAAGCAAGAAGGATATTACACTGGTATCGTAGGTAAATGGCACCTGGGGCTGGGAGCTGGAAATGTGGACTGGAATGCAAAGATCAGCCCCGGACCCAATGAGGTAGGGTTTGATTATTCCTACATCCTCGCAGCAACTCAGGATAGAGTGCCAACTGTCTATATCAAAAATGGATATGTAGTTGGTTTGGATCCTGATGATCCTATTGAAGTCGACTACCAGAAGAATTTTGAGGGTGAGCCCACGGGAAAAGACAACCCTGAACTCCTCACCATGAAGTGGCACCATGGTCACAACAACAGCATTGTAAATGGGATTCCACGGATTGGGTTTATGAAGGGAGGAAAGTCCGCGTTGTGGAAGGATGAGGATATGGCTGATACGTTTTTGGAAGAAGCCCAGGCATTTGTACGGAGAAACAGAGATACACCTTTTTTCCTGTACTATGCTATGCAACAACCGCATGTACCCAGGACACCACATCCACGATTTGCGGGAAAATCAGGTTTAGGTCCACGTGGTGATGCCATCGTGGAAGCCGATTGGTGTCTGGGTGAGTTTATCAGGACGCTGGAGGAGGAAAACCTTTTGGAAAACACCCTTATCATATTTTCCAGCGACAATGGTCCGGTATTGAATGATGGTTACTATGATGATGCTGAAGAGAAAAATGGAGACCATACCCCATGGGGGCCTTTCAGAGGCGGTAAGTACAGCCTTTTCGAAGCCGGTACTCACGTACCTTTCATTACCTATTGGCAAGGGACCATACAACCAGGGGTGTCTGATGCTTTGGTTTGTCAACTGGATTTGTTTTCATCGATTGCTTCGCTTGTCGGAAGCAATGAAAGAATTGCCGATAGTCAGGAAATGCTCAAGACCTTCCTGGGGGAAAGTATAGAAGGAAGGGAGTCATTGGTGATCGAGGCCACTTCCAGAACAGCTTTGAGGAAAGGAGACTGGGTGTTGATACCCCCATATCCGGGGCCTGAGCTCAATAAGATGGTGAATATTGAATTAGGTAACAATAAGGAATATCAACTTTATAATCTGAAGGAAGACATTGGTGAGCAAAATAACCAGGCAGATTCCAACCCTGAGAAACTATCTGAAATGATCGAAACATTCCAGGAAATAAGAGGTGTACAAACCGGGGTGGAGCCATTAGAGCTGAAGTAGTATAAAAAATCCAAAAGCAGAGAGTGTTTTTACCGCTATATTATGAGTTTTTAATAATTATTTAATTTTCATAAAATAATTATATTTGATATGAATATGATTATAAAATGCTAATTTTGTTGCGATATATATATCAAAATAAAGGACAAATTGAAGATTAGGTTGAAGTAAAACTCAAGATATGAAGGATATAGCATTTGGATATGAAAGAAAGAAAATAGCGCTCGTTGCACATGATTTTAAGAAGAAAGATATGTTGGAATGGGCGAGGTATAATAGGGTGACCTTGTCACACCACGACCTGTATGCCACGGGGACCACCGGTTCTATGATTGAGCAAGAGGTTGGGATCCCGGTGGTCAAATTGAAAAGTGGTCCATTAGGAGGGGATCAGCAGATAGGCGCCAAGATAGCAGAGGGAGAAATAGATTTCCTGATCTTTTTCTGGGATCCCATGTCGCAGATGCCACATGACCCGGATGTGAAGGCATTGCTACGAATAGCAATGGTTTGGAATATACCAGTGGCTTGCAACAGGGTATCGGCTGACTATGTGATTTCTTCTCCGCTAATGTGGGAGCGAACACCTCGTCATCATACGAACTATGATGGGTATCTAGCACGAAAAGTAGAAGTTTAACAATGTAAATCCGGATCAGGTGAGTTAACTAAAAAAGGCTCATCTGGTCTATACCATTTTTGAAATTGAGTTCAGGGTAAGATACTTCCTTGATGCAGTCAACATCATTGAGCGGTATGCGGCTTCTACCCTCCTGGACAAACAGCTTTTTCACCGGATAGGCCTTCATTTTTTCTTCGGGGAATACTTTGATGCACGCTTTGATATCATCAATGTCATCAGGGTTATCAGAGCCATCAAGCCAGACCTTTGCACTTTCATCATCAAGGATAGCTAGTTGTCTGGGGCCTTCACTGGCTTTGGGACGATTGTGTACTTTTTGGCAAAGCGGGTTGGCGTCTGTGGTTACGATGGCCACAGTGTCTCTTTGTATGTCTTCATTTTTACTTTTCCAGGTTCTCCAGATACCTGCCAAAAGCATGGGTTCTTCCGATTTGAGTTGGATATGAAAGTTATAAGAGTTTTTCCCCTGCCAGTGCCAGTCGTAGTAGCCATCTGCCACGATTACGCATCTTCTTTTCAGTGCCGAAGAATAAAATGGATTGTCAAAATTTTTCTTGAACTTCTCATTGTATTGCTTCTCATCAAACAGTGATTCTATGCGTGCATTTAAATACCTCGAAGTATATTTTGCCTCATATTGGTGTGTGTCTTTTACAAACCCGGGAATTAACCCCCAATTGAAAAACCGGAACCCTTTTGATTGATCGCTGGTGATCACCGGAAGGGGCCAGTGATCAAAAGCTGTGGTGTGAAAGACCGGTCCGTGTTGCTGATTGAATATTTCCAGTTGCTTTTCTAGCTTATCGATCTCTTCCTGGCTTTCACCAAACTTCACGGCGTAGTCACGTTGTTTTTTAGTGAGGTATCTGAGGTTGTAGCACATGATCTCTAAGATAACCAGTTGCTGGTGGTATTAAAAATCAATTTGGTACTACACGATGATAATCTACTGTTGACAAGGTCAGTATTTTTTAAGAATTTGGTAGAGGGCTGGATTAAATTTGTAAGGCATTTAATTTCTTCTTTTACAACTATATAATGAAAGTAATAATACACTTTATCCTATTAAGCTATATCCTTGTTTTATCGAGCTGTACAAACGAGAAAAAGACAAATACGGATCAACCAGAAGATCTTTTCACCGGACTGGAACATTTATTCACTCCGCCCAAAAACTATGTGGTTTACAAGACATCCAAACCGATTGTCGTAGATGGTGATATCAATGATGACGATTGGCAAAAAGCCAGGTGGAGCGATGAGTTTGAAGATATTGAAGGAGACTTAAAGCCTAACCCTTATCTGCGTACCCGCATGAAAATGCTATGGGATGATGAGTACTTTTATTTTGCTGCGGAACTGATCGAGCCACATGTCTGGGCAACCCTGACCGAACACGATGAGGTGATCTTTATTGATAATGACTTTGAAATATTTATCGATGCCGACAATGATAGAAGCCGGAATTACAAATACCCTGATCACGATACACATCGCTATTATGAATTTGAGATGAATGCCTTTAATACCACCTGGGACTTATTTTTAGACAAACCATACCGAAATGGTGGCCTGCCGATGACCAACTGGGAAATCAAAGGATTAAAAACCGGTGTAAATGTAATAGGAACCATCAATAATCCGGGAGATACGGATGAAGCCTGGACGGTTGAAGTGGCCATCCCATTTTCAGCCATTTGTTTTGGCAGGAAAAGAGAGAATCCTCCTTCCGATGGCGACCAGTACCGGGTCAACTTTTCCAGGGTGCAGTATGATATAGATATTATTGACGGGAAATATATTAAACAAAAAGACAGTTTGGGGAAAGATTTGCCATGTTACAATTGGGTTTGGTCACCACAGGGTGTGATCAACATGCATTATCCGGAGCGGTGGGGGTACGCACAGTTTAGTGAGGCGGCAGTAGGAACAAAGGAGGTGCCTTTTGTGTCCTATTATTCGGATCTGCAAAAGAAATATTTATGGTTAATCTATTACAGGCAGCAGGAGATAAGGAGAAAGGGATACCGGTATTCATCCAGTCTAATAGATCTGGGCTTCTCCAGTGAGCAAATAGTAATTGACGGCAAAACGAACAACCTCACCCTTGAAGCTATTTCCAACCAATTTGTAGCTACAATACAATCAGTAGATGAACAGACTATTTGGTCAATAAACCAGGAGGGGCTGGTGCAGCAATCAGCTCAGCCATAAATGAATGTTAATATGAATAGAAAAGAATTTATCGGCAAAGGTCTTGTGGTAGGAGCGTTTTTAGGTCCCTATGTTGTTGTGAGAATGCAATTCAACCTAATAAAAATCAATCATTAAGAAGCAGTATGGCCATAGATAGCCAGAAGTATTTCATCATATCTAGCTGAAAAAATCGGTCTAAACGGTATATAATCGGGAGAATCTGATCCGAGAAGTGGTTAATCTTCATTAACACTGCAACTTTTTGCCTGTTTTGTCGGCATAAATGAAAAAAAACCTACTAATCGCGCAAATATTTCTACAATATCAGCACAAATCTGTGTATTTATAGATATATTACTTGTAAGTATTAGTATTTATTAAACATTATTTAGCGTATGATTAAATTTTTACAAGCATTACTCCTATTGATCAGTTTTGCCTCACTAGGTCAGAATGTATCTGGAGTGGTTACAGCAGGTGGTGAAGGACTTCCTGGTGTTTCAGTTATAATCAAAGGAACAACCAACGGGACATCTACGGATGTAGACGGACGGTATTCCTTGAGCGTTTCGGGTGTGGATAATCCTGTACTGGTTTATACATCTGTTGGTTTTTCAACCCAGGAAATTGAGGTTGGAAACAGAACAGTTATCGATGTTGCTTTGGAAGAGGACGAAGTTCAATTAGGTGAAGTTGTTGTAACAGCTTTGGGAATTGAGCGTGAAGAGAAATCCTTGACTTATACGCAGCAAACGGTAGGTGGGGATGAGCTCACCAAAGTGCGAGATGTCAATTTCCTAAGTAATTTAGCTGGAAGGGCTGCGGGAGTGCAAATTCAGAAGAGTAGTGGGGGCCCAGGTGGATCAACAAAAGTTCAGTTGAGAGGAAATAAAAACCTCACCGGAGACAGTGATCCTTTGTTTGTAATCGATGGTATTCCAATGGTTAACAACAAAGGCGGCCAACCAGGCATGTGGGGTGGTGTAGATGGTGGTGATGGAATTTCGCAGCTTAACCAGGATGATATTGAAAGTATAAGTATCTTGAAAGGTGCCAATGCTGCTGCATTGTATGGGAGCCAGGGAGCCAATGGTGTGGTTTTGATTACTACTAAAAAGGGGCAAGCAGGCAAGGCAAAAATCACTTTAAATTCAGGAGTCACTTTTGAGAATGTTTTATTGAAGCCCGACCTGCAATTCAAATACGGTGCTATTGGGGGAATCAAAGAAAGCTGGGACACCAACCCTGGTAATTATGATGATAATTACGTTGATGACTTCTTCAGAACGGGAGTAAATTTCATTAATTCCATCTCAATCAGTGGAGGTAATGACAAAACTACCGCCTATTTCTCCTATGCTAATACAGATGCCACTGGTATCATGCCCAACAATGAGTATGGAAGAAACAACATTACTTTCAAACAGTCAACGAAATTATTAAATGACAAATTGACGATAAGGTCGAGTGTGATGTTGGCTCAGGAAAAAACTGAGAATCGTCCGGCTGCTGGGTATTATTTGAATCCGTTGACAGGTCTGTATCGGTTCCCGCGAAATGGAGCAACTCCTCAACATGATCCTTCGCTAGGTTTACAAGGCTATGAATACTTCAAGAATAATCCTACATTTTTAAATACAGACAGAAATGTAGAAGAGATGAATTGGTTTGTAACTGATCATCATCAGTCTAACCCCTGGTTTTTACTGGAGGGACAGCCAAGCGTAAATGAAACCAAGAGAGTGATTAGCAGTCTCAATTTGGATTACCAATTTACTGAGAATCTAAGTCTTGCTGTTCGAGGTAATATTGATTATGCCGATAAATTGCAGGAGACTCGATATGCCTCCGGTGGTAATACCACAAACATACACCCTAACGGAAGATGGGATTATGACAAGTACCAGGATCAGCTTACCTACGTAGATGCTATCTTGAAATACAATGAAAATTTTGGTGATTTAAGTCTGGGTGTAATAGCAGGGGCTACTTATCAGAAGAGAGTATATGGTCTGGGAGTGAGTGTAGGTACGGGAACAAATGGATTATTGTATGCCAATGAGTATTATTTCCAAAACCTTCCTGATAACGTAGCAGTTAATTCTACATTGGCTTCTCGTGACGTGAAGCAGGGCCTATTCTTCAATACCACTTTAGGATATAGAGATTTTGTGTATTTGGATTTTTCCGGAAGAACAGATTGGTCATCTACCCTGGTAGGTACCGGGAATGAAAATTACTTTTATCCGGCTGTCGGATTGTCCGCTGTCATCAGTGAGATGTTGAACATACCTGAGCCGATCAGTTTTGGTAAAGTTAGATTGTCATACAGTCAGGTAGGTCAAGAAATCCCATGGAATCAAATCGTGCCATCAAACTCCGTAGATGGCTCAACTGGTGGTGTCAACCGGGCTTCTGTTGCTCCGGGTACTGATTTGAAGCCAGAAATTATCACCACCTTAGAACTAGGTACTCATTGGGATTTTCTTGATAGTCGAATTGGCATCGACTTTACTTACTACGACATCACATCTACTGATGAGTTCTTTACAGTGCCAGCACTTGCGGGGTCTATATATAATACGCGTGTAATTAATGTTGGAGAGCTCAACAATAAAGGGATAGAAATCATTGTTGATGGAACACCCATTTACAATAATGATTTTACTTGGAAAACATCTATTAATTTTTCAAGAAACATCAACACTGTTGTGAAAGGAGATCCAAACAACCCTGACAACTTTATAAATACTGGAAGTTCCGAGGGTTATTTTGCGCGATTTAAAGAGGGGGGGTCCATTGGAGATCTTTATACGCTGAGCTTTGTGCGGGATGACCAGGGCAGAATTGTTCTTGGAACTAATGGCGCTCCTCGTAAAACAGCCGCTAACGCAGATAGTCTTAATTATAGAGGAAACTTGAATCCGGATTTTATCTTGGGTTGGTCAAACAACTTGTCCTATAATAATTTCTCCTTGGCTTTTATGATCAACGGTAATTTTGGAGGGTTGGCCGTAAGCAAAACAGAGGCCATGCTGGATGAAGCAGGCGTTTCCCAGAGAACTGCAGACGACAGGGATCAGGGATTTACGGCTATCAATGCGGTTTCGAGCGAAGGAAATCCTGTAAGTCAGATCGATCCTGAGCTCTATTATCGTACCATTGGCGGAAGAAACGGTATTATGGAGCCTTATGTTTATAGCAGAACCAATGTTAGGTTAACACAGGTGGCCTTGAGTTATAATACCAGGATAAGTGCAATCCCGGTCACATTCTCTATTGTGGGACAAAATCTAATGTTCTTTTATATAGATGCCCCATTTGATCCGGAATTGGCCATGAGTACCAATAGAAACTCGCCTTCCCTTGATAACTTTAATGTTCCTGCTACGAGAAATTTTGGGTTCAATATCCAGGTTAGCTTCTAATTAATAGAGATATGAATAAAATAATTAAATATATATCAATAGTTACGCTCTTAGTTTTTAGTGCTTGTACCGAAAACTTTGAAGAAATAAATACGAATCCATACCAGATTTCGGATGCGTCTCTGAGACAGGATAATAATCATGTCGGAGCATTTTTCCCGACTATGCTGGGTAATATATTTGGTGATCAGATTGAACATAATTTGTGCCATGACTCTTGGGTGCGACATTTAGCTACTCCAACTCCATTTGTAGGCGGTATTAACAATACGACCTATTACATCCGTTGGAATGTTTATTGGAACCGTTGTTACAATCAGGTCTTTGCTCTGAGTGGTAGGGTAATTGAAATAGCCGAAGCTGAAGGTAATGATGTCTTCGTTGCCTGGGCAAGATTGATAAGGATCCTTTCCGCTTCAAGACTATCTGCTTATCATGGACCGATTATTTACACAAATTATGGGTCTTTGGAAAATACCATCCTCTATGATAGTGAGGAGACGTTGTACAACACCTGGTTTGATGAGCTGGACGACATCGTCGCTACCTTTGAAGCCAATTCTGATTTTGGAGGAATGGCTGCATTCGATGCGAGTTATGGTGGTAGTATTCCTAACTGGATCAAGTTTGCCAACAGTATGCGATTGCAATTGGCCATGCGAATTTCCAAGATAGCTCCAGATTTAGCCAAAGCAGAGGGTGAGAAAGCCATTGCTGCCTCTGGAGGTTTGATTATGACTGCTGCAGATGATTTCAAAATAAAGCTTTATAATGGGTTTTTCCCTCCGGCTAGAATAGCCTGGGGGTGGGGTGATACCCGTATGAGTGCTTCTATGGAATCTATACTTGTAGGGTATGAAGATGGAAGACTCTCTAAATACTTTGAACCTGCCACTGATAACACATTGTATCCTGATCACCCTGATCATCCTTACAAGGGGATTAGAAATGGTGCGACATTGGGAGCAAAGGACGACAGGCTTACTTATTCCAACATCAGTAAGGATTTCAACCCAACTACTGCAGATGGAATGCGTCGTTGCTTCATGTCATCTGAGACGCACTTCTTACTGGCAGAGGCAGCCTTGAGAGGTTGGGCTGGCGCTGGTTCAGCACAAGCTCATTATGAGCAGGGTGTGATGGACTCATTTGCTGAGTGGGGAGCTGCTGGTGCTGCTGACTATCTTGCCGATGACACCAAAATACCGGTAGATTATAATGATCCAAAAGCGGGTACGGGTGATGTCAATGATTTCCGTACAGGGGAGACAGATCCAAGGATCATGAACCGATTTGGCAATATCACGGTAAAATGGGATGAGGCAGCTGATAATGAAGTAAAGCTGGAGAAAATAATCACGCAAAAATGGATTGCTGCTTATATGAATACCATAGAAGCATGGGTTGATCATCGACGCACAGGTTATCCTAAACTTCCTTACAACTATCAGAATGATAGTAACGAGGATTGGGGGATTATTCCAGCTGATGATTTCTTAAGAAGAATGCCATTTGTAGATGCAGAACGCAACAATAACGCTGCGGGTGTTGCCGATGCTACTACCAAGTTAGGTGGGCCGGACGAAATCGGTACTCGCTTATGGTGGGATACAGGAGGTCCGAACTTCTAATTCATAATGTTTAATAACAAGGGGTTGTTTAGAAGATAATATCTTTTAAGCAACCCCTTTTTATGATACCAGGTTTATAAGGGTTTTCATACTCACAATAAGGGGTTTTGTGCTCGGTAGTGTTCACATTAGACCTTTTGAACGGTTTAAAATATTGCATATTTTTATAGGTATTAATATAGTTTGGTGATAAGAATGTACAAATTAATTGTTGGAAGTGGACTGCTGCTTGTTGCATCATTCATGGGTTGTAAAAATGAGCTTGATGCACCACGCGAAGGAGATAAGTTATTCACAATCGTACCTCAGGATTATTCCGGACTTCAATTCGCGAATCCGGTGGAACAAAGACGTGAAAACAACCACATGATTAATTCCATGTTTATCTCCGGTGGTGGCGTAGGTGTTGGCGATATAAATAACGATGGTTTGCAGGATGTCTTTTTTACGGGAAACCAGACAAGAGACCGGTTGTTTTTGAATAAGGGGAATTTGCAATTTGAAGATATTAGTGACAAGGCCGGTATTACGAAAGATGACCTGTGGTCGTCAGGAGTAACCATGGCTGATGTTGACAACGATGGGGATCAGGATATTTATGTTTGTAGGAATGTCTACCTCGAGGAGGACAAGAGTGCCAATCAACTTTACATCAATAATGGAGACTTAACATTCACGGAAAAGGCTGAGGAGTTTGGGTTGGCTGATAAAGGTTTCTCAGTTCAGGCCGTGTTTTTTGACTTTGATAAAGACGGTCTTCTGGATGTATATTTAGTGAACCAGCCTCCAAGTATTCCTGGCAGAGGAAATAAACTTGAATTTGCCCAGTTTTCCGATATTAAGTTCAGCGATCGCTTATATAGAAATCTGGGTGATGGCCGGTTTGTTGATCATACAATTGAGGGAAAAATCAGAAACTTTGGATATGGACTATCTGCAACTGTTGGTGATCTAAACAATGACAGTTGGCCGGATATCTATGTCACCAATGATTTTGATGTCCCGGATCACGTCTATATCAATCAGCAAGATGGAACATTTGAGGATGTTGCATTAAAGGCCACAAAACATGTATCTAACTTCAGCATGGGTAGTGACATAGCCGACTACGATAACGATGGCAACCTTGATGTCATGGTTGTGGACATGATGGCTGAAGACCATAAAAGGATCAAGACTACCATGGGAAGTATGTCGCCAGAAGATTTTTGGAAACAGGTGAGAGACGGGAAACATTACCAGTACATGTTCAATACCTTACAAAGAAACAATGGAAATGGTACTTTCAGTGAATTAGGTCAGTTAGGAGGTGTGACAAATACCGATTGGAGCTGGGCTCCGTTATTTGCTGATTTTGACAATGATGGTTACAAGGATTTGTTTGTAACAAACGGAGTAAAAAGCAATAATTTCTATAGTGACCTATCAAGCATTTATGATAAAAAAGTTGACAGCCTCAATCAGGTTGCAAGAAAAAGAGGTGTCGATCCTAAAACTATCATTGATGTCATGGATTTTGTTGGCCTGGCGCCGACAGACAAGCTTCCCAACTACATTTTCAAAAACAACGGGGATCTCACTTTTACAAAGAAAACAAAGGATTGGGGGATGGATATGCTAACACTTTCTAATGGTGCCGCATATGCCGATTTTGATCTGGATGGTGACCTGGATCTGGTCATTAACAACATAGATGATAATGCACATCTCTATAGAAACAACACTGTGGATCAGCATCTCGGAAATTTTGTACGTTTTAAGCTGTCTTCAAAGGACAATAGAAGTGTATACGGGACCAAGATCAGTATCTATAAAGAAAAGAAATTATGGCAGGTAAATGAAATCACCAACGCCAGAGGGTTTATGTCGAAGAGTGAAGAAATCGTTCACTTTGGTGTGGGCGCTAGTAATGTTGTAGAAAAAGTAATAATAGATTGGAATGACTCTACCAGGTCTATGCTACAGAGTGTAGCTGTAAATCAAACACACGAGATTGTGAAGCAGGAGGTTGAAAAAACCACTCCTGAGATGAACATGGCCAAAGAAACATTGTTTAAGGAGGTGGCACAATCGCTTGGATTATCGGGCATATTCCATAGAGAAAATGATTATGATGATTATGCGAAAGAAGTTCTATTACCACATAAGATGTCACAATTTGGACCTTCCATTGCTGTTGGGGATGTAAACGGAGATGGAATGGAAGACTTCTTCATGGGAGGTGCAGCCGGTTTTTCCGGAACGCTCTTTATTCAGAAAAAAAATGGCATGTTTGATAGAATTGCAGAAGGTGCGTGGACCCTGGACAAAATGAGCGAAGACATGGGAGTAGCTTTGGTTGACCTGGATGGTGATAAGGATCTCGACTTATTTATAGTTAGTGGGGGAAATGAGTTTGAACCGAATGATCCTGCCCTGAGAGATAGATTATATTTGAATAATGGCCGCGGTGAATTTACCCGTGATCCGAAAATTTTCCCTGAGTATTTGAGCAGTGGTTCGTGTGTTATTCCCAATGACTTTGATAAAGATGGGGATCTTGATTTGTTTGTAGGCGGTAGGCTTACACCCGGGAAATATCCTAACCCAGCAAACAGCTACTTACTTGAAAATAGAGGTGGTAAACTTATTGATATCACAAAGGAGAGAGCAGCCGGACTTAGCCAACTGGGCATGGTCACATCTGCAACCTGGATGGACTATAACAATGATGGGCTCGATGATCTATTGGTAGTGGGCGAATGGATGCCTGTAACCGTGTTTACCCAAACATCCCAGGGGAATTTTGAGAAAGGTTTATTAGATGGCTTGAATGAAAGCGAAGGGTGGTATTATTCCATCAAGGCCGATGACATGGATGGCGATGGTGATCAGGATTTGATTGTCGGTAACCTGGGACTAAACTATAAGTACAAGGCCTCTGTAGATGAACCTTTTGAGGTCTACAGCTATGATTTCGATGGAAACGGCAGCTTGGATATTGTATTAAGTTACTATGAACACGGTGAGGCCTTCCCTGTACGTGGTAAGTCATGCTCCTCCCAGCAAATCCCATCCATTGGCGAGAAATTTGATACCTACGAGAAGTTCGGTAATTCAGACCTTTTTGATATATATGGTCCTTCGCTTGACGATGCCATGAACCTACAAGCGAAAACCTTTGCATCAGCGTATATTGAGAATCTGGGCGATGGTAGTTTTAAATGGAAGACATTGCCGTCACTCGCTCAGTCGTCATCCGTCAACAGTATATTGACAGGTGATTATAATGGAGATGGTCATAAAGATCTCTTGATTTCAGGTAATCTCTATCAGTCCGAAATTGAGACTCCTCGTAATGATGCAGGGACAGGACTACTGCTCATGGGTGATGGGAAGGGTAATTTTAACGCTGTTTCTGTTGAGGAAAGTGGCTTTTTTGCACCCTTTGATGCAAAAGACATGAAATCTATCAGTGTAGGACAAAGGGAAGTGATCCTAGTGGCCAACAACAGCTATTATTTACAAGCCATTGAATTCACACCCATTGTATCAAAAGACATATCAATCTCTGCCCTTTAGAATTTTCTCAAATGAGAATACTTTTTTACTCACTTTATATTTCAATCTGTTTACTTTTTGGATGTACTCAGTCAGCTGAACATATGCACTCTGCAGCAGTGGAAATCGAAGCCAAAGTAAAGCCTGACAAACAAACAAGAGATATGATCCAGAGGGTTGAGAAGGCTTATTCTAGTATTGACCCTGAGAATATACAATATATATTTAACCGGAAACGGGCAGAAAAGCTTAAAGAAAAGATGGATGAAATGGAGGTGGGAGCAGAGCGAAACCTCGTGGTCTATGAATATGGTGTATCATTACTGAGAGCAGGTGAGATTGAAAAAGCCATCGACGTCTTCCAAAGTTTTCATGATTTTTTTGAGGAAAGGATCGTGCCTGAAAGAGGTGAGATCCTGACCGAACTAAAAACACAGTTGGCTATTGCCTATCTCCGTAAGGGAGAAGTGGATAATTGTCTTATTAAGCATAATAATGAGTCTTGCATTATCCCAATCTCTGAAAAAGCGGAGCACATTGACACAGTAGGTTCTACAACAGCAATAAAATATTTGAATGAGCTGTTGGAAACAAATCCTTTTAATTTTGAAATTAGATATCTCCTGAATATTGCCTACATGACTTTGGGTAAATACCCGGATGGTGTTCCTGTAGAATTCCGTATTCCTGAGGAGTACTTTTTACAAAGTGAATTTCCTAGATTCCATGATGTGGCATCAGATCTGGGTGTGGATGTGAATGGTATGTCCGGTGGAATATGTATTGATGACTTCAACAATGATGGTTATCTTGACATGGTTGTCTCTGCATGGGGCTATCAAGATCAGATCAGGTATTTTGAAAATGATGGAAGTGGTGGGTTCAAGGATATGACAGCTTATTCCGGGCTGGTTGGGGTGACCGGAGGGTTAAATCTTAAGCATGCGGATTTTAATAATGATGGTTATATTGATTTTATCATATTGAGAGGAGCGTGGCTGGAAAATTATGGAAAAATCCCCAATTCCCTCATTAGAAATAATGGAGATGGTACGTTTACTGACGTCACTATTGAGACTGGAATTTATTCAGAGCATCCAACACAGACAGCCGTGTGGGCAGATTTTAATTTGGATGGCTGGGTAGATATTTTTATAGGTAACGAATCAACACCAAACGGGGAAAACCAATGTGAGTTATTCATTAACAACTCGGGTAAGTCGTTTACAGATGTTGCTTTAGCGGCAGGCATTTCCGAAACCGGTTTTTTCAAAGGCGTGGCCTCTGGAGATATCAACAATGATGGGTATGAGGATATTTATCTGTCGAATTTCAGTGGGGAAAATGTGCTCTATATTAATTCATCCAGTGATAATGACCTGGCTTTTAAAAAGGCCGGTAACGAGCTTGGTCTGAGCGAGCCAATACAAAGTTTTTCCACCTGGATATTTGACTTTAACAATGATGGATTTGAAGATATATTCGTCTCGGGGTACTCTTCTGATCTCACGTCTCCACCAAACATGTTGATGGCGAATATATTTGTTCCTCACGATGATGGGCTGAAGGTAAGACGCCCCAAACTTTATAAAAACAACGGTGATGGTACGTTTACAGACGTGGCATATGACCTGGGACTAACAGAACCTGTAACAACGATGGGTTGTAATTTTGGAGACCTTGACAACGATGGTTTTCTTGATTTTTACCTGGCTACCGGCGACCCTAGCTTTCTTTCAATAGTCCCCAATAAAATGTACAGAAATGATAGAGGGGAAAAATTCGAAGATATAACTTTCAGTGGCGGCTTCGGACATATTCAGAAAGGGCATGCGGTTGGGTTTGGTGATCTGGATATGGATGGTGATCAGGACATTTATGCTGTGATGGGAGGCGCATATGAAGGTGATACTTATCAAAACATCCTGTTCGAAAATCCTATTGGCAATGCCAATAATTGGATAAACATCTCATTGGAAGGCAAGACGAGCAACCAATCAGCTATTGGAGCCAGAATTGTACTCACAATTGAGGAGGATGGCATGGAGAGAAAGGTATTTCATAGGGTAGGAACTGGTGCTAGTTTTGGAGGCAATAGTCTCCTGGCGGAGATTGGAATTGGTCAGGCAACTTCCATAAAAAAATTAGAGGTGTATTGGCCGACTAAAAACAGGAACATATCCAGTTTTCAGGATGTAAAGATCAACACCATAATCAAAATTGTAGAAGGGCAGAATCAGATTGAGGAATTGAAGCTGAAAAAGGTATCCTTTATGAAAGGACATCATCACCACTTGTGAGATATTAATGATAGTGTAATGAAAGGCCCAGAATATTACCCAATACATATTGAAATGAAACTTGAGTATGAATGAATTGTGACATGCCTCGTTTGGATAAGGGCTAAATAGTTAATTGGCAAGGTCAGTGTGCCCACATTCACGTTAGAAGATGACCCTTTTATCTTGGTCGATCAACCAGGATAGACAGGTCCATCGTCGACCACAGACATCAAAAAAATATAGATATGAATCGGAAAGAGTTTATTGAGAAAGGACTTGTGGCTAGTGCAATGCTGGGTCCGACAGCTGCCATGAGTGGCGTATCTACTACAAAAGGAGAAGGTAAACAGCATAAGAAAAAGGATGAAGATGAAATATTTATCGAACGTCCTATTTCCGGACGGCCACATGAGGGGAAGGTCCTTGCAGCTATTCAGCCTCACTGTGATGACATTGCCTTTTTTGCGGCCGGAACTGTGGCCAAACTGATTGATGAAGGATATACCGGTTATATGATCCGAACTTCCAATGACGACGCAGCTGGTATGGGGTCAAGTATTGGTGAAAGGGTGTATAACAACGAAATTGGCACAGAAGCCTCAGCCAAAGCCTTGGGGCTGAAAAAGGTATATAACCTCGGATATCGCAATCACCGCATGGATGAATACAATATCCAGGAGATCAAGGGAAGATTGATCTTTCTGTTTAGACTGTTGAAGGTCGATACAATTGTTTGTTATGATCCATATGGAGCCTATGAAGAAAACCCGGATCACTACATCACTGCCCGGGCAGTAGAAGCAGCTTCATGGATGGCAGGAATGGGTACAGATTATCCGGAACAACTGGAAGCTGTGGATCGACATGGGGTATCTGAAAAATACTATTTTGCCAGGGGTCCCCAGCTTGTCAACAGGGTGGTGGATATCTCTAACTACATCGATAAAAAAGTAGAGGCTAACACTGCCAATATTTACCAGGGTCCCGGAGTGTCAGGGGCCGCTTTGAGGAAGCGACTGGCTGACCAGGGAAAGAAACTTCCCATCCTAGGTGATACTGATGAATCAGCTAACAGCGCATATATTAAACACTTCATGCTGGACATGGATTCGGAGGCTATCCGGGGAGTTCCCTCTGATAAGGAAATCGGGGAAAAATATGGATTGGGATGGGGTGAACGATTTCACTATATAGGTCCAAAAGAATCCATTCAGAGTGATTATATAAATGAGAACGTCGTGAAAAATCGATGAGCTAATATTTTTTTGTGTAGCACAATGATTTTACAATCATATTTTGCATATAATCAATTGTGTGTTGATTTATTATATATAACTGTTTATGATTAATTTCATTTCATACAACAAGTTAGATTATTTAATTAAAATCAAACTATCTTAGGGTTTTGTTTATACGTACAATTAAATTGTGTGCGGAAACAATGATTAGCCAAATAATATTTTGAAACGGGAAGGAAACCTTAGAATCAAAGACATTGCCAGGCTCGCAGGGGTATCTGAAGGGACCGTAGACCGTGTGCTCCACAATCGTGGGAATGTTTCAGACTCCTCCTATGCGAAAGTTAACGAGGTGCTCAATAAGATCAATTACAAGCCAAATCTAATTGCAAGATCCCTGGGTAGAGGGCTAAAAAAGAAAGTAGCAGTTTTGATTATTGAACCAAAGGACGATCCTTATTGGAACGCAGCGTATACTGGTATTATTCAGGCAAAAGACGAGTGGCAGCAGTATGGAGTGACCATAGACACCTATTTCTATCTGCATGATGGAGAAGCTTCGATTGAGAATGTGGTCAGGAGGATCATAACCAGCAATCCCGATGGTGTGGTTCTGGCTCCACTATTTCATATCCAGGCACTTCATGCCGTAGAAGCACTGAAAGAAAATCAGATTCCCTATGTGCTTTTTAATGCCAATATACCGGAGTCCGAACCGCTGGGGTTTATAGGGCAGAATCTCTATCAAAGTGGGAAGCTTGCTGGCTTCCTTTGTAGCCTGGGACAACACCAGGATGATTGTTATGCCATTCTTAGCGTGGGTGAGGATACGAAGGAGTCTGTTTATCTTATGGAAAAAGAGCGGGGTTTTCGGGAATTCTACATGAGTAACTTTTCCCACCATGACATTAATAGCTATGTCTTGGAAATGGGGACTCCAGGGTTTTATGATTGTATTGAATACCTACTCTCTGATAGAAAACTAAAAGGTATATATGTGACTACTTCCAATGCGACTCCTATGATAGCAGAAAAGATCTGTCATAGCAAAAGGCGAGACATCCGACTCATCGGATATGACCTTCTCGAGGATAACCTAAAGTATTTGGAAGAGGGCATCATTAGTTTTTTAATTAGCCAAAACCCAAAAAAACAAGCATTTAGAGGGATAGGATACATGGTAAATTACCTGTTGTTCAATAAGGAAGTACCCCGATTAGACCTGTTCCCCTTAGAAATTATTACGCAACATAATGTAGATTCTTATATCGATTCAACTGTCCATTAAACTATTAACTATGAGAAATACGCTTACACTTTTCGGAGTATTCACAATTGTCTTATTGCTGGCATGTGGTGCCCTTGAGGCACAGCCCTTAGACCTGCTTATTACAAAGGGTCATGTCATTGATCCCAAAAACAATATCAACGGAGTGATGGATGTGGGGATCGTAGATGGTAAAATTGCTGAAGTATCTTCAAAAATTTCAAAGGGAGCAAAGAAAACCATCGATGCCTCTGGTTTGTATGTGGTCCCTGGTTTAATAGATATCCATGGCCACCATCATTATGGTACTGAACCTGACCATTATTTGAGTAATGGTTACTCAGCCTTGCCGCCGGATGGGTTTACATTTCGATCAGGTGTAACCACAGTAGTGGATGCTGGTGGTGCAGGTTGGCAAAACTTTGGCCAATTTAAAGAACAAGCCATCGATAATTCCAGGACCCGGGTTCTGGCATTTCTAAATATTGTGGGAGCAGGTATGCGAGGTGGAGCATATGAGCAAAATGCTGATGATATGGATCCTAAGCTTACAGCCATGGTAGCCAGAAGATATGCTGATTATGTAGTAGGGATTAAGTTAGCTCATTATTCTGGTAAAGAATGGGGGCCTACCGAGCTTGCCGTTGAGGCTGGTAAACTTGCGGATATCCCTGTGATGGTAGATTTTGGAGGGTCAGAGCCGCCATTGTCTTTGGAAACGCTCTTTTTGGAAAAACTTAGACCTGGAGACATTTTTACTCATTGTTTTGCCAATGTGAGTGGAAGGGAACCCATTGTGGAAAATGGAAAAGTCCGTCCTTTTGTAATCGAAGCACAGAAAAAAGGAATTATTTTCGACGTGGGTCATGGAGGAGGAAGTTTTCTCTATTCGCAGGCAGCTCCTGCACTGAAGCAGGGGTTTAAACCAAACTCTATCAGTACAGACCTTCACACGGGAAGCATGAACGGAGGCATGAAGGATCAGGCAAACGTGATGTCCAAGCTTTTAAATTTAGGAATGCCCCTGAATGAAGTCATTGCTGCATCTACCTGGAATCCTGCTCAAATTATCAAAAGAGAAGAACTGGGCAACTTATCTGTGGGATCAGGCGCAGATGTCGCGATCATAAAAGTAGAAAAAGGTGAGTTTGGTTTTGTAGATGTAAAAGGATTTAAGATGACCGGAGACCAAAAAATCGTGTGTGAAATGACCTTACGTGATGGAAATGTGGTTTGGGATTTGAATGGTCTTGGAGCTACTCCTTTCAGTGGTAAATGATTAACAAGTGAAAGTATTTTTTCAAAATTTAAGGTTTTTCCGCTTCGTCTTTCTGCTGCTGGTCCTATATGTATTTTCACAATGCTCCACACAGAATGATCTCCCTCCGGGGGACCCTGACAATGGTGGGCTTGTCGTACCCAATGGATTTGAAGTAGTAGTGGTAGCAGATAGCATTGGCAGTGCCCGGCACATGGCGGTAAATGACAACGGGGATATTTATGTAAAACTTCGGGGAGGCAAACCAAAAGGAATTGTAGGGCTTCGTGATGTAAACAAGGATGGCAAAGCCGATTCAATCGTATATTTTGGCAATTATGAGGACGTGGGCAACTATGGTACTGGAATGCGTTTGTATAGAGGGTACATGTATTTCAGTACAGCTGGTGAAGTATACCGAATAAAGTTGGAACCCGGAAAGCTCGTGCTGGATGCTGAACCTGAGTTGATTATCAAGGATGACTATAAAAATGATCCACATGGGTACGAGCATATTGCCAAACCAATCACATTTGACAATGAAGGACATATTTATTTGCAATATGGAGCACCAGGTGATGTTTGCCAGGTATTGAATCGAATCCCCGGTGAACCTGGAGAATTTCCCTGTTCAGAGTTAGAAGAGCATGGTGGTATATGGCAGTTTGATGCATCTAAGAAGGATCAAACCCTACAAAAGGACGGAATACATTATGCCACCGGAATCCGGAGTATCGTAGGAATGGATTGGAACACTGCTGATAACACGCTTTATACAGTTGTGCACGGTAGAGATGATCTGGCCCGAAGAAACCCACTTCAATATTCCAAATGGGAAAGTGCCATCTTCCCATCGGAAGAATTCTTGCGAATAAATAAAGGAGATAATGCCGGATGGCCATACTTTTATTATGATCAGGTAAGAGGAAAAAGAGTGTTAAACCCAGAATACTTAGGGTTAGGGATTGAAGAAGAGAGCGGGAAGGATTATATACAACCATTGATTGGGTTTCCAGGGCATTGGGCACCAAACGATATTTTATTTTATACAGGTGATCAGTTCCCGGATCATTATAAGAATGGTGCGTTCATTGCGTTCCATGGATCAACCAATAGGGCTCCGTATCCACAGGCAGGTTATTTTATTGCGTTTGTACCATTTAAAGATGGACAGCCTTCTGGTGAGTGGGAGGTCTTTGCGGATGGATTTATTGGGGATGAACCATTGGCTAACGTGAGTGATGCTCCGTATCGGCCGATGGCCCTTGCGATGGGTCCCGATGGCTCACTCTATTTGTCTGAGACGGTGCAGGGGAAAATCTGGAGAGTGATGTATAAAGGAGACAAGAGGAATTTCGGAAAGGCTGATCTTGAGGTAACTGAAGCTAGAAAAGAGCTCCCACACATCCGAACACCAGATGAAGAGATTGATAATCTTCAGAAAGGGATTATAATGGGAGGAGAAAGAATCTATGCAACCTATTGTGCTCCGTGCCATCAACGTAACGGTAAAGGTGCAGAGGGGAGGTTTCCTCCTTTAGTAGATACGGATTGGGTCAAAGGCGACAAAGCCAGATTGATTGGCGTAATCCTCAATGGTCTTGAAGGAGATATTACAGTGAATGGCGTAGGTTATAATGGAATTATGCCTCGTCATGATTTCTTATCTGACGAAGAAATAGCCGAACTTCTCACATTTGTGAGGCATAAATTTGGTGATGGTGCAGATGGTATCACAGCACGCGAAGTGCAAAATCAGAGAAATAAGAATTTATCAATTAATCAATAAGTTTCTAATCATAAATTAATACATCATGAAATCAGACAGACGTTCAATTTTCAAGAAAATATTCATGGGTACAACAGGTCTTTTTGGACTTTCAGCTGTTAGTGCCGCTTCAACCAAAACTGAGGAGGATGATGAAATAGTTACCAATAATGTTACCTATGATGATCAGGTTCCTCTGTTTTCCGGATCTCAAACTTATGGTGGTCTGGTATATGTTGCCGGAAAAGGAGCCCATTTTGAAGGAGATATTACCGCACACACCAAGCATGTCTTGGATGAAATTGAAAAAGAACTGGAAAAAGCAGGATCTGCGATGGACAGGGTATTGAAAGTCAACGTTTACCTACATGACCTGAATGACTACAAGGCTATGAATGAAGCCTACAGAGGGCGATTTGGTGATAACCCTCCTGTCCGGACCACCATTGCACCCTACGGAGGTGTACCTGGAAATTCACTAGTAGAAATTGATTGTATAGCTGCGTTAAAAAAGAAATAAGATTATGACAAAAAGAAGAGATGTTATCAAAGGACTGGCCACACTTCCCATGGCAGGTGTTGCCGCAAGCGGGGCTTTGGCTAGTCCTTCTGAAAAAATTTCAGGACGCGATTATTTCAAAGAACTGGGCGTACGGACTTTTATCAATGCAGCAGGAACCTATACGGCACTGACTGCTTCATTCATGCATCCGGAAGTGCTGGATGCATACAATTATGCTTCAAAACAGTATGTGGGTCTGAATGAACTGCAGGATAAGGTAGGAGAAAGAATTGCGGAATTGCTGAAATGTGAAGCTGCAATGGTGACCGCAGGTGCTGCTTCTGCCATTACACTGGGAACCGCAGGTGTGCTCACGGGTGATGATGCTGAAAAGGCTGTGAGGATACCCACAGATATGACAGGAATGAAGACTGAGGTGATCTCCCAAAAGAGTCATAGAGTAGGGTATGATCACGCCATGAGAAATTGTGGGGTAAAGATCATAGAAGTTGAAACCAGGAAGGAGATGGAAGCAGCCATTAATGAAAATACGGCCATGCTATGGTTTTTGAATTTTGCGAATCCTAACGGAAAGATTCAATATGAAGAATTCCTTGAGATAGCCAAAAAACATAAGATCCCCACAATGATAGATTGTGCTGCGGATGTACCACCAGTGGAAAATCTATGGAAATACACTCAAATGGGTTTCGACCTGGTATGTTTTTCGGGAGGTAAGGGTTTACGCGGACCTCAAAGTGCCGGATTATTGCTAGGCCGCAAAGATCTGATAAAAGCTGCAAGGAGAAACGCGCCCCCCAATGGAAATACCGTAGGAAGGGGAATGAAAGTAAACAAAGAAGAGATACTTGGGATGATGGCAGCTGTAGAAGCATACCTGAACAGAGATCACCAGGCGGAATGGCGGCTTTGGGAGTCTCAGGTAAAACTAATTGGTGAGGCAGCTTCATCGGTGAAGGGCGTGAAACATGAGATCCACGTACCGGAGATAGCCAATCATGTGCCGTCACTCAGGATATCATGGAATGAAAAAGCCGTGAAAATTTCACCAAATGATGTACGAACTGCACTTAGGGACGGACATCCCTCCATTGAAACTGTAGGAGGAAGTGATAACATCGGCATTACTACGTGGATGATGAATCCAGGTGAGGAGCGTATCGTGGCTAAGCGCATCAAGGAAATTCTTGAGGCGGCAAAAGCTTAATATTCAAATAGCCAGGCTGAGGGTTATTCCGATGCCTGGTTCAAAAATTGATCAAAGGGGTATAATGCTTTGAAAGCTCCTGCACAATGCTTTAGGAATTCATCGGATAATACCTCTTTGTCATCGCAATGATGGACCGCCAGAAAGCTTTTATGTTTCAGAAGCTCAATTTCAGGATGGTCTTTGGGGTAATCCCTGGGTGCTGTTTTTAGTTTTTCACCCTCCATGTTGAAATACTTTTTGAAACCCGGATCATTGATTATCTTCTTCAATGAATCCGCATTGTAGTGTATTTCTTGCCGGATGGCTTTGAGCCAGCTTCCTTCAGGAAGATAAGCCCCTCCAGCAAGCATCGATGCTCCGGGCTCAAGGTGAATATAATATCCAGCCCGGGTATGGATTTCTGATCTTTTAGGGGCGGAAGTTATGTGGGCCCCAAAATGGGTTTTATATGGTGACTTATCCTTAGAAAATCTCACATCCCTGTGTATTCTGAAAATGGTATCCTTGGCAGAGAAATGAGCAATGTCTTTATCGAATTTGGCTACTTCTACAATTAAAGCATCTATAAAATCGGTAAACTCCTTTTTAGCCTTTTCATAATCTTTTTTGTGGTCCTTAAACCAATCGCGATCGTTGTGCTTCTTAAGGGCTTTTAAAAACTGAAAAGTGGGCTGAGTGATATTCTGCATGGCAATGTATTATTTTTTCTTACTTGATTTAGCTTTTGGGTTAAATGCGAGGCATTCTTTTATCCATAGCTCCAGGTCCTCATTGCTATCATAACCTTCCGATTCAATCAGAAGATAGCCCTTCATCACTTTTCCAGCCATGGTCATTTGGCTGGCACCTTCCTTTTTTATGAGCTCAGGTATTTTATCAGGATCTACCCGGGCCATAACCCCACCTCTAAAGGTGCCAACACACATTTTATCATCCACCATAAAGCAATCACCACCAAACATCCTTTTTTCAATCCAGGTGATGCTTTGCTCTTTCAATATTCTTCTGATACGTTCCAGTAGGTATAGGTCTGTTGCCATTATTTCAGTGTTTGTGTATATGTTAAAGCCATATCAGCGAACGGTTCCCAAAGGTCCATTTCCCTCTGGTCGATCAGCAGCCATCCTTTGAGTGGTGGTTTTGCTTTGAATGGGCTTAGAGGCTCCGGGTACTTCAAACCCCATTTGCCAGGATCAAAGTTGGGACCTAACCTGAAACCCATTTTATCTTTGTACAAAAAGGCAAATACCTTGTCGTTGTATTTTAGACCGGGAGAACTCATCATCTTACCTTTTTCTACTCCAGGTTTGCCGGTACAGGTTGCACATATAAGGTCAAATTGCTCTTCTGCTGTTCTCATTTGGATAACTGATTTACAAGATAACGAATACAATCGTTGATTCCGGACAAAAATTGAAGTCAGGCGACGGTTTTTCAAATCGAAAATTGTTCGTTCATCCTTAATTATAGCGCTTCATATAAATTCCACACAGCCAGAGGCTCAATATGTAACACCAAATATTATTTGGCCGTTTATCAATCGCCTCGCAGTCACAGAGGCAGATGGAATATGAAAGAACTATTAAAAATGACTTTTGCTATCACAGTGATGGCAGGACTAATAGCATGTAATGATGACGAGAACGAGGGTAGCCCCAATCCGATTGCTGTGGAGTTTGGGGAAGATCAGACATTATCTGAAAATATAGGAGCAACTACAGTAAGTATAAGCTTTGATAAACCAGCGCATACGACTGGTACTATTGAAGTAAAAGTTACTACGGATCAGCAAAACACATTTACTTCCACTCCAGCAGCAGTAGATGGATTGATTTCCATCGTTGTTGAAGAAGGCGATGAAAATGCATCATTCACAATTACCCCAACCAACAACACTGTTTTAGATGGAAATAAGTCAGTGCTGTTTGATATCGAAGATCTTACCGAAGGTTTTGAGAAGGGAGTAAAAAACCAGTTGGAGATCACAATATTTGACGACGAGGCTCCTTCTTCGGTCTTTTTTCCAGGTGAAACAATTGAGGTCAAAGAAAATGTGTCCGGTAGTGTAGAAGTGACTCTTGGTTTTTCAGCACCTGCTCCCGGTGCCGGGCAGGTGGTCATTAAACTTGGTGATTCTTATGAGCCAGGCTATTTTACTACTGATCCTGAGATCCAGAATGGAAAAATTACTTTGAATGTTGAGCAAGGAGTATCTGAAGTCAAATTCAGGATCAATGCAATCAATAATGAGGTGATTAATGGCAATAAGCAAGTCCTCTTCCAGATATCAGAGGTTCAGGGGGCCATTGAAAAAGGCACAGCCCTGGATTTTCTTGTCAATGTGATCGACGATGAGCTAATTGGCAAACCAAAGTCTTACCACAATGTTGGTGGCAACTGGAGCGATAAGAGAACATTTGAATATGACGAGTCAGGTAGGATTAAGAAAATATTCTGGGAAACAGCCACTCCATTTGTCAGATCAGGAGTGTACACATACTACTATGCAGAAAATGGTTTGATTGAGAAGATCAACAGATATCCAAATCATGATGAGTTCTTTATTCAGGAAGATGGTAAGATTGTTAGGTCTGAAACGATAGATTGGGGAGTTAAAAAATCCTATTCAATCTTTGATTATGATGATGCAGGTAATCTGGGAGGCCAGGCTATTTATTACCGTCAGCCAGATGGCAGCTTCATGTTAGGTTCGGTATTTCTTTATTTAAATGATCTGGATGGCAATATCTACAAGAAACTTGCTTACAGTTCCGTAAATGGCTCTGAAGAGGAACTTAATTTGATCTCAACAACTACCTATAATAGCTATTATAATACTAGTAATCCTTTTCCAATGTTTGAGGTGATCCCTACGGTTGTCTCTCAGTCAAAGCTCCCTGGTTCATATCAATATGAAGGCAATGGATCCAACTTGTATTATAATCTATCTTATGAGTTCAATGAACAGGGTATGCCAACGAAGCGATATGTTTCCGGAGCAGGTATCGAACAAACTACTTATGAATACTATTAATCTCTATGATAGAGATATAAAAGCCTGTGACGTTCTAAGTCACAGGCTTTTATTTTTACATTTTTAGTTTCAATTGGTAGAGGTCTGTTCGTTTATCCTTTAGGTTTTGTACACTTCCAAACTGGTTGAGCTCTCTTAGCAGGTCAATGTCAACATCAGCAATCAGCATCATCTCAGTATTAGGTGTAGCTTCCGCTTTGATGCCATTAGAAGGAAATGCAAAATCACAAGGTGTATATACCATAGACTGGGCAAACTGCATGTCCATATTGTGCACCTTAGGAAGGTTGCCCACACTGCCGGCAATTGCTACGTAACATTCATTTTCAATGGCTCGGGCCTGCGCACAAAGCCGAACCCTTGAGTATCCATTTTGGGTGTCTGTAAGAAAGGGCACAAAAAGGATATCCATTCCTTGTTCGGATAAGATCCTGCCCAGCTCAGGAAATTCTACATCGTAGCAGATCAGGATACCAATCTTACCACAATCCGTGTCAAAGACTTTGATCTGAGAACCACCCTCCATGCCCCATACCTTCACTTCGTCTGGTGTTACATGAAGTTTTTCATACCTGTCTATTGTACCATCTCGATGACACAAGTACCCCGCATTGTAAAGTCTGTTATCTATCACTTCGGGCATACTTCCGGATATAATATTGATGTTATAGGAGATGGCTAGCTCAGACAGTTTTTGTGTGATGATCTCTGTATATTTTGCTAGCTCCCTGATAGCCTCAGGCTCAGACAGATGGTTGTTTTCAGCCATGAGAGGAGCATTGAAAAACTCAGGAAACACAGCGAAATCAGATCGATACCTGGAGATGGTATCGATGAAGTATTCTACTTGTTGCATGAGATCAGCCAGGTCCTTATAAGGTCGCATCTGCCATTGAATTAGACCAAGACGGACCACGGTCTTCGTAGAAGTAGGTTCTTTGGTGGTCTTTTCATGGTAGATATTGGACCATTCCAACAGTACTGCGTAATCTTTTGATGCTTTATCGCCCTCCAGGTAATTCTTAAGAATGAGCTTGGGATGAAAGTCGTTTGACATTTGGAAATCAAGAACAGGATCCTGTATTTCTTTATGTCTTACTTTCTCGATGTACTGCTTGGGAGTAAGCTCTTGTGCATACTTGTGATAGTTTGGGATGCGACCACCAAATGCCACACCTTTCAGGTTCAGGTTTTCGCACAGTTCTTTTCTGTAGTCATACAACCTTCTCCCAAGTCGTAACCCCCGATATTCTGGTAAAATAAAGATGTCAATGCCATATAGCATATCCCCATCAGGTTTGTGAGTGGTAAACTTATAGTTTCCAGTTACCTCTTTATAAGTATGCTGATGGTTGAATTTTTCATAATCAACAATGATGGATAGGGCACATCCAGCAATTTGGTCGTTGACTTTTATGGCTACCTGACCTTCAGGGAATTTTTTGACCAGTTGCTTTATTTCAGCTTCTTTCCAATGCGGGTTCTGCATATTCGGATAGGCAATCGTCATGGCCTCCCTTAGCTGATGGTAATCTTCTACCGTAAGGTAGGTCAGAGTTATATTCTCAATATCCTTCATTGTGCAAAATTCCTCATAATTATATTATGAACAATTACCCAGTGCCAGCAAAATGTTTTAATGTCTGATTTCCGGAGCGGAACCTGTCTCAATTACATGGAGATAAGCTTATTGTAATGATCAAAAACCAGGATTAGATCCTCTTCCTTATGGATATTCAGGCCATTTTTATCAATATAAGATCTAATCTCCTCTTTTTTGTCATCCATAAGCTTGAATAGCTCTCTCTTTCTGGTCTTGAATCCGTCAGGCTGCAAACCTTTTTTTTGAATGTAGAGATCATCATTCATCATGTATTTGTCGTTGGTAGCACCTATGATACCTTTCGACTCCATCCCCATCAGGATTCTGCAGTAATACCTTTTCAGCAATCTGATGGGACCATCACTTAGTAGCTGATAGATATCTTTGCTATGATCGGAATAAAGGTATACGAACACATCGTTTCCGATAACAAACTGCTTTAGGTCTGAATAGGTAGAAATTAAGTATTCTTTGTCTTGCTCTTTGTATGTGAGGCTATTCTCATATACGTTATAGTTGAGCAGGTTTACATTGACCTCAGTATCATTTTGAAGTTTGAGTATACCTGGCTTCCAGTAGGAATTAATATATGGACTCCCATCGATGGTTGTATTCATTTCTTTCTTGGTCATTAGGGTCCCAAAAAAGCCGGCAGTGCCATTTTGTTGTTGTGCACTTCCAATGATATTCTGTGATTGAGCCGATACCAGATAGGCAATAGATAAAAAGTAGATGAAAGTTAGAAATCGCATAAGTTGCCTGGTGATTGAATACTATTTTGGTATAAAACTGTTATTTACAATATTACAATAACAATCTAAAAAGTAGAAACCATTATAAAATTGAGTAACAATTAACCAGGAAAATCATTCACTTTTTCCTGAAAAACCTGTCCTTTCCGAGACCAAATATTAATCCCATGGCAATCCCAAGAGACAACCACATGGATAGATTGTCTGTAGCTACGCCAACTGCGCAACCAATCCCAACTCCAAAGGCGATTCCCAATCCCAGATTTTTCCTGTTGTTCAAGACCGGCTATTTGAAGAAGATCACAGCGCAGACCACAATGGCGATACCTGTAAGCAATGCGATGGGACCGAGGACAGGTATAGCTTTCATTTGAGAGGAATCACCCTTTCTGGCCTTTTTCGCTTTGGAACTGATAATTCCAATTAAAGCACCTAAAACAAGAAACAGTATGAGTTTTATGATAAGAATTGGTGACGACCCAAGGATAGACCAGTAAGGGGTCATCAGGTAGCCGCCAGAGATAAACAACAACCCTAATCCAATGTGACCCATGGTGCTAATAGAAAAAGCATTCATGATAAAGTTTTTGCCCGCCTCCGGCTCCATTTTGGCAGATGCCCTTCCTAAGAAGAAGAAGGCAAAACTTGTTCCCAGCCCCATGGCTAATCCGATGAAATGAAGAATGAGCATTATTTCTCTCATGGCATAGTTATTTATTGATCTACGGCGAAGATAGGCCAATATTTTGATTTGTTTGAGAGAACATTTGGATGCTTACTTCATAATAAGATCACCCATTTTTTGGTGAAACTGGTTCATGGCTTTTTGATGAAAAAAAGGATATAGCAACCTGTCTCTAATGAATGATGTTCCCTTATACCGGGTTTTGTGTATAATTATTGTCTTGTTTTCTCCATCGGCATGCATCTGTATCCACTGAGATCCTTCCGTTTTTCCTGTGTTCAAATAGCATAGTTTAATCAGCTTCTCCTGATCATTGACTTCATCTACCTCATGTGCAACCGCGATTTGAACACTTTTGATGATGTTGAGATTGACGAGGTAAACCTGACCTTTTGCAATTCCAGCAAATTGATCTTCAGTATGATAGACGTATTGATCTTCTGACCTGGAGTACATAAAAGCAAACCTGATCATTTTGCTGTTCCAGCCTTTGGCAGGATGAATGGTTTTATAAGCATCCCACACTTCACTCAAAGGAGCATTGATGGCATAGGATGTCTCATGCTTTAAATATTCATCCTCCAGGCCGTTAAAGCATACGGGTCTTAGGTCTCCCGGACCTTCGATTTTAGCATCCCGAAATAGCTTCTCTATGCTTGGATAGACAACTTTAGAATAGTCTGGCTTACTCAAGGAATAAGCCTATAAGTCAGAGAAATCGAAATCATCCAGGAACTTCGTGGTGAATTTCCCTGACTTAAATATTTCGTTGTCCATCAGTTTCAGATGAAAAGGGATGGTAGTTTTCAATCCTTCTATGACCATTTCAGAAAGCGCCCTTTTCATCCTCACAATGACCTCTTCTCTTGACTGAGCAGACACGATCAGTTTTCCTATCATACTGTCATAATATGGAGGGATCACATATCCGGCATATACATGGCTATCCAGACGTACACCATGGCCACCAGGCATGTGAAGGTTGGTAATCCTGCCAGGAGAAGGTCTGAAACCATGCGCTGGATCTTCAGCGTTGATCCTACATTCCATAGAATACAATTGAGGATAGTAGTTCCTTCCGGAAATTTCTACACCTGCAGCCACCTTGATCTGTTCTTTGATCAGGTCATAGTCAGTGACTTCCTCAGTAATGGGATGCTCTACCTGGATCCGGGTGTTCATCTCCATGAAATAAAAATCTCCATGTTTATCTACCAGGAACTCTATGGTTCCGGCACCCTCATAGCCAATGGCTTCGGCTCCTTTGATGGCTGCCTGACCCATTTTTTCTCTCAGCTCCTGAGATACGATTGGTGAAGGAGTTTCTTCAACCAGCTTTTGATGTCTTCTTTGTATAGAACAATCCCTTTCTGAGAGGTGACAGGCTCTTCCTTTGCTGTCTCCAATAATCTGGATCTCAATGTGTCGGGGTTCTTCTACAAACTTTTCGAGGTATAGTCCATCATTTCCGAAGGAGGCAGCTGCTTCCTGTCTGGCATCGTCCCAGGCTTTTTTAAATTGGCTGGGTTCGTTGACAAGACGCATACCTTTGCCACCACCACCGGCAGTAGCTTTGAGGATTACAGGATAGCCAACTTCTTTAGCAAGGCCTAACCCCTGATCAATGTCTTTTAATAATCCTTCTGATCCAGGAATGGTTGGTACACCTGCCTTTTTCATGGTGTCTTTGGCTGTTGCCTTATCACCCATGGAATTGATCATATCGGCACTTGCACCGATAAACTTAATGCCATATTCTTCACAAACTTTTGAGAATTCAGCATTTTCCGACAGGAAACCATATCCAGGATGGATCGCATCAGCATTGGTGATCTCAGCCGCAGAAATGATTTGAGGAATTTTCAGGTATGAAAGTTTACTTTGAGGAGGTCCAATACACACTGCTTCGTCAGCAAATCGAACATGAAGACTGTCTCTGTCGGCTGTAGAGTAAACGGCCACAGTCTTTATTCCCATTTCTTTACAAGTCCTGATGACTCGTAGAGCGATTTCTCCTCTATTGGCGATCAGTATTTTTTTAAACACAGACTAGGGGGTTAAGATGGATCGATTAAAAACAAAGGCTGATCAAATTCTACTGGTTCTGCATCATCTACCAGTATCTTGATGATCTTACCAGATACTTCAGATTCCACTTCATTAAATAATTTCATTGCTTCTATGATACAAACGGTATCACCAGGTTTCACCACGTCTCCTACCTTCACGAATGGTGCGGTCTCCGGATTTGGAGACTTATAAAATGTACCAATCATTGGAGATTTGATGGCAATAGCATTTGAATTAGCTGCTTCGGCCGCTTTTTTAGGAGCTGCTTCAGCAGGACCAGGTAATGCTGGGGCAGGGGCAGAAGCTACTTGTGGCATCGCAACAGATCCGGCTGTAATGATATTTTGAGATCTTTTCACCTTGAGCTTTACCTCAGAAGTTTCGATGTTGACTTCTTCCAGTCCTGACTCTGAGATGAAATCGATAAGTTCTTTAATTTCTTTTGCTTTCATGTGTTGAATGTCAATTTTACTTTGGACATATGTCTTGCCAATGGCAAACTGGGTAAGTCCTTGTCATTTGAATAATAATAGGAATCCCTTTCCAGGCCTTCAAAGCTAAACAGGGATGGTCAGATTTCAGACATTTAATGTATAAGGTTTTTGGGCTTCTATAAAATTAAGTAAAATTATTTTACTCGCTCTACATAAGCTCCGGTGGTTGTGTCCACCTTGATCACCTCGTCCTGGTTAATGAATAATGGTACCTGAACTTTGGCACCTGTCTCCACTTCTGCTGGTTTTAATGTATTTGTCGCGGTATCACCCTTAAGACCGGGTTCTGTATAAGTTACCGTTAAAACCACATGTTGTGGTAGCTCGCAGCCCAATACACGTTCTTGCTCAGCATGAAACAGTATTTCAACATTTTGACCGTCTTTTAAGAATTGGGGAGCATTGATAAGATTCTCTTCGATAGGAATCTGTTCAAAAGTGTTGCTATCCATAAAGTGATAGCCCATGTCATCTTTATAGAGGAATTGATAGTCTCTTCTCTCTACCCGAGCTGTGTTTACTTTGTGACCTGCTGAAAATGTATTATCAATTACTTTTCCAGTGGTAAGGCTTTTTAGCTTCGTTCTGACGAAAGCCGGACCTTTACCCGGTTTTACATGTTGGAATTCTACGATAGCAAACAGGTCGTGATTAAACTCTATAACCAACCCATTCCTAAAATCAGCAGTAGTAGCCATTTGGTATTGAAATTAATTATTTTGAATCATAAGCCCATCTCACCCAGGAGGCTCCCCAGGTAAATCCACCACCAAAGGCGGCCAGCACCAGGTTATCACCTCTTTTCAATTGAGATTCATAATCCCAAAGACACAGCGGCAAAGTACCTGCAGTGGTATTCCCATATTTTTCGATGTTCATCATCACCTTATCTTCTCCTATGCCCATTCTGTTGGCTGTGGCATCAATGATCCGCTTGTTGGCTTGATGAGGTACCAAAAATCGAATATCCTCGGAAGTAAGGTTATTTCTTTCCATGATCTCGGCGGCCACACCGGCCATGTTGGTCACGGCAAACTTAAATACCGTAGAGCCTTCCTGATAGGCGAAGTGTTCCCGGTTGGTAACCGTTTCAATGGTAGCAGGCTTTGAGCTTCCTCCTGCTTTCATGTGAAGATATGGAGCTCCCGAACCATCTGATTTGAGGATGGAGTCCATTACGCCTACTTCATCTTCTTTGGGTACAGGCTCAAGCAATACCGCTCCACCGCCATCACCAAATATGATGCATGTAGTACGATCAGTGTAGTCGATAATAGCAGACATCTTGTCTGCTCCTATAACGATTACCTTTTTATAGATACCTGATTCGATATATCGTGCGCCGGTATCCATTCCAAAGAGGAATCCTGAGCAAGCCGCACTTAAATCATACCCGAAAGCATTTTTAGCTCCTACCTTATCAGCAATGATATTTGCTGTGGCCGGAAAGGGCATGTCGGGCGTGACTGTTGCACAAATGATCAGGTCAATTTCTTCAGGGTCTGTTCCCGTTTTCTCAAGTAGACCGTTCACAGAATTGATCCCAATAACGGATGTCCCCTGATTGTCTCCTTTGAGGATTCTTCTTTCCTTAATTCCGGTTCGAGAGGTGATCCACTCGTCGGAAGTTTCGACCATGGTTTCTAACTCCTGATTTGTTAGAATATAATCAGGTACGTAACCATGTACACCAGTGATAGCTGCTCTGATCATGCTGAAGTATTCGGACCCTTAGGCCAGGACTTCTTTTTCCATTACCACTTTGCCTTTGTAGTAAAGCTTGCCTTCATGCCAAAATGCCCTGTGAGGTAGATGTGCTTCACCAGTAGTCTGGCAGATCACATAATTCCTTGGAGTGGCTTTGTAATGAGTCCTTCTTTTATCCCTTCTGGTTTTTGATTGTTTGCGTTTAGGATGAGCCATTTTTTAACCTACTTTTTATTTGTCTTTTAATTTTTTGAGTGCCTCCCACCGGGGGTCAGCTACTTCTTCCGTTTTTTCTTCTTCCTCTGATATCTTTGTTGAATAAATCAAATCTGGTGTCTCCTGGCCTTCATACCGTGGATGAAGCTTTTTCATAGGGACGGCCAAACTGATAAATTCATAGATCAGACTGTCAATATATATACTTGGTGTATCCTTTCTGATGATCGTATATTCTTCATGACTATCATCATCTACTTCACCAAACTTAATAATATAGTCTTCTTCTATATTCATCGGGTAGCTATAGCTATCAAGGCTTCTGTCACAAGTAAGTTCTACCTCAACAGCCATCGAAAAATGAAGTGTCATCATTGTTTCCGATTTCTGCATCAGGAGCTTACAATTTCCTTTTCCTCGGGTGAGTACACTATTTTCCGTCATGGATAATAATGCATCGTCGATCGCAAATTCAAACTCATGGAGCTGATTGCTCAGGTTGAAAATATCGATCTGATACTCACGTCTTCCCTTGGTTAGCATAGCTTACCTCCGCTCAAAGAACCGCAAATTTAGGGAATATGTATGGATAAAAAAATAGTATGGTGCACTTTGATTTTTATGGTCCTGGGTTGTAGAAAATAAACTTGAGGATTGGTCTTAAATAAATTAAGCTTGATCGATACGTAAAATTAATGTGGTGATGATTCAATAGAAATTACACTAAGTTTAGATTGTGAAAAGCGACTTTATGCGCGCCACCGCGTCTGAGCTGAAGATCACTCCATCCTCCTCAAAATAACATCCTTGGCCAAAAACAATGCATTTCTCAAGGAAGTCTCATCAGCTACACCCTTGCCAGCCAAAGAAAATGCGGTACCATGGTCGGGTGAGGTTCTCACAATCGGCAAGCCCGCCGTGTAGTTTACCCCCTCAGTAAAGGCAAATTGTTTAAATGGTGTTAGCCCCTGATCATGATACATCGCCAGAATGCCATCGTACTTTCTAATATCACCGGATCCAAAGAACCCATCTGCAGGAAAAGGACCAAATACCAAATGACCAGAGTCTTTGAACGATTTAATGACCGGAAGTATCGTTTCAATCTCCTCACTCCCTAGCAAACCATTTTCGCCGGCATGAGGATTAAGCCCCATCACAGCCACCCTGGGCTTTTTGATGCCAAAATCTTTTTTTAGGGTATCCAGAAGGATCTGCAGCTTCCTGGTAAGCTTCTCCTTTGTCAGGGCTGAAGATACTTCTTTCAAGGCAATATGTCCGGTGACCACGCCCACACGCAGGTGCTCACTCACCATCAACATCAGACTGTCTTCCATTTTACTCTCCTGAGTGAGGTACTCAGTATGTCCTGGAAAATTGAAATTGTCACTTTGTACTGTCTCCTTACTTATAGGGCAGGTCACAATACCCTGGATAGTCCCTTCTTTCAGGTCCTCAACTGCCTTCCTCAGAGATTTCACTGCATACTGACCACTTTCTGGTGTGGATTTACCAGGCTGCACATTGATGGGGTCGTGTTTTAGGTCTAACAGATTGATTTTTCGGTTGTGGATATTATTAGCGTGATGCGTTAAGTGATAATTGAAATGTTGTTTATTGAAGTGCTTTCTGTAAAAAGAAAAAATCCTGTTGTCAGCATAGATCACAGGGGTGATATATTTCAATACCCTGGTATCTTCCAAAACTTTAATTATTATCTCTGGACCAATCCCATTATAATCCCCCACAGAAATTCCAATGACTACAGGGTTCTGTTTTTGTGAAGATTCCACCATTTTTTTAATCACTTTTACAATCGCGAAGATATAAGTCATTCATTGAATAATACGGACGTGAAAAGCGTAAGGCCAAAAAAATACCTCGGACAGCATTTTCTTAAGGACGAAAATATTGCATTTAAGATCGTAGAAGCATTGCAAATGGATCATTGCAGCACTGTATTGGAGATTGGACCGGGTACGGGTGTATTGACCAGACATCTCTTTGAACTGGAGCAAATTGACTTTTTTGCTTTGGATGTGGATGAAGAGTCCGTCAGTTATTTACAGGAGAACTACCCGGAGTATAAATCAAAGGTGTTGCTCGCTGACTTCCTGAAATTTCCTTTGGAGGATTTTGGCTCCAATATCGCTGTCATTGGAAATTTTCCTTACAATATTTCTTCACAGATATTTTTTAGGATTTGGGACAATCATCACCGGATCGATGAGGTGGTATGTATGGTACAGAAAGAGGTTGCTCAGCGATTAGCCTCTAAACCCGGAAACAAGACTTACGGCATTCTAAGCGTGCTTCTTCAGGCCTTTTATGATATTGAATATCTTTTTACTGTTCCACCGGGAGTTTTCAATCCACCTCCAAAAGTCCACTCTGCAGTGATACGCCTGAAACGGAATCAGACAAGGCAGTTAGCCTGCAATCACCTGGATTTTAAGAAAGTCGTTAAAACTGCTTTTGGAAAACGAAGAAAGACCTTGCGTAACGCACTAAAAGACCTAAATTTGGCTGCCCAAATCTCCAATGAAAAAGTGTTTGATCAGCGGGCAGAGCAACTTTCTGTCCCTGAGTTTGTTGAGCTTACGTTAAAGGTGTTTTCAAATGACTAAAACGATGGAATTTTCCCTTTCCAAAGAATATCTGGATCGATTTCAGCTGGCGCTGAACGAACGGGAAGATTCATTCATCAAAGAAAGTCTTGAGGGAGTCAATCCCGCCGACATCACTTCCTTATTGGATGAGTTCAATGCTGAAGAATGTAAGTATGTCTTCGACCTGCTACCTGTCGAGGTGGATGCGGCCATCCTTAATGGCCTGGACGAAGATGAACGGGAAAAATTCATCGAACATTTTACACCGGAGGAGCTTGCCGGTTACCTGGAATACCTCGACTCGGATGATGGAGCGGATATTTTGTATCAGATGCCTCTCAAACGTAGAGAAGAGGTCATCCGTCTGATAGAAAATGAGGAAAAGGCAGGGCATATTCTGGACCTGCTCAGGTATGATGAAGACGTTGCCGGGGGGTTGATGGCCAAAGAGCTTATCAAAGCCAATGTCAACTGGACGGTTCAGCAGTGTATTGAAGAGATCAGGAAGCAGGCTGAAAATGTGCAAAAGATCTACTCCGTTTATGTCGTCGATGATAAAGATAAATTCCTTGGACGTGTCAGCTTGAAACGGATCATCCTGGCTGATGACAAAGTAAAGATTGGCGACCTGTATGATACCGATATCATTTCCGTGGAAACATCCATGGATGAGGTGGAAGTAGCTACCATCATGGAAAAATATGACCTGGAAGCCGTTCCTGTTCTGAATGCAAGAGGCAAACTTGTCGGAAGGATCACCATCGACGACATTGTAGATGTAATCAAGGAGCTGGCTGATGAGGAGCGACAGATTATGGCAGGTATCAGTGCAGACGTAGAAGAGGATGATACCGTCTGGAAACTCTCTAAGGCACGATTACCCTGGCTCACCATTGGAATGGCAGGTGGCCTGATTGGAGCCCAGTTTATGGGTTTGTTCAAGGGCGATATTGCCATTATTCCGGCGTTGGCATTTTTTATTCCCCTTATCACCGCCACAGGGGGTAATGTGGGGATTCAAAGTTCTTCTATCGTTGTGCAGAGTCTGGCCAACCCCAATGTTTTTGCAGAACGACTCTGGCGAAGAATGGTAAAAGTTTTATTTGTGGCTGTGGTGAACGGAGTGATACTGGCGCTTATGGTCTTTGGTGCAGTAATCCTGGTGAATAGAGATCAGTCTCTAGCACTCACAGTTTCTGCAGCTTTATTTAGTGTGGTACTTTTAGCCTCACTGATGGGTACAATTACCCCACTGGTACTCGATAAGTTTGGTATCAACCCAGCTTTAGCTTCGGGTCCATTTATCACCACAACGAACGATTTACTTGGTTTAGCCGTTTATTTCTCGGTGGCACATTTGTTGTACCAATTATAAATATGAATAACAAAATCCTCATTGTCGATCACATGCACGATAGCATCATTGAGATGCTTGGTGATTCCGGATTCCGTCCCGATTATCGACCCGAAATCAAAAGAGCGGAGATCCTGAATATTATTGATCAGTATGCAGGTATTATTGTGCGAAGTAAGACCCGCATAGATAAAGAGCTGATATCCAAAGCAACGAATCTACAGTTTGTCGCCAGAGCGGGAGCAGGTATTGACAACGTGGATTACCAGGAGATATCCAGCAGAAACATCAAGCTGGTGAACGCACCGGAAGGCAACCGCGATGCTTTGGGTGAACATACCGTAGGTATGCTATTGACCTTGCTTCATAAAATCCACCTGGCAAACCAGGAAGTAAAACAGGGAGTCTGGGACAGGGAAGGTAACCGTGGATGGGAGCTCAAGGGCAAAACAGTGGGTATTTATGGCTTTGGCTACATGGGCTCAGCTTTTGCTAAAAAACTGAGAGGCTTTGATTGTACCGTATTGGTATATGATAAATATAAGACCGGACTTTCCAATGAATTTATCCAGCAGGTAGATCTGCAGACCTTTCAAAAGGAGACGGAAATATTAAGTCTGCATATTCCCCTTACATCCGAAACAAAGTTTCTGTTTGATCAATTTTATCTGAGTCAGTTCCCGAAACTGAGAATATTGCTGAATACTGCCAGAGGTGAAATACTCTCTCTCAAGGCACTGGATAAGCTTTTAAGTACATCCAAACTGATCGGAGTGGGACTGGATGTACTGGAGAATGAAAAAATCAATCAGTTGAATATGGAAGAACAAGCCATTTTCGACAAGCTGGCTAAAAGAGAGAATGTAATCATGACTCCTCATGTGGCTGGTTGGACTTTTGAGTCTTATAAGCGGATCAATGAAATTCTTGTTTCCAAACTTCAGAAAGAAGGTCTGGCGCATGTTCGTTGATTGTGTAGAATCTTTGAATTCTCTATATTTGCTTTCCTAATCAAGTAAAAAAGATCACACAAAACAGAAAACGGTTCATCTTCATGGCCGTTCTTTTTTATTTATTAGGGTTAATAAAGAATGTTATGGCTGTAAATTATTATACAAAGGAGGGTTTGCAAAGGCTCAAAGATGAGCTTAACGAACTCAAAACAAAGGGAAGAGCTGATATGGCCAAGCAAATTGCTGAAGCCAGGGATAAAGGCGATCTGAGTGAAAACGCCGAATATGATGCAGCTAAAGATGCTCAGGGATTGCTTGAGTTGAAAATCTCCAAACTGGAAGAAGTTGTGGGTAATGCGAGGGTGATTGATGAATCAAATATTGATACCTCAAAGGTCTCGATCCTCTCTACGGTAAAGATCAAAAACGAGAAAAACGGGATGGAGGTAACTTACCAGATTGTTGCCGAGGAAGAAGCAGACCTTAAGCAAGGAAAGATCTCTGTGAAATCTCCGATCGGAAAAGGTCTTTTAGGAAAGAAAGTAGGAGAGAAGGCCCTTGTGAAAGCCCCAGCAGGCGACATTGAGTTTAAGGTCCTTGATATAACCCTCTGATGCCAAGCATATTTTCAAAAATAGTAGCAGGAGATATCCCAGCCCACAAGGTAGCAGAAGATGAAAATTTTCTGGCTTTCTTAGACATTAATCCCCTGGTGGAAGGACACACGCTGGTTATCCCAAAGAAAGAGGTTGATTATCTGTTTGATCTCGATGATGAAACCCTTGCAGGGATCAATGTCTTCTCGAAGAGAGTAGCCAAGGGAATTGAAAAAGTAATTCCCTGCGAAAGGATCGGAGTAACAGTCATTGGTCTGGAAGTTCCGCATGCACATGTTCACCTGATCCCTATCAATGGTATCAACGACATGTATTTTGGAAAGAAAAAGCTTTCATTTAGCCAGGCAGAATTAGCTGCTACGGCTGAGAAGATCCGAAAAGCAATAGAAAATTAGGGTTTAAGTCTGGTGGGATTTTCTGTCAGAAAGGCTTTCCAGCTCTTTGCACTCTTTACTTCATTGCCACCCTGGTAATGATGACATACCGCAACGGCCAATGCATCAGAAGCATCTAACAGTTTCGGGTTCTGACTAAAGTTCAGGATCGTTTTGAGCATCGCGGCCACCTGCTCTTTAGAGGCATTACCATTTCCGGTTACTGATTGCTTTACCTTTTTAGGGGCATATTCTGTGATAGGGATTTCACGTGATAATGCGGCAGCCATGGCTACACCCTGTGCCCTGCCAAGCTTCAGCATCGATTGTACGTTCTTCCCAAAGAAAGGCGCCTCCAGGGCTACCTCATCCGGATGATAGTCATTGATGAGGCTGAGGACTCGTTCGAAGATCTTTTTTAGCTTGAGCTCATGCCCGGAATATTTTTGCAGGTGTATAACTCCGAACTGAATTAGCTTGATTTTTGGGCCCTCAATTTGGATCAACCCATATCCCATTACGTTGGTGCCGGGGTCCAATCCAAGGATGACCTTTTCTTTGTTGATGAGTTTTGTTATCGCCACAGCTGCAAATTAACCAATGGGTAATAGATTTCTTAGAATCTGTGAATCGAATAGTTCCCTGGTTTTTAATTTAACCTTAACATTGCCAAATGATCTTCTTTCTCTCACTCTCCCTGTTGAGAATTCTTTTTGTACAGTTGCTGGCAGTAATGTGGTGGAGGATTCCCGGGATAAAATCACGTGCGCAATCTTCACTCACATTTACTGTGCTGATCCCGGTGCGCAATGAGGAAGATAATATTTCCGCTCTCTTACGCGACCTGGAGGATCAGGATTACCCACAGAAACTTTTTGAGGTCATCGTCATAGATGATCATTCGGAGGATCAAACAGCCACGCTTGTTCGTGATTTTATTGACAAGTCTGGTTTAAATATCAGGTTGATTCAGCTGGATGACCTGAATGGTAAAAAAGCAGCCATCACCATGGGGATTGGGCAGGCAGTGAATGAATATATTCTGGCTACGGATGGAGATTGTCGCATTCCCTCTACCTGGATCAAAGAATTTGCTTCCCGTTTTGGCGAAAACGATCATCCGAATATGATTGCTGCACCAGTTTTGATGGAAGGGAATGATTTATTTACGAGTATACAGTGCCTGGAATTTTCAGCCTTGATAGGTTATGGAGGCGCTAGTTTGCAGATGGGCGTGGCAGGTACATGTAATGGTGCCAATATTGGTTACAAAAAGGAGGTCTTCCATGAAGTGGGAGGGTATACTGGAAATGAAAAGATCCCTTCGGGAGATGATGAGTTCCTGATGTTTAAACTATTTAACAGGTACCCAGGCACGGTAGTTTTTCTCAAATCACCAGCAGCTGTGGTGAGGACACCGGCCAAAAAGACCCTAAAAGAATTGATCAATCAGAGGATTAGATGGAGCAGCAAGTGGAAATTTCACAAAAGCCTGTATGTTTCCGTGACAGCGGTTACATTTTTTGTGGACTACGCCATGTTGATTACAGCTACAATAATGGCTATGCTTGGTCTTTGGGACTTTGCAACCGTGGCATCTGTCTTGTTGCTAAGATGGCTTACGGAATACTACTTTGTGTCAAATGTCGTTAGGTTTTTGGGCGGAAAACCCCGATGGTTCAACTTTATTATGATGCAGATAATTTATCCCGTCTTCGTGATTTTCTTGGGTATTGCTTCTATTTTTGGGATTTATCATTGGAAAGGCAGGGCATATTCATGACAGATGATGAATTTGAAGTTTTAGACGAATTATATTTCGTTCAGACCTTCCACGAGTTAATTGAGCTTACCGGTAAGGAAGCAGAAGAGCTTAAGCGCATTCTTTCAGTGCTATATGACAAAGGATGGATTCGGGTTTTCAAAGAAGTGGATGAGGAGATCCCGGTGGAAGAAACAGATTGGATCCGTCATGCTGAGCGCTATATATTTCTGGCAAGCAAAGAAGGATTGATGGCTCATAACACCGCAGATTAATGGCTACCACATTTGACATACGAGACCTTGAACTGAACGCCTTACTTGAGATCACTCAGGCAATCAACAATAATCTGTCCGAGAAAGACCTGTACAAGATCTATAAATTTACCCTACTCGGAGACTTGAAAGTGAAAAGGCTGGCCCTGTTTGTCAATGATGATGATGAAGGATGGAACTGTCCAATCCATTTTGGTACTTCAGAAGATTATAGTGAAATCTCTCTTGATGAACAGCTGGTTGGAATTGAAGAAATCACCTACCTGAATACCGGTTCGATCAAGTCTGAGGAGTTTGAAATAGCGATACCCGTCTATCACAAAAAGTCATTACTGGCAATTGTCCTGATAGGTGGATTGCCCGAAGAAAGCCAGGAAGACAGTACCACGTTTTTAAAGGCGCTCACAAACATCATCATTGTGGCGATCGAAAATAAAAAGTTGGCTCGTCGGCAACTACAGCAAGAGGCTTATAGAAAGGAGCTGGAAATTGCCAAAAAGGTTCAGAATTTCTTATTCCCCAAGTCATTACCCAAAAGTCAAAAATTAAATATCGAGGCGGTTTATCTGCCGCATCACGATGTAGGAGGTGACTATTACGACTATTTGTCCATCGACAATGATCGATTTCTTATTTGTATTGCTGATGTATCAGGCAAAGGTGTACCTGCTGCTTTATTGATGTCCAACTTTCAGGCATCCCTCCGAACATTGATCAGGAGGACTCAAAACCTGTATGAAATCATCGTTGATCTGAATCATTCCACCTATCTCAGTGGTAATGCAGAGAACTTCATTACTTTTTTTGTAGGGATCTACGATTTTAATCAATCAACGTTTGAATATGTAAACTGCGGCCATAATCCTTTATACCTGGTCAATGATAAGGAAGTGATTCTACTTAATGACGGAACAACAATTTTGGGGATGTTCGACCCATTACCGTTTTTGAGTACTCATAAAATCGAAAATGTAAGGGACTTCTTCTTTTTTGGATACACTGATGGTTTGACTGAGACTTTCAACCGGAAGGAAGAACAGTATGGTAATGAACCCATCGATCAGTTGTTGAAAAAGGGAATGCCTGACAATCTTGGTACTTTTCATGAGTATCTGCTGCAGGATTTGGATAAATTCAGGGAAGAGGAATCATATAGGGATGATATTACCATGATCTCCTGCAGGGTGAAAAACATATGATCCCCTATTTTCACAAAACCCCCGGGTGGCTCATGAAATGGTTTCCTTCCATGACCTGGCAGAGACCTGCATCAGAGAAATCCATTTATTTAACCTTTGATGACGGCCCCATCCCCCAGGTGACTCCATATGTATTGGATGTACTTACTAAGTATGATGCTAAAGCCACTTTCTTTTGTGTGGGGGATAATATCAGAAAGCACCCGGATGTTTTTCAGGCAGTATTGAAAGCCGGACAATCTGTTGGTAATCATACCTACCATCACCTGAATGGATGGAATACGCCTACCCATAAGTTTTGGACAGACATAGAAGCTTGCAAAACTGTAATGGAAGCCCATGGCGCTGAATCCAGGTTGTTCAGGCCTCCACATGGAAGGATTCGAAAAGAGCAGAGAATACAAGTGGAGCAGGAATATGAGATTATTATGTGGAGTCATCTTTCGGGTGACTTTGATCCGGGTTTGAATGTAGGTCAGTCAGCAAAATCGATGAAGTCTGCTGCGGAGGGTTCCATTTTGGTTTTTCATGATAGTATCAAAGCAGCATACAACCTAAAGAAACTGTTACCTGAAATAATGAGTTATTTTTCTGATCAGGGATTCGAATTTAAATCACTTTAGATATGCAATTAGCAGATAGTCATGCACATATTTATTTAGAGCAGTTTGATGAAGATCAGGAAGATGTGATAGCGCGTGCTCAGGAGGCAGCTATCCACAAGATTTATATGCCCAATATTGATCATACATCCATCGATAGGATGCTGGAAACAGCGGCGAAGTATCCGGGCTACTGCATTCCCATGATGGGTTTACATCCCTGTTCGGTGGATAAGAAGTTTGAAAAAGAGCTCTATATCGTGGAGGAGTGGCTTTCAAAAAGTGATCAGTTCGTTGCCGTGGGCGAAATTGGTACAGACCTGTATTGGGATAAAACATTTTTTGACCAACAAAAAGAAGCTTTTCGAATCCAGTGTGATCTGGCCATCAAACATGATTTCCCTATTGTGATCCACTGCAGGGAGTCATTGGATGAAAATATTGAGCTGGTAGAGGAATTTGGAGGAAAGGGACTTCGTGGAGTGTTCCATTGTTTTTCAGGAACCATTGAGCAAGCAAAAAAAATTATAGATCTCGGGTTTTATCTGGGAATTGGAGGAGTAGCAACCTTTAAAAATGGAGGGTTGGTGGAGCTGTTGCCTGAGATTCCTTTGGAAAGCATTGTATTAGAGACAGATAGCCCTTATCTGGCACCCACTCCTTTGAGAGGTAAAAGAAATGAACCCTCATTTATCACGCATGTTGCAGAAAAAATAGCCCATGCAAAGGATCAGGATATTGAAAAAATTGGAGAAATTGCAACTCGAAATACAGCGACCCTGTTTAAAGGCCATTGAATTACAAAATCGTAAATATACGGACCAGCGCTAAAGTTGATCCCAAAGACTCTGTATTGATCATTTATACAGGAGGTACTTTTGGAATGGCCTACGACAAGGACGGGTCGTTAGCTCCTTTCAATTTCGGGAGAGTGATCGAGATGATCCCGGAATTGAAAAGCCTTGAGCTCAGACTCACGGTGATTTCATTCCCAGAAGCGCGTGATTCGGCGAATATCCAGCATACGGATTGGGACAATATTGCTTATATCATCTATGAAAATTATTCTCAATATGATGGTTTTGTGGTCCTCCATGGCACGGATACGATGGCCTATACAGCGTCTGCATTGAGCTACATGTTGAAAAATCTTAATAAGCCGGTGATTTTTACCGGCGCACAAATACCCATCGGATATATCAGGTCTGATGCACGGGAAAATTTATTGACGGCCCTGGAGATTGCTACAGCCAAGGAGAATGATCAACCTATCGTCAATGAGGTCTGTATTTATTTCAACCTGGTTTTGCTCAGAGGAAACAGGGCTTCAAAGATCAGGAGTAGCACCTTTGCTGCCTTCCAGACCAAAAATTACCCGGTATTAGCCGAATCCGGGATAAACATTGAATACAATCGTAGTTTCATGGCTCCTCACAAACCCGATGCTAAAATCAAAATTGTACGGGGATTTGATGAAAATGTAGCGATTTTAAAAGTATTTCCATCCATCAGTGAGACGGTGGTCAAATGTTTCTTGAATAGTAAAGGATTAAAAGGTGTGGTTCTGGAAACCTTTGGTTCTGGCAACACCATGAATTTTCCCTGGTTTTTGAAGCTGATAGAAAATGCATTGAAAAAAGATCTCATCATTTTCAATGTTAGCCAGTGCAGTGGGGGAGAAGTGTTGCAGGGCAGATATGAGACCAGTAAGCGCTTAAAAGAGCTCGGTGTGCTCGGAGGAGGTGATATTACAACTGAAGCAGCGATCACAAAAATGATGTTTCTTTTAGGCACTGAAAAGAATAAATCATTAGTTCGGAAAAAACTGATTAAGCCGCTGAATGGAGAGATGGATGAATGATTCGATTTATTTGAATTTGAATTATTTGCATAAAGGTTTATTTATTGATTTATTTGTTGCCTTTGATTGACCTTTGGAAGGAATTTAGGAGAGGTGGCCGAGTGGTTGAAGGCGCACGCCTGGAAAGTGTGTATACTCTTCACGGGGTATCGAGGGTTCGAATCCCTCTCTCTCCGCGAGTTCTCGAAAAGGATTATATTTACGGACTTTTAAAAACTTAACCGGAGACTACCAAAAACGAATTATGAAAAAGTTATCTTTTGTTTGGATTGTTACTGTTGCTTTGACTTTTCTATCAGCAACACTTTATGCTCAAGATTCATCAGAATCAGATTCTGCTTCAGTATCTGAAACAATGGCGCCGGCTGAAGAGCCTGCAGTAGCTATTGCCGAAGAGATTGCTGTAGAAGAAGAGCAATCAGAATCATTTCACAATGTTGTTAAGCAACAATTTATCGATGGAGGTCCTGAATTTATGGGGATCGTTCTTTTGTGTTTGATTTTGGGATTGGCTGTAGCCATTGAAAGGATTATTACCTTGAACCTGGCCACTACCAACACTAAAAAATTATTGGCAAATGTTGAAGAGGCACTTAGCACTGGCGGTGTTGAAGCTGCAAAAGAGGTTTGCAAAAACACAAGAGGACCTGTTGCTTCAATATTTGTACAAGGTATGATGAGGATGTCTGAAGGTATTGAGATGGTTGAAAAATCAATTATTTCTTACGGATCAGTAGAAATGGGTAAACTAGAGCGAGGAATGGTTTGGATCTCTCTTTTCATCTCACTTGCTCCTATGCTTGGTTTCATGGGAACGGTAATTGGTATGATCGACGCTTTCGATGCCATCGCAGAAGCTGGAGACGTTTCTCCATCACTTGTTGCATCTGGTATCAAGGTAGCCCTTTTGACCACAGTTGGTGGTTTGATCGTTGCGGTTATCCTGCAGTTGTTCTACAACTACCTGATTGCAAAAATTGATTCATTGGTAAATAGCATGGAAGATGCTTCTATCACATTGGTAGATGTATTGGTAAAACACAACCTTGCTAAGTAATAAGCTATTCACCTTTAAAATAAGATATTATGGTTGATATAGGTCTGATCGTAGCATATGTATTGATTGTACTGTGCGCACTATCTGCAATACTGATCCCTTTGGTTCAGTCTTTCAGCGATCCTAAATCATTGGTGAAATCAGGAATAGGTCTGGGAGCCGTCTTGGTAGTCTTCCTGGTTGGATATACCCTGGCGGGCAGTGATTCTACTGGAACCACGGAATCCACATCCAAATTGGTTGGAGCAGGAATTATTTCCATGTATATTTTTGTTCTTATCGCAATAGTAGGTATATTTTTCACAGAGATTTCTAAGTTGTTTAAATAATGGCGAGATCAAAAAACAGAAAACCTGCAGAGGTTAGTTCAGGCTCCATGGCGGATATCGCTTTCCTTTTGTTGATATTCTTTTTGGTTACTACAACCATCGCGAATGACAAAGGAATTCTGATCTCTTTGCCACCAAAGCCTGATCCTAATGAGCCACCACCGGTTGTTGAGAAAAACGACAAGAATATTTATGCTATTCTTGCCAATTCTCAGGATAAACTGTTGGTGGAGAGTGAGCCGTACGAAGGTACGATGGAGGAGTTGACAGAAGACATCAAAAAATTCGTCCTCAATTTCGGGAAGCCCGGAGAAGAAGGGGTTGCTGTATATAACAGCCTGCCTTCCAGTCTGAAAAGCTACATCAATAGCAATGGGCGTGATCCAGCATCATCAGATGACCCGATAGAGGCTGTGGTGTCTTTTAAAGCCAACAGGGGTACTACCTATGAGTTGTATATCAATGTCCTTGATGCTGTTTACAAAGCATACGATGAAATCTATGCAGAAAGGGCCGGACTGACGGTAGAAGAGTGGCTTACACTTGATAAGAGTAAGGATGCTCAGAGAGAAATCTACGCTCAGGCCCGTGAAGGTATAGGAAGGAATATTTCAATTGCTGAACCGAATTAATTATGTCTAAGTTTAAGAAAAGTTCAAGTACCTCAAACGATATACCAACTGCAGCACTTCCGGATATCATCTTTATGCTACTTTTCTTCTTTATGGTGACAACCGTAATGAGGGAAACAGATATTCTGGTGAAGCAGCAGCTGCCGAGAGCTACACAATTGACTAAAATCGAACGTAAGTCTCTGGTGAGCTACATTTATATTGGTGAGCCGAAAAATCCAAGTCTTTATGGTACCGAACCCAGGGTTCAAACCAATGATGTATTTATCGAACCTACTGATATCATTCAGTTTGTGAATCAGGAGAAAGATAAATTATCTGAGGTGGAAAGAGATCAGATCACAATGTCTTTAAAAGGTGATATTGAGATTAAGATGGGTATAGTTTCCGACGTGCAGCAACAGCTAAGAGAAGCAAACGCACGAAAGGTTTTATATAGTTCGATCAAAAGATTAGATAACTAAAAAAAAGCCTCCGCAAGGAGGCTTTTTTTTATATCAATTTGAGAGTTTTTCCTTTTGATCCTCCAGCCATTTTTTGGATTCTTCTGTGAGTTGAGTAATATCCTCATTAATTTCCTCTCCTGTATCATCTATTTCGTCTTCCAGCTCTTTAATGCCTTGCTGAGAGGATTTTTTCACCTCATCCATTAGAGAAGTTACTTTATTTCTTTCAGATTTTAATTTTGATACTGCCTCTGACACCTGCTCCCTGGCTTCTTCGCCAAGTTCTTCAGACTGGTCAGTGAGCTCATCAATCTTACCATCTAGCTTTGTTTTTAAATCGTTTAATTGCTGATTTAGCATTTCTTTCTTTTGCTTCATCTCAGACTCCACTGAGTCTTTTTCTTTTGTTGAATTTTCACATGCAGACGCTAAAACTAACGCGCATACCACTATAATTGAATATAATTTGTTCGTAATCATGATTGTGTTTTGTTGGTTTAAAATTGCTCTTTAATGAGGTTGAGCGGAGAATCGACAAAAAATGACCTTTCCCGAGACAGGACAAAGGGTGTATTTAGCAATTCGGGTTGGTTTCTTAGCAATTTCAATATTTCTTCAGACGTGAAATCATCTTCGACTTTTTTATCTGTTCTTAGCAGTTTTGTAATGTCCACATCCAACATATTAGCAGCTTCTACCAATTGAGTTTCGGTAAGCATGTCTTTACTGACATCTTGTTCATTTATAGAGATCGATCTTAGCGTACGAAGATATCCCGCAGCTTCACGATCCTGTATATCGCTACTGTTATAGATCAATAGATATTCGTTGCTGTTTAATGCCAAGCTCATACTTACTAAACAGGCCTTCCACATCATTGTTTATGATTATTTTTATTTTTTAATTAGATCTAGCCTTTTTAGTCACTCATGATCAACATACACTTGTCAAATCAATTACTTTGCCTTTTTATAGGAGTTGTCGTATCACTGGTATTCAATTCCTGCAACAGATTACCAGATACATATGATACCATAAGTCCGAATGTTGCTTTTTCTTTTACCCTTACAGTCAATGAAAGTTCTTCCCCTGTCTATACCATCCAATACAAGGGAAAGGAGGTCATTCAACCTTCTCTTTTGGGTTTGGAGATCGATGGCAACAGAGTTAAGGAAGGCCTTGCTGTCAGGGAGGTGGAAACAAAGTCCGTGTCAGGGGATTGGAAGCCAGTCTACGGAGAAAGAAACCAATACCCGGATAATTATGCGGAAGCGCTATATGAGCTGACAGGCTACGAAAAACCCATCAGATTGCGGGTAAGGGCATACAACGAGGGCGTGGCGTTCCGATATGAACTTCCTGAAGTGAGTGCTCCATTAACTGTAAACAGTGAGTTAACTGAATTTTCCGTTCCTGTTACATCCAGCTTATGGGCATCGCATCGCGCTCAAAGTGAAATCATGGAAATGGGTGTTTCAGAAATTGAGGAGATCGTCGAGAGACCTCTGTTGATACAGCCTGAAGAAAACCTGTTCCTGGCTATAGGAGAAGCTGCCCTTGTAAATTTTGCCCGAATGAAACTTTCAAAAAAAGCCGGAGGTACTTTAGTAGCATCCCTCGAGGGCGAAGCTGTAATGAACAAATCGTTTTCAACGCCATGGAGGTTTGTTATGGCAGGGGAGACCCCTGGTCAGATTTTGGAGAACAACTATTTGTTGCTGAATCTCAACGAACCAAATAAGTTGGATGACACCTCATGGATCAGGCCAGGTAAAGTAATTCGTGAGGTAACATTAACTACCCGTGGTGGTATGGCATGTGTGGATTTTGCAGTAAAGCACAACCTGGAGTATATCGAGTTTGATGCCGGATGGTATGGAAATGAATATGATGATGCTTCAGATGCCACTACGATTACTGTGGATCCAAAGCGATCTAAAGGACCCCTCGATTTATTGGCTGTGATTGAGTATGCCAAATCAAAGGATATTGGCGTGATCTTATATGTCAACAGAAGGGCATTGGAAAAGCAGCTGGATGAAGTGTTACCACTTCTTAGCTCGTGGGGAGTAAGTGGAATTAAGTACGGTTTTGTCAACGTAGGGCCACAGGAATGGACCAGCTGGTTGCATGATGCTGTAAGAAAAGCGGCTGAGCACAAATTGATGATTGATGTCCATGACGAATACCGACCCACCGGATATTCAAGAACCTATCCCAACTTTATGACTCAGGAAGGTATCCGGGGTGATGAAGAGTCACCAACCAACTCCATGGTTTTGAAGACGCTATTTACCCGGATGATTGCTGGAGCAGGAGACCATACCAACTGCTATTTTGCTCCACGGGTAGATGAAACCATGGGGTCGCATGCTTCGCAGCTGGCCAAGTCAGTGATTATTTATAGTCCATGGCAGTTTCTCTACTGGTATGATCGTCCGAAAGGGTCACGCCCGGGTGATGAAGGCGCTGGTGGAAGTAAATCCTTTATTCAGGAGGTGCCGGAGCTGGCTTTCTTTGATGCACTACCAACCGTTTGGGACGATACCAAAGTCCTTGAGGGCTATCCTGGTAAATATGCTACAGTGGCTAGAAAATCGGGGGGCGATTGGTTTGTTGGGGTTTTAAATGGGGAGGAAAGCAGAACGTTTGGGGTCCCGCTGCAATTCCTGGATCAGGGCGATAAATATTTGGCCACTATTTATTCAGACGATGCTTCTGTAGCAACAATAACGAAAGTGAAAATTAAAGAACAAGAAGTCAGTGCCAAAGATATTCTGAAGTTTGATGTAAAAAAGAGCAATGGACTTGCCATCCATATTCGGAAAGTGAATTAAAATCAACCTACCTGATATAGACCGTCTTGGCATTCACAAACTCTTTGATACCTATAAAGGAGAGTTCTCTTCCGTAACCACTTTCCTTTATCCCACCAAAAGGGAGTCGAGGATCTGATTTCACAAATGCATTGATAAAAGTGGATCCTGCCTGAATCTTCGAGGCCATGATTTCAGCTTTAGCGAGGTCCCGGGTAAAAATGGCAGACCCCAAACCATAGATGGTATCGTTGGCCACTTTAATCGCTTCCTCGTCGTCTTTCACTTCAATAATGGAAGCTACCGGACCAAATAACTCTTCATCATAAGCCGGCATCCCAGGCTTTACATGAGCCAGTATAGTTGGAGGATAGTAATACCCGCGTCCCTGATCAATTTTACCGCCCAAAACGATCTCGGCTCCTTCCTTTACCGATTGGTCTACCTGATCAGCCAGCAATTGCATCAGGTCTTTCCTGGCCATCGGACCGATATCCGTTTCATCAGCAGTAGGATTTCCAATTACCTTGGCTTCCATGAGTTTTTTTACCTTTTCCACAAAAGGTTTTTTGATTGCACTTACTACAATAAATCGCTTGGCAGCTATGCAGCTTTGACCGCTGTTGATAAGCCTCCCCGTCACACAAGTTTCGGCGGCCAGGTTCAGGTCAGCATCAGCAAGAATCAAATATGGGTCACTGCCCCCCAGCTCCAGCACAGTCTTTTTGAGATATTTTCCTGCCAGGGCCGCCAGAGACTTGCCTGCCCTGGTAGAACCAGTCAATGTGACAGCAGCAATCTTTTTGTTAGCCACTATGGGTTCTATTTGGGGGATGTCGGCAATGATCGTATTAAACAGATATATTGGAAATCCTGCCTCTTCGAAAATTCTTTGTATGGACAAGGCACATGCCGTGGTGTTTGGTGAATGCTTCAAGATACAGGCATTCCCCGCCATCAATGCCGGAGCAGCAAAACGGAAGACCTGCCAGTAGGGGAAATTCCACGGCATGACTGCCAGGACCACGCCGAGGGGGTCGTACCTCACATAGCTTTTGGAGGCATCTGATTTGATGACCTCTTTTTGTAGAAAAGCTTCCGCATTGGTCGCATAATACTCGCATACCCAGGCACATTTCTCAATTTCGGCCACCGATTGATCCAGCGGTTTCCCCATCTCCAGGGTGATTTCTTCAGCTAGTTGATCTTTCTTTTTTTCAAGCAGATCTTTCAGCTTACGAAAGAGGACACTGCGCTCGGTGAAGCTTGTCTCTTTCCATTCCAGCCAACAGTGATGTGCATGATCAATCGTATGGCTGATCTTTGAATCCTGATAATATTCATAGGTATTTAGCTGCTCTTCAGTAGCTGGATTGATGGTTTCGAATGTGTTCATTTGTGTATGGCTTATGCTGATGCTTTCCTGTCAAGGAATGGGATCCAGTCTTCCCTCATCTTGTTGGTAGTGGATCTTAGAAACATAACATATGTAGGTCGAATTGGTTTCCTTACCAATCGTAATCCTACCTGATCGGGGCTGAAATCGCCTTTGCGGGCATTGCAGGTCTTACAGGCGGTCACCAGGTTGGTCCAGGTAGATTTGCCCCCTTTGGAGCGTGGGACCAGGTGATCCAGGGTCAGATCTTTGGAAGTGCCACAATACTGGCAGGCATAAGCATCCCTTTTAAATACATTGTGACGTGTCAATACGACCCCTTTGTAGGGGATGTGAGCGTATTGTAAAATGCGGATTACCGAGGGAAAGGGGAAACATTTGTCCACTGAACGAAGTACTGCATCAGACTTCTCACTCAACATTTCTGCTTTGTTCAAAAAGACCAATAAAAAAGCTCTTTGAACTGAACAAACTGAGATAGGCGTGAAATCTTGATTGAGTACAAGGACCGCGTTCATATTTTCAATCTTTTCATTTCTCTATCCTGATCCTTCTTCTTAAGCGTATCCCTCTTATCAAAAAGCTTCTTACCCCGTGCCAGTGCAATGCCCACTTTGGCATACCCTCGTTTGTTCACGAATAGTTTCGTGGGTATGATCGTTAACCCTTTTTCTTCGGTCTTGGCCTTGAGCTTTTTTAATTCACTTTTTTTCAAGAGCATTTTACGCTCTCGCATAGGGTCATGGTTTTGGAACGAACTCTCCGTGTACGGGGTAATGTTCATTCCCTTGATAAAAAGCTCGTCGTTGTGTAAATAACAATAGGCCCCAGAAAGGCTGATTTTTCCCTCCCGAATGGACTTTATTTCGGTTCCTTTCAGCACAATACCTGCTTCAAACTGCTCCAGCCACTCATACTCGAAACTAGCCTTTCGGTTTTTTATACTGATATCGTTAGAAAATCGCTTTTCTTTAGCCATGACATACTTATTCAATTTAAAAATAATGAAGGGCCGGTGATATTAAAAAATATAGGCTTTAAAATATCATTCGGGGTAGCGGACTGTCTGTAAGTTGACCGAAATTGTTGGATTTAAAGTTTAAATATCCAGTTAATGCGATCATCGCTGCGTTATCCGTGCAATATTCAAATTTTGGAATAAACACCTCCCATTTATTTTCCTGTGCCATATCTTCTAACGCCTTTCTAAGACCCTGGTTGGCAGATACACCACCGGCAATTCCTATGGACCGGATCTTCTCCTGCTTTGCGGCCTTCTTCAATTTTTTCAATAGCATGTTTATCAGCGTATGCTGAATACTGGCCGCCAGGTCGTTTAGATTCTTTTCGATGAAGTGTTCATCTTTTTTTACTCCATCACGAAGGAAATACAGGAAGGCTGTTTTAATCCCAGAGAATGAAAAATCATATCCCGGCATCTCTGTTTCCGGGAAGCTAAACCTGAGTGAATCTCCCTGCTGTGCCAGTTTATCTACCTGGGGACCACCAGGATAGCCGAGGCCCAATAACTTGGCACATTTATCAAACGCTTCACCTACAGCATCGTCCTGTGTCTGACCGATGATGGTCATTTGATCAAAGTCATCTAATCTTACAAGTTGGGTATGACCACCACTTACTGTCATGCAGAGAAATGGAAACTTAGGATGTGGCTCCTCGATGAAATGAGAAAAAATGTGGGCATGCATGTGATGGACAGGAATAACTGGTATGGACAGACTCAACGCCATCGCTTTGGCAAAAGAACTACCTACCAAAAGTGATCCCAAAAGTCCGGGGCCACGAGTATAAGCAATTGCATTAATTTTGTGGGGTGTTATATCTGCTTCCTTCAGGGCTTCGTTTACTACCGGGACAATATTTTTTTGATGTGACCTGGAAGCTAACTCTGGGACGACTCCGCCGTAACTTTTATGAATAGATTGTGTTGCAATGATATTACTTCTAATTTTTCCGTTAATACAAATAGAAGCTGAAGTTTCATCACAGGATGATTCTATACCGAGAATAGTGCAATCCATAGGGAGCCAAAAATACAGTTGAAAAGTAAGATAACGATAGCACCCGCTCTTCGAGTTCTCAAAAAAGTCATTTTTTGGGGTTTAACCCTGGTAGTGACCCTGGCCCTGGCCATTATTTTGTTGCTGCAGGTTCCATGGGTTCAGAATACCATCAAAGATCGGCTACTGGAAACCCTCTACGAGGAAACCGGCCAGCAGATCTACCTCAAGAATATAAAGATCAAGTGGTTTGATCAGGTATTGATCAGGGAGCTGCTGGTCGAAGATTACAAAGGGAAACCCATGTTGAAAGCTTCTGAAGTAGAGATTAACTACCAGATATCAAATCTGCTGGTAGAGAATCACCTTTTTCTGGATGATGCTTACCTGACTAAGGGTGAACTTAACCTGGTGAAATATGATGACTCGCTGGCTGTCAACATCATTGAGTTTATCGATGGGATCAAGACCTTGAAAAGTACAGGGCAAGTAGTAGATTCCTTAAAAAAACCATTTAACATTTCAGTTACCCAGATAGAGCTTGAGCAATTCAAGGTGGGTTATGACAACCAGCAGGTAGAGCATGCCGAAGAACAATACGTAGATCTGGCACATTTTGACTTCATGATCAATCAGGCAGGGTTCTATAAATTTGATATCAAAAAGGATACAATCTCATCGGTAGTCAGCTATCTCATCGGAGAGGAAATTAACACCCGGTTTCAAATCAGGGAATTTCAATCACTCTTTAAGTTGACGAATAAGGACCTGACCTTAAGCGAACTGTTCTTGAAAACACCGCACTCGGTAGTTAGAGACAGGCTCACATTCTCCTATGATAGTCTCAAGGATCTCAATGATTTTAGCAGTAAGGTATCCCTCGATTTGCAACTACGGGAAACGAAAATAGATCAATATGACCTGTCCTATTTTGCACCTGTTCCCAGAGAACATCATATGATCGATACGGAAGCAGATGTCCTGGGAAGGATTCCTGATCTTTCGATCAAAAACTTCTCTATCAAATACAATGATCGCAGCCACATTGAGGGGGACATTGATTTTATGGGATTGCCCAAAATCGATGAAGCATTCATAGATGCAAACATTTCTAATGGAAACCTTAACCCCGATGATTTTGCTGATTATGTAGGCGAATTTCGTAAAAACCTGATGTCCCTGGGTACCATTCGTTTTTCCGGATCCTTCCTTGGGTTTATCAATGATTTTGTAGCTAACGCCAACTTTATCACTGACAATGGGAAAGTTTATTCGGATATTAACCTGAAGTTTCCACAGGGTTTTGCCGATGCCAAATACTCAGGAAAACTTATACTGGATAAATTCAATGCGGGTGCGTTCATTCAAGACAAGGAGTTGCTCCAAAAAGTGAACCTGAATGGGGAAATCGATGGACAGGGATTCCGCGTAGATAATGCCAGTTTTAAACTGAATGCAGATATTACCAATACCGGGATAATGGGATATGAATATGATTTCATCAAAGCCGATGGAATATTTGCAGCTTCTTATTTTAGAGGCAGCCTGATTGTGGATGATCCCCATTGTAAAATCAACGGAGAGGGGACTTTGAATCTGGGGATTATCCCGGAAGAAATTGAAGTAAGGGGGTCTGTTGATCAGTTGGATTTTAAGCCCCTGGGTTTTTCGGAAAAAGAGATCAGTCTGAAGATGTCCATTTCATCCAATTTCACCGGCTTAAATCTTGACAGCCTTGAGGGACGAATTCAGCTCGATAGTATGTATATCAGTTATGACAATCGCTCCTTGTTGTTCGATACCATTTCCATCACAGCCGAGCGAGATCAGCATAGTCGTGAAATAAACATCGACCTGGAGGAGGCACACGTGAGACTCAACGGAGATTTCTATTTTTCTCAGTTGGTCACCGATGCTGATCTTATCACCAGGGAGTTTGCAGCATACTTTGAACCTGAATTAGAAAGAAGGGTAAGCATCTACGACCGGTTAAAAGATTCCAGAAATTATGAGGTCAATATGACTTTGAATTATCAGGACATCAACCCTTATATAGCTTTTCTGGATCAGGACCTCAAGATTTCTGAGGGTGGTATTGTAGAGGGTAAATACTACCAAAGAAAGAATGCGACGCTGTTTCTGTTTACTGAGATCGATTCGGTGGAATACAAAGGAGTTAAATTTTATGACAATACCATAGATATCAATGCTTCCAAAGACATGGATTCTCTGGGAGTCATCGCCAATATTTTTATCAATTCCTCACGGCAGCAATGGCGGCAGATACCCGAGACAAGAGACATGTCCATTGAAGCCATTTGGTTCAATAATGATATTACCATCCAGGGGCATGTGGAGCAACCTGAAAATAACAGCTCAGCCCTGGTCAATGCCCAGCTCAGGCTCTTGAAAGACAAGCTGGTATTTAATTTCAAGCCTTCCAACATGGTGGTGTTTGGAGATCGATGGTTCTTTAACCCGTATAATAACATTGAGATTGAAAGTGAGTCCATTACCATCGACAGACTGGAACTATACAATGGCGAGCAGTCGGTGAGCCTCAAAGGGGTTTATTCCGCTGCCAACTCTACCGACCTGGTGCTCAACTTCAAGCAGTTTGACCTGATCAGCATATCCCCAATCGTGCCCATACCGATCAGTGGCATACTTACCAGTCAGGTGACCTTGAATAAAGAAGGTGAAGACTCTTCCATTCAATTGCTCACCGAACTGGACTTAAATGATTTGGTGGTGGACGATCTGTACGTTGGCAATGTCAATGGGAGTTCGGACTGGGTGAAAGGGCTACAGGCCATTTCTATGGATTTTGTGGTGCAAAGAGAGTCGATCCGAACGATAACAATGGAAGGATACTACTATCCTTATCATGATGAGGAACAATTGGATATTGCAGTAGAATTTGATCAGGCCAATGTGAAGCTCTTTGAACCACTTTTCAGGAGTTTGTTTTCAAATATCGAAGGAAACGCGAGCGGGAGTGTGAGTATCAGCGGAAATTTATCTTATCCGGTATTAAATGGCTATAGCAGAGTGGAGAATGGTAAATTCCGTTTTGATTACCTGGGCACCACATACGGCTACAATGGGAATATCAATTTTAACAATGAAGCCATACTCTTAAATGGGATTCAGATCACTGACAGAGATGGAGACAGGGCCTCTCTCAATGGAAGAGTCAGACATCGGGGATTCAAGGATTTTGCTATAAATCTTGACATCTCAGCCAATAACTTTTTGTTTCTAAACACCGCCAAGGGAGACAATGATCTCTACTATGGGTCCGCCAAAGGAACCGCCGAAATCAAAGTTTCCGGACCTGTCACAGATCTGCTGATACAGGCTAAAGCCACCACAGAATCAGGCACCAAAATTTTCATCCCGCTCGAAGAGGATACGGAAATTGATCAGAAGGATTATATAAGCTTCATAGACCTGTCTGACACATCCCATACCGAAGTGACTGAGGAGTTGATCAGGAATAGCATTTCGGGGATCCGACTCGATTTCGATTTGGATATTACCAACCGGGCATACCTGGAATTGATCAGAGACATCAAGACCGGAGATATTATCCGTGGTAGAGGTGTTGGAAACCTGAATATGACATTGGATACACAGGGAGAATTTCAACTCTTTGGTGAAATCACCATCACCGAAGGGGCATACAACTTCACGATTCCCAATTTTATCAACAAGGAGTTCGATATTCGGGCCGGAAGTACCATCTCATGGTATGGAGACCCATACCAGGGTATACTCAACCTCACGGCCACTTATCGGCAGATGGCCTCACTGAGTGATTATTATGTCCAGAGTGATGATTTTGAAACTACCAGTCAGCATCAAAGGCTTCCTTTCCTTGTGATGCTGGGACTCTCCGGAGAAATGCTGTCTCCACAAATTGACTTTAAAATAGAGGTAGATGAATCTTCTGCTCAGATACAAACAGCTGACCAGGTAGCTTTATCAGACATCAATAACAATGAGCAGGAATTGAAACGTCAGGTTTTTAGCTTGCTGATATTAAGAAAGTTTTCTGTTCAGGATGGCTTCAGTATCGGAGGTGGTGCTGTGGGTAGCAGTTTGAGTGAATTCATTAGCAATCAGTTCTCGTATTTTATCAGTCAGGTAGATGAAAACCTGGAAGTCGATATTGACCTTAGCTCATTATCCGATGCCAATGCCTTCAATACCTTTCAACTCCGTCTGGCCTATACATTCATGGATGGTCGGCTTCGGGTAAGCGGTGGCGGACTCGTAGCTCAAAATGGATCCAATGTATCCAATGAAAATTTTTATGGAGACTGGTCTGTGAGGTACATTCTCACCAAAGACGGGCATCTTCGCATCAAGGCATTCAGCCAGACCAAGCAACGAACAGCCACAAGCACTACAGCTAATTTTTTTAGAGAGACCGGGGTAAGTTTTCAGTATGTAAACTCCTTCAATGAGTTTAGTGACCTGTTGAAGAAATCTAGAGATAAAGCCGTACAGGACGCCGAGCCTGCTCCACCACAAGATGCGAGCGACTCAACAGCTGTATCAAGTAGTATTTGATCAAACAAAACCATCAGATGGAGGTTTGATAGAGATGGATGAAATCAATGTTTTCTGGTTTAGAAGGGATCTGAGATCGCATGACAACCGGGGATTATATCAGACGCTTACCTCTGGCTTGCCAGTGCTGCCCATTTTTATATTTGATAAAGATATTCTCGATGAGCTGGAAGATCCCACAGATGCCAGGGTTACATTTATTCACCGGCAGATAATGAGGCTTCACCAGACATTCAGGAAATTCGGCAGCGGACTACTGGTTTATCATCGTAAGCCATTTGATGCCTTTAAGGATCTTCTTGAAAAGTATGACGTGAAGAGCGTCTTTACCAATGAGGATTATGAGCCCTATGCCAGAGAACGTGATCATATGATCCGTGATCTGTTAAAGCCCAAGGGGGTAAGGTTTGTCCAGGTAAAAGACCAGGTAATCTTCAGCCCGGAAGAAATTCTGAATGAGCAGGGACAACCGTATAAAGTTTTTACACCTTACAAGAATAAGTGGAGGGAGCGACTTAAACCCGGAGACTACGATCAGGTGGCGTCAGAACAAGCCCTGGACAATCTCTTTGAAACGTCCGGTCCTGCTCCTGTTTCTCTCGCTTCCTTAGGATTTAAAGAAACCTCGATAGAGATACCGTCAGCCACCTTTGATGAGGAAATCATCACACGGTACGACCAAAACAGGGATTTTCCCGGTCTTCAGGGTACAACCAGGCTTAGTGTACACCTCCGGCATGGCACGGTGAGCATCCGTGAAGCAGTCTCCAGGGGGGTGGATTTGTCGGACACATGGCTCAATGAGCTTGTCTGGAGAGAGTTCTATATGAAGGTGCTGTATCATTGGCCACAAGTAGTGGATCAGGCTTTCAAGCCTCAATACGATAAGATCGAATGGCTAAATGACGAATCTGTTTTTAAGGCCTGGTGTGATGGGAAAACAGGCTTCCCGATAATAGATGCCGGAATGCGGGAACTCAACAATACCGGGTTTATGCACAACAGGGTGCGGATGATCACTTCCAGTTTTCTAAGCAAAATGCTTTTGATAGACTGGCGGTGGGGTGAACGGTATTTTGCTGAGAAGCTGTTGGATTATGAGCTTTCCAGCAACAATGGTGGCTGGCAGTGGGCTGCCGGCACTGGTACGGATGCTCAACCCTACTTCAGGATATTCAATCCATATTCCCAAACAGAAAAGTTTGACAAAGATCAGAAGTATATTAAAAAATGGATCCCTGAATTGAACTCGGATGCATATCCAGATCCCATCATTGACTACAAGATGGCCAGGCAAAGAGCCCTTGAAACCTACAAGGTGGCCTTATCATAGCCGTATTCAGGAAATTAGCATTATATAAGTATTTTTGCTGGGCAAGCCGGCTCATCGTCCCGAAATATTTCGGGAAGGAAAGTCCGGGCAACACAGAGCACCGTACTTCCTAACGGGAAGGGCCCGATATCGATAATCGGTATCGGGAACAGATAGTGCCACAGAAAACATACAGCCCAAGAGGAGGAGTTCGCTCTTCTTCCGGTGATGGTGAAAAGGCGAGGTAAGAGCTCACCGTTCTCATAGTGATATGAGGAGCATGGTAAACCTTACGGGTTGAAAGACCAAATAGATCCTGTTTAGAGTTGCTCGCTCGTTTGGCAGGATGGGTAGGTTGATAATGATCCGGGCAGTGATGTCCGGGCTAGATAAATGATGGGCATCCCGATACTGATGCTATTGGTATCGGGGTACAGAACCCGGCTTACAGGCTTGTAATTTTTATTTTAATTGAAAATAAGCAATGGCGAAGATCCTTATTGTTGATGATGAGAAAAGTATCAGAGAAACTCTGAAAGAAATCCTCGAATATGAAAAATACCAGGTAAACGAAGCCCAGGATGGTGAGGCTGCCTGGGAGGAATTGTCTAAAAACAGCTATGACGTAGTACTCTGCGACATCAAAATGCCTAAAATGGATGGCATTGAGCTTTTGGACAAAGCTGTCAATGAGGGGATTGACACACCTTTTATCATGATCTCTGCGCACGGCACCATTGAAACCGCCGTAGACGCCACAAAGAAAGGAGCATACGATTTTATTCAAAAGCCACCTGATCTCAACAGGCTGCTACTCACCGTTCGCAACGCACTTGATAAGTCCAACCTTCAGGTGGAGACTAAGAATCTAAAAAAGAAGATCAACAAATCTTTTGATATAGTTGGTAATTCTAAGCCAATCCAGGAGATCAAAGAAACCATTGAGAAGGTAGCACCAACTGACGCTCGGGTACTCATTACCGGTGAAAATGGAACAGGTAAGGAGCTTGTGGCACATTGGCTACACGCCAAAAGTTCAAGGTCTGCATTGCCATTGATTGAAGTAAACTGTGCAGCCATCCCTTCAGAATTGATAGAAAGTGAGCTGTTTGGTCATGAGAAAGGTTCATTTACCTCCGCCCATAAGCAGCGCATCGGTAAATTTGAGCTGGCCAATAATGGAACTATTTTCCTGGATGAGATTGGCGATATGAGTCTTTCTGCACAGGCTAAGGTATTGAGAGCCTTGCAGGAGCATAAGATCACCAGGGTAGGAGGGGAAAAGTCTATCAAAGTTGATGTTCGTGTGTTAGCGGCAACCAACAAAGATTTAAAGAAAGAAATCCAGGAAGGAAATTTCAGGGAAGATCTTTACCACCGACTGAGTGTAATGATCATTCAGGTGCCACCATTGAGGGAACGAAAAGATGACATTCCATTGCTCATCGAACATTTCATGGAGTTAATCTCCAATGAGTATGGTTCCGCCCCCAAGAAAATTGCAAAGGACGCTATTGATGAGCTTACTAACTATGCTTGGTCAGGTAATATCCGCGAGCTACGAAACATCATAGAGCGGCTGATCATAATGTCGGACAATGAGATATCAGTAAAGGATGTGAAGAGATACGTAGAAATCTAAATCAAATTCTGATTTGTTCTGGTTTTGACTTTTCTACATCCTGTTTGGCGTAGGTGGGACAAGTTTTTTGGGTACATGCACTCAGCCCAGCTAGTACGATTGCAATAACAAAAATTTTCAACTTCATGAGCGGTTTTTCTTTAATGGATATGGCGTATACCCAACATTAACTATTATCAAAAATATATTACAGTTTCTTTCTCTGCAAAAAAAAACGACTAATTAACTTGTTATCTCGTTAAAATAGCAAATTACAGCCTCTAATATCTGAATTATCTAGTCTTCCCATTACTTCAAATTGACTGTTTTCTGTAATTCTACCAAGATCTTCTGTTTCAACGAACGAAATGCTATGGATATTGGCTAAATCTATAACATTTATTCCTCCGGTGATGCCCTTACTTAGATTTTCAAATGGATCGTTGATGTCGCGAATCATCACTTTGGCCCAGGGAGGAAAGCTAAAATAGCCATCTTTACCATAAGCCTGAGAGAAAAGTTCAGTCATCCCATATTCAGAATAGACTGCCTCAATACCAAAGCCTGCCTTTATAAGTTTGTGTAGTTCCTGGCGGGTGATCTCCTTCCTCCTTCCTTTCATCCCACCGGTTTCAATAATGGTAAGATTTTTAAGGTCGGTAAATGGTCCCTGCTTTTCGATAAAATCCAGCAGCGCATAGGAAACGCCAAATAGAACCCTGGGGGTTTTGCCTGAAACCAGGGCTGCTTTCAGGTCACTGTAATTGTCCAGGTAAAAACCACCTTTATGCGGTGTTTTTCGAATAAAATGATCAACCATACTGATCAGAGATGAATCTCCCTGCTGAATATACGAGGGGAGGAGCGCCAGAATTTTGAAGTTTTCCAGTTGATCAAATTGCTGATTAAAAATGGTTTCAGCATTGAAGTGATACAGTGTTTCATCGCGGACGTGATGATTGCTGCGTTCTCCTGTGGTGCCGCTGCTCTTAAAAATTTTTTGAGTTGGCCACTTCCCTGTCTTGATTTCATGTGTCTTAAAGAAGGTGATGGGAAGAAAAGGAATATCCTTTAAAGTTCTAACATCTTTAGGGGTAATGCTCAATAGATTGCAATAATCCTGATAAATTTGATTTTGAGTCCATTGAAAATTAAAGACTTCAATCGCAAATTTTTCAAATGTTTTTTCGTTTATAGAAATTAGTTCAGATTTGAATCTTTTAGGATCAATCATCGGTTATAATAAAACAAAGTTCAATTTATAATGAGGGATCGATTATGAAGTACATGGTGAGGTATTTTTTAGTAATAATCACGATTCCTGTAATCTTAAGCTGTTACCGGGAGACTGACATCTCAGATATACCATATATAGAATTCAGGAGCCTGGAATTTGTTCCCGGTTCTTCTTTCGATTCCCTTGTCCTGTCATTTTATTTCGAAGATGGGGACGGAAATGTGGGATTATTTTCCAGAGAAACGTTCCCTCCATTTCACCCATTCGACTATGTAGTGGATGACGATGATAGCCTGGTCACCCTTAGGTCCAACTCCACTCCACCTTTTAGATTAGTTACACCTGGCACGCTGGATGAGAAATTTTTAAGTGACACAGATATCAGGACCCCCTATAACTGCGAGGATTATGCCATTCTTGATATTGGTACCGGAGCTACAGATACGTTTTTTATCAAGAAAAATGAATTCCATTACAACCTTCATTTGAACTTCTTCAGAAAGGTCAATGGAGTGTACCAGGAGATTGATCTTGAATCTGTATTTGGTACTACCAGCTGTGGAATCACTTATGATGGAAGAATCCCTGTATTTGATGAAGAATCAGTTGAGAATCAAAGGCCAGTCCGGGGAACCATAACTTACCCAATTACATCGAGTGGATTCCCTTTCATTTTCGGGAATGATGAATTCAAAATTGAATTCTACGTATACGATTTTGATTTGAATCTCAGTAACGTAGCCAGTACGCCCGATTTGACCCTGTTGGGAATTACCAGATAAGTGGCTTGAATTGTTCGGGATCAACCTCTGAGATGAGTTGATAAACCCCTTCAAATACATCCTCCGTATTAGGCTTTGAGAAATAATCACCGTCCGTACTATACGCTGGTCTGTGGTCTTTGGCAGAAATGCACAATGGTTTTGAGTCAAGGTATTGATATCCATTGTCTCTGTCCAGTACCTGCTGCATCATATAGGCTGTGGCTCCTCCGGGTACGTCTTCATCGATAAAGACAACCCGGTTGGTCTTTTTCAATGAATCTGTGATGGAGCTGTGAATGTCGAAAGGTAGCAATGTTTGCACATCAATCACCTCGCAGGAAATGCCAAATTCACTGAGCTGTTGGGCAGCTTCCATTACAATGCGGCACATAGAGCCATAGGTTACCAGTGTCACATCCGTTCCCTCTCTCAGAACCTCCGGAACGCCCAATGGTACCTTGATTTCAGCGATATTTTCAGGCATCTTCTCTTTCAGTCTGTATCCATTGAGTGATTCAATGATCAGTGCAGGATCTTCTGATGCCATCAAAGTATTGTAAAATCCTGCAGCCTGGGTCAGGTTTCTGGGAACCAGTAAGTGAATGCCCCTGATAGATCCTAATAGCATGCTCATAGGTGAGCCGCTATGCCAAACACCTTCCAGGCGATGTCCTCGTGTCCTGATGATCACGGGGCACACCTGACCACCTTTCATGCGGTAGTGCAGCGAGGCCAGGTCGTCCGACATGGTTTGCAAGGCGTAGATTACATAGTCTAGATACTGGATCTCTACAATGGGCCTCAGACCCCTCAGCGCAGAGCCAATGCCCTGCCCCAGGATGGTCAGCTCCCTGATGCCTGTATCGGTCACGCGGATCTCACCGTGTTTTTCCTGCAGGCCGGCAAATCCCTGGTTTACATCCCCAATCTTTCCTACGTCTTCACCTATTGCAAAAACCCTTGGATCTCTTTTCAGCAGCTCGTCAAAACAAGCCCTGACGACTTCGCGTCCGTCAACGACTTCCGAATCGTCTGAATATTCTGGCTTGACCTCTTCAACGCGCAAAGGACTATAGGCAGACTCATTGTAGAGATGAGAATTGTATTCATCCTTATGGATCTCGTTTTTCTCTTTGACCCAGGCGATGATCGCCTCTTTTTCTTTGGATTGTTCGTCTTTCAGATACCTGAGGCTTTTTCTTACAGCCCGCATGGTGTCTGCTTTGAGCGGATTCAAGGCATCCTTGAGATCACTCTTAATTTCATTGAGCGCTACCTTGTTCACAGACACTTTTGCCGCATCTCCGATCATTCTGATGGCAGTAGCCACATCTTCCTTGATTTCGGCAGTGTAAGCTTTCCAGGCTTCATTTCTGGCCTTTTTGGCCTTTTGTCTGGCCTCATGCTCTATCTCTTTGAGCTCTGCTTCGGTACAGAGTCCTGTTTCCAGGATCCATTCCCGCATTTTCAGGTTGCAGTCAAATTCTTTTTCCCAATCCAGCCGCTCCTTAGACTTGTACCTTTCATGTGAGCCGGAAGTAGAGTGGCCCAAAGGTTGTGTCATGTCGATCACATGGACAAGGCTGGGGACATGCTCTTCCCTGGCTACTTTTGCGGCTTTTCGATAGGTTTTCACAAGATTAGGGTAATCCCACCCCTCGACAGTGAAAATTTCCATTCCCGCCAGGTCTTTTTCTCTTCTGAAGCCCTCCAGGACGGTAGATATACTTTCTTTGGCGGTGTGGTAGTGTTGAGGGACGGAAATCCCATATGCGTCATCCCATACAGACATCACCACAGGGATCTGGAGCACACACATGGCATTGATTGCTTCAAAAAAGTGGCCCTCTGAGGTGGCGGCATTACCAATGGTCCCGAAGGCTACTTCATTTCCATTGATGCTAAAGTCTTTTAGATGTTTTAAGTCCGGATTGTTTCGGTAAAGTTTGGAGGCATAGGCAAGCCCTATGAGACGGGGCATCTGTGCCGCGGTGGGAGAAATGTCTGAGCATGAGTTTTTCATGTCTGTCAGCGTATTCCATTCTCCGCTGGCAGTCATCGATCGGGAACCAAAATGACCATTCATCATCCGGCCTGCAGATGCCGGCTCTGCATCAAGGTCTGTGTGGGCATAAAGCTGCGCGAAAAACTCCTGTGAGGAATGCTGACCCATGGCCATCATCATGGTCTGGTCGCGATAATATCCGGAGCGCCAATCTCCGTTCTTCAGGGCTTTGGCTGCCGCAATTTGCGCTACCTCTTTGCCATCACCAAAAATGCCGAATTTGGCCTTGCCCATAAAAACCTCTTTGCGTCCAATGATGCTTGCTTCACGACTTTCTACTGCCAGTGCGTAATCAAACAGCACCTCTGCTTTATTAAACTTGGTTTTAGTTGTGACTTCCTGAGTACCCACTAAAAAGAGGTTTTATTAAACAAAATTTCAACATTTCAAGGAATTCAAAAATACTAAAAAATCATCAGAGGTAATAGAGAATCGGCCATATATTTCTATTGAATTGGTTTTTCGTAGAGATGAAAAAGGAATAATATTTTGATCTATTTTGAAATCATGAAATATTATTTTGAGCCGGTAAATTTCGGTTAGGTATATTATCGAATTTTTCAGACCCTGCAAATCTGATTGTCCATGCACTTATCTTTGCTAAAAAAAGCATTTATTAGATGATTATAGGGGTTCCAAAGGAGATAAAATCCAACGAAAACAGGGTAGCCATCACTCCGGGTGGAGTGATTGAGCTGGTCAAGCGAGGACATGATGTTTACATTCAAAGTGGAGCAGGTTTTGATAGCGGGTTTGGTGATGAGCAATATGTTCAGGCTGGGGCAAATATCCTTCCGTCCATAGAGAAGGTTTATGAAACAGCAGAAATGATCATAAAGGTGAAAGAGCCAATTGAGCCTGAGTACAGACTTATTAAAAAGGATCAATTGCTGTTTACCTATTTCCATTTTGCGTCGAGTAAGCCACTGACGGATGCGATGATCAACAGCGGTGCTGTCTGTCTTGCATACGAAACTGTAGAGAAAACTGACAGGACGTTGCCTCTATTGATTCCGATGTCTGAGGTGGCTGGTCGAATGGCTATTCAGGAAGGAGCTAAATACCTGGAGAAACCTCAGAAAGGAAGGGGTATTCTGCTGGGTGGTGTACCAGGCGTGCGACCAGCCAAGGTTTTGATCCTGGGTGGTGGTATCGTAGGAACAAATGCTGCCAAGATGGCTTCCGGAATGGGTGCCGATGTCACCATTATGGACATTAATCTCCCCCGACTCCGATACCTGGAAGACATCATGCCTGCCAATGTGAGTACATTCATGTCGAGTGAATATAACATTCGCGAGCTGATCGGTACACATGACCTGATCATAGGTGCCGTACTTATCCCTGGCGCCAAGGCACCACATCTGATTACCCGTGACATGCTGAAAGACATGAAGCCAGGAACGGTATTGGTAGACGTGGCCGTAGATCAGGGGGGATGTATAGAAACCTGCACACCCACCACCCACGATAATCCTACCTTTATCATCGATGATGTGGTACATTACTGCGTGGCCAACATGCCCGGGGCAGTACCCTACACCTCTACTTTGGCGCTGACCAATGCCACCTTACCTTATGCCATGCAGCTGGCTAATAAAGGGTGGAAAAAAGCCTGCACTGAGAATGAGGAACTTAAAAAGGGACTCAATATAGTAGAAGGAAAGGTGGTTTATCAGGGAGTAGCAGAAGCTTTTGACCTGGAATACACCGAAGTAAAGGAAGTGCTTTATTTAGGATAGTTTAGGAAATTCTTTCAGTGGGTGGTAATCCGACCCACTGAATTTCCAGATAAAATGCTTCATGCCATTGGTCATAGCAATATAGGGGGCCTGAATTACCTTGTTGTAGGTTGATATCTGGTGGATCGTATCCGGTCCGAGCTTCACCTTTGCAGCCTTACATTCAATGAGCAGGTAGGGTTTGCCCGACCGGTCAGTGAGCAGGATGTCTGACCGTTTACCTGATTTGAAATAAGTCAGGGGAAATTCGAGGCTGATCAGTGACCGGGGATATTCCAGATGGTTGATCATGAGGTGAAGGAAGTGCTGTCGCACCCATTCTTCAGGAGTCAGGGTTACATACTTTTTCCTGACAATGTCAAAAACAAATTCGTTGCCTTCTTCATTTTTGATCTTGAGCGAACAGTCCGGTAGGTTAAGCTTTTCCATAAGGGGGCAACTTGACAAACCTAAGGAGAATCAAACCAATAAGAAAGAAAAATCCAAGTGCCAATGAGCTGATACGCATGCTGCCGGTCATTTGTTCGATCAATCCATAACTAAATGTACCGAGTACCACACTGATATGAAAAGTCACATCAAAAAAGGAAAAATATGATGCGTGATCTTCCGTATCCTCTGGGATCAGCTTAGAAAAAGTAGCCCGTGACAACGCCTGGATACCACCCATCACCAGACCAACAACCACCGCAATGATATAAAATTGGGTCACATGGGTGATGTAATAAGCATAGATGCAAATGCCTATCCATATGACGATCATGATGGTGAGTGAGAAGATATTTCCTTTTTTATCCGATAAGCGAGCAAAAAGCAATGAGCCTGCAATCCCAACAAATTGGATGATTAACAGGATAGGGATCAATTGTCCGGCTTCCAGGTGAAGCACTTTAGATCCGAACAAGGTGGCAAGTAGCATCACTGTTTGCACCCCCATATTGAAAAACAGGAAAGCCAGGATGTACTTTTTCATGTTGCTGAGAGATCTCAGCTTGATAAATACTGATCTGATCTCCAGGTATCCATTCAATAACAATCTGCCTTTAGGTTTTTTGTGAAACACGTTGACCGGCAGTGTCCTGAAAGGTATTTGAGCAAAACCAATCCACCAGATCCCAACAAGTAAAAAGACGAGTCGTGTGGCCTGGCCTGTGTTTTCAAATCCGAAAGTTTCATAGTAGGTGATCAGTATCAGGCTCATGATCAGCATCAGCGCACTACCTAAGTAGCCATAAGCGTATCCTCTCGCACTCACGCGGTCGGTTTGCTCGGGAGTGGCGATCTCAGGCAGATAGGCATCATAAAATACCAGGCTGCTACTATAGCCCAGGCTGGCAAAGATCACACATAGGATCCCCCACTCGATGTTTCCTTTGGTAAACAGAAACATTCCCATACAGCTAAACGCTCCCAGGAAGGTAAAGAACTTCAGAAAAGTCATCTTTTTGCCTGCATAGTCAGCCATACCCGATAGCAAGGGAAGGATCATTGCCGAAAGCAGGTAGGAAAAAGAAAGTGCATAGCTATACAGCACCGAATTGACGATTTGAAAACCGAAAAAACTTACTTTATCTCCGGTACTTTCACTGGCAGTGATGGCTGTATAATAAATTGGAAAGATCGAGGTATTGATCACCAGGTTGTAGACTGAATTGGCCCAGTCATACATACACCAGGACCTGATTATTTTCGGATCTCCTTGCATAGAAAATTATTGCCGAAAATAGTCAAACTATCCCAAAACTTTAACGTATTACAATTTGTTTCAGGTGAGGGACTAATCAAGCGCCCTTACCGAAGAAACACTAATATGCAAGAAGAAAATATTCTAATTCCTGAAAAACCCAAACTCAACAGGATCAGGGAGCGTATCCCAAAAACGGACCTCACCAGGGTAGTAATCATTGGTGGAGGATTCGGTGGGATCGAGCTGGTCAGACAATTGAGCAAGCAGAATGTTCAGACTGTACTGGTGGATAAACATAATTATCACAGTTTTATTCCCCTGCTATACCAGGTGGCTACGGCGGGATTGAGCCCTGGGGATATTTCAAGTCCCCTGAGAGAGTTTCTTCAAGATAACAAGAACTTCCATTTCAGGATGGCTAAAGTGAAAAGCGTAGATCCTGAGCATAAACGGGTCATTACCAGTTCCGGGTTTTTGGAGTACGACAAGCTCGTAATAGCCACTGGATCCAGTACCAATTTTTTCAACAATGAACAGTTGAAGAAAAATGCGCACAAGTTGCGGGAGATCAGTGATGCGATTGAATTGCGCACCAAGCTGATCAACAACTTCGAGGAAGCCATTCAGGCCGATGGAGATGAAGAGCTGGAGAAATACATGAATATCGTCATCGTGGGGGCTGGTCCTACCGGTGTAGAACTCGCCGGAGCGATTGGTGAGCTCAGGAAACATGTATTGCCTAAAGACTACCCCGAGCTGGACTTTTCAAAGCTGAAAATCTGGCTGGTAGAAGGTACAGACCGGGTACTGCCCAGTATGTCTGAGCGATCAGGTCACAGGGCTAAGCGTTACCTGAAGAAATTCGGAGTGCGCCTGCTGCTGGGTAAATTTGTTAAAAGCTATGACGGTGAGTTGGTTACACTCAGCGACAAGCGTACAATACAGACACAGTGTCTGGTTTGGGCGGCAGGGGTAAAACCCAATAACATCAAAGGGTTACCGGAAGGATCTGATGTAAAAGGTAGGATCAAAGTAGATGACTTCAACAGGGTGTGGGGCGCGAAGGACATCTTCGCGATAGGTGATGTCTCCTACCAGGAATCAGCAAAGCACCCCAAAGGACTGCCTATGCTGGCACCTGTAGCCATTCAGCAAGCCAAAAGGTTATCAGAAAATTTGATTGCCCAGATTCAGGGAGGGGAAGAGAAGCCATTTATGTATGTGGATAAAGGAACCATGGCCACTATCGGAAGGAACAAAGCAGTGATTGATGCACCTTTTGGTATTCGTTTAGGCGGTTTTTTAGGTTGGTTTATCTGGATGTTTATTCACCTGTTTTCAATTATCGGTTTTCGGCGTAAATTACTAGTGTTTTCACAATGGATCTGGAATTACTTCACCTACAACAGAGGTAACAGATTGATTATTAAAAAAGACCTGGAGGATGAATAAATGATATGAGTATGGAAAGGTTAATGGAACGGGGATCACTTGAAGTAGATATTCGTCCACAGCCAAATGATGAAACCTGCGGACCTACAAGTCTTCATGCTGTATATCAATATTTCAACGACAATATTTCACTGGATGACGTCATAGACCAGGTCAAAAGCCTGAAGACCGGTGGCACCCTCGGGGTGATGTTGGGCAATCACGCTTTGAAAAGAGGTTATTCTGCCAAGCTGATCACCTATGACCTTCAAATGTTTGATCCTACCTGGTTTGTAGAGGGGATTTCCCTGGAAGAGAAGCTAAAAGAGCAGCTTCTACATAAAACAAGCAAGAAGTTCAAAACAGCAACCAATGCTTACTTGAAGTTTTTGCAGGGAGGGGGTGAAATCTTATTTGAAGAGCTAAGTTCCAAGTTGATCAGGGGTATCCTGGAGGAAGGAACGCCTGTCCTTACCGGACTCAGCGCGACTTATCTGTACAATTGTTCACGCGAAATACCCGAAACGAACGAATATGATGACCTGAAAGGGAAGCCTGCCGGTCATTTTGTGGTCATCCGTGGTTTCGACCCAATAAAAAGACTTGTATACATCGCAGACCCGCTAGAGTCTAACCCAATCAGTGAAACCCAATACTATTTGGTGAATTTAAGGCGGCTGATTAATTCCATTTTGTTGGGAATTATGACTTATGATGCTAACTTATTAGTAATTAAACCTAAATAATGTCATCCAAAATTATTGTTACTGATCACCCCGGTGACTGGACTGCCTCCAAAAGTGAAGCGGAAATTATATCCCCTCAAGACTACTTTTCTGAGGAGCAGTATCAGAAAAACAAAAAGTTCAAAGTAATCAACCTGTGTAAATCTTACCATTACCAAAGCTTGGGATACTATGTTTCGCTGCTGGCTGAGGCCCGGGGACATAAAGTCATGCCGGAAATCTCTACGCTACAGGAATTCAGGTTTCCATCCCTTGTGAGAGAGGATGCCGAGGATTTTGATGAGCTGATCCAGCAGGAATTCAGAAAAGTCTCCGGAGACAGGATAGAGATCTATATCTGTTTTGGGAAATCGGATGTTGCCGCGTTCAACCGGGTTGGACTATTGATTTTTAATTTGTTTCAGGTACCCATCCTTAGGGCGATTTTCTCGAAAAAGGATAAGTGGTTTCTGACAAACCTGAAACCGCTCAACCTGAAAGAACTTCCTACGGAGCATCTGGATCACCTCAAGCAGTCTCTTGATGAGTATCTGCAGGGCAAGAAACGGCTGCAGAAGCAATACAGCAGGAAAAAATATGACATGGCGATCCTGGTAAATCCGGAAGAGGGTACGCCGCCTTCCAACAAGAAAGCCATTCAGTATTTTATGAAGGCCGCCGAACAGGTGGGGTTCAATGTGGACCTGATCACCAAAAACGACTTTGCCAAGCTCATACAGTATGATGCTTTGTTTATCCGCGAAACGACCAACGTGAACCATCACACTTTCAAGTTTGCCAAGAAAGCGGCTTCCGAAGGGTTGGTGGTAATGGACGATCCCGAATCGATCCTGCGATGCACAAACAAGGTGTATCTGAGTGAATTGCTAAGCGCCAATAAGATCCCAACACCAAAATACTGGATTGTCCGGAAGGATCGTCCCGGACAACAGAAGATGGATTTCGATTTTCCGGTGATCATTAAGCAGCCGGACGGATCGTTTTCCAAGGGGGTGAAAAAAGTCAAAGACCAGGCAGAGCTTGATGTGGTTTTGAAGGATTTCTTTCAGACATCAGACCTTGTCATTGCCCAGGAATTCATTCCCACCCAGTTTGACTGGAGGGTAGGGGTGCTCAACAAAAAGCCGATTTATGTCTGTAAGTATTACATGGCAGCGGATCACTGGCAGATTGCCAACTGGAAAGACGGGAAACTGACCGGTGAGGGGGATACAGAATCCATCCCGGTAGAGCAGGCGCCCGCTCAGCTTTTGGACCTTGCGGTAAAATCTACTTCCCTGATTGGTAATGGGCTGTATGGGGTAGACATCAAGCAAAGCAACAACAAGTATTACATCATAGAAATCAATGATAACCCCAACCTCGATGAGGGTGTGGAGGATCAATCCATCAAACAACAACTTTACCTGACCATCATGCAGGAATTCATGTCAAGACTGACCTAAATTATTATGAGTAAAAGCCCCAGACTCCATCTTTTTCAAGCCTATGGTATTGAACTGGAGTATATGATTGTCGATGATACTACCTTAAATGTAAAGCCGATAGCAGAAGTATTGTTGAAAGACGCCAACGGTGAAGTGACCGGTGAGCTAGAAAAAGGGGATGTCTGCTGGAGCAATGAGCTGGTAAGCCACGTGGTGGAGCTGAAATCCAATGGACCTACCAGTGACCTGGAAGCCATCAGAGATAGTTTCGTTTCCAATGTCCGGCAGATCAACGACCTGCTGAAGAAAGAAAATGCCCGGCTCATGTCTACTGCGGCTCATCCCTGGATGAAGCCTGCCGATGACACTGTTTTGTGGCCGTATGACAGTGGAGAAATTTACCGGATTTATGACCGGATCTTTGGCTGTAAAGGACATGGCTGGTCCAATCTGCAAAGTACGCATATCAACCTGCCCTTTTATGATGATGAGGAATTCGCCAAACTCCATACGGCCATACGCTTCATTCTCCCAATTATTCCGGCGCTGACAGCCTCTTCGCCCATTCTTGGTGAGAAGTTTACGGGTTACATGGACAAGCGGCTGTTCTATTATCAAAAGAATCAATCCAAGATCCCGGCGATCACCGGTATGGTAATCCCTGAAAAGGTGGTGACGATGCATGGCTACCAAAAGCAGATCTATGATCGCATAGCGAAAGCCATCAAACCGCATGATCCCGACAACATGCTTCAGCCGGTATGGTTAAACTCAAGAGGAGCCATTGCCAGGTTTGATCGGGGGAGTATTGAAATCAGGATTGTGGATATCCAGGAATGTGCATCCGCTGATCTGGCTGTCGTATTTTTTATCTCTCACCTGCTGAAGCTGCTCGTGTCTGAGAAATGGATCCGTTTTTCTGATCAGCTGGACCTCTCCACAGAAACACTGTATGGTGTGTTTAGTCAAACCATCAAAAATGGAGGCAGCACCATCATCGATGACAAAGAATACCTGAGAAGCTGGAGGATCAATGATAGCATAACCGGTAAGGAATTCTGGGCGATGATCATAGAAAAAGTGGCCGGCCAATATCCTGAAGCCGCTGCGCCGTGGAAAAACACCATCCAACAGATCAATCAGGCTACCCTGGCAGAGCGGATCATCACTGCTTTGGATGGTGATTTTGGCAGAGACAATCTGAAAGCAGTTTACCGCCAATTGGCAGACTGCCTGGGTAAGGATAAACTGTTCGAGCCATGAAATTGCAGGTGGTTATAAGCTGTGAGCACGCATCCAATGAAGTGCCTGAGGCTTATCGATCATTGTTTGTGCAGGCCGAATCAGACCTAAACTCACACAGGGGCTGGGATCCGGGATCATACGATATCGCAGAACACCTGGGGAAACACCTGGAGTCAGACCCTTTTGTCTATCCTTATACCCGTTTGCTTGTAGAGCCTAACAGGTCTTTGGACAATGAACAGTTGTTTTCTGAATTCAGTAAGCTTCTGAGTAGAAAAGAAAAAATACAATTAGTCAATACCTATTACAAGCCATACCGGGAATTGGTTGAATCCCAAATCCGGGAGCTTACAGGCAAAGGGCCGGTCCTGCATCTGGGGATCCATACTTTTACTCCGGACTGGAACGGTACCAGAAGAGATGTTGACATCGGTATTTTGTTTGATCCGGGGCGAGATTATGAACAGCAATATGCGCATCTTTTAGTAGATCAGCTTTCAGGAAATGGATTCGTTGTAAAAGAAAATGAACCATATCTGGGGATTTCGGACGGGTTTACCACCTACCTGCGCACCAGGTTTGAAGATACACAGTACATGGGCTTTGAAATCGAGGTGAGTCAGGGATTATTAGGTCGATTGTCGGAGGTCAGTGCGCTCCTGAGTCAGGCGATATCAAAGGTTAATTTGTCGTTTCAAGGTCGGATTGCATATTCTGAATAATTGAGCAGCGACTGATCCAGTACAGCAGACAGATAATACCGTCACCAAAAAATTATTATCTTGCGTCATTAATTATTGGTACCCTGTCACAACAATTTGGTTTGTTGTGAATGACCTAACCTAACCTAAATGGCCAAAATCAAGTATTATTATAATACGGATACCTGCAATTATGAGCGCATACGGGTATCTAAGACAGATGTCGTATTAAACTTATTTGGCTTTTTTACCCTCGTTTTAGCAATAGCAATCGGCATCTTATTCACTTTGTCGAAATTTTACGACACACCCAAGCTTACACAACTAAAAAATGAACGTGAAGCGATCGTTCAGCACTACCAGGACCTGAGCCAGGACCTGAATACTGCAGAGCAACATCTTAGTTCGCTCTCTGAGCGGGATGATGATATTTACCGTGTTTATTTTGAGCAAAAGCCAATACCACAGTCTGTGAGAAGAGGTGGTGTAGGGGGTACCAGCAGAAGAGCGGATATCTACGAAAGCAATAATTCGGAAAAGGACCTGATCATTGGGACTTTCCAGAAAATCGATCAACTCCATCACGAGATGCTGATCCAGGAGAAGTCTTATAATCTCATTGATGAGCTGGCGTACGACAAGGCAAAGATGTATGCTTCTATCCCGGCCATTCAGCCCATTTCCATCGATGACATGACCAGGTTGGCCTCGATGTTTGGCATGCGTATGCACCCTTTGCTGCAATATGAAAGGAAACATGAGGGCATCGATTTCACGGCCCCTCGCGGAACACCCATCCATGCAAGCGGCAATGGTGAGGTAGAAGCAGCGTTTTACTCCACCACCGGAGGATATCTCGTTGTGATCAATCATGGCTACAGCTACCAGTCGAGGTATCTGCACATGTCAAAGTTTGAAGTGAAGAAAGGTCAGAAAGTAAAGCGCGGCGATGTGATCGGGTATGTGGGCTCCACCGGGCTATCCCGTGCACCCCATTTGCATTACGAAGTACTTAAAAATGGCGAACCCGTCAATCCCGTTCATTACTTCAATAAAAACCTCACACAGGAGCAATACGAGCTGATTGTCGAGCTTGTAGCTAAACAGAACGATTTTGATTGATTCATTTTGAACCGTGAGATTCTTGAGTATCCTGGCAGGTCTGGGGCAGACCTAGTTCGCTAGCTCATTTAAATACAACGGAGTATATTTGATTGATTGGGAATAAGAAGAATCCCTATTGATAAATGGGGACGGTTAGCCCAACCGTTTATTGAAATTCCCCAGTCGCTCGGCTGCGCCGAGTGACCGGTATACTGAAGGCCTCTGGCCGGTATAGGAAATAAATCATATCTTTATTGGATGTCTGAACTAAGAAAAGCCAATACTGATCATCCATACTTTGTTACTTTCACCATTGCAGGTTGGATAGATTTATTTACCAGAGAGAGATATAATGAGATTATTCTTGACAGTCTAAAATATTGTATTATCAATAAAGGGCTACGTGTTCATGAGTATATAATCATGCCAAGTCATATTCATATGATCATTCAGCATCTTGATTGCAAGTTGCCAGATGTAATACGTGATTTTAAGAGCTTTACAGCAAAAGAGATTATCAAGTGTGTGGATGAACCTGGTGAAAGCCGAAAAGACTGGATTAAATATCTCTTTGGGTACTTTGCGAAAAAGATAAAGCAGAATAAAGAAAATATGGTTTGGCAAAAGACGAGTCATCCAATAGAACTGAATAACAATAAGCTTTATGATCAAAAAGCTGATTATATTCGAATGAATCCTGTTGCCAGCGGATATGTAACAGATGAACAAGCATGGAAATACAGTAGTGCTTGTTTTGATTCTCCTTTGAAGTTGGAAGACGGTCTATTGGCCTGAGGCCAGGATGATAATAGTCACTCGGCGCAGCCGAGCGACTGAGAATAAGAAGAATCCCTATTGATAAATTGGGACGGTTAGCCCAACCGTTTATTGAAATTCAACACAACAACATTATTGAGATGATTAAAAAAACAATTCTTGCATTGATCTGGCTCTTCATGGGGATTAACCTCGTTGAGGCGCAAACCGATATTTATGGCGAAGCCAGGCTGATGAATGAGAAGGCTGATGGATATAGAGGAATATGGTATTACATCGACAATGCAGGGCAGGCAGGTAAGGTAACCAACCAGTACCGGTACAAATACAGCGGGGGCCTGGGAACCTATGGTGCTACCCAGTATCCTTTCTCAGTTTATGTGAAAGAAGTAGACAAAACCTTTTTCTGCTACGGTGGGACAAATGAAAGCGGAAAGACTTTGCTGCATATGGTGTCTTATTTTGATCATAAGACAGGACAGGTGCCTCGCCCAACTATAGTCCTGGATAAAGCCACTGAGGATGCGCACGACAACCCCGTGATACAGGTGGACAAAGACGGTTATGTTTGGGTCTTCTCAACTGCTCATGGTGTGGAACGCCCCGCCTTTATTCATAAGAGTGTAAAACCATACGACATATCCGAATTTGAGTTGGTGCCAGCTACCAAAACCGTGAAAGGCAAAAAGATGCCGTTGAATAACTTTTCTTATATGCAGGTTTACTATTCAGATGTGGAGGGTTTCACGGCATTGTTTACTCATTATGAAAAAGTTAAAGGACGTGTAATTTCCTGGATGACCAGTGTGGACGGCATGAACTGGTCTGAATGGAAAGACCTGTCGTTATTGGGAGTAGGGCATTATCAAACAAGTGGGAATCAGGGAAAACGAATCGGGACTTCTTTTATGTATCACCCGGACAGGGACGTCAGGGGCGGTTTGGACTTCCGAACCAACCTATACTACCTTCAATCGGACGATTTTGGAAAAACCTGGACCACTGCTGATGGCGCTTCCATACAGCTGCCGCTTAAAGATGTGACCAATAAGGCTATGATCTACGATTATGACTCCGAAAAACGCAATGTATATATTGATGACCTGAACTTCGACAAAGAAGGAAGGCCTGTCATCTTGTACAAAACGAGTAATGGACCCTTGCCAGGGCCAGGCGACGGCCCCCGGATGTGGCACACTGCCTGGTGGAATGGTAGCCAATGGGAAATACAATACCTGACACCAACCGGGAATAACTACGATGGTGGTTCCATTTATGTAGAGGAGGACGGAAGCTGGAGAGTCATAGCTCCGACAGCAATGGGCCCACAAGATTATAATACAGGAGGGGAGATGGAAATGTGGGAGAGCAAAGACCACGGCAAGACCTGGACAAAACTGAAAATGTTAACCTGGAATAGCGAGTATAATCACAGTTATGCCAGGCGTCCGGTCAATGTGAATCCCGAGTTTTACGCTTTCTGGGCAGACGGCCACGGACGTGAACCTTCGGAGTCAAGGTTATATTTCTGTGATCAGGATGGTAATGTTTACCGACTTCCTCAAAAAATGGATAGCGACTTTGTGAAACCAGAGTTATATACATTCAAAATGAAATAGTTTGATGAAGGACTGTCTGGGGACAGACGTCGGGAAAAACCTCACCCAGAAGCAATATGAGCTCATCGTTGAGTTCATGGCTAAACAGAACGATTTTGATTGATGAGATGAATTGAATTGTTCAGTACGTCTCCTCAATTTATCCGAATACATATCCGTATATATTCGTTTATAATCGGATATATCCGTTTATAAATACGGTTAAGCACTGATTAACCTCCAATTTTAATCTCTCTGAGAGATTGTGTACCAGCCTGGAATAAAACACAAGTGCTGGAACCGGGTTACAGACATGGTTTTGGCGTATTTACCGGAAAACGGCACACATTTGAGGTATATCCAGGTACTGATGGGGCATGGGAGTCCGAAAACCACGGAAATATATACCCACGTAGCCCAGGGAGACATTCATAAAGTGGTTAGCCCACTAGATCATTTGAATGCAACGGGGTATATTTGATAAGGAATAAGTGGAATTCCACTTAGACAATTGTTGTGCGGCATTTTGGGAAACGATAGTGCAACCATTGAATGATAAAAAAACAGAAACTAATGAGTAGAAAAGAATGGACAGATGATAAACTATTCTTTCGACTTTTGAATAATAAGTCGGATAAAACTTATTGGGATAATGTTAGTGAATTACGTTCGAGACCAAAGAAATCTGTTTTTGAGAAATGTAAGGATTTAGTTAATTCAGATATCCCAAAAGAGAGAATGATTGGAATTGACATTTTAGCTCAATTAGGAATTTCACCAAGACCATTTTTCAACGAAACGATTGAGCTATACTTTGACATCGTGGAAAAGGAAATGGATAATAACGTTTTAAAATCTCTTCTTTATGCGATTGGACACAATAATGACAGTTTAAATCAGGAGCAGATTGAAAAACTGATTGCTTTTAAGACCTTTGAAGACAAGGAAATTAGACAAGGATTAGTTTCATCTTTACTCGGGTTGGATAATAATCTAGCGATTGACACTTTGATTGAATTGTCAGATGATAAATTAACTTCGATTAGAAACTGGGCTACTTTTGGGATTGGCTCCCAAATTGAAACCGACAATGAAAAAATTAGAAAGGCATTATGGAATCGGACTTCTGATAAAAACCAAGACACAAAACTTGAAGCTATCGTTGGATTAGCGAATCGAAATGATATAAAAGTAAAAGAGATTATTAAGCAAGAGTTGATAAACGGAGAATTTGGAACCTTGCTATTTGAGGCTATTGAACTGTTAGATTGTGTTGAATTAATTCCATTATTAAAAGACAACTTGAATTCAAGTAAAAGTGATTCGAATATTAATCCAGAATGGTTAAAAGATTTAGAAATATTGATTGACAAATTAGAAAAGTGAGAAAAAACGACCGCACAACAATGTATAAAAAACATAAGTGGCTCAGTGGTTTACGGAGTTTTGGAGCATTTATTCAGCTCCGCCAAATCTGCGATTTGACGGTTTGTTTTAAAACTATAAATTTGTGTCAAAACGCAAATTTGGCTCAATGCAACTTGACAGGTAAGAGCTCCGAAATCACTTACGTTTCTTATACCGAACGTTATCGGCAATAATCTTCTATGCGAGAACAAAGACGAACCAACTTCATTATTCCCCTCTCCGCAATTCTGATAACCTTAGTGTTTGGGATGATGATGATCGAACCTAACTTTTTTGAACTCGGTGAACGGAGATACAAGAAAGTCGATGACAATTCCCATATAATTAACCTTGGTAGGTTCGCTTTGCAAACTCCCAACAAATTCAAATACGTGGAACTAGAAGGTATTGACTCCTTTGTTGGTCTAATAACCGATGGAACTGACTCCATTGAATTTGATTTCGGTTGGTATTCAAACGACCTAACTTCGGAGGATTGGCGTCTAACAACTGAACAGGTGAACGGAAGAAAGTCTGTAATTGGATACTCCAACTCATACGGAACGGCCATTCATTTTCCCAACTTAGGAAACGATAACAGTCTAACTGTTTACGCAGGAACTATGCCGAAGGAAACTGCCCTGGACATTTTCCGAACGATCAAAATCCCAGACTAGGCGGATAATAAAGCCGATAACAGGCGCTAGCACGAATGCGCCAACTGCCACTTTACATACTTCAGTGCAAACTTCACCATGAATCAGCCGCTGAGAAAAGGCTGTGCTTTCTACTTGGCGCATCTCGCAGGATTTTTCATTTTTCTAGACGCAGTGCCATTCTGATACTTTGGAAGCACCGGCAGATTCATTAGTTTTATCGGAACTTGCTAAGCTCTGGGCGCACTCCTGCTAGCTAAGCGATATCTATGATAAAATCAAT
>DKPQ01000018.1 GCA_002471275.1 Flammeovirgaceae bacterium UBA7330
GCGCAAACCTGCTAGCTTAGCGTTGGTGGTCATATAACAATGCACAGGAAGAACTAAATAAGTTTTATTTATATAATTAAACAGAATTATCATGAAAACAGCTGGAATTATTGGAGGCTCAGGCTTTATTGGAAGCTACAATGTCAAAAAATTTTTAAGCGAAGGATACAAGGTTAAAGTATCAACCACGGACATTTCTAAAAATGAAAAGTATGAGCATTTAAAGCAGTTTCCAAATTCAGAGAATCTGGAAATTGTTCAACTTAATGTTGAAAATAAGTCCGAGTTAGAGGACTTTATAGTTGGTTGTAATATTTTGGTACATGGTGGGACACCTTTTCAACTTGAGGTTAAGGACCCAAAAACTGAATTATTTGACCCAACGATTAAAGGAACTGAAAATTTCCTTGAAGCGATTCAAAAAACACCGGAGATTGAAAAAGTAGTATTCATTGCATCCGTTGCAGCTTATAACACTAATTTCCCTCTTCTACCAGGCGGGAAAACAGAAGGCGACCAAATTAGCGAGGATGATGATGCTTTCATGAGTGAAGAAGGTCATCCTTACGCACAATCAAAATTCATTGCTAACCAAACAGTAGAAAAATTCATTTCAGACAACCCAAATTTGGGTTTTGAAATTGTCACCGTTTCTCCTGTGGGTGTTATGGGGAAAGCATTGTCACAAAGGCAAGATTCTACATCTATGGGCTTGCAATACCTTTTCAAAAATAAGATTGCACCAAATCCCTTCATTCAAATGTTTTATGATAATAACATCTATTTTGCCCTTGTGGATGTTGCAGATGTTGCAGAGGGTGTATACAAAGCCGCAACGACAACTGGAATTCATGGAAGAAATTATTTATTAACCAGTGAAAGCTACCAGGTTTCGGATATCAACTTAATGCTGAACAATCAAGAACCAGAGGGTAAACCAAAGATCATTTACAGTAATGCCTTAGCTAAAAAAGAACTCGGAATTAATTTTAAACCTGCACAAATACCTTTAAATCAGTTCTCTGAATAAGAAGCCGACCACCAACAAACACTAAAATGAATATGCGAACTGAGCACTTGGAAATATATTTAAAAAACAGAAACTTCAAATGGTCTGGCAACTGGGGAGCATACTCATTTTAGCTGATTGTTGTAAAGAATGTTGCATTTTGTAGCAGAGGCTTTCTGGTTTTCCAGGTGGGAGGGAATTCGAAAGAGTTGGTAATTGAGGATAAACACAGGAAGAGGAAATAACCTTGACGAGTAGTTTTTCGCGGTGAAGACCGTAGAAAGTTTGACTTTCAGAACGCGTTGAGACGCATTAGAAAAACTTGTGTCGAAGTTACCGGTTTTAAAGGACATTGTCAAGTGGCTGGACCGGTAATCTTCAACAGCCTGTGATTAAACTCAAAAAACCAACAAATCATTAAATGATAAAATCTTTCTGAGCGGATAGCCTCCCACCTGGCCCCCTTCCCTAACAGTTCTTATCAAACATAAAAACCATCAGGAAGGATAAAACCAGTGAAGCCAAAGGACCTCCGCTCAAGCTCCGGTGGATAGGTCAAACTGCAACACTACGGTTTCGAGGTGATGAAATGTAGACTTTCATGGATGGAGAGAAACGGAGAAACACTCTTTACAACATCCGCTAAACCCTATAGGATTCCCATAGCCACGTTATTTCAAATCTTTTTCAATAACTTTCCATAGCTAAATCCGACGAGGGTTTAGCTTATCATTGTGCGTCATATTGACTAACACCATGGACAATCAAAACGGGAAAGCTGAAAACCGATCAGAGTAGGCATTTGTTAACCAACTAATATTATGAAAAAAACATCTGGACTATTAAAACAATTGACTGTACTATTTACAGCTTTCACTGTTGTATACGGGCTTCAAAGCTGTAATGAAAAACATTCAGAAAAGGAACAGTCAGTACCTGAATTTAATTTAGCAACTGCAAAGGCTGAAATTGAAGAAGCGAACAAAAATTTCATGTCCTTAATAGCAGCAGGTGATTCAATTGGAATAGCGAATTTGTACACGGAAGATGCAAAGTTAATGTTCGCTGGAAGGCCTGCTGATGTTGGAAGAGCAAATATTCAAACTACTTTTTCACGCATTTTAAGTTCAGGAGTAACAAAAGTCAACCTTGAAACAAAAGAAGTATTTGGCACAGAAGATTTATTGGCTGAAGAAGGTGAAGTAACTGTTTTTGTTGGCGAAAATGCTGTTGCAGTAGAAAAATATATCATTCTTTGGAAAAAAGAAGATGGGAAATGGAAACTGTTCAGGGACATTGCCAATTCAAATTCATCAGCAAAATAATCTACTGTTAAATCTAAAATTCACAATTGAGCGTGAATGACGAACGCACAACAAACACTAAAATGAATATGCGAACAGAGCACTCTGAAGGGACAATGCGAAACAGAAACTTCGGTGCTTCTAGCAACTGGGGCGCATACTCATTTTAGTTGGACGTTATCTGCAAAAAGAAACCAAAAACGATTTCTCCCATGATTAAAGTAATTGACGAGACGAAGAAACTAAAAGGTAAAGCCAATGACCCTTTCGATGTTAACAATGTAACCAACCAAATGATGGGCAATCTATTGTCTGACATTAAGAAACGGCTATCCAACATCCAAACTAATGAGGATGTGACCGTAACGCTTACCGGAACAATTGACAACATTGAATTTCGTGCTAATGCCTCTCCTGAACTCACCGAACAAATTCGTAATGCGATAGAACAAGGATAGAACTTTTCAACTCATCCCAACATTTACGGTAACACCCATCACCATCGAACTGCATTCGTAACCCGCTTTCTATGTCCGATGTTTGCATGAACTCGTTGAGATGTTCCCCGAACTTTTTTTTAAACGCTCCAACTAACTGCTCAACTTCCGAACGGCTCAACTCTTTTGCTAACACCGTTCCAATTTCCGAATAACTTAACTTTTTTGATTCCATTTTTTTGTTCCTCCAATTGGTTTCTTTCAGCAGATAACATCCGCTAGGAATGCATCTGCATACTGAGTTATTTGATACTTTCTCGCTTTCATTTTACATTACTTCTGTTTAGCCAGGGATTGCAGACGCATCCTAGCTTTTCGTTGGCGATCATTCGCAACCCGTAGATAGAGAAACAAACTAAATTTCTGATTGAGCAATCTAAAACACAAGCTAACTGGACCAATAACCAAATCGGATTTCAAGTATCGAAGGAACACCGTTACGGCTCCAATTGTAATATTTTCTGCTCTTGCCTATTTTATGCTGTCCAACTCCAGCAAAACTTTGGACGAACTAACTCAATCAGAGGGCAGACTGACTTACAAAGAGGTAATTAAGCAACAATATAAAGGCAACAACTATCGATACACTTTTGTATTCAAACTGGATAATACAGAACAGTACTTGGGAATATTTTTGGGTTCTGGTGAAACGGCAATAGAAGATGGAGAATATTGGAATAAAAAGTTTACCCTGGGTGACAAAATGATAGTTCATTACGACAATAACTTCATTACCGAACACGAAAACATAACTCGAATAATAAGGCAAATTGAACAAAACGGAGAGATTGTTTATCAAACCGGAACGAAGGGGAAAAAAGTTATAGGACTTGTATCGATTGGAGTTGTGCTTATGTTCTTACTCATGTTACTATGGCTAACGAAACGTGCGAACCTCTGGGTATTCAAGAAATAACGAATCGCCAACATATGCTATGAATGAATGGGGTTGCATCGGTCAGGATATTTTCGTGGGGATTGGAAAGTCCGCCACAAGTAATATATTTGAAAAAGGCTGTGGCGGTGTGGAACTCGATAATTCAGTGCTTTCTAACCCCCACTCATCATAGCTGATCGTTGGCTTTCATCTCTGCTATTGCGTAGAACATGCATATACTCAACTCTATTTTATTTAACCCTTTTGCGAACGCTCTGGCTGAACGTGCAGAAAAAATGTGGCCCTTGAACTCAAGATCAAAAGCCATGTTTTCAGATTTCGCAAGAGGAATGGGAATCCTGAGCCCATTGATTTTTCCTGTTGCATTTCTCATGTTCTACTTTCCAACAGAGAACTATGACTTTTACCTATTTTGGCCTTTTCTAATTTTAGTAATGTTCAATAAAGACATAATTGGAGGACGAAGTATTGCCAAAAGACAATTTGGTTTTGCAATCGTTAAATACAGATCTGGTGAGCCTGCAAGCCAACTTCAATGCTTCATAAGAAACATTACTTGCATAATTTGGCCACTAGAAGCTTTGATCACTTTAACTGCATCTCAACAAAGAATTGGAGATTTTATTTCGGGAACAAAGGTGATTGAACAGCCACCAGAGGATAATTTATCTTTTACTGCTGAACTGCTAAATACAAAAATTACCTTTCAACTGATTCTTGGGAACATTTTAGTCATAGTTGCTGGAGTCTATGCGAAAATCTTAATCTGACGAAAGCTAACATTGTGTATGGCCGCATGTGATAAGTGCTACTAGCAGAAGCCTGTGGATCCCCACCGTTCATCTGCCGCTAGGAGCTGTAATCAATCTTTTCACTTCAGTACGTAGGAGTTTTTTAATCTTCTGGATGCAGTGCCTCTTGGATTCTTTGGAAGCACCGGCAGATTCACTATTTTAGAGTTAATTGCCAGTGTAGGCACACGCGCCATACACGGGCGTTAGCGGTAATTTGTCCTTTTTCAGGCGGGAAAATAATTACCAGAGGTAACGTATTCAAAAGAGTTTTACCGAAATTGAGGTTTCAATAAAAAATGCGTCTAAAGCTCAATTTCGAACATTATTTTTAAGGTTACTTGCGATTTGACAGTAATAATTAACACTAGATTTAAATAAAAACGGCTTGCAAAATTACAAGCCGTTTTCTAAGGCTATTGCCTTACTATGCCGCTTTTTTCACTTGATAATTACCTGGCGTAAATTGAAAAGTTTTCATTAGCCTGGTCCAAGTGTTAATTTGAGAAACAGCTAATGACAAATAGGCAATTTTCTGTTTAGAAAAGAAGTTGGACAGCACACTTATCATTGCATCTGTAATTGTGGTTCCTATTATTTGCGTTAGATTTTCGCTGAACAACAAAACTGCTCTCTCCTTTTCAGAAAAATAAGGGGTTTCCTCCCAAACACATAAGGAGGAAAGACGTAAATCGGTTTCACCCAAATGTTTTAATTCCTTGTGATGCATATCAACACAATAGGCACACCCATTAATTTGTGCAACTCTAAGCCTGATTAATTCAAGCAGTTCAATTTCAATTTGAGACTCACTAATTAGGTTCTCAACTTCCATTAGTTTTTCGAACATTCCCTTAGGGATGTCCTGATATGTAATTCGTTCCATAATTTTTGTTTTTATAGTTTATTTAATTCATTTTTTATTAATGACTGTATGGTATAGCGAATGGACGAATTGGTGCTCCGCTAGCCCCTTTTAGTTTTAGTGATGCTGCAAGGAAAACGAACTCATAGACCTTGTCTTTTGCAAGTTCCTCGAGAAACATCTGTTCTATGAACATGACTCCTTTCTCAGCCAGTAAATAGGTGTGAACAGGTACCCAATTGTCTTCCCGTTCTGATGGGAAGGCTTCAAAGCTTAAATTATCAGCTCCGAGAAGCATGATTTTTTTCTCCTCAACAAGCCATTTAGCCGCACCAAGGCTGATGCCAGGAAAGTCATCAAGATATGCGCTTGCATTTCGGTAAAATCTTCCCTGACCTGTTCTAATAAGTACAATGTCACCAGGCAAGATGTTTACTTGCTGTTTAATGAGTGCTTGACTTAGGTCTTCCGCTGTTATTCGGTAATTCTTAGAAAGCGTCTTTTCCTCTTTGTATCCAGCCAGATCGATCAAAATACCCCTTGCAACAATAGGAGGTATAGTTTCTGCTCCAGTTTTCCCCCATCCTTTATCGCCAAGATATTCTTCAGTAGTAAATCCATTCCATATTTTACCATTCAATCCAAAATGATTTAACGCGTCTATATGGGTCCCCATATGAGTATACATTGAAATTGCATCGCCTGTATAGCTCACTTTTTCATTCATTATTCTTCCCAGTCCATTAGGGTTATCCACTACAGTACCTTTAGGAGTATGGGTGAGCCAATATTGATATGAAGGATCACCTAATACATGAAAACTAGGCATACCAACAAAGTATTCTACACTCAAGTCATACGTCTTGCCTGAACTTATATCAGAAAGAGCTTTTGCTTTTGAATTATCTGTCATCATATTTAATGCACCAATCTCATCATCCTTGCCCCAAGGACTCGTGCCAACAGTTTCTTGATCTTGCGCAATTAGATTAGTAAATGCTGTTACTAATAGCGTGCTTAATATTGTTAATCTTAGTTTCATATCTCTTTAATTTTTGTTTGATACTTGTTCTAATAGTTTATTCAGGCCAATACCTCCTGCAATTTTTTATCTTTTGGATCCTTTTTAATCACGGAAACAGTCTTCCTGTTAGCCATTCTATCCGGATTCTGAGGATCATGCGAGGGGAGATAAATTGTGGGGTTAGATTCTGAAAAAGAGAGTATATTCTTCAGGGTTTTTAGACTTTGATCTGTCCCTATACCATCAGGAATTAACTTCAATAAATTTTGTTCGGTATATGAAGTATCTCCGGCAATAAAATAATGTAGATCATCTACTTCAACTATCACAGATAGATGATTAGTTACATGTCCAGGAGTACTGACAATCATTACCTTCCTATCAGCTGTAACCGCCATACTTTTACTAAAACTAAAATAGGGGTCATTAGGTAGGGTGATTAATGTTGGCTTCAACCACTTAGGCCAGCGGTGTGGTAAATAACCAGCCAACATTCCTGTGAAACCAGATGCCTCCTTGAATTCATTTTCTTCAATTAAGATTTCAGCATTCCTAAAATGATGTAATCCACCCGCATGATCTGTATGCATATGGGTCATGATCACTTTTTTAACATCCTTACTCGGGTCAATTCCCAATTGTACCAGCTGTGGTCCAATTTCGTTTTCAGGTTTGACATCAAATGCGACCGCAAAGGCATAATAAGGATGCCAATTTGGAAGATATCCCTGCTGTCCTGTTTTGGAGGTTTCCCCAGTATCAACGACAATTATACCTTCAGGGTGGTCTATTACCCACGCGTAAATCGGAACCCACTCAGCCCATTCTTTACCAAATAATACTTTGAGCATTTGTGGAGCGAACCCTTTTTGCTTTGAGATTTGATTTTTTTTAATCCTTACTCTTCCGGTTTCAATTCTGTGAATTTTCATAATTAAATATTTATGTACTATTATAGTATTATTAGTACTGCTAAGAACAAAATTTTTTACATCTTTAGAATTCCATTTAAAAATACATCCGTTGTTTCCTCATATATATTTTGATTGTACATCTTTACGAATTCAATATTTTCTGCCTTAAGTGGCAGTTCCATTAGATTTAAATATACTAGCAGGATAATCTCCATATTTAGGTCATTTCTAATCATCCCCTCATCTATTCCTATTTCAAATAATCTTCTATAATATTTATTGATCCTTTCCATTCTGGTTTTTTGATAATAATCCCATAGATCAGGGGTGTTAATTTCTAGATCTTTCAAAAAAGTATCACTGACGTTTGTTAACAAGTCTTTTGTGAATTCTGAAATGGAAATCAGTTTCCCTTTGAAACTGAGTTTATCGTCATCTAAAACATTCCTTAATTTGGAATTAATTTCTATATTAAGAAGATCAATAACTGCCTTTACTAATTCATCCTTCGAAGAAAAATGATTATAAACACTGCTCTTGCTTGTTCTAAGTTCTTTCACAAGGCTATCCATTGATACTTTATAAAATCCATTTTTCAAAAACCTTTGCTTTGCAACTCGTACAATTCGATCTCTTATGTTCATTAGTATAATATGTACTATTTTAGTATCTTTAGTACAATAATAAATACTAATTATGTAACTACCAAATAATTTCACAAAAAAAGATACCGCTAACAATCGATATAACACATGCCTCTGTAGTCACTTGAAAGTGCAGTGCAAATCCGCTAGCTTAGAAGAATAAACAAAGCCCAGAGGCACGTGCCATATCTGGGACGTTGTACTCCATCCATCCTAATAGCATGAGACTCACTTTTTCAGCAATATTCCTACTCACATCTTTTCTAACTGCTGCACAAAGCAAGAAGATAGAGTATGCTGCAGGTAGATTGGAAATAGAGGTTCATGAGAAATGGGAACCTGAAGAAGTAGACCAGGAACTGTTCTTAACGCAAACTAACCAACCAGAAAACTTTCTTATTTACTCATTTTATTTTGGCAATGCCACATTGGATCAAATATTTGAAACACATGTAAAGTTTTCATACAGTAATCAATTCCAAGGTTTTCAAATTATCAAAGAAGGCCAAGAAACCATCAATGGAAACCTTTACAAATGGTTAGTTTTTAACAGTATTAATCAAGGACAACAACTTCAAAACATTGTTTACATGACAATTCATGGTGACTTGTATTATGTTTTCGTTGGAACATCTTCACCTCCTAGAATGCCTAACGTTATCGATGAATTTTGGGGGATTGTCAGATCAGTTGGATTTCAAAAGTTTGATCTAAAACCAGTAACATTTGATGAAAATCTGAAATTACTATTGAATAAGAAATGGATTTTAACATCGGAAAAGGATGATTACGGTGTTTATCCAGTTGACGAACAATACGCATTGTATTTTGAACTAACGAATGATTTAATCAATCATGAGAATAAGTCATTTGATGATGATTGCACGGTTAAATACGAATACGACAATAGAAACAAAGAGATTAGATTTTTATGTAACGGGAGAATTTTAACAAAGAAGATAATTTCACTGCACGGAGATGAACTAATAATGGATGAAGTAGATCATCAGGGGGAAAAGGTGATAAGAACTTATTTGGCAAAGTAAATGACGGAGTACAACAAGCGCTAGCAGTTATGCGCCAAAGTGCTTTGCTGCCAAGGACTGTAGGACTTGATCGCTTACTGCCCATTCTGCTATTTTATCACCTTTTGGATTCTTCTGCAGTTCTGGCTTTTTATCTGCAGCACGCAGTGCTTCGTAGATACTGTTGTGGGGGTTGGGCAGATTCGCTATTTTAGTGCTTTTTACAGATGATGTGGCCACTCGCCATATCTGAGCGTTGTGAGGCATCTTCTTCTTCACGCATATTCTAACAAACTAAAAAATTGCATAACTGTATCCAAGTGAATACATTTGTCGTATGTATTCTATTGAGAAGACAGACGTATTTGATAAATGGCTGAGGAAGCTGAAAGACCAACGTGCTAAAGCCAAAATCCTATTCAGAATTCAAAGGATAGAAGAGCAGGGGAATTTTGGAGATTGCGAACCGGTTGGACAAGGAATCAGTGAACTCAGAATTCATTATGCAAAAGGATATCGTGTCTACTTAAAAGAATACAATGGCAAAGTCGTGCTACTTCTCAACGGCGGAACAAAATCGTCACAACAGAAGGACATTGATAAAGCCAAAGATTTATGGTTGAACTATAAAGACGAACTTGAAGATGGCAACTAAAGAGATTACAAAATTCGACATTGCTGAATATCTTGAAAATGACGCAATGATTGCCGAGTACTTGAATACAGTACTTGAAGAGGGTGATGCTGAAGATATCAAAACGGCTCTCGGACATGTAGCCAAAGCTAGAGGTATGTCAAGAATCGCTGAGGAAACTGGACTAAGTAGACCAAGTTTATATAAAGCCTTATCCCAAGGTTCTAAGCCTCAATTTGATACAATTCTTAAAGTACTAAGAGCCGTAGGTGGCAACTTAAACGTACCAACAACCTAAATAAACACCTCACAACATACTTACTGTGTATGGCCGCATGTGCTAAGTGCATCTAGCCATTGTCTGTGGAGCTCCACCGTTCATCTGTCGCCGGGAACGGCTTGTTTTCTTTTTTACCTTCAGTACGCAGGAATTTTTTAATCTTCGGAATGCAGCACCCTGTAGAAACTTTGGAAGCACCGGCAGATTACTCATACCTACAGGCATGCCCACAACCCCTCGTGAATCTCCTGACAAGATAAGATTAGTGAGATATTATTGTTCCGTCAATTGTCATTCGATTTCACTATTTTAGAACTATTAGCCAGTGTAGGCACACGCGCCATACACGGGCGTTGTGATCCATTGGTCTTCTAGACGGAAATTAGGTAACTTTGAACAATGGCAACAAGGGAAAAACTCAGAAATATTATCCTTAACAGGGTCAAGAAGCTTTCGGACGACAAACTCCGTAACCTTGACGCATACCTCAACGATTTGGAATCTCATCTGAATACGGAGAAATTTCCTATGTCATTTAGCGGAATTTTCGAAGGGTTGGAATTGAATGAACTAACTACTGAACTCCACAAATCAAGGGAGGATAACAATGAACGAATTCCAAAATTTTGAATCGAACACTTGTTGACACTGTTATCCTTTCGTATTTCCTAAAAGAGAGCAATCAAAAAAATTGAGGGATTTGAGCATTCGTCTCAACATGTGAGATTACTAAACTTTCAACTACTTCACTGAGATTTTCTGCGAACATTTACGCTGAACTAATTAGTCGTATTTCTACAATTTTTACCCCGAATAAGCATAGACTTTTGTCATAAAAAATGAAACTATTATTTTCTATTACAATTCATAAAGCACCACAAAAACAACCACTCTTCAGGGTTTTAATAATTTTCCTTGTCTTTTCATTTTCAACTGACCTCTTTGCACAGGAAAAGCAGTTGAGCAAACAATATGTAGGATTTTTGCCTTCTTTTCTGATAGAGCCTTATGACACCATCAATGCCATTGAGATCAACACATTACCTTTTGTTTAACGAGTATCGTTGGGGTGATCAAAATAATAAGGGAATTCAATTACGTCCCATTGCAAACTACCGGTTTATCAAAAACGGTTCTGGCATCAGTCATGTGGGTGGAACCATTCTTATAAATTGGTATCTGCTAAAGACGGTTGAAGATGATTTCTGGCTTAAACCTCAGTTGTGTGCTTTTTATACTTATGCCTACAACCGACTTGATAAGGTTCAAACCATGACTCAGGGCATTGAGTTAGGTGCTTTTATGATAATATCCAAACACTTTTCCTTTTCATTGAGTGCTCAACCTGGCATCAACTTTTATCCCGACCAATTTTCAAAAGCGTTTGTAGAAACTGAAAGCGGTTTTAAGTCGCATTTCGGATTGATTTTCCATTTAGGGTACCATTTTTAGGTGAGATTGGAAGAATTAAGCCGTGAATAACTGGTGACTAAATCAGGTTGAATCCATATGCACCCCAATGATGTTGAAAACTGAAGCAATTATATGTACCTGAATTTTCAGTATGCAGGTGAAGTTCCATTTATTTTTCCCCGATAAACGGATAGATCAAATGCCTGTAGTCCTCCAGCCTGCTGTAATCCAGTCCGGGAAGGGGTTCTTTGTGGAGTTCCATAAATTCCCAGATCATCGGATCATTCAATCTTCCACCTGCCATATCGAGCAATGAAAGAAAATTGGCGGGTGATCCCTCCAGCCCTCTAATTTGCTGATACGGAAATGCTTTTTCGCCGGTAAGGAAAGGGATCAGGTAGCGTGTTGCGGTCAGGAGGCCAGCTCCCTTAGGATTTTGGTAATTCCACAGATCTATTTCGTATTTTTCAGCGAGGACTGCACAACGATAAAGATGTTTCAGGTTGAATATGGAATAGCCCATGGCATTGGTGCGCTCCAGTTCATGAGGCTGGGAGCCATCTGCTTCGATCTGCTGGTCAATTCTTTTGGTTTTCACGGAATCCAGTACCATACGAGCAATTGAATCCTGATCGGTGAACATGGCATAGAGTGCTAGCTGCAGATCATAGGATGAGCCATGATTGTTTTCCTGCATTCGTTCATACCAGCCCCACTCAGAGGTCGTTAACCATTCCGTATAGGACTTAAACCAATCGTACATTCCCTCATTTTCCGTATCATTTAAGGCACCGGAACCCTGTAGCAATCCTACAGCCTCCACCACATTGATCAGGTCCAGGCTCTCAATGATTCCTGTTCCCCTGATGATATCCCTCCCGGGAATTGTCTGTGCAAACTTGAGGTGAGGATTCATTTTTGTTTCCGGATCCAAAAACCATCTCCTGAGAAATTCACCTGATTTCACGGCATATTTTTCCTCACCGGTATAAAACCAGGCCAGCGCCAGGTAAAATGATGCGTCTGACATGTCGCTCAAAACGAATCGGTCATGTTTATAACGCTCAGGATTCCGCACTCCATCATGTCGGATGTAGGGCAACCCGTCCTCCTTTTCCGGGTCCGGCCACCAGTAAGGTCCCATGCTGGTATAATCATGAATATCTCCGCTGGGAGGCATGATTTCATTATCTATTACAGATGGGGGGATTGAATCCATAAATCCATCAGCAGCCTTTATTAAACCATTCACTTCCGACAGATAGGGCTCTTTGCCCTGAAGGTACTGGTCTTTGGCATACAGCATGGCATTGATGTCATACAGTACCAGCTCATGTGGTGGTGTTTTCTCTTCCGAATTATTGCTTGAACAGCCCCAGAAAAAGAAGCCTATAAGGATAAGTACCGTGATATTTCTGAGAATCAATTTGGGTTTTACCATCATGAGGGGTTTAGGTTGATGTTGGGCTTAAATTATTAAAAATACCTGAGACTCCTGTTGGATGTAGTTGTAGACTCATTTTCTATTGAAGCAAAATGTATGCTTTCACCCTGCTTTTTTTGGGTCTATGGCATACATGGATGGGGTGCCTGAGCAATTGAAACTTGGCATCAAATAAGTTGATCTGCAAACCTTGTTCCGTATAGTTCGGAATCCTACCTTTGCGGCCGCAATCCCTATTTATGATTAAAGAAAAGATAAAACGTAGCTACAGGATCAGTAAATACATTGTCTATAAAGAAACACTTGTAGACAATAAGGAAAAATTTTGGTCTTTCATCGGCTCCTTTATCGGGATTGCCTCGATAGGTTACATTCAAAGCAAATTCTTACAGCCTTTGGAGAATATTTTCCTCATTGGCTCATTCGGTGCCACATCTGTCTTAATCTACGGTGCCATTCAAAGTCCATTGTCCCAACCAAGAAACCTGATTGGTGGACATATTATCAGTGCACTTATTGGTGTTACGGTATATAAGTTGATTCCCGAGCCCCTCTGGATCAATGCACCCTTAGCCGTATCACTGTCAATCGTAGTCATGCAATTCACCAAAACATTACATCCGCCAGGAGGCGCCACTGCATTGATAGCGGTTATTGGTACAGAAAACATCAAATCACTCGGTTACCTCTATGTCGTGTCGCCAGTCCTTACAGGTGTCTGTATTTTACTGCTGGTAGCTTTGATTTTCAACAACATCACCGATCAGAGAAAGTACCCGACGGATGGAAGGTTTTCCCGAAGCATAAAATGGATGGTTTCTCCCACCAAAACCCAATCCACAGGATCAGGAAAAAATTGACAAAGTGAAATTTGGATATCCTGATCGCTGGCCAGGCTAATGCTAAGCCTTGAGTTTTTACTACTGGTTAGGATCCTCTTTACCCCTTACTTCTTCAATCATTTTTATGAGCTTTTTACTAGTCAGGGGTTTGATGATATAGTCCGATACCACTGATATTGAACGTGCCTTTTCAATCTCTTCAGGAGAGATAGATGACGAACAGATATAAATTTCTATTTCTTTAGCTGCATTAAGTTTCAGCTTCATGAACTTATCCAGAAATCCCCACCCATCCATGATTGGCATGGAAAGGTCCAGCAAAATGACATCGGGCAGCTTCTCCGGGGTGTCCTGGTGTACACTCAAGTAATCGTAGACTTCTTTTCCATTGCTATAAACTTTCACTTCCTCCACCAAATCAGAATCACCCACAACCAGAGAGGTAATGTGAGTAAACAGGTTATCATCATCTACAATGAAAAGTCGATGGACTTTATTCATGTGTTTGGGATTGGAAATGATACAAAAAACGTAGATCCCTCTCCGGGCTTGCTATTTACCCAGATGGAGCCGCCCATGGCTTCTACCTGGGTTTTTGTCATAAACAGACCAAATCCACGAGCATCAGGATGATCGTGAAATACCTTTCTAATCTTAAATAGATTATTTTTATGTAGTTCGGTATCAATGCCCAGTCCATTGTCAGACACCGAAAGTACTATTTCATTTTCCTGTATTTCCGACCGGAATTTGATGTGAGGTGTGCGGTCAGGTGAGCGATACTTCAGTGAGTTACTAAGGAAGTTGGTGAAAATACTCTCGATGTACCTTCTGGGATAGAAGATAGTGTCCATCTGGGAAAAATCAATTTCGATTTTAGCATTACAGGAATTGACCTGGTTCTCGAATGATTCTATCACATCCTTCAGTACTTTTTTGAGATGTATTTCCTCACTCAAAATTTCGGTGTCGTAGCGGACTGAAATAGACTCTACCAATTCATTAAAGACTTCATTCAAATGATCCACTACACCGTTTAGCCGTCCGATCATCTCGGATTGTACTCCATTCAATTCTGTGGTTTGCAGGTAATCGGCGATCATCGAAATATTGCTAAGCGGTCCGCGAAGGTTATGAGAAATGATGCTGCAAAAGTCACTTAGCCGTTGGTTTTGCAGCTTTAACTTTTTTGCTGAATTCACCCTTTCACTCACATCTATACAACTTACCCTGTGGTATAGAATTTCATCAAACTCATTTCTCACAGATGAAGCATTGAGGAGCACCTCAACAAGCGAACCGTTTTTCCTTTGAAGGGATGTTTCGATATTGTGTATCTCGCCTTTGCCTCTCAACTCTTCCATCGTCACATTTGCTTCCTCGTGTTTTGCTGATGAAAAAAGTTTGAAGATCGGGGTATCAAGAATTTCATGCTCTGCATAGCCTAAACTCCGACAGAGGGTATGGTTGCATTTGATGATCACCCCATCATCAGGCCGGACAGAAAAGTGCATCGAATGGGCATTTTCATATAAATACCGATACAAGTTTTCAGATTCTGCCAATCTCATTTCAGCCTCCTTTTGTTCGGTCACGTCCTGACAGGTCCCGATCATTTCCACGACGTTGTCCTCATCATCTAAAAAGATTTTGCCCATTAGATGAATATTTCTTACCGACCCGTCTTTTAAAAGTATACGGTGGAAGAAGCCATGAAATTTTTTGTCTTCAATTGATTGGGTCACACATGCGGTGACATACTCTTTATCATCCGGATGGACATAGCCAAAGTAAGTATCGTAAGTAATGTCAGATTCCGGCTCATGTTTAAACAAAGTGTAAAGATTATCTGACCACAATACTTCATTGGTCTGAAGAAACCATTGCCAATGACCAATCATCACCATTTCTTCCGCAAGGCTTAACAGGTAATTTTTTTTGATTAGTTCCTTTTCGGTAGTGGTGGACATTGGGATTCACTTTAAGATCCGTAACCATTTATTGGCTAAAAGGTTCTTACAATATACTAATATTCGACCGTCAACCACAAGTAAATGCTAGACGAAATCAGGACTTGTTAGCCGTGAGAATAGTTCAGGATTGCGTTGAAAAAATCACAATCTATAATCGCGAGGGTTATCGAAAGTCAATAGCCCAATAATCCGCCTATATGAGATATAAAATCAATATATAATTATAAATGGTCAATTCTTAGCTGCATAGTCCATGCCTAATTAATTGGACTTCTGGAATGGGCAGTCTTATCAAATTTATATTTTTAGCCTATACTAATTTTAAATATTGCAACTCGCATTATAATCATTCAATGAATAGACTAGAAAATAGAATCGCAGTGATCACGGGAGGTGCTGCCGGGATTGGAAAAGCTTCTGTAGAGAAGTTCTTAGCAGAAGGAGCCAAAGTTGCCATCTGGGACGTCAATGAAGCTGCAGGAAATGAGTTGGCTAGGTTACACCCAAATCAAACCTTCTTCGTCAGGGTAGATACATCCAACCCTGAATCGGTTGAAAGTGCTACAAAGTCTACCCTGGAAAAGTTCGGAACCATAGACATCCTGATCAACAATGCCGGAATCACGCGGGATGCAACCATCAAAAAGATGACCTATGAAGAGTGGGATCAGGTGATCAGTATCAATCTCACGGGAGTGTTCAATTGCATCAAGGCAGTTTCACCCGTCATGATCGAGAGAGGCAGTGGCAGGATCATCAACACTTCTTCTGTGGTAGGGCTTTACGGCAATTTTGGTCAAACCAACTATGCTGCCACAAAATCCGGAGTCATCGGGATGAGTAAGACGCTTGCTAAGGAGTTGGGTAAATATGGGATTACAGTCAATGCGGTCGCCCCGGGATTTATAGCAACGGATATGGTAAAGACCATACCTCAGAAGATCATTGACATGATGGAAGGCAAAACCCCTCTGGGTCGATTGGGTCAGCCTGAAGATATCGCCAATGCCTATGCATTTCTGGCTTCTGACGAAGCTTCATTTATTAGTGGTTCCGTCTTGAGTGTAGACGGGGCTGTCACCCTATAAATCACCCGGATGAGAAGAGCAGCAATAACCGGAATCGGAGCCTATGCTCCCGAGCAGGAAATCCCCAATAGCTATTTCAATGAGCTATTAGGTGAAGATGTGGATACGTGGTTGCGTGAAAATGTAAACATCTATACGCGAAGATGGTGTGCCGGGGATGAGTCAGTGGCTGATCTGTGCGAGCAGGCTGCCAGCCAAGCCTTGGTGGATGCTGGAATCAATCCGGAAGATATTGACCTGATCATCGTGTCTACAGACACACCAGAATATATTTCACCCTCTACGGCCTCAGTCTTACAGGATAGACTGGGATTGAAAAATGCCGGTACTTTTGATCTTAATACAGCTTGTGCAGGTTTTGTCACAGCCATGGATGTAGCATCGAAATACATTGTCGCAGATGATCGATACCAACATGTATTGGTAATTGGGGGTTATGCCATGAGCAAATACCTCAATAAAGAAGACAAGAAGACCGTGACGCTTTTTGCAGATGGTGCCGGAGCGGTAGTGATGTCGGCAACAACAGACGACAGAGGTTTGTTGGCCAGCGATTTGAAAACAGAAGGGCAATACAGCGGCTGGATGGGCATCTATGGTGGTGCGACCCATATGCCAATCACGGAGAAGGTGTTAGCCAATCATGATCATCAGCTTAAGTTTGTGCATAAGTTTCCCAAAGAGCTTAACCCCAAAATGTGGACGGAGATGGCCCTGAGCATCTGTGAGAGGATTGCAGTGAAACCAGAGGAAGTTGATCATTACTTCATCACCCAGCTAAACTTTAATTCCATCAACGAAACTATGGACAACCTGGGTGTGGATCGAGGCAAAGCACACATGGTGATGGATAAGTACGGATATACAGGATCAGCCTGTATACCGATGGCATTACATGATGCTTATAAGAAAGGGAAATTGAAGAAGGGGGATCTCATGATCTTCATAGGTTCCGGAGGTGGTTTGGCTTTTGCCGCTGCTGCAGTAAGGTTTTAGCATATGAATAATCTCGCTTCATCGGAACAAATTACCGCTACATGGATTGTTGTGATCCTCTACATGGTCGTGATCCTCTACTTTGTGGTAAGGGGAGCGGTTCGCGTGAAAAATATCAGCGATTATGCGCTGGGTAGTATCACCTTTTCCCCACTGGCTGTTGGATTGGCATTGGCAGCCTCCATGACCAGTGCTGCCACCTTTATCATCAATCCGGGATTTATCGCTCTGTACGGTCTTAGCGGTGTGCTTTCATTCGGAATTGCCATGCCGCTCGCCATTTTCGTATCTCTCACCCTCATGACCAAACGATTCAGAAGATCAGGAAGTCATGTGAAAGCCCTGACGATGGCTCAGTGGATGGGAAAGATGTACAACAGCAATGCCTATGCGATCTTTTTTGCATTCCTGTCGCTGCTATTGATCACTTTTATCGTGCTGATCTGTGTGGGGTTGACTCAGGTTCTTTCCAGCGCTTTGAACCTGGAACCGGTTTGGGTCTTGCTGGCAATCATTGTATTTGTTTTTGGCTATATGATGTTTGGTGGAGCCAATTCCATGGTTTACACCAATGCAATACAGGCTACATTGATGTTTATCGTCGCTGTGGTATTACTCGCCTCGGGTGCCGAGTTTTTCAAAGACGGACTTTCAGGCTTTAGAGAACAACTAAGGGCCATAGGACCACACTATGCCAGCTGGACCAACCCCGATAGTTTCCTGTTCCGGGATTATTTTGAGATCATTTTTTGTCAGGTGGTCATAGGTATTGCTATCGTATGTCAGCCCCATATTATCACCAAGTCGCTGTTGCTCAAAGATGAAAAGGATGTAAATCGCTATTTGGTAATTGGGATCATCGTAATAGCCGTGTTTTTTCAGGTCGTCTTTGTTGGCCTGTTTGCAAGATTAAAATTTCCGGACCTGATGGCTAATGGTCAGGCCATTCCGATGGATGGTATTGTGTCTGCGTATGTAGTGAGTGAGTTTTCCGTTTATGTCACCATTTTGGTGGTGCTGGGGTTGATATCAGCCGGTTTGTCGACGTTAGAAGGCCTCATCCAGTCTTTAAGTGCATCGCTCACCGCAGACCTGATCAAACCGATTTTTGGCGGTCGGTTTAGCACCGACATTGGCCGCCAGGCCAAACAAGAAATTTTAGTTAACAAACTGGTGATCGTATTCCTGGCCGTTGTCAGTTTCATTTTTTCCTATCAGCAATTAGTATCACCCAATCTGAGTGTCGGGATATTCGCGCAAAATGGCGTCTACGCTTATTTCTCTGCAGCCTTTGTTCCGGTATTTTTCGGTATGTTTATAACGGGAGTACGGCTGCAAACGGTATTTATCGCATCAGTGGTGGCTGTAGCTGTTCATTTCTCCGTCTATTACGGCCAATTCATGCCATACATGAAGGAAACAGTGAATAATCCGGCAATTGCCAGTACGGTAGCATTGCTCATTTCGGTGAGTGTTGGGTTGATCCTGCATTTTTCAGGGAGGAGGTCACATGTATAGAAAAGACTGGATAGCGAAATGGGCACAATACAGCCCTGATAAAGTAGCATTAAAGGAGTCTGGCTCCGGTCATCAGATCACCTACAAAGAGCTAAACAAGCGTGCCAACTACCTGGCTGATTGGCTGACCAGGGACCTTGGATTGAAAAAAGGCGACCGATTAATGGTATTGGCCGAGCACTGCATTGAGTACGTGGCATTGTTTTCATGTTCTCAGAAAACCGGGATCATCCTGGTTCCGGTCAATTACCGTCTGGCACCTTCGGAGATTGATTATCTGATCGCGGATTCAGCCCCCAGGGTTTTGATAGTTGAAAGAAAATTCCAGGAGCTTGCCAGCTCATTGACTTCCAAAGTACCCCGGGAATATTTAGAGAGTTTGCCCGCCGGAATGCTCGGTGAATATACTGTTGAAGTATTGGATGAAGATGATCCGGTCTTTATCCTGTACACTTCAGGGTCCACCGGTTTTCCCAAAGGGGCGATCTATACACACAAGATGCTGTTGTGGAACAGTCTGAATACCTCACAAAGTCTGGAAATCACCCCCAGCGACCACACCATTGACTGCATGCCGCCATTTCATACCGGAGGGTGGAATGTATTGCTTACACCCATGTTGCACCGGGGTGCTTCGATTGTATTGATGAAAAAATTTGATCCTGAACGAGTGCTACAGCTGATCGATGAAGAAAACACCAACCTCTTTATGGGTGTCCCGACCATGCTCAAGATGATGGCTGAAAGCTCAATTTTCAATGATTGTTCCCTGGCATCTATTCGCTATTTTATTGTGGGAGGTGAAGCATTACCCCTCGATGTGATCCATCTGTGGCATCAACGTGGGGTAAAGATCCGACAAGGGTATGGGTTGACGGAGGTGGGCCCCAATATTACCTCCCTGCATCAGGATTATGCAGAGCAGAAGATTGGCTCGATCGGTGTGCCTAATTTCTATGTAGAATATGCCATATTGGATGATACCGGTCAACCGGTTCCAAAAGGAGAAGTTGGGGAGTTTTGCCTCAAAGGACCAATGGTGACACCGGGATATTGGAGAAACAAAGAAGCCACGGAACAGTCCATCGTATCAGGCTACTTTCACACTGGTGACCTGGTGAAAGAAGATAGAGATGGGTTTTTATACATGGTGGACCGTAAGAAATGCATGTTTATCTCCGGAGGTGAAAATGTGTACCCTACAGAGGTGGAACGAGTGATACAGGAATTGGCTGAGGTGAATGAAGCTGCTGTGGTTGGGGTATCCGATGAAAAATGGGGAGAAGTAGGGAAAGCCTATTTGTCTCTTCGACCCAACATGAAAATTACCGCGGAACAGATAAAGGCACATTGTAAAGCGAAACTGGCAGGGTTCAAAGTTCCCAAACACATTGAGTTTATGCATGAAATACCAAAAAACGGGAGTGGGAAGATCGACCGAAAAAGGCTGTCGGGTTTATAATAATAAAGTCTCGATCAGGGAGAGACTGGTGGTTTTTGATATAAAAAAACAATAGCTATGAATGCATTTAACCTTGCACTTGCATTGTCGATTTGCCTAATAAGCATTGTCGCCAGTGCTCAAAATTCTGTTGCAGACGTCATCAAGCCCTACCAATATCAAACCCGATTCATAAAAGTAGATGACACCACCAAAATTGCCTACATCCATGAAGGTACTGGTGAGCGAACACTGATCATGATTCATGGCCTGGCTACTTACCTGCCTTCGTGGTACCCGGTATTTGATCAGTTAAAAACCTCCAATCAATGCATAGCTTTGGATCTCCCCGGGTATGGTCGTTCATCCAAAGGAGATTATCCGGGGACGATGGACCATTATTCAGATGTTTTAATAAGACTCATAGATGAGTTAGAGATCAGGCACCCTGTTTTGGTTGGTCACAGCATGGGCGCGCAGGTTGCCATCACTACTGTGTTGAATAACTCTGGTTTGTTCGAGGAACTGGTCCTGTTGGCTCCGGCTGGTTTTGAGACGTTTAGTGAACAACAAGCCAACTGGCTTAAATCCGTGACCACCCTGAATGTGATTTGTGGCGCAACTGACGATCAGATCCGTACCAACTGGAGCTTGAATTTCTTCAAAATGCCCGGGTCGGTTGAGTTCATGATCCGGGACCGATTGAAGATGAAGGAGGCCAGTGATTTCCAATTATACGGTCAGGCCGTGGTAAGAAGTGTAAGTGGAATGCTGGACGGTCCTGTGTTTGATAGATTGAGCGAATTGAACACCAGAACTTTGGTGGTTTACGGCGAGAATGATGCGTTGATTCCCAATAAATATCTGCACCCCAATCTGACTATTCGGGAAGTCGCGGAAAGTGGTTCAGCACAAATCTCAGATGCTTCCTTAGCATTAATTCCGGAGTGTGGTCATTTCATTACATACGATCAACCAGAGCAGGTTAGCAAAATAATTGATAGCTTTCTGAAAGAATAGGCAGTCAGATGGTGAAAGTCAAACTGAAAAAATTTACAGCGTTTGCAAAGGGGATTCTACCTCATGAGGCAGACTATCTGCTAAGTATTGAGCAGTTTGAAGATTTGCAGAAAGTTGAGATCCTGCAAAGGCTCAAAGAAAATGCTCACCAGCAACAGAACCAACTTCCTTTCAACACCCGGATCAATAAACGTAAATATTCCAGTTTGATGGATTGGATCCAAAAGCGACTGGATACTATTGATGTCGATAAATATTTCGAATGGATCAATGAAATGGATCGGAAAGTAATTACAGATGCCATTTCAAATGAGGAAGAAAAGGTACTGCTCCGAAGGATCAAGACCTACCAGCACCCCATTCATAACTTCATGAAGTTCTTCGAACTGGTCATAAACTACCGTCATTACTTATTAATTCGATTACGGCACAAAGAATACCAGGAAGCAAATCAGTTCATTGAAAAGTACCAGGTGCAGTATGATTACAGCAAAGAGGTAAATACCAAATTGCATCAGGCCACTGTAGACATTATCAATCAATTCAAAGAGAAAAATGGAGATTCCCGCCAGTGGGAAGACTGGTTGTTAGGTTTGTTTGGTGATACTCAACTGGATGGCTTTAATCGGTACATGGCAGTGGTCAGACTTACTTTCCTGTATTTCAATAGCCGGGAATTTAACAAGCTGAAACAGGTGTATGACCAATTGGATGGACTACTCACCCAGGGAATGTTTTACACACGCAGAATCTTATATAACTATTATGCGAACCGTCTTATGTTGCACAGCAAATTTGATGTATTGCAACAGGCGGAAGAATACGGTAGCTTATCCATTCGGCAGAAAAACTCTGATCACGTCCAGTATCTAAGCAATTTTAGCTCGATCCTTATACGACGAGGAAAAATAGAAGAGGCGCTTAACCTGCTTAAGGAGTCTTTTGCTGAGGTGCAGAAGTCCACCAATTTCTATCACAAGATTGGCTTTATCTCATTCTACATCAAATGTCTCAACCTCAATAATCAACCTCAACGCGGAGAGATGCTCGCAGACAGCTTCTTGCGAATACATTCTGACGATATACTCAATCAGCGCTGGTATTCTTTCTTCACTGCCTATATCCAGGCATTGGTGAAACAGGAGAAATACCAAAAAGTACTACAGACCTTTAAAAAGTACGATTTGCTAAGTCGGGATGTGGAGGATAGGAAAAAATCCATTTATTTGCCAACCATACGTTGGTACTATGAAATCGCACTGTTAAAAGTCGGTGAGATGGGATCTGAAGAGCTGGTGGAATCCATCGTTCAGTGCTCACAGGAGTATCTGGATGACCCCCATAAAACCTTTATTCTCAACCAGGTCTTATCCGAGTTAGAAACCTACGTTCCCAGGTCCGTTATCCTGGCAAAAACACGTCTCTATAAGAAGCAGCACGCTTAATAGTCCACCCTACCTATCAAAGCTGTCTTTTTTGACTTTTTCTGGCTGATAATAGTTTGTGCTCTGAGCGAGCCAAAATATGCATTGATTTTGATCTATTTAGGTTTCATCTTTATTGTCATTAGAGACGAAAACAAAACAACTAAGCCGAAAGCGTATGATTTGGGTATTGTAAAGTCCATCTAATGTAATTAGAACCTAACTAACTAATTATCAATGCTTTAAATAATCGGGATATCTATTTATTTTCCAAAGTCAACAGTTTATAAAATTATCATATTCTCATTTACAGCGCTTCTTTATATAGGTTTATTGGACACTACTTAAAAAACAACCTAAAATACTTCAAAAATGAAAAAGACCTTTACCCTCTTAATCGTGAGCATTATGTTTATCTGCTTTCGGTCCTACAGCCAGTCAAGTGTGAGCGGTCGAGTAATGGATATGGAGTCTGGGGAGCCATTGATAGGAGCTACTGCCATGTTGAGCGGTTCTTCTACGGGAGCAACCACAGATAAAAATGGGGCATTTATTATCCGGGGAGTTGAAGATGGAACTTATACATTAACCATCAGATATGTGGGGTATGCTGACCTTACCAGCAAAGTGTCCGTATTAGGTTCTGATGTAAACCTGGGCCAGCTCAATATGGAAGAGGCCATTTTTGCCTTTGACCAGGTGGTGGTTTCCGGTACGCGCCAGGCCGAGAAGGTCACTGAAACGCCAGCCACTGTGGAGATTATTTCAGCCAAAGATCTGGATGATCTACCCTCTTTTAATCCAGGCGAGCTTCTGGCCAGAGTGAAGGGCGTGGACTTTATCCGAGCGGGTGTAGTGGGCACAGGGATCAATATTAGGGGCTTTAATAGCAATTTCAATGCGAAAAACCTGCAGGTCAATGATGGTCGGTTTGCCACGCTTATTGCCACAGGTTTGCCGATGGGGCCACTCACCACACAGGTCAAGGAAGATGTGGAGCGCGTAGAAATCATCTTAGGACCGAATGCGGCGCTTTATGGACCGAACGCACACAATGGACTCGTGCATACCATCACCAAGGATCCGCGTACCTCCCAGGGGACCACGATAGCTGTCGGAGCCGGTAATCAAAGCATGCTAACAGCCCGGATGCGTCATGCGCAGGTACTCAATGACAAGCTGGCCTTCAAGGTGACAGGAGAGTACACCCGCGCTGAAGAGTTTGAATTTGCTGATAGTGTTTACATCGATAGGATGGATGACGCCGGAAACATGGGTCCTGATGGCATCAAAGAAGGTTATGAGGAATACATGCTGGACAATGATATCGAGTTTCTCCGGGGAGAGGCTGCCCTCTATTACAGTGTCTCCAATTCCTCTGATCTGATCCTTAGCTGGGGAGGAAGCAACAGCACCTATCTGTCACCTACGAACGTGGGTCGAAACCAGATCAAAGACTGGAAAATGAATCAATTTCACCTAAGATATACCTCTGACAAATTTTTCGCGCAGGTCTATCACACGATGAGTAAAACCGAGGATACATATGCCATAGATCAGCGGACCAAAAACTATTATGCAGCAATCGATGGAGGAGCCACTGAAGCACAGGCACGCGAAAGTTCTTTGGGCAATGGAGCTACCTTCGCCGATGACTCCAAAAGATGGAATGCCGAAGTACAGTACCACGATCAATTTGGTGACCTGGGCGTAGTGGTCGGCTCGCAATGGCAGCGCGACAATGCCAATAGCAACGGAACATACTTGCTGGACAATGGTGGTGAAGACCCCATCATAATTAATCAAATAGGAGTGTATGGCCAATTTGATTACAATTTCACTCCGGAGTTTAAGGCAACGGCTGCATTTCGAGGTGATAACCATGAGATATACGGCTTTAATTTCATTCCAAAGGCAGGTCTGGTATACTCCAAAGACAGAAGTGCTTTTCGTCTTACCTACGGTAAAGGAATTGCCGCTCCGACTATTCTAAATATGTATGGTGATCTCTTCGCAGGCTTGATACTGGGTAATGCAGAAGGATTTACGCTTTCTGATGGCACCAAAGTAGAAAAGCAAAAGGTAGAGCAAATTCAAACTTTCGAAGTAGGCTATAAAGGTGAAGTGGTCGCTAATAAATTCTTTGTGGATGCCAATGCTTACTATAATATCTCAAAAGATTTTCTGTCACCGGTTACAATCGTGGGTGTTGCCACAGAACGCGGTGACACTCCAATGTCCGAAGTTCAATCTGGGTATTCTGTATTTGGAGGATTGGTGGCCACATATGTAAACTTTGGCCAGGTAAATACATATGGATTTGATTTTGGTACAAACTTCTACCTCTCCGATCACATCAACTGGACATTTAACTACTCGTTTTTTGACTATTCCTATGACGAGGATAACCTGGAAGAGAATGACTTCAACGGGGATGGAGTAGTGAACAAACTGGATGTATTGGTCAATGCGCCGAAACACAAATTTGGAACGGGAGTGTACTATCGCAGCAAGAAATTCTTTACCAATGTGTACATCCGTTGGGTACAGGAGTATGATTACTTCTCCAGTTACCAGATTGCTGCTAAAACCCAGGATTTAGTATGGAGAGGCACACCCGTGGTAGAAAATGCCCGTAGCACCGATACATGGAATTATGGCCCGCTGGGAGGCTTTGTTAATGTGGACTTTGGACTTGGTTATCATGTGAATAAAGTCTTCACGGTGTCCGGTCAGGTGACCAACCTGTTTGATTCGGAATTTAGAGAGTTTACTGCAGCTCCTTTTACTGGCAGACTATTTTCCATTGAGTTAAAGGCCAAGCTACCACCCATAGGTAAATAGGTTATCGATTTTTGCATACATTAAATAAAATAGACCGCCTCATGCGGTCTTTTTTTATGGGGCCTTTGCTGATTTCATTTTAGCATAGGGCCTTCATATCTTTAGGGGTAATTCAGTTAATTTAACTCTTGAATTAAGTTTTTTACAGACCCCCATTGTGCTTATTTTACAATAAACTCTCACCCCTATGCGACCTCACCTTATCACCATCACAGGATTATTTCTTTTAATCTTTTTTTCATTTACTTCCTGTAACCCCCCGGAGGAGAAAAAGCAGGATATCCTTTGGTACAACCAGCCAGCGGAAAACTGGAACGAAGCCCTGCCGCTGGGTAATGGCAAAATTGGAGTCATGGTCTTTGGAAACACTTCCAATGAAAGGATCCAGCTCAATGATGACTCGCTCTGGCCAGCAGATGATGAAAGCTGGACGGAGCCCGAGGGCACTATCGAAGACATTGAAAAGATCAGACAACTCTTGTTTGAAGGTAAAAATGACCTGGCCGATGAGATGTTTGTAGCGAAATTTTCCAATAAGGGAATTCTGCGATCGCATCAGACCCTGGGAGACCTGTTCATCAATTTCAAGCATGAGAACGTTACCGATTACAGGAGGGAGTTAAACATCAGTGACGCTACTTCCACGATTTCATACCGAACCAATGGCCACTTGATCACAGAAGAAGTATTTGTTTCACATCCCGCTAAAGCTATAGCCATTGAATTCACTTCTGAGGCTCCCGAAGGACTGAGCGGGAAGATCTTGCTCAGCCGACCAGAGGATAAAGGGTTTCCTACAGCTACATCAATGACGACCGATGACAATTTGCTGGTGATAAAGGGTGAGGTGACCCAACGAGGGGGTCAGTTTAGGTCGGAGCCTTTTCCCATCACCGAGGGTGTCAAATTTGAGACCTGCCTAAAGGTCCAAAATGAGGGTGGCTCGGTGAGTAGGGGTGAAGATTATCTGGAACTGAAAAATGTAAAAAAAGCGACCCTATACCTGGTTTCTAACTCATCCTATTATTTCGATGACTACACCAGGCAGAATCGGGTTGATTTGGAATCCCTCGAGGGTAAAAGTTTGGATGCTTTGAGGACCGAACACATCAATGACTATCAAAAATTCTATAACAGGCTCGATCTGGACCTTGGTGGAAATGCATTGGATTCGCTTCCCACTGATCAGCGCCTCGACAGGATCAAAGAAGGATCTGAGGATATCGGACTGGAAGCTTTGCTCTTCAAGTTTGGTCGGTATCTACTGATCTCATCCTCCAGGGAGGATACCAATCCGGCCAACCTGCAAGGGCTGTGGAATGAACATATAGAGGCACCATGGAATGCGGATTACCACCTGAATATCAATCTGCAGATGAACTACTGGCTGGCGGATGTGGCCAACCTGAGTGAGTTGAATAATCCTTTGTTTGACTATATCGACAGGGTAGTAGAAAGCGGTAAAGTGACAGCCAGAAAGAATTTCGGTAGTGAGGGGTCCTTTTTTCCTCATGCCACTGATTTGTGGGCACCTACCTGGATGCGGGCAGCTACGGCCTATTGGGGTTGTTCTATGGGAGCTGCAGGCTGGATGATGCAGCACTACTGGCAGCATTATGAATATACCCGGGATACGGTGTTCCTCAAAGAGCGGGCATTCCCGGCCATTGAAGAAGTAGCGAAATTCTACAGTGACTGGGTCATTGAAGATCCCAGAGACGGCACGTTGATCTCAGCGCCCAGCACATCGCCTGAGAACCGTTTCATCAATGCAGCGGGTAAGAGAGTGGCTACTTGTTTGGGTAGTGCGATGGACCAGCAGGTGATCGATGAAGTATTTGAAAATTACCTGGCTGCCTGTGAGATCCTGGAGATCGAGAATGATTTCGTCCGAAAGATCAGGCAACAAAAGGAACAGCTTCGGCCAGGGTTTGTGATTGATGAAAACAGGAGGATCCTCGAGTGGGACCGACCTTATGAGGAGCCTGAGCCAGGCCACAGGCACATGTCACATCTGTATGGCTTTCATCCGGGTACGAGTGTTACCATTGGTGAAAATCCTGAAATATTTAAAGCCGTCAGGAATACGCTGGATTTCCGATTGGAGAATGGTGGTGCCGGTCCGGGCTGGAGCAGAGCCTGGTTGATTAATTGCAGCGCCCGTCTGATGGATGGTGAAATGGCCCATGAACATGTCAATCTCCTGCTCAAAAAATCCACAGGCAAAAACCTTTTCAATCTGCATCCACCATTTCAGATAGACGGGAATTTTGGTTTTGTGACTGGGATCGCCGAAATGCTGTTACAAACGCATGAGGATAACATTGTTCGGGTGCTTCCGGCCTTACCTTCCGTGTGGAAAGAAGGTCACATCAAAGGGATCAAAGGAAGAGGTGGTCTTACATTAGATATTTACTGGAGCAACAACCAATTGGACAAAGTGATCATCCAGTCTGACTTTGACAGGGCATTTGATCTGGTAGATCAGGACAAAATAATACAGGTTGAGATGAAAAGGGGAGATACCTATGTGTATGAGCCTGAAAGAGAAACTGCTTAAGTTAACCTGAGTTCTATTTAATAAGACAACAAAACGTCTAAGTGACCAGGTCATTCAGAGACTTAATTTATTGAATTCAAAACGCACAAAACTTCATGACGACTGGGAATAAAATGATATAAAGTTAAGACCACTTTGTCCCTCTCCTGAGGGGGTAAAGGGGGAGGATGAGAAAGACACTTAACTTTATATCATTTGAAGAAAGAGGGCTAGGTTTGGTTACCAACTTAATGGGTTAAAAGCTATTAGCAAAATGTATAATCCTGGCTAAAGGGCTCTGAGTGACGATGGAGGGTATTTTGTTTAGTAGAATGCTAAACTCAGGTAAAAGCTAATTTCCTTTTTGTCGTGTTGCCTCCCTAATCAGTGTGAGATAGCCAGGAATAAGCTGCAAATTCAGTGTCTTCAGGCATTGCCGGATCTCATACCAACAACGGGTGATAAGGGCCTGATTCTCAGCTTTTGTTTGGTTGAGGGAGAGGATTTTTCTGCAAACCTCCAGCGTACTTCTTTGATGCTTGTTGCGGAAGGTGAATTGATTTGAAGACAGCGATTTTTTCAAGACCCGTTTCTTCACTAGCGGCGTTTTGTTGAACATGTATTTGTACTTCCGGGAGGATCTGATCCAGAAGTCGAAGTCCTCGTAGCTCAGGGTCTCGTCGTATCCACCCAGTGCTTCCAGTACCTCTCTTTTCATCATCATAGCAGGTGGATTGATGAAGTACCTTTTGATTAAATCGAGGTAAATATCACCCTGGGGTATATCCTCGTCCAACTCACCATCCTGATTCCGGACATAATGGGTGTTGAGGATTTTGCCCTCCTGATCAATGATAAAGGCATCAGAAAAGTGAACACCATAGGATTGATCCGCCATCTCCAGATCTGCCACACCCATTTCCACCCTGACGGGTAATAACAGGTCGTCGGCAGCCAGGTCTATGAAGTACTTACCCTTTGATTGTGCAAAGGCCAGGTTGAAGGCGGTACAGTTACCTACATTCTGCTCCAGGGTAATGAAAATTATTTCCGGATGATCTTTTAGAAAACTTTCAATCTCAGTACGGCTGCCATCTGTACTGGCGTCATCCACCACGATTATTTCAATGTTTGGGTAGGTTTGTGTGATGGCCGATTGCAAAGCGGCTTTAACAAACTCCTTTTGGTTATAGCAGAGACAAACAATAGTGACAAGTGGCAGAGAATCCATAATTCTACCCTAAAGCAAGTAGTTAAAAGTAAAATGAAGCTTCAAATTAGATAATTAGCTTAAACTTGGAGCAAAATCCTATTGTCAGTAGATGAAGATTTTTATCATACCATCCTGGTACCCGTCGGAGGTCTATCCCTCATCGGGGATTTTCTTCAAAGAACAAGCAATTCGGCTGGCTGAATTGAAGCCTGACTGGGAGATTGGTCTGAGCTTATGGGGATCTCATGAGCCCAGGTTATGGATACAACCCAAAAAACCATTCAGCGCGCTCATTAAGCTAAGTTCAAGGCTACCTGCAAAGAAGTATCAACAAATACTTTCCCCTAACTGCATAGAATTTTTTACTCCGGCTTTCACCTGGAACAGGCATATCAAAAGTGGAAACTTAAAAGGCATACTGGAGGCCCAGGAAAATAATTTGCGATTGTTTACTGAGTACTATGGAAAACCTGACGTGATTCATGCTCAGGTTTCGTTTCCAGCAGGATACCTTGCCATGCGTCTTTCTCAACAGCACGGTATACCCTTTGTGATCACCGAGCACATGAGTCCTTTTCCAATGCCTTCACTTAGGTCAGCAATGAAAAGGTATTTGTTGCCTGCTCTACAGCAAGCAAACCTTGTTTTGGCAGTTAGTAAAGGTCTTCAGGATCAAATGAATGCACATGGGATTCAGTCAGAACTGATAAACAATTTCATTGATCAAAAGACTTTTTGCTTTCATCCCACCAGGGAAAACACGTTTACCTTTCTGGCTATGGGCAGACTGGAACAGCAAAAGGGCTATGAACTATTGCTCAAGGCAGCAAAGGTGTTGGTAGATAAAAAAGTAGATTTTCGGTTGAGAATTGGTGGCAGTGGGTCACTTGAAAAGTCTTTCCAATGGCAATGCAAACGTCTTGGTTTAAGCGATCATGTGATTTGGTTGGGAGAGTTGACCAGGGAAGAAGTGAAGCGGGAGCTGGAGAGAAGTCATTGTCTGGTCAATACCAGTCATCATGAAAATCAACCGGTGGCTATGTTGGAAGCACTGGCTGTGGGTCGACCAGTTCTTACCACAGCATGGGTGGGGAGCGGTGATTTGATTGTTGATGATGCACTGGGTAAGACAATCGATACCCGTAACCCCGGACAATTTGCTGAAGCGATGATCGAAATGATCAGCCACCCTTATGATCATCAAAGGATCGCTACCTTGTTTGAAAAGCACTTTGGTGCGCATAATACCATCCATCTGCTGGAAGAAAAATTCAGGAGAGTACTTGGCTAAATAAGTCCTTGATAATTGGGTAATCCGTCATCTTTATAAAGCGAGATTCCAAAATCATTGAGAATTCTGCTGATGTTATCTTTTTGTGTTCCGGTGAGGTGTCTTTGCCAGGCATCCAATTGATCCCGACCTGTAATAGCTTTCAGTGAGTGTTGATAAGTAGAAGCGCTTGGCTTTAGCTGAAGATCAAAAATCTCCGGAGGGACAGGTTTCTTGAGGTGGCTGAATATTCTGTTTATTTCTTGCTCATAGTTGAGCAATAAGTCTTCGTAAAACACAATCAGGAACGATTCTTCCTTGTTTTTCTCAAAACCTTCTTTGATGTTGAGGCACCATAGAAATGTGTAATACTCCTCCGGTGTTTTAATGGACCGGTAGATGCTTTCATACTGAAGGTAGACCTCATTGTATCTGAATGCGGGTACACTGATTTCCTCCGGGATACTCAGTTTTTGTGACAGCTCATGTTGTAAGATTGAGCCAATGCAGGCATACGGATTACGAATCAGGAAAAGTGGGGAGACCTGAAAGTTCTTGAGTAACCAGGATGAGAGGAGCATGCCATAGTTGAATTTTACCAGGAATACCTCCGCCTTATCCAGCCGCTGAAGTCCATAATCATCATACAATCCAATAGATACAGCCTGGCCTGTTAGTAACCTGGTCATCATCGATTTCAGGTCTTCGTCTTCTGTATCTTTAGGAATGGGCTGAAAAAAATAGAAATCCTTTTCGGCTACTTCCCTAAATTTTCTTGTGGAGAAATCAGGCAATTCAATAGGTGACCCGATATGATTTCTCTGCAGGGGTTCATCAAACAGGCATGAATTGGGGATGGTCAAAAGAAGCTCTGACAACCAGGTGGAGCCGCTTCTTGGAAAGCTGAAAAGCGCAATTGTATTGTTTTGATTGATCTGCCTGTCACTGTTTCTTTTATTGAATGGATAGACATACCGATGAAGGTAATACCTGTCACAAGCTTTCGAAATGTACCTCCCGATCAAATTCATTGATACAATGATATAAATTTGGCTCCATATGGATCAAAAGATAGGAATCGCTTTCTGTTGCGAAAGGGGTGAGCTGGAGCGAATCACCATGGTCATGGTGAAGTCCTTGCTTCAATTCGGTGAACTCTCGGATCAGGTAAAGCTTTTCTGTTTTTGTCCGCGACCCTTGTTCAAGCCGGCTGTAGGTACTTTGAATGAGTTTCGAAGTTTGGGCATCTCTGTAATTGATCAACCACTAAATATTAGATATTCATTTTATCCTCTGATGAATAAGGTAGTGGTCCTAAAGTACCTGGAGGAAAATACAACATTAGATCGGTTGATTTTTCTTGATAGCGATCTGATCATTCTGAACAAAGTATTGCATAAAGAGCTGATAGATCATGAAGTGTCTTTACAATCGGAATTCGTTGAATTAATTACAGCAAGCCAGAGTGATGACCCATACTATCCTTTTTGGTTGAGGCTTTATCAATTATTTGGGATCCAGAAGTTCAGTTTCACAAATATTTTTGTTTCCGGAAAAAGGGTATTTGCTTACTGGAATTCAGGGCTCATAAGCTACAGGAGGGAATTACATATTGCATCCAGATGGCATGAAAACTTAGCCCTTTGTTTTAGTCACTATCATTGGAGAAAGTTGGAGTATTACTTCCTGGAACAAACCACTTTGGCTGTTACCCTTCAACAAATGAAACTGCAGGTCCATAGATTAGATCCAGGCTTCAATTATCCTATCTGTTCCCATGATGAGATCCACAAAGAGAATAAGGTTACGCAGTTTGACCAGCTACATATCATTCATTATTTAAGATTTGCTGACAAGTCCATCGGCAACCTTAAAAAAATCGAGCAGGTAAATGAGAAAGTTAAATGGACGGAGCGGATGTTTAAATCCTATAAGCTTATCAATGAAGGTTTTATCCGAAAGATTAGTGATTTCTATTATGCCTTCAGACAATCAAACCTTCAAAAAATCATTTATTTCTATCATCGGTTCTCAGGAAAGATCAAATGATCAGTCAAGATCCTTCTCATAAACCAGTGAAGCCGTCTCTTTGGCACCCATTCGTTTCTTAAAAGCGTACAACCCACTTTGCTTTTTCCCATCAATGGACGACAATCCCAGGTCCAGGAGTTTGGCTCCTTTTGATGTCAGACTTTCCATCAGCGAGACCATCAGCAGTACCATCGGACTTTTGGATTTATGGTCCGGATGCGTGGCAGGGAGATAGTAATAGTAGATATCCGGAAGTGGTTTTGAAACCACACAAGCCGCCAGTATTTCATTGTTTCTGCGGATGCTATAAAGATCATAGCTTGCAGGGAATGTCGTAAACAGACTTTTGAGTTTATCCAATGTGATGTTTACCGTAAGACCAACATCGGATCTGCAATAGGCTATAAAAGCATGGATTTCTTCAAGTGATGAAACAGGATCATGCGAAAAAAGCAGTCCTTCCTTTTCAGCATTCTTTAATTTCCTGAATTCCATCTTGTGCAGGTTTTCTTCAGGGTGATCTGTCAGGGGAATATATTGGTTGACATCTTGTGTCTTGTGTGTATAGCCAGCGCTCTCCAGCCAATCATGACTGACAAACCCATCATAATATGCTGGTGGTTGTCTGAGAATAACCTTTTTGATGTTTTCCTGTTTTAATTTCTGAGTTATTTGACTTTCAAATGCCAGAAATAGATTTAGGTTGGCTGAGTTTTTGAGGAAAAAGGATCCAAAAGGACTTTGTCTGAAGCTGTAACCGACCTCATTTTTTTGGGTAATAACCGTGTGGAAATGTTCGTTTTTGAAGACAAGAATCTGGTCATTTTGAATAGCTATATACTCATCATGGAAGTATATTGGAAGAAATTCTTTGTATTCACCCAGGGTGATGGGACTCATCCTTTTAATCGTTGATTGTGTCCCTTAAATTTAACGGTGAATGTTCAGAGGACTTGGATGTTTTCCCTGATAAATTGAACTAAACCTTATGTTAACAGAATTTGCGTAAATACTTATTCATACTTTTCATCAGCTATTCCCACTTTTCTGTTGCTCAGCTATTCAATGATCACAGCAAGCTGGCTCTTGTAAAACGAACGGTAGATTATATCTATAATGTAGAGGAGGATTCAGTGCTGTTGTATATCGATTCTGTTGAACTTCAATTGCCCAACCACCCGGTAGTGCCTATGCTGAGGGGGATGAAAATCCTGTGGGAAAACATTCCCCTGGTCACTGTCGATTCCATTTTCAGGAGGTTTAAGCATGAGATGAACGAAGTGATCAGGCTGTCCGGGAGAATGGATGGAGGACGTCAGGAACACCCTGAAGCCATCTTTTTTGAAATGGCAGCCAGGGGCTTACTGGCCGAATATTACGCCGACGATGATCAGTATATGAAGGCAGTGAGTGAGGCTTCCAAGACTTATCACCTCTTAAAAATGGGATTTGACCTCCAGCATGAGGTTCCTGAATTTTTATTCACTTCAGGCCTTTATAATTATTTCAGGGAAAAATATCCTGAAAAATATCCTGTCTACCGATCCTTTGTCTGGCTTTTCAGGAGTGGCGATATCGAAAAAGGCCTAGAACAACTACAAAAGGCTTGTGAAGTCACAGTGATAAGCAGGGTAGAGGCCAATGTATACCTGGCCTATATTTATTTACGGTATGAGTATAAGCCACTGAAAGCACAAAAATATCTGGTAAACCTTCAAAGGCAATACCCCAACAACCTGTACATTAATGCCAAATTGTTGGAATCCTATGCGGATGGGAGGAATTTTGAAAAGATAAGCCTTCCTATCATTGATCGGTTATTGGCTAGCGATCGCCCGTACTATCAACTGGCCGGAAAGACATTCCAGGGCCTTTATCAGGAAAAAATACTGAAAGATCATGAGGCCGCACTTAAACTCTACAAGGAAGCCATCAGCTCGGGATCCATTATCCTGGGACATGGTGAATATTACAGAAGCCTGACCTACCTTGGAATGGGCAGGATTTATTATGCTAAGGGGGACTATAGAAATGCGGAATATCATCTCAAGAAATCACTTGAGAATTCGCCGACACAGGTCATCGAAGAGGAGGTAGAAAGTTTATTGGAACTGATATAAATGGATAAGTTTCAAACCATTCAAGGGCCTGCCGAGGGACTTTATAAGGAAAAGGGAAGCAAGTTTCTGGCTTTTGCCTATCCTGTATCTGATGCAGAGACCATCCGTAAAATCCTGGAGGAGATTAAGAAAAAGTATCATGATGCCCGACATCATTGCTATGCCTATATAATGGGTATGCAGGACCAGGTTTTCAAGGCAAACGATGATGGAGAACCCAATCATTCGGCAGGAGATCCTATTTTGGGACAGATCAGGGCATTCGGGCTGACGAATGTTTTGGTGGTGGTTGTTCGGTATTTCGGAGGGATCAAGCTGGGCGTTGGAGGACTTGTCACAGCTTATAAAACAGCTGCAGAGGATGCATTAATGCAGGCAAAGACCATGGAAATTTATCCGACTGAAAGCTTTTCCCTACAATTTCCCTATGAACTTACAGGTGAGATGGAAAGTCTGTTCAATGACTTTCAGATAGATTTTAAGGAAAAATCGTTTACGGAAAATTGTCGTTTTTCGGGAGAAATAAGGGTGATAGACCAAAATGCTTTTAGGCAGAGACTGGAAAAGATCTATGGGGTAGAGTTTTCTTTTATGGAGTCATGAAGCCTCCACAAAACCTCTTTGTAGCAAGCTGTCATACATCTTCATGCAAATCCAGGCATCGGTAGCTGCATATCTTTTCTGTGCAGGAGTGAGCTTATGATTCTCCCAATTTGATGTCTGTTGATTCTTGGAAATCCTTCTTTCAAGGAAAATTCCCGTTAGGCTTTTGATTCCTATCTGATTGATGCCCAAATCCTTGGCAATGTTGTTTAGGTCAATAAAGCCAGCCGGTCTAAAGGGTCTTAATTTTTTCAGGTCTTTCAGGTCATCCCTAAGGCTGATGCCAATTTTGCGGATATTCTCATTTTCCATGATCTTCTTCAACCTGTCAGGGATTCCGAATCTATTAATCCTTAACAGGAATGCCTCATCCAGGGTAGAAAACTGTATCAATGCCGTGTGATTATACGCTCCTTTGGTAAAGGTTGGCTTGGTCTCCGTGTCAAACCCAAGAATGGATTCCCGGCTAATGATATCCAGAGACCTGTCTAAATCTTCAGGTTTTTCAATGACACGAATTTCCCCCTCAAACCTTATGAGTGGTAATTGTAGTAAGTCTGATTTTTCAATTTGGTCAGGAAACATCCGTTGTAGAAGTAGTCAGTCTTTTGATTTTGTAACCAATTATACCAAAAAATATGGTCATAAGAGGACTTAGGATATTAAAAAAACAATATGGGGCAAAGACAAATGGAGAAACGCCCAGCACTCCCATGTGGTAGGCTCCACAGGTATTCCAGGGCACAAGTACTGAAGTGACTGTCCCGGAATCCTCTAGTGTCCGGCTTAAATTTTCAGGAGCGAGTCCTTTTTCTTCGAAGATCTTATGATACATCCTTCCCGGAACCACGATGGCCAGATACTGGTCAGAGGCCGTGATATTGAAGAATATACAGGTTCCTACGGTAGAGGCAAATAACCCACCTATGGATTTTACCCGGTTGATGATGGCCTGGGCGATCACCTGCAACATGTGTGTCTTTTCCATTGCCCCTCCGAAGATCATGGCCGAAAGGATCAACCAGATCGTGCCCAGCATTCCGGCCATCCCACCGGAGCCCAGCAAATCACTCACCACAGGCATCGAAGTTTCGAAAGAAAGGTCGCCATACAGCGAAATCATACTGCCAGCAAACAACCCGGCCCAATCATTTGAGCCACCTGCTTCGGCAACGAGGTCCCTTTGATAAATAATGGCAAAAACAATTCCTAATAAGCTGCCTGCAACCAGTACGGGTAATGCCGGGATCCTTCTGGCGATCATGATCACTACCAAGACGGGCACAATGAATAGCCACCCGGAAATGTGGAATTTATCAGTCAGGGCTTGTTGCATAAGCTGAATTTGACCTGCGGATTGGTCGGCACCATTATAAAAACCCATTACCAGGAAGATGATCAATGCTATACTAATTGATGGAAATGTTGTGATGGTCATGTACCTGATGTGTGTAAATAGGTCTGTTCCGGCTACAGCAGGTGCCAGGTTTGTGGTATCCGAAAGTGGTGACATTTTGTCTCCAAAATAGGCGCCTGAGATGATGGCTCCCGCTATCGCTCCTTCGTGGATCCCCAAAGTCTTTCCAATACCCATCAGGGCGATCCCTACAGTAGCTGCCGTAGTCCATGAGCTTCCGGTGGCGACAGAAACGATGGCACAAACCAAACATGCCGCGAAGAGAAAAATTCCGGGGTTTAAAAGGTCCAGACCATAATAGATCATGGCAGGAACGATTCCGCTGATCATCCAGGATCCGGACAGCGCTCCAATCACAAACAAGATCAGGATACTTGGCATGGCGGTATTGATACTTTTGACCATCCCATCCTGAATTTCAGACCACGTGTATCCCAGGCGAACACCAATAATAGCAGTAACCGCAGCAGAGAGCATGAGGATGATCTGGTTGGAGCCGGATGGTCCATCATCACCAAAAATGGAAACGCTGACAGAGAGAGAAAGTATTAAGAAAATGACAGGAATAAGGGCTACTATTAATCCAGGCGCACGTTTTTCTGTCATTTTATTGAATTTCGTTAAACGGAAAAATAAATGATTTTTATTAAAAATAGGTTTTTATGATCAATTCAGCGAGCTCTTCTCCTACCATGCTACCTATGGCTACGCCCATACCACCAAGACGAACTCCCGCAAAAAGATGATGATCAACCTGCTGAATGACAGGAGCTTTCGTGTCTCCAAAGGCCATGATACCTGACCATTCCATTTCTATTTCATATGATTGATCAGGTAAAATAAGATTTTCAAGGTCATGGATCAGTCTTTTCCTGATCTTCGGATTGATACCAAATTCCACCGTGGACTCTGTCTCGTAATCAAGGTTTCTTCCCCCTCCGAAGAGGAGTTTTTGCTCAAAGTGTCTGAAATAATAATAGCCCCGGTCGTAATGAAATGTGCCTGTGTAATGAATCGGCCTTTCTGGTTTAATAAGCATCACCATTCCACGGCCAGGTTTGAGGTCAATATTTTGCAGCAGATTACCGGAGAAAGCATTAGTGCAGACTGCTATGGCATTTGATTCGAAAGTGAATGTATCTGTGTGCACAGCTCCTGAAGATGAATCAATAGATACTACGGGCGTTCCGGTGATGATCCTGATCCCCAATGATTGACAATAGCTCCATAGGGCATTCATCATTTTTCCTGTATGGATGGCACCTTCGTATTTATTAAATACCAGGTGTTTGATATGCCTGAATCCAAGAGATTTTAATTCCTCAGTGCACGGCATAAAGACCTCATGGCCAACGATATCTTTCAACAGGTGGTTAAGTCGTGGGATCACCGCATCTTCCAGTGGATCAGACGCTCTGAATAGCTCATAACCACCACAAGGTTCAAAACCAATTTCATTGGCACCCAGGCGATCTCTTGTCTTCTGCAAACCCAACCAGCGCTTTTCCACCAGCTTTTGCATCCCATCTTCACCCAGGTGATCAATATCTTCGAGCAATTCGGATGTGCTTCCAAAACAGGCAAATCCAGCATTTCTGGTACTGGCACCAGCTGGCAAAGTACCTTTTTCGAGCACGAGAATGTTTAGCTGTGGTGACCGTTCCTTTAAAGATGCAGCAGTCGACAATCCCGTGATACCAGCACCAACAACTATGACATCATAGTTGAGTAAGGATTCCTTTTCCCAGATACTGATCATTTAGCAAGGGTTTCGCTAATGATTTTTGCGGTTTTTTCCCAGGTGAGACTTTTGGCTTTTTTCAGACATGCGTTCACTACCTCGCTCCTGTAATCTTTATCTTCAATGAGTCGTTCTGCCAGAGCCGTGCTGTTGTAAATATCCCACCTGTCAGCCTGTGGCAACTCCGGTATGAATTCCGAAAGGCCGGAGCCAGGGGAGGAGATCACAGGCACTTCCTGGAGAATGGCTTCGAGCATCACAAGACCAAATGGCTCTGCATTAGATGGAGCGATCAGCAAATCAAGCTGACTCATCACTTCCAACACCTTTTGATGGCTTAGGAAGCCAGGAAATTTTAGCCGATCTGACAGGTTTAACGCCCGGCATTTTTGTACCAGATCGTGGTATAAATAACCATCACCGATCATGATGAATTCATAGTCTTTTCCCCTTGAAGTGAGCTCCCGGGCAATGTCAATAAATGTACCCGGACTTTTCTGATCAGTAAATCTTCCGACAAATGCCAGGGTAGGTTTTTTCTTTTTACCCGTTGCTTTTTTAAAGGTGATCAACGGACCGGCATTGGGTGTCACAGTGATCTTTCCTTTTTTGACTTTGTATTTTTCAATGATTGTTTTTCGGGTCTGATTGCTGACTGCAAATACGTAATCAGCGGTGTTTATCCCTTTGCCCTCCTCATGTATAACAGTAGGGTTCGTGTAAACACCATTGCGTTCATACTCAGTGCTATGCACATGCACCGCCACAGGCATACCCAATATCTCTTTGACCATCCGGCCGGCTTTGAATGTGGGCCAATCATGGCAGTATACAAGATCCATCTTCTTTTCAGCAGCATACTGAACCGCCAGGAGGGCATACTTTCCGGTTTCATTAAGCAGTCCTTCATCATATTTCCCGGTGAGCGTGATCTCAGATCCTTCAGGTAGGCTCCCCTGCTTTTCTTTGGTTACCCTGGTGGTCAGTTTTTTGTAGATTTTGGGCGGCATGTAAGCAATCACCTGGGAGCCGAGCTCCACATCTTCAATTTCATCAACTGTTTCCCGGGTCTTGATCCAGAAATTTGGATCCACGCTCATGCCGGAGGCGTCCACAAGTTTGACCAGTTTACTCTGCTGCTTTTTATCTTTTTTAGGAAGTAAAAAAGTAACCTGATGACCCTGTTGGGTAAGAGATTCAGCCACTCCATGACTGGCTATGCCAAGTCCACCAGTGATCGAGGGAGGGAACTCCCATCCAAGCATAAGTATCTTCATTAATTTGACGTTTGCACGTTGATGAATTGGGTACTCAAATTAATACGATAGCGTAACTAATCCTAAAAGACGGGGACATTCGACAAAAGAATTTACCAATCAATTACTGATCCATCATCCGGGTCGAATACAGGTGGGTACTCTCTCGGTTCACCTACTTCATCCATCAACTTGTTTTCATCTATCGTAATGCCCAACCCCGGGTCGGTAGGGATAGGTCTGTAGCCATCTACTACAGGAGGAAGGGGTTTGGCTAATAGCTCATGTTCCCGGTCTCCCCGTTCCTGAACCATAAAATTAGGGATACAGGCTGCTACCTGGAGGCTAGCGGCTAAAGAGCAGGGACCATTTGGGTTGTGAGGAGCAATAGGTGCATAGTAGGCTTCAGCCATCCCTGCAATCAACCTCAATTCAGTGATCCCCCCGGCATAGTTCACATCAGGTTGCAATATCATCGCTGCATTTTTCTCCAGGATCTCCCTGAATCCCCATTTGGTAAAAATTCGCTCACCCGTTGCAATGGGTATGTGGGTCTTCTTAGCCAGCTCTGCCATCACGTCTACATTTAATGGCTGGATGATTTCCTCATAAAACCAGGGCTGCAGTGGCTCAAGGGCTTTGATAAGTAGGCTGGCAGTAGTTGGCTGCACTGCCCCATGGAAATCAAGCCCGATATCCACCCCCGGATATTGCTTTTGAAGCGCTGCAAATCTTTCTACCACTTCGCCAACAAACATTTTTCCTTCCGTATACTTAAAGGCTTTTCTGCTTGCCTGCGGTCCCACTTTCATCGCCTTTACCCCCGTCTTTTCATTCGGTGTACCATACACAAAAGCCCGTTCACGCGTTGGCCCACCGAGTAATTTATAGACAGGCACGCCATAGCATTTTCCTGTGATGTCCCATAAAGCCTGATCGATACCGGAAAGAATGGCTGTTTTGATCGGGCCTCCCTTGTAAAAGGCGCCCCGGTGAATCGCCTGCCAGTGATGAACAACAGGTCTTGGATCTTTACCAATCAAATAATCTGCCACCTCCATGGCTCCTGCTGCACACGCTTTTGCATCGTCTTTGAGCATTTCTCCCCATCCCACAATTCCCGCATCGGTAGATATTTTCACAAATACCCAGGAATTTTTCAAGACAAAAGTCTCCAGCTTAGTGATCTTAATTTTGTCATTGGGGTCGATTGGACCTCCTTTTTTAAGGTCTTCTTTGGGCTCTCCTTTCAGAGCGTTTAGTCCGAATGCACCGGCTACCAACGAGGTGGTGGTGTTTCTGAAAAACTTTCTTCTTGATTTAGTGAAATTCATTTTGGGTTAGGGGTTAGCATTTAAAAAAAATGAAGATAACCATTAAATGTGAATAAAATAATGGTTTTGGTGGTGGACAAACCATTTACCAGCGTGATTTGGTAAACATCAATAACCTGCTGCCTGACCATCTTTCCGGCTTTCGGAAGCTCCACGATAAACCTTGTTTTCTTTGTCCCACATGATCGCCTGGTATCCTCCGTAGGCACCACGTTCAAATCCTACTTCATGGCCTTTGGACATAAGGCCTCTGATGGTTTCATAACTGATACCGGATTCCACCCGGATCATTCCTGTTTTTTCTGCGGGCAGACCAGTAGGAGTAGGAGATCCCGTATGGTCCCAGCGGGGAGCGTCTCCGGCTTCCTGCAGGTTCATTCCAAAGTCAATCAGGTTCATCACAATCTGCGTGTGTCCCTGTGGTTGAAAGTCACCACCCATCACACCAAAGCTTACAAAGGGCTCACCATCTTTGGTAATAAAAGCAGGTATGATTGTATGAAAAGGTCGCTTTGCAGGAGCATAGGTGTTGGCCTGGCCAGGAGTGAGGCTAAAAAGCTCTCCTCTGTCCTGCAGCATAAAGCCTAATCCGGGAGGTACCATGCCGGAGCCCATGCCCCGGTAATTACTTTGGATCAGTGAAACCATATTGCCATGCTTATCCGCTGTGGTCATATAAATGGTTTCACCCACACTGATCTCTCCAGCCTCATAAATTCCTGCCCTGGAGCCAATGCGTTCACTGCGTTTCCTGGCATAGCTATCTGCAAGCAGTTCTATCACCGGAACTTTAGCGAAATCCATGTCTGCATAATATTTAGCCCGGTCCTGAAAGGCCAACTTCTTGGCTTCGGTAAAAAGGTGTAAATGCTCGGTGCTCCCAAAGGGTATTTCAGAAAAATCAAATTCTTCCAGGATCTGAAGCATCTGGAGTGCCGCAATTCCCTGTCCATTGGGAGGTAGCTCCCATACATCATATCCTCTGTAATTTATGGATACGGGTTCTACCCATTCGGATTGGTGTGAGGCCAGGTCTTCTTTCGAAAGGAAACCTCCATTGGCTTTTATGAAGTCTGAGATGATACCCGCAATTTCTCCTTTATAAAAAGCATCCCGACCTCCTTTGGCAATCTTGCGATAAGTACTAGCCAGCATCGGGTTTTTGAAGATTTCACCTTCACCTGGCATCCTTCCTCCATTGGGATCCATGTAGGTTTCTTTGATATTTGGATAATGCTTCTCCAGCCTGTTTACAGAACCTTGCATCCCACTTCCTATCACTTGCGTCAATGGAAACCCATTTTCTGCATATTCAATGGCAGGAGCCAACAAGGTTTCTATTTTCATCGAACCAAATTTTTTGTGAAGCTCAAACCAACCATCCACAGCTCCGGGAACACTCACCGGAAGGGGTCCGTAGCTGGGGATTTCCTTCAACCCTTGTTTTTGAAAATATTCAAGCGTCAGGCTTTTGGGGGATCTGCCGCTGGCATTGAGCCCATAGAGCTTTTTGGATTTGGCATCCCAAACAATGGCAAACAGATCGCCGCCGATACCGCAACCTGTAGGCTCCATCAGGCCCAGTGCCGCATTTGCCGCGATGGCAGCATCGATGGCATTGCCTCCCTTTTTGAGTACGTCTAAGCCAATTTGTGTCGCCAGCGGATGGCTGGTGGCTACCATGCCATTTTGGGCAAGTACTTCAGATCGGGTGGCAAACAGTTCACCGGAAATGCGGTCCTGAGCAATGGTGATGATTGAAATAAATAGGGTACACAGGGTAAGTAGTTTCTTTTGCATGGGTATTGGCTTGTTAAGATGCTATCGTAAGATAAAATAATCTCCTGGGAATTGTAAAGAGCATTCCAATGCAAAGAGAGATACTGGTTTAAAATTGACATGATCCAAATTTTATTATGGACTGCTTGGAAATTTCATTTAGATATTATTTACTTTGTAATTCAAAGTACTTTTCATGAATCAAAATAAATATTTACGAGACCTGCAGGATATCAAGGACATCATGAGCAGGTCTTCTCGATTTATTTCACTGAGTGGCCTTTCCGGGATATTTGCTGGCCTTTTTGCGTTGGGAGGAGCATACGCTGCCTATCAGACCGTGTACTCGGGCCAGGATTATCTAAACCATAGGTATGCGGTGATCACCAGGGAAAGTCTTATGACACTCCTGATCATTGCACTTGTCACGTTGGCTTTGTCTATCGGGGCAGGGATTTTTTTCACGTCAAGGGAAACCAGGAAGCAAAATGAGAAAGTATGGGATCATCAAACCAGGCGGCTGCTCATCAACCTTGCCATTCCGCTTGTGACCGGAGGGATCGTCTGTCTGATATTGCTTTTAAAGGGATTTGTTGGGATTATTGCGCCTCTGACCCTGATTTTTTACGGGCTAGCACTGGTAAATGCAAGTAAGTATACCCTGAATGAGGTTCGAAGTTTAGGCATCATTGAAATAGTGCTGGGATTGATTTCCCTGCAATTTATTGGGTATGGTTTGCTGGTTTGGGCAATTGGGTTTGGAGTCATGCACATTGTCTATGGCACCATGATGCAGTTAAAGTATAAATCGTGAAGCACCTTCTTAAGGATTTAAATAAGGCTTTTGAAAACAAAGTTCGCCTCGGCATTATGTCTGCTTTGGTGGTCAATGATTACCTGGATTTCAATGCATTAAAGGAGTTGTTGGAAGTGACGGATGGAAACCTGGCCAGTCATCTGAAATCGCTTGAGAAGAGCAAATATGTGACTTTCAAAAAGGAGTTTCGGGATAGGAAGCCAAATACAAGATACTCTGTGACTAAAGAAGGCAGGAGTGCTTTTGTAAAGCACATCAAGGCGATAGAACAATTACTCAAATAATTTTTTTAACTAAACACTTTGAAATGCAAAGTACTTTTAAACACCAATAATTATGAATATGGAAAATCCAATTGAAAGACTCAATAGCTGGATGAGAAATTCGGTTATGCTAAAACTGATCACCATAATGATCCTGACTTTGTTGCTCCTGATCCCTGCTTCGATGATTGAATCAACTATTCGGGAAAGGGAAGGACTCAATATGGAAGCCATCGAAGAGGTGAGTTCTATCTGGGCCAGACAGCAGCAAGTGAATGGTCCGATTTTGGCCATCCCAGTGATTTATGAATACAAAGAGGAGGAAAAAATCAAGACCTTAACAAAGCACCTGTTCATTCTTCCTGAAAATCTAGTGGTTGAAGGATCAATTAGTCCCGAAAAGCTTCACCGTGGGATTTACGAGATAGTTGTTTATAAGTCCTCGATGAATATAGGAGGAAGTTTTAGACTTGATCAGGAGATAGACCAAACGAATTTGAAGGAGATTCAGTTTGGAAAAGCATTCCTTACCATTGGGATCTCGGACATGCGAGGTATTAAAAACGATATTGATTTTCGCTGGGGAGGGAAGCAACTTGGTGTTGAACCAGGTTCCAGAATCAGTCATATGATCCATTCCGGAGTGACCATCAATGTGCCTGACCTGACCCCTCAGATGGGTTCAGAAGTTGATTTTACATTTGAATTGGATTTACATGGTAGCCAAAACCTGTCTTTTGTCCCCATAGGAAGCAAAACGGATGTGAAAATTGAATCCGAATGGTCTTCACCCAGCTTCAATGGCAACTTTTTGCCAGCTACACGGGAGGTAACAGATGAAGGATTTAATGCTTATTGGTCTATCCTTGAGTTAAACCGTAATTATCCTCAATCCTGGGTTGGACCGGACCAGTCCCATGTTTTGGAATCCTCTGCATTTGGTGTGGATTTATTACTTCCCCTGGATGATTATCAAAAATCCATGCGATCTGCTAAATATGCCATCATGACCATCGCATTGACTTTCCTGATGTTTTTTCTGGTAGAGATTATCACTAAAAGAAAGATCCACCCTTTTCAGTATATATTGGTGGGTCTTGCATTGTGCTTGTTTTATATACTACTGGTTTCCATTTCTGAACAGTTGAATTTCAACCTGGCATACCTGATCTCGATGTTGGCCATTGTGTCTATGATTGTGCTTTACTCTTTGAGCATGTTTAAGAAGCAAATCCTTTCCATGGTGTTGGTTGCAGTGCTTTTAGGGATTTATGGATTTCTTTTTGTGACCCTTCAGCTTGCTGATTATGCTTTGCTGATGGGTAGTGTCGGGCTGACATTGATCCTGGCGGCAACGATGTATTTCACCAGAAATATTGACTGGTACAGGCTCAATAGAGAGTAGCGTTTTCAGATCACTCCTTCAAAATGTTGATGGAGTGATCAATTATTTGCACAGAGTTGTCTCCCTTTTCCTATCTTTATTATGCCAACTTTAACCCGGATGCCATGAGTAAGTATTTATTGATCCTTCTTGTCCTATTTTTTGCCTGTCAAAGCCCTCAAAAGAAAGCTGCTGAGGAAGGACAATCAAATTCCGCTGAACCATTATTTAAAGTGCCACTGGGAGTTCAGGCCTATACTTTTCGGAATAGCTTTCCGCAGGGTGTGGAAGCCACATTAGACTCCATTGCCAATTTGGGTATTGTAGAGCTGGAGGGCGGGCCGGTCGGAGATTATACACCGGAGGAGTTCCGGAAATTGTGTGAGGATCGGGGGATTACCATACCAAGCACTGGAGCAGGATATCAAGAGTTGGTCGATAATCCTCAGGCAGTGGCTGATAAAGCCAAAGCTTTGGGAGCCAGTTTTGTGATGTGTGCCTGGATCCCGCATGACCGGGGTGCATTCAATCTGGACAATGCGAAAGAGGCAGTCAGTGTATTCAACAAGGCTGGTAAGGTGCTTAAAGAGAATGGAGTCACGTTTACCTACCATGTCCATGGCTATGAGTTTCAGCCTCATGAAAGCGGAACCCTGATGAATTATCTTATCGAGGAGACCAATCCGGAATATGTATCCTTTGAGATGGACATTCTATGGACACATTTCGGAGGAGGAGATCCTGTGGCTCTGCTTAAACAATACGGGGATCGCTGGAAACTTCTTCATGTGAAAGACCTGAGAAAAGGGACTCCAAAAGACCTGACCGGGGGTACATCGATTGAAAATGATGTGGTATTAGGTCAGGGTGAACTGGATATTCCCAATATCCTGAAAGCATCCAATGAGATAGGCATCAAGCACATGTTTATAGAGGATGAAAGCCCACAACCCATGGTGCAGGTACCCCAAAGTATTGCTTATTTGAAGAGCTTAACATACTGATCGCATTCAGTTGTCTATTAGGCATATTACCTAAAGCCATTAGAATAAAGCGTATTTTTCTGATTTCAGGTAATTGCTGATGTATTTGGGTGTTGATATTTCTCATCTTTGAGGTATAAACCACTAAATACGGAAAGAATGGAAAAGCGTAGAATTAAAACCAGAATGGTTAAACTTCAGTTTGCAATCATCACTTTTGTCAACCTATTGTTTGTATTGGCCCTGATGTAATGGGGTCTTTAAGACACCCGCTTAAAACGATTAGCGGGTACCCCCTTGTATTTCCCTTTTGTATCATATACAAATAATGACCCAGCCAGGGGTTCTTTACTCAAGGCTTCATTACTTAGTCCTTTTCTGGCACAGGTGATATACAGTTGATCCAGCTTTTCACCACCAAAAGCACAGGAAGTAACCTGACTCACCGGCATTTTAACCGAGAATAACTTTTCGCCAGTTTCAGGGTCCCATCGGGCAACCTGGTATCCACCCCAGTGTGCAATCCATAGTTTATTTTCGTTGTCTATAGTCATTCCGTCAGGAAACCCTTCGGATTCAGAAATGGTCACCGCTACTCTTTTATTTGTTATTGAGCCCGTTGAATTGTCAAAGTCAAATGCCCACACCTCCTTTGTTGGGGTGTCGATGTAGTACATGGTTTTTTTATCTGTGGTCCATACTAATCCATTAGAGATGCTGATATTATCCAGTTTTTTCTCAATCGATAAATCAGGGTGCAAACAGTAAAGACCACCAAATGGTCCATCTTCTGCCTGGGGCATGGTGCCAGCCCAGTAGCGTCCTGCCGGATCGCATTTTCCATCATTAAAACGGTTACCTTCAAGGTCTTTTTCCACCTCTCCAAGGGTATGGAAAGATTTCTTCTCCCAGTCCAGGCCCACGAAGGAACGGTTGTTAAGTAATATTACTTCTTCTGATGCTGAGGGTACGACCGACCCAAGAAATCCACCGACTTCGATGGAGTCATGTTTGCCATTTTTGGAGTCCAGCCTGTGCAATATCCCCTGGTAGATATCCACCCAATAAAGACATTTTCTTTGATCATCCCAAATAGAACCTTCACCCAGTGTAGACTGGATCTCAACTGCAATACTTAAGTTTTCTGTTCGCATTTTTTATTCTCTGTCAGCAAGCATGTCAGCACCCGGAACCAGGTCCTGACGATGCTTTTCAATCAAAGCGTCAATTTTAGCAACCATTTCAGTATTATCCTCATAAATGTTCCATTCTTCTGAAGGATCAACTGAAAGATTGAATAGGAGGGGGGTCTCCAGTTTTTCTTTCTTTTCCCACATTCCATATGATCCCTGAATGGTATAATGTGCTTTGTAATCTCCCAACCTTGCAGCGTAGATTTCTGTGCCACGGTAATAGAGCAAATGGTCGCGCGGGCTTTCTTTTCCTTCCAGAAGAGTGGCTGTAAGATCTAACCCATCGATGATTCGATCCTTGGGGATTTCACCACCAGCCATAGTCACCAGGGTGGTAAAGATGTCTAAGGTAGACCCCAGGTCTGTCTGTATTCCTGGCTTGATTTTCCCAGGCCACCAGAATATTCCCGGTACTCGCATACCTGCTTCCCAGGTATTTCCTTTGCCTCCTCTGAGTAGTCCGGCAGACCCTCCGTGACTACGGAAAACTCGCCATGGACCATTGTCTGAAGTGAAAATGACCATGGTATTTTCCGCCAATCCCTCTTCTTTCAGGGTGCGGAGTATCTTGCCCACTCCATCATCAATTTCCTGGATCACATCACCATACAATCCCCTCAGGCTGGAACCTGCAAAATCTTCGGAGGTAAAAAGTGGAATGTGAGGCAGGTTGTGTGCCAGGTAAATGAAAAACGGCTCCTCTTTATGTGTTTTAATATAGTCTACGGCAGCCTGACTGTACCTTTTGGTGATGGTATGCTGTTCGGCAGGTCTTTCAATGATCTCAGTGTCTTTCATTAGGGGAACATTGTAATATCTGGTAGGGATGGTGTCTGCAAATTCCCAATATCCATGACCTTCTGTCTGTGCATCCATGTCATTGCTGTAAGGGATGCCGAAGTAGGAGTCAAAACCATTGTTGGTAGGAAGAAATTGTTCCTTATGGCCCAGATGCCATTTCCCAATGGCGGTCGTCTGGTATCCCAGCTCTTTCAATGCTTCCGCAACTGTGATTTCTTCCGCAGGTAGTCCATTCACCGAATTGGGGAACAATACCCTGGATTTATCGCTACACATTCCATTTCGGATCGGATATCTTCCGGTCATGAGTGCGGCCCTTGAGGGTGTGCAAACCGAAGCAGCCACATAAAAGTTGGTCCACTTTTGACCTTCTACAGCCATCTGATCCAGATTGGGTGTCAGGATGGTAGGGTGACCGTAAGTGCCCAGGTCTCCATAGCCCAGGTCATCACAGAAAATGACAACAAAATTTGGTTTGTCCGAGGTTTTTGTAGTGTCGGGTGGCTGGCAGCCAAATAAAAGGGATATCAGGAATAGGGGAATGAGGTTAAGGTGTTTCATGATCAGATTTGGTTTGGGAAACGCTAATTTAACCGGAGTTTTGTATAAAATCAGAGATTGCTATATTCATTTCAACTGACGAGATAGCCACGAAGGCTTAAAGGCACAAAGAAATATCCTTGCTTGAACAGTAGTGAATTCTCCGGCGAAACTTTGAGCCCTGGTGCCTATGTAGCATATGTATGTCATCGTTTCCAAACTCAAGACAGTTCAGGATTGTGTTGTCTGGCCGTATATTTAGTTTAATTTTCCAAATAAAATAGCCAAATGATCAGCTCATTCAGACTATTTATTCATGTATTCGGAATAGCGTGTTTTGCCTGCAGTGAGGATGTCCACCGCGAGACCTTTTATGTAGAGGGGCCTAAGATTTTTGCTCCCAATGGAGAATCGTTCATTGCCAGGGGAGTCAACAAGATGATCTTTTACCAGGACCGATCCGGGGAGGAATCATACCGAGAAATCGCCAGGACGGGCGCCAATATTGTCAGGATACTTTGGTTTACTACGGGGACAGCAGAAGAACTGGATGTTACACTTACCAATTGCATTGCCCATAACATGGTGGCCATGCCAGCAGTCTGGGAAGCCACTGGGAAATGGGAGAGACTGCAACAGTGTGTAGACTATTGGAGTAGGGAAGACATTGTAGCGGTTATCGAAAAACATAAAAAGTATGTCTTGCTGAACATTGCCAATGAAGCCGGAAACCATGATGTTTCACCTGGTGATTATCGAGAGACTTATCAAAATGCAGTACTAAAATTGAGAAATGCCGGGATCACTGTTCCCCTGGTGATAGATGCTGCCGGCTGGGGTAGGAGGGAGAGTGATATTCTGAATCAGGGGCCGGAAATTCTCAAGGCTGATCCTGACAGGAACCTGATTTTTTCCTGGCACCAATGGGACGCTAGTATTCCTCAAAGTAGAATTAAAGATGCTATTGATGGAGCCAGAAGCAAGAACCTGGCATTCATGATTGGGGAGTTTGCTCACAAAGAGGTAGGCTGCAAATGCTGTATAGATTATAAATACATCCTCGATTATTGTCAGGAGACCGGTACTGGCTGGATGGCCTGGTCATGGGGGTCAGGGAATAACGATTGTGCCGAGATGGACATGACAGAAAATAATCAACTGGAAACACTTCATGGCTGGGGCTTTGAAGTGGCCTTATCTTTGAAAAACAGCATTCAAAATACCTCAAAAAGGCCTTGTATATTTCCCAACATGGGATGTGACTAAAATTTCAATAAATGACGCTTAAAAAACTGATTGGACAGATCCATCTGTGGATAGGACTTATTGTAGGAATTTTGTTTTTCGTGATTGCTGCTTCAGGAGCCATCCTCGTCTGGCAGCCTGAATATCATCACTTGCTTTTTAATCAAGGTATAACCCCACAGGACAAATCATTTGTTCTTCCATCAGACCTTAGAGAAACCATTGATAGGGAATTCCCCCAGGGTGATTATCGCACGGCTTTTTTCAGAGAAAAAGAAAAAACCTGCGAGGTGCTGTTGTACGGACAGGGCACCTATTATATCGCCCAACTCAATCCCTATACTGCAGAGCTGATCCATCTTCAGGATATGAATACCGGATTTATCAGCTTCATTGTTAAGCTCCACCGGAACCTGTTGATGAAAGATTTTGGCAGACAGGTGGTTCACTGGTCTACGCTTTTATTCCTGGTTATGCTTATTACTGGCCTGGTGATCTGGTGGCCATCAACCAAAAAAGAAAGAAAAGGTCGATTTTCGATCAAGTGGGGTGCTTCGCCCAAAAAGTTAAATTATGACTTCCACAATGTATTAGGATTTTACGCGACCTGGATCGCAATTTTTACGGTAGTCACTGGCTTGTTTTGGGGATTTGACCTGGTGAAAAATGGACTGAAGTCTATTACCGGGGAAATGGGCGTGACCTATGAACAACCCAAATCAGATACCCTGGCAATGGCCTTGTATGCAGACCCTTTTGATATCATGGATAGTATCACACTGGTTCTTCGCGAACGATATCCCGAAAAAACCCTAAGGATCAGCAATCCGCATGGTAAGCAGGACATCATCAGAGTGACGCTCAATGATCCTGAAATGCTTAACTATAAATCTTCCTACTACTATTTTGATCGGTATACGGGGAAAGAAATCAAGGGTAATTTCATGCATGGCCCCGGAGAAGAAATATCAGCCTACGAAAAACTACATGGGATGGTATATGACATCCATTTTGGTTCGATTGGTGGATTACCCGGTAGGTTGATCGTGTTTTTCGCATCCATTATAGCTGCTTCATTACCCATAACCGGCTTTATTTATTGGTTAGGCAAAAAGAAAAAATGATTTACATTTAAAGCTTCTATGGACCTAAAACCCAACCCAAACGCCCAAAAGCGACTTCTCTCACTTGATTTTATGCGTGGTTTCATCATGGTATTACTGGCCATTGAAGCTGCTGGGCTTTATCATCTTTCCGAACATACCGATGGATTCCTTCATGGTGTCTTCATGCAGTTTCATCATCATCCCTGGAATGGATTGAGATTCTGGGACCTGATCCAGCCTGGCTTCATGTTTATCGCTGGCACGGCCATGGCTTTTTCGTTGAATAAGCAATATGCCATGGGTCGTACCTGGAATCAATCCTTCAAGAAAGCATTAACCCGATCGGGGTGGTTGTTTTTCTGGGGTGTTTTGGATTACGCTGTCAGGCCAAACGGACTTTCCTTTGAGCTATGGAATGTGCTCACTCAGCTCTCGTTCACCATGCTGGTGGCCTTCCTGATCTTCAGGTGGACCTACACCCAGCAGATTTTGGTTTGTGTGGGATTGCTTTTACTCACCGAAGGGCTCTATCGGTTCACCAATATCCCCGGGTTTGATCAACCGTTTACTGATCAGCATAATTTTGGCAACTGGATGGACCTGGTCCTCATGAATAAGATCAACAAGGGCGGCTGGGTGGCCATCAATTGCCTTCCGACTGCTGTTCATACCATTGGAGGTGCCCTGGTGGGCAAATGGATACTGAACAACAGGGGAGAGATCAAGCCATTGATCATTTGGGGTGTTGCTTGCCTGGCGGTAGGTTACCTGCAAGACTGGACTTCACTGACACCGATCATCAAAAGAATAGCGACCACATCATTTACCCTTGCATCTCTGGGTTGGTGTATTTTAGGCCTGGTCTTATGTTATTGGTGGATCGACATGAAGGATCATAGAAAGTATCTGAAGTTCTTCACCATCGTAGGGATGAATTCGATTTTCATTTATGTGACTTTTGAGATCATAGGGAGTCGCTGGCTGAATGGATATGTGCGCGCAATCACTGATGACATTACGAGTTGGTTCGGAGCGCCAGAGGTTATTCAGCTTATAGTAGGTTCACTATGTATTTTTGGGATCTACTGGTATCTCTGCTATTGGCTATATCAGAAAAAGATCTTCTTTAAACTATAGCTCGCTTAAAAACTTCCGAAATTTTTTGGTGTCATACTTAGCCATTCCGTGCCTGGTGACAACTATTTCTCCATCCGGAGAGATCACATAGGTAGTGGGGATCGCATGCGGGTCATACACAGACGGTAGGGGTGAAGCCAAAAAATAAACAGGAAAGGTAAATTCCTTGTTTTCAATGAATGCTCTGGCTTTTTCTTTCTCCTTGTCCATAGAGATCATTACAAAAGATGTCTTGTCTCCCACTTTTTCATATAAATCATGAATGTCTGGCATTTCTGCAATGCAGGGAGGACACCAGGTAGCCCAAAAGTTAAGGAAGACCTTTTTACCCCGGAACTGCTCAAATGGAATTTTGTTTCCCTCCAGGTCCTCAAGGGTTAACTGGTATGAGGCAGGTGTTTGAGGTTCATTAAGGTCAGGTGTAATAATGCCTGTAGCCAGCATGACCCGCTGCATTTGACCAAGCACCTGCGTATGAAGTCCGGTGAAATACAATGTGGCTCCAACGACAATGATAATGGACCATTCAATGAGTTCCCTTCTCTTGATTTTCATAGATAGTTTTAATAAGTCAACGTAATCTCAGTAAAATAGATAACAGGAACAGCTATTTTTGGGGCGAAATGATAGTTACCAGACAATATGCCAGAAATATTTCGCCTATTCATTCGTTTCTTCGGCGAATGAGACGTTTGGTTGTTTTGGCTTTCTTACCACTGTTGTTCAGCTGCCAGGAACAGGATATTCCTCTGGGTTTTTATGACTATCAGGTTGTACGGCTTTTGGCTGGTGATAGCGCAAAAACCTGGTTCAGAACCCAATATATAGAGGACGGTCAGGAAAGACCCATCGATACCTGCGCTGATAGTATTTATACTGCTTTTGTTTTACACGAAACATACGATGATGATTCCGTGTATGTGTATGAGATCATTCCTAAGCCTGATTGCTCGGCATCGGATACTGTTTTACTGGGTTTAATGGCAGCCTCATCCACGGACAATATTTTTACCGACTCTTTAAATTTTAAAGATGGACCTGTGGATTTCATGCTTCTTGAGCATATCACCTCACAGTTTTTGAAGCTTAACTATCAGAGAGAGGGGGCTAGCGTTAGTACCTCCTACCAGGTTGTTCAGTAATCGTTGATGAGATTTACAATATGGCAGGCCATTAAACCGGCTGTTTCAGTCCTAAGTGTATTTTTCCCAAGCGATACCAATTCATAACCCTCATGAGAAGCCAGATTGATCTCATTTTCCGAAAAATCACCTTCCGGTCCAATCAGGATTGTTGCCGGATGACCCGGAGATAAAAGCTTCTGAAGTGTAGGAAGACCATGCCTGACGGCAGCCAGGTATTTGTGGCTTATGGGCTTAGTGTTTTTTATGAATTCGTTAAACCGGATAAGCGGATTTATTTTGATCAGGTAGCCACTTTTAGACTGTTTCATGGCACTGATGGCTTTCTTTTCCAATCGGTCAAGTTTCATTTTTGGTCTTTCGGCATGCTGTGTATGTATAAAAGTGATTTCATCAATACCTATTTCTCCTAATTTCTCGACCATCCACTCTATCCTGTCCATGCTTTTGGTAGGAGCTATGACCAGGTGAGTATAAAAAGGTTTTTGAGGTAACGTCTGTTGATCTACAATTTCCAGTGTACAATGATCCTTACTTACTGATCCGATTTTTGCTGTGAAATATTGGCCATTACCATCAAACACTCCAATCAGATCACCGGCCTTTTTTCTTAAAACCCGGGTACAATGCTTAAACTCATCACCTGTAAGCTTTGGTGAGATAGCTATTTCCGGTTGATAGAAATCATCCATCAGTTTACCAGCTCTCTAAAGAGTTTCCTGTAGATCTTTTTGATCATTTTGCCATTCTTTCGATCATCCACGAGGAGACCATAGATGTTGGAAGTAAACAGCCGTTCATTATACTCCGCATCAAAAATATCTATGGTGATCTCGGCTACTACATCCTGTGGGAGTGGGCCTTCCGGGCGTTGAAATGCAATGGGTAGCGTGTCTACCTGAAGGTGGTAATTGAAATAGATGTCACCTTCTTTGTCTTTTCTGTTCAGGTCTGTTTTCTGCATGCGTTCATGCAGTTTTTCCACTAAAAGCTTTGTCCTGATATTGTATTCATGCCCGACTTCTTTTCCATTCAGCTTAAAAAATTTGATGTGGTAGGTTTTGAAAGGACTAAAATCGTCTTCAAAGTAATTGAACCGTATAAGTGGTTCCTGGGCGTAACTTATGAAGCCAATTAAAATGAGTAGGGATGAGATAAGAAATTTCATAAAAACAGATTTGAGTCCAATTTAATAAAGAGTGGCTATATTCCTGCGAAATTAAAACGATGAGGTGGTTGACATACATCTTTCTGCTATTGTTTCTCAGTTCCTGTATGGAATTTAGGTTCAGTGCACCGGAGATGCATGATTTTCTGACACTCCACAAAGAACACCTGTATTCAGATACCCTGGTGATTCATGATCAAAACATTCATTATGTCTACTCCAATAAAGGACATGAAGACCTTGTGGTATTTATTCATGGTTCTCCAGGCTCGTGGAAGGACTTTTCTGCATATCTGACTACGGATAGCTTGCTGGATCATTTTGATATGGTCTCCATTGATCGTCCGGGATTTGGTTACTCTGATTATGGATTGGCCGAACCATCATTGAAAAATCAGGCATTTCTCATGAGTGAGGTGCTAAAAAAGTTTGATCACCAAAGAAAGATTCTGGTAGGACATTCTCTGGGAGGACCGGTCATCGCAAGGATAGCCGTGGATGAACCGAAGCAGGTCCAGGGATTGTTGTTTCTTGCCCCATCCATTGATCCGGAGATGGAGAAGTTCGAATGGTTTCGACCATTGATCCAAACCTGGTTGGGCGACCTGATTACACCCACGGATTTCTGGGTGAGCAACGAAGAGATTGTGACGTTAAAGGGTGAGCTTGAAGCGTTTTTACCTTTATGGAGTGAGATCAGGATCCCCTGTATAGTGGTTCACGGGACAAATGATACTTTCGTACCTGTAGAGAACGCCGATTTTGCTAAGAGAATGATTGTGGATTCTTTGATTACCATCAAATACCTTGAGGGTGTACATCATTTTATTCCATGGACCCATGCCCCTGTAATTGTAGATTCGATCAAAGAACTGGTCAATTAGTCTAATTCCTGTGGGTTGTGGTTGATCACCTTGATGAGTCTGCCTCTCGGGTTGTAGTAGCTCCATTTGCCGGTGATTTCTCCATTCACATATTTTCCTTCAGCCGCCAAAGTGCTATTGTCATGGTATTGTTTCCAGACGCCATCACGTTTATCATTTACGTATCTTCCGGTTTCTTTGACTGCACCATTCGGGTAAAAGGCAGTGTATTCACCCTGTAGCAATCCTCCGACATAATTATACACGGCTTCTGTTTTTCCTTCGGCAGAATATGTGATGAGCGTACCATTACCATCTTTCAATGTGCCGGGATTCAATTTATCCCCGCGAATGGAATAGAAAGGTGTTACACTCACGAGTTTTCCATTCTGCCACAGTTGCTCTTGCTTCAACTGCTCATTTTCATAGAATAGTCCCCACAGGCCATTTTTTTGATCATTTTCGAAGGAGCCGATCATTGAGGGTTTGTTTGAATCATAGTAGTAGATCCACTGACCATTGCGCTCATCGTTTACAAAGGGACCTTCTTCCTCCAGGGTCCCATATTCTTTGAAGTATTTCCAGATACCCGTTTTCTGATCATTTTCATATTCACCAATGGAAAATAGATTGCCACTCGGATAAAAACTGACCCATGTCCCGGTTTTTAATCCTATGGTATACTCACCTTCTACACTTCGCCTGCCATCTTCGAAGTATTCGAAATAGGGGCCCTCAAGCAGTCCGTTTTTATAATTAAATTCTTTTTCCTTCTGCCTGTTGGTATAATAGGTTACCCATTTTCCTGTTTCAACACCATAGAGATATTCTTCCTCTGCTTTTTTCCTGTTGTAGCCATAGTAATAGGTCCATTTGCCGTGTGCTAATCCATTTTGATAATTTTTTATGTACTTCGCCATGCCATCGGAGAAATGCTCAATCCAAACGCTGTCTTTTTTGCCGTTTTTATAAGTTCCTTCGAGGGCAAGCACACTATTATCATAGTATTCTTCATAGCGACCATGAAGTATACCATCTTTATAGGTGGTGGTACTGATCAAAATCCCGGTATTGTCGAATCGTTGCTGGATGCCGTTTTTCTCTCCTGCAGAGAAATTGATCAACTCCTTGATTTCGCCATTGGTGTAGTAATAGACCCATAGCCCTTCCTTTTTACCATCTTTGATCTCACCTCTCATGGCTTTGCGTCCATTGTCGAAAACGGCCTGATACATACCGTCTTTCAGCGAATCCTGTGCAAAGACATACTCGTTCGTATCTGTATATTGAGCTAGAATAGCCTGGGGAACAATGAGTAATAACACCAATAGTGAATGAATCCTGATCATAATCAAATTAGCAGCTTCACAAATCTTTTCCATGTAGTTAACGAAAAATTCTCATATTCTTCCCAGTTATCCAGGGGAATTTTATCACTTATTTTGATAAAACCGTGTGCTTTGATGTGATTTTCAATACTGGCACTGCTTAGTTCCTCAATGGGAACATAGTTGGATTTTTCAAAATGATAATCCCAGGGGTTATCCTGGATACAAAAGAATAGTTTTTTCTCTTTTTTTAGTCGCTCCAGCAATATGTTTTGAAGCGCTTTTAATGTATTGCCAGCAATGTGTAAAGTGCAACTGAATTCATTTCCCCACCACAGCATGGTTCTGAAGGCAAAGACATTTTCTTTTGTGAATAAGCGTGGATAATCAAGGATGAAATAGGGGAGTGCCCGATAGTTTTCACCCCTGGAGATTTTACCAGCCCTGATAAAAGTACCCTCGGGAAAGTCGAATGAAGATTCATTGACGATGCGATGTAACTTTCTTTCAATCTCTGCCAGTTGAGCAATGATTTTTTCTGATAGCTGTTGCTTCACGATCAGAAATCGCTGATCATTGAGGATTTTCAATTCTTCCTGAGTAGGATGATCCATATTACCACCGGATCAGAGCAGAGGCCCAGGTAAATCCACTGCCAAATGCTGCCAGGCATACCAGGTCCCCGGGTTTGATTTTCCCCTCGAGATGTGCCTCACTCATGGCAATAGGGATTGACGCTGCCGTAGTATTGCCATACCTCATGATGTTGTTATAGACCTTGTCATCGCTGAGTCCCAATTTCTTTTGCACGAACTGGCTGATCCTCAGGTTGGCCTGATGCGGTATAAGCATGTCGATTTGATCTTTGCTGATGTTATTCTTTTCCAGCGCTTCAAAAATGACCTCCTGAAATCGGGTGACTGCATGTTTAAAGACAAAATTCCCATTCATATAAGGATAGTAGCTGGTGTCTTCAGGATCTGATTCCTTTATGATAGTGTCTACCCATCGATTGGTGGCAGGTCCTATCAAAGCCAGCTCTTTGGCATGTTTTCCCTCTGAATGTAGATGAGTACTTAAGATGCCCCTACCTTCCTCTTCTGATCTGGATAGTACCACAGCTCCGGCACCATCACCAAAAATTACGGTGACTCCACGACCACGTGTGGTTTTCTCAAGTCCACCCGAATGGTATTCTGATCCAATCAGCAGGATGTTTTTGTACATACCAGTTTTGATAAACTGGTCAGCCACCGAAAGTCCATAGACAAAGCCGGAACACTGGTTGCGGACGTCCAGCGCTCCGATCTCGCCAATACCCAGCTGATCCTGCACCTGCACACCTGGTCCGGGGAAATAATAATCAGGGCTGAGTGTGGCGAAGATGATGAAGTCGATATCGTCTGGTTGAAGACCAGCATTTTTGATGGCTATCTTCGCTGCTTTGGTACCCATCGTTGAAGGCATATCGTCGGTAGAAGGATCGATCCACCTGCGTTCTTTGATGCCGGTTCTTTCCTGGATCCACTCATCCGAGGTGTCCATCAACTCCTCCAGGTCCTTGTTTTTTACTACACGCTCAGGCACATAATGCCCAATTCCTGCTATTCGGGTACTGTACATAGTTGTTTATTTTGAATAAAGATAATAAAGTGGGCAATTACCGCAATTAAATAGCCAAAATGTAATGGAAACCTTTCTGTTTGTTCCTTGTCTTTATAATTGTGAATTAAAATTTTGTCAAACACTAACCGATCATGATTAAGTTTTCTGCCATTCTTTTTCTCATTGTCCTTGTGAGTCCTGCAATAGGCCAAATAATTGCAGTAAAAGGTGAACATTATGGTCTTGTTGATAATAGAGGAAAAACTTTATTAAACTTTAAATATCAACAAATTAGAAATTTCCCAAACTCCCATTACTTCCTTGTTAAGGAAAATGATTTATTCGGTTTATATACAAGCCACGGAAAAAGGATGGTGGCTATTAAATATCATCAAATTGATACTTTTCCGGATTCTCCTTTCTGTTTAGTTCTGAAAGACGATCTCTATGGGCTTATAAATCACCGGGGTAAGAAAATGGTACCGATAAAGTATCAAAGCATAAGAAGAATGCAAGGCAGTCCCTTTATGGTGGCTAAAAGAGGTGGTTTATATGGCCTTATCGACAGTAGAGGTAAGAAGAGAATACCTGTAAAGTATGAGGGTTTAGTAAAATTTGGTGACACACCTTATTATTTAGTGAATCAGGATGGAAAGTATGGACTCGTGGATTTTAGGGGTAGAGTTAAGGTGCCTATGGAATATCAAAGTATAGGTCAGGTCGTTGGAAGTCCCTATTATTTAGTGAAGAGAAAGGACAAATATGGATTCGTAAACTACAAAGGAAAGGTGATTGTCAAAACAAAAGCTATGGATATAGATCAGGCCATCCAGTTGCTAAACCATCGAAATTGAGTGATCCCAACTCAATTGAACAAAGTGTAATTCCCATGCTGATCGGATGGCAAAGTGGCTTTGATCAGGCCTGCGTGATCGTTGTCGAGGCTTGAGATAAGCGGGGATACCGGATGAAACTTAAGTTTTTCTATTTTACTGTTGAGATAGAGGTCAGGATTCTCATCAATTTCAGATTCATGATTCAGCCATTGTTTTAAGGCCTCACCGGTGAGGATCAGAGGCATATCTTCCTGGTAAGCTGCTACCTGCATGCTGGCAGGGCAGGTGAGCATGATGAATGTATTGGACGGATTTCCATCCATGTCTTCGTAGGATTCCCATAAAGCGGCGATCCCGAAGGGTTTTTGCTCACTTTGATAGAAATAATAAGGCACCCTTTTGGCTTTTCCTATTTGCTTCCAGAGATAAAAGCCGTCTGCAAGCACCACACATCGATTTTCTTTCAAGCCTCGATGATACATTTTCTTTTCGAAAGCCTGCTGCACCGGAAGGTTGAAGAGTTTTGGACTAATGCTTTTATTGTTGGACCATTTGGAGATCAAACCCCAGGTCATTTGCTGAATGGTATCCGGTTGTGTGCTGAGCAAAACAGCCAGCTCCTGTGTAGGTCCTGCGTTGTATGTAGGTTGAAATCCATCAACGTCATTCACACCAAAGATGCGTTTGATGATATCTGAACTGACAGTAATGGAGTATCGGTCACACATGAAGGCTGAAAGTTAAACAGGCTTGGCAGAATATCAGTATTCCCGGCTAAATTTCAAGGCTCTTTCTTCCGACCAAAAAAGTCCTTGTTTATTGAACCGGGAAAAGCCCACATGGCCTCCGACTGTCGGTGTTTCGAAATACACCATATTCAGATCCGATGCCAGCCCAGGATCCAGAGATTCGCCAGGCAAGAACGGATCATTCAACGCATTTACAATGAGGGTAGGTACTTTGATGCCGGACAGGAAGTGTTTGGAGGAGTTTTGCGTGTAGTAATCCTCGGCCCCCCTGAATCCATGCAGTGGTCCGGTGTACAATTCGTCAAAATCGCGAACAGTTTTCACTCGTTTCAACAATGAGGAGTCAATCTTGTCAGGCATGATTTCAGCTTTTCTGATGATTTTGTTGCGTAGCAATCTCAAAAACCTGGCTTCATAGATATAGCAGTTGGGAGTGGAAAGATTATCCGAACCCGAAGAAAGGTCGAGTGGCGCAGAGATAGCAATGGCTCTTTTTATCTGAGAAGGTCGTGCTTTTTCACCTAGATATTTTAATGTGAGATTTCCACCGAGGCTAAATCCAACAAGTGTGATATCATCATATTCATCTTTGAAACGATCCACAACCACTTCCAGGTCATGTGTAGCCCCGCTGTGATAAAACTGTGGCTGAAGGTTCATCTCTTCACCACATCCCCGATAGTTCCAGGCACAAACATCATAGTTGTCGATGAAGAATGCTTTAACCATCCCCAATATATAAGGTCTTGTACTATCTCCTTCCAGCCCATGTTGAACAATGAGTAATCTCCCGGAATTTTTCTGATAAATGTCACAGGCGATGAAATCATTATCCGGTGTTTTTAGTTTTTCTTTTGTCGGAACCGGAAGCCCTTCTATTTTTCGGAATAAGGCCGGATAGATGGTTTCCAGGTGCTGATTAAATAGGAAAAACGGACGTCGATAGTCGTTGATTTGTCTTGAGGGCATCAGTTTTTAAGTCCTAATTGTGGAATTTTCCAGGGATTTAAACATTCTGTCAAATTAATAGAATCAAAGATGTTACCAAAAAAGGTGCTTATGTTTAACTTTGAAAAATATTCTTAACTGTAAAACTATTCCCCGGAAATGGCTGAAGTAATAAAAATGCCCAAGATGAGTGATACCATGGAAGAAGGTGTGATCGCATCATGGTTGAAAAAAGAAGGTGATGAAATAAGTTCAGGTGACATACTGGCAGAAGTAGAGACAGACAAAGCAACCATGGAGTTGGAATCCTACCAGGATGGTGTTTTGCTTCATATCGGTGTGAAGGAGAAGGAAACCGTGCCTGTTGATGGAGTGATCGCTATCATTGGGGAAAAAGGTGAAGATATAAGTGCGCTGATCAAAGAAATTGAAAGCGGAGGAGGAAGCAATGGTGAGTCAACAGCTTCCGAAGCAGCTCCTGCTGCTGAAAGTTCTGCGCCGGCAGAGGACATAGATACATCCAATATCAATGCTACCGTGGTGAAGATGCCAAAGATGAGCGACACCATGGAGGAAGGTGTGATTGCACAATGGATCAAGAAGGTAGGTGATAAAGTAGAAAGTGGTGACATTCTTGCCGAGGTAGAGACCGATAAGGCAACCATGGAACTTGAAGCATATGATGAGGGTGTCTTGTTATATACAGCAGTGCCGGATGGTGGATCGGTACCGGTAGATGGTGTGATCGCAGTGATCGGAGAGAAAGGTGCTGACTATGAGACCTTGATCAAAGCAGAGACAGCCGGATCTAAACCAGAGAAAAAAGAAGAGTCAAAATCTTCACAGACAGCAGCCTCTAGTGCACCTCAGGCTACACCACAGCCCGCAGCACCTGCTGCTTCTTCAGCCTCTAGCAATGGAAGAATTAAGGCTTCTCCATTGGCCAAGAAGTTGGCAGAAGAAAAAGGCATTGACATCTCTCAGGTGAGCGGCTCCGGTGATGGCGGAAGAATCGTAAAACGAGACATAGAAGAATTTAAACCTTCAGCTGCACCAGCACCTGCTGCTGCTGAAAAATCAGGAGGTACTACCATCAGCCTGCCACAGGTAGTTGGTGAAGAGCGATCTGAAGATATTCCTGTCACACAAATGCGTAAAACCATCGCCAGACGATTGGGTGAGAGCAAGTTCTCAGCGCCGCATTTTTACCTGACCATGGAGATCAACATGGATAAGGCCATTGAGGCACGTAAGAGTATGAATGAGATATCTCCTGTAAAAATCTCTTTCAATGACTTGGTGTTGAAAGCAAGTGCAGCAGCTCTCAGACAGCATCCTGATGTAAATGTTTCCTGGCAGGGAGACAAGATGGTAAAACATCATCATATCCATATCGGGGTAGCCATGGCATTGCCGGAAGGGCTGATTGTACCTGTAGTAAGATTTGCCGATAATAAGACACTTTCTCACATCTCAGCCGAAGTAAAAGATCTGGCTGACAGAGCTAAGAACAAGAAATTGAGCCCGGATGACTATACTGGTAATACGTTCAGCGTTTCAAACCTTGGAATGTTTGGTATCGATGAGTTTACTGCCATCATCAATCCACCGGATGCATGTATCCTGGCTGTAGGAGGCATCAAGGAAACGGTTGTGGTTAAAAATGGTGAAATGAAGCCGGGTAATGTAATGAAAGTGACCCTTTCATGTGATCACAGAGCTGTGGATGGAGCTGTCGGAGCAGCATTCTTACAGACACTGAAAGGCTTCCTTGAAGATCCTGTCAGAATCCTTATTTAAGGTATTTTCATACACACATATTAAATGGGAAAGGAAAAAATCCGTTCTACGACCGTATTGGCCATTAAGCACAATGGTAAAGTTGCCATTGGTGCGGATGGTCAGGCTACTTTTGGAAATACCGTAGCCAAGAGTAATGTGAAGAAGATCCGAAAGCTTCAGGATGGAAAAATCGTGACTGGTTTTGCCGGGTCTACGGCAGATGCATTTACACTTTTGGAACGGTTTGATGAGAAGCTTGGTGCTTATTCCGGCAACCTGAAACGCGCTGCAGTTGAGCTGGCTAAAGACTGGCGTACAGACAGGTACCTGAGAAGGCTGGAAGCCATGATGATCGTAGCAGATAAAGAAGAAGTGCTCATCATATCCGGAACTGGCGATGTGCTGGAACCGGACAATGAGATTGCCGCTATAGGATCAGGAAGCATGTACGCCCAGGCGGCAGCCACAGCATTGAAGAAGCATGCACCCAACCTCAGTGCCAAAGAGATGGTAACAGAGGGATTGAACATCGCGGCAGATATCTGCATATATACCAATCACAACCTGGTGGTTGAGACGATAGATTAAGCACTAAATACGAACAAAACTAAACTAAAAAACGCCCCTAAGGGCGTTTTTTAGTTTGACTCCTTTTTGAATAATACCTGATTATCTGTCGGTTTGAAGTACCGTCTCTTCCACAACTTCACCCTTTGGATCCAGTTCTACCAGTTCATAACCCAGTTTCTCCAGTTTAGATCTGTTTGAAGCGCCATCACCAACGACCAGGATGTACATATTATCATTGTCCAGGTACTTATTGGCCAGGGCATTGATCTCTTTCCTGGAAATGCCTTTGATGATCTTGGTTTGCTCATCTACAAAACTCTTATCCAGATTGTAATGGACGATCTGTCTGAGGAAACCAGCTTTCTGACCTGGAGTTTCATAGCTTCTGGCATCCCGCTGTCCAATGGAGCGTCGCATAAATTCCAGTTCGGCATCTGTGATCCCTTTTGCTTTGTAATCCGTGATCTCTTTTACAAATTCCACTACAGCACTATCTGTGGCTGAAGCCAGTACCCCTGCATAAGCCAGGTAGGGGCCGGGATCTTCGGTTGAGTTGAAATAACTTCTGGCACCATACGTCCACCCTTTGTCCTCCCGCAGGTTGATGTTTATTCTGCTATTGAAAGCTCCCCCGAGTGGATAATTCATTAAGTACGATTTGAAGTAATCGCCGGTAGCATCATATTTTAAATCTGTCATATATCCAATACGGATTTGTGACTGGGGAGCATCCGGTTTGTCCACAAGGTAGATTTTGGTTGGATCTCCAGACTTTGGTTTGGGGAGGTCAGGCACTTTGACGTTCTTGTTTTCCCAGGACTTTAGGAAGCCCAGCTTCGGTAAGATCTCCTTTTTCTCTATATCGCCAACAATGACCAGCTCACCCAGGTTTGGGGAATAATATTTAGCATAAAATGCTTTCACATCTTCCAGGGTAATATTAGCTACCGTTTCTTCTATACCCTCGGTAGGAACGGAATAAATATGTTCATCACCATACAACAACCTGTTAAAAACCTGTGAAGCAATAGCAGATGGATCTTTTTGATTGGCGATGATCCCTTCCATCTGCTGCTTGATCACCCGATCAAAGTCTACTTGCTGGAATCCGGGTCGCAGGAGAATCTCTTCTGTTAGCTCCAGCGTCCTATCCAGGTTTTTCTTCAATGTATTGATGCTGACTGTTGTGCCGTCCCTGTCGGCACTGATGTCGATGCTACTTCCGATTTTTCGGAGTTCTTCCTGTATGGCCTCTGCCGAGTAATGCTCAGTAGACTCATTCATCATGGAAGCAGTAATTTGTGCCAAACCACTTTTTGTGGGTTCGTAAGCGTCAAATTTATGTCCACCAACCAGCGTAAGCTGAATAGCTACTGTTGGGATCTCATCACTTTTAGTCCCAATGATTTCAATGCCATTTTCAAATGTGGTTTCCCAGAAGTCGGGAACTTTTACCAATGGACTTGGGCCCGGTTTTGGCTTCACGCTCCGGTCAAATGACTCTTTTGTGGGTTTATTGTACGTCAGACCACTGTAGTCAGTGGTAGGGAATGGGTTGTCTCCACTGGTTTGTCTTTCAAAATTATCAGGCTTAGCAGGAGCGGTCTCACCATCCGGAAGATAACTCAGGATTACACCAGGCTGCATATAGATGTATTTATTGAATGCCTTCATCACATCTTCTGCTGTCAGATCAAGGTACCGCTGCAGGTCCTTGTTGACCAGGTTGGGGTTGCCAAAGGCATATTGGTATCGGGCAAGCTGTGAGACCTTACCACTTACACTCGCTAATCCGTTAATGAAATTCGCTTCCATGTTGGCTTTGAATTTGATAAGGTCATCCTCACTTACGCCATTCTTGGCAAATTCATCGAGTATTTGTCTAACCTCTGTTTCAAAACCGGATAAAGTCTGGCCCGGGTAAGGCAATACAAACATGGTAAACTCACCGGAGTGCTCAGCGGCAGGGTGAAATACCGAAGCCTGGATGGCTTTTTGAGTCAATACAAACTTTTTGAAGAAGTAAGAGCTTTGTCCTGTTCCTAAAATTTCGGAGAGACAATCCAGAGGGGCTTCGTCTTCATGCATATTTGGCACCGTAGGATAGGTAAACATGAGTGCCGGGAACCGAATGTTGTTGTCTACATGTGAAATATATCGGTCAGCCTCAATCAATGGAGGATCGAGGTCCAGCTTCTCTACTTCGGGTCCTTTGGGGATACTTCCAAAATACTTCTCCACCAGAGGAACTACTTTTTTCGGGTCCACATCACCTCCTATGGTGAGTGCCGCATTGTTCGGTCCATACCACCTTAAGAAGAATTTTTTAAGGTCATTCAGGTCTGCTCTATCAAGGTCTTCCAGATAGCCTATCGTAGGCCATGAATAGGGATGCCCATAAGGATAGACGGCAGCGATGGTTTTTTCATTCCACATCCCATATGGACGGTTTAGCGATGTTTGACCTTTTTCATTCTTTACCGTTGCACGTTGAATCTCAAACTTCTTCTGAGTGACTGCATCCAGGAAGAATCCCATGCGATCGGCCTCCAGCCAAAGCATGGTTTCCAGCTGGTTGCTGGGCACCGTTTCATAGTAATTGGTTCTGTCACGATTAGTAGAACCGTTTAATGTCCCACCTGATTCAGTGACAATTTTGAAATGCTCTTCATCAGCTACGTGGTCAGAACCCTGAAACATCATGTGCTCAAAAAAATGGGCAAATCCGGATTTGCCAAGCTCTTCTCTGGCGGAACCCACATGATAAGTGACATCGACATGAACGAGAGGATCAGAGTGATCTTCATGGATGATCAGGGTCAACCCATTTTCCAGTTCGTACTTTTCGTAGGGGATTGCCAGACCATTTTCATTTTTCGTGACTTTTTCAATGAGCCTGGTTTGTGATCGAGCAGTCACCACGAAAGCAACGGCAAGACATATTAAGATTATTTTTTTCATGAAGCTATGATTATTGAAATCTCGATTATTCAAATATATGGATTTCCGTGAATGGATGTTAACGGAGGAAAATGATTTACAGTTATGGTAAGAAATTACTATAAGAGGTGTACAGCCTCGGTAGAAGGTATATGAATATCACTACTTCTTATCCAATCTTCACAGATGTCATCGAAAGCGATCCGGCGATTGGCTGATCGTTGAACAGGTGGATATCGTCCTGCTTATCCTGTAGGGCAAGTGAATAAAGTAAAGGCAGATAGTGTTCGGGTGTGGGAATGGAAAGCTCGAATGCCCGGCCATGTTGTTGATAATTGATCAGTGCTTCATGATTACCATCCAGGATAAAATTGTGCATTTTCTCGCTGGCTTCCTGAGCCCAATCAAAGGCATAGGTCTCATTGAGCTTGTTCCAGGCCACCATGCGAAGATTATGGACCATGTTTCCACTTCCAACAATCAAAATACCTCGTTCTCGCAATTTTGAGAGCTCTTTTGCCAGCTCATAATGAAATTTTGGCCCTTTGGTATAATCCAGGCTTAGCTGGATCACCGGAACATTGGCGTCCGGATACATGTGTTTGATTACTGACCAGGCTCCATGGTCAAGACCCCATTTGTCATCCAGGTATACATCAGTTGTTTGAATGAGCTGCTGGGTTTCTTTGGCTAGCTTTGGACTTCCGGGAGCAGGATATTGCACTTCGAAGAGTTCCCTGGGAAATCCGCCGAAATCATGGATGGTACGCGGATGTTCCATGGCTGTGACCATTGTTCCTCTGGTTTCCCAGTGAGCACTGATACAAAGTATTGCATTTGGCATATCAATGCCAGAAGAGACTTTTCTAAATCCCCGTACGAATTCATTTTCTTCAATGGCATTCATAGGACTGCCATGCCCAAGGAAAAGAACAGGCATTTTGGCTGTTTTGTCAAATGTAGATGTAAGGTTGTGTAGGGAATTTAGATTCATGGCTGAGTGTGTTGCAGGAGCTAATACAGCTAATGTCTTTAAAAATGTTTTTTTCTTCATCGTAAAAGAATCAGAAGATCACCGTTTACTAAATATATAATAAGGCTTGCAGTTACAAATTCTAGTGTGAATTTCATCTCTAAACACATGATTTTTGAAAATCGTTTAATTGTTGACTCTTGTATAATACCATTTGATAATTTCCTCACTAGTAGATTTTGCTTATGGCTTTAAGAAAGCCAGTCCTCCGGGTTTTGAAATTCTGAAGGTTAAACTATGATGTTACAATGAGTAGAAATGAGTTTGATGAAATGCTGTTCCATCTGGAATGTGTCCTCCCAAAAGTTTTTTAGTTTTCTTTCATTTTTATGTATGCCCAACCCTGAGGAGTAACGGAAAACTTACCTTTTTCAATGTATCACTGGCCCAATGATCATTAAGCGCTGATTGAAGTTCAGTAACTGGATTATAGTTATTCTTTGATATAAATTTTTTCACTGCAGACCAGGTATTCAGATATCCCATGAAGTGCTCGAATGTCCATTCCAAATCAATGGATAAATCCGGCGTTGTGAGCTCCTGAAATGGAAAAGGGATGGTTTGATAATACTCATCAATGTATTTTCTCTCCTTGTCCCAATAGGGTCCTATGATGTTCTGGTAAAAAATATCTATCACTTGATCTATTTCCTCAGAAACACTCACCCTTCCATAGCCCACCACGCATAGAATGGCATCATTTTTCACAGTTCTTCTCACCTCGGCATAGAACTTATCAAAGTTGAACCAGTGGATGGCCTGAGCCACTACGATCAGGTCAAAAAAGTAGTCGGGGAAAGACGATTTTTCTGCAGGTTGAACAGAATAATGAATGTTATCGGCAGCAATGGACTGATCAATTTGGGCCTGGCTGATGTCTGTGGCAAAGACTTTATCAAAAGACCTGGCCAGCTCAAAAGCAACCTGCCCATTTCCTGTACCACAATCCCAAGCTATTTCTTTATGAGATGTAATCTCATTGAGGTAGCCAAAGAACTCACTGGGGTAATGAGGTCTGAACTGTGCATATTTCTCCGATTCGGTCGAAAAATGATCCTTCATAGGTCATGGTTCTGATGTGGTTATTTCGACGTCTTTAAACATGTACATGTTGTCACTCAGCCTGAGTGGTTTTCCACTGCTGGTTGAATTGTGATAGAGCTTTAGCATAAGTTCCCTGGTGATGACATAGGGGAATTTTTGTTGGTAGGAGTCATCCCTCATATCAGGATTGAGATCGCCAAAAATAGTGGGCCCTTCATAATCCTCTGTATGATTTTCATCATCGATGCGAAGCTTTTCAATTGTAATTGTTTCTGGCATATAACAGGTATACCCAAAGTCGTGCTGGCCTGAATTATGTCCTCCAATGAGGCTGACTTTACTTACTTCCTGTCCATTATTGGGTATAAAAGTACAATTGCGGATGATGAAGTCGCCTTGCCAGGTGCTACCATAGTCGCTTCTTAGGTTTACCAGGGTTCTGCCACGTATGGTTGAATTTTCTATAAGTAGTGTGCCGGTGCCTATGGCATTGATGCCCATATGACCCATGGTGGAATTACGAATGGTCGCATTGGCCACACCCATGTGCGCATCGAAGCGGGAAAACACACAACTATCATACATCAGGTTTTTGCTATAGTTGGATCCCATGATACCCCAGTAGGTCCGGTCATTGATGTCATTTGTCTGGCTACAATTGATGAACGAAACATTGAGTGCCCGGTTGATCGAGATGTCGTAGGTACCCATGGAGACCGGTACCCCAGCAGAGCCAATGGTTCGGTAAGTTTTGTGTCCGGTGAGGATGGTATTCCTTACTGTGACGTTCCCGCAGTCACGGGCAATGATAAAGCCACCATAAGGTGCACCATGTTCGCCTTCACCTGTTACTCGATGTTCTAAGCCCTCTACGACAACATTGGAACGTTTGATGGCCAGCCCTCGACTATAGTAGGTGTATTTTGATTCTGCCTGGTTGGCAATTGTGGTGAAGATGCCGCCTTTGATAGTCAATGTGGTCTCATCCATCGGGAGGGCGTTGATCTCAGTGATCTGGTTAAACTCCCAAATGATGGGTGTGTTCTTGTCCACATTCCCATCCTTATCCACAATAAAGATGTCTGTCTGTGACGATCCATTGTTCTGGTTTGGACCAAAACGGATATATCTTTTAACGTTTGAATCGGTGACCGTGATCAGACAACTGGAGGGTAAGTTGGCATCAATTTTTGTCTGGTTTCTTCTCAGTGTAGAGATGCCTTCCAATGGAAAAGATTCCAGGGTGGAAGTGACCTGAAAAATGGGAGCCTGCCTGTTTTCGACATTGGTGTCATCAATGGTGAATTCTGCAGTTCCGAAATCAGTATCGGTCATGATGATGACGGTCCGTTCTTTACCTCCTATGTAATATTTAGCACCGTTGTCAGCTTTTACCGGTATTCCGTATTTGTTTGCAACAGCATGGGTAGCTGCTATCGCATCAATATCATCTGTTTTACCATTACCCTTTGCACCAAAATCACCATAACCTAGAGATCCTCTGGACTTGAATTTGTCCAGATCTTTGGGGGAGACGTTGACCTCCAGTTTTCCTGAGTCATCAACCCTGACTTTTGTTTTTTCTTTTTCAGAAGTGACTTTGATATTATCCGGGGTTTGGGCTTGCCCAGATTGCAGACCAGAAATCAGGAGTAGCGCTATGATTAGATATTTCATCAAAAAATGAGGTTTTGGGTTTAGCTGTAAAGAACAATAGAAAATAGCAATTTTTCGAGAAACGGGACAAAAATTGGCTAGGGTAAGTATTTTCTTTTGATGACTTCAAGGTGATGTCTTTCGTGACCAATGATTGTTCTAAGGAAATCTTCAAGTGATACCTCGTGCTCCGTGGCAAAACCTTTGATGGCCAATTGCTCTGCTGATAAAGTGTTGACAAAGCTTAAAGAGGCTGCACGGATATTTTGTAAATCCGAAATCAGCTGGCTCATGGTGAGGTCGTCAAACCGGGCATTATTGACAAGGGCACTCTGATCATAACCCCACAATTCAATTTGTTGGTTTCTGCTGAGTAGAAAAGCCCGGTACATTTTTATTCGCTCATGGTCAGAAATATGACCGATTATTTGTTTGATACTCCATTTCTGAGGCGAATAACGATAAGAACCTTTTTCCTCGGGAATCTTTCTTAAAAATTCAATCTGAGCAGTAGCAGAGAAGAGGCTTAGCAGATCACCATCCTGAGCCAGATGAAAATAGTAGGGAAAGCCATCCTGAGGCTTGAACTTCATCCAATAAAAATACTGAAGCTAATGCTTATAGCGTCACAAATCCATTGAGGAACTTCTCAATTTCCGGGTAGTATTCATCAAAGAGTTTTTCACCGGTATACGTTAGCAATTGTACCGCGCCTCCTTCATTGGAATAATAGTATCCGCAGTATGTGAATCGCATCCCCTGGATAGTGCCAGTCATCTGCATCATGAGTACTTGTAGTCCATTGACCATTCTGTATTCTTCTTTGGTCACCTTTAGATCTGGTGCTGCAGCCCTGGCGTTGTCGATGGCAATGTTTTGTAGGCTTTCAACAGGTATTTCCAGCTTTTCTGTGATGAGCATACCATACAGATCATCCTTTTTCTTTTGAAACTGAAACTCATAGGCATCATTTTCCGTGCCTTTTCTAAAGCTCCAGCTTTTTGGGTCCATATATAGCCCTATATCAATTTTGGTGCTCTTGACTAAAAAGGAGGCATCCTTATGCTTCTCAAACTTTTCATCATTGACCGGGATGGGTGCCTTTTCTACAGCTGTTCCATCTTTATAGGTCCAGGTTCCATCATCATACAAGACCACCTCGTCACCTGTATCGGTAATGGCGTTGGTCTGAGCATGAGAAATTGTAACTATAAGTATTGTGGCTACAACAAATAAATATCTATTCATGATTTAGCTGGTTGGATGTTTAATCATTCGAATTTATCCAGATATCATCAATTCTCAAGAAAAAAAATGACAGATATTTAGGTTGGTTGTAACTGTTAAATTGTTGATTCAAATAGTTATGCTTACTGCAATCACTAGCAGTTAGTCGGTCTTAATCTTCCATTATCTCAAATGTGAAGGCTTCCTGATCTTCGAACCCAAACTCATCTTTGGCAGTGACAACAACAGAATGCACACCAGGTGCCAGCGTTGGCAAGGGGTATTGCCAGATGTGAGAAGAAACTTCCGGTTCCACGTGCCGGTCTCCCGTGCCATGATACTTTTGATACATCCGGGTGAAAGCTGGATCAGTTCTTTCGATGTACTGCATGGCTACCGATTCTTGTCCATCAAGGGATAGCATGACCACATCACGTTCTCCTCCATCAAAGAAATTCACCACCACATAGGTATTTTCTTGCTGATAGCCACGATCAAGACCAACCGGATGGGTTTGCTTGATACTGTCTTTATGAGATAACAGGGGATCGAGTGTAATTCTGAGCCGGTCGGTAGGATCACCTCCGGCAGGGATAAACCTGGGTTTGACCTTAGTGCCTTCGAAGTAGAAGATGTAGTATCCATTGGGGTTGCCATCAGCCATGATGTTGTCTCTTACGCCTCGCTCATCCCGTGGACCCCGAGCCCAGCCACTGCCCCGAACTTCTGCCAGGGTATGGGCGATAAACGGGTAGCCATGCCATCCATGCGTATGGTTGACCTCTACTTTCCAGCTGTTGCTGGTGTCGTGCCCTGCAATGCCATAGACATACTGGAATCTGCTGAGGATTCGGAGAAGTTCTTTGAAATTGTCAGTGTTGGTGGCTTTTGGAAACGTTCGGTTATTGGCATAAGTGATCAGCGGAATGTGCGTAATGATCATGATCAGTTTATCAGTGGGCACATGCTTCAGGTCATTCTCAATCCATTGCATCTGCGCTTCATCGATATGCCCGATGTAGCCATTTCCCTTCCCCAGAAATCCAACATTGTTGAGTGCCAGGAAATGCACCTGACCGTAGTCGAATGAATAATAATCAGGACCAAAAACACTTTTGTAGGTTTCTGTGGCGTGCTCGTGATCCGGTGATTCAGGGTTGACGTCATGGTTACCAGGAACATTCCAAATAGGGATACCGATGAGCGACATCAACCTGTTGTGTCGTTCATATAGGCCAAGGTTGTCATTCACAAGATCTCCTGCTACCAACCCGAATTTGGCATCGTAGGGATTGCCAAAGAGCTCATCGATGATGTCTTTTCTCATTTGATCAAGTTCCTCATCACGGGTAGTCTGTGGGTCAGCAAATCCCATGGCTTTAAATGTATCTGGGATGACTTCTTCAATGAGCGGAAAGTCGATGGTTTTGGGAAGTGGTCCGGTCGGTTCTATCACAGGCCATTTCCATTCTGCAACTTTTGGAGTGCCTTTTGGGTAGTGGCGGTAGTAGAATTGAGGAAGCTGCACCTCGTCTAAAGGGATGCCATATCCGGAAGGTTTGGAGATGAAAAGGATGCTTTCGGGAGGTAGGTCAATGGTATACTTTCCCTTTGAATCTGTTTTGACTACTTCCATACCATTAGAGACACTGACTCCTTCGATCCCTTTTTCATTGCTGTCGATCTGACCGTTTTGATTCGCATCGAAAAAGACTGTGCCTTTGGCTTTTTGGGCTTGTGAGATCGAGGGGAATAAAATAAGGGTGAAAAAGATCAGGAATAGATGGGTTCTTGTGATGTTATTCATGGTATGGATTGGTGTTCTGTAGCCTACTAATCTACTCCCAGGATTAGCATAAGTACCCCTGGCCAATTAAATTTTACAGTATCTTAATATGTTCGCTTAAACGCAAGTTGTGGCACCACTTGGAGTGGTGCCACAACTGCGGTGCTCTTTTGGTCAATTTCTATGATCGTAGCTCAACACTTCACTAAGTTTCCAGACTTCGTTCTCCAGTAACCACACATGAGTGAACTTTGCCGAGCTGGTATAGACATCTTCTTTTCCATTCTCCCGGATATAAAAATGGTGCTCACCATGCTGAATGGCGCCATATAAATTACCATTTTGATATAATGGGTAAACTACCAGGCTACTTTCTTCTACTTTCCGGATAGGCTTTTGGTCACTGCTGCCACAGATATACTTCTTTGTGTTTTCAAAAAACACCTTTCGATCCTGAACACCACTTTGGTCATGGTAAAACCTTAAATCATCTGCAACTACACTTTCAAGGTATTCAAGGTCGCATTGATTGAAACCGCGTTCAAAGAAGGTGCTATCCTGTGCTTTTAAGGAAATGAATAACTCAGATTCTGCTGAGACCTGTCCAAAGAGAATGCTGCTTTGACAACAGGCAATAAAAATGAGTAATTTTTTCAAATCCTTTTTGCCTTGGATGATTAGTTAAATCCCAAATACTTCATCACAGCTTCATCACCTTCCAACATTTTCTTTGGTTTTGGGCTTTTTTCATTGAATACCATGAGATCCTCTAGTGGCAGGATCGTTACAAAATCCTCTACATACCGATCATCGTAAGGAATATTTCGATAGCTCAGTTTCAGGTGATGAGCAAAGAAGTTGTAAGCTGCAGTACGTTTTGAGTAGCCATAGTCATGTCTTTCCCCAGCCAGGTGTACGTTTTCCACTTTGTGTTCGGCATCATACAATGCATAGACTTTTTGCAGATAAGGGAACTCAATGTTAGGGGTATTCCTTGTCCAGTCCACACCATCGGAAATCACCAGTTGCGGTCTGGGTGCACACAGTGCAGCTACTTCCACATTATTGGTCTGATGAGCAGCACTTTTATGTATCGGCATGCCACTCTCACATACACAGCCACCAAAGAAATGGGCTGACACCTGAACAACCGGGACGGAAACTTTTATCCGATCATCAATGGCAGCTAAAACAAATGTTTGGGTTCCTCCCCCGGACCCTCCTGTCATACCAATTCTCTCGGGATCCACATCAGGGCGTGAAAGCAGGTAATCCAGTACACGTTGGCTGTTGTAAGTTTGGAGCGTAAGCGCGATAGGAATGTCGTGAGTAACCTGTGTGCATTCAGCATAACCTACCATATCGTAAGCAAAGACGATAGCACCCATCCGGGCGAGAACAGCGCCTCTGAGCTGGACGTAATGAGTAAGACGTTTATTGGCCAGGTGTCCGTGCGGACTCAGGATGGCAGCATACTTATCCTTTTTCATCGTTGGCCGGTAGAGGTTTCCTGTTACGTAGAACCCTGGGAAGCTTTCGAGGGCAATGTTTTCCACGATATAACCATCCATCTCACGCGTGCTGTTGATGATGACTTTGGGTGCACCTTTAGCTTTCGGCATCTTATCCAATTGCATCCCTTTGACGATTCCTTCTCTGATAACTGCCGCTCTTTTTTCCCAGGATGCCTGGCCATCCCATTTGGATGCAAACTCTTTCATCATCATGTTGCCTTCTGCCTCAGTCCAGTAGTGCCCCTGGCACAACATGGATTCCTGGGCAAGGAGAGAAAACTGAATAATAAATAAAAACAGGGGGAGGATTAATACTTTCATATTTGGGCTAAAAGGGTTAAAAACTCCAATTTAGTCAGGTTTGAGTAAATGATCCCCTGGCAGGGATCATTTTCCTGGAACTCCGCACGGCTTTTACTTTTTGGAGTGAGGGGTCAGCCAGGAACTTTTGATATTCTGCTGTTTCAGCACCGAAGAGGGCAATCTTACCTTCCTCGTTGCTGTCCGACATGTGTAAGCTTAATGTCGGTGTTGTCACCGACATGAACGCTTTAAAGATGCTCCATGTAGTGTGTTAAGAAACCAAAGTCATCTTGATTCAACTCATAAAACCTGGCTGATGAGAACCAATAGTCTTCAGGCATCTCACAAAGCCCTGCTTTCACCGGATTATAGTGAATATAGTCAACCTTTTGTGTGGCAACTTTACGATTATACATTTCAGCCTTGTATGGTTTTCGCTTCCAAAAATGGAAGTCCCGATCACCCTGAGTACTTTTATACAATGCTAATTCGGATGATTGATTGGAATCTATCATCTGAAATTTAATTTGTTGTGCTGTATATCTAAGGAACATTAGCTGTACATCCTTTTCTATCCACTTTTCCTTCTTTCTCCATAATAGATGTATATGGTTAGGCATAATGACAAAAGCATAGAGCCAAATACGATTTTCTGTCACCAGAAATTCAAGGCTATCAAGGACTATTTGCTTGCGTGAATCATGGAATAACAAAGGTTGCCAGTTAAGGCAAGTAGCGGTAAAGAATACGATACCGTCATTTTGCATATATAAATATAATATACTTCTATGAATAGATATCGCTTGGTCGGTGACAACACCGACCTAAAGCTGTTTTGAATCAATGTTAATCAATTCGTATAGTATAATCACATAAATAACGGTACTATGTCCAAAATAGTGCTCTGTGATAAATCAACTATTTCCTGGAACTCCTCATGGCTTTTACTTTTTGGAGTGAGGGGTCAGCCAGGAACTTTTGATATTCTGCTGTTTCAGCACCGAAGATGGCAATCTTACCTTCCTCGTTGCTGTGTACCCCCCATCCATATCTTTTGGTCAGTGGAGAGGATCGAAAACAGGGTTGACCTTTGGAAAAGAATTTAGCACGTTCTTCGGCAAGCTTATCGTATATAAACTCGTTTCTTTGAGCAAAGACACCAAACAAAACATCATCCGAAGTGAATTTGTAGGGATAGGCATGAACCATTTCATACTGAAGGTTGGCCACAGATTTTTTGTCACCTCTTAGTGGTGGAATCTCTCCCATTTGAATCGGGCAATCTTCTGCGATTTCAATGAAAGTATTCTGATAGTTGGTGGTGTGTAGTTTCATCTCAGGCTGATGTTAATCTACATTCACCTGGATTGGCTTTTCCCACTCGTTTTCCATCCAATAGGGTAGTTTCCAGTAATTGCCCTCAAAGTCGCCAAAGTAAATCTCCGAGATGCTCATCTCATGAGGGTGTCCGGTAGCCCAGAAAAAGCAGAAAGGCGTTTTGTAGTCCAATGGCTTACGCATATAGGAATGATTCAACGCACTGTTTTTTGTCACTTCAATGGACTTATTCCAGGTTTTTCCTTCGTCTCTACTTTCCCAGATCACAACTTCGCCACCCACACCCCAGGCTTGAGGTGAGGGTACGGTTGGTGCGACAACTTTCCAGGAATCATCCATCAGGTAGAAGCTGCCCATGTCGTAGTTATGATCCGAGGTGGTGATGTGTCGGGTGATCCATTCGCCATCATTGTAGTAGGTGAGCTTCCATTCGTAAGGGGCATTGTCAGGGCCCGGTTCGTGACCATTGCTGATCACATACAGGCAGTAAGGATTTCCTGCCTCATCAAAACTCATGTCTTTCATGTATACGTTCTTGCCCTGTGAGAAATAATCGATCACTCGAATGGGAGACTTCACCTTGTCCACCGGAGTTTTTACACGCTTACCCTTGATGGTTTCCCAGGTCTCCCCCAGGTCACGGGTTTGCATGTAATACAGATCGGTCCTCGTATCCGGATGCCCATCGATGTGTCGATTGAAGAACGTACCTGCAATAGCTCCTCCCTGGTATATTTCGCTCGCCTGGTAATGACCTGCTCGTTCTCCCTTCTTATTCGGGATTCCTGCCAGTTTTTTGTCTTCAGTCCATTTCATTCCATCAGTGCTCGTCTCAAAATACAGTTCTCTTACACCAGTGTACTTGGTAAAGAAATGAATGAAATGTGTATCTCCTTTCCATATCTGCGGATAGGTAAATTCTTCCTCCGATACGATGTCAAATTGAGAGATGTCGTATGGCTTAGCACTGCGGAGCTTGATGCCGGGACGCCTGTTGCCCCTACCACTTACAAATACCCAAAGGAATCCATCATCATCAATCAACAAGGAAGGGTTATCATGTGGGTCATCCACGCCCATTTTGTCATACACCACTACCGGCTTGGAAACCATGCCGGTTTTGTGATCATAAATCCCGATCATACAAAGCAGATACTTGTAGGTCTCACCGGTCGTGCCTCCATACACAAAGAAGGTTTTGTCAACTTCCTTAGCGTAGATCGCCAGGGGTCTGTGCTTGGCTGTGTAAGTGCCCAGCCCACCCGAATACTTGTCACCATAAGGATATTTCTGGTTCAACTCAAACCAGATACCCCGGTATCCGTCCATCTGAAGGTTGCGAAAATCCAGCTGGCCGAAGAGAGATAGGGTAAGACACAATGAAAGGGTAGATAAAAGATATTTCATGGGTTGGGGTGCGGTTTACTGGTTTAATAGGTTGTCAAGTATTTTCTGGCTCGTCTTGAAGACTGTACCGTGCCGCGTTCCTTCCGGAAAGTGAATCTGGTCAGAGATGTCACTCCAGTTTTCGAGGTCTGAGGAGACAATGGCGCCCATCCGATGTTTTGTGTACATGTCAAAGTAGACAATCCACTGGTCATCTATTTTGGTCACTGTCGGTCCTTCCACCCAGTTGATGGTGATCGGGTCACTGGCCGGGCTATAGCCTTCTGTCAGGTTTTTGCTTCTGGCAATGCGGATGTTCTTTTCTGCTTCAGGTACCTTGGTTTCATTTTTTAGGAACATGATGTACTCATCCTGGTGGGTAGTGATCACCGCATCGATCACATTGAATCCCTGGTCATAGAGAAGTTTTGTCTCACTGAATTCCTCAAAGTCTTTGGTGGTGACATAATACATCCTGTGATTGAGTCCGTTATCACCTGAATCTTCAGTTTCCGGGAATCTGCCCGGGATAGTTGTAGCCCAGTAGATCATATACAGCCCCTGCTTTTCGTCATAAAACACTTCGGGTGCCCAGCAGTTGTTGGCATCGGGTTCGTGCTCCATTACCGGGATGTATTTTTGTTCAGACCAGTTGATCAGGTCCTCGGAGTTGGCATACCCAATCCCTTTTTCATGCCAGCTGACCGTCCAGACCATGTGGAATTTTCCATCAGGACCTTTGATGATACACGGATCCCGCATCAATTTATCTTCACCTACCTCCGGAGTCAGGAAGGATTCATTGTTCTTGAGGGGCGTCCAGGTGTAGCCATCATGACTGTATGCCAGGTGTAGCCCATCTTCGCCATTACCCTGAAAAAAGGAAAACATATAAACATCCGGCTTTTGGTGGCAAGCCGCTAGCGTTATGATGAAAATGAGTGCGAGAAATTGCTTCATGGGTATTTTCTTCATTGTGATACTTTGACTTTGGAAAGTTCTTTCTTCACAGGCAAAGTGATATGGGTTGTTTTTCCATAAACGGAAACTGAGAGCGTATGTAATCCCGATTTTTGTTGGTGCCGGGTCTGAATTTCTGGTGAGACATCTTCTGAAGGTATCAGCACCCAAAGGAAAGATTGTGACTTCTCAAGTTTTGACGCGTAGATCACAGCGGGGTTAGGTTCTTTGATGGTGTAATCCCTGCTGTACCAACCCTGGATGAACGGTTCTTCCTGCCCTTCCACAACATTGGTTTGCCAGGAGATATCTCCAAGCGGAACAATCTTCAGGTTCGGTTCGCCAGGGTTATCAGAATATGCTACTTCGTCCTTGAAATTGATTTTTCGTCCGGGGGTGTAATGCCACAATGCCTGGATGTCGATTGGTTGATCGGTTTCAAGGTTGTCCATGACTACCCAGAATTGATCGTGCACATATAGCACAGACCGTGAGTGGACGACTTTGGTGTCTACTCCTTCGAATCCATCATTGAAGGTGCCATAGGCGTAGTCATAAAGGTCTGTATGGATGAAATCGCTACCTTCCTCAAGAGGTGCAGCTGCCATGGTAGGACCTTCATCCTGGCCCTTTCCATTCACCAGGATCACATTGTGAGAAAAGGAGCTTCGGAAGTAGCCCCGCCAGATCTTGGGGTCGAAGCTAAAGTAGTTTTCATGGGTGTATCGGCCACCATCAACCAGTAGATCTTTACCAAAAGCAGCCACAGAAAGATGTAGCTTGTCCCGATGCTGATGACCGGTGCCATAGGCTCCAAAATCAAAGAAAGACCAATGTGCGTTTGCATCCCATCCGTTTCTGGTGATGTGGATGCCAGCCCATGGAAAGGTGAGCGATGGGTTTTGATCCGGTTTTTGGCCTGAGGCACCATTTGTAGCAACCCACTCCCAATCCGGTCGGTTAAACTTTTTAGCTGCTATCAGCACTCTTTCCCTAAGGTCTTCACGATCGGAATCACTGTTGATGGGCTGATGACCATCCGGGCGCATACAGTAGGCCAGGTAGTTGTACATGTCTTCAATCCGGTCCAGGTAAGCCTGGGAGATCTCCTTGTTTGCTTTCGTAAAATTGTTGGCGACTGATTCAAAGCGTCGGAGCGCCACCCACTGGGTCTTTGTAGAAAGCTCTGTTTGAAGTCCATCCGGATATACCTGCCGGTTGATCTCCGTGGACATTACGTTCAGGGCATAGCTGGACCAGTCCTCAGCCTTGCTGAATTCAGGGAAGGATAAGCCTACCAGGGCCAGACCATTCATTTCCATGGTGGTCCAGTTATGACCGGATTTGTGATACTGTCGCAAAAAATTTGCCTGATCAGCGATGCTCGTAAGCATAAGCAGGATCCCGGCATCGGAAAAGGACGCTTCCTTGTGGAAGGCATAAAACATTTGTGGCCAGGTAGCACCCAACCTTCTGCCACCTTCCAGGGTTCTCCACTCTACTTCACCGATGTCCCGATAATCGATTCGCTGGTTAGGATCCAGGACCACATAGACAGAATCTCCTTCCTCAGGCAAGGGGTGATGGATCACCCAGTCTTTCACAATCTGGTCGAATGTCTTGATCAGGTTGTTGTCATTCGTATTTTTCCAGGTGGCGTAGAGAGAGGTCAGGTAGCTATGACCATTCAGGGAGTAGCCAAACTCATCGTCCTTGATTGGACCGGTGTAATTCCATTTCCATCCGCCATCTACATAAGGCATCTTGACTTTTGATCCATGGATAGTGATAGAATCACTCATTAAAAGGTTTGACATGATCTCAGCCTGCTCCTCATCAATAGGATCCAGGGTAGTCACCACCCAATCCCGATCTACGTTTCTGAAGTAAGATACCAGGGCTGTTGCGGCAGAGAGCGTATCTCCTGATTCCAGGTTTGCTTTAACCTGCTCCAGGCCCGGGTAGTCAGGGTTTAGTTCACTGAAAAGGGACTTGATCCTGCCCGGATATTCTTTGACTAGCTTATGGGTAGAATTGTAGTTCCTCCATTTATTGTCATCTGGCCCCTGGCAGCCAATGATAAGTATAGAAAGTAATAGGACCGTAGACTTAAAAATTTGGTGCATCATATTGGTTGGGTTTGTTGTTGATTTTTTATTAATCAATCCATAAAGCTAACCTGCTTCCACTCAAAGTCAATCGGATCATTTTGTTGAGGGGCACCCGGAGTAGTTCGCCCATTCTTGACCTGCTCAGTGAGTAGGGCCTTCAGCTCTTCCACAATCTCTGGTTTTGCAGCCTGCAAATTATCGGTTTCTCCCGGGTCGGCTACCAGGTTGTACAGCTGAATAGGGGGCAACGTATCCAGGGCGGCAATGTCCCGGCCAGGTCTTGGAAAGCTCCAGCCGGCAGAGCCCGGAGCCATAATCAGCTTCCAGTCACCTTTTCTGATGGCAAATCCACCATTTACAGAATGGTGAATGGCTGAAGATCTCGGATTAGGGTTGGTTTCACCTACCAGGTGTGGGAGCATTGAAAAGCTGTCTTCTCCTTCATGGTCCTGCAGGGTTTGCCCGGTGATGTCGGCCAGTGTTGCCATCAGATCGGTGGTGCAAATCAACTGATCATTTACCTCGCCGGATTTCACTTTTGCGGGCCATTTCACTAAGAAAGGTACCCGATGCCCTCCTTCATAAATATCGGCTTTATGCCCCCTGAAGTGATAGCTGGGAAAGTGCCCCATCTTAGTCATCAATTCAAAACCGGCAGCAGGCGAGCACCCATTGTCAGAAGTAAAAATGATCAATGTGTTTTCATCAATACCCGTTTCCTCTGTCGCTGCGATCAGTTGACCTACATAATGATCGATCATCATGACGAAGTCTCCGTATGGAAGCAGGTTGCTTTTGCCAAACCATTCCTCGGTAGGTAAAATGGGCGTGTGCGGTGAAGGAAGCGGTAAGTAAAGGAAGAAAGGTTCTTCTTTGCCAGCTCTTTCTTTGATGTAGTCGATCGATTTTCGGAAGAGATTGGGAGTGACATCCTCATGGATGAAATCACTACCGGTAGGGCCTTCCCGCCACCAGGAGTATTCCCCTTTATCTACCGTGATCTTGTCGGGTTGTGCGGTGACTTTTTCATCTTCCACGTAGACATAAGGAGGGATGTCCAGCGACGCCGGTATGCCGTAAGCATAATCAAACCCCAGGTCATTTGGGGAGTTGGAAATGGGTTGCGTAAAGTCAATGGCATCATAATCCTGAGGCTGATAGTTTAAGTTGCCCAGGTTAAGGGAATCTGATGCCACCCAGTCCCAGCCCAGGTGCCATTTACCCATAAATGCGGTGTGATATCCAGCCTTTTTGAGCAACGAAGCCACTGTCGTCCTTGAAGTGGGGATCAGGGCTTTAGACTTACCTGAAAGCACCCCTTGCTTAAGCTCAGTTCGCCAGTTGTACCGACCAGTGACAATACCATACCTTGTAGGCGTACAAACAGAGCTTGAGGTATGAGCATCGGTGAAGATCATCCCGTCCCTGGCCAGCTGGTCGAGGTGCGGTGTGGAGATTTTGCTTTCCGGGTTTAAGATGGTCAGGTCACCATACCCCAGGTCATCCGCCAGGATGTAGATGATGTTGGGGTTTTTAGGAGTTTCCTGGTCTTTGCAGGAGAAAAGTGCAGTGGTAAAAAGCAATAACAGCAGTGCTGGTTTTAGGTTAGTCATATCCGATCAATTTTTTGGGTTAGCCAAAATAGTAAAACCAGAGGAAAATTGATGGTTGACCTTACTTAGACTACAAAAGTTTATGGATCTTAGCCCATAAACCCGCCTGCTGATTCTTCAGAAACTTTTGTAGTCTCGGTCTGGACCAGACTAAAGTTTCCGGATCGACCCAAATGCTAGGATCATACAGTAAACGATTTTGAAACCTGAAGGCGTTAAAAAAAATGCTCTTAAGGCCCAATTTCGGCCATTTTTAACTTGTACCAGAAATCACACGTGGTTCCGCTCTCAATCACACGTGGTTTTGATCCCAATCACACGTGGTTTTGCTCTTAACCACACGTGGTTTTACCCAAAACCTCTCGTGGTTTTACTTCCAATCACGCGTAGTTTTACTTTGAATCACGCGAGGTTTTACTTCGAATCACGCGAGGTTAAGGCTGCAATCAGGCGTGGTTAGGGTTGCGATCACACGTGGTTAGGGTTGTAATCACGCGTGGTTTTTTATGCATGTCTATTGCTCCCCAAAAAAACTTTTGTTGTCTCGGTCTGGCCCAGTTTAAAGTTCCTCAATTACCCCGCTCAGCTCATCCATGTACTCATGCAGGTATTCTGGCACGCTCCCTTTGCTGGTATCGATGATCCAGAATTTGTGGGTGGTGTTGAGCTTGAGCTCGAGGTAGTAGCCCCCCTGGTCCGCACAGTCAGGACAACCAAAGACCGTATCCGTTTCATTGAGTAGGTCAGTCGGAAACTTATCAAGAAGACCCACTGCTTTATCATATTTGACCTGATCCAATTTGGTATAATCTCCGATGTAGAAATTTTGGCGGTCCGGGTATTTGTCCAGTGTGTCTTCACCCAGCTGGTTTTTATCCAGTTTGAAGATCCTGACACAATTGTCTCCCAGGCAGAAGCCGGCAAACTTCCCAAAGATGAGATAGTCTTCGGAGGATAGTTTGGGAGATCATTTTCCTCACAGGCGGAGAAAGTAAGTACTACTAGGGGCAAGCTATTTCACCAATATGTCCACAATTCAAATTGCCCCAGTTGATATCGAATCTCCCCTCAGTGACTTCTATTGTGTCTGTTTTCGTATCAGAGTCTACAAGGCTTAATTCAAAGGTTCCTGAGATCACCGTATTAATAGTGTCAAATCTTGAAATGATCACTTCGCCGGAATTTTCAAAGGAAAGAAATCGTGTACCATTATTGTCCTGGTCATATACATTTACAAATACATGTGGATTTGGAGGACTGTCAATCCCTTGATAGCCATTACTTTGACCAATAATGTAAGTTCCTGATGAGGAAAGAGAAGGAATGTATATATAGATATAGTCCGGTCCCGTATTTTGCATATTATCTGAACAGCGAACAGCAAAATATGGTGGTCTATGTGAGTTGATTAGACTATCCTTCATAAAGTCAAAATCTATACCAAATGCTCTACGTCCGCTTCCAAAACCAGGTATGCCATCCACTGGAAGCAGTAATACACCGTCAACAAAGCATCCAAATGTATTCAGGCCCTCTTCTGTGATGGGAGGGAGTGTGGGCTTGGGTTCATCTTTGTTGCAGGATATGAAACCTGATGGTATTGCCAAGAGTAATAGAATGCAAACTGTTTTCATAGCTGATGAATCTTGATTTTATACAGCTGAACTTCTTTAGGAACCCTACTCATTTCTATCTTAACTCATAATTGTAAATGTTTCAAATCAAAAAAGATAAAAATACTTAACGAGATAGCTGTAAATAATGATACTTCTCATCGATTGAATAATCAGCAATTATTAGTCTCGGTTTGTCTTTGGACTCAGTAGGTTTTGTCCTACAACTGCTCAATTACCCCGCTTAGCTCATCCATGTACTCATGCAGGTATTCAGGCACGCTGCCCTTGCTGGTATCGATAATCCAGAATTTGTGGGTGGTGTTGAGCTTGAGCTCCAGGTAGTAACCTCCCTGGTCTGCACAGTCAGGACAGCCAAAGACCGTATCCGTTTCAGTGAGTAGGTCAGTCGGAAACTTATCAAGAAGACCCACTGCTTTATCATATTTGGCCTGATCCAGCTTGGTATAATCTCCGATGTAGAAATTTTGGCGGTCAGGGTATTTGTCCAGGGTGTCTTCACCCAACTGGTTTTTGTCCAGTTTGAAGATCCGGACACAATTGTCTCCCAGGCAGAAGCCGGCAAACTTCCCAAAGATGAGATAGTCTTCGGAGGATAGTTTTGGAGAATCATTTTCCTCACAGGCCGAGAAAAGAGAGAGTATACTGAGTAGTAGTACAGGTAAGCTTAAATTTTTCATTGGGTTTGAGTTTTTCCAATGACAGCCGATTTTGAGGAAAGGTTGAAATGATCTTAAAGATATTTGCGCAGATGACCGTTAGGCTTATTTGATAGTCACATTTTTTAGCTCATTATTAGCACTGAAAGTTGGGAAATACATCAATTCCACCTTCGCCGGATTGAGGCTGTAAATACCAGAAAACCGGGGAATAAGCTTGATCTCAAATGTGTATTCTCCTTTGGCCAGATATTGACTAAAAATAGCCGTCTCATTTTTAAAGTATTCCCTGTGAGACTCAAAAGGACAATGGGTACTCTTTTCAGCATAGGAGCATCCACCTGGAATAGGTACATTGATCATTACATATTCAGCATCTTCTTTTATCCTTACCGTGGCTACCAGGGTTACCTCTTTCCCGCCTTCCAGAAGCCCATTTGATGACCCTTTGAAGTAAGTATCAATTTCAAAGTCTGTTTTTACGGCTTCCGGATTATAATTCCAGCTTTTTTGGTAAGTGGTCAGGTAAACAGGAAAATCTCCCGATTTGGTTATGGTTACAGATTGATTTGCAGGTATTTTTACTTCAAAGGGGAACCTTGTGATTGTTTGATCCAGACCACCACTTATGGTCATTTGGGGTTGTTGTAACGGTGCCTTATTTGTTAAAATATCCGGCAGTAAGGTTTCCACGATCTGTGCAGACTCATAAGTATTGGTCCAATGACCGGTTCTGCGATTCTCGAAAAAATAATTCCTGATGCTTTTCAGTAAAAGCTGATGATTTGCAGAGTCATTTTTTAGCACGTGATATGCTAGCAGGGTGTTTGATCTTTCATTGTTCAGGGTGTTTGTTTTTGTATGCTCATCAGTATAGTATACGTTCCCAAAGAAGGTTTTTCTTTGAAAATGCATCAGCGTATCTGTATTTGTTGCAAGTTGCACCGTCTGCTTGATTCGGATAATTTGCAGTAGCTGATTCAGGGTGAGGTCTTTCCCGGATTCAATTTCATGGAGGTAGCTTTGATAATTGATCGGCGCTTCTAAAAGCTGAAGGATTTTTAGTATTTTGATTTTGTTGTCAACAGATAAAGTGCCGTTTAGTTTCCAGATCAGTTGACCTGTTATCTCCTGCTTGTCCATTTGGGTTTCATATCCCAGTTTATTTGCTTTTGTCAGGGCTTCCAGCACATGAAGGCTAACCCATTGACTTTCATCAGAGTCCTTCCACCATCCCCATAAACCATTCTCAATTTGGTTTTTACCTAATTGACGGATGAGCCGGATGATTTCCTTTTCAGCATTAAATTTTTGATGACGATAGTCAGCAATGACTTGTTGCATGAGTAAGGCTTTCAGTTTGGAAGCGAGCTGTTCATTGCAGTTGTACCTGTAAGCCAGCACATAACTTAGCTCTTCTTCCATGATTTCCAGCACATCAGATTTGGCATAAAGGCTGACTTCCCCTAACAGAGGATTGAAGATCGGTCTGATCACAGTATCACTGTCCAGTACGAAGAAAGATCCAATTGTTTCTTCCATTCCTTTTGGGAAGACTGGAATGTTTCTTAGCTCTCCGTCAAGGTAACCATCCTTTTTTTCCAGTGAATATTTGACTTTAAGAGAATCTGTTCCGGCAATTATTTTCAGACTGTCGGTGAGGTTGTCTTTGCATATCTGTTCTTTTTCGATTTTTAGCTGGTCATTTATTTCAAATCGGGTAGTCACATTGATGGTATTCGGTGAATAATTCAGCACTTTGCCAATGGCATAGGTGGTGTCACCTGTAACTAAAAACCTGGGTGCAGCAAGCTGCCCCATAATGGGTTTGTAGGACTTGATGAGCCCCTTTGTTTGTCCCGTTTGTTTTTTGCCATTCATGGCCAGAAAGTAGGTCTCCCAGCTGGTAATGTCATCCGGAAAAGTAACGTCAAACGTTGCTTTGCCTTCTGAATCAGTAGATAGCCGGGGCTCCCAAAAAGCATAATCTGAAAAGTTTTCTCTTATTGAGCTGGCTTCAGACGCTGCAGTAAAAAACGATTCATCATAATCTGCACCTTTGCTTCTCTGCATGGTGGGCTTGAATCTTCCGCTTTCAGTTTCAATGATGACTACACCATTTGCTCCTTGTGAACCATAAATGGCTGTAGCTTCAGCATCTTTAAGTACCTGTAAACTTTTAATCATCTCGGGGTCCAGCTCATCAATGTTTCCACTAAATACATTTCCATTGATGATATAGAGCGGTTGTTTTTCAAAAGAGATAGCGGACTGGCCACGGATCGTGATGTTTACTCCTGATGAACCGGGCGTTATGGAGACTCCTGCTACACGACCCTGCAGGCTGCCGGAGAACAAATCCGGGGACATAGTAGATACTGCTGCTGAAAGAGATCTTTTTTCAACTGAACTATAACCTACTACCACAACTTCCTGCAATTGCTGAACATCCGGGGATAGAAATACATTGGTCGCATCCTGACGACTGATGTCAATATCCCGTGACGTATAACCTATAAAGGAGACATTCAGAATATTTTTACCTGGAGGAACCCTGACCCTAAAATATCCATCCATGTCGGTAACCGTGCCATACGTGGTGCCCTGTATCACAATGCTAACACCTGGTAATGCTTCGTTGGTGTTTTCTTCATATACATAGCCTTCAATTGTTTCTCCAACACCAGAATATGAAAATTGCTGCCTGTATTTTGTGAATATCTGATTAAGCTCTTTTTGGTTATCTCTTTCGTAGGATCTTTTTAACAGTGTCTCTTCAATCAGATGACTCACGTAGATGCTGAATGAATCTTTTTGTAAAATTTCAGGCTTGTGTAATGCCTTGTAATTCAATCCGTTTGAAGTTATCCTGATAGAATCTTCTATGTGATATCTTGAATCCGGATAAAAGAATAAGAGTTGGTAGTATCCTTTTTCCAGTTGATACATTGTGTTGGTATTGCCGGGATAAACCCTTAGGAAATCATGGTTGTCGTAACGAAAAACCAAAACATTTAATGGAGCTTCTGTTGTGGGTGGAGTAGAGAAATGCAATCTTCCATAACCCGGAGAATGGCTGGATGGATTGTAATATCTTGCACTATGGTACCTTTTGGCATTCAGATAATTGTTCCATTGCTCCTTTAGTCCATGGAGTGTTCGCACAGTATCTGTCAGAGCGGGAGTAGGGTAGTAAATCCTTTCGAGATATTTTGGGTAATGGTCTCTTTCCTTGGAGCGCATTTTTAGCAAGCCTTCCTGAAATTCATATTCAAAGTAGGGTTCATGGAAAAAATCAATAGAAAAGCTATCCATCAAATGAAAAGCCAAATGTCCGCTGAAGGGGCCTGCCAGTTGGTTATGATGTCCGGTTCCTGGTTCAGGTTTGATTAATTGTATTTCCGGTCCTCTTTTGAGGTAGGCAAAATGCTCGCCAAAATTATTTTTATAAGGGATAATGTAATTATAAAGTCTGTTTTGCTCGCCAATGGTTAAAGAGTTTGGTTTTTCTTCTTTGCTGATTTTTTCATTTGCTGACTCAGCATCAATACTCAAAATGGTTTTTTGTCCCGTTTTGAAATACATACTATCCAGATCATATTGATGTGTGGTAGTTCTTAATGAAATCTGGTGATATCCACTGTCAATCCTAAATGAATAGGGCCTTTGATGAGTTGTCCAACTGAAATAAACGGGTTGGCGATCCACATAAATAACATGGATCTGTTGGATGGAGCCATCTTCCACTACGAAAGGAGAAAATTGTGTGATGTTGTCCTGCGTAGAGTACTCAAAACGATAAATCTTGTTTCCGGGATATGTAAACCGATAGTACTCAATCGTATCAAGTCCGGCAACCAGTTTCCAGGTATTATAATCCAGCTCATAACCATTCTGAAAGCCAAAATCGAAGTCCTTAAAATAAAAATTATTGATCAGGGTTTTGTCTTTGCCTTGCTTACCCATGTTTGGTAGGTCAGGCGGGGAATAATTAAACTTTTTTGTCATGGAATAGGCGGTCAGATCTACTCCGGACACAGGTCTGCCAGCCATATCAGTGACTTGAACTTCGATGCTTGATTTTTGTCCGGGGTATACCAGTTTTGGTTGGCTGACTGCCAGGTTGAGCCGAGTGCTTAGCAAAGGAATTCGAAAGCTTTTTTCATGTATTTCACCGCCCCAGAGGTAATTTAAGGAGAGAAAAAAGTTTTGACTTGTGGAGACTTTTTCAGCTATTTCCAAGGCTTTGCCATGTCCTGTTTCCCGGAGGCCATTTTGTTTATATATGGAATAGTTGAAGGGTATTCCCCTGGGATTTTCAACCAGAACGAACAAAGAGTCTGATGTTCGTTGGGAATAACACTGGATGAGTGAGGGTTCCGTAGATAGATCCAGATGTTTTTCCAGGCTATCAGTTTTCACTGAATAAAATGCATAGAAAGGGTTGATCTTCACTTTCCAGGGAGCATTTCCGAGGTAGATAAGGTTTTTATTACCGAAATTGTCCTCGGCAAATACAGAGACCCTGGTAGAATCCGGAAGTCCATTTTTGAGTATGGATACCTCAAGAGAATCTCCTTCAATGTCTATTCTTGCCTCTTTCAGTAGGTGGTAATAGGAAATTCTGGCACTTTCAGTCACCACCTGATTGTCAGACGTCAGCAAACGTGCTGAAAGTTCGTACTCAAAATTTGCTGCAGGCCAGGTAGTGTCCGAAATAATGAACTCAGTCTCTCCTTCAGGCAGCAACCTCCTTTCCAGGAAGAGTAGTGTGTCGGGGATAAAGACTTCATCATCAAAAAAGTCATGTGTCATGTCAGATGTTAATAACAGTTCGACCCTGGCGTCAAGCAGGTTTAAGTCATTCTCATCTTTGCCCTCAATCCATACGGTAAATGTTTTATCCTTATGCTGTGATTGTGCACTGGTTCTTAAGAATACTTTGTTTTTTGATAGTTCGTAGTCTTCATATTTAAATGATTCAGAGATGTAGGTTTTCCCATTTGGTTTCTGAAGGGAGAGGGTATAATACTGATCCAGCTTTAGATCAAGGGAATCATGAATAGTAAACATATGAGAATATCCCCCCTTACGATAGGGTGATAATTGAGCAAGCTTGTATGATTTACGGTTGGCCCATAATTCAACCATCAGATCTTTACTTACCGGTTTGCCTTTTTTATTCAGTACAAAAGCTTTGAATTTCACTGTGTCACCTGGGAGATACTTTGCTTTGTTGAACACGAGATACCCTGAATGCTTCTCCTCAAACCGGTTATTCATGTCGCAGTAGTAATGATCAAAGTGGCAGGCTGCCCAATAAAAAGAATTGGTAAAGAAGTTTTTAATCCGGTATATCGTGCCACGTGGCCATCTCCTCACAATTGACACCACTCCATCATAGGGAATATGGAGGATAAAATTGACGGGTATCCAGACATATTTCACGGGTGTTTGATACAAGAGTGTTCTTGAGCCTCTTTTAATGAATGAGTTATTGTATTGTCTGGATAGATTGTAGTAGGCGGTAAAGTCTCCAACAGTCACAGTGAGTAATCCTTTGCGATTGGATTTCTTGTCAATGAATGCTTTTCTTTTGGTATCGTAACGAAGGTTTTTACTCTTTACTCTGATGATGGCATTGGGTTGAATTTGACCATTCAAATCATATACCTGGACGACCAGGTCTGTATTGTTATTTAGAATAAATACCTCGAAATCCTGGATGGTTGTTATTGAAACCTGTTGCGTATTTTCTTCAATGAAAGTTTTGAGGTAATGACCGACGGGAAGTTTTTTCGTATAGCTGCTGTCTGTAGGAAAGGAATCTACAAGTGTATGAAACAGAGCACTTTCTTCATCAGCGGAGCCCTCTAAATATAGGCCTCTGGCTTCCTGATCAGTAATTTTATATATGTAGGTAAAATAGCTGCTCTGCCTGCTTTCGAGTAAGCTCTGACCGGAAATCGGATTGGATAGAAGTGAGGTAAGTATAAATAGAACAGGTAGAAAACAGCACTTCATAGTTCAGGTTATGTTATTTAAATCAAGAATACCTGATTGGATAAATCTATCTTATTTTTATTGACCGAAAAAATTGCAGCTTGAAAATATGTAGAGAATGCTTATTCTTTAATCTGTCTGAGTGAAAAAGGATAGGAGATGGGTTTATCAATAGCTAATCACCACATTCCCAACCTTGCTCCCTGAAGCCACATGCGTATACGCTTCCTTGATCTGATCCATGGGATAGGTCCTGTCAATCAGTGGTGTGAATTCATGGCTTAGCCACAGCTCACGGATCTTGACGAGGCTTTCCAGGGGTTTGGCCGGGATCGCGATCTGGCACCGTTTTCCTCCTGTAAGTAGGGTCGTCATCATGAGGAGGATGTTCTGGCCGTCCGGACCCAGCTCGGAGGAAATATATTTTCCTTTTGGTTTCAGTAAGGGTTTACATTTCCCGAAGGTACTCTTTCCGACGGCATCGAAGATGTGATCATATTTTTCAGCGGTGGTGGTGAAATCTTCCTTTTCATAATCGATCACATGAGCAGCTCCCAGCTTTTTCACCTGATCAAAATGTACCTTTCTGCAGGTTGCGGTGACTTCCACACCATAGTGCTTGAGGTACTGAATGGTAGCTGCGCCAATAGCCCCCGTGCCTCCATTCACCAGAATCTTTTGTTCGGACGTTATTTTGATTTTATTGATGAAATTATATCCGTAGTGGCCTGCTTCCGGACTGGCAGCGGCAACTTCATATGTTACTTCATCGGGAACTGTGAGAATGGTCTTGTCCTCATGGATGGTCATGTATTCTGCCTGAGATCCGAGGGCTCCGTTGTCATCAAATCCCCAAACCCGATCGCCTTTTTTGAATTTGGTGACCCCAGGCCCCACTTCCACCACCTCACCGGCAAAGTCTGTCCCAAGCACCTGATGCTTTGGTCTTCCCAACCCAAGGAATAATTTCATAATGAAAGGCTTTCCGGTGAGGATGGCACAATCGGTCCGGTTCACTGTGGTAGCATGTACCCTGACCAGGAGTTCATGATCCTTCGGTTTGGGTACATCCATCTCGACGATCTCGATCATGGATGCATCTCCATATGTTGAGCGGGTGACAGCTTTCATGGTCAGAATTCTCCCAGGTTGAAGCTAGAATTTAAGCAATCCTGTTCGGACCATCAATCAACAGTTGCAGCATGATTTCGAATTTTTGCTGATAACCTGCAGACATGTTCTCAGATTCATCAAAAAGCTCATCTCGTTTGATGGGGACACTAAGGGGTAATGTCCAGGCTCTTAGTGCTTTCGCTACGGAATCCATGGCATTGATCCCCTGGATAGCTTGTGTGCCATCAGCCCAGCAAACCAGCCCGATCATTTTTCCAGTCAGGTAGGGTTTGGGTGAGTTGGCGCTGTATTCCAACCAATCCAGGCAGTTTTTCATCGCACCCGTCATGCTTCCGTGATAAAGGGGAGTGAGCCAGATGTGTACATCGGCTTCCGTAAAAACTTTATTCATTTGTTTTACAGATTCCGGAATCTCGGTGATGGCAAGATCAAAAAGGGGAATGCCGGAGTCGGCTAGTTTGAAAACTTGCGTGCTAATACCCTGCTTCACCAATTCGCTTTCCAGGTGCGTGCCAATTCGTTCAGATGTTGAGTTTTCTCCTCGCTCGGTGGAGCCATTAAAGATAAGTGCCTTCATGTTGTTCTTTTCAGGAAAGCATATTTAAGTACAACTGAGATAAGGATCAAATTTTAGTACAGTGAGTTTGGGGAACATAGAAATAAAAATCTGTGATCATGGTGGTATTGATGGTATTGATGAGCAATGAATTCATCAAGTAAGTTATGATTGGTTATTGAGATGGTGGCCTGTGAGACACCATAGCCGTCAACTTAAAGCCTCCAATTCTTCATTCATTTTTCATCTAATTAAATCCCGTAGGGATGATATTATTATAGAAGCCAGATTGAACAATAGATCTAAACCCTGAAAGGGTGTCATTATAACCATTCAAACAAGAACTTTTCTTCATATGGAATCTCATATTTATTGAGAAGAGCTAAATATTCCTCTTTAAAGGTTTTCTTTTTCGCTCTTCCTTTTACTGCAAAGACAGCATGAATGTAAATTTGTGAGAATGATCCAGCCATAATGTCACTCCCCTGGTCGGGCACCTTCGGAGTTTAATTCGTTCTAATGATATTTTATTATAATTCTGTCATCCCTTCGGGATTTAGAAATATTCACCGTTTTAAGAAATAAACCTTAAGTTGACGGCTATGGTGTTTCACAGGCCATGGGTCGGCGGTTTGATAGATCCTGGGCAAATTAAGGAGAAGTGAATAATTCTTCTAACGCTTGCTAAGATCCTTCATTTCACTACGCTCATTCAGGATGACGAAATGGAGTTCGATTATGGTTTCGCTTGCACAAAACTGAATTTATTCCCTTTTCCGCAATTCATTTCTTCGCATGGGCATCGCGTCGATGAAAGCAAAAAGCTTTTCATTTTTCAATAGTTCTGCCTGTCGAAGTTTAATGCCACCATCCAAACCGATCAGGATTATCTCAAACTCACCTTCAAGTTGTTTGTAGTTTGTATACAGATCATCTGAGGGAATCCATGCTGATTTTTTCAAACCGGTTGCAAACTCATTCGGCTTGATAGTGTACACAATTAACCTCCTGTCCTCCACGCCAGCCATATCTCGAGTGAGTTCCATAATCTGATCCTGATAAACCGGATGATCCGCGTTTTCCACCAAAATCAGCAGTAACCGGTTTTCCCATCGGTGGGAGGATAAATCCTGTGTTGCACCCATACAAGAAGTTAACATGAAAATCAAAAAAAGCGATCTGTTCATCATCAGCTGATTTTTCTTTCAACCCGGTGTATGGGCTAATTGTTTGTTGTCCAGCTAAATAAACTCCATTTCTGAGTGATCATTTAAAAAAATAAAAATAATTGTAAAAAGTACACGTATTCCTGTTATCTTCATCAATCCATTAAATTACATGAGATGAAGCGCACCCCAATCTGGATCATCATTCTATCCTTTTCGCTGTTTACCTACTGTACCGAGCATAAAAAGCCGGAAGATTCAGGTCCCCGAAGAATTGAAATGTTGTTTCTGGGTCATGATTCGGATCACCATCCGTCAGATGAACTTATGCCAATCCTGGCTGCAGCACTGGCTAAGGATGGAATTAACCTGACCTATACAGACAAGGTAGAGGATCTCAATCCCTATAAGCTGGATCAATATGACGGGCTGATTATCTATGCCAATCATGAATACATTTCACCATCACAGGAGCAGGCCTTGTTGGACTTTGTGGCGAGTGGAAAGGGATTTGTGCCAATCCATTGTGCCAGTTATTGCTTTCACAATTCCAAAGACTATATCAACCTTGTAGGGGCCCAGTTTCTCAAGCATAAGGCAGACAGCTTTAAAACAGATATTGTTGTCAAAGATCATCCAGTGGTTTCGAATGTGTCTGAATTTTACACCTGGGATGAAACGTATATACATCACAAACATGCCGACGACCGCACCATTTTGATGGAGCGTGTGGAGGGAGATCACCGTGAGCCATGGACCTGGGTGAAAGAGTATGGGGAAGGGCGTGTCTTCTACACAGCTTATGGCCATGATGAACGTACATGGAGCAATCCCGGTTTTCAGCAGCTTGTTAAGCAAGGCATTTTGTGGTCTGTAGGGCCATCGGTCTATGAGAAGTGGGAGCAATTCTCGCAAGGTATTCCGAAGTTGGTCTACACACCAATGGACAATATCCCCAACTATGAAAAGCGGGATCCGAAACCACAGTATGTGGACCCGCTGTCACCGGAAGAATCTAAAAAACTGATCCAGGTTCCACGGGGTTTTGAGCTTTCACTCTTTGCCAGTGAACCGGATATCATCAATCCTATCGCGATGGACTGGGATGAGAAAGGTCGTCTTTGGGTAATTGAAACCGTCGATTATCCCAACACCGTGAGGAATGAAGACGGGGTGGGAGATGACCGGATCAAGATCTGTGAGGATACCGATGGGGATGGAAAGGCGGACAAGTTCACTGTTTTCGCCGATGATCTTAACATTCCGACCAGCCTGGTCTTTGCCAATGGTGGCGTGATCATTTCGCAGGCTCCGCACTTCCTGTTTTTGAAAGACACCAATGGAGATGACAAAGCCGACGTGAGGGAAACCATCATCTCCGGATGGGGAACGTTTGATACCCATGCCGGTCCGTCCAACCTGAAGTATGGTATCGACAACAATATCTGGGGAGTGGTGGGGTATTCCAGCTTTGAAGGGGTCATCGCCAATGAGCCCAGGAAATTCCGACAGGGGATCTATCGTTTTGCTCCGGATGTTTCTTCTTTTGAATATCTCACCCGCACCAGCAACAACACATGGGGCCTTGGGTTTACGGAAGACAATGAAGTCTTTGCTTCGACTGCAAACAATACGCATAGTGTTTATTTAGGTATTCCAGATAGATACTATCAGGGAGTAGAAGGTATCAAACCTGTAAGCAGTGAAAAGATTGACGGTCACTATGCCATGCACCCTATCACGGATAAGGTGAGGCAGGTCGATGTTTGGGGAGGTTTTACGGCTGCTTCTGGCCATAATTTTTATACGGCAAGGGAATATCCTGCCTCATATTGGAACAAAACAGCCCTGGTGTGTGAGCCTACCGGACACCTGGTTCATATTGCGAATATTGAGAAATCCGGAGCAGGATTTAAAGAGAAAGACGGCTGGAATCTATTTGCCAGTGCCGATGAATGGGTAGCACCTGTAGAAGCCAAAGTAGGTCCCGATGGGCAGGTATGGGTAGCGGACTGGTACAACTTCATCGTTCAGCACAACCCGACACCAAGCCCTGACAGGGGAGGCTACCAGGCAGAAAATGGAGAGGGAAATGCCTATGTAAACCCACTGCGGGATAAGCAACACGGTAGGATCTGGAGAGTGGTCTATAAAGGAAGTGACCCTGAGAAGCAGCAGATCACATCGCTTTCAAAAGATGATCCGGATGGATTGATCAGTGCTCTGAAAAGTGATAACATGTTCTGGAGGATCACCGCACAGCGTCTTTTGGTAGAAAGGCAGGATGAGGAGGTATTACCGGCTTTATATAAGCTTGTAAAAAGCAATTCACTGGATGAGATCGGGGAAAATCCTGCCGGCATGCATGCCCTATGGATCATGGATGCCCTCGGTGCCTTGGACGGATTCAACAAGGAGGCATACGAAGTGGTGGTAAAAGCCCTGGGGCACAATTCTGCTGCAGTGCGTAAAGCAGCAGTGGAACTATTGCCAGTCAGCCTGTGGTCTAAGGAGGAGCTCATGGCTTCAAAAGTGCTTACCGACGAAGATCCACAGGTAAGGCTTGCTGCCATTTTGAAGCTTGCGGAAATGCCATCCTCAGTTAATACCGGGAAACTTCTCTATAGATTATCCATGGACCCTGAATACGGTTCAGACCCCTGGCTGTCCAGGGCGATCTACACTTCTGCAGTTCGGAATAGGCAAGGCTTCATGGACAGCTACCTGGCTTCAAATCCAAATTTCAGCTTGCCACTGGATTCTTCGGCTTTTGAAACATTGACTGACCGAGAAGCCTTCATGGCGAATTATTATACCAAACCATCTTCTGATCTGGCTGTTTTGGCAGAATCTTCAGGTGATGCCAAACAGATCAATATTTCTGTGATCAAAAATCAGATGAAATATGACATCAAGGACTTTACGGTTAAGGCAGGCGAGACGGTAGAGATCGTATTTACCAACCCGGACTTCATGCAGCATAATTTACTAATCATTCAGCCGGGGCAGTTGGAAGTAGTTGGAGCGGCTGCCGATGAGCTGGCACGTAGCCCGGACGGTGCTGAGAAGAATTACGTACCACAGATTCCTCAGGTATTGTTCAACACACCGCTGGTTGATCCGAATAACACAGTGCGATTGACCTTCAAGGCTCCGAGCCAGCCAGGCGATTATCCTTTTGTGTGTACATTTCCGGGTCACTGGCGTCTGATGAATGGTATCATGCGGGTGACAGGTTCAGAAGTGAACTGATCGAAAATCTAAATTTATTATGGGATTGAATGTAAAGTTTGGGGTAAGCACCTGGTTGTGGACTTCCCCCTTTTCTACAGAAACGACACAACTCTTTAAGAAAATCAAAGATATGGGCTATGACCTGGTGGAGATACCGGTGGAAAACCCGGATATCATCGATACTGCCAAAGTCAAAAAAGCCCTGAAAGATCATGACCTCGATTGTGTGGTTTGTGGCGCGTTCGGACCCACGAGGGACCTTACCAATGATGACCCAGCCATCGTAAAACAGGGAATGTATTACATCGAATCCTGCTTTCAAATCTGCAATGACCTCGGGACGAGTTTCCTTGCTGGCCCGATGTATTCTGCAGTCGGTAAAGCTCGGTTACTTCCTGAGGATCAGAAAAGGATAGAGTGGAACAGGGCTCTGGAGAATTTGCGGAAAGTGTGTGAAAGTGCACAGACCAAAGGGTTGGAGATTGCATTGGAGCCACTCAACAGGTTTGAGACGGACCTGATCAACCGAACAGAGGATGTGGTTAGGCTCATCGATGATATCAACCATCCTTCCGCTAAGATCCTGCTTGATGGTTTTCACATGAACATCGAGGAACCAAGCATCGAGGAGGCCATCAAACTGGCCGGAGACAAATTGATCCATGTACAGGTGTCCGAAAACTACCGGGGCACTCCCGGAACAGGCCAGACACGTTGGGAAGATTATTACAAGGGTTTAAAGGCCATCAACTACCAGGGTGCGATATCCATTGAAAGCTTTACTCCGGAAATCCAGGAGTTGGCCGGAGCCGTTTGTATCTGGAGACCATTGGCTGAGAGCCAGGACGGATTTGCTTCGGAGGGGTTGAAGTTTCTGAAGGACTGGGCGTCGAAATAATTTATTGTTTGTTCCACCAAACTTCCCGGGGATAACTTGTCCCCAGGCTAAACCTCTCCCCAATTACCGGATGAATGATGGGCGTATTAAGCCGTTCGCTCTCTGCTTTGAATCGCAGAATAGGATCTGTCCATTCATGAACAGATAGTTTGAAAGCGCCCCAGTGAATGGGCATGAGTAGTTTTCCCTTTACATCAATCCCGGCCTGTACACTCTGCTCCGGCATCATATGGATGGCTTCCCAGGCTTCATTGTACTGTCCACATTCCATCATGGCCAGATCAAAAGGTCCGTATTTATCTCCGATTTCCTTGAAATGCGGCCCGTAGCCGCTATCACCACTGAAATACAGTTTTTGATGTTCACCCTGAATCACCCAGCTGGCCCATTGAGTAGCATTGCGGTCAGTTAAACCTCTTCCGGAGAAATGTCGAGCTGGGCAGGCAACCAATTTCAGTCCCTTGTACTCCACACTATCCCACCAATCCAGCTCGGTTATTTTTTCTTTGGAAATCCCCCATGATTCAAAATGTGAGCCCACTCCCAGGGCCATGTAGAAGTGCCCCACTTCATCTTTGATCTGCATGATCGTTGGATAATCCAGGTGATCGTAGTGATCATGTGAAAGGATCACCGCGTCGATGTTCTTCAGCTGTTCGACAGGGATAGGCTTTTTGTAGGGATACCGTTTTGAACCGAAAGAGATCGGGGCAGCGACCTCTCCCAACATAGGATCGATCAGGATTCGTTTTCCTTCGATCTCTACCAAAAAGGCCGAGTGCCCAAACCAAGTGACCGAGGTGATGCTATCTACAGCTGCTTGTCCATTCTCCCCAAATTTTACCGGGAGGCTGTCAACAGGCGATTGGTTCTTTCCAAAAAGCAAATCAGGCATAGTTCTCATGATCTCTCCAAAGGACCCCATTTTGGTCTCGATCTGGTTGTCAAAAGCTTTGTCACCATAATTAGGTGACTTTTTAATCTCTTTCAAATGTTCACCTTTCGGCTTTTGACCGATCTGAGGAGAAGTTTTGACGAAAATGATGACTGCGATCGTGAAAACGATGACAATACCCAGTATGGAAATGATGAGATACATGAATGCTTTGGCCATTTTTTTGATCATTCCTTTATGGACGGGGAAGGGGGAGAATTATTTTAATTCATTGGCTGACTACTTTTCAAGTCTTTGAGAACTTAAAGTGAGTTCATATTATGAATTGTTTAAATCCGTTGTATTAAATAGCTGATTTATTTAAATTTATATTATGAGGATTTCGGTGGCAATATCCTTTTTAATGCTTTCATTAAATGGTCTTGGACAAACCCAATATCTTGGTTTTGAAGCGGGGGCTACTAGAACTAGTATTAATGGGAAGAATTTCATGGAAAATAATGATTTTAGAACCGGATGGACAGGTGGTTTAGTGTATCAAAGGCAATTTGATAACAATTTCATTTTGGGCACAGGGTTATCTTACATTGAAAAAGGTTTTAATAATGAACTCGCATATACTGACTATGAGGGAAATCCCAGGGAGCCGCTTGGAGAAACCATCACTTCTTTCAATTATAATTATTTATCTATTCCCATTAAGGGTGGATTTCAGTTTGGAAGTAAATGGGCTGGTTTTGTCAATTTAGGACTTGTATCTTCTTTTTTGGTTCATGCATCAGTGCACGAGCCTGGTATTGAAGGAATAATTGATGCAAGGAAGACCAATGTGACCGATCGGGTGTCCAGGTTTGATTTAGGTGGACTGGGTGAAATTGGCATTAGTTATGAACTGTTCAATTCGTTCGTGATCTCTTCCACGCTCGCATATCAACAAAGTATAACCTCCGTCACTAATGAAGGTTATTTTTCTCAAAGCAAAATTAGACATTACGGAACTTCATTGTCAGTTGGCTTGAAGTACAGGATGAATTATTGAAGGACTTTGAGACTTTCCAGCAAATACACTACTCCACTATAAATTCAATTGGGAAAGATTCTGTAGTAACCAGTGTATGATTATTAAATATGAATCTAAATACCGATGAGAAATGATTTCGGTATTCTCCAGTACTAAACTAATCTTAAAGTTCACTTTATGTGAACTTTAAGGAATACCTGCTACAGTATGACAATGGAAACCTTGAAATATAAAGTAATTAAATCTCGGGATCAGTATGATAACTATTGCAAAATCCTGGATACACTGATTTTTGATGAAAGCAGCCTTGAACATCAAAAAGAAGTTGAAATGGAGTTGCTTACTTTGTTGATCGAACAATACGATAAAGAAAACAATAACTTCGATGAAGTAGATCCAGTGCGATTGTTAAAGTCTTTAATGGGGGACCATTATTTGAAATCAAAAGATCTTGTAAACATTTTAGGAGTTAGTAAGGGTGTGATTTCAGATATTCTCAATTATAAAAAGGGCCTTTCTAAAGAGGTCATTCGGAAGCTTTCAAGCCATTTTAAATTGAGTCAGGAAGCCTTTAACAGACCCTATGAACTTAGACCTTCAGATAACAAAAAGAGGCTCCAAAGTAATCCTGCATATAATGTATAGGTTTCTCTATATCTTAACAAAGATCTGTCTCTTATAAAGAATATAAAGAAAGGTCCACACCAGCGCTAATGCACCCAGGGCCTGAAAAACCTCATGCCATTTTTCATCAAAAGGGGCATATAATCCACCAAACAACCGTGCTGAAGTGTATCCGAATGGGATAAAGCCATAAGCAAAATACACCGTCAACGAATTCATCCCGATGACTTTGAATGGAAAAGCCCATCGCTGATATCCTTTCACATCAATGATCCAGTAGAACAGGGCCATGGACATAAAGGCAATTCCACTGGTGAGCAGGATGAATGAGCTTGACCACAGTTTTTTGTTGATGGGAAAGTGAAGATCCCAAATCAAAGCAATTACTATTGCAATCGCCCCGGCAACAGCGAGTGTTAAGGTTTTTCTGTTTCCATTCCAATCCCTTCTAAGGATGTCTCCTGCGATACTGCCAAAAACGGTGATACACAATGCCGGGAATTGGGTTAGTATTCCGTTTTCATCGTAGATCCCTTTTACAGTGTGTAATCGTCCGGGCAGAAAAGTCCGGTCTAACCAACCTACAAGATTTCCTTCGGGAGAGAGGTCACCAGGCCCAAATCCCGGCACTGGCACTAAAAACAACAATCCGTAATAGGCGACGAGTATCCCGGCGATCCAGTAGAGCCGCTGCCGGATGTCAAAATTCAGGAAGAGCAGGGAGGTGATGAAGCAGGCGAATCCAATACGACCCAGTACGCTCACAAAACGAATTTGCGAAGGTTCAAAGAATTTGATGGGCTGGTTTTTATAGATGATCCCCAACACGATCAGCAGAAGCATCCGCTTGAAAACCTTCTTGTACAGATCGTTTTTGCTCAACCCAATGTCAGTTCCTTTAGTTAGAGAAAAAGAAAGCGAGACCCCGGCGATGAACAGAAACAAAGGAAAAATAAAGTCATAAAAGACAAACCCATTCCAGTCTACATGATGCAGCTGATGTGCCAACCCATCTACCCAGCTCCATCCGGTTTTACCATCCAGGAGCACAAGAAAAGTGCCTCCTCCCGAGATGAAGAGCATGTCAAATCCTCTAAGTGCATCAATCGATAGCAGGCGTTTTCCTTGTTGCATGATTATTTCAGTTTGGTTGCGGATGCTTTATCCAAAAATAGTTTAGTATACGGATGTTTTCTCAATACAGTAGCCGGACATGCCGTACTGATCTCGCTGTATAAAGTATTGTATACAGCTTCGGCTTTTCTTTCATCCGGCACTACGCAACTGATCACTTTTGAATGAAGAATGGCTGGTATTGTCAGAGATAGGGCTTCTGTCGGGACATCATCCATAGTAGGGAACCAGCCTTCACCAAATTGCTGTTTTCTACAAGGCTCATCCAGTTCAACAAGCTTCACCCATTTTGGATCATTAAAATCAGCTACTGGTGGGTCGTTGAATGCTATGTGTCCATTCTCACCTATCCCAATGCAGGCAACATCAATTGGATGTTTCTTTAGCTCATCTTCGTATGCTTGCATCACCTGGTCGAGGTTTTCGGCATCACCATTCAGATAAAAAATTTTCTTAGGGGCTACTTCATCCAAAATTCTTTCTTTCAGGTATTTCCTGAAGCTGGCAGGATGCGTATCTGCCATGCCCTTGTATTCGTCCAGATGAAAAACAGTTATTTTTTTCCAGTTGATGTCTTTTTTCTTCAGGGCTTTGAGAAAAGTAAATTGAGAAGCTCCCGTAGCCAGAATGATGTTTGCTTCTCCTTTGGATTGAATGGCCTTGTTGATCGTTTCGGCGACAAAGTCAGCAGCTGCATCTCCCATCACGTCCGGGTTGTCATAGATGGATACCTGAAGTTGGTCAGTAGTAAATTGTTTTTCCATTGATTGAGTAAAGAATTGATTTATAAAAAGTCTGCAATAGCAAACCAGGTTGTTAATATTGAAAAAAGGATCACCGCGACAATCCCAATGTTTAACCGGGTGCTTGCCAGGTGCTCATTCATGAGATTCTTTTTGTTGATCAGGATGAAGATCGGAATTGCCACTGCAGGCAAAATACAAGCCTGGAAAGCCTGAGAAAAGATCATCAAAGCAGGTGGTCGCTCATCTAAAAAGACAGTTCCAAAGGCAAATGCCATACCCAGAAAGATCAGTATCCTGGATTGGGTGCTGTGAATATTCCTTGGCTGTCCGGTGTAATCTGAGACCAGCCAGGGTGCTATCAGTACAATTGGGAAAATTGTAGAAAGACCTGCGCCGGCAATCCCGATGATGAGAATAAAAGCGGCTGCTTTACCACCAATCGGCTCAAACAGGGAGATCATCTCCACGGTGTTGTCCAGCTTCATTCCAAACACATGCAAGGTACCGGCAGATACCGCCATGATCACTCCACTGAGTAAAAGCATCATACCTGCAGAGACAAATGCATCTTTTTTCTCGGTCTTAAGATCTTTGATTGTCCAACCTTTCTCAGACACAACCACACTCCGCATGATAAATACGGCTGCAGAACATGTAGTTCCTGCAATGGCGGCAATCAATCCGAGAGATCCGGGCGTATCCGGGATGCCGGGAATCAGTCCTGCCGCAAGCGATGAGAAGCTTGGCTTTACCATGAAAAATACGATAATGAATGAGATACCCATCACCACTACAATACCGGTGAGCACTTTTTCAAATGCCTGATATCGACCATACCAAATGAGAAATAAAAGGATGATACTGAAGAACAGGATGATCCAAAACCTGCTGATCACAGCTCCATCAAAAGCTAGCCGGATCCCTTCCTGGATGAGGTCAGCCACAATCCCCATCACACCCATCAATGCCAGGAGTTCACCAATGATCAATGCAATGATGATATACAAGGAAAGGATCCAGCCATTTTTGAATTCCTTTTTAAAGTTGAAAAGGGCTGTATTTCCGGTTACAAGCGTCACTTTGCCATAAGCAACCATCAGTACAAATGTGAAAATACAGGAGAGTACGAGCGCCCAGAAAAGTGTCATACCATGTTCAGCTCCAGTCTTGGCCATGGTAGTCACACTACCGGTTCCGATGTTATAGCCGATCAGGAAAAGTCCGGGGCCTACTGCACTTAGGGCAATTAAAAGTTTTTTCATTTTGGGTTAAGTTGGGTTCTGTGTTGGTTAAGGTTGTGAATACACCAGTTCACCTGCAACATAAGTTTCTTTGATAATCATTTTATTGTTATTCATACTAAATACAATCAAATCCGCTCTACTACCTACTGAGATATTTCCAAGATCATCCAAAGACATCATTTCAGCCGGATTGGTGCTCGCCATCTGAATGGCATCTCCCAGGCTGCACTGAGTGTAATCCATCACAACACCCACACACAGGTTGATGGGGGAGGCTGCTCCTGCCAGCACATTTTCTTTGGGTAGTTTCACCACATTGGGAGTGAGTTCCAGCATCCGTTCACCACGCTCATACATCCCGGGTGGTAAACCGGCCAGGTCCAACGCGTCTGATACAAGAATGGTATTGTCAGGACCTTTGGCTTTATAAAAACTCCTCACCTCTTCCTTTGTCAGGTGAAACCCATCGGCAATGATACTGGGTGTGATCCGGTCATCCGCCAGCTGCGGCCAGATGGGGTTGTGATGCCGGTTGATCATGTTGGCACATCCATTTCCCAGATGCGTAGCCATCCGGGCACCTGCATCCACCGCTGCTGTGATCTCTGCTGCGGTGCCATTGTGGTGTCCCAGAGAAACGATCATCCCACTTGCCACACATTTTTTAATGAAAGGAATAGCACCTTCAAGTTCAGGAGCAACAGTAATTAACCGAATACCGCCTTCTGCTGCGGCCTGGATCTCTGAAAATTCTTTCCAATCCGGCGCTTTGATGTATTTCTCCAGATGGGCACCCCTAAATCCCGCTACCGGTGAGATATATGGCCCCTCCAGATGAAAACCAGGGATAGATTTTCCGATCTCCGGATCTTTTTTGGCTTGTGCGAGGATGGCAAAATTCTTCTTGAGCCGGTCAACATCACTGGTGATGATGGTTGGGAAGTAAGAAGTGACCCCTGCTTTCCATAAGGCCCTGGTAGCCTTTTTTACTCCTTCAACAGTCAGGTCAGGCCCGGAAAAATCCACGCCCATATACCCATTGATCTGGATGTCTATCAGACCTGGAGCAATAAATAACTTTTCTTCTGAGTCCGAACCCTCAAGTCTATCAATCCCCGAGATCTTTCCATTTTCCATTTGTATGGAAACAGAACCTTCGTCGGAGTAAAGGGTCCCACTGACAGCTGAGGGTTTATCGATCATATTGAGTTGTGAAAACAGGAGTAATGTGAGAATAGAAAAAATACTTTGCTTCATAGTTTGGGTTTTATTCGGTTTTAATCCAGGTTTAAAGACTAAAAGCGGGTACTTGTTCCCATTGTCCACTTTCCACAGACTTTTCAAGGGCCTCCAGGACTGCAATTCCTTTTAGAATACTTTCATGACTTCTGGGCTCTTTTCCTGTTCTGAACATCTCTACCATGTCCACGTATGTGCGGCCCGGATAATCTTCTTTCACCCTGGGTTTCAGTTCTACAATTCCATCCTTTGTCTCCACAAAAGTTTGCCAGCCATATGCCTGGGTAGTAAATACCAAAGAAGCCAAGGTCCCATCAGCAAAGACCAGGCTTGCTCCGCTATTCTTATCATTTTTGATGATCCTGACTTTTGCTACATCCTCACTGTACATGAACATTAATGGCTGAATGATATGGGGCCCATAGAAAAATACACCCCCATACTGAGAGTTGATGTCTACTCTTCCGGATCGAATGATATGGGTAATAGGATCTATTTCTTTTATCTGCTCTGCCATGTCGAACGTCTCTGCATTCTGAGCTATGGAGCTAAACGACGTGACCGGTGTGCCCACTCTTCGGGCCATCTTCAGGAATTCCACACCTTCTTCCAGGCGGTAGCAAAAAGGTTTATCAATGAAAGAGGGGATTCCGGCTTCTACAAAGGGTCTCGCCGCATCCAAATGAAACTTACCATGTCGGTGATCTACAATCAGTGCATCAATTTTACCGAGCATCTCTTTTGGGTCTTTCACCATTTTTGGGATCTGGCCTTTTTCCATGGCGTCTTTGGCAAATTCCTCCGTTTCACCCCAAACATATTTTACTTCCACTCCCGGAAATTTCTTATCAATATTGAAAAGTTTGCCAAATCCCCTGGTGTGCGAGTTTTCGGCTCCGATAATCCCGATGGTGATTTTCTTTTTTTCTGAACTATTGCCAAAGGCTTTCGTTGCAAGATGTGGTGTTGAAGATAAGGCCAGGGCCGCTGCAGCCCCTTTTCCGGATTTTTGAATGAATGTTCTTCTGCTGTGCATGTAGATTATTTGTTCGTGATATCGGATAAAATTATTAAATAATATCTATCGTCGTTTATTTTTGGCGCCCGATTAACGAAGCATGAAAAATTACTCAGAAAAAATAGCAGGCGAATTAGCCCTAAAACCACATTTTGTTGAAGCCACCATCAAGCTCCTGGATGAAGGGGCAACCGTGCCTTTCATCTCCCGATATCGTAAAGAGGTGACCGGAACCATGGATGAAGTAGCTGTTGCGGGTGTCAGAGACCGCATCACCCAGCTTCGGGAATTGGATAAAAGACGCGAGGCCATCCTGAAGTCAATTGATGAGCAGGAAAAGCTCACCCCTGAGCTGAAGAAAAAAATTGAGGAGGCCGAAACGATGACGGCGTTGGAGGATCTTTATCTTCCTTACAAACCCAAAAGAAAGACCCGTGCTTCTGTGGCCAAAGAACGTGGATTGGAACCACTGGCCAAATTAATCTGGGAGCAGGGCAAGTTCTCACCATATGATGAGGCCGAGAAATATATCAATGAAGAAAAAGAAGTAGCCGATATCGAAGCTGCTTTACAGGGAGCACGAGACATTATAGCGGAATGGATCAGTGAAGATGCTACTGCACGTGAGCAAATCAGGAAGCTGTTCCGCACTGAAGGTATCATCAAAGCCAGGGTATTGAAAGGTAAAGAAGCGGAAGCAGCTAAGTACAAAGACTACTTTGAGTGGGAGGAGCCGCTGAAGAAGATACCATCACACAGACTATTGGCCATCAGACGAGGTGAGCGAGAAGGCTTGCTGATGATGGATACTTTCCCACCAGAAGAAATGGCTATCGATAAGCTTTCGAGACAATTTTTGAAAGAAGCCAATGCCGCTACCGAGCAGGTAGAGATTGCCTTGAAGGATTCTTACAAGCGATTGATCAAGCCAAGTATTGAGACAGAAATACGATTGGAATCTAAGAAGAATGCTGACCTTGAGGCTATCGGAGTATTTGCAGAGAACCTCAAGCAGCTACTCATGGCTCCACCTTTGGGACAAAAAGCAGTGATGGCCATAGACCCCGGTTTCCGAACAGGATGTAAGCTAGTATGTCTGGATCGTCAGGGCAAGCTGCTGGAAAATACCACCATCTATCCTAATGAGCCACAAAAGGATACCCAGATGGCCGCTGCTGTTGTTTCCGCTCTGGCTGAGAAACATCAGATTGAGGCCATTGCCATAGGGAATGGTACTGCAGGTCGGGAGACCGAACAGTTTATCAAAGGGATTGGCTTACCAAAAAGTATTTTGATTGCCATGGTGAATGAGAGTGGCGCTTCGATCTACTCTGCCTCTGAAGTCGCCAGGGAAGAGTTAAGTGATTATGACCTGACAGTTCGTGGTGCGGTATCTATCGGTCGCAGGATCATGGACCCACTGGCTGAGCTGGTGAAGATCGATCCGAAGTCGATTGGGGTAGGACAATATCAGCATGATGTGGATCAGAACGACCTCAAGCATTCACTCGACGATGTGGTGATGAACTGTGTGAATGGTGTTGGAGTGGAGTTGAATACGGCCAGTAAGCAGCTATTGACCTATGTGTCCGGCCTTGGACCCCAACTGGCGGATAACATTGTAAAACATCGAAATGAGCACGGTGCTTTCAAGAGCCGGGAAGAGTTGAAATCTATCCCCAGACTAGGGGATAAAGCATTTGAGCAGGCTGCCGGCTTCTTGAGGATCAAAGGAGCCAGTAATTTGCTGGATGAAAGTGCAGTACACCCTGAGCGATATGAGACCGTGCAGTCCATGGCCAAAGACCTTGGGTGCAAGGTGGAAGATCTGGTAAAGGACGAAAACCTGAGAAAGCGCATAGACCTGAAAAAGTATGTGTCCGGTGACCTGGGACTACCAACGTTAAAGGATATCCTGGAAGAGCTGGCCAAACCTGGTCGAGATCCGAGGCAACAATATGAGGTATTCTCTTTTGCAGATAATGTGCATGAGATGTCCGATCTGACTATTGGGATGAAGCTCCCGGGTATTGTTACCAATATCACCAAGTTCGGTGCTTTTGTGGATGTGGGTGTGCACCAGGATGGTCTGGTTCATGTGAGCCAGCTATCTGATAGCTTTGTGTCAGATCCTTCCAAGGTGGTGAAGCTTCAGGATAAGGTGATGGTAACGGTTACTGAAGTAGATGTTCCAAGGAAACGTATTTCATTATCAATGAAGTCAGATCCTTTTGGTAAGCCAAAGCCAAAACAAAAGTCGAAACGAGAGGACAAACCGATTGAAGGCGACCTTCAGGCCAAGCTGGCGATGCTGAAAGGGAAATTTGGTAAAGGATAAGGACACTTGCACGCGTTGCAAACGCGCGCAAGTTCTCAATTGAAATCAGCACCAATCTGGCGCACGATTATATCGCGTGACAGATTGGTCTTTTAAATTCTATTAAAACTCAACCTTCGGTGCGCTCTCTGCTCCCTGGTCAGCTTCAAACAACGGCTTCCTTTCAAATCCATACATCCCTGCCAGGGTATTGTTCGGGAATGAGCGGATATAGGTATTGTATTCCTGAGCAGCTGTGTTGAATCGTTGTCTGGATACCGCAATTCGGTTTTCTGTTCCCTCAAGCTGGGCCTGCAATTCAAGGAAGTTCTGGTTAGATTTCAGGTCAGGGTATCGCTCTACAGTGACCAACAGCCGTGATAATGCAGAGTTCAATTGGCCTTGAGCCTGCTGAAATTGCTGTAAAGTGTTTTCGTTGAGGTTTGCAGGATCTATCTGGATGCTGGACGCTTTGGCACGAGCTTCGGTCACGCCGGTAAGTACTTCTCTTTCCTGCTCAGCAAACCCTTTCACGGTATTCACAAGGTTGGGGATGAGGTCATATCGTCTTTGATACTGTGTCTCCACATTGGACCATTGTGTATTCACATTTTCTTCCATGGCAACCATGTTATTGTATTTGCCGGAAAAGAAATTGTATATAAGGAATACCGCTACAACTATAATTCCTATGGTGATCCACTTCTTGCTCATATTTCTTTAATTTTAGCTCAAATTTAACAAGTTATCTCAATCAGCGTAATCGTACTGCTTAGTGATTAGACGAATTAATTCTCTTATTGTTTTATTCCTTGTTTGTGGGAGTGTATGGGCTCAGAATATTGTACCTATACCACCGTTGAAAACCAGGGTTACAGACCAGACCAATACCCTTTCTGAAACCGAAAAGAAGAACCTTGAATCAAAGCTATCTTCTTTCGAACAATCTAAAGGAAGTCAGGTTGCAGTGCTGGTGATCCCGACCACAGGAGATGAAACCATTGAGCAATATGGGATCCGGGTTGCTGATCAATGGAAGATAGGGAGAGAAGGTGTGGATGATGGGGCCATCTTGCTCGTTGCCATGCAGGATCGTAAAATGCGAATTGAAGTTGGTTATGGACTTGAGGGCGCTATCCCTGATGCGCTGGCAAAAAGGATTATTTCTCAAATAGTCACTCCTGAATTCAGGGCCGGTCATTTCTACGATGGTATCAACGACGGAGTAGATGCTATCATCAGTCTGATCAATGGAGAAGAACTTCCTGTTGCCACTCCTCAACAAAGAAGTGTCTCCGGGAGGTCTGTGCCCAAATTCAGCTATTTATTTATCATTCTTGGTTTGATCATTTTCGGATCTATCAATTCGGTTCTGAAAAGCAGGCTGGGCAAGGTTCCGGGTACCCTAATTACTGCAGGAGTAATATTTCTTTTGGTATGGCTGATTATCAATGTTACCGCAGCCATTTTCGCTACAATCATCCTTTCCCTGATATTTAATATTCCTCATGGCGGAGGTCGTGGGGGAGGTTATCGCACCGGTGGTGGATTCTATGGTGGTGGATTTAGCAGTGGTGGTGGATTTTCCGGAGGTGGCTTCTCTGGTGGAGGCGGCGGTTTTGGAGGCGGCGGTGCTTCCGGTGGTTGGTAAAATAAAAAATAATCAAGGTGAGTAAATATCATTTTACAGAGCAAGAAAAAGAAGAGGTGAAAAAAGCCGTCCAGGACCTGGAAATGGTAACCAGTGGAGAGCTTGTTCCCTATTTTGTGCCATCGAGTGACAAGTATGAAGAGGCCTCCTGGTATTCAGCTGCAGTGGTGGGGTTATTTACCCTCGTAGTAATCGCCTTTTTATCTTACACCTGGGCTTTACCCGTGCAGCTGACCCCAATTGATACTGCCATGATTGTCATTGGCTTTATGCTACTGGGTTTTTTGACGCCCATCATCCTGCCTTTTTCCATCCGGTGGATCACCTCCAGAGATACAATGGAGCAACGCGTATATCAGCGAGCCATTGAAGCTTTCCTGGAAGAGGGAATTTACAAAACAAAAGACAAGATTGGCATTCTGATCTTTATAAGTAAGCTGGAACATAAGGTTGTAGTGATTGGAGATGAAGGGATCAGTGCCAAAGTAAGCCGGGAGGACTGGCAAGTCATAGTAGACACTGTTGTGAAGGGTATAAAGCAGAAGGAGATTGCCACTGGTATCGTAGAGGCAATAGGGAAGTGCAAAGATCTACTGCTCAGTCACGGATTTAATACCCGTTCAGATAGACCCAATGAATTGTCCGATGATCTCAGAATCGGATTTTAAAGAGAGTTTTAGATTTCCGCTTTATTTCTGAAGGTCCTCAGCACCAGGATGATGGTTGATGCAACAAAGATAATCCCGAGCCATGTCAGGGGGTCAGTAGTCCATGAAGAATCACTGACTGTTACGTATACGGTGTCCACGGTTTGTTGTGCCTGGAGAATAACTGTGGTGATAAAAAAGGTAAAAAAGGTAATGACTTTTTTCATAGTGCATAAAAATAATCGGTTTTGACGAACTGACCTTCCACCAGACTAAAATTCCATTCACAGATATGGTTTTTTTTCTGTTGCATTCACAATGAAATATCTAAAATGCCGCCTATTGTCTATAAATAACTGCTCCTTAGCTATTTTAATATTTTTTAACCGGTGGTTGCACTAGGTTTGAAGTATCAATAATTTATGTGACTTTGTTTAGTAATAGGCTTAAGGTACGACCCATCACAGTAATACTACATGGTTTGGTTTGGGCTGGATTTATCTTGTTTCCACTGATATCAGATCCATTTTCAGCGACGTCTTCAGAAGTCATTGATTTGAGTTCTATACTGATTCGGGTCTTATTGATGGTATTGTTTTATTTCAATGCCTATTTTCTGATCGCCCGTTTTTTCAATAGGAAAGCATTGGTGATATATGTGTCAATCCTGATTTTATTTGTGGCAGCATCAGCCGCGTATCCCATCATTTATTTTAAGCTTAACCCACCTCCTAAGCGTGAATTCTTCGAACAAAGAAGATTACAGAAAGAACCACCTATTGAGGAGCCAGCCATTACCAGACCAGAAGGTATTGGCAGACCTCGATTCAATGGAGAAGACAGACCATTTACGAGGATGGGCTTTAGGTTAATGTTGCCCCTTAGTGTGATTATGCTTATCAGTTCTGTTTTTGGGTTGATACTTAAATATGAAAAGCAAAACCAGGAGCGGGAAACTGAAAGCCTGAAATCTGAACTCTTTTTCCTTAGGTCGCAGATCAATCCGCACTTCATGCTAAATACCCTGAACAACATGGTTTCGCTCGCCAGGAAGAAATCTGACTTGCTTGAACCATACTTGCTGAAGCTATCAGGGATCATGCAGTATATCTTATATGATTCGGAGAATGAACGGGTTAACCTTCCTCAGGAGATTAATTATCTGAACAATTACATTGAACTGCAAAAGATCCGATTTGAGGATGACATGAAGATCAATATTGAGGTAGATCCCCGGATTGAGGATACCCAGCAGCTCATTGCTCCTATGATCCTGATTCCTTTTGTAGAAAATGCCTTTAAGCATGGGGGAGTTTCCATAGCTGCCCCTGAAATATATATATCCATCGGACTGGACAAAAATGTGTTTCGATTTGAGGTAAAAAACAGGTATTACCCGGAGTCAGGCGTAGAGTCAGACTTGTCTTTGACAGATAGTAAAAATCCGATTGGGCTCATTAATGTAAAGCGACGACTGGAGCTACTTTACCCTGAACAATACACGCTGAATATTTCTCAGTCTGTCCACCCTGAGGAGAAGACGAATTGGTATGAAGTGAGATTAATGATTAACTTATGAGTATGTTGAGGTGTCTGGCTGTAGATGATGAACCACTGGCATTGGATTTACTGGAGGATAACATACGTCAGGTAAGTTTTCTCACCCTGGTGGGCAGATGTAGGAATGCGATCGAAGCCATAGAAGTGCTACAAAAAGAACAGGTGGATCTACTGTTTCTGGATGTACAAATGCCAGGATTAACTGGCATACAGCTTTTGAAAAACCTGAAGAACAGGCCCATGGTGATCTTTATCACAGCCTACAAAAATTATGCAGTAGAAGGTTTTGAGTTGGATGTGCTGGACTACCTGGTAAAACCCGTGCCATTCGAAAGGTTCCTGAAATCCGTTACAAAAGCCCTGGAATTCAATAACCTGAGCAAAAAAGAACAAAAGAGTAGGGAGTACCTATTTGTCAATGCCGACTACACCTTGTTAAAAATCACCATCAGGGATATTGTGTACATAGAAGGACTTAAGGACTATATCAAAATATTCTTATCCAGTTCAGCAAAACCAGTAATCACAAGGTTGAGCATGAAGGCTATGGAAGAAACTCTTCCTGCTGACCAGTTCATTCGCACGCACAAATCCTATATTATTTCCATCGATCACATCATCTCTATCCGCAAAAACAGGATTAGGTTGAAGGATACAGACATCCCTCTCAGTGACCATTATAAAGAGTCATTGATGAACCTGATCCAGAAGGAAAACCTGTAACCGGCCAAAATCTTCTATACGTTTTATCCTGTTTTGTCGCAGGAATAAGACTGCAGGTATACTTTATTTTTTTAGCATCTGCTAAACCTCAAAAATTGCATCATAGATAAGAAATTTCTGATGGGTGCAGACCAATATTTACATCCTTTAGCATCGAGACCGTGTCTTTGGGAATCATCAAGACCAGTGAAGAACTGGAACCTTTCATAAAGATGTAGTTGAAAAAAAACTAATGCGATAGTCCGTGACAGAGATGTATCAGGTTAAAAATATTGCATATAATATAATGATCACAGTATCCTTTTTGTTGATTGTGATTTTTGATGGTACTGCACAGTCTGATGCCCGAAGGTCCTCAGGGGGGAAGATTACCTACAATGAGAAGGCGCTAAAGCAATTGAAAAAAGACAATAAAAAGACTTTTAAAAGAAATCACAGGCAGGTGCTTAAGATGGCGGAAGAGAATGATTGGAAAATAGTTAGGCCATTGCCAGGGGGTGGAATTCTGGAGTTACACAGTCTTGATGCGAAAGGAAAACCTGTATACTACAAGACCTATTCTTCGGAGTCAGCTGCTACAACCCGTACCGACCAGGTCTGGGAAGGAGGCGATTCAGGGTTATCGCTAAGCGGAAGCAGTGAATATGTGAGTAATCGGTTGGGGATATGGGATGCCGGTGCGGTGAGAAGGACGCACCAGGAACTTTCGGGCAGGGTGTCGCAGGAAGATAATGCAGGGAACTCCTACAGTGATCACGCCACACATGTGGCAGGCATCATGATTGGAAGCGGGGTAAATGCTGAAGCGGTAGGGATGGCTTATCAGTCGGACTTACTTGCCTGGGAATGGAGTAATGATCTTTCTGAGATGAGTGAAGCTGCAGCGGATGGTTTACTGCTGTCTAACCACTCCTATGGACTGGGAAATATTGGGTGGGTCTATAATTCGGATCGCTCGGGGTCTATTCTATGGGAATGGTGGGGAGATACTGATATTTCAGCCTATGAAGACTATCGATTTGGCTATTATGACGATTATGCTCAGGAGGTGGATCAAATAGTGAACAATGCACCTTACTACCTGGTGATGGTAGCTGCTGGAAACGACAGGACAAGCAGTGGACCAGGAACAGGTAACAGATATTATCTCAACAGCTCAAATACCACAAGTACGGTGGAAAGAAGAGATCAGGACTCTTTTGATTTGATCACTTCATTCGGTCTATCAAAAAATGTACTAACTGTCGGTGCGATTCATCCTATCGAAGGGGGGTTCCAGGAATCCTCGGAAGCTGAGCTGGCTTATTTCAGCAGCCTGGGTCCTACGGACGATGGTCGTATCAAGCCGGATGTCGTAGCCGATGGCTGGGATGTCCTTTCTTCTGTGGCTACATCAAATCAGGCATACGATTATTACAGTGGAACGAGCATGGCAGCACCTAATGTTACCGGATCTCTTCAACTGCTGCAGGAATACCATGCAGAACTTTATGATGGTAACTTTCTGAAAGCAGCTACATTAAAAGGATTGGTGATTCATACCAGTGATGACGCAGGCAATGAAGGGCCTGATTTCACCTATGGTTGGGGGGTGCTGAATACCGCCCGTGCAGCCGAAGCAATCAATGGGATGGATGATCAGTATCTGGTAGACGAACGGTCTCTGGTGCAGGACGCTCACGATACGATCCAGGTCATTGCCTCAGGTTCGGAATCACTCAAAGTAACAATCAGTTGGAATGACCCTGCTGCTACTCCTCTTGAAATAAATGAGTTGGTGGTAAATAACAGAACACCATTGCTGGTCAATGACCTGGACATCGTAGTTTTTGGTCAGGATAGCACTTTTTATCCATGGGTACTTGACCCGGATTTCTCTTCAGCAGAGGCGACACCCGGTGACAATTACAGAGACAATGTTGAGCAAATAGTGATTCGCAATCCCGTACCGGGAGAGACCTACCAGGTAGTAGTGAGTCATAAAAATACCCTGTCCGATGGTACACAGGATTATTCATTGATCATCGGTGGTCAGGGTGGACAACCATATTGTGCTTCCGGGCCTGAACAAGAAGGTGGACCATCCTTGAGTGAGGTGCATTTTGGAAGCCTGGATTATGCCACAGACCCTTGTACCGAAGGTAATGACAATGTAGAGTTAGAGGCCGAGGTTTCTTTCAGGCAGGATGGCGCTATACCATTTGATTTGAGTGCTCAGTTTTGTGATGGACTTTCAAAGACCCACTACATTCTCATTTTTGTAGACTGGAACAAAGACTATGACTTTGACGATGAAGGTGAAAGTGTTTCGTCTGTGGAACTGTCTGAAGCAGGGCAAAGCCTAAGTACGTTTATCAACCTCCCCTCGGAACTATCCTTTGGTGCCAGTACCAGGATGAGGATTATCGCTACTGATGATCCGGATGCCGCAGCCTGTGGTATTTATCATGCCGGTCAGACCTTAGATATCACCCTTCGGTTTGTAAAACCTCAATATGATGTAACCCCATTGGCGTTAATAGCACCCGATGAAGCATCCTGTACAAATACGATCCTTCCCTTACAGGTGCTGTTGGCAAACGAGGGGAGTGAAGAGGTAAGTGGCATCCCAATTGAGATCCAAATGGAGGTGAATGGGACACAAAACATCTATCAGGATACCTTATGGTCATCTCTTCCATCCGGGGAAGAAAGAATATTTAGTCTGTCTCATTATGTTGAATTAGCGCCTGATACACCGTATGATTTTAAAGTCACCACCACAATGGCGACCGATCAATACCGGAGTAATGACACAATAACCACCAATTTTCAATCTAAAAGCCAGATTGTTTTAAGCAATGCCAGGGCTTATATATGCGACGAGGAAAGCATCCGATTGCTTTCTGACGACTTATATACTTTTTGGTATACTGATGAAGATCAGCGGGTCCCTGTGGGCTTTGGTACATCTGTGGTGTTGGATGAATGGCCCGCTGACTCTTCTTTTTATGCTGCCATCAATGACCTCGATGTTTCGCTGGGTCCTGAAGGTAAGCATGTATTTGATGGAGGTGCATACGGTGCGGGGTATTTACCTGAGCCGCTGATTTCTACAGAAGCACCTATCACGCTGGATAGTGCCCGGCTCTATATCGGAAACTCCGGAACATTGATTTTTAATTTGATTGATGAATCAGGTGCTACAATATCTTCAGCTGAGGTAGAAGTAGAAGCTACACGCGAATCAGCTGTTTCGGGAGATGCCGACGATGACCTGAATGATGCAGGAGCCATGTATTTCATTGGATTGGATTTCCCTGAGCCAGGCAATTACCGTATCCAACTGGAATATGAAGATGATGCATCCATCTTCAGAAGCAATGAAGGAGTAAGTGGGTTCCCCTACACAGTCTCAGATATTGTCACCTTACACGGGGCATTGTATGATGAAGACACTTTGACCGATGCCTATTATTATTTGTATCACATGCAAATCAGGTCACTGGACTGCAGTAGTGATAGAATCGCGGTAAAAGCCCAGTCAGGACCCCAGATAAACAACCTCATCACTTCAGAGGTGACCACTTCCTGCAATACACCCATCCAGCTTGATGCTACATCATATAACGGATACGTCTACGAATGGACAAAAGATGGTGAAATCATAGAGACCTCTTCTAATGCGGTTTTTGAAGCTACGGCATCAGGGGATTATGGACTCACCATCAGCAATGAGCAGTGCGTTTATTCCCCATCCAATATTGTAACCCTTGACATTACAAACCTTGACAAGCCGGAGATCACCATTGAAGATGAGAGCCTTTTGATCTCCAGCAGTTCAGCCGGTAATCAATGGTATCTGGATGGGGAACTCATTGATGGAGCCACTGGCGGTGAATACGAAGCCGTGATCGCAGGATATTATCAGTTAGAGGTGAGTGAGAATGAATGCTATGTGTATTCGGATGAAGAGCTGGTTTATGTAGATCCCCCGGTGGAAGAAGGTATCTGGATTTATCCCAATCCGGCCGAAAGTATTGTGACCGTCAGGTTGCGACAGTTATCCGATGATTCGGACTTCTCCATGTCATTATTTGATCTGGCTGGAAATGAGCTGTTGCAGTTCCCGATGACTTTTTTGTTTGAAGATATCTACGAGGCCAGACTGGATGTTTCAGTTCTTAGAAGTGGTGTATACCTGTTGAAGGCTCCACAGTATTCAGAAGATTGGGTTAAAAAATTGATTAAAAGATAGAGATGGTTAGCGCAAATATGCTTTTTAGAAAATGTGGATCGGTAAGAATAAAAACCCGAGTAAGGTTCAGCTCATGGGTACCCTTGTTGATAGGAGTGGTGTTTTTGTTTTCTTGCGAAAGCAATACCCTGATTAGTGATGATGTGTTGTCGGAGGAAGACTTCAACGTAAGTCTGCTCAAGGATCTGGCGCTTGATTTTTCTACGATTAGGCTGGATAGCCTGGCTACAAGCAGTACGGGAACGGTGACCATTGGATCAAACCAGCAAGCCGGAATTGGTATCACAACTCATATGACCTGCTTTCAACCGGGATTGGACCTAAGTGCTTATTCCACATTACAGAGCAATGTGGATTTTGAATCTTTGTCGTTTGACTCCATGGCGGTGGTTTTAGTGGCTAATGGAGAGAATTACTATGGATCAGGTGAATACACCACATTTTTTGTGGACCAGTTTCTCACACCACTTGAATTATTGGACAATGGCTACCTCTACAATACTTCACTGCCTCCATCGGATAGAATCAGGGTTGGTAGCAGGTCATTCAGATCAAGCCTCGAAGACGGAGATGAAATTGTAATAGGTCTGTCTGACAGTTTAGGACAGGCAATTTTTGATCTCATGGCTGAGGATGATGAAGTCTTTTCCTCTTCAACAGATTTTGTTGAGTTCATCGGGGGTTTCAATGTCTACGCCCACGAAGCTTCGCCAATATTATCTTTCTATGCAGACAGCCTGAAAATGCGGTTGTACTACACAGACAACACGAATATTCCACCCACTAAAAAATACTTTGATTTCCCAATCAACGATGAGATCTATTATACCTATACGCGTAATGAACTGGAGAGTCAATTTGAGGGGCTGGAGTCCTTCAACGATTACTTAAGTTCTGATTCTACTGATCGTCACACTTATCTGGCTGGTGGTTCTCTGCTTGGCACAGTCGTGGACTTTCCGGGTGTGGAGATCCTGGCGCTGGAGGAGCAGGACTATATTCTCGCGCATGCGGAGCTCAGGCTTTATCCTGTGAGCGAATCAGCCAGCGATTATGATAAACTCCCGGAGACGCTGGTAGCCTACTTCATTGATGAGGACAATTCCACAATTACCAGTCAGGATGAATTTATTACTGCTACTCTGACTTTTGACGAGACCTATAAGCGCGATACCTACTATACGATTGAGGTGTCTGCCCTGATTGAACTCTTTCTAACACCATTTACACAATACAACTACTCATTGCTTGTCATGTTGCCCTATTCTGAAATGACTAACAATCCGAAGTCACTGATGATAGAAGACGGCTCGATGAGGAGTGAATTAATACTTTATACACTTGAAAACTGAAATAATAATACCAATGAAAAGAATCTTGTTTTTTGGAGTTTTAGCGACATCGATGCTGGCTTGTACGGACATTGAAGATGATGATGATGTAACGCTGGGGAACTGGTCCAGGCAGTCAGATTTTGAGGGGGTGGCCAGGTCCTCCACTGTTTCTTTCGTGATTGATGATTATGCTTATGTAGGCCTGGGGACTGATGGAAGCGATTACCTCAAGGACTTTTGGAGATATGACCCCGAGTTAAATTTCTGGGAGGAAATGGCCTCATTTGAGGGTGAGGGAAGGATCGGCGCCTTCTTCTTTTCGGCAGATGGAAAGGGCTATGTGGGGACTGGATACAATGATGAATTGGTCAACGAAGAATTATCAGATTTCTGGGAGTACGATCCATCAACTAACAAATGGACCCAAAAGGCAGACTTTGGCGGGGGTGCACGATATAATTCACTTTCATTTAGCATTGACGGCAAGGGCTATGCGGGGGCAGGGTACAATGGTAATTACCTCAAAGACATTTGGGTCTATAATCCGCAAAGTGATACCTGGGCTCAAACGATCAGTATCAGCCAGAAAAGGGAAAGTGCATTCGCCTTTGTCATTGATGGTGTAGCCTATGTAGGTGGAGGAAGAAACAACGGTGCCTATATCTATGACTTCTCATCATTTGATCCAACGAAAGAGCAATGGACCGACCTGACCTTGTTTGATGATGAAGACGATACCTATGATGACTTCTACAGTGCTGTTCAGCGGTATTCAGCCTCTACTTTCGCCATCGATGGGGTGGGATATGTAGTTTGTGGAGTCTCAAGTACCTATTCCACAGCTGTTTTTGCTTACTACCCTGAATCTAACAGCTGGTCGAGTGACCCGACAAATTTCGAGTACACTTCCAGAGGTGATGCAGCTGGTTTTTCTATCAATGGCACAGGGTTTATTGCTACAGGAAGAAACAGCAGCTCTAGGTTTGACGATATCTGGAGTTTCAATCCTGATGAAGAATACGACGAATATCGATGAGGATCTTATTTCTGGTTTTAGCATCGATGTTATGGTTGCCTCAGGAGGTATTAAGCCAAAGCTATTCGGGATCTGCATATAATATTTATGGATTTGGGACGATGACATCTCCATCTTTGACTGCATTTTCCGGGTTGGGTAATACCTCTATTGGGGTGAGGTCTCCGGTAAATGTGAATATCTCCAACCCGGCAGCAACCAACGCCATCCAGGGGTATTCTCACCAGTTTGATATAGATGGATATTTCAGTGTGCTGAATCAAAGTGACAAAAATGGTACCGGTACCGCTTATCTCGGGGGGTTACAGGGGATGAACTTCTGGTTTAGGACGTCGGCACTGAATGCGGTTACTGTAGGAGTAAAATCATTTAGCAGGACCAACTATTCGGCTACCGATGAAAATAAATATTCACCGGATATTGGTAATTATTCTGTCTTGTATCAGGGCACCGGAGGGGTAAGTCAGTTCTATGCCGGCTTTGGACATGAGCTCTTTAAGTCGCTACATGTGGGTGTTAAATACAATTTTTTGTTTGGCAATCTCAATGATACCCAGACGGTATTTGGCAATACCTACCTTGATTCAACGGTTGTAGATATATCTGAATATGTACGCAAAGCATATCTTGAGTTTGGTGCTCAATATGAATGGCAACCAAAATGGTTGAACTTTGGCAAGATCGTATTAGGTGCAACCTATAAGCCTGTCACCAATATCAATACCAGGATCAGTGAGTTGATTCTATATGATTCCGATTCACTGCTCACTGAGGATGAGGGATCCATGGTGTTACCTAAAAGTTTTGGTTACGGGGTTTCCTTTAGCTGGAAAAGAATGATGCTGGCTGCGGATATGAAGCTGACCAGGTGGAACGAGGTGAAGGATGTATCTACCATAGAGCGATATGTGGATCAGCAGGGATATTCACTGGGGTTTGAGATCATGCCGAAGTATAATTCTCAATCTTACTTCGATAGGGTTGATTACCGGTTTGGGTTGTCTCTTTCAAATTACTATCTGAAAATAAAAGGAACGAGTTTTATGGAGTCGAGCGTAAATGTAGGCCTTGGATTACCCGTGAAATATGGAGCCGGTGTTATCAACCTGGGTTATCAGTATCACCTGTTGGGGACCACAAAAAACAACCTGATCCGTGAAGTGACCAATACGATCTCGGTGGGCTTTAGTATCAGGGAAAGCTGGTTCAAGAAGCCATTGAACTATTAATGATTAAAACTCTGAAAAGGTGGTATAGGTCTTTCGGAATTTATCCAAAGTGGCATCTGATCCCAGTACGATCAGGAAGTCATCTTCTCCGATGAAAGTGTCGGGTGATGGTCCTGGGATCAGCCCTTTGATATTGTCTTTTACACCGATTACTGTCACTCCGGTCTTTTTGGTGATATCCAGTTCCTCCAGGGTCTTGTCCTTAAAGTCAGGCCTGAGGTGTTTGTAACTAACCTCTTCCAGGTGATAGCTGGTACTTGATACCCCATTGATCAGGTCAAGAAACTCAATGACTACCGGCTTGGTGACCAGCTGAGCCATAAACATCCCACCGAGTGTGTCTGGCATGATCACATTGTCGGCACCTGCACGGTAAAGTTTTTCTTCGGTCTCCTTGGTAGAGGCCCTGGAGATGATTTTGATTTTCTCATTGAGGTGGCGGGCGGTCAGCGTGATAAATACATTGGCAGCATCTGATGGGGTAGTAATAATAATCGTCGAGGCCTTGTCGATACCGATCATACGCATGTTGTCATCCTGAGTAGCATCCCCAATCACCCACTTGTAGGATTCTGGGATCATATCTTTCATCTCCGGATTTTTCTCAATCAGGACGAAATCCTGTTTGTTCTTCGCCAACTCTTCACAGGCTTTACTACCATTCCTACCAAAGCCGCAGACGATGACATGATTTTTAAGCTTACTGATTTCCATTCCCGATCGATAACTTTTAAAGATTGATTTTAGCTTTCCCTCAAACAGGTAAGATGATACTACTGACACGATGTACGCAAATAGCCCCAGGTTCAATAAAATGTAGATGGAAGTAAAGATCCTGCCTGCAGAGCTGAGTTCTTTCACCTCCGTAAACCCGACGGTACCAACGGTAATGATGGTCATGTAAAGTGCATTGACAAAGTTGAGGTCTTCAATGACTGAAAAGCCAATGAGTCCAACAACAATAATTCCAAGAAATAACCCTAAAGCACCGATCAGCTTCCCTAAATGCTTATTCATCAAAATCTGAGAGAATTAAACCTGAAAATAGCGATTTCTTGAATGATTGAGGCTTGCAATCTTCAGATTATTGAGAAATGAAAGGATTGTTTGATAGATTTTTAAAAGGAGGGTGCTCTGTTGACATTTATTTAGTAGTGTTTTGATAAATACCCCCAGGTAGTTGGTTGTTTTGTATCATTGCCAAATCACGATGATTAATTGTAATATGCGATTTATACTTGCCTCATCATTCATAGCACTCCTTATTGTCTTTGCCAGTATTACAGGCTGTCAAAAAATGGTTGATCCGCCCCGGGTGACGCTCGATCTTTCACCCGGTGAAAACAACCCCAGAAATAGTGAAGGAGATTTTGTCACCCTGAAGGACGGCACAATTATGTTTATCTACAGCAAATATGTAGGAGAGTCATCCAGTGATCATGCCCCGGCCTCTTTGGTTGCGCGCTTTTCCAAAGATGGTGGTGAGACCTGGACCTCGGAGGATCAGGTGATCGTAAAGAATGAGGGAGGCATGAATGTGATGTCTGTTTCGTTGCTGAGACTACAAAATGGCAATATTGCGCTTTTTTACCTTCGAAAGAATTCCACGGAGGACTGTATTCCAATGATGCGAATATCTGATGATGAGGCTAAAACCTGGAGTGACCCCATTGTTTGCATCCGGGACAAGCCGGGTTACTATGTCCTGAACAATGACCGGGTCATTCAGCTGCAGGATGGCAGGTTGCTGATGGCTGTAGCCAGGCACAAAGGGCCGGAAGAAGAGTGGAGCAATACAGGCAGTCTCTTTGCCTATTATTCGGATGACGATGGAATGACCTGGACAGCAAGTGAGCGGGTGCCCAATGATACCGATATCGTTACGCAAGAGCCTGGCTTGATCGAGCTCAATGATGGGCGCGTGATGATGTATATCCGGGCTAGTGGGGGATATCAGCAGCAATCCTTTTCGTCTGATCGGGGTGAAACCTGGAGCCCGATAGAAGCAAGTAATATTCCTTCACCACTTTCACCTGCCACTATCGAACGGATGCCGGATGGGGACTGGCTACTGGTTTGGAACAACAATGATGGCAGCAACCCGGAGCTTGCCGGAAAAAGAACCCCTTTAACGGCCGCTATCTCCGGAGACGAGGGCGAGACCTGGAAGCACATCAAAAACATTGAGACAGATCCCCATGGCTGGTACTGCTACATCGCCATGCATTTCCTTTCGAAGGAAGAGCTTTTGCTGGGCTACTGCGCCGGCAACAGGCAGGAAGGAACCGGCCTCGCCGTGACCCATGTGACGAAGATGAGAAGGGGATGGCTGGAAGGGGAGTAATTACGCCCCTTCAGGGCTCTGAC